>LYSY01000020.1 GCA_001657395.1 Rhodospirillales bacterium BBD 1991-14 | reverse complement strand
GATCGACGTCCATGATCGCAGACTTGGCCGCGTCGATGTTCTCCAGCGAGGTCGCGATCTGCTGACCGCGGAACTCGAAGCGAGAAATCAACGCACCAGCCGTCGCACGCGCCTCGGAGACCAGATCGATGGCCCGGTCGATCGCCGACATGGACGCCGAAGCACCCGTCGCCGAGGCGACGTTGCCGACCACACCGAGCCCCGTGGAGGTGAAGGTGGTCGCACTGGCGGCCAGATCCTGGAAGTCCACCGTGATGGTGTCGCTGACGTCGGTACCGACGAAGTAGTCGGCCGTCGCCGCGGCACCGCCCAGCAACGACTGGCCGTTGAAGCGGGTCGTGTTGGCGATGTCCGTGACCTCGGACTTCAGTTCCTGATACTCGGCGTCGATGAAGCCACGCTCCGTATCGGTCGGCACGCCCGACAGCGACTGGGCCGCAAGGGCCTTCATACGCTGCAGCACATCGCCGATACGGCCGAGACCGCCGTCGGCGACCTGCACCACGGAGGCACCCTGGGAGGCGTTGATCCCCGCCTGGGTCAGAGAGGTGACATCGGCCTTCAGACGCGTGCCGATAGCAAGACCGGCGGCGTCGTCAGAGGCCTTCACGATGCGCGAGCCGGAAGCCAGCTTGCCCACCGAGGCCGAAGCCTGGGACGAATTGTAGTTGAGAAAACGGAGGGCCGAGTTGGCCGCCGTATTCGTAGCAACAACAGGCATAGTTCAATTCCTTCTACTTGAAGAGCCCCCGTCCACCCCTTGGCGGGGCAGCCGGGATGAGCCGGCCTACTTGGCCGGCGACGCTTACTGAAGCACCCGCAGGAGGGACTGCGGGATCTGGTTGGCCTGCGAGACGGCCGAAACCGCCGCCTGAACCAGCACCTGGTTCGACACCAGTTTGCTCTGCTCAGCCGCCAGATCGACATCCATGATGGCAGACTTGGCCGCGTCGATGTTCTCCAGCGAGGTGGCGATCTGCTGACCGCGGAACTCGAAACGGGAGATCAAAGCACCAGCCGTCGCACGCGCTTCCGACACCGTGTCGATCGCCGTGTCGATCAGCGCCATGGCGCCGGTCGCGCTGGCCGCCGTGTCAACGGCAACGTTGACACCCAGCGCAGCGGCCCGGAAATCGGCCGTCGCCGCCGCCAGGGCCCCGAAATCGACGGTAATGGTGTCGCTGACGTCGGTCCCGACGAAGTAGTCCGAAGCACCGGCGGTACCGACCAGCAGCGACTGGCCGTTGAACCGGGTGGTCAGGGCGATATCGGTGATTTCGTTGACCAGCTCCTGATACTCGGCGTCGATGAAGCCGCGTTCCGTATCGGTCGGCACGCCCGACAGCGACTGGGCCGCAAGGGCCTTCATACGCTGCAGAACGTCGGCGATACGGCCGAGGCCGCCGTCGGCAACCTGCACAACGGAAGCACCCTGGGAGGCGTTGATCCCCGCCTGGGTGAGGGCCGTGACGTCAGCTTTCAGACGCGTGCCGATGGCAAGACCGGCGGCGTCGTCAGAGGCCTTCACGATGCGCGAGCCGGAAGCCAGCTTGCCCACCGAACCTGACGCCATGGACGAGTTGTAGTTCAGAAAACGGAGGGCCGAGTTGGCCGCCGTATTCGTGGCAACAACAGGCATGGTTCTGTTCCTTCTACGTGAAGTGCCCCCACCACCTCCTGCGGCGGGGTGCATTGAGTGCCCTACTTGGACACCCGGAACCCTGACGCCGGACGGAGTCCTGGCGCAGTGATCCGCCGTCACCTAAGCAAAACGAATACCAACATCGGGATCAGTCAGGAAGGCCGATACCCCACAAAGGCTTAGATAGCCGAGTTGATTATGAGGGCCACTGCTCTACTCTTCAAAACGGCAAGTTCTGCCGCCGTACGCGGCAAAAACTGCCCAGTACGGCCGTTCGTGCGGCAAATTCTGCCGTCCGATCACGGTATCGCGGTCACCGGATCGCGGTCACCGGGAGAAAATCAGCTGACAAGGAAAGGCTTTTGCACGGCGCCACGGAGCTGTACGCGCCCGGGTTCTCTGGCGGGCAGCACAGGCTTTCCGATCTGGCAGGCAAAAAAGAAAGGGGTGCCGGCGGACCGGCACCCCTTTCGCAAAGACCCTTCTCCTAGGAGAAGGCGCTCTCTCCTGCGCTTACTGCAGGACCCGCAGGAGAGACTGCGGGATCTGGTTGGCCTGCGAGACGGCCGAGACCGCCGCCTGAACCAGCACCTGGTTTGAGACCAGTTTGCTTTGTTCAGCCGCCAGATCGACGTCCATGATCGCAGACTTGGCCGCGTCGATGTTCTCCAGTGAGGTCGCGATCTGCTGACCGCGGAACTCGAAACGGGAGATCAAAGCACCGGCCGTCGCACGCGCTTCCGACACCGTATTGATCGCCGTGTCGATCAGCGCCATGGCACCGGTCGCGCTGGCGGCCGTGGAGACCGAGACGTCAACGCCCAGAGCGGTGGCCCGGAAGTCGGCCGTCGCCGCCGCCAGAGCACCGAAATCGACAGTGATGGTGTCGGTGACGTCGGTACCGACGAAGTAGTCGGAAGGCCCGGCGGTACCGACCAGCAGCGACTGGCCGTTGAACCGGGTGGTCAGCGCAATATCGGAGATCTCGCTGACCAGTTCCTGATACTCGGCGTCGATGAAGCCGCGCTCCGTATTGGTCGGCACGCCCGACAGCGACTGGGCCGCAAGGGCCTTCATACGCTGCAGAACGTCGGCGATACGGCCGAGGCCGCCATCGGCGACCTGCACGACCGAGGCACCCTGGGAGGCGTTGATGCCAGCCTGGGTGAGCGCCGTGACGTCGGCCTTCAGACGCGTGCCGATGGCAAGACCGGCGGCGTCGTCAGAAGCCTTCACGATGCGCGAGCCGG
>LYSY01000019.1 GCA_001657395.1 Rhodospirillales bacterium BBD 1991-14 | reverse complement strand
CGCTGCCATGGCTCCAGCACCGGACTGTTGCGCTCGATGAAGAACAGTACGTTTTCTTCCGGCAGCTTGTGCTGCCGCATGCGTTCCGCCAGCTCCTTCTCCAGCTCGGTTTCCTGCGCGCCGTCGTGCAGCTGCGGCACCGTGCGCCAGAGATCGCTGAAGGTACGGTCCTTGTAGTCCTGCGCTTCCTGCGCGCGGGCCTTCAACTCTCGGCTGGTCAGCTCGCGCGGCCGACGATAACGGAACACCGCCTGTTCCATCAGCGCATGCGCGGCGTCGAGCGTTTCCTCGACGGCCTCCATGCCGGCCTTCTCCTCGCAAGTGGCGATGAAGGCCTTGGCATACTGGAAGTAGTCGAGCACGCCGTCGGCGTCGGTCCACTGCCGGAACAGGTAGTTGTTCTTGAAGAAATGGTTGTGACCGAAGGCGGCGTGCGCCATCACCAGCGTCTGCAGCGCCATGGTGTTCTCTTCCATGACGTAGCTGATGCAGGGGTTGGAGTTGATGACGATCTCGTAGGCGAGGCCGGTATAGCCCTTGCGGTACATCTTCTCTTCGCGGGCGAAGCGCTTGCCGAAGGACCAGTGCGGGTACATCAGCGGCATGCCGAGCGAGGAATAGGCATCCAGCATCTGCTCGGACGAGATGATCTCGATCTGATTGGGATAGACGTCGAGGCCGAGGTCGTTCAGCGCCACGTCCTCGATCGCGTCGAAGGCCGCCGACAGCCGTTCGAAGCTCCAGTCGGGCTCCTCGAACAGCGGTTGCACTTTACGCTTGGCGCCCATGCCTAACCTGCCTCCGTCGGTTGCCGGCCGGCCACCGCTCAGGCCTGCTCGACCTGCTTGGCGAACAGCTCGCGGAATGCCGGATAAATGTCACCGGGCTTGGCGATGCGCTTCATTTCGAAGTTCTGCCACTGCTCCTTCACGGTGCGATAGGCCTGCCACAAGGCGGCGCCGGATTCGGAATCGCCGAACAGGCCCATCTCGCGCTCGTCGATGATCTCGACATAGGTGAAGTACTGGCAGACCGGCATCAGCTCCTGATGCAAGAGCGCCACGCAGCGCTCGCTGTCGCCGGAGAAGTTCTCGCCGTCCGACGCCTGCGCGGCATAGATGTTCCAGGTGTCGGTCGGGTAGCGGTCGGCGACGACCGCGGCCATCTCGCGCAGGGCCGTGCTGACCACCGTGCCGCCGGTCTGCGGACTGTAGAAGAAGGTCTCCTCGTCGACCTCGGAGGCCTCGTGCGTGTGCCGGATGAAGACGACGTCGACATGTTCGTAGCGGCGCTTCAGGAACATGTGCAGCAGCACGAAGAAGCGCTTGGCCAGATCCTTCTCGCGCTGCCCCATCGAGCCGGAGACGTCCATCAGGCAGAACATGACGGCGCTGGTGTTCGGCTCGGGCTGCAGCTCGTTATAGCGGTAGCGCACGTCGAACGGATCGATGAAGCCGACGACCTTGCGCCGCCGCTCGAGCACCTCGAACTCCTCGATCAGCGCTTGCAGCTTCTGCTCGTCCTCGTCGGTGCGGTCGGTCCGTGCCTCGAGCGCCGAGATCTGCGCGCGCAAGTCCTCGAGCGTCGAGTTCTTCGGTCGGGCCAACGCGATCCGACGGCCCAGGCTGTTGCGCATGGTACGCGCGACATCCAGGTTCGACGGGTTGCCGACCCGGCTGTAGCCGGCGCGGTGACGCGTGAACGAGACGATCTCCTTCAGCGTCGTCTTCACCAGGTTCGGCAGCTCCAGATCCTCGAAGAACAGATCCAGGAACTCCTCGCGCGACAGCGCGAACTGGAACTCGTCCTCGCCATCGCCCTGGTCGGTGGCCTTCTTGCCGCCACCGCCCTCGCCCTGCTGCGGCTTCGGGATGCGGTCGCCGGTTTCGAACTCCTTGTTGCCGGCGAAGACCCGCTCGCGGATGCCGCCCTTGCTGCTGTGGTTGAAGCGCGGCTCGCCGATGCCCTTGGTCGGGATCGTCACGGTCTCGCCGCTGGCGACGTCCGTGATCGAGCGGTCCCGCACCGACTTGTTGACCACCTCTTTGATCTGGGCGCGGGCCCGTCGGATAAAGCGCTGGCGGTTGCCCAGGCTCTTGCCCTTGGGGTTCTGCCGCCGATCGATGAACTGGTGCATGGCCTCTGGCCGGGCTTAGCCCGCCTTATTCACGCGCATGTACCATTCGACGAGACGCCGGACCTGACGCTGGGTATAGCCGCGCTCGACCAGACGCGAGACGAAGTCGTTGTGCTTCTTCTCCGTTTCGCTGTCCTTCTTCGAGCCGAAGCTGATCACCGGCAACAGATCCTCGACCTGGCCGAACATCCGCTTCTCGATGACGTCGCGCAGCTTCTCGTAGCTGGTCCAGGACGGGTTCTTGCCGTCGTTCTGGGCCCGCGCGCGCAGCACGAACTTCACCACCTCGTTGCGGAAGTCCTTCGGGTTGGCGATGCCGGCCGGCTTTTCGATCTTCGCCAGCTCGGCGTCCAGCACCTCGCGGTCGAACAGTTGGCCGGTATCCGGATCCTTGTAGTCCTGCTCCTCGATCCAGGCATCGGCGTAGGCGATGTAGCGGTCGAACAGGTTCTGGCCGTATTCGGTATAGGATTCGAGGTAGGCCTTCTGGATCTCGTTGCCGATGAACTCGGCGTATTTCGGCGCCAGGTCGGCCTTGATGAACTCGAGATACTGGTCCTCGGTATCGCGCGCGAACTGCTCGCGCTTGATCGCCTGCTCCAGCACGTACATCAGATGCACCGGATCGGCCGCGACCTCCTCGATGTCGTGGTTGAAGGTCTCGGACAGCACCTTGAAGGCGAACCGGGTGCTGACGCCGGTCATGCCCTCGTCGACGCCGGCCGCGTCGCGGTATTCCTGCATCGACTTGGCCTTCGGGCCGGTATGCTTCAGGTTCTCGCCGTCATAGACGCGCAT
>LYSY01000003.1:568995-780313 GCA_001657395.1 Rhodospirillales bacterium BBD 1991-14 | reverse complement strand
GCGTAGTCGACGCTGCCGGCCTGGGCCGTGTCGCCCGTGCGGGTGACGGTGAAGGTGAAGGCCGTGGAACCGGCGTCACCTTCGGCCTTTATGGCATTGTCTGCGGCGATAGAGAGCAAGGTCGCCGGCGGCGCCGGGTCGTCGTTCTGGATCGTGCCTCCGGCGCTTGCGCCGGTGATCTCGGAACCGGCGGAGGGGTTGGAGAGCGTGACCGTGAAGGCCTCGTCGCCTTCGAAGTCGCTGTCGCCGGCAATCTCGATGGTGAGCGTCTTGCTGGCCTCGCCGGCGCCGAAGCTGACCGTGCCGGCGGGCAGGACGCCGCCGAAGAAATCGGCGCCGTCGGCCTCGGCGCTGGTCACCGCGTAGTCGACGCTGCCGGCCTGGGCCGTGTCGCCCGTGCGGGTGACGGTGAAGGTGAAGGCGGTGCTGCCCGCATCGCCCTCGGCCTTCACGGCGTCGTCCGCCGCAATCTCGAAGAAGGTCGCCGGCGGGGCCGTCGGGGTGCCGGTCACCTGCACGTCGTCGAAGCGGATCTCCGTGCTTTCGTTGTTGTAGGTCTTCTTGTTGTTGTAGCCGCCAAGCACGATCGTATGGGTGCCGGCGGGCAGCAGGCCAAGGTCTGCCACGAAAGCCTGTTGGCCCGTGGTCCTTTCGCCGCCCCCGTTTCCGTCGCCGACGATCTCGGCGACGAGCTGGGGCGGCCCGCCGTTCAGGCTGAAGAGAACCTGGCTGTACTCGTCGGCCTCATAGCTCTGGGCTTGTGTCAGCGTATAGAGGAAGGAGAGTGAGACTTCCGCGTCCTGGTCGAGCGTGAAGCTGCGCTGCCAGCCGCCGGACATGTCGAAGATATCGTCGTTGTCACCGCCGCCGAGCAGCATGGTGAGCTCGCCCTCGCTCCATTCTCCGCGCGCGTAGGACGCGCTGGTCGTCCCGCCGAAGGCATTTGCAAGATAGGTGAAGCCGTCTGCGCCGGTGCCCGGGTCGTCGAAGTCCGAATCGATCAGCACGATGGTTTCACCAGGCGGTGGCGGGGCTGTATCGTCGTTCTGGATGGTGCCGTCTGCCGAAGCGATGGAGATTTGAGCGCCTGCGGAAGGATCGGACAGCGTGACGGTGAAGCCTTCGTCGCCTTCCAGGTCGCCGTCGCCAAGCACTTCGACGGTGATGACCTTGCTGGTTTCGCCGGGTGCAAAGGTGACCTGTCCGCTGGGGAAGCCGCCGCCCTGGAAGTCGCCGGCCTCGCTGGGATCAGTGCCGCTGCCGGTGACGCTGTAATCCACGCTGTCCGTGCCGCCGGTGTTGTCGCTGCGGGTCACCGTGAAGCTGTAGCCGGTCGTCCCGCTGTCGCCTTCGGGCTTCTCGGCATCCAGCGCGGCGATCGAGAAGACGGCGGGGTCGGGATCGGGCGGTGCCAGGGCGATGATCGCCTCGGCCAACGCCAGCACGTTGACGCGCTGATAGGTGCTGCCGGTGTTGACGACGTTGTCGTCTTCGTCGTCGCCGTCGAAGATGCTGTCCCCGCTGCTGGCGAGCAAGTCGGTGAACTCGGTTACCGTAAGCTTGCGGCCCAGTTCCTGCTCGGCCAGTTGCTGTGCCAGAACCGCGATCCCTGCGATATGGGGTGCGGCCTGGCTGGTGCCGTGCATGGTGGTCAGGCCGGCCCCGGCTCCGGCGCCTGTGATCGGGGCGCCCGGTGCGAAGATGTCGGAGAGACTGTCGTCGCGTTGGCTGAACGGCGTGATCTGATCTGTTGTCCGCGAATACGCAATGGCGCCGCTGCCATAGGAGAAGCCGCCGCCGCTGCTGTCGTAGACTGCCCCGACGGAGAGGGAGTTCGGGTCGGCGGAAGGATAGGCGACGCCCTGAATGGAGTTCACTTCGTAAAAGCTGTTGCCGGAGGCCGAGACGACGATCACGTCCATCGAGGCCAGGACCGAGAGCTCGTCGGCGATACCGTAGAGCCCCACCGGCGAGCCATAGTTGCCGCCGTCGCCCAGCGACATGTTCACGCTGGCGATGTTGTAGGCCTCGGCGTTGTTGATGACCCACTGCAGCGCCTGTTCGATGTCGCTGAAGAACCCGGAGCCGTTGTTGCTGAAGACCTTCAGCGAAATGATGTCGGCGCCGGGGGCCATCCCGGTATAGGTGCCGTCGGAGGAGGCGGCGATGCTGGTGACGTTGGAGCCATGGCCGTCGACGTCGCTGGCGTCGGCATCGTTGTCGGCGAAGTCGTAGTGATAGACGATCCGGTCGGCGACGCCGTCGTTGTTGGCGTCGGGCCCGAAGAAGGGGTCGTCCAGATCGATGCCGCTGTCCAGCACGACCACCGAATAGCCGCTGCCGTCGATGCCGGCAAAACGGGCATCGACGCGGAAGTCGTCGACACCGATCACCGGGCCGGAGGTGTTGGAGAGCGGTACGGCGCCGCCGTCCACTTCGATCACCTGGCCGAAGGTGCGGATCGGCACGTCGGAATTCGTGGTGGTGTAGAGCGTGACCGGATCGTCAGAGGTGGTCGTCGATCTGCGGTCGTCCTCCTGCGGCTTGACCGCGTGGAAGGCGACGCTGCTGGGTGACGGCAGGTCGGGCCAGTCGAAGCGGTCGTAGGCAAAGAGGTCGGTGAAAGACTCCCTCAGATCGGTGAGGAAGCCCTCCCGGCCATCGGAGTCGGGGACGGCTTTAAAGCTGCGAAAGGACGATCTCATGGCGGTCGCTCAACTCTCTTGCGGGTCCGTGCCCGCGCGCCCGGCGCGCAAGCCCCTGCGATGCGCGAGTGCCGCGAAGCGCAGTCGGATGTCGGTGATTCGAAGAAAGGAGGGGATCGCCGGAGACAATTGGGCGCTCAGGCTGAGACCTCTTGTCCCGCGCCGTATCATCGGCGGCCGCCATCGTGGCGAATGCGTGCTGTGCCCATGCGTCTGAAGTGCGGCTTCGTTATCCCCCTGCCTCTCCAGAGTTGTGCCCTGGCAAGACTAACAAAACCTTAATTGGAACGCACAGCTTGGATCAACGGCTGTTTTCCGCTGCTGGTCGTTCTCCGTGATGCGCGGGTCAGGAAGATCCACCAAAGGTGGAGAATTCTCCCAAAGGTTGTAGATTCTACCGGGCAGTTGGGATCACGCCGCACCGACGAGCCGTACGCCGGACTGTTCGGCCGTCATGGTTTTGTTGAGCAGCATTACGCAGGCGTAGACCGCTTCGATCGCAGGGGCCGGCGTGTCCGTCAGGCGGCCCATCTCCAGGATCGAGCCGATCAGGGCCTCGGTTTCCAGGGACCGGCCCGCTTCGACATCCTGCAGCATCGATGTCTTGTGCCGTCCGACCGACTCCGCCCCGGCGATGCGCTTTTCGATGGTGTGCCGGAAGGTCACGCCGAGCTTTTCGCCGATGGCCTGGGCCTCTGCCATCATGCTTGCCGCCAGCGCACGGGTCTGGGGAAAGCGGCAGATATCCTCCAGGGTGGCGTGGGTCAGTGCGGAGATGGGGTTGAACGAGAGGTTGCCCCAGGCTTTCAGCCAGATCTCGGAGCGGATGTCGTCGAGAATGCGAGATCGGAAGCCACTGTCGACCAGCAGATCGTGCAGTGCCTGGACGCGTGCGCTCGCACTCCCGTCCAATTCACCGACGGGGAATCGGTCTCCTTCGACGTGCGTGATCACGCCGGGGCCCGTCACGGCCGCTGCCGGATAGACCACGCAGCCGACGATGCGCTCTCCCGGAATGTAGCGCGCCAGAAGGCCCGTGGGGTCGAGCGTGTCGAGGCGCCGGCCTTCGAGATCGCCGCCGAAGCCGTGGAAGTACCACCAAGGCATGCCGTTCTGAACGGTGACGATCATGGTGTCCTCGTCCAGCAAGGACCCGATGTCGCGGGCGATCTGGTCGAGGAAGTGGGCCTTTACGGCCAGGATGACGAGGTCCTGCTGGCCTGCCTCGGCGGCGGAAGCGACGGCGCGCACTTCGGCCGTCAACTCCGAGCCGTCTTCCCAGATCAGTTTCAGGCCCTGTTCCCGGATCGCCGCCAGATGGGCGCCCTGGTCGACCACCGTCACCGTGTTACCGGCGAGCGCCAGTTTCACTGCCATCAGGCCGCCGATCGCTCCGGCGCCAACCACACAGACTCGCATGGGCTTCAGCCTCCCTCTTCCGTTCCGCCGGCCATCGCACGCTTTCTTCGGCCGGTCTCTCCTTACAGGCACTATGAAACAGCGCGCGCAGCTTCGTAAAGCTCACCGAAAGGCTTTTCCGCATCGTGGAAACGGCACGGAAAGAGCGCCCGCGGCGGATGGCGCCAAAGCTGTGATAGGCTGATCCTGGGTCGCAGGAAAATCGGTGTCGCAACCGGGGGGCAAAGACAGCTTGCGTCGGGCTTTAGTGATCATCGCAGTGGCCATCGGGCTGGCGGCCTGTGCAGGCCGTCCGACCGCGCTGCAGACTGCCCTGGACGGCCGTCTCCAGGTCCGCTTGCCGCAGGGCTACGTGCCTTTGGCCGCGCCGCGCGACGGCCCGCGGGGAACCTTCGTCCTTCGGGGCGCCCGCGCGGCCTTGGCCGCCCGGCGGGCCGAACTGCGCAGGCTTTCCGTGCGGTCCGACGATACGGTCCTTGGAAACGACGACATCCGTGCCGAGATCCGCTTCGCTCTGGTGGCGCTGGTTGCAGCCGAGGGACCATCGGGCTGGACGGAAGGCGAGGCCGCGCTCCGGGTTCCCCGCGGCGCCTCTGACCCCGAGATCCATGAAGCCCTGTGCGAAGCGTTTTCGGAACGCTGGGGCGGCCTGCGCTACACGTTTGCCAGCTTCGATGCCAAACGGGGGGTCGGGCGTTGCGTGAACATCATCGGCACCTTCACCGCGTTGTTCTCCCGCCGCATCGGCAACACGCTCGTGATCGCCGATGCCAAGGACCGCATCGAGGTCCTGATCCTCGAGCGGGTGGGGCCGCCGAAAGCGCTCTTCGACCTGACGGAGGAAGAACGCTGGGAGCTCTTTCAGGCCGCAGCCAACGCGGAGGTGGCGGAACGGGCATTGCGAAGCGCGCGGCTGCGCTGATCCGCGCCCAGGACTCAGTCGCTGTCCCTCAGGGCGCGGTCGATGAAGCGCTCCGTCATGCCGAGATAGCCTGCCGGGTCGCGCAGACCGGTCCAGTCCACCGGCGCCTCGGTCACCTCGGCCAGCACATCCATCAGGTGACGGCCCGAAGCCGCAGCCTCCTTGCAGGCGACCTTCACCAGCGCCTGGGCCTCGTCGCGGGGCATGTGGGCGGAGAGGGCGAAGCTCGCCGCCTCGGCCAGCACCAGCCCATTGGCCGCCTCCAGGTTGGCGGCCATGCGCGCGGCATCGACCCGAAGGCCCTCGACCAAAGCCGTCGTCTGGCTCAGGCCCGCCCCGCAGGCCAGCAGCATCTGCGGCAGGACCAGCCATTCCTGCTGCCAGGCGGCGCCGTCACGCTCCAGCGCATGCAGGGCGGACGTCTGCATCTGGCCGGCGAGGCCGGCGTTGTGGTGCGCCAGGGCCAGCACGGCGTTGGCGCGCACCGGGTTTGCCTTCTGCGGCATAGTGGAGGAGCCGCCGCCGGCGCCTTCGCTGACTTCGCCGATGCCGCTCTGGCTGAGAAGGGCCACGTCGCCGGCGATCTTGCCCAGGCTGCCGGTCACCAGCGCCAGCCAGCCGGCCAGTTCCGCCAGGCCATCGCGCTGACTGTGCCAGGGCATGGCCGGTACCGCCAAACCCAGCTCTTCGGCGAGCGCGGCCTCGACCGCTACGCCCTTGTCGCCAAGGGCGGCCAGTGTGCCTGCCGCGCCACCGAAGGAGAGGACTTCCAGCCGCGGACGCAGTTCTGCCAGGCGCCGGCGGTGCCGCTGCAGCGGCGCCCGCCAGCCGGCCACCTTCAGCCCCAGGGTCGTGGGCGTTGCCTGCTGCCCCCAGGTGCGTGCCGCCATGACGGTGCCGCGTTCGGCCCGGGCGCGCTGCGCCAGGCTTCGGCACAGGCGTGTCAGGCGTTCCTCCAGCAGGTCCAGGATCCGCCGCAACCGCAGCACCAAACCGGTATCGATGACGTCCTGGCTGGTGGCGCCCCAGTGGACGTAGCTGGCCGCCTCGCCGCCGACGGCCCGGCGCAGCTCCGCCACCAGCCCCGGCACCGGAATCCCGTCGCGCGCCGTCGCCTCTGCCAGGGCGGCAGGATCCAGGGTGAGATTGTCCGCAACAGCCGTGATCTGCCGGGCTGCATCCTGCGGGATGACACCGCAGCGGGCCTCCGAGCGGGCCAGGGCCGCCTCGAAAGCCAGCATCGCGCGCAGCTGCGCGGCGTCGTCGAGCCTGGCGGCGATCTCCGCGTCGGAGAGCAGGCCGCCGTAGAGCCGGCTGTCGAAGGGAAGGGCCGCCATCGCTGTCCGTTCAGGCCGCGTCCGGCAGATTGAGGATCGCCCGGGCCTCGCGGCAGCTTGCCGGATGCCGTCCGTACTCGTCGCAGAGATTGGCGACGCGGGCCACCAGTTCGGCGTTGCTGGCCGCCAGGCGCGATTTGTCGAAGCGGATGTTGTCTTCCAGCCCGGTGCGGCAGTGGCCGCCCATCTCCAGCGCCCAGTGGTTCACCTCGAGCTGGCTGCGGCCGATGCCGGCGGCGGTCCAGGTGGCATCGGGCTGCAGATCCTTCAACTGCTCGACCTCGAACTCCAGGATCTCGCGCCGCGGCGGCAGGGCGTTCTTCAGGCCGAAGACGAACTGGACGTGCAGCGGTGTTTCCAGGCGGCCGTCACCGGCCATTTCGGCGGCGGCGTAGAGCATGGCGAGGTCGAAGACCTCGACCTCCGGCTTGATCCGGTGGCGCAGCATGGTCTCCGCCAGGTTGTCGATCAGATCGGGCGGGTTCTCGTAGATCATGTTGGGAAAGTTCACCGAGCCGGTCGCTAGCGAAGCCATGTCCGGCGCGTGGTGCAGCATGGCGCCACGCTGCTCCGCTGCGCGGCCGCGTCCGCCGGTGGAGAACTGCACGATCATGCCCGGGCAATGCCTGCGCACGCCCTCCTGAAAGGCGGCGAACTTGTCGGGGTCGGAGGATGCGCGTTGCGCCTCGTCGCGGACATGGACGTGGACGATGCTGGCGCCGGCCTCGAAGGCTTCCTGGGTCGACTCGATCTGCTCGGCGACGGTGATGGGCACGGCTGGATTGTCTTCCTTGCGCGGCACCGAGCCGGTGATTGCGACCGTGATGATGCAGGGGACCGCCGTGCTTGCCGACGTGCTTACCGGGTTGTCAGACATCGAAGAACACGGTCTCCCGCTCCCCTTGCATGTGAATGTCGAAGCGGTAGGTGCCGGGTTCCACAGGCTGGGCGATCAGCGTGTCTCGGCGTTCGGGATCGACCGCGCCCAGCACCGGGTCTTGCGCGTTGGCCGCGCTTTCGTCGGCGAAGTAAATCCGCGTATAGAGGTGACTGAGGAGACCGCGCATAAAGACGATCACGCAGATATGCGGCGCCTGCCCCGCGTCGACCGCACCGGGCTTGTAGCTGGCGAAGGTGAATTCGTTTTCCGCTCCGCTGCCGGTTCCGCAGCGCCCGAAGCCGGTGAAGCCGCGGTTGCCATGGTCGCCCGGTTGCAGGTAGCGGCCCTTGGGGTCGGCCTGCCAGATCTCCACCATGGCATCGGGGATCACCGCTCCGGCACCATCGAAGATCTGCCCGACGATGCGGATTTCCTGCCCCTCGACTGCTGGATCCCGCAGGTCCGCGGAGGCGAGGCCGCGGAAGGCGTAGCCGTAAGCCTCCGGCGTCAGGCCATAGGCGAAGAAGGGTCCCACGGTCTGCGACGGCGTCTGGCCCTTGCTCATGGCTTCCGCTCCATGGGCGTCTCTTCGCGGCCGCGCAGCACGATGTCGAAACGGTAGCCGAGGGCGAAGCCCGCCTCCGTGGTCGCCAGATCGAAACTGGAGACGAGGCGGTTGCGGGCCGGTGCCGGCGTTGCCTGAAAGATCGGATCGAGGTCCAGCAGCGGGTCGCCCGGAAAGTACATCTGCGTGACCAGCCGGGTGGCGATCGAGGGCCCGAAAAGCGAGAGGTGGATATGGGCGGGCCGCCAGGCGTTGTCATGGTTGCCCCAGGGATAGGCGCCCGGCTTGATGGAGGTGAAACGGTAGCGCCCTTCGGCATCGGTGACGCAGCGCCCGGCACCGAAGAAGTTCGGATCCAACGGGGCGTCGTGCTGATCGGCCTTGTGGATGTAGCGCCCGGCGGAATTGGCCTGCCAGATTTCGATCAGCATGCCGGCCTGCGGCCTGTCGTCTTCGTCGACGACCCGGCCGGTGACGATGATGCGTTCGCCCAGGGGTTCGCCGCTGCTGCGGCCGTTGAGAGTCAGGTCCGCATCCGCCGGGCTCAAGGTCTCCGCCCCATAGAGCGGGCCTGTGGTTTCCGTTTTGCCCTGCGGCAGCGGCACCAGCGGTTTGGTCGCGCCGCGCAGCGCCGTGGACTTGTAGTCCGGATAGAGCAGCGGCGGATGGCTCGACCAGTCCCTAGCCTTGAAGCTCATCCGGCCGCTCCCTCGTTCAGGACGCCCTTGGCGATCTTGAAGGCCCGGTTGGCGGCGGGCACGCCGGCATAGACCGCGACGTGCAGCAGCGCTTCCTTGATCTCTTCCGGCGTCGCGCCCGTGTTGACGCAGGCGCGGACGTGCATGGCGACCTCCTCGTCGTGGCCGAGGGCGGCGAGCAGCGCGATGGTGATCAGGCTGCGCTCCCGCCGTTCTAGGCCCGGCCGGGACCAGACGCTGCCCCAGGCGCCTTCGGTGATGAAGTGCTGGAAGTCGGCATCGAAGGCCGTGGTCGCGGCCTCCGCGCGGGCGACATGGTCTTCGCCCAGAACCGCGGCGCGTGTGGCCCGTCCCTCCTTCTGTCGGTTTTCGTCAGACAAGGCCGGTCTCCTGCGTAAAGCTCAGGATATGATCGCTGACCATCTGCGGCTGCTCGATGCAGGGCAGATGCCCGGCCCCCGCGATAACTTGGCAGCGGGCACCGGGAATCAGTGCCGTGAGTTCCTGCATCAGTGCGGGCGGCGTCGCGCCGTCTTCCTCGCCCACCAGGCAGAGCGTTGGCACGGCGATCCGTGTGGCCTCCCGGGTGAAATCGGTATCGCGGATCGCCGCCGAGGTGCCGGCATAGCCGCCGGCGGGGGTGCGGGTCAGCATATTGCGCCAGCCGGCCAGTTCCACCGGGTCGCCGCCGCGCAGGGCCTTCGTGAACCAGCGTTCCATGATGCCCTCGGCGAGGGATTCGATCCCGGCGGCTTCCACGGCTGCTATGCGGTCGTTCCACAGCCTGTCGTCGCCGATTTTGTGGGCGGTGTCGCAGAGGATGAGGCCGCGCACCAGGTCGGGCCGGCGGGCGTAGAGCCCCTGGGCGATCAGGCCGCCGACCGAGAGCCCGCAGACGATTGCCTTGTCGATGCTCAGGGCATCCAGGAGGGCCGAAAGGTCGCCGACGTGGTCGTCCATCACATAGGGCGGAGTTCCCAGGTCGGAGAGGCCATGGCCGCGCTTGTCGTAGCGGACGATGCGGAAGGTGTCGCCCAGCCGTGCCACCACCCGGTCCCAGATGCGGAAGTCGGTGCCCAGGGAGTTGGAGAAGACGAGCGCCGGTTTGGCCGGGTTTCCGCCGTCTCCGCTGTCGCTGATATGCAGCGTCAGGCCGTTCACCGCCATGAAGTGCATCGCCGTTCGGGCTCCCCTGTTCTTCTTGGTCTTCGATTGCGGCCCCCTTTATTCCACATCTCGGGCCCTATTCAAACGGGCTAGGGCCGGGGTCCCAGATCGGGTCTCAGATCGGGTCTCAGATCGGGCCCCGGCGCGCCCTTGACCGATCCCCGGCGGTGTGCGTAGTGGAGGACAAGAGATCGATCGCAGAAACGAGGCCCGGACCATGAAGCCTGAAGACCGCTCTGTCGTGCGCCGCACGACCCCGCCACCGTCGGAGACGACACCCCTGGTGACCCCGCTCTTTCCCTCGGTGGTCTACTGCGCCGAGGACGCGGATGCCCTGGATGCCGTCTACGAGGGGCGGGCCGGCGGCTACAGCTACGCTCGCGAGGGCCACCCCAACGCCTCTGTCCTGGCCGACAAGATCTCCTGGATGGAGGGGGCCGGGCAGGGGGTCATGACCGCTTCGGGCATGGCGGCAATCTCCGCAGTCTTCCTGGCGCTGCTGGAGAAAGGCGATCACATCGTCGCCGGCAACCAGCTCTACGGCCGCTGCCTGCGCCTGCTGACCCAGGACCTGCCGCGCATGGGCTTCGAGGCAAGCCTGGTCGACGCTTCCGACGTTGCCGCGGTGGAGGCGGCGCTGAGGCCGGAGACCAAGCTCCTGCTGGTGGAGGTGGTGGCCAACCCGACGCTGCGGGTCGCCGACATCAAGGGGCTGGCCCGCCTTGCCAAGGAGCGCGGGATGATCTTCGTGGTCGACAACACCTTCACCACGCCGCGCGCCTTCAGGCCCTTCGACCACGGGGCGGATCTCGTGGTCCATTCGGTCACCAAGCTGCTGGCCGGCCACAGCGACGTCACCCTGGGCTATGTCGGTGCGCGCGATCCTGGGCACGCCACCGCGCTCTACGATGCGATCACCACCTGGGGGCTGAACGCCAGCCCCTTCGACTGCTGGCTGGCGGAGCGCGGCCTCAACACCTTCGACCTGCGCTTTCAGCGTGCGCAGGAGAACGCCAAAGCCCTGGCCGACCATCTGCGCGGTCTGCCGGGCGTGCTGCGGGTGCTCTATCCCGGGGAGGCGGACCACCCCGACGGGGCGCTGGCGCGGGACCTGCTGCAGGGCAATTTCAGCCACATGGTGAGCTTCGAACTGGATGCCGACCGTGCCGGCGTCAACGCCTTCGTGCGGGCCGCCGGCAACATTGCCTTCGCGCCGACCCTGGGCGACGTCGGGACGACCATCAGCCATCCGGCCAGCTCTTCCCACCGTGGCCTGACGGTCGAGGGGCGGGCGGCACTCGGCATCAGCGAAGGCTTCATCCGCGTCTCCGTCGGCGTCGAAGATATTGATCTTTTGACGCGCGAGTTCACCGCTGCGGTAGCCGCCGCGCGGCGTGCCGCGACCCGGCCTGAAACCCGAGAGGTAGGATAGCGCCATGGATCAGACCTACGATGCCATCGTCATCGGCGCGGGCGTGATCGGCGCCGCTGTCGGCCTGGAACTGGCGCGCGGCGGGCGCAGAACCCTCAACGTTGATGCCCTGCCGGCGGCAGGTTATGGCTCGACCTCCAACTCCTGCGCCATCATCCGGGTGCACTACTCCACCCTGGACGGCACCGCGCTCGCCTATGACGGCTACTTCTACTGGAAGCATTGGGCAGATTACCTGGGCTGCGCGGACGAGCGGGGTCTGGATGAGCGGGGTCTGGCGGTCTTTCACGACTGCGGCTGCCTGGTGATGAAGACGCAGCAGAACGACCGCCTCACCAAGGTGCTGAAGACCGTGGAAGCCCTGGACATCCCGCACGAGCACTGGGATGCGGACCAGGTCCGTGCGGCGCTGCCCGGTTACGACCTCGCCTGCCACTGGCCGGCCAGGCTGATGACGGATACCGATTTCGGCGCCCCCACGGGCGGGGCGCTGGAAGGCGGTGTATACTTTCCCGCCGCCGGCTACATCAGCGATCCGCAGCTTGCCTCCCACAACCTGCAGCGCGCCGCGGAGGCTGCCGGCGGCACGTTCCTCTTTAACCGTCGGGTGGTCGAGACCCCGGTATCGGGTGGCCGCGTGCAAGGGGTCGTGCTGGACGACGGCGCGCGCATTTCGGCGCCGGTGGTGGTGAACGTTGCCGGTCCGCACTCGGCCCAGGTCAACCGCCTGGCCGGAGCCGATGCCGACATGCGCATCACCACCAAGGCGCTGCGCCAGGAGGTGGTGCATGTGAAAGCGCCGGAGGGTCTGGACTTCGAAACGAACGGACTGGTGATCTCCGACAGCGATATCGCGTGTTATTGCCGGCCGGAGACCGGCAACCACATTCTGGTGGGCAGCGAGGACCCGGACTGCGACCCGCGGGAGATGGTGGACCCGGACGCCTTCAACCGCGACCTCACCGACCAGGCGGTGACCCAGGCCTTCCGCTACGCCCAGCGCCTGCCGTCGCTGAAGGTTTCGCAGAGCCCCAAGGGTGTGGTCGACCTCTATGACGTTACCGAGGACTGGATTCCGATCTACGACAGGTCCTGCATCGACGGCTTCTACATGGCGGTCGGCAGCAGCGGCAACCAGTTCAAGAACGCACCGGTGGCCGGGCGCATGATGACGGCGCTGATCGACTACTGCGAGGGAGGCGGCGACCACGACGCACAGCCCCTGCGCTTTAAGCTCAGCAACCTGGACCACAGCATCGACTGCGGCAGCTTCTCGCGCCTGCGCGAAGTGAACCAGGACAGCAGCTTCTCGGTGTTGGGTTAAAACCGATGGCTACCATCAGCTACTTGACGCGGATCGAGTTCGATTTCGGGCTGGCCGCGAAGCTGCCGGACTTCTGCGCCGAGCTTGGCATGAAGCGTCCCCTGCTGGTGACCGATCCCGGGTTGACGACTCTGGGTGTCATCGCGCCCATCGCCCAGCGCTTTGCCGAGGCCCCGGCGATCTTCGATCAAACACCGGCCAACCCGACGGAAGCCGCGGTGATGGCCGCGCTTGCCGTTTACGAGGCGGAGCGCTGTGACGGGGTTCTGGCGATTGGCGGTGGCTCCTCCATCGACCTAGGCAAGGCGGTGCGGCTGCTCGCCGGGCAGGCGCCGCCGCTGGTGCAGTATGCCGCGGTCGAGGGCGGGGCCGCGCGCATCACCGGGCCGCTGCCGCCCTTAATCGCGGTGCCGACCACGGCGGGCACCGGCTCGGAGGTCGGGCGCGGCGCCGTCATCGTCATGGACGACGGCCGCAAGCTGGGCATTCTCTCGCCGCTGATGCTGCCCTCGCTGGCGGTCTGCGACCCGGAGCTGACTTTGGGCCTGCCGCCGCTGCTGACGGCGGCAACCGGCATGGACGCCCTGGCCCATTGTCTGGAAACGTTCCTCTCCGCCGCGGTCAATCCACCGGCGGACGCGATCGCCCTCGAGGGACTGACCCGAGGCTACGCCGCTATCCGCACCGCGGTGGCCAACGGGCAGGACCGGCAGGCGCGCTGGGACATGATGATGGCCTCCATGGAAGGGGCCATGGCCTTTCAGAAAGGCCTGGGCGCCGTGCACTCGCTTTCCCATCCCCTGGGCGCGCTGCCGGATCTGGCTCTTCATCACGGCACGCTGAACGCTGTCCTGTTACCGGCGGTGCTGCGCTTCAACCGCCCGGCGGTCGGCAACAAGTGGGGCCGGCTGGAAGCGATGCTGGGCGGGCCTGCGGACAGCCAGATCGCCGCGCTGAACCGGGAGATCGGCCTGCCTGAAGGCCTCGCCGCCATGGGCGTCAGCCGCGACCATCTGCCGGCGATCGCGGCGGCGGCGCTGCTCGACCACTGTCACGCCACCAACCCGCGCGCGGCGAGCGAGGCCGACTACCTGGCGATCCTTGAGGAGTCCTTCTGAGCCGCGGTTAGCTGCTTGCGCTGAGGCAGTTGCGCAGAGCCTCGGCGTTGCCGCGCATCAGGGAGAAGTACATCTCCGGGCCGTATTCCAGATCAGCGCCCAGGGGGTCCAGGGTTCCGGTCTTCGCCTGCGTGCCCTCGGCCACCACGCCGACCAGCCGCGGTTCGAACTGCGGCTCGGCAAAGATGCAGACCGCGCCCAGCTCGGCGATCTTCTCGCGCATCTCTGCCAGGCGCTGGGCGCCCGGCTGACGTTCCGGACTGACGGTGATGGAGCCGACCGCATTCAGGCCGAAGTGCCGTTCCATGTACTGATAGGCATCGTGAAAGACGATGAACGGCTTGTCTTTAACGCTTGCCAGCTCGGACGTCATTTCCTTGTCGAGCTGGTCCAGTCTGCGCAGCAGGATCTCGCGGTTGGCGCGGTAGACGCCACCGTTGTCCGGGTCGGCCTCGATCATGGCCTCGGCAATGGCGGTCGCCATGGCCCGGGCATTATGCGGATCCAGCCAGATGTGCATGTCGTTTTCGCCGTGGGCGTGGCCTTCATGGCCCGTTGCTTCATGGGCGTGTTCATGAGCATGCCCATGGGCGTGATCCGCGTGTGCCTCGTGGCCATGCTCTTCGTGGGCGTGCTCGCCATGTGCATGGTCTTCATGCGCGTGTTTCGCTTCAGCATGCTCCTCGTGGCCATGCTCCTCGTGGCCGTGATCATCGTGGCCGTGATCATCGTGGCCGTGCCCACTGTGCGCATGTTCTTCGTGCGCATGGTCCTCATGACCATGTGCATCGTGGTCTCCATGGTCGTCATGCTCCGCCCAGGGGCCGCCTTCGCGGAACGGCAGCAGGTCGATGTTGGGCGCTTCGGCGAGGGACAGCACCTTGGTGTCTCCGGCCAGGGATTTCATGGGGCCTTCCAGGAAGACTTCCAACTCGTCGCCCACCCAGAACACGACCGCCGCTTTCTCCAGTGCTGCGGCATCGGAGGGCCGGAGGCTGTAGCTGTGGGGCGAGCCGCCGCCTTTGACAATCAGGTGCGGCTCCCCGACGCCCTGCATGATTCCGGCGACCAGGGAGTGAATCGGGGCGATGCTTGTGACCACCACGGGCGCCTCGGCTGCAGCGGCCGGAAGGGCGGCGGAAAGCAGGGCGGCGAAGGCAGCGGAAGAGGCCGGAATGCGCATGGTTGGAAGGGTCCTCATTCAGGGGGCGTCGGCTGGCGAGTGTCTTGCGGCAGGGGCGCCAGAATTGTAACAATATAACGCTTGGAATTTAGCCTGCAACGGGAAACTCTGGAAAGCTGATGGTAAACGTGACGCCGATGCCGGCGGATAGCGCCGACAGCGATACGCAGCAGCCTGAGGTTCGGGCAGAGGAGCCGCCGTTGATCGAGGCACCCTTGATCGAAGCGCAGGGTCTGGGCGTGCGTGGCCGCGACCGATGGCTGGTGCGCGGCGTCGACTTGGCCATCAGCCCGGGGGAGATCGTCACCCTGATCGGGCCCAACGGCAGCGGCAAGAGCACCACGGTGAAGGCGCTGCTGGGCATCCTCGAAACGACGGAGGGAAACCTGACCCGCCGCGCCGACCTGCGGATCGGCTATGTGCCCCAGAAGCTCTCCATCGACTACAGCATGCCGCTGACCGTGCGCCGCCTGATGACCCTGACCGGACGGCACGGGCGCGCGGAGATCGACACTGCGCTTGGCGAAGTGGGGATCGCCCATCTGGCCGAGCAGCCGGTGCAGCAGCTTTCCGGCGGCGAGTTTCAGCGTGCGCTGCTGGCGCGCGCGCTGATCCGCCGGCCTCAGCTTCTGGTGCTGGACGAGCCGGTGCAGGGCGTCGATTTCGGTGGCGAGATTGCGCTCTACGAACTGATCAGCGAGATCCGTGACCGCTTGGGCTGCGCCATCCTGATGATCTCCCACGATCTGCACATCGTCATGGGGCAGACCGACACGGTGATCTGCCTGAACGGTCACGTCTGCTGTTCCGGCACCCCGCAGACGGTGACCGCCAGCCCGGAGTACCGCGCCCTCTTCGGTTCCCGCGCGGCGGCGGCCCTGGCTATTTACCGCCACGACCACGATCACGTGCATCTGCCCGATGGGCGGGTGGTGGGTCACGACCACCCTCACGAACACGGCTACAATCATCATGAGGCGCCATCCCCTGACGATGGGCCGGCGGCAAAGCGGGACACGCGCGATGCTGGATGACTTTTTCCTGCGGGCGCTGATCGGCGGCATCGGCGTGGCCCTGGTGGCCGGGCCGCTGGGCTGCTTCATTGTCTGGCGGCGCATGTCCTATTTCGGCGATACCATGGCCCACTCCGCGCTGCTGGGCGTCGCCCTGGCCCTGCTGCTGGAGGTCAACATCACCCTCGGCGTCTTCGCCATCGCCGCCGGTGGGGCCATGGCACTGGTGCTGCTGCAGCGCCAGGCAGTGCTGCCGACCGATGCCCTGCTGGGCATCCTGGCCCACTCCACCCTGGCGCTCGGGCTGGTGCTGGTCTCCTTCATGGCCTGGCTGCGCATTGACCTTTTGGCCTATCTCTTCGGCGACCTGCTGGCGGTGACGCAGACCGACATCGCCCTGATCTACGGCGGCGGACTCGCCGTGCTGGCTCTCCTGACGGCTATATGGCGGCCGCTGCTGGCGGGTACCGTCAGCGAGGAGTTGGCAGCGGCCGAGTCCCTCAACCCGGAACGTGCGCGCATCATCTTCATGCTGCTCATGGCCGCGGTCATTGCCATCGCCATGAAGATCGTCGGCATCCTGCTGATCACCTCTTTGCTGATCATCCCGGCGGCGACCGCGCGGCGCTTCGCACCGGGCCCGGAGGCCATGGCGCTCATCGCTTCGCTGCTCGGCATGCTTGCTGTCGTGCTGGGCCTTTTCGGATCGCTGCAGTTCGACACGCCCTCCGGCCCCTCGGTGGTGGTCGCGGCACTGCTGCTCTTCGTGCTGTCGCTGCTGTCTCATGCGGTGCGGCGCGGATCGCGCCCCGCAGGCGCCCTGGAGAAGACGTCATGACCAAACCCAAGCTGACCCGCAATCAGCAACTGGTGCTCGACCGACTCGCCGCCAGTTCAGCGGCTCTTTCGGCCTATGAGCTGCTCGACCAGTTGCGGGACGCGGGGCTGCGCGCGCCGGTGCAGGTCTACCGCGCGCTGGAGGCTCTCGGGCAAAAGGGGCTAACCCACCGCATCGAAAGCCTCAACGCCTACGTCGCCTGCTGCGCCCACGACCACCAGGCGGCAGCCGGCTTTGCCATCTGCGACGACTGCGGGGAGGTGACGGAGTTCGCCTTTCCGGCCAGCGAGCAGGGGCTGAAGTCCGTCGCCGGTGAGGCCGGTTTCGAGACCCGCCACATGACCGTGGAACTGCACGGCCGCTGCGCCGCCTGTGCCGGGCACTAAGCACAGCAGACCGAAAGGGCAGGATTAGCCCGAATGCTGCCCCGTCTCCGCCACATTGCCGGCCTATCCTGCGTGTAGATCGAGGCTTGCGCCGCCGCCGTACCGGCATTTTGGGGAGCAAGGCGATGAAACGCCGGCATTTGCTGCAGGGATCGCTCGGCAGTCTGGCTCTGGCCGGGCTCCCGCTCTACTGGTTCAACCGCTGGGACTATCTGACCATCCACCACAGCGCCGGAGCCTCCGGCGATCTGGCGCTGCTGCGCCGCGTTCACCGTCAGCGCCAGGCCGGCGATCCCGTGAACGAGGTGCCTTATCACTTTCTGGTCGGCAACGGGAAGGGCATCGAGGCGGGCGCGGTGGTGCCCAGCGAGCGCTGGTCGCTGCGGCTCTGGGGCGCCCATGTCTCGGCCCGCAACCCCGACCGCAACTTCCGCAGCATCGGCATCTGCCTGATCGGCAACTTCCAGAACACCGCGCCCTCCGCCGATCAGTATGATGCGACCATCACACTCTGCCGCGACCTGATGCGCCGCTTCGACATCGCGGCGGAGCGGGTGACGCTGCACGGGGAAACCCCGGGCGAGGCGACGCTCTGCCCGGGGAAACTGTTTCCCAGGTCGGAGTTCTTCAAGGACATCGGAAGGACCTGACGGCGTCCTGTCTGCCGCAGGCGCTGCGGCTGTTCCGTGTTCCCTGCGGCCTAGGGCCGCTCCGCGGCGGCCGGCGCCAGGTGTCGCGGGCGGAGGCCGGCGAACTGGCTGAGCCAGACACTGCCCAGAACCGCGATCACCCCGATCATCTGCAGGTCCGTCAGCGACTGGTCGAGCACAAGCCAGCCCAGGACGACCGCGGTCAGCGGGCTGAGGAAGCCGAGGGCAGAGACGGCCGAGGGTTCGATGCGGCTGATACCGCGGAACCACAGGACATAGGTGAAGGCCGCCCCGATGAGGCCGAGGTAGACCAGTCCCAGGATGTTCTCGGTGCTCAGAGCCGGCAGCGGCGGTTCGAGCCACAGCGCCAACGGCAGCAGAAGGAGTCCGCCGGCGGTGAGCTGCCAGGCGGTGAAGGTCAGCAGCGAGACAGGCGGCTGCCACTTGCGGCTCAGCACCGTGCCGGCGGCCATGGAGGCGGCCCCGCCGAGTCCGGCGGCGATGCCCAGCGGGTCCAGCGCGGCTTCGGGCGTCAGGATCAGCAGCGCGACACCGGCCATGCCTGCCAGGGCGGCAACGATGGACAGCGCGAGGATGGGCGACCCCAGGGCAATGCGGGCCAGGAATATCACGATCAGGGGCTGGACCGCGCCGACCGTCGCCGCGACGCCCCCCGGCAGCCGGTAGGCGGCGACAAAGAGCAGCGCCCAGAAGATCGCAAAGTTGAAGGCCCCCAGCAGAAAGACCCTGCCCCACCAGCCGTACTCCGGCAGCCGGCGGGCAATCAGCAGGAGCAGCAGGCCCGCGGGCAGCGCACGCAGCAGGGCGACCGTGACGGGATAGCCGTCCGGCAGGAACTCGGTGGTGACGACATAGGTGCTGCCCCAGATCGCCGGGGCCAGGGCTGTGAGGAGCAGGTCTGAAATGCGGGGCATGGCTGCCTCCCGGCGATTTATCTTGATATCGAGATAAGTGCGGTTTGTCTTGACGTCAAGATATTTCTGCGCGAGGAATTCGAGCATGGACCATGTCGACAGGATTCTTGCCCAGTGGCGGCGCGAACGCCCAGACCTCGATGTCGGCCCCATGGGGCTGATCGGACGGACAAAGCGGCTGGCGCTGTTCCTGAACCGCGGGATGGAGAAGACCTGGGCGGACTACGGCCTGAACGACGCCAGCTTCGATGTCCTGGCGACCCTGCGCCGGTCAGGGCCGCCCTTCCGCCTGTCCCCGGGGGCGCTGATGGCCTCGACCATGGTGACCTCCGGCACCATGACGAACCGCATCGATCAGTTGGAGAAGGCTGGCCTGGTGGAGCGGATCCGTAATCCCGACGATGGGCGCAGCTTCCTCATTGCGCTGACCGACAAGGGGTTTGACCTCATCGATGCCGCCGTGGCCGCGCATGTGCGTACCCAGGCGGAACTGGTGGCGGGCCTGTCAGAGGACGAGCGGCGCCGGCTCAACGCTTTGCTGAAGACCTTCCTGACGGGCTTCGAGGAAGCCGACAAGGGCGTTTAGGGCGGCGCCGGGCGACCTTTACGGCGCTGCCACCTCGCCCTCCTCGCCCAGGTAGCCGGCCCAGGCGAACCAGTAGGCGACGTGGCCGGGCAGGCGGGCGAGACGCTCCCCGCCGGGGCCGACCAGGGCCTCTTCGGTGACCTGCCAGGCCCCGGCCTCCGACCGCAACTCCGTCAGACTCTCGCCGCGGGAGAAGGTCTGGCCGTCGCGGCGGTAGGCGCGCACGGTGCGCGTCGCCTCGTCGCCGATCAGCACGATGTCGAGGACGCCGGCCTGATCGTTGACCACCTGGCCGCCGGCAAAGCGGGTCAGCGGCCAGGCCTTCTCGGTGCCGCTGGAGCGCAGGGCGAAGACGTAGTCTTTGGCCTGCAGGTCGTCCTGCCGGACCAGGGCCGGGAACATCAGGTCCGGGCTGGAGAAGTAGGCGCCGTAGGGCGCGCCGGGGCTGTAATCGCGCGTATGGCCGGTCTCCAGAGACAGCACCCTGGTTTCCGGATTGGCCGCCCGCCAGGCCTGCCAGGAGGTGATGGCGACCGGGCGGGTCTTCAGTTCGATGCCGGAGCCGGTCAGCGTGCCCACCACGGGCCGGCCGGTGAACTGGTTCCAGAGGGAGTGGGTCTCCTGGTCGTACATCAGCTTGTTGGAGCGGTAGAGAAAGCCGGAGGAGCCGAAGACGAAGGGCGCATCGCGTCCCTCCACCGTGGTCTCGAAGAGGATGCCGGAGCCGCAGAGCGTGCAGTAGGCGAGGCTGACCGGCACCCCGCCGACCACATCGTTGAACATCTCGTGCCAGTCCATGATGCGCAGGGGGTAGGCGCGGGCATCGCCGTTGATCTTGACGCCGAAGACCAACTCCTCAGCGCCCAGGTAGTCCGCTTCCGCAGCAGTGATCAGCGCCGGGTTGGTGAGCGCCGGAATGCCGTCCTTCACCACGCCGCCCCAGACGATCTCCTCCAGGCGGATCTCGTGGGCCACGTCCGGCTGCAGGAAGAAGGCGAAGTTGGGGTCGATGCGCATGAAGAGCGCCGCCTTGAAGATCTCAAAGCCCTCGAAAGGCACGATCTGGGGGTTGGCTTCCTGCCAGAGCATCCACTCGTGCCAGGAATCCGCGCCCTCGTGGCCGGTCAACTCAATCAGCGCTTCCTCGATCCCCGGTACGGTGGTGAGAAACCGCCGCGCCTGAATCAGGGCGGGAATCATGTCCTTGCGCCCGCTGGTGCGGATCGCCTCCACCGCGGCACGCCGTGCCTCGGGATTGCCGGCGAAGAGGCCCAGGCTGTGGCCCAGCATCTCTTCATCGGGCTCCGCCATGGCCTGCGGTGCGGCGGCTGCGGTCAGGGCGAGTGCGGCCCCGAGGGCGAGGCCCAGAGCGAGACGAGGGAGCAGCGATCGGCGGTGCGGCGGCATGGCGGGCCCTTCCCTGTGGTCAAAGTCACGCTCTCAGAGATGTGATCATTCGCCGCAGAGGTCGATTCACAGCTCAACACAGTCGCTTGAACGCTTCGCGATAGGGCGGATTCCCTGGGATTTTGTACCCCTGTCTCCGTTGCCTCAGGCGCTGTGACCCGCGCAGGGCGGGAAAATTCCGGGGTAGTGTTCGATTTCTTGTGGGAAATGGCACACCGAGGCAGGGGCGGCCTCCCTATATACCCCTTAACGGACTTCGGAACTCACGGGACCAAGACCATGTCGGGAAAGATGAACGAGTCGACGACCCGCATCTCGGTAGACCATTTCCTGGCCGGCCTCGCCTTCTGGGTCGTGCTGATGGCCGGGATCGCCATCTTCTGAGACGGCACAGGCTCCAAAAAAGCCAGCATCGCAACGGGGCTCACCGGCCAGTGGCCGCTGAGCCCTTTGTTTTTCCAACACTTCCTTCCTGTTTGCCCGCAAAGCCACGGTGGTAGTCTGTCCGCTCCTGTACCGGGGAGTGGGCAGTGGCGCGTATCCTTGGCCTTTTGATTGCTGTTCTTGTTTTCCAGGGCCGCGCCTTGGCGGAGGAGCCGCTGCGCTTCCCCTCGCTCGACGGGGTTACCGAGTTGGCCGGCCACCTTTATCGACCGGACGGACAGCCGCCCTTTCCGGCGCTGGTGCTGCTCCATGGATGCAGCGGTCTGGGACCCGGCGGAGGGATTGCTGCGATCTATGCGGCCTGGACCAGGGTGCTGGTGGAGCGCGGCTATGCCGTTCTGCTGGTCGATTCCGCAGGCCCGCGCGGCTTCGGGGAAACCTGCGCACGCGGGCCCGAGCGCTCGACCATGTACCGCGACCGCCCGAAGGATGCCTATGCGGCGCTGGCCTTTCTGCAGGCCTCTCCCGTCGTCCGGCCCGACCGCATCGGGCTGCTCGGGTGGTCCCAGGGCGGCGCCGCCGTGCTGCTTTCCATCGTCAGCGAGAGCATTGGCCGGCCGGTGCCGCCGCCGCGGCATGACTTCCGCGCGGCGGTCGCCTTCTATCCCGGCGTCTGCGACGAGGCCCGGCAGTCGGCGCCCTTCACGCGCGTCGAGCCGGGCACCTGGACGACGGCGGTCCCCTTGCTGGTGCTGCAGGGCGAAGCCGACAACTGGACCCCGGCTGCCCCCTGCAGGGCTTTCATTGCGGCGGCTGCGGAGCGCGGCGCTCCGGTCGCAATCCATCTCTATCCCGGCGCCCTGCACGGCTTCGACGCCCCCAACCTGCGCCGTCAGCCGCTGCCGCGGCACCGCCTGAAGAGTGGTGTCGTCCCCCTCATCGGCAGCGATCCGGCGGCCAGGGCCGATGCCCTCGAAAGAGTTCCGGCCTTTCTGGATGGCTGGCTGAAAGACTGACCCGGTCTACCCCCGGCCGGGAACCGGGCGCGGCGCGGGCCCGTTGTAGCGCCAGAGGCGTTCGCGCGGCAGCGGGCCCTTGTTGCGCAGGCCTGACTGCGATTCCTCCCAGGCGTGGGCGAGGATGCCGACCGAGCGCGACAGGCAGAAGAGCCCGCGGGCAAGCGGTGCCGGGAAACCCAGCTCCCCGTAGATCACCGCTGTTGCCCCGTCAATGTTCAGCGGGATGGCTTTGCCCTTGCGCGCCGCCAGCGCCGCCTCCAGGGCGCGGGCGATGGCGGCGAAGCGTCCGCTGACGCTGCCCTGTTCCGCATAACGGTCGACCATCGCCAGCAGGCGCGGCGCGCGCGGGTCGACGGGGTGGAAGCGGTGCCCGAAACCGGGCAGGAAACGCCCGCCTTCGGCAAAGAAGGCCTCGAGTTCCGCCGCGCAGGCGTCCTCGATCTTCGCGCCGGCTTCCAAACGCGCGGCGATGCGCTGGTAGACCTCCAGCGCCTGTTCGCCGGCCCCCCCGTGGACATCCCCCAGCACGTTGACGGCTGAGGCCATGGCGTTGTTCAGGCTCAGGCCGCAGGTGGCGGCCATGCGGGCGATGGCGATGGAGGGGGCCTGGGGACCGTGATCGACGGCGGCCATCAGGGCGATATCCAGAAGCTCCGCCTGTTCGCGGCCGGGCAGCTCGCCGCGCAGCAGCAGCCAGATCATCTGCGCGAAGGACGCCCGGCCGATCAGCTCCTCGATGGCGTAGCCGCGGTAGCGGATGACCCCCGGCTCCATCTCGATGATGGCGGTCGACCACCAGTCGGACTCGGCGATCTTGCTGTCCTCTGTCGTCATAGCACCTTCTCCTCCACAAGGCGGTCGATCTCTTCCGCGCCAAGGCCCAGCTCGGCCAGGATGTCCCGGGTGTGTTCGCCGAGGCGCGGCGGCGGTGCGCTCACCGCCGGGGCCGCGCCGTTGATCTTGACGCCGCTGCGCACCACGCGGATGTCGCGCCCGACGCCCGGCGCGTTTTCGAAGGCGGCGACCATGCCGCGGTCGCGCACCTGGGGCTCGCTCAGCGCCTCCGGCACCGTCAGCACGCGCCCGGCGGGGACACCCTCTGCGTTCAGCGCCTGCTGCCAGTCGGCGGCGGAGCGGGCGGCCAGCGCCTCCTCCAGGATCGCCTTCAACTCCTGGCGCCGAGCCAGGCGGTCCTGCCGGGCGGCGAAACGCGCGTCGGCGGCCAACTCCGGACGGCCCAGCACGCGGCAGACCGCCTCGAACTGTTCCTGCTTGTTGGCGGCGATGTTGAGCAGGCCCTCTCCGGTTCGGAAGGTGCCCGACGGGCTGGCGGTGAAGTTCTCGTTGCCCAGGGGTTCAGGTGGCCGCCCGGCGATGAGGAAGTTGGACACCACCCAGCCCATGGTGGCCAGAGTTGCCTCCAGCATGGACACGTCGATGAAGCAGGGCTCCTGGGCGCCGGTGCCGCGTCGCGCCAGGGCCGCGGCGATGGCAAAGGCCGCGGTCATGCCGCCGATGGTATCGGCGATGGGGTAGCCCACCCGGTAGGGCGCGGTTTCCGCATCGCCGGTGATGGACATGACGCCGGACATGCCCTGGATGATCTGGTCGTAGGCCGGCAGGTTGCGCAGCGGCCCCTCCTGGCCGAAACCGGAGATCGCGCAGTAGATCAGGTTGGGGCGATCCTGCTTCAGAGTCTCGAAGCCGAGCCCCAGACGCTCCATGACGCCGGGACGGAAGTTCTCCACCACCACGTCGGCGGTGGCGGCCAGGCGCCGGAACAGCGCCTTGCCCTCCGCATGCTTCAGGTTGAGCGTGAGGGAGCGCTTGCCGGCGTTCTGCGCCAGGAAGGAGACGCCCATGTGCCGGGCGTTCAACTCCGCATCGGCGCCCAATTGACGGGCCAGATCGCCGCTGCCCGGCACCTCCACCTTGATCACCTCGGCGCCCAGATGGGCCAACTGGTGGCAGCAGAACGGCCCGGCCAGCACGTTGGTGAGGTCCAGCACCCGGACGCCGTGCAAACAGGGGGTCATCGCTTCCGGCCTTTCTTCGGCAGCTTTCGAGATGGGATTGTTGTGTCAGATATTCTGTCCAACACAACAAAACGTGCTAAAGTGTGCCCATAGCATTCTGCTAGACAGAATTTTGGGGGTATGTGGCGTGGCGGCCCAGGACCG
Organism: Rhodospirillales bacterium BBD 1991-14; assembly: GCA_001657395.1. GTDB lineage: Bacteria > Pseudomonadota > Alphaproteobacteria > Kiloniellales > Kiloniellaceae > Pelagibius. The sequence continues at coordinate 756,165 of LYSY01000003.1, read as the reverse complement.
TGTGGAGGCCGTGGAGCGGGCGCTGACGATCCTGGAGGCCTTTGCCGAGGGGGAGGCGGCTCTGAGCCTCGCCGCCCTCGCCGAGCGCACCGGCTTCTACAAGAGCACGATCCTGCGCCTCAACGGCTCGCTGGAGCGCTTCGGCTATCTGACGCGCGGCGCCGACGGCCGCTACCGCCTGGGTGCCAGCCTGGCCCGCCTCGGCGGACTCTACCGGGACGAGAGCGACCTGGAGGCGCTGCTGCGCCCGGTGCTGCGGCGCCTGCGCGACGACAGCGGGGAGACGGCGTCCTTCTATGTGCGCAGCGGCCTGACCCGCACCTGCCTTTACCGGGAAAACTCCCTGCGCGAGCTGCGCCACCATCTGGAGGAGGGCGCGCGCCTGCCGCTCACCCTGGGGGCGGCGGGCAAGGTGCTGCGCGCCTATGGCGGCGAGGACGACCCGGCGCTGCAGCGGGTGCGGCGGGACGGCTATGCGCTCTCGCTCGGAGAACGCGATCCCCATCTCGCCGCCGTTGCCGTGCCGCTGGGCGACGACGGCGGCCGCCTGCTGGGGGCGCTCTGCCTCTCCGGCCTCGCCGCCCAGTTCGGCTTGGGGCACCAGCGGCGCTGCCGCGACCTCCTCACCGCCGCGGCGGCGGACCTGGAGGCCGCGCTGCGCTAGGCGTTTTCCTGGTTTAACGGCACCGGCCCGCTCCCCCTCCCGGCCACCCCCATTGTCTTAAGGGGCCAGTATCCTATGGGTGGCCGGGAGGGGGAGCGGGCTGGAACCGAGTCGACGTAAGTCGAGAACGCGCTAGGAGATCCTCACGCCGCCATGGCCGGCGCCAAGAGCTTCTGGGCGCCCGCGTAGTCGACCTTGCCGCTGCCCAGCAGCGGGATGGCCTCGACCGGACGCAGTTCGCGCGGCAGGGCGATCTCGGCGAAGCCCTTCTGCCTGGCATGGGCGCTGAGGGCCGCGAGCGGACGTTCGGTGCCGTCGCTTTCCACCAGCAGGACGACCTGCTCGCCCTTGCGCGGGTGCGGGATGGCCAGCGCCACCAGCCGCGCCTCCGGCCAGACCTCCGCGGCCAGCGCCTCGACCGCGGCCAGGGAGACCATCTCCCCGCCCACCTTGGCGAAGCGCTTGGCGCGGCCGCGGATGGTGATGAAACCGTCGTCGTCCAGGGTGACGATGTCGCCGGTGTCGTGCCAGCCCTCCGCCGGCGGCTCCAGCACGCCGGGCGCCTCGGCGCGCAGGTAGCCCAGCATGACGTTCGGGCCGCGGACCTGCAGACGCCCGCCGTCCTCGATCCCGGGCACCGGGACGATGCGCAGCTCCATGCCCGGCAGCAGGCGCCCGGCCGCCCCCGGCCGGTTCTTCATCGGCGTGTTGACGGCCAGGACCGGCGCCGTCTCGGTGACGCCGTAGCCCTCCAGCAGGCGCACGCCGAACTTCTCCGACCAGGTGCGCCGGGTCTCCGGGCGCAGCCGCTCGGCGCCGGCAAAGACGAGACGCAGGCTGTAGAAGTCGTAGGCGTGTGCCAGGCGCGCGTAGCCGCTGAGGAAGGTGTCGGTGCCGAAGAGGATGGTGGCGTTGGTGTCATAGGCCACCTCCGGCACGATGCGGTAGTGCAGCGGCGAGGGGTAGAGGAAGGTCTTCACGCCGGAGAGCAGGGGCAGGAGCGTGCCGGCGGTCAGGCCGAAGGAGTGGAACATCGGCAGCACGTTCAGCACCCGGTCCTCCTGGCTGAAGTCGACCATGGCCGAGACCTGGTGGCGGTTGGCCTGGATGTTGGCATGACTGAGCACCACGCCTTTCGGCAGCCCCTCCGAGCCTGAGGTGAAAAGCACCACCGCCTCGTCATCGGCCGTCGTCTTGTGCAGGCCGGCCAGACGCAGGGCCAGACGCGGGAAGGTGGCTTTGGCCAGGGCGGTCAGCCGCGCCAGCGGGCCGATGGCCGGGCGGATATCCTCCAGATAGACGACCTCGGCCAGCTTGGCGATCTCCTCGGCCAGGCCTTCCAGCCGCGCCTTCTCGATGAAGCGCCGGGAGGTCACTACCGCGCGGATCTGCGCGGCTTCGAGGGCGGCACGGATGCCGGCGGCCCCGGCGGTGAAGTTCAGCATGGCCGGCGTCTTGCCGCTGGCGTGACAGGCAAAGAAGCTGATCACGGCGGCATTGGCGTTGGGCAGCAGCAGGCCCAGGCGCTCGCTCTCCGGAAAAGCCTTCCTGAAGCGGGCGCCGAGGGCAAAGGCACCGGCCAGGATGCGCCGGTAGCCGAGGGGCCGGCGCTCGATATCCTCCAGCACCGCGAGCTTGCCGTGCAGCTCCTTGGCGTCGATCAGGCTCTGCAGCAGGGTCTTCTCGCGCGGGCTCGTTTCGAAAACCATCTCGGTCATGATGTCGTGCAGCCGGGCGCCGGCATGGGCGCGGCGGGCGCGTCCGCGCAGGGCCTCCGGTACGTCGATGCGGCGCGGCGGCAGCACCGAGAGCGTGATCTTCGGAAGCAGGCGGCGGCGCAGTTTGCCTTTAAGGCGCGAGAACAGCGTGTACTGGGCGCCGTCGATGCGCAGCGGGATGACGGGCGCGTTGCTGCGGTCGGCGATCAGCGCCGGTCCGTCGTAGATCTTCATCAGCGCCCCGGTCACGGTCAGGCGGCCTTCGGGAAAGATCACCAGGCGGCGTTTCTGATCGCGCACCAGCTTCACCATGGCCCGCACGCTCAAGGGGCTGGCCGGGTCGACCGGGATCAGGTCGGCGAAGAGGAAGGCCGGGCGCACCCACCAGCGTTTGGCGACGAAAGCGTTGATGGCGAAGGCCGGTCTGCCGGGCAGCAGGCAGGCCAGCAGGATCGCGTCGAGGTAGGAGGTGTGGTTGGCGATCACGACCGCCGGGCTGCGCCCATCGCCGTAATGCTCCAGGCCGGCGATCCTTGCGCCGAAGAGCCAGCGCAGCACGGTGGCGCCCAGGGCCTTCATGATCTCGCCGGGGATCAGGCGGATCACGTAGAGGGTGACGCAGAGATTGGCGATGCCCAGCATCAGCAACAGCGTCTGCACCTTCACCCCCAGCGCCAGCAGCAGGGTCGTCAGCCCCAAGAGGGCGACCATGATGAGGCCGTTCAGGATGTTGTTGCCGGCGATGGCGGAGGAGCGGGTCTGCTGACGCGCGCGGGCCTGGAGCAGCGTGTAGAGCGGTACCGTGAAGACGCCGCCGAAGGCCGCCAGCGCCGCCATGTCGAGCGCGATGCGCAGACCCGCCCAGGACGAGAAGAAGGCGGCGAAACCGACTTCTCCGGGGGTGGTCACGGCCAGGCTGAAGGCCTCCACCGCAAAGGAGAGGTCGATCAGGCAGAGCGCCATGCCCAGGGCGCCGAGCGGGACATGGCGGGCCGAAACCTCGCCGTTCAGAAGGCGGGTGACCACCGCGGCGCCGGCGGCGATGCCGACCACGAAACCGCCGATCAGGGTGTTGGCGACATGGGCCGAGACGTTGAGGTCGCGGCGCGCGATATCCGGAAAGATCGAGATCACGATCAGGCCGACCGCCCAGAACCAGGAGATGCCGATGGCCGAGCGGAAGAGGGTCAGCCGCGCGCGCACGGTGCGCAGCGCCGAGAGGGTGTTCTGCAGCGGGGCGAAGCGGTAAGGCGCGGCGTCCGGCGCCGGGCGCGCGCTCGGCACGAAGCGGGCAATGACGGAAGCGGCAATCGCGATGGCCAGCAGACAGGCGACGACCACCTCGATCAGGCCTTTGGCGGCCAGGAAGCCGCCGAAGAGGGTGCCGCTGAGGATCGCCACGAAGGTCGAGGCCTCGACCAGCGCGTTGGCCTTGACCAGCCGGTCCTCGGGCAGGTGCTGCGGCAGAATCGCGTACTTCGCCGGGCTGAAGAAGGCCGACTGGCTGGCGTAGGCGAACATGGCCAGCAGCACCAGGGCGGAGTTGCCGGTGAAGAGGGCGGCGCCGGCCAGCAGTGCCAGAGGAATCTCGGCAAGCCGCGTGGCGCGCACGATCGTCGCCTTGTCGCAGGCATCGGCCAGCCTGCCGGCGCTGCCGGAGAACAGCAGCAGCGGCACCACATAGGCTGCGGTGCCGATCATCAGGGAGATGGCCGGTGGCGTGCCGAAGAGGGAGAGCCCCTGGAATGCGACCAGGAAGGCAAAGGCACTCTTCAGCAGGTTGTCGGTGAAAGCCCCGAAAGCCTGGACGCAGAACAGCGGCAGGAAATTGCGGCTCTGCAGAATCGACGCGACCATGACAGTTCCCCTGTTGTGTTGATGCGGCGCCGGCCTTCCAGCCGGAACCGCTGAAACCCCCCTGGGCCAAACGGATAATTGAACATCGTTCATTTATTTGGGGTCGAAATGAACGATGTTCAATAAAAATCTTTCGAGTGCATTGAGACTTATAAGTTATTGATTTTAATTATATTTCATGAATATTAGGGGCCTCTGTTTCAGGCTCCTGGGTTCCTGCGGGCAGCCGGCAGAGCACAGCGCCCAGAACAGCCTTCCCGGGAACGTCCTGGTTCAGCAGTCTCCCGGCGCTTCTATTCGGACCGGTTGGCTGCCCCTTCTGTCATAATGGAGAGCGGGGTCACGCGAGGCACTTCGGCAGTGGGGTCTGGTTTCATCCCGGCGACGCCTTCGCTTTCGCCATCTGCTTTTTCCAGACTTCGGCGGCAGCCTGCGCCTGGACTTGCGTGGTCCGGCACCGGTTATGATGACCGGGTTGCAGGAGGCCGGGTTGCAGGAGGCCGGGTTTCAGGAGAAGGACACTGCCAATGGAACAGTTTTTCGACCCCGGGCGGATCGCCGCCGAACTTCAGGCGCTTGCCGACTGGTTTCTGCAGAACGTTGCCAACTTCTGGTCGCTGCTCCAGGTGGTGGTCCTCCTGATCCTGTTTGGTATCGCCGCCATTCTCGGGCGCCGCCTGCGCCCGGTGGTGGCAGCATGGCTTGAGCGCACGGCCATTCCTCCGCGTTTTGCCGCGCAGGTGAGAGTGCTGCCGGCGGTCCTGACTCCGCTGACCTACCTGTTGATGCTGTGGCTGGCCATCGGGATCATGCAGCAGAGCACCTGGCCGAGCCGCAGCTATCTGCTGAGTGTCGTCGCCAGCCTGCTGACGGCCTGGGTTGTCATCCGCCTTTTCACGACCTTCGTGCGCAATCCCGCATTGGCAAAAACCCTCGCGGTCTGCGCCTGGACCATCGCGGCCCTCAACATCACCGAACTGCTCGATCCGACCGTAGCCCTGCTCGATTCGCTCGCGATCACCTTTGGCGAGTTGCGGGTCTCGTTGCTGACGGTCGTCAAGGGCGTGCTGACGTTGGCCGTCTTTCTTTGGGGCGCCGCGGCGCTGTCGCGCTTCCTGGAGAAGCGGATCAACCGCGTCTCGGACCTCACCCCATCGGTGCAGGTTCTGCTCGGCAAGCTGCTGAAAATCACCCTGATCACCCTGGCGGTCGTCATCGCTCTCAACTCGGTGGGCATCGATCTGACGGCTCTGGCGCTGTTCTCCGGCGCCGTCGGCGTCGGCATCGGCTTCGGCCTCCAGAAGGTGGTCTCCAACCTGATCAGCGGGGTCATCCTGCTGCTCGACAAGTCGATCAAGCCGGGCGATGTCATCGAACTGGGACCGACCTTCGGCTGGATCTCTTCCCTGGGCGCACGCTATGTCTCGGTCGTAACCCGCGACGGCAAGGAGTACCTGATCCCCAACGAGGACCTGATCACCCAGCACGTGGTGAACTGGTCCTTCACCGACGAACTTGTGCGCATGGAGATCACCTTCGGCGTTTCTTACGGTTGTGATCCGCACGAGGTTCGCCGGATTGCCCGCGAAGCGGCGGCAGCGCCGGAGCGGGTGGCGCGCGATCAGCCGCCAGTCTGCCATCTGACGGGCTTCGGCGACAGCTCGCTGGACTTCGTGCTGCGTTTCTGGATCACCGATCCTCAGGACGGTGTGGCCAACATCAAGGGCCAGGTGCTTCTGGCGGTCTGGGATGCGTTCAAGCAGCACGGCATCGAGATTCCCTATCCGCACCGCCATCTCATCATCAAGGACGCCGTCCCGGTGGAGACCAGGGTGCAGCCTGCCGGAACCTGACGCCGGACCGGGGCAACCCTGCGACCATTCAACGGCGCGTTTGAGACTGCAGCCGCGGCATGTCCGTGGCGAAACGGAAGCGCATCGCTGACCGCCGCTGCAGCGTGGCGCCTGGAAAGGCGCCGCCGAAAACCTTCCTCCTCAAAAATAATTTTCCGTACCTGCATCCGGATCGGACGGGCGGGCCGTTAGGGCTATCAGAAGGCGCGATCGCGCGGGGCCGGTTCCATTCCGACCGCCTGGGTCTGCTCCGCCGGTCGTTGCCTTCACCCGTTCATCCGAACTGCATTGAAGGCCTAGGAGAGATTTCATGTCATCCATCGATACCAGAACCCTGCCGGAAATTGTCCCGGCGCGCCGCCGTTTCCTTCAGGGCGCCGGCAAGGCCAGCCTCTCGGCCACCGCCGTCGCGCTGCTGATCGGCTGTGAAACCATGGCCAGCTCGGCCAGCCGCCAGGGCGCGGCCGACCCGAAGAAGGACGTGTCGATCCTGAACGTTGCCCTCGGCCTGGAGCATGAGGCCATCAACGCCTATCAGCTTGGCGCCGAAAGCGGCCTGCTGTCCCAGGACGTGCTGCCGGTGGCCGTGCTCTTCCAGAGCCATCACAAGGAGCACCGCGATGCCCTGATGGCGACCATCAAGAAACTGGGCGGTACGCCCGTCGAAGAGAAAAGCATCGGCGAGTACGCCAAGGCGCTGAACGCGGGCAGCCTGAAGAGCCAGGGCGATGTCCTCACTCTGGCCGCGCGTTTGGAGCGCGGCGCGGCGAACGCCTACCTCGGTGTCATTCCGGCCTTTGTCGACCCCGCCCTGGCCAAGGTCTCCGGCCGTCTCGCCGCCGACGAGACCATGCACTGGTCGTTGCTGGCCTCGGCCCTCGGTCAGCCGGTGCCCGAGAAAGCACTCAGCTTCGGCGTTTGATCTGTCGAGTGGCTGCGCAGAAGCGGTGCCGGCCACCATAACGGCCGGCACCGGTTCTGTGCGGCGCGATCCGTGGGAGGGAACAATGCTCAAGACTGAAACGCAGCTCGCCATTGTCATGGTGCTCGGTCTGTCGGCCCTGGCGCTGCTGCCCGGACGCAGTTTCGGCGGGATGGAGCCGGCTGACGGCGCCCTCGGTGGCGATGCCGAACGTGGCGCCCTGCTCTACGACAGCCGCTGCATCGGCTGCCACTCGCTGGGGGCCAACCGCATCGGCCCGCGCCACGACGACGTCTTCGGGCGCGAGGTCGGGTCGCTCGACGACTACGACTATTCGCCGGCGCTGAAGCAATCCAGGCTCCTGTGGGACGCCGAGAGCCTGGACCGCTGGCTTGCCGATCCCGAGGGCTTCCTGCCGGGCCAGCGCATGAACTTCATGGTGGAGGTGCCGGAAGACCGCCGCGACCTGATCGCCTTCCTGATGCGCACGGCCCAGGGTAGAAGCCAGGGTAGTGGCCAGGGTAGCGACCGGCCCGGCGACTCTACCTCCGGCGGTTAGGGGTGCGATCCGTTGTGCAAGGCCAGAGACTGACAGGCGGGGTATGGGGCATAATGATCGCATATCTGGGGGAGAGCCCGGCACGCGGGATGAAAGGGCTGTCTGACATCGCGGATCTCGATCCGCTCGAGGACCTGCTGGCGGCAACGGCACGGGGTGACAAGGCTGCCTTCCAGAGGCTCTACACGCTGTCTGCGCCACGGCTGTATCCGATCGTGCGGCGTCTTCTGGTCGCGCGGGAGGCCGCGGACGAGGTGCTCCAGGAAGCCTATGTGCTGATCTGGCGCAAGGCCACGCAGTACCGTACCGAAAAAGGGCGCCCCATGGCCTGGATGGCCACCATCGCGCGCAACTGCGCCATCGACCGGCTGCGTAGCGAGGCCCGCGAGCCGCGCCATATCGAACCCTGGGACGAGGCGGCAGAGGCCAGGGCGGACCCCGCCGCGCGGCCGGAGAGTCCGTTGGAGCGGGTCGACCCGGGCCTGCGGAAATGCCTGGCGAAGCTGCCGGAAAAGCAGCGTGATGCCATTCTGCTGGCCTACTATCATGGCATGACTCATGAAGAGCTTGCGGCGCACATGCAGGTGCCTTTGGGAACCGTGAAAAGCTGGGTGCGGCGCGGTCTGTTGCAACTGCGGGACTGTCTGGATTGATGGCTTCGGGACCGACGAGCAAGGACGAGAGGGATCTGCTGGCGGCGGAATACGTTCTGGGTACCCTGGACCCGGAGGAGCGCCGGCGCGTCCGCAAGGCCCTGAGCCGGGACTTTGCCCTGCAGGACGCGGTGGAGCGATGGCAGCGCCGGCTGGCACCCCTTGCCGGCGACACGGCGGCGGAGGAACCGCCGGCTGCAGTCTGGGACGGCATAGAGGCGGCCATAGACGAGGCGGCGCCCGAGCCTTTCTCCCTCTCCGTGCGCGCCTCCGAAGGGGAGTGGAAGCCGCACGCCGAGGGGATCGAAAAGAAGTCGCTCTTCGTCAACCGGGAAGAGGGCTTCGAGGCCTTTCTGCTGCGCTTCGCGCCGGGCGCGGTTCTGGCGCCGCACCCGCACCGCGTGACCGAGGAGTGCATCGTGCTGGAAGGGGACGTGGAGATCGGCGGTCTGCGGCTGACGGCAGGCGACTATCACGTGATCTCCGGCGGCCTGCCGCATCCCGCGATTTCCAGTGAGAACGGCGGTCTTTTCTATGTGCGCGGGGAGCTGCGCAAAACCGGCTAGAGCGTTCAAGCAAGGGAGCGGTCGACGGATGCGCAGCCGGTGAGGTGAGACCAGGAAGGGCATTCAGGACGTTATGGTAAGCGTATCTCGAGATCGTGCCGATCTGTTGGCGGCCGAATTCGTGCTGGGCAGTCTCGACCGTGCCGCCCGCCTGGCAGCCGCCCGCCGTTACGAAGAGGACCGCGACTTTGCCGACCGCGTGGACCGCTGGTCCGAAAGACTGTTTCCTCTGGTTGAGGCCCTGCCTCCGGAAACACCGGGGAACGCTGTCTGGACCGGCGTCGAAGCTAAGGTAAACGGACAGCCTGCCGCCGGGGCTGCAGCACAAAGCGTTGCCGCGCCGCGCCGTGCCTCTTCGCTTGCCCTTTGGGGATGGGGCAGCGCTGCGCTCGCCGCCGCTCTCGCCCTGTTCCTGCTGACGCCCCTGTCTGTCGAACCGCCGCGCCAGGACCTTGTCGCCAGCCTCGCGGCTGCCGATGCCGGTTTCGTCGTGGAGGTGGCTGTGGATCGGACAGAAGGCAGGCTGACGTTGCAACGGCGCGGCGCCTGGCCGGCGGCGCCGGATCAGTCGCTGGAACTTTGGCTGATCTCCGCAGAGGGAAGTGTCCGCTCGCTGGGCTTGCTGCCCCCCGCGGTGGAGGCCGCCCTTGCGCTGGATGCCCCGGCACTGGAAAGCTTACAGCCCGGTGCGACCCTGGCCGTGAGCCGGGAGCCGCTGGGCGGATCGCCCGGCGCGGGGCCGAGCGGCCCGGTGATCCTTTCCGCCGGCCTGCGCGTTCCCTGACCTGCGCCTTCCTTGAACCGTCGTCGATTGCGGCCTTCTACTCTGCAGCCTTCTACTATGCAGCCTTCTACTCTGCGGCGCGGGGGAGGTGCTCTCGTTCGCCAACCGGCACCGCAACGCCGCCGACCCTGTGGTGCAGGCCACCCTCGGCGAAGTAGCCGGTCAGGCTGCGGTTGGCATGGGCCAGGCGGCGCGACAGCATGCGTTGCGCCATCTCTGCGACGAACTCCGCGAAGGCCGGATCGTCGGCCAGGTTGTCGAGTTCGTGAGGATCGTTTTCCAGGTCGAAGAGCAAGGGCGGCAGAGCGGCGAAGTGGACGTACTTCCAACGCTCGGTCTGGTAGACCGCCAGGTTGCAGGAGTCCATCTCGATGCCGAGCCGCTGTTCCACGCTTGGGTCAAGAACGTCGCGGAAGTCGAACTCGTAGAGCACGCCGTCACGCCAGCGCTCCGGCTGCTCGCCTTCGCAGAACGGCAGCAGGGAGCGGCCGTCGCATTGCCGCGGAAGCGGTTGGCCCAGCCATTCAAGGATCGTCGGCATCACGTCGACGGACTCGGTGAAGGCTTCGACCACCGCTCCACGCCGGGCCGGGTCGCCCGCCGGATCGCAGATGACCAGCGGGATGTGATAGCTCTCGCGGAAGTAGCCCGTCTTGCCGAGCAGGTGATGATCGCCGAGCTGTTCGCCGTGATCGCAGGTGAAGACGATCAGGGTGTTGTCGATCTCGCCGCTCTCCTCCAGTTCGTCCAGGACGCGGCCGATGTTGTGATCTGCCTCGGTGATGAGGCCGTAGTAGTGGGCGCGGACCTGGCGGATCTCGCTTTCGTCCAGCTCGGCGGCAGGCCCTTCTCTGTTCTGCATGAACTTCTTCTGATTGATCCGGTCCAACAGCATGCTCAAAAGCGGATGCTGCTGCGCCTCGGCGGCGCGGTCGCCGGCGCGGACCGGTCCGTCCAGCGACGCCGCGTCATAGAGCTTCAAGTATTCCTCGGACGCGCAGAAGGGCGGGTGCGGCCGATAGAGGCCGTAGTGGAGAAACCAGGGGCGGCCGCGGGCATGGCGCAGATAGTCGAGCGCACCATCGGTCATCCAGGCGGTGTCGCTGTGCTCGCTCATGATGAGGGAGGGCAGGTCGAGGCGGCCCTGCGCGGACTCGGCACGCAGTTCCGGGCTCCAGAGGTCTTCCTGGTTCTCCGGAATGGCATAGCCCAGCTGCCGCAGCCAGGAGAAGTAGGGGTCCTTGTTGGGTGTCAGCGAGCGCAGCACGCGCCAGTCGTCCATCAGGTCGCCGTTGGCCTGATAGCGCGGGTCGGTGGCGGCGGTGAAGCGCGGGTCCGGGGTCGTCGTGGTGTAACCGGTCAGGGCCGGGTCGTAGCCCGCCCGGCGCAGTTCGCGGGGCAGGGTGGTCAGCATGGCATCCAGCGGCGCGCCGTTGCGCACCACCCGGTGCGTCATCAGGTAGGTCCCGGTCAGCAGCGAGGCCCGCGCCGGGCCGCAGGGCACGCCCTGGCAGTAGTGGTTGCGGAAGGTGATGCCGCGGGCCGCCAGGCGGCTGATGTTGGGAGTCTTCACATGGGGATGGCCCAGATGGGCCAGGGCATCGCCGCGCCACTGATCGACAACAATCAAAAGAACAGACTTACCCATCACAGAAACGACTCCCTCTCGCGGAAACAAAGACAAAGCTGAAACACTAGCGCCGATCGGCGGCTGTTTTGTGACAGCTCCGCCGCGTCAGGGCGTATATCCGGGTCCTGTATTGTGTCTTTTCCCGGGCGGTTCGGCGGGCAGAGTCAGGCGCGCGCGTAAACCACCCTCCGGCCGGTTCTCCAGGACAAGGTCGCCGCCGTGAGCGTGGGCGATGGAGCGGGCGATGGCAAGACCCAGTCCGACACCGCCGGTGTCCTGACTGCGCGATCCCTCGACCCGGAAGAAGGGATCGAAGACCTGCTCCAGCTGCTCCGCCGGGATGCCCGGTCCTTCGTCCTCTACCAGGACGCACAGTGCCTGGTCGTCACGGATCAGCGAGACCCTGGCCGCACCGGCATAGCGCAGCGCATTGCCGATGAGGTTGTGGAGCAGGCGCTTCAAGGCAGTGGGGCGGCAGTCGTAGCTGAGCGTGCCGTCGATGCCGGCAGCCCGGAAGGTCACGTTTTCGCCCTGGTCGGCCAGGTCGTCGATCTGGCTCTGGATCAGGGCAGCCAGATCGACGCGCCGCGTAGCCTCCGCCGTGGCTTCGTCACGGGCGAAGCCGATGACGGCTTCGATCATGCTGCTCATCTCTTCCAGGGTTTCCAGAATCTTCTGCCGGGTTTCCGCGTCCTCCACGAACTCGGCGCGCAGCCGCAGCGCGGTGATGGGCGTGCGCAGGTCGTGACTGATGGCGGCCAGCATGCGCGTGCGGTCCCTGACGAAACGGGTCAGACGCTCTTGCATGGCGTTGAAGGCCCGCGTGGTGCGGCGCACATCCTGCGGTCCCGTCTCTGCCAGAGGCTCCAGGGTCTCACCGCGGCCCAGGCGTTCGGCGGCGCCGGAAAGCGCGCGCAGCGGCCGCGTGATCCGCCTGACGGAAAAGATGACGATGGCCAGGATGGCCAAAGCCATGATGCCCATGGAAAGGAGGGGGAACCAGGCCCAGCCCCGCGGCGGCTGCGGCAGAGCGGTCTCCGCATTCAGCCAGCGCCCGTCCGCCAGGGGCACCGAAGCCAGAAAGCTTATGGGCAGAGCCAGGCGCTGCGCGTGCCGGTGGTGATCGTCGTCGTCCTCGTCATCATCCTCGTCGTCTCCTCTCTCATAGCCGGCCGATCCCCGCCGGCCGTCGTCGCCGCGGCCCCAGCGGCGGTGTTCCTGCCAGTCCCGGAGCGACCAGGGTTCGCGGGCGACCAGGCGTACGCGGGCGTCGCGTCCGTCGCCGATGAGATCGCCCATGCGCTGGGCAAGACGCCGTTCCACCCTGCCGCCGGGGTCCGGCGCCACGGCACTTTCGGTCGAGACACTGTAGAAGAGGCGGCGCGATGAGGCCGCGGCGAGCAGCCCGTCATGCAGGTGCGGCGGTGTCTGCTCCAGCAGCCGCACGAGAACGGCGGTGCGCGCCAGGACCTGATCGCGGCTGGCGGCGCGCAGCGCGAAGTGCCGTTCGTCGGCCAGGATCAGCAGGGTCGCCACCTGGGACAGGACCAGGGCGATCAGCAGCAGCGCGATGAGCTGCCCGGCGAGGCTGCGGGGCACCAGGCGCATCAGCGTTGCCTCTCGCGAAGCGGCACCGGCCCGCTCCCCCACCCGGCCACCCAACACGAGTATCCTATGGGTGGCCGGGTGGGGGAGCGGGCTGGAACCGGAGGTATGCGCAGCAAGACCATACTAACTTTCCTCCCCCACCGAAGCGGCGAAGAGATAGCCACCGCCCCAGACCGTCTTGATCAGCCGGGGCTGCTTGGGGTCGGCCTCGATCTTCCTGCGCAGGCGGCTGACCTGGTTGTCGATGCTGCGGTCGAAGACCTGCGCTGCCCGGCCGCTGGTCAGATCGAGCAGCTGCTCGCGGGACAGCACTACGCCCGGGCGTTTCAAAAAGGCGGAAAGCAGGTTGAACTCCGCCGTGCTGAGGGCGACGGCAAGGCCGTCCTCATCGAGCAGTTCGCGCCGCTCCGAGTCCAGCCGCCAGCGGTCGAAGCGCAGGCGCCCCTCCGGCAGGTTATCGCGCGCCTGGGGCACGGCGTTGCTGCGCCGGAGCACAGCCTTGATCCGTGCCAGCAGCTCGCGCGGATTGAACGGCTTGGTGACGTAGTCGTCGGCGCCGATCTCAAGGCCGACCACCCGGTCCATCTCCTCGGTCATGGCGGTTACCAGGATCACCGGCACGGTGGAGGTGGCGCGCAGGTCGCGGCAGAGCGCCAGGCCGTCCTCCCCGGGCATCATGATGTCCAGAACCACCAGGTCGATGGCCGCGGCCTTCATCAGGCGCCGGGCCGCGGCTGCGTTCTCGGCGAGGCTCACCCGCAGCCCGTTCTTGGCCAGGTACTTGCCCAGCAGGTCGCGGATGTCGCGGTGGTCGTCGACCACCAGGATGTGCGGCGTTGGCTCCATCGGTTCCTGATCGCTGCCCGGGTTTGCAACAGTTTCACGAATACCTATAGGGCGGCACGGCGTCCGGGGCCCGGAAAAAGTGTAACCAAATGTGTCAGGGACCGCTTCTGACACTGCTTGCGACAGACAGGCCGTGGGCCTGACGAACTTTTGCGACATCCTGGGCCTATCTAGAGAGCAGCCCAGTGATCCCGAAAGACCAGAAGTGAGGATGTTCTCGATGAAAAAGGCTACCAAGATCGCCGTTGCCAGTGCTGTTGTTCTTTCGCTCGGTGCCGCGGGTGTCGTTGCCAAGGCTTCCGACGGCTGGCGCGGCCACGGCGGTCCGGCGCAGTTCAGTCAGCAGGCCTACGGCGGCGGCCACGGCTTCGGCGGGCACGGCCGGCGCGGCGGCGGCATGCGCATGATGCTGAACTATTTCGACAGCAACAACGACGGGGCTGTCAGCCGCGCCGAGATCGAGCAGGTGCGCGACAACAGCTTCGCGAGCTTCGATGCCGACAACAATCAGGCGCTCAGCCTGGCGGAGTTCGAAAGCCTCTGGCTCGACTTCATGCGCGAGCGCATGGTCGACGGCTTTCAGCGTTTCGATGCCGACGGCGACGGGCAGATCACCCTGGCCGAGGTGAACCGGCCCTTGGACAGAGCCATGCAGCGGATGGATCGTAACGAGGACGGCGTCATCGACCGCTCCGACTTTCGCCGCGGCCGTTGGCAGGATGACGACGACTACGACGAAGACGATCGTTCGTAAGGCGGCAAGACCGGTTTGGATGCGTCCGAGGGCTGCCCCCCCTTCCCCCAAGAGCTCTCTGGCGCCGGACGCCACGCTGTTTCCCCTTAGACAGCGTGGCGTCGCCGCCTCTGTTTCCGGCTCCTGCCATCGCGCGCGCTTCAGGTCTCCCCCTGGTACATGGCAGGCAGGTCGACGGTGGCGCGCTCCCCGAGATGATCGAAGTTCTCCTCCAGCCAGGCATCGGCGCGGCGATAGCCGATCTCGAAAAGGTGCTGCAGGAACACCCACTCGGCGTTCAGCTTGCTGGATGCGCCAAGCGGCTTGATTTCGTCTTCGCCCTCGATGCGGTGCACGAGGACGTGCTTGTAGTCCGCCGGGTCCAGCTTGCCCTCGTCCAGCAGACGCGAGACGAAGTTGATGGCGCGAAACTCCCGCAGCAGGCTGGAGTTGAAGGTGATCTCGTTCACGCGGTTGAGAATCTCCCGGGCCGAGCGGGGCGCCCCCTTGCGCATGACCGGGTTGAGCTGAACGATGACGACATCGCTGGAAAGGCAGTCGTTGAAGAACGGGAAGAGGACGGGATTGCCCATGTAGCCGCCGTCCCAGTAAGGCACGCCGTCGATTTCCACCGCCTGGAAGAGGAAGGGCAGGCAGGCGGAGGCCATCACCATCTCCGCGGTCAGCTGCTTGCGGTCGAACACCTTGACCCGCCCGGTCTCCACGTTGGTGGCGGAGATGAAGATCTTCATGCGGTCGCAGCTGCGCACCCGCGCGAAGTCCACCGTCTCGTCGATCAGATCCTGCAGCGGGTTGAGGTTGAGCGGGTTCAGTTCATAGGGCGATGCCAGGCGGCCCAGCAGGTCGAAGAAAAGGTAGCTGGGCGAGGTGTCGAGGCTCCAGTTGCCCATGAAGACGTCGACCGGGTTGCGCTGGATCGGGCTTGAACGCCCGGCATCGCTGACCGCTTTCCAGAAACGGCGCAGACAGCGGCGGGCACCCTCGGGGCCCCCCGCCATGATGCCGTCGGCGACGACGGCGGCATTCATGGCGCCGGCGCTGGTACCGGAGATCGCCTCGATCTGCAGGCGGTCGTCCTCCAGAACGCGGTCCAGCACGCCCCAGGTAAAGGCGCCGTGGGCGCCGCCGCCCTGGAGCGCCAGGTTGATCGATCGCCGCCCTTTCCCGGCGGCGGCGTTCATTGCGCCGTCCAGCCGCCGTCCACCGGCAGGGCAGCACCGGTGATCGACGCGGCAGCATCCGTGCAAAGGAACACCGCCAGGCCGCCGAGCTGCTCGGTGGTGACGAATTCCTTGGTCGGCTGGCCGCCGAGAATGACGTCCTTCACAACGGCCTCCTCGCTGATCCCCCGCGCCTTGGCGGTGTCCGGGATCTGCTTTTCGACCAGGGGCGTCAGCACGTAGCCGGGGCAGATGGCGTTCACCGTGACGCCGTGTTCGGCCGCTTCCAGCGCCACCGTCTTGGTGAGCCCCAGCATGCCGTGCTTGGCGGCGACGTAAGCCGACTTGAAGGGCGAGGCCACAAGCCCGTGGGCGGAGGCAAGGTTGATCACGCGGCCCCAGCCGCGCGCCTTCATGTCGCCCAGTGTCAGACGGATGGTGTGAAAGGCACTGGTCAGGTTGATGGCCAGGATGGCGTCCCACTTCGCGGTCGGAAACTCCTCGATCGGCTGGACATTCTGAATGCCGGCGTTGTTCACCACCACGTCGACCTGGCCAAAGGTGCTGACGGTCTCCGTCACCAGGGCCTCGATCTCCTCCGGCTTGGTCATATCGGCCCCGTTGTAGGCGACCTTTACGCCGTGGCTCTCGGCAAGGCGGCTGCGCAGGGCCTCGATCTCACCGGCGTCGCCGAAGCCGTTCAGCATGACGTTCATGCCGGCCGCCGCCATGGCCTCGGCAATGCCGAGGCCGATGCCGCTGGTGGATCCTGTGATGATGGCGTTTTTGCCTTGGGTCATGGATGCTTGCTCCTGAAAGGTAAGGGCGCCGGAGCAGTGCTCAGGCGAGGTAGTCATGGACAACGCGGCCGAAGGGCAGCGTCAGGTCCGCCTTATAGTGTCGTCCGCCGACGATCTTGCGGACCGGCAGGTCCGCCACCGGGGCGTTCACATGGGGAACCAGATGCAGGCGCGCCGGCCCGCCGTAGTGAAACTTCACGTCGATGTCTTCCAGATTGTATGCGACGAGCTGGGCGACCAGTGGCTTGCCGGTCACGCAGGGCAGCAGCTTCAGATTGACCTGAGTCTTCTTCAGGGCCTCGTTGCGTTTGGCCGGGTCCTTGATGAGGTTCTCGTGCTTGTAGCCCATGGTGCCGAGGGCGACCAGTTGGCCGGCGTAGTGCAGGCTGCCGGTCAGGGTGTCGGTTTCGACGCGCAGGTGCGGCTCGCCCCAGCGCTTTGGAAATCCCCAGATCTCGCGGCCGGCCGAAATCGGCGGCTCGTCGTTCAAGAACATCATGGCGGTGTAGTTGACCGCCTCGCCCTGAAAACGGCAGGGGATCACCACGCCGGACTCCACGTAGGAGCCGAAGCCCGAGCTGTCGGGCATGTTGATCCATTCGTAGTAGACCTGGCCGGAGCCGTCCGGCTCCAGCGGCTCCGGCACCAGCCGGCGGATCGCTTCAGGGTCGCTTTCGTAGATGATGACGAAGTATTCGCGCGAGACAAAGCGGTAGGGGCCGGTTGGGTAGCTCGGATTGCCGGGTGGCATCGACGGCAGGGCCAGGATCTCATCGGGCGTCATCGGGATCTCCCATAACAGGCGCATCAGGTCGAACGTCAAGCTCCCGCGGAACCTCCGCAGGCGCACCAAAGGGCAAGATCCTCTTTCTGTGGCCCACCTTGCGGCTGCGGGCTTCTGATGGCTTGTGCCGGCGGCAAGTCAGATGGCAGAGCCGCGCGCCGGGTTACAGCCGGTATTCAAGCCTGCCGGAACGCCCGGCACAACGGCTTCCGGCCCGCGGGGCGAAGGATTGGCTTCAATGACGGTCGGATGACACCGGCTTCGCGACTACTTTTCGGAATCCGGGCGCCGCGCCTCCAGAACCGCCGTGACCAGGTCCTCAGGCACGTTCTCCGGCAGGGCTGCTTCCGGATCGTCGAAGGCCCGCTTGCCGAGCGCCATGGTTTCCTTGTAGGCGGCCAGGTAGTCGCGGCACTCGCGGCAGATCGCCAGGTGGAGATCGAAGATCCTGCGCTGCCCGCGCGGCAGGTTGCCCTCCAGGTAGTCGAGAAGGAAGTCCTCGAACTCCCGGCAGGTGATCATCAGGGGCAGATTGCGCAGCATGAGCCCCTTCATGAAGCGCCAGGCCCTGCTTCCGTAGCTCGGTGTCATGGCGCTTCTCCCCGCAGGAGGGGCTCGAGGAGCTTCTTCAGCGCGGAGCGGGCGCGGTGCAGGCGCACCTTCACGTTGCCCTCCGTAATGCCGAGAGCATCGGCCACCTCTGCCGTGTCAAGCTCTTCGATGTCGCGCAGCATCAGCACGATACGGTAGCTCTCGGGCAGTTCGTCGATCTTCGACAGCACCAGGGCCCGCTGTTCCGCCTGGCTGAGAATATCCTCCGCTGACAGACGCTTGGTCCAGGGCGCTTCCAGCCGGCAGGCATTCTCGTCGAAGTCGGGCAGCAGAGGATCGATGAGGTCTTCCGCAAGGCGCTTGCGGCTGCGCAGCACCATCAGCGCCTCGTTGACCGTAATGCGGTGCAGCCAGGTCCTCAGCTTGGCGCGACCCTCGAAGCGATCGATGTTCTTCAGCGCCTTGATGAAAGCCTCCTGGACGCAGTCCTCGGCCAGATCCTCGTCCTTGACCAAGCGCGCCGCCACCGCCCGCATGCGGCCGATGTTGTCGGCGACGAAACGGGAAACCGCACCGCGCTCCCCGCGTTTCAGGCCCGCCAGGAGCTCTTCCTCGTCGTTGAAAGGCCCGCAGCCCCCCGGCTCTTTCTGCAACACCACCCCGGTCCGCCGTCTCGGCTCATTAGCCAACCCCGCCGGACAGCCTAGCCCGCAAGGCTGACGGAGAAAACAGCCCAGGCTGATTAGCCGCGTCGGGCCATGGCCGGGATCCGCGGGCGTCGTCGTTCGCCGCTCAAGGTTGAAGTGTTGCGATGCTGCAGGGGTGCGATGTTACTGTAACCGCCGACGGAGCCGGTGCATCAAGCCGGGGATTCCCCCGCATTCATCAGATCGACTGGGAAAGGGACGGCGGACCATGCTGAACGACCTTCAAGAAAGCTGGTGTGATCAAAAGACATGGGATTTCAGCGGTTTGAAGGCGCTGTTCCTGAACTGCACATTGAAGCCCAGCCCGGGTCTTTCGCACACCCAGGGGCTGATCGACATCTCGCGGGCGATCATGGAAAAGAGCGGCGTCGGCGTCGAGGTGCTGCGCCCGGTCGACTATGACATCGCCTACGGCGTCTATCCGGACATGACCGAGCACGGCTGGGAGAAGGACGCCTGGCCGGAGATCTATGCCAAGGTCGAGGCCGCCGACATCCTGGTGCTGACCACGCCGATCTGGCTGGGCGAGAAGTCCTCCGTCTGCACCAAGGTGATCGAGCGTCTCTACGCCTCCTCCAGCGACCTCAACGAAGCCGGCCAGTACGCCTACTACGGCAAGGTGGGGGGCTGCCTGGTGACCGGCAACGAGGACGGCGCCAAGCACTGCTCCATGAACATCCTCTATTCGCTGCAGCACCTGGGCTACTCCATCCCGCCCCAGGCCGATGCCGCCTGGCTGGGCGAGGCGGGACCGGGCCCCTCCTACATGGACGAAGGTTCCGGCGGCCCGGAGAACGACTTCACCAACCGCAACACCACCTTCCTCACCTGGAACGTGATGCACCTGGCACGCCTGCTGAAGGACGCCGGCGGCTTCCCCGTCCACGGAAACCAGCGCTCCCTCTGGGACGCCGGCTGCCGCTTTGACTATCCCAATCCCGAGTACCGCTAGAGTCTTTCTGGGTTTGACGGCACCGGCCCGCTCCCCCTCCCGGCCACCCCCAGTACTCCAGGGGCCAGTATCCTATGGGTGGCCGGGAGGGGAGCGGGCTGGAACCGAATTCGACGTCAGTCGAAAACGCGCTAGATCCCCACAGTGAACCAGGTCGCCATGCCGGCGGCCTGGTGCTCCAGCATGTGGCAGTGGAGCATCCACTTGCCGGGATTGTCAGCGACGAAGGCGACCTTGGCGGATTCCAGGGGGTCGACCAGAACCGTGTCCTTCCAGGCATCTGATCCGCTCGGTTGGCCGTTGCGCTCCAGCACCTTCACGTGGTGGCCGTGGAAATGCATGGCATGGGGCCAGCGGGTGTCGTTGCGCAGGTCGACCGTGACGGTGCGGCCCAGCGCAGCGGCGAAGAGCGGCGCCTCCGCCATGCCGGCGGTACCGTTGAAGGACCAGACCAGGCCCTGTCGCACCAGTTCGCGGATGCCTTTCGTCTCGCCTTTGTGGACGGCTTCGGCGAGGGTGCCCATGGCACCGCCCTCCATCAGCAGATCGACGGCCAGAGCCGAGCCGAGGTCGAGCCTGGACGGGAGCGGATTGGCGGGCAGGCCGAGAACGGGCGGCGCGCGATAGGCCAGGCGGTTCGTCGGATGATAGACGAAGCGTCCCGCCTCCAGGCGCTGATCGCCGCTGACTTCGGTGATGGCCGCCGTGCTGCCCGGATCAAGGCCCATGTGCATGAAGAGATCGGCGCGCTCACCCGGGGCCAGGCGAATGTAGCCGTCGATGAGGTCGCGGGGCGGCACCGGTTGTCCGTCCTCGGCGACGAGCCGGATACCGGGGTGTTCGATCCGCAGCTCCAGGATGCGGGCGTTGCAGGTGTTGCAGAGGCGTAAGCGTAGGTATTCGTTGTGATTGACCGGAATGTCGAGCCGGTCCTGGCCGTTGAGCGTGAGGGTGTTGCCGAGGCGTCCGGCATGGCTCCAGTCGCGCATGTGGCCGAAGGAGGCCTCGTCGAGCTGCCCGTCCTCGCCCAGCCGCCAGTCGTCGGCGACGATGGCGATATCCCTGTCGTGCTGAGCTCCGCCTTGCGCCTCCTCGACGATCAGCAGGCCATAGAGGCCGCGGGCCACCTGCTCCCAGGAGCGGTTGTGGGGGTGGTACCAGAAGGTGCCCGCATCGGGCACGGTGAAGCGGTAGTCGAAGGTCTCTCCCTGCGGCACCGGGTCCTGGGTCAGTCCGGCGACGCCGTCCATGGCATTGTCGATGCGGATGCCATGCCAGTGGACCGTGGTCGGCTGCGGCAGGTCGTTCTTCAGCCGGACGAAGACCTCCTCGCCCTGGCGGGCGCGCAGGATCGGGCCGGGTGATGTGCCGTCATAAAGCCAGATCCGCGTTTTCGGCTGCCCCTTTTCCAGGAGCAGCGCCTCGCCGGGACCGGCGGTCAGGCTGCGCGGCGCCGCCGCGAAGCTCCGGGACAGAGGCGCGCCAATCCCGATGGCCGAGAGGGCAAGGCCGCCAAGGAGGGCGCGGCGTCGGGTAACGGGGGACAAGGGAGAAGGCATCAAGGGCTCCAACTCGAGATCATGGGACTCTTCGCTCACCGCCGCTCCGTCACCGCGCTTTCCCACTCCGAGAGAAAGGCGCGCCGCTTCATGCCGTCGAGGAAGACCAGCAGGCCGGGGCCGAGGCGCACCGGAATCAGCGCGCCGTCGTCGCCCTCCGGCAGGGCCGGGGCCAGGCTGACCTCGCCGGCAATGACCCGCTGGCCCTCCGGCGAGACGAGGAAGTCGATGAAGCTGCCGGCGTCGCCGGGGTTATCGCTGGTGGTGGGAATGAGGGCCGTGCGCACCATCAGGAGGGTGTAGTCCTCCGGATAGACAATGGCGATCGGCGCCCCGGCGTCGCGTCGCGCCTGGGCGTAGGAGCCCAGGACGTTGTAGGCGACCGTGATCTCGCCGGCCTCCAGCAGGTCCAACATTTCGCCCGAGCAGCAGGACAGCCGGGCGGAGAGGTTGCCGAAGACCTCCATAAGCCGCCAGTAGGTCTCCGATTGCAGACTGTCCTGGGTGGCGAAGAGATAGCCGAGCCCGCTGACTTTCGGGTCGTAGGTGGCGATGCGTCCGGCGAAGCGCCGTTCTTCGCTGCGCAGGAGGCTGAGGAGCTCGAAGCGCGACTGCGGCGGGGCGGCGCTGAAGGCGCGGCTGTCATAGGCGATCACCGCCGGCTCCCTGGTGAAGCCGAAGATGCGCTCGCGCCAACTCGCCCAGCGCGGCAGCCGGGCGGTGGCGGCGGAGCGGTGCAGCCGGGCATGGCCATCGTTCACCAGCTTGATCTGCAGGTCCATGGCGGAGGAGATGGCAAGGTCGTAGGGCTCACCGTCAGCGGTTTCGGCCTCGGTCACGGCCTGATAGACGTCGACGCTGGTGGCCTGGTGGTAGACGATGGCGATGTCCGGCTGCTGGGTACGAAAGGCGAGCACCAGTCCGTCCATGGCATCGGCATCGGTGGTGCCGACGACATGCAGCAGGCTGCGCGGCGTGTCTTCCCGGAGGGCCGGATAGATGCGGACCTGCTCGATCTCGATCGCCTGTGCTGCTTGCGGAATGGCGAGGAGCACGAGGAGCACCATGAGAACCGCACAGCGCATCAAAGCCTGCCTTCTGTGGAAGGGTTGCGGGATCGGGCCGGCGGGAAGACCAGGCGCGCTTTCAGGCCCTGCGGGGCGTTCTCCTCCAGCCGCACCCGGCCGCGGTGCGCGCGCATCACCTGGCGCACGATGGAAAGTCCGAGCCCGGAGCCCAGGGTCTCCGCCCCGACGCTGCCGCGGCGGAAGCGCTCGAAGACCAGGTCGCGGTCCCTGCGCGGCACGCCGGGCCCATGGTCGGCAATGCAGATCTCCGGCGCCGGGCCGGCCACGACGGTGACTTCCACGAAGTCGTCCGGTGGCCCGTACTTGATGGCGTTGTCCAGGAGGTTGCGGATCGCTTCCAGCAGGGCGATCTCGTCGCCTTCGATCCGGGCGCCGTCGTCAAGGTCCATGCGGAAATCGATGCCGCGCATCTCGGCGGCCACCTCCAGGTCGCGGGCGGCGGTGCGGGCCAGCGCCGCCAGGGACAGGTTCTGGCGCTGCACCCGCTCGGCCCGGTAGGCCACCATGGCCTGGGTCAGCAACTGGGTGGTCAACTGCGAGGTCTCGTCGGCGGCGCGGACCATGCGGCGCAGGCTTTCGTCGCTGGCCGCCCCCGCGCCCGCCTTCAGGCTGACCTCGGCCTGGGCCTTCAGGGCGGCCAGAGGCGTGCGGATGCGGTGCGCCGCCTCGGCGATGAACTGCTGGCTTGTATCAAGGGTCAGGCGCAGGCGCTCGACGAAGGCGTTGATGGCATCGACCAGCGGCAGGATCTCGCGCGGGGCGGCGGTTTCGAGCGGCGAGAAGTCGTCGGAGGCCCGGGCGGCGATGGCGCGCTCGATCTCCTGCACCGGTTTCAGGGCCCGGGCGATGGCGATCCAGGCCAGCAGGCCCGCCAGGGCCAGGAAGCCGCCGCCCACCGCCGCGGCCGAGAGCGCGATGCTGGTGGTCAGCGCGCCGTGGGCTTCGCGGGTCTGGGCGACGGTGATCAGCACGGTCTCGCGCCCGCTGCCGGTGAGGATCGAACGGCGCGCCGTCGCAGTCCGTACCGTATCGCCGCGATACTGCTGCGTGAAGAAGACCGGAGCCTCTTCGCTGAGCGGCAGCGCTGTGCCGCCGGGAAGGTCGTCATAACCGGTGATGACCTGCCCGCGGCCGTCGGCGATGCGGTAGAAGACCCGGTCTTCGCCCGCCAGGCCCAGCATCTCCAGCGCCGCGTAGGGCAGGTCGACGATGATCTCTCCCTCGGCAACACGCACCTGCTCGGCGATGGCAATGGCCGAGGCGCCCAGGATGTTGTCCTGTGTCGCGTCCGCCGCCCGCCCTGCGACCGCCTGGACTGAGAGGTAAAGCAGGACAGCCAGGCCTGAGAACACCAGCAGCAGCTGGCCCAGCAGGCGGCGGCGCAGCGACCAGGTGGCGCCTGCTCCGGCCAGCTTTGATGAGACCGGCTTTGATGGGGAAGGCGAGCCGATCGAGGTCACGGCTGCGGCCTCTGCGTCGTCTCGCGGGCCTCTCCTTGCGCGGACTCGCGCAGGCGGTAGCCGAGGCCGCGCACCGTCTCGATGACCACGCCGCTGTCCTGGATCTTTTTGCGCAGGCGCCCGATGTAGACCTCGATCGCGTTCTCGCTGGCGTCGTCGGCCAGACCGAAGAGCTTGTCCATCAGCTGGCTCTTGCTGAAGACCTGGCCGGGCTGGGCGATCAGCACCTCCAGCAGACGCAGTTCGCGGCTGCGCAGGTCCAGCGGCTGACCGCCGGCGGTCACCCGCGAGGCGGCGGCGTCCAGTTCCAGGGCGCCGACCTGAACCAGGCTCTGAGACTGCCCGTGGCGGCGGCGGACCACGGCGCGGCAGCGCGCGTCCAGTTCGGCCACATCGAAGGGCTTGGTCATGTAGTCGTCGGCCCCGAGATCGAGCAGATGAACCCGGTCGGTGACCTGGGATCGTGCGGTCAGGATCAGCACCGGCAGGTCATCCTCACGGGCGCGGATCTGCTGCAGGATCTCGCGGCCGTCGCCGCCGGGCAGCATGATGTCCAGGATCACCAGGTCGTAGCCGCCGGCCTCGGCGCGCAGGTAGTCTTCGGCCTCCGGGGCGCTGCGGGCCCAGTCGACCGCATGGCGGCCGCCGCGGAAATGGCGGTCCAGGGCGTCGCCCAGGTCCTCGTTATCCTCCACCAAGAGCAGCCTCAAAAGCGGGCTCCTTCGTTCTTTTTGCCGCCGCGCCCCAGGTCTATGCCTTGGCCGATCTCCTGGCCGATTAGGCGTATTTGCCTGGCAGGATCGCGACAGGTTGGCGTCAGGTTCCCGCGCTATGGTCCTCTTTGGGTAAGGCGGGCAATCAACCCGTCAATAATGCATTGGGAGGAAAGAATGCGAAAGTTTCCCATGACCCGCCGCGCCTTTGCGGCGGCGGCCGGTGCTGCTCTGGCCGCATCTCTTGGGCTGGCTTCGGCCCAGGCACAAGAAATCGACAAGCTGCACTTTCTGATCCCCGGCGGCGCCGGCGGCGGCTGGGACGGCACCGCGCGTGGTACCGGCGAGGCCCTGACCAAGGCCGGGCTGGTCGGCTCGGCATCTTATGAGAACATGTCCGGCGGCGGTGGCGGCAAGGCCATCGCCCACCTGATCGAGACGGCGGAAAAGCAGGAAGGCACCCTGATGGTGAATTCCACGCCGATCGTCATCCGCTCGCTTCAGGGCGTGTTCCCGCAGTCCTTCCGCGATCTGACGCCCATCGCCTCCACAATCGGCGACTACGCGGCGATGGTGGTGAACAAGGACTCTTCGATCCAGGACTTCTCCGGCCTCGTTGCGGCCTATAATGCCGATCCCACGAACGTCGCTATCGGCGGCGGTTCGGTGGCCGGCGGCATGGACCACCTGGTCGCCGCCCTGGTCATGAAGGGCACCGGCGCCGAGCCGACCGCGGTCAAGTACATTCCCTACGATGCCGGCGGCAAGGCCATGGCGGGCCTGCTCTCCGGCGAGATTAAGGCGCTGTCCACCGGCTTCGGCGAGGCCATCGAACTGGCCAAGCAGGGCGAGGTGCGCATCCTCTGCGTGACCGCGATGGACCGCCTGGATGCGGCTCCCGACGTACCGACCTGCGACGAAGCCGGCTCCAAGGGTACCCAGTTCGTGAACTGGCGCGGCTTCTTCGCCGCCCCCGGACTCTCGGAGGAAAAGAAGGCGGCTTACGTCGATGCGCTGAAGAAGATGTACGACACGCCGGAGTGGGAGACCGTCCGTGCCCGCAACGGCTGGGTCAACATCTACAATCCCGATGCAGAGTTCGTCGGCTTCCTGGAAACCCAGGAAAAGCAGATCGGCGATCTGATGAAGGAACTGGGCTTCCTGTAAGCGCCCGAGGGGCGTTCCGGAAGTATCCGAGAAGGGGGAGCCCCCGACCCCGGCTCCCCCTTTCGTCCTTGCCGCAGGCCGGGGCTGCCCGGCACCGTTCTCCGGCGCATGAGCCGGTTTAGGGGGATCTGGACATGTTGACCCGCGACCGCATCGGCGCTCTGCTGATGCTCGTCTTCAGCCTCTTCTACTGGCTGCAAATCGACGACATCAAGATTCTGGCGTTTCAGGCCTCGTCCGCCATGACAGGGCGCACGATTCCCGAGATCCTGGCCGCCCTCGGCGTCGGCCTTTCGCTGCTGGCGCTGCTGCGCCCGTCCAGCAACGAGAAGCTGGTCCTCACGGGGTTTCAGTGGCGCCGCGCCGCGCTGATCTGCCTGCTGATGATCGCCTATGGCTTCACCGTCCGGCCGGTCGGTTTTCTCATTTCCGCGAGCCTCTTTCTGATCGGCAGCATCGTGGTGCTGGGCGAGCGCCGGCTCTGGGTCATCCTGGTGGCCTCGGTGCCGCTGGTCATTCTGTTCTGGGCCCTGATGACCCAGGTGCTGGGGGTCTTCATCGAGCCCTGGCCCGAGTTCCTGGGGGAGTAAGGCCATGCTCGAAGGCATCTGGTCCGGCCTGACCACCGCCGCTTCGCCCATCAACCTGCTGATGGTGGCGGTCGGCTGCTTCGTCGGCACCTTCATCGGCATGCTGCCGGGGCTGGGGCCGATCTCGGCCATCGCGCTGATGATCCCCATCACCTACGGCTTCGATCCTGCCACCGGGCTGATCCTGATGGCCGGGGTCTACTACGGCGCCATCTTCGGCGGCTCGACCTCCTCGATCCTGATCAACGCGCCGGGCGTCGCCGGCACGGTCGCCACGGCCTTCGACGGCTATCCCCTGGCGCGCCAGGGCATGGCCGGCAAGGCGCTGGCCATCGCCGCCTATTCCTCCTTCTCCGGCGGCACCATCGCCGCCGTCCTGCTGCTCATCGCCGCCCCGTCGCTGGCGGTGGTGTCACGCGCCTTTCAGTCGACCGATTACTTCGCCCTGATGGTGCTCGGGCTGACGGCAGTCGCTGCCTTTGCCGGCAAGGGCAACGTCATCAAAGCCCTCCTGATGACCGTGGTCGGCCTGATGCTGGCGACGGTGGGCAGCGATCCGGCCTTGGGTCTGCCGCGCTTTACCTTCGGTATGATCGATCTGACCGACGGCATCTCCTTCCTGCTCCTGGCGATGGCGACCTTCGCCCTCTCCGAGGCTCTGATGGGCATCATCCGGCCCAAGTCGGACGCCGACCGCCTGCGGGAGATGGAGGCCCAGAAGAACCTCGGCTCCATGAAGGTGGAGAAATCCGAGATCAAGGAAATGGCGCCGGTGATCGGCCGTTCCTCCGTGCTCGGCTTTTTCGTCGGCGTGCTGCCGGGGGCCGGTGCCACCATTGCCTCCTTCCTCGCCTACGGCATCGAGCAGCGCCTCGCCGGGCCCAAGAAGGGCGCGCTCTTCGGCAAGGGCTCCGTGCGCGGGCTTTCGGCGCCGGAGACGGCGAACAACGCGGCCTGCTCCGGCTCCTTCGTGCCGCTGCTGACCCTCGGCATCCCGGGCTCCGGCACCACGGCCATTATGCTGGGGGCGCTGATCTCCTACGGCATTCAGCCGGGCCCGCAGCTCTTCGAGCGCAATCCGGAGGTCTTCTGGTCGGTCATCATCTCGATGTACATCGGCAACGTGATCCTGCTGGTGCTGAACCTGCCGCTGATTCCCTACATCGCCCGGGTCCTGGCCGTGCCCTCGACGGTGCTGCTGCCGATGATCGTGTTCTTCTCGCTCATCGGCGTCTACTTCGTCTCCTTCAACACCTTCGACATCCACCTGATGGTGCTCTTCGCCGTGGTGGCGGTGGCGCTGCGGCTGCTCGACTTTCCCATGGCACCGATGCTGCTGGGCTTCATTCTGGGCGGGATGATGGAGGAGAACCTGCGCCGGGCGCTGTCCATCTACAACGACAGCTGGTCCTTCCTCTGGGAGCGCGGCCTGACCCTCTCCATCCTTATCATCGCCGCCCTGGTGCTCTTCGTGCCGATGATCGGCCCCAAGATCACCGCCGCCCTGGCCCGCCGCCGGGAAACCGCAGGCGAGGGGGGCTGACGGGGGCCCGTTCCGCGGTGCTATAGTCCCGCCGCAACAGTTAAGAGACTTCACAGGGGCAGGGCTGGCTTATGGCGGTGGAGACGGGGCGGCAGGACGCCGGAACCTTTGACTATGTGATCGTCGGGGCGGGTTCGGCCGGCTGCTGCCTGGCCAACCGGCTCTCGGCCGATCCCGACGTCTCGGTGCTGCTGCTGGAGGCCGGCGGCAAGGACTCCTGGCACTGGATCCACATTCCCGTCGGCTATCTCTACACCATGAACACGCCGCGCACGGACTGGTGTTTCAAGACCGAGGCGGAGGCGGGGCTGAACGGGCGCGCGCTGGCCTATCCGCGCGGGCGCGTGCTGGGTGGATGCTCGTCGATCAACGGCATGATCTACATGCGCGGCCAGGCGCGCGACTACGACACCTGGCGCCAGGCCGGCAATGTCGGCTGGTCCTGGGACGAGGTGCTGCCCTACTTCAAGCGCTCCGAGGATCACTTTCAGGGCGGCGACGACCACCATGGCGGCGAAGGGGAATGGCGGGTGGAGGAGCAACGCCTCTCCTGGGAGATCCTGGACGCCTTTCGCGCGGCGGCGGCGCAGTCCGGCATCCCACCGACCGAGGACTTCAACCGCGGGGACAACGAGGGCTGCGGCTACTTCCAGGTCAACCAGAAGAAGGGCGTGCGCTGGAACACCGCCAAGGCCTTTCTGCATCCGGTCGCCGGCCGTCCGAATCTCACGATCCTGACCCACGCCCAGGCCGAGCGGCTGGTGCTGGAGGGCCGTCAGGTCACCGGCATCGACTTCGACCAGGCCGGGCAGCCGCGGCGCGCCACCGCCCGCGGTGAGGTGATCCTGGCCGCCGGCGCCGTCGGCTCGCCGCAGCTCCTGGAGCTTTCGGGCATCGGCCAGGGCGCGCTGCTGCAGGCCCAGGGTATCGCGGTTGCCCACGACATGCCGGATGTCGGCGAGAACCTGCAGGACCATTTGCAGATGCGCATGATCTTCCAGGTCGAGAACACCGTCACCCTGAACCAGCGCGCCGGCAGCCTCTTCGGCAAGGCGCTGATGGGCGTCGAATACATGCTGTTCCGCCGCGGGCCGCTCGCCATGGCGCCCAGTCAGTTGGGGGCTTTCGTCAGGT
This sequence comes from Rhodospirillales bacterium BBD 1991-14, assembly GCA_001657395.1. GTDB lineage: Bacteria > Pseudomonadota > Alphaproteobacteria > Kiloniellales > Kiloniellaceae > Pelagibius. The sequence continues at coordinate 727,542 of LYSY01000003.1, read as the reverse complement.
CCGATGCGGCGCGGGAGACGCCGGATCTGCAGTACCACGTCCAGCCGCTCAGCCTCGACAAGTTCGGCGAGCCGCTGCACGACTTTCCGGCCTTCACCGCCTCGGTCTGCAACCTGCGCCCCGAAAGCCGCGGCAGCATCCACATCCGCAGCGATGACTACCGCGCGGCGCCGGTCATTAAGCCGAACTACCTGACCGCACCGGGCGACCGCGCCGTAGCGGCGGCGGCCATCCGCCTGACCCGGCGCATCTGTGCGGCCCCGGCACTGGAGCGTTTTCGCCCGCGCGAATACATGCCCGGGCCGGAGATCGAGGGCGACGAGGACCTGGCGCGCGCCGCCGGGGACATCGGCACCACCATCTTCCACCCCGTCGGGACCTGCCGGATGGGCGGTGACGACCGGGCCGTCGTCGATGCCAGGCTGAGGGTCCGGGGCCTCCAGGGCCTCAGGATCGCAGACGCCTCGGTCATGCCGACGATCACCTCGGGCAACACCAACTCCCCCACCATTATGATCGCCGAGAAGGCCGCCGACATGGTCCGCGAGGACCGGCGGGCCGCCACCGCCTCGGCGGCCTGATCGTAGCGGGGATCCTGGAACCTCCGGCGTCCCATGTTTCGAGACGGGCCTGCCGGCCCTCCTCAGCATGAGGCGGTGAGCAGGCAAGGGATTCCGGCCTCATCCTGAGGTGCGGAGCGAAGCGTAGCCTCGACGAATGGGACGCTTGGCGCCGTCTCGGCTCCCGGCCGGAACTGCCCTTCGCCGGCTGGTCTTGATCGAGGTCAATGGCGCGGGCCTTCTGGGGCCCTAGTGTGCCGCAATGACCAGCATTCCGACCCGCCTGGCCGAGGCCCAGGCCCCGCGCTACACCAGCTATCCCACGGCTCCGCACTTCAGCGAGGCCGTCGACGGCGCGGCCTACCGGCGCTGGCTGGCGGCCCTGCCGCCGGAGGCGCCGCTGTCGCTCTATCTCCATGTGCCCTTCTGCCATCAGCTCTGCTGGTATTGCGGCTGCCATACGGGGGTCGCCAACGACTACAAGCGCGTGGCCGCCTACGTCGATCTGCTGCAGCAGGAGATCGGGCTGCTGGCCAGCGCCCTGGGCCAAAAGGGAACACCGCGCCGCCCGGTGACGGCGCTGCACTGGGGCGGTGGCACACCCTCCATCCTCTCGGCTGAAGACTTCGCGGCGGTGATGGACCACCTGAAGCAGGTCTTCGATTTCCAGCCGGGGGCGGAACTGGCCATCGAGATCGACCCGCGCCACCTCACCGCCGAGAAGGCCGCGGCGCTGGCCGCGGCGGGGATCAACCGGGCAAGCCTCGGCGTGCAGGACTTCAACCCGCACGTCCAGGAGGCCATCAACCGGGAGCAGTCCTTCCAGACCACCGTGGATGCGGCGCGCCGGCTGCGCGCGGCCGGGATCGAGGCGCTCAACGTCGATCTCATGTACGGCCTGCCGTATCAGGGGCTGAACGACGTGAAGCAGACGGCCTCCCTGACTGCCGACATCCGGCCCGACCGGGTCTCGGTCTTCGGTTACGCCCATGTGCCCTGGATGAAGAAGCATCAGCGCATGATCGACACGGCGGCCCTGCCGGGTGTTGAAGAGCGGCTGGCTCAGGCGGATATGGCCGAGCGGGTGCTGCTGCTGCGCGGCTACCGCGCCGTCGGCCTCGACCACTTCGCCCTGCCGGGCGACCCGCTGTTCCGGGCCGCCGGCGAGGGCGAACTGCGCCGCAACTTCCAGGGCTACACGACCGATCAGGCCGAGGTGCTGCTGGGGCTCGGCGCTTCTTCCATCGGCACCCTGCCGCGGGGTTACGCCCAGAACGAAAAGGATCTCGTCGCCTACGCCAAGGCCTTGCGGGCCGGGCGCCTGCCGGTGGTCCGCGGCGTCGCCCTTTCGCCGGAAGACCGCCTGCGCCGCGACATCATCCAGGCGCTGATGTGCGATTTCACCGTCGATCTGGAGCGCCAGGCCGCCCTCCACGGTCTGCCGGGTTTCGATTTCTCGGAGGATCTGGCGCGCCTGCGGCCCCTGGCCGCCGAGGGCCTTGCCAGGGTCGAGGGCGCCTGCGTAGAGGTCAGCGCCGAGGGCCGGCGGGTCGTGCGCCTCATCGCCGCCTGCTTCGATGCCTATCTCGGCGCCGCCAAGGCCGGCGGCACCCAGCGCCACAGCCAGGCGGTCTGAGGCGTCAGTAAAAGAGAATTCTGGGAAAGTTTTATCTACCGTTGATTGCGGTTTGTTAACGCCTCCGGGCGCAGACTCCGGCTCCATTCGGCTGAGCCGGAGGGCGGGTCCGTTGCGGCAGACCCTCCCGGCGCCGGCGTGGGGAAGGAGAAGCCGCAATGAAACTTGCCGTCTTCGGGACGCTGGCCACGACCTTCATCTTCGGCCTGCGGCACTTCCCGGCCTTCTACCTGCTGTGTCTGCTGACCAGCGTTCCGCGCTATCTCTATGGCGCCCTCTCCGGCCGGAGCCTCGAAGATCAGCTCGTGACCCCGGCAACCTGGGGCGACGATCTTCTGACCGCGGTGGAGGTGCTCCTCGCCGGACTGGTGACGGCGGTGATGGTCTGGACGCTGATCCGCGATCAGGGCGGCGGGCGCTGGACGGTGATCCCGGCTTTTCGGGACGTTTTCGAGCACCTGCCCATGATCCTCGGCGTCGGCGGCTGCGTGGCTCTGGTCTCCATGCTGCTTTCGGTGATGTTCGATCTCGCACTTGCCCTGGCGCCGCTCGCGATCATCGTGCCTGCGCTGCTGATTGCCGTTCTGGCGCTGGTCTTCGCCGTGTTGCTGCCCTGCGCCGCCGTCAGCGACTCCGGCATCCTGGAATGCTTTGCGGAAAGCGCGGAGCTGACGGCCGGATCGCGCCTGCGCATCCTGATGCTCTATGTCTTGGTCTCGATTCCCCTGGTCGTCGTGAGCTTTCTGGCGCTCGTGATCCTGCAGCCCGACGCCCGGACCGGCCAATTGACCGCGGAGTGGGCTTTCCTGGGGATGGCCGCGCTGAATGTCTTCCTCTATGCCACTCCGGTAGCGATCCACAACGCCCTGGCCGAACCGGACGGCGGTGTCGCGCTTGCGGAGACCGCGGCGGTTTTCGACTAGGCGCTTTGGAGCACTTGCCCAGCTCTGAAAGCCATAGATGTTGCTAATTCGTTCTTGTATCGATAGCGCTTATGTTGTTCCATTGCGCTGATTTTTCATTTTCCGGTTGATTGGTCCCGGACCGGGCGGGAACACGCAGCATGGCTCATGGACAGAGGGGCGGAAGCAGCCAAGGAATGAGGCGGCTCGAAATCTCGAATTCGATCGTCGGGGCGCTCGGCTTTGGCCTGCGTCATGTCGTAGCTTTCTTCGTGTTAGGCCTTTTGCCGGGACTGCCGAAGTACCTGCACAGCTTCCTGCCGCGGGAAGATCTCGGCCCGCGGTTGCAGGAGGTCTGGCCCCAGGGGCAGACCTTTCCGGAGGGCATGCGCAGCTTCCTCCTGCGACGCCCGGAATGGGAGACGGAGTTCGCCGTCCCGCTGGCCGAGACTTTTCTTTTCGGGATTGCCCTGGCGGTGGTCGTGCAGACCCTGGCCGGTGACCGGCGCGGCGCGGCCTGGGCGGTGTTTTCAGCGCTGGGCGGCGTGCTGCGGCACCTGCCGACGGTGCTGGGCGTCAGCCTGATTTGCGCCCTTGTTTTGGCTACCGCCAACTACCTGAGCGCTGTCATCCCCTATGCCGCCCTCCCGCTCGGGCTTTTCGCGCTTTTCCTGTGCGTTGTTTTCTGCGTCGTGATTCCCTGCGCGGCTGTCGAGAACTACGGGATGGCAGACTGCATCGAGTACAGCGCTGAGCTGAGCAAGGGATCGCGCTGGCGCATCGTCGCGGTCTTCGCGCTCAGTTTCCTGCCGATCTTCGGTGCCGTTTTTGTGACGGTTTTCATCCTTAGATCTGCGTTCGACTTGAGAAGTCTCGACATTGCGCCGCATTGGCGCCTGGTCGGCGGTGCCCTGTTTGCCGTCTACTTCCTGCCACTGATCGCCGTCATTCACGAAACTCTGGTTGCGTTGAAAGAAGGGCCGAACCCGCGTGCCAGCGCGGAGGTTTTCAACTAGGGCTGCCGCTCGCCGCCTCCTATAGTGCGGGCCGATCGCAAGACAGGGGACAAACCAGGGGAGAGGGAGCGGCGGTGAAGATTCTGGTTATGCCGGGCGATGGGATCGGCGAGGAGATCACCCGGGCGACTCTGACGGTGCTGGAGGCTGCCGACCGATGCTTCGGGTTGGGGCTGGTTTTCGAGGAGGCGGAGATCGGCCTCAAAGCCCTGGCCCGTCATGGCACCACCCTGCCGGAGGGCGTTCTCGAGCGGGCCCGCGCCAGTGACGGCATCCTGCTTGGCCCCATCTCCCATCTCGACTATCCCCCGGCGGCGGAGGGCGGCGTCAATATCTCCGGTGTGGTGCGGGTCCAGCTCGATCTCTACGCCAACGTGCGCCCGGCGCGCACCCGGCCCGGCCTGCCCAACAAAGCCGGCGACTTCGACCTCGTGATCATGCGCGAGGCGACCGAGGGCTTCTATCCCGACCGCAACATGTATGCCGGCAACGGCGAGTTCATGCCCGATCCGGACATCGCCCTTTCGCTGCGCAAGGTCACCCGCCGCGCCTCCGAGCGCATTGCCCGCCGGTCCTTCGAACTGGCTGCCAAGCGGCGCGGCAAGGTGACCGCGATCCACAAGGCCAACACCTTTCGCCTCACCGATGGGCTCTTCCTGGAGGCGGTAAGAGCGGTCGCCACAGACTTTCCCTCAATCGAGCTTGACGAGGTCATCGTCGATGCCATGGCCGCGCTGCTGGTGCGCGAACCGCAGCGCTTCGATGTGGTCTGCGCCACCAACTTCCACGGCGACATTCTCTCCGACCTGGCCTCGGAGCTCTCCGGCGGTCTCGGCCTTGCCGGCTCGGTCAACGCCGGCGACGATCTCTGCTGTGCCCAGGCCCAGCATGGCTCGGCGCCTGACATCGCCGGGCAGGACCGGGCCAACCCCACCTCGCTCATCCTCTCCGCCGCCATGCTGCTCGACTGGCTGGCGCGCCGGCACGGGCTGCCGGCCTTCGGCGAGGCGGCGGCGGCCATCGACCGGGTGGTGGACCAGACCCTGGCGCGGCCCGAGACCCGCACTGCCGATCTTGGCGGAGCGCTCGGGACCCGGGCCTTTGCCGCCGCCATCGCCGGGTCGCTCGACGGGTGAGTCGGCTGGGCCCGGCACCTCTTAATGGTGCCCGGTCGATCAGCCGCCGAGGGATCGACCCGAGATTGCACTCCCGCTATAATTGATGCGGCCGCCGAGGCGGTCTCGCGCGCGGGTTCCGGGGGGACAAGCAGGCAATCCGCTGGTGATCTGAAAGCAACCAACGTCTTTTGGGGGATTCATTTCATGAGTGATTCGACAGCCGCCGGTGGCGGCGATCCCGCCCTCGCCATTTCTATTGGCGCCGTGGTGAAGCGCAGCTTCGCCATCTTCTTCGCCAATCTTGTACCCTTCGGAGTCCTGGCGCTTATTCTTCTTCTGCCGAACCTGTTTTTCAATTTTGCCCTGTTAAGTCCTGTGGGCGTTGGCATTGGCGGTGTACAGATTCTCATCTACATCGGCCTCTACCTGGTTCTCTACTACTTGCTGATGGGAACCTTGGTCTATGGGACGGTGGCGCAAATGCGCGGTCAGCCAGCCAGTATGGGACTGATTGTCTCCCGGGGGCTGGCGTCGCTTCTCCCGCTCGTCGTCATTGCCGTTGCAACCGTTGTGGCCACGCTCATTGGCTTCGTGCTTTTGATCGTTCCCGGCATCTTCCTGATCGTCGTTCTTTCTGTGACCATCCCTGCCTACGTCGTCGAGCGACCGGGTATCGTCAACAGCTTCAGAAGAAGCATAGAGCTGACGAAGGGGAATCGCTGGCGGGTTCTCGGCGTTTTGGTGGTGCTCGTTGTCATCTTTGCGGTCATTGGCTTTGTGGTCTCCTTCGTCACGAACATCCTTGCCGCAATCGGTCTTGGGGTGACCTTTGGCGTCATTGCGAACTACATCGTTTCGGCCCTTACGACGGCCGTCGGCGCGGTTGCGGCGGCGGTGCTTTACCACGACCTTCGGATTGCCAAGGAAGGGGTGAGCACCGACCAAATCGCGGCCGTCTTCGACTAGCCGGGATGCAGTGGACGCCGGGCAGGGCGCTTTGCCGGCGACCTGTCCCGGCCGGTGGCTGGAATGACTGCCACTGTGCCGGGGGAGTCGCTTGGAATCGGGGCCCTGCTCGGCGCCTCCCCCCAGGTGCTGGGTCGGCCAGGGCCTGTTCGACAGGCTGGTGGTGTCCGTCTTCGACTAGCTTTCACCGCCGCCCGCCGGCGGGGCCTTGCGGTCATGCTGGCTCTCGCGCCGCTCGCCGAACAGCATGCGCGATTCCAGGTGCGCGCGCAGCGCAGCATAGAAGGCCTCGAGGAAACGCCGCGGCGACGGCTCCTCCACGCCGGTCCAGCCGATCTTGCGCTGAATGCGTTTGGTGACCTCCCGCAGCGTCTCCTCGGTCTGCGGCCCCTTCTGGCGCAGCACCTCTTCCAGGGTCTGCAGTTCGTAAATGCCGTAGATCTCCAGCTGGCTGCGGCTGAAGGCGAACTCCGGGTCGGCCGCCTCACGGCTGCCGGCCTGGGTCTCGGCCTTGGCGGCGACATCGGTCAGAAGAACGTTTTTCGGCGCTGACACGACCCAGGTTCCGGCGACGATGTCGCCGGCCCTGAGGCGGTCCTTGTTGAAGAACGGCAGCAGGACGAAGACCCCCAGCCAGCCGAGCGTCAGCAGGTGGACCCAGCCGGCACTGCCGCCCCCCGGCCCCGCGAGCAGCAGAAGCGCAGGCAGGAAGAGTTCGACCTCGCGCATGATGTTGCGGGCGAAGACGGAGTCCGGCCGCAGGTAGCCGCCTTTGCGGTCGATCACGCGCAAGCCCAGCGCCCGCTTGCCCGGGGTCGCACCCTGCCAGCGCAGTTCGAAGTAGATGAAGTAGAAGGTCCTGATCAGGAAAAACGTCAGCAGGATCACCGCAACGGCGATCTCGGTAATGCCGATCTCATTGAAGATGAAGACGATCGCCAGCACCAGAAGGGTTATGGCGACCGCCATGATCACCAGGTCGATCAGCACCGCCGCAGCGCGCTCGCCGCGCTCGGCAAGCTGAAAGGTCAGCGGCACCCCTTCCGGCGTGACGATGCGCCGTTCGCTGCGCGAGGCTGCCGTATTGGGCGCCTTTCCCTTGGGCGTCTTCTTCTTGGGACCCGGGTTCTTGGGATCCGGGGCGGCGCCGGAACTGGCGGGCGGTGCCGTGCTAGTCGTCGCCATGATAACCGCCCTCGTGCCGTCCCTCGTGCCGTCCGCGGCCGGCCAGCGTGAAGTAGGTGATCCAGAACACCAGGAAGGTGCCGCCGATCGCGTAACGCATCGTGACGTCGGTGACCAGTTGGCGGGCGAAGCCCTCCAGCAGGCCGGCGACCAGCAGCATCACCACGGCGCCCACCGCCAGGGTGCCGGCGGCGCGGCCCCGCCGGGCCAGGCTGTCCAGGCGGCTGTGCTGGTCCGGAAAGACGATGGCGCGGGCCAGCACCAGCCCGCCCCCGCCACAGAGGATGATGGCCAGCAACTCCGTGGTGCCGTGCACCGACAGCCAGGCTGCCAGTTCCCACACCAGCCCCCGGTCGTCATAGAGCGCCAGAAAGGCGCCAAGGATCAGGCCGTTGTAGAACATCAGCAGGATAGTCGGCACGCCAAGCGCAAACCCCAGGGCGAAGGCCATAAGGGCGACGCGGGAGTTGTGGGTGAAGAGGTAGGTCGCGAAGGTGTACAGCCGCTCGGCCGTGTCCGCCCCGTCGTAGAGCGCGCCCTGCAGGCTTTCTGTGGAGCTGGCCGGCGTGCGGCCGCTGGCCAGATCACCGGGAACGAAGCTGTAGAACCACTCGCCGGAGGCCTGCACAAGGAAGAACCCGACAGCGGACCCCAGCACCATCCAGAAACCGGCAATCACGATGGGCCAGAAGGCGGCGCGCACGGCGGCAGGGAAGCTGTGCGAGAAGAAGCCGCCGACCGCTTCGAAGAAGCTGGCACGCGAGCCATAGACCTGAAAATAGGCGCGCGCACAGAGGCTCTCCAGGTAACCGACCACGTTCTGGTCGAGCGAGATACTGCGGGCGACCGACAGCGACGAGAGCGCGGCCCGGTAAAGGCTGGGCAGCCGCAGGAGCTGTTCAGCCGGCAGCGACTTCAGACCGCTCTTTTCGGCCTTGGCGATCAGCGTCTCGAGTTCGCGCCAGCTCGCCTCGCGTTCGCGGCGGAACTCGTAGCTCTTCAGGGGAGCGGACATGGTATCCCTCCTTGCCGAAGGCGCTGCTGCAGGACTGCGGTCCCTGCTGTCATCAGATCAGCTCCCGCCGCTTGATCTCGAGATAGCGGTTGATGATCTCGGGCCCCATCTGCTCGGCGGTCACATCCAGGCAGAGCACGCCCATGCGCCGCAGCCGCTCCATCACCAGCCGCCGCTCCCGCAGAAACTCGTCGGCGATGACCGACTGCGACATGGCATTCACCGTGAAGGGCTCCGCATCGACGGTGGCCAGCAGGCCGGGGTCCTGCAGGCAGACGAAGAGCACCAGGTGGCGTGACGCGAGGCGTTGCACGTTCTCGACCATCAGCTCTGCGGTAATGGTGTCGACGAACTCGGTCTGCAGCACCACCAGGGAGCGCCGGTCCAGCCGGCCCGCAAGCTCGGACAGGCCGAGGGTGAAGTTTGTCTCGTCGTCGCTGTAGTCCAGCTCGGCGGCCGCCTTCTGAAGGCGCCAGAAGGTGCCGACGCCGCCGCTCGGGCGGCTGAAGAGCCGCACGCGCGAATCGAAACCGAAGACCCCGATGCGATCGCCGGCGCGCAGGGAGACGTAGCCGAGCTGCAGCCCGGCGTTGACCGCCAGATCCAGCTTGGTGATTCCCTGGAGCGGCTCCTTCATCAGATAGCCGGTATCGAAAGCCAGGATGATCTGGTGGTTTCGCTCGCTGTGATACTCCTTGCAGACAAGGCTGCGGTGCCGGGCCGAGTGTTTCCAGTCGATCGAGCGGTGATCGAGCCCCGGAACGTAGTCGCGCAGCGCTTCGAACTCCGAGCCCTCACCCTGCTGGCGCTGCGGCTTGACCCCGTGCATGGCGTTGGGGTCGGAAAAGGTGACTGCGGTCTGACGCACGGCGCGGATGTTGGCCGTCACGGAGATCGGCTCCCCGACCGGGACGATGTGGACGCGGCTCATCAGGCCCATGGGCCCGCGCCAGCGCAGCCACAGCCGCTCGACCTGGGCGACGCCGCGGCGCAACGGCCGCAAGGGGATGGGCAGCAGGGCCTCGCCCTCGGCGTTCAGCGCGGCGCGCAGCCGCGGCGGGCGTTCCAGAAGATCGCCGAGATCGCAGGCGGCTTCCAGAACGGTGCGACGCTGAGAACGTGCCGCGATCCGAACCAGCAGCACATCCTCCTCGCCGATGTAGAGAACCTTCGGCGCCTTGGCATCGATCGTCATCCGGGCCGGCGAGAGCATCAGCAGAAGGTCGGTCAGCAGCGCAAAGCCGCAGAGAAACAGAAGCGCAATGGTGAAGGGCCAAAGCGTCTCGTCCGTCAGCAGGATGGCAAAGCCGACCGGAATGCTCGCAGCAAAGACTGCGACGGCGCGGAAGGTGGGGCGGATCATCTGGGCGCCGGCACCTGGTCCAGGACCTGCCGGGTCAGAACGTCCGCCTGCAGACCCTCGATCTCCGCGCCGGGGGCCAGGACGATGCGGTGACGCAGGGCCGGCAGGGCGATGAACTTCACGTCATCGGGGATCACGTAGTCGCGCCCGTTCATCGCGGCATAGGCCCGCGATGCGGTGGCGATCATGTTGGCCGAACGCGGGGAGGCCCCGAACTCCAGCGACTCGTGCTCGCGGGTCGCCCGGACGATGTCGACGATGTAGTCGATGATGTCGTCCGACAGCCGCAGCCCGGCAATGGTCGCGCGCATACCGGCAAGCGCCGCCGGGTCCGCCACCGGCTCCAGCCCGAAGCTGGCAACCTCCGGCATCACGCTGCGGTGTCCGTGGCGGGTCACGATGGCGCGTTCCTCGTCGCGCGCCGGATAGTCGAGAATGTGCTTGAAGAGAAAGCGGTCGAGCTGCGCTTCCGGCAGCGGATAGGTGCCCTGCTGTTCGATCGGGTTCTGCGTTGCGATGACCATGAAGTTGTCGCCCAGGGTATGGGTCTCGCCATCGATGGTGACGGCACGCTCGTGCATGGCCTGCAGCAACGCGGCCTGGGTTTTCGGCGGTGTCCGGTTGATCTCGTCGGCCAGCAGGATCTGGGTGAAGATCGGACCCTTGGTCAGGACGAAGCCGCTGGTCTGAAAGTTGAAGATATTGGTGCCCAGGACGTCGCCCGGCATCAGGTCGGGGGTGAACTGGATACGGCCGAAGCTCAGTGAGACGGCGGCGGAAAAGGACTGTGCCAGAAGGGTTTTCGCCGTGCCCGGCACCCCTTCCAGCAGAACATGCCCTTCGGAAAGAAGGGCGGCGATCATGAGGTCAAGCGCGGCGTCCTGGCCGACCACGGTTTTGCGGACCTGCTCGCGGATCTGAGCGCAAACCGTCTGAATCGGCGCGATGTCCATGAATCATCTCCTGTTTCCATCGGTAAAGGCGCCGCGCGGCGCGTAGAAAGTGTGGCAACGGCGGGTTCAACTGCTGCTGCGAGGCGGCGGCCTCGCTGTTGACCTCGCTGTAGCGCAGGTTTGTGCCGCGCGCTTCACCGATCCTGTCCAGCCAGCGGCTCCGCCCCGGTGGGTCCAGGTCGCGCGGAATGTTCATATGGCGGCTCAGATCGCGCAGGCAGGCGTCGTGGTAGCGGCGCAGGATGTCCGGCAGGTCGCCGGCATACTCGAACAGGCTTGCCGTATTCTCGATCAGGCCGCGCTTACCCGCCTCGAGCCGCTGCGCTGTCGGCCTCGGCGCGCCGAAGCGTCCGGCGGCCGCCCAGACCAGAATGGCGACGGCGGCCAGCATCTGGAGGGCGGCGAGATTCAGCGGAAAGGTCAGCAGCGCCCGCCAGAGGTCCGGCGCCGAGGTGAAGCCATGGATCGCCTCGTCGAAGATCACGGTTCCGCCGGCGGGGGTGAGAGTCTGGGCCAGGGCGACCGCCAGCAGGGCATTGTCACCCTCGTCGATGCCGCTGTTGGAGATCACGTCGGGATCCGAGAGGATCCAGTAGGTCGTCCCTTCGCTCCAAAACTCCCCCAGGAGGATACCGTCCTTGCCCTCGATGACCGGGGTCAGGGCGGCGGAGAGGACCAGTTGAGGGTCGGCGATCTCGGGCATGATGTCCCAGTCGGAACCGCGCCAGTCCTGCGGATCTTCGCTGCGCACCACCACCGCCTCGTCCAGAACCTGCTCCAGGATGCGCTCGACCGCCGAGGTCTCGATGAGGCGCATGTCCGCAAGCCATTGCCGCCTGCGGAAGTCCGGCAGGCCCTCCCACTTGGGCAGGACCAGCAGCACGGTCCAGGCTTCCGGCATTTCCTCCATCACCTCGATCGCCTCTGCGCTGTCGTGCGGCTGGGCGACCACCAGGAGGTTGTCGCGGCCCGCCCTGAGTGCAGAGTCCTTGCGGCTGATGACGACCGGCAGATCGGAGCCCCGCAGAATTTCGGCCCAGGCCTTGTGGCCGATGGCGGAGCGGGAATAGACGTTGGCGCCGTAGCTGTTTTCGCTCTGCGGGTCGGAGAACACGGAGATGAGCGCCGCTGCCGTGAACGAGAGAATGCCGACGATCACCAGGATCGCCACCGCCCGGAACGAAAACGTCCCCACGCCCTCGTTCATTGCGGCGCCTGCCCGCTGAAGCGGAGAAAATCCGCCCGGCACTGATCATAGTCGGGTGCCGCGGCATCCCGGCCGCCGAAATGCTTGATCTCCGACAGCGAGACCATGCGCTCCAGCGGGACCGCCGCAGGGGCCGGGACCGGCGCCAGCCTCAGGACTTCCCGGCTGGTCAGAGCGGGTGGAACCCGGCCACCCAACTCGCGGCGCAGGCGATCCATTGCGACCAGAAGGAGCAAATGAATGGCTTCCGCGAAGCGCCCCTCTGCCGCCAGCTTGTCCGCTTCCTCCAGAGTTCGGCTGTCGATCGCCTTTTGGCGCGCGCTCACCGGCGTTTCCACCGTCACGGCGTCTTCGCTGCGCCGGTCGCGGTTGAGCCTGAGGCCGGAGCGGTTCTGCAGCGCGTTGTAGAGGAAAACGGCGATCATGACGGCCACGATTGCGGCCACGATCCAGAGGATCGCCTCGATCAGCCACCCGGGTATTGTCATAGGCGTGCGGGCCGGCTCCGTCTCCGGCGGCGTCGGGCGTTCGGTCTGATAGCGCCCGGCGTCCAGCACCCGGTCCCGGGTCTCCTCGACCGCCTCCGGCTCTTGCAGGACCTGGGCGGCCGCCGACGTGCCGAACAGGGGCGCGCCGAACAGGGCCGGGCAGACAAGCAGAAGCGCCATCGCGGCGGCCCGTCTCCAGCCGAACCCTTTGCGGGGCCCGGCGCGGCTCCGGTCAGGCGGGGTGTTCAACTCATAGTTCATCGACTGTCGGATATAACCCGGCGCGCCGCGGCAGGCTATCGCGAAGTTCGGCCCTTGGCCGCCCGGGGGCCGGGGAGCGGCGCACAGCAGTCTTCAGCGGTGGCCGACTTCAGCAGTGGCCGTATTCAACAGTGAAGGTCCTGGATTCCCTGCAGGCCGTGGCGAAGGTCGCTGAGGATGAACTCCACCTGGCGGCTGGGGCCGCAGCTGCGGCGGTTGGGAAAGCGCCGGGTCCAGGCGTCCATTTTTACGGTTACCGCACAGAGGGCGCCACCGACCTTCGTCTGGTAGCCGATAACCATGTCTTCCATCTCGTGGAAGGAGTCGCCGGACATGTCGTCCCACATGTCGGCCGTGCGCAGACGGAACATCTCCAGGATGTTGCTGACGTCGTAGATGATGCCGCGCAGCTTGTCATCGAGCTCCTTCAGGATCTCCAGGAGCGGGCGGTCCTGGCGCACGGAGGTTTCGCGCCTCAGGTCTTCCAGGCTGGCCAGAAAGTCGGATACCCGGGCCATGTTTTCGTCCAGGCACCATTGGTAGTAGGCAAGCGAAAGGTATACGTCTCCGTAGTCCTCCAGGAACTTCGGGATCGCGGTGACCGGAATATGCAGCTTCTCCGCCATGCGGTTGAGATTGCGGCGCGCCACCTCGGCGTCCGGGTCCATGAACAGCGCGAAGAGATCGCGGATGTTCTCGCTGGCCTGTTGGCTGCCGCCGTAGACCGCGGCCACCAGGGGGCGGGTGAAGGCGCGCATGTGGGGCGCCAGTTCGCGCACTTTCGGTTCCGAGAGCCGCAGGTGGCTGTGGGCGTCGATCTCGATGCCCAGGCGGCGCATTTCGACCCTCAGGCTATAGACGTCATAGCTTGAAAGCTGGCTGAGGATCTTTACAAGTTGCACGTCTTTCTGGTTCCGCGAGTCGAACTCGAAGATCCCGGGCAGATCGGTCGGGGCGATCTGTCCGCTGCCGGTATGGGTGCCGGCGAAGAGTTCGACCATGCCTTCCAGTCTGGCGTTCTTGACCAGCCGCGCCCGCCTCAGCCCGGGCGTGACAAGCGGCACGATCGATAGGGGAAGGATATGCAGCGAGTCCCTGTCTTGCGCCCCTTCCGCGCTCTCTCCGGCGGGGGCTGGTCTGGTCTGCTGGGTGGCGAGGGGGCTGATCATCGGGTCCGGGTGGGCGCTGTAGGTGTCGGTGGGCAACCTTTGGGAGAACGTTCGGGTCCAGAGAGGCCAAATCCCCGGTTGCGGGGCGCTGACAGGCTGCCGCGGCGCGGGTACCTGGATCTCAGGGATACTGCGGTCTTTGGCGGTGTTCGCGTCTTACCGGGCCAAAGCATAAGGACGACATGGTTAACGTTTTCTTTCTTTGCCGGCCGCCTTTATCAACTGAAGCGCTAGCACGACCGCAGCGGTGCTGTGCGGCGGCCGCCGGTGAAGGGTTTCGCTTTCGGATTGAGCGGGGTTTCCGGCCTTGAACGCACCAACTCCGCAGGTTCTCTGTATCGGTGGCTGCCATGTGGACCGCAAGGCTTCTGCGGCCGCCGCGGTGCAGCTGGCCGTCTCCAACCCGGTTTCGATCTCGACCTCTTTCGGCGGGGTCGCCCGCAACGTGGCGGAAAACCTTTGCCGCCTGGACGCCTCGGTCACGCTGGTCAGCCGGGTCGGCGCCGACAGTGACGGAACGGCGATCCTGGAGGCCCTGGGCCGGCTTCCGCTTCGGCTCGATCATCTCGGCATCGCTGCGGACAGGCCGACCGCCTTTCATCTGATCGTGCTGCAGCCCGATGGCGAGATGCTGGTCTCCGTCGCCGACATGCGCATCTACGACGACCTCACGCCGCAGCGCCTGGCTGCGTTGCCGGCCGGAGTCTGGACGGCGGAGGCGATCTTTGCCGACTGCAACCTGCCGGCCGAGAGCCTGGCTTACCTGGCCGGGCAGCGCAGCGCTGGGCGCCGTCTCGCGGTCAACGCCGTTTCGCCGGCCAAGGCGGCTCGGGCGGACGGCATCCTGCCCGCGATCGACCATCTCTTCGTCAATGCGGCGGAGGCGGCTGCGCTGATTGGACAAGACGAGAGCGACCGCGGCCCCGAAACGGCGGCCCGCGCCCTGCTGGACCGCGGCGTCGGCGAGGTTGTTGTGACGCTGGGCGCCGAGGGGCTTCTGGCGGCGACGCCGGACGCGGTCCTGCATCTTCAGAGCCTGCCCGGCCCGCTGTGCGACGTGACGGGTGCGGGCGATGCTCTGGCAGCCGCCTTTCTCGACGCGCGGCTGCGCGGCCGCTCCCTGGATGCCGCGGCGCGGCGGGCGCTCGCCGCGGCGCGCCTGACGGTCGAGTGCACGCAGAGCGTAAACGCGAGTCTTACCCCGGAAACCCTGGACCAGATGGTGTCATGACAGAACGCAACGGCAGGCCCGACCCAACCCGGTATCTCGAGATCTCTCCCGAGGTCGCTTCGGCTTTGGCGGAGGGGCGGCCGGTGGTGGCACTGGAATCCACCATCATCACCCACGGCATGCCCTTTCCGCGCAACCTGGAAACGGCCCGGGCGGTGGAGGACGACATCCGTGCCGCCGGCGCCGTGCCGGCCACGATTGCGGTTCTTGAGGGCCGAATTCGGGTCGGGCTGGACGAGGCGGCACTGGAGGCACTGGCGGAGCGGGCCGAGGTCGCCAAGGTCAGCCGGGCCGATCTGCCGGCGGTACTCAACGGCGGCGGCGCCGGCTCCACGACCGTCGCGGCAACGATGATCGCAGCCGATCTTGCCGGGATCCGGGTCTTCGCCACCGGCGGCATCGGCGGTGTCCACCGCGGCGCCGAGAGCAGTTTCGACGTCTCCGCCGACCTGCAGGAACTGTCGCGCACCCCCGTGGCGGTGGTCTGCGCCGGCGCCAAGGCGATTCTCGACCTGCCGAAGACTCTGGAGGTTCTGGAAACGCTCGGCGTGCCGGTCGTCGGCTTCGGCTGCGACACCCTGCCGGCCTTCTATAGCCGCGACAGCGGCTTGCCGCTAGCCCTGCGCTGCGATGCCGCTGCCGACGTCGCGGCGATGATGACGGCGCAGTGGGATCTCGGCCTCGGCGGCGGACTGGTCGTGGCCAACCCGATCCCGGCAGCCGACGAGATCCCGGCCGCGACCATGGAAGAGAAGATCACCCAGGCGTTGGAGGAAGCAGCGGCGCAGGGCGTGCAGGGCAAGGCGGTCACGCCTTTCCTTCTGCAGCGGTTGGAGGCGCTGACGGACGGCGCCAGTCTCGATGCCAACGTCGCCCTGGTGCGCAACAACGCGCGTCTGGCGGCTGCCGTCGCCGCTGCCTACGCGGAACGCCCCGTGCCTTAGGTCAGCTCTAGGGCCGCTCGGCCACCAGATGCCAATGGTAGGAACCGGGGCGGCTGTGTTCTCTGTCGGCGAGGCTGAGCAGCTCGAAGTCTTCGAACAGGCGCAGCAGCTCGGCGGCGTTGCAATAGAAGTGCGGATGGTTCTTGTCCCCGTCGCCGGCATCTGAAACGACGAAGGTGTTGGGGGCGACCTCGGTACCAACACGGAAATTGGCATTGCGCTTCGACAGCATGGTGCCCTGGAAGACCCCGCCCGGTTTCAGAATGCGGTGGATCTCCGCAATGGCCCGGGACACGACGCCGCCGTCACCGTGGTAGATGACGTTGAAGGAGAGAACATAGTCGAAGCTGCCGTCTTCGTAAGGCAGGTCGGTCATCAGGCCTTCGCGAAAGTCGATCGCTAGGTCGTGGTTCTTGGCCTGCTGTGCCGCGAACTCCAGGCCGGCGGGGCTGGCGTCCATGGCGTGAACGGCCAGCCCTTCGCTTGCCAGGTAGCAGGCATGACGGCCGACGCCGCAGCCGAGGTCGAGCGCCCGCAAAAGACCGCGCGCTTTCAGCGTAGGGATCAGGGCTGCGACGTCGGGATCGGGGTCCAGCCAGTCCGCCCGGCCGCTTTCGCTCTGCCAACGGCTGTCCCAGGCGTGGTGAGCCGTTGCCGAGTCGTCTGAGGGAAGAGTGCTGGGCATCGCTGGCTGTTCCTCCAAGGTAATGATGGGCAAGAGCGGCGGCCGCCTTTCGTTGCGGCCTTGCCTAGATGATGCGGTGGCGCAGGTAGCTGCTGAGGCGCTCGACCAGCAGGACCAGGGCAAAGATACAGATGATGATCGTGGCTGCCGTCGGGTACTCGAAGAGGTCCATGGCGACTTTCAGTTCGATGCCGATACCGCCGGCGCCGACGAGTCCGAGAACGACCGATGATCGCGTCGCCTTTTCCAGGCTGAAGAGCGCGGTGTTGATGAAGGAGGGCAGGGCGGCCGGAATCACGGCAGAGCAGATCACACCGCTGCGGCTGGCGCCGAGGGCAGAGAGCGCTTCCTGCGGCCCCGGTTCTGTCTCCTCCATCGCCTCGGCGAAGAACTTGCCGCAGAACCCCATGGTGTCGACCATGAGGGCCAGGGTCCCGGCAAAGGGGCCGAGGCCGACGGTGACCACGAAGAACAGCGCCCAGACGAGGTCGGGCACCGTGCGGAACCAGGAGATCAGCCCGCGGGCCAGATAGTAGACGGCGGGGTGCGGCGAGAGCCGCCGCGTCGCCAGGACCGCCAGGGGCAGGCTGAGCGCCACGCCCAGCGCCGTGCCCACCAGAGCCATCTGGAAGGTTTCCAGCAAGGCCTGTCCGATGGGTTCGATGCGGGTGAGATCCGGCGGGATCATGCGCACGAAGAGGTCGCCCATATAGGGCAGACCCTCCAGGAAACCGGTGACCGAGATCCGGGAGCCTTCTATGGCCAGCACGAAGAACGCCAGCGCCACGACGTAGGCCAGAAAGGCCAAGGGCCCGGGACGCTCGAAGCGTGGCGGCAGCGCCGCTGCCGTGCGCGCCGCCGCTGCTGCCGGAACCGGGCCGCCTGATGTCAAAGCGCTGCTCCGGTTTGACAGCGTCCAATGGGGTTCACGCAACGCGCGATCATGTGTAGATCGCCTTCAGCGCCGCCATGTCATGGTCGCTGCTGGCGCCGTCGATCACCTTGCGGCCGCCGCGCAGCGCGATCAGATTGTCGGCGTAGTCCAGGGCATGGCGCAGGTGATGGGAGGTGAAGAACAAGGTGACGTCTTTCTCGCGCATCAGGTCGCTGAACAGCTTCATGACCTCTTCGCCGGCGGCGGGGTCGAGACTGGCGACGGGTTCGTCGGCGAAAACCATCTTCGGCCGCTGCATCAGGGCCCGCGCGATGGCCACCCTCTGCGATTGCCCGCCGGACAGCCGGTCGGCGCGCTTGCCCGCCTGGTCGGCCAGGCCGACCCTTTCCAGGCAGTGCAAAGCTTCGTCCCGCAGCGCTCTGGGCGCGAGGCCCTGGTACCAGCAGCGCGGGCCGCCGTGGCGCGCCTGGGCGCCGTGCAGCACGTTGGTCAGGGCGGAGAGCCGAGGCACCAGGTTATGCTTCTGAAAGACGAAACCGACCTGCGCACGCAGCCGCCGCAGCGGCGCACCGCGCAGCGCCGTGATCTCCTGGCCCAGCAGCGCAACGCTGCCTTCGCTCGGCTCCAGCAGCCGCAGACAGCAGCGCAGAAGGGTCGACTTGCCGGAGCCGTTGGCGCCGATCAGCGCCGTCGAACAGCCTGCGGTGATATCGAGGTCGACGCCCTTCAAGACCTCCGCCGCCCCAAAGCGCTTGGCGAGGCCACGAACGGCCAGATCGCGTGCAGTCTTGTCCGAACCGGGACGAGCGGTCCCCGTGGGGACCGCCCGGACCGCGACCTCTCCGGCATCGACGGCGGTGAGCGCCATCAGTTGCCCACGAAGTCGGAGTACTGCGGATAGCCGATGGTGGCATAGGCATCGCGGATGTACTGGTAGTCGGCATCCTGGACACCGGGCAGGAACTTCATGCCCGCGTACTTCTGGTTTTCCTCGCCTTCCAGGATCGCCGCCACCAGCGCATCGGACTGTTCGCCGAAAACCGTGCGCACCTTCTCGACCACGGCTTCGTCGACATGGGGACCGGCCACGAGAACATCGTTCGGCAGGTCCGGGCCGCGGGCGATCACCTTGAAGGCGCCGGCCGGCAGGTCCGGGTCCTTCGCGCGCACCTTGTCGGTCCAGCTGCGGTAGTTCACGCCAAGGCCGGCGACATCACCGCGCTTGAGGGCTTCATGGCCGACATTGCGGTGGACATGCAGGGGTTTCAATTCCTTGCTCGGGTCGAGGCCGTAGTCGGCGAGCAACTGCATCGGTCCGAGATGCCCGGAGGTGGAGCCGACGTCGCTGAAGGCCACGGACTTGCCCTTCAGGTCCGCCGGCGCGTTGATACCGCTGTCGGCCATGACAACGATGGCCGAGAAATAGTCGGGCCGGCTGAAGGCGACGACGGGAAAGGCCTCGGTCAGCTTGCGCATGACCACGTATTCGGCGGGGCCGGTGAGGACGAAGTCGACTTTCTCGGCCCGCATGGCTTCGGCGGCTGCGGTACGGCTGGTGACCGGAAACAGCTCGACCTCCATGCCGCTCGCCTCACGCAGCACGTCGGCGAAGGGGCCATACTCGCGCTGCAGCATCTCCAGGCCTTCGACGTCTGTGACGGCGAAGCGAACGGTCTCCGCCGCATGGGCAGAGGTTGCGGAAACGGCGATGGCGGTGGCGAGACCGGTGGCCTTTAGGAATGTTCTCAACATGGCGGAAACTCCCCCTGCTTTCGACATGGCCAGGTTGCGCCTCGACCGAAGGCCGGTGACGCGGCGGAGCTTGCAGCCCGGCAATGCGGGCTTTGCCTGACCGTTGATCTCAATTCCAACGCAAGGGCGATGACGCCCGCATGATGCGGTCGTGAAGCTGGCGTTACAAAAGCTGGACGAAGGCCGTTATTGGTCGAGGCCGCTGCGCGGGCGTAGAGCGGGAATGTCTTGGTTTTAGGGCTGGACGACCAGTTGGGCGCGTTCGGCGGCCATGCGGCCCCAGCCGAATTCGATGACGCGTCCCTCCGGGTCGATGTTGATCGACTCGGTGACCAGGACAGGCTGACTGCGCGGCAATTCGAGAAGCCGGCTCTCCGCCGTGGTCGGCAGCCGGGCGGTGATGCGGGTTTCCTTGCGGGTGTAGTCCGTGATGCCGTACTGCGCCAAAGCCCTGGTCACGGACTGCTCGCGTTTGTAGGCCTCGATGATGTCGGGAAATCGCTTGGCGGGGAAGTGGTGGGCAACGACGGAGATCGGCCGGCCGTCCACCTTGCCGACGCTTTCGATCAGGGCAACCTGCGCGCCCTTGCGCAGATGCAACTGCTTGGCCACGGTGGCATCGGCGGGGATGAGCTGCGCCCGCACCAATTCACCGGAGGGAATGCGCGACTGCTTTTGGATGTTTTCGGTGAAGCGGGTACGCTTGCCGAGCTTGTAGTCGACGACGCGCTCCTGGACGAAGGTGCCGCGGCCCTGTTCCACCCGCACGATGCCCTCCTGTTCCAGAAAGGCGATGCCGCGGCGCACCGTGTGGCGGTTGACGCCGAAGCGGCTGGCGAGTTCGGCCTCCGTGGGCAGCCTTTTGCCGCGGTCGAAGACCTCTTCCTTGATGTCCGACTCGATGGACTCGGCGATCTGTCGCCAGAGAGCGACGCCCGCGCGGCGCTGCAGTGTCATGCTCTCTCATCTCCTGTCACGCAAGTTTCACCAAGTAGCCCTTTACAGGGTCATGAATGGTATTCTAACCTCCAGATGTATCAACGTCTAGACAAATTGTGGACTTGTCTAATGACAATGCGTTCCGAGGACGGCGCCGGGGCAGGGATGCCTGCTGAAGGGGCCGGTTTGGCGTCTGCGTCCGGATCAGGGCCCGGATCAGCGCCTGGAGCCGGCGGAACTCCTGCCGATGCGGTTCAGGCCGAACGGCAGCGGTGGATGTCCGTTCTGGCCAAAGCCCAACTCTCCGAACTGGAGCAGGCCTGGGATGAGGTCGAAGAGCAACCGGCCTTTCAATGGCTGCGTCCGCCCGAGATCGGCATGGTGATGGTGCGCGCGCGCAGCGGCGGGACCGGCGGCCAGTTCAATCTGGGCCAGATGACGGTCACGCGCTGCGCCCTGCGCGTCGAGAACGGCGCCACCGGCCTGGGGTACGTCCAGGGGCGCTCGAAGCGCCATGCGGAACTGGCCGCGGTGTTCGATGCCCTGCTGCAGGATGACGGCCGCCGCGCGGCGCTGGACGAGCAGGTCATCCGGCCCCTGGCTGCGGCCTACAACAGCCGGCGCGACGCGCGCAGCCGCAAGGCCAACTCCACCAAGGTCAACTTTTTCACTCTGGTGCGCGGGGAGAACGACTGATGGCTCTCACTTCGACGCCGAATGGCTCCGCGGTCGATAAGACCACGATCCTGTCCGGCGATACGCGGGCGGGCATCGATACCGCGGACCTGAAGCCGGGTCTTGCCGACCCGGTTCACGATTCCCAGAAACTCTTCCGGCATCTTCTGGACGCGATGGCGCGGCCCGGACGGGTGATCGATCTGAAGAGCGACCTGGACGCACCGACCCCGCTGGACCCCGCGACGGCTGCCGTCGTGCTCACCCTCTGCGACTATGACACGCCGCTCTGGATCGACTGGATCGCCGATACCCCGCCGGTGCGCAGCTATTGCCGCTTCCACTGCGGCAGCGCGCTGGTGGAGCGTCCGGGCGAAGCGGCCTTCGCGCTCGTCAGCGATGCGGAGAACATGCCGCGCCTCGGACTCTTTGCCCAGGGCCTGGACCAGTACCCGGACCGCTCGGCGACCCTCGTGGTCCAGCTGCCCGACCTGGAGAGCGGCCCGGAGCGGGTCCTGAAGGGGCCGGGCATCGCCACGCAGGCGGTCCTGCGGGCGGGCGGCCTTCCGGACTGGTTCTGGAACGACTGGCGTTTGAACGCAGCGCAGTTCCCGCTCGGCGTCGACATCTATTTCACATCGGGGCGCCGCATCGTCGGCCTGCCCCGGACCGTTCTCGCGGAGGGCTAGGCTATGTACGTCGCAGTCAAAGGGGGCGAGCAGGCGATCCTCAACTCCCACAAGGTGATCGCCGAGGAGCGGCGCGGCGACCCGGCCGTGCCGGAGTTGACGCTGGCGCAGGTCAAGGAGCAGATGCAGCTAGCCGTCGACCGCGTGATGACCGAAGGCTCTCTCTACGACCGGGACCTGGCGGCGCTCGCCATCAAGCAGGCCCAGGGCGACCTTGTGGAGGCGATCTTCCTGCTCCGCGCCTACCGCACGACGCTGACCCGCTTCGGTGCGACGCTGCCGATCGACACCGCGAAGATGGCGGTGCGGCGGCGCATCTCCGCGGCCTACAAGGATCTGCCCGGCGGCCAGGTCCTGGGGCCGAGCTACGACTACACCCACCGCCTGCTGGACTTTGCCCTTGCGGCAGAGGAAGGCGTCGGCGCACCGCAGGCGGACACGGCGGAGGAGCCGGTGGACGAAGACATCCCGCGCGTCACCGACATCCTCAACCACGAGGGCCTGATCGAGGAAGAGGTGGCGGTCGACGACGAGGCGGCGGTCGCGGACCTGACCCGCGAGCCCATGGAGTTCCCGGCCGAGCGGGACATGCGGCTGCAGAACCTGGCCCGCGGCGACGAAGGCTTTCTTCTGGCGCTCGGCTATTCGACCCAGCGCGGCTACGGACGCAACCATCCCTTTGCCGGCGAGATCCGTTTGGGGGAGGTCGCGGTGGAATTCGAGCCGGAGGAACTGGGCTTTCCCATTGAGATCGGCGAAATCACCGTCAGTGAGTGCCAGATGATCAATCAGTTTGCCGGCTCTGCCGAGCGGCCGCCCCAGTTCACCCGGGGGTACGGCTTGGCCTTCGGCCACTGCGAGCGCAAGACCATGGCGATGGCGCTGGTCGACCGGGCGCTGCGCGCGCGCGAATTGGACGAGACCGTCGACTATCCGGCGCAGGACGAGGAGTTCGTGCTGTATCACTCCGACAACGTCGAGGCTTCCGGCTTCGTGCAGCACCTGAAGCTGCCGCACTACGTCGACTTCCAGTCGGAGTTGCAGCTCATCCGAAGTCTGCGTCGGCGCCATGACGAAGAGCAGATGGAGGCCGCGGAATGACCGGTAAACAGGCGGTGGCGGTTGCCGAAGCGGCGGGATCGGCCCCCGAGGACGGCTACAACTTCGCCTATCTGGACGAGCAGACCAAGCGCATGATCCGCCGCTGCATCCTGAAGGCGGTGGCCGTGCCCGGCTATCAGGTGCCCTTCGGCGGCCGCGAAATGCCTTTGCCCTATGGCTGGGGCACAGGCGGCATGCAGGTCACCGCCAGCATCATCGGTGCCGACGACACCCTGAAGGTCATCGACCAGGGCGCCGACGACACCACCAACGCCGTGAACATCCGCCGCTTCTTCGCCCGTACCGCGGCAGTGGAAACCACCGAGACCACGGCAGAGGCGAGCATCATTCAGACCCGCCACCGCGTCCCGGAAGACCCGATGACCGAGGACCAGATCCTGGTGCTGCAGGTCCCTCAGCCGGAGCCGCTGCGCAGTCTCGAGCCGCGGGAGATCGAGTGCCGCAAGATGCACGCCTACAAGGAATACGGGCTCATGCAGGTCTCGCTCTACGAGGACATCGCCCGCTTCGGCGAGATCGCAACGTCCTATTCCTATCCGGTGATGGTGAACGACCGCTACCTGATGTCGCCGACGCCGATCCCGAAGTTCGACAATCCGAAGCTCGACTCCTATCCGGCGCTGCAGCTCTATGGCGCCGGGCGCGAGAAGCGGATCTACGCCATCCCGCCTTACACCAAGGTGAAGAGCCTGGACTTCGACGACCACCCCTTCCAGGTGCAGCAGTGGGAGGAGAACTGTGCCCTCTGCGGGGCCGAGGATACCTTCCTCGACGAGGTGATCCTGGATGACCGCGGCGGCAAGATGTATGTCTGCTCCGACTCCCACTACTGTGCGCGGCGGCGGGCGGAGGGCCATAGCGGGAAACTCACCGGCTCTGCGGCGGCGGCCTATGCCGCCGCGGTGGGCGCCGATCAGCCGGAGAAGGGAGCATGAACGGCATGTTGCCCCTGCTGCGGGTACACAACCTGTCGCACGCCTTTGGCACGCTGCTCGCCTGCTCCGACGTCAGCTTCGAGCTCCACAGCGGTGAGGTGCTGGGTGTGGTCGGGGAGTCCGGCTCCGGCAAGACGACCCTGCTCAACTGCCTCTCCGCGCGTCTCGTGCCCACCAACGGGATCGTCGAGTACGACCTGCGCGACCGTGGCCTCACCGACATCTACAGCCTATCGGAACCGGAACGCCGCTTCCTGCTGCGCACCGACTGGGGCGTGGTGATGCAGAACCCGCGGGACGGCCTGCGCATGAGCATCAGCGCCGGCGGCAATGTCGGCGAGCGGCTGATGGCGGTCGGCGCGCGGCACTATGGTGAGATTCGCGGCACGGCTGAGGAGTGGCTGGAGAAAGTGGAGATGGATCTGGGCCGCATCGACGATGCGCCCAAGCACTTCTCCGGCGGCATGCAGCAGCGTCTGCAGATCGCGCGCAACCTGGTCACCAAACCGCGCCTTGTCTTTATGGACGAGCCGACCGGCGGCCTCGACGTTTCCGTACAGGCGCGTTTGCTTGATCTTTTGCGCGGTCTTGTCCGCGAACTGAAACTTTCCGCCATTATTGTCACCCACGACCTGGCGGTCGCGCGTTTGCTCGCCGACCGCCTTATGGTGATGAAGGATGGCAAGGTGGTGGAGACAGGGTTGACCGATCAGGTCCTGGACGACCCGCATCATCCCTATACCCAGCTTCTGGTCTCCTCCGTGCTACAGGTATGATCATGAACGACCATCAGAGACCATCGGCCCAGGCGTCCGAGACGTCCCAAGTGTCCGAGACCTCCCAGACGGAAGAGCGGCTCCCGGTGATCCGCGTCGAGGACCTCGGCAAGACCTTCACTCTGCATGTCCAGGGCGGTACGCGCATCCCGGTCTTCTCCGGCCTCAGCCTGCAGGTCGCGGCCGGCGAATGCGTCGCGCTTTTCGGGCCTTCGGGGACCGGCAAGTCGACCCTGCTGCGCTCGCTCTACGCAAACTACAAGCCGGGCCAGGGCCATATCTGGCTGCGCCGCGGTGAAGACTGGGTCGACATGGCGACCGCCGCCCCGCACCGGGTGCTGGCGGTGCGGCGGGACACCCTGGGCTACGTCAGCCAGTTCCTGCGGGTCATTCCGCGCATTCCGGCGCGCGACATCGTGGCCGAGCCGCTGCACGCCCTTGGGACTGACCTGGAGGCCGCGCGGCAAAAGGCGGAAGGCCTGCTGGCCCGTCTCAACATCCCCAGGGCGATGTGGGACCTGGCGCCCGCCACCTTCTCCGGCGGCGAACAGCAGCGGGTGAACATCGCCCGCGGCTTTGCGGTCGACTATCCCATACTGCTGCTCGACGAACCAACCGCCTCTCTCGACGCCGGCAACCGTGCCGTGGTCATCGAGCTGATCCGGGAGGCCAAGGCCCGCGGCGCCGCGGTGGTCGGCATCTTCCACGACGACGAGGTGCGCGCGGCGGTGGCCGACAAGATCTTCGATGTGCAGACCGGAGCGATTGCGGCATGACGGCGGAGAAGGTTTTTTCCAACGCCCGCCTGGTGCTGGAGGACGAGGTCGTGCACGGCAGCCTCGCCGTGAGGGATGGCCGGATCACCGATATCAGCAGCGGCAGCACCGCTTTGCCCGCTGCCGAGGATCTGGATGGCGATTTTCTGCTGCCCGGTCTTATCGACCTGCACACCGACCACTTCGAGAAGCATGTCCTGCCGAGACCGGGCACGCGCTGGAACGCGGTGACCGCGGTCATGGCCCATGACGCCCAGATGGCCGCCGCCGGCGTCACCACCGCCTACGACTGCATCTGCGTCGGGGTCAGCATCCGCAATCCGGAGCGTGTGGAGATCCTCGCGCCGATGATCGAGGCGGTGACCCAGGCCGGGGCGCAGGAGATGCTGCGTGCCGATCACATCATTCACCTGCGCTGCGAGGTGACGGACGAAAGGGTCGTGGACCTCTTCGACTCCGTGGCCGACCAGACTGCCGTCGGCATGATGTCGCTGATGGATCACGCCCCCGGGCACCGCCAGTACCCGGATGTCCAGCGCTTTCGCGAGCGCACTATGAAGAACCAGAAGATGACCGAGGCGGAGGCCGATGCCCACATCGACCGCCTGCTCGAAGCGTTGCAGACCGTGGCGCCGAAGAACCGTGCCGACCTGGCCGCCCGCGGCCGGGAGCGCGGCCTGGCGGTCGCCAGCCACGACGACGAGACGCTGGCGCATGTGGAAGAGGCCGCGGACCTGGGGATCACGGTTTCCGAGTTCCCCACCACCGCCGCAGCGGCGCGGCATGCCCGCGACCACGGCATGCATATCGTGATGGGCGCCCCCAACCTGATCCGCGGCGGCTCCCACTCCGGCAACGTCTCCGCCGGGGAATTGGCGGCGGAGGGCCTGCTGGACAACCTGGCTTCCGACTACGTGCCGGCGGCCATGCTGCAGGCCGCCTTTCGCCTGACCCGGGGGCCGCACGACATGGCGCTACCGCCGGCCGTGGCCAAGGTGACCAGCAATCCGGCACGGGCCGCCGGCCTGGCGGATCGCGGGCGCCTCGCCCCGGGCCTGAAGGCGGATCTGCTGAGGGTTGCCATGATTGACGACAGGCCCCATGTTCGCACGGTCTTTCGCGACGGAAAGCGGGTAATGTAATGCTGCAGGACCATCTTCTCGAGGAACACGCGGGCCCGGCCGCGGAGGCGGAGTCGGAACTGGTGCTGGCCAACGCCCAGGTGGTGACGGCGGCGGACAGCTTCCGCGGTGCCGTCACCCTGCAGGCCGGGAGGATCGCCGAGGTGGCGGACGGCGGCGCGGTCCCCTCGGGCGCTATCGACTGCCAGGGCGAACTGCTGCTGCCCGGGCTTGTCGACCTCCACACCGACCACTGCGAGCGCCACGCCGTGCCGCGGCCCGGCGTTCAGTGGGACCCGCTGGAGGCCGCCATCGCCCATGACGCCCAGGTCGCCGCCGCCGGCATCACCACGGTCTTCGACTCCCTGGTGGTCGGCCTGCGCGATGCCGACCAGACGCGCCGCGACCTGCTCGGCCAGATCATGGCGGCGGTGGAAAAGGGAGAGACCCTCGGCCTCTTTCGCAGCCAGCACTTCCTGCATCTGCGCTGCGAAGTGACCGATCCGACCCTGCTGGACCAGGTGGAACCCCACATGGACCACCCGCTGCTGCGGCTGGTGTCGGTCATGGAGCACACGGTCGGCCAGCGCCAGTTCCCCGATGCGGAGAAGTACCGGGAAATCCTGATCAAGCTGTTCCACGTGCCGCCGGAGCAGGTGGACGAGCGCTTCCGCCGGGATGCCGAGGCCTCGCGCACCTTCGCGCCCACCTATCGCGCCGCCATCTGCCGCATGGCGCACGCGCGCGGCATTCCGGTCGCCGCCCACGACGACGAGACCCTGGAGCACGTGGAGGAGGCCGCTCACCTGGGCATGGCCCTTTCCGAGTTCCCCACCACCCTGGTCGCAGCCGAGGCGGCGCGCGAATGCGGCATGGCCACCATCATGGGGGCGCCCAATGTGGTCAAGGGCGGCTCCCAGACCGGCAATGTCTCGGCCGTCGCGCTGGTGAAGGCGGGGCTGCTCGATATCCTCGCCTCCGACTACGTGCCGGTCTCCATGCTCTCGGCCACCCTGCGTCTGACCGAGGACGACATCGGCCTTTCTCTGCCCCAGGCAGTGAAGATGTCGAGCCTCGCCCCGGCCAAAGCCGCTGGCCTGGACGACCGCGGCGAGATCGCCGTCGGCAAGCGCGCCGACCTGCTGCGCCTGCGTCTCGTGGAGGGACATCCGGTGGTGCGCACGGTCTACGCCGCCGGCGACCGGGTGGCGTAAAGCCGCCGCTATCCCTGCTCTGAATTCGCCTGCCCGCGCGTTATCGCGAAGACGTCCTCGGTGCAGGGTTCGCCCTGAAACACCACCTGCTGTGTCCGGATCTTCTCCATCCCCAGCCGCTCCATCAGGTGCAGGGAGGGCAGGTTGCGGGTGTCGGTGATGCCGACGATCCGCCCGACCGCGGTCTGCGCGAAGACCAGGCGTATTGCTTCCGTCACGGCCTCCCGGGCGAGGCCCTGTCGCTGTGCGCCAAGCGCCAGGGTAAAGCCGATCTCCGCCTCGCGGCCGTCTTCGGCGATGCAGAGACCGATGTCGCCGATCAGGCTGTCGTCCGATGCCAGCGCGATGGCGATCTGGCTCCAGCGGCCGGGCTGCAGCAGCGCGGCGCTGTTCACATCGGCCAGGAAGGCGCGCGCCTCGGCATCGCTCATCGCCTGCCAGCCCTGGAAACGGCCTACTTCAGGATCGCAGCGATAGCTTTGGAAGGCGGCAAGATCGCCAGGGTGCAGACGGCGCAGGACGATGCGCTTGTAGGCAGAAGGAAGCGGTTCGCTCGGCATGGGTCTCTCTCGTCGCTGCGGCGCTTTTCCTGAGGCTGCGGATGCCCGGGGTTGTGGACAAAGGCCCAGGGGCATCCATGGAGCATCCATAGGGCGTCGGCGAATTCGAGCTTCGATGAGGTTGCCGGGAAACACAAGCTGCTGCGGCTCTGCAGCCACATGAACAATGTTGTCACAAGTCCGCTCTTGCGTGGGGCGACAGCCTGACGGACCATGGTGTGTGGGGAGTTTGCCGCCGCGGCCGAGGCTGCAAGCGGCGGATAACAAGGGGTAAGCCAGAGTGCACTGGAAGCCGTGGGCCGTCGGGCGTGGTCTTGCCGTGAGTGTGGTTGTGTTGGCAGTCATCGTGACCGTGGGGTTGGAGCAGGGTCTGCGGCGGGCGCAGGCCGCTGGGCCCTGCCTGGGCGGGCCGGACTGTTGGGCACTGTTTCCCCTTGGAGGCGGCCTGCAGCTTCCGATCTACGCCAGCCATGCCCTGGACGCGCCGGCACCCGAGGTTCGCCGCGCGGTCGTCGTGGTGCACGGCATCAGGCGCAATGCGCACCAGTACTTTCCGATGATCACGGCGGCTGCGGGTATCGAGGGGGAGCGCACGCGGACTCTTGTCGTCGCTCCCGGCTTCTCCATCGAAAGCGATGACCGGCCGCACCGCCGCCCCGGCGAGGTCTACTGGGCAGGAAACCGCAACTGGCGGCACGGCGATGCCTCCGTCAGTCTACCGCGGGGGCGCATGAGTTCCTTTGGCGCGGTCGAGCGGCTGCTGTCTCATCTCGGTGACCGCAGCCTGTTTCCGAATCTTGACAAGATCACCCTGGCGGGCCACTCCGCCGGCGGGCAGTTCGTCCAGCGCTTCGCGGTGGGTCATGCGCCGCTGGCCGCTCTGTCCTCGGTCAGGCTGCGCTACGTCGTCGCCAACCCCGGCACCTATCTCTACCTGGGGCCGGAGCGGCCTGGGCCGGACTTCGACGGCGACTTCGGGGTGCCGTCGGCGGCGGACTGCGCCAAGTACGACCGCTACCAGTATGGGCTCGGTCAGTTGAACGGCTTCATGGCGCGCGCTGGCAAGGATATCCTGAGGGCGCGGGCACGGGACCGCGATGTGGTCCTGCTCCTCGGGCGCAACGACAGCGACCCCGACCACGAAACCCTGAACCGCAAGTGCGCCGCTGCTCTGCAGGGCCGTCACCGCCTGGAGCGCGGCCGGCTGTTCAAGGCCCATCTCGACCGCCTCTTCGGCCGCCACGGCACACGCATCGTCGAGGTTCCGGGCGTTGGCCACGAAGGCGCGGAAATGTTTGCCGCGCCGGAGGGGCGTAAGGCAGTATTTTTCTAGGCGGAATCCCGCCGCTCTATCCGTATTCATACGAGTTTCGGTGCAACGAACGATGATCATTCGTGAAGACGACCTGCGCGGGCGCGAAATTGCGGCGCTTCTGACGGCCCATCTGGAGGTGATGGCCGAGCACTCGCCGCCGGAAAGCCGCCACGCCCTCGATCTGGAAGGTCTGCGGGCGCCGGAGATCACCTTTTGGACCGCTTGGGAGGATGCGCAGCTCCTCGGCTGCGCGGCCTTGAAGGAACTCTCCCCCGACCACGGCGAAGTGAAGTCCATGCACACCGCACCGGCTTCGCGCGGCAAGGGGGTGGCCCGCCGCTTGCTGGAACACCTGATCGCGGAGGCCCGGCAGCGCGCATACGGGCGGCTCAGTCTGGAGACCGGCAGTATGGAGGGCTTCGCCCCGGCGCGGGCGCTCTACAGCGGCTTCGGCTTTGAGTACTGTCCGCCCTTTGCCGACTACCGCCTGGATCCGAACAGCGTCTTCATGACCCTGGCGCTGCCGGGGATCGTCGCACCCAAGCAGTCCTGATCGATTTCAGACCGTCAGCAGCTTTTCGTTCATGCGCCTGACGCGCGCCGCCATGGTGCGCATGACGTCGAGGGCGAAGTACGGCGTCTCATGGACGAGGAAAAGAAAGCTGCGCTCGGCGACCGGGACGACTTCGCAGGGCTCCAGCGCAACCACTGTGGCGCTCCGCGGTGCGCCGTCGACCAGGCCCATCTCGCCGAAGAAGCCGCCGGCGTCGATCTCCTCGATGGTCGCCCCGTTGATCACGATGGCGGCCCGGCCCGACTGCAGCACGAACATCTCAGTGCCGACCGATCCCTGTTCGATGATGTGCTGGCCTGTATCGAACCGCAGGACCTTGACCCCCATGCTGGTGAGCATGGTCAGGTCCATGTCCCTGTGTTCCGGGAATTCCATGGCGTTGCCCCCTCCTGATCGCTGCCGCCGCACCATGCATGATTTGCATGACAGTTTTGTTGCTGCGACTCGATTTGCATCAGGCGGGTGTTATCCGCCGTACTTTTCCAGGAAGGCCTCGATGCTGAGGCTGCGGAAGTCTGGCAGGGCCTGGCGCAATTTGGCGTGGTCCCAGTCCCACCAGGCGAGAACCTGCAGCCGCGCGGCGATCCGGGCGTTGAAGCGCGGGCGGATCGGCCTTGCCGGCACTCCTGCGACGATGCTGTAGGGCGCGACCGCCTTGCTGACCACGGCGCCGGCGCCGATCACCGCCCCGGTCCCGACGGCTACCCCGGCCAGAACCGTTGCGCCGTGGCCGATCCAGACGTCATGGCCGATGGTGACCGCATGGGCCTGCCGCCAGGCGAAGACCTCGCTGTCGTCCTCCTCCGCCAGGCCGTACTGGCGGCTGCGGTAAGTGAAGTGATGCTGGCTCGCCCGCCAGGTCGGGTGGTTGCCCGGATTGATCCGGGTCTGGTTGGCAATGGAACAGAACTTGCCGATCTCACTGCCGATCACATGGCAGTCGGACGTGATGTAGCTGTAATCGCCGAAGCGGCTGTCCATCATGGTGCTGCGCGCGCCGACCTCGGTGTAGATGCCGAGCGCAGAACCGACGATCGTGGCGGTCTCGTGAATCAACGGCGCCTCGCCCAGCATCTTTTTGGGCGGACGTTGGACGTCGAAAGGTTTGGCGGCTTCGCTCATGGTCGGGCTCGTGTGCGCTCAGGGTCTGTAGTCGTTCTTGCCGATGATCCTGCCGCGCAGCCAGCCGGAAAGGCTGTCGATGGCATAGACCGTGATCAGGATGAGGATGACGATGGACATCACCTCGTCCCAGTTGTTGGCGCTGATGCGGTCGTAGAGCAGGAAGCCGACACCGCCGGCGCCGACGATGCCCAGGATGGTGGCGCTGCGGGTGTTGGACTCCAGGTAGTAGAGGATGTTGGACAATATGACCGGCAGCACCTGGGGCAGCACCGACAGGCGCAGCGTCTGCAAGGGGCCGGCGCCGGTCGCCTGCACGCCCTCGATCTGCTTCTTTTCAACGTTCTCGATGGCCTCCGCGAAGAGCTTGGAGAGCGAGCCGATGTCGGAGACCATGATGGCGAAGATGCCTGCGAGGGGGCCGAGGCCGAAGGCGCGGATGAAGATCAGCGCCAGCACCAGTTGCTCGAAAGCCCGCAGGGTGTCGAACCCACGGCGCACGCCGAAGCGCAGCCACTCCACCTTCAGGATGTTCTTGGCTCCCAGAAAGCCGAGCGGCAGCGCGATCAGGCTGGCCCCCAGGGTTCCGAGGAAGGCCATGGCCAGGGTCTCGCCGATGGCGATGACCGGCTCCATGAACAGCTCCCAGCTCGGCCAGACATAGGGCGGCAGCATGAAGCTCAAGACGAAGCCCAGCTTGCCGAGCCCGTTCCAGATGCGCTCCGGCGAGAAGTTGAAGGCGATCAGGGTGTAGATCGTCAGCGCTGAGAAAAGGCTCCAGCCGACCAGCTTGATCAGTTTCTGACGCGGCGTCTCGGTGAAGGCGAGCGGCAGACGGGCCTTGGCGGCGGCGATCTCCTGCGGCGTAACGTGGCTCGGGTTTCGCATCTCGATCCTCTAGGCCAGGCCTTCGCGGCCGATAAAGCGGTGGCGGACGCGCTCGCAGATCAGGTCGATGCTGGCGACTGTCACCAGGATAATGAGGAAGAGCGCGGAGATGTCGGTGTAGTACTGGAAAGAGATCGCAGTGCGGATCTCCTGACCCAGGCCGCCGGCACCGACGAAGCCGATGATGGAGGAGGAGCGCACGTTGATCTCGAAGCGCAGCAGGGTATAGCTGACGTGGTTGGGCAGGACCTGGGGCACGACCGCGTAGCGGATCATCTGCACCCAGTTGGCCCCGGCCGCGCGCAGCCCCTCCGGCGCTTTCATGTCGATGTTCTCGTTGACTTCGGAATAGAGCTTGCCGAGGGCGCCCATGGTGTGCACGGCGATGGCCAGGACACCGGCCATGGGGCCGATGCCGAAGCAGAACACGAAGATCAGCGCGTAGACCAGTTCCGGCACCGTGCGCGCGATTTCCAGCAGGCGCCGGCAGGTAAAGAGGATGACGCGGTTAGGCATCAGGTTGCGTGAGGCGGGGAAGCTCAGCACAAAGGCGCCGATGATGCCGAAGACCGTCGCCAGGAAAGCGATCAGAATGGTCTCGACCAGCAGCTTCAGCCAAAGCTTCACCGGCAGAAACCACTCGGCAAGGTCGGCGCCGAAGCTCTCCCAGCGCAGGACCGGAAGGATCTTGACGATGAACTCATGGAGCCGCGGCAGGCCGTTCCAGATCTTCACCGGATCCAGGTCGCCGATCACCGCGGCGATGCAGAAGCAGGTGATGAAGGCCAGCGCGAAGAGCGCGTCCATCAACCGTTTGCGGCGCCGTGCCGCGGCGTAGGCCTCGTGGAAGCGTGCGACCGCGTCGCTGGAGGCTGAGGGGGCAGAAAGCGTGAGGTCGGTCACGTCGGCCTGTCGCTAAGCGCAGCCTTGCCGGCTGCAGGAAGATAGAAAAAGGGTGACCACCGGGGCGAGGGAGAGTGCTTGGGGGCGCCGCCCCCCGCACCGGCGGTCAGAGAGGCACGTGACTCAGCTCCCGCGGTTGCGGCGAATCTTGCGAATCTCCTCACGCATTTCGACAATCCAGTCGTAGCGCTCGTGGTTGACGCGGATCCAGCCGACCTGTTTGGGATTGGCGGTCATGGCGGCGAAGGCTTCCGGGTCCTTCTGCGGAATCTCCATGAGCATCGTCGCCACGTCTTCCTTCATCGCGCCCGGCAGATTCTTGCGCGCGGTGAAGGGGCCAGAGGTGATTTCGGGCGATTTCCAGATCGGACAGACGACCCCTTCCTGGAGCATGCCCTTTCCTACCATGCGTTGGATAATGCCGGATTCCTCGTTGGTCATATAGGTGGCCGCGGCGTCGAACTGGCCGTTGGTGACGCCGAGAACGCCGGTCTCATGGGCGCCGGAAAACGGCGTCGCGGCGAAGTAGGTTTCCGGATCGTAGCCCTGCTTCAGAAGGTTGTAATAGGGCACGGCATAGCCCGACGTGGAGTCGGGGTCGGCGAAGGCCAGGGTCTTGCCCTGCAGGTCCTCGATCTTCTCGTAGCCGCTGTCGCAGCGCACGGCGACGATGGAGTAGTAGCCCGTGCTGCCGTCGGCCTGCTTGCGCGAGACCAGCGGTTCGACACCGCCTTCGGTCTCTGTGTAGGCCGCGGCGTAGGAGGAGGAGCCGAAGAAGGCGAATTCGATCTGGTCGGCGGCGATAGCCTGGATCACGCCGTCATAGGACGAAGCGGTGTAGATCTTCACCGGTAGGCCGGTTTCCTTCTCCAGGTACTCCTTGAACTTCGCGTAGCGCTGGATGCGGTCCTTTTCGTTCTCGCCCGAGAGGATGCCGAAGCGCAGTTCCTTGAAGTCGGACTTCCAGTCGGCAGCCTCAGCGGTCTGCAGGGTAACGCCGGCGATGAGAGCGGCGGCGAGGGCCGTGCCGCCTAAAAAGGCTCTGCGAAGCATGGTTGGAGTCTCCTTTACGATGTGGGTCGGATGCCAGTCGGGGCCCTGACGGTTTTCCGCAGGGAAGGCCTGGGTGCCGGAAAACGGCGTTGCGGCGCAGCGGTTGCCGGCCATCAGGCCGAGAGGGCGACGCGGTCGCCGCCCTTGTCGCTGTGCCCGGAAGTCTGCGCCGCGATGCCGTTCATCGGGCCGTGATCCTTGTCCTGGTCTTCGTCCTGGCCCGGCAGGGCGGTCGAGGTCACGGCTTCGGAGATGGCCTCGTGCTCGCCGGCAGCGCCATAGACCTCGCGCACCGCAGCCTGGGTGAGAGCCTCGGGGCGGCCGTCGAAAACGACGGCGCCGCCGGCCATGCCGACGATGCGGTCGCAATAGCTGCGCGCCGTATCCAGCGTATGGAGGTTGCAGATGACGGTAATGCCGTCCTCTTGGTTGATGGTCTTCAGGGCATCCATCACCCGCGTCGCGTTGCGCGGGTCGAGGGAGGCAATCGGCTCGTCGGCCAGGATCAGCTTGGGGTCCTGCAGCATGGCGCGAGCGATGGCCACGCGTTGCTGCTGACCGCCGGAAAGCGTGTCCGCGCGCTGCAGGGCCTGGTCGGCAAGGTCGAGCCGGTCCAGCGCCGCGATCGCCAGGGCGCGCTCGGCAGCGGAGAAGCGTTTCATCAGGGATGACAGCGTTCCGTGCCTGTTGATCCGCCCGATCAGCACGTTGGTCAGCACGTCCAGGCGATTGACCAGGTTGAACTGCTGAAAGATCATCGCGCAGTCGGCGCGCCAGGCCAGCAGGTCCCGCCCTCTCAGCGCCGTGACCTCGCGTCCACCGCAGCGAATGGCCCCCTTGCTGGGCTCCAGCAGCCTGTTCAACAGGCGCAACAACGTGGACTTGCCCGCACCGGAACGGCCGATGATCCCCACCATCTGGCCCTCCGGTATCTCGAGGTTTACCCCCTTGACGGCCGTGATCTGGCCAAAGCTCTTTGAAACACCAGTGATTTCCAGCATCCCCGCCCCTCGCTTCCGCAACCAGCCTCTGGGTGACAGATTCTTCAAGACATCCGGTTGTCTAGACCAATTAGGCTCTCAACAATCTGCGTGAGGACAAGCCCCCCGTTCGCGGCCTTTTCATTTTGCGTTTAAGCCGCTTCGACACTTCGCCTTTGCCGGGCGCTGCGGTTTTCTCCGGCCAGCACCCTGTCGCGCAAAGTCTGTTCGGTTTCGTTAGCGACTTAAGCTTACCAAGCTGGCGATGACACCTATGTGACGCCCGGGTCACGCTTCTGGGTCATTCCTGTGCCAGTGGTCCGGTGCCAGTGGCCCGGTGTCAGTAGCCCGGTGTCAGCGGCCCAGTGCCGGCGACGTTTGGCTTTGGCGAGCAACCGGGGGAAGGAACGACGAGCCCGGCCTGTCTATGCCTTGGATGTCGAGAAGATGTATCCGGCCCCGCGCACGGTCTTGATGACCTGCGGCTTGGCCGGGTCGCTCTCGATCTTGCGGCGGATGCGGGCAATGCGGATGTCGATCGAGCGGTCGAAAGGCTCCCAGTCGCGGTTGTGCGCTAGGTTCAGCAGCTGATCGCGGGTCAGCACGCGGTTGGGATGGTCGGCGAAGGCCTTCAGCAGGTCGAACTCCATGCTGGTCAGCGGCACTTCGGCACCGGAGGCTTCGAAGAGTTTGTGGGAATCCAGGTTGAGGGTGAATTCGCCGAAGCGCACCACCCTGGTCGGCCCGCCGCTGTCTTCCGCGACGGGGTCGCCATCGTGCCCGGCACGGCGCAGCACGGCCTTGATGCGCGCCAGCAACTCACGCAGGTCGACCGGTTTTGCGAGATAGTCGTCTGCGCCCATTTCCAGCCCGACGATCCGGTCGACCACCTCGCCGGCTGCGGTCAGCATGATGATTCCGACCTTTGTGCTTTCGCGCAGGTAGCGGGCCAGGGAAAGGCCGTCCTCGCCGGGCATCCGGATATCGAGCAGGACGAGATCGACGTCCTGACCGTCGATCACCTCACGCAGTTCCTCGCCGCCGCCAACGGCCGTGACCTGGAAATCGTGCAGTTCCAGGTACTCCTCGATGGTCTCCCGGATTCCCGGTTCGTCGTCGACGACCACTATGTGCTTGCGGCCCTGCATCTCAAAGGCTCCCTTACCCGCTCTCTCAATGGCACCCAGCGGCGCCTTGTTCTCAATGCCGTTCACGGTTCACTGTCGCTCCGGTGCTGCGGCCTGGTTGCCGGCCTCCTGCGAGACCGCGGTGTCGCCTTCCGCGTTGCTCTCCGGGCCATTTTCGCGTCCGAGAATCTGGTCGACAAGCTCGCGCACCTCATCCAGCGTGAAGGGCTTCTCGAGGAAGGGGCGGTGCACCCGCTGCAGGAACACGCGGGCCGAGGGGCTCAGCGTGTCGCCGGAGACAAAGGCCGTGCGCTGCAGCAAGGTCGGGTCTCGCCGCTCCAAAGCGGCATAGAGACTGGGCCCGTCCAGGTGCGGCATGCGCACGTCGCTGAGGATCACATCGAAGCTGCTGCTGCTGAGCAGTTGAAGCGCCTTCTCTCCGGAGTCCGCCGTCTCCACCTCGTGTCCCTCGGCAAGCATGATATCACCCAGCATCTGGGCGACTTCCGGCTCATCGTCGATGATCAGGATGCGGGCGGTGGCGTCAGGCTGGTGCCGCCCTGTGCGGGCGGCCCTGGGCCGCTCTCGCGCCTGTTCCCCGGTGGCAGGCAGGGTGACGGTGAAGACCGCACCCTCGCCGACCTGGCTGTCGACACGGATCTGGCCGTGGTGGGCTTCGACGATTCGGTGGCTCACGGCAAGGCCGATGCCGGTGCCTTCGCCGATATCCTTGGTCGTGAAGAAGGGGTCGAAGATGCGGCCGCGGATTTCCTCTGGAATGCCCGGCCCGGTGTCGGCCACCTCAAGGGCGATCTCCTGCCGGTGATCGTCGTAGCGCGCCGCGATGCTCAGCTTCCGCGTGCCCTGGCTTTCCATCATGGCCTGCTGGGCATTGACCACGAGGTTCGTCACCACCTGGTTGAGCTGGTCCGGATCGGCCCAGATGGGCGGAACCGCCGGATCGATGCGCAGGGAAACCTCGATGTTTGCCGTGCGCAGCGAATAGCCGGTCACATCCAGGGTTGCCTGCACGATGTCGGCAAGATCGACGGCGCGGCGCTCCGGCGGCCGTTGCCGCGCCATCGCCAGGAAGGACTTGACGATACGCGAGCAGCGGTCGGCGGCGTTGCCGATCTTCGTAGCCCGTTCGACGGTGCGGGCATCGGCCGCGGTTTCTTTCAGCAGCTGCGCGTGGCCCACGACCACGGAGAGCGGGTTGTTCAGTTCGTGCGCCACGCCGGCCAGGAGCGAGCCGAGGGCGCTCAGTTTTTCGCTCTGATAAAGGGCCTCGCGGTGGCGGGCCATCTCCGCCTCGACCGCACGCCGTTCGGTCAGGTCGTAGGCGCTTGCGACGACCATCTCTTCGCCCTGGTATTCGATGAGGCTTGCCGTCAGGGACACCCAGATATGGGAGCCGTCGGCCTTGCGGAACTCCACCTCGAAGCCTTCCAGGGTGCCGCGTTCGCGCAGCAGGTTGAGATAGCGCTGGCGGTCGCGCGGATCGACATAGAGGTCGCGCACGTAGGACGGCTCGCCGGACTGCTGCATCTGGCCGAAGAGCTTCCGCGAGGAAGGGCTCTCGTAGATGATCAGACCGTCGCTGACGCGCGTCATCGCAACGGGGACCGGCGATGCCTCCAGAATGCTGCGCACCAGGGTTTCGCTTTCCCGCAGCGCCCGTTCCATCTCCTTGCGGTTGGTGATGTCCATGCGGGTGACGACGATGCCGCCCTGGCGGGTGGGCTGGTTGGCGAACTGGAACCAGCGGCCGTCGGCCTGCTGGAACTCCATGTCGGTCCCGAACTGGAGCCGCAGGCGTTTGCGTTCCTCCAGCCAGTCCTCGACCCGGCCTTCCGCGCCCACGTACTGGCCGCGTTCGGCGCCGGCGCGGATGAAGTCGATCCAGGGCACCCCGGGCTTCAGCACGTCGACGCTCATCTTGTTGAAGTCGCGGTAGCGCTGATTGCAGGTGACGAGGCGGTCCTCCGCATCGTAGAGCGCGAAGCCGAGCGGCAGGGATTCGACGGCGTCCTGCAGGGTGTCCTGCATCTGCCGCAACTGGGTCTCCTTCTCGCGCTGTTCGGTCAGGTCGATGACGCCGCCGATGGCAATGGTCCGGCCGTCATACTCGCCGAGCCGGGAAAACACCGCTCCCCAGAAGGCGCTGCCGTCGGCCCTGCGCAGCAGCGTTTCCCGGCCGTCCAGGCGCCCCTTCTCCAGAAGCTCGTTGGTGCAGTGGACGCGGTCTTCCGGGTCCGCGTAGGAGAGGCGGGATTCGTAGTGCTCGGTGATGGGCCACTCATAGCCCAGGATCGCTGCGGCCTGGGGGCTGTGGTAAAGAACGATCCCGGTTTCGACGTCGGTCAGCCAAATCGGGAAGGGATTGTTCTCCACGAGGCTGCGGAACTTCCGCTCGCTCTCGCGCAGGGAGATTTCCGCTTCCTTCAGTTTGGTGATGTCGGTGCGCACATAGACCCTGCCGCCGCCGCGCAGTGGGTGTGTGGTGGTCTGCTTCCACTCGCCGCTCTTAAGCCGAAACTCGACCGGCTCGTACTCTGACTTGTGGACGTTGATCTGCCAGTTCTCGGGCGTGACCGACACGTTCTCCGGCGAGTCGCCGCTGTAGTCGGTCAGCAGGGGCAGAGCGCGCTGATAGTTTTCGTAAGACGAGGAACCGAGCATCGAATCAGGCGTCTCGCCATAGATCGATGCGTAGGAGGTGTTGCAGAGCTCAAGATTGCCATCGCCATCGTAAATGGCAAAGCCGTTGGGAATGGCCTCGACCGCTTCCTGCATCAGCGCCCAGAGGCGGTTCAGGGCCGCTTCGGCGGAAACCTGGTCGCTGATGTCCCGCAGCTCGACGACAACGGTGCGGTTGTGGCCCAGGTTTACCGCCGACAGCATCACCTCGACAGGCACTGCGCGGCCATCGCTCTGACGCGCTGTCAGGATCAGCGGTTCGGCTCTGGCCTGTTCGCCCTTGTGGGCCAGCAGATCGGCCATCGCTTCGTCGAACTGCAGCCTGCAGGCCGCATCGAAAAGTCCGTTTGCGCGCGGATGGGCCGTGTCCTCAGGCCAAACAGCGAAGAACTGTTCGCGCGCGGCCGTGTTGAGGTCGCCGACGGTGCCGTCGGCATTGCAGACCACGATAGGGTGCGGCGCCTGATCGATCATGGCCTTGCGCTGCGCCTGCAGGACGCCGGGGCCAGTGGTGTTTGCCGCTCCAGCGGCGATGTCGCGAATGCAACCGTTGACGATCGGGCCGCCGGTCGAAGGATGATCGGTGCCGGGCGCAAGGCAGAGCTCGTCGCGGCGCCAGACGTAGCCGTTCTCTTCCGTCGCAGTCTTCTGCCCCTGGGCGTGCTCGGACGTCAGGGCGATCCGGTAGTCCACGGTGGCTTCGCCCTCTTCCAGGACGGCCGCGAGCGCCGCCGTGTAGCGCTGCCGGTCCTCCGGGTGCAGAAGAGGCAGCAGCGGGTTCGGCGCCGCAGAGAGTTCAGCCGGGGTCTTGCCGACCAGTTCTTCGCTGCCGGGGCTGACATAGTCGAAGGAGAGGGCACCGGCTTCGAGGCGGCCGCGGTACAGAACCACCGCAAGCCGGCTGGCCATCATCTCCAGCAGTTGGCCTTCCGCCTCTGCGGGCAGAGCATGAGAGCGGGAGCTGTCGGGTTTTGCCCGCGCCATGGCGAGCCCTCCTGTCACGGACGTGCGCTGCCCGGAAGCCGCAGCAGAACAAACCGTTTCCCTGTTCTCCAGGCCGCAGGCAGGCAGCGAGAGTAGCCGAGGGGCACACCAGAGAAAAGAAGTGATGGAGGCGGTGGTCGTCGCCGCGGCCTTACCCTTGCGCGGAGAAGTTCCGACCACTGGTTCTTGTGATGGTCCCGCCATCTACTGTTCCCACCCCAGTACTTGTGACCTGTGTATTTGTGACCCGTATACATGACCCGAACGAACTGCGTTCTTCGTCGACGCTGCCCAACTCAACGTCGACCGGACCGGTGCGTCTCCCAACACACCGATCCGATGGCTTAGCGGTTACACGCCATAGTCGTGATCCCGACCATGGAGCTTTCGTTCGACCTCATGCGCCGCACTGATGATCGACGCACGGTTCAGGCCGATGTCGCGCAGCATGTGATCATCCAGCTGCGACAGTTCCAAAACCGTCCTACGCACCCGCGTACGGCTCATGAGCGGTCCGAAAAACTGCGCCATGATTTCGTTCACACTGCGGACCAGCCTTTCTCGAAAAGAAGGCCGTGGGGCTGCGCCGAAAGGGCTGGCCGGTCGAACACCGGGCAGAATCATCGGCGAGCCGAACAAGTCTGAATTGCTCATTTCTCTACCAAGCTCCTAAGGGTTAAATCGGTCGTACTTGTTCATTTGGTTCGCCCATCGGACCGGCCACTGCCGATACACGCCCTTGGTGCGTGCGACATGCCCGATCCGCATGGATGGCAGATATAGGGGGCCCCTGTTTCCCGCCGATTTCGCGGCGCGCGCGATTTGGTATCAATTGTTCGCAGGTGCAGCGCATGTTCACTCGCACCTGCAGCTCGAAACA
The DNA here is from genome assembly GCA_001657395.1 of Rhodospirillales bacterium BBD 1991-14. Lineage (GTDB taxonomy): Bacteria > Pseudomonadota > Alphaproteobacteria > Kiloniellales > Kiloniellaceae > Pelagibius. The sequence goes on along the minus strand of LYSY01000003.1, from coordinate 686,863 downwards.
TTTCGACCGCCGGTGCTTCAGCGACAGCCCAATACAGCCAGAGGTCGATTTATCTTCTTTTTATTATCAAGAGCTTAACCCCGATCGCTCGGAGTGTCGGGGCGGCTCGGGCAGCGCTTTGGCAGGAGCGGGCCGGCGGCCGATACCGAAACAATTGAAACATCCCGACGCCTCACCGGACTTGCGGTGGGCGCGTGCCGCACCCACGCAGATCTGGCTCACGCGCCGCGGCAATCATGGCAAGAAAAAGGCAGCTAAAAATTCGCCTCAAATAGGTCATTTGCATGCGGCGCCCGGGCCCCGCTAGGCTTCATTGAAGAACAAGAAAAACGTCATCCAGACGTCACGTTTCAGGAGTCGCCGTGTCCTTCTTTCCGCTGCGCGGGAGCCGGGGGGAATCCGGACCCGCGACGAACCGCCGTTTGACGCCGGCGGCAATGACGGCATGGATCGTCGTGGCCGCCTGTTGCGCTGCCGCTGCCGTGGTGGCGGTGCTGGCGTTGCAGACGCGCATTCCCTTCTCTGACCTGACGCGCGATCCGCTGGCAATCATGGGCAAGAAGGGGGCCCCGCATCTGGGCCTTCTGTCCAACCTCGGTGCCCTTGTCTGGTGTACCACAGCGGCGGTCTGCGCCTTTTCCGCGCTGCGCCTCGCGTTGGGCCGCGAGGCCCGCCGCCAGAGCGTCTTTCTGTTCGTGGCGGCAGCCTTCACCAGCCTGCTGCTGTTCGACGACCTCTTTATGCTGCACGAGAACCTGCGCCTGCGCGTGGCCTGGGGCGAGCTCGCGCTTTTTGCCGTCTATGGCGGCTGCACCCTGTATTACGGCTTCGCTTTTCGCGGCGTCCTGCGGCAGCTGGGCTTCTTCGCACCTCTGCTGGCAGTCTGCCTTCTGGCGACGAGTGTGGCGGTGGACGTCAGCAAGCTGACCGCAACGACCTCTGCGGTCTGGCCCTGGGTCCTCGAAGACGGCTCAAAGTTCGTCGGCCTGGTGGTTTGGGCTGCCTTTCATATTCGCGCCGCCTGGATCCTTGAGGCTGCCGCCGGAGCGCCGGCGCCGCAGCCGTCGAGGCAGCTGCAGTGATCTTTCCCGGGCGGACCCGCCAAAATCCTCGCAGCACCCGTTAACCAGTTGTAGGCTGCATCGTGCTTTCATATCTCTGATCAGCAGGCCCATGGTCTGCGGGATATGAGGGACTCCACCGTTTCGAGGGAGACACAGGTGCCGCGAGCCGATGCACGACTGACCGCACTTCTCTGCGCCGCCGGCGCGTTGGGGACGGCTCTGGTCCCGGCGGCCGAGCCGGCGCAGGCGCATCCCCATGTCTGGATCGAATCCAAGACGAAGATCCTCTTCGACGCAGATCAGCGTGTTCGGGGGCTTGAGGTCGAGTGGCGCTTTGACGAGTTCTACAGCGTCTTCGCGGTCGAGGGCCTGGATGCCAACGGCGACGGCCGCTTCGACGAACCGGAACTGCAGCCGCTGGCAGAGGTGAATGTGACGTCTCTGAGGGACTATCGCTACTTTACCTATGTGAGCGTCAATGGCCGCGACGCCGAATACGGCAAGGTCGTGGACTTCGGATCGACGTTTGAGGACGGTTTGCTCAGCCTGCGCTTCGTCCTGCCTCTCGCACAGCCGGTAGACCCGCGCGCGGAGAGCGTGAGCTTCATCAGCTACGATCCCAGCTTCTACATCTCCATCGACGCGGCGGCGGAGCGTCCGGTCGCTTTCGCCGGGCCGGCGCCGGAAAGATGTGATTTCCGCATGGAGCGCGGCGGCGCGACGGAAAACCTCAACATTGCTGAAACCGACATCTTCGATGCCACAGGGCTCAGCATTGCGGCGCAGTTCGCGACGCAGGTGACCCTGGACTGCCCGCCAGCGGTGGCCACCCAGTGACGTTTCAGGGCCGATGATCCTCCTGCCGATGACTCCTTCAAGGCCCATGACCCAGTCTTACCGCTGGGCCCTGGTGATCGTGCTGGCCCTGGGCATCCTGGCTGCGGGGGTCGCTGCGGCTCCCTCTGCGGCTGAAGCCCAGAGCGCTCTCGTGCCGCCGCAGACCACCGCCCAGGAGACGGCGGGCGGTCCGTGGCAGACGGCGCTCCAGTATCTGCATCAAAAACAGGGCGAACTGCACCGCCGCCTGGCTTCGGCGGTCCGGGCGCTGAAAGGCGAGGGCAGTCAGCAGGCCCTGCTTTTTCTCCTTGCTCTCAGCTTTCTCTACGGCGTCTTCCATGCTGTCGGCCCCGGTCACGGCAAGGCGGTGATTTCCACTTACCTCCTGGCGAACGAGCGTGCCGTACGCCGCGGTATTGCCCTGGCCTTTCTGGCCTCCTTCGTCCAAGGCCTTACCGCCATCGCGCTGGTCGCCCTTCTTGCCGTGCTCCTCGACATGAGCGGTCTGCGGGTGACGGCCGCGGTGGGGATGCTCGAATCCGCCAGCTATGCGCTTGTTGCCGCTGTGGGCTTCTGGCTCCTTTGGTCGGTCCTGCGCCAGCGCAGATCGGCCAAGGGTACCGCGGCAGGGCATGAGGCGGGCGGCTGCGGCCACAATCACCACCCCGACCCGTCTCTGCTGTCGGGCAAAGGCCTGCTTTCCAAGGCCGGGGGCATCATCGCCGCCGTCGGCATCCGGCCCTGCAGCGGGGCTGTCCTGGTTCTGCTCTTCGCCTTGTTCCATGGTGTCTTCGTCGCCGGCGTGGCGGCGACAGCGGCGATGTCCCTGGGTACCGCGGCATCGGTTTCCCTGCTGGCCCTGGCAACCCTCTACTCCAAGCGGCTCGCCTTTGCGGCGCTGGGGGACAAGAGCCGCTGGGTCGATGCGACCTATCACCTGCTGGGTCTTGGCGGTGCGGTTCTGCTGATCCTGCTGGGGCTCGGCCTGTTTGCCACTTCGTTGGGCCCAGCGCCGCCGCTGTCACCCTAATCGCTTTGATCAAGTGATTGTTCTAGAAGCATAAACTGCGAATTCCTCCTTCTGTGGTAATCCTCACAGACCCTTCCGCCGCCGACTCTTAAGGTTTTGCTCAAGAGACGTTGGTCCTCGCTGCCGAGGGGGCAGACCGATGGACCCGGGAGACCTTTGTCAAGCCAAGGGGTTGGTAGACAAGAGGGAAGGGAGAGCAACCGTTATGTCTGAGACAAGCACGCTGTTGGTGGGGCGTAACCGCCTGTTTCTGGAAGGTCTTAAGAGCCTGCTGAAGGGCAGCTCTTTCGAAGTCTGCGGTGAGGTTTCGGGCGTTGCCGACATCGAGGATGTCGTCGACGGCTCTGATCCGGATCTCATCCTGATCGAACTGCGCGGTGAGGTCGCGCTCCTGGTCGAGGATCTGCGTCAGCTGCAGGACGACATGCCTGATGTGCCGGTCGTCGTGCTGACCGACGAGCGCGATCCGCGGACTCTGGCGGCCTGCCTGAACGCCGGCGCCGACGCCTTTCTGCTGAAGGATATCTCGCTGGAAGCCCTGATCCATTCGCTGAAGCTGGCGATGATGGGCCAGAAGGTCATGCCCACCGATCTTGCGGCCGCCCTGATCAACGGGGCCGTCGGTGTGGCGCCGGCCAGTTGCAAGCGCATCGAGGAGTATGGCCTGTCGGACCGCGAGCAGGAGATTCTGCGTTGCCTGGTTTACGGCGATGCCAACAAGGTCATCGCCAACCGCCTGGACATCACCGAGGCGACCGTCAAGGTGCACATGAAAAGCCTGCTCAGGAAGATCAAAGCGGGCAACCGAACCCAAGCTGCGATCTGGGCGCTGAACCACGGTTTGGCACCGGGGCTGCCTTTCGGAGGTGGGGCCGAGCCTATGTTTCCCGCTCCCAGCGGGACGCCGGCCCTCTCACAGCTGACCGGGTAGGGCAACGGGCTCCAAACGGAGCCCAAACGGGCCCCGTCCCAACTGCTCTCCCCCCGATTGCGAGGCCTGGCTGCAGCCGCAGCCAGGCCTCGCCGCATTTGCAGGAAGCCCTTGCGACAGGCGTCGTCTAGCCGCCCACCAGTGCGGTCCAGGCGTCGATCGAACTGCCGCTGCCGGGATAGACCACAACAGCGCCGCGGCCGGAGCCGGCGGAGACCATGTTGGTCCAGGACGCGATGGTGGCCGAGGTCTTGAGGCTGCTGAGGAAGCTCGGCGTGCTGGAGCCGCCGGACCTCGGTGCGAAGAAGGGATTGAAGATCCCCGCTCCATCGGCGGCGCTGCGCCGGAAGCTGCTGCCGCGCGGGGCGAAGCCGGGCAGGAAGGGGCTTGCCTGGCCTTGCACGATGGCGGTCGACCCGGGCCCTTCCGTGACGTCAACGAGAGCGCCGTTGGAACCGCGCAGCAGGTTGTCCGGCCGGATGCCCAGGATCTCCTCCTGGAGGATTGCCTGGCGGCCGGCAAAGCTCATGCCGACACCGCCGCCGCTGCTGAAGGAAAAGGGCCGGTTGTTCCACTGCGCCTGTGCTTCGGGCGCGGTGCCGGCGAGGATAAGCCCTGCGACGAACAGGCAGGGCAGCAAACGGAATGCCATTCTGCGAACTCCCATGGTGAGCGAAGAGTTGCGCCGCGTCTCTCCGCGGCGGCCTGCGATGCGGCCGCTGAGCGCGGAGAAACGGCGTCTCTTCTATCACTTTCGGGGAATGGCGTTCCGGTTCAATGTGCCAGAAGAGGTAATACCCCCATATCGCTTCAGTTCCAGGCCTTAGGGCCCTTTGACGGCGTGCCGTTGGTGGTATCGGGGGACTCGCCCTCGACGTCTCCATCGGCGGCGGAGCCTGACTCCTCCTCCGCGATCTGCGCTTCGGCGGCCCGCAGGCTCTCCTGCAGCGGCAGGAGCACGGTGGCCGCCAGCACCGCGGCTTCGGTCCTGTTGCGGCACTCCAGCTTGACCAGGATCGCGCGCACCAGGGACTTGATGCGCGTCTCGCTTTCGCCGAGCCGGGCCGAGATGGCGCGGTTGCTCTCCCCCGTGGCCAGCAGGGCCAGGATCGCCTGCTCGCTTTCGTTCAGGCGGCAGAGCATGTCGAGGTGGTTGTAGCTTCCGCTGCCACCGTGGCGGGGGTTCGGCATGACCGAATAGCCTTCGCGCGCCAGGCAGAGGCTTTCCTCGAGATAGTCCAGTCCCGACTCCAGCAGGATGAGGCCGTCCGCACGCTGTGCCAGATCGCCCAGGAAGGCGCACTTCGACTCCGGCACCGCCAGCAGTACGCGTGTGCGCTCGCCCGACCAGCGTTCGATCTGCTGCTCCAAGCGGGTGAGCCTGGTGCCGTCCTCGGCGGCGAGGATGAGGTAGTCAGCCTCCGGCTCGCCGAGTCCGTTGGCCGGGAAAATGCAGATATCGCCCACGCGGGTGTTGGGGACGCGTTTGAGCGCGTCCAAAAGAGGCGCTGTATCGATGCCCGATGCCAATAACGCGCAGCGGCGATCGTCGGGCTCCCTCTCCGGGTTGGGTGTCTGCGAGTTGCGGTCGAACATTTTTGCGGGTCCTCCAGAAAGCCGGGCCGAGGGGATGATTCGGCCCAATTCCAGTGCATTGCAGCGCTTTGATCCACCGGAGACTAGCACGGGGAAACCCCACATTCCTCCACGCAGGCATAGTAATACTTTGGTATAGCGTATTAATACTCGCGGAGTTTTCACAGATATAGTTACCTCCATTTGAAAGTATTAATTCAAGTTTATTTCTCAATATACCTTCGCCCACTTTATTGAATAAATATTTCCCGTACCATCGCCGAACATTGATCCCGCGCAAGTTTTCGCGCTGTCGGGTCAACGCAGACAGATCGATGCATAGGGGATGGATTATGCGAGCAAAGGCGAGCGCCTTCGTAATGGCAGCCGGACTGGCGCTGAGCGCCTGTGCCGGGCCACCGTTTCCGGACACCGGCGTGCCGCCGGTCTTCAGTTTCCCGGTGACCAGCAATCACACGCCCTACAGCCAGTGCCTCAGCAGCCTGGCCGAGGCACCGGGTGCAAATCTGCCCGTCTTCTCGGTCGGCGAGGTCGCCGACAAGACCGGTCAGGTGAACTACGACGACAACGGCCATGCCCTCAGCCAGGGCGTTTCGGAGATGGTGATCTCCGCGCTTTGGAAGACCCGCAAGGCCCGTCTGATCGAACGCCTCGACCTGCGCATTCCGCTTGCGGAAATGAAGCTCTCGGAGCAGGGCCGGCTGGGCCGCGGACTGACGGAGTACGAGCTGCCCGCCAGCGACTTCATCGTCGTCGGCGCCCTGACCGAGCTGAACTACAACATCACCTCCGGCGGCGCGCGGCTCTTCGTCAACGGCATCGGCGGCGGCGGGCGCACCGTGGTCATCAACGTCGCGCTGGACCTGCGTGTCGTCAACGCGCGCAACTTCTCGGTTGCCTATGCAACCTCGCTGCAGAAGCAGATCTACGGCTTCGAGGTCGAAGCCAACGTGTTCCGCTTCTTCGGCAATACGCTCATCGAATTTGACGCTGGAATGATTCGCAACGAGCCGTTGCAGCTCGGCGTCAGATCCGTCGTGGAAATGGGTGTCTACCTGCTCATGACGGACTTCCTTGGTCTTCCCGCGATCCAAGGCTGCGATCTCGTGGAGACCGATCACTTCGCTGGATATCTAGAGGAGATGAACGATGAAAGCGAATAAGTCTGTACTGCTTTGCGGGGCGGCCATTGCTGCGCTCGGTCTTGCAGCGTCGCCCGCTGCCGCCTTCGATCAGGTCGACTGGCACTGGGATCTTGAGGTCATCGAGCATGTGACCAAGGACGTGGACATCGATGTCGACATCGACCCCGTCGGTCTGGTGCTGCTGGAAGACCTGCAGATCTACATCGGCGACGTCACGGCCGAGTCCTATGTGAACGGCGTCTACAACAACCAGCCGAACGAAGGCGGCGGCATGGCCAGCGGCACGATCGACTTCACGGTCACCCTGGACGGCATGACCGACGACGAGACCGATCCCAGCACCGTTTCCGGTGTTGCCGATCTTGGCGGCGACCTCATGGGGAGCTCCAACGACGTTTCCGGCACCCTCGACGAGGGCACGGACGATCTCGACGTGGTCATGAGCTTCGAGGACATCCCGGTGGAGAACATCGAGATCGAGCCGACCGGCTCCTTCGATGCCCTGACCGAGCTTCCCGAGGTGGTCAGCACCGCAACGGCGATCGCCAACAACGTCAGCATCGACAGCGACGTCATGGTTGAGATCCACGAAGGCCAGTATGTCTTCAACACCGGCGAGTTCGGTGACGATCCCAGCCCCGTTCCGGTGCCGATCGGTCCCAGTGACGGCCCGATCCTGGCGTCGATCGAGGATGGCCAGGACTTCGGCAACAACCGCAACGAGTTCCACGATGCGGCGGCGATCCTGACCCTGGCTGCGCTGTTCAACGTGATCGAGCCGTCCGAGATCTCGGCCGTGTCGCAGGTGGACGACATCCTCAATGCCTCTGTTGACAGCGCCGCCACCGCGGTTGCCAACAACAAGGCGATCACCGTCGACGCCAAGGTGGCCGACGATGCGGTGGTCATGGGCGACATCACCCAGTTCGCCTATGCCAACACCTCGGCCCTGTCGCAGGTCGGCACCAACTTCTGCGAGTTCGACTGCTTCGGCGCCCAGCCTTACGGCGTTCAGGTCAACAACTACACCAACCTCGGTCAGCTGGACCGTCCGCTGGTGTCGTCCGTTGCCACGGCCGTGGGCAACAACCTGTCCATCACCGTCAGCACGCCTGAAATCGGCGGTGGCCAGTAATCGTAACCAAAGCCTACCAACCCCGGGGAGGGAGCGGCATTTTCCGCTCCCTCTTCCCCCGGCTTCCCCCGGCCCCCGAAGCTCCTGCCGGGGCTCGATGCGACCTCTAGGAGGCAGAAAATGAAACGGACACTCATGCGGATCGCGGTCGACCTTCTGACGGTCTTCGTCTACACCGCCTTTGCCGTTGCCTTGATGGCGCGCCTGGCCGGTGACGCCTCGGCCCAGATGTACGAACAGCCCTGGGGCTTTGCCGCGCGCAGCGGCGGCAGCATGGCCATCTTCATGAAGCAGGTCGACGCCGGCATGCTGGACGGCAATTCCGGCAGCAGTGCCGCCGCCGTGACGGGCAGCACCACCTACCTGGTCTGCGGCGGCGACGGCAGTGCCGGCGCGCGCGGCAACTCGTCCTGCATCATCCTCAACAACTCCGACGGCGCGATCAACACCGGCCAGGAAGCGGTCGGCGATCAGTCAGCCGAGAACACCGTCACTCAGACCCAGAACAACGGGGCCGATGAGGTCAGCGAGATCCTCGACGGTGCAGCCGCGGCGCAGTAGGGCCGGGCCCATGACATCATGACACCATGGCACCGCCTGGTGTTCGGGAGAGACAGAAACAGCGGCGGCCATCGGCCGCCGCTTTCTTTTGTGCGCTCTACCCGAAGCTCTTTGCCGGGTGAGGGGATGACGATCGTGTCAGGGGGCGGTTGCCGGGCCCGGTGGGCGGCGGCAGACCATCATCTCGGTGGGGCGCTCGGCTCCCGGCAGGCAAAGCGGCTGCAGGCCGCAGCGTGGGGCAGAGCCGCTGGCGGGCTCCTCCGGGGAGTCGCCGCCACTGCTCGCGGCTTTGGCGTCCAGGTAGGCCTTCAGGCGGCTGCGGCAGAGGGGCGTGACCCGGTCGTCGGTTTGGGCCAGAGCCTGCTGCAGGGCTGCGGGGGAATTGGCGCTCAAGGGGCCGCTGGGCGGACTGCTCTCGCTGCCACCCCCGCCCCCGCCGCCGAGGGCGCCCAGCGCGGCCCCGGCCAGGCCGGTGATGCAGCCGCCAAGGCAGAGCGGCAGGGCAAGGGCCAAAGGCAGCAGGGGCAGGCCGCCAAGGGATCGGCGGGCGCGGTTGCAGGTCGTCATGCCGGTACCCTCAGAATGCTGGCGCCCTCAGAATGCCGGTGTCAGCAGAGAGTCGCTCTTCACCGAGGAGAGATAGCTGCGCAGGGCGTAGATCTCTCCGGAGGTCAGCGCGAAGCGCGGCATCGGCGGATGGTCGGTGGCCAGCCAGGCTTCGAAGCGCAGCGTGGACCAGTCGGTCGTCTGGGCCATCTCGCGCAGTGTCGGGGCCGCCGTCGTGCTGTAGGGGGCGTCGGGGGCGGCGTGGCAGCGCAGGCAGTACTGGGCTGCGATGGCCTGACCGTCGCTAACCTCGTCCCCCTTTGCCGGTGCGATCAGCGGCAGATGCAGCCAAAACAGGCCGGCAACCAGGCCGGTGCCGAAAAGCACCGGCCAGTTGCGCCGTTCGCCACGTCGACTGCGGCCTTCGCCGCTCCGGTCACTGGAGCTGGTTGAGCGCATTGCTGAAACCCTTCAGCGAGAAGCGCGCGACGACCGTCTGGTCGCCGACGCGATATGCGGCCATGCCTTCGAAGTCTTTGCGAAAGCGGGCCAGCACCTCGTCCGTCGCCTCCAGGCCGACAGCGGCCTGGCAGAACAGGTGATTGCAGGCGGTGGTGCGCAGATGCGCCGTCCAGCCGCTGTCGAGGCGCAGGGCGACCGGCGCGCCGGGGCCGGCCTTGTGGCTGACCCGCAGAATGGCGCGCAGCCGCCGGGTCCCGCGCTCCGGCGCGATCAGGATCTGCAGGCCCGCGGCCTGGTAGTCCGCCAGGCAGGCGGACTGGCCGCAGACCACGGTCCAGCGTTCGACCTCGGCTTGCGCCGGCGCGGCGGTGATGCCGGCGCTAAGGCTGCCGGCGGCCAGCAGGGCCCCGGCGAACAAGAGGGTTCTCACGGAGAAGGGCCCGCGCCGGCGGGCCAGTCTGGAAGGGCGGGAAACATCGGTCATGACGCATTCTCCCGGAAGTGCTGTGAAGCGATGGTTCCGGAGAGTCTGGCCCGCCGTGCCGTCCGGCGCGAGGGAACAGGCGGAGAGGCGCGTGGCTCTTGCGGCTTAGACCCATGGAAGCGCGCCTAAGCCCTAGGAGTGCGGATTTCAGGCCCGAAAGGCCTCTTTTGTGCCCGGCGTGTGACAAATCCCACACTGCCTCGGGCGCCGGCTCCCTATGTTTAAATCGTTGTTGTGGAGGTCCTCCCTCAAGCCACGATGACGGACCTTAGGTGAGCCCATGAGAGCCCCGTCCGCCGCCCATCGGACGGGGCTTTCGCTTGTCCGGGGCCGGCAGCGGAACCCCTGCCCTTAAGTCCTGTTGCTTTTTTTGAAGAAGGTCGGGTCTTAAAGAAGGTCGGGTCTTGAGGAAGCTCGGGGCCGCGCCCCAGACAGGCGCTGACAGGCGCTTCAGTCGCCGGAGACCTCGTGGACCATGCGCTCCAACTCGGCGACGTCGGTGACAATCAGCGTGCGCCCGTCGCGGCGGATCAGGCCGCTCTTGGTCAGATCGTTCAGTTCACGCGTCACCGCTTCGCGGTGGGTCGAGATGCGGCTGGCGATGTCCGCATGGGTCGGCGCCGGCGAGAGACGCGCCGTGTTATCGTCACCCAGGTGGTCGCGGGACAGGCGCAGGAGTTCGGAGTGGATGCGGTTCTTGACCGCAAGGGTGCTGAACTCGAAGATCCGCTCGCTCAGGGATCGCACCAGCCGCGTGATGTAGGTCAGCATGGCCATGGACACCGCCGGGTATTCCATGAGAATGCCGCGGAAGGTCTCGGCCGGGACCGATCCGATCATCACGTCGGTCAGGGCGATGACATTGGCCGACCGGGGCTCGCCGTCAATCGCTGCAAACTCCCCGAAGCATTCCCCCGCCGAGATGTCGCGAAAGGCGACTTCCTTGCCGGCGCTGGAAAACAGGATCACCCGCACCGTGCCCGACACCATGAAGTAGACGTCGGTGGAGGCTTCCTGATGGCCGATGATCTGTTGGTTGGCGGTGTAGTTCCGCCAGTTCATGCGCTGGGAAATACGCTCGATCTCGCGCGGCTCGAGACCCTTGAAGATCTCGATTCGTTCGAGAGCGTAGCCGCTCCCTCCGGAAAGCCGTTGTTTGGCTGTCATCGACCCCATCTTCTTTTGGGCCCGGGGCTGCCGCGGGGCAATGCCGCCGCTGCCGCCAAGCCGAACTGCGAGGACTCCCCGGGCACCCCTCAATTCTACCCGGCCTCGGCTCTTTCCCCACCGTCAAAGGCGGCGGAAAGCCTGCGCAATACTACTCCGCAGCGTTTTCGATGCAACCGGCTGATGACAACAGCCCTAAGGCGCAAACCAGCGTTCTCACTCGTCGACACTGCAGACGCCGGGAGTTCCGGCCCTTGCATGAACCTTGAGCCGAAACTGGCGCCACGCTATTCAGGCCTCGCCCCAAGGTAGAATCCTTCACGGCGCGCCGCGTCAGGAACCAAAAATGTCACAAAATGCCGCACCCATCGCCGGCCCGATCACCCCCCCCAGCCTTAGGGACTGGCTCGCCGGGACGGTGTTGCCGTTTTGGGAAAGTACGGGCTTTGACAGCCGGAACGGCGCCTTTGTCGAGAAGCTGGACCTCGACGGAACCGTCAGTTCGGAGGATTACACACGCCTGCGGGTCCAGGCCCGCCAGATCTATGTCTGTGCGCACGCCGATGTTCTGGGGTTCAGCAGCAGCGCTCTCGCGCGGGCGCAAGGCGCCTTCGGCTTCCTCCAGCACCATGCCTGGGACGCGAAGCACGGCGGCTGGATTCACAGGCTGCGGCGGGACGGGCAGCCGCTTGACCGTACCAGGGATCTCTACGACCACGCCTTCATGCTCCTGGCCCTCGCCTGGCTCTACAGGGCGGGCGGCGAGGATGAGGTCCTGAAGGCGGCGCGAAAAACCATTGCCTTCCTCGACGAAAACCTGCGCCTCGAACGCGGCGGTGCCTTCGACGGCTACGCCGAACAGCGGGGCGAAGAGGCATCGCAGATGCCGGCGCGCAGGCGGCAGAACCCGCACATGCATCTGCTCGAGGCGCTGCTGGCGCTTCACGAAGCAACCGGCGATGCGGAGTGGATCGAGCGGGCAGCGGCCATTCGCGGCCTTTTCGACGCGCGCTTTTTTTCCGCGGCAAACGGCCAGCTTGCCGAATTCTTCGACGCGGACTGGCAGGAGACGCCGGTCGACGGACGTTTCATCCGCGAACCGGGCCATCATTTCGAGTGGGTCTGGCTGCTGCACCGCTATGGCCAGCTGAGCGGTGACGACAGCGTTCTGCCGGCCATGGAGGAGCTCTTTGCCTGGGCCTGGGCGAAGGGCATCGATCGACGGGCGGAGGGCATCTTTGGCGCCTATGACGCCGTCGATCCGGAAGGGCGGGTGCTTCAGGGCGGCAGCAAGCGCCTTTGGCCGCAGACCGAAGCCCTGAAGGCCTGCCTGGCGCTTGCCGAACGCAGCGAACATCCGGAGGCCGCGGCCGGCATCGCCCCTTTGCTGCAGTCCTTCTTCACCCACTTCGCCGGGCTCGACCACGCGCTGTGGCGCGACCAGTTCGACGGCGCGGGCGCGATGATCGCAAAGGCGGTGCCCGCCAGCAGTCTCTACCACCTTTTTCTCGCCATCGCCGAGGTCCTGCGCGTCTGGCCGGTCCTGCCGGCTCAGCGCAGGGCGCCCTAACCCTCGAGCCGTGTCAGCGTATCCTTGACGGTCGCGGCGGTGCCCTTCTTCAGCACACCCTGTAGCGCGGCGCTCACCGCGTCCGCTAAACGCGGATCGCCGGCGAGCCCGGGATCGAAGACGTCAGTGATCTTCAGGAAGCCGGCAACGATCTCTGCAGCATTACCCTCGCCGCTTGCGAAGGCTTCTGCGAGCATCGGCGCCAGGGGGTCGCGGACCTCGATGGCCTGGCCCTGCTCGTCGCGGCCGCCGGTGTAACGCATCCAGCCGGCCAGGGCGAGCGCCAGCACATCGATCGGTGCGCCGGCCTGCAACCTATCGCGTGCCGTGCTCAACAGGCGCTGCGGCAACTTCTGGCTGCCGTCCATGGCGATTTGCCAGGTGCGGTGCTGCAGGCCCGGGTTGGCGAAGCGGGCAATGAGGTCGGCTTTGTAGCCCTCCAGGTCTGCGCCCGGCGGCATGGACAAGGTCGGCCCGGCCTCGCGGTCCATGAAGACCTGTGCGAGGCGGCGCAGCGGCCCGTCGGCCATGGTTGCGGCAATGGTCTTGTGGCCGCAGAGATAGCCGAGGTAGGCGAGCAGGGAATGGCTGCCGTTCAGCAGCCGCAGCTTCATTTCCTCATAGGGGGCGACGTCGTCTACCAACTGCGCGCCGGACTCTTCCCAGCGCGGCCGCCCCTGGGCGAAGCGGTTCTCGATCACCCACTGGAGGAAAGGCTCGCAGATCACCGCGCCCTCGTCACGCAGGCCGAGGCGTGCGGCGATCCGGTCGCGGTCGGCATCTGTCGTTGCCGGGACGATGCGGTCGATCATGGTGGCGGGGAAAGGCACCTCCGCCTCGATCCAGCGCGCCAGCGCCGGGTCGTTGGCTTCCGCCAGTTCCAGCAGCAGGCCGCGCAGGGTCGCCCCGTTGTGCGGCAGGTTATCGCAGCTCAGCGGCGTGAAGGGCGCCAGGCCGGCGGCGCGGCGCCGGCGCAGGCCCGCCAGCAGCAAGCCCAGGGCGGACTTCGGTCGTTCCGGCTGCTGCAGGTCGTGACGGATGTCCGGATGGTCGTGCTGCAGGGCACCGGTTGCCGGGTCGTGGCAATAGCCCTTTTCGGTGACGGTGAGGGAGGCGATGCGGGTCTCCGGCGCGGCCAGACGCGCCACCAGCGCCTCCGGGTCTTCCGGGGCGACCAGCACCTCCGTCACCGCGCCGATGACGCGCAGGTTCTCGCCCTCCGGGCCGGACACCGCTTCGGTGTAGAGGCCGTCCTGGGGCGCCAGCTGGTCACGCACCGCGGGGCTGCGCAGGCTGGCGCCGCAGATCGCCCAGTCGTGCTCCCCCGCCGCCAGCCGCTCGTCGCAGTAGACCGCCTGGTGGGCGCGGTGAAAGGCGCCGATGCCCAGGTGGACGATCCCGACAGTACAGGCGGCACGGTCGTAGCCGGGGCGCGGAACCTCGGCCGGCAGATCCTTCAGCGTCGCTTCGTTCAGCCGCCTCATTGGGCCACCAGGTTCGGCAGGGTCATGGAGACGGCGGGGATGTAGGTCACCAGCACCAGGGCGACCAGGAGTGCGAGGTAGAAGGGCCAGATCGTGCGCACGGTTTCCTCGATGCGAATCTTGGCGACGGCGCAGCCGACGAACAGCACCGAGCCCACCGGCGGCGTCACCAGCCCGATGCCCAGGTTGATCATCAGCACGATGCCGAACTGCACGGGGTCCATGCCCAGCTGCTGGACCACCGGCAGAAAGATCGGCGTGGTGATCACGATCAGCGGCGACATGTCCATGAAGGTCCCAAGGAACAGCAGGATGATGTTGATGATCAGCAGGATCACCAGCGGGTTCTGGGAGATCGCCTGCAGCAGGTCGAAGAGCTGTGCCGGAACCTGGTTCAGGGCCAGCAGCCAGCCGAAGGCGGCGGCGCTGCCGATCACCAGCAGCACCATGGCGGTGGTCCGCACCGCCCCCAGGGTCGCCTTCACGAAGGCCTCCCAAGTCAGGCTGCGATAGCCGATCAGGGTGACGACGATGGCGTAGATGACGGCGATGGCGGAGGACTCGGTCGCCGTGAAGATGCCGGTCAGCACCCCGCCGATGATGATGATCGCAACCAGCAGGCCCGGCAGCGCAACGGCGAAGGTGGTGAAGATCACCGCCAGTGCCTGGCGCGGCTCCGCCGGATAGCCGCGCCGCCGGGCGACCACATAGGCGGCCACCATCAGGCAGAGACCGGTGAGGATGCCCGGCACCATGCCGGCCAGGAACAGGGAGGAGACCGAGACCGTGCCCCCGGCGGCGATGGAATAGATGATCATGTTGTGGCTGGGCGGCACCGTCAGGCCGATGGTCGCCGAAGTGACGGTGACGTTCACGGCGTAGTCCGGGTCGTAGCCCTTGCGGCGCATCATCGGGATCAGGGTCGAACCCAGCGCCGAGGCATCGGCGACCGCGGAGCCGGAGATGCCGCCGAACAGCATGGAGGCCAGCACGTTGACGAGGCCGAGGCCGCCGCGGATATGGCCGATGGCGGCGTTGGCGAGGCGCACCAGGCGGTCGGCGATGCCGCCGTGCAGCATCAGTTCGCCGGCATAGATGAAAAAGGGGATTGCCATCAGCGCGAAGACGTTGATGCCGGCGGAGAGGCGCTGGAAAACCACCACCGGCGGCAGGTCCATGTAGACCACCGTCGCCAGGGACGCGATGGCCAGCGTAAAGGCGATGGGCACGCCCAGCAGCAGCAGCACCAGGAAGGTGCCGAAGAGAACGATCAGGGTCATGCCTCGGGGGTTTCCCGTCCGGCGAGGTCGTTCAGGATATGCTCCAGGCTGAACAGGATGATCAGCACGCCCGCGATGGGAAAGGGCAGGTAGGAGACCCCGGTGGGAATGCCTAGCGAAGGGATGCTGTGGGTCCAGGTCGATTCCGTGATCTGCAGGCCGTAGACGGTCATGAAGAGACCGAAGCCGCCGATGCAGAGATTGACCGCCACGTCCACCGCGCGCCGGGGACCGGGAGGCAGGGCATCCTTGAAGAACACGAGGCCCAGGTGAAAGCGTTCGCGCACGCCCACCGCCGCCCCGAACATCACGTAGTAGAGCATGAGGAAGAGCGACAGCCGCTCCGACCAGTGGGGCGTGTCGTTCAGCACGTAGCGGCCCCAGACCTGCCAGCCGATGACGACTGTCATCACCACGAGACCGAGGGCGCTGAACCAAAGGCAGAGGCGCGAAATGCCCGCGGTGGCCACCGCCAGCCTGTCCAGAACGGTTCTGCCGGATAGGGCGTCCATCGATCCTCCAAGAACGGCCCGGAAGAAAAAGGTGGCCGGCGGCTTCGGTGCCTTGCCGCCGGCCCAGTGGGAAGGCTGCGCCCGCGCGGAGCGCTCTGTCTGAGTGGCTCCGGCCTGGGGGCTACTCGACGGCCTGGATGCGCTCTACCATGTCGGCCAGTTCCGGCGTGCTGGCGAAGCGCTCGTAGACCGGCTGCATCGCGTCGATGAAGGGCTGCTTGTCCACCTCCTCGACCACTTCGTTGCCGGCAGCCATGACCTTGCCCTTGGAGGCGGCGACCCGCTCGTTCCAGAGGCGACGCATCTCCGGCACCGACAGCGCCGCGGCCTTACGCACCAGCTGCTGGTCGCCGGCGCTCAGCTTGTCCCAGGATGCCTTGGACATCACCAGCACCTCAGGCGAGAGCGAGTGCTGATCGAGGGTGTAGTGCTTGGCGACCTCGAAGTGGCGCGTCGACTCGTAAGACGGCCAGTTGTTCTCGGCGCCGTCGATGACACCGGTCTTCAGGGCTTCGTAAACCTGGCCGAATTCCATCGGCGTCGCGTTGGCGCCCAGTGCTTCGATCATGGAGACGAAGAGATCGGAGTTCTGCACCCGGATCTTCATGCCCTGCATGTCGGCGGGCGAAGTGATCGGCCGCTGTGTGTTGTAGAAGGAGCGTGCGCCAGAATCGTAGTAGGCCAGCCCGACAAGGCCGTGTTGCTCCATGGCGGCCAGAATCTCCTGGCCGATCTCGCCGTCCATGACCTTATGCATGTGGTCGATGGAGCGGAAGATGTAGGGCAGCGAGGGGATCGCCGTCTCCGGCACGATGTTGTTGAGGGGAGCGAGGTTCACCCGGTTGATATCGATGGCACCGAGAATGGTCTGCTCGATCGTGTCTTTTTCCTCGCCGAGCTGGCGACCTGGAAACATCTTGATGGAGAGGCGGCCGTTGGTCCAACCGGCCAGCAGTTCGCCCATATACTCCACCGCCTCGACGGTGGGGTAGCCATCGGCGTGAGTGTCGGCGGCGCGCAGCTCCTGCGCGGCGGCTGGCGCGGTCAGGCCGAGCGCCAGGGCCAGCCCGGTACCGGCGGTTACCGTTTTCACGAATCTCATTCTTTCCTCCCTTTCACTTTGTTGTTTCGGCCCGGTGGCCGGTCAACTGAGACTCACAACTTGTAGGCCTGCTTCACCAGGCGGTAGGTGAGGTCCTGGGCGACCTCCAGGGCCTCGTCCTCGTCCAGGCGGTGGGTGCAGACCAGCTCGGCCAGATAGGCGCAGTCGACGCGGCGGGCGACGTCGTGGCGCGCCGGAATCGAGAGAAGGGCGCGGGTGTCGTCGTTGAAGCCGACGGTGTTGTAGAAGCCCGCCGTCTCGGTCAGCGCGCGGCGGTAGCGCAGCATGCCCTCCGGGCTGTCGTAGAACCACCAGGCAGGACCGACCTTGAGCACCGGGTAATGGCCGGCCAGCGGCGCCAGTTCGCGGCTGTAGCTGGTTTCGTCCAGGGTGAAGAGGATGATGGAAAGGCCGCGCTCGTTGCCGAAGCGGTCGAGCAGCGGTTTCAGCGCTTGCACGTAGTCGGTGGGCGCCGGAATGTCCGCGCCCTTGTCGCGCCCGAAGCGTTCGAACAGGCGGGCATTGTGGTTGCGGAAGGAGCCGGGGTGGATCTGCATCACCAGCCCGTCGTCCAGGCTCATGCGCGCCATCTCCGTCAGCATCTGGGCACGGAAAAGCTCATGCTCGGCAGCGCTGCCTTCGCCGGTCAGCACCTTGGCGAAGAGGTTGCGGCAGGCCCCGGCCTCCAGGTCCGCGGTGGCGGCGCTGGGATGACCATGATCGGTCGAGGTGGCGCCCATCTCGGCAAAGAACGTGCGGCGCTGGCGCAGGGCTGCCAGATAGCCTTCCCAGGTCATGCAGTCCTCGCCGGTGAGCGCGGCCAGCTCTTCCAGGTTGGTGCGGAAACCTTCGAAATCCGGGTCCACCACCGGGTCCGGGCGGAAGGCGGTGATGACCTTGCCGGTCCAGTTGCTGGCGCGGATCGCCTGGTGGTGGGCGAGATCGTCAAGCGGCGATTCGGTGGTCGCCAACACCTCGATATTGAAGCGGTCGAAGAGGGCGCGCGGGCGTGTATCGTCGTCGCGCAGACGCTCCGAGAGGCGGTCGTAGACACGATCCGCGCTCTCCGGCGTCAGCTTCTCCCCGATGCCGAGCACGACGGAAAGCGCGTGGTCGAACCACAGCCGCGAGGGGGTGCCGCGGAAGAGGTGATAGTGCTCGGCGAAGCGGCGCCAGATCTTGCGGCCGTCGGTTTCCACCGGCCCGCCGTCGCTGCGCGGCACGCCGAGGTCCTCCAGCGCCACGCCCTGGCTGTAGAGCATGCGGAAGAGGTAGTGGTCGGGAATGATGAAGAGTTCGGCCGGGTCGCCGAAGGGCGCATCCTCGGCGAACCAGGCAGGGTCGGTGTGGCCGTGCGGCGAGACGATGGGCAGATCCTTCACCTCGGCATAGAGACGCCGGGCGACGGCGCGCTGCGCCGGATCGGACGGGAAGAGCCGGTCTTCGTGAAGCTGCAGGGGCTGACCCATGGCGGTTGCGACTCTCCTTCGTCTCTATTCGCTCAACAGCAGGCTGGCGACGCGGTCCAGATGGTCCTGCATGGCGCGGCGCGCACCTTCCGGGTCCCGCGCACGCACCTGTTCCAGGATGACCCGGTGCTCGCCGGCGGCGCGCTTGGCGTTGCGCGGCAGCTGGGCGCGGTCGCTGATTGCCGCGAACATCGGCCGGCGCATGCCTTCCCAAAGCTGCTGGACGATGGACTCCATGACCGAGTTGCGGGTTGCTGCCGCCAGGCGCATGTGAAACAGCAGGTCGCCGTCCTCCTGGTTGGAGATCACCTGGGTGCCGGCTTCGATGTCCCGCTCCATCTTGGCGATGGCCTCTTCCAGGCCGGCCAGCTCGGCCGCACCGGCCATGGTCGCGGCCATGGCTGCCGTCTCGCCTTCGATGATCCGCCGGGCGGAGATCAGGTCGAAAGGGCTCGGCCCGGTGTCCAGGTCCGACTGCAGCCAGAGGGAGTGCAGGCCGTTGGCGCTGGCCACGTAGGTGCCGGCGCCGGGGCGGATCTCGACGATGTTGGAAAGCTCCAGGGCGATCATCGCCTCGCGCACCACCGGGCGGCTGACGCCCAGGGTGCCGGCCAGGTCGCGCTCCGGCGGCAGCCGCTCGCCCAGGCCCCACTCGCCCTGGCGGATCAGTTCGGCCAGTTGGGCGGCGACCTGCTGATAGAGTCGCTGCGGCTCTATGGCGCGAAGCGGCATGGCCTCCCTCGATGCATCCCGCCGAACCGCGCAGGTTCGGCTGCCCCGGCCTCTTGCGGGCCGCTGGTCTCACTATGGCAGGGCACGGTCAGGGGGTAAAGTGGCCTGACCAATTTTGCCTGTAGCCGGAGACGGTGAGCCGAAGGAGGCCTGGACTCCTGTGACAGCCGCCCCTTGACAGGGGCAGGCAGATGATTATTTAGTTAGGAGTCCAAACAATAGAGGCTGCCATGAGCCGGAATCCTTTCGACCAGGAGCGCGCGATTCTCGATCAGAAGATCGGGACGGGTCTCAGCAAGCTGGGCCAGGCGATTCGCAGCCAGGCCTGGAAAGGGGCCGGCAGCCAGGGACTGACCCCGACCCAGGGGCAGGCGCTCGCGGTGCTGGCCGCTGCTCCGGGTAACGCGGGGCTGCGTCTCGCCGAGGTGGCCGAGGCGCTGGGCGTCACCCGGCCGACCGCCAGCGAGGCCGTGACGGCCCTGGTGCGCAAAGGCCTGGTGGTGAAGCAGCCGGACCCGGCCGACAGCCGTGCCGTTGCCCTCAGCCTGACGGAGGCGGGGCGCGAGCAGGCCGGCAAGGCGGCGCTCTGGCCCGACTTTCTGCATGCCGCCGTCGAGAGTCTCGAGCCGGCCGAGCGGCAGGTCTTCTATCGCGCCCTGATCAAGATGATCCGCAGCCTGCAGCGGCGCGGGCAGATCCCGGTCTCGCAGATGTGTGTCACCTGCCGCTACTTCCGACCAGGCGTGCATGACGACCCCGAACGCCCGCACCACTGCGCCTTTGTCGATGCCGCTTTCGGCGAGCCGGAGCTGCGCCTCGACTGTCCCGATCACGTCGCCGCCGAACCTGCGCTCCAGGACGAGAACTGGAGCCGCTTTCTGGAGTTGGTCGTTCCGCCCTTGAACGACCCCCAGAGCAGCCCGTAGAGCAAAAGGAGAGTCCCCATGTCCGCTTTGAAAGCGGGGATCGCCGCGCTGGCGATGTCCCTGAACGTCACCGCTTTGTCTGCCGTCAGCCTGCCCGCCGCCGCGGCGGAGAGCGTTCCCGGCTACACGTTTGGCAGTGCTGATTTGCCGCGCTCGCCGGTCAGCCTGGAGGACCTCGACCTCCTGAAGCAGACCCTGCTGTTCACCGAAGAGGATACGGCGCATCTGAACCTCGCCGGCGAGGTCCTGGCGGATCAGATCGAAGACGTGCTGGATGTCTGGTACGGCTACGTCGGCGCCAATCCCCATCTCATCTATTACTTCACCAACAAAGCTGACGGCCAACCCGACATGGAATACCTCGGCCGCGTGCGCCAGCGCTTCGCCCAGTGGATCCGCGACACCACCGCGGCCGACTACGACCAGGCCTGGCTCGACTACCAGCACGAGATCGGCCGCCGCCATCACCGCATCGGCAAGAACGAGGTGGATGCCGCGCCCTCGGTCGACCACGTCCATTTCCGCTATCTGGTCGCCTTCATCTACCCGATCTCCGCGACCGTGAAACCCTTCCTCGCCAACAAGGGCCACGATGCCGGGACGGTGGAGAAGATGCACGCCGCCTGGACCAAGGCCGTTGTGCTGCAGACCATCCTCTGGAGCTATCCCTACATCCGCGAAGGGGATTTCTGATGGCGCCGGCTGAGAAGAGTGCGGGGGGCCCACCCCCACACCCAGCCCCGCCTCTTTTGCCGGACTGGTCGGTGGAACGCTGGTTCAATACGGCGGAACCGCTCAGCCTCGCCGGCTTCCGCGGCAGGGTGGTCATGCTGCACAGCTTCCAGATGCTCTGCCCCGGCTGCGTCGCCCAGGCCCTGCCGCAGGCCCAGGCGGTGCAGGACGAACTGGCCGGCGACGATCTTGCCGTCGTCGGCCTGCACACGGTCTTCGAGCATCACGAAGCCATGGGCCCGCCGGCCCTGGCGGCCTTCATCCATGAGTACCGCCTGACCTTTCCCATCGGCGTCGACAGCGTCCAGGCGGATAGCCCGCTGCCCGAGACCATGGCCCGCTATGGCTTGCGGGGCACCCCCAGCCTCTTGCTGGTGGACCGCCATGGCCGTTTGCGGCACCATCACTTCGGCCGGCTGGCGGACCTGCACCTGGGCGTGCTCCTCAGCCGGCTGATTGCAGAAGACCCAAACCAGAACGACCCAAGGCGTATCGACCCACTGTCGCCGCAGACAGCGAAGTCGTCGGATCCGGTTCCGGGATCCGGCGGCTGTGACACGGGAGTCTGTTCTTTATGACCAAGCTGGCGCTCGCCATTCGCCATGTTCACTTCGAAGATCTCGGATCGTTCCGACCGGCGCTGGAAACACTGGGCTACCGCATCGGCTACCGGGAGGCGGGCCTCGATTCCTTTGCCGATCCCGCGTTGATGGACGCCGACCTGCTGATCGTGCTGGGCGGGCCCATCGGCGCCTACGAGGAAGCGTCCTATCCTTTTCTCAGCGACGAAATCGCCGTCATCGAGCGGCGCCTGGCCGAGCGCCGCCCGATCATCGGCATCTGTCTGGGCGCCCAGCTCATGGCCCGGGCCCTCGGCGCCCGGGTCTATCCCGGCGGCGTCAAAGAAATCGGCTATGGCCGGCTGACCTATACGCTGGAGGGCGAGCAGGTGCTGGCGCCGGTGGCGGAGGCCGGGGCTGCCGTTCTGCACTGGCACGGCGACACCTTCGATCTGCCGACCGATGCCGTGCGCCTTGCCTCCAACGCGCACTACGACAATCAGGCCTTCGCCCTGGGCGACTATGCGCTGGCCACCCAGTTCCACATCGAGGCGACGGCGGCGGGCCTGGAGCGCTGGTTCATCGGCCACACCCTGGAGATCGCCACGACCGAGGGCGTCGATGTGCCGGCCCTGCGCGTCCAGGCCGCCCGGGAGGGGCCGGCGCTGGAAGCGGCCGCCGGCGAAACGCTCAAACAATGGCTGCGGGTCGGCGCGCCGGCGTAGCGGCAGCTACCGGCGCTGCAGCTCCTCGTTCAGGATCCTGGTGATTCGGCCGTGGCCAACGATCCAGTTGGCTTCCTGCACAGTGAAGCGGAAACCCAGGTAGAGGCGGCCCTGCAGATATTGGGGGGCCAGGAAGGACATCCGGGTCGTTACGGCTTCGCCTGGAAGGACCTCTGTGACCCCTGGAAAGACATGCAGGGCGTCGGTCAGTGTGCCCTCAAGGCCGAAGTCATGAGTGGTTCTGTAGCCTGACCGGCAGGGCTGCCGTTTGCCGCCTTCTTCTGTCGCGAGAAACCGCACTTCCGCTTCGATATCCGGATCCGGGGTGTGCAAGGTCTTGGATTCCCTCAGCTCTGAGCTTTGGAGCATGCCATGGCGAAGGGGCCGGGCGGAGCGTTTTTGTTGCACCACGGCCCTTGACTTCAGTCTCCCATACCTTTAAATGATAATAATTCGCAATTAGAATTATTCTAAAGAAAGGATGGGCCATGACCCGGGATCTGGCAAAGACCGCCTCCTTCGCGGTTGTGCACTTCGCAGTCGGCTTCGGCGTGACCTACGCCCTGACGGGCTCGGTGGTGATTGCCACCGGGGTGGCGCTCATCGAGCCGGCGGTGAACACGGTGGCGTTCTTCTTCCACGAGCGCGCGTGGGAGCGCTGGGGCCGCCGCCCGGCCGCCTCCGCCGGGGCGACAGTCTCAGGGACCGTCACGGCAGCGGCCTAGAGCGGATGCGGGTTTGCTGGAGCCGCCGAGGGGCGATCCGGCAAACCCGGCGATCCGCTCCAAAGCCTGCAAACAGCGCGGGCCTGCCTGTTCGGAGGGAAGCGCAAGCTGTCTACCCCCTGACCATGATCCGCGTTAGCGCAGGCTGGAGAGGTTCGCGATCAGGGCCTGGTTGGACCGCTCGATCTCATCGGCGATCTTGTGCGCCATGTCCTTGTCGTGACTGCAGCAGCTCCGCGCCGCCTCGCCGGACTGCTGCGCGGTTTCCCGCATGGCGTCGGCCATGGCGGCTTCGATGACCTCCGAAAGAGCCGCCTTCTGCTCCTCCGACAACTCGGCGCCCAGAACCTTGCGCGCGGCCTGCACGGCTTCCTGTGAACGGTCCTTCAGATTCATGCCCGACCTCTTCTCCCAAAAGAAGTGTTCAGCGACCCTGAGAATTGTTGTGCCACAGAAGTCTGTACAAGGCGACCGTCGGAAGGGCCGCGCCCTTAGAGGGCGGCCCTCTCACAGGACTGCCGGGGGCTCCAGGGAGAAACGCTCGGCGAGCCCGGCGAAGACCTGCCAGTTGTGGGCGTCAAGGGGGATGCCGCGGGCGCTGCGTTCGTCCTCGACCGCCCACTCCCGGTCGCCGGCCGCCATCACCGCTTCGCCCTCCAGGCTCGGCTGGCTGCGCAGCGCCTCCAGATAGGCGGCCATGCGCTCTTCGTAGTCTTTCCGCGGCAGAAAAGTGTCCGGCTTCAGGGCAAGGAAGAACTGGCCCATGTCCCGCGGCTTCGACCAGTCTGATTCGATCATGCTGGGGATCTCGTGGCTGAGGCGCATGCCGGTGAGGGCGGCGGAGAGGATTTCCACCAGGCCGGCGAGACCCGCACCCTTGTAGCCGTAGGTGCTGCCGCCCAACGGCAGCAGGGCGGTTGCCGCTTCGGAATCCTGGGTGACTTTGCCCTCAGCATCGACCGCCACCTCGGCCGGCAGTCGCTGGCCGAGCGCGCGGAACTGCAGCACCCGATTGAAGGGGATCGACGAGGTCGCCATGTCCAGCAGGTAGGGACGCTGGCCCGCAACCGGCGCGGCGAGGCTGATGGGGTTGGTGCCGTGAAACCTGGCCTGGCCGCTGTGGGCGAAGACGGCGGAGTCGCTGTTGCAGACACAGAGTCCGAGGCAGCCTGCCTCCGCCGCCGCCAGGCTGTAGGCGCCGGCGGCACCGAAGTGCGAGGAGTTCAGAACAGAAACGGCGCCGACGCCGGCGTCTTCGGCCAGGCGCACGGCCTCCTCCATGGCGCGGTAGCCGGCGAAGTGGCCGAGCGCGTTGTCGGCATCCAGCACGCCGGCGGCGGCCGCGCGCTTGTCGAAGCGCATCTGCGGGCGGCTCTTTACCCGTCCGCCCTCCAGCACCTTCACGTAGTGCGGCAGCAGGCGCACGCCGTGGCTGTCGACCCCGCGGAGGGAGGCGCCGACCAGCGCGCGCACCGCGGCATCGGCCGAGGGCGCGTCGGCTCCGGCGCCGCGCAACACGGCGCCGACGAAGCTTTCCAGCGCTGCCGCCGCGACGCGGTGAGACGCCGTCAGGTCCTGCTGAAACTCCTCCGCCACCGTATTGTCCAGGGTTGTGTCGGGGGCCTCACTCACATCACCGCTCCGATCTGCCAGGGAATGAACTCGGCGTCGCCGAAGCCCAGTGCTTCGGACTTGGAGGGGGTGCCGCTGGCCACCGCCAGGATGCGCTCGAAGATCTGCTGGCCGACCTCCGCCACCGTCGCCTCGCCGTCGGCGATGCCGCCGCAGTTGATGTCCATGTCCTCTTCCATGCGCCGGTACATGGCGCTGTTGGTGGCCAGCTTGATGGAGGGCGAAGGCTTGAAGCCGAAGACCGAGCCGCGCCCGGTGGTGAAGCAGACCACGTTGGCGCCGGAGGCCACCTGGCCGGTCACGGAGCAAGGGTCGTAGCCCGGGCTGTCCATGAAGGCGAAGCCCTTGGCGGTCACCGGCTCGGCATACTTGTAGACGCCGGTCAGGTTGGTGGTGCCGCCCTTGGCTGCTGCCCCCAGGGACTTTTCCAGAATGGTGGTGAGGCCGCCGGCCTTGTTGCCGGGGGAGGGGTTGTTGTTCATCTCCCCGCCGTTGCGCTTGGTGTAGTCCTCCCACCAGCGGATGCGCTCGATCAGCTTTTCGCCAACCGCGCGGTCGACGGCGCGGCGGGTCAGCAGGTGCTCGGCGCCGTAGATCTCCGGCGTTTCGCTGAGGATCGCGGTGCCGCCATGGCGCACCAGCAGGTCCGCCGCAGCGCCGAGCGCCGGGTTGGCGGTGATGCCGGAATAGCCGTCCGAACCGCCGCACTGCAGGGCGAGGGTCAGTTCGCTGGCCGGCACCGTCTCGCGGCGCGCGGCATCCGCGGCCGGCAGCATGGCCTTTATGCGCTCGATGGCCTCGTCCACCGTGCGCCGGGTCCCGCCGCTCTGCTGAATGGTGAGGGTCTGGAAGTTCTCGCCCTGTTTCAGGCCGTAAGCGTCCAGCAGGAAGGGGATCTGGTTCACCTCGCAGCCCAGGCCCACCATCAGCACGCCGGCGAAGTTCGGGTGGCGCGCATAGCCCCAGAGCGTGCGCTGCAGCGCCTCGTAGCCGTCGCCGCTGTCGGCCATGCCGCAGCCGGTGGAGTGCACGAAGGCGGCGACGCCGTCGATGTTGGGATAGTCCTCCAGGATGCCGGTCCTGTTGAAGGCCTCGGCGATGTAGCGCGCCACGGTCGCCGAGCAGTTCACCGAGGTGAGGATGCCGATGTAGTTGCGCGTTCCCGCCCGCCCGTCGGCGCGGCGGTAGCCCTGGAAGGTTGCGCGCTGATCTTCAGGGAAGAAGTCGGTCGCCTTGGCCGCCTCGCAGAAGGCGTAGTCGCGCTCGAAATCGCCCATGGAGCAGTTGTGCACATGCACGTGCTCGCCGGCTGCGATCGGCTTGGCGGCAAAGCCGATGACCTGGTCGTACTTCACAATCGCCGCGCCCTTTTCGATGGCGCGGATGGCGAGTTTATGCCCGGTGGGGATGCGGTTGATGGTGGTGACACCTTCGCCCGGCACCTCCGTGCGCTCCAGGATGTCGGCGCGGCTCACCACCACATTGTCTTTGGGGCTGAGCCGGATGGTCAGGCCGGCTGCCTGTCCTCTGGCGGTCTCGCCGCCGTGGTCCGGTGCTGTCATGGCTTTGACTCTGTGTCCTGTGTGTTCCGGTTTCTAGCGCCCGACCGCCCGCTGGCCGCGGCGGCGCTCTTCATCGTCGACCTCGCCGGCAAACTCCGCCTCGGAGATCCGCAGGAGGTCGTCGGCGACGCGGCAGAGGTGGGCGTCCATGGATTCTCTTGCGAGAACCGGATCGCCCGCCCGCAGGGCCTCCAGCACACGCCGGTGGTCGTCCAGCGAGGCCGGGCGGACCTGGGCGGCGCGCACCCGTTCGTGCAGCTTGGCCCAAAGCGGCGAGGCTTCGCGCAGGTCCCACAGCAGCTCCACCATCTTGATCAGAGCGTTGTTGCGGGTCGCCCGCGCGATGGCGACGTGAAAGCGCCGGTCGCCGTTTTCCGTTTGAAAGCCCGAGCGGTGCTCCTCCGCCATCAGGTTCAGGCTCGCCTCCAGGGTGGCGAAGTCGCTCTCCTGAATCTGCTGGGCGGCAAGGTAGGCGACCTGGCCTTCGATCAGCCGCCGTGCCTCGATCAGTTCGAAGGGGCCGAGACCGAGATCGGGAATGGAGTCGCCTCCATCAGACCCTGCAGCGGCCGCCGGGGCCGCCCCGTTGCGCCGGGTGGCAACGACGAACACGCCCGAACCGACCCGCACCTCGACAAGGCCGGAAAGCTCCAGCGCGATCATGGCCTCCCGTACCGTCGCCCGGCTCACGCCAAGCTGCCGCGCCAGGTCGCGCTCCGCCGGCAGGCGTTCCCCGATCGGAAACTCTCCGCTGGCGATCAGCTTCGCAAGCTGCTCGAAGACCTGCTGGAACAGGCGCTTGGTCTGAATCGCCTCGACCGGCATGACGCTGGGCTTTCCTCCTTTATCGGCGCCAGGCTGCGATGACTCCCGCTGCCGGCCCGAAGGCTACAGGGTTCCTGGCGCCGATGCGCGCTGATTCCCTCTGGTCACAAGGTGCAAAGGAATGGTAGGAAGGTCAAGCTATCAGGTGGTCAGACCAATTTATAGCACCCCGCACATCCCCAGGATGTGACGGCTTAACAAACAACCATCGGGAGGAAACGATGCGGACTTCGTGGAAGTCATCAGCTCTGGTTGTTGCCGCTGCCGTCGCTGCGGCAGCCGTCCTTGGCAGCCCCTCGGGCCCCGCCGTGGCGGCTCAGACCTTCAAGTGGGCCCATGTCTATGAAACCGGCTCGCCCTATCACAAATGGGCCGAGTGGGCCGCCGAGGAGATGAAGAAGCGTTCCGACGGCCGCTACGAGATCGAGGTCTTCCCGGCGTCCTCGCTGGGCAAGGAGGTCGACATCAACGAAGGCCTGACGCTCGGCACCGTCGATATCATCTATACCGGCCAGCTCTTCGCGGGCCGTTCCTACGGCCCGATCGCCATCGGCGGATCGCCTTACATGTTCCGCGATTACGCGCACTGGGCGGCCTACCGCGACAGCGACCTGTTTCAGGAGATGGTCACCGGCTACCGCGACAGCACCGGTAACGAGGTCATCACCCTGACCTACTACGGGCAGCGCCACGTGACCTCGAACAAGGAGATCAAGGCGCCGGCCGACATGAACAACCTGAAGATCCGCGTTCCGAACGCGCCGCTCTACAAGATGTTCCCCGAAGCCGTCGGCGCCAACCCGACGCCGATCGCCTTTGCGGAGGTCTACCTGGCCCTGCAGCAGGGCGTGGTGGACGCGCAGGAAAATCCGCTGCCGACCATTCAGTTCAAGAAGTTCTACGAGGTCCAGGACTACATCACGCTCACCGGCCACATCACAGATGCGCTGATGACCATCGTTTCCGGGTCGACCTGGAACGGCCTTTCCGACGACGACAAGGCGATGCTGAACGGCGTTCTGAGGGAAGCCGCGCAGGGGGCCACCGACGAGATTATCGAGGCGGAGCAGACCCTGGTGGCCTGGTTCCGTGACCAGGGCAAGACGGTCAACGAGGTCGACCGCGCTGCCTTCCGCGCCGCGGTGGTGCCGTTGCACAACGGGCCGGCGGCAACCTGGGATCAGACGACCTACGACAAGCTCCAGGCCATCCAGTAGCCGGCCCGGGCCCGAGCGCTGCATGCCCGAGCAAGATAACCGGGACGGACGAAGGGAGGCGCCGCCGGCGCCTCCCGCCCCGCCGTCGGCCGAAGACCCCGTGTCCGAAGGCCCTGTGTCCGAAGAGGGCGACAAGGCCATCGACCTGAGCGACATCAGGCCGGAGGACGGGCTCGTTCTGGTGATCTTCTGGGTGCTGGCGGGGGTCGTCTTTCTGCAGTTCTTCTCCCGCTACGTCCTGAACGATTCCATCGGCTGGACGGAGGAGATCGCGCGCTACCTTCTGATCGGCGTCACCTTCGTCGGGGCCGGCCTTGCGGTGCGCAAGAACAGCCACATCGCCGTGGAGTTCTTCTACCGCTACCTGCCCGGCGTATGGGGACGCGCCGTCTCGACCTTCGTCGACGTTCTGCGGGTCGTCTTCTTTGCCGCCTGCGCCTGGATCACCGTCAAGCTGGCGCTCAGAACCAACCAGAAAATGGCTTCCATCGAGTTGGGCAAGGACGTCGTCTACTGGGTGGTCTTCGTCGCCTTCCTGGCGATGACCTTTTACGCAGTACGCGTGGCCTGGCGTCACTGGCGCCAGGGCTATTCCGCGCTGACGCGGCCCGGCGAGCGCCAGATGATCGATTGACCTGCTGATCGATTGACCCGCTGATCGATTGACCAGATGACCGTTTGACCGGGACCTTTTTGCGATGCTGATGGCGCTTCTTTTCATCATGGTCTTCGTGCTGCTGGTGCTCGGGGTGCCGATCGCCATTGCGCTGGCCTTTTCGTCGCTGGTCTTCATCCTGCTGTCGGGCCAGGTGCCCGATCTGGTGGTGATCCACCGCATGGTGAACGGCGTCGACTCTTTTCCGCTGCTGGCGGTGCCCTTTTTCATCCTGGCCGGCAACCTGATGAACACCGCCGGGATCACCAACCGTATCTTCGATTTCGCCAAGGCCTGCGTCGGTTGGATGCGCGGCGGGCTGGGCCACGTCAACGTCGGCGCCAGCGTGGTCTTTGCCGGAATGTCCGGCGCGGCGGTGGCCGACGCCGGCGGGCTCGGCACCATCGAGATCAAGGCGATGCGCGATGCCGGCTACGATGCGGACTTCGCCGTCGGCGTGACCGCCGCGTCCTCGACCATCGGGCCGATCATTCCGCCCTCGCTGCCGATGGTGATCTACGGCGTCGTCGCCTCGGCCTCGATCGGCCAGCTCTTCGCCGCCGGATTCATTCCCGGGCTGCTGATGGCCGCCGCGTTGATGGTCATGGTCGCCTGGTACGCACGCAGGCGGAACTACCCGCGCGATGCCCGCTTCGCCTGGGGCCTGCTGCTCGGCAGCCTGCGCCGCGCCTTCCTCTCGCTGCTGACGCCGGTGATCATCGTCGGCGGGATTCTGGGCGGTGTCTTCACACCGACGGAGGCGGCCATCGCCGCTTCGGCCTATGCCCTGCTGCTCGGCCTGGTGGTTTACCGCACCCTGACGGTCCGCCGCCTGCTGCGGGTCAGCTTCGACACCATCGAGACCACGGCGATCGTCATGTTCATCGTTGCGGCGGCCTCGATCTTCGCCTGGATCCTCACCAGCAACCGGGTGACCGAACTCTTCGCCGACCTCATCCTGCAGGTCACCGAGAATCCGATCCTGATCCTGCTGATGATCAACATAATCCTGCTGATCGTCGGCTGCTTCATGGAAACCATCGCCGCCATAACCATTCTGGTGCCGGTGCTGCTGCCCATCGTCGTCAAGCTGGGCATCGACCCCGTGCACTTCGGCGTGGTGATGGTGCTGAACCTGATGATCGGCCTGCTGACGCCCCCGGTCGGCATGGTGATCTACGTGCTCTCGCGGGTTTCCGGCGTTCCTTTCGAGCGCTGCGTCGCCTCCACCGTGCCCTTTCTCGTTCCGCTGGTCGCCGTCCTGCTGCTGATCACCTTCGTGCCGGGCATCTCCATGTTCCTGCCGACCCTGATCTATCGTTGAGCCGGGGCGCTTGCTAGAGCGGATCATGTTTAGACGGAAACACTTTGGGTTTCCGTCTAAACATGTGAATCCGCTCTATTCCAAAGTGTTAGAGCAGATTCCCCGGCTTGATGGATCGCCCCCCTAAATGACGATGGGGCCGATTCCATCAAACGCGGATCTGCTCTAGGCTGCGGCCCATGCAAGCGATGGTTCTGCGGACAAAAGCGGCCGGGCACCTGGAGGCGGCGGAACTGGATGTCCCCGATCCTGGCCCGGGCCAGATCCGCCTGAAGGTCGGGGCCTGCGGTGTCTGCCGCACCGACCTGCATGTGGTCGACGGCGAACTGCCGGAGCCCAAGCTGCCGATCGTTCCCGGCCATGAAATCGTCGGGATGGTCGAGGCGCTGGGCGCCGGCGTCGAGACCTTCGAAGTCGGTCAGCGGGTCGGCGTGCCCTGGCTCGGCTTCTCCTGCGGCACCTGCGATTACTGCACGACGGGGCGGGAAAACCTCTGCGGCAACGCACGCTATACCGGATACCAGATCGACGGCGGCTATGCCGAACACTGCCTGGCCGACGCGCGCTATACCTTCGCCCTGCCGGAAGGCTACAGCGACTCCGAGGCAGCGCCGCTGCTCTGCGCCGGCCTCATCGGTCACCGCGCCTATCGCATGGCGGGGGAGGCGAGGCGCCTCGGCGTCTACGGCTTCGGCGCCGCTGCCCACATCATGATCCAGGTCGCACTCTGGGAGGGGCGGGAGGTCTTCGCCTTCACCCGCCCCGGCGATGAAGAGGCGCAGGCTTTCGCCCGCGGCCTCGGCGCCGTCTGGGCCGGTGCGTCCGGGGAGGCGCCGCCCGAGGAACTCGACGCCGCCATCCTTTTCGCGCCGGTCGGCGCCCTGGTGCCGGAGGCGCTGAGACGCACCGCGCGCGGCGGCACCGTGGTCTGCGCGGGCATTCACATGAGCGACATTCCCAGCTTCCCCTACCGTATCCTTTGGGAGGAGCGGACGCTGCGCTCCGTCGCCAACCTGACGCGCCGGGACGCTGAGGAGTTTCTGGCCCTGGCGCCCAGGGTGCCGGTGAAGACCCACACCCGCGACTATCCCCTCGCTGAGGCCAACCGGGCGCTGGACGATTTGCGTGCGGGGCGGCTTCAGGGCGCCGCGGTCCTGCGGCCCTGAACGCGGTTCATCGAGTCAGGTAGCCCACGACCGCCGCGGTCAGTTCGTCTTCGACCTTCTGGGCATCCACCGCCGGCCCCTGCCCGAGAACGGCGGCGTGGCAGCAGGACTCCACCATGTTCAGGATGATGAAGGCGGCGGTGTCGAAATCCGTCACCGTCACTTCAGGCCGGTGGCTCATCAGCCAGCCGCGGATCTGGGCGTGAATGCCGTTGAGCAGCGTCGTGCGGGTCTCCGGGTTGACCGAGGCCGGCACGGTTTCGGAGAGCGTGCGGTGCAGGTCCGGGTCCAGCAGGTGGGAGTCCAGGCTGGCACGAATCAGCAGCCGGGTGGCGACCGCCAGCGGTTGCCCCGCGGCCTCGGCGAAGGCAGCGGCCATGACCGCGCTGAGGTCGGCGTGGTGGCGCCGCTGCACGGCGGCGACGATGGCGTCCTTGTTGGGGAAGTACTGGTAGAGGGAGCCGACGCTGGTGCCGGCCCGCTCGGCGATGCGGTTGGTGCTGGCCGCGGCATAGCCTTCTTCGGCGAGCACTTTCCAGGTCGCCTCGACGATGGCGTCCACCATCGCGCGGGAGCGCTCCTGGCGTGGCTGGCGCCGCACCCTGGCCGGGCGGCAGACTCCGGATGGACGTGAGGACTTGCTCATATTGAAAGCAGGTTAGCCCGCTTTGGCGGCGCCGTCGACCGCGCTGGGTCGTGCAAAACACGAGTACTGCGCTGCGGAGGGCCTGCAGTTACCCGACTGAAAACGCTTATATAAAGCGGCTTTCCTGGCGTCTCGGCGCCCGCGCGGTGCGGTTTGCTGCACTGCGGAATGCGAGTTTCCAGAACGTAAGCTCTTACTCACACTGCTGCCGAAGCCGCGCCAAGCCCCGGCACCGGGCCGGCGGAGGCGATCCGCTCTCAATTGGACAGTGCAAGAGGAGTTTCTGGAACGTGCAGCAGCACTTCGTGTCCTTTCGTTCTCTGCTGTCGGCCCTCGCCGGCGGCGCCCTGTTGTTTCCCGCCGCGACCCTGGCCCAGGACGGCCCGCCCGAAGACAGCGACGGCGGGGTGAGCGGCTTCATCGCGCTCGGCCCCGCCCTCTCGCCGGAGTACGAGGGCGCCTCCGATTACGAGGCCGTGCCGCTCATCATCAGCCGGATCGAGGGTTACGGCCTGGGTCTGGAGATCGACGGCCTCGATGCCCGTCTCAACCTGCGCAACCGGCCGGGGCTGCAGTTCGGCCCCTCCTTCACCTATCGTCCGGGACGCGACGACGTGAGCAGCAATGCCGTCGACCGCCTGTCGGAGATCGACGATGCCATCGAGCTGGGCGGCTTTCTGCGCTACCAGTTCGTCGAAGTCCTGCGGCCGCAGGACGAACTGGAGCTTGGCATCGAGGTCCTGGCCGATGTCACCGGCACCCATGAAGGCCTGACCGTCGGTCTCGGCGGCGGCTATGCAACCTTCTTCGCGGATCGCTGGCGCTTCGGTTTCGATGCCGGCCTCACCTTCGCCAGCGACGACTATGCCGAGACCTACTTCGGGATCGACGGGGCCGACTCCGCCCGCAGCGGCCTCTCGGCCTTCGATGCCGAAGGCGGCCTGAAGGACGTCGTGGCGGAGGTTTCGCTCGGCTATGCGATCTCCGAACGCTGGGGTGTCGTGGGCCGTCTCGAGTACACCCGCCTCGTCGGCGATGCCGCCGACAGTCCGGTCGTTGATGACGAGGGCTCGCCGGATCAGGTTTTCGCCGGTCTGGCCATTTCCTTCTCCTTTTAACGCCAAGCGGGCTAATGCCAAGCGCGCTGACACCAAGCGGGAGTCCATCATGACCATCAGCAAGAAGCGCTGCGCTCTTCTGGTTTCGGCCGTGCTCGTCGCTGCGGTCTATGCCGGTTACTTTCTGGTCTGTGCATCGCCGTCCGGGCCAATCGAGGCTGCGGAGGTCGGCCCGCAGCCCGCCGGGTCGATCGCACCCTTCGAGGAGGCACTGACCTTCGCCCGGCTGGGCGCCGCCGGGGGGGCCGAAACGCTGCTGCTGGTGACCGGCGAGGCCGAGGACGCGGTGGTCGGCATCGACCTTGCGCCGCTGCTGGACGGGCAGGCCGGCGATGCCTTCGACGCCATCCGCAGGCTCGGCCGTCCGGCGCTGATCGAACTGGCCCGCAACCCAGCGGGCATGGCCCGGCGCTACGGCTTCGAACAACTGATGGCGGCGGCGCAGGGCGAAAACCACATCGCCTTCGGCACCAACTTCGCCGACCATGGCGAGGAGGTGAACAACGAAGGCGTTTTTGCCTTTCCGAAGTTCGCCCGCCCGACGGCTGCGCTTGGCGCCTTTGGCGTCGATGCCGAGGCCGGGCTGTTCGACTACGAGGTCGAACTCTGCATGCGCTTCGACCGGGACATCCGCAGCATCGGTGACTTCGATGCCGCCCTGAAAGGGGTCTTTCTCTGCGGCGACTTCACCGACCGCGCGGCGCTGCTGCGCAACCTGCCCGACGAAGAGAATCTGAGCGGCCTCGGCTTCAGCGACGCGAAAAGCGGCCAGGGCCGCATGCCGACCGGGCCCTATCTGGTGGTGCCCGAAGACTGGCGCCGCTTTGTCTC
This sequence comes from Rhodospirillales bacterium BBD 1991-14, assembly GCA_001657395.1. Lineage (GTDB taxonomy): Bacteria > Pseudomonadota > Alphaproteobacteria > Kiloniellales > Kiloniellaceae > Pelagibius. The sequence goes on along the minus strand of LYSY01000003.1, from coordinate 653,112 downwards.
GGAGGAGGCGATCGCGACCGTCCGGAACGGCACGCCCATGCAGTCCGGTTCGGGTGCGGAGATGATCCTCGATTTCCGGCAGATGGCCGGCTTCGTGCTGGCGGCCGGCGATGCCGCGCGCTGGGTGTTCGAGGGTCGCCCCGTGCCCCTGACCGCGGAGGGTGCGATCCGCCGGGGCACGGTGCTGCTGTCCGGCACGCCGGCGGGTATCCTGTTCCGTCCGCCGACGGAGCGGGAGATCGGCTGCGGGGCGGTTGCCTACGTCTGTCTTGCCGGTTTCCTCTCTGTCGCCTCGCCGCGCGACTATGTGATCGAGCGCGCCATCGAGCGGGACCTGGAAAGCCGGCGCTTCCTGCAGCCGGGCGACCGGGTGGAACACAGCAGCAGCCGGCTCGGGCGGATTGCCATCGCCGTGATCGCGGCGTCCCCCGAGTAGCAGCGGCCAGTCCCAGGCTCGCTCCGGCTGTCGGCCCGGCCCCTCCCTTCCCCGGGGGGCCGGGCCGGCGCATTTTTCGCCATTCCCGTCAGCGTTCTGTCCTGACACACTCCCAAGTGGCAATCGGTGATGCCGCAAGTTGACCGAATTTGACACAACGTCCGATGATTCACGTATACGTCATCTTATTGACGCTTTGTGGAAAATGATTACATGTATAGAGGTTCGTAATCACTTGGTCGGACACTTGTAGGCCGGCGGGTTCTGCGGCGGGCCTCGGGCAGGTCGCCCTCGCCGGAACCCGGTTACTGGGTGCGGCGGCGCCGGACAGCAACCGCCCCAAAGGATAACCGCCTGCGACAACCACGTGGTGAGACATGGCCCTAGACCAATCCAGTATCGGCGATCCCGGGCTGCCCTGGGACAAAAGCTATCCGCCCGGCGTCGCGTGGGACGGCCCGGTGCTCCAGGAACCGCTGTACCTGGCCTTCGACCGGGCCGTGGCCGGATACGGCGGCCAGCCCTGTCTCGACTTCCTGGGCAAGCGCTACAGCTACCAGCAGGTCAGCGATCTGGTCGACCGCGCGGCGCGAGGCTTCCAGGACCTGGGGGTCAGGAAGCGCACCCGGGTCGCGCTCTTTCTGCCCAACACGCCCTACTACGTGATCTGCTATTTCGCGCTGATGAAGCTGGGCGCCATCGTCGTCAACGTGAACCCGCTCTATGCCGAGGAGGAGGTGCTCGACCTGCTGGCGGACTCCGGCGCCGAGGTGGCGGTCACGCTGGATCTGAAGCTGCTGCTGCCCAAGCTGGTCGACGCTTTCAGGAAGACCGCGCTGAAGAAGATCGTGGTCTGCGCCATGGGCGATGTGCTGCGCTTTCCTAAGCGGCAGCTCTTCGCCATCGCCAAGCGCGGCGAGCTGGCCAAGATGCCGAAGGAAGAGGGCTATGTCGCCTTCGCCCGCATGATCGACAACGACGGTCGCTTCGAGCCGGCGGAGGTGACTGTCGAAGACGTCGCGGTGCTGCAGTACACCGGCGGCACGACGGGCACGCCCAAGGGCGCGATGCTGACCCACGGCAATCTCTCTGCAAACACCAGCCAGCTCTGGACCTGGTTCATCGGCGCCGAGATGGGCAAGGAACGCATGATGGCGGTGCTGCCGCTGTTCCATGTCTTCGCCATGACGGTGATCATGCATCTGGGCATCCGCGGCGCGGCGGAGATCGTTCTGCTGCCGCGCTTCGAAATCACCATGCTGCTGAAGGCCATTGCGCGCACCAAGCCGACCTGCTTCCCCGGCGTGCCCACGCTCTACAACGCCATCATCCACTACCCGAAGCTGGCGCGCTACGACCTCTCCTGCATCAACTACTGCCTCTCCGGCGGCGCCTCTCTGCCGCAGGAGGTGCGTGAGGGCTTCCAGACCCTCACCGGCTGCAACGTGCTGGAGGGATACGGACTCAGCGAGACCTCCCCAGTGGTGACCTGCAACCCGCTGATCGGCACCCAGAAGGACGGCTCCATCGGCCTGCCCATGCCCGGCACCACCATCGAGATCCGCTCCCTGGACGATCCCGACAAGCTGATGCCGCTTGGCGAGGTGGGCGAGATCTGCATCCGCGGACCCCAGGTGATGGCCGGCTACTGGCAGCGGCCCGAGGAGACCGCACAGACCCTGCGCGCCGGCAGCGTCCACACCGGCGACGTCGGCTATATGGACGAGGAGGGCTATACCTTCCTCATCGACCGCCTCAAGGAGGTGATCATCTCCGGCGGTTACAACGTCTATCCGCGACATATCGAGGAAGCGATCTACCGGCATCCTCTGGTGGCGGAGGTCACGGTCATCGGCGTGCCGGACGACTATCGCGGCGAGGTGCCCAAGGCCTTTATCCGGCTGAAGGAGGGCGAGCACCTGACGCTCGAAGCGCTTCAGGACTTTCTCAAGGACAAGCTCTCGCCCATGGAGATGCCGCGCCAGGCGGAGTTCCGCGACGAACTGCCGAAGACCATGATCGGCAAGCTCTCCAAGAAAGAACTGATCGCCGAGGAGCGCGCCAAGCACGCCGCTGCAGCATCGCCGCAAGAGGCGGAGTCCGTGGGTCAGGGGCGGGAGCCTTCATGACCAAGCTCTATTCGGTGACCGAGCTGGCGCAGGAGCTTGACGTCACGCCGCGGGCGCTGCGCTTTTACGAGGACAAGGGTCTGATCGCGCCGCAGCGCGCCGGCAAGACCCGCGTCTACACGCACCGCGACCGCGGGCGCATGATTTTGATCCTGCGCGGCAAGCGCCTCGGGTTTTCGCTCAAGGAGATCGCCGAATGGCTCGATCTCTATGACAGCGACCCGGGCCAGGTCGAACAGATGCGCCTGACGCTGAACAAGGCCCGTGATCGCATCGAGACGCTGGAGGCGCAGCATCGCGACCTGCAGCAGACTCTCGACGAGTTGCGCAGCATTGCCTCCGATGTGGAGGATTTTCTGAGGTCCAAGGGCGCCAGTACCGAGGCCGCCGAGTAACAGTCTTACCCTCCTCCGCCGGCATCCGCGCTGCGGTCAGGAGTACAACGCCGAAAGGTCCGACCCATGCACAAGAACGTTGTTATCGCAGGCTACGCCCGTTCCCCCTTTCACTTCGCCAACAAGGGTGACCTGGTGAAGGTTCGTCCCGACGAGATGGCGGCCCAGGTGGTGCGCGGTCTGCTCGGCAAGACCGGGGTCGACCCCAAGGATATCGAGGATCTGATCGTCGGCTGCGCCTTCCCCGAAGGCGAGCAGGGTCTCAACGTCGCGCGGCTGATCGGGTTTCTCGCGGATCTTCCGATCTCGGTCGCCGGCACCACGGTGAACCGCTTCTGCGGGTCCTCCATGCAGTCGATCCACATGGCCGCCGGCAACATTCAGATGGATGCCGGCGAGGCCTTTATCTGCGCCGGCATCGAGTCCATGAGCCGGGTGCCGATGGCGGGTTTCAATCCGCTGCTCCACCCCGGTCTCGCCGAGCGTTTCCCCCAGGCCTACATCTCCATGGGCGAGACGGCGGAGAACGTCGCGCAGAAGCACCAGATCCCGCGCGGCCGGCAGGAGGAGTTCGCCGTCTCCAGCCACGTCAAGGCCGCCGCTGCACAGAACGCCGGCAAGCTGAGTGACGAGATCGTCCCCATCCAGGCCAACGGCGCGACGGTGGAGGCCGATGGTTGCATCCGTCCCGACACCTCCGCCGCGGCTCTGGCGGAGCTGAAGCCGGCCTTCTCCACGGACGGCAGCGTCACCGCCGGTACCGCCTCGCCGCTGACCGACGGCGCCTCTGCCGTGCTGGTGACCTCTGAGGACTACGCCAAGGCCCACGGGCTGCAGCCGCTTGCAAAGCTGCGCTCGATCGCAGTGGCCGGTTGCGACCCGGAAGTCATGGGCATCGGCCCGGTGGCGGCCAGCCGCAAGGCGCTGGAGCGTGCCGGCATCAACGTCGGCGACCTCGACATCATCGAGCTGAATGAGGCCTTCGCCTCCCAGGCGCTGGCCTGCGCCGACGAACTGGGCCTCGACCTCGAGAAGACCAACATCGACGGTGGTGCCATCGCCCTGGGCCATCCCCTGGGGGCGACCGGCGCACGCATTACCGGCAAGGCCGCGCAGCTTCTGAAGCGCGAAGGCAAGCAACTGGCCCTTTCGACCCAGTGCATCGGCGGCGGCCAGGGCATCGCCACGGTGCTGGAGGCGGCCTGATGACCATCGCATCCGCTGCCGTCATCGGCGCCGGCGTGATGGGGGCGGGGATCGCCGCCCATCTCGCAAACGCGGGCGTGCCCGTGCTGCTTCTGGACGTCGTGCCCAAGGAGGGCGGCAACCGCAACGCCCTTGCCGAAGGGGCCATCGCCAGGATGCTGAAGGCCGATCCGGCGCCCTTCATGTCCAAGCGCCTGGCCAAGCTCGTCACCCCCGGCAATGTCGAGGACGACCTGGAGAAGCTCGCCGGGGTCGACTGGATCGTCGAAGCGGTGATCGAGGACCCGCAGATCAAGCGCGCCCTCTACGAGAAAATCGAGGCGGTACGCAAGGACGGCTCCATCGTTTCCTCCAACACCTCGACCCTGCCGCTGTCACTCCTGACCCAGGATATGCCGGCCCGCTTCCAGGGCGATTTCCTCATCACCCACTTCTTCAATCCGCCGCGCTACATGCCGCTGCTGGAACTGGTGGTGGGCAAGGGGACCCGGCCCGAGGTGCTGGACATCATGACCGCCTTCGCCGACTACCAGCTGGGCAAAGGCGTCGTGCTCTGCCACGACACGCCGGGCTTTGTCGCCAACCGCATCGGCACCTTCTGGCTGCAGTGCGCGGTGGTGGAGACCCTGGAGCGCGGCCTGACGGTCGAGGAGGCCGATGCCGTCATGGGCCGGCCCATCGGCGTGCCCAAGACCGGCGTCTTCGCGCTGTTGGATCTGGTCGGCCTCGACCTCATGCCGAAGGTGGACGCCTCGCTCGCGGCCACGCTGGCCAAGGACGATCCTTACCAGGGCCTGCGCCGGCCCTTTCCCCTTCTGGAGAAGATGATCGCCGAGGGCTATACGGGCCGCAAGGGCAAGGGCGGTTTCTACCGCCTGAACAAGGCCAACGGTGCGCGGGTGAAGGAGGCCATAGACCTGGGGAGCGGCGACTATGCGCCGGCCCGAAAACCGTCCCTCGCCAGTGTCTCCGCGAGCCGCCGCGGCGGCCCCAAGGCGCTGGTGGCGCACAATGACAAGGGCGGCCAGTTCGCCTGGGCCGTGCTCTCCCAGACGCTTGGCTATGCTGCCGCCCTGGTGCCGGAGATTGCCGACGACGTGCCCGCCGTCGACCGGGCCATGCGCCTCGGCTACAACTGGAAATTCGGGCCCTTCGAGCTGATCGACAAACTGGGCGCCGCCGACTTCGCCGAACGGCTGAAGGCCGAAGGGCGGCCGGTCCCGCCGCTGCTGGAAAAGGCGGCGGCGGCGGAAGGCTTCTACCGCGTTCAGGACGGGCGGCTGCAGCACCTGACCGTCGAGGGCGGCTATGCCGACGTCGAACGTGGCGACGGCGTGCTGCTGCTCTCCGACGTGAAGCTTGGCAGCGAGCCCCTCGCGAAGAACGGTTCGGCCTCCCTCTGGGACATCGGCGACGGTGTCGTCTGCCTGGAGATCCACACCAAGCTCAACACCATCGACCCCGAGGTCTTCAAGATCATCGGCCAGGCCGTCCAGTTCATTCCAAAGGAACACAAGGCGCTGGTGATCTACAACGAGGGCAGCCACTTCTCCGCCGGCGCCAACCTGGGCCTGGCGATGTTCGCCGCCAATGTCGGCGCCTGGCCGATGATCGAGGACATGGTGGCCCAGGGCCAGAAGATCTACACGGCCCTCAAGCGTGCGCCCTTCCCGGTGGTGGCCGCGCCCTCGGGCCTGGCGCTGGGCGGCGGCTGCGAGATCCTGCTCGCCTCCGACGCCGTGCAGGCCCACGCCGAGAGCTACATCGGCCTGGTCGAGGCCGGCGTCGGCGTGGTGCCGGCCTGGGGCGGCTGCAAGGAACTGCTGAGCCGTCTCGCCCGCGATCCCAAGCGCCCCAAGGGGCCGATGCCCCCGGTTGCCAAGGCCTTCGAGACCATCGGCATGGCGCAGGTCGCCAAGTCCGCCTTCGAGGCCAAGGAGCTGGGTTTCCTGCGCGGCGAGGATTACGTCACCTTCAACCGTGAGCGCCTGCTGGCCGACGCCAAGAAAACGGCGCTCTCCCTGGTCGAGGGCTATCAGCCGCCGGAGCCCGTCGAACTCAGCCTGCCCGGCCCCTCCGGCAAGGCCTCTCTCGCCTTTGCCCTGCGCGATCTCTACGCCAAGGGCGTGGCGACCGAGCACGACATGGTGGTGGCGAGCGAGCTGGCCGACGTTCTGACCGGCGGCGATAGCGCCGACCACACCGAACCGGTGAGCGAGGACGCGGTCCTGAAGATGGAGCGGGAAGCCTTCATGCGCCTCGTGCGTACCCCCGGCACCCTGGCCCGCGTCGAGCACACCCTGGAAACCGGCAAGCCCCTGCGCAACTGATAAGCCCCTGGGCAACGAGCAGAGAATTCGAGGAACCAGACCATGGTCAGCTATTCCGCACCCCTGGATGACATCCGCTTCGTGCTTTACGACCTGCTGGACTACGACGGCAGGATCGCCAGCCTGCCGGGCTACGAGGAAGCGGGCCGCGAACTGGCTGACGCGGTGATCGAAGAAGGCGCCAGGTTCTGCGAGAACGAACTGCTGCCGCTCAACCAGCCCGGCGACGAGGAGGGCTGCACCTTCGAAAACGGCGTCGTGCGCACGCCCAAGGGCTTCAAGGAGCTTTACGATGCCTTCTGCGAGGGCGGCTGGAACGGCCTGGCGCTCAGCCCCGACTACGGGGGCCAGGGCCTGCCCAAGACCCTGCAGTTCGTCTTCACCGAGCTGATCTGCTCGACCAATCTCAGCTTCGGCATGTATCCGGGCCTCACCCACGGCGCCTGCAACGCCTTGGAGCTGCACGGCAGCGATGAGCAGAAGGCGACGTTTCTGCCCAACATGATCCACGGCCGCTGGTCCGGGACCATGTGCCTGACCGAGCCGCACTGCGGCACCGATCTGGGCCTCATCCGCACCAAGGCGGAGCCCAACGGCAACGGCAGCTACAAGATCACCGGCACCAAGATCTTCATCTCCGCCGGCGAACACGATCTCAGCGAAAACATCGTTCACCTGGTGCTGGCCAAGCTGCCGGACGCGCCGGAGGGCTCCAAGGGTATTTCGCTGTTCATCGTGCCCAAGTTCCTGGTGAAGGACGACGGCTCGGTCGGTCCGCGCAACGGCGTTGCCTGCGGGTCCATCGAACACAAGATGGGCATCAAGGCCTCCTCCACCTGTGTCATGAACTTCGACGAGGCGGAGGGCTATCTGGTGGGCGAGCCCCACACCGGCATGGCCAAGATGTTCACCATGATGAACGTCGCGCGCCTGGATGTGGGCATGCAGGGCCTGGGCCTGGCGGAGACCGCCTATCAATCGGCTGCCGCTTACGCCAGGGAGCGCCTGCAGGGCCGCTCGCTGGCCGGCCCGCAGCACCCGGACAAGCCCGCCGACCCCATCATCGTGCATCCGGACGTGCGCAAGAACCTGCTGACCATGAAGGCCTACAACGAGGGCTCGCGCGCGCTGGCCCTCTGGGTCGCCATGGCCGTGGACGTCGCCGAGAAGCATCCCGACGCAGCGGTGCGGCAGGAAGCGGACGACCTGGTCGCCCTGATGACGCCGATCATCAAGTCCTTCTTCACCGATCACGGCTTCGAGGCCACCAACACCGGCATGCAGGTCTTCGGCGGCCACGGCTACATCCGCGAATGGGGCATGGAGCAGTTGGTGCGCGACGCCCGCATCGCCCAGATCTACGAGGGCGCCAACGGCATCCAGGCGCTCGACCTTGTGGGCCGCAAGCTGGGCCAGAACATGGGCCGCCTGCTGCGCCGCTTCTTCCACCCGGTCCAGGCCTTCATCGAGGAACACCAGACCGATCCGCAGATGGCGGAGTTCGTGGCGCCGCTGGCCAAGGTGCTCAGCCGCCTGCAACAGTCCACACTCTGGATCGCGCAGCAGGGCCTGAAGGACCCGGAGGAGGCGGGCGCCGCCGCCACCGACTACCTGAACCTCTTCGCGCTCACCGCTCTGGCTTACGTCTGGGCGCGCATGGTGAAGGTGAGTCTCGACAAGTCCAACGGCGAGATGCCGGAGTTCCACGAGGCCAAACTCGCCACCGCGCGCTTTTTCTTCCAGCGTCTTCTCCCCAGGAGTTCAGGCCTCTTCGCCGCCATCATGGCCGGCAAGGCCCCGCTCATGGAGATGAAGGAAGCGGCGTTTTAGCTCACCCGCAATAGATGTTGGTGCTGCAACGGGTGACCGGATAGTCTCCTTCCCGGGGTGGGACCCATCGTTCCCGGGGGGACAGCGTGGACGCAGCCGCAAACCGGCAGCAGACGGCCTTTCCTGAGTTCCGCTTCACCGGCACCTGGCGCAGCTATCAGGCGCGGGTGCTGCATGAGCTGGAAGATCACCTGAACGATGCGCGGCTCAACATCGTGGCCGCGCCGGGTGCGGGCAAGACGGTGTTGGGCCTGGAGGTATTGCGCCGTCTCGGGCGCCCAACCCTCGTGCTCTCGCCGACCCGCGCCATTCGCGACCAATGGCTGCAGCGCCTGGAAGAACTCTTCGAACCGGAGAACGGCCCCTGGCCGTCGGGGCTCGGCAGCGACCTCTCGACACCGGGCTGGCTGACCTCGACAACCTATCAGGCGCTCCACGCCGCCCTGCGTGGCCTGCTGGAGTCCGAGGAGGAAGAGGACGAAGGAGAGGAGGCCGACGACGAGGAAGGTGGCGACGGGGAGGGCGATGACGCACCCCCCGCCGCGGCCGCCGGCGAAGCGCTGCTGGCAGTGCTGGAGGCAGCGGGCATCGAGACCCTGGTGCTCGACGAGGCCCATCATCTGCGCCGCGCGTGGTGGGAAAGCCTGCAGGAGGTTATCGGCCACCTGCGCGCCCGCAAGAAGGACTTCCACGTCGTCAGCCTGACGGCGACCCCGCCCTACGACGTCGAGCAGGAAGAATGGAACCGCTACGAGGAGGTCTGTGGCCCCATCGATGCGGAGATCTCCATCCCGGAACTGGTGAAGCAGGGCGATCTCTGCCCGCACCAGGATTTCCTGCACTTCAACATCGCCCGCGGTGCCGCCTTCAACAGCCTGGCGACCTTCGCCAGGGAAGCCGGTGCCCTTACCCTGGCCTGGGCGCAGGACCGGCAGGTGGTCGATTGGATCGAAAGCCATCCCTGGATCACCGCTCCGCAAGGTCACGAGGCCCAGATCCTGGCGAAGCCCGCCGTCTTCTGCAGCCTGTTGGCTGTTCTGAAGGCCAACCGCCGCCTGCTGCCGCCGGAGGGTCCGGCGATCCTCTGCCTGACGGAGAAGGCCCTGCCGCCACCGGGCGTCCGGCTTCTGGAGCCGCTGTTTCAGGAAATCCTCTCTGGCGAAGCGCCCTTCGACGTGCCCGCTATCGCTCAGGAACTGCGCCGGGACCTGCAGTCCATCGGCGCGCTCTGGCGGGGCCGCGTGCGCCTGCGCAAGCAGCAGGACCTCGTGCGCGCCCTGGCCGGGACTGCCGGCAAGCTGGACAGCATCGAGGATATCGCCCGCGCCGAGTTCGCCGCGCTCGGCGAGCGGCTCCGCCTCGTGGTCCTCACCGACTTCGTGCGCGCCTCCGCCCTGTCGCGTCCGGCCGACCGCTCCAGCGACAGCCTGGGGGCAGGGCCGGTGCTGCGGCGCCTGGGCCAGGCTGGGCTGGCGCCCGATCTGCGCCCGGCACTGATGACGGGCAGCTGGATCGTGATCCCCGAAGAGGTCATCCCGGCCCTCCACGCCGAGGCGGCCAGGCTGGGCTTCGCCGAGGGCGAGATCACCCTGAAACCGATGCGGCACATCCCCGGCTGGTCGCGGGTCGTGGTCACATCGGGCAAGGCTTCGCGCTGCCTGCGGGTGATCACCCATCTCTTCGAGGACGGACATCTGCGCTGCCTCGTCGGGACGGCGGCGCTGCTGGGCGAAGGCTGGGATGCGCCTTCGATCAACTCCCTCATCCTGGCGACTTCGGTGAAATCCTTCATGCTGTCCAATCAGATGCGGGGGCGGGCGATCCGCGTCTCGAAAAGAGACCCCGACAAGGTCTCGGCCATCTGGCATCTGGCCACGATCCTGCCGCCCTTCTCGGACCTCTCGGCCGGTGAGAGCTCGCTCTGGGATCTGCTGTCGCTGCAGGGCCAGGACGCGGATGCACGGGGGCGCCTCGATCTCAATCCCTTTGCGCTGGGTTTTGACGCCCTGGCGGTGTTTCGCCGCTTCAAGACTTTTGCCGGCGTCTCTCACTTCTCGCCGCCGGTCATCGAATCGGGCATTCAGCGCCTCGGCATCGAGACCCGCAAATGGGATGAGGAGGCGGCAAGGGATTGGAACAGCACGATGACGGCCCGCGCCGCGGATCGCGGCTTTGTCGCCCGCGCCTGGGCCGAGGTCTTTTTCGACAAGTCAGCCGTCGAGCGCCCGTCGGCCGGTGCCGTTCTGCCGCAGCCCACAGGGCATCAGGGTCTCGTTCGTTTCGGCACGACCTGGATCCTCGCGGGCCTGGCCGGTGCGGCCCTGCAGGTGCTGGTCGCGAGCGTGGAGTTCCTCCGATACGGCCTCGACACCTGGATCATGGTCGTGGGTGCCGGCTTCCTTTTGCTCGCCGCCTATCACAGCGGGGCGATCCTGCGCACGCTCCGTGCCGGCTCGCCGGTACGCTATCTCAGAGAGATCGGCCGCTGCGTGCTGGACGGTCTCAGTCGTGCCGATGCCCTCGACAAACCCCGCAACGCCCTGGACGTGCACGTTGAGGAAGGCCTGGGCCCGGGCACGCGCTACTGCCGTCTGGCCGGCGGGGGGCATCACGACGAGGTGGCCTTTGCCGATGCCATGGTGACGGTCTTCGAGCCCATCGCCAATCCCCGCACCCTGCTGATCCGCCATCACCGCCGCGGCTGGCTGAAGCAGATGGACTATCACGCCGTGCCCGATGCGATTGCCGCCGACAAGGCGGCCTTGGAGGCCTTCCGGCGCGCCTGGGAGAGACGCATCGGTGCTTGCGAACTGGTCAACACGCGTACGCGCGAGGGGCGCCTGATTCTCCTGCGGGCACGCACACACGCCTACTCCGCCGGCTATCCGCGCAAGGCCGAGCGCCGGCTGCGCTGGGAATGAGCCGGCGTTTGGAGTGAACGGGTGTTTGGAGTGAGCGGGCCTCAGGCCCGCTCGATGCGGCACTGGTAGCAGTTGTTGCTCGCCGAGCGGAGATGCAGATAGGCGACTTCCGGCTGCTGCAACAGCCCTGCCGCCGTCGCTTCAAGCTGGTCCATCGGGATCACCTGACCGGTGCCATAGACGATCCGGTCATCGCTCCCGTAGCCCCGGACCAGGATGCGCGGCCAGCTTTGGAACATGGCGGGAAAGCCGCCTTCCGTTTCGTGCCTTGGGCAGTCTTCAGCATGAAGGAAGACAGGTCCGATTTCGGCATAGGGCTGGGGTGCCGGAAAGGGGCGGTGCGCCAGGACCAGCATGGCATCGCCCTCGGCGATCTCAGTCAGGCAGTGGCGGCAGGGGTTGCCGCTGCCGTCGGAGACTGTGCGCTCCGGTGTCTGGCCGTTGGCATCCTTGCCGCCGTTTCTCAAGGATTTCACGGTCTTGCTGTCCAGAGCGACAAACTTCAGGGCAGGCATCGCGGGGGTCCTCGCTTTGAAGGTTGCGGTCTCGGCGGTCGCAACAATCCTCCTCCGAAGGCTGTTTCCGGCTCTATCCGCTTCTTGCGCCTTGGCGCAGAAGCTGCTCCTTTGCCCGCACGGGTCAATGCGGGAGGCAGGTTTGGCGGCGACGGCAAAGGACTTCACCGATATGGCGGCCCTGGTGGTCGGCGGCACTTCGGGGATCGGTTTCGCGACGGCGGAAACGCTGCTGATCGCCGGGGTACCGCGCCTGCGCGTGGTCGGCCGCAATCCGGAGCGCGCGGCGCTGGCCGTCGACGACCTGCGCCGGATCAACGAGAAGGCTGACGTCGGCGCGCTGGTGCTGGATTGCAGCGAGGGCGCGGCGGCGGATGAGATGGCCGCCGCCGCGGCCCGCGGCATGGGGGGCATCGACCTTCTGGTCTGCTCGCCCGGCGGCAACACCCTGCCGGAGCTGCTGTTCCGCCAGCCCATCGCCCAGGTGAACGCCACGCTGCTGCAGGACCTGGCGCCGACCCTGAATGCCTGCCGGGCGGTGCTGCCGGTGATGATGGAAGCCAACAGCGGCTGCATCGTCACCGTCGCCTCCGACGCCGGCAAGGTGGCGACGCCGGGCGAGACGGTGATCGGTGCGGTCATGGCCGCCATCGTCCAGTTCACCCGCGGCCTCGCCATCGAGGGCAAGCGCAATGGCATCCGCGCCAATGCGGTGACCCCCTCGCTCGTCGAGGGCACGGCGCTGACCGAGCGGCTGATGGCCGAGGGTACCTTCTCCAAGAAGCTTTTCGAGAAGGCACGGCCGCTCGCCGGCCTCGGCCCGACCACGGCGCAGGATCTGGCCGATCTCATCGTCTTTCTCGCCAGCCCCGCCGCCGCCCGCATTACCGGCCAGGCGATCTCCGTCAACGGCGGCATCAGTGCGGCCTGAGGGGCGCCGCTCAATCGATCCGGCCAAGGGCAGCCGCTTCACGGCGATGTGATGCCTTAGCGATCACGACGGCGGAATAGCCCTGGTTTCCCGCGCGTAGGTCAGTCGCGTCAGTATCGGCAAGGCCGGTTGCCTGGCGCCTTTCTTTGATCACGCGAAGGGTTTCGTCTCATGCATAGACTTGCGCTTTTTGGTGCAGCGGCCGCATTGGCGCTGTTGTCTACGGCTGGCTTTGCCGGCGCCTCCGGTCTCTACGATCCAGGCATTCGCCATCTGCCGAAGGACGGCGTTATCCGTGTCTTCGGTCCGGGTGGTCCGCACAGCGCCTTCATCAAGGCCGCCCGGGCCTTTCAGGAGAAGTCCGGTGTCGAGGTCGAGGTCGTCTTCGGCCCCGAAAGCAAGTGGACCAAGGATGCGCAGGCCAGCGCGGATATGATCTTCGGCAGTTCCGAACAGTCGATGACCGCGTTTCTTGAGAACTACCGCTTCGTCGACAGTCGCGATGTCGAACCGCTTTTTATTCGCCGCTCGGTCATTGTTGTCCCCAAGGGAAACCCCCGGGCGATCTCGGGCTTCGACGATCTTTTGCAGCCCGGAATGCGGATCGTCGTGACCGAGGGAAAGGGTGTCTACAACACCTCCGGGACCGGCGTCTGGGAGGATATTGCCGGCCGCCTCGGCGCTCTTGAGGACGTCAAGAACTTGCGGGCCAACATCGTTGCCTTTGAAAAGGGCAGTGGAGCCAGCTTTCGCGCCTTCACGTCGCGCAATGCCGATGCCTGGCTGACATGGGTGCATTGGCCCCTCGATCACGCTGAAGTTGCTGATTTTGTTGAGTTGGAGCCCGAGCGTCGCATCCATCGGGTGACCAATGCCGTCGTCTCGCCCGACGCGGACCCGGCAACACAAGACTTCCTTGCCTTCCTGAAGAGCCCGGACGGGGTTGCGCTTTTCGCGTCGGAGGGGTGGGTCCGATAAACCTGTGGTTTTGGGCGTTCGCTGGGGCCATCGGCCCCGGCGACACCGCGCCGGGCCGGTCACTAAGGTTACCTTTCCTGAAATAAAACAGGCCGCGTCTGCGTAGGTGGGGGTAGGGCCGCCCGGACCGGGCCGCCCGCGCAACGAGACCCCAACCACGCCGAAGGGCCCATAATGGCGAGAGACCGAGCCGCCCTGATCGCGGAGATTCCGCATCTCCGGCGCTTTGCGCGCAGTCTGGCGCGCGACCCCGATGCCGCAGACGATCTGGTGCAAAGCTGTCTGGAGCGTGCCCTTTCGCGCTTTCACCTCTGGCGGCCGGAGCGCCGCCTGCGCCCCTGGCTCTTTACCATGCTGCGCAACCTTCACGTCGACACGGTCCGTCACCGTTCCGCCGTCCAGGCGCGCGAGCAGCGTTCTGCCGAGGTGGTGCCGCTCACCCAGCGCGCCGGCCAGGAAGACAGCGTGACGGCGCGGCGGGTGTTGGATGCCATCGACCGTCTGCCGGCAGAACAGCGCGATGCGGTGCTGATGGTCTGTGTCAACGATCTCACCTATGGCGAAGCAGCGCAGGTGCTGGACATTCCCCAGGGCACCCTGATGTCGCGTCTGCACCGCGGCCGCGCGCGGCTGCGCGAAAGCCTGGGTCTGGCGGAGCGCCGCCCCGGACCCGGGCCCGACACCCACAAACCCCTTCGGCGCGTGAAGTGATGGCCACCATGACCGACATCAACCGCTCTGTGACCACCGACGACCTCCACGCCTATGCCGACGGCCAACTGTCGCCGGAACGGGCCGAAGCGGTGGAGGCCTACTTATTAGATCACCCGGAACGCGTCGCCGAGGTCGAGGACTACCGGCACATCAACCGTGCCCTTGGAGACGTCTTCGACGGGGTTCTGGACGAACCTCTGCCCGCCGCCCAGGTCGCCGCGGTGCAGAACCGCCCGCGCCGCCTGGCCGCGCCTTTGATGGCTGCGGCGGCAGGCCTTGTGCTCGGCATCGGGCTCACCTGGTCGGCGCAGACGCTCAGTTTCGGCGCCCCCGCCGCGCTCGGCCAACTCGCCGAGACCTCGGCGGCGGCCTACAGTGTCTTCGCGCCGGAGGTCCGCCACCCGGTGGAGGTGAGCGCAGCCGAAGCCGGGCATCTCTCCGCCTGGCTCTCCAACCGCATGGGCATGAGCTTCCGCATCCCCCGCCTCGGCGATCTGGGGTTCGAGCTGGTCGGCGGCCGCCTGATGATCGGCGATCACAGCCCCGCTGCCCTCCTGATGTACGAGAACGCCGAGGGGCGGCGTCTGGTGCTCTATGTCCGCAACGACCTGACGCAGCAGGGCACCTCTGCGCCGGTCTTCACGCGAGCCCGCGACACCGGAGTGGTCTCCTGGGTCAGCGGCGAAGCCGGCTACGGCCTGGCCGGCGGCTTCAGCGAGGGCGAGCTGCTGCCGGCGGCCCGGCTGGTGCAGGCGCAGCTCTCGTCCTAGTCGGAATTGCTGCGGTGACGGACCGGCGCAATGAAGGGCCGGCGCAGCCGATTCCAATCCGCCAGAATCTGCTCTAGGGTGTCGGCGCCGCAGCACAGGAGACAGATCGGGGCAGGCCGCCATGTCCGAGATCGGGCTATTGATTGCAGAACCGGCGCGCCGGGACTCGATCCTGCTTTCGGACGGGCGCCGGCTGGCGTGGTCGGAGTGGGGCGAAGAGACGGCGCGGCCGGTCCTCTTCTGCACCGGGGCGGCGATGAGCGGTTCGCTGGGGTTCGGATTCGCAGCGCTGCGCGACTGCGGCCTGCGGCTGCTGAGTATCGATCGGCCGGGCCTCGGGACCTCTGACCCGCAGGCAAACAAGACGCTGACCACCTGGGCCGCCGACATGCGCGAAGTCATCGCCGCCCGGTCCCTGCAGCGGCCGCTGGCCGTAGGCTTCTCCCAGGGGGCGCCCTTCGCCTTTGCCCTGGCTGCGGAAGGTCTGGTGACGGCGCTCGCCGTGGTCGCCGGGCAGGACGAGTTGGCGCATCCCGCCCTGCGCGACAAGCTGGAGCCCGAGGTGGCCGCCATGGTCGCTGCCGCGGCGGGGGACCCCAGCGGCCTGATCCGGGGGTTTGAGCAGATCGCAAACGTCGAGGCCTTCTGGCAGATGGTGATGGCCATGAGTGCCGCGAGCGACCGCGCCGTCTACAAGAGCCCGGGGTTTGCAGCCGCCTACCGGCGCTGTCTTGAGGAGGGGTTTGCGCAAGGCCCGGCGGGGTACTTGCGTGATCTGGTGATCGCGCTCCAGCCCTGGCCCTTTGCCCTGGAGGCGATCGAGCAGCCCGTTGATCTCTGGTACGGCGCCCTGGATACCAGCCCGGTCCACGCGCCGGACGGCGGGCGCGGTCTGTCCGAGCGTCTGCCGCAGGCGACCCTCACCGTCGATCCCGCGCAGGGCGCCGCCCTGCTCTGGACCCGGACCGGGGATATCCTTGCCCGCCTCTCCGACCATCCCTGATCCCGCGCGGACCTCGTGCAGGCCCTGATTCCCCGGCCCTGACTCCCCGGCCCTGACTCCCCGGCCCTGACTTCCAAACTTGACTCCCGCGCGGGTCGCTCCTATATCGTTTCATATCGATTGATATGAAACGGAGCCCGCAGTGGCGCGACCCAAGGAATTCGAGCCGGAGGAAGCCCTGGAGAAGGCCATGCACCAGTTCTGGGCCAAGGGCTATCACGACACCTCGATCCGCGATCTTGTCGACCGTACGGGGGTGAACTACTACGGCCTCTACGGGGAGTTCGACAGCAAGCACGGATTGTTCCTGGCTGCCCTCGATCATTATCGGAAGACCATCACCGCCGAAGCGCTGCGCGAACTG
This sequence comes from Rhodospirillales bacterium BBD 1991-14, assembly GCA_001657395.1. GTDB lineage: Bacteria > Pseudomonadota > Alphaproteobacteria > Kiloniellales > Kiloniellaceae > Pelagibius. The sequence continues at coordinate 636,590 of LYSY01000003.1, read as the reverse complement.
AAAAAGCCCGGCCCAATGCTTCAGGCGATTGCACGGACTTTTGCGCGTCTCAGCGAGAGCACCCGCACGGAGGACGGGCGGGTCGGCTGTCTGATGTGCAACACGGCGGTGGAGATGGCGCCGGGAGACGAAGAGTCGGCGGCAAAGGTGAAGGCCCATACCAGGCTGCTGCAGGACGCCTTTCGCGCCAGGCTGGCCGAAGGGCAGGCTGGTGGAGAACTCGCGGCGGACAAGGATCTGACCGCCCTGGCCGAATTTCTGGCCACCACGGTCTACAGCGCCGGCTTCCTGACCCGGTCGGGCTTCAGCGAAGCCCATGTCCGGCGCTACGTCCGCACCGCGCTTGCGGTCCTGGAGTAAAATTTTTTGGCCTATTCCATAGCGAACGATATGAAATTCACAACGAAAGGAGACCTGCCGTGCCGACCCTGAGCTATGCGAAAGACTTCCAGGGCGTCGCCGATGTTTTTCTGCGCGACCCCGGGCGTTACGCGCCGCTGCTGCAGTTCATCGAATCTGTCATGGCCGGCGAGTCTGACCTGACCAAGGCGGAGCGCGAGATGATCGCCGCCTATGTCTCCAGGCTGAACGGCTGCGACTTCTGTCTCGGCGCTCACAAGTGGACCCTGGCGGCCCTGGACATCGATCTTGAGACGATCGAGGCCGTCGAGGCGGGACCGGACGCCGAGGGGGTCGACGAAAGGCTGCGCCCCCTGCTGCGCTTCGCCGGCAGGCTGACCCGGAGCCCGGAAGCAGTCGGGCAGGCCGATGTCGATGCCCTGCTGGCGGCCGGCTGGTCGGAACAGGCGGTGGAAGACACCATTAACGTGGCGTCCCTCTTCAACTACGTGAACCGCCTGGTCGATGCCTTCGGGATCAAAGGCAACGAGAGTTACTTCAAGCAGGTCGGCCGCGCGCTGGCGACCCAGGGCTACGAGCCGCTGATCCGCTCAGCCTTGAAGAAGGCAAGCTGACCGAACCCCATTGCGAGCAAGAGGAGAAAGGACATGACCGATACCCTGGCATGGCGGGTCCGCGGCGAGAGCTTTCAGGACGGCAGCCGCCTGGACGACTGGGTGAAGATCGAAGAGAGCGGTGTCTGGCACTGGCAGTACGACACCCACGAACTGACCTTCGACATCTACGAACACGACGGCCAGTACTGGAAGCTCTACCGCGCCCGCTTCGTGCAGGATGGCGCCACCGAATACGCCTATGGCTTCGGCGGCCAGGCCTGCCGCATGGCGCTGGTGGAATACAAGCAGCGAGGCCGCTCGCCGCATTCCTCCAAACTGATGCAGCAAGGCGACCGCGAGTGGGTGCGCACCTACGAGGTCGATGAAGCCCAGCACAAGGTGCTCAAGGCCGGCCGCCGCGATGCCAAGTACGGCGCGCCCTACGGCCCCAAACAGGCAGCCGCGTAGACATCACGCGGCGCGGGTAGAGAGGAGAAGAAACGCCATGTCCAAGCCGCTCGTTCTCATTACCGGCGTCGGCGACACCACCGGCGCCGCCCTGGTCCGCCGCTTTGCCGCAGGCGGTTATCGCATTGCGATGATCGCGCGCAATGCGGAGCGGCTGGCCGCGCTCGAGGAAGAGGTCGGGGATGCCAAGGCCTATATCTGCGATGTCGGCGATCTCGATGCGCTCACCGATACTCTGGCCAAGATCAAGGCGCAGATGGGTAAGCCGGCGGTGCTGGTGCACAACGCGGTCGCCCATACCTTCGACACCTTCCTCGATGCCGATCCGCGGGATCTGGAGCGAAACTTCCGGGTCAACACCACCGCGCTGCTCTACCTCGCGCGCGCATTGGTGCCGGACATGATCGAGGCGGGCCAGGGGGCCATCATGGTAACGGGCAACACGGCCTCCCACCGCGGGGTGGCGAACTATGCGCTCTTCGCGCCCACCAAGGCGGCGCAGCGCATCCTTGCCGAATCCCTGGCGCGCGATCTCGGGCCCAAGGGCGTTCACGTCGGCTACGTCACCATCGACGCCGCCATCGACGTCACCTGGCTCGGCAGCGAAGACGAGCGCCCGGCCTGGCTGAAGCCGCCGGCGGGCTGGCCCTGGCCGCGCGAGGACTACTACGCCAAGCCCGATGCCATCGCCGAGGAGGTCTACCACCTGGCGCATCAGGACCGCTCCACCTGGACCTTCGATCTCGTGATCCGCCCCTTCGCCGAGAAGTGGTGACGCCGCGCCTGAAAGACCGAGACACAGACCGAGAGCCGAAGCCATGCAACTCTCCATGACCCCCGTCCTCCTGGCCGTCGAGCTGGGCTTCCTGTTTTTTCTGGCGCGACGCTGCGAGCGCGGTGCAGGCGTGCCGGTCGTCATGGCGCCGGTCTATTTGTTCCTGGTCTGGGTGACTGCCTATGCCATCCTCACCAGCGTCCTCGGTGCGCGTGGCCTCTACGTCAGCGAGGCCATGCTGCGGCTCTACCCGGCCTTCTGGCTGCAGCTCGTCACCGTTGCCGTCTGCGTCCTGCCACTGGTCTTCTTTGCCCAGGTGCGTGCCGGCATGCGCCGCATCGTCGACGTAACGCCGCTGCACTGGTTTGCCTGGTTTCATGCCCTCAGGATCACCGCGCTCGGCACCGCGGCCAAGACGGCGTCGGGCGAATTCCCGCTCTACTTCGAGCTCCTGGTGGGGCTGCCGGACCTGGCCTTCGGGCTCTCCGCCCTCTGGGTCGCGCATCTCCTGAAGCAGGAGCGTATGGGTGCGCGGGGCTTTCTCTGGTGGAACCTGGCCGGCGCCCTGATCATCGTGCCCTCGGCACCGGTCCTGATTCAGCTTGGCCTGCCGGGGCCGCTGCAAGTCTTCACCGCGCTGCCGGACGCGCGGGCGGTGATGACCTACCCGATGTCCATCGCGCCGATGATCGGCGTGCCGCTTTTCGTTCTGGTCAACCTCTGGGTCGCCTGGCGGCTCTGGGAGCGGCAGCGGATATCCCGGGCAGCAGCGGAATAATCCCTGCCGGCGGATCGTAGGTGGGATGCCGCATGTCCAAACCGGAGCGATCCCTGATGCTGAAATCCCGCCTTTCCTCTGTCGCCGGCCTCGTCCTTCTGGCCGGCTGTGTCTCCGGCCCGGCCGCCGCCGAAACCGCGACCGAGCGTGCCGCCGCCCACTTCGATGCCATCGCCCAGGGCCGCGTGGCGGCGGTGACCGCCGCCTACACTGAGGCCAGCACCTTTCAGTGGGTCGGCGGCCCGCTGGACGGGGCCTATACCGGCAAGGCCGCCATCGCCGAGGTCTGGCGCAAGTTCACCGGGGCCCAGGGGCCACTCGACGTCGAAGTTATGAACATTGCCGAGAACGCCAACCCAAAGGGCGCGACCGTCACCGCCGACGTGAAATTCCTGGGCAAGAAGACCATCCCCGTGCGCTATGTCCTGACCTACCGGGGGGACGCTCTGGTCAGCGAGATCTGGCAGATCGATCCCAAGCTGGGCCAATACTGAAACCACCTGGGCGGGGCGGCTTTGCGAGGCCGGCTGCCCCGCTCTCATCGGACCTCCTTTACCCCTGCCGGCAGTCCGCAGCCGCGATCCGGCGCTGCGCGGCGAGGGCGACACCCAGCAGGCAGAGTGCGAAGCCGGCGACGCCGGCGATGGTGAGGGCTTCGCCGAACATGGCCCAGGCCCAGACCATGGTGACCGGCGGCGTCAGGTAGATCAGGCTCGCCACCCGCGTCGCCGTCGTGCGCCTCAGGCAGACCCAGTAAAGGCCGTAGCCGCCGAGCGTCGAGAACAGGATGAACCAGGCGACCGCCAGGCTGAAGGCCGGCTCAATCGGCGGCCAGAAGTTGCCCTCGAGGAGGGTCAGGATCAGAAAGCCGGGTGTGGCGACGATACAGTGCACGGCGAGTGCGGGCAGCATGGGCGTGGTGTCATGCCGCGCCTTGGCATAGAGCGTCGCGCCGACCAGGCTTGCCATGCCCAGCAGGCAGAGGCCGTAGGTCCAGGCCGGGGCGTCGCCGCTATCGCCGCCGACAGCCAGGGCAACGCCGGCAAAGCCGAGCAGCAGGCCGAACCACTGGCGCCCCCTTACGCTTTCGCCCAGGACAGGGCCGGCCAGGGCAGCGGTCGTCAGCGGCTGCAGGGCGCCGATCAGCGCCGCGAGCCCGGCGGGCACGCCGAGTTCGATCGCCTTCAGTCCGGCCGCCAGATAGACGAACATGCCGAAGAAGCCGATGACAGCCTGCCGGCGCAACTGCAAAGCCGTGACGCCGCTGCGGATGGCCTGTTGCAGGAAGGGGGCCAACAGCAGGCTGGCGATCAGGAAGCGCCAGAACAGGACCAGAAAGACTCCGGGCGTGTCGGCGGAGAGCTTGCCGCCGATGAAACCGGAACTCCAGGCGACGACCATGGCCGCCTCCAGCAGCAGCGTCACCACAACGGCGCGTCTCATCTCCGGCGCCGGGCAGGGGGGCGGCGCCGGGCAGGGGCGGCGGCAGTGGCGGCGCTCTCGGTCAACAGATCCTCCACCGCATCGCGCGCCTGCATGATGGCGGGCCTGTTTCCCAGCAGGCTGCAGGCCGCGACCGCGCCTTCGAGCAGGAGGAAGACCCGCGGCGCCAGCCGCCTTGCGTCGGCCGCGCTCCAGCCGCCTTCGCGCAGACGTCTGCGGCAGAGCGCAAGGTAGTCTTTCTTGTGCTTGCGCACGCGCGCGCCGATCGCGGGCTCGTCCGGATGTGCGGCAGCGGCGCGCAGAAAGAGGCAGCCGTTATCGGTGCCGCCCTTCTCCTCGGCCCAGCTCAGCAGGCCGTCGAACAGGCTCAGGACCCTGCCTTCGCCCTCCGTCTGCGCGGCAAACTCTTCAAGCCGTTCGAAAAAGGCGGCTTCCCGGTAGTCGAGCACGGCGACTATCAACCCGCCCTTGCCGCCGAAGTGACGATAGAGGGTGCCCAGGGCGACGCCGGCCTCCTCCACGACGCGGTCGATCCCGGTCGCGGCGAAGCCCTCCTCGTAGAACAGCCGGTCGGCAGTGGCCGTCAAGGTGTCGCGCTTTGTGCTCACCAAGCACGAATAGAACGATCGTTCTAGCTCGTCAAGTCGGCGGCCTTCGCTTCCTCCTGCAGCCAGGTGCAGAAGGCCTGGACTTTCGGCCGGGCGAGCGCGCCCGGCGGCGTCACGATGTAGTAGGCCGACTCGCTGGGGACCCGAAGGTCGAAGGGCTCCACCAGGCGCCCCGCCGCCAGGTCGTCTGCCACCAGGACGCGCTGGCCCAGGGCGATGCCATGCCCTTCGACGGCGGCCTGCATCATCAGTCCGGCGTCGCTGAACTGCGGTCCGCGGCGCTGCGCGAGCTGCTCCAGCCCGGCGGCCTCCAGCCACTTGATCCAATCCGGAAAGACCAGCCGCAGCATGGTGTGGTGCTGCAGGTCTTCGGGCCTACGCAGCGGCTGGCGCCCGCGCAGCAATGCCGGGCTGCAGACCGGGAAGAGCTCCGTCGTCATCAGCAGCGTGGCGGAGACGCCCGGCCAGCGCCCGCTGCCGAAGCGCACCGCCACGTCGATGTCGTCCTCCGCGAAGTTGGTGAGCGCGTTGGAGGTCGAAAGCCGGACGTCGAGGTCGGGTTGCCCGGCCTGCAGGCGGGCAAGGCGCTGCACCAGCCACTTGGCGGCAAAGGAGGGCGTGGTGGCGACGGTCAGGCGGCCGCCGTGATCGGCGCTGCGCACCTGGCTGGTGGCAGTGGCGATCTGGTCGAGGGCCGGGCCGAGGGCCTGGGCATAGTCGCGGCCGGCGGCGGTCAGGGTGATGCCCCGGGCCTGCCGCAGGAAGAGGCTGACGTCGAGCTGCCGTTCCAGGTGGCGCACCTGCTGGCTGACGGCGGCCGGGGTGATGTTCAGTTCGGCGGCGGCCTGGGTGAAGCTGCCGTGGCGGGCGGCGGCTTCGAAGGCGCGCATGGCGATCAGGGGGGGCAGGTCACGCGGCAAGGCCAAGGCTCGCTGTGAAGTCTCACTATTAAGTTCGACTTAGTCTCGACTTAGTTCTTTTCGTTTGTCAAGGCAGCGGTCCGGCGGCATGGTCCAGCCACACTCCCCAAGTGAGTGGCTGCCTTTACTCCCATCAAAGGCAGTTACTGTCCAAGGATCCGCGTGACGGCAAGCACCGCCCTTCGCTTCGCCGTCACGCGGGTTTTTTGGGTTGGAGGACCGCCGGTCGAGGGCCTGGTCAAAGCGCGGCCCCTCTTGCCCTTGACACTAAGTTGTACTTTAACAATCCTAGGCCTTGGCTGCAGCGCCGCCTCTGCGCGCTTCGTGCCGATCCCCCGCCCGCCCCAACCCCTGGAGGCTTCCGCCATGTCAGACACCATCCCCTACGTTGCCCGCGACCAACGCTACGACGGCATGACCTTCCGGCGCTGCGGCCTCAGCGGGCTCGACCTGCCGGCGATCTCTCTGGGGCTCTGGCACAATTTCGGCGGCGACCGGCCCTATGAGAACGGCCGCGCCATCTGCCGGCGCGCCTTCGATCTCGGCATCACCCACTTCGATCTCGCCAATAACTACGGGCCGCCACCGGGCTCGGCCGAGGCCAACTTCGGGCGCATGCTGGCGCGCGACTTCGCGCCCTACCGCGACGAACTCATCATCTCGACCAAGGCCGGCTACGACATGTGGCCCGGCCCCTACGGCATCTGGGGCAGCCGCAAGTATCTGACGGCCAGCCTCGACCAGAGCCTCAAGCGCATGGGGCTCGATTACGTCGACATCTTCTATTCCCACCGCTTCGACCCCAACACGCCGCTGGAGGAGACCATGGGCGCGCTCGATGCCGCGGTGCGCCAGGGCAAGGCGCTCTACGTCGGCATCTCCTCCTACGGACCGCAGAAGACGCGTGAGGCGGCGAAGATCCTGCGCGACCTCGGGACGCCCTGCCTGATCCACCAGCCCAGCTATTCCATGCTGAACCGCTGGATCGAGGATGAGGGCCTGCTGGATGTTCTCGACGATGCGGGCATCGGCTGCATCGCCTTCTCGCCGCTGGCCCAGGGCATGCTGAGCAGCAAGTATCTGAAGGAGGTGCCGCAGGACAGCCGTGCGGCTGCCGACAAGTCGCTGCGCCCGGACTTCATCTCGGAGGAGAACCTCGCCAAGATCCGCGGCCTCAACGACATCGCCCAGCGGCGCGGCCAGAGCCTGGCCCAGATGGCGATCGCCTGGGTGCTGCGCGACCGGCGGGTCACCTCTGCGCTGATCGGCGCAAGCCGGGTGGAGCAAGTGGAGGACTGCGTGGCCGCCCTCGACCACCTCACCTTTACCGAGGCCGAGCTGGCCGAGATCGATTCCTTTGCGACCGAGAGCGGGCTCAACCTCTGGGCCGCGTCCAGCGCGCACGGGTGACCCCAGCGGGGTCGGTCACCCCGCGCGCGCATAGCAGTCTTTGTTCTTCGCTCAACCAAGGCTTGTCTGTAATCGATCCGCTCAACTTTTATCTCCTCCTGACGGGGCAAGCCTGTTAGGATTCACTGCGGTCTTTGGGGGTAAGAGGACCGGGGCGAAGGGGCAAAGGGGTGTTCGGGCTGATTGAAAGCCAGCCGCTGAAGCTGCTGCTGACGCATTATCTGGAAGTGCGGGGCGCGCGCCGCCTGCCGGCACGCCGCGATATCGACGCCCTGAAGCTGGGCCCGGTGCTGTCCGTCATCTGGATCAACGAGTACGAGCCGGAGGCCGGGACCTTCCGCTACCGCCTGGCCGGCGAGGAGGTGAACGCGGTTTTCGGCACCTCCGTTTCCGGCCGTCTGCTGTCCGACTTCGTCGCCGAGGAGTTTTTCGCGCCGGTGAACGAGAATTTCCTCAGGGTCATCGACGCCGAAGAGGCCATGCTGGTCAGCGGCCCGATGTACCGCTGCGCGGAGCGGGTCGCCATCGGCGAGCGCCTGGCTCTTCCCCTGTCCAGCGACGGCGAAAAAGCGGATGGCATCATCGGCGCGACGGTGCGCCGTTCTCTTGTCGACCTCGACAGCGTCGCCTTTCAGGACCAGCAGCGGCTTTTCGTCTCCATCGACGACCTGGAGAACCCCGTCGCCGGACGCGCCGCCCAAGGTCCCGGCTGTTAGCGACCTCTAAGGCTGGTGCCGGGCTTGAGCCTTTGGCTGCGCCGTGGTGCAGTGTCGGGCCGCCGCATCAGGAGAACACGGAAGGAGCGCTCGTGGAACCACCCCGCGGCGGGCTGATCATGCCCGGCTATCTGAAGGAAATGGCGGCCTACAACGCCTGGCAGACCCACGTCGTTGTCGGCCATCTGGATGCGCTTGGCCAAGCGGAGCGGACAGCGGAGCGCGGCCTCTTCTTCGGCTCCCTCCACCGCACCTTCGATCACATCGCCACCATCGACCGCTGGATCCTGGACGTGGTGGAGGGCGTCGGGATCAAGGCCATCGACCTGAAGGATATGGTCTTTGGTGACTGGCCGGACCTGAAGGCCGAGCGCGACCGCCTCGACCGCCGCATCGATGACCTGGCCGCACGCGCCGATCAGGCCTGGCTGGACGGCGTCGTCGTAATCGAAAGCAGGTCCTTCGGGCGCAGCCGCCGGATTCCGCGCGGCCTCTACCTCGTGCAGATGTTCAACCACCAGACCCACCACCGCAGCCAGATCACCGCCGCCCTCTGGCAAATGGGCATCGACTACGGCGGCACCGACATTCCCTTCAGGCCGGACAGTCCTTACTAGGCTTTGCCGATAAGTCTCTGGCGGTTTGTGTCAGCGGGGGGCAGGATGATGCCTACTCTGAAGTGCGGTTCCGCTCTAGTCCTCAAGGAAGCCCCATCCATCCGGCTCGTAGCCGTGTTGCAAGGCGATTTCCGTTGTTTCCCGCTCGAGGTTCCAGATTGATTCCGGCGTCAGAACCATCGCCGGTGCCTTGGCTTCGATCGTGCGTTGGTCAGAGTAGGCGCGAACCTCCAGGCCGACTTCCTGCAGGGCTTCGACAAAATCATCGGGGTTGCAGCCGCGCAAACCCGGCACGAATTGGAGTTCCAAGCTATAGGGGCGACTGAAGTCGACGCCCTTGGTCTTTAGGTCGTTCCAGACCCAATCGGTTTCGCGTCGCTGTTTCTCCCAGTCATGGTGGCCTTCCGTCTCGGGCATTGGTTGGCTTTCCAGCAGGTGCAGGATTCAGAAACCGGAGTGATTGCGCTCACCACCCCGGCCGTCCGGTGAGCGGATAGCGCGGGTCGTTGTAGCCGGGGGTGGAGGGATGGCCCGGCGCCACCAGGGAGTTCATCAGCGCCTCGTCTTCCGCATCGAATCCGTACTGCAGGGCGCCGAGGTAGCCTTCCCAGTGTGCCATGGTGCGCGGGCCGGCGAGGATCGAAGTGACGATGGGGTTGGCCAGCACCCAGTTGATGGCGAAGTCGGCGGCGGTCATGCCCTTGGCTTCGGCATGGGCCTTGATGGTCTGGGCGATGACGAGGGATTCCTCGCGGAACTCGGTCTCCATGATGCGCACGTCATTGCGCGCCGCGCGGGTGCCTTCGGCCGGCGCCGCGCCGGGCGCGTACTTGCCGGTCAGCACGCCGCGCGCCAGCGGGCTGTAGGGCACGACACCCAGGCCGTAGTACTCGCAAGCCGGCAGGATCTCCACCTCCGGCACGCGGATCATGGCGTTGTAGTAGGGCTGGCAGACCACCGGCCGGGCGAGCCCCGCCAGCTCGGCGAGGCGGACCAGCTCGCAGATGCGCCAGGCGCGGAAGTTGGAGACGCCCCAGTAGATCGCCTTGCCGGAGCTGATGACGTCGGCGACGGCGGTGATCACTTCTTCCAGCGGCGTGGAGTAGTCGTCCAGATGCAGATACCAGATGTCGACGTAGTCGGTGTCCAGCCGGTCGAGGCTGTCTTCGATGGCCTGCAGCAGCCACTTGCGGCCCAGGCCGGCGGCATTGGCATGGCCGTCCTTCACCGGGTTGCCCGCCTTGGTGGCGAGAACCCAGGAATCGCGGTCGGCCGCGATGGCACGGCCGACGATCTCCTCCGAGCGGCCCTGGGCGTACTGATCGGCGGTGTCGATGAAGTTCACCCCCTGGTCCCGGGCGTGATCGATGATGCGCCGCGCCTCGGCCTCTTCGGTCTGGTCGCCGAACATCATGGTGCCGAGACAGACGGGGGAGACGGTCAGGCCGCTGCGGCCGAGCTTGCGCATGTCCATGGGGGAACCTCGCTTCGGGATGGGGCTGAAGTCTTGGATGGGCCGGGGTCGACGGCAATCAGTCTAGTCCGATCCCGGTCGGGCGGGCAACGATCTGTCTCATGTTGCTGCGGGTGTTGCAGGACTGAAACAGCTTCAGCCTTGGACTGCCGCGGGGCCGCATGCTAAGGCAATGGCAACACTCCGGACTTCCATAAACAGAGAAAACGGGAGCGGGACCATGCGCTTTGGAACCTTGCTATCCACCCTGGCCATGGCGGCCTTCGCCGCGACGGCAACGCAGGCGGCCGATATCACCGTGGCCACCACCGCCATTGTCGAACACCCGGCCCTGGACGCCGCGCGCGACGGCGTGCGCGACGAGTTGGCCGCCGCCGGCTACGAAGAAGGCCGGAACCTGCGCTTCCTCTATGAGAGCGCCCAGGGCAACCCGGCGACCGCCGCGCAGATCGCCCGCAAGTTCGTCGGCGAGGCCCCCGACGTGATCGTGCCGATTTCCACACCTTCGGCCCAGGCCGTGGTCTCGGCCACCAAGGACATACCCATCGTCTTCACCGCGGTCACCGACCCGGTCGGGGCCAAGCTGGTGGGCGACCCGATGAAGCCCGGCGCCAACGTCACCGGCATGAGCGATCTCTCGCCCATTGGCAAGCACTTGGATCTCATCAAGCAAATCTCTCCCGATGCCACCTCGATCGGGGTGCCCTTCAATCCCGGCGAAGCCAATTCCCTGACCCTGCTGGAACTGGTGAAGCAGGAGGCGCCGGCGCGGGGCCTCACGGTCGTCGAGGCGCCGGCGACCAAGACGTCGGAGGTTTTGGGCGCGGCCCAGAGCCTGGTCGGCAAAGCCGATGTCATCTACGTGCCCACCGACAACACCATCGTCTCGGCCTTCGAAGCCGTGGTGAAGGTCGGCATCGACAACAGGGTGCCGGTCTATGCGGGCGACACCGACTCGGTGGCGCGCGGCGCCATCGCCGCCCTCGGCTTCAACTACTACGACCTGGGACGCCAGACCGGCCGCATGGTGCTGCGGGTGCTGAAGGGCGAGTCTCCCGGCGACATTGCGGTGGAGGGCGTGGAGATCACCGAGCTCTATGTGAATCCCGGCATGGCCGAGAGAATGGGCGTCTCCATTCCCGATGCGCTGATCCAGCAAGCCAAGGAGGTGGTGCGCTAGATACCGTCGCCGCCCGCTTCAGGGTCGCGCCGCCGCCAGCGGACCTGAACTGCCATGAACCTCGTCTCCTTCCTCGGGGCGGTCGAGATCGGCCTGGTCTACGGTCTCGTCGCCCTGGGGGTCTATCTCTCCTTCCGCATCCTGAATTTTCCCGATCTCACCGTCGATGGCAGCTTTCCGTTGGGCGCGGCGGTGGCGGCGACGCTCATCGTCACCGGTGTCGATCCTTTTGTCGCGACGGCGGTCGCCGTGGTGGCTGGAGCGCTGGCCGGCCTGGTGACGGCCGTGCTGAACCTGCGCTTCGGCATCCTGCACCTGCTGGCCTCGATCCTCACCATGATCGCGCTCTACTCTGTGAACCTGCGCATCATGGGCCGGCCCAACGTGGCGCTGATCACCGAACCCACGGTTCTCACGCCTTTTGAGGGCTTCGGGCTGTCGGGCCTCTATCTGAAGCCCCTGGTGGGTTTTGTCGTGGTGGCCCTGGTGGCGGCCTGCATCGCCTGGTTCCTGATCACCAACTACGGCCTCGGTATGCGGGCCACCGGCGCCAATCCGCGCATGGCCCGCGCCCAGGGCATCGCCACCGCCAAGGTAACAGCCACCGGCATGGCCCTGTCCAATGCCATGGTCGCGCTGGGCGGTGCCCTCTTTGCCCAGATGAACGGCTTTGCCGACATCACCATCGGCACCGGCACCATCGTCGTCGGCCTTGCTGCCGTGATCGCCGGGGAGGCGATCTTCCGCGTGCGCGGCGTGGTGGTGGCGGTGGTGGCCTGCCTGTTGGGTTCGATCATCTACCGCCTTGCCATTGCCCTTGCGCTCAATGCCGATGCCCTGGGCCTGAAGGCCGCCGACCTCAATCTCGTCACCGCCGTGCTGGTGACCCTGGCGCTGATCCTGCCGGGGGCACGCAACCCGCTGAAGAGTCTCTTGAAGAAGGGGAGGCGCGCATGATCCGGGTCGAAGACCTGCGGGTCACCTTCAATGCCGGGACCATCATGGAAACCCGCGCACTCCAGGGGATGAGTGTTGAGATCGGCGCCGGCGAATTCGTCACGGTGATCGGCTCCAACGGCGCCGGCAAGACGACGCTGCTGAACTGCCTCACCGGCGAAGTGCCGCTCACGTCCGGGCGCATCGTCATCGACGGCACCGACGTCACGGCCTGGCCGGCGCCGCGCCGTGCCGCCCTGGTGGCGCGCGTTTTTCAGGACCCGCTGGCGGGCACCTGCGAGGATCTCACCATTGAGGAGAACCTGGCCCTGGCGGCGGCGCGCGGCACTAGCCGCGGCCTCGACAAGGCCTTGACGGCTGCGCGGCGCGACGAGTTCCGGCAGAAAATCTCGCGCCTCGGCCTCAACCTCGAAAACCGCCTCGGCGACCGCATGGGGCTGCTGTCCGGCGGGCAGCGTCAGGCGGTCAGTCTCGTCATGGCAACCCTTCGGCCCACCAAGATCCTGCTGCTGGACGAACACACGGCCGCGCTCGATCCGCGCATGCAGGCCTTCGTCCTCGACCTCACCCGCGATTTGGTGGAGGCGGAGAATCTCACCACCCTGATGGTGACCCACTCCATGCGTCAGGCCCTCTCCCTGGGCAGCCGCAGCCTGATGCTGCACGAGGGACGCGTTGTTTTGGACGTGACCGGAGACGAGCGCGCCCGGCTGGGCGTGGGCGATCTCATGGCGCTCTTCGCCAAGGTCCGCGGCGAGGAACTCGACAGCGACTCCCTGTTGCTGAGCTAGGATCGCTGCAAAATAATTATACAAATGTATAATTCTGCGGGCTATGATCCGGGCGCGTTTTCCACCTCAGCAGGACCGTATGCCATGGCCGAACCCGTGAAAATCCGAAAGATCGGAAACTCCCTGGGCGTGACTCTTTCAGAGCATGTGAAGGCGATGGGCCTGAAGGAAGGCGACAGTCTATACGTCGTGAAGACCCGCGAAGGCATCGAACTCACCCCCTTCGATCCCGATTTCGCCGAGGCCCTGGAGGCCGCCGGCGACTTCATGCGGCGCTATCCAAGCGCCATGAAGAAGCTTGCGGAATGACGGACTATCGATGGCTGACCCAGGCTATGGTGGAGGCGTTCCACCGCGAGTCCATCGCCCGCTTCGGCGGAAGCGATGGAATCCGCGATCCCGGTTTGCTGGAAAGTGCGCTGGCGCGGCCACGTAATCGCGCGGCCTATGAGGACAATGCGTCGCCCTTTGCATTGGCAGCGGAGTACATCCTCGGCATTGTCCGCAACCATCCTTTTGTCGATGGCAACAAGCGCAGCGGCATCCTGGCGGGTGCCGTCTTTCTGAGCATCAACGGTTATGATTTCGAACCGGAAGAGACAGCCATCGTCAAGATGATCGTCGGTCTGGCGGCCAGCGAAGTTGACGAGACCGTTCTGACCGAATGGTTCCAGGAGTTCTCCAAACCGCGCAAAGCCAGCGTGTGACCGCAGCCCGTATTCCCGCGCACCGCGTTTAGCTCCGCCGTAGCGTGAGCGTGAAGAGGCCGGCGCCGATCAGCAGCGCGCCGCCGATGCGGTTCAGCAGGCGGCGCCAGGCGGCCTCGGCCAGCCGGCTTCTGAGCGCGCCGGCCATCACGGCGTAGGCGGAGTTGATCGGCAGGACCAGCAGCAGGAAGGTGGCGCCGAGAAGGGCCATCTGCGGCAGCACGGGGCGTCCGGGATCGAGAAACTGCGGGAAAAAGGCGGAGAAGAAGATGATGCCCTTGGGGTTCAGCAGGGTGACCAGAAAGGCATCGCGCAGCATGCGCCCCTGCGCGTTGCTGTCGTCTGCGCCGGATCGGTCATCCGAACCCGGCAGGTCCGCCGGCGCCGCTGCGGCCCGCCACTGACGGACGCCGAGATAGATGAGGTAGGCCGCGCCGGCCCACTTTACGGCGGTGAAGACCTCCGCCGAGGCTGCAAGCAGGGCGCCCAGGCCGGCGAAGGACAGCATCATCGTGGTGGCGATCCCCGGCAGCACGCCCAGAACCGTCGTCAGCCCGGCTCTGCGCCCGCGGCGCAGCGTGTAGGCAACCACCACCAGATTCGTGGGGCCGGGAATTGCAATGACGACGGCGGCGGCGAGGAGGAAGGCGAACCAGACTTCGAACGGCATCGGCGGCGGCTCCCGAATTTTCTTTGGTGCTGCAGTTTGTATTGCTGCCGATGCTCGCCGAACGCCGGACGTCAGTCCAGGTTCATTCTTCCCCGTCCTTCTTCGTCAGCTCATGGCGCAGACGTTCCTGGAACTTGCCGCCGTCCTGACGGGTCGCCAGAAACTGCCGTACGGCCTCTCCGGCGGCCTCGCGGTCATAAGGCTCCCAACCGTCCACCTTGCGCAGAAAGTGATTGATCGCCTGCGGATCGATACGACCGCGCAGGGCGCTCAGCTGCCGCAGGAGCTGACGGCGGGGATCGTCCGATGACTTGCTCATGCTTTGCCCGGCGGGCCTTTCCGACGAAACTGTTGTGCCTCACTTTTGTCACTCTACAGCGCTATGCGGTAAGGTTTCGTTAACGACCCTTAAAGCCTGGAAGGCCGGGCGTTTCGGCGTCCGCCGGCTTGCCTGGCCCCTGGCGTGGTGGTAGAAGATGCTCCCATCTCGATCAAAGAGCACGCGATTTCAAGTGCTTAGCTTGGCGGCTCAGGCAACCGGCGGCTGTCTTGCCGGTCGGTTGAGGATCGCCGTCCCAATCTGCCGCCAGAGACCGGACCCAGGAGCGGGAGGTAGCATGAACAAGCGAGAGTACCGAACGGTATGTCTTTAGGCCTACACGAAAACCGCCAGCGCCGCCGCCGGCGCTTCTGGTGGGCCGTGACCAAGTGGTCGCTGGCCCTGATCGCCATCGTTGCGGCCGGTGCCTACTCCTACCGCATCGGTGCCCAGCTTGCCGCCCGCGATGTAACGAAGGCCGAGCAGCGCATCGCCGAGCTCACAGAGGAAGTCGGCGGGCTGGAGCGGCAGTCCGCTGCCCTGGCCAGCGAGCTGGCGAAGTCCAAGGAGTCCATTGCCGCCTGGCAGGCGCGCTACGAGCGCGAGGTTCCGACGGGCTTCGTCCGCGAGTTGATGAGCCTCGTGCAGCAGAAGCTGGATGCGGGCGCCGATCAGGAGCGACTCGCTTTCCTGGTTTCTACGGCACAGAAACCGCGCATCTGCGACGAGACGCCGCAGACCAAGCGCTTCATCGTCACCACTTCCCTGCAGAAGGGGGCGAACGATGCCGTCAGCTTCGCCGACCGCAGCATTACGGTCACGGCCAGCGGAACGGCGGCGCGCGACCCCGGCGGAAACATCGAGGCCTGGTTCGATCCCAACCAGCCCGTAAAGATCGCCTTTACGGAGCTGGGCGGAAAGTCCGTGACAGCAGAGGGGGCGCTGCCGCTGCACCGCTCCATCATCGTCGGCGACGACGAGTACCGCTTCACCTTTCTGCCCGGCGCCCGGGGCTTTCTCTCCGTAACGGCCGACCGCTGCGACTATCCTTGAACCGAGCCGCGGGCGCCTGATCCGAACCTGATACGCTGCCGGCGCGCCGGACCGGGTATCCCGATCAATCGCTGATTTCGGGGGCTGTTTCGGCGGCGGCGTGGCGTATGCGCCCGGCTTAGCGTCGCCCGGCCCGCGGTTTCCCCGGCCGGGCGCTGCATGCTAGGTTTTTGCGACCGCCCTTCGCCGGAAGAGGTGACAGCCTTGCGTTTGCCTGCTGCTCTTGACGTGCTTTGTGCCGCCGTTCTGGCGCTGGTCCTCTTCCTTCCGCAGCCCGCCCCGGCGCAGTCGACGACCGGCCCGGAGACCTCATCGGTGCTGGCCGGCCAGTGGACCCGCACGCTCGATCTTGTCGAGCAGCAGCTCCGGCGCGCCGACACCACGGCCGAGGACGCCCGCAGCTTTCTCGATGTCACCGCCCGCGTCCGCCGCGAAGCCAGCGAGATCAAAAGTGTCGCTGAAGACAGTATCGGCGATCTGGAAAGGAGGCTCGAAGTCCTGGGGCCTGCGCCTCCGCCCGAGGCGGCCGCGGAGGACGAGGAACTTGCGGCACAGCGCCAAGAGATCGAGGACGAGCTGAAGGGTCTGCGCGCCCGCGTCGCTCAGGCCAATCTCTCGATCGTCCGGGCCGATGAACTGGACCGTCTCGTTGGCTCGCTGTCGCAACAGAAGCGCTTCGAGGCGCTGTTCCGCGTCTATCCCTTCCCCTGGTCGCCGGACACCTGGTCTCGCGGCGTGCCGGAGTTCTTCGATGTCCTGGGGAAGATTGCCCGCTCGCCGGTCATATGGTGGCAGAGCCTGGAGGATGAGGAGCGGCGCGCGGCGGTTCCCACCCGAGTCGCGATTTTGCTCGTTCTTGCGGTCGCGGTCGGCTGGCTGTTGCGGCGCTGGCTGCTGAAGCGATACGACCGCAACCCAACTCTCTCGGAGCCCAGCTATGGGCTTCGCCTGATCGCCGGCATCGCCAATGCCGCGGCCCGGGGCATCGTTCCGGCGCTCATGTTCGGCGGCCTGCTCTACCTGGCGGTCTCCAGCGGCGCTGCTGAGCGCAGCCTGTTCTGGGCGCTGCTGGCGCTTTTCTTCGCCGTGATGATTTTCTTCTCGCTGGCCTGGGCGCTGCCCTACGCGGTGCTCTCGCCAGACATGCCGCAGTGGCGCCTGTTGAACGTTTCGCCGGATAATGCCCGGGTTCTCGGGCGCCGCTTCACCCTGCTGGCAGCGTTCTTCGCGGTCGAAATCTTCATGACCGAGGCGCACAGGCAGATCGGCGTCACCGACACCTATTTCTCGCTGGCGACCTTTGTGTTGAACGCCCTGCCGGCACTGGTGCTGATCGACATGACGCGGCGCAGCCGCTGGCTCATGGCCGCCGAAGAAGTCGCGGGTGAGGACGGCGTGCAAAGCATGCCACAGACGGTGATCCAGTCGAGCTTCTGGGGGCTGGTCCGGCGCATGGTCATGCTGCTGGCGGTTGCCAGCGTTCTGGCTTCCCTGATCGGCTATGCTGATCTCGGCGACTTCCTGCTTTCGAACCTCGTGCTCAGCGCCATCAGCCTGGGCGGGCTCGTGATCCTGCGCGGCCTGGGCCGCGAACTCGTGGGCGTCTACCTGCGCTCCGGATTCATGACCGAGTACCTGGCGCTCCGCCACGTCGCCCGCAGACGGATCAAGTTCTGGTTGCGCATGCTGTTGGATGCAGTCTTCGCCGTGGTCGGTGCAGTGCTGATCGCCTCCATATGGTCGTCGCCTTTCGGCGAGTTCTGGACCGAGGCGCGCCGGCTGGCAACGGGGATCTCCATCGGCGGCGTGACCATCTCTCTCGCCGACGTCTTCGCGGCTGCGATCGTCTTTGCCGTCGTGCTTCTCCTGACGCGGCTTTTCCAGAGGTTCCTGCGCAACCGGGTCCTGCCCGAGTCCGGCTTCGATTCCGGAGTCCAGCACTCGCTGGCCGCCGGCTTCGGCTACCTGGGGATCATCCTCGCGACGATGTTCGGCATCTCGGCGCTGGGCATCGACCTGTCCAACATCGCCCTCATCGCCGGTGCGCTATCCGTCGGCATCGGCTTCGGCCTGCAGACCGTGGTCAGCAACTTCGTTTCGGGCATCATTCTGCTCATCGAACGGCCGATCAAGGTGGGCGACTGGGTTGTGGTCGGTGCCAACGAGGGCTTCGTCAAGCAGATCACCGTGCGCTCCACCGAACTGCAGACCTTTCAGCGCGCCTCTGTGATCATTCCCAACTCGGACTTCATCTCGACCCCGGTGATCAACTGGACCCACAAGGATCACTACGGCCGCATCGAAGTGCCGGTCGGCGTCGCCTACGGATCGGATGTGGAGAAGGTGAAGGAGATCCTGCTTGGCTGCGCGCAGCGCCACGAGCAGGTGCTGACCTCGCCGGAGCCCCACGTGCTGTTCATGAACTTCGGCAACAGCAGCCTCGACTTCGAACTGCGCTGCTTCACCAACGAAGTGAGCTATCGGCTCTTGATCGGCAGCGACCTGCGGTTCGAGATCGATCGGCAGTTCCGCGAGGCCGGGATCGAGATTCCCTTCCCGCAACGTGTCGTTCACATGGCGGAGTCCGGCGCCGCTGCCCCGGCGGCGGAAGCGCCCGTTGACCCGCACTTCGGGTCGGGACCCGAAGCTGCCGGCCCCAAGGCCCGCTCCGGCGATTCGAAGGCTCCAGATCCCAGGGTCCTGGGCTCGGAAAGCCCGGACTCCGATGGATCTACCTGAGCGGTCGGCCTAGTCGCCACGTTCAGCGGCGACTGGAAATTCCCCACGATAAGACTATCCTCTTGGCTGGGGAGTGGCCATGGATCGAGACCATCACCACCCGCTGATCGGGTCTTTGCGCCGGCGATTGGCGGACGGCGCCTTGAGTCGCCGGGCCTTTCTGCGCCGGGCGACCTTGCTGGGACTTGCCCCCGCGGCGGCCTACGCGATGGCGGGCCTTAAGGCTGCGCCGGCAGCCGCTTTGCTCTCAGAGAGCCACCGCGGCGGACGCCTGACCCTCGGCATGAGGATCCAACCGGTCGCCGATCCCCATGCACTCAACTGGCTGCCGGCAGCCAACCTGGTGCATCAGGTCTGTCAGCCCCTGACCTGGACCGGCTTTGACAGTGTGACGCGCCCCAAGCTTTTGTCTTCCTGGTCGGTTTCGCCGGATCTGCGCAGTTGGGATCTGTTTCTGCGGCGCGATGTGACCTGGCACAGCGGCCGCGTCTTCACGGCCGACGACGTCATCTGGAACCTGCGCCGGCTGCTCGACCCTGCAACCGGCTCTTCAGCACACGGTCTGATGCAATCATACCTGCTGGCCGACGGGCCCTGCGACGCCTGCGACGGGCCGGCGCTCTGGGATGCTGCCGCAATCGAGAAGGTCGACGACTTCCATGTCCGACTGAACCTCAGGCGCCCGCAGGTGGCGGTGCCCGAACACCTCTTCCACTACACCAACGTGATGCTGGATCCCGACGAGGGCGGCCGTTTCGGTGTGGGTGCCAACGGGACCGGCCCTTTCGCGCTTGCCGACTTTGCGGTTGGCGAAGGTGCGGTCCTGCAGGCCCAGCATGGCCGCTCCACCTTTGCCGCCTGCCTGGACGAACTGCGGCTGATCGACCTGGGGGACGATCCCAATGCCGCAGCGGCGGCCCTGGTGTCGCGTCAGGTCGACGGCCTCGACCGTTGCGACTACGCGGTCGCCGAAGGCCTCGCCGACAATCCTGGTTTTGAGGTCCACCGGACCGCGACGACGGCCACCGCGCTCTTGCAGATGAAGGTCGACATGCCGCCCTTCGACGACGTGCGCGTACGCCGGGCGATGCGCCTGGCACTCGACCCGGATGCGATCACGCGGCTGGCGCTGCGCGGGTTCGGCGTTCCCGCCGAACATCACTTGGTGTCGCCCGCACATCCGGACTATGCCGCGCTGCCGCCGATGGGGCGCGATCTTGACGAGGCGCGCCGGCTGTTGGCGGCGGCCGGATATCCGGACGGCATCGACATCCGGATCAGCTGCAAGTCCTGGCCGGCCTGGGAGCTTTCGGCGGTTCAGGCCATGGTCGAGCAGTATGCCGAGGCGGGCATCCGCGCCGCCATCGAGGTGATGCCCGCGCCGCGTTTCTGGGAGGTCTGGGACAAGGTGCCGCTGGCCTTCGTCGAGTGGGCGCCGCGGCCGCTCGGCTTCATGCTTCTGGGCCTGACGGTCCGCTCCGGCGTGCCCTGGAACAGCACGGGCTTTTCCGACGCGCGCATCGATACCCTTCTCACGGAAGCGGAAGCGACCCTGGATCCGGCGGTGCGCCAGGGGCTGCTGCGCCAGGTCCAGGCCCGGATGCAGGAAATCGGTCCTATGGTACAACCCTCCTGGCTCTCTGTGGTGACGGTGATGTCGAAGCGCGTGAAGGGCTTCCGCCTTCACCCCACGACCTTGCTTTCCGCCGGCGACTACGGGGTTGCTTCTTAGCTTTCGCTGTACAAAGGCGGTTGCGTCCGGTGGTGGGATGCCTAAACTCGCCTGCCCCGAAAGGGGTCTTGGGCCATGGCGCAGGAGAGGCCGCAGGCGCCCGGGGCCCGGCGATCAATTGGGAGAGGCGTTATGCAAGACGGCTATGCGGGCGATCTGCGCCCGGCGGAGGCCTGGGAGCTTCTGAAGGAGAACCCCAAGGCGGTTCTGGTCGATGTGCGCACCCTGCCGGAGTGGAACTTCGTCGGCCTGCCGCGGCTGGACAGCCTGGGCAAGGAGACCATCTGCGTGTCCTGGCAGAGCTTTCCGGACATGGGGATGAACGCGGCCTTCGTGGAAGAGGTGGCGGGCCGCGGTGTTGAAAAGGACCAGCCTGTGCTGCTGATCTGCCGCTCCGGCGCGCGCTCGCGCTCGGCGGCCATGGCGCTCACCGCCTCCGGCTTCGGGCCCTGCTACAACGTGGCCGAGGGTTTCGAGGGCGACCGCAACGGCGATCTGCACCGTGGCTCCGTGGGCGGCTGGAAGGTGGCCGGGCTGCCCTGGGCCCAGGGCTGAGGCCGGGCCGGAACCGACACGGGCAAGGCAAGGGCAAGGCAAGGGCAGGAAGGAAACGAAGAGGTGCCCAAAGATTCCAACAGAACGCGGCGCTGGCGGCCGCAGACCGAGCTGGTGCGCGGCGGCCAGGCGCGCAGCGCTTTCGACGAGACCAGCGAAGCGCTCTACCTGACTTCCGGCTATGTCTACTCTTCGGCGGAGGAGGCGGAGGCCGCCTTCAAGGGCGACAAGGAGCGTTTCGTCTACTCGCGCTACGCCAACCCCACGGTCGCCATGTTCGAAAACCGCCTGCGCCTGCTCGAGGGTGCCGAGGCCTGCCGCGCGACCGCCAGCGGCATGGGCGCGGTCTTTGCCGCCCTGATCTGCCAGCTCAAGGCCGGTGACCGGGTGGTCGCCTCACGCGCACTCTTCGGTTCCTGCCACTACATCGTTGCCGAGATGCTGCCGCGTTACGGCATCGAGACGCTGCTGGTCGACGGTACGGACATGGAGGCCTGGGAAGCCGCCCTGTCGAAGCCAACCACCTGCGTGTTCCTGGAGACGCCCTCCAACCCGACGCTGGAGGTCATCGACCTGAAGGCGGTGAGCGATCTGGCCCATGCCGCCGGCGCCTCGGTGGTGGTGGACAATGTCTTCGCCACGCCGATGCTGCAGCGCCCGCTCGACTTCGGCGCCGACGTGGTGGTCTATTCCGCCACCAAGCACATCGACGGGCAGGGGCGCTGCATGGGCGGCGCGATCCTCTCCAGCGAGGCCTTCATCAAAGACCACCTGCAGAACTACTACCGCCACACCGGCCCCTCCATGAGCCCCTTCAACGCCTGGGTCATGCTGAAAGGCCTGGAAACCCTGGATCTGCGGGTTCAGCGCCACTGCGCGAATGCTTTGGCGGTGGCGGAGTTCCTGGAGGCCCAGCCCGGCGTCACCCGGGTGTTCTATCCCGGCCTCGCCAGCCATCCCCAGGCGGACCTGGCCAAGCGCCAGATGAAGGGCGCCAGCACCATGGTCGCGCTGGACCTGGAGGGCGGCAAGGAGCGCGCTTTCCGTTTCCTGAACGCGCTGGAGGTGATCGACATCTCCAACAACCTGGGCGATGCCAAGAGCCTCATCACCCACCCGGCCACCACCACCCATCAGCGCCTCTCGCCGGAGGACCGCGCCGCTCAGGGCATCGGCGACGGCCTCTTGCGGCTTTCCGTCGGCCTGGAAGACCCTGCCGACCTGATCGAGGATCTGGAACTGGCGTTGAAGGCCTGAACACCCGCCTCTAAGCTTGCCGGCGAACCATACCGACCAGGGGACGGACGCACGGCATGCAGATGACGCTCGATGCGGACAGGATCATCGCGACGATCGATACGCTGGCAAAGCGGATCGGCGAACGCTTCCCAGAGGCCGGGCTGCGCGAAGTTGCCGAGGATTTCACCCGGGTGGCCCGCGAGATGCGCAGCGACGCCCTGGCGCTGGGTCGGCCCAACTGGCGCCTGCGGCTGATCACGGTCGGTATTCTTGCAGCCGGCGTCGTGCTCTTCGCATTGGTCTTCAAGGAGCTTCACTTCAGCTCGCCGCTGCCCGAAGCCACGACCCTGGTGCAGATCATCGAGCCGGCCGCCAACATCGCCATCATCATGGCGCTCGGCATCGCCTTTATCGTCAGCCTGGAATCGCGCTGGAAGCGGAAGCGGGCCCTGACCTCGCTGCATTCCCTGCGATCGATGATCCATGTGATCGACATGTACCAGCTCACCAAGAGCCCCAGCGTGCTCCTGGATGCGATCGAGCCCACCGCCAGTTCCCCGAAGCGCGAGATGGGCCGCAAGGAGATCGAACGCTATCTGGACTACTGCTCGGAGATGCTGTCGCTCTGCGGCAAGATTGCGGCCCTCTATACGCAGAGCGTTCAGGACGCGGTGGTGATCGACACCGTGAACGAGCTGGAAGAGCTCTCGACCAACCTCTCGCGCAAGATCTGGCAGAAGATCATGATTCTCGATCTCGCCGTCCAGGGCAGGGGACAGGGCGGGGGGCCGGGCGGCGGGCAGGACAGCGAGCGCGGTGCGGTTCAGGAAGCCGTGGGATCGGCGTAGCCGGCCGGGTCCAGGCCGAGAGCGGCGCAGATCTCTTCGAAGACCTGTCTTTCACTCGCACTGAAGACGCCGTCGGCGGCGCAGAGTGCCAATACCACGCCGGGGATCACCGCCGCGCAGTCCCTGTCCTCGGCGATGCGCCGCAGCTTGCCGAGCAGCACGGAGCGGGCATGGTCGCCCTCGCTGCGCAGGTCGTGGATGTATTCGTCCAGGATCGCGACGGCTTTCTGCGGATCGTAGACCTTGAGGCCTTCCAGGCGTTCCAGGATCTCGTCCAGGCGGTAGCGCTCGGAGAGCTGGATCTCGCCGTCCGCCAGCATGGCCAGCGCCGAGGCCGCCATGGTGGCCTTCAGGAACGGTTTGTTGCGCTGCCTTGCGACGGCGGTCTGGATGAACTCCAAGGACTCCAGCACGATGCCTTACCCCTCTGTCTGCCTTGCGGCCAGTTTGCCTTTGGCAGGCGCTCCTTGTCACCTGCGCGCGCAACACCTGGCTCTTTTCTTAGAGATTTCTCGCCGCTTCGCTGAGCACCCGCAGCTTCCTTAGCGCCAGGTCGCGGCCCAGGTGACCCAGGCCGCAGTCCGGGGCGGCCACCAGGCGCTCGGCCGGCAGATGCTTCAGCGCCGCCTGCAGGCGTTCGCGCAGCTCCTCGACACTCTCGATCCGGCTGCGGGCGATGGCGATGACACCGAAGATCACGGTCGTGTTCCTGAAGCGGTCCAGCAGCGACAGATCGTTGTGCCGGTGGGCGTCCTCGATGGAGACGGCGTCGACCCGCGAGGCGTCCACCGCCTCGGCCAGTTCGAAGTAGGCGCCGGGATCGGCCTTGGGGTAGTCCTCGTCGTCCAGCGCGTTGGGATAGCCGCAGCACATGTGCATCACCTTGGTGACGCCCTCGGGCACGCCCTCCCAGCAGCGGTCGATGTTGTCCAGGCCATAGTCCAGCGCTGCCTCCGGCTTGCGGGCGAAAAGCGGCTCGTCGATCTGGATGTGCCTGCAGCCGGCCTCGGCCAGGGCCAGCACCTCGGCATTGAGGGCGGCCGCCAGATCGCGGCCCAGCGCCGCCGGGTCGCCGTAGTGCTGGTCGGCGGTGGTATCGGTGATCGTCATGGGACCGGGCAGGGTGATCTTCACCGGGCGGTCGGTGAAGCCCTGGGCGATCCGCCAGTCGTGCGGCAGGAAGGGCGCGCGCGCCGTCACCGGTCCGGTGATGGTCGGCAGATCGGTTTCATAGGCGCCGCCGCGCAGCACCCGGTGGCTCAGGTTCTCGAAGTCGAAACCGTCGAGATGGCGGCAGTGGTAGTGGACGTAGTTCTCGCGCCGTACTTCGCCGTCGGTGGGGATGTCGATGCCGGCATCCACCTGGTCCTCAATCACCTGGCGTGTGCCCTCGGCGAAGACCGCCTCGGCCTCCGGCCCTAGGCGCTCGATGGCGGCCTGATAGGTGGTCGTGGCGATGGAGGAGTCCATGGCGCCGGGGTCGAACCAGTCCGGCACCGCCACGCTCTCCGGCTTCGGATAGGCCCCGATGGTGGTGGTCAGCAAGGCCATGGCGTCTTCCCCCTTAGTCCCAAGCCCAACCGGCGCAGGCTAACAAAGCGCCTGGCAGGCCGCCAGGATGAAGCGGGTCCGTTCTGCCACGCCGGCCCGGGGCACCGCGATCAGCTCATAGCCCAGTTCGCTGTAGATCTCCGCCATGGCCCGGCAGGTGGCGGCGGCGACCTCCGGCGTCTGCTTGCGCTCCGCATCGCCGGTGAAGATCTCCGGCCAGGGCGGGAAGAGAAAAACCTTTCGCGCATAGCGCCGGTCCTGCGCGGCCCGCAGAACGTGCTCCGGCACTGGAAGCCCTTCCAGACGCAGGTAGCCGACGATATCCGGCAGCCCGCGGTCGAAGAAAACGGGGCCGCTCCCCTCCGCCTGCGCATCGAGGGCGCGCAGTTCCCAGGACAGCATGACTTCGGCATAGAGGGCGCGGTCGCGCCAGGGCAGGGCGGCGCCGTCGATCGCCACCTGCTGGCGGATGATCGCGCGCCCGGCTTCCGCAGAGCAACGATGGCCGGCCGCACCGAGGGCCTCGATCACGCTGGTCTTGCCGGCCCCCGGCCCGCCAGTGAGCACGACAAAGCGTCGGCTGGGCTCGCGCATCGGCGCGCTCCTTTGACGGTGGTTTCTGGGAATGGATTTGAGGTCAGGGTGCGGCGTAGCCCGCCGTCTTGTCCTTCAAGGCGGCAATCAGGGCCTCGAGGCCCTGGTTCTGCACGATACTGCTGTATTCGGAACGGCGGGCGGCGATCTCCGAATACTTGGCCTCCAGGAAGGTATCGATGAGGCGCCAGCCTCCGTCCGCCTGATCCGGTCGGGCGAGGTAGTCGATGGCGATGATCTCCCCATCGGTCTTCACCAGTTGGTTCCGGACCAGCACGGTGCCGCGGCGCGCCGGCTGCTCGCCGGTGACCTCGAAGCGCTCGCCGGAATAGCCGTCGAAGCGGTCGGCGAAGACGGCGATGCTGAAGGCGGTGAAGGCCTCGGTAAAGGCGGTCTTCTCCTCTGCGCTGGCTGCGCGCCAATGGCGGCCAAGGGCGGCCCGCGCCATGGCCGGGAAGTCGAACACCGCCTCCAGGTCCGGAGCCAGGCGGTCGTAGCGCCCCTGATAGCCCAGAGTTTCTGCCTGCTGCATCACGCCGATCAGGGCTGCGTTGAGGCGCTCGACGGTGGCGCCGGCGTTCTGCCCGGCTGGCGCCGCCGACAGGGGCAGCCACAGACAAAGCGCGAGCGCTGCAAGGAACGCTCCAATTTTCCCGGGGGCTCGCATCGAAAGCATCCCTCACATGTACGATAGGCGGGCGCACATGCAAGGGCTTTTCAGGTGCCTTGCCGTGACCCGCCGCCGGAGGCAAGCTGTCGGCCATGACGACACTGGTGACCGGAGGGACGGGCTTCGTCGGCTCCGCCGTGGTGCGGGCGCTGATCGCGCGGGGCGAGCGGCCGCGCTGTCTGGTGCGCCCGGGCAGCGACCGCCGCAACCTGGAAGGGTTAGGCGTCGACCTGGCCGAGGGCGATCTCACCCACGGGGAGTCACTGGCGGAGGCGCTGAAGGGCTGCACGGCGCTGTTCCATGTTGCCGCCGATTACCGCATCTGGGTGCGCGACCCGGAGAGCATGCACCGCGCCAACGTGGAAGGCACGCGCCAGCTCATGCAGCAGGCGCTGAAGGAAGGGGTGGCGCGCATCGTCTACACCTCCTCCGTTGCCGTTCTGGGCAAGGCGCCGGGCGGTACGCCGGCCCACGAGGAGACGCCGGTGACCCTGGACGACATGATCGGCGTCTACAAGCGCTCCAAGTTCCTGGCCGAGCAGGAGGTGCAGCGCCTTGAGCGGGAGGAGGGGCTGCCGGTGGTGACGGTCAATCCCTCCACCCCCATCGGGCCGCGCGACGTGAAGCCGACCCCCACCGGACGCGTGGTGGTGGAGGCGGCGGCCGGGCGCATGCCGGCTTTCGTCGACACCGGGCTCAACGTGGTCCACGTCGACGACGTGGCGGAGGGCCATATGCAGGCCTACGACAAGGGCGCGGTGGGGCAGCGCTATGTGCTGGGCGGGGAGAACCTGGGGCTTGCCGAGATCCTGGCGGTAGTGGCCGCGCGGCGCGGGCGCAAGGCCCCGACGATCCGCCTTCCGCGCCGTCCGCTGATGCCGCTGGCCCATATGGCGGAGGCCTGGGCCCGGCTCACCAAGGGCCCCGAGCCCCTGCTCACCGTTGACGGGCTCAAGATGGCCGCCCGACCCATGTATTTCTCCCACGACAAGGCCGCCAAGGCCCTGGATTACCGCCCGCGCCCCGCCGCCGAGGCCATTCACGACGCCGTCGACTGGTTCGAATCCGAGGGTTATCTGCGCTAGCGAGGCCGCCCTCCCGCCCCAATATCCTTACCGCGATTGGGGTGGTGTTGCGGCGCGAAATCGCTAGACTGCGGGGAGTCGGGCAAGAAACCCAGCATTCCGTCCCCTGATCTTTCCGGAGCCTCGCCTTGGCGGTACCCCTGATTCAGCAGCTGCGCGTCGGCGCCTATATCATGAAGCAGCGCCTCAAGGGCAACGAGCGCTATCCGCTGGTGCTGATGCTGGAGCCCCTGTTCCGCTGCAACCTGGCCTGCCCGGGCTGCGGCAAGATCGACTATCCGGACGAGATCCTGAACCGCCGTCTTTCGGTGGCCGAGTGCATCGAAGCGGCCGAGGAAAGCTGCGCGCCTATCGTCTCGATCCCCGGCGGCGAGCCGCTGATCCACAAGGAAATCGACCAGATCGTCGAGGCCCTGATCGCGCGCAAGCGCTTCGTCTATCTCTGCACCAACGCGCTGCTGCTGGAAAAGAAGATCGGCCTCTTCAAGCCCAGCAAGTACCTCACCTTCTCCATCCACCTCGACGGCCTCGAAGAGGAGCACGACCGGGCTGTGGATCAGAAGGGGGTCTTCAAGCGGGCGGTGCGCGCCATCGAACTGGCGCGCGACAAGGGTTTCCGCGTCAACGTGAACTGCACCCTCTTCAACAACGCCAAGTCCGAGGAAGTCGCCGAGTTCATGGACTTCGCCCGCGACCTCGGCGTCGAGGGCGTCACCATCTCGCCGGGCTATGCCTACGAGCGCGCGCCGGACCAGGAGCATTTCCTCAACCGCCGCCAGACCAAGGAACTGTTCCGAGATCTCTTCCGCCGCGGCAAGGGGCGCCAGTGGCGCTTCTCCCAGTCCAGCCTGTTCCTCGATTTCCTGGCCGGGAACCAGAGCTACCACTGCACGCCCTGGAGCAACCCGACCCGCAACGTCTTCGGCTGGCAGCGCCCCTGCTACCTGCTGAACGAGGGCTACGCGCCCAGCTTCAAGGCGCTGATGGAGGAGACCGACTGGGCGGGCTACGGCACCGGCAACTACGAGAAGTGCGCGGACTGCATGGTCCACTGCGGTTACGAAGGCACCGCCGTCTCCGACACGGTGAAGCATCCGCTGAAGGCTCTCGGCGTGGCCCTCAAGGGCATCAACACCGAAGGCGAGATGGCGCCGGAAATCGACCTCAGCAAGCAGCGCCCGGCAGTGTTCAGCTTCGAGGACTTCGTCGCCGAAGCGGCGGCCACGCCGAAACCGAAGTCGGCCTCCTCGTCAACCGAAGCCGCCGAATAGTTCGTCAACATCCCGGCTGACCGCCTCCAGGCTCGCCAGCGCCCGGCGCGTCCGGCCCGCGAGGCGCAGCATGGACGGCAGGTCGGCCGGCCGTCGCGTGAGCCCGCTCAGAGCCGCCTGCCAATCCGCCTTTCCCTCCGCTGTGACCGCCCGGGCCGCAAGCGCCGGCAAGGCATCGCCGGCGGTGTCGGCGATGGCTCGCAGCGCCAGGAAGGGCAGGCCGGCGCGTTCGGCGACAGCGGCGACGGCGTGGCTTTCCATGTCGACGGCAAGGCAGGCGCTGGCGGCGTGGGCCTGAGATTTTTGGGCAACAGTGAGCAGGGTTTCGCTGCTGCCGTAGATGGTACCGCTGTGCAGAACGCTCACGCTTTCGCTCAGTCTTGCATGCAGCGAGCGATGCCAGCCGTCGTGGCAGGGATGATGTTGTCCGCCCGGCATTCGGACGCTCTCGGCGAGGACAAGGTCGCCGACATCGAGCGCGGGATGGAGCGCGCCGGCGATTCCGAAGCTCAGAAGCGCGGTGGCGCCCCCGCCCACCAGGTCTTCCGCCAGCTGCACGGCGCGCGCACTGTCGGCGCCGGCGCAGACGACGGTCACCTGTCTTGATGATCCAGCGTCAGTCTCTGTAATCAGGCGTGCCTCGGAGGCCAGGCCGGTGACGATGCCGTAGCGTGGCGCTGCCGTGCCCACAGGCCGCCCCGGGATTACATGCCGAAGGCGACGCGCCGCTCGTTACTGCGCATGAGGTTGCGGTAGCGCGCCATGGCCATCAGCGGGAAGTAGGCGCTGTAGCCGTGATAGTGCAGGTAGAAGACCCGCGGAAAGCCGGTGCCGGTCCAGTGCCGGTCCAGCCAGCGCCGCTCGTCGCGCGGGAAGCGCTGCAGGAAGGCGATGCCCCGGTGCACGGCGTCGCTGTCCACCTCGCCGGCGGCCATCAGGCCGAGAACGGCCCAGGCGGTCTGCGCGGCGGTGGAGGCCTTGCTTTCGTCGCGGCGTTCCGCCCAGTAGGTGGCGCAGTCTTCGCCCCAGCCGCCATCGGGGCGCTGACGGCTTTCCAGCCAGGCGACGGCGCGGCGCACCGGCGTGGAGGAGGGGTCCACGCCGCAGGCGTTCAGCGCCGAGAGCGCCGACCAGGTGCCGTAGACGTAGTTGACCCCCCAACGGCCGTACCAGGAGCCGTCCGCCTCCTGCTCGCGCAGCAGATAGTCGAGGCCGCGGCGCACCGCGGTGTGATCGCGCCCGTAGCCGAGCTGCGCCAGCATCGACAGGCAGCGCGCCGAGACGTCCGCAGTCGGCGGGTCGAGCAGGGCGCCGTGGTCGGCGAAGGGAATGTGGTTCAGATAGTCGAAGGCGTTGTCGGCGTCGAAGGAGCCCCAGCCGCCGTTCTTGCTCTGCATGGCGATGATCCAGCGCGCCGCCCGTTCCATTGCCTCCTTGGAGGCTTCGGACCCGGCCCGGTCCATGGCCATGACCACCACCGCCGTGTCGTCGACGTCGGGATAGTGGGCGTTCTGGTACTGGAACGGCCAGCCGCCGGCCGGCGCGTTGGGTCGGCGCCAGGCCCAGTCACCGCGGACCTCGGTGATCTCCCGCTGCAGCAGCCAGTCGAAAGCCCGGTCGAAGGTGTCGCTGTCGCCGGCCTCGCCGGTCTCCAGCAGGGCGTGGGCCGCCAGGCAGGTGTCCCAGATCGGCGAGAGGCAGGGCTGGCAGGTGACGTGCTCGTCGTCGCGGGCGATCAGCAGGCGGTCGATCGCCTCCCGCGTCATGCGGAAGTTGGGTTCGTCCCAGTCGTAGCCGAGGGCATGAAACGCCATGGCGGCATTGGCCATGGCCGGGAAGATGCCGCCCAGGCCGTCCTCGCCGTTCAGGCGTTCCTTCACGAAGTCCATGGCGGCCTTGATGGCCTTGCGGCGCTGCGCGCGCGGGCGCAGCGGGTCGCTCAGCCGCAGCACCTTGTCGATGCCGGCGAAGATGGCGCCCAGCGGGCTGCCGGTCGCGTTCATCTGGTACTGGGCCCGCTCCGGCGCCTGCTCGAAGAGCTCGCGGATGGAAACCTTGCGCGGATTGGCGGCCTGCGGCTTCTGGTCCATCAGGATCAGAAGCGGCGCGATCACCGTGCGCGACCAGTAGGACACCTTGGAAAGGTGGAAGGGGAACCAGCGCGGCAGCAGCATGATCTCGACCGGCATTTCCGGCACCGCGCGCCAGGGAACCTCGCCGAAGAGGGCGAGGGCGATGCGCGTGAAGACGTTGCTCTGGGCGGCGCCGCCCCGGGCCAGAATGGCTTCGCGGGCGCGCAGCATGTGCGGCGCCTCCGGGTCATCGCCGGCGAGCTTCAGCGCGAAGTAGGCCTTCACGCTGGCGCTCAGATCCATATCGCCGTCATGGAACAGCGGCCAGCCGCCATCGCCGCCCTGTACGGCGCGCAGGTGGTTGGCGATCTTCGGCTCGACCGCGCGATAGGCATCGCTGTCGATGCTGCCGAGGAAATGCTGCAGGAAGATGTACTCGGCCGGAATGGTCGCATCGGCCTCAAGTTCGAAGACCCAATGCCCGTCGTCGCGCTGCTGCGCCTTCAGGGCCTCGGTCATCGTCCCGACAAGGTCGTCGACGGCATTCAGGTCCGGCTTTTCGACCTCAGCCGTCCGTGCCAAGGCCTCTTCGTTTCTGGCCGCGTTGCTCTGTGTCATATCCAGTTGAAGTAACGCCGCCCGGAGAAGGCAGCAAGAGGACCCCGATCTATCGTCACCACGCGACCCGGACAGACGGCCCCGAATCCCCCGCCTCGCCGGTTCAATGAGCGCAATTGTGAAGAAGCCGAGGGTTGCTGACAAGTCCCTGCAATCGGGCAATTTCAGGGCAATGTCAGTGCCTTGGCAGCCGCGTCCCCCGAGCGGACCGCGGATTCGATGGTCGCGGGCAGGCCCGTTGCCGTCCAGTCGCCGGCGAGAAAGAGATTGCGCCAGGCGCTGCGCGGCGGCGGTCGGCGGCGCAGGGCCGCGGGCGTTTGCGCGAAGGTCGCCCGTTTCTCGTTGATCACGCGAATCGGCGGGTTCAGCGCCGGATCGAGATTGAGAGCCCGGGCCGTATCGGACCACAGCGCCGCGGCGATCTCGTCGTTGGGGCGCTGCGCCAGGGCGGTCGCCGCGCTGACGGTGAGGCTGACGACGGAACCGCGCAGGAACAGCCAGTCGGCGGTGCCGCCCAGCAGCCCCATGAAGGGCACCTCCCGGCCCCCCTCGGCTTGATGGGCCTCGAAGGGCCAGTCCGGCGCCTGCGGCAGGCGGATGTGGGCGTTTACGATGGCATGACTCTCCCGCGGTGCATCCAGGCCCGGCAGCAGTCCCTCCGCGGCCTGCGGCGGCAGGGCCAGGATCACCTGATCGGCGCTGCCGAGCGCAATTGCCTGCCCGGCAAAGTCCAGCCGGGCCGCGCGCTCGTCGTTGAAGTCGATCCGCCGAAGCCGTTGGTTGAAGCGGATTTCGGCGCCGCGGTCCGCCAGAAAGGCCAGGGCCGGGTCCACCAGCGCCGGGCCCAGCCCGTCGCGGGCGACCAGGGGCCGGCAGGCGGCCTCGCCGCGGGCGAAGGTCAGCAGCAGCATCTGCCAAAGCAGGCGGGCCGAGCCCTCCTCGGCCGGCGTGTTGAGCACCGCGACGATCAGCGGCTCCCAGAAGGGGCGCCACAGCGGGTCGTGTGTGTCCAGGCAATCGCCGATCCGCGCGTCCGCGCCGGCGAAAGCCAGACGCAGGCCTTTCAGGTAGGACGCCAGATGGGTTCCCGGAACGCGCTGCCTGGACCTGAAAATCCACCAGGGAATCCGGCCCGCGCTCGGTTTCAGGGTCCAGCGCTGGCCGCTTTCCAGGTCCAGAAAGGGAAAGGCAGCCTGCGCCGGCCCGGTCAGTGCGTCGCCGGCCTGCAGCAGATCGAGGTAGTCCAGAACCGCCGTGTTGGCGGTCATCATCAGATGGTTGCCGTTGTCGATCAGGCAGTCGAGGCGGGCGTCGTGAAACGAGCGGCAGCGCCCGCCGGCCTGCGCCGCGGCTTCGTAGAGCGTGACGGCACGGCCCTGCGCGGCCAGGCGCACTGCAGCCGACAGCCCGGCCAGTCCCGCGCCGACGATGTGAACCCGGCCCTCGTCACCCGCCACGGTCATCAGGCTAGAGTCCGTTGCGCAGAGCGATCCACAGTTTCTCCGCCTTGGGAAGGCGCACGCGGGTCGCATTGTCCCGCCAGCCCTGTTGTTGAAGGCGGGTCAGCAGACGGCGGTAAACGGCCAGCATGATCCGCGCCGGGCGCATGGGCCCGCGCCGGCAGCGCGCCATCAGGGCCTGTGCCTCGGTGAAGCGTTCCTCGGCCATGGCGGCCAGATCGCGGCAGACGGCCGGCAGCCGCGAGTCCTGCAAGACCGTCATGGGATCGCGGCTTTCGATACCCTGGCGCAGCAGCAGTTCGCGCGGCAGGTAGAGGCGCCCGCGCTCCGCATCCTCGCGCAGGTCGCGCAGGATGTTGGTGAACTGCAGCGCATCGCCCTCCGCCAGGGCGAGGTGCTGGGCTTCCGGCTCCTCGGCGCCGAAGGCGTGTACCGAAAGCACGCCGACCGCCCCCGCCACGCGCCGGCAGTAAAGCCGGAAGGTTTCCATGTCCGGGGCGCGGATGTCCTCGCGGGCGTCCATTTCCATGCCGTCGATGACGGCGAGGAACTCCGCCTTTGGCAGGCCGTAACAGCGGCGTGGGTGCTGCAGGGCAAGCGTGATGGGGTGGGTCGGACTTCCGTCGTAGAGCCGCCCGATCTCTTCGCGCCAGAAAGCCAGGCCCCG
The DNA here is from genome assembly GCA_001657395.1 of Rhodospirillales bacterium BBD 1991-14. GTDB lineage: Bacteria > Pseudomonadota > Alphaproteobacteria > Kiloniellales > Kiloniellaceae > Pelagibius. The sequence goes on along the minus strand of LYSY01000003.1, from coordinate 603,647 downwards.
GCGCTTTTCCTCGGCTGCGCCATCGTCGTCGGCGATGTCGTCGACCGCGCGGCAGAAGGCGTAGATCGCATACATCGCATGGCGCCGCGGCTTCGGCAGCAGGCGCATGCCCCAGAGGAAGGAGGAGCCGGAAGCCGTGGCGATGCTGCGCACATGCGCCAGGGCCGCCGCTTCGTCCGTCAGCGCGGCCGGGGTGGCGGGGCGGGCAAGGGTCATCCGCTCTGTCCGGCGATCTGTGGGGCGGCGAAAAGACGGTGGACCTGAACGCCTGCAGCGCCGCTGATCCCGGCGAAAAGAAAATCGGCCTTGCTGAGCGCAACGCGTTTGGCCAAAGGGTCGCCGCGGCGGAGACGGCGGCTGAGGCGCAGCGCCAGCTTCACGATGACGGCCGACTCCATCGCCAGCCGGCTGGAGCGGAGCTGGCCCGGCAGGCGCTGGGCCTCGATCAGAAGCGCATCGACCCCATCGAGGCAGAGATCGATCACGCGGCGCAGGCCCGGTGGGCTCGCTTTGGCGTCGAGCACCGTCACCCCCAGGTCCTCCGCCGTCAGCCAATCAAGCGGCAGGTAGACGCGGTCGAGGGCATGGTAGTCGTCCTGACAGTCCTGCAGGTGGTTCAGAATCTGCAGTGATGTGCAGAGCGCGTCGGAGGCCGGATAGCCGCCCGGGTCCTCCCCATGCAGGTCGAGCAGAAAGCGGCCCACCGGGTCGGCGGAGAGGCGGCAGTAGCCCAGCAGGTCCTCCCAGTCGGTGTAGCGCAGTTTCACCGCATCCTGGGTGAAAGCGGCCACCAGGTCGCTGCCGCGCGCCGTGGTGATGCCGCGCCGCGCCAGGGTCTCGCGCAGCCGCGCCGCCTTTTCCAGCCCCGGTGCGTCACTGTCCGCCGACTGCAGGGCGGCGTCGAAGCGTTTCAGGCGGTCGATCTTGTCGTCCGGGGCGAGGGCAGGGTTGTCTGCAATGTCGTCGATGGCACGCGCAAAGGCGTAGTAGGTCGCCACGTCCGGGCGCAGTGCAGCCGGCAGCAGCCAGGAACCGACGGGAAAGTTCTCGTCGCCCGATCCCTTGCCCGAAGGTGTTTCGACGCTGGCAGGCGTCATCCGGTTCTCCTGCTGTGGCAATCCCCCAAGGCGACGATACCCCAAGCGTTTGGCGCTGCATTCGGCGACGCGGCGCTGTTGCGCGAACTTAGCCTGCCGGCGCCGATCATTCCAGGCCGCGCTGCCCGGCCTGTACGCGCCCTTTCCAGGCGCCGCCCCGGCCCCGCCAATGGCGCAGAGCCGAGTCGAAGGTCATGACGGAGTAGAGCAGCGCAGCCAGCGGCAGCAGCGGAGCCAGCCAGAGGCCCTGTCCGTAGAGCCGCAGGACCGGCAATACCGTCAGGGTCATGGCGAGCCAGGCCAGCGCGGCGATCAGTGCTGCAGGTATCTGGCCATGCCAGGGAAGGCCCAGCACCAGCAGCGGCGGGGCCAGATAGGTCGCGAACATGCCGACCAGCGTGCCGAGCAAAAGCAAGGGGTTGTGCCTCAACTGGGTATAGGCGCTGCGGGCGACCATATCCCAGATCGCGCCCAGACCAGCGTAGGGCCGGATGGAGCGGGCGGTCTCGGCCAGGCCCAGCCAGAGCCCACGGCTTCGTGCTCCGCGCACCTGCTTCACCTTGGCCGCCAGACTGCAGTCGTCGATCAGGGCGTCGCGTAGGACGACCAGGCCGCCGAGCCGCTCCAGGGCCTCGCGCCGCAGCAGGATGCAGCCGCCGGCGGCGGCGGCCGTGACCTTTTTTGGGTCGTTCACCCAGGCGAAGGGATAGAGCTTCTGAAAGAAGTAGATGAAGGGTGGAATCAGCAGGCGCTCCCACAAGCCCTCGCAGCGCAGGGCGACCATCAGGGAAACCAGATCGCGCCCTTCCGAATCAGCCTTGGCGACCAGCCTTCGCAGCGCCTGCGGCGGCTGGGCGATGTCCGCATCGCTGAACCAGAGGTAACGGCTGTCCGGGTCGGATTGGCGCAGGCCCTGATCGAGAGCCCAGAGCTTCCCGGCCCAGCCTTCCGGCAGGGCGGCCGCACGCACCAGATTGAAGCGCTCCGGCCGGCTGCTGTCGGCGGCGGCCTGGCGGGCCGCCTCGACCGTGCCGTCCTCGCTGTGATCGTCGACCAGAACCACGGAGAGTTCGCCCGGATAGTCCTGCTCCAGGATGGAGGTGAGGGCGGTGGCGATGACCGCGGCCTCGTTGCGCGCCGGGATGATGGCCGTCACCGCCGGCCAGCGCTCCGGTTCCGGCGCGCTGCCGTCCAGACGCTCGCGGCAGCGCCAGAAATCGCCGCGGAAGAACCAGAGGTAGAACCAGATCGCCAGGCTCAGCGTGGCGAGGCCCAAGACAGCGAGGCTCAGCGAGGCAAAGTCGGTGAGCGCCGCGCTCAAGGCGAGAGGGCCTTGTGCAACGTCTCGTAGCGCCGCAGGAACAGGCGCTTGGCCTTTTGCGCCGGCCAGGGCTCCAGATGAATGTCCTGAAAGCGCTTGTGCTGGCCGAACAGCCGGCGGCCCTCGGTGAGGGAGAAGCCGGCAAGCTGGGTTGCCTCCAGGTAGGCGGCCGTGCGGTCTGCGCGCTTGATCAGCTTGGTCAGGGCCTCCGGTTCGCGGCCGGTGAGGCCGAACCGCAGGCGGATCGCGGTCATCAGGCGGCGCTCCAGGGCTTTGTAGTCCATCCCAACCGCCGCCTTGAAGGGTGTGATGAGGTCGCCGATGACGTACTCGGGCGCGTCGTGCAGCAGCGCCGCCAGGCGCTCGGCTGCGGGCGCGGAGGGCTTGAGCGTGCCGACGATCGTCTCGACCAGCAGGCTGTGCTGGGCGACGGAAAACGCCGAGGCGCCGCTCGTCTGCCCGTTCCAGCGGGCGACCCGGGCCAGGCCGTGGGCGATGTCTTCGATCTCGATATCCAGCGGCGAAGGGTCGAGGAGATCGAGGCGCCGCCCCGACAGCATGCGCTGCCAGGCGCGCGGTTCCGCGCTCATGCCGCCTCCTTTCCCTCTGCGGTTGCGCTCTTTTCACCCCAAGGCATACGCAGGGCCGGACGAGGACGCAAGGTCGTGAGAAAACACTTTATGGGGACCTGTGCTTGTCCTAGTGAGTAGGGCGACAAGGGGTCAAGGGCACCATGCAGCGGGCGCCTTGCAGGGGAAAGCGACGGGGAAGGCGAGGGGGACGGGCCGGCTTTCATGACGGAAACGTTCGATTTGGCGGTGGTCGGCGCCGGCATCGTCGGCTTGGCTCATGCCCTGGCCGCCGCACGCCAGGGCCGCCGGGTTGTGGTCATCGAACGCGATGCGCGGGCGGCGGGCGCCTCCGTGCGCAACTTCGGCTTCGTCACCGTCACCGGACAGCAGCGCGGTGCGCATTGGCGGCGGGCGCTGCGATCGCGGGATGTCTGGGCCGAGGTGGCGCCGCAGGCCGGGATCGATGTGCTCCAGCGCGGGCTCCTGGTGCTGGCCCGCCGGCCCGAAGCGGCGGCGGTTCTGGAGGCCTTTGCCGCGACGGAGATGGGCGAAGGCTGCCATCTGCTTTCCGCGCAGGAGCTGCGCGGCCACCATCCGGCGCTCGATCCCAGCCGGCTCTCCCTGGCGCTGCACAGCCCGCACGAACTGAGGGTCGAGTCGCGCGATGCCCTGCCGTGCCTCGCCGCCTGGCTGGAGGAGCGCTGGGGCGTCGCCTTCCGCTGGTCCACGGCTGTGCGGGGCGTCGACCTGCCGCGGCTGGAAACCGACCGGGGCCCCGTCTTCGCCAAGGCTGCGGTGGTCTGCCCCAATGGCGATCTGACGACCCTTTTCGCCGAGGAGCTTGCAGGCTACCGCTTGCGGCCCTGCAAGCTGCACATGCTGCGGGTCGACCCGCCTGCCGGCTACCGGCTGCCGGCACCGGTGATGTCCGACCTGTCGCTTGTGCGTTATGAAGGCTATTCGGCCCTCCCGGAAGCGGCGCCTCTGCGAGACCGGCTGCTGCGCGAGCAGGCCGATGAGTTGGGTCACGGCATTCACCTGATCGCGGTCCAGAGCGCCGACGGGTCGCTGGTGGTGGGCGATTCCCATCACTACGACGATCCGCCGTCGCCCTTTCAGAGTGAAGCGGTCGACCGCTTGATCCTCGAAGAACTCACCGCGGCCACCGGCCTGCAGGGCTGTTCGGTGCGCGAGCGCTGGACCGGCATCTACCCCAGCAGCGACGAACGGGTCGTGCTGGTCGAGGCGCCGCGCGCGGACCTGCGCATCGTGATCGTCACCGGCGGGACCGGTGCCTCAACGGCCTTCGCCTTGGGGGAGGAAGTCATCGCCGGTCTTCTGGGCCCGGCAGACACGGAAAAAGGGGCAGTGGCATGAGCCTTGTGAAGGCGGTCATCTTCGACTGGGCGGGCACCATGATCGACTTCGGATCGCGGGCGCCGATGGGCGCTTTCGTCGAGGTCTTCGGCGAATTCGGCGTCGAGCTGACGATTGCCGAGGCGCGGGGGCCCATGGGTCTGCCCAAGCTGGAGCACATCAAGGCGCTGGGCGCGCTGCCGCGGGTGGCGGCGGCCTGGCAGGAGGCGCACGGCGGCGCGCCCTTCGACGACGACGCGGCGCAGCGGGTCTACGAAATCTTCGTGCCCTTGAACGCGCGCATCGTGTCGGACTATGCCGAACTGGTGCCCGGTGCCGCCGCCATGGTGGCGGACCTCCGGGCGCTTGGCGTGAAAATCGGCTCCACCACCGGCTACACCCGCGACATCATGGCGCCGGTGCTGCCCCTGGCGGCGGAGCAGGGCTACACGCCGGACAACCTGGTCTGTGCCGGCGATCTGCCCGCCGGCCGACCCTCGCCGCTGATGATGTACAGGTGCTTCATCGACCTGGCGGTCTGGCCGGCTTCTGCTTGCGTGAAGGTGGACGACACGGAGCCCGGCATTGCCGAGGGCCGCGCGGCGGGCAGTTGGACCGTGGGCGTGTCGCTTTCCGGCAACGAGGTCGGGCTTTCCCCGCAGGAACTGGCCGCGACGCCGGCCGAGGAGCGTACGGAACTCAATGCCCGTGCGGTGGAGAAGCTGGAGGCCGCCGGCGCCGACTACGTGGTCGACACCGTCGCTGATCTGCCCGGCGTGCTGGACAGGATCGAGGCCAGGATCGCCGCCGGAGAGAGTCCCGGGATTTAGCCGACACTCTCCCACTGGCCGCTTTCGTCGGAGCGGAAGAGGGCGTCGAGGATCGCCATGTTCTGGACCGCATCGCTGATGCCGTAGGGCAGCGGCGCTTCGCCCAGAACCACTGCGGCAAAGGCATCGGCCTGTTCGGCGTACTGGTCGGCGGCCTCGATCTCCTGAACCTGGATGCCGCCGCCGCGCAGATCGCTGCCGTCGTCCAGCAAAAGCCGTGTCGTCTCCCCCTGGGGTGCGTTGAAGGGGATCTCGATTTCCAGGCGCCCTTCGGTGCCGATCAACTGCACCCGCTGATAGGGCACCACCTGGGTCGAGACCGTGAAGTCGACGCGGCGCCCGCCACCGAAGTCCATTAGGGCGGAGGTGAGGCGGTCGACCTGAAAGTCCGGGTCGCGTTCGATCAGGGCCAGGACGCGCTGGGGTTCGCCCTCGAAGAAGAAGCGCCCCGCCACCATGGGATAGCAGCCGATGTCGAGCAGCGCGCCGCCGCCGGTTTCCGGCGCATTGCGGATGTTGGCTGGGTCGCGGTTGAAGTAGGAGAAGAAGGCCTGGATGGCGCGCAGTTCCCCCAGGCGCCCGGCGCGGACCTGATCGCGCGCCCAGAGCCACTGCGGGTGGAAGCGCACCATGAAGGCCTCCATCACCGGAACCTTGCCTTCGACCGCGCGCAGCCGTTCGGCATCGGCCTTGGTCATGGCGATGGGCTTCTCGCAGAGCACAGCCTTGCCCGCTGCCGCGGCCTGGAGCGTCAAGTCGACGTGCAGGTTGTTGGGCAGGGGGTTGTAGACCGCATCGATGTCCGGGTCTGCCAGGAGCTCTCCATAGCTGCCGTAGGCCTTGTCGATCTTGAGGTCCGCGGCGGCAGCCTCGGCCCTGCCGAGGTTGCGGGAGGCAATGGCCGTCACCCGGCCGCGCCGGGATCGCTGGATGCCCGGGATCACTTTCTCGGTTCCGATTCTCGCGGTGCTCAGCACCCCCCAGCGCAGATCGCTCACGCCCGGGCTCCTTCCCTGATTCACAGTTGTCCGTTATGCCTGAGACGGCTGCCGGGCATCGTCCTCGCCGCCGCCCATGCCGGCGAGCACCGGCGGAAAGCCCGGCGCGCGCAGCGGCTCCTGCAGCCGGTCCTCCAGCAGCTTCACCGCCTGGGTCGACCAGGCCTCATCGCCAAAGGTCTCGCGCGCCTCTTCGAAGAGGCCGTTTACGAGCTCCGCCATCGCCAAGGGCGTTTCTGTCTGCTGTGCCAGCTTCATGGCAAGACCCATGTCCTTCAACGCCAGCGCCAGGGTGAAGGCGCAGTTGTAGGAGCCGTTCAGCACGAGCTGGCCCTCGGTCTCATGAGCAAAGGAATTGCCGGAGGAGATGCGGATGCCGTGAAAGGCGCGCTCCAGGTCTATGCCGGCGCGCTTGGCCAGCATCATTGCCTCGCCGCTGGCCCAGAGGTGGACGAAGGCCAGCATGTTGGTGATCACCTTCACCACCGAGGCCGCGCCGATGGGCCCCATGTGCTCGATCGCGCCGCCCATGGCCGCCAGGACCGGCCGGTAGCGCTGAAAGACGGCTTCCTCGCCGCCCACCAGGATGGAGATCTCGCCGCTCCAGGCCCGGTTGGCGCCGCCGGTGATGGGTGCCTCCAGCACGTCGATGCCGCGCTCTGCGGCCTCTTCGGCATAGCGGCGCATGTCGTCGGCGTCGGTGGTGCTCATCTCGAGCCAGAGGCTGCCCGGGGTGAGGACCGAGAGCAGGCCGCCTTCGCCCGGCACCACCGCCGCGACGGCTGCCGGGTTGGGCAGCGAGGTGACGGCGACCTCGGCGTCTTGGGCGGCGGCAGAGGCTGAGTCCGCCAGCCTGGCGCCGGCCTCCACCAGGGGTGCCGCACGCGCGGGATCGAGGTCGAAGACGGTGAGATCGTGCCCGGCACGCTGCAGGTTGCGCGCCAGAGGGAAGCCCACGTTGCCGAGGCCGATGAAGGCGATCCGCATGGCAGTCATCCGTTCGCGAGTTGCAGGGTTCCGGAAGCAGAGCCTTCCCGTGCAGCGCTGTCCAGCAAATTGCGCAGGACCCTATGTTCGGGGCCATACGTTTCATGGCTTGACGCGGGTCTCCGCAAGGCGTAATCGCCGCGGGTCCGGAACCGCCCGCTGCGAGTCTCCGGCGCTATGGTCCGTCGTCTGCGCCTTGGGGGTACCTTCATGAAAGTCAGCGGCTTTGAGGTCTTCGTGGTCGGCACGCCGCCGCCGCACTTCGGCGGGCGTTACTGGATCTTCGTAAAGCTGGAAACCGACAGCGGCGTGACGGGCATCGGCGAGATCTACTCGCTGCCCTTTCATCCCTCCGCGGTCGAGGGCCTGATCGCCGACGTTTGCGAGCGGATGGTGGTGGGCAGCGATCCCTTCCGGATCGAGCAGCTCTGGCGGCGCGTCTACAGCCGCGGCTACAGCCAGCGCCCGGACCCCTCGCTCCTCGCGGTGCTGAGCGGGATCGAAATGGCCTGCTGGGACATCATCGGCAAGGAACTGGGGCGCCCTGTCTACGACCTGCTCGGCGGCCGCGTGCACGAGGCGCTGCGCAGCTACACCTACCTCTATCCCAAGCCGGGCGAGGACGAGCAGGTCTACCGCGATCCCGACCTGGCGGCGGAGCGCGCGGCGGAATGCGTGGCCCAGGGCTTCACGGCGGTGAAGTTCGACCCGGCCGGTCCCTATAGCGCCTTCGATCCGCGCCAGCTTTCGCTGGAGGCGCTGGACCGCTGCGCGCTCTTCATGAAGCGCCTGCGCGAGGCCGTGGGCTCCTCCTGCGACCTGCTGTTCGGCACCCACGGGCAGATGACGCCGGCCGGTGCGATCCGCCTGGCCAAGCGCATCGAGCCCTATGACCCGTTGTGGTTCGAGGAGCCGACCCCGCCGGAGATGCCCGCCGCCATGGGGCAGGTGGCGCGGGGCACCTCGATCCCCGTAGCCAGCGGCGAACGGCTTACCAGCAAGTACGAGTTCGCCGCCCTGCTGCGCGCCGAGGCGGCGGCCATCCTGCAGATGAACCTGGGCAAGGTCGGCGGCATCCTGGAAGCGAAGAAGATCGCCGGCATGGCCGAGACTTTCTACGCCCAGATCGCCCCGCATCTCTACTGCGGGCCGGTGGTCGGTGCCGCCAACATTCAGATCAGCACCTGCAGCCCCAACTTTCTGATCCTCGAATCGATCCAGACCTGGGGCGGCTTCCACGCCGAGATCCTGAAGCAGCCGATCCGCTGGGAGAACGGCCATGTCCTGCCGCCGGAGGCGCCGGGCCTGGGCGTGGAACTGGACGAAGCGGTCGCCCGCGCCCATCCCTACGACGGCGATGCCCTGCATCTGGAGATGATCGAACGGCCGGCCTGAGGGCGCGCCCGTCCACCTCGACCACGCCGGCACAGAATCTCCTGGCGCCATCGCTCCTCTGCTCTGCCGATTTGGCTGGGCTGCACCGGCCGGCTGTGGGACTCTCCGCTCCGGGTGGAGAGGCGGAGCCAAGCCATGCTGTTGAGCTTTTGCGGTGCTGCGGGAACGGTCACCGGGTCCTGCTACTGGCTGCGGACCGGGGACTGCCAGTTCCTGGTCGACTGCGGCATGTTTCAGGGCTCCAAGACCCTGAAGGCGCTGAACTACGGCGACTTCCCCTTCGATCCCGCGAAGATCGACTTCGTTCTGCTGACTCATGCGCATACCGATCACTCCGGCCTTCTGCCGAAGCTGGTGAAACACGGCTTCAAGGGCCCGATCTTCGCCACCAGGGGCAGCTTCGAACTGCTGGGCTTCATGCTGCCCGACAGCGCTCACATCCAGGAGACTGAGGTCGAGCGGCTGAACCGCCGCAATGCCCGCCGCGGCCGCCCGGCCGTCACGCCGATCTATGGCCGCGGGGACGTGGAAAGCACGCTGCAGGCCTTCTCCATCGTCGATTACGAGACCTGGCGCGAGGTCGGCACCGGCGTGCGGGCGCGGTTCTGGAACGCCGGGCATATCCTGGGTGCCGCCTCCATCGAGGTGGAGGTCGCGACCGGTCAGCGCAATCCGCGAGTCATGCGGCTGCTGTTTTCCGGCGATATCGGCCCGGAGCACAAGCTGTTCCACCCGGACCCGGACGCGCCGGACAACCTGGACTACGTCTGCTGCGAATCCACCTACGGCGGGCGCAGCCGGATCGATGCGGCGCCGGAGCAGCGGCGCCAGGTTCTGCTGCGGGAGGTCGAGGCGGCGCTGAAGCGCGGCGGCAATCTGCTGATCCCGGCCTTCGCCATCGAGCGCACGCAGGAACTGCTGCTCGATCTCTCGGTCCTCTTCGACCAGGGAAAGCTGCCCAAGGTGCCGGTCTTTCTCGACTCGCCCCTGGCCATAAAGGCGACCCGTGTCTTTGCAAAGCACGCCGCGCGGCTGGAAGACACCGACTCCGTTCCCGATCCCTTCAGCCGGCCCAACTTCCGCTTCACGGAATCGGTCGAGGAAAGCAAGACCATCGAACGCGTCAGCGGCGGCGCCATCATCATCGCCGGCAGCGGAATGTGCGATGCGGGCCGCATCCGGCACCACCTGAAGGCCAACCTCTGGCGCCGCGACGCCACGGTGATGCTGGTCGGCTATCAGGCGCCTGGAACGCTCGGCAGCCTCCTGGCCGGCGGCGCCCGTGCCGTCAAGATCCAGGGCGAGGATCTCCGCGTCGGCGCGACGATCCGCCAGATCGAGGTCTACTCCGGCCACGCCGACGGCGACCAGTTGCTGGACTGGCTGACGGGACGGCTTCCGGTGAAGGGCGCCGTCTTTCTGACCCATGGGGAGGAGAGGGGCCTGACGGCCCTGCGCGACGGGCTCGAAGCGGCCGGCATGCCGGAAGAGCGCATTATCATTCCCCAGCTCGACGATGTCGTCGATCTGCTGGCCGGCGAGAGCAAGGTCGCCTTCCGCCCCGTGCCGCACCGCCTGCCGCGGGAATCCCTCGGCGCGCCGGACTGGCACAACGACCTGGCGGATTTCTCCCTCACCTTGCGCGAGCGCCTCGACGCGGCGGCGGACGACAAGGCGCGCCGGATCATCCTGCGCCGCGTCGCCCGGGCGCTGGAAGGGGAGGAGGCCGGCTAAAGACCGATCTGCCGGTCAGGCCGGCACCGCCCTCTGCTTGTGGCCGCGTTTTGGGCCGGCACCGCCTTGCTTGCCGCGCTGCTCCTTTCCGGTGCCTTCCTTCGCGCGATGGCGGCGCAGCAGCGCCGCGACGTCCTTGCGGCCGTGGCGCAGGGCGTCGTCCAGCGGGGTGTTGCCCCAGCGGTCCCGGGGACTGAGGCTGAGCTTCTGGCGGATGAAGTACTGCACCGTTTCCAGGTGCCCCTCGGCGGCGGCGAGGTGGAGCGGCGTGCGCGCGTCGTAGTCGGCGGCATCCAGCGGCACGCCCTGGGCCACCAACCGCCGGATGGTCACCAGATCGCCGCTGCTGGCGGCCCAGATCATCTCCGCCGTCTTGTGGGTGTCGGTCTGCAGGGTCGCGGCTCCCTTGGCCACGCCGTGGCTGGTCTGGTTGGTCAGGACGCCGCGCGTGCCGCCGGCGGCCTCCAGCAGGGCGATGATCTCCGCATTGCCGTGCAGGTGCGCGTCGTCCAGCGGCGTTCCGCCCCAGCGGTCGCGGGGGTTGAGGTCGACGCTGCGGCGGCCCTCGGCCTTCTGCTCGATGAAGAACTGCACCACCTCCGCCTGATTCTCGGCCGCGGCCAGGTGAAGCGGCGTGCGCCGGTCGTAGTCGGCGGCGTTCAGGTCGGCGCCGCGCAGCAACTGCTCGCGCATTGCGCTGAGGTCGCCCTTGCTGGAGGCCCAGACCAGTTCGTTCACCTTCACAGCCTGCAGCTGGACGCGGCTGACCCGGGGGTCTTTCTTGTCGGAGTGGCCGGTCAGGTTGTCGTAGTTGTGGAAGTTGAAGGTCTCCACGAGGCGGCGGCAGAAATCGAGTCCGCGCACAGAGTTGCCCAACTCGTCGAGGCGCGGCGACCAGGTGCAGAGGCCCATGACGTTGGGGATCACGATCATGACGGCGCCGGAGACGCCGCTCTTGGCCGGCAGGCCGATGGTAAAGGCGAACTCGCCCGAGAAGTCGTACATGCCGCAGGAGGACATCAGCGACAGGCAGGACTGGACCGTTTCCGTCTGGAAGATGCGCCGTCCGCTCACCGGGCAGATGCCGCCGTTGGCCAGAGTGGCGGCGACCAGCGACATCATCTCGCAGGTCACCTCGATGGAACAGCACTGGAAATAGAAATCGAGCACGTCCTCCAGGTCCGCGCCGGCCGGAAAGGCGTTCTTCTCCCGCATGTAGTAGGCCAGCGCGAAGTTGCGGTCCGCCGTCGCCCGCTCCGAAAGATAGACCGGCGTGCTGAAGTGTGGCTTCTCACCGCCGCAGAGCGCCTGCCAGCGCTCCATCACGAAGTCGATGCGGCTGCCGGACCAGCCGCGGGACTCGAGGTCGCCGAAAGCGTAGCGCCGTTTCTTCTCGGTCTTCTCCTTGTGCTTGATGAGCGCGCAGCTGAGGATCGCACCGGCGTTGATCATCGGATTGTGCGGACGGTTCTGCTTGTCGAGCAGCAGTTCATTGAAGCTGCTGCCGCTGGGCTCGTGACCGATGAAGGAGTGAACGGTCTCCGCGCCGTGCTCCTCCAGCGCCAGGCAGTACATCACCGGCTTGCAGACGGACTCGACGGGGAAGTAAACCCCCGCATCGCCCGCTGCATGGCGCTGGCCGTCGATGGTGCAGAGGGCGAGGCCGAAGCGGTCGACATCGGGCTCCGGCAGGTTGAGCTGCGGGATGTAGTCGGCCGGTTTGCCGCCGCGGTTCCCGCGCGTCTCGGCGAACATGCGGTCGATCTCGCGGCAGAAGTCCTCGAAGTCGGGGACCACCAGGTTGCCCTGCAACGCCCGTTCGATCAGCAGAATGTTGTGGCGGATCGCACGGTAGAACGCGTCCTTGGGAATACCCGGTTCCGGCTCTTCCTCGTCGTCGGCCTGCAGGCTTCGATGGTGGGCCTCCAGGGCGGCCATGCTCTCGTGCAGCCGCGGGTCGTCGGCGGAAAGGCCGACCTCCTTCAGGACCTGCTCCAGGTCGCTGCGCAGCACCTGATGATCGTTGTCCAGATCCAGGGCGCGGAACAGCATTTCCTCGCGGGCGTCGACGACCGGATGGTCGTCATCGCTGTGGTCCTGCGGCTTTGCGGCGCTTTGGGGTTTCTTTCCCGCGCCGCTCGCACGCTCGGCATCGCGGAGAATACTCTGAGACCTTCTCAAACTGTTCGACATGGTCTGTTTCCCCAAGTCTGTGACCCTGTCCAAGGGGGTCAAAGGGAGACGGCGGGGGGCGCAGCCCCCCACCCCCTGTTTGGCACTTGTGTGTGGCGCCTACCGGCGCCGCATGCGGTTGCTGTCTCCGGTCACCGCGATGAGAGGTTGAACTCCGGATAGGCCCGCATGCCGGTTTCGGCCTGATCGAGACCGAGGGTCTCGACCTGCTGGCTGATCCGGAGGCCCATCGCCGCTTTCAGAACCAGCCAGATGACTGTGCTGGCTGCGGTGACGAAACCGCCGACCGCCACGACGCCCAGCGCCTGGGTGGCGAAGCTGGCCTCGCCGTTGGTCAGTGGCACGGCCAGCGTGCCCCAGATGCCGGCGACCAGATGCACCGGGATGGCGCCCACCACATCGTCGATCTTCAGGCGGTCCAGCAGCGGCACGGTCGCCACCACCAGGGTTCCGCCGACCGCGCCGATCAGGAGAGCCACGCCGAGGCTGGGTGTGTCCGGACCGGCGGTGATGCTCACCAGCCCGGCCAGGGCGCCGTTCAGCGCCATGGTCAGATCGACCTTGCGGTTCAGAAGCTGCGACAGCCCCATCGCCGCCAGCACGCCGCCGGCCGAGGCGATTGTGGTGTTGGCGTAGATGTTGGCGATGGCGATGGCATCCGCCGCCGAGCCCAGGGCGAGCTGGGAGCCGCCGTTGAAGCCGAGCCAGCCGAACCAGAGGATGAAGGTCCCCAGGGTTGCCAGCGGCAGCGACGACCCGGGCATCGCCGCGACGCGGCCGTCCTCGCGGTACTTGCCGGTTCTTGCGCCGACGATGATGGCGCCGGTCAGCGCCGCCCAGCCGCCCACCGAGTGGACGATGGTCGAGCCGGCAAAGTCCGCGAAACCGCGTTCGGCCAGCCAGCCGCCGCCCCAATGCCAGGCCCCCTGGACGGGATAGATCACTGCCGTCAGGACCGTTACGAAAACCAGGAAGGGCCAGAGCTTGATGCGCTCCGCCAGGGCGCCGGAGACGATGGAAGCCGCCGTCGCGACGAAGACCATCTGGAAGAACCAGTCGGAGGCTGCCGCATAGCCGGCCGAGAAGTCGCCGTTCAGCGCAGCGCTGTCATCGGCGCCCCACCAGCCCAGTGTCCCGACCACACCGCCGTCGACACCGTCGTACATCAGGTTGTAGCCCACCAGGAAGTAGGTAACCCCGGCGATGGAAAACAGCGCCATGTTCTTCAGCAGAATGGTGGTGACGCTTTTCGTGCGCACGAGGCCGGATTCCAGCATGGCGAAGCCCGCCGCCATCCAGAGAACCAGGGCACCGTGGATCAGGAACGAGAACGTGTTGAAGACAAAGGCCGTTTCGGATGTGACTGCGGCCTCGGCCGGTGCTGCAGCCATGAAAGCCACAGCAGCGGCAGGAAGTGCGAACCGGAGGGCGCGTCGACCGCGGCTCCGATCTCCAGGGAAAGACATTGCATGCTCCATAGAAGAAAGCGGTTTGGCGCGGAGGCTCTCTTGCCTCGGCGACGGCGCCCAGGAGCATGCCTAGTCCCGTTCTTTTTCAGAAAGATGTCCCAGTCGGAGAAAAAGAACTTTTCGTGTTTCGATTGGAGAAACAAGGCTGAAATATATAAATGCACCTCATGGCATCGGTTATTTGTTGTTATATTCTCTCTTTGTTCGAGGATATTTAGGGTACCCGACGCTTTAGGGTTATTGCTACCCGCCACGGCAGGATTTTCTTCGCATCCCGCTGCGGTGATCTTTGATTGCGGTTGCAGGCCGAGTCCCGGATCAGCGCCCAGGCGGCCGGTCCGGCTGATGGTTGGACCTCTGGGAAGCGCGGGAATACACTCGGCCGAAGGCTTCGGGACACGGGGACAGGCCGGCCGGTCCGGCTCAAGAACAAGGGAGAGCGTGCTTATGAACCGCTGCATCTTCAATCGGCTGCTGGGTGCGGGGCTGGCCGTGCCGCTGGGGCTCTGCCTCGCGCTGGCCGTCGCCCCCGCTGCCGGCGCCAAGGAGTTCCGCTGGGCATCGACAACCGATCCCCAGACCCTGGACCCCCACGCCGTCAACTCGGCGCCGGTCCTCGGGTTCCTCAACAACGTCTACGAGGGGCTCGTGCGCCGCGACCGCGACATGAAGATCGAAGGCGCCCTTGCGGAGCGCTGGCGCCCTCTGGGCACGGGCGGCTGGCGCTTTCACCTGCGCCGCGGCGTCACCTTCCACGACGGATCCGCCTTCACGGCCGAAGACGTGCTGTTCTCCTATCAGCGCGCCAGCGCGGAGGAAGCCGATGTGCGCTCCTGGTTCGCGCCGGTGCGCGAGGTGAAGATCGTCGACGACTTCACCATCGACTTCATGACCACGGCGCCCAACCCGATCTTTCCCGGGTCCATCGCCAACTTCATGATCATGGACAAGGACTGGGCGGAAGCCAACGGAACCGCCCGCACCACCACCCAGGCCGAGACCTATGCCACCCTGAACGCCAATGGAACCGGCGCGTTCCGGGTGGCGGAGCGCTCGCCGGGCGTGCGCACGGTGCTGGAGCCCTTCGAGAACTGGTGGGGCGAAAGGGAGCACAACCTGACCCGCGCGGTCTTTACGCCGATCACCCAGCAGGCCACCGCCGTGGCGGCGCTCATCTCCGGCGAGGTGGATTTCATCAATCCCGTCCCCCTGCAGGATGTCCCGCGGCTGGAAGCCGCCGCCGGGGTCAAGGTGCAGCAGGGCGTCGAGGCGCGGGTCATCATGCTGGGCTTCGCCCACAAGGCCGAGACGCTGAAGTTCTCCGACGAGACGACCGAATCGAACCCCTTGGCCGATGTGCGGGTGCGCCGGGCCATCTATCAGGCGATCGACGTCGATACCCTGATCAGCAAGGTCATGCGCGGCAACGCGGCGCCGGCCAGTCTTCTGGTGAGCCCGGCGATGCGGGGCTACAGCCCGGACCTTGCAGCCCGCGAAGCCTTCGACCCGGCGGCCAGCAAGGCGCTGCTGGCGGAGGCCGGCTATCCGCAGGGATTCAGTTTCGGCCTCGCCTGCCCCAACGACCGCTACATCAACGACGCCAGTCTCTGCACGGCGGTGGCCGGCATGCTGGCGAAGGTCGGCCTGACCGCCAAGCTGAACACCATGCCGGTGCGCCAGTACTGGCCGGAGCTGCGCGCCGACCGCTTCGACATGTACCTGCTGGGCTGGTCACCCGGCACCTTCGATGCGGAGCATCCGGTCCGCTTCCTGCTGGCCACGCCAAACGCCGAGAAGAAGCTGGGAAGCTGGAACTTCGGCGGCTTCTCGGACCCGCGCATCGACGACCTGCTGCCGCGGATCCAGCGGGAGCTCGATCCCGACATCCGGCAGTCGATGCTGGACGAGGTGCACCAGCGCCTGCAGACGGAGGTGGCCTATGTGCCGCTCCACGTGCAGCCGCTGGTCTGGGGTATGAAGCAGACTGTCGAGGTGACCCAGAGGGCCGACAACTTCTTCATTCTGCGCTGGGTGCAAGTGAACTGAGGCGCGCCTGTCGGGCAGGCGGCTTGGGTGCTGGGACGTCGGCGCTGGGACCTCAGGGCGCGGTCTGCAGCATTTCCGCGATCTCGTCCTTCAGCATCAGGCGTTCCTTCTTCAGATCCTCGGTGCGCATGTCCGACGCCGCCTCGACCTCGCTCTCGATGCGGTGAATCTCCCGATTCACGTGATGGTACTGGTCGGCCAGGCGGGCAAAGTGGGCCGACTCCATCTTCAGGCGATGGATCTTGTCGGCGGCATCGGGAAACTCTTCGGCCAGTTCGTGGGGGGTATGGGTCATGACTGCGGAATGCTCCTGCGAGGTGTTGACCTGGGGAGTTGGCCCCAGACCGGCCTGCGCGATCATTGATCTTGGTCAATGATGCCAACGGCCTCTATGCTGCGGAAAAGCGGAGGGAGCCGGCCCGGCGGCAAACGGGCCTCAAGCTCCAACTGAGGGGATAGGGAGAACGCATTGCGCACCCAGGTGGCGATCATCGGCGCCGGCCCGGCCGGCCTGCTGCTTGGCCAACTGCTGCAGGGCGCGGGGATCGAGACGGTGATCCTCGAGCGGCGCTCCGCGGACTACGTGCTCGGGCGCATCCGCGCCGGCGTCCTGGAACAGGGGACCGTGGATCTGATCGCCCGGGCCGGCTGTGACGGCCGGCTGCGGCAGGAGGGCCTGCCGCACGTCGGCGTCAACCTCTGCTTCGGCGGCAGGCGCCACCGCATCGACCTCGCCGCGCTGACCGCCGGCAAGGAAGTGGTGGTCTACGGTCAGACCGAGGTGACCCGCGACCTTATGGAAGCCCGCGCCGCGGCTGGTGCCAGGACCGTCTATGAGGCCGCCGGCGTCCACCTGGAAGGCTTCGACCGCGCGCGGCCGGTGGTCCACTTTCGGAAAGGCGGTATCGCCCAGACCCTGGAGTGCGACTTCATCGCCGGCTGCGATGGCTTCTACGGGGTCAGCCGCCAATCTGTTCCGGAAGGCGCGCTGGAAACCTTCGAACGGGTCTACCCCTTCGGCTGGCTGGGTCTGCTGGCCGATGTGCCGCCGGCCAACGAAGAGCTGATCTACGTGAACCACGAGGACGGCTTTGCTCTCTGTTCCATGCGCTCGCCCACCCGCAGCCGCTACTACCTGCAGTGCGCTGCCGACGAGAAGGTGGAGAACTGGAGCGACCAGCGCTTCTGGGACGAGCTGCGCCGCCGGCTCGACCCGGAGGCCGCAGCGGCGCTGGTCACGGGACCCGCGCTCGAAAAGTCGATTGCGCCCCTGCGCAGTTTCGTTGCCGAGCCCCTGCGCTTCGGCCGGCTCTTTCTCGCCGGGGATGTCGCCCATATCGTGCCGCCGACCGGGGCCAAGGGCCTCAACCTTGCCGCCAGCGACGTGCACTACCTCTCCGAGGCACTGATCGAATACTACGGCGAAGGCTCCTCCGCGGGGATCGACGCCTATTCGGCCCGGGCGCTCGCACGGGTCTGGAAAGCCGAGCGCTTTTCCTGGTGGATGACCTCGCTCCTGCATCGTTTCCCGGAAAACGGACGCTTCGGCCATCGCATACAACTTGCGGAGTTGGAGTACCTGGTGTCCTCCGAGGCCGCCGCCGCCTCCCTGGCCGAGAATTACGTCGGTCTGCCCTTCTGAGTGCCACGCTGCCGGCCCTTCCACCCGCCTTTTGCTCCACCCTTTGCTCCCTGCGCCCCCTCTTTTGCCCTTTGGCTTGTGGGGTTGTTTCGTGCTCTATGAGACGGTGTGACTTTCTCCACAGCAGGCGGGCGCTGGGGACTTAGAGTGTCGCCCGCAAGTATCAAAGACCGAGTCTGCGATTGGGGGAGAGCATGAACGGGGTGATCGAAGGCTGGGAGCAGGCGCCTGAAGTCCTGCCCGACGGGCAGGGGCGCGCGGAGAGCAGCCTCAGACGCCTGACCGTCGACGGCCAGCCTTTCTTCGTTCTGAAACAGCGCGGCCGCTTTCCCGACATGGCCTACGACCATGGCCGGCTGCTGGCCCAGGAGATTCAGGACGGCGCCTTTCCCGAGATCGTCTCGACCATCGCGCGCGCCGTGAACCTGGAAAGCGCCACCCTCAGCCACGTGGCCTCCGCGCTCTACCGCTGCTACAGCGACCGCATCCTCGAGCACTGCAGCGACGAATTCAAAGCCGCTGTCGATGGCCTTGCGGCAGGGTACCGCGAAGGGCTCGCCAACCCCGCCTTCTCCGATCTGGAAGTGCGCGATGCGCTGATAGCCATCGAGGTGGGGAACATCATCGATGCCGTGACGCGCATCTTTCAGATTCCCGGCGTGCGGGCCTTTAGGGCACCGGCCATCCTTGCTCTTGTAACCTCGAGACTGGCGGATCCGGACACCAAGGCGTACTTGGAGGAGGCCAAGGACGACGGCGACAAGCAACAGGACATCGCCGCCACCCTGAAGGCGATGTCCGGCCCCAACAACCGCATCGACTTCGCCTGCACCGGCTTTGCGGTGCCGGGGCGGCTGACCCGTGACGGCCGTCACCTGCATGCGCGCAATCTCGACGCCGACCTTTTCCACTGGAACAAGGCGCCAGTGCTCTCGCTTCTCGATGAGACCGAAGGCAATCCGGGCTGGCACAGGTATGCCGCCTTCGGCACCGCCGGGCTGATCTATCCCGGCGGCATCAGCGGCCTCAACGACGCCGGCCTCGCGGTCTCCCTGCACCAGATGTCGACCACACAGTACGAAAGCGGCTTTCTCTTCGGTCATGCCGACATCTGCCCCTTCGTTGAACAACGGGTGCTGCGTGAAGCGGCGACGGTGGACGAGGCGGTCGACCTGGTGAAGGACAGCAGGCACTTCGCCGCCTGGACCATCTTTGTGTCGGAGGCGCGGACCGGGCGGGCCAGGCGCATCGAACTGAACGGCGAGCGCGTGCGGGTCACCAAGCACGAGGGCGACGCCGTTCCCCAGACCAATCACTTCCTCCATCACGACATGGCCGAGCGCCTCTTCGATGAGGACGACAACCACTTCAGCCCCACCTTCGGCAAGTGGCTGGAGACCCATGCGCGCTTCGAGTCCGTGGAGGCCGCGCTGAAGGAGGAAGGCGAGCAACGGCGCATCGATCTCGACTGGGCCATCGACTGGCTGGCTTCCAGCCGCGACGGCGCGCTGGAGAAGATCCGCACGGCCTTTCCGACGCCGCCGGATCCGCTCTCGGCGGAGCGCGCCTACGGACGGGTGCCGCGCAAGGTCTACGGCCAGCTTGGCAGCGTCGTTCTGGCTGACCCAGAGCGCCGCGCGGGCAAGGACGAGGTCTGGATGACCACCGGGGACCGCGCGCCGAGCCCGCACAGCAGCTACGCCGGCTGGCAGGTGGACTGGGAGGCCTTCGAGCTGGCCCCGGTCGCGCCGGAGCCGTTGCGCCGTGTGAAGCGCTATGCCGAGGACGACCGCAGGAACTGGGAGGAGTCCCTGGTCCGTTATCTCTGGGCGCGGCTGGCCGTCTCACGGCCCCGCGATGCCGAGGGCGACCTTCTGCGGCGGCGTGTCAGCGATCAGGAGGAGGCGGAGGCCCTGGCCCGCGCCCTCCATCTGCTGGACTCCGCGATTGAGCTGGCCGCGGCGGACCGTATCGTCGAGCCGCCCTATCACTACATGCGCGCACGCTCCCACCACGCCGCCGGCAACTACGCGGCGGCGGAGAAGGACTGGCGTCTGCTGCGTGCGATCTGGGCCTGGCAGAACGACGCTCCGCCCGTTGCCGCCGACTGGCCGGTCGCCACGCCGCGGGTCATGCCCCTGATGCATCCTTTCGAGGCCGCCCTGGTCGCGCTGCTCTCCGCGGTGACGGAGGATCTGCGGCACGGCAACACCGCCTGGGAAGGCCGCGAAGCACGTCTGGACGATGCCAAGGCGCTCTTCCTGCAGCTCCAGCAGGACTACTTTGGCACTGACGGGCCCGTCCACTTCGACCTCGAAGACTGGATGGACCTGCTCGAAGAAGTGCGCGAGCAGGGCGGCGGCGCCGTCGACCTGCCCGAAGCCAACTTCGTGACGGCGGAGTAGGCAGCCTAAGGCGCTGTCTGGCTAAAGCGCCATCTGGGCGCGGCCCAGGTCGGTCAGGTCGTCCAGGGTGGCGCGGCCGCGGAAGTCCACCTCGTAGTTCTCCGGCGCGAAGTCCGGCGCGCTTTCCCCGGCGAGGAAGCTGGCGGCCTGCTTGCGGGCGTAGGCCTCGTTCTTGGGGCAGCGCGGCGAGGCGCCGACGTAGATCACGTTGGCCTCCTCCTTGCCGTTGTGTTGATCTTCCACGGCATGGATCAGGTCGGGGTGCCACCACACCGTGTCGCCCGGCTCCACCTTGGGGATCGAGACCAGGCCTTTCAGCAGGTCCGCGTGCCAGTCCGGATGGGCGACCAGAGCGCGGCCCGGCAGCGCGCCGCAGAGTTCGTCTTCAGCGACGTCCGGCTGCAGCGCGCGCAGCAGCATGAAGGCCATGCCCTTGGCGATGGGCACCAGCTGCAGTGTGCCGTCGTGCGGGCCCTGGGCGGTCAGCGCCGTCCAGCCCTGGAAGGACCGGAACATGGAACAGACGGCGGGGGAGGGGAACTCCCGCGTCTGGGTGCGGTAGGCCGCCTTCCAGGGGTCGTAGGCGCTCCAGTCGCCGGCGAAGACGGGCTGGTAGATCTTCTGGAAGGCCGGGTCGACCCAGCGCTCGTAGGAGCCGGCGTCGACATGCGGGGAGAGACCCAGCTTGCTGTCGCCCGGCTGGCGCCGGCGCGTGCGGTCGGCATAGGCGTAGTCGTTGTCGGGGTCGAACTCCCGGCCCACCGGGCTGTCCACATCCCAGAGCCGGTTCAGGAAGCGCTTGGTGACGGCCATCTCCTCGGCCTGGCGTGCCTCGATCTGCGGCTTCGACCAGTAGAGCCCGTAGATCTGCGGCCGGTCCGCCTTCAGTTCGTCGAAGTACTTGTCCATGCCGGCCTTTTCCTGGGCCTTCTCCAGATAGTCGTTCTCGTCGATGTAGAGGCCGACCTGCTCGTTCCAGGCTTCCGCGCGGGCGCGCGGAAAAACGCCGCGGATCACGACGGCGCCGCGCCGGCGCACCAGGGCGCGCTGGTCGTCGCTGACCTTGTCGGCCTTTACCGCCTCGAAGTCGATGGCGGGAATCGCGGAACCCGCCTTCGCCTCTTCATCGAAGATCGCCTCGACCTCCCGTTCCATGGCTTCGCGCACCTTGGTGAAAGCTGCTTCCACGTCCTGGCGGGCGCGCAGATCTTTTTTGGCCTCGATGATGTAACGGCGGATGGTTTCGTCCATCGGCGTCTCCTCAAACCTGTTCGGGTTGGCTGCCCCGGGTTTGGCTATCTTGGGATTGGCCAATAGGGGCGCTTGTCGCCGGGGCGGCGGTCCTGAATCGCAGTTCCGGTTCTCTGACGGTCTGCAGGTTCTCCACCGGCTCGTCGTTGATGCGGCGCACCAGCAGGCTCGCCAGGGTGCGGCCGGTGGCGGTCAGATCCTCGAAGATCGTGTCGATGGCCGGCGTCGTGTGGTCGAGCGCCGAGGAGGTCTGCTTGGCCACCAGATCGAACTCCCGGCCCGGCGTCATGCCGGCATCGCGCAGCCCGGCGGTCAGGGCGAGGGCCGAGATGTCGCCGGAGCAGATGAAACCGTCGGGCGGATCGCTCTGCCCCATCATCTGCCGCAGGCTGCTGCGGATGTCCTCGGGCGCAGTGTCGGTGTTTATGCCGGGCTTTACGCCTGGGGCGGGACCCGGGGCGGGAACCGTTGCCGCGCCGAACTGATGGGCGGCCCGTTCGAAGCCCATCATCATGTGGTTGTGGTAGGTGACGCCCTCGGGCGGCGCGATGATGCAAAGCCGCCGCCGGCCTTTCTCGATGAGCCGCTTGGCCGCTTCAAAAGCAAAGGCGTAGTTGTCGAAGTCGTGAAAGGGATGGGGGGTGGCCAGCTCGCTGCGCCCATGACAGACGAAGGGAAAGCCCATCTCCAAGAGGTAGCGGATGCGCTCGTCCTGCGGACGGGTGCGCGACAGGATGATGCCGTCGGCCGAGCCGGTCTCGATGATGTAGCGGATCGGCTCCATGGGATCGCCCTCCAGGAAGTGCGGCGTCACCACCAGGTGGTAGGCGGTGTCGCGCAGCGCCTGGGAAATCCCGAAGATCATTGAGGTGCCGTAGCCCATGACCTCTTCGTGGGGGTTCAGGACCAGGGAAATCACGTTGGTCTTGCCGGTGCGCAGTCGCACCCCGGCCCGGTCGGGCCTGTAGCCGATGTCGCGGGCGATGCGGCGCACCCGCTTCTTGGTGTCCTCGCCGATCTCCGGGCCGTCCTTCAGGGCCCGGGACACCGTGGTCACGCCGAGATTGGCGATCTCGGCGATGGTCTTCAGGGTGGGCCGTTTGCCGGGCTCGACGGCACCGGCTGCCGGACCGCGCGGAGCGGTCTCCGGCACGGTTTTGGCTGCGGTCTCCGACTTGTCCCTGGGTGCCACGGATCACCATCTCCCGGCCGCGGGCGGCCATGCGAAATCCCTGCAACTATACCTGTATCGTTACAGATAACAAGGCGGGTTGTCGGGCTGAGGGGAGCAGTGCAACGGAATACATCAGGATAATTGTTTATTTTCAGATATATAGATGGCGATAGAAAAATTCGACCCGGTCGCCTGTTGACGCCTCTGAGCTGTAACGTTACAGATAAGGCAGATGCGAACTTCATCGCGCAGAAGAACTGGGAGGACCCAAATGACCCGATTGACCCTGAAGCTCACCACGAGCTTCGTTGCCCCCGGCTTGATCGCCCTGGGCCTTATTGCGGCTGCGCCGGCGGCGCAGGCGGAGGACGTCGAAGTCCTGCACTGGTGGACCTCGGGCGGCGAGGCGGCTGCGCTCAACGTTCTGAAGGAAGACCTGGAAGGCAAGGGCGTCGGCTGGCAGGACATGCCCGTGGCCGGCGGCGGCGGCGAGCAGGCGATGACCGTGCTGCGCGCCCGGGTGACGGCCGGCAACGCGCCCACCGCGGTGCAGATGCTGGGCTTCGACATTCAGGACTGGGCGCAGGAAGGCGCGCTGGCCGACCTGAACACCGTGGCCGCCGCGGAGAACTGGGACACGGTGGTGCCCGCCGCGCTGCAGCGCTTCGCCAAGCATGACGGCAAGTGGATATCCGCGCCGGTGAACGTGCACTCGACCAACTGGGTCTGGGCCAACAAGAAGATCTTCGACGAACTGGGCATCGCCCAGCCGACCTCCTGGGACGAACTGATTGCCGCCCTCACCAAGATCAAGGACGCCGGCTACACGGCGGTTGCCCACGGCGGGCAGGCCTGGCAGGACGCGACCATCTTCGACGCCGTCGTCATGAGCGTCGGCGGACCGGAGTTCTACAAGGCCGCCTTCATCGATCTCGATCCGGATACTCTGGGCGGTGCGCAGATGGTCGAGGCCTTCGAGCGCATGGAAACCCTGCGCGGCTTCGTCGACGAGAACTTCTCCGGGCGTGACTGGAACCTGGCCTCGGCCATGGTGATCGAAGGCAAGGCCGGCGTGCAGTTCATGGGCGACTGGGCCAAGGGCGAGTTCCTGAAAGCGGGCCTGACCCCGGATCAGGACTTCCTCTGCTTCCGTTTCCCGGGCACCCAGGACACGGTCACCTTCAACTCCGACCAGTTCGCCATGTTCTCGGTCGGGGAAGAGCGCCGCGAAGCCCAGGTGAAGCTGGCTTCCTCGATCATGGCGCCGTCTTTCCAGTCGGCCTTCAACGTGGTCAAGGGCTCCGTTCCGGCGCGCACCGACGTTTCCGATGCCGACTTCGATGCCTGCGGCAAGAAGGGCATGGCGGAACTGGCTGCCGCCAGTTCCTCCGGCACGCTCTTCGGCTCCATGGCCCACGGCCATGCGGCGCCGGCGGCGGTGAAGAACGCGGTCTACGACGTGGTGACCGCCCACTTCAACGGCGAGTTCGACGCCGCGACGGCCGCCGAGGAACTGGTCAACGCGGTGGACGGCGCCCAATAGCGCCGGCCGTACCGCCTGAAAAGACCTCCCATGCTGTGACGGCGCCCGGATCTGAAACCTGACTCAGGTTCGGGCGCCGCCTTTTTTGTGGGACAGTTAACTTCTGGGACAGTTATCCGGGGCTGCCCGTCTTCGCCATGCCGACCCGCCTGCGCACCACCGCCCAAGACCTGCTGCCGAAGCTCGTGCTCTCGCCCAGCTTCGTGCTGATCCTGATCTTCGTCTACGGCTTCATCGTCTTCACCGGCTACCTGTCCTTTACGGACTCGCGCATGCTGCCGTCCTTCGACCTGGTCGGCTTCGCCAACTACTTCCGGCTTTTCGGTCTGCGCCACTGGTCGACGGCGCTTTCCAACCTGGCCATCTTCGGCATCCTCTACATCGTCATCTGCACGGTGATCGGGCTCACCCTGGCGATCTTCCTGGACCAGAAAATCCGCGGCGAAGGGCTGCTGCGGCCGATCTTCCTCTACCCCATGGCGCTCTCCTTCATCGTCACCGGAACCGCCTGGAAATGGTTCCTCGATCCCGGCATCGGCCTGGAGAACGTCATGCATCTCTGGGGCTGGGAGTCCTTCGAGTTCCGCTGGATCAAGGACCGCGACATGGCGATCTACACCATCGTCATCGCCGCCGTCTGGCAGTCCTCCGGTTTCGTCATGGCGATGTTCCTGGCCGGCCTGCGCGGCATCGACAACGAGATCCTAAAGGCCGCGCAGATCGACGGCGCCACCGCCTGGAAGCTTTACCGGCGCATCGTCATTCCCATGCTGCGCCCGGCCTTCCTCTCGGCCTTCGTGGTCCTCGCACACCTTGCGATCAAGGCCTATGACCTGGTGATTGCGCTGACCAACGGCGGGCCGGGGCGGGCGACCGAGCTGCCGGCCACCTTCATGTACTCCTATACCTTCACCCGCAACCAGATGGGCGTCGGCACCTCCTCTGCCGTCATAATGCTGATCATGATCGCCTCCATCATCATCCCCTACCTCTACAGCGAGCTCCGGGAGAAGAAGGCATGAGCGTGGCCACCAGCGAGGTCGCCCTGCGCACCGGCGCGCTGACCCGTGCGGCGATCTATGCCGTGCTGATCCTCTTCGCCGTCTACTACCTGCTGCCGCTCTTCGTCATGCTGGTGAACTCGGTGAAGCCGCTGGAGGAGATCCGCTCCGGCAACATGCTGGCTTTGCCGGAAGTGTTCACCCTCGCCCCTTGGGCGACAGCCTGGAGTTCGGCACAGATCGGCGTAAAACCCACCGGCCTGTCGCCATATCTGCTCAACTCTGTGGTCATGGTGGTGCCCGCGGTCTTCATCTCCACCTTCCTGGGGGCGTTGAACGGCTACGTGCTGACAAAATGGCAGTTCCGAGGACACCGCATCGTCTTCGGGCTGATGCTGTTTTCCTGCTTCATACCCTTCCAGATCGTGCTCATACCTATGGCCACCGTTCTTGGATTCTTGGGCTTGTCAGGCACAACGGCCGGGCTGGTCCTTGTCCACGTGGTCTATGGCCTCGGCTTCACCACGCTTTTCTTCCGCAACTACTACGATGCCTTCCCAAGCGAGCTGATCCGCGCCGCCACCATCGACGGCGCCGGCTTCTTCCGCATCTTCCGGCGTATCCTGCTGCCCTCCTCCGGACCCATCATCGTGGTGACGGTGATCTGGCAGTTCACCAACGTCTGGAATGATTTTCTTTTCGGGGTCACCTTCGGCGACGTCGACACGCTTCCGATGACGGTCGCCTTGAACAACCTGGTGTCGTCCTCCACCGGGGTGAAGGAATACAACGTCCACTTTGCCGGAGCGATCCTGGCGGCTCTGCCGACCCTGATCGTCTACATCGTCTCCGGCCGCTACTTCGTGCGCGGGCTCATGGCCGGCGCCGTCAAAGGCTAAACCTAGGGGTTCGACCATGGCCTTCCTGGAAATCCGCGATCTGCGCAAGTCCTTTCACGCAGTCGATGTGCTGAAAGGCATCGACATTGCCATCGAGGAAGGCGGCTTCCTCGTCCTCGTCGGTCCGTCGGGCTGCGGCAAGTCGACGCTTCTGAACACCATCGCCGGACTGGAGTCCATCACCTCGGGCGAGATCCACATCGCCGGGCGTCCGGTCAACGACCTGCATCCCTCCCAGCGCGACATCGCCATGGTCTTCCAGTCCTACGCGCTCTATCCCAACATGAACGTCGGCGAGAACATCGCCTTCGGGCTGGAGATGCGCGGCGTGCCCAAGGCCGAGCGCGAGGCTGCCGTCGCCCGGGTCGCTGACATGCTGCAGATCCAGCACCTGCTGAAACGCCGACCCGGCCAGCTTTCCGGCGGCCAGCGCCAGCGCGTCGCCATGGGCCGCGCCCTGGTGCGCGAACCGCAGGTTTTCCTCTTCGACGAGCCGCTGTCCAACCTCGACGCCAAGCTGCGCGTCGACATGCGCACGGAGATCAAGAAGCTGCACCAGAGCCTCGGCACCACCATCGTCTATGTGACCCACGACCAGATCGAGGCCATGACCCTGGCGACCCAGATCGCCGTGCTGAAGGACGGCATCCTGCAGCAGGTCGGCACGCCGGAGCAGGTCTACTCCAACCCCGCCAACATCTTCGTCGCCGACTTCATGGGCTCGCCCACCATGAACCTGATCCCGGCCAATCTGCAGGCCGTCAACGGCACCGCTTCGGTGCGGATCGGCGATTTCAGCCTGAAGATCGATCAGCCGTCGGAGGCGCTGCGGGCCCACAACGGCCGCGACATCGTCTTCGGCGTGCGGCCGGAGGACGTCACCGATGTCTCCAGCGCCGACCGCTCGGCCCGCGCCATCGAGACCGTGGAGTGCGGCATCGACGTGGTCGAGCCCACCGGTGCCGACAAGTTCATCGTCACCCGCATGGGCGAGAAAGAGGTGACCGCGCGGGTGCGCCCCAGCGAGCGCATCGCCCCCGGCGACAAGGTGCCGCTCGCCTTCAACATGGACAAGGTGCACTTCTTCGATCCGCAGACCGAAATGCGGATTGTTTAGTATCTTTCGACTTCGTCGAAGCGGTTCCGGCCCGCTCCCCCGCCCGGCCACCCACTAGGATACTGGCGCTGGGTGGCCGGGCGGGGGAGCGGGCTGGCGCCGAAAACCAAAAAGAGCTCACACGTTCGGAGAACGAGAACCAATATGGCTTTGAAAGTCGGAGTGGTCGGCTATGGCCTGGCCGGCAAGGTGTTTCACGCGCCGCTGTTTCCGGCGGCGGGCGTGGATATGGTGGCGGTCGCGTCTTCCGATGCGGCCAAGGTCCATGCCGATCATCCCGGCGTAACGGTCCACCCGACGCCGGCGGCGCTCTTCGCTGATCCCGACGTGGAGCTGGCGGTGCTGGCCAGCCCCAGCCCGACCCATGCTCCCCTGATGCTGGAGGCGCTGGCCGCCGGCAAGCACGTCGTCTCCGACAAGCCCTTCACGCCGACGGCGGCGGAGGCCGAGCAGGTGATCGCGGCGGCGGCCAAGGCCGGGCGCATTGCCACCTGTTTCCAGAACCGGCGCTGGGACTCCGACTTCCTGACCCTGCGCAGGCTGATCGACGAAGGTGCGCTGGGCGAGATCAAGAGCTACCGCGCCCACTTCGAATTCTACAAGGGCGAGGTGGCCGATCGCTGGCAGGAGAAGCCGGCGCCGGGCGTCGGCATCCACTATGACCTGGGCGCCCACCTCATCGACCAGGTGCTGCAGCTCTTCGGCCTGCCGGACTGGGTGGAGGGCGACCTGGTGGTCCAGCGCCAGGGCGGGGAGAT
Source organism: Rhodospirillales bacterium BBD 1991-14 (assembly GCA_001657395.1). Lineage (GTDB taxonomy): Bacteria > Pseudomonadota > Alphaproteobacteria > Kiloniellales > Kiloniellaceae > Pelagibius. Next base: position 575,859 of record LYSY01000003.1, on the reverse strand, counting down.
CCCCGACGGCTTCCACGCCCGCATGGGCCACGGCGCCCTGCGCGTCGACCTCTTCGCCAACTACTACGCGCCGGATCATTCCACCCGCTATGCCGTGCATGGGTCCAGAGGCTCCTACATGAAGCGCTTCATGGACATCCAGGAAGACCAGCTCCGCGCCGGCATGACCCCCTTGGACGACGGTTACGGCGTCGAGCCGCAGGACCGCTGGGCGCGGGTGACGACCTATGACGCCGGAGATGCTGGACTCGAAGCCAGCACCCGCTTCGAGCCCAGCATCCCCGGCGCCCACCACCGCTTCTACGCCCTGCTGCGCGAAGCCATCGAGACGGGGACCCCGCCGCCGGTCCTCGCCGAAGAGGCCCGCGACACCATCCGGGTCATCGAAGCCATCGCCGAGTCCAGCAAGACAGGCAGGCGGGTGACGCCCTAGACGCGCCTGCGGTCGGCCAAAGACACCCACCGTCACCCCGGACCTGATCCGGGGGCCATGGGTGTGTTAGGCCGGGTTTTCGCACCGGAGGTCTCTACAGCCCCCCTGCGCCAAGGCTTCGGGGGGCACTCCCGGCTCTACCGACTTCGTGCGGCTTACCGGCGTAAGCCACCCGAAGCTCGAAGAACGGAGGGTGGTGGGCGACGCGCGGCGAAAACGCGAACCATTCGTTCGCTATTGCACTACGATGGATTTGAAACCATGCGGATGTCACGCCTTTGCGCGTCAACTGTCCATGGTCTCCGTGGCTCAGACGTCAGGATGAAGGATCGATGGCGGCACAAGGAGAATGCAATTGCGGCGCGGTCGCATTCGAGATCAGCGCAGCGATCTCGGAGGTGTTTGTATGCCACTGCTCGATTTGCCGAAGATACTCCGGCGGCAACGGCATTGCGGTGGTCGTCATCAGCAACGAGTCGTTTCGATGGCTTCGCGGTGAGAATCAAATCGCGACGTGGAAGAAGCCGGATGCAGATTGGCACGCTTGGTTTTGCCGCGTTTGCGGCTCTGCTCTGCCAGGCCCCAATGACGCATCGCGCATGTTCGTCCCGGCCGGATTGATTTCGACAGGCGGCGAGGCTCTAAAGGTCACACAGCACATTTGGGTGGGTTCGAAAGCCGTCTGGGACGAGATCGCAGACGCCGGCAAGCAGCACCAGGAAGCCTTCACGGATTAATCTGGAACGACGCCGGCAAGGGCGCCAACGACCGCCTTCGGCGAGGATCGGCCCTCCCGGAAGGCAGCGGGAAACACCGTCGCGCAATCGGCGAAGAATGGTGGGCGCCCTGGGATTCGAACCCAGCCGTGCACGCTGATCCGGCGCTTTACAGGGGTATAAGCCCCGCCCGCACAACCAGTGCTGACGCCCGCTGGGGGGTGGACCCGGGCAGGGCCCCGCCAAGGGGACGTCAGGATATTCGACCGGTATTGCGCGCGAAGGGCTGCATGGCTTTGGCATACCGGCTTTCCGCTAACCGCGCAAGCCGCGGCGCACGCCGCTTTGACACCAGAACGGCCCTCACGGGCAGTCTGCCGCGTGCTCCGGCTTTTCCCAGCCGACCGGCCAGAGCGCCAGCAGCCCCGGCACCGCGTCCATTCCTTCGTGAACGGCATAGCAGGTGAGCCGCGGGTAATTGTTGCCGTCGTTGGTGTAGTGACAGCGCAGCATCCAGTCGCCGAGGCTGCCGACCAGCGGCGCCGCGCCTTCGCGGGTGGAGGTGTTGAACGTCAGGCCGCCGTTGCCGGCGCGGCAGGCGTGGACCACCATCTGGCCGTCCCGTGCCGAAATCTGCAGCCAGTCGGACAGGGGCTCGCCGGCGGCCCCGGGTGCCCGCCCGATCACCTCGTAGGTGCCGGCGAAGTATCCCGGCGGCGGCCCCTCCTTGTCCTGGGTCTGGGCCTGGCCCATGGCCTGGGCCGGGCCGCCCCCAAGCGCGGCCAGAACGAGGGCGGCCAGAACGAGGGCAGCCGTGAACAGACGGACAAGGCCGGGGAACAGAGCCGGCAGAAGGCGCGCCGACGGGGGCCAGGCTGTGGTGTGCATGAGAACCTCCAGCAAGGTGCGGCGCTTTGGCCAGCCTAGTTTAGGTCGTTGGGGATGGGGAGAGGGTTCAATCCCTAAAGTTGAACGCAGAGGGGCCGGCGCGCCTCACCCCCCGTCACCCCGTTCACCCTTTCCGCCGGTCTACCCCCTCACCCAGCTTCGCCCAGGCTCGTACCTCACCAAGGCTCCACAACCCTCTCCCGCCAGGGGAGAGGGTTTGTTGGTGCGCCGCTGCTTCGTTCTTCCGCTCTGGTCCATAGGAGGGGGAACAAAAAGTGCCGCTGCTCAGTTGCCCTCTCCCCCAAGTCTCATCAAAGGGGGGAGAGGGAGGGGCCCGCCCCCGAGAAGCAATTTGGGTGGGAGGGTGAGGGGGACTCCGTCGCCCTCTTCACCCCCTCCCCCTTGATGGGGGAGGGATGGGGTGGGGGTGGGGCCCCGCGCCGGAACCCGCCGCTAGCGCTCCGGCCGCGCAAGGCGGGCGCCGGGCCCGCCGCCACTCCCGCTGTCGATGAACAGCACCCCCGCCGCCTCGAAGCAGAGGCGCAGCAGCCGCGCGGTGGAACCCTTGATGCTGCCCTGGCCGCGCTCGAAGGTGCGCACGGTCACGGCGCTGATGCGCGCGCGCCGGGCCAGTTCGTTCTGGGTCCAGCACAGCAGCGCGCGGGCGGCGCGGCACTGCGCCCGGGTCAGCAGCGCGCTCGGGGCGGACGTGTCCTGGGCCGGAGTGTTTGGGGAGGCGCCGTGAAGGGCGGGCGAATCGGTGCTAAGGGTAGGCTCAGCCATGTCCTGACTCCTCTGAAGTCTGGGTGTGGTCAGGCGCGGGCGGGTGGTGCTAACACCCTCTCGCGCCGCTCTGGGGGTTTATTTTTCCAATATAGGTTATTTTAACCGCTTTGTCACAGCGTTTCTCACAACTTGACGCTTTATGACCTGCCCTTAGACTCGCGCCATGACCCCCGCCCAATGCCGCGCCGCGCGCGGCTTCCTTGACTGGACCCAGACCCAATTGGCCGAAGCCTCCGGCGTCGCCGTCACGACGGTCCGCGCCTTCGAAGCCGATGAGCGCAACACGAACCGTTCCACCGTGACGGCCCTGAAGCTCACCCTGGAGTCCGCCGGCATCCTCTTCATCCCCGCCGACACCACAGCCGGCCCCGGCCTCCGCCTGCGGGAACCGGAGGGGTAGGGAGCGGCGCACCGCCCTCGGCCCCACTCCCATCCGTCATGCTCGGGCTTGACCCGAGCATCCATGGTGAAGGTGGACCGGGACCCTTCCGTCCGGGTTCCAGCGGGCGGCTCCATGGACCCTCGGGTCAAGCCCGAGGGTGACAGTGGGAGGAAAGGGGCGCAGCGGTGCGGGAAGCGGCGGTGTCTTCGATTGGCCAGGCGTTGGCCGTGACGCAACCGCCCTCGGCCTCACCCTCCACCGTCAGGCTCGGGCTTGACCCGGGCATCCATGGCCGTGTCATGCTCGGTGCATGGCCTCCTACGTCTACATCATGGCGAGCCGGCGAAACGGTACGCTCTACATTGGCGTCACCAACGATCTGCTGCGCCGGGACTACGAGCATCGCGAGGCGCTCTTTGAAGGCTTCACCAAGCGCCACGCAGTGAAATCTCTTGTGTACTACGAGATCCACGACTGCGTTGAGGCAGCCATCCGGCGCGAGAAATCCTTGAAGCGCTGGCGGCGTGCCTGGAAGGTCTCGCTGATCGAGCAGGACAACCCGCAGTGGGAGGATCTGTACGACGGTCTGGCCTGCTGATCCCTTGTCGGCTGCCATGTCCTTTGCAGTAAACCGTCGCGGTTTTCGCGCAAACGGACTATTCCCCGCCTCCAACCGTCTCCCTGTTACGTAAGTCTTTCTGAGGCGCTTCCCGCGCCCCATCACCCCTTCAGCCGCGTTTCGGTGTAAGGTTCTTTCCATGGGCACGACCGAGATCGTTCTCACCACGGCGCTCTTGCTGATCGTGGTCGCCAGCGTGCAGCCGCTTGCGCGGCGCAGCGGGCTGCCCTTTACCGTGGTGCTGGCCGTCGCCGGGGTGCTGATCGGCGCGGCGGCGGGCTGGCTGCAGAGCCACCGGGTGACCGAGCAGCTCGACCAGGTGGCCGAGGCGGTGGTCGACATCCCGGTTTCCTCCTCGCTGTTCCTCACCGTCTTCCTGCCGATCCTGCTGTTCCAGGGCGCCGTCACCATCGATGCGCGCCGCCTGATGCAGGACATCGCCCCGGTGATCCTGCTGGCCGTGCTCGCCGTGGTGGTGGCGCTGGGGCTGATCGGCGGGGCGGTCTGGCTGGTGGCGCCCATGCCGCTGGCGGTCTGCCTGCTGTTCGGCGCCATCGTCGCCACCACCGACCCCTCCGCCGTGATCGCCCTGTTCCGCGACCTCGGCGCGCCGGCGCGGCTCACGCGGCTGGTGGAGGGCGAGTCACTGCTGAACGACGCGACAGCCATCGCCGCCTTCACCGCCCTGCTGTCGGTCATCCTGACCGGGCGCGACCTGGACTTCTGGTCGGTCTCCGAGGCCATGCTGGTCGGCCTGCTGGGCGGCGCGCTGGCCGGCTTCCTCGCCGGGCGGGCCGCCGCTTGGATGCTCGAACAACTGCGCTTCTACCGCGCCGCCCAGCTCACCATTGCCGTCGCGCTGCCCTATGCGGTCTACGTGGTCTGCGAGGACTACCTCGGCGTCTCCGGCGTCACCGCGGTGGTGGTGAGCGGGCTGGTGCTCTCCGCCGTCGGGCGCTCGCGCTTCCAGGCGGAGACCTTCCGCTTCTTCCAGGAGACCCTGGAACAGCTCGCCTTCTGGGCCACCTCCCTGGTCTTCCTGCTGGCCGCGCTGCTGGCGCCGCGCCTGCTGGCCGATATCACCGCGCTGGATCTGGTCTATCTGCTGGTCGCCGTGGTGGCGGCGCTGGCTGCGCGCGCCGCCATCCTCTTCGGCGTCTTCCCGCTGCTCTCCTGGACCCGGGTGACCCAGAAGATCACCACCCGGACCAAGACGGTGATCATCTGGGGCGGCCTGCGCGGCTCCGTGACTTTGGCGCTGGCCCTGGCGGTCACCGAGAACTTCTTCGTCGATCCGGAGGTGAAGCGCTTCATCGCCATCCAGGCGACCGGCTTCGCGCTCTTCACCCTGCTGGTGCAGGGCACGACCCTGAGCCCGCTGATGCGCTACCTCGGGCTCGACCAGCTCTCCGCCATCGACCGCGCCTTCCGCAGCCAGGTGCTGCAGCAGTCGCTGTCCAGCGTCGGCTCGAGCCTCAGGTCCTTCGCCGGGCGCTACGAGCTGGAGGACGAACTGGTCGACAAGGCGATCCGCCCCTACAACCAGCGCCTCTCCCAGGTCGCCGAGGACGACTCCTTCGCCGAGGCGATCTCCGACCGCGACCGCCTCTCCGTCGGCCTCATCGCCCTGGCCAACCAGGAGAAGTCGCTGCTGCTGCAGCAGGGCTGGAGCGGCGGGCTGCGCTCCACCCTGGTGGACCGCTACCTGCTCTCGGTGGAGGCGATGATCGACGCCGTGCGCGCCGAGGGGCGGCTCGGCTACCTGCGCGCGGCGCGGCGCCCGCACCGCCAGACCCGCTGGTTCCGTTTCATTTCCTGGCTGCACTTCCGCTTCGGGGTGAACGCGCCGCTGGCGCTCTATCTCGGCCAGCGCTTTCAGTTCCTGCTGATCAACCGCATCATCATTCTGGAATTGATCTACTTCCTGGAGTTCCGCCTCGCCGGCCTCTTGGGCGACCGCCTGACCGAGGTGCTGGGGGAGATCGTCAACCTGCGCCTCGAAGACGTGGAGCGCCACATCGCCGCCCTGCGCCTGCAGTACCCGAACTACGCCCGCGAATTGGATCACGAGGTGCTGGAGCGTTACGCCTACCGCGAGGAGCTGGAGCAGATCGACCAGCTCCGCAGCGCCGGCATCATCAGCGAGGACCTCGCCCGCGACCTCCGGACCGAGGCGGGCAGCGTCCATGCCAGCAGCCGGCGGCGCGCGCGGGTCGACTTCAAGGCGACGACGCCGGAACTGCTCCACGCCTTTCCGGTCTTCGCCGCGCTGCCGGAGGCGGAGCTGGGGCGCATCGCCAGAAAGCTGCAGACCCGCGTGGTGGCGGACGACGCCTATGTCTTCCGCCGCGGCGACCGCGGCGACGGGATGTACTTTATCGCATCAGGCGCGGTGGAGATCCGCGTCGATGAGGAACAGCACCGCCTGGGCCGCGGCGATTTCTTCGGCGAGATGGCCCTGCTGGACCAGCGCCGCCGCTCCGCCGACGTGCGCTCCATCAGTTACTCCCACCTGCTGTTCCTGCCCCGCGCGACCTTCGAGGAGATCGCCGACCTCGTGCCGCGCTGGCGCTCCCAGCTCGCCGAAGTCGCCGCCGCCCGGCGTGCGATGAATGCGGGCCCCACGGATGAGGCGGCGGCAGACGGAGAGGCTGAAGGGGAGGCTGAAGGGGAGGAGGCCTCCTCAAGCGCGATGGCGAAGGTCGAGGACGGGAAGACGGAAGCGCCTCCAGTGGCAGAGGAGCAGAGCGGGCAGCCCGAGGAGTCGGAGAAAACGTCCGAGGCGGCGACCGCGGCTGGTGACGAGAGCAGCGAACAGGCTGGCGCCAAGATCGTGAAGCTGCCGGGCGCCTTGAAAACCCGCAACGGCGAAAGCGGCTAGAGTTGTCTCCCTCACCCAGCTCCGTCTAGGTTCGGCTGTCGCCTCACCAAGCCTGCGCAACCCTCTCCCGCCGGGGGAGAGGGTTTGTTTGTGCGGCGCGGCTGCTCCCATTCCCTCTCCCCTTCGTGGGAGAGGGAGGGGCCCGCGTCAGCGGGAGGG
>LYSY01000003.1:0-568988 GCA_001657395.1 Rhodospirillales bacterium BBD 1991-14 | reverse complement strand
GCGGCGGCTCCGTCTGACCCAGAGCGGCGGGCGCTGGTTCGGGTGGCGCAGCGGGTCCCCCTCACCCAGCTTCGCCTAAGCGTGATCTTTGATCCCGCCAAGGCTTCGCAACCCTCTCCCACCAGGGGAGAGGGGTCAGGAAGCAGGGGAGAGGGAGGCGGGACGCTCCCGCGCGCCCGTCAGAAGCCCTCAGAGGTAGGTGTCCTTCGGGTGGATCATCACCTCGATCGACTCCGTGGCACCGACGAAGTAGCGCACGCGCAGGAGGATCGCGCCCTGCTCGATGGCGATGGGCTCGGCGCCCTGGTCGGCGGCGGCCGCGGCGCTGTCGATGGCCTGGGTCATCCAGTCCTCGGCGCCGGCCCAGTCTGGAAAGACGTTGCGCACCAGGGCCAGGGCATAGCCCCGGTTGTCCGCCGTCGCCTCCGGGTGGTCGTCCTGGCGCAGGGCGTAGTGGTAACGCAGGCCGATCACCTGATCGACCGGCCCCAGGGTCTCCAGTTCGCCGTGGGCGTTGTCGGTGAAGAAGCGGTCGCTGATCCAGCCGTCGCCGCCGTAGAGGCTGCCCATGCCTTCCTCGCGCTCGGGAAAGGCGCTTTCGAGGCCGTTCAGCAGCTGGCTGAGGCCCAGGCCGAGGCTTTCGGGGTCGGTGTCGCTCACGGCCACCGGCATCACCGTCACGCGCACCCGGCCCGCGGTGTGGCGCACCGCGATCCAGTAACCCTCGGCGGTCTCGCTGATCTCGGCGCCCTCCGGGTCCTTCTCCGCCTGCACGACCATGCGGCGGACCCAGGACTTGCCCTTGCGCCAGCCGGGCAGGGCGTTGCGAATGATCATGCCGGCCCACTGGCGGCTCTGCTGGCGCTCGCCGTCCACGCCGGGATCGTAGGAATAGACGAAGCCGCGCACCGCTTTCGGCGGACCGAGGGTTTCCAGCACCGCTGAAGGATTGGTGGAGACCAGCAGATCGCTCTGCAGATTGTCGGCGGAGGTCAGGCTTCCGCCGTCCTTGAGGATGTTCGGGAAACGCTTCTCCAGCTTCTTGACCAACTGGCTGATGGTGAAGCCGGGAACCGGCGCTGCGGGCTCGGCCACCGCCTGAACGGAGCCGATCAGCGCGGCAAGAATGACGAGAAGGGGGGTGAGGTTCTTGAGCAGTTCAGCCATCAGCGTCGCCTTGTTGCGGGGCGCGGCCGGAGGCCGGGCCCATGATCCCATCCTGGGTCGGTTCGTCTTTCCCCAAGGTTCAGTGCCCCAAGGGTTCAATGCGAATCCGGCTGGCGGTCTGAGGCCGTTTCGGCAGAAGGGTTTTGCCATACACCCGAGAGGCGCTTTGCGCCAGAGGCGTCTTGCATCGCTTTGCAGCGTGCTTACGTAAGTCTCCACGAAAGCGGGCCCAGTGCGCCGCCGAGCGCATCCGTTGGTGCCCGCCAGGACTATGCCGCGCCATCAGACCGCGGGTCCTCCAAGGGCCTCCGCGAAGGAAAGCCAATGCACGACCTCACCCCCTCCGAGCCGCCGGCCGCGGTTTCCCCCATGACTCAGTACAGGGACGCGCGCGCCGGCGATGCGCGCGCCATCGCCCAACTCATCGAAATTGCCGGGGAGGGGATTCCCGGCTTCCTGTGGTCGCAAAGCGTGGCCCCCGGGCAGGATCCGCTCGACTACGGAGCCGAGCGGGCGGCGCGGCAAGACGCCAACTTCTCCTACCGCAACGCCGTGGTGGCGGAGAGCGGCGGCGCCGTCGTCGGCATGCTGCTCGGCTACCGGCTGCCGCAGCCGACGGCAGAGGACCTCGCGGCCCTGTCCGACATTCCACCGCTGCTGCGCCCCCTGGTGGACCTGGAGTATCAGGCGCCCGGCAGCTTCTACGTCAACGCCCTGGGTGTCTTCGCGGCGCTTCAAGGCCGCGGGATCGGCAGCGCGCTGCTGGCCATCGCCGGTCAGCGGGCCCGCCAGGCCGGCTGCAGCCTTCTCAGCCTGCAGGTTTTCGCCGAGAACGAGGCCGCCTGCCGCCTGTACCGGCGCCACGGCTATGCAGTCGTCGACCGCCGCCCCATCATCGCCCATCCCTGCTACCCCTACAGCACGGAGGTGCTGCTGATGACCCGGGCGGTGCCGGAGTAGGTCCCCGAAAATCCCCTGGTAAGCCTTTTCTAAGCCCTGGGCGGGCGTCCATTGTCCGCCCGCCCTCGCGGGGAGGCTTTTGCACACCATGCGGTGGTGAGGTCTCTGGGTTAGCCCCAAAGCGTTTTCGCTTGGTCTTGCAAGGCCTTGCGGCCTCGGCGAGGATATCTGGGCTGCGCCAGCCGGCAGTCCTCCCGGTCCTTCAACGAGATCTTCTGCTCCCTATGGAAAACCTTTCGACCCTCCTCAGCATTGCGCTGATCTGGGGCATCGCCGCTGCGACCCCCGGCCCCAATTTCTTCGTTGCCGTGCGCACCGCCGCGGCCCACTCGCGCCGGCTCGGGCTCGCCGTTGTGGCCGGCATTGTCAGCGGTACCTTCGTCTGGGGGCTTGCCGGGTTCTTCGGAATCAGCACGTTGTTCGCGCTCGCACCCTGGCTTTACGCCGTCCTGAAGCTCCTGGGCGCACTCTACCTCACCTACCTGGGCGTTCGTCTCATCCTGGCCAGCTTCCGTCCGGCGGCCCAGAACGCTTCGGCCGCCCTCGCGCCCCAGCCGAAGGGATGGCAGGGCTGGCGCCTCGGGCTGATGACCAACCTCGCCAATCCCAAGACCGCGGCCTTCGTCACCAGTCTCTTCGCCACCACCATGCCGGCGGAGCCGAGCCTGCAGATGGGCCTCGCCGCCGCGGGCGTGATGGTCGGGGTTTCGCTGCTGTGGTACGGTGCGGTGGTCTTTGTTTTCGCCACGCCGGTGATGACCCGCTCCTACACTCGTATGACGGCAGTGATCGATCGCATCGCCGGCGGCATCTTCATCCTCTTCGGCGTGAAGTTGGCGCTCGACCGCTAGCGTGCGTCGGTCGCCGCCGTCGTCTCAGGCGGTGGGCCGAAACGCCGCCGTCTGCGTAGAAGGGCGTGAAAGCGTCGCCCCATCGGCGCGCGAAAGAGGAGCGCCCCGCCGATGTCGATTCTTCTGGTCACCGCTTACGCCGTTAACGTCGCTGTCGCCGGAAGCCTGAGCGTCATCCTGATCGCCGGCTCGGCCGGTATGGACCGGGTCTACGGGCCCGACACACCGGCCCGGCGCATTCTTGCCTGTCTCTATGGCGCCATCGCAGCAGCCAGTCTCGTGGGGCTGGGGGCGGTCTTTGCGAAACCGGCCCTGGCCTTTGCCATCGCGCAGGTCCTCTTTCCCTTGCAGATTCTCTATAAGCTGGCGACGTTCCCGGTGGTGCGCGATCTGCGCAATCCCGTTCCCTGGGCCAATCTCTCCATCAGCCTGCTGCTCGGCGCCGCGCTCCTGACACTGACACCGTGAGGGCGACAAAGGCGCCTGCCCTTTGTTCGGAAAATCCGATCAAAGGGCGTGGCCCTGTTCGGTTGCATCGTGCGGCTTCGGGGCCACTTTTCGGACACAACTAATGTTTCGAACGATCTGGGATGAACAAAGACATGAGAATGAGAAGAGCGGCTGCCGCAGCGCTCGTTGTGGGTATGGCCGCGTCCATGGGCGCGACCGCTTCAGCCAGCGCCGCGACGATCACCGAAGACGAGGTGCTTGCAGCACAACAGGCCTGGGCCGATGGCATCGTCGGGATCGGCCAGACTTATCTGGACAAGGGCGACTACCGGGCGGCCGCCTCCCAACACATCCAGGAACTCTATGCCTACGAACAGGGGGGCGTTCTGTTCAAGCCGACTTTGGCGCGGGAGGACCAGTTCCGCGAGACCTTCGATGAGGCGCTGTCCTATTTCGTCGGCGGCGGCATGAAAGAGGATGCCGGTTTCGCCATCAAGCCCTGGCAGCAGGTCCGCTTCGGCGAGCAGCAGATGCTGTTCAACGGAGAGTCTGCCGTGGCCATGGGCAACTACTACTTCACGTCAGCCGATTCCGACGTCGAGACCAAGGTCGAGTACACCTTCGGTTACATCCGCGACGAAGACGGCAGGCTGCGCATCAACCTGCATCACTCTTCCCTGCCGTTTCAGAACTAGAGACTTTCCGAAACTAATTGTGGCGGCCCGCAGCGCGGCGCTTCTCACACCGGGCCGACAGCCGGCAGGTGTCGGAATGCTGCCGGCTGCAGGCCGCTAGCCGGCTGCGTCCTGGCCCAGTTCGTCCAGCCCGTCCCTCACGTTGGCCCAGGTGCTGCCGAGATGGCTGCGCAGGATCTGCGAAAGGGCCGCACCGTCGCGGGCCCGAAGCGCCGTGAGGATCGCTTCGTGCTCCTCGATGGCGACGTCCCACTTGGTGTTGCGGCTGTTGGAGCGGTAGCGCACGCGGTAGAGCTGCGCGTTGATGCGCCCGTGGGTCTCGATCAGGCTGGCGTTGCCGCTGATTGCGACGATGGCCTTGTGGATCTGTTGATTGACCTTGAAGTAGGCTAGACGGTCCTTGCGCGCGTAGGCCGCCAGCATCTCGTAGTGCAGGGCCTGCACCTCGGCGATGTCCCGGTCGCTGGCGCGCGCGCAGGCGAGTTCCCCGCCCAGGGCCTCCAGAACACCCAGCACCTGCAGCAGATCCTGCACCTCCGCCGGGTCCGGCTTGGCCACAACCGCGCCGCGGTTGGGAAACAGCTCCACCAGACCCTCGGTGGCCAGGATCTTCAGCGCCTCGCGCAGCGGCGTGCGGGAAACCTGTAGCGTCTCGGCCAAGACCCGCTCGCGGATCCGCTCGCCTGCCGGCAGTTCGTCCTGGGCGATCATGTCCCGCAGCCGGTTGGTGACGCTCTTGGCCAGCGGTTCGCCCGGCGAGACCTCGCCCGAAAGCGCCTTGTCCGCCGCTGCGTCCGGCGCCCTTTCAAGCGTCATATCCTCACTTGGAGAGTCTTCGTTCATTGCTCTCGGATCGCCAATCCCGGCCGCCTTTTGGAAGCCTGTTCTAGAGGCTTATGCCCGTTGCGTCCAACGGTCTGAAAAATGGTATGCCATTTTTCTTTTGAGGCCCAGAGAAATTCCCTGCCCTGGTCCTGCGTGTCCGCTCACAAAAAAGAATCCTTTTAGCATATTGTTTTAAATATAAAAAATTCAACACAGCCCCATTCTCGCGTCTGAGGGCCACGGAAAGATTGACACCGCGTCTCTGATAATTTTGTATACCATTCATAAATCAACAATCCGATCACTCGGAGATACGGGAGGAAGGCTATGAAGCCACTGACACACCCGGTCCTCAAAGGACTGGTTCCAAAACACCTGGTCGCGGGCGCAGCGGCCCTTGCCCTGATCGCCGGCGTTCCCGCCGCACCCGTTGCGGCTGCGGACGAGATCATCTTCGGTATCTCCGCGCCCACCGGCTCCCTCCAGCAGCGCACCGCGGCGGAGTTCACCCGCCTCGCAAACAAGCGCCTGGACGGCAAGGCCACGGTGAAGCTTTTCGACTCCGCCCAGCTCGGCAAGGACAAGGAGCTGATGCAGAAGCTGAAGCTGGGCTCGGTCCATATCGCGCTGCCGTCGTCCATCATGTCTTCGGTGGCCGACGAGTTCGGCCTCTTTGACATGCCCTTTCTTGTGAAGGACCGCGCCCACCTGGCGCGCATCGAGAATGAAGTCTTCTGGTCGCAGGTGGCGCCGACGGCTGAGGCCAAGGGCTACAAGGTTCTGGCGCTTTGGGAAAACGGCATCCGCCATATCAGCAACAACCTGCGTCCCATCAACACCCCGGAGGATCTGAAGGGCGCGAAAATCCGCACGCCGAAATCCAAGTGGCGGGTGAAGATGTTCACCGAGTGGGGGGCGAACCCGACACCGATGTCCTTTTCCGAGGTCTTTGTCGCTCTGCAGACCGGGGTGATCGAAGGCCAGGAGAACCCCTATACCAACATCTGGTCGGCCAAGCTTTCGGAGGTGCAGAAGTATCTCTCGGTCACCGGCCATGTCTACTCGCCGGCCTATCCGAGCATGGGCAAGGCAGTCTACGAAAAGATGGATCCCGACGTGCGCGCGGTGCTGGAACAGACCGCCCGGGACGTGGCCGTCTGGGCGCGCTTCACCGGCGCCTCGGGCGATGAGGACTTCCAGCAGAAGCTGATTTCGGCCGGCATGGCCCTGAACGTGGCCGACCGGGAGTCCTTCGTCGCGGCCTCCAAGCCGATCTACGCGGAATTCGCCTCTGAGGTGCCCGCGGGCAAAGCGCTGATCGACGCCGCCTTGGCGTTGGCGGACTAGAGCCCGCAACTTGCCGTACCTCGATGTCCCCCGGCTCCCCGAAAAGGGGCCGGGGGCTTTTTTCTCACTCCCTGCTGACGACGGAAGAGGGGCATGGCTCTCGCCGCACGGATTCTGCACCGCGTTCTGGAGGTGATCACCATCGGCCTGCTCGTCTTGCTGGCCGTCCTCGTGATTACGGCCGTGACCTTTCGTTACGGACTGAACGCCTCGCTGCCCTGGTATGACGAAGTGGCCTCGGTCCTGCTGGCCTGGATTACCTACTATGGCGCGGCCCTGGCGGCCCTGCGCCGCGGCCACCTCGGGTTCTCCGGCCTTGTGCTAAGCCTTCCGCCGCTGCCGCGTCAGGCCCTTTTTGTCCTCGCGGAACTGGTCGTCTACGCGGTCTTCGTGTCGATGGCCTGGGCCGGCTGGGTTGTGCTGCAGGTGATGGCCGGCGAAACCCTGGTCGCGCTGGACTGGGTGCCGCTGCAGGTAACCCAGTCGGTCGTGCCCATCGGTTGCGCTCTCTTCATTCTGGCGCAGGTTCTCTCGACGCCGGCCGCCTGGGCGCGCAGCAAGGCAGGGCGCGACGCGGAAGCCGAGGAGATCGAGGCCGAGATTGCCAAGGCCGAGCGGGAGGCGCGGCGATGACGGCCGTTCTGATCCTCATCGGCCTGCTGGCCCTTATCCTCATCAACGTGCCCATAGCCGTGGCGATCTGCGCCGTCGCCCTGGTGGGCATGGTTGCGATGAACGGCGAACTCGGTCTCTACAACGCAGCGCTCACGCTCTTCGATGGCGCGACCTCCTTTCCCCTGATCGCCATTCCCCTGTTCATCCTGGCGGGTGCGCTGATGAACACCGGCGGCATATCGCGCCGGCTCATCGCCTTCGTCTCGGCGCTGGTCGGCTTCGCCCGCGGCGGCCTTGCGATGGTCAACGTCGGGGTTTCGCTGTTTTTTGCGGAGATCTCGGGCTCGGCCGTCGCCGACGTTGCCGCCATCGGCTCCGTGCTGATCCCGGCGATGAAGAAGCGGCGCTACAAGCCGACCTTCGCCGCGGCTGTGACCTCTTCCTCGGCCTCGCTGGCCATCATCATCCCGCCGTCGATCCCCATGATCCTCTACGGCGCGATGGCGGACACCTCGATCGTTCAGCTCTTCGTCGCCGGGATCGTGCCCGGCCTGCTCGGCGGCTTCGCCATGCTCTGCCTCTGCTACTGGTTCGCGGTGCGCTACGACCTGCCGCGCGAGGAAGCCTTCTCCCTGCCGCGCCTGGGGACGGCGGCGCGCGAGGCCTTCTGGGCGCTGCTGCTGCCGGTGATCATCCTGGGCGGCATTTTCGGCGGCATCGTCACCGCCACCGAGGGCGCGGGTCTGGCGGTCCTGGCCGCGCTTCTGATCGGCGGCGTCATCTATCGCGAGCTGCGGCTCGGCGATCTCTACGGCGCCATGATCGAAGGGGTCATCCAGACCGCGGTGGTGATGCTGCTGGTGGCCACATCGGCGGTTCTGGGCCTGCACCTGACCGAGATCGAACTGCCGCAGAATCTGGCCCGGGCGATCACCGAAGCCACCAGCAACCAGTATGTGGTCCTGATCCTCCTGAACATCCTGCTGCTGGTGTTGGGCATGTTCCTGCATGGGGCGGCGGCGATCATCCTCGTCGTACCCATCGTGCTGCCCCTCATCCACGCCGTCGGCATCGACCCCGTGCACTTCGGGATCATTCTGACCCTGAACCTCGCCATCGGTCAGCAGACCCCGCCGGTCGCCAGTGTTCTCGTCACCGCCTGTTCCATCGCCAAGACCGACATCTGGGCGACGACCCGGACCAACCTGGCCTTCATCGTTGTGCTGGCGGTGATGGTTCTGCTGGTCACCTATGTGCCGGCCATTCCCATGACCCTCGTTGAACACTTTTACCGATAGGACCCGACATGAAACCCAAGATCGCCCTGGTGCAGGGAGATGCAACGGGCATCGGCCCGGAACTGATGGCCAAACTTCTGGCCCATGCGGAGGTGCGCGAGGCCGCAGACATCCTGGTGCTTTCCGATCGCGGTGTGTTCGAGGCCGGCTGCGCCGTGGCGGGCGAGGCGATCCCTGTCCATGCGATCGCGACGGCCGAAGACGCGGACTGGTCCGAAAGCGCGATCAACCTGCTCGATCTGCCGGACGAGGCGGTGCAGGAGGTGACGCCGGGCGTGGTTTCCGCCGTGGCCGGACAGGCCGTGCTCACCTGCTTCGGCAAAGCGCTCGACCTCTGCAAGGCGGGCCTGGCCGACGGTCTTTGCTTCATGCCCTTCAACAAGGAGGCTATGCACCTGGCCGGCCTGGGGGAAGAGGACGAGAGCCAATGGGCGCGTACGCGCGTCGGCGAGCGCAGCCGCGTCAGCGAATTCAACGTCATCGACGGCATGTGGAATGCCCGCGTTACCTCTCATGTGCCCCTGCGCGAAGTGGCCGAACGGCTGTCGCAGGAGGAGATCGTCGCCTCGGTAAAGCTGGCCGACCGGACCCTGAAAGAGGCTGGCTTCGCCCGCCCGAAGATCGCCGTTGCCGCGCTCAATCCTCACGCAGGCGACGGCGGCAAGATCGGGCGGGAGGAGATCGAGATCATCGCCCCGGCCGTGGAGCGCGCGCGGGCGCTGCAGATCGCCTGTGACGGGCCCTTCCCGTCGGACACGCTCTATATCAAGGTCCGCGACGGCGACTACGACTGTGCGGTCAGCATGTATCACGACCAGGGCCAGATCGCGATCAAGCTTCTCGGATTTCACATGGGCGTCTCGGTTCTCAGCGGTCTCCCGTTTCCAATGACCACGCCGGCCCACGGGACGGCCTTCGACATCGTCGGCCGGAACCGCGCCAACGTGGAGCCGGCGCGCCGGGCCTTCATGATGTGCGCGCAGATGGCGGCCAACCGCCGCGACCGGGCAGCCTGAGGCCACATGCCATGAAGATCACGAACGTCCGGACGCGGGTGCTGCAGTGGAAAGGCAAGACCGTTCCGCCGCAGCCCAACTTCTGCACCAATGCTTCCGACGCGCTCTACGAGCGCGGCGATGCCATGGGGTCATTCCGCTTCCACGAGTGGCTGGTCTGCGAGGTGGAAACCGACGACGGCCTCGTGGGCATCGGCAACGCCGCATTGGCGCCGCAACTGGTGAAGCACACCATCGATCTTTACCTGGCGCCGCTGGTGATGGGCGAGGACCCTTTCGACTACGCCTACCTCTGGGAGAAGATGTACCGCCGCACCCTGGCCTGGGGCCGCAAGGGAGTCGGCATGACGGCGATCTCCGCCCTCGACATCGCCATCTGGGACCTGATGGGGAAAGCCGCGGGCAAACCGGTCTTCAAGCTGCTCGGCGGACGCACCAAAGAGAAGATCCCGGTCTATGCCTCGAAGCTCTATTCCGACAGCATCGATGCCATGCAGGCCGAGGCCCAGAGCTACGTCGATCAGGGCTTCTCCATGATGAAGATGCGCTTCGGCTGGGGCCCCAAGGACGGGCCGCAGGGGATGCGCGAAAACGTCAGGCGCGTCGAGGCCCTGCGCGAGGTCATCGGCTATGACCGCGACCTCATGCTGGAATGCTACATGGGCTGGACCCTGGACTATGCCAAGCGCATGATCCCGCGCCTCGCCCCCTTCGAGCCGCGCTGGCTGGAGGAGCCGGTGATCGCCGACGACCTGCACGGCTATGCCGAACTGAACGCCATGGGTATCCCGGTTTCGGGTGGCGAGCACGAATTCACGCTCTTCGGCTTCCGCCAACTGCTCGATCTCGGCGCGGTCAGCGTCATCCAGTACGACACCAACCGTGTCGGCGGCATCACTGCGGCGCAGAAAATCAACGCCCTGGCCGAGGCCTATCAGGTGCCGGTGGTGCCCCACGCCGGCCAGATGCACAACTATCACCTGACCATGGCCAACGTGAACTGCCCGATCTCCGAGTTCTTTCCGGTGCACGACGTCGAGATCGGCAACGAGCTGTTCTACTACGTCTTCCGTGGCGATCCGGAACCCGAGGGCGGCTTCATCGACCTCGACGACGACAAGCCAGGTCTCGGACTGGAAATTGCCGAGGATGCGCTCGGCGACTTCGCCGTGATCGAATAGGGGGGGCGGCTATGCGACTGGTCCAGTTTATCTCCCGGAAGGATCGCCGCTCGGTTGCGATCGCCGAAGATGGCGGCATGGCGCTGCGTCTGCTCGACGGCGTCGAACGGGTCTACGACCTGGCGCAGCGGGCCATCGGCGAGGGCGTGAGCCTGGCGGCACTGGCCCAAGAGCTGGCCGGCGAGACGACGGAGGACTATGACGCCGTGGTGGCGGAGCGCCGCCTGCTGGTGCCGCTGGATCATCCGGACGAGGCGCACTGCCTCATCACCGGCACCGGTCTCACCCACCTCGGCAGCGCCGATGCCCGTGATTCCATGCACAAGACGGTTGCCGAGGCTGGCGAGTCGGCACTCTCCGACTCCATGAAGATGTTCAAGTGGGGCCTGGACGGCGGCAAGCCCGCCGCGGGTGCCGTCGGTGTGCCGCCGGAGTGGTTCTTCAAAGGCGACGGCGGCATCGTCGCGCCGCCGGAGCAGGCTTTCGGCATGGTCGACTTTGCCGAGGCCGGCGGCGACGAGGCGGAACTGGTCGGGCTCTATGTCATCGCCCCGGACGGCACGCCGCGGCGGATCGGCTTCGCGCTGGGCAACGAGTTCTCGGACCACGTGATCGAGCAGCAGAACTATCTTTATCTCGCCCATTCAAAGCTCAGGCCCTGTTCCTTCGGGCCGGAGCTGCTGCCGGGCGAAGCGCCGGACGACATTCGGGGCACAGCCCGCATCCGGCGCGGTACGGAGGTGATCTGGGAGAAGCCCTTCGGCACCGGCGAGGCCAACATGAGCCATACCATCGCCAACCTGGAGCACCATCACTTCAAATACCCGCAGCACAGGCGGCCCGGCGATGTGCATGTGCATTTCTTTGGCGCAGCGGTGCTCAGCTTTCCCGATGGTATCAAGCCGCAGGACGGCGATGTCTTCGAGATCGAAGCCCCGCTCTTCGGGCGACCCCTGCGCAATCCGCTCGCGACCCTGAACAGCGGTTCGGCGGCGGTGGCGGCGCTTTAGCGGCTCATCCGACCCGTCGGCAGCTTGATGTCGAAGACGGCGCGCACGGCGGTGTCGATCTCTTCTGCCACGTGGCGCGGGAAGACCTCCGCCAGAATGCGTTCCTTCTCCGCCGTCGCGCGGGCCAGCAGGTCGGGCCGGCCGTTCTCGTCCCACTCTTTGGGGGAGGAACGGTCGCCGAGTTCGGGGTAGACGTACTCGCTCTGCATCAGGCCCAGGGTCTGGCTGTGGCCCAGGTAATGGCCGGGCCCTTCCAGGCAGACCTGGCGCATGGCCTCGATCGAGACCGAGTCCTCCGTCACCTCGATGCCGCGCACACAGCGCAGGCACTGGCCGATCATGTCGTTGTCGATGATCAGGCTCTCGAAGCAGAAGCCGAGCAGGGAGCCGTGCATGCCGACGGACTCGTAGACCATGTTCAGCCCCGCCAGCCCCGCCATGACGTCGGTGATGCCCTTCTCGTAGCCGGACTGCGCGTCGGGCAGCTTGGCGTCGGCCATGCCGGCGGCCGAGCCCCCCGGCAGGTCGTAGAACTGCGCCATCTGGGCACAGGCCGCCGTCAGCAGCGCCTGTTCGCCCGAGCCGCCGGACATGGCCCCTGTGCGCAGGTCCGAGACGAAGGGCCAGGTGCCGAAGATCGCCGGATGCCCGGGGGCGATGGCGTTCACGTAAACGAGCCCGGCCAGGCATTCCGCCACCGCTTGGGTCACCGCCCCGGCGATGGCCGCCGGCGCCGTGGCTCCGGCCTGACCGGCGGAGAGCAGCAGCACCGGCATGCCGCCGCGGATGCAGGTCTCCATCACTTCGCAGGACTCGGTGGCGAACTTCAGCGGCGGCACCACGAAGCAGTTGGTGTTGGAGACGAAGGGTCTGTCGCGCCAGGCTGCCTCGCCGCCGGCGAAGAGGTGCAGCATCTCCAGCGCCTTTTCCGCCCGTGCGACCGAGGTGAAGGAGGTGCCGATGTGCTTGGTCGTACCCTGCACGCAGGCGTAGACGGTGTTGAGGTCCAGGTCCGTCGGATCCTCCAGGTCGCGCGCCACCATGGGGCGCTGGAAGAAGTGGATGTTGTCCAGCGTCTGGGCGATGCGCGCGGCGTCGTAGATGTCCTGCAGGGTCGATTCTCTGTAGCGCCGCTGGGCCACATCGACCAGATGGACCGCCGCGCCCGCGGTGCCGTAGTAGACGCGCCGGCCGCCGGGGTTGATGTCCTGGGCCGGGTCCTGGGCGCAGAGCGTGACGTCTCGGTTGGCGGCGGCCAGAGCATCTTCAACGACGGCGGGCGGGAAGCGCAGGCGCCCGTCGTCACCCAGGACCGCGCCGGCAAGGGTCATGGCCTCGATGCCCGACGGCGGGGCGTCGGCCAGGCCGATCTCCGCCAGCACCTTCAGCGCGCTTTCATGAATGCGCTGCATGGCGCGGTCGTCCAGAGGGCGGTAGCGCCCGCCTTCCAGCCCGCCGCGCACCGGGCGGATGTCCTCGGCCAGCGGGGCCGCGCGCAGGGCCTTGCGTGCCTCCCGGCCGCCGCTGCGGCGGCTGCGGCGCGGGCGGGGCGGCTCGCTTGCGGATGCGGTCATGGGCCCAATCCTCCCGGGCTAAAGTCTCTCCAGCCGGTTTTCACGCGGGCCGCTCTTCAAGGCGCCGTCGCGTGAACTCCCTGTTCTGAAATTCTTGTCAGATTTTTCACCGGAACGGAAGTCTCAGGCGCGCCAGAGCCCTAAATGCGTCATGCGAGGGCGCTTTCAGACGGTTTTGGAGAGCAGCTTCAGTCGCTCTCGGTTTTCGTGGCAGGCGGCAGGTTGTCGCAGGCGATGGCGAGGCCGCCGTCGCAGGCCCGGCGGATCAGGGCGTCGGCGCGGCCCTGGTCGCGCGCCACGCCCTCGCCGAGCTGGAGCTTGACGGCGAGCCCGTAGCAGCCGGCGGCATGACCGCCGTCGCAGGCGCGCCGGTAGTAGTCCGCGGCCAGTACCAGGTCTTCATCGACCCCCTGAGCATAGTCGTACATCGCCCCCAGGCGATGACAGGCCGCCGCTTCGCCGCCGTCGCAGGCCTTCTCGAGATCGGTCACAAGTACCGGGTCCCCTTCTGCGCCGCCGGCCGTCGCGCCGGTCGTGCCGAGCGCGGCCAGAATGAACAGGGCGGCGGCCAGGGCGGCCATTCTGCTTGGCGTCATCGTGAAGCGCCTTCGATCTCCAGAATGTAGCGAGTCTTACGAATGGGTCGATCTACGGCCCGCCCGGGTTCACGGCCTGCGTCTGCTACTGAAAGGCCGTTTCCGTAAAGCTGCGCAGCTTGCGGGAGTGCAGGCGCTCCGGCGCCATGGCGCGCAGCTTTTCCATGGCGCGCAGGCCGATCTGCAGGTGCTGGTCGATCTGGCGCTTGTAGAAGGCGGTCGCCATGCCGGGCAGTTTCAGTTCGCCGTGCAGCGGCTTGTCGGAGACGCAGAGCAGCGTGCCGTAGGGCACGCGGAAGCGGAAGCCGTTGGCGGCGATGGTGGCGCTTTCCATGTCCAGCGCGATGGCGCGGGACTGGGAGAAGCGCTGCACCGGCTCGCGGTGGTCGCGCAGTTCCCAGTTGCGGTTGTCGATGGTGGCGACCGTGCCGGTGCGCATGATGGACTTCAGCTCGTAGCCCTCCAGCCCGGTGATCTCCTCCACCGCGTCCTCCAGCGCCACCTGCACCTCGGCCAGCGGCGGGATCGGCACCCAGCTCGGCAGGTCGGCATCCAGCACGTGGTCCTCGCGCACATAGCCGTGCGCCAGCACGTAGTCGCCCAGCTTCTGGGTGTTCCTGAGGCCCGCGCAGTGGCCGAGCATCAGCCAGGCGTGGGGGCGGATGACGGCGATATGGTCGGTGATGGTTTTGGCGTTGGAGGGGCCGACGCCGATGTTCACCATGGTGATGCCGCTGTGGTCGTCGGCTTTCAGGTGATAGGCCGGCATCTGGGGCAGGCGCTCCGGCGCCGTGCCCGACACCGGCGCCTTGGCCCCGGCGGGGGTCACCACGTTGCCCGGCGCGACGAAGGCCGTGTAGTTGCCGTCCTCCCGCGCCATGGCCTCCTCTGCCAGCCGGCAGAAGGCATCCATGTAGAACTGGTAGTTCGTGAAGATCACGAAGTTCTGGAAGTGGTCCGGCGCGGTTGCGGTGTAGTGCGCCAGGCGGTGCAGGGAGTAGTCGACCCGCGGCGCGGTGAAGGGCGCCAGGGGCTGGGGCATGCCCGGCGCCGGCTCGAAGGTGCCGTTGACGATGGCATCGTCGGTGATCGCCAGGTCCGGCACGTCGAAGAGGTCGCGGAACGGCTGGTCGAGCCGCTCCACCAGCGCGCCCTCCACATGCATGCCGTCGGGAAAGGCGAAGTGCAGCGGGATCGGCGTGCGCGAGGGCCCGACGATCAGCGGCACCCCGTGGTTCTTCAGCAACAGGCCGAGCTGTTCGGTCAGATAGTCGCGGAACAGGTCCGGCCGGGTGATGGTCGCCGCATACTGGCCGGGTGTCGAGACATGGCCGTAGGACAGGCGCGAGTCGATCTGCCCGAAGGAGGTGGTGGTCACCGCCACCTGGGGGTAGAAGGCGCGCAGCCGCTTGTTGGGCCGGCCGCCGTCCAGCAGTTCCTCGAAGCGCGTGCAGAGAAAGCTCGTCGCCTCGTCGTAGAGCATGGACAGGCGGTCGACGGCAGCCACAGGGTCGGTGAAGGTCTCGGGCGCCGCCGGCGCCGGCGTTTCGACGCTGTGCAGTTCGGTCATGGTGGGCCGGAGCCTACGCCATGGGCCGGGTTTTTGGAATCTCTTTGATGGGTAGCGGCGGTGTCGCTGACAGGCTTTGGAAAACGGGCGATTGAGCCCTTGGTCATCCTTCGAGACAGCCCCTTGCGGGGCTTCCTCAGGATGAGGTTTGGCGTGATTTCAGTGCATTGACCTCATGCTGAGGAGGGCCGAAGGCCCGTCTCGAAGCATGCCTGGGCCGTGTTCTCGACAATCTCACCAGCCCGCTACGGCAGCTTCCCGGTCTTGAGCCATCCGGCGCAGTCGCTGCCGAGTTCTTCGGTGGCCTTGCGCTCGTAGGCGCCGGACTCCTCCGCGCTCAGGGTGTCGCGCCAGCGGCCGTTCTGGCCCTTGTGCAGGAAGGTCCGGGCGCCGCCCTCCCAGAACGCGCCGCCCAGGGGCACGCTGGCTTCGGCATGCTCCTTCATGTAGTCGAAACTGCAATGCGCCAGGATATCGTCCCAGCGCTCCGCGTCGGTCCCGGTCTCGAGGAAGTCGGCGATGCGGCGGATCTCGCCGGGCATGTCGGTCTTAAGCGCCGCGAAGTGGACGAGCAGGACGTTGGGCAGATCGCGGACCGCCCACCAACTCCGGACGTTCTCCCAGAACGACCAGAAGGGAAAGCCGTCCTTTTCCAGCCAGTCGGCGAAGTACTGCCGGACGCTGTCCGGCGGCGGTTCGATCGGCGGCCCCACGCGCCCCGGCGTGTCGTTCAGCACCTCGTACCAGAGCTGGTTGGCGTTGGCGTGATGATTGTAGAGAGACCACACGACGTCGCGCCCGTCCCGCCCGATGTAGAGGTATCTGGCCTGCGGCGAGAAAACCAGGGCGTCGACAGGCAGGTGGGTCTTCACGAAACGCCGGTGGGTCTGCTTTTCGACCTCGGCGAGCTTCACCTCCTTCGGCGGCACGCGCAGGTCCAGCCAGGGCGACATCTCGGCCACCGGGAGACCTTCCTCACCGTTGAAGATCAACTGGCTGACGATCTGCTGCAGCCAGGTGGTGCCGGACTTGGCATAGGTGGCGATGACGACGTCGCCGTCCCGGAAGGCGAAGTCGTTCCAGATGGTCGAATCGAAATGGTGGCTGTGAAGCTCGCGCGTCTTCTTCGGCCACACCGGTTCCTGATTGGTCATGGCGCGTCCCTCCCCGCTTTGGCCGACGGTGGCGGTGTGGCGCGCGCAGTCTTCCTGAGGGCGTGGCCGCCCCGGTCGTTGGTTGTCCCAATCGAGCGTTGAGAGTGTGACCCGAAAAGGCCGGTTTGTCACTGTTGGGCGAAGAGGTGGGGGGCGTCCTTCGGGACGCCGCCTGGCCCGCATCAACAGGCTGCGGCACGCGAGTGCCGGTTGCTGCGCGGCGCCGGCCCGTGCCAAGCTGGCTTTCATGCCCGAACTGCCAGATATCACTGTCTATATCGAGGCGCTGGAGCGGCGCGTTCTGGGGCAGCGGCTGGAGACGATCCGGCTCGCCAGCCCCTTTCTGCTGCGCACGGCGGTGCCGCCGATCAGGACGGTGGAGGGGCGCGAAGTGACGGCGCTGCGGCGGCTCGGCAAGCGCATCGTCATCGGCCTCGAGGACGACCTCTGGCTGGTGCTGCACCTGATGATCGCCGGGCGGCTGCACTGGCGCCCACCGGGCGCGGCGCTGCAGGGCAAGGTGGGGCTCGCCGCCTTCGACTTTGCCGAAGGCAGCCTCACCCTGACCGAGGCCGGTTCCAAGAAGCGCGCCTCGCTCTACCTGCTGGAGGGGGAGGCGGCGCTGGCCGAGCACGACCCCGGCGGGCTGGAGGTGATGGCGGCCGGCCTGGAGGCCTTTTCAAAGGCGCTCACCGCGCGCAACCACACGGTCAAGCGCGCGCTCACCGACCCGAAGATCTTCAGCGGCATCGGCAATGCCTACTCCGACGAAATCCTGCACCGCGCCGGGATGTCGCCTGTGGCCATGACCGAAAAGCTCAGCCCTGCCGAGATCGAAACGCTCTACGAGGCGACGCGGGCGGCGTTGGCGGACTGGGTGGAGCGGCTGCGCAAGGACGCAGGCGAGGGCTTTCCGGAGAAGGTGACGGCCTTCCGCAAAGACATGGCGGTGCACGGCCGCTACGGCCAGCCCTGCCCGGTCTGCGGCACCAAGGTGCAGCGCATCCGCCACGCCAGCAACGAGACCAACTACTGCCCGCGCTGCCAGACCGGCGGCAAGCTGCTCGCCGACCGCTCCCTCTCGGCGCTGCTGAAAAAAGACTGGCCGCGCTCCATCGAGGAACTGGAACAGCTCCGCGGAAAGCGTTGAAGCGCTCTACGCCTACGCCTTGCTCCGCTGGGCGATCTCGTCGACGAGCTGGCGGATCTGGTTGGGCATGAAGGGCTTTTCGATGCAGGGCCGCCCGGTCTTCTTCAGGAAGCGGTCGGTGCGCTCGTTCAAGAGGTCGCCGGTGATGAAGACGAAGCGGTCCAGCAGGTGGGGCTTGGTCTCGCTGAGCGCACCATAAAGTCCCGGCCCATCCAGATGGGGCATGCGCAGATCGCAGATGATGGCCGCGTAGTCGCGCCCCGCCAAGTTGGTGAGCGCCGCCTGGCCGCTGGAGGCCACGTCGACGCTGTGACCCGCCGCCTCCAGGATCTCCACCAGGAAGGAGGTGATGTCCGGCTCGTCGTCGACCACCAGGATCTGCTCCTCCTGGCTCTGCAGGACGGGCTCGGCGGCTTCCGGCAGTTCGGGCTGGGCCTCGCCGCCCGCCGGCAGCAGGACGGTGAAGATGGCCCCGCCCTCGGGCGCGTTGTCCACGGTGATGCTGCCGCCGTGGGCGGTCACCATGCCGTGGCAGACCGAAAGGCCGACGCCGGTGCCGTGGCCGACCGGCTTGGTGGTGAAGAAGGGGTCGAAGATCCGCGAGCGGATTTCCTCAGGGATACCCGGGCCGTTGTCGCGCACCACGATGCGCACCTGATGGCTGGTCTCCATGAATGCCGTGGAGATCAGCAGCCGGTGGGGCGCCGGCGCATTGAGCATGGCCTGCTGGGCGTTGATGAAGAGGTTGACCAGGATGTGGCTGAGCTGGTCCGGGTCGCCGGTCACCGGCGGCAGGTCGGGCGCGAGGTCGCAGGTCACCGCCACGTCGGTGGTGCTGAGCTGATAGGTCACCAGGTCGAGCACGTCGTCGATCAGCCGGTTGAGCTGGATCGCCACCCGCGCGGCCGGGCGCTGGCGCGCCATGGACAGGAAGGTCTTCACGATCTTGGCGCAGCGGTCGGCGGCGTTGCGCACCTTCATGGCGCGCTCGGCCATGTCGCTGTCGGTCGCCATGCTCTCCAGCAGCGCCGCCTGGCCGATCACCACCGAAAGCGGGTTGTTCAGCTCGTGGGACACGCCGGCCAGCAGCCCGCCCAGGGCGGTCAGCTTTTCGTTCTGATAGATCTTCTCGCGCTGACGCTGCAGCTCGCGCTCGGTGCGCACCCGGTCGGTGATATTGTTGTAGGTGGAAACGACACAGCCGTCCGGCAGGCGCTGCTGGCGGATCTCGATGACCCGGCCGTCGGCCAGGGTGCGCTGGTCGACGCTGCGGGTGACCCGGGCCATGCTGGCGAGGCGCTGCTCGACAAAGGGCTCCTCGCCGCCCGCGGCCTCCACCTCGGCGCGCGGATAGTTGCCGTTGCGCAGGCCCTGGCGCACCAGTTCGGAGGCATGGACCCCCGGGCGCCCCAGCTCTTCGGGGATCTCGAAGATGTCGAGGAAGCCCTGGTTCACCAGCAGCACCCGCATGTCGGGCGCTGTGACGGTCACCCCCTGGGCGATATTGGCGAGGATGCCCTTGAGCTGCGCCGAGCGCTCGGCCAGGGCCTGCTCCAGGCGGCTCTCCTGGTCGCGCAGGGCGAATTCGGCGCGCTTGCGCTCGGTAATGTCGGTGCGCACGCTGACGAAGCCGCCGGAGCGGGTGTGCTGTTCCTTCACCAAATCCCAGCGGCCGTCCGGCCAGGCGTCTTCGCTGATGCTGATCTCGTTGGTCCGGCGGTCGGCGATGAAGTCGGCGATGAACTGCTCGCGGTCGCGCCAGACCCGCGGATCGGTCACCACGTTGTTGGCGACGCTGGCCTCCACCAGCTCCTGCATCGGCTTGCCGACGATTTCGCTTTGCGCCGGCAGGAAGGGAAAGAGCTCGTGGAAGCGGCGGTTGCTGAGCAGGATCCGAAGGTCGGAGTCGTAGAGCACGAAGCTGTCGGAGAGATTGTCCACCGCCTCGCGCAGCATCAGCTCGGTGCGGCGCATCTGGACCTGATCCGTCACGTCGCTGAGCGAGACCAGGACCGCCGGCTCGCCCTGCCAGAGAATGCGCTCCTCCGTGGCTTCCATCCAGAACGGCTCGCCCGAGCGTGTGAGACAGCGCAGCACGTGGGCCGGGCCGGGGTCGCCGCCGTCCAGGATCCGCCGGTGGCGGCGGACCGCCCGGTTGTGCATCTCGATGGGCAGGAAGGGCAGCAAGGTGGGCTCGGCCACCAGCTCGGCACCGCTGTCGAAGCCGATGCGCTGCGCACAGGCACGGTTGGCGTAGAGCGGGCGGAAGTTGCGGTGCACCAGGACACCGTTGGGGATGCTTTCCACCAGCGCCCTGAACCCGTCGTCGCCCCCCGTGGTGTTTTCCCCTGTGGTCTTTTCCCCTGGGGTCGTTTCCCCTGTGGTCTTTGCCGCCGCTGTCTCTTCGGGAATGCTCTGCTTGCCGGCACTGTCCTTCTTTTCCGCCACGTGGTGGATCACCAGCCAATGGCGGCGCTGGCCGTTGCGGTCGAACAGCGGCCGCAGGTCGATCAGCGCTGCATCGCAGTCGGAAAGGCGGCGGCCCTGCAGCTCCTGGGAGCTCCATCCGCTGGCGCGCACGAAGGCCTTGTTGGCGCTGACCAGGGTCGACTCGGCGCCGTCGTTGGCCACGGTGGCCAGGGCCACAGGCTCCTGGAAAGCCTCCAGGGACGCCTCGAGTCGGTCGGTCGGACGCAAGGGATTGGACATGACGGCAATCTGTCTGAACCAGTCGATAGAGTGGCCCGCACAGCCCATCCCGCGCAAGTCCCGACTTGGCGCGGCCGGGGGGCTGTTTCCGGCCTGGCCGAGCCTGCAATCCGATTGTTTCAGTCGCATGTGGACGGCAGCGGAAATTGGTTTCGATTGTTCACATTGCAGATCTACGAAGAATGTTTTCTTCGGGTTGCAGAGCCGCGCCTAGCCATTGAAAACACGGGATTTTTCGTTGAGTGCCGCCGCCGGCCGGAGGTGCCGGCAGGCGGAATTTGGCTGTCATGGACTTGTAATCGAATTGTCATGGGTCCAGCATCAACCTGCTGTAGGGTCCCGCCACCAGACAGCCAAAAAATGCCGCGAAAGCGGTGTCACCCCCGCATCTAGGAGAGGCACCTACAATGAAAAAAAGCGACGGATTTGCTTCAAAGGGAGCCGCCTTTGAGGCTTCCGAAGATATTCCTACGAACACCAGACTGACCAAGACTTTCGGCAAGGTCGCCGCGCGGCGCTATGGCCGCCGCGACGTCATGCGCGGCGCCCTGGGGCTCGCCGCGACGACGGCGCTGGGCAGCACCCTGGGGGCCTTCGGTGGCGCCAAGTCGGCTGAGGCCGCCGCCGGCCGCTACGTCTGGACGGAGATCGAGCACGGCGTGGATGAGACCCACCATGTCGCCGAGGGCCACAGTGCGCAGGTCCTGATCCGCTGGGGCGACCCGGTCTTTGCCGACTCGCCGGAGTTCGATCCCGCGAACCAGACGGCAGAGGCCCAGGCCAAGCAGTTCGGCTACAACAACGACTACCTGGGCTACGTCGGGCTGCCTTACGGCTCCGACAATCCCGACCACGGCCTGCTCTGCGTGAACCACGAGTACACCAGCGAAGAGGTCATGTTCCCGGGCATCGGCCGCCAGGACCGCACGGGCTTCCCGGACATGACCGAAGAGCTGGTCAACATCGAGATGGCCGCCCACGGCGGCACCGTGATCGAGGTCAAGCGCGAAGGCGGCAACTGGGCGGTCGTCACCGACGGCGAGTACAACCGCCGCATCACCGCCAACGGCACCTACATGGAGCTGACCGGGCCGGCGGCCGGCAGCGACCGCCTGAAGACCTCGGTCGACCAGAGCGGCACCCGCTGCATCGGCACCATCAACAACTGCGCCGGCGGCATCACGCCCTGGGGCACCTATCTGATGGCCGAGGAGAACTTCCACGGCTACTTCGGCGGCAACGTCGACGGCCACCCGGAAGAACGCAACTACAAGCGCTACGGCGTGCCGGGCGGCTGGTATGCCTGGTCCAAGTTCCACAAGCGCTTCGACATCAATGCCGAGCCGAACGAGCCCAACCGCTTCGGCTGGGTGGTCGAGGTCGATATCCTCGATCCCACCTCGACGCCGAAGAAGCGCACCGCCATGGGCCGCTTCAAGCACGAGGGCGCGGAATCGATCATCAACAACGACGGTCGGGTCGTCGTCTACATGGGTGACGACCAGCGCTTCGACTACCTCTACAAGTTCGTGTCGGAGCGGCGCTACGATCCGGACAACCGCGAAGCCAACATGGACATCCTCGACAGCGGCACCCTCTTCGTGGCCCGCTTCAACGAGGACGGCACCGCCGACTGGCTGCCGCTGATCCACGGTCAGGGCCCGCTGACGGCGGAGAATGGCTTCAACAGCCAGGCCGACGTGGTCATCGAAGCGCGCATCGCCGCCGACCTTCTGGGCGCCACCCCGATGGACCGCCCGGAGGACGTGGAGCCCAGCGCCACGACCAACAAGGTCTACGTGATGCTCACCAACAACTCCAGGCGCAAGGCCGATGCAGTCGACGGCCCCAACCCGCGTGGGCCCAACGACTTCGGCCAGGTGCTCGAGATGACGCCGCCCAACGGCGATCACGACGCGCTGCGCTACACCTGGGACCTGCTGGTGATCGCCGGCAACCCGAACGATCCGGAAGCGGGCGCCAAGTACCATCCGGCGACTTCGGAGAACGGCTGGTTCGGCTCGCCGGACAACTGCGCCGTCGATGCGGGCGGCCGGCTCTGGATCTCGACCGATCAGGGCTCCGGCTGGTCCAAGACCGGCACCGCCGACGGCCTCTGGGGCCTGGAGACCGAAGGCGACATGCGCGGCTACAGCAAGATGTTCTTCCGCACCCCCGTTGGTGCGGAGCTCTGCGGGCCGAAGTTCACGCCGGACACCACGTCCCTCTTCCTGGCGATCCAGCACCCAGCCACGGACGGGACCAAGGCCTATCCCGGCTTCGAGCGCAACTCGACCTTCGAAGACCCGGCCACCCGCTGGCCCGACTTCACCGAAGGCATGCCGCCGCGGCCCTCGGTCGTGGTCATCCGCAAGGACGACGGTGGTGAGATCGGCACCTGACGCCGGCACTGCCTGAGCGGACTGATTTGGGGGCGGCCTTCGGGCCGCCCCTTTTCACTTGCGGCGGGCGGCGGCCTGGCCGACGTTTGCGGCATGACGAAGACCGCACCCGCAACCGTGGCCCGGCGGCGTTTCGCGGCGCCGCCGGACCCAGCCGCCGTCGCGGCGGCCTGGCGGGCCCGTGGCTATTCCTGCCACAGCTTCGACGATCCCCCCGGCCAGGCCTGGAACGACTTCGTGCACGAGACCAACGAACTGGTGACCGTGGTCGAGGGGCGGCTGGAGCTGATCGTCGAACAGGAGCGCTTTGTCGTCGAGCCCGGGGACGAGGCCTTTATTCCCAGGCATGCCCGCCACTCGGTCCGCAATCTCTCCGAAGGCCGCACGCACTGGCTGTTCGGCTACGACTGATACGCGCATTCGGGCGCAGCGGGCCGCCCGGATTACTCCCGAATCGCCGAGTCTGTCTCTTCTTGTGACATTCCCCACAGTGGGGATGGCCGCCCCTCTGCATGGTGCGAGCAGCAACGTCCAGTAAGGGGAGAACAATGGCTGGCCAGCGCAACGGAGCCGACACGGACGGCAACAACGACTGTAGTCTGCGGCTTTCTGCACACTTTCCCTGCGATCTTTTTCCGGCTGATCTGCCGCTCGACGGCCGTTCGCGCCGCCTGATCGGCCTGGAGGCCTTCACGTTCCTGGATGGCGAAGGCCTGCGGCCCTCCAACGACCGCACCCGCTACCCCGCTGATGCGGCTGCGGCACAGGGCGTCGGCGCCCCACGCGATGCGGTCATCAAGGATCGCCAACTGTCTCCAGAGCTTGGCTCCCTCGAGGCGCAGCGGGAGCCGGAGCGGACAGTCCACGAAGACGCGGAGGGCTGCTTTGGGCGCGGCCTCGCGCGGGCTGAGTCCGGCGACCATCAGGGCGCCGTGGTCGAGTTTTCGGCCGCGCTGGCCTGTGACCCGCGCAATGGCCAGTACTACCTCGAGCGTGCCTACAGCTACCGCCATCTCGGCTACACCTACCTGGCCATCGACGACTTCGAGCAGGCCGGGATCCATGGCGCCGGCTGGGCGGTGGCCCACAACGGCAAGGGCATGGTGCGGCGCGAGAAGGGCGACCTGACCGGTGCGCTCTGCGATTTCGACGCCGCGATCCGCCACGATGCCAGCTTCGCCGCGGCTTACTCGAACCGCGGCCTCTGCCATCTTGACCGCCACGACTATCTGAGGGCGGTGACCGATTTCACCAGGTCGATCGACCTCGCCGGCGAGCAGGTGGTGACCCTGTTTCATCGCGCCGCCGCGCTCAGCCGCGTAAAGCGTCACGAAGAGGCCGAAGCCGACCTGACCCGCGCCGCGGCCCTGGCGCCGGAAGAGGCGACCATCTTCAACCGCCGCGGCGTGGCCCGCGAAGCGCAGGGCAAGCTGGACGACGCCCTGGCGGATTACGACCGGTCGATCGTACTGGACCCGACCTTTGCGCCGGGCTTTGCCAACCGGGCGCGGCTGCGTCAGCGCCAGGCCGACTATCACGGCGCGATCGAGGACTACACCCGCGAGCTGGAGTTCGAACCGGGCTCCAGCCAGGCGCACGGGCGCCGCGGCCAGTGCTACAGCCGCCTGGGCGAAATCCGCCTTGCGGTGCTCGACCTCAATGCGGCGCTGGCCGGGCACGACGGCAAAGCGCCCCTCTACATCGAGCGGGCGCAGTGCTTTGGTGCCCTGAAGAACTTCTCCAAGGCCGTCGCCGACTGCGATCAGGCGTTGCGGGTTTCGCCGGGCTGCGTGTCGGCGCTGCTGGAGCGGGCCCGCTGGCGCGAGCGGCTGCGCGATATCCCCGGCGCCCAGGCCGACCTGGACCGGGCGGTGGAGCTGGACGACACCCACCCGCGGGCCAGCCACCTGCGCGGCCGTTTTCATTTGCGCCAGGGCTGCCTGGACGCAGCGCTGCGGGATTTCGAGAAGGACATTGCCCTGAACCCGACCGAGCCCTGGGCCTACATGGGCCGCGGTGACTGCCTGGCCCGCCTGGGCGAGGTGCTGGCCGCGGCGGAGGACTACCGGCGGGCCGCCGAGCTTTTCGCCGACAACGGCAGCGACAGCGAGCGCGCTTCCGCCCTGCAGCGGATGCAGCAGGTGCTGGTGGCCTGAAGTCGCTTCGGTTTTTGGCCCTGTTTTGGGCCCGGTTTTGGTGGGATCGGCCCGGCAGTGCCGCTGGGGCGGTCCCGCAAGCTGTTGTTTCCGCTCCAAGGGGTCGGGTTCACGGGCACAGAAACAATCAATACAATTTCCGCGTTCCCCCGAAAACGCTTTGAAACATAGCCCTGCCAGAGTCTTACCTGCGTGCGGTGCTGAGAACGGGGCCCCCGTTGGGTCTCACGCTCCCGCGGCGGTTCATGCGGCGACTCCGTCGTAGGAACGTGGCTCAGGCTCTGCGAGACCCCCTTTCTTGCATCGCACGCGCAACGCCCCGGTCGTCGGCTGATCCACATCCGCTGGCTTGCTCCGCTGACCTGGGCATTCCAACCAGGCGCCGCGCTGCCTGCAAGGGAGCCCAGATGACACGCTCGACAGCGCGCATCCGCCTGGCGCGGCGGGAAGACATGCCGGCCATCGAGGCCATGCATTTCCTCTCCGTCCAAGCCCTCAATACCCGGGACTACACGGCCGAGCAGATCGAGGCCTTCATTTCCCATCTCGGCACCTACGATCCCTCCCTGATCGACGACGAAACCTACTTCGTCGCTGAAGAGGAGGGGCGCATCGTCGCTAGCGGCGGCTGGTCCCTGCGGACGCCGCAGTTCGACAAGGGGGTGGAGGACGCCGGCAATGGCCCGGGCAGCGGCCACGGCATGGACCAGGGCATGGGCCAGGGCATGGGCCAGGGCATGGGCCTGTCGCCCAACTCCGCCAAGATCCGGTCGATCTTCGTCCACCCGCAGCATACCCGCCGCGGCCTGGCGACCCGTTTGGTGCAGCTTTCCGAGGAACAGGCGGTCATGGCCGGTTGCCGCATCCTGGAGCTCTGGGCCACGCTGACCGGCGTGCCGCTCTACTGCGCCTTGGGCTATGAGGAGGTGGGGCGCATTGCCTTTGCCGCGCCAGAGGTGCAGCCGCTGCTGTCCGTCCACATGGCCAAGCTGATCTCCACCGGTACCTCCGAGGATGGGCCATCTGGCGGAAGGGCGCCCCGAAGCGGCGAATCCCGAAGCGGCGAATCCCGAAGCGGCGGATCCCGAAACGGGGTGTCCGGCGCCAGCGCCGCCTGAACGCGGGCGAAAGATCGCCGGCGGCCCGCTCGGGCGTGCGCTGCCCAAGGGGCAGGTGCGGGGGGAGTTCCCCAACTGAAAATGAAAAAGCGGGCTGAACGCCCGCTCTTCTTGATGGCCTCCGTCGGTGGAGGCCCGTCAGGGACCATGTGCCGGATGGTCCGGCCTCTCAGCTCAAACGGCTGCGGGCAGGAGGGCCGGCATGGCCTTTCCGGTGTCTTGCCGCTGGTGCGGCAAGGACTTCCGAAGGGCGGCCGCCCCCTAGAAGCCTTCGCGCTCCATGCGCTTGCGCAGCAGCTTGCGGTAGCGGCGCACGGCCTCGGCACGTTCGCGCTTCTTGCGGGCCGACGGCTTTTCGAAGTTGCGGCGGAGTTTCATCTCCCGGAAGACACCCTCGCGCTGCAGCTTCTTCTTCAGCGCGCGCAGGGCTTGATCGACGTTGTTGTCTCGAACCTGAACTTGCACAGACGCTCAGTGCTCCTTTCTGAGGCCGCGAAACGCCCGCACCCCGGCGAACCTTTGGGCCGAAATTCCTTGATGATGAGGTAAAAAAACCGTTCTCGCGGCACCACTGCAGCGAGGATTGGCGGTTAGGTATCATAGGGCGGCCGGAAAAGGAAGGGCTTTTTCGCCGGAATTCGCGCTGTTTTCGGCGGATTTTCGGGACCTTTCGCGGTGTTTCAGCCTCGGCTGACGGCCACCGCGGTTGGGGGACTTGAAGCGCTCCGCCCGCCTTTACCCCACCCCGCCGCGCCGCCATATTGTCGCTATGGCCATCCTCAAGATCGCCCGTATGGGCCACCCGATCCTGCGCCGCACGGCGGAGCCGGTCGCCGACCCCAGGGCCCCGGAGATCCACCGCTTGGTGCGTGACATGCTGGAAACCATGGAGGACGCCGGCGGCACCGGCCTTGCCGCGCCCCAGGTGCACGTACCCCTCCGGGTGGTGGTGTTCTTCGTCGCCACGGGCCGTGCGGCGGCGGAAGATGCGGCCGGCTTCGATGACAAGGGCGCCGACGACTCGGTCTCCGAGGCCGCCCGAAACGGCGCCGGGGCCGGGCGGGCGGTGCCGCTGACGATCCTGATCAATC
Source organism: Rhodospirillales bacterium BBD 1991-14 (assembly GCA_001657395.1). Lineage (GTDB taxonomy): Bacteria > Pseudomonadota > Alphaproteobacteria > Kiloniellales > Kiloniellaceae > Pelagibius. Next base: position 542,053 of record LYSY01000003.1, on the reverse strand, counting down.
CGGAGATCGAGGTCCTCGATCCGGCGCTCTCGCTGGGTCCGGAGGCCTGCCTCTCGGTGCCCGGCCTGGTGGGTCAGGTGCCGCGTCCCAGGCGGATACGCCATCGCGGCCTGACTCTGGAGGGCGAGCGCCTGGAACGGGAGGCCGCCGGTTTCCACGCCAGGGTGGTGCTGCACGAATGCGACCATTTGGACGGTGTTCTCTATCCCCAGCGCATGACAGACTTGTCGCTGCTGTCCTTTGCGGAAGAAGCGCTTCGCCACGCTGCGGCTGTCCTGCCGGAGGCCGCGCAGGAAACCCAGCAGGAAACCCCGAGCAACAGCGAGGTCCTGGAAGCCCCATGACTGAAGCCCATGACTGAGGAGAAGCAAAGGCACGCTCTGCTGGACGCTGCGCTGCGCCACGTGCCCTTCGACGGCTGGACCTGGGTCGCCCTCGATTCGGCGGCGCGGGACTGCGGAATCGGGGCGGCGGAGGCCCGGCGCCTGTTTCCGGGTGGCCCGGCGGAGCTGGTGCGGACCTTCAGCGACGAGGCGGACCGCCGCATGCTGGCCGAGCTGGAGCGGCTCGATCTGGCGTCGATGAAGGTGCGCGAGAAGGTTGCGGCGGGGGTGCGCCTGCGGCTGGAGGCGATCGCCGCCCATCGCGAGGCGGCGCGGCGCGCCCTGGCCTTTCTCGCCCTGCCTCAGAACGCGGCCCTCGGCCTGCGCTGCCTTTACCGGACCGTCGATGCCATCTGGTATGCCGCCGGCGATACGGCGACCGACTACAACTTCTATACCAAGCGTGCCCTGCTGGCGGGGGTCTATTCCTCCACCCTGCTCTATTGGCTCAATGACAAGTCGGAAGACTATGCCGGGACCTGGAGCTTCCTCGATCGGCGCATCTCCGAGGTGCTCAAGGTGGCGGGCCGCCTGGGCAAGGGCGTCGGGGCGGCAATGAGCTTCCCGGACCGCGTGATGGCCAACCTGACGGCCGGGCCGGGGCTCGGCAGCCCGCGCATGCCGTTTTCCCGCCGGCGCCGCGGACCGCGGCGGGGCGCGCGGGCCTGACGCGGTTTCGTCCCGGCGGGCGCTGCTGCCCCGGCAAGGGATGACGTTCTAGCTCTCTGAAATCAAAAGTACTCTTCCTGCGAAGCTTTTCCGCTTGGCGCTGCCGTGGCGTGCTCGCGGACGGCTGTGGCATGCCGCTAGGGCGCAGTCCGGGCATGATTTGCAAGAAACTTTGCAAAACTGACTTAATTCTGCAATGTTGCGTGCATAAGCTAAGTGTCGGGTAAACGATTTGGCTTACAGTCAACCTCCGGTGAAACGGGGTCGGGAGGAAAGCCGGGCATGTCCATCGTGCTGCGGATCAAGGACGCGGCTGAGCGGCTGACGCCGGCCGAGCGCAAAATGGTGCAGGAGATCGTCGCCAAGCCGCGCGCGGCGGCGCTGGGCACGGCCTCCGAGCTTGCCCAGTCCATCGGCGTTCACGAGGCCACCGCCTCGCGCCTCGCCCGTAAGCTGGGGTTCCAGAGCTACGCCGGTTTTCGCGATGCGCTGCGTGACGAGTTCATCGTCCGCAGTGATCCGGCGCTGCGCGTCCGCACGACGCTGGAGGAAACGCGCGGCTCTGACCTGATCGCCGGCCTGGTGGCGCAGGAGGTCGAGGCGCTCGAGGATCTGCCGAAGTATCTCTCGGTCGAGCGCATCGCCGAGATCGCCGATGTGCTGCACCGGGCCCGCAAGGTCTTTCTCTTCGCGCGCGGCAATGCCGAAACCCTGGCGGTGATGATGGAGCGGCGCTTCCGCCGCTTCGGCATCAGCGTCGTGCGCCTGCGCGGCGACGGCCGCGACCTCGCCGAACAGCTTGTCGAGATGACGGCCGAAGACGCGGTGATCGCTTTCGCGTTCCGGCGCCAGCCGCGCCACTACGCCGCGGTCATCGAACGGGCCAAGGCCCTCGGCGCGGCCACGATCGCCGTCTCCGGCACCATCGGCCCGACCCTGAACCCGCCGGCAGACCACCTTGTGTCGGCCCCGCGCAGCGGGCGCCGCGAAGGTTTTCAGACCCTGCTCGTGCCGATGACCATCTGCAACGCCCTGGTGTTGCAGCTTGCGCGGCGCAACGAGGAGCGCTCGCTGCGCGTCCTGGAGACCTTGGGAGACCTGATCAAACGCTTTGAGCCTTGAGGGCGGGTCATCGGGCCCGGCCTCGACAAACGGGGAGACGAGACCATGAAGAGTCTTTTGCAGTCAGTAGCAGTTGTTGCCTTGGGCGCGCTGGCCTTGCCCGCGCTGACGGTGTCGGCGCTGGCCGCCGATATGGACAAGAAGTCGCCGGAGGAACTTCTCGACGCCGCCAAGGCCGAGGGCCAGGTGGTCGTCTATTCCTTCACCAGTCGGATCAAGAAGGTCGAAGCGGCCTTTGAGGAGGCCTATCCGGAGATCGACCTCGTCGGTTACGATATCTCCTCCACCGAGCAGATCACGCGTCTGCAGGCGGAGCATCAGGCCGGCGTTGCCAATGCCGATGTCGTCTACATTTCCGATGCGCCGGTGGTCTTCGACAAGCTGCTGGGCGCCGGCATCATCGGTCCTTACGTGCCGCCGCGGGTGGCCGACCGCGTGCCCGCCGAGTTCAAGAATCCGCTCCTGGCCCAGCGCCTCTCCACCAAGGTGCTGATGTACAATGAGGAGACCCATCCGGACGGGCCGCCGGTGAGCAATCTCTGGGAGCTGACCACGGCACCCTGGAAGGGCCGCGTGGTGATGGTCGACCCGCTGCAGCGCGGCGACTATCTGGATCTGATGACCGAGATCGTCCTGCAGTCCGACGCCATGGCCGCCGCCTATGAGGCGCAGTTCGGCAAGAAGATCGCGCTGGCCTCCGGCGTCAACAACGCCGGCGAGCAGTTCATCGCCGATCTCTTCGCCAATGACGTCATCCTGGTGGGCTCCACCGACGATGTGAATGCCGCGGTGGGCAAGCTGGGGCAGAGCAATCCGCCGATAGGGTTTACCAGCTATTCGGACCGCCGCGACAACGCGGAGGAGGGCTGGGCCCTGCAGCTTGCCAACTCCGTCGAACCGTCGCCGGGTATCGTCTTTCCGGCGGTGCTGGGCATCGCCGAGGGCGCCAAGAACCCGGCAGCCGCCCGCCTTGTCATCGACTTCCTCATGGGCGATGAATCGGAAACGGGCGGTGCCGGCTTCAAGCCGTTCTACGTGCCGGGCGACTACGCCACGCGGACCGATATCGTGCCGCATCCCGATGCCGTTCCGCTGTCGGAGTTTGCCGCGTGGCGCGTGAACCCGGAAAAGACCGCGACGATCCGCGCAGAGGTCGCCGATCTGGTTCTGACGCTGCAGTAGCCGGCAAGACCTCCGTGTCAGAGCTTGCCCTCAGCGCCTCGGGGCGGCGGTTTTTCGCCGCCCCGGGCCGCAGTCTTTCGCTTTTTGTACTGGCGGTGGTGGCAATCCTGATCGCCGCTCCGCTGCTGAAGATCACGCTCGTCACCCTGGCGCCGGAGACCCTGGGGGCCTGGCGCGACGTTCTCTCCAGCCGCCTCTCGCCGAACCTGTTCTACAAGCCGCTGACCAACACCATGATCATCGGCGCCGCGGTGGCCGGGGGCTGCGTGCTCATCGGCGGCTTCCTGGCCTGGCTGGTGGTGATGACCGATGTGCCGTTCCGGCGCACCATCGCCGTCCTTTCGACCCTGCCGTTCATGATCCCCAGTTTTGCGGCCGCCATGGCCTGGAGCGTGCTGTTCCGCAACGAGCGGCTGGGCGGGCAGATCGGCTTTCTCCAGGGCCTTGGCCTCGACATTCCCGACTGGCTTGCCTGGGGCATGGTGCCTTCGCTCATTGTGCTGATCACGCACTACTATTCGCTGACCTTCACCGTGATCGCAGCGGCTTTGGCAACCGTGAACTCCGATCTTGTCGAGGCGGCGCAGATGGCCGGTGCCAAGCGGCGCACGGTCTTCTTCGGCATCATCCTGCCCGTCACCCTGCCGGCGGTGATCGCCGGCGGTTCGCTGGCCTTTGCCGGCGGCGTTTCCAACTTCGCGGTGCCGGCGCTGCTCGGCCTGCCGGTGCGCATGCAGACGCTCTCGACCCGCATCTTCGGCATGATGGAGGTGGGCCAGACCGCGCGCGGCTACGTGATCGCCATCCTTCTGGTGCTGATCTCGGCCTTCTTTCTCTGGCTCGGCAACCGGCTGATAACCGGGCGGCGGTCGTATGCGACCATCACCGGCAAGGGCGGGCGCGCCAAGCGCTTCGACCTCGGCGGACTGCGCTGGCCGCTCTGCGCAGCGGCGATCGGCATCTCCGTCTTTGCCACCATCGTGCCGATCTTCGTGCTCATCGCGTCCAGCTTCGCGCCCTCGTCCTCGGCCCTGTTTTCGAACTGGACGCTGCACTACTGGATCGGCCAGTCGACGCCCTCCATCGCGCAGGGCCTGGCGGGCATCGCCTACAATCCGGACATCCTGTCGGCCCTGACCATCACGCTCGGCCTCGGCTTCACCGTGGCCGCCGTGGGCACGGTCCTGGGCCTGCTGGTGTCCTACAGTCTGGTGCGCGCCAAGCGCGGCGTGATCCCCACCACCGTCAGTCAGCTCTGCTTCCTGCCGCTGTTCATTCCCGGCATCGCCTTCGGGGCCGCTTACATTGCCCTCTACGGCGCGCCGATCGGGCCTTTTCCCGCGCTCTACGGCACCTTTGCCCTGCTGGTCCTGGCGGCGACGGCCTTTCTGCTGCCCTTTGCGGTCCAGACCGGCCGGGCGGTGATCCAGCAGGTCAGCGGCGACCTTGAGGAGAGCGCGCGCCTTACAGGGGCGGGCTTCCTGAGGCGCCTTTCGGCCATCACCATTCCGCTGTCGATCCGCGGGCTGAGCGCCGGCGCGCTCTTGGTCTTCGTGAAGATCGTGCGCGACCTCTCGCTGGTCGTGCTGTTGTTCACGCCGACCATGCCGGTGCTGAGCGTGGTGGCCTACCGCTACGCTTCCGAGGGCTTTGCCCAGTTCGCCAACGCTGTCGCGGTGGTCATCCTGGGGATCTCGGTTGCCGTCTCCCTGCTGGCCAACAAGTTGCAGGCGAAGTCGCAACCCTGGCTGAAGAACTGAAGAAGCGATCTGAAGACCATGATCCGAATCTCAAATCTCGTGAAACACTTCGGCGACGTCGAGGCCGTGCGCGGCGTCAGTCTGGACGTCCCACAGGGGGCCTTTCTCGTGCTTGTCGGGCCCTCGGGCTGCGGCAAGTCCACCATGCTGCGCATGCTGGCCGGCCTGGAGACGCCCAGCGGCGGCACCATCGCCTTCGACGGAGCGCTGGTCTCCGACGGCGAGCGCCACTGGACCGTGGAGGCCGCCAAGCGCAACGCCGGTCTGGTGTTTCAGTCCTATGCACTGTGGCCCCACATGACGGTTGCCGGCAACGTCGACTGGCCCCTCAAGGTCGCCAAGTGGGGCACCGAGCAGCGCCGCGACCGTGTGCAGCAGGTTCTGGACCTCCTGGCCATCGGCGATCTGGCCGAGCGCTTTCCGAACGAGATCTCCGGCGGCCAGCAGCAGCGTGTCGCCATTGCCCGCATGATCGCACCGCAGCCGGGCATTCTGCTGTTCGACGAACCGCTGTCGAACCTGGATGCCAAGCTGCGGGTGGAAATGCGGTCTGAGCTTCTGAAGATTCACAGGGCCACCGGCGCCACCTCGGTCTACGTGACCCACGATCAGGTCGAGGCGATGACCATGGCCAGCCATGTGGCCGTGATGAACCACGGCCTGGTGGAGCAGTTCGGCAGTCCGGAGACCCTGGTGGCCGAGCCCGCCACCGCCTTTGTCGCCACCTTCCTGGGCACGCCGCCAAACAACCTGATCGCCGTGGAGCCCGATGACGGCGGCGCGCGTTTCGCGGGCTGCAGGCTGCCCACGCGCAGGACTGTGGACCGGCCGGTGAGCTTCATGTACCGCGCCGAGGATCTGAAGCTCGCAGAGGCGGCCAACGGCGAGACCCTGGCGCTGGAGTTTGCCGAAGCGAGCCCCATCGCCGGGCGCTACATGGTGACCGGCACCCTCGGCGAGACGCGCCTGACCGCCGTCGTCGACAGTCCGCCGCGGCTGTTGCCCGGGGATACCGTCCACTTCCGTGTTCCCGGGGAGCCGGCGGCGGTCTTCGCGCAAAGCGGGGAACGCCTCGCACAAGACCACCCAGCAGATCACCCGGAAGATCGCTCCGTCCGGGGGTGGGCCTTGTGATGCGCCTCTTTCTCGTGCGGCACGGTGAATCGGAATGGAACGCGCAGCGCCTGCTGCAAGGCCAGGCCGATGTCGGCCTGTCGGAGCGCGGGCGCGATCAGGCGCGCGCGCTTTCCGCCACGGTCCAGCGCTTCCAGCCGGAAAGGGTGCTGGTCTCCGACCTGACCCGCACCCGGGAGACGGCCGAGCTGCTGGGTTACGCCGAGCATGAGCCGGTCCCCGCGCTGCGGGAGATCAATGTCGGCCGCTGGACCGGGCAGAACATCGACGACCTGATGACGGAGAACGCCCAGGCCTTCCAGGGTTGGCGCAGCGGCATCTATACGCCGCCGGGCGGCGAGAGCTGGCAGACTTTCAAGCAGCGCACCAACGGTGTCGTGGCCGGGCTGCGCAGCGGCGCTTTGGAGCGCGCCTTGATGGTCGCCCATGGCGGCGTCATCCGCGCCCTGCTGGAAGGCCTCCTGGGACTCAGCCCCGGGCGTGTCGTTCCGGTCAGCCCGGCAAGCCTCACGGTTCTGCGGCTCGGACCGTTGAACGGCAGCGCCGAGGCGCGGCTTGAAGCCTTCAACTACAGACCGGATGCCCTTGCCTTCGATGCGCCCGACTGATCCACGCCCGACTGGCCCGCGCTAGCGGCGGATCAGGCGCGTGACATGGCCCATCTTGCGGCCGGGCCGGGCGGAGGCCTTGCCGTAGAGGTGCAGCTTACTGCCGGGGTCGCTCAGGATCTTCCGCCAGTCGTCGACTTCGTCGCCCAGCAGGTTCTTCATCACCGCGTCGCAGAGCCGTTCGGTGGCGCCCAAAGGCAGCCCGGCAACGGCCCGGATAAACTGTTCGAACTGCGAGGTGACGCAGGCATCCAGGCTCCAGTGGCCGGAGTTGTGCGGCCGCGGCGCCATCTCGTTGACCAGCACCTTGCCGTCGTGGGTGACGAACATCTCCACCGCCAGCAGCCCGACCAGACCCATTTCCTGGGCCAGGTGGCGGGCGATGGCCTCGGCCTTGTCCGACAGGTCCTGACTCAGGTTGGCCGGCACAATGGTCTCGTCGAGGATGTGGTTGCGGTGGCGGTTCTCCACCGGGACATAGGTGCGCATGGCACCGTCGCTGCCACGCGCGACGATGACAGAGATTTCCATGCGGAACTCGACCACCGCTTCGACGATCCCCACGGCCTCCGCGGCGTGGCCGCGCATGGCTGCCCAGGCTGCCTCCAGGTCGCTGTCGGCGTCGATGCGCACCTGGCCCTTGCCGTCGTAGCCCAGCTCCGCCGACTTCAGGATGCAGGGCCGGCCGATGGCGGCGACGGCTTCCACAAGCCCGTCCGCGTCGTGCGCCGGACGGTAGTCGGCGGTGGGCACCGATACGCTGCGGCAGAAGTCCTTTTCGCGCAGCCGGTGCTGACAGATGGAGAGCACCTTTGCGCCTGGGCGCAAGGGCACCAGAGCCTCCAGCACCTCGACGGTGGAAAGCGGGATGTTCTCGAACTCGAAGGTCACCACGTCAACGGCACCGGCAAAGCGCTTCAGCGCCTCGACATCGTCGTAGGCCGCCACCGTGGCAGCATCGCAGACCTGATTGGCCGGCGCATTCGCCTCCGGGCCGAAAGCGTGGCAGCGGTAACCCAGACGCGCCGCAGCCAGGGCGGCCATGCGGCCGAGCTGTCCGCTGCCGAGGATGCCGATGCGGCTGCCGGGGGGCAGCGGCTGCGAGGGGTCGGGCCGCGGGGTCGTTGCGGCCTCTTCCGGCGCGGCGGGTTTCGCCAGGTCGGGGTCGTTCACGCTCACGTTTCGTCCACCGGTTCCTCTGCAACAGAGGCGGTCTGCCGGCTCCGCCAGTCGTCCAGCGCGCGGGCCAGCCCGGCGTTGGAGAGCGCCAGCACGGCGGCGGCGAGGAGCGCGGCGTTGGTTGCCCCGGCCCGCCCGATGGCCAGGGTCCCCACCGGAACGCCGCCAGGCATCTGCACGATCGACAGCAGGGAGTCCTTGCCGCTGAGGGCCCGGCTTTCGATGGGTACGCCGAAAACCGGCAGGGGGGTCATGGCCGCTGTCATCCCGGGCAGGTGCGCGGCCCCGCCGGCGCCCGCGATGATCACCTTGAGACCCCGGTCCCGCGCAGTGGCGGCATAGTCGTAGAGGCGCTTTGGCGTGCGGTGGGCGGAGACGATCCGGCACTCGTGGGCGATGCCGAGGTCGTCCAGCACCGCCGCCGCGTGTTTCATGGTCGGCCAGTCCGACTGACTGCCCATAATGATCCCGACCTCCGCCGGGCCCCCGGTTCCCGAGCCCCCGTTCATTCTCTCGCCTGTCCCCCGTTTTTTCGTAAGTCGACCGCCAAGGGCCCGCCCAGAAATCGCCCTGAAACCGCCCAGGGACCGCCCAGGGACCGCCCAGAAACCGAAAGGGTCCGGCGGCGCGCCTGAGGAAGGCGGCATTATCTGGGCTCTCAGCCCGGGAGGCAAGCAATCGGCTCCGCCCCGGAAAGCGTCCGTTTCCGGCCTTCCGGGGCGGAGAGTTTATGAACGAAGCGTTTACTATCAAGGGTTAAGCTTCGTGCTAGATTGGGTCGCCAGCAGCGCCGCAAGGGGCCTCAGCCGGTCCGGGAAGCCCGGGTCCGGCGGCAGGCTTGCGGATGGCGGATGGTATTGGAAGGTGGCATGAAGGTCCGTAACACAGGCGCTCCCGCCCCGGTTTCCGGCGCTTCGGCCGTGCAGGCCAAGACCGCCTATCGCAAGGCCGAATCGAATGCCCGCGCGCCGGTGTCGGCGCCCGAGGACGTGGCGAGCGTTATGGGCATTCCGGCGGCCGAACTGACGCCCAAGGTGCGCCAGGCCCTTCAGCAGCTCATGGCCGAGGTCTACGAGTTGCGCCAGGAACTGGAGGAAGCGCGCCAGCGCGTCGGCTACCTGGAGGAGCTGGCCGACCAGGATACCCTGGCGCCGGTTCTCAACCGCCGCGCCTTCATCCGCGAGCTGACCCGCATGTCCGCCTTCGCCGAACGCTACGGTGCGGCCGGCAGCGTGCTCTACTTCGATGTCAACGGGATGAAGCAGATCAACGACCGCCATGGTCATGGCGCGGGCGACGCAGCCCTGAGGCGGATCGCCGAGATCCTGCTGCGCAACGTCCGCGCATCCGACGTCGTCGGGCGTCTGGGCGGCGACGAGTTCGGTGTGATCCTGGCCCAGTCCGACGTGGCGGCCGCCCAGGCCAAGGCGGAAAGCCTGGCCCAGGTGATCGCCGCCGAAGAGGTCGAGTGGAACGGCTCGACCCTGCCGCTGTCCGTGGCCGTTGGCGCTCATCCGCTGAGTGCCGAACAGCCGGTGGATGAGGCTCTGGATGCGGCCGACCGGGCGATGTACGCCAACAAGCGCGGCCGCAGCCAGGCCTAGCGCCGCCGCGTCCCGTACCTCGGGACCTCTCCCGGCGGGGCCCTATTTCCGATCAGGCGATGATGTCGGGCAGCAGGGCGTCTTCCAGCTTCAGGATCTGATCCTTCAGCGACAGCTTGCGCTTTTTCAGCCGCTGCATCTGCAGCTGGTCGAACGGCGGGTTCTCCGAGAGCTGGGTGATGATGTCGTCGAGATCGCGGTGCTCGGACTTGAGCTCCGCCAGCTTACGGCGCATTTGTTCGAAATCGGGTTGATCCATGGCGATCTGAGGCAAGCGAGGGAGCCCCGAGTATAGCCTTTCGGGCGGCTTTGTGGGAGTCCCGGCAAACGGCCGGCGCTGGCTGGATTCCGGCGGTCTGGGCGGCACAAGCTGCTATAGTCTTTTCTGGACGGCAACCCCGGCACGGCAACGCCCGGCATGGCTGAAGGGCAAGAGAGGATCGGACGCAGGCAATGAGCAGGCAGAAGCGGATCGGAGTCCTGACCAGTGGCGGCGATTGCGCCGGCCTGAACGCGGTGCTGCGCGCGGTGGTCCACCGCGCGGTAGAAGGCTACGGCTGGCAGGTGGTGGGTATCCACAACGGGACCGCCGGGCTGCTGGCCCGGCCGGTGGATGCAGAGGTGCTGGAGCTTGGCATCTTCGATGGCAACCTGCTGCGCCGCGGCGGGACCATTCTCGGCACCACCAACAAGGGCGATCCTTTCGACTTTCCGATGGCCGACGGCAGGCGTATCGACCGCTCCGAAGAGGTGATCGAGGGCTACCGCCATCTCGATCTCGATGCCCTCATCGGCATCGGCGGCGACGGCAGTCAGGACATCCTGCGGCGCCTCGCACAGCAGGGCGGCATCGATCTGATTACCCTGCCGAAGACCATCGACAACGACCTCGGCCACACGGAGGTCTCCATCGGCTATGCCACCGCCGTGAAGATTGCGACCGATGCGCTCGACCAGCTGCAGCCCACGGCGGCCAGCCACTCGCGGGTCATGGTGCTGGAGGTCATGGGCCGCGATGCCGGCCATATCGCCATCGGCGCCGGCATCGCCGGCGGCGCCGACGTCATTTTGATCCCCGAGATCGGCTACAGCCTGGAGGGAATCGGGCGCAAGATCGAAAGCCTGAAGGCGCGGGGCCGCAACTTCGCGCTGGTCGTGGTGGCCGAGGCGGTGAAGACCGAGACGGGCGAGGCCGTCCGCCAGGTTCAGGGCGACGGCTCTTCCACCTACGGCGGTGTCGGCCACTACCTGGCCGCACGCATCGCCGAGGAGACAGGCTCGGAAACCCGCGTCACCGTTCTGGGGCATCTGCAGCGCGGCGGCCCGCCGACCGACCATGACCGCCTGATGGCTTCGGTCTTCGGGGTCTACGCGGTCGACCTGATCGCCACCGGGCGCTTCGACCGCATGGTCGCCTGGAGCGGCCGTCAGGTCGTCGACATTCCCATCACCGATGCCATTGCCGGCTACAAGGCCGTCGACATTGCAGGGCCGCTGGTGCGCACCGCTCAGGGCCTTGGCATCTATCTCGGCGAGTTGCCGGAAGAGCGCGAAAGCGACCCGGCCGGCAAGGTCGCGGAGACTGTGGGGTCGTAATGGCGACGGCGCCGGAAAACCCCTTTTGGGAGTTTTCGCTCAACGCCTATGAGCGCAGCGGCGTCGCCGAATCCTGCATCACCCTTCAGGACCGCCACGGCCTGGACGTGAACCTGCTGCTCTTTGCCGCCTGGTCCGGGCGCTGCGGGCACAGCCTGAGTGCCGCCGAGCTGGCCTTGCTGCGGGCCTGTTCCTCCGACTGGCAGGCGGCCGTGGTGCGCCCCTTGCGCGGCGTGCGCCGCTGGCTGAAGGACCAGAAGCAGCTGCCCGAGTCCCTGGGAGAGGGACTGCGCGAGCAGGTGAAGGGGCTGGAGCTGCAGGGCGAGATGCTGGAGCAGCTCCTCCTCTATGAGGAACTGCCCATCGATGAGGCCGATCCCGACCCCCGGCTCGCCGCCGCCAACATGCGCCTCTACCTGGAGGTCTACACCGCAGAGCCTGATGACGCCGATCTGGCGGATCTCGCCGTGGTGCTGCGCGGCGCCTGCCCGGAGGTCACACCCCTGGAAGCGATCTGGTCGCTGGGAAACTGACTCGGCAGCAAACTGATTTGGCGGAGACCTGAAAGGCGGAGCGTTAGCCCCGCAGCGGGCGCACCTTGCCGGAGTCCTCGCCCCAGCGCCGTACCTTGTCGCTGTCGAGGCCGAAAAGGTCCAGCACCCGGCCGACCGTGTGGTCCACCATCTCGTCGATGGTCTGCGGATTCGCATAGAAGCCGGGCACCGGCGGGGCGATGACCGCCCCCATCTCGGACAGCGCCAGCATGGAGCGCAGATGGCCGCTGTGCAGCGGCGTCTCGCGCAGCATCAGCACCAGCCGGCGGCGTTCCTTCAGCACCACATCGGCGGCCCGGGTCAGCAGGTTCGAGGTGACGCCGGAGGCGATCTCCGACATCGAGCGCACCGAACAGGGCGCCACCACCATGCCCAGGGTCTGGAAGGAACCGCTGGAAACGGCCGCGCCCAGGTCGCCCACCGGATAGGCCACATCGGCCAGGGCGGTGACTTCGGCCACCTTCAGATCGGTCTCGTAGGCGATGGTCAGCTCGGCGGCCTTGGACAGCACCAGATGGCTCTCCACCGGCAGGTCGCGCAGGGTTTCCAGCATGCGGATGCCGTAGCGCACGCCGCTTGCACCGGAGATCCCGACTATCAACCTTGAGGTGTTGTGCATAACCTATCTAACCCTTTGGGTTGCCGAGATTTGCTTAATTACAAAAATGCGACTACTCTGGTGGGGTACCTAAGGCTCATTGGAGGTCCGAATGACAGCGGATGAGCGTATTTCCTCGTTGCTCAGCAAACATGCGGCCATCGACCATGCAATTGAGGAAGAGAACCAGAGGCCGCATCCCGACGATCTGCGCATAATCGAGCTTAAACGCGAGAAGCTCCGGATCAAGGACGAAATCGCAGGTCATAACAGCCACGCTTAGCGAGACTCCCACACGAAGCCTCAGTCCAAGGCGCTGACAAACGGCAGCCAGGCAGGCCCGTGCCAGAGGGGCAAACCCCTCGGGAGCGAAAAGCAGCAATCGCTGGCGCGACGGAAGACAAGCAGGCAAATCGGGACGAACCGCGTTCCCCGCCCTCGTGTACGAGGACCGGGGGGCGCGGTTTTCTCATTCAGGGTATGGCCGTTGCTCCGCCCCCGGCTACGCCGGCTTCGTGCGCTCGCCCAGCGGCACTGTGCCGGGGTCGCCGGGCCCCCGTCCGAGGCGGCGCAGGAAGCGCCAGTGAGAGAGCATCAGGCCGCCCAGCGTCGTGGCTGCGACGGCGATGCCGTGGCGCCGTGCGGTGGCTTTCATCAAGGGGTCGATGGCCCGATAGTGCAGGTGTGAAAGGTTGGGGAAGAGGTGATGGGTCGCATGGGTGTTGAAGCCGCCGGTCAGGAAGTGGACGAAGCGGCTTTCCGGATTCCAGTCGACGGCGGTGGCAACCGCATGCTCGGCCCAGCCGCGCGGGATGGCGCCGTCGGCGGCCACCGCGGGAAAGGCTGATTCTTCGGCGAAGTGGGTGCCGACCAGCAGCGCCATGAAGGTCAGCGACATGATCGCCGTCACGCCGATCCAGCCGAGCACGATCTGCCAGGCCGGCAGGGGCAGCAGCGCCAGCGGCAGGCCCAGGCAGAGCGTGAAGTAGACAGCCTTGCGGAAGAAAAAGCCGGCGATCTCGCCTCGGCTGTGGGTGAGGTTGCGCATGTTGGCGAGGCTTTTCTTGCGCAGATAGACGACATCCTGGACCAGAATCGAATGCAGCCCTACCAGCATGTAGAGCAGGGGCGCGTAGAGATGCTGGAAGCGGTGATAGGGCCGCCAGCGATGGTGCGGGGACAGCCGCACGAAGGTGTTGTCGTCGATGTCAGCATCGCAGCCCAGCACGTTGGGGAAGACGTGGTGCGACTTGCGGTGACGCAGCGCCCAGAGCCGGCCGTCGACCCCCAGCAGGGTGAAGGTCGCGTTGACGACGAAGCGGTTCAGCCGCTGGCTGCGGAACAGCGCGTCGTGGGCCGCGTCATGGCCCAGGTTCACCGCCAGGAAGAAGGCCGCCAGTTGAGAGACAGCGGCGAAGCCGAAGAGGGCGGGCCCGGGCAGGCCGGACCAGAGCACCCCAGCATAGGAGGCCGCCGCCAGGCCCCCGAAGACCAGCCCTTTCACGATCATGCGCGCATCGGCGAAGCGCGACTTCCCGGCGGCTGCCAGATAGCCGTCCGCCGCCTGCTTGGCTTCCTTGTAGAACGCCCCGCCGCCACCCTCGGCAAAGCGGATTTTCTGCGTTTCCGGCATGCTTGCCTCCCGCGTCTGGATGGGCCCCGGGGCCCTGGATTTCAGATATGAGTGAGTAATCACTCATTTTCAAGGGAAGAGTGGATGCCTCCGGCGAAGGCGGTGCCGTTTCTGCCTGTCTAGCGGGATTGCTGGTGGCAGGCCCCTAAACGGGGCTCCAGGTCGGGCGGGGGCGCGGGGAAAGCGGGCGACGAAGCGCAGGCTGGGTGAGGCCAGGCTGGGTGAGGCCAGGCTGGGTGAGGCCAGGCTGGGTAACGCTCAGACCAGGGCCTTCAGGCTGCGGGCCTGGATTTCCTCGGCCCAGGCCGAGAGCGGCCCCTGCAGTTGCCCGTAGAGCACGAAGACGGCTGCCTGGACCACGGCCCCGAGGCCGAGGGAGGCGGCCAGATCGGCATCGGGGACCGAGATCTCGCCGGTGTCGATGGCCTCGGCCATGATCGCCCGCACCACCTCCACCGGACTTTCCAGCTGTGCGGAGATCTCGCCCAGGTGCTCGTGCTGGGTGATGAGGAGGAAGCGAAAGGCGTCGGCGTCCTCGTCGAAGGCGCGGCAGAGGTGGGCCACGACCGCCGCCCAGGTCTCTCGGAACGGTGCCTTGCGGGCGGCGATGGCCTGCAGGTCTTCCGCGTAGTGGACATAGACCTGCTTGAACAGGGCGTGGGCGAGCGCCTCCTTGGACTCGAAGTAGCGGTAGATCGATCCCTCGGCCACTGCGGCGGCGGTGGCGATTTCGCGGGTGCGCGTGGCGGCCACGCCCTGCTCCACGAACAGCCGCAGCGCCGCCCGGGCGATCCGCGCGCGGGTCTCCTCGCTCTTGCTCATGAAAAGCTTCTACAGCGCTTTGGCCTGATCGCGCAGCACGAACTTCTGGATCTTGCCGGTGGAAGTCTTGGGCAGGGGGCCGAAGATCACTGTCTTCGGCGTCTTGAAGTGAGCCAGGTTCTCGCGGCAGAAGGCGATGATCTCGGGCTCTTCGGCGCTGGCGCCGGGTTTCAGTTCGACGAAGGCGCAAGGGGTTTCGCCCCATGTCTCGTCGGGCCGCGCGACCACGGCGGCGCCGGCGACGGCAGGGTGACGGTAAAGCGTGTTCTCGATCTCGATGGAGGAGATGTTTTCGCCGCCGGAGATGATGATGTCCTTGGAACGGTCCTTCAGCTCGATGTAGCCGTCGGGATGCCAGACCGCCAGGTCGCCGGTGTGGAACCAGCCGCCGTTGAAGGCCGCCTCGGTGGCGCCGGGGTTCTTCAGGTAGCCCTTCATGACGATGTTGCCGCGCATGAAGACCTCGCCCAGGGTCTCTCCGTCGCGCGGCACCGGGGCCAGCGTTTCGGCGTCGGCCACCATCAGGCCGTCCAGCACCGGATAGTTGACGCCCTGGCGCGCCTTCAGCGCCGCCTGCCGTTCGATGTCCAGCCCGTCCCAGTCGGCATGCCAGGCACAGACCACCGCGGGGCCGTAGACCTCCGTCAGGCCGTAGACGTGGGTGACCTCGATGCCGTCGTCGGCCATGGCGGCCAGCACGCTCGCCGGCGGCGGTGCGGCGGCGGTCATGAACTTCACCTGCTGGTCGAAGGGGTGCTTTTCGTCTTCCGTTGCGTTCAGCATCATCTGCATGACGATGGGCGCGCCGCAAAGGTGGGTGACGCTGTGCTCGGCGATGGCGGCGTAGATCGCATCGGCGCGCACCTGGCGCAGGCAGACGTGGGTCCCCCCCAGCGCGGTGATCGTCCAGGGAAAGCACCAGCCGTTGCAGTGGAACATCGGCAGGGTCCAGAGATAGACCGGATGCGCGCCCATGCCCCAGACCTGGATGTTGCCCAGCGCGTTCAGGTAGGCGCCGCGGTGGTGATAGACCACGCCCTTGGGATTGCCGGTGGTGCCGGAGGTGTAGAGCAGGGAGAGCGAGTCCCACTCGTCGTCCGGCAGCCGCCAGGGAAAGTCCGCATCGCCCGAGGCGAGGAAGCTTTCGTAGTCGGTCTCGCCGATAAGCTCGCCGCCTTCCCCTAAAGGATCGTCGATGTCGATCACCAGGATGTCACGCTCCACCTGCGCCAGCGCCGTCTTGATGGTGGGCGAGAACTCGCGGTCGGTGATCAGCACCTTGGCTTCGCCGTGATTGAGGATGAAGGCGATGGTGGCGGCGTCCAGGCGCACGTTGAGGGCGTTCAGCACCGCGCCGGCGGCGGCGATGCCGAAATGCGCCTCCAGCGCCGGTGGTGTGTTGGGCGCCATCACGGCGACACAGTCCCCCGCGCCGATGCCGCGTTTGGTGAGCGCCGAGGCGAGCCGGCGGCAGCGTTCGTAAACCTCTGCCCAGGTGTAGCGCAGGTTGCCGTGGATGACGGCGGTGCGGCCGGGATAGACCGCCGCGGCGCGCGGCAGGAAGCTCAGCGGCGAAAGCGATTCGTAATTGGACGGACCTCGGGCGAGGCCCTCCTCGAAGGGATTGGTGCGGCTGTCCATCTCTTGAACTCTGTCCCAGACGCCGCGTTGACCACGGCTTTTCGTTGGTTGCGCAAGAAGACGTAGCGGCTCCCCGCGCGCGGCGCAACTTTCTTCATCACTGGTCGCACCCGGCTTTCCGCTTCGGTCTTTTCCGCTCTCAACCGCTGGTTTGCGGTTGATTTCCGAATCCCATCCGGCCTATACCCCCCGAACCCGACGGCAATTCCGCCGCGGGTCAACGCGCGAAAGAGACTGTCTCATGTCAATGAGGGACCATCTCGAAAGCCCCTTTGAGGGCATCACCACCGGGGTCTAGACCCGCGTCCTTGCGCGTGTCCTGCCCCAACAAACGAGAAAGGGAGCAGGATGATGAAAGCACCAAGCACCGCATAGCAACCGACGAAGGCATCCCTCGCGAGAGATCCGGGGCCACATTCGTTAGGTACTTTTGACCGCTCTATGGTTCGGGTTCCGAAGGCCCGGCCGGCGCGCCCGGCGTCCGTAATGCGCCCCGCGTGTGTCGAGCAGCGTTTCGGGTTTCCCGAAGCGGTACCGCACCAGCCAGACTAGCTCAGTGGTGAGAGCGCCGGGTCACTGTGCCCGGAGGTCGCGGGTTCGATTCCCGTGTCTGGCACCGGATGTAGCTCATGAGGTTAGAGCACTAGATTCCGACTCTAGGCGTAGTGGGTTCGACTCCCACCATCACTCAGCCTGTAAAGCTGATCTCGAAACGAAGGATGCCGGAAGAGGGCCAGGCTCCATCCGGACACCTGCGTTGGTGGCTTCGGCTGCCGCGGCGGTGACGGACAGGGGCCAGGCGGCGGTCTGCTTCCGCGCGGTCCCACCGCGCTCTCCAACCCTGCCCGTCAGGCGCTCCGGCACGCCGTGTCGCCCGCTGTCCCGCTGCTCTTCGGAGCGGACGGGCGCCGGTGGCGCGGCACCCCGGGGCGCCGCCCGGGCGGGGGAGGGAGAACGCAGGGACCGACCAGCAGCCGCGGTCGGCGCTCTTCCGGTGATCCGACAGCGTTATTCATTTGGAGCTTTTCTCCGGCCTCCGAAGCGGGGCGCAACAAAGGACGGTTCCGGTCCTCCGCGAGGGCGAAAGAAACATTTGTGAAGAACAAGGAGTAGTTCGATGGTTATCAAGACCGAGAAGATTGCCGATTACGAGCTCGGTCTCCTGTATCGGGACCGGGCCTTCCATAAGGTGCTGGAGCCGGGCGTCTACCGGATGCTGCGGGGCCAGGGCCAGATCGAGGTCGTGAAGCTCGACCTGCGGGCGCCGCTGGTCAAGGCGCCGGAACTGCAGGCGCTCTACCTGACCCACCCGCAGGTGGTTCAGACCTACTTCCTGGTTGCCGACATGGGCGACGGGGAGGTGGGGGTGGTCTACGCCAACGGCAAGCTGGCCGGGCTGGTGGCGCCGCGGAGCGTCGCCTTCTACGGCAAGCTGCTGCGGCCGGTGAGCCTGGAGGTGATCGACGCCGCCCAGGAGATCGCTCTGCCCGAGCGGCTGGTTGCGCCCCTGGCGCGGCTGGCGGCCCAGGACCTGGTCTCCAAGAACCTGGTGGCGATCGCCGAGGTGGTCTCCGACCACGTGGGCCTGCTCTACGTCGACGGCGTTCTGCAGTCCCGGCTGAAGCCCGGCCGCTACGCCTTCGTGAAGGCCCTGCGGAACATTCAGGTGGTGACCTTCGATCTGCGGCTGCAGACCCTGGAGGTGACCGGCCAGGAGGTTCTGACCAAGGACCGGATCGGCCTGCGGGCCAACATCACCGCTGTCTACCGGGTCGCCGACCCGCTGAAGGCGGTGGCCCTGACCGCGGATCTGAAGGACTTCCTCTACAAGGAGCTTCAGTTCGCGCTGCGGCAGGTGGTGGGCACGCGCACGCTTGAGGAGCTGCTCGGCGACAAGCTGGGCATCAACCAGGCGATCGCAGACCTGCTGCTGCCCAAGCTGGGCGAGGCGGGGCTGGAGGTCTCTTCCGTCGGCTTGAAGGACGTCATCCTGCCGGGCGACGTCCGGGAGCTGATGAACCGGGTCATCGAGGCGGAGAAGACCGCCCAGGCCAACGTCATCAAGCGGCGGGAGGAGACCGCGGCCACGCGGTCCCTGCTCAACACCGCAAAGCTGATGGAGGACAACCCCATCCTCCTGCGGCTGAAGGAGCTCGAGGCGCTTGAGAAGGTGTCCGAGAAGGTCGGCAACGTCGTCGTCGGAAACGGCATGGACGGCGTGCTGGAGGATCTGGTGCGGATCCGGCCGCGCAAGGCCTGACGGGGGAGATCCCGGACGGTCAGGCGCGCCGGCTCCCCGCCGGGTTGCCGGCGGGGCCGGGGCCCGAGAAGGCCCCGGCCCCCTGCTGGCAGAGTTTATGAATGGAGAAAAGAAATGGAACGTTTAGGCGTCGATATCGGCGGCGTCATCATCGAAGGCGTAAGTGCCGCGGCCGACACCTCGTTCTTCAGTGACAACTATCTGAAGACCCCGGCCCTGCCGGGCGCAATCGAGGCTTTGCAGCGCCTGGCTGACGCGCGCTTCGGCGAGAACATCTTTCTGGTCTCGAAGTGCGGCGCCCGCACGGAAGCGCGCACCCGCGAGTGGCTCAGCCATCATCTGGTCTATGCCCGGACGGGGCTCGATCCTGCGCAGCTGCACTTCTGCCGCAAGCGCCATGAGAAGGCGCCGATCTGCAAGGACCTGGGCATCACACACTTCATCGACGACCGTCTTGAAGTGTTGGGCTATCTGGAAAGCGTGCCCAGCCGCCTGCTCTTCCGCCCGCAGGAGGCGGAGGTGGCAGCCAATGCACGCCACCTGCCGGCCGTCACCCGCGTTGAGAGCTGGGGCGAGGTCCTGGACTGCTTGCTGGGTGCGGCTCCGCCGCCTTCGACGCCGCCGTCCAAGCCTCGCCTCTAGTAAGCCCAGGTGGTCCAGAAGATGCCGGCGGAGACGGTCGGCACCAGGGCGAGGGCTATCACGATAAGGGCCGGATAGCCGAAGACCGCCACGGCCGCAGCCGCCAGGATGAAGACGTTGAGCGCGAGGAACCGCTTGGCGCTTTCGCGGCCTTTCACCGCGTCCTCGATCAGCCAGCCGACCAGCGGCGCCCCGACCTGCCTCAGGCCAAGGCCCGCAGCGGATCACCTGCGGTGCGGTTCGCTTTCTTCACGGCGGCGGCTGCTTCCAGCAGGGCGCCGGCGATGAAATCCAGGTCCGCACGGCCCAGCCGCGCCGGCAGGCGGACATCGCAGGCCCGCATCAGCATGGCCCGTGTCTGCTCCAGATTCTTCTGCGGGCCGATGAACTGCCAGTTCCAGAAGGCCCGGGCGTTGTCCTCCGACAGCCCGAAGACCTGAACCGGAACGCCCTTCTCGTTGGCGCGGCGCTGGAAGGCCTTCACCTCGTCGTCGGAGTCGAAGCCGCGGAGATTGAACTGGATCGAATCGGGGGCCCGCAACTCCTGCTCCAGCGGCGCCGGAACCTCCAGCCACGGCGAGGCGTTCAGCAGGGCGGCGACATGGTCGTGGTTGGCCCGGCCGTCGCGCACCCGCCGCGGCACCTCCTCGATCTGCGGGCGCACCACCGCCGCGGAGAGATTGTTCATGCGCATGTTGTAGAGCGGCAGCTTGTTCTGCCAGAAGCGGCAGCGGTCGTGGGCGATGGGGTGCTGCTTCCAGTTATGCTCATAGGCGCCGGACATGATCACCGCCCGCGCAATGATGTCCGGATCTTCGGTGATCAGCATGCCGCCTTCGCCGCCGTTCATCATCTTGAAGGACTGGAAGGAGAAGCAGCCGATGCGTCCGATGGTGCCGATCCTGCGGCCCGACCAGAGCGTTCCGAGGGAATGGGCCGCGTCCTCGATCACCGGGATGCCGCGCGCCCCGCAGAGCGCCATGATCGCGTCCATGTCGGAGGTGTGGCCGCGCATGTGGCTGATCACAACCGCCTTGATGTCCTCCTCCAGTTTGGCTTCGAAATCGCGCATGTCGATGCGGTAGTTCGCGCCGACGTCGACCAGGACCGGCTGGCAGCCCGCGTGAACGATGGATGAGGGAACCGCGGAGAAGGTGAAGGCCGGGATCAGCACCCGGTCGCCCGGTTCCAGCCCGAGTGCCTTCAGCGACAGGAAAAGGGCTGAAGAGCAGGAGTTCACGGCCAGCGCAAAGGGTACACCCATGAACGCCGCGAAGGCATCCTCCAGCTTTGCGACCGGCGAGCCCGCCGCGGCGCGGTAGCGGAACAGGTCTCCGTTGGCGAGCAGGACCTCGATCTCCGCGCGCGCCGCTTCCGGGATCGGCTCGGCATCGTAGACATCGGCTTTGGGGGACATGGTGGTTTTCCCTTTTTTTTTGCAGGAGCGCCGGTTTTGCAGGAACTCCGGACCTGCACCCCCGATCGGCCCGGACCCGGCGCGCCGCGCCGGCTGACTCAGGGCGCCGGGCTCAGAGCGCTTTGTATCCGCAGGCGCGGAAAAAGCTCCGGACTTCGTCGGTCAGGAAGCCCACACCGCTGGCGAGCTGCGGAAGATCGAAGCCGCCGCCGGTGTTGATCTCGATCAGCACCGGGCCGTCCGCTGTGATGGCGATGTCCATCGACTGGTAGCGCACGGGGGCGAAGACCGGCGCACAGGCGTGCGCCAAATCGAGCAGAGGCTGCCACAGCGGCAAGGCCTCACCGACAAGCGGGGCGTCGCTTTGCGGATGCAGCGCGTGGTCGGTCGTGCCGAGCGCGTCCTTGCTCCGCGCGGTGACGATCCTGCCGCTCGCGGGGTCGAGGTTGCAGGCGAGATTGCCGGGGCGCCAGAAGCTGTCCGCCACCGTCCCGGGCGCCGGCAGCTTGAGGACGGCGAAGGGGATCTTGATGCCGTCCCCGTCCAGCAGGATGCAGACGCGCACGGTGGCGAGGCCGTCGGTGTAGCGGTCGAAGAAGCCGTGGTTGCGCTCCAGCCGCTGCAGCAGGTAAGGCGTCGCGCCGATAAGTTGGTCCATGCAGGCTTCATAGCCGATGCGACCCTGCCCCTTCAGGATCATGCCGTCCGCGTCGGCCGCTTCGACGAGGAAGGCGCCGAAGCTGCAGATGCCGCGGTTCTCCTTTCCGAACAGGGGCAGGACGTCCTGCGATGTCAGGAAGTCGCGCAGCGCGCCGGCCGTCGCGATCTTGTGGGTCTTGGGATAGGCGCGCTCGGTCTTGTCGATCACCGCCAGGGTTTCGGGCACCCGGATCTGCGATTGCGACAGAATGTGAGAGCAGAGCCACTTGTCCTCGGTCGTGGCCTGCCAGGTCATGTCGCAGCAGGCGTGGGTGATCGGCCAATGCAGGCTGTTGGTGATGAAGCGGGCCTGGTCTTCCGGGCTGTGGCGCTTGCGGTCATAAACGCCGTACTGCACGTACTCGGACAAGGTCATCTTGCCGGGGCCGCGATGGAGGCGGTAGTACTCCCGCACCAGTTCGAGCGGCCCGCGTCCGCTTTGCTTCTGCGCGTGGCGCAGGTAGTCGGCAATGCCCACCTTGGCATTCGCGTAATCGGCCAGGTCACGGCCGACGGCGTGGCTTACCTGGGCCTGAAGGGCCCTGGCGTCGGCGTCCGCGGGCCCGATTTTCGGGTCCGTCGGCTCGACCGCGTGATCGGTCGTCTCTGGTGAAGTCTTGGAAGCGTTTCCCGCTGCGATGCTCATCCCACTGCCCTCCGGACCCGCCGTGGGACGCCGCGGAGACCTCAGCCGGTCAGCCCGGCGGTTTACGCGATTTCCCGCCGATCAGCTTCGCGCCTTTCGGCTTAACTTTGCGTAAATGGCGGAGTCCCGGGCGGGCAGCGGCGTTCGGGCAGCGGCGTTCGGGCAGTCGCGTCCGGCGTTCCGGAAGCACGAGGGGCCGGGGGTTTCCCCGGCCCGGCAGCGGTTTTGGGATGGCTCGGTGCCGGGCCGCTTTCAGGCCCACCTGGTTTTCAGGCCCACCTGGTTTTCAGGCCCAAGTCGTCCAGAAGATGCCGGCAAAGACGACCGGCACCAGGGCCAGGGCCATCACGATGAGGGCCGGGTAGCCGAAGACCGCCACGGCCGCGGCCGCCAGGATGAAGAGATTGAGCGCGAGGAACAGCTTGGCGCTTTCGCGGCCCTTCACTGCGTCCTCGATCAGCCAGCCGGCCAGCGGCACGGCATAGACCAGCTTCAGGCAGAGACCACCGAGCCGGGCGAGGGCGGAGGGCCGGGCGGGAGCCTCTTCGGCCGGCGCTCCCTGCGGTTTGCTCTCCGGCTTGCAGAGGGCGCGGTCGGCGGTGCGTGCCTGTTCGCCCCGGCGGATGGCGAAGAAGATCGCCGCGCCGGTGAGGAGCGGCAGCGGCATCAGCGCGTTCACCTCCCCCTGCAGGAAGAGGAAGGGCTGGCTCAGCACCCCCAGCGCCAGCGCCGCCCAGGGCAGCAGGGCAACGAGGCCGCGCACGGGGCGGAAGTCCGGCCGGTCGTACTGGTCGCCGCCGCCGATGGAGTTGGCGAGGAAGCCCAGGTTGGCGACAAAGAACCACAGCACCAGCGGCATGGAGGTGGCCAGCATGGCGCTCACCAGCGGCACGTCCAGGCCGTGCTTGGGCCCGGGAAAGAGGCTCCAGAAGGCAAGCCAGATGGCGAAGGGCAGCAGCATGAAGCCGCCCACGGCATAGGGAAGGTAGCGCACGGTAAGGGGTCCTTTTTTGGCTCGAATGGTTCGGTTCCTGCGGCATATCTGAGTTATTCACTCAGGATTAGATTTGCGAGAGAAACCGGGGGCCCGGGGCGTTTTGTCGCAGAGCGGCATGGACCGGCGCCGGCTGCCGGGCGGCTTTCGTTTCCGTCCTCAGCCGCCTATGCTTGGGCTTCCAGGAAGGGGGCCTAAGACAAGCTGGGCAAGGCTGGCATCAGGGCATTCAGGGAGCGGAAGCATCATGGGGCGTTTCGACGAGGTTTACCGGGCGGCGGCCGCCGACCCGGAGGGCTTTTGGGCCGCGGCGGCGGCGGAGATCGACTGGACGAAGACCTGGGACCGGGTGCTGGACGACAGCGACCCGCCCTATTACCGCTGGTTCCCGGGCGGCGAGCTGAACACCTGCCACAACGCGGTCGACCGCCACGTCGAGGGCGGCCGGGGCGAGCAGGCGGCCATCATCTACGACAGCCCGGTGACCGACACGATCCGCAGCATCACCTACGCCGAACTGCAGGACCAGGTGGCGCGGCTGGCCGGGGCGCTGGCGGCGCGTGGCGTCGCCAAGGGCGACCGGGTCATCGTCTACATGCCCATGGTGCCCGAGGCCGCCGTTGCCATGCTGGCCTGCGCGCGCCTGGGCGCCGTCCACTCCGTGGTCTTCGGGGGCTTTGCCGCCAACGAGCTGGCGACGCGCATCGACGATGCCGCGCCCAAGGCCATCCTCTCCGCCTCCTGCGGGATCGAGGTCAACCGGGTCATCGAGTACAAGCCGCTGCTGGATGCCGCCATCGACATGGCCTCCCACAAGCCTGACACCTGCCTCATCCTGCAGCGCCCGCAGGCCACGGCCGCGCTGACGGCGGGGCGCGACGAGGACTGGGGCGAGGCCGTGGCGGCGGCCGCGCCGCACCCTTGCGTGCCGGTGGCCGCCACCGATCCGCTCTACATCCTCTATACCTCCGGCACCACCGGCCAGCCCAAGGGCATCGTGCGCGACAACGGCGGGCACGCGGTGGCGCTGAAGTGGACGATGAAGAACCTCTACAACATCGATCCCGGCGAGGTGTACTGGTCGGCCTCCGACGTCGGCTGGGTGGTCGGCCATTCCTACATCGTCTACGGGCCGCTATTGCACGGCGCCACCACGATCTTCTACGAGGGCAAGCCCGTGGGCACGCCCGACCCCGGCGCCTTCTGGCGGGTGATCAGCCAGCACAGGGCGGTCAGCCTCTTCACCGCGCCCACGGCCTTCCGCGCCATCCGCCAGCAGGACCCGGAGGGCGATTACATCGGGCAGTACGACCTCAGCCACTTCCGCGCCCTCTTCCTGGCCGGCGAGCGCTGCGACCCGGACACTCTGGCCTGGGCGGAAGAGAAACTGCAGGTGCCGGTGATCGATCACTGGTGGCAGACCGAGACCGGCTGGGCCATCGCCGCCAACTGCCTGGGCCTCGAACTTCTGCCGGTGAAGCCGGGCTCGCCGACCCGCCCCATGCCGGGCTGGGACCTGAAAGTTCTGGACTCCGAGGGGCATGAGGTGCCGGCGGGCACCATCGGCGCGCTGGCCGGCAAGCTGCCCATGCCGCCGGGCACCTTCCCGACGCTGTGGAACGCCAAGGAGCGCTACACCAAGTCCTACCTCGCCAACTTCCCCGGCTACTACGAGACCGGCGACGCCGGCATCATCGACGAGGACGGCTATGTCCACGTCATGGCGCGCACCGACGACATCATCAACGTCGCTGGCCACCGGCTTTCCACCGGTGCGATGGAGGAGGTGCTGGCCGCCCACCCGGACGTCGCCGAATGCGCCGTCATCGGCGTCGCCGACAGCCTGAAGGGCCAGCTTCCGGTCGGCTTCGTGGTGCTGAAGGCCGGGGCCGGCGACGGTGCGGTCACCGACGAGGTGGTGCAGATGGTGCGCGACCGCATCGGCCCGGTGGCGGCCTTCAAGAACGCCACGGTGGTCAAGCGCCTGCCCAAGACCCGCTCCGGCAAGATCCTGCGCGCCACCATGCGCAAGATCGCCGACGGCGAGGACTTCAAGACCCCGGCCACCATCGACGACCCGGTGATCCTCGACGAAATCCGCGAATCGCTGGCCGGCATCGGTTTTCCCAAGGGCGGCTGAGACGCTATAAAGCCAGGGGTAATCTGACAGGCCGCACGAGGAGCCTTGCCTCGCCCTTCGAGACGCGGTCCTGCGGATCGCTCCTCAGGGTGAGGCTTTCGACGTGACCTCATCCTGAGGAGAGCTAGAGGCCCGCCTCGAAGGATGAAGCGGCTGCTCCGTTGAGCGGCCTGCGAAGCACAGTAAGAGGATCTATGGCATGCGTGTGAAGGATCAGGTGGTGGTGGTGACCGGTGCGGCCGGGGGGATCGGGCTGGGCTGCGCCAAGCGCTTCGCCGCCGAGGGCGCCAAGGTGGTGCTCTCCGACGTCGACTGCGACCAGGGCGAGGCGGCGGTGGAAGCCCTCCAGGCCGAGGGGGCGGAGGCGGTCTTCGTCGCCTGCGATGTCGGCGAAAAGGCGGCGGTGGAGGCGCTGGTCGACTCGGCGGTGGCCGCCTTCGGGCGCCTCGACTGCATGGTGGCCAATGCCGGCATCGTCAAGGCCGGCGACTTCCTGGACTTCACCGAGGAGGACTTCGACGCCGTCATCCGGGTGAACTTGAAGGGCGTCTTCCTCTGCGGCCAGGCCGCGGCGCGCCGCATGGTGGCACAGAGCCCGCGCGGCGACGGCAGCAAGGGCACCATCATCAACATGTCGTCGATCAACGCGGTGGTGGCGATCCCCAGCATCACCCCCTACTGCGTCGCCAAGGGCGGGGTGAACCAGCTCACCAAGGTGATGGCCCTGGCGCTGGCGGACAAGGGCGTGCGGGTGAACGCGGTCGGCCCCGGCTCCATCAACACGCCCATGGTAAGCGCGGTGAACGACGATCCGGAGGCCTGGAAGCGCCTGATGTCGCGCACCCCCATGGGCCGCCTGGGCGAGCCGGAGGAGATGGGCAACGTCGCCGTCTTCCTGGCCTCAACTGATTCCAGCTACATCACCGGCCAGACCCTCTACGCCGACGGCGGGCGCCTCGGCCTCAACTACACGGTACCGGTGCCCGACTAGACGGCCCCTCGCGGACTAGGCGGCGCGGTACTTGAAACCGACGCTGCCGGCGTCCGCGATGGCCGTGTTGCGGACGATGATGTCGGCCAGGCGGCTGGTGGTCTCGATGATCTCAAGGCCCTCCGCCGAGAAGGTGTCGGCGTTGTAAACCGCTTCGGCCAGCAGCGGGTTGGTGAGGGCCTGGGTAAAGGCGTCGTTTGCGACCATGGTCTTCAGCAGGTCGCCCATCATCTCCGCATCGTCGTAGGCCTCCGCGAAGATGCCGACGAACCACTCCAGCGCGTCGATGTCGCCGTAAACCTCCTTGAGCTTCTTTGCCAGAACCGGGTCGCGGGTGAGGTCCTCGAAGCTCGTCGCGGGCTCCTTGCCGTAGTGCCGGCGATAGTCGTTGTAGGGCGCCAGCGCGCAGCCGCGTGCCATTTCGAGGCTGCTTTCCTTCACCTTCATCAGGAAGTCAGGCGTGTTGCCGAGGGTGATCTTGCCGGCAAGCTGGCGGCAGGCATCGTGGCAGACCCGCTCGACGCCGACCTCCAGCAACCAGCCGTTCCCGTGCCGCAGGGCGCTGGAGTCGCGGGTCTCGCCTACAAAGGAGACCGTTGCAGGAATGAGATCGTGCCAGCGGTAGAGCAGGGCGAACTCGACGGCGATCCAGTTGGTGCGGTACCAGCGTTCCCGCTCCGCCATACCGGGCACGACCATCAGCGGAAAGTCGGCCGGCGCGATGTGAACGATGTAGTCGCCGATGACGATCTTCAGCAGCAGCACGATGCAGACGTTGCGCGCCGTCTGGAACAGGCGCTCGTCGTCCCAATCCGGATGGGCCCGGGCAAGGATGCCGGCGATGCGGTTGTGCTCGCGCAGGAAGAGGGTGTTCATGACGGTGTTGCCGAGGGTCGAATTTCCGTGCTCGAGGCCGACGGCAAAGCAGGTCTTCTTGTGGGCATCGCCGGCATTGGCGAAGACACGCTCGAAGTTCGCCTTGCTGTACAGACCGGTGAAGTCCGGGTGCAACTCCAGCCGCCCGTTGCGGTCCTCGAACAGCGGTGCGGGAAACTCCTCGCCGTCGATCATCTGGCTTTTCAGCCGGCCGCCCTTGCCGGCGCGCAGCATGTGGGTCTGCTCTTCCGAGATCCCGTAGATCTGGCAGAGATCGATCTCGTGGTTGCTCTCGTTCTCGGCGAAGTCCTGTTCGTCCGGGTGCTTCCACTTGGTGCGCAGGAAGCTGTCTGTGAACCACTGGGCGAAAAAGGGAAACAGCAGACTGGTATCGCTGGCCCGCCGGTCCTCGGTCTTGCGGAACAGGGCCGCGACCTCTTCCAGAGGGGGAAGGGCGGCGTTGTGGGCTTCGGCCTCCGGAATATGCCGCCCGGAGTAACGCCGGTCGGTCAGCCCGCGCCAGGTGGTATAGGGCGCCGCCATGGAAAACGGGCGCGGACGCAGGCCGGCGGCATAGGCATAGGAGTTGATGAGTTTCCGGTTCAGACGGCGATGCAGCGGCGGCACCGCGACCACGGCCTTGAGTGCGGTCTTGACGAGCCACTTCTTGGCCCTGCCGGCGAAAGATTCCCCCGCCATCGTTTGTGCTCCCCCTTGTTAGCGGTCCCCCACGGACCGGTGGCGGCAGTGCTCCGCTGCGTCTGCCGCTCCAGGTTGAGCATTAGTCCGGTCCATCCTGGCGAGATGTGGGAAAACTCACCTTCCGCCTGTGCGGCGAGGTGCGGTGAACTTGGTCAGCATCGCCATCTTGTCCGGTGCGGCCAGCAGGTGCAGTTCCACGAACAGCCGCTCGGCGGTGTCTTTCAGCGGCACGACGGTGACGCCGCGGATGGTCATCTGCGCCGCGGTCGCGCGGGTGACGAGGCCGACGCCAAGGCCGCCGGCGACGAGGGAGAGCTGGCTGTGCGCCCGCGCCGCCTCTGCGACGACCCTCAGCGTGGCACCGGCGTCTTTTGCCAGGGCCTCGATCGTCTCGCGCAGCGCCGGGCCCTGGGCTTTGGGAAAAAGGATGAAGGGCTCCCCGGCGATCTCGGCGAAGCGCAGCGCGCGCCGCCGTGCCAGGCGGTGGTCTGAGGGCAGGGCGGCCCAGAAGGGATCGCGGCCCAGCGGCCGGCTCTCGAAGCCGTCCAGCCTGCGCGCCGGCGGATGCAGCAGGCCGACGTCGAGGGCGCCGGCCTCCAGGGCGTCCAGTTGCTGCGGCGTTGTCATCTCCTGCAGGTGGGGTGTCGGCGCATTACGCGCCGAAAGGCCGCGCAGGAGGTCCGGAACGGCAGCGCTGAGCGCGGCCGAGACGAAGCCGATGCGCAGGGGCTGCGCTTCTCCGGCGGCGGCCTTCGCCCGCGCCTCGGCCCGCGCCAGCGCGCCCAGCAGCGCGCGGGCGTCTTCCGCCAGGGCCGCCCCCGCCGCGGTCAGGCGCATGCCCTTCACGCTGCGCTCGAAAAGCTGCACACCGAGACGGTCTTCCAGCAGCCGGATCCGCGCGGTGAGAGGGGGCTGGCTCATGTTCAGGCGCCGGGCGGCGGCGCGCAGGGTGCCCGCCTCGGCGACGGCGAGAAACTGGCGCAGCGTCGGGTGGTCGAGGCTGTTCATCCGATCCGCCTTTTATGTCGTCGTTGCAGGGTTCGATAGGTCTTCGGTATCGACTGCACCTTGCATATAGGTGCGCTCCGCCGTTGCGAAAGGAGAGCGACCCGGATGCGGACGGTTTTCGATGGCTTTGAGCCGGCTGCGGCGAACCGGCCTTCGGGGAGGGGCGACTTACCGGATGCAGATAACCTCTTCCCCTTGTTCTTGAGGAACCGAAGTGATGACAGTCTCGAGCAGAACACACCGCCTTCTGAGCCTCGCTGTCGCCGGCGCCCTGGCGACCTCCCTGATGGTTCCGGTGCTCGCCGCCGCCGATGAGCCCGACACGAAGCCGCGCCCGCCGCTGGGGGCGACGACCCTCAAGGGTCCGGATGCCGGCAACGCCGCCAAGAAACTGCCGTCGACCGACGACTGGGAAGTCGTGCACGAGGGTACGATCGATAAGGTTACGGTGACCAACCCGGAAAATGGCGAATCGGGCTGCCACGACAAAAGGACCCAGACCTCCACGCCGGGCGCCTGCAACTAAGCCGCTTGGAGGTAGCCATGGCGCGTGATCGAGCGCCGCCGATGTGATCTGTTTTCTCTATCATATGTGCTGAAATCGGTATTTCTCCGATATCGGTCGGTCTTCCTATATGGGCTCTGTCAACGACAGGGAAAGGAAACCGATCATGATGCGGGCAACTCTCGCCGCGGCGGCTGTGGCTCTGGCCTCCGCCGTCACCGCCACCGTTCCGGCGGCCCTTGCCGACATCCAGCGCCAGTCCTTTACCGCGCTTTCCGAACCGGGCATCGAGATCGGCATCCGCGAGGTGGTCGACGCCGGGATGGAGCGCCGGGGCGACCCGGTGATCCTGCTTCATGGCGCGCGGGTGCCGGGCGTACCCTCCTTCGACCTTCCTGTGCCCGGCGGCAGCCTTGCGGCGGACCTCGCAGCGGCGGGCCTTGCGGTCTACATCGTCGACCTGCGCGGCTACGGCGCCTCCACACGGCCGGCGGCAATGACACAGCCACGCGCGGTCGCCGAGCCCCTCGTGCGCTCAGGCGAGGCCGTGCGCGATCTCGCCGCTGCCGTCGATGCGGTGCTGACCCGCAGCGGAGCCGAGCAGGTGGCGATCCTCGGCTGGGCGACCGGCGGGCATTGGGCCGGCCACTATGCGAGCCTGCATCCGCGGAAGGTCTCGAAGCTGGTCTTCTACAACACGCTCTACGGCTACACGCCGGAGCACCCGCGCATCGGCAAGGGCTCCCGCCTCGCCGACCCGGAGAACCCGGACCGCTTCAACCGCGCGCGCTTCCAGAACTACCGCCTCAACACCGCCGACAGCCTGCTGCCGGGCTGGGACCGCTCCATTCCGCTGGAGGACAAGGCGGCCTGGCGCGACCCGGCCGTTGCCGAAGCCTACGTGGAGGCGGCGCTGGCCAGCGACCCCACCGCCGCCGAGCGCGACCCGCCGTCCTTCCGCGCCCCCTCCGGCGCCATGGCGGACAGCTTTCTGCTGGCGACGGGGGCGACGCTCTGGGATGCGCGGCTCATTGCCGCCGATGCGCTGATCCTCCGTTCCGAAGGCGATTTCTGGTCGCGGCCCGAAGACGTGGCGCTGTTGCAAGCCCATTTGGCAAGCCGCGAAACCGGGCGTGTCTCCGTCGTGCAGATCCCGCAGGCGACCCACTTCGTGCATCTCGACCGGGCCGCATGGGGACGCGCCACCTTCCTGAGGGCGGTGGTCAGCTTCCTTGCCGGACCGCAGGGGTGACGGCCTGCAGCGCCTTGATTATCGCCCGCCTTCATCCTCGCGTGAGGAAAGCGGCGTGACGAACTCGATGAAGTTGCCGTTGTTGTCGCGGATGAACAGCACGCGGCGGCCGGCATCGGGAAAGCTGGTCGGCGGCTGCACTGCCGTGACGCCGCGGCGGCGCAGTTCCTCGGCGACGGCATCGACGTCGGCGGCGAGGAAGGCCAGGTGCCCGAAGCCGCGGTCGCTGAGGGCGGTTTCGAGGTCCGGCGGCGTCTTGCGCTCCTGAAACGCCTTCGGTGTGCCGACCACCTCGATGACGAAGCCGTTCAACTCGATGTAAGCCAGGTGAACGCCGGGAAACTCCGGCACGCTCCACTCGTGTTTGACCTGGAAGCCGAGCTTGTCGCGGTACCAGGCGAGCGTGCCGGCATAGTCGCCGGTCGAGATCATCACGTGCTCGGCGCGGATCTGCGCCAGCGGGTCGGGCCGCGGGCCTTGCGCCTGTGCGGCGGCCTTGGCGTCGGTAAGCGTCGTCATGGCGGTGTCTCCTTGGTTGGCCGGTCAGACGAGGTCCCAGGCCGTCAGGTTCTCTTCGAGGTGCGGGATCGACGTGGTGCCGGGGATCACGACGATGTTGGGGGAGCGCTTCAGCAGCCAGGCCAGCGCCTCGCGCGGCGCCAGCTTTGCGCCCCGCTGCATCGGGTTGGCGCCGAGCGGGCCGTAAGGAATGAAGGCGATACCCTTCTCCGCCGTATAGTCGGCCAGGGCTTCCGCATCGGTCTCGGCCATGTTGAAGCGGTTCTGTACGCTGGCGATGGGGGCGACGGCGAGGGCCCGGTCAAGCTGCTCCCGCGTGACGTTGGACAGGCCGATGTGGCGGATGCGCCCCTCGGCCCGCGCCTCCGCCAAGGCGGCGACGGACACCTCGATGGGGGTCTCCGGATCGACGCGGTGAAGCTGGAAGAGATCGATGCGGTCGCGGCGCAGGTTGACCAGCGCCTTGTCGATCTGGCGCAGCAGCGTTTCGCGCGATCCGTCTGTTACGATGGTTCCCGGGGCCGGCTTGTCGACACCGCCCTTGGTGGCGATGACGACATCGCGGCCCTCCAGGGCTTCGCCGACGATACGGTCGGCGGTCTCGGGCCCGTAGGCCCAAGCGCTGTCGAAGAAATCGACACCCAGCTCCGCGGCGCGGCGCAGCAGGGCGAGACCGCCCGCCCAGTCTTCATAAGGGCCGAAGTTGCCCGGCTGGCCGGTCAGGCGCATGGCACCGTAGCCCAGGCGGTTCACCTCAATCTCGCCCCCGACCCGGAAGGTTTTGGCGATCTCTGTCATGGCTTTGTCTCCTCTCTTTGGCGCGATAACCGCGCTCACGGAGGAGAAGATGGCTGGATCCCTGTATTTGCGGTAGACGGCATAGAAGAGAGATAGTTATACGTAGTACGTATGAGCAAAAGCCTCGACCGCCTGACCCTGCTGGAGACCTTTGCCCGCATTGCCGAGCGGGGCTCGATCTCCGCGGCGGCGCGGGACCTGGGCATGTCCCAGGCCTCCGCCAGCCGTCAATTGAAGGAACTGGAGGAGCGGTTGGGGACGGACCTGATCCGGCGGACCACCCACACGCTCGCCCTGACCCCGGCGGGGCAGGACTGCCTCGCCGAAGCGCGGGCCCTGATCGCCGCCTGGGATGCCCTGGTGGACCGTTTCGCCGAGCAGGCCGGGGGGCTGCGCGGCAGCCTGAAGGTGGTCGCCCCGGTCGCCCTCGGCCAGCTTTACCTGGCCGACGCCGCCTTACGCTTCCAGCAGGCGCACCCCGCCGTCGGCATCGCCTGGCTGCTGGAGGACGCGGCCATCCGCTTCGCCGAAATCGGCTGCGACCTCTGGATCAAGATCGGCCCCGTTCCCGACGAGACCCTGGTGGTGCGCTCCCTCGGCAGCGTCGAGCGCATGATCGTGGCGGCGCCGGATCTTATTGGCGGCAAGAGGATTGCAGGGCCCGGCGATCTGGCTGCGTTGCCCTGTGCCGCGCTCGAACCCTTCGAGGCCGGCACGATTCCCCTGTCGGCGGCCAGGGGGCGCCACGCGACCGTAACGGCCCAGGTTGCATTGGCGACCAACAACATCTTCGCCGTCCACAAGGCGGCACTGCTCGGCATCGGCTACGCGGTCCTGCCGCGCTGGTTCGTCGAGCGGGACCTTGAAACAGGTGCGTTGGTCGACGTTCTGCCCGGCTGGCGGGCGCCGGCCCTCACCATCCATGCGGCCTACCTGCCGGCGCGCCGCCAGCGCCGGCGCCTTGCCGCTTTCCTCGATCACATGGCCGAGGCCGTCTCGGCGATCCCTGGTGTCCGCGCCGCCTGATCGCTTTGCCCGGCACCGGCGCCCCACCTTTGGGGTGGGCGGGCCTTGCCTCTACCGCCGAATTGCAGCGTCCCGGTTGCGGCCCTGTGGCTTCCGTCACAGCGCGCCGGCTCAGGCCGGGCAAGTCTAGGCGCGGCCGCGTGAAGACAGCCGCATTTCCGTGGGAGAGAGAGTGTGTTCAAAAGAACCTTGCCGGTGCTGGCCGCCGGCTTGCTGGCGCTGCAGTCCTTGGCGCCTGATGAGGCGGCCGCGCAAGCGGGCCAGGTCCTCAACCAGTTGCAGAACCTCAACGCCAAGCTCGATGCCATACTCGTGCCCTTCAAGGTGGTCGACACCACCGCGGGGCTTTGCGACAGCGCCGGCGTGGGTACCTCGTCGCCTAATCTGGAGATCGACAGCGACGGCACGGAGGGCCACTTCGTGGTCACCAGCATCCTGTTTCTGACGGAACTGCCGGGCGTGCCGGAGACCGGGTTCGAGGCCTTCAGCATCAATCACCTCGAGGTCGACGCCGAGCGGTTCTACACGCGCAGCGGAAACCTCCTGGGCCCGACCGATGGGCCCGGTGTCTATGAGTCGGTTGATCTGATGGGCGTTCCGCTGCGGCGGAGCTATGACTACGCGAACCCGATCCCGGGCGGCAACTTTCCCCATCAGATCGTCGCTGAAAGCGCCAACGACAGCGACATTCACATCGACATGTTCTGCAGCACCATGGACGATGACATCAGCTTCAGCCGGATCCAGGTTTCCGGCTGGAAACGACAGGGCGACACCATCACCCTGACCTTCACGCCGGGAAGCTGATCGACCGTTCCGTCAAGGGCCGGGCGCGGAAAAGCGAAGCCACGCCCGGCCGAACCGTCCTTTGGCCCCGGTTCGCGCCGAGTGCCCTTGCACGCCGGATAGGCTAGACTTTCAGTCTGCTCACGAGCGTGGGCCTTTACCGGGGATGTGGGAGAACGATGGCGCTTTTGCACGAGGGGTCTTCACGGGGCCGTACCCAGACCGGCTGGCTGGACAGCCGTCACACCTTTTCTTTCGGCGCTTTTCACGATCCCGGACGCATGGGCCATCGCAGCCTGCGCGTCATGAACGAAGACCGTGTGATCCCGGGGGCCGGTTTTCCGAGCCATGACCATGAGCACATGGAGATCCTGACCTACGTGGTTTCCGGCGCACTGGCGCACCGGGACTCGCTCGGCAACGGATCGACCATCCAGGCGGGGGAGATCCAGCGCATGTCCGCCGGCAGCGGCATCACCCACTCGGAAATGAACGCCTCTGCGGAGGAGCCTGTGCATTTCCTGCAGATCTGGGTGCTGCCGCAGCGGCGCGACCTCGCGCCGTCCTACGAGCAGACCGCGTTCGATCCAGCGCAGTCGGAGAACCGCTTTGCCGCCATCGCCGCGCCCGGCGGCGGGCCGGAGCGGGTGCAACTGCACCAGGACGCCAGCCTTCTGCGGGCGCGCCTGGAGGATGGCAGGGAAGCCACCTACAGCTTCGCGCCGGGGCGGGCAGGGTTCCTGCAGGTCGTCTCCGGG
The DNA here is from genome assembly GCA_001657395.1 of Rhodospirillales bacterium BBD 1991-14. Classification (GTDB taxonomy): domain Bacteria; phylum Pseudomonadota; class Alphaproteobacteria; order Kiloniellales; family Kiloniellaceae; genus Pelagibius. Next base: position 507,549 of record LYSY01000003.1, on the reverse strand, counting down.
CGCATCGAGATCGCCGGCGAGATGCTCAGCGCCGGCGACGGGCTGCAGTTCGAGAGCCGGGATCTCGAAAACAATGCGTCAGGAGATGGGGCGGCCTGCGCCGTGACCGCCCGCTCCGACTGCGAGGTCCTGCTGTTCGATCTGGGGTAGGGCCTCAGGCGACGGCGCGCGGAATCCGCGGCTGTCCCAAGGGGCAGTCCAGGGCCGCGCGGTCCCAGCCGGCGCGCTCCGCAGCGGCTTCGTAGGTCGTCTGCAGGAAGGCGAGCAGCGCGGCTTCCGGGTCGGCGGCCTTGCGCACGGCGTCGTAGGGCAGGACGAACTCCCCCAGCTCCTTGTGGAAGTAGGCCTCCGCGGGCCCGACCGGCATCTCGCCGAAACCCTCCGGCACCGGATAGGCGTAGGCATAGAAGGACGGTTCCTCGATGCCGCCGCCGCCCGGCCAGAAACCGGCAGAGCTGACCTCGTGGGAATAGGCCTCCCGGGTCACCGTGTCGGGCAGGGCGGGAAAGCCGCCGGGGTGCAGGGGGGCAGGGCGGCCGGAAAAGCGGGTGACGGCGAGGTCGAAGCTGCCCCAGAAGAAGTGGACCGGGCTCACCTTGCCGAGGAAGCCGGTGCGGAACTGCTTGAAGACGCCGTCGATGGCCAGCAGCGCCCGCCAGAAGTCCTGCGCCGCCGCCGGATCGTAGGCGCCGGGATCGGTCTGCTGGCGGAAGGGCACGGGGTCCGGCACTTCGTTGGGCGCGTGGTGGATGTCCGTCGGGGCGCCGAGCTTCTCGAGCATTTCGAGGAACCCCTTGTGGAAGTCCGCCACCGACATCGGCGCCAGCGCCAGGACCTCGCGACGGCCGTCGGTGGTATCGACGGTCAGCTGGTGGTCGAGGAAGTCGAAAGCGATATCGTAGCCCGCCGGGTCTCCCGGGATCAGGGAGGTGCCGAGGCCGCGGCCTGTCACGTAGAAGGTCGCCTGCCAGGAATGGTTGATCCAAGGGGTCTGGGCCAGGCGGAACTTGCCGACGATCTGGCTCCACATGTGCAGGCTGGCGCCGGTGTCTTTCCAGCGTGCGTAGGGAATATCCGGCCAGGCGGTCATGGGCGTCACTCCAGCTTCAGGGGATCACATGGGATGGGCCGGCCGTGCCCGGCAAAACGTCCGCGCCCGACCAGTCCCACCCGCTTAGATGGCGTCTTTTCCGCTGAGGACCAGGGCCGAGGGCGAAGACGATGAAAGCGATGAGCACTGCGCGCATCGATCAGGCTTTCCGCGCGCGGGCGTGGAGGCGTGCGTCCAGCACCATTTGGGCCAGAAAGAGCAAGATTGCGGGAAACACGGCGGCGACCGTCTCGTCGCCCTGAAAGGCACGGGACCACGCGAAACCGATCATGGCGAGCGCGAGCAGCGCCAGCGAGTAGATGCGGACCAGCCGCCTCGCCGCTTCGCTGTCCTCGGGCAAAAGCCTGAACATACCGCTCTTGGAGAACGCGGTCGCGGCAGCTCCGACCGCCATGATGGCGACGAAGAACGCGGACTCCTGTAAATATATCAAGGCCTCTGCCAGGACTGGGATGTAAACCCGGATGCCCAGGGCCTCGACGCAGAGCCAGATGTTGGCGGCCACCGACAAGGGGTTGGGCCGGATGCGCAGAATCAGAAGAGCCAGAACGACCGGAAACACCGCTGCGGCGCCCCAGTAAAACCGCTCGGCAATCTCCGCACCGAGGCGCCCAGCGTAGGAGAAGACAAGCAGCGGCAGGAACTCGATGAGCCCAAGTGCCAGCCGCGCGACCCTGCTTTCGAAACCCTGCATCCCGGCATCTTAAAGCGATCGCGGGCACGCGGTAACCGGCGTAGATCCTAAGCGCCGCTCTCGGGCTACGGACTACGCCATGCCCACTGGGCTCAGTTGGCGTCCTTGGGCAGGCCGAAGTTTTCCAGCGAGAAGGGGTTGTCTGACGGCTCGCTGGCCTCTGGCAGAGGCGGCTCCGGCTCCAGGTCCGGCTTCGGCAGGGTGATGCCCGCCTTCTCCGCCGCCTTGCGCGCCTTCTCGACCGCTGCGTTGAGGTCGACCTGACCGCAGAGGCCCAGCAGCACCGGGTCGCGCGGGCGGATGTTGGGGGAATTCCAGTGGGTTCGCTCCCGCACCGCCTGGATGGTCGTCTTGGTGGTGCCGATCAGCCGGGCGATCTGGGAATCCTTCAGCTCCGGATGATGGCGCACCAGCCAGGCGATGCCGTCCGGCTTGTCCTGGCGCTTGGCCACGGGGGTGTAGCGCGGGCCCTTGGTCCGCTTCACCGGCTGCGGCAGGTCGCTCTTCGCCATGGTCAGCTTGGCCTTGGGGTCGGCTTCGCAGCGGACGATCTCCTCGCGCGTCAGCTCACCCGCGGTGACGGGGTCCAGGCCCTGGATCCCCATGGCCACCTCGCCGTCGGCAATGCCCTGCACTTCCAGCATATGCAGGCCGCAGAAATCGGCGATCTGCTCGAAGCTCAGGCCGGTGTTGTCGATCAGCCAGACGGCGGTCGCCTTCGGCATCAGGGGTAGAGACATCAATCCTCCTCTCTTCCGCCCGGCGCAGTTCTCTGCGCCCGGGCCGGCGGCAAGGGTTGCCGTCGTGGGAATAGCGCCAATATAGGCGCCCGCCGGGCGGGAATAAAGCGGTGTGAAGCGAAAATCCGCCCTTCGGGGGTTTTTCGATATGCTCGGTGTCGGCCCGCTCCCCCTCCCGGCCACCCAACACCAGGATCCTATGGGTGGCCGGGAGGGGGAGCGGGCTGGAACCGCCTCGACGCAAGTCGAGGAGGTTCAATCCGTCGTCAGCACGATTTTGCCGATATGGCTGCTGGATTCCATCAGGGCGTGGGCCTGAGCCGCCTCTTCCAGAGGGAAGCTGGCGGCCATGACCGGGGCGATGGCGCCGCTGTCCAGCAGCGGCCAGACGGTTTCCCTGAGGGCTGCGGCGACCCCGGCCTTGAAGTCCACCGAGCGGGCCCGGAGGGTCGACCCGGTGATGGTCAGGCGCTTCAGCAGCACCGGGGTGAAATCGACCTGGGTCTTGGGCCCGCCGAGGAAGGCGATGAAGCTGAGCCGCCCGTCGGGGGCCAGGGCCTTCAGGTTGCGCTGCACGTAGTCGCCGCCGACCATGTCCAGAATGACGTCGACGCCCTTGCCCTCGGTCGCCTCCTTCACCACCGCGACGAAGTCTTCCTCGCGGTAGTTGATGCCGCGTTCCGCGCCCAGGTCCTCGCAGGCCTTCACCTTCTCGGGCGAGCCGGCGGTGGCGAAGACGCGGGCGCCCAGGGCCTTGGCCAGTTGGATCGCCGTGGTGCCGATGCCCGAGGTGCCGCCGTGGACCAGGAAGCTCTCACCGCTTTTGAGCGCCGAGCGCTGGAAGACGTTCACCCAGACGGTGAAAAAGGTCTCCGGCAGGGCCGCGGCCTGGTTCATGTCATAGCCCCTGGGGACCGGCAGGCACTGGACGGCCGGGGCCGTGCAGTACTGGGCGTAGCCGCCGCCGGTCACCAGGGCGGTGACCGCATCGCCTGCTGTCAGGCCGGCGACACCCTCGCCCAGGGCGACGACCTGGCCGGCGACCTCCAGCCCCGGGATGTCGGAGGCCCCGGGCGGCGGCGGATAGCCGCCCATGCGCTGCAGCACGTCCGGCCGGTTGACACCCGCCGCGGCCACCCGGATCAGCACCTCGCCCGCTGCCGGCTGCGGTACGGGCCGGGTGGCCGGCACCAGAACCTCCGGGCCGCCGGGCTCCCGGATCTCGATGGCGGTCATGCTTTCGGGCAGGCTCTGGCTCATGGCGGGGGCTCCGGCGGGTGATTTCGGGAGAATCGCTTTCGTTTGGGCGAGTTAGTATAGTGCAGGCGCAAAAAATCAAGCGCCCGCCCCGGCCGAGAGGGGGCACCCGCACAAAGGGGAGGGAAGGGCGCGCGGGCAAGGGAGTGCAAGCCTATGGACATCGAAGACCTGGAACCCCGCAAGCAGGCGCCCAAGCCCCGGGACCTGGACAGCCTGGGCGTCGAACAGCTTGAGGAGTACCTGGCCGAACTGCAGGCCGAGGTGGCGCGGGTCGAGGAAAAGATCGCCGCCAAGAAGTCCTATCGCTCCGGCGCGGACGCCTTTTTCAAGAGCTGAGGGCGGGCATCCGGTGAAGCAGGGTCGCGGGGAGGGGCCGCCTGTGGACGCACGCATGGAGAGCCCGCGCCGCTGGCACAGGGCGGCGCTGGGGCTGGCTGCTGCCGCCGCGGCGACGGGGCTCGTGGTCGCCGTCACCTGGGTCTGGGCCTCTGCCCTGTTTCTTGACCAGACCCATACCCGGGCGCTGGCCCGACTCGATCTCTACAGCAGCAACCTGGCGGGCGCCCTCGGCCGCTATCAGTCCGTCCCGACCCTGCTGGCACTGCGCAGCGACGTGGTCGAGCTCTTCCGCCGTTCCCGCGATCCGGAAAGCCGCGCCCGCGCCAACCTGCTGACGGAGAGCTTCAACCGCCTGACCGAGGCGGAAGACACCTACTTCATGGACGCCGAGGGCTTCACCTTCGCGGCCAGCAACTGGAACAGCGAGCGGCCTTTCGTCGGCCACAACTTCAGCTACCGGCCTTACTTCCAGGAAGCCATGGAGGGGCGCCTCGGCCGATACTTCGCCCTCGGCACGACCTCTGGCCGGCGCGGCTACTACTTTGCCTATCATGTCTCGGCGGATGACCAGATTCTCGGCGCCGTCGTCGTGAAGATCAGCCTCGCCGACATCGAGGCTTCCTGGACCGCCAAGGACGAGGGAGTGATCGTCAGCGATCCGCACGGCGTCATCTTCATCTCCAGCCGGCCCGCCTGGCGCTTCCGCAGTCTGGCGCCCCTCGATGACGCGGCGCGGCGGGCCATTGCCGAAAACCGCCGCTACGAGGCCGTCGACCTGCGCCCCCTCGACATCGCCGAGCGCGGTCAGATCGGCGAGACCGCAGACGCCGCCGGCGCGCGCCTGCTGTCCATCAGCGCCGCCGACGGCGGTTCGGCTGCCGAGTACCTCATGGTCTCCCGTGATATGCCGGCGGCGGGCTGGACCGTCAGCGTGCTGGCCTCCACCGATCTCGCCCGCTCCCAGAGCCTGACGGCGGGCCTGGTGGCCGGTCTCGCCTGTCTCATCACCGTGCTGATCGCCACCCTCATTGTGCAGCGCCGTGGCCGCCTGGTGGAGCGTATCGCCTATCAGCGCCGCGCCTCCGAGGAGCTGGAGCGGCGGGTGGTCGAGCGCACCGCCGACCTGACGGCCGCCAACCTGCAGCTCGCCCGCGAGATCGGCGAGCGCGAGGCGGCGGAGGCCGACCTGCGTCAGGCGCAGGACGACCTGGTGCAGGCCGGCAAGCTCGCCGCCCTCGGCCAGATGTCGGCGGCCCTCAGCCACGAGTTCAACCAGCCGCTGGCGGCCATCCGCTCCTATGCCGACAACGCCCGCCTGCTGATCGAGCGGGAGCGTCACGCGGAGGCGGGCGAGAACCTGAGCCGCATCAAGACCCTGACCGGCCGCATGGCAGAGATCAGCAAGCACTTGATGACCTTCGCCCGCAAGCCGCGCAGCGAACTGCGCCCGCTGCGGATCGCCGAGGTGCTGGACGACACCCTGGACTTCCTGCGCATCCGGCTGGAGCGTGCCGGCGCCGAGGTCACGGTGACCCAGGCGGACCGCAGCCTGCAGGTGCGGGCCGGGCGCGTGCGCCTGCAGCACGTCATCCTCAACCTCGTCGCCAACGCCCTCGATGCCATGGAGGGGCAGGAGCGGCCGCGGATCGAGATCGCCGTCCGTCAGGACGACGCCAGGGTGGTTCTGACGCTGCGCGACCATGGCGCCGGCATCGATCCGGACCAGATCGGCCGCATTTTCGATCCCTTCTTCACCACCAAGGACGTGGGCAAGGGATTGGGACTGGGGCTCTCCATCTCCTACAACATCGTGAAGGACTTCGAGGGCGCGATCCGTGCTGAGAACCACCGCGAAGGCGGCGCGCTCTTCACCGTGGAACTGCCGCTCCTGCCGGCCCCCGCGCCGGTGCTGGAGCCGGCGTGATGACAGTGCCGACCGGGGCACCGCTGCCATGACCGCCGCTGCAAACGGCGCGACCGTCCTTTTCGTCGACGACGAGGAACCGCTGCGCCACGCCGTCCAGCAGGGCCTGGAGCTGTGCGGACACCAGGTCTCCTGCTTTGCCTCCGCGCGCCAGGCCGAGCCGCTGCTGAGCCGCAGCTTCTATGGCGTTCTGGTCACCGACATCACGATGCCGGGGATGGACGGCCTCGCGCTGCTGCGCCGGGCGCTGGAGATCGATCCGGGCCTGCCGGTAGTGCTGGTGACCGGCCACGGCGACGTGCCCCAGGCGGTGGAGGCGATGCGCGCCGGGGCCTACGATTTCATCGAAAAGCCCTTCGACACCTCCCACCTGGCCAGCGTCGTCGACCGCGCCCTGGAAAAGCGCCGCCTGGTGCTGGAAAACCGGGCGCTGCGCGAGGAACTGGAGACCGACAGTGGTCTCGACGCGCGGCTGGTCGGCCGCACGCCGGCGATGCAACATCTGCGTGAGCAGCTTCATGCCCTGGCGGACACGGATGCCGACGTGCTGATCACCGGGGAGACCGGCAGCGGCAAGGAGGTGGTGGCCCGCGCCCTGCACGACTTCGGGCCCCGCGCCCGGGGCCCCTTCGTCGCCATCAACTGCGGGGCGCTGCCGGCGGAGATCATCGAGAGCGAACTCTTCGGTCACGAGGCCGGGGCCTTCACCGGCGCCCAGCGCCAGCGCATCGGCAAGCTGGAGTTCGCCGACGGCGGCACGGTGCTTTTGGACGAGATCGAGTCCATGCCGCTGGACCTGCAGGTGAAGCTGCTGCGCGCCATCGAACAGCGCGCCATCGAGCGACTGGGCTCCAACACCGCCATCGCCCTCGACCTGCGCTTCGTCGCCGCCAGCAAGGAGGATCTGGTGGAGGCCTGCCGCGCCGGGCGGTTCCGCGAAGACCTTTATTACCGCCTGAACGTCGTCACCCTGGCGATCCCGCCGCTGCGCGAGCGCCGCGACGACATCCCCCTGCTGTTCCATCACCTGGCGCGCGAGGCGCGGGCGCGCTACCGCCGCGAAATCCCGGAGCTCGACGGCCAGCGGCTGGCAGCGCTGCTGGCCCACGACTGGCCCGGCAACGTGCGCGAACTGCGCAACGCCGCCGACCGCTTCGTCCTCGGCCTTGCCGACGCGCTGCCGGGGCCGGGCAACGGCTTCGACCCGCCGGCCGAAGGGCCGCTGGCCGTGCGCCTGGATAGCGTCGAGAAGGCGATCCTGGAAGCCGAACTGCAGCGCCAGGGCGGCAGCCTCAAGGCCACCTACGAAGCCCTCGGCCTCTCCCGCAAGACCCTCTACGACAAGCTCCGCCGCCACGGTATCCGCCGCGAGGACTTTCTGGCCGAAGGGACCGGCTGATCCACCGGTCAGAACGCCGGGTCGGCCTTGATCCCCGGCGGGGCGTCGCGGATCTCCTGCAGCAGGCGGGAGTCGAGGGCGGTGTCGAGGGGCAGGCCGGCATCGGCCTGGAAACGGTCGAGGGCGCGGTAGGTGGCCGGGCCAGCCAGGCCGTCGTGCGGGCCCAGGTAATAGCCGCGCTCGGCAAGTTCGCGTTGGACGCTGAGCACGGTGCCGACGACAGGGTCGCCGAAGCGATTGACCTTGGGCAGCGCGAACTTCAGGTGGTCCAGCAACGCGCGGCTGGCCGCGCCGTCCACCGTCAGGCCGGCATCGCCCTGATAGGCGCGGATCGCCGCCCGCGTCCCCGGCCCGGCGATCCCGTCCACCGGGCCGGCCGGATAGCCGTGGGCCAGCAGTTCCTGCTGGATCCCCCGGACGATGGCGGTGTCGACCTGTTGCTGCGCAATCTGTAGCGGTGCCTCGAGCGGGTCGGCCGCGACCGCTGCGCCTTGCAGCAGCACCAGGCCAACCGCCATGGCGCGCAGGGCGCCCTTGAAGAATTGGCTCTCCGTCACCCTGATGCTCCTCCGTTCCTTTTTCGCCCCGCTATGGAACCTAGGGCGCAGGCGGTGAAAGGTCGACGGTCAGAAAGGGGGCGCAGCCCGCATGGGGAAGGGCCTGCGGCACAAGAAAAGCCGCCGGGGCTGCGACATCCCCGGCGGCGAAGGTTCAGGCAGAGCCTTCCCGTGGAAAGGAGGAGGTTTAGGCCGAAAGCCGCTGGTTTTGCGCGAGCTTGGCGTCCACCGTGGCGACCACCCAGTCGACGGCGGCGCTGTCCATCCCGAGCGACCGGCCGATGAGCTGGACCAGGCGGTCGACCCGCTCGATGGCCGGGGCGCCGGCGGCCACGGCGCGTGCTGCGGAGGAGGGCTTCAGCAGCCCTTCTGCGGCCCGTGCGTACTTCTCGAAGGGCACCTGGTCGGCGGGATCGGCCCCCAGACACCGGGCGATGGCGTCGACGTGGGCGTAGATCGTGCGGGAGGCTTCCAGGTCCGCATGCACCGCCTCGCGGATCGGCCGCGGCTCGCCCGCCGTGATGCAGCGGTAGTTGCCGGTCAGCAGCATCGACCACTTGGCCAGGGGCACGAAGAGGGAGTCGAAAACGCGCAGCTTCACCGGCACCTCTTTGCCGTCCAGGCGCACCGCGTCGATATCCGCCTCCAGGCGGCGCAGCATCTTGTCGTGCGCGGGGTCGGCAAAGGCGGCAGCCTTGAAGTTGGTCGGCAGCCCCACGTGCAGCACGTTGGGCTGCTCTTCCGGCGGGCGGAAGGCCTGGGGGTCGGGGCTGCAGAGTGTCATCAGGTCCGGATCGAAGCGGTCCCAGACATGGGCGTTGGTGTAGCTGGCCTGAAGCTGCGCTGCGTCGAGGCCGGGAATGCGCTTCAGGTAGGGCAGCGGCGGCATGTTCATGATCGACAGGCAGGGCACATGGGCCTCGGCGATGCGCACCATCAGCGTCCAGATCGCATGGGCGCTGTACTGCGGCTCCTGCATGGCCAGGGCGACCAGGTCGTAGACCGCCGGATCGACCTCTTCCGGGGCCTTGGCGTCGAGCCGGCCCGGCAGATCGCCGGAGCGGATGGTGCGGTGCTGGTCCTCGCCCTTCAGCTTCAGCCGTACCTCCGTGCCCTCGGCGTTGATCAGCCGCGCGGTCTGGCTGCGGCAGACGAGGGTCACGTCGTGCCCGGCCATCAGCAGCTTGGTGCCGAGCAGGGAGCCGTAGGAAGCGCCGAGAATGAGGATCTTGTATGCCATCGGGAGTCCGCCTGTGTTTGCCGCCCCTGTTCTGCTGCATGCGGGCGGTCTTGGGAATTGCACGAAGACGAACACTTTAACCGCGAGGCGGGCCGGAAACGTCAACTTTCGGGTTTATGTGTTGTCAGTCGGCACAACATTTGTCAAAATCTGTAAAATTGTTAATAGAGATCATGCCATGCGGAAAACCCTGATCGGCCCGCGGTTGCGCCAACTGCGGCGCGATCATCGCCAGACCCAGGCCGAGATGGCCGGGGCGTTGGGCGTCAGCACGGCCTACGTGAACCTGCTGGAGAACAATCAGCGCAGCCTCTCGGTGCAGATGTTGATGGCGCTGTCGGATGCCTACGGCGTCGACTGGCGCGATCTCATCAAGGACGAGTCCTCGACCCGCCTGGCCGATCTGCGCAGTGCGTTGCAGGACCCGGCCTTCGGCACGGCGCCGCCGGACCTGCAGGAGCTGCGCGCCGCCATCGACCACGCACCGCGCTTGGTCGAGAGTTTCCTCCAGCTCTACCGCAGCCACCGTACGGCGCTGGAGAAGATGATGCGTCTCGGCAACGAGCGGATGCCCGACGACATCCTGGCCACCTCGCCGGAGACCATCATCCACGATTTCTTCCGCGATCACGCCAACCACTTCGCCGAACTGGAGACCGCGGCGGAGGAACTGCGCGCTGCCGAGCCCTGCGACGTCGACGACGTCTATGCGGTTCTGAAGGCGCGCCTGCGCAAGGTCCACGGCATCTCCGTCCAGACCGCGCCGGTCGAGGAGATGAGCCAGGCGCTGCGCATCCACGACGAGGCGGCGGGCCTCGTCCGGCTTTCAGAGGCGCTCGACCACCAGAACCGGGTGTTCCAGTTGGCGCACGTGCTCTGCCTGGTGGAACTGCCGCATGTGCTGGAGGGGCTGACCGCCGGCAGCGCGGTCCGCTCCGAGGTCGGGCTGGCGCGCTGCCATGTCGAACTGGCGAACTACTTCGCCTCCGCCTTCCTGATGCCCTATGCGCCCTTTTACGCCGCCGCCGAGGAGAGCCACTATGACATCGATCGCCTGGCCGCGGCCTTCGGCGTGTCCTTCGAGCAGGTCTGCCACCGCCTGACCACGCTGCAGCGCGAGGGCGCACGGGGCGTGCCGTTCTTTTTTCTGCGCGTCGACAAGGCGGGCAACGTCACCAAGCGCTTCAACGCCACCTCCTTTCAGATCGCCGAGCACGGCGGCGCCTGCCCGGTCTGGAACATTCATACCGCCTTCCGCACGCCGGGTGTGATCGTGCCGCAGTTCGTCGAACTGCCCGACGGCGAGCGATTCTTCACCATCAGCCGCACCACCGAGCGGCCGGTCTTCAGCCGCGATACCCAGGACCGCAGGCTCGTGCTTTCGCTGGGCTGCGAGATGCGCCATGCCCACCGCCTGGCCTACGCCGCGCCCTTCAATACCGAGGAGGCGGGGCTGTTCAGCCCAATCGGCATCAACTGCCACCTCTGCCCGCGCCAAGCCTGCTCCCAGCGCGCCCACCAGCCGTTGTTCATCGAACTGCCCATCGACACCAAGCGCCGCGGTAACACCCGTTACGAAAGCTAGGGCAACCGCCGGATGTGGCCGGATGTGGCCGGATGTGTAGGAATCCACACACCCGTAGCCGGCCTTGGGTAGGTCGGGTAACATGGCGTTGCGGCCCGGGTGGCGGAAGGGGCCGATGGGGCATTGACTCATCAAGAACTTAATAGAACTTTGACGGCAAGCAGCGTTTTGGCATGCCGGTTGCAAAGCTTCGGTCAACGTGCCGGTCTTCGGGAGATCAATCCCGGTGCGAAACACGAAACGGGAGGAAAGCAGTGAACACCTATCCGACGGCCATGGCGGCTGCCGTGGCTTCTGACGCAGTCTCGTCAACTGCGCCGACCCCGTCTTAGAGAGTTGCGATGCGCCCTCAGGGGCGCTCACTGCAGACGTATGAGACACAGGACGGGGGCGGCGTTGCTGCGCGCCGGACATGGGCGCTGCGCCATGGCTGCATCGATTTCTTCAAGACACCTCAGACGAAGCGGTTCTCCGAAGCTTGCAAAGCTCGGGAATTGCTCCGCCCTGGGTGGAGAGTGACGGCTGCGGGTATAAATCAACAAGAATCAGCAGCCTGGGAAAGAGGTACCTACAGCGATCGTATCAATCAAACCGCTCAGCTTGCGAGCTGTGCAAAACCGTATAGGGAGTTCTAAATGAGATTTTCGGTATTCGCTGGCACTGCCGTTGCCATCGCCCTCACCGCAACAACGGGCTTTGCCCAGGATCGCGCGGGGTGGCCGGAGAGCTTCACCGTTGGTACGGCCTCGCAAGGCGGGACCTACTTCGCCTACGGTTCGGGCTGGGCCAACCTCGTAGCCGAGGAACTGGGCATTTCCGGCGGTGGCGAGGTCACCGGCGGCCCCATGCAGAACATGGCGCTGGTGCACACCGGCGATGCGGCCTTTGGCATGACGACCATGGGTCCTGCGGCGGAGTCGATTCAGGGCACCAACCCCATCGCCCCGGGCCTGCAGATGACCAATGCCTGCGCCATGTTCCCGATGTATCAGACGCCGTTTTCGATCACCGCCCTGTCGTCTTCCGGCATTGCTTCCGTCAAGGACATTCCTGACGGTGCCCGCATCGGTTTCGGCCCGGCGGGTTCGACATCGGACACCTACTTCCCCCGTATGATGGAGGCGCTCGGCGTCAACTTCGAGCGCCGCAACGGCGGCTGGTCGGATCTGGGTGGCCAGCTTCAGGACGGCCTGCTCGACGTGATTGCCTTTGCGGCCGGCGTGCCGGTGCCCGCGGTCAGCCAGCTCGAAGTGCAGACCGACGTGAACATCATTGAGTTCACCGCGGAAGAACAGGCAACGATCCTCGAGACCTTCCCCGTCTCCTCCTTCGACATCGCTTCTGATACCTACACCACCTTGGACAGCGATGCGCGTTCGGTCTCCATGTGGAACTTCGCGATTGCCAACTGCGATCTGCCGGAAGACTTCGTCTACGCGGTGGTCAATGTGGTGATGTCCGACAACGATCGTATGGTCACCATCCACCGTGCCGCCCGTTCGACGCTGCCCGAGAACTGGGACAAGAACGAAGTGATGAAGTGGCATCCGGGTGCGGCCAAGTGGTTCAACGAGAACGGCGCCTCGATCGCCGCTGACATGGTTCACGGCGGCTGAGCCTCGTTGTCCGTTAGCGGATATGGGCCGCCTTGCTCTGCGAGGCGGCCCCTTTTTTGAGCGGCCACATGTGTTTACCCGCACCTGGGACGGGAATAAGCGCTGGCATTCTGGAACCGCTCAGGCAGACTGACGACCAAAAGGGGAGGGGGCTGTGACGAACCAAACTGAAACTGAGAGCCCAATCACAGTCAAAGGGGTCGACGAAGAGACCGTCGAGAGCAATCGGCGCTTGTTCGAAGGCCGGGCGCATCTTGTGGTCGCTGCCTTGGCCGCGGTCTATGCAGGCTTCCACATGGCCGCGCTGAACGGTCTGTCTCTCAGCGCCATGACCGGCGGCCTGGTGGATCTTCCCTTCCTTCCGGTTTTCCCCATGGAGACCTGGAACTTCCGCATCGTGCATATCGCCGGGGCACTGGGTCTCGGTTTCATACTGTTCTCGGCGCGCGGCTTCGCCAGCGGTCCCGCGAACGAAACCCGGCTGCCGGACTACCTGGCCTATGTGCTGATGCTGCCGGCGCTCTTTGCTCTTGGCATGGCGCTCTCCTTCGCTGTCGATATCGCCGGCGGCGTGATGTGGAACGGCATCGATGAAGGCATCAAGTTCAAGGAGACCTGGCTTTTCGGCTTGCCGCTGATGCTGTCGACGGTCGGGGCTGTCCTGCTCTCCTGGGCCGACCGGCGCGAGCGCAGCCATTTTGCCTTCCCGGACATCGTTCTCGCGGTCTGCGGCGTGGCCGTGGCCACCTACCTGATTGCGATCTACGGCACCTTGATGCGCAACTCCACGGGAACGCCCTTTGCGCCGATCGGCATTTCCATCGCAGCGGTCGCGGGCACGATCCTGATCATGGAACTGACCCGTCGTGTCGCCGGGCTGGCGTTGGTCATCATCGCCGGCATCTTTCTGGTTTACGTCTTTACCGGGCAGTACCTGCCGGGCTTTCTCAGCGCGCCGGCGATCACCTGGCAGCGCTTCTTCAGCCAGGTCTACACGGACGCCGGCATTCTTGGACCGACGACCGCTGTCTCCTCCACCTACATCATTCTCTTCATCATCTTCGCCGCGTTTCTCCAGGCCTCCAAGGTTGGCGCCTACTTCGTCAACTTTGCCTTCGCGGCAGCCGGCCGGGCGCGGGGCGGCCCGGCCAAGGTGGCGATCTTCGCCAGCGGCCTGATGGGAATGATCAACGGAACCTCAGCCGGCAACGTGGTCGCCACGGGCTCGCTCACCATCCCGCTGATGAAGAAGGTCGGTTATCACCGCAAGACCGCCGGGGCGATCGAGGCCGCGGCCTCGACCGGCGGGCAGATCATGCCCCCCATCATGGGGGCGGGCGCCTTCATCATGGCGGAGATCACCGGCATTCCCTACACCGAGATTGCGGTCGCTGCGATCATTCCGGCGATTCTCTACTTCGTGTCGATCTACTTCATGGTCGATTTCGAGGCCGCAAAGCTCGGCATGCGCGGCATGCGCGATGATGAACTGCCCAAGCTGCGCGAGATGTCGCGGCGGGTCTTCCTGTTCCTGCCGATCATCATTCTGATCGCGGCGCTCTTCATGGGCTATTCGGTTATCCGTGCCGGCACACTCGCGACCGCTGCAGCCGCGGTGGTGAGCTGGCTCACGCCCTACCGCATGGGGCCGCGGTCCATTGCCAAGGCGTTCGAGATCGCCGGCATGATGTCGGTGCAGATCATCGCCGTCTGCGCCTGTGCCGGCATCATCGTCGGGGTGATCTCACTGACCGGCGTCGGGGCGCGGTTTTCGAACCTGCTGCTGGGGCTTGCCGAAGCCTCCCAGCTTCTGGCCCTGTTCTTCGCCATGTGCATCGCCATCCTGCTTGGTATGGGCATGCCGACAACCGCGGCTTACGCGGTGGCCGCATCGGTTGTGGCCCCCGGGTTGATCGAGCTGGGTATTCCGGCCCTGACAGCGCATTTCTTCGTCTTCTACTTTGCCGTCGTTTCGGCCATCACGCCTCCGGTCGCTTTGGCATCCTATGCCGCCGCCGGGATCTCCGGCGCCAACCCGATGGAGACGTCCGTCGCCTCCTTCAAGATCGGTATTGCCGCCTTCATCGTGCCCTTCATGTTCTTCTACAACTCGGCGATCCTGATGGAGGGCAGCACTTTCGAAGTGGGGCGGGCGTTCATAACGGCGGTGGCCGGCGTGTTCCTGCTGTCGTCCGGTGTGCAGGGCTGGTTCCTGGGCGCGCGCACGGTCTGGTTCCTGCGCGTGTCCCTGATCGTTGCGGCGCTCTTCATGATCGAAGGGGGAATTCTGTCCGACATCATCGGTATCGGCCTGGCCGCTGGAACCCTGGTGATTCAGCGGTTCGTCAAGCCGGCGCCCGGTGCCATCATGCCCGTGCGCGGCCCCGACTGAGGGACGCGCTGCTGGACCTTTGCTGCCCGTCCGTATCCCGGGACAGCTATTGACTGGGACGAGGGATAGCCAGCCGAACCGCGGACCCGGCGGCCCCGCCGCCCTCGAAGGAACGAAGCGGGGCCGCCGGAAGTGCCGCGTCAGGTCGCCGGGTGGTGCAGGCGGTTGTAGAGCAGGCCGCTCCGGCTGATCCGGCTGAGCGGAGCCAGCGCCTTCGCCGCGGCCAGCACCGCCAGATCGGCCAGCGGTTCGAGGATGATGACGAGCATGTAGGCGCCGCCGAAGGACGTCACCGCCGCGACGTTGGCCGCCCCGAAGCCCTGCCCATAGAAGGCCCAGAAGGCAACCCAGGCGACGATGCCGCCCTGGTAGGCCGTGGAGAGCGCCAGGGCCTGCCAGTAGGTCACCTCGACGTAAGGTGTATCCGCCGGAATGATGCGCTTGGCCAGCAGGCTGACGGCCCAGAGCGGCACGATCAGCGTCGTGATGTTGACGAAGTACTGCGGCAGATCCGCCGGCGCAAAGAGAAGGCCCTGAAGCAGCAGACCCCCGGCCAGCCCGATGGCGGCCGGGCCGGCGCCGAATATCAGGTAGAGCGTCGATCCGAGTATGAAGTGGACCTCGGACACTCCCACGGGAAAGTGCGGCAGCACCTCGAAGAAGCAGAACACCAGCGCGGTGGTGACGACACTGCGCAGGGTGAGCGCGCTGATGCCGCCGTCGCGGCGGATGGTGTCCACTGCGAGCTTGCCGGCCAGGCCGAAGGCCGCCGCGGCGGTTGCGTAGCTGAGGACGATTTTGGCACCGTCGACGATGCCCGGTTCGATATGCATGGTTTTCCCCCTTCCGCACCCACCGTGCGGAGTCGTTGGATCGAGGCGCCCGCGGCGCCGGCTTGGTGATGGCAGGTCTCCTGGCTTGCGGCTTGACGCTTTACCCGCCTTCCCGGCCCTTGGGCGGGCCAGTGGCGCTTCGGGTATCGCTCGCCGCTTACAGTTGCGGGGGCAGCCACGGTCTCGGTCCCTGATGGGTACGCCTCACCGTGTTCCCTTTTGATCCGCCGTGCGTTCGGCCTGGCGGAACCATCGCCCGCAAGCCTGTGACAAAACACGATTCGCCGCAAGGGCCCTGACGAGGGTTGCGGGCCTTCCCTGAGAAGGAATTCAGACGCGCCGCCGGCTGCGCCAGAACATCAGCCAGCCGATCGGCCCCAGCAGCAGCACCAGCACGATCCAGCCGGCGCGCGGCCCCAGCGGGCAGCCGCTGCCTGGCGGCGGGCGCCAGCCCCCGGAGCGCGGCGAGATCAGCACATGGGCCAGCGGCAGCAGATAGCCGAAACCCAGAATCAGCCAGGCCGTGAGTTTTGGATCCATGGGTGCTATCTTGGCGCATCGCCGGTTCCGGCTCCAGCCGCATCGCACCCCCAGCCGCCAGCCTGTTCAGGGGCCCTTCGCAAGGCCCGCCACGCAGAGGCCGACACTCCCTCTATGTCCCCACCCGTGCCCCCAGCCCATGCAAAGCATTCTTGAAACGGTCCTGCCGATCTTCGGCCTGATCCTCTGCGGCTACCTGGTCGGGCGCAGAGGCTGGATGAGCGAGGAGGCGATCAAGGGCCTCAACACCTTTGTCTTCTACTTCGCGATTCCCGCCCTGCTGTTCCGCTCCATGGCGCGCGGGCTGGGGCCGATCGAGTTCACCATCGCCGGCGCCTACCTGAGCGCGGTGCTCGTCACCTTCATCCTGGCCTGGGGCCTGGCCCTGCTGCTGTTCCGTACCGGGCTTGCCGAGCGCACGCTCTTCGGCATGGGCTCGATCTTCTCCAACACCGTGCTGCTGGGTATTCCGCTGATCTTCACCGCCCTGGGCGAGGAAGGCGGCCTGCAGCTCATGCTGATCATCACCTTCCATGCGATCCTGATCTTTCCGGTGATCACCGTGCTGATCGAACTGGGCCGTAGCGCGCGGGGAGAAGGCGGGGTGGGCTGGGGGACGATGATGGCGAACGCGGCCAAGGCCCTGGCGATCAACCCCATCATCCTGGCCCTGCTCGCCGGAATCGCCTACGGCGCCTCGGACCTCGCACTGCCGGCGCCGGCCGACCGCTTCCTGGTGCTGCTGGGCGGCGCCGCGGCGCCCTGTGCGCTCTTTGCCCTCGGCGCCTCGCTGACCGGCTTCACCATCGCCGGCGACCTGAAGGAGACTCTCGCCATCGTGGTCATGAAGCTGCTGGTCCATCCGGCGATCATGGCGGTGATGGCCTTCTACGTCTTCGAGCTGCCGCCGCTGGCGGCCGTCGTGGCGATCCTCACCGCGGCCATCCCCTCCGGCGCCAACGTCTTCATCATGGCCCGGCAGTACAACATCTACCTGGCACGCTCGGCCTCGGCGGTCCTCATCTCCACCGCCCTTTCGGTGGTCACGCTTTCCATTCTGCTGGCGGTGCTCAAAGCCTGGCTGGCAGAGAGCTGAGGCGGGACCGCGATGACCAACTTCATCGTCTGCTACCCCCAGCTCAGCGCGCGCAACCGCCAGTGGATCGACCGGGTCCGCCGGAACAACGATCCCCAGGCCGAGGCCATCGCGCCGCATGTCACGCTCGTCTTCGGCTTTGCCGAACCGGAGCGGGAGAGCCTGGAGCATCACCTGCGCTCACGGGCCCATGCCCAGGCGCCCATCGCGGCGACCTTCTCCGCCCTCGAGTGCCACAAGGGCGTGCGCGAGGAGGCCTACTACGCCTATCTGATGCCGGAGCGCGGCCGTGTCGCCCTGACCGCCCTCTACGACCAGCTCCACCGCGGCGTGCTGGCGGAGGAGAGGATCGGCGCGCCGGTCTATGTCCCGCACATCACCCTGGCGCGCAGCCGCAGCCGGGCCGCCATCGAGACCCTGATCACGTCGCTCACTTTGCCGGAACGCGGTATCACCGCCGTTCTGCCCGCCCTGACCTGGGTGGCCGCCGACGACGGCACGATCCGCGATCTGGCTGTATTTCCCTTCGCCGGTCAGGCCAGGGCCTCTCAGAGGTAAGCGATAAAGCGTCCGCAGAGGATGACCGCCAGCCAGAGGCCGAGCGAGAGGGCGCCGGCCAGCCGCAGGCGCGGGCTGTTCACCGCCATCTCCGGCACCTGGGCCAGGGTCCAGTCGGCGGCGCGGCGCAGCAGCAGGGCATTGGCGATGGCGGCCAGGATCAACAGCAGCTTGACCTGGAAAAGAGTCGTGCCGGCGTACTTGACCGCGTGGACCGAGAACAGCAGCAGCCCGCAGACGACCGTCAGGGCCAGGCCGCAGAGGGCGACGGGCACCAGGATGCGGGCCATCGGCGCGATGGGCCGGTCGGCCCAGACCCCCAGGAGACGCAGGTCGAGCGGCACGATGGCGCCGAACAGCAGCGCCAGGCCGACGATGTGGCCGGCGTTGACGACGGGATAGACCCAGCGCGAGGCGCGCAGGGCGCTCGGCAGCGCCATGTCCTGCAGCGCCGCCAGCGCCTCGACGATCATGGCGTCGAAGATCCCGCCCTCAGTCCCGGTTCGGGTAGAGGTTGTAGAGCTGACCCCTGATGCTGACGCGCTCCGCCTTGACCCGCTTGTCGCTCTCATCGGCGGCGCGCTGCCCGATGACCTTGATCTCCGTGCCCGGGGTCAGCATGTCGTCGGTGAGGCCCGCCCGCTCGTTGCGCCAGGGCTGTCCCACCTCGACGGTCCAGATCTCGCCGTCGGCGTCCACCGTCAGAAGCCCGTGCGGATTGCCCAGACGCACCGTCTGGATCAGTCCCGTAAGCTCGAAGTTGCCGTCCTCGGTCCAGCGCCAGCCGTGGTGCGCGCGTGCCGGCCGGACGCCGAGCCCCGCCGTGAGCCCCGTGGCGAGAAGGCCCGCCGACAAGGCAAGGCTGCTGGAGATCAGGAACCCGCGCCGCGTTGTGATCATCATTTCGCCTCCGTTTGCTCTGCCGTTCGATGGCTCATGCCGCCCGGCGGGCGGCTGGACTCGCGGGTGAATGCCGCGCTCCTTAACCAAAAAAGATGTGGGCGCCGCCCTCCCAGGATCGAGCTTTAAATCGCAGATCGGCGGATTTCCGCCGTTTTTGCCGGCTCTAACCTCGGCCTTACAGAAAGTTTTAACCAGAGTCTTAACCATTCTTTAGGAATTCGAGGCTAATTTGAACCATAGACGGCCTGGCACCCTCCCCGGGTCCTCCCGGGTCGTCTTTCGGATGTTTATCCGTTCCTTGTAACGCCTCCCTGTTAAACTTGCCGCCGGGTTCGCCCGGCGGTTTTTCTTTCTGCATCGCGCGCCGGCTCGGCAGTCTGCGCAAGCGCTCTCAATGGTATCAAAGCTGCAAGTCGGTGGCGTGCTTCTTCCTATGATTGTGATTCATGCACCGCGGCAGAAGAGCGCTGTCGACCCTCTGCGATGGCGGTGGGTCCGCTTACCGGACCGCGTTGTCGATTGCGGCAACGATTCTCGCAGTCGGCGACACTACGATCACGCAGGACTCCAAGGAAAGGTCCCGCGTTCAAGACGTTAATGATTCTCCGCTTGACCGTCGGCAGGACATTGGTAGTGTTCGGGACGGCAAGTTGACAGGGTAGAACGTAAACAAGGGGAGGGGCCACGATCCATCAGGATCGAAGGCCCTCCTTCAATTTCGGGCCCTGCTTTTTTACTTCCAGCGCTCTAGATGAAGCCGCTCCGCTGCTTGCGGAGAAAGGCGCGCGAACCATCGTATGGATGGTGCCTCGCGTGTCTGTTCTTTTGCACCCGCGCGCGGTTCTTCATGCGGTTCCCATGCGGCTCAAGAGGGGGTCCGGATCGCCGCGGCTTGGTATAAGGTTGCGGGCGCACAACCGGAGTCCCTCACCGTGGCAGATCCAAAGTTCCTCAAGTTCGACACCCTCTCCCTGCACGCCGGCCAGCAGCCCGACCCGGTGACCGGCGCGCGGGCGGTGCCGATCTACCAGACCACCTCCTACGTTTTCAGGGACACCGACCAGGCGGCGGCGCTGTTCAATCTGGAGCGCGCCGGCCACATCTACAGCCGCATCTCCAACCCCACCGTTGCGGTGCTGGAGGAACGCGTGGCCGCGCTGGAACTGGGGGTGGCCGCCATCGCCACCGCCTCCGGCCACGCCGCGCTGCATCTGGCGGTCGCCACCCTGATGGGCCAGGGCGGGCATATCGTCGCCTCGGCCTCGCTCTACGGCGGCTCCATCAACCTCTTCACCCACACCCTGCCGCGCTTCGGCATCACCACCAGCTTCGTCAACCCGCGCGACGTCGCCGCCTTCCGCGATGCCATCCGTCCGGAAACCCGGCTGGTCTTCGCCGAGGGCCTGGGCAATCCGGGCCTGGAGGTGCTGGACATCCCGGCAGTGGCCGAGGTGGCGCACGACGCCGGCCTGCCGCTGATGATCGACAGCACCTTCGCCACGCCCTATCTCTGCCGCCCCGTCGAGCTGGGCGCCGATCTGGTCATGCATTCCGCCACCAAGTGGCTGGGCGGCCACGGCCTGGCCCTTGGCGGGCTGCTGGTCGACGGCGGTCGTTTCGATTGGGAGGCCAGCGGCAGGTTCGACACCCTGACCGAGCCCTACGCGGGCTACCACGGCATTGACTTCGCCGAGGAGTTCGGCCCCCAGGCCTTTGCCATGCGGGCGCGGGCGGAGGGACTGCGCGACTTCGGCGCGGCGATGAGCCCGCAGAACGCCTTTTACATTCTTCAGGGCGTGGAGACGCTGCCCCTGCGTATGGAGCGCCACATGGCCAACACCCACAAGGTCCTGGAAGCGCTGCAGCGCGAGGACGCCGTCTCCTGGGTCATCCACCCGGACCTGCCGGACCATCCCGACCACGCCCTGGGCCAGAAGCTGATGCCCCGCGGCTGCGGCTCCATCGTTTCCTTCGGCGTGAAGGGTGGCCGTCAGGCGGGCGCGAAGTTCATCGAGGCCTGCCAGCTCTCCTCCCACCTCGCCAACGTGGGCGACGCCAAGACCCTGGTGATCCACCCGGCCAGCACCACCCACCAGCAGATGAGCGTGGAGCAGCTGGCCGCGGCCGGCGTCGGCGAGGACATGGTGCGCCTTTCCGTCGGCCTGGAGGACCCGGACGACATCATCGCCGACCTGCGCCAGGCGCTGCGGGTCTCGCAAAAAGACTGAGATCGGCAACCGGCCGCCGCCGCCGCAAACCGCATCGCCAAAACCCCCAGAGGATGGATTAACCGGAATGGATCTTTCAGTGGACGGCGCGCGGGTCTATGCCGCGACCGGCGGGCGCAGCTTCGACCCCGATCTGCCGGTGATCGTGTTTCTGCACGGCGCCGGTCTCGATCACACGGTCTGGGCGCTGCCCGCGCGCTACTTCGCGCACCGCGACCGCAGCGTGCTGGCCGTCGACCTGCCGGGCCACGGCCGCTCGGAGGGCGCGCCCCTCACGTCGATCGAGGCCATGGCCGACTGGGTCGTGCGGCTGCTGGACGAGGCTGCGCTGGAGGCGGCGGCGCTCGTCGGCCACTCCATGGGGGCGCTGGTCGCGCTCGATTGTGCCGGGCGCCATGGGGGCCGGGTGCGCGCCGCGGCGCTGATGGGCGCGGCGCCGAAGATGCCGGTGCACCCGGACCTGCTGGCGGCGGCGGAGGCCGACGACCCCCTCGCTTTCGAGCTGATGACCTCCTGGGGCTTCGGGCCGAGCGGCCATTACGGCGGTGCGCGCCTGCCCGGCGCCTGGATGATGGGCGGCGGCGAGCGCCTGCTGCAGCGTGTGAGGCCCGGCGTCCTGCATGCCGACCTTTCGGCCTGCAATGCCTATCAGGGCGCCTTGGAGGCGGCGGCGAAGGTGGCCTGTCCGCTGCTGATGATCATGGGGACGCACGACAAGATGACCCCGGCGCGCGCCGGCACCAAGCTGGCCGCCGCGGTTGACGGCGCCCGCCAGGTCACCATCCCCGCCTGCGGCCATATGATGCTGGCCGAGAAGCCCGACGAAAGCCTGGATGCCCTTAGGACGATTCTCTGACGATGATTGAATGGGGCTGCGCGATTACTTGGCTATCGGAGATTGGAACTCTTGTTGCAGGAGTCTCCACCGCTGTCTTGGCTGGCGTCGCTTTTTATGGGCTGAGGTCGTGGAGACATCAGGAGAAGACTAAGATAAAGACGAAGTTCTTGGATGAGCTAACTGACGTTGCCTACGAGTATCGCGATGCAATGAGTCCATTAGTGGCTGCCCTTAAGGCTTCGGAGATTGGAGTTCGAGTACACTCCGAAGAGGAAAGCCGAAAGGGCAATACCCACGAGTTCGCAGGGTTGAAAAAGCACGTCCAGGAGCATGGGACCGATAGCGCGAAACTGATGGACCCATATCTCGAAAAGATAAGGCCATTAAAGGCTCGTCTGAACTCACTTTCAATTAAAGGACAGGTTATTGGGTTTCCTATATACCCCGAGGGCCAGAATGCTCTCGATAAGCTACTACTGCCGTCTAGCCAGATAGAGGCCTATTCCGTTGTTTTAAAGAACCCAAGCTGGAACTACGACAATACAAGTGTTCAACAAACTCTGCGCAAAGTTCGCGACAACGTGGTTTCGGAAAGCATTGAGCGCAACCTCGATAGCGGCTACTCCAGTCTGCTCGAATTTGTAAAACAGCAGTATGAAAGGTCTTTGGGATAGAACCTTGAGCGGCTGCCATGCTCCCTGAGAACCCAGAGTTAGTATGGCCCTGGCAGCTCTAGATACCCGCGCGGACTACTCGCACTTCCTGCCCATCCCGATGCGCTGGATGGACAACGACATCTACGGCCATTGCTGGACGGCCATTGCTGGGAAGATGCTTCGTTCAAGGATCAGTTGCCTACGTGCTTTGCCGCTCGAGCGGCGATGCTCTTCTCCTTCAGATCGAAGAGATGACCTTCAAGCCCATCTGCAAAACGTTCGACCTCGTCCAAAGCGGCATCGTCGAATCTTGGATGCTCGTACTGAAGCAATCCAGATAGCAGCCTCACAGCGTCGCCAAAACCGTACTTGTCATCGTCAACCAGTCTCTCTTTCAAAGTCCGAAGGGCTTCAGACAACCGCCCCATCCTGAACAGCGAGAACATGAAGAAGTAGCCAATACAACTGTATTCGCTGCCTGATTTTATGCGCTCAATGAGAGCATTGATGATGATTTCCTTGCCAGGATCATCCGCCTTGGCGAACAAAGACATAACTGCTGCAAGATTATCTGAATGCATGTTTGCCGATTCTGGATCAGGAACGATCCACTGCCTTCGAGGTGAGTTAGATTCCCTCCATTGGTTTCCAATTCCATTCAGGGTTCGGCCCTTGTAAGTAACTTGGACACTACCGAGCCCACCTGCGCTTCGACCGCACTCTCGGTAGCGGATAACTTCATCCTTCAGAATCGCGACCACCTTCTTCACAAGTGGATCAGCAATTCCGTGAACTGACTCCTCAACTGGTTTGGGGATTTCGCGCTTTGGCCGCCAATCTGAGGGGATCATGATTTTCTGCGTCCTATGCTCATTGCCCAGTTGATCAACAAGTGTTAGGCGGGCAGTGAAGCTCTCGCCCTTCTTACGAAACGCCGGACTCACCCAAAAATCTAGGTCGATCTCACGAGTAGCTCCAGGTGAAAGCGGGCCTCCCATCAACACATGGCCATTGTGCTCACTCCGAAACCATCCTCGTGTCAGCCTTGTGCTTGCAACGATGATTGGGCGGTCAGCTATGTTCGTAAGGTACCAGCGGGTCACGATCTGCATTGCAGGTTGGCCATTGCGGGAGCCCATGTGCCACCAGAAATCTGATGAGGGAACAGCGCGCAGCGTTTCTCGTGGAACAGTTGGCTTGAACCTAGTAACTCGATGCAGGACTTTGCCAAGGGCTCCCCGCCCCCATCGGTAAACTGCAAAAACAGCACCAAGAATTGCTACAAGGCTTGCACCCGCTGTCAAAAGAGGGTCGAAAGCGGTCAAAAACTCCAAGGGTTCTCATCCTCATCCCAGAGCCGAAGAGACTTGCGCCGATCTCTTACGTTTGGCTTTTCGTTTACTTACTTTTGTTCGATTGAAAGTATCCGGTCACGCCCTTTGCATACCCGTACTTGTACCAATTGCGCTCAAGTTGATAGGTCTTTGGAATTGTGGGCGTTGAAAACACTATGAGATTGCTGAATCAAGCGCCACAGATTGAGGCTAGGCAATCTAAAACGCGCTCTGTGCGTTCGCAGTCCGCACCCCAGATGCACCCCATTGCCTAAATCGAGGTTCTTGTATGCCCACAGATGCCCAACAAAAAAATATAAGTAGAAACAATTATTTACACTTCCTCACCATCCCGACGCGCTGGATGGACAACGACATCTACGGCCACGTGAACAACGTGGTCTACTACTCCTACTTCGACACGGTCATCAACGAATACCTGATCCGCGAAGGCGGGCTCGACATCCACGACGGCGGGGTGATCGGCGTCTGCGCCGAGAGCGCCTGTCAGTACAAGGCCGCCTTCGCCTTTCCGGAGGACGTCGAGGCGGGCCTGCGCGTCGGCCACCTGGGCAACCGCGCGGTGCGCTACGAGATCGGTTTGTTCCAGGCAGACAGTGAGGAAGCAGCGGCCACCGGCAGCTTCGTCCATGTCTTCGTCGAGCGCGCGACCATGAAGGCCGTGCCGATCCCCGATGGACTGCGCGCCGCGCTGGCAAAGCTTCAGATCTGAACGCGGACCCTTGGAACTTCCACAACCGTCATGCTCGGACTTGATCCGAACATCCATGTCTCCGCTTGCAAGTCTTTGCCGCTGAGGGATGGACCCTCGGGTCAAGCCCGAGGGTGACGATCATTTGTTGTTACTCCCCCGCCAGCCGGTCGAGGCGCAGGCGGGCGCGGGCGTCGGTGAGGCGGTAGAGGCCGGTGAAGACGGCGGCGACGGCGCCCAGGGTGGTGCCGCCGGCGATCAGGAACATGATGAGAAGCTGGTACTTCACTGCCTGCATGGGCTCCACCCCGGCCAGGATCTGGCCGGTCATCATGCCGGGCAGGGAGACCAGGCCGGTGGCGGCCAGCGAATTGATGATCGGCATCAGGGCGGTGGTCAATGCCTGGCGGGTGACGGGCAGCATGGCCGCGCGGCTGGTCGCACCGAGGCAGAGCAGCGCCTCGATGGCGGCGCGCTGCTGGCGCGCGCCCTCGGTGAGGCGCTGCAGGCCGAGGGCGATCCCGGTCATGGTGTTGCCGAGGATCATGCCCAGCAGCGGCAGGGCATAGCGCGGGTCGTACCAGGGCTCCGGCTGCACCTGTGTCGTCAGGGCAAAGAGGGTGACCAGGGTGGAGGCCATCAGCAGCGCCGAAGTGCCGATGCCGTAGGCCCAGAGGCGCGCAAAGCCGCGCTCCTGCCGGGCCATGACCTCGCGTCCGGCGAAGAGGATCATGGCCAGCGCCGCCAGGGCGGTCCACCAGGGCGAGGCGAGCTCGAAGAGCTTGGTGAGCACCAGGCCGACGAGGAAGAGCTGCAGCCCGCAGCGCAGGGCGGCGATGGCGAGGCTGCGCTCGATGCGGAGCTGCAGCGCAAGCGACAGTCCGCCCACCGCCAGCAGCAGCAGCGCCGCGACGGCGAGGTCCAGAGTATCGAGACGGATGTAGTTCATCGCCCGATCTCCATTACCAAGTCTCCATCATCGGGCCTGCCGGGCGATTTCGTCGTCGGTGAGGGGGCGCAGCCGCCCGGCCTCGATCCGCAACTGGGTGGTCGCCACCCGCGCCGCCTGGCGCCGGTCATGGGTCACCCAGAGCAGCGCCAGGCCGTTCTCCAGTTTCTCGCGCATCAGCGCTTCGACGGCGGCGGTGGCCTCTTCATCGAGTGGCCCGGTGGGCTCATCGAGCAGCAGCACCCGCGGCGCACGATCCAGGGCGCGCAGCAGCGCGAGACGCTGGCGCTCGCCGGTGGAGAGCCGGCTGACCGGCCGTTCGGCGACGGCGGGCGTGAGGTTCACGCGGCCCAGCTGGGCGGCGACGATGGGCCAGTCGAGAAAATGCTCCTCCAGGCGCTCCGACCACCAGCCGGGCTCCGCCGGCAGATAACCGACGCGGCGGCGCCATTCCGGCCCGCTCATCTGCCCGCGCGCCTTGCCCTCCAGACGGATCTCACCCTCGGCGGGATCCAGGTCCGCCAGGGCGCGGAGCAGGAGGGTCTTGCCGGCGCCGGAAGGCCCGCTCAGGGCCATGCAGGTTCCGCCGCCGAGCTCGAAGCTGGCCGGCTCAAGGCCGGGGCGGGAGAGGCGGTCGACGGAAAGCATGACGCCGACAGTCTAGGAGAGCGGACGGAGTCCCGGCCAGTGGCGGGGCGGGGGAAGCTCCGATGGGAGCGGCAAGAACGCGCCTTGCCGTTTCAAAACGCGTGCGGCCGGGCGGTGTTTCGCCGCCCGGCCGCTTTTCACAGGTATTGCGCTGACTGAAAGGGGCCGCGTTAGGCCGCTTCGCTCTCGATCACCTTGGCGCTGCCGGCGCCGGCTGTGATCTTGATGGAACGGGGCTTCTTGGCCTCGGGAATCTCGCGGACCAGGTCGACCGACAGCAGGCCGTTCTCCAGCTTGGCACCGCTCACCTTGATGTAGTCGGCGAGATCGAAGCGGCGCTCAAAGGCGCGCGCGGCGATGCCGCGGTGGAGGTATTTGGGCTCCTCGCCCTCGGCGGCCTTCTTGCCGGTGATGGTCAGGCTGTTCTCTTTTGCCGTGACGTCCAGTTCGTCTTCGCCGAAGCCGGCCACCGCCATCACGATCCGGTAGCTGTCGTCGCCGGTCTTCTCGATGTTGTAGGGCGGGTAGCTGTAGGCGCTGTCGTCCAGCCGGCTGGCGGCATCGAGCGCGGAGGCGAGACGGTCGAAACCGACGGTGGCACGGAAAAGAGGGGAAAGATCAAGACTGCGCATGTCCACATTCTCCTTGCATGAGCAATATGGTTGGTCAACGGGCCCACCGGATGGTCGGACCCTCGTCATAAGCCGCTGTTTTGAAGGGCCCTTTTAGAAGGCACCCCTCTGCGGCCCCTTGGATATTGGCAGCTGGCAGTTCCGATTCAAGACTTGCGGTCTCTGCTGGATATGAAATAATTCCTGATGTCTGCGGCGTTCATTTCCAAGGGATTGTTAAGCCGGAAGGGGTTAGCATCGGACGGTTTTCGCCGTTCAGCGACCCCGGGCCCGCTAGAAGGGGCCGCTCGCAACAGGCCGTCCTGCCCAGGAACCCGTCTTGAGGAAGCCGTCTTGAAGGACCAGACCGTCGCCTTCTTTGATTCGACCTTCGACGAGGCCCTGGCGCTGACCCGCGAAGCGCGGGATTATCTGACCCATCGCGAGCCCGAAGAGCGCAAGAAGATGTCGCCGGCCGAACGCATGGCGATGAGTTGCGAGACCATGCGGCTGACCGCGCGGCTGACCCAGATTATGGCCTGGCTCCTGGTTCAGAAAGCGGTGCATGCGGGCGAGATGACCCGCGAGGAGGCCGCAGCGGAAGAGTACCGCCTGTCCGGCAAGGAGGTCTGCGAGGAGACCGCACCCCCGGTCGAAGGAGCGCAGCTTCAGCCGCGCCTGGTGGACCTTCTCGAGCGCTCCCACAAGCTCTATCAGCGCGTGGCCCGCCTCGATGCCATGCAGGACCGCCCGAGCCGGCCCAGCCTGCAGGGATAGCCGCCCCGGTTTTCAGGGTCTCATCCAGACAAAGGGGTTCAGACAAAAAGGGCGGCGCAACGGCCGCCCTTCTATCGGACCTTCGGCATAACCGCCGGGAGCCTCGCTCCACCGGCGGCGCCGGAATCCTTACGACTTCAGGCCGAAACCGCCGAAGCGCTTGTTGAACTTGGCCACCTGGCCGCCGCTGTCGACCAGGCGGTGCTCGCCGGTCCAGGCGGGGTGGGTCTTGGGGTCGATATCCAGGCGCATGGTGTCGCCCGCGGCCCCATAGGTGGAGCGGGTCTTGAACTCGGTGCCGTCGGTCATCACCACGGTGATCTCGTGGTACTCCGGGTGCAGGTCTTTTTTCATGGCCTTGATCCTCGATAAAGCGCGGCGCTGTATACCCGAGTGCGGGCCGTGACGCAACCCCGTCTGAGGTTGACTGTCCGCCGCTTGTCCCGATCCCGCGGGCGCCAATAAACTTAGTGAATTCAAAGTGTTATTCTCATCGACCCTGCAGCGGTCAGGAGGCGGCGGCCGGGCAGGGCCGGCCTTTTCGGGCCGGCGGGCGGGCGAAAGGCCGCAGACGGGGCCGGGAGCCGCATATTTGCTGGATTTTGTCCTAGGCGTCATGGAGGATCGGCCCCAGGTAAAGGTCCCTGCCGATCGGCCGCCCGGCGCGGCAGGCCCGGCTGGAATGCCCGGTTACGAGAAGCCCGGTTGGATGGAAGAGCCCGGTTGATGCGAATGTCCTCCCCCGCCCCGAACGGCCTGCGCAGCGACGCGCCGGCCCGCGGCAGCCTGAAGCTGCTCGCCGAGCTCTGGCGGTTCGTGCGGCCCTACAAGCTGCAGCTTGTCGGGGCCATGGCGGCACTGCTGACGGCGGCGGCCACGGTGCTGGGTCTGGGCATGGGCCTGCGGCGGCTGGTGGACGAGGGTTTCTCGGCCGGCAATGCCGCCCTGCTGAATCAGGCGGTCCTGGTTCTCTTCGGCGTCGTCATCCTGCTGGCGGCGGCCAGCTACGTTCGCTTCTATCTGGTTTCCTGGATCGGCGAACGGGTGGTGGCGGACATCCGCAAGCGTGTTTTCGACCATATCGTCACCCTCTCGCCGGCCTATTACGAGGTCACCCGCACCGGTGAGGTGCTCTCGCGGCTGACCACCGACACGACGCTGTTGCAGACCGTCGTCGGCTCTTCCGTATCGGTGGCGATCCGCAATTCCCTGCTGCTGGCAGGCGGCTCCGTGCTGCTGATCATCACCTCGGCGCGGCTGACCGCCCTGGTGTTTCTGGTGGTGCCCCTGGTGCTGCTGCCGATCCTGACCTACGGCCGGCGCGTGCGGCGTCTCAGCCGCGACAGCCAGGACCGCATCGCCGATCTCGGCGTTTATGCCGGTGAAACCCTGGATGCCATCCGCACGGTGCAAGCCTTCGTGCATGAGGGCGAGGACCGGCGGCGCTTCTCGGCGCGGGTGGAGGAAGCCTTCGGGACCGCGCGCCGGCGCATCGCTGCGCGGGCCATGCTGACCGCCGTTGTCATCGTGCTGGTCTTCGGCGCGGTCAGCGTGATCCTCTGGATCGGCGGTCACGACGTGCTGAGCGGGCGCATCAGCGCCGGCGAGCTTTCGGCCTTTGTCTTCTACGCCATCGTCGTGGCGGGGGCTGCGGGTGCGGTGAGCGAGGTGATCGGCGACCTGCAGCGCGCCGCCGGGGCGACGGAGCGGCTGATGGACCTGCTGGCCGCCGAGCCCGAAATCACGTCTCCTGCCGCACCCCGGGTGCTGCCGGTCCCGGCGCGCGGCGCTGTCAGTTTCGACCGCGTGGTCTTCCACTACCCTTCGCGCCCCGACCGCTCGGCCCTGCAGGGCCTCAGCTTCACCATCGAGCCGGGCGAGAAGGTGGCCATCGTCGGGCCCTCGGGCGCCGGCAAGACGACGGTGTTCCAGCTTCTGCTGCGCTTCTACGATCCGCAGAACGGCAGCATCCGCGTCGACGGGGTGGCCCTGCCCGAGGCCGATCCCGCCGATCTGCGCGCGCGCATCGGCCTGGTCCCGCAGGAGCCGGTGGTGTTTTCCGCCGACGCCTGGGAGAACATCCGCTATGGCCGCCCGGAGGCCAGCGACGAGGAGGTGCGCGCCGCCGCGGCTGCCGCCGGGGCGCTGGAGTTCCTCGAACAACTGCCCCAGGGCTTCGATACCTACCTGGGAGAAAAAGGCGTGCGCCTTTCCGGCGGTCAGCGCCAGCGTCTGGCCATCGCCAGGGCAATCCTGAAGGACCCGCCGCTGCTGCTGCTCGACGAGGCGACCAGCGCGCTGGACGCCGAAAGCGAGCGCGCGGTGCAGCAGGCTCTCGAGCGCCTGATGACCGAGCGCACGACCCTCGTCATCGCCCACCGCCTCGCCACCGTCCTGAAGGCGGACCGCATTCTGGTGATCGATCAGGGCCAGCTTGTCGAAAGCGGCAGCCACGACGAACTTGTGGCCGGCGGGGGTCTCTACGCCCGGCTGGCCGCCCTGCAGTTCGGCCAGGCCGCGACGCTGGACACCTCGGCGGCCTGAAGTTCAAAGACGGTTCCCCCCTTTACCCACAAGGTCCCTTTCATGCTCTCGATCATGCGCCGCCTGCTTCCGGACTTCGGCACAACCTACGGGCCGCCCGGCGCGGGGCCCTTTCCGGCCGTTCTGGTGCTGCACGGTTCGGAAGGCGCCTGGTCGGGCTGGTCCCACCGCAATGCGGCGCTGCTGGCGGCCCATGGGTTCCTGGCCTACCCGCACGGCTACGCGCGCGGCGGCAATGCCTGGAACGCCGGCGCCATCGAGAACGTCCCCCTGGACGGGACCGCGGCGGCACTGAAGGCACTGAGGGCGTTTCCGCAGTGTTCGGGAAAGGTGGGCCTCTACGGCGTATCGCGCGGCGCGGAGCACGCCCTTCTTCTGGCCGCGCTGATGGCCGCGGAGGACGAGGCGGCTCTTCCCGATGCAGTCGCAGCGCACAGCCCTGCGGATGTTGTCTGCGGGGCCTTCGATGCCCGGCGCTGGCGGGACAAGGGCGATCCCGGATGGCAGACCTGGGATCCAGCGGCCCGGGCCTGGTCGTGGCGCGGGTCCTCGGAAGACCTCAAGCCCACAACGCCCATCGAGATCGAACGCTACGGCGGCCCCCTTTTCCTCAGTCATGGCACCAGCGACGACGTGTGGGACGTCGCCATGACCCGGCGCCTTGAAGAGCGGCTAAGGGCTGCGGGCAGGACGCCGGAGGTGCACTACTACGAAGGCCAGGGCCACATCAGCGACTCGGACGGAGAGAACGTCCATCACGAGCGCTTGCTGGCGTTCCTGGCCCGGCATCTGAGTTAGGCCCGTCATCTGAATTGAGGCCGCTGCGGCGGCAGGCTCGTTGCGCGAAGGCTCTAGAACTTCCGGGAACTGCAGCGGATCTTCCGATCGCCGCCGACCATAGCCGACTGCTGCGTATAGCAGTGCACGACCACCAGACGGCTGCCGGAGCGGTCGAGGAACCACGCGCCGGCCGGCTCAAGGCTGTCGATATTCACGGCGTTGCGCCCGATCCGCGCGCGCTGCGGTTCTGCAGCCGGTCCGCGCGGCAGGAGTTTCGCCGGGCCGCGGTGGACGGTCAGGCCCGTGCCGCCCTCGTTCTGCGTGACGGCGGGGGCATCGGTGATCGAGGCCCCGTGGAGAACTCTGACCTGTCCTTCGGCTGCCCCTGCAGCCGCTGTGCCGCTCAGCAGAGCGGCCGCAAGCGCAAGCGTCCGTACTGTTGTCCTTGCTGTCATCCTGCGTCTCCCACGTTTGCTTCGGGTTGGTCCCGAGCGGTCGTTTTCCGTTCGTCGCTGCCAAGCCTCGCACGCGCCGCGGCAGCCGTCCAGGCAAGCGAAGGCCGCGTGGCCGACGGCCCTGCCTGGGCGGTTGCCTTTCTGGCCGGTTTGACTTCGCCGCCGGGCGCTTCATAATGCCGCCCTGGCCGTGAAGGCGGCCGACGGTCCGCGTAAAGGGTTGAACCCACCTCCACTCGCGATGTGTCTCACATCTTCTTTCTGCCCGTGAGTTGCGGACGCCGGGCCTGAAGAAAGAAGGTGTCCCATGACCGAAACCCTTCCCCCACGCCCCGACATCGCTTGGCTGCGCAAGACCGCCAAGCAACACCTTGCGGCCCTGCGCGCCAAAGACCCTGCCGCCAGGCTGCATCAGGCCCAGTTGGAGGTCGCGCGGCTCTACGGCTTCGCCAGTTGGCGCGCCTTGAAAGCCCATGTCGATTCCGTCAGCCCGGACGGCAAGATCATTGCAGCCGCGGTCGAGGGCAGGGCGGCCGACCTGACCCGCCTGCTGCGGGAGAACCCGGGCAAGACCGGGATCACCGGCGGCCGTTGGAACCGGCCGCTGCTCCATCTGGCCGCCGAAGAGGGGCATCTGGACTGCGTCGAACTGCTGCTCGACCTCGGGGCCGACGTGAATCGGCGCGACCGGCTGGACCGGGCCTATGCGCTGCATTGGGCGGCCATGGCCGGCCAGCTCCCTGTGGTGGAGCGTCTCGTCGAAGCCGGCGCCGATATCCGCGGCGAGGGCGACGCGCACGAGATGGGCGTGATCGGCTGGGCGACCGGCTTCCGCGAGGTTCACCGCGACGTCGTTGACTACCTGATGGCCCGCGGCGTGGAGCCGGGCATCTTCACGGCGATTGCGATTGGCCGCAGGGATCTGATCGAGGCGCTTGTGGAGAACGATCCGGCGGAGCTCCAGCGGCCGATGAGCCGCTTCGAGCACCACTGCACGCCGCTGCACTTCGCCGTGCAGAAGGACCGGGCCGAGATGGTCGAGCTTCTGCTCGACCTCGGGGCGGAGCCGAGCGCCAAGGACAGCCGCGGCGTGACGCCGCTGGGCTATGCAGCGCCTAAGACCGACACGGCCGTGGTCGACCTGCTTGTCGACGCCGGCGCGGACCCGGCCGAGCGCAGTCCGAACCGCTTTGAATCCGCCATCCCGATCCTCAACGTGAAGTCGGTTCCCAACGCCATCGCCTACTACGTCGACAAGCTGGGGTTCGAGAAGGAGTGGGACTGGGGTACGCCGCCCGACTTTGCCTGCGTCCTGCGCGACGACGTGCGGATCTTTCTCTGTCAGGACGGCCAGGGCGCTGCCGGGATGTGGATCTCGGTGTTCATCCGCGATGTCGATGCTCTCTACGATGAGTACAAGGAGGCCGGCGCCGTGATCCGCCAGAAACCGACCACCTTTCCCTGGGGCGTGCGTGAGATGAACGTGGAAGACCTGGACGGCCACCGCCTGCGCATGGGCAGCGATGCGACCGGTCCCGAAGAAGGCGAGCCGCTGAACGAGGCGCCCTGAGTCCACGAGGCCGAGGGGAGGGGGCGGATCGCACTGCGGGTGCGGTCTCCGGCCTTGCGCAAACGTGAGATCCGCCCCACCCTGACTGCATGGGCACACGCGAACGCATTCTCGAAGCCGCCGACGGGCTGTTCTATGCGGGCAGCATCCGCGAGGTCAGCGTCGAGCGCGTCGCCGAACGGGCCGGCGTGACAAAGAAGACACTCTACTATCACTTCCGTTCCAAGGACGATCTCGTCGCCGCCTACCTCGATGCGCGCCAGCAGCGCACGCTTGAGCGCTACCAGAATTGGGCCGGCAGCCGCGGCCCGATGGCGGAGCGCATGGAGCGGATGTTTGCGGCCTTGGCGGAGGCCGCGAAGGAGCCCGATTGGCGGGGCTGCGGTTTCATCCGCGCTGCCGTCGAACTGGCCGACAGCCCCGGCCATCCGGCTTTGGATGTCGCCCGCAGCCACAAGGAGTCCTTCGAGACCTGGCTGCGGCGCGATCTGGAGAGGGCGGGCTACGCCGAGGCGGCCTCGCTTGCACGCATGATCCTGGTGCTGCTGGATGGAGCCGTGGCCCGCATGCTGGTGCACCGCAATCCGGACTATGCGGTCGAAGCGGGTCGGGCGGCCGGCCTGGTGTTGCAGGCGGCCGAATCACAACGGCTGCGCTCCACCGGCTAAGCGTAGCGCTGCGTCAGGTCATGTATACCGACTAGTGAGTTTACTCTTGGCCGCGATGCGGTCTTTCTCGGTTGTCTGTGAAACGACCGGAAGGATCGGACATGGCGCGTCGGCGCTTTGCAACATCAGCGGACTGGACGCCCGCATTGCTTGTCGTTCTGGTGGTCTCCAGCCTGATCCTCTCGACCTCCATGGGCATCCGCCAGAGCCTCGGGCTGTTTCTCGATCCCATGGTTCGCGGTGCCGGCGTTTCCGTCGCCACCTTCGGCCTTGCGATGGCACTTCAGAATCTCTTTTGGGGGATCGGGCAGCCGGCCATGGGCGCGCTGTCGGACCGCTACGGCGGGCGGATCGTCGTCCTTCTGGCGGCGCTCTGCTTCGCGCTGGGTCTCTGGCTGATGAGTCTGGGGACGGGCTTCGGGCTGTTCTTCGGCGGCGGCGTGCTGATCGGCCTGGCGGTGGCAGGCACCTCCCACGGCGTGCTGGTGGGCATCCTGTCGCGCCTTGCCGCGCCCGGCGTGCGCGCTCTGGCGATCTCCATCCTGGCGGCTGCCGGATCGCTCGGCACCTTCGTCATCGCCCCGGCGTCCCAGGGCCTGCTCGACCGGATCTCCTGGGACACGACCCTGCTGCTGCTGGCGGCCCTGGCTGCCGCCATGGCCCGCCTGGCGGTCTTTTTCAAACGCAACGGCGGAGAGGCCGCCGGTCCGGCCGAGCGCCCGGATGCCCGGCGCGCCATCGGCGAGGCGCTGCGCCATCCGGGCTACTTGGCCATGACCCTGGCGTTCTTCGCCTGCGGCTTTCAGCTTATCTTCGTCGCGACACATCTGCCGAAGTTCGTTGCGATCTGCGGCCTCGCGCCTTCGGTCAGCGCCAACGCCATCGCCCTGATCGGCATCTTCAACGCCGTCGGCACCCTGGTGGTCGGGCGCCTGGGGGAGCGTTACGGCAACAAGCTGATCCTCGCCCTGATCTACGTGTTCCGCACCGTCGCCATTGCCTGCTACGCCTTTCTCCCGGTCTCGATGGAAAGCACTCTGGCCTTCGGGGCGGCGATGGGCTTTCTCTGGCTCAGCGTCATTCCGCCGGTCAGCAGTCTTTTGAACGCGATGTTCGGGCCCACCAACTTCGGGGCGCTGTTCGGCGTGATGTTCTTCAGCCACCAGGTCGGCGCCTTCCTGGGCGCCTACCTCGGCGGGCTCGCCTACGACGTCAGCGGCAGCTACACCATGGCCTGGCTGTCTCTGGTCGTCGTCGGCATCCTCGCCGCGGTGATCCAGCTATCCATGGACGACCGCCCGTCGCAGCCGGGGAAGGCCTTCGCGTGAGGGCCCCCCGGGCATGCAGGCAGGGCCTCAGTGCAGCTTCAGCTTGGGCCGGACGATCCGGTTGACGTGGCCCACCAGGATCATGGCCAGGCCCTTGATCCAGCCATGAATGGCGACGAGGTGCATGCGGTAGAGAGAGGCGTAGGCGATCCGCGCCAGGCGCCCCTCCACCGCCATGCGCCCGCCCACCAGATTGCCCATCAGGCTGCCGACGGTCGAGAAGCGGCTGAGGGCGACCAGCGACCCCCGGTCGTTGTAGACGAAGTCCTTCAGCGGACGGCCCTCGGTGAGGTTCACGATGTTCTCGAAGACCAGGGTCGCCATCTGGTGGGCCGCCTGGGCGCGCGGCGGGATCGGCCGTTGCTCGTTAGCCGGGGTATAGGAACAGCAGTCGCCGATGGCGAAGATCCGGTCGTCGGCGGTCGTCTGCAGGCTGGGGCGGACGACCAGCCGGTTTGCCCGGTCCGCTTCGAGGCCCGCCAGGCCGGCGAGGTAATCCGGGCCTTTCACGCCCGCCGCCCAGAGGGTCAGGTCGGCGGCGATGGTCCGTCCGCTCTCGGTCCTGACGGCGGCGGGCTCGACCGCTTCGACGGCGGTGCCGGTCAGGATCTCGACGCCGAGAGCTTCGAGCTCGGCTGCCGCGGCCTCGGCGAGCTTGTCCGGCAGGGCGGGCAGGATGCGCGGGCCGGCCTCGAGGATGGTGACCTTGAGGCGCGTTTCGTCGAAGACCTCCAGGCCGTAGTGGCGCAGCGCATGGGCGGCATTGTAGAGCTCGGCCGCCAGTTCGACGCCGGTGGCACCGGCCCCGACGATGGCGATCCTGACCATGGCCTCCGTCTCGCCCTGTGCGACCTTGTGGGTGACCCGCAGGCAGGCGTTCAGAAGCTTCGAGCGGAACTGGTCTGCCTGCTGCCGGTCCTCCAGGAAGAGGGCGTAGTCCGCGACGCCGGGGATGCCGAAGTCGTTGGACACGCCGCCGACCGCCAGCACCAGGTAGTCGTAGCGGATGTCGTGGGCGCCGATGACCTCCTTGCCGTCCTCGTCCAGCAGCGGCGCCGTGCGCACCACCCGCTTTTCCCGGTCGATGCCGGCAAAGGTGCCGTAGAAGAAGCGGTAGCCCCAGCGCACCCCGTGGCCGCCGTAGCCGACTTCGTCCATGTTGGCATCCAGCGAGCCGGCAGCGACCTCGTGCAGCAGGGGTTTCCAGATGTGCGTGCGGTTGCGTTCGACCAGGATGATGTCGTAGGCGTCGCGCCCGAAGCGGGTGCCGAGGCGGCGCACCAGTTCGAGGCCGCCGGCCCCGCCGCCGACAACCACGATCTGCGTCTTTCTCTGCTCAGTCGTCGCCGCCATCGCTCACCCTGCCATCACTCAACTCGGATATCGCTCAGCGCTGGGTGAGTTTGAACTCGATGCGGCGGTTGCGGCGGAAGGCGATTTCGTCGCTGCCGGAATCCAGCGGCTGGAACTCGCCGAAGCCGGTCGCGGCCAGGCGGGTCGGGGGAATGCCCTGGGCGATAAGGAATTTCGTAACGGCGATGGCACGGGCCGAGGAAAGCTCCCAATTGGAGGGGAACTGAAAGGTGCTGATGGGTGCGCGGTCGGTATGGCCGTCGACCCTGAGCACCCAGTCCAGTTCGTCGGGGATGGTTCCCGCGATCTCCTGCAGGGTTTCGGCCAGACGGGCGAGCTGTACCTGGCCGGGTTCGCCGATGGTGGCGGAGCCGCTGCGGAACAGGATCTCCGACTGGAAGACGAAGCGGTCGCCGACCACGCGGATGTCCTGGCGGTTGCCAATGGCCTCGCGCAGGCGCCCGAAGAACTCTGAGCGGTAGCGCGCCAGTTCCTGCACCTTGCTGGCCAGCGCGACGTTCAGGCGCCGGCCGAGGTCGGCGATCTGCACCTGCTGCGCCTCGTTCTCGGATTCCGCCAGGTCGAGCGCCTCCGACAGGGTGGTGAGCTGCTGGCGCAGGGCGGCGAGTTGCTGGTTCAGCAGCGTGATCTGGATCTGTGCCTCTTCGGAAAGCTCTTCCTGCTCGGCAAGGGCGGCGGTCTGTTCGCGCCCGGCCGCCTCCGCCGCCTGCAGTTTTTTCACCAGGTCGTCGCGCAGGGAGCGCAGGATCGCCAGCTCCGCAAGCTGGGCCTCGATGGTCTCCTTGTCCGCTTCGATGGTCTTGAAGGCATCCTCCAGTTCCACCTGTCCGGCGGCGATGGCGGCCAGCGCCTCCTCGAGCTTCTCCTGGTCGGTGTTGAGGCGCGCCAGCGCGGCCTCCAGGCGCGCGCGTTCGGCATCCAGTTCGGCCTGGCTCTCGGTGAGCGCCTGGCGGCTTTCCTCCAGTTCCGCCTCGCGCCGCGCCAGCGCTTCGCGCACCGCTGCCAGTTCGGCCTGGCTCACCGTCAGGGCCTGTTCGCGCTCGTCGGCCTGCCCGCGCAGCGCCGCCAGCTCCTCCTCGTTGCTGCTCAGAAGGGCGGCGAGGCGGCTGCTTTCTTCCCGTTCGGCGGCCAGCAGGCTCGCCAGGTCGTCGCGCTCGTCGGCCAGGGCGGCCAACTGGTCCGCCAGGGACTCGCGCTGCTCGGTCAGGGCCGCGAGCTGACTGGTCAGGGCCTCCCGGTTGGCCAGCGACGACTGCAGTTCCGAGGAAAGCTGGGCGACGTTGACCCGCAGATCGGCATTGGCGCTGCGCTCCAGCGCCAGCAGGTCCGCCAGTTCGTTGATCTCGTTTTCCAGGCGCAGCAGCGCCTCGTCCTTGCCGGTGATGGCGATGGAGAGGAAGAACTGCGCCACCATGAAGACCATGAGGACGAAGATCACCACCAGCAGCAGGGTGGCGAGGCCGTCGACGAAGCCGGGCCAGATGTTGATGGAGCGCCGCGAGCCGCCGCGGCCGAGCGCGTACATCAGGACCCACTATCAGGATTAGGTGCGCCATGAGACGGTCGGGAACGCCCCGTGGCTAGGAGGACCGGTGCAGCCGATGTGGGCCATCGGGAAGCCGGTGCGACGACGTCCACGGGGCGTTCCCGACCGCCCGCGGGGTCGCTTTTCGCTCCGCACCCGCTGCGTCGCCACGCTTGCCCGATGCACCACATCGTGCTGCGCGCGGCTCCTGCCAGGTGCGGTCGAAAAGTCGATCTCATCATGCACCTAATCCTGATAGTGGGGGCCTTGCCTAGCCTTCCTCGGCCATGGCGGCGAGGGTGCGGGTCAGCAGGCGGATCTCACTGCGCAACTCCTCCACCGCCTGCTCGCGCCCGCCGGCCATCTCCGCCGCCATGCGCTCCAGCCGCAGGTCGAGGTTGCGGATATGCCCCTTGGTGGCCTTGTCCAGTCCGGCCTCTTCGCCGCTGGCATCGGCAATGCGGGCGAGCAGGGGTTTCAGGCTCGCCTGGGTCTCGGCGATGGAGAGCATGACCGACTGCTCGGTGCGCATATGGTCGGTGAGGTTGCTGAGCCGTTCGGTGAGCGCCGCGAGGTTCTGGTTGATGGCCGCCCGGTCTTCCTCGCCGCGCGCGACGGTGCGCTGCAGCTGCTCCAGGCTGTCGGCCGTTTTCTCCAGCAGTGCATGGACGTAGGCCGAGACCGGCTGCTCGCCTTCGCCGGTCGCGGTGGCGCTGCCCAGCTTGGTGACGCTGGAAAGCCACTCTTCGAGCTCATTGACGAAGCGGTTGTGGGCCTGGCTTGAATTCAGTTCCAGAAAGCCCAGCACCAGCGATCCGGCGAGGCCGAAGAGGGAGGAGGAAAAGGCCGTACCCATGCCGGACAGCGGCGCCTCCAGCCCGCCTTTCAGTTCCTCGAAGAGGACCACCGGGTCGCCACTGCCGCCGGACAGCCCGCCGATGGTCTGGCCCACGGCGTTCACCGTGTCCAGCAGGCCCCAGAAGGTGCCCAGCAGGCCGAGGAAAATGAGCAGGCCGATGATGTAGCGGGAAATCTCGTGGGATTCCTCGATCCGCGCCGCAATGGTGTCCAACAGCGTGCGCATCGACATGGTGGAGAGGGACAGCCGCCCGGCGCGGTCGCCGATCATGGTGACCATGGGCCCAAGCAGGCGCGGCGGTGAATCCTGCGACAGCGTGCCGGGAAAGATCAGGCCGCCGCGGCTTTCCCGGCGCAGGGTCTCAAGCCAGTAGATCTCTCCGCGCAGGCCCAGCACCTGGACGAAGCTGAGAGCGATGCCGAACAGCAGGATCAGCATGATCAGGCCGTTCAGGAGCCAGTTGGCCAGGAAGGCGTCCTGCAACTGCGGGGCGATAAAGGCGCCGGCGATGAGGACAGCGGCCAGGAACAGCACCATGCGCAGGAGATAAGTCTGCAGGAAGGACATGCGAAAAGGTCTTAATCCTCGTCTCCGCCCTCGGTCCGGAGCGGCGCTGTCGGTCACCGGGCACCCTCTCCGGCGCGCCTAGACGCGCCAGATTCGCCCTCTACATAGCATGTCCTAAGGGTTAGAGCATCTTCCGGTCATTGGGAATGGATTTGATTGGGCGAATCGAATTGATGGGCGCCGATCGCTCCA
Source organism: Rhodospirillales bacterium BBD 1991-14 (assembly GCA_001657395.1). Taxonomy (GTDB): domain Bacteria; phylum Pseudomonadota; class Alphaproteobacteria; order Kiloniellales; family Kiloniellaceae; genus Pelagibius. Next base: position 468,147 of record LYSY01000003.1, on the reverse strand, counting down.
ACCGGCGCCTGCACCAACCCGCTGGTCCGGGGGCTGCGAAACGGCCGCTTAGCTGCCGATCGGCTTGATGTCGACCCGGTTGGCCGGGCCGCTGTCGGCGACGCCCCTGGGCGGGCGCACCTGGATACGGGCGGAGGAAATGCCGGCATCCATCAGGAAAGTCCGGACCTTCAGGGCGCGGGACAGGGCCAGCTGGCGGGCTAGTTCGGGCGACCCGCCGTCATCGGCGGCATAGCCGAGCACCTGAATGCGGTCGTCGCCCTGGTCCCGCAGATCGTCCGCCAGGGAGCGCAGCACCGCCTGTGCGGTGGTGCTCAACTCCGCCGAATCCGCCGCGAAGGTGAAGGTCACATCCTTCAGGCTCGGCGCCGTCCCGGAGCCGAGGGTTTCCGAAGACTGGGGCAGGCTGGCGACCTGGGTCGTGCCCTCGGCAAGCGCGGGAACGGCCGCCGACCGGGTGGCAACGGTCTCAGAGGCGCTTTCCGTCTCCGGGCTCGCGTCTGCCGGCGTGTCGACGTTTTCCGCAAGGTCCTGCGGCAGCAGGCTGACCGGAGCGTTCGGAGCCGCTGCTGCCGGGGCGTCCTCGGCGGGCACGGCAGCGACCGCAACCGTCTCGCCAGCAGGCTCGGTCTGGGTCTGGGCCTCAGCCGGAGCCGCAGGATCCGTTTCCCCGATCTCTTCGACTATCGGGGTCCCTGCGACCGCCTGGCCCGGCTCCGCCTGCAGATCCGAAGGGGTCAGCCCGGCAACCTGGTCCGGCGCCGCTTCGCTGACGGCTTCGGAACGCGCGTCCCCGGCGGTCGGCGGGGTGCGGAACTCCGGTGCCAACCGCGGCTCCAGTTCCACGGTTTCCACCGGCGTCACAGCGACGGCGGGCAGCGAGCCTTTCAGGGTCTCTTCCAGGCCCGGCTCCTGCGCTGCCGCATCGGCCATGATGGCCTCGGTCAGGGCGGCCAGCATGGCGGGCGTCGGCGCAGGCTTGCGCCCCGGCATCTCAGGGATCGGGCTGGATTCGATGATGACCGTTTCGAAGACCCACTCGCCGTCGTCCTGCGGCGCGGCGCCGCCGTTCTCGGCAAGCGGCAGCAGCAGCTGCGACTGCGGTTCCGGGCCATTGGCGAAGGCGTTGTCGAAGGCCTGCTTGCGCTGCTCGCGGGCGACGTCGGCCGAGAAGCCCGGCGTGAGGGTGCTTGAGGGGTTCTGAAGCGGCGGAAACAGCAGGGTTGAAGGCCGTGTCACCACGATTCCGCGGGCCTGCCGGGTGCCGGAGGCCGGCGGCAGCAGGCGCAATTGATTGCCGGCCGGTGCCGCCGCGCCGGGCCCGGTCGGGGCGAGGGGCGTGGGGGCGGCCTGCGGCAGCGGTGCGAGAGGCAAAGGCGTCAGGGGCTGCGGGCCCGGACCCAGGCTGTCCAGGACGTCGGAGTTAATGGTGATCCCGGAATTCGACCGGGATTGGGCCGAAGCCGGCCCGGCAGTCAGGACCGCGGCCCCCAGGAGCGCCACCACAGCCGTGGCGGCCAGCAGCCCGGCTGCCAGCTTTCCTGACCGCGAACCCGAAAACGGGTGACGCTGCTCGAAGCCCATCCGACCACTCCGCTCTGCAAATCTCTTCATTTGCGGCCCCTGATGCCCCATTCCCCTAAGGCAACCCTTTTGGTTAACAGTATTCCGCCGGCCGACCGGCGACAACCGCTTTACGGACGCCGGCACCAGCCTTCATTCCCGCCGGCCGCAGAGCCGGGGGGACTACCACGCCCCTATTATTGCGCCCTTTGGTTACTCAAAGGTTTGCGGAGCAGCTTCATCAGATCGCTGTGGATATTGTTGTTGCTGGCCAGAATGCTTGGGCTATCCAGGTTGATTTGCTTGCCGTTTACCTCGCTCACGTAGCCGCCGGCCTCGCGCACCAGGATGATTCCGCCGGCGATGTCCCAGGCGGAGAGGCCCCACTCCCAGAAGGCATCAAAACGTCCGGCGGCGACATAGGCGAGGTCCAGGGAAGCCGAGCCCCAGCGGCGGATTCCCGCCGTGTTCTGCATGACGGCGTCGATCTCGCCGAGAAAACGCTCGGAGTCGCCACGGCCCAGGAAGGGCGCGCCGGTGCCGATCAGGCTCTCGCCCAGGCGGTTGCGGGCGGAAACCCGCAGGCGCCGGTCGTTAAGGAAGGCGCCGCCGCCCTTTTCGGCGTGAAAGAGCTCGTCCTTGATAGGGTCGTAGACCACCCCGGCGATGACCTCGCCGCGCTCCTCCAGGGCGATGGAGATGGCGAACTGCGGCAGGCCGTGAAGGAAGTTGGTGGTGCCGTCCAGCGGATCGACCAGCCATCGACGGGTGTTGCCGTCGCTGGGTGCCTGGCTGCCGGATTCCTCCATCAGAAAGCCGTATCCCGGCCTGGCGTGGGAGAGTTCCTCCTTGAGGGTCTTTTCCGCCTTCAGGTCGGCGGCCGAGACGAAGTCGGCCGGTCCCTTGCGGGAGACCTGGAGGTTCTCCAGCTCGCCGAAGTCGCGCTTCAAGCCGCGCGCGGCCTTGTTGGCGGCCTTCACCATGACGTTGATAAGGGCGGAGCGGGTGGCCATGGCGGAGGATGCCTTCGTTGGAGGACTGCGGTCGGAAACGGACTGTAGGCGGCGGGCGCTCCGAAAAGCGCCCCGGCTGTGGCCTCGGAGGAGCGGCGGGGCTAGCCCTTGGCCCGCTCCACATAGGTTGAATCGGCGGTGTTCACGACGATGCGGGTGCCGCTCTCGATGTGCGGCGGCACCATGACCCGGGCCCCGTTCTCCAGCTTCGCCGGCTTGTAGGAGGAGGAGGCGGTCTGCCCCTTCACCACCGCGTCGGCCTCGACGATCTCCATGATCACCGTGTCCGGCAGCATGACGGAGATCGGTTCGCCCTCGTAGGACTCAATGGTCACCGTCATGCCGTCCTGCAGATAGACCACCGGCTCGCCGACCATGTCCTTGTGCAGGCTGATCTGCTCGTAGGTCTCGTTGTCCATGAAGGTCAGCATCTCGTCCTCGGCGAAGAGGAACTGAAACTCCTTCTGGTCCAGGCGGACGCGCTCGACGTCCTCGCTGGCGCGGAAGCGGTCGTTCAGCTTGGTGCCGTCGCGAATGTCCTTCAGTTCCACCTGCAGATAGGCGCCGCCCTTGCCGGGCTGGGTGTGCTGGATCTTCACCGCCCGCCAGAGGCGGTTCTTGTGTTCGATGACGTTGCCGGGGCGAATGGCATTGCCGTTGATCTTCATGGCCGAAGGGTCCGGGAAATTGGCAGTACTGGAAAGCGCGCGGAAGCTACCAGCTTGCCCCAGGGGTGGCAACGCCCGAGGTGCCCGGCGGAGCGCGGAAGCGCGGCCTTTCAGGCCTTGCCGCCGGCCGCCGCAATCAGGCCCGCGACCGCGCCAGCCGGGTCGGCGTCTTCGAGCCAGAGGGCCGGGGCGAGGGCGACGAAGTCGGCCCCGGCGGCAGCCAGGGCGGCCACCTCCTCCGGCGTTCCCGCGCCGAGGGCGACCACCGGCGGGGTCATGCAGTCGGCCCACCAGGCGACCAGCGCCGGGTCCGCGGCGCCGCCGCCCTCCAGGCCGCCGAAGGCGACGTAGTCGGCGCCCGCTTCGCCGGCCAGCATGGCGGCGTGGCGCGAGCTACCGCAGCCGGCGCCGAGAATGCGGTCGTCTCCCAGGCGCCGCCGCAAGCCGGCGAAGGCCTTTCCTTCGGCCTCAGCGTCGACATGCAGGCCGTCGCAGCCGCTCGCCTCGACAAGTTCTCTCCTGTTCTCCAGCAGCACTGCGAGACCGGCGTCCTGGCCGACATGGATGATCGGCGCGGCGGTTTCCAGCAGTGCGGTATCGTCCAGCGTGCTGTCGCGCAGCAGCAGTGCCGAGAGGCCGGCGGCGGGCGCATCTTCGTGGGCCTGCAGCACCGCCGTCAGCGCGGCGAGGACTCCGCCGTCACGGCAAGGCGCCGCATCCAGCGGCGGCGAAACCAGGAGAAACTGAAGACCGTCTGCCACCAATGCCGCCGCTCAGTCGTCGCTGTCCGCGAAGTCGACGGCGTGGCGCAGCCGGCGGGCCAGGGTTTGCCGTGCCGTAAGCCTGTTTCGCTTTGGGGTCTTCATTGCGCTTCGAGCCAGTCGCGGCAGGCTGCGGTCAGGTCGTTCTCCGCTGCCAGGTCCAGACTGTCCAGGGTCCCCGTGATCAGGTGGTAACCTTCCTGTTCGGCCAGCGCCTCCAGCTTGTCGCGCTCGACCTTGGCGCCGGTAAAGCGCACCGAGCGGACGCCCTGGCGAAAGGCCGCCATCACCAGCCCCGGCTTGTCGCCGCAGTCCAGGATCGCGGTGAACTCCGCCTCCGGCACCTCGCGCGCGGCCTCCTTCACCACCTCGCGGAACCACAGGGCCCCGGTATAGGCCGCGGCGCCAGGGGGGGAGGCCAGGGTGACCGCACAGCCGACCTCCCGCGCGGCGCGGAGCGCGGCGACGGCGTGTTCGAGGGAGTGGATGATGATCGTTCTGCCCTGCATGGCCGGCCATGATAGAGCCGGATCGGGCGCCCCGATAGCCGGAATCCGGGCATGAAAAAGGGCGGGGCCGGTCAGGCCCCGCCCTCCACGGCTGTTTCTTCAGCGGCTTCTAAATCAGCTTGCCGAGCGCCACGGCGGTGTCGCTCATGCGGTTCGAGAAGCCCCATTCGTTGTCGTACCAGGACAGCACCCGCACGCAGGTGTCGTCGAGCACCTGGGTCTGGGTGGCATCGAAGGTGGAACTGGCGTTGGAATGGTTGAAGTCCGTCGACACCAGCGGCGCCTCGTTGACCGCCAGCACGCCGTTCAGGCGGTTGCCCTTGGAGGCCTTGATCATGGCGTTGTTCACGGCTTCGGCCGTGGTTTTCTTTTTCGCCTCGATGGTCAGGTCGATCAGGCTGACATTGGGGGTCGGCACCCGGATGGCGGTGCCGTCCAGCTTGCCCTTCAGTCCCGGCAGCACCAGGCCGACCGCGCGGGCGGCGCCGGTGGAGGTGGGGATCATGGAGAGCGCGGAGGCGCGGGCACGCCGCAGGTCCTTGTGCAGCGTGTCGACGCTCGGCTGATCGCCGGTGTAGGAGTGCACAGTGGTCATGAAGCCATGCTTGATGCCGACGGTCTGCTCCAGCACGTGGGCCACCGGAACCAGGCAGTTGGTGGTGCAGGAGGCGTTGGAGACGACGTGGTGGCTCTTCTTGATCTTGTCGTGATTGACGCCGTAGACCACCGTGATGTCGGCGCCGGAGGCAGGGGCCGAGACCAGCACCTTCTTGGCGCCGGCTTCCAGATGCTTGCTGGCCGCGTCCTTGCTGTTGAAGATGCCGGTGCACTCCATGACAACGTCGACGCCCAGCTTGCCCCAGGGCAGCTGCGCCGGGTCGCGCTCTGCGAAGACCTTCACCTTCTTGCCGTCGACCTTGATGGCGTCCTTCATGGCCTCGACCTTGCCGGGGTAGGTGCCGTGGACCGAGTCGTACTTCAGCAGGTGGGCATTGGCCTCGGGCGTGCCCAGGTCGTTGATGGCGACGAACTCGACGTCCTTGCGCTTGCTTTCCATCGCCGCGCGGAACACCAGCCGTCCGATCCGGCCGAAGCCGTTGATGCCAACCTTAATTGCCATGGTCCTGCTTCCCTTCTTATTGATTGCACCCCCTTCAGGGGAACCGCGTTTGGTGACTGTCTGTCTTCTCAATCCGTCGCCGGCACCCGGTCAGGCGCCTGTCAGGCGTAGGTCCCGGTGGCCGCGGCGCTGTTCGCCTTCGCCCGTTCCAGGAACGCCGCCTGACCGGCCGCCAGGTTGGCCGCCTGTCCCGACCAGGCCTTGAGCGGAGCCGCCTGCAGCGCACGGCCGTAGGAGAAGCTCAGCCTCCAGGGCAGATCGCCGAGCTTGTTCATGGCGTCCAGGTGTTCGGTCGCCAGCTCGTCGTTCTGTCCGCCGGAAAGAAAGACGACCCCCGGCACCGCCGCCGGCACGGTGCGCTTCAGGCAGCGCACGGTGCGCTCCGCGACCTCCGCCACGCCGGCCTGCTCCGGACAGTCCTGACCGGAAATCACCATATTGGGTTTCAGGAGACTGCCTTCCAGCGAAACCTCCTGGATTGCCAGCTCGTTGTAGACGCTGCGCAGCACCTCTTCGGTCACCTCTTCGCAGTCGTCGATGCTGTGGTCGCCGTCCATCAGCACCTCGGGCTCGACGATCGGCACGAGGCCGGCTTCCTGGGCCAGGGCGGCGTAGCGGGCGAGCGCATGGGCGTTGGCGGTGATGCAGGCGGCGCTGGGCATGGCCTCGCCGATTGAGTAGACGCCGCGCCATTTGGTGAAGCGCGCGCCCAGCTTGGCGTAGTCCTCCAGCCTGGCGCGCAGGCCGTCGAGCCCCTCGGTGACGGTCTCGCCGGGATGGCCGGCCAGGGGTTTGGCCCCCATGTCGACCTTGATGCCGGGAATGATGCCGGCGCTCTCCAGCTTCTTCACCAGCGCGGTGCCGTCGGCGGCGGTCTGGCGAATGGTCTCGTCGAACAGGATGGCGCCGGAGATGAACTGTCCGGCATCGGGGGTGGAGAACAGCATGTCGCGGTAGTCGCGGCGGTTCTCCTCGTTCGATTCGATCTGGATGCTGTCGAAGCGCTTCTTGATGGTGGGTGAACTCTCGTCGGCGGCAAGAATGCCCTTGCCGTCGGCGACAAGCGCGTTGGCAGTGTCCGCGAGCTGTGCAGAAGTCATGGCTAAGCCCTCCGTTTTTTTGCGCATCTATATAGGAAGGCCGCTCCGCTTTGGAGTGGTCAAAAACGTGTCTTGACGGCCTCCACAACGGCTTCGGCGGTGATGTTGAAGTGGTTGAAGAGATCCTTGGCCGGCGCCGAGGCTCCGAAGGACCGCATGCCGACGAAGCCGCCGCCGGATTCGATCCAGCGTTCCCAGCCGAAAGAACTGGCGGCTTCGATGGCGATGTGCAGTGTGCCCGGGCCCAGCACCTCGTCGCGGTAGTGCGGCGGCTGCTGTTCGAAGAGCTCCCAGCAGGGCACGGAAACCACGGCGGCGGAGATACCCTCGTCGCGCAGCATCTTCTGCGCCTCGACGGCGATCTGCACCTCGGAGCCGGAGGCCAGCAGGGTCACCTGCCGCTCGCTGTCGGCGGGCACCATGATATAGGCCCCATAGGCCGAATGGTTTTCCGAGCTGTCCTTGCGCAGCGTCGGCAGGCCCTGGCGGGTCAGCGCCAGCACGGAGGGTGTTTCCTCGGCCTCGATCGCCAGTTCCCAGCACTCCGCCGTTTCGACGATATCCGCCGGGCGGAAGACCAGCAGGTTGGGAATGGCGCGCAGCGCTGCCAGATGCTCGACCGGCTGATGCGTCGGGCCGTCTTCGCCGAGCCCGATGGAATCGTGGGTCATGACGTAGATGACCCGCTGCTTCATCAGTGCCGAGAGGCGCATCGAGGGCCGGCAATAGTCGGTGAAGACCAGGAACGTCCCGCCATAGGGGATGAGGCCGCCGTGCAGGGCGATGCCGTTCATTGCCGCGGCCATGCCGTGCTCGCGCACGCCGTAGTGCAGATAGCTGCCGGAGAAATCGTCGGCGGAGACGATTCCCTGGACCTTGGTCTTGGTGTTGTTCGATCCGGTCAGATCTGCAGAGCCGCCGACCAACTCGGGAACTGCGGCGGTGAGCACATCCAGGGTCTTCTGGGAGGAGACGCGGCTGGCAACGCTCGGCGCCTCGGCCACTACCTCGGCCTTGAAGGCGGCCACGGCCTCTTTCCAGCCCTCCGGCAGTTTGCCGGCCATTTGCCGCTCGAAGGTCTGGCGCCGGTCTGCCGGTGCCGCGTCCAGGCGCTGCCGCCAGGCCGCAAGCGCTTCGCCGCCGCGGGCGCCCGCGGCGCGCCAGGCCGCAAGGACCTGCTCGGGCAGCTCAAAGGGCGCATGGGGCCAGCCCAATTCCTTGCGGGCGCCGGCCACCTCGTCCTCGCCCAGGGGGCTGCCGTGGGTGGCAGCCGTCCCCTGTTTGTTGGGGGCGCCATAGCCGATGGTGGTCTTGCAGGCGATGAGGCTCGGCCTTTCGCTGGCCTGCGCCGCGCTCAAGGCCGCCGCAACCGCCTCCGGATCGTGGCCGTCGACTCTGCTGGTCGCCCAGCCCGAAGCCTCGAAACGCTTCAACTGATCGTCGGAGACGGCAAGGTCGGTGCTGCCGTCGATCGAGATCGCATTGTCGTCAAAAAGGACAATCAGTTTGTTGAGTTTCAGGTGACCGGCCATGGAGACCGCCTCGTGGCTGACCCCTTCCATCAGGCAGCCGTCACCGGCGATGACATAGGTGTAGTGGTCGACGAGGTCGTCGCCGAAGCGGGCGTTCAGCAGGCGCTCCGCAAGCGCCATGCCCACCGCATTGGCGAGGCCCTGGCCCAGCGGGCCGGTGGTGGTCTCGATCCCCGCCGCGTGGCCGTATTCCGGATGTCCCGCAGTGCGGCTGCCGAGCTGACGGAAAGACCGCAGCTCGTCCATGGTCATGTCTTCATAGCCGGTCAGATGCAGGAGCGCGTAGAGCAGCATCGAGCCGTGCCCGGCCGAGAGCACAAAACGGTCACGGTCCGCCCAGTCGGGCGTCGCCGGATCGAACTTCAGGAAACGCGTGAAGAGCACCGTTGCCACGTCGGCCATGCCCATGGGCATGCCGGGATGGCCGGAGTTCGCTTTCTGTACGGCGTCCATGGCCAGGGCGCGGATGGCGTTGGCCATGTCGCGATGGGGGGCCATGTCTCGATGGGGCGTGTTGGCTTGGTCCATGGGGGCGTTGCTGCTGTCTTGCGGCGCAGACGACGTGACGGCGTCCATCGAAAGTCCACCTGTTGGGGAACAAGAAGGCGGCGCATAGCGCTGCGCGGCCAAGTTGGGCGCAACATGCCGACACGGCTGGCCAAGGTCAACCGGCATCTGGCCGCAGCAGCGGCAAATCTCCGGGCGTTTCGCTGAGCCGGGGAGCGGCACGGGCGCAGAGGGCGGCACCGGGCGACGCGGGGCTCCCAGGTTGACCGGTCACGGGAGGCCCGCCTATGGTGACAGCGACTGACAGGACGGCAGACTTGCGCCTGCTGCCCGGTGGATTGGCCGACAGGAGCTGGCCCGCGAGGTTGGGGCCAACGAGGATTGAACGGAAAGCCGATGGCACAGTTGGACGAAGCCAGCAAGCGACTGCAACAGGCGATCGACAACCTGGAGCAGGTTGTTGCGGCGCGCGCTGCGGCAGGCGGCGACGACCAGGCGCTGCGTGACGCCCTGAAGGCTGCGCAGCGCGAGAACGCCGTCCTGCAGCAGCTTGCCAGCACCGTTTCGACCCGCCTGGACTCGGCCATCCTGCGGCTGCGCCGCCTGGCGGGTTAGGACAGCCGGATAGATTGCCGGATAGATTGGACGTCACGATGGCACAGATTTCCCTGATGGTTCATGGTCGCTCCTATCAGGTCACCTGCGACGACGGGCAGGAGGGCCACCTGCTGAAGCTGGCCGAGTACATCGACCGCAAGGTCGGGGAGCTGGAGGGCAGCGTCGGGCAGGTCGGCGAACAGCGCCTTTTGTTCATGTCCTGCCTCTTGGTGGCCGACGAGCTGTTCGATGCCCGGCGCCAGATCGACGGGCTGAAGACCGGCGACGTGCCGCTGGGCCAGGCGGCGGGCTACGGCGCGACCGCCAAGTCTGCACCCGCCGCCGGCGCCGGAGCCGGCGATGAGAGAGCCACTCAGGCGCTGGAGGCCTGTGCCCAGCGCATCGAGGCTATTGCCGCCCGCCTGCAGGAGGCATAGATAATCCGAAGTTTGTCGGGCGGCGCTGCGGGGTGCGTCAGGTTTCGCGATCCCTGGGGCCAATACCGAACCTCTCGGGAGCTGTCCCTGCCGGGGCCCTGGCCTCGGTATATGGCGCCCACCTGCTTGGCAGGCCACAGAGGATCCCATGCTACCAACGGCCACCGCGGCGCCGCCCGACCTGTCCGCCAAGTAAACTGTCCGCACCAGCGTCCCTCTGAGCCCGTGTTCCAGCACGCCGGAGCGCTATGAGCGCCGAAGCGCCTGACGCAGAAGGCGCTGCCGACCTTGCGGCGTCCAAGCGCGCTCTGCGCCGCTCGGCCCGGGCGGCCCGCGCCGCCGCTGCGGCCGCGGGACAGCAGGTCCCGGCGGCCCTCTGCGCGCAGTTTCTCTCCGCTTTCGCGCCCGAGCCCGGCACCGTCGTCTCCGGATACTGGCCCATGGCCGACGAAATCGATCTCCGCCCGCTGCTCCGGGCTCTTGGTGAGGCCGGATGCCGGCTCGCGCTGCCGGTCCTGGCAGGGGCGGGGCTGCCCCTGGAGTTCCGAGCCTGGGCTCCGGGCGACACCCTCCTGCCCGCCGCACTCGGCACCCAGGAGCCACTGCCGGACAAACCGCTATTGGAGCCGCAGATGCTGCTGGTGCCGCTGCTGGCGTTCGATGGGGAAGGTTATCGCCTGGGCTACGGAGGTGGATTTTACGACCGCAGCCTTGCCTTGCTGCGCGGCAGGAGCGATATCCTCGCCGTCGGACTTGCCTATGCCGCCCAGCAGGTCGCCGCTGTGCCGCACGACGGCAACGATCAGCGCCTTGATGCGGTGGTCACCGAGGCGGCGGTTCTCCGGTTTGGTCAGGCCTCCCCGTGACGCGCCCGCTGATCTGGAGCCGGCGGGTCCCGAACCCGCGCATCGTTGGGCCGGGCCGCCTTCAGGTGGTCCGCTCGGAAGTGGAAAGCGATTGATTCTATGAGACTCTTGTTTTGCGGCGATATCGTCGGCCGCCCGGGCCGTGATGTGGTCCTGGCGCGCCTTCCCGGCCTGCGTAAGCAGTTGAAGCTGGATTTCGTCATCGCCAATGGCGAGAACGCCGCCTCCGGTTTCGGCATTACCGAGAAGATCTGCCGCCAGCTTTTCGAGGCCGGGGTCGACGTGATCTCCGGCGGCAACCACAGCTGGGACCAGCGCGAGGTGATGGCGTACATCGGCGGCGAGCCGCGCCTGCTGAGGCCGCACAACTATCCCGAGGGGACGCCCGGACGCGGTGTCGGCGTCTACACCACGGCACGCGGCAAGAAGGTGCTGGTCATCAACGTGATGGGCCAGCTCTTCATGGAAGACCTGAACGATCCTTTTGCCGCAATCGCAGGGCTGTTGGCGCAGTACCGCCTGGGCGCCAGTGTCGATGCGGCGGTGGTGGACTTCCACGCCGAGGCCACCTCGGAGAAGATGGCCGCCGGCCACTTCGTCGATGGCAGGGTCTCGCTTTTCGTCGGCACCCATACCCATGTGCCCACGGCGGACAGCATGATCCTGCCGGGTGGCACGGCCTATCAGAGCGATGCCGGCATGTGCGGCGACTATGATTCAGTGATCGGCATGGACAAGAAGGTGCCGATCGAACGCTTCGTCAAGAAGGTGCGGGGCGAGCGCCTGTCGGTCGCCGGCGGGGAGGGGACGCTTTGCGGGGTTCTGGTGGAAACGGATAACGTGAGCGGTCTGGCCGCGCGCGTGGCCCCGCTGCGCCTGGGCGGGCGCCTGGGGGAATTCCTGCCTGATTGGTAAGGGACCGGACCGGCGGGAACGGACGGGTGACTGGGCGTCAGCGCTCGGTGGAAACGGAGACGAAGCGCTCCACTTCGCAGAGCAGGATGCCGCTCTGGTCGTCGATGTCGCCGGCGATCCTGCGGACCTCCTCGACCACGTCCTTGGTGGGCCCCTCGGTGGCTGCCTCGTCGGCCATGATCAGCAGACTGTCCAGAGCCTCGAGGCCGGTCTGCTGGGCAAAGCCCTCGACCAACTCGGCGGCCTGCTCCAGGCGGCGCGCAACCTCTGCCGTATCGGCCGAAATCTCCTCGGTGATCGCCAGGTCGATGATGTTCAAAGGCAGCGGCATTGCGGCGCAGGTCCTCACTGTCCAAAGGATCCGGGCCTCTGCCCGGGGTCTTCGCTGGGTGTCAGTCTCGCCCAAGGGGTTTAAGGAGCCGTTAACCGGCGATCCGGGTGGGCCGGCGGGGTGGGCCGGCGGGGTGGGTCCGGGGCGGCCGCGCCAACGGGGCAGCGGCACGGCGGAAACCGGGGCGGAGAGGCTTTTGGTTCGGCCCGCGACCTGATAGAAGCCGCCCTATTGTCGCCATATTGCGAGATTATCGCTGAGGGTCGAATGCCCCGCTTAACCTCAAAATGTGGTAGGCTTTACCAAAAATCGACCCACTATGTAGGATAGGATCGTCTGATTATGGCGGGCCATTCACAGTTCAAGAACATCATGTACCGCAAGGGCGCGCAGGATAAGAAGCGCGCCAAGCAGTTCGCCCGGCTGACCCGGGAAATCATGGTCGCGGCCAAATCCGGGTTGCCGGAGCCGGACAAGAATCCGCGCCTCAGGGGCGCGATTCAGGCGGCGCGGGCGGCCAACATGCCCAAAGACAACATCGAGCGGGCCATCAAGCGCGCTGCCGGCGGCGAGGACGACACCAATTTCGAAGAGGTGCGCTACGAGGGCTACGGCCCCGGCGGCGTCGCCGTCATCGTCGAGGCGCTGACCGACAACCGCAACCGCACGGCCTCCGAAGTGCGCGCCGCCTTCAGCAAGCACGGCGGTAGCCTGGGGGAAACCAACTCGGTGTCCTTCATGTTCGACCGCGTCGGCGTGGTGACCTACCCCGCCGCCATCGGTTCGGCCGACGATGTCTTCGAGGCCGGTGTCGAGGCCGGGGCCAGCAACGTTGAGAGCACCAACGAAGCCCATGAGATCACCTGCGACCCGGACGATTTCTCGACGGTCCGCGACGCGCTGACCGAGCGCTTTGGCGACCCCAGCGAGGCGGAGCTCACCTGGCGGCCGCAGAACACCGTGTCCATCGACGAGGACAAGGCCCAGACCATGCTGAAGATGCTGGACGTGCTGGACGAAAGCGACGACGTCCAGCGGGTCTCGGCGAACTTTGAGATCAGCGACGATGTCATGGCGCGTTTGACGGCCTAGGCAGGGCGACGGGGGCGGCCGCTTTGGCCGAGCTGCGCCGGGGGGCGTGGAGCGTCGGGGGCCGGGTGCTTTTGAAAGAGGGGAAAGCGAAGCGATCGCGATGCGAGTTCTTGGTTTGGATCCCGGGTTGCGCCACACGGGTTGGGGAGTGATTGAGGCGGAGGGCAACCATCTGCGCCATGTGGCCAACGGCGTCGTCGTCTCCGACACGGCGGCCGAGCTTTCGGAGCGCCTGCTGCAGCTCCATCGCGGAATTGCCGCGGTGGTGGCGGAGCATGCCCCCGACGCCGCGGCGGTCGAGGTGACCCTGGCGAACAAGAACCCCTCCTCCACCCTCAAGCTGGGCATGGCCCGCGGCATTGCGCTGCTGACCCCGGCGCTGAGCGGCCTGCCGGTGGCCGAATACCTGCCGATGATCGTCAAGAAGGCGGTGGTCGGGACCGGTCATGCCGACAAGCAGCAGGTGGCGATGATGGTCGCCCGGCTGCTGCCCGGCTGCGCCGTTTCCGCGCCGGATGCCGCCGATGCGCTGGCCGTGGCCATCTGCCACAGCCACCACCATGCGACCGGCCAGCGTTGGGCGGGCGGGCGCGAAGACCCCTTGCGTGCGGCTTCTTCGGGGCGTGCCGCCTCTTCGGGGGGCGCCGCATGATCGGCAAGCTCACCGGCGTCGTCGATTCCAGCGGCGAGGACTGGGCGATCCTCGACGTCGGCGGTGTCGGCTATCTGGTGTACTGCTCGGGCCGGACCCTCGGCATGCTGCCGCCGCCGGGCGGGGCGGCCAGCCTGCTGATCGAAACCCATGTGCGCGAGGACCACATTCACCTTTTCGGCTTTGCCGATGCCGCCGAGCGCGACTGGTACCGCCTGTTGAACGGGGTCCAGGGGGTCGGCGCGAAGATGGCGCTGGCCATCCTCTCCGTGCTGCCGCCGGCGGATCTGGTCCAGGCCATCGCCGCCCAGGACAAGGCTTCGCTGGCGCGGGCCAGCGGCGTCGGGCCCAAGCTGGCCGGGCGCATCGCCGCGGAACTGAAGGACAAGGCCGGGGGCATGGCGCTGGGGCCGGTGGCGCTGGCCAACGGCGGCGGCAAGGCGGTCCCCGGCGTTTCCGAAGACGCTGTCTCGGCGCTGGTCAATCTCGGATACCGCCGCGCGGAGGCCTTCTCGGCGGTTGCCAAGGCCATGGGCGATCTCGGCGCCGAGGCGCCGGTCGAGGCGCTCATCAAGGCCGGGCTGAAGGAGCTGGCGCAATGACGGAGGGCCCAGCGTGAGCGACAGCAGCGCCAGCGACGGACGGGTGATCTCTCCCAATTTCCGCGAGGAGGACGGCAGCGAACTGAGCCTGCGTCCCGGCCATCTCGACGACTTCATCGGCCAGCGCGCGGTGCGCGAGAACCTGCGGGTTTTCGTGCAGGCGGCGCGCGGGCGCGGCGATGCCCTGGACCATGTCCTCTTCTTCGGCCCGCCGGGGCTCGGCAAGACCACCCTGGCGCAGATCGTCGCGCGGGAAATGGGGGTCGGCTTCCGGGCCACCTCCGGCCCGGTCATCGCCAAGGCCGGCGATCTGGCCGCGATCCTGACCAACCTGCAGCCCCACGACGTGCTCTTCATCGACGAGATCCACCGCCTCTCCCCCGCCGTGGAGGAGGTGCTCTATCCGGCGATGGAGGACTTCCACCTGGACCTCATCATCGGCGAGGGGCCGGCGGCGCGGTCGGTCCGCATCGACCTGCCGCCCTTCACCCTGGTGGGGGCGACGACGCGGTCAGGCCTCATTACCACGCCTTTGCGGGAACGATTCGGCATCCCGCTGCGTCTGCAGTTCTATGAGCCGGAAGAACTGCAGCAGATCGTCAGCCGCGGCGCCAAGGTGCTGGACATGCAGCTGACCGAGGACGGGGCCGCGGAAATCGCGCGGCGCTCGCGCGGTACGCCCCGGGTTGCCGGGCGGCTGCTGCGCCGGGTGCGCGACTTCGCCGCCGTGGCGGGGGTGGAGGTGATCGCCGCGCCCCAGGCCGACGGCGCGCTCAAGCGCCTGGACGTGGACGAGCGCGGCCTGGATGCCATGGACCGCCGCTACATGCGTTGCATGGCCGACAACTACGGCGGCGGGCCGGTCGGCGTAGAAACCATGGCGGCCGCGCTCTCGGAGCAGCGCGACGTGCTGGAAGAGGTCATCGAGCCCTACCTGATCCAGCAGGGCCTGGTGCAGCGCACGCCGCGCGGGCGGGTGTTGTCGCGCGGCGGCTTCGCCTATCTGGGCCTGGAGGCGCCGCGCGGGCTGGAGCAGCTCGACCTGCTGGGCGACGGCACGGGCGAAGATCTGGACGGCGATGGGGAGGCCCCGGCTTGACCGCGCTTTCCGGCACCATCGCGGCCGGCTTCCCCGGCAGCCTTTCCGGCAGTCTGGTCGATGGCGAGCACCGCTATCCCCTGCGGATCTTCTATGAAGACACCGACGCCGGGGGCATCGTCTATCACGCCCGCTATCTGAACTTCGCCGAGCGCGCCCGCACAGAGGTCCTGCGCCTTCTGGGCATCGAACAGACCGAGCTGCGCGACCGTTCCGGCGTCGTCTTCGCGCTCCGGCGCTGCAGCCTGGACTTCCGCCGCCCGGCGCGCCTCGACGACCTTGTCGAGGTGCGCTCGCGCTTCACCGCGCTGAAGGGTGCCAGCATGGTCGCCGATCAATCGATCTGGCGTGCTGACGAAGTGTTAGTGCGCCTGGAGGTAGAAGTCGCTTCGGTTCGCAACGACGGCCGCCCGACCCGCATTCCGGAGACGGTCCGCGCCGCCTTGCAGCCTTACTTGACGCCGATGGAGCAGGGGTAACCCATGGAACAGGACGCCATTAACTCGTTGGAACTCGAAGGATCGGTCGATCCGACCCTTTCGGTCTGGGGGCTCTTCCTGGAGGCCGATATCGTCGTGCAGGCGGTCATGGTCCTCCTGATCCTGGCCTCGTTCTGGAGCTGGGCGATCATTTTCGAGAAGGTCCTGCGCATGCGCCGGCTGAAGGAGCGGGCCGGGCAGTTCGAGGAGGCCTTCTGGTCCGGCGGCTCCCTCGACGACCTCTACGACCGCCTCGACAACCGCCCGCCCGACCCCATGGCCTCGGTCTTCGTTTCGGCGATGCGGGAGTGGCGCCGCTCGTCGGCGCGCGGCCTCAGCAGCGCTTCCGAGGTCAAGGCCAGCCTGCAGCAGCGCATCGAGCGGGTGATGGAGATCGCCCTGGGGCGGGAGATGGAGCGCCTGGAGCGTCACATGACGTTCCTCGCCTCTGTGGGCTCGGCGGCGCCCTTCATCGGCCTCTTCGGTACGGTCTGGGGCATCATGAACGCCTTCACCTCCATCGCGGCGGCCAAGAACACCAGTCTGGCGGTGGTGGCACCGGGCATCGCCGAGGCGCTCTTTGCCACCGCGCTCGGCCTGGTGGCGGCGATCCCGGCGGTCATCGGCTACAACAAGCTGTCCAACGACCTGGGCCGCTACGCCGGCCGTCTGGAGGCCTTCGCCGGCGAGTTCGGCGCCATCCTGTCCCGCAAACTCGACGAGAAGGCCTGAGCCATGGCAGCCACCCTTGTGCCGGCGGCCCGCGGGCGCGGCCGCAAAGCCGGGCGCTACAGGCCCCTCAGCGAGATCAATGTCACCCCCTTCGTCGATGTGATGCTGGTGCTCCTGATCGTCTTCATGGTCACGGCGCCGCTGCTGACCGTGGGCGTGCCGGTCGACCTGCCCAAGACCCAGGCACAATCGATCGCCGATCCGGATGAACCGCTGGTCATCTCCGTCAACTCAGAAGGCACCATCTACATCCAGGATTCGCCGGTTGATATCGGACAGCTCGTCCCGCGCCTGCGCGCGATTACCGAAAGCAAGCCCGACACCCGCATTTTCGTGCGCGGCGACCGGGCGATCGCCTATGGCCGCATCATGCAGGTGATGGGGACGGTGAACACCGCCGGCTTCCAGCGCGTGGCGCTGATTGCCGAACTGCCCAAGGGCGACGAAGCCGCGGCGCCGGCCGGTGGGCAGGCGGATGGTGCGCCCGCCCCGGATGACGCCCCGGACGATTCCCAGGGCAACTAGCGCCCAAACGGACGACAAGAGCCCAAACGCAAGACAAGAGAAAGACGCGGTTCGACTGAGGCATGGTCAAGGCAGCCATCTTTTCCGGACTTCTGCACCTGGTGGTGATCGTCGCCCTGGTGGTCGGGCTGCCCGTGTTCCACGAGCCTCTGACGGACTTCGATGCGATCCCGGTCCAGCTTGTCACGCTGCCGGAGGAAGCGGCGCGCATCGAACAGGAGATCGAGCCGGACCCGGAACCGGAGCCGCCGGAGGCGCCCGAGCAGGCGCCCGAGCCGGAGCCGGAGATTGCCGAAGCGCCGCCGCCACCGCCGGAGCCCGAGCCGATTCCGGAACCTGAGCCCGAACCGGAGCCGGAGCCTGTCCCCGTGCCGGAACCGGAACCCGAGCCAGAGCCGGAACCCGAACCGGAGCCCGAACCGGAACCGGAGCCGGAACCCGAGCCGGAACCCGAACCCGAGACGAGGCTGCCGCCCAAGCCGCCGCGCAAACCGGAGATCCAGGTGGCCGAGAAGGTCGAGGAGCCGGCGAAGGAGGAAGAGCCGCAGCCGGAGGACCGTATGTCCTCGATCCTGCGCAATGTGGAGAAACTGGCAGAGCAGACCCCGCAACGTCAGCAGCAGACCGCGGCGGCGCCGACCCAGGCGCCGCAAGCGCGGGTCTCGGCGGTCCAGCGCCTGCAACTCGAAAACTCGATCCGCGGCCAGGTCGAGCGCTGCTGGAGTCCCGATGCCGGTGCGCTGCAGGCCGAGGATCTGATCGTCGAGGTGATCGTCAACCTGGCCCCCGACGGTCGTGTCATCGGCCAGCCGAAGGTCGTCGACCTCCGGCGCATGGGCCGCGACGCCTACTTCCGCACCGCCGCGGAGGCCGCCGTCCGGGCGATCCTGCGCTGCAGCCCCTTCGAGCTGCCGGTCGCACAGTATTCAGAATGGAAGCAGATGAACCTGACCTTCAACCCGAGAGAGATGTTCGGATCATGACGTCGATGCAGCGCTCCAGTTCCCGTTCCGCGGCGGGGATCTGCCGCAGCCTTTTCCTGGTCCCGGCGCTTTTGGCGGCGGCCCTTGTCGCCGCAGTCTTTACGGTGTCGGGCCCGGCGCGGGCGCAGCTCCAGGTGGATATCACCCGGGGTTTCGTCGAGCCCCTGCCGATCGCCATCACCGACCTTTTCGGTGAAGTCGCCGACGAGCAGAAGCTGGGCAGCGACATCGCGCGGGTGGTCGCCGCCAACCTGGAGCGCAGCGGCCTGTTCAGACCCGTCGACAAGCGCGCCTTCATTCAGGACGCCTCGAGCCTGCGCAACGGGCCGCGCTACGGCGACTGGCGCCTGATCAACGCCCAGGCGCTGGTGGCCGGCAACGTCCAGATGCAGGCCGACGGACGGATGCGGGTGCAGTTCCGCCTCTGGGACGTATTCTCCGAAGCCCAGATGACCGGCCTGCAGTACACCACGACGGTGACCAACTGGCGCAACATCGCTCACCGTATCTCGGATCAGATCTATCAGCGCCTGACCGGAGAATCCGGTTACTTCACCACTCAGATCGTTTACATCGCCGAGCAGGGGCCGCAGAACCGGCGCATCAAACGTCTGGCGATCATGGATCAGGACGGCGAGAACCACCGCTTCCTGACGGCCGGCAACGAGATCGTCCTCACGCCGCGCTTTTCGCCCTCGACGCGGGAGATCACCTACCTCGCCTTCCAGCGGACCGGCGGACGCGAGGTGCCCAGGGTCTATCTCTTCAACCTGGACACCGGCCAGCAGGAGGTTCTGGGCGAGTTTCCGGGAATGACATTCGCTCCGCGGTTCTCCACCGACGGCAACACCGTGACGCTGTCGATGGCCAAGGACGGCAACTCGGAGGTCTACGCCATCGACCTGCGCACCCGGCGCCAGCAGCGGCTGACCAACCATCCGGGGATCGACACTTCCCCGTCTTTTTCACCGGATTCGAGTCAAATCGTCTTCAATTCCGACCGCGGCGGGCGGCCTCAACTCTATGTGATGAATCGCGATGGAAGTAACGTGCGCCGAATCAGTCGTGGTAAGGGGAATTACTTCACGCCGGTCTGGTCGCCGCGCGGCGACCTGATCGCCTTCACGCGCCAGCATGCAGGGGAGTTTTACATTGGTATCATGCGTGCCGACGGCAGCGGCGAGCGGATGCTGGTGCGTGATTACAACGTCGAGGCGCCCACCTGGGCGCCGAATGGGAGGGTGCTTTCCTACTTCCGAACCACACGGGCGGATTCGCAGGGACGCATCACTAGCAAGATCTTTACGATTGATCTGACAGGGTTCAATGAACGTGAGCTTGTGACGCCTCTGGACGGCTCTGATCCGGCTTGGTCCCCCTTGATTCCCTAGGGGGGCATCGGTATAGTCCGTTAACCATTTTCGGCCTTTAGGGGCCGTCGTTGGGGGGGCATATCAAGCAGGCATGACCTGTGAAATCACCGGTGGCAGGTCTGCCTCAATCCATAAAATCCGGGGATGTGTTTGAGAGGGCAGATTATGCGCTTTTCCCTAGTTACGACCGTCTTCGCGGCGATGCTGCTTGCGGCTTGTTCAACCCCGTCCGAAGAGGGCGCGACCACGTCTGGCGGCGGCGCCGGTAGCGGGTCGACGACGTCCAGCTCCTCCGGCGATACGACCCAGTCCAGCACGATTCCCGGCCCGGCTGCCGGTACGCAGGAAGATCTGACCGTGGAGGTCGGCGACCGCGTCTTCTTCGACTTCGATCAGTTCAACATCCGCGCCGACCAGCGCGGCACGGTGGAAGCGCTTGCCGTCTGGCTGGATACCAATCCGGCGACGACCATGACGATCGAAGGCCATGCCGACGAACGCGGTACCCGGGAGTACAACCTGGCTTTGGGTGAGCGCCGCGCCAATTCGGTGCGTGATTATCTGATTGCGCTCGGCATCAACCCCGGCCGCCTCAGCACGGTGAGCTTCGGTGAAGAGCGTCCGGCCGTGCTCGGCTCGAACGAGTCGGCCTGGGCTCAGAACCGTCGCGGTGCGTTTGTGGTGAACTAAGGACTTCGGTCCGGGTTTCCCCATGGTCTGGGCCTGCTTTCCGGAAGCGGGGTCCAGGGCGACGGAAACGCAGTCTTTGAAGAGGTCCCTTCGGTTGGGCGGGCGACCGCGATGACCGAAGGGGCCTTTTCTTTTGGCACTTCGCTCCGGATCATCTGGCGCTTCGTTCGGGGGCTGCCCTTTTCGGCGCAAGGGCCAGGGCTTATAAGGGTTTTGGTAACGGCGCCATATTAATGACATGAAGCGCTGGCAGACCGGTCTCCTGAGGGAGTTTGGCCGGGCACGGCATCGCCACCCGAGTTCTGTGGGCCGAGTTCTGTGGGCGGCGAGGGCGCGCAGGGTGACGTGATTTGGGCGCGATGATGATTTGGGCGGAGGATGAAGCAATGACCACCGCAACACTGTGGGCACGGCGCGAAGACGGGGTCCGGTCCCGGGGGTGCTTCCCGGCAGGCTTCATTTCGGCGGCGGTTCCGGCTGCCTTGCTGGCAGCGGTTCTTGTTGTCGGCAATCCACAGAGTCTGGCCGCCCAGTCCGTTGACGACCAGATCCAGCGTTTGCAGCGCGAGCTCTCCGACCTTCAGCGACAGGTCTACGGCGGCGAGGCACCGGCCGCTGGGACCGGCGCCGGCGTCAGCCCCACGCAGGCGGCGCGGATCGAACTGCGCCTCAACCAGTTCGAGGCCGAGCTGCGCAGCCTGACCGGTCAGGTCGAGGAGATGCGCTTTCAGACCGACAGCGTGACGGAGCGTCTTGACCGGCTGGTGGCCGATGTCGACCTGCGCCTGCAGCAGCTCGAAGGCGGGGCAGCACCGGCCACTGGCGGCACCGGTGCGCTGCCGGGCCAGCTTTCGGGCCAATCTCCGGGCCAATCTCCGGGCCAATCTCCGGGCCAGTCTCCGGGCCAGTCTCCGGGCCAGGCGCCGGCCGCTGCCGGCACCGGCCAGGGCTTTGCGCCGTCCGACTCCCTGGCGGCCGCACCCGCGCAGAGCCTGCCCTCCGGAACCGCCAGCAGTCCGACACCGGGCACGCTGGGCACGGTTGCGGAGACCGATCTGCAAAACTTCCGGCGTCAGCAGGCGAATGTTGCGCCCGATGCCGCACCCGCCGCGCCGCAGGGCGGACCGGCGGGTGCGGCGCCGGCACAGGCCGCAGCTCTGCCAGGGGCCCTGCCGGGCACGACCCCCCGTGAGCAGTACGACTACGCCTTCGGACTGCTGCGTCAGGCCAATTATGACGGCGCTGAGCAGGCATTGAGTACCTTTCTGGCACAGCATCCGCAGGATCCGCTGGCGGGCAATGCCAAGTACTGGCTCGGCGAGACCTATTATGTGCGGGGCAACTACCAGCAGGCGGCGGTGACCTTCGCGGAAGGATTCGAGGCCTATCCCAACAATCCGAAAGCGCCCGACAACCTCCTGAAGCTCGGCATGTCCCTGGCCTCGCTTGGCAGCAAGGACGATGCCTGCGGGACCTTCGAGGTCTTGCAGCAGCGCTATGCCGACGCCTCCGCCACAATCATCCAAAGAGCCCGTCAGGAAGCGCAGCGCATCGGCTGCTGAGGGCGGGCCGGTCATGCTGCGCCGCGCAGGCGCGCCGGGCGCCGGTCATGCCGAAGCCGCTCATGCCGAAGCCGGTCATGCCGAGGAAGGTGGTGGGGTCGGCCATGCCGGACATCTCGACTGCGCCGGTTTCCACTGAAGAGTTCGACCGTGCCATGGCGGCGCTCGGGCCTTTCGAGCCCAGGCCGGCGGTGGCCGTGGCGCTTTCCGGTGGTGGCGACAGCCTCGCCCTGACGCTCCTGCTCAAGGGCTGGGTGCGGCGCCGGCGCGGCAGTCTGCTGGCGGTGACCGTCGACCACGGTCTGCGCCGCGGCTCCGCCGCCGAAGCGGGGCGGGTCCACGCGCAGGCCAGGCGCCTCGGCATTCCGCACAGGGTTCTGCGCTGGCGCGGGCCGAAGCCCGAAGGCTCGCCGCAGGCTGCGGCGCGCGATGCCCGCTATGCGCTGCTGACCGCGGCCTGCCGCCGCCACGGCATCCTGCATCTGGCCCTTGCCCACCACCTGGAAGACCAGGCGGAAACGCTGTTGCTGCGCCTTGGCCGCGGCAGCGGCCTGGAGGGGCTCGCCGGCATGGCGCCGCTGACGGAGACGGCGGAACTGCGCCTGCTGCGGCCGCTGCTGGCGATGCCAAAGGCCCGGTTGCTGGAGACCGTGAAGGCCCGGCGGCATGGCTGGGTGGAGGACCCCAGCAACGACCATGCGGATTTCGCCCGGGTGCGGCTGCGCCGCCTGATGCCCGCGCTCGCCCGCGAGGGGCTGTCGGCGGAACGACTGGCGGCGGCCTGCGGGCACCTCGGGCGAGCCCGCGCGGCCCTGGAGCGCGAGGTCGCGGCCCTGATGGCCCGAGCGGTGCGGCCGGACCCGGCGGGCTTTCTCGTCCTCTCGCCAAAGCTGTTGGCGAGGGCCAGTGAGGAGGTCTCGCTGCGGACGCTGGCCCATTGCCTGAGGACGGTGGGCGGCGGACGCTACACGCCGCGCCTGGACCGCCTGCGGCGCCTTCATGGAATGCTGGGCGACGAATTGCCGCGGGGTGCCACGCTGGGCGGCTGCCGGGTCCTGCAGCGCGGCGCGCACTGGCTGCTGGTCCGCGAGGCCGGGCGCTGTCCCAGCGCGTCGCTGGAGCCTGGCGGCCGCTTGCTCTGGGATGGCCGGTTCGAGCTCCGGCGGCCCCGCCTGGGGGGGCAGGGGCAGCCCTGTGAGGGGGCCGGCGCGCTGCAGGTTTCTGCCCTGGGAACCGCCGGCTGGCGGCGGCTGAAGGCCGCTCTGCCCGGGGAGCAGGTGGCGCGTGCCGAACGCATTCCCGCCCCGGCCCGCGCCGCCCTGCCGGCCCTCAGCGGCCCTGGGGGCTTCCTGGCGGTTCCACTGTTGGGCTATTATGCTGACCAAAGGGCGGCCAAGAGGTTGAACTTCTGCCGTTTTACACCCTTAAATGGGTTAACGGCCGCCGCATTTACGGTTGTTTAGACCGCGGCGCACATTATCTTTAGCTCAGTACCGGGCAGTCATCTGCGATGCCGGGATCTCGGGCTCGTGTGCGAGAACTGACAGGCCTGCAGACAACAGGGAACATCATCGTGAATTTCAGTCGAAACGCGGCACTCTGGATCATTATTGTCCTGCTGCTCTTCGCCTTGTTCAATTTCTTCCAGAGTTCGATGAACGGGCGTGCCCCCGGGCAGATCGCCTATTCTGAATTCCTGGGTCAGGTCGAGGCCGGCGAGGTCAGCAGGGTCACCATCCAGGGCAGTGAGATCACCGGCACCTACACGGCCGCGAACGGCGGACGCACTTTCACCACCCGCGGCCCGGACAATCTGGACGGCCTGGTGGAGCGCCTCGAACAGGGCGGCGTCACCTTCGACGTGAAGCCGGTGGAGAGCAACAACACCCTCTTCATGCTGCTGCTCAACTGGTTCCCGATGCTGCTGCTCATCGGCGTGTGGATCTTCTTCATGCGCCAGATGCAGGGTGGCGGCGGCAAGGCCATGGGATTCGGCAAATCCAAGGCCCGCCTGCTCACCGAGAAGCTGGGCCGTGTCACCTTCGACGATGTCGCCGGCATCGACGAGGCCAAGCAGGAACTGGAAGAGGTCGTTGAGTACCTGCGCGACCCGCAGAAGTTCCAGCGCCTCGGCGGCAAGATCCCCAAGGGCTGCCTGCTGGTGGGCCCGCCGGGCACCGGTAAGACGCTGCTCGCCCGCGCCATCGCCGGCGAGGCCAATGTGCCCTTCTTCACCATCTCCGGCTCCGACTTCGTCGAGATGTTCGTCGGCGTCGGCGCCAGCCGCGTGCGCGACATGTTCGAGCAGGGCAAGAAGAACGCCCCCTGCATCATCTTCGTCGACGAAATCGACGCCGTCGGCCGCCACCGCGGTGCCGGTCTGGGCGGCGGCAACGACGAGCGCGAGCAGACTCTGAACCAGCTGCTGGTGGAAATGGATGGCTTCGAAGCCAACGAAGGCGTGATCCTGATCGCCGCCACCAACCGCCCGGACGTGCTCGACCCGGCGCTGCTGCGTCCCGGCCGTTTCGACCGTCAGGTCGTGGTCCCCAATCCCGACATCATCGGCCGCGAGCGCATCCTCAAGGTTCACATGCGCAAGGTGCCTCTCGGCCCCGATGTCGAACCCAAGACCATCGCCCGCGGTACCCCCGGTTTCTCCGGTGCCGATCTGGCCAACCTCGTGAACGAGGCCGCCCTGCTGGCCGCCCGCGCCAACAAGCGCGTGGTCACCATGATGGACTTCGAGAACGCCAAGGACAAAGTCATGATGGGGGCCGAGCGGCGCTCCATGGTGATGAGCGAAGAAGAAAAGGAAATGACCGCCTACCACGAGGCCGGTCATGCCCTCGTCGGGCTCTTCACGCCGGGCAACGATCCGCTCCACAAGGTGACCATCATCCCGCGCGGCCGCGCCCTCGGCGTCACCATGAACCTGCCGGAGTCGGACCGCTACAGCCTGAAGTTCCGCGAGATCACCGCCAAGCTGGCGATGATGTTCGGCGGACGTATGGCTGAGGAACTGATCTACGGCATGGAGAACGTCTCCACCGGCGCCAGCAACGACATCCAGCAGGCCACCAACATGGCCCGCCGCATGGTCACCGAGTGGGGCATGAGCGACAAGCTCGGCCGCCTGCGCTACGTCGACAACCAGGAGGAGGTCTTCCTCGGCCACTCCGTCGCGCGCAGCCAGACCATCTCGCCGGAGACAGCGCGTCTGATCGATGAGGAGATCCGCCGCATCATCGAGGAAGCGGAAGAGAAGGCCCGCAAGGTTCTGACTGACCACATGGATGACCTCCATGCGGTCACCAAGGCGCTGCTGGAGTATGAGACGCTGAGCGGCGACGAGGTGCAGACCATCCTCGACGGCGGCAACATCGATCGCGGCGATCCCACCGACCACGGTGCGCCGGGCCGACGGTCCTCCGTGCCCTCCAGCGGCAAGGCCGCCAAGAAAGATCCCGGCGAAGAGCCGCCGGGCGGCATGGAGCCGGAGCCGCAGCCGGGCGGCTAGTCTGCACCGGCGCTTGCAAGCTGAAATCAGGGGGCGGCCCGTTGGGGCCGCCCTTTCTGTTTGCCGGGCTTCACAGGGCTGTTCCGCCAGCCCGCGCACAAGGCATTCAACGCCCCAGGCCTTCTGTGTGCCGGACTTCCTGTGCCCCGGACTTCCTGCGCCCCGGGCTTTCAAGGTTGGGGGGTGGGCGCTATAAGCAGCCTTCATGACCAGCACCGCACCCGGAACTCTGACGCTGCGGCCGCTCGGCCTGCAGGGGCCCGGCGAAGCCGAGGTTTGCGGTGCCGTTCCAGGCGCACAGATCAACGGGACACAGCAGACCGCCCTGAGGCCGCTGGCCGGTGGACCGCTGGCCTTTGGCCACTGCGAGGCGGTGTGGCGCAGCGATGGCGCCCTGGAGCGGGCGGTTCTGGAGCGGGCGATCCTGGAGCGGGCGGTCCTGCCGCTGGCCGATCTGCCGGACTGGGCCGAGCGCCGGGCGCCCGGACAGGGCCGGCTTGCCGAGGCGCTGCTCGAGCGCCTGTCGCGGCCGCGCTCTCCGCTGGCCGGGCTCAGCCTCGACCGCCCCCGCATCATGGGGATTCTCAACGTCACGCCGGATTCCTTCTCCGACGGCGGCCACCGGGCCGACCCTGCCTTGGCCGTCCGTGACGGCCTTGCGATGCTGGAGCAGGGCGCAGACATCCTGGATGTCGGCGGCGAGTCGACACGCCCCGGGGCCCGGCCCGTCACCCTGGACGAAGAGCGCGCCCGCGTGCTTCCCGTGGTGCGCGCGCTGGCCGAGGCGGGCGCCTGTGTCTCCATCGATACCCGCCACGCGGCGATCATGCGCGAGGCGGTGGCCGCCGGCGCGCGGATCATCAACGACGTCACGGCCCTCGGCGGCGACCCGGACTCCCTGGGCGCGGCCGCTGAGGCCGGCGTCCCGGTCGTGCTGATGCACATGCAGGGCGATCCGCAGACCATGCAGCAGGCCCCGCGCTACGGTCACGTGGCGCTGGACATCTACGACTACCTGGCGGCGCGGCTGGAAGCCTGCGCGGCAGCCGGCATCGCTGCAGGGCAGGTGGTGGTCGATCCCGGGATCGGCTTCGGCAAGACCGTGACCCACAACCTGCAACTCCTGGAGCAGATCGCCTTGTTCCAGGGGCTCGGCTGTCCGGTCCTGCTGGGCGCCAGCCGCAAGAGCTTCATCGGCAAACTGTCCCGCGGCGAGCCGGCCAAGGCGCGGCTGCCCGGCTCCCTGGCCGCCGTGCTCTTCGCCCTGCAGCGCGGGGTGCAGATCATCAGGGTTCACGACGTCGCCGAAACCCGCCAGGCGGTCGACGTCTGGCAGGCCATGACCCTGGCGCCCAGCGCTTTTGAAGCACCGGACAGCGCCGCCCCGCCTCTGGTATAAGGAATCGAGCGGGACTCGGGGGCCGTCGGGCGGCACCCCGATCCGCAAGAAGGACCTATCCATGTCTCGAAAGCTATTTGGAACAGACGGTATTCGCGGCACCGCGAACCAGGAGCCCGTGACCGCGGAAACGGCGCTGGCGATCGCCAAGGCCGCCGGCCGCGAATTCGTCCGTGGCGACTACCGCCACACCGTTGTGATCGGCAAGGACACACGGCTCTCCGGCTATATGCTGGAGTCCGCCATGATGGCGGGCTTCATCTCGGTGGGGATGGATGTCATCCAGCTTGGGCCGGTGCCGACTCCGGCGGTCGGCATGCTGACCAGGTCGATGCGCGCCGATCTGGGGGTGATGATCTCCGCCTCCCACAATCCCTACCAGGACAACGGCATCAAGATCTTCGGGCCGGACGGCTACAAGCTCTCCGACGAGGTGGAAAAGGCCATCGAGGCGCGCATCGACAGCGGCGATGCCAAGCTGGCTCCCGCCCATCAGCTTGGCCGCGCGGAGCGGCTGGAAGGCGCCTTCGGACGCTACATCGAGTTCGTCAAAAGCAGCTTCCCGCGCGGCCTGCGCCTCGACGGCATGAAGGTGGTGGTCGACTGCGCCAACGGCGCCGCCTACCGTGTCGCGCCCAAGGTGCTCTACGAACTGGGCGCCGAGGTGGTGCCGGTCGGCGTCTACCCCGACGGCTTCAACATCAACCAGCGCTGCGGTGCGACCGAACCCGGCCGCATGCAGGAGGCGGTGGTCACCCACGGCGCCGACTTCGGCATCGCGCTCGACGGCGATGCCGACCGGGCGATCCTGGCGGACGAAAAGGGCAACGTGGTCGACGGCGACCAGGTGATGGCCCTGATCGCGCGCTCCTGGCAGGAGTCCGGGCGCCTCGCCGGCGGTGCCATCGTGGCAACGGTGATGTCGAACCTGGCCCTGGAGCGCTATCTCACCGGCATCGGCCTGGACCTCATCCGCACCCCCGTGGGCGACCGTTATGTGGTCGAGCGTATGCGCTCCGGCGGCTACAACGTCGGTGGTGAGCAGTCCGGCCATATCGTGCTCAGCGACTTCGCCACCACCGGCGACGGGCTGATCGCCGCCCTGCAGATCCTGGCTGTGGTGGTGCAGTCGGACCGCCCGGCGTCCAAGGTCACGCAGCTTTTCGAACCCTTTCCCCAGTTGCTGCGCAACGTGCGCTTCAACGGCGGTGCGCCGCTGGACGACGAGGCCGTACAGGCGGCGATCCGCGCCGGGGAGGAGCGGCTCGGCGCAGGCGGACGCCTGGTGATCCGCAAGTCCGGCACCGAGCCGCTGATCCGCGTGATGGCCGAGGGCGAGGACGATGCCCTGGTCGAGGAGGTCGTGGCGGAGATCTGCGACACCATCGAAGCCCGGGCCGGCGACAAGCCCGCAAAGCTGCGGCGCGCCGGATCCGCCGGTGCCGAGTAAGCCGCCCATCGGCAGCATTCCCGCATCATCATGCTCGCATCGCTGACCGCGCTGCTGCTCTGCCAGCTTCTGGGAGAGGGCGTGGTGCGGCTCCTGGCACTCCCGGTGCCGGGCCCGGTGCTGGGGCTCGCCTTTCTGCTTGTTTTCCTGGCTCTGCGGCGCTCGGTTCCCGGCCCCTTGAACCAGACTGCGGGCGGCCTGCTGCATCATCTCTCCCTGCTTTTCGTTCCCGCCGGTGTCGGCGTTCTGCAGCACCTCCAGCGGATCTCCGCGGAGTGGCTCGCCATCGCGGCCGCGCTGCTGGTCAGCGCCGTGGCCACCATCGTCGTCACCGCCGTGGTCATGCGCACCATGATCCGGCTGATGAAGCTGGATGAGGCGGCAGAAGAAGAGAAAGCGGGGTGACGGAGAGGTGACGGCGGAGTTCGGCGACATCTGGGTCTACCTGAGGGCCGGCCCACTGCTCTGGCTGACGGTCACGCTGGCCGCATACCTGCTGGCCCAGTTCATCTACGAGCGCGCGGGTCTCAACCCGCTGCTGAATCCGGTCGCGCTCGCCGTTGCCATGCTCGCCGCCGTGCTGGTCGTCACCGGCACCGACTATCAGACCTACTTCGAGGGGGCGCAGTTCATTCACTTCCTGCTCGGTCCGGCGACGGTGGCCCTGGCGGTGCCGCTCTACAGCCACTTCGGCAAGGTGAAGGCCGTCTTCCTGCCGATGGTGGTGGCGCTGGCCTGCGGCGCGGTCACGGCGGTGGTCACCGCCATCGGCACGGCCTACCTGCTGGGCGCCAGCTTCGAGACCCTGGCCTCCCTGGCGCCCAAGTCGGTGACCACGCCCATTGCCATGGGCATCTCCGACCAGATCGGCGGCCTGCCGTCGCTGACGGCGGTGCTGGTGATCCTGACCGGCATTCTGGGGGCGATGCTGGCAACCCCGCTGCTGAACGCCCTGGGCATCCGCGACTGGAAGGCGCGGGGCTTCGCCACCGGAGTGGCCGCCCACGGCATCGGCACGGCGCGGGCCTTTCACGTCAGCGAGGTGGCGGGCACCTTCGCCGGCATCGCCATGGGCCTGAACGGTCTGCTGACCGCTTTCCTGGTGCCGCTGATCATCGACTGGATCCGCTAGAGCGGGATGGTGTTCATGGTGACGGCCCAACCGGGCTATCGCTTTGGGCGGCGCTGGGATGAACGAGAGGGGCGTAGCCGGCGGCGAGGGCGGAGACCGTCGACGCGGGCGTGATGACAGAGACCGTGATCCCGGCCGGCCGCTGGATGGGAAGGCCGTATCCGGCGTGCGACCAGGGATACAGCTGTGAGCCCTGGACCAGCCATGGTGCCGGATCATCTGATAGCAGCACAAAGCAACCGTCGCGCAGGCGGTTGAGCTTGGCGTCGTGATGGCGCTGCCGCCCCTGCCGGCCGATGCGGTCAGCATGGAGCCTGGCATCGACGTCAGGCTGCCGTGGCGGCCGCTCCGGACTCCAGCCGGTCCCGGCGGCCCAGCAGGCGAGGAATTTTCGGTAATCGTCGCGCCGGCAGTAGCCGCAGGGGCGATGACCCGCCGCCAGCGCCACGGCTTCGTCGAGGAAGAACAGCTCGGTCCAGGTCCGCGGCGTCATCAGCGTCCGCCGCCGGCCCTTCCAGTCCAGACGGCAGATGATCCAGGACTTGGTCCGCCAGCCTTGGCTGCGCAGCGCGCGGTTGCTGTCATGGAGGCAGCCGCGGTTACCCATGACAAGGCCCCGGCACGCAACGGCCTTGATGGTGGAGAAGGGCGTCACGCGGTTCTGCAGCGGCACACTAAACCCTCCATCATCCGGCGGCACGGCGCAGGGTTGCCGACCTTCATCTGCAGAAGTCTAGCGCGATGCTCCTGACAACGCAGTGTCAGGACGTGTCCCTGGCTTTCATGCCTGCACGCCGGCTGCGTCTTCGGTCTGCGCGATGGCGTGGTTCAGAGCGGCATCGGCGAGCAGGCGGGTGGAGTCGAGGACCGGCAGGGCTGCGTTGGCGTCGCTTATGATGATCGGGATCTCCGTGCAGCCGAGGATGGCCGTATCGCAGCCCCGCTCCTTCATCCCTGCAATCACATCCTGAAAGTAACGGACCGAGCGCTCCACCTGTATGTCGTTGACGAGCTCGTCCATGATGATCCGGTTGATCTCGTCGCGCTCCTGCGGTTCCGGGCGCAGGTAACCGATACCCTTTCGGGCCAGTGCGTCCGGGTAGACGTCGCTGTCGACCAGCCATTTCGTCCCGAGGATCGCCGCCCGCGTGACCCCGCGGCGCCGCGATTCCTCCGCCACCGTCTCCGCGATGTGCAGCCAGGGAAGGGAGGAGGCATCGCGCACCAGGGGCATCGCGGCGTGGATCGTGTTGTCCGGGCAAATCACGAAATCGGCGCCGGCTGCCTTCAGACGATCGGCGGAGCGCAGCATCAGTGCTGCGACAGCTTCAAGGTCGCCGTCCTCCAGGGCCGCGACGTAGTCCGCGAGAGACGGGGCGTGCAGCACGATTTCCGGATGGTCGTGCGGCCCGAGACGGGCCGGCGCACGCGCACAGATGGTCCTGTAGCAAAGCGCCGCCCCCTCCGATGAACAGGCCGCAATTCCGATCGTAAGCCGCGTCGACATGGCCGCGGGTGTCCTCTATATTTCCCATAAATCGGCTGTTTGTCCCTTTTATGGGACGATCGTGGTTCTCGTCAAGGGGATGAGGTGTCTTCGCAGGAAAAGCGACCGGAGTCCGGTGCCAGTGCCGACGGTGGTGACGGGCGGCGGCAGGCCGTTGCCCAACGGCTGAAAGCGCGGCGGGTCGAGAAGGGCCTTTCGATCAACGAACTGGCGCGGCAGGCGGGGGTCGCGAAATCGAACCTGGCCCGCCTTGAGGCGGGTGACGGCAATCCCAGCCTGGAAACTTTGTGGGCGCTCAGCGATGCGCTGGGCATCAACGTGCGCGAACTCATCGAACCGCAGACCGGCGGCCTGCGCCTGATGCCCGCCCAGCAGGGCTTCGAAGTCCAGGCCGAAGCGGCCAGGTTCGGCGTCACGCTGCTGTCCAGCTGTCCGGCCGGCGCGATGCGCGATCTCTACCGCGCCACCTTCGAACCCGGCCCGGCAAGGCTCTCGGAGCCCCACGCCGAAAGCACGGTCGAGCACGTGATCCTGCTGAGCGGCAAGGCGAGGGTCGGCCCGGTCGAGACCGCCAAGACCTTGGGTCCCGGCGACTACGTGACCTTCGCCGCAAACACGCGGCATGTCTACGAGGCGCTGGAGGACGGAACCACGGCAATCGTCGTCATGGAGTACCGGTAGGAAATTCCTGAATCCAGCCCTGTGATTCGGAAGATCAACCGCTTGCCCGGCCGATACCCTTCCGCCGCAATCCCGTGCCGCGCTGACGACCGGCGCGCTACGCCTTGAGGCAGCCGAAGGCCGTCGCCGGAACACCAGTGGATCGGTTTGGCCGGTCGTGCGGCCGCTTGGACTGGTCAGTTTGACGAAGGAGGAAAGACTCATGAGAGCTACGGTCATCGCGGTCGCCGCCGGCACGGCGCTTCTCTCCGGCGCATCCCTTGCAGAGGCGTTGCCTCCCTTGCCCGATCCACAGCTCGAAGTCGTTGCGACCCTCGAGGAAGGGCCGGGCAACATCGCCGTGACGCCAGATGGCCGGATCATCTTCAGTCACCACCAGTTCTATGGCCCGGAATACCGGGTTATGGAACTGAGGGCCGACGGCGGGGTCGTGCCCTGGCCCAGCGAGGCGTGGAGCAGTGCACCGGGCGAGGACGGGATCGGCCTGAATGCCGTTCTCGGCCTGCGATCGGATCCGGCAGGCGTTGTCTGGCTGCTCGACAACGGAGGGGACGTTCCGAAGACCGTTGCCTGGAACACGGCGACCGACACCTTGGAGCGTGTGATCCATATCCCGGCACCGGCGACACGGCCGGGGTCGCTCCACAACGATCTCGCCGTCGATCTCGTCAACCAGGCGCTCTATCTCGCCGATGTTGGCGGGGATACCGGGCCTGCAATTGTCGTGGTCGATCTTCGAACCGGACAGTCGCGCCGCGTCCTTGTCGGCCATCCGAGCGTCCAGGCCGAGGATATCCCGATGGTCGTGGAGGGCCGGCCCGTCCTGCTCGGCGAAGGGGCGGAAGCGGCGCCTGCCAGGATCGGCCTCAATCCAATCACCATCGATCCAAGCTATACCTGGGTCTACTACGGAGCGATGCATGGCGACGACATCTGGCGCATTCGCGCACGCGATCTGGCCGATGCCTCGCTCTCCGAGACTGAGCTTGCCGAGCGGGTGGAGCGTTATGGCGACAAGCCGGTGAGCGATGGCATCTCCGTCGATGCTGCCGGGCATATCTATGTCACCGACGTTGAGAATAACGCCATCGGCGTGACCGGCCCCAGCGGGACCTACCGCATCTATGTTCAGCATGATGAGCACTTGGCCTGGGCGGACGGGATCAGCGCCGGCCCCGATGGCTGGATGTACGCGACCGTCAACAAGCTGAACCGCTCCGCAGTCCTCAATGGCGGTGACGAGCTATCCGAAGCGCCGTACTACATCGTGCGGTTCCGGGCGGTGGACGAGGCTGTTCCGGGCCGCTAGACGACGGCCGCGGTTGTCCAACGCCGGCTTTTTTATCCCGAACGTATGCCATTGCCGCGCTGCACCGGAGCGCGTCGGCGGCCCTTAGGCGCTCCTCAAGCGTTCCGGGCGAGATCCGCGCGGATGTGGGAGAGCTTCTTGCCGATCGCGCGGCGCAACTGAAACCGCGCCCAGGGGCGAAAGAAAAACCGTGTTACCTCGCTGATGCCTTCCATCCGGATCGTGGCGACCGTGTAGGTGAGACGCGTGCGCGCTGGTCCAAGCGCTTCCAGTTCGATCGTTTGCTTGTGATCCGGCGTGCGCTTCGAGCCGGCGCTGTCGTCGATGTTCAACTCCGCGACCGATTGGTGTTTGAGAGGCTCCCAGTCCATGATCACCCCCACAAAGCGCTGGTCGGGCATTGGCCAGGGGATGATCGGATGATTGGTGTGGAGCATCTCGAAGTGGGTGCCGGTGCCGCCGGCATCGTTCATGTCGACAATCTCGTTGTGGAAGGCGTCCGCCTCCCAGTGCAGCGGGTCGGCGATCACCTGCCAGACAACGTCGACAGCATGTTCGAGGACAAACGATCGCCGCGCCATGACCTCGAGCCTTGGATTCTCCGTTACGCGCGTGCGGGCCTGTGCCGACCAGTAGGCCGAGCCTTCGGCTGCTTCACCTTTGGCTGCTTCGGGGCTCATCCTGCCGTTCCTTTCTCAATCCTCACGAAAGTCCCTCGGGATCTTTCGTGTGTTGCGTCGGCGCGCCCTAGAAGTGGCAACCGGCCGCGCGATGGTCAAGCGGCAGTCATGTGCGCAAAGGTGTCGGTTGCAGGGATAACGAGCCTGCGCACTGGCGCGCAGGCGACCACCCGACCCCCTGTGGAGAAAGACGAGCCCACTGCAGGCCACCCAATCGAAGACGCGCGGCGGCCAACCCGGTCACGTGTCGCCAGCTTCGGCGCTTCGTTGCTGCTGCGCCAGCCAGTCACGCGGTCCGCACCCGAACTGCCGCTGGAAGACACGGGCCAAAGCGGTGGCGCTCCTGTAACCAACCAGCGGCGCCACGGTCTTCAGGGGTTTGCCCTGCAACAGGGCCTGCTGGGCTAAGGCCAGGCGCAAGGTGGTGAGATAGTCGCCGGGCGACGTGCCGATCCGATGCTTGAATGCGGCGGCGAAGTTGGACCGTGACATGCCCGCAATCCCTGCCAGTTGCTCGATGCTCAGATCCTCCGCCGGGCGACCATGCATCACGACGAGTGCCCGGGCGAGCTTGCTGTCCGCGAGGCCGGCCAGCAGTCCGCCCTCGGTCAGGCCCTCTGTCATGCAGTGCCGCAGCAACATGACGAGCAACAGCTCGGCGATCAGATCGACGGCTGCGCCATGGCCGAAGGCGGGCGTGAAGGCTTCATCGAACAGGCGCTCGACCACCGGGCCGAAGCCGGTTGGGGCATCGAGCGGGATGATCAGCAGCTCGGGTAAGCCGAGCAGCAGGAGATCGGCTTCGGGGCCGGTGAAGGTCAGGCGCGCGCAGACCAGTTCGGCGCCCGGTGTTTCCCCGGCTTCCAGCCGGTGATCCTGGGTGCGGGGAAGGAAGATGAGGCTCGGCCGGTCGATGTGCCTGACAGCACCGTTCCGGGTACGGAGGTTCAGCGATCCGCGGCGCAGCAGATGCAGGTGCATCTGGGCATCTTCCGCACTGTGGTCTGAACGCCCGCAGAGAGAACCGGAAAAGAAAACGCTGGCGCTGAGGCTTCGGCGGTTCAGCAGCGGAAAGAGGCCCGGGTCTTCGGACGAACTGCGTGTTTTCTCGGACAAATGATCACACCCGACGGCTTAACTCTTCTGTGAAGGCCGGACTGTGGCGCCCCGGCGCGTTCTCCGACCTATCGGTCAATGAACCCACTAAAAGGAAATTGCAATGTCGATTGTCACCAAAACACTTCGCAATGCTCTGTTGTCGGCAGGCCTGGCGCTCGCGGTGGTGCCGGCGACGGTAGAGCTCGCAGCGGCAGAGACCGAGGTCAACATCGTGGAAGGTTACGCCGTGCATGGCTATGACGTCGTGGCTTACTTCACCCAAGGAAAGCCGGTGGCAGGTAACGATCAGTTTACCGCGCAGTACGAAGGCGCCACCTATCGCTTTGCCTCTGCGGAGCATCGCGACACCTTTACCGCGGACCCGGCGCAATACGCACCCCAGTACGGCGGATACTGCGCCTTCGGGACGGCTATGGGCCGCAAGTTTGATGGCGATCCCAATGCCTGGGCCATTGTCGATGGCAAGCTCTATCTGAACCTGAACAAGAACATTCAGGCACGATGGAAAAAGGATGTGCCTGGTTTCATCCGAGGTGCGGAGAACAACTGGTCGATCATCCGCAGTGTCGCCGATGCGAGCCTTGAGGCCTCAACGCCTGCCGGCGTGACCATCGGCGCCCAGTAATCTCAAGGGCGTCTGTGCGTGCGCTATGTCATGCGGTGCCGCCGAGGGGCCGCATGACATACGCTCCGCGCCGCATGCACATTGGCCTCCCGCGGGGCTAGACCACGCTGCTGAGGGCGTAACCCGGGCCTTCGCTGAGCTGCTCGGCCAGGATGGCAAGGCCGCGGCGCAGCTCCCGGTGGTCGCGCGGCGGGCCGAAGCAGACGCGCACGGCCGGCGCACTCTCGCGGCGGCCGACCATGAAGGGGTCGCTGGGCGTGACGAGGACGCCGCGGCGCTCCGCCTCCTCGGCGAACTCGCTGGAACGCCAGGGCTCGGGCAGCCGCAGCCAGAGGAAGTTGGCGCCCTCCGCGCAGTCGAAGTCCCAGCCTTTCAGGACCTCGCGGGCGACCGCGCTGCGCGCCACGGCCTCCTTCTTGCGTCCGGCACGGACTTCGGCGGCGGCCCCGCTGCGGATCAGCTCGGCGGTGATCTCGCCGGTCAGCGGGCAGGCCATCCAGCAGGAACTGTGAACCGCGCTGCCGACGCGCTCGCGCGCCTTTTCCGGCGCCGCGACATAGCCGATGCGCAGGCCCGCCGCGACGGTCTTTGACATGCCGACGACGTAGAAACCCAACTCCGGCACCAGGGTGGTGAGCGGCAGCGGTTCCGTTCCGTCCAACTGGCCGAAGGTGTCGTCTTCGACGATCGCGACGCCGAACTGCCGCGCCACCGCGGCCAACGCGCGGCGCCGGTCCTCGGGCATCGTCAGGCTGGTCGGGTTGTGCTGGGTGGGGCAGACGAAAAGCGCTTTGGTATCGTGGGTGCGGCAGGCCTCCTCGAAGGCGTCCGGCAGGGGACCGTCGGCATCGCGGCGCAGGCCTTCGAGACGCAGACCGAGCAGGCGCGCGAGACTGCGGATGCCCGGATAGGTCAGGGAATCGCAGACGATATGGTCTCCCGGCCGTGTGACAGCGGCCAGGGCGACCATCACGCCGTGATGGGCGCCGGCGGTGATCGTGAGCTCTTCGGCCTGCACCCGGTAGCCCGGGCGGCTGATCCAGTCAGCCCCGGCCTGCCGGTGTTCGATCAGGCCGCGCTGTGTCTGGTAGGCCATCATTTCCAGTGCGCGCGGTCCGCTGGCGACGCGCGCCATCACGTCGGCGATCACGCCCTCGTCGGCGCCGGGCATGGGCGGGGCCGAGCGCATGTGGATCGTCCCCGGGGCCCGGTCGTGCCAGCGGTGCAGGTTCTCGTTGCTCGCCGGCACGTTCACGAAGGTGCCGCGGCCGATCTCGCCGGTGGTCAGGCCGCGGCGCTCCGCCTCGGCGTAGGCGCGGCTGACGGTGCCGACGGTGACCCCCAGCGTCCAGGCCAGATCGCGGTGGGTGGGCAGGCGGTCGCCGGCCTTCAGCCGGCCCACGGCAATGTCCTGGGCCAGCGCCTCGGCGATGGCGAGGTAACGCGGGCCCTCGATGCTGCTCAGTTCGGGAGTCCATTTTGTCATGATGACAATAATACAATTGACCCCTAACGATGGCAACAATAAATACATTGTTCGAGATATTGATGGATACAATTTAGCGATTTTGGAGGGTGAAATGGATACAATTCTGAAGCCCCCGGTTTCCCCGGGGCGGCTGGGCCGCCCCGCATCAGACCATCAAGGGCGGCTGGGCCGCCCCGTTTCGGATCTCCAGCGGCAGTCGGGCCGCGCGACGGCCTCAACGTCGGGCCCAAGGTTGCGCCCGGGCTCTGGTGTTGTGGCGCGAAGCTGGCTGATCCGCGCCCTGGACGCCCTGGCGCTCTGGCAGGAGCGGGCCGCCGGCCGCGCCCATCTGGCGCAGATGGACGAGCGGATGCTGAAGGACATGGGCGTCGGCCGGGCCGAGGCGGACCGCGAGGCCCATAAGCCCTTCTGGCAGCCCTGAGGCTCGTAGTTCAATTCAGGAGATACCGCGCATGACGGAACTTGCGCTCTACCAGGTCGATGCTTTCAGCGATGCCGTTTTCGCCGGCAATCCGGCGGCGGTCTGCCCGCTGGACGACTGGTTGCCCGACGAGACGCTGCAGGCGATTGCGCGGGAGAACAATCTCTCGGAAACCGCGTTCTTCGTGCCCAACGGTGCCGGCTATCACCTGCGCTGGTTTACCCCGGCCTTCGAGGTCCGGCTCTGCGGCCATGCGACCCTGGCCTCGGCCTTTGTCATCACCAGGCTGCTGAAGCCGGAGACGGACAGGGTGCAGTTCGAAACCGCCAGCGGCCCGCTGATCGTGAGCCGGCAGGGCGAGGCCTTCACCATGGACTTCCCGGCCCAGCCGCCGGAGCCCTTCAACGACGGCGACGCTGTCTTCGAGATCCTGGGCTTCCGGCCGCAGGCGGTTCTCGCCTCGGAGAAGATGATGGCGGTGCTGGCCAGCGAGGCCGAGGTGCGGGAGGCCGAGCCCCACATGGAGCGCATTAAGCACCTGCCGGTCAAAGGGCTGATCCTTACGGCGGAGGGGGAGGACTGCGACTTCGTTTCCCGCTACTTCGCGTCCCACGCCGGCATTCCGGAAGACCCGGTGACCGGCTCGGCCCATTGCGTCATGGCGCCCTACTGGGCGGAGCGTCTCGGCAAAACGGTGATGCAGGCGCGGCAGATTTCCGCGCGCGGCGGGAGCCTGACGGTCGAACACAGGGGCGAACGCGTCCTGCTCACCGGCAAGGCCGCCCTCTATCTCGAAGGACGCATTCGGGTGTAGACTGCTCTGCCGCAATCAGACTTCAGATGAGATCAGCGGCATGAGCAAAGACACCGCTGCGCCGGCCGCACCGGCGCTCGACCCTTCCAGTTTGGAGCCGCGCCTCGGCTCCTCCTACCCCGCGCCCTTCCGCGATTCCTGCGGCGCGCGCGAAAAACGGGCGCTGGGCGATCCGCTGGGGCTCACCCACTACGGCGTCAACCTCGTGCGTCTGCCGCCGGGGGCGCTGTCGTCCCAGCGCCACTGGCACACAAAGGAGGACGAGTTCGTCTATGTCCTCGAGGGCGAGGTGACGCTGGTAACCGACGGCGGCGAGCAGGTCCTGCGCGCCGGCATGGTCGCGGGCTTTCCCGCCGGCAAGGCCGACGGCCATCACCTGGTGAACCGCAGCGAAGCCTGGGTGGTCTACCTGGAGGTCGGCAGCCGCTCCGACGAGGATGAGGCGCACTACCCGGATATCGACCTGGCACTGGTGCGGCG
This sequence comes from Rhodospirillales bacterium BBD 1991-14, assembly GCA_001657395.1. GTDB lineage: Bacteria > Pseudomonadota > Alphaproteobacteria > Kiloniellales > Kiloniellaceae > Pelagibius. The sequence goes on along the minus strand of LYSY01000003.1, from coordinate 429,813 downwards.
CGACGGCCAGTGGCTCTTCACCCACAAGAACGGGGAGCCCTGGGAATGAGCGCCCGGACCACGCTGGCCATCCGCCCGGCCGCCGTCTGACCCCCCCTTTCTGCCGCAACACCCCATCTACGTTTCGAGAGGTGCACTACGGTGCAAGCGCTTTACTTCGACGACTTCGAGTCCGGCCAGCAGTTTCACAGCAAGGGCGTCACGATCACCGAATCGCAGATCCTCGATTTCGCTCTGGTCTACGACCCCCAGCCCTTCCATCTCGACAAGCGCGCGGCGGAGGAGGGACCGTTCAACGGCCTCATCGCCTCCGGCTTCCAGACCCTGTCCCTGGCGTTCCGCCTTTTCTACCAGGCCAACGTCATCAACGCCTGCTCCATGGGCTCGCCCGGCTTCGACGAACTGCGCTGGGTGCGCCCGGTGCGCCCCGAAGACACGCTCCGCGTGACCGCGACAGTGAAGGAGATGCGTCCTTCCAAGTCCAAGCCCGACCGCGGCACGCTGCTGATGGACTACGAGGTCTTCAACCAGATCGGCGAGGTGGTGATGACCTTCACCGCCATCCACATCCTGGCGCGCGAGGGAGGGTAGAGAACGGACACGCATCCGCCTTTCCTGACCCCTTGGTCAACTTTGCCGTCTGCGACGCTTTGGCGCCGGTTTGCGGCGTTTGGACAATTGACGCAGTGCAGCATGGTGCTAGTATCGCGCCTCTTTCGGCGCCCAGCCCTTGGGGCGCCGTTCCGTCAACCGGGGTGACGGCGGGCTGGTCCGGTCGCCCGCACCCGAAGCGTTTAAGGAGCAGCCTCATGAATGCCGCCCGCCCGGCCCTCCGGCCTGGGAACCCTTGCTTTTCCTCGGGACCCTGCGCGAAGCGCCCGGGTTGGTCCCTGAGCGGTCTGAGCGAGGCGTCCCTGGGCCGATCTCACCGGGCGAAGGTCGGCAAGGCCAAGCTGGCCGAGGTGATCGAGCGCTCCAAGGCGCTGCTGGGGCTGCCGGCGGACTACCGCCTGGGCATCGTCCCGGCCTCCGACACCGGCGCGGTGGAACTGGCGATGTGGTCGCTGCTGGGCCCGCGCGGCGTCGACGTGCTGACCTGGGAAAGCTTCGGCAAGGGCTGGGCGACCGACGCTCAGAAGCAATTGAAGCTGGACGACCTGCGCATCCTGGAGGCGCCCTATGGCGCGCTGCCCGATCTCGGCCAGGTGGGAAGCGACCGCGACGTGGTCTTTACCTGGAACGGCACCACCTCGGGCGTGAAGGTGCCCGACGGCACCTGGATCGCCGACGACCGCGCGGGGCTGACCATCTGCGACGCCACCTCGGCGGCCTTTGCCATGGAGCTGCCGGCGGCCAAGCTCGACGTCATCACCTGGTCCTGGCAGAAGGTGCTGGGCGGGGAGGCGGCCCACGGCATGCTGGCCCTCAGCCCCCGCGCGGTGGAGCGGCTGGAAAGCTTCACCCCCGACCGCCCCCTGCCGAAGATCTTCCGCCTCACCAAGGGCGGCAAGCTGATCGAGGGCATCTTCAAGGGCGAGACCATCAACACCCCCTCCATGCTGGCGGTGGAAGACGCCCTCGACGGCCTGAAATGGGCCGAGGAGATCGGCGGCCTGCCGGCGCTCATCGCCCGCTCCCAGGCCAACCTGCAGGCGGTCGAGGACTGGGTCGCCCGCTCCGACTGGGCCGACTTCCTGGCGGCGCGCCCGGAGATCCGCTCCTCCACCTCCATCTGTCTGAAGATCGTCGACCCCTGGTTCCTGGCGCTGGACGGCGACGGCCAGTCCGCCGCGGCCAAGCGTATCGCCGCGCTGCTGGACGACGAGGGGATCGCCTTCGACATCGGCGGCTACCGCGATGCGCCCGTGGGCCTGCGCCTCTGGGGCGGCTCCACCGTGGAGTCCGCGGACATGGCCGCGCTGCTGCCCTGGCTCGACTGGGCCTATGGCCTGGTAAAATCGGAGAAAGCGGCGGCCTGACCGGCACCCAGCCCTACATCTAAAGACATCATCCGGCCCCGCGCAGACGCCGCGGCGCCGAGGACAAGGGACATCGCTATGCCCAAGGTTTTGATTTCGGACAAGCTGAGCGAGCGCGCGGCGGAGATCTTCCACGAGCGCGGGCTCGAGGTGGACGTGAAGACCGGCATGACGCCGGAGGAACTGAAGGCCGTCATCGGCCAGTACGACGGCCTTGCCATCCGTTCCGCGACCAAGGTGACCGAGGAGATCATCGCTACGGCTGACAACCTGAAGGTCGTCGGCCGTGCCGGCATCGGCGTTGACAACGTCGACATCCCCGCCGCCACCGGGCGCGGCATCGTGGTGATGAACACGCCGCACGGCAACTCCATCACCACCGCCGAGCATACGATTGCGATGATGTTCGCGCTGGCCCGCCAGATCCCCGCTGCCGACCGCTCGACCCAGGCCGGCAAGTGGGAGAAGTCGCGCTTCATGGGCACCGAGCTGACCGGCAAGGTGCTGGGGGTCATCGGCTGCGGCAACATCGGCTCCATCGTCGTCGAGCGGGCCCAGGGCCTGCGCATGCGCGTCATCGCCTACGATCCCTTCCTCTCGCCCGACCGCGCCGAGGATCTGGACATCGAAAAGGTCGAACTGGACGAGCTGCTGGCGCGGGCCGACATCATCACCCTGCACGTGCCGATGACCGATCAGACCCGGGGCATCATCGACGCCGCGGCGCTGGACAAGACCAAGCCCGGCGTGCGCATCGTCAACTGCGCGCGCGGCGGCCTGGTGGTGGAGGCGGACCTGAAGGCCGCCATCGACTCGGGCCACGTGGCGGGCGCGGCGCTGGACGTCTTCACCGAGGAGCCGGCCAAGGAGAATCCCCTCTTCGGCATGGACCAGGTGGTGGCGACACCGCACCTCGGCGCTTCGACCGCCGAGGCGCAGGAGAAGGTGGCGCTCCAGGTCGCCGAGCAGATGGCCGACTACCTGCTGACCGGGGCCATCACCAACGCGCTCAACATGCCCTCCCTGACGGCGGAGGAGGCCAAGCGGCTGGGCCCCTACATGCAGCTCGCCGAGCAGCTCGGCTCCTTCGCCGGGCAGCTCACCCGCACCGGCCTGAAAGATGCGCGCATCGAATACGAAGGCCATGTGGCCCACCTCAACACCCGGCCGCTCACCCAGGTGGCGCTCTGCGGCATGCTGCGGCCGATGCTGGACAACGTGAACATGGTGAACGCGCCCATCGTGGCGCGCGAGCGCGACATCGACGTGGCCGAGGTGAAGCACGAGCGCGACTGCGACTACCAGACGCTGATCCGCCTGACGGTGACCACCGAGCGCGGCGAGCGCTGTGTCGCCGGCACGCTCTTCGGCGGCGACAAGCCGCGCCTTGTCGAGATCAAAGGCATCTCCGTCGAGGCCTCCATCACCCCGCACATGCTCTACATCACCAACGAGGACAAGCCGGGCTTCATCGGTGCGCTGGGCACCACCCTGGGCGATGCCGGGGTGAACATCGCCAGCTTCCATCTGGGCCGCGCGGCCCAGGGCCAGGACGCCATCGCGCTGCTGGAACTGGACGCGCCCATCGACCCCGCCATCCTGCAGAAGGTGCGCTCCCTGCCGCACACCAAGCAGGCCGAAGCGCTGGTGTTTTAAAGCGGCCGTGCGCGCCCTTTCCCTCGTTCTTGCGGCAGGCGTCGCGTCGGCCGGGCCGGCGCAGGCCGAGGGTCTGGAGGCTCTCGGCTTTCGCCCCCAGGTCACCGAGGCCCAGCGCGAGATGACCATCGAGCTGCGTGCCGTGTCGCGGCCGGAGAATCCCCTGCCCGACGGCCACCCGGCGCTCGGAGACGGAGCGATCGCCGAGGTCTGGCTGACCGAGCCGACGGAGCGTTACGGCCACGCGGTGCTCGGCGACGGCATCGAAGCCGGCGGCCTGCTGGTGCGGCTTTCTGACGGTGGCAGCCTCAGCCTCTCCCTGCCGGAGAACCAGGTCTTCGAGGATCTGCAGCCGCGGCTCGTCGATCTGGACGGCGACGGGCGGCAGGAGATCCTGGTGGTGCGGTCCTCACAGGGCAGCGGCGGCCTGCTGACGGCTTACGGCGTCGTCGACGGGACGCTGCGTTTGGTTGCGAAGGGCCCCGAGCGGCTCACCACCTATCGCTGGCTGAACCCCGTCGGCGTGGCCGACTTCGACGGCGACGGCGTGCTGGAGGTCGCCTATGTCGAGACGCCGCACATCGGCGGCGTGCTGCGCATCCTCTCCCTGCAGGGTGATGCGCTGGTGCAGGAGGCGGAGGCCTACGGCTTCTCCAACCACTTCATCGGTTCCCGCGCCCTCGGCCTCTCCGCCATCCTCGACGCCGACGAGGACGGCTTGCCGGAGATCCTGCTGCCCGACGCGGGCCGCCGGGCGCTGCGCGTCATGGGCTTCGTCGAGGGCGACCTGCGCGAGCGCGCCGTCCTTCAACTGGACGAACAGATCGTTGGCGACTTCCGCCTCGAAGACATGGACGGCAACGGCCTCGACGGCGTCGCGATCCCTTTGAGCGGCGGCCGCGAGCTGCGGCTCTTTCGCTAGGACACTACAGCGGCTGCTGCGGGCGCATGTCGTCGCGGCTGATGCCGGCCACTTCCACAGGCTTCTTCATGGCGTCACGGCGGAAGGGCTCGCCCAGTTCCTGATTGAGGATCACCTCGATGAAGGTGGTGACGCCGTCGTCCTGCGCCTTGCAGGCCGTCGCCAGCGCTTCGGTCAGGTCCTGCTGCGTGGTGACGGTGACGCCCTTCAGGCCGCAGCCCTCGGCGACCTTGGCGTAGCTCAGGTGCGGGTCGAGTTCGGTGCCGACGAAGTTGTCGTCGTACCACAGCGTGGTGTTGCGCTTCTCCGCGCCCCACTGATAGTTGCGGAAGACCACCATGGTGATGGCCGGCCATTCCTCGCGCCCGATGGAGGACATCTCGTTCATGGAGATGCCGAAGGCGCCATCGCCGGCAAAGCCGACCACCGGCACCTCGGGGCAGCCGATCTTGGCGCCGATGATCGAGGGGAAACCGTAGCCGCAGGGGCCGAAGAGGCCCGGCGCCAAGTACTTGCGGCCCTGCTCGAAGGTCGGATAGGCATTGCCGATGGCGCAGTTGTTGCCGATGTCGGAGGAGATGATGGCGTCCTTCGGCAGGCCGGCCTGGATCGCCCGCCAGGCCTGGCGCGGCGACATGCGGTCGGCATCGCGCGTGCGGGCGCGCTCGTTCCAGGTGGTGCCCGGGTCGTCGTCCTCGTGGTCCATGGAGGACAGCGCCTGCAGCCAGGCCGACTTGGTCTGGTGGATGGTGGCCTTGCGGGCCTCGCGGTCGGTATTGCCGGCCTCCGGGCTGAGCTGCTCCAGCAGTTGTTCGGCCACCAGCCTGGCGTCGCCCTGGATGCCCACGCTCACCTTCTTGGTCAGGCCGATGCGGTCGGCGTTGATGTCGACCTGGATGATCTTGGCGTCCTTCGGCCAGTAGTCGATGCCGTAGCCGGGCAGCGTCGAGAAGGGGTTGAGCCGGGTGCCCAGCGCCAGCACCACGTCGGCCTTGGCGATCAGTTCCATGCCGGCCTTGGAGCCGTTGTAGCCCAGCGGCCCGGCGAAGAGCGGGTGTGATCCGGGGAAGGCGTCGTTGTGCTGATAGCCGCAGCAGACCGGCGCGTCGAGCCGCTCGGCCAGCGCCTGAGAGGCGGGAATGGCCCCCGCCAGCACCACGCCGGCGCCGTTCAGGATCACCGGGAACTTCGCCTCGGAGAGCAGCTTTGCCGCCTCGGCAATGGCGCGCGTGCCGCCGGCCGGACGTTCCAGGCGGACGATCTGCGGCAGCTCGATGTCGATAACCTGGGTCCAGTAGTCGCGCGGCACGTTGATCTGTGCCGGAGCGGAGCCGCGCCAGGCTTTCTCGATCACCCGGTTCAGTACCTCGGCGATCCGCGAGGCATCCCGCACCTCTTCCTGGTAGCAGACCATCTCGCGGAACATCGGCATCTGGTCGACTTCCTGAAAACCGCCCTGGCCGATGGTCTTGTTGGCCGCCTGCGGGGTGACCAGCAGCATCGGCGTGTGGTTCCAGTACGCGGTCTTGATGGCGGTGACAAAGCCCGTCACGCCCGGGCCGTTCTGGGCGATGGCCATGGCCATCTTTCCGGTGGCGCGGGTGTAGCCGTCGCAGATCAGCCCGCCGTTGGTCTCGTGCGCCACGTCCCAGAAGGTGATCCCGGCCTTGGGAAAGAGGTCGGAGATCGGCATGAAGGCCGAGCCGATGATGCCGAAGCCATGCTCGATGCCGTGCATCTGGAGCACCTTTACGAAGGCCTCTTCGGTGGTCATTTTCATCGCATCTCACCCCTTGCTTCTGGGTTGGGTTTCCTGGCTTGGCCTCATCTGGCCGCGGCAGTCTCAGCCACTGAGAACCGCAGACTTCGGCGCTTTCGGGCACCCGCAGGATATACGACAGCCGCCAGCCTGGGCCCAGAGCCAGATGGGCTGGCCCTATAGAGCCAGGGCGAGCCCGCTTCCGCCGTGACCGCTTCCCCCGCCCTACGGCCCTAGCCGCCGGGCGTCTCCAGCCTGCGGTGGGCGAGAACCGCAATGCGGCGCACCGCAATCATGGAAAGCAGCACCGCGGCCATGAACACATAGAGGCCGGCATGAATCTCGACTTCCGAGATCAGCGAAAGCTTAATCACAACCACCAGGATGGCGGCGACGAAGACATCCAGCATCGACCAGCGCCCCAGCGCCTCGATCGCGCGGAGCGTCCGCCGCACACGCGGGTCCTCCACCCGCAGCCAGGCCCAGGCAAGATAGGCCAGCACCAGCTTGCCGACCGGCAACACGACGGTGAAGACGACGATGACCAGGAAGATCAGATAGTCGCCGCCTTCGAGCAGCCGGTAGGCGCCGGTGAGGATGGAGACCTCGTCATAGAAGACCAGCAGCGTGCGGACGGTCATCACCGGCAGCAGCCAGCCGGCCAGCAGGGCCGCGGCGGCGGCCAGGATGAGCAGCCCAAGGTAGCGGTCCAGACCGTTGCTGGCGGCGGCCAGGCCGGCCGGTTTGAGAAGTCGTCTGAACAAGATTCTGAAAGAATCCCTTGCTGTCGCTGAAGCCCGCGCAGTCTATCGGCCTGTGCGGCCGGCAGCCAGTCTGCGAAAGCACGCGAATTCAGGGCGTTACACCTTTCCCTGCGCCCCGGCCGCGATGCCTGTGGGCGGATTTCCGTTTGCCCGCCGCGCCACAGACTGTTACCAGAGAGCGGAAGCGGGCCTGCCTCCGGCTGACAAAGCCTCTGCCCGCTTCCGGATAGACGCCCAGCATCCGGATTGCAGCTCCCCGAAGACCTGACGCCATGACAGATACAGCCGACAAAGGCCTTCTGCCGGCCGGCCTCCAGGACGTGCTGGCCCCGCTTGCCGCCCACGAGTCCCAGGTCCTCGAGCGCCTCGTGGCCGCGTTTCGCGCCCAGGGCTACGACCGGGTGAAGCCGCCGCTGCTCGAGTTCGAGGAAGCGCTGTTGACCGGCCCCGGCGCTGCCCTGGCCGGGCAGACCTTCCGCCTGATGGACCCGGTGAGCCAGCGCATGATGGGGCTGCGCGCCGACATGACCCCCCAGGTGGCCCGCATCGCAGCGACCCGCCTGAAAAATACGCCGCGGCCCCTGCGGCTCTGCTACGGCGGCCAGGTGCTGCAGGTGCGCGGCAGTCAGCTGCGCCCGGAGCGCCAGTTCGCGCAGGCCGGCGCCGAGCTGATCGGTTCCGCCACGGAAGCAGCGGATGCCGAGGTTGTGCTGCTGGCGGTCGAAGCGCTGGACGCGGCCGGCGTCGCGGGCCTTTCGGTCGACCTCAACCTGCCGCCCCTGGTCGGTTCGCTGGCGGCGGACCTGGGGCTGGGGGAGGCGCAGGTGCGCGATCTGCGCATGGCCCTGGACCGCAAGGACGCCGCTGCTGTCACCGCCCTGGCGGGTGCCCAGGCGGAGTTGTTTCATGCGCTGCTGCGCTCGGCCGGTCCGGCGGAGAGCGCCTTGGCGGCCTTGAAGGCGCTCGAGCTGCCGGCTGCCGCGGCGGAAGAGGTGAGGCGCCTCGATACAGTGCTCTCCCTCATCCAGGCCGCCGCGCCGGAGGCCCGCGTGACGGTCGATCCGGTCGAACACCGGGGCTTCGAATACCAGACCGGCATCAGCTTCATTCTCTTCGCCAAGGGCGTGCGCGGGGAGCTCGGCCGCGGCGGGCGCTATCAGGCGGCCGGACCGAACGGCGTGCAGGAGCCTGCCACCGGCTTCACGCTGTTCATGGACACGGTGCTCCGGGCGGTCCCGGGCCCGCAGCGCCAAAGGCGGATTTACCTGCCTTTCGGCACCCCCGTCGCCAAGGCGCGCGATCTGCGCCGCGAAGGCTGGGAGACCCTTGCCGGCCTGTCGGAGGCGGAGCAGCCGGAAGAGGAGGCGCGGCGGCTCGGCTGCAGCCATTTGCTGCGCGGCGACGCGGCCGTGGCCTTGGAACCAGCGAACGACTAGAGCAAAGCGAAGGACTGAGAAGCCATGGCGAATGTCGTCGTCGTCGGCTCCCAATGGGGCGACGAAGGGAAGGGAAAGATTGTGGACTGGCTGTCGGAGCGCGCCGACGTGGTGGTGCGCTTCCAGGGGGGCCACAACGCCGGCCACACGCTTGTGGTGGGCAACGAGGTCTACAAGCTCTCTCTGCTGCCCTCCGGCGTCGTCCGTTCCAACAAACTCTCGATCATCGGCAACGGCGTGGTGATCGATCCCTGGGCGCTGGTGGAGGAGATCGACCGCCTGCGCGCCCAGGGCGTCGCGGTGACGCCGGAGCGCCTGAAGATCGCCGAGGGCGCATCCCTCATCCTGCCCATGCACGGCGCCGTCGACCGGGCCCGCGAGGCAGCCCGGGGCGAAGGCAAGCTGGGCACCACGGGGCGGGGCATCGGCCCGGCCTACGAGGACAAGGCCGGGCGCCGCGCCGTGCGCTTCTGCGATCTGGCCGATCCTGACCTGCTGCGCCAGCGCGTCGACGGCCTGCTGCTGCACAACAATGCGCTGCTGCGCGGCCTCGGCCAGCCGGAGTTCACGGCGGACGAGGTGGTCGAAGGCCTGCTTGCGCTGGCCCCGCGCATCCTGCCCTTCGCCGACCGGGTCTGGCAGCGTCTGGACGCGGCCAAGCGTTCCGGTCAGCGGATCCTTTTCGAGGGCGCGCAGGGGGCGATGCTGGATGTGGACCACGGCACCTATCCCTTCGTCACCTCGTCCAACACCATGGCGGGACAGGCAGCCGCCGGCTCCGGCACCGGTCCCGACACCATCGATTTCGTGCTGGGGATCACCAAGGCCTATACCACCCGCGTCGGTTCCGGGCCTTTTCCGACCGAGCTCGAGGACGAGATCGGCGAGCTGCTCGGCGAGCGCGGCCACGAGTTCGGGGTCGTCACCGGCCGCAAGCGGCGCTGCGGGTGGTTCGACGCCGTCATGGTCCGCCAGGCCGCCAAGATCGGCGGGATCACCGGCATCGCGCTGACCAAGCTGGACGTGCTGGACGGCATGGAGGAGCTGAAGGTCTGCGTCGGCTACGAGATCGACGGCGAACAGCGCAGTCATCTGCCGGCCCTGCAGTCGCGCCAGGCGCGCGTGACCCCGGTCTACGAGACGATTCCCGGCTGGGCCGAGAGCACCCGCGGGGCCCGGTCCTGGGCCGATCTGCCGGCGGCCGCGGTGAAGTACATCCGCCGCCTGGAGGAGCTGATCGAGGTGCCCGTCGCTCTGCTCTCCACCTCGCCGGAGCGCGAGGACACCATCCTGGTCCGCGATCCCTTTGCCGACTGACCTGCGCAGCCTCTCGCCGCAAGGTCCCGGGACCTGAGTTTCCGGGCGGTCGCGGCGCTTGGCCGCCCGGGCCTTAACGTTCTCTTTGCCTTATGCCGCGTACCTTTGCAGCCGGTTTCGGGTTGAAACGGCGTATCCCCATGCGCCAAAAGGTTAACGGCAGGTATGAGCGCTCAGGAGGAGGAAAGAGGGCCGGATCACCGGCATGACGGCGCCTTCGACAACGGCATGGTCATGCTGGGCGATCGCTTTCGGCTGCACCCGGATATGCCGCTCCCCGAGCTCGGCACGCCAGGGGTCAAGGCTTATGCCGTGTCCGACGAGCGCGGCGCGCCGAAGTCGCTCTATGCTCTGATCTGCCGTCAGGATATCGCCGCGCGGACCGATGTGCTGGCCCAGTTCTCGCGATTCCGCCGCCTGCCCATGTCGATCCCGCTACGCAGCGGTGTCGTCGACTGGCCGCCGGCCCGGGCCCGCCGCTTTGTCATCGTCTTTGAGCAACCCGGCGGCGAGCGGGTGCTGCCCTCCGCCGATGCGACGATTGAGCCCTGGCGTGAAGACCGGGTCGTTCGGACGATGATGCAACCCCTGATGCCGCTGTTCAAGGAACTGAGCGACCGCATCCTGACGCATCGCTCGATCCGGGCCGACAACATCTTCTTCTCCGATCCCAGCCGCGAAAGCGTTGTTGTCGGCGAGTGCTTCAGTGCCCCCCCGGCGATGAACCAGCCCTACTATTACGAGCCTATCGACGGCTCGATGGCGATGCCGGAAGGGCGCGGTGCCGGGATGCCGCCTGACGACTTCTACGCGCTCGGGGTCACCATTCTGACGCTGCTGTGCGGTGGCAACCCGGTTGCAGACCTGAGCCAGGACGAGGTGGTCGAAGCCAAGATCACCAAGGGCTCCTATGCCGCTCTGGTGCGCGATACCCGGCTGTCGCTGCCCATGGTGGAAGTCCTGCGCGGCCTGCTCTGCGATGATGCGGAGCAGCGCTGGCGTTACGAAGACCTGAACATGTGGATGAACGGCCGGCACCTGAGCCCGAAGCAGGCGCTGCTGCCGCAGAAGGCCGCGCGCGCATTCCAGTTCGGCGATGAAGAGTACCTGAACGCGCCGGCCCTCTCCCACGCCTTGGCGCGGTCCTGGCCCGAGGCGCTCATGGTGATCCGCAAGAACGACCTGGAAAGCTGGGTGCGCCGCTCTTTGGGCGACGAGGTCCGTGCGGAAGCGGTCCGTCAGTCGACGCAAGCCGCCTTCAGCTCCGCCACCGGACGGGTCGCCGGCGAAGACCGCTTGCTGGCCCGGGTTCTGATGGCGCTGGACGAGCACGCACCGCTGCGTTACCGCGACATCGCGGTACGCATCGACGGCCTGGCGCAGGCCTTTGCGGTGAACTACCACAGCGATGAAAAGCGTCAGACCTTTGCCGAGATCTTTGCCCAGCGCCTGCCTCAGACCTGGATCGAAAATCAGCCGGCGATGCGCCCGGAACTGTCGATGCTGCGCCGGACTTTCGACACCGCCGCCTTCACCATGGCCAAGCCGCGGATCGGCCAGGGTGCGGAGCGGGCCCTCTACGCCAGCAATCCGAACTGGCCCTGCCAGAGTCCCTTGTTGAAGCAGGACTATGTCGCCGAACTGGACGACCTGCTGCCGGCGCTGGAGCGTGTCGCCCGTGAAGGCAAGACGGAGCGCCCGCCGGTCGACCCGCACATCGCCGGCTTCGTCGCCGCCAAGATCAAGGCCTCGATCGATCAGGCTCTCGGCGAATTGGGCACCGCGGACGACCCGGCGGTTTTCCATCTGGGGGTGCTGCGCCTGCTGGCGGACGTTCAAAGGGCCGTCGGACCGATGAAGACGCCTTATCTGGCGGCCTGGTGCGCGTCTCTTCTGCAGCCGGTTATCGAAGGATTCCACAACCGCACACGGCGCGATCAGATGATCGAGATGGCGCGTCAGCTCGCCGCGCAAGGCAACCTGACGACGCTCCTGAGCCTGGTCGACGATCAGCGGCGGCGCGAGGCTGACGAGCAGGGCTTCATGAATGCCAAGGCGGAGTTCGCGGCGCTTGTCGAGCAGGCCAACTGGCTGCGCGGTGGGGGTATGACGTCGCCGGCCATCGTGAAGCACCACGCCCGGGAAACCTCCAGCATCGTGTCTTCTGTGATCGCCGGCGTGGCCGTGCTCGGCATCACCCTGGTATCGGTTTTCTAGGACCGGCGGGCGATGGCACAGGCAACCAAATCACGCAAGGTCGTGCGGACCCGCCGGGTGGGCCTGAAGCCCTGGGTCAAGGTGCTCGTCCTCATCCTGCTGTTCCCCTTTGCCGCTCTTCTGCTGCCGACCACGCTGGTTGTCGCGACCATGATGGCCCCGACCTGGGTTGCCTACATGACCGACCGCTCGGCGGAAAAACACCTGGCCATCACCGTCGGCCTGCTGAACTTCAGCGGAACCCTGCCGGCGATCATCGATCTCTGGTCGCGCGGCCAAAGCCACGATGCGGCGATGCTCCTGCTGACGGACGTTTTCGTCTGGGCGGTCGCCTATGGCGCTGCGATGCTGGGCTGGGTGATCTTCGCCCTGATGCCCGGCCTGGTCGGCAGCTACTTCAAGATGACGACTGAGAGCCGGATCAAGAGCCTGGCCCGCCAGCAGAAGGATCTGATCGACGAGTGGGGCCACGCCGTGGCCGACGGCATGGCCCTGATTCCTCTGGACGGCGATGACGGGGAGGGCGCGGCCGGCATGGCGTCGGAGACGACGGAAACTCCCGAAGCTGAGATCGTCGAGGCCGATTTCCCACGTTGAGTGCTGAAACCGCCGGACCGGGCCGGGCCGCCGGCGCGGATAAGGGGCGGTGGCGATCAGTTGATCGCCAGCCGCTCCTCGATGGCCGCGTTGCGGATTGCCCGCTGCAGCTTTTCGAACGCCCGCACCTCGATCTGGCGTACCCGCTCCCGGCTGATCCCGTATTCCTGCGAGAGGTCCTCCAGGGTGGTCGGATTGTCCTTCAGCCGGCGCTCTTCCAGGATCCTGCGCTCCCGGTCGTTAAGGTTGGCCATGGCGGCCTTCAAGAGCGCGCGGCGCTTCCCGAGCTCCTCGGACTCGGCGAGCTGGCTCTCCTGGTCTTCGGTGTCATCCACCAGCCAGTCCTGCCACTCGCCGTCGCCGTCGATGCGCAGGGGTGCGTTCAGCGAATGGTCCGGCGCCGCCAGGCGGCGGTTCATGGACACCACATCCTGCTCCGGCACGCCCAGGGTTTCGGCAATCTTTGAGACGTTCTCGGGATGAAGATCGCCTTCCTCCATCGCCTTCAGCTGGCCCTTGAGCTTGCGCAGATTGAAGAACAGCTTCTTCTGCGACGCCGTGGTGCCCATCTTCACCAGGGACCAGGAATGCAGGATGTATTCCTGGATCGCCGCGCGGATCCACCACATGGCGTAGGTGGCCAGGCGGAAGCCGCGATCCGGATCGAAGCGCTTGACCGCCTGCATCATGCCGACATTGCCTTCGGAGATCAGCTCTGACAGCGGCAGGCCGTAGCCCCGGTAGCCCATGGCGATCTTCGCGACCAGGCGCAGGTGCGAGGTCACCAATCGGTGCGCTGACTCGGCATCGCCGCGCTCGCGCCATGCCTTGGCCAGCATGAACTCCTCATCCTGCTCCAGCATGGGAAACTTGCGGATTTCCTGCAGATAGCCGGACAGATTTCCTTCGGCGACGAGAACCGGAACTTTAGCTGACGGCATGGCGTACTCCGAACTTCGCGATTAACGCGAATGACGAGATGATCCTAAACTTATGTGAGTAACGGAGCCTGCGGAATGGAAATTCCACGCCCATGCTCCCCGGCCGGATGCCCTATCCCCGGATGCTCGGTCACCGGGCGTACCGTGTGATGCCAAGAGTATAGCATGAATCCCCCGTTGCTGCGCAGATACATGACCAATACGATCATATATATATGGAATTATTCCAAAGAGTCAATCAAATTACACATATCACGTGGTAATTCGCTGTCGAATTGCAAGACACGCTGGGTCACGGGGTGGTGAAAGCCCAGGGTCTTGGCGTGCAGCGCCTGGCGTCCGAGGGCCTGAAGCGCCTGCTGCGCGGCTTCCGGCAGGGCGCGGGCCCGCTTTGATCCGCCGCGGCCATACAGCGGGTCGCCCAGCAGGCTGTGGCCGGCTTCGGCCATGTGGACGCGGATCTGGTGGGTCCGGCCCGTCTTCAGGCGACACTCCACCAGGCTGACGGCGCCGTCGCGATAGGCCTTCAGGACCTGATAGGCGGTTTCCGCCTCCCGGCCGCCGCGCTTCAGAACCGCCATTTTCTTGCGGTTGCGCGGGCTGCGCCCGATGTTGCCGGTCAGGCTGCCGCGGCTGGGCAGGGGGCGGCCCCAGGCCAGGCCGTGATAGCGGCGCTCGATGCTGCGGGCCGCGAACTGCGCCACCAGGCCGCGGTGGGCGGTCTCGGTCTTGGCCGCCACCATCAGGCCCGAGGTGTCCTTGTCCAGTCGGTGCACGATCCCCGGCCGCCGTTCCCCGCCGATGCCGGTCAGCCCCTCGCCGCAGTGGGCGATCAGGGCGTTCACCAGGGTGCGGTCCGGGTTCCCGGCTGCGGGATGGACGACAAGGCCGGCGGGTTTGTTCAGCACAATGAGATCGGCGTCCTCGTAGACGATGTCCAGCGGGATGGCCTGGGCCACCAGCGGAGTCTCCACAGTTTCCGGCACAATGATGGCGAAACTTTGGCCGGCCCGGACCTTGGCCGCGGCCGTGGTGGCAGCGCCGCCGTCGCTCCGTACATGGCCTCCCGCGATCAGCGCCTGGATGCGGCTGCGCGAGAGCTGCGGCAGCGCTTCGGCCAGCGCCCGGTCGAGCCGCCGGCCCGCCTGTTCGCTGCCGATGCACACCTCATATCGCTCTTGACCCGTCTCGGCGGCCATGCTTCCTCGCTTTCCTGTCCGCCCAATAAGCCCGAGGCCGCAGCCTATGCAAGCGCTGAAGATTGTCGTCATTCTCATGGCCGTTCTGATTCTGGCCGGCATGGGGCTGCTGGCTTATGGCCTGGCGACCCGGGTGGCCGGCGGCGGCGGTGACGGCGGGGGCGGCGGCGAGAGTTTCGGCGTGGTGGAGGTGCCCCTGCCGCCGGGCTGCAGCATCGCCGGGACCGAGGTGGCCGAGGGGCGGCTGATCCTGCGCCTCGACGGCCTCGCCGAGCGCGGCTGCCAGCAGGTGGTGGTGGTCGACATGGCCAGCGGCGAGGTGCTGGGCCGCCTGCGCGGGGTGACCGGCCAATGACCGATGGCGCCGAGGCGACCGGCGGCGGCGCGGATCACGCAGACGCAGTGTCGGAGGAGCCGCAGTGGCTGGTCTGGGCGCGGCGCCTGCAGGCGCTTTCCCAGAGCGGCCTGCACTACTGCGACGACGTCTTCGACCGCGAGCGTTACGAGGAGATCGGCCGCATCGCCGCCCAGATCGTGGCCGGCCACAGCGGAGCCTCGGCCGACCGGGTGGAGCGCTTCTTCAGCCAGGAGGTCGGCTATGCCACGCCCAAGACCGACCTGCGCGCCGTCGTCCTGCGGGAAGACAAGGTGCTGCTGGTGCGCGAGCGCAGCGACGGCCTGTGGTCGCTGCCCGGCGGCTGGGCCGACGTCGGCGAGACCGCGGCGGCCTGCATCGAGAAAGAGGTCTGGGAGGAGGCGGGCTTCCGCGCCCGCGCGGTGAAGCTGCTGGCGCTCTACGACCAGCGCCGGCACGGCGCCCGCCCGCATCCCTTTCACTCCTTCAAGGCCTTTTTTCTCTGCGAGATCCTGGAGGGCGCGCCGCGGCCCAGCATCGAGACCTCCGAAGTCGCCTTCTTCGCCGAGGACGCCCTGCCGGCGCTTTCCACCGGGCGGGTGACCGAGAGCCAGCTCAAGCGCATGTTCGCCCATACCCGCAACCCCGACTGGCCGGCGGACTTCGATTAGGGCCGACTTCCACTGAAGGACGGGGAGCGCAGCAGCGGCCCCCATCCGAAGTGGGCGCCTGCAGCTGGATCCCGAGCTCCCGATACCGCCCTCGCTCCGGCGCGTGGCTGGTGCTAGCGTTCCCGGAGGCCACCAGCCGATCGGGGCTTGCCTTGCGGCGGCCTTTGGGCTACACCACCGCCCTTCCGGCCATTGGTCCCCTTCGTCTAGTGGCCTAGGACGCCGCCCTCTCACGGCGGAAACAGGGGTTCGACTCCCCTAGGGGACGCCAGGAATTCTCCAAGCTGCCGATAGCGTTCCCAAGTCTGCACAGGGGCCACCAAGGGCGCATGGCTTGCGTGCAGGCTGCGGGCGTCAGGAAGCGCGCAAGCGGTTTTCGCACCGCTTTCCGCCTAGCCGGCCCGCCGAATGAAGGATGCAGACGCGGTGCCGCGTGACCGCCATCCTGCCGGTGCTAGCGTTTCGGATCCTCTCAACCCACCAAACTGTTACTTCAACCCCGGGTGATAGCTTTGCTACATCGGTTACAGAGTCTTGCGACGAGGATCCAGCAATCGATGGCCGCGCTTTTTTCGCCCTTCACCCTTCGCGATGTCACCTTCAAAAACCGCATCGCCGTTTCACCCATGAGCCAGTACCGGGCAAAGGACGGCCACGCGAGCAGCTGGCATGCGGTGCACCTGGGCCGCTTCGCCTTGGGCGGGGCGGGGCTGGTCTACGCGGAGGCAACGGCTGTCGAAGCCGAGGGGAGGAGAACCCACGGCGATCTCGGACTCTGGCAGGACACGCAAAGAGACGCCCTGAGGCCGATTGCCGAGTTCATAAGCCAGGAGGGCTCGGTCCCCGGTATCCAGCTTGGCCATGCCGGCCGCAAGGCGTCCGAGCGGCGGCCCTGGCATGGCGAGACCCCCGTTGACGGTGAGGACCTCGCCGAACGGAACGAAGTGCCGTGGACCGCGATCGCCCCTTCGCCCATTCCCTACGCGGAGGGTTGGCCCGCACCCGCAGAGATGTCGGAACCGGACATCGAACGGGTGATCGTTGCCTTCGGTGCGGCCGCAAGGCGTGCCCATGAGGCCGGTTTCAGGATCATTGAGGTCTATGCGGCCCACGGGTTTCTGGTGCACCAGTTCCTGTCGCCCATTGCCAATCAGCGCCGCGACCGCTGGGGAGGCAGCGGTGAAAATCGGCGGCGGTTTGCCGTCGAAGTGGCGAGGTCCGTTCGGGCGAACTGGCCGGAGGCCTATCCCTTGGCGTTCCGCCTTTCGGCAACCGATTGGCTTGAGGGCGGAATAGAGGTGGAAGATGCAGTCGAGACCGCGAAGGCGCTCAAAGCGGTGGGGGTCGACATGATCGATTGCTCATCGGGCGGTATCGGCGGTAAAGACCGGCCTCGCCGGATGGTCATCGAGCAAGGCTTTCAGGTGCCCTTCGCCGAACGGGTTCGCGAGGATGCCGGCATTGCGAGCATGGCGGTCGGCTTCCTCTGGGATGCGACTGTCTGCGAGGATCTCGTCAGCACCGGCAAGGCGGACATGATTGCCTTGGCGAGAGAGCTTCTCGACGATCCGAACTG
The DNA here is from genome assembly GCA_001657395.1 of Rhodospirillales bacterium BBD 1991-14. Taxonomy (GTDB): domain Bacteria; phylum Pseudomonadota; class Alphaproteobacteria; order Kiloniellales; family Kiloniellaceae; genus Pelagibius. The sequence goes on along the minus strand of LYSY01000003.1, from coordinate 412,424 downwards.
GCCACTCCATGCAGCCAAAGACCTTGAGGCTGATGAAAATCACGGAATGTGGCCGATTGAATCGGGCTGGTGGCTGATGAAGCGGGACCGCCTTCTCAGCAAGCTCGGTGTCCGATGAGGTCGGAGCGGCACGCCGTCTGACCGCCGAGCCGCCCATGACCGCAAGGCCCGGTGAAGCAGGTGTGCCGCCGCCGGCACTCGGCAGACCGCGCTTTGGCGAAGAGCGGCAGCTCTGCCCGCTGCCTTTCTGCCCTCTGCCTTGAAGACGGCTCTCCATCCCTTCATCAATTCTTTACCCTCGCGGGCGCACATTCGGGTGTGCAAAGCAACTTTAGATTGATGTGATATGCCGTACCGTCCGGTGAGCCTGGCGGAGGTCCCGCCGGAGCATCCGGTTGCGGTCTTCGCCGCCAGCTGGCAGGAGGCCGCGAAGGAGCACGGGCCGCTGCCCTGGTCGGACTTCGACCCGGCCGCCCACAAGGCCGTGCTGCCCTGGCTGCTGCTGCTCAAGCGCGATCCGGCCGCCGACCCGGCCCTGGCGCAGTCCTGGGACTGCGCACTCTGCGGCACCGGCTGCACCGAACTCTTCGGCCGCAACAGCGAAGGCAAGGCCTTCGCTGAGAACCTGCCGGCGGCGGCGGTGGCGGAGCGCCTGAAAGAACTGGCCCGCCTGGTTGACGGTGCGGGGCCGCTGTTCTCCCACAGCGATGTTCCGATCAAGGGCCGGGAATTCCTACGGGTGTTCCGCGGCGCCTTTCCGTTTACCAGTGGCGAAGCACCGCAAGGTGTCGTCGATCATGTGCTCTACGTCATCGCCCGCGTGGACGAACGTGTTTTGCAGGCGCGCTGTGCACCGCGCGCGAAACCGGGCATGGATGCGCCGGGCCGCGAAGACGGTCTCGGCGCGGAGTGAGCACGACCGCGGCGCGCGCACCGCGGCGTTGCCACGCTGCCGGGCAGACACTTCGCCGAAGCTTCTCCCTTTGCCGAAGGGTCGGTCCGGCACCATGATCCGGTGTCACAACCCGATACCATAGCGACCCATGCGCCACACGTGGTAGACTGACGGTCTGTCAGGTCTGCGGAGAGACTCGCGATGGCGGTGACGTTTCGCATGGGTGCGGGTGACGTGGGTGCAGATGGCGCGGGTGCAGATGGCGCGGGTGCAGATGGCGCGGGTGCAGATGGCGGTGGCGCAGGAACAACTGCGTCGACTGACATCTGGATGGTGCTGCTGCTGGTGATCGGCGCCAGTCTGACCAGCGCCAGTCTGACCAGCGCCAATCCGATCAGCGCAAATCCGATGAACGCCAGCGCGGCGGTCATGGCCGCGGAAGGCCTGTCGCCGGTGGCGGTGCCGGTGTCGGTCGAGGCGCCGCCGCACGGGGCATCTCCCGGGGCATCTCCCGGGGCATCTCCCGGGGCATCTTCCGGGACCTCCTCCGGGACCTCCGGCAACGAGGCCACACCTCCGGCTCCTCAACGACCCGTGGCCCCTCAAAGACCTCAACGCAGCAACGACATCCTGCGCCGGCTTCAGCGGGAGCCTCTCACGCTCTTCGACTGGGGGCTCGCCAACCTCGAACGCGATCTTCATCGCGCCAGCCTGCAGCTCGGGCAGGAGGACTTCGCCAACGTGCCGCCGCGCAGCAGCGCCACCTACCGCTGGCGCGACGGGCGGATCCGCCTCTCGGCCTCGTTCTTTGTGCCCGCCGCCGCACGCACCACGCAAGGCTGCGTGGTCCAGTTCCGCCGCCTTGTCGATGCGCTGGTGGCGGAGGCCCCGCAGGGGCCGGACGCCGCCAGCTGGTACCTGGGCAGCGCCTTTCAGCCCAGCGGCCACTTCTGGACCAGCCGCTTCGAGGACACCGGAGCCAAGCTGCTGCAGGTCGTCGATCTGCGGGTCTCGCTGCGCGCGCCGTCCTATGACAAGCTGGCCGGCGACACCCGCCGCATCGATTGCTCCGGCCCGCTGAACGCCGCCGAAGAGGCCTTGAGGTTCGAGGCAATATCCTGATTTTAAAGGAGAATTCGAGGGCGTCGGCTTCGTTTCAGCGTTGCCGCGATACATTTCCTTTGTTTCTGATTCGCGAAATCATGGAGAAATAGACCGCCGCTAGGGTGCCCTCCCGTCGCCGGAACTTATGCGCTGTTCCGAACCGGGAGACCCCAATGTCCGTACCCCAGAGTCCGTCCAAGGCCCAAAACGGGGCCCCGAACAAGAACGGGCGCCAGGCCAAGTACCGCGCCAGGCTGCCGCAGTTGGACGGCGGGCTGTTTCTGACCGATGGCGGGATCGAAACAACCCTGATTTTTCACGACGGCTTCGAGCTGCCGCATTTTGCCGCTTTCGATCTGATGAAAAAGCGCGAGGGCCGTGATGCCCTGCGCCGCTACTTCTCGCGCTATGCGGAGATCGCCCGGTCCAACGATCTCGGTTTCGTCTTCGAAAGCCCGACCTGGCGTGCCTCTTCCGACTGGGGCCGGAAGCTCGGGTATTCGGATGCGGATATCGCAGAGGTCAACCTCGACTCCATCACCTTCCTTGCCGCCCTGCGCGAAGACTTCGAAGGCCCGGATACGCCGATGGTGATCAGCGGCTGCATCGGGCCGCGTGGCGACGGCTACGATCCGGGCCGGATGATGACCGCGATGGAAGCGGAAGCCTACCACCGCAAACAGATCCGCGCTTTCGCCCGCTCCGAGGCGGACTTGATCACGGCCATCACCATGACCTACGTCGACGAGGCCATCGGCCTGGCCCGCGCGGCTCTGGCCGAAGGCATGCCGGTCGTGATCTCTTTCACCGTCGAGACCGACGGGCGACTGCCGTCAGGGCAGAGCATGAAGGAAGCCATCGCGGCAGTCGACACGGCAACCGGCAACGGTCCCGCCTATTTCATGATCAACTGCGCCCATCCGACTCACTTCGACGGGACCCTGAAGCCGGGCGAAGCCTGGGTCAGCCGGATCAAGGGGCTGCGCGCCAACGCCTCCTGCCTCAGCCATGCCGAACTGGACGAGGCCGAGGACCTCGACGACGGCAATCCGGAGGAACTCGGTCAGCAGATCCGCGCCCTGCATGGGGCGATGCAGCACATCACCGTGCTCGGCGGCTGCTGCGGAACCGACCACCGCCACATCGAGGCGATCTGCCGGGCCTGCACAGCGGCCAAGGCCGCCTAGTCCATGATCGGCGCCGCATACCATCGCGCCTCAGCGCGCGACACCGGTTTCGACTCGCGGGCACAGCCCCCTGTGGGCGGAGAGGCATTCCCGGAGGACCGGGCAAGCCCCCGTTGGCCGCTGCTGGCGCTGCACAGCTCTGCCTCGCTCGGGGGCCAGTGGAAGGCGTTGTCGCAGAGTCTCGCCTGGGAGCGGGACGTGCTGACCCCCGATCTGCCCGGTTACGGTACGGCGGCCGACTCTGCCACCTTGATGCATGCGGCCAACCTGGAAACCGAGGCCCGCTGGCTGCTGGCCCAGGCCGGCGCGGCGGGCAATTCGTTGGATCTGGGCGGTTCGTTCCACCTCGTCGGCCACTCCTACGGCGGCGCCGTAGCGCTGAAGCTCGCCATGCTGGCACCGCAGCGGGTCCGCAGCCTGACCCTGATCGAACCGGTTCTGTTCCACCTCCTGCGCCAGGCCGGGGGCCCGGGCGCCAGGCTGGAACGGCAGATCCTCGGCGTACGCGACCGCGTGCGCGGGGCAGTGGCGGCGGGCTGGCCGGCTCACGGCATGGGCGCTTTCGTCGACTTTTGGTCCGGCGAGGGCGCCTGGCACAGCATGGACCTGCCGCGCCGCCAGATCCTGGCGCGCCAGGCCAAGGCTGTGCTGCGGAACTTCGAAGCCGTTCTCAACGAAGCCTGGCTGCTGGACGATCTGACACCGCTGACCTTTCCGATCCAGGTCGTCAGCGGGGAGCGTTCGCCGGAAGTCACCGGGCAGATCGCCGAACTGCTGATCGAAGCCGGGGACAACGTCCGCGCAACGCGGATCTTCGGGGCCGGGCACATGGCCCCCGTGACGCACACGACGGCCGTCAATGCGGCGGTGATCTACCACATCGAACGGGCCGAAAACCGCCGCCTCTGGGCCGTTGCCCCGGCGCCGGCGGGCACGCTTGTCGCCTGACGCCTTCACAATTGATCCGACTTTTTCGCAACCGAGACGCCGCTCCAACAACAGGCATTCAGAACAGAGGACACCAGACTATGACAACCATGAAGCCGGAATCCCTTGCCCTCCACGCCGGCTACCGTGCCGATCCCACCACCAATGCGGTGGCGGTTCCGATCTATCAGACGACGTCTTACCAGTTCAATGACTCCGGCCATGCGGCGCGGCTCTTCGACCTTTCGGAGATGGGCAACATCTACACCCGGGTCATGAACCCCACCAACGACGTCTTCGAGCAGCGCATCGCCGCGATCGAAGGCGGTGTGGCCGCCCTGGCGCTGAGTTCCGGCCAGGGGGCGACCACGCTCTCCGTGCTGAACGTCGCCCAGGCCGGCGACAACATCGTGTCCTCCACCGACCTCTACGGCGGCACCTGGAACCTCTTCGCCAATACCCTGAAGACCATGGGGATAGAGGTGCGCTTCGTCGACCCGGAGGACCCGCAGAACTTCCGCCGCGCCACCGACGAGCGGACCCGCGCCTACTACGCCGAGACCCTGCCGAACCCCAAGCTGCAGGTCTTCCCGATCCGCGAGGTGGCGGCCATCGGCGACGAACTGGGCGTGCCGCTGATCATGGACAACACGGCCTCGCCGATCATCTGCCGGCCCTTCGACCATGGGGCCCACATCATCGTGCATTCCTGCACCAAGTACATCGGCGGCCATGGCAATTCCATCGGCGGGGTCATCGTCGACAGCGGCAGCTTCGACTGGGTGAAGCATGCCGAGCGCTTTCCGCTGCTCAACCAGCCGGACCCCAGCTACCACGGCGCGGTCTGGACCGAGGCGACGAAGGAACTGGGCCCGGTGGCCTACATCGTGAAGGCCCGCTGCACGCTGCAGCGCGACCTCGGCATGGCGCTCAGCCCCTTCAATACCTTCAACTTCATCCAAGGCCTGGAGACGCTGTCCCTGCGCATGCGCGAGCACTGCAGCAACGCCCAGGCGGTGGCCGACTTCCTGGCCAAGGACCCGCGGGTTGCCAAGGTCATCTATCCGGGCATGACGCCGGAGGACCGCAGCGAACGCACCGAGACCTATCTGCCCGAGGGCAAGGGCGGCCTTGTCGGCTTCGAGATCAAGGACGCGACCACGGAAACCGGCGCGGCCTTCATCGACGCCCTGCAGATGATCTACCACGTCGCCAACATCGGCGACACGCGCACCCTGGCCATCCATCCGTCCAGCACGACGCATCAGCAGCTGAAGCCGGAAGAGCAGCTCGCCACCGGCGTGACGCCGGGCTACCTGCGTCTTTCCGTCGGCATCGAGCACATCGACGACATCCTGGCCGATCTTGACCAGGCTCTGACCGCCGCGGTCAAGGGCACGGCCCGGGCGGCCTGACCGCCCGCCTGACCGCCCGAGAGATATCCGGGCCCGGGAGATCGGGCCCGGAAACAGGTTTTCTCGTTACCTCCCAGCCCACTCAGGGGCGGCCTCTCCCGCAGAAGCCGCCCCGTTTCTTCTCCCGCCCTTGACGTGCTTCGCCCGGTCCTGAATCCTGGCATCCGGTTGGCATGCGATACAGGCGGGAAGGGGCGGTCATGCGCATCTCAGAAGAGGCCAAGGGCGTTTACATCATCGCGGCGACGCCCTTTGCTGAGGACGGCGCGCTGGATCTCGCCAGCGCCGAGAGCCTGACCGACTTCTACCTGGAGGCCGGCGTCCACGGCATGACCATCCTTGGCATCATGGGGGAGGCGCCGAAACTGACGGCGGAGGAGTCCGTCACCTTCCTCTCCACCGTGCTGGCGCGGGTCGGGGGCCGCGTGCCGGTCATCGTCGGGGTTTCCAACCCCGGCCTCGACAACCTGGCGCGCTTGGCGCATACCGCCATGGACAAGGGGGCGGCCGGCGTCATGGTGGCGCCCTTTCCCGGCCTCAACACCGAAACCAAGCTGCTGACCTACTACGCTCAGGTCTGCGAGGCCCTCGGCCCCGAGGTGCCGCTGGTCTATCAGGACTACCCCCAGACCACCTCCGTCCCGGTCTCGGTGGAGACACTCAACACGCTGATCGACCGCCACCCGCAGCTCGTCATGCTGAAGCACGAGGACGCGCCGGGCCTTGCCAAGATCACCGGCCTGCGCCGGAGTGCGGAGCGCGACGGGCGGCGGCGCATCTCCATCCTGGTCGGCAACGGCGGCATCCACTACCCGCAGGAACTGGCGCGCGGCGTCGACGGCGCCATGACCGGTTTCGCATATCCGGAGATGCTGGTGCAGGTCTACGACCTCTTCACCGCCGGCAAGGCCGAGGCGGCGGAGGACCTCTTCGATGCCTACCTGCCGCTGGTGCGCCATGAGCTGCAGCCGGGCCTGGGCCTCGCCATCCGCAAGGAGGTGCTGCGCCGCCGCGGTGCCATCGCCTCGGCGAAGGTCCGCGCGCCGGGGCCGAAGCTCTCGGCTGAGGATCAGGCGGAACTCACGCACCTCATCGAACGCATGGAGGCGCGGCGCTCCACCCTCGGCCTCGCGGCGTGACCGATTTCGATCTGATCGTCCGCGGCGGCACGCTGGCCACCGCCAGCGAGACCTTCGCCGCCGACATTGCCGTAAAAGATGGCCGCATCGCCGCGCTGGGGACGGACCTCGGCACGGCGGCGCGGGTGATCGACGCCGGCGGTCTTCTGGTGCTGCCCGGCGGGGTGGACGCCCACTGCCATGTGGAGCAGATGTCCTCGACCCGCATCTGGACGGCTGATGATTTCCATTCCGGCAGCGTGTCGGCGGCCTTCGGCGGCACCACCACCTTCCTGCCCTTCGCCGCCCAGCACCGCGGCCAATCGCTGCGGGAGGTGGTGAAGGACGCGGAGGAGCGCTGCGCCCCCAAGGCCGTCATCGACTACGCCTTTCACCTCATCATCTCCGATCCCACGGCGCAGGTGCTGGGCCAGGAACTGCCGGCACTCATCGCCGACGGCTACACCTCCTTCAAGGTCTACATGACCTACGACCTGCTGAAGATCGACGACCGCCAGATGCTGGACGTGCTCTGCGTGGCGCGGGAGAACGGCGCCACCACCATGGTCCATGCGGAGAACAACGAGGTCATCTCCTGGATCAGCGAGCGCCTGCTGGACCGCGGTTACGGCGCGCCGAAGTACCACGCCGTCAGCCACCCGCGCATCGCCGAGAGCGAGGCGACCAGCCGCGCCATCCAGCTCGCCCGCCTGGTCGATGCGCGGCTGCTGATCGTTCATGTTTCTGCGCCGGAGGCCGCGGACGCCATCCTCGCCGCCCGCAACGCCGGGCTCAAGATCTACGGCGAGACCTGCCCGCAATACCTTTTCCTGACGGCGGAAGATCTCGACCGCGCGGGCATGGAGGGGGCCAAGTTCTGCTGCTCCCCGCCGCCGCGCGACGAGGCGGCGCAGGAAGCAATCTGGCGCGGCCTCACGAACGGCACCTTCCAGGTCTTTTCCTCCGACCACGCGCCCTACCGCATGGATGAAACCGGCAAGCTGAAACACGGGCCGAGCGCCACCTTCAAGCAGCTCGCCAACGGGGTGCCGGGCCTGGAGCTGCGCCTGCCGCTGCTGTTCTCCGAGGGCGTCGGCAAGGGGCGGCTGAGCCTCAACGAGTTCGTCGCGCTGACGGCGACCAATCCTGCGAAGATCTACGGCCTGCATCCCCGCAAGGGCAGCCTCGCCGTGGGTGCCGATGCCGACCTCACGCTCTGGGACCCGTCCTGGGAGCGGACTGTTACCTACGACATGCTGCACGACAACGCCGGCTACACGCCTTACGAGGGGATGACCCTCACCGGCTGGCCGCGGTTCGTAGTCTCGCGCGGCCGTGTCATCGTCGAGGACGAGACATTGAACGCCGAACGCGGTTTCGGGAACTACCTCAAGCGCGCGCCGAAGATTGCCGCGCCGGGCGCCCGCGAGCCGGAGCTGGACCCGGCCCGCAACTTCGGCGCCGACTTGCTGTAGCGCCGCCTTGCTGACTGTGAGCGGGCGCGGTGGAGAACCTGTCAGATGACGAAGAGAACAACCCTTCGGCTGTTTGGCTTTGTGCTTCTGCTTGCGGCTTTGGCGGCTATTGTCGGGGCTTTGAGGATCTCTGCAGAGATTGGCCAGGCCATTGAGCGCTTCTACTTCGGACAGGGGCGTGTCGACTATGTCGAGCAGCAGGGAAACGAGAACACCTTCGAGACCGATCTTCTTGTCGCGGCGCAGAACCGTCCGGTGTTCCTGCTCTCCGTGCTCCTGAATGAGCCCTGGGATGCGGTCTGTTTCGTTGCTCCCTACTACGCGGTGGAGCGAGATCCCAGGCTGGCCGGCGTCTCGATCCCCTGGATCGCCAACGACGGCGTGAACACGGTGGTTCTGCTGCGCGACGGCACCTACGATCTGCACCGCTTCGACCGGGGCGATGTCGCCGCCTTCGAGCTCACGGGCGTCGCCGACAACGAAGCCTGTTACGACACCACAGCGGTGTCTCTGCAGGCGGTGGCGGGCGACGGTGGGCTCACGCTGCGCGTCGCGCCGGAGCGGCAATAGGGATGAGCCGGCGCATCGCTATCGTCAATCCCAATTCCACCGTTGCGGTGACGGAGGGGATCAGTGCGGCGGTGGACGATCTGCGCCGAGCGGACGGTCCGGCCATCGACTGCGTGACCCTGGGGGAGGGGCCGCCGGCCATCGAAACCCAGGATCACATCGACGGCGTGGTGATACCGCTGCTGGCGCGGCTGAAGGCCGAGGCGGCGGACGCTTCGGTCATCGCCTGTTTCAGCGATCCGGGCCTGGCGGCTGCGCGGGCGCAGATGGAAAAGCCGGTCTTCGGCATCGCCGAGAGCGCCTTTCGCCAGGCCCTGACCCTGGGCCGGCGCTTCGGCATCCTTGCGATCCTGGAGGCCTCCGCCGTCCGCCACCGGCGCTATGTTGCCGAGCTTGGTCTGAGCGCAGCCCTCGCCGAGAGCCGGCCCCTCGACCTCGGCGTTCTGGACCTGCAGGACCGCGACAGGACCTTCGCGCGTCTGGTCGAAGTCGGCACCGCCCTGCGCGACCGCGACGGCGCCGATGTCCTGGTGCTCGGCTGCGCCGGGATGGCCGGTTATCCGGCGGATCTGGCGGAATCCCTCGGCCTTCCGGTCATTGAGCCCTGCCGGGCGGCCGCCGAGGCGGCGCTGATCAGTCTGGAGGGGGCGCAGCAGGCTTGATTGTGTTAGAACCCGGCCCAGCTTCTTTCACATCGGTCAGACCATGGGGACCAGCGACATGAACGAGCGGCTTTGGAAGGTTTATCTCTCCGGCGAGATCCACACCGACTGGCGCGAGCAGATCGCCGAGGGGGTGGCTGCCGCCGGCCTGCCGGTACGCCTGGACGCGCCCGTGACCGTGCATGCGGACAGCGACGACTGCGGCGCCGTGATCCTGGGCGAGGAGGACAAGCCCTTCTGGCGCGACCAGAAGGGCTCGCGGATGAATGCCATCCGCACCCGCACCCTGATCGCCGAGGCCGACGTGGTGGTGGTGCGCTTCGGCGACAAGTACCGCCAGTGGAACGCCGCTTTCGATGCCGGCACCGCCGCCGCCCTGGGCAAGGCGCTCATCACCCTGCACGACCCGGCCCTGACCCACGCCCTGAAAGAGGTCGACGGCGCCGCCCTGGCGGTCTGCGAGACGCCGCAACAGGTGGTGCAGACGCTCGCCTACGTGATCCGCGGCGAGCTGCCCGGCCGCAGCGGCAGCCTGGCTGCGGAGTAGGGGAGGCCCCCTCACCCAGCTTCGCCTAAGCGCGATCTTCGATCCCGCCAAGGCTTCACAACCCTCTCCCGCCAGGGGAGAGGGTTTTCATGTTTGACCCTCTCTCCTTGTGGGAGAGGGAGGGGCCCGCGAAGTGGGAGGGTGAGGGGGACAGCGTCTACCGCGGGTCCGCGTTGCGCGTCCACGCGACGATGTCTGCGACGAGGCGCACGAGGTTTGCGCGGAGAGGCTTGAAGCCGTCGGTGGCGGTCAGCGTCGCTTCGTCCATGTAGAGCGCGCGCTTCATTTCGATCTGCAGGGAGTGGCGGTTTTCGGCAGGCCGCCCCTGGGTACGGAGGATTTCGGCGCCCTTGTAGGGATCGTTCACTGAGACGCTGTAACCCAGGGCGCGCAGGCGGTCGGCGACGAAGTCGGTGAACGCGGGGTCGCAGCTCCGCCCTTCCAGATCGCCCAGCACCATGTCGGGCCGTTCGGCCCCCGGCCCGTCGGGCGTGATCGCCGTGCCGACCGACTTCATCGAATGGACGTTGAGATGCCAGACGACGCCGTGGCGCGCCTGGACCGCGTCCAGACGGTCCTGCAACGCGCGGCGGTAGGGCTTCCAGCAGCGCTCGATGCGTGCCGCCAGGGCGGCGACGGTGAGCGGCTGGTCGAGAAGGGGACTGCCGTCGCCGGTCCTGGCGCGGAAGAGGCCGATGCCGAGCGCTGTTTTGGGGCCGGGGTTCAACGGCTCCGGCCAGGGGCCGTCCAGCAGCCCCGGGTCGACATCGTCGAGGCGGCGGTTGGGGTCGATATAGGCGCGGGGGAAGCGGGCGGCGAGCAGCCCGGCGCCCTGGGTCGGGGCATCGCCGAAGAGGACATCGACCAGCCAGTCCTCGGCGCCGCGCAGGACCGGCCTTAGCACCGCGACGCGGAAATCCTCCGGGTAGACACGGCCCGAATGGGGCGAGTCGATCAGGACGGACGAAGGCCGCACGGCGGCGGTGAAATCGAAGGCCCGGTCGTCGAACGGCGGCGCTGGCGTGTCCGGCCCCGGCTCAGCCGTCATTGAGGTGGCAGGCGGAGAGGCGGCCCGGGGCGATTTCCCTCAGCGCCGGGCGTTCGCGCGCGCAGCGCTCCGTCGCGAAGGGGCAGCGCGGGTGGAAGTGGCAGCCGCTGGGCGGGTCCAGTGGCGAGGGGATCTCTCCTTTCACCGGCGTGTAGGCGCGCTTGCGCAGGTCGATGCGTGGCACCTCGGCGAGCAAGGCCTGGGTGTAGGGGTGGTTGGGCTGCTCGAAGAGTTCGTCGGTGGGTGCGACCTCGACAACCCGCCCCAGGTACATGATGACGATGCGGTCGGAGATGTGCTCGACCACCGAGAGGTCGTGGCTGATGAAGAGATAGGTGAGGTCCAGGTCTTCGCGCAGGTCCATGAAGAGGTTGATGACCTGGGCCTGGATCGAGACGTCGAGGGCGGCGATGGCCTCGTCACAGACCAGGAAGCGCGGTTTGACCGCCAGCGCCCGGGCGATACCGATGCGCTGGCGCTGGCCGCCGGAGAACTGGTGCGGATAGCGGCGGCGGAAGTCGGCATCGAGGCCGACCCGCAGCATCACGTCGGCGACGTAGTCGTCCATCTCCTTGGGCTCGATCATGCCGTGCACCTTGGGCGCCTCGCCGATGATGTCGAGCACGCGCATGCGCGGATCCAGGGAAGCAAAGGGGTCCTGAAAGATCATCTGGACGGCCAGCGCCGTCTCGCGGGAGACCGGCTTGCCGTCCTGCCAGATCGGCCTGCCGTCGAAGGTCAGGTTGCCTGCGCTGGGTGGCAGGATTCCCGCGACCATGCGTCCGAAGGTGGACTTGCCGCAGCCGGACTCGCCGACCAGGCCGAGCACTTCGCCCGGCGCGATCGCCAGGCTGACGCCGTCGACGGCATGGACCGTTTCCTCGCGGATATCCGCGCCGAGACGCTGGGCGATCCTGCCGGCGAGGTCGAGGGTCTTGACGAAGCGCTTGCTGACCTCCTCGGCGGTGAGGATCGGCGCTGCGCCGGCGCTCGGCTTCTGAAGGGCTTCGCTCATGCCGCCTCTCCGTCGCGCGGCCGGCCCGCCAGGGGCCGCACACAGCGCACCAGGCGCCCGTCGCCGATGCGCTGTTCGGAGGGTTCCTCCTCGCAGGCGATGTCGGCATGGGGGCAGCGGCTGCGGAACGCGCAGCCGTCCGGCAGGTTCAGCAGCGAGGGTGTCATGCCGGGGATCTGGAACAGCCGCTCGCCGCGCTGGTTGCGCCCGGGTACCGACCCTATGAGGCCGGACGTATAGGGGTGCGCCGGCTGGTCGAGCACCCGGTCGACGCTGCCCTGCTCGACGATCTTGCCCGCATACATGACCGAAATCTGGTCGGCGAGACCGGCCACCACGGCCAGATCATGGGTGATCCAGATCAGCGCGGTGCCGGTGTCGCGGCAGAGGTTCTGCGCCTCGTAGAGGATCTGGCCCTGGATGGTCACGTCGAGGGCCGTGGTCGGCTCGTCGGCGATGATCAGGTCCGGTTCGTTCAAGAAGGCGATGGCAATCGCGACGCGCTGGCGCATACCGCCGGAGAACTGGTGGGGGTAGGAGGCCAGGCGCTCGTCCGGCGCGGCGATGCCGACCCGCACCAGCGCCTCGCGCGCGATGTCCAGCGCCCGCTCCTTGGAGACGTCGCGGTGGGCCAGCACGGCCTCGGTCATCTGGGTGTCGACCCTGAGCACCGGATTGAGGGTCATCATCGGGTCCTGGAAGATCATGGCGATCTTGGAGCCGCGCAGCTTGCGCTGCTCCTCCTCGGGCAGATGCACGAGGTCGCGGCCCTGGAACAGGATCTCACCGTCGACGATGCGGCCCGGTTGGTCGACCAGGCCCAGGATCGAAAAGCCGGTGATGGACTTCCCGCTGCCGGACTCGCCCACAAGGCCCAGGACCTCGCCGGGCGCCACGTCGAAGCTGATGCCGTCGACCGCCTTGACCACGCCTTCCTTGGTGAAGAAGTGGGTCTTGAGGTTGCGGACGGACAGCGTCGGCTCGCCGCGTTCCCCTGTCGTTGGCACGCTCATCGGCCGCTCACCGTCGAAGCCTCGGGTTCAGGACGTCGCGCAGCTGGTCGCCGACAAGGTTGATGGCAACGATGGTGACCAGGAGGGCGATGCCCGGGAAGAAGGAGATCCAGTACTTGCCGGAGAGCATGTACTCGTAGCCGTTGGCGATCAGCAGACCCAGGGAAGGCTCGGTGATCGGCACGCCGAGGCCCAGGAAGCTCAAGGTGGCTTCCAGGGCGATGGCGTTGGCCACCTGCACCGTCGCCACCACGATGAGGGGCGGCAGGCAGTTGGGCAGCAGGTGGTTGAAGACGATGCGCCGGTGGGAGAGGGCCAGACAGGTCGCGGCCTCGATGTATTCCTTGCGGCGCTCGACCAACGCGGTTCCGCGCACCGTGCGCGCATAGTAGGCCCACTGGATCGCGATCAGCGCGATGATCACCTTGTCGACACCCTTGCCCAGGGCGGCCAGCAGGATCAGCGCGATGAGGATGGTGGGGAAGGAGAGCTGCAGGTCCACCAGACGCATGATCACGGTATCGACCTTGCCGCCGAAGTAGGCGGCCAGCACGCCCAGCGACATGCCGATGGTCAGCGCGATCGCCGTGCTCATGGCGCCGACGCCCAGGCTCATGCGCAGGCCGTAGATGATGGCCGAGAGCATGTCACGTCCCTGCGGGTCGGTGCCCAGCCAGAAGGTCTGGCTGCCGTCGAAGGTCGTCTCGCCGGGCGCCAGAACGCCGTTCATGATATCGAGCTGCAGCAGGTCGTAGGGGTCCTGCGGTGTGATGAAGTCGGCGAAGATCGCCAGCAGTGCAAGGAACACCACCAGCACCAGGGAGGCGACGGCGACCGGGCTGGCGGCGAACTCCGCGGCGAAGCGGGCGGCCGGGGAGCCGCGCCAGCGGCCCGGCGTCAGGACTTCGTTCTCGGCGAGCACGCCGGTGGGTTTGGCGGCGTCGGTCATGCCTTGGCCTCCGAAAGGCGCACCCGCGGATCGAGCACGCAGTAGAGCATGTCGACCACGAAGTTGATGAGAATGAAGATGAAGACCGTGAGCATCAGATAGGCCACGACGACGGGCCGGTCGAGCGCCTGGATCGAGTCGATCAGCAGCTTGCCCATGCCCGGCCAGGCGAAGACGGTCTCGGTGACCACGGCAAAGGCGATCATGCTGCCCAGCTCCAGGCCCAGGATCGTCACCACCGGGATCATGATGTTCTTGGCGATGTGCACCAGCACGATGCGGCGCTCGGAGAGCCCCTTGGCGCGGGCGAACTTCACGTAGTCCTGCAGCATGACCTCGCGGGTGCCGGCGCGGGCCAGGCGGATCACCAGCGAGGTCTTGAAGAGCGCCAGGTTGATGGCCGGCAGCAGCATGTGGGACAACCCGTCCCAGGTCAGGAAAGAGACCGGCACGCCGAGGACGTCGACGGTATCGCCGCGGCCGGTGGACGGGAGCCACCGCAGGATCACCGCAAACAGCAGGATCAACATCATGCCCTGCCAGAAGTTCGGCAGGCTGAAGCCCATGATAGAGCCGGTCATGATGGTCTTGCCGGCGAGGGAATTCGGTCTGAGCCCGGCGATCATGCCGAGCGGTACGCCCAGGAAGATGGCGAAGAGCAGCGCCAGAAAGGCCAGTTCCAGGGTCGCCGGCAGCTTGGAGAGGATCAGTTCGACAGCCGGCGTCGCGTAGACGAAGCTGTTGCCCAGATCACCCTGAAGCGCGTTGATGACGAAGATGTAGAACTGTTCCCAGAGCGGCTTGTCGAGCCCGAGGCGGGCAATCGCCGCCTCCATCTCCGCCTGGTCCGCGTCCGGCGAGATCATCATGTCGATCGGATTGCCGATCGCGTAGACGCCGATGAAGACCAGCACCGCCATGGCGGCGATCACGAAGAGGCTCTGGCCCAGGCGGCGAAGAAAATAAACCAGCATCGGCGCTGCCCCCTAATGGGACCTGTTCCGTGGCGCAAAAGGATCGTAGGGGGCGGGCCTTGACGCCCCGCCCCCTGCGGCCCTGCAAAGCCTTAGCCGGCGGGCTTCACGCCCGTGGCAATGGTGTACTGATCGGTCCGCGGCGTGTAGCTCAGCCCTTCGCGGTAAGCCCAGGGCGTCACTTCGTAGTGCAGCGGCAGAATGGCGTAGTTCTCCATCGCCTTCTGGCTCGCCTGGCGCAGGATCGACTCGCGCTTGTCGTCGTCGACGGTGGCCAGCGCTTCCTCGATCATGGCATCGAGCTCCGCATCGGAGTAGCGGCCGCGGTTGGTGCCGCCCATGCCCTTGTCCTTGTCGCGGGTCGCCACCAGGGCGCGCAGCGGCGAGGACATCTCACCGGTGCCCGAGCCCCAGCCCGCCATGTAGAGGCTGAACTCGTACTTGTTCCGCCGGGCGAAGAAGGTGCTCTTGGTCATGGCGTCGACCTCGGTCTCGATGCCGACACGGGTCAGCATCTGGGCCACCGCCTGGGCGATCTGCGCATCGTTGATGTAGCGGTCGTTGGGCGAGCCCAGGACCAGCTTGAAGCCGTCGCCATAGCCGGCCTCGGCCAGCAGCTTCTTGGCCGCGTCAGGGTCATAGCTGTCGTGCACGGCGCCCGGCGTGGAGCCGAACATGCCCTGCGGCAGCAGTTCGCCCGCCGGCACGGCCACGCCGCCCATGATGCGGGCCACAATGGCCTCGCGATTGATCGCCTTGGAGACGGCCTCGCGCACGCGCGCATCCTTGAAGGGGTTCTTGCCGTCCGTGCCGTCGATGCCCGGGGTCGGCTCCTGCTCGTGATCGAAGTGCAGGTAGATCACCCGGTTGGAGAGGCCCTGGGCAACCTCGAAGCCCTCGCTCTTGATGCGCTCGAGGTCCTGGAGCGGCGGCTTGTCGATCATGTCGACGTCGCCGGCCAGAAGAGCGGCGACCCGCGGGCCGTTGCTGGTGATGGGCCGGAATGTCACCGTCTGCCAGTGCGGCTTGGTGCCCCAGTAATCCTCGTTGCGCTCCAGGACGATCTTTTCGCCGCGGGTGAACTCCTTGAACTTGAAGGGCCCGGTGCCGAAGGCCTTGGAGCCGTCGTTGAAAGCCTGGGTCTTCGGGTAGGAGTCGATACCGGTGCAGCCGTCCGGGCTGAAGCCGATGTCGCCGGTCACGCCGTTGGCCGTGGCCGAGAGCACGCCCCAGGTCGACACCTCGACCGGCAGAAGCGGATAGGGTTTGGCGGTCTTCAGGATCAAGGTATGGGAGTCCTTGATCTGCATGTCCGTGATCGCCTTGGTATAGACGGTGAAGGACGAGGGGCTGTCTTCCACGGTCGGGATGCGGCAGACGGTGAAGACCACGTCCTTGGCAGTGAAGGGCGAGCCATCGTGGAAGGTGACCCCTTCGCGCAGCTTGAACTCCCAGGTCGTGTCGTCAACGGGCTTCCAGGAGGTCGCCAGGGCCGGCTGCAGTTGCTGCTTCTCGTCCTGCAACACCAGCGAATCGTACGTATGGCGCCGCATGGCGTTGTTGGGACCAAGGTTGTGATAGTGCGGGTCCAGCGCCGAAGGCTCCGACGACAGCCCGATGGTCAGTTCCTGCGCGGCGACCGGCGTGGCCAGAACGGCGGCCAGCGACACCGCACACAGCAGAGTGCTCTTTCGCATGAATTCGTTCCCCATAGACGTAGCCTCAAGACGCGGCAGAAAGGCTAAGCGTCCGCATTGATGGCTTTGCGCCTGTTCCTGTGTGACCCTCAGTGCCCAAATTCGGGCGTGCAGGGCGGTTTATCACGGCTCCTTACCAATCGCCGGCCGGTGTAGCGCAGGCCACCCGGCCCTCGACGGCGGAACCTTGCCGGGTATAATGGGAGCGTCTAGTCTTGCTGTCAAAGCGAAATCACCTCTGGCGGACAGGTGGCGCAGCCTTAGGAAAAGCAAGCCATTTGGGCGGTTTTTCATATAACAGAATGTTATGATCACCATGCTTGAATCGCAAAGGCCGGCGGGCAACAGGGGACAGCCGACGGCCCGTATGATGGAGGCCTTCCATGCGGTCATGGACGCCGGCTCCGTCAGCGCGGCGGCCCGCCATCTGGGGGTGACTCAACCCGCGGTCAGCCGGCTGCTCAAGCAGTTCGAGGCTGAGTTGGGTGTCTCCCTGTTCAATCGCGCCAAGGGAAAGCTCACGCCGACGCCGGAGGCCCATCGCCTTTCCGTCGATGTCGGCCGTGCGCTTGACGGCATCGAACGGGTCAGGCGCTCGGCCGAGGATGTGCGCCGCCACGGCGTCGGCCGCCTCAGGGTCGGCGTCACACCGATGCTCTATGAGGGCGTTCTGCACGGCTTGATCGGGGGCTTTCTCGCCAATCATCCGCATCTGGTGCTGACGCTGGAGAACGGCCTGACAGACACCATGATCGACTGGCTGCTGCGCGACCAGGTGGAACTGGCCTTTGCATCGCTGTTGGACACCCATCCCGGCGTCGATACGATCCCCCTGGTCGAAACCCACAGTGTGGTCGTGCTGCCGCCGAACCACCGTCTGGCCGCCAAGCGGTCGATCCGTGCCGAGGACCTGGCCGAAGTGCCGCTGATAACCATGACACGCCGCTATTCCTCGCGGCACCGGATCGAACAGTTGTTCAGACGCGCCGGCGTACCCTTTCGCCTGCGTGCCGAGACCAATCTCTCGCGCACCATCTGCGACCTCGTGCGGAGCAGCGAAGGGGTCGCCATCATCAATGCCCTCACCTGGGGTGGCAGCGGCCCCACGGACCTGGTGGCGCGGCCGCTCTATCCGCGCCTGGTGAACCGCTACGGTGTGCTGCACCTGGCCGACCGCGGTTTCTCCCGCCCGGCGGAGCAGCTGATCGCCACGACCCGCCGCTATCTGGCCGAAACCATGCCCGATCTCTACCTCGGCGAGCCGTCATGAGCCCTTTCCTGGCATGAGTACTGTCCCGTCATGAGACCTGTCCCGTCATGAGTACCGGGCTGCGTGTCGCCGTCGGCGGTTTCGCGCTGGAGTCTGTCTCCTTCCTGCCGCAGCAAACCGGCGTCGAAGACTTCGAGCGCGAGGCACGGCGCGGCGGTGACCTGATCGATGCGCTGTCGGGAACCGCAAGCGTGGCCGGCGGCTTTCTGGCGGGGCTTGAGGCCGGCGGCGCGCAGGCGGTTCCCTTAGTGCACAGCGACTGCTCGGCGGCGGGGCCGGCGAGCGACGCCGCCTTCGAACGGTTTCGCGACGAGCTTCTGCAGCGGCTGGCGGACGCCGGCACGCTCGACGGCGTCCTGCTGTTTCTGCACGGGGCCATGACGACGCCGGCGCGTCCCGATCCGGAAGGCGACCTGCTGGAGGCCTTGCGGGCACAACTCGGCCCGGACCTGCCGGTGATGGTCGCCTTCGATCTCCACGCCAACCTTTCGCCCCGCAGCGCGGCACTTTGCGACGCGCTCTTCGGGTTTCACTTCTCGCCGCATGTCGACATGGCGGAAACCGGGATGCGGGCCGCGCGCTGCCTGCTGGCGAAACTGGAAGGGCGCGCCGACCCGCAACTGGCTCTGGTGAAGGTGCCTCTGGTTCTGCCGAGCATCTTTACCGCCACGGCGCTGGCCCCGCTTTCCGACCTCGTGGCGCGGTCTCTGGCGCTTCCGGAGGAGGTGCCGGGCATCATCGATGCCTCGCTCTTCTGCGGCTTCGCCTATGCCGATACCCCGGACATCGGCTTTTCCGTGGCCGTGGTCGCTGACGGCGACAAGGCCCTGGCGCAGCGCGAAGCGGAGAGCTTGGCGGCGGAGATCTGGCGCCACCGTGCCGCCCTGCTGCACGAGGACATGGTGCACGGTCTGAGCGACGGCATTGCGGTGGCTTCACGGCAGGCGTTGCGGGCCGACCGCCCCGTTGTGGTGCTGGAGCATGCGGATCGGCTGAACAACTCGACCTGGTGTCTGCGGCGTTTGTTGAGCGAAGCCCCGGCGCTTGCGGTCCACTGTCCTTACTTCTGGGACCCGGCAGCGGTCGAGGCAGCCGGCGCCGCCGGCGTCGGTGCACGCGTGTCTCTGGTGCTCGGCCGCAACACCGGGGAGCGGGCGGGCGGTCCTCTCTCCGTCGAGGCAGAAGTCCTCTGGGTAGGCGAGAAGCGGTTCGCCGGAACCGGGCCGATGCGCCGGGGGCGGCAGATCGACCTTGGTCCGGCGGCGCTGCTGCGCATCGGCCGGCATACGGTTTCGGTCGTTTCCGTCTGCACCTCCGCCATCGATCTCGACGCCCTGGAGCAATTCGGCATCGACTTTGCCGAGCTCGACGTCCTGCTGCTGCGCTCCAAAACCCATTTCCGCGCCGTCTTCGAGCCCCTGGCCGCGTCCATCGTCATCGTCGACACGCCGGACTGGGGCACCGCCGACCTCAGCCGCCTGCCTTACCGTCACCTGCCGGCCGGGATTTATCCGCTGGTGCGCGAAGCGCGTGCGCCCCATCCTGACCGTCGGGGTGGGCCCATCCATCCGTCCGCATAATCCATCCAACCGAGAAAACCCGCAGAGGGAGCCTGCAATGCCCGAACCCGTGACCGACAGCTACCCCATCGAACTGGAAGCGCCGGACATCTCTGCCTATGCCGCCGGCAACACCGGGATCGACTACATCACCCGCTTCGACGCGGCGGAGCCGGGCCCCCACGTGATGATCACGGCTGTCGTTCACGGCAACGAGATCTGCGGGGCCATCGCGCTCGACTGGCTGTTCCGCAACAACGTGCAGCCGGCCAAGGGCTCACTCTCGCTCGGCTTCATGAACGTGGAGGCCTATCACAGTTTCGATCCGGCGAATCCCACGATCTCGCGCTTCGTCGACGAGGACTTCAACCGTCTCTGGGCAGCCGGGACGCTGGACGATCCGTCGCGGGACTCCGTCGAGTTGCGGCGTGCCCGCACCGTGCGGCCCTATATGGATGGCGTCGACGTTCTTCTGGACATCCATTCCATGCAGCACAAGACGCCGCCGCTGATGATGGCGGGGCCGTTGCCCAAGGGACGGAAGCTGGCGCGCGACGTCGGCCTGCCGGAAATCGTCGTCAGTGATGCCGGCCATGCCGCCGGCAAGCGCATGCGCGACTACGAAGGCTTCGCCGAGGCCGCCAGCCCGAAGAACGCGCTGCTGATGGAATGCGGCCAGCACTGGGAAGCGATGGCTGGCCCGCTGGCGATCCACACCGCCCTGCGGTTTCTGCTGGTGACCGGTACAGTGGCGCCGGACTGGGCCGCCGCCGCAGAGGAACTGGCCGGCGTGACGATGCCTCAGCAGCGCTTCATCGAGGTGACCGGCCCGGTCACCATCGAAACCGAGGACTTCAGCTTTGCCGAAGACTACAAAGGCCTGGAGGTGATTCCGGAGGCCGGCAGTGTGATCGCCCACGACGGCGCCAAACCGGTGACCACGCCCTACGACGATTGCGTTCTGATCATGCCATCCCGCCGCCTGAACCCCGGCGCCTCTGCAGTCAGGCTGGGCCGCTACGTCGAAGCTGTCTAAGGGGAGCCGGCTTAAGGCGCGGCGTCAGGCCTGCAGTGCGCCGATCACGGTGTCGCAGACCCTCGTAACCGTGGGCTCATCCAGATAACCGTGCATGGGCAGCGCCACCGCTTCGGCGCTGGCCCTTTCGGATACCGGCAGCGATCCGGCTCCGTCCCCGTAGGCGGCATAGGCTGCATGCAGGTGGAGCGGCTTGGCGTAGTAGATCGCGCTGGCGATCCCGGCTGCGCGCAAAGCCTCGCGCAGTTGGTCGCGCTGGGCCGCGCGGACGCAGTAGACAGCCCAGGCAGAGCGCCCGTCCGGCGGGCCGGCGGGCGTGCGTAGATGGCCGCGGAGGCGCGCTTCGTACCAGGCCGCGGCCTGCGCGCGTGCCTCGAGCTCGCGGTCGAAGACATCCAGCTTTGCCAGCAGAACCGCTGCCTGCAGGCTGTCGAGGCGGCTGTTCATGCCCACCTCCCGGGCTTCGCCTGACGCGTCGAAGCCATGGCCGCGAAGCCGGCGGCAGTGCTGCGCCAAGGCCGGGTCGTCGGTGAGGATCGCGCCGCCGTCGCCGAAGCAGCCCAAGGGCTTTGAGGGATAGAAGCTGACGGTGGTGATCGGCGCCAGGCTGCCGACCGGCCGCGCGGCCGGACCGCTCCCCTGCATTGCCCCGAAGCT
This sequence comes from Rhodospirillales bacterium BBD 1991-14, assembly GCA_001657395.1. Classification (GTDB taxonomy): domain Bacteria; phylum Pseudomonadota; class Alphaproteobacteria; order Kiloniellales; family Kiloniellaceae; genus Pelagibius. Next base: position 391,306 of record LYSY01000003.1, on the reverse strand, counting down.
CTGTGCCGCATCGGCAAGGACCTGCAGGCCCGCTGTCTGTGCGAGCGCGTGGATCGCCGGATAGTCTGCCGGGCGGCCGAAGAGGTCGACGGGGACCACCGCGCGCGGCGTCAGCTTTCCTGCTTTGCGGACCGCCTCGATAGCGTCTTCCAGGTGCTGCGGGTCCATCGTCAGGGTCGTGTCGTCGATGTCGATGAAGACCGGTGTGGCGCCGGCCAGGACCACGGCACCGGCAGTCGCGGCAAAGGTGAAGGCTGGGACGAAGACCGCATCGCCCCGCCCCACACCCATGGCCATCAGCGCGATCTGCAACGCGTCGGTGCCATTGGCCACGGCGATCGCGTGGCCGACGCCGGCATAGCTTGCCAGGCGTGTCTCCAACGCGCCGACGGCGCCGCCGAGAATGAAGTCGCCGCCACTGAGCACGGCCGCCATGCGGTGTTGGATCGTCTCGCCGATTGCGGCCATCTGCTTTTGCAGGTCGACGAGGGGCACCGGCGGCAGGGGTGAGGGTTCCGGGACGGCGGCCATCCTTAGCTGCCGACCTTGCGGGCAGGACCCTGATCGCTGCTCACCTCCATCACGAAGCGGGTATGGGCCTGCAGTTCGCGGGTGGCGATCAGGGCGGCCTCCAGCGCGCGGCGGCCCTCCTCGCCGGAAACGATGGGGCGCCGCGCTTCGCGCACGCAGGCGATGAAGGCGCCGATCTCCCGCTCCAGGGCGTCGACCTCTTCATAGCTCTCCTCGCGGATATCGACGGCGGCTGCCGACACGCCGTCGCCGGCGCGGCGGGCGATGCTGAGGCTCTGGGAATCGAAGTTGACGCTCAGGTAGCTGCTGGGCTGGAAAATCCGCATGCGCCGCTCGGTCTTGAAGCTGATCCGGCTGGCGGTGATCGTGGCGATGCAGCCGTTTGCGAACTTGATGCGCGCGGTGCAGATGTCCTCGTGATCGGTAAACACCGGCGCACCGGCCGCATCGATCGCCAGGATCGGCGAATCGACCAGCGACAGGACGAGGTCGATGTCATGGATCATCAGGTCGAGCACCACGTTCACATCCGTGCTGCGCCCGCTGAAGGGGGCGATGCGGACGGAATCGATGTAGAGCGGCCGCGTGACGTGGCGCCGCAAGGCCTCGGCCACTCCGGAAAACCGCACGAGATGGCCCACCTGCAGGGTGCACGCGCGACTCTTGGCCAGTTCGACCAGGGCGTCGGCGGTGGCCAGGCTGTCGGTGATGGGTTTCTCCACCAAGACGTGAATCCCCTGCTCCAGGCATTCGCGGGCGACCTCGAAGTGGGCCTGGGTCGGTACGGTCACGCTGGCCGCCTCAATCCTGCCGAAGAGCTCGCGAAAGTCGGAGACTGCCGGCACGCCGAGGGTCTCGCCCACGGCTTTGGCCCGCGCCATGTCTATGTCGGCGACAGCCACCAGTTCCGCCTGCTCGGAGGCGGCGATCTTCTGGGCGTGGTACGTGCCGAAATGCCCCGTTCCGATCACGGCCATCGGCAGTTTTTCAGAAATCAACCGGACCTCCTGGCCCTAGCGCCGCCCCTCTTGGCGGGATAAACGCACCCTTTGCTGTCCCGGAAGCCCGAGCCGTCAGCCCGCCTATTCTTTGCGTTTCAACCCTTCTTGTCCACGGAGGAATGCCGCTATTCCGGGCCTGTTTGGGCAAAGTCTGTGGCCCATTTCGCGGCCTCGGCGGCCTTATCGGGCCGGCAGGCTGGCCTAACCGCCGCGAAGCGGCTATGGGGGGGCATGTTCGACGCACGTCTTCGCAAGGTCATCGATCCGCCGCTCGACCGGGCGGGCCGGCACTTGGCGCGCCTGGGCGTCACCGCCAACGGGGTGACGGTGGCGGGGTTCCTGGTCGGCTGTGGCGCCTGGGCGCTGCTGGCCCTGGAAAGCTATGGCTGGGCCTTGGCCCTGATCCTGCTGAACCGGCTGTCGGACGGGCTGGACGGGGCGGTCGCCCGTCACGGACGGGTGAGCGATCTCGGCGGCTACCTCGACATCGTGCTGGATTTCCTCTTCTACTCCGGCGTGATCTTCTTTTTCGCTGTCGGGCGGCCGGACGAGGCTCTGGCGGCGGCTTTCCTGATCTTCTCCTTCATCGGCACCGGCGCCAGTTTTCTCGCCTTCGCCACCCTGGCGGCCAAGCGCGGCGTTACCACCGCCGCCCGGGGCAGGAAGTCGATCTACTATCTGGGCGGCCTGACCGAGGGTACCGAAACAATCGGCCTCTTTGTCGCGATCTGCCTGTTTCCGGATCTCTTCGCCTGGTTTGCCTGGCTCTTCGGCGCGCTCTGCTGGCTGACGACGGGCGTCAGGATCTACTCGGCGGTCGAGACCTTTCATCGCTGAGTGGAACGGCTGAATCGTCTGGTTATCGCTTTGGCCAGCACCAGGGCGGCGCTTCGGTCTCAGGCACCAGTGTTTCCCCCAAGTCTTTTTCCAGGCACAGGACTGCGCTGTCCGGTGCCTCCGCAAGAGCCGCGACCAGAGGCTGCGCGTGTGACACGACGATAACCTGGCTGCGTCGCGACGCCGCGCCGATGAGGCGGGCCAACGGGGCCAGTAGGTCCGGATGCAGGCTGGTTTCCGGTTCGTTGAGGACCAGCAGCGACGGTGGACGGGGCGTCAGCAGGGCGGCAATCAGCAGCACATAGCGCAGGGTGCCGTCAGATAGTTCGACGCTGCGCAGCGGCCGCAGCAGGCCATGCTGTGTCATGACGGCCTCGAAGAGGCCGTCTTTCACGGTAATGTCGATGCGGCTGCCGGGAAAAGCGTCTTCTATCGCGTCGTGAAGCGCCGCCGTGTCGCCGATTTCCCGGATGGTCTGCAAGGCGGCGGCAAGATCGGCACCGTCGGAGGCGAGCACGGCGGTGCGGGTGCCGACCTGGGGGCGGCGGGCCGGTGCCTCGGCGTCGCTGCGAAAGTGGTCGTAGAAGCGCCAGCCGCGCATGCGGTCGCGCAGCATCAGCAGCTCTGGGGCGCCGCGCGGGTCGGCGGCATGGGTCATCATGCTGTCGAAAGACGCCAGGTCGCTGATCACGGACTGGCGCCGGCCCTGGTCGTCGAGGATTTTGACGGTCGGGCCGTTGCGCGTGGCGATGACGTTGCTGCGCCGCAGCGTTTCGCCGGCCCATACGGCTTCCGCCTTGATTTCCGGATCCCGGGCGAACAGAGACGGCATGGTCTGTTGGCTGTCGTGAAAATGGCCGCTGCTGACGGGCAGGCCGAGATCGATAGCGTAGCCGTAGTCTTCTGCGGCGAAGCCGAGCTTCAGGCTGACCCGCTCGCGCCGCAGGGTGCCCTGGACCGGTGTTTCCCCGGTCTTCATGGCGCGGGAGAAGCGCTCCGGGCCGGCCCAGAGCGTCGACTCCAGGCCGCCCTCGGCCGCCAGTGCGCTGACGACGCGCCCCTGGGCGGAGTCGGCGAGCAGCCGGAGCGCGCGGTAGAAGCTGGATTTGCCGCTGCCGTTCGCGCCGGTGACGATGTTGAGCCGCTCCAAGGGCAGGATCAGCTCGCGCAGCGAGCGGTAGCCGGCAACAGCAAAGGTCAGGATCATGCTTTCGGGGCTCTCGCGGAAGATCTCCAGAGGGCCCTTGATAGCCACCGCGCGGCGCTCTGCCAACCGCGGCGAACCGGCGTGCCGGCGCAAGACACGACGGTCCGCCTGAGTGGTTGTCGCCACTGCCGCGGGTTGGGCATAGTCGTGGTATCAGGGACGCGTCCCGACCACACCGAACAGATCGGCAGAGCGATGGCGAAAAGCTTCAACCCGCCCGGGGTCTGGGCGCCGTTTGGCGCCTTTTCCATGGGGGTGGTCCAGGGCCAGGGGCAGACCGTCTACCTGAAGGGCCAGGTCGCGCTCGACCCCGAGGGCAAGGTCGTGGGCAGGGGCGATATGCCGGCGCAGCTGCGTCAGGTCCTGGAGAACATCCAGGCCGTGCTGGCCCACGTCGGCGGGACTATGGCGGACATCGTCTCGCTGACCCAGTACGTAACCGACATCGAGGCCTTCATGGCCTCCGGAGCGATCCGGCAAACGTTCTTTGCCGAGCCTTATCCCGTGACCACCACGGTGGAGGTTTCGCGGCTCTACGATCCCGACCTGATGGTCGAGATCACGGCGATCGCCGAGGTTCCCCGCGACCGCTTCCGCGCACCCGGCGGCTAGACCCTTTCTCTGAACATGCTGCAGCACAGGGGCCCAGACGGGTGGCTCGGGCCCTGTGGCTCCCCTTTACGGTCTTCGACTAGCATGGGGACGGTTCCGTGCAGCGGAACAACAATGGATCAAGACCGCGGAAGGCAGGTTGAACATGCTGGAAATCGAAGCGCCGCCGCAACTGGTGCTGACCATCGACATCCTGGCGGTGATCGTCTTCGCCGTCTCGGGCGCCCTGGTGGCCTCGCGCAAGAGCCTGGACATCGTCGGTTTCATGTGGCTCGCCGTGCTCACCGGTGTCGGCGGTGGCACGGTCCGCGACCTGCTGCTGGATGTGCCGGTGTTCTGGATGGTGGCGCCGCATCACGTCATCGCCTGTCTGGTTACGGCGGTGGTCGTGCATTTCACCGCGCATCTGGTGGAATCCCGCTACCGGGTGGTGTTGTGGTTCGATGCCCTGGGCCTCGCCCTGGTGACCGTGGCCGGCACCGCCAAGGGCCTGGACAACGGCACCGGTGCGCTGGTCGCGGTGGCCATGGGTGTGGTCACCGGCACCGTCGGCGGGATCGTGCGCGACCTCGTCGGCAACGAGCCCTCGGTCATTCTGAGGCGCGAGATTTACGTGACCGCCTCGGGGCTCGGCGCCTGCACCTACGTCGTTCTGGCCGAACTGGCGCTGCCGGCGCTGCTCGCCGGCATGGCCGGCGTTCTCGTCACCTTCACCGTGCGCGGCCTCGCCATCACCTATAACTGGTCGATGCCCGCCTACCGCCACCGCCCCGGCCGCACGCTCGAGGAGATCGAGGAAGCGCGGAAATAGGGGACTGATCGGGGCGAAAACCAGGATGCTTGTGAGTGGCCCCGAAGTCCGGTCGTTGAGGGGGCAGCCGCGCCGTCGAGGGACGGCGCGGCTGAGACCGGCTCAGTTCGGCGTGAGCTTGTAGATGTCGCCTTGATCGACAGCGGTATAGAGACTGCCGTCAGGCCCCTGAACGACCGACCGGAAGCGGCCGGCGGCCATGGGCAGGGACATGGTCATGACGCTGTCGACGGACTTGCCATCGTCTGCGAGGTCGATGATGTCGATGCGCATGCCGACCGGGGTTCCGCCGAAGCCGATTCCCATGATCCCGACGGCCAGACGGCCGTTCCAGGCGCCCCACTGATCGCCGCTCAAGAACGCGGCTGAGGAGGTGCCCTGCGAGAGGCCGTTGTTGGTCCAGGCCGGCGGCATCGCGTCGGGGTAGGTCGCGGTGTCGGTCATCGGCATGAACTTCACCCGTTCCGCCGGATCCATGCCCTCCATCTGGTTGGGCATGTAGCCGCAATAGTTCACGGGGCAGTCGCCACGGCCGGCCATGTTGGGGCGCGGGTCCCATCCGCCGTTGCCGCCGTTCACCAGCACGGTGATCTCGTCGGAATGCCAGGGGCCGTGCTCGGCGACGACCGGCTGGCCGTCACTGGGCCGGAAGGCGATGCCCTGCACGTTGCGGTGGCCGTAGGTAAAGATGCGGGGGTCGAAGCCCGCCGGCGGGCTGTTGTCCGCCACCGCGTTGCCGTCCCGGTCGACGCGCAGCACCTTGCCGCCGAGCAGCGTCGGCGATTGCGGAACCGCGCCGTTATGGGTGTCGCCGGTGGTCAGGTAGAGATGCCCATCCGGGCCGAAACGGACGCGGCCCCCGTTGTGCGCGCCCGGGCCGCCGAAGGGATGATCGGTGGCCTCCGGCTTGTAGGGGACGTCCTCGATGATGTCGGTGCGGTCCGATACCGCGCTGAAATCGTCGCTCACCGTCAGGCGCATGAGACGATTGCTGCCCGGCGCCATCTTGCTCGAGGTCGAATAGACGTAGATGAAGCGGTTGTCGTCAAAGTCCGGATCGACGGCTACGCCCTGCATACCGGCCTGGCCCTCACAGAACAGGTCGTCCGCCGTGCTCTGATAGCCCTCGGCCCCGGTCATGCCCAAGAGGGCTTTGACATCGCCGGAGGGGAGCCGCACCGAAAGGCCGAGACACTTCTCGGTAAAGAACATGGTCCCATCCCCGAGGAAGGCCATATCCCAGGGGCTTTCCAGCCCGGACAGAACCGTTGTGTGCGTAAGGCTGGGGGGGCTGCCATGTGCGTCCGCAAGAGCTGGCGTATAAGACATGGCAGAGGCCACGATCGCGCTGAGGGACCAGAGAGTCAGATTGCGTCTCATTTTAGATCCTCCCGTAGTTTTTTATGTTTGTTACTCTGTTTAGTCAGAGTGAGAAGATCGTAGCCCAGACGGAAATCACTTCAACTGCTTTCCTCGGCGCGACATCGCGGTCCAGAACTGCAACCCAGGCACTTGCGCAATCAGGTGGCCGGCGGGTTGGTGTCGTCCGATCCTGCTTAGTCGCCGAAAACCACGGCGTCCGATAACGCGTAGCGTTGGCCGTCGACCCGGATGAGGTGGCGGCCGTCCTCGATCCGCCAGTCGGTGTCGAAGCCGTTGCCGGACATCGTGGCGTTGGCTGAGATGAAGCGGCCATGCGCGAAGAACAATGTGCGCTTGAAGCCGTTGGAGAACGTCACCACAAGCGTCGCATCGCCGCTGGTGCCGCGCGCGACACCGAATGCGCAGTGACCCATCGGCTGACCGCGGACCTGCGCGCAGGAGAGCGTTCCGCTGGCATCGAAATCGCCGCGGCCCGCACGTTCTGCGCTGTCGTCGGCGCCCATCGGCACGCTGCCGTCCGGCCCGCGCGCCGGGCGGAGGAACTCAGCCGCGACATAGCCGCGGGTCCGGCCGTGAAGGGGTCGGACCTTGCACCAGACCTGGCTTCCGGCAGGCGTGCAGCCGAGATTGGCCAGAATTGCGCCGTCGGCAAGCACGCCGATGGCGGGCGCATCCGACGCGGGCGAGGCGCGCAGCTCCGCCCCGTCGTCGGCCGTCACCTGCCAGCGCCGCGGGCCGCCGTCCTCGGGCGCGGCGATACCGAGCCCGGCGGCTGTGTCATCGGCCTTTGAAGAATGGTCTGCGGCCCAGGCGTTCAGGGCGAATGCGCCTGCGACGACGATGCCGGCAGCGACGGCGCGGAGAATCATGCGATGCATTTGCTGTCTCCCTGCGCTGGCGGATCAGACAGCGGCAGTATCGCCGGTGCAACTCGCATCAGAGTCTGGATTACTGGAAGGTCGCCGAAATGTAGGCGGCAAGGTCGGCGATTTCTTCATCGGACAGCTTTTCGGCCCAGGACATCATGATGGCGGAGTTGGGCCCCACCATTTCCCGGGCGCGATACTGCATCAGCCGGTCTGCGATGTAGTCGGCATCCCTGCCGACAATCGACGGGAAACTCGCCATGCCCTTTCCGGCCTTGCCGTGGCAGTTGATACAGGTCTCCGCATAGCGTGCCTCGCCGGTCGCGGCGTCCTGGCCCGGTGCTTCGGACACAATGAGAACGAGGGCTGCGCAGACCGCGAGCAGGTGCAGCGTCTTCATCCCGATTTCCTCCCGATCCCTTATGGTTCTTGTCTAGGGACGCAACGGAGAGACTACGACGCCCGCATGGCTTGTCAATTCCGCGACATTCCGATCCCAAATGCACGCCTGCGCTATTGGCGGCGCAGGTGTTGAACAGCTCCTGCGCGGTGGCCGTGTTGGGCAGGCTGACGCTGGGTGCCCTGCGGGGCGGGGCTCCGGTCCTTCTGGTGCAGCTCGATGCGGAAGCCCGGATCGGGGGCGCGCCTGATCCTGCGCTCGCCAGCCCCAGAGAATTGGGCTACGAAGGCAAAGGGCCTGCCCATCGACGAGTGCGCCGAGGATAGGGACCTGCGCCGCCTGATTTGCGAAAACATCTGGGGACCGGCATGACAAAGCGTGGCCGTTGCCTTTGCGGAAGCACACGGTGGGAATTCAAGGGCGACGTGACGTGGGCCTGCTACTGTCACTGCGACGATTGCCGCCGCAATTGTGCCGCGCCTGTGGTCGCATGGCTCGGGGTACCTGTCGCGAACTTCAAGTGGTTGGGAGAGGCGCCGAAAACCCTGGAAAGCTCCAAAGGCGTCAGGCGGCATTTCTGCGGGACCTGCGGCTCCCCGATGGGATTTGAAGCCGATCATTACCCGGGCGGGATGCATCTTTACGCCGCGTCCCTGGAAGACCCCGACGATTTCCAGCCGACGTTCCACGTCAATTACGAGAGCAGGCTTCCCTGGCTTCAGATCGAGGACGATCTTCCAAAGTATGAAGGGACGCTGCTTCAGTCACCGGAAGACCCAGGGGGCTACAAACCAAAGTAGGTGCGGCCCGACTCTTCGTCGGTTTCGAAGCTTCTGAGGATGTGGTCTGTCAGGCGCTTGCTCGCATCGGTTCCCGGCCGGTCCGACTTGGCCAGTGTGATGCTGACGTCCGGCAGCAAGGGGAAGCCGTCATCGGGCCGGAGGACGCGGAAGTCTTTCAAGCAGGAGCTTTTCGCCATGGCTCCCACGGCAAGTCCCGAAGCGATCGCAGCATGCAGTGCCGAAAGGTTCGAACTCGTATAGGCGATCCGGTGCCGCCGCCCGACCCTGCCCATCGCCTGCACGGCCCAGTCATGGAAAATGCAGGGCGGGCTGAACAGCGCCAGAGGAGCCGGATCTTCGTTATGCGGAGAGCTGTCCCGAGACGTGATCCAGACCACCGGCTCCCGTCGCAGGATGGGCCCTTCCTCGCTTCCGGCTTCGCTTGAAAGGATCGACAGATCGAGCGCGCCGTCCTTCAGCAACTTCTGCAGCGCGGGGCTCGGCTCGCAGCGCACGTCAACGCGGATCTGCGGATACACAGCGGCAAAACGCGACAGGAGCAGCGGCAGAAAGGCGCCCGCATAGTCGTCGGGAGTGCCCAGGCGCACCGTTCCTCCTGCCTCGCGTTCCGCAAAATCCGACAGCGCATCCTGGTGAGCGCGAAGAATGCGGCGCGCATGCGATACCAGTGCTCGACCGTCCTCCGTCAGCGCGATCGCTCTGCCATCTGGCCGGTACAAGGCCCGGCCGAGCGCTGTCTCCAGCTTTTTCATCTGCAGGCTGACGGCAGATTGCGAGCGCAGAACCTCACGGCCCGCCTGGGTAAAGCTCCCGGTATCCGCCACCGCAACGAAGGTGCGCAAAAGGTCGATTTCCAAGGTGGGTCGCATGAAAACCCATGAGCCTATCGAATGAATTCTATTCATATTATTCGTTAGACATATGAATAGCAAATCCACAACATCGAGCGTGAAACAACCGAACTTGGAGCGAGACAGATGAGCAGAGCGAGCCGGATGCATGTGGCGGTTGGCGTGACCTCCCTGCAGAAAGCGCGCGCGTTCTACGCCCGGCTCTTCGGCCGGGAGCCCTCGATCGAGACAGAGGATCAGATTGATTGGCTGCTCGAAGAGCCGGCCGTGCACTTCTCGATCTTCTACAACCCTGACCGGCCGATAGGTGTTGAGCATATCGGCGTCGACTTCGCCGGCAGCGCGTTATCGGCTGCTCAGAAGCGCATGGGCACGACCGACCTTGCCATCAGCGACCCGGACGGCCTTCGCGTAGAGATCTATTCGAAGGATCAAGCCTAGAAACGACCAAGCGTGCCGACGGAAAAGAAAAGGCCCGCCGGATCTCACCGGCGGGCCTTCGCGTCGTTTGGCTTTTGAGCCTACTCAGGGCCTATTCCGCTGCCGCGGAGGCGGTCTCGTCTTCGGCCACCGGGTGGGCGGCCATCAGCTCCAGCGCGCGCACCATGGCGGAGTGGTCCCAGCCGGCCCCGCCGTTGGCGGCGCAGGCGTTGAACAGCTCCTGCGCGGTCGCCGTGTTGGGCAGGCTGACGCCCAGCGCCTTGGCGCCCTGCAGGGCGAGGTTCAGGTCCTTCTGGTGCAGCTCGATGCGGAAGCCGGGGTCGAAGGTGCGCTTGATCATGCGCTCGCCGTGGATCTCCAGGATGCGCGAGGTGGCAAGGCCGCCCATCAGGGCCTGGCGCACCTTGGCCGGATCGGCACCGGCCTTGGAGGCGAAGACCAGGGCCTCGCCGACGGCCTCGATGGTCAGCGCGACGACGATCTGGTTGGCCACCTTGGTGGTCTGGCCCACGCCGTTGCCGCCGACCAGGGTGATGTTCTTGCCCATCAGCTCGAAGATCGGCTTCGCGGTCTCGAAGGCGGCTTCCGTGCCGCCGACCATGATGGTCAGCGACGCGCCCTTGGCGCCGACCTCGCCGCCGGAGACCGGGGCGTCCAGATAATCACAGCCGAGCGCGTTGATCTTCGCCGCGAAGACCTTGGTCTCGATGGGCGAGATCGAGCTCATGTCGATCACCAGCTTGCCGCTGGAAAGCCCCTCGGCCACGCCGTTCTCGCCGAACAGCACGGCCTCCACCTGAGGCGTGTCCGGCACCATGGTGATGACGATGTCGCTGGCCTCGGCGACCGCCTTGGCGGTCTCGACGAGCTTCAGGCCCTTGCCCGTCAGTTCGTCAGGCGCGGGCGTGCGGTGCACCGTGCTGGTGACCTCGTGCCCGCCGTCCAGCAGGTGGCCGACCATGGGCGCGCCCATGATGCCGAGGCCGATGAATCCGATCTTTGCCATGACGTTTCCGTTCCTTGATCTGCGTTGGTCTGCGCTCTGTGTCGTTCTTCCGCGCTCTGCGCGGTGCGCGGCTTATTCCGCCGCGGCGCTGGCGGCGAGGTGGGGTTTCAGCCAGCCGAGGCCCTCCGAGGTGCCGGCTTTGGGCTTGTACTCGCAGCCGATCCAGCCTTTGTAGCCCATCCGGTCGATGGCGTCGAAGAGGAAGGGATAGTTGATCTCGCCCGTGCCCGGCTCGTGGCGGCCCGGATTGTCGGCCAGCTGCATGTGGGCGATCTTCGCCAGGTTGGTCTCGATGGTCCGCGCCAGATCGCCTTCCATGATCTGCATGTGATAAATGTCGTACTGGAAGAAGAGGTTGTCCGAGCCGACGGTCTCCATCACCGCGAAGGCCTGGGCCGAGGTGGAGAGGTAGAAGCCGGGAATGTCGATGGTATTGATCGCCTCGATCAGCAGGGCGATGCCGGCTTCCTGGGTCTTGGCGGCGGCGAAGCGCAGGTTCTCGACATAGGTTTCCGCCACCTTGTCTCCATCGACGCCGTCGGGGCGGATACCGGCCATGACGTGCAACTGGCTGCAGCCCAGCGTCTTGGCATAGTCGATGGCCGTGCCGACGCCTTCCTGGAATTCGCCGACCCGGTCCGGCAGGCAGGCCAGCCCGCGCTCGCCGGCGTCCCAGTCGCCGCCCGGCATGTTGTGCAGCACCTGGGTCAGGCCGTTGCGGCTCAGTGCCTCGGCCAGGGCATCCTTCTCGAAAGCATAGGGAAAGAGATACTCCACGCCTTGAAAGCCATCCTTGGCGGCCGCGGCGAAGCGGTCGAGGAAGTCGTGCTCGCCGTAGAGCATCGAAAGGTTGGCGGCAAACTTGGGCATTCCTTGGGTCCTCCTGAAATACGTCCGGCCCCGGGGCCTGGGCCGATGCGTCTTGATGCGCCTATTCGGCCGGCTCCAGCACGTCGATGTCCTCATCGATGCCGGCATTCTCCCGCGTGGTCGGCACGCCGTCGGTTCCGAGCGAGGGATCGAGGCAGAGAATCTCCTCGAACTCGTTCACCGCGTCCAATTCCGTGCCCATGGAGACGTTGGTGACCCGCTCCAGAATGAACTCGACCACCACCGGCACCTGGTATTCATCCATCAATTGATGGGCCTTGTCGAAGGCTTCTTTGAATTCGTTGGGGCTTTTCACCCGGATCGCCTTGCAGCCCAGGCCCTCCGCCACCGCGACGTGATCGACGCCGTAATCCCCCAGCTCCGGGTTGTTCACGTTTTCGAAGGAGAGCTGGACGTTGTAGTCCATGTCGAAACCGCGCTGTGCCTGGCGGATCAGGCCGAGGTAGGAGTTGTTCACCACGACGTGGATGTAGGGCAGCTTGAACTGGGCGCCGACGGCCAGTTCCTCGATCATGAACTGGAAGTCGTAGTCGCCGGAGATGGCGACGATCTCGCGCTCCGGACAGGCTTTGCGCACGCCCAGCGCCGCCGGCATGGTCCAGCCCAGCGGGCCGGCCTGGCCGCAGTTGATCCAGTTGCGCGGATTATAGACGTGGAGGAACTGGGCGGCGGCGATCTGCGACAGGCCGATGGTGGTGACGTAGCAGGTGTCGCGCCCGAAGACTTCGTTCACTTCCTGATAGACCCGCTGCGGCTTCAAGGGGACCGTATCGAAGTGGGTCTTGCGCAGCATGTGGGTCTTGCGGTGCTCACACTCCCCAGCCCAGGCCGAGCGGTCCTTCAGCCTGCCGGCGGCCCGCCATTCCCTGGCGACCTCGACAAAGAGCGCCAGGGCCGCCTTGGCGTCGGAGACGATGCCGTAGTCCGGCATGAAGACACGGCCGATCTGGGTCGGCTCGATGTCCACATGCACGAAGGTCCGGCCCTTGGTGTAGACGTCGATGGAGCCGGTGTGGCGGTTGGCCCAGCGGTTGCCGATGCCGAGCACGAAGTCGGACTGCAGGAAGGTGGCGTTGCCGTAGCGGTGGCTCGTCTGCAGGCCCACCATACCGGCCATCAGCGGATGGTCGTCGGCAATCGCGCCCCAGCCCATGAGGGTGGGAATCACCGGTACCCCGATGACCTCGGCGAACTCGACCAGCAGGTCGGAAGCATCGGCGTTGATCACCCCGCCGCCGGCCACGATCAGCGGTTTCTCCGCTTCGTTCAGCATGGTGAGCGCCTTTTCGACCTGGGCCCGGGTGGCGGCGGGCTTGTAGACCGGCAGCGGCTCGTAGGTTTCGTCGTCGAACTCGATCTCCGCAAGCTGCACGTCCAGCGGCAGATCGATGAGGACCGGGCCCGGCCGGGCAGAGCGCATCAGGTGGAAGGCCTGCTGGAATGCGCGCGGCACCAGGGCGGGTTCCTGCACCGTGACCGCCCACTTGGTGACCGGTTTGGCGATCGATTCGATATCGACGGCCTGAAAGTCCTCCTTGTTCATCCTCGCGCGCGGCGCCTGGCCGGTGATGCAGAGGATCGGGATCGAATCGGCGGAGGCGGAGTAAAGCCCGGTGATCATGTCCGTGCCCGCCGGCCCCGAGGTACCGATGCACACGCCGATGTTGCCGGCCTCGGCCCGGGTGTAGCCCTCGGCCATGTGGGAGGCGCCTTCTACATGGCGCGCCAGGACGTGATCGATGCTCTGGCGCTTCCTCAGCGCTGCATAGAGCGGATTGATGGCGGCGCCGGGAACGCCGAAGGCGGCGGTCACGCCCTCCTTCTCCATCACGCGCACGGCGGCTTCGGCGGCGGTCATCTTGGGCATAGCGGACTCCCTCGTTCAGGTGGTGGCCAGGCTTCTTGGTGAACCTTCCGACCAGAAAATAATGCCTGGTATGCCAATGTCAATTAAAATGGAAAATTATTCCGTATCGTGGAAATACTGATGTATATTTGTTTTGAAACAACATATTAGAGCGATCTCTGTGGCGGTGATGTTTGGAACGCCATACCGAAAACCCATGTCCGGGAGCTTTTTCCGGCTTACATCCCGGAGGGCGGCCCCCTATGCTGCGCCCCGGGATCTCCGGTCCCGCAGGGCTTCGGCCCCAAGGTTCCAGTGGCCCCAAGGTTCCAGTGGCCCCAAGGTTCCAGTGGCCCCAAGGTTCCAGTAGATGGAGTGTTTGGTGATGGCGAGAGCGGCGTCGCGCACGCGCGAGCAGACAAGGCCTCCAGGCCAGAAGCCGGCGGCCCAGAAGCGGGCAGCCCAGAAAACGGCAGCCCAGGGCGGCCAGGTCCAGTCGCTAGACCGCGCGATTTCGATCCTCGAGCGCCTGGCGGAGGCCGACGGCATGAGCCTGACCGATCTGTCCCAGTCGGTCGGGCTCGCCCCTTCGACGACCCATCGGCTGCTGACCACCTTGCAGCAGCGCCGCTTTGCCGACTTCGACGAGGAGTACGGCGTCTGGGTGGTCGGCGTCGGTGCCTTCAACGTGGGCAACGCCTTCCTGCGGTCGCGCAAGATCGTTTCCCTCGGCCGTCCGGTGATGCGGCGCCTCATGGAGGACGTCGGCGAAACCATCAATCTGGCGGTCGAGGACAAGGGCGAACTGGTCTACGTGACGCAGTTCGAAAGCCATGCGCCGATGCGCGCCTTTTTCCGCCCCGGGCGCCGGGCGCCCATGCACTCATCGGCTATCGGCAAGGCGATGCTGGCGGAGATGGGCGAGGACGCGCTGCGCGATTTCCTCCACAGGAAGGGGATGCAGCGCTTTACCGACCGGACCATCGTCGAACCGGCGGCCCTGCGCGCGCAGCTTCAGCAGATCCGCCAGCGCGGCTGGGGTGTTGACGACGAAGAGCATACCATCGGCATGCGCTGCGTGGCGGCGACCATCCACAACGAACACGGCGAGGTCATTGCCGGGATCTCGATCTCCGGACCCAGCGTGCGGGTGACCGAAACGCGTCTGGGGGAGCTTGGCGCCAAGGTGGTCCAGGCCGCCGAGGAGATCACCGAGCAGATCGGCGGTGTGGTGCCGCGCAGGTTGCAGGCGGCTGCCCCCTGAGGTGCGGGTCCGTTCCCGCCCACCCCGGCAGGGGTGTCCCTGACGCCCGGTGCTGGTCCCGTGCCGGTCCCCGGTTCCCGACAATGTGACAGAAAACACGTCGACGCCTTTCCCGAAGCGATAGTATAGAGGCTGCGAGGGAGAGCAAAGAGTGGGGAAAGTGCGCGCTTTGCAGGGGAGACGACGAGAGTCCGACGGCGTTTTTGCGCCCGCCGGACCGCATCGCTATGCCACAATTCGGTCACAGGCCCGGCTTGGACCGTCCGTTAGCCTGCGCGCGGACAGCGCGGTGCGGCCGGTCTGCTTCGGGCTGGAAGAGGAAAGGGCGCGATGGCCATCCGGCAGTGGCTGACGGCGATCGGCCTTGGTGGCCTCGCCGACACCTTCGAAGAGAACGATATCGACCTGGAGATCGTCCCCGATCTCAACGAGGACGATCTTCGCCAGCTCGGGCTGACTCTGGGGCAGCGCAAGCGCCTGCTGCGCGCGGCCGAGGCGCTGGGCACGCACGAGCCGGCAAAGGCCGAGCCGGCGGCCCGCCGGGCCGACCGGGTTCCCGCCGAACGGCGGCACCTGACCGTCATGTTCTGCGACATCGTCGGCTCGACCGTTCTGTCCGAGCGCCTGGAGGCCGAAGACCTGCTGGAGGTTGTGCGCCGCTATCAGACCTACTGCGCGTCGATCATCGGCACCCACGAGGGCTACATCGCGCGCTACGTCGGCGACGGCATCCTGGCCTACTTCGGCTATCCCATGGCGCATGAAGACGCGCCGGTCCATGCCCTGCACGCGGCGCTCAGCATCACCGCCGGTATCGGCGAGTTGGAGATGCCGGCGGAGACGCAGCTGGCGGTGCGCATCGGCGTTGCCTCCGGCGTGGTCATCGTCGGCGACCTGATCGGCGGCGGGGCCGCCGTCGAACAGCCGGCCATCGGCGTGGCGCCCAACCTGGCAGCACGGGTCCAGGGCATCGCCGGTCCCAACGAGATCGTGGTCGCAGACGTGACCTACCGCCTGACCCAGGATGCCTTCGACTTCGAAGATATGGGCAGCCGGGAGTTTCAGGGGCTGACCGAACCGGTGCGCACCTGGCGCGTGCTCGGCGAGCACAAGGGCGACCGCGCCGACGTCAACTTCGGGCGCTGGACCCAGACCTCCTTTGCGGACCGCAGCGAGCCGCTGGACCTGCTGCGTGCCCAGTGGCGCCAGGCCCAGGAGGGCCGCGGACGGGTGCTGATGATCTGCGGCGAACCGGGGATCGGCAAGTCGCGCCTGACGCACCAGTTCCTGCGCGAGGTCGAGCAGGATGCGACGGTGCAGATCTATCAGGCATCGCCCTACAACCAGGATTCGCCCCTGCATCCGATCATTCAGCGGTTTCGCCTGATCGCCGGTGTCGATCATGGCGACGGGCCCGCCGTCATCCGCGAGAAGCTCTCGGCGGTGGTGCAGGGCGAAGGCCCTGAGCGCGAGGCGCGCGTCGAGGTCTTCACCGATCTCTTGAGCCCGGTGTCGATCGACAACCCCCAGTCGCAGGTGGCGGCCAAGCAGGCGCGCGAGCGCACCCTGCGCACCATCGTCGACTACTTCTCCCTGCTCACGCGCGTTCAGCCGCTGGTGGTCGTGGTGGACGACTTCCAATGGCTCGATCCGACCTCCATCGAACTGCTCGACCGCGTCGTCAACACCATTGCCGACAAGCGCGCCCAGGTGCTGATCACCTGCCGGACGGATTTCTACGCCCCCTGGGGCTCCCTTGCCCACGTAAACCATCTGGAACTGGGGCGCCTGCCGGCAAAGGACACCCAGGCGCTGATCGCCAGCCTCGCCCAGGGCACCGCCCTGTCCAAAGCCATTGTCGGCGAGATTGCCGAGAAGGCCGACGGCATTCCCCTGTTCGTCGAGGAGTTGACCAAGTCGGTCATCGAACTCGATTTCGAGCGGGCCGCGAAGGGCAAGAACCGCCGCCGCGACGAAGCCGCCCGCGTGCCCATCTCCCTGCATGATTCGCTGATGGAGCGGCTCGACCGTGTGGGGGCTGCCAAGACCGTCGCCCGGGTCGGGGCGGTGCTCGGGCGCTCCTTCTCGCGCGATCTGATCTCGACGGTGGGCGGCTTCGATCCGGACCACCTGGACAACGCCCTGATCGCTCTGTCCGATGCCGGCCTGATCCACCGCGATGTCGACCAGCGCGGGAAGGAGACCTTTATCTTCAAGCACGGCCTGGTCCAGGAAGCCGCCTATGCTTCGCTGCTGCGCGAGGAGCGTCAGCGCCTGCATGCCGAAACCGCGCAGGGTCTGCGCAAGCTGCGTCCCCGGATCGAAGACGAGCGGCCGGACCTGGTGGCTCACCACGTCAGCGCGGCGGGCCTTTATGACGAAGCCGCGCGGCTGTGGCTGCAGGCCGGCCGCCTGAGCCTCGCCCAGTCGGCGCTGGTCGAAGCGGTCCACCATCTGCGCCGCGGCCTGGAGGCGCTGGACGAGCTGCCCGACAGCAAGGAGTACAAGGGACTGCGCCTGCAGATCCTGATCCGCCTGGGTCCGGCCCTGATCGCATTGCACGGCCCGGGTTCGACGGAGGTCGAGCAGATCTACGGCGAGGGCTACGAGCTCTGCCGCAGCCTGCCCGAGTCCCGCGATCACTTCCCGGTCTATTGGGGATGGTGGCGCCGCTCGCGCGATTTCAACGAGATGGGCCAGCGCGCCGACGAACTGCTGGTCCGCGCCCGGGGCCGCAGCGACGAGGAGCTGCTGCTCCAGGCCCACCACTGCCAATGGGCGTCGCACTTCAACCGCGGCGACCTCCATGGCTGCATGGAGCACATCGACGCGGGCCTCGCCCTCTACGACAAGGGCGATTACCGCGCCCATGCCACGCTCTACGGCAATCACGATGCCAAGGTCTGCGGTCTTGGCGAGAGTCTGCTGGTCTACTGGCTTATGGGCCGGCCCAACGAGGCCATGGAGTACGAGCGCCAGGCCAGGGCCTGGCTGGAAAACCTCGACCACGGCGGCAGCTGGAGCCACTACAAGTACATCACCATCATGCATCGGCTCTATCAGCGTGATCCGGTGGAGGTTCTGCGCATTGCCGACGAACTGATCGCCTTTGCCGACGAGCACGGCTTCAAGGACGACCGGGCCAAGGCGCTGGTCTTTGCAGGCTGGGCGCACTCGCGCCTCGGCAATCTCTCCAAGGGCCTGGGCGAGATCCGCGAAGGTTTGGAGCGCCAGAAGGATATCGGCACGCAGGAGGACTTCCCCGTCTATTATGACATGTTTGCCGAGGTTCTGGCTCTGAACGGCCGCATCGACGAAGCCCTGGAAGAATGCACGGCGGCGCAGGCGGAGTTCGAATCCCTCGGGCTGCGGATCTGGCTGCCGGAGCTGCGCCGGCGCATCGGCTATCTGCTGCAGCTGCGCATGCCGCATGATCCGGAACCGGCCATCGCCGCCTATCACAGTGCCCTGGACCTGGCCAGCGACCAGGGCGCCAGGACCCTGGCGCTGCGCGCCGCGACCAGCCTGGCCGGGCTGCTGCGCGTGCAGGGTTACAGCGAAGAAGCGCGCAAGACCTTGGAGCCACGCCTCGTCGGGCTCGAGACCATGGCGGGCACGGCGGACTACGCCGCGGCGACGGCCATCCTTTCCACCGCGCGGGGCCGCAGAAGCGGATAGGAGCGATGACCGAAGCCGCGCGACGAGAGCAGATCTCTGGCGATTCCGGCGGCGCCGTGCCGCCGGCTGCGGCGCCGCCGGGCTCCGCGAAGGTCTACCGCGGCGGCACCCATCGCAGCCGCCGGCCGGAAGACACGCTGGCCCGGGTGCTGCCCTTTGCCGGGCAGATGGGAATCACGCGCCTCGCCAACGTGACCGGACTGGACAGCATCGGTATTCCCGTCTTCATGGCCTGCCGTCCCCTGTCGCGCTCCATCGCCGTGTCGCAGGGCAAGGGGCTGACGGTGCAGGAAGCCAAGGTCTCGGCCTTTATGGAGTCGGCCGAGACCTTTCATGCCGAACGCATCGCAATGCCTCTGCGGATGCTGTCTTTCAACGAGCTGGCAGTCTCGGAGAGGGTCATCGAGGTTTCCGGGTTGCCGCGGTCGTGCCTGGGCGAGTTTCATCCCGAACAGCCGATCCTCTGGATCGAGGCCAGGCACCTCGACCCGCGCCATTGCACATCGGGCGATCGCGGCGAGCCCCTCTGGGTGCCGCTGGAACTGGTCTCGACCAACTTCACCCTGCCGCAGCCGCCGGGCAGCTACGTCTTTCCCGCCGACACCAACGGCCTGGCCTCCGGCAACACCTTCGAAGAGGCGGCGCTCCACGCAGTCTGCGAACTGATCGAAAGGGACGCGCTCAGCCTCTGGAGGCTCGGCGGTGATGCGGTCCGTGCCGCCAGCAAGATGGATGCCGGGACGGTGGACAGCCCGGCTGCCCGTTCGCTCCTGGACCACTATGGGCAGGCCGGACTTTCGGTCGGCCTTTGGGATGTCACCTCCGACGTCGGCGTGCCGGTCTTCTGCTGTGCGGTGGCGGAGCCCAGCGACCACAGCGTCGAGGCGGAGCTGGGGGCCGGCTGCCATCCGGACCGCGAGGTCGCTCTGCTGCGCGCCCTGACCGAGGCGGCGCAGTCGCGCACCACCCGCATCGCCGGGTCGCGCGACGACTACGTGCCCGAATCCTACGACAGCGCCGCCAAGCTGGCGCGCAACCGCACTGCGCGCCTCTGGCTGGCGGACCCGCCGCAGCGCAGCTATGGCGATGTCCCAAGCCTGAGCGGCGCGGACATTGCCGGCGACCTTTCGGCGGTGCTGAGGTGCCTGGCGGCGGTCGGCGTCGAGGAGGTCGCCGCGGTCGACCTGACCAAGCCTGAAATCGGTATTCCGGTGGTGCGCGCCGTAGCCTCCGGACTGGAAGGCGCCTACCAGGGCGAGGGCAGCGACTATCGCCCCGGCCGCCGCGCCCGGGCGCGTGGGCTCAGCCTGCCCTCCGAGAGGGCGGGCGCATGACCGTCACTGTCTTTCTCGGCCCCAGCCTGCCGCGCGAGGAGGCCGCCGGCCTGCTGCGGGCGGACTATCGCCCGCCGGTGCGCCAGGGCGATGTCTATCGTCTTGTGCAGGAGAGCCGGCCCGCCGCCATCGCCATCATCGACGGGTACTTCCAGGAGGTGCCCTCGGTCTGGCACAAGGAGATTCTCTGGGCCCTGGACCAGGGCATTCCTGTCTTCGGCGCGGCCAGTATGGGGGCCCTGCGCGCCGCCGAGCTGGAGCCCTTCGGTATGGTCGGCATCGGCAGGATCTACGAAGGGTTTCGCGACGGCGTCTTTACACCCTTCGAGGACGAAGCCTTTGAAGACGACGACGAGGTTGCCGTCGTGCACGGCCCGCCTGAGCTGGGCTATCCGGCGCTCTCGGACGCCATGGTCGATCTGCGCGCAAGCTTTGCCGCGGCGGCGCAGCAGGGTGTCATCGATGCCGGCCTGCGCGACCGTCTGGTTGCGGCCTACAAGCAGCGCTTCTTCCGGGAGCGCAGCTTTGCGTCGCTGTCTGCTGTGATGGCCGAACTGGGTCTTGAGCGGGCCGAGAGTTCTGCCCTCCTGGACTGGCTGGAAACGGGCCGCGTCGATCAGAAACGCGAAGACGCCCGGGCTTTGCTGCAGCACCTGACCGAAGGGGGCGCGGATCGCCGCGAGACGGAGCGTGGATTTGTTTTTGAACGAACGACCCTTTGGGCGCAGTTCGTGGAACAGTCCGAGGGAGCGGCACCCCTCCTCAGCGCGGCGGAGCGAAAGGTGATCGACGAACTGCGGCTTGATCCGCAGCTCTATGACTCGCTGCGGATGACGGCGCTCCTGCGCCTGCGGTTGTATGCCGAGGACCCTCTGCCCGTGGCCGATGCCGCTGCGCGCCGCAAAGCGCTGGACCGGCTGCGGCGCCGGCATGGACTGTTGTCGCGTGAGGCCCTGGATCGCTGGGCTGCGGCCTGCGACCTTGACCGCGCCGGTCTCAACCGGCTTCTCGATTTCGAGGTGGCGCTGGACCAAAGCCGGGACGCGGCGGGCCGAGACCTGGACGCCGCCCTTCTCGACGTCCTGCGTAGCGAGGATCGCTACCGGGCGCTCGCCGAGCGCGCCCGCGACAAGGAAGAGCGGCTGAAACAGACTTTTGAGACCGAGGATGCCCCTTCTGCGCTCTCGTCCCAGTCTCTGCTGGATTGGTATTTTGAGGACTGCCTGGGGCGCGGCGCGCCGGACGACGTCGCAGGCTTTGCGCGAGACCTCGGCTTCGATGGACTGAAGGACTTGCTTGCTGTCCTCGCGCGCGAGAAGGTCTATCGTGCGCTGCTGGCCGATACACAGGCGCCTCTTGCAGCGGCCAAGGACGGCCGGGGACGCGGGACGGTATGAGAGAGGTGGAAGGGGGGAACCGCGGATGACCGCGCTGTGGGACAGATTGGATGCCGTAGACGGTGTCGTCGGCGGCACGCGCTTTCGTCTGTTTCCGCAGATGCCAAGCCTGCATGGTTTTTCCAGGCCCGAAACCGTTCGCGTCTCGCCGGCGCCGGGAAGCATTGCGCCGGGTCCTTTCGACGGCGCGATGCGCGTGGTCGATGCGATCGACAAGCCGGCGCCCTACACCTTCCCCTACATGCCGCCCTATCGTGGGCCGGCATATCCTCCGGCCGAGGCCGGGCCGGACGGCCACTTCGACCATATTCCTCTGGATGACCGCCGCTTTCTTGCGGCTCATATGTACGGCTCGGTGCGCTTTGTCCTGGATATCTGGGAAGGCTATCTGGGGAAGACCGTGGACTGGTACGACCCTCGGGACCGTTTCATCATCGAACTGGTGCCCGACGTGGCCTGGGACAACGCCCATGCCGGCGTCGGCTTCATCGAAACCGGCGGGCGCACCTCTGCGGACGGCGACTACCAGCCCTTTGCCCTGAACTTCGATGTTCTGGCACACGAGGTCGGGCATACGCTGCTGTTTTCGGAGGTCGGGATTCCGGGGGCTGGCGGGCTGACGCCGCAGTATCTCGGGTTCCACGAATCGATGTCCGATCTGGTGGCGCTGCTGTCGACACTGCATTTCGAAACCATTATCGACGATCTCATCGATCAGACCGGCGGGAACCTCTATGTCCTGAATTTCCTCAACCGCATCGGCGAGCTGTCGAACAGCGAACAGATCCGCATTGCCAGCAACGATGCCCACATGGAGGATCTGGCTTCGCTGCGCCTCACCGCAGAGGGCGAGTGGATCGATCCCAGCGGACAGGGACGCAAGTCGCATGATCTGGCCCAGCCGCTGACCGGTGCCATCTTCGACAGTCTTGTGGAGATCTACCAGGACGGGCTGGTGCGCCGCGGCGTTCTGCCGCCCGAAGACGATCCGCGCGGCTGGACGGAAGACAGCGTGACGGCCAGCCTCGATCGTCTGCAGCAGATGCACGAGGGCGCGGTGAGCCACCACCGCTCGGCCTTCGTCGACTCGCTGATCGAGGCCCGGGACTACATCGGCTTTGCCCTTGCCGTCGCCTGGCACCGTCTCGACGCCGATCACTTCAGCTTCGGCCGTTTCACCCGCACGTTCCTTGAGATCATGGCCGACTTGGGCCAGGAACAGAACCTGCCGGCCTTTGCCGAGAACTTCCAGGCACGCGGCATCGGCATTGCGGGGCCGGACGCTACGCAGGGCCCGCCGCCGCGCAGTACGGCTTATGCATTGCGCTGGGCCTGGGCGCAAAGTCAACGGCACCAGGGCGCAGCCCGGCCGCCGCGCGATGACCCGGACTCTCATGCCCAGGTCTACGGAATGATCAACCACAGTTTTCGCCTAGAGGTGTAGTTACCTTGCTTGTTACTTCGTGCAGCAGTGTTATGATCCGCCGCGCTGGGGGAAATTCAGGATTCCCGGTGCGGGGCTCGGCGGTGCCGCTACCTTTGAGCTTCGAACACGGGAGGGGAAGATGACATCCGATGACAAGAGGCCTGATCGCGACGTTTCGATTTTCGATGAGACGCTGCTGGCCTCGTCACAGGTGAGGCTTTTTGGACGCGAGTTCCGAGGCCTGAAGTTGGACGACGAGGGCCTTGGCGCGTTCAATGACCCCAAGCGTCCGCAGAACCGCAATCCCCTGACCGACAAGCTCAACCCCGAGCTCGATCCGCGCCTTGCGCGCATCTACGGTTTTTCCTACGAGGGCAGCTATTACAAGCTGGATGCGCCCTACGTCTTTCTCGTCCACGGCAAGGGCGAGGAGGTCAAGGAGCCGGATCTCCACATCGGTCAGATCGGCGTTGAGATGAAGGACGAGCGCTTCCTCGACGGCGTCAGGATGTGGTCCTACGACAAGGTCGACTTCTCCGTGCGGATCCAGATCACCAGCGGCTGGCTGGAAGAGATCCTTCTGGACGCGGCCATCGGCAGTTCCAGCAACATGACCGCCGGAAAGACCACCACACCCTCGGAGATGTCATCGCGCGTCGACATGTCGTCGCGGGTGGACATGTCGTCGCGGGTGGACATGGCGATGCGCAGCCGCTTCAAGAGCAGCTAAGACTTCCTCCGCTCAGCGGCAGGGACCCCACGAACGGGCGGTCAGGCAGTGGCCGCCCTTTTCGTCGCCATCTTCTCGAAAGCCCGACATCGTCTTGCGCCGCCTCACCAGGTCAGGCTGCGCAAGACGATGTCGGGCTTTGCCCTGTAGCGTTCGCTCAGCGCCGCGAGGCGGTCGCCGAAGTCCCCGTCTTTCCCCGGTAACCCCAGTTCGTCCTTGTGAATGCCCTGCAGGATCAGGGCGCTGGCCATGCCGGCTCCGGCGGCGCCGACGATGTCATGGGCAAGCGAATCCCCGACCGCGAGCATACGGCCGGCCGGCATCGGCGCCAGCGCTTGCCGTACGGTCCTGTAGATCAGCGGGTGAGGCTTGCCGACATAGATGACCGTGCCGCCCGTCTCTTCATAGCGCCGCGCCAGGGCGCCGGGCGCCGGCCTCAGCCCGTCGACCGTGATGCCGCGGATATCCGGGTTGGCGCAGACCAGCGCGAGGTTCAGGGCGCCGGCCTGCTCCAGGATGCCGGAGAAGGCGTCGAGCGTCGCCGGCGCCGCGTCGCCGAAGCTCGCCAGCAGCATGAAATCGGCCTCTTCGATGGCGCTCACGATGGTGACCGGAAGCCCGTCCAGAAGCGCTTCTTCCGCCGCGCCGCCGAGGATCAGGCAGCGCAGCGGCCCGTCGTGCTGCCGGCGCCGCAGGGCCGGATCGGCCCCGTTGCCGAGGTAGGCGCGGGTGGCTTCGCCCGAGGTGATGAAGTCATCGTAGAGCTCGGGCGGCAGGCCGAGGCCGGCCAGCCGCTCGATGTTCGGCTGCTTCAACTTGCCCGAGTTCGAGAGAATCAGAACGCGCTTGCGCGCTTCGCGCAGGGCGTAGAGGCAGTCGAGCACACCGGGGTAGAGTGCGGTGCCGTCGTGCAGCACGCCGTATTGATCCAGGACGAAGGCGTCGAAGCGCGCCGCCGCAGCGCCGAGGCCGTCCAGCAGTTCGGGAGAGGTCATCGCGCCGCCGTTATACAGTATCCGGCTGCTGTCACGCCAAGCCCGATGCCGCCATACCAGGCGCTGCAAGGCCCGATGCGGCCAGAACCGCGCGGCTGTGCCGGGCGATCATGAGTTCCTCGTTGGTCGGGATCACCCAGACGGCGACGTTGCTTTCCGTGGCGCTGATCCGCGCGCGGCCCTCGGCATTGGCGGCCTCGTCGACGACGATCCCCAGCCAGCCCAGGCGCTGGCCGATGGCACGGCGGATCTCGGGAGAGCGCTCGCCGATGCCGGCGGTGAAGACCAGGGCGTCGAGACCGCCCAGCATGGCCACCAGCGCGGCGATCTTCTGCGCCACCCGGTCGCAGAACAGGGAAACGCTTTCGCGGGCCTCCGCCTTGTCGCTGGCCAGGAGGTCGCGCATGTCGCTGCTGATTCCCGACAGGCCGAGAAGGCCCGACTGTCTGTAGAGCATGTGTTCCAGCGCGTCCGCGTCCATGCCCTTTTCCCGCATCAGGTACAGCAGCACGCCCGGATCGAGGCTGCCGCAGCGGGTGCCCATGATCAGGCCGTCCAGGGTCGAGAAGCCCATGGTGCAGGCCTGGCTGCGTCCGTTGCGCAGCGCGCAGAGGCTGGCGCCGTTGCCCAGATGCGCGACGATCGCCCGGCCCGTCGCAGCAAAAGTGTCATAATTCGGCAAAGCGCTGGCGATAAACTCATACGACAAACCATGAAAGCCATAGCGCCGCAGGCCTTCCTGCGCGAGATCGCGCGGCAATCCGTACAACTGATCGAGTTCGGGAATCGAGCGGTGGAACGCGGTGTCGAAACAGGCGACTTGGGGAAGCTCCGCCTTGCGCTTCTGAAGGGCGCGGATGGCCGAGAGGTTGTGCGGCTGATGCAGGGGCGCCAGGGGCACCAGACTTTCAAGGGTCGCCAGGACGGTTCCGTCGACAAGCTGCGGCCTCTCAAAGCCGGTACCGCCATGGACCACCCGGTGTCCGGCGGCAGC
This sequence comes from Rhodospirillales bacterium BBD 1991-14, assembly GCA_001657395.1. Lineage (GTDB taxonomy): Bacteria > Pseudomonadota > Alphaproteobacteria > Kiloniellales > Kiloniellaceae > Pelagibius. The sequence goes on along the minus strand of LYSY01000003.1, from coordinate 366,002 downwards.
CAGTTCGATACTCGGCAGGTGCTCGCCGATCCAGTCCAGCAGGAAGGCGTAGAAGCTGTCGTGGCCGAGTTCCGCCCCGCCGTCCCAGGACGGCGGCTGGCATTCCGTGCCGTTTGCCAGCTTGGCGGCGAAACGCGGCGCCGTTCCGATCCCCTCGATCATCCCTTGGACAAGGGGGATGTCGCCGCCCTCGGCGGACTCCGGGAAAAGCGACAGCTTGATGCTGGACGAGCCCGCGTTCAGCACCAGGATCGCTCTCTGCTTTTCGCTCACCTGACCCTACCCAAGCATAGGCGTCCACGCCCCGCACCAACGGTAGACGGCGGTGGGAAGCACGGATCGGCCTGTTTCTCCCAAGGGCCCGGCGCCGGCGGCGTCGAGCCGCTACCCCACCCTTGTCATATCGCTTATTTCTTCGGCTTGCCATATTTCAATATTTTTATAATTATCAAATTATGGAGAGCGCAGCCGCCATCAGGTGCCTCGGAGCTCTGGCCCAGGGCACCCGTCTCGACGCCTTTCGCCTTCTGGTGCGCGAGGGGCCGGAAGGCCTGCCGGCCGGAGTCCTGGCCGAACGCCTGGGTGTCCAGCCGGCCACCCTGTCCTTCCACCTCGCCCAGTTGGAGCGGGCCGGCCTGCTGGTATCCCGGCGGCGCAGCCGCCAGATCCTCTACGCCGCGGACTTCGGGGCCATGCGCGGGCTCCTGGGGTTCCTGCTGGAGGACTGCTGCCACGGCCGCCCGGAGGTCTGCGGCGATCTGCTGCCGGGGACGACGGGCGAGGTGCCGGAGACGGAACGGATACCCGAGCCCGGTTCGGCATCCGGCGGATAGGGCGACGGAGGTGGGCCGGACACTGCCGCGAAGAGGAGCGTCGCCCCGGCGCTAAGACCCCATCGAGAGGAAACGCAATCATGTCTGACAAGATCTACAACGTGCTCTTTTTATGCACCGGCAACTCGGCGCGCAGCATCATGGCGGAAGCGATCCTCAACCGCCTCGGCGCCGGCCGCTTCAAGGCCCACAGCGCCGGCAGCCATCCGACGGGCCGCGTCCATCCCTTTGCGCTGGACCTGCTGAAGAGCCTCAATCACCCGACCGACCACCTGGCCAGCAAATCCTGGGACGTCTTCGCGGCCGAAGGCGCGCCGGACATGGATTTCGTCTTCACGGTCTGCGACAACGCGGCGGGCGAGGTCTGCCCGGTCTGGCCGGGGGCGCCGATGCGCGCGCACTGGCCGTTCCAGGACCCGGCGGCGGCCGAGGGTTCGGAGGCGGAGAAGCGCCAGGTCTTCGCCGATGTCTACGGCCAGATCCACAACCGCGCCGACATCTTCGTCAACCTGCCCATCACCGCCCTGGACAGTCTCAGCCTGCAGAAGCGCCTGGACGAGATGGCGACGAACTTCTCGCAGTCGGCCTGACACGATCATGACCCCCGACCTGACCCGCCGGCTCGCGGCCGAGGCCCTGGGCACCGCCTTCCTGCTGGCCGTCGTCGTCGGCTCCGGCATCATGGGCGAGAGCCTGGCGGGCGGAAACACGGCCATTGCGCTCCTGGGCAACACCATCGCCACCGGCGCGATCCTGGTCGTGCTGATCCTGATTTTCGGGCCGCTCTCCGGCGCCCACTTCAATCCGGCGGTGACGCTGTCGTTCCTGATGCAGGGCAAGCTGGAGAAGCGGGAGGCCGCATTGTACGTCGCCGTCCAGATCCTGGGCGGTCTCGCCGGCATGCTGATCGCCCACGCCATGTTCGAAGAGCCTCTGCTGCAGGTCTCCGAAAAGCTGCGCAGCGGCCCGGCGCAGTGGTTCGCCGAGTTCGTTGCCACCTTCGGTCTGGTGGCGACGATCCTCGGCTGCGTGCGCTTCCGTGCCGAGGCGGTGCCCTATGCCGTCGGGCTCTACATCACCGCCGGCTATTGGTTCACTGCCTCCACGTCCTTCGCCAACCCGGCGGTCACCATCGCGCGCAGCTTCACCGACACCTTCTCCGGCATCCGGCCCGTCGATGCGCCGGCCTTTGTTGTCGCCCAGCTCGTTGGCGCCGTTGCCGCCACCCTGGTCTTCGGCTGGCTGCTGGCGCCCAAAGGGTCCGAGGCGGTACAGAAACAGGCCGCGGAGTAGCTGTCCTGGTAGCTGCCCAGGTAGCTGCCCTGGCCCTTGCCGGAATGACGTTCTAGGATGCCGGCACAGAGAGGCGTCAAGAGCGAGGCAGGGTCATGAAGGTCGACGGCAAGCCCTACAGAACCATCTGGGTGAACGATGACGGCTGGTCGGTCGAGATCATCGACCAGACCAAGATGCCGCACGTCTTCGAAACCGTGACCCTGAAGACGGTGGCCGACGCCGCCCACGCCATCAAGGCGATGCTGGTGCGCGGCGCGCCGCTGATCGGCGCGACGGCGGCCTACGGCGTCTGCCTCGCGTTGCGCGACGACGACAGCGACGCCGGCATCGACAAGGCCTACGACCAGCTCATCGTCACCCGGCCGACGGCGGTGAACCTGCGATGGGCGCTGGATGAGATGCGCGGAGCGCTGCGCAACCTGCCGCGCGGCGAGCGTCTGGCGGCGGCCTACGAGAGGGCGGCGGAGATCTGCGACGAAGACGTCGAGATCTGCCAGTCCATCGGCCGCCACGGCCTGAAGATCATCGCCGAGATCGCGGCGAAGAAACCGGTGGGCGAGCCGGTGAACATCCTCACCCACTGCAATGCCGGCTGGCTGGCCACCGTCGACTGGGGCACGGCCACGGCGCCGATGTACATGGCCTTCGAGGAGGGCATTCCGATCCACGTCTGGGCTGACGAGACCCGCCCGCGCAACCAGGGCGCCTCGCTGACCGCCTGGGAACTGGGCCACCACGGCGTCTCCCACACCGTCATCGCCGACAACGTCGGCGGCCACCTCATGCAGCACGGGCAGGTCGATCTCTGCATCGTCGGCACCGACCGCACCACGGCCTCCGGCGATGTCTGCAACAAGATCGGCACCTACCTGAAAGCGCTGGCCGCCCATGACAACGGCGTGCCGTTCTACGTGGCGCTGCCGTCGCCCACCATCGACTGGACCGTGCATGACGGGGTGACGGAAATCCCCATCGAGCAGCGCAGCGGGGAGGAGGTCTCGCAGATGACCGGCCGCACGGCTGCCGGCGCCATCGAGACCGTCACCATCACGCCCGACGGCAGCCCCGTCGCCAACTATGCCTTCGACGTGACGCCGCGGCGCTACGTCACCGGCCTGATCACCGAGCGCGGCGTCGCCGCCGCCTCGCCCGAAGGCCTGGCCGCGCTGTTCCCGGAGCGGGTTGGTTCGTAGAGTTCTGTAGAGTTGGTGGCCTTGGCGCAGCCATGCTTCGAGACGGTGCTTCGCACCTCCTCAGCATGAGGTCGGTTTTGCTCGCATAGGATTCCACCTCATCCTGAGGAAGCCCCGTAGGGGCTGTCTCGAAGGATGGCCACGGCACCTTGGCTTTACTGCGATGGCCTCGCTAACTCCGAAAAAACGCTTCCGTTTCTGCGTCCACGGGGAAGAACTGCTCGACCCGCACCTCCTGCAGGGTCACGTCGAAGGGCGTGCCCAGCGTTGTGATGGTGGTGAAGAAGCTGAGGCAGTGGCCGTCTTTCTCGAAGGTGGTGGTCAGCACCGGCGCGCGCCACTCGCCGGGGATCTCCAGCGGGCAGTCGTCCGGGACGCCGGGGTAGGCGGTGAGGGCGGCGATCAGGTCCTCCATCTCCTGCGGCTCGCCGGCGGCGATGGACTCGCCGCGCAGGCGGCAGAGCAGGAAGTGGGCGACCTTCTCCCAGTCGCGGATGTAGGGCCTGAGGCCCTCGGGGCTGAAGAGGGCGTGCAGCAGGTTCGGGCGGCCGCCGGCGGCGTGGTCCGCGCCGGCCTCGGCCATCAGCAGCGCCATCAGGCGCATGGCGCCCTGGTTGGCCCGGTGCAGATTGGCCATGTGGTCGATCACCAGCGCCGGGTAGGGCTCGTGCTTTTCCAGCAGGTGGTCGAGCGCCTTGCTGACCGCCATCATTTCCGGCTCCGAGAGGTCGCTTTCCCGGTAGCGCGGCGCGAAGCCGGCGGCGAGCAGCAGGGCGTTGCGGTCGCGCAGGGGAATGTCGAGCGCTTCGCCCAGGTTGATCACCATGCCCTCGCTGGGCCGCGCGCGGCCGGATTCCAGGAAGGAGAGGTGGCGCTGGGAAACGTCGCAGCGCAGCGACAGTTCCAGTTGGCTGATGCGCCGGGTCTGGCGCCAGGCCCTCAGGCGGTGGGGGAAGCTCTCGTTGCGGCTCAGGGCGGTCATCGCTGTCATTCCTGAAGTCTGGCGCGGCGCCGTGCAAGCCGCAATTACCTGACAGGTAATTGCCGCCCGCCGCGCCGCCGGACAGTCTGCCGCCGAAACGAGGAACAAACCAAATCAATCGGCAGAAAGGAATTCTCCCATGTCTGCAAAGATGCAACGCCACGAGGCCAACGATGGGCTGCTGCGCGCGGTCCTGAAGACCAACGCCGCGCTCTCCCTGGCGGCGGGCCTGATCCTGGTCCTGGCCGGCGGCAGCCTGGCCGCCTGGATGACACCGCTGGCCGACGCGGTCTTCGGCCTTTCGACTGCCTGGCTGCTGCGCCTTGTCGGCATCGATGTGCTGGCCTTCGCCGCGCTCTGCTGGTGGGCCGCAGCGCGCCGGCCCCTTTCGGTGCCGCTGGCGTGGACGGTGATCGCACTGGAAGGCCTCTGGGTTGCCGCTTCGGCCGTCCTGCTCGCGGTTGCGGGCGACAGCCTGACGACGGCGGGCTTCTGGACGATCGCCGTGGCGGCGCTGCTGGCGCTGGACTTCGCCCTGCTGCAGGGCTTTGCCCTCTGGCAGGTCTACCAGGGTGCGGCGAAGATCACGCTGGCCCGCAACGGTGCGGAGCTTCATATCTCCGCGGAGACGGCGGTCGATGCCCCCAGCGCCGTGGTCTGGCGGGTGATGGCGGATCAGAAAGGCTATGCCGAGGTCGCCGACAACATCGCCTGGGTCGAGGTGCTGCGGGGCCGCGGCCTCGGTATGGTGCGCCGCTGCAGCGACACCGCCGGCGGGTCCTGGACCGAGCGCTGCACGCTCTGGGAAGAGGGCCAGGCCTTCGCCTTTGTCGTCGATACCGCGGCATCAGACTATCCCTATCCCCTGCAGCACCTCGCCGGACGCTGGTCGATGATCCCGGAGGACGAGGCTGTGATCCTGCGCATGGACTTTGTCGCCCGCCCACGGCCCGGCCTGCTGAACGCGGTGAAGCTGCGCCTTCTGGTCGCGGTGCTGCTGCCGGTCTGCGACCGTCTGCTGGCCCGCTGGAGCGCACGCATGCAGGAGGAGACCCGCGCCGACTGGGCGCAGCCGAGCCTGCGCAAAAGCGCCTGATCGCAGAGGCGGCGGGGCCGGCCGGCTCGATCCCGGCCCGGTCCCGCCATCACGTCAGGCGGGCTGTGGATCTTCCGGCGCCACCAGCTTGCGGTAGAGATGCCAGGTGGTGTGACCGAGGATCGGCAGGGTCAGGAAGAGGCCGAGGAAGAACGCCCCGATGGAGACCAGCAGCAGGATCATGATCACGAAGGCCCAGCCGATCATCGGCAGAGGGTTGGCCACTACGGCCTTGATGGAGGTGATCATGGCGGTGACGAAGTCGATCTCCCGCTCCAGCAGCAGCGGGAAGGAGACCACGGTCAGCGAGAACAGGACCAGCGCCATGGCGGCGCCGATGATGTGGCCGACGGCGAGGAAGGTCAGGCCCTCCGGCGTGCCCAGCACCACCGAGACAAATTCCGTCATGGTGGTCGGGGCGCGCAGGCCGATGAAGAGCGCGATGAGGATGCGCACCTGGTACATCCAGACCACCAGGATGAAGAGGCTGACGAAGGCCATCCAGCCGAGCTCGCGCTTGCGCTGGGCGACGATCACGCCGAGCACGCCCTTCCAGTCCAGGTCCTGGCCGATCTCCCGCCGGCGGCTGACCTCGTAGAGACCGACGGCGACGAAAGGCCCGATCAGGGCGAAGCCGACCGCCAGGGGGTAGGAGAGGTAGCCGACGCCGAGCGCCAGCGCGCAGAGCACGATGATCATGCCACCGACCGCATAGACGCCGCCGAAGAACAGGCCGAAGAGCGGCGCTGCGCGAAAGTCGCCCAGGCCGCGGCCCAGGGCGTCGACGACGTCGCCGGCGGTGATGGTCTGGACGCGCGGCGCGGGCTTTGGCATCTCGGCCGCGGTCACGGGCTGCTCGGTGCCATCGCTTGGGGCGCCGTCGCCTGGCGCGATGGCGGGGTCCTGATCCTGGCTCATGCGCTCCTTCCTAGGTCAGCGGCCACAACGGTCCCATGATCTGGATCAAACTGCCGGGATCTGGTCAAACCGCCGGGGTCTGGTCAAACAAGGGGCCGGACGCGGCCTTTCGGGTGTCTGTCCCCGGCCTCTCCCCAGTCCCCGGCCTCTCCCCAGACAGGCTGCTCTCTGCTAAGCATAGGGGCGAACCTCTGGCCTGAGGAGCCCTTACGCCGATGTCGGCTACCGTCCTGCTGCCCACCCTGTCTGTGGAGACCTTGCTGGCCTTCATGGCCGCCATGCTGGTCCTGGCGCTGACCCCGGGGCCGGGCTTTCTGGCTGTGGTGGCCCGCGCCATGAGCCGGGGGTTCGGGGCGGGACTTGCGGCGACGGCGGGGCTGGTGCTCGGCGATCTGCTGTTTCTCGCCCTGGCGATCCTGGGCTTGAGCGCTTTGGCGGCGGTCCTCGGCGAGTTCTTCCTGGTGGTGAAGTGGCTTGGGGCGGCCTATCTCGTGTGGCTCGGCATCGCCCTCTGGCGCAGCGGCGGGGCGGCGGCGCATGAGGCCCCAAGGCCCAGGGGTTCCCACGGCGGGTCCCTGGCGCTCGGTTTTCTCGTCACCCTGGGCAATCCCAAGGTGATCCTCTTCTATGGCGCCTTCCTGCCGACCTTCGTCGACCTGGCGGCGCTGACCCTTGGCGACGTGCTGCTGCTCGGCACCGTGGTCGCCGCGGTTCTGTTCGCCGTGCTGGGCGTCTATGCCTTCCTCGCGGCGCGGGCTGGACGGGCGATGACGAACAGCCGGGCGCAGCGCTGGCTGAACCGTGTGACCGGCGGTCTGCTGGTAGGGGCCGGCGTCGCGGTAGCGACGCGGTAAGAAGCCCGTGGCGGTAGCGACGCGGTAAAGAACCGGGGGAGGGGACAATGGCCTTTGAAGGCATCAACTATCTGGCGGTCGTGGTGGCCATGGTGGCCAGCTACGCCTTCGGCGCGGCCTACTACATGGCGCTCGCCAAGCCCTGGATGGCGGCCCTGGGTAAAACCGAGGCGGAGGTGAAGGCCGGTGCCAGCCCGGTGGTCTACGGCGTGGCCGCCTTCGCGCAGCTCATCATGGCCTTCATGCTGGCCGGCGTCATGGGCCATCTCGGCGCGGTCGGCATGGGCGCCATCGGCGGCCTCACAACCGCCTTTTTCGTCTGGCTCGGCTTCGTCGCCACCACCCTGGTGGTGAACCATGGCTTCCAGGGCGCCAGGCGCAGCCTGACCCTGATTGACGGCGCCCACTGGCTCGGCGTTCTCCTGATCCAGGGCCTGGTGATCGGGCTGTTCGGGCTGTGAGTGTGAGCGGACCTGAGGCACTTCTTACCCGGACGTTCGTCACTGCGTCTTCAATTGTCACCCTCGGGCTTGACCCGAGGGTCCATCAATCCGTGCGCCGGAACCTTCTTGCGAGAGTTCCAGGTTGCCGCCGGAATGGATGCTCGGGTCGAGCCCGAGCATGACGGATGATTACGCGGCGATGGAGCATCCCATCCTCGCTCTGATGCAGTGGCCCGCTAATCCACGAACATGGGGCCCGGGTTGGTGTAGAGCTCCTCGTAGTGGACCAGGCTCTGTTCGCCTTCCAGGGGACAGGGCTGGCCGTCGCGGAAGGCCCACTCGCCGCGGTCGCAGTTCGCGGCCACCACATAGCCGTTGATGTAGAAGCGCCGGTCCATGGCCGCACGGTTGGGGCCGGAGCCGTGCAGTGTGTGGACGTGCCAGAGGGCGACGTCGCCCGGCGCCATCTCCAGGGTGCGGACGCTTGCGGTGTCGACGCCCAGGCGTGCCAGGTCCGCGGTATCGAGCGCCTCGTGCATCGACGGCTTGTCGGGATCGAAGGGCAGTTCCCCCAGGCGGTGGCTGCCGGGGCAGACCACCATGGCGCCGTTCTCCGCGCTCTGCGGGTCGACGGCGATTCCGGTCTGCACGTAGGAGGCCGCGAGATCGCGGAAGGCCTCGCGCGGACGGCGGGAGCGCGAGTCCTGGTGAAAGCCGAATTCGGCCGCAGCCCCCGGCGGCTTCCAGTGCAGTTGATTGATGATCTGCTTCAGGTCGCCGCCGATCAGCGGCGCCAGGATCTCCAGCAGGCGCGGGTCGCGGCGCACCGCTTCCAGGTCTTCGTCGATCCAGCCGGGCCATAGGGCGAGGCGCAGTACCCGCCCGGCCCTGGGGTCTTCGGCCAGCCGGAAGAAGGTGTTGCGGTCGCGCCAACTGCGACCGCCGGCCAGGGCCCGCGCGTGAATGCGGTCGAAGGCGGCCGCCATGACCGCCACTTCGGCGGCGTCAAAAACGCCGCGGACCACGGCATAGCCCTCGGCCCGGAACTGCGCGGCATGGTCGTGGTTCGTCGGTTCCGGGCTCATCTGGTCCGGGCTGTCCCCCAACGGTTTGACCCCCTGGTCTGACCCTACGGCCCCCTGCATAGCACGAAGCCCGCCCGAAATCTCGATCCGGCGATCCCGGCCTGCCGGAACCAGGTTGGGTCTTTTCTGTGAACCTTTGTGCGGTCCGCCGCGACCTATGACTACGGCTGCAGCCTTACCCGGCTGAAACCGCCCTGCCGCAAAGCCCGCAACGGGTCCCGGGACCGGGACCCCTGCGCCGACACTTGTTTGTATTTGGAGAGTTCCGGTGACCCCGACACAGAAGCAACTGATCCAGGAGACCTGGCAGCAGGTCGCGCCGATTGCCGATGCGGCGGCAACGGTGTTCTACAACCGTTTGTTCGAGATCGACCCCTCCCTGAAACCCCTCTTCGCCAAGACCGACATGGACCAGCAGGGCCAGAAGCTGATGCAGGCCATCAACCATGTGGTCGCCGGTCTCCGGGCTCCCGAAGCGCTGATGCCGGTGCTGCAGGACCTCGGGCGGCGCCATGCCGGCTATGGCGTAACGGAAGGGCATTACGACACCGTGGGGGCGGCCCTGCTGTGGACTCTTGAGAAGGGCCTGGGCGAGAGCTGGAGCGACGACGCCAGCGAAGCCTGGGCGGCGGCCTATGCGCTGATCGCCGAGATCATGATCGAGGCGGCCAGGGAGGCAGCTTAAGGGAGGCAGCCTAAGAGGGGCGGCCTAACGGCTGCTCTTTGCCGTGAGGATCTCCGCCAGGGCTTCGATCTTGGCGGAGCCCGCCCCCTTGCGCCAGAACAGCATCGTCCAGGCCTTGTCCTTGCCTGCGGGCAGGGGGTGGAGGGAGAGGCGTCTGCGCTCCGGATAGGTGGCCAGCACGCTCCGGGGCAGGAGCGTGATTCCCATCCCGACCAGCACGCAGCCCAGCATGGCGTAGTAGGAGGCGAGCTGCAGGACCTGGGCCGGTGTCTCTCCCCGCGCCGCGTACCAGTCCTCCAGCAGCCTGCGATGCGGGCAGCCGCTTTCGAAAGCGATCATGGTGCGCGGTGCCGGTTCGCCCGGGACGATGGGCGCCTGGCTCTCCTCGGCAATCAGGACCAGATCCTCCTCGAAGACCGGAATCTGGTCGAACTGCTCCGGCGCGATGGGCTCCGCCGCCAGGGCTGCCTCCAACTCCCCCGCCAGCACCGCCCGGGCCAACTGCACCGGGTTGCCGGTGCGCAGTTCCACGTTCACCTCCGGATAGCGCTTGATGTAGGCGCTCAGGGGGGCCGGCAGGCGCACCGCCGCCGTACTCTCCATGGAGCCGAGGCGGAAGGTGCCGCGCGGCCGCGAATCCTGCACCGCCTCGCGGGCTTCCTCGGCCAGGTCCAATAGCCGCTCCGCGTAGTCCAGCAGCACCCGCCCCGCCGGCGCCAGATGCAGGCGCTTGCCCTCGCGGATGAACAGCGCCACGCCGAGGTCGTCCTCCAGCTGCCGCACCCGGGTGGTGACGTTGGACTGCACGCGGTGCAGGCGCTCGGCGGCCCGGGTGATGCCGCCTTCCTCGACGACGGCGCGAAAGATCCTGAGATCGGAGAGATCCATTATCTCATTATGAGAATAATTCAATCATATAAATTCATTTTATGTGATGTATGAGGACTGGTAAACCCACCTCGGCGCGGCATCCTGCACAGTCTGCTTGGAGGGACCATCCGAAAGGACCCGATTGAGCGGGCTCTTGGGGGACGCCAGAGGCGCCGCTTTGCTGTTACTCTGAGGATTGTATTCACGCAGAAGCCGGTCTGCGGTTCGGCCCCGCCGTATGGGGGCGGGAGGATCGCGGCGCCGCACGGTTTCTATACTTCGAGGACTGTTGGAGCGAACCAATGACCCCGCAACACGTTGAAACCCTGCGTGCGACCTGGCAGAAAGTCCTGCCGATCGGCGATACCGCCGCCCGGCTGTTCTACAACCGCCTGTTCGAAATCGACCCTGCCGCCGAGCAGCTCTTTGCCGGCACCGACATGGCCCTGCAGCGCCAGAAGTTGCTGCAGACGCTGAACGCGGCCATCGGCGGCCTGGACAATCTTGAGGGCCTTGCGCCCGTGCTTCAGGATCTAGGGCGCCGCCATGCCGACTATGGCGTTTCCGACTCCCACTATGACTCCGTCGGCGCCGCTTTGCTCTGGGCGCTGGAGCAGGGCCTGGGCGACGACTGGACGCCGGAAGCGAAGGAAGCCTGGACCACCGCCTACGGCCTGATCGCGGAGACCATGCGCGCCGCCGCCGGGCAGCAGGCGGCCCGGGCCTGACCTCTACTCCGGCGCCTCGTTGCCACGGCTGCGATTGCGCTTTTCCTTTTCGTGTTCATCAAGACCAGGAGGACTCTCAATGGTCGCCTATTGGATTGCCCATGTGACCGTTACCGACGAAGACGTTTACGGCGAGTATGTGAAGCGCGCCGGCAAGATCGTGCAGGCCCACGGGGGGCGCTTTCTCGCCCGCGGCGGGCGCCATGTCACCAAGGAAGGCACGGACCACGCCCGCAACGTGGTGGCGGAGTTCCCCAGCTTCGAGGCCGCCGTCGGCTGCTACGAGTCGCCGGAGTATGCAGAGGCGCTGACCTTCTCGGGCCGCTCCTCTGTGCGTCACGTCTCCATTGTCGAGGGCGCTTGAGGGCCTGAGCTTGTGGTTTTGGATCGGGACTTGCCGCGCGCCGTCTGCGAGCGCCGCGCCAGGTCCCGTTCGCGGCCGGGGCGCTGCCGGTCGAAGGGGGCAAGGGCCGAGAGCATCAGCCAGTCGGGCAGGGCGCGCTTCTTGGCGCTCGGGCCTTCCAGGCGGATGCTGCCCTTGGCGATCTCGCGCTTGAGGGAGCGCAGGCCGCGCCAGGCCTCGATGAAGAGGCGCAGGTCGGCCATCACCTTCACGTCGACCTCGTGCCCCGGATCCTTCAGGCACATCTCCACCGTGCCGTCGCTGTTCACCAGCCAGAAGCGGCGGACGTCGGCGGGGGCGCCGGTGAACTCGAAAGCCAGAACGGTGCGGCCCGGCGGCATCGCCTCGGTGTTCAGGCGGGTGTGCATGCTCCAGACCAGGAAGCCGGGGTCCAGGTCCTCTGCCGTCATGTCGCGGGCCCAGCGCTGACCCCAGACCGCCAGATCCATGATCAACGGCTCCAGCTCCCAGCCCGCTTCGGTCGGGAAGTACTCGTAGCCGCGTCCGCCCGGCAGCGGGCGGCGTTCCGCGATGCCGGCGTCTTCGAGCTGCGCCAGACGCTGTGACAGCAGGCTGGCGGACATCCGCGGCACGCCGCGGTGGATTTCGTTGAAGCGGCGGCAGCCGTCGATGAGGCGGCTCAGCACCAGAATGGACCAACGCTCCCCCAGCACTTCGCAGGCCAGGGCGAGGGGGCAGTACTGCCCGTATCCACGGGTCATGAGGATTTCCTCTCTGCTGCGGCCTGGCCAGGATGCGCCGAGGCGGACCCATCGTCCACTCCAGATTTAGGAGTAGTTTGCGCTTCGGCGGATGGACAGACTGCCGCCAAAGCCGCGCATCCCGAGCCATGGAGGCCGCTTCGATGACCCCCTCCCTCTATCCGCAAGCCACCGCTGCGGAAACCCAGGATGTCGATCTGGACCCCGCCGCCGTGGCGGCCTTTGCCGCGCGTCTGCGGGGGCGCCTGGTTGACCGCCAGGCGCCTAACTACGACGAAGTCCGCGCGGTCTGGAACGCCATGATCGACCGGCGTCCCCTGCTGATCGCCGTCTGTTCCGGCGTTGCCGACGTGATCGAGGCCGTGACCTTCGCCCGCGACCAGGGCCTGCCCCTGGCGGTGCGTGGCGGCGGCCACAACATCGGCGGCTCGGCGCTCTGCGACGACGGCTTGGTGATCGATCTGTCGCAGATGCGCGCCGTCCGGGTGGATGCGGAGGCCAAGCGCGCCTGGGTGCAGGGCGGCGCCCTGCTGGGCGACCTCGACCGCGAGACCCAGGCTTTCGGCCTTGCGACGCCGGGTGGTGTCATCTCCCACACCGGCGTGGCCGGCCTCACGCTGGGCGGCGGCTTCGGCTGGCTGTCGCGCAAGTACGGCCTGACCGCCGACAATCTGCTCGCGGTCGAGTTGGTGACGGCGGAGGGGAAACTGCTGCGGGTCAGCGCGCAGGAACACCCCGATCTCTTCTGGGCGCTGCGCGGCGGCGGCGGCAACTTCGGTGTGGCGGTGGGCTTCGAGTTCCGGCTCCATCCTGTGGGCCCGGAGGTGCTGTTCGGACCGACCCTCTATCCGCTGGACCAGGCCGCCGCCGTGCTGCGCAACTTCCGCGACGTCGCCCCCGCGCTGCCGCCGGAGGCCTGCGCCTGGGCCGACATGCTGACCGTGCCGCCGCTGCCGTTTCTCGACCCGCGCCATCACGGCACCCGGATGATCTCAGTCATGCAGTGCTACGCCGGCGCGGCGGGCGAAGGGACGGCGGCATTGGCGCCGCTGCGCGGCTTCGGCGAACCGGCCGCCGATGCGGTCATGGCCCGGCCCTATAGCGAGGCGCAGTCGATCTCCGACGGCTTCTTCGGCCACGGTCTGCGCAACTACTGGACCTCGGCCAATTACACGACCCTCAGCGACTATAGCCTCGATGCCTTCGTCGAACTGGCGCAGCGGACGCCAACGCCCCAGTCGGAGGTGATGATCCACCTGGTGGGCGGGGCGATCAACGAGGTGGCGCCGGACGCCACCGCCTATCCCCACCGCGATGCGGTCTTTGTGCTGAGCCCCGGCGCCCGCTGGAGCGACCCGGGCGACGACGAGACCTGCCTGGCCTGGATTGCGGACTGCCGCAAGGCGCTGCTGGAGGAGTCAGACGGGGGCGCCTACGTGAACTTCATCGCCGAGGGCGCGGGCCGGGAGCGGGAGGCCTATGGCCGCAACTACGCGCGCCTCGCCGAGGTGAAGCGCCGCTACGACCCGGACAACCTCTTCCGCATCAACCAGAACGTCGCGCCCGTGTGAAAGAGGTGCGTTTTCGTTTGAAACGACAATGCGCGCAGCCCGAGCCCACGAGCCTAAGAGGGCTTAACGCGCGAAGCGATATGGGCAGCGATCAGTGCCAGTCCAGCTTTCCTAAGGAAGGTCTCCGCAGTTTCGCCAAACTCGTCGATGATTGTGGGATCCGCCCCTGCAGCGAGCAACAGGTCGGCCACCTCTGGTGTCTCTGCACAAAACAGTGCCGTCTGCCCCCTATCGCCTGTTGTATTGACCTTGGCGCCCGCAGCCAGTAGCGCATTTACCGCGTCTGCGTCACCCCACCGACAAACCAGATGCAAGGGCGTATCTTCGAAGACGTTCGTATCATTAACGTCCAGGGGCCTTTCTTGGAGAAAGAGCCCTGTGTCGTGGCATATCTCCAAGATGCTCTCGATCGTCTTGTCAGACATACCTGTGATCAATTCCTCGCCTTAGCTCTAGCCGTATTCATACTTGCCTGATCGAGTTGGTCCGAAAGGCGCTCATCAAAGGGTCTCCCGCATCTTCCGCGCCGCTGCCGTCACCGCCTCAATCGTCGGGTAACTCGCGCGGTTCACCATCATGTCGCGGGCGAGGCGCAGGCAGCGGGTCTCGCAGGCCGCGCGGCGGTCCGGGTCTTCGACCCATTCCAGGTCGATGTTGTGGGCGAGGCCGAGGATGCGCCGGATCATCTTGGCGGCGGCGAAACCGACGCTGTCGATGAAGAGGCTGTCCATGTAGGCCTCCTGCTCGGCCTTCAGCGCCTCGGCGCCGGCGGCATCGGCGAAGAGGGCCGCGGGATAGGCATCCCCCGCCACTCCGTTCCGCCAGAGCGCCAGGAACTTGGCGCGGAAGCCGGTCCAGACGCCCTCGGTCACTTCCAGCACCCAGTCCTGGTAACTTTCGCGCGGGTCCTCCGGCGTCGCGTGGCCGTCCTGGCTGAAGTAGTTGATCAAGAGGTTGGCGATGACGGCGCCGATGTCGAAGCCCATGGGGCCGTAGAAGGCGAACTCCGGGTCGATCACCCGGGTGTCGTCTTCCGTCACCATGACCGAGCCGGTGTGCAGGTCACCATGAATCAGCGCCTGGGCTTCCGAGAGGAATTTCAGTTTCAGGCGCGAGACCGCGACCTTCAGCGCCGCGTCCTCGCGGAACTCCCGGGCGATGCCGTCGAGCTGCGGCGTGGTCCAGCGGTTGTTCTCGGCGATCCTGTAGGGCTCGGTGAAGATCAGGTCCTCGGTGATCTTGCAGAGCGCGGCGTTGCCGCAGAACGCGGCCATGGCGGCCTTCTTCTCGTCCGCCGTGAGCGCGAGGTCGGAGGTGCCGAAGAGCGTCCCCGCCATGAAGGTGGTGATGGCCTCGACGAAGCCCGGATAGCGCACCGCCTTGATCATGCCCTGACGCATGATGATGTGGGGTTGCAGCAGTTCCATGACGATGAGCGCCAGGGTCTCGTCATAGTGCAGGATGTCGGGCACCAGGCCGGGCGCGTGCTTTGCTTCGGTGGTAAGGGCCATCTGCTCGAAGTGGGCGCGGCTGAGCGGCAGCGGCCAGGACTCGCCGACAAGGCGCACGTAGGGCAAAGCCTGCTTCACCGCGACGCCGCCGGCGGGACCCTCGACGATGAAGACCAGGTTCAGGTTGCCGTCGCCGACCTCCCGCACCGTCCAGCTATCGGCCCCGCCGCCGAGGCACGCCGCGACCGCGGGCACTTCCGCCAGATAGGCCGCCAGGCTGGCCTCGCTCTTCGGTTCGTAGCCCTCCGGCACCGGCAATCCCCCGCCCGCCGATGCCCCGCCCGTCGATCCCCCGTCCACCATGTACTTGCCTCCCTCGCTGCGTGCTTCGATCTTTTTCGCCAGGCCTGGGCCGCTCCGCAGGATAGCAGCGGGCGGCGCAGACGCCAGACGGACCCGCAAAGCTCTGCACCGTCAATGGCTTAGCCGCCTGACCGGGTCTGGAACCGGCCGCCGACGCAAAACCAGGAAGTGTTAATCCTTGTGGGAAAACTCACCGTACGCGCGATCAGCCTGAACCATATTGTATGGGCAGCCGACCAATGCTGCATCGGCCCCTTAGGGGGCAAGCCGCATAACACGCCTTTCACCGCCAAGGCCTAAAAACACTAGGAGAGTCCTGTGCCCACGTTCTTTCGGGCCAGCCTGCTGGCCTTGGCAGCGACCGCAGTCCTCAGCACCCCGGCGTCCGCTGATATCAAGCTCATCAAGCATGCCTCTTTCGGCGCTTCCGACAGTTATTTGAACAACCCCCCGGCGCTGGTCTTCGTGCCCAAGAACGGCAAGTACGAGGTGCAGAAGTCGGGGAACTACGAGGTCAAGCTGCACCTCAAGGCGGAGAAGAAGTGGAATGCCCGGATCACCAAATGGGAAATCATGGAGACGACCGCTGGCGGTGGCATGATCGCCAGCAATGGCTTCGCCAGCAGTTCGCTGAAGAAGCTCAATAAGACGGTCACCTTGAACATCGGCTGGAACAAGCTGAAGCACTTCGAGGCGAAGGGCCGCAAGATCTGTGAGCAGCACGGCAAGCCGGACGAAAAAGCCATCAAGATCAGCAAGGATGTACGCTTCGAGTTCACCGGCTTTATCCGAGCCGAGAACAAGAACAGGATCGATGTCTGGAACAACTGGGATAGCGTGTCGATCAAGGTCGTCTGTATGCCCGAGCCCTTCGCCGTGAACGACGTGAAGCTGTCGGTGAAGTTCGACGGCTCTCCTTTCAAGTGCCCGGTGAAGGCCACCCTGAAGGCCGAGTTCAAGGCCAACAAGCCGGGGACCTTCAAGTTCCGGATCTTCCGCGGCGACGGCACAACTCAGGACGTCACCCGGACCATCGGCAATGCCGGGAAGGTCAGCTACACCAAGCACTACACCTTCAACAAATCGACCGACCGCAAGTATCTGATCGCGGTGATCGGCCACCCTGTTGCCACCCAGTGGGTCCCGATGAAGGTGGGCTGCAACAAGAAGATCGACGGCTTCCAGGCCCCGACCAAGCCCCACACCACCAACTACTGACGCCCTGTTGATGTCGGGGCTGTCTTGTGAGACGGGGCGGCGCTCCGGCGCGCCGCTCCGTCTCGGCCCTGCTTCAGACCGGCAGTTTTCCGGGATCTGAACCCCAACCTCAACCTCAACCTTTTCGACAGAGTAGTCACCGCCTCGTTAGAGGCGCACTTCAATCCCTGCCTTTCCACCGCCGAGGCAGATTCAATTAGGGAGATTCTTTCGTGTCAAAGTTATTGAAAACGACTCTTCTGGCTCTGACCGCGGCGGCTCCTCTGGTGACCGGCATGCTGAGCAGTGCGGCGCATGCGAGCTCGGCGTTCAAGAACATTTCCTTCTCGGCCACACCGGTGGGCGATCTGCCAACCCTGGTCTTTCAAGAGAAGAACGGCAAGTACGTCCTGGGAAAAGGCGGGCCCGAAAGCACTATCAAGTTCCGCCTGAACGCCGAACGAAAGGGAGCTTACCGACTTACCTATTTCGAGATCTTTAGCTTCGCCCACAATAAGACTATCACCAAAGTCAGCAACTTTTCCACAAAGACGCTCAACAAGACCATAATGCATAAAGTGCGCCCCGCCGAACTGCAGACCTACATTGAACACGGCCGTAAGATCTGTGACGAAGAAGGAGACGCACAGCGGGAGGTCAAGAAAACTATCAAGCCCGGGTTGGACTATCGCCTCTACGTGATAGCAAGGAAGAAGCAACTCACCGGGGGCATTGTATCGTCAGGCAAGTATGCTAAAGCCTCCGTGCCGATGCAGATCGTTTGCAAGCCGGAGCCTTTGAAGGTGATCGACGCCGACCTGACGGTGAAGTTCGACGGCTCGCCCTTCAGCTGTCCGGTGAAGGCGACGCTTACGGCGAAATTCAAGACCAACAGGCCCGGCACCTTCAAGTTCAACCTTTACCGAGGGGACGGCGAGTTCCAGACGGTCACCAGAACCGCCGGCGCATCCAAGACCGTGACCTTCACGAAACACTACACCTTCAAGAAGCCGACCAACCGCAAGTATCTGGTCGCCACGATCCCGTCCGGCGCCTCGAGCGGCTGGGTGCCGATGAAGGTGCACTGCAACGGCAACGCCGGCGGCTTCCAGACCGCGCCGAAGCCCAACAGCAACTACTGACGGTCATGGCATGCCAGCCCACCGGCGCTCGGGAACCCCGGGCGCCGGTGGGCGGCTCTACAGCTTTTTAGGGAAGTTCAGACCTCTTTCTCCCGCATTGAACCGCAGCGGCGCCCGCTTCGACCCATGCGCAAGAGTGCCCTTCGGGGCAGGTTTTAATGGATGCCTTCCACCGCCGGGGCGAGCCAAGCACTGGGAGTCATCTCATGTCCAAGGTTCTGAAATCGACGTTGCTCGCCCTGGCGGCCACGGCGGCGCTCGCCGGCCCGGCCCAGGCGAAGCTCTCCATAAAAGACTTCTCATTTACGGCTGTGACTGGGGGCGTGGGTGACCCCCCTGCTTTGGTCTTTCTCCGCAACGGGAACGACTACGAGACGCTCGATGCAGGGCCTTACACGCTTACCTTTCGGCTCAAAGCAAAGAAGAGGGGGGCGGCACGAATTGAGTTTTGGGACATCTTTTGGCGTTACCGCGATCTGAGAGATCCTTCGACAAGGATTGTATTTGTCAAGCACGACAAGCCTCACCTGAAGGCGCTTGACAAGACCTATCAGTACAAGATCGGCTGGCGAACCCTTAAGGAGTTCGAAGAAGCCGGCCGCGCGCTCTGCAAGCAGAAAGGAAAGCCGGACGAAAAAGTGATAACCGGCAACGCTTCGCTTCAGCTGCACTTCCGTGGGATCGTTGCCACCCGGGTTCCGGTCGATGAGGGGTCGCTTTTCTCGAATCGCAAAACGGAGTACCGCGACGCGAGTATACCGATCCGGATTGTCTGTCTGCCCGAACCGCTGAAAGTGAAGAAGATCGACCTGAAGGTCCGGTACGAGAAGCTGCCCGGTGAATGCCGGACAAGGGCGCAGTTGACCGCGCTGTTCCATACCAACAAGAAGGCCGGGAAGAAGTTCGACTTCTGGCTCTACCGCGACGACGGCAACACCCAGAAGGTTACGTCCCGCAATACCGACAGCAACGGCCGGGTCGCCTTCAACAAGAGCTATACCTTCAATAGCTCGGTGGATCGCAAGTATATGGTCGGCGTGCCGGGCGATTTTCCGATCCAGTCCAAGTGGGTGCCGATGAAGGTGTCCTGCATGAAGAGCGGGCCCGGCGGCATCAACATGGCGCCCAAGCCCAGCTTCGACTGACGTCCGGGTCCCTGTCGCGGGCCCTCGCACCAGGCCTGCCGCGCCGGCGCTCCCGCTGAAATGTGGGGCGCCGGCCTCGCCTTGCACAACCCTGCATGTCGGTAGCAGCGGTCTGTTCACGTTTTTGAACCGCAGGGCCGCCCGCTTCGACCCATGCGCAAGAGAGCCCTTCGGGGCAGGTTTCAATGCGTGTCTTACACCGCCGGGGCAGGCCACGCTCTGGGAGCGCCCCATGTTCAAGATCTTGAAATCGACGCTGCTCGCCCTGGCGGCCACGGCGGCGCTTGGCAGCCCGGCCGAAGCCGGCGATTACATCAAGGATATGTCGCTTTCGGCTGTCGCGAGCCCGGCAAACAAGCTGCCGTCCCTGGTGTTTGTTCCCCAGAACGGCCAGTACAAGCTGGCGAAGGGAGGGCAGTCCGGAGGTACCGTCAAGTTCCGCGCCAAAGCGAAGAAAAAGGGTGCATCCCGGATCAGGTTTTGGATGATCGAGAATGTCGGTACAAAAGACAGAGCCTTCGGGAGCGGCAACGTTTCGCTGAAGAAGTTCGATCAGACAGTCGTCTACAAGGTCGAGGGCGCCGAACTCCTGGCCTTTGAAAAGCTCGGGCGCGATATCTGCAAGCGGGAGGGTGATCCGGACGCCCTGGTCAAGAAGACCATCAAGCCCGGCCTCAAGTACAAGCTCTGGGTGCGGTCGATTTCCCTGATCAATCCAGACTCTGACGACAAGGGAACCGTCTATGCCTCCGTTCCGGTCCAAATCGTCTGCCTGCCGGAGCCGCTGGAGATCAAGGGCATCGACCTGACGGTCAGCTACGAACGGCTCCCGGGCGCCTGCAGGGTGAAGGCGCATCTGCAAGCGCAGCTCAAGACCAACAAGAACGACCAGCAGAAGATCAGTTTCTGGCTCTACCGCGACGACGGCAACACACAGCAGGTCACCGCCACGATCCAGAACAACGGCATCGGCTACTTCAACAAGTACTACACCTTCAACAGCTCGGTGGACCGCAAGTACATGGTAGCCGTAACCGGCAAGTATCAGGTCAAGTCCAAGTGGGTGCCGATGAAGGTATCCTGCATGAAGGGCGGGCCCGGCGGCATCAACATGGCGCCCAAGCCCAGCTTCAACTGACGTCCGGATCCTTGTCGCGGGCCACCGCACCGGGCCCGCCGCGCCGGCGCTTCCTTCGAAAAGCGGGGGGCGCCGGCGCCCCGCCCGTTCCCGGCGCAGACCGTGATCGGCCTTGGTCCCTTGACTTCGGCGGCAGGGACGAAGAATGATATCCCCGGTGTCGCTAGGCGCCGCGCAAGGCACGGAACGCGAACAAAAAGAAAGCACCGGGGAGGACAGAGGGCATGCAGGCTGTTGCAGCCGCGGCCATGTGGGGGGGCGTATCGGTCCATTCTGCAATCGATTGTGCAGTCGAGAGTTGCGCTGGGAATTGCGCGGCCAGTCGCGGAACAGACCCTGCAGTATTCAGACGTTTTGACTCCTCTGTAGCGCCGGTGCGCGCCTGATGGCGGAGACCACCGCGGCGGCGGAACTTCCCGGCGCGCAGCCTGAGGCTGCGGGCCCGCTGGACCGGAACGACCCCGCGACCTACCCGGAGTGGTTCACGACGCGCAAGCCGCGCGCCAACCTGATCGTTGCGCGCTGGGTGCCCATCGCCCTGGTCGGCCTGCCGGTGCTGGTGCTGTTCTGCATCGTCGTCTATCCGACGGTCTGGATGTTCTACCACGCGCTGCACGACACCAACATGATGCGGCTGTTCCAGGGCAACTGGAACTACATCGGCTTCGAGAATTTCGCCACGGTGCTGAATTCCGACCGTTTCGGCGATTCGGTGGTCCACCTCGGCATCTACCTCACCTTCGGCGCCTGTCTGCAGGTGATCCTCGGCAGCATCCTGGCTCTCATCCTCTATGAGCTGGTGAAGAGCAACTTCCTGCGGGTGGTCCTGCTGATCGCCATGGTGCTGCCGATGATGCTGCCGCCGTCGATCGTCGGCGTGCTGTGGAAGTTCCTGCTGACGCCCTCCAACGGTGCCATAAACCAGGCGCTTCTGAACCTGGGGCTGATCGACCAGCATATCGAGTGGTTCAACGCCGGGCTCTCGCTCTGGACCATCATCATTGCCGATGTCTGGAACTGGACGGCGCTGCCGCTGTTGATCGTCTATTCCGGGCGCGTCTCCCTGCCGCCGGCGGTCTACGAGGCGGCGCGGGTCGACGGCGCCGGCGCCTGGACCACGCTCAGGCGCATCACCCTGCCGATGCTGAAGGAGGTCATCGCCATCGCCTTCATCGTGCGCTTCATGGATGCCTTCAAGTTCGTCGATCTGGTCTTCATCATGACCTCGGGCGGGCCGGCCCAGTCCTCAGAACTGCCGGCCTACATCGCCTTCCAGCGGGGTATCCGCGAGTTCGCCATCGGCGAGGCGGCGGCCTATGCCATCGTCATCTTTATCGTCTCCGCCGTGCTCATCACCCTCTTCCTGAAGTACCTGAAGAAGGTGCTGAAGGCGCAAGGCTTCGCGTGAGGAAAGCGGTATGAGCAGATCCAACTACCGCCTCGTCAAGCTGCTGTTCCTGTCCTTCATGGGGCTGTGGCTGCTGATCACGCTGTTCCCTTTCTACTGGCAGATCATCACCGCCTTCAAATCGGCGGCCGAGACCAATCGCACCATCCCGACCTTCTGGCCGGAAGTCTGGCATCCGCAGAACTTCGTCTCGGTCTTCGCCGAGGCCTCCAACTTCAATGCCCTGGTGGACAGCTTCATCATCGCCACCGGCAACACCCTGGCCTCGCTCTTTCTGGGGACGCTGGCGGGCTATGCCTTCGCCCGCTTTCCGCGCCAGGCCGGCGGTGAGAACCTGGCCTTCTGGGTGCTCTCCAACCGCATGTTTCCGCCGGTGGCCGTGGTGCTGCCGATGTTCTTCCTCTTCGATGCCACGCCCTGGGGCACGGACAGCCACATCTCCCTGATCATCCTCTACCTGGTCTTCAACATGCCGCTGGCGACCTGGTTGATGATGGTGTTTTTCCGCGATGCGCCGCGGGAGCTGGAGGAGGCCGCCTACCTGGACGGCTACACCCCCTTCCGCGCCTTCTTCAAGGTCACGCTCCCCCTGGTGCTGCCGGGGATGATCTCTGTGGCGATGCTGTGCTGGATCTTCGCCTGGAACGAATACCTCTTCGCCAATCTTCTGGTCGGCACCGACGTGCGCACCTACACCATCGTCATCCCGACCTTCACCCACGGCAGCCAGACCCTTTGGAACCTGCAGATGGCCTTCAGCCTCATCGCCATGCTGCCGCCGGTGCTCCTCTTCATCCTGTTGCGCCGCTACATGGTGCGCGGCCTCTCCCTCGGCGTGGTCAAGGGGTAGCGGCATGGCGCGTCTGGAGATTGAGGGGCTCTGCAAGGGTTGGGATTTCCCGGTCATCGACCGCCTGGACCTGACCGTCGAGGAGGGCGAGTTCTTCGTCGTCGTCGGCCCCAGCGGCATCGGCAAGACCACGCTGCTGCGTTTGGTCGCCGGTCTGGAGCGGCCCGACGCCGGAGCGATCCGCGTCGGCGGGCGCGACCTCACCGCTTTGCCGCCCTACCGCCGCAAGGTCGCCATGACCTTCGAGAGCTATGCGCTCTATCCTCACCTGACGGTGTTCGAGAACATCGCCAGCCCTCTCAGGGCGCGGCGCCTGTCCAAGAGCCAGATTACAGAGACCGTGGTGGCGGTGGCGGAACTGCTGCGCATCGAACAGCTTTTGAACCGCCGGCCGGGCGAGATCTCCGGCGGGCAGAAGCAGCGCACGGCGCTTGGCCGCACCCTGGTGGCCCAGCCCGATGTGTTCCTGCTGGACGAACCCATCAGCCATCTCGACGCCAAGATCCGCCACGAGCTGCGCCTGCAGTTCCACACCCTGGAGGAGCTGCGTTCCGTGGCGACGCTCTATGTCACCCACGACTATGCCGAGGCGCTGTCGCTGGGCGACCGTATCGGTGTCATGGGCCATGGCGGGCTGATTCAGGTGGGCTCGGCGCGGGAACTCTTTCAGCAGCCGCAGCATCTTCTCGTCGCGCAGCATTTGGGCCAACCCAGCATCAACGTGGTCGAGGCTTCTCTGGCGTCGTCCGGAGACGGACTGAGCTTCACCGCGCAAGGCGCCAGCCTCACCCTGCCGGTGGCGGGGCCGCATCGCCCTGTTCTCTCCGGCCTCTCTGGGCGCAGCGCCGGGCGCATCACCGTCGGCATCCGCCCTCAGCACGTCCAGGTGGTGGCCAACGGCGCGGCGGCGAACGGTGAGGCCGTCGTCGACGCCACGGTGTCGATCTACGAAGCCCTGGGCGCTGCGGGCATCCTGGTGGCGGAAAGCGGCGGCATAAGGCTGACGGCGCTGACGCCGCCCAATGCGGTCTTCCAGCATGGCGAGCCGGTGCGTCTTGCCCTGCGCAACGAGGCCTTTCTCTACTTCGACGCCGACAGCGGCCGCAACGTGATGGTGGCCTGAGGTATGGCGCGGGTTTCCCTGAAGGACGTGAACAAGGTCTACCGCTCGCGCCATGACGAGGTGCATGCGGTGAACGACCTGAACCTCACCATCAACGATGGCGAGTTCGTTGCGCTGCTCGGCCCCTCGGGCTGCGGCAAGACCTCGACCCTGCGCATGATCGTCGGGCTGGAGGACATCACCTCGGGCGAGATCTACTTCGACGATACCCTGGTCAACAAGCTGGACTCGCAGGCCCGCAACGTCGCCATGGCCTTTGAGACCTACGCGCTCTACCCCAACTTCACCATCGAGGAGAACCTGGCTTTTCCCTTGGAGGTGCGCGGCGTCTCGCCGGCGGAGCGCCGCAAGAAGGCGCGGGAAATCGCCGAGATCCTGCGCATCGACGACATCCT
Organism: Rhodospirillales bacterium BBD 1991-14; assembly: GCA_001657395.1. Lineage (GTDB taxonomy): Bacteria > Pseudomonadota > Alphaproteobacteria > Kiloniellales > Kiloniellaceae > Pelagibius. Next base: position 342,111 of record LYSY01000003.1, on the reverse strand, counting down.
CGATCAGCGTCCCGGCGCCCTTTCCGGCGGCCAGCAGCAGCGCGTCAGCCTGGGCCGGGCGCTGATCCGCGATCCGGCGGTCTTCATTCTCGACGAGGTGATGAGCCACATCGACGCGCACCTGAAGTTCCAGATGCTCTTCGATTTGAAGGCCATTCATCAGGAGATGAAGAAGACCATGGTCTACGTGACTCACGACCAGGTCGAGGCCCTGGCGCTGGCCGACCGCGTCGCGGTGATGAGCCACGCGGAACTGCAGCAGGTGGGCACGCGCAACGATCTCTACCATACGCCGGCCAACGTCTTCGTCGCCGACTTCATCGGCGAGCCGCCAACCAACTTCTTCGAGGCAGAGCTTGTTTCCGGCGCGAACGGCACCGTCCTCAAGGTACAGGGCACGGCGCTGGAAATCCTGCTGGAGGAGGGGCACGCCCAGCGGATCGCCCGCTGGAACGAAAAGCGGCTGACGGTGGGCATCCGCCCCCAGGCGCTGCACCTGGGTGGCGACCCCAGCCTGCCGGCGCTGGAGGCGGAGGTGGCAATCAACGAGTACCTGGGTGAGCGCTCCATCCTCACCATGGTCAATGGTCAGCAGACTTTTCGCGCCGTGGTCGACGCCGACACCGCGGCGCAGCGCGGCGACAAGGTCCGGGTGCACTACGCGCTCGACGACGTGATGGTGTTCAGTGGCAAGACGGAGTTGATTATTCTTTAGACGGTCAGAAGACAGGCGCGCAGGGACCGGCCTCGGCGGTCGGTCTCTCAAGGCGCGGAACCGCCCGGCACCGAAGAGGGCCGGCCAATCGAAGAGGGAGGAAGCAGCTATGGGTCTCTTTAGCGGATTTACGCGGCGAAAGTTCCTGCAGGGGGCGGCCGCCGGCGCCGCGGCGGCCGGGGGTCTGATGCCCGGCGCCTCGCTGGGTGCAACGGCGGTGCCGCCGGGCAAGAAGCTCTTCAAGGACGTGGAACTGACCTACTTCCAGGACTCCAACTGGCTGCACTCGCCGCTCTGGCTGTCGCCGCACCTCATGAAGGAGGCCGGTGTCGGCATCAAGAGCCGCGAGATGTACGACGGCGGCGATGCGGTGGCGAAGATCCTGCCGCAGCTTCTCTCCCGCCGCCCGCGTTTCGACTGGGTGCAGTTCCCCAGCCTGTTCTTCGGCGCCTTCGCCGAGACCGGCCAGTTGGAACCGTTGGACGACTACTTCGCACAGTATGCAGGCAGCCAGGACTATCTCGACTGGGTGATGCCGGCCTACCGCGAGTTCTACACCAAGTGGGACAACAAGACCTATGGCGTCATGCTGGATGGCGACATCCACATCCTGCATTACCGCAACAGCTACTTCCAGGACGCCGAACTGCAGAGCAAGTTCTCCAAGCGCTTCCAGCGCGAGCTGGAAGTGCCGAAGACCTGGCTCGACTTCGTCGACGCCACCCAGTTCTTCACCGAGGAACTGAGCAGCCAGGGCGTCTACGGCACCTCCATGGTGGTGAACCCGCCGAACTTCGGCTGGGGCTTCTGGATGGATATCGCCGCTTCCGCCGGGGTGAACTACTTCGATGAGAACATGAACCCCACCATCAACCAGGGCAAGGCGGCGGAGAGCCTGGATATCTACAAGGAGATCATCAAGTTCGGCCCGCCGGGCGCCGAGGCCATGGACATCGGCACCACCATCCAGCGCTGGCAGTCCGGTTCCGACGTCATGTCGGTCTGGTGGATCGACCTCTCCGAGTTCACGGTCCAGCAGCAGGGTCCGGAGCTGGCGGAGGATCAGCGCGGCGCCATCGTGCCGGGCTGGCTGAACGACGACGGCTCGATCACCAACCGGGCGATCTCGCTGTGGTGCCGCACCGCCTCCATCCCCAAGAACATCCCGCAGGATGTGAAGGACGCGGCCTTCTACTTCATCTACCGCATGTCCCATCCCGACTACTCCAATGAGATGGTGGCCGACGAGTACTGCGGCTCCGATCCCTACGGCAAGACCCACTACGGCGATGCCGCGGCGCAGCTCTATCTGCAGGCCAACCCGCAGCGCGGCACCGACAACGAGCTGTGGTCGACCAATGCCGGCATCTTCAAGAATTTCGAGACGGCGAAGAACCACCTCGACGCCGGTCTTGCCAACGTCGAGGTCGGCTATCCGCAGTTCTTCTGGGAAGGCACGCCGGAATATGCCGACGCCCTGGGGCGCAACATCTCCAAGGCCGTCTCGGGCGAACTGACCAGCCAGCAGGCGTTGGACGAGGCGGCGGAGGAATGGGCGCAGATCGCCCAGAAGCTCGGCCTCGACAGCCAGAAGCGGCAGTACAAGAACTTCATCGATGGGGCCCGGGCGCTCGGCTACAAGATCTGAGCGTCTGACATCGCGGGAGGCAGTCGGCCTCATCCGGTGCTCTGCGCCGGGTGGGGCCGCTCCGCCGCTTCTATCGCAACGGGCCGTGGTTCGTTCAAGCGAGGCCGATTCAGAGGGACACCGTTATGAAGAAGATTCTCAACGACCCCTTCAGCTATGTGGACGAGATGCTGGAGGGCCTCTGCATGGCCCATCCGGAATTCTACGCCCAACCCGAAGCCCGGGTGATCGCCCGCGCCGGCGGCGCCACCCAGGGCAAGGTGGGTATCGTCACCGGCGGCGGTTCGGGCCACCTGCCGATCTTTACCGGCTATGTCGGCAAGGGGCTGCTGGATGCCGCAGCCATCGGCGACGTCTTCGCCTCGCCCTCGGTGGAGCAGATGGCCGCCGCCATGCGCCGGGCCGACGGCGGGGCCGGCATCCTGCGCCTCTACGGCAACTACGGCGGCGACGTGATGAACTTCGACATGGCCGGCGAGATGCTGGAGATGGAGGACATCGCCTCGACCACCGTGCTGCTGGCCGATGACATCGTCTCCGCCCCGCCGGAGGAGGCGGCCAAGCGCCGCGGCGTCGCCGGCATGGTCTATGCCTTCAAGTGCGCCGGCGCCAAGGCCGAGGAGCTGGCAGACCTCAACGAGGTGACGCGGGTCGCCCAGAAGACCGCCGATGCCTGCCGCTCCATCGGCATGGCGCTCACCCCCTGCACAGTACCCCAGGCCGGCAAGCCGACCTTCGAGATCGGCGCGGACGAGATGGAAATGGGCATGGGCATCCATGGCGAGCCGGGCATCTGGCGCGACAAGCTGAAGCCCGCCGATGCCATCACCGACGAGATGATCGACCGCCTGCTGGCCGACATGCCCCTGTCCAAGGGCGAGCGCATCTCCCTGCTGGTCAACAGCCTGGGCGCCACCCCGCCGGAGGAACTCTACATCATGTACCGCCGCGCCAAGGCGCGGCTCGACGACCTCGGCATCACCATGGTCATGCCCTTGGTGGGCCGCTATGCCACCTCCATGGAGATGACCGGCGCCACGTTCACCTGGTGCCGTCTGGACGACGAGTTGGAGGCGCTGTTGAAGGCGCCCGCGGCCTGCGCCTTCTGGCAGGTCTAGGCGCACGATGGCAGCCTTTACCTCCGCAAACCTGAAAGCCACACTGCCGGGCCTGGCCGCGCACCTGGAGTCGCAGGCGGCCTCTCTGAACGAGGCTGACGCCAAACTGGGGGACGGCGACCTGGGCGTCACCATGCAGCGCGGTGCCCGCGGGCTGATCGAGATTTCCGACGATCTGCCTGACGATCTGGGCATGGCCTTCATGCGCTGCGCCCAGGCCTTCACCAAGACCTCCGGCTCCAGTTACGGCACCTTGCTGGCGACGGGGCTGATGGCCGCGGCCAAGGCCTGCAAGGGGCGCGAAGCCGTGCCCTGGTCGGAGACCTCGGACCTGCTGGGCGGCGCGCTGGAGGCGATGATGGCGCGCGGCAAGGGCGCACCGGGCGAGAAGACGGTGCTGGACGTGCTGGATGCGGCCCGCGCCGCGACGCAGGGTTTGGATGCGCCGGGCCCGCTGCATCAGGCGGCGCTGAAGGCGACGGAGGAGACGATGGAGCGCATGCGCGGCCAGCCCGCGCGCCAGGGGCGGGCCCGCATGTTCGCGGAGAAGTCGGTCGGCCTCGACGATCCTGGCATGCTGGCCTTCCGCGCGCTCTTGGAGGGGCTGAAAGGATGAGCGGTGACGGCCCCTATGTGATCGGTATCGACGGCGGCACAGAATCTCTGCGCGCCGGTGTCTTCGACCTCGCCGGCCGGCCGCTGGCCTTCGCGGCGACGGCTTACCGCACGGACTTTCCGCAGCCCGGCTGGGCAGAGCAGAACCCGAAGGACTGGTGGGCGGCCCTCGGCGCCTCGGTGCGCCAGGCGGTGCAGGAGGCCGGTATTGCTCCGGAAGCAGTGGCGGCGCTGGCGCTCGACACCACCTGCTGCAGCGTCGTTGCCCTGGATGACCAGGGCGAGGCCCTGCGCCCGGCTTTGATTTGGATGGACGTCCGCTCGGCGGAGGAATCCGAGCGCGTCGTCGCCAGCGGCGATGCCGCCCTGAAGATCAACGGCGGCGGAGCAGGTCCGGTTTCGGCGGAGTGGATGATCCCCAAGGCGCTCTGGCTGCAGCGCCACGAGCCGGAGACCTTCGATCGTGCCGCCACGATCTGCGAGTACCAGGACTATCTGAACTATCATCTCACCGGGCGCCGGGTGGCCAGCATCAACAACGCGGCGATCCGCTGGCACTATCTGGCCGCCGACGGCGGCTTTCAGCCCGGGCTTCTCGCCAAGCTCGGCATCGATGCGTTGATGGACAAGTGGCCGTCGGAGGTGTTGCCGCTGGGGGCAGTCATCGGCGGCCTTACGGCGCGGGCCGCGGACCACCTTGGCCTGCCGAAGGACCTGCCGGTGGCCCAGGGCGGCGCCGACGCCTTCATCGGCATGATCGGTCTCGGCGTCGTGCGCCCGGGTTCGCTCGCTTTCCTCACCGGCTCTTCCCACCTGCACCTCGGGCTCAGCGAGGCGGCCTTTCACGGTGCCGGGATCTGGGGCACCTACGCCGATGCGGTCATCCCCGGCCTACATGTGGTCGAGGGCGGCCAGACCTCGACCGGCTCGGTGGTGAAATGGTTTCGTGATCTGCTCGGCGGCGGCGTCGGCTACGACGACCTGAATGCGGAGGCGAAAGACCTGCCACCCGGTTCGGAAGGCCTCATCGCGCAGGACCACTTCCAGGGCAACCGCACGCCCCACACCGATCCGCTGTCGCGCGGCGCCTTTGCCGGACTGACGCTGAAACATGGCCGCGGGCACATGTTCCGCGCCATCATCGAAGGCATCGCCTTCGGCAGCGAGCATATTCTGGAGACGATGCGCGGCAACGGCTTCCGGCCGCGTGAGATCGTCATCGCCGGCGGCGCTACCCGTTCGGACCTCTGGCTGCAGATCCATGCGGACGTGTCCAACGTGCCTTTGACCCTCACCCGGGTGCCCGATGCACCGAGCCTCGGCTGCGCCATCCTGGCGGCGGTTGCGGCCGGGCAGTTTCCGGACATCCCCACGGCCGCCGATGCCATGGTGGCGGTGGAGCGGGTGGTGGAGCCCGATCCGCAACGGCACGCGGCCTATCAGCCCTTCTACGAGGCCTACAAGCGCGCCTACCCGGCGCTCTCCGGCATCACCCGGCCGCTCGCTGCCGGGCCCGATCAGGGTTAGACTGCTGCACCAAGAAGGGAGGGCCTAGGCCATGCTGAAGAACATCGATCCGATCCTGAGCCCCGATCTGCTCCGGGTGCTTGCGGCCATGGGTCACGGCGACGATCTCGTCGTCGTCGACGCCAACTTCCCGGCGGACTCGGTGGCGCGGCAGACCGTGGTGGGCAAGCTGGTCCGGCTCGACGGCGTCGATGCCGTCCAGGCGGTCCGTGCCATCCTGTCGGTCTTTCCCTTGGACAGTTTCGTCGAGGCGCCGGCCCGCCGCATGGAAATCGTCGGCGCCCCCGACGAGATCCCGGAGGTCCAGCAGGACGTACAGCGGGAAATCGACGACGCCGAGGGCCAGGACCTGCCCATGGCCTCCATCGAGCGCTTCGCCTTCTATGAGGAGGCGAAGAAGGCCTATGCCGTGGTCGCGACGACCGAGGGGCGGGCCTACGGCTGCTTCCTGCTGAAAAAGGGCGTGATCTTCTTCTGAAACGGCATCGGAGTGGTGCGCTCTGATGACCTGAACGCGCACGCCGTTGACAGCTCCTCCACATCGTCACCCCGGACTTGGTCCGGGGTCCACTCCGGAGCCGCCGTGATCCCGGTCAGAAGAGATCGTGCAGGCGGAATCATGGATCCCGGATCAAGTCCGGGATGACGGGAGGTGGGCTCGGCCGCACTGGAAAACAGCCTAGATCGCCGTGCCTTGCAGCTGCCGGACCCAGATGAGCCAGGCATGGCGCGGCCCCTCGGCCAGGACGCCGCCCTTGCGGATGTAGCTCAGGTCGTGACGGCCCTCGGCGGTTTCCATCAGATAGCCGACCATGTGATGGGCCGCGAACCCCAGGCAGGGCTCGGCGACCACCTCGTAGAGCAGGCCGTGGCCGTGGTCTTCCAGGACGCGCCAGGTAAGGGCGCCGGGGCAGCTCATCTCGAACTGGCTCATGCGCCCGTCCAGCAGCCTGCGTAGGTTGCCCTCGCCGGGACCTCTGCCGGTCCAGGACCGCAGGGCGACGCGCTGCGTCCAGGCATCCAGGGATTCGTCGCGCCGCAGCCAGAGGCTGGCGCTGCGATCGCCTTCTTCCTCTATGGAGTGTGCCAAGGCCCAACCGTCCGGCGGCTGGAGGTCCAGCGCGGTCCCGGGCGCGCTCCCGGATTTCTCGCTCAGGGGCACGGCTTCGCAGGCCACGGCGACCAGGGCGCTGAGCACCAGTGCCCAAAGGGTGAGGGCCTTCGGCATCGATTCTCTCCGGACAGGATGGAACCTGCAGCATGGCGGCCCGCCGTTTCCAGATGACGTCCTCTCAGGGGAATAATCGTTTCAATGATGTCAGCACAAGCGAGTCCTGCGGGCGGCCTCAGAGGCTCCCAGGACCGTCCTCTGCCCCGGATTTCCGGCCTTTTCATCGGGGTGTGGTTGAACCGGCGGGGTGCGGCGGATAGAGTGCCGGCTCCATTCCAGCCAAGTGACGGGGCACCATGGCCAATCCAACGCATCTCAGCCTGCGCAAAGCCATTATCGCGGCTTGTTTGAAGATGAACGAGCTGGGGATCAACCAGGGCACCTCCGGCAACATCTCGGCCCGTATCGAGGGCGGATTTCTGATCACGCCCTCCGGCATCCCCTACGAGAAGATGAAGCCCGAGCAGATCGTGGAGATGGACCTGGGCGGCGGCTACTTCGGCGACTACCTGCCGTCGAGCGAATGGCGGATGCACTACGACATCTACCTGAACAAGCCGGAAGCCGGGGCGGTGGTGCACACCCACTCGATCTACTGCACGGCGCTGGCCTGTATGCAGGAGCGCATTCCGGCCTTCCACTACATGATCGGCGTCGCCGGCGGCACCAACATCCGCTGCGCCGACTATGCGACCTTCGGCACCCAGGAGCTCTCGGGCAACATGCTGAAGGCGCTCCAGGGGCGCTCGGCCTGCCTCCTGGCCAACCACGGGATGATCTGTTTCGCAAAGGATCTCGACAAGACGCTGTGGCTGGCGGGCGAGGTGGAAACCCTGGCCCAGCAGTATTGGATCGCGCGCCAGATGGGTAAGCCGAACATCCTGAACAAGCGCGAAATGAACAACGTGCTGGCCCGCTTCAAGAGCTACGGCAAGCAGTCCAAGGATCTTGCCAAGGGCGAGGCGCTGGCCGTCGAACCGCCGCCGCGCCGCGACGCGCCGAAAGCAACGGCCAACAGGACTGACGCCAAGAGCTCTGGGGCCAAACGCAGCACGACAAAGGGCTCCGGCCGAGCAAAAGCAGCGCGCAAGCCTGCAAAGCGGGCCGCGAAGACGTCCAGGTCCACGCAAGAACCGGCGGCATGATCACCGTCTTCGGGTCCTTGAGTGCCGACCTCGTCACCCAGGTGAAGCACCTGCCGGCGCCCGGGGAGACGGTGACCGGCCCGGCCTACACAGTGGTGCCCGGCGGCAAGGGCGCGAACCAGGCGCTGGCGGCGGCTCTCGCGGGCGCGCCGGTGCGTTTCATCGGCTCCGTCGGCAATGACGGTTTTCGCGACCTTGCGCTCTCCGGCATGCGGGACGGCGGCGTGGACCTGAGCCTGGTTGCCGAGAGCCCGGAGCAGACCGCCTGCGCCTTTATTGCCGTCGATGCCGCCGGCGAAAACCTGATCTTCGTCGCCAGCGGCGCCAACCTGGACAGCCGGGCCGAACAGCTCGATGCGGCCGCCCTGGCCCCGGGGGACGTTCTGCTGCTGCAGATGGAGGTCACCCACGCTGAAAACTGGAAGGCGGTCGAGATCGCCAAGGCGCAGGGCGCGCGTGTCGTCCTGAATCTGGCGCCTGCCGGTCCGATCCCGGAGGAGACGCTGCGCCAGCTCGACGTGCTGGTGGTCAACGAAACAGAGGCGGGACAGCTTGGCACGCAGCTGGGCATTGCGGAGGGCGACCCGGAAGCGATCGCCGACAAGATCGCCGCCGACTTCGACCTGGACTGCATCGTCACCCTGGGGCCCGCCGGTGCCCGCTCCTTCGGACCCTCGGGCCGGTTCTCGGTGCCGGCCCTGCCGATCGAGGTGGTCGACACCACAGCCGCCGGCGACGCCTTTGTCGGTGCCTTCGCCGCCGCCCTTGCCGAGGGCCAGGCGATGGACCGGGCCCTGCGCCAGGGCGCCGTGGCGGGCAGCCTGGCCTGCCGGTCCGTCGGGGCGCAGCCCAGCCTGCCCAAGGGCGAAGAGATCGCTGCCCAGCTTGCCGAACTGACCTGACGGGACAGCGGTCGATTGACGAAATGACGGCGGGTCAGACGCCGACGTCTCTCTCGTGGCTGATGGAGTAGACCAGCACCTGGGTGACGGAGATGCCGTCCTCGGACAGCGGCAGGAAGATCGTGCTTTCCTTGCTCAGGCGGCCTTCCGGCGTCACGTAGGCATTCGGGTCGTAAAGGAACGTCCGGTTCTTGCGGACGAACTCGTAGGAATCGATGACATCTTCAAGGGTCGGGCCCCAGAAGCCCTCCTCGATGCGCTTGCCGGTGGGGTCATGGCCGCGCAGGGTGACCTCGGCCGTACCGACGACGCGGTAGCGGTAGATGCCGACGCCGCTGGCGTCCAGGCCTTCGACATCCACCAGCAGGATGCCGGGCAGTTGCCGGACGAAGTCTTCAGGGGCGATATCGGCGCGCCGCGGCATTGCACGGTTGCCGCACTTCTCCTCCCAGTAGCGGAAGATCTCCGCGACCTCCTGCGGGCAGCGCTCCAGGAAACTGCGCGCGGATGGTGATGGCTGCGGCACGGCCTTTTCCCCTCGGGGCTTCCTCTCTTTCCAGCGTGACCGAGATTAGGGGAAGAAACCTAAACAATTCGGAATAAGCAGAACGATTTGATTGCTGCACCAGACGATCTTGAGCCGCGGGTGGAACATCTGCGCGTACCATTCGCCGACATCTCCCGGCGCGGGGCCGCGCCGGCAACCGGCATCTGCTTCGGCGCGAAAAATGCTACCGGAAATCGACAAAGGGTAACGCTGGGCAGGTTCACTATGGTCACCCGGCTTCACGGATCGGAGTGGGAGAGTCGTGGCGGGACGGTGCCTCGCAGCCCTGTTGCTGGTTCTGGGATGGCCGCTTGCTGCCCAGGCCCAGGACTTCGTCGCCCTCGGTTCCCAGCACTTTTCGGGGGTGACCACATCGCAGACCACCACCCGGGCCATGATGCTGACGGTGACTCCCGATGCAGGCTCATCCTTCAGCGCAAAGACCGGGGCCTTGCGGGATCAGGGCGGTGCGCCGGCGCGCTTTGCCTACACCGGCGATGCCATCTCCGCCGCCAAGGTGGAGACCGGCATCGTCGCCCGGGTCTCCCGCACCAACCCAGAGGCCGGCAAGGCCCTGGCGCAGCAGTTCGCCCGGCACGACTTCGTCGAGGTCTATCGCGGCATCGTCGGCCCCTACGGACTGCCGCACCGCAATCTCGCCGGCTCGGTGACGGCCTACGAGGTGCTGGCCTGGCTGATCGCCAACGACAGGCAGGAACCGCCGGCCGGCGCCGTGCAGGCGGCTTTCGCCCAGAACGCGGCGGCGATGGCGGCGGACCCGCGCTTCGCCGCGGAGGCGCTGCGGCGGGACATGGACGAGGAGCTGATGCGTCTCTTCGTGATCATGCATGCGGGCTGGCTGAGCGCGCTCAACCGCGAAGGGCCGGCGGCGCTGGCGCGCTACGCCGACGGCATCAACGCCATGTGGAAGACCACTTTCGGCCAGGATCTCCGCCGGGCCGAACTGACGGCGAAGGGATTCAGTGCGCGCTAGCTTTGGCCGGTGGCTCCAGCCTCGCGGTGTTCCGATAACGACGTCACCACGTCCGCATAGAGGGCGAGCGCTTCCTCGCCCTTGGGCGAGAGGGCGTAGATGCCGCGGTCGACGCGCTGAAACCAGCCGTAGACATCCCGCTGCAGGATGCGCTGTGCTGTGGCGAGGGCAGTTGCCTCGGCCACTGCAGCGGCCTTGGTCGGGCCGTTCTCGTGGAGCAGCGCGGCACAGCTGAGCGCGGCCTGACGGTAGGCGGTGACGATGGGCCGGCGCGTCTGCCCGCCGGTGTTCGGGTCGCCGACCCTGTGGGCGAACTCCTTCAGCAGCAGACCCTGGCGCTTACGGTTGGGGCGCGGGCGGTAGGGCAGGGGGTCGAGCAGCGGTTCCACCAGCGGATCCTTGCCGCCGCTTGCTTCATGCACCGCCAGCAGGCCGAGGCCCAGGCGGCGGCAGAGCTTCCGGATGCCGCGGCGTTCGCGGCGCCAAAGGCTGCCGCGGGCGGGCGCTGCCGCGACACCCACCGCCAGGTAGACGTGGTCGCTGAGGGCCAGGCGGTCGATACCCTGCAGCACCAGCGGCAGGGTGAAGCCGGTCTTCAGTTCCACGATCACCGGCGGTTCGGCGCCGCGGCGGGCGACCAGGTCGCAGCCGCGCACCTCCGCCTTCACCACGTAGCCCTGGCCCTCGAAGAAGGCTTTCACGGGGGCGTAGAGATCTTCTTCCTTGGCGAATCCCACGCCCGCGAGTCTAACGCCTGGGGCCTGAACGGGCCAGAAGGGGGCTCAGGCCGTCAGCGCACGGTTCCACGGCATGAGGCCCAGCAGCCTGGCCATGCCGCAGGTGCCGGAAAGCCCGGCGAAGGTAAGGCCGGCGCCGACGAAGCCGGACAGCGCAAAGAACCAGGGCGAGAGGGCGAAACCCAGAACGACGCCCAACAGCACCATCAGGCCCGCGGTGATCTGCACCTGGCGCTGCATGGAGATGGGCCCCCGGCGGTTGACCAGAGTGGTCATGCCCGCGGCCTTCCACCCGGTAAGCCCGCCCTCCAACTGGCAGGCCGTGGCAAAGCCGGCTTCCAGGATGCGCGGGGCGGCCTCCGCCGTGCGGGTGCCGCTGGCGCAGTGGAAGATCGCGATCTTGTCCTGCGCGCCGGGGAAGTCGGCGGCATCGAAACCGGACAGCGGCAGGTGCTGGGCGCCGGGAATGTGCTCCCGCGCGAACTCGTCGCTTTCGCGGATGTCGATGAGGACGGCCTGATCCTTGTCCAGCATGGTTTTCGCCGCTTCGGCGCCAATGGTCTTCAGTGACAGCATCGTTCTCGATCTCCTTAGCCTGCGTCCTGCAACGCTCCGGACGCTCTGCGCTCCGTCTGTTCCTGGTCACGGCGGCAGAAGAGGTCGTAGAGCACAGCGATCACCGCCCGCGCCTCCCGCCCGTTCAGCCGGTAGTGGATCTGTTGTCCCGCCCGCCTGGTGGCGACCAGGCCGTCCTTGCGCAGCAGGGCAAGCTGCTGCGAAACCGCGGCCTGACGGAGCCCCAGGGCCTCGGCCAGCCGCCCGACCGTCTTTTCCTCCTCGGCCAACTGGCAGAGGATCATCAGGCGGGTCTCGCTGGACAGCGCCTTCATCAGATCGGCCGCCCTGGTAGCGGACTGCTGCATGCCTTGAACATTCATATATTCATATATATGAAGATATTGAGCCTCGGTCAAGGCCGGCTGGGCTGCCAGACGCACTGCTAGGATTGTGGCCGCCACTGCGGGCAGGCTATGGAAGAGGCAGGCAGCGGCCCCGATATCAGGGGCTCCCCCATATCAGGGACTCGGCGAGCGATTCGGCCAGGGAGTGCAAAGATGAACAAAGCAGCCAGCCGGCCGGAGGTGACGGCGTTCTTCGACGAGGCGACCTTCACGGTCAGCTATGTGGTGGCCGAGCCCGGCGGCGGGCGGGCCGCCGTCATCGACTCCGTTCTCGACTACGATCCGAAATCCGGGCGCCGCTCGACCGCCTCGGCGGACCGGATCGTCGACTTCGTGCGGACGCAGGGCCTGGACGTCGACTGGATCCTGGAAACCCATGTCCATGCCGATCATCTGACCGCAGCCCCCTACCTGCAACAGAAGCTCGGCGGGACCATCGGCATCGGCGCCGAGGTCTGCCGGGTGCAGGAAGCCTTTCGCAGTGTCTACAACCTGGACGGCGGCTTTGCCGCCGACGGCAGCCAGTTCGACCATCTGTTCCGGGACGGCGAGCGTTTTGCGATTGGCGGCCTGACGGCAGAGGTCCTGGCGACGCCGGGCCACACGCCGGCCTGCATCACCTATGTCATCGGCGATGCGGCTTTCGTGGGCGACACCCTCTTCATGCCCGACTACGGCTCGGCGCGCACCGACTTTCCCGGCGGCGACGCGCGCCAGCTTTATCATTCTGTCAGGCGCATTCTCGCGCTGCCGCCCGAGACGCGGCTGTTTCTCTGCCACGATTACAAGGCGCCGGGGCGCGATGTCTTTGCCTGGGAAACCACGGTGGCCGAGCAGCGGGCGAAGAACATCCACCTGCACGACGGGATGGGTGAGGAGGACTTCGTCACCCTGCGCGAAGGGCGCGACGCCGGGCTTTCCATGCCCGTCCTGCTGCTGCCGGCGGTGCAGGTGAACATGCGCGCCGGCCACCTGCCGGCACCGGAAGACAACGGAATCTCGTACCTGAAGATCCCGGTCGACGGCCTCTGAGCGGCAGGTCAGGCGCCGGACCAAAAGAAAGGGGCCGGTCGATGACCGGCCCCTGAGCGCATTGGTTCAGACTGTTTCTAGAAGCCCATGCCGCCCATGCCGCCCATATCGGGAGCGCCGCCGGGCATGGCCGGGGCCTTGTCTTCCGGCTTCTCGGCGACCATGGCTTCCGTGGTGATCAGCAGGCCCGCGATGGAGGACGCATCCTGCAGGGCGGCGCGCACCACCTTTGTCGGGTCGATGACGCCGTCCTTCACCAGGTTGGTGTAGCGGCCGCTCTGGGCGTTGTAGCCGGACTGCTGGTCCTTCTGCTCGCGCACCTTGCCGACCACGATGGACCCGTCGGCGCCGGCATTGACCGCGATCTGGCGCAGCGGCGTTTCGAGCGCCTTGCGGACAATGCGGATGCCGACCTTCTGGTCCTCGTTGTCGCCCTCCAGCTTGTCGAGCCTGGCGGCCGCCCGCAGCAGGGCGACGCCGCCGCCCGGAACGATGCCTTCCTCGACCGCGGCGCGGGTGGCATGAAGCGCGTCGTCGACGCGGTCCTTGCGCTCCTTCACCTCGACCTCGGTGGCGCCGCCGACGCGGATCACCGCAACGCCGCCGGACAGCTTGGCCAGACGCTCCTGCAGCTTCTCGCGGTCGTAGTCCGAGGTGGTTTCCTCGATCTGTGCCTTGATCTGGCTGCAGCGGGCCTGGATATCGCTCTTCTTGCCGGCACCGCTGACGATGGTGGTCTCGTCCTTGGTGATGATCACCCGCTTGGCGCGGCCCAGCATGTCCAGGGTGACGTTCTCCAGCTTGATGCCGACGTCCTCGGAGACCGCGGTGCCGCCGGTCAGGATGGCGATGTCCTGCAGCATGGCCTTGCGCCGGTCCCCGAAGCCGGGAGCCTTGACCGCCGCCACCTTCAGCCCGCCGCGCAGGCGGTTCACCACCAGGGTGGCCAGGGCCTCGCCCTCCACGTCCTCGGCGATCACCAGCACCGGCTTGCCGGACTGCACCACCGATTCCAGCAGCGGCAGCATGGACTGCAGCCCGCTGAGCTTGGCTTCGTGGACCAGGATGTAGGGGTCTTCCAGCACCGCCTGCATCTTGTCGGCATCTGTGACGAAATAGGGCGAGAGGTAGCCGCGGTCGAACTGCATGCCTTCGACCACTTCCAGCTCGGTCTCCAGCGACTTGGCCTCTTCGACCGTGATCACGCCTTCGTTGCCGACGCGCTCCATGGCTTCGGCCAGCATCGCCCCGACCTCGGCATCGCCGTTGGCCGAGATCGTGCCGACCTGGGCGATCTCGTCGTTGGACGCAATTCGGCGGGAGCGCTTCTGCAGGTCCGCGACCACGGCTTCCACCGCGCTGTCGATGCCCCGCTTCAGGTCCATGGGGTTCATGCCGGCCGCCACCGCCTTCACGCCCTCGCGGACAATCGCCTGGGCCAGCACCGTGGCCGTGGTGGTGCCGTCGCCGGCGATATCGCTGGTCTTGGATGCGACCTCGCGGACCATCTGGGCGCCCATGTTCTCGAACTTGTCCTTCAGTTCGATGTCCTTGGCGACGGTCACGCCGTCCTTGGTCACCCGCGGGGCACCGAAGGACTTGTCGAGAACGACGTTCCGGCCCTTGGGACCCAGGGTAACCTTGACCGCATCCGCCAGAACGTCGACGCCATGCAGCATGCGCTCGCGGGCGTCGGTCGAAAACTTGACGTCTTTTGCAGCCATCTTGGGATGTTCCTCCGTGTTTTGGTTGCCGCCTGTTGTTTGACGGGGGTCCTTCAGGCCGCCTTCTTCGAAGCCTTGGTCTTTTCGAGGACGCCCATGATGTCGGATTCTTTCATGATCAGGAGGTCTTCACCGCCGATCTTGACCTCGGTGCCGGACCACTTGCCGAAGAGGACCAGGTCGCCGACCTTGACGTCCGGCGCGATCAGCTCGCCCTTGTCGTTGCGCGCGCCCGGCCCGACGGCGATGACCTCGCCCTGGCTGGGCTTTTCCTTGGCGGTGTCCGGGATGATGATGCCACCGGCGGTCTTCTCCTCCTCGTCGACGCGGCGGACGACGACCCGGTCATGCAAAGGCCTGAATTTCATCGAACTTTCCCCTTGTTGGATGTGAACTGGCACGATCTTAGCACTCTCGTTGCAAGAGTGCTAACGTAGGATGCACGTGGGAACTCCAGCGCCGGCGTCAAGAGCGTCGCCGGGGCTATTTTCGGCACCCGGTGGGAGCTTCAGGCCGGGATGATCGCGCCCTTGGTCCGGATCACCCGCCCGGCCAGGGCGTGGCCGGCAGCAGCGGCTTCCTCGGCGCCGGCGCCGCCCAGGCGCGCGGCAAGGTAGGCACCGTTGAAGGAGTCCCCGGCGGCGGTGGTGTCCACCGGCCTTGCGACCGTCTCACCGGCGACGCTTGTCTGCCGGCCTTCGAGACTGACAAGGCAGGGTGTGGCGCCGCACTTGACCACCACTTCGCCGACCCCCAGTCCGTGCAGCCGCTGCGCCGTCGCCTCGGGCGATCCGTCGCCGAACAGTGCGGCCTCGTCTTCGTGGGTCGGCAGGGCGATGTCGGCCAGGGCCAGCGTCCGGCGCACGGCCTCCTGCGCCTGGGCCTGGTCGCGCCACAGCCGCGGGCGGTAGTTGGTGTCGAAGGCGATGCGGCTGCCGCTGCCGCGCAGGGTCTCCAGCAGGCGGTAAAGCCGCTCCCGGCTGTCGGCATCGAGGATGCCCAGGGTGATGCCGGACAGATAGATCAGGTCGAAGCCGGAGAGCGCCTCGGTCAGGTCTGGTTCCCGGTCTGCCCGCAGCATCTCACGGGCGGCGGCGGCATTGCGCCAGTAGTGGAAGGTCCGCTCCCCCTGCGCATCGGTGCGGATGACGTAGAGGCCCGGCAGCCGTCCGGACAGGCGTTCGACGAGCCCGGTTTCCAGCCCTTCGCGCCGCCAGGCGGCGACCATCTCCGCACTGAAGGGGTCGTCGCCCAGGGCCGTGACGTAGGAGACCTGGCCGCTGCCCGGCGTCAGGCTGCGCGCCAGGTAGACTGCGGTGTTCAGGGTGTCACCGCCAAAGGTGCGCTGCATGGCGGCGGCGCCGTCGTGGTTCAGGCCGCCGCCTTCGAGGCTGCCGGTGCTCTCAGAGAGTTCGATCATGCACTCGCCGAGGCTTGCGATGCGCAACATGGGGAGGACGCCGCCGTGCTGTTGAAGACCTGCCGTCCCTTTGGGGCATGCCCGTAAGGGACCGGCGGCCTAGGCAATAGCGGCTGACATGGCAGGGGGCAAGCGTGGCGGGCCCGGGGCTGCGTCGATCGGGCAGCCTTGGGAACCGTCAGGCGGCGCGGATGTCCGCCGCCGGTGCAGGGCGCAGGCGCCGGCGGCCGAGGGCGATGGCGGCGACCAGATCCTCTTCGGTCAGTCCGTCGCGTTTCAGCACCGCCTGGATGACTGCATCGCGCAGCATCTCCTCGACAGCCGGCTCTCCCTGAATCCAGGCGGAACCGGCACCGGCACTGTAACGAACTGCGAAGGGATTGATCATGAAGTCTGCCTTTCGAAGAGTTGGCTTCCGAAGAGCGCTATGCTCAAGGGTCGCTGTTCGACGCGTTGGTCATCCTGAGAAGAGACAGCCATTCGCAAGCAAAGCTTCCATCGCGAACCACTTTCGACATAGTGGACCATAGGTATGAGAATGATCTGATCTATTTGTGACAATTTGACTGCTGCCCTTGGTTGTGGCCGTGATCAAAATTTGCCCACAAAAACAATATAAGAAAACAACCGAAAATTGAAAACCGATTCTCGGGCCTTTCGGGCAGCGGCCTCTCATCCCGGCTGCCCGCAGGCGGCGTCGCCTGTGACAGAATTGTCATGCCGCGGAAAGATGTCTCTAACAAAGGCGGGTTAGCGTCTTACTCGTTAGCGCCGATGCAGGGCAGGCGGCCAAAGCGGCCTGAAGCGGAATTCGCCGGCGTCCCGGCGGTCAGTTGGCCGCCGCAGCCGGCCGCAGCCTTGGCCTCAATTCCTGGGTCGTGCGACAACGGAACGTCAGTATCCGGTTCACCCCCCAACCGGAACTCCCCCGTACGATTTGCCCGTACGGGTACCCGGGTCCCAGGCCGGTGTGCAGGTGCGAACAGCAGCCTGCATGGCATCCTGGGCCTCACAGTGGTTTAGATCCCTAGCCAACTGGCCGGGCTCTCCGATTTCGGGGTGGCCCGGCTTTCTTTTTCCACTGCTTCTTCCGCAGCCGCCGCTTCACGTCAGTGATCCCCGGAGCGATCTCCCGAGCGACCCCTGGGGCGATCCCCGGTACGTCCCCCGAAGGCGCGCGAATTTCAACTGGCGCTTCTGGGCGAGCATGGTAGCGTAGGCGCCTGGACGCAGCGGATTCCGGGCCTTACCGGTCGGATCTTGCACTGCGGAATGAAGCGAAGAACAAGAACTCAGGCGAGGCATCTTCATGGTACGCACTCTGACGGCCGCGGCGGCGGCCTTGCTCGTTTCGACCTCCCTTGCGGCCACCGCCGCGGTCGCCGATGACATCAAGCCGGCGGTCGTCTTCGACATGGGCGGCAAGTTCGACAAGTCCTTCAACGAGGGCGTCTTTAACGGGGTTGAGAAATTCAAGAAGGAAACCGGCGTTTCCTATCGGGAGTTTGAGGTCACCAACGAAACCCAGCGCGAACAGGCGCTGCGGCGCATGGCCCAGCGCGGCGCCGACCCGATCATCGGGGTCGGGTTCGCCCAGGCGCCGGCCCTTGAAAAGGTGGCCAAGGAGTTTCCGGATACCCGCTTTACGATCATCGATTCCGTCGTCGACCTGCCCAACGTCCGTTCGGTGGTGTTCAAGGAGCACGAGGGCTCCTTCCTCGTCGGCATGATCGCGGCGCTGAAGTCGGAGTCCGGCAAGGTCGGCTTCGTCGGCGGCATGGACATCCCGCTGATCCGCAAGTTCGCCTGCGGCTACGAGCAGGGCGCCAAGCATGTGAGCGGCAACACCGAGGTGCTGCAGAACATGACCGGGACGACGCCGGCCGCCTGGAACGATCCGACGCGCGGATCGGAGCTGGCCAAGAGCCAGTTCGACCGCGGTGTCGATGTGATCTATGCGGCTGCCGGCGGCACCGGTGTCGGCGTCTATCAGACCGCCAAGGACAGCGGCAAGTTCGCCATCGGCGTCGACTCCAACCAGAACCACCTGCAGCCGGGCACCATGCTGACCTCTATGCTGAAGCGCGTGGATGTTGCGGCCTACAAGGCGTTCAAGGACGCCCATGACGGCTCCTGGGCACCCGGCATCCAGGTGCTGGGCCTGGCCGAAGAGGGTGTGGGCTGGGCGCTTGACGAGTACAACAAGGACCTGGTCTCGGCGGACATGATGGCAGAGGTGGAAGCCGCGGCCGCGGACATTGTTTCCGGCAAGCTCAGCGTCCACGACTACATGAGCGACAACAGCTGCTCCTACTAAGCGCAGCCGTCGTCCAGGCTTGATCCACCAGGCTTGATCCAGATGTCCGGACCCGAACACGGCAGGAACTGACCTCTCGGCTTCCTGCCGTGGCTCGGGTGCGTTTTCTGGGTGCTGCCGCCGGCCCGGGAACGACCCTTGTCTCATCAACAAGAAAGCCAGGAACAGCATGCGGGCCCGCCGGGGGACGCCGGCGCCGCACCCGCCATCGAACTGCGGTCCATCAACAAGGCTTTCGGTCCGGTTCAGGCCAACAAGGACGTCTCGCTGAACATCCGGCCGGGGTCGATCCACGGCATCATCGGCGAAAACGGCGCCGGCAAGTCGACCCTGATGAGCATCCTCTACGGCTTCTACGAAGCCGACAGCGGCGAGATCCTCATTGCGGGTGTGCCGACGCGGATCCGCTCTTCCAACGATGCCATCGCCGCCGGGATCGGCATGGTCCACCAGCACTTCATGCTGGTCGACAACATGTCCGTCGTTGAGAACATCATGCTGGGCGCGGAATCCGGCGCGATCCTGACCTCCAGCGTCGCTGCCGCGCGCGCCGAACTGGAACGCCTGGAACGGGACTACGATCTTGAGGTCGACGCGGACGCCCTGGCCGGCGACCTGCCGGTGGGCCAGCAGCAGCGCGTCGAGATCCTGAAGGCGCTCTACCGCGGCGCCGACATCCTGATCCTCGACGAGCCGACGGGCGTGCTCACGCCGCAGGAAACCGACCAGCTTTTTCGCATTCTCGATTCCCTGCGCCAGCAGGGGGTGACCATCGTTCTGATCACCCACAAGCTGCAGGAGATCATGGCGGTCACGGACCATGTCTCCGTTATGCGCGGCGGCGAGATGATCGCCCACCGCAGGACCGGCGAGACCAGCAAAGAGGAACTGGCCGAGCTGATGGTCGGACGCAAGGTGCTGCTGCGGGTCGACAAGGCGGCACCCCAGGCCGGCGAGACCGTTCTGGCGCTGGAGAGCCTGACCTTCGTGGACCGCGTCGGTGTGAAGCGGGTCGACAACGTCAGCTTCTCGGTGCGCGCCGGGGAGATCGTCGGCATCGCCGGCGTTTCCGGCAACGGTCAGAGCGAGCTTCTGGACCTGCTCTCCGGCATCCGCCCGATCAATTCCGGCCGCTTCACCATGATGGGGCAGACCTTCTCAGCCGACCATCCGCTCGACCCGGCCACGATGCGGGACCTCAAGGTGGCCCACGTGCCGGAGGACCGGCTGCGCAGCGGCCTCGTGCGCACCTTCGCCGCCGAGGAATCGGCCATCCTCGGCTATCACAACGATCCCGCCTACAACGGGCGCGTACTCATGAACCAGGAGGTGATCCACGAGGACTGCGCCCGGAAGATGGCGGAGTTCGACGTGCGGCCGCAGAACGCCAGGCTGAAGACCGCCAACTTCTCCGGCGGCAATCAGCAGAAGCTGATCCTGGCGCGGGAGATCTCGCGCGGGCCGCGCCTGCTGCTGGTTGGCCAGCCGACCCGCGGGGTCGACATCGGCGCCATCGAGTTCATTCACCGCAACATCATCGCCATGCGCGACTCGGGCTCCGCGGTGCTGCTGGTCTCCGTGGAACTGGAGGAGATCATGTCGCTGAGCGACCGCATCGTCGTGATGTTCGAAGGGCGCATCGTCGGCGAGCTGCCGGCCTACGAAGCCAACGAGCGCCTGCTCGGCCTGATGATGGCCAACGCAGCGCCGGAGCGGGGCGAAGAGGCGCAGCCAGCAGCCGCCGCGCCAGAGGTGCCGGGCGCATGAGCGCGGCACCGGGCAGCGTTCCCCGCTGGGTCGACATCGGGCTCATCCCGCTGGTCAACATCGCGCTGGCCTTCTTCGTCTCCGGCATCATTCTCTGGACCATCGACGTCGACCCCTTCGCCGCGGTTGAGATCATTCTCTTCGGCGCCTTCGGCTACGACGAGGCGATCGGCTATACGCTCTACTACACCACCAACTTCGTCTTCACCGGGTTGGCGGTGGCGGTCGCCTTTCACGCCGGGCTGTTCAACATCGGCGGCGAGGGCCAGGCCTACATCGGTGGCCTGGGCGTCGGCCTCGGCATCCTGCTGGTCGACTCGACCCTGCCGTTCGCGCTGATCCTGCCGCTTTCGATCCTGCTGGCCGCCGCCTTCGGCGCCGGCTGGGCGGCGATCCCTGCTTACCTGCAGGCTTACCGCGGCAGCCACATCGTCATCACCACCATCATGTTCAACTTCATCGCCTCGGCGCTGATGGTCTACCTGATGGTGAACATCCTCATCCAGCCGGGCTCCATGTCGCCGGAGAGCCGCGAGTTCGCGCCCTCCGGCCAACTGCCGTTCATGCACGAGGTCTTCGGCTGGTTCGGCATGCAGGTCACGCCCTCGCCGCTGAACCTCTCCGTCGTCTGGGCGGCGATCTGCTGCGTCCTGGTCTGGGCCTTCATCTGGCGCACCCGCTGGGGCTACCAGATCCGCACGGTCGGCGCCAACGAGACGGCGGCGATCTATGCCGGCATCGACCCGCGCCGCGTCATCATGCTGGCGATGGCGGTCTCCGGCGCGCTGGCCGGCTTCGTCGGCATCAACGAGGTGATGGGCGTCCATCACCGCCTGCTGCTGAACTTCACCGCCGGCTACGGCTTCACCGGCATCGCGGTCTCCCTGATGGGCCGCAACCACCCGGTGGGCATCGTGCTCGCCAGCCTGCTTTTCGGCATGCTCTACCAGGGCGGCGCGGAGCTGGCCTTCGAAGAGCCCAAGGTGACCCGCGAGCTGGTGGTGACCATCCAGGGTCTGGTGATTCTCTTCTCCGGCGCCCTGGCCTTCATGATGAAGGGCCCCATCGAGCGGGCCTATCTGCGCATTGCCGGCGGCTTCCAGCGCCCGGCGGGGCAGGAGGGCTGATCCGTGGAAGGACTGCTCTTCAACCTGCTGCTCTCCATCGATGCCACCTTCCGGGTGGCGACGCCGCTGGTGCTCTGCGCCATGGCCGGGCTCTTCGCCGAGCGTTCCGGCGTCATCGACATCGGCCTGGAAGGCAAGATGCTGGCCGCCGCCTTCGCTGCGGCCGCGATGGCGGCGGTCACCGGCTCGGCCTGGCTGGCGCTCGGTGCCGGTATCGTCGTCTCCGTGGCCCTGGCCCTGCTGCACGGCTTTGCCTGCATCACCCACCGCGGCAACCAGGTGGTCAGCGGCGTGGCCATCAACATCCTGGTCTCCGGCCTCACCGTCGTCCTCGGCATCGCCTGGTTCGCCCGCGGCGGGCAGACGCCCTCGGTCTCCAACGAAGCCCGCTTCACGCCGATCACCTGGCCCGGCGCCGAGACGCTGGCCGGCGTGCCGGTCCTCGGCCCGATCTACAGCGAGTTGCTCAGCGGTCACAACCTGCTGGTCTACGTCGCCTTCCTGATCGTGCCGCTCACCTGGTGGGTGGTCTACCGCACGCGCTTCGGCCTGCGCCTGCGCGCCGTGGGCGAGAACCCCAATGCGGTCGACACGGCGGGGATCTCGGTCAGCGGCCTGCGCTACGCGGCGATGCTGTGCTGCGGCGCGCTCTGCGGCATCGCCGGCACCTATCTCTCCATCGCCCAGAACGCCGCCTTCGTGCGCGACATGACGGCCGGGCAGGGCTACATCGCCCTGGCGGCCATGATCTTCGGCAAGTGGCGGCCGGTGCCGGCCATGCTGGCCTGCCTGATGTTCGGTTTCCTGGACGCCGTGGCGATCCGGCTGCAGGGCGTCGAAGTGCCGGTGATCGGGCCGATTCCGGTGCAGCTCATCCAGGCGCTGCCCTACGTGCTGACCGTCGTGCTGCTGGCCGGCTTCATCGGCCGCGCCATCGCTCCCAAGGCCAGCGGCATTCCCTACGTGAAAGAGCGCTGACATGGCCGAGGATCTGGTTACCCAGGCGGTCGCTGCCATGCAGCGGGCCTACGCGCCTTACTCGAACTTCCCCGTCGGCGCCGCGTTGCGGGCTGAGAGCGGTGCGGTGTTTTCGGGCTGCAACGTCGAGAACGCCGCCTACCCGCAGGGCTGGTGTGCCGAGACCAGCGCCATCGCCGCCATGATCATGGCCGGGGAGACGCGCATTGTGGAGATCGCGGTGGCGGGCGGCGGCGCGGGGCTCTGTACGCCCTGCGGCGGTTGCCGCCAGCGCCTGCGGGAGTTTGCCGGCGACGATCTCGTCATCCACGTCTGCGGGCCCGAGGGGCTGCGTCGCACGGTGACCCTGGGCGAGCTCTTGCCGCTCTCCTTCGGTCCGGACAATCTGGACTGACCGCTAAGCGCCGGCAGGAAAAAACGCGTCTCAGTGAGGTGTCTTTGATGTTCGAGGAAGCGGCCGAAACCGCGGCCATGATCCGCCGCCAGGCCGACGTCGCGCCCAAGGTGGCGCTGGTGCTGGGCTCCGGGCTCGGTGCTGTTGCCGATGCGGTGGAGGAACCGCTGACCCTGTCCTACCAGGATCTGCCGGGCTTTCCCCGCCCCTCGGTCGCCGGGCACGGCGGCAGCCTGATCCTCGGGCGCATCGCCGGGCTGCCGGTGGCGGTGCTGCAGGGGCGGGCGCACTACTACGAAAGCGGGCGGGCCGACGGCATGAACCTGGCCCTGGCGACGCTGAAGGAACTCGGCTGCGCGCGCCTCATCCTCACCAATGCCGCTGGCTCTCTGCGCGCCGACGTCGGGCCCGGGCGCCTGATGCTGATCCGCGACCACATCAACTTCGCCGCTGTCTCGCCGCTCTTCGGGCTTGCCGGCAACGAGCGCTTCGTCGATCTGGTCGATGCCTACGACCCGGCGGCCCGTGCCGCCATTGCCGGCGTTGCCGGGCGTCTGGGCCTGCCGCTGGCGGAAGGCGTCTATGTCTGGTTCTGCGGGCCGCACTTCGAAACCCCGGCGGAGATCCGCGCGGCGCAGGTCCTCGGCGGCGACGCCGTCGGCATGTCGACGGTGCCGGAGGTCATCGTCGCGCGGCTCCTGGGCCTCAAGGTCTCCGCGCTGTCGATGATCACCAATCTGGCTGCCGGCCTCTCCGCGGAGCCGCTCTCCCACGAGCACACCATGCGTCACGCGACGGCGGCGGCCGCCGACATGGCGCGCCTGCTGACCGCCTATCTGGAGACCCTGGCTCATGACGGATGATGCAACCGCAAGGAAAGCCGTGGCCGCGCGGGCGCTTGGTCTGCTCGATCTGACGAGCCTGAACGATGATGACGACGAGGCGGTTGTCGACGCGCTCTGTGAAAGAGCGAGGACGGCCTTCGGGCCGGTGGCGGCGGTCTGCATCTGGCCGCGCTTCGTGGCGCAGGCGAAGGACCTGCTGCATGGCAGCGGCATCAAGGTGGCGGCGGTGGCAAACTTTCCGGCGGGTGGCGATGACATCGCAGCGGCGCTGAGCGACACGCGGGAGATCGTCCAGGCGGGTGGCGACGAGGTGGATCTGGTGATGCCCTACACGCAGTGGCTGGCCGGGGAGCGGGACCTAGCCAAGCGCATGATTTCCGACTGCAAGCAGGCCTGCGGCGACAAGGCGCGCCTCAAGGTCATCCTCGAAACCGGCCGGCTGGGCGGTGCCGAGACGATCTATGAAGCGAGCAGCGAAGCCATCGCCGCCGGCGCCGATATGATCAAGACCTCGACCGGAAAGATCGAAGTGTCTGCCACCCTGGAAGCCGCCGAGGCCATGCTGCGGGCGATCAAGGACTCCGGCCGCGATGTCGGCTTCAAGGCGGCCGGCGGCATCCGCGACACCGCGGCGGCCGGCGAATATCTTGCTCTGGCCGACCGCATCATGGGCCCGGACTGGGCCGACCCCTGGCGCTTCCGTTTCGGCGCCTCCGGCCTGCTGAACGATCTCTTGGCCGTGCTTGGAGATGAGGCGGCGGCGCCTGCCGCGGAAGAGGGCTACTGATGGCGCTGCTGCCGCAGGAGATCATCCGCCGCAAGCGCGACGGCGCGGCGCTTTCGGACGAGGAGATCGCCGCCTTCGTGGCGGGCATCGCCGATGACAGCATCGGCGAAGGCCAAGCCGCGGCCTTTGCCATGGCGGTTTTCCTGCGCGGC
Organism: Rhodospirillales bacterium BBD 1991-14; assembly: GCA_001657395.1. Classification (GTDB taxonomy): domain Bacteria; phylum Pseudomonadota; class Alphaproteobacteria; order Kiloniellales; family Kiloniellaceae; genus Pelagibius. Next base: position 317,487 of record LYSY01000003.1, on the reverse strand, counting down.
ATGGCGCGGGACGAGGCGGTGGCCCTGACCCGGGCCATGACCGAGTCCGGCCGGCGCCTCGACTGGCAGGGTCTGGACCTGCCGGGCCCTTGCGTCGACAAGCATTCCACCGGCGGCGTCGGCGACAAGGTCAGCCTGATCCTCGGGCCGCTGGTGGCGGCCTGCGGCGGCTACGTGCCGATGATCTCGGGCCGGGGGCTCGGCCACACCGGCGGCACCCTGGACAAGCTGGATGCGATTCCCGGTTACACCACCGCGCCGGATGTCGAACGCTTCCGCCGGACCGTGAAAGACACCGGCTGCGCCATCATCGGCCAGACCGCCGATTTGGCGCCGGCGGACAAGCGGCTCTACGCCATCCGCGACGTGACGGCCACGGTGGAATCCATCCCGCTGATCACGGCGTCCATTCTCTCCAAGAAGCTGGCCGCAGGGCTTGAGGGTCTGGTGATGGACGTAAAGACCGGCAATGGCGCCTTCGCCGCGACGGCGGAGGAGGCGCGGGCCCTGGCGGAAAGCATTGTCGCGGTGGCCGGCGGGGCGGGCCTGCCCACCACGGCGCTGATCACGGACATGAACCAGCCGCTCGGCAGCGCCGCGGGCAATGCCCTGGAGGTCGGCGAATCGGTGGCCATGCTGAAGACCGGCCAGGGCGATGCGCGCCTGCGCCGGCTCGTGATCGCGCTGGCCACCGAGATGCTGGTGCTGGGCGGCTTGGCACCGGAGGCCGGGGCAGCGGCTGAGAAGGCGGAGACCGCACTCACATCAGGCGCGGCGGCGGAACGCTTCGGCACCATGGTGACGGCCCTCGGCGGCCCGGCGGACTTCATCGAACGCTCTGACGACTATCTTCCCAAGGCGCCGGTGCAGCGCCCGGTGGCGGCACTGGCGGATGGCCGGCTCACCACCTGTGACACCCGCGCCGTCGGCCTGGCGGTGGTGGAACTGGGCGGCGGTCGGCGCCGGGTCGAAGACACGATCGACTACGCCGTCGGCTTCAGCGACCTGCTGCCCCTGGGCAGCGCCGTACAGAGCGGCGATCCCCTGGCCGTCGTTCATGCCGCCGGCGAAGAGGCCGCGGAAGCCGCAAGCCGACACTTGCAGGACGCCTTCACCATCGGTCAGACTGAGGAAACCGGCGGGCCGGTCGTGCAGCAGCGCATCACCGCCGCGGATGTTTAGAAAAGCAGACGTTTAGAATAAACGAGAGGGAAGCCCCCTACGTATGTTTGAGGCGACCGCAGCCCAGCAGCGTACGCCGCCGCGAGCCGAAGCGGCGCGCTTTGCCGCGCCCGCCGGGGGCCGGCTGACGGCGGAGATGGTCCAGGCTTTTGAACGCGACGGCTTTCTGGTGCTGGAAGACATGGTGCCCGGGGCCGATTGCGACGCGCTGATCGCCCGCGCCGAGGCCATGGTGGAGGACTTCCAGCCGGCCAGCGTCGCCTCGATCTTTTCGACCCAGGGCCAGGTCCACGGCCGCGACCGCTACTTCCAGGACTCCGGCGACAAGGTGCGCTTTTTCTTCGAGGAAGAGGCTTTCGACGCCGCGGGCGCCCTGCGCCAGGCCAAGCGGCTGTCGATCAACAAGATCGGCCATGCCCAGCACGATCTCGATCCCGTCTTCGCGGCCTTCTCCCATCGCCGCGCCTTCGACAACGTGGCACGGGCGCTCGGCTGCGCCTCTCCCCTGGCGCTGCAGTCGATGTACATCTTCAAGCAGCCGCGCATCGGCGGCGAGGTCGGCTGGCATCAGGACTCGACCTTTCTCTATACCGAGCCCTTGAGTGTGCTCGGCCTGTGGTTTGCGCTGGAAGATGCCACGCTGGAGAACGGCTGCCTCTGGGCGCTGCCCGGCGCCCACAAGGGCCCGCTGCGCCAGCGCTGGCGGCGCTCGGGCGAAGGCCTGAAGATGGAAACGCTCGACGGAACACCCTGGGCGGAGGAGATGGCGGTGCCGCTGGAGGTGCGCCGCGGCACCATGGTGGTGCTGCACGGCAAGCTGCCCCACGGCAGCCTGCCCAACCGCTCCGACCGTTCGCGCCACGCCTATACCCTGCACGTGATCGACGGGGCCTGCGCGTACCCGGCGGACAACTGGCTGCAGCGCAGCCCGGCGCTGCCGCTGCGCGGTCTCACCGCCGGCGGCGTGCAGGTGCCGCAGTAGAGTTCACCTGGAGTTCACAGGGCCGGCGTTTCCGCGCCGCCCTTCCGCGCCGCAGATTGCATTTGGATTGGAGAAGAAGATGACTCTTTTTCGCAGCCTTCGGCAGTGTGCTTTCGCTGCGGCCCTTGTGGCCCCGGCGCTTCTGGTCTCAACGCTTCTGGTCCCGGCCCTTCCCGCAGCGGCGGAGCCGGTCACGGTCAGCCTGATGCACATCAACGATCTCGACCGCATCGAGGAATCCAAGGGCAAGGGCGGCATCGCCCGGGTCATGGCCCTGGTGCAGCAGGAGCGTGCCCGCGCCGACACGGTGATCTTCACCCATGGCGGCGACACCATCTCGCCCTCGCTGCTGTCCAGCTTCGACAAGGGCGCCCACATGATCGACCTCTACAACGAGGCCGAACTGGACCTGCTGGTGCTGGGCAATCACGAGTTCGACTTCGGGCCCGAGGTGGCCAAACAGCGCGTCGGCGAAGCCCGCTTCACGGTCTTGGCCAGCAACAGCCGCGACAGCGACGGCGAACCGCTGGACGGCACCGCCGCCACCTGGATGACCGAGGCCGGCCCCTACAAGATCGGCTTCTTCGGCCTGACGACGCCGGAGACCACGGACATCTCCAGCCCCGGCAGCGTCACCTTCGAGCCGTTACTGCAGTCGGCCCGCGACTACTCCCAGCAACTGCGCGACGAGGGCGCGGACCTGGTGGTGGCCGTGGCCCACACCGGCGTCGAGGAGGATCTCATGCTGATGCGCGCCGACAGCGGCATCGACATCCTGCTGTCCGGCCACGACCACCTGCTGGTGACCTACTACGACGGCCAGCGCGCCTTCATCGAGTCCGGATCGCAGGGTGAGCAGCTTGTGGTGGTCGACGTGACCCTGAACACGGTGGAAAGCCGCGGGCAGCAACGTTTCGTCTGGGAGCCGGCCTTCCGCATCGTCGACAGCCGCAGCGTCGAGCCCGATGCGGCCATGGCGGCCAAGGTGCAGGTCTACCTCGACCGCTTGAGCGCGGAACTGGACGTGCCCATCGGCACCGCGCTGACCGCCCTCGACAGCCGGCGTGCCTCCGTGCGCGGCGGTGAGTCGGCCATCGGCAACCTCATCGCCGATGCCATGCGCCAGGGCGTCGAGGCCGATGTCGCCCTCACCAATGGCGGCGGCATCCGCGGCGACAAGACCTACGATGCCGGCATCACGCTGACGCGCCGCGACATCCAGACCGAACTGCCCTTCGGCAACAAGACGGTGAAACTGGAACTGACCGGCGCGCAGTTGATGCAGGCGCTGGAGCACGGCTTCAGCAAGGTGGAGGAGGGGGCCGGGCGCTTCCCCAGCATCTCCGGCATGACCGTGACCTGGAGCCGTTCGGCCCCCGCCGGCCAGCGGGTGCGCTCCGTCACCGTCGGCGGCAAGCTCCTGGACCCGGAGGCGAGCTACACCCTGGCGACCAACGACTTCGTCGCCCGCGGTGGCGACGGCTACGCGGTCTTCACCGAGGCGGTGCCGCTGATCGACGGCATCTCCGCGCGCCTCATGGCGACCATGGTGATGGACTTCGTCGCCGCCACCGGCGAGGTCTCCCCCAAGGTGGAGGGCCGGGTGACGGCGGTGGACTAGAGGGGCGGTTGACTAGAGGCGCCCTGGACTGGCGCAAACCCGTAGAAGCCGATCGATGATCGAGACACTCGCCTTCGATGCCGACGATACGCTCTGGCACAACGAGCACCTGTTTCAGGACACGCAGGAGAAGCTCGCGGAGATCGTCGGCCGCCACCGCCCGGGAGAGGACATCGCCGAGGCCCTCTATGCCGTCGAGATGCGCAACCTCGCGCTCTTCGGCTACGGCATCAAGGGCTTCACCCTCTCCATGGTGGAGGCGGCCATCGAGCTGACGCGCGGGCGCATTGCGGCGGAGGAGATCCACGAGATCGTGCAGCTCGGCAAGACCATGATGACCGCGCCTGTCGACTTGTTGGAGGGTGTGGAGGCGGTGCTGGACGCGGTCTCCGGGCGCTACCGCACGCTGCTCATCACCAAGGGCGACATGGTGGACCAGACCAGCAAGATCGAACGCTCCGGCCTCGCCGGGCATTTCGATCAGGTGGAGATCGTGCCGCGCAAGGACGCCGCCACCTATCGCCGGGTCTTCGACCGCCACGGCGTCGACGCGGCGCAGACCCTGATGGTCGGCAACTCCATGCCTTCAGACGTGCTGCCGGTGCTGGAGCTCGGCGGCTTCGCCGTCCATGTGCCCTACGCCATCCTCTGGGCCCACGAGGCCCATGATGCCGACCCGGTGAGCGAGCGCTTCCACCGCCTGGAACGGCTGGGAGAGCTGCCGACACTCTTGCAGCGGCTGGGGGCCTCCCCACGCTCTTCATAATCAATTTAGCTAAATCGACTACAACCGGAAATCTGGCCGCCGAAACACGGCCGTTTCCAAGAGCTTTGGGGGATTGAGCATGCTGGCCGTGATGGGGGCCCTGGCCGAGGAGATCGACCTGCTGCGGGCCGGGATGACCGGGGTCAGCGAGGCCCGCCACGCCGATATCCCGGTCGTGAGGGGGGAATTCAAAGGCACTGAAATCGCGCTGGCGCGCTGCGGCATCGGCAAGGTCAACGCCGCGATCTGCACCCAGATGCTTGTCAATCTCTACAAGCCTGATGCCCTGGTCTTCAGCGGCGTTGCCGGCGGGCTGCTGCCCAACATGCGGGTCGGCGACCTGGTGATCGCCAGCCACCTCATCCAGTTCGACATCGACCTGACCGCTTTCGGCCGGCGCCACGGCGAGCTGCCCGATGGGGACCGCATGATCCAGTCGGACCCCGACCTGATCGAAAAGACCGCCGATGCCTTCGACGGCGCGTTCAACGGCGCGGAGGCCGAGCCCAACCTGATGATCGGCACCGTCGTCTCCGGCGACCGCTTCGTCGAGGACTCGAAGACCCTGCGCTGGCTGCAGCGCGAGTTCGGCGCCCTGGCGACGGAGATGGAGGGGGCCGCCGTCGGCTACACTTGCCAGCTCAACAAGCTGCCCTTCGTCGTGGTGCGCGGCCTCTCCGACACCGCCAACGAAGCCGCACCGGACGATTTCAAGGCCAACCTGGAAACCGTCTGCCGCAACTCCTACCAGCTCATGGACCGCCTCATCCCTGCACTGGGATAAAGTTTCAGTGGAGGACTTCCTCCGTCGACAGCCAGTAGTCGTCGCCGGCGAACCAGAGTCCGGCCGCATCTTCGGCAGGCGTCCCCAGGTGCAGGGACCTTGCCGGCACGGACTTGCCGTCCAGGGCCTCCAGAGCATCTCCCAGGCGCCGGGCCTCCTTCGGGCGCCGTGCCCCTACGCAAGGGAAGAAGCCGCAGCGGCCGAGAGACCGCGCCGCGAAGCCGCCGGCGGTCTTCGTCGCAAGCAGGAAGAAACCCCAGCCGTTTCCGGCCGTCAGGGGCAGCAGCAGGCGGTCGCCGGGGGCCAGCCGGTCGAGCCAGGCGCGCGCCGGATAGGTGGCCCCGGCGAAGACGATGACCACATCGGCGGACGGCCCGCCGGTTATTTCCACGCCGTTGCCCGGAACGACGGAGGCCTGCGGCCAGGGGGCAAGGGCCGCTTCGGCGCGGCCGGCCAGCTCGGGATCCAGTTCCACCGCCTCGACTCCTCCGGTGTCCCCGACGATCTCGGCCAGGACCGCGGTGTAGTATCCGGTGCCCGCGCCCACCTGCAGAACACGCTCGCCGGCCTTGAGGTCGAGCTGATCGAAGATGTAGGCCCAGAGCGAGGGCTGCCCGTTGTTCAGGTCCCGCGCCTCGTCGATCACCACCAGCACGTCGTGACAGAGCGCGCGGGGGTCGCCATCGGGTGTCTCGAAAGCCGGCGCGCCGATCCGGCGGGGATAGATCTTCCAGGGTGCGGGGCCGCAGAACCGTTCGCGCGGAACCCGCGCAAAGGCCTCGGCCACGCGGCCGTTGCGGACAATGGGCGCGGAGGCGCGCAGGTCTTCCGCGAACCACCGCCGCGCGGCTTCGATGTCATCCGTCATTCCTGTCTCCTGGTTGCGATCCGTTCCCCAATCGCGAGGCGCGCCCGCTTCTGTCTGTCGGACAATAGCATTGGCGGGCACCGGCCAGCGTGCTATGCGGCGGGCATGCTTGCCAGCCTGCCTGATGTCTCCTCCCTTGCAATCCTTCTTCTCGGTGCCCTGACCGCGGGCTTCGTCACCGGCTTTGCCGGATTCGGCACCGGGCTGGTGGCCTCGGGCTTCTGGTTTCATGTGTTGCCGGCAGCCACGGTGCCGCCCCTGGTGGTGATGGCCTCGGTGGCGGCGCAGCTCGTCAGCCTCATCGGTCTCAGGCCCCGCTTCGACTGGCCTCAGGCGGCGCCCTATCTGATCGGCGGCATCCTCGGCGTGCCGCTGGGCGTGCTGGCTCTGGCGGCGGCCTCGCCCGCATTGCTGCGCACGGCGGTCGGCTTCTTTCTGGTGCTCTATGCCCTGGTGCAGTTCTCCGGCGTTCTGCGCCTGCAGATCGGCGGCTGGGGCGGGCGCTCGTCCGATGCTGCCGTGGGCATCGGCGGCGGCATCATGGGCGGTTTCGCCGGCCTCTCCGGACCCCTGCCGCTGATCTGGCTGCAACTGCGCGGCGGGCCGGCCACCGGCCAGCGCGCTGTCTACCAGCCTTTCAACCTCATCGTGCTGGCCGCCGCCTCCGCCGGCATGGCCCTCGGCGGCCAGGTCGACACCGCGGTGCTGACGGCGCTCCTGTTCTCGGTGCCGGCCACGGTGGTGGGCGCCTGGACGGGCGCGCGACTCTATCACAAGGCCAGCGAAAGCCTGTTCCGGCGCATCGTGCTTTCGCTGCTGCTGCTGTCCGGGGTGATGCTGGTGCTGCAGAGCCTTGGGCGCAACGGCGTCTTTGGCTAGGCTGCGCAGAGCAAAGAGTCAAAGAGGGAGCCATGCGGCATAAGGGCGGATGTCACTGCGGGGCCATTGAGGTCACCTTCGAAAGCGCGATCGCGCCGGAGGCGATGGAGGTGCGCGCCTGCCAGTGCAGCTTCTGCCGCAAGCATGCGTCGCTGGCCGTCTCCGACCCTGCCGGCCAGCTCCGCATCGCGCTGCGCGACCCCGCTGCCGTCCAGCGTTACCGCTTTGGGTTGTCCACTGCAGATTACTTCCTCTGCGGGCGCTGCGGGGTCTACGTGGCCGCGGTCCTGGAGGAGGCAGGGCAACACTATGCCATCGTCATCGTGAACGCGCTGGAGGAGGCCGGGCGCTTCAGCCAGCCGCCGCTTGCCGCCGACTACTCCCACGAAGACGAAGCGGCCCGCCGCCGCCGACGGCGGGAGCGCTGGACTCCGGCGGTGATCGAAGCGCCCTGAGGGGCCCGAAGGCCGGCATGCCGATCCCGACCCGGCTGACATCCGCGATCTGCCGCGCAGGGACTTCCTGAAAGACGGCGCACAGCCATTGGGGGCGTGTGGGTCGTCAGCGCATGTGGGCGGCCCTCACCGCAACGTGATGGCTGCCGGCAGCGGGCCGGACTTGACCTTTGCCGCTGCCTCCGGTTATAGAACGGACGTTCAAAAACGGAGATTGCCGTGGCCCGGCCGCGCGAGTTCGACAAGGAAGAGGTGGTGGCGGCGGCCCTGGCCGTGTTCTGGCGCCAGGGCTATCAGGCCACCAGCGTGCAGGACCTGGTGGAGGCCACCGGTGTCAACCGCGGCTCCCTCTACGATACCTTCGGCGACAAGCACGGCCTTTTTCTGGAAGCGGTGGAGCACTATCGCCGGCGTTTCAGCGGGCGCCGCCTGAAGCGCCTGGAAGAACCGGGGCCGCTGCGCCCGAAGCTGGCCGCCTTCTTCGGCGACATGGTCGAGTTCTCGGTCGGCGAAGGCCGCCTGCTCGGCTGCCTGATGACCAACGCCGCCATCGAGATGGCACCCCACGACCGTGAGACGGCGCTGGCCGTTGCCGCCAACATGGGCAGCATGGAAAGCGCCTTTCGCCGCGCCCTGGTCGCCGCCCAGAAGAACGGCGAGCTTTCAACCGACAAATCGCCGCGCGATCTTGCACGCTTCCTGACCGCAACCGCCAACGGCCTGCGGGTCATGGCCAAGGTGGCGCCGGAGCGGGCGGCCTTGAAGAGCGTCGTGCGCATCGCGCTGCAGGCCCTCGACTGATTTTTTGGATCTGTTATTGAACGAGCGTTCCAGAATTCCCACAGAGTGAAGTTCACAAACCCCAATGAAGGAGACCCCTGAAGATGCTGAAGCCGCGTGAAGCCGCCCCCGAGATGTCCTTTCCCACCATCGACGGCGAAACCTGGACCCTGTCCGAGCGCAAGCCCCAGAACCTGTCCATGGTCGTAGCCTACCGCGGCCTGCATTGCCCGGTCTGCCGCGGCTACCTGAAGGAGCTGAACGACCGGGTCGGCGAGTTCGCCGAGCGCGGTGTCGATGTGGTCGCCGTCAGCAGCGACGGCGAGGACCGGGCCCGCGCCGCCAAGACCGACTGGGAACTGCCTGATCTCACCGTCGGCTATGACCTCGGTATCGAGGATGCGCGCAGGATGGGGCTCTACATCTCCACCAGCCGCGGCAAGACTTCCATCGGCATCGAGGAGCCGGCCATGTTCAACGAGCCGGGCCTCTATCTGGTGAAGCCTGATGGTACGCTTTACTCGGCCTTCATCCAGACCACGCCCTTCGCGCGCCCGAAGCTGGAAGAGGTGCTGAAGGCCGTCGACTTCATCAACGCCAACGACTACCCGGCCCGCGGCGAAGCCTGAGGGCGCGTTCTCGTTGCGCAGCCGGTAACCTGTAGGCCCCCCTCACCCCGACCCTCTCCCGCGGAGGGGAGGGTGAGGGGGCATTCTTACAGCCGCGGCCTAAGCCTGTTTCTCTCTGCCTACTCCGCCGCGTAGCGGGCGACCAGCGCGCGGGCTTCGGCCAGCAGAGCTTCGCCGTCCTTACCGGCCTCGGCCATGGATGCGAGCCAGGTGTCGACCACCGGGGCGGTCGCGGCCTGCCAGCGCGCCAGCTCTTCGCCCTCGATCACATGGAAGCTGTCGCCCAGCTTGGCGGCGGCGTCCCGCCCCGGCGCCTCGGCCTCGTCCCAGAGACGGCCGATCTTCTTGGCCAGCGGAATGCCGCTGTTGGCGTCGATGACCTTGCGCAGATCCTCCGGCAGGGCCTCGTAGCGCGCCTTGTTCATGGCGAAGAGGAAGACCGCGGTGTAGAGCCCGCGCTCGCCCCCGACCTCCGTATGGCTCTGGGTCAGCTCGTGCACCTTCAGGGGCAGGGTGACCTCGTAGGGCAGCATGGTGCCCTCCACCACGCCTTTCGACAGGGCTTCCGGCACGGCCGGAACCGGCATGCCCACCGGCGTCGCCCCAAGCTCCTTCAGCGCGATGTTGGTCAGCCGCGTCGGTGCGCGCACCTTCAGCCCCTTCAGGTCCTCAAGGTTGCGCACCTCGGTGCCGCGGATGTGGAGGGTGCCTGGCGCATGCACGTGCACCATCAGCGGATGCACGTCGGCGAACTCGGCGCGGGCGTGCTTCTCATAGAAAGCCTGAGCGGCCTGGCTGGTGGCCTCCGCCGAGGCGGCCATGAAGGGCAGTTCGAAGACCTCGATGGTGGGGAAGCGCCCGGCGGTATAGCCCGGCAGGGTCCAGACGATGTCCACCACGCCGTCGCGCACCTGGTCGTAAAGCTGCGGCGGTTTGCCGCCGAGCTGCATGGCCGGATAGATCTCGATCTTGATGCGGCCGCCGGATTCGGCTTCCACCTTCTCCGCCCAGGGTGCGATGAAGTCCTTGTGGGTGGTCGAGGGCGGCGGCAGGAAGTGGTGCAGGCGCAAGGTCACCTCCTGCGCCACCGCCGGTCCTGCGGCAAACCCCAAGCCGGCCATTATCGCCCCGGCAAGCCCGATGGCCAGCGCCCTGCGCCGGCCCCCTGTCGTCGTCAGCATCTCACGTCCTCCCTCTCTGGCCTTCCGGCCGGTTCTCTTCGCGCCACCGGCGCGCCCCGCAATGACTGCTGGCCCACAATAACTCCTGGCCCACAATAACTCCTGGCCCACAATGACTTCGGGGACGAATGACATAGAATGGGGCGCCGGGCAACGACGTCCGCGGCATCTTGAAGGTACCCGGCGGTGCTGCGGCGGGCGCCAAGCGAGGCAAGGATAAGGATGGGGAGAGGCGATGAAGCTGCACAACTACTTTCGAAGCTCCACCTCCTACCGGGTGCGCATCGCGCTGGCGCTGAAGGGCCTCGCTTACGACTACGTCGCCTACCATCTGCGCAAGGGCGAGCAGCGCGGGGCGGCCTACCTCGCGCTCAACCCCCAGGGGCTGGTGCCGACCCTGCAGACCGACGACGGCGCGCTGCTGCCCCAGTCGCTGGCGATCGTCGAGTACCTGGACGAACTGCAGCCCGACCCACCCTTGCTGCCGGCCACCCCCCTGGAGCGGGCGCGGGTGCGCAGCCTGGCCTACGCCGTCGCCTGCGATATCCATCCCGTGAACAACCTGCGGGTCCTGCAGTACCTGGTCGACCCGCTGGGGCACGATGCCGCCGTGCAGGGCGAATGGTTCCGCCACTGGGTGGCGGTGGAGTTCGCGGCCCTCGAGAAGCGCCTGACGGAGGAGCCCGGCACCGGACGCTTCTGCCACGGCGACAGCCCGGGGCTTGCCGACATCTGCCTGGTGCCCCAGGTCGTCAACGGACGCCGCTTCGACTGCGACATGACGCCCTATCCGACCATCCGGCGCATCCACGAGGCCTGCATGGCGATCCCGGCCTTTGCCGAGGCGGCGCCCGAGCGCCAGCCGGACGCGGAGACCTGACTCTCTCCTGCGCATGCAATGGGTTCGCGGCACAGAATCCTAGTCATGCCCGGTGCGGGCAGCTTAGAATGCGCGACCAATAACGAGACCCGGATCAATGGAGAGCGCCGCCCATGAAAGGTGACAAGCAGGTCATCGCGCACCTAAACAAGGTGCTGAAGAACGAACTGACTGCGATCAATCAGTACTTCCTGCACGCACGGATGCTGAAGGACTGGGGGGTCACCCGATTGGCCGAGCATGAGTACGAAGAATCCATCGACGAGATGAAGCATGCCGACAAGCTGATCGAGCGCATCCTGTTTCTCGAAGGCCTGCCGAACCTTCAGGACCTCGGCAAGCTGATGATCGGGGAAAACGTCAAAGAGATCCTGGAGTGCGACCTGAAGCTCGAAGAGTACGCCATTCCGGATCTGCGCGAGGCGATCGCCCACTGCGAGAGCGTCAGCGACTATGTGTCGCGGGAGATCTTCGTCGATATCCTCGAATCCGAGGAAGAGCACGTCGACTGGCTGGAGACCAATCTGGGGCTCATCGAGAAGATGGGACTGGAGAACTTCGTCCAGCACCAGAGCGGCCACGGGAGCTCGTAAGCGGCGGCGTTCCGATTCCTGAAGAGCGTCAGGCCGGGATATGACCTACTTTCGCGGACCTTGTCCGGCTCCGGCTTTGGCGCTCTGCAAGGGATACACGCTGTTCACCCTGCGGGTCTTGGCGTCGGTCGGCGGCGGCGCTGCGGTGAAGCGCCCCGCCTCTTGCCCCGTCTCTTGACCGTGCGGCCGGCGACGCCGCCGGCTCACAACCCACTCCAGGACGGCGGTCAGCTGCCCCTTCGGCAGGTTGCGCCAGAGAAACACCTTGTCTACTCAGCCGCCACGAGGGTCGCGCCATGCACCTCGTCGACGATTTCCTGGGCGCAGGGGATACAGGTGCCGCAGCAGGGGCCGTTGCCGAGCGCGGCATAGGCCTCATGCGCGCAGCGAACACCGCTTTCCGCGATCTCGCGGATCTCGGCCTCGCGATAGCCATTGCACATGCAAACGTACATAAGCTCCTCCGACACCTGAATATCGTGCGAATGATAATGATTGTCAATCGCGTTGATGAGGGTAAGATGCCTTTGTTACCAGGGGATTGAGGGGGAGCAGAGGCCAGCCGGCACGGCCGTAACATCTTGACTTTCCATCAGTATTTGAGAATGAGAATCAGTCGCGATCATTTATGGCGTGACGGTCTCTCGGGCAATCAAAGCAGAAAGGGTGAAAACAGATGAGACTCTCCGGAACACTGGCGGCCGCCGGCCTGGCGCTGATGCCGGCCGTGGCTCTGGCGGACGGCCATGGGAAGATGGCGGTGCTGGAGACCTATGCGGACATCGCGCACGCGGGCTACGAGGACTCGCTGATCACCGCGCGTGCCCTTCAGCAAGCGGTGGATGCTCTGGTCGCCGATCCCACCGAGGCCAGCTTGGCGGCGGCGCGGGAGTCCTGGATCGCCGCGCGGGTGCCCTACCAGCAGACCGAGGTTTTCCGCTTCGGCAATGCGGTCGTGGACGATTGGGAGGGCAAGGTGAATGCCTGGCCCCTCGACGAAGGCCTCATCGACTATGTGGACGGCGGTCTTTATGGCGCCGAGTCCGACGAGAACCCGATCTTCACGGCCAACGTCATCGCCAACAAGAGTCTGAAGGTGAACGGCGAGGCCGTCGACGCCTCGGTCATCACCAAGACCTTGATCGCCGACGTGCTGCACGAGGCCGAGGAGGTGGAGGCCAACGTGGCGACCGGCTACCACGCCATTGAGTTTCTGCTCTGGGGTCAGGATCTGAACGGCTCCGGCCCCGGCGCCGGCAACCGCCCGGCCAGCGACTTCAGCATCGCAGACTGCACCAATGGCAACTGCGACCGCCGCGCAGCCTACCTGAAGGTCGCCACCGACCTGCTGATCGACGACCTGCAGGAGATGGTGGCGCTTTGGGATGAGAACGGCCCGGCGCGCAAGGGCCTTGTGACCGGCAATCCGGAAGCGGGGATCACCACCATGCTGACCGGCATGGGCTCGCTCTCCTACGGCGAACTGGCGGGGGAGCGCATCAAGCTGGGCCTCATGCTGCATGACCCGGAAGAAGAGCATGACTGCTTCAGCGACAACACCCACTATTCCCACTTCTACAACCAGGTCGGCATCACCAACGTCTATCTCGGCACCTACAAGCGGATCGACGGCAGCGTGGTGAGCGGCCCCAGCCTGTCGGATCTGGTGGCGGGCCGGGACTCGGCCGTCGACACGGAGATGAAGGAGAAGCTGGGCGCCGCCCGCAGCGCCATGCAGGCCATGGTCGACCGCGCCAAGACCGTCGAGGCCTATGACCAGATGATCGGCGAGGGCAATGCGGAAGGCAACGCGGTGATCGAAACCGTGGTGCAGTCGCTGACCACCCAGACCAGGTCGATCGAGCGGGCGGTCGCCGCACTCGGCCTGGGTCAGATCGCTTTCGAGGGGTCTGACAGCCTCGACAACCCACAGGCAGTGTTTCAGTAAGACACAGGCAAGACTCCAAACAAAAGCCGTCACAAGACTGGGACCGGGGCGGCGATCGGATAGCTCACATCATGATCAGATCTGCCCTTTCCCTTGTCGCCCTTGTGGCGATACTCGCCGGGCCGGCAAGCGCCCTTGCCGGCCCGACGCCCGAGGAGGCCGCGCGCATCGCGGCGGCCATCCGTCCGACCACGGACTTCACGCAGGCGGAGCCCTTCGAGGCGCTGCCCGCCGGGGCGGCCACTTCGAAGAAGCGAAGTCTCGACACCAATTCCTTCTCGCAGCATTCCGGCAATATGGATTTCGAGCGCCAGCTCGATTTCAAGCTCGGCAATGCGCTGTTTCGGCGGCTTTGGGTATCCTCGCCGGCGTCCACGGACTCAGCCGACGGTTTGGGCCCGCTGTTCAATGCCCGTTCCTGCCAGCGCTGCCACCTGAAGGACGGGCGCGGGCATCCGCCGGTGGCGAACTGGCCTGATGACTCCGCTGTCTCCATGTTCCTGCGCCTCAGCATTCCGCCTGAGACCGAGGAGCAACGTGCGGAACTGACCGCGCATCGGCGCAACGTCATCCCCGAGCCGACTTACGGCGGCCAGCTTCAGGATCTGGCCATCCAGGGACATGCCGCCGAAGGCAAGATGCACATCGTCTATGAGGAAGAGACGGTGACCCTGGCCGATGGCGAAGTCGTGAGCCTGCGCAGGCCGACCTACAGCATCACCAATCCGGGTTACGGGCCGCTGCATCCGGAGACCCTGATGTCGCCCCGGGTGGCCCCGCAGATGATCGGGCTCGGTCTTCTGGAGTCCCTGGCCGAAGAGGACATCCTCTCCTGGGCCGACCCGGACGACGCCGACGGCGATGGCATCTCGGGCCGCGCCAACCGCGTCTGGGACAAGGAAGCCGGCGCCGTCGCCCTGGGCCGCTTCGGCTGGAAGGCGGGGGAGCCCAGCATGCTGCAGCAAAGCACCCACGCCATCAACGGCGACATCGGGATTTCGGCGCCTTTGGCGCCGGCACCGGCTGGCGACTGCACGGCGGCACAGCGCCTCTGTCTTGAAGCACCGGATGGAACCTCTGCGCGGCACGAGGGTTTTGAGGCCTCCAGCGAGATGCTGCGCCTCATCACCTTCTACAGCCAGAACCTGGCGGTGCCGGCCCGCCGCGATCCCGAAGATCCTCAGGTGCTTGCCGGCAAGAAGGTCTTCTACGAGAACGGCTGCATCGACTGTCACCGCCCGAAGTACGTCACCCAGCGCGACGCGGTCGGCCCGGAGCAGTCGTTTCAGCTTATCTGGCCCTATACCGATCTGCTGCTGCACGATATGGGCGAGGGTCTGGCGGACAACCGGCCGGAGGGTCTTGCCGACGGGCAGGAGTGGCGCACGCCGCCGCTCTGGGGCATCGGACTTACTGAAACCGTGAACGGCCATACACAGTTCCTGCACGACGGCCGGGCGCGCAACCTGCTGGAGGCGATTCTCTGGCATGGCGGCGAGGCGCAGGCGGCCCGCGACCGGGTGGTGGCGCTCGGCAAGTCGGAGCGCGAGGCGCTCCTGGCGTTCCTGAATTCGCTCTGAGGAGACGGAATGAACCTGCCAATGATGCCGTCTGTCCGAAGGCTTTCGGCTGTTGCAACAGTTGGGCTGGCGGTCTTGTCTGCAGCCCCGGCTGCCGCCGACGACTTTGCCGTGCTGAACGGCGCGATTGTCGGTGACTATCTGCTGCCGCGCTACGAAGCCCTGGCCGGAGCGGCGGACAGGTTGGATGAGGCACTCCGGCAGGCCTGTGCCGCGGGACGACTTGCAGCCGACCCAGGCATCGCCGCCTATCACGAGATGGCGGATGCCTGGATGGCGGTTCAGCATCTGCGCTTCGGGCCCAGCGAGCTGTTCCTGCGCGCCGACCGCATCCAGTTCTGGCCGGACAAGCGCGGCATCACCGGGCGCCATCTTGGCAGGCTCCTGGCCGAGGCCGATCCGGCCGCGCTGGAACCCCGGCGCTTCGCCCAGGGCTCGGTGGCGGTGCAGGGCCTGCCGGCGCTCGAGCGCCTGTTCTTCGCGCCGCCCGTGGATGCGGATCCCGCCTTCGCCTGCGACGTGGCGGTCGCCATCGGGGCCAACCTCAAGCGCATCGCCGGCGGCATGCTGGCCGACTGGCGCGAGGGACCAACACCCTACGCGGCCGTGATCAGGAGCGCGGCTGAAGGCAATGCCGCCTACATGGATGCCAAGGAGGCGAGCCTGCAGTTCGCCAAAGCGCTGCGCGCGGCCCTGGTGGCAACGACGGACCTCAAGCTCGACCGTCCGCTCAGCACAAGCGCCAAGGCCATAAAGCCGCGGCGCGCGGAATCCTGGCGCAGCGCGCGCTCGCTGCGCAACATCAGGATCAACATTGAGACTGCCGAAGCTCTTTACAGGGGTGAAGGGCGGGGCGGCTTCGCTGCGCTTCTGCGCCGGCAAGCCGGCGGTCAAGAAGTCGATCAAGACATCACGGCCGCCTTTGCGCAGGTTCGCACCCGGCTTGACGCCTTGCCGGACTCGCTGCAGGCGGCTCTGGATCAACCCGATGGTTGGCAGCGTCTCGACGACCTGCGCGGCGACCTGCGTGGGCTGCTCGCGCTGCTGAGCGGCCCGTTCTCGCAGACCCTGGACCTGCCTCTAGGGTTCAACAGCTTTGATGGCGATTGAGTCCCATGACCCTTAACAGGCGCCGCCTCCTGACCGGGGCCGTCGCTGCCCCGCTGGCTCTCGGCCTGCGCCCGGCCTGGGGCCTGGGCCCGCCGCGTGTATTCGTCAGCGCCTGCGGCGACGCGGCCGGCCGTTTTTCGGTGAGGGCCATTGCCGCTGACGGCCGCCTGCTCTCCGAGCTTGCCCTGCCCGGGCGCGGCCATGCCGCGACGCGGCGTCCCGGACACAACGAGGTTGTCGTCGTGGCGCGGCGTCCCGGTCGCTTCATGCTCGCCGTCGATCCCCTTGCAGGGACTGTAGCGCGGGAGGTCGAAGCGGCCCCGGGGCGGCATTTCTACGGCCATGCCGCCTTCAGCCGGGACGGCCGCTGGCTGTATGCGACCGAGAATGCTTACGAAGAGGGGCGCGGCGTCGTCGGGGTGTACGATGCGGCCGCCGGCTATCGGCGGGTCCGCGAACTGCCGTCTCACGGCGTCGGCCCCCACGAACTGGCGCTGCTGGCGGATGGGCGGCGCCTGGTGGTGGCCAACGGCGGCATCCGCACCCATCCGGAGAGCGGACGCCGGAAGCTGAACCTGGAGACCATGCGGCCCAACCTGGCCTACGTTGATGCCGACAGCGGCGCGCTGCTGCAGCGCTTGACGCTGCCTGCGGATCTGCACCGGCTGTCGATCCGCCATATGGCCGTTACCGCCGATGACAACGTGTGCCTGGCGCTGCAGAACGAGGGGCCGCGCGACCGCCTGGTTCCGCTGGTCGGCCGGCAGCGTGGCGAAAAGCCCATCGTCCTGATGCCCGGGCCCGACGACGGGCTGCGCCGCATGCGGCACTACGCCGGTGGTGCGGCGCTGGATGACGGCGGCAGCGTTCTCGCGGTCTCCGCACCGCGTGGCGGCCTGGTGAGCTTTTGGCTCCCGCAAGAGGGCCGATGGCTGGGCAGCCTGGAGGTGCCCGACGGTTGCGGTCTTGCCGCAGCGGGCGGGACCGGCCGCTTTGCCGTCTCCAGCGGTGCGGGACGCCTGCTGATCCACGATGCCTTCAGCGGCCGATCCGAAACCCTGCGGGACGGTGGCCGCAGCGGACTGGCCTGGGACAATCACCTGCTGGCGGTTTGAAAGGCGTTTCGGCTGAGAGGTGTCGGTGCGAGAAGGCGTCTGTCGCCGGCTTCAACGCCGCCAGCCGCGCCCTTCACCCGGCGTTCGGTGCGGTGTCGTCCCAGAGCGCAATGCAGAGGCCGGAGAAGAGCACCGGGCCGCTGGGGGCCGTGGGGGCTGTTCCGCTGTTCTCCAGCGTCACCATCAACGACTCGGACGTCTTGACGGCGTTCCAGGCGTCCTTGTCCAACGGCTGGGCGGCCGGATCGTCGCCGGCCAGCTGAAGCAGCGGGCGGACGGTGCCGCTGCCTCGTTCGACCGTCCAGATCTGGAAGACCTCGGCATCCGGTCTTTCAAGGTCACGCAACGACCTGACCGAAAGCCGCCAGGGGCCTTTGTAGGCGGTTACGACGAGGGCGGGCTGCTCGCCCGCATCCTCCAGCACGGCCACATAGCTCGGCAGCACCGCCTCCGGCGTCGTTGCGGCGATCTGCTGCTGCGGGGCGGGTTGCGAGAGGATGAAGCCGGCATAGCCGCCGACCAGCACCACCAGCACGGCAGCCGCCGCACCAAACGGGCGCCAGAAGGCCAGGCTGTCCCAGAAGCTCGAGCGCCCCGTCTCGACTTGCGGATTGATCCTCTTGCGCAGGGCGCGAAACACCCGCTCCGGCGGTTGCCGGGACGGGGTCTCCTCGGCCAGCGGCGTCAGCCGGTCCTCCCAGGACTCGACCTTGCGGCGCAACGCCGGTCGTGTGCGCATCAGGGTCTCAAACCGCCGTCGCGCCGGGCCTTGCAGGGCGCCGACCACATACTGGCCGGCCAGCGCTTCCTGCAGCTCCGGGTCGTCGTACCTCATTGATCCAAACACTCCCTGACCTTGATCAGCCCCCGGCGGATCCAGGTTTTCACGGTGCCGACCGGGCGTCCAATCCGGCTCGCCACCTCGGTGGGCGTATAGCCCTGGTGGTACGACAGCAGGATGCAGTCCCGCTGTTCGTCCGTCAGGCCGGAGAGACAGCCCAGCACGCGCTGCATCTCCTGGCTCGTCTCGGCCTGGGCCGCTGGATTCTCGCCGCTCATTCGCTGGTCCTTTTCAGGACTCCATTCCTCTTCAGCGGCGCGATAGTCAGCCTTGCGCAAAAGGTCCAGCGATTGGTTGCGAACAACGTTGATCATCCAGGTCATCGGCCGCCCCCGGCCTGGATTGTAGCTGTCGGCATACCGCCAGATCTTCATGTAGGCCTCCTGCAGAGCCTCCTCCGCCCAGGCCTCACGTTTCAATATACGAAAGGCGATGCCGAAGAGTTTCGCAGAAGTGGCATCATAGAGGTCCGCAAAGGCGGACTGGTCGCCCAGGCTGCACCGCGAGAGCAGGAGACCCAGTCGTTCCGAGGACTCGAGGCTCGCCTTCGGCTTCATGCATATACCCTAATTCAGCGGTCCACTCTGGGCCGCGGCCTGGCCCCAGTTCGCTAAGTATGGCGGGCCGGACCGAAGAGATCGACCACCATATCCACTGCATCCCAAGGGCTTCCGCGGCGGCGGTCTGCTGCAACGCAGGTTTGGGGATCGAGATCGGCCAGAGTGTAACCATGACGCGGCGACGTCGACCGGCACCATACTGCCCGATTCGCCCCGTAAGCCAACAACAATGCTGCAAAGCTGGGTTGCAGGGGGCTGGGCCATGGCGCCAGCACCCGCGGCACCAAAGATCTGCGCGCATCGCTAGAAATACTTACGTCATCACAATTCTAATCGTATTAAGCAGACACTATGTTGAAACAAACTATCCGTAACGCAAAAGTTTTTGCTCTGTTACACTCAGTTAAGGCTCGATGGATATTTTTTGGGTATTTTTTGGCGAATTTCATAGTGGTGGCTATACCCAAAGCCTAGAGACTTTGCCCTATAGTACGCTGCGATTCGTAAGGTTTACCTAAGCAGTCCGGCAGAGTTCGGCTTCGAGCAATCTGGATCACGGGTGTGAATTGACAGGGCTTTCTTCCATTGCCCAGCAGGGGGCGTCACCGTCGCGGCTGACCAGAACCCGCCGCCGCGCCGCTCGGCGCCGCCGCGGGCTGCTGTTGCCGATCCTGCTGCTGGTGGCGCTGACGCTGGTGGCGGTCGCCTTTGCTCTCTATTGGGGCGCGCGCGAGTTGAACGAAAGCCAGGCGCGGGCCCAGGAGTCGCTGGTCTCGGCCAGCCTGGATGCCCGGCGTGAGGCTTTTCGCGACCTGGTGGTGGACTATGCCTGGTGGGACGAGGTGATCTATGTGCTCGATGTCGGTCTGGACGAGCGCTGGGCGCGGGAAGAACTGGGGCACTACCTGCTGGAGGCCTTTGGAGTCACCGGCATCTGGGTGTTGGGCTCCGAAGACCAGACGAAAATCGCCTTTGTCGAGGGGGCACCCTCTGAGGTCGGGCTGTTCGAGCGTCTGCCCGGCACGGTTCGATCCTTGCTGGCCGCAGCGCGCCAGGGCCGCAGTATAGAGGCAGTGCCGCCGGTCAGCTTCGTTGCCGTCGAGGGGCGCCTGCACATGGTGGGCGCCAGCATCATCTCACCCTTCGCTGAGGTCGGCGACCCGCCCGGTGCAGAATCAGCCTCCCTGCTGGTCTTCATGCGTCCGCTCGATCAGGACTTCTTCCACTCGCCAAGCCTGGAGAGTTTCTTGGAGGATGCCGGCTTCGCCGAAGGGCCGGCGGCGGAAGGATACCTGGATCTGGAGATCATGGGGGTCGACGGCCAAGCGATCGGCTGTATCTTCTGGCGGAACCAGCGCCCGGGCGATGACCTGCTCTGGAGCGTTGCGCCCTTGCTTTTTGGCGCCCTGCTGATCCTGGCATTTCTTCTGGTTCTGGCCGTGCGCCGGGTCGACGCGGTGGTTTCCCACGAAGGCCGCCTCTCGGTGTCGCTGGACCATGAACGCCAGCGCCGTGAAGACAAGTCGCGCTTCGTCTCGATGGTTTCGCATGAACTGCGGACACCGTTGCAGGCGGTCGGCGCCGCCGCCGATGCCCTGGACCGCTACGGCGAGCACATGGACCGGGCCGAAATGCGCGAGGAAATCGAGACCATTCGCCGTGGTGTCGACGCCTTGGCGGGGCTGGTTGATGACGTCCTGCTGATCGGCAAGGTCGACGGTGAGGGCAAGGTCCAATCCATCGACCTTGCCCATCTCTGTTCGGCGGTCTGGCGCGAGGTTTCGACGGCCCTGAAGGCGGACCAAGAGCTAAGGCTATCGGACAGGATCGGTGCGCCGATCGAAAGCGGGGCTCAGGTGATGCTGCATACGGTCTTGTCCAACCTGCTGCAGAACGCCGTGAAGTACGCGCCGGAGGGGAAGGCGGTCGAGGTCGACCTTGCCAAGGGGCAGGGCCGCTATGAGATATCGGTCCGCGATTTCGGGCCGGGTATTCGCCGCGAGGACCGGGAGGCCGTGTTCGAACCCTACTGGCGGGCGGACCGTGTCCTGGGGACCTCCGGTGCCGGCCTGGGGCTCTCCGTCGCGCGGGCGGCGGCCCGTTCGATCGGGGGCGATCTGACCATCGAATCCGACGGCTTGGATCGCGGAACCCGATTCGTGCTCCGCTGGCCGTTCTAAGGCGGCGTCGGCCGGCCCGCCGCCGGCGCGCCGGCGGCCCATGACCCTTTCCCCATTGTCCTAACCTTCACCGCTCCCCGCCCTCCAGCGCGCAGCCTGTATCGGTTTGCTGCCGGCAAGTTATGCCGAAGTAACGTCAAGTTAACTCTGATGGTAAATTTATTTTCCCATATGTTCTACAGATAACACGTTATGGGTGCATGCGCGTTCAAAGTGTGCTGCTTCGTGATCGCGTTTACGAAGCTGCAACCTACCAAAGCCGCACAATTCCGGCGTTTGTGGTAAAGATTGGTCCTCCGGATGGAGGAATCTAGTTGTTTTGATTATGAATCTAGCGTCTTTGCTCACGTTTAGGTTGTCACAGCGAAGTGAGTTGACGCGGTAGTACAAATAATCGGAAATACTTAGGCTTTACAGCTGGCCCTTGGATTTGATCGTAGGTTGACGGATTGGCTGCGCGTTGGATCGAATTTTTACCATCTTTACGAGAGATTTTCCTTTGTCGTCTGCGGGACCTATAGAATATAATCACTTCGGGGTCATGAAATCATCGAAATGTAGGGTGAAATGATGCTTGCTCACGAAACGACAGTCGGGAAGGCTAGGCAGGCGCATCCCGTCGACGTTCATGTCGGCGGCCGCGTGAGGCTTCGTCGGGTCTTCTTGGGGTATTCACAAGAGAAGCTGGCCAATGCGCTCGGCCTGACGTTCCAGCAGATTCAGAAGTACGAGCGCGGTGCCAACCGTATCTCCGCGAGCAAGCTCTATGAGCTGTCTCGCATCCTAAGCGTGCCGGTCACCTATTTCTTTGAGGGTGTGGAATCGGACGGCGAGGCGGCGGCAAACGGTGCCGACGCGGCTGCCGGCGGCGCTGGTGCTATCCATTCCTCTGATCCGGACTTCACCAATCAGAGAGAAACTCTGCAGCTGATCAGCTCCTACTACCGGATTCCGGACTCCAAGGTGCGTGCCGAGGTGCTATCCTTGCTGAAGACCTTGGGCAGAACGTCCGAAGGCTGAGCGTTTTCGACAGATCCTAGGGAGGGCATGGGGGACCTCGGGCAAGCGGCAACGGATTGCCTCCTGCGAATGCAGGTCGCACGTCACCGCAAGGCGGCGGCCTCCGACCTTCCTTTTGCGCGCGCAACCGGGGGCATCACTCTGGCCTGCCAAGGCGGGCCGCCTCCCGATTGCGGCTCACAGGGGCCGCGTCCCGCGCCGACCCGCCGGGACCGGTCATGACAGGCCTGCCGATCGATCAGGTCGATGCCCTCAGCAGGGCCAAGACGACTGATGAGATCGGCTGCCTGCTTCAGAGTCTGATCGAGGCGCTTGGTTTCGCCGCCTATTCCTACGTGCATGTGCGCCCGCCACTGGGTAAGCGCATCCGCTCCTTTGTCCCCGCGGAGTCGCCCAACGGCCGTGTGGTGCACGAGTTCCTCGCAACCTTTCCGGACCCCTGGATCGGGCACTACCTGGCGCGGGGCTATGGCGACATCGATCCGACCTTCCATGCCGCAACCGGCACCACGCTGCCCTTTGACTGGCCGACCCTCAGCGGGCGCGGCGACCTGAGCAGCGGTCAGCGCAGACTGCTGGACGAGGCGGGGGACTTCGGCCTCGGCCCCGGTGCGACAGTGCCGATCCACGGGCCAGAAAGCGGGCTGTCCACCCTCAATATCACGGTGGCGGGCCAGGGCGAGAGGGCCTTTGAGGCGACCTACCGGCAGTCCCGGCACGATCTCGTGTGGATTGCCGCCCAGGTCCACGAGGCCTTTCTCCGTCTCTCTCAGGACGGGCCGGAAGAACAGCGCGTGCGCCTGACCGACCGTGAGCGCGACTGTCTTCTCTGGACGGCGCGGGGCAAAACCGCCTGGGAGGTCGGCCAGATCCTCTCGATCTCCGAAGAGACGGTGCTTTTCCACCTGAAGAACGGCACGCGCAAGCTGGGTGTCTTCTCAAAGCACCATGCCGTCGTCAAAGCCGTGATGGGCGGCCACATCCTCCCCTAATCCGCCCCTAATCCACCCCCTAATCCGCTGATTTAAATCATAAAACCTGCGTCCGGCGGGACCAGTCTGTCCGTTTCGCCGGCATCCTCCCGCTCGCTCCCCCCCCATTTCTGGGGGGCTGCGGATTGGCGCATGGCGCGCTGAAATCACGGCGCATTCGGGGCCCTGAGAGCAGGGCCTGCCGGGGACCGAAACTGGGGGGAACCGTGCCGTGATAGACGTTGTGACACCCGATCTCTATAGCGCCTATGCCAACGACCTGAGGGAGATGTTTCAACAGCGCTTCCGCGTGTTCAAACAGCGGCTGGGCTGGGAAGTCTCCACTGATGACGGAGAAGAGCGCGACGATTTCGATGCGCTTTATCCGACCTACCTGCTGGCCAGAGACCAGAGCGGTGCGCTCGCCGGAAGCTGGCGGTTTCTGCCGACCACCGGCCCCTACATGCTGCGCGATGTCTTCGCGCAGCTGCTGGAAGACGAGAAGGCGCCCTACCACCCGCTGGTCTGGGAGGGCAGCCGCTTTGCCGTGGAGGGGCGCAGCACCCGCGGGCGGACAAGCAGTGAACTGCTCTGTGCGGTCACCGAGACCTGCCTGGCGATGGGTATCCGCGAGCTCATTACCGTTTACGACGCACGGATGGAGCGCCTCCTGCCTCGGCTCGGTTGCCCGCCGCGCCGGCAATCGAAGGGCATGCGCATCGGTAAGGAGATCGCCTTCGCCGGCCGCTTCGACATGACCCACGCAACGCTGGCGAGCCTGCGTGCGGTCGCCGGCATTCGCGGCTCGGTCATCCGTAATGCCTTCGCCCTGGAACAGCCGGCGGTCGCCTGATCGCTGCCTGATCCCTGCCAGATCCCTGGCAGCGCCAGCCGCAACGAGAGAAACACCGGTCAGAGACCTTCTGGAGTATGAAATGAAAAAGAGTGAAATGCCTATCGAGCTGAGGCTCTGCGATCCTCTTCAGGACGCAGAGGCAATCAAACGCTGTCTGGAATACCTGCGGATCGAAGCCAGGCGCACCGGGCTTTCCTTTGCCGCGCACCTGATCGGGGTCGCTGCGGAAGCGGTTGAAGACTCCATTGCGCTGACCGAGAAGTCGGTCGCGCAGGTGGAGCGCAAGGACGCGCAGGAAGTGCCGGACGTTTCCGACGTCGCGTCCACGCAGCGCCACTAAGCGGCCCAGACCCAGCCGCGCACATCGTTTTCAAATGCGTCGCGCCTGCGGCGCTTCCGATCCGGCGTGTCCGACACGCCACGGAAACGCGACCGCTCGCCTGCGGCCGGCCTGAGGAGGCCGTTTCGGACCCAACGGAGATCAGCATCATGAGTCTCGCTGTCGACAGTTGCGAAGGATTTGGAAGCCCCGACCGTCAGCCCGGCCGCCAGGCCGCCGTGCCGGCTTTGAAGGGCTTGCCGCTGCTCGGTCTCGCGCCCGCACTGCGGCGCGACCCCTTGCGCTTCTTCACGCGGGTTGCGGCCGATCACGGCGGGGCCGTCTGGCTGCACCTGGGGCCAGACCGGGTTTTGATGCTCAACGATCCGGCGATGATCCGCCATGTCCTCCAGGACAACCGCCCGAACTACGTCAAGAGCCGCTTCTACGACATGATGAGGCCAGTCTTGGGCGAAGGCATCTTCCTGGCCGAGGGTGACGATTGGCTGGGGCAGCGCAAGACCGCCTTGCGCAGTTTTCAGGGCTGCCAGCTGCGTCGCATGACGGCGGCCATGCAGGATGCCGTCGACGACATGGTGCGGCGCTGGCAGGTGCCGGCGGCCCGCGGCGGCGTGCTGGACGTGGTGCCAGAGATGATGCGGCTGACCTTGGACATTCTCATGCGCACCTTGTTCTCCGTCCGGCTGGACGGTGAACACGAAGAGGTCTTTCACGCCATGACCCTGGTGCTGCGCGATGCGGAGCGGCGCATCTGGTCACCCCTCCAGATGCCGCGCTGGTTGCCGACGCGGCGCAACCGGGCGGTGGCCGAGGCGCTCGCCACGCTCGACCGCTTCGTCTATGGCATGATTGCCGAGCGGCGCGCCGCATCTGCCGATGCGAAGGACAGGGAAGATAGCGGCGAAGCCGACCTGCTGGACATGCTTCTGGCTGCGCAGGGCGAGAGCACGGACGGGCGGCTGCGCGACCAGATTCTCTCGATGATCCTGGCCGGCCACGAGACCACGGCCAACGCCCTGGCGTGGTGCTGGTACCTGCTGTCGCTTCATCCCGAATCCCTGCGGCGGGTCCAGGCCGAGGCGGAGAGCCTGCCGGCGGGGCGTGCGCCAGAATTCTCCGAGCTGTCGGCCCTGACCTACACGCGCTGCGTCTTTGACGAAGCCCTGCGTCTTTACCCGCCGCTTTGGACCTTCTCGCGCACGGCCGTCGACGGCGACGAGATCGCCGGTCTGCCGGTCGCGGCCGGGACGAATGTCATGTTGAACATGTTCGCCGTGCACCGTCGCCCGGAGCTTTGGGACAATCCGGAAGGCTTCGACCCGGCGCGCTTCGATCCCGAGACCGGCGACCCGCGCCGCCGTTTCGCTTATTTCCCCTTCAGCGACGGGCCGCGCAGCTGTCTCGGCGAGCGCTTTGCCGTTCTCGAATCGCTCATCGCAATCGCCGCCGTGGCCCGGCGTTTCGATCTGCATCTCCTGCCGGGGCAGGAGGTCAAGCCGGAGCCGATGATCACGCTCAGGCCGCAGGGCCTCAAGATGCGGCTGGTGGCAAAGGCGGCGTAAGGCCATGCCTGCACCCATCGTGGTCACTCTGGTCTATCTGATCGGGCTTGGCATCGTCTATCCGGCGTTGCCCTTTCAGGCCCTGGCGCTCGGCGCCAGCCCGGTTCAGGTGTCGATGATCCTGGTCACCGACACCGCCATGATCCTGTTGCTGGCGCCCTTTTTCGGGCGCCTGAGCGACCGCTTCGGCCGGCGCGGCGTAATCTGCCTGGCGCTGGCGACTGCACCCTTCGCCTACCTGATGATGGCCTATGCGGACTCGCTGCTGATGCTCTTTGCGGCGCGCGCCCTGGCCGGTGTCAGCAATGCCGCGGTGCCCGTGATCCAGGCCCTGATGGCGGACAGTACATCTCTGAAGCGCCGGGTGAACGGCATGGCCAACGTGAACTCCGCCTTCGCGGTCGCCTTCATTGTGGGGCCGCTGCTCAGCCGCGGCTGGCTGCTCGGCCCCGAAGGCGACGACTATCAGGCCGGTGCCCTGGGTGCTGCCGGCTTTGCCGTTCTGGCCGTTGTTCTGGCAGTCGTCCTGCTGCGGGAGGTGCGTCCGCCGGTGCCGGGCGAGGCCGCCGCTACAGCAGCGGGTCCGCGGGCGGGTTATCTCAGGATGCCGGTCAGCCTGTTCCTCGCGCCCCTGCTGCTCGGGCCCGTCGTGATCATGGCGGTTCTGGCCTTCGCCTACGCCTCGATGGAAGCCACCCTGGGGCTGTGGTCAGAGCGCGTTCTGGCCTGGCGTGCATCCGATGTTGCCCTGGGCTTCATGTGCGCAGGGGGGGCGGCGCTGTTCAGCCTTTGGGTGCTGATCCCGCTTCTCTGCCGCCGCATCGGCGAGGAGGCGGTTGCCGCCGCCTCCTCCGCCGCCATGGTCGCGGGCATGCTGCTTTTCGTCTTCTGGCCGGGCGATGCTGCGGTCGCCGTTGCGATGATGCTGCTGGGCGCCGGCATCGCGACGGGCTTGTCCTGCCTGCAGGCGCTCCTGTCCAAGGCGGCGCCGGCCTCTGTTCAGGGGACGGTGATGGGCGTCAACCACGCGGTCCTCAGCATGGCACGCATCGTCGGCCCGATCTGGGGTGGCTTCGCCCTCGGCAGTCTGGGGACCCATTGGCCGCACCTCTCCGGTGCCGCGCTCTGTCTCGTCGCTCTGGCGGCCCTGATCCTGCTCTACCGGCCGCGCGTGCGCGCCCGTCAGGGACAGGCATCCCTGCCTTAGGAAAGCCCTGCCTTAGGAGAGCCCCGCCTTAGGAGAACCCGTCTCAACAGAGATCTGTCTTGGGAGAGAGCCCATGTTGAACGTTGCCGCCTTTCTCGATGCCACCGCCGGCCGCATGCCGTCGGCGAGCGCAGTGGTCCACGACGGCAGGCGCTACAGCTACGCGCAGATCCTCAAGGAGACCAACCGGGTCGCCAACGGTCTGCGGGCCCAGGGCCTGGGGCGCGGCAGCCGCATTGCGCTTGCCTGCAACAACAGGCCCGGCTTTCTGGCTGCCTACTACGGCATCCTCAAAATCGGCGCGGTCGCCGTCGTCCTCAGCACGACGCTCCGGCAGCGGGACATCCTGTTCCAGCTTGAGGACTCCGGAGCAGAGGCGCTGCTCTGCTTCGAAGGCTGTGGCGACCGGGCCTATGCCGACGAAGCCCTTCCGGCCGCCGAAGCGGCGCCGCTCTGCAGCAAGGTCTGGATCATTCCGGCGCGGACGGATGGAGCCTCGGCAGTGGCAGGCTATCCGGCGCTCGCCGATCTGATGGCGGGGCAGCCTGACCGCTGCGCAACGCAGAGCTATGCGGCCGACGAGACGGCCGTGATCCTCTATACCTCCGGCTCGACCGGCCGGCCCAAAGGCGTCGAGCTTACGCAGTCGAACCTCACGGCCATGGTGCGGATCAACCGCGCCCTGGCCGCACCGGAAGCGACGGCGGTGCGGCTGGTATCGACGCCCTTGTTTCATGTCATGGGCCAGATCTGCGGCCTGAACCTGGCGGTGCTCAACGGCGAAACCATGGTGCTGGTGGAACGCTTCGACCCCGGTCTGATCTGGGGCCTCATCGTCGAGGAGGCCGTGACCTACTTCGTGCACATGCCGATCTACTACCGTTACCTTCTGGACCGCGCCGACGCGGTAAACACGGCGGCGGTGCGCAGGACATTGCGTCTCTGTGCAACGGGTGGCGCGCCGCTGCAGGACGATCTCCTCGCGGCCTTCCGCGCCCGCTTCGGCCTCGCCCTCGTGCCCGGCTACGGTCTTACCGAGGCAACCTCGATCGTGGCCTGGGGCGGCGACATGGCGCTGCCGCGGGCAACCACCGTCGGCAAGGTGGTCCCCGGTGTCGAAGCCATCGTGGCGGATGCGGCAGGCAGGGCGCTGGGACCCGAAGAGCATGGCGAGATCCTGGTGCGCGGCCCCGGCGTGATGAAGGGCTACCTCAACATGCCGGACACGACCCACGCACGTCTGAAAGACGGCTGGCTGCACAGCGGGGATATCGGCCGCTTCGACGGTTTCGGCCGGCTCGACGTCCTGGGGCGCGTCGACGACAAGATCCTGCGCGGCGAGGAGCATATCTACCCGGCCGAGGTGGAAACGGTGCTGAAGGGTCATCCCGCGGTCTGCGACGCCGCCGTCGTCGGCGTCCCCGACGCGATTCTGGGCCAGGAAGCGAAGACCTTCGTCGTGCTGAAGGAGGGCTGCCGCCTGAGCGGCGGCGATCTGCTCGGGTGGCTGGCCCGGGCGCTGCCCGACGGCAAGTGCCCCGGCCTGGTTCAGTTTCAGGCGAGTCTGCCGCTGACCCCGACCGGCAAGGTCGCCCGCCACCTGCTCCGCTAGAGCGGATCCTGCTCAGACGGAAACACTTTGGTGTTTGCGTCTGACTATGTGAATCCGCTCTACACCTAAGATTTAGAGCAGATTCACCGGGTTGGATGGATCGCCCCTGGAAAGACATGGGGCGATTCCATCAAACCCGGATCTGCTCTGGCCGCCTGTTGCGCTGGCGGTTTGGGCGCTCCGGCGATGGTAACGGATTCTATACTATCGCTGGCTAGCCTTCGGACCGCGTGCCAAGTCCGTCCGTACCCGCCATCCAGGCAGATACCATGGTGAATCGCAGCTTTACCGTCAAACCGAAGGAGCGCCGCCGCGACCGGCGCCGCCAGCTCCAGCTTTCCGCAGAGATCGAAGGCCATGCGGTCACTCTGGTGGACATCTCGGTTGCCGGCTTTGGCGCGGCGATCGATGCGACGGGCCGGGCGCCGTTGAAGCTGCCGCTCGGCCACCGCAGCCGGCTGGATGTCTGGCTGCCGGACGGCCGGCGGATCAACCTGGATATCACGATCGAACGGGAGATCGGCCCCAACGGCATGTTCGGCGGCAGCTTCCTCGACATTTCCGATGAGAACTTCCGGCTCATCGAGGCGATCCTGATGGGCCGCGAATATCGCGTCTGATGCGACGCCGTCTTCTTCCAACCCTATAGGACCTGTCCGGCGGCTCATGCCGCCCGGCGGACTGCATCGGCCGATGGGCCCGGTGCGTTTGCTCAGTCGGTCTGGGCGACCTGGGTCGGGGTCGGCGCAGGCTTGCGCGAATAGAAGATGTGAAGGCCGATCTTGGGGCCCCGCACGAAGGCCTTGCGCCACGACGGGCTCACATAGTCGGCGTGATACCAAAGCGCGCCGCCAGTGTTGTCGCTGACACGGCCCCAGTAGACCTTGCTGGCCAGGCGCTCACTCTCGGCCCAGGCGGGCATGTCGGTGACGAGATCCTGCTTGCCGTCGCAATACCAGGAGAACTGGCACTTGTGCAGCACCTCGGCCGTGCCGTCGCGCACGACGCCGCAGACCGTCTCCGGGAAATTGCGGGAGGCGACGCGGTTCATCACCACATGGGCGACGGCCAGCTGGCCTTCCAGCGGCTCGCTGCGGGCCTCGAAGTAGATGTTCTGCGCCAGGCAGGTCAGCTCCTCGCGCAGCTTGCCCGGGTTGGGCGTGTAGACGCTGGCGAGTTGCTCTTCCAGGTCCAGCTGGCGGAGACCGACCTGGCGGATATAGAAGAAGTCGGGATCGATGTCCTTGACGTCGACCGGAATGAAGCTCTGGGCGGTCACCCGGGTCCAGGCGCTTTCGGTCGTGTCGCTCGTTGCCACATGGGCAAGCGCCGCGCCGGCGATGACGCAGGCGATGGGTGCCGAGATCGCAGAGCAGGCCGCCCCGGCGGAAAGACCGCGCAGGTTGAGGCCCAGCTTCGCCCCGGCTTTCACCCAGCCGCGGCGCGCACGGGCAAGCCAGCGCTTCCGGTTGGGCCACCGAGGGGCCGATATGGCTTCACTGCGACTCATTGTCTGTCCTGTACCCTGTGAACACGGCGCGGTCTGCGCTCTGTCGTGGCGGGACGGTCGATGGTTTATCGAGGGCCGGTGCTGTGGCCTCTCCCTTCCCTTGTACGCTTAACCGCTGGTAAAGGTTTACACAATCTTAATACGGCATATCAAGAACTTTCGCCAAAAATTTGAGCTAAATTTGCCACATTTTCCAGTAAAATTAACTATTAATCCGGAATATCTTTGAAAAGAGCTTGGTATTGATCGGAAATAAAATTGCTACTGCACTTCATTTATTTGTAAAAGAAAACTTATTCTCCGATTTATAGGCCGATATTTTGGAAATTTCGAAGAGACAATTAAGCAAACGGATGGTGATTACATCGCTCTTCGCCGGCGCAAAAGAGGACTCGGCGGGGAATCTACTGGCCGGCAGCCTGCCGGATCTTTCGGTCGGAGCTGGCGTTAACCATTGAATATTGGAGTCGGGATCAACCGCTCCGGCATCGGGTCGCGCAGAGACCCGCTGTGTCAACTGTAGGGCGGTCGGGCAGGGGGCCTGAGGGCTGCGCCCCTTGGTTGACAGGTGTGGTTAATCCGCCGGATGCGACCCAGCGGCGCGAGGTCAGGCGGGAGGTCAGGCGGGAGGTCAGGCGCGGGGGATCTGCTGCCGGGCCCAGGGAGCCTTGTGGATGCCGCACTCGGTCTTGCCGCTGCCCTGCCAGCGCCCGCTGCGGGAGCCTGCCTCAGCGCCCTCCGCAGGGACCTCGGAGGGGGCCGTGCAGGGGACGCAGCCGATGGAGGCATAGCCCTGCTCCGCCAGCGGGTGGGTCGGCAGGCCCCGGGTCTCGAAAGCCTCGCGCAGTTGCGCGGCGTCCCAGTGGGCCAGGGGGTTAACCTTGATGCGGCCGGTCTCGGCCTCAAAGACCGGGATCGCGCCGCGCAGGCCGCCCTGGAAGCGCTTGCGGCCGTTGATCCAGGCGCTGAAACCGCTGAGCGCCCGCTGCAGCGGCAGGACCTTGCGCAGGTGGCAGCAGAGGTCCGGGTTGCGCTGCCACAGCGTGCCGTCCGCATCGGCGCGGCCAAGGTCCTCCGCCGCCGGCGTCACCGAGCGCAGGTCGGTCAGTCCCAGCCGCTCTGCCAGGCCGTCCCGGTAGGCAAGGGTTTCGTCGAAGTGCTTGCCGGTCTCCAGGAAGATCACCGGGGTTGCCGGGTCGATCCGGGCAACGAGGTCCAGCAGCACCGCCGACTCCGCACCGAACGACGACACCACCGCGATGCGTCCGGGAAAGACATGCTTGATCGCCGCCTCCAGCACCGTTTCGCTGTCGGCGGCGCCGTAGCGCAGTTCCAGAAGGCGGGCGCGCTCCCGCAGTCTCAGGGCGCGGTCCTGGTTGGCCGCCGGGCGAACCGTCAACGCCGATCTGCTCGTCCTTGAAGCCAGCACTTTTGCGACTCCCCGGTCCAAGTGTGTTGTCCGGTGGCTGTGGGCGGTGCTACTCGGCGGCTACGGCGCGCGAAGACCGGAAGCCGGCGCCCAGCGCACCGCTGGGCGCACGGCCATCTGCGGTCGGCTGATACCAGACCTGGATTTCCTCGATGGCGTCTTTCCAGGCCGCCGCGGTTTTCTCGTCCGCCACCGCGAAGCTGTCGAAGCCGCAGCGCAGCATGAAGAAGAGCTGGTCGCGCAGCACGTTGCCCACCGCGCGCAGTTCGCCCCTGAAGCCGT
Organism: Rhodospirillales bacterium BBD 1991-14; assembly: GCA_001657395.1. Classification (GTDB taxonomy): domain Bacteria; phylum Pseudomonadota; class Alphaproteobacteria; order Kiloniellales; family Kiloniellaceae; genus Pelagibius. The sequence continues at coordinate 285,764 of LYSY01000003.1, read as the reverse complement.
GCCGCTCACGCAGCAGGCGCGCATAGGAGTAGGCGCGGCCGTCGTTGAACTTCGGGAACTCCAGGGCAATGAGGTCGAAGTGCTCCAGATCGCCGGCGATCTCTTCCGGCGGCTGGTCGCTGGCCAGGCGCAGGCCGAGGCGGCCGTTGCGGCGCAGCAGCGTCTCACGCTGCTCGCGCCATTGGCCCAGGGTGACGATCAGGTCCACGTCCAGAGACGGGGTATCCGGCGCGCCTACGTCGGCGCCGCTGGCGGGCTCCGGCGTCTCAGGCAGATCCGACCAGGGATCGTCGCTGATCCGGCCGTCTTTAAGCAGCGGCATAGAGCTTCTCCTTGAACGGCGCGAGGCCGACGCGGGCATAGGTGTCGTTGAACTTCTCGTTGTCCTGGCGCAGGTCCAGATAGGTCTCGACGATGTTGTCGACGGCATCGACGACCGCGTCGTAGGAGAAGGCAGGGCCGACGATCTTGCCGACCGCGGCGTTTTCGTCGGCGCTGCCGCCCAGGGTGATCTGGTAGAACTCCTCGCCCTTCTTGTCGACGCCCAGGATGCCGATGTGGCCGGCGTGATGGTGGCCGCAGGCATTGATGCAGCCGGAGATCTTGATCTTCAGATCGCCGATCTCGTGCTGGCGGTTCAGGTCGCTGAAGCGCTGCGTGATGCGCTGGGCGACGGGAATGGAGCGGGCGTTGGCCAGGTTGCAGTAGTCGAGCCCTGGGCAGGCGATGATGTCGGAGACAAGGCCGATATTGGGCGTGCCCAGGCCGTGCTGCGCCAGCGTTTCCCAGACCTTCGCCAGGTCACTGAGCTTCACGTGCGGCAGCACCAGGTTCTGCTCGTGGGTGACGCGGATCTCATCGAAGCTGAAAGCCTCGGCAAGATCGGCCACGGCGTCCATCTGCTCGGCGCTGGCATCGCCCGGCGCCTCGCCCTCGGGCTTCAGGGAGATGGAGACGATGGCGTAGCCGGGGATCTTGTGCGCGGAGACGTTGCTGCGCACCCAGCGGGCGAAGTCCCGGTCCTCGAAGCGCCGAGCCTCGAAGCCGCGGTCGCTCTCCGGCAGTGTCTCAAAGGCCGGCGGGGCGAAGTAGCTCTCGATGCGGGCGATCTCCTCGGCCGGCAGCGTGAGGGCGCCGTCTTTCAGATGCGCCCATTCCTCTTCGACCAGCCGGGTGAACTCCTCGGCTCCGGTCTGCTGCACCAGGATCTTGATGCGCGCCTTGTAGAGGTTGTCGCGCCGGCCGAGCTGATTGTAGACCCGAAGGATGGCCTCCAGGTAGCTCAGCAGGTGCGCCTTGGGCAGGAATTCGCGGATGGTGGTGCCGATCACCGGGGTGCGGCCCTGGCCGCCGCCGACGATCACCGCGAAGCCGACCTCGCCCTCAGCGTTGCGGCGGACCTGCAGGCCGATGTCGTGGAAGCGCACGGCGGCGCGATCGTTCGGTGCGCCGGTGATGGCGATCTTGAACTTGCGCGGCAGGAACGAGAATTCAGGGTGCAGGGTCGACCACTGGCGGATGATCTCGCCGTAGATACGCGGGTCCTCGATCTCGTCGGCGCTGGCGCCGGCAAAGTGATCGGCGGTGACGTTGCGGATGCAGTTGCCGCTGGTCTGGATGGCGTGCATCTCGACCTCGGCCAGCTCCTCCAGGATCTTCGGCACATCTTCCAGCTTCGGCCAGTTGTACTGGATGTTCTGGCGCGTGGTGAAATGGCCATAGCCGCGGTCGTAGTCGCGCGCGATGCTGGCCAGCCTGCGCATCTGGCGTGAGGACAGCGTGCCGTAGGGCACGGCGACGCGCAGCATATAGGCGTGAAGCTGCAGATAGAGCCCGTTCATCAGCCGCAGGGGCCGGAACTCCTCCTCGCTCAGCTCGCCGGAGAGGCGGCGTTCCACCTGTCCGCGGAACTGGGCGGTGCGCTGCCGCACGAAGGCCAGATCGAATTCGTCGTAGCGGTACATCGTCGTTGGTTCCTCTCGCCCTAGGCTTCCGCCACCAGAGGGGCCTTGCGATAGTCGGCGCGCACGGTCGGCCCCGCGGCGCGGATGGTTTCACGGGTCGAAAGCGGCTGAAGGATGCCGTCCACCTCGGTCACCTCGACCAGGTAGGGACCGACGATCTTGCGCGCGGCCACGTCCGCCTCCGCGCGCTTCAGCATCTCGTCCTGAGCCGCAGCGTCATTGCTGGTGACGGCCTGGTTCAGCCAGGCGGTCCACAGGCCGCTTTCGGTCAGGTAGACGACATCGCCTTCGCGCAGGCGGTTGGCGGTGACGGCTCTCAAAGGGGTGGCTTTCGGTGGCATGACACAGGTCTCCGTCAGACGGCCAAGGCTTCGGGCAGGCGTTGGGGGAGGGCGGCCAGCTCGGCCCCCAGGGTCCGGTCCTCGCCGGTCATGGCCTTGCGGGCGACCTCGCCGATGATGATGAGCGCTGGGCCCGTGACCGCCGCCTGCTGCAGGCGCTGATCCAGATCCTCCAGCCGTGCGGTGACGATGCGTTGGTCGTCGCGGGTGCCGTTTTCGATCACGGCGACCGGGGTGGCGGCGGCAAGCCCGTGTTCGATCAGACGCTCCGCGACCACGCCGGCCGTGGAGACGCCCATGTAGACCGCCAGGGTCTGCTTGCCGCTGGCCAGGCTGGTCCAGTCCAGATCCGGCTCGCCGTCCCGCGCATGACCGGTGATGAAGGTGACGGCCAGGGCCGTGCCCCGCAGGGTGAGGGGAATGCCCGCTGCCGCGGCGCAGCCGGCGGCCGCCGTCACGCCCGGCACCACCTCCACCGTGACGCCGCGGCCTTCGAGGTAGTCCATCTCCTCGCCGCCGCGTCCGAAGATGAAGGGGTCGCCGCCTTTCAGGCGCACGACCCGGCGCCCGGCCAGGGCGTGCTCGGCCATCAGGGCGTTGATCTCGTCCTGGCTCTTGCTGTGGTTGGCCTTGGCCTTGCCGACATAGATCCGCTCGGCGTCGCGGCGCGCATAGTCGACGATCTCCGGGCCGACCAGTTTGTCGTAGAGCACGACGTCGGCTTCCTGCAGGCGGCGCAGAGCCTTGAAAGTGAGCAGGTCCGGATCGCCCGGGCCGGCACCGACGATGGCCACCGAACCGGCCGGCGCGGCCTGCGACGCCGGGCCGTTGATCAGGCCCAGCATGGCCTCGCGCGCCGCCGTTTCGCGCCCGGCCAGCACCTCTTCGGCGATCGGGCCGGTGAAGAACCGCTCCCAGAAGCGCCGGCGGCCGGCCGGGGGTATGGTCGCCCCGACCGCTGCGCGAAAGGTACCGGCAAAGCGCGCCAGGGCGCCCAGGCGGGCGGGGAGCATAGCCTCGATCCGCGCCCGGAGCTGGCGCGCTAGGATCGGCGCGTCGCCGCCGCTGGAGATACCGATCACCAGGGGGTCGCGGTCGATCACGGCCGGCATGATGAAGCTGGAAAGGTCGGGCCGGTCGACCACGTTGATGGCGACGCCGGCCTCGGCCGCCGCTGCGGCCACCGCTTCGTCGACGGAAGGCTTGCCGCTGGCCGAGATCACCAGCGCGCGTCCCCGGACGTCTTCGGCCATAAACGGACGGCACATCCACATGACCCGGTCGTCGCGGGCCTCTTCGGCCATCTCTGCGCTGAGGCGTGGCGCCACCAGGGTGACCTTGGCGTGCGCCTTCAGCAGCAGGCGCAGCTTGCGCAACGCCAGTTCGCCGCCCCCCACCAAAAGAGCGGAGCGGCTGGAAAGATCGTGAAAGGCCGGAAAATACCGCATGGTCCTGCTTTCGTGCCGGTCAGGTCCTCGTTGCCGCCGCGGAGCGCTGCGAAACGAAAATCCGATATAAGTCAGTGCGTTAGAGTGCCGTACCCAGTTTGCAATCGGCCAAGGGCGTTCGGTCTTCCGAGTGCCGCGGCCAATTTCACAAAAAACGTAGGGTGATCATTTTCAATTGTCCATAGGAAAATGTAGAAATTCAATATTATACATTTCCACAGTGGAAATAATGAGTCGCGCCGCTTCCCGGATGACAGGACGCCTCCGCCTGCGTATCAATGCGCGACAGGGGGGCCGTCATCGCGGCCGCATAACTGGGCCGCATAACTGGGCCGCAAAACTGGACTGAGCCGTCTCGAGGGAGCGTTTGAATGATCCGTGGGTTGTCTGCCAGGCGTTTGGCGGCGCCGTTGGTTTGCGGCGCAGCGATGGGCCTTCTGGGGGCCTGCAGCGCCTTGCCGTTTCAGGTCGATGGTTCGGACGAGGCGGTGGAGGCGGCCGAGGCGGAAAGCGCCGACATGTTGCCGCGTCTGCGGCCTTATGCCTTCGGCCTGTGCTACAGCCCGGCCGTGAACGAGGACTCGGAGGTCGATGACGAGGCGGCCTACGTCTGCGACGGCGGCCGTCTGGAGCGCAAGAACGAGGACATCTTCTGGAACGGCTGCTCGCTGACCCAGCCCAACCGGGTCAACTTCGTCTGTTTCCCACCGGACAAGGCGAAGCGGCCAACCGCAGCCCAGCCTCAATAGTCCCTTCGATCAGCGCCCTGGGACGGCGCTGAGTCACGGCGCCACGTCACACAGACAGGCCATGGTTTGCGATGGCCGCCAGGCTGTCGGCGCGTTGGGTTTCGACCGGCCGATCCCCTTCCAGGCGCAGAACCGGGCAGGGGAGCGCTTTAATCCAGGCTTCGTGCATGTCCCGGCTGCGGCCTTCAGAAGGCCCGGTTTCGTAGTCCGCCGCCCATTCCAGGAAGGCGGTGCTGGCTTCGTGGCGGTCGCCGCCGGGTTCAGTCCGGCTGCCGTAGCGTTCGGCTTCGCGCCGGCGCAGGCGTTCCAGGCGCACTTCGGTGGGCACCGAGAGAAAGATCACCAGATCGAACTGCGGGATCAGCGGCGCGCCCCAGTGGCCGATGGAGCCTGAGAGCACCCAGGAGCCGGCCTCGGCGAAGGCCACGTTCAACAGGTGCAGCCGTTCACCGACGGGGCGCTTTGCGGTGTAAGGCGGCTCGCTCGGCTGCCAGTAGAAATCGTCGGTATCGAAGCGGGCGATCCGCAGGTTTTCTGCGAGCGCGTGCCCGAGAGTCGAGGTGCCGCTGCCGGAGGCGCCGGTGATGTGCAGCCGGATCATCGCTCAGCGATCCAGCCGGGCCCACTCATCCAACACGCCGGGGTCGCTTTCGGCGGCTGCGTGTCTGCTGCGCAGACGAGCGACGGTTGCTTGCGGCAGCAGGCAGTCCAGGGCCCAGACAGCCGCGCCGCGCACAAGCGGCGAGGGATCGGCCAGCAGGGCTTCTATGGCTTCTGCCGGTGCCTCGGTCCCGGCGTTGCCGAGGGCGATCAGAACATTGCGCAGGAAGCGGTCGCGCCCGATGCGTTTGATGGGAGATCCGGCAAAAAGTCTGCGAAAGCCAGCATCGTCGAGGTCGAGGAAGTCGGCCAGCCTGGGCGCGGTCAGTTCGGCGCGCGGCAGAAAGGCGGCCTCTCGGGTCGGCTGTGCGAACTTGTTCCAGGGGCAGACCGCCAGGCAGTCGTCGCAGCCGTAGATGCGGTTGCCCATGGCCCTGCGGAACTCCGCCGGGATCGGTCCCTTGTGCTCGATGGTGAGGTAGGAGATGCAGCGCCGCGCGTCGAGCTGGTAGGGCGCGGGAAAGGCATCGGTGGGGCAGACGTCGAGACAGTTGCGGCAGCTTCCGCAGTGATCGCTTTCGGCGCCATCCGCTTCGATCTCCAGATCGGTGTAGACCTCGCCGAGAAACAGCCAGGATCCCAGCGCGCGCGACACCAGGTTGGTGTGTTTGCCCTGCCAGCCGAGACCGCCGGCCTGGGCCAGGTGTTTCTCCATCACCGGCGCGGTATCGACAAAGACCTTTACCTCGGCGGCCAGGTCGTCGTGCATCCAGCGCGCCAGGGCTTTCAGGCGCTTTTTCATCAGGTCGTGATAGTCGGCGTTGCGGGCGTAGACGGAGACTGCCGCGCGCTGCGGTTCGTCCAGCAGCGCCAGGGGGTCCTCGGCGGGCCCGTAGTTCTGGCCCAGCACGACCACAGTATGCGCTTCCGGCCAGAGCACCTTGGGGTCGGCGCGGCGCTCGGCATTGCGGGCCAGCCAGTCCATCTCGCCGTGATAGCCTGCCGCCAGGAAAGCCTTCAGCGCCGCCCGTGCATCGGGCGCGACCTCCGCCCTGGCAAAGCCCACCGCATCGAATCCCAGTGCCAGAGCCTTGTCGCGGATGGCCGCCTTCGGCCCCGACGGGCCGGAAGCCGCTGTCGCGAAGGACGCAGTCTCAGAGCGGGGGGAGGTCTCCCGCGTCCTGTTGCCGGCTGAAGTCCGCGATGAAGTCGTCAAGCCGCTGATCCTCGATTGCCCGGCGCAGCCCGGCCATGAGTTCCTGATAGTAAGCCAGATTGTGGCGGGTCAGCAGGATCGGGCCAAGCATCTCCTTGGCCTTGAAAAGATGGTGCAGGTAAGCGCGGGAGTAGTTGGCACAGGTCGGGCAGGGGCAGTCCGGATCCAGCGGGCGGTTGTCGTCCTGATGGCGGGCGTTGCGGAGGTTGATGCTGCCGCGGCGGGTGAAGGCCTGGCCGGTGCGCCCCGAACGGGTCGGCAGCACGCAGTCGAACATATCGATGCCGCGCGCCACCGCGCCGACGATATCAGGCGGTTTGCCGACGCCCATGAGGTAGCGTGGATGGGTTGCCGGCAGGTGCGGGACGGTCGCGTCCAGGACCTCGAGCATCACCGCCTGTCCCTCGCCGACGGCCAGACCGCCCACTGCATAGCCGTCGAAGCCGATCTCGATCAGCGCCTCGGCAGAGGCCCGCCGCTGCTCCGGATAGACACTGCCTTGGACGATGCCGAAAAGGCCGTAGCCCGGCCGCTGGGTAAAGGCCTCGCGGCAGCGCGCCGCCCAGCGCATGGAGCGCTCCATGGACTCGCGCGCTTCTTCCTCCGTTGCCGGGTAGGGCGTGCATTCGTCCAGCACCATGGTGATGTTGGCGTCCAGCAGTTCCTGGATCTCCACCGCCCGCTCCGGCGTCAATGCGTGACGCTCGCCGTCGAGATGAGAGCGGAAGGTGACGCCCTCCTCGGTGATCTTGCGCAGCTCCTGCAGCGACATCACCTGGTAGCCACCGGAGTCCGTCAGGATCGGTCCCGGCCAGTTCATGAAGCGATGCAGGCCGCCTAGGCGCGCGACCCGCTCGGCGCCGGGCCGGAGCATCAGGTGGTAGGTGTTGGCAAGCAGGATCTCGGCCCCGCTTTCGCGCACCTGGTCCGGGGTCAGCCCCTTCACGGTGGCGGCGGTGCCGACGGTCATGAAGGCGGGCGTGTTGATCGTTCCGTGGGCCGTTTCAAGCTGGCCGCGGCGCGCCTTGCCGTCGACGGCGCCGACCGCGAAGCGGAGACCATGGGCGCCGGCAGCGGTTTCTTCGGCCCGGTTCATCGGGCGCCCTCCGGTTCCAGCAGGCAGGCATCGCCGTAGGAGTAGAAGCGGTACTGCTCCGCGACGGCATGGGCGTAGGCGGCTTCCATGCGCGCCTTGCCGGCAAAGGCGCAGACCAGCATGAAAAGGGTCGACCGCGGCAGGTGGAAGTTGGTCAGCAGCAGGTCCACGGCCTTGAAGCGGTGACCCGGCAGAATGAAGAGATCGGTATCGCCGACGAAGGGCGTGACCGTTCCGTCATCCGCGGCAACGCTCTCCAGCAGCCGCAGCGCGGTGGTTCCGACCGCGACGATGCGCCCGCCCGCGGCCCGGGCGGCGTTGATCCTGTCCGCGGCGTCGCGGGTGATTTCGCCGGTCTCGCTGTGCATCCGGTGGGCGGCGGGGTCGTCCACCTTGACGGGCAGGAAGGTCCCGGCGCCGACGTGAAGGGTGACCGCCACCCGCCCGATCCCGGCCTGCTCCAGCGCGTTCAGCAGGGGCTCGGTGAAGTGCAGCCCCGCCGTGGGCGCCGCGACGGCGCCGGCCCGTTCGGCGAAGACGGTCTGGTAGTCCTCCCGGTCCTGCGGGTCGCCCTCAGAGCCCCGCTTGATGTAAGGCGGCAGCGGCATGATCCCGTGGCGGTCCAAGGCGGCGAGCAGGTCGCTGCCCGCTTCGTCGAAGGCCAGGGTGACTTCGCCGCCTTCGCCCTTTTCGGTGACCGCCGCACCGAAGTCCTCGGCGAAAACGATCCTGTCGCCGGCAGAAAGCTTGCGCGCCGGCCGGGCGAAGGCTTTCCAGGTCCTGGCCCGGGTGCTGGCGTCCACCGCCTTGTGCAGGGTGACTTCGATGTTGCTGCTGCCCTTTGTGCCGGTCAGCCGCGCCGGGATCACCTTGGTGTCGTTGATGACCAGCAGGTCGCCCGGGCGCAGCAGGCGGGGCAGGTCGGCGATCGCTCGGTCCGCCAGCGCCGGGCCCACGTGCAGCAGGCGCGCAGCCTCGCGGGGCTCGATCGGATGCTGGGCAATCAGCCCGCGGGGCAGGTCGAAGTCGAAGTCGTCGGTGCGCATTGCAGAGTCTGGGAGAACGCCTACTGAGGGAATGCCGGCGCGGCTGTCCTAACACCCGCGCCGGGTCAGGCCAAGGGCCCCGATACGATGGTCCTGGGTCCTGGGGTCCTGGCGCTTCGACACTGCCGCCCAGTCACGAGACCAGGTCACGACACAAGCCGGCGGTCGTAGCGCAGGCCGACGCTGATCCGAGGGGTTTCGAAGCGGTCGACGAAGTGAAAGGGGCGGTCCGTCCGGCCATAGAGCCCCGGTCCGCGCATCAGCACCAGCCAGCCCGGCGGTGCCGCCACGGCCCGGGCGTCGCTGCCGCTGCGGTCGCTGCAGACCGCAAAGCGGCAGCGTCCGGTCAGGGTGATGACGGAGATCAGACCACGATAGGCGATGTGGTCGCGGTGCGGCGTGATCCCGCCGGAGCCCCTGGGGTAGCGCTGAACGATCAGGTCGTTGACGGCAAAGCCTTCGCTGAGCGCGGGCGGGCCGAGCAGGCCCAGGGCCTCGGTGAGAACTCCTTCGAGCGCTGCGGCGCAGGCAGCCAGGGCGCCGTCCCCGGGGACCGCACAGCTCACCTCGCAGTCCTGCCAGACCCGCTTGTCGCCGCTGCCGATCACGGGCCGTGCCGGCCGGTAACGCAGGTTTTGCGATTCCGCGACCAAGGCATCGATCGCTTCGGCTCCCAGCAGCGGAAGGGAAACGGCATCGGCCTCCGGCAGGGCGGTGATCGCCTCCGCCAGCGCCGCACCGTCGCTCTGCAGGCCCCCGAAAACCGCGCCGAGGGTCACTGGTTGCCTGTGGACCCGTCCGGGGGCTTGGCTTCGGGCGGTGGAATGAGACGTATGGGAGTGGCGGCAGGAGTAGCGGCTTGTGGGCCACCGGCCGTTTCCAGCGGCGGCTGCAGATAGAGACTGTCGGCAACGGTGGGCACCTGCACGGTGGCGCCGGCGATGGACTTCGCTTCCGGCACAAGCGGCAGCGGGCCGCGGGCGATGGCCGCGCCGTGGCCGGCGCCGTAGTCGTCCGCGCGATAGGTGGCGAGGCCCTTGCTGTCGATCACGAAGACGAGGTCCTCCACAGGCCTGCTGGGGACAAGCGTGGCGGCGGCTTCCTGCGGGTCGGGCGGCGGCGGCGCGGCGGACCCGGCGGCGGACCCGGCGGCGGACCCGAAGGTCTGGGAATAGACGTCCCGGTAGGGTGAGCCCTGGGCGGAAGCGGCATAGGTCGGCGAAAAGTAGCCGTCGCTCTGCAGGCTTCGATTCTGGGCCAGGGCGGGGAGGGCCCAAAGCGCTGAAAGACCAAAGCTGCCGAGGGCAACGGTCACTGTCATAAACCGCAACAACGCCATCGTTCCTTCCCCCGAAGGCAACGCCAGAAGCAAAATCCCAGAAGCAGGGAGCATAGTGGCGCCGTCCGACCCCCGGCGTCCAGCGACAAAGGGACCGCGTCCGCTCTTTCCAGCCGTTGGGATTTCGCGGCGGCCGGGCGCCTGTATTACCGGCTTGCCCCGTCCGCCAGAGGCTCGCCGGCCAGGCGCTGTCCCCGGCGCCAGGCCCAGGGTTCGACGAACGCGCCCTTCCAAAGGCCGCGCCGGCGTTCTCTGGCACCCTCCTGGATCGGGCCGAAGGCGGCTCGGTATTGGTCCGCGGCCCCGCCGCCCGGCGGGATCAGCGCCCAGCCCGTGTAGACCATGCCCTCCGAGAGGTCGTAACCCCCTGCCGTGCAGCGCGCCAGCGGTACGCCGCCTGATGCCGGCTGCTGCGCCAGTCGGCGGCACACCACCGGGACGCCGGCCGTCAGATCCATGAGGGCGGCCTGCGCGAGCAGGCCGCAGTCATAAAGGCGTTCTCCGCGGGTGCAGCGCTGCGCCAGTTCCGGCGCGTCGACCCCGGCAAGGTCAAAGGTCCGACCCGCGACCGCAAGGCTGTCGCCATCGACGATCTGCGCAACGCCGCGCACCGGTGAGACAGTGTCGCTCCAGGCACTCTGCTGCGACGAAGCCGCCGCCAGAGCCGCCAGGGCGAGAAGCGCGGCCCCGACAGCCCGAGCCCGGAAGCTCCGCGCAGGGGCTGGTGCGATCCCGTCAGCAGGGCGGATCGCAGCGATGCTCGCCGATGGTCTTGACCAACGCGTAGATCTGCCGCCGCACCGTGGCATCGTCTATCCTGCTGTAGGCTTGAACGAGGCGAAGCATATCACGCTGCGTCATCAGGTCCGACACACGTTCCGGTGACTCGACATCGGACTGACCGTTTGCGAGGGACTGCTCCGGAGCCTCTCTCGCCGAGAGGTCCTGGAAGAAATACTGAACCGGAACTTGAAGAACCTGGGACAGGCGGTACAGACGGCTGGCAACGATGCGATTGGTGCCGCGTTCGTACTTCTGGATCTGTTGGAAGGTGATGCCTAGGGCGTTTGCGAGGCTGCTCTGGCTGAGGCCAAGGGCCAAGCGGCGGAGCCGCAGCCGGGAACCTATAGAGACATCGACGGGGTCGGGCTTTGCGGGAGTAGTCGTGGGAGTCTCAGACACGCTGTCATTTCTCTCATTCTGAATGACCCCGCGGCGATGGGTTGGTGATTCGGAGTTTCGTCCAAAAAAGTGATCGCGCAGACTTACTGCGCAAGCTTCTCAAGGATCAAGTGATCGATTTGTTCATGCAAACGTATTCATTTGTTCATGAACAACAATTAGGGGAATTTCCCTTCGGCGGAACGTGGCGAAGGGTCGGGGAAATCCATGATTGAAGGACCCAATTTCCTTTCAAACCAAAGCGCGCAGCGCGCCGCACGAAGCCGCCGGGCGCGGTTGCACCCAGGGCTTGAGTCCGGTTCAGAGAAAGAATTCCTGTTGGGCGGCGCTTCAGGTGCTGGGCTTGCGCAGCGCCGCGCCTTCTGCCGCGGTCTCCGCCCCGCCCGGCCGGCTGACCGGGGTATCGTGCGAAGCCCCGTTTTCGACCGGCGCCGGCTGGCGCGCCGCGCAGCAATTCACATAGAGATCGCTCAGGGCGCTCAGCATCTTCCCGACCTCAGGGCTTGAGACCGAATAGAGCACCGTTTGCGCGTTGCGGCGGGTTTTCACCAGGTTGTCCCGGCGCAGCTTTGCAAGGTGCTGGGACAGAGCGGATTGACTAAGCCCAACCAGGCGGCAAAGCTCGGTCACAGAGTGTTCGCGCTCGGACAGATGGCAGAGGATCACCAGGCGCCGCTCATTGCCCATGGCTTTGAGCAGGCGGCTCGCCCGTCCGGCGGTCAGAAGGAGTGGTCCGTATGGCATATTAGGAAACGTTGTTCGGGGGTCGGACAGGTCAAGCGCTGGTGTGAACTTTTTTTGTCCCGGATTTTCCGGTTGATCGCCGTAGTTTACGAAGAACTGCCGAAGGCCCCGGAATCCGGGCGATCCTGCGGTGTTCGACGGCATCGAACCTCAGTTTACCAACGTGGAGTGTTAAAATTCGCGGATGTCTGAGATCTCAAAAACCGTGCTTGATGCGACAGGGCTGCGCTGCCCCCTCCCGGTCCTGCGGGCCCGCAAGGCGATGAAATCGGTCGAACCCGGGGCGGTGCTGGAGGTGCTCGCCACCGACCCCGGGGCGGTCGCGGACTTCCAGGCCTTTTGCCAGACCACCGGCGACGAACTGCTGGCGTGGGACGAGGCGGACGGCCGCTTCACCTTCCAGATCAGAAAGGCCGGCTAAGCGGCCGGTCCTGCCAAGGGCGGGACCCTACTCGCCCGCTGCAGGCTGTGGTGGGCCGGCCACCTTCGGCCCGGCAGCGGCCTGACGGCCTTCCAGCGTGGCGACCAGCAGCGCCATCATCGGCGGAATGATGAGCAGCGTGAGTATGGCTGAGAGGGCGAGGCCGCCAACCACCACAGACCCCAGTCCGCGGTAGAGTTCCGAACCGGCGCCCGGGAAAAAGACCAGCGGCAGCATCCCGAAGACCGAGGTCAGCGTGGACATGAAGATCGGCCGGATGCGGTTTCGCGTCGCCTCGACGATGGCCGCGCCGGCGGCCAGCCCCTCCTCGCGCAGGTGATAGAGGGTCTGGTGCACCAGCAGAATCGCGTTGTTCACCACGATGCCGATGAGGATCACGAAGCCCAGCAGCGTGAGCATGTCGAGCGGCTGATAGACGGAGGTGTTGAGGATCGCCAGCCCCGCCACACCCCCGGCTGCGGCAAGCGGCACGGACAGCAGGATGATCAACGGGTAGATGAAGCTCTCGAACAGCACGGCCATCACCAGGTAGACGATGGCCAGCGCCAGCAGCAGGTCCAGAACCATGGCCTCCCAGGTCTGGGTCAGCTTGTCGGCGGTGCCGGAGATGTTGAACGTGACGCCGGGCGGCAGGCCCTCGGCCTCCATCGGCTGCATGACTTCGCTGCGCAGGGTATCGAGCGCAGCCTCCAGCGGAATGCCCGGGGCCGGGCGGATTTCCAGGGTGACGGTGCGGAAGCGCTCGCGGTGGCGGATTTCGGTCGGGCCGGAAGTCAGCACCACCTCGGCCAGGGAGGAGGCCGGGATGATATCGCCGTTGGGCGTGACCACCGGCAGGCTTGCGATGCCCTGGGTCTGGACGACGTTGTAGTCCGGGCCCTTCAGCATCAGGTCGAGACGATCGGAGCCGACGGTGACCTCAGCCACCCGAAGACCGTCGTTGAAGGTGTCGATCGCCTCGCCCAGCTCGCGTGCGGTCACGTCGTTGTCGGCAAGACGCAGGCGGTCGGGGAAGAGACGCACCTCCGGTGCGCCGAGCTCCAGGCCGGGGTTCGGCCGCAGCTGATGTCCCTCGCTACGGGGCATGATCTGCGAAACGCGGCCGACCGCCTGTTGGGCGACGCCAAGAATGACCTCCAATTCCTGTCCGGAGATATCGAGGTCGATCTTGCGTCCCGAACCGATGCCGCGCCCGAAGATCGACGGCTGATTGATGAAACCGAAAGTGCCGGGCTCGCGGAACACCGGCCCCTGGAGAACGGGGATCAGCTCTGCTGCGCGCTGCGGATCGACGGCGGTGGCGCCCAGGAAAGTGGTCGCCCTGGTGGCGACGAAGAAGAAGCGTTCGATCTGTGGATCGGCAGGCTCCGCTCCGCCCGGCCAGAGAGATCGAAAAGCGCCGGTAATCCGCGTGCCGATGCCGTCCAGGGAGAAACCCTCTTCCGCCTTTGCCTCGTAGCTGTCCGCGTCCATGCCGCTTTCGGTGATCCAAAGCGGCCGGGTCGCGGCTTCGATGCCCTTCGCGATATCGGTCGTGGTGCCCAGGTTGTAGCCCGGCGGCGGAATGATGATGCCGAAGACGAGGTTGCGGTTGCCCTCCGGCAGGTATTCGAGCTTGGGCAGGAACTGCCAGGCCCCAAGCGAGGCCGCCGTAGTGACCGAAGCGACGACCACGAAGGCCACCAGACGGCTGCGGACCACCAGGCGCACAAAGCCCATGATGAGGGCGATAAAGAACTCGGCCAGCCGGTCGACCAGCGGCAGGCGCAGCCGGGTGATGCTCTTTTCGTCCAGTTTCTTGCCGCCGCCGCTGAGCAGCCAGCTCGACAGTGCCGGCAACACGGTGACCGAGACCAGCAGTGAGAGCATGACGGACACCGAGATGGCCACTGCGATGTCCCGGAAGAGCTGACCCACTTCCAGCTGCATGACCAGAATGGGAATGAACACCATGACAGTGGTCAGCGCCGAAACGAGAACCGCACCCCAGACCTGCTTGGCGCCCAGATAGGCGGCCTCGCGTGCCGGCCGGCCCTGTTCGCGCAGGCGGTAGATGTTCTCCAGCACGACGATGGCGGCATCCACCACCATGCCCACAGCAAAGGCGATGCCGGCGAGTGAGATCACGTTGATCGACCGCCCCATGGCGGCCATGGCCACGAAGGCACCGATCACCGAAACCGGAATGGCGATGGAGACCACAAGGGTGGCGCGGACGGACCGCAGGAAGACCAGCAGAATGATGGCGGCCAGCGTGCCGCCGACCCAGATGTTCTGCTGCACCAGGTCGATGGCGGAGTTGATGTAGACCGTTTCGTCGTAAACCTGCCGCAGCCTCAGGCCGGCGGCCGGGATCGGCCCTTCGCGCAGTTCCTCCACCGCCGCCTTGATGCCTTCCATGGTCTCGATGACATTGGCGCCGGTCTCGCGCAGGGCGTTCATCGCCATGGCGCCCTGGGCGAGCATGCGGATCGAGGCGCCGGCTTCCTTGTAGCCATAGGACACATCGGCGATGTCGCCGATCCGCACCCGGGCGAGGCGGCCGCTGTCGTCGTTGGAGTCGCTGCGAACGACCACGTCGCGGATGGCCTCCAGGGTGTTGAGCTCACCCTCGGTGCGCACAACATAGCGCCGTTTGCCCTCGTCCACGTCACCGGCGCTGAGCGAAGCATTGGCGCGCCTGAGGGCGTCCACGACCTCGGTCACCGTCATGCGGTAGCGTGCCAGCACCTTGGGCTCGACCGTGACCTGGATTTCCCGCTCCGTGCCGCCGAAGACGTTGACGCGGCTGACGCCCGGCACCCGTTCGATGCGCTCGCGCAGGATGTCTTCGGCGAAGTCGCCGTATTCGTGGATCGGCCGCTCGTTGCCGTCCTCGCGGGTGATGATGAACCAGGCGATGGGGCTGTCTTCGCTGCCGGCGGTGTCCAGCGTCGGCTCGTCGGCTTCGTCGGGATAGCCGTTCACCCGGTCAAGCCGGTTGGAGACCAGCAGCAGCGCCCGGTCCATGTTGGTGCCGACGGCGAACTCCAGGGTGATGCGGGCGCGGCCCTGCTCCGAGCGCGAGGTGATGGTCTCCAGGCCCTCGATGCCTTTCAGCTCTTCTTCCTGGCGGTTGGTGATCTCGCGTTCGATCTCCGCCGGGGCGGCGCCGCCCCAGTTGGTGGAAACGGTGATGACCGGCCGGTTGACGTCGGGGGCCAGCTGGATGGGGATGGTCTGCAGCGCGACGATCCCGAACATCACCACCATCAGAACCGCGGCAATCACCGCGATGGGACGTTCGATAGCGAGCTTGATGAGGTTCATCAGGTCTCCCCGTCAATCTGTACCTCTGCACCCGGACGCAGGCGCTCGTTGCCGCGCACCACGGTCTGCTCGCCCTCCGCCAGGCCCTGGACAACCTCGTAGCGGTTACCCACGGGCTCACCGAGAACGATCGGGCGCGGTTGCGCCTGACCTTCGGAGACGACGAAGACGATGGTGCCGTTGGGACGCTTGATGATGGCGTCCTTGTGCACGGAAACCACATCCCGCGGCGCGCCGACCGGCACCATCACGGTGACCGACTGCTCGTTGGCAAGCGGACTGCTGATCTCCCCGAAACGCGGCACGAAGCGCACGGCGCGGGTTCGTGTCAGCGGGTTCTCGTCGGGGATGACGGCCCTGACCGTCGCGCCGATCAGGGTGCCGTCGTCCAGCACCACCTCGACCGCAGCCCCCGCGGTGAGCCCGAGCAGCCGGTTGGCCGGCACGTCGGCCTCCACCTCCAGGCTCTGGTCGGCGACCATGCGCACCACGTCGGCCCCGTCCTGGGCGTAGGCCCCGACCTCGCTCAGGCGCTGGGTGATGACCCCGTCGTAGGGTGCGCGCACCGTGGTGTCGTCCAGGTCGATCTCGGCCAGACGCAGGGTGGCGCGTGCGCTGGTCACCGACGCCTCGGCTTCGGCGGCGGCCGCTTCGGCGATGGCAACCTCCTGGCGGGCGTCGTCGAAGCGGGCCTGGCTGAAGGCGGCGGACTGCTTGAGCCCCTCAAGGCGCTGCAATTCCTGCCGCGCCAGGGTCACTTCGGCCTGCTTGGTCCTCAGTTCCGCCCTGGCCACCGCGAGGCCCGCGGCGGCCAGGTCGCGCTCGGCCTCCATCGAGGCGGCATCGAGCACGGCTATGACGTCGCCGGCCGACACCCGGTCGCCGACCTCGACGCTGAATTGCTGGATGGGGCCGCTGATCCGCGCTGCGACCGATCCGGCCTGGCGGGCGACAAGGCGCCCCACAACCGGCACCGTCTGACTCAGCGGTTCGCTGCGCACGGCATCGACGCGGACCAGGGAGGCGCCCTGCTGTCCTTCTGCAGTCTGGGGCAGCATCGTGCCGCCCAGGCTCGCTCCGACAAGACAGACCACCGCAATCGCCAAAAACCGGCGCGCTGTCTTCAACCCCATGTTCCGCCTGTCTCCAAAAGCCCTGCCGATGGCGCGACTCTGGCGCAAGCTGGCGGGGACTAAAAAAACTAAATAGATCATTGAATTGGCGTCTGGCCGCTGGGGAGTCAATGGCCCAGGGCGACATCTGCGGCAGCATAGGCCCAGTCAGCGCCCCTGTCTCCTGACAATTCATTTACTCCGTGAAACCGCATTTCAGTTGAAAATGCGGGGATGACGCGGGGCGGTCACGGGCTATGATGGGCCGACCCCCCAATGTCAGGGCCGCTTTATGAGTACGCTTCTTTTCAGCCATCCCGCCTGCGAGCAGCACGATCCCGGGGCCCTGCACCCGGAAAACCCCGGACGCCTCAAGGCCATCATGAAGACGCTGGACAGCCCGGAGTTTTCCGGCCTGCTGCGTCGTGAAGCGCCGCGTGCCGAGCACAGCCAGATCGCGCGGGTCCATCCGGAGAGCTTCGTGCACGACGTCCTGGCGGCCATTCCGGACCACGGGGACCGCATGCTGGATGCCGACACCATCGTCTCGCCGGGCTCCGGGGAAGCAGCGCTGCGGGCCGCAGGAGCGGTGGTGGCGGCCGTCGATGCGGTGATGGCGGGAGAGGCCGACAACGCCTTCTGCGCGGTGCGCCCGCCGGGCCACCACGCCGAACCGCGTCAGGCCATGGGCTTCTGCCTGTTCAACAATGTCGCCGTCGGGGCGCTGCATGCGCGCGAGGTGCACCGCTGTCACCGGGTCGCGGTGGTCGACTTCGATGTTCACCATGGCAACGGAACCCAGGCCATGTTCTGGGACGACCCGGATCTGTTCTATGCCTCGACGCACCAGTTTCCCTTCTATCCAGGCACCGGGCGGGCGCAGGAGCGTGGCGTGGGGAACAACATCATCAACGTGCCGCTGCCGCCGCCGGCCGGATCGGCAGACTTCCGCCAGGCGATGCGCGACTGCGTCATTCCGGCCCTGACCCGCTTCGAGCCGGATTTCGTCTTCATCTCGGCCGGGTTCGATGCCCATGCCGACGATCCCCTGGCCAGTCTGAACTTCGTCGAGGAAGACTATGCCTGGGCGACGCAGCAGTTGATGGAACTTGCCCGCAGCGCCTGCGGCGGGCGTTTGGTCTCGGTCCTGGAGGGGGGCTACGATCATGCGGCCCTGGCGCGCTGCGTGGCGGCCCATGTCCGCACCCTGATGCGGTTTTGACCTCAGGCGCCGACTGCGCTAAAGGGCGGGGTTGTTGAACGGGGAACGACGGCGCCCGCGCGCAAGGGCCGAGGCGGCGCAGCAAGTCCAGGAGGACCCGGGGGAAAACTGATGTCCAAGAACGAGGTTCCCGAAGACATTCAGGCCATGAGCTTCGAGGAGGCGCTCGACGCGCTGAAAACAATCGTTGCCAAGCTCGAGCAGGGGCAGGGTGCCCTCGACTCGGCGATCGAGGACTACGAGCGCGGCGCGGCCTTGAAGCGTCACTGCGATCAGAAACTGCGCGAGGCGCAGGCCAAGATCGAGAAGATCAGCCTTTCGGCCGACGGCACGGCCGGCACCGCCGCGCTGGATGTCGACTGAACAGCGGGGCCCGGGTCGCAAGCCATGAAACTTCAGGATGCCCTGGCCAGCCAGGGCGAAACAATTTCGGCCCTGCTCGATCGGCTGCTGCCGATGACCGAAGGGCCCCGCGGACGCGTTATCGAGGCGATGCGCTATGCCGCGCTTTCCGGCGGCAAGCGGCTGCGGCCGTTTCTGGTGCGCGAATCGGCGCGCCTCTTCGATGTGCCGGAGGAGCGGGCGCTCCGGGTCGGTGCGGCGATCGAGATGATCCACTGCTACAGTCTGATTCACGACGATCTGCCGGCCATGGACGACAGCGAGCTGCGCCGCGGGCGGCCGACGGTTCACGTCGCCTTCGACGAGGCGACGGCCATTCTTGCCGGCGACGGGCTCCTGACAGAGGCCTTTGCGGTGCTTTCCGGGCCCGAAACCCACGATCTTCCTGCGGTGCGCGTGGAGTTGCTGCGCCACCTGGCCGAGGCGGCCGGGGCTGCGGGCATGGTCGGCGGCCAGATGATCGACATGTCGCCGGACCGCGCCGAGCTCGATCTGGCCGGGATCTCCCACCTTCAGAGCCTGAAGACAGGGGCGCTGATCCTGTTCTCCTGCGAAGCGGGCGCAATCCTTGCCCAGGCCCGGGAGCCGCAGCGCCAGGCATTGACCGACTATGCCCGCGATCTCGGGCTCGCCTTTCAGATCGCCGACGACATACTCGATGCCGAGAGCACGCCGGAGGCGCTCGGCAAACCGACCGGCCAGGATGCAAGTCTCGGAAAAGCCACATTCGTCGGCCAGCTTGGCATCGAGGGTGCCCGTGACAAGGCGGAGGCCCTTGTCGTATCGGCCTGCCAGCGGCTTGATCTTTTTGGCCAAAAGGCGGACCTTCTGAAAGAGGCGGCGGCTTTCGTGGTCTCGCGCCGGTCGTAAGGCCGGACTGCAGGCCGGCTGCCCGTCTGCGATCAGGCTGGGACAGAGAACACGTGGGGGCCGGAAGGCTTAGCCGGCAAAGCCGCGACATAAGAGCAAAGCAAAGGAGTGGCAGAAGCCTTGGCAGAGATCGGTCATAATCGGCGCCCGACGCCGCTGCTCGACAGCGTTTCCGACCCTTCGGACCTGCGCAAGCTCGATGAAAGCCAGTTGCGTGAGTTCGCCGACGAACTGCGCGCGGAGATGATCGAGGCGGTATCGGTGACCGGCGGTCATCTGGGGGCAGGTCTTGGTGTCGTCGAACTCACCACGGCCCTGCACCACGTTTTCAATACGCCCGACGACCGGCTGATCTGGGACGTCTCGCACCAGTGCTATCCGCACAAGATCCTGACCGGGCGGCGCGACCGCATCCGCACGCTGCGGCAAGGCGGCGGGCTTTCCGGCTTCACCAGCCGCAAGGAGAGTCCCTACGACCCCTTCGGTGCGGCGCACAGCTCCACGTCGATCTCCGCCGGCCTCGGCTTCTCGGTGGCCCGCGACTTCCGGGGCGAGGACAATGCGGTGATCGCCGTCATCGGCGACGGCGCGATGAGCGCCGGCATGGCCTACGAGGCGATGAACAACGCCGGGGCCATGAACAGCCGCCTGATCGTCATTCTCAACGACAATGACATGTCCATCGCGCCGCCGGTCGGTGCGATGAGCGCCTATCTCTCCCAGCTCATTTCCTCCAAGCCGTTCCAGTCCGTACGCAGCCTGGGGCGGGTGGTCGCCAAGCGCTTCCCGCGCCCCATCGAGATGGCGGCCCGGCGGGCCGAGGAATATGCCCGCGGTCTGCTGACCGGCGGCACCCTGTTCGAGGAGATGGGCTTCTTCTACGTCGGGCCCATCGACGGCCACAACTTCGACCACCTCTTGCCGGTGCTGAAGAACGTGCGCGACGCCGACTACGAAGGTCCGGTGCTGATTCACTGCGTGACCCAGAAGGGCAAGGGCTACGAGCCGGCGGAAGCGGCGGCCGACAAGTACCATGGTGTTGCGAAGTTCGATGTCGTCACCGGCAAGCAGGCCAAGCCCGCCCCCAAGGCGCCGGCCTATCAGAACGTCTTCGCCCAGGGCCTCATCGCAGAGGCGGAGCACGACGACAAGGTCGTCGCCGTGACCGCCGCCATGCCGTCGGGCACCGGTCTCAACAAGTTCGCCGAGCGCTTCCCGGAGCGCACCTTCGATGTTGGAATTGCCGAGCAGCATGCGGTGACCTTCTGCGCCGGTCTGGCCTGCGAAGGCTTCAGGCCCTTCGCGGCGATCTACTCGACCTTCCTGCAGCGCGCCTATGACCAGGTGGTCCACGACGTGGCCATCCAGAGCCTGCCGGTGCGCTTTGCCATCGACCGCGCCGGCATGGTCGGGGCCGACGGCGTCACCCACCAGGGCAGCTACGACCTGACCTACCTGGGATGTCTGCCGAACTTTGTCGTCATGGCGCCCAGCGACGAGGCCGAGTTGATGCACATGGTGGCCACCGCCTGCCAGATCGACGACCGTCCCTCCGCCCTGCGCTACCCGCGTGGCGAGGCGCTGGGGATCGACATGCCGGAGCGGGGAAGCCCGCTGGAAATCGGCAAGGGCCGCATCCTGCGCGAAGGCAGCAAGGTGGCCATCCTCTCGCTGGGCACGCGCCTGGCCGACGCCCTGGCCGCCGCCGACGACCTTGCCGCCCGCGGCCTGTCGACGACGGTGGCCGATGCCCGTTTCGCCAAGCCGCTGGACGAGGATCTCGTGCGGCGTCTTGCCGGCGAGCACGAGGTGCTGATCACCGTGGAAGAGGGGGCGATCGGCGGCTTCGCGACCCAGGTGATGCAGTTCCTCGCGCGCCACGGACTGTTCGACAAGGGGCTGCGGTTCCGCCCGGTGACGCTGCCGGATTTCTTCATCGATCACGACAAGCCGGAGCGCCAGTTGGCGCTGGCGGGCATCGATCGCGAGGGGATTCTGGCTGCCGCGCTGCAGGCCCTGGGCCAGCAGGAAGTCGAGTCGCCGGCCCGCGCCTGAGCGTCCGTCGAAGACTTCATTTCTCTGAAGATCGTGGGGGTCTGACGCGCCGGGGCGGCGCAAACCTGCTGTCTATTGCAGATTGATCGGCTGCGTACTGGCCGGGGCCCCGGGTTCGCGCACGCGGTAAGCCGGAAACCTGAGCGTGACCCTGGTGCCCTCGCCGCGCTTGCTGTCGATGGCCAGGAGCCCGCCATGCATCTCGATGAGGCGCTTGGTCAGAGGCAGACCGACGCCAAGGCCCGAGGGGTGCCGCGCCGCGCTGTCATCGCCCCGGCTGAAGGGGGCCAGAGCCTGCCGCACTTCGGCTTCCGTCATGCCGCAGCCGGGGTCGGCGACCGAGATGTCGATGCCGCCATCGGCGCGCTGTGTTGTCACAATGGCAATCTCGCTGCCCTTCGCGACGTGGCGGGCAGCATTGCCGATCAGGTTGATCAGCATTTGTGTGAGTTGGTGGTGGTCTGCCAGCAGCCGGGGGTCCTTCAGGTCGGAGCTTATGGTTGCCGTGGCGCCGAAGCGGTCCAGTTCCGGCTGGCTCAGTTCGACCGCGTGATGGGCCACGCTCTGCGGGTCGATTACCGATTCCTGCAGGCGCAGCCCGCCTCTCTCAGCGCGCGCAAGATCCATCATCCCGTTGAGGACACTGAGCAAATGATGTCCGCAGTTCTCGATCTTTGAGGCGTAGGCCGGGTAGCGGTCATCCTCGATCGGGCCGAAGAACTCCCGCCTGATAATCTCGGCAAAGCCCAGCATCGCCGAGAGCGGCGTCCTCAGCTCATGGGCCACATGGGCGATGACGTCCATCTGTGCCTGGTGGGAAAGCTCCTCCTCGGCATGCCGCAGGCTGTTCAATGCGCCCGCGACTTCCTGGCTGATCCCCTGAGACTCGGCGCCGAGGAGCCGGCGCAGGCGGCGCAGTTCCATCTCCCCGATGACCAGATCGGCGAAGTCGCGCAGCTGTGCCTGCTGCGCCTCACTCAGCGCATCGCGGGGCTTGGTGTCGATGAGGCAGAGAGTGCCGAGACGAAAGCCGTTGCGCGTGACCAGCGGGGCGCCTGCATAAAAGCGGATCTCAGGGTCGCCCAGAACCAGCGGGTTGTCGGCAAAACGCCGGTCCTTGGTTGCGTCCGGGACCTGCAGAACCCGGTTGTCCATGATCGCAAACTGGCAGAAGGAGTACTCGCGCGGCGTCTCGTCGACGTCCAGGCCGACCTTGGACTTGAACCACTGCCGGGCCGGATCGATCAGGGAAATCAGGCTGATAGGAACGTCAAACTGCCGCGAGACCAGGCGCGTAATACGATCGAATGCGGGTTCCGGCGGCGTGTCCAGAATGTCCAGAGCCTGCAGGGAGGCCAGTCTCTGGACCTCGTCGAAGGGAATCGGGTTCATGCGGCGGCGGTCGTCCCGGATGTCTGGTGCTTGGCCCTATCGGTCATTAGCCTTGCCATGATTAATGAACTGTTAACAAATACGCAATCCGGTGCCCTTGTTCGCCGTTGCCTTTGTCGGGAGCCCGTGGCAGATGATGCGACGCCTGGGCCCCAGGCTTTCAAGTCGCCGTTTGCATGACCGACCTGCATCTTATGCGGGTTCTAGTAGTCATATGTAACCTTCATAGTGCAAACGATGTCAAAGACAATGGCTGAGACAACCGCCCCTCTGACTGCTCCCGCGCCGCTCACGCTTTGGCGGCGCGAGATCTGGGCGACCCTGCGTCTTTCGGCGCCGCTGGCGCTCACCCAGCTTGCGATGATCGGCATCAACACCACCGACATCGTCATGATGGGTTGGCTCGGCCCGGCGGATCTGGCGGCCGGCGCCCTGGGCATGAACATCTTCATACCGCTCTATCTCTTCGGTATGGGGATCGCCACGGTCGTCACGCCGATGGCGGCCCAGGCGCTGGGCGCACGGGATTTTCGCGGGGTGCGCCGGACGGTACGCCAGGGATTCTGGCTGACGCTGCTCTTTGCCGCCCTCTTCAGCCTGATCATCTGGAACGGACGCTGGCTGCTGCTGCTCTTTGGCCAGGAGCCGGAGATCGCCCTGCGGGCCGACGACTACCTGAAGGCGGTCACCTGGGCGATGCTGCCGTCGCTGTGGTTCGTCGTCTTACGCTGCTTCGCCACGGCACACTCGCGCCCGCGCTCGGTCCTGATCATCACCCTGGCGGCGGTTGCCGCCAATGCCGTCGGCAACTACGGCCTGATGTTCGGCAACTTCGGCCTGCCCCGCTGGGAGCTTATGGGCGCCGGCATCACCAGTTCCGTGGTGTCCTGGCTGATGCTGCTGGCGATGCTGGTGTTCGTGCTGCGGGACCGCCGCTTCAAGCGCTATGCGATCCTGCTGCGCTTCTGGCGTCCGGACTGGCCGCGCTTCCGCGAACTCTTCCGCATCGGCCTGCCGATCGGCCTCACGCTCCTGGCCGAAACCAGCCTCTTCGCCGGTGCGGCCTTCCTCATGGGCCTGATCAGCACGGAGGCCCTGGCGGCCCACGCCATTGCGCTGCAATGCGCCGCGGTGGCCTTCATGGTGCCTTTGGGAATCAGCCAGGCCTCCATGGTCCGGGTCGGCCTGGCGGCCGGCTTGCGCGATCAGGCCGCGGTCGGCCGTGCCGGCTGGTCGTCTCTCCTGGTGGGTACCCTCTTCATGACGGCTTCCGCCCTGGTTTTCTGGTTCGCCGGGCGCCAGCTCGTCGGCCTGTTTCTCGACCTGGACCTGCCGGCCAACGCGCCGGTGGTGGAACTGGCGGTCGCCTTTCTGGTGATCGCCGCCCTGTTCCAGCTTGTCGACGGAGCGCAGGTGATCGGCGTTTCGGCCCTGCGTGGCCTCAAGGACACCAAGGTGCCTATGTGGCTGGCGATGAGCGGTTACTGGGGGGTCGGTTTTACGACCTCCGTCGTGCTGGCCTTTCCGCTTGGTTTGGGCGGGGAGGGGGTCTGGATCGGCCTGGCGGTCGGACTGTCCTTCGTCGCGCTGGCTGCGGTCTGGCGCTTCCATCGCCGCACCCGTCTCCTGCCCAATGGGGGGCTGCCGGTCGTATGAGCCGGCCGGTCAAGTCCCGTGTCGACGTGGCGCTCGTCGACCGCGGGCTGGTGGAGAGCCGCGCCCGGGCCCAGGCGCTGGTCATGGCGGGCAAGGTCTTTGCCGGCGAGCGCAAGATCAACAAGGCCGGCGAGACGGTGGCGGCAGACCAGCCACTGGAGGTGCGCGGTCAGGATCACCCCTGGGTCAGCCGCGGCGGCCTGAAGCTGGCCCACGCCCTGGAGCGCTTCGATCTCGATCCGGCGGGCAGCGTCTGCCTGGATATCGGCGCTTCCACCGGCGGCTTCACCGACGTGCTGCTGCAAAACGGGGCGGCGCGGGTCTATGCCGTCGACGTCGGCCACGGCCAGCTGGCCTGGAAGCTGCGCAACGATTCGCGCGTGGTTGTGCTGGAACGCACCAACGCCCGCACCCTAGGCGCCGCCGAGGTGCCGGAGCCCGTCGACCTTCTGGTCTGCGATGCCAGCTTCATCGGCCTGGAGGTCGTCCTGCCGGCGCCCCTCGCTCTCACCAAGGCGCAGGCCCGCCTTGCGGTGCTGGTCAAGCCGCAATTCGAGGTGGGCAAGGCGCGTGTCGGCAAGGGCGGCGTGGTGCGCGACCCGGCCCTGCACGCCGAGGTCTGCGAACGCATCGGAGCCTGGGTCAACGCCCAGCCCGGCTGGCAGGTCGAGGGCATCGTCGAAAGCCCGGTGACCGGCCCGGAGGGCAACAGGGAGTTTCTCCTGGTGGCGCGCAAGACGCCGACCTAGCGCAGCTTTGCCGCGCGGAACCACTCTCTTGCAGGCGCCCCTAAAAGACACCCTGCCCGGGCTGCACGCTTTGCGGCAGCGGGCCGGTGTGCAGCGTCTGCCCACGGGGATCGCCGCTCATCGCCTCCATCGCCTCGATCAACGGCGCGAAGGCCTGGGCCAGACGGGCAAGGCTGCGCACCAGGGCTTTGGCAGCCGGGTTGTCGATCTCCCCGCCCAGCGTGTCTTCGAAAAACGCGGAGAAAGGATCGCGCCGTTCCGGATAGGGCAGCAGCCGGACGGCGGCGTCGGCGGGGATGCCGGCGGCCTCCTTGGCAACGCTGAGCGCCTTGCGATAGCCGCCCAGGTCATCGACGAGACCTGCGGCCAGGGCGTCTTCGCCCGACCAGATGCGCCCGCCGGCAACCGCCTGGACAGCTTCCGGCGAGAGGTTGCGTCCGCGCGCCACCTTGTCGGTGAAGTCGGCGTAGGTGGCATCCAGGGTCGTCTGCAGCCACTCCCACTCCTCCCGCGTGAAGGGGGCGTTGGAGCTCCAGAGGTTGGCGCGCCGGCCGGCCTGGACTCCGTCCCAGTTGACACCGAGTTCGCGCCAGAAGTCGTTCAACGCGAACTTGCCGGTGACCACGCCGATGGAGCCGGTCAGGGTGCCGGGCTGCGCCACGATGCTGTGGGCGGGGGCCGAGACGAAGTAGCCGCCGGAGCCGGCGATGTTGCCCATGGAAACCACCACCGGCTTGCCCAGATCGCGGGCGCGCTGCACCTCGCGCCAGATGGCGTCGGAGCCGACATAGGACCCGCCGGGACTGTCGACCCGGAAGAGGATCGCCGCCACCTCGCTGTCGTCGATCGCCTGGGACAGGGCGCTCACCACATCGGCGGCGCCCATCCTCACCCGGCCAAACACGGGATCGTTCTCGCCGGGCTCCAGGACGATGGGGCCGGTGCCGTGGACAAGGGCGATGATCGGACCGTCTTCTGGGTCCTCCCGCGTCGCGCGGGCATAGGCGCGCAGGGAGACCAGCTCCGAGTCCGGCCCCGCCGCCGTTTCCACCGCACCGCTCACCTGATCCCAGTAGCCGAGCTTGTCGACGAGGCCCGCCTGCAGAGCATCGGCCCCCCGGTGCGGGGCGGAGTCGATGAGTTCGCGCACGGCCGTCGTCTCAAGATTGCGGTCCTTGGCGACCGCGGTGACGATCTGCGACAGGCTGGAGTTCAGGTACTGCTGCAGGTTCTGGCGTTGCGGCTCCGGCAGGCGGGTCTCCGTAAAGATCGCCATGGCGCCCTTGTATTCCTCGCGCTGACCGACCTGGGCGCGGATGCCGTAGTCCTCCAGGATCTGGCGCAGGAAGGGTTGCTGCATGGAAAAGCCGGTGATGTCGACATCGCCGGAGGGTTGGACCCAGAGCTCCCCGGCGGCGCTCGCCAGGTAGTAGTGCAGCGTGCCGTTGCCCGCCTCCCCGAAGGTCTCGGCAAAGGCGGTGACGGGTTTGCCCTGCGCGCGGAAATCGTCGATGGCGGCGCGCAGTTCCTGCACCTGGGCCAGACCGGGCTCGCCCCAGCCGGCCCGCAGAATGAGCGCTTTCACCCGCTCGTCGCGGGCGGCGCGGTGCAATCCGTCGATTGCGTCGCGCAGCACCAGCGCCGAGCCCAGGGACGCGCGCGCCAGCGGGTTGTCGGGCTGCGTTTCGACCAGACCGTCGGCCATGTCCAGAACCAGAACGGTCTCCTGCGGCAGTTCGGCCAGTTGCGGCTCGAAACCGTCGAAGCGCTGCAGCAGCAGGCCGGCAAAGAGGATTCCGGCGGCAACGAGAAAGCCAACGGCCGCGAAGAGGCCGACGAAACACTTGAGAATGAAGAGGATGATTCGTGTCATGGCGCTATATCAACGGCTGGGCCGCCCCGGGGCCAGTTAAATTTCGATGCCAAGATGGGACCGATTGCCGCTGCACCTGTGATGCGCGGGCGGTTCCGGACGCGAAACGCCCTCTTGTCACTGCGCGGGCTTGGGCGCAGTCTCGCGCCTTTCGCTCAGTGGGAGCAACCATGAATTCCAAAGCATCAGGCCCTGCGGTCCGCCAGGGTCGTGAAACCTGCCGATTGCGAGCCCTCCATGCGGCGTAGGGCGCGCCAGGGTGGCGGCCGCCAGGTGGAGGTCGTGGTCGAGAGCCTGGGGGCCAAGGGCGATGGCCTGGCGGACTGCGACGGGCGCCCGCTTTTCGTGCCCATGACCCTGCCCGGTGACCGCGTGCTGGTGCGGATCTCCGGCGAACGCAGCGGCGGGTACAAGGGCGAGGCGGTCGAACTGCAGGCCGAGGGCCCGGCGCGGGTCGAGCCGCCCTGTCCGCATTTCGGTCCCTGCGGCGGCTGCGCGCTGCAGCACTTCGAGGATGCCGCCTATGCCGCCTGGAAAGCGGACCTGCTGCCGCAGGCGCTGGCACGCAGGGGGCTGGAGCCGGAAAGGCTGAACCCGATGGAGCGGGTGCCGCCCGGCCGGCGCCGCCGCGTCGTCCTCTCCGCGCAGCATCAAGGCAAGACGCTGCTGCTGGGCTATCACGAGCGCGAGTCGCATCGCCTGGTGGACATCGGGGACTGCCTGCTGCTGACGCCCGGCCTGACCGCGCTGATTGCCCCGCTGCGCGGTCTCCTGGCGGCGCTGCTGGCACCGCGGGAGGAGGCGCGGATCACCGCGCTGGAGAGCGAAACCGGGCTCGACCTGCTGATCGACTCGCGGCACCGCCTGGGACTGGAGGACCGGCAGCGCCTGGCGGACTTCGCCGTCTCCGCCGATCTGGCCCGGCTTTCCTGGAGCGGCGGTGGCGAAGACCCGGAGCCGGTGGCCCTGCGCCGGGACCCGGTGCTTACCTTCGGCAGTACTGCCGTGGTGCCGCCACCCGGCGGCTTCGTGCAGCCGACCGCCGAGGGGGAGCGGGCGCTCGTCGAGCGCGTCCTCGCCGCCGTGCCGGAGACGGCGGAGACCGCCGCCGACCTCTTTGCCGGCTGCGGCACTTTCACCTTTCCCCTGGCCGAGCGGCTGCAGGTCTACGCTGCCGAGGGTGTAGAACCGGCCGTTGCCGCCCTCTCGGCAGCCGCGCGCCGGAGGGACGGAGGAAGACGGATCACCGCTGAGGTGCGGGACCTCGCCCGCTTTCCGGTGCAGGCCGACGAGCTTTCCGGCGGCGATGTCGTGGTGTTCGATCCGCCCCGGGTCGGCGCAAGGGAACAGGCGCGCATGTTGGCCGAAAGCGACGTTCCCGTGATCGTCGCCGTGTCCTGCAACCCCACCACCTTCGCCCGCGATGCCCGTACCCTTGTTGACGGCGGCTACCGCCTGACGGAGGCGACGCCCATCGACCAGTTTCCCTGGTCGGGGCATCTGGAACTGGTGGCGGTCTTCGCGCGCTGATCGCGTACCGGGATTTCAGACCACTTCGCGGTCCAGCAGGAAGCCGTCCGGGAAGACCGTCTCCATGCCGGTTTCCGGCAGCGCACCGATGTTGGCGTCGCTGAAGCGGGTCTCTTCCAGCATGGCGCCTATGAAATTGGCGCCGCGCAGGTCGCTGCCGGAGAAGTTGGCCTTGCGCAGATTGGCGTTGGAGAAGTCGCAGGCGGCGAGCACCGAACCGTCGAAGTTGACGCTCTTGAGATTGGCATTGGCGAAAGAGATCGTTGCCAGACTGCGGCCGGAAAGATCGACTTCGGTGAGGTTCTGCTCGGAGAAATCCGCGCGTTTGCCGTGCTTGCCGTCGCTGCGCACCCAGCGCTCATGATCGGCTAGGGTCTGGACCAGGGTGACCGGATCGACGGCTTCCATGGGGGTGGCCAGCAGGCCGGAGAGCTCCACCCGGGTGTCTTCGAAGGCCGCGCCGCGCAGATCGGCCTCCTGCAGTCTTGCGTTGGTCAGCACCACACTCTTCAATTCGGCGCCGGTGAAGCGGCTGCCGCGCAGGTCGGCGCCATAGAGCTCGGTTCCCTCCAGCAGCGCGCCGGTGAAGTCGACGTCTTTCAGGACGGCGTTGCGAAGATTCGTGTGGCTGAGATTGGCGTTGCGAAAGGAGGAGCGGATTTCCCGGAATACCTCCTGCTCGCCGCTACCGCCATTGGCAATGATGCCGCCGCGGCGCAGGTCGGCCTCGTCGAAGCGTGCATCCTTCAGGTTGGCCTTGTCGAAGACCACGGCACGCAGATCGGCGCGTTCGAAGTTGGCCCGGGTCAGGTCCGCCGACTCGAAGGTCGAGCCGAACAGCTTCGCCCGGCTGAAGTCGGCGTCGGTCAGGTTGGCGCGGGAGAACAGGCAGGCCATGAAGTGCGCCTGGGCAAAGCAGAGCCCGCGGATGTCGAGTTCCACCAGAACGCAATTGCGCATGATCACGCGCCGCCCGTCGCGCTTCTTTTCGACGAAGCGGCGGTGGACCTCCGCCAGCTTGATTAAGGCCTCCTGAGTGACGATACGCCTGCTGAGAACGATGTTTTTGCTGTCGCCGCCCCTGTTATCGTTCTGCACGATCGACCTGTTGCATGCCCAATTCCCCCGTCGTGTGCATAAGCACACTCTATAGTAGTCACCCCAATTCAACCTTAAGGCGGATTCGCGGGCAGGGGAAGAACTAATGCGGATGTATGCAGGCCCGTTTGCGAAGAGTCTCTGCGGCGGTCCGATGGACTCTTCTTCGGCGGGGCTAGAGTCTGGCCCTGCGATGGATACTCGGGTCAAGCCCGAGTATGACGGCCGGGGATGACGGAGGAGATGGCGCCAGTCCTTCAGGCGCATGCCGATTCTGCCACCCACACTTGCGTCACCCTCGGGCTTGACCCGAGGGTCCATCGGGTCGCCCGCTGGAACCTTTGCCGCAGATGTCCGGGACTGCGAGCGCAATGGATACTCGGGTCAAGCCCAAGTATGACAGGGAAGGTGCGGGACCGCCGGAGGTTAGCCGGAGCGGTCGCGCAGACGCACGCCGGGGCCGCCCCCGTTCTCGTCGATGAAGACCACACCGGCAGCTTCCAGCGCGTTGCGGATGGCGAGGAGATTGTTGCGATGAGGGATGCGCGAGCCGCGTTCGAACTCCAAAATCAGTTGCTTCGAGACACTGGCGGCTTCGCCCAACTCGACTTGGCCCATCCGAACCAAGGCACGCCCCGCCCGGCATTGATCTGGCGTAATGGTACTTTTATCCACAGATGATACTTTTTAATATGAACAGAGATGGCAGCATGTTAGGTTCATAGGACAAGAGTGCTGCACTCGCAATGCTATCAAGAGCGGCGCGTACGGGTGCTACCAACACCCGCCCGCGCCTGACCACGCCCCGACTGAAAAGGAGTCAGGCCATGGCTAAGCACAGCCTTAGCACGGATTCGCCGTCCCTCAACCCAAGCGCGCCCGATAGCGGATTGCTCACCAGGGAGCAGTGCCGGGCGGCGCGGGCCCTGCTGCAGTGGAGCCAATGCGATCTCGCCGGGCGTGCCCGCATCAGCGCGGCGACCGTTCGCAGCTTTGAACGTGGCCACAGCGGCATAAAACATTCCACGGCACGGCTGCTGCGCCTCACCTTCGAGGCGTCGGGTGTGCGTTTCATCGAAGCCGATGCAGGCGGTGGGGCCGGCGTCTGCCTCACCAAGCCGGTCCCATGATGCAAGCCGGCCCGCGGCGAATCTCCCCCTCAGGCAGCTCCGGCTAGGCGGCGGCTTCGGCAACCAGATCGCGGATCGCATCCAGCGCCCGGTCGATGCCTGCGGCGTCGACGTCCAGGTGGGTCACGGCACGGATGCTGGTGCCGTCCCCGCCCAGGATGATGCCGCGCTGCTGCAACTGTGCGCAGAACGCATCGGCCTCCATGCCGGTTCCCGCGATGTCGAAGAACACGATGTTGGTTTCCACCGCATCGGCGTCCAGCGTGAGTCCCGGCAGATTGCGCAGGCCCTCGGCAAAGCGGCGCGCATTGGCATGGTCCTCGGCGAGGCGCTGGACGTTGTGCTCCAGGGCATAGACTCCCGCGGCGGCGATGATGCCGGCCTGGCGCATGGCCCCGCCGGTGCGCTGCTTCAGGCGCCAGGCTTCGTCGATGAAGGCGGCGGAGCCGGCCAGCACGGCGCCGACCGGGCAGCCGAGCCCCTTGCTGAGGTCGAGCCAAAGGCTGTCGAAGGGGGCGGCATAGACCTTGGCGGGAACCCCGGAGGCCACCACCGCGTTCAGCAGGCGGGCGCCGTCCATGTGATAGGCAAGGTCATGGTGGGCGGCGAGTTCGCCCAGGGCCTGGATCTGCTCCAGCGGCCAAACGCTGCCGCCGCCGAGGTTGGAGGTCTGCTCGACGGCGATCATCCGCGTCTGCGGGCTGTAGCGGTCCTTCGGGCGGATCGCGGCGCGGGCATCCTCCAGGCTGTACTGGCCGCGCGCGCCGTCCAGGCCCTGGACCTGCGCGCCGGAGAAAGCGGCCGTGCCGCCGCCTTCGAAGTTCAGGATGTGCGCGGTCTTGTGGGCGATGATCTCCTCGCCGGGGCGGCAGTGGATATGGATGGCGATCTGGTTGCACATGGTGCCGGACGGCATGAAGACCGCGGCTTCCTTTCCCAGCAGTTCGGCCGTCATTTCGCAGAGCCGGTTGACGCTGGGGTCCTCGCCGCGCTGCTCGTCGCCCACCGGCGCTTCGGCCATGGCCTGGCGCATGGCCGGCGAGGGCCGGGTCTGGGTGTCGCTGTAGAGAGTGATCGCGCTGTCGCTCATTGGGGAACCTTCCAGGAGGGGAACCTTCTTGCTTGCCGGCGTCCTTGCCGGCGGCGCCGCGGCGTTTCGATACTGGTCGTTACAGGTCGTTACTGGGCGATGTCGCCACACTGGGCGCGGTGGCGCAAGAGATGATCGGCCAGGACGATTGCCATCATGGCCTCGCCGACCGGGACCGCGCGGATGCCGACGCAGGGGTCGTGGCGGCCCTTGGTGACGATCTCGGTCTCCGCACCCTGGCGGTCCACGGTCTGGCGCGGCGTCAGAATTGAGGAGGTGGGCTTGACGGCAAAGCGAACCACGACGTCCTGGCCGCTGGAGATGCCGCCCAGCACGCCGCCGGCCTTGTTGGAGGTAAAAATGATCTTGTTGCCTTCACGGCGCATCTCGTCGGCATTCTCCTCGCCGCTGAGGGCGGCCGCCTCCAGGCCGGCGCCGATCTCCACCGCCTTCACCGCGTTGATCGACATCATCGCTTTGGCAAGATCGGCATCGAGCTTGTCGTAGACCGGCTCGCCCAGCCCTGCCGGCACGCCGCTGGCCACCACCTCGATCACCGCCCCGGTGGAGGAGCCCGCCTTGCGCACCCCGTCGAGAAAGCCTTCCCAATCCTTGGCGGCCACCGGGTCGGGGCACCAGAAGGGGTTGTCCTGCGTCTGCCCCCAGTCCCAGCGCGCCCGGTCGATCCCGTGCGGGCCCATCTGCACCAGCGCGCCGCGGATGGAAACCGGCAGCGGCAGCAGATGGTCGAGAACCTTGCGGGCGATGCCGCCGGCGGCCACCCGCATGGCGGTCTCCCGGGCCGAGGAGCGGCCGCCGCCGCGGTAGTCGCGGATGCCGTACTTCTGCCAGTAGGTAAAGTCGGCGTGGCCGGGCCGGAACTTTTCGGCGATGTCGCCGTAGTCCTTGGAACGCTGGTCCTGGTTCTCGATCAGCAGCGAAACCGGCGTGCCCGTGGTCTGACCCTCGAAGACGCCCGACAGAATCTTCACCGCATCCGGTTCGCGGCGCTGGGTCGTGAAGCGCGACTGGCCGGGCTTGCGCGCGTCCAGCCAGGTCTGCAGCTCGGCTTCGGCAAGGGGAATGCGCGGCGGCACGCCGTCCACGACACAGCCGATGGCCGGCCCGTGGCTTTCCCCCCAGGTCGTAAAGCGAAAGGCCTCGCCGAAGCTGTTGCCGGCCATGTCTCTGGATCGCGCGTTTTAAGACTGCGGCGTGAAGTTCTGCAGCATCTGCGCAACGGCCGGGGCCGCGTCGACGGCCATCATGCCGACGACGTGATAGCCGGCATCGACATGATGCACCTCTCCGGTCACGCCGGCCGAGAGGTCTGAAAGCAGGTAAAGCCCGGCACCGCCGACCTGGCCGATGCTGACGTTCTGGCGCAGCGGCGAGTTCAGCTCGTTCCACTTCAGGATGTGGCGGAAGTCGCCGATGCCCGACGCCGCGAGAGTTTTGATCGGACCCGCCGAGATGGCGTTCACCCGGATGCCCTGGTCGCCCAGGTCGGCTGCCAGATAGCGTACGCTCGCCTCCAGCGCAGCCTTGGCGACGCCCATCACGTTGTAGTGCGGCATCACGCGCTCGGCGCCGTAGTAGGTCAGGGTGACGATGCTGCCGCCGTTTTTCATCAGCGGAACGGCGCGCTGGCTGACCGCCGTCAGCGAGTAGCAGGAGATGTCCAGCGTGCGCACGAAGTTGTCGCGGCTGGTCTGAAGGTACTTGCCCTTCAGTTCCTCCTTGTCGGCATAGGCAATGGCATGGACGAGGAAGTCCAGCTGGCCCCAGCGGCCCTCGATCTCCTGAAACACCTGATCGATGGAGGCGTCGTCCGTCACGTCGCAGGAGGCGACGAAGTCGGAGCCGACGGACTGGGCCAGCGGCCGGACCCGCTTCTCCAGGGCCTCACCCTGAAAGGTGAAAGCCAGTTCCGCCCCCTGTTCGTGCGCTGCCTTTGCGATGCCCCAGGCAATGGACCGGTCATTGGCGACGCCCATGACAAGGCCGCGCTTGCCGGCCATTAACGGTTGGGGCTCGGTCATTATAAATCCTCAATGTCGGTCAGGTTACAAAGGCTTTGCAGAAAGAGCGGCATCCTACACCAAAGGCCTGCCGGGTCAACGACGTGACACCGCATTATTCCCACATTTCTGCGGATTCTTCCTGTAAAATGACAGCCTGAGGGGCGATTGTCGCCGCTGCCGGAGCCAGCCATGAAAACCCCCGATTTTTCCGGATTCTTACGCAACCTCGGACGCTTCGCTGTGTACTGCGGCCAGCGCTTCACCGGCGACCAGTGCCTGCGCATTGCAACCCAGCTGAGCTACGCCTCTCTGCTGGCGGTTGTGCCGGCTCTGGCGATCTGCTTCGGGCTGCTGTCGGCCTTTCCCGGCTTCGAGCATCTGCGCCAGGACGTGCAGAGTTTCCTCTTCGAAAACCTGGTGCCCAACGCCGGCGTCGAGATCAGCGATCAGCTCGCCACCTTCGTGGAGAACGCGCGCAGCATGACCGGCCTGGGCTTCGCCGCCCTGGCGGCCACCGTGCTGTTCCTGCTGTCGACCATCAACGGCGCCTTCAACGCCATCTGGCGAGTGACCGAGCCGCGGCCCCTGATGGTGCGGATGATGTCCTACTGGATGGTCCTCACCATCGGCCCGATCTTTCTGGGTGCCTCGCTCTCGCTGTCCAGCTACGGCTTTGCAAAGACCCTGCTGCTGGAAGGCGACCGCGCCTTCGGTCTGACCCGCCTGCTGCCGTTCCTGCTCACCGCCAGCGCCTTTGCGGTGATCTACGCCGTCGTGCCGGCGCGCAATGTCGCCATCCGCCATGCGCTTGTCGGCGGGCTGGTCGCCGCCGTGCTCTTCGAAGTGCTGAAGTCGGGCTTTGCCATCTACCTGCAGCAGTTTCCCTCCTATGAGGTCATCTACGGCGCTTTGGCCGCAGTTCCGATCTTCCTGATCTGGATGTATCTCTCCTGGGCGGTAGTTCTGTTCGGTGCGGAGATCGCGGCGGCGGCACCGGAATGGCGGCTCGTCGACCGCCTGCATTCGGCGCGCGAAGGCTCCGGTCCGCGCCTGGCTTTGGCGCTCGCTCTCCTGCAGCGGCTCCGCTCTGCGGCGCGGGCGGGAACGGTGCTGAAGGAGACGGCCCTGACCCGCGGCCTGCCTGCGGGTCTGGACGAGCTTTCGACCGTCATGCTGGCCTTGCGGCGCCACGGCTTCGTCAGCCGCGCCAACGGACGCTGGCTGCTGTCCCGCGATCTGACGGCGGCCAGCCTGGAGGATCTGCTGAGGGCCCTGAAGCTGGACCTCTCGCCGGGAGAGGGCTGGCCGGACGGTGTCGACGGCATCGTCGCCGCGGCCGGTCAGATGGGCGGCGAGGTGCGCGGAAAGAGCCTGGCTGCGCTGCTCGACGAAGCCTCGGCCACGGATACGCCCGACGGCGTTGCTCGTATCCACCCGCTGCCCCGGGACGAAAGCTGAGGCTCCCCGCCGGCTTTCGCCGGGACCTGATCAGGGCCCGTCGCCGTCGTCCGTGCTCTGGCTCCCCAGCCTTTCGCGCAGCTGATCCTGCACGTCCTCAGGCAGGTCCAGGATCGCGTCGTTGAGGTCTGACAGGGCGCGCCGCAGGCTGTAGATCTGATCCAGCAGCCTCAGCACAACGGGGATGGCGTCGTCGTTGACGCCCATGTCGCTGCGCAGTTCGGCGATCAGCCGCACCCGCGCCACATCCGCCTCGTCGAAGTAGTAGCTTTCCTGGCTCTGCACGGGCAGCACCCAGTGCTGCTCGATCCAGGCGTTCAGCTCGCTGGCGCCGATGTTCAGTTCAACCAAGACTTCTTCGAATTCCACCACTCAGGCTCCCCGTGTGTGCCCCGGCTGTGTTTGCCATGGTGTTCTTCTCGCGGCCAGCGGCGCGGTCGTCGCGCGGGCTGCTTTGCCGCAGCGTCTTCTCCGCTAGGTCATACCCGATTTACGACGCGGGTCGTAGTCGTGGGTCTGGCTCCAGGTCTCCACGAAATCCCGCAGTTCCTGATCCGGGCGGTCGGGCAGCATTATCCGCAGCTTGACATACTGGTCGCCGACCTCGGCGCTGTCCTTGACCTGGATCCCTTTGCCCTTCAGGCGCAGCGTGGTGCCGGAGTTTGAGCCCGACGGGATCTTCATCGAGACACTGCCGTGGACCGTGGGGACCGTGACCGTGGCGCCCAGCAGTGCCTCCTGCAGGGTCACCGGCAGTTCCAGATGTACGTTGCTGCCCTTGCGTTCGAAAAAGGGGTGTCCCTGGATCTGCACCTCGACCAGCGCATCCCCCGCCGGGCCGCCGCCGACACCGGGCATGCCCTGGCCCTTCAGGCGCAGGGACTGGCCGTCCTCTGTCCCCGCGGGGATCTGCACGTCCAGGGTCTTGCCGTCGGCCAGCTTGATCCGCTTCTTGGCCCCCTGGGCGGCTTCGAGAAACGAGATCGGAACGGTGTAGGAGACGTTGGCGCCGGGGCGGCGCACCCGACGTGTGCGTGCGCCGAAAAGGTCGGCGAAGATGTCGTCGGCGCTGACGTTCTCGCCGAAATCGAAGGGATTGTACTTGGCGCCGCCCTGGGTGCCCGCGTGGTTGCGGTAGAAGCCGCCCTTCCAGGGTTTTTCCTGGCCGCTGGCATCGATCTCCCCGCGGTCGAAGCGCTTACGCTTCTCCGCATCGCCCAGGATGCTATAGGCCTGGGAGATCTCCTTGAACTTCTGTTCCACCGCCTTGTTGCCCGGGTTGATGTCCGGGTGCAGCTCTTTGGCCAGCTTGCGGTAGGCGCGCTTGACGTCCTCTTGCGAGGCGCTGCGGTCGATGTTCAAGAGTTTGTAGGGATCCTGCATCGGCTCACGCAACAGGAACGGGACGACAGGAAAGAGAACGAATCCGAGGGAGCATGGCTCAACCATACCCCCTCGAAAGGAGCGACCCAAGAGTCTCCGTAGGGCCAGGCGCCCGGGTCAGGGCGCCATCTTTGAGGCAGCGGCCGCCTACTGGATCTCCCAGGCGCCGTCCGGCTGGCGGCAGGCGACGCCGTAGGCCTCTTCCTGCTTGCCGCCGATGGTGACGGTCTGCTGGAACTCCCGGCAGTAGGCGCCGGTGGAAGAGGTGCCTTCGCGGGTCGGCGTTACGGTACCGCTGTTGCCGCTGTCCGGATTGCTCCAGGCAATCTGCTCGCCGATGGGCGCCGTCGTTGCGCGGTCGTAGGCCTGCTGCGCTTTCAGGCGGTCCACGTCGTCCATCGTGCGGCCGATTTCGCCGCCGATAAAGGCACCGAGCAGGGCGCCGGCCGCCGTTGCGGCGAGCTGGCCCGAACCGCTGCCGAACTGGGCGCCGAACAGGCCGCCGGCAGCGCCGCCGGCCAGCGTGCCGATGGTCTGCTTGGTGCCGGCGTTCTCACAGGCGGCGGTGGTGAGAGCGATCGCCGCGGCGGCGATGACGACTTTGAGCTTCATAGAAATACCCTCTCTCGAAGATTGGGCCCCGTTTTTCCCGAATTCGGGGCCAGAATCCACAAAATTGAAATCGAGCAGTTGTACGCAGTAATCGCCAAAACCATCCCTTCGGCGAAATTCGCAGGCGCCGGGGCGTTTTTTGGAGCTTTTTCTAGGCTATACCGCCGCTATATGCTGCAAATATGGCAATTATCAGGCAAAGACCCGCATGAGCGCAGCGACCCAGATCCGCAGTACCGCACCGGCCGATCCGCTGGAGATCTTCGCCGCCTGGCTGAGCGAAGCCGAGGAGTCGGAACCCAACGATCCCAATGCCCTGTCGCTCTCTACCGTGGGTGAAGACGGCATGCCGTCCTCGCGCATGGTCCTTCTGAAGGGCTATGACGCACGCGGGTTCGTGTTCTACACGAACTACGAGAGCCGCAAGGGCCAGCAGCTTCTGGCTCAGCCCAAAGCGGCCATGTTGTTCCACTGGAAGAGCCTGCGCCGGCAGGTCCGCATCGAAGGAGAGGTGGAACAGGTCAGCGACGAAGAGGCCGATGCCTACTTCGCCTCCCGGCCTAAGCAGAGCCAGATCGGCGCCTGGGCCAGCACCCAGTCCCGGCCCCTGGAGGGGCGCTTCGAGCTGGAGAAGCGGGTCGCCTTGTTCGGGGCCAGGTATGCGGTCGGCAGCGTGCCGCGCCCGCCCCACTGGTCCGGTTTCCGCGTCCTGCCGCGCCTGATCGAGTTCTGGCAGGACGGCGCCTTCCGCCTCCACGACCGGCTGGTCTACACACGGGACGGCGAGGGCTGGACGACGGAACGGCTGTTCCCATGAGCCGTCAGATCACGAACCGCCAACACGCGAACCGCCATCCAGCGGGCGGCTGGCGATGAGCGCAGGGGCGACGCCAGATCCGGCCCGGCAGCGGGTTACCGGCCCGGAAGCGGGGCGGCTGCTGCGCCTGGCCACCACCGCGTCGGTGGCGACGGCCACGGTGCTGATCGTGGTGAAGTTCGCCGCTTTCGTCCTGACGGACTCGGTAAGCATCCTGTCGACCCTGATCGATTCGCTGCTCGATGCCGCCGCGTCGGTCGTGAACCTGCTCGCCGTGCGGCATGCCCTGGTGCCCGCCGACCGCGAACACCGCTTCGGCCACGGCAAGGCGGAGCCGCTGGCGGCTCTCGGCCAGGCGGCCTTCATCACCGGTTCTGCGATCTTTCTGGTCATCGAGGCCAGCCATCGCTTCTTCGCGCCGCGGCCCCTGGAAAACGGCGAAATCGGAATCGCCGTCATGGTGTTCTCGATCGTGGCGACCCTGGGCCTGGTCAGCTTCCAGCGCTACGTGATCCGGCGCACCGGCTCACTGGCCATTCAGGCCGACTCCCTGCACTACGTCGGCGACATTCTGGTGAACGGGGCCGTCATCGTGGCCCTCATCGTCACCGCGCAGCTCGGCTGGCTCTACGCTGACCCGATCTTCGGCATCGCCATCGCTGCCTACATTCTCTACACCGCCTGGCAGATCGCCAGCGGCGCGCTCGACATGCTGATGGACCGCGAGTTGCCGGACGAGGACCGCAAGCGCATTCACGCGGTGGCCCTTGCGCATCCCTCCGTGGTGGGCCTCCACGATCTGCGCACCCGCAGCTCCGGACCGCAGGTCTTCATTCAGGCGCACATCGAAATGGACGGGGGTCTCAGCCTGATCGACGCCCATACCATCGCCGATCAGGTGGAAGAGGCATTGCTGGAGGCCTTTCCCGGGGCCGAGATCATCCTTCATCAGGACCCCCACGGCATCAAGGAAGACCGCGCGCACTTCGGCTGAGCCCGGCGCCCTCGCAGGTGCCCGAAAGGCCCGGATTCCCTTGCCCTGGCGGCCGCGGCAGAGCCTTGACCCAAGTCAATGCCGCAGGAGCGGCCAGCACCTTCAATGAGCCTGACGGAAAAAGCTCCGGGCCGAGTCCCGGAGCCCGGATTTACTGGCTAGAGGAAGATGCACATGGGTTGGGCCACTGTTCTTGCAGTCACGGATGGCGGATCGGGTTGCGAAGCGGCGATGACCGCGGCGATCGATCTCGGCCGGCGTTTCGGGGCACGAGTCGATTTCCTGCACGTCGAGAACGATGCGCGCGACCTCGTCCCTTATGTCGGCGAGGGGATGTCGGCCTCTGCGATGGAGCAGATCATGGCTTCCGTCGACGCCCGCAATGCGGCGCAGCGCGAGGCGGTGGACACCAGCTACAAACGCCATTGCAGCGGTGCCGGCGTGCCGGAGATCGAGCCGGGACTGACCTCGAAGCCCGGTGAGTTCGCGGTCTGCATGAACCGTGTCACCGGCCGGGAGGCCGAGCAGGTCGAACGCCTGGGCCGCTTGAGCGACGTCATCGTTCTGCCGCGCCCCGGCGCGGTCGAGGGCGACGGCGAGGCCACCTTGGATGCCGCGCTGTTCGGCAGCGGCCGGCCGGTTCTGATTGCGCCGGAGAAGGTCGGCCAGGGCTTCGGCAGCCGCATCGCGGTTGCCTGGGACGGCTCGCGGGAAGGGGCTGCCGCGGTCTCCGCCGCCATGCCGCTGCTGGAGGCCGCGGAAGAGGTCGTCGTCATCACGGCACGGGAGAGCGGCGACGAGATCGAGCCGAGCGAACTGGCCCGTTTTCTCGCCGGGCACGGCGTCACCGCAAAGACCTGGGCCTACACACCGGGCTCGGAGAGCATCGCCGACGGGCTGCTGGAGCAGGCCGAGCACGCGCGGGCCGACATGCTGGTCATGGGCGCCTACGGCCACAGCCGGCTGCGCGAACGTATCCTCGGGGGGGCCACCCAGGGGATCCTCGAGCGGGCCAAGGTGCCGGTCCTCATGATGCACTAGCCTGTGGTTCCCGGGACCAGGTTGACGCCCGGGGTCGCTTCGTAGACGGCCCGGAGACCGCAGCCGTCGCCTGTCGCGGGGGGAGGAGACAAGATGCTCACAATCGAAGACTGCATTGCGCTCTCTGACCTGAACGAGTCGGAGATCGAAGCCATCTCGGAGCACGAACACATTCCTGAGATCGTCGCGGCGGAGTACGGGAACTACCTGATGCATTCGCCGGAGGGCGTTCCCATGCTGAAGCGGATCATCCTGGATGACATTGCAGCGGCGGAGCGGCGCAACGACCTGAAACACGCCCTGCATCTGCGGCTTGTCCTGCGCCGCTTTGTGCGCACCCACCGCGATTTGCGCCCGGCGGCCAATTGAGCCAAGCTTTCTCTGCAAAACCCCGATCAAGAAGCTCAGACCAGTTGTTGGGAGGACGTATGAGCCTGAAGACTATCCGTCTCGAACTTGCCAGGGACCACGATTTCCCCAATGGCTCGGCGGACCGCGGCTACGAGCTGCGCGCACCGCTCACGGCGGAGGGGCACATCGACGCCGATACCTGGCGCCAGAACCGCGCGGCCTGCCGCGTGAAACGCTTCTGGCCTGGGGAGGACGACGAGAGCGGGCATCTACGCCACACCCGCGGCGGACAGTGGGCCTTTCACTACGACATCGACGGCGACCCGGACGACGACGAGGTCGGCTTCAAGTTCGAATCCCACGTCTTCAAGGAAGGCGAGTACGTGTCGATCCGGGAGCACGACGGCGCGCTGCGGACCTTCCGGGTCGCCTCCGTACGCTAGGGGCCCGAAGGGCGGCGCCGCGGTGTGACCGGACGATGAAACTGCGC
Source organism: Rhodospirillales bacterium BBD 1991-14 (assembly GCA_001657395.1). GTDB lineage: Bacteria > Pseudomonadota > Alphaproteobacteria > Kiloniellales > Kiloniellaceae > Pelagibius. The sequence continues at coordinate 244,939 of LYSY01000003.1, read as the reverse complement.
TGACCTGCGTTTTCTGCGCTGGCATCGGGCGGTCCGCGGTATATGATCGCGGCCATGAGCGAGGCACACCCCCCAGCCACGGCCGCCAATAGCCAGGATCTTTCCTCCGCCGAGCCCTTGGAACAGGCCCAGGAACGCCGGCGGGTGATTCTGACCGGCGCCAGCCGCGGCATCGGCCACGCCACGGTCAAACGTTTCAGCGACGAGGGCTGGGAAGTCATCACCTGTTCGCGCGACGCGGTGCCGGAGCACTGCCTGCGCGACCCCAACTGGACGCACCACATCACTGCCGATCTGGCCGACCGCAGCGCCGTCGACAGCTTTGTCGAGGAGGCGCTGGCCATGGTGGGGGAGGGCGCGGTCCACGCCCTGGTGAACAACGCGGCGGTTTCGCCGAAGACCGAATTCAAAGAGCGGCTTGGCTGTCTGAACGGCGATCTCGACCACTGGCGGGAGGTCTTCGAGCTGAACTTTTTTGCCCCGCTGGCCCTCGGGCGCGGCTTTGCCGTGCCGCTGCGCCGCGGGCAGGGGGCGATCGTCAACATCACCTCCATCGCCGGCCACGGCGTCCATCCCTTTGCCGGTTCCGCCTATTCCACGTCCAAGGCGGCGCTCTCCGCCCTGACGCGTGAGATGGCCGTGGAGTTCGCCGAGCTGAACGTGCGGGTCAACGCGGTAGCGCCCGGCGAGATCGAGACCGCGATGATCGGGGAGGAGTACGAAGCGCTGATCCCGCGCATTCCGCTGCACCGCATGGGCCGGCCGGAGGAAGTGGCGGCCACGGTCTTCCGCCTCTGCACCGAAGATTTCGGCTATGTCACGGGCACCGAGATCTTCGTGACCGGCGGCCAGCACCTCTACTGACCGCAGCCCCCGCAACTCTTGCTCGCCGCCGTTCCTGAGGCAGTTTGCAGCGCCGCGGCATGAGCCCCCTCTATCCGGAGATCGAACCCCACGCCGAGGGCATGCTGGCGGTCGGCGACGGCAACAGCCTTTACTGGGAGGTCAGTGGCAACCCCGACGGGCAGCCCGTCGTGGCGCTGCACGGCGGCCCTGGCTCCGGCAGTTCCGCCCGGGTGCGGCGCTTCTTCGATCCCCGCGCCTATCGCATCATCCTGTTCGACCAACGCGGCTGCGGACGCAGCCGGCCCCACGCCAGCACGCCGGGGATTGATCTCTCGGCCAATACGACGGCCCACCTCGTCGCCGACCTGCACCGGCTGCGCCGCCATCTCGACGTGGAGCGCTGGCTTCTGTTCGGCCACTCCTGGGGCACGACGCTGGCCCTGGCCTATGCCCAGGCCGAGCGGGAGCGGGTTCTCGGCCTTGTGCTTGTCGGCGTCACCACCACCCGGCGGTCGGAGATCGACTGGCTGTACCGTGGCCTTGCCCGCTTTTTCCCGGAGGACTGGGCCCGCTTTCGCGCCGCCGTTCCCGAGGACGCACGCGACGGCGATCTCATCGAGGCCTACTACCGCTTGGCGAACGATCCCGATCCCGCAGTCTGCGCCAAGGCGGCACGCGACTGGCATGACTGGGAGGCGGCCTCCATGAAGGTTGATCCGGCGGCGAAGCCGCCGGCGCGCTGGTCCGACCCCGCTTACATTCTGGCGCGCACCCGCATCATCACGCACTACTTCCACCACAACGCCTGGCTGGAGGAAGGCGCCTTGTTGAGAGGGGCGGCGCAGCTTGCGGGGATTCCCGGTGCGCTGGTGCAGGGCCGCCTCGACCTGGAAGCGCCGCCCGTCACTGCCTGGGAGCTGTCGCGGGCCTGGACGGATGCAAGACTGCATGTGGTTGCGAGCGCCGGACACTCGCATGCCGACCCCGGCCTCAGCGAGACCATCATCGCTGTGACCGACCGCTTTGCCCGTGAAATCCCGCCACAGAGCTGAAGTCCGTTTCACCGCTGGCGCTGCCCGGCTATGCTCCCTGGGTGAAAGCGCCCGACCAGTATGGGACCATGCCATGGAATGGACCGGAGGATGTCTTTGCGGGACCGTCCGCTACCGGGCGACGGCCGATCCGATCCGCGCCGTGCACTGCCACTGCGCGATGTGCCGGCGGGCCTCCGGCGCGGCCTTTCTGACCCACGTGCATTTTCCCATCGCTGACTTTGTGTGGACCGCGGGCGAACCCACCCGCTACCGCTCCTCGTCCCAGGCCGAGCGCGGCTTCTGCGCGCGCTGCGGCAGCACGCTGACCATGCATGAAGCCGTCCTGGACGACCGTGTGCAGGTCTCCCTCGGAAGTCTCGATGACCCGGAGCGCGTGCGCGCGGACGATCACGTCTGGACCCTGCGCCAGCTTTCCTGGGTCCCTGTCGATGATGCGTTGCCGCGCTTTGAGAAAACGAGTGCGGCCGTTCCTTCGCGCGCCCTGGACGGCGACGGTTCCTGACCCCAAACCGTTTGGATTTGCCCTAGGCGAGGCGGTCGCGCAGCCTGCCGATCCAGTCGTGCCGGGCCTGGGTCTGGGCGATTTCCAGATCCAGCCACTCGGGCAGGTATCCGTCCTCCTGGCCATGATGGCCGCGCAGGTCGGTCAGGCGCGCCAGCTCGCGTTCGCTGATGTCGTGCAGAAGCTCTGCCTGCACCCTCTGGTCTTCGACGTCGAGGAAGTGCAGGAAGCGCATCTTCAAGGCAATGATCAGCTTGTTGATGTCGCTGACCTGCGGGCGCACGTTCGACGCCAGCAGCCGCCGCATCTCGCTGCGGCCCAGCTCGGTGACCGTCAGCACCGCGTCCTCGCCCTTGGCGCCGGAGTCCGCCGGGGCGACCAGCCCTTCCACCTTCAGGACCTCGAGGGGAGCCCCGACGAGGTCGAGCGAGGGGCCGACAATGCGTCCGGTGAAGTGCCGCACCTCTTTCGCCAACCGGGCATAAGGCATCGGCCGGCCGGCCAGGATGCCCAGAGCCAGCAGGCGAACAGCCTCGCTCGGGATCAGCGTATTGTCGCGGTACATGGCGCCGTGGCCCTTTCGGAAATCGGCTGGGTGGCTCGTCCAAGCCTACCCGACCGGATCAATCCAGTCCGTTAACAGCAATATAGCGCTTCTACCCTGCGCTGTCCACGTTTTTGAGAATGATTCGCAATAAACCGTCCTTCATCTGACGCAAAGGCACTCGGGCGGTCTTCCGGGCCGTTTTCCCGGTGCCCTGCCGTCCGGCAGACCGAGACCCTAGCCCGAGGGTTCCTGCAGCCAGGCGTTAAAGCGTTCCACCAGTGCGGCACCGTTTTCGCTCCAGAACGAGGCGCTGCTTCTGAGCGCCGTGGAGAAGTTATCCGGATGGGTCGGCAGGAAGGGTGCAATGTCGACGTCCGCGGCGATGATGGTCGGGCCCACCAGTGCATTGGACGACCGCCGGGCCGGGCCGTAGGGCAGCCATTTGGTGATCTCCGCCAGAGGCTCGGTGCTGGTGGCAAAGCGGATGAACTCCAGCGCCTGCTCTTTGTTGCGGGCGCCCTTGGGCACCGCCCAGAGATCGACGTCCCAGATCTGGTTGTCCCAGATCACGGTGTAGGGTTCCTGCTCGATGGCCACATCGCGGAAGATGCGGCTGTTGTAGACCGACGTCATCAGCACCGCTTCGCGCGCGAGAAGCTGGCCAGGCTCTTCGCCGTCCTCCCACCAGACGATCTGGTCCTTGATGGTATCCAGCTTGGCGAAAGCCCGCTCTACGCCTTCCTCCGTGGCCAGCTCCATGTAAACCGCTTCCGGGGCCACGCCATCGGCGATCAGCGCCCATTCCAGGTTGCCCTTGGGGGTCTTGCGCAGGCCGCGCCGGCCCGGGAAGTCATTGAGGTTGAAGAGATCGGCCATGCGGTCCGGCTGGTTTTCGCCTGCTTGATCGCTGTCGAAGGCGACGACCAGGGACCAGACAATCGACCCCACGGCGCAGGGGTGCAGTGTGCCCGGCAGAAAGTCCTCCGCGGCGGAGGCACCGTCGGGCGCCGGCGGCAGCAGCAGCGGCAGCGGCTCGAAAAGGCCCTCCTCGCAGCCTCTGTCCGCCGTCGCAGGTTCGATGTCCACGACGTCCCAGTAGACTTCACCACTCTCCACCTGGGCGCGGATCTGCTGCATGCCGCCGCGATAGTCCTGGCGCAGGATCGGCTGGCCGGTCGCCTCCGTGAAGGGCTTGTAGATCGCCTCTTCCTGGCCGCGCCCGTAGCTGCGCCCCCAGGACACCACCACCAGCCGTTCGACCGCCTGCGCAGGCTGCTCGGGAGCCGGCGTCTCGCTCTGGGCCTGGTTCTGGGCCTGGGCCTCGACCTCATTGGTTTGGGTCTCGTTGGGTTGGGTCTCGTTGGTTTGGGTCTCGTTCTGGGCCAAGGCTGGAAGTGGCGTCTGTGCCAGCAGGCCGGCCAGGAGCGCGGCCCCCGTCAGGCCGAAACGAGCCGTGGTCTTTCTGCAGTCAGGCATGGCAGTTCCCCCCACGAAGCTTTTGATAGCTTTGCCTTTTTGCGCGGTTCCGGGCAATCCCCGGCCCGTGACTTATTTGTGCCCAAGGGTTAACCCGAACCCAGCCCGAACCCAGCCCGAACCCAGCCCGAACCCAGCCTGAACCCAGAGTGACGCACCACGAGATGCCTCGCGGGCAGCTTGGCAAGAAGCGGGGCTGCGACGTTTTTGGGGGGCGGCGTAACGAAGCCCGGTCAACGCACGCCGGGGGCGTTCAGGCGGCGCGGCGCAGGTCCATGGCCTGCCAGATCTCGCCCAAGGCCATCACCAGGTGGTCGAGATCGGCGTCGTTGTGCAGCGGCGAGGGGGTGAGGCGCAGCCGCTCGGTTCCGCGCGGCACGGTCGGATAGTTGATCGGCTGCACGTAGATGCCGTAGTCCGCCATCAGGCGGTCGGTGACCGCGCGGCAGGCGACGGGATCGCCGACCAGCAGGGGCACGATGTGGCTTTCGGAGGGCATGACGGGCAGGCCGGCCTCCGTGAGGCGCCGCTTCAGGGTGGCGGCGCGCTCCTGATGGGCTGTCCGCTCCGCCTGGCTGCGGCGCAGATGTGACACGCTGGCGAGCGCTCCGGCGGCAATCGCCGGCGGCAGGGAGGTGGTGAAGATAAAGCCGGAGGCGAAGCTGCGCACGAAATCGGTCAGATTGGCGGAAGCGGTGATGTAGCCGCCCATCACGCCGAACGCCTTGCCCAGGGTGCCTTCGATCACCGTCACCCGGTCGGCGACGCCCTCGCGCTGGGCGATGCCGCCGCCCTGATCGCCGTAGAGGCCGACGGCGTGGACCTCGTCCAGGTAGGTCATGGCGCCATGGCGCTCCGCCACGTCGCAGATCTCGGCGATCGGCGCGATATCTCCGTCCATCGAGTAAACGGACTCGAAGGCCACCAGCTTGGCTCCGTCGGGATCGGCCTCGGAGAGCTTGCGGTTCAGGTCTTCCGGGTCGTTGTGCCGGAAGATCGCCTTTTTCGCCCGGCTCTGGCGGATGCCCTCGATCATGGAGGCATGGTTCAAGGCGTCGGAGAAGACGGTGCAGTTGGGCAGCCGGCTCGCCAGGGTGCCCAGCGCCGCCCAGTTGGAGACATAGCCGGAGGTGAACAGCAGCGCGGCTTCCTTGCCATGCAGCGCGGCGAGTTCGCGCTCCAGCAGGACGTGGTAGTGATTGGTGCCGGAGATATTGCGGGTCCCGCCGGCGCCGGCGCCGCAGCGCTCGATCGCCTCGTGCATGGCCGCGATCACGTCCGGATGCTGGCCCATGCCCAGGTAGTCGTTGGAGCACCAGACGGTGACCGCCTCGACGCCTCTGGGCCCGTGAAAGTCGGCGCGGGGAAAGTTCCCCATCCTGCGTTCAAGATCGGCGAAGATCCGATAGCGGCCCTCTGCTTTCAGGCCGGCCATTTCCTCAGCAAAAAACCGCTCGAAGTCCATGCGCGTGATGTCTCTCAATCCATCTGTGCAGGTATTTTGTCCCTCTTCGGCGGCAAGTCTAGCGCTGCCGCTTTAGTGGGCTTTGATGTCCGTCAATCCTGGCGTTTGCGCCTGACGGCCTGCTTTGCTGCAACTCTAGCAATCCCGGCGATGCCGGTCATAGCTCAATCTGCTCGATAATGACAAAGCTTTGTGAACAGGGTGTCAATTCGCCGCATAACCGGCGGTTTTGTTGGCCGCGCGGGCATTTCGCCGGACCTGAGGAGCTGCCCCGAAGGCGACCCGCGAGACAGCCCTAGGCCACCGCTGCCAGACCCTCGGCGGCGACCCAGGCCTCGGTTTCCGCCAGGGCGGCGCCGAAGCCTTCCAGCAAACGGTCGATCTCCGCTTCGGTGATGATCATCGGCGGACAGACCGCGATGGTATCGCCAAGGTTGCGGAATAGGACGCCCTGTGCCTGGGCACGGGCAGCGAAGTAGGCGCCGACCTTGCCGAGCGGGTCGAAGGGGGTCCCGGCGGCCTTGTCGGCAACCAGTTCTGCCGCCGCGATCAGGCCGATGCCGCGGACCTCCCCCACGATGGGGCTGGCCGCGAAGCGCCGGAGGCCGTCCTGCAGCCGCGGCGCCATGGCCTGGACATGCTCGACGATCCGCCGCTCCTCGTAGATCTTCAGGGTTTCCAGGGCAACGGCGGCGGCAACGGGATGGGCGCCATAGGTGTAGCCATGGCCGAAGGACCCGAGCTTCGCCGAGCTGTCGGCGATGGCCTGGTAGATCGGGTCGGAGATCAGCACCGCTGAGATCGGAACGTAGGCGCTGCTGAGCTGCTTGGCGCAGGTCATGATGTCCGGCTCCAGCCCGAAGGTTTCGCTGCCGAACATCCGCCCGGTGCGCCCGAAGCCGCAGATGACCTCGTCGGCAATCAACAGCACGTCGTACTTCTTCAGCACTGCCTGGATCTTGGCCCAGTAGCCCTCCGGCGGCACGACAACCCCGCCGGCCCCCTGCAGGGGCTCGCCGATGAAGGCGGCGATGGTCTCCGGGCCCTCCTGCAGGATCAGCTCCTCCAACTCGCGGGCCAGGCGGTCGGTGAAGGCGTCCTCGCTCTCCCCGTCCCGGGCGAAACGGTAGTGGTGCGGCGCGCCGGTATGAATGATGTTGGCGATCGGCAGGTCGAAGCCGGCCTGCACGTAGGGCATCGCCGTCAGGCTGGCCGCGGCGATGGTGACCCCGTGATAGCCCTTCACGCGGCTGATGATCTTCTTCTTCTGCGGCCGGCCGAGCGCGTTGTTGTAGTACCAGACCATCTTGATGGCGCTGTCGTTGGCCTCCGAGCCGGAGTTGGCGAAGAAGACCTTGGTCAACTGCGGCGGTGTCATCCCGACCAGCTTCTCGGCCAGATCGACCGCCGGACCGGCGGTTTTCTGGGCGAAGGAGTGGTAGTAGGGCAGGCGGGCCAGTTGATCGCTGGCCACCTTGACGAGCCGCTCCTCGCTGAAGCCCAGCCCGGCACACCAGAGGCCGGCCATGGCCTCCAGGTAGCGGTTGCCCTGGCTGTCGATGACATAGACGCCCTCGCCGCGGTCGATGATCAGCGAGCCTTCGCTCTCGTTCTTGCGGGCATTGGTATAGGGATGAAGGTGGTAGGCGATGTCCCGGTCGACGGCCGAGTTCGAGCGGTCGCTCATGCTGTTCTCCAGAAAAGGGCTCTCTCCAAAGGGCAACGGTCCCGCCAGGGCCGAGGCCCCCGGCCCATTGAAGGGACCGGGGCAGCCTACTCTCCCGTATGGCCGGCTGCCAATTCTTTGATGTCCCTTACTCTTCAGCCCTCTTGCGCAGGCTTACCGTGTGCGCCTCAGAGCGTCGCAGCGGTTCTCTCGACCCGCTTCAGAAAGCGTTCCCGCCGTGCGGCGTCGATCTTTTCCGTGTCGTAGCAGGTCAGCATGCGGAAGCGGGCCTGCGGTGCGCAGGCCCTGACGATCCCGCGGCGCAGTTGCCGGTCGACGGGATAGCCCATGAAGAGCGCGCTCACCCAGCGGGCGGAGCCCAGGGTGGAGACGGCCAGAACCGCCTGCAGCGACGTCAGACGCGGACGGATCTGCCCGTAGCCCGGGGTATGGTCGAAAGCGACGCCGGGCTGGAACACGCGGTCGAAGTAGCCCTTCAGAACAGCCGGCATGTTGAACCACCACTGGGGGAACACCAGCACCACCTTGTCGGCTGCCTGCAGGCGCCGGATCTGATCCGCCACCGCGGAATGATCCGGCCGGTCTGTGTAGTAACGGAGGCGTTCGCTCCGGCTGAGGTGCGGATCGAAGTCCTCGCGGTAGAGATCGAGCACGTCGACGCCATCGCCTCCGGCTTCGAGGGCTGCTGCGGCGCGTGCGGCGATGGCGGCGCAGAAGCTGTCCTCCAGCGGATGCGCCAGGATGAGAAGCACCTGGGCCATGGCTCAGCCCGCCAGGCTCACGAAGCCTTGCGCTCCGCGTCGAGGCCGAGGAAACCGCCGGACTGACGCTCCCAGAGCTGGGCGTAGAGCCCGCCGCGGCGCAGCAGCTCGGCGTGGCTGCCCTGCTCGACGATGTGGCCCTGGTCCATCACCACCAGCCGGTCGAGGGAGGCGATGGTGGAGAGACGGTGGGCGATGGCGATCACGGTCTTGCCGGCCATCAGGTTCTTGAGCTGGCTCTGGATCGCCGCCTCGACCTCGGAGTCGAGCGCCGAGGTCGCTTCGTCCAGCACCAGGATCGGCGCGTCCTTCAGGATCACCCGGGCGATGGCAACGCGCTGGCGCTGGCCGCCCGACAGCTTGACGCCGCGTTCGCCGACATGGGCCTCGAAGCCGCGGCGCCCCTGCATGTCCTCCAGGTCGGGAATGAAGGGCAGGGCCTCGGCCAGGTCGGCGGCGCGGCGCATCTCGGCCTCGCTGGCCTCCGGCCGGCCGTAGAGAATGTTGTCGCGGATGGAGCGGTGCAGCAGCGCCGTGTCCTGGGTCACCATGGCGATCTGGCTGCGCAGGCTGTGCTGCGAAACCTCCGCGATATCCTGGCCGTCGATCAGGATGCGTCCGCCCTCCAGGTCGTAGAAGCGCAGCAGCAGGTTGACCAGGGTGGACTTGCCGGCGCCGGACCGGCCGACGATGCCGACTTTTTCGCCCGCCCGCACGGTCAGGCTGAGGTCCTCGATCACCCCGTCTTCCTTGCCGTAGTGGAAGCGGATGCCGTCGAAGCGCACCTCGCCGTCGTTGACGGTCAGGGTCTTGGCGGCCGGCGGGTCGGCGACCGAATAGGCCTGGGAGATGGTCTCGATGCCGTTCTGCACGGTGCCGATGTTCTCGAACAGGCTGGTGACGGTGCGCAGAATCCAGCCGGACATCTGGGTCAGGCGGATGATCAGGCTGATGGCAACCGCGATGGCGCCGGTGGAGATGCTCTCCTGCATCCAAAGCGCGATGGCGAGCCCCGACACCAGGACGATGAGGGCCGTATTCAGTATCGTCAAGGTGATGGTCATGCCGACGACCGAGCGCATCAGCCGACGGAGTGCCAGGGTGTGGCGGTCCACGACTTCGGCGACGAAGGCGTCCTCGCGCTCGCTGTCGGCGAATAGCTTGACCGACTGAATGTTCGTATAGCTGTCGACGATGCGCCCGGTGAGGGCGGAGTTCGCTTCGGAGAGGGCCGAGGACTTGCGCCGCACCGGCGGCACCATGAAGTAGATCACCGCAGCATAAGCCAGGGTCCATGCCAGCACCGGCAGCAGCAGGCGCCAGTCGATCCCGGCAAAGAGGAAGAGGGTGCCGATCAGATAAATCAGCAGGAACCAGACGCCGTCGAGGACGTTGATCACCGCTTCCCGCACGGCGTGGCCTGTCTGCAACACCTTTTGCGCGATCCGCCCGGCGAAATCGTTCTGGAAATAGGCCAGGCTCTGCCGCAGCACATAGCGGTGGTTCAGCCAGCGCACCCGGTTGGTGAGGCCGGGCGCCAGGCTGAGGTTGATGAGGCCGCGCGAGACCAGGGTGGCAATGGGACGCAGCAGCACCGCCACCACCGCCATGCCGGCGAGACCCCAGCCGTGATCCTGCAGGAAGGTGCTCGGGGTGCCGGTGGTCAGCCAGTCGACCAGCATGCCGAGAAAGGCATAGAGCGCAATCTCGGCCGCCGCCGCGACCCCGGAGATCAGCAGGGTGGCCAGCAGCAGACCCTTGACCGGTGACAGGAAGTGGATGAAGAAGTCACGGGTCAGGGTCGGCGGACGCTCGATCGCCGCCGGTGCGAGAGGGTTGAAGAGGCGCTCAAAGAAAGCATACATGCGGGCAGCAGATCTCCCTTGTCGTGGTGGCGCACCTGTACCCGATCGCCAGGTCAGGCCATCCCTGTGGAAGGGCCTTTTCCGGCGGCGCCGGGCGTGTTCGCCAAACCCCTCGGGTTAATCTGAAGCGCGGCGGGGAATTGGCAATGTTTACGACTGGCGTATCGGGAGCAGCGCAGTGCCTGATATCATAGCAGCTTCGTGCCGCCGGACCTGTGCAAAGTCGGAAGCCCTGCCAATCAGGCGCACCCTGCACCTCTCCTGCCTTCTCCTGACAGTCTTCGTCCTGACCCTGCTTGCCGGCTGTACTGCACCACCGCCGCCCGATGCCGAGGACGAGGCCCTGTTGCGGGACTTCCGCAGTCTGGCCTTTCAGACCGAACGCCCGGTGCTGGGCAATGACGGGCGCCTGCGGCCGCGCCGCGACCACCTGGCCAAGTGGACGATCCCGGTCCGCGCTGCCCTGGTGGACGGCGACTCCGAAGACCTGCGCGCGCCGGTCCCGCCGTCCTTTCGCCGCCTTGCGGAGGCGCATCTGGAGGATCTGGCCGGGCTCACCGGGCTGGAGATTTCTTCGGCGCCGGCCTCCCGAGCCAACCTCCTGATCTTCCTCGCCGCCGATCCCTTTGCTGCGGCCCGCCGGCACGTTGGGCTGTTCGCTCACAAGATCGCCGACCGGGCCAGCTATGAAGCGCTGCTGGCGGAGATGGAACGCTCGGCGAACTGCTTCGGCTTTCTCTGGGGCGGCTGGCCCAGCGGCCGCAGCATCGACTTCGCCGTTGCCTTCATCCGCGCCGACCGTGGCGCGCGCACCATAGAGGGATGCCTGGTGCAGGAGGTGACCCAGATCCTGGGCGCGATGAACGATCTGGCGCCGACGGCCGACTCTGTGTTCAGCGACTCCGGTCGCCAGGTCGCCCTGACGGCGCGCGACCGCCTGTTGATCCGGATGCTTTACGATGCACGCCTCAAACCCGGCATGGGCTGGGCGGAAGCCGAGCCGCTGGCCCGCGAGGCGCTGCGCGAGCTTCGGCGTGGGGGCTGATTGCCACCCGTCGGACAAGCCCCTAGCATAAGCGCCTTCAGTGAGAGCGGATCGGCCATGGCGTGAGTTCGGGTGCGCAGGCCGGCCGCGGGGAGGGCGAGACTATGGGACAGGTCCTGTTCCGCAATGGCCGGCTGTTCGACAGCCTTTCCGGCGAAATGCTGGACGATCATCACGTTCTGGTCGAAGGCTCGGTCATCAAGGAGGTCTCCGACAGGCCGATCACCGCGGAGGGGGTAGAGGTCCTCGACCTCGGCGGACGGACGTTGATGCCGGGCCTGATCGACGCGCATTTCCACGCCATGGCCGCCGACCCGGACTTCGCGAAGATGGAGGCCATGCCCCGCTCGCTGCTGGCCCAGCATGCGCGCCAGCTGCTCGAGGCGGCGCTGGCCCGCGGCTTCACCTCGCTGCGCGACGCCGGCGGGGCCGACTACGGCCTGGCGCTGGCCATCAAGGCGGGGCTCATCAAGGGGCCGCGGTTGTTCTACTCCGGCAGGGCGCTGACCCAGACCGGCGGGCACGCCGACTTTCGTGCCCTGGAGGACCACAGCGCCTTCTGCTTCTGCGGCCAGGGCAGCCATGTCTTCGGGGTCATTGCCGACGGCGTCCCGGCGGTGCGCCAGGCGGCGCGCGAGGAGCTGCGCAAAGGCGCGACCCAGATCAAGATCATGGCCTCCGGCGGGGTGGCCTCGCCCAGCGATCCGATCTGGAACCTGCAATACTCCGAGGAGGAGATCCGGGCCATCGTCTGGGAGGCCGCCTCCTGGCGGACCTATGTCATGGCCCATGCCTATACGCCGGAGGCGATTTCCCGCTGCGTGCAGTTCGGCGTGCGCTCCATCGAGCATGCCAACCTGATCGACGAGCCGACAGCGGCGCTCTGCGCGGCGGAAGGCGCCTACGTGGTGCCGACCCTGGTGACCTACGACGCGCTGCACCGTTTCGGCCCCGAACTGGGTCTGCCGGCGGTCAGCCAGGAGAAGCTGAAGGCGGTGCGCGCCGCCGGCCTCACCTCCCTCGAGATTCTCAAGTCCGCCGGCGTCCGGATGGGCTTCGGCACCGACCTTCTGGGCGCCATGCAGGCACACCAGAGCGAGGAATTCACGATCCGGGCGGAGGTGCTGTCACCGGCGGAGGTGCTGCGCTCCGCCACCTCGGTCAATGCCGCCATGATGAACGCGGAGGGCGAACTGGGGGTTGTCGCCCCCGGCGCTTTGGCCGACCTCCTCGTTGTGGACGGCGATCCGCTGGCCGATCTGGGTGTTCTGGGCGACCAGGGCGCGCGCATTCCGGTCATCATGAAGGACGGCGACTTCGTGAAGCGCGACGGGCTGTGAGTGCCGCCGGAGAGAGGCTGCAGTCCATGGCTGTTCTTCCTCCAATCAGCTTGTTAAGGCAGGCCGCCTCGTACTAGGGTAACCGGCGCGGACAAGCACAAAACGCCTGCATTTTCCGGTGATCGCCATCGTCCTTCGCCAGCCTGCAGGTGTGGACAGACAGGGAAGCCGACAAGGGAGACAACAATGAAGATGCAGCGACGAAAGACTCTGCGGACCGGCCTGCTCGCGGCCGCAGCGGGCATGGCGCTTGCGATCGGCGGCGGGGCGGCCGAAGCGAAAACCTTCAAGTGGGCCTTTCAGGGCGACGTTCAGACCATGGATCCTCATGGTCTCTTTGAAACCATGACACTTGGGTTTCAGGCCAACGTCTACGAGGGACTGGTCACCCGCACGCCGGATCTTGAACTGGTGCCGGCGCTGGCAACCTCCTGGGAGAACGTGAAGCCCGATACCTGGCGCTTCACCCTGCGCAAGGGCGTGAAGTTTCAGAACGGAAACACCTTCAACGCAGACGACGTGATCTTCTCGGTCGAGCGTATCCGCAGCGAAGGCTCGGACATCAAGGTGGTCGCCGGTCTGATCAAGGACGCGGTCAAGGTTGACGACTTCACCGTCGATATCGTGACGCCGCAGCCCAATCCGATCCTGCCGCTGCAACTCGAAATCTTCTACATCATGGACCGGGAGTGGGCCGAGGAGCACAACACCACCGAGGCCACCAACGTCAGGGGCGACGACCAGGGCAACCACGCCAACATCAACGCCAACGGCACCGGTCCCTACATGGTGAAGGAGCGGCAGCCCGACGTCCGCACGGTCTTGGTCCCCAACCCCAACTGGTGGGGCCAGAACGACAGCAACATCACCGAGGCGGTCTTTACGCCGATCAGCCAGGATGCGACGCGCGTCGCCGCGCTGATCTCCGGCGATGTCCATATGGCCTATCCGATCCCGGTGCAGGACTGGAAGCGGCTGGAGGATGCCAACGGCGTCAGCCCGCTCACCGGCCCGGAGGCGCGGACCATCTTCCTGGGCTTCGATCAGGACCGCGACGAGCTGCTCTATTCCAATATCAAGGGCGAGAACCCCTTCAAGGATCAGCGCGTGCGCCAGGCCTTCTATCAGTCCATCGACATCGAAGCGATCCGCAAGAAGGTGATGCGCGGGGCGGCCACGCCGTCCAACCTGATGGTGGCGCCGCAGATCAACGGCTACAACGCCGCGCTCAACGAGCGTCTGCCGCTTGACGTGGAGGCTGCCAAGGCCCTGATGGCTGACGCCGGCTACCCGGACGGCTTCGAGGTCACCATGGACTGCCCCAACGACCGCTACGTCAACGACGAGCGCATCTGCCAGGCGGTTGCCTCGATGCTGGCGCGGATCGGTGTGAAAGTGGATCTGCTGGCGCAGACCAAGTCGAAGTACTTCGGTAAGGTGCTGGCGCAGAACGACTACGACACCAGCTTCTATCTGCTGGGCTGGACGCCCTCCACCTTCGACTCGCACAATCCGATCTCGACGCTGATGTCCTGCCGTGAGGACGGCAAGGGCGCCTTCAACCTCGGCGGCTACTGCAATGAGCGGGTGACCGCGCTGGCCGACATGATCCAGACCGAGACCGATCAGGAAAAGCGCCAGACCCTGATCAACGAGGCCTTCAAGATCCACGCCGAGGATGTCGGCCACATTCCGCTGCACCAGCAGCCGCTGTCCTGGGGCGTCAGCGACGACGCGACGGTCGCGCAGAGGGCGGACAACGTCTTTCACCTGCAGTATGTCACGGTGAAGTAAGGTACATCGACGTCCGGGGCCCGGGCTGAGCGGTCCGGGCCCCCCTGCGCAGGGTTCGTGGCCTTATGATCGCCTTCATCGTTCGACGACTCTTGCAGTCCATTCTGGTGATGCTGGCGGTCGGCTTTATCGCCTTCTCGCTGTTCACCTACGTCGGCGATCCGATCAACAACATGGTGGGCCAGGACACGACCCTGGAGCAGCGCCAGGAGCTGCGCGAGCGCCTCGGCCTGGACGATCCCTTTTTCGTGCAGTACGGGCGCTTCCTGGTGAACGCGGTCCAGGGTGACTTCGGCCTTTCCTACCGCCACCGCCGCCCGGTCTCGGAGCTCATTGCCGAGCGCATGCCGGCGACGCTGGAGCTTTCCTTCGTGGCGGCGGTCCTGGCACTCTTTATCGGTGTGCCGATGGGCGTCTATACCGGGCTGCACCGCCGCGGGTTCCTTTCACAGGTCTTTCTGACCGTGTCCCTGATCGGCATTTCCCTGCCCACCTTTCTTATCGGCATCCTGCTGATCCTGGTCTTCGGGGTGATGTCGCAGGACATCAACCAGGCCATCGGCTTCTCCCTGCTGCCGCAGCTGCCCACCTTCGGGCGCGGCGAGACCACGCAGGTCGGCTGGTGGAGCACCGGTTTTCTCACCCAGTCCGGCCTCCTGGCCCTGATCCTGCCGTCCATAACCCTGGCGCTCTTTCAGATGACGTTGATCATGCGTCTCGTGCGCTCGGAAATGCTGGAGGTGCTGCGCACCGACTACATCAAGTTTGCCCGCGCCCGCGGCCTCACCAACCGTGCGGTGAACTTCGGCCATGCCCTGAAGAACACACTGGTGCCGGTGATCACCATCACCGGCCTGCAGCTCGGCTCCATCATCGCCTTTGCGCTGATCACCGAGCAGGTCTTCCAGTGGCCGGGCATGGGCCTGCTGTTCATCCAGGCGATCAACGAGGTCGACATACCGGTCATGGCCTCCTACCTGATCATGATCGGATTCTTCTTCGTGGTCATAAATCTGATCGTCGACCTGCTGTACTACGTGGTGGACCCGCGCCTGCGTGCCGACAAGGCCGTGGCCGGCGGGCATCAGTAGGAGGGCAGCCGTGGCCGTCGGGCAGGACAAGCCGATTGCGGTGGAGGCGGGCGTAGGGACGCGCTTCGTCGATGCGCTGAAGCGCTTCTTCGACGGCGACATCTGGTACTCCTTCACCTGCTCGCCCGTGGTGATGGTCTCGGCGGCGATCACTCTGCTCTTTGTCGTCTCCGCAGCCTTTGCGCCCCTGGTGGCCCCGCACGATCCCTTCGACCTCGCCTCCATCGACCTGCTGGACTCCTTTATCCCGCCGGTCTGGAGCGCGGAGGGGGATCCTCGCTTCCTGCTGGGCACGGACGATCAGGGGCGCGGCATCCTCTCCACCATCATCTACGGCTCGCGCATTTCGCTCGGCGTCGGCTTCGCCTCCGTGCTCTTCGCCATGGTTCTGGGGATCACCCTCGGCCTCGTCAGCGGCTACTTCGGCGGCACGGTGGATGCCATCATCATGCGCATCGCCGACGTGCAGCTCACCTTTCCGGCGATCCTCATCGCGCTGCTGATCGACGGGCTGGCCCGCGCCGTGCTGCCGCGCGATTTCCACAGCGAGGTCTGGTTCTACGTCCTGGTGCTGGCCATCGGCCTGTCGTTCTGGGTGCAGTACGCCCGCACCGTGCGCGGCTCGGCCATGGTGGAACGCAACAAGGAGTATGTGCAGGCCGCCCGCGTGATCGGCATCCCGCCGGTCCTGATCATGATCCGCCATGTGCTGCCCAACGTCATGGGGCCGGTGCTGGTGATCGCCACCATCAACCTGGCCATCGCCGTGATCACCGAGGCGACGCTCTCCTTTCTCGGCGTCGGTGTGCCCCTGACCTCGCCGTCGCTCGGCACCCTGATCCGCGTCGGCAACGACTTCCTGTTCTCCGGCGAGTGGTGGATCACCATCTTCCCCGGTGCCGCCCTGGCGATCCTGGTGCTGGCGGTCAACCTTCTGGGCGACTGGCTGCGCGACGCCCTGAACCCGAAGCTGCGCTGACGCCGTCATGAGCGACCCCGCCCGAGAGCTTCGTCCCTCCAACCAGCCGCTGCTGCGGGTCGAAAACCTGCGCATCGAGATTCCCAACCGCCGCGGCACCCTGGTGGCCGTCGACGGCGTCTCCTTTCACATCAGCGAGGGCGAGGTGCTGGGGGTGGTGGGCGAGTCCGGCGCCGGCAAGTCGCTCACCGGCTCCGCCGTCATCGGCCTGCTCGAGCCGCCCTGCCACATTGCCGGCGGCACGATCCATCTCGACGGCCGGCGCGTCGACACCCTGCCCTACGAGCAGATGCGCCGCATCCGCGGGCGGGAGATCGGCATGGTCTTCCAGGACCCGCTGACCTCCCTCAACCCGCTCTACACGGTCGGGCGCCAGTTGACGGAGACGATCCTGACCCACACCGACCTGGGCGAGAAGGCGGCACGCCAGCGGGCCATCGACCTGCTGCAGGAAGTCGGCATTCCCGCCGCCGCCGAGCGCATCGACCACTACCCCCATCAGTTCTCCGGCGGTATGCGCCAGCGGGTGGTGATCGCCCTGGCGCTCTGCATCAATCCGCGGCTCATCATCGCCGACGAGCCGACAACGGCGCTGGACGTTTCGATCCAGGCGCAGATCATCGCGCTGCTGAAGCGCCTCTGCCGCGAACACGGTGCGGCGGTGATGCTGGTGACCCATGACATGGGGGTGATCGCCGAGACCGCGGACCGGGTGGCGGTGATGTATGCCGGGCGCATCGTCGAGATCGGGCCGGTGGCCGACGTGGTGCTGCGCGCCCAGCACCCCTACACGGCCGGGCTGATGGGCTCGATCCCGCTGGTCGGCCACGATGTCGAGGATCTGGCCCAGATCGACGGCGCCATGCCGCGGCTGAACGCCATCCCTCAGGGCTGCGCCTTCAACCCGCGCTGCCCGCGGGCCTTCGACCGTTGCCGGCGGGAGCGCCCGGACCTGCAGCCGGTCGGCGCCACCCAGGCGGCCTGCTGGCTGTTCGACGAAGCTGCCGCGGGGCGGAGCGGAACCCATGGCTGAGGCGGTGCAGGAGAACCGCGGTGAGGCGCTGGTTGCCGTCACCGATCTCGCCAAGACCTTCGATGTGTCGCCGCCGCTGCTGAACCGTATCCTGCAGGGGGAGAAGCGCGTCTACCTGAAGGCCGTCGACGGCGTTTCCTTCGAGATTCCGCACGGCAAGACCTTCAGCTTGGTGGGCGAGTCCGGCTGCGGCAAGTCC
The DNA here is from genome assembly GCA_001657395.1 of Rhodospirillales bacterium BBD 1991-14. Taxonomy (GTDB): domain Bacteria; phylum Pseudomonadota; class Alphaproteobacteria; order Kiloniellales; family Kiloniellaceae; genus Pelagibius. Next base: position 227,254 of record LYSY01000003.1, on the reverse strand, counting down.
ACCGTGGCCCGCCTTGTGGTCGGGCTCTATCACCCGACCCGCGGCAAGATCGAGTTCGACGGCACCGATATGGCGGGCCTGAAGACGCGGGCCGAGATCGCGCCGTTGCGCAAGCGTCTGCAGATGATCTTCCAAGACCCCTATGCCAGCCTCAATCCGCGCTGGCGCGTGGCCGACATCATCGCCGAGCCGATCCGCGCCCACGGCCTTTCGCGCGACAGCCATGCGATCGCCCAGCGCGTGGGTCAGCTGCTGATGCAGGTGGGCCTGGCCCCGGCTGATGGAGAAAAGTTTCCGCATGAGTTTTCCGGCGGCCAGCGCCAACGCATCTCCATCGCCCGGGCGCTCGCCAGCAATCCGGAGTTCCTGGTCTGCGACGAGCCGACCTCCGCGCTGGACGTCTCGGTGCAGGCGCAGATCCTGAACCTGATGAAGCGCCTGCAGCGCGCCCTCGGCCTCACCTATCTCTTCATCAGCCACGACCTGGCGGTGGTCTATCATATCTCCGACATGGTGGGGGTGATGTACCTGGGCCGGCTGGTGGAGTGGGGCGAGGCACGGGCGCTGTTCCGGCGCCCGCAGCATCCCTATACCCGCATGCTGCTGGACGCCATTCCCGATCTGGAGATGACCGGACGTCACCGCATCCCGGTGGCCGGCGAGGTGCCCAGCCCGATCTCCCCGCCCAGCGGCTGCCACTTCCACCCGCGCTGCCCCTTCGCCAACGAGCGCTGCAAACGCGAGGCGCCGAAGCCGCTGTCGACGGCGGCCGGCGCGGTTGCCTGCCACGCCGTCGAAGAGGACCGCCTGCCGGAAGCGGAGCCACGCCGGCTGCCCAAACAGATAGACACGAGTAAAGTCGCCGGAAGCCAGGCACCGCGTGCCTGAAGAAGAAGCCAAGAGGAGTGCCCCTTATGGCCGTCATCAACCGTATCGCCGAGTTCCACGAGGAGATCAAAGGCTGGCGCCGCGATCTTCATGCCCATCCGGAAACCGCCTTCGAGGAGCAGCGTACCTCCGACTTCGTGGCCGGGAAGCTGGCCGAGTTCGGTATCGAGGTGCATCGCGGCCTCGCCACCACCGGCGTCGTCGGTCTGCTCGATGGCCGCAGCAACGCCAGCGGGCGGGCCATCGGCCTGCGCGCCGACATGGACGCCCTGCACATCCAGGAACTGAACGACTTCGATCACCGCTCCCGCCACGACGGCAAGATGCATGCCTGCGGCCACGACGGCCATACGGCGATGCTGCTGGGTGCGGCCAAGTACCTCTCGGAGACCCGCAACTTCGACGGCCGGGTCGCCTTCATCTTCCAGCCGGCGGAGGAAAACGAAGGCGGCGGCCGGGTGATGGTGGAGGAGGGGCTGTTCGACAAGTTCCCGGTGGAGGCCGTCTACGGTCTGCACAACATGCCGGGTGAGCCCGTCGGCAAGGTCGCCATGCGCGCCGGGCCGGCGATGGCGGCCTTCGACATCTTCGAGATCGCCATCACCGGCAAGGGCGCCCATGCCGCCATGCCGCACCAGGGCATCGATCCGGTGATCACCGGCGCGCAGATCGTCACCGCCCTGCAGACCATCGCCAGCCGCCGCACCGAGCCCATCGACTCCGTGGTCCTGAGCGTTACCCAGTTCCATGCCGGCGACACCTGGAACGTGATCCCGGAGACGGCGGTGATCCGCGGCACCGTGCGCACCTTCCGCAAGGACACCCAGGCCAAGGTGGAGGAGGATATCGCCCGCATCGCCGAGGCGATCTGCGCCTCCCAGGGCGCGCGCATGACCCTGCGCTACGAGCGGCGCTATCCGGCGCTGGTCAACAGCGAGGCGGAGACCGGCATCGCCGCCGCCGTGGCCGCCAAGGTGGTGGGCCAGGAAAACGTGCGCGTCGGCGCCGAGCCGCTGATGGGCTCGGAGGACTTCGCCTACATGCTGGAGGCTCGGCCCGGCTGCTACATCTGGCTCGGCAACGGCACCGAGGGCGGGCCCGGCGGCTGCGCCGTCCACAACCCGCACTACGACTTCAACGATGACATCGCGGTGGTTGGCGCCAGCTACTGGGCGACCCTGGTGGAATCGGCCCTGCCGAAGGACGGGTGAGGGGCCTCACGACCGACCGGCGGTCCGTTGCTGGAGTCCGGCGGGACGCCTTGCCTTAAGGGGGAGGAGTCCACACATCTTCGAAGTCGTTCCCCCACCGCAGCCGGCCCGCCATGACCCCGCAACCCGACCCCAGCCAGCCCGCTCCGCCGCCCGGCGGGCGGGAGCCGATTTTCAACCTGCCGCCGGCGACCAAGTGGCTCACCCTGGCCATTCTGGCCGTCTTTGCGCTGCAGGTTGTCCTGCCGGGGCGGAGCGGGGACTGGCTCGTCCTCACGCTGGCTTTCGAGTCCTTCTCCTTCTGGCCGCAGGGGAGCGGCCTGCCGGCCCTCGTCGCTTTGCCGTCCCTCGTCACCTATGCGCTCCTGCACGCCGATGCCACCCATCTGCTGCTCAATCTCGGCTTCTTTCTGGCCTTCGGCAGCTTCGTCGAGCGCCGGGTCGGCCTTGTGCCTTTCCTGCTGCTGGTGGTGCTGACGGCGGCGGCGGGGGCGCTTGCCGAGTTCGCCCTGCGCGGCGGGCGGGAGATCCTGCTGATCGGCGCTTCCGGCGTGGTCTACGGCATGACCGGCGCCGCGGCGCGTTTCATGCTGCTGGACCGCGGCGGGCTGCGGCGGCGCGCCGGCCTCAGCCTGGTTTTCGTGCTCATCGGCTTGAACCTGGTCTTCGGGGTCACCGGTCTCGGCGACTTCCTGGCCGGCGCCCAGATCGGCTGGAAGGCCCACATCGGCGGCTTCCTGGCCGGTCTCTTCGCCGCCGGATTGCTTGGCGACCGATCCCATCCCCGCTAGGACGCCCGCAAAATCACTGCCCCAGTTTCTGCCTGAAAGCGTCTGCCCCCCAGGTTCTGCCCCCTAGATTCTGCCCCAGAACGGTCACAGATCGGTCATCCGGCGCCTGTGTATAAGGAGGTCCGGAGGAAATGCCCGGCAACCATGCCTTCGTCAGGCTGGGCCGCGGCGACATCAAGCAAGAACGCCGGAACAACCGGAAGACCGAGTCATGGCCACCATCTTGGCGCATCCCGCCAGCCGCAGCACGCCGCCCGCCCTGAGACGCCTGCCCGTTTTTCTCGACGGCAGCGAGGCCTATGTGGGCGAGACGCAGATCATCTCCGGCGCTGCCAGAATTGCGCGCGGCATCCTGGGACCGGAGGCGGTCCTCACGGCCGCGGTTCTCACACGCAGAACGCGGAACCAGGTGCTCTGCCTGCTGGGCGACACGCCGCCGCCGGAGGGGTTGGAGCCGATCGGGGAGGCCCGCTTCGCCACCCAGTCTGGGGACAGCGGCCCGGTGGTCCTGCGCTTCGCCGAGCTGGCCGAGCCGGCCGAGCGGCGGAAAGGCCGCCACGATGTGATCTTCGAGCCTCTGGGGCCGCGCGGGGCGGGCCTGAACGGCACCTTTGCTTTTGCCGGGCTTCTGGACTTCGAAGACCTGCTCAGTCTCATCGTCGAGACCGTGAAGGGGGTGCACCTGGCGGGGCCCGGGGTGCCGGACGATCTCCGCTTCGCGGGGTTCCGCCAGACGGCGCTGCCGGTCGGCACCGCGCCCATGATGGCGGGCAAGCTGACGGTTCGGCACCTGCGGGTCATGGAGCGGGCGCCGCGGCTGCGCACCGTCAGCCGCGTCCAGCTCGAAGGCCCGGGGGGCGACAGCCTCGCAGCGACAGTCACCTTTGTCTGCAGCGCCCCGGTGGCCGCGCCGGCGGTGTGACGCACTGCCTGCCGGAGCTGGCAGCATCGAAGGTAAGATAGTCTTGCCACACGTATAGCGTGTATAAACATCGCTCGATCATCTTTAAATAGACTCTATGACCTTCACTTCTGCCGTACTCGTCAGGCAGTGAACGGGGCTGCTTTGCATGGGCGTCATGGAAGAGACCCTTCACAGTTTTGCAAAGAGGGGTTGAAATTCTTTCACACCCCTCTATTTTGCCCGTATTGATTATATCAATATGAGTAGAATTCTCTTTGAGTTGTGCCGAGGCTGCGACGGGGGCGAGCCATAGTCAGGGACCAGAGCAACGGTCGAGAGGTTGCCATTGTCGGCATCGGGGCTTCGGCTGGCGGGCTTGAGGCTCTGCGAGAGTTCGTCGCCGAACTCACACCCGGCGCGAACGCCTGTTACGTGGTGGCCCAGCATCTGTCGCCGCGTCACCGCAGCATGCTTATGGAGTTGCTGGCTCGCGAGACCGAACTGCAGGTGAAGGAGATCCTGCGCAACCAGCGGCCACGCCCCGACATCATCTACATCACACCCCCGAACCGCCACGTCGAACTGCAGGACGGTTTGCTGACGGTGCGGACGCCGAAGATCAAGTCCGGGCCGCAGCCCTCTGTCGATCTGCTTTTCGCCTCGCTTGCGCTTGAGTGTGAGGAGAGGGCGATCGGCGTGGTCCTCTCCGGCACCGGGTCAGACGGCGCGCGTGGCATCAAGGCAATCCGGGCCGCGGGAGGCGTCACCGTCGCACAGGACTCCTCGGCCAAGTACAACGGAATGCCAAACGCCGCCACCGCGACGGGTTGCGTCGATCTGGTGCTGAAGCCCGGGGAGATTGCGCGGCGCGTTCCCGATCTCCTCCACGGCGGCCACCGCCAGGACATTCTGCAGAGACAGGACCGTGAGGTCGCCAGCGATGTCTATCTGGAGATCTGCGCCGTTGTCCGTACCCACACCAGCATCGATTTCAGCAACTATCGTTCTTCGACGATCCTGCGCAGGCTCGCGCGGCGCATGAAGCTGCTGCATGTCCCGGATCTTGAATCCTATCTCTCTGTCTTGAACCGTGACACCGCGGAGATCGATCATCTGGTCCGTGAACTGCTGATCGGTGTGACGTCGTTTTTTCGCGACCCGGCTGTCTGGGAGGCATTGGCGGAGCCGGTCGACAATCTCGTGCGCTCGAAGTCAAGCCGGAACTCCCTCAGAATCTGGGTGCCCGGCTGCGCGACCGGCGAGGAAGCCTATACGGTTGGGATTCTGTTTGCCGAGACCTTGCGCAAGCAGAACAAGCATCTGAAAGTCCAGATTTTCGCCACCGATCTCGACAGCGAAGCCCTGGCGATCGCCCGGCGCGGCGTCTATCCCGCCTCGGTGGCGGAGCAGATCAGCGGTCCCATTCTTCGGCGCTACTTCACGCCCGCGGGAAGCGAATTCTCGGTCAAGCAGGCCGTCCGGGACATGATCGTTTTCAGCCGGCACAACATCATAGAAGACCCGCCGTTTTCGAAGCTCGATCTTATCAGCTGCCGCAACCTCTTCATTTATTTCACACCTGACCTGCAGCACCGCATTCTCGAGCGCTTCCACTATGCCTTACAGAGCGGCTGCCTCCTGGTGCTGGGGCGGTCGGAGGCCATCGGGGATCTGGGCGACCTCTTCGAACTGGTCGATCGCCCGAACAAGGTGTTTCGCGCCGCCAGCCACAAATCCTCGCCGTTCAGGCCCAGCGCCTTTACCCCGGTGGTCAGCCCCAAGGTGCACGAGGCCAAGCAGCTGGCCAAGCGCCCGCGGTCCAGGGAGGCGCGGGCCCATGAAGCGATTGCCAAGCGGTTCGGCCCGCCAACGGTGATTGTCGACGGCAACGACCGGCCCGTCCATATAGCGGGCGCCATCAAACCCTACCTCCAGGTGCCCACCGGCAGCTCGCAGTTCGACGTCTTCAGCCTGGTGGAAGAAAGCCTGCGCGCTGAGTTGCGTGCGCTTCTGCTGCGCAGCCGCCGGGAGCATGTCGTGGTGCGCAGCCGCCCCCACACGGTCAAGCACCAGGGCGACCGATGGCAGTTCAGGATCGTCATTCACCCCTACCGCGACGAAGAGACGGATGAGGAACTGAACCTCATCGCGTTTATGACCGTACGCGCTCTTGTCGAAGAGGACGAAAGCGCGGACCTGGAGGTCACAGACAAGCCGGACCAGGTGAAGGAGCTCGAACACGAACTGCTGGCCATGCGCGAGCACCTTCACACCATGGTCAGCGAGTTGGAGACCTCCAATGAGGAACTGCAGTCCCTGAACGAAGAGCTGCAATCCTCGAACGAAGAGCTGCAGTCGACCAATGAGGAGCTCGAGACCTCTAACGAGGAGTTGCAGTCGACGAATGAGGAACTCACCACGGTCAATGAAGAGATTGTGGTGAAGTCCGATGCTCTGAACGAGGCGAACCTGTTTCAGGTGTCGATCCTCGAGAGCATCTCCAACGCGGTGATCGTGACCGACAAGAATCTGTGCATTCAACGCTACAATGCCGCCGCGGCGCGGCTGTTCAGGGTTGACGAGCAGAGCATCGGCCAGCCCCTGCCGCAGGCGCGGCCCCAGTTCCGGATGCCGGATCTGAGCGCTCTGGTCCACGAGGTCATTAAGAGCGGCAGTCCCAGATCGAAAGCGATTCGAGCCCGCACGATCGACAAGTACTTCGACCTTTTGATCCACCCCTGCGTCGATGCTCAGAGTCACACGGTCGGTGCCGTTCTCACCGTCAACGACGTCTCCAGGCTGGCCCGCGCCAATGCAAAGCTGCGACGCAGCCGTCGCGATCTGGCCGAGGAAGTGGAGCTGCGCAGTACCATCCTCGACAGCACGCCGGCGCAGATCGCCGTCCTCGACAAGAACGGAGAGATCATCGCCGTCAACGAGGGCTGGCGACAGTTCGGCCGTGAAAACGGCGCAACGGACGACCGCTTTGGCGTCGGCAGCAGTTACTTTGGGGTTTGCGGACAACCTGGCGCACAAGAGGGGACTGTCTCTCAGACGGCCGAAAGTCTGCGGCAGGTCCTCGACGGCCATGTGAGTCAAGCCGAGGTTCGTTATACTTGCCACGCGCCGAACGAGAAACGCTGGTTCAAGTGTGTCATTCGCGGAACCGGGTTGGAGAATGACAAGATCGGCGCGCTGATCATACATTTCGACATTACCAGCGAGGTCTTGCTGGAGGCTTCGACCGCCGCGGCGCGTCGGCTGGCCGAGCAGGCAAGCCACGCCAAATCCAGCTTTTTGGCGAACATGAGCCATGAGTTGCGCACGCCGCTAAACGCCATCATCGGGTTTTCCGATCTTATCGCCTCGGAAGCTTATGGTGCGCACAGCAGCCATAAGTACACCGAGTATGGACAAGACATTTCCCGCGCCGCGAATCACCTTCTCGGCATGATCAATCACATTCTCGACCTCTCGAAGGTCGAGTCAGGTAGCCTTGAACTCAGCGAGGCTCTGATCGATCTTGGGGATTGCATGGCGGGGGTATTGAGGTTCTTCGAGCAGGAAGCAAAGCAGAAGCGGGTTCGGCTTCTTTGCGATGTGCCCGCGCGCTTGCCACTGGTGCTGGCGGATAAGGGCGCTATCAGCCAGATCCTGACCAATCTCATCGGCAATGCGATCAAATTCACCGGCGAGGAGGGGACAGTCACCTGCAGCGCGCGCCTCGAACGCGCGAGCGGCGCGCTGAAGCTGGAAGTCGCCGATGACGGCATTGGCATCGCGAAGGAAGACCTGAAGCGTGTCAGCGAGCCTTTCGCCCAGGTACGCTCGACCCTGACCAGCAACAACTCCGGAGTCGGGCTTGGGCTCTCGCTCGTTCATGGCCTCGCCCGGCAGCACCAGGCAAAGGTCGACATTCAAAGCGACCTCGGTCAGGGAACGCGCGTGGTGCTGACCTTCCCCCGTTCGCGTGTCAGGAAGCGCCCGGCCGGGAAGCCCAAATCCGTTCCGGTGCGGGCCCAGGCCATGGCCGGGAAGTAGGCTCAGTCAAGCCCGGACACCGCATCTCATTCCCTTTTGTGAATGGCGCGGGGATCGAGCGCGTCCTGCAGGCCGTCGCCCAGGAAGTTGAAGGCAATGACCGTCAGGAAGATCAGCAGGCCCGGGTAGATCGCCAGCACCGGGGCATCCCAGATCAGTTCCTGCGCGTTGGTCAGCATGTTGCCCCAGGAGGGCAGCGGCGGCTGAATGCCGAGGCCGAGAAAGCTCAGGACCGATTCCAGCAGGATGATGCCGCCGATGGACAGTGTCGTCGCGACAATGATGGGCGAGACCACGTTCGGCAGGATGTGCACCAGCATAACCCGCGGGCCCGAAGCGCCGAGCGCTTCCGCGGCGCGCACGAACTCCCGCGCCTTCATCGAAAGCGTTGCCCCGCGCACCAGCCGGGCCACCGTCGTCCAGCCCACCAGCGCGATCAGGAAGACGATGCGGTAGATCGAGATGGTCTCCGAGTTTGCCACGTCCTGAGGCAGGCCGAGCTTGGTGAGATCGACCACCGCCAGGATGATCAGCAGCGGCAGGATCGGCAGGGCGATGACCCCGTCGGTGAAGCGCATCAGCAGGGCGTCGAGGCGTCCGCCGTAGTAACCGGCGGTGATGCCCAGCAGCGTCCCGATGATGGCCGCGCCGACCGCCGCGGCGAGGCCCACCACCAGCGAGACCTGGCCGCCGTAGAGCAGGCGCACCAGGGTGTCGCGCCCCAGCTCGTCGGTCCCCAGCGGATGCTGCGGCGAGGGCGGCTGCTTGGCATTGAACAGATCGACCAGATTGCCGTCGACGCCGAGCCAGGCCTCCACCAGCGGCGCGGCGGCCGAAAGCAGGCCCAGGAGAACGAGGAACACGAGGCTTGCGACGGCGAGGCGGTGACGCAGGAAATGCCGCAGAAAAGCCTGCCGTGCCGTCAGCGAACCGCCGGCGGCCAGAGCGGCTTCGGCGGCCAGCAGAGGGGCGCCCGGGCTGTCGCTGTTGCGGCTCATTGATAGGAGATCCTCGGGTCCAGCCAGGTGTAGGCAAGGTCGGCCAGCAGGTTGGCCAGCAGGGTGGTCAGGGTGGCAAAGAGCAGGCCCACCAGGGCCACGTTGTAGTCGTTGCCGACGACGGAATCGTAGATGGTCTTGCCCATGCCGAGGTAGGCGAAGATCGTCTCCGTGATCAGGGCGCCGGAGAAGAGATTGCCCATCTGCAGGGCGAGAATGGTGGCCACCGGGATCATCGCGTTGCGCAGCACATGGCCGACGACGATCTGCCGGCCGCTCAGCCCCTTGGCGCGGGCGGTGCGCACGTAGTCCTGGCGCAGCGCCTCGATGGCGGCAGCGCGCATGAAGCGGATGATGCCGCCCACCGTCGCAATGGTCAGCGCCAGCACCGGCAGAACCAGAAAGCGCAGGTCGGACCAGAAGTCCCGTCCGTCGCCCATTCCGCCGGCGGGAAGCCAGCCGAGCGTGACGGCAAAGAGGATGATCAGCAGGATGGCGAGCCAGAAGGGCGGCACGGAAATCCCGGCAAAAGCCAGCAGGTTGATGGCGTGGTCGGTCAGGCTCTGCGGGCGCGTCGCCGCGTAGATGCCGGCGGGCAGGGCGATGAGCAGCGCCAGGAAGAGGCTGAGGCCCATCAGCACGATGGTGTTGCCGAGGCGCGGCAGCAGGATGTCCATCGTCGGCTGGTTATAGAGGCGCGAGTAGCCGAATTCGCCCTGCAGGGCCGCGCCGAGCCAGGTGAGGTAGCGGTCGGTGATCGGGCGGTCGAGGCCGTAGAGCGCGCGCAGCCGCGCCGCATCCTCCGGCGTCATCTCCGGGTCGGAGAAGATCATGATGTCGATCGGGTCGCCCGGCATGAGACCCAGCAAGGCGAAGATCACGAAGGACATGATCGCCAGGACGATCAGCGACTCCGTCAGGCGACGGGCCAGGTAGGACAGCATGGCCGCTCAGCCCGTCTTCAACGCCCTTCCACCGTCCAGTCCTCGATCCAGAGGGAGGAAGAGGCCATCTGGCCCGTCGGGCGCAGGCCCTCCAGCCACTTCGGCAGCACGTAGGCGTTGGCGCGCCAGTAGAGCGAAATCACCGGCACCTCTTCGGCATAGATCTGCTGGACCCTTGCCCACATCTCCTTGCGCTTGGCCCGGTCGAGCTCCACGCCGATGGCGTCGATCAGTTCGTCCATCTCCGCGTTGCGGAAGCCGGTGTAGTTCTGGCCGGACCAGCCGTTCTCCTCCGCCGGGATCTCTTCGGAGTGCAGCGTGGTGCGCGGCACGTGCTCCGGGCCCTTGCCCCAGGCGAACATGGCAAGGCCGGTGAAGCGGCGGTGATGCACGGTCTCGCCGAAGAAGGCGCGCGGCGGCTCGTTGCGCACGCGCATGTCGATCCCGGCCTGCTTCCACTGGCTTTGCAGCACCTGCTGGACCAGTTCGCGGATGCGGTTGCCTGCGGTCGTCATGAAATCCAGGCGCAGCGGCTCGCCGGCCGCATTGTAGCGGACGCCGCCGCGCATCTCGCTCCAGCCCGCTTCGTCCAGCAGGGCGGCGGCCTTCTGCGGGTCGTGGCTGTACTTCTTGATGTCCGGATAATAGACCCAGTCCAGCGGCGAGACGCCCGAGTGCGCGACCGGCTGGCGGCCTTCGAAGAGGCGTTCGCTGATGGCCTCCCGGTCGATGGCGTAGACCAACGCCTGGCGCACCCGCTTGTCCTGCAGGATCGGGTTTTCGAGCATCAGGTCGATGTGTTCGTAGAGCAGCCCGGGCTCGTAGATGATCTGGTAGTCTTCGCCGTTGCGCTTTTCGAAGGCCAGGGCCTGATCGAGAGTAAGCCCCAGCTCGCCGGCGATCATGTCGATGTTGCCGGACAGCAGGTTGGCTTCCAGCGCCGTCGTCTTTTCGATGGTGAGCAGGGTGATGCGGTCGAAGGCCGGGCGCTTGCCCCACCAGGTCTCGTTGCGCTCGAGGACGATGCGCGAACCGGGGATCGCTTCGACGATGCGGTAGGGTCCGAAGGCGAGGCCCGGGTTGGTCGGGTCGTTGTCGAAGGCGGTGCGGTTCCTGTAGTCGTCCGGCGCGGCGTCGAAGATGGGCTCCTCGATGTGGGCCGGCAGCAGGCGGAAGTCGTTGATGGCCGCATACTCGAAGGAGATGCGGTCGACGTGCATGACGAAGGTCTTGTCGTCGATGACGTCGATCGAGAGGATGCGGCGGTAAAGCTCCAGGCTGCCGACGCCGGATTTCTCATGCCGCCCCACCTTGTAGGTGAAGAGCACGTCCCGGGTGGTGATCGGCGTGCCGTCGCCCCAGGTCGCCTCCGGCTGGATGGTATAGGTGAGAGCGATGCCCTTGCCGTCCCCGGCGCCTTCGACGCCTGCCGGCAGGTCCTCGGGAACGGCGGTGCCGGCCTCGATGGACGGCAGCTCGACGCAGAGCATGCAGATGAGCTGCCATTCGTGGTCGTAGACCGTCATCGGGCGCTGGGTCATCGACATGATGTAGGACTTTGCGACCGAGGCTTCCCTGCTGGGATGCAGGGTCGTGGGGTATTGCGATATGCCGATGCGCAGTTCCTCGGCTGCGGCGGCCGGCGGCCCTGTAAAGGCGGTGGTGAGATTCCCCGCAAACGCCAGGACGGCGGCCAGCAACAGCTTTCGCATCGGCAAATCCCTTTCGCATCTTACCCTGTCGGCGCTACGGTCAGGCGCTTCACGCCGCCTGTTTCCGGGTGCTTCGGGCCAGTCTAGCCGACCGCGGCCCCCAAGGCGAAGGCTTTGCGGGGCAGCGCACGGGGACGTGAGCGGCGCCGAAAGGCCCGCCGGAACGGCCTATAGCCAGCCCCTTTCCTTGAAGTAGCGCGCCGCGCCCTCGTGCAAAGGGGCGGAGAGGCCGTCGCGCACCATCACTTCAGGCTGCAGCCGCGCAAAGGCCGGATGCATGGCACGGAAACGCTCGAGGTTATCGAAGATCGCCTTGGTGACGGCGTAGACGGTTTCCGCCGGCACCTGCGCCGAGGTCACGACGGTCGCCTTGACGCCGAAGGTCGCGACATCGTTGGTGTTGCCGGCATAGAGCCCGCCGGGTACCGCGGTCATGGCGTAGTAGGGGTTCTCGTCGACCAGTTTCTGGATCTGCTGCCCGGAAACCTCGGCAATCACCGCATCGCAGAGCCGTACGGCCTGGGCGACCGAGTCGTTGGGGTGGCCGACCGTATAGATCATTGCCTGTATGCGGTCATGACAGAGGGCGAGCGACTGCTGGCTCGCCGGCAGTTCCTCGGCAAGGCTGAACGACGTCTTGCTCCAGTTCATCGCCTTCATCACCACTTCCATGGTGCCCCGCTGGCCCGAGCCGGGATTGCCGATGTTCACCCGCTTGCCGGCGAGATCACGCAGGTGGCGTATTCCGGAGTCGCGCCGGGCGACCACCGTGAAGGGCTCCCCATGCACCGAGAAAACAGCGCGGAGATCGGAGTCGGCCTTGGCCTCGGCGAAGCGGCTGGTGCCGTTGACGGCGTGGAACTGCCAGTCGGACTGGGCGACGGCAAACGCGATGTTGCCCTTGCGCACGGCCTCCAGGTTGGCAATCGACCCCGCCGTCGGTTCCGCGGCGCAGGTGATGCCGTGTTCGTCTTGCGTCTGGTTGATCAGGCGGCAGGCGGCACGGCCGACCTGAAAGTAGACCCCGGCGCGGCTGCCGGTGCCGATGGTCACCGTTTCTTCGGCTGCAACCGTTGGCTCGCCGAGCGAAACGACTGCGGCCAGGGCGGCAAGTGGGAACAGCAGGCGAGGTGAGTAGGGTCGTTGCGCCATGTGATCCTCCCCGGATTGGCCCGATTGGATGATCCAATACGGTCAGCGGCGGATCAGACGACGCCCAGCGGTCCTGATCGGCGGGTCACGCCTTTGCGGCGGCAGTCCAAGGACCTCTCGGCGCCGGAGATCCTGCAATTTTTCCTATTATCATTTGAATACCCACAGTCTAGCAACTGTCGCGTGGCGGCTGAAGGGCGCTCTGCGCCGGCTGGGAACCGGCTTCAGGCCATGGAGGCCTGGTCCCAGGCGATGATGTCCTCATAAATAGCGGAGAATCTCTGGTCTTCGCGCCGTTCAAAGAGAGGATCTTCGATCGGTTTCAGTTGCGCGCCGATGGCCGCCCAATCTTCCGGTTTGAGACTGCGTTGGGCGGCTGGGAAGAAATGCTTCTCCTCCATCATGATGTGCCGGCGATAGGCACTCAGGAACTCGACGGCGACCTCCTGGATCGCGCTGCGTTCAAGGGGAATGTCCTGTTCAACGGACTCGATGGCCGCGGCGAACTTGCGGGTTTTTTCGGCCAGAGCCGCGTGTTCCTCGCGCAGGTCGCGCACACCCTCGAGAGCCCCGGGATTGCGCTCCTTCAGGCGGTCGAAGATCAGGTCTTCCAGCGGGTGATGGTGAAGGTCCGGATAAGACAGGCAGTAGTACAGAATACCGTCCAGGATATCGAAATCCAGGGTCCTGCCGTCTTCGAAAGCTGCCATCTGGCGCTCCAGGGCGTCCAGCAGCTTGGTGATCCGGGAGTGATCGTTGCGCAGGGATTCGATGACGCCGGCCATGGGTACACCTCTGCTTGAGAAGGCCGCTCTCACGAGAGGGCCCGGCAAGGGAGAGGCAAGGATAGGGGCCGCTCCGGCGCCCGGACATTGACCTGCGTCAAGCATGCAGCGACGTCGGCGCGCCGCAGACCGCGGCTCGTTTATGCCTCAGCGTTTCGTTTACGACGGCCCGACTTTTCCCTTCGCCCGGCTCGGTCCGAAGTGATAGATTGCCGCCGCGGCGCGGTGGCTGCAGCGGCGTCCGTGGGTCATAAGGCTGCGAAAGCGGCCTCAGACATCCGAACAAGGCAGCTGAGACAAGTGCAGCTGAGACAAACGCAGTACGACTGGGGGAGTGCCCTAAAGCGGCACGGCAACACTGGGGGCCACTGAAACCTTGCTTTACCATGCCTATGAGTTGACTCACGCAGCGGTGAGACCGCTGCGCATGCAATCCGACGCGCTCCGTTATGCCTGCCGCAGCGCTTTCAGTCCCGTCGCCTACACCCCCGTCGGCAAGGCGGTGGCCGCGGCCTGTGAGGTCTTCGAGAACGTGACGCGGCGTTACGGCAAGCCGGAGTGGGGAATCGATGCCGTAGACATCGATGGCGAGGCGGTTGCCGTCGAGCCCCGTCTCGTTTACGGCAAGCTGTTCTGCGACCTGCTGCACTTCAAGCGGGACAAGCCGGCGGTTGCCGGCCGCAAGGATCCCAAAGTGCTGATCGTGGCGCCGCTGTCCGGCCACTACGCTACCCTGCTGCGGGGCACCGTGAAAGCGATGATCCCGGAGCACGAGGTCTTCGTGACCGACTGGCGCGATGCCCGCTTCATGCCGCTTGCTTACGGGCGCTTCGACCTCGACGACTTCATCGACTATGTGATCGACTTCATCCGCTTCATTGGTCCGGACACCCACGTCATTGCCGTCTGTCAGCCGTCGGTGCCCGTGCTGGCTGCGGCTGCCGTGATGGCCGAGCAGCGCGATCCGCTGCAACCCGCATCGATGACGCTGATCGGCGGACCGATCGATACGCGCCGCAACCCGACCGCGGTGAACGAGCTGGCGGCTTCGCGGCCGCTGTCATGGTTCGAGCACACGGTCATCTCGCCGGTGCCCTTTCCCTGTCCCGGCGCCATGCGGCGCGTCTATCCCGGCTTCGTTCAGTTGACGGGCTTCATGACCATGAACATGGAACGCCATCTGGATGCCCACGCCGACCTGTTCCGTCACCTGATCGAAGGGGACTGCGACTCGGTCGATCAGCACCAGCGCTTCTACGAGGAATATCTCTCGGTCATGGATCTGACGGCGGAGTTCTACCTGCAGACAATCGACACGGTGTTCCAGAAGCACGCGCTGCCGAACGGCACCATGTACCATCGCGGAAAACTGGTCGACTGCCGCGCCATTCGCAAGACGGCGCTGATGACCATCGAAGGGGAACTGGACGACATCTGCGGTCTCGGCCAGACCGAAGCCGCGCACGATCTTTGCCCCAACCTTCCGGCTGCGGACCATCACCACTACGTGCAAGAGGGTGTCGGGCACTACGGTGTCTTCAATGGACGGCGCTGGCGCGACGAGATTCAGCCGCGGCTGAAGAAGATGATCCGGGCGACCGGACGGCGCCGCCGTGCCTCTGTCCGGCTTTCAGGCCGGCTTTCGGGAGCGGCCTGAGCGCGAAGCTCACCGGATATCGGGCGGCTGTTCTAGAGCGGGCCGTACTCTAGGTGGCGGTTGGGCCGCCGCGTCAGGCGCTGCGCTTCTGAAAGCGCCTGGCCTGCTCCCCCTGCGGCTCCCCCTGCGGCTGCTGCGACTCGCGTGCGGCGCTGTTGCGCTGGTAGCGCCAGACCGAAGCCGGGGGAATGTTGTCCATCACCCAACTGGCACGGCGGCCCCGAAGGCCGAGGTCGGCGGCAATGCGCTTGGAGACCGGTGAGGCCGGTCCGTAGGTGAATTGAACGAAGACGCCGCGGTCGTCGAGCACGGCCATGGATTCGGCGACGATCTGTCGGCAGATTCGGTCGGGGATCGACAACAGCGGCAGGCTCGAGACCACCGCCTTGACCTTGCCGATGCCGGCGTCCTGAAGCAGCCGGCGCAGGTTCGCCGCATCGCCCTGCAGCACCCGCACATGGGGGAAGCGTTCGGCGATCACCCGGTGGAACGCTCTGTCGCGTTCGATCACGATAATGTCCGCGTGGGGGATCCCGGCTTCCAGCAGGGCAGCGGTGATGTTGCCGGTGCCGCCGCCCAACTCGATGATCGCCCCCTCGGCGTCACGGTCGATCTCTGCGGCCATGGCGGTGGCGAGGCTGCGTCCGCTCGGCACCACGGCGCCGACAGCCTTCGGGTTGCGCAGCCAGCGCCCCAGAAAGCGGATGTTCCGCTTCAAGTTCTTCGGTCGGCCCAATTGCATCGGCCCAGTTCCATCAGCCCAGTTTTGTTGGCCCAGTTTTGTTGGCTCAGTTTCGTCGGCCCAGTTTCGTCAGCACGGTCCGGTTTGAACCGTCCGTTCCCAGCGGCTGCTCGCCTTGCACAGACCCCTACGGCGGTCCCCTGACAACAGGGCCGGCAGATGCAAACAAGCAATACCCAACACCGGCGAATCCACACGGCGCCTAGGGATATGCTGTATATGGACCCTGGTCGCTCGTCCACAAGTGATCTTCCTGTGGTGCAGCGCGATGGCAAGGGAAAGGCGGAAACGACGGGAGCTCCGAAAAAGGCCGATCAGGCCCTTCTCGGAGCAACCTCTTTGCCGTCATTTCTTCCCCCGGTTTTGTCAGCCCAAAGGGCGAAGATCACGCTTCAAAGTCGATCTTCTGTCCCCGGTCGGGATCCGGATAGGGAAACCGAGGGGGCGGGTCCTTTGGGGCCGACTCCACCGGCCGGGCCGAGTCCGACTTGGCAGCGGGCGGGGCCTCAGGCGTCACCGACTGCGTCGTCCCCGTGTTGGCCAGCGGCACGGGGCTTGGTTGGATCTGCATTTGAACCTCCTAAAGTTCAGGCAGTCACTCTCCCATTACTATATATTACATCGAGACGCTTAAGTAAAGATTTAAATAAAAAACAAGTAAAACTAAATTTAGGTAAAATTTTATTCAAATTTATTCACGGCTTGTATTGGCCAATCGGCGAGTTTATTTGAATTCAAGGTTGATTTTTGGGTGACAACGCACGCTTTGCGCGCTAAACATGCTTGCGGGGATGGCGCAGCCGGCTGTGTCCCAGAGTGGCTGCCGCAGAGCGGCGAAGGCTTGCTTTCTCTGGCCAAGGGCTTTGCCGCGATGCACTTTTTTTGCCCGGCGCAATATGTCCAGCTTCCAATCAACCGCTACATATAGTATAGGTTAACAAAATATTAACTGTCACTGGTAGGTGCGGGGAGCTTACGCTTTCTTGCAGCGCTGAGGTAAGGGCTGCTGACGCCGCGTCGGGCCGCGGTTGGTCGGCATTGAGGGGCTCTTGTCAATTGGGGGAGCGGGCGGTTGTGAAGGTTGTTGTTGTTGCATCCCAAAAGGGTGGATCCGGAAAAACGACGATTGCCGGGCACTTGGCGGTTCAGGCTGAGCTCAGCGGTCGCGGGCCTGTCGGGCTGATCGATGTCGATCCGCAGGGCAGCTTGGCGGATTGGTGGAACGAGCGGGCGGCGCCCAATCCCTTCTTCATCCAGACCGCGGTTCCGCGCCTGGCGCAGGACGTCAAGGAACTGGCCGCGCACGGCATGGAATTGCTGGTGATCGATACGCCGCCGGCGCTGACCGGCACGATTGCCGATGTCATCCGCGTCGCCGACCTGGTGGTCATTCCCACGCGTCCGAGCCCGCACGACCTGCGCTCGATCGGGGCGACCATGGAACTGGTCGAACATCTGGGAAAGCCGCTGGTCTTCGTGGTCAATGGGGCGGCGCCGAGAGCCAAGATAACGGCGGAAGCCGTCTCGCTGCTGTCCCAGCACGGCCCCCTGGCCCCTGCGATCATTCATCAGAGGGTCGATTTCGCGGCCTCCATGATCGATGGACGCACGGTGATGGAACTGCCGGGCGAGTCCCGCTCGGCGCGCGAGATTGCGGCGCTGTGGGATTATCTTGATGTCCGGCTGTCCGGAGCCAGGAGGCCCCGCAGGGTGCCAGCCGTTCCGCCGGCCCTGACCGGCTCCGAGCAGGCCAATCAGATCAAGGTTGAGGGCAGAGCCTGAGATGACTCAAGCCAAGGCGGCTTCCCTGACCAGTGCGCTTTTCGCACGCAAAGGCACTGCGTCCCCGGCCAGCCTCGTTATTGCCGAGCTTCAGACGGAAGGCGGGCCCGAAGGCACGCTGCCTGTCCAAAAGGGCAAAGGCAGGGGCCAGGATTCCTCCGAGCGGCGGCAGGCAAAACTGCCGGAGATCGAACAGGAACTGCCGCTGCTGGCCTTTGTCGACGCCCAGAGCGAGAAAGCCCAGAGCGAGAAAGCCCAGAGCGAGAAAGCCCAGAGCGAGAGTGCGGGGGGCGAGAAAGCCGAAACCGGGAAGAATGGTGCCCTCGCGGCCGATGGTCCTGACGCCGTTGATCAGCCCCGGGACGTCGATCAGCCCAGAGACGACGAAAGCCACGGCACGCCGACGCTGCGCAGTTCCGGTACCGCCGGCGCCGGCGACAGCGCCGGTGAAGAGGACCTTGAGCCAAGTCCGGCTGCGAGCCTTTTGGACCGCAGTCCCCTCGGGTTGCGGGGCGATGCCGAGGAGGCTCCGGAGTCTTCGGAGGACCCGGCTCAAGTGGATGCGGCAGAGGCAGATGCGGCACAGCTCGAGACGCCGGCCTCCGAAGCACAGGCCATCGAAGCCGAGGTCGTGGAAGCCGTCGCAGCCGCGTCCGGGCCCGTTGTCGAAGACCCGCTGGTCGCCGATCCGGCACCGGCGGCGACAGCGCCCCCGGTTGCCGATGTCTCGGAAGCGGAGGCTATCGACGCCGAGATCGTCGAACCTGCAGGCGAGGGTGATACGCCCGCGGCGGTGACGCAGAGCGCGGGCGAGGGCGTCGAAGCGTCGGCCGGCAGCGGCGAGAAAGCCCGCACCGGTGAGGCAGAAGCCGCCTCCGGTCCCCCTGACGATTCACAAGAGGCGGTGTCCGCCACGCCGGCATCCGCGCCCGAGACTGTGCCCGAGACTGCCGCCGAGACTGCCGCCGAGACTGCCGCCGAGTCGGCAGCGGCTGACACGGCGGCCTTGACTGAGATCGGCGATGCGGAGGCCGGTGATCCGGCAGTCAGTAAATCGGACAGCAGTGGTTCGCGCACCAATGAATCGGGCGGGGCGGAGCCGGCTGCGGAAAAGAGACAGGCACAAAGCGGTACCCCGCTCTCCGACCAAGAGCCCGCCGCTGCAGGGACTGTTGGAGACAAAGCAGACGGCGAGGATTCTCAAGAGGCGCTCAAGAGCGAGCGGGCCGCGCCGGGTGGCGAGCCTCCCGTCATCGCCAAGCCGGAAGAGCGCGATCCGCCGCGCAGATCCTCCGCGGTCAATCTGCGCCTGGCGCAAAAGATCGACGGGTCCGAAGGGGACAGTCGACCGGCTGCTCCCACGCCCGCTCCCGCCGCAGTTTCGGCTTCCACCGGGCCCCTGCGCGCCGGGCCCGCTGCGGCAGCCCGCGACAGTCTTAGTGCCGGGCGCGACCGCAGCCCCTGGCGCATCGCTGCTGTAATTGCAGTTGGTGCGGCGCTGGGCTTCACGGCCTATACGCTCTGGCCGCAGCCTACAGACCCGCAGTCCCCGGAAGGGTCATCCCCGGGTGCACCGCAGACGGCGGCGGGCCAGGATTCCGCCGCTGCTGTACCGGCCTCCGCAACGGAGGCCGAAGGTGAAGTCGAAAGTGCCGTGCAGACCGCTGCTCAAGGCGACGCCCAAAATGCGCGCCAGAGCGCCCCCCAGGGCGCGGAGGAGTCGCAGGATGGAGCGGCTTTGCCGTCCGAAGACACTGCGGTGGCGGTGACGGACGCGGCACCCGCGACCGCCGGGTCGACCACAGGGGCCGCGGAACCTTCCTTCGACATCATCCGGATCGAACCGAACGGCCAGTCGATCATTGCCGGGCGCGCGGAACCGCTGAGCGAATGGATTCTGCTGAACAACGGCGAGCCCATCGGCACCGTTCGTGCCGATATCAATGGTGAGTGGGTGCTGCTGCCGGATGCGTCGCTGATCCCCGGTGCCAACGACTTCAGCCTTGTCAGGAAGGCAGAGCGCGGAAAGGTGGAGATCCCTGCCACCATCGGCCCGTCCTCCGAGGTGCCTGGCGGCGCGCCGGACGTACCGGCGTCCGCTGGCGGCGACATCACTGCCCTGG
Organism: Rhodospirillales bacterium BBD 1991-14; assembly: GCA_001657395.1. GTDB lineage: Bacteria > Pseudomonadota > Alphaproteobacteria > Kiloniellales > Kiloniellaceae > Pelagibius. Next base: position 207,524 of record LYSY01000003.1, on the reverse strand, counting down.
CGCCCTTGGGCGACGAGGCTGCGGCGACGGTGTTGCCGGAGGACGCGCTTTCGGGAGAAGAGTTTTCGGCAGAGGGCCCGTTCGCCGGGGTTGTGCTGCCCCGCTTGAAGCCGCTCCAGGCGCCTGCGGCGGAGGGGCAGTCATCGGTGATCAATCTGGCCCCCGGCGGCGGCTATCAGGTGCAGTTTGCGTCGGTGCGCCAGAGTGACGCGGCGGAACGGGAACGCGAAAGGCTGATCGACGTCTTTCCGTCCCTCCTCGGCGGGCTCGGCCTTCGGGTGCAGGAGGCCACGATTGACGGTGCGGGGGTCTTCTATCGCTTGCGCACGGGGCCGATCGCTGATCTCGGCAAGGCCCGCGAACTCTGCCGCCGGCTGGAGGCTGAGGGGCAGGGTTGTCTCGTTGTGGTCCGCGCCGTCAATCCGCCGCTGACGGGCACGGATGCCGACCTGCTCGACCCGCCGGCGTCGGTTCTCACGCCAAACCAGCAGGCGGAGATACCGGACTGAGGCTCCGGCCTGGCGTCACTGTGCTGCTGTATTGCGGTGTTGGCGTCAGGCGGTGCCGGCGTCGTAGAGGCCGATCGCTTCCAGAACGTCCTTGATCTCCCGGCGGGCGGCGGCGTGGCTGCTGGTCTCGCCCTCCTCGGGCAGATCGAGTGCGGTCAGTCCGCTGAGGAAAAGCTCGCGGAAGACCACCCGCTCGCTGACGCCCGGAGCGACGCGAAAGCCGATGCGCTTGGAGAGGACCGACAGCAGGTTGCTGATCTCCCGCATGTTGCGGGCTTCGATGTGGGCCAGCCGGTTGCGCAGCACCACCCAATCGATCGGCGGCCGTCCGGTGACGACGCGCTGATTGTTCTGCTCCCAGACCAATTGGCTGTACACGCTCGGCGCTTCGACCAGCCGGTCCTCACGGTTGATGCGCGCGAGGACCTCGATGTCCAACAGACTGTCGTTCAGCGGTGTCACGAGGGTGTCGGCGAAGCGGTGCCCCAGCCGGCAGAGCGAAGAGTCGCTGCCCGGTGTGTCGATGACCACGAAGTCGCAGCCCTGTGCTTCGGTCAGCGCTGCGCGCAGGCGCTGCTCCTCATCCTGCGTGGCTTCCTGACGATCGGCGGCGGCCGAGCGTTCGACCACCGCATGGCGCGGCAGTTCCAGCGTCCGCCCGCTTCGCTCGGCGTAGTCTTCACGGTTTTTGAAAAAAGCGGACAGCGTTGCTTGGCGGGAATCCAGGTCGAGGGTCGCGACCTTGAAGCCCAGTTTCATCAAGGCGACGCTGAGGTGAATGGCTGTGGTCGACTTGCCGGTGCCGCCCTTCTCGCTGCCGACGACGACAACATAGGGACCATTGTCGTCCGGCTGCTCTGCAGCCCAGTCCTCCTCTGACTCGACGATCGCCCCCTGCATGGTCACGACGCTAGCACAGCGCGAACGCGAGTTCACGGTGTTGTCGCAACGGGAGATATGAAAACCTGCGGCGCCGCCCCGAACCCTGGCACACCGGCCAGCCGGTCTCGCGCTCCCCCTTCAACACAGCTCTCCCCAGAATCGACCTCCCCAGAACAGCCCCTTTTTAGAACAGCCCCTTTTTAGAACAGCCCCTTTTTAGAACAGCACCGTCCAGCTCTCCGTATCGCGGGCTGCAGCAGCCTGGGCGACAGTTGAGTGGCCGCCGGGGGATACCATTCTCAGGTGTTCCGCCTCTTTTCCGTCGTCCAGCTCTTTGGGCTGGTCGGCCCGCTCCGGCTCAAGACCGGGGCCTTTCTCCGGCTGGCCCACGCTTTCGGCGACGTTGCCCTTGAGGGCGGCCAGGCGGCGGGCGAGGACCTCGGTCTTTGCCCAGGCCAGGAACTCCTTGCCTTCCTTGTTCTTGTGGACCGCCGCCCACTGCTGGCGCTTGTCCGAGCGCATGGCGAAGGCGATGTTCTCGCCCTCCAGGCCGCAGTCGAGGGACTGCGTATAGGGCGGCACCTTGCCGCCCCAGATTTCCGAAATGACGTTCCAGGAGAAGCCTTCTTTGACCAGCAGTTCCATCATCACCTGATCGAACTCGCCGCGCGCCAGTTCCAGCGCATAGCTGATCATGCAGTCCAGTTCCTGGCTGCCTGCGGAAGCGCTTTCAAGTTCGGAGATGACGCGCGTGATGATGTCGCCTTCCGGCGTGTTCCGATCCATGCTCCCCGTCCCCAGACCCTCGGTTGAAGTGTACTGATTTTGCGATGGAAGAGAAGCGCCCCTACCTCGGAATCACAAAAAATAGATTTGCTTATGGTTAATTTCGCGCCGGAAAACTACCTCCGGTGTCCGGGCTGTGTAGATCCTGCCGCCTAAGGCTTCAGCCGCGGCTGCGGCTAGCCGTTCGACTTGGCCTGAGCGTCCGCAGTCCAGCCGTTCGGATCCTGCAGGAAGTGCCGCACCGTATCGACCTCCGCGCTGTTGAGGTAGCCGGTCTGCTCGGCAACGGCCAGCGCGTCCCACCAGGTTGCAAGGGCATGCAGCTTCACACCCTGCTCCTGCAGGGCGGCGACGCCCTCGGGGAAAATGCCGTAGTGGAAGACTACGAAGGTATGGGCGACTTCGGCGCCGGCCTTGCGCAGGGCATCGACGAAGGTGAGCTTCGAGCCACCGTCGGTGGCCAGGTCTTCAACCAGAAGTACCCGGCTGCCTTCCGGCAGGTGCCCCTCGATCTGGGCGTTGCGGCCGAAGCCTTTCGGCTGTTTGCGAACGTACACCATTGGCAGTCCGAGGCGCTCGGCGATCCAGGCGGCAAAGGGGATTCCGGCGGTTTCGCCGCCGGCGATGCAGTCGATCGACTCATAGCCGGCCTCGCGCTTGATGAGCTCGCAGCCGAAGTCCATGAGCTGAGCCCGGGCGCGCGGGAAGGAGATGATCTTGCGGCAGTCGACATAGACCGGGCTGACGCGGCCGGAGGTGAAGGTGAAGGGCTCCTGCGGGCGAAAGAGGATCGCTTCGATTTCCAGCAGGATCCGGGCCGTGACCGCCGCCATGGACTGTGGGTCTGGTGTGCTTCCCGCGTGCATTGTCCGTCCTCGAGGTTCGGTGCCGGGCGGAGGCTGGCTCGACTCGGCGCCGGCTTTTGCTGGGCCGGTTGTAGCCCGCCGGGCCGAGTCGAGCAAACCTCCGCCCGGCTGTGGACTATTCGGCCCCGCGGGAAAGCGCTGCCGAAGGACGGGACGCCAGCGCGATCTTGGCCATGAAGTAGCCGATGAAAGCGATGATCGCCGCGGAGGTCATGACGCTGACCATGGGGGTGGCGGTATCGCTCTGCAGATGACCGACCACAAGGGTGGCGACGCCGCCGACCGTCATCTGCAGAAAGCCCAGCAGGCCGGAGGCGGTTCCGGCCAGGTCGGGACGGACCGAGATCGCAGAGGCGGTGGCATTGGGCAGGCTGAGGCCGTTGGCCAGCCCTACGAACATGACCGGGCCGAACAGCATGAGGGGTGTCATCTCGCCGGCGAGGGCAAAGCCGGTCAGCAGGGCCACGCCCACGAGGGCAAGCGCGCTGCCGGCCAGGGTCATGCGTTCCGGACCGACTTTGGTCGACAGCCGGCCGGCCAGGAAATTGCCGGTCATGTAGCTCGCCGCATTCAGCATGAAATAGAGGCCGTATTCGCTGGGCGGCCGGCCCATCACCTCGATCATCATGTAAGGGGCACCGGCCAGGAAGGCGAAGAACACGGCCGTTGTGAAGGAGACGTTGATCGCATAGCCGGTGAAGGCCGTGTCCCTGAGCAGCGTCCCGAACCCCCGGATCATGCTGACCGGCCCGGCGACGACGTCGCGGTCGAAGTGGGTCTCGACGAGCAGGAACCAGGCGAAGGCCAGAACCGCCGTACCGACCAGGAGCACCAGGACGAAGGAGGCGCGCCAGCCGAAGAGATCGTCGGCAAAGCCGCCCAGCAGGGGCGCGACCATCGGGGCCACCACCATGGCCATGGTGATGTAGCCGATCATGCTGGCCGACTCGCTGCGGTCATGGGTGTCGCGCACGATGGCGCGGCCCAGCACCAGACCGGCACAGCCGCCCACCGCCTGGATCACCCGGCCGACGATCAGCATGGCGATGCTGTCGGCCAGGGCGCAGAGCAGAGTGCCCAGGAGAAACAGCAGGACGCCCCAGAGCAGCACCGGCCGGCGGCCGAAGCGGTCGGAGAGCGGGCCCAGGAAGAGCTGCGAGACGGCGACGCCGAAAAGGTAGAGCGTCAGTGTGAGTTGGATGGTGCCGTAGTCGGTGTTGAAGACGGCCTGCATGCCCGGCATCGAGGGGATGAAGATGTTCAGGGCCAGCGGGCCGAGGGCGGTGACGGCGATGAGGATGCCCAGCGAAGGCCGGCGCACCGCACCCTTCCGCAGGGCTTCCGCCACGACGGGGCGCGGCATCGCCTGGGGCGGCGGCAGCGGCGCGGCCCCGGCCGATGCCTCGGGCTGCCGGTGCTCGTCCCGTTCGTCGCTCGCCTCGCGCATGCTTCTCCCCGGAAAGGCCAATGTATCAGGCGGAAATCAGCAAGGACGCACCGCGCGACTGCCGCAAACGCAATGGGCGCAGCCGCAATGGCGGAGGTCCCGGTCGCATCCCACCCCCTTGCGCCGGCCGCAAAGAACACTCAGCTTAGGAAACCAGAGAAACCTGCCCGGCGGCCGGATCTGTCTTCTTCCGGCCTCTTTCGTCCCGGCCCTGTTCGGACCCGCCGAAATGACACTCTTCCTTGCGGTGACTGTTACACGAAGATGATATCTCTGCGGGAACAAAGCCAGTGACTTGTCCGCATAGCTGCCCTGTTCCGCGGAAAACAGCCTTTTTTGGAGCAAGCCAGGATCGACGATGAAGATTGCGCCCTGCGATGACAACCAGATCCGGGCCGGCGCCTGCTCTGAGCCCTGTCGCCGGGAAGCCCGCCCGATCGTCCTGTTGGTTACCATCCTGGGGTCCAGTCTGGCTTTTGTGGACGGCACGGTGGTCACCGTCGCCCTGCCGGTGATCGGCGAGCAGTTCGGCGGCTCCCTCAGTTTCATGCAGTGGGTGGTCAACGCCTATGCCCTGTTCCTGGCGGCTCTGCTCCTGGTCGGCGGCGCGGCGGGGGACCTTTACGGCCGGCGCCGGGTCTTCAACATCGGTGTTGTGGTCTTCGCGCTCGCCTCGTTGTGGTGCGGACTGGCCGAGACCGCGGGCCAGCTCGTCGCTGCGCGGGCCCTTCAGGGCTTCGGGGGTGCCCTTCTGGTGCCCAACAGCCTGGCCATCATCTCCGCCGCCTTTCCGCCGGAAGAGCGCGGCCGGGCCATCGGCACCTGGGCCGGGTTCTCGGCCATCGCCGCCGCCCTGGGGCCGGTGCTCGGCGGCTGGCTGATCGACCTCGGGTCCTGGCGGCTGGTGTTCCTCATCAACCTGCCCGTGGCAGCCGTGGCGCTGGCGCTTTCGCTGTGGCGGGTTCCGGAATCCCGCGACGAGACGGCCGGGCGGCGGATGGACTGGGCGGGCGGCCTGCTGGCGGTGCTGGCCCTGGCAGCCCTGACCTACAGCCTCACGACTTTCGGCGAAAGCCGCGAGGTTTCGCAGCCGCTGGTCCTGGTGGCCGTAGCGGGTCTGCTGGGCTTGCTGGTCTTCCTCTGGGTCGAGCAACGCAGCGGCGATCCGATGCTGCCGCTCGGGCTCTTCCGCTCGCCGGCCTTTGCCGGTGCCAACCTGCTGACTCTCTTTCTCTATCTCGCGCTTTCAGGGGTGCTGTTCTTCCTGCCGATCACCATGATCGAAGCGCACGGCCATACGGCGATGCTGGCCGGGGCGGCCTTTCTGCCCTTCACCCTGGTTATGGCCGTCCTGTCGCGCTGGGCCGGCAGCCTGCTGGACCGCTTCGGCGCGCGGCTGCCGCTGACCCTGGGGCCCATGATCGCGGCGACCGGCTTTCTGCTGTTCATTCCGGCATCGCCGGGCGCTTCCTTCTGGTCGGCCGTCGTGCCGGCCATGCTGGTGCTGGGCCTGGGCATGGCGGTCACCGTGGCGCCGCTCTCCACGGTGGTGATGAACGCGGTACCCGCCGGCCAGTCGGGTCTTGCGTCCGGCGTCAACAACGCCGTCTCCCGCTTGTCGGGGCTGCTGGCCGTCGCCGGGCTGGGCGCCTTTGCCGCTCTGGTTTTCGATCAGAGCTTCGCGGCCCTGGCCGCCGGCGTCGAGCCCGCCGCGCGCGCCGCCGTGGCTTACGGCAGCGACGGCGCCATGACACAGCTTTCCGCAGCCAACACCGCCGCGCTTGAAGATGCTTACCGTCAGGCCATGGTCGATGCCTTCCGCGCCATTGCCTTTATCGGGGCCGCCCTGGCGCTGCTCGGCGCGCTCTGCGGCTTCTTCCTGATGCCCCGCTCCCCTCAGCCCCAGCCGCAGGGGGCGTAAAGCGGACGCTTCGCTCGTCCGCCCTGGGCGTCTGCTAGATGGCGGTCATGGCGGGACGGGCCTTCAGATAGGCTGCGGGATCGGGCGCCGACGTCATCATCGTTTGGCGCCAGGCCACCTGTTCGGCGTTGATCAGGCCGAGTTCCCACACGCATGCGATGACGGGTCTGGCGGCCGTATCCATCGGCCTGTCCGCGCCCCAAAGCGTGCGCTGGATGTGCTGGCACAGCACCGATCCTTGAATCCACCAGTGGGCCAGGATCGACACGCCAAGATCGCCCGGATGAATGATCACAAAGCCCAGTCCGTTGTCTTCGCCCTCGGTGGCCACGAGCGGCGGGACTTCCAAGCCTACGAAGGAACGGGCGTCACGGATCAGAGCCTCCGTGATCTCCTGCCCGTCAGCCGCAATGCCGTAGATCTTGAGTGTCAGGGGCGCGATTTCCCAAAGACCCAGGTCCGATACCGCACGGGGTCGGTAGAGTTCTGTTCCGCCTATCATCATGAGAATACCTCTATCCGCGAGACGCTTTCGGCATGGCGGTCGGAGCGGCTGGTTTTGGCATGGAGGCCGGACCCGCTTTACAGGTACATCGCGTCGATGTCGGCGGTGGAGCGCTTGCCGAGGTCCTGGCGGTGGGCGGCCAGCCAGGCATCGGTGCGCGCGTAGCCGACGTCGCGCAGGTGGCAGAGGAAGTTCCAGTCGGCATTCAGCTTGGAGGAAAAGCCCAGGTTCTGCATGACGTCCTCGGCATCGACGACATGCATGTTCAGGCGCTTCAGCCGCCCGCCGTCGTCGAAGCCCTTGTCGATCAGCTTGGTGACGAAGCTGATGGCGCGCATCTCGCGCATCAGGCCGGCGTTGAAGGTGATGGTGTTCAGGCGGTCGATGATCTCCTGAGCCGAGGTCGGCGTCTTCTCGATGTTGATCGGATTGATCTGCACCAGCAGCACGTCCGGCGTCTCGGCGCCGTAGATCAGGGGGAAGATCGCCGGGTTGCCCATGAAGCCGCCGTCCCAGTAGGCTTCGCCATCGATCTCCACGGCCTTGTGAAGGTAGGGCAGGCAGGCGGAGGCCATCACCGCGTCCAGGCTCATCTCTTCCAGCTCGAATATCTTGATGCGTCCGCGGCGCACGTTGGTCGCGGAGACATAGAGCTTCACCGTCTTGCAGTGGCGCAGCTTCTCGAAGTCGATATGTTCGTGGATGGTGTCGCGCAGAGGGTTGATGTCGAAGAAATTGAACTGATAGGGCGAGAACACCCGCGACAGGGTGTCCAGCATCCAATAGCCCGGGGCGTAGTCCATGCCGCCGAGGCCGGTCATGCGGTCCAGCGGGCTCGGCTGCATCATCGTCAGCGCGGCGATCTCCGAAACGCGCCGCCAGACAGCGCGCAGCAGATCCCGCGCCCCTTCACGGCCGCCGACCGAAAGGCCGTAGGCCATGACGGCACCGTTCACCGCCCCGGCGCTGGCGCCGGTGACGCCCTCGATGGCGATGCCATCGTCTTCCAGCAGGCGATCGAGGACGCCCCAGGTGAGGGCGCCGTGAGCACCGCCGCCCTGAAGGGCCAGGTTGATCCGTTTGACGCCGCGGCCCTTTGGCCAGGGGTCCGCGCAGTCGCCCGCCAGGCCGCCGTTTTTGGCTCCGGACTTCGCCATCTCATCCGATCTCCTGCTTGCCGCTGGACCCGCCACGCGGGCTGCTGCCAGCTTACGGTTGCGGCGCAGCATCGCAAGGCCCAGAGTGTGGGGGCCCAGAGTGTGGGGGCCCAGAGTGTGGGGGCCCAGAGTGTGGGAGGAAAGTCTGCCTTGGGGCAGACTGCCCGGCGGAGGAGCATCCATGGCCGGCGGCGGTATCGATTACTGGACCGAACATTGGCTGGCACGCCATTGGCTGCGCCTGCGCCAGAAGGCGGGAACCTTCACCGAGGGCCAGCGCATGATGATCAAGGAAAGCGACGAGCAGCTGCGCGGCCGCTTTCTGGCGTTCGGGCTCTTTCTGGCTGTCGTGGCCCTGATGGCCTGGATCGCCTGAGGCCGGCGCGCGCGTCCGGCCGACCCCGTTGTTCAGCGCTTGGTGATGTACTTGAAGCTGCCCTGGCCGCTGCCGACCACGCGCCCGGCCTCGTCCACCACCTGACACTCGGCGAAGAAGATGCTCTTGCCGCCGCCGCTGCGCCGCGCCGTCGCGGTCAGCCGCTGGCCCGCCTGGGCGGCGCCGATGAAGCTGCTGGTGAGGGAAAGGGTGAAGGCCCGCCGCCCCGGTTCGCCGGGGGAGCTGTAGCAGCCGCAGTAGCCGCAGGCGGTATCGATCAGCGTCGTCAGGACCCCGCCATGCATCACGCCGCTGCGGTTCAGATGCCGGGCTTCGACGGTCAGCGCGATGCTGGCCAGGTCCGGTTCCCAGGCCGCCAGTTCATAGCCCACGAGGTCGGCAAAGCCGCCGCGCAGGCGCAGCGGATCCAGGCCTTCTGTGTCGCTGGAGTCAGGTTTCGATGGCGAATCGGGCATGGCCGCAGACTGCCGCGCGGCCGCCGTCCTGTCCAGGGCGCCGCGTCATCCGGGCCGGCAGCAGAGGGCCAGCCCGCTATTGGACAAAGCGCCGCAAGAGGCCGAAGCAGAACAGGGAGAAGCAGCAGATCAGCGCGACCTCCGCCAGAAAGACGGCGTCGTCCAGGCTGTTGTTGACGGTGAAGGTGACCAGCGGCATGGCAACGAAGCCGGTCGCAAAGAACCGCGCCAGGGTGTCCCGCAGGATCACCCCGCGCAGATAGAGCGCCAGTCCCCAGAGGCAGAAGGCCAGAACGTAGGGCAGCCCGTACTGCGGGAAGGTCAGCAAGGCGAGATCGAGCGCCGGGTAGGCCTCCTCATCGCAGCACCCCTCGAGGTAGCGCAGGAAGAGCACCGTTATGGCGACGGCATAGACATGAACGCCCAGCAGCATGAGATCGCGGGAGCGCAGGCCGCGGCCGTCGCCGCCGGCATAGCGCAGCCAGGTGAAGAGAGCCGAGAGGGCGGCGATGATGCTGCCGACGAAGGCGATGCGGTTGGCGTTGGCGATCACCAGCCGGGTTGAGCGCCGCAGGTGCACCATGGGCCGTGGCGGGACCAGACCGCGCCACCAGGGCACCTCTCGCTCGGCCCGGGCGCGCAGGGTTGCGGCCATGCCGGCGGCGAGCGCGAAGACCAGCCAGAAGAGCTGGCCGGCGATCAGCCCCAGGACGTCGCCGTGCATCTCGGCGGGTGCCTTGCCTATGTTTGAAATCAGGAAGTCCCAGTAGAACAGGTCCCGCGTCTCGTTGACCGCGGTCAGCAGGCAGCCGCCGATCCAAAGCCGCGTTGTCAGCGCCAGAAAGCCGCTGCGCAGATGGCGGTAGAGGGCGACGAAGGGCAGCACGACGATCAGCACGGCGGGGTAGACCAGATCGCTGTCGAGCAGGTCCTCCAGCAGGACATCGACAAGGATGTCAGCCAACACCAGGACGGCGGCGATCTGCAGCCAGGCGAGGCGGGCGTCGCGCTCTGCGCGCCGCGCCATGTTGTCGGCCTTGCGCTGCCGCAGCAGCGAGAGGGCGACACCCTGATAGGCGGCGATACCGAGGCCCGCGAGCATCAGGTTCGCGCCCCAGTCCTCCAGACCCAGGGTCCAGACCAGAACCGCCCAGAGGCCTGCCAGAACGGCATCGGTCAGAAAGTGGCGGTAGGCGGAGCCGGCCAGATGGCGGGTGCGAAAGCTGTAGACGATGAAGAGGACCAGGACGACCGCCACCATGGCGGCGATGAGCCCTTGCGTGTCCGCGTTGTCCCTGATGGTGATCGCCAGGTAGGCCAGCAGGCTGAAGCCCAGGGCCATCTTGCTGCTCTGCGGCTGGCGGCGGAACTTTAAATAGATCGCCGGCGCATAGAGAGCCAGGCCTGCGGCAAGCTGTGCGCCGCCGGAGATCTCGGCACTCAGCAGAAAGATCACCGGCAGGTAGAGGGTCGCGGTGTTGAACTCGTAATCGGCGCTGCGTCCCGTCGCGTTGAGCGCCACCAGAACCCAGTAGAGGACGACTGCACCTGCGATCGCTTCCGGCATCCAGGGGGTCTGGAGGATCGCGAGCATGCCGAGACCGACGGCAAAGGCGGCACCCCCGGGCAGGCTGCGCCTGCCGCCTACCTGGCCGAGCGCCGTGACCAACCCGCAGAGTGCAGCGAGGCCCGCCATGATCAGCGCCGGCAGAAGGCTGTCACGAAGGGCAGGCTCCGCCAGCAGGTCGGTCTCGCGGAGCAGGTAGACGAGGGTCAGCAGACAGCCGTGCAGGCCGACGAAGGGCAGGATGCGCCCGTTCATGCGGCTCTCGAAGATCGCGACCTTTTCGTCGATGCTTCCGGCCGCAATGGGCGCCTTGGGCTGCTGCGCCAGGTCCCGGAGGGATTCCATGACCGGTCCCCGTCAGGCCACCCGGCCTTCGGCGTTGCCCGCCTCGGCCTCGTCGAGCAACTGCGGATAGGGATAGTCGAGCCCGATCAGCTGGCGCAGCAGCGGGGAGGCGCGGTCCAGGACCTGCGGATCGAGGCCGCGCACCTGATCCTCCATCGGCTTCACGAACTTCGGCAGGTACTGGATCAGCACGGCACTGCGATCGCCGTCGCTGTCGTTCGGCATGGCGCTGTGCCAGGCGAGCCCGAAGAAGATGGCAACGTCGCCGGCCTTGCCGGTCATGCGTTCCAGCTTTGCCGCCGCCCTGTCCTCCGCGCTCGGATAGCGGCCGAGCTTCTGGCTGCCCGGGACGATGGCAGTGGCCCCGTTCTCCGCCGTGAAGTCGTCGAGCAGAATGGTCACCTGGGCGTTCAGGGGAAAGCTGGGGTTGATCCGGGCGGGAAAGCTCTCCGGCTTGTACATGTCCCAGTAGGGATAGTCGATGTGCAGTTCCTGGCCGGGCCCGCCGGGCAGCAGCCGGTTGGCGGCTATGGACCCGAGAATGAATTCGGAGCCGAGGAAGCGCCGCATGATGGAGACGACCGGTTCGCGCTGCACCATGGCAACGAAGATGTCGCCCTTGTTCAACAGGTTCCAGACCCGGCGCTGCAGATGCAGCTTGTCGGGATTGGCACCCTGGAAGTGGGTCGCCTTGGGCGCGTCGCTGTCGGAGTAGCGCATGATCAGGGCGCGCGCTTCGGCGATTTCCGCCGGAGTGAAGACCTGCGGCAGGACCACGTAACCCCTGCCGTCGATCAATTCGGTGACGATGCCTTCCTGTGTGGCGGCCTCTTGTGCAGCCTGTTCCATCTTTCCGCTCCCAGGGCTCCATGATAGGGCCGGAGCGGGCATGAAGGCCACATTGCTTTTGGGGGAGGGTCGTTGTCGGCCTCTGTGCGGGCGCAGCAGGCCATCGACAGGCGAGGACGGCTGCGCTAAGGATGGGGCGCCCCGCCGTTGGTGGGGCACGTTCTCAGGGCGGGGTGAAAGTCCCCACCGGCGGTGAAGGCCCCCGTGGACAGGAAAATCCACGGTGCCTGAAGCCCGCGAGCGCCCCTGGCATTCCCTCTCACGGGATGGCGTCTGCCAGGGGGTCAGCAGATTCGGTGCAAATCCGAAGCCGACGGTGACAGTCCGGATGAAAGAGAATGGAAGAAGCGGTTGGCGGCGGTCTGCTTTCAGCAGTCGCAACGGCTGCGTGTATTCCTTTCGCCCTGGTTCTGGTTTCTGACGTTGTCATTAGGAGAAAACCATGAATCAGAGCTCCCCCATCCAGCCGGAAGGCCGCGTCGCCTTTGTGAAGGCGCGCTGGCATGCGGACATTGTCGATCAGTGCCATACCTCCTTCGAGGAAGCGCTGACCAGACTCTCGGACGGCCGTCTTGCCGTCGAGGCCTACGAGGTGCCGGGCGCCTTCGAGATCCCGTTGCTGGCGCGCGATCTCGCCAAGACCGGCCGTTTCAAGGCGATCGTCGGCTCCGCTTTCGTCGTCAACGGCGGCATCTACCGCCACGAGTTCGTGGCGGAGACCGTGGTCTCGGCGCTGATGCAGGTGCAGATGGACACCGACCTTCCGGTGTTCTCGACCGTGCTGACGCCGCACAACTTCCATGAAAGCGAGGAGCACCGGCGCTTCTTCTTCGAGCATTTCCGCGTCAAGGGGCGGGAGGCGGCGGAAGCCTGCGTCACGCTGCTGCAGGTGCGCGAGACCGTGAAGCAGGCCGCCTGACGCGAGAGGCGCTCTTACGCCGTCGCCGCCGAGCGCTCCGGCCGGGGACCCGCGGAGGCCTTTCGCGTGGTCTCGGAATCCAATGCGGCGAGGGCGTCGTAGTGGCTAAGGAAGACCCGGCCGGTGAGCTTCGCCAGGAAGTCGGAGCGTTTCAGGCGATCCATCACCGGCCCCTTCACCTCCGAAAGGTGGAAGCGCACGCCGGCGGCCTCCAGCCGCTCGTTCAGCATCTCCAGGCTCTCCAGGGCGCTTGCGTCGATGGCATTGACGGCGGAGCAGATCAGCACGACGTGGTGCAGGGCCGGGTCGGCGACGGCCATGTCATAGAGCTTGTCCTCCAGCCAGCGGGCGTTGGCGAAGTAGAGGCTCTCGTCGACCCGCAGGCTGAGGACGCCCGGGCTGGTCACCACCGGGTGGCGTTTCACGTTGCGGAAGTGCTGGGTGCCAGGCACCTGGCCCACCACCGCCATGTGGGGGCGGCTGGCGCGGACCAGGAAGAGTACCAGCGAGAGCGCCACGCCGGTGACGATGCCGGCCTCGACCCCCGCGCCCAGCACCACCGCGATGGTCGCGGCCATGGCGGCGAAGTCGGCCTTGGAATAAACCCAGGTGCGTTTCAAGGCTCCCAGGTCCACCAGCGACAGCACGGCCACGACGATGGTCGCCGCCAGGGTCGCCTTGGGCAACTGGTGGAACAGCGGTGTGAGCAGCAGGGCGGTGAGGCCGATGCCTGCCGCCGTCATGACCCCGGCCAACGGCGTGCGGGCGCCGGCGTCGAAGTTGACGACGGAGCGGGCGAAGCCGCCGGTCACCGGATAGCCGCCGGTCACCCCGGCGGCGATGTTGGCCGCACCAAGGCCCAGCAGTTCGTTGTTGGGCTGAATGCGTTCGCGGCGTTTGGCGGCCAGGGTCTGCGCGACCGACACTGACTCGACGAAGCCGACGACGGAGATCAGAACCGCCGCCGGCAGCAACTGCCGCCAGAGTTCCGGGTCCAGGGGCGGCAAAGCGAGCGGCGGCAGGCCCTGGGGAATCGCGCCCACGACCGCGACCCCGCGGGTCTGCAGCGCCAGAACGTCAACCAGCACAATGGTGACGATGACGGCCGCCACCGGGCCGGCCTTGGCGAGGCTGTCCGCCAGCCGCGCGCCCAGACCCGCGCGCATCAGCAACGGCTTCAGCCATGTGCGCACCCAGAACAGGAATAGCGTCGCCCCGGCGCCGATGGCGAGTGTCGGGCCGTTCACGGCGCCGATCTGCGACGCAAGGGACTGCAGCAGTTCGAGCAGCGTGTGACCGCCCGCCTCGATCCCCAGGATGTGCTTTACCTGGCTGGCGGCGATCAGCAGGCCGGAGGCTGTGATGAAGCCGGAGATCACCGGGTGGCTGAGCAGACTGGCCAGGAAGCCCAGGCGCGCGACGCCGAGGATCACGAGAAAGAGTCCCGAAAGCAGGGCGAGCGCGAGCGCCGCCCCGCGATATTCGGGCGTGCCGACGGCTGCCAGGTCGCCGACGGCCGCCGCCGTCATCAGGGAGACGACCGCGACCGGGCCGACCGCCAGGGTCGAGGAACTGCCGAAGAGGGCGTAGGCCAGCAGCGGCGCCATGCTGGCGTAGAGTCCGACCTCCGGCGGCAGCCCGGCCAGCAGCGCATAGGCCATGCTCTGCGGGATCAGCATGATGGTGACGATGACCGCGGCCAGGGCATCGCCCTGCAGGGCCTGGCGGTCATACCGCCGGATCCAGACGAGCCCAGGCAGCAGGCGCTCTAGCATCCTGCTGCTCCCTGCCGCCGGGCCAGAACCTTCGTGCTCAGTTCACCATCTCCGGCTTGGTGGCCTCCGGTTTGGCCAACCACTCCTTGCCTTTCAGCATGGCCTGCCAGTAGACCGGCGGCAGGATCTTCTCCTTCAGCAGCCAGGCGAGGCGGCTTGGCCGCTTGCCGTCGATCAGCCAGCGCGGGAAGCTGGGCAGCAGCTTGCCGCCGTAGCCGAACTCCGCCAGCACGATCTTGCCGCGCTCCACCGTTAGCGGGCAGGAGCCGTAGCCATCGTAGTGGCCGACGGAGACGTTGCGCCCCATGTCCGAGAGCACGTTCTGCGCCACCACCGGGGCCTGCTTGCGGGCCGCCGCAGCGGTCTTGGCGTTGGGCGCGTTCATCACGTCGCCCAGGCTCCAGATGTTGTCGAACTGCTTGTGGCGCAGGGTGTTCTGGTCGACATCGACCCAGCCGGCCTGGTCCGCCAGGGGGCTGACGCGGATGAAGTCGGGGGCGCATTGCGGCGGGCAGACGTGCAGCATGTCGAAGCGGCGTTCGACGCGCGTGACCTTGCCGTCGCTGTCCGTCGCATCGAACCAGGCCTGCCTGGCCGGGCCGTCGACGGCCACGAGATTGTGGGTGAACTTCAATTCTGCGCGATACTTCTCGACGTAGTCCATCAGGGCAGGCACGTAGTCCTTGACGCCGAAGAGCACCGGTCCGGCGTTGTAGAAAGCGATGTCGATGTGATCGAGCACGTCGCTGCGCAGCCAGTGGTCGGCGGAGAGATAGAGGGCTTTCTGCGGCGCGCCGGCGCACTTGATCGGCATGGGCGGTTGCGTGAACAGCGCGGTGCCGGCTTTCAGATTGCGCACCAGCTCCCAGGTATAGGGCGCCAGATCGAAGCGGTAGTTGGAGGTGACGCCGTTCTGGCCCAGGGTGTCGACCAGTCCCTCCACCTTGTGCCAGTCCAGCTTCAGGCCCGGGCAGACGATCAGCCGGCCGTACTCGATGGCGCGGCAGCCTTCCAGCAGCACCACGTTGCGCTCCGGTTCGAAGGCCGCGACCGCCGCCTTGATCCAGTGCACGTTCTTCGGCAGCACCGAGGAGAGGGTGCGTACGGTCTCGTCCGCCTCGAAGACGCCGCCGCCGACCAGCGTCCAGCCCGGCTGGTAGTAGTGGATATCCGCGGGGTCGATGACCGCGATGTTGAGTTCCGGCGCGCGGGCGAGGAGGGAGGAGGCGACGGCGATGCCGGCGGAACCGGCGCCGACCACCACGACCTCGAACCTGCCGTCGATGGCTTCCTGCGGTGTTTTTCCGGCGTTGGCGATGCGCCGGACCACGCCCGACATGTCATAGCCGGCGCCCTTGGCGGCGGCCAGGATATCGGCCAGCGGCATCCTGGCCGCGTGGCTCAGCGACCACAGCGTGACCGAGCGGGTGCCGCTGCGGCAGTAGGCGAAGACCGGTTTGGGCACGGCCTCCAGCCTGTCGCCGAAGGCTTCCGCATCCGCATCGCTGACCTTGCCGCTCTCGACCGGCAGGTAGTGCGCTTCGAGACCGTGGGCCCGCGCCGCTTCTTCGATTTCGTGAAACAGCGGTTGGTCGTTGCCTTCGCCGTCCGGGCGGTTGCAGATGATGGTCTTGTAGCCGGCCTTTGCGATCTCGGCGACGTCATCGGCTTCGATTTGCGGCGAGACGGCAAAGCTCTTGTCGACTGTCTTCAGTTCCATGGGGCTTTCCTCTGCTGTGCGGCCCTCTTGTGCGGGGCCGTCTTTCTATAAGCGGCCGGCGCTGCCTAAAGCGCGTCGATGGGTATCTTGAGATAGCGCAGGCCGTTGTCCTCGGCCGGCGGCATGTCGCCGGCGCGCATGTTCACCTGCACCGAGGGCAGGATCAGGACCGGCATATCGAGTTCCTTGTCGCGGGCGCTGCGCATCTCCACGAAGTCGTCCTCGGAAACGCCGTCGCGGACATGGACGTTCTCCGCCCGCTCCGCGCCCACGGTGGTCTCCCAGCGGTAGCCGCGGCCGTTGGGGGCGTAGTCGTGGCACATGAAAAGGCGGGTTTCCGGCGGCAGGGCCAAAATCTTGCGGATCGAGCGGAAGAGGGTGCGCGCATCGCCGCCCGGAAAGTCGCAGCGCGCCGTGCCGAAGTCGGGCATGAACAGCGTATCGCCGACAAAGGCGGCATCGCCGATCACATAGGTCACACAGGCCGGGGTGTGGCCGGGCGTGTGGATGACCCTGGCCTCCAGCTTGCCGACCGAAAGGCTGTCACCGTCTTCCAGCAGGCGGTCGAACTGGCGGCCGTCCGCGGTGAAGCCTTCCTCCGTATTGAAGAGCTTCTTGAAGACCTGTTGGACCTGGTCGATGCGGGCGCCGATGGCGACCTTGCCGCCCAGTTCTTCCTTCAGATAGGGCGCCGCGGTCAGGTGGTCCGCATGGACATGGGTTTCCAGGATCCAGACGACGGTCAGCCCGCGCTCCTTGACGAAGGCGATGACTGCGTCGGCGCAGGCGGTCCCGGTGCGCCCTGACTTGGGGTCGTAGTCCTTCACCGAATCGATGATGGCGGCCTCCCGGGTGTCCGGGTCCCAGACCACGTGTGTCGCCGTGTAGGTGGCTTCATCGAAAAAGGTCTTCACTTCCGGGTGCATGGCATTTCCTCGGGTTGTTGTTGTGCGGGCCGGCCCCCGACCTCAGGCTTCCGGAACTCAGGCCTTGCGCTGGTCTCTCGCCAGCGTGCAGAGGCCGAGCAGGCGGTAGGCCGGGCAGAAGCCGACGAAGGCGGTGGCGAGCGGAACCAGGCCGATGAGGCCCCAGAGTGTCTGCGGGCCGATGAAGACCAGCGCCAGCAGGACGATGCCGATGCCGGCGCGCAGAATGCGGTCGAGAGTTCCAACGTTTCGGGTCACAGCTTCGCTCCTTCGTGCAAGGGCCAGATGGCGATGGCACGGGACGCTAGGGCATCAGGCGCGGCAGGTCTGTGATTTAGTCACGCAGGGGATTTGGCCACGCAGGAGCAGACGCGGCATTGTGCCAGATCAACACCGGATCAAGGCTTCTGGGGGCCGCTTACTCGGTCTCGGTCAGCCGGGCTAGGGCCGCCCGGTCGCTGAGACCGACCTGACCGCGGGTCAGGGTCAGCCACCCGCGGCGCTGGAACTCCTTCAGATGGCGGCTGACGACTTCGCGGGCGGTGCCGAGCTCAACGGCCAGATCCTGATGGGTTGCCGTGAGGGTGCCGTTGCTGTCGGCTCGTTCCAGCAGCTTCTGTGCGAGACGCTTGTCGATCCGCTCGAAAGCGACCTCCTCGACCACCTGCAGCAGGTCGGTGATACGGCTGGAGTAGTCGGAAAAGACGAAGCGGCGGAACTGCGCCGAGCGGGCCATCATGTCGTCGAAGGCCGCCCGCGGCAGGGCGACGGCCTCCACCGGCGTTTCGGTGATGCCCTCGGCGTTGTAGGTGTCCTCGGAGAGCAGACAGGCGGTCGTCATGATGCAGCTTTCACCGCCGCTGATGCGGTAGAGAACGATCTCCCTGCCGCCGGCCGAGACCTGCTGCACGCGCACGGTCCCGTCCAGAACCAGCATGAAGCTCTGCGCCGGCTGTCCCGGCGCGAAAATGGTCGTCTGTGCCGGCAGGCTGATCGCCTGTGCGCTCTGGGCGAGCATCTGCTGTTCGGCCGGCGGCAGCGTTGCCAACTCCGGGAACTGTGGAATCCAGTCGCCTGGCATCGGGGGAGTCGTCCCTGGGCTTGTCCTCGGTTATGCCGTGACCATACCTGCGGGACCGGTCGGCGTCCAACGGTGCCGCATCCGGTCTGCCACGGAGCGTGGTGTCCGGAGAGCGGCGCCAGGAAGGGATGAATTTCCTTCATCCGCAGGTGTGCCTTACTCGTTTGCGGCTACAGGCCTTTGCGGCCAAGACTGGGACGCCATTGCCTCAAGGAGCCCAGCGATGCCCAACACCCTGACTTCCGCCGAACCCCTGCTTTGCGAAATTCACGACGGCGTCGCGACCGTCCACCTCAACCGTCCGCGTAAACTCAACGCTATCAGCTATGCCATGGCCGATGCGCTGCTGCGGCTGCTCGACCGGATGGAGACCGACCCTGCGGTCGGCGCAGTGGTTCTGACTGGCGCCGGCGACCGCGCCTTTTGCGCCGGTGCGGATATCCACGAGTTCTCCGAGACCGTGCGGCGGGATGGTGCGGCGGCGCTGCGGGACTTCGTGCGCCGCGGCCAGACCATGACGGCGCGCCTGGAGGCCTATACCAAACCCGTGATCGCCGCAGTGAACGGACTGGCCTACGGCGGCGGCTGCGAGATCACCGAGGCCGTTCATCTGGCCGTTGCCAGCGAGACCGCGCGCTTTGCCAAGCCGGAGATCAGGCTGGGGATGCCACCCACCTTTGGCGGCACACAGCGTCTGCCGCGTCTGGCCGGGCGCAAGCGCGCGCTCGAACTGCTGCTGACCGGCGACAGTTTCTCAGCGGAGCGCGCTGCGGAGCTGGGCCTGGTGAACAGCGTCGTTCCGGCCGGGGAGGCTCTGCCGGCGGCGCAGGCACTGGCGCGGCGCGTCCTGGCCTATTCGCCGCTGGCCACCGCCAGTATCATCACGGCGGTCACCCGCGGTCTCAACATGGGCATTGCCGAAGGTCTGCTGGCGGAAAGCGAGCAGTTCGCCCGCCTGCTGCCGAGCCATGACCTCTCCGAAGGACTGAGTGCCTGGGTCGAGCGGCGTCCGGCCGCCTATACCGGCTCCTGAGTCGCTGCGGCGTCGATCTGGGTGCCGAACTGGGCGCCGAGCGCGCCGCAGATCCAGGTGCGGAAGGTGCTGAGCGCCGGCCGGGCCATGGTACCGGGGGCGGCCAGAAGCCAGTAAGCCGTGCGCGCCGGCCGCGGCGGCCCCAGGACGGCCACCAGGCGTCCGGCGGCCAGGTCTCCGTCGATCAAGGGCCGGCGGCCGATGGCCAGGCCCATACCCTCCGCCGCGGCGTCCAGGGCCATGCCGATGTTGTCGAAGCGCGGACCCGTTTCCAGGTCGAGCGCGTCCTCGCCGATCCCGGCGAGCGCGGCCCAGGCCGCCCAGTCCTCCGCGACGCTGCTCACCTGCAGCAAGGCCCGGCCCCGAAGGTCATCCGCCGTTTGGATGGTCCGGGCGAGCGCGGGAGAACAGACGGGAACCAACTCCTCCACCGCGAGACAGGTCGCGTCAAGCTCCGGCCAGTCGCCCCGGCCCATGCGGATGGCCAGGTCGATGCCGTCGCGCGGAAAGGCGATCGGGCGCTGGGTGCTGTCCAGGGTGACGGCGATTCCGGGATGGCGCGCCTGGAAGTCCGGCAGGTGATGCGCCAGCCAGCGGGCGCCGAAGGAGGGCGCGACGCTGATGGACAGCGCGGCGCCGTCGCCGTGCTGTTGCCGCTGGACGGCATCGCTCGCGGCGACCAAGAGGTCGAGGGCGTCCTGCACCTGGGGCAGGTATGCTCTGCCGGCGTCCGTCAGGACCAGCGTCCTCTGCGTGCGGTCGAAGAGGGGGACGCCCAGCCAGTCCTCCAGGACCTTGATGCCATGGCTGACGGCGCTCGGCGTAACGGCCAGCTCCTCGGCCGCCTGCTTGAAGCTCAGGTGCCGGCCGGCTGCCTCGAACAGGCGCAGGCTCTTCAGGGGCGGCAATCGATAAGGCATGACTTCCCGCCATCGTGGCCCGGCAGGCGGCCGAGGGCAAGGCGCCTTCGGCCTTTGCCAGGAGTGTTCAGATGATCTCGTCCTCGTCGAAGAGGGGGTCTTCCTGCAGCTCCGCCTCGATCCGCCCCACCGCGGCCTCGACGCTGCGGGCACGGCGGTGCCGGGCGATGTGGGCCAGGCCGTCGCCGCGGTTGACCACCGGCAGGTTGGTCCGCCCGATCAGCAGGCCGGCATCGCGGGCCCGCAGTTCGGTTTCCATCTCGCCGAAGGGATCGGAGATGATGCCGATCAGGTCGCCCTCGGCCACACTGTCGCCGATGGTCTTGAAGCTGCGCAGGACCCCGCCCTCCGGCGCGCGCAGCCAGTAGCTCGACTCCGACATCATCGGCGGCACCTTGGCGTCGCGCACGCTGCGAGCCGGCAGCATGGACAGGTGCTTCATGACCCTGAGGATGCCGGTCACGCCGACGCGGATGGCGAACTCGTCGAAGCGCAGGCCTTCGCCGGCCTCGAACAGCATGACGTCGGTGCCCACCTCGGCGGCCGCCTGACGCAGGGAACCGTCGCGCAGCGGCGCCTCCAACACCACCGGCGGGCCGAAGACCGTGGCCAGCTCCTCCATGGTCTTCTGCCGGGGCGATATGCGGATCTGCGGCAGGTTCACGCGGTGGATGGTTGCGGAGTGGATATCGATCCCCAGGTCCGCCGGGGCGACGATCTCGGTCAGGAAGAGGTCTGCGAGCTGTCCGGCGAGCGAGCCTTTGGCCGAGCCGGGGAAGGAGCGGTTGAGGTCGCGGCGGTCCGGCAGGTAGCGCGAGTGGCTGATGAACCCGAAGGCATTGACGATGGGGATCGCCAGCAGCGTACCCCTCAGCTTGGCCAGCACCGGCAGGGCCAGCAGCCGGCGGATGACCTCCACGCCGATGATCTCGTCGCCGTGGATCGCGGCGGAGACGAAGAGGGTCGGGCCCGGCCGCGCGCCGTGGACCACGTGGACCGGCAGCGCCATCGGCGTGTGGTTGGACAGCACCGAAAGCGGCAGGCCGATCGTCTCCCGTCCGCCAGGCGCCACGGACACCCCGCCGATCCTGAAGGCCTGCCGCCGGGCCGTGGTTTTGGAGGTCACGGTTTTGGAGGCCAAGGGGCTAGCCCCGGCCCTTGGTCTTGGTCTTGCCGGGCCGGGCGTTCTTTTCCAGGAACTGGACCATCAGGTCGGCCACGTCGACCCCCGTGGCTTTTTCGACGCCCTCCAGCCCGGGCGAGGAGTTGACTTCCATCACCACCGCGCCGTGGTTGGAGCGCAGCATGTCGACGCCGCAGACATTCAGGCCCATGGCCTTGGCGGCGCGCACGGCGGTCGAGCGCTCCTCGGCGGTGATCTTGATGCGGGTCGCCTCGCCGCCGCGGTGCAGGTTGGAGCGGAAGTCGTCGGCGGCCCCCTTGCGCTGCATCGCTGCGACCACCTTGCCGCCGACCACGAAGGCCCGGATGTCGGTGCCGCCGGCTTCCTTGATGAATTCCTGCACCAGAATGTTCACATTGGCACCGCGAAAAGCCTCGACCACCGACTTGGCGGAGTTCTTCGTATCGGCCAGGACGACGCCGATGCCCTGGGTGCCTTCGAGAAGCTTGATCACCACCGGTGCGCCGCCGGCGATCTTGATCACTTCCTCGGTGACCTTGGGATCGTGGGCGAAGGCGGTGACCGGCAGGCCGATACCGTCGCGGGCCAGAAGCTGCATGGAGCGCAGCTTGTCCCGCGAGCGGCCGATGGCCACCGATTCGTTCAGGGGAAAGACCCCCATCATCTCGAACTGCCTAAGCACGGCGAGGCCGTAGTAGGTGATGGAGGCGCCGATGCGCGGGATGACCGCGTCATAGCCGGCCAGTTTTTCCCCGTTGTAGATCACCATCGGCCGGTGCGAGGTGATGTTCATGTAGCAGCGCAGGGTGTTGGCGATATCGAGTTCGTGCCCCCTGGCCTCGGCAGCCGCCACGAGACGCCGGTGGGAATAGAGGTTCGGGTTGCGGGCCAGCATGAGAATCTTCATCGCAAGCGTCCTGGCTTCGGCCTGGGCAGGCCTGGGGGGTGGTGGCTGGGTAGGGAGTGGGCTGTTCTCTCCAAGCTAGCGACCTTGTCCTGGGCTCAAGAGGAATGAGCGCGAGGGATGTACCAGAAAGCGCCCGGCACGCAAGGCGGTTCTTCCGAACAGCATTTCGAAACCCATCTCCGCCCGGTTGGTCAGCGTCAGCTCGATCTCGAAGTGCCTTTCGCCCAATACGACCGGGGTGGCGATGACGAAACGCTCCTGGGCGTGGCCGCTGGAGCTTTTCACCGGCCGGTGGTCGCGCACCGGGGCGCGGCACTGGACCCGCGCCCGGTCGCGCGCGCCGGCGCTGTGGGGGGCGACTTCGAAGGCGACCCAGAGCGCGCCCTCGTGGTCGAAGGGGACAATGTTCATGGCATGCAGGGCCGAGGTGCGGGCGCCGGTGTCGGTCTTTGCCTTGATGCGCTCGATCCCAAGCGCGGGGAGGGACAGCCACTCGCGCCAGCCGATCAGCGCCTGTTTCTCGGTCAGGCTGGTGACTTCAGCCTTGATTCCCCGGCGCTTCGGCTTTTTGGCAGCGGTCTTGGCGCCGGATCCTTTACGGGCCGTCTTGGGCTTCTTTGCCACTGATCCCCCCAGTGAATCTTTCCGCCGATGCTGACGGACCTCACGGGCAGGATCAAGCAACTATCCGCAGGCGGCTTCCGGCCAAGAGGCCGGAGATGCCCAGTGGATCTACTCCGCCGGGGCGCCCTGCTTCACAGGGGCGTCGGGCTTCACTGGGGCGTCCGGCTTTACCTGGCCACTGGCCGGGCCGCTTTTGCGGAAGATCCGCCGCAGGACGACGTAGAAGACCGGGGTCAGCAGCAGGCCGAAGAAGGTGACGCCCAGCATGCCGGAAAAGACCGCCGTTCCCAGAGCCTGGCGCATCTCGGCCCCCGGCCCCTGGGCGACGGCCAGGGGCAGCACGCCGAGGATGAACGCGAAAGCCGTCATCAGGATCGGTCGCAGGCGCAGGCGTGCGGCCTCCACCGTGGCGTCGATCAGGCCCTTGCCCTCTTCCTCGAGCTGCTTGGCGAACTCTACGATCAGGATGGCGTTCTTCGCCGCCAGACCGACGAGAACGATGAGGCCGACCTGGGTCAGGATGTTGTTGTCCATGCCGCGCATGCTGACGCCCAGCAGCGCCGCCAGGATGCTGGTCGGCACAATCAGAATGATTGCCTTCGGCAGCACCCAGCTTTCGTACTGCGCCGCCAGCACGAGGAAGGCGAAGATCACGGCGAGGGCGAAGATGTAGATGGCGGCGTCGCCGGCGAGCTTCTCCTGCAGGGCCAGTTCCGTCCATTCGAAGGTGAGCCCGCGCGGCAGCGTGTTGGCAGCCATGGCCTCCATGATGTCCAGGCTGTCCCCGGTCGAAACCCCCCGCGCCGCGTTGCCCTGCAGCGGGACCGAGACCAGCATGTTGTAGCGCTGGACCAGGTCCGGGCCCGAGCGGTCCTGGACCGTCACCAGGGAGCCCAGCGGCACCAGGGCGTTGGTCGCCGAGCGGACCTTCAGACCGAGGATGTCCTCCGGCGCCAGGCGGAACTGCTGGTCGGCCTGTACACGCACCTGATAGAGGCGCCCGAAGGCATTGAAATCGTTGACATAGGTAGAGCCCAGGTTGACCGACAGCGCCTCGAAAATGTTGGAGATCGGGACATTCAGCATCTGCGCCCGCACCCGGTCGATCTCCAGGAAGATTTGCGGGCTGGACGCGGAGAAGGTCGTGAAGACACCGGTGACGCCGGGGGTCTGCTGCGCTTCGCCCATCATCTGGAAGGCGGCGGCCAGAACGCGCCGGATGTCCGAGCCTTCCTTCTCCTGAAGCTGCATCTTGAAGCCGCCGGCGTTCCCGACGCCGCGCACCGGCGGCGGCGGAATGGCGATGATGAAGGCTTCGCGCAGCGACTGCATACGGCCGAAGAGATCGCCGATGATGACATCGGCCGAGAGGCCCTGGGCGATGCGCGGGGCGAACTCGTCAAAGCGGGCGAAGATCACGCCCTGGTTGGTGGCGTTGGTAAAGGTGGCGCCGGAAAAGCCGGCGAAGGCGACCGCATCGGTGACCCCGGGCGTCGAGTTGACGATCTCGGAGGCCTGGCGGATTACGGCGTCGGTGCGGTCCAGAGAGGCGCCGTCGGGCAGCTGCACGACGACGATGGCATAGCCCTGGTCAAGGGTGGGGATGAAGCCGCGCGGCACCGTGGTCAGCATATGGTAGGCGCCGTAGATCAGGCCGCCGAACACCACCAGGACCAAACCCAGCATGGCACTGCGGGAGACGAGCAGACGCACCAGGGCAGCGTAGCCCTCGGCCATGCGGTCGAAACCGCTGTTGAAACGATCGGCCATCCAGCTTCCCGCCCGGGCCAGAGGGTTCTTGCCCTTCGGCTTGTCGTGCCGCTGCAGCAGGATCGCCGCCATGGCGGGCGACAGCGTGAGCGAGTTGATCGAGGAAATCGCCGTCGAGACGGCGATGGTCACGGCGAACTGCTGATAGAACTGGCCGGAGACACCGGGCACGAAGGCGGTGGGCACGAAAACCGCGATCAGCACCAGGGAGGTGGCAATGAGCGCACCGGCCACTTCGTCCATGGTGCGATGCGCGGCGTCGCGCGGAGCCATGCCGTTGGCGATGTTGCGCTCCACGTTCTCGACCACCACGATGGCGTCATCGACGACGATGCCGATGGACAGCACGAGGCCGAAGAGGGTGAGCATGTTGATGGAGTAGCCGAGCGCCAGCATCACCGCGAAGGTGCCGATGAGCGAGACCGGTATCGCCAGGATGGGGATGATCGCCGTGCGCCAGCTTTGCAGGAAGACGACGATCACCACCACGACAAGGACGATGGCCTCGAAGATGGTGGTGTAGACGGCTTCGATGGAGGCGGAGATGAACTCCGTGGGGTTGTAGACCACCTGGTAGTCCAGTCCCACCGGGAAGTCCTTTTTCAGCTCCGCCATCACCGCGAGAATCTCATCGGAGGTGGCAAGCGCATTGCTCCCCGGTCTCTGGAAGATGCCGAGTGCGACGGCAGGTTTGTTGTTGAGGTAGGAGTTTGTGACGTAGTCCTGCGCACCCAGCTCGACACGGGCGACATCCTGTACGCGCACGATACGCCCGTCTTCGGTGGCCCGGACGATGACCCTGCCGAACTGCTTGGGGTCGTCGAACCGGCCCTGTGTCGTCACCGTGTACTGAAAGGCATTGTTGGCGGTATTGGGTGGCGCGCCGAGTGCACCGCCCGACACCTGAACGTTCTGCTCGCGCAGGGCGTCCACGACATCGCCTGGGGTCAGACCATAGGCGGAGAGCTTTTCGGGGTCGATCCAGACGCGGGTGGCGAACTGCCGCTCGCCGAAGATGGTCAATTCGCCGACGCCGTCGAGCCGCACGAGGATGTCGCGGACCCGCGCGCGGGCGTAATTGGAAACGTAGAGCTGGTCGTAGGTTTCGTCCGGCGAGAGCATGTGCACGACCATCATCAGGTCGGGAGAACTCTTGGCTGTGGTGACACCCAGGCGGCGCACCTCCTCGGGCAGGCGCGGCTCGGCGATGGAGACGCGGTTCTGCACGAGGACCTGCGCATCGTCCAGGTTGGTGCCCAGCTGGAAGGTGACGGTCAGCGACATGCTGCCGTCGGAGGTTGAATAGGAAGACATGTAGAGCATGCCTTCCACGCCGTTGATTTCCTGCTCCAGCGGCGTGGCCACGGTTGCCGCCACGGTGGCGGCGTCGGCGCCGGGATAGCTGGCGCGCACGACGATGGAGGGCGGTGCGATCTCCGGATACTGGGAGACCGGAAGCTGGGTGTAGGCCACCAGCCCCAGAATCACCAGGATGATGGAGAGGACCGAAGCGAAGATCGGCCGGTCGACGAAGAAGTGTGCAAAATTCATGGCCGCGTCCTGCTCCGGTTGGTTTTGGCGCGGGCCACCTATTGGGCTTCTTCGGCCAACTGGATGGTCTCCGGCGCCACCGTAATGCCCGGGCGCACCCGCATCAGCCCTTCGACGACAATCTGCTCATCGCCGGTCAGGCCGTCGCGGATCACGCGGTAGCCGTCGATCTTGGGCCCGGGCCGCACCTCCCGGGTCGAGACCACGCCCTCCTCGTTGACGAGATAGACGATGCGCTTGTTCTGGTCGGCGGTGATCGCTTCGTCCGGGATCAGAATGCCGAGATAGGGCAATGACCCGGGCACGTTCACCCGGCCGAAGAGGCCCGGCTGCAGCACCAGGTCTCCGTTCTGGAACACGGCGCGCACGCGCATGGTACCCGAGTTCTGATCCAGGCGGTTCTCGGAGAAATCGAGGTTCCCCTCGCGGGGCTCTTCCACGGTGTCGCCGAGGCGCACGGTCACCGGCAGGCGGCTGCCGCCTTCCTGCAGGGCCTGCCCGCGCGAGCGGGCATCGCGCGCGTAGGCCAGGTAATAGCGCTCGTTGATGTCGAAATAGAAGTAGATCGGGTCGAGCGAGACGATACTCGTCAGAACCGTTTCGTTGGCTTCTACCAGATTGCCGATGGACAGCAGGTGGCGCCCGATCCGCCCGCCGAAGGGGGCGCGGATCTCGGTAAACTCGAGATCGAGGGCCGCGGCTTGGACGGCCGCCCGCGCACCTCCGACCTCGGCCTGGGAGGAGATGAACTCCTGGCGGCGCTCGTCGACGACGCTGCGCGAGATGTTGCCGCGCTGCACCAGTTCCTCGGCGCGGGCGAGTTCCTTCTGGGCGAACTCATAGCGCGACTGCGCGATCTGAAGGGCCGCCTCGGCCTGCCCGAGGATGGCGCGGAAGGGGCGCTGGTCGATCGTAAAGAGCAACTGGCCCGCTTCGACGATCGCACCGTCTTCGAAGTGTATTTCGTCGAGATAGCCGCCGACCCGGGCACTGACCTGAACCTCGTCGACGGCCTCGAAGCGTCCTACGAATTCATCGTCCTCGACAATCTGTTTGACCACCGGCTTGGCGATGGTCACCGACGGCGGGGGCGGCGGCACCGCCCGCGCCTCCGCAGCTTGATCCGCTTCGTCGCAGGCTGCCAGCACAAGACCGGCGGCAACGAGAGTAATAACGCGCAACATCATGGTGGCCCGCTGTGATGTTTGGCTGAAAGGTGCAAGTCCCAGTTGGTCGGCTCCCACAAACCCCAGTCTGCAGGATTCCACAAACCCGGATGCAGGGATTCCGCAAAAGCAGCATTTCCCGCACCCGCCCAATGGTTTCCCAAATATGACCGTCCTGGCAAGTTACAACCGCGCGTAAGCTTTCTAGGCGGATCGACTAGGCCCCTGCGAAAAGCATCGGAACGCCTGGATCAGCGGCTCGAAAGCCGGGAGATTCAAGCCAAAGCCAAGTGATCATTGGGCTTAGCAGTCCGGTCGGACCGTTCTGTGACCTTTTTCCGGGAGACCGGCCGTTGGCCGCGGTCTGTTTCTGCATAGCGGCTTTGCGGAAACGGCAGTCCTCCGCCTTCTTGGTCCGCCTTCTTGGGATGCGCTGCGCGGGGGTGGCCGCAGGTCGTTTGCGGACGAATGATATGGGAGCGGCAGCCCATTGACCGAACGCTTCGAGAGCGCCGGTCAGACGAACTTCCGAAACAGCTTTGTCTGATCGAAGAGGTCTTCCAGCGCTCTCATGCGCCCCTTGGTTTCCGCCCAGGTCTCGTTCTGCACGGCCGCGATCAGGGCTTCCACGACAAACAGTGTGACCACGGACGAATCCCAGGCCGAAGGCGCTTCGATCCGCGAATGAAAGCTGTGGCTGGCTTCCTTGGCCGCGGGCGAGCCCCATTGGTCTGTGAAGAGGATAACGATCACATCGCGCGCCCGGGCCATTTCCACCAGCCGCAGGATGTCGTGCTCGTAGCGGCGAATGTCGAAAGCGACCAGAACATCGCCTGCCTTCATGTTCAGGACGTAGTGGGGCCAGGCATTCGCGTTCGAGGCGATCAAAGTCGTGCCTGCCCGGATCACCTGCATGTGGGTGAACAGGTAATCCGCCAGCGAACGGGTGAGGCGCCCGCCGACCACATGGACGGCGCGCTCGCGATCCGCCAGAAGGCCGGCCACATGGCTGAACTCCTCCAGGTTCAGTTGCTTCAAGGTCTGGCGCAGGTTCTCCAGCACCGCATCGGCAAAGCGATTGAGGATGTGGGTGTCCGGGGCGCTTTCCGCCCAGCGGTCGTGCTTGGCGATGGGATTCGAGATCGTGGCCTCGAGCTCCGCGCGCAGGGCGGACTGCAGTTCCGGAAAGCCGGCAAAGCCCAGCTTCTTGGCCATCCTGGCCACAGTGGGCGTGGAGACCCCGGCCGACTCGGAGACTGCGGTGATGCTGCCGAGCCCGGAGACCGGGTAGTTCGCCAGCATCGTGTTCGCCAGCTGCCGTTCCGCACGCGTCAGGGATTCGAAGTGGCCGCGGATGCGTTCTGCGACCGTCAGGTGTTGGCGTTGACCTTCGCGCCGCTTGGCGTTCCGCCCGCGGGACGCTCCCGTCTTACCGGTTCCTGCCTTGCCGTTCGCCGTCTTGCGGCCTCTGCCCTTTCCGGTTTTGGTCATCCGTCCCTGCAGATGCTTCTTTGTTGCTGAACGCGTTCTGCGCGTCCATCGGTCTGATTGAAGAGGATACGCCAGAAAAGTATCGGATGAAGAGATTTTTTCAGAATCGCGCTTGACAGGAAAAACCGGTCTGAAAGGATGGCGCCATAAGAAAGAAGTACCGCAAGCAAGAAACACAGGGGGCAATCTTGGCGGCGAAGCTTCAAGCGACGAACGGCGGTTCGCTTGGGCTCCTCGGCGATCTCGAGGTCGTCGAGCAGGTCAATGCCGATGGCCCAGGGGATTTCCTGATCGTTTGCGAGCATGCGGCGAACCATGTGCCGTCGGTCCTCGACAACCTTGGCCTCAGCGCCTCTTTGCTGCAGACCCATATCGCCTGGGATGCCGGTGCGCGGGGCGTTGCCGAGGCCTTGGCCCTGGCACTGGACGCGCCGCTGATTGCACAGCGCGTCTCACGGCTGGTCTATGACTGCAACCGGCCGCCGGAGTCGGCCGCGGCAATTCCCGAAGTGAGCGAGATCTATCCGATCCCCGGCAACAGCGAACTGACGGCGGCCCAGCGCAAGGGCCGCGTCGACGAGGTGTATCTGCCGTTCCGCACCGCGATCGCCGATCACCTCCACAACCGCTGCGCGGAGGGCAGGCCGCCGGTCCTGGTCACTGTCCACTCCTTCACGCCGGTCTACCGCGGTGTCAAGCGCAGTGTCGACATCGGGGTTGTCTGCGACACGGACTGCCGGCTGGCGGAGGCCCTGCTGCGCAGAGCCAGGGACAGCGGGCAGTTCGATGCCCGCCTGAACGAGCCCTATGGCCCGGCCGACGAGGTGACCCACACCCTTGTAGAGCATGCTCTTCCGCTGTCGTTGCTGAACGTGATGATCGAAGTCCGCAACGACCTGATCGCCGACGGCGACGCGCAGGCTGCGATGGCCGCATGGCTGGCTGAATGCCTTATGCAGGCCTTGTCAACGGTGGATCATAGCACGGAGCGCCGGAGCGTGGGCCGATGAGACCGCTTCCTGCGCCGCGGACCGGAGGCTTGGAGGGTCGGGCGGGCCATGCCTAAGGCGCTGAAGACCTATGTCCGGGTGGTGGACGGCGTGAACCTCTGGATCGGCCGCTGCGTGATGCTGCTGGTCTTCGCGATGATGGGGGTTCTGCTCTGGTCCTCCATTTCCAAGACCTTTTTCCTGCCTTCGCTCTGGACCCTGGAGATGGCCCAGTTCCTGATGGTCGCCTATTTTCTTCTGGGCGGCGCCTACTCGATGCAGCTCGGCGCCCATGTTCGCATGGACCTGCTCTACGGCGCCTGGTCGGACCGCACAAAGACCTGGGTCGACGCCTTCACGGTCGTCTTTCTGATCTTCTATCTGGTGCTGCTTCTCTACGGCGCCTACTCGAGCACCAGCTACGCCCTTGAGTACGGCGAGCGCAGCTACTCCGCCTGGCGGCCCTACATGGCGCCGATCAAGCTGGTGATGAGCCTCGGCATTCTGCTGATGCTCCTCCAGGCCTTTTCGACACTGATCAAGGACATCGCAAAACTGCGCGGCGAGGACCTGACGGCGCCGCCGGGCGGCGGAAGCGACAGCGGACAGAGCGGGGAGGCGCGGGCATGAGCTACGAAGTCATCGCCGTCCTCATGTTCTCCTCGATGATGCTGATGCTGCTGACCGGTCAGCGCGTCTTTGCCGCCATCGGCTTTGTGGCGACCCTTGCGGCGCTGCTGCTCTGGGGTGACGGCGGATCGGAGATCGCCTTCTCCGCCGCCATGAAGCTGATGAAGTGGTATCCGCTGCTGACCTTGCCCCTGTTCATCTACATGGGCTACATGCTGTCGGAATCGGGCATCGCGAACGATCTCTATAAGATGTTCCACGTCTGGTTCGGGCCGCTGAACGGCGGTCTTGCCATCGGCACCATCGGCCTGATGGTGGCGATCTCGGCGATGAACGGGCTCAGCGTCGCCGGCATGGCGATCGGCGCCAGCATTGCCCTGCCGGAGCTGCTGCGCCGCGGCTACGACAAGATCATGGTGACCGGCGTCATCCAGGCCGGCTCCTCCCTTGGAATACTGGTGCCGCCCAGCGTGGTGCTGGTGCTCTACGGCATGATCGCGCGCCAGCCGGTCGGGCAGCTCTGGCTGGCCGGTGTCCTGCCGGGCCTGATGATGGCCGGGCTCTTCATTCTCTACATCGTCATCCGCTGCCGCCTGCAGCCGCACCTGGGCCCCGCCCTGTCGGAAGACGAGCGCGCGGTGCCGTTGCGCGAGAAGCTCGCTCTGCTGCGGGCCGGCCTGCTGCCGCTGTTCATCTTTTTCTCGATGACCGGTCTGTTCCTGATGGGGGTCACCAATCTGACGGAAAGCTCGGCCGTCGGCGCGCTGGCGGCAACCCTGGCCGCGCTTTTCAAGGGCCGCCTGAACCGCCGCGTGATGACGGAGACGCTGCGCAAGACCCTGGCCATATCCTGCATGTTCATGTGGATCATCCTGGCCGCGCTCTGCTTCGGCGCCGTCTTCGACGGCCTTGGCGCGGTCAAGGCGATCGAGGGCTTCTTCCTCGACCGGCTGGGCCTCAGCCCCTGGGAGATCCTGATCATGATGCAGCTCTCCTACCTGATCATGGGGACCTTCCTCGACGACACGGCGATGCTGGTGATCGTCGCGCCGCTTTACGTGCCGCTGGTCGGGGCGCTGGGCTTCGATCTCATCTGGTACGGCGTGCTCTACACCATCACCTGCCAGATCGCCTACATGACGCCGCCCTTCGGCTACAACCTCTTCCTGATGCGCGCCATGGCGCCGCCGGAGGTGTCGCTGATGGACATCTACCGCTCCATCATCCCCTTCGTTGCCGTGATGATTCTCGGGCTGATCATCGTCATGGCCTTTCCGCAGATCGCGCTCTGGCTGCCGGAGCTTTACAGACTGAGGGGATAACCGAAGGCAGCGCCATCAACGAAGAGCAAACCCATAACAGCCAATCCGAACCGAAGAACAAGGGAGTGCGTTGCGATGAAGAAAAACAGACGTGAGTTCCTGAAAAACGCCGGCGTCGCCACCACGGCGGCGGTCGGCGCGAGCACCCTTTCCGCGCCTTACGTCAAGGCGCAGAGCAAGATCACCTGGCGCCTGCAGACCTATGCCGGCCCGGCGCTGGCCGAGCATGTGATCAAGCCCTCCATCGACGCCTTCAACAAGGCCGCCAACGGCGAGATGGAGATCGAGCTCTACTTCGCCGACCAGCTTGTGCCGACCGGCGAGCTGTTCCGTGCCATGCAGCGGGGTACCGTCGACGCCGTGCAGAGCGACGACGATTCCATCGCCGCGCCGGTCGACATCTCGGTCTTCGGCGGCTACTTCCCCTTCGCCACGCGCTACTCGCTGGACGTCCCGGTGCTGTTCAACGAGTGGGGCCTGAAGGAGATCTGGGAAGAGGCTTACGGCGAGGTGGAAAACGTCAAGTGGCTCTCGGCCGGCGCCTGGGATCCCTGCCATTTCGCCACCGTCGATCCGATCAGCAGCCTGGACGATCTGAGGGGCAAGCGGGTCTTCACCTTCCCCACGGCCGGGCGTTTCCTCGCGCGTTTCGGCGTCGTGCCGGTGACCCTGCCCTGGGAGGACATCGAGGTTGCCGTGCAGACCGGCGAGCTGGACGGCATCGCCTGGTCGGGCATTACCGAGGACTACACCGTCGGCTGGGCCGATGTGACCAACTACTTCCTCACCAACAACATCTCCGGCGCCTGGTGCGGCTCCTACTTCGCCAACGAGGAACGCTGGAACGAGATGCCCGCCCATCTGCAGGAGCTCTTCCGCCTTTGCATGGACTCCTCCCACTACTACCGCCAGCACTGGTACTGGGGCGGCGAAGCGAAGCTGCGCGTGCAGGGCGACAAGATGAAGCTGACCTCCATTCCCGACGAGGAGTGGAAAACGGTGGAGGACGCGGCCGTCGAGTTCTGGGACGAGGTTGCCGCGGAGAGCGAGCGCAACGCCCGCGTCGTGCAGATCCTGCGCGATTACAATGCGTTGATGCGCAAGGCCGGATCGCCGTACCGCAGCGCTTAGCTTCGATGCCCCCTCACCCCGACCCTCTCCCCCTGGGGAGAGGGGGAGCCCCGTATCAACGGGAGGGTGGGGGGGACCTTCGGCGGCCGGCGCCGCCTTGTGGGTGACGGCCGGGGCAACC
This sequence comes from Rhodospirillales bacterium BBD 1991-14, assembly GCA_001657395.1. Lineage (GTDB taxonomy): Bacteria > Pseudomonadota > Alphaproteobacteria > Kiloniellales > Kiloniellaceae > Pelagibius. The sequence goes on along the minus strand of LYSY01000003.1, from coordinate 174,618 downwards.
GGTGTCATCCTGCTTGTCGCCGCATCCTTGGGAAGGGAGTTCAGAGATGACCGCAGCGAGAGACTTCGCCGCGGAAGGCGGCTGTGCCTGTGGCGCGGTGCGCTACCGCATGACCGGCAGGCCGATCGTGGTGCACTGTTGTCACTGCCGCTGGTGCCAGCGCGAGACCGGCTCGGCCTTCGTCATCAATGCGATGATCGAGTCGGACCGCGTGGCGGTTCTCAAAGGCGCACCGGAGACCGTATTGACGCCCTCGGAGAGCGGCAAGGGCCAGCGGATCGTCCGGTGCCCTGACTGCAGGGTCGCGCTCTGGAGCCACTATGCCGGGGCCGGCGATGCGCTCAAGTTCCTGCGCGTCGGCACTCTTGACGATCCCGACCGCCTGCCGCCGGAGATCCACGTCTTTACCGCCTCGAAGCAGCCCTGGGTGATCCTGCCTGAAGGCGTGCCGGCTTTTCCGGAGTACTACAGCCGCAGGGAAGTCTGGCCGGCGGAAAGCCTCGCCCGCGCCAGGGCGGCAAAGGAGAACGCCCAGGCCTCCTGACCCTGTCGCCGCAGTTGTCTCTCCTCTTCTTCGGCGGAGGGAAAGCGAAGGGCACCCCCCGGTTCAGCGCTTACTTGAAGCCGCGCAGGCTGTCGACCTGGCGGCGCACCCAGTCGTCGTCTTCCGTGGCGCTTTCCCGCAGGGCTTCCAACTCTGCGTCGCTCAACACCCGCGCTTCAAGGAACTGGATCTTCAGGACCATGGTTTCCATCAGCGCGCGGCGTTCGGCGCGGGTGACCTTCTGGTCACGAAGCTGCGCCGTCAGGTCTTTGTGGCGCGCCACAAGATCGCGGTAGAGCTCCGGCGTGCGGCTTTCCGGAACCAGGATCTTGTCGACGCCCTCGTAGGCGCAGGTCGCCCAGGCAGCCTCCCCGGAGGCGATTTCGTAGGTGCCCAGATCCGCAGCCTTGTCCGGATCGTAGCCCGAACTGGCGCTGCAGGCGGCCAGATGGGCGTCGAAAGCCTTGAAGGCCTTCTCCATGTAGATGGCACTGCCGGTCTGCATGTGCGCCGGCGGGCCGGTTTCCTCCGGTGGTTTCTGCGAGACCGCCTGCGCCGGCCCGCCGGCAGGCAAGGCTGCCAGGCCGAGAACGGCAAGAGACAGAACGCTGAACAGGAGCCGATGCCGCATCATGGCCTTTCCTCCGTTCCGAAGCAGTTCGCAGGGGGAGCATGGGCGCCCCGGCGCGCCCGCGCAAGGAAGATTAAGGGCATAGGTCTTTCGTTGGGGCGGCGTTTCGCTGGGACGCCGGTGCGGATTCCGAAGAAAAACTCCGTCCCCTTGTCACAAACCGCCGTCCCCGTTCGTCAAGGGGGTGTCAGAGACGACGACCCTGAACGAAAGGACACAGCAATGGACGGCAGCCGCCACCCGAACGACGCATCTGAGCGCGAAACCCCCCTCGACTACCAGCAGGATGTCCCCGAAATCCTCAAGGCCATGGTCGGGCTGAACACGGTCATCGCCGGCACGGGGCTGGAGCGCAGCCTGCATCACCTCGTGCAGCTTCGCGCCTCGCAGATCAACCGCTGCGGCTTCTGCGTGGAGATGCACACCCGCGAGGCCCGCCAGGACGGCGAGACCGGCGAGCGGCTCGACCGTGTGGTCGTCTGGGACCAGGTGGACGACTTCAGCGAACGCGAGAAGGCGGCCTTCGCCTGGACCGAGGCGCTGACGGAACTCGACCCCAAGGCCGACCTGGCCCCCTTGCGCGCGCGCCTGCGCAAGGTCTTCACCGATCCGGAAGTCGGCGTGCTGACCGCCGCCGTCGCCATGATCAACCTCTGGAACCGCATCAATATTTCCCGGCACTAGAGCATCGTGATGCGGCAGACTGAAGCGATGACGAAGGAACCCAGCCTAGAGCCCGCGGCGGCGGCGGTCTTCGAGGCGGCGCGCCCGCGCCTGCTGGGCCTCGCCTACCGCATCCTGGGCTCGCTGGCCGATGCCGAGGACGCGGTGCAGGACACCTTTCTAAAGTGGGCTGATGCAGAGCGGGCGGCCATCGACACCCCGGCCGCCTGGCTCACCACGGTCTGCACCCGGCGCTGCCTCGACCTGCTGCGCGCCGCGCAGCGCACCCGGGTCAGCTACGTCGGCGCCTGGCTGCCGGAGCCGGTGCAGACGGCGCTGCCGGCGGAGGGGGAGATCGGGGAGGGGCCGGAGCTCGCCGCCTCTCTCACCACCGCCTTCCTCCTGATGCTGGAACGCCTGACGCCGAAGGAGCGGGCGGCCTTCCTGCTGCGCGAGGTCTTCGACCGGCCTTACGGGGAGATCGCCGCCGCCCTGGACCTGAAGGAGGCCGCCTGCCGCAAGCTGGTGTCCCGCGCAAAAGACCACGTCGAGCGGGCGCAGGTGCGCCACCGTACCCCGGCGGAACGGCAGGACCGCCTGCTCGCCGCCTTCCGCGCGGCGGTGGAGGAGGGGGCGACGGCACCGCTGGCCGCCCTCCTGGCCGACGACATCCGCCTCTCCGCCGACGGCGGCGGCAAGGTCCCGGCGCTGGGCCGGGTGCTGGAGGGCCGCGCGGCGGTGATGGACTTCATCGGCGGGCCATTGCCGCGCTTCTGGGCCGGCCAGGACTGGCAGCCGGTGATCCTCAACGGCACCCGGGCCTTCCTGATGCGAAAGGACGGGCAGACCGTCGCCGCGGTGACCTTCGCCTACGATGCCCAAGGTCTTGCGACCGACGTCTTCATCCTGCGCAACCCGGAGAAGCTCGCCGCCCTGCGCCCCGTGACGATTCAGTAGGGCGGTGACGATCCAGTAGGCCTGCTTACCTGAACGCATCCTTCGAGACGGCCCTGCGGGCCTCCTCAGGATGAGGCCGAAGAAACCGTCTCCAAAGACACTCCCTCACCCTGAGGAGCTTGCGCAGCAAGCGTCTCGAAGGGTGATGACCCCCGCACTTCGACAAGAAGGCTCACACCCGATGCCGCCGTTTCGCCCGCACCTCTTTCTTGCACCTTCCCTCCTTGCAGGAGTTTTCGCAGCCATGACCCTTCTCACCCCCGATCCCCTGCGCGCCGATACCAAGACAGCCGACACGGCGAAATCCGAGATCACGAGTCCTGGCGGCGGCGTCGCACTGACGATCGTCAACCCCAAGGGCCTGTTCGACCCGGCGCCCAACGGCTTCAGCCATGCGGTGGTGGCCGCCGGCGGTTCGCGGCTGGCCTTCATCGCCGGCCAGGGCGGGGAGGACGCCTCCGGCGTGCTGGCGCCGGACTTCGCCGCCCAGGTGGCCCAGGCCTATGCCAAGCTCCGCCGCGCGCTGGAGGCGGTCGGGGCGCAGCCGGAGCAGGTGACGAAGATCACCACCTACGTCGTGGACTACGACCCCGGTCTTCTCGCCGTGATGACCTATCACGTGAAGCAGACCTTCGGGCGCCAGCTTCCCGCCCAGACCCTGGTGCCGGTGCCGCGCCTGGCCCTCGACGGCATGCTCTTCGAGGTCGACGCGGTCGCGGTGCTGGATTAGCGGGTTAAGTCACCCGCTTCCGTTTGCGTCGCCGGTGGTCCTGGCGTGCGTTGTCCCGTCGATCCGATAGCGGTCGAGCAGGGCGATGACGCGGCCGCTGGCCAGCAGGCAGAGGGCGCCGATGCCCAGGCTGGCGGCCATCCCCAGGAACCCGCGGACATCGGTGAAGCCCTGGAAGAGGGCGGCGTAGACCAGCATCACGGCGTCCGGCAGCGCGAGGGCCAGCAGCACCAGGCCGACCAGCGTGACCGCCAGCGCCAGCAGGCCGCCGCGCGACCAGACCGGATGCTCGTTTTCTGCCGGGCGCCCGCCCACCATGCGGCCCGAGAGCGACGCCGCCCCGTACCAGAGGAACAGGAAGACGGCGATGTTGGCCAAGGCGACGGCGATCGGCCAGAGCAGGTAGCCGGGCCCCAGGTACTGGCCCGCCAGCGGGTCGGCGCGCAGGCGCAGAACCTCGGAGATCGAGATGTCGAAGGTGTCGAGGATGCGGAACAGGGCGAGGAGCGCCAGCAGGCGGCACCCCAGGAAGGCAAGGTCTCTCAGGCTGGGCATGGGGAGGGAACTCCTGACAAGATCCGGGGCACCGCTGCCGGTTCCCCGGCATCCGGCCCCCCGTCATCGCTGGTCCCACCCCTGGGCCAAGACGTGGAAGGGGTTTACACCATCGCGCGCCGCCGGGCGAGGGCCCCCGTGAGTCCCTACCCCCAAAGGAGCCGCGGTTTCGGGGGCCGCGGTCTTTGGGTAAGCTGTCTTTGGGTAAGCTGCCCTCGTACAATAGGAGGGCCGCATCGGGTCCATCGATAGGAAGCCATGCCCGCAAAAAAGCCGCCGTTCAAAGACCGCGCCGTGGAGGCCGCCTTCGCGGCCTTCCCGCAGCCGGCGCGCCGGGGTCTGCTGGCACTGCGCGGGCTGATCTTCGAGACCGCCGCGGCGACCCCCTCCGTCGGCGCGCTGGAAGAAACGCTGAAGTGGGGCCAGCCGGCCTACCTGACGCCGGAGACCAAGGCCGGCTCGACGCTCCGCCTGGGGCTGCCGAAGGATGGCGGCTTCGCCCTCTACGCCCACTGCCAGACCACGATCATTTCGGACTTCCGCAGTCTCTTCCCCGACGCCTTCGCTTACGACGGCAACCGCGCCGTCCGCTTCGACGCCGGCGCGGCCCTGCCGCGGGAGGAACTGACCCTGCTGATCCGCAGCGCGCTCACCTATCACCTGAACAAGCGGGGCTGAATCGTTCCGGGTGAGGGGGAAAACCGCCGCCCGCCGTCCCACCTCGCGCCGCCTCTTGACCCGGATCAAATCCCCCCGGCCTGCCCGGCGTTAGACTGACCTTTTCCGCCGTCTCCATACCGCGCAAGGGAGGGCTGCCTTATGCCTGCCACCGATACTTCCGTCATCCACTGGAGCCCGAACCTCAGCGTCGGGGTGGCGGCGATCGACGGCGACCACCGCGCCCTCATCGACCTGCTGAACGCGCTCACCGCCGCGGTGGCCGGGCCCGCCGGCCACGGCGCCGTCACCCTGAAGCTGGACGAGCTGATCGCGCGCACCGAAGCCCACTTCCGCAGCGAGGAGGAGATCATGGCGCGCGAGCACTACTCGGAGGCCGGCCACCACGCCCGCGTCCACGAAGCGCTGCTGGACGAGATCCGCCAGTTCCGCAGCGACCACCTGGCCGGCACCGACATCGGCCCGGAGATCACCGCGTTCCTGAAGCGCTGGCTGATCAGCCACATCATCGAAAGCGACAAGCACCTGGGCGGCTATCTGGAGGGACGCGGCGTCGGGTGAACCGGGCATCGGATGATCTGGGCGTCGGGTGAGGCGCGTCCCCCTCACCCTCCCACTTCGTGGCCCCTCCCTCTCCCACCGGGGGAGAGGGACGAATACGGCAGCCCTCTCCCCAGCTTGCTATCCCTCTTCCCTGGCGGGAGAGGGTTGCGCAGGCTTGGCGAGCAAGGCGAGCCCCCTTTAGTTGAGATGGGGCCGAAGCTGGGTGAGGGGGCCTCCCGTCCGCCTATCTCGGAACCGGACGGGCGAGCCGCACACCGGGGCCGAGACCGTTCTTCCCATCGCCGCCCTCCCCATCGCCGTCCCCGCCGATCATCGTCACCCCCGCCATCTCGAAGACGAGGCGCAGGAGGCGCGCGGTGGCGGGGCGGATGCTGCCCTGGCCGCGCTCGAAGGTGCGGATGGTGACGGCGCTGACCCGCGCGCGGCGGGCGAGGTCCTCCTGGCTCCACAGCAGCAGCGCCCGCGCCGCCCGGCACTGCACGCCCAGGAGATCAGGGGTCAACTCCTGTTGCGCCGCGTTTCCGGAGGGAAGAGAATCTGTGTTACAAGCCGAAGCAGCCATGGCCTGACTCCACTGAAGTCGGGGTATGGTCAGGCGCGAGTCGGTGGTGCAACACCTTCTCGCGCCGCTAGTGTGAATTTCTATTTTTAACGTTTCGTTAAAAACGACTTCTTGTATCAGGGCGGCCTGAGGCCGTCAATTGCTTTGGTGAAGATTGGCCCAAATGAGTCTTAAACCAGAACAGTGCCGCGCCGCCCGCGCCCTCCTGAACTGGTCGCAGCCCGATCTCGCCGAGGCCACCGGCCTCACGCGCGAAACCATCGCCAATCTCGAACGCGGCGCTCACACCCCGCAGCCGAAGAACCTCGTTGCCCTCCGCGAAGCCCTCGAAGCCGCCGGCATCGAATTCCTCCCCGAAACGAAGACCAAGGGCGTGGGAGTCAGGCTGCGGAAGTAGGGTGCACCCGAAGTGCCCAGCATTCCCCGTCAGCACCTTGACTTGAAATGTAATGTTATATCATCATCCGCCGCTCCGGTTACCTCGGCGTGTTAGGCATAGTTGGGAGGCCCAGAATGATCCGACGTTTGTGCGCGGCCACTTTCGTTTCCGTTTTGCTTTTTTCCATGCCCGGCCTCGCCGAAGAGAAGTCGCGGGTCACGATTGCGTCCCCCTGGGAGGTTTCAAGTTTCGATACTGCCGTTTCCGGTTTCGCAATCCAGGCGCTCGAGATCATGGAAAACCTGGTGGATGCGGATGAAACCGGCACCCTTCAACCCGGTCTCGCGACCTCCTGGGCGGTTTCGGATGACGGGCTGACGTGGACCTTTCAACTGCGCGACGGCGTGACTTTCCACGATGGCACCGTATTTGACTCTGCTGCCGCGGCGCAGTCTCTGACGCGGTCCTGGCAAAAACCCGGAGTCTTGGCCAAGGCGCCGGTTTCCGGGGTGTCGGCCAAGGGCGACGCTGTTGTTTTCACGCTTGAAAGACCTTTTGCGGCTTTGCCCGCAATTCTGGCCCATGCGACGACCATCATTCAGGCGCCCAGCGCGCTTGACGCGGAGGGGCAACCCGCCGCCTTGATCGGAACTGGGCCGTTCAAGGTCGAGCGTTTCACGCCGCCGCAGAGCATCGACCTTCTTCGCAACGACTCCTATTGGGGCGAGGCGCCGAAGATCCCGGCGGCCAGCTACCTCGCGGCAGGGCGTGCCGAGACCCGTGCCTTGCTGGCCGAAAGCGGTGACGCGGACATGGTCTTCACCCTAGATCCCTCCGGCTTTGCGCGCCTTGAGGATGTGGACAGCGTCAAAACCCTCGCGGTGCCGATCCCGCGTGTTGTGACCCTGAAAGTCAATGCCGCGCATCGGTTCTTCAGCGACCCGCGCGCGCGCCAGGCTTTGAGTTTGGCAATCAACCGCGACGGAATTGCTACAGTCATCACTCGTTTCCCGGAAGCGGCAGCCGGTCAACTCTTCCCGCCGGCGCTGAGCGGTTGGCATGACCCCGCGCTGCCGCGCCTTGGCTATGATGTGGAGGCCGCGAAAGGGCTGCTTGCCGAGCTCGGCTGGACGGCGGGCGACGACGGCATCCTGGTGAAGGACGGCGAGCGCTTTTCCGTCCTGCTGCGCACTTTCCCCGACCGGCCGGAACTGCCGCTGATGGCGGCGGCGCTTCAGGACCAGTGGCGCCAGATCGGTGTGGAGCTGGAGGTGAGCGTCGCCAGCTACTCCGAGATTCCCGCCGGCCATCAGGACGGCACGCTGCACGTCGCCCTCTACGCGCGCAACTATGCGCTGACGCCGGACCCGATCGGCACGGTCCTGCAGGACTTCGGCCCCGGTGGGGGTGACTGGGGCGCCATGGGGTGGGAAAGCTCAGAGGTCGCAGACGCCCTGACGGCCATTTCCGCGACCGGCGATCAGGCGATCCGGTCCGAGAACATCGCCAAGGTGGCCCGCATCCTGCACGACGAACTGCCGGTGATCCCGATTGTCTGGTACCAGCACACCGTTGCCGTCGCGTCTGGACTGCAGGGGGTGGTCATCGATCCGCTGCAGCGCAGTTACGGTCTGAGCAAGCTCTCCTGGTCGGAATGACCGCTGCACGGCCCTTTCTTGCAGCCCTCGCCCAGCGGGGGCTGCAGGCCTTCATTGTCGCCGTCATCGTGGGCATCGTGAGCTTCGCGATGATGCAGGCGCTGCCCGGCGATGCGGCTTACCGGATCGCGGCGGGCCGCTACGGCTACGACATGATGGACGCCGCCGCGGCAGAGGCGGTCCGCATCGAACTGGGGCTCGACCGCCACTGGATCGTACAGCTTCTTGACTGGCTCGGGGCCCTGGCGCAGTTCGATCTCGGCCGGTCTCTCGTCTACGGCTCGCCGGTGATCGACGAGATCGCGGTGCAGCTCGGCTATTCGCTGCTTCTTGCCGGCGGCGCCGTCGTCACCTCGCTCGTCATTGCCGTGCCTGTCGGGATCGCGGCGGGGCTGAAGCCCGGCGGCGTAGTGGACCGGGTGACCCTGGCGCTTTCGATTTTCGTGCGGGCGATACCGGCCTTCGCGCTCGGCGTCGTTCTGGTTCTGGCCTTTGCCGTTCAGCTCAAGCTTTTCCCGGTGGCCGGCTTTCGCGGACCTGAGCACCTGGTGCTGCCGTCCTTGACGCTCGGCCTGGGCCTTGCCGCCGTTTCGAACCGCGTGGTGCGCGATGCGGTGGTCGACGCGATGGCCGCGGAGTGGCAGCTCTTCGCCCGCACAAAAGGGCTTTCGGCGCGCCTGTCCGTTCTGCGCCATGTCCTGCGCAATGCATCGCTGCCCGTCGTCACCTACGTCGGCGTGCAGATGGCCTACCTGATCGAAGGCGTCGTCATCGTCGAGACCGTTTTCGCCTGGCCCGGCATCGGCCACGCCCTCGTCCACGCGATTTTCGCCCGCGATGTCGCCATGGTCCAGGGCACCGCCCTCACACTCGGCCTGATCTATGTGGCGCTGAACCTCGTCATCGATCTCGCCTGCCGTGGCATCGACCCGAGGACGCGCCCCGTATGACGGATCACACGCAGATCGAGGCCATGCCCCGGCCCCGCCGCTCCTGGCCGCGGATCAGGCCTGCGCGGGGGCTTGGCTTCACGCTCCTCGCGCTTCTGGCCGTCTGCGCCGTTGCCGGACCCGACCTCGTCGGTCAGGACCCGGCCAAACAGTCCTTGCTGGAGGCGCGGCAACCGCCAAGCGCCGACAATCTGCTGGGCACCGACCACCTGGGCCGGGACATGGCGGCCCGCCTGCTGTCGGGCGCGCAGCTTTCGCTCTCCCTTGCCGTTCTGTCGGTGCTGACGGCCGGCCTTCCGGGGACGCTGCTGGGGATCCTGGCCGCCTGGTACGGGGGTTGGACCGACCGGGTGCTGACCAGCTTCGCCGACGCCGTCCTCGCCCTTCCCGGGCTGCTGCTGGTGTTGATGCTGGCGGCGATCTCTCCGGGGTCATGGTGGGCCCTCTACGCGGGCATCTCGCTGACCCTTTGGGTGGAGTACTTCCGTTACACCCGCCAACGCGCGCGAATCGTGCTGGCGGAGCCGGCCGTGGAAGCGTCGCGCCTTCTGGGATTGACGCCGGGGCTCATCATCCGCCGCCACCTCGTGCCGGAAATCGGTCCCGGCCTCTTGACGATTGCAGCCTTCGGCGCGGCGACCGCGGTCACGGCCGTTGCCGCGCTCGGGTTCGTCAGCGTGGGCGTGCGCCCGCCCACGGCCGAATGGGGGGTCATGATGACCGAGCTTCTGCCGTATTGGCGCGAGGCGCCGTTTTTGATCCTGCAGCCCGTGGCCTGCCTGGTGATTACGGTGCTTGCGCTCCACCTCAGCGTCGGCGGGATGCGCCGACCATGACCGTAGCCAGCCATGCCTGTTAATGACACGCCCAGCATCGCTGTGGAGGCGCTGTCGGTCTTTTTCGGGGCAACCAGGCTGCTGGGCCCGGTGAGCTTCCGGGTCGCGGCGGGTGAGACGCTGGTCATCATGGGCGAAACCGGCGCAGGCAAAAGCCTGACCGCGCAGGCTATCCTCGGCACGCTACCCAAGGAACTGCGGGCCGAGGGCAGGATTACGATCAATGGCCGGCGGGTCGATGCCCTCTCCCCGGCGGACCGCTCCGCCCTTTGGGGGCGCGATATCGCGACGCTTCCGCAGGAGCCGTGGCGCGCGCTTGATCCGTTGATGCGAGCGGGGCGGCAGGTGGCCGAGGCACACCGTTATGTCGCCGGCTTGCCCCCGGACGGCGCGCGGCGGGCATGCGTCCGCGATTTTGAGACCCTGGGCCTTGAGGGTTCGGAGCGGCGCCTGCCCGGTACGCTGTCGGGGGGCATGGCCCAACGCGTTGCCTTTGCCGCCGCGACGGCAGGCCGCGCTCCGATCCTGCTGGCCGATGAGCCGACCAAGGGTTTGGATGCGGAGCGCCATGCCCGTGTGGTCGGCCTGCTCGCCCAGGTGCCTGACAATGGCGGAGCGCTTCTGGTGATCACCCACGAGGCCTCGGTGGCGCGCGCGCTCGGTGGGGATATCATCGTGTTGCGCAATGGCCGCGTGATCGAGCAGGGGCTGACCCATCTCATCCTGGCTGATCCGCAAGATCCCTACACGCGGGACCTTTTGGCGGCAGATCCGCAAACCTGGCCGAAGTCGGAGAGCCCGGAAGATGGTGCTGTCGTCCTCACCGCCAAGGACCTCGCTGTCACCCGGGGCGACCGGGTGCTGATCGAGGGTTTCGATCTGACCCTGCGTGCGGGCGAGCGGGTCGCGGTCACGGGCCCCAGCGGCATCGGCAAGACCACGCTTCTCGACACGCTTGCAGGGCTGATCGCGCCGGCGCGCGGAGGCGTTCAAAGAGCCAAGGGTCTGGGCCGGCACGCGGTGCAGAAACTCTACCAGGATCCGCCTGCCGCGTTTCCGCCGCATGTTCCCTTGGAACGCAGCCTGCGGGACGTCGCCCGCCTGCACGGCGTCACCTGGGATCGCGTCTCGGAGTATCTGACGGCCTTGAACCTGTATCCCGACCTGCTGGAGCGCCGTCCGGACGCGGTGTCGGGCGGAGAGCTGCAGCGGATCTCCGTTGCCCGCGCGCTCACCGTGGGGCCGGTTGTGCTGCTTGCCGATGAGCCGACCAGCCGGCTCGATCCCATCACGCAGCGTCAAACGCTCGAAATGCTTGCCGGGATCACGGAGGATAAAGGCATTTCCATTGTGCTGGTGACGCACCATGCGGCCATTGCCGAAAACTGGGCACACCAGTCGATCGCCCTTAAAGCGCCTGCATGAACAGGCTTTATGGCCGGGCATTCCGGCAGACATGTCTGGCCAGGCTTTAGGCCGGGGGGAGCGATGATCAACGCCATCACCGGAACCCGGCCCCAGGCGGACTAGCCTGCACCGCCCGCGAAGCAGATCAGGTTGCCGTCCGGGTCCTGCACGATGAAGCTGCGGGCGCCCCATGGCTCGGTTCTCAGGGTCTGGTGAAAGGGGACCTCTGCTTCCCGGAACTCCAGAAACAGCGGCTTGGCATCGTCGAGCGTCAGCGTCGCGGAAAGGGCGTCGCGCTCCCGGGTCCGGAACCCACCGTCGAACACCGGCCCGCCGACCTTCCGCAGGTTCAGGCGCGCTCCATCACGGCAGACCTGGGCGTAGAACGGCGGGTCTCCATAGGAGACCCCGGTCCTGAACCCGAGCTTCTCGCCATAAAACCGGCAGGCACGCTCCATGTCGGAGACGAAGAGCTGCGGTTCGGCCGCCAGGATCGTCGGTCTGCGGGCAGGGGAGGGTGCGGATGCCGTCATCGTTTCGATACCTTCCATGAGCGCCGGCCAGGTCTCGAAACCGTGCTTTCTGGCGACAAGCTCCTGCGCGTCGCTGAGCTTGAAAGCGGCGCGCAGCACCTCCCTGTCGGGCAGGTCCCGGTATCGGGCCAGGAAGCGGCTGATCTGCGCCGCAACAGGGAAGTACCCTTCACGGTGCCACCGCAGGTAAAGCTTGGCCTGCTTTCTGAGGTTTTCGATGTTCGGCATGGGCGCGTTTCTTGATGGGACTCTGGCGTAGGCGGGCAATGCCCCTCCGGCCCGCAGGCCGATGCGCCCTACAGCAACGGATCAGAGGCTAGGGAGGTTCAAACCCGGCGTCAAGGAACCGGGGGCGTCAAGGACCCGAGGGGCCAAGGATTGGGGGTGCCTGATCACAGCGCTGCATCCGGGCCGTTCCGCGCTAGCCTGCGGCCTTCAGCGCCACGGCAAGGACATGGGCCTGCCGGCGCAACTCGTCGGAGGATATCCGCCGCTGGTTCACGATCATGCGCCAGTAGAGCGGCGATGGCAGCAGGTCCAGGGCGAGCGCGCGGTCGAGGCTGACGGGAAGTTCGCCGCGGGCGATTGCCCGATCGAGCAGGTCCTCAGCCCGGCCGCGGCGCGCCGTCGCGACCGTCTCGAGCAAGGGCGCCAATTCGTCCGACCGGGCCCGCTCGGCCAGGAGGTCCGGCAGGATGCGCCGCACCGTGGGGTGACGGAAGACGGTTCGCAGCGAACGCAGGAAGGCGGCGATATCCGCTTCGAGGCTGCCCTCATCGGAGATGGGCGTCACGGCCAATGCGACATCCTTTATCGCCTCGTCGGCAAACGCGCGCTTCGACGGCCAGCGGCGGTAGATCGCGGCTTTGCCTGCCCCGGCTTTCCTGGCGACGCGTTCGAGGCTCAGGGCCGCGTAGCCCCGTTCGGCCCATTCGTCGAAGAAGGCGCGATAGAGGGCTTGTGTCAGCGCAGGCCTTTGCAGCGCTGCGCCGGACAGTCGCCGTGGCTTTTGGTCGGAGCCTTTGTGTTCCATCCGCATCCTGCTTGTCGTACGTCGGTACGTTAGCGTTCCACTGATGCGAGACAAACCGGAAATGGCCGGCGGGGCCAAGTTCGAAAGACTCGCGAAAGTCTCGCCAAACTGCCGCCTCTGCGATGCGCCGGAGCGAACGCCGCGGTCGATTTTTTTCGTCGGAACGGTTGCGTTCCGACGAATGCTCCCCATCTTCCCCTTCAGGGCCCCATGAAGACCAGAGCACCATGAAGGAAGGAGCGTTCCGATGCCTGACACCGATCCATTGCCTGCGCTTACGACATTGCTGCAAAACAGCCTGGGTGACCTTCTCGACCCGGCGGACAGCTTCCCGGAGATGTGCGCCGAGGACGTCGTTTTCGAGGCGCCCTATGCTCCGGCCGGGTCCAATTGCCTGAAGGGCCGCGCCGCCGTCGCCAACTACCTCCCGGTGGTTCGCGAACACTACGACATTCAGGAGCTGGCGGAGACCGCGCTCTACCGAACCACCGATCCGGAGGTCGTGATCCTCGAATTCGAGGCGCGGAACAGCACGGGCCGGAAAACCGGCCTGCCATACGATCAGAAATACATCAACGTCATCCGGGTCCGGAACGGCAAGATCGTCGGCTACCGTGACTACTGGAACCCCGTCGTGGCCCTCTCGGCTGTGGGCGGCGCCGATGGCATGCCTGACGTCGTGAAGGGCAGTGCGGCCTGAGCCGCAGAGCGCAACGCCCGGGGCGGCGGTGCCGCTCCGGGGCGGCGTTGTTCAATCGAACGCCGCCGCGGCGCTGGAGCAGATCCGCGTTAGTCCTGCTCTGCCCCCAACTGCCCGCCCGGTGTCGGCGCGATACCGGGATCGGATGAGTGGGCGACGTCCTCTCCGAGCACCTCTGTCCAGCAGTGTTTCCTGTGCTCGTAGACGGAAAAGTGGGGCCTGGGGAAATCCGGATCGGCGAAAGCGCCGACGGGAATGGCGGTCACACCCGGCCATCCCTCGATGACATAGGCAAGCGTCGATCCGCAAACGGGGCAGAATCTGTACGTCGCGCGGTGACCGCTGTCGGCAACGCGTTCCCAGACGACCGAGTCGCCGGAAATCGTGACCTTTTCATCCGGCCAACGGGCTTGTGCGGCAAAGGCACTGCCGCTGCGCTTCTGACATTCGAGACAGTGGCAGACGGACACACGCACCGGTTCGCCTTCACAGACCGCAGTGAGTTGCCCGCATCTGCATGTCGCTTTCCGTCGTGTCATATCCATGCCGTCCCATAGTCAGCGGCCCCGAACGCCCTCCGCCGGGTTCGCACAGAAGATCGCGACCTTGTTGCCCAGGGGGTCGCGGAGATATCCGACATAGAAGCGGTCGCCGTATTGGGCCCGGAAGCCGGGAGCGCCCTCGTCGGAGCCGCCCGCCTCAAGACCAGCGGCGTGAAGGGTGCGGACCATCTCCTGCGTCTCGGCTTGGAAGGCCGTCATGGAGCCGTTGCCGACGGTCGCCTCCTTCCCGTCGTATGGCTTCGCCACGTATACCGCGGCGGGGCCGGGGGACCGGCCGGGCCGGTCCGGAAAGGTGAATTCAATACCTTCCGGCACTTCCTCTTTCCTGTAGCCCAGCGGGGTCAGGATGGCCGTGTAGAAACGCCCCGAGAGCGCGGTATCGTTGGCACCAACCCTGATGTAGCTCAGCATGCAGCCGCTCCTGTCTGCAACGTGCCTCCCCCCGGGCCCCCGAAGACTCGAAGTGCGCCGGGTCGGGCGTCAGGAAATCCTGTTGCTGACTTCGACGAGGTTGGCATCGGGATCGCGGAAATAGACCGACATCAGCTTCCCGACCGCGCCGGCTTTCTCCGCGGGGCCCTCGACGATCTCCACGTCATGCGCGCGAAGCCGGGCGATCACCTCTTCCATCGGCAGCTCGGTCAGGACGCAGAAATTGCCGCTGCCCGGCACCGTCCTCTCGGCGAGTTGGGGCAGGCTGTCCGCATCCTGGACGCTGATCTTGTTCGATCCGAAATGAAGCGACCACTTGCCGGCCCGTTCCTCGCGCGCCTCCAGGCCGAGGACGCGCTGATAGAATTCAAGCGTCGCCTCCACGCTGCGCACACAGAGGACGATGTGGTCGAAGCCGTAGATATTCATCCCCGGGTTATACCCGAGCGGCTGCATTTCGGCAAAACGCCGGAGGGTACGAGGCGCAATGCCGCCATCGGGACAGATGCCCACTCAATCCGGTCCCTCCCACCCCCCAACCTTGACTCTCTGCCTAGGGCGATGTAGAACAAAACAAGAACAAACACCATTGTAATCTCTAGGTTGAGGGGCCGGATATGGCACCTGCTCTGCGCGCAAAAGGCCGGGAGGCCGGGGCGCCGGGACCGCTCGGGGTCTCCCGGTTTCCGGGGCTCTTGGGGCGCTCCGGGGTTTCAGAATTCTCCGGCGGGCCGGCGACTCCGGGTCCCCGGCACGACTCGGCGGCGGGCGCGCGGGCCGGGCTCGCGGCGCTGCGGGCGCGGGTGCGGCAGATCGAAGAGGGGCCCGGTGGATACGGTGGGCTTCCCGGAACGGCGCGGCCGGTGCTGCCCCTCGGCCTTGCCGCCCTGGACGCGGCGCTGCCCGGCGGCGGGCTGCCGCTGGGAGCGCTGCACGAGATCGAGGGCGAGCGCGCCGAGTGGGACGACGGGGTGACGCTGGGCTTCTGCCTCGCCCTGCTGGCGCGCCACCAGGCCCGCTTCCCCGGCGCCGGGGACATCCTCTGGGTCTCACGCTGGGGCGATCTCTATCCGCCGGCGCTGGCCACCCGCGGGCTCGACCCCGGCCGCCTGGTGCTGGTGCGCGCCCGCAACGAGGCCGACCTCTTCTGGGCGATGGAGGAGGGGCTGCGCTGCCGCCGCCTCGCCGCCGTGGTGGGGGAGGTCGAGGGCCTCGACCGTCTCGCCGGGCGGCGCCTGCAACTGGCCGCCGAAGCGTCTGGGGTCACCGCCTTCGCCCTGCACCGCCGCTTCCGGCCGCGCCGGCGCGGGCGCGAGGCCAGCGCCGCCCTCAGCCGCTGGCGGGTGACGGCGGCGGCCTCGCACGACGAAAACGATACGGCATTCATCGGCCGCCCGCGCTGGCGGCTGGACCTCCTGCGCTGCCGCGGCGCGGCGCCGGGATCATGGCAGGTGGAGTGGAACGATGCGGCGTGTGGTTTCTCTCTGGCTCCCGCGCTTTGCGACCGACCGCTGGCAAAGGGCCCGCCGGCAAAGACTCAGCCGGCAGTGGGGCGGGAGCCTCGAAAGGCCGAGTCTCGGACAGCCGGGCTTCTCGCTTTCCGGCAGGCCGGCTGACGAGTCCTCCGGTGAAGATCAGCGCCCCCTGGCGCTGGTGACGGCGGAGCGCGGGCAGCTCGGCCTCGCGGCGGTGAACGCGGCGGCGGGGGCCGGCGGCCTTACCCCCGGCCTGCCCCTGGCCGAGGCCCGCGCCCTGCTGCCCGGCCTCGTCACCGCGCCCCACGAGCCCGAGGCCGACGCCCGCGCTATCGCGCGCCTCGCCGCCTGGTGCGGCCGCTACAGCCCCTGGACCGCGCCCTGCTCCACCGCGGAGGGGGAGGGGCGCGGGCCCGGCGGCGGCGCCGGCATCCTGCTCGACGTCTCCGGCTGCTGCCACCTCTTCGGCGGCGAGGCGACCCTGCTGGAGGATCTGCAGGCGCGGCTGGCCGCCTTCGGCTACGCGGCCCGCGTTGCCATGGCCGACACCATCGGCGCCGCCTGGGCCATGGCGCGCTTCGCCGCTTCGCCAGCGCACCCCTGCGTCGTCGTCATGCCGGGCAGCCAGCGCGCCGCCATCGCCGCCCTGCCGCCGGGGGCCCTGCGTCTGCCGGATTCCGTCGTCGAGGTGATGGACCGCCTGGGACTCAGGCGCATCGAGGATCTCTATCCGCTCACGCCCGCCGTCATGACGCCGCGCTTCGGGCCGCTGGCGGCGCGCCGCCTCGCCCAGGCCCTGGGGCAGGAGGCCGAGGCGCTCTCCCCGCGCCAGCCGCCGCCGGCCCACCTGGTGCGCCAGATCTTCGCCGAGCCCATCAGCGATGCCGCCGACATCGCCCGCAGCCTCGACGCGCTGCTCCCGCGGCTCTGCCGCGAGCTGGCGCTGGCCGGGCGCGGGGCGCGGCGCCTCGACCTCACCGCCTACCGCTGCGACGGCAGCCTGCAGAGCCTCTCCCTCGGCACCAGCCGGGCGAGCCGCGAGGCCCGACATCTGCGCCGCCTCTTCACCGAGCGCCTGGCCGAAATCGACCCCGGCTTCGGCATCGAGGTGATGACCCTGGCCGCCGGCCGCAGCGACCCCCTGGGCGCGCGCCAGATGAGCCTGCCGGCCGCGTCTCAAGCGGTGCCTGCGCAGAGCGAAGAGGGCGCGCCGGCAGAGTCTGCAAAAGCCGGGACTTCAAAAGCAGAAGCGCCCGCCGCGCCGCCGCCTGTCGTTGCCGGAGATGGACCAGAAGGTGCAGAAGACCTGCCCGACCTCGTCGACCGCCTGGGCAGTCGCCTCGGCCTCGCTGCGGTGCGCCGGCCGCAGCCCCGCGAAAGCCACCTGCCAGAACGTGCCTTCGCCCTCGCCGCTGTCGAGGAAGCGGTCCCGGAGAAGGGGCCCCCGCAAGACGATGAAGGCTGGACGCAGACTCCCAAGGCGGCGCTGCGCCCCCTGCGCCTGCTGCCGCGCCCGGAGCCGGTGCAGGTGGTCGCCCTGCTGCCCGACCATCCGCCGGCCCAGTTCCGCTGGCGCCGCGTGCTGCACGAGGTGGTGCGCGCCGAGGGGCCGGAGCGCCTGCTGGGCGAGTGGTGGCAGATCGATCCCAAGCTGGGGGACGAGCCGCCGCGCGACTACTTCCGCGTCGAAGACCGCGACGGCCGCCGCTACTGGCTCTACCGCAGCGCCGGCGACTGGTTCCTGCACGGATTGTTCGGATGAGGGAAGTGACGAGAGGCCGCCAAAAAAATCCCTCTCCCGTGGTGGGAGGGTGAGGGGGACATTTGGGTGAGGGAGTGACGATGTCGAATGCCCGGCGCCTCAGGCGCAACGAGACCGAGGCGGAGCGGCGGCTCTGGGCGGCGCTGCGCAACCGCCAGCTCGCCGGCCACAAGTTCCGCCGCCAGGTGCCGCTCGGCCGCTTCGTCGTCGAATTTGCCTGCTACGACGAGAAGCTGGTGGTGGAGCTCGACGGCGGCCAGCACTCGGGTGGGCAGCACTCGGGTGGGCAGCATGTTGACCATCAGGAAAAGGATGCCGCGCGGACAAAGTGGCTCGAGGCGCGGGGCTTTCGCGTCCTGCGGTTCTGGAATCATGAAGTGCTGGAAAACCTGGAAGGGGTGCTCGCGAAGATCGCGGAGGCTTTGGAAGAGAGCGGTTCCCCCTCACCCAGCTCCGGCTAGGCTCGGCCTACGACCTCGCCAAGTCTGCGCAACCCTCTCCCGCCAGGGGAGAGGGTTCGAAGGGTGGGGAGAGAGATGAAAGAATGGCCGAGAGGGTTTCTGTGGTTCGGTGCCTTTTGGATTCCCTCTCCCCTTTGTGGGAGAGGGAGGGGCCCGCGTCAGCGGGAGGGTGAGGGGAGGGCGCCCGCAGCGACAGGAAGATCGGGCAATAGAAAGATCGGAGTGCCATGACGGATACTTCAGTGCCGACTCAATCCTCCGCCACCTACGTCCCGCTGGAGGTGACCAGCAACTATTCCTTCCTGCGCTCCGGCTCCCACCCGGAGGAGCTGGTGCTGGGGGCGGCGGCGCTGGGGCTGCCGGCGCTGGCGATCACCGACCGCAACTCCCTGGCCGGGGCGGTGCGCGCCCATGCGGCGGCGCGGGAGGTGGGACTCCAGCTTCTGGTCGGCGCGCGACTGATTCCGGAAGAGGGGTCTGAGGTGCTCTGCTTCCCGCGCGACCGCGCCGCCTATGGCCGGCTCTGCCGTCTGCTCACCCTGGGCAAGCGCCGGGCGGAGAAGGGCGGCTGCCGTTTCTCCTTCGAGGAGATGATCGGTCACGGCGCAGGCCAGGTCTTCGTCGTGCTGCCCCATGAAGAGGAAGCGGTGGAGACCGTCGCGGCGCGCTTGCGCGCCCTTGCCGAAGCGTATCCCAACAACGTTTTCCTGGGCGCCCGCGCGCTCTACGGCGGCAGTGATGCGAGGCGCCTGCAGGCCCTGGCGGCGCTGGCGCGCGAGACCGGCGTGCCGCTGGCCGCCTGCAACGACGTCTGCCTGCATGCGCCCGAGCGCAAGCCCCTGCTCGACGTGGTGACCTGCATCCGCGAGCACTGCACCATCGACGAGGCCGGCTATCGCCTGCAGGCCAATGCGGAGCGCTATCTGAAAGCGCCTGCGGAGATGGCCCATCTCTTCCGTCATACGCCGGAGGCGCTGGCCAACACCCTGGAGATCGCCCGGCGCTGCCGCTTCTCCCTCGACGAACTGCGCCACGACTACCCGGAGGAGCTGACTCGCGAGGGCCGCACGCCGCAGCAGGAACTGGAGCACCTGACATGGATCGGCGCCCAAAGACGTTATCCCAAGGAGCGTTATCCGGAGGGCATACCGCCCGAGGTCGAGAAGGCTGTCCGCCACGAACTGAACCTCATCGCCCAGCTCGACTACGCGTCCTACTTCCTCACCGTGGAGGACGTGGTGCGCTTCGCCCGCTCCCAGGACATCCTCTGCCAGGGCCGCGGCTCGGCGGCCAACTCCGCGGTCTGCTTCTGCCTGGGCATCACCGAGGTCGATCCGGCGCGCATGGACCTGCTGTTCGAGCGCTTCGTCTCCGCCGAGCGCCGCGAGCCGCCTGACATCGACGTCGACTTCGAGCACGAGCGCCGCGAAGAGGTGATGCAGTACATCTACGCGAAGTACGGGCGCGAGCGCACGGCGCTCACCGCCACGGTGATCTGCTACCGCTCGCGCGGTGCGATGCGCGAGGTGGGCAAGGTGATGGGGCTTTCCGCCGACACCATCGCCGCCCTGGCCGGCGCCATCTGGGGCTGGAGCCAGGAGGGGGTGGAGGACAAGGCGGTGCGCGAGCTGGGCCTCGACCCCACGGACCGCCGCCTCGGCCAGGCGCTGGCGCTGGTGCACGAACTGATCGGCTTTCCCCGCCACCTTTCCCAGCACGTCGGCGGCTTCGTCATGACCCAGACGCCTTTGAGCGAGGTGGTGCCCATCGAGAACGCGGCCATGGAGGACCGCACGGTGATCGAGTGGGACAAGGACGACCTCGACGTGCTCGGCATCCTCAAGGTCGACATCCTGGCGCTCGGCATGCTGACCTGCCTGCGCAAGGGCTTTGCCATGATCAAGCAGCACTACGGGCCGGACTTCACCCTCGCCTCTGTGCCGGCCGAGGACCCTGAAGTCTACGGTATGCTCTCGCGCGCCGACACCATCGGCGTCTTCCAGGTGGAAAGCTGCGCCCAGATGTCCATGCTGCCGCGCCTCAGGCCCGCCAAGTTCTACGACCTGGTGATCGAGGTGGCGATCGTGCGCCCCGGGCCGATACAGGGCGACATGGTGCACCCCTACCTGCGCCGCCGCCAGGGTCTGGAGCCGGTGGACTACCCCTCCGAAGAACTGCGCCGCGTGCTGGAGAAGACCCTGGGCGTGCCGCTGTTCCAGGAACAGGCCATGCAGATCGCCATCGTCGCTGCCGGCTTCGAGCCGGCCGAGGCCGACCGCCTGCGCCGCGCCATGGCCACCTTTCGCCGCGTCGGCACCATCCACACCTTCCGCCGCAAGTTCATCGACGGCATGGCCGCGCGCGGCTACGACCCGGCCTTTGCCGAGCGCTGCTTCAAGCAGATCGAGGGCTTCGGCACCTACGGCTTTCCCGAAAGCCACGCCGCCAGCTTCGCGCTGCTGGTCTACGTCTCGGCCTGGATGAAGCACTACTACCCCGCGGTCTTCGCCGCGGCGCTCCTGAACAGCCAGCCCATGGGCTTCTACGCCCCGGCGCAGATCGTCCGCGACGCCCGCGAGCACGGGGTGGAGATCCGCGCGCCGGATGTGAACGCCAGCGACTGGGACTGCACGCTGGAGCCGGCGGCCTGTTCCGAAGATGGCGGGAAGGGCTTCGCCCTGCGTCTCGGCCTCAGGCAGGTGAAGGGCCTGGGGGAGGAGGAGGCGCAGGCCATCATGGAAAACCGCGGCGCCGGTTACGCCGAGCCCCTGGCGCTCTGGCGCCGCGCGTCCTTGAGGCCTCTCACATTGGAGGCGCTGGCCCGCGCCGATGCCTACCGCTCCATGGGGCTGGCGCGACGCGAGGCGCTCTGGGCGGTGAAGCGCCTGCCGGGGGAGCGCAAGCGCGCCGAGCAGCTTCCCCTGTTTGCTTTCGGGGAGGATGGCGGAACACGCCCCGAGGAACGCCCCGAGGAACGCCCCGAAGAGCTGGGGGCCGAGCCCGCCGTCACCCTGCCGGAGATGGCGCTGAGCGAGCATGTGGTGGACGACTACCGCGCGCTGCGCCTTTCGCTGAAGGCGCACCCCCTGGCCTTCCTGCGCCAACGCCTGGCGGCCGAGGGCATGGTGGAAAACATGCAGTTGTCCGACCTGCCGGTCGACAAGCAGGTGAAGATCGCCGGGCTGGTGCTGGTGCGCCAGCGCCCGGGCAGCGCCAAGGGGGTGATCTTCGCGACCCTGGAGGACGAGACCGGCACCGCCAACGCCATCGTCTGGCCCGACGTCTTCGAGCGCCACCGCTCCATCATCCTGAAAGCCGGCATGCTCGGCGTGCGCGGCCGGCTGCAGCGCGAGGGCCTGGTGATCCACGTGGTCGCCGAGGAACTCATCGACCTCACCCCCTGGCTGCTGGAGCTGAAGCCGGACGTGGTTTCAAAGACCGACAGCGGCCTGGAACCGGCCCACGCCCACGCCGACGAGGTCAAACGCCCGACAAGGGACCACCGGCCCGCCAACTATGAGACATCGACCGCAAGGCATCCGCGCAACGTGAACCCCATGCCCAAGTCGCGGGATTTTCATTGAGGGGGAGACTCTGCGGTGACCGAGTTGCGCACTTAATCCCCTCTCCCCTCGCTCTTACCCCTCTCCCCTTCGCGGGAGAGGGAGGAGCCCGCGTCAGCGGGAGGGTGAGGGGGCGGCGGTACCGCTTTGCATCTGTCGGGACCTGGGAGCCCGGTTGCCGCTACCGCGGTTCCCCCTCACCCAGCTTCGCCTAAGCGCGGTCTTCGACCGCGCCAAGGCTCCGCAGCCCTCTCCCACCAGGGGAGAGGGACAAGAAAGAGGGGCGAGGGGGGTAAGGACAAGGGAGGGCGCCGTCCACCCGATCCCTACCGATCCATCTCCATCACCGGGTCTTCTGGGTAGAGAGTCATGTTCAGCAGGATGTCGACGTCGCGGCCGTTGCCGGCCAGCGGCAGGGTGAGGGACTCGACGTCGCCCCCAGTTATGCTACCGGGGCCGCCGCTGGGCGGGGTCGCGTGACTCCTGCGGTAGGCGGGGGTGCCGTCGAGGGCGCAGGCGCGGTGGTAGGCCGCGGCGTCGCTGTTCCAGTAGTCGGGATAGACGTCGTCCAGCCACTGGCCGGTGGCATCGCGTTCGGTGAACTTCACGATCGCCGTGCCCACCAGACGAAAGCGGAA
Organism: Rhodospirillales bacterium BBD 1991-14; assembly: GCA_001657395.1. Classification (GTDB taxonomy): domain Bacteria; phylum Pseudomonadota; class Alphaproteobacteria; order Kiloniellales; family Kiloniellaceae; genus Pelagibius. The sequence goes on along the minus strand of LYSY01000003.1, from coordinate 152,344 downwards.
GCGCAGGGGCTCGCGGTTGACGTCCACCATCCAGATGTTGGGCAGCAGTTCGGGCACGTCGATGGGGTCGAAGTGTTGGCGCCCGGGAAGCCCTGCCTCCGGGTGAATGGACCGCCAGTAGTCGTACAGCGCCCGGATTTTGGGGGCGCAACCGGGCGGCAGACTGAAGTCCTGCGGTGCTGCCGTCATGTCGAAAGCCATAGCATTGCTTACCTTAAGAATGCCTATGGCATTGGGCGCTTCTGGGGCGATAAAGGGGCAGAATCCTGACCTCCGGTAGAACTCTGGCGATCATTGTGACTGCGGATAGTCCATCTTGAGGTCACAATATCGGGAGGGCGCCGTACGGCGGTATGCAACCGATTTGCGTCGAATGCGGCAGACCCCGCGTGCCGGCGGTCTTGACGGCCCGGCGGCGGTGACACTCTGCAGAACGATGACTGGCTTGCGCGTTCTCCCTGCGATCCACCTGCTGATCCCCCTTCTTGCGTTGCCGCTTCCGGCGGCGGGTGCCGTGTTTGGCTAAATCCACCCGGCCCAAATCAACCTGGTCCAGAACAGCCTAGTGCCCGCGGCGGCGCAAACATCACCCCAGCCGCCCCCTGCACCGGGGCCCCTACACCGGCCCTACACCGGCCCTACACGGAATGAATACCCCGTGAGGGGCAGTGGTGGCGGACGCGCCGATGGGCTTTAATGCCCCCGTCCTGCGGGATGGCGGGACCCGAGAGGTATGCTGCGGCTGAGGGAGGGAGACCCATGCGCGCGATCTGGATGGTCCCGAAGAGTCCGTTTCAGGTGAGGCTGTTTCCGGGTTCGGGCCTGCTGTTGGCCCTAATCCTGGTTCTGGCTCTGGTCTCGCCGACCGGCCCGGCCCTGGCCGCCGACCGCAACGAGGCGTTCTCCTCGCGCGGGCTCGGCATCATCACCTGCCAGCGCTACCTGGAGGAAAAAGCCGGCAACACGGAGAGCTATCCTTTCTTCCGCAGCTGGCTGAACGGCTATCTTTCGGCCTACAACCAGTTCCAGCCGGAGACCTTCGACATCTCCTCCGGCGCGCCCATCGAACAGCTGATCGCGGCGGTGGAGCAGATCTGCGAGGCCGATCCGCAGCGCCCGTTCTGGGCGGCGGCCTCGCGCCTCACCCGGCTGCTCTACGACCGCCGGATGACGGTGAAGCCGGAACTGGTGAACCTCACCGCCGGCGAGAACACGGTGACTGTCACCAAGGCGCAGGTGCGCCGCGTGCAGCAGGCGCTGAAGGACCTGGGCTACCAGGTCGGCGTGGTCGACGGACTTTACGGCGGCAACACCCGGCGCGCGCTGGAGGCCTTTCAGCAGAGCGAGTCGCTCCCCGTCACCGGCCTGCCCGACCCCGCGACCGCCGCGAAGCTGCTGCAGTAGGTTGGCGCGGCCAAGCGTCTCTACAGGATCTGGCCCCTACAGGATCTGGCCCCTACAGGATCTGGCTGAGGAACTCCCGCGTTCGCGGATCTTTCGCCTCGGTGAAGAAGGTGGCCGGCGGGCCGTGCTCGACGATGATGCCGCGGTCGGTGAAGTAGATGTGGCCGGCAACCTCCCGCGCGAAGCCCATCTCGTGGGTGACCAGGATACAGGTCATGCCCTCCTCGGCGAGCTGGCGGATGGTGACCAACACCTCCTTCACCGTCTCCGGGTCCAGGGCTGCGGTCACCTCGTCGAAGAGCATCACGTCCGGGCGCATGGCGAGCGAGCGGGCGATGGCGACGCGCTGCTGCTGGCCGCCGGAAAGCTCGCCGGGATAGGAGTCCTCCTTGCCCTCCAGCCGGACCTTCCTGATCAGCGCGCGGGCACGCTCCTCCACCTCGGCCTTGTTCTCCTTCAGGACCTTGATGGGCGCCATCATCACGTTCTCGAGCGCGGTCTTGTGGGGGAAGAGGTTGTACTGCTGGAAGACCATGCCGACCTTGCGGCGCAGAGCCAGCTTGTCCAGCTTCGGATCGTTCACCTCCTGCCCCTCGACCTTGATCGAGCCGCTGTCCACCGGTGTCAGCGCGTTGATGCAGCGGATGAAGGTGGACTTGCCGGAACCGGAAGGTCCGATGACGCAGACAACGTCGCCCTTCATCAGCTCCATGGATACGCCCTTCAGCACCTCCAACTCGCCGAAGGATTTGTGGACGTCCTGGCAGGCGATGATCGGTTGGTCCGGTGTCCAGGTGGCGGGAGCGTTCATGGGCGGTCTTTCGGATTCGGAACGGCGAAGCTTGGATGCCGAAGTCTTTTCAACTGATATCGCAAGTCACCCTCACCCCGACCCTCTCCCATCAAGGGAGAGGGGGACTGCATCGGCCCGGTCGTCGCTTCCCTCTCCCCTCGTGGGAGAGGGAGGGGCCCGCGCGAGCGGGAGGGTGAGGGGGAAGACAGCGTCCCGCGCGAGCGGGAGGGTGAGGGGGAAGACAGCGTCCCGCGCGAGCGGGAGGGTGAGAGGGAGATTGCCATCACAGCTTCACCTGATAGCGCCGCTCCAGGCGGCGGGTGGCCAGGGCGATGGGGTAGCAGTAGGCGAAGAAACAGATCAGCACAAAGCTGTAGAAGGGGATCAGCAGCTCCGGGCGGTTCTCGGCGGCCAGCGCACGGCCGGTCTGGGTCATCATCTCCGAAACGCCGACGATGGAGGCCAGCACCGTGGCCATGGTGAGGATGGCATAGAGATTCATCCAGGGCGGCAGCATGCGCTTCACGCACTGCGGCAGGATGATCTCCCAGAGCGTCTGGCGCCGGGTGAAGGCGAGAGACTCGGCGGCTTCCCACTGTCCGGAGGGCAGCGAGCGCACGGCGCCGCGCACGATCTCCGAGACGTTGGCCATGACCGGCAGGGCCAGGCCGATGGTCGCCTTCACCCAGTCGGGGAAGGGGACGACGGCGAAGCCGAGGTCGAACTCGAAGGGCAGCAGGAACATGCAGAAGAACAGCAGCACCAGCCAGGGCGCGTTGCGGAAGAACTGGGTCACCACCCAGGAGCCGCTGCGCACCGGCGCCATGAGGGAGATCTGCATGAGGCCGAGGGCCGCGCCGACGGCGGTGCCGATGGCCATGGCGAGGAAGGAGATGGCGATGTTGAAGACGAAGCCTTCGAGCAGCACCGGCAGCCACTTGAGCAGCGCGCTGAGGGCGCTCTCCTTTTCCGCCACGGCCCCTTGCGCCTCGGCGACGCCGGCGGAGAGCAGCAGCACGGCGAGCAGCCAGAGACCGTGGCGGGCGCGCAGGCGCGGCAGCGGCGCGCCGGCGGCGCGTTCCTTCTTCGCCAGGGCAGCCAGGCGTTCGGCGGCCGGCAGCAGCACCGGCAGGTCGGTGCCGCCCTGCAATACGGGAGTCCGGGTCGACACGGAATTCTGCTTCGCCCGTGCCATCAGCCGAACCCGGGCAGCCGCATCGCCCGCTCCCACCTGTGCATGAACCAGACCAGCACGCCCACCAGGAAGACATAGGCGACCAGCAGGAAGGTCATCATCTCCGGCACGTTCACCGAATCGGACCAGATCTGGTTGGCCATGTAGAGCATCTCGGGCACCGCGATGGCATAGGCCAGCGTGGTGGTCTTCACCAGGTTCACCAGGTTGTTGTTGAGGGCCGGCAGGCAGACGCGGAAGGCCAGTGGCAGGACGATGTAGAGATAGGTCTGCAGCCGGGTGTAGCCCAGCGCCTCCGCCGCCTCCTTGGTGGACTCCGGCACCGCCTCGACGCCGGAGCGGAAGATCTCCACGTTGAAGGCGCCGGCGAAGAACGACAGCGAGATCACCGCCCAGGCGAAGCTGTCGAGGATCGGTTCTTCCAGGCCGAAGCGGTTGGTGGTGGTCGGCAGGATCGAGCCGATGGCGAAGTAGAAGAAGTAGAGCTGCACCAGCGGCGGGGTGTTGCGGAAGAATTCGATATAGGCGGTGACGCCGCGGCGCACGAGGGCCGAGCGCGCGCCCTGGGCCCAGGCGCCGACGATGCCGATCACCACCGACAGCACGAGGCAGATCAGCGACAGCCAGACCGTCATGAAGAAGCCGTCGACCAGCCGGTTGCGGTCGAAGGAATCGTAGACGAAGGTGAGGTTGATCCCGGTGTCCTGGTAGAAGACCCGGAACCACTCGTAGACGGCTTCCACCTGGCGGCCCTTTGTTTCTTACCCCCTCCGCTTTGCGGTGGAGGGGCACATTCTTTCTACCGCCGTCATGCTCGGGCTTGACCCGAGCATCCATTCCCGATGCAGACCCGGAACCCGGAAAGCCGACTCCCGACGGGGGTCCCGGGCCATTGCACCATGGACCCTCGGGTCAAGCCCGAGGGTGACAGCCTTGGAGAGTCCTACCGCTCGATCGACGGATTGAAGTCGCGGAAGGCGGCGTGCATCTTCTTGGCGAAGGGCGTCTGCTCCAGGCCGTACTTGGCCTCCAGCTCCAGGATGCGGCCGGACATGTGCCAGTCGACGATCATGCCCGACATCATCTTGGCAAAGGCGTCCTCGCCCTTCTTCACCGCCAGGCCCCAGGGGGCGTCGTCGATGGTCGGCAGCGGCATCGCCCAGCCTTCCCAATCGGCATCGCCGAGGCGCGAGACGATGAAGCTGTCGTCATAGACGAAGGCGACGCAGCGGTTCTGCTTCAGCGCCGTCAGCGCTTCGGCCGTGCCCTTGAAGGCGACGATGGTGGCGCCGAAGTCCTCGGAGGTCTTGCGGTTGTAGAAGGCGCCCTGAATGCCGCAGACCGGCGCGCCCTTCAGGTCCTCCCAGTTGGCGAAGTTGCCCTTGGTGAGGATGTTGGTGCCGGAGGAGTAGTAGTTCGGGTCGACGATCTGCACCACCTCGCGCCGGTCGTTGCGGTCGGTCATGGTGGCGATCATCAGGTCGATCTTGCCCTGCTCGAGGAACTGCATGCGGTTGGACGAGACCACCGGCACCAGCTCCAGCTCGACGCCCAGCACGTCGGCGACGTCCTGCGCCAGGTCGGGCTCGATGCCGACGATCTTGCCGCTGCTGTCGAGGAAGCCGTAGGGCGCGTAGTCCGCCTTCACCCCGACGATCAGCTTGCCGCGTTCCTTCACCTCCGCGATGACGTCGGCAGAGGCCGGTCCCGCCCCGGCGCCGATCCCCGCCGCCAGCACCGCCACTGCGGCGGCCGCCGCCAGGGTCTTCATGCCCCGGATCTTCATGCCCGGGCTCTTCATCCAACTTCCCATCTGCTTCCCCTTTCTCATTTGCGCGTGTTCGCGCGCAGATCGTTCTTGCGACCGGACAGACTAGAGGGGCTTGGCGGGGCTGTCCATGGATCGCCAAGCCTGTAATGCCGGCCTGCACTCGCCCCCGGCCGCGCCAAGCGGACCTCTCGCCAGGGCGGCGAAAGGTGGGGAGAGGGTTCGAAAAGTGGGGAGAGGATTTCGCCGTTGGCGCTGGTGTTGTCCCCTCTCCCCTCGCGGGAGAGGGAGGGGCCCGCGCAGCGGGAGGGTGAGGGGGCTGATGTCTCCACTTCACACCTGCCTCAGCCGACACCTCACGCCCCGCCGCCGCAAGTCCCCCTCACCCAGCTCCGGCTAAGCTCGCTGCGCTCGCCAAGCCTGCGCAACCCTCTCCCGCCAGGGGAGAGGGACAGGGAGGTGGGGAGAGGGACCCAGTCGCTCGGCGCCTTCTTGTTCCCCTCTCCCCAGCGGGGAGAGGGAGGGGCCCGCAAAGCGGGAGGGTGAGGGGGAGATCATGTCCCGCAAAGCGGGAGGGTGGGGGGAAGAGGGACAAGACGACGGGGCGAAGCCTTCCTTGTTCTCCCTCCCCCTTGATGGGGGAGGGTGGGGTGGGGGTGAACGCCTTGTGGGGGTGACCCCCGGTCGGGGAAGAGCACCGCTCGGCGCCACCGCAAGTCCCCCTCACCCAGCTCCGGCTAAGCTCGCTGTGCTCGCCAAGCCTGCGCAACCCTCTCCCACAAGGGGAGAGGGGCGGGGAGAAGGGGAGAGGGGTTTTGTAGCTCGGCGCCCTCTTGTTCCCCTCTCCCCTCGAGGGAGAGGGAGGGGCCCGCAAAGCGGGAGGGTGAGGGGGAGACCAACGTCCCGCGTCAGCGGGAGGGTGAGGGGGCTTTTCTTCCCCGCTCACGTCCTGAAGGTTTCAGCCCCGGTCAGCCGCGCGCCGGGCCCGCTGGGCTCCCGACCTTCCGGTCTTTCCGGGCCCCGCATGTCGCCAACCCCCACCCCATCGATCAGCGCGACCCCCGCCCGCTCCAGGGTCAGGCGCAGCAGCCGGGCGGTGGCGGCCCTCAGGCTGCTGCGGCCGCGTTCGAAGTTGCGGATGGTGACGCTGCTGACCGCGCTGCGGGCGGCGAGCTCCGCCTGGCTCCACCACAACAGGGCGCGCGCCGCCCGGCACTGCGCGGGGGTGAGGATCGGCGCCGGGGGCTCGCCTGACCCCGGGCCGTTGTCAGGCGGCGCCCCGCTCATGCCGCCCCCCGACGCCTCAACATCCGGCCGCCGCCGCGCGACGCCTCCGCGCCAGGGCCGCCGCCGTGAAGGCGCGGCGAATCCGTGATAGGGATGAAAACAGCCATGACCTGACTCCTAACAGTCGGGTTGCGGTCAGGCGCGGGGCGGGTGCGCCAACACCCCCTCGCGCCGCTGGGCCTCCGGCCACCATTGCGCCCGGAGGTAGAATCGAGATATCAAAGTTATATAGACTTAAAAGTCTCGAATCAATCCCTAAGGGATCATTTTGTTATCTATGGGGCTATCAACGGCTCAACAGCTTCGAGGTGCGCGGGCCATGCTCGCCTGGTCACAGCGGGAACTGGCGGAGCGCAGCGGTCTTTCGGTGCCCACCATCAAGCGCCTTGAGTCCGGCAACGGTCTCCTCGCAATCCGGCTGACGACCCTCAAGAAACTCCAGGCCACGCTGGAGGCCGCCGGCATCCGCTTCATCCCAGAAAACGGCGGCGGCCCGGGTGTGCGGATACAATGACGAATTCTTTGAATTATGGCCGATTACTTTTGAGCGGCGGTAGCTATACAATATTATATTATATATTTTGATATTAATTTCATAGTAAGATGCTATGTCATTTACATTACATACTCTATATCAGATAGTTTTTTTGGCAGAGGTAGATGACAAGAACCGCGTAACTTGAAAAAGCTTGCGGCATTATGACCGGCTAATGCTATCCTGGCGAGAAATTCAACGGCGGATTATATAGCGTAGGTGTTTTCTCCGCCTTTGAAAAAAGGCACTAGTTCTAGGGGGGGTATCTTGTCAGCTATCTCGGTCGATCTTTTGACGCGGATGTTACCCGCTGATCACGAAGTGTTCGTGGTCAGGCCCGGAGCTCAGTACAAGCTTTATAAGTATGTGGCTGATGATTCGACAATTTTACTCGACCTTCCCGGTCTAGATCTGGATCGACAGAAGGCGCTTGTCGAGCACGAGGACCTTGAAAGCAGAATTCTACGGTCAGTTGCGCTGAGGAACTGGTACCGGGGAGGACGCGCAAGAGGCGAAGCGAGACCAATAAGAAGTCTCAGTTCTTATCCATCCACAGCACTAAGCAAACATCGTCGGCGTAGCGTTCAGCAGTTCGTAAGAATAAGCAGAGGGTATCTTGAGTTAGCAAAAAGAGGCGATCTCGTCTTGGTTCCTCCGAAAGCATTTGTGGCGGGCACATTGCTTGGAGAACTCACCGGATCGCCTGCTCAATACGTTTCGCGGCACATTGATGAGTACGAACGCGATGCACTCATAGGCAGACGAGTTAGGTGGCTGGCGAGCTTCCCAAAGGGAGAGCTCAGTGGAGAGATTATCGACATAATCCAGAAGCCAAATGCATTTGTTACCTTGAGGAAGTCTCTACGTCAGAAAATCTATGAAAGAGCATATGGAAACTATGTCGTTTCTGACGAATATACTACTAGAATCACGACTTCTTCTGAAGAGTTTACATCGACTGATGATCTAAAGATCAACGCTTTCTTAAATTTTGTTGCGTTCAATTTGATGCAGCTTGACAGGGATGGTTCGCCCAGCCGGCTCGATGATGTGGTGTTCGCCGATTTAGGCGATTATAGTCTCGATTTAACGGCAAGCATCAACTCGCCAGGCACAATTTCGGTTCTGTCCAAACGCGTCACTCCGCTTGTCGTGTCAGCGTTACTAGCTCTGGCACTGAACGTGGGTGCCAGCGCGGTAGACGCAGCAGAACAAGATCGTCTGAAAATTGGAAATGCGACTTCCGCGGACAACGATCCTTGCGTTGCTGAGGTTAGGGCATCAACAATCAAGTTCCTGAAACTGATTGGCGTCGACAATTGGGTAAGGGCTTGTGAGATCGCTAAGCAGGTAGAAGCGAATACGGGGTTGAAGCCTAGGGCAGTAATCAACTCAGATAGCAACTGACATGCCAAGCGATGAACGAATGAGCATATGGTCAAACATAAAGAGAGCTGGCTGGAAAGCAATCAGTGCACTTGTCGCTGTTGGTGGCGTGCTCGGCGGGACGATCGTGTTCTTTGCCCAGGATTATGCAGGTTATGTTTCTGGCTCGCGTGCTCAACTTGACCAGCAATATTTACAGGCTGCCCAGTCTGCCAACGAAGTTGAACAGCGCATTAGAGCATTGTTCAACAGGGCTGCTGATAGGCCCGGGGAGTATCAAAGAGAGATAGACGCAATGGTAGAGAGTCTTTTGACTCTAAATCAGCATGCACATGCTCTTCAAACAAGAGTCCCAGCGATTGAGCCTCAATTTGATAGCTATCAAGATGCAATGATCGAGTTGCGAGGTGCCGCTGAACGGTTCACCGGATCAATTGATGCGCGCGAGTTCGTAGAAGCGTCTAGTGAGTTTAAGCACGCGCGCGAGGAATTCGAACGAAGCTTTTTAGAGTCGAAGCCGAAGTATCTTGAAGCCCTATTTGAGGGTTAGTTTGAAAGCCATACGGTTGGTGTCTGACCATTTTTGAGCGTTGGTGGCTTCCCGCTGGACTGAAGGCGCTGAAAATCAGCTAGCTTTCCAGGCGACCGAGCAAGTCTTTTTGTTGGCTGCCGCTCATAGAAGATCGATTGAGCAGCACCTGGCCGCGCAGATCATTTGCTCCAAGCTAATCGTTGCCAAGGCCTCGTCTCTCCACAACAGTATAGTACTAGAGGTAAAGGGCGCGACTGGCGAGCCTCGCTTACCCCACTTCCCTTGACCCCACCCCAAAACGGCGGGACAGTCGAGTGCCGGCCCTCAAGGCGCCGGCACTCCCAAGGCCAACACCAAACGCCGGAAAGCCCGCGCTATGGAACGTCCTGTCGTCGTTGTCGATAACGGTCATCCCGCCCCGCAAACGGAGGCCCTGCGCCGGCGGCTCCGCGAACACTTGCGGACCGACGAGGCCGCGGTGGTGAAGGCGCTGCTGGATGCGGCGGCCATGCCCCACGACGCGCAGGACCGCATCGCCGAGCAGGCGCGGGGGCTGGTGGCGGCGGTGCGCGGGGCGCGGCTGGGGCAGGGCGGGCTGGATGCCTTCCTCCACGAGTTCGAACTCTCCAGCAAGGAGGGGGTGGTGCTCATGTGCCTGGCCGAAGCGCTGCTGCGCGTGCCGGACGCCGCCACCGTCGACAAGCTGATCAAGGACAAGATCGCCGAGGCCGACTGGCAGGGCCACCTGGGCCAGAGCGAATCCCTCTTCGTCAACGCCTCCACCTGGGCGCTGATGCTGACGGGCCGGGTCGTGAAGCTCGACGAGCACGACGCCCGCGACCTCGGCGGCACTCTGCGCCGCCTGGTGCAGAAGTCCGGCGAGCCGGTGATCCGCAGCGCCGTCACCCAGGCCATGCGCATCCTCGGGCGCCAGTTCGTCATGGGCCGCAGCATCGAAGAGGCGCTGGAGCGCGCCCGCGCCCAGGAGAAGAAGGGCTACCGCTACTCCTACGACATGCTGGGCGAGGCGGCCTACACCATGGCCGATGCGGGCCGCTACTTCCGCGCCTATGCCGAGGCCATCGGCGCCATCGGCAAGGCGGCTGACGGAAGAGGGCCCATCGACGCGCCGGGCATCTCCATCAAGCTCTCCGCCCTGCACCCGCGCTATGCCTTCGCCCAGCGCGAACGGGCACTGCGCGAACTGGTGCCGCAGTTGAAGGCGCTGGCCCTCGACGCCAAGGCCGCCGACGTCGGCCTGACGGTGGACGCGGAGGAGGCGGAGCGCCTGGACCTCTCCCTCGACGTCATCGAGGCGGTCTCCGGCGATCCGGATCTCGCCGGCTGGAACGGCTTCGGCCTGGCGGTGCAGGCCTACCAGAAGCGCGGCCTGCCGCTGCTCGACTGGCTGGCCGACATGGCGCGGCGCCACAACCGGCGGCTCATGGTGCGCCTGGTGAAGGGCGCCTACTGGGACAGCGAGGTGAAGCACGCCCAGGAGCTGGGCCACGAAGGCTATCCGGTTTTCACCCGCAAGGCCTCCACCGATCTCTCCTACCTCGCCTGCGCCAAGCGCCTGCTGGCGGAGCCGGAGGCCTTCTATCCGCAGTTCGCCACCCACAACGCCCATTCCCTGGCCTGGGTGCTGGAGGCGGCGGGCAACCGTCAGGACTACGAGTTCCAGCGCCTCCACGGCATGGGCGAGGTGCTCTACGACCAGGTCGTCGGGCCCGACAAGCTGAACCGGCCCTGCCGCATCTACGCGCCGGTGGGCAGTCACGAGGACCTGCTGGCCTATCTCGTGCGCCGGCTGCTGGAAAACGGCGCCAACTCCTCCTTCGTCAACCGCATCCAGGACGAGAAGCTGCCGGTGGACGCCATCGTCGCCGACCCGGCGGCGAAGCTGCGCGCTGCCGCGCAGATTCCGCACCCGAGCATTCCCCTGCCGGCCGACCTCTTCGGGAAGGAGCGCGCGGCGGCTGCAGGCATAGATCTCGACGATCCCCTCGCCGTGGCGGCGCTGCAGCGGGACATGGACAACGCGGCGGAGGAGTCCTGGCGCGCCGGGCCGCTCGTCGGCGGCGTCGAGCAGAGGGCAGGGCAGAGGACCGGCGAGCGCCGCCCCGTGACCAACCCGGCGGACCGCAGCGAGACGGTGGGCGAGATCGCCTGGACCACGGCGGAGCAGGCCGAACAGGCGCTGGCCCGCGCCCAGCGCGCCGCCTTTGCCTGGAACGCCACCCCGGCGGCGGAGCGCGCCGCCTGTCTCGCGCGCGCCGCCGACATGATGGAAGCGGCCATGCCGCGGCTGATGGCCTTCTGCCGGCGCGAGGCGGGCAAGACCCTGCCGGACGGCGTGGCCGAGGTGCGCGAGGCGGTGGACTTCCTGCGCTACTACGGCGCCCGCGCCGCGGCGGAGTTCTCCCGGCCCCTGGCGCTGCCCGGGCCGACGGGGGAGCGCAACGAGATCTCCCTGCAGGGGCGCGGCGTCTTCCTCTGCATCTCGCCCTGGAACTTTCCGCTGGCGATCTTTACCGGACAGGTCTCGGCGGCACTGGCCGCCGGCAACGCGGTGATCGCCAAACCGGCGGAACAGACCGGCCTGGTGGCGGCGGAGGCGGTGCGCATCCTGCACCGCGCCGGGGTGCCCGGCGACGTTCTGCATCTGCTGCCCGGGGACGGTCCGACGGTGGCCGCGCCGCTGGTCAGCGATCCGCGCATCGCCGGGGTTGCCTTCACCGGCTCTACCGAGACGGCGCGCATCATCAACCAGGCCCTGGCGGCGCGCCAAGGGGCCATCGTGCCGCTGATCGCGGAGACCGGCGGGCAGAACGCCATGCTGGTGGACTCCACCGCCCTGCCGGAGCAGGTGACCGAGGACGTCCTCACCTCGGCCTTCCAGTCGGCGGGCCAGCGCTGCTCGGCCCTGCGCGTCCTCTTCCTGCAGGAGGACGTGGCCGACAAGATGCTCACCATGCTGACCGGCGCGATGGAGGAACTGGCGGTCGGCGACCCCGGCTTGCTCTCCACCGACGTCGGGCCGGTGATCGACGAGGAGGCCAAGGCCGTGCTGGAGGCCCATAAGGCGCGCATGGCCAGGGAGGCCCGGACGATCTACGAGGTCGCGATGCCGGCGGAAGCGGGGAAGGGCTGCTTCGTCACCCCCGCCGCCTACGAGATCGACGATATCGCGGTGCTGGAGCGGGAGGTCTTCGGGCCCATCCTCCACGTCGTGCGCTACCGCGCCGACCGCCTCGACCGGGTGCTCGACGCCATCGCGGGCACCGGCTACGGCCTGACCCTGGGCGTGCACAGCCGCATCGACGCGACGGTGGAGCAGATCACCCGGCGCCTGCCGGTGGGCAACGCCTACGTGAACCGCAACATCATCGGCGCCGTGGTCGGGGTGCAGCCCTTCGGCGGGCAGGGGCTCTCCGGCACCGGCCCCAAGGCCGGCGGCCCGCGCTACCTGCACCGCTTCGCGACGGAGAAGACCCTTTCCGTGGACACCACAGCGGCCGGCGGCAACGCCTCCCTCATGTCGCTCCAGGAGGGGCTCTCGCGCTAGCGCGCTTCCAAGGGTAGGTATCGAGCGCTGGCCCATCCTTCGAGACGCGCACCTTCGGTGCGCTCCTCAGGATGAGATCTGAGTTGGATCCTCATGCTGAGGAGGCGGCGCAGCCGCCGTCTCGAAGCATGGAACAGCCGCAAGGTCTCTGAAACCTTGGCAGCCTCCTAAAGCGTCCCCAGGTTCAGGTCGTTCTGGTCCAGCGTGCCGGTGATGTTCTCGACCGTCGCCAGCACCAGATCGAAGGTCAAGTCGCCGTTGGTGTCGATGGAGATCGTGGCCTCGTCGCCGACCTGGACGACCTCGACCCGCCCGGCCCGGTCGGCGTCGGCAATGCCGCCGTCGAGGGTGTCCAGCAGGACATCGAGGTCGATGACATCGCTTGCCTCGGCGTCGAAGCCGTCGATCAGGTCGCCGGCATCCACCGTGTCGAGGTAGACGAAGACATCGCTGTCGGCCCCGCCCACCAGGGTATCGGCGCCGCCCGCGCCCGCCAGGGTGTCGCTGCCCGCACCGCCGGTCATGGAATCCGCCCCTGCCGTGCCGAGGAAGGCGTCGGCCTCCGCGCCGCCGAGGAAGACGTTGCCGTCGTAGCTGCCGTCGGTGAAGGTCTGCGTCACCCCGTTCGTGTTGCCGCCGCCGGAGTTGTCGAAGGTGTTGTCCTCGATGTCGGTGTTGGCGTCGCGGGCGCGCAGGGCGAAGTTGTAGGTCAGGCCGCTGAAGGTGTTGCCGGTGATGCTGGAGTTCTCCGCATCGATGGTCACCAGGATGTTGCCGAAGAGGTCGCCGCTGATCTCCTTGGGTCCGCCGGCGGTGCCGGTCACCTCGTTGTTCTCGAAGACGATGCCGGTCTTGTCGTTGCCGCCGATGAAGACCAGGGCACGAGGCACGTTGTTCACCGAGAACTGGTCGCCGAAGCCGGCTTCCGCGACCGTCGCGCCGGTGAAGGTCTGGCCCGAGAAAATGTTGTCCGAGATCAGGAAGTCGGTGTTGGCGAAGCCGAACTCGGTCAGCAGTCCGCCTTCGCCGTCGGCGCGGACGTCGTTGCCGACGATCCTGGCATTGGCATGGGGACCCTGGAAGTAGACCGCCGCATGCTCGATGCCGGGCGTGGCGACGTCGTAGCCGATGATGGTGAAGCCCTGGCCAATGGCGCCGATCTCCACCCCGTCGGTGTCGTTGGTCACCATGACGGTGCCGAGATTGCCGCCGGCGGCCGAGCCCTGGATGATCGTTGAATCGCGGCCCTCGGCGGAGATCAGGGTCACCGCCTTGTCGATGGTGACGTTCTCGTTGTAGGTGCCGGGACCCACCAGGATGGTATCCCCCGGGGAGGCGGCGTCGATGGCGGCCTGGATCGACTGACCCTCCGCGACCAGCCAGACCACTTCGCCGTCGCCGAGGAACTCCAGCTTCTCAACGTCGATCAGCTCGTCGCTGCCGTCGGGCCCGTCGACCGTCACCACGCCGACGCCGAAGGTGACGGTGTAGTCCGCCAGGGTGCCGGAGTAGACGCCGGTGTCGGTGCCCTCGCCGCCGTTCAGGGTGTCGTTGTCGCCGTTGCCCTGCAGGCGGTCGTCGCCGCCCTTGCCGTTCAGGGCGTCGGTGCCGTCGCCGCCGATCAGCGTATTGGCCTCGCCGGCATTGCTGCCCTGCAGGGCGGCCACCTGGCTGTAGTCGACGTCGGGAAAGGCGGAGAGGTCGATGTCGCCGGAGATGCCGTCGAAGTTGAAGGAGAGGCCCCAGCCGCTTTCGCTGTCGACGTCGACGTTCTCCATGTCCAGGCCGTCGACGTCGTCGTAGTTGTAGAAGGCGATGCCCACCTTCTCGTAGGTACCCTTGACCTCGACATCCTTGATGGTGACGTTGCCCAGGGAACCGGTGTCGCTGCGGAATTGAATGGCGTTTTCCGCGGCGAAGTTCGGATCGTAGCTGTTGCCGTCGATCGGGCGGTTGCCGCCGTCGATGGTGATGTTGCTGAGGGTGGCGTCGCCGTTGTACTGGAAGAACAGCAGGTCGCCGTCGCCGCTGGAGGGGCTTGGCCGGCCGTTCTGGACGAAGCTGGAGTCCGCGACCAGAACGGCGCCCAGGTTGAGACCGTTGACGATGCCCAGGCCGTTGCGCTCGTTGCCTTCGAAGTGGGTGTCGTGGATTTCCAGGCTGCCCAGGATGGTGCCGTCGACCTCGATGCCGTAGTCGGCGGCCCCGGTGATCTGCATCCCTTTGAAGGAGACCGTCGCGTCGCTGCCCAGATCGCCCGCCAGGGTGAAGGCGGAGCCGCCGGGCGGCGCGATAATGGTCTCGTCCGGGCCCTTGCCGATGAAGTGCAGCGCCTTGTCGACCGTGACGGACTCGGTGAAGGTGCCGGCGCCGATGAAGATGATGTCGCCGGCCTGGGCGGCATCGACGGCATCCTGGATCGACTGGCCCTCGGCCACCAGCCAGACTGTCTGGCCGTCGCCCTCGAAGACCAGCTTCTCGACGTTCTCCAGCGTGTCCTTGCCGTCGACGAAGCGGAACTTGCCGAGCCCGCGCACGGTGAAGCCGTCGTCGTTGCAGTCGATCTTGTAGTTCTCGAAGCTGCCGCGGTAGAGCGCCGTGTCGAGGCCGTCGCCGCCGTCCAGCTTGTCGTTGCCCTGGCCGCCGTCGAGGGTATCGTCGCCCTCGCCGCCTTTCAGGGTGTCGCGCGAGAAGCCGCCCTTCAGCAGGTCGTTATCGGCACCGCCGTCCAGATGGTCCCGCCCGAAGCCGCCGTCCAGGGTGTCGTTGCCGTCGTCGCCCTTCAGGGTGTCTCTGCCGAAGCCGCCGATGGCCAGATCGTCGCCTTCGCCGCCGCTCAGCGAGTCGCGTCCGAAGCCGCCGAGGAGCGTGTCGTTGCCGTCGCCGCCCTCCATGGTGTCGTTGCCGAAGCCGCCGATCAGCAGTCCGTTGACCGGCGTGCCGCTGTCCAGGCTCCAGCCCTCCACATCGTCGCGCCCGAAGGTGCCGGCGAAGATGTAGTCGGCGTCGCCGGGATCGAAGCTGTAGCTGGACGGCACACAGACTTTCTCCGCCGCGGCGGCGAAGCCGGGGTCGCCCGGCTCGAAGAAGAACCCGGCGGCCTTCTGGTCCGCCCGGGTTCCCGGAACGTTGAGATCGAATTTCGAAACCGGTCGGCTGATCGGCGCACGCAGCGCCAGCACCTGGAACAGGCCCATGGCACCCCCCCCTCATTAGCTTTGGCGCCGTCCGCGGACCAGGCGGCGGCGCCACCCCCCGAAGTCTCGGTGGGTTTCCCCTCAAGTTGAACCGGAAGCATTCTAACCAGCGCAAAGGGGGTAGGCTAGTGCAGTTGCAAGTCTGTTTATAAAATTCTCTTACAGATTGCAAATTGATGACAGGACGCGCAGAACGCGAGGCCGAGCCCCGCGCTCTGCTTCTCCCGGTGAGGTCCAGTCAGCAGCCGGCCTTCGCGCTAGACGTAGCGGAAGGGCAGCGACCGCGCCGCCATGAAGGGGGCTTCGGTGAGGCCGCTCCAGGCCATGAGACTGCGCCGGGTCTCCAGGAAATGGTCGAAGATCCGGCGATGCTCCGGCGAAGCCGCCTGCCGGGTTTCCCGCAGCACCGTCCCGGTCACCTCGCCCAGGGCCGTCAGCACGTCGTCGGGGAGTGTCTGCAGGGTCACGCCATCCTGCTCCACCAGTTCGGTGAGCGCGATGGCGTTGCTGGCGTGCACGTCGGCGAGGTTTGCCGCCTGTTCGGCCTGGGCGGCCACGCCGACCACTTCCTGCAGGGAGGGTGGGAGGTCGTCCCAAAGGGCCCTGTTGATGATCAACTCGATCGAGCCGCTGGTCTGGTGGAAGGAGGGGAAGACATAGACCGGCAGATAGCGGTGCAGCCCGAAGGCCTTGTCGACGGCCGGCCCGACCAGCTCGAAGGCATCGATCTCGCCGCTTTCCACCGCCGGGCCGATCTCCGAGCCGGGCATCACCTTCGGCGCCGCGCCAAGCCGCTGCATGATGGTCTCCGTGATCCCCGTGGTGCGATAACGCAGGCCCTGCAGATCCTCCAGGCTCTCGAGCGGTCTTGCGAACCACCCGAAGGCTTGTGGGCCGACGCTGCCGCAGAGCAGCGGCTTGACCCCGAGATCGGCATAGAGGCGGTCCCAGAGCGACTGTCCGCCGTAGTTCTGCAACCACACTGAACGCTCGAACTCGGTCATGCCGAGGGGAACGAAGGTGAAGACGTCGAAAGCCCAGCCGCCGTCGCGCCAGTCGTAGGAAAGGCTGCGCGCCATCGCCACCTCGCCGCTGCGCACGCGCTGCAGCGTCTCCTTGTAGTCGCCAAGCGCGTCCGGCGGCAGAACGGTAATACGCAGCAGCCCGTCGCTCATCTGCGCGATGCGACGGGCCAGCCGTTCGGCAGCGACATACTGATCGGGAAAGCTGGCCGGCCAGCGCGACACCATGCGCCATTCGCGAAGACCTCTGGCGATGGCCGGGGCGGGAAAGGCTGCGGCGGCGGCTCCCAGGGTGCCGCCGGCACCGGCGGCGAGAAAGCTCCTGCGTTTCATGGACTGCTGCTCCTTCAGGGTTTTGGGTCGTTGAAGCCCGCGTTGCCGCGGGGCCCGACCGGACCGCTTTCAGGTCGCAGTTGCCTTTGATAGATTCCAATAGAAGATATGCTATTCCTGATAACTGAGAGTGATCAGAATGGATCTTCGCGCTTTGCAGAGTTTCGTTGTGCTGAGCGAGACGCTGAACTTTCACGCGGCGGCGGAGCGCCTGCATGTGACCCAGCCGGCCCTGACCACGCGCCTGCAGCGCTTGGAGCGGGATCTCGACCTGCTTCTCTTCGAGCGGTCCCGGCGCTCCGTCGTTCTGACGCCGGAGGGCGCCCGTTTGCTGCCGCAGGTCCGGCGGCTGTTGCGGGAGGCGGCGGAGACCGAGAAGCTGGCGCAGGCGATTGCCGCCGGTGCGACCGGATCCCTGCGCATCGGCTATACGCCGGTCTCCTTTTTCAGCTATCCGCCTGATCTGATTCGCGCGTTCAGCCGCCGCCACCCGGAGGTTGGCCTGCAGCTCTTCGAGATGCTGTCCCACGATGTGGAGGAAGCCCTGCTGCGGCGCGACCTCGACCTCGGCTTCCTGCATCCGCCGCTGGTCAGTCCCGGGCTGACGCTGCAGCGGCTCCGCGCGGAGCCTTTCATCGCCGTGCTGCCGAAAGACCACGCATTGGCGGCGCGCAAGCGGCTGCGGCTTGCGGATCTGGCGGCGGAGGACTTTGTCATGGTCAGGCGGGAGATCGGCCCGGCGATTTACGACCAGGTGATTGCCCACTGCCGCGATGCAGGTTTCGCTCCGCGCATTCGCGAGGAGGCAAGCACCTCGCTCTCCGTCGTCGCCTTGGTCTCGGCGGGGTTGGGGGTCGGCCTGGTGATCGAGCCCATGGCGCGGCTGCGGCGCCCGGGGGTCTGCTATCGCCCTCTTGCCGGGCCCAAGCCCAGCCTGCCCTTTGCGCTGGCGCGCAGAGCCGGCCCGGCCGGCGGCCTTATAGGCCGTTTCCAGGCGCTGGTCAGAGACCGCCGCGCCTGAAGATATCGCTCCCGTCGGGCGTCAGGCCGCGGCTGAGCGGTCGGGGCTGGCTTTCGCAGCGGGGCTGCGGAAGCGCTCCTCCGCGAGGCGGTCGGCCGCTTCGGAGGTGGCGACACCGGCGGCATCGGCGCGCCGGAAGATTTCCGCCAGGGTGTCCCTGATCTCGGCCACATGGGCGAACGCCTTGGCTTCGTCGTAGCCGGGGCCCTCGTGGCTGATGATGATGATGCCGCCAGCGTTCAGTACGTAGTCCGGCGCATAGAGAATGCCGCGCTGCCGCAGCGCCTCTCCGTGACGGGCCTCGGCGAGCTGGTTGTTCGCGGAGCCGGCGACGATCTTGGCCTGGAGCAGCGGCAGGGTCTCGTCGTTGATCACGGCGCCCAGCGCACAGGGGGCGAAGATCTCGGCCTCGGCCGCAGTAATTGCTTCCGGTGCCACGACTTCGGCACCGAAATCCTGGACCACGCGGTCGAGGGAGTCCTGGGCGATATCGGCAACGATCAGTTTCGCACCCTCTTCGGCGAGGTAGCGGCAGAGGTAATAGCCGACGTGACCGACGCCCTGCACCGCAACGCGCAGGCCGCGCAGAGTGTCGCGGCCCAGCTTGTGTGCGGCGGCGGCCTTCATGCCCATGAAGACGCCGTAAGCGGTTGCCGGAGAGGGATCGCCCACACCGCCTTTGGTGGCGCCGCCGACGTGTCTGGTTTCCTCGCCCATCAGGTCGACGTCGGGCACCGAGATGCCCACGTCTTCGGCGATGGTGTAGCGGCCGCCGAGACTGTCGACGAAGCGCCCCATGGCGCGGAACAGGGCTTCGGACTTGTCCTTGCGCGGATCGCCGATGATCACCGACTTGCCGCCGCCCATGGCGAGACCGGCCAAGGCCGACTTGTAGGTCATGCCGCGGGAAAGGCGTAGCGCATCGGTCAGCGCTTCCTCGTCGCTGGCGTAGGGCCACATCCTGCAGCCGCCCAATGCCGGGCCGCGGTTGGTGTTGTGGACGGCGATGATCGCCTTCAGGCCGCTGTCGGCGTCGTGACAGAAGACCACCTGCTCGTGGCCGTCGAATTCGTGATGCTCGAAAACAGACATGAAAACCCCTATTCGCTGTGGCCGCGCCGGGCGCATCACCTGAGGCGGTGATTGTTTGTCTTGCCTCAAATGTCAGGGGTCAGGCTTAAGTATTCAATAAGAACAAACTGGCCCAGGCAAAATAGACCGATCCTGATAGAAGCAGTCCTTAAAGGCTCATGATGACGCGCGGGACCGCCGCCCGCCCGAAAGAAAATTACCCCGTGGACCTGCGTGGAATCAGGCGAGTCGACCGGTCAGGGCGGTTTCGAACATCCGGCGCATCTCCGCCGCCCCGGCGGGCACCGGGTTGGTGGGGGCG
The DNA here is from genome assembly GCA_001657395.1 of Rhodospirillales bacterium BBD 1991-14. GTDB lineage: Bacteria > Pseudomonadota > Alphaproteobacteria > Kiloniellales > Kiloniellaceae > Pelagibius. The sequence goes on along the minus strand of LYSY01000003.1, from coordinate 132,910 downwards.
GTGGGGTCCTCGGCGGCCATGACGGCGATTTCCTCGATGCGTTCGTCGCCGACGCCGAGGCCGTCTAGCCGCTCGGGGATGCCGAGTTCGGCGCGCAGGGCAAGCACCCAGTCCTGAACCGCGGTGAAGGAGGGTGACGGCAGCCCGAGCCAGGCGGCCAGGCGGGTCATCTTGTCCTCGATGGCCGGGCGGTTGAAGGCCAGCACGTAGGGCATGACGACGGCGTTGGTGAGGCCGTGGTGGGTGTCGTAAAGCGCGCCGATGGGATGGCTGAGGGAGTGAATCGCACCGAGGCCCTTCTGGAAGGCGGTGGACCCCATGGAGGCGGCGGCCAGCATGTGGCTGCGGGCTGCGAGATTGGAACCGTCCTGCACCGCCGCGGGCAGCCAGTCCTTCACCAGGCGGATGCCTTCGACCGCAATGCCTTCGGCCATCGGGTGGTAGCCCGGCGCGCAATAGGCCTCCAGGCAGTGGGCCAGGGCGTCCATGCCGGTGGCGGCGGTGATGTGCGCCGGCAGGCCCAGGGTCAACTCCGGATCGGAGACCACGGTCCCCGGCATCATCTTGGGATGGAAGATGATCTTCTTGATGTGGCTCTCCTCGTCGAGGATGACCGAGGCCCGGCCCGTCTCGGAGCCGGTGCCCGCCGTGGTCGGCACCGCCACGATGGGGGCGACGCCGGCCGGGTCGACCCGCTTCCAGTTGTCGCCTTTGTCCTCGAAATCCCAGAGCGGCCGGCTCTGCCCGGCCATCAGCGCGATGGCCTTGCCGCAGTCCAGCGCGGAGCCGCCGCCGAAGGCGATCACGCCGTCGTGCCCGCCCGAGCGGTAGGCGGCGACCCCCTCGTCGACGTTCCGGCCCACGGGGTTCGGCTTCACGGCGGAGAACAGCCCGCTTGGCAGGCCCTCGGCTTCGTTGGCCGCCAGCGCCTCGGTGACCATGGGCAGGCTGGCGAGGCCGGGATCGGTGACCAGCAGCGGGCGCGTCATGCCCAGGCCCTTGCAGGCTCGTCCCAGGTTCCTGATGCGGCCGGGGCCGAAGAGCATCTGGGTCGGAAAGCCCCAGTTGCCTTTCAGGGCCAGAGGGTCGCTGCCGGGAGGGTTGGTGCCGTTTGAATCGCTGGTCATGGGCAGGCCTTATCGTGCTGTGGGGCGGCGTCGGGCGCCTCTTCATCCTTTGGTAACCAAGACCTTGGTGATACCCGCAATGCCGGGCCGGATTCAAACGCTTGTTGGCCTTTGCCCCGGATGGCAGCCATGCACACCCGGCAGGCCGGGAGGGCCGGCGGCCCGGGGGAACAGGGAACTAAGACTTCCTTCACCCTTGATCCGTAAAATCCAAACTACTGCGAATTTTCCAGGCGCAGCGGCGGGTAGGTGAACCCGTCCGGCCGGTGCGGCAAACGGGCCCCGGCGCGCCGTCTCAGGAGGAGCTTCGATGATCTCCGCACTTCTCGATCTGCCCGGGCTGCTGCCCGGGACGTTCGGCCGCACGCCGGAGGCGCTGGGCGGCCAGGGCCGTCAGGCCTTCCTCGACAACCCGGCAACCACCGGGCGCGATCCGATCCGCCTCTCGCCTGAGGCCCAGGCCGTAGACGACACCGAAAGCGTCGGCGAGGGCGCGGCCGCCGAAACCGACAGCAAGTCCCTGCTGGGAGAGGCCGGCGGTTTCGTGCGCAAGGCGCTGGACACCATGCGCCGCGACCTCGGCCAGGTGCTGAAGGCCTTCGGTTTCGATTCAGAATCGGTCCAGGAGTTTACCAAGGCCTTCGTCGAGCCGGTGCTTACGGCCTTGAAGGAGGGCATGAACTTCACGGCCGAGCTTTCCTTCGCCGCCTTCAGCCAGGTGACTGCGATTTCCGGCTCCAACTTCAGTCAGTCGACCTCCATGGTCGCCAAGTCCCTCTCGATTGAAGTCAACCAGGACACCGGCGAGGTCTCCGTCTCCATGGCGAGCCTTTCTTTCGAGCAGGATATCCGGATCGGCAGCGGCACCTCCGGCGGGCAGGCTCCGATCATGGTGATCGACCCGGAGACGCTGGACGATCCGGCCGCTCTGGCCGAGAAGATCCTGAGCAGCGGCGCTCCCGCGAACGACGAAGCAGGGCCCCAGGCTGTGGCCAAAGGCGTGGCGGTGGCGGACGATGACGACGCAGTCGAAGACGACGATGACGGCGACGGCATCGCCGGTGTCACCGGCCCGCTCAAGGAGACGCTGGCCGAGGTGCGCGAGCGGCTGGCGGAAGACGCGGTCGATTTCCAGACCCGTCTGGCCATCTATTCGGTGACCCGCACCACCAACGACCAGGGCGAGACCATTACCCGCCTGCTTCTGGATGCCCAGATCAGGATTTCCAGCCTGGAAGGCGGCAGCAGTGACGATGCAACGGTTCAGGAGGAGGCGGAAAGCCTCGACCTCGAAGCCTAAAGGCTCGAACAGTCGGAACCGTCGGAAAGGGGCCCTTCGGGGCCCCTTTGCCGTTTCAGGCCTCGCGGGTCAGCCGGCCAGCGCCCGGTCGAGAAACTCCAGACGGTCCTGGCCCCAGAACATCTCGTCCTTGTAGACGTAGGTGGGTGCGCCGAAGACGCCGCGCGCAATGGTCGCCTCGGTCTGCTCTGCGTAGCGTTGCCGGACCGCCGGGTCCAGTGCCTTGGCCAGCAGGTCGAAGGCATGGTGGCCGGTCTCGGTGGCGATGGCCTCGCAGGTGCCCACCTCGGCAATGTTGCGGTTCTGCTCCCAGATCGCGCGGCCGAAGGCCTGGGCCAGTTCCAGCGGCCGCCCGCCGCCCTCGCCGGCGGCGATCACCATGCAGGCGGCGGTCAGGTCCGGCACCCGGGCGTTGCTGGGCTCCAGGATCAGGGGGATGCCCAGGTGCCCGCTCCAGCGCTTCAACTCGACCAGACGGTAGGCCTGGCGTTCCGGGGCCCGCTTGGGCAACGGCAGGCCGCCGGTGCGCGGGAAGACCGCGCCGAGATTGATGGGGATGACCCGCACCTCCGCGCGGTGCTTCTGCGCGATCTCAGCGAGGCGCTGGCTGCCAAGGTAGGCCCAGGGCGAGATCACGGTGAGGTAGTAGTCGATGGTCTTGGTCATGTTTTGAAAGCCTCGGCGGGGGATGGTGGGGCAGGGCAAAGCGCAGGTGGGCTGCTTACCGCGTCCCGCCCCGATGGTCCAGAACGCCTTGGCCAGACCGTCTTGGCCCGGCCGCCTTGGTCCGACCGCCTTGGTCCGGAGGGGCGGACCTGTTAGGGTCGCCGACGAACACCGCCGCGCCGCTTCGCGGCAGTCCGACAGCAGGTGCATATCTATGCTTCGTGTTTTTTGTGGGTGGACCCGCCGCACCTTCGGCGCGGTGCTTTTGCCGGTCCTAGCGGCGGTCTCGCTTTCTGCGCCTGCAGCAGCCGACCCGGCCCGCGAAGCCGTGGGGCTCTTCGTGCAGTCCTGCCTGAAGTACGTGGAAGACTCGCGGGATCTGCGCGCCTGGATCGATTCGACGCCGCAACTGCGCAAGTTCCCGCCGCAGCAGGCCCAGGCCTTCCTGGAGGGGAAGCGGGGCGACGTCTGGTCGGCGGCGAACGACTCCGGCCTTTTCGCGCTGGTGCTCTTCAACGACGACACCTGCACGGTGATGGCCCAGCAGGCCAGCGCCGATCAGGTCTCGTTGGTGTTCTCCGAGTACGTGCGCCGCAAGAACCTGCCGCTGGACAAGGTCGGCGATCGCCGGGAGTTCGTGCGCAGCATCGATCAGCGCGAGGAGATCTATCGCTCCAGCGACGGGCGTATTCTCTACGAGGTGGTCCTGGTCACATCCAAGTCGCCGCACGCGCTGGTGCAGGCATTGCTGTCAACCCGCCCGAACCGTTAGCCGGCGATCGCATCAATCACCGGCGGCGTTGTCCAGGGCGCGCAGCGCCTTGCGGATGACCTTGCCGGTGGCGGTCATCGGCAGGGCGTCGACGAAAGCGACATCGCGCGGGTACTCGTGGGCGGCAAGCCTCGTCTTCACGAAGTCCTGGATCTCCCGCGCCAGAGCGGCGCGGGCATTGTCGCTGCTGTAGTCCGCGTCGCGCTTCAGCACGATGAAGGCCTTCACCCGCTCGGTGCGCAGGGGGTCGGGCACGCCGACGGCGGCCGCCATGGCGACCGCCGGATGTTTCAGCAGGCAGTCCTCGATCTCGCCCGGCCCGATGCGATAGCCGCCCGAGGTGATGACATCGTCGTCGCGCCCGACGAAGCGCAGGTAACCGTCTTCGTCCATCACGCCCATGTCGCCGGTCACCAGCCAGTCGCCGCGGAACTTGGCCGCGGTGGCTTCGGGGTTGCCCCAGTACTCCAGGAACATCACCGGGTCGGGGCGTTTCACCGCCACGCTGCCTTCGGCGCCGGGCGGCAGGGCGTTGCCGTCTTCGTCGACGATGGCGACCTGATGGCCGGGCACCGGGCGGCCCATACTGCCCGGTTTCACCGTCATCAGATCGGCACAGTTGGCGACCACCAGATTGCACTCGGTCTGGCCGTAGAACTCGTTCACCATGATGCCGAAGGTCTCCTGCGCCCAGTCGAGCAGACCGGCCCCCAGGGTCTCTCCGCCGCTGCCGATGGACCGGAGGGCAAAGTCCCAGCGCGCCGCTGGGCGTTCCACCTGGCGCAGCATCTTCAGCGCCGTCGGTGGCAGGAAGGCGTTGCGCACCCGGTGGTCCGCCATCAGGCGGAAGGCCTCTTCCGGGTCGAACTTGGCAAAACGGTGGGCCAGCACCGGCACGCCGTGGTGCCAGGCCGGCAGCAGCACGTCCAGCAGCCCGCCGATCCAGGCCCAGTCCGCCGGCGTCCAGAAGAGGTCGCCGTCTTGCGGAAAGAAATTCTGCGGCAGCTCGACGCCGGGCAGGTGGCCGAGCAGCACCCGGTGCGCGTGCAGCGCGCCCTTGGGCGGCCCGGTGGTGCCAGAGGTGTAGATGATCAGCGCCGGGTCGTCGGCCAGGGTGTCGGCGGGCCGGTAGCGGTCGGAGGCCCTGTCCAGCAGCGCCTGCCAGCCCAGCGCGCCATCCCCAGGGCTCTCGCCGGCACCATCAATGGAGATAAGGGTCCTGAGGGTGGGCAGGCGCGCGCGCAGCGGTGCCAGCTTGCCCAGGCCCGCTTCATCGGTGATCACCGCCGCCGCGCCCGCGTCCTCCAGCCGGTACTCCAGCGCTTCTTCGCCGAAGAGGGTGAAGAGGGGCACGGCTATGGCCCCCATCTTGTAGATCGCCAGATGGGCGACGGCGGTTTCCACGCCCTGGGACAGCAGCACGGCGATCCGGTCGCCCCTGACGAGGCCCTGCGCCTCCAGGGCGTTGGCGAGGCGATTGGAAAGGTGGCTCAGGTCGCGAAACGTGTAGCGCTGCGCGCGGCCGTCAACCTTTATGTCGATCAGGGCGAGCCGGTCTTCCGCCGCCCATTTATCGCAGGCGTCGACGGCGATGTTGTAGCGCTCCGGCACCCGCCAGCGGAAAGTTTCGTACAGCGCCTCATAGCTGGAGGTTCGCTCAAGCATCGCCCCTCCGTCTCTCCCTGCTCAATCTTGCTTCTGGTCTTTGGCCCGCTAGCATAGCCAGACTTACGCTTCTGCGGTACTGCCCCGCCTCACTGCCGTCCGGCACCGATAAAGGAAAGACCCCAAGATGTTTCAGAGCGACCTGCTGCAAGACAAGCGCATCCTCATCACCGGCGGCGGCACCGGCCTGGGCAAGGCCATGGGCAGGCGCTGCCTGGAGCTGGGGGCGAAGCTCGTCATCTGCGGGCGCCGGGAGGCGGTGCTGGCGGAAACCCAGGCCGAGTTCGACGCGACTCACCCGGGCCGCACCCAGGCGCTGTTCTGCGACCTGCGCGACGCCGCCGCGGTGGAGGCCATGGTGGAGGCGGCCTGGGCCGAGGCCCCGCTCGATGCGCTGGTGAACAATGCCGCCGGAAACTTCCTCGCCAAGACCGAGAGCCTGTCGCCGCGCGCGCTGGATGCGGTGCTCTCCATCGTTCTCCACGGCACGGCCTATGTGACCCTGGCCTGCGGCAAGCGCTGGCTGGAGGCGCAGCGCCCCGGCAACGTGCTCTCCATCGTCACCACCTACGCCTGGACCGGGTCGCCCTACGTCGTGCCCTCGGCCATGGCCAAGGCGGGCGTGCTGGCCATGACCCGTTCGCTGGCGGTGGAATGGGGCCGCCGCGGTATCCGTCTCAATGCCATCGCCCCCGGGCCCTTTCCGACCAAGGGCGCCTGGGACCGCCTGGTGCCCAATCCGGAACTGGACGCCGCCTGGAAGAACAAGATCCCGCTGGGCCGCGTCGGCGAGCATATCGAGCTGGCCAACCTCGCCGCCTATCTGCTGGCCGATCAGTCCGGTTATATCACAGGCGAGGTGGTGACCATTGACGGCGGCGAGTGGCTAAAGGGCGCCGGCCAGTTCAGCCTGATGGAGGCGCTCAGTGACGAGGACTGGGAGGCCATGCGGGCCCGCAAGGGCTGAGCGAGGCATTCTCTGCCGGCCCTGACCTTAACGGTTGGTAAGCTTCACAAAGCTAGGTTGCGGTGGAACGAAGTTTCTGACGCAAAGCTAAGGAGCTTTTGTGACGATTCTGAAGGTCATCGGATGGCTGTTGATCGCCCTGTTCGGCGCCGCCGGTCTCTTGATCGGCAGTGTTATGATCTTCTTGAACATCGTCTGGTGGTCGAGCGAAGGCACCGACACGGACGGCGGCGCGGGTTCGCAATGGATGCGCGCGCGGTACCATGACGGGCCGCGATACTTCGAAGTGACCGCAAGGTTGGAGGTGGAGGGGGCGCCCGTCGAGATCACTCGGGTGATGGAGTGCGAGCCCTACTTCTTTCATCGCTTCGGGGAAGGGTATTTCCAGAAGAGATGGTACATGAGGAACGATGCGATGACCCACCGTCTGCCCGATGGCTCGGGAGTGATCGTTCTTGTTCCAAAACTCTGCGACGCATTTGCTCATCCGCAGCCGGCGGACACCCCGCAGTGGAGAGCCTTTCCCGATTTTCCCGATGGTTTCGTACCGCTGATCTTCTGGACCGAGGATGCCGACAACCCGGAGGTCCTGGAAGGTTATCATTCCTTCGCCGCACTGAACCGTCCGGGCTCGCGGGTGCGCTTCAAGAGCATCACGCTGAGAAACGACCCGAACTTGAAGCCAAGCCCTTCGCCCAACGAATTCGGTGTGATGAGCACGGCGATTTACGAAGGAAATCCCGAAGGGCATCGCCCCAAGGTGGACCTGAACTACGCAGGCTACTACCTGATCGCTGCTGAAGAAGAGGACTGGAGGAGGGTTCCGGAGCTGGACGCTGTCCTCAGCCAGGGGGGCGGGTCCCGATTCTTGGAGGCCCCCTTGGAGATAGTTCTGCACAAGGAACTCAAGGTGCATCGCTACGATTTTCAGTATGCCATGCGCGGAGCTATGGACTCTCGGGTCCGCCCAACGCTACCGATGTCTGGCCGCACAGCTGCAAATGCCCAGCTCAGTATCTATCCAGTACAAAAGTCAGATGGCTCCTTGGTCGCGCTGACGGATGTTGAAGGAGTCATTCTGTACTATCGAGACGATGAAACTCGGATCCCCAAATCAGAGGACAGCATACTGATCGGTCCAGTTGAAGTCGCATGGCCGAAGGGAGGGAGTCGAGCGCCATACCATGAAGCCTCAAGTGGAGCGATCATTGAACTGCGGAGGTCTTTCTTGAGTTTCCATCAGCCTGAAAACAGGAACTGACGGAGTATGAGAGCGCCACCGTTAGCTTACTGGAAGGCCAGAGCGACCAGGACGATAAGGTTATGCGAGCGCGGGAGGGCTGGGCAGTGGGCGCGCCGCGGATGAGCCCGCTGCTGCCGGACCGACTGATGGCGGATCTGCGCCACCGCTACGGCGAACCGCAGCGCCACTATCACACCTGGGCCCATGTCGAAGTGCTGCTGCGTCTCTTCGCCGAGGTGAGAGGCCGGTTGGAAGACCCGGCCGCCGTCGAGGCGGCGCTCTACTATCACGACGCCGTCTACGACCCGCAGGCCACGGACAACGAGGCGCGGAGTGCCGCGCTGCTGCGCCAAGCCTGCGCCGGGGTCCTGCCGCCCGAAAGCCTGGAGGCTGCCGCAGGGATGGTGGAAGCGACCGCGGGCCACCGCCTGCCCGAAGATCTGGCCGGGGAGGGTCTAACTGGCGGCCGGTTGGAGGACGCGCGGCTATTTCTCGATATGGATCTCTCGATCCTGGCGGCGGAGCGGGCGGCGTTCGAGGCCTACGAAGCCGCCATCCGGCGCGAGTACGCCCATGTCGACGCGGCGGCCTTCCGCGCGGGCCGGCGCCGGGTCCTGGAGGGCTTCCTGGCCCGCGAGAGGCTCTATTTCTCCGACCACTTCGCGCCCCGCTTCGAGGCCCCGGCACGCGCCAACCTGGCCCGCAGCCTCGCGTCTCTGGCCTGACCCTGCCTTTGGCGGCCGGGCTGCCTCAATCCTGAAGATTTGTTTACCACTGCGGCGGCATCATGCTGCCGGACGTGGTCACGCGGAAGGATTCCATGCTGTCAGTCGAGGCAAGAAGCTCGGCCTCATCGCCGCTGCGGCGGCGCGTGGCGCTGCTGGCGAAGCTGGCGGTCTCTTTGGCGTTGCTGGCGCTTGTCGCCCGCAGCATCGATCTGGAGGCCGTGGGCGGGCTGATCGCCGGGCTCTCGCCTGTCGCCGGCGCGGCAGCCGTGGCGAGCCTGGCCGCGATCGCGGTGGTCTCGGCCCTGCGCTGGTGGCTGGTGATCGGCGCGATCGGGCCCGCACAGCCCTTTGCCCGCATTCTCGGCCTGATGTTCGTCGGCAGCTTTTTCACCCAGATGCTGCCAACCTCCATCGGCGGCGATGCGGTGCGCATCTGGCTGCTCAGCCGCCACGGCGTACCGGCCGAGCGGGCCTTCATCGGGGTGATGCTGGAGCGCATCACCGGGCTTGTCGCCCTCGTGCTGATGGTGGCCGGCGGCGTGGTCTGGCTGGCGGACGCGCTCTCGCCGCCGGTTCTGGCCTATGTCCTGCTGGCCTGCCTGCCGATTCTCTTCGCCGGCCTTGCCGTGCTTTGTCTTCTCGACCGTCTCCCGCCCGGTCTATGGAAGCTGCCCCTGGTCGCCCCGATCCTGCGCCTGCTGGCGGCGATGGCCGGCGACGCCCGGCAGGTGCTTCTTGCGCCGCGGCTCTCCCTGATCCTGCTTGCGCTCTCCGCCGTCGCGCAGCTCTGCTCGATTCTGGCCTTTTACGCCCTTGCCGTTGGCCTCGGGCTGACGCTCCCGCTGGCGGCCGCCTCCGCCGTCGTTCCGGCCATCATCCTGATCACCTTCCTGCCGGTTTCCTTTGCCGGCTGGGGGGTGCGGGAGGGGGCGAGCATCGCCATGCTGGCGGCTGTCGGTCTTGGTGCCGACCAGGCCGTGACGCTTTCCGTGCTTTTCGGTCTGGGTTCGATCCTGGCGGGATTGCCGGGCCTGGCGGTCTGGCTCTCCGGATCGGGCGGAAGCCGCCTTGTTGCCGGCCTTGATCAGCCTGAACAGTCCAACGCCGGGTAACGGCCAGGCTGCTGCTCCGACGCGGTTTGAGTATGGCAGCTGCCTCGATTGAAGCCGGCGCAGCCGGCATGTAGGATCGGGCCAGCCACAGCTATGTTTTCGGTTCGCAATGCCCCTTGACGCCTCCCAAGCGCCGCAGATCTTCCACTCCACCTGCCCGCACGACTGCCCCAGCGTCTGCGCCCTGGAGGTGGAAAAGCTTTCCGAAACCAAGATCGGCAAGGTGCGCGGGGCCCGCGGCAACGACTACACCGCCGGCGTCGTCTGCGCCAAGGTGGCACGCTATGCCGAGCGGGTGCATCACCCGGACCGCTTGACCCAGCCGCTGCGGCGGGTCGGCCCCAAGGGTGAGGGGATTTCAGCCTTCGAGCCGATCTCCTGGGAGGCGGCGCTGGACGCCGTGGCCGAAGGTCTGCTGAAGGCCGAGCAGCGCCACGGCAGCGAGGCGGTCTGGCCGTACTTCTATGCCGGCACGATGGGCCTCGTACAGCGCGACGGCATCGAGCGGTTGCGCCACGCCAAGCGTTACTCGGGCCAGCATTCGACCATCTGCACCACGCTTGTGGCCACCGGCTGGAAGGCCGCCTGCGGCGTCAGACGTGGCGTAGACGCGCGGGAGATGGCCGAGTCCGACCTGATCGTCGTCTGGGGCGGCAACCCGGTCAGCACCCAGGTGAACGTCATGACCCACATAGCCCGCGCCCGCAAGGCGCGGGGGGCGAAGCTGGTGGTCGTGGATCCCTACCGGACCGGTACGGCCGAGCAGGCGGACGTGCATCTGGCGCTCAAGCCCGGGACCGACGGGGCGCTGGCTGCGGCGGTGATTTCCGTGCTGCTGGCCGAAGGCTATGCCGACCGGGCCTACATGGAGGCCTACAGCGACTGGGACGCCGAGCTTGAGGCCCACTTTGCCGCCTGCACGCCGGACTGGGCGGCGGGGATCACCGGCCTGTCGGTGCAGGAAATCCGCGATTTTGCCCGTCTCTACGGCGCCACCAAGCGCAGCTACATTCGCGTCGGCTACGGGTTCTCGCGCGCGCGCAACGGCGCCGGCAACGTCCATGCCGTCGCCTGCCTGCCGACGGTGACCGGGGCCTGGCAGCACCGGGGCGGCGGGGCCATGCAGGGCCAGTCCAGCATCTACGGTCTCGACGAGACCCTGATCCAGGGCCTGGACGTCCGCGATAAGAGCATCCGTATGCTCGACCAGTCGCGCATCGGGCCGGTCCTGACCGGTGACCGCCGCGATCTGGGCGACGGGCCGTCGGTGACCGCGCTGTTCATCCAGAACACCAATCCCATGGTGGTCTGCCCGGAAAGCGGCAAGGTCGCGCAAGGCTTCGCCCGCGACGATCTCTTCACCTGCGTGCACGAGCAGTTCATGACCGAAACGGCCGCCATGGCCGATGTCGTGCTGCCGGCCACCACCTTTCTGGAGCACGATGACGTCTATGTCGCCGGCGGCCACACCTACCTGCAGGTCACCAAGGCAGTGATCGAGCCCCTGGCCGCCTGCCGCAGCAACCATGAGGTCATCTGCGCCCTGGCCGGACGGCTGGGGGCGGCGCACCGCGGTTTCACGCTCGGCGCCTGGGATCTCATCGACGAGACGCTGAAAGCTTCGGGTCTGCCCGACGCCGAGACGATCCACGCTGCCCACTGGCACGACTGCGCCCTGTCCTACGACGACATGCACTTTCTGAACGGCTTCGGCCACGCCGACCGGCGGTTCCATTTCAAGGCCGACTGGGCGGCCTACGGTCCCGACTTCGCCGCCATGCCGTCCATGCCGGGCTACAGCGAGGCCTATGACTGCGCGACGGCGCGGCATCCCTTCCGCCTGGTGGCCGCGCCGGCACGGTCTTTCCTGAACACCAGCTTCACCGAGACCCCGGGCTCGCAGAAACGTGAAGACAGGCCGACCATTCTGATCCATCCCGCGGCGGCAAAGGCCCTGGGCGTGGAGGAGGGCGGGCGCCTGAGGATCGGCAACGATCTGGGGTCCCTGGTGATCGCGGTTGAGCTTTTCGACGGCCTGCAGCCCGATGTGGTTGTGGTGGAGAGCGTCTGGCCGAACAGCGCCTTCGAGGAGGGGAAGGGGATCAACCTGCTGATTTCCGCCGATCCCGGCCCGCCCGCGGGGGGCGCTGTCTTCCACGATACGGCTGTCTGGCTGAAACCCGCCTAGATCGGGGCTTTCGAAGCGGGCATTGAATTGCCCGCCCAGGCGGGACAGGATATTGCCCGGATTGGCAAAATCTCTGCGCGACACTAGGTAAGAATGGCGGGTTCGGCTGCTTCGGCCCCCGCGAGGCCGGTTCAAGAAGCGCCGAGGAAGAATGGCAAAGGACCCAAAACTGCCGAAGGTATCGACTGGGTCGGAGGTCGATGCCTTTCTGCGCAAGGTCGCGACGACCGCGCCGCCCAGCTCTGAGGCGCGCGGGCGGCTCATTTTTGCCATGGACGCCACCGCCAGCCGGGAGCCCACCTGGGATCAGGCCTCTCACCTGCAGGCCGAGATGTTCAAGGAGACCGAGACCCTGGGCGGTCTCGAGGTGCAGTTGATCTATTACCGCGGTTTCGGCGAGTGCAAGGCCAGCCCCTGGGTCGGCCGCTCTTCGGAGCTGCTGCGCTTCATGACCAGCGTGTTCTGTCTGGCCGGGCGCACCCAGATCGGCAAGGTGCTGCAGCGGGCGGTCAGGGAGACCAAGACCAAGAAGGTCTCGGCCCTGGTTTTCGTCGGCGACGCGATGGAGGAGGACATTGACCACCTCGGTCACCTGGCCGGCGAACTCGGTTTGCTGGGCGTGCCCTGCTTCATGTTTCACGAAGGCAGCGACCCGGTCTCCCGCAAGGCCTTTCAGCAGATTGCCCGCCTGAGCGGCGGCGCCTTCTGCACCTTCGATGCGCGCAGCGCCAAGCAGCTTCGCGAACTGCTCTCCGCCGTGGCTGTTTTCGCCGCCGGCGGCCGCCGCGCCCTGGCCGACTACAGCCGCAAGGCCGGCGGCCTGGTTCCGCAGTTGACGCATCAGATCAAGTAGCGGTTTTCGTCCATGCCGTATTTTCTCCTCGGGATCGCTCTTCTGGTCGGCGCACTGTTCTTTGCGCGCTGGTTCGTCGACGCCGAGCCGCGGCGCATAGCCACGGTTGCGAAGATCGCAGGTGCGGTCTTCCTTGGCGGGCTTGCGCTGTTGCTGGTGATCAGCGGCCGTATCTCCCTGCTGATGATGCTGCTCGTCGCCCTGGTCTTCATGCGCAGGGTGCTGAAGGCGGCCCGCCAGCAGGCCCAGGCGATGCATGGGCCAAGCCCGGGCCAGGCTTCCGAGGTGCGCACCCGCTTTCTGCACATGGCCCTCGATCACGACACCGGGCGCATGGACGGCGAGATCCTGGATGGCCGCTTCATGGGCATGTGGCTTTCCCAGCTTTCCCTGGCGGATCTCTTAAAGCTGCTGGAAGACTACCGCCTGGAGGACGAGGAATCCGCATCGGTGCTGGAGGCCTTTATCGACCGCAATCACCAGGATGACTGGCGCGCCCAAGGCGGGGCGGGCAGTGGCGCCGGTGGTGGAGGGGACCAACACCACGCCGGGGCAGGCGCCAACGGGCCGATGAGCCGGGAAGAGGCCCTGGAGATCCTGGGACTGGAGGAGGGGGCCAGCCCGGTGCAGATCCGCGAGGCGCATCGCCGGCTGATGCAGAAAATCCACCCGGATCACGGCGGGTCCAACTATCTTGCGGCGAAGCTGAACGAAGCGAAGGATTTGTTACTAGGCACATAAGCCGCGGGGGCTGCGGCCCGCTACCGCCCTCTCGGGGCCAATTGTGTCACTTGTCGCCCGCTTGCCCCTGTGGCAATACAGCCGCGCCTTCACGACACCGACACGCGAGGTTTTCGTCCCGATGCAAGGTCCCATTCGCAAGGCGGTTCTTCCCGTCGGCGGTCTCGGCACACGCTTTCTGCCGGCCACCAAGGCAATTCCCAAGGAGATGCTGCCGGTCGTCGACAAGCCGTTGATCCAGTACGGTGTCGAGGAGGCGCGTGCTGCAGGGATCGAGGAGATCATCTTCGTCACCAGCCGCGGCAAGGCGGCGATCGAAGACCACTTCGACCACCACTGGGAACTGATGGCCACCCTGGAGGCGCGCGGCAAGACGGCGGAACTGGAGCTTGCGCGCTCGATGATGGCGACCGCGGGCAAGATCAGTTACACGCGTCAGCCCGAAGCCCTGGGGCTGGGACACGCCGTATGGTGCGCCCGCGCGCTGGTGGGGCGAGAGCCCTTTGCCGTCATTCTGCCGGACGATCTGGTGCTGGGACAGCCCGGTTGCCTCAGCCAGCTGGTCGACGCCTACGAGCAGGTCGGCGGCAACCTGGTGGCGGTGGAAGACGTGCCGCGGGAACACACCAACCGCTATGGCATCCTGGATGTCGTCTCCGACGACGGGCGCCTCGCCGAGGCCAAGGGCCTGGTCGAAAAGCCGCGGCCCGACGTCGCCCCTTCGACTCTCTCCATCATCGGCCGCTACATCCTGCAGCCCGAGGTTTTCGACGAGCTTGACCGCCAGGAGCGGGGGGCCGGCAACGAGATCCAGTTGACCGATGCCATGGCGCGGACAATCGGCCGGCAGCCCTTCCACGGGCTGCGCTTCGAAGGCCGGCGTTTCGACTGCGGCAACAAAGCCGGCTTCCTCGAAGCCAATTTCGCCTATGCTCTGGAGCGGGAGGACCTCGCCCCCGCAGCGCGGGAAATCCTCAGCCGTTACAGCGCCAAGGTATCCTGACTTCCCTGGTCTGCTGACTGACCCACAGCGCCCGGCGGTTCTGCCGGTGCGCTGGTCCCAATGGAGGACGCAAGATGCGTATTGCGATGGTCGGAACGGGCTATGTCGGCCTCGTTTCCGGCGCCTGTTTCTCGGAGTTCGGCACCGACGTCATCTGCGTCGACAAGGACGCCGACAAGATCGCACGGCTCGAAAAGGGCGAAATCCCGATCTTCGAGCCCGGCCTCGACGTTCTGGTGGCGAACAACCGCGCCGCGGGCCGGCTCAGCTTCACGACAGATCTCGCCGCTGCGGTCGGCGAGGCCGACGCGGTGTTCATCGCGGTGGGCACGCCCACGGGCCGAACCGGTGGCGAGGCGGACCTCTCCTACGTCTATGACGCGGCGCGCGAACTGGCCCCGCACCTGAAGGACTATACGGTCGTGGTCGACAAGTCGACGGTGCCGGTCGGCACCGGGCGTCAGGTCCAGAAAGCCATCGCCGAGACCAACCCCGAGGCCGACTTCGACGTTGCGTCCAACCCCGAGTTCCTGCGCGAAGGGGCCGCGATCAACGACTTCATGCGGCCGGATCGGGTGATTATTGGCGCCGAAAGCGACCGCGCGCGCGAGATCATGCGCGCGCTCTACCGCCCGCTCTACCTGATCGAAACGCCGATCCTCTTTACCACGCTGGAAACCGCCGAGCTGACCAAGTACGCCGGGAACGCCTTTCTCGCCACCAAGATCACCTTCATCAACGAGATTGCCGACCTCTGCGAGAAGGTCGGCGCCAATGTGCACGATGTCGCGCGCGGCATCGGGCTGGACGGGCGGATCGGGCGCAAGTTTCTGCATCCCGGGCCCGGCTACGGCGGCTCGTGCTTTCCGAAGGACACCGTCGCCCTGGTCCACACCGCGCAGAAGGCGGGCTCGCCGGTGCGCATCGTGGAGACCGTGGCCGACATCAACGACCGCCGGAAAAAGGCCATGGCCGAGCGCGTCATCGATGCCTGCGGCGGCTCCGTGGAGGGCAAAACGATTGCCGTCCTGGGCCTCACCTTCAAGCCCAACACCGATGACATGCGCGAGGCGCCCAGCCTGGAGATCGTTCCGGCGCTGCAGGGCGCCGGCGCGACCGTCCGTGCCTTCGACCCGGAGGGTATGGAACAGGCAAGCCCCCTTCTGCCGGAGGTGCAGTGGTGTCAGAATGCCTATGAGGCGATGGCCAGTGCCGATGCCGTGGTCATCGTCACCGAATGGAACGAGTTCCGGGCGCTGGACCTGGAGCGGGTGAAGGCGGCGTTGAAGTCACCGATCATGATCGATCTGCGCAACATCTATAACCCCGGCGACATGGTCGCCGCGGGCTTCCACTACACCTCCGTCGGCCGGCCCCTCAGTGCGCTCGGCCTGGAGGGATGAGGGGGCCGGTCGGGTAAAGCAAACGGACGGGTAAAGGAATTGGACGGATGACGGAAGCCACTTCGACACAGCTGGCGGCGGACCGCCACGACTTCGACCCCACCATCCTGCGCGAGTACGATGTGCGCGGCGTCGTCGGTCAGACGCTTTTCGCCGCCGATGCCTATGCCCTGGGCCGCGCCTTCGGCAGCGTCGCGCGGCGGCGCGGCGCCACCGCGATCGCCGTCGGCTATGACGGGCGCCACTCTTCGCCCGATCTGGCCGCTGCGCTGATCCAGGGGCTCAGCGACTGCGGCCTGCATGTGGTCAATGTCGGCCGTGGCCCGACTCCGATGCTGTACTTTGCCGCCTACACCCTCGACGTCCAGGGCGGCGTGATGATCACCGGCTCCCACAACCCGCCCGACTACAACGGCTTCAAGCTGCTGCTCGACAAGGCCTCCTTCTTCGGGGCGGACATCCAGGATCTCGGCCGCTTGGCCGCCGCCGGCGATTACGAGAGCGGCAGCGGCAGCGTCGAGGAGCGCTCGGTCTTCGACGCCTACGTCGACCGCCTGGTCCAGGACTTCGAAGGCGACGGCGGTCTCAAGGTCGCCTGGGATGCCGGTAATGGCGCCATGGGCGAGGCCATGGCAGCGGTCATCGCGCGGCTGCCGGGCGAGCACATTCTGCTGAACGAGACCATCGACGGCACTTTCCCCGCCCACCATCCCGACCCGACGGTGGCGGAGAACCTGAAGCAGCTGCAGGACGCCGTGCTCTCCCAAGGCTGCGACCTGGGTGTTGCCTTCGACGGCGACGGGGACCGGATCGGCATCATCGATTCCCGGGCGCGCATTCTCTGGGGCGATCAGATCATGCTTTATCTGGCGCGCGACATTCTGAAGCAGCACCCCGGGGCCACCATCATCGCCGATGTGAAGGCCAGTCAGATGCTGTTCGATGGGATCGCCGAGGCCGGCGGCGAGCCGCTGATGTGGCTGACCGGCCATTCGATCATCAAGGCCAAGATGAAAGAGGTGAGTTCGCCCTTTGCCGGGGAAATGAGCGCCCACATCTTCTTCGCCGACCACTTCTACGGCTATGACGACGCGCTCTATGCTGCGATCCGGGTGCTTTCGGTGATCAACAAGAGCGGCGAGAGTCTGGCCGATTTCCGCGATTCCCTGCCGCAGCTCTTCAACACCCCGGAGGTCCGCTTTCCCTGTCCGGAGGACCGCAAGAAGGCGGTGATCGAAGAGGTCAAGGAGCGCCTCAGGGCCGAAGGTGCCGAGGTGAACGACATCGACGGCGTGCGGGTGCGCGAGAGCGGCGGCTGGTGGCTGCTGCGCGCCTCAAACACCCAGGATGTTCTCGTGGCACGCTGCGAGGCCGGCGATCAGGCGAGCCTGGAGCGGCTCACGGCGCGGGTGCGCTCGGAACTCAAGGCCAGCGGCCTCGAACCGCCTGCTTTCTGAATCCAGTCTGATGGGGAAGGGCGGGCCCGGTGTGCTGTGGCCCGGCCCCGGTTCCAGCCCTCAGTTCGATCCCTGGGCTTCGGGCTGCACCAGAACACAGCCGATGTCGATGGCCTTCAAGGCGGCGCAGGCATCGCGGGCCTGCTTCTCGTAGAGACCGGTAAGCTGGGAGCGGTAGATGGTGCCGAGGCTGGCCGTGTCGACGCGCCGGACCGCCACCTTGGCGCCCCGCAGCGGCACCGGCGCTTCCGCCAGCGCCGACCTGGCGCTGTTGTGGGCGGCGCTGAAGCGGCTGAATGCACCGACCTGCACGCCCCAATCGTTGGTCAGCGTCTCGCCGCCCTGAATGGGCGTCTCCAGGCCGTCGACAGCGGCGACCTGGGAGGAAGGCATCAGCGGCTTGACCGGCCGAACCTGCTTTGGCAGGGCGGCCGCCGTTTCGATCGCCTTGGGCTCAATCTCGGGCGTTTCCGCCTTGGGTGCCTCGGCCGACGTCAGGCCGACGGGTTGCCCAGTGGATTGTTGCGGGGCGGCCGGCTGCACTGCGACGATCTGCAAGGTCACCGCCGGGGCCTGGAAGGGGTTGCGGCCCGGCACCTGCGGGATCTTCTTGACGCCCTGGGAGGCGATTTTCTTGAACCCGCGGTCCAGCAGCTTGACCATATGCCGGTCGCGCGACTTCGAGGTCTTTCCGCCGAAGACGACGGCGATGATCCGCCGGTTCTCGCGCTCCACCGAGGAGACGAGATTGAAGCCCGAGGCCCGGATGTAGCCGGTCTTGATGCCGTCGGTGCCCTTGTAGGATCTCAGCAGCTTGTTGTGGCTGCGGTAGGTGCGGCCCTTGTAGGTGAACTTCGAGACCGCGAAAAACTGATAGTGCTGCGGGAAGTCGGTCATCAGCGCCTTGGCAAGGCGCGACATGTCCCGGGCCGTGCTCTTCTGTCCGCGGTTCGGCAGCCCCGAGGCGTTGCGGAAGGTCGTGCGGCTCATGCCCAGGGAGCGGGCCCGCTTCGTCATCACCTGGGCGAAGGTGGTTTCCTTGCCCGCCAGCGCTTCGGCGACGACAACCGCGACGTCATTGGCAGACTTGGTCACCAGCGCCAGGATCGCATTGCGCACGCTGATCGTCTCGCCGCGCTTCAGCCCGATCTTGGAGGGCGGCATGCCGGCGGCCCGCTTGGAAACCGGAAGCCTCTGATCCAGCGTCAGCTTGCCCTTCTCCAAGGCGTCGAACACCATGTAGAGGGTCATCATCTTGGTGAGAGAGGCGGGGTAGTTCCGCGTGTCCGCATTCACTGCGTGCAACACCTGTCCCGTGTCGGCATCGACGACGATCGAGGCGTAACGCGCCTGCGCGCTTTCGCTCGACAGACCTGCCCAAACGGCCGTCACCAATAACGCAAAGAAAGCGAAAGCAAACTTTCGAAACATCGGGACTCGCTTTTAGTTTCGGCGCCTTGCGGAGCGACGCAAAGGTTTCTCTGTCAAAAGATCCGGAAACCCCCTGAAAACCCCATCGATTCTAAGGCATTCCGCGAATCCCTGTCCAGTCTAATGGGGCAGCAATTACAATGTGGTTAAAATACACTCAATACAGAGGCTTGGCCGGAGGCCCGGCGAGACGGCGCCGTCACCTGGACAATTTCCGGACCGGCGTTTACCAAAGATTCCGCGTTGCGCCAGCGCGCCGCTGGCAAGCTGCACGGCGAAACGACGCCGCGAACCGGGGTCTGTGCGCGGTGCGCAAAGCCGGGTTCACTTATACAAAGGGAGCCTGCTGCAAAGGGAGCCTGCGCAAAGGAGGTAAGAGTCATGACCTGCTCGACCAAGGGCGCCGCCCGCCCGGTGACACGCCGCTGGTACCTTCAAGTGCTGGCGCTGGCCCTCGCGGCCGGCGGCCTGGCGGCCTGCACCTACCGTGGCGATATCGATAATCCGGCCACCCTAAAGGCCACCTGGTTCAGCTACCTGAACGGAGACGACATCCGGCAGCGTTGCGTCGAAGGGGCGCCGGACGCGTTCCGGCTGGTCTACAACGCGGACTACAACGAACAACTGCGCAGCTACGAGGTCGTCGAGCAGGCGGCGGGCGGCGCCCGCCTGACGGCCCGGGTCCAGGGTCCCAGCGGCCTCCAGGTCAGCCGGCTGGATCTTCGCGACCCGCTGGCCTGGGCGCGCTGGACCACCAGCGAAACTGCGCTCGACGCCGAGGACCTGGCGCGGCTGACCGCTGCCCTGGAGCGCAGCGGCGCGTTCCGGCCGGCGCCGTCCGGCCTCAATCTCTATTCGGAGGAGACCTATTGGGTCAGCAGCCTCTGCCGCGACGGCGCATTTTCCTTCAATGCCTGGCTGTTCCCCTCGGAGCGTTTCGCGGAGATCGCCTTTGCCGAGGTGCTGTTCGCGCATGACGGCACCGAGGTGGCGGTGCGCCCGCCCAAGGACGCGCCGCCGGGTGCGCGGGCCCGCGCCACCGTGCCGCAGCGCCGCGATGCCAGCGACAAGACGGGGAGCTTCTTTACCCTGCGTGTCGGCGAGAACGGCCTGGCCGGCAACCTCGCCCTCTAAGGGGATTTCAGGAGTCGTCTTCCGAGACGATGGTCAGATGCGCCGCGTGGCTGCCGGGACGCAGCTCGTTCACCCAGGGGCCGTCGGGCATGCGCACCGCAAGCTGGGTGATGTGCTCGTTCCACCAGATGCGTTGCTCACGCAGGTCATCGTAGTCGTAATGCGCGGTGCGCCAGCGCCGTTCGCTCGGGCTGTAGGTGGCCAGATCGATGGGGAAGCCCACGTCGGCGGAGGAAAAGCGCGACGAATCGAACGACAGGTAGGCCAGCTTCAGGGCCGTTGTCATCGCCGTGTCATAATTCAGCGCGCGGTCCAGGATCGGCTTGCCGTAGGCGGTGGCGCCGACGGAGAGATAAGGGGTGCGCCGGTCGACCTCGATCCAGTTGCCTTCGGGGTAGACCAGGAAGATGCTGGGTTCCTTGTCTTCCGGCTGGGCGCCGGCAATCAGGCTGTGCAGGTTGAAGGTGAGGTCGGAGCCTTCGATCTGCTCGCGGTCTTCTTCGGCCACCTGGCGCAGGCAGCGGCAATAGGCCGTCACCGCATCCAGCAGGGCGGCAAACCCGGTCGCGTGGTTCTTGCGCATGTCCCGCTCCAGGTAGGCCAGGGTCTTGTCGCGAAGCGACCGCAGGCCCGAGGTCATGATCGCAAACTGGGCGCCGTCCGGGCCGTGCAGGGACAGCTTCTGTGCATTGGTCACCTGATTGCCGCTGGTGATGCGTCCGTCGGCCAGACAGACCAGGCCTTCGCTCACTTTCATACCCAGGCAATAGGTCATGGCACCTTCCGTATCTTCCGTCAGCCCTGCCGACCGCCCTGCCGACCGCCGAGGGCTTTCGCGCGAGGGGACTCCGGACCTGCTGAACACCTGCGGCGGATATTGCCAAAGGGGCCGAGGGCCAGCAACCGGTCAGAGTGCAGATCAGTTGGGGATCAGTATGGAGCCCGGGGGATGGGGCCGTGGATCGCGGACAGCTGTAATCCGTTCTCTGTTGCATTGCACAATTTGCTGTTGACTTCGCGAGGCAGTCTCTTAGATTTGACCGGTTGCTGCATTGCAGCATTTGAGGTCCGGTTCAG
This sequence comes from Rhodospirillales bacterium BBD 1991-14, assembly GCA_001657395.1. Lineage (GTDB taxonomy): Bacteria > Pseudomonadota > Alphaproteobacteria > Kiloniellales > Kiloniellaceae > Pelagibius. Next base: position 112,043 of record LYSY01000003.1, on the reverse strand, counting down.
GGTATCAAGGGCCGCACGGATGGTCCTGCGCGACCGGTGCCGCTGCGCAGGATGTGCACGGAAAACAGCTTTCCGACCTCGGCTGGTTGATGACGACTTTCCGGACCCTGCGCCCGCAATCATCGAAACAAGACGAACGCCAGGAGAAGTTCCCCATGGCCACCACCAAGTCCCCCGGCAAGGCTGCCGCCGCCAAGCGCGGCACCGCAAAGCGCACGGCGGCGAAGCGTGCCCCCACCAAGGCAGCCGCGCCCAAGACCGCGCCCAAGACCGCGCCCAAGACCGCGCCCAAGACCGCGCCCAAGACCGCGCCCAAGACCGCACCGGCGGCCGCCAAGGTTGCGCCCAAGCCCGCGGCCCCCAAACCGGCGGCCCCCAAAGCGTCACCTGCGGCAGCGGAGACTGTCGCCCCGCTGCTGCCACTGGAGCCCGCGGTCGAGGCTCTGGACAGTATCCAGCCCATGGCCGAAGAGGCCTTCAAGCCGGTCGAGGCCGTTGTCGCCGCAGGCCAGGAAACCCTCGAGACCGTGGTGAAGGCCGGAACGCAGGCCGCGGTGCGGTCCTACGAGCAGGCCTTTGCGCTGACGCAGGAGCAGGTCGAGAAGGCCTCCTCCACCGTGTTCCAGCGCTATGACGATGTCAGCCGCCTGAGCAAGGACAATCTGGAAGCCTGTGTCCAGTCTTCCGAGGTCGTCGCCAAGGGCGTGGAGGCCTTTGGTGAAGAGGTGGCGTCCTTCTCCCGCGATGCGCTGGAGGCCGGCATGCAGACGGCGCAGTCCATGGCCACTGCCAAGAGCCTGCGTGAGGTGATCGACCTGCAGAGCGAGTATTCGCGCAAGAGCCTCGAGTCGCTGATGGCCGAGACGGCGAAGCTGGCCGGCCTGTCGATTGCGATGACGAGCGACGCCTTCGCGCCGCTGCAGTCCCGCGTCGCCGTGACGGTCGAGAAAATGATGAAGCCGGTGGCGGCCTGACCGGCCTTGTCCATCGCCTCGGGCGCCGTTTGACGGCGCCCCGCAGAGCCTCGGGTGCCGTTTGACCGGCGCCCCGCAGAGAATGTCAGGGGAGAGTTTCAGGGGCCCGGCGGTTGCGCCGGGCCCCCTTGTTTTCAGCCCCATCCGGACCCATGTCTCGCTGCCTGCACAGCATTGTTGCCGGCCTTTGCCGGGGCCACTGATATACAAGAATAAATGCCTATTTCGGCTTGCCGGCTTCGGCCCCCTGTGCGGGCGTGGCATACTCTTCAAGGTGTTTAGGGCGGCGACTCCGGCGCTTCTCGCTCTCCTTGGTCTGGCGCGGCCATGACGACCGGGCCCGCCGTTCTCTCAGACGAATGCGTGCCGACGGCTATCGGCACGGAGTTAACCCGGAAGAGAAACCTTCGCGTTAAGCTGGCGGTAAGTCTCTTGGGTCTTTTCCGATGCCAGATTGAACCAATATGATGGTGGGGACGGACAGAGCGTATAGATGCGTAGTGTTGGATTATGAGTGAAGACAAACGAAGCGGTGGTGGCACCTCGACGGGCATAATCGTCAAGACCAAGCCCAAGACGAAAAAGCCCTCCATGTACAAGGTGCTGATGCTGAACGACGACTACACTCCGATGGAGTTCGTCGTGCATGTCCTTGAGCAGTTCTTCGCCAAGAACCGCGAGGAGGCGACCCGCATCATGCTTCACGTCCACCAGCGTGGCGTCGGGGTCTGCGGCGTTTTTACCTACGAGGTAGCCGAGACAAAAGTGACCCAGGTGATAGACTATGCCCGTCAACATCAGCACCCTCTCCAGTGCACCCTAGAAAAGGAATAAGGCCCGGATGCTATCGGCGAATTTAGAGCAGACGCTCCATCGTGCTTTGGCCGGCGCCAACGAGAGGCGCCATGAATATGCAACGCTGGAGCACTTGCTGCTCGCGCTGATCGACGATCCGGATGCCATGGCGGTCCTACGGGCCTGCAGCGTCGATTTGGAGCGGCTGCGCGCCGAAATCCTCGACTACATCGACAACGAGCTGTCCAGCCTGATCACGGCGCAGCTGGGCGACGCCAAGCCGACGGCCGGTTTCCAGCGGGTCCTGCAGCGTGCGGCGATCCACGTCCAGTCCTCCGGGCGCGAGGAGGTGACCGGCGCCAACGTCCTGGTGGCCATGTTCTCCGAGCGCGAGAGCCACGCGGTCTACTACCTCCAGGAACAGGAGATGAGCCGCCTGGACGCGGTGAACTACATCAGCCACGGAATCGCCAAGGCCAAGGGGCACGAGGAGAGCCGCACGGTCGAGGGCGCCGACGAGGACACGGACTCGGAAAAGGTGGTGCGCAAGGGGCGCGAGGCCCTGGACGCCTACTGCGTCGACCTCAACCGCAAGGCCCGCGACGGGCGAATCGACCCGCTGATCGGCCGCAGCGAGGAGATCGACCGCACGATCCAGGTGCTCTGCCGACGGACCAAGAACAATCCGCTCTACGTCGGCGATCCCGGGGTCGGCAAGACCGCCATCGCCGAGGGCCTGGCCCGCCGCATCGTCGCCGGCGAGGTGCCCGACGTGCTGAATGACGCCACGATCTTCGCCCTCGACATGGGGGCGCTGCTGGCCGGGACCCGCTACCGCGGCGACTTCGAGGAGCGCCTCAAGGCCGTGGTTTCGGAGATTGAGGCCCAGGAGCACGCCATCCTCTTCATCGACGAGATCCACACGGTGATCGGCGCCGGGGCCACCTCCGGCGGCGCCATGGATGCCTCCAACCTGCTGAAGCCGGCCCTGCAGAGCGGGCTGCTGCGCTGCATCGGCTCCACCACCTACAAGGAGTACCGCAGCTACTTCGAAAAGGACCGCGCCCTGGTGCGCCGCTTCCAGAAGATCGACATCACCGAGCCCTCGATCGAGGATGCGGTGAAGATCCTGCGCGGCCTGAAGCCCTACTACGAGGATCACCACAACGTGCGCTTCACCAACGAGGCGATCCGCACGGCGGTGGAGCTCTCCGCCCGCTACATCGGTGACCGCAAGCTGCCGGACAAGGCCATCGACGTGATCGACGAGGTCGGCGCCTCGCAGATGCTGCTGCCCGAGTCCAAGCGCAAGAAATCGGTCGGCGTGAAGGATGTCGAGGCCGTGGTGGCCAAGATCGCTCGGATCCCGCCGAAATCGGTCTCCAAGGACGACCGCACGGCGCTGAAGAACCTGGAGCGCGACCTGAAGACCATGGTCTTCGGTCAGGATCAGGCCATCACCGCGCTCTCGGCGGCGATCAAGCTGGCCCGCGCCGGCCTGCGGGAACCGGAGAAGCCCATCGGCAGCTATCTCTTCTCCGGTCCCACCGGTGTCGGCAAGACCGAGGTGGCGCGCCAGCTCGCCCACTCCCTGGGCATCGAGCTGACCCGCTTCGACATGTCGGAGTACATGGAGCGGCACTCGGTCTCGCGTCTGATCGGAGCGCCCCCGGGCTATGTCGGCTTCGATCAGGGCGGCCTGCTGACCGACGCCATCGACCAGCATCCGCATAGCGTGCTGCTGCTGGACGAGATCGAAAAAGCCCATCCGGACCTCTTCAATATTCTGCTGCAGGTCATGGACTACGGGAAGATGACCGACCACAACGGCAAGACGGTCGACTTCCGCAACGTCATCCTGATCATGACGACCAATGCTGGTGCGGCCGATATGGCCAAGCAGGCTATCGGCTTCGGCCGCGACCTGCGCACCGAGGACGGCGAGGAAGCGATCAAGAAGCTCTTCACGCCGGAATTCCGCAACCGCCTGGATGCCATCATTCCCTTCGACAACCTGAAGCCGGAGATCGTCGCCCGGGTCGTCGACAAGTTCGTCATCCAACTCGAAGCCCAGTTGGCCGACCGCCAGGTCACCATCGAACTCAGCGATGCGGCGCGGGAGTGGCTGGCCAAGAAGGGTTACGACAAGCAGTTCGGCGCCCGCCCGCTGGGCCGGGTGATCCAAGACCAGATCAAGAAGCCGCTGGCCGAGGAACTGCTGTTCGGCAAGCTCTCCAAGGGCGGCGTGGTGCGCGTCGACATCGAAGACGGCATTCCGACGTTCAGCTACCCGGAAGGCGCACCGAGCAAAGGCAAGAAGGGCTCCGGCGGCAGAGGCAGCGGCGGCGGCCGTGGCGGCCGCAAGGGGCCCAAGGGCGGCAACAGCGCCAAGTCGGAGAAAGTGCTGGCCGACTAAGTCCTTCGAGATCCGGCAAAGAACAGGGCCCGGCCGCCTGACGGCGCCGGGCCCGCTGCTTTTTTGCAGAACGCCCTCGCTCCTACTATCGATGCCGGCATAGGCTGCGGCGAGCCATCAAATCAACAAAATTAAAGCTTGGTCGTTGAGCGGTTTGTATCGGGCTACACTCAATGGTGCGCAGATGATCCGGCGTTTCGTCTCCCCGCTCATCGTTATGTTCGGCGTTGCAGCGGTGACGCCGGCCTTCGCTGAATACGAGCACTGCTATGAAGCTGCATCTTCCGGGCATGCCACCAAGTCTTCAGTGGAACTGTCGCAGCGTGCTTTTGGAATCGAGTACGCTCTGATTCCGGTTCTCTACCGTCGTGTTTGCGATCTGTCCAACGCACAGGACATGGAGTACCTCGAGGCCCTCGTAACGTACGTGGGCTGTTCTCCGGACAGCGATCTCGGGCAAACGCTGATGCAGGCTCTGACGGTTGACCTCAGCGACCTTGAGGGTCTTCAGGAGCTGGACGTATGGAAGGCGTCTTATCCCGACCATTTCGGTCAGATGTGCGAACTGGTTGCGGATCTCCCAAGGCCGGAGGTGGGCGAAGAGTTTGATCCGCTCGTCACGGACAGAAGCGCGGAACATCGCATCTTGCAAGCCATAGAGCAGCTAAACCGCCGCTTCCTTGAGGCCCATCCCGATCTGGCGCGATGAACCAGAGGCGTACTGACTGAAGTCATTTCGGCCCGCCGCCGGTCAGCCTGCCTCCGTTTGCTGAACTGCGCGGTCGAGGACGGCGAGGGCCTCGTCGTAGAGCGCGCGGGCCCGCTCCGGCGTGCCGCCGAGGCAGGCCATGCCGAACTTGCCGAACTGGGAGAGGGTGCCGAACATGTGGAAGACCACCCCTTCCTGGGTGGCGGCGTGGAAGTGGAGGCCGTTCAGCACCGCGATGTCGATCAGGTCGTCGGGCGTGAGCCCGCGGTAGCGCTCGTCCTCGATGTTGTCCGAGGCGCAGTAGAAGCAGGGCCGGCCGCCCGGCGCCAGGTAGAGGCCACTGGCGGGATCGTAGTGTCCGTCGGTCAGGAACTGCAGCATCAGGTAGGGGTGGGTGGTGCCGCCCTTGCGCAGGTTCACCTCGATGGCGTAGTGGCGCCAGCCCCCGGCCTCCGGCACCGAGATGAAGTCGACGCCGAAGCGGCCGATGACCCCGCGGTCGCGCAGCAGCCGGGCGGCTTTCAGGCCCTCTTCCTGGATTGCCAGGCGGTAGGCCTCGTCCGCCGGAAAACGGCAGCCGAGGAAGATCTGCTGGGCGGAGCCGCCGAGTACCTGGTCGTGGGTCGAGATGACCTCCAGCCCCCCGGTCGGATCGACGCGGAACTGCGCCGAGGGGGAGCGCTTGGCGGGCCCTTCGATGAAGGCTTCCACAATGGCCTGCATCTCCCGCACCTTGGATTTGTAGAGGTCCCAGGTCATTCCGGCCGCCTCGAAGCGCAGGCCCCTCAGATGCTCGCGCACCCAGGGTGCCAGCGCTGGGCCTGAGGGCGCGTCCTCGAAACTGAAAATGGCGTTGCCTTCACCGGAGAAACCCTCGTTCAGCTTCACGACGGCACGGCGGAGGTCCGGCTTCTTGGCCTTTAACGCGGCGAGCGCCTCGGCCAGTTCCTCTGCGTCGGCCAGGTCTTCGAAGCCCTCCGGAATTGCGATGCCGGCCTCGCGGAACAGGCGCCGGGCGCCGCTCTTCGAGCCCAGCGGCAGGAGTTCGGGATCGCAGCCGTAGATCGGAATGCCGAGCCTGAGCGCCAGATTGCGTTCCGATTCGGAGACATTGAAGCAGGTCATGTGGGCGGCCGCGCGGTCCGGGATGGCATCCAGGATGCGCTCCATCAGGCGCGGGCGCTCCAGGATTTTCGCGCTCAGCGGCCGCGGCGTGTTGTCGTGGCAGGACAGCAGGGTCAGGCGCTGGCGGGCATGGCGCACGGGAACGCCCGGCAGCAGATGCAGGTAGTAGTCCACCACGGACTCCGGCATCGGCGTGCTGGACAGGAAGATCACCCGCGTGCGCGGCAGCCGCAGCAGCAACAGCAGGCAGAGCATGCGCTCCTCGTAGTGCTCGACACCGGTGATCTTTGCCATGACGTCCGCATCGAGGCTGAAGCTCGGCAAGACAACGACGCTGCGCGGCGCCTCGTCGTGGGCAAAGACCCTGCGGAACATCTCCGGCAGGCGCGCCTGCAACAGCCTGAAGGCATCCCGCTCCGCGCCGCTGCCCGGCGGCGCTTCGCTTGGCTGCGGGGTCCCGGTGTTCATCGCCCGATGCCGGCGTCAGCGGCGGCTGCGCTTTTTCGCCGGCGCGGGGGCCTGCTTCATCGTGAAGCGGTGGCCTTCGACCAGCTTCAGCAGATCAAACGAGGAGATGATCCCGACCACCGCCTTTTCGTGGGTCACCACCACGTGGTGGATCTTGTGCTTGCGCATGATGCGGGCGGCGGCGCTGACGTCGTTGTAGGCGGGCACGCAGTAGACATGGTCCGACATGATACGCTTGACCGGCGACTCCCCCTTCACCTTGCGCGCCGCATCCGCGGTGGTGACGATGCCCAGGGCCTCGCCCTGCGGGCCGACGATGGGCACGGCGTGAATGCGGTTGCGCTCCATCATCCCGCGCACGTGGTCGAGGCTGTGGTGCGGCTGCGCGCTCAGAACACGCTTGGCCATAAGGTCGGCGATCTTGACGTTCATCGGAAACTCCCTGCCTGGTTCTTCTGTGGCGGCGGGCCGCCGCTCCCCGGCGCCCCCCTTGAGCGTCACCGGGTCAGGTCCTGTCAACAAAGCGTCATGATCCCCTGCCGCCGGGAGAATGCCCTTGCGCTAGGTCAATTTGACTGCAACGCGATCCGGCAGGCTGAAAGGGGCCGCAGACCGGCGGAAAAGGCAGTCAGTCGCAGGCCTTGAAAGGGCTGTGGCGGCCGAGGAAGGCGATCTCCTGGCTCATCGCGTCGCGCTCGCGCTCCAGGAAGTGCTCGACGGCGTCGCGGAAACCGGGATCGCCGATCCAGTGGGCGCTGTAGGTGGCGGTCGGCAGGTAGCCGCGCTGGATCTTGTGCTCGCCCTGGGCGCCGGCCTCGACCCAGGTGAGGCCGTGGCGGATGGCATAGTCGATGGCCTGGTAGTAGCAGGTCTCGAAGTGCAGGAACTTGAAGCGGCTGAGGCAGCCCCAGTTGCGCCCGAACAGGGCAGTGTCGCTGCGCAGGTTCAGGGCGCCCGCCACCAATTCGCCCTCATACTCGGCGACGATCAGCACCACCTTGTCGCCGAGGTCGCGGCCGATCTGGTGAAAGAACTCTCGCGTCAGGTAAGGCTGGCCCCACTTACGGTCGGCCGTGGCCATGTAGAAGCCGAAGAAGGCATCCCAGTGGCGCGCTTCGATCTCGGCACCGGTCAGGGCGCGCAGTTCGATACCGCTCTCCGCCACCTTGCGCCGCTCCTTCTTGATCGCCTTGCGTTTGCGTGAGCTGAGTTCAGCGAGGAAGGCGTCGAAGTCGGCGTAGTCCCGGTTCTGCCAGTGGTACTGCACGGACAGCCGTTGCAGCAGGCCGAGCGCGCCCAGGTGGTCGTACTGCTCGCGCGGCGCGAAGGTGACATGCAGGGAAGAGACGCGGTGCCGCCGCGCCAGTTCGATCATCGCCGCGGTGAGCCCGGTCATGATCTCTTCCCAGGGCGCGTCCGGATGCACCAGAAGCCGCGGTCCGGTCGCCGGGGTAAAGGGAACCGAGCACTGAAGCTTCGGATAGTAGCGGCCCCCGGCACGCTCGTAGGCGTCGGCCCAGTTCCAGTCGAAGATGTACTCGCCGTAGGAATGGGACTTCAGGTAAAGCGGCACGCAGCCGTAGAGGCCCCCCGCCGGGTTGGGCAGCACCAGGTGCTGCGGCTGCCAGCCGGTTTCCCCGGTCGCCGATCCGCTCTCTTCCAGGGCGTTCAGAAAGGCGTGGCTGACGAAGGGGTTGTCGCCGGCGCAGGCGTCCCAGTCGGCGGCCGGGACCTCCGCGATGCGGCTGATCACCTGTACGGCAAGGGCGTCGTTTCCGTCCGGCATGGGTCCTCTTGGGGGCGGGGCTCTTCTAGGAGATGACATTTAGCGGGGGCGTTGCAAGCCCCGGGTGGCGAAAAGCCTCTGCAGGGAACATAGACATTGCCCGCCGACGGCCTTAGCCTTCAAGGCAATGATTCTTTTGACCATTTCAACCAGCCTGCGGCGCGTCTGCCCGCTTTTCTTCCTGGCGTTCCTCTGCGCTCTGCCGCTCGCCGCAGGGTCCCAGGACGCAAGGGCCCAGGACGCAGGACAGGCCGGCCTTCTGCCGGCGCCCCGGGCGTCCTACACCGCCGAGACACTCGTCACCTATGCCGGCGGCGACAGCCTGGAGATGAAGACCCTGCACCGGGGAAGCTGGGAGCGTCAGGAGTTCACCGTTGACGAGCTGATTCAGGTGACCATCCTCCGTCCCGACCGGAACCGGGCCTACATGATGTTCCTGCAAAGCGGCCAGCTCTTCGAGATGCCCTATGCGGAGGCGGCGCTCCTGCCGCCCATCGGCGAACTCAGAACCTTTGAGATCCGCAAGCTTGCCGAAGCGGAAATCGAGGGTGAGACGGTCGGCCACTTCCAGGCTGTCCGCCGGCCCACTGGTGAAGGCGCTGAGGAGCGGGAGCCCGTCGTCCTCGATCTCTGGGTGACGGCGGACGGCATCGTCATGAAGGCGGAAGGCGAAATCCTGGTCGACGGTTTTCGCGAGACGCTGCAGATCGAGCGCCGCAACATCCGCCGGCAGACTCTGGACCCCGGCCTCTTCGAGCCTTCGATTTCTCTGCCCCAGTAGCGGGTGGGCCCAGTAGCGGGTGGATTCAGACGAAGTGGATATGCTCAGTCGGCCTGCAGGAACCAGCGGTATTCCAGGGGACTGATCTCCGTCTCGAAAAGCTCCAGCTCCTGTTCCTTGCAGGCGCGGTAGGCCCGCAGGTAATCAGCGCCGAGGTAGTCGGCTAGGCGGCAGTCCTCGGTCAGCTTTTCCAGGGCGCGCTTCGGGCGGAAGGGCAGGCCGGCGTCGTAGCCGGCCGAGGCGTTGCCCTCCCAGGCCGGGCCTGGATCGACCTTGCCGGTGATGCCGTGGTGCAGGCCGGCCAGGAGGGTGGCCAGCGCCAGATAGGGGTTGGCATCGGCGCCGGCCAGGCGGTGTTCGATGCGCCGGGCGGCGCCCTTTCCGGTCGGGACACGCAGCGCGACGGAGCGGTTCTCGAAGCCCCAGGAGCGCTGGGTCGGTACGAAGATGTCGGGCTGGAAACGCCGGTAGGAGTTCACGTTGGGCGCCAGCACCGCCATGGCCTCCGGCAGCAGATCCAGGGTGCCGCCGATCGCCTGCAGCAGGGTTTCGCTGGCCGGCGCTGAGCCGCCGTCGAACACGTTGCGCCCGGCAGGGTCCAGCAGGCTGACGTGCATGTGCAGGCCGCTGCCGGCGCGCTCGGCATAGGGCTTGGCCATGAAACTGGCCTGCAGGCCGTGGCTCTGGGCCACGCCTTTCACGATGCGCTTGAAGAGCACGCAGTGATCGGCGGCCAGCAGCGGATTGTCGATGTGCTGCAGATTGATCTCGAACTGGCCGGCGGCGTACTCCGCGGTGATGGCGCCGCTCGGCACGTCCTGGGCGGCGCAGGCGCGGGTCACGTCGTCGAGGAAGCCCGAGTAGGCGTCCAGCGCGCTGATGCCGTAGACCTGGGTGCCGGCCTCGCGGCGGCCGGTCGCCGGCGAACGCGGCGGCTGCGGCGCCCCGTCGGGCAGGCGCTCGCGGTCGATCAGGTAGAACTCCAGCTCGAAGGCCACCACCGGGCGCAGATCCAGCTCGGCCAGACGCTCGAGAACCCGCGCCAGCACGTTGCGCGGTTCGTAGTAGAAGGGCGCGCCGTCTTCCGTCTCAAGGGTGATCATGGCCTGGGCCAGCGGACGCTCGGTCCAGGGCACCGGCTTCAGGCTGCCGGGAATGACCTTCACCAGGCAGTCCGGATCGCCGTCTGAGAAACCGAGCCCGTCCGGGTCGTGGCTCTCGCCCTGGCTGTCCAGCATGAAGACCGACCCGGGAATGGCGAAGCCGGACTGCAGGATCTTGCCGATCTCGGTGATGGGATAGCGCTTGCCCCGGACGACGCCGGAAAGGTCGGCCAGGATGCAGTCCAGCGCCACGGTGTCGGGGTGGCGGGCCAGGAAATCCGCTGCCTCCGCGGGCAGCTCACGGGTCGAATCAGGCATGGCGTTACTTTGTCGCGCCGCCCCGGGCCCAGGTCAAGCGCCGCATCGGCCTTGCCTGAACCCGGTGTGGCTGCTCTAGCGCCTCAGGCGATCTCGACCACCGCTTCGACCTCGACGGCGACGCCGATGGGCAGGGCGCCGGCGGAGACCGCAGCGCGGGCATGGCGCCCCTTGTCGCCGAAGACCTCCACCATCAGGTCGGAAGCGCCGTTCACCACCTTGGGCTGATCGGTGAAGTCGGGCGTGGAGTTGACGAAGCCGGTCAGCTTCACCACACGCTGGACGCGGTCGAGGTCGCCGCCGCAGGCGGCCTTCACCTGGGCAATGATGTTGATGGCGCAGAGCCGGGCCGCGGCCTGGCCGTCTTCCAGGGAGATCGAGTCCCCCAGCTTGCCCAGGTACTGCGGGCTGCCGTCCTTGAGCGTGACCTGGCCGGAAACGAAGACCAGGTTGCCGGTCTGCACGTAGCCGACGTAGTTGGCGACGGGCGTAGAGGCTTCCGGTACGTCGATGCCGAGTTCGGCAAGGCGGGCGTCAATCTGTCCAGCCATGGGGCGTTTCCTCCGAAATGATTGCTTGAGACTATGTCGTGTGATGAGGGGTGGTGTTGGGGCCGGTCCGGGGCTGCGGGTTGGTCCCGAGGCTCCCGCGCCGGGGCGGGAGCATAGCGCTGCCGCTCATCCGGCCACAAGCCCGCTGATCGCCCCGGAGCGGGCGTTCAGAGCCCTCATGGATGGCGGCGCAGGGGAATGACCTGGTCGCCCACCTTCAGGTCCCTGTGGGCCGGGGGGACGGCGTCGATCCGCCCGACCGCGAAGTCGGACCAGAACGTGACGGCTTCGGCGCTGACCGGGATGAAGGTCGAGGCCCAGCCGTCACCCTCCAGGCGCCGCTCGAACAGATGCATGATCGGGGCCATGTTGTCGCCGCGCAGGGCCAGTACGTACTCCAGGCCCTCGCCCTCGGTGAGATCGATGGCGGTCAGCATGCACTCCTGCCCGTCCTGCCGGCCGCAGCGCCCGACCACGCCGTGCAGCCAGTCGGTGTGGAGATCTTCGGGGATCGCCAGGTCGGCCGGAACAAGCGTCACACGGTCCGGATTGCTCAGGGTTTCGCGGACCGATTGCTGGCGGACCTGCTGCTGACCGGGCTGGCGCCACTGCCAGCGGGTCTCGGCCGTTGCGAGAGCCGCGAGCTGTTCGGCAACCACCGCCGCGTCGGCCACGCCGGCGTCCCCGGCGATCCGCTCCAGGGTCGCTTCCCCGTGGTCGCCGAGATTGAACTTCAGGAAGCCGTAGTCGAAGAGCGCGGGGTCGACGGCGCCGCCGGCCAGGCGCTGGTACTGGCTCTCGGCGCTCACGCGGTAGGGGTCGCCCCAGGGCGTCTGCAGGGCGATGGCGGTCAGGGCCACCAGAACGGAGATCCAGATGTTGGCCTGGCGGCTGACCGCCATCCAGCGCTCCCGCGCGATGAGAGACAGCAGGTAGGCCAGGGCGTAAAGCATCAGCACGCCGGCGGTGACGGCGATCCAGATGCGGTCCGGCGTCAGGCCGTACTGTCCGATACGCAGAACCACGGCATAGAGGGCAAAGCCGCAGAGCAGCGCCAGCGCCGGGGCCAGGGCGACAGCGCAGAGGTTCAAGGCGCGGCCGGGCTCGCTGGCCGCGCTGCCGTCGCGCAGGACCGCGTTCAGAAGCACGACGCCGAGGACAAGGAGGGCGACCAGGGTGGTTGCCGCGCTGACCACGGTGGTCATCTTCTCGAAGCCGCCGAAGACCAGCGCCAGCAGGAAGCCGAGGGAGAGCAGCAGGAACAGCGGGGTCAGCACCGAGAAGAGGCTGAAGACGATGCGGCGCAGGGCAACCACCACCCGGTGGTAGTCGCGTCCGGCATAGACGCCGAAGGCGATCGCAATGGTGGTCGCCGGCCAGAAGAAGGCGGGCTCGCCGATCAGGTCGCTGAACCACTCGATGCCTACGAGATCGAAGAGCGCGGCGAAAAGCCAGAGCAGGATCCACAGCAGGCCGGCGAAGGCCAGGCTGAGGGCGACGATCAGAGTGTTGTTCCAGGCATGGGCGAAGAGGCGCTGGTAGGGGAAGCTGAAGCGGCCCCCCTCGAGTGCGCTTTCCTGCTCCCGTTCCTGCCAGGTTTGGAAGAACGGCAGGGCGATTTGCGCCACGATCAGATAAAGGGCGAGAACCCTGGCGGTCGGCATCTCCGGCCAGCGGTCGGCACCGGGCCCGAAGCGTTCCAGCAAGGTGGTGCCGAGGATGCCCAGCAGCAGGCCGAGCGCGAGGGTCCCCAGGGCAGCCGGCAGCCAGCGCTGCGGGTTCACCGACAGACAGAAGGCCAGGCCCGTGATCAGCAGGGCGAAGGTCGGGGCAGACTGCCAGACCCAGGCATCGATCTCCTCGGTCAGGACGAAGGCACCGAGGCCACAGACCAGGCCGACGCCGACAAAAACGCCGGCCCAGGATCGGGGCAGATCTTCCCGGGTTTCGTAAGGATCGCTCATGGTGGGAGCCTTTTCAGGAACGCGAGGCACGGAAAGCATTGCGCAGAATTGCGGCGACATCATGAAACGGCTGCGGCCAACCGGAACAGCCGGGCAGTTCCCTGTAAGTTGCCAGGAGCACCGTGAAGGTTCAAATCCCGCGGCGGGAAAGTCGCTTATGTGGGGTAAGCCGGCCCGATTTCACGCTGTCGTTGCGAAGCGGTGCGGCGGACTGCGCGGCCCGGCCCGCAGCTCGTAAACTTGCGGCCTGAAAAAAGAGCGGGGTGCCGCCGCCGCGGGCACCCCTCAAGTTCACAGGGAGAACTCAGACGTGAGTCATACAGGTAGGAGGCTCTACCTGAGTTACTGTCGAGCCACTCCTCATGAGCAGCCACTGGTGCTGCCGCAGGTTGCGCACTTGAGGCACGTGCCATTGCGCACCAGGGTAAAATTGCCGCAGTCGCCGCAGGAGTCGCCCTCGTAGCCCTTCATCCGCGCCTCGCGGACGCGGTCAAGGCGGGTATCGACCTCGCGGATGACTGTGGCCTCGACGGCAACGGCTTCGGCGGAGCCTGCGGAGCCGACGAGCTCTTGGGTCGCGCCGTTCGATGCGACCGGTGCCTGGGCCTGGGCGGCTGCGCCCAGGGACCCCGATACACCGGTCGCGCCGTTTGCGGCGCCACCGTTCACGACCAGAAGCTGGCTGCGGACATAGCCGGTCGAGGCGTAGCGGCGGACGGTCTCCGCCACCGCGGCCTCCGGCAGGTCGCCCTGACCATCGCCCTGACCCACGGCGTCCGGCTTGATGTCGGACGGTTCCACATGGGCCAGGTCGTTGCGGCCAAGATAGGAAATGGCCAGCTCCCGGAAAATGTAATCGAGCACGGAGGTCGACATCTTGATGGCATCGTTGCCTTCGACCATGCCCGAGGGTTCGAAACGCGTGAAGGTATAGGCCTCGACGAACTCCTCCAGCGGCACGCCGTACTGCAGGCCGATGGAGATCGCGATGGCGAAGTTGTTCATCAGGCTGCGGAAGGCCGCGCCTTCCTTGTGCATGTCGATGAAGATCTCGCCGACCGAGCCGTCTTCGTATTCGCCGGTGCGCAGATAGACCTTGTGGCCGCCGACGATGGCCTTCTGGGTGTAGCCCTTGCGGCGCTGCGGCAGGCGCTTGCGGTCCTGGCTGCGTTCGACGATGCGCTCGATGATCCGCTCCGCGACGATCTGCGCGCGCTGCGGGCCGGAGGCCTCGGCGAGCTGCTCGGCCAGCGGTTCGGCGTCGTCCTCGGCGATGTCGTCCAGCAGGTTGGCCGCCAGCGGCTGCGACAGCTTGGAGCCGTCGCGGTAGAGCGCGTTGGCCTTCAGGCCGAGGCGCCAGGACAGCATGTAGGCCTGCTTGCAGTCCTCCACCGTTGCGGCGCCGGGCATGTTGATGGTCTTGGAGATGGCGCCGGAGATGAAGGGCTGGGCCGCGGCCATCATGCGGATGTGACTGTCGACGGAGAGGAAACGCTTGCCGTGGCGCCCGCAGGGGTTGGCGCAGTCGAAGACCGGCAGGTGCTCGCTCTTCAGGCCCGGCGCACCCTCCAGGGTCATGGCGCCGCAGCAGTAGGCGTTGGCGGCGTTGACCTCGTCCCGGGTGAAGCCGAGGGCGGCGAGCATGTCGAAGGAGACCTCGTCCATCTCCGCCGCCGAGAAGCCCAGCGCCTTGACGCAGAACTCCTCGCCCAGCGTCCACTTGTTGAAGGCGAACTTGATGTCGAAGGCCGAGGCGAGGCTCGCTTCCAGGGCCTGCAGCGCCGCCTCGGTGAAGCCCTTTTCCTTCAGGCGGTCATGGTTGATGCCCGGGGCGTCCGCCAGGGTGCCGTGGCCGACGGCGTGGCGGATGATGCTTTCGATCTCCATCTCCCCGTAGCCAAGGGTGCGCAGCGCCTCCGGCACTGTGCGGTTGATGATCTTGAAGTAGCCGCCGCCGGCCAGCTTCTTGAACTTCACGATGGCGAAGTCGGGCTCGATGCCGGTGGTGTCGCAGTCCATCACCAGGCCGATGGTGCCGGTGGGTGCGATGACCGTGGCCTGGGCGTTGCGGTAGCCGCTGCGCTTGCCCAGCTCCAGCGCCCGGTCCCAGGCTTTCTTCGCTGCCTTGATCAGACTCTTGTCCGGGCAGGCCGTGCCTTCCAGCGGCACCGGCGCGATGGAGAGATCCTCGTAGCTGGCCCGCTGGCCGTAGGCGGCGCGGCGGTGGTTGCGGATCACGCGGAGCATGTGCTCAGCGTTTTCCGCGTAGCGCGGGAAGGCGCCCAGCTCTTCGGCCATCTCCGCCGAGGTGGCGTAGGACACGCCGGTCATGATCGCGGTCAGCGCCGCCGCCAGGGCGCGGCCCTCGTCGGAATCGTAGGCGATGCCGGAGGCCATCAGGAGCCCGCCGAGGTTGGCGTAGCCGAGGCCGAGGGTGCGGAAGTCGTAGGAGCGCTGGGCGATCTCGGCGGAGGGGAACTGCGCCATCAGCACCGCGATTTCCAGCGTCAGGGTCCAGAGGCGCACCGCGTGCTCATAGGCTTCGGTCTCGAAGGCGTCACCCGTGCCGCGGAAGGCCATGAGGTTCAGCGAGGCCAGGTTGCAGGCGGTGTCGTCGAGGAACATGTACTCCGAGCAGGGGTTGGACCCGTTGATGCGCCCGGAGGTGGGGCAGGTGTGCCACTCGTTGATGGTGGTGTCGTACTGCATGCCCGGATCGGCACAGGCCCAGGCGGCGTAGGAGATCTGCTCCCAGAGTTCGCGCGCCTTCACCTTCTTGTGCACGGCGCCGTCGGTGCGGCGGATCAGGCTCCAGGGGTCGTCGTTCAGTACCGCCTCGATGAAGGTGTTGGGTACCCGCACCGAGTTGTTGGAGTTCTGGCCGGAGACCGTGAGGTAGGCGTCGGAATCCCAGTCGGTGTCGTAGGTCTTGAAGTCGATGGAGGTGAAGCCCTGCTGGGCGAACTGAATGACGCGGGCGACGTAGTTCTCCGGCACCATGGCCGCGCGGGCGGCCCGCATGGCGGCTTTCAGCGGAGCGTTCTTCTTGGGGTCGAAGGCGTCGGCCTGTTCGGCGCTCTCGTTGCCCTTAAACCCGTGGCAGGCGCGCATGATGGCATTGAGGTGCTTGTCGCAGAGCTTGGAGCCGGTCACCAGGGCGGCCACCTTCTGCTCCTCGACGACCTTCCAGTTGATGTAGTCCTCGATGTCCGGATGGTCGAGGTCGACGGTCACCATCTTGGCGGCGCGGCGCGTGGTGCCGCCTGATTTGATGGCGCCGGCGGCCCGGTCACCGATCTTCAGGAAGGACATCAGGCCGGAGGACTTGCCGCCGCCGGCCAGCGGTTCGTCCGCGCCGCGCAGCGAAGAGAAGTTGGTGCCGGTGCCGGAGCCGTACTTGAACAGCCGCGCCTCACGCACCCAGAGATCCATGATGCCGTTGTCGTTCACCAGGTCGTCGTTGACCGACTGGATGAAGCAGGCATGGGGCTGGGGATGCTCGTAAGCGCTGCGCGCGCGGGTCAGCTCACCGGTGGAGAAGTCGACGTAGTGGTGGCCCTGGCTCGGCCCGTCGATGCCGTAGGCCCAGTGCAGGCCGGTGTTGAACCACTGCGGGGAGTTCGGCGCGGCCATCTGCTTGGCGAGCATGTAGCGCATTTCGTCGTAGTAGGCGCGCGCGTCCTCTTCGGCGTCGAAGTAGCCGCCCTTCCAGCCCCAGTAGGCCCAGGTGCCGGCGAGGCGGTGAAAGACCTGCTTGGCGGAGGTCTCGCCGATGAAGCGCTCGTCCTCGGCGATGTCGGCCATGGCCTCGTGATCGGGCTCGGAGCGCCACAGCCAGGCCGGGACGTTGTCCTCGGGAACCGGCTTGGACTTCAGCGGCAGGCCGCGCTTGCGGAAGTACTTCTGCGCCAGGATATCGCAGGCGACCTGCGACCAGCTCGACGGGACCTCGATATCCTCGGCGCGGAACACCAGGGATCCATCGGGGTTGCGGATCTCGCTCGACGTCCGGCGAAACTCGATCCTCTCATAGACGTCACTGCCAGTTTCCGTAAAACGACGCGCAACCCGCATGCGGTAATCTCCAGTCTCTTTTTCTTGTCAGTTGGCCCTGCATTCGCCCCAAGTGGCGCCGGGTTCAGGGAGTCCGGGAAACCAGACAGAAACAGCAGCCTCAAGACCGCCGTTTCCCCCCGAAAACCCCGCAAATCCTCAGGATTTGCCATATCTTGTGACGAACAGTCATTAAACCACAACATGTGCCTGAGGTCACCATATTTTGCGTTAAGAAGGCGTTAACATGCCTTGGCTGGGGTGATCTTTCGGGTATCCGGGCAGCCGCAAGGGCGGGTTTCCGCGCCTTTGCGTCCGCAGGGCCGTGACGTGCGGCTGCGCCGGCCCCTCCTGGCCGTTTTTGCAGCAGGCACCGCCACCAGGCTTTGCGCCGGGGGCCGGTCGTTCGAAGGGGCCGTTCCGGCAGACCCGAGAGGCCGCGCTTGGGCCCGCCTGCCGCTTGACGCTATAGTTGCAGCCGCACAATGCCTTTTGGGGGGAATCAGGCTGTGAGCGAACTTACTGTGGTCCTGCTCGTGATCGTCGGTCTGGCTGTTGCGGCGGCGCTGATCGTGGTCCTGCTCTACAACAAGCTGGTGTCACTGCGGAACAAGGTCGAAGCCGCATGGTCGCAGATCGACGTGCAACTGCGCCGGCGCAGCGACCTGATTCCCAACCTCGTGGAAGTGGTGAAGGACTACCTGTCCTACGAACAGGAAACCCTGACCCGGGTGATCGAAGCACGCAACAGCGCGGTCGCGGCGCGCGATCAGGGGCGCGAGGCCAGCATCGCCGCCGAGGGCATGCTGACCGCCGCCATGGGCAAGCTCTTCGCGCTGGCCGAGTCCTATCCTGAGTTGCGTTCCAACCAGAACGTCGCGGACCTTCAGGAGGAGCTGTCGACGACGGAAAACAAGATCGCCTTCGCCCGGCAGCACTACAACGACTCGGCGATGAGCCTGAACACCGCCGTCGAGGCCTTTCCGTCCAATCTCATCGCCCAGCGTTTCGGATTCGGCAGGTCGACCTACTTCGAGATCCCCGACGAAGCGCGCGAACCGGTAAAGGTGGATCTGCGCTAGCGTCATGGGCAGCCCGATGCCGCGCGCCCCGGGGCTTGCGCGCACCGACTTTCACGCCGCGATTCGCCGCAATGCCTGGAACACCGTCTGGCTCTGTCTGATCCTGGCGTCCGTCGGCCTCGTTCTGGGCTACGTCGTCGGCTGGGCGTGGGAGGTCCAGACCCTCGGGCCGGCGGCTCCAAGCAGCTATACGCCGCCGTCGCAGCTTGAGCCCTGGCATCCCGGCAGTTGGGACTTCAGCGCCTGGGGGCTGCGCGGCGCCGCCATCATGGCTGTCGCCAGCGGGCTGGCGATCCTGGTCGCCCTGACCCGTGGCGACCGGATCGTGCTGGGCCTCGCCGGCGCACGCGAGGTGCGCTATGACGAGGCGCCGCAGCTGCACAACGTGGTCGAGGAGATGGCGCTGGCCGCCGGGCTGCCGAAGCCGCGCGTCGCCTTCATCGACACGCCCGCGCTCAACGCCTTCGCCACCGGCCTGAAACCCGAGAACGCGGCGATCGCCGTGACCCGCGGCCTGCTGGACACGTTGGACCGCAGCGAGCTGCAGGGTGTGGTGGCGCACGAGATGAGCCACATCGCCAACAACGATATCCGCTACGCCACGGCCGTCGGCGTGCTGGTCGGGCTCATCGCCCTGGTGTCCGACGCCGCGCTGCGCAGTCTGCGGTTCGCCGGGCACGGAGCCGGCCGGGGCGTCAGCCGGGGCCGCGGCGGCCGCAAAGGCGGCGGTGCCGCCGCCATCGCGCTGGTGGTCCTGCTGCTCTTTGCGATCCTGGCGCCTGTCGTAGCACGCCTTGTCCAGATGGCCATCTCGCGCCAGCGTGAATACATGGCCGACGCCACCGCTGTGAAGCTGACGCGCAACCCCCTGGGATTGATCGGAGCGCTAGAGAAGATCGGCGGCAGCAGCCTGCGCTACGAGGGGGCCAACCGGGCGATCCAGCATCTCTTCATCGCCAATCCGCTGCGCAACTTCGGCCGCGATGCCGGGCCGCTGTTTGCCACCCATCCGGCGGTGGAGGACCGCATCGCCCGGCTGCGCGACCTGCACTGAGAGGCAGGTCCCCAGGGGCGGGAGCCGCCGGGTACGGGACTCAGGCGCGCTCGGCCAGCGGCAGGTTGACCAGCAGGTTCTGGGGCTTCAGGCGCAGCTGGCCCGACTCGGTCATGGCCAGGGCCAGGTAGACCGGGCGTCCGGCGATGCCGGGGGCGACCACCGAAGGGTCCTGGAATTCCATGCGGAAGAGGGAGAGCAGGCGGGCGAGGCGGCCTTCGCCGACGTCGACCCCGTTGTAGAGGTCGTTCAGCATCTTCGTCGCCTCGACGTCCAGGCCGATGTGCCAGACCCAGCGCTCGTCGCTGATCTTCTGCACCGGCTGAATGGAAACGGCGACGTCGAGAAAGTGCTTCACCCAGCGCTCCAGGACCCGGCAGAGGGCGTCCAGGCCGGCACCGGCGAAGTTCAGGTTCAGCACCGTGTCGTAGCGGCTGGCACGCTCCCAGTAGATCTCCGCGTTGGTCTCGTTGACCACGTCCAGCTCGATGGTCCGCAGCGGCGTCTGGGCCTCGGCGACCAGCCGGCCCAGGCTGCCGAAGCCGCCGGTGGTGGCGAACATCTCCACGGTCTCGGCATCGGCGGCCATGATGGCGCCGTCGTTGATGGTGACCTGCTGGGCGCGGAAGAAGGTCTCTGCCGCGCGGACGTGCAGGGCATCCTCCTCGCCCTCCAGCATCGCGCGGGCGATGACGTGGGCGAGCTGGTCGAGGAACAGCGGCGGCAGGCTCACGCCACCGGGTGCCAGGAAGATCTGCAGGTAGCAGTCCTCCAGGGAGTCCGCCGCCGTCAGGCGGTCGCGGAAGGCGAGCACGAGGCGGTAGTTCTCGATCGCGTCGGGATCTTCGAGCGCGGCCAGACGTTCCTCGGAGACCGCCTCGCGCGGATTGCGCAGCAGGGCGGCGTGGAGCTGCCGCTCCGCCTCGTTGGATTCGGGCACCGGGCTGACCTCCGGGCGCCGGAAGTAGGCACGCAGATAGTCGTCCGTCACCCTCAGGTGGCCGCGCTCGCTCCGCTCGAGCAGATGGTAGCCGGAGTCCTGCCAGAAATCGCGCATGGCGGTCATCTATAGGGGGCCGGCCCCCGGCTGTCCATGCGGCTGTTTCGGGACTGCCCCTGCGCCTATTTGAGGCCGCCGGCAAAGCCCATGGTCAGCCATTTCTGCACCAGGCCGACCATCGCCAGAATCGGCAGAGAGGCGAGGAAGCCGATGGCGGCGAGGCGCCCCCAGAAGGTCTCGTCCTCGGTGATCAGGGTGGCGATATAGGTGGGCAGAGTGAATTTCGAAGGCGTCTGTATGAACAGCAGAGCGTAGGCGAACTCGTTCCAGCTCAGGATCATCACGAAGACCGCGGTGGCGGCCAGGCCCGGCGCCATGACCGGCACGACGATGGTGGCCAGCCGCTGGATCAGCGAGGCACCGTCGATCCGCGCCGCTTCCTCGTAACTCAGGGGGACGTCACGCACGAAGCCCAGCAGCATCCAGATGGCAAAGGGCAGGGCATAAACCTGATAGACCAGCACCAGGCCGGCCAGGGTGTCGAGCAGCCCCAGCGAGCGCAGCACCTGGTAGAGCGGAATGGCCAGGACGATGGGCGGGGCCAGCTTGATCAGCAGCACGAAGACGAGAAAGGCGACGTCCAGGCGCCGCGGCATCTGCAGGCGTGCGAGCGCATAGGCGGCGGGAAAGCCGGCCAGCAGGGCCAGGGCCGTGGCCCCGAAGGTGACGATCAGGCTGTTGGCGATCTTGCCGAAGACGTCATCGTCCATCAGCGCGCGGTAGTGCTCCAGCGTGACCGCGTTGGGGATAAGATCGACGGAGGCGGAGACGAACTCGATCGGCGGCTTCACCGACGTACCGGCCATCCAGAGCACCGGCAACAGGACGATGGCGGTCACCGCGTAGGCGGTGACGGTCCGGACGCCGGTGCCGCGTTGCGACTTACCCGACATGGGGCTCACCCGACATGAGACTGTCCGCCGATGATCTTGAGGACGTAGATGGTCGCCAGCAGGCCGGCGATCACCACCATGATGACGGCGGCGGCCGAGGCGAGGCCGACATCGAAGAAGCGGAAGCCCAGCCGGTAGACATACATCGAAAGGGTTTCCGTCGCGTTGCCGGGTCCGCCGCCGGTCAGCGCGTAGACCTTGTCGAAGATCTTGAAGCTGTCGATGCAGCGCAGCAGCGCCGCCAGCAGAATGTGCGGCGTCAGCAGCGGCAGGGTGATGGTGAGCAGGATCTGGCGCGGCGAGGCGCCGTCGATGCGCGCCGCCTCGTAAACCTCCGGCGGCACGGCCTGCAGGCCGGCCAGCAGGATCAGGAAGGCAAAGGGCGCGGTCTGCCAGAGGTCCACCAGCACCAGCGAGAGCATGGCCAGGTCGGGGTCGGAGAGCCATTCCACCGGCGGCAGGGCGGCGGCGCGCAGAAGGTTGTTCAGAAACCCGAAGTCATAGTGGAACCAGGCGCTCCAGATGGCGGTCACCACCATGGTCGAGAGCACGAAGGGCGCCACCAGCGCCGGAATCACGAAACGCCGGCCGGGAAAGCTGCGATTCATCATCAGGGCCAGCATCAGCCCGAGGCCGACCTCGCTGAAGGTGGCCAGCAGTGTGAAGACGACGGTGTTCCAGGTCGCGCGGCGGAAAAAGCGGTCGCCCAGGAGTTCCCGGTAGTTCTCGCTGCCGACGAAGAGCGCGCCTTCGAGGCCGTAGTCGGTGACGAAGAACGACAGCAGGAGTCCGCGGCCGAGCGGATAGAGAGTCAGCAGCGCAAAGAGCGCGATGGCCGGGGCGAGCAGCAGGAGAGAAGTGTAGCGGGGTCCTGGCATGTTCTGTCGCCTTCCGGCTCTATCTCTTGCGCGCTGCTTCTGGCTTACGTCGAAGCGGGAGGATCCCGCAAGGCCGGGCGTGCGTTCACATGAAGGCCGGACACGGGAAGGGCGGGCGCAAGAAGGACGGGGAGAGGGTGCGGCGTCCCCTCTCCCCGTAAGGCCGGAAGCCTAGCGCGTGAGCGCGCGGGCGATCTTGCCGTTGGCTTCCTCCAGGGCATCCTCGGGTGTCATCTCTCCGATCAGGGCGAGCTGCAGGTAGTCGCCCAGAATGGCCTCGACCCGGCTCCACTGGGTGATGCGCGGGCGCGGCTGGGCGTTCTGCAGGGCCTCGACCTGGGCCGGGTACCAGCGGTAGCGGTCGATCACCTCGGCGTCCTTGTAGACGCTGGCGCGGGTCGGCGGGATGCCGACCTCCAGGGCCAGGGTCTTCTGCATCTCCGGCGAGGTGAGGAAGTCGATGAAGTCGCGGGCGCGCTCAGGGTTCTTGGCGTCCGCCGGCACCGCCAGCAGCCAGGACCCCAACATCGGCGCCGGCCCCTGGACCTGGCCCGGCGCGGCCATGATCTCGATCTTGCCCGGGACCTTGGATTTCGCCGGATCGTCGAGGGAGGGCGCCCAGGAGGGCCAGAGCTCGATGGTCATGGCGGTGGTTCCCTGCATCAGGGCGTCGCGCACCTCCGTCGAGTTGTAGGTCTCGATGCCCTTGGGGGCGTAGTTTCTGAGGGCCAGGAAGAGCTCCAGCGCCTCCAGCGCTGCGTCGCTGTCCAGGTGCGCCTTGCCGTCGGTGCCGACCACGCGGGCACCGTGGGCCCAGAGGATGGGCAGGAAGCCGGTGACGATGGGGTTGGCCTTCTTGCCGCGGAACACGGCGCCGGAGACGCCGTCTTCGGCCTTGTTGATCGTCCGCGCGGCCTCCAGCACGTCGGTCCAGCTTTGCGGACGGTCGAGACCGTGCTTTTCGAAGAGGTCCTTGCGGTAGGCGAAGAGTTCGACATTGCCGACGAAGGGGACGGCATAGAAGGGGCCGCTGCCCACGGGATACCGCGAGACGTCGCGGGCCGGCTTCACGAAGTCCTCGTCGACGCCGCCGCCGAGCGTGTCGAGATCGGCCAGCCAGCCGTTGGCCATGAACTCCACCGCCCAGGGGTCGTCCAGCATGATCACGTCGTAGGCGCCGGCCTTCTCGCGCATGGCGATGGTGACCTTTTCCAGGAGGCCGCCGCCGGGCAGTTCCAGTCTTTCGGTCTCAAGCCCCGGGTTTTTCGCCTCATACATCTGGACGGCCAGCTTCAAGGCCTCGCCGTAGCTGCCGTCGCGGCCGGCGATGACGAGCGTTTCGGCCTGGGTTGGGGCTGTGCTGAACAGGACGGCTCCGGCCAGCATCGCCGTTGCAAGTCGTTTCATCGCGGATTCTCCCTCTGTTGCATTCCCTTACGGGCCCTTACGGGGGTGGTGCGGAGGCGTTGCGGCGGTCTGGCGGGCTCGTGCGAGTGTCAGGTCCGCTGCCGCGCGGCGCAGGTATGGCCCTTCTGCACTTTTTGCAAACGTTTGCGAATTGGGACTCTACGCTCTCTATCGTTTTCTCTCAAATGAACTTTGTATGAAGCAAGCTGCTTGCCTTGGGGGAATGAGAAAACGTTTGCAAGCAAGCCTTGTGTTTCCGATAGTCTCTCCCGATGCGCCGAGTCACGATCAAAGACGTCGCCCGGGAAGCCGGGGTTTCCGCCTCCGCCGTGTCGCGGGTTTTCACCGAAGGGGCCAGCGCTTCCCTGAAGACCCGCGAGAAGGTTCTGGCCGCCGCCGACCTTCTCGGCTACCGCCCGTCGCTGCTGGCCCGCGGCCTGGTGCGCAACCGCACCAACCTGGTCACGCTGGTCATGGGGCGCATGACCGATCCCTTCGATGCCCGCTTCATGGACTGTCTGGCCGAAGCTCTGGCCGAGCGCGGCACCCGGCTGATGCTGTCCCCCGCGGCCGTCGGGGCGCCTGGCGAGGAGGGGATGCTGCAGGCCCTGGACTATCAGTCCGATGCGGTCGTGGTTTCCGCGGGCACCATGTCGCTCGCCCATTCGGAGCGCTGCGTGCGCGCCGGGCTTCCGGTCATTCTGGCCGGACGGGTGCTGGAGACGCCGGGCGTGGACTGTGTGCTGGCCGACAATCACGACGGCGGGCGGCAGGCGGCCCAGCTGCTGCTGCGCACCGGCTGCCGGCAGTTGGCGTTTCTGGGCCAGGGCGGTGCCACCTTCTCCGACCGGGAGCGCCGCAACGGTTTTCAGGCGGCCGCCCGCGCCGCGGGGCACAGCATCGTGCAGCAGAGCGTGACGGGGCGGGACGATGCCGCCGCCTTCGCCGCGGCCACCACCTTGCTGTCGCGCACGCCGCGGCCGGACGGCCTCTTCTGCAGCAACGACCGTATCGCCATTGCCGCCCTCGAGGCCGGCCGCGCCCTGGGGCTCGGCGTGCCGGGGGACCTGGCGATCATCGGCTTCAACAACCTGCCGGACAGCGCCCGCCGCAGCTTCCAGCTCACCACCCTCGACTATCCTGTCGGTGCCGTGGTGGCGCAGATCATCGAGCTTCTCGACCTGCGCCTGGAACAACCGCGGCGCCCCAGCGAGATCCGCCGTATCCCGACCCATCTGGTCGTGCGTGCTTCGACCCGCGAGAACGGCCAACCCTAGAGCGTCCGGCCCTAGAGCGTCCGGCCCTAGAGCGTCCGGCCCTAGAGCGGATCCGCTCTCGGACTCCGGGTGGTTCCAACGCTCTGCAAGCAGCGGACGCGGTGATCCTCCGGCTTGACATTATGTGGAATTGCACCTATCTGGATCTGGAAAGGAAATCCTCATGATCGCAGCAGCGGACTTCGAGGCGGCCTGCGTCTGCCAGACCATGCGGCGTGTCGCCCGCAGGATCTCCAAGCGCTACGAGGAGGCGCTCAGGCCCGTCGCGCTCAAGGCCGGGCAGTTCACGATCCTGGCTGCCTTGAAGCGGGAGCGGCCGGCGCCGCTCGGCGCTCTTGCCGCCGGGCTCGGCATGGACCGAACGACGCTGACAAAGGATCTGCGGCCGCTGGAGAGGCGGGGCCTCGTGGCCTCCGTGGCGGACGAAAAGGATGCGCGCGTGCGGCGTCTGAAGCTGACGCCGCAGGGACAGGCCCTTTTGAAGAAGGCCGTGCCCCTCTGGCAGGCCGCCCAGAAGGTCTCCCACGAACGCCTTGCGGAGGTGGATTGGCCGGACCTGCGCCGTGCCCTCGACCGCCTCGCGGAATAGCCCCAGGAAATCTGCCTTCTATGGACCGAAATCGACAGCTCCTCCGTGATCCATTTACGTGTAATTCCACGTAAAACGCAGAATACAAATAAGCGGGCTCGCGAAGCCAAGGCCAAAAGGGAAGCGGACATGAACCGGTTGCTACGCACCTCTTTCATTGCGCTGGTCGCGGTGGGCTTTGTGGCCAGCCTCGCGGGCGGCGCGGCCCTTCTGCATCTGCGCGCGGCACAGTCGAAAGCCGAAGGCGCCCACAGCTTCACCCCTATTCCGGTGGCGAGCCTGGTTCTGGAAGCCGCGCAGGGCTACGCGGTCGCCGAGCGCTTTGTCGGCCGCCTGGAACCCGCGCAGCAGGCGCGCATCGCCTTCGAGCGTTCGGGTCTGGTGGCCGCTGTCACGGTGGAGGAGGGCGAAGCGGTGGATACCGGCGCCGTCGTTGCCACCTTGGACACGGCGATCCTGGAGGCTGAGCGTGACCGCCTACTCGGTCAGCGCCAGCAGGTGGTTGCCTCGCTGGAACTGGCCCGCCTGACCGAAGGGCGGCAGCGCGTGCTGCGCGACCGCGGCCACGCCTCCGAGCAGCGCCTCGACGAAGCGCGCCTGGGCGCGGTGGCTTTGGAGGGCGAGCTGGCGGCGCTCGATGCCGCCATTCGCCGCATCGACGTCGACCTCGACAAATCGGTGGTGCGGGCCCCCTTTGGCGGCCGCATCGGGGCGCGCTTCATCGACACGGGCAGCGTGGTGGATGCCGGCACGCCGGTCGTCGACATTCTCGAGACCGCGCGGCCGCAGGCCCGCATCGGTGTGTCGCCGGAGGCGGCGGCCGCGCTCAGTCCTGGGGAGGTGATCGGCCTCTCCGCAAACGGCCGTGCCCTTCAGGCCCGCGTCGCTGCCATCCGGCCCGACCTCACCACGGCGACCCGCACAGTGGGCATCCTCTTTGATGTGCTTGGAGAGCCGGAGGTGAACTTCGGCGATACGGTCGAGCTGCATCTGTCCCGTTTGGTTGCAGCAGAGGGGTTCTGGCTGCCGATCTCCGCCCTCACCGAAGGCGAGCGAGGCCTGTGGTCGGTCCTCACACTGCAGCCGGGTGACGAGGGCGCCTTCCACATCGGCCAGGAAGCGGTCGAACTGCTGCACACAGCCGGAGAGCGCGTCTTCGTGCGCGGCACCCTGCGTGCCGGCGACCGCGTCGTCGCCAGCGGCCGCAACCGTGTGGTGCCGGGGCAGCAGGTTTCCCTTGCCGCCGGAGAGGGATGACCGCGATGAAGACTCTCCTGTTCCGCAACACCCGTATGCTGTTCCTGGTCCTCGGCGTCATCCTCGCCCTGGCGGCTTCCGCCGCCACCAGCATCGGCCGCCAGGAAGACCCGACCATCACCAACCTCTTCGCCACGGTCGTCACGCCCTATCCGGGTGCCGAGCCCTCCCGGGTCGAGTCCCTGGTGACCGAGAAGATCGAGGAGGAACTGCGCGAGATCCCGGAGATCGACGAAATCCGCTCCACCTCGCGCACGGGTGTCTCCGTGATCTCGGTGGAGCTCTCGCTGTACATCGGCGAGGAGACCATAGAGCAGGTCTGGGCGGAGATTCGCGACGCCTTGAGCGATGCCGCGCGCAGCTTTCCCGCCGGGGTGCCGGAGCCGGACCTGGATACCGACCGGACCTCGGCCTATACGACGATCAGCGCCATTGTCATGCGCGGCGATCGGTCGGCGAATCCCGCGATCCAGCGCCGCTATGCCGAACTCCTGCAGGACCGGCTGCGCCAGATTTCCGACACCAAGCACGTGCGCCTCTTTGGCGAGCGGGAGGAGGAGGTCCGCGTTGCGGTGGATGCGCAGCGTCTGGCGGGCCTGGGCCTCAGTTTCGACCAGGTGTCCGACGCCGTCGCCCAGGCCGACGCCAAGGTGCGCTCCGGCCAGTTGCGCGGCGAACGCTACGACCTTCTGGTCGAGACCGAAGGCGAGATCGAAACCCTGCAGCGCATCCGTGACATTCCGCTGCGCAGCGATGCTGTGGGCACGACCCTGCGGCTGAGCGATGTCGCTGTAATCGAGCGTGCCTTTGCCGACCCGCCGGGCGAGATCGCCTATGCCGATGGCCGCCCGGCGGTGCTGGTGGCCGCACGGATGGAAAATGACCGCCAGGTGGACGCCTGGACGGCTGCCGCCAAGGCGGTCATTGCGGACTTCGAGGTCAGTCTGCCCGGCGGCCTGGAGCACCGGCTGATTTTCGACCAGAGCCGCTACACCCAGCAGCGCTTCGCCGATCTGGGCGTCAATCTCGCCATCGGCGTGTCGCTGGTGGTGCTCGTGCTCTTCGTGTCGCTCGGCTGGCGGGCGGCCAGCGTCGTGGCAGCGGTGATCCCGCTGGCAACCCTGATGTCGGTGACCGTGATGCAATGGCTCGGTCTGCCGATCCAGCAGATGTCGGTGACCGGGCTCATTGTCGCGCTCGGGCTGCTGGTCGATGCCGCCATCGTCATGTCCGATCAGATCAAGCGCCGCATCGCAGCCGGGCTGCCGGCGCTGCGGGCGGTGGCGGACTCCGTCGACCGGCTGGCGGTTCCGCTGCTGGCCTCGACGGTGACCACCGTCCTGGCCTTTGTGCCCATGGCGCTGCTGCCGGGTCCGGCCGGCGATTTCGTCGGCTCCATCGCGCTGTCGGTCATCATCATGCTGTCGGTCTCCCTGCTGCTGGCACTGAGCGTGACGCCGGCCTTGGCCGGACGCCTTCTGTCGGCGGGCGGGCAGTCTGCGTCGCGGGGCGGTCTCCTGCAGCGCGGGATTACCCAGCCGCGGCTGGGCCGTCTCTTCGACCGCTCGCTGGACCTGGCGCTGCGGCACAAGGGCTTGGCGATTCTGGGTGCACTGGTGCTGCCGCTGATGGGCTTCGCCGCCTTCCCGACGCTGACGGCGCAGTTCTTCCCCGGGGTCGACCGCGACCAGTTCTATGTTCAGGTGAGCCTGCCGGGCGGCGCGGCCATTGCCGAGACGGAGGCCGTGGCGCTGCGCATGGATGCCCGGCTGCGGGAAGAAGCGGAGATCCGCAGCTTGCACTGGGTCGTCGGCGAGTCGGCGCCGGCCTTCTACTACAACATGGTCACCGACCGCGACGGCGTGTCCGGCTTTGCCGAGGCCCTGGTCACCAGCGTCTCGCCGGAAGCCACCGAGCGGCTCATTCCCGCGCTGCAGGCCTCTCTCGACCGGGAGTTCCCGCAGGCCCAAATCCTGGTCCGCGGACTGGTGCAGGGGCCGCCGGTGAACGCGCCGGTCGAACTGCGTCTGGTGGGGCCCAATCTGGAAACCCTGCGCGAAGACGGCCAGGTGCTGCGCGGGCTGCTGGCGCAGATTCCCGAGATCACCCACACCCGGGCCGACCTCATCGGGGCCGAGCCGAAACTGGTGTTCCGGCTCGACGAGCACAAGGTGCGCCTGGCCGGCCTTTCGCTGGCGGAGGTCGCCCGCCAGCTCGAGGCCGGTCTCAGTGGTGCCCTGGGCGGCTCGCTGGTCGAGGCGACCGAGGAGCTGCCGCTGCGCGTGCGCCTGTCAGACGGGGCGCGGGGCAGCGTGGAGGCGCTGCGCAGCCTGGTGATCGTCCCACCGGGTGCCGCGGAGACCGCCGCCAGCGGCGGCTACCCCGGCATTCCTCTGACCGCCCTCGGTGCCCTCGTTCTGCTGCCGTCCGACAGTCCGATCACCCGGCGCAACGGCGAAAGGGTGAACACGGTCCAGGGCTTCATCGCCCGGGGCGTGCTGCCGGAAGAGGTGCTGAAGCAGGCCCAGGCCCTGCTGGCCGAAAACCCGCTTGGCCTCGCCCCCGGCTACCGGCTGGAGGTCGGCGGCGATGCGGATGCCAGGGCCGAAACGACAAGGAACCTTGCCGCGGCCGCTGGCCTCGTGGTCACGCTGACGGTGGTGGCGATTTTCCTCACCTTCGGCTCCTACCGGCTGTCCTTGGTGACCGCGGCCGTCGCCGGCCTGTCGATGGGGCTCAGCCTGCTGGCGCTGGCTGTGTTCCAGTACCCCTTCGGCATTCAGGCGCTGATCGGAACCATCGGCTCCATCGGTGTTTCGGTGAACGCCGCCATCATCGTCCTGACCGCTCTGCAACGCGACCCGGAGGCGGCCCGCGGCGACCTCACCGCGATGCGCCGGGTCGTCAGCCGCCAGGCGCGCCACATCCTCTCCACCACGATCACCACGGTCGGCGGCTTCATCCCGCTGATCCTGGCCGGCGGCGGCTTCTGGCCACCCTTTGCCATGGCCATCGCGGGCGGTGTCCTGCTGTCGACGGTGGTGTCGTTCTACTTCACGCCGCCGATGTTCGCCCTGGTCATGCGGCCGGGCGGGGGCTTGGCGCAGCGCCAGGGCGGGGAGTCCGGATCGTCGGGCACGGAGACCTCGCCGGTCCCCGCCGCCGCGGAGTGACCGGACGGTCTGGCGGCGGGCCCGCTCGACCAAAGCCTCACCGCAGGCGCAACTGCATGATGTGACGGCGGCCACCGGCCTTGCCGGCCATGGTGAAACCGGCGCGGGCGAACTGCGGTACGAAGCCCATGAAGCGATAACTTGGCGCTTCGGGCTCCACCGGGTAGGCCTCGACCATCTCGGCGCCCTGCGCTTGTGCATAGGCCACCGCTTGCTCGATGAGCTGCGCCGCCAAGCCTTGGCTGCGGTAAGCCCGCTGGACATAAAAGCAGACAATGCTCCAGACGCTTTCCGGTCCTTTCTGCATTTGGTCCGGCTCAGTGTCGGCCAAGCGGCGAAAGGAGGGGCGCGGCCCCACCGAACACCAGGCAACCGGCCGCTCGTCGAGATAGCCCAGCAGTCCCACAGGTGTGCCGTCTTCGACGCGCTGCTTCAGAGCAGCCTTCTTGCACCCTTTGTCGCGGCGGTCCTTGGACGGCATCCTGCGCCAGACCATGCACCAGCAGTAGTGCGGCCCGCCGCGCCCCTCAAAAAGAGCTTCCATGTCCGGCCAGTTTGCAGCGGTCACGGTCTCGACGCGCAGCCGGGCGGCTTCGCGGGGAATCCGGGTTGGCGGAATCGTCAAAGCTGGCGTTCCCTCTGGCCTGGGTCCGTTCATGGCAACCGCTGGGCGATCTGCAGCGGTGATGGGCGACGACAGCAGATCCATCTCTAGGTGATTGGAG
This sequence comes from Rhodospirillales bacterium BBD 1991-14, assembly GCA_001657395.1. Taxonomy (GTDB): domain Bacteria; phylum Pseudomonadota; class Alphaproteobacteria; order Kiloniellales; family Kiloniellaceae; genus Pelagibius. Next base: position 81,605 of record LYSY01000003.1, on the reverse strand, counting down.
GGCCAGGGGCCAGCCAAATCGGGCCCTGTGTCGCCCGAGAAGCCAAAGAAACCGCCCTTTACCGGGCTCTCCCGGGGGCGCTTCCCGGGCTGGACTGTTCCCGGTCGGGGTGCCATAGTCTGGCCGCCTGCAGCGGGACTCCCGCCGGCAGGCGGCCGGATCGTGATGATGTTGCTAGGGATCGCGCCTCGACTATGGGCACAACCATCGGAACACGGATTTACACCTGGCTGCGCGGCGAACTGGTTGGCCGCGACGCGCAGGGCAACCGCTACTACCGCGCCAAGGGCGGCGGGCGCACCCACAAGGACTCCCTGCGCCGCGAGCAGCGCTGGGTGATCTACGACGGCGAGGTCGAGGCGAGCCGGGTGCCCGCCGAGTGGCATGCCTGGTTGCACCATACGACCGACGAGGTGCCGCCCGAGGGCGGGCCGAAGCGCCATGCCTGGCAGAAGGACCATCAGCCGAACATGACCGGCACGACGCAGGCCTACCGGCCGCCCGGCCATACGCTGCGCGGCGGACGCCGCGACAAGGCGACGGGCGACTACGAACCCTGGACGCCGAACTGACTTCCGCCGACCCCGCTTCGGGATGCGCGTCGCAGCGACCCAAGAAGCGTGCATCGCTGTTCCGGCAGCGGCGGGTCAGGCCTTCGGACCAGTATTGAAAAGCCAGCACATAGAGGACGACCAGCATGCGTAGGAATATGATCGAAACGGTGATGGGCGCCGTCGTTCTGGTGGTGGCCGTGGTGTTCATCGTCTTCGCCTTTCGCACCACTTCGATCGAGGGCGGCGCAGGCGGCGGCTACACCCTGATGGTGGAGTTCGACGATGCCTCCGGTCTGACCTCCGGGACCGACGTCCGCATGGCCGGCGTGAAGGTCGGCAGCGTGGTGAGCCAGCGCCTGAACCCGGACACCTACTTTGCCGAGGTCAGCCTCAGCATCGACGAGTTCATCAAGCTGCCGAGCGACACCTCGGCCCGGATCATTCCGGAGGGGCTTCTGGGCGGCAACTACGTGGCCTTGGAGCCGGGAGGCGCCGAGGACTACCTGACCGACGGTCAGCAGATCCAGTTTGCCCAGGGCACGATCAACGTGGTCGACCTGCTGGGCCGCTTCATCTTCAGCGCTGCCGATACGGCCACGTCCTCCGGGGGCGGCCAGTAAGGCCGCTCGGGCCGAGATGCCGGAAGACAAACCGACATCCGGCCAACGCGGCGATCCCGCCGCGGATGCAGTCCGGCAAGCGTCCCAGAAAGCGTCACAGCAAGCGTCCCAGCAAGCGTCCCAGCACTGGGACCCCCATCGTTACAACAGGAACGCCGGCTTCGTTGCCGAACTGGGCGCGCCGCTGCTCGACCTGCTGCAGCCGGCCAAGGGCGAGCGGGTGCTCGATCTCGGCTGCGGCGAAGGGGCGCTGACGGCGAAGATCGCTGCGGCCGGCGCCGCGGTGGTGGGTGTCGACAGCTCGCCCGAACAGGTGGCGGCGGCCAAGGCGCGCGGTCTCGATGCCCGGGTGATGAACGGCGAGGCCCTGACCTTCGAGGCCGAGTTCGATGCGGTGCTTTCCAACGCTGCGCTGCACTGGATGCTCGACCCCGACGCCGTTCTGCGCGGCGTCGCGGCGGCTCTGAAGCCCGGCGGCCGCTTCGTCGCCGAGATGGGCGGCCAGGGCAACGTCGAGACGATCACCCAGGCGCTCTTTGCATCCCTGCAGGCGCGGGGCGCCGATCCGGTGAAGGCCTGTCCCTGGTATTTCCCCGCGCCGGAGGCCTATCAGGCCAGGCTGGAGGCCGCCGGTTTCGCGGTCGAATCCATCGCCCTGATCCCGCGGCCGACCCCGCTGCCCGGTGAGATCGGCGGCTGGCTGGAGACCTTCGCCGAGGCCTTCCTGAAGCAGGTCCCCGCGGACGAGGGGCTGGCGCTGATCGCGGAGGTCGCGGAGCGGCTGCGCCCCAGCCTCTGTGATTCCGAGGGCCGGTGGTCGGCGGACTATGTCCGCCTGCGCTTCGTGGCCCGGCTGGCGGGGTGAAGTCCTCTGGCTTGCGCGGCTGGCGCGGAGCCCTTAAGTCTTTGGCAGGATTAATCTGGTGAGGTGTTGGGCGTGTCGGCACCGGAGGCAAAGAAGTTCGAGATTCCCGTCTGGCTGCAGCCGGACGGTGCCCCGTTGTCGTGCCGGGAGAAGATCAAGGTTCTGAACGAGAATCTGGAGGAGATCCGCGAGATGGCGCAGGACGCGCTGGAGGACGGCATTCTGATGGGCTGCGACGAAGGACAGCTGCGCGAAGTCCTCGCCGATCTGGTCGGCTCCCTGGAGAACCCCTACCGCGACCGCAAATCCTGAGAGTGTCTGTCTTGCGTGCACGTCTGAAGGCCCTTCCGCTGATCCTGCTTCCTGCCGTCATGCTTCCGGTCTTTCCGGGCCCGGCCGCCGCCGCCTCGGCGGTGCTGCAGGGCCTCGACAAGATCACCGCGCGGATTTCCACCTTCGAAGCGCCGCTGGGCGAGACGGTGCGCTTTGGGTCGCTGCAGATCGTTGCGCGGGCCTGTGACAAGAAGCCGCCGGAGGAGCCGCCGGAAAGCGCGGCCTTTCTCGAAATCGTCGACGTGCGCCCGGACTCGCCCGAGGTGGCGCTCTTCACGGGCTGGATGTTCGCCTCCAGCCCCGCCGTTTCGGCCCTGGAGCACCCGGTCTACGATGTCTGGGTCGTCGACTGCAAGAAGGAGTCCAGCTCCGAGGGTGAGATCAAGCCGGAATAGAACTCCGCCTTGGTGGAGACGGCCTGGGTCAGCAGCTTGCGGTAGTCGTCCCGCGGAATTTCGACCACGCCGAAGCGGCTCAGGTGGGGCGTGTTGAACTGGGTGTCGAGCAACTGAAAGCGGCTGCGCCTCAAGCGCAGAACCAGGTGAACCAGGGCGATCTTGCTGGCATCGGTGGCGCGGCTGAACATGCTCTCCCCGAAGAAGGCGCCGCCCAGGGAGACGCCGTAAAGGCCGCCCACCAGGCTGTCGCCGTCCCAGCACTCCACCGAGTGGGCGAAGCCCATCTCATGCAGTTCGCTGTAGAGCCTTTCGATGACCGGGTTGATCCAGGTATCCGGGCGGTTTTCCGCCGGAGCGGCGCAACCCTGAATGACGTCGTGAAAAGCTGTGTTGCAGCGGACCTGAAAGATGCCGCGGCGCAGCCTGGCGCGCAGCTTGCGGGGAACATGCAGCCGGTCGAGCGGCAGGATGCCGCGCATGTCGGGGTCGATCCAGTGGAGTTCCGGGTCCAGGCGGCTCTCCGCCATGGGGAAGATCCCGATGGCATAGGCGCGAAGCAGAAGGTCCGGCGTCAGCTGCATGACGCTCGATGATAGCGACTCCGCCGGGCCGCGATCAATCAGCCCGGGGCGCCCCGGCGTTCAATTTCCATGACATTTCAGCGGCAGTCTGCGGGGGGAAGTCCGGGCCCTCAGGCGGTGCCGGCGACGAACTTCTCCAGCCAGTGGATGTCATAATCGCCGTTGATGAAATCCTGCGCCCCGATCAGGCGTTGATGCAGGGGGATGGATGTATCCACACCGACGATCACGAACTCTTCCAGGGCGCGGCGCAGGCGCATCAGGCACTCGTTGCGGGTCTGGCCGTGGACGATCAGCTTGGCGATCAGGCTGTCGTATGAAGACGGGATGCGATAGCCGGCATAGAGTCCGGAGTCGACTCTGACGCCCAGGCCGCCGGGGGCGTGATAATCCGTGACCCGCCCGGGCGAGGGCATGAAGGTATCCGGGTTTTCCGCGTTGATGCGGCACTCGATCGCGTGTCCGGAAAACTTGATGTCGCTCTGCTTGATATCGAGAGGCAGGCCAGCGGCAACGCGGATCTGCTCGCGCACCAGGTCGATGCCGGTAATCGCCTCCGAGATCGGATGCTCGACCTGAATCCGTGTGTTCATTTCAATGAAGTAGAACTCGCCGTTCTCATACAGGAACTCGATGGTACCGGCGCCGCGGTAGCCCATGTTGCGCATCGCTTCCGAGACCCGGTTGCCGATGGCCGAGCGCTCCTCGGCATTCAGCGCCGGGGACAAGGCCTCTTCCAAGACCTTCTGGTGCCGCCGCTGCAGCGAACAGTCGCGCTCACCCATGTGAATTGAGCCACCCTGTCCGTCGGCCAGCAACTGCACCTCGATATGGCGCGGCTTGCCCAGGTATTTCTCCATGTAGACAATGTCGTTGCCGAAGGCATTCTTGGCTTCGTTGCGCGCCAGGCGGTAGGCCTCTTCGAGCTCGCCGGCGTTCTGGGCCACCTTCATGCCGCGTCCGCCGCCGCCGGCGGTTGCTTTGATCAGAACCGGATAGCCGATCCGATCGGCAATGGTGCGCGCTTCCTCGACAGTATCGACGGCGCCGTCGGAGCCGGGAACGACCGGTATGCCCAGATCTTCGGCCGCCTTTTTCGCCGCCACCTTGTCGCCCATAAGGCTGATGTGTTCGGGTGTCGGGCCTATGAAGACGAGATCGTGCTCTTCCACCATGGCGGCGAAGTCGGCGTTCTCCGAAAGAAAGCCGACGCCGGGATGGATCGCTTCCGCACCGGTGATGTTGGCGGCGGAGAGGATGGCGGGGATGTTGAGATAGCTGTCCTTGATGGGCGCCGGCCCGATGCAGACGCTTTCGTCGGCCAAGCGCACATGCATGGCATCGGCGTCGGCTGTCGAGTGTACGGCGACCGTCTGGATGCCCATCTCCCGGCAGGCCCGGTGAACCCGCAACGCGATCTCGCCGCGATTGGCGATCAGGATCTTATCGAACATGATCGGGGGGCGGCCTATTCGATGACCAGCAGCGGTTCGCCATACTCCACCGGCTGGCCGTCGCTGATCAGGATCTGGGTGACCGTGCCTGCGCGGGGGGCGGCCAGCGGGTTCATGACCTTCATGGCTTCGATGATCAGCAGGGTCTGGCCCTCGCTTACGCTGTCGCCGACCTTGACGAAAGGCGGTGTGCCCGGCGACGAGGCGACGTAGACGGTTCCCACCATCGGGGCGGTCACCGCCCCGGCTGGAATGGCTTCGCCGCCGCCAGCATTGGCGATCGGTGCCGGCGCGCAGGGGCTGGGCAGGGGGGCGGCGGCGGGGGCGGCATAGCTCACCGCGCCGGCGCCTTTGGCGACACGGATCCGGTGGTTGTTGACCTCGTACTCGATCTCGTTGAGACCGGTTTCCTGAAGAAGGTCCGCGAGCTTGCGGACCAGCTCCTCATTCACTTCGAATTTCGCCATTACGTCTCTTGCTGTGTGTTGAGGCGCTGCGCCAGGGCGTCGAGCGCCATCAGATATCCCCTGGATCCGAACCCGCAGATTACGCCATCTGCGACGCGCGAAACATAGGAATGGTGGCGGAAGGCCTCACGGCGGTGGATGTTGGACAGATGGACCTCGACCAGCGGCAGTGCCGCAGCCAGCAGGGCGTCCATGATTGCGATGGAACTGTGCGAGTAGCCGGCCGGATTGAAGACGAGGGCGTCATGGCTTTCGCGCGCGCCCTGAATCCAGTCGATCAGCTGCCCTTCGCTGTTGGATTGCCGGCAGTCGACCGAAAGGCCCAGCGCCTTGCCGTGCGCAAGACACGCCTTTTCGATGTCCGCCAGGCCTTCCCGCCCGTAGACATCGGGTTCGCGCGTACCAAGCATGTTCAGGTTCGGGCCGTTCAGGACGAGGACTTTTGGCGCCTTGGCCACCTGTGCTTCCCCAAAGATGATGTCCGAGAAGCGTTAACATAGCCAAGGCTGGCCGCGCAATCGCCTCTTCGCGGGCCGTCTGGGGCTCCGGCGGTGAGCTGAAAGCCGAAATCGGGCGGTGGCTAGCTGGCCTCGGCGCGGGCCTGGGCCACCAGTTCGCGCAAGCGGTCGATGCTGACCATCCCCGGCACCACGGTGTTGCCAATGACCATCGCCGGCGTGCCGGTGATGCCGACGGCATCGCCCACGGCGTAGTTCCGGCGCAGGGCCTCTTCGATCTCCGGTGCCTGCATGTCCGCGCGCAGCCGCTCCAGGTCCAGCCCGACCGATTCGGCCACAGCCATCACCTCGGGCTCGCTCATCGATCCACCGCGCTCCATCAGCGCGAAGTGAAACTCCTCGTACAGGCCCTGCCGTTCGGCTGCCAGCGCGGCGCGGGCCGCGTCAACGGATTCCTGGCTGAGGATGGGAAACTCCTTCATGACCAGGCGCACGTTGGGATCTTCGGCGACCAGCTCGCGCATGGCCGTCGCGATGCTCTTGCAGTAGGGGCAGCGGTAGTCGAAGAATTCGACGACGGTGACGTCGCCCTCCGGGTTGCCGAGCACGGGCGAGCTGGGGTCTTCGTTCAGGGCGCCGCGCTGGGCGACCAGGGCAGCCTGCCGGCGCTCCGCCTCCGCGGCCTGCTGGCGCTGCTCGTAGATCTGCAGGGCTTCGACGATGACGTCGGGATTCTCGATCAGGTAGTCGCGGACCAGTTCGCGAACGGCCTCTGCCTGCGCCGGGTCGAGGGCAGCAGGGTCAAGCGGCGCCGACTCCTGCGCGCCGGCAGAGAGCGGGCCTGCGGCCACCACCGCCAGGGCTGTCGAGGTTGCCAGGGCTGCGCTCAGGACAGTCTTCTTTATCAATTGCTTAGAAGGCATATCGGCGAATCCTTATGGTGCTGGCCGGCTGACTGCGTTCCCCGGTTGGCCGCTATCCGATGTGTTCCTGTGATATCGGATTGCCGGCGGCGCTGGCAAATCACGTGATGGTCAGCGGGTCCTTTCCGCTGTGTCGCAGCTTCTGTTGCGGGAGTTCAATCGTTGCGCTTCACCTGGCGCTCCGCCTCGTTCTTGACGTCCTGGGCCCTGAGCCAGGACGCGGAATGCTGCTCAAGCAGACCGAGCGCATGCTCTGCGCGGTCGCGTGCCTCGGCGTACTTGCGGCGGGCGAACGCGCCCTCCGCGAGCGCCAGGGCGGTCATCCCCTGGTCGCCGAGCCGGCCGTGGGCCACCGCGGCCAGCCGCCAGGCGGAGGGATTGTTCGGCTCCTGGCGCAGGGTCTCTGCCAGGTTGCCGAGAGCGGCCCGGTCGAGATCCCGGTCATTCATCTGAATCTGCGCTTTGGCGAGCGCCTGCCTGATCTGCGGCGAGTTCGGCAGAGCATTGGCTGCCGCCTGATACTCGGGCAGTGCCTCGGCCACGCGGCCGTGCTCCAGCAGCATCTGCCCTCTGAGCTCGCGGAAGTACGGGTCCTCCGGGGACTCTCCAAGAAGGCCGTCGATCTCAACCAGCGCCTTTTCGATGTCCGGTATACGATAGTATGCGATCGCGCGGGCGTAGCGTGCCGGCAGGCTGACATCGTCTTCGGGGTAGGCGCGCAAAACCTGGCCCAGCGGCTGCAGGAAGCCGATCAGCTTGGCGCGCATCCGGTTGTGCATGACCAGGAGTTCCGGATCGGGCGGCTTGTCGGCATAGGGAGACTGGCGGACCGCGTTCTCCAGGAAGGTGATGCGCTCCTGGGTGAGGGGGTGGGTGCGCAGGTACGGGTCCTGGTTGTCGGTCAGCAGGACTTCCTGGCCTCTGAGGGTCTCCATGAATTCCATCAGGCCGCGCGGCGATTGACCTGTCGCCTGCAGCAGCGTCACCGCCGCCTGGTCGGCCGAACTCTCCTGGGTGCGGGTGTACTGCAGGAGGCCTCGGAGGGCGACGTCCTGGCCGCCCGAGATGACCGCGGCGCCGACCCCGCCCTCGCCTGTGGCCAGGGCGGCGCCGATACCCAGCAGGTAGGTGGCGATCAGGGCGCCGCGGGTCTGTGCCAGGGCGGTGCCGCGCGTTGCCAGGTGGCCGCCGGAAATGTGGCCGGTTTCGTGGGCGATCACGCCGATGACCTGGCCCGGGTGTTCCGCCTGCATCAACAACCCGGTGTTGATGAACATATTCAGCCCACCCGCCACAAAAGCGTTGAGCGTGCGGTCCTGGACGAGGTAAAGCCTAATCCCCTGGGGGCTGAGGCCCGCAGCCTGGAACAGTGGCGTCGCATAGGCCCGGATGATACCTTCGATTTCCGCGTCGCGGATCAGCCGGAGGCGGTCACTGGCCTGCGTTGCCTGCGGCAGCAGCGTGCCGAGCAGGAGAACGATAACAAGCAGCAAAGGGACTGGCGTTTTGCGCACGGGTCTATTCTTGCCTTTCGGAACTATACCTAAACACCTCTTACGAGCATTTCAACGCAGGCCGTCCCCGGCGGCCCTGAAGAGGATAGGCTTTGCCGGCCTTGCGCTGGCGGTGCTTGGCGCCTGCGAGGCACCCAGGGAACCGGGCGTTATCGCCCCGGTCGAGGGCTTTGCCGGCATGGTGTCCGGCGATGAGCCGCGGGCCGTCACGATCGGCCGCGACATCCTGGGCAACGGCGGATCTGCCGCCGATGCGGCCGTTGCCATGTACTTTACCATGACCGCTACCCTGCCGTCGCGGGTCGGGCTGGCCAGCAGCGGCGTCTGTCTCGTCCACAACGCCGGGATCATCCGCGACGACGGAACGGTGGAGACCGAGGTCTTCGAATTTCTGGCCGATGCGGCCGATCCCGCCGGCCTGCAGCTGGCGGGACCGCGTGCGATGGCGGTGATGCACGCCCGTCATGGGCTGGCCCGCTGGGGCCTGCTGTTGAACGATGCAGAACGTCTGTCGCGGATCGGCAACTCCGTCAGTCGGGCCTTTGCGCGGGACATCCAGGCCGCCGCAGCCTTCGTCTCGGCAGACCCTGCGTTGCGTCAGCTGCTGTCCAACCGCAGCGGGACCTTGGCGGACGAGGGCGATGTCCTGGTGTTCTCCGAGCTTTCGGGTGCGATTTCGGGCCTGCGGCGCCAGGGCGCCGGCTACCTCTACGGCGGTTCCTATGCCGCCCGCTTCGTGGAAGCGGCACAGGCCAGCGGGGTGTCCGTTACGACCGAAGACCTGCGTCAGATGCTGCCGGCGGTCTCAGAGCCGCTGACGGTCCCCTTCGGCGACAACGTGGCGTATTTCCCGACCAACGACGGCGGCCTGACGACGGCGCAGATGTGGGGCATGCTGACCGAGGTGCAGCGCTATTCGGACCTCGGTGCGGTGGAAAAGGCCCACCTGCTGGCCGAGGCAAGTCAGCGCAGCTTCGCCCTGCGCGGAACCTGGCTTGCCGCGGGTGGAGGATCCCAGGGCGGATCCCAGGCCTCCGAAAGCCTGGTGTCCGAAGCGCATCTGGCCCGGCTGTTGACCGGCTACAGCGGGCAGCAACACAACAGGTTGGCGGTGGAAGGGACGGCGCCGCAGACCGTGTCGAACCCCTTCAGTGCGGGCTTCGTGGTTGCCGACCGCTGGAGCAATGCGGTTGCCTGCAGCTTCTCCATGAACGGCCTGTTCGGCGCCGGCCGCGTGGTGCCGGGAACCGGCATTCTGCTGCCCAAGCCGGCGGCATCGGGCGCCAACAGCCTTTCCGTGGGCATGGTTGCGAACCCGTTCAACGGCAACGTCTATCTTGCCGGCACGGCAAGCGGCGGGCTTGCGGCACCGGCCGCCCTGGCCCGCGTGATGCTGGAAGGGATCGAGCCTGAGGTCCCGGTGGAGGATGCCCTGGGGGCGCCGCGGCTCGTCAACGTTGCCAGCCCGGATGTGACGTTCTACGAGCCCGATCTTGAGGACTCGGTCCTCGCCGGCCTGCGTCAGCGCGGACACACGCTGCAACCGGAGGCAGAGGTCGGGCGCGCCAACGTGCTGAAGTGTCCGGCGGGATTGCGGACCGACGACCGCACCTGTGTCGTGGGCACCGACCGCCGCGGGCACGGACTTGCCATCCGTGTGCAGTGAACCCTGGGGCCTGTCCTTCGGGCGCGTGATGCGGGGGCAGGCGTAGCACCATGGCTCTGAAAGTTGCTGCACGCGGCACGGTGCCGCCGTTCATCGTCATGGACGTGATGCGGGCGGCCAACGAACGGGAGGCTGCAGGCGGCGACGTCCTGCACCTGGAGGTCGGTCAGCCCGGCACATCGGCGCCCGACGGCGTGTTGGCCGCTGCCCGGCGCGCTCTGGACGACCACCTCATCGGATACACGGATGCCATGGGTCTGCCCGGGCTCAGGGCCCGCATCGCCCGCCACTATGCAGAGTGGTACGGCTGCGAGGTCGACCCGCGCAGGGTCATGGTCACCACGGGCTCCTCGGCCGGGTTTCTGCTGTCTTTTCTGTCCGCGTTCAATCCGGGCGACCGGGTAGCCCTGGCGGCGCCCGGCTATCCCGCCTACCGCAACATCCTCTCGGCGCTCGGCGTGGAGCCGGTGCTGCTGCCGGCGGAGGCTGAGCATCGCTTCCAGCCGACGCCGGAGCTGCTCGACCGGCTCCCGGCGCCGCCCGATGGGCTGATCGTCGCCTCGCCCTCCAACCCGGCCGGCACCATGGTCGGCCCGGACGAACTGCGCGCCTTGGTCGACTACTGCGCCGCTGCCGGCATCCGGCTGATCTCGGACGAGATCTACCACGGCATCTGCTTTGACCAGCCCGGCGTCACGGCGCTCTCGTTGAGTGCGGATGCCGTCGTCATCAACAGCTTCTCAAAGTACTTTTCGATGACCGGATGGCGGCTGGGCTGGATGGTGCTGCCGGAGGATCTGCTGCGCCCGGTCGAATGTCTCGCCCAGAACCTCTTTATTTCGCCGCCCTGCCTGTCCCAGATCGCCGGCGAGGCGGCCTTCGACTGCGGCGAACAGCTGGACGGCTATGTCGCCGCCTACGCCCGCAACAGGGCTCTGCTTCTGGACGAGTTGCCGAAGGCCGGCCTGGACAGGCTGGCGCCGGCCGACGGTGCCTTCTACATCTATGCGGATGTTGCCGCGGTTACCAACGACAGCGAGGCGTTATGCCGGCGCATGCTGGCCGAGATCGGTATCGCGGCGACGCCGGGTGTCGACTTCGACCCCGACCGCGGGCACCACTTCGTACGGTTTTCCTTTGCCGGACGGGAGGCGGATATGGGCGAGGCGGCCCGCCGGCTCCAGGCCTGGCTGCCCGGCTGCGGCAGTTGAACGGAAAGGGGCCCGCTGCTGGCAGCGGGCCCCTTTGAGCATTCTGAAGCACAGACCTCAGATGAATCGGTTCCACCAACCGCGGCGCTTGGGCGCATCGGTTTGGGCCTCATCGCTTTGCGGCGGTTCGACCGTATCGCTGGCCGCATCATCGGCTGCGCTTGGGGTTGCGGGCTCGATCACGACTTTCGGATCGTCAGCCAGGATCTGATGGGCGCTGGCAGCCGCCACGGGTTCGCTGGGCGGCGCAGCGTGCTCCGCCGACCGGCCGTTGGTGACGCCCGCCGGTTCGGCAGTGGCGACCTCACCGGCCTCGGCCGTTTCCTTGGGCGCAGCCTGGGCGGCTTCGTCCCCGGTTTCCTGGGCGTTCCCCGGGGCGTCCTCCTGCGCTTCGTCGGCGGCCTTTGCGGACTTCCGGCCACGACCACGCGTTTGGGTGCGCGGGCGGGTGGTGCTGCGGCGGCGTGTGGTGCGCTTCGGCTTGGCCTCTTCCTCGGCGGCCTCCGACTCCGCGGCTTCCTCGGCGGAGCTGTCTTCGCTCTTGGCGGCGCTCTTCTTGGTGCCGCGGCGCTGGCGCGTTGCGCGCCGGCGTTTCGGTTTCGCTTCCGCAGGCTCTGCGGCCTCATCCCCGATCGACTCGCCGGCGGCTGCTGTGTCGCCCGATTCAGCCGCAGCTTCTTCCGCGGCCGTCCCTTCGCCAGGGGTTTCCTCGACGGCAGCCTCGGCCAGGCCGCTTTCCGCAGGTTCTGTCTGGGCGGTCTCTGCCTCCACAGGGGCGGCCGCTTCTTCAACCTCAGTCGCTGCCGCCTCTCCGCCGTCGGCTTCGGCGCTCTGGGCTGCCTGGTCTTCGCTGCGCTGACGCGAGCGCCGACGGCCGCCGCGCTTGCCGCGCCGCTTGCGCTTGCGCTGACGCTCGCCGTCCTGCTCGCCGGCCGCTGCGTCGCGGTCTTCGGCGGCGTCCTCGTCGCCCGTGCCTTCGGCCTCGGAGAGATCTTCGGACTCTCTCTCCGGAGCGGCGGAGACCTGGTCCTCGTCCTTGCGGCGGCGCCGGCTGCGACGCCGGCCGCGCTTGCGCTCGCCGTCTTCACTTTCAGCGCCACGGGAGTCTTCGGGCGCAGAGCGCCGGCGCTCCGCCACCACACCGTCGCGTTCGATCACGAAGGCATCGTTGGCCAGATGATCGTCGGTCTCCAAGGTGATGCGGAAGTCGTGGCGCTGCTCGATGGCCATCAAGTGGCTGCGCTTATGATTGAAGATGTAGAGCGCAACCTTGCTGGGGAGGGTGACCACGATGGTCGCGTCGTTCTCCCTCAGTCCCTCTTCCTCGAGGCGGCGCAAGACCTGCAGCGCCAGGGATTCGACGGTTCGCACCCGCCCGTCGCCGCCGCAATGCGGGCAGATCTCGGTCGAGCTCTCGAAGAGGCTCGGGCGCAGGCGCTGGCGCGACATCTCGAGCAGGCCGAAGGGCGAAATGCGCCCGAGCTGGATGCGCGCCCGGTCGCTGCGCAGCGACTCTTTCAGGCGCCGTTCGACCTCGCGGTTGCGCCGCGATTCCTCCATGTCGATGAAGTCGATCACGATCAGACCGGCAAGGTCGCGCAGGCGCAGCTGGCGGCCGATTTCCTCGGCGGCCTCCAGATTGGTCTTCAGCGCCGTCTCCTCGATATGGCGCTCGCGGGTCGCGCGGCCGGAGTTGACGTCGATCGCGACCAGCGCCTCGGTCTGGTTCAGAACAAGGTACCCGCCCGAGCGCAGCTGCACGGTGTTGGAGTGCATCGCATCCAACTGGCTCTCGACGCGGTAGCGCTGAAACAGCGGAACTTCACGATCTTTGTACTGCTGCACCTTTCGGGCGTGGCTGGGCGTCAGTGACTTCATGAAGTCCTTGGCGGCCTTGTAGCCCTCGTCGCCGTCCACCAGCACATCTTCCATGTCGCGGCTGTAGAGGTCGCGAATGGTGCGCTTGATCAGATTGGCTTCCTCGTAGATCAGCGCCGGCGCCGTGGATTGCAGGGTGTTCTCGCGAATGCTGTCCCAGAGCCGCAGCAGGTATTCGTAGTCGCGGCGGATTTCCACCTTCGTGCGCTGGCTGCCGGCCGTGCGCACGATCACCGCGATCCCTTCCGGAATCTCCAGGTCGCTGAGGATCTGCTTCAGGCGGCGGCGGTCGCTGGTGTTGCTGATCTTGCGGCTGATGCCGCCGCCCTTGTTGGTATTGGGCATCAGCACACAATAGCGGCCGGGCAGGGACAGGTAGGTGGTGAGGGCCGCGCCCTTGTTGCCGCGTTCCTCCTTGGTCACCTGCACCAGGATGACCTGGCGGCGCTTGATGACTTCCTGGATCTTGTAGCGGCGCAGCAGTTTGGCGCGCCGCAGGGCGGCCTCCTCGGCCTCGTCGCCGCCGACGGTATCGACACTCTGCTCGGCTTCGACTTCTTCCGGTGCGGCTTCAGCGGCTGCCTCGGCCTCGCCGTTCTCGGCGGCCTGGCCGCCGTCTTCGTCGCCGCCCTCACCGGCATGCAGGTCTTCCGCTTCACCGCCTTCGGCACCGTCTTCCGCTTTGCCGGCCACGACCTCGGCACTGCGGAGCACGGCGTCCTCTGCGGTGCCCGCGGCCAGCGGCAGGTTGCCGACTGCGTCGTCGTCTTCTTCGGCTGCGGCCTCAGCGTTGCCGGTGTCATCGGCCGCTTCTGTGCCTGAAACCTCTTCTGCGCCTGGATGTTCGCTTTCGCCCGACGTGTCGTCGTGCTCCTCGTCGTACCCTGGCGCGCCGTCCGCCGACGCTTCGGCGGCCTCGACCGAATCGTCCGCGCCGGCATTGTCGTGAGCGGCGGTCTCGGCTTCGGCCTCGACCTCAACATCGGCCTCAACGTCATCGGGGGCCTCGTCGGCCGGGTCGCTGCGCAGGGCGGCCTCTTCCGCGAGCAAGGCCTCGCGGTCGGCGATCGGGATACGGTAGTAATCCGGGTGGATTTCGCTGAAGGGCAAGAAACCGTGGCGGTTGCCGCCATAGTCGACGAAAGCTGCCTGAAGGGAGGGTTCTACTCGGGTAATCTTTGCGAGATAGATATTGCCTTTCAGTTGCTTTCTTGACGATGTCTCGAAATCGAAATCTTCAACACGGTTGCCAGAGAGAACAACCACCCGGGTTTCTTCCGGGTGGCTGGAATCGATAAGAATACGTTTTGCCATCAAGGAACAACTCCGCAACGCGCAGCGCGGATCGTCTCGGGGAGCCATACCTGCCCACCTGCCGCGGCGCGATAGTCTTGGGAACTCGTTTGGTCGACATGTCTGCAGTCGGGACCATCATACGAACGAGCGTTCTTTCATTTTCGAGGCCGCAACGGGCACAAGCCTTGCGCAAGCAGGGCTGCGGTCACCGCCTCGATGGCACCGGCGTCGTCATTCTTCAGATGAGGCCAGGCCGTGAAACCGGGGAAACCTCGCGTTCGCTTTCGTTCTTTGCCAGCCCATGGGCCATGCCAAGCAGGGGCGGTCCCGAAGGCCGATCAAGAAACGGTGGCAAGCGCGAAGCTCTCGTTTGCGATTCTCTTCTGCCGGCGCGGCCACCCTATCGGTCACCGCCGCCTTTCCGCTTTCTTATGAAAGACAAGGAAAGCAATAAAGAACCACTATCGTAATAATATCAGGCCGCGGCAGGGCACACCAGCGCCGATTTGGCCGCGAGGCCCGGGGCCGGATCGCAAAATCCTTGGTTGATTGGATGCGAATCTCTTCCACCTTGTGGACAAGTCGGCGAGTTGCGATAACGCGGGAGCCGCCCAGCGCTTGGCCCAGCGCTTGGCCCAGCGCTTGGCCCAGCGCTTGGCCCGGCGCTTGGCCCGGCGTCTGGCCCTTCGCCTCGCCCGGCGGCCCGTGACGGCAAATGGGCGCTTTGCGCTGGTGGATGGGAGTTGCTTCGGATATATCTGGGGGCTCCAACATCATCAACTGCTAGATGTTGAAAGGGTTTTGAAGATTCGGCCCCGTCTGCTGGTCTTTCTGTGCCTGTTGGTTGTTGCGGGGCTGGGCGCCGGCCCGACTCCGGCCACGGCCCAGCCGGAGGTGGTCGCCGCGCGGATCGGCGAAACCCCGGAACGCACCCGCTTTGTCCTCGAACTCACGGAAGACCTTCCCTACCGGGTCTTTACGCTGCCCGATCCCTTCCGTGTGGTTGTCGACCTGCCGGAGGTCCGCTGGACCGTGCCGGAGGGCCGTCAGCCCAAGGCACGGGGCCTCATCACCGGGCTGCGGTTCGGCCTCTTTGCCGCCGGCACCAGCCGGGTGGTGCTCGACGTCGCCAGGCCCACGCACCTGAAACAGGTTTTCGTCATACCGCCCTCTGACGGCAAGCCGCATCGCCTGGTGGTCGACATCATGCAGGTCAGCCGCGCGGCCTATTTTGCCGCGGCCGGGCGCGCGGCCACAGGCGTCGCCGCTGCCGGCAGCGGGCCCACGGCGGCGGCGTCCCGCCAGCCGCTGCAGGCCGGCCTGACCAACCCGCTGCCGCGCCCCGAACTGAAGCCGCGCGGCGCCGAGCGGGACGATCCGCGCCCGATCGTGGTGATCGATCCCGGCCACGGCGGCGTCGATCCCGGGGCCATCGGCGTCTCCGGCGCCTATGAGAAGAACATCGCGCTGGACTACGGCCGGGCGCTGAACGCGGCCCTGGCGGCGACCGGGCGCTACCGCCCGGTGATGACCCGCGACCGGGACGTGTTTCTCAAGCTGCGCCAGCGCATCGCCCTGGCCCAGAAGGCCAATGGCGACCTCTTCATCTCCCTGCACGCCAACATTCACCGCTCCGGCAAGATCCGCGGCGCGTCAGTCTACACGCTGTCGGAGACCGCCTCGGACAAGGAGGCGGCGGCCATCGCGGCGGCGGAAAACGCCGCGGACGTGCTGGCGGGCGTGGATCTGAGCGACCAGAGCGGCGACGTCCGCGGAATTCTGATCGACCTGGCCCAGCGGGAGACCATGAACCTGTCGAAGCGCTTCGCCAACGACCTGGTCGGCGAGGTCGGCAAGGAGGCCAAGCTGCTGCGCAACACCCATCGTTTCGCGGGCTTTGCGGTGCTCAAATCGCCGACAATCCCGTCGGTTCTCTTCGAGATCGGCTATATGTCCAACCGCCAGGAAGAGCGGCTTTTGCGCAGCCGGGCCCATCGCGATAAGATAGTCCGATCGATTATCAGAGCGATCGACGGTTATTTTCAGCGGCAGAGCGCCGCCAACAGATCATAGCCTTGCCACATTTCCCGCCTAGGCTGCGGCCTGGCGAACGGTTTTATAGGGGTTGGACGGGCCGGAACGATCCGGCCGCCGGACGTTGAAGGTCTATAAACGCTTGCCCGGCTAGCATCGCCGGGCCGTATGCGGCGGGGCCGATGCAGCAGAGCGCCGGCCGTGGGTGCCTTTGGGCGCGATGGCGGGGTGCCGAGACGGTTAAGACGCAAATACGGTTAAGACAGTGAGAATACTGGCAACACTTCTAAGTCTGGCGATCATCTGCGTCCTCGTGGGCGCGGGCGGCGTGCTTTATGCCTTCTACCACTATGGCCGCGGCCTGCCGGAATACAGCCAGCTCGCCGACTATGAGCCACCGACGGTCACCCGTGTCCACGCCGGCGACGGCCGCCTCCTTGCCGAGTACGCCACGGAGAAGCGGGTCTATGTGCCGGTGTCGGCCATTCCGCTGCGCGTTAGGAATTCGTTTCTATCGGCCGAGGACAAGAACTTCTACAGTCACCCGGGCGTCGACTTCCTTTCCGTTGTGCGCGCCATCGTCACGAACATCGCCAACTACGGCACCAGCCGCCGGCCGGTCGGCGCCTCTACCATCACCCAGCAGGTGGCCAAGAACTTCCTGCTGACCAACGAGGTGTCCTACGAGCGCAAGATCAAGGAAGCGATCCTTGCCTTTCGCATCGAGCAGGCCTTCACCAAAGACACCATCCTGGAACTTTATCTGAACGAGATCTATCTCGGCCTGGGCTCTTACGGGGTGGCCGCCGCTGCGCTCAACTATTTCAACAAGTCGCTGGACGAACTGACCATCGCCGAGGCCGCCTATCTGGCAGCGCTGCCGAAAGCGCCCAACAACTATCATCCCGTGCGCCGCTACGACGCCGCGGTGGCACGCCGCAACTGGGTGATCGGGCGTATGCTCGAAGACGGCAACATCGACGCTGCGGAAGCCGAGGCAGCCCGCGCCGAGCCTCTGCTGGTGCGCAAGCGCGATGCAACCCAGGCGGTCCAGGCGGACTACTTCGCCGAAGAGGTGCGCCGCGAACTGGCCCGGCTCTACGGAGACGACAACCTCTACAAGGGCGGTCTCTCGGTGCGCACGACGCTGGATCCGCGCCTCCAGGCCATCGCAGACCGCGCGCTGCGCGAGGGCCTGATGGCTTACGACCGCCGCCATGGCTGGCGCGGTCCGCTGGCGCAGATCGACGTCGGACCGGAAGCCGACGTTCCGGCCGCTCTGCAGGGCGAGGTCCCGCGGCCGGTCGGTATCGACGAGAGCTGGCAGATTGCCGCCGTGACGGCAACCGACGCCAATCAGGCAACGGTTGTCCTGGCCGACGGCGGGGCAGGGGCCATTCCGATGGCGGAGCTGAAGTGGGCCCGCCCCTGGAAGGAGAACCAGCGGTTCGGGGTCGCCCCCAAGAAGCCGTCCGACGTCCTGAAGGCCGGCGACGTGGTGCTGGTCGAGCCTGTTGCCGAGAACGCCGACGGTGAGCCCTACGAAGAAGGCACCTTCACCCTGCGCCAGATCCCCGATGTCAACGGCGGCATCGTCGCCCTCGACCCGCACACCGGCCGGGTGCTGGCGATGGCCGGCGGCTACTCCTACGCACGCAGCGAATTCAACCGCGTGGTCCAGGCCCGCCGTCAGCCGGGCTCGGCCTTCAAGCCTTTCGTCTATCTCGCCGGCCTGGACAGTGGTTTCACCCCGGCGACGCTGATCCTCGACGCACCCTTCGTCCTCGACCAGGGCGCCGGGCTCGGCAAGTGGAAGCCGGCCAACTATACGAGGAAGTTCTACGGCCCGACGCCGATGCGTGTGGGAATTGAAAAGTCGCGCAACCTGATGACGGTGCGCCTCGCGCAGACCGTCGGCATGGAGAAAATCGTCGACTACGCCCGGCGCTTCGGAATCATGGACAACATGGACCCAATGCTCTCCATGTCTCTTGGAGCCGGGGAGACCTCGCTGATGAGGGTGACCACCGCCTATGCCATGCTGGTCAACGGCGGCCGGCGCATCTCGCCGACCCTGATCGACCGGGTTCAGGACCGCCATGGGCGCACGATCTACCGCCATGATCTGCGCGAGTGCGCCGTCTGCGTGGCGGAAAGGTGGTCGGGCCAGGCGACGCCGCTGTTGCCGGACGACCGCGAGCAGGTCGCAAACCCGGCCAGCGCCTATCAGGTCGTGGGCATGCTGCAGGGCGTGGTCCAGCGCGGCACCGGGCGGCGCATCGCCGAACTGGGTATCCCGCTTGCGGGCAAGACGGGCACCTCCAACGATAACTTCGACACCTGGTTCGTGGGCTTCAGCCCCGATCTGGCGGTCGGTGTGTTCGTCGGCTTCGACGAGCCGCGCACCTTGGGCGCCAAGGACACGGGCTCCAACGTCGCCGCGCCGTTGTTCAAGGCCTTCATGGCTGATGCACTGGCCGATCAGCCGGCGATTCCCTTCCGCATTCCCCCGGGCATCCGTCTGGTGCGGATGAACGCTGAGACCGGTCAGCTCGCCCGCCCGGGCGACCGCCGCGTCTTCCTGGAAGCCTTTCAGCCGGGCACGGAGCCTTCCGGCCGTCAGGTCGTCCTCGACGGCGGCTACAACCCCAGCACCGGAAGCACCGCGGCCAGCGGTACCGGCGGGCTGTACTAGCTGACAAGAAGCGGATAATACTGCGCCCCGATGCGCGGTGCCGGGCGTCTGCCCGCGTGCCGCTAAGAAGTTTGGCAAGGAGTGTTTATGCGCGCCGAGATTGAAGCGGTGGCCGAGGAAATTCGCCAGTCCTTGGCCCTGCTGAGGAGGCATCTTTGACGTCGAATCGGCGACCCTGCGTCTCGACGAGCTGAACGCCGAGGCGGAAAACCCCGATCTCTGGAACGATCCCGAGCGGGCGCAAAAGGTGATGCGCGAGCGCACCCACCTGGAGCAGTCGCTGAAGGACTACCACGCCGTCGAGAGCGATCTCGACGACGGCCTCACGCTGGCCGAGTTGGGTGAGGCGGAGGGCGACGAGGCCAGTGTCGACGAGGCCCGGTCGCTGCTGGAGACCCTGCAGGCAAGGGCCGCCAAGATGCAACTGGCCAGCCTGCTTTCCGGCGAAGCCGACGCCAACGACTGTTACCTCGAGGTCAACGCCGGGGCCGGCGGCACCGAGGCCCAGGACTGGGCGCAGATGCTGCTGCGCATGTATGTCCGCTGGGCGGAGGCCCGCGGCTACAAGGTCGACTGGCTGGAAGAGAGCCCCGGCGAGGAAGCCGGCATCAAGTCCAGCTCGATCCAGGTGAAAGGCCCCAACGCCTACGGCTGGCTGAAGACCGAATCCGGCGTCCATCGGCTGGTGCGGATCTCTCCCTTCGACTCGCAGGCCCGGCGCCATACCTCTTTCGCGTCGGTCTGGGTCTATCCGGTCATCGACGACTCGATCGAGATCGAGGTGCTGGACAAGGACCTCCGTGTCGATACCTATCGCGCCTCCGGCGCCGGCGGCCAGCACGTCAACAAGACCGATTCGGCCGTGCGCATGACCCACATCCCGACCGGGATCGTCGTGCAGTGCCAGAACGACCGTTCGCAGCACAAGAACCGGGCGCAGGCCATGGCCATGCTGAAGGCGCGGCTCTACGAGCACGAACTGCAGCGCCGGGAGGCGGAAGCCCAGGCCGAGGCGGAATCCAAGACCGACATCGGCTGGGGCCACCAGATCCGCTCCTACGTGCTGCAGCCCTACCAGATGGTGAAGGACCTGCGCACGGCGGTGGAGACCGGCAATGCCCAGGCCGTGCTCGATGGTGACATCGATGCGTTTCTGGAGGCTTCTCTCGCTTCGCGCATCGGCGGAGGCGTCAATGCGGATGCGTGACGGCTCCCTGTTTGGGGCGGGGGACCGCCGGGCCACCCCGGCACGGCCCTGTGGCGCTCTCCGCGCTTAGGGTCGGGCACGGCGAGGGAAAGCGGGGGGCGGGATGAGCTCGATGGAACGGAGAGAGACCGCGGGGGCCTTCGCCCTGGATTTCGATGCCCCGGGCTTCCTTGACGACCCCTATCCGCACTACCACGCACTGCGTGAGCACGATCCCGTTTTCTTGAGCCCCTGGGGCGACTGGTATCTGTCGCGCTATGCGGACGTGGCGGGTGTCCTGACCGGCAGATCGTTTTGCCGAGAGTCGCCCAAGGGCACCAATCCCATTTCGAAAGACGATCGCGCGCAGACGCCGATCGACCGCATGCTCAGCCAGTGGATGGTCTTCATCGATCCGCCGGCGCACACGCGGGTGCGCCGCCTGGTCGGGCATGCCTTTACGCCGCGGCTGATCGCGGCGATGCGCCCGGAGATCGAAGCCATGGCGGACTGGCTTCTGAAGGATGCCTTGGACGGCGCCGACTTCGACCTGATCCGCGATTTCGCCTATCCCTTCCCGGTCATGGTCGTCTCCCGCATTCTCGGGGTGCCGGAGGAGGACTACGAAAAGCTGCGCGATCTTTCCGGACAGTTGACGGCTGCGCTCGATACCGGCGCGGCCGCGCAGCTCGCAACCGGAATCGACGCCACCGAGGCGCTGATGGCCTACATGGCCGAGCTGGTCGCCGAATGCCGGCGCCGCCCGCGCGACGACCTGCTTTCCGAAATCGTTTGCGGCGGCGAGGCGGCAGCGCTGAGCGAAGAGGCGCTGCTGGCCAACTGTGTTTTCCTGCTCTGGGCCGGTCACGAGACGACCAAGAACCTTATCGGCAACGGCGTTCTCGCGCTGGCCCGCAATCCTCAGGAACTGGAACGGCTGGTCGAGGAACCGGGGCTGATCGTGTCCGCGGTCGACGAGCTGCTGCGGTTCGAGAGCCCGATCCAGAAGATCGGGCGCTGGGCCGCCGAGGATGTGGAGGTCGGCGGCAAGGCGATTGCGAAGCACAGCTATGTCGTCAGTGTCTTCGGCGCGGCCAACCGGGATCCCGCGCGTTACCCGGAGCCTGACCGGCTCGACGTCGCGCGCAACGACGGTGCGAGCCTCGCCTTCGGCAAGGGCACGCACCACTGCCTGGGCTACGGGCTGGCAAAGCTGGAAGGCGAGATCGCCATTGCCAGGCTGTTGGCGAAGACGGCGCGCATTGAGGTTGAGACCGATCGGCCGCGCTGGCAGGCGAACACATCCGTGCGCGGATTGGAGAGTCTGCCGTTGTCGCTGCGACCGAGTTGAGGGGGCCGGGTGTCATGGTTGAAAAGGGTGTCATGGTGGAAAAGAGGGTGAGCATTCCGCGATCCTCGGTGCCGGGGATCGTCAGCCCGGCCATTCCGGGGCGCATGGCCTCGCTGCTGCTGTCGCTGCTGTACCAGCTCGATCAGACACAGTGGCTGACGCCGGAGGAGATCTTTGCCCATCAGGCAAAGCAGCTTCGCCTGTTGTTCTCCCATGCAGCCCGCACAGTGCCGTTCTATCAGCGCCGCTTTGCCGAGGCCGGCGTCGATGCCGACGCCGAGGTCACCCGCGAAACCCTGGACCGGCTGCCGATCCTCAAGCGCGCCGAACTGCAGGCTGCCGGCAAGGACATCAACACGACAGCGCTGCCGAAGTCGCACGGCAAGACGCATCAGATCGAGACCTCCGGCTCCACCGGCCGTGCGGTGCGTATGTACGGCACGGAAGTTACCAACCTCTTCTGGCGTGCCTGTGTGATGCGCGAGCACTTCTGGCAGGAGCGCGACCTCGGCGGCAAGCTTGCGGCCATTCGCTGGTCACGAAAGGGCGTGGCCATGCCGCCGGACGGCGCCCATGGCGACAGTTGGGGGCCGGCCTCCGGTGCGATCTACCCGACCGGGCCGGCTGTACTGCTGAACGTCATCAGCGAACTGCCGGACCAGGTCGCCTGGCTCCGGAAAGAGGCGCCGGACTACCTCATTTCCTTCCCGTCAAACCTGATGGCGCTGGCCAAGCACTGCATCGAACGGGACATAAGCCTGCCGAGCCTGAAACAGGTCATGACCGTCGGCGAAACGGTGACCGATCAGACGCGCCGCCTCGTCCGAGAGGCCTGGGGCATCCCCTTGAAGGATTCCTACAGCAGCGAGGAAGCGGGATACCTGACCATTCAGTGCCCGGAGTACGATGTCTATCACGTGCAGTCCGAGAACGTTCTGGTTGAAGTGGTGGACGAGTCGGGCAGGGCCTGCGGTCCCGGAGAGGTGGGCCGCGTGCTGATCACGCCGCTCCACAACTTCGCGACGCCGCTGGTGCGCTACGAACTCGGCGACTATGCGGAGGTTGGTGCGCCCTGTGCCTGCGGCCGCGGTTTGCCGGTGATCAAACGGACGGTCGGCCGTCAGCGCAACCGGCTTGCGCTGCCGGACGGCTCGACCGTGTTTCCTTATCTTGGCGATCACGGCGATTACAAGGCGATCACCAAAGCCGTCCAGCGCTTCCAGTTCATTCAGCGCAGCATCAACGAGATCGAGAAACTCATGGTGGTGTCCGAACCGGTGACGCCGGAGCAGGAAGAACAGATGCGCGCGCTCATCCTGCGAAACCTGGGTCACCCCTTTAACGTAACTTTCACTTATGTGGACGAGATTCCGCTCAGTCCCCGCGGAAAGTACGAGGAGTTCGTTTCAGAGGTGGCCGGCTAGACGGCCCTTCCGAAAAGGGTGAAGGGATGACCGAACTCAACGGCCATATCGAGCGCGTGAGCTGTCTGGGCAAGACCACCCGGGCCGACATGTTCAAGCTCTACGAACACTACTATGGCGGGACCAGCGAAGAACTCTTTCTCAACGACCTTTCAGACAAGCAGTACGCAGTTATCCTCCGGGATCCGAACCACTCCCTGCAGGGTTTCTCGTCGATCAAGGTCTGGGAAGAAGACTTTCGCGGCAGCCCGGTGCGCATCATGTACTCCGGCGACACCATCGTGCATCAGGACCATTGGGGCCAGCAGGCCCTGGCGTTCACCTGGATCCATTTCTCCGGGGCGCTGAAGTCGGAGGCGCCGGAGGTTCCGCTCTACTGGTTTCTGCTGGTCAAGGGGCACCGCACCTACCGCTATCTCAGGGCGTTCTACCGGGTCTTCTATCCGGCCTACAACCGGCCGACGCCGGAACATGCCAAAGGCCTGATGGACCAGCTTGCCGCCAACAAGTTCGGCGACACCTACAACCCGGCCACGGGGGTTCTGCACTTTGCCGAGTCGCGCGGGCACCTGAAGACGGACTGGGCGGAAATTCCCGAAAAGGACCGCCGCCGTCCTGACGTGCGGTTCTTCCTGGAGAAGAACCCCGGTTACGTCCACGGTGACGAACTGATCTGCCTGACGGAGCTCAGCCACAAGAACCAGAACCCGCTCGCGGCCCGTCTCTTTGACCAGGGCTACGAGGGCGGTCTCGAAGCGGCGATCTCCCCGAGCAGCGGCTGATCCGTCTCCGTTAGGGCGGGCCTTCCTGCGCGTAGCCGAAGGCGCGGCGGATGTCGGCACAGAGACTGTCGACCTGATCAGCCTCGGCCTCTGTCAGAACCTCGCGATGACGCCCGATGCTGGCCGCGGAGATCGGCCCGCCGCTCAGCGCCGTCACATAGGCGCCCCAGCGCGGATGGCTGTAGATTTCATCGCTTTCCGGATCCACGCGGCTGCGCCAGGTCTGCTGGTCGCCCAGCGTGTCCGCCGACAAGGGAAGCCCGGTGAATGTGGAGAGGCGTTCGACGATCGGCTCGATGCCGCCGATCAAGGACTCGTAGCCCACGAAGAGCACACGCTCCTTCAGCGCTTCATCGCCCTCCTGCAGCGCCCGCAGGACCGGCAGGTAGAACTGGCGATAGGACGTGCTGAGCTTCGCGATGTCTCTGCCGGCGCCGGCCAGGAAGCTGTTGACCCCGCTTTGCCGATGCTTCTCGCCGACGCCGATCATCGAGGCAATGGTGTCCTTGGGCTCGCGCACGGAGATGACGAAGCGGGCTGCCGGCAAGAGGGCGGCCGCCTGCGGGAAGTACGTCGAGAGTTCCGGATTCTTCAGCACCAGGCAGTCCGGATGATCGAGCCGGCGGTGGGTTTCCCGCAGCAGGCGCCCGAGGATGTCCTTGGTAAAGGCGGCGAGTCCGTCACGGCCGCCCAGATAGTCCTCCACATAGAGGTGGTCGCTGCCGGCGTACTGCGCATAGATCGCGATCTGGCTCGTCAGATAGCGGCATCCGTGCACGAAAGGATTGGCCTGGGGGGAGGCGCAGAGCACGTGCTGCAGCAGGGAGGTTCCGCTGCGCATTGCGCCTGCGACGAGGACAAGTCTGTAGGGCTCCTTGCTCACACCGTCTGAATAGCACGATTCGCGCGGGCTGCTACGGCGGCGGGAGAAGACCCGTTCTATGCCCCGGCCTTGCGTGTCGCCAGGTAGATCCCGGGCAGCACCAGGGCCGCCCCGAGCAGGTGGTAGAGCTGCAACGTCTCACCCAGGATCACGAAGGCCAGCACGCCATTGTAGAGCGGGATCAGGTACATCAGCAGGCTGGTGGGGCCGGCGCCCAGGCTGCGCTGCACCAGCGCGTAGACCTGATAGGCGCCGAAGGAGGCGAAGACCGCCAGGAAGGCGACGATGAGAAAGCTGGTGGTCGTGAGCGGCGGCAGGTCGCCGGAGAGACCTTCGGCGACCGTGAACGGCAGCAGAATGAGGATCCCGCCGCCGCTGATCGCCGCGAAGCGCGCCATCAGCGGCAGGGCCGAGGGCCGGTGGCGCAGCATCACCGAGTACACCGCCCAGGCGGTCATCGCTGCCAGGGTCCAGAGGTCGCCGGGCGAGAACTCGAGATTGGCCAGAACGCTCAGATCGCCGCGGCCGATGATCGCCAGAACTCCGGTCAGCGAGAGCGCGATCCCGAGGGCCTGCAGCGGCGACACGCGTTCGCCATAGACGAAGCGCGCAATCAGGACGATGAGGATCGGGGAGGCAGCGTAGATCAGGCCGATGTTGGTGGCGGTCGTGGTGTCGGCGGCGATATAGACGAAGGCCCCGCAGACGCCCATGCCGAGGGCGCCGAGGATCAACAGGTCCCGCCACTCCCGCAGGATGGCGGCGCGATGCTGCCACAGCGCTGCGGCGGTAAACGGCATCAGCAGCGCCAGGGTGCAGGTCCAGCGCCAGAAGGCGAGGGCGACGGGCGGGAAAAGGTCGTGGGTGGCCCGTGCCGTCAGCATGTTGGAGGCGAAGAGCGCCGGGGCGATGAACAGCAGGACGAAGGCCAGCTGCCGTTCGCTGAGCCCCAGCAGCCGGGGGGCCGGCTGCGCCTTGCTGTCTTCGCTTGCCATGACCCTGCCAGCCCTAGCCGGTTCGGCTTCCGCGGTCAAACGCAGCCCCGGCAGGTCTGTCATGCAGATTTGGGGGGAGCGCCAGGGGCGCTAGAGGTCCGCCAGTGCGGTGTAGAAATCGGGCGGCAGGTTGGCCTGCCGGCGCGCGTCCTCGTTGAAGGGCGGCTTCAACTGGCCCTTGAAGTGCCGGCGGACCAGGTCCTGCCAGGTCCGGCGGGGATCGGCGCCGTCGCGCTGGCAGAGATGATCGAACCAGCGCTTGCCGATGGCGACGTGGCCCACTTCGTCGCGGTAGATGATCTCCAGCACCCCGGCGCTGCGATGGTCGTCGACGGCCTTCAGCTTGGCGATCATGGCAGGGGTCACATCCAGGCCGCGCGCCTCCAGCACCAGAGGCACCACGGCAAGGCGTGCGAGCAGGTCGCCGGCGGTGTCTTCGGCGGCCTGCCAGAGGCCGTCGTGCGCGGGCAGATCGCCGTAGGAGCCGCCCAGTTCTCCCAGCCGCTCCTCGAGCAGCAGGAAATGCTTCGCCTCTTCCTCGGCGACCCGCAGCCAGTCGTCATGGAAGGCATTGGGCAGGCCTTGCTCGGGGAAACGGGCGAGAATGTCGCAGGCCAGGTCGATGGCGTTCAGCTCGATATGGGCAAGGGCGTGCAGCAGCGCGAATCGCCCGGCGGTGCCGCGGTTGATCTTGCGCTTGGGCATGTCGCCGGGGCGCTTCAACTGCGGTCTCTCCGGGCGTGCCGGACGCGTCGGCGGGCGGGTGTCGCCTAGGCTGCCGATGCGCCCCTGTGCCCAGTCCGCGGCCATTGCATGCGCGCGCTTCGCCTTGCCGGCGGGATCGGCATCCGTCAGCACGGCGACCGCGCGGGCCGTGAGCGTACTCATCAGGCTAGGCGTCCTTTGAGATGGGCAGGGGCATAGGTCCCATCGATAGCTCGACACCGGCCCGTCGGCAACGGCCTTGCAAACATCCTCCGGCGCCCGTGAGCCCGGCGGTCAGAGCGCTTGCGCCGCCTCCAGCACCGCATCGACGTGGCCCGGCACTTTGACCTTGCGCCATTCGCCGCGGACAACGCCTTTCTCGTCGATCAGGAAGGTGGCGCGCTCGATACCCATATACTTCTTCCCGTACATCGACTTCTCGACCCAGGTGCCGTAGGCCTCGCAGACGCTGCCGTCTTCGTCGGAGGCGAGGGTGAAGGGCAGATCGTGCTTGGCCTTGAACTTGTCGTGCTTGGCCACGCTGTCCTTGGAGACGCCAATGACGACGGCATCGACTTTCGAGAAGTCCGGCAAGGCGTCGCGAAATCCGCAGGCCTCCTTGGTGCAGCCCGGCGTATCGTCCTTGGGATAGAAGTAGAGCACGACCTTCTGGTCCTTCAGGTCCTTCAGCGCGATGCTGCCGCCGCCATCCGTGGACATCTTGAAGTTTGGCGCCTTCTTTCCGACTTCGACCATTCGCAGAATCCTCCTGAGTTTTGCCTGAGCTCGGGTCCGACCGATTGCATCTTCCCGACGCCTAAAGATCGTGCGATCAACCGCAAGATCAAGGCCTGCCATGTAAAGGCCGATCCTGGTTTGGTCCTCAGGGAACGACCGCCCGATCCGGCTCTTTCAGGGCCGGGGGGGCGGGATGATCGATGGTCTCGACGAAGACCTGGTGCAACCAGGAGAGCGTCGTCACAAGGCGCTCGCGCAAGGCTGCGAAGGAGTCCGTCCCGGCGCTGGCGGCCAGGGCGTCCTGCAGGGCCGGGGAAAGGCTGTCGGCATCGAAAGCCGGCCCCACGGTCAGGCGCAAGGCCTCCTGCACCTGGCGCAGAAAGCGGGTCGCTTCGATCAGCTGCGCTGCGAGCCCGGCGTCCAGCACGCCCGCCCCGGCCAGGTTGGCAAAGGCCTGCTGGGTCGCGGTTGCCAGCACCTGGGGATGCCGGGCTGCTTCTCTCAGTTGCAGGTACTGGGCCAGGAACTCGGCGTCTATCAGGCCGCCGGCGGCGTACTTGACGCTCCAGATGGACTTTGCCGGGTGTTCCTTGTGCAGGCGCCGGCGCATCGCCGCCACATCGGCCAGCAGTGTCTCCGGGTCGCGCGGGCGGGTCAGGATGTGGTGCAGGCTCGCCGTCACCTTCTGGCAGAAGTCCTCCGGCCCCGCCACCACGCGGGCCCGCGTCAGGGCCATATGCTCCCAGGTCCAGGCCTGCTCGGCGTAGTAGCGCCTGAAGCCGGACAGCGAAGTCGCGATCGGTCCCGCATTGCCGGAGGGGCGCAGCCGCATGTCGATCTCATAGAGCGTGCCCTCGGCCGTCTGTGCCGTCACCGCGTTGATCAGCCGCTGGGCCAGCCGCGCATAGTAGCGCGGCGGATCCAGGGCCTTGGGCCCGTCCGACTGACCATCCTCCGGCGGCAGTTCGTAGAGCAGGATGAGGTCGAGGTCGGAGGAGACGGTCATTTCCCGCCCGCCCATCTTGCCCATCGCGATCACCGCAAGGCTGGAGCCTGCCAGATAGCCGTGGTTGCGGGCCAGGTCGTCCATGACCGGCCGATAGAGCGCCCTCAGGGCCGCGCCTGCGATGTCACTGAGGGCGCGCCCGTTGTCGTCGACCGTGCCCTTGTGCCTGAGAATGTGGACACCTACCTGGAACCGCCGGTCATTGGCCCAACGCCGGGTCATGTCCAGCACGTCCTGCAGGTCCTGTGCATCGGTCAGCGCTTCGCGCAGTTCGTGGTCCAGGGTCTCGGCGTCGGGAAGCGGATCGAAGAAGTCGCCGGCCAGGACGGCTTCCAGAAGAGAGGGGTGCCGGGCCAGCCGGTCGGCCAGCATCGGAGCCGAGCCCATGACCTCGGCGACCAGTTCCAGAAGCCGCGGATTGTTGCCCAGCAGCGAGAAGATCTGCACCCCGGCGGGCAGGCCGGCAAGGAAGCTGTCAAACTTCACCAGCGCCTGATCGGGTTCGCGGGTCTTGGCCAGGAGGTCCAGGACCGTCGGCACCAGTTCAGTCAGCAGCTGGCGGCTGCGCGTCGAGCGGACCGCCCGGTAGCGTCCGTGGTGCCAGCCGCTGACCACGCTCCAGACCCGCCCGGGGTCTTCGAAGCCCAGGCCCTTCAGGGTCGCCAGGGTCTCCGGGTCGGCTTCGCCACCGGTGAAGACCAGATTGCCCGGGCCGGACAGCGAGGGTGACTCCTCGAAAAGGTGGGCGTAGTGATCCTCCACCAGCCGCAGCCGCGCCAGGAGATCGTCGCGGAACTGCCCGGGCTCCGGATACCCGAGAAAGACCGCCAGCCGGTCAACGGCCTCGTCGTCCTGGGGGATGGTGTGGGTCTGCTGATCCTCCACCATCTGCAGGCGGTGTTCGAGCCGGCGCAGGAAGGCATAGGCTTCGCAGAGTGCCTCGGCGGTCCCCGGCCCTACATGCCCGCGCTCTGCCAGGGCCGCCAGGGCCTCCGTGGTCCGCGGGGTCCGCAGGCCGGGCTCGCGACCGCCCCAGATGAGCTGCTGGGTCTGGGCAAAGAACTCGATTTCGCGAATGCCGCCGCGGCCCAGTTTCACGTTGTGGCCGTTGACCGCGATCACCGAGCCGCCCTTGTGGGCATTGATCTGCCGCTTGATCGAATGCACGTCCTGAATGGCCCAGAAATCCAGGTGTTTGCGCCAGACAAAGGGGCGCAGCTCGGCCAGAAAGCGGTCGCCGAGTGCGATATCGCCGGCCACCGGCCGGGCCTTGATCATCGCAGCGCGTTCCCAGTTCTGGCCCATGCTCTCGTAATAGGTCAGCGCTGCGTTGATGCGGATCGCCAGGGGCATGGCCCCCGGATCGGGCCGCAGGCGCAGATCGGTGCGGAACACGAAGCCCTCGGCGGTGCGCTCGTCGAGAGCGCGCAGCAGGTCGCGGGTCAGGCGCACCATGCCCTGCTGAACGCCGCGGCTGTGGTGGTAGTCGATCTTCTCAGGATCGAAGATGACGATCAGATCGATGTCGGAGGAGTAGTTGAGCTCCCGGGCGCCGAGTTTGCCCATGCCGAGGACCGCCAGGCCGCAGTTGGCGGTCAGGGCTTCCCCCCGTTCCCCCGGGCCAGGTTCTGCGATCTCCAGCTCGCCGCGCTGGATGGCCAGGCCCAACAGGCCGCAGAGGGCGGCATCGATCGCGGTATCGGCGAGGTCGGAAAGCGCCTGGGTAACCGTTTCGACGTCCCAGAAGCCGGCGATGTCGGCATAGGCCACGGCAAAGGCGACCCGGCGCCGTTGCCGCCGGAGAATCACCATCAATTCCGCTTGATCGGCGCAGCCTGCGGCCTTGCTTTTGAGGTCCTCTAGCGCTTTCCTGAGGACCCAGTGCGGCCCATGGTTTAAAACATCCGGTAGCAGCCCGATATCAGCGGTAAGGCATTGGCTGAGGAATGGCGAGTTTGCGAACACGGATTCGAGCAGGCGCGCACCGCCGGGGGCCTGATCAAGTTGGCTGAGGAAGTCCTGGTGGGCGAGATCCGCAGAGGCTTCCATCTGCGCGCGCCATCTCTCGAGCCATGCCTCGCCCAGTGAGGGCTGCAGGGCGCCAGGCAGAGCCGATGGCTCTGGCAGATAAGGGAGTTTAACCATCTCACAACGCTCGCTAAGCGATCAGACTGCGGAAAGCGGTCCCGCCGGTCAAGGGCCGGCGGCGGAGCCCGAGTCCGCGGGCCGCGCCGAATCCGCGGCGGCGAGCAAGATGCAGGACCCCGGGAAGCCGGCCGGGCGGCGGCCGTCGCGCCGCGGGCGGACCATGCGGCTCTGCGTCGAGTTGTGCGGCGGCGTCATCGCCGCAGCGGTGCTGATCGTTGCGGTCGCGGTCTGGCGGCTGTCCGAGGGGCCGGTCCAGACAGGCTTTCTCACCCCTTACCTCGAGCGTGCTTTCAGCGAGGCGGGCGGCAACACGATCGAGATCGGCGAGACCTTCCTGGTCTGGGAGGACCGTTCTAGGGATCTTGTCCTGCATGCGGCCGACATCGCCGTGCGGGACCCGGACGGGCGGCGTATCGCCTCGCTGCCGGAGGTGGCCTTCGAACTGAGCAGCAGCGCCATGCTGCAGGGGACGGTGGCGCCACGGCAGATCGAAATCATCGCACCGCGAATCCGCCTGCTGCGTTCGGCGGAGGGGGGGATCAGCTTCGGCGGCGATGCCGGCACCCTCGAACTGCCGGACGGCACGCAGGGCGAAGTGGGGGATCTGGTCACCGACGCCGGGCCCGGGTCGGCAGGCGATGACGAGGCCATCGTGCTCGGCGGGATCATTCAAGAACTCCTGGCGGACCGCAGCCCGGACAATCCGCTCTCCTTCCTCAACGAAGTCCGGATCCGCGACGGCCAGATCTTCGTGCGTGACGACCTGCTCGGAATCTCCTGGGCGGCGCCTGCGGCTGACATCTCGCTGCGGCGGGATATCGTCGGGCTTGCCGGGGACATCCGGCTGGGGTTCGTCGGCAACCGGGATCCGGCCACTCTCGATGCCGCCTTCCTGTTCGACAAGCGCGACCAGGTGGTCGACTTCGCAGCGGGCTTCTCGGACATCAGCCTGGAGTCCATGGCGGCCGTGCTGCCGATCCTGGCTCCGGTGGGCGGGGTGACGTCGCGCATCAGCGGGTCCGTTGCGACCTCCGTCTCTCTGGACGGCACGCTCGGTCAGACCGGCTTCGAGATCCGCGGCCTGGCGGGCAGCCTGAAAATTCCGGGCATCGAGATGGAGCCGCTGCCGGTGCGCGACCTGACCATGCGCGGGCGCTACGACGACGCCGGCCAGCGCTTCGATCTGGACGAGGCGCGGGTGAGCCTGGGCAGCGAGGACGAGGCCGGTCCCGTTCTCTCGCTTTCGGGCGTTTTCGATTACGAGCCGCAAACCGGCGGCGACTGGCTCATCGATGCCGA
This sequence comes from Rhodospirillales bacterium BBD 1991-14, assembly GCA_001657395.1. Classification (GTDB taxonomy): domain Bacteria; phylum Pseudomonadota; class Alphaproteobacteria; order Kiloniellales; family Kiloniellaceae; genus Pelagibius. The sequence goes on along the minus strand of LYSY01000003.1, from coordinate 50,141 downwards.
GGCCAAGCTGGAGGATGTGCCGCTGGCCGACCTTCCGCGCTACTGGCCCGAGTCGGTGGCCGACGGTGCGCGGCCCTGGGTGACCGAGAACGTGACCGCCGGCAGGGTGAGCAGTGCAACGGCGAAGGTCGAGATCCAGGTTCCCGACGGCGATTTCGCCGCGGCGGACTTGGTCAGTCTCAACGGCGATCTGCAGTACCGGGATCTGACGGTTCACTATCTCCGGCCGCTTCCACCGATCGAGAGCATCGCGGGCACGGCCACCTTCGATGCGGAGAGCCTGCGCTTTGCCGTCGCTTCTGGTTCGCTGTTGTCACTTGCCGTGGGTCAGTCGACCGTAGAGATCACCGAACTCGGCAAGGCCGATCCGCAGCGCGGCATCTATGAGCGGCTTTCCATCGAGACCAAGGCGGCGGGCGCTGTGGCCGATGCCCTGGCCATCGTCGATCATCCGCGCCTCGCGCTGCTTTCGAAGCTCGACATGTCGGCGGAAGGCAGCGGCGGCACCTTCTCGGCCGACCTGGGCTTCCAGTTCCCGCTCGCCAAGGCACTCTCCTTTGACGATGTCGCCCTTCAGGTTGACGCCAGTATCACGGACGGTGCCCTGCGCAACGTGTTGCTCGGCGAGGATATGACCGATGGCCGTCTCAGTCTTCAGCTCGATTCCAATGGCATGGAGATCGCAGGACCGCTGAAGCTCGGCGGCGTGCCTGTGAGCATGCGCTGGAAAGAAAGCTTCCTGGAGGACCCCCAGGTGCGCACGGTGTTGGAAGCCGAGATTCCCCGCATCCTGGATGAGGAGCGCAAGCGTTTCGGGCTGGACATCGGCGACGTCGTGGTGGGCCCACTCTCCGCCAATGTCTCGGTGGTATCCGCCGTAGAGGGGCTGTGGACGCTCGAAGTTGCGGCGGACCTTTCCGATACGACCATGGCGCTGCCGGAGATCTCTTGGAGCAAGGATCCCGGGGTGGAGGCAAGCCTGCGCCTGGAGATCCCGCTGGACGACCGCGGACCTGTCGCTTTTCGCAAGGTGGTTCTGCAGGCCGGCGATCTGGTCGCGCGCGGCCAGGCGCGGCCCGGTCCCGATCGGCAAGGCGTCGCTTGGGCGCGTTTCGATCGCCTCGCCTTCGGCCGCACGGACCTTCAGAACGTTGTCTTCGAGCAGGCGGACGGCAGCATTGCCGTTGAGGTCGAAAACGGCGTGCTGGACGTGCAGCCCTTTGTCGAAGAGGACGACGCGGCCGATACGCCCCAGGCGGCCGGCGAAGCCGGGCAGGCGCCTGACGCCGCCGCTGCCGTGGAGAGCCCACGGGAGTTCGTTCCTCTCTCGGTGCGTGCCCCGAACCTGGAGCGTTTGTACTTCTTCGACGATCGCCGCCTGGAGCAGGTGAATCTGGAACTGGTGCGGAGCCGCGGGGGCTGGGAGACCATCCGCCTCTCCGGCAGTATTCCGGAGCAGTACTGGTCGCCACGCGATGCACCGGAGGAGCCGCCCGGCGAGCAGGCCGGGGATCAGGATGGCGCCGATCCGGCAGAGCCGCCCGTCACCCTGGACCGGCGCTACCTTCAGTTTTCCCTGGCGCCGGATGCCTCCAGCAACGGTCTGCGCCTGCTGGCCCGCAGCGACGATCTGGGTGCGCTTCTGAGGGCGACCAACATCACCGACACCATCGTCGGCGGCAGCATCCGGATCATCGGCTCAAGCGCCGGGCCGACGCCGACACACCCGATCAGCGCCAAGGTGGTGGCGCGCGATTTCGTGATGGTAAAGGCGCCGGCTCTGGCCAAGCTGCTGACCGTCGCCTCCTTCACCGGCGTTCTGGATATTCTGCGCGGCGACGGCATCGGCTTTGACGGCATGGACGGCGAGTTCATCCTGGACGACGGCGTCGCGACCACGGAACTCATGCGCATCTACGGCCCGGCCTTGGGCCTGACGTCGAAGGGCCAGATCGACTTCGACAACGATGTCATCGATCTCACCGGCACGGTCGTGCCGGCCTACTCGGTGAACAGCTTCATCGGCAACATTCCCCTACTCGGGCCGTTGCTGACGGGCGGCGAGGGCGAAGGGCTGATTGCCGTTGTCTATGGGGTCAAGGGCCGCGTAGAAGACCCTGAGGTCAGCGTAAATCCCCTGTCCGCTCTGACCCCCGGATTTCTGCGCAACATCTTCAACGCCGGGCCGCGGTCCGACGACTTCCAGGCCGTCCCGGAGCGCATCGACCGCTAGCGGGGCGTCGGACTAGATCACGCGCAGCAGAACGTGCCGCTTCTTGCCCGCCGAGAGCTTGATCACACCCTCGTCGTTGCGGTCCGCCAGGCTGACGTTCTGCAACTCGTCCCGGATGGGAACGTCGTTCAGCCGGCCGCCGCCGCCCTTGATCAGCCGCCGCGCTTCGCCGTTGCTGTTGGCAAGGCCGGCCCGGCGCAGCAGCTCGTAGGCCGGCACGCCGTCGCTGAGCTCGCCCTGGGGCACCTCGATGGAGGGCAGGCCTTCCGCACTGCGTCCTTCCTCGAAGGTCTGGCGCGCGGTTTCCGCCGCCTCGGCCGCTGCCGCGCCGCCGCGGCAAAGCGTGGTGGCCGCGTCGGCGAGGATCTTCTTGGCTTCGTTGATCTCCGAGCCCGCGAGCGCTTCCAGGCGCGCGATCTCCTCCAGCGGCAGCTCGGTAAAGAGCCGCAGGAAACGGCCGACGTCGCCGTCCTCGGTGTTGCGCCAGTACTGCCAGTAGTCGTAGTGCGAGAGACGGTCTTCGTTCAGCCATATTGCCCCGGCGGCCGTCTTGCCCATCTTGGCGCCCGAGGCCGTGGTGATCAGCGGCGTGGTCAGCCCGAAGAGGGCGCGCTGGTCGATGCGCCGGCCAAGCTCCACGCCGTTGACGATGTTGCCCCACTGGTCGGAGCCGCCCATCTGCAGTGCGCAGTCGTGGCGCCGGCTCAGCTCCAGGAAGTCGTAGGCCTGGAGGATCATGTAGTTGAACTCCAGGAAGGTCAGCGGCTGCTCGCGATCGAGGCGCAGCCTGACGCTGTCGAAGGTGAGCATGCGGTTGATGGTGAAGTGCGGGCCGATGTCGCGCAGGAAGTCGATGTACTGCAGCCGGTCCAGCCAGTCCGCGTTGTTGACCATGGCCGCCCCGGTCGCACCATCGTCGAAGCTCAGCAGGTTCTCGAAGGCGCGGCGGATACCGGCGATGTTGGCATCGATCTGCGCAGCACTCAGCAACTGGCGTGACTCGTCCTTGCCAGAAGGGTCGCCCACCTTGGTGGTGCCCCCGCCCATGAGCACGATCGGCCGGTGGCCGGTCTTCTGCAGCCAGCGCAGCATCATGATCTGAACCAGCGAGCCGACATGCAGGCTGTCGGAGGTGGCATCGAAGCCGATATAGGCGGCGATGGGCCCCTCCAGCGCGCGCTGGTCGAGCGCTTCCATATCGGTGCACTGGTGGATGAAGCCGCGTTCCTGAAGAACGCTGAGAAAGTCGGAACGGGGCGCCGTCATTGTGTTAACCAGAGTTTTGGGTGCTAACCAGGGTCTTGGCGTTATCGGGATCGTTACGGTTTCGGCTCTAGAGTGCCGCGTGGCCTTGCCGCGGGCGCAGGCATTTAACACAATCAGGGCGGTTTCACAATTTACCCGCGGCGCAGAGCTGAATTGCGTAGCCGCCGAGTTGCACGAGAACGAGGATTCCCGAGACATGGCTGCCACCACCGATCTTCCCTGGGCCCTGGGCCTGATGAGCGGGACCTCTCTGGACGGGATCGATGCCGCGCTGATCCGCAGCGATGGCCGTGTCGCCGTGACCGGCGGGCCGTCCTCGTCCTGGCCCTACGATGCCGCAATGCGCCGCAGTCTGCGCGCCGTCCTCGGCGGGCAGGGCCCGGTGGCGGAGGTCGAGCGGGCGCTGACGCTGAAGCATGCCGAGGCGGTGCGGGCACTGCTGAGGCAGGCCGGTCTGGCACCGCGGGACGTGCGGGTCATCGGCTTTCACGGCCACACCATCCTGCACCGCCCAGAGGAAGGCAGAACCTGGCAGATCGGGGACGGGGCTCTTTTGGCGGAGGAAACCGGCATTGACGTGGTCTCCGACATGCGCAGCCGGGACGTCGCCCTGGGTGGCGAGGGGGCGCCGCTTGCGCCGCTTTATCAGGCAGCCCTGGCGGCAGGATTGCCGCGTCCGCTGGCGGTGGTGAACATCGGCGGCGTCGGCAATGTCACCTGGATCGGCGCCGGCACCCCGGCAGCGGATGACGAGCCATCAAGCAGAGCCCAGGTTAACGGAGCGCGGGTGCTGGCCTTCGATACCGGGCCGGGAAACGCCCTCATCAACGACTGGGTCGAAGCCCATCTCGGGGAACCGCTGGACCGCGACGGTGCGCTGGCCGGGGCGGGCCGGACGGACGAAGCGGTTCTGGCTGCGCTCATGGACAACCCTTACTTCGGCCGCCGGCCGCCGAAGTCGCTGGACCGCGACGACTTCTCGACAGCGCCGGCAAAGGGTCTGTCGCTGCAGGACGGGGCGGCGACCCTGACGGCCTTTACCGCCGCGTCCATTGCCGCCTCCAGGGAGTGGTTTCCGCAGCCGGTCGGACGCTGGCTGATCACCGGCGGAGGGCGCCACAATCCGACCCTGATGGCCGCCTTGTCCGAACGGCTTGAGACCGCCGTCGATCCGGTCGAGGCGGTGGGCTGGCAGGGCGATGTGCTGGAGGCCCAGGCCTTCGCCTATCTGGCCCTGCGTTCGCTGGAGGGTCTGCCGCTGACGGTGCCGGGCACGACCGGTGTCAGCGAACCAGCCAGCGGCGGTGCGCTGCACATCGCCGTCTGACGGCGGCAGCGCCACACAGGGCCGCCTGACGGCGGCAGCGTCAGATAGGGCCGCCTGACGGCGGCAGCGTCAGATAGGGCCGCCTGACGGCGCCGGGCCCGGACAGGAAAAAGAGGGCGGCTAGCGGGCGGCGGACTTGGTTTCGTCGGCGGCCATGGCTTTGCTGAGGTAGTCGTTGACGTGGCCTTCCAGCACTTCCATCTCGTCCTGGAAATAGTGGCCTGCGCCCGGCACGACGCGGTAGTCGATGGCGATGCCGCGCTGCGACGACAGCTTGGTCACCAGCTTGGAAACCGCAGTCTCCGGCACGACGTCGTCCTTGTCGCCCTGAACGATCAGGCCGGAGGAGGGGCAGGGCGCCAGAAAGCTGAAGTCGTACATGTTGGCCGGCGGGGCGACGGAGACGAAGCTGCTGATCTCCGGCCGGCGCATGAGGAGCTGCATGCCGATCCAGGCGCCGAAGGAGAAGCCGGCGATCCAGCAGGCCGCGGCGCCCTGGTTGTAGCTTTGCAGCCAATCAAGGGCTGATGCCGCATCGGAAAGCTCGCCCTCGCCCCGGTCGAAGCTGCCCTGCGACCGCCCGACGCCGCGGAAGTTGAAGCGCAGAACCGAGAAGCCTTGACGCACATAGGCGTGGAACAGGGTGTAGACCACCTTGTTGTTCATGGTCCCCCCGTGCTGGGGGTGGGGGTGCAGCATGAGCGCGATCGGCGCATTGGCCTGCTTGCTGTGGTGGTAGCGTCCTTCAAGACGGCCCTCAGGCCCGTTGAAGATCACGTCAGGCATAGACCTCTGATTCCCTATCTTCTCACTCGGCACGCCGCAGGGTACGGCGGCTCGGTCGTTCGCGTGGCGGTAAAGCTGTCGTGGCGGGTCCGGGGGACGTGCGGATAACCTTCCTAGCGCATCGGGTATTCATCGTCCTGAACCCCAACAGACTGCAATATCCGTTGCGATTCGTTGATTTCCTTCCGGGTCAATACTTGACCAATTTACTCAGGCTTATTATGTTCCCGGTTATTGCAGCATCTGGTCGGATCGGCGCATCATCTGCCCACCAGTCCGCACGAGGCGGCAAAGGGCCGCGATCATAGCACGATGGGCAAAGCCATGTTCAAGTCTCTCAGGTCCGAAATCGATGCGACGATGCAGCGCGATCCGGCGGCGCGTTCGCGCCTTGAGGTGGTGCTCTGCTACCCAGGATTCCAGGCTATCATGCTCTATCGCCTTTCCAGCGCCTGCTGGCGGCGGGGCTGGCACCTGATCGGCCGCTGGATCTCTGCGGTCGGGCGCATCCTGACCGGCATCGAGATCCATCCGGGGGCCACCATCGGTGACCGTTTCTTCATCGACCACGGCATGGGCGTCGTCGTCGGGGAGACAGCCGAGATCGGCGAAGACGTGACCCTCTATCAGGGCGTCACCCTGGGCGGCGTGTCGCCCAGCGTGGACAGCGACAGCCAGCGCAACACCAAGCGCCATCCCACCCTCCTCGACGGCGTGATCGTGGGTTCGGGCGCGCAGGTTCTGGGGCCCATCACGGTCGGCCGCTGCGCCCGGGTGGGCGCCAACGCCGTGGTCACGAAAGACGTGGCGGACTGCGCCACCGTGGTCGGCATTCCCGCACGGGCGGTGCAGACCCAAAAAGCGCCCGAGCCGGCCAAGGCCCCCTTCGTGGCTTACGGAACGCCCACCGGCAACATTCCCGATCCGGTCGCCCGCGCCCTCGATGGGCTGCTGGACGAAGTGCAGAGCCTCCGCGCAAGGGTGAACGCCCTCGAAGGTGGCGGCGCGGATACCGGCAATGGACGCGAGCCTGCCGGCGCCGGCGACGAACGCGATGACGAGACCTCAGAGACCGCCGAAGGCAAGTGCTGACGCCCTGGCACGATAAAGGGCCAACGAAAGGAAGGCAGACGTGAAACTGAGCACCAAGGGCCGCTATGCAGTGATGGCGATGTGCGACCTCGCGACCCATGCCGAGGGCAAGCCGGTGGCGTTGGCCGATATCGCCGAACGCCAGGAGATCTCGCTCTCCTACCTGGAGCAGCTCTTCGCCAAGCTGCGCCGTGGCGGCCTCGTGAAGTCTGTGCGCGGGCCCGGCGGCGGCTACCTGCTGGCGCACAAGGCCGGCGACACCCGGATCTCCGACATCATCCTTTCCGTCGACGAACCGATCAGAGCCACGCGCTGCATGCCGGGCCAGCCGATCGGCTGCCGCGGCAACCAGAGCCGCTGTCAGACCCACGATCTCTGGGAGGAACTCGGCAACCAGATCTATCTCTACCTCTCTTCGGTGACGGTGGAAGATGTCATCGCCCGGCGCATCCTGGGCACCAGCGGTGTGATGCCCGGCAGCTGCGGCGCCGAAGACGTCTCTCCCCTGCTGGTCGAAGCGGGAGAGTGACCCTGCGTCTGCGTCGCCCGGCGGCCGCACCGACACGGGTATCCCGGCACAGTAGACCCCGATACAGAAGCTTATGACTGCCTACCTGGACTACAACGCCACCGCGCCGCTGCGGCCCGAGGCCCTCACCGCCATGACCGAGGCCCTGGCGGCGCCGGGCAACCCTTCCTCGGTGCACAGCGCCGGCCGCCGCGCCCGCGCAGTTGTCGAGCGCGCCCGGGAGCAGGTGGCCCGGCTGGCGGGCGCCGAACCGGGCTGGGTGGTCTTTACCTCCGGCGGGACGGAGGCCAATAACACGGCGCTAAAGGGACTCGGCAGCTCGGTGTTCGTTTCCGCCGGCGAGCATGATTCCGTTTTGCAGGCCGTTCCGGAGGCACACCGCCTGCCGCTTTGCCCCGATGGCCGCGTCGACCTCGCCGCGCTGGAAACTGCGCTGGCGGAGGCGCCGCAGGGCGCTGTTGTTTCCGTGATGCTGGCCAACAACGAAACCGGTGTCCTTCAGCCCATCGAGGCGGTGGTGGACCTGGCACGGGCAGCCGGTGCCCGGGTGCATTGCGATGCCGTGCAGGCCGCCGGTAAGCTGCCGCTGGACATGCGCCGGCTCGGCGTCGACTGCCTGACGCTTTCCGCTCACAAGCTGGGCGGGCCGCCGGGGGCGGGGGCTCTCATTTGCCGCGACGATCTTCCCCTGGCGCCGCTGCTGCGCGGCGGCGGGCAGGAGCGCAGGCGCCGGGCGGGAACCGAGAACCTTCCGGGCATCGCCGGCTTCGGTGCAGCGGCCACAGCGGCCGGGCGCGACCTGCCGGGGTTTGCCGAAGTCGAGGCCCTGCGCGACCGCCTGGAAGCGGGCGTCCGCGCCCTTGCGCCCGACACCATTGTCTTCGGTGCCGAGGCGGAGCGCCTCGCGAACACGAGCTGCCTTGCCGTCGCGGGTTTGTCGGCGGAGACCCAGATCATGGCCCTCGATCTTGCCGGGGTCGCGGTCAGTGCCGGGGCGGCCTGCTCCTCCGGCAAGGTGCAGCCTTCCCACGTTCTGATCGCCATGGGCGCGAGTGCGGCCGAGGCGGCCTCCGCCATTCGCGTCAGCCTCGGCTGGCAGAGCACGGAGGCCGAGGTCGACCGCTTTCTGGCCGCCTGGGGCGATCTTTACCGCCGCAGCCAGGCGGCATAGAGAAGAAGCGCATGGCAGAGCAGCAGAAGACCAGCGAGCAGGAGACCGGGGCAGAGCGACCCAACCGTTCGGTGCAGCCTGTCTATCTCGACAATCAGGCGACCACGCCCACCGACCCGCGGGTGGTCGAGGCCATGCTGCCGTTCTTCACCGAGCGTTTCGGCAACCCGCACTCGACCGGCCATGCTTATGGCTGGGATGCCGAGGAAGCCGTCGAGCAGGCGCGCACCGAGGTGGCGGCGCTGATCGGCGCTTCGGCGCGTGAAATCGTCTTCACCTCCGGGGCCACCGAGTCCAACAACCTGGCCATCAAGGGCGCGGCCCGCTTCCACCGTGAGCGGCGCCCGCAGGTGGTGACCTGCACGACAGAGCACAAGTGCGTTCTGGAGAGCTGCCGCCAGATGGAGCGCGAGGGCCACCGGCTCACCGTTCTTCCGGTCCGGCCCGACGGCCTGATCGACCTCGACCTGCTGCGGGAGACGATCACCGAGGAGACGGCCGTTGTCTCCGTCATGGCGGTGAACAACGAGATCGGCGTGATCCAGCCGCTGGCGGAGATCGCCGCCATCTGCCGCGAGAAGGGTGCCTATTTCCACTGCGACGCGGCCCAGGCGGTCGGCAAGATCCCGCTGGACGTGACCGCCGCCGGGATCGATCTGCTCAGCATTTCCGGCCACAAGGTCTACGGCCCCAAGGGCATCGGCGCGCTCTACGTGCGCCGCCGCCCGCGGGTCCGCCTGGAGCCGCTGATCGACGGCGGCGGCCAGGAACGGGGCCTGCGCTCCGGCACTCTGCCCACGCCGCTCTGTGTCGGCTTGGGCGTGACGGCGCGTCTGGCGGCTGCGGAAATGGCGGAGGAGACGGCCCGGATTTCGCGCTTGAAGGACCGGCTCTTAGAAGGCATTAGACGCCGCCTGGATGGCGTGCAGGTCAACGGCCATGCCGAGCAGCGCATCGCCGGCAACCTCAGTCTGGCTTTTGAGGGCGTGGATGCGGAAGCTCTGATGCGGGCGACACCGCGGCTTGCTGTCTCGACCGGGTCGGCCTGTACCTCGGCCTCGGTCGAGCCGTCCTATGTGCTGCAGGCCCTGGGCCTGCCGGAGAAACTGTCGCGCGCGTCCTTGCGGATCGGGATCGGACGCTTCACCACAGAAGCGGAGATCGATGTGGCGATCGAGGAACTGGTGAGCAAGGTACGCGCCCTGCGCGCTGCGGGCAGCCAGGCCGCGGAGTAGCCGCGGGGCCCGGCCGGCGTGCATTGTGATTTGCAGAATGGGAGCAGGGTTTTATGCCGAAGTTGGTGTTCATCGAAAAGGACGGTAACCGCAAGGAGGTCGACGCCCCCAACGGCCTGTCGGTGATGGAGATCGCCCATCGCTTTGATGTCGATATAGAAGGGGCCTGCGAGGGTTCGCTGGCCTGCGCCACCTGCCACGTCATCGTCGAAGACGGGTGGTACGGTAAGCTGGGTGAACCGTCTGAAGACGAAGAGGACATGCTGGATCTCGCCTTCGGCCTGAAGCCCACCTCGCGCCTCGGCTGCCAGATCGTCATGAGCGACGAGCTCGACGGGCTCGAGGTGGAACTGCCCAAGGAAGTGAACAACATGCTCGGCTAGGGCCGGCCTGACCCTTCCCTGAGGATGATACGATGGAAGAGACCAAGATAACGGCCAAGCTGCCGCATCTGGACGTGGAGATCACGCGGCAAGACCTGCCGGAGGAGAACGCCGAGACCATCACGCTCCGGATGACCGCCGTGCCGTCGCTCGCGGCCTTTGCCGATCATCTGGCAAAGCAGGGCAGCTTTCCGCTTCTGTCTCTGGGCGCTGCGTCCATGATGAATCCCTGGTCCAATCCCTGGTCCAATCCCTGGTCCAATCCCTGGGCGAACCCCTTGCTCATGTGGACGCGCCTGACCCAGGCCGCCTGGGCGCCGTGGATGCAGCATATGGCGCTGCTGCCGCCGCAGGAGAGCGAGGACGACAGCGGGCGGCGGACCGAAGGCTAAGGCGCGCGGACGCGGCGCCGGGCGCCGACGGCGGATCACCGGCCCATTTCCAGCGCTGCCGCTTCCAGCGCCTCCAGATTGCCAGAGACGATGTTCCTGGCCTGCGCGGCAATGGCTGCGGCCGGCCAGTCCCACCAGCGCAGGGCGAGCAGACGCGCGATGCTGGCCTCCGGCAGGCGCAGACGCACCACTTCCGCCGGATTTCCCGCCACCACCGCATAGGGCGGCACGTCGCGCGTCACCACCGCTTCGGCGGCGATGACGGCGCCGTCGCCGACGGCTACGCCCGGCAGCAGGGTTGCCCGGTGGCCGATCCAGACATCGTTGCCGATCACCGTGTCGCCGCGGTGCGGCCAGGCCTCCGGCGCGGCCTCCGCCCAGTCGCCGCCGAAGATTGAAAAGGGATAGGTGGACAGCCCCTCCGTCGCGTGACTGCCGCCGTTCATGATGAAGGTCGCCCCGCTGGCGATGGCGCAGAAGCGCCCGATGATCAGCCGGTCCCCGACAAAGGGGAAGAGATAGCGCACGTTGCGCTCGAAATCCTCGGGATCGTCGAAGTCATGATAGTAGGTGAAGTCGCCGACCTCGATCTGCGGGTTGCCGACCACGGCCTTGAGGAAGACCACGGAGCGGTCTCCGGCGATGGGAAAGCGGGTCAGCGGATCGGGTGCTGCGGCCATAACGGCTCCTTGTGTCGTCTTCTCTAAACAGACTGCTTCTCTAAACAGGCTGCTTCTCTAAACAGGCTGCGGCGTAGCGCGCTAAAGGCCGGGTGCGGGCGCGCGGACGGTTTCGGAGAGAACCCAGTCCCTGAACTTGCGCACCCGGGGATCGGAAAGCCGCTCGCGGCGATAGACCAGATGGTACCCCTTGCCCGTCGGCACCGTGAGGTCGAAGGGCTGGACCAGGGTGCCGGATGCGAGTTCCTGGTCGACGTAGCCGGAATAGCCGAGCATGAAGCCTTCGCCGGCAAGCGCGGCGGTGACCGCCATCGAATAGTCCATGAAATGAAGTTGGCGCGATGGCTCGAAGTTCGCCATGCCGGCGGCTGCAAACCAGAGATCCCAGTCGTCGTAAGCGTCGCGAATGAGGATCTGCCCCGCCAACGCCTCGGCCGGCGCCAGCCCGGCGATCGTCTTTTGCAAGGCGCTTGTGCAGACCGGTGAGACGGAGAACTCCAGCACCGGTTCCACCTCCGCGTCGGTCCACTGTCCCTCGCCGTAGCGCAGTGCCAGGTCCGCCTCGCCGGCCTGCAGGTCGACGATGCGGTAGGTGCTGAGGATCGCCGTGTCGACATCCGGGTGCTGCGCCCTGAAGCGGTGGAAGCGGGGCATGAGCCAGCGCATGCCGATCTCGGACGTCAGGCTGATGGTCAGCGGGCGGGTGGTGTCGCGGTCCAGAAGATCGGCCGTCGCCTGCGCCAGTCCGGCAAAAGCATCCTCAACGCCGCCGCGGTAGCGGCGCCCCGCATCGGTGAGGGAAAGGCCCTTCGGCGACCGCTTCAGGAGCTGCACGCCCAGCTCTTTCTCCAGGCCGCGGACCCGGTGGCTGACGGCGCTGGGGGTGATGCCGAGAAAGTCCGCTGCGGCGGCCAGGGTCCGCAGCCGGGCGACGGCCTCGAAGGCCTGGATGCCTCTCAGCGAAGGAAGAGCGCGCATGCCTTGGCTTTTGATTGAAGAAAGCTCAATAGCTATCGCAGTCTTCGCGTTTGATTGTCAACACAGATTACCCAATTCTGTCGACATGATCGGAAGAATATTCAATCATCTCATGGGCGCGGCGGGCCGTGCCAGGGCCCAGCGAAGCACCCCGGCGGAGGGTGAGCTGCAGCGGCAGCTTATGGCGCTGATGATCAGCGGACCGGTTGGCGGAACCGACCCGGTGCTCCATACGCTGCTGCTGGACAGCGTCCCTACGCAGCCGGCTGGGGCACGCGGACGACCGGTTGCAGCTCCGCAGATGCCATCAGGCCAGCGGCGGCGCAAGGTCCAGGGCGGCCGAATTCATGCGCCGAGGGTGAAGAGCTCGTGCGGTTCGCGCACACCCCGCAGTGCGTGAAAACCCAGGGACACGAGGTCTGCCGCGCTCTCGCCGGCGCTGTCGCGCAGGGTGCTGGAAATCAGCACGCTGCGCTCAAGCGGCCGGCATAGAGCCTGGAGGCGGCTGGCTTCGTTGACCGCCGGGCCGACGACCGTGAAATCCAGGCGTTCGCTGGCGCCGATGTTGCCGTAGAGCACCTCGCCCAGATGCAAAGCGAGGCCGAAGTCCATCACCGGCTTGCCCGCCGTCCGGCGCTCTTCGTTGAAGACAGGGAGGTCGTCACGCAGTTGCGCGGCGGCTGTGAGGGCCTCCTTGCAGACGGCGGCTTCGTCGCGGCCGGTCAGGTCGAAAGTCGCCAGCAGCCCGTCGCCCATGAACTTCAGGATCTGCCCCCGGTTCTCCTGGACCGGCCTTGCCATGGCCTCGAGGTAGTCGTCGAGCGTTTCCATGAGAACGTCGCGCGGAAGGCTGTCGGTCAGACGGGTGAAGCCCCTGAGATCGGAGAACCAGATGACGGCCCGGATCGCTTCGGCCGTGCCGCGCTCGATCGCGCCGGTCAGCACCCGGTGCCCCGCGTCCTTGCCCAGATAGGTCTCCAGAACCGTGCTGGCGACGTCGTAGGTCAGCCGCGACTTTACAGACAGCGCCAGATAGGGAAGCGCCTGGATGACCTGCCCGAGTTGTCCATCGTCGAAGCCTTCCGGCCGGTCGGTGGCGCAGGAGAAGAAGATCCCATCGAGCGCCCGTCCTGGACTGTATGGGTCACTGATCGTGCCCGTCCGTTTGGGCATGGCCTCCGCCTGCCGGGACTCGTAAGGAACGATGTAGGCGGCGTAGTCGACGAGCCCTTCCGCCCGCAGTTTGGGGAACAGGACAAATTCATCCGTATCGCCGCTGTCGAGCCGCCGGCGCAGCGAAAGAAGTCCCCGGCTGCGCATATGGTGGACCGGGCTTTTCAGGTAGACGTCACGGCTGAGAACGGCACGTTCCTGCGGGGTATGCTCGATGGCCTCCACGCCGGGCTGCCAGAGAAAGGTGTGCGAACCGTAGCGGGGATGAAGCGTGTACATGCCCATCGACACCCGCTTCATCGGAAAGCCGCTATCGAATACTTTCTGACAGAACCCGGCAATCTGGTCGCCGAGCGGCAGGCCCTGCATGCCCCGCTCGACGAGCCAGAGGTCGAGGCCGTCCAGATCGAGCGGCTTCGCTTTTGGCGACTCTGATTTCTCCCGGCTCATGTCTGCCCCCGTGACCTTTGCCCCCGTGACCTTTGCCCCCGTGACCTCTGCCCCCGTATCGGTTGCCGGCCCTAGCCCCCGGTTGCGTCGGCGGCGATCCTCGCAAAGATCGCGTCGAGTTCCTCCGCCAGAGTCTTAAGGGCTTCGCCGCCATCCGCATAGGGCGCGAAGACGGCGCTCGGCGTTTTGTAGCTGAGCGTGGCGCTGCCGTCCGCGTTCTCGGTCACATAAAGGCGGATCGGCGCCTCGATGCCGGCGGCGAGGCTGGCCTCCAGCATGCGCACGGCGAAGTCCGGACGGTACACGCCGATCACGGTGTTGCCGGGGATGGTCTTTTCCAGCACGCGCTTTGCGCCCAGGGTTGCGCTGGCACGGGAGACGAGGCCCATCTTGTTGGCCGCGATGGCTGTCTCGAGCCGTTCCACCAGGGCGGCGTAGCTGTGTTCGGTTTTCAGAACCTGCCATCCCGGCAGGCGGTCAGGATCCAGGTCGGCCTGCACGGGCGGTGAGGCCAAAGCCAGGACGGCCGCGAGTATGAGTGCAGCGAGGGTGGTGCGCATCGGTGACGGTCCTTTTCGGGATCGGAGCCAGGGGCCCACTCTATCCTCCGGCACTGGGGCCCCTCGCGTAAATTCCCTGTGAATTGGGCGACCAGCGTCTATGCTCGCGCGGCCATGACGACAACCGATTCGCACCTGCCGATGCCCGGCCGCAACCCGCTTGACTGGGACCCTCTGGGGAACCTCGTCATGCGGCCGTGGTACGACCGCTGTGCGCTTCACCTCGTTGCGCGCTGGTACCTGCCCCTGTCGCGTGCCTGGGCGGCGGCCTTGGCGCATGGCGAGGACGAGGATCGCTTTGCCCGGGCCGTCGGGCAGGACCGCTTTCCCGACGGCTGGACCGGCCAGCGCCTGCGCCGCGCCATAGCGGCGACCCTCAGGCGTCGCGACCACCATGGAGCGGCAGACGATCACTGGCGCTCGACCTTCTTCGGCCGCTCGCGGCCGGCGGACCGCGATCTGGTCGAGGCCGAGGCGCACCGCATCGCCTCGGCCAGCACCCTTATGGCCGCGCGCTTCGGATTCCTGGGTATCCGCGGCCGCAGCCCGGCAGTGGCATGGCAGGTGCCGGCGCCGCCCGATCAGGACCATCTCGATGTCCGGCGCGGCGATGCCGACACCTGCATCGCCGCTCCCTTCGATGGGGAAGGGGGACTGCCGGAGGTCGAGGCCTCCCATCCGGTGCCCGGGCCCTTCGGGCCGGAGCGCTGGCTGCGCTTCCCCTCGCCGGGCCTCGACGGCGATACGGCCTGGGCGCGGGTCTTCGAGCCGGAGAATGCCGAGGGTGCCCCCACCTTCATCAACCTTCATGGCATCGGCATGGAGCTCGATTTCTGGAAGGGGACCGTCGACCACACCGCGAGCCTCACGCAGCGGGGCCTCAGGGTCATCAGGCCGGAGGGGCCCTGGCACGGCCGGCGGCGGCCCGTCGGCTTCTATGGCGGCGAGCCGGCCATGGCATTTGGGCCGGAAGGGTTCCGCCGGCTTTTTGCGGCCTGGGGCGCCGATGTCGCGGTGCTGGTCGACTGGGCGCGGCGCAGCGGCAGCGGCCGGGTCGCCGTCGGCGGCGTCAGCCTGGGTGCCCTGACCAGCCAGTTGACGGCTGTTGCCGCCGCCGCCTGGCCGGAGCGGCTGCGCCCCGACGCGCTGATCCTGGTGGCGACCAGCGGCGACCTGCTGGACATCGCCCTGGGCGGCAGTCTGTCCCAGGCGGTGGGTTTCGGCTCCGCGCTGCAGCGGGCCGGCTGGAGCGATGCGGACCTTGCCCGCTACGTCCCCCTGTTGGAGCCGCGCGGCGCCCCGGTGATGCCGGCGGAACACATTGTGATGGCGCTGGGCGAGGCCGACACGGTGACGCCTTTTGCCGGCGGCCTGGCGCTGGCGCGGCGCTGGGCCGTGCCGCCGGAGAATCTCTTTATCCGCCGGCAGGGGCACTTCTCGGTTTCCCTGGATCTCAGCCGTCAGCCGCAGCCCTTGAACCGTCTGATCGAGATCCTCACCCGCCCTTAGATGCCGGGCCATTTGCGCCGGTGGTCAGGCCCGCCATGACAAGCTGCCAGAGGGCGTCGAAGTCGTCCTCGATCCCCGGCCGCTGCCAGTCCCCGGCATGGACGGGGTGGTGAAAACGGATCGTTGCCTGAAACACCGCCCGGGTGGCCTGCTGTGGATCGTCGACGCTGAAGCTCCCTTCGGCGACGCCGTCGGCGATGATCCCAGCCACTTGCGAGACGAGGTCTTCGATGTGGTCCTGGATCACCGTGCCGGCATCCTCGACGAGGGCATGATAGGTGGCGAAGAGCTCCGGGTCCTCCAGCACCTTGCGGCGTTTGACGCCCATCAGGGTGTCGAACCAGCGGCGCAGGCGCTGCGGCGCCGGGCTGCGGTCGGCAATGACCGCCTGCAGCGGTTCCGAGACCCGGTGCAGCCAGCGCGCGGCCACGGCCTCGCGCAGGGCCGACTTGCTGGGGAAGTGGCGGTAGATGGTGCCGTGACTGACGCCGAGCGCGCGGGCCACGTCGACCACCGTGGTCTTGGCCGGCCCGTAGCGGCGGAGCACCTGCTCCGCCGCGTCGAGAATGCGCTCCGCTGTCAGTACCGCTTCGGTCATACGCCCGGCGCTGCCGCCCTTTCGCTGTCGAGGATGGCCATCTGGTCGGCGGCATAGCGGTCTCCAGCCGCCGCCTGCGGCCCCACCGCTTCTTCTATACGGGCCAGATCGCTTTCTGTCAGGTGCAGATCGAGGGCGCTCAGCGCCTCGTCCAGCCGCTTGCGCTGGCGCGCCCCGATCAGGGGGACGATGTCGTTGCCGCGCGCCAGCACCCAGGCGATGGCCAACTGCGCGACGGTGACCGAGCGCTCCCAGGCGAGCCCGCGCAGGGTCTCGACCAGGGCCAGGTTGTGGTCCAGGTTCTCGCCGTGGAAGCGCGGCAGGTGGCTGCGGAAGTCCCTGGGGAACTCGCTGGTCCCGGCGCTGCGCTCCGGCGACCAGTGGCCGCTCAGCAGACCGCGGGACAGCACGCCGTAGGCGGTGATCCCGATGCCCAGCTCACGGGCCGTCGGCAGGATCTCTTCCTCGATACCGCGGCTGAGCAGCGAGTACTCGATCTGCAGGGCGGTGACGGGGTGCACCGTCCGGGCGCGGCGCAGGGTCTCCGCGCCCACCTCCGAAAGCCCGATGTGGCGGATGTAGCCGGCCTTCACCATCTCGGCGAGGGCACCCATGGTGTCCTCGATCGGCACCGCCGGGTCCTGGCGGGCCGGCTGGTAGAGATCGATGTAGTCGGTCCCCAGCCGCTGTAGGCTGTAGGCCAGCGCCGTCTTTACCGCCGTGGGGCGGCTGTCGAAGCCGATGAAGGCGCCGTCGGGGGTGCGCTGAGCGCCGAACTTCACGGCCAGGAAGACCCGCTCGCGCCGTCCGCCGGCCAGGGCTTCCCGCAGCAGCAGTTCGTTGTGGCCCATACCGTAGAAGTCGCCGGTGTCGAACAGGGTGATCCCGGCTTCCAGAGCGGCGTCGACGGTGGCCAGGCTCTCCTTGCGGTCGGCGGGGCCGTAGAAGTCCGACATCCCCATGCATCCCAGCCCCAGGGCCGAGACCGCCGGCCCGTTCTGTCCGAGTTGACGCGTCAGCATTGCCTATACCTCCAGTTCGATGATGGCCGGTTCAATGATTGCCGTCCGATGATGGAGGGATATGTGTAGAGAATAACAAAATTCAATATCTGTCATTTAATTTTTATCCGGCGCCGGCTTCCGGCGCCTGGGCGAAGCCCCGGCCTTGCGCCGGGGCCTGCTTGGCCTATATTCCGCCAGCATGAATTCGCTCGGTATCAACAAGGCGGTGGGCGCGACCCGCGTGGTGGTCGCCATGTCCGGCGGGGTCGATTCCTCGGTCACGGCGGCGCTTCTGCGCGCCGAGGGCTACGACGTGGTGGGCATCACCCTGCAGCTCTACGACCACGGGGCGGCGGTTGCCAAGAAGGGCGCCTGCTGCGCCGGCCAGGATATCTATGACGCCCGCCAGGCGGCGGAGCGCCTGGATATCCCCCACTACGTGCTGGATTACGAGAGCCGCTTCCGCCAGTCGGTGATGGAGGACTTCGCCGACAGCTATCTGCGCGGCGAGACGCCGATCCCCTGCGTCAGCTGCAACCAGACGGTCAAATTCCGCGACCTGCTGGCCACGGCGCGCGACCTGGGTGCCGATGCGCTGGCCACCGGCCACTACGTGCGCCGGACCATGGGGCCGGAGGGGGCGGAGTTGCACCGCGCCGTCGACCGCCGCCGCGACCAGAGCTACTTCCTCTTCGCCACCACCCGCGAGCAGCTCGACTTCCTGCGCTTCCCGCTCGGCGGGCTGGAGAAGGATGCGGTGCGGGCGGAGGCGGAGCGCCACGGCCTTGCCGTGGCCGACAAGCCCGACAGCCAGGACATCTGCTTCGTGCCCCAGGGCTCTTACGCCACAGTGGTGCAGAAGCTGCGCCCAGGCGCAGCCGACCCCGGCGATATCGTGCACATCGACGGGCGTGTCCTCGGCCGTCACGAGGGCATCATCCATTACACCATCGGTCAGCGCCGCGGCCTTGGCGTCGGCGGTGAGCGCGAGCCGCTGTTCGTCGTGCGCCTGGAGCCGGAGGCTCGCCGGGTGGTCGTCGGGCCCAAGGCGGCCCTGGCCACCGATGCGGTGGTGCTGCGCAGCCTCAACTGGCTGGCGGGCGCGCCTTTGGATGCCGACGGCCGTGCCGTTCAGGTGAAGCTGCGTTCGGTCAGCGAGCCGGCGCTGGCGCGGATCTTCCCGCGCGCCGGCTTTGGCAACGAGGGCGGCGGGGCCGAGCTGGTGCTCGATACGCCGCAGTTCGGCATCTCGCCGGGCCAGGCCGCGGTCTGTTACGATGGCGATCGTGTCCTCGGCGGCGGCTGGATCGCCGCGGCGGAGAACCGCCTCGCCGCCTGACGGCTGCGTGGTCTGAGAGGCCGCGCGGTCTGACAATGGGTGCCTGAAAAAAAGATCGAAGCGGAGGAGCCACCCGCCATGTCCCTGGAGAGTCTGACCGAACAGTTGAAATCCCAGGCCGCACTGAACCCGCCCCTGGGCTACCGCGTGCTCTTCGACCTGGGCGAGGAGGGGGCGATCCTCTGGGACGGCAAGGAGACCCCGGCGGAGATCGCGCCGGTGGAGGCCAACGGCACCGAGGCGGACACCACCCTGCGCATCAGCCTCGACCAGCTCGGCAGCCTGATCGACGGCAGCCTCGACCCCACCCTGGCCTACATGACCGGCAAGCTGAAGATCGAAGGCTCCATGGGCGTGGCCATGAAGCTGGCCACCATGCTGGGCGACTGACACCTCGAGATCACGCAATATCAGATGATTCTGCTTGGCGCCGCCAAGCTGCTCGGCGGACTCCCAACGACATGGTTTGTCATGCTCGTCTGCCGAGCGCTAGAATTCTATACTGAACCCATTGAAAACAAATGATATTTTTCAATAACAAGGCGACTCTTGCGCGTCGATTTGGATAAGATGGCAAGCTTATCCAGCTTGTTCGTCAAATTTGGATAAAGACGGTTGACCCATGGATTGATTAACGCTAAGACTCATGAAGCTGAAAGACTCTTCGGCGGCACAGCATGGGATTGTAAGGGATGGCAGATGTTGATGAGCCGGTAGCGGACAAAGGACGAGAGGGGCGCCAACGGTCATCGATCAGCTTCCCCTACAATGATCTCTCTAGCGCAATCAAGCTGGCACAGGCGATTCACAACCAGGTCGGACTTGGTGAATGCGACGACAATCAACTTGCAGCCTGGACCAGCCAAAGCCCTAAGAGCAGCGGATACCGCGTGCAGCTATCTGCATCTAGGATGTTCCAGTTGCTCGAGTCTCCATCGCCGGGAAAGCACAGGCTTTCAGAACTTGGGCGAATGGTCGTCGATCCATCTCGAGCGCGTGAAGCTAAGGCCAAGGCGTTTTTGAACGTCCCGCTCTATGAGGCAGTCTTCAAGAAATACAGCGGTACCGTCTTGCCTCCAGCAACAGCCTTGGAGCACGATATGGAGGCTTTGGGCGTTGCAGAGAAGATGAAGGATAGGGCTCGTCGGGTCTTTGAAAGATCGGCAGAGCAAGCTGGTTTCTTTGATTCAGGAAGAGAACGGTTGGTTCTCCCGGGTGTTGCAACGCGGAGTGATGATTCTGGTGCACAGTCGGATCAAGAAGACGAACCTGACTCTAATGAGGGCGAAAAAGATAAGCACCGGAGTGATGACGCAGTAGACGAGTCACTGCATCCGTTCATCCAAGGCTTGTTGAAGACGCTTCCTGATCCAGAACGCCAATCGGAGTGGCCGCTTGCGTTGCGGGTGAAGTGGCTGCAAACAGCAGCAAACATCTTCGATCTCCTCTACGAAGGAGAAGGCGGCATTGAGGTGCGCGCTGAATCCGGCAAGCGATCACCATATGCGGATGAACAGGGATGATGATGGTTAGGGCAAGATCGGTGCAGTAGTGGAGACTGTATGCTTGTCTGAAGCTGTGTAGTGAAGCAATTCGGGCGGTACGTTGCAGCGTACCGCCCGAAGCGAAACCGGCAAATTGGTTGTCCGAACCGCCTGCCGGTTCCATCGAGTAAGGTTAGGTTACCCTACCCACGCAACGGGTCAGTAACATGTCCAGAGTCGGTGGTCAACGGGCGGTCGGTCGCTCTCATCTGGAGTAGAAAGATGATTGCAAGGCGTAGTTCGCCGCGCGTAACCGCTAAAATGGCGGCCAAGATAAAACATCTCTGTAAGCTCGGTTACATGCAGCATGACGTTGCTGCACGGTTCGGAATCAATCAGGGCCGTGTCTCCGAGATTGTGAACGGTAAGATCCACGGGGACGAACCCCCCGACGCAGATCCCCCTGACGATCCGCAGCCAGAGCTTCCGTTTTGATTTAGCAACAGGGACTTCGGTCCCTGTTGTCTAGTCCGCGGCCCCCATCCCGGCGCGCTTTGCGGTCTGGCGCTCGCGCGCCGCGGCTTCCGCCTTGGCCTTGGCGACGGCGGCTTCGGCGGCCTTGTTCAGGTGGAACATCTCCAACTCCTCGTCCTCGGCGCTCACCACCGGTGTCAGCGCAAGATCGCGGTGGGTCTTCGAGACCGGATCGGCCTCGACGCGCCTGCGGATGCGGTGCAGGCGCCAGGCGTAGAGACCGATGCCCACGTAGTTGCGCAGCGTGCGCAGCACGTTCTTCGGATAGAAGAGCAGCGCGTTCTCGCGCGGCAGCTCCGGGCGGCGCTCGGCGCGCACGCGGCGGCGGAAGTAGCCGCACTGCTGCGGGTGCACCCGCTCGAAGCCCATGGCGCCGTAGATCTGCAGCAGGTTCTGCCAGATCCTGACCGGCTTGATGCCGTCGGCCATGGCGCGGCGCATCAGGGTCTCGGCGTGCTCCAGGGTGTAGTAGTGGTCCCAGGCGTCCCAGTAAGCCTGCTGCAGGTCCTCCTTCGACATCAGCGGATGCTCGAAGGTGACGCACTCCAGGTCGTACTTGTTGAGGTCCGGGTCCATCCAGACGCCCTTCATGTAGAGATTCTTGTGATCCTCGGAGCCGGGCAGGGGGGTCAGGATGGTGATCTCCAGCACGTCCACCGGGATCTCCCGCTGGATGATCTCCAGGTCGCGCCGGATGGTCTCGCGCGTGTCGTTGGGCAGCCCCATGATGAAGCCGGCGTAGGTGACCACCTGGCGCGCGCGCCAAGCCTGGAACATCGTACGGTACTCGGTGATCTTGTTCTGGTTCTTCTTCATCTCCTTCAGGTTGGCCGGGTTGATGCTTTCCAGGCCGATGAAGGCCTGCTTGCAGCCGGCCGCCTTGGCCTTGTCGATGAACCCGGGGATCTTGTGCGCCAGCACGTCGACCTGGATGAGGAAGCGGATGTCGATACCCTCGCCGCGCAGTTCGGCCATGCGGTCGAAGATCGCCTCCCAGTTCTTGTTGCGCGCGAAGTTGTCGTCGGTGATGAAGTAGTGGGTCACGCCCTGGGCATGGTTGGCGCGGATCAGCCGCTCCACGTCGTCGGCGCTGCGGTAGCGCGACTTGCGGCCCTGCACGTTGATGATGGTGCAGAAGCTGCACTGGAAGGGACAGCCCCGGCCCGCATCGAAGCTGCTGAGCACGCCGTCGTAGCGGCGCACCAGCGGCTCCGGCAGGAAGGGTGTGACCGCGCCCTGCAGGTCCGGCAATTGGTCCATGGCGTTGTAGATCGGCTTCAGTTCGCCCGCCAGGGCGTCGCCAAGAACGCCATGCAGATGCTCCTCGGCCTCGCCGGCGAAGAGCGACACGCCCATGTCCAGTGCCTCCTGCAGGCTTTCGTGCAGCTCCGGTAGCATGGACAGGCAGCCGCTGACGTGGAAGCCGCCGATGGCGACCTGCAGCCCGGCGGCGCGGAAGCGCCGGGCAATCGCCAGGGCGCGCGGATACTGGTTCGACTGTACCCCCACCAGGCAGACCAGCCCGCCACCGCCGTCTCGGCCCTCTTCGCCATCCCCTGCGTGCTCCGCCGCCGCCCGGCGGTGGCGCGCGATGATCTTGTTGTAGGGGATGACGATGTTCATCTCGTCATAGGCGTCGATGGCCAGCTCGACCTCCGCGCCCAGGACCCGGCGCTCCTGCAGGTCCTGGGTCAGGCCGTAGAGCGCGGCCAGGGAGTTGGAGGGAATCCAGGCCTTCCACCACTGAATCACGTAGCCGTCCTTGTCGTAATGGGACGGCTTGATCAGGGTGACGTGAAAGCGGCGTTGGGCCGAAGCCTCCCCCCCACGGGCGGTTCCGGCGTCTTGCGATACGGATGCTGTCATCGAATGGCCCCCCTCTGCCTGACGGCAACGGCCAGTCCTCGATGGTTAATCTAGCACGAATGATTAGGTCGAGCTACCGGCGTGCCGGCAGGGGCCGGTGAGGGGCCGGTGAGGGGCCGGTGAGGGGCCCGGCGAGGGGCTGGGCGAGGAGCCGGGCAGGGACGGGGGAGAGCCCGAGCAGGCGCCGGCCCATCGCCGGCCGGCCGGGCGCCCGGCCGCAAGCCGGCGGCACCGGCCAAAGCCGCTTGACAGGGCAGGGGGCGAGGCCATATACGGCTGCGCGGCCCCCGTGATAGGGTGCCGATCTTCCTCTGGCGGGGTAGCTCAGCTGGTTAGAGCAGCGGAATCATAATCCGCGTGTCGGGGGTTCAAGTCCCTCCCCCGCTACCATCACAACTCAGCGTTTAGTCGAACGCTAAGGTGCCCAAGAGCCGGCAGATTCGCCGGCTCTTGTCGCATCCGTATGGCACCTGGGGCTCTACCGGGTCGCACGGTGCGCGCCAACCGCTGACTGCACCTTTTGATCGCAAGCTGGGGTAATTAATCAATCTGCCAATTGAACTTCTGCGGGAATGCTCGTACGCTTTGTACCTTAAGCGCGCATTGGGGATTTGCGGCTGCTGATTGCAGTTCGGAATGGCGCGCGGCAGAGGGGGGAAGCACGATGCGGCGCACACTCGGACCCTGAACGACCACTTCTCCTGACCATCATCATGACGTTCTGAAGCCGGCTGACCAGGCCGGAACGGGAGAGGCTTGTCTGAGCCATCGGGGGGCTGAAGATGCTTAATTCACTGATGAGGTTTCGCGGAAACCGTCCGCGGATACTTGCGCTTTCAGTTCTGACCGCGATCGTTCTCGTCCTTTGTATCGCCAGTACCCCGGCCGATGCGGCGTGGTCCGGCCCATCGTCGTCGACCGTTTGCACGGGTGCCGGTTTCCTCGGGTCATGCGAGACAGTGGAGAAAGCTTGCGAGGGGTGGCGGCAGTTCCGCGATCCGGACCATGCCCACGTCTACAAAATCGAGCCGCTTTACGACAGCGCGGGGAACATCTTCCGGTATGACTGCCATATTACTCTCGATAACCTGCCTCTTTACTACATAGATTTGACAGAACCCAGTTGCCCGGCGGGTTATGAGGTCAATGCGAACAATGCCTCAGGGTGTCAGTTGAACCTCTGGGAGTGGCTGATAGGGCTGCTCTGTGGCGACGGCTCCAACGATACACTTCCTTCGGCCGGCAATCCCATATCGGTCATTTCGGGCAACAAGTTCCAGGCGGTGACCGACTTCGAGACCGCCGGCTCCCATAGCCTCGCGTTCACACGCTACTACAACAGCCAAAGCAAGGTGACGACCTCGCTCGGGCAGGGCTGGCGTCACAGCTTCGACCGGAAACTGTTCTTCATCGGCAACGCGCAGATCGTCTATCACGCCAAGGACGGCAAGATCCTGACCTTCAACAAGGTCGGGTCTGATTGGCTGCCGGCCAGTGATGTCATCTTTACGCTTACGCAGGTGGGCGATCACTGGGAGCTCAAGGACAAGCGGGACCGCACCGAAAGCTACGACAGCAGCGGCCGTCTTCTCAGTATCACCGAGAGAGACGGGTACCAACAGGCACTGGAGTTCAACGGACCGGACGGTAAGCTCTCGCTCGTCCATGATTCGCACGGCGGCCGGCTGCGCTTCACCTACAACGCGCAAGGCATGCTGGTTTCGCTGACGGATAGCGGAGGTCGGGAGGTCCGCTATAGCTATCGGAAGCTGTTCAACTATGTCGCCCAGGCCGAGACGTTGCTGGAAGAAGTCGCCTACCCAGACAGCACGCCACTGGATCAGGACGATAACCCGCGCGTCCAATACCTCTATGAGGATCCGGCCTTTCCGGTTGCGCTGACCGGTCTCATCGACGAAACCGGCGAGCGCTATGCGACCTGGGCCTATGACAGCGAAGGCCGGGCGATCTCCAGCGTTCATGCGGGGGGCGTCGAGGCCTTCGATGTTGCCTACAACCCCGATGGGTCGCGGACCGTCACCAACCCGCTTGGCAAGCAGACCACCTATCATTTCACCACCATCAACGGTGGCCCGAAGGTCTCGCAGGTCGAAGGGCACGCCAGCGCCAACTGCCTGGCGGCCAACGCAGACTACGTTTACGACGCCAACGGCTTCCTTTCCAGCACGACGGATTGGGAGGGCAACGTCACCGACTATGCCCACAATAACCGCGGCCTGCTCACCAGCCTGACTGAGGCGGTCGGAACCCCGGAGGAACGCACCACCACCACGACCTGGCACAACGAATTCCGGCTGCCGACGCAGATCGTCGCGCCGCGCCAGACCACAGACCTCACCTACGACAACGACGGCCTGCTTATCGAGCGGACGGTGACGGATACCACGAGCCACGTGGTGCCTTACTCGACCAACGGGCAGACGCGCACCTGGGATTTCACCTACAGCGACGGCGGTGCGGCGCCAGGCGCACCGCCGCCACTGGCTGACGTACCGCTTACGCTGGTCAACCCGGACGCGGAGACTGGTGACATGACCGGGTGGACGCTGACCGAAGGCGGTTTCACGGTGCGCTCGGCCGTTCCGGACCCGATCCAAGGGAGCTACTACTTCTACGGCGGCGAAAACATGCCGGTCAGCCGCATGCATCAGGATGTGGCGGTTCCGGGCGCGAACCACACCGAGGTCGATGCCGGCTCGCGCGCCGTGCGGGTCGAATGGCAGCACAACACCTACCAAGGCCGCGCCAACGGTACGGTGATCATCCATTTCCTTGATGCGATGGATCAGTCCATCGGTGACCCCTTCGAGCACCTTCGCTCCGGCATAGCGACCTGGTCTCCCCGAAGCATCGCCGTAGACGTCCCGCCCCTGACGCGGAAGATCCGGCTCGAGGTTCGTGCGATCCGCTTTGATACCATCGGCAATCACTCTTACTTCGATGATTTTTCGATGTCGCTGGAGGAGCGGGACCCGGCGCGGCTTCCTCTTGTCGTCCAGAATCCGCATGCGGAGACCGGGGACCTCGCCGGCTGGACCAGCGACCTCGGCAGTTTTTACATCCGAACGACAGAGCCGGTACCGGCGCAAGCCGACCATTATTTTGCGCCGGGAGATTTCCCGGAGAGCCATCTTTCACAAGTCGTTCCCTTTCCGGCCGATCAGTTCGCCGCCATAGACGAGGGCCATCGCGATCTCGAGCTGACCTGGCGCCAGTACTCTTTCGACAGCAGCGACTATGGTACCGCCAGCGCCACCTTTCTGGATGGGAGCGGATTCGGCATTGGCCATCCTGTTTCCGTTCCTCTCGCCGCAACGACCTGGTGGCAGGGACGGCAACTCATGGCGGTTGTCCCCTCGGGCGCGCGCTCCGTGCGCATCACCTTGCGCGGGGTCCGCGGTGCGGGCGTTACCAACAACGCCTACTTTGATTTCGTATTTGCGAATCTGATTCGCACCGATGTGCCCCAACTCCCACTTCCACGCCAGTTGGTCTTCCTCGACGGGCCGCGCAGCGATGTTATGGACACCGTCGACTTCGCCTATGACACGTTTGGTGAGCTGGAGACGGTGATCAACGCGCTGGGTCATGTTTCCAGCATCACCGTGCGGGACGACCGCGGCCTGCCGCTGACCCTGCTCGACGAGAACGGCATCGAGACCGAACTGGCCTACGATCCGCGCGGGCGCCTCGTCAGCAGCCGGGTCAAGGGAGCGGCCGGCGATGCCGTCACATCCTTCGGCTACGATGCCGCCGGCTTGATGACCGTTGTCACCCAGCCGGATGGCCAGCAACTCCTCTACGAATACGATGCGGCCCAGCGCCTGACCGCCATCGCCAACGCGCACGGCGAGCGCATCGAATACACCCTGGATGCCATGGGTAGCGTGACGGGCGAGGTCCTGCGCTCCGACACCGGGGCCATCGTGCGCAGCCAGACCCGGGTCTTCGACGAACTCGGGCGCCTGCTGCAGCAGGTCGGCGCCGCCACCCAGACGACGACCTTCGGTTACGATCTGAACAGCAACCTGACATCGATCACCGATCCGCTGAACGGGCCGACGGCCCAGGCCTTCGATGCCCTGGACCGGCTGGTCCAGATGACCGACCCGCTGAACGGCATCACCGGCTACGGCTACGACGCCCAGGACAACCTGGTCACCGTGACCGACCCGCGCGGGCTTGTGACCACCTACACCTACAACGGCTTCGGCGAGGTCATTCAACTGGAGAGCCCGGACACCGGGACGATGGTCTTCACCCTGGACCCGGCCGGCAACGTGCTCTCCCAGACCGATGCCCGCGGCGTGGTCACGGCCTTCACCTACGATGCGCTCGACCGGCCGCTGACCCGCAGCTATCCGGCCGCGCCGGCGGAGGACGTCACCTACAGCTACGACGACGCCACCCTCGGCAACCGCGGCATCGGCCGCCTGACGGGTGTCACCGACCGCACCGGGTCGACCAGTCTCACCTACGACGACTACGGCCACCTGGTGGAGGAAAGCCGGACCATCGGCGGAGTGGTCTATGTGACGCGCTACGACACCGACGTCGCCGGCAATCTGCTGCGGATCGTCTATCCCGACGGCCGGATCGTCAGCTACGGGCGCGACGACCTGGGCCGAGTCACCTCGGTTCTGGCCCAGGCCGATGCGGCGGCGGCGCCGGTGGTCGTCGCTTCGGACATCGTCTACGAGCCTTTCGGGCCGGTCTCGGGGCTCACCTTCGGCAACGGTGTCGCCCTCGACTACCTCTACGACCAGGACTACCGCCTGACCGGCATTGTCGCCGGCGACGGTGTCACCTCGGTGCAGGATCTGACCCTCGCCTACGATAACGCCGACAACATCACCGCCATCACCGACGCGCTGGACGCCAGCCGCAGCCAGAGTTTCCAGTACGACGATCTCTACCGCCTGACGCAGGCGATCGGCCTCTACGGCACCATCGACTACGGCTATGATGCCGTCGGCAACCGGACCAGCCGGACCATCGACGATATGGCCGGCCTGCTGACCGAGACCTATACCTACGACACCGCCAGCAACCGGCTGCTCACCCTCAGCGATGGTGTGACCACCCAGGGCTTCGGCTACAGCGCCAGCGGCCAGATCACCGGCGACGACCGGGGCCTGAGCGACGACCTGGGCTTCGTCTACGACGACAGTGACCGCCTGGTGCAACTCCAGGTCGCCGGCCTGGCGGAGACCGACTATCGCCACAACGCCTTCGGCGAGCGGGTCTCCAAGGAGCTGTTGGCGACCAACGCCGTCACCCACTTCCACTATGGCGCGGGCGGCCAGCTGCTGGGCGAGAGCGACGAACTCGGCGCCTTCCAGCGCAGCTACATCTACCTCGACGGCCTGCCCATCGCGCAGATCGAGCCGCTGGGCGGCGGGGGCGGGGCCCAGAGCGACCAGAGCCTGGACAACGACAGCCCGGACGCCATCGCCTTGGGCAACTGGTCAGCGGAAGCGACCCTGCCCGGTCATGAGGGCGTGGACTACCTCGTCCATCCCGGTGCCGACCCGGTTCCCGCCGGCGGGACTGTGCTGGACAATACCTCGCCCGACTTCTCCACCACCGGCCTCTGGCCGGAGGCCAGTGCCCTGCCGGGTTTCGAGGGCGCGAACTACCAGGCCCGCAGCGCCAGCGGGCCCTTTGCCCCGACGCTGGAGGTCGACAATCTGGATCCCGCAGTGACCATCGCTGGGCCCTGGAACACCGCCAGCCGCACCCTCGGCGGGCACAGCGGACCCAACTACCTCTGGCGCACGCAGAACGGGATTTCACCAGAGGCTATTTCAATTGATAATCTCGACCCGGCCTTCTCGACCTCTGGATTCTGGGTTCCCTGGAACTGGACCGGCGGGGGCGAGCTCTATGGCAGTGATTACCTTTACATCAGCCCGAATTCAGATCCCTCCGACACCATAACGGTGGACAATCTTTCCTCCGGGTTCAGCACCTACGGCTCCTGGTACACATCCAACTGGACCGGCGGCGGGGCCAACATCAGCTATGATTTCCGCTGGCTGACCCCTATGGTCGCCTCTCCCGACGCAATCGTGATCGACTATCAGGACCCCGGGTTCAGTTGGACCGGCGCCTGGTGGATATCGAGTTGGACCGGCGGCGGAGAGAACTACGGCCCGAACTTTCTTTGGTACGAGGGTGTTCCCGGCGGTCCAGCGTCTCACACAGCGACGTGGACCCCGGACATTCCAGTCAGCAAGCAGTACCTGGTCTATGCCTGGTGGAACCAGGCGGCCGACAGGGCATCGGATGCGACCTATACGGTGCATCATACAGGTGGCAGTACTGATGTTGTCGTTGATCAGCGCACAAACAACAACCAGTGGAATCTTCTTGGAACCTTCACGCTGGATCCCGCCAGCAATCATCGCGTTGAGCTTACAAACGAGGGCAATGGCCGAATTGTTGCCGACGCGATCCAGTTCATGCCGGTCGATGGGACACCGCCAACAGCGACCTGGACTCCCGAAATTCCTTCACAACAGGCGTTCAACGTCTATGCATGGTGGAACTCCACGGGTGACCGTGCCATCAATGCAACCTACTCCGTTCACCATGCTGGCGGCGTCAGCGACGTTGTCGTCGATCAGCGTGCCGGGAACAACCAGTGGAACCTGCTCGGCACCTACACGCTCGCGCCGGGCAGCAATCATCGTGTGACGCTGACGAATCTCGCCCGGGGCCGGGTTGCTGCCGACGCCGTGAAGTTCGAACCGGTGAACGCCGACCCCGCAGCTCCGCCGCCAACGGCCATCTGGACTCCGGATATCCCCGCAACCCGGGAGTATGCCGTTTACGCGCGCTGGCCCGCACACACCAGCCATGCCCCCGACGCCGTCTATACGGTGCACCACATAGGCGGCGCGTCGGCCGTCGTTGTCGACCAAACGGTTCTCGGCGGACAATGGAATCTTCTGGGTACCTATACTTTCGGCCCCGCGAGCAACCACCGCATAGAGGTTAGCCGACAGGCGAGCGGCTTGATTATCGCCGATGCCATTCAGATGGTTCCTACTGATGGCGCCCCCAACAGTGTCACCTGGGCGCTGAACGTTCCGGACAACGAGCATTACACCATCGAAACCCGCTGGATCAACGGTGCTGCGAACGCCACTGATGCCCCCTTCACGGTGAACCATCTGCTCGGCAGCGACACTCTGCTGATGAACCAGCAGATCGACCTCGGGGTCTGGAAGTCGCTCGGCAGCTACCTCATTCCCGGCGACGGCTCCGGGTCTGTCGTGCTGACCGACCTTGCCAACGGCAACGTGGTTGCAGACGCCGTGCGCCTGACGCCAGACACCTCCCAGGTCCGCACGGCCACCTGGGCCTACACGCCGGCCGAGAGCGGCGACTACCGGGTCTTCGCGCGCTGGCCGGAAGGGCCGGACCACGCCACCGATGCCAAATACACGGTTCAGCACAGCGGCGGCCCCACGGTGGTGACGGTCAGCCAGGCGCAGCGCGGCGGGCAGTGGAACGAGCTGGGCGTCTTCGCCATGGAGGCCGGGCTCGCCTACGGCATCACCCTCTCGGACGACGCCAACGGCATGGTGGTGGCCGACGCCCTTTACATCGTGAAGGCCGAGCCGCTGACGGATGCCGTCACCTGGGCACCGACGCTGCCGGCGGCGGGGGCCTATCAGGTCTACGCCATCTGGACCTCGGACGAGACCCGGGCGACGGACGCGCTTTACCGCATCGTTCACGACGGCGGCACGGCGGAGGTCACCCGCAACCAGCGTGTCGGCGGCGGCTTCTGGCAACATCTGGGCAGCTACAGCTTCGATCCGCTGCTGAACCCGAGTGTTACCCTTGCGGCGAACGACAACGGCAGCGTGGCGGCGGACGCGGTCCGCTTCGTCGGCGGGCCGGCGGGGGCGGCCGACGTCGCCTATCTGCACTCCGACCACCTGGGCATGCCGCAGGCGATGACCGACGCCGGGGCGCAGCTGCTCTGGTGGCGCGACCAGACGCCCTTCGGCCAAACGGTCGCGACGGGCGGCTTCAGCCAGAATCCCTTGCGCTTTCCCGGCCAGTTCGCTGACGCCGAAAGCGGCCTCCACTACAACTACTTCCGCGACTACGACCCGGCGCTGGGCCGGTACATCCAGAGCGATCCCATCGGGCTGGAAGGCGGTCTCAACACCTACGCCTACGTCCACGCCAACCCTCTGCGCTACACCGACCCGACGGGCGAGGCGATTGAAACACCCATAGATGTGGGTTTCGTTGTATATGACTTGTACCGGATCTCAGTGGACGGCTGTACACCTGAAAACCTGTTTGCGCTTTCTGCTGACTTGGTTGCCTTGGCTATCCCCGGACTTACCGGCGCTGGCGCAACGGTGCGAGTGGCAGCAAGAGCCAGAGCTGCAAGAAACACAAACTATCTCTATCGAGGCGTCCACGCAGGTCATCCTGCATTAAGTGCAGCCAAGAGAGGTGAGGTCATTCCTGGAAACGTCAAAGGAAAAGTCACGCCGGAAATGCACAATGCAGGTGGTTACTCCGGTGACAGCCCATTTACTTCCTGGAGTCACAGCCCGAAGGTTGCGGCACAGCACGCTGCCAGTAGGGGCCCTGGTGGCGTCGTGCTCCGGGCGCCAGCAGGTGCTCCACCAAAAGGCGCACAGTGGAGTTGGGAGTGGTCTCCCGACATTTACGGCGAGCAGGAAGTACTCATGCGCGGCATCCGAACTGGAGTGGAGGTGCTGAAGTGAAAAAAAGGGAGCTACAAGAACTCGTCACAGGGTTAGGAGACCTTCCTCATATGGAAGAGTTCTCCGACTTTGTTATGGCAGGCGAGACGGAATTACTGTGCGCCGACCCCGGAAAGCACACAGTCGTTGGTCTGCAGTCAGAAATAGGTCTCAGAGTGAGAAGTATGATGGATTCTGGCATACAGTCATTTGGATTTTCGGATCTTCAGCGTGTACTCGAGAGTCTCTCTACAGATCAGATCATCCATAATTATGTTCTCAAGAAAGGCGGTGAAACAGGCATTATCTATCTGGACGAGAATGGCAAAAGTGTAGTCGGGGCTGTTTTAATCAAGGATGGGACCACACAATGAATTGACGCCACATCTTTGCAGCTTAAGGAAGAGCTTGCCCCAAATGCTACGGACGAAAACTAGAATCGCTGCAAACAACACGCCACAGGATCTAGTCACTTTTGATGATCGTCACTTAGAGGTCATCTGGACCTCGGACGAGATTCGCGCGAGAGACGCGCGCGCTAGCATCGTCCACACAACGGCACAGCAGAGGTCGCCCGCAACCAGCTGGTCGCCCTGTAAGTCTCCTGGGGCATCCGGCGGTGCCTGGGCAGCTACAGCTTCGATCCGCTGTTGAACCCCTCCGTTACCCTCGCTGCCAACGACAACGGCAGCGTGGCGGCGGACGCGGTTCGCTTCGTCGGCGGGCCGGGATGCACCCGATTGCGGCTTCTGGTTCCCGCAAAGGCAGGCTAGGCTGTGTCTCATGAGGGCACGCGCACATCCGCAGAGCCGATCTGATACGCGACGCCGGCGGAGCAGCGGTATCGCCCTCGTGGCTGTGCTTTGGACTGTGAGTCTGCTGGCGGCGATTGCCGCGAGTTTTGCGACAATGCAACGCACGGAGATCGTCGGCGCGCGCAATCATATTGAGAATGCGGAAGCGCGGGCGCTGGCAGATGCCGGTCTGCACCGTGCGGTGCTGACGCTGGCCGCCGAAGAGGAGGCGGCGGCGCGTGACGGCCGTGAGCGGGCCTGGGTGTTCGACGGGGCGCGGGTTGCGACCGCCGTGCAGGCCGAGGGTGGCAAGATCGATCTGAACGGCGCCGAGGCCGGGCTGTTGGCGGGGCTCTTTACTGCTGCCGGCGCGCGCGACCCCGAGGCCCTGGCGGCGGCAGTGGCGGACTTCCGAGACGCCGACTCCGATCCGCGGCCGCGCGGCGCGGAAGATGCGGACTATCGCAGCGCCGGGCTCGCCTGGGGTGCCAAGGACCGGCCCTTCGAGCGGCGCGACGAGCTGCTGCAGGTGCTGGGTATGACCCGCGATGTCTATGACGCCGTGGCGCCTGTTGCGACGGTCTACGCCCGCTCCAAGGGCATCGATCCGGCGACCGCGCCGGCAGCGGCGCTGGCCGCCCTGCCGGGCATGAGCGCGGCGCAGGCCGAGGCCCTGGCTGCTGGCCGGGACGGTGGGGCGGGAGAGCTTGGGAGTGCTTTGGGCGACAGCCCCTACCTCGTGCCCAGCGTCATTCCCATCGTCACCATCCGCGCTGAGGCGGAGACCGAGGGTGGCGCCGTCTTTGTCCGCGAGGCCGTGGTGGCGCTCACCCCCGGCGCCCGCAAACCCTTCCAAGTCCTCACCTGGGAGCAGGGGCGGCGGTAAGGGCGCACGATGGCGAGGGAGAGCGGCCTCCCACCCTTCGAGACGCCACTGCGTGGCTCCTCAGGATGAGGGTATCTGTAAAGCCTCACCCTGAGGAGCTTGCGGCAGCAAGCGTCTCGAAGGGTGAGCTTGCCGTGCGGGTCTCAATTCTTCGAGACAGGCGTTAGGCCCTCCTTAGGAAGAGGGTTTGAGTTGAGTCGCGCGTAACTGCGCTCCCCTGCTAAGGGAGTATGTGGTGCATTGCGGACAACACCACCTCACTCTGAGGAGCTTGAGCAAGCAAGCGTCTCGAAGGGTGGGCCCGTCAGCCGCTCGGTGTTCCCGCCGGCGCCGTGCCGTCTTCGGGCACCTCTGCCTCTTCCGGCGGAAAGATGGCCGGAAGCTTGCGGCGCAGTTCCTCAGTGACGGCGCGGGCGTCTTCCTGGTTGCGCACGACGCGCGGCTGGATCAGCACCAGAAGCTCGGTGCGCGTGGCGGAGTTGTCGGTCGCCTTGAAGAGGTTGCCGAAGATGGGGATGTCGCCGAGCACGGGAATGCCGGTCTCGTTCTCCTCCAGACGGTCGCGGATCAGGCCGCCGAGGGCCACGGTCTCGCCGTTCTGCACGGCGATGGTGCTTTCCAGTTTGCGCTGTTGGATGGTGGGGGAGTCGATGCCCGAGGTCGTGGTCTCGATCACCTCGCTCACTTCCTGGTCGATGTCGAGGATGACCAGGCCGCCGGCGTTCACCCGCGGCGTGATGTTGAGGATCACGCCGGTGTCGCGGAACTCCACCGTGTTCACGATCGGCGCGTCGTCGTCGACGGTGCTGGTGGAGGAGCGGGTCACCACCGGTACCTCGTCGCCCACCTGCAGGCGCGCCGTCTCGTTGTCCAGGACCATGAGGGTGGGGGCGGAGAGGAACTTCACGTCGGTGACGCCCTGCAGGGCATTCACCGTGGCGCGCAGGTTGTCGCTGTCGAAGACGTAGGAGAAGCCGGGGAAGGAGGAGCCCAGCACCGCCGCGCCCGCATCGCTGGCCGCGTCGGTAAAGGTGAAGCTTGAGTTGCCCGATTCGAGGAACCAGCGCACCCCGTACTCCAGGTCGTCGTTCAGGGTGACCTCGACCAGGGTCGCCTCGATCAGCACCTGCAGCGGCAGGATGTCGAGGCGGCGCAGGGCGGCTTCCACGCGGCGGTAGCCCTCCGGTGTCGCCAGGACGACGAGGGAGTTGCTTTTCTCGTCGGCGAGGATGCGGATCTCGCCCGCGCCGCCCAGCGCCGTGCCGCCGGAGGCCGCCCCCGCAGCCGGCGTATCCACAGATGGGGCCAAAGCTGCAGACGGCTCGGCCCCTTCGCTTTCCGGGTCGCTGGTGAGGCTCGCGGGCGTCAGGCCGGGGGCGACGGCGGTTTCGCTGCCCAGCGAAACCGTGGCCGTGTCGGCGGCGAAGATCTGCCCCAGCGTGTCGGCCAGATCTTCCGCGCGGCGGTTCTGGACGTAGTAGACGAAGACGCGCTGAGCGTTGCTGCTGCCCTGGTCGAGGCGGGTGATCCAGCGCCGCGCTTCCTCCAGGTAGCGTGGTTGCTTGGAGACGACCAGCACGGCGTTCATGCGCTCGATGGGGACGAAGCGCAGCAACTCGCCGAGACGCGGGCCGCCGGGGCTGTCGAGGATCTGCTCCAGCTCCGCCACCATCACCTCCGGCGTGACGGCTTCCAGCGGTTCCAGGGCGAAAGACATGCCGGACAGCCAATCGACATCCAATACGGAAATGAGACTGAGGAGCGAGGAGATCTCGGCCCTGTTGCCGGTGACGAAGAGAAGGTTGCGGGCCGGGTCGATCCGGATGTTTCCGGGGTTCGCCAGGAAGGACTGGGCGAGACCGCCCAGCTCCTCGGCGGAGACAAACTGCAGTGGGATGACCCGGGTGCTGACGCCGCCCGGAACGGCAGGGCCGCCGGTACCGTCGAAGGAAAGATTGGGAAGGCCGAGGCCCGCCTGGTCGGCCGGGACCACGCGGAACAGCCCCTCCATCTCCACCAGGGCCGCGCCGTTGATACGCAGCAGTTCCTCCAGCGTCGGCAGGACCTGCTCCGGCTCCAGCGGCTGGCTCGTCTGCAGGGTCACACGGCCCTGCACGTTGGGATCGATGACGTAGTTGAGGTCCAGCGTGTCTTCCAGGACGGCCCGGATCACCTCGCGAAGATCGGCATCGACGAAGTTGAGGGTGACGCCTTCGGCGGTGTCCTGGACCTGGGCGATCTGCAAGCTGGGCCGGGGGCCGGGCACCCGCGCCAGCTGGCCGGTGCCACGCACCTCGAACGGCTGGATGCCGCTGCTGACATCCGCTGCCGTTTGAGGCTCGTAGGTTTCGGCGCTGCCCTGTTCGGTGGGGAGCTGCACGGGCCGCTGCTTCTCAGCATGCCAGACGTCGCGGAAGAACTCGTGGCTGCTGGTTTTCGGGGCTTCGCAGGCAGCGACGCCCCCAGCGAGCAGGGCGCCCATCAGACCCGCAGTGATGCGCCAGAACCTCCCCACGTTCTCGCCCTAACCCCCCTTATGGTGTTCGACCATGAGTTTAGCCATCTGCGGTCTAAGAAATCTATGGGTACAAGTCGTGAATCGGGCAATTCCCATGGATCACTGCCGCCTGGGTCGCGCTGGGGCAGCGCCGCGGCTGATTGCCGTGCTCTTCTGGGTTGCCTCGGTGAGTTCCAGTTCGAGGAGTTTTTCCCCATGGCTGAGCAGGAGACGGTCCGGCAGCACACCCTCCACAAGCCAGCCGTCAAGATCAGCGCCCTTGGCCAGGCGCAAGAGGTCGTTCTCACCGGGTTTGCGCACCATGGCGACGCTCTTTCCCGCATGGATCACGATGCCCACCAGGGTCACCTGCGGTTCGGCAACCGGCGCCGGGGGCGGCGGTGTGGCCGGCTTCTGGACAACCGGCTTGGGCGCCGGCTTTGCCCGTGGCGGACGGCGTGTCTGAGAGAAGGGCGGCCGGGTGACGAGCTGTCGGAAGGTGTTCTTCGGCGGCATGCGAAAGGCGCTTTGCGATGCCGGCGGTGTCGCAGGTTGGACCGCGATGACAGTGTCAGGCCGTTCCGGCAAGACAGGGGGCGCCTTCGTTGTTTCCGAGAAGGCCCAGGCACCCAGGCCCGCGCAGGCCAGGAGGGCCAAGACGTTACATGCGGTGAGCGGCTTCATGAGCGCTCCTCCGGCACGGATGCGGCGGCGAGGTATCCGTAGACATCCAGGCGGACCAGCAGTGGAACGGCTTCCTCTTGCACGGTGTTTCTTCCGGCCGGCTGCTGGCCGCTGCGGATGTCGAGGTTGTCGATGAAGAGGGAAGGTCGCGCACCCTCGATGTGGTGCAGCAGGTCGCGCAGGCCCCCGGAGGTGATGCGCAGTTGTGCGCGTGCGGAGACGCGCCTGAGGCCGCGTTCGGTGCGCACCGGCAACACCTGGATGGAGCGCACGGTCCCCCCGCGTCCCTCGATCGCGACCGTCAGGAAGGACTGCACGAAGGCGCCGGCGATGGGCTCGTTGTTGCCGCGCAGCAGGCCGTCGGGGGCAGGCTTTGCACCGGCCAGTGCGTCGCGCTGACGCATCAAGGTCGCGGGGTCACCGCTTACCTGCATGAGGCGCTCAAGAACACTCTCCGACAGAGCAATGGAGTCGGCCAGCTCCGTCTTGCGTTCCTGGTAGGGCTGCACAGCCAGCAGATAGACGGCAGCGGCTCCGGCAATCAGGAAGGTGAGCGCCAGGGCACGACTCAGCAGGGGATGGAGGCGGGTCATGGCCTGTCTTCCGGCGCGACGACCTTCAAGGAAAGGCTGAAGCGCTCCAGACCAAACCTTGGGTCCTGCGTAACAGGGGCCCGGAAGACCGTTTCGGTGAACAAGGGGGACTCTTCGAAGGTGGTCAGCAGCTTCGAAGAGGTCGGTGAGAAGCCGGAAAGCTCCAAGCGGTCGCCGGCGAGGCCCAACTGTGTCAACCAGGCATCATCCGGCAGGAGGCGGGTGATGTGATCGAGTTTCGCCAAGGTCAGCGCTTCGGAACTCTTCAGGTCCACGAGTGAGTTTTCCTGCTGCTGAAGGTCTGCGATTTCAGCCTCCAGTTCGCGCAAGGCGGCGACGCGCGCGCGTTCGGCAGCAACTCGCTGACTGAGGGCCTCCGCGTACTCGGCTTGGCGTTGTATGGGGATCTCTGCAGCCAGAAACAGCAGCGCAGCCGCGCTAGCGGTCAACGCCCCGGCGGCGAAGCGCGCGAAGCGCGACGCCGGGCGGCTGGCCATCGACGGCAGAAGATTGACGCCAAGCGTCTCGCCCTCTGTTTCGGCCGCGACGTCCACTGCCGCTACGGAGAAGCCCTGACGCTCCGCTTCGGCGATCAGACTGTCGACCGCGCGGCGCGGCGAGAGCAGAACCGAGACACCGATCTTTGCGCGCTTTACATCGCGCCCGGCGACCTTGAAGTCATAGTAGACTTCGGATCGGCTGAAAGGGGTCAGGCGGTCCATTTCGAAGCCCAGGACTTCCCGCAGGTTCTCTTCGGCGGCCAGGGGCAGCTCGGTATCGCGGGTCACCAGCAGGGCGCGCGGCAAGGCCAAGGTCACGCCAAGCGCTTTGCCGCGTGCGCGCTTCTTGACTGAATTGTCCGGGACCTGCTCGCGGCGCCGGCCGCGCTGACGGTAGAGCCGCGCTCCCGCACCGTCGAGTTCCAGCAGCAGGCGCTCACCGTTGCCGCTTAAGACCCGGCGCAAGGGTGCGGGCACGAGGGCCGCCAGCTCGCCGAACCACCAGCGGAAGAAGGAGCTGACAGCGGACAGGAGTTCTCGCAGCAGTCCGATCATCGCCGGATTGCCTCCGTCATGATTGCCGCAGTGAAGCGCGGCCAGCGTTCCTCCCGTTCATCATCGAAGACGACGGTCGCTTCAACCAGATCCGGCAGGCGGCTGCGGTCTGTCCAGGTCGCTTTCCAGCCGGTGGACTGCCCGCGCTGGTCCTGGCCCAGGTATTGAAAGCGCAGGTCCTTGATGCCGGTGAGAAGAACCTCTCTACGTGCGTTGTCGCTCAGGGTCAGGCCCGGCTGGCTGCGGGTGAAAGGCTCCCAGCGCAACACCAGACTGCGCGCGCCACCGGCACTATCGATCCCGAGGCTGATGAGATGGTAGCCACCCCGTCCCAGGTATTCCGGCACCGGGCCGACGAAGACCAGCGCTCCGGGCGTCGCGTCGAGGGCGATACGCGGGCGGCGGTCGGAACCGCGCACTTCCAGCGGCTGCATCTCGGCAAGCTGGCGGCGCAGCAGGGCCTGGACCGCGGCGACGCGGCCCTGATCCTGCGCTTCCGATCCCGTGCGTTCCCAGACGCGGACCCCGAAGTTCAAGCCGCCCACCATCATCACACCCAGGAGTCCCAGCAGCGTGATGGAGACCAGCAGTTCCATAAGCGTGAAGCCGCCTTCGCTGCGCCGTGCGGTTCGGGCTGTGCGGGTCATGGCGCGTCTCCCAGTCGAAGGGAGTTCAAAGTGACGTCGCGGGTGCGGTCCCGGTCCTGCCACGTAACGGAGACGGTGACTGCGTAGGGCGTCATACCGGGCGGCGGCGGTTCGGCGGTCATGGCGGCGTCGCTGTAGAGGCTGACGCTTCGCTGCCAGGTCATGCCGTCGTCGAGGCGCCCGCCGGCCCGCCCCGGCGAAAGCGGTTCCTCGACGCCGGCGCGGGCCATGAGGGATTCGGCGTGACCCAGGGCAATGAGGGCGCGGTCGGCCGTTGCGCCGTTGTGGAGCCCGCCCGAGAAGATCTGCAGGATGGCGGCGAAACTGAGCGCGAAGATGGTGAAGGCGACCAGCACCTCGATGAGGGTGAAGCCGCCCTGGCGGCGAAGGGCGCGATCACTTCGCAAGGGAGACCTGCCCGGTCAGCCAATGCACACTGACCCGATAGCTGCTGCCGTCTTGGCTCAGGCGGATGCCACCGCCTGTCGCGCTGCCGTCGGGAAAGAAGCGGATGGCGCCGCGGTCCTCGTGCAGGATCTCTTCCGCCGCCGTCAGCAGGGTCACATCGCTGTCGGACGGCAGCGGCCAGCGCTTGGGCCCGCCTTCCACACCAAAGGTCTTCTCAGCCACGTCGACGAAGACCGCGGCCTCGCGGTTCGTCCGCAGCGCCGCGCCGCGCGTGCGCTTCAGCAGCGCCGTCAGGTCTTCCGCCGCGGCGCGCAGGGTGACGGCTTCGCGCCCGGAGAAGACCGTCCCGACCAGGGTCACGGCCAGCAGCCCGGCGATGGCCATCACCACCAGCAGTTCCAGCAGGGTGTAGCCGCCCTGCCGTCCGTGCCGCGCCACCGCGCGGCTACCAGCTCGTGACATCCTTGTCGTCGTCATCGCCGCCTTCGGCCTTGTCCGCCCCCAGGGAGTAGATGTCCACCTCGCCGTGCCGGCCCGGGTTGGCGTAGAGGAAGGGGGTGCCCCAGGCATCCTCCAGCACCTCGCGCTTCTTCAGATAGGGGCCGCGCCAGTCGTCGAGGCCCGCCGGTCCTTCCACCAGGGCCACCAGGCCTTCCTCCTCCGTCGGGTAGCGTCCGACGTCGAGATAGAAAAGTTCGAGTCCGGAGCTCACCTGATCGATGCGCAGGGAAGAGGTCTCCGACTTCGCGCGGCCCAGGTAGTTCAGCGCCACCGTCCCGGCGGTGACTGTCAGCAGCGAGAGGATGGTGATCACCACCAGGAGTTCCATCAGGGTCATGCCCGCCTGCCGCTTGCGGCGGCGCCGTGCCCGCGCGTCTCTCGGGTTCGTAGGCTTGCGGTCTTCCTGCAGCATCTAGAGCACCAGTTCGTTGACGGAGAAGAGGGCGAAGAGCACCGAGGCGACGATGAAGGCGATGAGCCCGCCGAGGCCGAGGGTGAGGACCGGTACCAGCAGCGCCATGAGCCGCCGCGTCGTTTCCTCGCTCTGCTGGTCGTAGATCTCGGCCAGCTTCAGCAGCATGTCTTCAAGCCGGCCGCTTTCCTCGCCGACGCGGATGAGCTGAACCAGCAGCGATGGGAACAGCGGGTTCTCGCCCAGGGGTGCCGCCAGCCCGCGCCCGGCCTGAACGTCCGGTTCCGCGGCGGCGATGCCTTCGGCCAGGGCGGCGTTGCCCATCACCTCCCGAACCAGCTTCAGGGCCGTCAGCAGCGCAACGCCATTGGCGAGCAGTGTGCCGAGGGTGCGGGCGAAGCGCGCGACATCGCCCTTCAGCCAGAGCGCCCCCAGCACCGGCACTTTGAGCACGCGCGCATGCCACCAGAGCCGCCCGGCCGGCGTGCCGAGGTGGAGGCGCAGCGCCAGCGCCAGTGCCAGCAGCCCCAGGACGATGGCCCACCAGGCCTCGCGCAGGAAGGCGCCCAGGGAAACCACGGCCTGGGTGACGACGGGCAGATCCGCGCCCGCATCCTCGAACATCGGCTGGAAGGCGGGCAGCACCACGGTCAGCAGGATCACCAGCGAGACCCCGGCGGTCACCAGAAGGAAGGCCGGATAGATGAGGGCGGAGCGCAGCTGCGCGCGGACCTGCTGCGCGCGCTCCAGAAAGTCGGCGAGGCGGGTCAGCACCGCCTCCAGGCTTGCCCCGGCCTCCCCGGCGCGCACCATGGAGCGGTAGTAGCTGGGAAAGGCCCGGGCTTCCTTGTCGAGGGCGTCGGCCAGGGTGCTGCCGCCGCGGATCGCCGTCAGCAGGCGCGCCACCATCCTTTTGCTGGCCGCCGTCTCGCAGAGATCGGTCAGCAGCTCCAGCGCCCGGTCCAGCGGCAGTTCGGCGCGCAGCAGCGTCGCCAGCTTGCGGGTCAGGGTGGCCAGCTCCCCGCCGGCGGTGGCGCGCGCCGGCACGATCTCCCGGTTCAGCAGGTCCTGCAGCCCGCCGCCGCCCGCCGCTTCGATGCGCAGCGGCGTGTGGCCCATGAGGTGAAGCTGGCTCACGACGCCGCTCTGGTCCAGGGCCTCCAGGGTGCCCTGCACCACCTCGCCGCTGTCGCTGACCGACTTGTAGCGGAAGCTCGCCATGATGCCGCCCGCCTAGCCGTCCGCCGCGGAGGTGACCCGCGCCACCTCCTCGAAGGAGGTGAGGCCGGCGCGCGCCTTCAGAAGGCCGTCCTGGCGCATGGAGCGCATGCCCAGGTCCAGCGCCGCCTTGTGGACCTCCCGCGATTCCGCGTGGCGCAGGACGAGGCGGCGGATCTCGTCGGCCATGGGCAGGATTTCGAGGATGCCGGCGCGGCCGTGATAGCCGGTGCCGTTGCAGGCGGCGCAGCCGCGCGGCTTGTACAGCGTGACGTCGCTGGCGGAAGGATCGATCTGTTGCGCCAGTTCCGGCAGCGCCGCATAGGGCTCCCGGCAGTGCGGGCAGAGCCGCCGCACGAGGCGCTGCGCCAGGATGCCCACCAGGGTGGAGGTGAGCAGATAGTCCTCCACCCCCATGTCCAAGAGGCGGGTGACCGTGGCCGCCGCCGTGTTGGTGTGCACGGTGGCGAGAACGAGGTGCCCGGTGAGGGCCGCCTGCACGGCGATCTGCGCCGTCTCCAGGTCGCGGATCTCGCCGATCATGATTATGTCCGGGTCCTGCCGCAGGATGGCGCGCAGCACCTGGGCGAAGGTGAGGCCGATCTTGGGGCGCACCTGCACCTGCTTCACGCCGTGGAGCTGATACTCCACCGGGTCCTCCACGGTGAGGATCTTCTTCTCCGGCGCGTTGAGATGCTTCAGCGCCGTGTAGAGCGTGGTGGTCTTGCCGCTGCCGGTGGGGCCGGTGACCAGCAGGATTCCGTTGGGCCGCTCCAGCAGGCCGAGCAGTTGGGCCTTGGTGCCGGCGTCGAAGCCCAGGGCGTCGAAGTCCAGCACCACGCCCTCGCGGTCGAGGATGCGCAGCACCACGCCCTCGCCGTGGAGCGTCGGCAGGGTGGAGACGCGCAGGTCCACCTCCTTGCCGCGCACCACCATCTTGATGCGCCCGTCCTGGGGCAGGCGGCGCTCGGCGATGTTGAGGCCGGCCATGATCTTGATGCGGGAGATGACGGCGGCGCTGAGGCGCGCGGGCGGCGCCTCCACCGCGCGCAGCACGCCGTCGATGCGGGTGCGCACGCGTAACGACGCTTCGAAGGGCTCGATATGAATGTCGGAGGCGCGGGCCTCGACGGCCTTGGCGATGAGCAGGTTGACGATGCGGATGACCGGCGCCTCGCTCGCCTGGTCGCGCAGGCGCGCGACGTCCGCTTCGGTGGATTCCTCCGCCGCTGTCGCCGCGGCCTCGGCGATCTGCTCCAGGGAGGCCGCGCCGGTACCGGCCAGCCGCTCCAGCGCGTCCTCCAGTTCCGCGGCGACGGCGACGCAGCGTTCGACGGCAAGGCCGAGGCGCAGGCCCACCGCCTCGGCGGCGAAATCGTCCAGCGGGTTGGCCATGGCGAGGGTGACGCGGCCTTCGTCGAGCGCGATGGGCAGCACCCGGCTGTCCTTCAGGAACTTCGCCGGGAGGGCGTCTTCGGTGAGGGGCAGGGCGGGATAGTCCTCCCGTGCCGCCAGCGGCAGGCCGAGCTGTTCGGCCAGCGCCTCGGCCATGTCGCGCTCGCCGACGAGGCCGAGGCGCGTCAGCACCCGGTCCAGCCGCTCCCCGGTTTCCGCCTGGGCCCGCTCCGCCCGCGCCAGGGCCGCAGGCTCCAGCCGCCCCCGCGCCACCAGCAGGTCGCCGGCGGAGCGGAGTTGCGCGGTCTCGGGTGCGGCTTCTCCATCCTTCGAGACGGGCCTTCGGCCCTCCTCAGGATGAGGGGAGTCTTGCACCGAACGTTGGACCTCATCCTGAGGAGGCGCCCCATAACCGAATGGGCGCCGTCTCGAAGGATGCGGATCGCCGGCCCCGTTTTCTAGCGCCGGGGCCTCCGAAGCGGCCCCGCTCGGTCTGGTATCTGAGGTTGAAGCCGGGCCCGCCGCCGGCGCAGCCTCGGCGGAAAGTCTTTCCACCGAAGGCTTTACGGCAGGCTCCTCATGCAACCCTTCACCCAATCCTGGGCTGGGCCCTTGCAGCGCCGCGGGATCCCTCATGGGATC
This sequence comes from Rhodospirillales bacterium BBD 1991-14, assembly GCA_001657395.1. GTDB lineage: Bacteria > Pseudomonadota > Alphaproteobacteria > Kiloniellales > Kiloniellaceae > Pelagibius. The sequence continues at coordinate 7,058 of LYSY01000003.1, read as the reverse complement.
GGCCCCCTCACGTCCCGGCCTTTCCCGTTAAGATCCTGGAAAGGCGCGATTTATCCCAGTCCGCCGAGCCGGACCGGCCCGTAGAGCCAGGTCAGCCAGAAGCCCAGCGCCAGGAAGGGGCCGAAGGGCAGGGCCGACCGGCCGGCCAACTTATCGGATAGTGTACCCTGTATAACTCCGGCGGCAAGCGCTACCACCAGGGCGAGAGGCGCGGCCCAGAGCAGGACGGAGCCGAGGCCCGTCCACGACAGCCAGGCCCCCGCCGCCGCCAGCAGCTTCGCGTCCCCCAGCCCCAGCCCCTCGCGCCCGCGCAGGGCCCGGTAGGCCCAGGCCAGCCCGGCGAAGCCGAGGAAGCCGGCGGCCGCGCCCAAAGCATGATGCAGAAGTGCGTGGTGCAAAAGGGAACTGCCGAGAACCCCGCCGCCGAAAATGCCGGGCTCCAACCACCAGGCCAACGCCAGCCCCGCCGGGATCAGCGGCAGGGTCAGCACGTCCGGCAGGATGAAATGGCGGTAATCGATGACGGCCAGCGCCAGCAGCACCCAGCCCAACGCTGCTGTCGGCCAGACCAGGGGCGGGGGCACGGCGAGCACCGCCCAGACCGCGACCCCCAGCGCCGCCAGTTCGATCAGCGGATAGAACGTGCTGAGCTTCACGCCGCAGTGCCGGCAACGCCCCTTCAGGACCAGCCAGGAGAACACGGGAATCAAATCGCGCACGCCGAGGACATGCCCACAGGCCTCGCAGCGCGAGCGGTCGAAGACCACGGGCTTGTCTTCGGGCAGCCGCGCAATCAGCGTGCCGAGAAACGACCCGACGAAGGGCGCGAGGAGGAGGGGGAGAAGGGAGACGACCAAAGCGGAAACCGGACGCGCGTGCCTGTTGGTACCGAAGACCCCGACAGCTTTAGGCGCCCCGGCGTCTCGCCGCAAGAACCAGCGTACTGCGGCAAGAACCAGTCAGCTTCGACTGACCGCACTTCATCCTCATGGTGAGGAGCGTCCGCCAGGGCACGTCTCGAACCATGCATGCGGCCGCCGGGACCCTTCTCCCTTGGCTCCGGCCGGTGCTTAACGAAGAGCCCCGGACGTATCCTGCCGCCCCAGGATCCGCATGATCTCCACGCTGCCGTTTTCGATGCGGTAGTAGATGGCGTGCACGCCGCAGACGGCCCGTCGGTAGCCTTCCCGAATGTGGTCCACGGCGGGATAGAGAAAGGGGCTTTCCGCGATCTGGTCGAACCGCGCGAAGAAGTCCGCGTAGTAGCGGTCCGCCTGCTTCTCGCCATACTCCCGGAACCCGTAGCGGTAGATCTGCCGAAGGTCGGCCTTCGCCGTCCGGGCGAGTCTATACCTCACCCTCTTTCCTCAACTCGGCTTTGATCTCGGCCAGGATCTCCTCGGCGGACTGTTTCGTGAAGCCGCTGTCCTCCGCTTCCAGAAGCTTGGCGCGGATGGCCTCGACCGTGGCGGGCGTGTCCTGTTCGCGCATCTGGCGCTCGCGGATCAGCGCGCGCACCACCTCGCTCTCGTTGCCGTAGTGCCCTGCTTCGATCTGGGCCTTTATCCAGTCGTTCTGCTGGTCCGTGACCGAGATGCTCTTTTTGACGATAGCCATGGAAGCTACTCCAAAAGAAGCCGATATTCTTACTAGGTAGTATAATTCATTCTTTGGTGAGTTTCAAACCCGGTGGACCTCACCAAGCGTCGACCGCCGCCGCTGGCGTCAGCGGCCCCACCCTTCGGGACGCCCGCTCTCAGGGTGAGGGCGGTGCTATGACCTCATGGTGAGGGGCATCCGTCAGGACGCGTCTCGAACCATGGCGCCGCCGGGACTTCAGGGCGCGGGCAGGCGGGCGAGGCGTTCCAGGTCGCGCAGGGCGGCGCGGAGCAGGAGGCTGTGGTAGTCGGCCTCGGCCTCCCGCAGGGTAGCGCAGAAGAAGGCGGGGCGCAGCTTCAGCACGACGCCGCGCAGGCTGAGGGGCCGGGCCCGCGCCAGCGCCCGGGCGCAGGCGGCGTCGCGGGCCAGCAGGGCGCGGTAGCGGTGGATGTAGTGCGGGCGCAGGTAGGCACCGGGCCCCGCGCGCTCCTCGACCGCGATGACCCAGGCGGCCAGGGCGTCGAGCGCCCCGGTATAGCGCGCGGCCAGCCCGGCGATGCGGCGCTCGTTGGCCGCAACGGCTGCCGCGTGGGACGCTGCGTCCGGGGGGAGCGCGGCGGGAACGGGGTCGGCCCCGGAAGACCCTTCGGGGGAGCCCGCGGGCGGAGCGCATCCCGCAGTCTTGCCTTCAGCCGGCATGGTGCGGCGCGAAGGCCCTGTGCTAAGGCTATGCTCAGCCATGACCGGACTCCTTACAGTCAGGTTGTGGTCAGGCGCGGAAGGGTGGTACGAACACCGTTTCGCGCCGCTTGCTTGCTGACGGGCACAAGAAATGCCCATTCAGCCCGCTATGAGATGTGAGACAGAGTATCGGATGCCTGCGTTCGAAGCAAGGACAATTGAATGAAAAACATTGAATTGTCCTTGTCTGCTGCTCAGTGCCGGGCGGCCCGAGGCCTGCTGAATCTTTCCCAAGCCACAGTCGCGGAAGCGTCCCACATCGCGCCGGCAACACTCTCGGAGTTCGAGCGGGGCGAAAGGGTTCTAAGCCACAACAATCTTCAAGCGGTCCGCACTTCACTGGAAGCTTTGGGCGTCATCCTCGTACCGGCAAAGGGCGGCGGGGTCGGCGCAAGGCTTTCCGCTGTGCCGGACGGACACGGTTCCGACAATGCAACGATCTCTTCAGACTTGTGTCGTGCCGCGCGATACCTTTTGAACCTGTCGCAGGAAGACCTTGCCGAAGCCGCGGGCGTTGCGCGCTCGACGGTCGCCGAGTTCGAACGCGGCGCGCGCGCTCCAAGCCCCGCAAACCTGAAAGCGCTCCGCGAAACGCTGGAAGGATCCGGCGTCGTGTTCATCGAAGCAGATGGCTCTGCCGGGCCGGGCGTCAGGCTGCGGGATTAGAGGTGTTAGCCCAAAGAACTCTCTCCAGCCCTTGGTGAGCTTCGGCTTTCCCTCTGTGGCCGACAGATGTCCAAGGCACCGCTGACACGCGGTCGTCCGGGGTCCGCAGAGTCAGTATGCCAGTGAGAAGCCTTAAGGAGACTTGCTCACATTGAGGGCAAATCACTGCAGAGCTGTTGGAGCATCGAGCAGGAGGGATCGAGAACCGCAGGAAAGTGTATGAGGTAGGCCCGGGAAATCTTCTGTCTGTGAGTTCTTTATATGATTTCTTAGCCAAGCGGCTCTTAGTCCATGACAATCATTTGAGAGAGCTTAGCACGGGCAGTTCGCCCGTCCTTCGTCGAGCCCTGTAGCCTGATTTCACCATATAAAGCCAAGCCTGTCTCAATATCGACAAGGTACTGGCCTCCTACCTCTAGCGTTTCTTGATCAACAGATGCATCACCAGTCAGGTTCAAGACAATTACGGTGCGATCATTGTATATGGCGTAGCCACTCGCTCGTGCAACTAGCACCCCGTCAGTGGCAGTATGGTCTATGCCATATGTGATTGTTGATAGACCAAGACGCATCATCTCCTTCCCCTGCCAAACGTGCTGTCCCCCAAAGTAGATTTGGCTAATCGGTGTCGAATAGTCGGTCTTGGTCAGCGTGAAGTTCCTCGTCTTGTCTCCTACCGTTACCCGAAGCTTTTTTTCGCCGGTGCGTCGGTTAATCTGCGCTTCTATCACGGACCCTTCCATTTGATCCAAGCCAGCTTTGATAGCTCTTGCTGTGTCGGCCAGATCAGGAACATTGTAAAGTTCTACGTTGCTATTGATACTCTTGTGGCTAAGCATCAAAACACCAGGGTTCATAGAAGCATTGATGTTTGCCTCTGTGGTAACTACGAGGTGCCCTGCTGCGGTGCCTTCTCCGATTGTGATTTGAGAGACATCAACCTGCCTCGCGCCTTTTACTGGCGCACCACCAATTGTTGTCTCACCGACAATGGGCCGTTGGTTTTCTAGTTTGGGCTTTGCAAATGTGAACTCCGCGTCAATGGCGGTTATGGTGACTATGCAAAGGATCGCACAAACTCGGCCAAAGAGGCTTAAGTGGTGAATAGTTTTACTCAAGGTGCTTGATCTTTCGGCTTCTAGGAACACAGTAGATGGAAGCTCCGAGTTCGGTCTGCTCATGGTGGATCTATGCATCGCTTCGATCTTGATGCGCATGAGTGTGTTCTGATGTTCGAAGGCTCTTCATATCTATGGGAGCGATGTAGAACTTGGATCAGCGGTACGTTTCTTAAAATGCATAATGGTCCATCACTAATTTTGGATGTCTCTGTCAATAGGAAGGTTTAATCTCTTGTTAGACGATCATCTCGTTCCAGCTGTTCTCGTGCTGCTGCAGCCTTGGTAGCATTATCTGATTTAGACAGTATTTGTAGCTTTTGATCTGCTTCGTCAGTATTGATGTCGCCAAGCGCCCAACAGCACTTTCTAGCAAGGGCAAAGGCTCTATCATAGTTGAGGTAATCCCAATCTGTTAGTGCCGCTTTGAATAGCGCATCGATGCTACTTGGGTCCTTTAGGATCTGAAGGGCAGAAGCAACATCCTCATGATACTTGTGCCATCCACACAGCAGAAGCTCATTTAAGAGTGGAACACAGTTCCGTGTGAACCCAAACTCAAACCCCAATAGTTTGGCTGTTCCCAACTTGTCAGGGTCCTTACATGCGATCGCATCTGCCAATAGATCATGAACATGATTTCTGTCTGTTCTAGGGTCAACAGGATACAGCTCAAGAAGTCTTCTAAGTGATATCTTCTTTAGCATGTAGTCAATGACCGCTTGTCGATGCTGTGTATTCATCTCGGCAGTTCTTCAAACCCGACTAGATTTTCATTTACAATATCCAACGCTTGTCCTTTGCCCAAGCCAATGTTTACGAATTGGTTCTCTTCCTTGAAGAAGGCATTGTTTTCTGTCCAATCTGTCACGTTGCTAACGTGATCCATGCCAGGATAAGCGCTCTCGACAATTGAGCCAGAACTCCTGACACCAATCTGCTCAAGTTTAGCAATTGTACCAGGTTTGAGGTCCAGTCGAACCAGAGTACCTCTGAAGTGTGTCGTTGCTGCGGGGTTTTGGGCTGTAAAGGTTTCGCCTGTCGCGGGAACCAAACCTGTGTTTTGAAGTCGTGCGGCATGCTTTGGCTTCATTACGCGCCAGAGGTTCTCAACAGGGAAGCCGTATCTGCTATCCACCGGTTGTATTGCTTTGCCGAGCTGCCTGATTCCTCTCAGAGGCGTCACCGATGTTGTCGCATCCAGCTGAATTTGTAAGCCATGCTCAGTGAGCTTTGTGAAACCGCGTGCGGCCTGTTGGTAAGCCTCAATAGGAAAATCTGGATGTGTTTCCTCGCTGATTCCACTGAGGGCGAGTTTGAACCGTTCCCATGGAGTTAGGTATGCCCATCCATATCCTCCATTTGTGCTTATCGGCGTGAAGTAGTCTTGCCCTACTAAGGACGTTGATCCATCTGAACCTGAAATGAGACCGAGGTTTCGATTAAGAGCAGTCTTAACTGCATTCTGCGCTGCCGTTACTGGATCAACCCAACTGGTGTCGATGTGGTTGTACTTAAGACCGTATTTGTCGAAGGCTCGGTTGTAGTGATCTTCTGTGTACTCGCCGGGTTCGTCGGCAATCCCTGAACCATAGCCGCCCCGTCGGCTGTTGGTGCCGTGCTCAATCTCGCGACCGTCGCGCCACCCGAAGCCACTCGGATCGGTGTAGCTGAGAGGGTTGTTGTCGGTGTAGCTGTAGCGGTTGAAGCCCTGCGTGGTCTCCGGGTAGGTGACGAACGGGTCCGCTGAGAGGAACCGCCCGAGGGTCGGGTCGTAGACCCTTCCGTTCATGTGGATGAGGCCGACGGCGTCGAGGTGTTCGTGGCCGGTGAAGCCCCGGGGGGTCTCGGCGGCGGCCACGGGGGTGCCGGCCTGCCAGTCGGTCAGGCGGCGCTTGCCGTGGGGGTCGTAGGAGAGGTATTCGCTCGCTGCCCCCGCCTCGTCGGTGATGGCCTCCACCGAGCCCAGGTGGTCGCGGTGCAGGTAGCGGGTCTTGCTCGACGTCACCGTGTCGAGGGCGTCGTGGTACTCGGTGTAGATGGCCACGGTGGCGCCGGCGCGGATGTAGTGCACCAGCTCGTCGTCCTCGCCGACGCGGGTCTTTTTCTCGAAGTGGGACCCGACGTAGATCACATTGGTGATCAGGCCGCCCTTCTTGATGTTCTGCTTGAAGCGCGCGCGATCAGGCCCGTAGACGAAGAAGGTTTCGTCATTGGGCGAGGCGACGATGAGCTTCGGCTTGTTGAAGGGCGTCCAGGTGGTGGTCTTGCCGGCGCCCGTCTCCATGGAGCCGTTGGCGTCGTAGGTGTAGCTGTTGCCCCCTGCGGTGACGACGGCGTGGGGCCCCGGCTGGCCGGGCAGGCCGGTGCCGTAGGTGTAGGCGCCGACGTCGGACTTGTTGGTGATGTTGCCCAGGCCGTCGTAGGTATAGGTGACCGGGGTGCCCAGGGTCTGCAGGGTGGCGGTGTCGGTCAGGGTGGTGGACTTCAGGCGGTTGAGGCCGTCGTAGGTGAAGGCCTCGGCGCGGTCCTGGCGCAGGTCGCGGCGCTCGGTGAGGTTGCCCAGGGTGTCGAAGTCGAAGCCCAGGTCCTGAATGGTGACGGCGGCCTTGGTGGTGAGGATGGAATCGATGCGGCTGGTGGCGGGGTCGTAGGTCCTCGTGGTGGTGACGCCGTTGCCCAGGGTGTCGGCGGTGACCTGGCCCTCGGCATTCACCGTGTCGGCCTGCCAGTAGACGGTGCTGCCCAGATCGTCGGTGACCTGGGAGAGGTGGCCGCGCGACGTGAAGGAGGAGCGCACCGTGAAGCCCGTCGGGTAGACCAGGGTGTCGGCGCGGCCGGCCGTGTCGTAGAGGGTGGTGGTGTCGTAGGCGGTGCCGTCGATGGTGACGCTGGCGGTGCTGGGCCGGCCCAGGCTGTCGTAGGTCATGGCCT
>LYSY01000018.1 GCA_001657395.1 Rhodospirillales bacterium BBD 1991-14 | reverse complement strand
GTTGACCGAGCGCGTCGAGCACCTTCCGGCTCTCGCGGTAAAGGACCTCGCCGTGCTGGGTCAGGGCGAAGCGGCCGCCGCCACGTTCGACCAGCCGGCGGCCGACCTGTTCTTCCAGGCGCCTGAGAGCACTGCTGATCGTCGGCTGGGTGCGCATCAGGCGGCTGGCGCCGCGGGTGATGCTGCCCTCTTCGACAATAACGACGAAGGTGCGCAGCAGGTTCCAGTCAAGGTCGGCCAAGCCGTCGCGCGCCCGGTAGTCGGTCATGCGTCAATCCCCAGCATTGACCATTTGAATGCCATGATGCTTTCACACAGATGGTATCAATGTCCAGCGCGTCCGCAGAGGAGGGAGAGGCAGATCATGAACAGAGCGCGATTGCGGGATCTCGGGCTTTCCGTCGGCAGCCTGCCGCCGGGTCCGCTCAACGCCATAACCGATGTCGCCGGCCTGCGGGTCGGACATGAAACGATCGTCAGGGACTCACCGGCGACCGTACGGTCCGGCGTCACCGTGATCGTCCCCGAAGAGGGTGAGATCTGGCAGCGGCATCTCTTTGCCGATGCCCATGTCCTCAACGGCAACGGAGAGATGACCGGCCTCTCCTTCCTGCAGGAATTCGGCCTGATGTGCTGCCCGCTGGCCATCACCGGCACCCACTCGATCGGCGCCGTCCATGAGGGCCTGGTGAGCTACGAACTGGCCGGCGGCTTTGCCTTTGACTTCTGCCTGCCGCTGGTGGCGGAGACCTTCGACGGCTGGCTCAGCGACCCGACGGCCCTGGCGGTGCGGCCCGAACACGTGCACGCCGCCCTCAAGGCGGCCAAGGGCGGACCGGTGGCCGAAGGGAACGTCGGCGGCGGGACCGGCATGAACACGCACGAATTCAAGGCCGGTATCGGCACCGCGTCGCGGCTGGTCGAGGTTGCCGGCGAAGGCTGGACCCTCGGCGTGCTTGTCCAGGCGAACTACGGCCGGCGGCATCAGCTTCGCCTGGACGGCCAGGCGATCGGCGCGGCGATCCCGACCAGTGATGTTCCCAGCCCCTGGCCCGTGGCCCGCGACGAGGGCTCCATCATTGCCGTCGTCGCCACCGACGCCCCGCTCCTGCCGCATCAATGCCGCCGGTTGGCGCAGCGCGCCGGCATGGGCGTGGCCCGCACCGGCGGCATCGCCGCGCCGGCCAGCGGCGACATCTTCCTCGCCTTTTCGACCGGAAACGTTCATTCCGCAGCCGAGGACAAGCAACTCCACAACGCGCACTTCCTGCCGGACATGGCGCTTGCCGGCCTGTTCCAGGCGGTCATCGAAGCGACCGAGGAAAGCATCTGGAATGCCCTCTGCGCAGCGGAAACCATGACCGGGCGGGAGGGACGCACCTCTCACGCCATCCCTCTGGACCGTCTGAAAGAGATTGCACAGACATAGATTTCATCAATGTTCTGCATTCTTCGAATAGATTAGATCAAAGCAGAGGTGCTCCCTAAGATCGTTTCCCGGCACTTCCTTGGGGATGGGAGTTGGGAGGACGATGACGGGAGAGCGTGCAGGTCCCACCGGGGCTGTCTCCGAGCCGGGGCTTGCCATACGCCGGGTGACCAAGGTCTTCGACGCTGCCGGCAGCGCTGCCGTGCGGGCCGTCGACGACCTCAGCCTGGAGATCGGTCAGAACGAGTTCTTCACGTTGCTCGGCCCCTCCGGCTGCGGCAAGACCACGCTGCTGCGCATGATCGCAGGTCTGGAACAACCGACCTCCGGCGAGGTTCTGCTGGACGGAGAACCGCTTCAGGGTCTGCCGCCCTACCGCCGGCCCATCAACACCGTGTTTCAGAGCTACGCCCTCTTCCCCCACATGTCGGTGGGTGAGAACATCGCGTTCGGCCTCAAGATGCGCGGCTTGGACAGTGCCGTCATCGCGCGCAAGGTTGACGAGGTTCTGGCCCTGGTGCGGCTCGAAGGTCTGGCGGAGCGGCGGCCCGCACAGCTCTCCGGCGGTCAGCAGCAGCGCGTCGCCCTGGCACGGGCGCTCGCCAACGAACCCAAGATCCTGCTGCTCGACGAACCGCTCTCAGCACTCGACCTCAAGCTTCGCAAGCAGATGCGCCTGGAGCTGAAACGTCTGCAGAAGGCGACGGGCATCACCTTTATCTTCGTGACGCACGATCAGGAAGAGGCCCTGATCATGTCGGACCGTGTCGCCGTGCTGTCCGAAGGCCGGGTTTTGCAGCTCGGCCCGCCGGAAGAGATCTACCGCCGCCCCCGCAGCCGCTTCGTCGCAGATTTCATCGGCGACACCAACATCATTCTCGGACACCCCAAGAGCCCGGAACGGCTGGCGCTCAGCGGTACGGCCGAACTGCGTTTCGCCACGCCGGTGCTGCCGTCCGACGGGCCGGACCGGGCGCTCTCGGTGGCCATCCGCCCGGAAAGCTGCCGCCTGGTCAACGGCGCGGCCTACGACGACTTTGCGAACGTGTTCGACGGACGGGTGCGGGAGATCGAGTACCTCGGCGCCGACACCTGTGTGCTGCTCGATGTCGATGCGCTCGATTCCAGCATCACCGTTCGGCTGCGCAACGCGGAGGGCGGCACGGCGCTTCCGCGCGAGGGCGAAACGGTGCGGGTCAGCCTGCCCGCGGCGGCGCTCTGGGTGCTGGAGCCATGACCGGCCCCGCCCGCTTGTCCCGCGGCGGGATCGCGCTTGCGCTGGGTCCGGCCCTCGTCGTGGTTGGGCTCTTTCTCGTCGTGCCGCTGCTGCTGGTGCCGGTCGCTTCCTTCATGGAGTCCAACCCCTGGGGCGGCGTGCGCCCGGCCTTCTCGGTCGAGGCCTACGTCCAGGTCCTCTTCGAAGAGGACTTCACCGGCGAACTGATCTTCAACGACGCCTATCCGCGCATCGTCCTGCGCTCGCTGGCTCTGGCCGCGCTGACCACGGCGCTCTGCCTGCTGGCCGGCTTTCCGGTGGCCTACGTGATCGCCCTGCAGCCCAAGTCGCGCCAGGGGATCCTGCTGCTTCTGGTCACCGTGCCCTTCTGGACCAACCTGCTGATCCGCACCTACTCCTGGATCATGATCCTGCGCGACGAGGGCCTCATCAACAACGGACTGGAAGCGGCCGGACTGATTGAGACACCCCTGCGGCTGCTCTACACAAACGGTGCCATCGCAGTCGGCCTGGTCTACACATTCCTGCCTTTCATGGTGCTGCCGATCTACGCGGCGATCGAGCGCATCGACCGCGGTCTTATCGAGGCGGCGCACGACCTCTACGCCAACCGCCGGGCCATGCTGCGCCATGTGGTCCTGCCACTGGCGCGGCCGGGCATCGCTGCCGGCGCGATCCTGGTCTTCGTTCCGGCGCTGGGGTCCTTCATTGCCCCGGCGCTGCTCGGCGGCGGCAAGCATCTGATGATCGGTAACCTGATCCAGGCACAGTTCGGCGCTTCCCGGAACTGGCCCTTCGGCTCGGCGATGTCGCTGATTCTTCTGGCCGCCGTTCTGGCCGTCCTGCTCTGGCAGGCACAGCGGCGGCGCAGCGGGGACTGGCAGCCATGAGCGAGACCGCCCGCTTGAACCCCGCGCGGGGAACCGCAGCGAACCGTGGATCCCGGCGCTTTGCGGTCGGACGCATTCCGGGCTTCGGCGCGGCGACCTGGGCCTTCTTTCTGTTTCTCTATGCGCCGATCGCCTTGCTCGTCGTCTTTTCCTTCAACGGCAGCAACTCGGCCACCATCTGGTCGCACTTCAGCCTCGACTGGTACGTCAAGGTCGCGGCCAACAGCGATATCCAGCGGGCGGCGCTGAATTCCCTGATCGTTGCCGGCGTTGCCGCCACCCTGGCGACCGCACTTGCCACATTCGCAGCTCTGGCGATGGTGCGTGGCAGCCCCTTCCGCGGCCAGCAGCTCGCGCTCAGCACGCTGCTGCTGCCGCTGATTGTGCCGGAGATCGTGATCGCCATCGCCATGGTGATCTTCTTCACCGGCATCGGTCTCAGCCTGGGCCTGGGCA
>LYSY01000017.1 GCA_001657395.1 Rhodospirillales bacterium BBD 1991-14 | reverse complement strand
TGCCCAGGCCCAGGCTGAGACCGATGCCGGTGAAGAAGATCACCATGGCGATGGCGATCACGATCTCCGGCACAATCAGCGGCAGCAGCAGGGTGCTGAGCGCAAGCTGCTGGCCGCGGAAGGGACTGCCGCGCACCATCGCCAGCGCGGCGAAGGTGGCGAGCGCGGTCGCCAGGGTGGCGGCAACGCTGGCGACGATCAGGGAATTCAGCGCCGCCCGCTGGATATCGCTGTTGGCCGCGACCTTGGCGTACCAGTCGAGGCTGAAGTGGGACCAGATGGTGGCCGAGTTGCTGCCGTTGAAGGAAAAGACGACGAGCAGGGCGATCGGCGCATAGAGAAACAGAAAGAAGGCCCAGGTCGCCGCCCCGAAGCCCGGAATGCGGCCGACGGCGAAGCGCCGGGCGCGACGGTTCGCTGCGGTTCCCTGCGTGGGGCTCATACGGACGGTCTCGCTCATGGCTGCCAGTCCCCGCTGCGCCGCCGCTGCGCCTGCCAGAGCAGGACGGCCAGCACGGCGGCCAGCAGGATCAGCGAGATTGCCGAGCCGAAAGGCCAGTTCCGGGAAGCGCCGAACTGGGCCTGGATCAGATTGCCGATCATCAGGTGCTTGCCGCCGCCCAGCAGCGCCGGCGCGATAAAGGAGCCCAGCGCCGGAACGAAGACCAGGATCGCTCCGGCGGCGATACCCGGCCGCGCCAGCGGCAGGACGACATGGCGCAGCATGGCCCGGCGATTGGCGTAGAGGTCGTGCGCCGCCTCGATAAGACCGCGGTCGATGCGCTCGATCGCCGCATAGATCGGCAGCACCATGAAGGGCAGGAAGGTGTAGACGAGACCGATTGCGATGGCGCCGTTGGTATAGAGCAGGCGCAAGGGCTCCTCGATCACTCCGGCCGCTTCCAGTCCGTTGTTGATGAGGCCCTCGTCGCGCAGGATCATGATCCAGGAGTAGGTGCGGATCAGCAGATTGGTCCAGAAGGGCACGGTGACCAGCAGCAGCAGGATCCCCTGGCGCGACTTGGGCTGAAGGGCGATCACGTAGGCCACCGGAAAGCCGGCCAGCAGGCAGAGCGCCGTGGTCAGCGCGGCCAGCGCCAGCGAACGCAGGACGATGCGCGGATAGGCGTCGTTGAAGATCAGTTCGCCGGTAAAATCCTCTTCGAAGAGAACCTGGACGTAGGCCTCTACGGAGAAGGCCGGGCGCACGCCGCCCCAGGGATTGGCTTCCATGAAGGAAGCGACCGGCACCAGCAGCAGCGGGACGACGAGAAAGAGCCCAACCACGACGAGGGCCGGCCCCAGGGCGAGCGTGATGCCGCCGCGCGACAGGCGGGCGGGGCCGGTCATGGTTTCAGCACCCAGAGTGCCGCCGCGGGCAGGCTGACGCGCACCGTTTCGCCCTCGCGCGGAGGCGCCGCGCCACCTTCTGCGTTGCGCAGCCGAACGGTGATGCTTGCGCCGAGAGCCTCGACATCGAGCAGCACACAGGTGTCGGCGCCGAGGTACTCGATTTCCCGCACCTTTCCGTCGAACACGTTTGCAAAGTCGTCATAGGCCGCGCCGTTGACCAGGCGGCAGCTCTCCGGGCGGATGGCCACCGAAAGCGGCTGACCCTGACTGTCCGGCGGCAGCACCGGCGTGGCGAAACGCAGTTCGGCCGTGCCGCTCAGCGCCAGTCTTTCCGGGCTCTTGGGATGTCCGAGAATGATGTTGGTGTCGCCGATGAAGTCGGCGACGAAGCGGCTGCGCGGACGTCGGTAGATCTCTTCCGGGGGGCCGAGTTGCAAAACCCGGCCCTCGGAGAGGACAGCGACACGGTCCGACATGATCAGGGCCTCTTCCTGATCGTGCGTCACGAAGATAAAGGTGATGCCCGTCGCCTTCTGCAGGCGCTTCAGTTCCAGGCGCATCTGCTTGCGCAGCTTCAGGTCGAGCGCGGAGAGCGGCTCGTCGAGCAGCAGGATCTTGGGTTCGTTGGCGAGCGCCCGTGCCAGGGCGATGCGCTGCTGCTGGCCGCCGGAGAGCTGCGCGGGCCGCCGACCGGCCAGGCCTTCAAGCCGCACCAAAGCCAGAACTTCGTCGACCTTGCGCGCGATAACGGCACTGTCCAAGCCGCGCATCTTGAGGCCGAACGCGACGTTCTCACCCACCGACATGTGGGGGAAGAGGGCATAGCTCTGAAACACGGTGTTGATGGGCCGACGGTAGGGCGGCAGGCCCTGGAGCGGTTCTCCGTCCAGCAGAACCTCGCCAGCGGTCGGCTGTTCCAGGCCAGCGATCATGCGCAGGAGGGTGGTCTTGCCGCAGCCAGAGGGGCCGAGCAGCGTGAAGAACTCGTTCTGCCCGATCTCCAGGCTGAGGTCGTCGACGGCCCGCACGGCGGTGCTGCCGGTGGCGTCGAAGACCTTGGTCACCCGGCGTATGGCAAGTCCTGCCCCGGAGACCGTCCCGGCGGGACCTGCGCGCTCTCCCGTCATCGTCCTCCCAACTCCCATCCCCAAGGAAGTGTCGAGAAACGATCTTAGGGAGCGCCTCTGCTTTGATCTAATCTATTCGAAGAATGCAGAACATTGATGAAATCTATATCGACGCGATCTCCCTCAGGCGGTCCAGAGGGATGGCGTGCGAGATGCGTCCCTCTCGTCCGGTCATGGTTTCCGCTGCGCAGAGGGCGTTCCAGATACTTTCCTCGGTCGCTTCGATGACCGCCTGGAACAGGCCGGCAAGCGCCATGTCCGGCAGGAAGCGTGCGTTGTGGAGTTGCTTGTCTTCAGCAGCGGAGTGAACGTTTCCGGTGGAAAAGGCGAGAAAGATGTCACCGCTGGCCGGCGCGGCAATACCGCCGGTGCGGGCCACGCCCATGCCGGCGCGCTGCGCCAAGCGGCGGCATTGATGCGGCAGGAGCGGGGCGTCGGTGGCGACGACGGCAATGATTGAGCCCTCGTCCCGGGCCACGGGCCAGGGGCTGGGAACATCACTGGTCGGGATCGCCGCGCCGATTGCCTGGCCGTCCAGGCGCAGCTGATGCCGCCGGCCGTAGTTCGCCTGGACAAGCACGCCGAGGGCCCAGCTTTCGCCGGCGACCTCTACCAGCCGCGACGCCGTGCCGATACCGGCCTTGAATTCGTGCGTGTTCATGCCGGTCCCGCCGCCGACGTTTCCTTCGGCCACCGGCCCGCCCTTGGCCGCCTTGAGGGCGGCGTGCACGTGTTCGGGCCGCACCGCCAGGGCCGAAGGGTCGCTGAGCCAGCCATCGAAGGTCTCCGCCACCAGCGGCAGGCAGAAGTCGAAAGCGAAGCCGCCGGCCAATTCGTAGCTCACCAGCCCCTCGTGCACGGCGCCGATCGAGTGGGTGCCGGTGATGGCCAGGGGGCCGCACATCAGGCCGAACTCCTGCAGGAACGAGAGGCCCGTCATCTCTCCGTTGCCGTTCAGGACATGGGCATCGGCAAAGAGATGCCGCTGCCAGATCTCGCCTTCCTCGGGGACGATCACGGTGACGCCGGACCGCACGGTCGCCGGTGAGTCCCGGACGATCGTTTCATGTCCGACCCGCAGGCCCGCGACATCGGTTATGGCGTTGAGTGGACCCGGCGGCAGGCTGCCGACGGAAAGCCCGAGATCCCGCAGCCGTGCTCTGCTCATGGCTCTGTGTCTCCCTCTGATGCGGACGTACTGGACATTGATACCATCTGTGTGAAAGCATCGTGGCATTCAAATGGTCAATGCTAGGGATTGACGCATGACCGACTATCGGGCGCGTGATGGCTTGGCCGACCTTGACTGGAACCTGCTGCGCACCTTCGTCGTCATTGTCGAAGAGGGCAGCATAACCCGCGGCGCCAGCCGCCTGATGCGCACTCAGCCGACGATCAGCAGTGCTCTCAGGCGCCTGGAAGAACAGGTCGGCCGGCGCCTAGTCGAACGTGGCGGCGGCCGCTTCGCCCTGACCCAGCACGGCGAGGTCCTTTACCGCGAGAGCCGGAAGGTGCTCGACGCGCTCGGTCAAC
>LYSY01000012.1 GCA_001657395.1 Rhodospirillales bacterium BBD 1991-14 | reverse complement strand
GGTTCCACGGCCTTCACCTTCACCGTCACCCGCACGGGCGACACGGCCCAGGCCGGCAGCGTCGACTACGCGGTAACCAGCGCCGAGGCCGGCGGCGCCGATTTCTTCGGCGGCGTCCTGCCCAGCGGCACCGTGAGCTTCGGCGCCGACGAGGCGAGCAAGACGCTCACCATCGAGATTGCCGGCGATACCGACTTCGAAGACGACGAGGCCTTCACGGTCACGCTCTCCAACCCCTCCGCCGGTTCCGAGATCACCGGCGCAAGCGCTGGCGGAATGATCCAGAATGACGACCCGGCGCCGCCGGCGGGGCCGATCGTACTGATCGACGAAAACTTCGACGGACCCGGCGACACCGGTGGCTTTGCCTATGAGGACGGGCGCTTCGGGGGCAGCAACCCGCAGGCCTACGCGGACGGGTCCTGGAATGCAGGCGCGCTGACGCTCAACCTTGGGGGCATCGACAACACCACGGCGACGGATATCTCGGGTGGCTGGACGACAAGCTTCACGCTGGACGCGGAGTCCGAAGTCAGCCTGTCGTTCCTTTATGAGATGATCCATGCGGAAGGCTATGAGGACGACGAGTTCAGCCAGGTCCTGGTCAGCATCGACGGCGGCCCGCCGGTCGTGGTGAGCACGCTGACAGGCGACGGCAACGGCGGCGGCGCTCAGACGACGGGTCCCCAGACTTACAGCGCTGCACTCGGCGTTCTTGCCGCCGGCGACCACAGCCTGACCATCGGCGGCCTCAACAACAAGAAGACCTGGGCCAACGAAACAACCGACCTGACCATCGACGACATCACTTTGGTTGCGCAACCCACGGAACCGCCGCTGCCGATCAGCACCAGCATCAGCATCACGCCCGACTCCGCAATACAGAGTGAAGGCGATGGCGGCACCACGCTCTTCACCTTTATCGTCTCCCGCAGCGGCGACCTGATCAGCCCGACGACGGTGGACTTCGCCGTAAGCGGCGCCGGCCCCAATGCTGCGGATGCCGGCGACTTCGTGGGCGGCTTGTTCCCTACTGGCAGCATCACCATCGACGGCGAAGGAGTTACGGGCGCAACAATCACCATCGCGGTGGCCGCCGACACCGACTTCGAAACCGACGAGGGTTTCGTCGTTACGCTGTCGAATCCTTCCGCGGGCAGCGAGATCGCGACCGCCTCGGCGGCGGGAACCATTCTGAACGACGACACGGCGCCGGTGGGGCCGGTCACGCTGCTTGAGGCCAGTTTCGATGCTGCAGACGACACGGGAGGTTTCGTTTACCGGGACGGCAGCTTCGGCGGCCCCGGCTTCCAGAGCAACGCGGACGGCGACTGGGATGGCGGCAGACTCGCCATAAACCTTGGCGGCGGTGGCAACACCACGACGCTTGATCTGTCCGGGGCCTGGGAGGTCGGCTTTACCGTGACGGCGGAGATGGATGTCGTTCTCGCCTTCGACTACGAACTGATCATGAGCGCCTTCTACGAAGCCGACGAGTTCAGCCAGGTTCTGGTCAGCCTGAACGATGGCGCGCCGATTCTCGTAGACCAGCTTGTCGGCGACGGCAACGGCGGCAGCGACGACACCACCGGACTGCAGAGCGCGCTGCTCGACCTCGGCAGGCTCGCCGCCGGCGACTACAGCCTCGCCATCGGCGCCTACAACAACAAGAAGACCTGGTCGAACGAAACGACGGAACTGACCATCGACGATGTCCTGGTGACCGGCAGTCTGCCCGCGGGCAGCGATGCCGATCTCTCGGCGGCCTTCAGTGAGAACAATCTGCCGGATCCAGGCATCACGGAGACCGAACTGCAGGCCGTGGCGGGACTCTAAGGCCCGTCGGGGGCCAAACCGTAGCCCAAAACCCGCGGCTCGGGGCGCAGCTATGCTCCAGGGGCGACTTTCCTGTCGGGCATGGCATAGACCGTAGAGCCGTTTGACCCCTAGCCTTGGGGTCATGGCTGGGACCGTTGAAGGATCGAAAGGCCAAACCGGCGGCCGGGAGCGGCGCCGGCGCAGAAGCACACAGCGGCGGGTAGGTGGGCCCGGAGGTTCCGGAGATCCCCCGCACCGCAGCCGGCGCTACCGTCATCTCGCCAATCCTCTGATCCGTCAGCCGGGTTTCTCCGAGGACCGTCTGGCGGCGATCCACGACGCGGCCCTGCGTGTGTTGGAGGAACTGGGCATCAAGGTGCTGCATGCCGAGGCCCGACGGATCTTCCGCAGCGCCGGGGCGGCGGTCGACGAAGACAGCCTGATGGTGCGCTTTGACCGCGGCCTCGTCGCCCAATGCCTGGCGAGCTCCCCCGGCGTGTTCGACGTGAAAGGCGCAACGCCGGATCGCGACGTCACCCTGGGCGGCGATCACATCGCCTTCGCCGCAGTCGGCGGACCGCCGCACATCACCGATATCGACCAAGGCAAGCGCGACGGCAGCCTGGAAGATCACCGCAACATGATCCGGCTCTCCCAGCACTTCGACGTCATCCACACCCAGCAGATCAATGTCGAAGCGCTCGACGTGCCGGTCCACCTGCGCCATCTGCAGGTTACCGAGAGTCAGCTCAGCCTCAGCGATAAGCCTATCTTCGTCTTCTCCCGCGGGGCGCCCCAGGTGCGCGACTGCTTCGAGCTGCTGCGCCTGGCCCGCGGGCTGGACGCGGAAAGCTTCGCGCGGCACCCCTACTGCTACACGGTCATCAACACCAACTCGCCGCGCCAGCTCGACATTCCCATGTGCCAGGGGATCATCGACTTCGCCGCCGCCGGCCAGGTCTCGCTGATCACCCCCTTCACGCTCTCCGGCGCCATGGCCCCGGTCACCATCGCCGGCGCGCTCACCCTGCAGCACGCGGAGGCCCTGGCCGGCATCGCGCTTAGCCAGCTTGTGCGCCCGGGCGCGCCGGTGGTCTACGGCTCCTTCACCTCCAACGTCGACATGAAGTCCGGTTCGCCGGCCTTCGGCACGCCGGAGTTCGTCAAGGGCGCCTTCGGCGCCGGGCAACTGGCGCGCCACATCGGCCTGCCCTGGCGCGGCTCTGCGGCCACGGCCTCCAATGCCCCGGACGAGCAGGCGGTCTACGAGTTTCTGATGTCGGCCTGGGGCTCGGTGCTGGGTGGCGTCAACCTCTTGCTTCACGCGGCGGGCTGGCTGGAAGGCGGCCTCACCGCCTCAATGGAGAAGTTCATCCTGGATGTGGAGATGCTGCAGATCTTCGCCGAGGTGCTGCAGCCCCTGGATGCCTCGGACGCGGAGATCGGTTTCGAGGCCATCGCCGAGGTGGCGCCGGGCGGCCATTTCTTCGCCGCCCAGCACACCATGCAGCGCTACCAGTCGGCCTTCTATGCGCCCCTGGTCTCCGACTGGCGCAACTTCGGCCAGTGGAGCGAGGACGGCGCCAAGACCGCAACGCAGCGGGCCAACGGCCTGTGGAAGGCGATCCTGCGGGATTTCGAGCCACCGCCCATGAATCCGGCGCGCCGCGAGGCCATGCAGGACTTCATCGCCCGGCGCACCCGCGAAGGCGGCGCGCCACCGGAGTCCTAGGGCATTAAGACAACCTTCGCGGCGGCGGTGCGGCCGGCATCGAGGTCCTCGAAGGCCCGGCCGCCTTCAGCCAGTGGCCTCTGCTCGATCCACTCCAAGGCGCCGAGACGCCCGTCATGCAGCGCCATCAAAGAGGCCCGCAGGTCCGCCTCGGTGTAGGTGTAGACCCCGACGAAGGTGATTTCCGAGAGGGTCAGGGTGCGGGCATCGAAGGCACCGGCGGCCTCCTGCAGGCCGACATGGGCGATCACGCCGCCGGGCGCGACCGCCGCAATGGCAGCGGCGCGTGTGCCTGTGCTGCCGACGGCATCGAGGACAAGATCGAAGCTGCCGTCCCGTGCGGGGGCCTGCCGCGGGTCGAAGGCATCGAGCCCCGCCGTCGCCGCGGTGTCGCGGCGCAGCGCGTTGGTCTCGGCAAGCCGCACTTCGGCAGCCCCCCAGGCCTGGAGAATGAGCCCGCCCAGGAGGCCCACGGAGCCGCCGCCGATCACCAGGGCGTGCGATTCAGCCACCGGCCGCCAGGCCGCGCGCGCCGCCAGCGCCAGGGCGTGCCAGGCGGTGGCGCAGGGTTCGGTCAGGGCGGCCTTGGCCGGATCCATCCCTTCGGGCACGGCGATCAGATTGCGCTCGGGAATCGCGATGCGCTCGCCGAAGGCGCCGGGCCGGCGCATGCCGATGAGATCGCGGTCAGGGCAAAGATTGGTCCGTCCCTCGGTGCAGAAGCGGCAGACGCCGCAGCTCACCAGGGGATTGAGCACCACCCGCTGGCCTGCGCTCGCCCCCTCCAAGACGGTTCCGCAGGCCTCGTGCCCCAGGATCAGCGGCGGCACGCGCCGCGGGTCGTGGCCGTGCCAGGCATGCATGTCGGACCCGCAGATGCCCACCGCCTCTATGCTCACCAAAGCTTCGCCGGGGCCGCGCTGCGGCTCCGCCTCGTCGCGGTAGGCGGTCTCCTTCGTCGCGGTATAGACCAGTGCCTTCATGGAATCCTCACTTTGCGGTGAAACCGCCGTCGACGAACAGGACCTGCCCGGTCACGTAGTCCGAAGCCGGGGAGGCGAGGAAGATCGCCGGGCCGATCAGGTCCTCCAGCCGGCCGTTGCGCCCGATGCAGGTCTGCGCCGCCAGACCCTCGACCAGCGCCGTGTCTTCGAAGACCGCTGCCGTCAGCTCCGTCGGAAAGAAGCCCGGCGCGAGAGCATTGCAGGTGATGCCGTCGGGCGACCAAGCCTCCGCCATGGCGCGGGTGACCTGGGCGATGCCGCCCTTGGAGGCGCCATAGGCGATCCCCTTGGCGAAGGCGCGCGCCGACTGCAGGGAGGCGATGTTGATGATGCGTCCCCAACCCTTTTCCCGCATTGCCGGCACCAGGGCCTGGGCGAGAAAGAAGGGCGCCGAGAGGTTCAGATCCAACGTCTGACGCCAGGCCTCCGGCGTGACGGCGTCGGCGGACTGACGCGGGTTGAGACCGGCGGCATTGACCAGGATGTCGGGCGCCCCGGCTAGCGCTGTAACCTGCCGGGCGACCTCCGGCAGCGCGTCGAGCGCGGCGACGTCGGCCTGGCAGGCTTCGGCCTGCCCGCCGGCGCTGCGCACCTCTTCCGCCCAGGCCATGAGTTCGGGTTTACGGCGCGCCACCCCGACCACCGTCGCCCCGGCTTGCGCCAGCGCTGTCGCGAGGCCCCGCCCGAGACCGGAACTGGCGCCGGTCACGCAGGCGACGCGCCCGGAAAGATCAAAGAGGTCCTGCATCGTCACGCCGCGCCCGGCACTCACCCGGCCGCAGCCAGATCGAAGTCCTCGTCCGGGAACCACTTGGCAAGGCGGATGTCAGCGGTCTTGGCATGGCCTTCCATGCCTTCCAGGCGGGAGATCCGGGCCGTCACCTGGGCGATGTCGCGGGTCGATTCCCGGTTCATCCGCTGCCAGGTGACCGACTTCAGGAACTTGCCGACCGAAAGACCGCCAGTGTAACGCGCCGCCCCCTTGGTGGGCAGGATGTGGTTGGGGCCGGAGGTCTTGTCGCCGAAGGCCACGGTGGTCTCCTCCCCCAGGAAGAGCGAGCCGTAGTTGCGCAGCCGCGCCAGCCACCAGTCGAGATCGCTGCAGTGGACTTCCAGGTGCTCGGCGGCATAGGCGTCCGACAGCGCCGCAGCCTCCTCGCGGCTGTCGACGACGGCAATCTCCCCGTAGTCGCGCCAGGCCGCCTCCGCATTGGTGCGGTTGAGCTCCGGCAGCTCGGAGATCATGCCCGGCACCAGACGCTCGACTTCCGCCGCGAGGCCGTGGTCGAGGGCGATCAGCCAGGCCGGGGAATTGTAGCCATGCTCGGCCTGACCGACGAGATCCCAGGCAACGATCTCCGGATCCGCCGTGCCGTCGGCGATGACCAGAACCTCGGTCGGACCGGCGAACATATCGATGCCGACACGGCCATAAAGAATGCGCTTGGCCTCGGCGACGAATTGGTTGCCGGGGCCGACCAGGATATCCGCCTTGTGGCCGGTGAAAAGGCCGAAGGCCATGGCCGCCACGCCCTGTACCCCGCCCAGCGCCAGCACCGAGTCGGCACCGCAGAGGTCGAGGGTGTAGAGGATGGCCGGGTTCACGCCCTCGCCCGGCTTGGGCGGCGAGCAGGCGATGACGTGCTCGACACCCGCGGTCTTGGCGGTGGTGACCGACATGATGGCGGAGGCCACGTGGGCGTAGCGGCCGCCCGGCACGTAGCAGCCGGCCGCGGCCATAGGAATGTTGCGGTGGCCGGCGATGAGGCCCGGCTGCAGCTCCACCTCGGTATCCGGCAGCGCCGCAAGCTGCGCTTCGGCGAAGCGGCGCACCTGGTCGTGGGCGAAGCGGATATCGTCCTTCAACTTTTGCGGCACCTTCTCCGCCGCCGCCGCCCTCGCCTCGGCCGAGACCAGGATCTCACCCTCCCAGCGGTCGAACTTGGCGGCATAGTCGCGCGCCCTGGCCTCTCCGCCCGCTTCGATGTCGTCCAGGATCTGCTGCACCGTCTGACGCACGTCCTGTTCGCCTGTCGCGGCGGTCTTGTCGGCTTTCTTCAGGTATTCGGTGGCCATGGTTTGCGGCTTTCGTTTGGGTCGTTCAGAGGATCACAGCCTAACACGGGGCGCTACCAGAGGGTCTTCTGGGCCCGTGCCTCCCAGGCGTCGTCGTAGGCCTTGCCGCCGATCCGCTCGTCGCTGAGCGCAGCCAGGATCTGACCGGGTGTCGGCAGGCTGCGGCAGTCGACGTGTTTCTCGGGGTTCCAGAGGTCGGAGCGCACGATGGCGCGGGCGCACTGAAAGTAGATCGCCTCCACGGTCATCACCATGACAGAGCGCGGCGCCTTTTCCGTGACCGCGAAGGACTGAAGCAGGTCGGGATCGACACTCAAGTGGGCGCGACCGTTGACCCTCAGGGTGTTGCCCGCCCCCGGCACCAGAAAGAGCAGGGCGACGCGCGGGTCGCGCACGATGTTGCGCAGGGAATCGATGCGGTTGTTGCCGCGCCGGTCCGGCAGCATCAGGGTGCGGTCGTCGTGGATCCGCACAAAGCCGGCCATATCGCCGCGCGGCGAGCAGTCGAGACCCTCCGGGCCGGCCGTCGCCAGAGCGGCAAAGGGCGAGACCTCGATGATACGCCGGTACTCCGGCGTGATGAAGTCGACCTCCTTGACGGTGGAGTTCTCGTTGGGAACGCCGTAATGGCTTTCCAGTTCCTCGATGGTCCGGATGATCGACATGGCGGGGCCCCTCGCTGCTGGCGGCGAGGACCCTAGCACTGCTCTGCCAAGGCGGCCAGACTCAGGCCACTTCGGTCCGCGGCAGGCGCCAACTAGGCCGGATGAAGTGGCAGGTGTAGCCGTGCGGGTAACGCTCCAGGTAGTCCTGGTGTTCCGGCTCCGCCTCGTAGAAGGGCCGGGCCGGCACCACCTCGGTCACCACCGGGCCGGGCCAGAGACCGGAGGCATTGACCGCGGCGATGACCCGCGCGGCGGCATCCGCCTCCGCCTGATCGGCCACGAAGATCGCCGAGCGGTACTGGCTGCCGATATCGTTGCCCTGGCGGTTCATCGTGGTCGGGTCGTGAATCTGGAAGAAGAAGGCCAGCAGATCCTCATAACCCACCCGCGCCGGGTCGTAGACGATCTCCAGGGCTTCCGCATGGCCCGTCGCCCCCGTTTTTACGTCGCGGTACTCCGGATTGTCCAGATCGCCGCCGGTGTAGCCGACGCGCGTCGCGGTCACGCCCGGCAGCTTGCGGAAGAGGTCCTGCATGCCCCAGAAGCAGCCGCCGGCGAAAACCGCCCGCGCCTCCCCCGTCGCCTTCTCCGTTGCGCTCTCCGGCGGATCGACCAGATCGCGGTAGGCGCCATAGCCGGCGTCCTCGAGGTCGGCCAGGGGCACGAAACGCAGGGCGGCGGAATTTATGCAGTAGCGCAGGCCGGTGGGCGCCGGACCGTCGGGAAAGACGTGGCCCAGATGACTGTCGCCATGCCTGGAGCGGACCTCGGTACGCAGCATCCCGTGGCTGTCGTCGCTGCGCTCGACCACGTGGTCCGGTTCGACCGGGCGCACGAAGCTGGGCCAGCCGCTGCCGGAATCGTATTTGTCGCGGGAGGCGAACAACGGCTCGCCGGAGACCACGTCCACGTAGAGCCCCAGCTCCTTGTTGTCCCAAAAGGCGTTCTGGAAGGGGCGTTCGGTGGCGTCCTGCTGGGTCACCGCATACTGCTCGTCGCTGAGGCTCTTCACCGCCTCATCGGTTTTCTTATAGCCTTCGCTCATCGGGCACTCCCAGTTTCCGGGCGTTTTCCTTATGGGGCCGGGCAGCCCCTCCTTTTCTTTCCAACCCGATAATATAGGTCTAAAGGGCATGTTCCCAAGACCGCCCTTTCCCTTCTTGCCCGGAATCACACTGCCGTGAACGCACTGTCCAGTTTCGGCCAGCCTGTGCGGGCCGCTGTGGTCGGCGCCTCCGGCGGTATCGGGGGGGCGCTGGTGGCGCAACTGGCCGCCGACCCGGGGGTCGAGACCGTTTACGCCTTCTCCCGCAAGCCGGCCGCCACCGCCGAAAAAGTCGTTCCGGGTCAGATGGATACCGATGACGAGGCCTCGGTCGCAGCCGCTGCGGAGGACCTGGCCACGGCCGCGCCCCTTGGCCTCGTAATCGTCGCCAGCGGCCTGCTCCACGACGGCGAAGCCCTGCAGCCGGAAAAGAGCTTCCGCCATCTGGAAGCCGCGGCGCTGACGCGCAGCTTCCAGGTCAACAGTATCGGCCCGGCCCTGGTGGCCAAGCACTTCCTGCCGCTGCTGTACCGCGAGCGCAAGGCGGTCTTCGCGGCGCTGTCCGCGCGCGTCGGCAGCATCGGCGACAACCGTCTGGGCGGCTGGTACGGCTACCGGGCGGCCAAGGCCGCGCTCAACATGACGATCCGCTGCCTGGCCATCGAAGTGGCGCGCAACCGCAAGCAGACGGTCTGCGTCGGCCTGCATCCGGGCACCGTCGACAGCAGGCTGTCGCAGCCGTTCCAGCGTGGCGTCGCCCAGGAAAAGCTGTTCTCACCGGCAACGGCGGCCGGCCATCTTCTGACGGTGGTGGATGGACTGACCCCCGAAGACAGCGGCAAGGTCTTCGCCTGGGACTGCCGGGAAATCCCGCCTTAAGCAACCGGTCCTATTCGACCTCGATGTAGAAGGCCGCCCAGGGCCAACGCTGCTCGTCCTCCGCGGTCAGGACGGCCCCGTCGGGGCGGCGGTAGACCAGCCAGATCGGGCCCCGCTGCCCCAGGCCCAGGTAGCGCCCGTCGCGCTTCAGGCCGACCACCCAGTCGAGGGACTCGATGTCGGCAGCCGGGATCTCGGCACCGAAGCCGTCCAAGGCGACCACCGTGACGTTCCTGCCGGATGCCCCGGCAGCGGCGAGTACGTCCTTCAGCCAGGGCCCTTCGAAGGTCGAGGGCTGGGCCCAGCCTTCGTAGGCGATCTCCACCCTCTGCATGCCCAGGGATTCCAGCATGGCGCGGTCGAACTCCGCTGCCGACTGGAAAGTCTTCTCGTGGTAGTTCAGGAAGGAATCGTTGGCGTCGTCGAAGGCCGGCCGGTTGGCCGCGCCGATGTCGCCGGCGACGGTCAGGACGACGGGCCCGGCAGGCTTCCCCAGGTCCGCGGCCCGTGGCGCCGTCTCCGGCATCAAAACCGCGGCAACGCAAAACGCGGCGGCGAGGACGGCGGACAGCAGGCCCCGGGGGACCATGCGCAAAGCAGGGATTTCGGTCATGAGGGTCCTCACGGCGGCTGTAAGGGAACGCGGAGTCAGTTGAAGGCGATCTGCGCCTTCATCACCTGGGATCGATCCCCGGCAATCTCGAAGGCCTTGATGGCCTCGTCGAAACCGATGGTATGGCTGATGAGCGGCTTCACGTCGATCAGCCCCTTGGCCATCAGTTCGACCGCCAGGGAAAACTCCTCGTGAAAGCGGAAAGAGCCGCGCAGATCCAGTTCCTTCGCCGTGATCTGCAGCATCGGCAGGGTCATCTCACCGCCCATGCCGAGCTGCACGACGACGCCGCGCGGGCGCATGACGGCGAGAGCGGAAACGAGCGCCGGCTCGGCACCGGTCGCCTCATAGAGTACATCGAAATACCCCTTGCCGGCGGCATAGGCGCCGAGCGCATCGGGTTCCTTGGCGACGTTGATGGTGCGGTCGGCCCCGCCGCCGGCCGCAAAGGACAGCGCCTTGTCCTCCAGGTCAGTGGCGACGATCTCCGCCGCGCCGGCCCGCCGGGCGCTCAGGACCGCGAGCACGCCGATGGGCCCGCAGCCGGTCACCAGCACCCGCTTGCCGAAGAGGTCGCCAGCGCGACGCGTCGCATGCAGCGCCACCGAAAGCGGTTCCGCCATCGCCGCCTCGCCGGGGCTGAGACCTCCGGCCTTCACGCACTGGTCCGCCTCCACCACCAGCGCCTGGCGGAAGGCGCCCTGGATGTGGGGAAAGGGCATGGCCGAACCATAGAAGCGCATGTTCAGGCAGTGGTTGGGCGCGCCTTCGAGACAGAAGGCGCAGTGCCCGCAGGGCCGCGAGGGATTGATCGCGACGAGGTCGCCTTCCGCCAGCCCCTCGACGTTATCGCCCAGCGCGGCGACCCGCCCGGAGACTTCGTGGCCCAGCACCATCGGCTCCTTCAGGCGCACCGGGCCGAAGCCGCCGTGATTGTAATAGTGCAGGTCGGAGCCGCAGACCCCGCCGGCGGCCATCTCGATCATCACCTGGCCGGGGCCGGGAGCCTCGACCGGCCAGTCTTCGCTGCGCAGATCCTTGGGCGCGTGGATAACGAGCGCACGCATGACTTCTGTCCTGAAGTTCGCAAGAGAACGAAAGACTGCCCGAGCGGCTGATGTCTTGCAAGGCCGCCGTCCGCTGGTGCGGCCTTGACGCCCCGGCTCCCATCGCCGTCAATGACCGGCGCGCAAGCGAACCACCATTCAGGGAGTATCCCATGCAGTCTCGAACCGCCGCCTGCTGCTGTGGCCAGCTCCGCGTCGAGGTCCGGGGAGAGCCCGGCGCCGTCGGCCTCTGTCACTGCTTTGCCTGCCAGCGCCGGACCGGCAGCGTCTTCGCCGCGCTGGCCGCCTTCCCGCCGCCCTACAAGGTCTTCGGCAAGGCCACCGAATATGTGCGCACCGGCGATCAGGGTGCCCGCTTCCGGTTCCGCTTCTGTCCTGTCTGCGGCACCAACCTTTTCCACACCGAGGAGGGCTGCGAGGACCGCGGTATCGCCGTCGCTGTGGGCGCCTTCGCCGACCCGGACTTTCCGCCGCCCACAGATTCCGTCTACGACTGCCGCCGGCATCCCTGGGTTCAACTCCCGCCCGGTACGACGGCCTATGAGAAGGACCCCGACTAGGGTTCATCCGCGGGCGCCCGTTCCATTGCGGCATCAGCGTTGACGCCCGCATGCCCATGACCGAGAAAGGGAACCCACCTCCTCTTCCCGCCCCACCAAGCCCGCTCCCACGAACACCCCGCCAAGGACTTCTGCCATGCCTTCCCTCGATCTCTTCGACCTGAGCGGCAAGCGCGCCCTCATTACCGGCTCCAGCCGCGGTATCGGCTTCGCGCTGGCACGCGGTCTGTCCGGTGCCGGCGCCGAGGTGGTGCTCAACGGGCGCGACGGCGGGCGCCTGGCGGAAGCCGCATCGACGCTGCAGGGCGAAGGCGCCAAGGTCCATAGCCTGCCCTTCGATGCCACCGAGCACGCGGCGGTCAAGGCCGCCGTCGATGCTTTCGAAGCCGAGACCGGCGCCCTCGACATCCTGATCAACAATGCCGGCATGCAGCACCGCACGCCGCTGGAGGACTTCGATCCGGCGGACTTCGAACGCCTGATGCAGACCAACGTCACCACGGTGTTCAACGTCGGCCAGGCCGTGGCACGCCACATGATCGCCCGCGGACGCGGGCGCATCGTGAACATCTGTTCGGTGCAGTCGGCGCTGGCCCGCCCGGGCATCGCGCCCTACACCGCCTCCAAGGGCGCCGTCGCCAACCTGACCAAGGGCATGGCGACCGACTGGGCCAGGCACGGCCTGCAGGTCAACGGCCTGGCGCCCGGCTACTTCGAGACCGAGCTGAACGCGGCCCTGGTGGCCGACGCCGAGTTCAGCGCCTGGCTGGCCAAACGCACCCCGGCCGGGCGCTGGGGCAAGGTGGAGGAACTGGTGGGCGCCGCCATCTTCCTCTGCGGCGACTCCGCCAGCTTCGTCAACGGCCACATCCTCTACGTCGATGGCGGGATCACGGCGTCTCTTTAGGCGGCTGCCCGCCGTTTTCGCCCGACAACCCCGCGAAGGCCGGCCGCAAGGCCTCCGACCAGATGCAATGCCCGGTGTTGTGGGCACCGAGCACGACAAGAAGAACCGCCTCCGATTCCGAAACGTTGCTGAACCCGCGCAGAACGCCGTCGGGAACAACGATTCCGTCGAAGGGCTCCAGCACCGCCGACTCCTCGCCCTGGTCGCCCCAGAACAGCTTCCAGCGGCCGGTCAGGGCAATGAAGGTCTCCTCCGAGCCGTGGCTGTGCAGCGCCGCACCGTTCCCCGGTGCCGCCTTGACGAAGTCGATATGATAGTTCTCGGCGTGCTCGACCGCGGTGCCTTCAAGCTGCTCGTCATCGGCCCCCTGGCCCAGCGCGGAGAACAGCGTGCGGACATGTCCCGGCAGCGTGCAGTCCAGGAAGGCGCGCGGAGACGGCGTGAGATCGCGAAAGCGCCAGATGCGGCCCTGCATTTCCTTGCTGGAAACAGGCGTCGACTTGCCGAACCAGGCCCCTGTCTCCTCGTCGTAATGAACGTCAAGCTCTCTGCGCATCGTCGCTCCTTTCAAGCGGCGGGCCTGCCGGATTCTCAGGACGACAAAAGGCCCGTCATGGCTAGACCCGGGCGCGCGCCAGGCGCGCTCCCTCGACCAGCGAGTCCAGTTTCGCGTAGCAGACCTCGGCATCCACCAGGCCGTCCCCGGCGAAGGTGCCGAAACCGCAGTCCGTCCCCGCCATCACGCGCTCGGGCCCGGCGATGGCGGCAAACTTCAGCAGCCGTTCGGCAACCAGCTCGGGATGCTCCACGTAGTTGGACGTGCTGTCGATGACCCCGGGGGCGAGGATCTTGTCTTCCGGCAGGTCCACCGCCTCGAAGACGCGCCATTCGTGGGCATGGCGTGGGTTGGCCGCCTCAAACAGGATGGTCGCGGGCCTCGCCTTCAGAACGATGCCGATGATCCTGTCCAACCCGATGTCACGGGTGTGCGGCCCCTCGTAGTTGCCCCAGCAGACATGAATGCGCAACCGCTCCGGCGGCAGGCCGTCCAGCGCGGCGTTCAACACCTCCACCTGTTCATGGGCACTTTTGAGGAAGGTCGCCTCGTCGTCGTTCTTGAAGGTGGTGTGGCGTCCCATGCCCAGGTCCGGGCAGTCGATCTGCAGGAAGAAGCCGGCCTCGACGATGGCGCGGTACTCTTCCTTCATCGCCTCGGCCAGGGCCTCCAAATAGGCGCTGCGGTCGGGATAGTAGCGGTTGGCCTGGAACAGGGCGATGACGCCCGGCGAGGCGGCATTGACGAAGCCGTCATGAGCCCCGGCTTTCTCTACGGCCCGGCGCAGCCGTGCCAGGTCGGCCGTCGACTGCGCACGGTCTTTGACTTCCACCGGACCGGTGCAACAGGGCGTGGGGCGTGGCAGGGCGCCCTCGCGCCAGCGCGCCAGCATCTTGAGGAAGCCGGGAAAGTCCTCCAGGTCGGCGCCGGGGATGCGCGGACTGTCGCCGGAGAAACCGGTAAGCCGGTCCTTCACATAGTTGGCATAGCCGATCTTGGAGAACTCGCCGTCGGAGACCACGTCGATCCCCAGGGCCGCCTGGCGGGCGACCACAGCCTCCACGGCCTCGCCAACCACGTCTTCAAAGTCTTCGGGCGCCGCCCCGGCCTCCTCGCGCGCCTGCAGCACGTCGCAGACCGCGTCCGGACGCGGCAGGCTGCCGACATGGGTGGTGAGGAACTTGCTCATGGTCCTAGCCTTTCACGGCGCCGGCGGTCATGCCGGCGATGATCTGTCGCGCCGCGAAGAAGGTGAAGAGCAGCGGCGGAATGACGATCAGCGTGCCCATGGCCATGATACGGCCCCATTCGACCCCGGTATCGGTGATGAAGCCGGCGGCGCCCACCGGCAAGGTCCGGGTCTTGCGCCCGGTCAGCAGCAACGCGAGGATGAATTCGTTCCAGGCGATGCGGAAGGCGAAGATGCCGGCCACCGCATAGCCGGACTTCATCAGCGGCAGCAGGACCCGGAAGAAGACCTGCAGCGGCGATGCGCCGTCGACGATCGCGGCTTCCTCCAGTTCTACAGGAATCTGCTTGTAAAAGCCGAACAGCAGCCAGATGGCGAAGGGCAGATTGAGGGCGGTATAGAAGAAGATCAGGACAGCCAGATCGTTGTCGAGGCTGAAGGTCGCCACCATGGCAAAGGCCGGCACAGCGAGGACCGCCGGCGGCACCATGCGCACCAGCAAGGTGGCATTGGCAACCAGGCGCCGCCCGCGGAATTCGGTGCGCGCAAGAGCATAGGCGCAGAGCCCGCCCAGGAAGAGCGTGAGGAAGGTGGAGATGGTGGCGACGATGACGGAATTGATGAGATAGCGGTCGAACCTGCCGCGGGTCAGGATGTACTCGTAGTTCTCCATGGTGGGAAAGAAGAAGAACCAGACCGGCCTGCCGTCGAAGATCAGCACCTCGTTCTTCAGCGAGGTGGAGATCATCACCCAGATCGGCATCAGACAGATCGCGGCCAGAAGGATAAGGCCGCCGTAATGCATCCAAGTCTTCGCCGGGTTGTCGAGACGATCGCTAAACATCGGACTTGTCCTTCATCGGATTGGACAGGAGCAGGATGCCGAGGCTCAGCAGGAAGACGATCACGATCAGCAGAACCGAGATCGCCGAGGCATAGCCCAGCAGTTGCGCGTCGAACGCGCGGTTGTAGATGTGGAGGGACAACAGCTCTGTCGCCCGCCCCGGGCCGCCGCCGGTCATGATGTACATGACCTCCAATGCCCGGAAGACATCGATCAGGCGCATCAGCAGGGCGATCACCAGGATCGAGCGGATCATCGGCAGCTTCACCAGGAAGATCTGCTGCCACCAGTTGGCACCGTCGATGCGCGAGGCCTCCAGCACTTCCGAGGGCAGGGCCTGGAGGCCGGCGATGACAATGATGAAGATGAAGGGCGTCCACTGCCAGATGTCGGTGAAGACGATGGCGAAAAAAGCCAGATCCGCGTCCCCCAGCCAGACCTGGGGCTCGATCCCGAACCATTGGCCGAGGTAGTAATTGACCCAGCCGACCCGGGCGTCGAAGAGATAGCGCCAGATCAGGCCGACCACGACCGGCGAGACCATGAGCGGCAGGATGAAGATGGTGCGGAAGACGCTGGCCCCGCGGATCGGCTTTTCCAGCATCAGCGCCAGCGCCACGCCGAGGATCATCTCGATGGAAATGGTCCAGAAGCCGAAGCGGAAGGTCACCCAAAGCGATTCCCAGACATCCGGGTCGCCCAGCATGCGCGCATAGTTGTCCAGCCCGACGTGCTCCGCCTTGGAGAAAGGCGTGCCGATCTTCCAGTCGAAGAACGAGAGGTAGAAGGCGTCGATGACCGGGTAGAGCAGGCCGGCCATCATCACCAGGACCGCCGGCAGGATAAAGAAGTAGGGCGTCAGCACCCGCGTGTCGAAGCGGGGCTGCTCAATGACGTTCACACGGCTTGCGCTGCTCTCAGCCATGACGCCTTTCCCGGCAGGTGCCCCGGAAGAGGAGCGGCTTCGGCCGCCCCTCCTCTCCGGTCCCTACTGCCGCCGATAATCCGACCAGGCGTAGTAGCCTTCACGCTCCATGATGGCGCGCGCCTTTTCCGCCGCCGCGTCCATGATCGGCTGGATCGGCTTGTCGGTGGTGATCACCTCGGTCAGTGCCTGGCCCAGGACGTCGATGTTCAGCTCGTTCCACTCCGGGATCAGCGGACGCCAGTCCGGGTCGGCGCAGGGAAGCTGCTCGGCCACCACCGGGTACTCCGGGAACTGGCCGGCGAAGTGCTCGATCGTCGAGATGCGGATCGGGTCGCCGCCAAGCTCCACCATGCGCTTGTCGCCGGCCTTGGAGGTGATGTACTGGATGAAGAGGAAGGCTGCCTCCTTGTTCTGGCTGTTGGCCGGAATGCCGACTGCAAAGCCGCCCGTCTCCGACCCGCAGCGCGACCCGACCGGATGCAGCGCGAAACCGACCTTGCCGTCGACCTTGGAGAGCTTGGGGTCGCGCGACATGGCGGCGATCTTCAGCGTATCGATGTACATGGCGGCATCGCCCTGCAAAAAGGCAGCCGAGGCCTCCGAGAAACCATAGGAGGGAATGCCGGTGGGGCCGGTCTGGGTGATCTCCCGCATGATCTGCGCCGCCTCCACGCCGGCGGCGTTGTTGAACACCGGGTTCCAGTTGTCATCGAAGATCTTGCCGCCCAGCGGTGCCAAGTGCAGCAGCCAACCGGCCGTCACCTGGTGGCCGGTCTTGCCACGCGAGGTCAGGGCGCCGACGCCGGTCTTCTCCTTGATCACCGGCAGCGCTGCGCGCAACTCGTCATAGGTCTTCGGCGGCTCGATGCCGGCCTGCTCAAGCAGATCCTTGCGGTAGGCCATGATGGAGGTCTCGGCTCCGAAGGGGATGCCGTAGAGCCCGCCGGACTTGCCGGGCATATAGCCCTTCTTGCCGCCGACGATGCCGCCGTTCTGCAAGTAGGCATCGGCAATGTCGTCGATGTCGTAGGCAGGGTCGACCAGGGCGCCGTTGGTGAACATCTGGCTCAGCGGCGTCAGCAGCCCCTTGGAGACATACTCGCCCTTCCACATCACGACCCAGGAGACGACGTCGTACTCGCCCTCCCTCTTGGACATCTCCAGGATCTGCCGGTCGCGCAGCTTCAGGTACTGCAGCGCATCGATCTCGACCTCGATCCCGGTCTCCTCGGTGAACTCCTCCACCAGGGTCTCGGCCTTCTGGAAATGACTGAGCGCCGGCCAGCTGACCACGATGGTGGTCCCTTCGTACTTCTCGTAGGGATTGGCGGCTGCAGGGCTGCTGGCAACGGCGGCCCCCAAGGCGAGCGCGGCGATCGGGCCGGCGGCCATAATGAACACTCTCTGCATCTCGTCCTCCCATCCAGGGTTCTGGTTGTTGAGTCTTCGCCCGACCGCGTCAGAGGGCCTGTCCGCTGTTGCGGTCGAACAGATAAAGCCTGTCGGAATCGAAGAAGTACTCGCCGGAGGTCAGCGGCGCGGCATCGGGCCCAACGTCGACCGAAGCCGTGACGTGCTGCTCACCGACTTGCGCGGCCAGGAACTGGCTCGACCCGATGTACTCCGCGACGTCGACTTCCAGGCGGATCGGCGCGAAGCCGCCGTCGCCGCCGTTGCGGGCCGCGAAATGCTCGGGACGCAGGCCAACGACGACCTCCCGGCTGCCGGCGGCAGACGCGCGGGCGCGCATACGCTCCGGCACCGGCAGGTCGAAGCCCGCGCCCCGCACCCTGAGCGCGCCGTTCTGCTCCGCGAGTTCGCCGACAAGCAGGTTCATCGACGGCGATCCGATGAAGCCGGCCACGAAGAGATTGCTCGGGGCGGTGTAGACTTCCCGCGGGCTGCCGACCTGCTGGATGAGTCCCCCTTCCATGATCACGATGCGGTCGGCCATGGTCATGGCCTCGATCTGGTCGTGGGTCACATAGACCATTGTGCGCTCCAGGCGCTTGTGGAGCAGCGCCAGTTCGGTGCGCATGGTCGCGCGCAGCTTGGCGTCGAGGTTGGAGAGCGGCTCGTCGAAGAGAAAGCAGTAGGCGTCGCGGACGATGGAGCGGCCCATGGCGACGCGCTGGCGCTGCCCGCCCGAAAGATCCTTGGGCTTGCGGTCGAGATAGGGCGTCAACTCCAGCATATCGGCCGCCCGGCGCACCCGCTCCTCGATCTCCGCCTTGGGCGTGCCTGCCAGCCGCAGCGCGAAGGACATGTTGCCCGCGACATTCATGTGCGGATAGAGCGCATAGGATTGGAAGACCATGGCGATATCGCGCGCCTTGGGGGCCGCATGGGTCACCTCGCGGCCGGCAATGTGGATGCTTCCAGCCGAAACCATCTCCAGACCGGCGATCATCCGCAGCGTCGTCGACTTGCCGCAGCCGGAGGGACCGACGATGACCACGAACTCGCCTTCATCAATGGTCAGGTCCAGCTTGGGAATCACGACCACGGGCCCAAAGGCCTTGACCACTTCCCGCAGCACGACGCCGGTCATGAGCCGCGTCCTCCCAGTTCTCCGGCCCACTTTTCGCGACCGTTTCAGCTAGGCTAGCAAGCTTTCCGCTGGCGCAGCAACGCAAAAATGTCATACGCTAACATTTTACCGCCCGGGATGGGGCAGGATGGCGAAAAGACAGGCACGCGACAGGTCGGCAAAACGGATGTCCACTGGCTCCGGGACCCTGAGCGAGGTGGCCGCGACCGCCCGGGTCAGCGAGATGACCGTGTCCCGCGTGCTGCGCGGCAAGACCAACGTCTCGCAAAAGACCCGGGCCAGGGTGCTGGAGGCAGTGCAGTCCCTCGGCTACGTCCCCAACCGGATGGCCGCCGCCCTGGCCTCGGCGAAGTCGATGCAGCTGGCCGTGATCATTCCCTCGCTGCGCAACATCGTGTTCCCGGAGCTGCTGGCCGGCATCACCGACACGCTGGAAGGCGCCGGCTATCAGGCGGTCATCGGCGTTTCCGAGTACAGCCTGAAGCGCGAGGCCAAGCTGGTTGCTGCGATGATTTCCTGGCGGCCGGCCGGCATCATCATCACCAACGCCTATCATCACCCTGATGTCGTGAACCTGTTGACTGCTTCTCCGGCACCGATCGTCGAGGTCATGGAGCTGACCCGGAACCCCATCGACATGTGTGTCGGGCTGAACCACCGCAAGGCCGGCGCCGCCACCGCCACCAGGCTTTTGAAGAAAGGCTATCGGCGCTTTGCCTATCTGGGCTGCGACCTGGAGGCCGACAAAGCGGCCGGCAAGCGTTTCAAGGGCTTTCTCGAGACCATCACGCAAGGCGGCGGAGAACTGGTCGCCAAATCGACGGTCGACGAACCGTCGAGCGTGGCGCTTGGTCGGCGGCATTTCGCGGATCTGCTGGCCCAGTCGCCGCGGATCGAGGCCGTTTACCTCTCCAACGACGCCGTGGCGAGTGGCGCATTGATGTACTGCCTGGCGGAGGGAATCCCAGTTCCTGAGAAGATCGCCATCGCGAGTTTCAGCGGCCTGGAGATCGGCCAGGCCATGCCCCTGCCCCTTACCACGGTGCGCTCCCCGCGCTACAAGATGGGATGCCTGAGTGCCCAGCGCGTTCTCGACAGGCTCAACGGCAAGAAGCCGCCGCGCGTCACAGACGCAGGGTTCGAACTCATCGAGGGGGCGACGACGTGAAGGCCAAGGACCGCTAACCGTCCCCAATCCCGCTACCGCTGGCGCGGGTCCCGACGGTTGCCCGGATGCCGCTCGTCCGGTCCCCAGATGGCCCGGTAGGTGTCGCTTTTCAGGCCGGCACGCTGCAGCAGAACAAAGACTGCAAGGTAGACCAGCAGCAGCGCGAGCAGCCAGGACAGCAGGGCGTCGCGCCAGCCCAGCAGATCGAGCCCGGTGACCGTCGCCGCAACGGCCAGCACCAGCGCCGCGTAGCCGGCAGTCTTGTGCCAGGCTTCAAAGGCAAGCCGGCGCGGGGTCATGTCATAGTGATCGCCGCGCCACGTGGAGGGATCGTCTGGTACCGCCCCGTTGTCGGTCGGGCCGCCCTTGCTGCCCCGCAACCAGCCGCTGAGCACCTGCAGGACGGCCAGTGCCGATGCCAGCGATCCGGCAACCCCGTGGGTCGAGAACTCAAACCCGCCGCTCGCCCAGACCGCCAGCACAACGGCGAGAACGATCACGGCCACCGACAGGTAGCCGCAGGCCAGATGGCCGTGCCACCACAAGCGGTTGTCCAACTGACGCGGCCAGTCCTGCCGCGGCGTGATCTTGAAGAAGCGCGCCAGCAGGACGCCCAGGGGTGCCAGGACCAACCAGGCCGCCAGCATCAGGACAGCATGCCAGGTCAAAGGATCCACGGTGCCGTCACCTCGCGCGTCGGGATCGGATCGCTGTCGAATCACAGCCGCGGCCTGCAAGGTGCCCCAGCCCGGGCGCCGACATCAAGGCGCATCAAGACAGGCCCCGGAAGAGCCGGCCGAACGGCATGCTGCACAAAGGCGCGATTAGCTGCCAGAATGGGCCGCAGGACAGTGCTGCGGAGGATGAGCATATGGCGGGACCGCTCGAGGGTTTCAGGGTGATCGACCTGACGAACATGGTTTCCGGGCCGCTTGGCACCATGATCCTGGCAGACCAGGGCGCCGACGTGATCAAGGTGGAGACGCCCAGCGGCGGCGACCACACGCGCCAGGTCGCCACCCGCCGCAACGGCTTTTCAGCCTCCTTCCTCAACAACAACCGCAACAAGCGCTCAATCGCGCTCGACCTGAAGACGCCCGAGGGCCTGGAGGCCGTGAAACGGCTGGTGCGCGAGGCCGACGTCTTCGCGCAGAACTTCCGCCCGGGGGTGATCGAGCGGCTGGGCCTCGGCTACCAAACCCTGCGGGAGATCAACCCCCGCCTGGTCTATGCCTCCATCAGCGGCTTCGGCTTCGAGGGGCCCTTCGCCCAGAAGCCTGTCTTCGACCCGCTGATCCAGTCGCTCTCCGGCCTCACCACCGTGCAGGCCGGCTCCGACGAGGAGCGCCCGAAGCTTGTCCGCACGATCCTGCCCGACAAGCTGACCGGCTTCACCCTGGCCCAGGCGGTCTGTGCCGCCCTGCTGGCCCGCAGCCGCACGGGCGAAGGACAGCACATCCAGCTTTCCATGCTGGACACCGTGCTGGCCTTCCTCTGGGGCTCCGACATGGGCGGCCACACCTTTGTCGGCGACGAGATGGAAAAGGAGGTGGCGCAGAGCTGGATCGACCTGATCTACGAAACCCGGGACGGCTTCATCAGCGTCGCGGTGATGCGCCACAAGGAGTGGCTGGCCCTGGCCCGGGCGGCGGAGCGGCCGGAATGGATCGAGGACCCGCGCTTCCAGAACTCCGAAGGGCTCGATGCCCACAAGAACGCGCGCCTGGAGCTGACGCAATCGGTGCTGCGCGAACGCACGACGGCGGAGTGGATCGAACGTCTGGAGGCGGCGGGCGTGCCCTGCGCGCCGGTACTGACCCGGCGCGAGGCGATCCGCCATCCGCAGGTCGAGGCCAACGGAATTGTCGTGGAACACGACCATCCCCAGGCCGGGCGCCTGCGCCAGGCGCGTAACCCCGCGGTCTTCTCGGCCACCCCGGCCGACCGGCGCAGCGGCGCCCCGGCCCTGGGCGCCCATACCCGGGCAGTCCTGGCCGAGGCCGGCTTCGCCGCCGGCGAAATCGAAGCCATGCTCACCGGCGGTGCCGCCTTTGAAGGCGCCCCGGCGGATGAGGACGCGGCATGATCGAGCTCTACTACGCCCCCACCCCCAACGGATGGAAGATCGCCATCATGTTGGAGGAGTGCAGCCTGGAGTACCGCACACATCTGCTGAAGCTGGCCAAGGGCGATCAGTTCAAGCCCGACTACCTGGCCATCAGCCCCAATGCCAAGATGCCTGCCATCGTCGACCACGGCGTTGTCGGCGATCCGGTCCCGGTCTTCGAAAGCGGTGCGATCCTGTTCTATCTGGCCGAAAAGACCGGCCGCTTCATGCCCAGGGACGCCCTGGGGCGCAAGGAAACCCTGGAATGGCTGTTCTGGCAGAGCGCCAACCAGGGGCCCATGGCCGGGCAGCTGAGCCACTTCAAGAACTACGCGCCCGATGGCGAGGACTACGGCTTCAAGCGCTACCTCGGGGAATACGAACGCAACCTGGCGGTCCTGGAGCGCAGGCTCGAAGGCCGGGACTACATCCTCGACGCCTATTCGATTGCCGACATGATGGCGTTTCCCTGGGCCTTCATCGCCAAGCCGCTGGGGGCCGCCCTCGACGACTTCCCGCGCATTGCCGACTGGCGGGGCCGGATCAAACAGCGTCCGGCAGTGCAGCGCGCCATCGAGCTTTACAAGGACAAGCAGAACCGCGGACAGCAGAATGCCTCCAACAACAGCCTGCTGTTCAATCAGACGGCCGCGCACCTGAAGCGCTGAAAAGCGTTGAGTCGGGCACGCACTTTGTTGCGTGCAGACGCCAGGGAACTGCGCCTGTGGACAATGCAATAATTCTGACATGAATTCTTCATCCGTGCGTCGCAGAGGCAGGCCAGAGTGCGCGAGCGTATCCATTCGCCGCCTCATCAGCAGGCTGATCCAGACGTACAGGGAGACTCCAATGTTCCGCACAGTCGTAGCCGCTGGCCTGACGGCCGGGGCGGCGTGGCTTGTTCCGGGCGCCATGGCGCCGGCCCAGGCAACCGAGCCCTTCGCCCGAGTCGCTTCCTTTCCGGTTTTCCTCAACCTCCCGGAAGGAACCGACCCCGCCACCGAGACAGTGGCCGAGATCGTCACTTCGGCCATGGACGGGACCATGCTGGTCTACACGGACTCGGCCCTGGAGGCGATCGGCAAGGTCGACATTGCCGACCCGGCCGACCCGAGGCCGGCCGGCGTGATCATGCTCGGCGGCGAGCCCACGTCGGTGGCGGTGCTGGGCAATCATGCCTATGCGGGCGTCAACACCTCCGAGAGCTTCGTCGAGCCCGGCGGTCATGTCGCGGTCATCGACCTGACGACCAACGAAATCAAGGCGACCTGCGACCTGAAGGGCCAGCCGGACAGCGTGGCCATCAGCCCCGACGGCGCCTTCCTGGCCGTGGCGATCGAGAACGAGCGCGACGAGGACCTGAACGACGGTGTCATCCCGCAGCTTCCGGCCGGCTATCTCGCCAGCTTCCAGGTCAGCGGCGACGGCAGCCTGGCGAACTGCAATGCCGTCACGGTGACCGAGCTCACCGGCCTGGCCGAGGTGGCGCCGGACGATCCGGAACCGGAGTTCGTTTCCATCAACACGCAGAACCACGCGGTGGTGACCCTGCAGGAGAACAATCACCTGGTCATCGTCGACCTTGCCGCCAACGCGGTGGTGAATCACTTCTCCGCCGGCAGCGTCGATCTCAGCGGCATCGACAGCGAGCGCGACGGCATCATCTCCATGACCGCCGAGCTGACGGGCCTCAAGCGCGAACCGGATGCGGTGGCCTGGCTGGACGACACCCGCTTCGTCACCGCCAACGAAGGCGACTACGAGGGCGGATCGCGCGGCTTCTCCGTGTTCTCAGCCGAGGGCGCGCTGCTGTACGACTCGGGCAACGCAACCGAGCATCTGGCCGCCTCCGTCGGGCACTATCCCGAGAAGCGCTCCGGCAAGAAGGGCAGCGAGCCCGAGGGCGTGGCCGCCGGCATCTTCGCCGGCGAGCGCCTGGTGATGGTCGGTCTCGAGCGCGCCAACCTGGTGGGCCTCTACCGCGACAGTGCGGCGGGGCAAGGCCCCAGCGGACGCATGGATTTCGTCCAGGCCCTGCCCTCCGGCGGTGTTGCGCCCGAAGGCATCGTCACCATCGGGGAGCGCGGGCTGATCGTGATCTCCAACGAAGACGATGCCGCCGAAGACCACATCCGCTCGACCATCACGCTCTACCAGCAGGGCGCCGATGGGCCCGATCTGACCCAGATCGTCTCGGTGAACGGGCCAGAGGGCGCCCCCATCGGCTGGGGCGCGCTCTCCGGCCTCGCGGCCAACCCGAGCGACCCCGCCATCCTCTACGCGGTGAGCGACAGCTTCTACAGCGTGCCGAAGATCTACACCATCGATGTTTCCGCAGAGCCGGCCCGCATCGTCGCCGCGCGCACAGTGATGAAAAACGGCGCGCCGGTCGAGAACCTCGATCTGGAAGGCATCGCCACGGCCCCGGACGGCAGCTTCTACCTCGCTTCCGAAGGCCACCCGGAGAAGGAGCGCAGCAGCCTGATCCTCCATGTCCTGCCGAGCGGTGAAGTGGCGCGGGAGATCACCCTGCCGGAGGTCCTGGAGTCCGCGAAGAAGCGCTTCGGGCTGGAAGGCGTCGCCCTGGACGACAACAGGCTCTACGTCGCCGTTCAGCGCGAATGGAACGACGACCCCAAGGGCATGACCAAGATCCTGACGATGGATCTGGCAAGCAACTCCTGGGGCGTCATGCACTATCCGCTGGACGCGCCGGAAAGCGCCAACGGCGGCTGGGTCGGCCTCAGCGAGATCACCGCACTCGGCAACGGCCGTTTCGCCATTCTCGAGCGGGACAACCAGGCCGGTCATAATGCGGCCATAAAGCGGGTCTATCAGGTGGACCTGTCGGCTGTGACCCCGGCAGCCCCGGGCGAGGCCCCGCCGGTCCTGACCAAGACCCTGGCCATGGACCTGCTGCCGATGCTGAAGGCGGCCAACGGCTGGACGGCGGACAAGGTGGAGGGCCTTGCCCTCGCTGCCGACGGAAAGCTCTACGCGGTCACCGACAACGACGGTGTCGACGACTCGCCGGGCGAGACCCTGTTCCTGCGCCTCGGTGCCGCCAACGAGGTGCTGGCCGCGAAGTAATCTGCGTTTACCCTAAGCCAACTTTGCCGGCCCCGGACTTCACGGTCCGGGGCCTTTTTTCTGCGCGGCTCCGCGGTTGACAGCAAAGCCGGGAGTTGATACATCCCCCAGCCCGTATCGCTGCGGCGATACAGGTTCAACGGCAAATCAGGTGTAAGCCCATGACGAGGATTGACCTCAAGGGCATGACATCGCCGATCTTCGCGGTCCTTCCTCTGCGCTAGCGCGCCGGCCGGGGCCCCGACCCCGGCGCTGTCATCCCAGAACGAAACCGAACGACAACCGCCTCTGGCGGCGCTCGGCTGCGCCTTGTTCGCGTGCCGCCGGCTCCACCAGCGGGCGCAGACACGCGAATGATCGATGAACGAGCACGCACTGCTGCTGCGCATCCTGCGCGCAGCCATAACAGAAACGGAACCCAGGACGCCGCGCGCCGCCGGCATCGTCAGCTGGTGCCGCCACAATGCCGAGACCGTTGGTCTGGGCAAGTTTGCGCGCAAGCTGGACAAGGCGGAAGAACAGCGCTCGGGGAGCGCCAAGTCCAAATCCACCAGGGCCAAGCGCGCCAAAAACAAGGCGCAGCCCGACCCCTGGCGTCTTCTGGACAAAGCCCTGCGCAAGGCGGAATCGGCGGCAGCGAAAACGCCGGACGGCAAAACCACGGCCGTTTTGCAGATCGCGGCACGCCTGGGCAAGGTCCTGAACCTTGCCGCTGAAGAGACGCATCTTCTGCAGATCGTCGTCGCCATCAACCGTCTGCGCTGGGTCGCGTCCCTGCACTGGCGTCTGCGCAGCCACGGCCTGGACAGCACAACCTTCGCGGCCAAGCTCGCCGGCTTCGAGACCCCCGAGGCGCTGCGGCGCAGTGCCGTCGTGGAGCTGGCTTTGGTCGAACTCTCGCTCAACCGCGGCGGCGAGGTCACGCTCGATCTCAGCGATGCGGTCGACCGGGTGATCGACCGCGCGCCGGCTGGCGACGACGAACTGATCGAATGCCTCGTCGGGCGCAGCGCCCCGGCCGAGCTCGGCATCCTCGATTTCCCCGAGGTGCTGCAGCACGCCGAGCTGCTGCGGCGCCTGCTGAGCGGTGCCGTCGCCGGCAAGGCCAAGGGCGTCAACGTTCTGCTCTATGGACCGCCGGGGACCGGCAAGACGGAGCTTGCGAAGACGCTGGCCAAGGCTGCCGCTGCGCGGCTCTATGCCGTCGGCGAGACCGACGAGTACGGCGACGAGCCGAACCGCTGGGAGCGCGTAACGGCCCTCGCCCTCGCCCAGCGCGTGCTGGCGGGCCGCGGCGACACGCTGCTGCTGTTCGACGAGATGGAAGACCTGATCGGCGACACCCAGCGCAGCGACAGCGGGCGTTTCATCAGGCGCAGCGGATCGAAGGTCTTCGTCAACCGCCTGTTCGAGAACAACCCGGTCCCGACGCTCTGGACCACCAATGACATCGAGAACATCGACGCGGCCTTTCTGCGCCGCATGTCCTATGTCGTGAAGATGGACCGGCCGCGCCTGCAGGCGCGCAAGCGTATTCTGGCCCGCGTCCTGGCGGATGAGGCCCTGCTGCTGGAGGAAGACGTGATCGGGCGCCTTGCCGCAACGGCGCCGGAGGTCTCCGCCGTGGCGCGCAAGGCCGCGCGCTCTGCCAGGCTTGCTTCCGGAGGCAGCGAGGAGGTCGAGCAGACCCTGACGGCGCTGGTCGAAGGCCTGCGTTACGGGCGCCGGCCCGAACATGGCGCGCAGGCGCGGCAGACGCTCCATCTGTCGCTCTACCACGCAGACCGGGATGTCGGGCGCCTGTTCAGCCAGCTTTCGGCCAAGGGCGCGGCGCGCGACTTCTCGCTGCTGCTCACCGGCCCGCCGGGAACCGGAAAGACGGCCCTCGCCCTTTACCTGGCGCAGAAGCTCGATCAGCCCCTGGTGATCAAGCGCGCGTCCGACCTGCTGTCCAAGTGGGTCGGCGATTCGGAAAAGTACATTGCCGATGCCTTTGCCGAAGCGGCAGACGAGGGCAGCATCCTGCTGTTCGACGAGATCGACTCCCTGCTGTTCGACCGCAGCGCCGCTTTGCGCAGCTGGGAGGTGAGCCAAGTCAACGAGCTGCTCACCTGGATGGAGCGCCATCCCCAGCCCTTCATCGCTGCGACGAACCATGCCGACAAGCTGGACCCCGCCGCCATGCGCCGCTTTGTCTTCAAGGTCACACTCAAGGTGCTGACGGCACCGCAGAGGGCGAAGGCCTTCCGGCTGTTCTTCGGCCTGGAGGCGCCCCGCCGGCTCCTGCAGATCGAAGGGCTCACGCCCGGGGACTTCGCGGTCGTCGCCCGTCAGCTCAAGTTCCGGGCAGACTCCGCGCCGGCCGAGGAGATTGCCGCGCTGCTGGCGGCAGAGGCCGCGGCCAAGGCCGGCGGCCGTCCGCCCATCGGCTTTCGCCCCCCTGCGCGCAGCGCCGGCACCGCGGGACCGCCGGAGCGGCGCCTGAAGGACACGCCCCTGCGGGACAGCTGATCGCGGCCATCGTGGTCCGGGGCTGATTTTTGTCTGCCGTCCGTGCGAGACTGCCCGGCGCGGCATGCGCTCCTGCGGTGACGCCCCTTATGAAACCAGAGATCGCCGGATAGACCTATGGGCCGATGCCCGCCTCTCCTGACCGCCGCTGTCGTGATCGCGATGTTCGGCGGCGCCCCTGTCGCGACAGGCGCTGAAAACGCGCAGGACGCCGGCGCTGCGATCCTGCAATCGGCGGCCGCCATGCTCTGCCCGGACATCCTCCTCGATCCCGAGGGCACGGAGATGGAATCGGAGGGACCGCTGGCGGGATACCGGCTCGGTCCGGTGCGCGACCGCGGCCCCGAGGGCAGATGGGTCCGCCGGGAGGTTCGGCTCGAAGGGCCCGGGGGAGCCCCCGACCTGGGCCTGGAGGCGACACGCGCGGGCGGCCAGTTGCGACGCATCTCTCTCACCCTCTACGACGGCGATACCGGCCGCCCGCTGATCACGGCCCTGGCGAACGGCGCCTGCCGGATTCATCATGCGCGCGCTCTGCGCTACGGTGACGACGGCATGGCCCTGGAGCTGGTCCATCTCTCGGCGGATCTGACCAGCGAGGAGCAGGTCGAAGCCCTCAATCCCGCAGTGCCGCCCGGCGAAGACCCCGGCGGGGTGACCGTGGCCCATATCGACAGCGGCGTGAACTATCTCCTGCCCGCCATTGCAGAGCGGCTGGCGCGCGATGCCGAGGGTACGCCCCTGGGCTATGACTTCTGGGACCTGGATCCGCGCCCCTTCGACGGCGACACCGGGCGCTCCGCCTTCTTCCCGATCCGCCACGGCACGCCGGTCGCCAGCCTGCTGGTCAAGGAGGCGCCGGCGGTGCGTCTGCTGCCCTACCGCTATCCGCGCCCGGACATGGGGCGTATGGCCGATCTGATCGACGCAGCCGCCGCGGCGGGCAGCAGCGTCTTCGCCATGCCACTGGGCAGCCGCAAGGCGGAAGACTGGACAGCCTTCGAGGCCGCCGCCCGGCGCCACAGCGACCTGCTGTTCGTGGTCTCCGCCGGCAACGACGGGCGCGACATCGACGCCGTGCCGCTCTATCCCGCCGCGCTCGCCCTGGAAAACATGCTGGTCGTCACCTCGGCCGACGCCTTCGGACGGCTGGCAGCGGGGTCCAACTGGGGTCCCGTGTCCGTCGACCTGATGGTGCCCGCCGAACAGTTGGAGGTGACCGACTACCGCG
Organism: Rhodospirillales bacterium BBD 1991-14; assembly: GCA_001657395.1. Lineage (GTDB taxonomy): Bacteria > Pseudomonadota > Alphaproteobacteria > Kiloniellales > Kiloniellaceae > Pelagibius. Next base: position 58,335 of record LYSY01000012.1, on the reverse strand, counting down.
GGGCGCGGGGCCGGGCCTCCGGCTCGAGCTATGCGGTACCGCGCGTGGCGGCGCTCGCCGCCCGCCTGAAGGCCGCCAATCCGCAGTGGCGGGCCGCCGACTTGAAAGCGGCCATTCTCGACCGCGCCGTGGCGCCGCTGGAGCGCGGCGGGCCCAAGGTGGCCGGCGGCTGGATTCCCAACCCGGCCGAAGACGGCTGAGTTCGGTTCGGCAGCAGTCAGTTCGGCAGCTTCGGGGGCCGCGGCGGCGGCTGTGCCATGAAGCGCTCCGCCGCCGGGGCCGTCTGCGGGTTGACCCGCTTCAGGCGCGCCAGCGCTTCGGCCGCCAGGTCCGGATCGCCGCCCCAGGTGCCGGCCTGGATCGCAAAGCGCAGGACCTGCAGGTCCTCGCCGGCGTGTTCCATCAGCCAATGCAGGTGCGGCAGCTCGGCTTCGTAGTCGCGCAGCAGGTGGTGGGTGACGACCAGACCGAGGCGCGTGTTGACCGCGTTGGGGTCCTCCGCCAGGGCGCGCTCGAAAAGCGGCACCGCCATCGCCGCGACACCGCCCCGACCCAGGGTCTGGCCGGCCAGATCCAGAAGCTGGCGGTTGCCGGCCCGGCCGCAGGCGGTCGCGATCGCCTTGGCCACCTGTTCATCCAGCCGGCCGGGCCGCGCCTGACGGTCTTCGATCAGTGTGGTGCAGATGCGCACGGCAGCGCCGAGTTCGGCGCTTTCCTCGGCGAAGCCGGGCCCGCTCTTGGACTCCAGTACCGCCAAGGCGGCAGTGGGGATCGCCTCGAAGCGCCCTTCCCCGCCGGAAGCGACAATGCCGACCAGACGGCCTTCGGCGTCGACCAGCGCACCGCCGCTGTTGCCCGGCTGGCTGTAGGCATCGTGGTGGAGGCGGGCCAGAGGATGCCCCACCGCCGGCAGGGCCCGCGCCTGGCCGGGGTCGTAGGCACGGATCCGCTGCCGGCCAACGTCGGCGCCAATGGTGAAGAGGTCGACCCCCACCCGGGCTTCCGTCGGCTCCAGAGCCGGCCCTTGCGGCAGGCCCTCGACTGAGAGGAACACTAGGTCTGCGGCATAGCCACTGGGCACGACCGTGGCGACCAGGGGCGTACCGTCGGCCAGGAAAAGCGTCGCCTCAGGCTGGTCGGCGACCACGTGGCGGGCGGTCACCAGGCGGTCGGGCCCGATGCGCACCGCCGAGCCGACGGGATCGAAGGCGGAGATGGCGAAAACGGCAGCGCGGGCGTCGCAGACCGGGTCCGGTTGATCGCAGTCCGCCACTTGGGCCTGCGCCGCCGGCGCCGCCAGACAGGCTGCTGCAGCACAGGCGAACCCGATGCTTCGCAAAGCCAAGAGCGCTTTGACCGATCGCAGGCCCATTGAGGTGCGGACCTCTACCAGCTTCCGCTGTTTTCCATGGAGGACCAGGGCTCCTGCGGCGCCAGGGAGTCGCCCTTCTGCAAGAGCTCGACCGAAATGCCGTCCGGCGAGCGCACGAAAGCCATGTGGCCGTCACGCGGCGGGCGGTTGATCGTCACGCCGCCGTCATGCAGCTTCTGGCACAGGCCATAGATATCGTTCACGAGATAGGCGAGGTGGCCGAAGTTGCGCCCGCCCTGATAGTCCTCCGGATCCCAATTGTAGGTGAGCTCCACCAAGGGGGCCTTTTCCTCCTTGGCGCGGCCCTCGTCTTCCGGCGCGGCCAGGAACACCAGCGTAAAGCGGCCCTTCTCGCTGTCGTAGCGGCGCACCTCTTTCAGGCCCAGCAGGTTGCAGTAGAAGTTCAGCGATGCGTCCAGGTCTTTCACCCGAACCATGGTGTGCAGGTAACGCAATGAGGCCTCCCCTTCAGTCTGTATCGTTTGACGGGCCGCCGTTTGGGCTGCATGCCCGAAGGATTGCTTGGCCTGTAAGATAGGAGGCGAGCCGCGAAACGCAAACCCAAGAGACGGGTGAGCCGGATTCAGGCGAAGGCGGGAATGCCCAGCAGGTCCGCGATGGCCGGCACCTGGTCCAGCGCCCAGCGCATTTCCTGGCGCTGAAAGGCGGTGAGTTCCCCGGGCGCAACCCGGTTGGAGAGCGGCAGGCCCTGATCGATGTCGCGCAATTGCTGGCGCAGAATGAGATCCAGCAGGATGCGGTGCGCTTCGATCAGATTGTCGACGGTGCGGGCCGGGACGAGGTCGAGGCCGCGGGCCGCTTCCAGCCGCTCCGGCGTCGAGCGCCTGGCGATGCCGTGCTGCAGGGCGATCACGCGGGCGGCGGAGAAGATCGGCATGATGCCGCCCTTTTTCAGGTCGACGCGGCCGTGGTCCAGCTTCAGCCGGCCGAACCAGCCGACCGGAGCCTCCAACTGGCCCGCTTTCAGCGCCAGCGACCGCAGGAAGGAGCGCGAGCCCTTGGCCGCCTCCATGGCCTCGTCATGCAGGCGCTCGGCCAGTTCGGCCGTGCCATGGACCGGCACTGCATCGAAAAAGATGTCGCAGTTCAGCATGTCTTCCGGCTTGGAGCGCGTGATCCAGGTGCCGACGGTGTCGCGCCAGCCGGCGAGATCCATGCGCCACTCGGCGTTGGCAGCCATGACCCCGCCCTTGCAGTAGCAGACGCCGGCATCGTTCAGGATGTCGGCGGTGCGCTGGCCCAGCGCGGCGAACCAGGGGTCGACGTCCCGCCCGTTCCGCTCTGCAGCGGAGGCCGACTCCTCGCCGGCGAAAACGATGGCGTTGTCCTGATCCATGGCCAGCAGGCTCTCGCCGCGCCCGCCGGAGCCGAGGACCATCATCGCATAGGGCAGCGGCGCGGGACCCATCTCGGACGCCTCCAGCTCCGCTTGCGCAAACTCGCAGGCGCGGCGCGTGAGCGCGCGCAGTTCGCGCGAGACGATGGCCGCAACGTCGCGGCTGTCCACATCCTCGTGGACCAGCGCCCGCGCCACCACCGTGAGGTCAGCCCAGATGCGGCCCAGTTCCGCCGCCGTCTGCGCCTGCTCGATGCAGTCGCCCAGCGAAACGGCGTCGCTCGCCCGCTGGCGCAGCAGGTCGCGGGCGCTGAGCGCCCCCACCAGCGCACCCTCGGCATCCGTCACCCCCAGATGGCGGAAGCCGCCGCCCGACATGCGCGCTAGCGCACGGTAGACAAACTCCTCCGCCTTGATGGTGACCAGGGGACGCGCGGCGAACTCCGCCACCGGCCACTGCAAGGCCGCACCGCCCAAGGCATCGACCGCCCGCAGGACGTCGCGTTCGGTGATGATGCCCCAGCCGTCCTCGGCGGCAGCAGCGTCGGCCCGGGGCGGCAGGAACAGGGAACTCACCTTTTTGCCGGCCATGACGCCCAGCGCCTCCTGCAGCGGCGCATCGCCGGCGATGGTGAGCGGCGGGCTGTTCATCAGGTCCGCGACCTTGTGGCGGTAGGGAAAGCTGTCGACGCGGGCGTACTCCGCCACGCTGGGGGCGACCGCCTGACCCAGCTGATCGAAGCCCTGCCATCCGGCCCGCGCCTCTTCATCGAGACGCTCGGTGAGCGCCCGGCAGGCGCGCTCCGCCTGGGCGAGGGTGGTAACGCCGGCATCTGCCAGCTTGGGGACGAGGGCCAGAAAAATCTCGGCCGTGAGGATCGCATCCCCCAGGGCCCGGTGACGGTTGCTGGTTTCCAGACCGAGCCAGCCCGCCACCGTCTCCAGCGACTGACTCGGCAGGTTGGCGCCGACCAGATGAAGCAGGTGGCGCACATCGAGGCTGCGGGGCATCTGCCAGTCGAGCCCGTTTCGCTCGTGCTCGGCCTTGAGGATCGCCAGATCGAAGCCGATGGAATAGCCGATCACCACCGAGGGCCCGGCCCAGTCCACGAACCCATCCATGGCCTCGCGGAAGGCCGGCGCCCCGGCGACATCGGCGTCCGTTATGCCGTGAATCGCCGTGGAATCGCCCGGGATCGGCATGCCGGGGTTGACCAGGACGCTGTGGCTGTCGCCTTCGGCGATGCGCCCGCCGGACAGGCGCACGCCGCCGATCTCAATGACATGGTCATGGACGACGTCCAGCCCGGTGGTTTCGGTGTCGAGTACAACAGCCGGAATTGCCCGCAGCGGCAGCCCGGAGAGACTCGTCTCGGCCCCCTGGAAACTCATGCACTCGGCTCCCTTCCCGCGGTGCGACACTAAACCTCATTGCGTCCTCGCGGGATTTGATCAGCATCAATGGCGCAAATCGGCGAAGCTGGTTAGATCGGCGGCTATGGCGGACCCTTGGGCACGTTTTTCGAAGCGCTCCCGGATGTCCCGCCATTTGAACTTGATGGAGTTCTCGACGATTTCCTTGTCATGCTTCTTCAGGGCAGGCGCAATCGGGGCCCATTCGAAAAGCGCAGCGGGGCTGGCGGTGAACAGCGCCGCGCCGCGCGGTCCATCGTGCCAATCGTGGAAGGCCAGGCGCCGCTCGAAGGCCCGCATGGCTTCGTCAGCGGAGAAGGCGGAGGTCTGGGCCGCTGCGGCGGCATTGTCCGCCAAACCCTTGTGAAAGCAGTGCAGTGCCAGTTCGCGCCGCAGCACGTCGTCGACAGTCTCGTCCTGCAGCGCATGGGAAACCGCAAAGAGGGTCAGATCGGACAGGCAGGCAGCGAAGACATGCATCTTGGCGATATCGATCGACGAAGCGAAGACATCGTCTTCGAACATGCTCGGATAGCGTGTGCCCATCCGTGCCTTCAGGTAGCCATAGAGGGTCTTCTGGGCGATGAAGGCCGCACGCGTCGCAACGAAGCGGCACAACGTATCGGTCGAATCGATAGGGCCCGAATCGCGCCGAACGGTCAGGCGCGCCAGAAATTCGGGCAGGAAGGCCCAGGCCTTACGCAGGGGTTGCATTACCCGCGGGCCCGCGGATTTGCACAGCACTGCCGCGAAACGCTAATCGATTTGATGATTGCACTCGGCGGAAACGTCATAATCGCTACTACTAAGGTTTTCAATCCAGTACAATCATGATCTACTCGCGAACCTTCGCCAACCATGTTGAAGTAGTGGGGCATTTTCGAAAAAAACATCTGGGGGAATGACAATGTCTGAAGCCACAAGAGACCCCGGCGCTGGGGGAACATCAGCGCCCGGGATTGGCAAGGAAGCAAAGGAGCGTCATTGGGCTAAAACCCGCAACCTGACGATCGGAGTTCTGGTCGTCTGGGCGATCTTTGCCTTCATCCTTCCTTGGAACGCCAAAGCGCTTAACGAAATCTCCTTCCTGGGCTTTCCGCTGGGCTACTACCTGATCGTCCAGGGCTCGCTGATCGTCTTCGTCATTCTGATTTTCTTCCAGAATTGGCGTCAGGACGCCATCGACGACGAAGCCGGCGTCGGCGACGAATAGGGGGACGTCCGACATGATCAAAGGGAGCTTCATTGAAAACCTCGGCCGCGTGTACGCGATGTACACCGGCGGGTTCCTCGTCTTCATCGTGCTGATGGCGATCCTGGAGCAGATGGGTGTCGGTGCCGACACCATCGGCATCCTCTTCGTCGCCTTCACCGTGGCGATCTATGCCCTGATCGGCTGGCTGTCGCGGACCATGCAGGTGGAGGCCTACTACGTGGCCGGCCGCGAAGTGCCGGCGGTCTACAACGGCATGGCGACGGCGGCGGACTGGATGTCCGGCGCCTCCTTCGTGGCGCTGGCCGGCGGCATCTACTTCGGCGGCTACGGCTATCTGGGCTTCATCGTCGGCTGGACGGGCGGCTACGTGCTGGTCAACTCGCTGATGGCGCCCTACCTGCGCAAGTTCGGCTGCTACACGGTGCCGGACTTCATCGGGACGCGTTACGGCGGCAACGTCGCGCGCTTCTGCGCCGTCGTCATCCTGGTCGTCACCTCCTTCACCTACGTGACGGCGCAGATCAACGCCTCGGGAACCATCGCGGCGCGCGCGCTGCATATTCCCTTCGAGTTCGGCGTCTGGATCGGCCTGATCGGCATCCTGCTGTGCTCCATGCTCGGCGGCATGCGGGCGGTGACCTGGACCCAGGTCGCCCAGTACATCGTCCTCATCATCGCCTACCTGGTGCCGGTCATCTGGATGTCGAACAAACAGGACTTCGGCCTCATTCCCCATTTCTCCTACGGCGATGCGGTGGCCCGCATCCAGGAGCTGGAGCCCCTGGTCGGGCTGGGAACGGCGGCCACGGAAAGCGCGCCATACGGCGGCGTGAGAATCCTCTCGACACCGCACAACGACCCGCAGGGTGGCATGGACTCCTGGAAGTTCGTCACCCTGGCGCTCTGCATGATGGCGGGCACCGCCTCACTGCCGCACATCCTGATGCGCTACTTCACCACACCGTCGGTGCGGGACGCGCGCAGGTCTGTCGCCTATTCGCTGTTCTTCATCTTCCTCCTGTACTTCACGGCGCCGGCCCTGGCCACGCTGACGAAGCTGCAGCTGCTGGACCCGACCCTGCCGACGGCGGTCATCGGACAGTCCTTCGAGGCGGTGAAGAGTCTGGCCTGGGTGCAGAACTGGGAGAGCGTGCGCATGCTGTTCCTGACGGACAGCAACGGGGACGGCATCCTGCAGCTCAACGAGTTCTTCATGCGGCCGGACATCGTCGTTCTGGCGACGCCGGAAATCGCCGGCCTGCCGTATGTGATCTCGGGCCTGGTGGCTGCCGGCGGTCTGGCCGCGGCCATGTCGACGGCCGACGGGCTGCTGCTGGCCATCGCCAACGCGCTGAGCCACGATCTTTACTACAAGATCATCGACCCGAAGGCGGATACCAAGCATCGCCTCATCGTTGCCCGCGTGCTGCTCATCGTGATCGGCGCGGCCGCCGCGTTGATCGCCAGCCTGCAGCTCACCGGTATTCTCGGTGCGGTGGCCTGGGCGTTCTGCTTCGCCTGCTCCGGCCTGTTCTTCCCGCTGGTGCTGGGGGTCTGGTGGAAACGGGCCAACACCCAGGGGGCGGTTGCAGGCATGGTCTGCGGCTTCGCCGCCGGCTCCGCCTATCTGTACTACGTGTACACCGGCGGCACGCCCTGGATGGGCATCGACCACCTGCGCTTCGGCATCATCGGCATGCCGGTCAGCCTGGTGGCGATGGTCGTGGTCAGCCTGATGACCCCGGCGCCAAGCCAGGAAGTGCAGGACATGGTGGACGAGGTTCGTATTCCTTCGGGCGAAACGATCCTCGGTGCCAAGCACTGATCTGAAACAAGCAAAAGCGTGTAGACTGGGGTGGCGGAGTTTCTCCGCCACCCTTTTTATTCAGGACCCGTAAACAGGTGACGATAACCGACCCGCTTGCCGTCTTTCCCATCTGGGTCATCGTGTTCGACTATCTGATGGGCGTGATCATGTGGACGCTGATCGGCCGCGTCGCCATGAACCTCTTCCTGCCGGAAGACTCGAACTTCTTTTTCATGAAGGTCTTCGTGAAGGGGACCAACCCTATCATCCGCGTTTTCCGGCCGATCACGCCGGGCTTCCTGCTGGACCCCCTGGTGCCGCTCTACGTCGCCTGGTTCTTCTTCATGATCCGCTTCTACCTGATGCCCTGGCTGCTGGGATACTCGGTCATGGGGATGCTGTCCTTCCCGCTGGAAGGCGAGATCGCCCGCGCGCTCTACAACATCGTCAACTGACACCCCACCCACACAGCAAGGGCCGGCGCGTCTGCGCCGGCCCTGCACTGCCTCCACCCTGTTTTGTGGCGCCTCTTTAGAGCCCTTTGCGCTTGGGCAGGCCGGCGTAAAGGTGAACGTGGGACACCGTCGCAAAGTCGCCCGGCAGCGCGCCGTAGGTCTGCCCGTCGCTGTGCCAGGCGATGGCCAGACCCGCCGCCAGATGCTCACCGGTGAGCTGCAGGCAGGGCTTAAAGGCCGCTTCGAAGCGGGCCTTGCCCGACTTGTCTGCGGTGAAGACCGACTGGGCACCGTCGCGCGTGCCGATCGGGAGATCGTGGGTACCGATGAAAGGCTCGGTCGGCGGTGATGCCATGAAGAAGTGCCACATGGTGTAGACGCCGTCCGGCACGAGGCCGGTGAAGTCGGCAGTCAGGCTGCCCTCGCCGTTCGCGCAACTATAGCTTGCCTCGCCCTTTGCGCTCAGCCAGTCGCCGAGGGTGATGCCAAGGGCGCGGCCCTTGGGCCAGGGGCCGTTGGCGGTCTCGTCGAAGGGCTGGTGCTCCAGCGGTTCAGCGGCGGCATAGAGCGGCTGGCTCATGTCCCTGTCGCCGGCGGTCGGGCGGTAGAGCTTGCCGGAGCCGGGCTCGCGCTCGATCAGCACATCCTGCTCGGCGAGATTGTCCTCGACATGGAGCTTGAAATTGAACTCCAGGGCGACCGGGGCGTCGTAGGCAACCTGGGTGCTCGGCTCTCCGCTGCTGTCGGCAAGCGCTGCGGAAGCCGCCAGCACCACAAGGGCCGAGGTGGTCATAAGAAGGGATTTCACGGACATAGATCACGTCTCCTGCAAAGGGTCCAAAGGATGCGGCGGGATACGAACGGCGACAGTTTTGCGTTCAGTCTTCTGATTGCTCAGTCCGGCACCGGCAGGCCGCTGGGCACGCGCCTGGGCACAAGGGCGGTGAGGTCGCGGCTGCGCGGGTCGGTGAGCGCCCGCAGGAAGGCCAGCAGATCCTCGACCTGGGCATCGCTCAGGCTGCGCGGCGGCAGCTCGTTGGCCTCCGCAAGCGACTCGCGCAGCGCAGCGGTCTCCTGAGCCCAGGTGTCGCGGCGCAGATAGTCCGCGAGGCGCGCCGGATTGACGGCCTCGTGGCTGAGACGCGATCCCGTGGCCCGGGGTTCGATCACCCTGCGCAATTCGGGAAGCCCGCCCTCTCTGGCATCGTAGCCTTCGAGCGCAGCGACCGGATCCAGGTGGTGGCGCACGACCGCCTCCAGGCTGGCGTAGCTGCCGGCATGGCCCCAGGGACCGGTCAGCTCGACGTTGCGCAGGGACGGCGTGCGGAAACGGTAGCGGTCCTCCGGTCGAAAGGTGACCCGGTAGCGGCCGAAATCCTCGACCCGGGCGGCATAGCCGGTCGCCCGCCAATAGGAGCGGTCCCAGCCGTCGCTCTTGCCCGGGCCGATCTGCGGCATGGCAATGGCATGGAAGCGGTGGTCGGTCTGAAACTTGCCGCTATGGCAGGCGGCACAGCCTGCGTCTCCATAGAACAGCGCCATGCCCCGCTGAGCCGCCGGCGTAAGTACGGCGGGGTCGCGGCTGCGCAGATAGCGGTCGAAGGGGCTGTCGTCGGGCCGGAAGGCTGCGGCCTGGAAAGCGGCAATCGCGTTGGCCGCCTGCACGATCGTGATATCGTCGGCGTGATCGACCTCCGGGAAGGCCTCAACAAAAAGATCGACGTACTCGGGGATCTTCTGCAGCCGCCGGGCCAAGATCGCCCAGGCGCCGTCCTGGCCGCCGAGGCGGTTCAGCGCCACGGCATCGGCCACCGCATTCTCGCCCTTGTGACCCGCCATCTCGATGTCCGAGAGCACGGGAAAGAGGGCCTGCGCCGCCAGGGCACTGTCGAGCCCTTCGGGCAGCTGCTCGCGCGCCGGGGTCCAGAAGCCACTGGGCCAGGTGCGTGCCGGGTCAACCTCCACCCGGCCGTCATGGGTAAGAGCGGTAAACTCCCGCGCGCCGACGAAGTGCAAAGCCGGGGCGTTGCGGGGCACACGGCCGAGCAGCGGCGTATCGGGGTCTTCGCGGCGCTTCGTTCCCAGGCCGCGCGCGCCCTCCCCGAGCGAAAGCGACACACCGTCGGCCGCGGCCAGGGTCGGATGGTGGCAGGTCGCGCAGGCGATGTTGCGATTGCCGCTCAACACCTTGTCGAAGAACAGGAAGCGGCCAAGACGCACCTTGGCCTGATCGGGCCGGCCATGGTCGTGGAAGTCGCTGCCGGCAACCGGGGCCAGATCAGCCACCGGATCGGCCGCAACGGCCGCCGGAAGTACAGTCGGTAGTGCCGCAGCCAGCAGAGCGGCCGCAGAAAGTGTCAGGAATTTCCGGGTCTTCACAGTCCTCAGCCTTTGATCCTCTGCTCCCTTGCCGTCCGTAAGGATGGCGTGGTCCGAGCTCGCGGGCGCCTGGTCAGTCGGCAACGCTGTCACTGCGACGCGGTTGCACCAAACCCCCATCGCACCCGGCCATGGAGCGAAGCGGCGGCTGAGAGATATCGGTGATCGGCGCGATGCTGGAAATCGGGCAGCTGTCCCAGCTACCCAAGATTTCCTGTTCTCTTCTGGGACAGCTGTCCCGGGCCGGCAGGAAAGAATGCGCTGAGAGTTCTCTAAAGGTGTGCCGTCATGGGCCGGCCTCATCCTTTAGGCCGACGAGCCTTCCCGGCGGCTGAGAGCCGCCTCAGCGGATCAGATTTCCGGCACCTCCGCCGCATGCGGCATGTCGGCACCGCGCCGCGTGCAGGTGATCGCCGCCGCCGTGCCGGCGAAGTCGACCAGGCGCCGGCACTCGGCCATCGACAAGGCGACGAGCCCGGCCCTGCTCGCCTTCCCGAGGCGCTCAAGGCCGCAGAGCAGGGCCGCCTGATAGGTGTCGCCGGCGCCCACGGTGTCGACGGTCTCCACCCGCCGGCCCGGCACCTCGAAGACCTCTCCGCGCAGGGAGACCAGCGCCCCCTCCGAACCCCGTGTCACCACCACCAACTGAACGCCATTGGCATGCCAGCGCGCGACAACGCCCTCCGGCGTTTCTTCGGGGAAAAGAATGTTGAGGTCCTCGACGCTGACCTTCACCAGCGCGGCGATCTGCGTAAAGGTTTCAGTGCGCTGGCGCCACAGCGCCGCATCGGGCTCCACGTTCAGGCGGATGTTGGGGTCGAAGGAAACCAGCTTCTCCGCAGCGCGCCGCGCCAGCTCCAGAAAGGATGCACCGCTGGGCTCGACCGCCAGAGAGAAGGAACCGAAATGAATCGCCTGTACGGTCTCCGGCAGCGCGGGCAGGTCGGCCGGCGTGACGGCACGATCCGCCGCGGCGTGACCGTAGAAGCTGTAATGCGGCTCACCGCCGCCGCCCAGCGCGACCAGCGCAAGGGTTGTCGGATTGTCCTTGCGCACGACGTAGCGCGTGTCGACGCCTTCGGCTTCCAGGTGCCGTTCCAGCCGGCGGCCCAAGGGATCGCTGGAAAGCCCCGCGCAAAAGGCAACGTCGCAGCCGAGTCGCGCCAGGCCGATCGCCACATTGAAGGGCGAGCCGCCGATGCGGGCATCCATCGTGAATCCCCGGTCCGTTTCCTCCAGGGTGAAGACGTCATAGAGCGCCTCGCCACAAACAACAAACATCCGCCAAAAATCCGCAGTTATGGGGTCACAGTCACAAGGCCGCAGTTACAGGGCCGCAGTTACAGGGCCGCAGTTACAGGGCCGCAGTTACAGGGCCGCAGTTACAGGGCCAAGGAAGAGGGGCGCGAAGCGGCGGGTCCCCGTCGCCTGGCTTCGCACCCCACAAGGTTGGCGGCCGTGCCTGATCCGGCCGCCCCAGGGAGATCGTTCATGTCAAGTCACTGTCCTAATTCACCAACTCAGTTCAAAACTGCGCCCTCCGGCAGGGCGATGTCGTCCGGCGGCTCCATGGCGCCGGTCATGATCGCCACGGCGTCGGACATGGAGAAGTCTTGCGGCCGGATCACGGCATGACGCCGGCTGAGCCGGTGAATATGGATGCGGTCGGCCACCTCGAAGACATGCGGCATGTTGTGGGAGATCAGAACGATCGGCATGCCGCGGGCCCTGACATCCTGGATCAGCTCCAGCACGCGGCGGCTCTCCTTGACGCCGAGGGCCGCCGTCGGCTCGTCCATGATGACGAACTTGGTGGCAAAGGCGGCGGCGCGGGCCACCGCCACGCCCTGGCGCTGGCCGCCCGAGAGGGTCTCGACGGTCTGGGTGATGGACTGCACCGTCATCAGCCCGAGTTCGGTCAGCTTCTCCCGCGCGAAGTCGCGCATACGCTTTTTGTCGAGCATCCGGAACAGCGAGCCGGCAATGCCGTCCTTGTAAAGCTCCCGGCCGAGGAACATGTTGTCGGCGATCGAAAGCGCCGGCGAAAGCGCCAGGTTCTGGTAGACGGTTTCTATGCCGGCGTCGCGCGCGTCCATCGGCGAGGCGAAGTTGACCGGCTCGCCATCGAGCCGGATCTCCCCCTCGTCGACCTGCACGGCGCCGCAGAGCGCCTTGACGAGGGTCGACTTGCCGGCACCGTTGTCGCCGATGATGGCCAGGACCTCGCCGGGAAAGATCTCGAAGTCGGCACGGTCCATGGCGGTGACACGGCCATAGCGCTTGGTCAGGCCACGGCCGGTCATAACGGGCTGCTGGCTCATGCGCTGACCCTCCTGATCCACTGGTCCATGGCGACGGCGACGATGATCAGCAGCCCCACGGCGAAGGTCTGCCAGAGCACATCGACGCCGCCCAGCTTGAGGCCGGAGCGGAACACACCGACGATGAGCGCGCCGAAGAGCGTGCCGAAGATCGCCCCCCTGCCGCCGAACAGCGAGGTGCCGCCGATCACCACTGCAGTGATGGCATCCAGGTTGGCCTCGTAGAACGACTGCGGCGAGGCGGAGCCGACGCGCCCGATAGCCGCCCAGCCGCCGATGGCGCAGAGCAGGCCGGCAACGCCGTAGACCGAAAGCAGGACCCGGTCGGTGCGGATGCCGGACAGCTCCGCGGCCTCCTTGTCGTCGCCGACGGCATAGACCGCACGCCCCCAGGCAGTCCAGGTGAGGGCATACCAGAGGACGGTGAAGATCCCGATCATCAGAAAGGAGCCCAGGGTGAACTGCGCCCCCAGAATTTCCACGCGCAGCCCGAAGACCTTCAGCAAGGGTGCGGCGGCGTCGATGTCCTGGCTGCGGATGGTCTCCGATTCCGAATACCAGAGGTTCAGGGCAAAGAAGATCGACCATGCGCCGAGGGTGACGATAAAGGGCGGCAGACGCACCTCCAGCGCCGGGCCGAGGCTGAACCAGCCGACGGCCAGGGCCGCAATCATGCCGATCGGCACGATATAGATCAGCGGCAGGCCGAAGCTGTAGAGCAGCACCCAGCTCAGCACCGCCACAGCCACCGGCAGCAGGCGGGTGCGCGTGACCAGGCTGCCGTTGAAGAGCCCGCAGGCAAGGCCGACGGCCAGGCCGATGATCACGGCGAGTAGCGAGGGGACATCGCCCTGCACCGCAAGGCGCGCCATCACCATGTAGCTCAGCACCATCACCGCGGCGACGCTGAGGTCGATGCCCGCGGTGAGAATCACCAGGGTCTGGGCCGCACCCAGGATGCCGATGATCGTCACCTGCTGAATGATCAGCGACAGGTTAAAGGCCGAGAAGAAGTTGTTGGCGATCACGCCGAAGACGATACAGCTCACCATCAGGACCACGACCGGCGCAGCGGTCGGGTTGGCGTGCAGGAAGTAGTGGAAGCGTACGAGCGCAGACTTGTCGCGCACGTCAAAGGATGCGACCTCGGTTGCGCTCTTGTCGAGGACCTTCTCGAAGTCCTGCGGCCCCCGCGGCGCGGCCTGATCATCGGCCATAGCGGTTTCCTCCCCGGTTAGAGGGTCCGGCCATACTGTGCGATGCCCGGGCCCTGCGTCTGGGCTTTGGATTTGCGGCCTGCGGGAGGGCACGGCGCCTGGGGCCGCTGCCCTCCCATCCCCCCGCGTGCTGACGCGGGGAACGCCTTACCGGCGCCTCAGCCCCAACACTTGGCCAGCGCTTCTTCCGAGGAAATCGAGGGAAGGCCGTCGACCGGCTCGTCGGTCACCAGTTCGACGCCGGTGTCGAAGAAGCTCAGGCCCGCCGTGTTCTCCGGCTTCTTGCCGGATTTGGCGAACTCCACCACCGCTTCGACGCCGAGCGAGGCCATGCGCAGCGGGAACTGCATGGAGGTCGCACCGATGATGCCTTCCTTGACGTTCTGCACGCCTGGGCAACCGCCGTCGACCGAGACGATCAGCACCTTGCCGGCCATGCCGAAGGACTTGAGGCCCTCGTAGGCGCCGGCGGCGGCAGGCTCGTTGATGGTGTGGATGACGTTGATGCCCGGGTCTCTCTGCATCAGGTTCTCGATGGCCGTGCGTCCGCCCTCCTCCGAGCCCAGGGTGGAGTCGCCGCCGACCAGACGTGGATCGTCCTCGTCGTACATCTTGTTGATGTTCTTCGTATCGACACCGAACCCTTTCAGGAAGCCCTGGTTGCGCAGCACATCCACGGTGATCTGCGCTTCGGAGAGATCCAGGGTGGCGATCTTGGCCTGGGCCGTATCGCCCATCTTGGCCGCGGCCCACTGGCCGATCAGTTCGCCGGCGCGGAAGTTGTCGGTGGCGAAGGTTGCATCGGCAACCTCCGGCGGATCGAAGGGTGTGTCGAGGGCAATCACCAGCAACCCGGCCTCGCGCGCGCGGCGCACGGTGTCGGCCAGCCCCGCCGGATCGGAGGGGGTGATCAGGATGCCCTTGGCGCCGGCGGCGACCAGGCTTTCGATAGCCTCGATCTGCGCCGCGTTGTCGCCGTCGTACTTGCCGGCGAAGGTGCGCAGTTCGGCCCCCAGTTCCTCGGCCTTGGCCTGGGCGCCTTCGCGCATCTTCACGAAAAAGGGGTTCGTGTTGGTCTTGGTGATGAGACCGATGATGACGTCGTCGGCCTGGGCCGGCGCCGACAGGCCGACCAGGGCCATCAGGCCCGCGGCCGTGATCGTTCCGATGACACCATACTTCATGGCGGACTTCATGATAGAGCTCCTCCCTAAGAGCGTTTGGCCTAAGAGCGTTTGAACTTCATTGGCACGGAGCTTCTTGCCGGGCCGGCCTGATGGGCGCAGCCTGCTCCTTATGGTTCGATTTAACCGCCCGCCTCCTCGGCTGTCAATAAATAAATCACATTGAGTTTTTTATTGCCCCAAGGCCGCCTCGAAGCACCCTGCAGAGGCGGGCAAGCCCCAGGGTTGCATCGCCCGCAAATAATAAATCAATAAGAATTATTTGCTCCGCGCAGGGGAAAGCCGCATTCTGTCGCAGCAGTCCGTGGGCCGGGAGGCGCGCGGGCCGGCACCTTTCCGGCGGCGGGAGCCAAGGCGCGAAGACCATCATGAGCGAGGGTGACTTTCAGATCCGCGGCGGCGATCAGGTCGGCCTCAGGGCCTACAACAAGCGGATGATCCTGGATCTGATCCGCCAGGCCGGAGCCCTGCCGAAAGCCGAGATCGCCCGCCACACCGGCCTCAGCGCCCAGGCCGTCTCGGTCATCGTCAACACCCTTCTGAAGGAAGGCCTGGTCCGCAAGGAAAAGAAGGTGCGCGGCAAGGTGGGCCAGCCCCATACCCCCATCGCCCTGAACGCCCGGGGCGTGCTCTCGCTCGGGGTCAAGATCGGGCGCCGCAGCCTGGAACTGATGCTGGTGGACTTTCACGGCCAGGCGGTCGAATACCGGCAGTTTCCCTACCCCGCGCCGCGCCGGGTCGAAGTCACGGCCCTGCTGCGGCGCGAGTTGACCGGCCTGCTGGACGGCCTGGAGGAGACGCTGCGCAGCCGCATCGTCGGCGTCGGCGTCGCCATGCCCGGCCAGCTTTCGGCCTGGACCGACGTGATGGGGCTCGACCCCAGCGAGCTGGCGGACTGGGACAAGGTCGACATCGCCGCTGCCGTTGCCGAACTGACCGGCCTGCCGGTCGAAGTGCACAACGACGCCACGGCGGCCTGCGCCGCGGAGATGACCCTGGGCGGCGCGCTCACCTTTTCGTCGGCGCTCTACATCTACGTCGGCACCTTCGTCGGCGGCGGCGTGGTGATCGACGGACGCCTCTTCGAAGGCACGCGGCGCAACGCGGGTGCGATCGGGTCCATTCCCGTCGCTGCGGCGGATGGCCGACTTGAGCAGTTGATCCGCCAGGGCTCGCTGTTTCGCCTGACGGACGAGGTCCGCAAGGCAGGCATAAGCGGCGACGGCATGATTGCCGATCTGGTGCGCGACCCCCGCGCGGCCGAGGCCTTTGCCCGCTGGCGGCGCAGTGCGGCCCCGCCCATCGCCCAGGCGATCGCTGCGGCCATCAGCATCATCGACTTCGAGGGCGTCGTCATCGACGCCATGCTGCACGGCGAGGAGGTCGAAGCCTTTGTCGCCGACGTCCGGGCGGCGCTGACCGGGATCGACCTCACCGGCACCAGTCCGCTGGAGATCCGCCGCGGCAACGTGGGTCCCCGGGCGCGGGTCTGCGGCGCCGCGATCCTGCCGCTGATCCGCCAGTTCTCCCCGGACCAGAACCTGCTGGTGAAGAAAACCGCCGCCTGAACGCAGGCTCGACGGATTGGCCGGCGCCGATCGAACTGCCCCCTGAAAAGCGATCAAACCGCCCGAAACACTTTGAACGGCCCTCGGCAGTCTTATATGATTCCCAGCGGGACCGAAGCATGCTCAGTAAACCATTCATGACCACACAGGAAATTGCAGAGCTCCTGAAAGTGCGGGAGTCGACTGTGCGGTCTTGGATCCACCATGAAGAACTTCGCGCAATACGACTGGGCCGCGAGTTCCGGGTGGCTGTCGAGGACCTGGAGGCCTTTGTAAATGAACACGCCACGCGCGCGCCGAGCTGTGGCAAGGAAACGAAGGACGGCTGAAGATACCCTGCCCAGTCGGGATGCCAACCGGGATGCCAACCGGGGCGCCAGCCGGAATGCCAACCGGAGTGATCGAGCGGTGCCGGCATGCCTCGCGTAGAGGCTGGCCCGGAAAAACAAGCGCCGACCACCTGGCACAACCGGCCGCATCAGGAAGCCCTGGAAGCCCTCTCCGCGAGCGCCGAGCAGGGGCTTGATGATCAGGAAACCTCCGCGCGGCTTGCGCGCTTCGGCCACAACCGTCTGCCGGAGCCCAAGCGGCAGGGGCCCTTGCTGCGCTTCCTGCGTCAGTTTCACAACCTCCTGATATACGTGCTGCTGGCGGCGGCGGCCACCACAGCGGCCCTGGGCCACCTGGTCGACACCGGGGTCATCGTCGCGGTGGTCTTCGTGAACGCGGTGATCGGCTTCATTCAGGAAGGCAAGGCCGAACGGGCGCTGGCCGCCATCCGCGACATGCTGGCCCCCAAAGCAACCGTGCTGCGCGCAGGACGGCGGCAGACCGTCGACGGCGAGGACATCGTTCCCGGCGACATCGTCATCCTGGAAGCCGGCGATCGCGTGCCCGCTGACCTCAGGCTGCTCGACACCCGGGGACTGAAGGTCCAGGAAGCCGTCCTGACGGGCGAATCCGTTGCGGTCGACAAGGCGACGACGCCGGTCGCCGGCGAGGCCCCCCTCGGCGACCGCAGTTGCCTGGCCTTCAGCGGCACTCTGGTGGCGGCCGGTCAGGGCCGCGGCGTTGCCGTGGCGACCGGGGCCGCGACGGAGCTGGGCCAGGTCAGCGCGCTGATTGCCGAGGTGCAGTCGACCACCACGCCCCTGATTCGCCAGATGGCGGTCTTCGCGAAGTGGCTGACCCTGTTCATCCTGGCGGCCAGTGCCGCGATTCTTGTCTTCGGCCTGACGCTCGGGGACTACGGCTTCAGCGAGCTCTTCATGGCCGTTGTCGGCCTCTCGGTGGCCGCCATCCCGGAGGGCCTGCCGGCCATCCTGACCGTCACCCTCGCCATCGGCGTTCAGGGCATGGCGGCGCGCCACGCCATCGTCCGCCGGCTGCCGGCGATCGAGGCCCTGGGCTCGGTCTCGGTCATCTGCTCTGATAAGACCGGCACGCTCACCAAGAACGAGATGACCGTCGCCTCCGTGGCCACCGCACGCCAGCTCTTCGCGGTCTCCGGCACGGGCTATGCGCCGCACGGCGGCTTCGCGCTCGCAGGGCCCAATATCGAGGGACCTGACATCGAGGGGCGCGATATCGAGGCCGGGGACTTTCCCCTCCTGGCCGGGCTGACCCGCGCCGCCTTTCTCTGCAGTGAGGCGGAGCTCACGGCACAGGGCGACGACTGGCACGTGGTCGGCGATCCCATGGAGGGTGCGCTGGTCACCTTGGCCCACAAGGCCGGTCTCGACCCGGCTTTCGAGCGCGGCGCCCACCCCCGCACCGATTCAATCCCCTTCGATTCCCAGCACCGCTTCATGGCCAGCCTGCACCACGACCACAGCGGTCAGGCGGCAATCTACGTGAAGGGCGCGCCGGAACGCCTGCTGGAGATGTGCCAGTGGCAGCATCACGATGACGGGCGCACAGAGCCGCTGGACAGGGACTACTGGCACCGCCGCGCCGATGCGATCGCCGCCGAGGGCCAGCGCGTGCTGGCCATCGCCAGCAAGAGGACACCCTGGGAGCACAGCGCCCTGCGCTTCGACGACGTGGCCGATGGCCTGACGCTGCTCGGGCTGGTCGGCCTGATCGATCCGCCGCGCGAGGAGGCCGTGGCCGCGGTGGCGGACTGCCGCGCCGCCGGCATCCGGGTGAAGATGATCACCGGCGATCACGCCGGTACGGCCCAGGCCATTGCACGCCAGCTCAACCTCGAGAACACCCGCGATGTGCTGCAGGGCGCCGAGATCGACGGCCTGGATGCGGAGACCCTCAGCCGCCGCGCCGCGGAGGTGGACGTCTTCGCCCGGACCAGCCCGGAACACAAGCTGAGGCTGGTCGAGGCGCTGCAGGCCAGCGGCGCGGTGGTCGCCATGACCGGCGACGGGGTCAACGACGCCCCGGCCCTGAAGCGCGCCGACATCGGCATCGCCATGGGCCGCAAGGGCACCGAAGCCGCCAAGGAAGCCGCGGAAATCGTTCTCGCCGACGACAACTTCGCCACCATCGCCGCCGCGGTGAAAGCCGGGCGTACGGTCTACGACAACCTCAAGAAGGCGATCATCTTCCTGCTGCCGGTAAACGGCGGCGAGTCCTTGAGCCTTATCATCGCCATCCTCTTCAGCCTCACCCTGCCGATCACCCCCGTGCAGATCCTCTGGATCAACATGGTGAGCTCGGTGGTGCTGGCCATGACCCTGGCCTTCGAGGCCTCGGAGCGGGGCGTCATGCGCCGCCCGCCCCGCGCGCCGGGCGAAGCGATTCTCTCGGCCTTCGTGGTCTGGCGGGTGGCCTTCGTCTCCCTGCTGTTTTGCGGCGGGATCTTCGGCAAATTCGCCCTGGCCCAGGCCCAGGGCGCCAGCATCGAGGAAGCGCGGACTGTCGCCGTCAACACCCTGGTGGTGATGGAGATCTTCTACCTCTTCTCCGTCCGCTATCTGAACGACACCTCCCTGACGCTCAGGGGCGTCGTCGGAACCAAGCCGGTGCTGATCGCCATCACGGCCGTAACGGCGCTGCAGTTCCTCTTCACCTATGCGCCCTTCATGGAAGCCTTCTTCGACACCCGGCCGCTCAGCCTTCTCGAGGGACTGCAGATCGTCGCCGTCGGCGTGGCGGTGATGCTGATCCTGGAGCTGGAGAAGCGCCTGCGCCAGCGCATCTTCGGGATCGGCCGCACGGAATCTCCGCATAGCCCGCTGACAGCACGGCCGCGCCAATCATGAGCGAGGTCATGAGCGAGGCCATCGGCGGTTACATCTTCTACGAAATCGCAGCCCTTCTGGTGCTGGCGGCCAGCGTCGGCTTCGTCGGTCTGATGCTGCGCCAGCCCTTGATCGTGAGCTTTATCGCGGTCGGCATCCTGGCCGGCCCTTCCGTCTTCGACATCGCCAAGTCCGACGAGCACATCGACCTTCTGGCCGAACTCGGCATCGCCGTGCTGCTGTTCCTGGTCGGTCTGAAGCTCGACCTTAAGCTGGTGCGCACCCTGGGCCCCATTGCCCTGATGACCGGGCTGGGACAGGTCGCCTTCACCACCATCTTCGGGTTCCTGATCGGCCTGGCGCTCGGCCTCGGCACCCTGACGAGCCTCTATGTCGCCGTCGCGCTGACCTTTTCGTCGACGATCATCATCGTGAAGCTGCTGTCCGACAAGCGGGAGATCGACTCCCTGCACGGGCGCATCGCCCTCGGCTTCCTGATCGTCCAGGATGTGGTTGTCGTGCTGGCGATGATCGTGCTCTCGGCCATCGGCGTGGGCACCGGGGGCGACGCGGCCTTCTCCGACGTGCTGCTGGTTTTCGGCTATGGCGCGGCCATGCTGGTCGCGGTTGGCCTCTTCGTGCGCTTCCTCGCCAACCCGCTGGTCGAGCGCCTTTCGCGCGCGCCGGAGCTTCTGGTCTCCTTCGCCATCGGCTGGGCCGCTCTGCTGGCGGCTCTCGGCCACTACC
Organism: Rhodospirillales bacterium BBD 1991-14; assembly: GCA_001657395.1. Taxonomy (GTDB): domain Bacteria; phylum Pseudomonadota; class Alphaproteobacteria; order Kiloniellales; family Kiloniellaceae; genus Pelagibius. The sequence goes on along the minus strand of LYSY01000012.1, from coordinate 38,102 downwards.
TGGGCTTCGGCAAGGAACTGGGCGGCCTGCTCGCCGGCGTCTCGCTGGCCTCGACACCGTTCCGCGAGGCGATCTCCGCGCGCCTCGCCTCGCTGCGCGACTTCCTGCTGCTGTTCTTCTTCATCGCGCTGGGCGCCTCGCTGGACCTCTCGGTCCTGGGCGCCAGCGTCTTCGCCGCCGTGATCTTTTCGCTCTTCGTGCTCATCGGCAATCCGCTGATCGTGCTGGCGATCATGGGGGCCATGGGCTACCGCAAGCGCACCGGCTTTCTCGCCGGCCTCACCGTCGCGCAGATCAGCGAGTTCTCGCTGATCTTCATGGCCATGGGCGTGTCGATCGGCCATGTGGCAGAGGATGCGCTGGGCCTTGTCACCCTGGTCGGCCTGATCACCATCGCCGTCTCCACCTACATGATCACCTACTCTCATCAGATCTACGGCCGGATCGAACCCCTGCTCGGCCCCTTCGAGCGGCGCTCCGCCGGGCAGGCCGAAGACGCAAGCCTTTCCGCCAAAACCGCGGCCTGCGATGTGCTGATCTTCGGACTTGGCCGCTATGGCATGGGAATCGCCCAGGAACTGAGCCGCGCCGGCTGGCGGGTCCTGGGCGTCGACTTCAATCCTGTGGCAGTACGCCACGCCCGCGAGCGTGGCTTCGATGTCGTCTTCGGCGACGCGACGGACCCCGAGTTCCTCGCCCATCTGCCCCTCGGCCAGGCGCGCTGGGCGGTCTCCGCGGTGCCGGAGCACGACACCGGCGTCTCGCACGACGACCCGCGGCGCTCGCTCATCCGCTCCCTCACCGACCTGAAGTTCGGCGGGCGGATCGCTGTGGCCGCCCATCAGGAAGAGACCGCCGACGCGCTGGAGGCGGGAGGAGCGGACCTGGTGCTGATGCCCTTCCGCGACGCCGCCTCGCGCGCGGCCGCCCTGATCCAGAACGGCATCTCGCCGCCCCACAGCGAAGCCGACGATCCGCAGGGACAGCGGGAGCTCTCGGCATGACCGAAGACAATCCGATGGCCCTCCAGAATGGCCAGGAGGCTCCCGTCGCACCGCGGCATGTCCTCATGGTCTGCGGAGCGGACGGCGGCGACCGCGCCCTCCTGCAAAATGCTGCCGGGCTGGCCGCGGCCTGGGGCGCCCGCCTCACGGTCCTGGGCGTCCTCGAGCCGCTGCCGGAGATCGATCGTGTCGCCCGCGCCGCCGGTGTCTCGGCACGGGAGATCGAAGAGCGCCGGCTGAAGGAGTACCGCGCGGCGCTGGAAAACCTGATCGGCAGCGCGGCCCTCGATCCGCAGTCCGTCCTCGTCCTTCGTGTGGGCAAGCCGTTTCTGGAGATCGTCCGCCACGTGATCGCCGAAAACGTCGACCTTCTCCTCAAAACTGCCGAACGGCTCCCCGGGGCGGCGCGCCTCGCGTTCGCCAGCACCGACCAGCACCTGCTGCGCAAGTGCCCCTGCCCGGTCTGGCTGCACAACGGCCCTGCCGCAACACCGGCCAAGACGGTGATCGCGGCTGTCGACGTGGATGCCGCCTCTGCGGGCGAGCCGACCACCCTGGCCGGCCTGAACCGCCGCATTCTTGAGGTCGCGGGCCGAGTCGCCGCAGCGGCACAGGGGGAACTCTATCTTCTCCATGTCTGGGACGCGCCCGGCGAGGGGCTGGTGCGCCTCTGGGCCGGCGGAAACGAGGCTGAGCATGCGGCGGAGGCCTATACCAGCGAGCTGCGCGCCACCCACTGGAACGCCCTCGCCGCGCTGGCCGAGCAGGCCCGCGCCTGGATCGGTCCGGAGGATTCGGAGCGCATCACTTTTCGCTTTCGTCTGGAACGTGGCCAGGCGCGCAGCGTCATTCCCATGCAGGTCGAGGCGCTGAAGGCCGACCTCCTCGTCATGGGCAGCATTGCGCGCACCGGCGTGCCCGGATTCATCATCGGCAACACCGCCGAGGACATCCTCAACAGCGTCGACTGCTCGGTGGTCACCGTGAAGCCGCCGCGCTACGTCAGCCCGGTACAGACGATCATCGCGGCGATCTGATGTCCGTACCGCGGAAGAGGCAAGAAGGGCCGAAGACGAGGCGCTGACCTAGAGCGGATCATGTTTAGACGGAAACACTTCGGGTTTCCGTCTAAACATGTGAATCCGCTCTATTTCAAAGTGGTAGAGCAGATTCACCGGCTTATGGATCGCCCCCCTAAATGACGATGGGGCCGATTCCATCAAACGCGGATCTGCTCTAGACGTGGCTGCGGCCGCCGCTCTCGTAGAACCAGTCGTCCGGATAGGGGTACCACCAGTCCTGCACGGCCGGCTTGTGGTCGATGACCACCATCTTGGAGCGGCGGAAGGCGTCCAGCCCGAGCCGGCTCAGTTCCCGGCCCAGGCCCGACATCTTCCAGCCGCCGAACGGCAGGGCGTCGTTGTCGATCAGCGGATTGTTCACCCAGACCATCCCGGCCTCGAGGCGCTCGGCGGCCTCCATCGCCTCCTCCAGGCTGGTGGTGAAGACCGAGGCGCCGAGCCCGAAGCGGCTGTCGTTGGCGCGCTCCAGGGCCTCGTCGAAGTCGGCGACACGGCAGACCGATGCCACCGGGCCGAAGCACTCCTCCTGCATCACCGCCATCTCCGCCGTCACGCCGGTCAGTATGGTCGGCTCGTAGAACCAGCCCAACGGCTGGTCATCGGGAACCTTGCCGCCGAGCGCAAGCAGGGCGCCTTTGCCGAGCGCGTCCTCTACCAGCGCCATGACCTTGTCGCGCGCGGCCTCGCTGACCAGGGGCCCGATCTCCGCTTTCGCCAGTCCGTTGCCGATGCGCAGCCGCTTCGCAGCGGCGACGAAGGCGTCCAGAAAGGCGTCGTGGACGGCATCCACCACGAAAAACCGCTCGGCGGAGGTGCAGACCTGACCGGACATGTGAAAGGCCGCGGTCACCGCACCGCTGGCCGCGACCTCCAGAGGGGCCTTGGCGCTGACGATCATGGCATCGCTGCCCCCGGCCTCGATCACCGCCGGCTTCATCTGTGCCGCCGCCGCCGTGGCCACGGCCTTGGCCGCCGCCACCGAGCCGGTGAAGGCCACGGCCTGTGTTTTCGGGGACGCGATCAGCGCCTGCGCCGGCTCCGCACCGCCGGGCAGGCAGCAGATCAGCCCCTCCGGCAAGGCCTCGAAGACCGGCATGAATTCCAGGGTCGAGAGTGTCGTCGCCAGCGCGGGTTTGACGACGCAGGCGTTGCCGGCGGCCAGCGACGCCGCCACGGTCCAGCACATCAGCAGGATCGGGAAATTGAAGGGCATGATGTGGACGCTGACGCCCAGCGGCTCGTAGCGGGCAAACTGGAAAGACCCCGTCTGCGTCGTCCCCGCCACCTTGCCCGCCTCGTCGCGCGCCATCTCCGCGAAGTAGCGGAAGGCGCCGGCACAGTTGGCGATCTCCCCGATCGCTTCCGGATAGGGTTTGCCCATCTCCCGCGACATCAGTTCGGCGCAGCGGCGCATGTCGCGGCCCTCGATGGCATTGGCGATTCGATGCAAAACCTGGGACCGGGTCTTGGCATCGACGCGCTTCCACCGGCGCTGCGCCGCCTGCGCCGCATCGAGGGCCCTTTCGCGCTCCGCCTCGGAAGCTTCGGCAATGACGCCGACCGGCTCCAGCGTCGCCGGGTCCGTCACCGTCAAGGGGTCGCCGCTTGCGCTGATGTAGGCGGGCGTGATGAAGAAGGAGGGCTGGTTCGGATCGAAACTCATGGCTGCACAGTCCACTTGGTTGGGGGCGCTGCGGGGCGCAGGCGGCTCTGCAACGACCGCCTCATCGGATCATGTAGACTTTCCGCACCGTTTCATGCACCCGGCAGGTGCCTTTCCAGCCGGCCGGGAAGAAGGCGGCGGTATCCGGCTCGATCTCGATCACGTCGCCGGACTCGTGGGTATAGGTGCAGCGCCCCTCCAGGAAGTGGCACAGCTCGTCGGCAGTGACGTGGCAGTCCCAATAGCCCGGCGTGCAGATCCATATACCGGACTCCGGGCTGCCCCCGGGCCCTTTGTACAGCAGCTTCCCGGAGGTCCGGCTCTCGCCTTCGATCATCGTCGGGACAAGACCCCAGTCGACCGTTTCCCCAACAGACCTGGGATCGCGCATCACCGGGGTCGCAGTCTGGCTCTTGTCCTTGTTCGCATGGCTCATCGCAGGGTCCTCGATCAACGCAGCATATAGATGCTGCGGATGGTTTCATGCACCGTGACGGTACCGGTCCAGCCTTCGCGAAAGTGCACGACGGTGCCGGGGGCCACTTCGATCACCTCGCCGTCGTCCCGACTGTAGGTGGCACGGCCGGAGACGAAGTGGCAGAGCTCGTCGCGCGGCAGTTCGAGCCGCCAGCTCCCCGGCGTACAGTCCCAAATGCCGGCCTCCGGCAGCCCGTCGCGCTCCCCCTTCCAGAGCAGGCGTCCGGCATTGGTCGACTTGCCGTCGATAGGCTCCAAGTGACCGCCCCAGTCGACCAGTTCTTCCTTCCAGCGGGAGGCTCCGGCGATGTGCGGCGCCGAGGATCTGAGGTTCGTGGGCAAGGTACAGCGTTCCTTTCAGAACAAATGAGAGACCAAGTAAAACCTGCGGCAGAGGGAGCGTCAGGGAGGGCGCACAAGACCGCCCTCACCGTGGCTCACCCCGCCGCCAGACGATCCAGAATGCCGGCCGCCTTGCTGGGACCGTGCTGCCCCTGGGAGTGCCTGGCCGTCGCATCCAGCCTTTCCCGCATCGCCGGATCGCTCAGCATGACTTTGATCTTTTCCGCAAGCTCTTCCTCGGTCCACTGGTAGCGGTCAAGCTTGAAGCCGTGACCGGTTTCCTGCACCCGGGTCGCGTTGTCGTGACCGTCCCAGACATAGGGCATGATGATCGCCGGCTTGCCGAAGTAAAGGCATTCCGTGAAGCTGTTGTTGCCGCCGTGATGGATCACCGCATCGACCTGTGGAATGACCGAGGGCTGGGGATACCAGCTCGCGAGATGCACGTTGTCCGGCACGCTGTCGTAGGCTGCCATGTAGTCGCCCACATTCACCAGCGCCCGCAGCTCCAGCTTCGAGAGGGCAGCGATCAGCCGCTTCAGGAGATCCGTGTCACCGGCACCGAGGGAACCGAAGCTCACATAGAGCAGCGGCTTGTCGTTGTGCGCCTTGAAGGTCGGCACCGTGTAGGGCTCGTCCTCGCGCACGCAGCCCTCGAGGTATTGAAAGCGCGCCGGATCGAGCGGCTGGGCGCGGTCGAAGCGCACCGGTTCGGGATAGAGCAGGAAGTTCATATGCGGGGAGGCTTCGAAGAACTCGCCGAGGGGATAGGCCGCCTCTCCGCAGCTTTCGAGGAAGCCGTTGAAATCGTCATGGATCGGCTTGATGACCTCGTTGAACCGCGCACGGTAGCGGGCGTGGCAGTCGCTGTCCTTCTCCCCGCAGCCCGAGAGATGTGGCGGGATCGCCGGATCTTCGATCTCGTTCTCGGAGCAGGAGATGATGCGCACCCAGGGTTTGCCGTTCTCCTTCGCATAGCGCTTGATCGCCGGAAAGAGGATGACGTTGTCGACGCAGATCACATCCGGCTGCACCTTTTCCAGCACGCCGGGCAGGTCTTTCTCCGCCCACTTGGCGCTGTCCACAATGGCTTCCCAGCACTCCTTGACGTAGTTGTCGATCTGATCGATCGGGCTCTTGGCAAAGTTCGGAATGTGCCCGTTGATGAAGTCCTCCCAGAACTTCGCCATCTCTTCCGCCGGCATCGGTTCGGAGAGGTTCACCGGATGGCATTGGAAACCGTAGCCTTCATAAACCTCGACAAAGCCGGGGTCCGAGAGGAAGACGGCCTTGTGCCCCAGCTTTTCGACCGCCTGAGCGATGCCAACCGAGTTGAGGGCCGGGCCGAAGGCGGCCTCGGGGAAGAATGCGATCGTTTTGTTGCTCATGGCATCCTCTCTGGAAGGTCAGTCTGTAAGGATACGGCCGTGCGCAGGCCGCCAATGGCACCACACCGTTTCGCCGACACGGTGGCGCTGGGCTTCCCGGTCGCCTGTCCGGTCGTCCGTCCGAGCGCCTGCCCGGTTGTCTGGCGCGACGCACACCGAAAGCGGCGTCTCGTAGCCGTCCACGGCGACCAGAAGATTCTCGCTCTGGCCGAGGTAGGCGATGTCGGTGATCTCGCCGGAGACGGCGTTGTAGCCCTCCGTCATTCTGCCCCTGGCGAGCACGATGCGCTCCGGCCGTACGGAAAGCGCGCAGGCGGATCCCGCCTGCAGATCGCAGGCCGCCTGGAGCGGCCCCAGGCCGGCGATCTCGATGCCGCCCGCCACGGCCCGGCCCTCGAAGAGGTTGGTCAGGCCGATGAACTGGGCGGCAAAGCGGGTCCGGGGCTCCTCGTAGAGCGCCCGCGGGGCGTCCAGTTGAACGATGCGCCCGCCGTTCATCAGGGCGATGCGGTCGGCCAGCACCAGGGCCTCTTCCTGGTCGTGGGTGACCACCACGAAGGTGATGCCGAATTCGTGCTGGAGCCGCTTCAGTTCGAGCTGCATCTGTTCGCGCAGCTTCTTGTCGAGGGCGCCCAGGGGCTCGTCCAGAAGCAGCACCCGCGGCCGCTTGATCAGGGCACGGGCCAGCGCCACGCGCTGCCGCTGGCCGCCGGAGAGCTGGGCCGGCTTGCGGTGGGCCAGGGCCGAGAGCTGGGTCTGTTCGAGGATTTCATCGACCCTGCGGGCGATCTCCCCCTTGGCGAGCCGCTCCATCTCCAGCCCGTAGGAGATGTTCCGGCGCACGTCCATGTGCGGGAACAGAGCGTAGGACTGGAACATCAGGTTGATGGGCCGCCGGTTGGCGCCGAGCCGCGCCATGTCCTGGCCGTCCAGAAGGATCGCGCCTTCGTCCGGTTCCTCGAAGCCGGCGACCATGCGCAGCAGGGTCGTCTTGCCGCAGCCCGAGGGGCCCAGGAGGGCGAAAAACTCCCCCTCCGCCAGGTCCACGGAGACGCCGTCGACCGCCGTCAGCCCGCCGAAGCGCTTGGTGACCCCTTGCAGGGAGATGACCGTCCCGCCCGCCATCAGTCGGTCACCGTTGCGCGGTTGAGGCGCTGGGAGAAGAACACCAGCGTGAAGCTGATCAGCATGATGATCGTCGCCATGGCGTTGATCTCCGGCGTCACGCCGAAGCGGATCATCGAATAGATGCGCATCGGCAGCGTCGTCGAGCTGGCGCCGGCGCCGGCAGTGAAGAAAGCGATGATGAACTCGTCGAAAGAAAGCGTGAAAGCCAGCAGAGCACCTGCCAGTACCCCCGGAAAGATCACCGGCAGCGTGACCCGGCGAAAGGTGGTGAAGCGGTCCGCACCGAGGTCGATGGAGGCCTCGACAATGGCATAGTCGAAATGCTTCAGGCGCGTGCGCACCACCGCGCAGACGAAGGCTATGTTGAACACCACGTGCGAAAGAATGATGGAATGCAGGCCGAGAGTCACCTCCAGCAGGGTGAAGAACGACAGCAGCGCGATGGCCAGCACGATATCGGGAATGATCATCGGCGCGAACAGCAGCGCATCGACCGCGTTCGACTGCCGGCGCCGCTCCACCCCCAGCGCCAGCAGTGTCCCCAGCGTGGTGGCGATGGCGGTCGAAACGACCGCCACGATGATGGTGTTGAGGGCGGCGGCCAGAATCTCCGGGCTCTCTGCCAGGGTGACGTACCAGTCGAGCGAAAACCCGGTCCAGGCCGTCGGCAGGCCGGCCCGGTTGAAGCTGAGAACCATCAGCACCAGGATGGGGCCGTAGAGAAACCCGTAGGTCAGGGCCAGATGGGCAGCCAGCGCCCGCTGTGCGATTGCCGCCCTAGCCATCGGGCGCAGCCCTGGCCTGCTGGGCCCGGTTGACGAGGACCGCCTGGGTGAACAGCAGCAGCATCATGATGAAGATCAGGATCAGCGACAGCGCGGCGCCGAAGGGCCAGTCGCGCGCGGACAGGAACTGATCGTAGATCAGGTTGCCGACCATCTGGATGCGCCCCCCGCCCAGCAGATCGGGCGTGATGAAGTTCCCGATGGAGAGCACGAAGACAAAGACCGCGCCGGCGGCTACGCCCGGCAGGGTCAGCGGCAGGGTCACGCGAAGAAACGTCACCCAGGCCGGAGCCCCCAGATCCGTCGACGCTTCCCGCAGTTCCGGATTGAGGCGCTGCAGCGAGGCGTAGATCGCCAGGATGACGAATGGCAGGTAGTTGTAGACCAGCCCCGTGACCACCGCGAAGTCGTTGTACAGAATGGGCAGCGGCTCGGTGATGATGCCGGCGCCGGCGAGCGCCTTGTTGATCAGGCCTTCGCGGTTCAGCAGGACGATCCAGGCATAGGTGCGGATCAGATAGTTGCTCCAGAACGGCAGCATGACCAGGAACAGATAGGTGTTCTGCCGGTCCTTGCGGGCCAGCGAGATGGCATAGGCGGCCGGATAGGCGATGACCACCGCAATCAGGGTGGCCAGGCCGGCAATGCGCGCCGAGCCGAGAAAGATCGAGAGATAGATGGGCTCGGCGGCACGCAGAAAGTTGTCGAAGCCGAAGCTGTATTCGATCCCGCCATAGACGCCGCGCTCGAAGAAGCTGAAGAAAAAGACGATCAGACAGGGAACGATCATGAAGACCGTCAGCCAGCCGAGACCGGGCAGGGCCAGAACAAGCGATCTGCGTTGGCTGTTCATGACGGCGATGCTACCGAGGGTGATGCGGATCAGGGACGGTAAAGGACTGCCGCCGGGCGCGGCGCAACGCAGCCCGGCGGCGGCCTTCCGGTCCGGTACCGGTCAGTTCGACGCCGTGATCTCCGTGACGGCCTTGGTGTAGGCCTTCTGGGCGGAGCCGAGATCGCGGAGCTGTTCCTGCTTCATCATATCGGCCGGCGCCATGTCGAGATTGGGAAAGCTTGCCAGCAAGCCGCTGTCCAGGGCCTCCATGGCCGCCTTGTTGGGCACCTTGTAGAGGATGTTCTCGGCCACCCACTTGCCGTTGTCGGCGCTGAGAATGTAGTTGATGAACTCGTGCGCAGCGTCTTTGTTTTCCGAGGCCGCGGTGATCACCATGGTGTCGACCCAGAGGTCCGTCCCCTCCTGCGGGATGACGTACTTGATGTCTTCGTTCTCGGCGATTCCGTAGTTGCACCAGCCGTCCCAGGCATGGACGAGGCTGGCCTCCCCAGAGACCAGCTTCGAATAGAAGGTGGTGTCGTCGTAAGCCAGCAGGTCCTTCTTCGTCTCGATGAGCTGGGACTTCACCTCGTCGATCTTGGCCTGGCTGGTTTCGTTCACCGAATACCCCTTGGCCAGCATGCCGGCGGCCATCAGCCAGCGGTCGGTGGCCAGCATGGTGACCTTGCCCTTCAAGGCGTCGCTCGGGTTCAGGAGATCGTTCCAGCTCGACGGCGTGCCCTCGACCAGGTCGGAGCGGTAGCAGAGGCCGGTGGTGCCCCAGGCGTAGGGGGCTGAGAAGGTGTTGCCCGGGTCGTATTCCAGGCTGGCCGCTTCCGGGTAGAGATTGGCGAAGTTCGGCACCTTCGCGTGATCGATCGGCGCCGAAAGATCGAGCTTGTTCAGGACCTCCGCGAAGGGCGAGGACACGAAGAGCACGTCGTAGCCCTTGCCCTTGCCGGCCACGACCTTGCCCATGATCTCCTCATTGGTCGCGTGGAGGGCGACCTCCACTTCGATGCCGGTCTCCGCCTTGAACTTCTCCGGCAGGTCCTTGGGCATGTAGCCGTCCCAGTTGGAGATGACGATCTTGTCCGCGGCCAGGGCGGCCCCTGCCCCCAGGCCCAAGGTGCCCATAGCCCCTGCACCCAGTGCCACGGCCAGGGCGGCCGTCGATGCCGTCGTGAAAAAGCGCTTCATTGCCGATTTGCCTCCATGTCTGCCGGGGCGGTTTGTCCGCCCCGCATTCTGTCCGCCCCGCTTGCCCGCCATCACAGCTTCAGCCCGCGCGCGGATGCCCCTGTCTTTCCGCAATATTGTATCATTTCGGTAAATTATACAATCTGGATTCGCGACCCTGCCAGACGACCGGGGTTCCGCGGCTCAGCGTGCCGTCCGCCGGGCACTGCGGCCCGGACGCCAAGCGTTTCGGAGGAGTCAGAGACCGGAAAAGGGGTCTAGCGGCGTGTCAGGCGGCGGTGCGCCAAGACCCGGACCTTGCGGAAGTCGGGCCGGTTCTCGTCGGACATGCGGATGTGCAGCGACATGCGCTCGGCCGCCTCGGCCAGGGCGCCCCGCTCGACCGCGTCGAGAATGGCCAGATGCTCCGCAAAGGAGGCTTCCAGGCGCTCGGGGGTGGTGTACTTCTCGTACTCGGAAAGGCGGCGCAACCGGGTCTGCTGGCGGATCGACTGGGCAAGAAAGCGGTTCCCGCAGGCCTCGGCCAGGGCATTGTGAAAGGCCGCGTCGATGTCCAGCAGGCTGTTCAGGGGTTCCCCCTCGATGCCCGATGACAGAGCGGCGAGGTGCCGCTGGCGCAGCTGCGCGATCGCGTCCGGCGGCAGATCGAAGCGCTCCTCGCGCAAGGCCGCCGGCTCCATCAGCAGCCGGAAGCGGTAGCTTTCCTGATAGGAGGCTTCGTCGTTCAAAGCGGGGCCGAAGACCCAGCCGTGGCCGGGCGTCTTCTCGACCAGGCCGTCTTCCTGCATACGGGCCAGGACCTTGTGAATGACGCTGCGGCCGACGCCATAGCGCCGCACCAGATCGGCGATGGAAACCTGATTGCCCAGCAGGTTGGCGAAGCGCTCGCTGGCGATCTGCCGGTAGATCCGCTCCACCTCCGGCATCGGCAGGTCGACCTGCTCGAAGAGGTCGGAGCCCGGGGCCGCCGTCAGGAAATAGCCGCGGCTCCGCTTCAGGCTGACGATTTTATGTTTCTCGAGCTGCTTCAGCGCCGTGCGGACGGGAGAGCGGGATACGCCCAGCGCATCGGCAATCCACTGTTCGCGGATATGGAATCCCGGCTCCGCGCGCTCCCGCCGCAGGGTGTCCAGGATCTGCCGTGCAAGCTCCGAACTGCGCATCGCTCCATGATCCAGCGGTCGCGGTGCGACCCTCCATCGGTTCCGGGCTTACCACGAAACCCGGCGCGAGGACACCTCCGGCAAAGGCGCCGTCGCGTGGAGGGACGCGCAGTCACCCAGGAGTTATCGCAACATCGAAGGGGAAATCGACCTGCCCCGAAGAAGCCTGGCGCGCGGGGAGAATTGCATAGTAACCCAGGGATTTACCCGACATCTCAGGGGGAATGAATCTACCTCAGGGAAGCCGTGGACGCATGGGAAGAGCCGCAGTAACCCCGGGAATGACCCCAGCATCTTAGGGGGCATTGACCTGTTTGGCGGTGAAACTGCACTGCGCTAGGCTGATGCCGGTTTCGGGGAGGACATGGACAAAACCGATTACAGAGTCATGCAGGGAGCCGCTCCGTGACTCAGGAGCCCACAGCAAAAGGCTCGGAAAACACCGACGCGGAAGCAGCAGTCGAGCGTTTTCTGGAACACCTTGCAAGCTCCGGCGTCGCTGCAGACAGCCTCAAGGAAGGCGATACCCTGCCAGCGTTCCTGCTGCCCAATGCAGAAGGCAGGCTGGTTGCCTCCGAGGAGATGTTGCAAAAGGGGCCACTGGTCCTCAGCTTCATCCGGGGCAACTGGTGTACGATCTGCGCCAGCGAAGTGGACGGGTTGAAGACGGTGCAGAAGGAGATCGAAGCAGCCGGTGCGGAGATCGCAGTGATTACACCGGAAACCGGCGGCGCGGCAAAGGCCTTGAAGGAGCGACACGCGCTGTCCTTCGAAGTTTTGTCCGATGTCGATAGTGGCATCGCCCTGGCTTTCGGGCTGTTGTTCCGCCTCGACGACCGTATGCGCAGCATGTTCACCGCCTTGGGCCGGGATCTGCCGCTTTTCCAGGGCAACGATGGCTGGTTCCTGCCGGTCCCGGCGACCTATGTCATCGATTGCGGCGGCATCGTGCGGAAGGCCTTCGTCGAACTGGACTACCGGGTGCGCATGGCGCCGGAGGAGGTGGTTCAAGCCTTGAAACGCCTCTAGCCTCAGGCGTCGTGACCGCCTCAAGCCTGGGCAGATTGCCAGTCGCGGGCACGCACAAGGCGCACGAAAGCATCCGATGCCGGGGCGAAAGGCCGGCCGGCCATGGCTGCAACCACCACCGTGCGCTCTGCGGGGAACTCGTCAACCGGCCGGGCGACAATGCCCGGCAGGATTGCACGGCCGGTGGGCATCAGCGAACAGCCCAAGCCGGCGAGCACCATGTGCTGAACCTGGTCGTCGCCGGAGGCCCGGTGCTTGACGGCGAGGCGCACTTCGCTGCTTTCGCAGAGTTCGGCGAACATCGCAGGAACCGAGCAATAGGGGCGATCAATCCAGGTCTCGCCGTCCAAAGCGGCGATCGGAATGCTGTCCCGTTCGGCCAGCGGGTGATCCGCAGGGAAGACCACGTGATGGCGCTCCTTATAGAGCGGCCAGCGGTGCATACGGTCCGGCAGTCTTTCTCCTGTGGCAAAGATAGCCAGTTCCAGGTCCCCGTCCTCGAGCTGGTGCAGCAGGTGTCCGGCAGGTTCCTGATCCAGAACCAATTCCAGCCCGCTGAAACGCCGATTGATCTCGGAGATCGGCTCGACCAGCAGGCGCGGCGACATGGTCATGGAAACACCCAGGTTCAGCAACGAGGTCTCGGAGCGGCGGAAGTGCTCGGCCTGCGCTTTCGCCGCCTGCGCTGCCGCCAGAGTCTGCTCGATCAGCGGCTGCATCGTCTGGCCGAGGCGTGTCAGCCGGACCATGCGGCTGTCACGGTGGAAGAGCTCGCCACCCAGTTCCTGCTCGAGCTTCTTGATCGCGCGCGTCAAGGCAGGCTGGGAGACGTTGCACTCCTCGGCCGCCCGGGTGAAGTTCTGAGTTTTGCAAACCGCTGAAAAGTAGCGGACCTGATGCATCTCCATCTTGGCTTCCATCTCGGCCCGATCGATGGCCGCAGTGTACCGTCGCGGTCATCGCCTCGCCATCCCCTTTTCTCCATTCCCCCTTTGCTCCATCCCAAGACGCCCTTTAAAACAGACTGGTCGCTTCCTCTCCCATGATCGGCTCCAGGGCGGCTCGCAATGCCGATCTGGCGCGGTGCAGCCGGACCTTCGCATTGCTCACCGATATCCCCATCCGCTCTGCGGTCTCCGCCGTATCGAGTTCGAAAATGTCCCGCATCTCGATAATGCGGCGGTAGGGTTCGGGCAGAGCCTTGATCGCGCCGCGCACCTGGGCGCTGACTTCGCGGCCTTCGGCTTCGGCCTCGGGAGAGGCCGACGTCTGCCAGAGAGCGTCCTCCGAAGCGACTTCGTAGTCTTCGGGGCATGATCGCATGCCCGCCAAGCGTTCTCGCCGCAGTCTGCGCAGACGCATAAGCGCAGCGTTCGTGACGATCTGATGCAGCCAGCAACCCAGCGATGACCGTCCCTCGAAGCGCTCAATCGAACGGAAGAGCTGGACAAAGGTCTCCTGCACGCAGTCGCGCGCGTCTTCCTCGTTGCCGAGAATGCGGCGCGCAACCGCCAACAGGCGGCCGCTGTGCAGGTGAACCGCCTCTGCATAGGCCGCCTCGTCACCGCGCTTCAAACGCGAAACCAATCCGTGATCGTAGGCGCGCGTGCCGCCGCCGGGCACTGCGTTGCTCTGTCCCATCTTTGCCCTACCCCTTATGCTCGCCGTCTCTGGAAACACGGTCGAAGTGACCGGGTGCTCCATAGCTATCCGAGGATCGCGAGCGTCTCCAATGCCGCTTGGTCCAGATTCCATAACCAGCGGTCATGATCCTGGCGGACCGATGCAAAGGGAAAATGGGGATTCGCCACTGGACCGGTTTGGCGCTGCCCTCGCCTGCGGCGCCCGCCAGAAAACCCTCGGAGCTCTCCGAAGCTGCAGCCGCCGCCCCGCAAAGCTTGGCGAAGCGTCGCCAGGACCCAGGCACCTGCCTCGATCACACCGGCAAGAACGCCGGTCTCGCCCCACTCAGACTTCACTGCCGGGGCTCAGACGCCGAAATCGCTGGGGCTCCGTCCGAGGGTACGGCGAAACATGTAGCTGAACGCGCTTGAAGACGCATAGCCCATGTCGAAGGCGACCGAGCTGACCTTCTCGCCGGCGGCGAGCCTTGAAATGGCATGAAGAATGCGCGCGTGCCGCAGCCACCGCGACGGCGGCATTCCCGTTTCTGTGACGAACAACCGTTCGATGGTCTTGCGGCTGGCAGGGGCTTCGGCAAGCCAGGAGTCGACCGATCCGATCGCACCCGGATCATCGAGCGCCGCTTCGGCAAAGCGGCTGATGCGATGGTCCTGCGGCATGGCGATCGAGAGCGGTACATCCGGGGCGGCGACCAGTTCATGACGCAGGAGATCGTGAAGCGCATCGTTGTGGTCGTTCGCGCGGCTCGCGGCACGGTCGGGCATGGTGCCGGCCATCAGGGCGTTCAGCAACGGCGTCATTGCCATGATCCGGCAGTCCTCCCCGACCAGTTCAGCTTCGCCCTTGCGTACGTCGACGTAACGCATCTCGTTGTTCGATCCGTACCGCATCCAATGCTCAACGTCCGGCGGAATCCACAACACCATCGCCGGACTGAGCAAGAGGACGCGGCCCGGCGTACCGACGTACATGGACCCCGATGCAGCGGAGATGAGTTGCCCGAAGTCGTGGGTATGCCAGTCGTAGCTTTCGCCGGACGTCGGTCTGACGAGTTCCCCCAGGTAGCGCGGCCGAACAACTTCGCCCAAGTCGCTCAGGGGATGGTGGTTTGGGTTGGTCATGATGTTTGACGATTTCTAGATGCTATTCGTCTTGATGTCGACTGAAAGACATACCGCTCTGACCTAGGGTGCTCAAGCCTTTCGGGCCCGAGGTCCGCACTTTCCGATCAGAGCATGATAGCGCCATGAAAAACCGCACCCTCCTGACGTGGTTCGCGCTGGGCCATTTCGCCAACGACTGGCCGATCTGTTCGCTGTGGCTGATCGTGCCGGCGGTCGGCATCGCCATGGACCTTTCGCCGGCCGAGGTCGGCCTGCTGTTCACGATCTGCAACGTCGGCGGCGCCCTCGCCTATCTGCCAGCCGGCATCCTCGCCGATCACGTCGCGAACCGGGGCCGGCTCCTGGTCGCCACGTTCTGGTGGGTCGCCGTCGGGTACCTGCTGGCCGCCATGGCGCCGGGATTCTGGAGCCTCGCACTGCTGCTTGCCGTCGCGGGCATGGGCGATGCTGCCTGGCACCCGATCGCCACCGGCGTGCTTGCGCGCAACAGCAAGGAACGGCGCGCTCATGTGCTCGGCATTCACGCCATCGGCGGCTCGCTTGCCGAGGTCCTGTCGCCGCTCGCCGTCGGCTTTCTTCTCGCTTACGTCGACTGGCGCGAGGCGCTGGCGATCTCGGTACTGCCCGCCGCGCTCATGGGCTTCTGCTTCTTCTTCGTGGCGCGCGGAGTTCCGCGTGTCGAGAAGACGTCGGTCACCAGGCAGGACCTGCTCGACCTTCTGAACATGTGGCGGCGGGGCAACGGACTCCGCATGGTGGCGATGATCTGCCTCTACAACATGGCCCTGATTGCGCTTCTCAGCATGATCCCGCTCTATCTTGCGGACCAGCACGGCTTCGGGCCGGAGGCAGCCGGCATTGCGTTTTCGACCATGCTGATCATCGGCGCGCTGGCGCAGCCCTGGGTCGGCAAGGTCTCCGACATCGCCGGACGCCGTCCGGTCGTCGTGTTCGGCAATCTTACAGCGGCACTGGCGATCACAGTGCTGGTTTTCCAGCCCGCGCTCTGGATCATGATCGCCGCGATGGTCGTCGCGGTCGCCGCCCTGGATGCGATCCGCGCCGCCATTCTCGCGGGCGCGGTCGATCACAGCGGCCGCAGCGAAGGAACGACGCTGGGCCTTGCCTTCGTCCTGCTGGACGGCATCGGTGCGCTCGGCGCAGTGCTCGCCGGCATCGCGGCGGGGTTCTCGTGGCCGCACATGTTCGGCCTCGCCGCCGCCTTCTCGCTCGGCGCCGCAACCCTGGGCTTCGTCACGGTCTTCGCGCGCCAACCCGCTCCCGTCACCGCGGAAGCGGCTCCCACCTCAGCATCGGCGGAATGAGAGTCCTTTGCTCGGGTGACCGCTGAAGCTGCCGCCCGGTCTTGATCATGGCCGCACCCAACCAGCCCCCTGGGCCATCATTCCGCGGCGAGACCGGCGGCTTCCTTCAGCGCAGCCGGCGGCATGGCTTCGCGATCGGTGTTTGACGACTTCGGCAGGGCGCCCGCCGCTTCCGCACGGCGTTCCTTGCGGAGGTAGGTGTGGTACAGCACCGGCACGCCGAAGAGCGTGAGGATGGAGGCGAAGCCAAGCCCGCACATGATGGTCACCGCCATCGACGCGAAGAAGACATCGAAGAGCAGCGGAACCATGCCGAGAATGGTTGTCGCGGCGGCGAGCGCCACGGGCCGCAGGCGGCTCACCGAGGCGGCAACGATCGCCTCCGACTGCGGCAGCGCGTTTTCGGACTTCTGCGCATCGATCTCCTCGACCAGCACGATGCCGTTCTTGATCAGCATCCCGGAAAGGCTGAGAAGCCCGAGCATGGCCGTGAAGCTGAAAGGCAGGCCGCTCAGCAAAAGCCCGAGGGCGACGCCGTTCACGGCCATGGGCACGATGGTCCAGATGACCGCCGTCTGGCGCAGCTTCCCGAACAGCAGGATGGTGATCAGCAGCATCGTCCCGAAGGACAGCGGCATCTGCATGCCGAGGCTCGTCTGCGCTTCGGTGGCGCTCTCGTACTCGCCGCCCCACTCCATGCGATAGCCGGGCGGCAGCTGCATCGCCTCCACCAGCGGACGGACTTCCGCGAAGGCAGCCGGCGGCAGGACAGCGGGAACGGTGAAGGCCTGAACGCTGACCGTGGGTTCCCGGTTCCTGCGCTCGATCGCCGTATCCCGGGAGACTATTTCGAAGCCGTCGATCACCTGGTTCAGGGTCGTGTAGGTGCCGCTGGCCGGCGCATAGACGATCTGGTCGAGCAGCCGCCCGTCCGCGGTCATCTCCTCGCGCGGACTGCGAATGATGATGGGGATCAGGCGGTCACGCTCGCGAAAGGTGCCCGCAGGGATCCCGTCCGTCGCCAGAGCGATCGCCTGTGCGATATCTCTGCGCTCGATGCCGAGGGCCTGGCCGCGGTCGCTGGCATAGACCGGGCGCGTGACCAGCTCGCGCTGGCTCCAGTCCGTCTGCTCGGCCTGCAGGACGGCGCTGCCGCCTTCGAAAAGCTGCTGCACTTCATCGGCGAGGCGGCGCAGAACGTCCGGGTCGGGACCGGACAGGCGGACCTCGACATCGGCAGTGACCGGCGGCCCGTAGATGATCTGCTCGACCCGCGTCTGCGCCCAGGGCAGCGTCGCGCGCGCAAAGGCAGCGAGATCGTCGCGCAGCGCCGGGATGGCATCGAAGCTCGCCGCCCGGATGACGAGTTCGCCATAGCTGGGCTCGGGGTTTTCCGGCTGGTAGGTCAGGAGGAAACGGGTGAGGCTGCGGCCCGCCGTCGCGGTCACGGCTTTGACATCGTCGCGCCGGAGCAGCCAGTCCTCGATCACGGCGAGGTCTGCAGCGGTCTCGCGGATCGGCGTGCCCTGCGCCGCCTTGTAGTTGAAGTAGAAAAGCGGTGTGTTGGCCGGCGGAAAGAACTGCTGCGTCACCATGCCGAAGGCGCCGATGCAGGCGACCGTCCCGCCGACGAGGCCGACGATGACGAGCCAGCGCAGGCGCAACGCCCCCCGCACAAGCGACGCGTAACCGCGAAAGAATGCGCCGCCGTAAGCCGTCTCCCCCTCCGCCAGGCCGCCGACGCGAAAGGCGTAGCTGGCCAGCAGGGGGGTCACGGTGACCGCGAGAAACCACGACAGCATCAGCGAGATGCCGATGACGGCAAAGAGGGAAAACAGGAACTCACCGGAGCTGTCCGGGCTGAGCCCGATCCCGGCAAAGGCCATGACCCCGATGACGGTGGCGCCCAGAAGCGGGATCTGCGTCTTGCGCGCCACCTCGGCAGCGGCATCGCGGGCGCTGCGCCCCTTGCGCATCTCGACCTGCATGCCCTCGGCAACGACAATGGCATTGTCGACCAGCATGCCCATGGCAATGATCAGGGCGCCGAGGCTGATGCGCTCGACCTTGATGTCGAAGAACGCCATGAACAGGAAAGTGAGGCTGATGGTCAGCAGCAGCGTCGCCCCGACCACCATGGCGGCCCGCCAGCCCATGAACAGGGCCAGCACCGCGATCACGATGGCGAGCGAAAGACCCAGACCGCGCAGGACGTCCAGATTGGCGTTCTCGACCACCCTGTGCTGCTCGTAGATCGGCGCGATCGCCACGCCGACTGGCAGCAGCGGGGCAACCTCCGCAAGCCGGCGTTCCACCGCTTCGCCGACCGTGACAATATTCGCCGAGGTCAGCCCGGCAATGCCCAGGGTAAAGGCCTCCACCCCGTTGTGGCGGATGATCTGCGACGGGTCGTCGACCCGGGCTCGCCTGACCCCGGCAACATCCAGGAGATTGAGAACCTCGCCCTCGAACCCGAAGCTGAGGGCGCCGATTTCCTCGATGCTGCCTTCGCCGCGTGGCGGGTCGACCCTCAAGTCGCGGCTTTCGTTTTCGGCCGAACCGGAAGGAACCACCGCATCGGCACGGCTCACGGCCTCCAGAATGACGCTCGGTGGGACGCCCAGGTTGGCGAGCGTCCGGCTGAAGGGCTCGACGAAGATCGCCTCCTCCGGCAGCCCGAGCAGTTCCGCATCGGCGACGCCGGTCACGGTAAGGACTTCGCGGCGCAGAAAGGTGGCGATCTCCCAGAGCTCATCGTCGCTGAACCCGGGCGCCGTCACCGCATAGTAGAGCCCGTAGACATCGCCGAAGCCGTCGTTCACCTCGGGCGCCTGGGCGCCGGGCGGCAGCGACGGCACCGCATCGGCGACGCGGTCGCGCAGGTCGTCCCAGATCTGCGGCAGGTCGCCCCCGTCGAAGCGGTCCTTGATTTCCACCTCGATGACCGAGAGCCCGGGCGTGTTGCGGGAGGTCACCACGTGGACCTCGTCCATCTTCTGGATTTCGCTCTCCAGAACCTCCGAGACCTCGACCGCGACCTCGGAGGCGGTGGCGCCCGGATAGGGCGTGATCACCAGTGCCGACTTCAACGTGAAGACCGGGTCTTCCAGCTTGCCGACAGCAAGGTACCCGGCAAAACCGCCAAACAGGCAGATCAGCATGAGCAGCCAGGTATAGAGCGGCCTTTCGATGGAGAAGCGGGCGATCTGCACGGCTCAGCGCTCCTCGACCACCAGGCGGGTGTAGCGGCGCACCTGCTGGCCCGCGCGCAAGAGATGCCCGCCGACCGCCACCACCTCCGCGCCCTCCGACAGCCCGGTGACGAAAAGGCTGGTGCCGGTTTCGGAGCGGACCTCCACCGGCTGGCGGCGCAGTGTAGCCAGCCCCGGCGCCGGTCCTCCCGCCGGATCGTCTTCGGCCGTCTCGAGCACGAGAACCGATGCATCCCGCTCGGGGCCGATCAGCAGGGCGGATACCGGAAGCACGAGACCCGCGGCCGGCGACGGCACTTGGGCGTGGACCGTCACCGAAGCGCCGGGCACCAGGAACACGCTCTTCGCTTCGGGAAAGGCCAGGGTGACGATGTAGCTCTGCCCCACCCGGCCGGTCTGGGCGTGGAACTCGACAAACCGCAGGACCACCGGGTCGTCCCGGTCCGGCAGACGGACCGTGAAGCGGATCCGGGAGGGATCGCCGGTGCGCATCAGCAGTCTTTCCGGCAGATCGAGTTCCACCCGCACCTCGGACATGTCGTGCAGGCGAAGGATCGGGCGGCCCGCGTCGACGTTGGTGAAGTTCGGGGTCAGGCGTTCGGCGACAAGACCGTCGAAAGGCGCCAGGATCGTCGCGTCCTCCAGATCGTCGCGGGCCTCGCGCAGCGCCACGGCGGCAAGATCCCGGGTCGTCTCCGCATCTTCCAGGCGCACACGCGACCCGGCGCTGCTCTGCATGAGCTTCGCGGCACGCTCGAAGCGGCGGCTCTCCTGCCGCAGGGTCACTTCCGCCCGCTCGACCGTCCGTTTGAACGGCGCCTGATCGAGACGGGCAAGGAGGCTGCCTGCGGCAACCCGGTCGCCCTCGACGGCGTCCAGCACCTCGAGCCGGCCGCCAACCTCGAAGGACAGATCGACGGTCTCTCGCGCGCGCACCCGACCGAAGAAGCTGCGGGTCTGAAAGGCCGCCGCGGGTTCTGCCGTGACGACCTTCACAACAGGAATATTATCCTCTAGAACGCCGGACCCATCATCGGCGGCGACGCTTCCTGCAGACAGCAGGCTGGCGACAGCGGCCAAGGCCGCGTACATCTTCGGAAGACCTTGCCCCATGGCGGGAAGCCCCTATCTTGATAAAAACCAACCGTCCGGTCGGTAGGGTATCTAGAACGACCGAGGAAAGCGTCAATGCAAAAAAACGGGGGCCCGCGGATTTCGGGCCCTGGATCGGATCCGGGATCGAAGCTGGAGCCTGACGAGGGCTCAGAGCCGTCGTCCCGGCGGGCTGAAATCCTCGCCCTGGCGGCGGACCTGTTTTTGACGAAGGGCTATGCCGGCACTTCGATGAGCGCGCTGGCCCGGGCCTGCGGCATTCAGAAGGCGAGCCTCTACCACCACTTTCCCAGCA
Source organism: Rhodospirillales bacterium BBD 1991-14 (assembly GCA_001657395.1). Classification (GTDB taxonomy): domain Bacteria; phylum Pseudomonadota; class Alphaproteobacteria; order Kiloniellales; family Kiloniellaceae; genus Pelagibius. The sequence goes on along the minus strand of LYSY01000012.1, from coordinate 17,293 downwards.
AGGAGGCCTTGTTCGTTGCCTGCGTGACCGACGGCTACGACGTGGCGATCCGCAAGCTGCAGCAGATCCAGGAGGACCGCGGACTGAGCCATGAGGAGCGCATGCGCCGCGCCCTTGGAGAGATCTACCGGATCACCATCGACTCGCCTGTCGGCCGGATGTCGCCGCTCATCGCGGAGGTGTCACGCCAGATCCCTGAAGTGGCACAGGCCTTTCACGACGGCTTCATCCTGCAGCAGCACGAGGTCGTGAACGCAATCCTGGATGCGGGGGAACAGGACGGCGCCTTCGCGGCGCATGACCGCCTCGGCGTCATACACATGATCTTCGGTCCCGTTGTGACACTGTCGATCTCGCGGCAGATGTTCGCGGAGATGGAGGTGCTGGAGACCCGCTTTCCGGTGGAGCAGATCCGCAAGGCACACTGCGACCTGATCCTGCGGCTTTTACGGCCGGAGGGTGGGGCCCTCATCTGACTCTGCGCGGTTTCCGTTTACCTTTGGCTCGCTTCGACCTTTGTGGGGCTTACGCGCGTCCATCCCGACAGGGATCGCGTGGAATGCTGACGCACGCTTCCTGCACAGCCTTCGCGTTATGAGGTGGTTCACAACCTGGAGGTCGCCGGCCCAAAGCACCATCTCCAGCAATCACCGAGACCGGCAAGTGCTCTTTGTGTCCGTTTGACAAGCGGACCAGCGCTTCCTCCAGCCCGCGGATGCGGAGCAGACTTTCAGCGGACTCAACTGCGCGCAAGGAAAGGCGGTGTGCAGTCCCGGCGCGCTTCGCCGGCGTCTTCCCGCAGAGATCCCTCGTTCACCGTACCCCTGGCCGTCTGCTGCACCGCACTCTCCGCCCGTTTCAGCCGTTCGTATGCCTCGACAATTTCCGTAGCCAGGTCACGAATGACTCTGTTGCGGATCACGTCACGCCGGAACGCGGCAGACAAAGCGGGGTCGCGCCGGTGCACGGGGGTCAGATGGCTTCTCAGGCGCCTGAGCTCGAGGGCGGCGCTCAGCGCGGCCTCTTGGATACGCCGGGCCGGATCGGGCTCGATTATCGCCTTCATCGCAGTGTCCGAGACTTCGGCAATCAGGATTGTGAAGTCGTGAGGATACAGTTTTTGCAAGCTTCCTGGCTTTGCTCTCGTAGTCATCGTGTGCTTCCTGTCGATAAAGAGAAAAAGGGACTTGGCTTTGGACCGGGGGGCAACCCATGAGCTTCAGAAACGTCCGCAATCGAGACGTACCAGCCGGCACCCACGGCCAAGAGGTTTTGCCCGGGACGGATCTGGCAGTCGCCAGAGCGTTCGCGCCCGTGCACGGCTGTGTTCGCCCCCGCATAAACCTCGCCGGTAAGCCCTGAAAGGTTGAGATTGTCCGCGGCCGGACTGCCGGACCGCAGGTCAAGGTCGTAGGTTTCATGCCCGCCCGGGAGGCCGGCGTAGAAGCCATCAAAGGGCGTCTTGGCGGCGGCCGCATGCGGTGCCGCTACAAGCAATGCGACAGTAAGCGCGTAGGTAATCCAGTAGCTCTTGCCAGTAGCGAGTCGCACGTTTACACCTCTGTTAATGACTTCAACAAACTGCGATCCTGGTGACCGCGCTGGAAAACCATTCAAGCAGTCCCTTGTCTCAATGATTTGTCCGGCAGCCCCCTTTTTGGTATCGGATCTTTTCTTGCCCTGCGCCCGATACACTTTGTGACAATTTTCTGGGCGTCGCCGACGGCCGATTGGCCCCATAGTTGAGCCTATGCAAAACTCGTCTCACATTCTGGTCGTGGACGACCATCAGGAGATGCGAAACCTGATCGGCCAGCTGCTGGAGAAGGACGGCTACCGCGTCAGCACGGCATCCGACGGAAAGGAGATGCGCCGTGCCTTAAGTGAGCGGCGGGTCGATCTGATTGTCTTGGACCTCATGCTGCCCGGTGATGACGGCCTCACCCTCTGCCGCAATCTGCGGGCGGGCTCATCTTCGGTTCCGGTCATCATGCTCACGGCCAAAGGCGATGACGTGGATCGCATCCTCGGGCTCGAGATGGGGGCCGACGACTACGTCGCCAAGCCGTTCAGCGGGCGTGAGCTGGTCGCTCGCATCAAGGCGGTCTTGCGGCGGACGCATGCCCTTCCTCCGAAACCGGAAGGCGCCGCCGTGCCAGTCTACCGTTTCGGCGAATGGCTCCTGGATACGGGAAAACGGGAGCTCGAATCCGCCACCGATATCGTCGTGCCGCTGAGTACCGGTGAGTACAAGCTTCTTCTGGCGTTCCTGCAGCACCCGCAAAGGGTGCTGACCAGAGATCAGCTGCTCGACCTGGCCAAGGGCCGCTCGGCGGCGCCTTTCGACCGGAGCGTAGATCTTCAGGTCAGCCGTCTGCGGCGAAAAATCGGCGATGACGCGAAAGACCCGAAGGTCATAAAGACCGTGTGGGGCGGTGGATACATCTTCACGCCAAAGGTCACCTGTGAATGAGGAGGCTGCTACCCAGGAGCCTTGGCGCGCAGACCGTGTCGGTTCTCCTGCTTGGGCTGGCGGTATCTCATTTTCTCGGGCTTGCCATCTATTCGCTGGACCGGAAGGAGGTGGTCACGACAACGGAGGCCGTGGACGTCGCCGAACGCATTGTCGGAGTCGTCAACCTTCTGCAACGATTGCCCAGAGAATGGCGCGAGGATGTCGTCCGCGGCTCCGACAGCCGGGCCTTCAGCGTCGCGCTGGGCCCCGATGCGAGGGCGGTGGGCGTTGTTCAAGGCGATGACCTGATCGATGAAGTGACCCGGTTCCTGCACGGACAGCTCATCGACTGGCCCAAAGACAAAATCCTCGTCGGCTTTGCGCGGGCCACGCGCGGCCCGCAGAGGGCCTTGACTGACGGCACCGGAAACTCAAACCCGATCACGACCGGCCAGTTGCCGGCCGTTGGGAAGTCCTACAGCTATCTGTATGTTTCCATCCGGCTCGAAGACGGCCAGTGGCTCAACTTCGCGGGTGCGATTCCGGGAGCCGAGCACCTTTGGCCGGGCATGTCGGACGGCTACATTCTGTCGGTTGCGATCGGTGTGGGCGCCCTGACGATATGGCTTGTGGGGCGGGTTACGGCACCGCTTTCTGCTTTCGCTCTGGCCGCAGACCGCCTCGGAAAGAACATTCGCGCGGAGCCACTGCCAGAAACCGGCCCCACCGAGGTGGTACAGGCATCGCGCGCGTTCAACGAGATGCAGGAAAGTCTGCGCCGGCTGGTCGAGAACCGGACCCAGATGCTCGCCGCCATCTCTCACGACCTGCGGACGCCGGTGACCCTGTTGCGCCTTCGCGCAGAGCTTATGGCCGAAGGCGAAGAGCGCACAAAGGTACTGGAAACGCTCGATGAGATGGAGTCGATGATCGCTTCCGTCCTTGAATTTACGCGGGGAACGTTTCACGACGAAGCCGAGCGCCGCGTCGACCTTTCTGCGCTGGTCGCGAGTATATGTGACGACATAGCGGACGCTGGCGCCAGGATAGAGTTCGACCCGCCCGATCAGGTTCCTGTTCCCTGCCGCCGGATCGCACTCAAGCGCGCTTTGACGAACCTCATCGACAATGCCGTCAAGTACGGCGGTATGGCACGTGTGTGGATCGAGGACAGCCCGGATACCGTGGAGATTATCGTGGATGACGACGGGCCCGGCATTCCCCAAGACCAGCTTGACCGCATATTCATGCCCTTCTACCGGATCGATACGTCCCGCAACTCGAACAGAGGCGGTGTCGGACTCGGCCTCAGCATCGCACAGGCCATCATCCACGGACACGGCGGGACAATACGTCCCCAAAACCTTCCCGATGGTGGGCTGCGCGTGTGCGTTTCGTTGCCAAGGTGAGTAGAGGTTTGTCGAATACCTGCGAGCCAGAGTGCTTTTCCGCAGCTTTTTGTTGCGGCTTCGGCTTCAGTGTTCGCCGGACAGGTTTGACCCTTGCGCAGACTGCGCGCTCGCTATGCTCGCGCCTCTAGCCTTCCTGGGCGTAGGTTCAAAGCTGGCCGCACAGCCCGAAACGCAAGAAAACCATCCTAGGGGTGGCTTCTTTGCGTTTGGTTGCGAGGGAGCGCAACCGTCGACAGCAGCGTCGCCTTTTCCAAGCAGCGGCATAAAGCGCCAGCCCAATCCATGAGAGCGCCTGAGTGTGGGAGCTCGGTCAGAAACGGTTATTGGTAGCGGCCTCCGCAATGACCGGAAAGAGCCCGTTGCGGCCGTTCACTTGAACCCGGTTCCGCAAGGTGACATTCGAATAAGCGATCCTGCTAGGCTGCACCGTATCGAGAGGAGCCAATCTGCTGTGTATTCAGATCTGAATGAATTCAATCGGAAACCAGAGCCGTTTTCCCGTTACACAACCGATATGCTCTGGACCGATCCCTGGATCGCGCAGCAAATGCTAAAAGTGCATCTGGACGAGAGCACTGACTTGGCCTCGCGCAGGAGTCAGACCATCGACGACATTGTAGGATGGTTTGACCGAAAGATCGGCCTGTCGGGCAAGAACGTCTGCGATCTGGGCTGCGGGCCGGGACTATATGCAAGGCGCATGGCGACAAGAGGCGCCAGGGTGATTGGCGTCGATTTCTCGGCCGTTTCCCTCGACTACGCCAGGTCCGAAGCCGCCGCCCATAATCTGGATATCGAATACCGAAAAGCAGATTATCTGATCGACGATCTGCCCGATGAGCAAGATGTCATTAGCTTGATCTGGTGTGACTTCTGCACGCTTCCACCCGAGAAGCGACGCACCCTTCTGGAGCGGGTTAAGGGAATGCTGCACCCCGGCGGGACGTTCGTTTTCGATGTGTCGACCACGCAGCAGTTCGAGAAACGGCGTGAGATCATGACCTACGGACGCCGTCCCATGGGAGACTTTTGGTCACCGGACGACCACTTCGGTTTCCAGACCACCTTCCTCTATGATCAGGATAAGATCGCCCTGGACCGGTATCTGATCGTCGCGCCGGAGCGTCGGTTCGAGATTTTCAACTGGATGCAGTACTTTGATCTCGAGATGATCTCGAGCGAAGTGCGCGAAGCCGGGCTAGTCGTAGAGGAAGTCCTTGATGTTATGACCGGCGACCCGTGGACGCCGGAAGCAGGAGAGCTTGCCGTTGTTTCACGGGTGTGAAATCTGTTTCTGTCGCGGTTTGGAACGTAAGTCCGCTTCGTCCGCATCGCGGTCATTTCACTAACCACAGCCGGATAACCGCCTTGGGACCATGCAAGTCAATTGGCTGCTCTGGTCTTACGCAAATCTGGGCGCATGTTGGTTGCAGGTGATTTGAACCTGCGTTCTAAGTTGTTGATTCCTGGAGGCACGAAAAAAGGCGAGCTTTTGGCCCGCCTTGGTTCGTCTTTGGTTTAGCTGGATTGTGTTGGCTGATGTTGGTTGCGGGGGCAGGATTTGAACCTGCGACCTTCAGGTTATGAGTTCGATCTGGCTTCCTGGATGGCGCTGGATTGAGTACGACAAAACTGGATTATACAATATATTTCATATAGATAATTGACTTTCGATCTTCATTTCGACATGCTTGTCATCGATGGGTTTTGTGCTTACCTGCTTACCCCTGGCTTACCCGGATCGATGCCCAAGCTAACCAAAAAACTGATCGACAATACCCAGGCGGGCGAGCGTGACGTTGTCCTCTGGGACGACAGCATGCCCGGCTTTGGGCTGCGCGCCAAAGCCTCCGGTGCCAAGACTTTCGTCATCCAGTATCGAAATGCGAGTGGGCGCAGCCGACGCTTCTCAATCGGGCAGCTCGGCAAGGTCACGCTGGATCAAGCGCGCAAGCAGGCGCAGCGCTTGATGGGCGAGATCGCCCTCGGTCGGGACCCAGCCGAAGATCGGCGCATGATGCTAAAGAGTGAGACCGTCTCGCAGCTGGCCGATCTTTATATGGACGAACACTGCAAGGGCCGTTGCAAGGCAAGAACCATCGCCAGCCATGAATGGCTGCTAAAGAAGTTCATCAAGCCTCGGCTCGGCAACCGCAAGCTCCTCGACCTGCGCCCGGCCGATATCGCGCGGTTGCACGCCGATCTGCGAAAAACTCCCTACAACGCTAACCGGGTGCTCGGGCTACTCCGCACCATGCTGAACCGCGCTGAACGCTGGGAGATCATCCCGCGCGGCAGCAACCCTGCCGCGCTCCTCCAGCCCTATCCAGAGAAGAAGCGCGAGCGTTATCTAAGCCCAGACGAGCTTGTTGCTTTCCTGGAAACCCTCGATGCCCAAGAAGCAGGCGGGTTTGTCGACCGCTATGCGGCAGCCGCCATCCGCTTGCTGGTCTTCACCGGCTGCCGGATGGGTGAGATCCTGACCTTGGATTGGGCCGGCGTCGATTTGGAGAACGGCCAACTGGTGCTGGAACGTCACAAAACGGACCGCAACGGCGCCAAGATCATTCCACTCAATCCCCCTGCCCTGGCAGTTCTGAAGGCCCTGCCACGGGAAAGAGACAATCCTTATGTCATCGTCGGCCGCAATCCCCGGACCTGTCTGGTCAACCTGCAGAAGCCCTGGCGCAAGCTACGCAAGGCCTCCGGGCTCGAAGACGTGAGACTGCATGATCTACGGCACAGCTTTGCGAGTTTTGCCGTCGGTGCCGGGCTTTCCCTACCGGTGATCGGTGCCTTGCTGGGCCACAAGAGCGTTCAAAGTACCGCTCGCTATGCCCATCTCGCCCAGGATCCGCTGCGGCAGGCGACCAACACGGTTGGGGCCGTCCTGGTCACGCCCATGACCGCGGTAAAATCCATTGAGAGAGCAGACGGTGCTTCGCTGGATCGCGCTTCTTAGTGAGCACCCCCTTCTGGGGTCACCTCGGACAGTCAGTCCGGCACCAACAGTGTCTGTGCCGAACCATGTTGGCTGTATCACTCAACAGTGGCTTTCTGGATCGATCATCCGCGTAGGGCGATAGGCATTATGCAACCAAATGCGCAGCAGCAAGCAAGCCTGAAGCAGGGACCACTTCACGGTCTGCGCGGCTATAAGGTCAGAGTCGCATTCTTTCTTCGGCGCTGGCTGCTCACGAACAAATGGGGGCGGATTGTTCTGGTCAGTCTGGCCCCACTGATTGCGACGCCCAAGGACTTGGAAGATGTCCGAGGTCAGCCCAGAACACTGTTTGGCAGGTTCGCCAAGTCTCTCACCCCTCCGATCGCTGGCGCCTTCTTTCTAGCCTGGGCCGCTTCCAGTGTGGCTATCTCATTTTCCACCCTAACAACACCCGATATTCCAGGATTTTCGGGCGCGGAGTACATGGAAGTCGTACAGCGCCTTGGACAGGTGACTTTCTGGTTAGCATTTTTCATATCTGTGCCCCTCATCTATGCGATGGGTGCCTGGTTTTGGGCGCTGCATCGCTTTGCCGCATGGCTGCTGGTGAAATTCGGTCTCCGGGCCTTTCCGCAGACGCCGGCTTACTTTCTGTTGATGGCTGGCAGTGCCGGATTCTGGATAGGGTTACTGATGTTGGGTATCGGATGGTTGATGCCCGCCTTTGCATTTGGCCAGCCCAGCCAGCTGTCGCTGTTCATCGAACAGAATCCTGGCCTAGCCCTGGCGGGAGCAGTTGTCCTCGCGATTCTTACGATGAGGCAGAACCAGATGCGTGAGATCAGCGGGCGCCAAATGTATCCAAACGTCTGGGCTCACCTAATTGCGTCATTCCTCTTCTTCCTGATCACCGCCGCCGCTATTTCAGCGGTCTTGTTTCTTGCTGTAATAACCCTGCAATAGAAACGGGCTCATGAAGGGGCGCGCCGATATCCCACTTGCTGAGCTCCCCTGTCCAACGCGGAGCACCACCTTGAAAGCCCGTTGGCGCGCAGATCGCCAAACCTATGTTTGCCAATCGGTCAGGGTCATTTCGTTTCCAAGTTCGGTAGGAGCGGGTCCGGTCACTTGAGACGCCTGGAAACAGATTGAACGCCTGCTTAGAAACGGCGCTATTGACGGCCGGGTCAAGAGTTCACAAATGGAGCGGAAGAGCACAAGGAATGCCACAATGCCGTCCTTCATCTCACCTCTTGACAGGAACTACATTTCGCTCAAGCGCGCTGCCCTGTTGATCGCAGAGGATCAGCGCGGCATCGAGCCGTCAGCGATCATGGATCTCTTCAAGCACGCGCTCTTTGCCGGCGAATTCGAAGACCCAAGGACTCCTGTGCTGGCAGCCAACCATGACAGCGATTGGGATCTGCCGCTCCTGCGGATGGAGGCCCCGCCAAGCGGGCGTCTGTGCCCGCCTTTGGCGGTGGACGTACAGCCCCAGGAGTACTTTGCGGTGAAGTCGGCGACCATCGCCGACGTCCTGCTCGAACGCAACGCGCTGCCCGGCAATCCCGAGGACTGGGCGCTCTTCTCAGCGTTTCCGAGACCCGAAAATGCTGCCGATGACTTACGTCACACGCTGGCCCGCATTCCCTATGAGGCTTTTCCGGCCAAGGGACAGGCCATTCTTGGAAATATCTGCCTGGCCAAGGTGACGCTGGGCGGCTGGATGACGATCAAAGGCTACGACCTTCCCCCGTTCCTGCGCGATGTCCGGCCAGCCAAGCGCCCCCCGCTGCGACTCGTTCACTCTCGCCACGAGGAGACGGCGGCCGAAGTGTCTCGCGGCCGGCCACCCAAGGCCGCATGGCCCCGCATCGAAGCACTGATCCGGGAGATGTATGCGGCAAATCCAGAGACTCCGCGCTCCGTGCTCGCCTTCGATGCGCACAAAGCTGCTGCCGCAGAATTTGACGAAAAGGACCTGCCGTCGTTGGAGACGGTGCAGCGGCGCATGAAAAGAATCCTGGAGCTCGATGGTTAGCGGGAGCTGGCAGACGGTTGCTGACGATCATCTGCATTTGACGAAATCAATTCCCTTTTACGCCCCTCCAGCGGCTGCTTGGCTTGTCTTCACACCCTCAAAGCGCGGAGACCTGCCATGCCCTCGTCCACCTCCGGCCTCCCCACCTTAGGAGAGATCCTCAGCGACAACCCTGGCTGGCTCGATGAAGCTGTGACCACAGCCGAGGCCAGCAGGATCATCGGCTTTCCCGCCTCCACGCTGCATACCTGGCGCTCGCGTGGTGGTGGCCCACCTTTCCTGAAGTTGGGCAGCAAATCCGTGCGCTACCAGCGCCGGGCTCTCTTCACTTGGATGTCAGCCCGCCAGCGGGCGAACACGGCCGACGCCGGGACCGGGCGTGGTTGAGAAAACCAAACCCATATCCCTTCGGCTCAAGCAGGCTGAGATCGAGCAGCTCCAGGCCCGTGCTTATGACCTCTCGGCAAGCCCGACCGGTATCGCCCGTGATCTGATTCGTACAGGCCTCGCCGGCGGCGACAATAAGGCACTCGCCGAACGCCTGATGCGGATCGAACGGCGCCTGGCAGCCCTGGAGCAACTCACCGTGGACACACTGGCCAAGGCAGAAGCAGCCGCGGGGGCCACCCAAGACCTGCTGGCCATGTTCGATGCCCTCTTGAAAGCGCTCTCCGGCGAAAACGGTGGGAACTTGGAATGATCGGCGCCCTGAAAGTCGTAGCCCTATTCTTGGCTCTGCTCGGCTTTGCCGCCACCTATGGGATCTACGATCTCGGTGTCCGGCGCTGGCCGCCTGAAGCGGTTCTGCCGGACGGCCAGCGCACCGCTTTGGCCTCCGACGGTATCGAGGCCTGCCTCAAAGTGCGGGTTATGGATCTCTTCGGAGATCCACGGGCTCAACACCACTGGGCAACCTGTCGGAACCAACTCGACCGCTACCAGGCGCTCGGCGCCTTCGATCTCCGTTTCAACGGCCTTGCTGGTTCGATGGCTCTGGGGCTCCTGGCCCTCTTTGCCTTTGCGCTCTCAGTCCGTTTCGGCACTCCTGCCCTCAAGGTCGTCCGTGGGCCGCGCCTGCTTTCAGGCCGTCAGGCGGCGGCAGCCTTTGCCAAGGCATCGCGACGCGAATCCGCACGCCACGGCCGAGGCCTCACCTTCCTGCCCGGCGTGCCCCTCAGCCGCGACCGGGAGAGCCGCCATTTCCTCATCTGGGGCAGCGTCGGGGCCGGCAAGACCCAGACTATGCTCCATCTGATCCTGGCTGCCATCGAGCGCGGTGATGGCGTTCTGGTGCTCGACACCAAGGGCGACATGATGGCTGGTCTGCCGGCTAACCCAGCCCCGCTGCTGGTCGCGCCCCACGACCGGCGCTCCCTTGTCTGGGATGTGGCAGCCGACTGTCGGGTGAAGCAGGATGCCCGGGAGCTGGCCGCGCGTTTCATCCCACCGAGTTCCGATCCCATGTGGTCGGAGGCGGCTCAGGAGGTCTTCGTGGTCTGTCTCTCTCACCTTCAGGCCTCCAGGCGCGCCGATTGGAACTGGGCCGATCTCCACCACACGGTCACCGCCAATGTCGACACCCTGACCGCCATGGCGCGGGAACACCACCCCTCGGCACTCCGCCTCCTCGCCCAGCCGGAGAGCCGCACCACCCAGAGCATCCTCTCGACCTTCCAAACCCACATGAACACGGTCTCGGTACTGGAGGAAGCCTGGGCGGCAAGCTCGGCAGGGCGGTTCTCGATCCGCCAGTGGCTCCATAACCCCACACCACGCCGGCCGCTCATCCTGCAGCATGACCCGGGTTACCCAGAACTCTCCCGGATCTGGATCGGAAGTCTCCTCGGTGTCCTGGCCTCGGCCGTCGGCAGCCCGAGCCTGAGTGAGAGCCGAGAGCGGCGCATCTGGCTCTTCCTGGACGAATTCCCGCAATTACCGCCCATCCGCCAGTTCCCCTCCTTCTTGGAATTGGGCCGCTCCAAAGGCGTCATCGTGGTCATCGGGGCGCAGGACTTCGCCCAGTTGCGCGCCGCCTACGGTCCGGAGCAGGCTAAGTCCTGGGCCGGGATGATCGGCACGAAGATCATCACCCGGATCAACCTCAGCGAAGCCGCCGAAGAGGCAAGCCGGCTCGTCGGCAATCAGGAGATCGAACGACGGATCAAGAGCCGAACTGACGCCCAAGGACGCGCCAGCGTCACCACCAGCATCCACCGCGAAAGCCGCCGCGTCATCACCGCCTCGGAGATCGCCGCCTGCCTCGGACCGGTCGGAAGGGCTGTTCGAGTGCTGTTCCTCGGCCTTGGTAAGGACGTCTATGAGCTGGAAATGCCTTTCGTTACCCTCCCGCGTTTGAGAGAGACCACCCTGCCCGCGGATTGGACTCTGAAGGCCGTCAGGGCCTTGAGTAAGGACAGAGGCAACACCAAGCTCCCTTCGCTACCACGTCTGTCGAAAGATATGATCGAACACATCCGCCAGGTCCGGCGTTAAGCCATGGTTGCCTCCATCTCCGCACGCGGCAATACAAAGGCAGCCTTGGCTTACTACGCCCATCTGCGCCAGGACGACTACTACACACGCGATGGTGAGCCGCCCGGCCGTTGGGTCGGACGCGGTGCAGAGCGTCTTTCGCTCCAGGGACCAGTTACCCAATCGGAGTTCTGTGCGGCCTTGCAAGGCCTCGATCCCAAGACCGGCGCACCTCTCGTTCAGCGTGGCGGCAAGGCCCACGCCCATGCTGCCGGCTGGGACATCACTTTCAGTGCTCCAAAGTCTGTTTCGGTGCTGTGGGCGCTCTCAGTCCCCCAGGAGCGCACCGCCATAGAAGCGGCACAGCGGTCGGCTGTAACGGAGGCGACCCGCTATCTGGAAAAAGAGGCGGCCTGGTCCCGGCGCGGCAAGGGTGGCTTGATCCGGGAACAGGCCGCCGGGCTCCTTACGGCCCAGTTCGATCACCATACCAGCCGCGACCTTGATCCGCAGCTCCATACCCACTGCTTTGTCTTTAATCTGGCGCCGCGCAAAGATGGAACCTGGGGCGCTATCGTCAGCCGGGAACTCTACAAGGCACAGAAGGAAGCAGGCGCCGTCTACCGAAACACCCTCGCCAACGAACTGGAGCGACTTGGTCACCAAGTGGAGCGCAAAGCGGACTCCTTGCGCATCGGCGCGATCCCAAAGCAAGTCGAGCGCGTTTTCTCCAAGCGCCGAAACGCAATCCAAGACGCAGCCCAAACTCATGGCTACACAACCGCAAAAGGCATGGAGCTCGCGACACTCCGCACGCGGAAAGCAAAGCAAAATGTCAGGCTGGAAAGCTTATTCGATGCCTGGCGGACTGAGGCAAAAGCACATCAGTTCGAACTTCACCAAGCGCACCGGAAACCGAAGGAAGAGTTGTTTAGGAGCCTTATTCAAGCTCGTTCACCAAGTGCACCAAATCCGACATCCTATGCGCTCAATACCCTCTCGGCATTTCGTGACAACGCTATGCAGGTTGGTCAGGCATTCAGCCGCACCCTCAACACCTTGAAACAACCCTCAAAGATGACTGGTCTCAGACCGAAACTGCATCCCAAGAGCGGCGAGTGTGAGCGCGAATGAGCGCACCGACCAAACGCTACTACTGTCTGTGAAACACGCGACCGCTGAGGCGCATCGGCCAATTGGCTCCCTCAGTGGAACGTTTGAAGCATCGTTGTCGACCCAAAAGCCTAAGGCCTATCGCGCAAGCCATGTCTTCACTTGGATTCCCGAGTCCGAACGAGGTCTGAACGCTGGCGAATTTGGTCGAGGATGGGGGCATTAAGAGAAGAGAGCACTTTGCTTCAACAAACAGAAGTGGCGAGCAAGGTTAGGGGTGCGCCAAACTCATGCGCTCCTTAACGCTGTCCTCACTGGCAGCTGAGCTACTCGGCCTGTCAGCCTGATGGAAAGACGGAGATGCTGACCGAGGTACTTCGCAAGCCCAGCGCGAGTAGTCCACAAGGGTCGTTTTAGCTGGGCTCGCAACAACAAAGAAATCTGATTGGGGGATCAAGACTCTTTGAGGCGGAGAATCACGTTCGATTTGTGATCGAACTCAAACGTATAGCACGCGCGGCCGCGCAAACTCGAACAGCCACTCCTCTCTGACGTTCCTTAGCAATACTTCTTTTGCGATTAATCCACAAGAAAATTCCCCTTACAACTTGAAACCAACACGTGTTTCCATGCAACATGAGCTCGCGCGAAGCGTTTGAACGCCTTAGTTGCATAATGGCGCTCAAAGGTCTTCTTGTGTGGGAACACTTGTCTGACAAACCGCGTGCTTGAGCCGCCTTGGCAACCAAGCGCGTCCGACTGGAGGACCGTGTAATGCGGTTTTCGGCCACGGTAGAGGCTTGCCTGATATCGAGGAAGTTGGATGCGGCGCCACGTCGCCGCCCAAGTGTCTCAAGTGGAAGACAGCCAACGGTTCTCTGCGCGCCACCCACCCACTTGGGTTGCCTTGCGTTTTTGCACCGCATAGTTCCTGCCGACTTACCTGACGGCGGATCTTGCATTTCATCACCCAAAAGTTCCTGCCCTATCCGCCGAGAGGTCTTGCCATGATGCGCTCTGTTACACCTACGGCTGCCGCTTTCCCGTCATGGGTTCGGGTTGTCGGTGTTTGTTTTACTCTTGGTTTGACTTTCTCAGCCGGAGCATGGCCGCAATCGGTTGCCGGCCAGACCACTGTGGCTGGCGTTACTCCGGGCACGCTCTCCGTAGATGAGACCGGCTCTGCCGGCTACTCCATTCCTATCGCTGTCCCGCCAGGTGTTGCCGGCATGCAGCCCTCGCTTGCCCTGATCTACAAAAGCCATGGTGGTAACTCTTCCGTTGGCGTCGGCTGGTCGCTGAGTGCTTCATCTTCAATCCACCGCTGCAGCCAATCCCTGGCGCAGGACGGAACCATCCACGACGTAGATTTCTCGAATGACGACCGTTTCTGCATTGATGACCGTCGCTTGGTAGCCATCAACGGGACCTATGGCGCCGATGGGACCGAGTATCGGACAGAGATCGACGGTTTTGCACGCATCGTTTCTCATGGCTCGGCTGGCTCAGGACCTGAGTACTTCACCGTCGAGAATAAGTCGGGCCAAACCATGGAGTATGGCAAAACCGCAGACGCCCGAATCGTTGTGCCCGGCGCCCGAGAGATTCGCCTCTGGTCCTTAAACCGAGTTACCGACACTGTCGGCAACGCGATGACCTATCACTACATAGAAGACTCGGCTGATCGTAGCTACCGCCTCGACAAGATCAGCTACACTTCCAACGACGTTCAAGGCGCTCTACCCAGTAGCGAGATACGCTTCGTTTACGGGGTCCGCGCGGACACACCCACTGGCTACCTCGCCGGAACACAGATAGCGATTACGAAGCGCCTCGCCAGTATTGAGACCTATACTGACACCGGTAGTGGCCTCAGTCTTGTTAAGGATTATCAACTCACTTATGAACTGAGTCCCGCGAGCACTCGCTCCCGCCTCACCTCAGTCACAGAGTGCGATGGCGCCAACAACTGCCTGGCCCCGGTGACCGCTAGTTGGCAAGGACAGGCGCTAACCTATGCCGACGCCGTGGATGTTTCGAATTCTTGGGGCACGACAACGAGCATGTGGGACGGAACGAAGCACCTAGCCCACATTCTTGACTATAACGGCGATGGGCGAAGCGACATTCTCCTGCAAGGCACAAGCAGTGCGCATAGCACGCACTTGCTAACCTCCAACGGTGCCGGCTTCGATATGGAGGACGTCACCAATCTCTGGGGTACTTCTGCATCCATCTGGGCAGCAAACGGACGGAATCTTGTTGTGCTCGATTACAACGGAGATGGTCGCGACGACATTCTGCTGCAGGGGGTCAATAGTACGCAGAGTTCACGATTGCTAACTGCAAATGGCACCGGATTCAACAACGCTCAAAACATCACTTCTGCCTGGGGCATGTCCGCGGCTGTTTGGGCAGCCAATCAAAGAAACCTTGTCGTACTTGATCACAATGGTGACGGGCTTGACGACATCCTGCTACAAGGCGGTGGAGTCTCAAGCGCCACATACTTACTGACTTCAAACGGTACTGGGTTCAACAACAAACAGAATGTCACCACCTCCTGGGGAATGGTCGCCCCATTGTGGTCAAGGGAACTCAGCATTCTCGATTACAACGGCGATGGTCGCGACGACATACTCCTTCAAGGCACTGGGCTCGTCATCAAAACCTATTTGCTGACTGCAAACAGTACAGGTTTTGATCTGGTCAAAGACATTTCCTCGCTTTGGGGAATGACAGGAGATCTGTGGTCATCAGCGCGGCGTAATCTCTTCGTGCTTGACCACAACGGCGATGGCCTGGACGACATCTATCTCCAGGGACAAACAATCCACTCAAGCCCTCTGCTACTAACTTCACACGGCAAAGGTTTCCATCGCGATCGGTACGTCTCGAACTCCTGGGGTCTGCCACACGGCGCGTTGCGAGACGATCGACGAAAGATCACCATACTGGACATGAATGGTGATGGGATGAGCGATATTCTAGCTCAAGGAAGATCTGCAACTGTGGACACTTACTTGCTGATTGGCAAGGGGACAGGATGGCAGGAAGAGTTTTTCGACGTCGAGACCATCTCGACAACTTGGGGAACTAGTATCGAAGATTGGGACGAGAGTGAGCGCAGTCTCCTGCCCCTCGACTATAACGGCGATGGCCTTAGTGATATCTTGCTAAAGGATAAGAACTCCGGAGCGAGTACGCTGCTGCTCACCCAAGACAGCCCTGCCCCTGACCTGCTTACATCGATCACTGATTCCCTCGGTCGAGTCTCAAGTCTAGAGTACTCAGCCCTGACCGATCCTGCCGTCTATACCAAGGAAAACGATGCGGTCTTCCCAGTAGTCGATGTCCAAGCGCCATTGTATGTCGTTAAGTCAGTGTCCGCCGAAAACGGGGTCGGCGGTCAAGCTGTAACCAGCTATCAATATGTTGGGGCGAAGGCGCACGTCCAAGGTCGCGGCTTTTACGGTTTCCGAGAAGTTGTCGCCACAGATGAGCAGACCGGAATCATAACGACGACTAACTATCATCAGCCATTCCCTTACACTGCCGAAGTGGCACAGTCGGTCAAAGCGTTGTCCGACGGCACAAAGATCAAGACCATCAATAACACGTGGAACCAGCTGTCTCTCAACGGCGGTGCGACAGTCTACCCTTACATTGCCACTTCAGTATCTGAGGACTACGAGACCAATGACGGTGTTGACAATACCGCGATCGTCAGCCGCACAGCGACCGTGGTTCTCGATGTCCAGGGGAATCCGACGTCTCTAACCACGACTACGACAGATGGTTTTGAAAGCTTCGTCGAGACCACAACCAACACCTACGATATCGACTTGACAAATTGGTTTCTTGGCCTGATCTCCAACTCGAAAGTAGAGCTCAGTCGCCCAGGGGCACTCAACCAAATCCAAGAGTCTTCTTTCACCTATGATCCCACCACGGCGTTGCTCACACAACAAGTGAGTCAACCGAATGAGCCCAATATCGCCCTCACCACCACTTACAGCTATGACGGCTTCGGCAACCAAGCCTCAGTAACGGTCACTGGGTCAGATATCGCAAACCGGACCACCTCGGCAGATTTCACCGATGACGGGCGATTCTTGATCTCAGCCACCAACGCGCTGAACCATAGTGCATCTAACCTCACCGACGCTCGCTTTGGCACTGTGACTCGCCTTACTGGGCCGAATGGCTTGGTGACAAGCTGGGTCTACGACGGCTTCGGGCGCAAGACCACGGAGACCCGCGCCGACGGCACCGAGACCCGCTGGACCTACGAGCTCTGCGTGGCGCAGTGCCCCGCGGGCGGCGTCTATCTGGTCACCGCCCAGGACTTCGATTCCGGCGGCACCGCCAGCTCCGCCAAGGCCATCCAGTACCTCGACAAGCTGAACCGCGTCTTCCGCTCGGAGACCGAGGGCTTCGACGGCACCCCGGTCTATGTCGACACCGAATTCACCGCCCGCGGCGAGGTCCACCGAGTCTCCAAGCCCTACTTCCAGGGCACCCCCGCCCAGGACATCCTCTGGGCCACCAACACCTATGACGTGGTCAGCCGCCTTATCTCCGTTACCCTGCCCGACGGCGGGGTAGAGTCCACCGCCTTCGACGGCCTCACCACCACGCTCACCAACGCCCTCACCCAGACCTCCGTCCGGGTGGAGAACGCCCTGGGCGAGCTCGTCTCGGCCACTGATAACCTCGGGGGCGTCACCACCTACGCCTACGATGCCCTAGGCAACCTGACCGAGACCGATGCCGCCGGGGTCGTCACCACCATGACCTACGACGTCCGCGGCCTGAAGCTCACCATGGACGACCCGGACATGGGCGACTGGTCC
>LYSY01000002.1 GCA_001657395.1 Rhodospirillales bacterium BBD 1991-14 | reverse complement strand
TGCCTAAACACCAAAACCCAAACAGCAGACCCAAAACCAAGACCCGCCGCCCGCGTATCCCTTCCATCAATCCAACAATGTCAAACAGCAGCACGGCAGCGTTCGGCGGAGAGCCTTGGCTGCCGTGGAGGCCGGGTTATAGGGCCGCGCCCGGCGGCCTGTCAAACCCTTTATGAAAAGATTTTTACACCCGGCCGAAGTTTATCGGCGCTCGCCCTTAAAGGCTACAGCGTTAACCGCCTTTAAGGTTGACAACCCCTTGTATGATCAGCAATTTTCAAAAATTGGTTAACGATTTGGTGGTATGACATTTACCGCCGACGTGGCCTGCCACGGGGGGCATCACACACAACCGTCAAGTTGCGGAGCTTCTGTACGTCGTGACGAACCGTAAAATCGGGATGGAATCGCTTATGCGATTCGCCAAAAAGGTCAGCTATCCTGCAATCCTTGCAATTCCTCTGGTCGGCGGCGCCGTTGCCGCCAGCTGGTCCAGCGCCCACATCACCCGGTCCTTCGGTGACGCCTCCGCTGAGGCCCCGGGGACCCTCGGGAGCGGCCTGGACCCGGCCGCAGGGGCCGCCGCAGGGGCCTTCTCGGTCGTGCCGGCAAGCGGCCCCGCCGCCGCAGCGCCGCAGCCCGAGCAGGTCGCGGCCCTGCCGCGCGCATCGCTGCTGAGGCTCCCGGCCCAGGGCGAGATCGAAGCGCTGGAGGAGGCCGAGGCTCCGCCGCCGCCGGTCACCCGGCAGATCACCGTCGCGCGCGGCGACACCCTGATGAAACTGCTGATCGGCGCCGGGGTCGACCCGGCCCACGCCCACCAGGCCGTGACCGCGATGGAGCCGGTCTACTCCGCCCGGCGGCTGATGCCGGGCCAGGAAATCGACCTCGCCTTTGCCGCGACCGGTACGGCCAGCGACACCGCCTCGGACGACCTGGGGCCGCTGCTGGCGATCAACTTCCGCCCCTCGCGCGAGCGCGACATCGAAGTCAGCCGCACGCATCCTGACGGAGACTTTGCGGCCAACGCCGTCGACCGGCCCGTGGCCCGCCAGCTGGCCTATGCCCAGGGCACGATCCTGTCGAACCTCTCGGTCGCCGCGCGGCAGGTGAACGTTCCCAACCTGGTGCTGGTGGAAGCGATCCGCGCCTTCAGCTTCGACGTCGACTTCCAGCGCGAGATCCAGAAAGGCGACGACTTCGAGTTCCTCTACGAGATCTTCGTCGACGAAGACGGCCTGCCGGTGCGCACCGGCGAGCTGCTCTATGCCGCCATGACGCTGTCGGGCAGCCGCACCGAGATCTATCACTACGAACGCGACAACGGCGATGCGGACTACTTCACGCCGGAGGGCACCTCGGTCCGCCGCTCGCTGATGCGCACGCCGATCGACGGCGCGCGCCTGTCCTCGGGCTTCGGCATGCGCAAGCATCCGATCCTCGGTTACTCGAAGATGCACAAGGGCACCGACTTCGCGGCCCCGCGCGGCACGCCGATCTATGCCGCCGGCAACGGCGTGGTCGAGGTGGCGGCACGCAGGGGCGGCTACGGCAAGTACATCCGCATCCGCCACGGCTCCAGCTACAAGACCGCCTATGCCCATCTCCACGGCTATGCCAAGGGCATCAAGTCCGGCGCGCGGGTGAAGCAGGGCCAGGTGATCGGCTACGTCGGCTCGACGGGGCGCTCCACCGGCCCGCATCTGCACTACGAGGTCATTCTCAACGGAAAGCAGGTCAACCCCCTGAAGGTGACCCTGCCGCGGGGCGATAAGCTGAAAAAAGATGAACTGGCCGCCTTCGCCACCCACCGTGCCGAGGTCGACCGCCAGGTCTCCATCGCCATGGGCGGCATCCTCATGGTACAGAAGGCCTGCGAGGAAGCAGAGGTCGTCGAACAGGGCTCTGCCACCGACCGCGAATGCTGAGTTTCTGAGGACCTTCGACCCATGGACTGCTGCCTGCTGATCGCCGGCTATCTGGAGAAACGCGCGCGACGCCGAGGCTGAGGCCGGCAGCGCCCGACCCTGGGGTCGGACCGCGCCCGCCTGAAGCCCATCGGTTATCACGCCCCGTCCGGTCGCGCCTTACCCGGCGCCCTTCTGCCGGACGGGCGTCTGCGGAGTTTCCCGATCCATGGTTCCCTACACACTGGCAGCGCTCGAAGGCCTCGGCCTCGGCGCCAGCCTCATCATCGCCATCGGCGCCCAGAACGCCTATGTGCTGCGCCAGGGGTTGCGGCGCGAACATGTCTTTGTTGTCGCTTCGCTCTGTTTCGTCATCGACGGCGGCCTGATCACGCTCGGCGCCGGCGGCTTTGCCGGTCTGCTGCGTGCCGTCCCCAGCCTGCCCGACATCGCCGCCTGGGGTGGCGCGGCCTTCCTGGTCGCCTATAGCCTGAAGTCCTTTCACGCCGCCCTCAGGCCCGGACGCCTCACCGCCGATGACGGGGCCGCACCGGCAGGCACCGGGCTGCGCACGGCGGTGATGACCACCCTGGCGCTCAGCCTCCTGAACCCGCACGTCTATCTCGACACGGTGATCCTGCTGGGCGGCATCGCCGCACAGTACGCGGGCTGGGAGCGCCTGGCCTTCGCCGTCGGCGCGGTGACGGCCTCGGGCCTCTGGTTCTACGGCCTGGGCTTCGGGGCCAAGCGCCTGGCCCCCTTCTTCGCCCGCCCGCTCTCCTGGCGCCTGCTGGACGTCTTCGTCGGCTGCGTCATGGCGGCGATCGCCGCCGGCCTGATCATCGGCCAGCTCAGAAGCTGAGGAGCCGGGCAGCAGCGTCCGGGGCCGCAAGCGGCGTCGGCAACCCCAGACGACGCTGCGCCGTCAGGCCAGATGCTCCCTGAAATGGTCCATGGTTCGGCTCCAGGCCAGCGCTGCCGCCGCCTCGTCGTAGCGCGGCGTGGAGTCGTTGTGGAAGCCGTGACGGGTGCCGGGATAGAAGTGGGCCTCGTGGTCGACCTCGTTCGCCTTCAGGGCCGTTTCGTAGTCCGGCCAGGTGGCGTTCACGCGCTCGTCGTCTTCGGCGAAGTGGATCAGCATGGCGGCCTGAATGCGGCCGACCTGGGCGCTGTCCGGCGCGCGGCCATAGAAGGGAACGCCGGCGCTGAGGTCGGTGCCCATGGTCACGGCCAGGAAGTTGGTGGTGGCCCCGCCCCAGCAGAAGCCGGTGGCCCCCAGCTTGCCGGTCGAAAGCTCGTGGTCCTTCAGGAAGCGCGCGCCGTTCAGCATGTCCTGGCGCAGCTTCGGCTGCTCCAGGGTGCGCTGCATGGCGCGGCCCTCGTCGTCGTTGCCGGGATAGCCGCCGATGGGCGACAGGCCGTCCGGCGCCAGCGCCAGGAAACCCTCGATGGCGGCGCGCCGCGCGACGTCGGCGATGTAGGGATTGAGGCCGCGGTTTTCGTGGATCACCAGCACCGCCGGGAAGGGCCCCTCTCCGCTCGGCTGTACGAGGTAGCCGCGCATCTCGCCCGAGGTCCCGCCCGGGGAGGGGTAGGTCACATAGCGCGGCGTGATCCGCTCGTCGTTGAAGGAAATCGTCTCCGCCGCCGCATAGTCCGGCAGCATGGCCTGGGCCATGGCCAGGGCCGATACGCCGCCGACGGTGATCGCTCTGGCGCGGCTCAGAAACTCGCGCCGGTCGATCTTGCCATGGCAGTAGTCGTCGTAGAGTGCGTAGACGCGGTCATCGATCTTCTGGTCAGTCATCGCCCTGCCTCCTTGTTCCGAGCGGCCCGGCTTCGAGGTCGGACCGGTTGAAGACAGGAGCCTAGCAAGCGCGGCAGCCTCCGCGCCAGCGGCCTTGCTGTGGTTTCACGGGATCGTCATGAAGGCGGGTTGCCGCTGGGGACGGGCCCTACTCGGCCGCATCCTCCAGCGGCCAGGCGGGGCGGGGCATGGCAAAGACCTCATCGACCCGGGTGTAGTCCATGTAGCCGAGCCGCGCGATGGGCTTCAGCTTGGCCATATCGACCCGGCCGTCGGTCAGGACCGACTCGTCGATGTGGATGCCGATGACCTGGCCGAAGACGACGGCGTTGCGCGCGTCGGGAACCTCGGAGGGCAGGTCGACGGTCTGCAGGTAGCGGCATTCCAGATGAATGGGCGAGGCCTTCACCCGCGGCGGCTTCACAAGCTTCGACGGGACCATCTCCAGGCCCGCCGCCGCCGCCTCGTCCACGCCGGCGGGCGCCGGCGCGGACGTCTTGTTCATCGCATCCCGCAAATCCCAGGTGACGACGTTGCAGACGAACTCCCCGGTGCGCTCGGCATTGGCGAGGGAGTCCTTGGAACCGTCGGGCGGGCCGTCGGCCTTGCGTCCGCCGGGGGCGAACATCACCACCGGCGGCTCGCCGGCCACCCCGTTGAAGAAGCTGTAGGGCGCCAGGTTCACCGCCCCCGCCTCGTTCACCGTGGTGACCCAGCCGATGGGCCGCGGCACGATGCAGGCCTTGAAGGGGTTGTGCGGCAACCCGTGGTCGCCGCTGCGGGTGTCGTAGAACATCAGGTTACCCTCAAGGCCGAGGCTGCACCTCGGCGCTTTTCGTTGGTTTTCGGCACCGGCCCGCTCCCCCTCCCCGCCACCCCATGCGATTATCCTATGGGTGGCCGGGAGGGGGAGCGGGCTGGAACCGCCTCGACGAAAGTCGAGAAACGAACTAAGCCGCCGCCACCATCTCGCCGTTGATCGCCAGTCCCTCGGCCCCGGCGGAGACATTCACCGTGTCGCCGTCGCCGATCTTGCCCTCCAGGATCATGCTGGCCAGCGGGTTCTGCAGCTCGCGCTGGATCACCCGCTTCAGCGGCCTGGCACCATAGACCGGGTCGTAGCCGCGGTCGGCCAGCCAGGTCTTGGCCGGCTCGTCCAGCTCCAGGGTGATCTTGCGCTCACCCAGCATGGCATGCAGGCGGGCAAGCTGGATATCGACGATGCCGGTCATCTGCGGGCGCGTCAGGCGGTGGAACAGCAGCACCTCGTCCAGGCGGTTGAGGAACTCCGGCCGGAAGGCGGCGCGCACCACCTCCATGACCTCGCCGCGCACCGCATCGCTGTCCTGACCCTCCGGCTGGGCGGCCAGGATGTCGGCGCCGAGATTGGAGGTAAGGATGATCATGGTGTTGCGGAAGTCGATGGTGCGGCCCTGGCCGTCGGTCAGCCGCCCGTCGTCCAACACCTGAAGCAGGATGTTGAAGACATCCGGGTGGGCCTTCTCCACCTCGTCGAAGAGCACGACCTGGTAGGGCCGGCGGCGGACCGCCTCGGTGAGCGCGCCGCCCTCCTCGTAGCCGACGTATCCCGGCGGCGCGCCGATGATGCGGGCGACGGCGTGCTTTTCCATGTACTCCGACATGTCGAGCCGCACCATGGCCGTCTCGTCGTCGAAGAGGAAGCGGGCCAGGGCCTTGGTCAGTTCCGTCTTTCCGACGCCGGTGGGCCCGAGGAAGAGGAACGAGCCGATCGGCCGGTTGGGGTCCTGCAGGCCCGCGCGGGCGCGGCGCACCGAGTTGGAGATGGCGACAATCGCCTCCTCCTGGCCGATCACGCTGCGGCGCAGGGCGTCTTCCATGGAGAGCAGCTTCTCGCGCTCGCCCTCCAGCATCTTGTCGACGGGAATACCGGTCCAGCGCGACACCACGGAGGCGATGTCGTTCTCCGCCACCTCCTCGTTCAGCATGCGGTGTTCCTGCGCCGCCTCGGCTTCCTCGAGCTGCTTTTCGAGGCCGGGAATCACGCCGTACTTGAGCTCGCTGGCGCGATTGAGGTCGCCGTCGCGCTGGGCGATCTCCAACTCTCCGCGGGACTGATCGAGCTGCTCCTTCAGCTTCTGGGCGCCGGCCAGCTTGTCCTTTTCGCCCTGCCACTGTGCCGTCAGCTCCGCCGACTGCTTCTCCAGCGTGGCAATCTCCGCGGTCAGCTTTTCCAGACGCTCCTTGGAGGCCTTGTCGCTTTCCTTCTGGAGCGCATTTTCCTCGATCTTCATCTGCACCAGGCGGCGGTCCAGTTCGTCGATCTCCTCGGGCTTGGAGTCCACCACCATGCGCAGGCGGCTGGCGGACTCGTCTACCAGATCGATGGCCTTGTCCGGCAGGAAACGGTCCGCGATGTAGCGGTTCGACAGCGTCGCCGCGGCAACGATGGCCGCATCGGTGATGCGCACGCCGTGGTGCAGCTCGTACTTCTCCTTCAGGCCGCGCAGAATGGAAATGGTTTCCTCGACGCTCGGCTCCGGCACGAAGACCGGCTGGAAGCGCCGCGCCAGGGCGGCATCCTTTTCGATGTGCTTGCGGTACTCGTCCAGGGTGGTGGCGCCGACGCAGTGCAGGTCGCCGCGCGCCAGGGCCGGCTTCAGCATGTTGGAGGCGTCCATGGCGCCCTCCGCCTTGCCGGCGCCGATCAGGGTGTGTAGTTCGTCGATGAAGACGATGATCTCGCCGCCGGCATCGGCGATCTCCTGCAGCACCGCCTTCAGGCGTTCCTCGAACTCGCCGCGGAACTTGGCACCGGCCACCATGGCGCCCAGGTCCAGCGACATCAGGCGCTTGTCCTTCAGGGTGTCGGGCACATCGCCGTTGACGATGCGCTGGGCCAGGCCCTCGACGATGGCGGTCTTGCCGACGCCCGGCTCGCCGATCAGCACCGGATTGTTCTTGGTCCGCCGGGAGAGCACCTGCACGGTGCGGCGGATCTCCTCGTCGCGGCCGATGACGGGATCGAGCTTGCCTTCGCGGGCCACCTCGGTCAGGTCGCGGGCATACTTGGTCAGCGCCTCGTACTGCTCTTCGGCGGTCGCGGTGTCGGCGCGCCGGCCCTTGCGCATGTCGTTGATCGCCTGGTTGAGCGACTTCGGCGTCACCCCGGCGGCATCCAGCGCCTTGGCCGCATCGCTGCCCGGCAGCATGGCGATGGCCAGCAGCAGGCGTTCCGCCGTCACGTAGCTGTCGCCGGCTTCCTCGGAGAGCTTCTCCGCCTGGGCAAAGAGGTCGTTGGTCTCCTGCGCCAGGTAAAGCTGGCCGGCCCCGGCCCCCTCCACCTTCGGCTGCCTGGCCAGGGCCGCATCGACGCCCTTGGCGGCGGCTTCCGGCTTGCCGCCGGCGGTGCGGATCAGCTTGCGGGCCAGGCCCTCCTCGTCGTCGAGCAGCACCTTCAGCAGGTGCTCGGGCGTCAGGCGTTGGTGGTGCTTCCGGCTGGCGAGAGTCTGCGCGGCCTGGAGGAACCCGCGCGAGCGTTCGGTATAGCGATTGAAATCCATCTATATCCCCTTTCCCGCACCCTCGATTCGGCATGCAGGCACATGGTTCATGGTACTCCGACCGGCGCGCCCGTCACAGCGGCACACGCCTGCCACAGCCGGCCATGGCGGCCCGGCGTTCCTCTTGGATATGGGGCTGTTGCAAAAAAGACACAAGCCCCGCCCGGCAGCGATTTTTCGCTGCCTCCTCGTTGCTCCGGCCAGGACTTGCCCCGGCACCGCGGGCGGGGGCGGGAAGACGACCGGTGCCACCCGCCGGCAGTGATCTCAAGCCAGCGGTGATCTCGAGCCAGCGGTGATCTCAAGACGGTACGCCCGGGCGCGGAACAGGCCCGGGCGCACGGCCCCCACCAGGTCAGCGGATGAGCTCAGCGGTCGGTCGCGGGGTCTCTGCGGTCTCTGGAGGCAGGACAGGGACCGTTACCTCGGGCACCTTGCCGGTCAGACTTTCAAGAAAGGCGACAATCGCTTCCGCCTCGCCGTCGGTCAGTTCTTCGCCGAGCTGCGATTCCGCCATGATCTGTACCGCCACCTTGAGATCCCAGACCTTGCCGGAATGGAAATAGGGCGCGGTCACGGCGACGTTGCGCAGCGGCGAGGCACGAAAGACGTACTCGTCGTCGACGGTCTCGGTAACCGCGAAACGACCCTTGTCGCCCGGCGGCAGAATCTCCGCACCCGGCTTTTCGATCAGGCCGAAAGGATAGTAGCCGTGGCCGCCGACATTAACGCCGCTGTGACAGGTCGCGCAGCCCTTGTCGATGAACAGCACCAGCCCATCCTTGGCCTGCGGCGTCAGGCCGTCGTCGTTGCCGTTGAGGAAGGAGTCAAAGGGACCCGGTGTTATCAGAGTGGCCTCGAAGGCCTCGATCGCTTTGGCCATGTTGTCGAAGGTGACAGGCTGCCCCTCCCCGGGAAAGGCAGCGGTGAACCAGTCGCGGTACTGCGGCATGCTCATCAACGTCGCGATCGCATTTTCCGGCGTGTTGGCCATCTCGACACCCGCCTGGATCGGCCCCTTCGCCTGCTCTTTCAGATCTTCGGCGCGGCCGTCCCAGAATTGCGCTTCGTTGAGGACGGCATTGAAGACGGTGGGGGAGTTGCGCGGCCCGATCTGCCATCCATGGCCGATGGAGGTTTCCAGGTTGTCGTCGCCACCGGTCGTCAGGTTGTGACAGGAATAGCAACTGAACACACCGGAGGCAGAAAGCCGCGGGTCGAAGAAAAGCGCTTTTCCAAGATCGATCTTCTCAGGCGTGATCGGGTTGTCCCGAACGCTCGGGATCGTCGAGGGAAGTGGCTTGAAGTACTCCAGGGCAGTGTCACGCAGGTCGTTCGCTTCTGCGGCGCCGACCAGGCAGGTGGACATGAAGAGAATGGAAATGAATCGTTTCATCCTGACCTCCTTGAGCATCAGGAAAAGCCTCGCGATATCAGTGTCTAAAGGCCCTGATTTAGATCAAATCTAATCTGTGACACGCTGTCGCATGACCGGCCTGCTGCGGGCGGTTGCCGAAGTGTTGTGACCGCCCATAACCGTCCCGGGCATGTCGCAAATAGACAATCAGTAATACTGTCACGGGCGATTGGGTCGGCACCCCTGTACCTATGATCTCGGGGCTGTTGGCCAGGACGACACCCAAGCCGCTTCGTGTTTTCCGGGTCCGGCGGATCGCCCCGCACTGCAAGAAGGCGGGGGAATACTAGGATCATCGGTCCGCGCTATTTGCGGATTCCTAGAACAACTAAGGGGGGACCCACATGAGCAATCCGGAAAGCACAGACTATGAGATAGGCCAGGACAACATACGTCCCTTCGGCCTCGACATTCACAATCCGGTCTTCGTCGTTTCCGCAGTCACCATCATTGTCTTCGTCCTGCTCACCCTGGCCTTCCAGGAGGAGGCGACGGCGTTCTTCGGCTGGCTGCGGCCCTTTCTGACATCGAACTTCGATTGGTTCTTTCTGCTTTCGGCAAACATCTTCGTGCTCTTCGGCGTGTTGCTGGTGGTGACGCCTTTGGGTTCGGTGCGTCTGGGCGGCGCCGATGCCAAGCCTGAGTATTCCTATCTCGGCTGGTTCGCCATGCTCTTCGCCGCCGGCATGGGCATCGGCCTGATGTTCTTCGGCGTGTCCGAGCCGATGTCGCATTTCGCCTCATCCATGGGCGGCACCAGCCTGGAAAACGGCGTGCGCAGCGACTGGGCACCGCTCGGTGCGGCGGCCGGCGACGTGGAGGCCGCCCGCGACCTCGGCATGGCCGCGACCATCTTCCACTGGGCCCTGCATCCCTGGGCGATCTATGCCGTGGTGGCGCTGGCCCTGGCGTTCTTCGCCTACAACTACAACCTGCCGCTCACCCTGCGCTCGGCCTTCTACCCGATCTTCGGCGACGCCGTCTGGGGCTGGGTCGGCCATGTCATCGACACCCTTGCCGTCTTCGCGACGCTCTTCGGCCTCGCCACCTCGCTCGGCTTCGGCACCGAACAGGCGCTGGCCGGCCTCAACTACCTTTTCGGCACACCGACCGGCAACGGCGCGCGGGTGCTGCTGATCTCGGTCATCACCGTCATCGCCCTGATCTCGGTGCTGCGCGGCCTCGACGGCGGCGTCAAGGTGCTCTCGGAGATCAACATCGCGCTGGCTGCGCTGTTGATGGTCTTCGTCATCTTCGTCGGCCCGACCGCCGCGATCTTCGAGACCATCGTCGGCGGCGGTGTCGCCTACGTGAAGGAAGTCGTGCCGCTGTCCAACCCCTTCGGCCGCGAGGACGCGAACTTCTCCCAGGGCTGGACCGCGTTCTATTGGGCCTGGTGGATCTCCTGGTCGCCCTTCGTCGGCATGTTCATCGCCCGCGTCTCGCGCGGCCGCACGGTGCGCGAGTTCGTGATCTGCGTCGTCTTCGTGCCGACGGTGGTCAGCATCTTGTGGATGGGCGCCTTCGGCGGCACCGCCATCGACCAGGTGATCGCCAACCCGGAAGCCGCCGTGCAGTCCGCCTCGCTGGAACTGAAGCTCTTCGAGATGCTGAAGGACCTGCCGCTGGCCTGGCTGACATCGTTCCTCGGCATCGTGCTGGTGATCGTGTTCTTCGTGACCTCGTCCGATTCCGGGTCGCTGGTGATCGACACCATCACCGCCGGGGGCAAGACGGACGCGCCGGTGTCGCAGCGCGTGTTCTGGTGCACCTTCGAAGGGCTGGTGGCCGCAGCGCTGCTGCTGGTCGGCGGCGCCGGGGCGCTGACCGCATTGCAGGCCATGGCGGTTTCCACCGGCTTCCCGTTCACCATCGTGCTGCTGCTGATGTGCGTCAGCCTGTTCATCGGGCTCAACCGGGCACGCCGGCAAGCCTCTCAGGCGGCAGCACCGACGCAAGCGGAATAGGCGCCACCGCGCCATCTGACTTCCAAGCCCCGCCGCTTCGGCGGGGCTTTTCTTTTGCGGGCTAGAGCACTTTCCGACCCTTTGGGATCAATTTGATGGGTGCCGGCGTCTCATTCGGCAAGGCGCGCTGTGCAGCGCGATGCGACGCATCGGGCAAGCAATGCAACGCTGCCGATGAGCCGCCGGCACCCACCGCTGGCCGGGTGTCCTTTCGGCCTGACTGCGTTGCGGTTCTTATCCGATGCACCACATCGCATTGCGAACCGCGCCTTGTCAGGCCGAAAGAACACTCCGGTCAAATGGTTCCAAAGGGTCGGAAAGTGCTCTAGCGGCGGGGATCAGCGCACGACAAAGACGGAAACATCGCTGTGGGAGGCCAGATAGCCGGCCCGTGAGGCCCGGAGGTGTTCGGCGAGGCCGGGGACGTGGGATGCCATGACGATGAGGTCGGCCCCGATGGCACGGGCTTCTCGGCCCAGGGTCTCGTCGAGATCAGCGGCCGGGTCCGGGCTGGTGAGGGCATCGGCAGCAAACGCAACGCCATACCTGGCGCTTTCGGCGGCGGCATAGTCTGCGAGCTTGCGGGCGAACTCCTCCGGGTTGTGGGCCACCGCAGTCGGGGCTGTCGGCGTTACGGCAACCATCTGCACCGGCGCGCTGTAAACCCTGGACAGATCGGCAGCCGTTGCCAGAGCCTTACCAAGTGCCTCGGTATGGCCAAGATCCACCGGAACCATGATCTTCTTGTACACTTTGGCACCTCCTCCCGCATTTCACGGCCGCTGTCCCGCAGCGACCCGGCACGCCACTTCATCAGGCGTTTGTGATGGCAGGGTAGGCGCAGCGCCGCCGTCGCAGCCATGAGACAGGTCAAGCGGCCCGGATGCACGCAGCACCGCAGCCTGCCCGGAAGGGCGTCCGAGGCCGCCGCGGCGCCCAAACAAGAACCCCGCCGGGCCTTTCGGCCGGCGGGGTCGGGCATTGCCCAAAGTAGGATCAGGAGAGATCAATGCTTACCCCGCTGCGGGAAACCCGCGTCTCCGGCAGCGGGCTGGATCCCAAGGATCGCATCCCGTTTCCCGGAAGCCGCTGACTCAGCAGCGAAAAGCATGGGCGGACGCTAACCCAGCTCTCGTGCAATTGCAACTCATTATCAATTGCACTGGGTCGCTTTTTCGGAGCTGCCCATCCAAGCCTACCGGCTGCTTGACTCCGCCCCGGCGAAGGCGCTTAGGTGCAGTGCAGCATCAAAGAAAGAAACGCGATGACCGCACGCGTCGAGCAGATCCATCGTTTTCCCGTCAAGGGCCTGAACGCCGAACCCCTGGACTCCGTGACCCTGGCTCCCGGCGCCGGCCTGCCGGAGGACCGCCGCTTCGCCCTGGCCTATGGCCTGACAACGGGGGCCAAGCGTGGCTTCTTTCAGTTGACCACCGAGGAGAAGCTGGCCCAGCTCACGGTCGCCTACGACGCCGCGGCCCCCCTGCTCATCATTCACCGTCAGGGCCGCCAGGTGGTCTCCGCCAACCCCTGCGACCAGACCGGCCGGATGCTGCTCAACCAGTTCTTCGCCGGTTTCTTTACCGGTTCACCGCGCGGCACGCCGTCCTTTCAGGAGGTCCGGAGCCCGACAGCAGACGAGCCCTCGGCAGAGGCGCTGCCGGAGGCGGTCTCGATCATAAACCTGGCCAGCCTGCGCGACTTCGAGCGGGTCGCCCGCACAACCGTCGACCCGCGACGGTTTCGCGGCAACCTTCTGATCGATGGCCTGCCGGCCTGGGACGAATTCTCCTGGCTCGGAAAGGAACTGGTTGTCGGGGAAGCACGCCTGAAAGTCACCGAGCGCACAGAGCGCTGCGCCGCGACCAATGTCAATCCCGACACGGCCGAGCGTGACATGAACATTCCGCTGACCCTGCGCAAGGGTTTCGGGCACATGGACCTGGGAGTCTATGCGGAGGTGACGCTGGGTGGCAGCGTCAGGCTTGGCGATGGTGTTGCCCTTGCGGGCGCAGCAGCCGCGGATCTTCCGTTCGGCTGAGATCTGTCGCTTGCCTGACAGGGCCGCGTATTGCTTGCCTGCGGACGAGGCGCTCTCTTAGTCCTGAAATGCCCCAACCAGGCGGAAGCATCAGGCGGAGGCGGGGTCGCTTTCCACCTCGCTCGGCGCGCCGTCGCCCGTGTCCTTAGGGGCGCTGTCTTTTGGGGTGCCGGCCTTTGGGGTGCCGGCCTTGGCGGCACTCTCCTTCGGCGTCGAGTCTTTCGCAGCGGCACTCTCTGGATCGCTGCTGCGTGCCTTGCGCGGGCGGCCGCGCCGCTTGGGGGCCGGCTTCTGGGCCGCCTCTTCCTCATCGGACTTTTCGCCTGCCGGCGCCATCAAAGTCTCTGCACCCTGTCCGTTCTGGGATGCGGCGGAACCGTTGTGATGCTGGTCGCCATTCTCGGGCGCAGCCTCAACAGACGGGGACTCCACAGGCTGATCGGTCAGGAGCGCTTCGGCGGCTGTCTCTTCCGCCTCGCCGTTTACATGCGGTGCAGGCGCGGATTCGGCAGCGGCAGCCGTGCGGCTGTCGTTGCGGGGGTCCTGGCGCCGGTCGCTACGCTGTGAGTCAGGGCGTTGCGGGTCGGTGGTATCGCTGAGAATTCTGAAGTAGTGCTCGGCGTGCTGGTAATACGCTTCGGCGGCGATCCGGTCGCCGGCCGACTGGGCGTCGCGCGCCAGGGTCAGGTATTTTTCGTAGACCTGCCGGGCGTTGCCTCTGACCCGTCCATCGGGTCCGTTGCTGTCGAAGGTATGGGGCCTGGAAGGCCCGCCCCCATGTTGCTTGCGATTAGTCCGACCGCGAGGCCGACGTCCATTGTTGGAACCTTGTCTCATCGTTCGCTTGCTTCAGAATGGATAACGTGCCGCCCGCGCTCCCGAAATCCAGCACGGAGCAACTCCGCTAGCTGTAAACCACACACAGGTTAATTTGGGGTGGTTGCGCGTCTCCCGAGACGCTCGGAGCCCTTTGGCTCGGCCCCTTCAAAGTAGAGGCCTTTGACCCTTATTCCAACTCTTTTTTTAGCCTGTTTACCGTGAATCCGAAGCGCTGCCGCGACTTTTGCGCGCCTGCGTGGCAAGAACGCAACGCACGGTCCCGGATAGGTCACAAGCGGTGTTCAAGGCCGCGAATCCTGCGCCCTGAAGCAGTGCCGAGACCGCCTCTGCCTGGCCGGCGCCGACCTCCAAAGCGAGCAGTCCGCGAGGATGCAGCACGGCTGCAGCAGCCGGGATGAGGGCGCGGTAAGCCTCCAGACCATCGGCTCCGCCGTCGAGAGCCAGACGGGGCTCGTGGCGCGCCACCTCGGGCGCAAGAACGGCGATGTCCCTGCTTGGAATATAGGGGGGGTTGCTGACGACGATGTCCCAGGCGCCGGCCGCTCCGGGCCCGTCCGGCGCAGGCGGCAGACCGTCGTGCCAGGACCCCTCCCGGAAACGCGCACGCTGCGCCAGGCCGAGGTGCCGGGCATTGCGTTCGGAGAGCGCAACCGCCCCCGGCGCCGCATCGATGCCGAGGCCTTCGGCTTCGGGCAGTTCGCTCAGCAGCGCCAGCAGAAGGCAGCCGGACCCGCAGCCGAGATCGAGAACGCGCAGGTCATGGCTTCCGTCGCTCCGCCCGGCGCCGGACGCAGCATCGCGCCGGACCCAGGCGAGCACCGCTTCGACCAGCGCCTCGCTGTCGGGCCGCGGATCGAGAGTCTCCGGCCCCAGCAGGAACTCAAGGCTCCAGAACTCGCGCCGGCCCAGAATACGCGACACCGGTTCGCGCCCTTCGCGCCGGCGGATGGCCGCTTCGCAGAGGCGCGCCTCCTCGTCGTCCAGCGGGCGTTCGGGACGCGACAGCAACAGTTCGGGCCCGCCGCCGAGAAGACTGCAGATCAGCAGCCGCGCGTCCCGGCGCGGGCTCTCCACACCGGCGCTGCGCAGACGGGCGGTTGCCGCGTCAACCGCTTCAGCCAAGGTCGCCGGCGGGTTCGGGGTCACTGCAACTCAGCCAGCTTCGCCGTCTGGTCGTCGGCAATCAGGGGGTCGATCAACTCGTCCAGGCCCTCGCCCGTCAACACGCGCTCAAGCTTGTAGAGCGTCAGGTTGATGCGGTGGTCGGTCACGCGGCCCTGGGGAAAGTTGTAGGTGCGGATGCGTTCGGAGCGGTCGCCGCTGCCGACCTGGCTCTTGCGTTCGGCGGCACGCTCGTCGGCCTGCTGCTGCCGCTGCACCTCGTAAAGCCTGGCGCGCAACACCTTCATCGCCTTGGCGCGGTTCTTGTGCTGCGATTTCTCATCCTGGCACTGCACCACCACGCCGCTCGGCAGGTGGGTGATGCGCACCGCCGAGTCGGTCGTGTTCACGTGCTGACCGCCCGCGCCCTGGGAGCGGTAGGTGTCGACGCGCAGATCCTTGTCTTCGATGTGAACGTCGACGTCCTCGGCCTCCGGCAGCACCGCGACCGTGGCGGCGGAGGTATGAATACGCCCGCCCGACTCCGTCACCGGCACGCGCTGCACGCGGTGCGCACCGGACTCGAACTTCAGGCGCGCGAAGACACCGCTGCCGGTGATCGAGGCGCTGGCCTCCTTGTAGCCGCCCAGTTCGTTTTCCGAAGTTTCGATGAGCTCGAAGCGCCAGCCCTGCTGTTCTGCATAGCGCTGGTACATGCGCATCAGGTCGGCCGCAAAGAGCGCAGCCTCGTCGCCGCCGGTCCCCGCCCGCACTTCCAGGATGACGTTGCGGGAATCCGCCTCGTCCTTTGGAATGAGCAGAAGCTTCAGGTCCTGTTCAAGGCCGGGCAGACGCGCCTTCAACCCCTCGAACTCGTCCTCGGCGAGCGTGCGCATCTCGCTGTCCGAGTCCGGATCGGCGATCATCTCGGCGAGATCGGCCATCTCGTTCTGCGCCGCGCGCAGCGCCTCGATACCCTCCACCACCGGCGTGAGGTCGGAGAACTCCTTCAGCATCGCGGTGTGCTCGGGCGAGCCCGGGTTGGCATGGGTTGCCACCAGGTTCTGCAGCTCGTCATAGCGGCTGAGCACGCGGTTCAGGTTTTCGTCGAGGTTCACGTCTCCTCCTCATGCTCGTCACCGGCGGACTTCAAGTCGAAGAGCCGGCGCAGGCTGCGCTCCAGCGCTTCCCCCGCAGCAGGGTCGCTGCCTGCGGTGTGGCGCAGGGCCTCGGACGGGCCGTGCAGCAGCCTGTTGATCAACAGCCGGGTGGCCGCCTCGGCATCGTCCGCGCCCTGGGCGAGCACCTCCCGGCGCACCGCCTCGAAGTGCTGCCGCAGGGCGGTGACGGAGGGGGCGGCGCTGCGTTCGGCCTGGGTCCGGCAGAAGCGCTCCAGTTCCTCCTCCACAACCCCCCAGGCCATAGCCTCGGCAGCGGCGCGGCCGCCGGCCTCACTGCGCGCAAGCCGTTCCAGGTCGTCGAGGTCGTAGACGAAAGCACCGTCGAGGTCGGCGACGCCGGGTTCGATATCCGATGGCACCCCGGCATCGATCAGCAGCATCGGACGACGACGACGACGCTTCAAGGCCGCCTCGACCTGTTCGGCATCCAGGGTGAAGCGCCCGGCGCTGGTGTCGGTGATCACGATGTCGGCCTCCGCCAGATGATGATCCAGCGTTTCTTGTGGCGCAAAGTTGCAGGCGAGGCGCCGCGCCACGGCTTCCGCCCGCAGGGGCGAGCTATGCATGACCAGCAGATGTTCGATCCCGGCGGAGAGGAAATCGCCGGACAGCATCTCGCCCATCTCGCCGAGCCCCAGCCACAGCAGCTTGAGGGCATCGAAACGCCCGTGCAGGTCTTCGGCGACCTGGCGGGCGATCAGCGTCATCGAGCTGGTCTGCTGGCCGATCGGGGTTTCGCTGCGCACCCTCTTGGCGGCGGCAAAGGCCGCCTGCAGGGCGCTATCCAGCAGCGGTCCGGACAGCCCTGCCTCCCGGCTGGCGCGGTAGCACTGTTTCATCTGGCCCAGGATCTGCGGTTCCCCGACCACGAGGCTGTCCAGCGAGGCGGCGACGGCGAAGAGGTGGCGCAGCGCCTGCGTGCCGGTATGGCAGTAGCTCTGGCCCGCCAGATCGACTGGAGAGACATCGGCCGTCCGGGCGATGCGCTGCAGCAGTTCCGCCGCCGGCTCATGCTCCGGCCGGCCGATCACGACGAATTCCAGGCGCTCGCAGGTGGCGACCGCCAGGGCTTCCTCCCAGTCGGCGCTGCGCAGCGCCTCCAGCAGCGCCGCCTGGTCCGGCTCCTCATCGAAAAAACGTCCGCGCAGCGCGGCATTGACGCTGCGATGGCTGACGCCGACCAGGGACAGGCGCCGAAGCTTCTCGGCACTCGCTGCATCTCTCGTGCTGTCGCCGTCCGCCATCGCCGGCCCGCTAAGCGAGGCGGGAGAGGCGCTCGGTCAAAGATGTGAGTTTGACGAGCTCCTGCTCTCCGGAGTCGAGGTCGCGCAGGGTTGCGCTTTCGGCCACCAGTTCCTCTTCGCCGAGGAGCAGGGCCGCGCGGGCATTCATCTTGTCGGCGCGCTGGAGGCGCTTCTTCAGGTTCCCAGAGTATCCCAGCTCGGCGACGAAACCCGCGTGCCGCAGGCTCTGTGTCACCTTGAGCGCCGTCTCCGCCGCAGCCTCACCGACCGGAACGACAACGATGGGCCGCGGCGCTGCAGCGGGTTCACCGGTCAGCATGGCCAGCCGTTCGACGCCCGCTGCCCAGCCGACCCCCGGTGTCGGCGGGCCGCCCATGGTCTTGATCAAGCCGTCGTAGCGTCCCCCCGCCATCACTGCGGACTGCGCGCCGAGCCGGTCGGTGGTGAACTCGAAAGCCGTGTGGCAGTAGTAGTCGAGGCCGCGCACAAGACGAGGATTGAGCCGATAGGCGATGCCGAGACTGTCCAGACCCGCCCGCACCGCGGCGAAGAAGTCCCGGCTGTCCTTGTTCAGGTAGTGTTCGAAGAGCGGCGCGTCGGCCACCAACCTGCGGTCCCCTTCGTCCTTGGAGTCGAGGATCCGCAGCGGGTTGCGCGCGAGCCGCTCCCGGCTGTCCTCCGAAAGGCTGTCGCGGTGGTCCGAGAAATAGGCGACGAGCGCCTCCCGGTAGGCGGTCCGACTCTCCGGGTCGCCCAGGGTATTGAGTTCCAGTACCACGGCATCCTGCAGGCCCAGCGCTTCCAGGATCTGCGCGCCGCAGGCGATCACTTCGACATCGGCCTGCGGCTGGGGAATGCCGATCAGTTCGACGCCAAACTGATGGAACTGACGCTGGCGGCCCTTCTGCGGCCGCTCGCGGCGGAACATCGGGCCGGCGTAGAAGGCCTTCACCGGAACCTGCTGCGCGAGCCCGCCGGAGATGAAGGCGCGGGCGACGCCGGCGGTGTTCTCCGGCCTCAAGGTAATGCTTTCGCTCTCCTGATCGCGGCCACCGGGGGCAAAGGTGTACATCTCCTTGGTGACGATGTCGGAGGTGTCGCCGAGGGTGCGCTTGAAGACCTCGGTGAACTCGAAGATCGGCGTGGCCATTTCCTGGAAGCCATAGCGCGCAGCGACGTCCCGCGCAGAGTCGACGACCGCGCGGTGGCGGCGCATGGCATCGGGCAACAGGTCGTGCGTGCCCCTGACGGGCTGAAGGCTGCTCAAGGCGATCTCCCGGAGAGGCTAAGAGGCCGCAGCGGCCGGCGTCGGATCTTCGCTGCTGGCGCCGTCTTTGATCTGCTGCGCCCCAGCCTCTTGACCGGCCTCTTCGGCAGCTTTGGCGGCCTCGATCTCCGCCGCCTTGCGCTCCACCATCTCGACGAGATGACCGACGATGTCGTCGTCTTTCAGGCGGTGGTCCGGCAGTCCGTTCACATAGACCTGGTGGGTGCCGCGCCCGCCGCCGGTGAAGCCGATATCGGTCATCAACGCTTCGCCGGGGCCGTTGACCACACAGCCGATCACCGACACCGTCATCGGCGTGGTGATATGGGCCAGGCGCTTCTCCAGCACCTCGACGGTCTTGATGACCTCGAACTGCTGGCGCGCGCAGGACGGGCAGGAGATGACGTTCACGCCGCGGTGGCGCAGGCCGAGCGACTTCAGTATGTCGAAGCCGACTTTGATCTCTTCCACCGGATCGGCCGAGAGCGAGACCCGGATGGTATCGCCGATGCCGGCCCAAAGCAGGTTGCCGATGCCGATCGAGGACTTGATGGTTCCGGTCTGCAGGCCGCCGGCCTCGGTCACGCCCAGGTGAAGCGGGTAATCGCAAGCTTCGGCCAGCGCGGTGTAGGCCGCCACGGCCAGGAAGACGTCGGAGGCCTTGCAGGAGATCTTGAACTCGAAGAAATCCTCGTCCTCCAGGATGCGCGCGTGGTTCAGCGCGCTCTCCACCATCGCTTCCGGACAGGGCTCGCCGTACTTCTCCAGCAGATCGCGCTCCAGGGAGCCGGCGTTCACGCCGATGCGGATGGAACAGTTGTTATCCCGCGCTGCCTTCACCACTTCGCGCACGCGGTCGCGCGAACCGATGTTGCCGGGGTTGATGCGCAGGCAGGCGGCCCCCGCCTCCGCCGCTTCGATGCCGCGGCGATAGTGAAAGTGGATATCGGCGACGATGGGGACAGTGACCTCGGGGATGATCTCCTTGAGCGCCGCCGTCGAGTCCTCGTCAGGACAGGAAATCCGTACGATGTCGGCGCCGGCCACCTCCAGCGCACGGACCTGGGCGATGGTCGCCGCGACGTCGCTGGTCAGCGTATTGGTCATCGACTGCACGGTAATCGGCGCATCGCCGCCCACCGGCACGGAGCCGACGTGAATCTGGCGCGATTTCCGCCGGTAGATGTCCCGATATGGCCTAACGCTCATGCAGTCCTTCCTGACCTACCCGGCCCCGATCTGATATCTGCCTGGCCCCAAATCTGCGAAGCACCGCGGAGTCCGGCCTCAGCCGTCGCGGCATGGGGCGGCGGCCCGGCGGCCGTCATAGGTATAAATGGGTACGCCCTCGGGCGAGAAGATGCGCCGAAATGCCGCAAACTTCAAGGCTGGCGGGGTGCTTTCAAGAGCTGAAAGGGCGGCGGTTTCGGGGCCCCGAGGGGTCAGAAACCGCCCGTTCCGTTCAGCGGCCTGCGCCGGCGACCAGTTGGTCGGGATCCAGGGGAATGTTGCGGCGCACCGCGCCAACCGGCCCCAGCGGCGCCAGGGGCGTGCCGTCGACCAGGATCTCCAGGCCACCGGCGTTGCCGGTCAGCAGAGTCAGGTCTTCCTGATTGGGCACCCGATAGCTGTCGCCCACCCGCAGCACGCGGGTCAGCAGCAGCGTGCCCTCGCGGTCGCGGACCTGCACCCAGGCATCCTGGTTGGCGCGCAGGACGACGCGGGAATCCGCATTGTCACTGCCGTAGACCTGCGGTTCCTGATTGACCAGGAAGCTGCTGGCCGGGGCGCTCTCAGGCGCCGACGGGATGGCATAGGCCGTCTGGTCATTGGCCGCCGGGGGCGTGGTCTCCTGCTGCGCCGGCGGAACGACCCCGCTTTGCAGGCTGTCCTGCCCATCTGCGGCCGGCGCTTCGGGCTGTCGCAGGACAATCGTCGGGGCGGGCGTCGGGTCGGGCGTCGGGGCGGGCGTCGGGGCGGCAGCCGGCTCGGTCGCCTGCGGGACCACCGCATCCAGGGGCGCAGTGACCACCGGTACCTCGGCCGCGGCCGTGCCGGAGCCGGACACCGCTTCGGCCGGCACCTCTTCCGCAGCGGGGGCCTCAGCTTCAGCGGATGCCGCAGAAGCAGAGAGCGTGTCCCGCGCAGCCCCTGCCGCAGGCGGGGCAGCGTCGGTAGAACCCGCCTCTTCCGCAGCAACGCCCGCGCCAGAAGCATCAGCACCCGCCGGCGCGCCTGCTGTCGGCGCCTCGGCAGCTTCCGTGCTTTCCGCCAGCGCCGCCGGCTCCTCGGAAGGTGCAGCAGCGGGTTCACCGTCGTCCTGCTGGGCCGGTTGCTGGGCCGGTTGCTGGGCGGGCAATGATGCCGCCGGAGCGGCGGAGTCGCCGGCCGTGTCGGACGCGGCCAACTCCTGCAGACGTTCGGGTACCGGTGCGACGAGGTCGGTGAGGGTTTCGTCCTTGTTGGACAGATAGAACCAGACGCCGTAGGCGCCGGCAAACAACAGAGCGGCGACCAGGAAGACGGCCCCGCCCGGCATCTTGCCCTCCGGCGCCGGTGTCGGGAAGTGCAGCTTGGTCTGCCCGTTCAGGCCTTGGACCTCGTTCTTGAAGCGTTCGACGATGGTGTCGCCGTCCAGCCCCAGAAACTCGGCATAGGTCCGCACAAAGCCTACGGCATAAGTCGGGCCCGGCAAATTCTCGTAATTGGCGCGCTCGATGGCATCCAGATAGGAGTAGCGGATGCACAACACCTGGGCGATGGAGCGCAAGTCCTGGCCGTACTGCTGCCGCGCCCGGATCAGGGTGTCGGCAACCGTCTCTCCCTCCAGCTTCTGGGCGATGGTGATCTCCGGAGCGGATTCCGGCTCGGTTTCGGAGATCTTGTCGGGATCGACGAGCTTGGGCTCACGTTTCTTGGCTGTCTGGGCCACCGATTCTCACCAGCTTTGCTTTCGGGGCGGCGTCTTCGCCCGCTTGCGCGGACACCCGGAAAACGTCCTCTGCCGGATCGCCCGCAGGAACCAGACTGACCGGCACCTCTACCCCGTCAAGTTAACAATTTTCTCTTCGCCGCAGCAACGCGTTAGATGGCGATGTTCCGCTCGATCGCGTAGGACCTTAACGGTTCCCGGATACTGTGATCGGGTAAAGTTAAGAATTGATTGATGGCATCGCTCAGCGCCGCTGAATCAAGACCGCGCACCATGGTCTTGACCGGCCCGACCGCGCTCGGCGTCATCGACAGGCGGCGCACGCCGCAGCCGAGCAGCGCCATGGCTTCCAGCGGGTCGCCGGCCATCTCGCCGCAGACCGTAAACGGAACCCCCCGGGCCGCGCACTGCCCGGCGATGTCGCGAACCAGACTCAGCATGGCCGGGGACAGCGGGTCATAGCGGCGGGCAAGGCGGGGGTTGCTGCGGTCGGCGGCAAAGAGGAACTGCAGCATGTCGTTGCTGCCCAGCGACAGGAAATCGCAGAGCGGCAGAAGCTGCTGCAGTTGCAGGGCGAGCGCCGGGACCTCCAGCATGGTCCCCACACGCACCGCCTTGGGCAGCGCGCCGCCCAGGGCCGTCTCGCGGTCCATCTCCCGCTGCAGCAGCGCGCGCGCGGCGGAAAACTCCGCCACGTCGCTGATCATCGGAAACTTCACGTAGAGATCCCGTCCCGCCGCCGCCCGCAGCAGCGCGCGCAGTTGCTGGCGCAGCAGCGCCGGCCGGTCGAGCCCGATGCGGATTGCCCGCCACCCCATCGCCGGGTTGTCTTCGTGACTGCCGCGCCAGTAGGGCAGCAGCTTGTCGCCGCCGACGTCGAGGGTGCGAAAGACCACCGGCTTGTCGCCGGCATGTTCGAGAATCCGGCGATAGATGTCGGCCTGCGTTTCGACGCCGGGGAAGGAGTCGCGGATCATGAAGGGGACCTCGGTGCGATAAAGCCCGATCCCCTCGGCGCCGGCATCGTCGAGGTGGGTAAGGTCGATCATCAACCCGGCATTGATCAGCAGCGTGACATTCTGATCGTCCAGGGTCACCGCCGGCAGGTCGCGCACCGCACGATAGGCTTCCTGCTGGCGCTTCTTGCTTGCGATGCTGTCCTGAAAGCCGGCGCGCACCGAAGCGCTGGGCCGCAGAAGGACCTGGCCGGTCTCGCCATCGACGATGATCGGCTCGCCCTCGCCGGCCTGCGTCGCGATGCCCTCGCAGCGCCCGATCATCGGGATCTGCAGCGCCCGGGCAACGATGGCCACGTGAGAGGTCGGCGCGCCCTGTTCCAGAACGACACCGCGCAGACGGTTCTGGTCGTAGTCCAGCAGTTCGGCCGGGCCCAGGTCGTTGGCGATCAGCACCATGTCTTCCGGCAGGTCCTCGCGCCGCTTCTCCTCCAGCCCCAGGAGGTGGTGCAGCAGGCGGTTGCCGAGATCGTCCAGGTCGGCCAGGCGGGCCCGCAGATAGGGGTCCTTGATGCTCGCCATCCGGGCGCGCGTCTCGTTCTGCACCTTCTGCACCGAAGCCTCGGCCGTCAGGCCGCCGCGGACCGCGTCGTGCATGCGCCGGCGCCAGCCACGGTCGTCGGCGAACATGCGATAGGTCTCCAGGACTTCCCGGTGCTCGCCGGCGCGCGCCACCTCCTGACGCGCCAGCATGGCATCCAGGGCGTCGCGCATCTCACCCATCGCCGTGTCGAGGCGTTTCCGCTCGGCGTCGGGATTCTCGGCCACAACCTGGGAGATCACGATGCCGCGGTGGTGCGGCACCGCCACGCCGATGGCCAGGCCGCGGTTCAGGGTGATCCCGCTGAGACGCGCGGGCATCAGGTCGCTTTCGGCCCCACCGGAGCCGGCCGGGCGCTCCAGCAGGCGGTCGCCGGCGAGCAGTTCGGCCAGCACCATGGCGACCGTCTCCAACGCCTCGACCTCCTCCTCGCCGTAGTTGCGCTGGGTGCGGTTCTGGACCACCAGGACGCCGAGCACCCGTCCGCTGCGCATGATCGGCACGCCCATCAGGGAGTGATAGACCTCTTCACCGGTTTCCGGGCGGTAGGCGAAGTTCGGATGGCCCTGGGCATCGGCCAGCGCCACCGGGCGTGCCTGTGCGGCGATCAGCCCGACAAGTCCCTCGTTCACCCGCAGGCGCGTCATGTGCACGGCAGCAGGCTGCAACCCCTTGCTGGCGAAAAGCTCCAGCATCTCGCCGCTGCGCATGGCGTAGATCGAGCAGACTTCGGCCACGATGTGCTGGGCGATCAGGTCGACGACCTTGTCGAGCCGCTCCTGGCTGCTGCCGCCGGCCTTCATCAGGTCGCGCAGCAGACGCAGCAGACGGCGCGAACCGGCCCAACCGTGATCGATGTCCGAAGGCGCGGTCATTCCGGCTCAGTCCGTCGTTGCGGTGGAAGTTCGGCGCCCCTCTGCGCCGGATGCGGGCTTGGTTCGCAGCGAACCAGCCATTCCCTAGGCCGCGTCCAGTCCGTAGGCGCTGTGCAGGCCGCGCAGGGCAAGTTCGGTGTATTCCTCGGCGATCAGCACGGAGACCTTGATCTCGGAGGTGGAGATCACCTGGATGTTGATGCCGCGGTCGGCAAGGGCGCGGAACATCTGCTGGGCGACGCCGGCGTGGCTGCGCATGCCGACCCCGATCACCGAGACCTTGACCACATTGGGATCGGACAGCAGCTGGTCGAAGCCGAGCTCTTCCTGGCTGCCGCGCAGGACCTCTTCCGCCCGTTCCAGGTCGGCCTTGGTCACCGTGAAAGTCAGATCGGTGCGATCGGTCTCGGCCGAGATGTTCTGCACGATCATGTCGACGTTGATCGCCGCATCGGCCAGCGGACCGAAGATCTTGGCGGCAACGCCGGGCTGGTCCAGAACCCTCAGCAGAGTGATCTTGGCTTCATCACGGCTGTAGGCGATCCCGCTGACGACGGCTTGTTCCACGATCTCTTCCTCATCGACGACCAGGGTTCCGGGGGCGTCTTCGAAGCTGGAGCGCACCTGGATACGGACATGGTGCTTCATCGCCATCTCCACCGAGCGCGTCTGTAGCACCTTGGCCCCCTGGGAGGCCATCTCCAGCATTTCTTCGTAGGT
The DNA here is from genome assembly GCA_001657395.1 of Rhodospirillales bacterium BBD 1991-14. Classification (GTDB taxonomy): domain Bacteria; phylum Pseudomonadota; class Alphaproteobacteria; order Kiloniellales; family Kiloniellaceae; genus Pelagibius. The sequence goes on along the minus strand of LYSY01000002.1, from coordinate 985,399 downwards.
GATTTTATCGAGCTTGCGGGCCTTCGCAACGATGCGTGGATCGGTTGTGTAGACCCCGTCCACGTCGGTGTAGATGTCGCAGCGGTCCGCGCCGAGAGCAGCCGCCAGGGCAACGGCCGAGGTGTCGGAACCACCGCGGCCCAGGGTGGCAATCCGGCCCTGGCTGTCGACGCCCTGGAAACCGGCCACGACCGCGACCTGGCCGTCGTCGAAACGGCGCTCCATCTCGTCGACCGCGATTTCCTGGATTCGCGCGCTGCCATGGGCATCATCGCAGCGAATCGGGATCTGCCAGCCCATCCAGGACCGCGCGGAAACACCCAGGTCCTGCAGGACAATGGCCAGCAGGCCGGCGGTCACCTGTTCGCCCGACGACACCACAACATCGTATTCACGCAGGTCGGCCAGCACGGCGGCATCGCGGACCAGATCAACCATACCGTTGGTGACCCCGGCCATGGCCGAGACCACCACGGCCACCTGGTTTCCCTGGTCAGCCTCCGCCTTGATCCGCCGCGCGGCATTGCGGATGCGGTCCAGGTCGGCAACGGACGTGCCCCCGAATTTCATCACGATACGGGCCATCGACGGTCCTGACTCTCACCTGGGTTCGGCCGCGCACCCGGCGGGCAACTGATTCAAGATGGCTGCGCAACCGGCTCTGCCGTCCTGCGCGGGACGGTTGCCCCGAAGACGGCGGCTATCCATACTCTCAGCGTCTCCTTGACGCAAGGGCGCGGGGGGATAGATGAGGTTAGGCGGGATGGCAAAGCGCACTGCGGTGTCGCCACGCCTCCGAGGTGCCCCCGAGGCCCCCCGGTGGTGCCTCTGGCGGCGTCTGTGGCCCCCGCAACCGCCTGAAGACACGCCCAGACAGCACCCGGAAAGGACCGGCCCCCGTTGAGCCAGACCGCGCCGAGCCAGAGTGCCCCGAGCCAGAGTGCCGAGACCGTGCCGCCAAGCGCGACCGCCAGCGTCGATCCCGCCAGCGTCGACCCTGACGAGATCGCCAAGTTCACTGCCATGGCGGAGGCCTGGTGGGACCCCAACGGCAAGTTCCGCCCGCTCCACCGCTTCAACCCGGTGCGCCTGGCCTATATCCGCGACAAGCTCTGCAGCCACTTCGACCGCGACCCCGCCGCCGAACAGCCGCTCACGGGTCTGCGCATCCTCGATGTCGGCTGCGGCGGCGGGCTGCTGTCCGAGCCGATGGCGCGGCTCGGCGCAACGGTGACGGGACTGGACGCGGCGGAAAAGAACATCCGCATCGCCAGCCTGCACGCGGCGGAGTCGAAGCTGGACATCGACTACCGGCACGGCAGCGTCGAAGATCTGGCTGCCGCCGGCGCGCAGTTCGACGCGGTCTTGAACATGGAGGTTGTCGAACACGTGGCCGACGTCGGCAGTTTCCTGGGTGCCAGTGCGGCCGTTGTGCGCCCGGGCGGGATCATGGTGGTCGCCACCTTGAACCGCACGCCGAAGTCTTTTCTGCTGGCGATTGTCGGCGCGGAGTACGTGCTGCGCTGGCTGCCGCGCGGCACCCACGACTGGCGGCGCTTCCTGCGGCCGTCAGAACTGGCCGCGGACCTGCGCGGCAGCGGCCTGGAGATCGCCGAGATGACCGGAGTGGCCTTCAATCCCCTGACCGACAGCTGGCGACTGGCGCCCCGCGATCTGGACGTCAACTACATGGTCCTGGCGGAGAAGCCGGCTTAGCGCGGCCCTGAGAACGCACGCTCCGAGAGGGACGCGCTCCCGGGGATGCGCGCACCTTGGGACGCTCGCTTACGAGTTCTCGCGCGGCAGCCAGGGAACCTTCTGGACCGCCACGCCCTCGTCCTCAAGGGCCTTGGCTTCCTCGTCCGAGGTCTCGCCGTAGATGCCGCGGCTCTCGGCTTCGCCATAGTGGATCTTGCGCGCCTCTTCGGCGAACTCGGCGCCCACGTAGTCGCAGTTCTGCTCCACGTGCTGGCGGATCTCTTTCAGCTTCTGGCGGATCTCAGCGGCTTGACCGGCATCCGACACCGCCATCTGGCGGGCCTCGCCCTTTGCGACATTGGGCGCCATCAGCGCCTTCTCGACCTTCTTGCTGCCGCAGACCGGACACTGCACCTTGCCCGCGGCCACCTGTCCGCGGAAGCTCTCGCTGTCGCGGAACCAGGCTTCAAAGACATGGTCCTTGCGGCACTTCAAATCGAAGACAATCATTCCGGTCCGGCTATCCCGTCTGGCAATCTCTTTTGCTGGCAGTCCTTGTCGCGCCGTTCCGGCCCTGCGCCTTGTCGCTCCGCGACAGTAAACCTGCCCCGAAACAGGCGCCTAAGGCGCGGAAACGCTGTACTTTGACCCCCTTAGCCTTACCGAAAGAAGCGCGTTGAAACAAGACGGTAATCAAATGGGACAGGGTGGCGAAAGCCGAGGGTCTTCAGCGCCGGCGGTGGCCCCCTCGCCCTGGGTGCTCCGCTTCGCCCCGCAGATGGCGGCAGGCTGCCGGGTTCTGGATCTCGCTTGCGGCAGCGGCCGGCACAGCCGGCTGTTCCTCGATCGTGGCCATCCGGTGCTGGCCGTCGACCGGGATCTCTCGCGGCTCGGAGCGCTTGCCGATCACCCCGGTCTGGAGACGCTGCAGTGCGACCTGGAGGACGGCGGGACTCCCGGGTTTCTCGAACGCGGCTTCGGCGGCATTGTCGTCACCAACTACCTCTTCCGCCCGCTGTTTCCGGCCCTTCTTGGCGCGCTGGCCCCGGGCGGCCTGTTGCTTTACGAAACCTTCGCCCGCGGCAACGAGCGCTTCGGGCGCCCGAGAAACCCGGATTTCCTCCTTGCAGAAGGCGAACTCCTGGACTGGCTGCACCCACAGCTTGAGGTGCTGGCCTACGAGAACCTGGAAGTCCGGGAGCCGAAGCCGGCCATGGTTCAGCGCATCGCCGCGATGCGGCCCGCCGCCCCGGCGGCAAAGCGCCCAAAGGGCCCAGAGGACCCAGAGAACCCAGAGGACCCAGAAGGCGAAGCGGTCTAGCCGACCGCCTGCAGCAGCGGATCGAGCTTGTTGCCCGCGTCCAGGGCGAAAAGCTCGTCGCAGCCGCCGACGTGGCGGTCGTCGATGAAGATCTGGGGCACGCTGGTGCGCCCGCCGCTGCGCTGCACCATCTCAGCCTTGCGGCGCGGGTTGAGCATGACGTCGATCTCGGTGAAATCGGCCCCTTTTTGCTCGAGCAGCTTTTTCGCCCGGTAGCAATACGGACAGAGCATGCTCGAATAGATCTCGATCTTCGCCATGGTTAACGTCCCACTCCCCTTGCACTGCAAGCCCGTTTGCAGAGATGGTGTGCCAATCGCCCCAAGTCCAGGGGGCGGCAGCCGAGGCAACCGCGATCCTGCCCCTTCATCAATCGCGAACCGCCATCAATCGCGAACAGCACGGGCGAGCACCACCACATCGACCGCCTTCGCCCCCGCCGCAAGTGCCGCCCGCGCACAGGCCCCCACGGTGGCACCGGTGGTCATCACGTCGTCGACAAGCAGCAGGCGGCGCCCGCGCAGCACCTCCGCATGGCTGGCACGCACCGCAAAAGCGCCGGCCACGTTGCGCCGGCGCTGCGTGGCGCTCAGCCGGCCCTGGCTGGGCGTCGCCCGGCGCCGAACCAGCAGGTCCGGCAGGCCCGGCCGCCCGCTCTGCGCAGCCAGCGCCTGGGAGAGCAGTGCGGACTGGTTGTAGCGCCGCCCGAAAAGACGGCGCCAGTGGAGCGGCACCGGCGCGATCACGGCGCTGTCGGCAACCAGTTGCGGCGCTGCCCGGGCCATCCAGGCGGCGAAGGTGGCGGCCGCTTCGGTGCGGTCGGCATGCTTGAAGCCCAGCACAAGGCGCCTGCTGGTGTCGTCGTAGCGCAGCACCGCCCGCGCCCGATCATAGGGCGGTGGCTGCCGCAGGCAGGCGCCGCAGTGCATCTCTGCGTCCTGATTGTGGCCCGGATCGTGGTCGAACGGCAGTCCGCAGCGGGCACACTGGGGATCGCCGATAAAGGTCATGGCGGACCAGCAGGGCACGCAGAGCGCACCCTGCCGATCAACCAGCGCACCGCACGACAGGCAGCGCGGCGGCAACAGCAGGTCGATCGTGGACCGCAGGGAGCGCCGGACAGCCCCTGACCAGACGGCCCCTGACCAGACAGCCCCAGCCCAGGAGCGCGCCCGCTCCTCAGGCCGACCCCCGACCGACTCCCTGGGCGAGTAGTCCCCGGGCCAATCGTCTGTGCCGGTCTCGCTGCCGTGGTTACGCATGACCAAAGTCTCACCGCCTGCCCTGGAGCGGTCAAGCGGCACACGGCTTTTCCTCCGGGCACGCCGAGGCCATATTGCGGACAATGAACGACTCTCCGGAAGTCTTCGATCGGCACAGCCTGCGTCTGCATCGCGACCGGGCGGCTGCGACCCTGACCGAGCACGATTTTCTGCTGCGCGAGGTGGGCGAACGCCTGCTCGACCGCCTGAGCGACATTACGCGGGACTTTCCCCTGGCCCTCGACCTGGGCTGTCATCACGGCGTGATCGCCGACCTTCTGGCGGCCGGCGCCGCCGGCAGCACCAAAGTCGGGACGCTGATCCAGGCGGACCTTTCGCTGCCGCTCGCGCGCCTGGCCGCGGCGAACGGCGGCCCGACACTGGTGGCCGACGAGGAGGCCCTGCCGCTGGCCCCCGGCAGCCTCGACCTCGTCGTCTCCCTGCTCAGCCTGCACTGGGTGAACGACCTGCCTGGGGCGCTTTTGCAGATCGGCCAGGCACTGAAGCCCGATGGCCTGTTCCTCGCAGCCATGATCGGCGGCAACAGTCTTGCGGCGCTGCGCAGCGCACTGATGGAGGCGGAAGTCGAAATCGAAGGCGGCGCCAGTCCGCGGGTGTCGCCCTTTGCCGACCTGCGCGACATGGGCGGGCTGCTGCAGCGCGCCGGCTTTGCCCTGCCCGTCAGCGATGTCGACAGCATCACCGTCAGCTATCCCTCCGCTCTCGCCTTGATGAAGGAACTGCGGGGCATGGGCGAATCCAATGCCAGCAAGGAACGCAGACGCAGCACGATGCGGCGCGAAACCCTGCTGCGCGCCGCCGCGCTCTACCAGGAACGCTTCGGCGACGGCAACGGCCGGATCCCGGCGGTCTTCGACATCATCTATCTGACCGGCTGGCGTCCCCACGAATCCCAGCAAAAAGCGCTGCGCCCCGGCAGCGCCAAGGCACGCCTCGCCGCCGCCCTCGACAGCCGCGAAGTCCCCGCCGGGGAGGCTGCGACCCCGCGGCGCGGGCGCACGCGCGGCGCCGACGACAGCTAGGGCAGAACAGGCCCAGCTTGGTGGGACGGATCGCGAAGCCGGACTGATAGGCCGATTCGGCGCAAAACCGTGCGCCCCGAACCAGCGCTAGGGGTCAGGCGGAACCTTTGCGGAATTGCCATGGGACGCGGCGGCGTGTCCCTCTTCCGTGGCGGCAGCGCGAAAGTAGCTCAAAATGAAAACCCGGACGCCGGCGGTCAGGCCGGACTGCGTACGCTCCCGATCAACCTGCCTGCAGATATCGTGCAGGCTTCGGGATTCCCGTGTGCAGATTTCACCCAGAGCATCCCACATCTCAGGTTCCAAACGAATACTGGTCCGCCGATCCGAGAGCGTCACATTACGGCTAATGAGAGTAGACACACGCCTCCAAAAGAATCTCTTAAACAATATCGTTCAACGAACTGGGTAAACGATATTAACCAACAGCAACTATCAGTAGCAAGTCTTAACGAGACCTACGCGGAAATGTCGAAACTCACGCTGCCTGGTCGCGCGTCCCGCACCGCCCGGCCGCTTCAAGCGGCGCAGGTCCCGGATATCGCCTGACGCGGATCATGTTCTGCCGGGACCCATCTGCGGTTTCGCCGAAGCATATGATCCCGCGCTGGTTTGAGGACTTAAAGCAGATCGCGCAGCAACGCGACCAGAGGCGCGTCAGCCGGCGGCATCGGATAGTCGCCCAGGCGCGCCGGCAGCACCCAGGCGAGGCGTTGGCCTTCCTGCGGTTGGACGGTGCCCTGCCAGGTCCGGCAGGCAAACAACGGCATCAGCAGATGAAAGTCGTCATAGGCGTGGGATGCGAAAGCGACGGGCGCCAGGCAGCTCTGCCGGGTGTCGATGCCCAGTTCCTCCCGCAGTTCGCGGACCAAGGCGGCCTCCGGCGTTTCGCCTTCGTCGACCTTTCCGCCCGGGAATTCCCAAAGGCCGGCCATGGACCGGCCCGCCGGGCGCTCGGCGATCAGCACCCGTCCGTCGATATCGATCAGAGCCGCAGCGGCGACAAGGAGAATCGGCTGGGCCTCGTCCTGCCGATCCTCTGCACCCCAGCAGCCCTGCGGGTCCGCTTGCGTGTTCGCGGGGGATGCATCTTCCAACTTGTCTCTGGTGACGTCGCTCAGCAGCTCAGCTCCGATAGTCGGCGTTGATCGATATGTAGCCGTGAGTCAGGTCGCAGGTCCAGACCGTGGCCCGCCCGCGCCCGACACCGACATCGACCGCGATCTCGATGGACTCGCCCTTCATGTGCGCGGCCACCGGCGCCTCGTCATACCCGGGCACGACCTCGCCCGCGTCCGCCACGGCCACGCCGCCGATCCTGATGGCGAGGCGGTCGCGGTCTGCGCGCTCGCCGGACTTGCCCACGGCCATAACGATCCGCCCCCAGTTCGCATCCTCGCCCGCAACCGCTGTCTTCACCAGCGGTGAGTTGCCGATCGCCAGGCCGATGCGGCGTGCGGCCGCCCGCGAGGCCGCTCCGCTGACGGTGATGGTGACGAACTTGCTGGCGCCTTCGCCATCGCGCACCACCTGCTGCGCAAGATCGCAAAGCAGGTCTTCCAATGCGGCCTTGAAGCCCTTGAGCTGCGGATCTCCTGCAGCGGTGATCTTCGGATGCTTCGCCTTTCCGGTGGCTGCAAGCAGCAGCGTGTCGCTGGTTGAGGTGTCGCCGTCGACGGTGATGCAGTTGAAGCTGCGGTCCGCGCTGCGCCACAGGAGGCTCTGCAGCAACGGCGCCGGCAGGCGCGCATCGGTGGTGACGAACGCCAGCATGGTCGCCATGTCCGGGGCGATCATGCCGGAGCCCTTGGCAATGCCGGCGAGGGTTACGGGCTTGCCGCCGATCTCGCAGCTGCGCGCGACCCCTTTGGGGAAGGTATCGGTGGTCATGATCGCCTCGGCGGCGGCCTGCCAGCGGCCCGGCCCAAGGTCGTCCGCGAGGCCGGCCAGGCGATCGATCACCAGCCCGTCGGGCAGCGCCTCGCCGATCACCCCTGTGGAGGCGACGAAAACCTCGCCGCGCCGGCAGCCCAGCCGGTCGGCGGCCGCGGCCACGATCCGCTCCACCGAAGCGCTGCCGAGTTTGCCGGTGAAGGCATTGGCGTTGCCGGAGTTCACGACGATGGCGCGCGCGCGCCCGCGCGACAGGATCTTTCGGCACCACTCGACCGGCGCCGCAGCAGTCTTCGAACGTGTGAGGACACCGGCGATTGTGGTGCCGGGATCGAACGCGATCATGCACAGGTCCGTGCGGGACCGGTACTTGATGCCGGCTTTTGCCGTAGCGATGGAGACGCCCTCCACCGCCGGCATGGCCGGAAAGCGTTTGGGTGCCAGGGGAGATCGCTTCAACATCGCAAACGCAGGGCTCCAGAGTCCTTCTTGCTTTGAGGAGAATGCAGCGCAGGGCGAGCCCTGCGAGAACCCTACTGGTTCGTGGAATCGGCCTCGGGTTCCGCCTGCTCCGGCGTCTCGCTTTCAGAGGCAGCCGGCTCTTCCTCTGCCGTCCGGCCGAGCAGGACCTCGACCTCCGCGCGCTCGCGCAGTTCGGCATAGAGATCCTGAACCACGTCCTGCGCAAGCTGTTCGCGCAGCTGGGCTTCCAGCGCTTCCTGGCTCGGCGGCTCGGTCATGCGCCGCTCCTCCACCTTGATGATGTGGAACCCGAACTGGGTCTGCACCGGCGCGGCGGAATGGTTGCCCGCCTCCATGGCAAAGGCCGCTTCCGAAAACTCCGGCACCATGTCGCCGGCAACGAAGGGCGGCAGTTCCCCGCCGTTGGCCTTGCTGGGCCCGATGGAGTTCTCCTCGGCCAGCGTTGCGAAATCGGCGCCGCCGTCGAGTTCGACGATCAGCGCCTTCGCGGCGTCCTCTGTCTCCACCAGGATGTGACGTGCGACCAGCTCCGGTTCCGGCGGGTTTTCCTCCAGATAGGCCTGGTAGGCCGAGTCCAGACGCTCCGGCGTGGTCCGCGCGTCGATGGTGCGCTGAAGGAAGACCTGGCGGATGATGATGTCTTCGAACTGGGCGAGACGGGCCATGACCTCCGCATCCGCGGCCATGTCCGCCTTGCGCCCGGCATTGGTGACGAGGGCGTTGTTCACCATCTGCTCGACCAGCTGGGGCATCAGGAAGCCGACTTGGCCCTGGATCTGCGGCGGCAGCGTCTGGATGAAGGCGACCAGATCCGACTGCAGGATGTCCTCCCCGTCGACCCGGGCGATGACCGGGTCCGCCGGGCCACTGTCTGCATCGGCGGCGGGCGCAATCTCCTCGGCCGGCATGGCCTCCCCGTCCGACATGGTTTCCGTGGCGGGCGCCGACTCGGCCTGGGCGCCGGACTGTTCGGCCTCGCTCTGGGCGAACAGCGGCTGGGCGGCCATGGCCGTGCCGCCGAGCAGCAGAACGGCGGCCAAGAACTTGCTGAACATAAGGAGGTCCTCCTTGCGGGGCCGCGCGGCCGGAATTGGCCTGGATCAGCGGCTTATCTCTGTTGCGGCGGGGTTTCGGTCGGCAGCCGGGTCTTCCAGGCTCCCCGATTTACAGGTTCCCCGATCACGGGCTCCCGCTTCACTGGCTGCCGCCCTGGGCTTCGTCATCCGCTGCAGCACCGTCTTCGGGAAACATTTCAAGGTCGGCGCGCTGGCGCAGGCTGCCGATCAGACGGCCGATGGCCTCCTTGGTCACTTCCTGGCGCAGCTGCGCCTGCATGTCCAGGAACGAGGGAACGTCGTCATCACGGCGGTCAACCAGCAGAATCACATGCCAGCCGAAATCCGTTTCCACCGGCTTTGGCGTGTAGACGCCCGGCTCCAGGTCCAAGAGGGCCGCGGCAAAGGCCGGCTCCATGCGCCGGGCAAAGAAGTAGCCGAGATCGCCGCCGCGGTCCGCCGAAGGGCCGATCGAATGCTCCCGCGCCAGCGTCGGGAAGACCGCCCCCGCGTCGAGCTCGGCGATGAGGTCCCGGGCTTCCTCCTCTGTCCCCACCAGGATGTGCCGGGCGCGCATCTCGCGGTTGGCGCGCCGTACGGCCACCAGCGAGTCGTAGCGCTCGCGGACCTTCGCGGTGGTCACCTCCTCGTCGAGATAGCGCTCCAACAGCAAACCGGAAAGCAGTTTATCTTCGTAGCGGATAAGGCTGCTGCGGACCGCCTTCTCCTCCGCAACGCCCTGCTCCCGGGCGGCGTTCGCCAGAAGCCGGATATCCACGAGGCGGTCCAGCAGGGCCGGGAACACCGACTCGATCTGATCGCGATAGCGCTCCGGCAGGTCGTCGGCCGAGGTCAGCACCTCGGCCCAGCGGATCTCGTGGCCATCGACCCGTGCGACCACGGGATTTTGTGTCTTCATTTGCTGCAGGGCTTCGCCGAGACGCGCGATCCCCGGGTCCGCTTCACCGTCGGGAAGCTCAAGAGGCAAAGTGGCGGTGCCTTCCGCCGGGGCCTGCTGCGCAGTGGCCTGCCGCGCCGTCAGAGCCGCCGCCGAAAGCCAGAGCAAGGCGGCTGATGTCAGCAACAAAACCGTCAAGAATCGCCGGAATACAGCCCTTTCCAAGGGCTTCGGCCGCGCCACGGCCGGGCGCCTTGCGGAAAATCGGTCCCCAACCTTCATGGCTACGCATCATGCACGCCGGGCACCATATCACAAGGGCCCAGAGGGCCTCCGACAGCGCCCGAATGAGGAGGGCGAAGGCCGCGCCGCCATCGTTGACAGCCTGAAGCCAGGGCCCTATGTGTCACCTCACGGACGATCCGGCCACGGCCCCCTCTTTGCCTTAAGGATTCTGAATGTTCGGCGCGCTCGCCAAGCGGCTGTTTGGAACCGCCAATGAGCGGTTTCTAAAAAGCCTCGACACCACCGTTACGGCGATCAATGCCCTGGAGCCCAAGCTCCAGGACATGGACGACGAGACCCTGAAAGGCCAGACCGCGGCGCTGCGCCAGCGCCTGGAGGCCGGCGAGAGCCTCGACGACATCACCCCGGACGCCTTTGCCACCGTGCGCGAGGCGGCACGGCGCACCCTGGGCCAGCGCCACTACGACGTGCAGTTGATCGGCGGCATCGTGCTGCACCAGGGCAAGATCGCCGAGATGAAGACCGGCGAGGGCAAAACCCTTGTGGCAACCCTGGCAGTCTATCTGAACGCCCTGGCCGGCAAGGGCGTGCACGTGGTCACGGTGAACGACTACCTGGCCAGCCGCGATGCCGAGTGGATGGGCCAGATCTACCGCTTTCTGGGCCTGACGGTGGGCTGCATCGTCCACGGCCTCAGCGAGGAGGAGCGCCGGGCCGCCTACGCCGCCGACGTGACCTACGGCACCAACAACGAATTCGGCTTCGACTACCTGCGCGACAACATGAAGTTCCGCCTGGAAGACATGGTCCAGCGCGACTTCAACTTCGCCATCGTCGACGAAGTCGACTCGATCCTGATCGACGAAGCCCGTACGCCGCTGATCATTTCGGGCCCGGCGGAGGACTCCTCGGAAGCCTACATCGGCGTGAACAAGCTGATCCCCAACCTGGTGCCGGACGACTTCGAAAAGGACGAAAAGGCCCGCTCCGTCACCTTCACCGAAACCGGTGCGGAGCACATGGAAGAGCTGCTGCGCGAAGCCGGTATGATTCAGGACGGCAGCCTCTTCGACATCCAGAACGTCAGCCTGCTGCATCACGCCAACCAGGCGCTGCGCGCCCATCAGCTCTTCCAGCGCGACACCGACTACATCGTCAAGGACAACAAGGTCGTCATCATCGACGAGTTCACCGGGCGCATGATGGAAGGGCGGCGCTACTCCGAAGGCCTGCACCAGGCCCTGGAGGCCAAGGAAGGCGTCCAGATCCAGCAGGAGAACCAGACCCTCGCCTCCATCACCTTCCAGAACTACTTCCGGCTCTATCCGAAGCTGGCGGGCATGACCGGTACGGCGATGACCGAGGCCACCGAATTCCAAGAAACCTACAGTCTGGAAGTCATCGAGATTCCCACCAACGTCGAGGTGGTCCGCGTCGACCACGACGACGAGGTCTATCGCACAGCGAGCGAGAAACACACCGCGATCCTGGAGCAGATCCGCGACTGCCAGGAGCGCGGGCAGCCGGTCCTGGTCGGCACCGTCTCCATCGAAAAGTCCGAGATGCTCTCCGAGGTCCTGAAGAAGGAGAAAATCAAGCACCAGGTGCTGAACGCGCGCTTCCATGAACAGGAAGCCTTCATCATCGCCCAGGCCGGGGTGCCGGGCGCCGTGACCATCGCCACCAACATGGCCGGCCGCGGCACCGACATCCAGCTCGGCGGCAATGTCGAGATGCGCATCAGCCAGGAGGCTGCCGAGATCCAGGACGAGGGCGCGCGCGACAGGAAGATCGCCAAGATCGAGGAAGAGGTGGCCGCCGCCAAGCAGGTCGCGCTGGATGCCGGCGGGCTCTACGTGATCTCCAGCGAGCGCCACGAAAGCCGGCGCATCGACAACCAGCTGCGCGGCCGCTCCGGGCGCCAGGGCGACCCCGGCGCTTCCAAGTTCTTCCTCTCCCTGGAAGACGACCTGATGCGCATCTTCGGCTCCGACCGCATGGACTCGATGCTCCAGAAGCTGGGCCTGCAGGAAGGCGAGGCCATCGTTCACGCCTGGGTCAACAAGGCCCTGGAGAAAGCGCAGCAGAAGGTCGAGGCGCGCCACTTCGAGGGGCGCAAGTACCTGCTGAAGTACGACGACGTCATGAACGACCAGCGCAAGGTGGTCTTCGAGCAGCGCAAGGATCTGATGCGCGCGGAGGACGTGCGCGACACCGTCACCGAGATGCGCGAAGAGGTCATCAAATCGATGGTCGAGCGCTGCGTGCCGGCCAACGCCTATTCCGAGCAGTGGCAGATCGACAGCCTGCACGAGGAGTCCATGCGCCTTCTGGGTCTCGACCTGCCTGTCAAGGACTGGGCCGACGAAGAGGGCATCGCCGACCAGGAGATCCACGACCGCATCGCCGCTGCGGCCAGCCAGCGCATGGCCGCCAAGACCGCAAACTTCGGCCCGGAGATGATGCGCGGCCTGGAAAAGCAGATCCTGCTGCTGGTGCTGGACCGCCAGTGGAAGGACCACCTGCTGTCCCTCGACCATCTGCGCCAGGGCGTGCAGCTGCGCGCCTACGGCCAGCGCGACCCGCTGATCGAATACAAGCGCGAGGCCTTCGACCTCTTCGAGAACATGCTGGCGGAGGTGCGCGAGGAGACCATCAGCCTGCTCAGCCGCGTCGAACTGCGCCCCTCTGCGGAAGAGGTGGTGGTGCCGCGGCCGGAACAGGAGATGCACGAGGGGCGCCAGGACGTGGCCCTGGTGGGCGCCGGCGCCGAAGCCGGCCCGGACGGCGCCCAACCCGCCGCTCGGGCACAGGCCGCACCGCCGCGCCAGCAGCCGGTTGCCAGCCGTGCCGCCGCCGCGCAGATCAATCCCAACGACCCGGCCACCTGGGGCCGTACCCCCCGCAATGCCCCCTGCCCCTGCGGCTCCGGCAAGAAATACAAGCACTGCCATGGCCGCCTAAACTGATCGGGCTTTGGCGATTCATCCTTCGAGACGGCCCTATCGGGCCTCCTCAGGATGAGGCCTCTTCATTGCGCACTTTTCCGGACCTCATCCTGAGGAGCCGCGCAAGCGCCGTCTCGAAGGATGAATGGCGCTACTCCCCCGCCCTTGCCAGATTCAGGTAGCCGTCGCGGGTCTGCGGCAGTTTCCGCTCCAACAGGCGCCCGGCGATCATGGTGCGCAGGATCTGGGCGGTGCCGCCGCCGATGGTGAACATGCGGGCATCGCGGACCATGCGCTCCAGCGGGTTGCTGCGCGAATAGCCGGCGGCGCCGAAAAGCTGCAGGGCGTCGTTGGTGACCTTGATTGCCATTTCCGAGGCAAAGACCTTCGCCTGGGCGGCTTCCAGCGCATCGGGAAAGCCGCTGGCGTCGGTCGCCTGGCGGATCAGGGCACGGCCGGCAGACAGCTGTGTCGCCATGTCCGCCAGCATCCACTGCAGGCCCTGGAACTCGCAGATCGGCCGGCCGAACTGCTCGCGCTTCTGGGTGTAGGCCAGGGCTTCCTCGTAGGCGCCCTGGGCGATACCGAGGGCGACCGTGGCCGCGCCGACGCGCTGTGCGTTGTACGCGGCCATCAAGGCCCCGAAGCCACGGCGCAGCCCCTGGTCCGGGCGCAGCAGCATGTCTTCGGACACCTCCAGGTCGTGAAAGAGGATCTCGGTTTCCGGAATGCCGCGCAGGCCCATGGTGGGCTCGCGCCGGCCGAGGGTGAGGCCTTGAGGCGTGCCACTTTCCGGATCGCGGACGACGATAAAGCCGCCGATGCCCTGCTCGACACCGTCCTCGAAGACCCGCGCGAAAATGAGGTGGAGCCGCGACACGCCGCCGCCGGTGATCCAATGCTTGCCGCCGTTCAGGACGTAGCGGTCGCCTTTCCTGTCGGCGCGGGTGGTCATCTCCGTCGCCGCCGAGCCGGCGCCCGGCTCGGTGATGCAGATGGCGGGCTTGTCGCCCTTCAGCACCTGCTCGGCCGCCAGGCGGCACTGGGCCGGGCTGCCGTAGGCCATGATCGCACCGATGGCCCCCATGTTGGCCTCGACGGCGATGCGGCCGGTGACACCGCAGACCTTGGCCATCTCCTCGATCACCAGGGTCGCCTCCAGATAGCCGAGGCCGGGGCCGCCGTATTCCCGCGGAATGGTCATGCCGAAAAAGCCCGCTTCCCGGAGGGCCCGGCAGTTGTCCCAGGGATAGGCCTCCTGGCGGTCGACCTCCGCCGCGCGGGGGGCGATCACCGCCTCGGCCAGTTGCCGCGCTCTCGTGCGGATCGCGTCCTGCTCTGCCGTCAACCTGCTCATTGCGCCTTGCCTCGCGTTACCGCGCCGAAAAAGAGGTCCAGCAAAGGAGTGTGTGGCCGGCCCCCCGGCTGGTCAAGCCGGGCAAGCCAAGGACCAGGGTCAGGCGGGCGCCCGCAGGCGGCCCTCGCTCAGTTGGTAGAACGCCAGCCCCGGCAGTCCCACCAGCAACTCGCGCAGACGCTTGGCCAGGGACGCCGTCAGCGCCAGATCCGGCGGCACCCCCACCAGGGCACCCAGCAGGATGAAGCCGCCTTCCTGAACGCCGTAGGCCCCAGGCAGGGCAAAGGCCGCCGAGCGCAGGGTCTGGGCCAGGCACTCGATCATCAGGGCCTCCGGGACGGTAACGGGATGGCCCAGGAGCATCAGCACCAGCCAGACCTCGCCGGCCATGACCAGGCGCGACGCGAGCCGTAGCGCCAGATAGGCTGCCATCGGGCCGGGCGCGGCGCAGATTTGCGTGACAGCGGCGCCGACGTCGGCAGTGTGGCCCGCGATCCTGCCGGCCAGACCGCCGTCGGCCCCGTCCGGGCTGTCCGGGTGCCCCTGGTTGTCCCTGCGCGAGAGGGCCCGCTTCAGAAAGGCGCGCTCCGCCGCTCCCGCAAGGCGCTGCAGAAGCCCGTGGCGCTGGGCGTAGACGAAGCCGACCAACAGCCCGAGCATCAGCAGCGCGAAGACCAGGGCAAAGGGCACGAGATCGCTTGCGCCGGCCAGGGCCAGCGCAAGCCCGACGCCGGCAAGCGCCACCAGGGCCTGGCCGGCGGTCTGCAGCACCTTATCCACGACCGTAGCCGCCACCATGGTCGCCGCGGGCCCCGCGCGGCGCGCCAGCCAGGCCGCCTTGGCGATCTCGCCGCCGATCTGGGCCACCGGTAACAGCCAATTGATCGAGACGGCAATCCAGGATGCCAGGAGCAGCCGCGACAGCGCGGGGCGTGTCCCGGGAGGAAAGATCGCCGCCCAGGCAAAGGCCGAGAGGACCAGCGGCAGGGCGAAGGCCGGACCCAGCCAGAGAAGCTGGAAACCGGCCTGGTTCAACGCCTTGGCGACGTCCCCGAAACCCTGCCAGGCGATCAGCCCAAGCGCCAGGGACAGCCCCATAAACAGAGCGGCTAAACCCAGCTTCGACATCACAGAATCGCTAGCCTGCGGGGAGCGGACGACCGTAAGTGCAATCGCACACTGTCACAATTCAGCAACGTCTCAACCAAAGGTGCCCGAGCCCTCTTTCGACTGCCTTTCATCACGGGGAGTGTTACCTATTTAACAAGACCGTAATCATACCTTCGCAGACGGCTCCCGCCGAACCCGCAGCATTCCTTTCCAGAACCCTTTCCAGAATCAGTAGCAGTCATGGATCCAAAACAAGACCAACAACCGCGTGAACGCACCGAAGAACTCGGCCTGCCAGTCCCGGCCACAACAGCAATCAAGTTGACCCGTTTGACCGTCGCCCTGCACGGGCTGCGCGCAGCCTGGCGCGAAGAGCCGGGCTTCCGCAACCACGTGCTGGGGGCCCTGGCCATGCTTACAACCTTGCTGGTGCTCAACCCCACGGCCATGTGGTGGGCCCTGGCCCTGCTGTGCTCTGCACTGCTGCTGGCGCTCGAACTGGTGAACAGCGCCATCGAGCGGGTCATCGACCACGTCGACGGCCGCCGTCACCCGCGCATCAAGGCCATCAAGGACATGTCCGCCGCCGCCGTCATCGTCGCCTCCGCGGGCGTCTTCCTGCTCGGCATCATCATGATCGTCGACACCCTGACCTGACCACCTGAAGCGGCCGCTTACGCCGGGCGTTCACTCCCGCCAGTGGTGGCAGGCGATCAGGTGATCGTCGGCGGCGCCGTCGTCTTCCAGCGCCGGCTCCGTCCTGGCGCAGAGTTCGGTCGCCTTGGGACAGCGGGTGCGGAACACGCAGCCCGAGGGCGGCGCCATGGGCGACGGCAGGTCGCCCTGCAGGACCACGCGCTGCTTGTTGCGCTCCTTGTCCGGGTCGGGGATCGGCACGGCCGAGATCAGCGCCTGGGTGTAGGGATGGCGCGGCGCCGCATAGATCGACGCCCGGTCGGCGATTTCCATCACCTTGCCGAGATAGAGCACCATGACGCGGTGGGAGATGTGGCGCACCACCGAGAGATCGTGGCTGATGAACAGCAGGGAGAGGCCGAACTCCTGCTGCAGGCGCATCAGAAGGTTGATGATCTGCGACTGGATCGAGACGTCGAGGGCCGAGACCGGCTCGTCGCAGATGATCAGCTTCGGCCCCAGCACCATGGCCCGGGCGATACCGATGCGCTGGCACTGGCCGCCGGAGAACTCGTGCGGGTAGCGGTTGATCATCTGCGGCAGCAGGCCGACCTTGGCCATCATGTCCTTCACCCGCGCCTTCATCGCCGTCTTGCCGATGCCCGGCGCGAAGGTGCGCAGCGGCTCGCCGATGATCTCGCCCACCGTCATGCGCGGATTGAGGCTGGCCAGCGGGTCCTGGAAGATGATCTGCATTTCCTGGCGCTTGGCACGCAGGGCTTCGACGCCGAGGTGTCCCAGATCGTCGCCCAGCCAGACCACATTGCCGGCGGTCGGCGGGATGAGCTGCAGCACCGCGCGCCCCAGGGTCGACTTGCCGCAGCCGGATTCGCCGACGATGCCCAGCGTCTCGCCGGGCTTCAGTTCGAAGCTGACCCCATCCACCGCCTTCAGCGGCTGGTAGCGCCCGGCCAGGACGCCGCCCACCCGGATGTCGAAGTGCACCTTGAGGTCGCGCACGGAGAGGATCGGCGTACTCATGGCCGCACCTCCTGAGGCCCTGGCTGAGTCTCAGGCTGAGGCTCCGGCGTTGCGCTCTCTCCCTCTTGCGGCATCCCGGTCAGGTGGCAGGCCTTTTCGCGGCCCGGCTCGAGGACGTGCAACTCGGGCTCCACGGAGCGGCAGGCGTCGAAGACATAGGGACAGCGGTCCTGGTAGGCGCAGCCTTCCGGCAGGTTCTGCAGGTTCGGCGGCTGGCCGGGAATGGTGCTGAGTTCGCTGGCGCCGGCCTGGTCGAGGCGCGGCATGGAACTGAGCAGACCGAGGGAATAGGGATGCTGCGGGCGGTAGTAGATGTCGCGCACGGCGCCCTTTTCCACGACCCGCCCGGCATACATCACCATCACGCGGTCGCAGAGCCCGGCGACCACGCCCAGGTCGTGGGTGATCATGATGATCGAGGTGCGGAAGTCGCGCTTCAGATCGGCCATAAGGTCCAGGATCTGCGCCTGGATGGTGACGTCCAGCGCCGTCGTCGGCTCGTCGGCGATCAGCAGGTCCGGCTCGCAAAGCAGCGCCATGGCGATCATCACCCGCTGGCGCATGCCGCCGGAGAACTCGTGCGGGTAGAGATCGTAGCGCGCCTTGGCGCCGGGAATGCCGACCCGGTCCAGCAGTTCGATGCCGCGGGCGCGGGCCTGGTCCTCGCTCATGCCCTTGTGCTCCACCAGCACCTCGTTCATCTGCTTGGAGATGCGCAGGAAGGGGTTCAGAGAGGTCATGGGGTCCTGAAAGATCATCGACATGGTGACGCCGCGGATCTTGTTCAGATCGCTGGCCGGCAGGCCCAGAATCTCCTGCCCGCGGTAACGCACCGATCCACCGGCGCGGCCGTTCTTGGCGAGGAGGCCCATGATCGAGAGGAAGATCTGGGTCTTGCCGGAACCGGACTCGCCCACCACGCCAACGCTTTCGCCCTCGGCGATGTCGAAGCTCACCGAATTGACCGCATGCACCTCCCCGTCGGGGGTGGCAAAGCGGGTGTCGAGGCCGGCGACCTCCAGGACCTTGGCACCCGCAGCGTTGCTTGTCGCATCCATGCTCACCGATCCTTCGGGTCGAGCGCATCGCGCAGACCGTCGCCGATAAAGTTGAAGGCAAAGAGCGTCACCGCCAGGAACACTGCCGGGAACATCAGCATCCAGGGCGACTGCTCCATCACCCGCGCGCCCTCGGAGATCAGGACACCCCAGGAGGTCAGCGGTTCCTGCACGCCCAGCCCCAGGAAGGAGATGAAGCTCTCCGTCAGGATCACCTGGGGAATGGTGAGCGTCATATAGACGATGACCGGCCCCAGGACGTTGGGAATGATGTGGCGGAAGATGATCTTGAAATTCGAGACGCCGCCGGCATGCGCCGCCTCGATGAATTCCTTGCGCTTCACCGAGAGCGTCTGGCCGCGCACGATGCGTGCCATGGTCAGCCATTCCACCGCGCCCAGGGCGATGAAGATCAGAAAGATGTTCCGCCCGAAGATGACCATCAGCAGGATGACGAAGAACATGAAGGGCAGGGAATACATCACGTCGACGAAGCGCATCATCAGGTTGTCGACGCGCCCGCCGACATAGCCGGCCACGGCACCGTAGGTGACGCCGATGATCAGGCTGACCGTTGTGGCGAGGATGCCCACCATCAGCGAGACCCGCGCGCCGTAGAGCGTGCGCACGAAGAGGTCGCGGCCGTTGCCGTCGGTGCCGAACCAGTGCGCGTTTTCGAAGTCGGGGCCGACCTGAATGCGCTCCCAGTAGACCTCGTCATAGGGATGCGGGCTGAGATAGGGCGCCAGGATCGCCATCACGGCGATGATGCCCAGGACGATCATCGAGACCACGGCGGCCTTGTTGCGGAAGAGACGGATGCGCGCGTCCTGCCAGAGGGAGCGCCCTTCCAGTTCTTCCATGCCGGCCATGGCATCGGCGGAGGCAGTGGTATGGATCATCACGTGTACCTCACCTTGGGATCGAGCACCGCGTAGAGCAGGTCGACGATCAGGTTGAGCACCATGATGAGCACGGCGTAGAAGATCATCACGCCCATCACCAGGGTGTAGTCGCGGCTGAGGGCGCCTTGAATGAAGTAGCGGCCGATGCCGGGAATATCGAAGATGGTCTCGATCACGACAGAGCCGGTGATGACCGCCGCCGTCGCCGGGCCGAGGTAGGAGACCACGGGCAGGAGTGCGCCTTTCAACGCATGGCGCACCACCACCAGCTGCTCGCGCAGGCCCTTGGCGCGGGCGGTGCGCACGAAGTTGGCGTTCAGCACCTCGACCATCGAACCGCGGGTCAGGCGCGAGATGTAGGCGATCTGCGGCAGCGCCAGCGCGATAATCGGCAGCACCTTGTTGGCGAGTGCGCCACCGCCCCAGCCGGCGACCGGTAGCCACGACAGGTAGACGCCGAGCACCAGGGTCAGAAGCGGCGCCATGACGAAGTTGGGTATGGCGATCCCCACCATCGCCGCACCCATGACCGAGTAGTCGGTGAGTGTGTTCTGGCGCAGCGCCGCAAAGGCGCCGAGCGAGACCCCGATGATCACCGCCAGCAGGATGGCCGTGCCGCCGATCTGCAGACTGGCGGGAAAACCCGACATGATGAGCTCGGCGACCGAGAAGTCGCGGACCCGGAAGGAGGGGCCGAAATCGCCCTGAACCAGCCCGCCGAGATACTTCAGGTACTGCTGCCAGAGGGGCAGGTCGAGATTGTAGTGGGCCAGCACGTTCTTCTCGATGGCCGGCGGCAGGACCCGGTCGGAGTCGAAAGGCCCGCCGGGCGCCAGACGCATCAGGAAAAACGCCAGCGTGATGATGACGAAGAGTGTGGGTATGGCCACCAACAGGCGGCGAAGCGCATAGGCGAACATGGAACCAGCTCCCCTGATCCCTGTCGTCGCCGCAGCAAAGAGGATGCGTGGCCGTCGAAGCGGTCCGCCTATCCGTCAGTGTGCGGCGAAAGGGCCCTCCGCCCCTGGGGGACGGAGGGCCTCAGCGATCAGGGTTTGATCGACAGATAGCGGGTTCGCTGAATGTCTTTCACATTCGGTTCCCAACCGGCCACGTCGTTGGAAACCAGGTTCTTGGACACATAGTAGTAGATCGGAATGACCGGCTGGTCTTCCATCGCAATGGCTTCCGCGGAACGCAGATACTGCGCACGCTTGTCCATGTCGGTGGTGTTGGCAGCCTTGGCCATGAACTCGTCGAACTCCGGGTTCGAATAGCGCCCGTAGTTCTGGCGGCCGGTCCGCGTCTCCAGGAGATAAAGGAAGTTCTGCGCGTCGTTGTAGTCGGCGATCCAGCCGGCCCGCGCCACGTCGAAGTCGTTCTGCTCCAGCTTGTTGTAGTGCGGCGTCACTTCCTGATTGAAGAGTTCGGCCTGCACGCCCAGCTGCTTCCACATCGCGGATACGGCAATGGCGATGCGCTTGTGGTTTTCGCTGGTGTTGTACGACAGCGTGAACTTCAGCGGGTTGTCGGGACCGTAGCCGGCTTCGGCCAGCAGGGCCTTGGCCGTCTCGACGCGCTCCTTGTAGGGCGTCTCCATCCAGCTCACGAAGGCCGGGTCGCCGTAGTTGCCGGTGCCCGGCGGCACGAAGCTGTAGGCCGGAACCTCACCCGTCTTCAGAACCTTGTCGGTGATCGCGCTGCGATCGATCGCCATGGACAGGGCCTGACGCACGCGCTTGTCGTCGAAGGGCGGCTTGTTGGAGTTGACGGGGTAGTAGTAGATGCCGAGGTAGGGCGCGACGCGGGTCTCGTCCGGCAGGTTCTTCTTCAGGAAGTCGAACTGCTCGGAGGCGAAGTCCTTGGCGATGTCGATCTCGCCTGAACGGAACCGCTTCTGCACCGCGCCGCGGTCTTCCGAGGGGAAGAACTCCACTGTCTCGATGGAGACGTTGGACGCGTCGTAGAAGTCGATGTTCTTGACCAGACGCACATGGGTGTTGGGCACCCACTCATCCAGAACATAAGGGCCGTTGCTGGCGATGTTGTCCTTCTTGATCCAGTCGTCGCCATGCGCCTCGACCAGATGCTTGGGCACCGGGAAGGCCGTGTAGTGGGTGAGTTGCTCGATGAAGTAGGGCGTCGGCGCGACCAGGGTGATCTCCAGCGTCTTTGCGTCGATCGCCCGGGCGCCCAGCAGCGAAGAGTCGGCAATGCTGCCGTTGTTGATCTCTTCGGCGTTCTTGATGGGATAGAGCAGCGAGGCGTACTTGGCCGCCAGTTCCGGCGAGAGGATGCGGCGCAGGGCAAAGACGAAGTCGTCGGCGGTGACCGGCGCGCCGTCGGACCAGCTATGGTCGCGCAGTTGGAAGGTGTAGGTCAGCCCGTCGTCGCTGATGGTCCAGCTCTCCGCCGCGCCGGGCACGACGCTGCCGTCAGGGCCTTCCGTGGTGAGCCCCAGGAACATGTCGCCGATGATCCGGTTTTCCCATACGCCGGCCACATGATGGGGATCCAGGGTCGCGGGTTCACCCATGTTGCCGACGCGCAAGACCGTCTCGGCCGACGCCGTCCCGGCCAGAGCAAGGGCAATGCCGATGCTCAATGAGGCGCGCTTAAAGTGTTTCAGAAGCATAAAATCGCTCTCCCATTCTTGTTGTTGTGAGCCTTCCCCACCTCGCTGACAGGTTCCCCCCGAAACCAGCCGCTTGACGGTGAGCCGACGCCTGCACGCCGGTGTTCTCGTCATAATAGAGCCCCAACGCCCTGAGGTTACAAGACTCCTTCTGGGGCAAATTGCAGTGGTAGGTTCCTATGTATACGTATTGAATGATTTCCTAGTCGAATCACTTAGACCTACCGCCTGCCACGCGCAGGACTACCCCTGGCGGTTGCGCCAGAGTAGGCCTTGAAAGCAGAGTCGGGCTTGAAAGCAGGGTCGGCTTTGAAAGCAGGGTCGGCTTTTAAAACGTGAAGATCGGCACCCGCACGTTGGTGGTGCCGCGAAAAGAGGGCCGGAGAAAAAGACGGCCGGAGAAAAGACGGCCGGAGAAAAGACGGGGGCGTCAGGCTTACCCGAGGCCCTTCTGACCCATTTCCAGAAACTTTTCGCGCCGGCGCTGCTTCAGGTGCGGTCCGCTTTCGCGCAGCAACTCGCGAATGCCTTCCTCCAGCTTGTCGCCGACCGCGGTGATGGTGCTTTCGCCGCCGCGGTGCGCCCCGCCCAGGGGCTCGGGAATGATCTCGTCGATCACACCCAGGCGCTGCAGGTCCTGGGCCGTCAGGCGCAAGGCCTCGGCGGCTTCCTGCGCCTGCTCGGACGAGCGCCAGAGGATCGACGCGCAGCCTTCCGGCGAGATCACCGAGTAGATCGAGTGTTCCAGCATGAAGATGCGGTTGGCCGCGGCCAGCGCAATGGCGCCGCCGGAGCCACCCTCGCCGATGATCACCGACAGCAGGGGCACCTCGACGTCAAGGCAGACCTCGATGGAACGGGCGATGGCCTCGGCCTGGCCGCGCTCCTCCGCCCCGACGCCGGGATAGGCCCCGGCGGTGTCGACCAGGGTGATCACCGGCAGGCCGAAGCGCGCCGCCATGCGCATCAGGCGCTGCGCCTTGCGGTAACCCTCCGGCCGCGCCATGCCGAAGTTGTGGGTGACGCGCGAATTGATGTCCGAGCCCTTCTCGTGCCCGATGACCACGACGGAGTAACCGCGGAACCGCCCCAAGCCGCCGACGATGGCCTTGTCTTCGGCAAACAGCCGGTCGCCGGACAGCGGCGTGAAGTCTTCCACCAGGGCGGCGATGTAGTCGCCGAAATGGGGACGGTCGGGATGGCGGGCGACCTGGGTCTTTTGCCAGGCCGAAAGCTTGCCGTAGGTCTGGCGCAGCAGCCGGTCGACCTTGCCCTGAAGCTTCTCGACTTCTTCGGCGATGTTGATCTCGCCATCGTCGGAGAGATGCCGCAGTTCCTCGATCTTGCCTTCGAGTTCTGCGATGGGTTTTTCGAAGTCGAGAAAGTTATGCATGAGATCCTGTCTAGCACAGCGGCCAACGGCTGGCACGCTTTCGCTCCGGGCCTTCCAGCCGCGCTCTTTTGGTTGAGTCCGGCCCGTTTGCCGCGCTTGCACCCCTAAATAATCGTCTGGGCCGGGGAAATAAAGCCTGATGCGCCTGAATCCGGGGCGCCTGAACCAGAATCGAAGAGGCCGGCGCCCTCAGGGCGCCGGCCTCGAAACTTCGGACCTCTCGCGGGCCTGCAGCGCCCGCGTAAGCCTCAGCCCTTGGCGATCTGCCGGGCCTTCTTCACCATCACTTCGGCCTGCTTGATGGAGGCGATATCGATGAGGCGCCCGTCGAGGGAAACGGCGCCTTTGCCCTCTTTCTGGGCCTGGCGCATGGCCTTCAGGATGCGCTTGGCCTTGTCGACCTCGGCCTTGGAGGGGCTGTTGACCTCGTTGGCCAAGCCGATCTGACTGGGATGGATGGCCCACTTGCCCTCGCAGCCCAACACCGCGGCGCGGTTGGCCTGGGCACGGAAGCCCTCGGGATCCGAGAAATCTCCGAAAGGCCCGTCGATGGGCCGCAGCCCGGCGGCCCGCGCCGCAACCACCATGCGGGCGATGGCGTAATGCCACATGTCGCCCCAGTGATAGAGCCGCTCGCCCGCCTCGTCGGGATCGGTCAGGACGCCATAGAGTTCGTTGGGGCCGCCGATGACCGTGGTCCGCGCCTTGGTCGAAGCGGCATAGTCGGCCACGCCGAAGTGAAGGCTCTCGTTGCGCGTCGAGGCCTTGGCGATCTCGTCGACATTGGCCATGCCCAGTGCGGTTTCGATGATCATCTCGAAGCCGATCCGCTTTTTGCGCCCGACCGCCTCTTCGGCCTGGCTGACCAGCATGTCGACGGCATAGATGTCGGCAGCAGTGCCCGCCTTCGGGATCATGAAGAGGTCGAGGCGCTCGCCACCCTGCTCGATGATGTCGATAACATCGCGGTACATGTAATGGGTGTCGAGGCCGTTGATGCGCACCGACATGGTCTTGTTGCCCCAGTCGACCTCGTTCAGGGCCTTGATGATGTTCTTGCGTGCCTGGACCTTGTCGTCCGGCGCCACGGCGTCTTCGAGATCCAGGAAGATCACATCGGCCTCTGACTCCGCAGCTTTCTTGAACAGCTTCGGATTGCTGCCCGGCACGGCAAGTTCGCTGCGGTTCAGGCGCGCCGGCGCCTGTTCGACAATGGTAAAGCTCATGGACGTTCCCCTGGTGGATCTGGCCCCTATGGAGTCCGGTCCTGCGGACTCCGGGCGGTCATCAACACTCGGCAGACGCGCAGGAGACAAGGCGAGACCCTATCCGCGGCAGCCGATCGCGCACGCTGGGCAAACTGGTCATACCACTTGCTCTTGTCAACCGGAACATGGCGCTTTTCCTGCCGACTTCGGCGGCAGGACAGGGGCGGTGCAGCGTTCGCTGCATCCAACGCTCAGCGCGACACGTCCTTTGCAGGCAGTTGGGCCAGCGGATGATGAGTCTGAACCAGCGACTTGAGCCGCTCGTTGAGAACGTGGGTGTAAATCTGGGTGGTCGAGATATCCGCATGCCCCAGCATCTTCTGCAGGGAGCGCAGGTCGGCACCGTGGTCCAGCAAATGGCTGGCGAAGGCGTGACGGAGGACATGGGGGGAGACCTTCGCCGCATCCACCTGCGCGGCACGGGCGAGGTCCTTCAACAGCTGGCCGACGCGGTGACGGGTGATGTGGCCGCTGGCCCCGCGCGAC
The DNA here is from genome assembly GCA_001657395.1 of Rhodospirillales bacterium BBD 1991-14. Lineage (GTDB taxonomy): Bacteria > Pseudomonadota > Alphaproteobacteria > Kiloniellales > Kiloniellaceae > Pelagibius. The sequence continues at coordinate 960,663 of LYSY01000002.1, read as the reverse complement.
GGAAACAGCCAGGGCGAGGGCGCGCGGCGCGCGCCTGTGCCTCCCCCCACCTTCGGAAGAAAACCGTCGCGCACCTCCAGGTAGGCGGCGAGGCTGCGCCTTGCGGCGTCGCTCAGCGGCACCATGCGCTCCTTGTTGCCCTTGCCGCGGACGATGAGCAGGCGCTGGTCGCGCTGGGTGGCGGCAAGGCGCAGCCCGACCAGTTCGGAGACCCGAAGGCCGGTGGCATAGAGCAGTTCGACCAGGGCGGCCAGACGCAGGCCCTCGGCATCCTGCCGGCTCTGGGCGGTCGTCAGAAGGGTCTCGACCTCGGCCTCGCTGAGCACCTTGGGAAGGGCGCGGCCCTGGCGGGGCGAGTCGACCGCCGCGCTCGGGTCGTCGCCCCGCAGTCCCTCGCTCAGCAGAAAGCGATAGAACTGACGCAGCGCCGAGAGCCGGCGGGCCGCGGTGCGCGGCGCCATGCCGGCCTTGGCCAGCTGCGAGAGAAAGGCCCGAAGGTCGTCGGCTTCCGCCGTCTCCGGCCGCCTACGGCGGCGCTGCAGAAAGGCCGCGTAACTCTCCAGGTCACGCCGGTAGGCCTCCAGCGTGTTGGCGGCCGCGCCGCGTTCGGCAGCCAGCATCTCCAGGAAAGGCTCCAGCTGCGGTATCGGCGGAGGCGGACGCCGGACCGGCATCGCGGCTCTAGAGCCCGGCGTCGAGCGCCGCCTCCAGGGCCAGGGCCCGGGCATCCCCGCCGAGCCCGACGGACCGCAGCGCGGAGACGGCATAGGCGAGTGCCAGGGGGTGGCGCTCGGCTAACGATTCGTCGCCCAGCGCATGGCTGGCGAGCAGCACAGCCTCGCCGCTGCGCCCGGCCGCCGCCGCGTCGCTCAATGCCAGCAGGGTGGTCAGCCGCTCCAGCGGCTCTTCGTCCAGGGGTTCATCGGCGATAACAGCGTCGGCTGACTGCGCGCCCTCGGCGACCCCCGGCCAGGCCCCCTCGTCCTGACCAAGCGCCCGCGACAGCATCATGGCTGTCAGCAGCCGTTCGCCAGCCTCCGGGTCCTCCGCGCCCTCCCCGGAAGTGATCGGGCGCAGTGCAATCGGATCGGTCCCGCCGGCCAGGCGCGTGAGCGGCTTCAGCGCCGCGAAGGCCGCCAGGGACTCCGGGTTCTTGGCGCCGTCGAGCCGCAGCACCGCCGCCCAGGCGCCGGCGCGCTCGAAACCGCCGACCCGGTAAAGACTGCGCGCCGCCGTGCCGGCAAACCAGGCGAGTTCCACAGCCGGCGCCACCTGCTCCAGCTGCGCCTGCACCGCCCGTGCCATGGCGAAGCCGCGCCCGTCCCGCTCGGCGGCCAGAAGGGCGGCCTGCAGGTACTCGGCCTTGGTCTGGGCAAGGGTCTCGCGCCCGGCGGCATGCACCAGCAGCGCCCGCCCGCGCACCCCGCCCAGGGCTTCGGCGCGGACCAGCGGGTCGGCCAGATCGGAGGTCTCGAAGGGTACGGCGTCGTAGGCTTCCGCCAGGGCGTTGCCCGGCAGGACCGCGGCCTGCACCAGTCGCTCGGCGGCGCCGGCCCTGTCCGCCGGCGCGGCGCTGTCCAGCGCTGCAATTCCGTGCAGCAGAAGGGGCGAGGCCCGCTCCGCCAGTCCTTCCGGCGGCGTTCCCTTCCCAAGGCGCAGCATCGCGAGGGTCAGGGGCGTCAGATCCTCGGGTGCCGGCGGGGCCACCGTGCCGCCGATGAAAAGGTTGCTGAGGGCGTAGAACACCGGGTCGGCGTCCGGATGCTCCTCGCGCAGCAGATCGAGCCCCAGGAAAGCCTGATCGCGCTGCTCGGCCAGGAGCTGGCAGAACACCAGGGCCTGGCCCCAGTAGGCCGCGCCCGCAAAGCGCGCGACCGCGCTGCGCGCCTGGCTGCAGGCTTCCTGGTCCCGGCCGGCAAGAAGCAGACCCTCGACCCGCGCCTGGGCCAGCCAGGAATCCTCGGCCCGCTGCGGGACGATGGAGAGCAGACGGTTGAGGCCCGCCAACTCGCCCATGGCATGCAGCCGTTCCGCCCGCAGCCGTAAAAACCCGCCGTCCAGGCCCCCCTGGGCACCAGCCACCGCATCGGCCAGTGTCGGCCCGCCCGCCGGCGCGCCGCCTCCCGAAGACCCGGGCGCGCGGGCGTTGCTGAGCAGCAGACGCGTGGTCAGCGCTCTCAGCGTCGGCGACGCCGGGTCGCCCGGCAAGCTGCGGATCAGCGCGGCGATAAGGGCGCGCTCGCTGCCCGCCCAGGCATCGACGCCGAGCCCGCCGGAATCCGCCTCCAGGATGCCGAGGGACTCCGTGTCGAGTTCCTGCAGGCGGTCGACCTGGATGCCTTCGTACTGAGGCGTCTCCGGCGCCGCCTCGACAGGGGCCGGCGCGGAAGGTACAGCCGGCGGCGTCCCACTCTGCGGCGCGTCCGGGCCTTCCGGGGCAACTACGGTGGGCGGGAAGAGGCTGATCGGCCCCTCCGGCCGATCCTGCGCGGCCAGCGGCGCGATCGACAGCATCCCCGTCAGCACGGCCAGAGCGGCGGCCCCGGACAAGGACCTCACACTACGGCTGATTGCACTGCGGCTGATTGCCGGCACGGGCCGCCACGGCAAAGCGCGGCGGCGGCAGGCGCCCTCAGCGCGGGAAACGTTCATCGGGAAGGACCTTCTCGACCGGCGCCGAAGGGGGCGGTATATCCCAGGTCAGAAGAAAGAAACCGCCGGAGACGATGAGCCCGGCGAGAACGATCAGGGCGATGAGGCTGGTCTTTTTCATCAATTCACTTGCTTGCGGCTGAAAACGCCAGACATTGAACGCGAGACTTGAAACGCCCAACTTCGGACGCCTCCAGAGGGCCCCCAAATGGGCTGCGACCGTACTACTTGCACCGCCCCGAAGATTCTATGGTAAGGTCCGAATCTGGCGCGAAGGCGGCAGTTTACCTAGGGTCTACACCCCTGGCAATGATCGCCCGAGGGGCGATTGCGGCGCCGGGCGCGACCCAGGGGCGGCAAAGATGGCCCGACCCGGACAACGATTGGCAGACGCTTGGCTCGCTCAGATTCAAACGGCTCGACCTCGAAAGACAATGTGTCGGCGAAAGGCAGCGCCTCGGCAGGGGACGGGCTGGCGGTCCCCCGCACCATCGTCTTCGTCGGCCTGATGGGGGCCGGCAAGTCCTGCATCGGCCGCAACCTCGCCGCGGCCCTGGACCTGCCCTTTATCGATGCCGACAAGGAGATCGAGGCGGCTGCCGGATGCTCGATTGAGGACATCTTCGAAGAACACGGCGAAGACGCCTTCCGCGCCGGCGAGCGGCGCGTGATCGCGCGCCTGCTGAACCAGCCGACCATGGTCCTGGCGACCGGCGGCGGCGCCTTCATGGACCCGGAGACCCGCAAGCTGATCCACGAACGCGCAACCTCCGTCTGGCTGCGGGCCGATCTGGATCTGCTGCTGCGGCGGACCGCGCGGCGCAACAACCGCCCGCTGCTGAAACGCGGCGACCCGCGGCAGATCCTGAGCGACCTCATCGCGCTGCGCTACCCGGTCTACGCCGAGGCCGACGTCACGGTCGATTCCGTCGACGGACCGCCGGAAGTCACCCTGGGACGGGTGATCGAGGGGCTGCGCGCCTACGCCGGCAAGGAAGGCCGCAGCGGTTCGCACGCCAACAAGGGGCGGAGCGCCGCGCTGTGACCAGCCACCAGAGTCTCACCGTCGAGCTTGGCGCGCGCAGCTACGACATCCTCGTCGGCACCACGGTGCTGGCCGAGGCAGGACGGCTGATGCAACCGCTGCTGAAGAGCCCGCGCGTGGTGGTCGTCACCGACAACCATCTGGCCGAGCTGCATCTGGCACGCCTGGAGCGCGCGCTGGGCGACGCCGGCCTGCAGCACGAAACCATCACCCTGCCGCCGGGCGATGCCAGCAAGTCCTGGGATCAACTGGGCGCGCTGCTGGACCGTCTCCTGGAGATGAAGGTCGAGCGGAGCACGACGCTGATCGCGTTGGGCGGCGGCGTCATCGGCGATCTGGCCGGCTTTGCCGCGGCCGTCACCCTGCGCGGGCTCGATTTCGTGCAGATCCCCACCAGCCTTCTGGCCCAGGTCGACAGCTCCGTCGGCGGCAAGACCGGCATCAACAGCCGCCACGGCAAGAACCTGATCGGCGCCTTCTACCAACCACGCCTGGTGCTGGCGGACACCTCGATCCTCACCACCCTGCCGCGCCGCGAGATGCTGGCCGGCTATGCCGAGGTGGTGAAGTACGGGCTGATCCAGGATGCGGCGTTCTTTGCCTGGCTGGAGTCGCACGGCGCCGACCTGATCGAGGGCAACCGGGCGGCACTCGAGACCGCGGTGCTGCGCAGCTGCGCCTGCAAGGCCGAGGTGGTGGCCGCCGACGAGCGCGAGGGCGGACGCCGGGCGCTGCTCAATCTCGGCCATACCTTCGGCCATGCCCTGGAGGCGGAGACCGGCTACGGCGGCGAGCTGCTTCACGGCGAGGCGGTTGCCGTCGGCATGGTGATGGCCTTCGATCTTTCGGTCCAGCGCGGGCACTGCCCGCCGGAGGACGCGGACCGGCTGCGCCGCCACCTGGCCGCCGTCGGCCTGCCCACCGGCTTTGCCGACCTCTCGCCAAGGCATTGGGACGCGGCCCGCCTGATGGAGCACATGAGCCGCGACAAGAAGGTTCACAAGGGCACTATCAACTTCATCCTGGCGCGGGGCATCGGCGATGCCTACATAGAGAAAGATGTGGGCAACGACGAAGTGATGGCGCTGCTCACCAACGCCATCGACCAATCCGACCAACTGGCCAAAGAAAACACCGCGGCGGACATGACGTCGCGCGCGACCCTGGGCAGCTAGCCCCCCAGCGAGATCCAGCGAGACCCGCCCGCCAGACCGCACGGCCCATCAACCCCACACCACAACAGACAAACAATGGACATGGACATTGCCATCACCCTCGGCGCCATTCTGGTGCTGCTGGCCATTTCGGCATTCTTCTCCGGATCGGAAACCGCGCTGACCGCGGCTTCGCGGCCGCGGATGCACAATCTGGCCCAGTCCGGCAACCGGCGAGCCTATCTGGTCGACGAGCTCTGGCTGGAAAAGGAGCACCTGATCGGCGCGATCCTGCTGGGCAACAACCTGGTGAACATCCTGGCTTCGGCGCTGGCCACCAGCGTGCTGATCGCCCTCTTCGGCGAGGCCGGCGTGGTCTACGCAACGCTCGGCATGACCCTGATGGTGCTGATCTTCGCCGAGGTGCTGCCCAAGACCTACGCCCTGCAGAATGCCGATCGGGCCGCCTTGAACGTGGCGCCGATCCTCAGCGTGATCGTCACGATACTGAAGCCGATCTCCGTGGCGATCCAGGTGATCGTCCGCTCTGCGCTTTCTTCTTTCGGTATCGAGGTGCGTCACACGCTGACCTCCGAAGCCATCGAGGAACAGCTCCGCGGTGCCATCGATCTGCACCAGGGCGAGGGCGAAGGCGAAGAAGAAAAGCATGAACGCGAGATGCTGCGTTCGATCCTCGACCTCGGCGACGTCTGGGTCGAAGAGATCATGGTTCACCGCAAGGAAATGGTCTCCATCGACATCGACCAGCCGCCGGCCCGGATCGTCGAGGAGGTGCTGTCCAGCCCCTACACCCGCCTGCCGCTGTGGCGCGACGACCCGGACAACATCGTCGGCGTGCTGCACGCCAAGGCGCTGCTGCGGGCCGTCCAGGCCGCCGACAACAAGCTGGACGGCCTCGACATCGTGGACATCGCCAACGACGCCTGGTTCATCCCGGAAACCACAGACCTGCTTTCGCAGCTTCAGGCCTTCCGCAGCCGCCACGAGCACTTCGCCATCGTCGTCGACGAATACGGCGAGGTGCTCGGCATCGTGACCCTCGAGGACATTCTCGAGGAGATCGTCGGCGACATCTCCGACGAGCACGACATCGAGATGGAAGGCGTGCAGATGGAGCGGGCCGGCAGCTTCATCGTCGAAGGCAAGGTCACCCTGCGCGACCTGAACCGCCGCTTCGAATGGCGCCTGCCCGACGAGGAGGCTTCGACCATCGCCGGCCTGGTCCTGCATGAGGCCCGCCGCATCCCGGAGATCGGCCAGGTCTTCACCTTCCACGGGCTGAACTTCGAGATCCTGGGGCGCAAGCGCAACCAGGTCACCTCGATCCGCATCACCCAGCCGCCGGAAGCCGGGGTACCGGAGGCCGGGGTAAAAAAGACCGAGGCGCCGGAAGCGGAGCCGCACCGTGCCCCCGCCCGGCCCGACGGCACGGCCTAGAGCGGATCATGCTTGGACGGAAACACTTTCGTGTTTGCGTCAGAACATGTGGATCCGCTCTAAACCTAAGGCCCAGCGCAATCTCGACGGGTGGCCGCTTGCCAGCATAGCGGGTAGCCCCAGAGCGGCTCCGGGGGCTCGGGGCAGAGGCTCGGGAAGCCGAGGCTTTCCGCCGGTCACAGCCTGGATTCAGCCCATTGCTTGACGCGTTCGCCGTGCGCCTTCACAATTGGTCCCAAGAAAAGACCAAAAGGTCGCCCGGCCATCAACGTGCAGGCGGGAGGAATACATGCAGCGCAAGGTTGTTCCTGATATCGTCAACAAGCAGCGCATCGAAGTGCTGCCGGCAAGCACCACGGTCCGTGACGCGACGCGCAAGATGACCGAACGGCACATCGGCGCGGTCCTGGTGGGTACGGCCGAGAACCTGGAAGGTATTTTTACGGAGCGCGACGTGCTGACCCGTGTGGTGGCGCAGGGCCTGAATCCGGAGAACACCCGGCTGGAGTCGGTCATGACACCAAACCCGGATACGGTCGGCCCAGACGACATCGCCCTCCACGTCCTCGAGCGGATGCGTGCCTCTGGCTATCGCCACCTTCCTGTGGTCGACACCGGCAAGGTGATCGGAATCGTTTCGATCCGCGATCTCTATGCCGCCGTAAAGCGCGAACTGGAGGAGGACCTCCAGCAGCGCGAAGCCTTCATCTTCGACACCGGCTACGGCACCGGCTGACGCCCTTCTCACGCGAAGACCGGCAGGAAGACAGCGAGACGCAAGGCCGGCGCCCGGGGGACCCCGGCGCCGGGCTTTGAGTCGGGTGGCCGCCGCGCGAAGGGTCGCTAGGTTGCGCCCGCGGCGTCCTCGGCCTTGCGCGTCTCCTCCCCTTCCACGGCCGTCTGCGTCATGCGCTGGCCGAGAGCGTACCAGTCGAAGTTGCGGGTCACGTACATGGCCGCCGCCAGGAGCACCAGCAGCAGAACGCTGCCCATCAGAAGCGCGTGGTCCTCTGACTGCAGGGTGATGAAGAGGTAGCCGTAGATGCCGGCCAGCAGCCCGCCGAGCAGCAGGCCCCGCGCGCGGCTGGTCGTGATCTTGGCGGCATAGAGCGTGACAAGGGCGACGCAGGCCAGGGCGGCAAGGCCGTAGGCGGCGGCAAAGCCGACGACTTCGGCCAGGGAAAGCTGCAGCAGGAAAAAGAGGGTCAGCGCCGCCCCCACCATGAGGTACTGCACGGCATGCAGGCGGCGCCGCCCCAGCGCTTCGAAGGTGAACAGGGTGCCGAAGGTGACGATGACAAAGAGCAGCCCGTATTTCACAGAACGCTCGCTCTTCAGATAGAAGTCGACCGGGTTCACCAGACGCGTCTCGACACCGCCGGAGGTGATCTGCCGCAAGAGCGCCGCCGTGCCGCCGTTGTCGTCACGCAGAACCTGGGGCAGGCCGCGGGCAAGGTGAGAGACCTGCCAGGCGGCGGAGAAGCCTGCAGCCTCGACCGTGCTGGCCGTCGGCAGGTTCACCCCGGCAAAGCTGGGGTGGGGCCAGTCGCCCGACAGGGCAATCTCGCTGGAGCGTCCAAGGGGAACGAAGCGCAGGGCCCCGCTGCCCTTCAGGTCGACCTGGAGCGAAAAGGTCAGAGGCCCGGCGCCGGCCGCGAGTCTCGGCAGCGGTGCCTCGATCCAGGAAAGCCCGCTGTCGCCGCCGCCAAGCAGCGGCTCGCTGCGGACGTCGAAGGGGAGACGCCGGTCCCCCCACTGCAGTTGCGGCGCATTGGCGCTGCCGCGGAGATCGGCGATGTGTACGAGAAGCCGCGCCTGGTCCCACAGCAGGCGTGCATCCTGCTTCACCGGCAGCGCGGTTGCGGCGGGAAGGCGGAACGCGCCCCAGGTTTCGGACGCCACGGTATAGAGCAGGGCTTCGTAGATGCCGCGCTTGCGCGTCTGGCTGGCAAGGGTCGCGGAGACGCCTTGCTCCTCCGGCAGGATGTAGAGGTGGCGGCGGTGCCACTTCTGCTCTTCGACGTAAACGGGCTGCGCCGCGGTCCAGCCGGGCGCGCGCACCTTGACGGTCTGCGGCTCTTCGATGGGCAGGATCAGGACAGGACCTGCGATGGTCTGCGCCCGCCCCCAGCTCTCGCCCAGTTCCCGTTCCACGGCCCGGCTCAGATAGGCCCGCTCCTGGATCACCGACCAGACGTATTCCAGCGGCACCGTCATGACCAGCACCAGAAGCCCCAGCAGGGCGATCTTCAACAGGGCGGCGTTGCGCGCAAAAAAGCCGGGCAGGGTCTTGTCCTTTTCCATCGTCGGTCCCCCGAGTTCGAATCACAGTTCACGCAGCGGGCAGGACAGGGGCCGGCGGCGGGATACCCGTCTGTGCCGAACGCCGTTGTGACAGCGGTTTAAGGCGCCATACGGGCGCGGCAGGTTCGCTTCCAAGGCGAAATTGCGGCGATCATGTCTAAATTCACGGGGCAGGCGCGCTCGGTTGACGCGCCGGGTTCCGGTTCTATAGTCACGGGTCCTGTTGGAAACAGCCGTCGCGGAAGACCGCCATGCCCCTGAGCCCGCCATGCCCCTGAGCCCGCCCCCGGTGGAACGGACCAAGCTGCACAATCGCACCTACGATTTTCAAGGCTATCAGCGCAGCGACGGACTGTGGGACATCGAAGGGCGCATCGTCGATACCAAGACCTACGCCTTCGACAACGACTACCGCGGCGAGATCCGGCCGGGCGAAGCGCTGCACGACATGTCGATCCGGCTGACCATCGACGAGGACTTCGTGGTTCACGATATCGAAGCGGTTACCGACGACAGCCCCTTTGCCGTCTGCACCGCCGTGGCACCGAACTTCAAGCGCATCATCGGCTGCCAGATCAAGGCCGGCTGGCGCCAGCAGGTGCGCAAGCAGATCGGCGCCGCCGATGGCTGCACCCATCTGATCGAAATGCTGGGCGCCATGGCCACCGTCGCGTTTCAGACCCTCTACCCGGTCCGGGCACGGCGGGCCAACGCGCGCAAATCAGGCGAGAAGCCGGGTCTGATCGACACCTGCTACGCCTTTCGCAGCGACGGCGACATCGTCAGGAAATCCTGGCCGGCATTCTATACCGGGACCGATGCGCCCGCCGTCCGCTCCTCAGAAAGCGGCCAGCGGGTCGACGCCAATGACGGCTTCGTGGACATGAAGGAAGAACCCGTAAAGCAGGAGCCCGGCGAGTAATTCCAGGCCCGTGCGCAGGCTCGCGGCGCGGCGCAGGCGGGCAGCGAGACCACTCCCGGCCACCGCCATGGCCGCTTCGAAGTCCTCAGCGGAGAGACGTTGACGGGCGCGCTTCTCCAGACGCCGCATGCCCATCAGGCTGAAGACGGCCAGCGCCCCGAAGAGCACCACCGAGACCACGTCGCCGTTGGCCACAAGGTGCCCAGCCGCCCAGAAAGAGAATGCCCAGAGGATCGGATGGCGGGTCAGCGCCAGCAGGCCCGGGCTTTGCGGATCGGTCATGCCGCCGCGGAAGGAAACCGACAGCGGATTGGGCCGCAGGACCGCGCCGGCGAACAGCAGCGAAGCCGGTATCATCGCCAGGAAGGTGACGCGGGCCGCCGTCGCGCCGGGCGGCCAGAGTTCCATGTAGGGTGCCTTGCCGGCCGCGATGATGACCCAGGCAATGGTGGCCAGCGATACCAGCGAGTAGGCCGCGACATAGAGCCGGCGCCCGATGCGTTCGATCAGGACACCGCGCAGTCCTGTCGCCGCCGGCAGAACGTGGGCGCCGAGGAACACCAGGATGGCTATGGCGAATTCAATCATGAGCACTCGGTCTTCGATGCTGTTTTGCGGCTCCCGGACGGCTGCGGCGCGCCAGCATGAGCCATGCGGCAATCCGGCCGATTGACTTTGCGATGGCCGCTGCCGACCATCAGCAATCATGACCGCAGCACTAGCAAAGCCGAATGAAGACGGCAAACCGCAGAACCTGCGGAAGGCAGCGACATCGCGTCGCGCCCGAAACAGCCGGACCGGCGTCTTTCTGTTTTCCCAGGGTTTCCGGCCTTTCTTCCTGGCCGCCGGTCTGTTGGCGGTGACGGCGCTGCCGCTGTGGATGCTGCAGTTCATCGGCGCCCTCAGCCTGCCCGGCGTTCCCGACCCGCTGGCCTGGCACAGCCACGAGATGCTGTTCGGCTATCTGGGGGCCGCCCTGGCGGGCTTTCTGCTGACCGCCGTGCCGAACTGGACCGGGCGCCTGCCCATTGCCGGCGGCCCGCTGATGGCCCTCTTCGGCCTCTGGGTGGCCGGGCGCATCGCAATGCTGATCGATGCCGAGGGTATGGTCGGGACTGCCGTGGCCCTCATCTTCCTGCCGGTGCTGGCCGCGGTGGTCTGGCGCGAGGTGGCCGCCGCCGGCAACCGCCGCAACCTGCCGGTCTGCCTGCTGGTGACAACCCTCGCCGTCGCGCAGATCCTGTATCTGCTGGGTCCGGCCGAGGCCGGCCTGCGGCTCGGCTTCGCCACCGCGGCGATGATGATCCTGCTCATCGGCGGACGCATCATCCCCAGCTTCACCACCAACTGGCTGAACAAGCGCGGCACCGCCGCCCTGCCGGCGCCCTTCGGGCGCGGCGACAAGATCGTGCTCGCGCTGAGCCTGGCAGCCCTCGCCGTGTGGGTGGTTTGGCCCGAAGAACTGCCGGCAGCCGTGTTGCTGTCGGGCGCCGCCGCCGCGAACCTCTGGCGTCTGGCCCGCTGGCGCGGCGCTGCAACGATGGCGGAGCCGCTGCTGCTGGTGCTGCACCTGGCTTATGTCTGGCTGCCGCTGGGTTTTGCGCTGCTTGCGCTTTCTGTTGCGATGCCGGCACTGGTGCTGCCGCAGCAGGCCCTCCATGCCCTGGGCGCCGGCGGCATCGGCCTCATGACCCTGGCCGTGATGACCCGCGCCAGCCTGGGCCACTCCGGCCGGGCGCTCACCGCCGACCGTGCCACGACGATAGCCTTCGGGCTGGTCTTTCTCTCCGCCGCCGCGCGCATCGCCGCGGACTGGACGGCCGACCCCATGCTTCTGCTGCATCTCGCAGCGGCAGCCTGGACGGGCGGCTTTGCGTTGTTCCTGCTGCGCTTCGTGCCGCTCCTGGCGAAAAAGCGGGAGCCCTAGCCGTCCCGCCGCCGGCGGCCCGGGTTCGCCGCGTCTTCCGCCGGCGTCAGGGTCTTCAGTTGCAAGGCATGGAGGCCGGCATCGATTTCCGCCTGGAGAATCTCGTAGACCCTGCGTTGCCGCGCAACCCGGCTCAGCCCTGCGAAGCTTTCGGAAACCACCTCGACGCGGAAGTGGGTCTCGCCGCCCTCGCGGTAGCCGGCATGGCCCTTGTGCTTTTCCGAGTCATCAACGATCCTCAGACGTTGCGGTTCCAGAGCCGCCGTCAGTTTCCGCTCGATAGTCTCTGCAACAGCCAAGGGCCCGCTCCTTCAGGTGATATAACGTCCTGAAGGTGTGGTGGCGCCCGCTCCCAGTCAACCTGCGTTTCCGGTCAACCTGGCGCCATGTCCGACAGCCCGCTCAATTCTGCTCCCCTCAGCCCCACGGCCGCCCGGCTGCTGCTGCTGGCTCTCGTGGTGCTCTGGGGCGCCAACTGGCCGATCATCAAGGTCGGGCTGGAGTTCATGCCGCCGCTGTGGTTCGCCGCAGCCCGCATGATCCTGGGCGTGCTCTGCTTCTTCGTCCTGCTGGCGGCGCTCGGGCGGCTCTCCCTGCCGACGCGCCGCGACCTACCGGTGGTGCTGTCCATCGGCGTGGTGCAGATGATCGGCTTCGTCGCCCTCATCAACTTTGGCCTGCTCTACGTCGATGCCGGGCGCTCGGCCATCCTGGCCTACACCACGCCGCTGTGGGTCACCCCGGCCGCGGTCTGGCTGCTGGGAGAGGTGCTGAACGGCCGTAAGCTCTTCGGCCTGGCGCTCGGGCTCGGCGGCGTCGCGGTTCTGTTCAATCCTCTGGGCTTCGACTGGGGCGACCGCCAGACGCTGATCGGCAATACCTACCTGCTGGGCGCCGCCCTGGCCTGGTCCGTCGGCATCCTGCACGTGCGGGCCCACGACTGGGAGTCCTCGCCCCTGCAGCTTGCCCCCTGGCAGATGCTGATCGCCGTCCCGCCCCTGACGATCCTCTCCTGGCTGCGGGAGGACTGGGGCACGGTCGCCTGGACGCCGGAGATGCTGGGCGCGCTCATCTACAACGGGCCTGTTGCAACGGCCTTTTGCTTCTGGGCCTCGGTTGCCGTGACCCGGGCCCTGCCGGCGATCACCACCGCGCTGTCCTTCCTGGCGGTGCCGGTGGTCGGCGTGCTGTCCTCGGCCCTCGTCCTGGGCGAGGCCATGACTGCAACCCTGATCGGCGGGCTTGCCCTCATCGTCGGCGGCATGGCCCTGGTCAACCTGCCGGAGCGCCCGGAAACGGCCGCGAAGCAAGGCAACCGCTAACTCGGCAACCCTGCCTTGCCTTGCGCCGCGATGACGCCATCTTCATACTTCGCGTGATGATCCAACCGGGCAAAAACAGCGCTTTCGGGCACCAAGACAGCGGCGATACAGGGCAGCGCCGCTGCGACCGGCCGGGCTGCGAGGCCGAGGGCCTGCACCGCGCCCCGCGCTCGCGCGAATCGCTCAACAGCTACTACTGGTTCTGCCTGGAGCACGTGCGCGAATACAACCAGGCCTGGGACTACTTCAAGGATCTGAGCGAAGAGTCGATCGAGGCGATCCGCCGCCGCGATGCCGTATGGCAGCGTCCGTCCTGGCCGTTCTCCGGGCGCGAAAAACAGCGCAACGGCACGGCCGCGGGCCAGTTCCGCGACGACTTCGGCTTTTTCGCCGAGGAAGCCGCCGAGACCGCAGCCCGAAGCGGCCGCTTTCCGCCCAACAGCAAGCCGGCCAGGGCGCTGGCGGCGCTCAACCTGGGGCCCAACGCCACCCTGGAGGAGGTCAAGGCCCGCTACAAGGCACTGGCCAAAGAGCTGCATCCGGACCGCAACGGCGGCGACAGCGCGGCGGAAGAACGGCTAAAAATCATAAACTTGGCGTATTCGGACTTGAAGGCCGCCTTCTAGTGATGTTCAACAGAGGGGGCGCAGGTCCGACCCCCCACCTTTATTCTCATGACTGAACGACGGAATTCCTAATTCATGGCGACTGCAGACCCCACGGCCCTGGGCGGCGACATGCCGGAGCAGGGTCCGGATATCGAAGTCTCGGTGCGGCAGACTTTCGGCATCGACAGCGATATCCAGGTACCGGCCTATAGCCAGGCCAGCGACTATGTGCCCGACGTCGACGAGTCCTACCGCTTCGACCACGACACCACGATGGCGATCCTGGCCGGCTTTGCCCACAACCGCCGTGTCATGATCCAGGGCTATCACGGCACCGGCAAGTCGACCCACATCGAGCAGGTCTCCGCGCGCCTCAACTGGCCCTGCATCCGCATCAACCTGGACAGCCACATCAGCCGTATCGACCTCGTCGGCAAGGACGCCATCGTGCTGAAGGACGGCAAGCAGGTGACCGAATTCCGCGAGGGCCTGCTGCCCTGGGCGCTGCAGCGCCCGACGGCTCTGGTCTTCGACGAGTACGACGCCGGGCGCCCGGACGTGATGTTCGTCATCCAGCGCGTGCTGGAGGTGGAGGGCAAGCTGACCCTGCTGGACCAGAACCGGGTCATCCGCCCGCATCCGGCCTTTCGCCTTTTCGCCACCACCAACACCATCGGCCTGGGCGACACCACCGGCCTCTACCACGGCACCCAGCAGATCAACCAGGGCCAGATGGACCGCTGGAACATCGTCGCCACTCTGAACTATCTGCCGCACGACGAGGAAACCGACATCGTGCTGTCGAAGTGCCCGGACTACGACTCCGCCGAGGGGCGCGAGAGCATCGCCGCCATGGTCTCCCTCGCCGACCTCACGCGCAGCGGCTTCGTGAATGGTGACATCTCCACCGTTATGAGCCCACGGACGGTGATCACCTGGGCGGAGAACGCCAAGATCTTCGACGACGTCGGCTTTGCCTTCCGGGTCACCTTCCTGAACAAGTGCGACGAGATCGAACGGCCCGTCGTTGCCGAATACTACCAGCGCTGTTTCGGCAGCGACCTGCCGGAGTCCGGGGTGAAGGCGACGCTGTCGTAGATGATGTTCGACTTGCGTCGAGACGGTTCCAGCCCGCTCCCCCTCCCGGCCACCCAGCACCAGTATCCTATGGGTGGCCGGGAGGGGGAGCGGGCCGGTGCCGTAGAAGCGAACGAAGTTCGGATTAGCCCATGAGCCAACCGGAAAATCCGCTCGACCTCTTCCGGCGCACCACCGCGTCGACGGTGCGTGCCATTGCCGAGCGCGACGACGTCAACGTCAACTTCGCGCCACGTGGCCAGGGGCTCGTCGGCAAGGAAGTGAAGGTGACCCTGCCGGCGCGCAACCTGCCGGCGGAGGACGCCGCCCTGGTCCGCGGGGAGGCCGATGCCGCCGCCCTGCGCCTGCGCCATCACGACGGCAGCCTGCATGCCTCCAGCCGGCCGCGCGCGCAGGAAGCACGGGAGATCTTCGATGCCGTCGAACAGGCACGCTGCGAGGCGCTGGGCATGCGGCGCATGTGCGGCGTCGCCCAGAACCTGGACGCCGCACTCACCGAGCAGTACCGCAACCGCGGCCTCAACCGCGCCGCCAGCCGGGACGACGCACCGCTCTGCGAGGCGCTGCGCCTGCTGGCCCGCGAAGCCATGACCGGCATGCCGCCGCCGCCGGCCGCGCGGGCGCTGGTCGACCTCTGGCGCCCGGTGCTGGGGCCGGAGGTCATTCAGGACATTGCCGAACTGGCGTCCCGCGCCGATGACCAGGCGACCTTCGCCGAGAAGGTGCGCGACATGCTGAGCCACCTGGATATCGACATCGGCCTGGAAGACGAATTAGAGCAGGACGACGACGAGGACCAGCAGCAGCAGGACGAGAGCGAGCAGGACGACAGCGGCACCCAGACCGACGGCGACGAGTCGGCGGAAACGCCGACCACCCTGGACGGCGAGGACAGCGACGGCAGCGAAGCGGAGACCAGCGATCCGCAGACCGCCGAGTCCGACGCCGAGATGATGGAGGGCGAGGGCGAGGACGATCCGGGCCGGCCGGGCCAACTTCCCGAACTCTTTGGCCAGAACGCCCCGGACAGCGAGGCCTACCGCGCCTTCACCCAGGACTTCGACGAGATCATCGAGGCCGACGAGCTTTGCGACCCCGACGAGCTGACCCGCCTGCGCCAGCTTCTCGACCAGCAGCTCGCCCACCTGCAGGGCGTGATTGCGCGCCTCGCCAACCGCCTGCAGCGCCGCCTGCTGGCCAAGCAGACCCGCGCCTGGGACTTCAACCTGGAAGAAGGCATTCTCGACACTGCGCGCCTCGCCCGTGTGGTGGTGAACCCCATGCACTCGCTCAGCTACAAGCAGGAGCGCGACACGGATTTCCGCGACACCGTGGTGAGCCTGCTGATCGACAACTCCGGTTCCATGCGCGGGCGGCCCATCACCGTGGCGGCCATGAGCGCCGACATCCTCGCCCGCACCCTGGAGCGTTGCGGCGTCAAGGTGGAGATCCTCGGCTTCACGACGCGCATGTGGAAGGGCGGCCAGTCCCGCGAGCGCTGGATCGCCGCCGGCAAGCCGCCGACGCCGGGCCGGCTCAACGACCTGCGCCACATCGTCTACAAACCCGCCGACGCCCCCTGGCGGCGCGCGCGCAAGAACCTGGGGCTGATGCTGCGCGAAGGGATTCTGAAAGAGAATATCGACGGCGAGGCCCTGCTCTGGGCCCATAACCGTCTGATCGGGCGGCCGGAACAGCGGCGCATCCTGATGGTGATTTCCGACGGCGCGCCGGTGGACGACTCAACCCTCTCGGTGAACCCGGGCAACTACCTGGAGCGCCACCTGCGCGACGTGATCGGCTACATCGAGAACCGCTCGCCGGTGGAACTGCTGGCCATCGGCATCGGCCACGACGTGACCCGCTACTACCGCCGGGCCGTGACCATCGTCGATGCCGAACAGCTCGGCGGCACGGTGATGGAGAAACTGGCCGAACTCTTCGACGAAGAGGGCCCCGCCATGACCCACCCCGCCCCGCGCCGCCGCCGCGCTGCTGGCCGGTAGGACCTGCTTGGCGCCGCCGAATACAGTCGGGCGCCACTTCCGCCTCCCGAACTTGAGCCTCGAATGTCACCCTCGGGCTTGTCCCGAGGGTCCATGCATCAGCATCCCGAATGGCGGTTCCGAAGGCCCTGTCTCGCCACGCCATGGATGCCCGGGACAAGCCCGGGCATGACAGCAGTGTGTGCGTGCCCCCTCACCCTCCCACTCACGTGGGCCCCTCCCTCTCCCCGCTGGGGAGAGGGCTTTTTTGTTCCCCCTCTCCCCCCTCATTTCAAAAGTTGAGAGGAGAGGGCCGGGGTGAGGGGGGAGTTACCCCAGGTGCTTCTTGAAGAACGTCAGGGTGCGGCTCCAGGCCAGCGCCGCGTCCTCCTCGTCGTAGCGCGCCGAGGAGGGGTTGGCGAAGGCGTGGTTGGCCACGTACCAGTGGTTCTCGAAGGTCTTGCCGGCCTTGGCCATCTCCGCCTCGAAGCCGCCGACCATGGCCTCGTTGATGAAGGCGTCCTCGGTGCCGAAGTGGCCGAGGACCGGCCCGGCCAGGCTCTTCAGATCCTCCGCCGGGCGGTTGACCCGGCCGTAGTAAACGACGGTGGCGTCCACCGGCGCGGCGATGGAGGCGTTCAGCGACCAGCCGCCGCCGAAACAGAAGCCGACGGTGCCGACCTTGCCGGTGCTGTTGGGGTGCTGCTTCAGCCAGGCGATCCAGGAGGTCAGGCTGTCGCTCGCCTCCTCCGCATCGGTGGCCTGCATGAGGGCGCGGGCGCCGTCCGGGTCGTCGGCCAGCTGGCCGCCGTAGAGATCGACCGCCAGCGCGACGAAACCTTCCTTGGCGTACTCCGCCGCCACCGTCTTGATCTGGTCGTTCAGGCCCCACCACTCGTGGATCACCACGATGGTCGGCGCCGGCGTGGTCTCCGGCAGCGCCAGGGAGGCAGTGACCTCGCGGCCGCCCGCGGTGGTGATGGAGACCTCCTCCAGGCCCATAGCCGCGGCCCGCGCCAGCTGCGGGTTGGCCAGAATGGTTGCCAGCGGAATGCCCGCCAGAGAGGTCAGCACGTTACGGCGCGCGACGGATGGCATGTCTGTTCTCCCTCGATCGATCATGAAATCGCCCAGATCCGGACTTAGCCAGTTACGGCTGTAGAGCTTGATCTGGCCGCGGTTACCCGAAAAGCGATATAGAGCGCTGGGACTATAGATCGAGAGCCGGCGCCCGGCGAGCGGCGCTCGCGGCCTTTTGATGGCCCGGATGTTCGGCGGCGCGGGCCGCGCAGCAGACGAGGAAGCGATTGCGTGTGAGACATCTGCGTTCCGGCCCCGCGGCCCTGCTGATCGCCCTCGCCCTGATCACACCCGTCCTGAGCGCGCTCTTCGTCGCCGTTCTGGCGCCGCCGCTGACGCGCCCGGCGGAGGGCGCATCGGAGGGCGCATCCGGCACCCTGGGCCTCAGCGTCCGCGCCCTGCCGCTGAACCCGGAAGACAAGGCCCAGCAGAGGATCGGCGCGCTGGTCTGGCGCGGCGGCCTCGTGGTCACCGCCGACGACCGGGACTTCGGCGGGCTGTCGGACCTGGCGATCGACCCTGCGGGCCGGGAAATCCTGGCCGTCAGCGACAGCGGGCGCTGGCTGAGCGCGACCCTCAGCTACGACGGCGCCGGGCAGCTTTCCGGCATGACGGCGACGCGCTTCGGGCATCTGCGAGGCGTCGACGGCGCAGTCCTGCAGGGCAAGCGGCGCCAGGATGCCGAAGCCCTGACCCGCCTGCCGGACGGTGGCGGCCTGGTGGTCGGCTACGAACGCGACCACCGCATCAGGCTGTTTCCGGCGGGAAACGATCTCAACGCCCGCCCACAATCGCTCGCAGCGCCGCCGCGCCTCTCCGCCGCTGCCCTCAACTCCGGTGTCGAGGCCCTGGTGGCCCTGGCCGACGGGCGGCTGCTGGCCTTCACCGAGAGCCAGGCGGCCTCCGCCGCCAACGGGCCTGAGAACTACGCCGTCTATCTCTGGGAACAGGGGAGAGGATGGACCGAACTGGCGCTGAAGCCGGTGGGGCTGTTCCGGCCCACCGGGGCGGCCCTGCTGCCCGGCGGGGATGTCATGCTGCTGGAGCGGCGCTTCACGCTGCTGGGCGGCGTCGGCATCCGGCTGCGCCTGATACCGGCGGCGGCGATTGCGCCCGGCGCTGTGCTGACCGGCACGGAGATCGCCGAGCTGCGCCTGCCGCTCACCGTCGACAACTTCGAAGGCCTTGCCGTGCACCAGACACCGGCGGGCGCCACCCGCCTCACCCTGCTCTCCGACGACAACTTCAACGCCCTGCAGCGCACCCTCATCGTGCAGTTCGAGTTGTCTGAGGCACAGTGAGGCGGCGGGAAAGATTCAGTCGACCGGCTTGGCGAGTCGGGCGCCCGGACCTTCGTCGTCGGGATCCAGAAAGACCACGCCGGCGTCCTGAAAAGTGAACCGCACGAGGCGCGCGGTGCTTTCCTTCAGAACGCTCCGCCCCAGCTCGAAATTGCGGATGGTCACGGTGCTTATGCTGGTGCGCTCCGCCAAGTCACTTTGGCTCCAACGCAAAAGGGCGCGCGCCGCGCGGCACTGTTCTCCCGTAATCATCCTCTGCGAGAAATGCCGACAGCTCGTGGCAAGCGCAAGTGGTTTTACACCACCAAATCAAGCACAGTTTTTAAGATATAAAGTGAGTTTTGTTTTTCGAAAAAAATAAGCTCCCTTTTCGAAAGTTTTTACAATCACGAACAGTTCTCTCTTCTGCTCCTTGCCTCTAAAATCGAATCCAATGCTTGCGCTTCTCACCGCGTGGGCAGACCGCAAGGCCGCACATCGGGGACAGGGAACATGAGCGAGGATTTCGGACCATCCGACGGAACGCGGAAGGACGGCCATCCAGAGGCGGTGTCGGGGGCAACCGTAGTGGCGCTTTTCGTCGAGGCTGCGACGCCGCCGGACGCGTCGAATGCGAACACGTCGGGGGCGCAGCCGCCGATGAGCGACGCGGAGTTCCTGGACCGGCTGCGCGGCGAGAATGCTGCGCGCGACAGCCGCCCCCTCGGCCTCAGCGAACGCCCGCTCAGCGCCGCCGTCATGGCCGCCGTGCTGCTGCCCCACCCCTTCGAGCGGATCGTCCGCTTCCGCCATCAGGCCCAGCGTCATGGCGTGGCGGTGGATGTGGCCTTCTGGGACGAGGCCTTGCGCCAACTGGTGCTGATCACCAGCCCCAGCGACAGCGGAGAGGATTGAAGGCCGGGACGCGGCCTCCTCATCATGAGGCCCGATAATACCTTACCCTGAGGAGGGCCGGAGGCCCGTCTCGAAGGGCGGGGCCCACCTGGCCGACCGTCTGGTGTCCGCCAAACGAAAAGGCCCGCCGAAGCGGGCCTCTGCCAAAGAACCTGAAAGTTTGGGCGGTTAAGCCGCCTTTTTCTCCAGGGCCTTCTTGATCTGGCGCTTCAGATCGCGGGCGCGCTTGCCGAGCTTTTCCGAGCTGGTCGAGAGCAGGTAGGCGTCGATGCCGCCGCGCTTTTCGATGGTGCGGATGGCGCGGGTGGAGAGGCGCAGCTGCACCGTGGTGCCCAGCGCGTCGCTCAACAGGCTGGTCTCCTGCAGGTTCGGCAGGAAACGCCGGCGCGTCTTGTTGTTGGCGTGGCTCACGTTGTTGCCGGCCTGAACGCCCTTGCCGGTGAAATCGCACCGTCGTGCCATGATGGTCATCCCAAGGCTGTCAGAAAAAGGTTACCGGGCGGCAGGCCGCCCGGTGCGCCGCAGGTTCTAAGGCAGCACCGCCGGGCAGTCAAGCCGAAAGCCGGGGTTTCTCCCCCTCACCCTCCCGCCCCATTCTCTCACTGGCGCGGGCCCCTCCCTCTCCCACCAGTGGAGAGGGAACCCAAGGGGCGCCAAACGACAAAAACCCTCTCCCCTGGCGGGAGAGGGTTGCGCAGGCTTGGTGAGCATAGTGAACCTAGCCGGAGCTGGGTGAGGGGGACCCGCTTTCCGCGTGCCAAAGAGCAGGCAAGAGCCTTCTCTAGGACTTTTCGCCTATTTCCCCAGAAACAGGCGGATCAGGCGCCGGGCGGCGGCGGTCGGCGGGGTCTGGCCGGCGCGGACCTCGGCCTCCAGGTCGGCGAGGGCGGCGGAGACCTCCGGATGCTCGCGGAACTCCCGCAACAGCCCCTCACGCACCTCGCTCCACATCCAGGCACCGGCCTGGGCGGAGCGTTTGGCAGCGCGGGCGCCGTTGGCCTCCATGACTGCCTTATGCTCCTGCACGGTCTCCCAGACCTCGGCAATGCCGGCGCCGGTGAGGGCCGAGCAGCGCAGCACCGGCGGGCGCCAGTTGGGGTTGGGCGCGCGCAGGAGGCCAAGCGCCGCGTGGTATTCCGCCGCCGCCCGCTCCGCCGCCGCGGCCAGGTCGCCGTCGGCCTTGTTCACCACCACCACGTCGGCCAGTTCGACGATGCCCTTCTTGATGCCCTGCAGTTCGTCGCCGCCGCCGGGCAGCAGCAGCAGCAGGAAGATGTCCACCATCTCCGCCACCGCGGTCTCCGATTGGCCGACGCCCACGGTCTCGACGATCACCACATCGAAGCCCGCGGCCTCGCAGATCAGCATCGCCTCGCGGGTGCGCCGGGCGACGCCGCCCAGGGTGCCGCCGGTGGGCGAGGGGCGGATGAAGGCCGCCGGATGGCGGGAGAGCTCCTCCATGCGGGTCTTGTCGCCCAGGATCGAGCCGCCGCTGACCCGCGAGGAGGGGTCGACCGCCAGCACCGCCACCTTGTGGCCGGCGCCGACGAGATCCAGGCCGAGGCGCTCAATGAAGGTCGACTTGCCGACCCCCGGCACGCCGGAGATGCCGACCCGCACCGAGCTGCCGCTGTGGGGCAGCAGGGCCTCCAGCAGCGCCTCCCCCTCCCCCAGGTGATCGATCTTGGTCGATTCGATCAGGGTGATGGCGCGGGCCAGCGCCCGGCGGTCGCCGGCGCGCACCTGCCCGGCCAGATCGGCGGCTTTCACGAAAAAGGCATCCGTCATGCCCCGCTTATGGGCCGTCGAGGGGCGGGAAGGCAAGCCCCTTACCCGACACTGCCGCAGCGCCGTTCTTGTGCGTACGTCATTGATCGATCACGCCGCAAAGGGAGCAAACTGTTCTTTCCGTCATGCTCGGGCTTGTCCCGAGCATCCATTTCTCGGGCAGACCCGGGAAGCAGCACCATGGACCCTCGGAACAAGTCCGAGGGTGACAAGCGGGGACGTTGCATGGACTTGGCCTAAGGCGCCCCGCGCTCCGCGGCGCCGGGCCCGAGCGGCTGGCCGTAGCTGAACTCGACGAAGTTGCCGTCCGGGTCCTTCAGGCCGCAGTAATAGCCGACGGGATAGGGCTCCTGGCGCGGCGCCCAGGCGAGGCAGCCGGCGGCCTCGGCCCTCTGGGCGATGGCGTCCACCGCCGCCTTGCTCTCCAGCGCGAAGCCGAAATGGCTGAAGTCGCCCTCCGCCTGGTCGCGCCCGGGCCCGCCGGGCAGCAGCACGATGATGAAGTCGCTCTCGCGCCCCGGCTCCGCCAGCCAGACCACGCGCCCCTCTCCCTTGGCGCCATTATCGTCGCGCTCGTGCACCGTCTTCATGCCGCAGTAGTCGCGGTAGAAGGCGATGCAGGCCTCCAGGTCGCGCACGTGCAGCGCCAGATGGGTGAAGGCGGGGGTCATGGGAGAAGGCTAGCGCGGGCGGGGGCATGGCGCAAAGGCCCCCTCACCCTCCCGCCCAGTTTCTATTTCGGGCGCGGGCCCCTCCCTCTCCCACGAGGGGAGAGGGAACCGATGCAACCCCTCCGAAAGACCCTCTCCCCTGGTGGGAGAGGGTTGCGCAGGCTTGGCGAGGCTTTCAGCCGAGCCTAGCCGAAGCTGGGTGAGGGGGAGCCGTTGCCCGCCCTGGACACCGCGCTTGAAAATAGGTACATTGGTACATAGATAACATTCGAGACAGCAACCATGATCGAACGCGTGCAGACCGGCGTGCGGCTGGAAAGGCGCCTGCTGAAGGTCCTGAAGGGCCTGGCCGAATTGAAGGACATGAGCCTGGGCGACCTCCTGGAGGGGATCGTCCTCCATGCCTTCGAGGGCAAGGCGCCCTTCGATGCCGACACCCTCAAGGCCGTCGAGGACCTGAAGCGGGTCTACGGCCTGGACCTCACCGCCGCCGACAGCCACACGCTGAAGGAAGACCCCCAGTGAAGGACTCCCGTGAAGGACCCGATCCCATGACCGATGAAGACTTTTTGCGCCGCCTGGCGGACTGCAGCCTGCCGATCGAGGCCTTCGATCACCGCGGCCACGTGCGCGCCGCCTACCTGGTGCTCGGCGAGGCGGACAGCTTCGGCGCGGCGCTGGAGCGCATGCGCGCGCTCATCACCGCCTACGCCGAGAGCATCGGCAAGGCCGGGCTCTACCACGAGACCATCACCGTGGCCTTCATGGCGCTGATCAACCAGCGCCGCGCGGAGAGCGGCGGCGCCCTCTCCTGGGAGGCCTTCGCCGAAGCCAACCCCGACCTCTTCGAAAAAGAGATCCTCACCGCCCGCTACGACACGTCCATCCTCAAAAGCGACCTCGCCCGCCAGGTCTTCGTGCTGCCGGGATAGGCGAACGGCGTCCCCCTCACCCTCCCGCCCCACTCTCTATCTCGGCGCGGGCCCCTCCCTCTCCCACCAGGGGACAGGGACAATAAGGAAACCCTCTCCCCAGCGCGGGAGAGGGTTGCGCAGGCTTGGCGAGCCTAGCCGAAGCTGGGTGAGGGGACTTTGGTTTTTCCGCTGCAAGCAGGTAAAGAAACATCGTCATGCTCGGGCTTGACCCGAGCATCCATGGGTCTGGCAGACTCGAAAACAGAACAATGGACCCTCGGGTCAAGCCCGAGGGTGACAACCGAAAACAACGACCACGCGAGAAGTCCGGTTACTCCGCCGCGGTCTCGGCCTGCTTGTCGCCGCTTTCGTCCTCGGAGCGCGCGGCCTGCTGGCGGGCCCACATCTGGGCGTAGACGCCGTGCTGGGCGAGCAGGGCCTCGTGCCTGCCGCGCTCGACGATGCGGCCCTGTTCGAGGACCAGGATCTCGTCGGCCTCCACCACGGTGGAGAGGCGGTGGGCGATCACCAATGTGGTCCGATCACGGGAAACCTCCTTCAGGCTCGCCTGGATCTCCCGCTCGGTCTTGGTGTCCAGCGCCGAGGTGGCCTCGTCGAAGAGCAGGATCTGCGGGCCCTTCAGGATGGTCCGCGCAATGGCGACGCGCTGCTTCTCGCCGCCGGAGAGCTTCAGGCCGCGCTCGCCCACGGTGGTGGCATAGCCGTCGGGCAGGCCTTCGACGAAGTCGTGGATCTGCGCCAGCTTCGCCGCCTCCACCATCTCCTCCTCGCTCGCCTCCGGCCGGCCGTAGGCCACATTATAGCCGACGGTATCGTTGAACAGCACCGTGTCCTGGGGGACGATGCCGATGGCCGCGCGCAGGCTGTCCTGCGTGACATCGCGCAGATCCTGGCCGTCGATCTTCACCGAGCCCTCCAGCACGTCGTAGAAGCGGAAGAGAATGCGCGAGATCGTCGACTTGCCGGCGCCCGAGGGCCCGACGATGGCCACGGTGTCGCCGGCCTTCACGGTGAAGCTGACGTCCTTCAGGATCGGCCGGCGCGGATCGTAGCCGAAGCTCACATGGTCGAAGACCACTTCGCCGCCCTGAAGCGCAAGGCCCGGCGCGCCCGGCTTGTCGGTCACCTCGGCGTCGGACTTCAGCAGCTTGAACATGGTCTCCAGGTCGATCAGCGACTGCTTGATCTCGCGGTAGACGGTGCCGAGGAAGTTCAGCGGCATGGCGAGCTGCAGCAGGTAGGCGTTCACCATGACGAAGTCGCCCACCGTCATGGTTCCGGCCACGACCCCCTGCGCGGCCAGGATCATCAGCAGGGTGATGCCGATGGCAATGATGATCGACTGGCCGACATTCAGGAGCGAGAGGGAGGTGCGGCTCTTGATGGAGGCCTTCTCGTAGCCCGCCAGCGCGACGTCGTAGCGCGATGCCTCGTGCCCCTCGTTTCCGAAATACTTTACCGTCTCGTAGTTCAAGAGGCTGTCGATGGACTTGGTGTTGGCGTCGTTGTCCGCATCGTTCATGCGCTTGCGGATTTCGATGCGCCACTCCGTCACCTTGAAGGTGAAGACCACGAAGCCGGCGATGGTGACCAGGGGAATGACGGCAAAGCGCCAGTCGAAGAGCGCCCAGAGGATGCCACAGGCCAGCGCGATCTCGATCAGCGTCGGGATCACCGAGAAGGCTGTGAAGAACAGCAGGAACTCGATGCCCTTGGTGCCGCGGTCGATGGCGCGGCTGAGGCCGCCGGTCTGGCGTTCCAGGTGAAAGCGCAGGGAGAGGGCGTGGATATGGCGGAAGGTGGCCAGCGCCACCCGCCGGACCGCGTTCTGCGCCACGCGGGCGAAGAGGGCATCGCGCAGCTCGCCGAAGGCCAGCGCCGCCACCCGCACGGAGCCGTAGGCGAGCAGGAGGCCGAGCGGCAGCACGAGGATCAGGTTGCTGCCGTCCTCCGCCGTCAGGGCATCGACCGCCTCGCGCAGAACCAGCGGCACCGTGACCGTGGCGACCTTGGCGCAGACCAGCAGCACCAGCGCCAAGATGACGCGGGTCTTAAGATCCGCCCGCCCCTCGGGCCAGAGGTAGGGCAGAAGGTTGGTCAGAACCTTCAGTTGGCCGAGGGTCGCCTTCTGCCCCGGCTCTATGGTTGTGGCACGCATTTTCTCTCCTGCGCTCCAGAATATAGACCGCGGGGCCGATTGCCCAACACTCTGTCGGGCGGGTGACTCCACGCCGACCATCTGTGGCCCCACCCCATCCCTCTCCCATCAAGGGGGAGGGGGAGCAAAGGGCGCCTCGCCCCTGCAGACTTACCCCTCTCCCCTTGTGGGAGAGGGTTGCGCAGGCTTGGTGAGATCGAAGATCGAACCCCCTGGAGTCGCGAAGGGCCGGAGCTGTGTGAGGGGAGCAAACACCGCAGGCAGCCGCTACAGCATTGTCATGCTCGGGCTTGACCCGAGCATCCATGGCTCCGGCAAGCCGAGACGCCAGCACAGTGGACCCTCGGATCAAGTCCGAGGGTGACACATGAACCGTCGCGGCGATCCCGTTTTATGGCCCGGCGGCGGATCGGGGTCACCCCCTCACCCTCCCGCCCACTCTCTTCATCGAGGGCGGGCCCCTCCCTCTCCCCGAAGGGCCGAGGGAAACAGAGGCGAACGACTCCCTCTCCCCCTCTTTTCGAAAGACTGCGGGGAGAGGGCCGGGGTGAAGGGGATAAACCTCAGGCCGCCTTGCGGCGCTGCTGAACGATGCCGAGGATTTCGCTAGCGGCGTGGGGGATGTTGGAGCCCGGGCCGTAGATGGCCGAGACGCCGGACTTCATCAGGAAGTCGTAGTC
The DNA here is from genome assembly GCA_001657395.1 of Rhodospirillales bacterium BBD 1991-14. Taxonomy (GTDB): domain Bacteria; phylum Pseudomonadota; class Alphaproteobacteria; order Kiloniellales; family Kiloniellaceae; genus Pelagibius. The sequence continues at coordinate 934,681 of LYSY01000002.1, read as the reverse complement.
CTGGGGCGGGATGACGCCGCCGCAGACCACGATAATGTCGTCGGCGCCCTGGGTCTTCAGCGCATCGATGAGCTGGGGCACCAGGGTCTTGTGGCCGGCCGCCTGGCTGGAGACGCCGACGATGTGGACGTCGTTCTCGATGGCCTGGCGGGCGCCCTCCTCCGGCGTCTGGAACAGCGGGCCGACGTCGACGTCGAAGCCGATGTCGGCAAAGGCGGTGGCGATCACCTTGGCGCCGCGGTCGTGGCCGTCCTGGCCCAGCTTCACCACCAGCATGCGCGGGCGCCGCCCCTCCTCCGCCTCGAAGGCCTTCACCTCGGCCTGTATCCGTTGGAAGCCCTCGTCGCCCTCGTAGGCCGAGCCGTAGACGCCGGTCACCGAACGGATGACGGCACGGTGGCGCGTGTAGACCTTCTCCAGCGCGTCGGAGATCTCGCCCACCGTGGCGCGCGCGCGCGTTGCTTTCACCGCGAGGTCCAGCAGATTACCGCTGCCGTCCTTCGCCGCGGCGGTCAGCGCGTCCAACGCCGCGCTGCAGGCCGCCGCGTCGCGGCCGCTGCGGATCGTCTCCAGGCGCTGCACCTGCTGTTCCCTTACCGCCGTGTTGTCGATGTCGAGGATCTCGACCGGGTCATCCTCCTCGGCGACGTATTTGTTGACGCCGACGATGACCTCTTCGCCGCGGTCGATGCGCGCCTGGCGGCGGGCCGCCGCCTCCTCGATGCGCAGCTTCGGCATGCCGGACTCGACGGCCTTGGTCATGCCGCCCAGGTCCTCCACCTCGGCGATCAGCTTGCGCGCCTCGGCAACGAGGGAGGCCGTGAGGCTCTCCACGTAGTAGCTGCCGGCGAGCGGATCGGCCACCTTGGTGATGCCGGTCTCCTCCTGCAGGATCAGTTGGGTGTTGCGGGCGATGCGGGCGGAAAAGGGCGTCGGCAGCGCGACCGCCTCGTCCAGCGCGTTGGTGTGCAGCGACTGGGTGCCGCCCAGCGCGGCAGCAAGCGCCTCCACCGCCGTGCGCACCACGTTGTTGTAGGGCGACTGCTCGGTGAGCGAGACACCAGACGTTTGACAATGCGTGCGCAGCATCAGGGAGCGCGGGTCCTTTGGCTGGAAATGGGTCTGCATCAGGTCGGCCCAGAGGAAGCGCGCGGCGCGCAGCTTGGCGATCTCCATGAAGAAGTTCATGCCGATGGCGAAGAAGAAGGAGAGCCGCGGCGCAAAGGCATCGACATCCAGGCCCTTGGACAAGGCCGCGCGCACGTACTCGACACCGTCGGCGAGCGTAAAGGCCAGCTCCTGCACGCAGGTCGCCCCCGCCTCCTGCATGTGATAGCCGGAGATGGAGATGGAGTTGAAGCGCGGCATCTCCCGCGAGGTGTAGCCGATGATGTCGGCGATGATCCGCATCGAGGGTTCGGGCGGATAGATGTAGGTGTTGCGGACCATGAACTCCTTCAGGATGTCGTTCTGGATGGTGCCGGAAAGCTTCTCCGGCCCGACGCCCTGTTCCTCGGCGGCGACGATGTAGCCGGCCAGCACCGGCAGCACCGCCCCGTTCATGGTCATGGAAACCGACATCTCGTCGAGCGGGATGCCGTCGAAGAGGATCTTCATGTCCTCCACGGAATCGATGGCCACCCCCGCCTTGCCGACGTCGCCGACGACGCGCGGATGGTCGGAGTCATAGCCGCGGTGGGTGGCGAGATCGAAGGCCACCGAAAGCCCCTTCTGCCCGGCGGCCAGGTTGGCGCGGTAGAAGGCGTTGGAGGCCTCGGCGGTGGAGAAGCCGGCGTACTGGCGCAGGGTCCAGGGCCGCCCGGCGTACATGGTGGCGCGCGGCCCCCGCGTGAAGGGCGCGAAGCCGGGCAGGCTGCCCACCGTCTCCAGGCCTTCCAGGTCTTCTGCCGTGTAGAGCGGCTTGACGGCGATGCCCTCCGGCGTCTCCCAGGTCAGGGACTCCTCCCCGGCACCCTTCAGCTCCTTCGCCGCCAGGGCCTGCCAGTCCGCCAGGGTCTTCTCCGGCCAATCGCTCATCGTCTCCGCCCTCGTCTCATCGCCGGCCAGACCGGCGCAGGCTGCCATTTCGCAGGTGCAGTATAGGCGGACGAACGGTCTGGGGCAAAGAAGACAAGCTGGCATCCGCGCTTTGGGGTTAGACCGAACGGAGGCCAGGCGACAAAGACGAACCGGTCGGTGTGCGGGCCCGACCTACGGACTGACAGTTTCACCGCCACTTTCCGGAGTTCTTCAATGATCAGTCTCACTACCCGACCTGCCGTCAAAGCGGCGCTGGTCGCAGTTGCCGCCATGGTTGCAACAGGGAGCCTCGCCACTGTCAGCGAAGCTGGCTCTCCCCAAAAACCCACTAACCCCGCGGCCATTCAGCAACAGAACAGCAAGCCCGCTACTCCGGGTCTGCGAGGAAACGGCACCAACGCAAGCCCCGCCGCCAAGAAGTCACAACAAGAGCGGGAAGACGAAATCTGGCTCAAGGCCTGCTTGCTTTCCGACGGCGGAATCAGCACCAACCCCGACGGCTCCACCAGCTGCACCAAGGCGGACGGAACCCGGGTCTGGTAACCCTTGCGGACCGTTTGGCGACGGCAGAAACCCGATCCCTCTTCCCACCATGGGGAGGGGGATTTCTGCCTTGTCACTCCGGGCCGGCGCCGTGCCCCAGCAGCGCCGAAACGGCGCCGTAGGTGGCGACGCAGTAGGGGACGAGGTAGGTCAGCACGGCCTTCATCAGGTCGAGGCCCTGGCCGGCGACGAGGCGGTCGCCCTGGTTGATGGCCACCAGCGCGGTGCCGACGACCAGCGCGACGGTCAGAGAGCGGCGCACCACGGCCGGGCGGAGGGCGATGGCGACCCATCTGTTCATTCAACCGCCTCCTTCGTGCATTTCCCACGTTAGCGCCGCAGGTTAGCGCCACCGCCTCCACCCGTCATGCTCGGGCTTGTCCCGAGCATCCATGGAACGGCCAGACCGGGTCTCTCAGGCCGACGCTGAGCCAGTGGCGCGATGGACCCTCGTGACAAGCAAAAGGGTGACAGTCGGGAGAATTCGGCAGGGCCTGCACCCCCGCTCCCCGCCGCCCGCAATTCCGCAAGACAGATCAAGCGGGCTTCGGATAGGTCTTGGGGCGCGCCCAGAGGCCACGAACCAGAGGCCGATGCCGACAGAGCGCCTGAGAGAACCGCGAGGGAGGGAGCCCGCCCATGAGCCAAAGAGAGACCACGCAGCAGGCCTGGCTGGGCCGCTTCGTCCGGGTGAGCGACTACATCACCGCGCATTTGGAGGAGGATCTGGACCTGGACCGCCTGGCGGAGGTGGCCTGCCTCTCGCCCTACCACTTCCACCGCTGCTGGCACGCCTTCACCGGCGAGACCCTGGCCCAGATGGTGACGCGCCTGCGCCTGCACCACGCCGCCAACGCGCTGATCAAGGACAACGACCCGGTGGAGGCCGTGGCCCGCGCGGCGGGCTATGGCTCGGCCGCCGCCTTTACCCGGGCCTTCTCCCGCGCCTTCGGGCGCAGCCCGGCGGTCTACCGCACCGAAGGGCGGCTCGACCCGCCCATCACCCTCAGCCCCCCGAAAGAAGGAAACTCCGCAATGCATGACGTCCGTATCGAAGAGGTGGAGCCGGTCACCCTGGCCGCGATCCGCCATGTCGGCCCCTACCTGGAGGTCGAGAAACCCTTCAACCAAGTCTTCGCCTGGGCCATGGGCGCCGGCCAGATGGGGCCCTCGACCCGCGTCATCGGCATCTACCACGACGACCCGGGTGCAGTGGCGGAAGAGGACCTGCGCTCCGACGTCGGCATCTCGGTGGAACCCGGCACGCCGGTGAAGGAACCGATCCAGCTGGTGGACGTGCCCGGCGGGCGCCATGCCATCCTGCGCTTCAAGGGTGCCTATGCCGAGCTGCTCGGCGCCTACAACTGGTTCTTCGGCACCTGGCTGCCGCAAAGCGGCGAGGAGCCTGGCGATGCCCCCTGCATGGAGTACTACCTCACCAACCCGCGCGAGGTGGCGCCCGCGGACAACATCACCGAGATCCATATGCCCCTGAAGGGATGTCGCTGAAGGGGTGAAGTGCGGCTTCGGCAGCCCGCGAGACCGTGGTCAGGCGCGGCGCCAGTCCATGGTGAGGGCGAAGGCCACCAGCAGCGCGCCGGCGGCCACCAGGCTGGGCAGCAGGAAGGACTGACCGAAGCCGTAGGCGTAGCCGGCGAAGCTGGGGCCGATCATCTGGCCGAGGCCGAAGGCCGCCGTCATCAGGGCAATGGAGCGGCGCGGATCGCCGGCGGTGAGGCTGCGGGCGTAGACCAGGCCCAGGGCCGTGATGCCCATGAAGGTGCCGCCCAGCAGCGCGGCGGCGAGCAGCACCGCCGGGGCGCCGCTGCCGAGGACGGAGAGCGCCACGCCCAGCCCCTCCGCCAGACAGGCCAGCGCGAAGCCGCGCGCCTTGCCGAGGCGCCCGGCCACCCAGGTCCAGAAGGCGACCGAGGGCACGGCGGCGAGGCCCACGGTCAGCCAGACGTAGGGCTCCAGCCAGCGGATCTCCGGCGTCAGGCGCACCAGGGTGGAGATGAAGGTCGCGGTGATGACGTAGCCGAAGCCGAAGAGGCCATAGGCAACGATGAGGGCGACCAGCCGGCGGCGGTCACCGTCCTGCGCGGCCCCGCGCGGCGGCGAAGAGGCGCCCTCCGTCTCCGGCGGGATCAGCCTGACCGCCGCGGCCAAGGCGAGCAGGGAGACCGCGCCGCTGGCCAGCCAGAGGTCGCGCCAGTCGCTCCCCAGCGCCGCCAGCCAGGCCACCAGCACGGCGGAAACGGCGATGCCGCAGCCGACGCCGGCGAAGTGCAGGGCGGAGAACCCGGGCTTCCCCGCCGCGGCGAGACGGTCCAGAACCAGCGCCGAAGAGAACACGAGGACGAAAGCGCTGGCCACGCCGCCGGCAAAGCGCAGGACGAGGAACAGGATCAGCGACGGCTCGGCGGCCATGGCCGCCGTCGTCACCGCCGAGACGGCCAGCGCCGCCAGGAACCAGCGCCGCCGCCCCCCGGGCAGCGCCGCCTTGGCCGCGGCCAGCGCACCCAGCAAGTAGCCGAGGAAATTGGCCGAGGCGACGACACCCGCCTGCGCCTGAGTGAGGCCCAGGGTCTCCACCATGAAGGGCAGGATCGGCGTGTAGACGAAGCGCCCGATGCCCATGGCCGCGGCCAGCGCGATGCAGCCGCCCAGCGCCACCGCCGCCGCCCCCTGTGCCGGTATCGTCCCGCTGTCGCTGGTCATGGTTGCAAGGCTAGCACGCGGCGCAGGCGGCCGACGTGCAAATCCCGCCGGGCAGCCTCCCGCAGGCGGGGGCGCCGGCTTAGGGCGTCACAATCGTCAGGGCGCCGTGATCGTGCCCACCACCTCCGGCCGGTCGCTGCCATTGGGCCGCAGGACGAGACCGCCGCCCGAGTCCACCGCTTCAAGCCCGATGATATTGAAGGCATGGGTGTGGCCGACCAGCACCAGCGGCGGGCCGTCGCCGGGCGCCTCCAAGGCAACGATGAAGCGGCGCAGACCTTCGTAGACCGCGTCCTTGTCGCCCATGCGCCAGTGGAAATAGTTCAGGGCGGGCTCTTCGGTGACCGTGCCCAGATCCAGCAGTTCGGCGGTCTGCAGGGCCCGGCAGTATTGGCTGCTGAGCAGCCGCAGTTCGGTGATCCCGGCGGCGAGGAAGCGTTCCTTCAGTTCCGCCGCCTGCTTGCGGCCCGCCGCGCCGACCTGCCGCTGTGTCAGGCAGTCCGCCAGGTCGAAGTCGTCGGAGTCGCTGCCGCCCGCCTTCACATGGCGCAGCAGCACCACATAGCCGCCGTCCTTCAGCTTCGAGAGGTCGAAGTCCGCGGCATCGGCCGGTGCGGAATCCATGACGAACGACGACACCAGAAGCGCAACCGCAAGAACGCGCCCAAAGAAACCAGTCCCCATATCCCCCTCACTCCAGTCGTGAGCGCCTGTTGGGCCCTTTTAGCGCCAATCCCGCAGCCGCGCCACCGCCGGGACTAAAGGCGCACCCGGCAATAGGCGACCGGCTGCTCGAAGCCCTTGAGCTGCGTGGTCTCGTGAACGCAGTTGTGATCCTGGAGCAAAGCCGCAACCGCGCCCTCCGCGCCGACCGACTGCGAGACGACCAGGTCGCCGCCTTCGCTCTTGCCCTGCAGGCGCGCGGCCATGTTGACCGTGCTGCCGAAGTAGTCGAGTCGACCGTTCAGGGTGACGGCAATGCAGGGGCCTTCGTGCACGCCGAGCTTGATGACCACCGGCACCTCCTCGCGCGCGTTAAAGGCCGCGACCTCGCGCTGGATCGCAAGCGCCGCCGCAACCGCATCGGCCGGCGTGGCGAAGGCGGCCATGACCGCATCGCCGATGGTCTTCACCACCGCGCCGCTGTGGCGCCGCACGATGGCGCCGAGAAAGGCGAAGTGGTCGCGCACCAGGTGATAGGCCGCGGCATCGCCGATACGCCCGTAGAGTTCCGTCGAACGCCTGAGGTCGGTGAACAGAAGGGAGATGCGCGCCACCGCCACCTCGTCGCCGGGCCGCAGGACCTGATCGGAAAAGAGGTCGCGGAAAGCCTGCAGCGCCGTGACCCGGTCGGCGGTGAGGGCATCGCGGACCCAGCGCCGCTCCTCCACGATCACGGTGAGCGGCCGGGCGGTGCGGTTGTGCAGAACAGTTCTTCCGGCCTGTCCCGCCGGGGTCGCGGTGATGCTGTCGTTGTCGAGGGTCACTTCCGGTAAAGCCGAATCCTCCGCGAGATCGACAATGCATTCCGGCCCCGGCTCCAGGGTGCGCAGGGCATAACGGCCCGGCGGCAAGCCGCAAGGCTCGCTCATGCTTTCTCCTGGCGCCAGGGTCCGCTGCAGCCAGATGTGTGGCGTCGACATTGGCCCGAAGAGGCAGTGCTCGCCGCTGCCCAGCGGGCGGACCGCCGCAGCCGGCTGAAAGCTGAGTTCGACGTTGCGCGAGAAGTCGCGCTCATAGTCGATGTTGCAGCTGTCGCAGTGTGCGCCCTGCGGCAGGCCGTCCAGCGCTTCCACCGCCGCCTTGGGAATGCGGCAGCGCGGGCAGAGCAGATCCCAGCGCATGTCGAGCAGGCCAGCGCGCACCGCCTCCAGGCAGAGCTCGATGGCGGCGCGCTCCTCCACCTGCCAGCGCCGGGCCAGCGCCAGAGGCCTGAGATGAACGAGGTCGGCCTCCTGCGCCGACAGCAGGTGCTCGGCCAGTCGCGCGGCGAGGCCATGGCCATGGGGCCCGGCCTCGATGGCGGCGACCAGCTCCGCCACCTTGTCCCGAACGGCCGGGTCGGGCGTCGGTGCCGTGAAGGTGAAGGGCTCGACCGCCAGGCCGCCGGCGAAGCGGTCAGCGTCGGCGGCCAGTCCGGCGAAGGTCTTGGCAGTCGATTCGAAGAACCCGGCTTTCAGCATAACCCGGCCCAGCAGGTTGGCCGGGGTCGCGGTCAGCGTGTAGTCGCCGCGGCAGCCCCTGCCATCCGTGCCGGGCGAGAGCACCAGGCGCGCCGTCAGGTCCTTCAAGGGGCCGTTCAGGAATTCGCGGCGATGCTCGAACCAACGCCCGGCCACCCAGTTCACCGGGATCTCGCGCCAGGCGATCGTGAAGAGGCCGCGCTTCATGCGGCCCTCGTAGAGCACCGACCCGTCCGGCTGCGCTGTCTCGCTGACCTCGTAACGGGGCAGGCCCGCAGCCTCGTTGAAGCGCACGGTATCAGCCAGCAGCGGCCAGATGGCCTCTGCCGGGTTCTCGAACTCCCAGTGAAAGGTGCGGCTCTGCGGCTGTGCCATCCCTTCGGTCCTCCGGGTGGCAGGGCCGTGCGAGGCCCGGCCCTACCAGCGCATAAACGGCATGACCGCGCTCGGCGCGGCAGGCGCGTCGGCGATCATGGCAGCGTAACGGTCGGGATCGATGGTCCCGTCCTTGTCTACGCCCAGTTCCTCGCCATGGATGCCGGCGGCGACGAAAATACAGTCAATGCCCGCAGCCGCTGCGCCGGCCACATCGGTCCGCAGGGAATCGCCGATGGCCGCAATCCGTTCCGGGGCGATACCGGGAAGCAGGTCAAAGCAGGTCCGGTAAACCTCCGGGTGCGGCTTGCCGTGCCAGCGCACCTCGCCGCCGCGCTGCTCGAACTCCAGGGCGATGGCGCCGGCGCAGATCTCCCGCTTGCCGCCGCGCACCACCACCAGATCCGGATTGGTGCAGATCATCGGCAGGCCGAGTGCGAGGGCCTGGCCGATGAAGTCGTCATAGGTCTCGACGCTGTCGAGGGGACTGAGGTTCCCGGTATTGAGGATGAAGTCGGCCTGCTCCAGGCTTTCGACGAAGTCCAGATCCAGTCCCTCGCGCATGCCGTGGTCGCGCTCCGGCCCCAGGTGGTAGCAGCGCCGACCCAGCGCCCGGTACCAGGGATCGCGCCGCTGGCTCAGATGCTGCCAGGCATCCTCGCCGGAGGACATCAGGGCATCGGGCAGCTTGGGGTCGATCCCCAGTTCCGCGTTGCGTGCGACGATGACATCCACCCGCCGCGGCGCGTTGGAGAGGATGACCGAGCGCTTGCCGGCGGCCTTCAGCGCCTTCAGGGCCGCCACCGCGTCCGGGAAGGCGGCGATCCCGTCGTGCATGACCCCCCAGAGGTCGACGATAAAGGCGTCATAGCGGTCGGCCAGGGCGGCGAGGCCCGGGTAGAAGGACGGATGGGACATGAAAGCTCCGCGAGGCCACGGGGGCGTATCGGCGCCCTTCTGCCACAGGCCGGCACTTCATGCAAAGGCCAGATCGCGGTGCCAACCCGCTGTGGAAGCACAGTGGCGGCAAGGAGGGTTCAACCCCCGCGGGAGCCATGCTACCGTCACACCCGGTCCCGCAGGGTTAAACTGCCGCAAGTACCGGGGGGAGAGGGTGAAGGTGCGTTTCTTTCGCTTGCGCTGGAAAGACGTCGTCGTTGCCGCCGCGACCTGCCTCACCCTCGCGAACTGCGCACCCCAGGCAATAGTCTACACGCCGCGCCCGGCGATCCTGCCCCTCGACGCCAGGACCGACGATGGCGCGCGGGTGTACAAGTGGGTCCGGCCGGTAACGGTATCTCTGACCGGCGCGGGAGCCGCAGACCACCGCGCCTCTGTGGTCAGGCAATTGGAACTCCTGGAAACCATTACCGAGCACCGCCTGGCGTTGGTGGAAGGAAACGAGGCCGATGCCTGGCTGGTCTTCGGCGCGCCGACGCCGCAGGCGGCCCTTGCCAGCCACGCCGAGGTTTTCGCGCCGCTCTACAGCAGCGGGACCGCCATGGCGGCGGATCTGGGCGACGAGCCTGCCGCGATGGACGGCTATTGCCGCTCCAAATGGGCGACGAACGCCGATTCTCCCCACGAAATCGTCTATGCGGTCGGGCAAGTGCCATCGGGGCTCCCGGAGGATCGCATCGAAAGGTGCACCATGAGTCTGCTCGTCAGCGCGCTGGGTGGAGCGGAGCCCGAGTCCCCCGCGGCGGGAGAAGCCGAGACGCCACAGGACGACCCATTCAGCGAAGCAGCGGAGGAGGTCGTCTTGCTGAGGGTCTGGTACGATAACCGGATAAAGCCCGGCATGACGGTTGAAGAAGTCAAGCCGGTCATGGCGGAGAGGCTCCATGAGCTGCTGTAGGCGGATCAGCAGCGCCGTACGAACCAATTAGGCTCGCAGGGTAGGATCGTCAGCGGCCCTCGCCCAAGATGCCGGCGTCTTACGCCGCCGGCCTGGCCAGGCGGGGTTCGCCGAAGAGATAGCCCTGGGCGCAATCGATGCCGAGGTCGAGCACCTCCACCAGGGCGTCCTCGTCCTCCACCTTTTCGGCGACCAGACGGATGCCGTATTCCTTGAGGCCGGCCTGCAGCCGCTCGCCCTTCTCAGGTTCGGCGAGCAGCGCTTCGGCGCGGATCTTGACGAAGTGGAATTCCCGCGCCGCCAGGGCGGCCGGGTCGATCTCGAGGTCGATGACCCCGTCCAGCGAGAAGCGGCAGCCGAGATCGGCCAGGCGCTTCAGATAGATGCCGGCGCTGGCGTCCCAGGCGTTGTAGTCGCTCTGCGGGAACTCGAAGATCAGGTTGCGGGTCAGTTCGCGGTTGCTCTCCAGAAAGTCGACGAAATCGGCGAAGAAGACGTCGTCGCCCAGGGTCAGGCTGGAGATGTTGCAGAAGAAATCGAGCTTCTCGTTGCGCCGCTGAATCTTGCGGATGAGCTGGATGCAGCGGATCAGCAGCATGTTGTCGATCGCCGCCACCAGGCCCTCGCGCTCGGCGAGATTGATGTACTGCTCCGGCAGGATCATGAATCCGTCGGTGGTGCGCAGGCGCGAGAAGCACTCGTAGTAGCGGCGCTTGCGCTGCGGCAGCAGGACGATGGGCTGCAGCACCAGATCGATGCGGTCGTCGCGCAGCGCCTGGCGCGCCACCTCCAGCACTGCCGCCTCGTCCAGGCCGAGCGCGACCGGCGGCAGCACGCCGGCTTTCTTCTCGGCCTCGTTTGTATTGGCGGGGGCGTTGGCAAGGGCGTTGGCGGGGGCCGGCGCGCGCGGCGTGGCGTCTTCGCTGTCCACGCGACTGTGCGCCTGACTGTCAACCGGACGAGGCCGCAGGGGGTGCGGTTTTCCGGCCGGCACCGCCGCTTCTTGTCTAGCCGTCAGTCGCTGCGCCGCCGGCGCAGCGGCGGCAGCCTCCTCCGCTTCCGCAGCCTGCCGCGGCGCTTTGGAGGACTTGGCGAGCCGGGTGATCAGTGACTGCAGCACCTTGACCTCGGCAATCACCTCGTCCACCGACTTGCCGGACTTGCTGACGCCGCCGGCGGATTCCAGGGCTTCGCGCAGCACCGCCAGCTCCCGGCGGGTCCAGCTCAGTTCTTCCAGGGCGTCGCCCTGGGCGACCCGCAGGGAAAGCAGCTTCTGCGCCAGGAAGGTCTCCCGGCCCAGACGGGCGTAGACCTCATGCAGCAGCCCGCCGCCCAGCAGCACCGCCAGAGCCAGGCCGATGGCGCTGCGGGCATCGATCAGCGGATGCCAGCCGGGGCCGTAAAGCAGCACCGCCGCCGCCGCTGCGGCGTAGCAGAGGAAGATCGCCAGGTGCCTAAGCATCGCGGCGACCCGGCATCGCCGCGCACCACCGGCAGGCGCGCAGAGCCGTAAAGGGGATGGACCGATCCATGGCGCCTACTCTGCCGGGCCAGTCTTGAAAGAGGGTTAACGGAGTCTTGCGGTCTGCGACGGGCCGCGCCGTCCTTTACGCCACCGCAGGCGGGGTGTTTTGGGGGAGGGCGCTTGACGGACGCGCCCCCGCGGATCAGAAAGCTGGCGGCGCCCAGCGAGAGCCCGGAAGGGCCGATAAGAAACAAGGACACGGACGATGACGGTCACCCTCTATCACAATCCGCGTTGCAGCAAGTCGCGCCAGACCCTGGCCCTGCTCCAGGACCGCGGCGTCGAGCCCCGGATCGTGGAGTACCTGAAGACCCCGCCGGATGCGGCAACCCTGGATGCGATCCTGAAGCGGCTGAAGATGGAACCGCGCGACCTCATGCGGCGCAAGGAAGCCCCTTACAAGGACCTCAATCTGCAGGATGCCGGCCTCAGCCGCAGCGCCCTCATTGCGGCCATGGTGGAGCACCCGATCCTGATCGAACGGCCCATCGTCACCAAGGGATCGAAGGCGGCGCTGGGCCGCCCGCCGGAAAGCGTGCTCGAGATCCTCTAGCCAGCCGACGAAAACAGGGGACAGCGGCGAGATGCTTAGAGACGTTCGCTACGCTCACTCCTCAGCATGAGGGTCGGCTGTTTCACCCTTTCGATCCTCATCCTGAGGAGCGTGCCTCAGGCGCGCGTCTCGAAGGATGGCGGTCGCTAAGCCCCTTCCTTCAGCAGCATCCTAGCCGCTGTAGCGGTGGTCGGCGCCGACTGCAGCGGCGAGGGACTCGAAACCGTCGTCCCGCAGCAGGCGGGCCAGCTCCCGCTTGATCCGCGTCACCAGGGCCGGGCCCTGGTAGATCAGCGCCGTATAGAGCTGCACCAGGGAGGCACCGGCGCGGATCTTGCGGTATGCGTCGGCGCCGGAGGCGATGCCGCCGACACCGATCAGCGGCAGCCTGCCTTCGGTCAGGCGATAGAGGTCCGAGAGCACGGCGGTAGAGGGAACGAACAGCGGCTTGCCGGACAGCCCACCGCCCTCGCCCCTGGCAGTGCCGCGCAGGCTGTCCGGCCTTTCGATGGTGGTGTTGGTGGCGATGATCCCGGCAACCCCGGCGGCAAGGCAGACGGCGGCGATGTCCTGCTTGTCTTCCTCGGTGAGGTCCGGCGCGATCTTCAACAGCAGCGGCGGGGCCGGTGACGGCAGGGCGGCCGTGACACGGCCCAGCAGGTCCTCCAGTTCGCCGCGCCCCTGCAGAGCCCGCAGGCCCGGCGTGTTGGGCGAGGAAACGTTGACCACCAGATAGTCGGCCAGCGGCGCCAGGGCGGCAGCACCCCGGGCATAGTCGTCCGCCGCATCGGCGCTGTCCCTGTTCTTGCCCAGATTGATGCCGATGAGGCCCTGCGTCTGCCCCTGCACCTGCCCTTTCGATGAGCCAGCCCGATAGGCTTTCAGCCGCTCCGCTGCCGCCTCCAGTCCGCCGCTGTTGAAGCCGAGGCGGTTGATCACCGCCGCGTCGTCGGGCAGGCGAAAGATCCGCGGCTTCGGATTGCCGCCTTGCGGGCGCGGCGTGATGCTGCCCACCTCGACGAAGCCGAAGCCGAGCGCGAGCATCGGCGCCATGACCTCCGCGTCCTTGTCGAACCCCGCGGAGAGACCCACCGGATTGGAAAAGGCGCGCCCCCAGACCCGGGTCGCCAGCAGCGGGTCGTCGGGCTCCGTTGCGCGCGGCGCCAGGCCCGCGGCCAGCGCCTTCAGCGTCAGGCCGTGCGCCGTCTCCGGGTCCAGAAGCCTGAGTCCGGGGCCGATCAGCCGGTCAAAGAGAAAAGACGCCAAGATTCAGAGGGCCTCGTATTAGTCCACCAGAGGTGGAAAGCGATGACGGCCGTCGGCGCCCAGCGGCAGGTCGTCGACCCGGCGCACCGCCGTTAGAGGAAGCGGACCGTAGAGGTGCGGAAACAGCGCGCCCCCACGCGACGGCTCCCACTTCAACGCAGAGCCGAGCGCCCCTGCATCCACAGCCAGCAGGAGCAAGCCATCCTGCCCGGCGCGATGCTTGGCCGCAGACGTCTCGACCTGGGCCGCAGTGGAGAAGTGAATGAAGCCGTCGGCGCGGTCCTGGGAGGAGCCGTCGTAGTGCCCGCGGCCCTGCGCCTCGGCCCATTCGTCCTTGCGGCAGATATGAAAGATTACGGTGTCCTGCATGGCCGCCAAGGTAGTGGCACAACCGCAGCTTGACCAGCCTCGCCTGAAGCGGGTTTCTGGACCGTAATATCTTGCCTATTTGACTACAGTTAAGACTATGTTCTTGCTGCATTAGGCGTCGATTTATAAGACAATGTTCCCATGCTCCAGCATCACAGTGTATGGCATGCGATCGACCGCCTTGCGGCGCGCTATGGCCTTTCGCCCTCCGGCCTTGCCCGGCAAGCCGGCTTGGATCCGACCACCTTCAACAAAAGCAAACGGATCACCAAGGAGGGCAAGCAACGCTGGCCGAGCACGGAGTCTCTGGCAAAGGTCCTGAATGCGACCGGGGCGTCGCTCAGCGAGTTTGTCGGCCTGATCGAGGCGCAGGACGGGTCTGCCGGGCAGCGCCGGCTGCCCAAGCTGCGCTTCGCGCAGGCGGCCCAGCCCGGCTACTTTGACGCCGCCGGGCGCCCGCTCCGCACGCAGTGGGAAGAGACCAGCTTTCCCGACATCGCCGACCCCCATGCCTATGCCCTGGAGGTCACCGGTGACGGTCTGCAGCCTGTCTACCGCCACGGCGACCTGGTGATCGTCTCGCCCGATGCCCGGGTCTCCCCGGGCGACCGCGTGGTTGTCAGAACCCAGCAGGGCGAAATGCTGATCGCCGAGTTGCAGGCGCGCAGCGAACAGGAACTGCTGCTGAGATCGCTCGGCCGCGAACAGGCCACCCGCGGCCTGGCCGCCGGCCAGGTGCAGTGGGTCTCCCGCATCGCCTGGTCCAAGCATTAACCGGGTCGAAGCGTCAGGCCGGCATCCGCAAGGCATCGCTTGGCGGGCAAGAACCGCCAAGACGCGGCCCTGCAGTCTGTGCTTTCCCTGGCCCGTGCTTTCTCTAATCCTGCTCTAGCTGTTGGAAATAGGGCGGATTCACATGTCCAGACGCAAACACGAAAGTGTTTCCGTCTGGACATGATCCGCTCTAGGCTGCGCCGCAACCGCCGTCTCGTACCCAAATCAGTCGCGTACCGGGAGCAACAGAGGGAACCTTCAAGGCATGACACACCCAAAGGCCGTGCACTTCCTGGATGGCGAATGGGTCGAGGGCAATCCGCCCATCATGGGGCCGATGACCCATGCGGCCTGGATGGCCTCGGTCGTCTTCGACGGGGCCCGCGCGTTCGAAGGCGTGACCCCCGACCTGGACCTCCACTGCGAGCGCCTGGTGCAGTCCGCCGAGCGCTTCGGCCTGGGGTTTGTGCACAGCGCCGGCGAGATGCAGGAGATCGCTCAGGACGGTCTCGCAAAGTTCGACAAGGACGCGGCGCTTTATCTGAGGCCGATGCTCTGGGCCGACGAAGGCTTCGTCGACTGCGACCCCGAGAGCACGCGTTTCTGCTTCACGATCTATGAGGCACCGCTGCCGCCGGGGGACGGCTTCTCCGTCTGCCTGTCGAGCTTCCGCCGGCCGATGCAGTCCATGGCGCCGACCGACGCCAAGGCCTCCTGCCTCTATCCCAACTCCGCACGGGCCCTGCGTGAAGCGAGCAAGCGCGGTTTCGAGAACGCCGTCGTGCTCGATGCCCTCGGCAACGTCGCGGAGCTGGCGACCGCCAACATCTGGATCGCCAAGGACGGTGCGGCAATCACCCCGGCGCCCAACGGAACCTTTTTGAACGGCATCACCAAGCAGCGCGTGGCGATGCTGTTGGAGCAGGCCGGCATCAAGGTCCACGAGGCCCAGGTCACCTGGCGCGACGTCATGGAGGCCGACGAGGTCTTCTCGACCGGGAACTACGGCAAGGTGCTCCCCATTACCCAGGTCGAGGACCGCAGCCTTCAGCCCGGCCCGGTCTTCAGCACCGCACGCGAAGCCTATTGGTCCTGGGCGCACAACGGCTGAAGGCGCCGCACAAAAAACTGCGGCTGCAGCCGCAAGGACGGAGCCCGCGAGGGTATTTTTGAAGGGGCGAGGTTACTTGGCACGCAGGCGGTAGCCGGCGCCGCGGACGGTCTGAAGCTCCGCGCCGTGTGAGCCGAGCTTGCGGCGCAGCCGTCCGACATAGACATCGACGATGTTGGTCAGAGGATCTTCGCTGGCGCCCCAGACGGAATTCAGAATGCGCTCGCGCGAAAAGACGCGGCCGGGCTTTGAGAGAAAGAGCTTCAGGATCTCGCGCTCTTTCGCGGTGAGATCCATGGGCGCGCCCTCGACGGTGGCTTCAAGGGTTTCAAGGTCGAGTGCGATGACACCGGCCTGCAGCACCGCCGCCGAAGAATCCTTGACGAACTGGCGGGAACGGCGGGCCAGCGCCTCGATGCGGGCGATCAGTTCGTCGAACTCGAATGGCTTTACCATGTAGTCGTCTGCGCCGATGCGCAGGCCCTCGACCCTTTCATCGAGGGCATCCAAAGCAGAGAGAATCAGGATGGGTGTCAGGTCTCTGCGCGCGCGCAGCTTGCGGCAGAAGTCCTGGCCCGGCAGCCCGGGCAGCATCAGATCCAGAACGATAACGTCGAAGCCTTCCTGCATCGTCAGTTCAAGACCCATGTCCGCATCGGCGGCATGCATGACGGTCCAGCCCTCCGCACGGAGACCGCGGAGAACGAAATCGGCGACACGCGCCTCGTCTTCGACCAAGAGTATGTTCATCGGCAAAGCCCCCTCCCCGACATGCCTGCACAGAATGCCGGCCTGTCCGACAGTCCGCGGCCTCTGAAGTGCATGTCCTTGCTCCCTGTATTTCGCGTCAACCTTCGTCAGTAGGACAACGAAACGCGGCGACACCTATTCCTCCAAAGCTGTGACAAGATTGGGGCGGCAGTGAAAAAACGGCGCGGACTCTCCGCGGAAGGGTCGGTGCCGGCAACACGGCACGACGTGCAGCGGGCTGAAACTGCCCGCTGCACAGTAAGACCGAAAAGACAGACCTAAGACGTTCTCGAAAACCGGGTCAGCACGCCACCGCGGCCAGGGTCGGTTGGCTCGGGAGCGTGAAGCGCGCCTGGACGCCCAGGCCGGGCTGACTGGTCAGGGCGATGCGGCCGCCATGCGCCTCGACGATGGCTTTGGCCATCGGCAGCCCAAGCCCGGCGCCGCTGTCGTAACGGATCGCCGCATTGGAGCCGCGGAAAAAGCGTTCGAAGACGTGTGCGAGTTCCTGATCGGTCAGGCCCGGGCCATCATCCGACACGGTCACCGCATAGCCGTTCGGCGTCCGATCGAGCCTGACGCGCACCTCCTCTCCGCCGTATCGCAGGGCGTTCTCGAGCAGGATGGTCATCACCTGGTGAATGCGGTTGGGGTCGGCGCTCAAGCGCGCGCCGTCGACCGTGGAGTCGAAGTGCACGGCCTTTACGATGTCATCTTCGTGGGCATCGTCGAGAGCGCGGCTGGCTATCACCGCGCGCTCGACTACCTCGGAGAGGTCCATCTCGCACGGCTGGATCCGAATCTCTCCGCTTTCCTGCCGCGCGACGAAGAGCAGGTCGTCGACGATCCTTGCGGTATGATCGGCCGCCTCACGCGTGCGCATCAGAACTTCGCGGTATTCCTCCACGTCGCGGCGCGCCCCGCGCAAGGCTACGTCCGCCTCGCCGCGGATGATGGTCAGCGGCGTGCGCAGTTCGTGGCTGACATCGGCGAGCAGGCGCTTGCGGTTGGCTTCGGTCTGGCGCAGCGTCTTCAGAAGTTTCTCGAGTTGCGCGGTGCGGCGCGAAACTTCCTTTTCCAGTTCGCCATGCGAGGCCGCGAGCAGATCCTGACGCTCGGCTACCTTCGCGATCATGTGGTTGAAGGCCTGTGCGACACGGTCCAGTTCGGTGTCGCCGGGCACCTCGATACGATGATCCAGGTCGCCGCGCCCGACAGCCTCGGCCCCGGCCAGCAGGCGTTGGAGCGGGCGCGTCAGCCCGCTGCGCAGCAGATAGGTGCCGAAGATGGCGGTGAAAGCCGCAAACAGCGCAGCGACCACGGCGGTGCGTTGAAAGCCGGCGACGGCCGCACGCATCTCAGCCTCCGCTTCCTCGACCTCCTCCTGCTCTTCGGCGAGCGCCTCGGCAATCTTCGCCCGCAGTTCGGCGTCGATGCGCTCGTCCAGGATCGCCGCCAGGCGCGCCGTGTACTCCGGTGTCCCGGGTTCGAGTGTCGACGATTTCAGGCGGGCGAAGTCGCGGAGGATGTAGTCGATCTTGCGCTCGATGCGGGCGAGGAGTTCGAGTTCTTCGATCTCCTCCTCTCCGACCATCTGCACCTCCGTCCCGATCAGGCTGCGCAGTTCGCTGATGTTGTTGCGGATCTTCGACATCAGCAAGGCCTCCCCGGCCCCGCCGTCGCGGTCGCCGATCAGCAGGGCGTCGCCGTACTGCTTGAACAGCTGGTAGGTGTGGCTTGACAGCGAGAGATACTGTTCGTGCACCTGGTGGGCCAGGCGCGACCGTTCCAGCAGGAACTCGGCTGTGCGCGCCGACCAGTAGGCCACCCCGGCGCTGAGCAGCGCCATGGCCAAGAGGCCGCCGATAGCGAGGTTCAGCTTGGTCAGGTACCGCAAGGCCGCTCCCGAAACATGCTAAGCCGCCCAGCGCGGCGCGAAGAAACGCGCTGCCGGGCCGGAGCCGGAGAAAACCTCCTCCGGCGTCCCGACCTCGACGATGCGGCCGTCTTCGACGAACCAGATTTCGTCCATGCGCCGCGCGAGCGCCAGGTTGTGGGTGATCATCAGCGTTGTCGCGTCGCTCTTGCGGACCAGGCGCTCCACCAGGGCCGGGCCGTCCACGTCCAGTGCGTCGTCCGGCTCATCCAGCAGCATCAGGCGCGACCCCGACAGGGCCGCCCGTGTCAGCAGAACACGGCGGATCTCGCCGGCGGAGAGATTGCGGCCGCCTTCGGCAAGGCGCCCGTCGAGTCCGCCGATGCGCTCCATGACGTCACCCAGCCCGAAGGCTTCGGCCTTGGCCGCAACGGCATCGTCGCCGAGCTGCTCGGCAGACCCCATGGTGAGGGCGCGCCGCAGACTGCCCGCAAGAATGGGCGAGCGGGTGCCCACCAGGGCGATCATGCGGCGGCGCTCGGCGGCACTCAGGCTGCTGGGCGCGCGGCCACCCAGGCTGACCTTGCCCTTCTCCGGCTGCTCCAGCCCGGCGGCCAGGCTCAGCAGGGTCGACTTGCCGGCGCCGTTGCCGCCGACGATGGCGATCTTGCGCCGGGCCGGCGCCTCGATTTCGACATCCTTCAGGGCCCCGGCGGAAACCCCGGCAAAGCGGAGCGGTTGCGGTGCATCGGCCAGCGGCTTGCGCGCGGCCTTGCGCCGGCGTTTCAGTGTCGGTGCGGCCAACAGCGCATCGCACTTGTCGCGCGCGGCAATCCAGGCGCGGTGACGGTCCCAGACACCGGCGAGATCGCGCATCGGCTGGATGATCAGGCCGACTGCGGCCATCGCGCCGGCCGCCTCGGGTGCGGCAACGCCGAGGGTCAGCGCGGCGGTGAACAGGCTGGCGGCGGCAATGCCGGAGACGGCATCGGGCACGGCGCGCAGCAGCGCGGCGCCGCGGGCCCGCGCCAGGGCGGAGGCGATCAGCTTTTCGGTACGGCGCAGAAGGTGCGCCCTTTCGGTGCGGATGCGGCCCAGCAGGCGCAGCTCCGGCGCGTGGGGGATGCGCTCGCTCATGTCGGCGGCAAGCCGCGC
This sequence comes from Rhodospirillales bacterium BBD 1991-14, assembly GCA_001657395.1. Taxonomy (GTDB): domain Bacteria; phylum Pseudomonadota; class Alphaproteobacteria; order Kiloniellales; family Kiloniellaceae; genus Pelagibius. Next base: position 915,582 of record LYSY01000002.1, on the reverse strand, counting down.
CCGGCGCGCCCGCAGGCGTTTATGCGCGGGGCCCAGGCGCGGGCCGGCCAGGGCCATGACGGCAAGGCCGATGACGATGGGAACGGCCGCGGCCACACCGAGCCGCGGATCAAGCAGGAAAAGGACGGCGGTGGCGGCGGGCAACACGATGCTCGCCGAGATCAGGCGGGCAATGCCCAGGCTGACCCAACCGCGCACGGCCGCCAGGTCGCCGACAAAGCGCATCGCGAGGCCGCCGCTGCGGCGGTCAGCGACGTCGCGCGCAGACATCTCGGTCAGATGCGCAAAAAGCTTCAGACGCAGCGAGGCGGCGTAGTTCTGCCCGACCCGCTCGGCGACAACCCGTTCAAAGACACGAAACAGCGCGATGGCAAGCCCGGCTGCGGCAACCATCGCCAGGGCCAGAACCGGCAGGCTGACGGCATCGTCGCGGAAGGCGGCAAAGACGTCCCGCGTTGCGAAAGCGGCCATGCCGGCAGCGGCTGCCTGCCCCAGGGCCAGGACCGCAACCAGAGCAATGCTCCGGCCGCGGCCCTCGCCCGCCACGCGCGGAAGGCGGCTCATGCGGCGACTCCGACTTCCGAGATCGCGACGGCAGGCTGCGTCGCATCGCGACCCTCGACCAGCTGGCCCAGGAGGGCGTTGGCCTGTGCCGGGTCGGCAAGCTCGTCACGGGTGACCACGGAGACACCGGTGGCGGTCTCGGCCTCGGCGGCACCGAGCGGCGAGCAGCTCACCATGCCGGTGACGGCTGCCGGCTCGATCCCCATGCCGCGCAGCGCTGCGCAGCCGCCGGCGGCGGCCAACGCATCGGGCGCGGCGAAGACGACACCGGCAAAGCTGTCACGCACATGCGGCTGCTTCAGCAGGTCTGCTGTCTCCTTCTGGAACACGCCGTCGGCCAGTTCGACCACCGCGACCTCGCAGCCGTGGCGGGCCGCATGGGCCAGCAGCGTGTCGAGGCCTGCTTCGATCCGGGCCAGCGGCTGGCGGTAGGTGGAGACCATGCCGGCATCGGTGAAGTCGGCGACATAGGCCGCACCGGTATCGACGAAGGCGTTGAAGTCGCCGAAGGCGCCGGTGCCCGTCGCCTTGATGGCGGCGACTTCGTAGCCTGCCCGGCTGAGGCCGTGGGCAAGGCGCGCAACGGCGGTGGTCTTGCCGGAGTTCATGGAGGCACCGACGACACCGATCACCGTCATGCCCTGCGGGCGCTCCGCCTCGTGCAGCGCATAGCTTGCGAGGTTGATCACCTTGCCGGAGCCATGGGTCAGGAGACCGAGCGGGACAACCCGGGTCGGTGCCGACATGCGGGCATGGCGATGACGCATGCGGCCCAGGACACCGCCGCCAGCCAGCATGTCGGCACCCTCGGGGTCGAGTTCCGCCAGGCCTTCGAATTGATCGGGCGCGTAACGGTCGCCGCAGGCCAGCACCACGAGGTCGCCGACATAGAGTTCGGAGGCGCGGCCTTCGGCCAGCTGGATCTTCTTGTGGGACCCGATGCGCTCCACACGGCCGAGCACCAGGTCGCCCGAGGTGGCCTCGGCCAGGTTCTCGCTGAGACGCACGGCATCCTTGCGGCGTACGCGGCGGGTAGAAAAGGCCCACTTCGCACGGGCCAGGACTTCGGGAGTGATGGGCGTCAGGGCGGTCATAGTGTGAACTCCTCGTGAATACCGTTTGTCGCTGTTGTCTTGTGCGACATGATGACTGTTGTCGTTAAAGGGCACCTGTCGCCCCCATGAATGATCGCGCAATGCGAAATGAACGGGTCATGAAGCGTGCTGCGGCCTTAAAGTCCGGCCTGCAGCATCACCTCGCGGCCGGAGAACCCTGACCCTGCCGCTGACCCGCGGACCACTGCGGCTTCGACAGGACCGGTTCCTGGAACAACAACGCTGTCGAGACCGCCGTATTCCACGCAATCGCGAAAGTCATGGCCGCAGCCCGGCAAAGCCTTGAAGGTCACCTGGGGCGCAATGCCGCGGGCGGCGGCAGCGGCGCTGATCGCCTCGGCCCAGCGCTGTGCCCGCGTCAGGCGGTCCCTGCCCTGCTGGCGGTCGATCTCCGCGCCGCTGCGGGTGTTGGCATCCTGCAGATTGTCCTCGGCACCGACGCAGACCTGAATAGGGAGCCTCAGAAACTGGTCGAGACCGGCCGCCATGCGCGGCCCCCAATCGTTGCGCCGGCCGGGCCGCGCGGAGAAGCCATAGGGAAAGGCCGCGGTGTCCGGGAAGGTGTACCAGCCGGCCGACGACAGGGTGAGCCGCGAGACCAGCTGCGGATACAGCATGGCAAAACGGTGGGCAAACTGGGCGCCGCCCGAGAAACCCGCCAGTTCAAAGCTGCGCGTGTTCCAGATGCCGGTGAGGCGCAGCTCGCTCATCAGGGCGAGCAGGGCATGGTCTGCCCGGCCCTTGCGCACCACCTGCTGATAGCGCGGCCAGGCACGCGCGTCGAAGATCGGCGCAATCACCGGCCGTCCAAGAGCAGCGGCACGCGCACCGTAGGACGCGGCCTGATCCTTGGCCCGGCGCTGGATCCCGTGGACGGCTACCAGCGGCGTTGCCTTGGGGTCCATCTCGGCCGGCAGGGCCAGCCAGCAGGCCAGGGCCCCGCGGCCCTTTGCAGGACGCTTCACGAGCGTGAAGTCAGCGGCCCGCTTCGCAGCGTCGGTCCGGGCGTCACCGGTTTTGGGAACATTGCGCAGCATCGTTTTCTTCCTTGGTAACGTTTTCTTGCTCGAGTCAGGCGACCTTGCTGAGAACCGCTTCGGCCTTTGCAGCAGGCAGCAGATCGAAGATCATGTGGATGCGGTCCTGATCGCCGTCGTTGAAGGCTTCGTGGACCTGCTTGTTGTCGAACCACCAGAGCTCGCCTTCCTGCATCCGCACCTCCTCGTCGCCGGCCTTGAGCCAGGACCCTTTGGCCGACCGCAGCACCAGGTGGTAGCGATTGCGGACCTTGTAGTAATCGCCGCGATCGATATGCGGATAGACCCGGCGGCCCGCCGGCAGGCAGACGATCTTGGCGCGGCTGAGCAGGCTGTACTCCGCCCGGGCGGTGTCCTGCAGGAACTGGCGCGCCAGGGGGTAGCGCTTCGATCCGGTCGTCCAGCGGCTTTCGTGCACGTCGCGGCGCTTGCGCTCGCCGATAGCGGACTTGCGCAGCCCGCGCAGCGGAATGGACAGGGCTTCGCGCTGGACCTTGATCTTGTCCTGCCGGCCGGTCGAGGCATCCCAGGCGTCATCGATGGCGTTAATCTCGGCCAGGAACGGGGCTGGATCGACGTCGGATGTAATGCAACGGAAGTACTTCATCACGCTCTCCTCTTGAGGGCCGCAGGAACCGGCCGGGGGCCGGACTTCTCTGCCGGGTTGCAGTTTCCAGTCAGGGGACGCTGTCCGCGGCGCCGGGACTGTCGTTCGTCTGCCAAGTAAATGGCCATGCCCGGCGATATGACAACTAACTCTTTGTTTCTTAATATTTTTCTTGGTTAACGTTCATGCCCTGTTTGACTGGGTTTCATGTCGTTTTCAGCTCGTTTTCATCTTCGCGGAGTCTGGGCCGTTCAATCGACCCGGACCCAGGCTTCCTCGACGCCGTTGCGGAAGTGCCTTTCGCGATAAGCGATGGGGCCTTCGCCGGGGGCATACCAGGTCGTGCGCAGCCGCCGGCTGTCGTCGCATTCCACCACGTAGGCCGGCGTGGCCGCATGGCCGCTGCGCACGACTTCCACCGCGTCGGTCACCGTGCAGCGGGTCTCACGGGTATAGCTGCGGCCGGTGTGGGAGACGGCACTGCGCTGATAGCGGCCCGTGCTGCCGACCTTCAGCGGATAGAGCGAGTCCAGCTCGCGCACCTGGGCCTGGGCGGTGTGCCAGTTCTTGGAGTCTCCACAGTTGGCCCAGCTGTCAGACGGCGAGAACCAGTCGCTGGAGCGGGTCCAGACGCAGCCGTCGCTCTGGCTGACACGCACGCCGTTGCCGTAGGGACGCACGGTGAAGCTCTTGGCGCCGTCACCGGTCAGGCTGGAGACGGTGATGTTCTCGCTGCCGCCGAAGTCGGGGCGGGAGACGGTCTCGATCGGACCGCTCAGCGTCTGCGTCTCAGGCCGAGTCGGATCGAGCAGGGAGGCCACGGAGGAGAACGACGGCAACTCAAATCCATCCGTCGAACAGGCTGCCAGCGGCAGAGTGACCAGCAAGGAACAAAGGCGTTTCATCGGTTGATCTCCTGGTTTTCGGCCGACCCCATCGGCCATGTTCACCAGGAGAACGCGCCGGCCAGAGGAATATTCCGGCCGCCAGCCCGATTTTCGGTTAATTGATTTTATTCAAATTTATCAATAATTTGAGAAGAATCCTCGGTATCCGCAAAGCGGCGGCGCGGGTGGCGGGCCCAAAAGATAAAGGCCGGGGACCTGCCTACGGCAGGTCCCCGGCCCTGGCGATGGAGCTGCGTTCAGGCCCGACGGGGTGTGTCAAAATACTCCGAGGGGTCCTAACGACAGGCAGTCATCGCCAGCCACGATCCAGAAGCTCGGTTTCCTCTGCCGGCGCAATGGCAGGCTTCGCCCCCAGCGAGTCCAACATCGCCTCCAGGGCGTCAGCGCCCGGCCCGGATGCCGGCACGAAGCCGTCCGGCCCGACCTCGCCCTTCGGCGCGGTGACGACGATCTCCACGTCCCAGCGCTGATCGCCGGTCCGGCAGGCAATCCCGAACGCCAATTCCACGGCATCCTCGGGGATCACCTCGAACTCGCGGCAGATCCGATCGGAGCCGTCGTAGAACGTGAGCATAGGTTGAATGCCATCTTCCGAAATCCGCCCGCTCGGCAAAACCTCCAGGGCCTGATGCAGCGGACCCTCGACAGGCGCCGTGCCCACCATGGCAACCTGATCCGCAGACTGCGGCCCACCGGGAATCATCACGGAGGTGGCGGAAACGCCGATCACCAGCGCGATGCTGGCAGCCAGGGCCATGCCGACCCACGGCCGGCGCGCCTTGCGCACCTGGGCCAAGTCCACAACCTGGCCGGGCTCTGCCGCCTCCCGGTCAAGGCTGCCGGTAGGGCCCAGTCCGGAAGGACCCAGTATCGTAGCCCTCAGGTCGGCGGAGACCGGTTCACGCATCGGCTCCTCAAAAGCCTCGCGCAGCAGCCGGCTGGCCTGCCTCACCTCATCGGCATAGGCCCTCAGCGACTCGTCCTGTGCCAGGGCGGCGGCGACCGTCGCGGCCTCCGCCGGGCCCAGGCTGCCGTCCACATAGGCGGCAATCTGCTCTTCGCTCACCTTTTCCGGCATCATTCACTCTCCTTCAGCAACGGCAGGAGCTTGGACCGGGCACGGGCCAGACGGCTCATTACGGTGCCCAGGGGCGTCTCCAGGGCCTCAGCGGCGGCCTTGTATGAGTATCCCTCGATTGCGACCAGGGCGAGAACCGCCCGCTGATCCTCGGGAAGCTGGGCCATGGCCGCGCGCACCCGCTCCAGGGTCAGGCGGTCTTCCGCCGCCCGGGCGCCGACTCCGTGGTCGGAGATCCGGTCCAGCGCATCGGGATCACCCAGTTCGCCCCGCCGCCCGCGGCTGCGGACCCGGTCGATCCAGGTGGTCTGGACGATACGGAACATCCAGCTATCCAGCCGGGTCCCCGGCTTGAACTGGTCCAGTCTGTCCAGGGCCTTGACGCAAGCGGCCTGCACGAGGTCCTCTCCTTCATCCTGCGATCCTGTGATCGCATAGGCAAAACGGCGTAAACGCGGCACCAGAGCGACCATCTCGACTTTGATATCTTCGTACATGGACGGGCGCTCGGCCTCTTTTCGGTTGGACAACGTCGGGCGAGAGTGAATATTCCAAAGGGGTAGGGAATTTTTTTTGCCCCGAGACGTTGTGCCTCTGGAAAGCGCTGTCTTCAAGGATTTCTGCCAATGCGCCTGATGGCCCTGCTGCTGGCTCTGTTTCTGTTCTCCGCCGTGACCTTGCAACCGGGCGGCGATAGCTACCTGTGGTCGGTCGCCAAGGCGGATGACGACGACGATAACGACAATGACAACGATAACGATAACGACAACGATAATGGCGGCGGCAACGACAACGGTGGCGGCAACGATAACGGCGGCGGCCGCGACGGCGGCGACGACGATGATGACGACGATGATGACGACGATGACGATGACGACGACGATGATGACGACGATGACGATGACGATGACGACGATGACGATGACGACGAAGAGGATGACGAAGAGGATGACGATGACGATCGCGGCCGCGATGACCGCGAGGACATCATCAACAACGAAATCGTCGGCGTTGGCCTGGACCCCCTCGATATCGCGGCGCTGAGCATCGTCGGCTTTCGCGTCGACTCCCAGTTTCCGCTGGAATCGCTGGGGATCACCGTATCCAACCTAGATGTCCCCCCCGGCCTCGGCATGGAAGAGGCCCTCGAACTCGCGCAGAACACCCGACCTGACGCAGTCTTTGACTTCAATCATGTCTATGCCAGCAACACCGGGGCCGGAACGGCGGCGGGCTGCGGAGAGGAGTGCTGGGGCTCGCGCCTCGTCGGCCTGGAACTGCCGACGGCGGCGACCTGCGCGGCGGGGCGGCAGATCGGCATCATCGACACCGGCATCGACACCAGCCATCCGGCCTTGCGCGATGCCGCCATCACGACCCGCAGCTTCCTGCCCGAAAGACGCGAGGCGGCACCGAAGGATCACGGCACGGCCATTGCGACCTTGCTTGTCGGCCGGGTGGCGCCGGACACACCCGGTCTCACGCCGGGCGCAGAGCTTTTGGCCGCCGACGTGTTCTATCTGCGCCGCGGCGGTGAAATCCGAAGCGATGCCATTGCCATTCTGCGCGGCCTGGACTGGGCCATCGAGTCCGGTGCCGAAGTTATCGCCCTCAGCCTGAGCGGGCAGGCAAACCGTGTCCTCGCCGAGGGCATTCGAAGCGCCGCCCGGCGTGTCAACTTCGTTGCCGCTGCCGGCAACGGCGGGCCCGGCGCGGAGCCGGCGTTTCCCGGCGCCCTGGGCGATGTCCTGGCGGTGACCGCCATCGATGCCCGCAAACGGCCCTACCGCCAGGCCAATCGTGGCGCCTATGTCGAGCTTGCGGCCCCGGGCGTGGATGTCTGGTCCGCCGGGGCGGAAGGCGGCTATGCCTCCTGGAGCGGAACCAGCTTCGCCGTGCCCTTCGTGACAGCCGCCCTGCTGCACGCGCGCGGCCTCTCCGGCAACGACCCCTTGCGCGCCCGTGAACTGCTGACCAAAAGCGCGGAAGATCTGGGTGCGATGGGACGCGACGACATCTTCGGTTGGGGCCTGCTGCGCACGCCCCAGGGCCGCTGCCCCTGAGGAAGGGCGGCCGCGTGCCTAAGTGAGCGCTGTGGCCTCCCCGAAACGCTCGGCGAGGCGGGCCATGGCCTCGACGTAAGGGCCCGGCCCGTAGCTGATCCGCGCCACGCCGAGCGCGGCGAGTTCGGGAAGGCTGGGCGCGCCCTCCAACATCATGATGTTGACCGGCAATTCAACCTGATCGCAAAGCCGCTTGACCAAACCCGGCTCCACCAGCGCCGGCGCGAAGAAGCCGCTGGCCCCGGCCTCGGCGTAGACGGCGGCGCGCCCGGCCGCTTCGTCGAGCAAGGCTTCGTGCTTGCTGCGTTCCCGCTCTTTGAGAAAAAGATCGGTTCTGGCGTTGATGAAAAGCGGCACGCCGGCGGCGTCCGCCGCAGCGCGCAGGGCCGCGATCCGCTCCGCCTGAAACTCCGGCGCATGGAGCCCCTCGCCGCCGACGACCTGATCCTCGAAGTTGATGCCGATCGCCCCGGCGTCCAGGAGGCGGGAAAGATTCGCCGCCGCTTCTGACGGCGCCTGCGCGTAAGCGCCCTCGAAGTCCACCGTGACCGGCAGGTCGACCGTCGCCGTGATGCGCGAAACAAGAGTGAGGACGAGATCGAGCGGGATCGCCTCGCCGTCGCCGTAACCCTGCGCGGCGGCGACCGACCAGCTTCCGGTCGCGACCGCTTTCGCACCGGCCTTTGCAATGGTCTTGGCGCCGCCGGCATCCCAGATGTTGTAGAGCACCAAGGGATCGCCCGGCTGGTGCAGGGCGGCGAAGGCCGTGGCTTTCTCGCGGGCTTTCTCGGGAGCTTTCTCGGCGGCTGTCTCGGTTGGGGTCATCGTCTCCTCGTTTCTCCTGAATGTCGGGTCCTGGTGACGGGGTCTGGCATCTGGGTTCAGGCGGCCGGCCGCAGCCTGCGCCTGAGGGAAGAAGGCGGACGGCCGTAAAGATCGGCAAAGGCCGCGTTGAAGCGCCGCAGGCTGCCGAACCCGGATCGTTCCGCAACCACGGACATCGGCAGAGCGGTCTCATCCAGCAACCGCTTGGCGCGCTGAAGGCGCAGGGTCTTGGCAACCTGCAGCGGCGAAGCGGCGAGATGGCGCTTGAACAGCCGCGAGAGATGACGCGGCCCGATGCCCAGGCGCTCGGAGAGCCCTGCCACGCTGCCGCGGTCCAGGGCACCCTCTTCAATGAGCCGCAGCGCCCGCTCGACCGTCGCCTCGGTCCCTTTCCAGGCGGCGGAGAAAGGCGCCGTCTCCGGCCGGCAGCGCAGACAGGGGCGGTAACCGGCCTGCTCCGCGGCGGCGGCACTGGGAAAGAAGCTGATGTTGCGGGTGAGCGGCTGGCGCACCCGGCAGACCGGACGGCAGTAGACCATGGTGGTCCTGACGGCGACGAAAAACAGTCCGTCGAAGGCCGGGTCGCGGCGCAGACGGGCGGCGTTGCAGGTTTCGAAATCCAGCGGCGGTACCAGCATGGACCTGACCTATCACGTCACCCGCGCTACGGCGAGACGTGACACAGGATCAGGTCCGAAAGCGGCCAGCCGCAGCCGGCTTCCGGCGTCAGCTCGCGGCGCTCGCAGGCGGCATTCGGCCACCGGCGTTGCCCTGCTGGCGGTGCACGAGACGGGCGTAGAGGCCGCCGCGGGCCATCAGGTCTTCATGGCGCCCGGATTCCACCACCCGTCCGGCCTCCATCGCGACGATGCGGTCGGCCCTGCGCACGGTGGAGAGGCGATGGGCGATCACGATCGTCGTGCGCCCCTGCTGCAGGCGGTCGAGAGCGCCCCGCACCAGCTTCTCGTTCACCGCGTCCAGATGGGAGGTCGCCTCGTCCAGGATCAGCAGCGGCGCATCCTTCAGAAAGGCGCGGGCGATGGCCACCCGCTGGCGCTGCCCGCCGGAGAGGCTGGCGCCGCGCTCGCCCACCGGCGTCTCCAGCCCCTGCGGCAGCGACGCGATCAGCTCGCCGAGAGCCGCGTGCTCAATGGCCGCCTTCAGGTCCTGGGCGCTGGCCTCCGGACGCGCGATGCGGATGTTGGCCTCCAGGCTGTCGTTGAAGAGGTAGGTGTCCTGGGCCACCAGCGCGACGCGCTCGCGCAGCTCGTCGAGCCTGTAGTGATCGAGGTCGTGGCCGTCCAGCCGGATGACGCCTGCGTCCGGATCCCAGAAGCGCATGAGCAGTTGGGCCGTGGTGGTCTTGCCCGCCCCGGAAGGACCGACCAAGGCGACGGTCTCACCCGGATGGGCGTCGAAGGAGACATCGGCCAGCGCGGGCACCGCAGCGCCGGGATAACGAAAGGCAAGGCTCTCCACGGAGAGGGTCACGCCGGCACTGCGGTTCGCAGGCGCCGGCACACCAGGGCCGTCGTCGACCACGGGTTTCTCGCGTTCCACCGCATAGATGCGCCGGGTGGCCCCCAGGGTATCGGCAAGCTGGCGGCCGATCTGGGCAATCTCCGAGACCGGAAGAAAGGCGGCCAGCGCCAGCAGCGTCAGCAGCGGCAGAAGCCCGGCATCCAGCGCGCCGGCGGAGACCTGCAGGGCGCCAACGGTGACGACCGCGAGACCGCCGAGGCCCGTCAACACTTCCAGCAGGGAGTTCTGTGCCGTCAGCTCCCGGAAGAAAGGCATGCGCAGCGCGACGTGGCGGTCGGTCAGGCGGTCGAGCGCCTCTGCACGGTTTTGCTCCTGCCGGTTCGCGACGACCTCGCCCAGGCCCTGCACGGAATCCACAGCGTGGGCCGCCAGTTCGCCCGCCGCTTCGCGGGCCTGCGAGCCCAGCCGGTCGACCCGGCGGCGCAGCAGCCAGGGGCTGAGCGCGACCGCCAGCAGGAAGGGCAGCAGCGCGGCCGCCAGCCAGGGGTCGGCCCAGGCGAGCGTCCCCAGAACCAGGGCGGGCACCAGCACCGCGACGAAGGCGGGCGCCACCGTGTGGGCGAAGAAGTACTCCACCAGTTCGATATCCTGGGTCGCGATCCCCATCAGGTCGCCGGTGCGCCGCCGCACCAGGTAAGCCGGCGCCAGCTTGTCGAGCTTGTCGAAGAGGGCCATGCGCATTTGCGCAAGGAGGCGGAAGGCCACGTCATGGGCGAGCCAGGATTCAGCCCAGTGCAGAATGCCGGCCAGCGGCGCGGCGATGAAGAGCCAGGGCAGCAGGTGCGTGAAGTCGCGGCTCTCCTTCAACGCCAGAACGATGAGCGCGGAGATAACGCCGACGCCGATGAAGGCGAGCACCCGCAGCACACCGAAGACGAAGGTGGCGGTCATCTTGCCTTTCCAGGGCGCGATCATGGCGAAGAGGATCCGCACCAGCCGGGCCCAGCCGAGCCCCTCCGCCGCGACGATCCCTTCCGTCGGCGCCGCCGATGCCGGCAGCGGTTGGGGTACCGAGGGGGACGCCGTGAGCGCCGTTTGCCGGGGCGGCGTTTCATCGAGGGCGGGGTCGTCAGCCGCCTGCCCGGCGTCACGCACCTGTTCGGCCATCAGCGCCGCATAGATGCCGCCCCCGGCCATCAGGGCGTCGTGGCCGCCCTCCTCGACAACCCGACCCTGGTCCACTACCAGGATGCGGTCGCAGCCGATGACACTGGAGAGACGGTGGGCCAGGACCAGGGTGGTGCGGCCCTGCATGAGGCGGTCCAGCGCTTCCTGGATCACCGCCTCGTTCTCCGAGTCCACAGCGGAGAGCGCCTCGTCCAGGATCAGGATCGGCGCATCGCGCAGCACGGCGCGGGCGATGGCCACGCGCTGGCGCTGACCGCCGGAAAGCTTGATCCCCTTCTCGCCGATGGGCGTGTCGTAGCCCTGCGGCAGAGCGGTAATGAAGTCGTGGATGTTGGCCACCTTGGCCGCGGCGACGACAGCCTCCTCATCCGCATCCGGGCGGCCGAGGCGGATGTTCTCGCCGACCGAGCCATGGAAGAGAAAAGCATCCTGCTGCACCACGGCAATGCGGCTGCGGATGGCTTCGAAGGGCAGGCCGCGCAAATCCTCGCCGCCGATCCGCACAGAGCCCCCGTCCGGATCGAAGAAGCGCAGCAGCAGGCGGACGATGGTCGACTTGCCGACGCCGGAGGGGCCGACCACGCCGACCCGCTCGCCGGGCTGCACGGTGAAGCTGAGGCCGCGATGCACCACGCGCCGCGAACCGGGATAGGCGAAGGTGACGTCCTCGAAAGCAATGCCCGGGGCAAGAGTCTCGACCGCCCGCGGCGGCGCGTCGGCCACCGGCGGGGTGGCATCGAAAAGCCGGTAGAGGCCCTGGGCTGCCGAGAGACCGACCATGCCTTCATGCAGCACCGTGCGCAGGTCCCGCATGGGACGGAAGATCTCCACCCCCATCATCAGGATCATCAGCAGGGCGGTCAGTTCCATCGCCCCGGCCTCGACCCGGTAGGCGCCGAGCGCCAGGGCCGCCGCGGCACCAACGGCGATGGCCGTGTCGGTGATGCCGCGCGACAGCGTGTTGGTGCCCAGCACCCACATGGTGGTGCGGAACAGGTAATCCGCCTTCTCCGCCAGCACCGCGGCGCGTTCGCGCGAGCGGCCGAAGGCCTTCAGGGTCGCCAGCCCCTGGATCGAGTCCAGCAGCTCGGCGGCGAAATCGCCGTAGGCCCCCTGGCGGTCCTTGGCATTGCGCCAGTCGCGCTTCTGCCAGGCCGCCGGCGCGAAAAGGGCGATCAGCGCAAAGGTCAGCAGGACCGCGGCCACCGGAAGATCGAGAAAGGCAACAAAGACGAAGATCAGGACCGGCGTCAGCAGGGAGACCAGAAGCTGCGGCAGGTACTTGCCGAAGTAGGTCTCAAGCTGTTCGACCCCGTCGATCATGGTGAGGGTCACGTCGCCGGAACGTTGCACCCCGGCATAGGCCGGCCCGAGAGCGCAGAGCTTCTCGAAGAGGGCGCGGCGCAGGCGCTTCTGCACCCGGGCGGCGGTTTCATGGGCGACCATGGCCCGCCACTGCTCGAACCAGCCGCGCAGCACCATCACCAAGGCGACAACCGCCACCGGAAACACCAGATCCGTCAAGGCGGCCCCGGCAAAGACCTGGGCAATCAGCCATCCCAGCAGCGCCAGGCGGGCGACCCCCAGCCCCACCGCGACCAGACCGATGGCCACGGCATAGGCGATGCGGCCGCGCAGCCCCTTGGTGAAGGCCCAGAGACGGGGTTCCAGATGCATCGGCTTCACTCCTGTGCCCGGTTACGCCGGCCCGATTGGCGGGACAATCCATCCTATTGCAGAACGTTTTCGTTCGTCTCTAGACGAATTCGAAGAATCACTGTAGAAATATGTACAGATACCGACACCGAGGGAAGAGGCTCACTAGGCATGATCGGCGATTGGGACAACCTCCGGGTCTTCGTGGCCCTGGCCGAGGAGGGCAGCCTGACGGCGGCCGCCAAACGCCTGCAGGTCAGCCACCCCACCGTCGCGCGCCGCATCAAGGCGCTGGAGGACGCGGTCGGTACCAAGCTGTTCGACCGGCTGCCGGACCGCTTTCAGCCGACGGAAACCGCCCTCGAACTGCTGCACGACGCCAAGGAGATGGAGCGCGCCTCCCAGGCCATCGACCGCCGCGCGGCCGGGCTCTCGGGCTCCCACCTCGGGACCGTGCGCATCTCGGTCGACGAGACCATGGCCGCCTTCGTGACCCGCCATCTGCGGTCCCTGCGCGAGAACCATCAGTGCATCGAGTTCGAGATTTCGGTGACCCACATCTCGGCCAACCTCTCCAAGCGGGAGGCCGACCTGCTGATCCGCTTCCACGTGCCGGACCTCGCCAGCATCGTCGGGCGCAAGCTCGCCACCTTCGCCTATGCGGTCTACGGGACGGCGGACTTTGCGCGGCAGGTCGACGGCAGCGACGAGACCCTGCGCAGTCTGCCCTGGGTCGGCTTCGACAGCGAACACATCTACATGCCCGGCCAGACCTGGCAGGCGAACTTCCTGGGCGAGCGGCGCCCGGCGGTGCGCACCAACAACGGCATCGTCCTGGCCAACGCCATCCGCGCCGGCAACGGCATCGGCGTCCTGCCCTGCTTCCTGGGCGACGCCGACCCGGCTCTTACCCGGCTCACCCCGATCCTGGAGGAAGCCCGCGTCGACCACTGGCTGCTGGTGCATGCCGACCTGCGCAACGTCCCGCGCATCCGCATCGTCATGGACGCCCTCGCCCGCCTCTTCGCGGACTGCCGCAAAGAGATCGAGGGGGAGATCGAAAGCGACCGGGACGCTGCGACGGTGGTGCCGTTGGCGCGACAGGCGGAGGCGGGCGACTAGCCGATCCGGTCATGTTCGGGCTCGAACCGAGCATCCATGACGTTATCAGGCAGCTTGACCCACCGACCTTCTTCCAGGCTTTGGCGCAATAGACCCTCGGAACACGTCCAAGGGTGACAGCGGTGCTGGTTCCAGGCACCCGACAGTCGGGGGAACCGGCCTTAGCCGTCCGCCAGCTGCCGAAGCTCGGAGATGCTTTAGGCCAACGGCTTTTTGCGGCGCTTTCGGCTTCGCTTGTACCTGCTCTGGTAATCGCGCCTCTGCTTCGTAACCTCGTAGAGAACGATGCCTGTTGTCGTCCCCAGATTCAGACTCTCAATCATGCCAAACATCGGAATGCCGACACACATCTCGCTATGCTCGACGACCAGATCACTTATTCCTCTCGACTCGTTCCCAAACCACACGGCGAGCTTCGTGTACACGGTGTAGTCCGCTTCGTGCAGCACCACGTTTCTCCTGCCCTTGATGTGTGGCGACGTGACGATGGATACAAATCGGTTCCTGTGCAGATGCTGCAAGCATTCCTCTGAGCTATCAAACCGCTTCACGAAGCTCCATTTGATAGCCGAGACAGAGGTCTTCGACAGCGACTTCCGCTCCCGCATTTCCTGCCAGTCGTCCGGCAACGCCCGCCGGGGATCGACGATATAGGCTTTCTCGACTCCCAGCGCGTTCACATTACGGATAACGGTGCCGACGTTCTTGATGTCGTTTGGATTTTCCAGGACGGCGATCAGGTTTTTGCACCTGTAGGACTTGACCTCATCGGCACGTCGGCGGGCAGCGCTCTTATCGGCCGCAATTTCGTCTGTTTCCACGACGCGATCGCCCTTTCGGCTTGTTTCTGGTTGGCGGACGCGACTGCTGCGCAAGGCACTCGTCTCGAGATATCAGCCACCTGCTCCAGATCAGATAGAGTCCTTTTCCGCCTACTGCCGGTAGCGTTTGGGTGGCTGGGGGTTGTTGGCGGGGTTGGTGTCGTGCTTGGAGAGATGGGTGACGATGGCGCCGCCGACGAGCGGCTGGAGGTCGCTTTCCAGGGCCTCGGCCAGGTCGCGGGCATAGACCTCCGCCCCGCCGACGTAGAGCGTGAAGGCCTTGATGTACTTGGCCTCTTTGGCCGGGTTCTCGATGGTCGCCTTGGTCCAGGCATAGAGCGGATAGTTCTCCGTGCCTTTGGCCTCGGCCTCGGCGACGTAGCCCGCGAAGGCGTCGAACTGGCAACTGAGCTTGGCATCGTGCTTGCGCAGGACCGCAGCCAGCGGCGCCAGCGCCGGATCATCGGGGTCGCGCCGCGCCACGGGCGCAACGGCATCGTCGAGCGTGATGCGGATCTGATAGTCCCAGGTTTCGCTCACCGCGAACCTCCTCTGTGCGAAAGTCGTCCTGCACGCCGCGGACTGCGGCTTCTTTCTCCTATTTCGGCGCCCGCCCATTCCCGGTCAAGCGGTCCGGCTTCGAAGATCAGCGAAACGTCTACATATTCATGAATGTCATGCTCGGGCTTGACCCGAGCACCCATGGATCGGCCAGACCTCACCATCGTTCGCGAATCCGAAGCGGTAGCACCATGGACCCTCGGAACAAGTCCGAGGGTGACGATAAAGACGACGCTGGGCTGAGCTTTACGACCCCGTCAGGCTCTGGCCTTCCAGCGCCTGGTCGATCAGCGCCAGGCTTTCCTGTAGGCCGTAGAGCGCCATGAAGGAGCCCATGCGCGGGCCCTGGTCCTGGCCCAGCAGGATCTCGTAGAGCGCCTTGAACCAGTCGCGCAGGTTCTCGAAGCCGTGCTCCTTGCCGACGGCGTAGACCTCGGCCTGGATGGTCTCGCCGTCCGCATCCTCCGGCAGCGCGCGCAGCCGCCCGGCCAAGTCGGCCAGGGCCTTGCGCTCCTTCTCGTCGGGCGCGCGGTAGCGCTTGGAGGGCTTCACGAAGTCCTTGTAGTAACGCAGCGCAAAACCGACCAGATGATCGAGGAAGGCATCGCTCTCCGGCGAGGCGTCGGGCGCGTAGCGGGAGATGAAGCCCCAGAGGACCGCCGGGTCCTCGGTGTTGCAGACGCTGGCGAGGTTCAACAGCATGGCGAAGCTGAGCTTGGTGCCCGGCAGCGGCGGCTGGCCGCCGTGGATATGCCAGACCGGGTTTTCCAGGCGCTTCTCGTCCTGGCCGTTGTAGGCCTGCAGGTGCGAGAGGTAGTCGTCGACCGCGCGCGGGATGACGTCGAAGTAAAGCCGCTTGGCCGCCCGCGGCTTCTGGAACATGAACAGCGAGAGCGATTCCTGCGGGCCGTAGGTCAGCCACTCCTCGGCCGAGAGGCCGTTGCCCTTGGACTTGGAAATCTTCTTCGCTTCCTCGTCCAGGAAGAGCTCGTAGGTGAAGCCCTCCGGCGGGCGGGCGCCGAGGATGCGGCAGATCTGGCCGCCCAGTTTCACCGAGTCGATCAGGTCCTTGCCGGACATCTCGTAGTCGACGTCCAGCGCGTACCAGCGCATGGCCCAGTCGGCCTTCCATTGCAGCTTGCAGTGCCCCCCGGTCACCGGCGTCTCCACCTTGCTGCCGTCTTCGTCCTGGTAGACGATGGTGCCGGCCTCCGCATCAGTCTCCAGCACCGGCACCTGCAGCACCCGTCCGGTTTTGGTGCAGATCGGCAGGAAGGGGCTGTAGGTCTCGCGCCGCTCCGGCCCCAGGGTGGGCAGTACCACGTTCTTCACCTTGTCGTAGTTCCGCAGCACCTGCAGCAGCGCGGCGTCGAAGCGGCCGGAAGTGTAGAACTCGGTCGAGGACTGGAAGTCGTAGTCGAAGCCGAAGGCATCGAGGAAGCCGCGCAGGCGTGCGTTGTTATGGTGCCCGAAGCTTTCGTGGGTGCCGAAGGGGTCGGGGATCTGCGTCAGCGGCTTGCCCAGATGTTCGGCCACCATCTCCTTGTTGGGGATGTTGTCCGGCACCTTACGCAGGCCGTCCATGTCGTCGGAAAAGCAGAACAGCCTGGTCGGAATGTCGCTCAGGCGCTGAAAGGCCTGACGCACCATCGTCGTGCGCGCCACCTCGCCGAAGGTGCCGATATGGGGCAGGCCGGAGGGGCCGTAACCGGTCTCGAAGAGGGCATAGCCCTTTTCCGGCGTCTTGCCGCCCAGGCGCTTCACCACCCGCCGTGCCTCTTCGAAGGGCCAGGCGCGCGCGCCTTCGGCCAGTTCCCGCTCGTTTGCCATGAGATGTCTCGCCTTACCTGAACGCCGGACAGCACTGCCGAAGCAGGCTCTGCCGTTCGGGAACCTAGGCTTGGCTCAGGCGGGCGTCAACGCTGCTCCCGCGGCGGCCAGAGCAGCCTGCGCAGAAAGCCTGGGTCCTGGGCGCGCTCGAGAAAGGCCGTCTTCTGCTCCGGCGAGAGCGTGGCGAGATAGCCGTGCAGGTCCTCGGTGGTGTCCAGCACCACCGTGCCCATGCGCGCGCGGCGCTCTTCCATCTGCTGCAGCAGGCCGTCCCGGTCGAAGACCGGCTTGGCCAGTTCCGTCAGCAGAAGGGCGCGAAAGCTGCCGGCGTTGCCGCCGGCAGCCTCGCGCCGCTCGGCGGTGCGCTGGCGCAGCGCTTCGAGGCCGGCGACCTGCGCCGCGCTGAGGTCCAGGTCCTCGGCGGCGGCGGCCACCGGGTCCGCCGCGGCGGCATCGGAAGGCTCAGGCGCCCCCATAAGCTGGGGATAGACCAGCCCGGCCAGGAAGAAGAGGTTCACGGCCACCGAGGCGGTCAGCAGGAACCACAGAGGTTTCTTGCCCATAACCGCCCCTAGATGAAGTCATCGAAGGTGAGGGGGCCGGGCCTCCGCTCGTCCGCCTGGACGCTGGCCTCCTGCAGCAGGATGCGCTCCGACTGGTAGCGGCCCAGCTCGAACGCGCCGGCGCAGGCCAGAACCACCGTGAGCACGGCAAAGGCCGGCACCGCCGGGCGCAGCCAGCCGGCGAAGACGCCGTACCATGGCGGAGCCGCGATTTCGCGTCCGGCCCCACTTTTGCTTTGGGAGGACGGGCGCAAGCCCTTGGCGCGTGCGACCATGGAAGCCGGCGGCACCTCCAATGACGTCTCTGGTGTCGCCGCTGGTGTCGCCGCTGGTGTGGCCGCTGGTGTGGCCGCTGGTGTGGCCGCTGGGCCCTCCGCCAGGGCCTGGCGCAGGTCGAGCAGTTGGTCGAGCAGCGCCGGGTCCGCCATCAGGCGGGCTTCCAGGGCCTCGGCCTCCGGCCCGTCCAGCCGGCCGTCCAGATAGGCGGCCAACAGCATGGGATCGGGGTCCGGAAGCTCTTTCGAATCTGGGCTGTCTCCAGAACCCGCTGCCGACCAGGATTCGCGGGCCTTCTGCCAGAGTGCGGCGCCCTCATTTGTTGGGCCGTTTCTCGTTCTCTCGTCCGTCATGGTTTCAGTCTTTTCTTCCCCTTACAGGTCACACCCCTGACCTATGTCCGTTATACGGGCAATCCCGGGCCCTTATCCCCCCTTGCGCCCCTCCGCCAGGTCGATTTCCGCCTGAAAATGTGCCCGCAGCTTCACCAATGCCTTGTGGTGCATGGAGCGCACCGTCTGCGGATCCACCCCCATCACTGCGCCGGCCTCCGCCGGGGTCATGTCGCGGCGATAGAGCAGCTCCAGAACCAGGGCCTGGCGCGGCGAGATCACCCCCTCGGGGATTTTCACCCGCTCCGGCACCACCGGGTCCACCGACAGCACCGCCTCGGACTGGGACTCCAGGTCTTCCGTCCGGCGCTTCAGCCGGCGCAGATGGTCGATCGCCGCGGAGTTCGCCACCACCGTCAGCCAGGTCGTCATCCTGGCCCGGCCGGAATCGTAGCGCCGCAGCAGGGCGAAGTCGTTGCGGCAGAGGCGCAGGAAAACGTCCTGCACCACGTCCTCCGCGTCGGCGTTGCGCCCGGCAGCGATCAAACGCCGACGCACCGCGGCGAAGATCACCCCGGCATGACGCTCCACGAAGCGGTCCCAGGCCTGCTTGTCCCCCGCCAGCAGGGCGGAAAGATCCGCCCCTTCGTCAGCCACGCAACTCTGCTTGGCCGCCCCCACGCGGCCCCGATCGGTCCCTCGCCATGGCCCCAGCATAGCGCAAGCGCCACCGCAAGGCATCGTGGTAAGGCCAGGGCCCGAGAACAGGCGCCAAGGCCGGGCCCCAAGAGCGGGGCGCCAAGAGCCGGCAAAGGCCACACGCCGCATGGCGCTGCCGCCCGGCGGCGGCTATAGTCCGGCGCATGGGTTCCCCCTCCGTTCCACCCCAGACAAAAGCCGATTCGGCACCGGCTCCGGCACCGCTGCGTCTGCCGGCGGCGCCGGTTCTGCTGGGCGCGCCCGGCCGCGTGGTCTGGATCGACCGGGACGGAGAAGTCCTGAGTCTTTCCGCCGCCGATGCGGCGCTGCGCGCCCGCAGCGAACCTCCTATCGTCTGCCATGGGCCGGGGCTGGCGCGGCGCCTGGGCTGCGATCCCTTTCCCGCCTTCGACCTGCTGGAGCTCTATGCCTTCGTGCGGCCGGCCAGCTTCTGCCCGCCCAGCCCTTACGGCCTGGCCGCCGTGCTGGGGTTTCCGAAACCGGACGAGCCCGAGGCGGCCGCCGCACTGCTGCCGCAGGCCGCCGCGGCATTGCTGCAGGAACTGGCGGCGCGCGGCACCTCCTCTTCCGGGGGTGACCGGGACGCCCCCGGCATCGCCTGGACCATGGCCCAGGCCGGCTGGCCCTGGGGGCCCTTCGTCATCTCTGCGCTGGGCTACGGCGAGGGCGGCAGCACCCTGCCTCGGCGCTCTCTGGGGCTGCGGGTCTGGGAACGCCTGCCGGACTGGGAGGAACGGGCGCCGCGCGGGGCGCCGGGCAGCCGGCCGGTCCTGCCGGAGGAAAGCCGCGCCCGTCTGGCGGAGGTTTTGGGCCAGATGACCGCGGCGGAGGCCGAGCCGCGCCCGCAGCAGGCCGACTATGCCGCCGCGGTCAGCGCCGCCTTTGCGCCCCGCGCCACCGAGGGCGAGCCCCAGGTGGTCCTGGCCGAGGCGGGCACCGGCACCGGCAAGACCCTGGGCTATCTGGCCCCGGCCAGCCTCTGGGCCGAGCGCAACGATGCCGCCGCCTGGATCTCCACCTACACCCGCAACCTGCAGGGCCAGGTGGACGAGGAACTGGCGGCGCTCTATCCGGAGCCGCGCGAGAAAGCCGCCAAGGTGGTGATCCGCAAGGGGCGGGAGAACTATCTCTGCCTGCTGAACCTCGCCGAGGCGGTGGGCCAGCTTCCGGCCCGCCCGCAGGATGCGGTCGCCCTCGGCCTCATGGTGCGTTGGGCGCTGCGGACGCGCAACGGCGACATGGTGGGCGGCGACTTTCCCGGCTGGTTCGTCGACCTCTTCGGGCCGGCGCGCACCCTGGGGCTCGCCGACCGCCGCGGCGAGTGCATCTATTCCGCCTGTCAGCACTACAAGAAATGCTTCATCGAACGTTCGGTGCGCAGCGCCCGCCAGGCCGACATCGTCATCGCCAACCACGCGCTGGTGATGATCCAGGCAGCCATGGGCGGCGGCGACGACGGACAGCTGCCCAGCCGCTACGTCTTCGACGAGGGCCATCACCTCTTCGAGGCGGCGGACAGCGCCTTTGCCGCCCACCTGAGCGGCCTGGAGACGCGCGAGCTGCGCCGCTGGCTGCTGGGGGCCGAGGGCGGACGCAGAGGCGCCGGCGGGATCAGCCGCATGCGCGGCCTGCGCCGCCGGCTGGAGGATCTGTTGGGCGCCGACGAGGCGGCCGTGAACGCCCTGGAGCGGGCGCTCGCCGCCGCGAAGGTGCTGGCCGGAGAAGGCTGGCGGCAGAGAGTGGAGGAACAGCGGCCGCAGGGCGCCTGCGAGGCTTTTCTGGCCGTGGCGGCGCAACAGGTTCTCGCCCGTGCCAGTGGCCGGGATCAGCCCTACAGCCTGGAGGCACCGGCGCAGCCGCCTCTCGAAGGCCTGCTGGCCGCCGCCGAGAGCCTGGCCGCCGATCTGGGTGACCTTGCCGCGCCCCTGAAGGAACTGCGGCGTCTCTTGCTGGCACGCCTGGACGACGAGTCCGAATCCCTGGACAGCGACAGCCGGCGCCGCATCGAGACCGCGGCCCGCGGGCTGGAGAGCCGCGCCCTGCTGCCGCTGGCGGCCTGGCGCGACATGCTGCGCGCCCTGGCCGAGGACACGCCGCCGGAGTTCTGCGACTGGCTTGCCATCGAGCGCGTCGACGGACGCACCCTCGACATCGGCCTCTACCGCCACTGGATCGACCCGAGCCGCCCCCTTGCCGAAAGCCTCGGCCGCTCCGCCCACGGCCTGCTGATCACCTCCGCCACCCTGGCCGACCAGAGCTTCGCCGAAGCAAGCCGCAGCGAAGCCGCAACCGGCAGCGCCGAGGAACCGCCCGTCTGGCGTGCCGCCGACGCGCGCCTGGGCATCGCCCATATGGCCGCCAGGGTCTCGCGGGTCAGCCTGCCCTCGCCCTTCGACTACGCCCGCCAGACCCGCGTCTTCATCGTCCACGACCTGAAACGCGGCGACCTGAACCAACTGGCCGCCGCCTACCGCGCGCTCTTTCTCGCCGCCGGCGGCGGGGCGCTGGGCCTCTTCACCGCCATCGCGCGCCTGCGCGCCGTGCAGAATCGCCTCGCCCCCGCGTTGGCCGAGGCGGGGCTGCCGCTCTACAGCCAGCACGTCGACGGCCTGGACACGGGCACCCTGGTCGATATCTTCCGCGCCGAGGAGGACTCCTGCCTGCTCGGCACCGATGCGGTGCGCGACGGGGTCGACGTGCCGGGGCGCTCGCTCCGGCTCATCGCCTTCGACCGCGTGCCCTGGCCCAGGCCGGACATCATCCACAAGGCGCGCCGAAGCGTCTTCGGCGGACGCGCCTATGATGAACAGCTCACGCGCCTGAAGCTGCGCCAGGCCTTTGGGCGCCTTGTCCGCCGCGCCGACGACCGCGGCGTCTTCGTGCTGCTGGACCCGCTGCCCTCGCGCCTCCTGGACGCCTTTCCGGAAACGGTCACCGCCGCGCGGGTCGGGCTTGCGGAGGCGGTGGCGGGGGTGAAGGACTTCCTCGGAACCTGACGTGCCCGGTTCGGACCATCACACCGGCTTGCCGTAGACCCTGATGACGTCCAGGAACTCATGCAGGTCGTTCTGCTTTGCGCTGTCCACCATCAACAGCATGGTGACGCTCTCGCCGTCGGCGGAGAGCGGCAGGATGATGCGCGCATAGGAGCGCTGCTTGATGTTGGTCTGCAGCGCCAGTACGTGGGCCAGGGGGCCGCGGCTTTCCACCGCGGCGCAGTAGTGCTCGTAGACCATCTGACCGTAAGCCGGCGGGCTGAGGTCGCGCGGTTGCAGGCTGGTCAGGTTGTAGCCATGGACATCGCAGATGCCCGTCCCGCTCAGGCGGTAAAGGAAGTCGAGGCTGCCAGCTTGCGCCCGCAAGACGTCGGCCAGCATGACCCGCGGCAGCAGTTCCGTGATTTCGGTCGGGTCGATGTCCTCGCGCCTTGGCGCGAAGCGCGCGCCGCACTTGCCGCGCCAGTAAGCCAGCGCCTGCACCAGATCCGGATAGAGCGCAAGGCCGGCGTCCAGATCCAGCTCGGCCGAACGAATGTCCTTCAGGACCTCTTCCATCGATCGATTGTCGGACCTGCTGCGCCGGCGCACAAGGGCCGCTTTGACTGCACCGTGCTGCAAGTCCTCTGCGCACACATCGAAACGGCCCCCTCCGCGCGAAGCTGAGAGGCCGGGAACGAGGCTAACCGATCCCCAGGTAGACGAAGAGCGCGGAGAGCGTCGCCAGCGAGACGACGGTGGAGATCATGATGACCGCCGTGGAGCGCTGGATATAGATGCCGTACTGCTGGGCGAGGACGAAGACCAGGGCGCCGGTGGGCAGGGCCGACTGGATGAGGGCGCCCGCCGCCCAGATCGGGTCCATGGTGAAGACCTGGAAGGCGAGCCACCAGGTCACCAAAGGCTGCACGGCCAGCTTCAGCAGCACCAGCCAGCCGACCTCCGTCATCCCGGCGGTGAAGGACTTGCCGACCATGAAGAGCCCGATGGCGAAGAGCGCACAGGGACCGGCGGCGGCACCCAGGATGTCGCAGAAGGTGGCCAGGGCCTGGGGTATCGGCAGGCCGAGGGCGGAGGCGCCGAGGCCGAGCACGGCGGAGATCACCAGCGGCGAGCGCAGGATGCCGCCCAGCACGCCGCGCAGAACCGTCGCCGCCCCCTTGCCCTGGTGCACGTCCAGTTCAAGGAGCGCGATGCCGAGGGCCATGATCACCGCACCGTTCAGGATGGTGGTGATGATGGCCGGCAGCATTCCGGCCTCGCCGAAGGCCAGCATCAGGAGCGGGATGCCCATGTAGCCGGTGTTCGAGAAGATGGCCGAGAGACCGCCCAGCCCAAGCGCGCCCAGGCGGTTGGGAAAGGCAAAGCGCGCCACCACGAAGGCGAGGACGAAGGTGAAGGTCACGCCGCCGCCGTAGGCCGCCAGGAACGGCAGGTTGAAGACCTGATCCAGGGACACCCGGGCCATGGAGATGAAAAACAGCGCCGGCAGGGCGATGAAGTAGACGAAGCGGTTCAGCGCCTCGCTGCTCTCGTTCCCCAGGATGCGGAAGCGCCCGGCCAGATAGCCGGCGAGCATGATACCGAAGACCGGAAAGACAACGTTCAGGATGGGCCCCATGGCGCGGACCTTGCCGCCGCCCCCGGGGCTTGCCAAGCGCTAAAACCGCCTGCCTGCCCCGCAGGCGCTGCAGGCTTGACCTCGCCGCTGCCGCCTGACTAGTCTTCGCCGCCGCCGGAGCCGGTTCACCTGAATCGGGATCGGCTCGCCGCAAGAAGTCCGTTCCGCCTCACAACGCCGCCATCCCGGTTCCGCACAGCAGAGAGCAAGAAGCGAAGCGCAATGTCCGACCATCACACGGCCCTCGTCTACACCATGGTTCTCGTCTCCGCCGCAGACCGGGACATGACCGACTCTGAGCTGCTGACCATCGGCGACACGGTGAAGCACCTGCCGGTCTTCGCAGACTATGATCTGAACGAGCTGCCGAAGGCCGCCCAGGCCTGCGCCGAGATGCTGGGCCAGGAGAACGGCCTGGAGGCGGTCCTGGGTTTCATCACCGGAAATCTGCCGAGCAAGCTCTCCGAGACGGCCTATGCCATCGCCCTGGACGTGGCCGCCGCCGACAGCGCGGTGACCCAGGAGGAGCTCCGGCTGCTGGAGATGCTGCGCCACCGTCTGCAGGTGGGCCGCCTGCCCGCCGCCGCGATCGAGCGGGGTACCCGCGCCCGCAACATGCGGCTGTAACACCCGCCGCTCTTCCCCCTTCGCCGATCCCATCCCTCTGCCCGGCGGCCGCCCGCGGCCGGCGCCGTGGCTTGGCCTCCTGCAAACGACATAGCAGCACTCGTCGCGAGAGGCTGCTAAGTTATTGTTTTATTAATGTTATTTTGTTGAGATTTCTCTGACAGGTGGGCAAGCTTGATCCCTATCGGGTCCCAAGGGACGGTGAGATAGGAGGGAAGATGAGCGATCTTGCGCTGCAGATGAACGACTACCGGCTGACCACGGCCGAAATCCTCTACCACCTGCCGGACCACCCGGCATTGCTGCAGACTTACATCTGGCAGGAGTACGACCTGGCGCCGAACTACCCGGAACTGCGCAGGTTCCTGGCCTTTTGGGAAAAGAATCTTGATGGCCCGCTGCATTCGGTGAAGGTCGCCAATATCCCGATCATCCGGGCTCCGGACACCCGTTTCGCCGCCTGCAGCCTGACGCTTCAGTAGGAGCGGCCCTGCCCTCCGCCGGGCGCGTCCGGCCAGAGGCGGCCCCAGCCTCTCGCATCGGGGCCGCACACGGCGGCGCCCCTGCAACAGGCCCCGGACAACAGATCCCGGGCTTGGATCGATCGCCGCAGCGTCGCCGCGCGACACAAGGTCGCGCTCCAGCACCCCCCTCTTCACAGACGCTTTCGCGCTCTTGGCGCCCTGGCCTCGGGGCACTAGGTTAGCGCCGATGACAACCACCACGCCCGCCAGTATCGCCGCGCCCCGCGCCGCCTCGACCGACCGCGCAGTCGGGGTCTGGCTGATCGGCTGCTGTGCCATGATCTTCGCCATGGCGGTAATCGGCGCCATTACACGCCTCACAGAGTCCGGCCTTTCCATCATGGAGTGGGCGCCGATCAGCGGCGCCCTGCCGCCCCTGAGCGCAAGCGAATGGCAGCGCCTTTTCGACCTCTACCAGCAGATCCCCGAGTATCAGCAGGTCAACGCCGGCATGAGCCTGGACGAGTTCAAGACCATCTTCTGGTGGGAGTACATTCACCGTCTCTGGGGCCGGCTGATCGGCGTCGTCTTCGCACTGCCCTTTTTCTGGTTCTGGTGGCGTGGACGGCTCGACCGGCGCCTGACCATGCTGCTGCTGATCGCGCTTGCCCTGGGCGGCCTGCAGGGCCTGCTCGGCTGGTTCATGGTGGCCAGCGGCTTCGGGGACCGCACCGATGTCAGCCAGTACCGCCTAGTGGCCCACCTGGGCCTGGCGCTGGCGATCTACGCCTATCTGTTCTGGCTGGCGCTCGGACAGTTCTGGCCGCGGCCTGAGCGCAGCCGCGATCCCGGCGCCGGCCGCCTGCGCCGCGCTGCTTTCGCTCTGCTCGCTCTGGTCGCCCTCACCATCGTCTCCGGCGGTTTCGTCGCCGGGCTCAATGCGGGCCTCGTCTACAACACCTTTCCGCTGATGGACGGCGACCTGGTGCCGGCCGGCTACGGCATGCTCGCCCCCTGGCCCCTGAACCTTTTCGAGAACCACGCGGCGGTGCAGTTCAATCATCGTCTGCTCGCCGTCGCCACGGTGCTGGCCTGCCTTGCGGTCTGGCTGTGGTCGCTGCGCCTCGACCTGACTCCTGTCGCCCAGGGCGGCTTCGCGCTTTTGGCCATCGTGGCGCTGCTTCAGCTCGCGCTCGGCATCGTCACCCTGCTGCTCGTGGTGCCGATCTGGGCTGCGGCCCTGCATCAGGCCGGCGCGATCCTGGTGCTCACCGCCGCGCTCTGGTGCCTCTATCATCTGCGCGCGCGCCGGCAGACCTTGGCGGCCTAGCGGGGTACCGATGAGCGACGCACCAAATCCCCAAGGGGAAGACCTGGACATTCCGGAGGAACCGCTTGCCGTCTCCGTGCTCACCGGGTTCCTGGGCAGCGGCAAGACCACGCTGCTGCGCCACCTGCTGGCCGACCCGGCGATGGAGGAGACCGCCGTCATCGTCAACGAGTTCGGCGAGATCGGCCTGGACCACCTGCTGGTCGAACAGGCGACCGAGGATACGGTGCTTCTCAACAGCGGCTGTCTGTGCTGCACGGTGCGCGGCGACCTCGTCGCCGGGATGCGCGATCTCTTCCGGCGCCGGGTGCAACGCGAGGTCCCGCCCTTCAAACGTCTGGTGATCGAAACCACCGGCCTGGCCGACCCGGCGCCGATCCTGCAAACCCTGATGACCGACCCGCTGCTGTCCAACCGCTTCCGGCTGGATGGCGTCATCACCACGGTGGACGCGGTCAACGGCTCGGAGACCCTGGACCGCCAGAGGGAGTCGGTGAAGCAGGCGGCCGTGGCCGACCGCATCCTGCTGACCAAGCGCGACATCGCCGACGCAGAAACCTGCGAAGCCCTGGAAGAGCGCCTGCAGCAATTGAACCCTGCAGCGCCGATCTATCCGAGCGTCCAGGGCGCGGTGTCGCCGGACCTGCTGTTCAACGCCGGGCTCTACGATCCCGAGAAGAAGACCGCCGACGTGCGGGCCTGGCTGAAGGCCGAAGCCTACGATCACGACCGCGGCCATCACGGCCATGCCCACAGTCATGAGCATGAGCACCACCACGAGCATGATCATGGGCACGACGTAAACCGCCACGACGCCTCGATCCGCGCCTTCTGCCTGACCTACGACAAGCCGCTCGACTGGGACCGCTTCAATTCCTGGATCGAGATGCTGATCACGCTCTACGGGGCCAACATCCTGCGCATCAAGGGGCTCTTGAACGTCGCCGAGGTGGCGCAACCCATCGTGATCCACGGCGTGCAGCACGTCTTCCATCCGCCGGTGCGTCTGGAGGCCTGGCCCGACGACTCACGGGACTCGCGCCTGGTCTTCATCGTCAGGGATCTGAAGCCGGAGATGTTCGAGCACACGCTGAAGGCCTTCAACGAGGACTCCGCCGCGCCGCTCTGAAGGCGATGGGCGAGGACAGACCCCCGCGCATCCTTCGAGGCTTCGCTTCGCTCCGCATCTCAGGATGAGGTCAGAGTCCGATATCAGAACACGGCCTCATGCTGAGGAGGGCCGCAAGGCCCGTCTCGAAGCATGCGCGACCGGCTTTGACTCCGGCCGTTGGCCGTTACTTACTGCTCCCGCCATTTGCGGGCGAGATGGGCGTTGCGCCGCACGAAGGCGGTGAACCACTCGTCGAAGGCCATGCGGCTGCCGCCGCGCCAACCGTCGGTCTGGATGTGGGGCACGCCCTCCTCGCGCAAGATCTGCACCGAGACGATGGCGGGGTGGGCGGCATGACCCGGCTGAGTAAAGAACCAGACCTTGCCGTCGGTTGCGATCGCGACGCGCGTGATGCCGCCGTCCTCCTCGGCCACAGCGCCTTCAAGGGCGCTCACCTCCTCCAGCATCCGCTGGAAGGACTCGGCGTCAATCTGCGTGACCTCGCCCGTGCGCGCGGAAGGCCGGCCGGCCGTTGCGGCCGCGCCGGTGGCTTCCGGAAGCACGAGCACGGCAATCAACGCCAGCGTCGCTGCGAGTTTGACGGGTCCCGCCATCTGGGAAAACTCTCCCGACTAATCCTAGTCATATCGACTATCAGCCGAACCTTGAGGAAAGGTGAAAGCTGGGATTTTAGGGAGTTAGCGCCGGGAAAGGCTCTCCGCCCGGAACCGTCAGTGGGGGTTGTACCAGCGTCCGCTGACCGGCGTACCATCAGAGTTGTAGGCCGTGCAGGGCTCCGCCGAGTGGCAAAAGGCGCCAAGCGCCCGGCCGATCTGCTGGGTGCTGCAGCCGGCGAGAAGCAGGCCGCTGAAAAGCACCAGTGAGAGAACGGCCAGTCTGGAGCGGGCGGCAGGTCTAGGCGATGGCGGCAAAGGAGAAATTCCGGCTGCTTGCGGTGCCGTCACATTAGCGGGAACCGCCGCAGGTTTCGATCACAACCGTTTCTGCCGGGCCACCGGCGCGCCACGATACGCCGGTGATTGGCTGCGATTGGCCTCCCGAAGTCGGGACCACCAGAAACGGCAGCCCGACAGGGGGTAGGGCAGCTACTTGCCCGTGGTCTTCACTGTTGGGAAGTAGAATTGCGGGGAGTAGCCGGATTCCGAATCCCGCTGCTCGACCTCGACATCCTGGATCGGTTCCTGGCTTTTGTCCTCTTCCTTTGTGGGGCGCTCGCCCTTAACCACGATCGGCTCCATGGTGCAGTGGTCACAGGGGCCGTTGTCGATGGCGGAGGCGAGGGACGGGGTGAGTGCCGATGCGGCCAGCAGGGCGGCAAGGACAAGGCTTGGGGTCTTGGACACCGCCGTGCCTCCTTTTCCCGGTTCGTTGCTGAGGGGTGATTACCCCTTTGTCGCAACAGTTGAGAAAAGGTTCAAAAGAACGTTCAAAGGACTCGGCCTGGCTGCCGGCCGCCAATCGTCCCGGCTTCCGGAGCAGGCTGCGCCTAGGCCGGCTCCAGCACCACCACCAGGTCGTGCGGCTCGACGCGGCTGCCGGCGGCGGCCACCACCTCGCCCACCTTGCCGGCGGTCTCGGCATAGACGGCGGTTTCCATCTTCATCGCTTCGATGGTGAAGAGGCGGTCGCCGGCGGCGACCCGCTTGCCGACATCGCAGATGTTGACGATCAGGCCCGGCATGGGCGCCCCCACTTGGCCCGGATCTGATTCGTCGGCCTTGCGGCGCACCTTGCCGGAGGCGGCCAGGGCCTTGTCCAGCACCTTCACCGTGCGGGGCTGGCCGTTGAGTTCGAAGAAGACCGTGCGCTGGCCTTCGTCGTCGGGATCGCTCAGGGCCAGGTAGGAAATGATGAGCGTCTTGCCGCGCTCGATATCGACGGCGATCTCCTGACCCGGCTCCATGCCGTAGAAGTAGACCGTCGTCGGCAGCGCGGAGGTGTCGCCGTAGGCGCGGCGGTGCTTGGCGTAGTCGACGAAGACCTCCGGATACATGAGGTAGGAGGACAGCTCGCGCTCTCCGATATGGCGCCGCGCCTTCTTCTCCGCCTCCTTGCGCACCGCGGTCAGATCGGCCGGCGGCAGGGTCGCGCCGCGGCGCTCGCTGAGCGGCGCCTCGCCCTTCAGCACCTTCTTCTGCAGGGCTTCCGGGAAGCCGCCGTAGGGCTGGCCCACCTCGCCGCGGAACAGCGCGATGACCGAAGCGGGAAAGGCCACCTCCCGCGCAGGGTCCATCACGTCCTCCGGCGTCAGGCCGTTGGAGACCATGTAGAGCGCCATGTCACCGACCACCTTCGACGTCGGCGTCACCTTGACGATGTCCCCGAACATCTCGTTCACCTGGGCATAGGCCTTTTCCACCTCGCCCCACTTGCGCGCCAGACCCAGGGCGCGGGCCTGCTCCTGCAGGTTGGTGAACTGGCCGCCGGGCATGCCGTGCTCGTAGACCGAGGAGGCGCCGGCGCGCATCTCGCTTTCGAAGCCCGCGTAATGGCGCCGCGCCCCTTCCCAGTAGGCGTTGATCTCGCGCAGCGCCTCGCGGTCCAGGCCGGGATCGCGCGGGCTGCCGGCGAGCGCCGCCGAGATGGAGCCGAGGTTGGGTTGGGAAGTCAGGCCGCTCATGGCGTCCATGGCCGCATCGGCGGCATCGACACCCGCTTCCGCTGCCGCCAGCACCGAGGCGGCGGAGATGCCGGAGGTGTCGTGGGTGTGGAAGTGGATCGGCAGGCCGGTTTCCTGCTTCAGCGTGGTGACCAGCAGGCGCGCCGCCGCCGGCTTGCAGAGGCCGCCCATGTCCTTGATGCCCAGAATGTGGGCGCCGGCGGCCTCCAGTTCCTTGGCGAGGCCGACGTAGTACTTCAAATCGTACTTGTCCTCGCCGGGGTCGGAGAGGTCGCCGGTATAGCAGATTGCCGCCTCGCAGAGCAGGCCGGTTTCGCGGATGGCGTCGATGGAGACCCGCATGTTCTCCACCCAGTTCAGCGAGTCGAAGACGCGGAAAAGGTCGATGCCCGCATCGGCGGCCTGGGCGATGAAGTGGCGCACCACGTTGTCGGGATAGTTCGAATAGCCGACGCCGTTGGAGCCGCGCGTGAGCATCTGCAGCAGCGTGTTGGGCACCGCCTCGCGCAGGGCCGCCAGACGCTCCCAGGGATCTTCCTTCAGGAAGCGCAGGGCGACGTCGAAGGTGGCCCCGCCCCAGCACTCCAGCGACAGCAGTTGCGGCAGCAGACGCGCATAGGCCGGCGCGATGGCGACCAGGTCGTAGGAGCGCATGCGCGTCGCGAAGAGCGACTGGTGGGCGTCGCGCATGGTGGTGTCGGTGAGCAGGAGTTTGTCCTGCTCCATCATCCACTTGGCAAAACCCTCCGGCCCCAGTGCGTCGAGACGCTGCTTGCTGCCATCGGGCGGGTCCTGCAGCAGGCTGGCGGGCGGGATCTCCGGCAGGACCGCCGGTGTGGTGGGGGCCGGCAGGGGCCGTCCCTCGACCTCCGGATTGCCGTTGACGATGACGTCGCCGATGAAGGTCAAGAGGCGCGTCGCGCGGTCGCGGCGGCGGTGGAAGTCGAAGAGCTCCGGCGTCGAGTCGATGAAGCGGGTCGTCGCCTCGCCGCTCTGGAACTTGGGATGGCCGATGACCGCCTCCAGGAACCAGAGGTTGGTCGCCACACCGCGGATACGGAACTCGCGCAGTGCCCGGTCCATGCGCGCCGTCGCTTCCGCCGCCGTCGGCCCCCAGGCCGTCACCTTCTCCAGTAGCGAGTCGTAAAACGGCGTGATGAGGGCGCCGGAATAGGCGGTGCCGCCGTCGAGGCGGATGCCGAAGCCGGTGGCGCCGCGATAGGCGGAGATCCGCCCGTAGTCGGGAATGAACTTGTTCAGCGGATCTTCGGTGGTGATGCGGCACTGCAGGGCGTGGCCGTCGAGGGAAAGCTGGTGCTGCGCCGGCACACCGCTTTCGGGCTCGCCGATGCGCGCGCCTGCGGAGATGCGGATCTGCGCCTTCACCAGGTCGACGCCGGTGACCTCCTCGGTCACCGTGTGCTCCACCTGGATGCGGGGATTGACCTCGATGAAGTAGAGCGCGTCGGTTTCCGCATCCATCAGGAACTCGACCGTGCCGGCGCACTCGTACCCCGCGGCACGGGCGAGGCGCACAGCGGCGTCGCAGAGTTCGGCGCGCTTGGCCTCGCTGAGATAGGGGGCCGGCGCGCGCTCGACGATCTTCTGGTTGCGCCGCTGCATGGAGCAGTCGCGCTCGAAGAGATGGATGACGTTGCCGTGGGTGTCGCCGAGGACCTGCACCTCCACGTGGCGCGCCTGGCGCACCAGCTTCTCCAGGAAGATCTCGTCGTTGCCGAAGGCGGCCTTGGCCTCGCGCCGGCCCGCCGCCACCTGCTCGTGAAGCTGCCCGGCGTCCTCGACCACCCGCATGCCGCGTCCGCCGCCGCCCCAGGAGGCCTTGGCCATGATGGGATAGCCGATGTCTTCGGCCAGCTTGGCCGCCTCCGCCTCGTCGTGAGGCAGGGCGCCGGTCGCCGGCATGACAGGAATGCCCGCCTCCTCCGCCAGGGCCCGGGCCTCCACCTTCGATCCCAGGCGGCGCATCACATCGGGTTTGGGGCCGATGAAGGTGATCCCGGCCTTTGCACAGGCTTCGGCGAAGTCGGGGTTTTCCGAGAGAAAGCCGTAGCCCGGGTGAATGGCGTCGACCCGCGCTTCGCGGGCGACCCGCAGGATGTCGTCGATGTCCAGATAGGCGGCCACCGGCTCCTTGCCCTTGCCGACCTGGAAGGCCTCGTCCGCCTTGAAGCGGTGCAGGGCGAAGCGGTCCTCGTGGGAATAGATCGCCACGGTGCGGATGCCGAGCTCGTTGGCCGCGCGCAGCACGCGGATGGCGATTTCGCTGCGGTTGGCGACGAGCAGCTTGCGGAACGGCGGCCGTGCGCCGCCGACTCGGGATGGGCTCACCCTCTCATTCCCCCAGTTTGGATTATCGTTAAGCGAGCGCGCGATTGCTGCGCTGCACTATAGCCCCCCGGCCGGCGCATCGCCATGGCCTTTCCGCGACGGCAGACCGCGGAGCGGGCAAAGCACGGACGGGCGACCGGCAGGAGTCTCAGGGCGACAACGCGCCGCCGCCGGATCTATTCCCGAAAAATAAGTATGCCACACAAAAATTCACTGGTCGGACGCACGCCGCAACGGCAACTTGGGCGCGATCTTTGTCGAACTGATATGTGAGACTGTGGAATGCAACACCGCCCCTTCCGCTGCCTTCTGCTTGCCGGAGCCCTGCTCATGTCCTTCACCCCCAGCGCCATGTCTCAAACAGCCACGACCCCAGGTGCCGCTGCCGACGCCTGGCAGACGGCGCCCCTGACCGAGGCCGGCTTTGCCGCCGAGACCGGCGATCTGCTGGACGCGCTTTACGGGTCCGGCGAACTGCCCGACCTGCATGCCGTCGTCGTCGCCCGTCACGGCAAGCTGGTGCTGGAACGCTATTTCGAAGGCGAGGACGAGATCTGGGGCGATCCGCAGGGCAGCGTCGCCTTCGGGCCGGAGGTGATGCACGACCTGCGCTCGGTCTCCAAGAGCATCGTCGGCCTGCTCTACGGTATCGCCCTGGCCGAGGGGACCGTACCGCCACGCGAGACGCCGCTGGTCGACCTGTTCGACTATGCCGACCTCGCCGCCGATCCGGCGCGGCAGAAGATCACGGTGGAACACGCGCTCACCATGACCATGGGGCTCGCCTGGGACGAAACCCTGCCCTACAGCGACCCGCGCAACAGCGAGATCGCCATGGAGCGGTCGGAAGACCGTTACCGCTACATTCTGGAGCGGCCCATCGTGACCGACCCCGGCAGCCAGTGGACCTACAGCGGCGGCGCGACGGCGCTGCTCGCCCATCTCGTGTCCCGCGGCAGTGGCAAGCCCCTGATCGACTATGCCCGCGAAAAACTCTTCACGCCCCTCGGCATCGACCAGAGCAGTTGGACGCCGGGCTTCAGCGGAGAGGCGGCCGCTGCCTCCGGCCTGCGGCTCACCGCCCGCGACCTCGCGCGCATCGGCCAGATGGTGCTGAACGGCGGGCGCTGGAATGAGCATCAGATCGTGCCCGCGCTATGGCTGCGCGACTCCTTCGTCAGGCACGCTGCCGTGGAGGACGGCCTCTCCTACGGCTATCAGTGGTGGCTCGGCCAGGGCCGGCGCGGCGGACGCGGCTGGATGGCCGGCATCGGCAACGGCGGCCAGCGTCTGGCGGTGTTCCCGGATCTGGATCTGGTCATGGTGGTCTACGCCGGCCGCTACAACCAGCGCGACGCCTGGCGGCTCTCGGTCCGCATCCTGACCGAAGTCCTCTTCCCTTCGCTCAGGGCGCCCTGATTGCACATGACCGGGCAGCACATGTTGGAATGCTGCGACCAACCCGGACTGTCATCCCGGGCCTGACCCGCGATGACGAGAGGAGCTTGGACATCAAGGAAGGAAACTGGAGCGGGTAGCGGGAATCGAACCCGCGCGTTCAGCTTGGGAAGCTGACAGGCTACCACTACATCATACCCGCCCGGGTCATGCGGCCAGGGCCTGCTGCCGGCGAAGAAGGTAAGAGGTCCGCCGCGGCATGGCAAGCCACCCGGAGTACGGGGATGTCGAAGAAGGGGGGTGTGGCGCAACGTCTCAGCGCAAGAAACGGATGTCGCCTGCGTCCTTCTCCGGGCTAAGACCGTCATAACGGTCAAGGAGACGGATGCGATGGACGACGCTGGGCGTTTGGATACCGGGCTTTTGGATGCGGACGCGGCGATGGCCGAGGCGCGCTGGGCGGCGGTGGAGCGGCGCGACGCCGCCATGGACGGACGCTTCGTCTACGCCGTCCTCAGCACCGGCATCTATTGCCGGCCGAGCTGCCCCTCGCGCCCGGCCAGGCGCGAAAACGTGCGCTTCTTCCCCGACCCCGCGGCGGCGGAGGCCGAGGGTTTTCGCGCCTGCAAACGCTGCCGGCCCGACCGGCTGCCGGGTACGGGAACCCCGGCGCCACAGGTCGCCCGGCGCATCGCCGGCCTGAACTGGCCCCGCATCGAGGGCGATTTGAACGAACACGGCGTCGCCCGGCTGGGGCCGATCCTGACGCCGGGGGATTGTGCCGCCCTGACCGGCCTTTACGACCAGGAGGCGCCCTTCCGCAGCCGCGTCATCATGGCCCGCCACGGCTTCGGGCGCGGCGAGTACAAGTACTTCGCCTATCCCCTGCCGCCGGTCATCGCCGCCCTGCGCGCGGCCGTCTATCCCCACGCGGCGCGCATAGCCAACGCCTGGCGCGGCCTGTTGGGCGAGGACCCGGTCTTTCCGGCCAGCCACGGGGCCTACCTGAAGCGCTGCCATAACGCCGGGCAGAAGCGCCCGACGCCGCTGCTGCTGCGCTACGGGCCCGGCGACTACAACTGCCTGCACCAGGACCTCTACGGCGACGAGGTGCTGCCGCTGCAGATGGTGATCCTGCTGAGCAAACCGGGGGCCGACTTTGTCGGCGGCGATTTCACCGGCGGCGAGTTCGTGGTGACCGAACAGCGTCCGCGCATGCAGTCGCGCGTCGAGGTGGTGCCGCTGCTGCGCGGCGAGGCGGCGCTCTTCGCCGTCAACGAGCGCCCGCGCCAGGGCTCCAGGGGCTACCACCGGGTGAAACTGCGCCACGGCGTCAGCCGCATCCACGCCGGCGAACGCTTCGCCGCCGGCATCATCTTCCACGACGCCCAGTAGACGAGACACCGGAGGGCCGGCCGCTTCTTGACCTGGGTCATGGCCGCAGCGACGCGTGCCCGCTACCCCTGAGGTCACAGACCGCCAAGGGGAGCCTCCCTCATGTCTTCGTTCCATCCTTTCCCGCTGCGCGCTGTTCTCGGCGCGATTGCCGTGACAGCGCTGCTGGCCGTGGCGGATGCGCCGGCAGCCCTGGCCCAGGGCGGTGCAGGGAACCCGGAGGACAGGCTCACGATCATTCCCGGCCTCGACCCCTGGAACGTGGAGATCGAGCGGCTGCCGCAGTGGGACCTGGAAAACAGCCCGCCGAAGCTGGAGGACCGGGCCGCGCGCCACCGCGAATTCATTCAGGCCGGCGTTCCGCTCGAATACCGCAGCCGCCGCAGCCCCTTTCCCGCCAGTCCGGGCATCATTGCCGCGGGCGGCGCGGTCTACCAGGCCAACTGTGCGGACTGCCACGGGGCGAAAGGCCGCGGCGACGGGGACGCGGGGCTCGACCTGCTGCCCTCTCCGGCGCTGCTGGGTCAGCTCATGGACCGGCAGGGCGCCGTGGACGAGTACCTGCTGTGGTCGATCGCAGAAGGGGGCGGCGCCTTCGGCACCGCCATGCCGGCCTATAAGGAAACGCTTCAGGAAGACGACATCTGGCGGGTCGTCGCCTACATGCGCGCCGGCTTTCCCTCAGCGGAATAGGGGCCACCCCGGAAACCGGGCCAGCGTAACGGTTCACGAAAGCGGGCCATCCAATAAAAGCCCTGTGATCGCCGGCCCCCGACGGATGACAGGGTCTGGGCGCGCCTGTAGGCTGCTCCTATCTAAGCCAAGGGACGAGACGGCCCGAGCCTTTCCACGGGCCATCGGCCCTGGCGGGGGCAGCCATCGCGGCCCGTGCAGCCCTGGCATCGGCCGGACCCAGGGCGCAGGATTGGACCCGAGCAACGATAGGAGATCAGCATATGCGCCGCCGGATTGCGCTCCTGCCGCTTTTGGCCGCCGCCCTGGCCACATCCCTGGGCCTGGCGGGCAAGGACGCCGCCGCCGCCGAGCAGCGCCCCTGGGAGCAGATCGTCGACGCCGCCAACGGGCAGACGGTCTACTGGAATGCCTGGGGCGGCGACGAGCGGATCAACGCCTATATCGCCTGGGTCGGCGAGCGGGTCTGGGACGACTACGGCATCATGCTGCGCCATGTGAAACTGGCCGATACCGCCGATGCGGTTTCCCGCGTCCTGGCCGAGCGGGCCGCCGGCAAGACCGCGGACGGCTCCATCGACCTCATCTGGATCAACGGCGAGAACTTCGCCACCATGAAGGACAACGCCCTGCTCTACGGGCCCTTCACCCAGGCGCTGCCGAACTTCCAGCTCGTCGATTTCGAGGACAAGCCCTCGACCCTGGTGGACTTCACCGTGCCGACCGAGGGGCTGGAGGCGCCCTGGGGCATGGCTAAGCTGAACTTCATCTACGATTCGGCCCGCGTCGCCGAAACGCCGGGCTCCATCCCGGCCCTGCTCAACTGGGCGCGCGCCAATCCCGGGCGCTTCACCTATCCGACACCACCGGACTTTCTGGGAAGCACCTTCCTGAAGCAGGTGCTGATCGAACTGGCGCCCGATCCGGCCTTTCTGCAGCAGGCCGTGGTCGACGACTCCCAGGTCGAGCAGGTTGCGCAGCCGCTGTGGGAGTTCCTCGACGCCCTGCACCCCCATCTGTGGCGCGGCGGCGACACCTTCCCAGCCAGCGGGCCCGCCCAGCGCCAGCTGCTCGATGACGGCGAGGTCGACATCACCCTTTCGTTCTACCCCTCGGAAGCCTCCTCCGCCATCGCCAACGGCCTGCTGCCGGAGACGGCCAGGACCTTCGTGCTGGACCGCGGCACCATCGGCAACACCCACTTCGTCGCCATCCCGTTCAACGCCACGGCCGCCGAAGGGGCTCTGGTCGTCGCGAACTTCCTGATGAGCGCGGAGGCGCAGGCCCAGAAGCAGAACCCGGAGGTCTGGGGCGACGATACGGTTCTGGCCATGGCCAAGCTCGACCCCGCCGAGCGCAGGCGTTTCGAGGCGCTGCCTGTCGGTGCGGCAACCCTTGCGCCCGAGCACCTGGGGCCGACCCTGCTGGAGCCGCATCCCTCCTGGATGGTGCGCATCGAAGCGGAATGGCAGCGCCGCTACGCCCGCTAGGCAGGCGCACAGCGCCGGTTGCGCGAAAAGCCTCGGAAGCCATACCGCCAGGCACGACAGCATGACCCGCCGCGACCTTCTCGCCTATCTGCCCGGCGCGACCCTGCTGCTCTTCCTGACGCCGGTGGCGGCCGGGCTGATCGGGACCTGGCTGCCGGCCTTCGGCTACTTTCCGACCCTGGGCGGCCACAGCTTCACGCTCGAACCCTGGGTGATGCTGTTCGACCATCCGGGCCTCGGCGAGTCGCTGCGCCTGACCCTGGTTTCCGGCCTGCTGGCAACGGTCATCTCCTTCTCGCTGACCGTGTTCTTTCTCGCCGCCTGCCACGGTGGCCGCATCACTCTGGCGATCCGCGGCCTGATGGCGCCGCTGCTGGCCGTACCGCACGCGGCCATGGCGCTGGGGCTCGCCTTTCTCATCGCGCCCAGCGGCTGGCTCGTGCGGCTGGTCTCGCCCTGGGCCACCGGCTGGGACCTGCCGCCCGACGTCGCCACCGTGCAGGACCCCAACGCCCTGGCGCTGACCCTCGGCCTGGTGATGAAGGAACTGCCGTTCCTCTTGCTGATGACCCTGGCGGCGCTGGAGCACAGCCGCGCCGAAGAACGCCTGGCGATCGCCCGCTCCCTGGGCTACGGCCCGGTCATGGCCTGGCTGAAGACCGTGCTGCCGGCGATCTACCGCCGGATCCGCCTGCCCGTCTATGCCGTCCTCGCCTATTCCCTTTCGGTGGTGGACATGGCGCTGATCCTTGCACCGCTGTCGCCGCCGCCCCTGGCGGTCCAGGTCCTCCGCTGGTTCAACGATCCGGACCTGACCATGCGCTTCGTCGCCGCCGCGGGAGCGGTGCTGCAGCTTTTGCTGGTGGTCGGGGCAATCGCAGTCTGGCGCCTTGCCGAGATCCTGGTCGCCCGCCTGGGCCGCTTGTGGATCGCCGGCGGACGCCGCGGCGGCAAGGGCCGGGTTCTGCGTGCTGCAACGACATCCCTTGTCCAGCTCCTGGTGGCGATGGC
This sequence comes from Rhodospirillales bacterium BBD 1991-14, assembly GCA_001657395.1. Taxonomy (GTDB): domain Bacteria; phylum Pseudomonadota; class Alphaproteobacteria; order Kiloniellales; family Kiloniellaceae; genus Pelagibius. Next base: position 877,708 of record LYSY01000002.1, on the reverse strand, counting down.
GGCCGCGGGCCTTCTGGCCATGGCGCTGTGGTCGGTGACCCGCCGCTGGCGCTATCCCGATGCGCTGCCTTCTGTCCTCAGCACCGATATCTGGGCGCGCCAGGGCCACGACCTGCTGTGGATCACCGGCACCACCCTGATCAGCGGCCTCGCCGCCGCCTTCATCGCCGTCGCGCTGGTCCTCGGCTGCCTGGAAAACGAGCAGCGGCGCGGCCTGACCATCTCCGCGCGGGCGCTCTGGCTGCTCTACGTCCCCCTGCTGGTGCCGCAGGTGGCCTTTCTGTTCGGCAGCCAGGTGCTGTCGATCCAGATCGGCATCGACGGCACCTGGATCGCGCTGGTCTGGAGCCATCTGCTCTTCGTACTGCCTTATGTGTTTCTATCGCTCGCCGATCATTACCGCGCGCTGGACGAACGCTACAGCCGCACCGCGCTCTGCCTGGGGGCCAACCCGAACCGGGTGTTCTGGCGCGTCAAGCTGCCGATGCTGCTGCGCCCGGTGCTCTTCGCCGCCGCGGTGGGCTTCGCCGTCAGCGTGACCCAGTACCTGCCGACGCTCTTTGCCGGGGCGGGCCGCTTCGTTACCCTGACGACGGAAGCCGTCAGCCTCTCTGCCGGGGGAGACCGCCGCGTGATGGGCGTCTTTGCCTTTCTCCAGGCCGCCTTGCCGTTGATCGCCTTTGCCGCCGCCTTGGCCCTGCCGCGGCGCCTGGCCCGCACCCGCATTCTGCGAGAGCAGCGGGCATGACCGTCATCTCGGTCACCAAGGACTACGGCCTTGCGCTGCGCCAAGTCGAGCTGGCCCATGGCGGCGGACGCTTCCTGGGTCCGCTCAGCCTGACCGTCGCGCCCGGCGAGGTGGTGACGGTGATGGGGCCCAGCGGCTGTGGCAAGTCGAGCCTTCTGGCCTTCGTCTGCGGCACCCTGGACCCGGCGCTTGCGGGCAGCGGGCGCATTCTGCTGAACGGCGAGGAACTGGCCAGCCGCCCGCCCGAGGAACGCCGTATCGGGATCCTGTTCCAGGACGATCTTCTCTTTCCCCACCTCTCGGTGGCCGGCAACCTGGCCTTCGGGCTGCCGCCCGAGATCCGCGACCGCAAGGCCCGGCGCGCGCGCATCGAAGAGGCGCTGGCGGAAGCGGACATGAGCGCCTTCTACGACCGCGATCCGGAGACTCTCTCCGGCGGCCAGCGCGCGCGCATCGCCCTTTTGCGGACGCTGCTGTCGGAACCCTGCGCACTGCTGTTGGACGAGCCCTTCGCCAAGCTGGACGTGGCGCTGCGCGCGCGCTTCCGCTCCTTCGTCTTCGAGCACGCCCGCGCCCAGTCCCTGCCCACTCTGCTCGTCACCCACGACCCTGCCGATGCAGCCGATGCCGGCGGCCCGGTCCTGGAGATCGATGCGGGGGGCCAGGTCATGGCACGCCGCACCGCCCATCTCGGTTAGGGCTGCCCTGCCGAAGCCGGCCCGCCCCTGCGCCGGCGCCTTCCCGGAATAATTTCTCAAACCAGCGGTCTTAAGCAGCAACGGTCGGGACTCCGGGGGTGGCTGTCCGGCGGGGGCCAGCAGGGGCGGGTGGTCCGCAAAGATCACAACTCTCACCTGCCTTTGCCATCACGACCGGGTGGCGGGCCCCCATTCGATGAGAGGGAGATGTTCAAGAATGGTTTTCATGCGAGTTTTGGCTTTCGGGGTCCTGACAATCGCGGTCAGCGGCTGCGTTGCCGGGTACAACGTCGACGAGATGCGCACGGCAGAGGCGACCGGCGCCCCCTTCACCACAGCCCTTACGGCGGAGTACCGCGACCTGACCGAATTCGAGGCCGACGAGATGGTCGACTGGCACTCCGCCGATCTCTACGCCAGGAAAGGTCTCATGGCCGCGGAAGGCAGCGAGGTGCAGCCGGAAGCCGTCGGCGACTGGCGCATTCCCGAGGCCTTGGTGCCGGAGTTCTCCGACGGCCGGGCGCGCCTTGTCAGCCTGCTGGACGCCAGCGCCAGGACCAAGGCGCCCGAGGATGCCGCCATTGCCCAGACGCGCTTCGACTGCTGGCTGGAACAGCAGGAAGAGGGCCATCAACTCGACCACATCGCCCGCTGCCGCGACGAGTTCTATGCCGCCCTGGACAGGCTGGACGGTGCGATGGCAGAGGCGCCGCCGCCGGCCGCGCCGGCCCCGACACCGCCGCCGGCCTCGGTCGCGCCGCAGACCTTCGTGCTGTTCTTCGACTTCGACAGCGACGTCATCACCCCGGCCGGCGCCGCGGTGATCGACGAAGCCATTGCCGCAGCAGGCAGCGGCGGCTTCAGCGAGTTCTCGGTGACCGGCCACGCCGACCGTGCGGGATCGGAGGATTACAACCTCGATCTCTCGCTGCGCCGGGCCGATGCGGTGCGGGACGCCCTGACCGGCCGCGGCTTCGATCTCGACGGCATTTTCGTGGCGGGCCGCGGCGAGGCTGAGCCGGCCGTTCCCACCGCCGACGGGGTTCGCGAACAGGCCAACCGGCGGGTCGAAATTATCCCGCAATAACAATAGCTTGTATCTTATCAGGGTCGGCGGTGCGATAGGGTACTGCCGACCCTTTCTTGTCAACGCTTCAGAGCGTAGACTGCGGAGGTTCAGGTGTCGCCGCCCGGTGCCCAGAGCCGCGCCCGCCCTGGCGATCCGCCAGGGTTGGCAGGGCCGGTGATGCCGTTTCACGCTTTGGCAGAGGCTCCCGGCAAAAAAGGGGCTGCCGGCGAACAAGGGACCCGCAGAGATCATGTACAGCGCGACCACCCAGTCGATCAGCGTGACGGTCAAGCCGATATACCTAGACGAACAGTCCTCGCCCACCGAAGGGCACTATGTCTGGGCCTATCAGGTGACGATTGAGAACACAGGGCCGGAAACCGTTCAGTTGCTGAACCGCTACTGGCGGATCACCGACTCCATGGGGCGGGTGCAGGAGGTGCACGGCGCCGGCGTGGTGGGCGAACAGCCGACCCTGCAGCCGGGCGAGAGCTTCGAGTACACCAGTGGCACACCGCTTTCCACACCCTCCGGCATCATGGTCGGCACCTACGAGATGGAAGGCGCCGACGGCAGGCGCTTCGACGTTGATATTCCGGCCTTTTCGCTGGACAGCCCCCACCAGCCCGTGCAACTCAACTGACGCTGCCGGATCCTGTGCCGGCTGCCGCCGGGGGGGTGCGGGCAGGCGTGGGAGAGAACAAAGAGGGGAAGACAGGCGCGTGGAGGAGAGCCACACCATAACGCCCTTTGCCGCCGGCCAGCGGCCGAGCCGGCAGGAAACCTTGAAAGCGGTCGAGACGCTGATTCGCTGGGCCGGCGACGATCCGGAACGCGAGGGCCTGCGCGGAACCCCCGAGCGGGTGGTGCGCTCCTATGAGGAATTCTTCTCCGGCTATCGCAGCGATCCCGTAGAGCTGCTGCAGCGGACCTTCGAAGAGGTCGAGGGCTACGACGAGATGGTGCTGCTGCGCGACATCCGGTTCGAGTCGCACTGCGAACACCATCTCGCCCCGATCATCGGCATTGCCCATGTCGCCTATCTGCCCAGAACGCGGGTGGTCGGCATCTCAAAGCTCGCCCGCGTCGTCGAGACCTATGCCAACCGGCTGCAGATCCAGGAGAAGATGACCGCGCAGATCGCCAACACGATCGACGAGGTTCTGAGACCCAAGGGTGTGGCGGTGGTCGTCGAGGCTACGCACCAGTGCATGACGACCCGCGGGGTGCATAAGCCCGGAACCTCCATGGTGACCAGCCGCATGCTCGGACTCTTTCGCAGCAACGCCTCGACCCGGCGTGAATTTCTCGCCCTGGTCGGCAATCCCGCGCAGAGCCGCAGTGCCCGCTAGCCCGCCCGAACGCCGAACCCCTTGACCGATTCCCTTGTCTGATATGATGCAGGTCTTAAACACGGTCTCGCGGGCGCCCGGGGCAAGCGGCAGCAAAGTGCTGCCGCGCGCAGCAGAAAGGCCGCGGCCATGATCGAGCTGCGGCCTGTCCTTTTCATCAACGGCATCCTGATCACCGTTCTGGCCATCGCCATGGTGATCCCGGCCGTGGTGGACGCGGCGGTGGGGCATCCAGACTGGCTGGTGTTCTCCAAGGCGGCCGCCGTCACGCTGTTCATCGGCGTGTCAATGATGCTGACGACGCGCTCGCGCCTCGGCAACTTCTCGTTGCGCCAGGCCTTTGTCATGACCAACCTGGCCTGGATTGTCATCGCGGTCTTCGGCGCCCTGCCCTTCACCTTCTCGGAACTGGAACTGAGCTTCACCGATTCCTTCTTCGAGTCCATGTCGGGCGTCACCACCACCGGCGCCACGGTGATCGTCGGGCTCGATTTCGCGCCGCCGGGAATTCTGCTCTGGCGCGCCATCCTGCAGTGGCTGGGCGGCATCGGCATCATCGTCATGGCCGTTGCCATTCTGCCCGTGCTGCAGGTCGGTGGCATGCAGATGTTCCGCGTGGAGGCCTTCGACACCGACAAGGTGCTGCCGCGCGCGGCCCAGATCGCCGGCGGCATCTCGATCATCTATGTCTTTCTGACCGCGGTTGCGGCGATCATGTTCTGGTCGGTGGGCATGTCCACCTTCGATGCCGTCGCCCATGCCATGACCTCCATCGCCACCGGCGGCTTCTCCACCTACGACGCCTCCGTCGGCCACTTCGCCAACCCCGCGGTGGACTGGACCATGAGCGTCGTGATGGTGCTGGGGTCGATTCCCTTCGTGCTCTATCTGCGCGTCATCCGCGGCGACCTCAGGCCGGTCTTCGCCGACACCCAGGTTCGGTGGTTTCTCTTCATCCTCGCCGCGGCCATCGTGCTGACGGCGATCTGGCTGGTGATGGAATCGCTGATGGAGCCGTTCCAGGCCCTGCGCTATGCCACTTTCAACGTCATCTCGGTGATGACCGGCAGCGGCTTTTCCACCGCCGACTACAACGCCTGGGGCAGCTTCGCGGTCTCGCTGATGTTCGTGCTGATGTTCGTCGGCGGCTGCGCGGGTTCGACCACCTGCGGGGTCAAGATCTTCCGCCTGCAGGTCCTCTACTCGACAGCCAAGGCGCAGCTGCAGCGGCTGATGCAGCCCAACGGCGTGTTCTTCGCCTACTACAACAAGAAGCCGATCCCCGAGGCCGTGGCGGCCTCGGTCATGTCCTTCTTCTTTCTCTTCGTCACCTGCTTCGCGCTCCTGGCCATAGGGCTGGGCATGACCGGGCTGGATTTCATCACCGCGGTCTCCGGCGCCGCCTCGGCCATTGCCAACGTCGGGCCCGGCCTGGGCGACGTGATCGGCCCGGCAGGCAACTATGCGACGCTGCCGGACAGCGCGAAGCTGCTGCTGTCTGTCGGCATGCTGCTGGGGCGCCTGGAGCTCTTCACGGTGCTGATCCTGCTGGCCCCTGCGTTCTGGCGCGGCTAGGAGCGCTGTCATGATCCGATCCTCCTCCCGTGAAATGATCGAGCGTCTCGTCGGCTTCGACACGGTCTCCGCCAAGTCCAACCTGGCGCTGATCGACTTCGTGCAGGACTACCTGGAAAGCCGGGGCGCGCGCTGCCGGCGCATCGGGAACGCCGAGGGCACAAAGGCGAACCTGCTGGCGAGCCTGGGGCCCGACCAGCCCGGCGGCGTCGTGCTCTCCGGCCACAGCGACGTGGTGCCGGTCGAAGACCAGCCATGGGACAGCGACCCCTTTACCGTCGTCGAGAAGGACGGGCGGCTCTACGGGCGCGGCACCGCCGACATGAAGAGTTTCCTGGCCATCGCACTGGGGCTGGTCCCCGAAATCGTCGCGCAGCCGCTCGCCAGGCCGATCCACCTCGCCTTTTCCTATGACGAAGAGGTCGGCTGCACCGGTGTGGCCTCGCTGATCGACACAGTCTCGCGGCACCTGCCGGACCCGGCGCTGGTGATCGTCGGCGAACCCACCTCCATGCAGATCGTCAACGGCCACAAGGGCTGCTTTCTTTTCGAGACCGAGATCAGGGGGCAGGCGGCGCACTCCAGCCTGCCGCAGCTCGGCGCCAACGCCATCACCGCGGCCGGAAGGATGATCGCCCACATCGCCGGCCTGGCAGCGGCCAAGCGCGCTGCCGCGGACCCCGGGAACCCCTTCGATCCGCCCTATACCACCTTCAACATGGGTGAGATCAACGGCGGCAAGGCGATCAACATCGTCGCGCAGGACTGCCGATTCACCTGGGAGTTCCGGCCCGTTCCCGGCGAGGACACGGAGGCGATCATCGCCGAGGTCGAGCGCTTCGCCATGGAGGAGGTGCTGCCGGAACTGCAGGAGTTCGCACCCCATGCCAGCATCGAGATACGGCGCCCGGCCACCGTGCTGCCGCTGGCGCCGGAGAAGGACGGGGCGGCGGAGAGCCTGGTGCGCCGTCTGACCGGCGCCAACGACAGCGCCGTCGTTTCCTTCGGCACCGAGGGCGGGCTGTTCCAGGCCGCCGGCCTGTCGACGGTCGTCTTCGGCCCCGGCTCCATCGATCAGGCCCACCAGGCCAACGAGTTCATCGCCCTGGAACAGGTGGCCGCCTGCGAAGCTTTCCTTCTGAAACTCTGCAACTGGGCGCGGGGCTGAGGGCCGGGGCGCCTAACCGGCGGCGGTCCCGAGCTCCTCGACGGAAGCAAAAGCAACCTCCGCGCCGAAAAAGCGGCTGGCGAAGGCCGACACCGTCCGGGGGTCGCCTGATGTCAGGAAACGCGCGCCGCTCAGGCTGCCGGGCGTGGCAGCGAAGCGGGGATGACGCTCCAGGTATTCGGCCAGGCTGGCGGCCACGATGCCCGGCTGGTCCATCAGCCGCGTCGTCTGCGGCAGCGCTTCGGCAAAGTGCTCCGCCACCAGCGGATAGTGGGTGCAGCCCAGAACGGCGGCCCCCGGGGCGGCGGCGCCGGTCTTCGCCAACATCTCGGCAACGTAGCCCGTGACCATGGACTTCAGCCGCGCCGGCGGTTCCTGCCCCTCGATCGCCGCCACGAGCTGAGGACAGGCCTGGGCGACGACCCGCAGCTGCGGTGCGCGCAGGGAGATCTCCAGGGGATAGGCCCCCGACAGCACGGTGCGCTGGGTGGCAAAGACGGCAACGAGGCCATCCTCGGCCACCCGGCCCGGCAAGGGCAGTCCGTCCCGCCAGGAGGTCGCGGTCAGCGCCTCCACCATGGGCACGAAGACGCCCAGCACCCGGTGATTCGGGGCGTTCTGCGGCAGCCAGTCCTGCTGCATGCGGCGCAGGGCGACGGCCGAGGCGGTGTTGCAGGCCAGGAGCACCAGGCGGCAGCCGTGCTGAAACAGCCGCTCCACCGCCTCCAGGGTCAACTGGTAGATCTCCTCGGGCTCGCGCCGCCCATAGGGCGCATGCGCGTGGTCGCCGAAGTAGACGAAGTATTCCTGGGGCAGCCGCGCGATGAGCTGGCGCAGAACCGTCAGCCCGCCGTGACCGGAATCGAAGACCCCGATCATCGCCGTTACGACAGGCTAGAGAATGATGTAAGGGAAGAAGGCACTGCGGACGGTCTCTTCAAGCTGAGTGTTGAGATCCTGCATGGTGTCTTCCGTCAGCTTGTACCAGACCTGCTCGCGTTCCTTAAGGCTGATGTCTTCCGGGACGGTGATGGAGCGCCGCGCCTCGGCGTTCGCCGTCGCCTGAACCTGGCGGCCGTCAAGGATCTGCATGTCGATAACAATGCGGGCTTCGTAGCGCTCCGACTGGTCGGTGGTCAGCAGGCCCCTGACCCCGCTCTGCGTGGCGAGCGCCGTCTCCGTCACCGAGGCTTCGCGCACGATGTAGCGGAAGACAAGGCGGTCGCCGTCGGCCTCCAGCCGGTCCTGCGCCCAGCGCGTCGCGGCATCGTGGGGCCGGACCGGGAAGCGATGCTCCACGTTGGGGTCCTTGCCCGGCATGATGTAGGCCTGCTCGATGCGCACATCCCCGACATCCAGGCGGATCTCCCCAAGGTGACTGTAGGTGAGGTCGGCAAACTCGTTGCGCGGGTCGTCGACGGCGCAGGCCGTCAGAATCCCGCCGAGAGAAAGGATGACAAAAAAGGGCCTCAGAAAGGCGAACATGCCGGCAATCCCTGGATGGTCAAGACTTGGGAGGCTCAGGCATAAGCGCAGAATTGGGCAGGATCAAGGCGCGTAAATGCGCTCCAGGTCGTCTTCATCGAAGCGATAGACCCGGGTGCAGAACTCGCAGGTCACCTCAACCGCGCCATTGACCTTGAGATCTTCAATCTCCGGTCTCGGCATGGCCGCCAGCACGGTCTCCAGCCGCTCGCCTGAGCAGCGGCAGGCCTCGAAGAGGGGGCGCGGTTCGAAAACCCGCACGCCCTCCTCGTGGAACAGGCGGTAGAGCAGGTCGTTCAGCGGCAGGCTGTCGTCCAGCAGCTCTTCCGGCCTGACGCTGGCCTGCAGCACCATGGCCCGGCGCCAGTCGTCCGCGTCCTCGATGCTGTGGATATGCTCCTCCGGCAGGCGCTGCAGCACCAGGGCGGCGGAGACCCAGGCGCCGCCGCGCCGGTCGGCGGCCAGAACGATACCGCTCTGAAGCTGTTCGGACTGCATGAAGTAGTGCTGCAGACAGTCGGCCAGGGTATCGCCGTCGAGCACGACGATGCCCTGGTAGCGCTCGCTGTGCACGCCCTGGTCGACGGTGAAGGCGAGCGAGCCCTTGCCGAAAAGGGCCGGAACCGTCGGCAGCGGCCCCACTTCGGAGACGACCCTGTCGAGCCGTTCCCGGTCGTAGCTGGCATAGCCGCGCATGGCCCCCTCGGCGGTGACGTCGACCACCATGAGCCGGACCGGCCCGTCGCCGCTGGCCTGCAGCGTGAAAACGCCCTCGTACTTCAGCATCGCGGACAGCCCGCCGCAAAGCGCCAGCATCTCCGCCAGCAGGCGGGCCACCGGCTCCGGATAGTCGTGGCGCCGCAGGATCTCGCTGCTGACCTGCTCCAGCCGCAACAAGCGCCCCCGGATATCGGAGGATTCGAGCAGGAAGGGCTGGACCTTGTCGGCGTCGATGCGGGTTTCCGGACTGTCGCCGTCGGGCATCAGGTCAGGCACCACGCAAGAATACCTTTCTGCGCATGGAGTCGGTTTTCCGCTTCATCCCAGACCACCGACTGCGGGCCGTCGATCACCTCGGCGGTCACCTCGTTGCCGCGGTGGGCGGGCAGGCAGTGCATGAAGATGGCATTGGGCTTGGCCAGCGCCATGACCCGCTCGTCGACCTGGTAGGACCGCAGCAGGTTGTGGCGGCTTTCGCCGTCATCATCGCCCATGGAAACCCAGGTGTCGGTCACCACCGCATCGGCACCGCCCACCATCGCGTCGACATCGGAGGAGACGACGATCCTGCCGCCCTCCGAAGCCGCCCAGTCCAGAACCTCCTGCGGCGGCCGCAGCGGCTCCGGACAGGCCAGGCGCAGCTCGAACCCGAAGCGCACGGCGGCGTGGATCCAGGAGGCCGCCATGTTGTTGCCGTCGCCGCACCAGGCCACCACCTTGCCGTCGATACGGCCGAGATGTTCCTCGAAGGTCATGACATCGGCCATGAGCTGGCAGGGATGGGTGACGTCGGTCAGGCCGTTGATCACCGGCACCGTGGCATGCTCCGCCACCTCCAGCAGGATTTCCTCCTTGGTGGTGCGGATCATGATGGCATCGACGTAGCGCGACAGCACCCGCGCGGTGTCAGCGGCGGTTTCGCCGCGCCCGAGCTGGGTCCCGCTGGGTTCCAGCACCACGGCCTGGCCGCCAAGCTGGTGCGCCGCCACCTCGAAGGAGACGCGCGTGCGGGTCGAGGGCTTCTCAAAGATCATGGCCAGGGTCTTGCCGGCCAGCGGCTTGGCTTCCCCGTTGGCCGCTTCGCCGCGCTTCATGCGCGCGGCCTCGTCGAGCATGGCGCGGAGTTCCGCCGTCTCCAGGCGATCGAGATCGAGGAAGTGCTTGGGCTGGGTGTTCGCTGGAACTTTGGTCTGTACGGTCATGTCACGCTGCCTTGGCCCAGGTTGTACAGGCCCGCTCGATCGCCTGGACCGCTTCGTCGACGTGGCGGTCCTCGATGATCAGCGGCGGCAGCAGACGGATAACGTTCTCAGCCGCCCCCACCGTCAACAGGCCCTCGTCGCGCAGCTTGGCGACCAGTTCGGTATTGGGGACCACGCATTCCAGACCGAGCATCAGGCCGGCGCCGCGCACCCCCTTCAGCACCTTCGGATGGCGCGCCGCAAGCTCGGAGAGCCGCTCCCACAACTGCTGACCGGTTGCCTCGACCCGCTCCAGGAAGCCTTCGTCCAGCATCACGTCCAGCACCGCGTTGGCCACCGCCATGGCCAGCGGGTTGCCGCCGAAGGTGCTGCCGTGGGTGCCGGGCTGCATGGCCGCCGCCGCCCTTTCCGTCGCCAGGATGGCACCGACCGGGAAGCCGCTGCCCAGGCCCTTGGCCAGCGCCATGACGTCCGGTTCGATCCCCGCCCATTGGTGGGCGAAGAGTTTGCCGGTGCGGCCCATGCCGCATTGGATCTCGTCCAGGATCAGCAGCAGGCCGTACTCGTCGCAGACAGCCCTGAGCGCCCGGAGGTACTCCAGATCGGCGGCGCGGATGCCGCCCTCGCCCTGGATCGGCTCCACCAGGATGGCGGCGGTTTCCTCGGTGATGGCGTTGCGCAGCTCGTTCATGTTGCCGAAGGGCACGTTGTCGAAGCCTTCGGAGGCCGGGCCGAAGCCGTCCAGATACTTCGGATTGGCTGCCGCCGAGAGAGCGGTCAGCGTGCGCCCGTGAAAGGCGCCGGAGCAGGAGATGACCCGCGTCTTCTCAGGGTGTCCGGCGGCGTAGTGGTAGCGGCGGGCGACCTTCAGCGCCCCCTCGATGGCCTCGGCACCGGAGTTGGAGAAGAACACACGGTCGGCAAAGCTGTTGGCCGCAAGGCGCCCGGCCAGGCGCTGCCCCTCAGGAATGGTGTAGAGGTTGGAGACATGCCACAGCCTGGCCGCCTGCTCCTGCAGGGCGGCGACCAGGTGGGGGTGGCTGTGCCCCAGGGCGTTGACCGCGATACCGGCAGCAAAATCCAGGAATCGTCGCCCGTCCGCCGTGTAGAGATAAGGGCCTTCGCCGCGCTCAAAAGCGAGGTCGGCGCGCGCATAGGTCGGCATCAAGGCGTCGCTCACGGACCAAACTCCTAAATTCAGGACCAAAAATACCGGGTCGCCGGGGACGGCCCGGACGGGACAACTCCTCAAATTCACTTAGCTTCGGGCTGAAATACAAGCCTTTTCAAAGCCGCTCGGGCTTTGAACGGAGCCGCAAAGGGCCGACACTATTGGCGCAACGCCGCGCCCTGTCAACCGGACCGCCGCCCCTCGGGCCGCTGAACACCAAGACCGACACCCACTGCCTTCAGGCGCGCATGCGCGCACCGCCGGGGTCGTAGAGGGGCTGGCCCTGGATCGCGGCGGGATAGAGCGTGCCGTTGATCTCCACCTCCAAGCCCTGCCCGTCGCCCGCCAGTTCGGTCGGCACGTAACCCAGCGCCATGGAGCGCCCGACGTGATGGGCGTAGCCGCCGGAGGAGACGTAGCCCACGGCCTCTCCGCCATGCAGGATCGCCTCGTCGTTGCAGACGTCGATATCGTCGGTTTCGATGGTCAGCGTCACCAGCCTGCGGGCCGGGCCGTTGCCGCGCTCCGCCTGCGCCGCGGCCTTGCCGACGAAGTCCTTGTCCCAGGCGATGAAGGCATCGAGACCGCTTTCCGCCGCGGTGAAGTCGGGCCGGTAGTCCAGGGTCCAGGCGCCCCAGCCCTTTTCCAGCCGCAGGCTCATGAGCGCCCGGGCCCCGTACCAGCGCAGGCCCAGATCGCTGCCGGCCTCTTCCACTGCCTCGGCGAGGCGCAGCAGATAGGGCGGTGCCACATAGATCTCGTAGCCCAGTTCGCCGGAAAAGGAGATCCGCGCCAGCAGCGCCGGCACCCCGGCCACGAAGGTCCGGCGGATATCGCGGAAGCGCAGCGCCGACGCCGAGACGTCGTCGCGGCAGATCCGGGCGAGAAGGTCGCGCGACCGCGGGCCCGAAAGGGCAATGCCGTGCAGGCTGTCGGAGAGGTTCTCGTAGCGGACCCCCTCTTCCGGCAACTGTGCTTCGAACCAGCGGCGGTGCGCCTCCTGCATCGCGCCGGAGCCGAAGAGCAGGAAATGGCCCTCGTCGCGACCGTCGTCCAGGCAGGCGACGGTGAGGTCGCCGTAGAGCTTGCCCTTGGGGGTCAGCATGGGGGTCAGGGAAAGCCGGCCGGGCTTCGGCAGGCGCCCGGCCAGCAGGCGGTCGAGGAACGGCCTGGCGGCGGGCCCGCGAAAGCGGTGCTTGGCGAAGTTGGCGATCTCGATGCAGCCCACGGCCTCCCGCACCGCCTGGACCTCGCGGGCCACATAGGCGTGCGCACGCGAGCGGCGGAAGGTCGGCTCCTCGTGGGCATCCTCCGGCCCGTCAGCGAACCAGAGGGCGTGCTCCAGACCGAAGCTCTGGTCCATCACCGCCCCCTTGGCGATCAGGCGGTCGTGCAGCGCGGTGGTCTTCTGTCCGCGCCCCTTGGGCAGGGTTTCGTTGGGAAAGGTCATGACGAAGCGGCGCTCGTAGTTCTCCGTCGACTTCACCATGCCCCAGTCCGGGCTGGCGAAGTCGCCGAAGCGGGCCACGTCCATGGCCCAGACGTCGATGGAGGGTTCGCCGTCGATCATCCACTCGGCCATGCAGAGCCCGACCCCGCCGCCCTGGCAGAAGCCGGCCATGACGCCGACGGCGACCCAGTAGTTGCGGAGGCCCGGCACCGGACCGATCAGCGGGTTGCCGTCGGGCCCGAAGGTGAAGGGCCCGTTGATGATGTTCTTGATGCCCGCTTCCTGCAGCGCCGGAATGCGCTCGAAGCCCAGTTCCAGCCGCTCGGCGATGTTGTCGAGCTTGGGCTCCAGCAGTTCGTGGCCGAAATCCAGCGGCGTGCCACCTACCGACCAGGCGGTCGCCCGCGGCTCGTAGGTGCCCAGCAGCATGCCCTTGCCCTCCTGGCGGAAGTACATGTTGCCTTCATAGTCGATGCCGGCGGGCAGGCGTTCCGCGCCGCGCTCGGCGATAGCCGGAATCTCCTCGGTGATGAGGTAGTGGTGCTCCATCGGCTGCACCGGCAGGTCGAGGCCGGCGAGCCGCCCGACCTCCCGCGCCCAGAGACCGCCGGCGTTGACGATCCGCTCGGCGTTGATGGTGCCCTTGGGCGTCACCACGTCCCAGCTGCCGTCGGGGCGCTGGTTGGTTTCGATGACCGGGGTGTGGGTGTAGACCTTCGCGCCGTGCACCTTGGCCGCCTTGGCATAGGCATGGGTAACGCCGGAGGGATCGATGTCGCCGTCCAGCGGGTCCCAGAGCGCGGCGATGTAGCGCGACGGGTCGATCAGGGGATGGCGGCGCGCCGCCTCCTCCACCGAGATGAATTCCTGGTCGAGGCCCATGGTGCGCGCCTTGGAGCGCTCGCGTTTCAGGTAGTCGTGCCAGGTCTCGTTGGAGGCGAGATAGAAGCCGCCGGTGGCGTGCAGGCCGACGGACTGGCCGGAGAGCTCCTCGATCTCCTTGTAGAGGTTGATGGTGTAGCCCTGCAGGCGCGAGATGTTGGGATCGGAGGAGATGGTGTGGATCTGTCCGGCGGCGTGCCAGGAAGAGCCGGAGGTCAGCTCCTGGCGTTCCAGCAGGATCACATCCTTCCAGCCGAACTTGGCGAGGTGGAACAGGATCGAGCAGCCGACCACGCCGCCGCCGATGATCACCACCTTTGCATGACTCTCCAAGGTCCCTCTCCTTCCCGTCTTTCAGCGCGCCCCGTCTTTCAGCGCGCGCCGAAGGTCTCAGTACCAGGCATCCGGCAGGTCGCGCTTGCGCCGTGCCACGTAGTCCCGCAGGGCCTCGTCGACCGCCGGGTCGATGGCCGGCGCTTCGTAGTCCTTCAGCAGCGCGTTCCAGCGATCGAAGGCGCGCCGCTCCATATCCTGACTGCCCCGCTCCTCCCAGCTCTCCACGTTCTCGCTGTCGGAAAGCGCGGGCTCGTAGAAGGCGGTCTGGTAGTTGCGCAGGGTGTGGGCGCAGCCCAGGAAATGCCCGGCCGGTTCGACCTCCTCGTAAGCGTCACGGGCCAGGGCCTCGTCGTCCACCGCCATGCCCGAGAGCAGCAGGCGGTAGGCGCCCAGGCGGTCGGCATCCATCACCAGCTTCTCGTAGCCGGTGCAGAGCCCGCCTTCCAGCCAGCCGGCGGACTGCAGCACGAAGTTGGCACCGGCCAGCGCCGTCGAGTGCATGGAATCCGCGCTCTCGTAGGCGGCCTGGGCATCGGCGATCTTGGAGGCCGTCAGCGAACCGCCGCAGCGCAGCGGCAGGCCGAGGCGCCGGGCAAGCTGGCCGATGACGTAGTGAGAGATCACCGGCTCCGGCATGCCGAAGGTGGGGGCGCCGGACTTGAGGCTCATGGAGGAGAGGAAGTTGCCGAAGATGAAGGGCGCGCCGGGGCGCACGATCTGGCTGTAGGCGCAGCACATCATCGCCTCCGCCAGGGCCTGGGCGACGGAGGCGGCGGTGGAGACCGGCCCCATGGCCCCGGCGAGAATAAAGGGGGAGACGATGATCCCCTGACCGGCGCCGCAGTAGACGCGAATCGACTCGGTCACGACCCGGTCCACCAGCAGCGGCGAGTTGGTGTTCACGTTGCCGAGGATGACGCAGCCGGACTCAAAGACCTGGTCGCCGTGCAGCAGGCGCGCCATGGCAACGCAGTCTTCCGCCCGGCTCTTTTCCGTGATGGCGCCGAGGTGCGGCTTGTCGCTCCAGCGCATGTGGGCGTAGAGCATGTCCAGGTGCCGTTTCGATACCGGCACGTCGCAGGGCTCGCAGACGACGAAGCCGCCGTGGTGCAGTTCGGGCAGCAGGTAGGTGAGCTTCACCAGCTTCTCGAAGTCGGCGATGGAGCCGTAGCGGCGCCCGCCTTCCAGATCGCGCACGAAGGGCGGCCCATAAACCGCCGTGAAAACCTGGTGCCGCCCGCCGATCCGGACCGAGCGCGCGGGATTGCGGGCCACCTGGGTGAACTCGGATGGCGCGGTGCGGCAGAGCGACCGGACCAGATCGGCCGGCGCCCGAACCCGCGTTCCACTGACCTCGGCGCCCGCGCGGCGCCAATCCTCCAGGGCCTCGGGGTCGTCCCGGAACTCCAGCCCGACGTCCTGGATCAGCCAGTCCGCCTGTGCCTCGAGCCGCCGCAGGCCCTCCTCCCCAAGATACTCGAGAAAAGGAATCCGGCGGGTCACATAAGCCGGAGCCACCCCTCTGCTGGATCTTTCGGTCCGCATCCCTCCACGGGATCGGCGCGCACGTGCGGGCATAGCCATGGATTTATGCCTCTCTTGAGACGAACAATCTCAAATAGGCGAAGTTTCCGGCGTTGTGACCTTCAAAAAAGCTGAGCCATTCCATAAATTGTACTTATGGATGAAGTTCAGGACCTGGTGCACTCCCTGCATCACCTCAGGGTCTTCGAGGTGGCGGCGCGGCACCGCTCCTTCACGCGGGCGGCCGAAGAGCTGAACGTGTCCCAGCCGGCGGTCAGCCTGGCGGTACGCCAGCTCGAGCAGGCCCTCGGCGTGCGGCTCTTCGCCCGCGGCCACCGGTCTGTCAGCCTGACCCAGGCCGGAGAGATGCTGTTCGCCGACGTCTCCGCCGGCCTCGGGCTGATCCTGGAAACGGCGCGCCTGCTGCGACGCCAGGGCCGGCAGAGCCATGTGACGCTCTCGGTCTCCACCGCCTTCGCCAACCACTGGATGGTGCCGCGGCTGGCGGACTTCCACCGCCAGCATCCGGGGATCGACCTGCGCCTGCAGACCACGGACAAGGACCTGGACCTGGCGCAGGAGGGCGTGACCCTGGGGGTGCGCCGCGGCGACGGGAACTGGCGCGGCTATGCCGCGGCCAAGATCGCCGAAGAGGAACTGATCGCCATTGCCAGCCCTCACTCGCCGGCGGCCCAGACCAAGATCGCCACCCTGGACGACCTCGCGGCCCAGCAGCTGATCCATCTGGAGGAGCCCTTCCGTCCGCGGCCGGGCTGGCGCGAGTGGTTTACCGCCCTCAGCGGCGAGTACAGCGACCGCGGCGGCGGCCTGCGCCTCAACGACTATGCGCTGGTGCTGCAGGCCGCCATGGCCGGAGAGGGGATCGCGCTCGGCTGGTGCCATGTCATCGAGGGCCTGCTGCGCCAGGATCTGCTGGTTCAGGTCGGCCCCTGGCGCTGGCAGACCGCGGCCGCCTTTCACCTCATCTGGTCGCGCGAGGCGGACCTGCCGAGCCAGGCCGAGGCGGTGCGCGACTGGATCATCGAGACCGCCCAGGCCGACAGGCGATGAGGGGGCGGACGCGAAGGGCAGAACTGTGCTAGCCCTGCCGCCCAAACAGAACGTGGCTCAGGGGAATTGAATGCAGATCGGGTTCGTCGAAAGCGAAGCGGAGATCGCCCTCTGCCTGGACCTCAGACGCCAGGTCTTCATGGGCGAGCAGGGCGTCAGCGAGGAAGAGGAGATCGACGGCCTCGATCCGGTCTGCCGCCACGTGCTCGCCGTGGACAACGGCAGCGCCGTGGCGGCGGCACGGGTGAAGACCTCCGGTGATCTCGCGAAGATCCAACGGGTCTGTGTCGCAGAAGCCTATCGCGGACAGGGCCTTGGTGCGCGGATGATCGAGTACATCCTGGACCACCTGCGCGGCGAAGATACGGTTTCGCAGGTCAGGCTCGGCGCTCAGATCCATGCCTTGAAGTTCTACGAGAGGTTCGGGTTCAGTCCAGTGGGCGAAACCTACCTGGACGCCGGCATTCCGCACCAGGACATGGAGCTAAGACTGGCCACCCGGCGCTGATGGCCGCCGCTGAGGCCCGCGGCCCCGGCGCAGGTGTCAATGCAGGCGCGTCACCGTGAAGCCCTGGCGTTCGAGCAGGCGGAGCATGCCATCTTCGCCCGGCAGGTGCATGGCGCCCACGGCCACGAAGGTCGAACCGCGGGCAAAGACCGGCATCAGGCGTTCGGTCATGATGCGGTTGCGATTGGAGCCGATGCGGTTGTGGAAGCGCTGGGCAACATCCGGATCCATGTGGCCGAGAAAGCGCTGCCAAAGAGCGTAGCGGATCGCAAGATCGCCCTCGAGATACAGATTGACGCGCTCGACGCGGGTGCGCGGACCGCCGTAGTTGTCGATCGAAGACCGCAGCATGGAGGCCTGGTCTTCCAAGGGCATGCCGGCGAACACGTTGAGTTGTTCCTCCGGGGTTTCCAGCAAGACAACCTCCTTGCCGTCGTTGCGCGCGCGCTCCTGCAGCCAGTCGTCGAGGATCGGCTTGTTCGGGTCTTGGCGCAGGTCGACGGTGATCTCGCGGTCGCCGATGAGCATCCAGACGACCCAGGGCTGCAGCCGATCGAGCCTCTCGACGCGGTAGAAACGAAAGAACGACAGGTTGTTAAGCTGGCGGTAGGTCGCCGGGCCAACGACCTGCTTCAAGGTCTGATCCGGCGGTAACTCGAAGAAGCTCTTGACCTCCTGCTCGTCGACCTCGTCATTGTGCTCGGCTTCGAAGGCAACGATGCTTGCATCGGCGAATGCGGCCTCGGCTGCCGCCGGGAGATCGAACACCCGCGGGTCGGAGATGTGGATGGTGCCGAAGATATAGCTCGGTTCCAAGCCAGGTAGGTCGACCTGCCATATCCTGCCTTGGCCGAAGGGGATATCGGGGCGCTCTGGAAGTGGCAGTGACGTGGCGCAGCCGCCAAGACCCAGCAGCAGCCAGACCAGGACCGCGATGCGACGGACCGAAGAGGGTCCGCAGGAGTTTTGCAGCCCGTTCACCTTAAAGCCGCTAGTGCAGGCGAGTGATGGTGTAGCCCTGCTTTTCCAGCAGGCGCAGAATGCCTTCTTCCCCCGGCATGTGCGCCGCACCGACGGCCACGAAGGTCGATCCGCGGCGCATCAGCGGCAGCATACGCTCGACCATGATCCGGTTGCGGTCGGTGATCAGGCGGTCGTCGATGATCGCTGCGGTCTCTGGGTCCAGCCGGCTCAGGTAGTCGTCCCAGAGCGCAACGAACATCGCCAGATCGCCGTCGAGATAGAACTGGAACTTCGGCGCCTGAGCCTTGCGCTTCGAGTAGTGGTCGAGCGTCAGTTTCAGAAGGTTCGCCTGATGCTCAAGCGGCATCTTGTCATAGATGTCGAACTGCTCCTGCGGAGACTCCAGGCCGACAACCTCCTTGCCCGCATCGTGGGCCCGCGATTCCAGCCAGTCATCGAGAATCATGTTGTGACCGCTGGGCTGCAGGCGCTCATAGTCCACATAGCCCAGGTTCTCGCCGCCGACATAGAGCCACATGACCCAGGGTTTGATGTCGGCATTCGGTGCCAGCTCCCGCTGGTTCAGGTGCCAGCGCAGGATCCCGAAGCTGACAGGGCCGATCAGGTCCTCCAGATCCTGGTCGCCGCTGAGGCGCAGCCGCTCCGTTTCGTAGAGCTCGTCGATGACCGCTTCCTCGTCCTCTCTCAAGAGCTCGAAGGCGGCAATCTCCGCTTTGGCAAAGGCCGCTTCGGCCGCATCTGGCAGATCCATCACGCGGCGGTCGTCGACATGCATTGTCCCGAAAGCGTAGCTGGGCTCCAGCCCTTCGCGGTCGATCTGCCAGATGCGGCCCTGGCCGAAGGGGACGTCAGGCCGTTCGGGCAGCGGTATGGGCTCGCGCGGCGCACAGGCGGTAACCGCCAGAAGCACGACCAGCGCAACCCAAAGGGTGCTCGGGCGCGACGAAAAGAGCTCTGAGAATCGCATGGACCAACCCCTAGACGGTGCACTGCGAAGACGACTATCCGGCGCGAGGACGATCGCCCGGCCGAGAGATTTGCACCTTCGAGGCGAAAAAGGAAGCTTGACAACTCAACCGGACATGACCGCCGGCTGAGGACCAACAGAAAGGGCTAATAGACCCGCGTCACCCGGAAGCCCTGCTGCTCCAGCAGGTGGAGTATGCCTTCATCGCCGGGCATGTGGAGAGCGCCGACCGCGATGAAGGCGCGGCCCTGCTTCAGCAGCGGGATCATGCGGTTCACCATGGTGCGGTTGCGGGCATCGAGGAACTGCTCCTTGAAGGCCCGGGCGCCCGGCTCCGCGTTCCCCTGCGCCATGCGCTCGACCAGCCTGTAGACCGGCGACATGTTGCCCGCCAGATAGCTGTCGATGAGTTCGCTGCGCGCGCCGGGCCGCTCCTCCAGCTTCACCAGGACCTGACGCAGCATTTCCGCTTCCTCCTCAAGGGAGGTGTCGGTCAGAAGAGAAAGCTGCTCTTCGATGTGCTCCAGGGCGACCACCTGCATCCCCAGATCGTAGGCGTACTGGATCAACCAGGCATCCAGCACCAGATCGCCGTCCATCTGGCGGCGGAACTCCTCCGGCGAAATCTGGAACAGGAACGCCAGGGAGGAGGGCCTGAGGCCGTCGATAGCGTCCTCGGGCAGCCCGTAGCGTTGCGCGTGTTTCACGACCTTCTCATAGGTCTCCCGGCCCAGCACGGCCGCCAGCGAACGCCCCTGCGGCAGGCGCCTGCTGGTGGTGATCTCCTGGCGCTCCGCAGGGCCCACCAGCAGCTCGAAGGCGGCCCGCCTGGAGGCCTTGAAGGCCCGCAGGATCGGGCGCGGCAGATCGCGCACCCGCGGGTCGGCGATATGGATGGTGCCCATGATGTGGCTGGGCGGCACGCCGCTGCGCTCGACCCGCCACAGCCGACCCTCGCCGTGGCGCACGGCATGCGGATCGACCGCGGCGGCCAGGCAGGGCCACAGCAGCAGGAAGACGGCAAGGAGGGCAAAGCCCAGGGTCGGGCGCAGGAATGAGTGGAGGCTGGGGCGCATGCGCAGCGCAGTCATGACGGCATCCCGGGGTTGGCGTTGCGTCCAGAACCGGCCCGCCCAGCGAGGGGGTCAATCGCCGGTTGTGCGTCAGTCTGGCCGGGATGTCTTAAGATTTCGGCAAGCCGGAGGAGGACACGCCGTCCTAGTAGACCCGCGTGATGCGATAGCCCTGCCGTTCCAGGAGATCGAGCACCCCGGCCTCGCCGGGCAGGTGGCCGGCGCCGATGGCCACGAAGGCGCCGCCGCGCTGCAGGAAGGGCTCCATCCGCGCGGCCATGGTGACGTTGCGGTCGAAGAACAGCCGCTGCTGAAAGCGCCGGGCCGCCGCCGGGTCGCTGACCCCTTCGAGATCGTTGAGCTGCGCCATGATGGCGCCGACCTGCCCCTTCAGATAGTCGTTCAGCATGGCGTTGAAGGTGGCTTCCAGTTGACCGCTGTCGGCCACGAGTTCGCTCACCATGGCGACCTGCTCCGCTTCGGTCATGTCGTCGAAGATGGCGATCTGTTCCGCGTAGCTTTCCAGGCCGTGAACCGGCTTGTTCCGGCGCAAGGCCTCGCTGCGCAGCCAGTCGTCCAGCACCTTCTCGCCCTCTGCGAGGCGCGCCATCTCGGCCTGCGGGAAGATGAGGAAGGTGCTCAGGGCCCAGGGCTTCAAGGGCCGCAGCATCTGGGGCTGAAATCCGTAGCGGGCGGCGACCTCGGCCACCGCGCCGAAAAGCTCGGGGCCCAGGATGTCGTCCAGACGCCGCCCCTGGGGCAAGGCCATGGCCTGCTGCAGGCGGATCTGGCCCTGCGGGTCCTGCGGCAGTTCGAAGACCACGTCGCGGGCCGCCATGAAAGGCTGGCGGATCTGCTCCGGCAGGTCGCGCAGCCGTGGGTCGGTCGAATGCAGGGTGCCCAGGACGTGACTTGCGGGCCCGCCGTCGCGCTGGACCTTCCAGAATATGCCCTCGGCGTACTTCGTGGCATCGGCGGTCGCGGGCGCCGCCGCCGGTACTGCCATTGCGGCCGCCAGCAGGATGAAGGCCACGAACTGCAGGGCCGCCCGGCCCGCGAAGAGGAACGGCAGTCGTTTCATGAAAGGGCCTCCGGAGTCGCCCGCGGCCCGGTCAGGGCCGGATCTTGTAACCGATTGCGAAAAGCCGCCAGCCGAGCAGGGCCAGCAGGGCCGAGAGGCCGAGCAGCAGCCCGATCCCCAGGGCCTGTGACGACTCCGCATAGCCGATGAGCCCGGCGCGGAATCCGTCGATGGCATAGAAGACCGGGTTGTAATAGATCCACTCTCTGAAGGCCTCCGGCAGGCGTTCGACCGAGAAGAAGGTCCCCGAAAGCAGGCCGAGAGGCGCTATGACGAAGCCTTCCACCGCGGAATAGTGGTCCCAGCGCTCGGCCCAGAGCCCGACCACGGTCCCCAGCAGACCGAAGAACAGGGCGGTGGCAACGGCGAAACCGATCACCAAGCTTGCATCGAAATATGAAAAATCCACAAAGATCGCCGCCGCGATGCCAAGCAACACACCGACCGAAAGCCCACAGGTCGCCGAGGACAGGGCATAGCCGGCAACCAGCTCCAGGGGGCTGAGCGGTGCCATCTGCACGTCGCTGATCATGCCCTCCATCTTCTCGAACACCAGCATTGCGGCAGCATTCTGAAAGGCGGTGTGGGCGATGGCGTAGAGAATGATCCCCGGCGCGATGAAGGCGATGAGGCCGACACCCGGTACGATGGTGCTGTGCTCGTTCTGGGCCACGGCGAAGACGAGAATGAACAGCAGGCTGGAGACCAGAGGACCCACCAGCAGTTCCAGGCCGAAGCGGTAGAAGCGCAGCACGCCGCGGTGATAGTAGTGGGTCCAGAAGCCGCGCGCGTTGAAAAGCCGGAAGTGCAGCGGCCGCCAGCTGCGGAAGGCCAGCATGCCGCGCGGGGAAACCGTCTGGCGCAGACTCATCGTTCCCTCAGACTCATCGTTCCCTCACGGCTTCAGGCGGTATCCGGTGGCGAACATCCTGTGGGTCACCGTCCAGAGAAAGACGTTGAACAGCGCCATGACCACAAGGCCGATGGCGAGCGACCCATCCGCATGCCCGATGAAGCCGTAGCGGAAGCCGTCGATCATGTAGAAGAAGGGATTGAAGTGAGCCACCGTCTGCCAGACCGCGGGCAGGCGCTCGATCGAGTAGAAAGTGCCGGAGAGAAACGAGAACGGCGTGATGACGAAATTGGTCACCGCGGCGATGTGATCGAACTTCTCCGACCAGATGCCGCCGATCATGCCCAGCAGCGCCAGCATCAGCGAGGCCATGACTGCGTGAAAGACAATGAAGTGCGGCGCATGGATCGGGATGGGAACGAACAGCCACATGCCCAGGCCCACCGCCAGCCCCACCATCAGCCCGCGGGTGACCCCGCCGGCGGCGATGCCCAGCGTGAGTTCGCCCGGCGACAGCGGCGGCATGAGGATGTCGACGATGTTGCCCTGCACCTTGGCGATCACCAGCGAGGAGGAGGTGTTGGCGAAGGCATTCTGCACCATCGCCATCATGATCAGGCCGGGCGCCAGAAAGACCGCGAAATCGACACCGCCCACCTGGCGGCCGCCACCGCCCAGCGCCAGGGTGAAGATCGCCAGAAACAGCAGCGTCGTCACCATCGGCGCCAGCAGCGTCTGGGTAAAAACGTTGAGGAAGCGGCGCACTTCCTTCATGTAGAGGGTCCACAGGCCGCGCCAGTTGACCGGCCCCATACGGCGCACGGAGGCGGCGGCGAGCGAGACGGGTTGATGTTCCATGGTGGATGACATAATCCCAGGCGTCGGCGGGCGCAAGCAAGGCGGGGAAAGCCGCGCAGAGCGCGCGCTCCGCCAGTCGGGGAGCACGCCAGGGTGAGCGAAACGGGGAGCGGCCAGGGCAGCGGACGCCCTGAAGGCAAGGCGAAGGGGCCGCAGCGCCGGCGCCGGCGCCAGCCCCTGAAAACCAGCCCCGAAGCGCTGGAACGGGCGGCGCTGCGCTATCTCGACCGCTACGACGCGGCCTCCGGTCATCTCCGGCGTCTGCTGCTGGCCAAGGTCACGCTGTCGTCCCGGGTGCACGGCACCGATGCAACAGACGGCGCGGCCGCGGTGGAGCGCCTGATCCAGCGCCTGACCGCCGCCGGAGTGCTCGACGACAGCCGCTTCGCCCGCGAGCGCCTGCGCAGCCTGCGCGCCAGGGGCTGCTCCCTGGCGATGGTACGGACCCGCCTCGCCGCCAAAGGCCTCTCCCAGGACCTTATCGAGACCACCCTGGCCGAAGCGGATGAAGACGAGGTCGGCACGGACCTGACGGCCGCCCTGACCTACGCCCGGCGGCGGCGCCTTGGGCCCTTCCGCAGCGAAGCACGGGCCGAACGGCGGGAGCGGGACCTCGCCGCCCTCGGGCGCCAGGGCTTCGACTATGAAACCGCCCGGCGCGTCGTCGACTGCGAGGACCCGGCGGCCCTTCTGGCGGAGGCCGGCTCCCGCTAGGAGAGACTCCTCACGCGAGCAGGGACCGCAGGGCGAGATAGAGGCCCAGCACCAGCAGGACAGTCAGGAACACAGTGCGGAAGGTCGCCGGGTTGAGCCGCCGGCGGATGATCTGGCCGAACCACAGGCCCAGGGTCACCGCCACCAGCGCTCCGGCAACCGCCGGGCCCAGCGACCAGGAGAGGGCCTGGACCGAGGCCAGATTGATGGCCAGTGCCACGCTGGATACCGTGAACGAGAGGCCCATGGCCTGGATCAGTTCGTCCTTCTCCAGCCCGATGGCCTGCATGTAGGGCACCATGGGCATGGAGGAAACGCCGGTGGCGGCGGTGACAAGGCCCGTCAACCCGCCAGCCAGAGCGCCGAGCCACCCCTGCTGCGCCTGGCGGATTGCCATCTGAAGCGACACCAGGCTGCTTGCCGCGTAGACCGCCAGGACAACCCCAAGGATGATGGTGCCGACCCGCGCGTTTTCCTCGGTGAGCCAGTCGGCCCCAAGCAAGGTGCACAGAAAGGCAGAGACCAGCAGCGGCCAGACCCGGCGCAGCAAGGCGCGCAGGTGCGGCCCCATGAGCATCTGCCAGGCGTTGGTGAAGAAGGCCGGGACGACGAGCAAGGCTGCGGCTTCCACCGGCGGCATGACGAGGACCATGAAGCCCATGGCGATGGGCGGCAGCCCCAGGCCGACCGCGCCCTTGACGGTGCCCGCCAGCACCAGCGCGGCGGCCACGAACACGGCGGTCAGCTCCATCCTGGGCTCTCCCTGGGAAAAGACGGCGGCGGCGAGCTTAGCAAGGCCGGCGCCGTTTGAAAGGCGTCAAAGCATCCGGCTTGCCCCGGCTTTTATGAGGGCTACATAAGGAGGGCTTACCCTGCACCACTGATTTGCCCAGGAGGCTCCCGGTTCATGTCTTTGCGTAAACTCGCGATGGGTGTTCTGGCTGCAGCCGGCCTGCTGTTCACAGGCCCTGCACTCGCCGAGCCCGGCCGCGCGCACGACTTCGCCTTCACCTCCATCGAGGGAGAGCCCCTGGCCCTTTCCGACTATGCCGGCAAGGCGGTGCTGGTGGTCAACACGGCCTCGCAATGCGGTTTCACGCCACAGTATGCAGACCTGCAGGACCTCTGGGACCGTTACCGCGACCGCGGCCTTGTGGTTCTGGGCGTGCCCTCCAACGACTTCGGCGGCCAGGAGCCCGGCAGCGAGGCGCAGATCAAGGAGTTCTGCGAGGTTCACTTCGGCATCGATTTCCCGATGACCGAGAAGCAGCAGGTCGTCGGCCCGGAGGCCCATCCGCTCTATCGCTGGTTCGCGGCGGAACTGGGCCGCGAGGGCACGCCGCGCTGGAACTTCCACAAGGTTCTGATCGATTCCGACGGCGCGCTGGTCGCCGGCTGGCCGTCGCGCATCCGGCCGGTTTCGCAGGAGATCCTGGCGGCGGTGGAACGCGTGCTGCCCGCGGAGCAAACCGGCTTTCATCAGCAGACAGACATTCACAGGCAAAGCGCCGCCCGGTAGCGCTGCCTCTGGGTCGATCAACCGCTTTTGACTTGGTGGTCGGCGTGGCGCCGATCATAGTAGGGCTCGCGCCGCCGAAACGTGTGAGGTGGGGCCGGCACGCCATCGATAGCGACCGTCCCGACCCAGCGAGGAGCATTCGAGACGCGATGCAAAAGCCAAACCGACTGTTGATCCCTTTGGCCCTGACGCTGGTCATCGCCACGGGATCGGCTCTGGCCGCCAACAGCGACCCGCCGGCGCAAAAGGTAATCGACCCCCACTACGTCCAGGCCGAGCAGCTGATCGAGGACGGCAGGTACGAGGGCGCCATCCCGCTGCTCGAGCGGGTTGTCGCCGCGGACAAGGAAAATGCCGACGCCTTCAACCTGCTGGGCTACAGCCACCGGCAACTGGGCAACACCGACGTCGCCCTCGGCCACTATGAGACCGCGCTGAAACTGCAGCCGCGCCATCGCGGCGCCAATGAGTATCTGGGTGAGCTCTATCTGGCGCTGGGAGACCTGGAGAAAGCGGAAGAACGGCTCGCTGTGCTCGACGGCGCCTGCTTCTTCGGCTGCAAAGAGTACACGGAACTGAAGAATGCCATCGCCGCCCACAAGGCCAAGGTGGGCAGCTAGGACGTTTCGGCGTCAAGGGGCGAGGAAGACGGCCCCTGAACCAGCGAGGAGGATTGGAGACAAGATGCAGACGCTGACCCGACTTTTCTTTCCCGCGGCTCTTGCCTTTATGGTCGCTACGGGGCCGGCCCTGGCCGACAGCAGCGCTTCGTCGGCCGCCAACAAGGCCAAGGCCGATCCTGCCTACGCCCAGGCCGAACAGCTTGTCGAGGACGGCAAATACGAGGCTGCCATCCCCGTGCTCGAGGGGATCGTCGCCAAAGACCAGGAGAACGCCGACGCCTTCAACCTTCTCGGCTACAGCCACCGCCAGCTCGACAACATCGACGTCGCCCTCGGCCACTACGAGACCGCCTTGCGGCTGCAGCCGCGCCATCGCGGTGCCAACGAATACCTGGGCGAGCTCTACCTGAAGCTGGGCGATCTTGAGAAGGCGCAAGAGCGGCTCGACGTGCTCGACGGCGCCTGTTTCTTCGGCTGCAAGGAGTATACGGAGCTGAAGAACGCCATCGCCGCCTACAAGGCCAAAGTCGGCAGCTAAGGTCTTTTTTGGTCCGGCGACCCTGGGCCTTCCTGTGCCTGCGCGGGCAGCGACTGGGCATCCGCCAGCACGTGGATGTCCAGCGGGGCCGAACGGCCGCGCACGTCGATCTGGTGCCTGGGAAAGGGGCTGAGATCGAGCCCGGCATGGGCGGCCAGCGGGGCCGAGACGATGAGCTGGGCCGCATAGTCCTTGGTGAGCGCCTCCAGGCGGCTTGCCGTGTTGACGGCATCACCGATCGCCGTCACGGAGGTGGCGCGCCCATAGCCCATCTCACCGACGATGGCCGCGCCGGAGTGAAGGCCGATCCCGATGCGCAGCGGCTGGTCCAGGTCAGAGGCGAGACTGTGGTTCAGTTCGTCGAGGGACTTGGCCATCAGGCGTGCGGCCTCCATGGCGTTGCGGCTGCCTGCGGCGATCCCCTTTTCAATGCCGAAGAGGGCCATCACACCGTCGCCGATGAACTTGTCGATGCGCCCGCCGGCGTCCTCCACCGCGGTTCCCATGGCCGTGAAATAGCGGTTGAGAATGAAGACCACGTCGTAAGGCAGCCGGTCCTCGGACAAGGTGGTGAAGCCGCGCAGGTCGGCAAAGAGGATGGCAATCTCCCGTTCGTCGCCCTGAAGGTAGCCGGGCCGGGGCCGCGCCGCACGGGGGCCGCTGGCCGGCGGCAGCAAGGGTGTCACCTCGCAGTCGGCAAGGACAGCGGTCTGGCAGGCCAGGCGGACGTTCGGCGCCGCACCGACGCGCGCCAGAACGCGCCGCTCCTCGCCGCTGGGCGGCGGCAACGCGGCGCCACCGCGGCCGACCCGCACCCGGCAGGTCGAACAGCGCCCGCGGCCGCCGCAGACCGAGGCATGGGCGATCCCGCCCAGGCGGCT
Organism: Rhodospirillales bacterium BBD 1991-14; assembly: GCA_001657395.1. Classification (GTDB taxonomy): domain Bacteria; phylum Pseudomonadota; class Alphaproteobacteria; order Kiloniellales; family Kiloniellaceae; genus Pelagibius. Next base: position 850,658 of record LYSY01000002.1, on the reverse strand, counting down.
GGCATCCAGGACGGTGGTGCCCTTCGCGACGGTCACGCGGCGCGCGCCCGGATAGGTCAGCCGGACCATGCCGCGGCGGCGCTTCCAGATCCGCCACAGCAGGCGCGCCACGAGGGTCAGCGCCAGCAGCGCAAAGAACCCGATCACCAGACCGTCGCGCAGGGCCCCGATCTCGGCGATCGCATCGGAAGAGGGAACGTTGGCCTGGCGCAGGACCTGCCCCACCCAGTCGGGGTCCTCCGCCAGACGCAGCACCTCGCGCGCGGCGAAGAGGTACCCGCCCAGGGAAAGGGTGGGGAGCAGAATGGCCAGAGCCAGCGCATAGGACACGATGCGTCCGTACCAGGGCTTCAGCCGGAGCCAGAGGTGCAGCCCGATGCAGCCGTGCAGCCACACCACCACCACGAGGGCCGCTTGCTGAATGGCGATGGTGACATCGAAAACCACCTGGACGGTGACGATGTAGAGATAGCTGTCGTCGAGGCCATAGACCGCGTGCGTAAAACGCGTCCCCAGCACGTGCAGGGCGGCCAGAGGAACGATCAGCACACCCATCAGATAGCGCAGGGCCTCGGCCGGCTCCATCATCAGGCGTTCCCTGGCAAAGATGGCGACCAGGGCCAGCGCCAGATGAACGAGCAGGGCGCCGTAAAGCAGGATCGTCAGCGGCCAGGACCGCCAGAAGGCAGAGAAAACCCTGCCGCCCGCCTCCAGCGCGTCAAAGGATACCAGCCCCAGGGCATGGTTCAGCAGGTGCGTCAGCACATAGCCGAACAGCACCAGGCCACTGATCAACCGCAAGCGCCGGACCATACCGATCCTGTCACTCCTTCGAACACCTGCCTGCGGCCCGCCCCCGCAGCCTTCTTAGCGACTCCGCACGGCGCTGCCCGTCCCAGAAAGGCAGCGCTGCGCAATCATAGGCGCGGCTCTACGGCTTGCAAAACACCTTTGCTCTCTGCTAAGGGCCGAACGGGAGGGTCCGGCGGCGGCGCCGGAACCCGGGTTGAAAGCAAAGGAAACGGCCTTGAGCCCTGAACGCCGGCCCGACGACGACGGCACCGAGAGACCGGCGCTCACCGCCGAGACGCCCCCCTCCGAGACGCCCCCCGCCGAAACAGACCGCGCCGGGACCGGTAGCGCAGAGGACCCGGCGGCGCTTCGCGCGGCCCGGCGTGCCGAGCGGCGCGCCCAAAGGCGTGCAAAGGCACGCCGCGTGCTCGACACCTCCGTGCCCTCGCCCTGCATCCAGGTCTGTCAGGTCGATCCCAAGAACGACTGCTGCATCGGCTGCGGCCGCCATGTCGACGAAATCCGGGATTGGCCGATCCTGTCGGCCGACGAGAAGACGGCGATCCTGGAAAAGCTGCCGGAACGGTTTCGAAAGAAGTAGAAGAGGGCCGCGCCGATACGACGAGGCAAGGCCGCGGCCGTCGTCAGGCCTGCAGGCGCGCCTCGTCCTGTGTGGGGGCCGCCTCAGTACTCTGTGCCCTGCGCAGCGGCGCGCAGGCGCTGGCCCCGCTGGCCCCGCTGGCCCCACTGGCACGCGTAAAGATCGCCGTCATGATCCGTTCCTGGATCTGCATGTCCATATGCGTGAAGACCCCGGCGATCTCCCGCCGGTCGCGATCGACCCAGACCACCACCGCCCGGCAGGCGAAGACCAGCGGGTCTTCGGCGAGGTCGACCCGCACCGACATGTCCACCTTGTCGCCGGGATAGTGTCCGGCGCGGTATCCGGTCGCGGAAAATCCGCGCCGCGACCAGTCCTTCAGGGGATAGTCACAGCCGTCGATGGAGATGAAGCCCTTCAGGTGAGAACCGCGCGGTTCACCGCGGCGCTCTTGGCGGGGGTTGGAAAGACGCGACAGAAAACCGAAGATCATGCCTCAATAATGTCGCATCAGCCTGAAGCATTCGTTAACAACCGCCGCAAACTGGGGCAAATCCCGGTTAATGCGACGCAATCCCAAAACGCTCGGGCAGGTTGGTGGGGACTGGGTCCCTGGCAGGACCGGTCAGGCGAAGCGGATCACCCGGAGCCAAGAGGCCGGAAGCGGCTGCGGTCCATGAGCACGGAACAGGACAGCGTCACCCGGCGCGAGGGGTCGAGCGTGTCCCGCAAAGACACGTGGTTGATTGCGCGGGCGTCGGTAAAGAAGGACTCGACTTCCCACTGTCGGGCCGTCGCCCGCATCTCCTGAAATCGCTCGCCGACACGCACCGCGGCGCCGGCCAATGGTCGAGGCATATCCCTATCCCCTTGCTGCGCCGGGCCCTCTCAATGCACCGGCCTAGGGCTTCACGCGACGTGGCCCTCTGTCGCCTCTGCGGACGATTGAAGGGATGTATTATCCTGCGCGCAGGCTGCCGTTCAACTCCTCCGAGCCTCGAAAAGCGTGTGAAAAAAGGGGCCGCAGCGATGCTCAACCGCAAGCTCAGCCTCAGTTTCAGAAATCGGCCGGCGCAGCGGGTCCGGGGTCGAGGAAAGACACCGCACGGGAACATTGCTGTGCGATTTCGGAACAGCAATATCCCATCGAACGGCGGCAGGATCGGGTCAGTGTCCGATCAGAGTCTTGCACAGCATGACATGATCCGGTGCATGTCCCTCCGCCAGCAGGGGCGCATGGAGCGCCCGCTCCGGACGGCGTGGCCCCATCATGCCAAGACGCGTTCTGAGTGCCATGCAGTGCTTCTCCCGCGCCAGCCGCTCCGTCTCCTGAACCAATACGGCGACCGCCATGCTGCAGGTGCGGCGCAACGGGGCAGCGGCAATGACTTCGCGCGCAATCAACGCGCGGCCATGGTCGAGGTCCGGATCGATGGTGTAGGCGAGCAAGGCATAGATGGTGCCGCGCTCGTCCTGGGCTGTCAGGATGCCGCGCTCAAGCGGCAACACCGGGGTGACATGGGAGGCAGCGAACTGCGTCCAGGCCTCCAGAGAGAGCTGTGGATGACGCAGCTGGGCCAGCGGATAGGCTTGACTGACCTTGCCTTCGGTGAGTGGCAGAACCCTCATGGATCGAGTGCCTGTAAAGAAAAACAACAGCGCAGAGCTTCGGGGACTGCGCAGGCAACGTCGTTGACGTACATCAAGCCGGCATCAAACCGGCTTACAAAGAACCGGTACAGCGACGAGGGCCGCACCCTCAATCGGCGTCGTCGCGCGCCGTCAGTCCAACGCCCTCGACAACCCGGTCGCTCGGGTAGAGCACAACGCGGACACCTTCCGCCAGGCCCTCCAGCACCTGGGCCTCCAGATCCGTGCGCCGGCCGACGGTGACCGCCTGGCGCCGCGCGCGTCCGCCATCCTCGACGAACACGGCCCAGTCGCCGCCGTTGCGGAAAAGCGCCGTCAGCGGAACCTTGAGCACCGACTCGCTCTCCCAGAGGACGATCCGCACCTCGACGCGATAACCGTGGCCCAGGCGGGCCCAGGTCGCCGGCGGATCGGTGATGTCGATGATCACGTTCACCCGTTGCTCTTCGATGCCCAGGGCCGAAACCTTGGTGAAGCCTGTCGGCTCGATGCGCCTGACGCGGCCCTGCAGGTCTTCGGGGCCGCCCCAGTCTTCGATGATCACGCGCTGACTGGCTTCGACTTTCACCGCGTCCTCCGACAGGAGATCGACGACGATCTCGAGATCGCGCGGATTGCCGATGTCGATCAGGGCCTGGCCCGAGGTCACCACACCCTCGCTTTCCTGATGGATACGCAGGATCTGTCCGCTGACCGGCGACGTCATCACCACACAATCGCAGGCATCGTAGCTGCGCTGAGCCGTGGCGGGAGAGACCAGTTCCGCGCGGGCGCGCTCCAGTTCCCAGTCGCGCATGCGCAGGCCAGCTTCGGCGGTCGAAAGGGCGGCGCGTTTGGTGCGGAAGACCCGCTCCGCATCGTCGAGCGCGCGCTCCGAGATGGTGGCCGAGACGATCAGCCGGCGCGCGCGCTCCAGCTCCGCTTCCGCGAAGTCCAGTTCGGCCGCCGCCATTTCCACCTCCGCAACCGCCAGGCTGCGGGCCGCCTGAGCCGCTTCGACCGCTGCCTGCGCCTGCGTTGCACTGCGCACGTCGAGAAAGGTGGGGTCGATCGGTTCGATCTGCGCAACCTCCGTCAGCCCGGCTTCCAGCAGATCGCCGACGTCGTGTTCGATGCGCCGCATGTAGCCCGTCACAGGCGCCGAGAGCACAAAGACATCGCGCACCCGGGTCTCCCCCTCATCGCCGACGGTGACCACCAGCGGGCCCTCGCCGGCAAGGACGAAGTCCACGGCGACGGGGCGCGGCCAGAAGGCATAGGCAAGCCCGATGCCCAGAAGCAAAGCGAGCGCCCCCCAAAGCACTGCGCGGCGCCTTTGTACCGTCATACCGATCTGCTCCTCTTGCTCAAGTGTATCACTCCCGGGTTTTCAACACGGCGATCAGGTCGAGCCCGTCGAGCCGCTCGCGCACCAGAAAGCCGGAGACCACTGCGGCCAGCAGCACGATCACCACGGACAGCCCGAAGGTCGAGGGATCGATGACCAGCGGGATCCGGTAAAGCTCGGTTTCGAAGGCGCTGGTGATCAGCCAGGTCAGGCCGTAGCCGGCCAAGCAGCCCAGCGGCAGGCCAAGCAAGACGGTGAGGCCGACCTCGCCCAAAAGAATGTAGGAAATCTCCCAGCGGGTGAACCCGAGGACGCGCAGCGTCGCCAGCTCGCGGCCGCGCTCGGACAGCGCAATGCGCGCGGTGTTGTAGACGACACCGAAGGCCAGGGTGCAGGAGAACACACTGAAGAACGACACGAAGATCATCAGGGTGCGCGCCAGGGTCTCGTGAAAGGTGTCCACCGCGGCGCGGCGCATCATCACCGCGGAGACTTCCGGCAGATCCTTCAACTCGGCAAAGAGCGCCGACTGCTCGGCCTCGTCGATCAGCAGACCCAGGAACTGGGTGCGCCGCGGCTCCAGCAGGCGCCGGTTCAGCGCCTCCTTGTCGATATAGGCGGGCATTCCGAGATAGGTCTCAAAGACGGCCGCCACCGGGAACTGGAGCGTCGGACGGCGCCCCTCCAGGACCTCCACCCAAATCTGGTCGCCGGGCGAAACGCCGAGCTTCTCCGCCAGCATGCTGGAGAGCACCAGGCCGCTGGGCGGCAGGTCGACCTTCTGGCCAGAGGTGTCGTAGATCGGCTGCAGATGGGCATCCCGCAAGATCCCCGTCAGCGAGCCGCGATGCATGCGCGTGCCGGCGCGGAACACAGCGGTCACGATCCGTTGGGGTTCCACGGCGAGGACACCGGGCAGGTTGGCCAACTCCCGCACCACCGACTCGTGCTCGGCCTCGACCAGGCCGATCGTGACATCCTGGTGCTGTGATTCGAAAAAGTTGACGTGCGCCATTTGGTCAATGGAGTCGTACCACTGCAACGTCGAGATCATCACAGCCACCGCCATGGCGATGCCCGAGGCGGTCAGGAATGCGCGCAGCGGCCAGCGCAGAATCTGCCGGAAGATCATGCGTGTCGGCTGATCGAGGGCCGCTGCAGCCCGGCTCCTGGCCATAGCCCCCCTTTGGAAACTGGGCGGTGCGGGCGGGCGCATAGATTCCGCAGGCGCCAGGGAAACGGCGCCGCGCACACCGCCCACCGCCCCCAGCAGCGCAGCCGCCATGCTGACCGCCGCGGCGATCGCGAAAGAGCCGGGGCCGGGACGAAACAGCAGAAACGGGAAGCGGAACTGCTCGGCATAGACCTGGGTGTTCATGTGGCCCAGGCCGTAGCCCAGAACCCAGCCCAGCAGAACGCCGAGACCGGCCATGACCATGACCAGCTTCGCGTAATGCCAGCCGACGGCGAGACTGCTGTAGCCGAAGGCTTTCAGCAGACCGATCTCGGTACGTTCGATGGCGATCAGGCGGGCCAGCACCATGTTGGTCAGGAAGGCCGCGACCGCCAGGAATACGGTGGGCAGGATGGCCGACATGCTGCGCAACTGCTCCAGCTCGCTCATGATGAACCAGTTGGAGATCTGATCCTTGCGGGCATAGGCCCCGACTCCGCCATAGTCTTCCAGCAGGCTGTCGAGCCGTTCGATCACGGCTGTCGGCTCGGTTCCCCGCAGCAGCGAGAGCGCGACGTCGTTGAAGGAGTCCTCCAGGTCGTAGGCCGCCGCCAGGGCCTCGCGCCCCATCCAGAAGACGCCAAAACGCTCTGAATCAGGCATCAGGGCACCGGGGCCGATGGCATAGACGAACTCCGGAGACAGCGCGGTGCCGACCACGATGAGGGTGCGCTTGTTGCCGCGCAGCACCGCCTGGAAGCTGTCCCCCGGGATCAGGCCGTGGGCTTCCGCGAAGGGCTCATTGACGATCACCTCATCGACCCGCTCCGGCGCGATCCAGCGACCGCTGCGCAGGGCCAGGCGATTGAGCAGGGGCTGGCCTCGTTCGGGGACGGAAACGAACTGACCGATGACCGGCTCTTCGAAACCCTCGACATCGACCACGGCAAACTCGGCGATGCGGGTCTCCACCGCCTGAACGCCGGGCAGATCCGCAATCTTGGATTCCATGGAACGGGGCGCACGCTTCACTTCGGCGAACACCTGCGCGAAGCGATAGCGCTCGTAGTAGGCCTCGGCGGTTTCGCGCAACGCCTCGTGGGAACTCAGGGACATGATGAGCACGCCCACACCGGAGGCGACGATCAGCGCGATGGCGAGCATCTGGCCGCGCAGACGCCAGAGGTCGCGCCGCAGTTTGCGATTGAGCGCCGACATCGCCCGGCCTACCAGGTCATCTCGGCGGCTCGGCGCTTCGTCGGATTGTCGCGGGTCTCCGAGATGTGGCCGTCGGCGAAGGAAATCACGCGATCAGCCATCTCGGCGATGATGGCATTGTGCGTGATCAGCGCAGTGGTCGTCCCCAGCTCTTCGTTCACCCGCTGAATGGCCTCGAGAACGATGGTGCCGCTCTTGCTGTCGAGCGCGCCTGTCGGCTCGTCGCACAACAGGATGCGCGGCTGCTTGGCAATCGCACGGGCAATGGCGACGCGCTGCTGCTCACCGCCGGAGAGCTGTGCCGGGAAGTGATCGAGGCGCTCGCCAAGGCCAACCAGGCCCAGCGCCTCCTCCGGGGCGATCGGCTTGGGCGCGATCTCGGTCACCAGGGCCACGTTCTCCCGCGCCGTCAGGCTCGGAATGAGGTTGTAGAACTGGAACACGAATCCGACGTAGTCGCGGCGGTAGCGGGTCAGTGTCGACTCGTCGAAGGCGGTCAGTTCCTCGCCATCGAAGAAGACCTGGCCCGCCGTCGGCCGGTCGAGCCCGCCGAGAATGTTCAGCAGGGTCGACTTGCCGCTGCCCGAAGGGCCGAGCAGCACCACCAGCTCCGACTGAAAAAGCGTCAGGTCGACCCCCCGCAGGGCGTGCACCTCCACCTCGCCGGTTCGGTAAACCTTCGTCAATCCTTTCGCGGTGATCGACGGGCGCCGCAAACCACCGTCCGCCGCCAGGCTAGGCTCGGCCTGCATGCCGCTCCTCCGGTCCCCTCTGATTGTCCGACTCCGCGGATTTTGAAAGCAGCCTAAGGGCAGAGCACGGCGTCAGCCTTGACCCAGATCATCACCCCGTCGGAAGCTGATGCCGTATCAGGAGCCCTCTTCACGGTCTGAACCGCAACCACCGGGAGCCATAACTGCAGTGCGCAACGCGCGGACGCGAATCCTAAACACCATCGGCGCAAAGAGGACTGCTGCAATCGCCGGCGGCCTGGGGCTTCTCGCTGTGATCCTGGGCGGTTGCGTTTCGCAGCAAAGCTGGGAGGCGACGCGCCTGCTGCGCGACATCGATGCCGGCAGCCGCCAATCGGCGCTGAAAGAGCAGACGCCGCGGCCCAGCCGGACAACCCTGCAGTACCCGGTCGGGGACACCGAGACCCGCGCCGACCTCTATGAACCGCACCAGCCGATCGGCGGCGCCCTGGTTCTGGTGCCCGGCTTCACCCGCGAGGGCAAGAACGATCCGCGGGTCGTCAACCTGGCCACCAGCCTGGCGCGGGCGCGCTTTCTGGTCCTCGTTCCGGACGTTCCCGGCTCGCGCCAGCTGCGGGTGCGCCTGGAAGACACGCAGGACATCGGCGCCGCGATGGTTCGGCTGGCCGCCCTGCGTCCCGAGGCCGCAGAGCAGGGCGTGGCCGTGGTCGCCATCTCTTATGCCGTGGGCCTGGCGGCCATCGCCAGCCGGGAGGTGCGCGCGGAAGCGCCCCTGCACTTTCTCGTCGGCGTCGGCGGCTACTACGACACGGCGGCTGTGGTGACCTATGCCACCACCGGGCGCTACCGGCTGAAGGGCAGCGGACCGTGGCGGGCCGGCGATCCCTTGGAAGAGGCCAAGTGGGTGTTCCTGGCCAGCAATGCCGCGGTGCTCGACAGCCCCAGGGACCGGGCGATCCTGGAACGCATCAGCGAGCGTTGCTTCGAAGGCTGCCAGGAGGAGACAGAAGTCCTCTTGCGGCGCGCGGGCGAAGACGGCCTGGGGCCGGAGGGGCTGGCACTGCTGCGCCTGATCACCAACGACAATCCCGACAGAGTTCCGGACCTGCTGGCCGCCCTGCCCGCGTCCGTGAAGGCCCAACTCGAAGGCCTGTCATTGCGCGGCGACGATCTGGACGTCCTGGCCGGCCGTCTGGTTCTGGTCCATGGCCGGCTCGATCCGATGATCCCTTACAGCGAGAGCCTGGCCCTGGCCGACGCGGTCCCGGACAGCGAGGTTTTTGTCATCGACGGCTTCTCCCATATAACCCCACGCGACGTGGGGTGGAGCGGCAAGCTGCAACTGATTGACGCCATTCAGGCGGTGCTGAGCAGGCGGACAGCGCCCTCCGAAACGGCGGTCCTGGGCACGGAAAACCTGACGGAACGCTGAGACCCGCTCCATGGATCGGCGGCAGGACAAGGGGGAACAATTGTCTTTGGACGAACCCTTGCGCCAGATCAAGGCAGACCCAACGTAAACGCGCGATAGGTTGATCAAATCGTCACTCGAACAACGCCATGCGCAACGATCACCTAAAGAACAAAAGCAGAGGTTCATCGCGGCTTGGCTGGCGACTTCGTTCAGGTAGCAGCGCCTCAACCCTTTGCGGCGGCGCTGCACCGGCGAAGACGTCCAGAACAGGGAAAGCACCCCCCCCATGGAACGTCTGGTAATCGTCTCGAACCGTGTCCCTACACTGCGTTCACAAAATCCCGCCGGCGGACTGTCGGTCGCCCTGAAATCCGCCCTCGAGGAAAGCGGCGGCCTTTGGTTCGGCTGGAGCGGGAAGGTTACGGAAGCCCCCGGATCCGACTGGCGGGTCAACCAGCACGACGGCTTCTCGCTCGCCACTCTTGATCTCTGCCGCGCCGAACTGCGCGGCTACTACGAGGAGTTCTCGAACCGGACCCTCTGGCCCGTCTTCCACGGCCGCCTCGATATCTGCCGGCCGGAACGTCAGGCCTTCGACACCTACCGCAGCGTCAACCGCCGATTCGCGGAAGTTCTGACCCCGCTGCTGAAGGAAGACGACACCATCTGGGTCCAGGACTACCACCTGATCCCGCTGGGCAAGCACCTGCGGCACAGGGGCGTCGAAGGCCCGTTGGGATTCTTCCTGCACATCCCCTTCCCGCCGCCGCAGACCTTCGCGGCGCTGCCCTGCTATCGGGAGCTGCTGGCCGACCTCTGTTTTTACGATCTGGTCGGCTTCCAGACCGCGGCCTGTGCCGAGAACTTCCGCCAGGCCGTTGCCGAGTTCCTGGATGCGGAGCCGGGCGGCGACGGCAGCCTGAGGATGGGTGACCATGTGACCCAGGTCGGCGCCTTTCCCGTCAGCCTCGACACCGCAGCCTTCACAGAGATGGCGCAGTCCGAGGAAGTCGAGGAAACCGCCGACCAGCTGCGCGACTTCATGGGCGACCGGCAGTGGATCTGCGGCGTCGAGCGCCTGGATTACACAAAGGGCCTCGCGGAGCGTCTGCGGGCCTTCGCCACCGCTCTGGACCGCACGCCGGCGCTGCGCGGACACGTCTCCCTGATCCAGGTTGCCGCGCCGTCGCGGGAATCGGTCCCCGAGTACCGCGAGATGCGCAGCCAGCTGGAGGGCCTCTCCGGGAGCATCAACGGCCGCTTCGGCAGCTTCGACTGGACGCCCATTCACTATCTCAACCGGACCTTCAGCCAGAAACAGCTCGCTGCCCTCTACCGGGTCAGCCGGGTCGGGCTGGTCACCCCTCTGCGCGACGGCATGAACCTGGTCGCCAAGGAATACGTCGCGGCACAGGATCCGGAAGACCCGGGCGTGCTCATCCTCTCGCGGTTCGCCGGTTCGGCGCAGGAGCTGACCGAAGCGCTTCTGGTCAATCCCTTCGACATCTCCTCGACCGCCGAGGCCATTCAGGACGCCCTTGAGATGCCCCTGGCCGAGCGCCGCCGGCGCTGGCGCCAGATGAAGCTCCATCTCGACACACACGACGTTCACGCCTGGCGCAACGCCTTTCTGGACGCCTTGGCCGAGGCGTCCGCCGAAAGCAGCGCAGTGGGAGAAACCCGAGCCGCCTGATCCGATCGAACCTCTAAGCCGAGCCTTTAAAATCGTCTGTTGATTGCCTCTTGCCTGTTTGCGCCTGAACCAGAAGCGAGTGCAGTAATGACCATGAGCGGTATGGAAAACCGGACTGTGGAAGAGGATGGCCAGCAGGCGGTCCCAGAGCCCAAGGACCCGGCCGCGAGACTTGACGACCTTGATGCCGTTCTCCTGGATCTGGACGGCGTCATCACCGAGACAGCAGAGGTTCACGCGAACTCCTGGAAGGAGATGTTCGACGCGTTCCTGCGCGAACGGGCGTCACGGTTGAGTGCGGGCTTTGTCCCTTTCGATATCGACCGCGACTACAAGCAGTTCGTGGACGGCAAACCGCGCTACGAAGGGGTTGCCAGCTTTCTGGAGTCGCGGGGCATCTCGCTACCACAGGGCCATGACCGTGACCCGCCGGACAAGGAAACAGTCTGCGGTCTTGGCAACCGCAAGAACCAGCTCTTCCTGAAAGCGATCCGCCAGAACGGTGTGACCACCTATCCGAGTTCGGTCGATTTCATTCACTACATCCGCCGCCTCGGCCTTAAAGTGGCTGTCGTCACGTCCAGCCGCAACGGCCGCGAGGTTCTGGAGGCCGCCGGTGTCGCACAGCTCTTCGACGCTACGGTCGACGGCATCGTGGCCCGCGAATGCTGGCTGGACGGCAAGCCCTCGCCGGACACCTACCTGGAGGCGGCGCGGCGCGTCGGCGCAAGGCCGGAGAGAGCAGCGGTGGTCGAGGATGCGGTCTCCGGCATCGAGGCGGGCCGCGCCGGCCGCTTCGGCCTGGTCGTCGGGGTCAGCCGCGACGGCAATCCCAGACTTCTGCAGCGGGCGGGCGCCGACCTCGTCGTTTCGGATCTCAGTGAACTGCATCTCGGTGACGGGGACGCTCACGATGGGGCGCCGGACAAGACCGATGGCCATGCGTTGGAGAACAGGATGCCGCCCGCTCCACCCGCTCTCGAAAAGCTGGATGACATCAAGTCCCGCATCGGCAAACGCAGGCTTGCCGTCTTCCTGGATTACGACGGCACGCTGACGCCGATCGTCGCCCGTCCCGATCTCGCCGTCCTGTCGGACAGCATGCGCAGCACCCTGCGGGCCTTGGCGCGGGCCTGCACCGTGGTCATCGTCTCCGGCCGCGAGCGCGGCAATGTCGCCAATCTGGTCGGCCTGGAGGAGATCGTCTACGCCGGCTCGCACGGCTTCGACATCGTCGGCCCGGAGGGCACCGAGATCCAGCACGAGGAAGGAGAAGGCTTCGTTCCGGAGGTGAAGCGCGCGGCCGCGGAAATCGGTCACCGCGTCGCCGGGATCGAAGGCGTGCTGGTGGAGGACAAGAAGCTTGCCTTGGCCGTCCACTTCCGTCTCGTGAAGCCGCACGACGTGCCGCGCGTGGAAGAAGCCGTGGACGCAGTGATGGCGCAGCACCCACTGCTGCGCAAGACCGGCGGCAAGAAAGTCTTCGAACTGCGGCCGAACATCGATTGGGACAAAGGCAAAGCGGTACTGTGGCTGCTCGAGGCCCTGGATCTCGAAGGGGACGAGGTCCTGCCGATCTACCTCGGCGACGACGAAACCGACTTCGATGCCTTTCGGGCGCTGCGCGGCAAGGGGCTGTCTTTTCTGGTTGCCGAGCAGCCGCTCGACGGCGCTGCCGATTACCTTCTGCGCAACCCGCAGGAGGCGGAAACACTTCTGGCCGAGTTGTCGGCCTTCCTCCGGGGGGAGCTTGCGCAATGAATGACTGGTTCCTGGTTTACGACGGCTTCGTTCCACAGCAGCAGGGGCTGCGCGAGACGCTCTGCACCCTGGGCAACGGCTACTTCGCAACCCGCGGCGCGGCGCCCGACGCGCTTGCCGATGGGACGCACTACCCTGGCAGTTACCTCGCCGGCGGCTACAACAGGCTGACCACGGAGATCGCCGGCCACGAGATCGAGAACGAGGATCTGGTCAACATCCCCAACTGGCTGCCGCTGGTGTTCCGTATCGGCGACGGCCCCTGGCTGCGCCCGGGCGAGGTGGAATACCTGGACTACCGCCAGGAACTCTCGCTGAAGGAAGGCATCCTGCGCCGCAGCCTGCGCGTCAAAGATGCAGAGGATCGCATCACGCGCCTGGACGAGCGGCGCTTCGTCTCCATGAGCAATTCCCACCTGGCCGGTATCGAGCTGCGGCTGACGCCAGAAAACTGGTCGGGAAAGCTCACCATCCGCTCCGCCCTCGACGGCGGCGTCACCAACGCCGGCGTCCCCCGCTACAGCGCGCTGAACAGCCGTCACCTGGAGACGGTGGAAACGACGGAGACCGGCGACGACACCATCCTGCTGCGCAGCCGCATGGTGCAGAGCCGGCGGGAGATCGTCGAAGTCGCCCGCACGCGGGTCTTTAACGGACTGGGGCTTCTGCCGGCCAGGAAAACGCTGGAACGCCTGCCCGACTTCATCGGCCAAGACATTACGCTGGATGCCGAGGAGGGGCGGGAGCTGCGGGTCGAGAAGATCGTGTCACTCTACACCGGCCACGATGCGGCGATCTCCGAGCCCGGCATCGCAGCCCTGCAGGAGTGCCGACACGCCGGATCCTTCGACGACCTCCTGCAGGCCCATCGCAGCGCCTGGAAGCATCTCTGGGAGGAGTGCGGCATCGAGATCGAGACCACGGCCAACTCCCAGGTGGAGATGAAGCTGCGCCTGCACATCTTCCACCTGCTGCAGACTGTCTCCACCCACTCGGTCGATCTTGATGTCGGCGTGCCGCCCCGGGGCTGGCACGGCGAAGCCTACCGCGGCAAGATCATGTGGGACGAGCTCTTCATCTTTCCCTTTCTCAATCTGCGCAAACCGGTCCTCACACGGGCTCTGCTGCGGTACCGCTTTCGCCGCCTGAACGAAGCACGGCGCGCTGCCCATGAGGCGGGCTTCCGCGGCGCAATGTTTCCCTGGCAGAGCGGCAGCGACGGGCGGGAGGAGTGCCAGCGCTTTCACCTCAACCCCATGTCCGGCCAGTGGATTCCCGACAACTCCCACCGCCAGCGCCACATCAACGCCGCCATCACCTTCAACGTCTGGCAGTACTATCAGGTGACCGAGGATCGGGAGTTCCTCTACGACTTCGGCGCCGAGCTGATGCTGGAGATCGCCCGCTTCTGGGCCAGCATCGCCAGCTATGACGCCGCCAGCGGACGCTACGCCATCCGCGGCGTCATGGGCCCGGACGAGTTTCACACCGCCTATCCCGGCAAGGACCCGAGCGAGGCCGGCGGCCTCGATAACAACGCCTATACCAACGTTATGGTCGCCTGGTCCCTGACCCGGACCCTCGACGCCCTGGACTTGCTGCCCGACACGCGCCGCCGCGAGCTCTGCGACAAGCTTGGCCTGACCGCCGAGGAGCTGCGCCATTGGGACGACCTCAGCCGCAACCTCGTGGTTCCCTTCGACGGGGACGGCGTCATCTGTCAGTTCGAAGGCTATGACCGCCTGAAGGAGTTCGACTGGGAGGTCTACCGCCAGAAGTACGGCCACATCGAGCGGCTCGACCGCATCCTCGACCAGGAGGGGGCCGACCCCAACGACTACAGAGTCTCCAAGCAGGCCGACGTGCTGATGCTGTTCTTCCTCTTCTCCGCCGAAGAGCTGACGGAGATCTTCGCGCGCCTGGGCTACGATTTCACGCCCGACATGATCATCAACACGATCCGCTACCACATGCAGCGCACTTCCCACGGCTCGACCCTCAGCTGGGTGACCCATGCCTGGGTCCTTGCGCGGGCCGACCGCAGCCGCTCCTGGGAGCTGTTCAATCAGGCCCTCAACAGCGACATCGCCGACCTGCAGGGCGGCACCACCGCCGAAGGCATCCATCTCGGCGCCATGGCCGGCACCATCGACCTGATGCAGCGCTGCTATCTGGGCATCGAGCCGCGCACCAACGTCCTCACCTTCAACCCGCGCCTTCCGGAGGAGCTGACCGGGCTGAAGACCACGGTGCGCTACCGCGGCCAGACGCTGGACCTGGAAGCGACGCAGGAGAAACTCTCGATCACCAGTCGCACGGTTACGGCGCATCCGATCACCATTGCCTATCGCGGCCAGACCCGCGACATCAGCCCGGGCCAACGCTTCGAATTCCGCCTCTTCCCGGAACTTCCCCGGGACCATCAGGTGGGGCAGCGCGATCGCACGGAGTTGCAGCGCCACTGCCGCCCGCGCCGGCCTGCAGATCCACCTCAGGAGGCATCGACAGCGCAAGCCTGAGCGCCGCTGCCGGGCTGGTCAGCCTCGGCGTCACCTCTCTGCTGGTCGACTTTCGCGGCGGGCCCTGCCTAGCGGCGGGCGTTGAGAATCGCCGCCAGCTCCACGCGGCGGGCAACCCCGAGCTTGGCGTAGATGCGCTTGCGGTGGGTCTTGACCGTGTTAAGGCTGACGGCCAGGGCATCGGCAATCTCCCGCTCGCTCCGCCCGCCCGCCAGCAAGCCGGCAACGCGCGTCTCGCTGCGGGTCAGGCTCAGCGCCGCGGCCACGCCCTCGGAGACAATCGGCCGCTGGGAGTCCGGATCCTCTATGGTCACCAGAGCCGTGGCCGCAACCGGCGTGCTCCACAGGACATCGAAGGCAAAGGGCGTGACCTCCGCCACAAAGGGCATCGCGGCGGAGGAGCGGTGGATCACGACGAAGGTCGGCCCCTTGGGCGCTGTCGTCGGGCCCTCGCCGAGCTGAAAGGACAGGGCAGCGCGCAGCTGCCTCTGTGCATCGGCTTCATGCGGCACCAGCCGGCCGTGGCGGGCGGTCAGTCCGTCGCCCTGGGCACAGATCGCCTCCGCCTTTGCGTTCATCTGAGAGATCCTGGCGCCGCGGTCGACAAGAAAGGCGGCGCGCCCGTTGCGGCCCAGAGCCTCCAGAGCGGCAACCAGCGTCGCGCCCATCTGGGTCACCTGGCGCTGTATGCGGAGCGCCCGGGCAACATGGCCGCCCAAGGCCTGGAAGAGCGCCAGTTCCCGCTCGTCGAAGGGCTCGGACTTGCGGTCCCGGTTGACGACGACCCTGAGCTGGCTGTCGGCGTCGAACCGCGCGGTAAAGCGGCCGAGGTGGAAGCAGTCGATGCGCCGGCAGAGGTCCTGGTAGTACTCGCTGCGGGCAAACGCGGCCACATCACAGACATCATGCATACGCAGCACGGACGGGGTCAGCGCGACCCCGACCTGCGCTCTGAAGGGGTCAAGCCGGTGATAGCGGGCATAGTAGAGCTCCTCGATGTCCCGGGTCTGCAGGCTGCTGTGAAGAGTCTCCGGCGTCGGGGCAATGCTCAGGGGATCGTGGCGGACCTGCGCTATGTCGCTGCGCTCGACCGCCACCGCGGCACAGGCGGCGCCGAAGGCGGATGCAACGCGCAGAAGCGCATCATGCCAGTCCACCTCACCCGTCGTTGCACGGTAGACCTGGTCCAGCGCTCTATCGAAACTTTCCGGATCGACCACCAAGCCGCGGACGCCCTCCTACTGTGCAAGAGGAGCAGTCCGTTGCCCGCCCTTCCGTACCGAAGGTCAGAGCTCTTGCATTCCGGTCGTAGACTTTGTCGGATCTTTCGGCGTTCCGTTCAGCGCTCTGCATGCACACCCCGCGTTCTACAGGGGCCTTGGCGCTGCTCAGCCGGTACACTCACCCATGCCACAACAACCGTTCCATTGACGCTACCGGACCACTCGTTCTACGCGAGTTCTCTGGCCGCGGTTTGTAGGCGAATAAACGCAAATGTCCAGTGTCATGGCGTACTGCCTCAAAAATGACCGCTACTGGCTGCGGGAGGGCGCTGCTCGGAAGTCTGCGTTCAGCAAGACGGTGAGAGAAGCGCCGGGCAGTTGAGGAGCTTGAGGGGGCTCGCTGCCCGGCGCCAGGAAAGGCGATAGGGTCCCTAGTGGGGTCGAACGGTCCACCCTCGTCGCCTTGGGTGCGATTATGAGGCTATGTTCTGAATGCTTGCCCCGGGAGTCTTCTAGCAGGCCCGGCCGCCCGGCCAATCACCCCGCGGGGTGAGGTCGGCGGATGGCACAGGCCTCCGCCGAACTCCATCGAACGAATGCCCGCCACAACGGACCATGTTTGGACGGAAACACTTTCGTGTTTCCGTCCAAACATGTGAATCCGGACTACGCATAAGAACTAGAACGGATTTACCGGGTTTGATGGATCGTTTCCGCGACTCCATCAAACCCGGATCTGCGCTAGGGCACCGACAATATCAGGTCGTCGACCGTCAAGTCGCCGCTGACATTCACAACCGTCGCAAGGGTAACCTCGAAACCCAACGTCGTGGGATCGCTGTCGATCAGGATCGTTGCATCCGCGTCGGTTCCGTCCTGCAGAACCTGGACACGCGCGCCGCGCTCAGCCGCATCGACCCCCAGCGTGTCGAAGAGTGCGTCCAGATCGATGCTGTCCGCCCCCTCGGCATCGAAGCCGTCGATCAGGTCCCCGGCATCGGGCAGGCTTTCGTAGGCGAAGGTGTCGTTGCCGGCACCGCCAAACAGCGTGTCGCTGCCGGCATCACCGTAGAGGGTGTCGTCCCCCTCGCCGCCATAGAGGATGTCGTCCCCTCCATCGCCCGCAAGGTCGTCATCGCCGAGACCGCCGATCACCGTATCGTCGCCGCCACCGCCGTCCATGGTGTCGTCCGCATCCTCGCCGTCGAGCAGGTTGGCGCCATCGTTGCCTTCGATGTCGTTCGCCGCATCGTTGCCGATTACAGAGAGCGGCGCGGTCCCGCTCAGAACGATGCCGGTCGCATAGCCGTCCATCAACTCAAGGGCGGCGTCGGTGTTCGGATCGTTGCTGGTGACTTCGATGTTGTCGTAAACGCCGATCGAGCGGTCTCCGTCGAGCGTGCCATTGCCCGAAAAACTGTTGCCGTCCAACGTCACCGTCGGACTGGCTTCCCCCGGCCCGAGGCCCAGTCCCTCGTAGGGGTTGTTGGTGAAGCTGTTGCTCGTAACGACAGCACCATCGGGCCCATCGATCGACATCCCGACGAAGTTGCCATCGAAGGTGTTGTTGGAGACAAGCGCGTCTGTCGCGCCCGGATTGATGAACACGCCCGACGACCAGCCGGTGAAGCTGTTCTGGCTGACAGTCAGACCGGTGTTGCCGCCGTTGGAGGTCCCCAGAATGCCCCGGAACCCATCGGTCAGCGTATCGTTGTTGGTGTGTGTCAGGATGTTGTTTTGAATCGTGATGTCCGCCGCACCGCTGGCCAGATAGATCCCCGCCTTGTGGCCTTGCAGATTGCCGTTGCCCTCCTGAAGAGTGAAGCCGTCGACCGTCGTGCCGTCGGCGCCGTCGCGCAGGAGGATGCCGCCTGTGATGATCGTCTCAGCACCGCTGCGGCTGTCCCCGTTGGGATCGACGCCGGACTGCACGCCGAGCAGGGTGACCTGCTTGTCGATGTCCAAGGTCTCGGCATAGGTGCCGGGACGCACAATAATGGTATCGCCGTCGGAGGCCGCATCGATGGCGGCCTGGATCGACTGGCCGTCCGTCACCACGAAGATGGACTGGTCGTCGAACCGCACCTCCTCGATGCCTGTCAGGCTGTCGGTGCCATCCGGGCCGGTAACCGTGATCGTCGTGTCAGCGAGGTTGACTTCGTACTGATCCCGGTTGCCTGAGAAGACGGCCGTATCGAAGTCCGCCCCGCCATCGATCGTGTCATCGCCGGCGCCGCCAAGCATTGTGTCGTCGCCCGCGCCACCGCTCAGATCGTCGTGATCAGTGGCAGAACTTGTGGCGGTGATCTCCAGGTTGTCGAAGTAGAAGCCCTGATTGTCACCGCCATCGCCGTCGGCGGCGGCGCCGCTGCCGCTCGGCCGGAAGAACAGCCCGACAGCCTGATTGGCCTCGGCATTGGCGTCGTGATCGTCGTCAAGCCAATTCCAGTAGTTCTCGAAGGTCGTGCTGGTACCGATCAACTGACCGTCGAGATAAATCTCGATCACATCGTTGTCCGCACCGTCGTTGAAGCGCAGCACCATCTCCAACTGATGCCACTGCGCACCATCGGCATCCAATCCCTCGACCACCGTTCGATTGCCGGAAAAGGCGGTAAAGTCATTGGTGTACCACTCGTCGTTGGTCGTCGTGGCCTCGTTTGTGGCAATCCGCAGACCGACGCTGGCATCCCACTCGAGGACCATGAAGTTGATCCGGTCGGCACTGCCGGCACGGCCGAAGTCGACCTCGACACGGGAAGAGTCCGGCACATCACTGACCGGTCTGAAATCGTAGGTGACCCGGATGGTATCGAAGTCGGCTGACGTCAGCGGCTCTCCAACGGTTTCCGCCTCGCCCGAGCTGTTCTTCACGACAGGCGAATAGGGCCCGGCGAAATCGGTTATGGAAGGGTCGCTGGAGATCCTGAACACATTGCCTCTGTCACCGCCCAGATCGACGATCTCCTGGTCGCGGTCAGCGTTGCCCCGCAGGATCCAATCGTTTTCGCCATCGGTTATCGGCCCTGCGGCGAACTCGCTGAAGTCCGTGGAGAAAGTGGCAACGATATCGTCGCCATTGCCATAGAGGACATCGTTGCCTTCGCCGCCAACCAGCGAATCGTCGCCGAAGCCACCCGCCAGAGTGTCCGCCCCGCCGGCACCATCGAGGGCATTGGCGCCGTTGTTGCCGGTGATTTCGTTGTCACCGCTGTTACCCGTAACAGAGAGCCCGCCCTCGCCAAGAAGCTCGACGTCGGTGGCGCCGTCCTGCAGCACCAGGACCCCTCCCGTTCCGGCGTCGTTGCTCGTCACGGTGATCCCGTCACCGTCGCTGTAGACACCGACCGGCTGGCCGCCATTCCCGGTAAAGGTGTTGCCGTCCAGGACCACCTCACGGCTGCCGTCCTTGGCGCCAAGCCCGATGCCTTCCTGCTGATTGTTGGTGAAGCTGTTGCCGGTGACCACCTGACCGTCCGGCTCCTCGAAGGCCAGACCGACCAGGTTGCCGTCGAAGTCGTTGCCGGAGATGACCGCCCCGGGCGCGCCTTCTTCCACATAGAGGCCGGTGCGCCAGCCGCTGAAACTGTTCTGACTGACCGTCAGGCCCGTGTTGCCACCGTTGTCGGCGTTGACGATGCCGCGCGTACCAGCACTGAAGTCGCCGACCGCGCCGCCGTTGAGGATATTGTTCTGGATCGTAATGTCTGTGGCACCGGTCTCCAGGCTGATGCCGACGTTGCCCGCACCTTTGTTGAGCGTAAAGCCGTCGATGGTCGCGTTGTCGGCGCCCACCGTGACCGCGATGTTGCCGTTGATCACGGTCTCCGCGCCGCCGCGGCCGCCGTCCCCGGTGGGATCGATCCCGCTTTGCGCACCGATCAGGGTGATCTGCTTGTCGATCGTCAGGTTTTCATCGTAGGTGCCGGGACCTACCAGAATGGTATCTCCGTCTGAGGCCGCATCAATTGCGGCCTGGATCGACTCCCCTTCGCTCACTTCGAAGTTTGCCGACACTTCGACGCGCATCTCGCTCTGGCCAACAACCTCACCCGATTCTGCGTCACGGACCGTCAGCACGAAGTCGTAGCTGCCGGGCGCCGAGGGATCGTAGTCGTTAAAGTACCAGCCGATGTTCTGCGAGTTCTGCAGCCCGTCCGTCGCGCCGCTGGCATCCTGATAGTAGTCCTCGCCGGTCTCCGTCCGATGGGCGATGGGGTCGAAGACCATAACCCCTTGGGTCGTGTTGCCGTGGACGTCCGTAAAGTCGGCCACGATGGAGATGCTGTAGGTGTCTCCGGAAATATCGGCGGCGCCGTAGTCCACGATGCTGTAGTCGAAGTTCCAGAGCCCCGTCGAGGACCCCGGCGTGACGCCGGTCTCGACGAAGTAGGTCAGGCCCTCCGAATCCGGGTCGCCCTGGAAGCGGACCTTGGCCTTGATGGCGACCTCGATCTGCGCCTCGGTATTGTCGTGGATGACAAAGTTCTCGTTGGAATTGCCGGTCCCGGGGTGGAAGTTGTCGCTGTCCTCGTTGCCGCCGCCGGCCGTGGTTTCCGGGACGCCCCGCTGCAGGGCTGCCTCGAACCTCACCGTCCCGTCGGAGAACTGCAGTGTCTCGATATCGGACAGACTGTCGCTGCCCTCATCACCGTCGTTCGCGTTTCCGTCGGTTACAGTGACGCCGCCTTCGCTGTCGCCGGAGATGTCGAAATCGAGGCGTTCTCCGAAGTAGGAAGCCGTGTCCTCACCGTCATCTCCAGTGATCGTATCGTTGCCGCCACCGCCAAAGAAGTAGTCCTGGCTCGCGCCGGTCAGGACGTTGTCCCCATCGAGCACGTCGTAGGGGGCCGGCAGGCCGTCGGGATAATCGATACCGTGGGCGAGATCCCAGCCAACGGTCCCGGAGGCCGCCAAGAAGTCGGAATAGACGAACTCGCCGTTAACCTCCGTGACGTTGCCGGCGTGATAGGGGCGGTCGCCGAACAAAGCCCCCGCCTGCGTCCGGGGGTCGTCCTCTCCCTGGTTCGTAAAGCGGCTGGCAATCGGGCCGTCACCCAGATTACCGAGCAGGTTGTCATGCAGCGTCTGCAACCGGGTATCCGAGACTTTCACCAGATCCAACAGCGCCTCGCCGCCGGCTTCGAGGTAGCGCGCATAGTCGTTGCCGAGATAGGCAAAGGCCGTGTTGACCTCCAGGTTGTAGTAGTCCGCCGCCCCGACATAGGCTTGGTCCAGCGGAATCCAGAAGGCCGCGAAGGCATTGGCGTGACTGCCGTCGACCGTCAGGTTTTCCGGGATCAGAGACTGTTGGTCCGCCAGGCCGGCAAACTCCAGCGCAAGCAGGTTGTTCACACTGGGCGCCGTCCCGTCGTTGGGAAGCACGAGGCCGGCGCTTACGACATTCACGGCCGCACCGCCGGACACGATCAGCGTCCCGTCCGCCTCAGAGATCGTATCAATCTGACTGCCGTCGAGCTGTAGGCTCTGACCGCCCGATGTGGTGATCTCGGTCAGGTTGCCCAGGCTGGTGAAGGTTGCTGCCACGCCACTGAGGCTCGAGATATCCAGTGCCGTTACTTCATCGCCCAGTTGGTCGGCATCAATCGTGATCGCTGCATCCGGGCTGAGCACAGGGACCGCCACACCGTCGAAGGTGTTGCCGGCGATCAGGCCGTCGTCATCGTAGTTGTCAAAGCTGTCGCGGATCGCCGGCACGAAGCCGCCGCCATTGAAGTCGTTGCCGGTGATGACGGCGTTCTCGCCGAAGATCTCCAAGAGGCCGAAGTCAGCGCTTTCCCCATTGAACGTGTTGCCGGTGATGACAGCGTCGTCGGCCTCGATGCCCAGAAGCAGGCCGGCGTCTTCGCCGCCGGAGATGGTGTTGTCCAGGATCTTGACGTCGCTGGAGGCATTGGCGGAACCCAGGCTGGCCTCGCCGTTGTTGTAGACCACGGCCGTCGGGCCGTCGGCAGACAGATCATTGCCGCGCACGGTCAAATCGGTGACGCCGCCGCCGATACCGCCGGTCAGCAGCGCGCTGCCCGTCTCACCGTCTACATCGTTGCCTTCAATGACGACGCCGTCGTTCCCGCCGACCAGATAGATCGCTGCCAGATCGCCGGCCTCGGCGTCGATGTCAAAGCCGTTGTTCGCACCACCGATGACCACGTCATCGACGCCGCTTTCAACCCGGATCGCCGCCTGCTGGCTCTGGCCCGGGCCGGTGATCGTGACGTCGTCGCCAATCGCCAGCAGGGTCAGGGATTTGTCGATGGTGATGGCTCCGTAGTCCCCGTCCGCCACCAGGATGACGTCGCCCTCGTCGGCGGCATCGATCGCGTCTTGGATAGAAGCGAAGGGATGCCCTGCGCCGACCAACAGAACAGTGGTGCCGCCGAAGGTGAAGCTTTCCACGTTGGTGATGGTGTCGGTGTCGCCGCTGGACGTCTCGGTGACCAGGATCGCGCCATCCGGCCCGCCGGCGAAGGTGAACCCGCCGACCTCCGCGTCGAAGCGTGCGACGTCAATGCCGTCACCGCCATCGATGGTGTCGCTGCCGGGGCCGCCGATAATGTCGTCATTGTCGGCCCCACCGAAAATCAGGTCGTCGCCGGTACCGCCAGACAGAACGTCGTTACCATCGCCCCCGTAGAGGACATCATCGCCGGCGCCGCCGCTTATGGCATCCGCGCCGCCGCCGCCATCGATGGTGTCGTTCCCACCCAGCCCGTCAAAGCTCTCGCCGGCATTCGTGCCGACGACACTATCGTCGCCTTCGGTCAGCACATCGGCACCATCGACGTCGCCGACAACTGCGTTGTCTATGGCGTCGTCTATATCGAAGTTGTCGATGGCTTGACTGCTGCCTTGTTCGACGCTCTCTTCAATAGCTTCAGCCGCCTCTTTCTGCGCCACCTGGGCAACTTCGGCCAGATCGGTCAACACCTCGATGGCATCGCTGTTCTCATCGATGTCGATGTCTTCCACAGCTTCATTGGTCGTGGCGATGACGCTCGTCGCGTTATCAATGTCATCTTCGCTCAGATCATCGGCGGTGGTTTCGCCGGTGTTGTCCTGATGAGTCTGCGCCGCATCTTCCAGGACATCGCCGATCTGGCTGTCATTGCCGAGATCGGTATCGACCTCATTTTCCGCATTCTCGGCGATCTTCTCTGCAATCGCCTGAAAGGCCGCATTGGAAGCCGCTTCAGTGTCGGTTGCGCCGGCCCCTTCCAGCGCCGCCTTCACCTGGGTTGCCGTGTTGGCCACCTGGATGCCGGCTTTGACGACCTCCAGCGCCTCAGTGTCGCCGCCAGCAGCGGCCGCCACCGGATCGGTATTGTTCAGGTCGAAGCCTTCATCGATCCCCAGTGCTTCCTTGACCTGGGTCTCCGCCGTCGCGGCATCCGAGCCGCCCTCGACCAACTGCTGTACCAGGGTGGTCAGCGGGGTGATGACGGTCGAGCCTTCCGGCGCCTTCAGCACGCCCTCGAAGGCCAGGCCCGTCGAGATGTCGGTGCCGCCGAAGGCGACCAGCGGACCGCTGCCGCCGGTCAGCGAGAAGTTGCCGTTGATGTCGGTGGTTCCGAAAACCTCGCCTTCATCCAGCTCGCCGTTCCCGTTGGCATCCCGGAACACGGTGGCGTTGGCGATGTAGCCGTCGACCAACTGGCCGGCCACGGTTTCGATGGTGGGGCCGCTGTCTACCGATACCGGTGACGACGGCGCCACGAAGATCTCCGGCGCGTCGCTGACGAGCAGGGGCAGGCCCGTGAACACGCTTCCGGAAGAAACTCCTGCCGCACCGGTGGGCCCGCCCACGCCGGCGAGCGCGTCAATGGCTTCGGAGACGACCGTCTCGCCGAGGTTGTCCTGATACTGGGTCGCGCCGCCTCCCTTGGCGGCTGCACTGCCCTCGCCACCCGCGGTTTCCGCAGGCGGGCCTGCCGGGGTTTGCGGCAGTGAGCCCGGCTCCGTGCCCTCCGGCAGGGAAAGCGCCACATCGAGCAGGGCGGAGACATCGTAGTCCACACCCGCGACCTGGAGCAGCGGTGCATCCGCCTCCTCGGCCATGCCGGCAAGCTTCAGAAAGACAATCCGGGAGTCCGCGGTGCCGTCGCCGTCGGCATCGAAGATAAGGACAATGTCCTCACCGTCGACCTGAAAGCGCGCGTCCTCGGCGAGGACGTCGAGCGCGTAGACCGCACCCGGCTCGCTGACGATGGTGATGGTTTCACCGGCTTTCGGTGCGGCGACTTCGACCGCAGCCTGGGCCTGACCGTGTAGCTGCTGCTGCGCGCTGGCCAGGTGCTCCTGTTCGCTGGGCGTCGCGGACTGCAGGTCCGCAACGTCCTGTTCCATGACGCCGTCCAGGCGCCCATGGCCATCAACTCGCTCCATTTTCGGTGTGCCCCTTCTGTCCACACTTGGGTCTATCCCCGACTGGTGACCATAGGACCGGGGGTTGCGCCAAGGCGTCACCCTAGAGGGTGATTCTCACCCGTGGCCTAAGCCAAAGCATCCGGCAATACCTAAACAAATCATTTGATTAACGTCACCTCACAGGGTGACGGCAGGGTCTCTGCAAAGGCGTAGGTCTAGAGGCACGACAGAACGTTGGGTCTCTCTCTGAACGCATAGATTGCGCCCGGCAGCCACTGGAGACGGTCGCGACCCGACCGTACAGGCAGGGCGCCCAGGCGGACAGCTCAGAAGAGGCAGCAGACATAGCCGGCCGGGAACGGCAGCGGCGGACGCGGGACAGCAAGTCGCGCCACAGGCGTCTGCGCGCAGCCGGTCCGGTCGAGCGAAGGAGCCACGGATGCCGTCACGACGACCTCTTCCGGCAAGACGCCGATTTCTCGCCATCTCTGCAAGCTCCCTGGCGCTTGCGCTCCTGCCGCAGCGCGCGCAGGCGAACCTTGCGATCCTGCCAGAACCTCTGCCGCCCTCGACGCCGATCGGCAATGGCGACTTCACCAACGCGCCCGGCGCGTGGCTCAGAATGCTGAAGCAGCATCCCTCTTTGCATCCGGGCAAGAAGGCACTGGCCAGCGTGGCGTCCTCTCGTATCCGCGAGGCGGAACTGGACCATGTCAACCGCCTGGTCAACACCGAGGTCCGCTTCCGCCTGGACAGCCGTGAAATCTGGGAGCCGGCGGCCGCATCTGGCGACTGTGAAGACTTTGCGATCCGCAAGCTGGAACTGCTGGTCACGCGTTTCGGATGGCCGCGCAACAGCCTGACCCTTGCGATCTGCTACGCCGAGACGGGGCAGGGCCATGCCGTGCTCCTGGCCCATACCAGCCGCGGCACCTACGCACTCGACAACCGCAGGCCCGGCGTCTTGCCGTGGCGCGCCCTGCCCTACCGCTGGGTCGCCCGCGAGGAACCGGGAAGTCCCTTCGCGCTGTGGCGCTCCATTGTGACCTAGACGGCCCCTAACCGAACGGAGGGGCCGTACAGAGCCGAACGGCGCGCCAAAGCCCCCTCCAGCAAAAGGACCAAGCCATGCAGGCCTCCTCCCAAGCAGCCGCTGTCAAAGCAAATCCCCTGACGCATGAACTGCAGCACGAACGCCTGCTGCGGGGCCCGGAACGATCGGGCAAGCGTTACGCTCTCGGCCTGCCGTGGGAGAGCTTCGCGCGCGCCTGGAGCCTGGCCGAGGACAGACTTGCGCGTCTGGAACAACAGCTTCTCTCCAGCGATCTGCGCCATTCCTGGATCTGCCGCGCAGACTTCAAGGAGGTTTCGGCCCTGGTCGCCCTCGAGGGCGAGACCGTCGCCATGGAAGATCTGGTCCTGGTCGACGCCCAGAGCCTGCCAAGCCGCCCCAGCGCCGCTTGGATCAAGGCCAAGGCCCTGCTGTCGTTAAGGCGTCAGATCGGCCGGGCCGGACCGGCGAAAACGCTGACCGTGGAAGGTCTTCTCGCCCTGGAGCAACGCCTGACGGAGATCCTCGATGAGGGCGAGGAAAGCGATGGGTCCATGGAAGGGGACCGCACCGAAGATGGGCGACGGACCGCAAGCATGGACCGCCTGCAGCGCTGGCTCGACGTGGTCGGCGAGCTGGAGTCGACGCCGGCGGTCCCGGCCGCCGCGATGGCCTTGCGCGTCTGGCAGCGGATCAAGCCGCTCAATCGCTACGGCACGGAGATCGGCCTGCTGCTGGCCCCCCTGCTGCTCTGGCATTGGGGCAAGACAAAAGGCATGACCGTCTGCCTGGCTGCGGGCCTGCAGGAGACCCGCCGGCACCTGGACAGCGCCACGCCGCTGGATGCCTGGATCCGTCAATTCTGCGAAGCCGTTCAGGTAGCGGCAAATGCCGGCCTGGACGAGCACCACAGCATCGCGCGCGGGCGCGCGCGCCTTGTCGAGCTGCTGACCCGCCATGGCGCGGGGTCGCGCCTGCCTCACCTGGCCTGGCTGTTCCTGAACTACCCGGCCCTCTCGACGCGCTTCATCAAGCGCCGGCTGGAGCTGACGGCCCAAGGTTCGAACTGGCTTCTTCAAGAACTCATTGCGGAAGATGTTGTCCGCGAAATTACCGGTAAGCCCAAAAACAGGGTTTATAGTTTGGCATCGTAGAGCCAATTACCATGCGATTCGACATAACGCCCTATTAGGGCGTTATGTCGGGTATTTTGCCCGGTTTCAGCAGTTTTGAATCACAAAATATCTAGATTACACTTATAAGAATCAGAATCTTATTAGAAATGTACATAAAACGCACTTAAAACGGGAGACTTTAACACTTACAATAAAGGGAACTGGATGATCGATTGAGTGAGCATCCGGCGATCAGGCGAAGGGACGTAAAGCACTGATCGCAACTCCGTTCATCGGATCGGGCCGCGCCAAAAAAAGTGGCTTGGCGCCTAGCACTCGCCCAGTCCGACAATGCCAAACAATGAGGTCGCATAAGCAATTAACCGTAGTCGCATAGACTATGGGGGGTTGTATCAGCGCCGAGCTAATCACCCCTGAGGGTGACGCACCGCCCCTTCTCCGACCGCTAGCTTTCAGGCGGGGAGTAGAGGGTTGGAATTTAACGTTTTCACACTTGCCGTAGAGGCCAACCGGCCGGCGCGCCCCTGGGTGGGCGCCCGCGGGGGAGTCTGTTCGGCGGGTGGCGTTCTCCAACCGAAGCCCGCTCAGAGTAAGACGATTCTGTACCCGGCATTCTTCGGTTTGCAGGCGCGGCCCGGTACGGAAGGAGCGCACCTTCACCCTGTTGCGTGCGGCACACCTGCATCCGAACCGGCCGCCGGCGCATGGTAATCGATCGCCAAGCCTTCGACGGCCTTGTCGAGCAGGTCTACCGCGCCTCCACCGGTGAGATCACCTGGCGCGCAGCCTTGCGGTCCATCGCCGCTGCCTTCGATGCGTCCTTTGCAGCCCTGGCCTTGGAGCGCTGCGAGCTCTGGCAGCTGCGCCTGGACCCCTCGGACATCACGCCGATGCCGGTCGCCGCACACCTCTCGACCGAACTCGATAACTTCATCGAGCGCTACTTTGCCTACTATCACCGCCTCGATCCCTTCCGGATCAGCGTGCCGATCGCCTTTTCGCCGACCATCCAACGCCTGCAGGACGTCTGCGATCCGCGGGACTTCGCGAAGAGCGAGTATTACCGGGACTTCGCCAGAGAGGCCGATTCCTTTCACCTTGCGCGCTTCACGTCGCGCCTGGACTCCAAGCTGCAACTGAAGCTCGCGCTGAACCGGGACGAAACCGCGGTTCCCCTGGACGACCTGGAGATCGCGCGCTTCGACTCCCTCACCACCCACGTCATTCGCGGGCTCAAGGTGGAGCGCCATGTCACCCAAATGGGTGCGACGATGGACGCTGCCTTCGAGGCACTGGACCAGATCGGCCGCGCCGCCTTTTTGGTGGACCGCAATGCCAAGGTCGTGCGCATGAACGCGCTGGCCGAGACCCTCAGTTCCACCGCTGACGGCCTGACAGTGCGCGCCGGCAAGCTGGTGCTTGACTCCGGTCAGGGGCAGCGCGGGCTGCTGCAGGCGCTGGCCCAGCGCCTCGGCGAGAACGAGGAGAGCCAGCCCAGCCCGCCGACGGTGATCGCCGTGGAGCGTCCCTCGGGCGCGCGCCCCTACCTGGCGGAGGTCACGCCCTTTGAGTTCGAGGTCTACTGGAGCACGGGTATCGCGGCAACGGCGCTGATCACCATCAACGATCCCGACCCGCGGCCGATCCAAAGCCTGAGCGAGTGGGGCAAGGCCCTGGGGCTGACGCGCGGCGAGTGGCGTGTCGCACGCACCCTGGCCAGCAGCCGCGACGAGGGCGAAGTGGCGCAAGCCCTCGGCATCAGCCTGAACACGGTGAAGACCCACCGCAAACGCATCTATGCCAAGCTCGGCATCAACCGCCGCGCCGAGCTGACGGCGATGATCCCCGGCTTGCGCTAACCGCCTGCGCTAGCCGCCTGCGCTGACAGCCTGTACTGACGCCCTGTCCCGGCTGCCTGGGCCCTCCGCCGCCGGAGGACGCGGTCCTGGGTGCC
Organism: Rhodospirillales bacterium BBD 1991-14; assembly: GCA_001657395.1. Lineage (GTDB taxonomy): Bacteria > Pseudomonadota > Alphaproteobacteria > Kiloniellales > Kiloniellaceae > Pelagibius. The sequence continues at coordinate 822,047 of LYSY01000002.1, read as the reverse complement.
GGGCCCCAGGCAGCACGCGGGAATACGTCGGAAAACGCCTCGGATCATGTGGCTTGCGGTGCCAGGAAAATCCTGCCAAACACGGAGCCGCGTCCGAAAGAGGCATTTCCTGTGCAGCTACGAAAACTCCTGCGCTACGGCTATCGATCCCTGACCGGAGAGCCGCACGAAAAGCGCGACTTCTCGTTCTATGTCATGAACCAGCTGGCCAAGTGGCTGGACATGAGGATCTACAACAAACATACGAACTGGCAGGACGACAGCGACTTTCTGGCGGTCATGCGCCGCTTCGATCCGCGCTACCCGCGTGCCAAGGAACGCCAGTTCTTTCTGTACAACCTGGCCCGCAGCCTGCGCCACCTGCCCGGAGAAACCGCCGAATGCGGAGCCCTGGGCGGCGCATCGAGCCACGTGATCATGTCGGCCTTCGAGGATGACAGGCCGCATCACATCTTCGATTCCTTCAGCGGCCTGTCCGAACCCACCGAACACGACAAGCCGGCAACGACAGCGGTGCGGGCCCTGCAGGCCGGTGAGTTCGCCAGCCCGCTGGAGGCCACCCGCCGGAATCTGGCAGAGCACCCCCATGCCCTGTTCTACCAGGGCTGGATCCCGGAGCGCTTCGATGAGGTGGCCGACAAGCAGTTCTGCCTGGTCAGCGTCGATGTCGACTTCTACGAGCCGACACGGGACTCGGTCCTCTTCTTCTTTCCGCGGCTGGTGGCGGGCGGCGCGCTGGTCTGCGACGACTATGGGTTCAGCACCTGTCCGGGCGCCAAAAAAGCCATGGACGAAGCCGCGGAAAGCCTGGGGCGCAGGGTGATTCACGTCCCCACCGGTCAGGGCTTGATCCTGAAGTAGGGGCAATCGGCCGTCCAGGCCTGCCTGAACGACCCCGGCCCGCCGGCCACATTGACCTTGACCCCTCCGGCATAACCGCAAATACATGGGCGATGATCGGTATTCTGCGCATCTTCTACGGCGCCAAGGGAACCAAGCCCTGGCTGGTTCTGGCCTGTCTGCTGCTTGCCGGGATCTTCGAAGGCATCGGCCTTGCCTCCCTCCTGCCGCTGCTGTCCCTGGCCATTAACGATGGCGCTGCGGAAGGCTCGGTCCTTGTCGGCTATGTCGAAAGCGCCCTGGCGGTCGTCGGTCTGAAGCCCGAGCTCGGCCTGCTTCTGGCGCTCGTGGTCGGGGCCATCGTCCTGAAGTGCCTGTTGACGGTCGTGGCGATGTCCTACGTCGGCTATGCGGTTGCCGAAGTCGCAACCGGCCTGCGCGCCGACCTGATCGGGCGGCTGTTGAAGGTGCGCTGGGGATACTTCACGCATCAGCCGGTCGGGCGGATTGCTAACGCTGTCAGCGTCGATGCGACGCGCTCGGGACATGCCTACCTGATGGCGGCGAACTTTCAAGTGAATGCCATCCAGGCCGTCGTCTACAGCGTCGTCGCCACCCTGGTGTCCTGGCAGCTGGCGCTGGCGGCGCTGGCTGTGGGCGGCGTTATCGCATTGTCGCTGCACTTCCTGGTGCGGATCACAAAGAAAGCCGGGCGGCGGCAGACGGAGCGCACCTCGGAACTGGTGATCTATCTGAGCGACGCCCTCAGCAACATCAAACCGCTCAAGGCGATGGCCAGGGCGGGCAAGTTCGCCAACCTCTTCGAGCGCAAGATCAGGCAGCTGAAGCGCGCGCTGCGGCGCCAGGTGATCAGTCAGTACGCCCTGAAAAACCTCGAGGAGATGCTCGTCGTCATAGTGATCGGCATCGGGTTCTACTTCGCCGTCACCCGTTGGCAGGTTCCCGTGCCGCAGCTTATGGTGATGGGCATCCTGCTCTATCAGGCGGTCTCCAGCGTCGGCAAGATGCAACGCCAGTTTCAGAAGGCGGTCCTGTTGGAAAGCCCCTACTGGTCGATGCGCACGCTTATAGAGGAAGCCGCGGCCGCCGAGGAGCCGAACCCGGGCCGCGCCGTTCCAAGTCTTGTTCGCGGATGCGGCCTCGAGTCCGTGACCTTCGCTCACGACAGCGAAAAGATCCTCGACGCCGTGTCGCTGGAGATCCCGGCCGGCGGCCTCACCGTGATCACGGGCGCCTCGGGGTCCGGCAAGACGACGTTGATCGACCTTCTGCTGGGGCTGCACCAACCGCAGAGCGGGCGCATTCTGATCGACGGCGTGCCTCTCGGCGAGATCGACCTGCAGGCCTGGCGCGGCCTGGTGGGCTATGTGCCGCAGGAACTGATCCTGTTCCACGATACGGTGCTCGCCAACATTACGCTCGGCGATCCAAACCTCGGCGAGGCCGAGGTGCGTGAGGCCCTGGAGGCTGCCGGGGCCTGGGACTTCGTCAGCGCCATGCCCCAGGGCCCGCACAGCGTGGTCGGCGAGAAAGGGGCGAAGCTGTCCGGCGGGCAGCGCCAGCGCATCGCGCTTGCACGCGCCCTCGCCACAAAGCCGAAGCTCCTGATTCTGGACGAGGTCACCAGCGCGCTCGATCCGCGCACGGAACGCGACATCTGCCGCAACATCGATGCGCTGAGCCGCGACATGACGGTCCTGGCCATCACCCATCGCGAGGCTTGGGCAGAGATCGCCCAGCGGACCTTCCGGCTGGAACAGGGTGCCGTGACGCTGGTGAAGGACGAAGGGAACCTTAAGCGGCCCGCCTGACCGGCCGGTGGACGGACAGGTGGACGGACCGCTGGTCGGCGCGGCCGGCGGTCAGTTGGCCTCTATATTGATGGTCAGGGTTCGCCGCAGGACTTTCGGGTCATTCCCGGTCATCGGCCAGACCGCATGCCAGGAGTTGTAGGTCTTTACGAAGACCAGGCACTGGTTCGGTTCGAAAGGGTAGGTTCGGACGCAGGCAACCTCGTCGAAGTCCATATAGCCGTTGACGAAGTTATAGCTGCGGGTGCCGTCCTTGGGCCAGACCACGCTCGTGCCGCCACCATACTCCTCTTTCCACTCGTCCTCCCGCAGGATCGGAATCACCATGGTCACGACCTTCGAGGGATGATCGGTATGGGGGCGGATGTTGCCGCCGGTCACCGGCATCGAGGAGAACTCGAAGCGCGAACGCAGACGCGGGATATGCGGCTGCGGGCTTCCCTTCCTGAGCGCCTTGAAACGTTTAAGGGCCCTCTGCTGCCATGACACGTTGGCGAGGCCGAGGTCGATGTTGTGCGCCTTCAACATCGCCATGGTCTCGACAATGAAGTCCTCGCTCTTGATGTAATCGTAAAAGCGTCCCCAGGCCCCATTCTTGCGCAGATGGTCGAAGTAGCCGTCCTTGTTGTTGTGGAGCGACAGCGAGTATTTGACCCCGTTGAACTCCTTCAGAACGAAGGTCTGATCGTCCGGAAAGGTGTCGATCAGTTCCCGGTACAACTCCGGGTCCAGGGCGCCGCGCGCGAGGCCGATCGGATAGGGATCGTAGTCGAACTTGATGGACTCGAAATTCAGCATGCCGCCGCCGCTTCCTCGGCCGGGCGGAAGACCGCATTGTAGGCGACCAGCTCCGGGTCGGCGCCGGCGCCGATCTGGCGCAATCCGCCCATGGTATCGTTACGCGAAGCAAAGGCGTAACCCTGTGCTTCCATGAAGCCGAACAGCGCGTCCTTCTCGCGCGCGTTGACCTCGACGCTGACCGCGCGCGGGCGCTGGGTTCCGTTCAGGAGCTGACGCATACCGCGCAGAATGCGGGCCTCGTTACCGTCGACATCGATCTTGATGACATCGGGCGCCCGCATCGTCCCGGCGGCAATCAAGGCGTCCAGACTGGTGCCGTACTTCATCTCGGTCACCAGGGGCACGTAGTCCTGTTCGTCGACGCCGACGGCCGCATGAAGCTGGCTGCCGGACGAGCCGGCCTCCAGGCTCATGTAGTGGAACGGAAACACGCCGGGCGCATCCGTCAAGGCCAGCGAGAAGGGTGTGATGCGCCGGCAGAAGCCATTGCGCCGGATGCTTTCCACAAGGCTGGCGAAGTTGGCCGCCAAGGGCTCGAAGGCGTAGACCTGGCCGGTCTCGCCGACGCGGGACGCGGCCATCAGGCTGTAGAGACCGACATTGGCGCCGATGTCGCAGAACACATCGCCTTCGCGCAGTTCCTGGCGAATCAGCTCGATGGTGCCGACTTCCTTCAGATAGATGCTGCTGATCCGCCACAGCTCGCGGAAGGAAGCAGGGTCGAAGCGGTAGGCGTTATCCCCGTCGCGCAGCTCGCAGCGGCCCATCAGCCGCCGGGCCAGCCCGAAGCGCAGCTTGGCAACGCGCCGGCGCGCGCCCTTCAGCTTGGAGTATCCGAGTTCTGCCATTCTGGTCCGATCCGGCGATGCCCTGGCTCAACCGCGAAAAACCCGGTCGCTCTTGCCGAACTTGCCTTTCAGCTGGGCGCAGAGCGTCCACTGCGTGCCCGGGTTGCGGCGGGCTGCGGCATCCAGCTGTTCGCGCCACCACTCCGGCGGCTGGATGGTGCAGTGGGCATTCTGTCCGTCCGGCAGGAACTTCTTCGCCGGATAGCAGGCCGCCACCGCGTAGACGAAATGCCGCGCATGCCCAAACAGCTTGTCCAGCACCCAGGGGATGTCCTCTTCGGTGATGTGCTCCAGCACATCGGTGCAGATGACCCCGTCGTAGCTTTGCTCAATGGGCCCGGCGTAGGGCTCGTATCCCGGGTCGTAACAGGTGACCTTGGTGTCACCCCATTCCTTCTGTGACTTGAAGCGCGACTCAGCCGCTTCGCCCGGATAGGGCTCATAGTACAGAGCCTTGCCCGAGCCATAGTCCAGAAGCGTGGTCGCCCCCGTCGTCTTGATCAGGTTCGCGATCGGGCCGACATGCTCGATCAGCGACTTGCCCGAGAAGGTCTTCTCCGGCGGGCGCCCGACATCGGGCGAGCCCTGCTCGTGCATGGTCTTGTACATCTTGACCATGTTGCGATAGCGCTGGCTGGGCTGCTCCTCGGTGAACAGCGTGAAGCCGGCGGCATCGGCCGCTTGCTCCATCTCGAACCAGATCTGCCCGTTCGGATTCTCCTTGTAGCGGAGCACCTTCGGGAACGGCCGCCAGGGCTGCATCTGCAGCGTGGTGTAGTGCAGCAGCTTGGAGACGCCCGGCTCGTACTCGTGGTCGCGGGAATTCCACAGACCGGAAAGCTGGCGCCACATCCCGTCGATCGCCTGCACGCGGTGGCGGAAGAACTTGTGCCGCTCGCCCCTCTCGGCATCTTCGCGGTGCCAGAGCTTCGCCATCTTTTCACAGTCCAGCAGCATCACCGCGGTTTCCTTTTCGGTGATGCACATCTGGCCGGCGCCCTGCATGTCCAGATCGAAGAGTTCGGCCGGATCGGTCAGATAGATCTGATCGACGTCGTTGTAGATCGCCCGGCCGGTCTTCCCGGCCAGATCGGGGATGGCGTAGCGGTAGGCGGTAAACCCGGTCTTCCACTTCGTCCTGTCGAAGCCTTCGAGATCCTTCATCAGATAGATCTCGTAGCGGCGCGCCGGATCGCGCACCTGCAGGATCGACCAGACGAAGATCCGCTCGGCACGATGCTGGGCCGGTTCGGTGCCGAGGTAGATGCGCACCGGGGGCTTCGGGCTCGGCTCCACGCCGGGCTCGACGTCCAGGGCCACCAGTTCGGGCTCCTTGCGGGTGCCGAGCGGGCGGTTCCGCTCAAGGCGCAACAGATGCCCGATTCGCTTATGGTAGTACTTGGTCTTGAAACTGGGCTGGACAGCAGTCAAGGACTTACTCTCTCAACAATCGGTGGGCGCAAATGAACAAAGGCCTTGGGTGCCGGAAGCCTCGCGCCCTGGGCGGGCAGCCGGCAAGGCAAAGGCATACAACCGAAGAACGGCCGAGCCCCCGGGGACTCTGAACCGGTTTCCCTTTAAATCAGACGCGCCCGCCGGGGACAAGGGAGAGTTGGCCTGCGCACTCAGAGCGGTTCCGCCCCCAAGGCCGCCGGGGGCGGCTTGCCACCGGCCAAAGCCTCTTCCGCCTGAAGGCGGCCGGCACGGTGCTCGACCCAGCGCGCCTTCAGCGCGGGACTGAGGATGACCAGCTCGCCCTCATAGAGATCCAGGGCCTCCAGCAGCAGCGCCAGCTCCGAGTCGGCATCGTGTCCCGGTGAATAGGCATTCGGCGTTTTGCTGTCGCCCGGGTAGGTGCCGTCCGGATGGCTGAAGAGGTCGATGCCCGAGATGACCAGCCGGGCGGGCTTCAAGGCCACTGCAGTCGCCAGCATGGCCGCGCCGTTGGTCGGCCGGATCCCTTCCCAGCGGGGCTCCGAAAGATAGAGGCCGAAGCGTTCGATCGTCGCATAGCTGGTCCTGCCGCGCCCCGGCCGCAGGAAGCGGGTCACCAGGAGCCGCCCCTCGGACTTGATACTCTGGAGCCCGAAGATCGGCGCACGGATCGCCGCCAGCGTTGCCTTGGCACCGGTGAAGACCATGTCGGGCGCCGTGAGGAAGCCGCGCGTGTGCCAGACATGGTTCACCCGGAACAGGCTGTCGAACCGCACCTGGCCGACCTCCGGCGCTTCGGAAGACGGCCCGTTGCCCAGACAGAGGATCGTCGCCGGGTTGCCGAGACGCTCGCGGAGCCGGTCGAGGGTGTCGATGCGCTCCACCTTCGCCGCAAGCCATGCCCTGAGGCGCGGATTCTCCATGCCGCGCAGCGCTGCCTGTTCCAGCCGGCGGCGCAGCGGACGCTGGGCGCTGCGCATCAGCTTGAGGTCCTGTCCGAGGAGCGGGACGACAATCCCGAGAAACGCCTCCCGGCGCGCCTCCGGCTCAGCGCCGAGCAACGTCACGCGCGCGGCCGGCAGGCCGTTGTCCAACAGCGCCGCCTGGGCCGCCTGGCTGGCCACGAGGCAGTGTTGAACGCCGTCGAGATCCTCGGCTTTGAGCGCCCGGTCCGAAGGCGGCCTCGGCCCCCCATTGGCCCCGAAGTCGGCGCGAACGACCGGCGCGGCGCGGCGTCGGGCCGCCCGCAGAACGACGCGGTCCAGGCTGTCGGGCGAGCCGAGCAGAACCACCGCGCGGACGTTCAGGTTCACCAGATAACGGCTGGCGCAGAGGGCCAGCGGCAACGGCGGCGGCAGGACGATCGCCCAGGGAAAGCGCCCCGCCAGCCAATCACGAACACTTGGATCGGCGGCGGTGAAGAGGAAGTCCAGCCGCGGAAAGCGATCGGCCAGCGTCTGCACCGATGCCTCGACCGCTTCGAAAGCGTTACGGTCGGCACCGTGGAACCAGATCGTCCGCTCGCCCGAGAATCGAACATTGCCACAGCGGACAAGGAGCCCTTCGGCAGTGGACCCGTTGTTCCGCCGCGCTGGATCTCCCGACGCCATCACGCGCGCTCCACCAACAGCCTGACACGGTCCAGCAGCCTGCTCTGGCCGGGGTGCGGTTCCGGCCTTTGCGGCATCCCGGCTTCGGAGAACGGCTTGGCGAGCCCCGCCTCCGCGAGGCCGCGGTGCAGGATCTCCAGGTCGCGCGGCGGAACGACCCATCCTCTGCCGATCAGACCGCTGCAAAGGCTTGCACGCCACCCCTGGGTCGCCTGCGCCTGGGCCAGAACCCAGCCGGAAAGGCGGGCGCGCAGGGAGTGGGGGCGCGCAGCAACGGGATAGATGAAGAGCGGCTTGGCGGTCGCGGCAGCTTCGGCCAGCATCGATTCGCTCTCCCCGGTGACCACGAGAACGTCCGCCTGCGCCAGATACCCCAGATAGGGGTTTTCGCTCTGGTCCGCGCGCCAGCAGTGCAGCCCTGCCCCGGGTGCGCCACGGCGCAGGGCCGATTCGACCGCCTGGCCGCTGCGCCGGCTTGTCACGCAGGTCAGCGATCCTTCCAGCCCTGCGGCGAAGCTCTGGACCTCGCGGGCCATCCTCTCCGCGGCCTCGGCTGTCAGGCGGTGGTGCGCCGTGGTGCCGCCGACCAGCAGCACGACCCGCGGCGCGGAGGCCCCGTTCAAGAGCTTCGGCCAGCGCGCGGCCGCCTCCCGCAGACGGTCCGCGTTGACCTGTGTCGGCGGCAGCAGCACCTGGACGCGCTTGGGATGATCGGGAAGCTGAAAGTGCAGGCAGCTTACCGCGAGATCGAACGGCCCGGCGACGTTGGCACCCTTGCGGCCGAGCTGGACCAGGCGCGTGCGGTTGCCGCTTTGGCGCTTGATCCAGCGCGCCACCGGCGCGGCGCGGCGGCCCATGGCAATCACCAGATCGGGCCAGGGCGGCTGCAGGCCGGCCGCGGCATCGCGGCGCAGCGCAACCAGGCTGGCGCCCAGCAGACGGTTGCTGATCCGGTTGACCGGCGTGAAGCGGAGGCTCTTGGTTTCGTATGGCCAGCCGAGGGCCTCTGCGAGGCCGACAACCTGGGTCACATGACCGGGACGGTCGTCCAGCAGCAGCCATACCAGCGGCGGCCGCGCGATAGCCCTGTTCGGCTCCGGCGGCTGGTCCTTCAACGCGGCGTGGGGCTGCACTGCGGTCATACTGCGGTCATGGCGGTCGGCAGGTTGCGTTTCCGTGTCGCCTTAAGAACAGGCCGCCCCTGACCCCGGCGAAGGGGAGCATTTGCGGGCGGCGCCTCTAGGGTTTATATCCCCTGGTCCCGACGGTAAAGGCCCTCGCCGGCCATGGCATGCTTCGGCAAAGCAGGGGAGAAAATGCCTACACTTGTCCTGGTGCGACACGGCAAGACCGAGTGGTCGAAGCAGAACCGCTTTGCGGGGTGGGCCGATGCCCCCTTAAGCGCCGAAGGCCGGCGGGAGGCCCGTGCCGCCGGCCGGCTGGTGGCCGACCTGGGCCTGGCCTTCGGGCTCTGCGCCACCTCTCTCCTCAGCCGCGCCGCGGAGTCTCTCTCGGTCATGCTTCAGCAAATGGAGCGCCCCGACCTGGCGGTGATCCGGAGCTGGCGGCTGAACGAGCGCCATTATGGCGTTCTGCAGGGCGAGAACCGGGCCAAGATGGCCATGCGCCACGGCAACCAGCAACTCGGCCAATGGCGCCGCCAGTTCACGGCCGCGCCGCCGCCGCTGCCCGACGGTGACCCACGGCTGCCCTGCCGGGATCCGCTCTATGCCGGAATCGATCCGGTCCTGCTGCCGCGCAGCGAGAGCCTGGAGCAGGCATGTGCAAGGGTCGCCCCCTGGTGGACGGAAGTGCTCGCCCCGCGCCTCAGCCAGGGCGAGAATGCCCTGGTGGTGGCCCACACCAGCAGCATCCGAGGCCTCGTCCGCCAGATCGAGCACCTCGACGACGCCAGCGCCACGGCGTTCCGCATCGCCACCGCGACCCCCGTGGTCTACCGGCTGGATCGGGACCTCACGGTTCTGGACAAGCGCGAGATCACCGCCGGCTGGGGCGGGCGCCTGCGCCAGCTCGTAAACCGGCACAAGCCGGGCACCCGCATCTCCTGGATCTGAGGCTTTCGTCACCCCTGCCGATTGGGCGGCGGCGGCGTCCCGGAAAGGCTTGTGAAAGCGTTGATTCTCAGCCTTCTAAGCCCTAGTTTTGAGGCCATTCCAGTAAAGACAGCCTGAGAAACCCAAAGGTTCGCGATCGTGCTGATCAGCAGAACGCCCTGGTCGGGGCGCAAGTACTTTCTCGACAAGATGACCCTGCGCGAGCTGGTCTGGGCCTATGTGACCTACCCGGCCATTCAGGCCTACGCGCTGCTCACCTTGGTGGGCGCGGGCCTGGCCGCCTATTGGGGCGCGCAGCCGCTGGCCATGGCAGCCGCGATTGCCGCCACGCTCCTGGTCTATCCGGTGGTCTGGTATGTGCTGCACCGCTTCGTGCTGCATGGCCGCCTGCTCTACCGGTTTCCGCAGACCGCGGCCCTATGGAAACGCATCCATTTCGACCACCACCGCGATCCCAACGATCTGGGCGTCCTGTTCGGCTCGCTTTACACCACGCTGCCGACAATTCTGGCCGTCACCATTCCGATCGGCTGGCTGATCGGCGGCCCGGGCGCCGCGGCCGCGGCGGCCGCCACGGGCATCGTGACAACCTGCTTCTACGAGTTCTGCCACTGCATCCAGCATCTTCCCTTCACGCCGAGGCTGGCGTTTCTCAGGCGGATCAAGCGCCATCATCTGGCCCACCACTTCCACAGCGAACAGGGCAACTTCGGCATCACCAACTTCTTCTGGGATCGGGTGTTCAACACCTTCTATGCCGATGCGAAGCAGACGCCGCGCAGCGCCACCGTCTTCAACCTCGGCTACACCGGCCCGGAAACCCAGCGCTTTCCCTGGGTGGCGGAGCTTTCGGGCCTGGCCGCCGACGGCAGCCAGGTGCAGAGGCACAGACGGGATGACTGAGCAGGCGCATAGTCCAGCACAGAGGCTGGGCAGCAGCAGCCCGGCGATTCGCCACTGCCGTCCGGTCCCCTGACCGGACCCGGGAGCGCCGGAAGGGCATGACCAGCGGCACCCAGGCGCTGAGCATCAAGGCCGTGGAGACCGCCGCCGAGCGGGAGGCCTTCATCCGCCTGCCCTGGACGCTCTACCGCGACGATCCGGCCTGGGTCCCGCCGCTGCTTCAGGAGCGCCGCGACCACCTCAATCCCGGCAAGAACCCCTTCTTCCAGGACGCCAAGGCGCGCTTCTGGCTGGCCCTGCGCGGCGGCCGGCCGGTGGGCCGGATCTCCGCCCAGATCAACCACAGCCATCTTGCCCGCCACCGCGACGCGACCGGCCACTTCGGCATGCTGGAGGCCGAAGACAGGGCCGAGACGTTCCGGGCCGTCACCGAAACCGCCGAAACCTGGCTTCGCGACCAGGGGATGCGGCGCATCGCCGGCCCCTTCAACCTGTCGATCAACGAGGAACTCGGGCTTCTGGTCGACGGCTTCGCGACACCGCCGTACCTGCTGATGGGCCATGCCCGGTCTTACTATGCCGGGCATCTGGAGGCTCTGGGCTACCGCAAGCTGAAGGACCTCCTGTGCTATCACTATGACGCCCGCACGCAGCCCCCGCCGCCGGTGGCAGGCCTGCTGGGCAAGGCCACCGCATTGGACGCACTGACCGTCCGGCCGATGGACATGGGCCGCTATGAGCAGGAGCTGTCTACGATCATGGATATCTTCAACGATGCCTGGTCGGAGAACTGGGGCTTCGTTCCCATGTCCCAGGCGGAACTGCAGCGGCTGGCAAAGGACCTGAAACCGATCGTCCGCCCGCAGTCGATCGCCATCGCGGAACTGGACGGCGTTCCCGTGGCCATGGCCATCAGCCTGCCCAACGTGAACGAGGCGATTGCCGATCTGGACGGACGCCTCCTGCCGTTCGGCTGGGCCAAGCTGATCTGGCGGCTGAAGGTGAACACCACCAGGACCGCCCGCGTGCCCCTGATGGGCGTGCGGCGGGCCCACCAGGGCGGCCTCATGGGGGCCATGCTGGCATTTTCCGTAATCGAAAGAATCCGTCAAAGCCAGTGCGCGCTGGGCGTCGAGCACGGCGAGCTCTCCTGGGTGCTGGAGGACAACCAGCCGATGATCCGCATGATCGAGGCGTTGGGGGCCGTTCCCTACAAGACCTACCGCCTCTACGGGCGCGATCTCGCCGCATGAGCCCCGCCCCGGCCATGCCTGAAGACAGGCGCTTCACCGCCCTGGTGCTGGCCGCCGACCGCGGTGTTGACGATCCGGTTTCCCGAGCCGCCGGGGTCGACCACAAGTGCCTCGCCATGGTCGCCGGACGGCCGATGCTGGAGCGGGTCGTCGGGGCCCTGGCCGAGAGCCCGCAGATCGGGGCGATTGCCGTCTGCCTGGCCGACCCGCTGCTGCTCGAGCGCCTCGACGGGCTGGCTGCGCTGCGCCGGAGCGGCCGTCTCCTGGCTCTGCCTGCGGCCGCCACACCGAGCCAGAGCGTTCTCCAGGCCCTGGACTCCCTGGACAGGCCCTTTCCCGTCCTCATCACGACGGGGGATCATGCGCTCCTGAGCCGCGCGATGGTCGACCACTTCTGTGCCGAGAGCCTGAACGGCGGCGCCTCGGTGACGGCCGGCGTTACGGCCTCCGGCACCCTGCTGGCGCGCTACCCGGCCTCCCGGCGCACCTATCTGCGCTTTCGTGACGAGCGCTACTCCGGCAGCAACCTCTTCGCCCTGCTGGGCATGGAAGGCCTGGAGGCCGTGCGTCTCTGGCGCAGGGTCGAACAGCACCGCAAGCAGCCCTGGCGGATCGCCGCGCTCTTCGGGCCGGCCCTGCTGCTCGGCTACCTCCTGCGGCGCTTCAGTCTGGACGAGGCCATGGCGCGGGTGTCCGGGCGGCTCGGAATCGCGGTATCAGCCGTGAAGATGCCCTTTGCGGAGGCCGCGATCGACGTCGACAAGCCGGAGGATCTTGACCTCGCGGAAAAGGTCTTAAGAGGACTTGGCTGACATCAGGACGGGATCGGCATCCGGCTGCCACGACGCTACCATTTGGCGGGCGGCCTTGAGATCGACGGGATAGTCGATCTCGCACCAGTCGTGGCCGCTGATCGTGACTGCCTGGATCTCCAGCTTCGAAGCCAGCGACGCGACCACCGAGAGATACCATTGCCGGAGCGCCTGGGCGTCCTGCATGGCCGTCTCCAGCGCAGCGACAAAGCGCGCCGGCCCCTCGCCGCGGAAATACAGCATGCCGATGGATTCGCCATGCACCCGCTCCGGCGGCAGGGTCTTGCCGATGTCCAGCAGGCGCTTGCCGTCCAGTTCCACCTTCATGTCGTCGTCGTCGTAGCGGTCCTTGTGGTCGACGGCCAGGCTGACGGCCGCCGCAGGGCTGGCAAGAAGCGTCTCCAGGACCGGCTGGCTGAACAGCGTATCGCTGTTCAGCAACAGAAAGTCCCCCTCCATCTCCTGGCGGGCCATCCAACAGGTCGCCAGGTTGTCCGCGACCGCATAGAAGGGGTTGTAGACCGGGCGAAAAGCGGCCTGCGGCCAGCGTTCGGCGCATTTGCTGAGGCTGCGCTCGACTGCCGGCAGGTTGAAGCCGGCCAGGAACACGATTTCGTCGACGCCGCAGTTCACCAGGGCATCGACCTGCCACTCAAGCAGGCTCTGCCTGCCAACGGGGAGGAGCGCCTTGGGTTCGACTTCTGTGAGCGGAAGCAGGCGCCGGCCCTGGCCGGCTCCGATAACCAATGCTTTCAATGCAGAAAGAACCCCTTAGGCGAATTTATCTTTGACCTTGAGGGGCATTTTGATCACATGTTCCCGCAGAAACGTCAACCTTCGAGCTGCCGGCAGGTCCAGCGAAAAACTGGTGTTTACCCTCGCCCACCTCTCCGATCCGCATCTGGGACCGCTGCCCCCGGTGCGGCCGGCGGACATCCTGAACAAGCGCTTCTTCGGCTATCTGTCGTGGCTGCGCAAGCGCCGCGCGATGCACCGCCCGGAGGTGCTGGCCGCCCTGGCCGCGGATCTGGCCACTGCCGGCGCGGACCACCTGGTGATCACCGGCGACCTGACCAACATCGCCCTGGAGCAGGAGTTCTCCCAGGTCGGGAAGTGGCTGCACAGCCTGGGCAGTGCCGAGCAGGTGACCGTCATCCCCGGCAACCACGACGCCTACGTGGCGGTTCCCTGGGATGCCTCTCTCGGCAAGTGGCAGGCCTTCATGACGGGGGACCCGACCAGCACGGAACCCACGAACGGTGCCGCCCAGCCCGGCCCACCCCCTGGCCCACCCAAGATCGGGCCCGATGCCTTTCCCTTCGTGCGGTTCCGCGGCCCGGCGGCCATCCTGGGCCTCAGCTCAGCCCAGCCGACGCCGCTGTTCTGCGCGCACGGCACCCTCGGCGAAACCCAGCTGGCGCGCCTCAGCGAAAGCCTGGAGCGCCTGGGACGGGAAGGCTGGTTCCGGATCGTGCTGCTTCATCATCCGCCGAGCCTGGAGGGTATCGCCCGGCGCAAACGCCTGATCGATGCGGAGCCCTTCCGCAAGGTGATCGCCGAACGCGGTGCCGAACTGGTGCTGCATGGTCACGACCACACCTTCGGCAAGCAGACCATCGACGGTCCGCAGGACCCCGTGCCGGTTCTGGGCGTGCCTTCAGCCTCGGCGGCCAGCAGCGGCAAGAAGCCGCAGGCGCACTACCAGCTCTACACCATTGAGCAGGACGGGAAGCGCTGGCGCATCGATGTAACGGCCCGCGGCTTCGACCCGGCCGGCGGGCGGTTCTCCGAGGCCCGGCGCTACCGCCTGTAAGGGCCTAAAGCCTGCCAGGACCTAAAGCCGGGACCTAAAGCCAGGACCTAAAGATAGAGCACAGAGATGCTCACCTTGGTCGTGCTTCCGTTGACCGAAAAAAGGGTTTCCTCCTGCTCCGGCTTGCCGAAGCGGAACCCCGGGTTGTTTGAGAAGCCATAGCCTTCGGACGGAATGCCGAGGAAATTCCGATCGAACTCTTTGTTCCCGTTCTCATCGTGATAGAGTGCGACCGTGTAGCGGCCCTCGGCCGGGGCCTTAAGGCACAGCAGCGTCTCGCCCTCTTTGGCCTCGACCCTTATGCGGTCAAGCCGCTGCCCCCGCTTCAGGAAGCCCTCCGGGTCATCGCTGTACAAAACTGCTGTTATCAACCCTTTGGAACTGCGCACATTTTCAACTTTGACCTCAATCTGCGCGCCCTCCTCCGCCGTGCAGGCCGACTGCCCGGCAGCGATCGCGTCGCCCCGGGCGAGACCCAGGGCAAGCACGCCCAGGCCCAGGAATGCGGCCAAGCTTGTGCTGATCCGTTTCAAGGTTGAGATCCGGGAAATGATCATCACATCTCCTTATCGTCCGGCAGCAAGACGCCGCCAGGCTCCCGGCGGCCTTCACTAGTACGGCTGCGATGGCGGGAACATCCCCATGCAAAGCAGCCGCCGTCCGGCCCCTCAGACCCAGCGAGGTATGATCCTGTCGTGAGTTTGTCAAGCGGACCCGAAACCCTCCGGCCCAACGCGACCATGCAAAAGTTCGGCTATCCCGGTTCGCTGATCCGGGAGTACGGGCACTGGGTGGTGCTGCTGCGTCCCCATCAGGCCACCCTGGGCGCCCTGGTGCTGGCCTGCAAGGACGAGGCCCAGGCGTTCAGCGAGATCAGCGCAGAGGCCTATGGCGAGCTTCAACAGGCCGTCAAGGACATCGAAACGGGACTGCGCGCCTTCCGCCCCTATCAGAAGATCAACTATCTGATGCTGATGATGGTCGATCCGGACGTCCACTTTCACGTGCTTCCGCGCTATGACAGCGGCCAGGAGTTCGCCGGAACGGTCTATCCGGATGCCGGTTGGCCCGCCGCCCCCGACCTGTCTTCCGGGGTCACGCCGGACGCAGCCGCGCTGGCACGCCTCGGCGAGGCGGTGAAGGCGGCCTGGCCGGCCCCGGCAGCCTAGGGACCGAAAGCGGACCGGAACTGGCGGCCAGAACAGGCGGACGGGAAAGCGGAGCCCAGGGTGTCGACGATCAGCAGCTATCTTCTGAGGCAGACCATGATGCCGCTGGTAGTGACCGTCGGCATCGCGCTTCTCGTGCTGTTGACCGAACGGATGTTGCGCCTGCTCGACATGGTGCTGGATTCCGACGGCGGCCTGACCGTGCTGCTGCAGATGCTGGCCTTTCTCGTCCCGCACTATATGGCGCTGGCGCTTCCGGCGGCCTTTTTTCTCGGCGTGTTTCTGGCGTTCAGCCGGCTGCACCACGCGCGGGAGCTCGATGCCCTTGGATCGGCCGGCATCGGTCTGCCGCAGCTTCTGCGGCCGGTGTTGATCCTGGCACTGGTTCTCACCGCCGTCTCGGCAGTGAACTTCAACCTCGGCCAGCCCTATGCCCGCTATACCTACCGCGCCCTGATTCACGAGGTCGCGGAGCAGGCCGTGAACACCTACCTGCAGCCACGCACCTTCATGGAGGTGAACGGCTCCACCTTCATGGCCAATGGCGTACGCCGCGGCAGCCGCGCGTTTAGCGGCGTCTTCCTTTACGAAGAAGACGAAGACGGAAACAGCATCACCATGACCGCGGAGCGCGGTCGGCTGGTGATCTCCGACGCTACCGGCGGCTCAACCCTTGTTCTGTCGAACGGCGTGCGCCTGGAGGCCGGTCCGCCGGCAGGCCCGGACGCCGGGACGGACCGCGACGCGGCAGGAAGCGATGCGGTAGAACGCGATACGGTAGCACGCGATACAGCAGAACGCGGTACAGCGGAAAGCACCGCAGAAGAGGGCCGGGAAGAGGGCCGGAAGGTCGGGGTCTTGAACTTCGGCCGTCTGCAACTGCCAACCAATCTGGTCGGTCAGGAGGCCTTTCGCCCACGCGGCGAGGACGAACGCGAGCTGACCTTGCTGGAGCTCTGGCAATACCGCGCGACACCTCCGCCCGGCGTAACCAGCGATCAGATGCTGGCCGAGTTTCACGACCGGCTGGTGCGCACGTTCTCGCTGACGTTTCTGCCCTTTCTCGCGGTTGCCCTTGCCATCGGGCCGCGAAGAAGCCACCAGGGTTACGGCATCGCGGCGGGTCTGTTCCTTCTGATCGTCTACAACCAGGCACTCAGCATCGGCAAATCGATGTCCTCGGTCGGCCATGTGAGCGCGCTCGTCGGACAATGGTTGCCCTTTCTGCTGATCGTCGCTGTCAGCGTTTTCCTGTTTTATCGGCGCGCTTACGTGGTGACGCGGGGGGCCGCCTGGCCGTCGCCGGCCGAGCTGGTCAAGGCGACCCTGCAGGCCATGCGGCCCGGCGATGGCGCGAAGCGCCAGGCGTCTACGGGCCAGGCGTCTACGGGCCAGGCGTCTACGGGCCAGGCGTCTACGGAATGAGGGTTCTCACCCGATATGTGACGCGGCTGTTCGTCGCGCGATTCGCCCTCCTGCTGTTCGGCATGGGGGCGTTTCTGATGGGCCTCGATCTGATGGCCAATGCCAGGGGCGTCATGGCCCATGACGACGGCGGAACGGCGGCGCTGGTTCGCTACGTAATGCTGCGTTCGCCAACCATCGTTTCGGATCTGATAAAGATCGCGACGCTGCTGGCCGGCCTCCTCACCCTGACCCTCCTCATCCGGCACGGAGAGCTGACGGCGATCTGGAACTCCGGCGTCTCGCAGTTCGGTCTGGTGGGGCGCTTGATTCCTCTGGCCATCGTGCTCGGCGGCCTGCAGTTCGTTGTCGACAACGAGCTCGTGCCACCCAGTGTCCAGGCGCTTCAGGAATGGGGCGTCGCCAGCGACGACAGCCGGCCGACGCTGCAGGACGGCAACGGCATGACCTGGATCCACGTCGGCAACGACATCGTCCGGATTCCCGCCGAGAACATCGACGCCGAAGGGCTGCGCGACTTTACGCTTTTCAAGCGCAGCGCAGAGGGCAGACTGCTGGCACGGGTTGACGTGCGCCGCGCCGAGTACCGCGATGGGCTGTGGCAGCTCTTCGACGTCACGACGGTTCCGGCGGCAGGGGGCCGGCCGACCTATGAAGCCGAGCGGACCTGGCCGATCGATCTTCAGGCCGCCAACCTGCAGCATCTGCTGGCGCACCCAAGGGACCTTTCTTTCTACGAGACGCAGCGCTTCGTCGACGGCAGGGGCGGCAGCACATGGGCCCCCCACCTCTACCAGACCTGGCACTATGCCAAGCTGGCAGACTGCCTGATTCCGTTCCTGATGCTCTGCCTCAGCGTGTTCCTTGCCCAGCAGTCGCAGCGCTCCGGGCGGCTGGGCCTTCTCCTCATCGCCGGCATCGCTGTCGGTTTCTCCTTTTTCATATTCAACGGGATTACCCTTGCGATGGGTGAGGTCGGACTGCTGCCGCCGCTGCTTGCCAGCATCGCGCCCCTGGCGATCTTCGGCGCGGTCGCCGCCAGCGTCGCGTATTGGCACGAGCTGAAGCACCGCCCCACCTAGCCCTGCCGTAGAGAGCCTTACCCGGCCGCTGCGCTGCGCAGCCGGCCTTGACAAGCCGGGGCCGGTTCGCCAAATGGGGCCCTTCAGCCGTTCCCCGCAGGTTTGGCGGACCCCGTCCCGGCCGTCCCCGCGATCGCCGCAGACTTCGCCCCAGACTTCGGTAGGGCGGACTTCAAAAAAGAGAGCCTAGTGCGCGCCGAAACCGAAACAGGGACATCCCAAAACATCTCCGCCCAGGATAGCTCCGCCGAGCAGACCTCCACCGGCCAGGGCCAGGGGCCCGAGGCTCCGCGAACGGCCTGCCTGATCGGCAAAGGCGCGCTTGAGATCTGGTTCGCGACCCCGGAAGACCGGCTGCGGCGCAGTTTTGCTGCAGCGGGAGTCGACTGTTTCATCCCCGAATCCGAGCTTGCCGGAGAGAACCAGGCAGTCATCCTCGTCCGTGCCGATGCGGTGATCGACACGCCGCTGGTTAAGGCTTTGCTGAATGCCCCCGGCGCCGTGCTGCTTTCCAACGGCGACCATGCCGGGATACCGCTGGCGGTGCATGCGCCGGCAGGACTGGCAGAGGCCGGCGCGGCGGTTCTGCAGTCCGGGCAGGGGGCTCAGGTTCCCGAGGGACTGTGGCCGGTCCGCAGTGCCGAGCTGGGCGCGTCGTATTGGGAGGCCCTGCGCAAGCGCGAGGAACCCTACGCCCTGCTGCCTGACCGCAAAACGCTCGCGGCAACCGAGTGGCGCATGTTCATGGGCACCTACAAGGGCGCCACGGATCTCGTCACCAAATGGCTCTGGCCGCGTCCCGCGTTCTATGTCACCAGGCTTTGCGCACGCCTCGACATCTCCCCCAACCAGGTCACCGCGGTCAGCCTCGTCGCCGTCATCGCGGCCTTCTACTGGTTCTGGGAGGGCAACTGGCTGCCGGGATTGCTGGCCGCCTGGCTGATGACCTTTCTCGACACCGTCGACGGCAAGCTAGCCCGCATCACGCTGCGCTCGTCGAAGTTCGGAAATGTCTTCGACCATTCCATCGATCTGATACATCCGCCCTTCTGGTATGTCGCCTGGGGGCTGGGCCTGCAGCACGGTGCCCATGCACTGGACAGCGGCGCCCTGACCCTCGCGCTCAGCGTGATTGTCGCGGGCTACGTCCTGCAGCGGGTCATCGAGGGCATCGCCATCTGGCGGCTCGGCCTGGAAATCCACATCTGGCGGCCCGTCGACACCTGGTTTCGGCTGGTCACCGCCCGGCGCAACCCGAACCTCGTGCTGCTCACACTCGGCGCGGCACTGGGACGTCCCGATCTCGGCCTCATTGCCGTTGCCGTCTGGACTGCAGCCTGCCTGCTGCTGCACGTCCTGCAGCTCTTTCAGGCGATGGCGGCGGCACGCGGCAGAGGGCGCCTGAGATCCTGGATGACCGAGCCGCGCTGACCATGGGCAGCCTTGGCGTCATCACCAATCCGCGCAGCCAGAAGAACAAGCGGGGCATCGAGAAGCTGGACTCGGCAGTTGCCGGACTGCCCGGCGCCCGTCACGCGGTGTTGGAGACCGTCGCCGACATCCCCGAGATCCTGGCCGACTTCGCCCGCAGGGAGATCGATACCGTGGCCGTTGCGGGGGGCGACGGCACCATCCAGGCAGTGCTGACCGCGCTCTTCGGTGGGCGCCCCTACGAGCAGCAGCCGCGCCTGGCAGTCCTGCCCTGCGGCATGACCAACATGATCGCCGGTGACGTCGGCCTGCGTGGAAGCATGAGCACGGGTCTGGCAAAACTCGGCAGGCTGCTGCAGAGCGCGGACGAAGGGGAGATCGCCCGGGCCACCGCGAAACGGCAGATCCTCAGGCTTGAGAATGCGCGCGGCAGCCCCCCGCAATACGGCATGTTCTTTGGCGGCGCGGCCATCTATCGCGCCATCATCGCCTGCCGGTCCAAAGTCCATCCCTACAAGATCAAGGCCGATACCGCCGCGGCCGTTACCCTGGCGGGCCTCCTCGCCGACTGGCTGCTGCGCGGCCGCGGGGCCCAACAAGGCGATGCCGAGGCCAGCGCCGGTCTAGGCAGGGGCGGTCCAGGCAGGAGCGGTCCCAACAGGAAGGTCTTTTCCGGCGACAGGATCGACGTCACCTTCGACAACCAGCCAGCCGAACACCTCACCAGCCTGGTGATCCTCGCGACCACGCTGGACCGTCTTGTGCTGGGCAGCCGGCCGTTCTGGGACGGCGGCGACGGACAGCTCCGCTTCACGAGCATCGCCTATCCGCCCGAGCGTCTCCTGCGCTATGCCTGGCGTGTGCTTTATGGCGGCGAAGACCGCAAGCTGCCCGCAACAAGCTACCTCAGCCGGAGGGCCAACCGGGTCTCGCTTGCCATGGACTGCCCCTTCACCCTGGACGGCGAGCTCTTCGAGCCCGAACCCGGGTGCCCCGTCCTGCTTGCCGCCGACCAGCAGATCCGCTTCGTGAGGATTTGAGCGATGAGCGGCGGAGAGCTTGAGGCACTGCTGCAGGCAGAGGTTCAGCGCCCCGTCGCCCAGTCTGTCGCCCGGTCTGTCGCCGCGATCGCGGAAGCCGCAAAACAGCGGCATGGCGCTGTTGCCGCAACGCTCTTCTATGGCTCCTGTCTTGGCAGCGAAACCCTCGAAGGCCGGATTGCGGACCTCTATCTTCTGGTCGACAGCTATACTGGCGCTCACCGCAGCGGTCTGAGCGCGCTGGCCAACCAGGCGCTGCCACCAAACGTCTATTACCTGGAAACGCGGGATGCGGAGGGCGCCGTCGTGCGCGCCAAGTACGCCGTCTGCTCGCTTGCCGACTTTGCCGCCGGGGCCGGGGGGCGCTGGTTCCATCCCTATCTCTGGGCCCGCTTTGCGCAGTCTTGCCGCCTCGTCTACAGCCGCAACGCCGACGTCAGGGCAGAGGTGACAGCGGCCCTCGCCGGCTCGGTCCTGCACACGGTGACGGAGGGCCTTGCCCTGATGCAGAGTGACTTCACGGTCGAGGATCTGTGGACGGCCGTGTTCCGCGAAACCTATCGCACGGAGTTGCGGGCCGAAGGTCCGGACCGGGTCAAGGATCTCTACGATGCCAATCGCCGATACTTCGAGGCCGTGGGTAAGGCCGCCCTTGTGGCGCTGAAGGTGCCTGCGGTCGCCGGCCAGGACGGCGCGCCGGCGGGTCCGACGCGCTACGCCTGCCCGTCACCGGGCGGCCCGCCCCGAAGCAGGTGGTGGCTGCGCCGCGTCCAGGGCAAGCTGCTCTCGATTCTGCGGCTGATGAAGGCTGCCTTTACCTTCGCCGATGGCCCGGACTATCTGGCATGGAAGATCGAGCGGCACTCAGGCGTGGCGGTGACCCTGACCCCCTGGCAGCGCCGCCACCCTCTGCTGGCGGCCCCGCTTCTGTTCTGGCAGCTCTATCGCCGCGGCGCCTTCCGGTAGATCAGGCGGCTACTCGGCAGCCGACTGGGTGACCTGCCAGGCCTTCAATGCTTCCAGGCAGGTGCCGAAGATCTCGCAGATGCGCTGGACCTGAGCGGGTGTGTGCGCCGCAGAGAGACTGCAGCGCAGCAGCGAGCTGCCGTCCGGCGTGCCCGGCGGCAGCGCGAGGTTCACGTAGACTCCGGCTTCCATCAGGGCGTTCCACATGTAGACCGCCGCCGCTTCGCTCGGCATCTTCAGGGCGATGATCGCACTCGTCTCGGCACAGATGGTGAAACCGAGGTCCTTCAGCCCGTCGTAGAGGGTGCGGGCATTGCGCCAGAGCTGCTCGCGCAGTTCCGGGCGCGATTGGATCTTGTCGAGCGCCGCCATTGCCGTGGCGATGGTGGACGGCGAGGAGGAGGCCGTGAACATGTACGGCCGGCTCGTATAGCGCAGACGCTCGAAGGCCGGATGATCGGAAGCGCCAAATCCGCCGACTGCGCCCAGGCTCTTGCTGAAAGTGCCGACAACGTAATCGACGTCCTCTTCGACCCCGGCGGACTCAACGAGACCACGGCCGCGGTCGCCGAAGACACCCAGAGAATGCGCTTCGTCGACCAGCAGTTCGACACCGTGGCGGCGCTTCACGTCGGCAAACTCGCGCAGCGGCGCCTGATCGCCGAGCATGCTGTAGATGCCCTCCACGACCACCAGGGTGCCGCCCGTTCCTCCGCTCAGCCGGGACAGACGTTTGTCCAGGTCCTCGGGCGAGCTGTGCCGGAAACGGACGAGCTTGGCACCGCTCAGGCGGCAGCCGTCATAGATGCTGGCGTGCGAATCTGCATCCAGCAGAATCGTGTCTTCGGGGCCGGCCAGGCCTGCGAGGATCCCGAGGTTGGCCTGATAGCCGGTCGGAAACACCATCGCCGCACGGCGGCCCAGAAAACCGGCAATCGCCTGCTCGAGACCGCGATGACTGGCATAGGTGCCGTTGGCAATGCGCGAACCGGTCGTCCCGGTGCCTTCGCGCGTCACGGCATCGGCCGTCGCGGCGACGCAGTCGGGATCGAACGTCAGGCCCAGATAGTTGTTCGTGCCGACCAGAATGACATCCCGGCCGTTGATCACGGCTTCGGTGGCCGAAACGATCCGATCCATGCAGATGTTGAAGGGGTCCCGGCCAAACGACAGAAGACGCTGGTGGCGCACGGAGACCTTGTCGTATTTGTCGAGCAGACTCATTGGGCCGGCTTCTTGCTCAGTTCGGCCAGCACTGCATCGACCAGATCCTGCAGCGTCTTCACGTCCGGCAGCAGGCTGATGGGGATGTCGATATCAAAGCGGTCCTCGACCTCCATGACCATATTCATGGCAGCGACGGAGTCCATGCCGAGATCGGTGGCAAGGTCTGTCTCCGCCTGCAGATCGACGGACTGCGGGTTAAACGGCTCGAGCAGCCGAACCACCTCCGCATGGACCTCATCGGCAGTCCATTGCATGTGTTTACCTCGTTGCTTGGTTTGACCCTGAACAAGAGCCTGAGATTCACTGCTCACCGGTCCGACCGCACTCCCAATGCTTTCCCCAACCTTGAAGCAGGCCCTTGAAACAGTCCCCTAGAGCCAGCCCGCAGCCTTATACCATGCGAGGGTCTTTGACAAACCCTCCTCGAAGCCGACGGACGGCTGCCAGAACGGAAGCTCGTTGAGGCGATTGGTCCGGCAGACCCAGTCCGGATGCGCGATCTCGTTGACCTTGCCCTGGGACAGCACCGGGGCCTTGCCCGTCACCAGAGCAGCGCCGACGCTGACCGCCGCCGCGAGGCGCTGCACGGCCAGGGGCACCGCAAAACTGCGAACCCTGCGCCCCAGATGGCCCTCGGCCGCCGCAATAACCTCCGCCCAGCTGTAGCCGTTGACCTTGCCGTCATCGATCTCCAGGACCGAGGCAGGTGGAACCGTGGTGTGCGATCCCGATGCGCTCTGTACCGGGGGCCCCAGCAGCGCCACGACAGCGGCGGCAAGGTCCTCGACATAGATCATCGAAAACCGCCCGCGTGTCCGCGGAATCACCGCGAAACCCTTGGAAATCTGCCGAAAAAGGTCCAGCGTGGCGCGATCCCCGGGGCCGTAGACGACCGGCGGCCGCAGAACCTGCCAGAACAGCCCGGTCCCGTCTTTGCGCAGGGCTTCCTCGCCCCGGTACTTGCTGACGGCGTAGGGGGAAACCTGTGGCTCGCGCGCCGCCAGGGACGAGACGAGCAGGAACCGGGGGGGCACCGGCCGGGCGGCGGCAGCCTCGACCAGGCGGGCCGTACCGCCACGGTTCACCTGATCGAAGGCACTGGAGCGGCGGGCCGCCACAAGGCCGGCGCAATGCACCACAACGTCGGCATCCTCGACCAGCGCCGCCAAGGCATCCCGCGATTCGAGCGATCCTGTCACCGGCGTCACGCCGGGCGCCGGTTCGCCCAGCCCACCCTGCCGCCGGGTCAGCGCCCTGACGTGCCAGCCGGCGGCTGTCAATTGCCGGAGAATATGACCACCGACGAAGCCGGTGGCACCGGTCAGGGCGACACAGCCGGGCGCCGGCGTGGTCTCAGTCATGCTCCGTCAGCTTTCCCGCTGCAGTCGGGGCGCGGCTCCCGGGGGCCTCTCACAGGACCGGGCCCTTGCGAGGACCGTCCCCCGTTGTGACCTCAACCGGTCAATCGCCCGACTGCGACGATGCGGACACGGCGGACGAGACCTGTTTGATCGAATGGCTTACATCAGCGATTTCGCCGGTCAGGTAGTCCTGGCGGACCGCAGAGCGGCTGAGCTTGCCGGAGGACGTGAACTTCAAGGTCTTGGGCGGCACCAGCACCACCCGGCAATCGGCGCCGCAGGTCGTCCGGACCGTCGCTGCGGCCTGCTTGCGCAGCTGCTCGCGCGCCACGGGGTCGTGCAGGCGGCATTGCAGGATCACCACCATCTGCTCGCCGACGTCACCCTCGATGACCGAGAAGCAGGCTACGTCGCCTGCGCGCACGTCGGCCAAGGCCTCGACCGCCCACTCGACGTCCTGCGGCCAGATGTTGCGGCCGTTCAGGATCACAAGATCCTTGCGCCGGCCGGTCACGATCAGGTTGCCCCCGGACATGTAGCCCAGGTCACCCGTGTCCAGCCAGCCGTCCTCGGTCTTCACGGCTTCGGTCGCCGCCGGGTCATCGAAGTAGCCATCCATGACGCTGGGGCCGCGGACCACAATCCGACCGACGTGATGGTCGGGCAGCTTGTCGTTCTTCTCGCTGCGGATTTCCACCGCATGATCCGGCAGCGCGGTCCCGCAGCTGACGAACGATCGGGCGCTGCGGCTCGACCCGTTCGGTCCGCGCTTGACCGGCGTAACGATCCCGTTGCCCGCATAGCGGCCCTGGTCGACCCGGTCGATCTCGATACCGGTGTCCAGAGGCGCAAAGGCCACCGCCAGCGTCGATTCGGCAAGGCCGTAGCTCGGCAGGAAAGCCTTGGGCGAAAACCCGGCAACCCCGAAGGTTTCGGCGAAACTGTGAAGAATATCGGCGCGGACCATATCGCCGCCGATGCCGGCAACCCGCCAGCGCCCGAGGTCGATTTCCTTGGCCGAACCGTTGAGGCCCCGGCGCACACAGAGTTCGTACCCGAAGGTCGGGCTGAACGAAATGGTGCCGCCGTAGCGCGACATCAGCTTCAACCAGGTCAGCGGGCGCAGAGCGAAACTTTTCGTTGCCAGGTAGTCGACGGTCACCTGGCTCAACATCGGCGTCAGGCAGAAGCCGACCAAGCCCATGTCGTGATACAGCGGCAGCCAGGACGCACTGCGGTCTCCGCTGCGCAGCTTGAGGCCGTGCTGGCCGATTGCACGGGCGTTGCTGGTGATCGCACGTTGGGAAATGAAGACCCCCCGCGGCAGACTGGTGCTGCCGGAGGAATATTGGATGTAACAGGGCTCATCGGCTTCAAAGGGCCGCAGATCACCGCCGGTTTCCGGCAGCGCGGCATAATCGGCAGGCGTCCCGATCATCTTCAGGCCGCCGCCGGCTTCCGTGAGGAAGGACATCAGTTCGGGGGGGCCAACGGCGATCTCCGCGCCGGCGCGGGCAATCATGGACCGCAGACGTTCGACGTAGGCTTCGTGGCTGCCCAGATGGATCGGCAGCGGGAGCGGCACCGGGATCAGGCCGGAGTACTGACAGGCGAAAAAGAAGACCGGAAACTCAGGGACTGTCTCTGCGATGATTGCGACCCGCGTACCGCGCTGAAGGCCCAGTTTGTCCAAACGCCGTGCAAGGACGATGGCACGCTCGCGCAACTCCCTGTAGCTCAGGACGTGCGCGACCTCCCCTCTGCCTGAGAAGAAGTTGTATCCGGTGTTCCCCCTGGCTGCGTAGTCTAGTCCTTGAACCAGCGTGTCAAATTCTGCCACCACAAAAGGCAAATCGTCATTGATAGACGCCGTAACATTCATCATCAACAGATCCCTGAATCGGGTTCCTTCCGATTTCGTTGCATGGATTTGGGTGGATTACGGAAAACAAAGGTATCAGGAGTCGGGCCACCCTCTTCAGGAGCATTTGCAAGCAATCAACGCATTACTTAAGGCGAGAAGGGCGGCGCATATTAGACAGGCATAATAAATGGGCCGCCGCCGCAGATCGGCAGCAGGCTACCATTTGGGGCGTTTACCGAACTCATCAATCGATAACGCACATTTAAAGACAGGAAACCCCCCACTCCTCGATATTTCCCGCTCAAAAGATCCCTCTTGTTGGCCTTTCCATACTTTGGGCTGCTCGGTGCGACAACATACCCAAAGATATCCGGCAAGTTAATCTCTTGTTGCTTTTAGACGCATCGCAGCCAATTGACTAGCCTTCGCCGCAAGAACGATGCGCAAATGTAGCTGTTTCCGCCACTTGGCGCCCCCAGAGGGCTCCCAGGGGCGCTCTCAGGGGCGCTCTCAGGGGCGCTCTCAGGACGGTGGCCTATCCCTTCCGAGATGACCTGACCGCCGCAGCGTTACAGGCCCCGGCGGCCCCGGTGGCTCCGGCGCCCCCGCCACCCCGGGGCCCCGCAGATCCGCCCCCAGAGGCGGCAACGGCGCGAGCCTGAGAACCCCGGCCGCGGCTGTCAGGCCGGCGCCGATTCTGCGGCCCGGTCGACCTCAGCGGTCAGCCTGCGCAGTGCCGGCGAGACCGCAACCGGATAGGGGGCTGCAGGTTCAAGGCTTCGCAAGTGCTTCGGCAGGCGGTCGCGCTCGGCGGCCGCATGGGCACGAACCTCGTCGAGCCGTGGGACAGGACCGAGGCGCTTGCCGCCGCGCATCACAGGCCGCAGCTGCGCCTCGCCGGCAGCCCGGTCATCCACCAGGGTCAGCAGATCGCCCGCCATGACCCGGCCGGCATCATAGCGGCGGTAGACCTGTTTGCGGCCCGGCCAGGTCGCCTTGCCCTCGGAGCGCTTGCGCTTGGCCCGCCCGGCATAGGCCTGCAGTTTGTAGGCGCAGTCGAGCGCCGGCGCATCCTCCGAGGTCGAGAGGCTGGTGCCCACGCCGCAGGCATCGATGGGGGCGCCAGCGTCCACCAGGCGCCGCAGCGCCCACTCGTCAAGGCCACCACTGGCAAAGATCTGCACCTGGCGCAAACCGCCGTCATCGAGGATCGCCCGTACCCGCCGGGCATGGTCGGCCAGGTCGCCGCTGTCGATGCGCACGCCCTTCAACTCGTGTCCCTCCGCGGCAAGGCGGGGCGCCAGCGCCACCACCTTCCGCGCCGCCAGCTCCGTGTCGTAGGTGTCGATGAGCAGGACCACCCCCTCGTGGCGGGAGCGGGCGAAGTGCTCAAAGGCCCGGGCCTCGTCGTCATGGGCCTGGATGAAGGAATGGGCCATGGTCCCCGAAGCCGGCACGCCGAAGCGCCGTGCCGCCAGGACAGTGGCGGAACCGGCAAAGCCCGCCAGATAGCTGGCGCGGGCGGCGAGCAGACCCGCCTCGGCCCCGTGCGCGCGCCGCAGGCCGAAGTCCGCCAGCATCATCGGGCCGGCGGCCAGCACCATGCGGCTCGCCTTGGAGGCCACGACCGTCTGGAAGTGCAGGAGATTTATGATCCGCGTTTCGAAGAGCTGCGCTTCCGGCAGCGGCGCGGACACTCTGAGGATCGGCTCGTCAGGGAAGAAGATCGTTCCCTCCGGCATGGCATCGACGTCGCCGGTGAACCGCAGGGCGGAGAGACTGTCCAGGAACGTCCGGGAGAACCCCGGCTGCGTGGCGAGCCAGCCAATCTCTTCATCCGTGAAGGCGGCGCTTTCCAGAAACGCGACAACCTGCTCCAGGCCGGCGGCGACCAAAAAGTTTCGCCCCGGCGGCAGTTTGCGCACAAAGAACTCGAAGTCCGCCGTTTCCGCCATGCCCGCCTGCTGGTAGGCCTGGAGCATGTTCAGCTCGTAGAGATCGGTCAGAAGCAGGCTGGTATGGGCCATTGGCTGGGCTTTCGCAGGGCGCTTCGCTGTCCGCCGCGCCGTTCATAAAGGTGGCAAACCCCCGGCCCGGCGACCTTGCGTCAGATCAAGATATGTGCCCTGAACCCGCAAAGTTGACACTGTCAACCTCAACCTCTATCATGTTGACGCTGTCAACTTCGGAGAGGCGCTAGGAAGGACCCTTTCAGCGGATTCCCTCTTCGCCCTGCGACCAAGGCCATTGGCCAAGCCCTGAGTCTTCCAGGGTCGGGACAGCGGAGGAGCGCAGTATGCCAAAGCGACGCCTGACCATTGCGGTTCTGTCACTCCTGGCGCTTGGCGGCTGTACAATCGCCACCCCCTTCGAGGGGCCGGGGTTCGACCCGAAAGAGGGGGTCACGCTTGAAGGGCCCGACCGGGTGGTCGTCGCCATAACCAAGGCGGTCCTGCAGGGTGACAGCAGCGAGCGCTCCGGCTTCTGGACCAATGTCCGGCGCGTCGAGGCATCGCTCGAGTCCCGGCAGGGCTTGATCGGCTACTCCTTGCGCAGGCAACTCTTCGGCGCCACAGCCTGGACCATGACGGTGTGGATCGACGAAGCGAATCTGGACGCCTTCGTCGGCAGCACTGTTCACCAGACCGCCATCGAACAAAGCCTCCCGGCCCTGAGTCAAACCGGTTTCGCCCGTTTCGAGGTGGAGCGCGATGACATTCCCCTGCCCTGGGACCGTGCGGTCGAGATCCTCGAAGAAGATGGGCGCCACTACGATTGACCGGGAACCGGCGGCGCCCTCGACGGAATCAGGCGGCTCGACTACCCTGCCGCCGATGACCAAGAAGCGGGAACGCCCCACCGATCTGCGCGAGGCCTGCATTCAGGAAGCCCTGGCGATCATCGATGCCGAGGGTGTGGAAGAGTTGAGCCTTCGAGAAGTCGCGCGCCGCCTCGGCGTGTCGCACCAGGCTCCCTACAAACACTTCCCAAGCCGGGACCACATCCTGGCAGAAATCGTTGCCCGGGCCTTTGCCTCCTTTGCCCGCTACCTGAATGAACAGCCGCACAGCGAGGATCCGCATGCTGACCTTCTGGCGATGTCCAGCGCCTACCTGCGCTACGCCAGGGAGCACCCGCTGCAATACCGGCTGATGTTCGGAACGCCGCTACCCAACACCGAAGCGCATCCGCATATGATGGCGCAGGCACGGCATGCCTTTTCGCTGCTTTGCGAGGCGCTTCGCCGCCGCAGCGCCCCGGGCAAGGGCACAGAGGACAGCGCAGCCTCCGACGCCGCCGTCCTGCTCGACGCCCTCTTCATCTGGTCCGCCCTCCACGGCCTCTCCGGCATTTCAAGCGGCTGCACCCTGCAGGAACTCGGCATGCCGCCTGACGTGATCGATAAGGCGCCGCCGCATATGCTGGAACGCATCGGATCGGCGCTGGGCGACCCCGGGACGCCGCCGAAACGCGCCTGAACCTCTCCCGGCCGTTTGCCGGTGGGTCATTGTGCCGGTAGCCCCGACGCAGACGCCCACGGGGCGCCCCAAAGTCCCCTGTCCGCGAGGCGCAGACCCGATCCTTCGACATGACACACGTCAACGCCGGGCGGACCGAACGACGCTATTGATCGTTTCAGGTGGGGCCACAGTCGGACGCAACGGCACCTTGGGAGGGCCCCCATGTTCAAGCGCATTCTCGTCCCCATCGATGGCTCGGAACACGCGACGCGCGCTGTCGACATCGCCGGCAGCCTGGCCGGAAAGGATGGCGCAGCGCTCACGCTGCTGCATGTATTGACCCATGCTGGCGGGTACAGTGTGCCCAAGGAACTGCAGGCCTACGCCAAGGTGGAGCACATCAGGATCACGGAAAAGGATCTGATCGAGTCGGTCGGACAGGAGATCCTTGGCAATGCGGCCCGGCGCCTGCGCGACAATGGCGTCGACGCGGTTGAGGAACGCCTTGAAAGCGGGGACCCGGCCAGCGTGATTGCCGCCGTTGCCGAAGGATCGGGTGCCGACCTCATCGTGATGGGCCGCCGCGGCCTCGGGGACCTCGGCGGCCTGCTGCTCGGCAGCGTCTCCCACAAGGTCGCCCAGGCGGTGGATTGCAGCTGTCTGACGGTGAAGTAGCAGGAAGGGACGCCGGGAACATCGGCCAGAGCACGGGCACCACCGCAAGCGCCGCCTTGATGTGTGTCAATTCAACAAGACATCGTCAATTGTAATATAAGAGCGACAACAAAGATGGGAGGCCTGCCCCATGCGTGTCGTTCTGGTCCATCCGAACTATCACTCCGGCGGCGCCGAGATTGCCGGCAGCTGGCCCCCGGCCTGGGCCGCCTATCTCGCCGGCTCCCTGCGCGCGGCCGGTTACGACGACATCCACTTCATCGACGCCATGACGAACGACCTGGACGATGCGGAGGTGGGACGCCGGATTGCCGCGCTGTCGCCCGACGTGGTCGGCTGCACCGCGATCACGCCCTCCATCTACAAGGCCGAACGCGTGCTGGAGATTGCCAGGGACGTCTGTCCCGACGCCGTGCGGATCCTCGGCGGCATCCACGCCACCTTCATGTACAAGCAGGTGCTGTCGGAGGCGCCCTGGATCGATGCCATCGTCCGCGGCGAGGGCGAGGAAATCCTGGTGGCGCTGATCACGGCGGTCGACGCGGGGCGGTGGCCGGATGACCGCGGCAGCATCGCCGGTCTCGCTTTCCGGGACGGCGAGCGGATCGTCGCAACCCAGGCCGCACCGACTGTGAAGAACCTGGATGCCATCGACCCGGACTGGTCGCTGCTGGAGTGGAGCAAGTACACCTACGTGCCCCTGGGCGTGCGGGTCGCCATCCCCAACATGGCCCGCGGCTGCCCCTTCACCTGTTCGTTCTGCTCGCAGTGGAAGTTCTGGCGCGACTACCGGGTGCGCGACCCGAAGAAGGTGGTCGACGAGATCGAAACCCTGGTGCGCGATCACCAGGTCGGCTTCTTCATCCTTGCCGACGAGGAGCCGACGATAAACCGCAAGAAGTTCATCGCCTTCTGCGAAGAGCTGATCGCGCGCGGCCTGCCGGACAAGGTGAAGTGGGGCATCAACACCCGGGTCACGGATATCCTGCGCGATGCCGAGCTGCTGCCGCTTTATCGCCGCGCCGGCCTGGTTCATGTCAGCCTCGGTACCGAGGCTGCTGCCCAGCTCCGCCTCGACCGCTTCAACAAGGAAACCAAGATCGAGGACAACCGCCGCGCCATCGAACTGCTGCGCGAGGCGGACATCTTCATCGAGGCGCAGTTCATCGTCGGACTGGAGAACGAGACCGCCGAGACGCTGGAGGAAACCTACCAGATGGCCCGGGGCTGGGATCCTGATCTTGCGAACTGGGCGATGTACACGCCCTGGCCGTTTTCCTCGCTGTTCCAGGAACTGGGCGACAAGGTCGAGGTCTTCGACTTCTCCAAGTACAACTTCGTCACGCCGATCATGAAACCGGAAGCCATGGACCGCGCCGAGTTGCTCGACCGAGTCATGAACAACTACCGCCGCTTCTATATGCGCAAGGCGCTGTTCCACTATCCCTGGCGCGGCACGGGATTCCGCCGGCGCTATCTGCTGGGCTGCTTAAAGGCCTTTCTGAAGGCCGGGTTCCAGCGGACCTTCTATGACCTCGGCAAGGTCAACTACTGGGGGCCGCAGTCGAAGAAATCCGTCGACTTCCACTTCGACGACACGCGCCGCATCGCGCCGGCGCAAACTGCCGACTGGGAATCGGCGGCGGAGCGGGCCGCGAAGAAACGCGAAAGCCGGCTGGCCGTCAAAGCCTGCGGCGGCGGCAGCGAGCAGATGGCGGAGCTGGTAGACCACGAAACAGCCCCGCCCGCCTGACGGGCCCGGGTCATGCCGGAAGCGATCCTGCAGGCACGCGAGCCCGCGCCGCGGGTCGGCCCCAATGCGGTGATCCAGCTCGCTGGGGCGTTGCGAGACAGCTTGGGCGCGCAGGCCGCAAGGGAGCTTTTCGGAAACGCGGGACTGCAGCGCTTCCTCATCGAGCCTCCCGGCGAGATGGTGGACGAAGTGCTGGCCGCTAGGCTGTTTGGATGCGTCTTTGCCGACCTGCCGGCCGTGACTGCAGCGGCAGTTGCGGCCGAGGCGGGAACGCGTACCGCCGACTACATCCTTGCCAACCGCATTCCCACCCCGGCGCAAAGCGTCTTGCGGGCGCTGCCGCCGGCCCTGGCCGGGCCGCTGCTGCTGGCGGCGATCGCAAAGAACGCCTGGACTTTCGCAGGCTCCGGCACGCTGCGCACCGACAACGCCCGGGGAAGAAGCGGCAGCGGCAAGAGCGGACCGCTCTGGGTCATCGAAATCACCGACAACCCCCTGGCCATGCCGGGCTGCGCCTGGCACAGCGCCGTCTTCCGGCGGCTGTTTGAGGTCCTCGTGGACCCGGCGGTGGCAGTGTGCCATCCAGCCTGCTGTCACGCAGGCGCGGAGGCCTGCCGCTTCGAGATCGCGCGCCGGTAGCGCCGAAAGCATCTCACAAAGGAAAAGGCTTCAGGGCGAGACCAATCGGAAGAGGTGCGCCAGATCCTTGAAGAAGATCCGCAGATGCGCCAGCGGGTCGCGGCGCACCAGCTCCTTGTTCATGTAGGACTCCCAGGTCAGGCGCTGGACGTCGCGGTCACCGCAGATGCTGACGAAGCGCTCGCGGCGCTGGTCGTTGACGTACCAGAAGCGCTGCATGATGCCGAGGATCCAGAAGACCCGGCCGTGCACCTTCATGAAGCGGCGCCGCGCCTGGGCCAGCGCCTTCGCATCGCCGCTCACCAGGAACTCGCCGGCCGCTTCGGCAGCCAGGCGGCCGCCCAGCATCGCATAGTAGATGCCTTCGCCTGAGGCCGGCGCCACCACCCCGGCGGCGTCGCCGGCCAGGAGAACGTCGCGCCCGTTGTCCCAGCGCTTGCGCGGCCGCAGCGGGATCGGCGCGCCCTCGCAGCGCAGGGTTTCGACGCCATCGAGGCCCGAGTCACGGCGCAACTGGTCGACCGCGCCGCGCAGCGACAGGCCCTTGATCGCAGTACCGGTGCCGATACTGGCGGTGTCGCCGTGGGGGAACACCCAACTGTAGAAATCCGGCGAGAGACGGCCCTGATAGTAGACGTCGCAGCGCGTGCCGTCGAAGGCAGCGCCTTGCGAGCCCGCGGTTTGCGGCGACCGCACGACCTCGTGGTAGGCGAAGACGAAGGGGATCTTCTCCGCCTGGGGAAAAGCCTCGCGCACCACGGCGGAGTTGGCGCCGTCGGCACCGATGACCGTGCGGGCGCGCACGGAAACAATGCCTCCCGCCTTGGTCCGATAGGTCACCACGGGCCTGTCCTGAGCATCGCGGGTCAGGTGCTGAAAGCTGCCCTGCCGCCAGTCGGCCCCTTGCATGGCGGCGCGGCGGCGCAGCCACTCGTCGAAGTCGCAGCGGTCCACCATGCCGACGTAGCCCTCGCCGTCGATCGGCATGTCGACCGTGCGGTCGGAGGGCGCGATGATCCGCGCCGAGCGGGCCCTTGCGACGATCAGGGAGTCGGGAATGGCGAAGTCGCGGATAAGGCGCGGCGGCACCGCGCCGCCGCAGGGTTTGATGCGCCCGGCCTTGTCGAGCAACAAAACGCTGCGCCCCTGTTGGGCGAGGTCCGAGGCCGCCGTCGCCCCGGCCGGGCCGCCACCCACCACCACGACGTCGTAGCTTTCCATAGGCTGCATCAGCTCAGTCTCCTCCAACCGGCGCATATCCGGGTCCTCGCGCGTGCACGCTGCCAGCAACAGAACTGTCCTTGACGCCCCTGACCCTCAGCGCCAGGCCGGCGGCCAGGAAGAACAGCATCGCTTCGCCCGCGAAGACCATCGCGTAGGCGGATGTCGGCGCGGCGAGTGCCCAGCGCAGGAGGTCGACGGCCATGGTGCCGAGCAGACCTCCCAGGCCGAAGGCAATCGCCTGCGCCGCCCCCCAAAGGCCCATGCGCACGCCCTCCCGCTTGGCGCGGCCGTCGTTGACAAGGCTCATCATCGAGCCAATGGCCGCCACCGCGAAGGCGCCGTTGGCCACACCCAGCGTGAAGACCGTGGCGCGCAGGGGCCAGCTTCCGACCGCAAAGCCGGAAAAGGCCAGGGCCAGAAGAACCACGCCCGAAGCGATACAGCCGCCGACGGTCCAGCCCATGAGCGAACCCAAACGGCCGCGCGCCAGGCGGCCACAGGCCAGAGCAACCAGAAGCATACCGAGGAACACGCCGGCGTGTTGCACGCCGGAGAGCCGCGTCGATTCGCCCGGCGTCAGACCGAAGACCGTGCCGGCGAAAGGTTCCAGGATCAGGTCCTGGCCGCTGTAGGCCAGCATCGAGACGAAAACGAAGACCGCGAAGCGCCGTGCGCGCGGCTCGCCCCAGACCTGACGAATGGCCTCGCGGAAGGGCGGCATGGCCTGGGGCCCCTGGGGGCTCTGTGGGCTTTGGGGGTTCTGCTGCGGCGCCGGCATCGGCGTCGGCCTGCCTTCGATACCGAAGACCGCAATCAGCGCCAGAACGAAGGCTGCGGCGGCAACGCCGAGGCTGACGGCGACCAGGCGCGTCAGCGAAAACGGATCGAGCAGATGGCCAGCAACCGTCGCCGTTACCACGAAGCCGGCGATCATCATCATCCAGACGATGGTGGCCGCCGGGCCGCGGCGGTCGGCATCGACCTGCTTCGCCAAGAGCACCAGGAGCGAGGTTCCGGCAGCACCGACGCCGCCGCCGATCACCGTGAAAGCGAGCACCGCCAGGGCGATGCCCAAGAACGGCTGGACCGACATCAGGGCCACCGCCAGCGCCGCGGTCACAGCACCCAGCGAGAGCGCCAGCATGCCGCCGACGATCCAGGGCGTGCGCCGCCCCCCGACGTCGGAGCCGTAGCCCAGACGGGGGCGCAACACCTGGACCGCGTAGTGGAGGCCGACCAGAACGCCGGGCAGGGTGGCCGGCAGCGCCAGCTCCACGACCATCACGCGGTTGAGGGTCGAGGTTGTGAGCACGACGATGGCGCCGAGCGCCGTCTGCACCAGACCGAGCCGCGCGATTGCAAACCACGAAAGCCCGGTGCGCCGCATCACCCTGCCCCCGAGCCCAGCAAGGCAAAGGCGCTGACAAGCATGCCGATGACGTAGAGCGTGGTGCCGGTAGCGTTGTACCAGGGCGCCCGCTGCCGCGGCTGCTTCAACAGGCGGTCCATGAGGAGGAGTTGAACGGCCAGCAGGGCAGCCACCGCCAGAGCGTGGAAGTGATGGCCCCAAACGGCCAGGAGCCCGACGACCAGAACCTGCGGGACGACCATGAACCAGCAGGCCATCCGCGCGGCCCGTCCGACGCCGAGTTGCACCGGCAGCGAGCGGACACCGGTCTGGCGGTCACCCTCGACCGACTTGAAGTCGTTCAGGGTCATGATGCCGTGGGCACCGATGCTGTAGAGCCCGGCCAGCGCGATGATCCGCCAGTCCGGCAGGGCCGCCGCCATCACAGCCGCACCGGTGAACCAGGGAAGCCCTTCGTAGCAGACGGCAACAGCCGAGTTGCCGAACCAGCCGTTTTCCTTCAGGCGCAATGGCGGAGCACTGTAGGCCCAGGCCAGCGCCAGGCCGATCACCGCTGCGGCAAAGCCCCAGGGCCCCAGCGCGGTGGCGACCAGCAGCGACAGCGCGGTCCAGGCAATGGCGATGTAAAGCCCCCAGCGCCCGGGCACCCGCCCCGAGGGGATCGGCCGGTCCGGCTCGTTGATCGCATCGACGTGGCGGTCGAACCAGTCGTTCACCGCCTGACTTGTGCCGCAGACCAGAGGACCGGCGAGAAGCACGCCGAGGACCAGCAGAAACCAGCGGTCCGTGGCCGCCAATCCGGAGGGCAGTCCGACGGAGACGACGCCGCAGGCATAGGCCCACATGGGCGCGAACCAAGTGATCGGCTTCAGCAGTTGGACAACGGATGTCATCGCCGGGCGCATGATGATGTATCCTATAATTGACAACACTGATCGTCAATTTTATTGGACACACATCAACGCACTGCGAATGTTCAGTCGAGCCTCTTCCAGGCTTAGATCAACTTCCGGTTTAACCGCGGTTATCGTCGGAATGGCTGGAGGGCAGATCGCCCAGACCGTAGCGGTGGAGCTTGGCATAGAGGCTCTGGCGGCTGAGCCCCAGAAGCTCGGCGGCAGAGGCACGGTTGTCGCTGGTGAGTTCCAGCGCCGCCTCGATGGACATGCGCTCGATCATGTCCGTGGTCTCGCGCACCAGGTCCTTCAAGGAGACATGGCCGACGAGTTCCGTCAGCTGCTCGACCGAGCGCGGCAGCTGGCCGGCACCCACATCGTTGCGCCGCTGGCGGCTGCCGACACCGCGGATGGCAAAGCCCAGGCAGGGCTCATCGGCATCCGGCACCGAAACCGCCGAGAGCTCGACTTCCTCCCGCGACCCGAGGTCGCCTTCGATCGTGGTCACGAACAGACGGACGACGCCGTGCTCGTTCAGATTGGCGGTGAGCACGTTCATGTCGATGTCCGACCGGCCCAGCCAGCGGCCCAGCGATTCGCCCTGCGCCTGTTCTTCGGTTGCCAGCTGGGCGAGATCGAGGAAGGCCGGGTTGGCGGTGATGATCTGACCCTTCAAGTCGGTGACCACGAAGCCTTCGGGCATCAGATCGATGATCTCAAGCAGCCGCGAGCGCGTCTTCGACAGCGCCGGCGCCTCCCGCTCAAGGTCGTGCAGGGGGGAAAGACGGACCAGGAAATGCGCGTGATTGCCCTGGCGGAACAGCGAAGCGGAGATACGAAGCTGTTGATCCTTAAGCCTGATCTGGGCGCTCTCCCGCGTCGCCTGGCCGGCGTTGCGAATGCTGGAGAAGAGGTCGACCACCAGTTCGCGGTCGTTGCTGTCGATGTCATCGGGAAAGCGCTGGCCGATCAGTTCACCGGCCGTCGAGCCCACAAGGTGGATCACCACCGGATTGGCATCGACGATCCGGCGGTCCGAAGCATCGATGATCAGGATGGCCTCCGAGGCCATCTGGAACAGCACCCTGTAGCGGGTCTCCGTGTGACGCAGGCGCATGTACTCCCGTTCCATCGCCTGCTGTGTCTGCACGAGTTCGCGCTGCAACTTGGCAACGGTTTCCAGTTCGCGGCCAAGCGCCAGGATCAATCCGTCTTCGCCGAGAGGAAAGGTCAGATAGCGCATTGGCAGGTCGGGGCCGCCGGGGACCAGATGATTGACCTGTCGCCAGCGCTGCGCACCGCTTTGCGCCGCCGCAGCCAGGAGCGCTTCGATCTTGGCGTGACTTTCGTCCGTGACGGTATCCGCCCATTTGCGGCCCCGCCAGTCCTCGACCTTGTCCTTGAGCAGGTCGCCGTTGCAACACGCCAGATCGCGAATCGTCCCGTCAGGGGTTACGACCAGAGCGATGTCGGCCGCGGCAGCGACCAAAGCCCCGGTTGTGCCGGCATCGAACCCTCCAAAAGCCTTGTCTGGAGATTTGAAGTGGCTGAGGCCGTTATCGGAGACGAAATCGTCCATTTCCACCACCGGTTTCTCTAATATGCGCTGATGTTCATATCAGCGCCGACCAGTGCAGCCAACACTTTCTCAACGTCAATCTGACTTTACAGAGACTAGGCGAGGAGACGATTTGATCTTCCGACGAACTGTTGCGCCTGCGCCACGGCCCGCCGCCCGTCCGCGATCACCGCGTGAGCGCTGAGGTCTGCGGCCAGTTCGGCCTTTCCCTCAAACGCGCGGCCCCCCAGGAGAACGCCGATATCCTTGTTGCAGGAACACTTTCGGATACGCCGAATAAATTTGCCCAGTCCAACAACACTGCTCTGCGAACTGACCGACACACCAATCACATCGAACCAGTCGCCCTTCACAAGCTCGAGAACAGACTCCTGGCTTTCCGGGACCCCACCCCAGACGTCCCAGCCCTTCTGGCGGAAAAGCTCGGCGACCATATAGATCCCAAAGGTGTGCTGTTCGCCTGGAACCGTCACCAGAAGCGCCTTGCGGCCATCCGCAAAGGCGGCGCTTCCATCATCGCGGTCAGGGCCCAGCGCATGCAGCATCTGCTGCATGCGCGAGAGCGCCAGGGTCACAGTAATGAAATCGCTGCGGTCCTCGATCCACTGTTCGCCGAGATCGCGTGCCGCGGGGGCCATCAGTTCGAGATAGATGGCCTCCAGCGAGACACCGCGGCGTCGAAGCCCTTCGACCTGGTCGAGAGCGCGTTGCATGTCGCCGTCAACCATGAAGGCGGTGAAGTCGGCGACATCGTGCGGGTCCGGAAGCGCCGGCTCCGGCCCCAACGGCTCCTTCGGCATCATGTCGGCCTTGTGGGCCAGCATGAGGCGCGGAACGATCTCGGTCTCGATGGTCTTTTCTAGGGCTGCAAGACCAGCTGTCGAGGCTGGGCCGCCAACTTCGGAGACTTCCCCTTCGGCGCTGCTGTCGCAGCCGTCGAAGCACTCGAACTCTTGCAGATACTCCCTGGTGTTTCCCAGTTGTCGCAGGCCTGCCATCTGACATCCCCCCGATCTGTGCATTTGTTTTTGTTTTTGTTTTGTTCTTTGTTCGCTATCTCCTGTCGGCGAACTTTGCGAGGACCAAACACCGCCGGTTGTGTTGCTGAACACACGCAGCCGTCGTAAACGGAGCTCTTTTTCGAGTCTAGGCTGCAGGACTTATGCCCGGTGCGGGTGCTTGTTAACCAACCTACCCTAGAGGAATCTGTAGCTCTCTGTCATCGATGTGTCAAGGAAGGTGGATTGTGTCAAAAATAGATGACATCTTCAATTGACCATTGCAATTGACATTCGGGGAAGAGGTCCGATAGACTCCGAAGCGTCAATGGGAGGCCTCCTTGGCAGGCCGGAGATGGGACGCCAAAAGCCCAGCCAGAAGCGGACAAGGGCGCGTCGCCAAGGATAGAGCAAGCCAGATCCGGCTTCGGCGGCTTCCCGCACCCTCCTCGGAGGGTATCAGCGGAGGATGGTTCCGATGATCCTTGCCCCGGATTTCAACCAGGTGATCGACAGATGCCTCGCACGCTTTGACCTCTGCCCGTGGTCTACGCTTGCCGGCACCAGCAGCCCTGGGCGCGAACGGCGCTACCGGACACTGCCCAACACGCTTTACACACCCGAGCAACGGCGCCGCCGGGATGAAACAGCCTGGACCCTGGTCCAGGGCATTCTCGCTCCGCTGCAGTTCGCCGTTTTCCTGGTCAGCCTGGTTCTGGTGCTGCGGTTCCTTGCAACCGGTGTCGGTTTCGAGGCGGCTACCGCTTCGATCGTCGTCAAGACACTGGCGCTCTACGCCATCATGGTGACCGGCGCGCTCTGGGAGCGCGAGGTCTTCGGCCAGTATCTCTTCGCCCCGGCCTTCTTCTGGGAAGATGTCGTCAGCATGCTGGTGATCGCCTTGCACACGGCCTATCTGGTCGTTCTGATCAGCGGCGCCCTGGGGGCACAGGGGCAGATGCTGCTGGCGCTGGCCGCCTATGCGGCTTACGTGGTGAACGCAACGCAGTTCCTCCTGAAGCTGCGCGCAGCGCGGCGGCAAGGCGACTCCCGCTCTGCAGCCTTCGGATCGGCCTGACGACGCAGCCGGCCGAACAACCGGCCCCCACAACTGGCCCCCACCACTGGCCACCGGGCACAGACCTCAGAGCCGCCTGATGCGCACTTCGATCCCACTGGCGGAGCGCGTCGTCAGGCGCGCGACCGGTCTCACAGACTTCGCGTTCAGCACCTCGATCTCGTAGCGGCGCAGAAAGCGGGCCAGGATCAATGTGCTCTCGACGGTCGCAAAGGCCGCACCGACGCAGAAGCGCTGCCCCATGCCGAAGGGCAGATAGGCGTTCGGCACGAGATCGTTCTCGCGCTCGACCGCGAAACGATCGGGATCGAAGCGGTCGGGGTTCCGCCAAAGGGCCAAATGGCGGTGCATGATCCATGGCGACACCATGATCATCGCGCCGCGCGGCACCGCCAGGCCGCCGATCCGCCCGGCCTCAAGCGCCACCCGGGGAATGAACGCCAGCGGCGGGTAGAGCCTGAGCGTTTCGCGAAAAACATTGCGCACGAAGCCCAGGCGCTTGGTGTGCCCAAAGCCGATGGGCCCGCCGCCGGTCACCGCTTCAACCTCGGCACGCAGTCTTTCGGCGGCGCCCGGCGCCTGGGAAAGCGTGAACAGCGCCCAGGCAAGGGCTCCGGCGGTGGTCTCATGCCCCGCCAGAAAGAACACGCCGATCTGGTCGATCAGTTCGTCGCGGCTGAACCGTTGGCCGCTCTCCGGATCGCGGGCGGAAATGACATCCGCGGCGATGTCCGCGTCCAGCCGCCCGCCGGCGCCGATGCGCTGGTCGATCAGGGCGCCGACGTGGTGGCGCAACAGCCGGGCGGCCGCGACCGCCTTTGCCGGCTGGCGCACCCGGGCCCAGGGCCGCCCGAGCCAGAGCCGGAAGATCTGCACATTGGCGACGGAGTCCTGAAAGCGGGCAAAGGCATCGAAGACCTCATGCGTCTGACGGCTCTCCAGCGGTATGGAGAAGATCGTGCGACAGATGATGTCGGCGGTCAGATGGCTCATCGCCTTTTCCAGCGAGAAAGGCGCGCCCGTCTCGGCCAGCCGGTCGAGGCGCGCTTCGAAGGCGGCGACGCCGGCCTCCATGCCGCGAAAGGCACGGTTCACATGCATGTGGGAAAAGGCGGGATCGATCATCCGTCTTTGCCGGCGCCAGGTCTGGCCGCTCGAGACGAAGACCCCGTCGCCGACCAGAGGATTCAGGGCGCCGACCATGAGATCGTTCTTGGGAAAGCGGTCGGCTTCCTCCCCCAGCAGCCCACGCACCAGGGCCGGATCGTTCACCAGGATGATCCGGCGCCGCGTGCGCCCGAGTTCCGCCAGCATGACCCGGTAGGCTTCCTGCGGCATCAGGCTGAGCAGGTCGCGTTGCCGGCTGACAAAGCCGCGCAGAAGGGCCCGCACGGCCGTCGTCGGCACCGGCGCCGGCGGCCGGTAGAGGGCCGGCGGGTCCGAGCGAACGGCGTCTTCGCGGCGGAGGGCCAGGGTCTTCATGGCAAACTCACGCACCCTTCATTCCGCAGCCAGGTCCATCGTACGGGCCAGCGGATCTCCGCCTTCCCAGGCTCCCTCGGCGTGGAGGACGCGAAAGCGCGCAAAAAGCTCCTCGCTGAACCAGCCTTCTGCGCGCACCCGCTCGATCGCCTCGGCATGGAAACCGCGATAGGCGAAGGCCTCCATCGCGCCGCGGTCGTGCCAGATCGAGAAGGTGATCTGATGCAGCCAGGGGATCTCGCCCATGCCGATCTTGAAGGCGAGGCTGTCCTGTTTGCGGATCGTCGCCGCGATGTCCGGCACCCGCCGCCAGAAGGCCAGCACATGCGGCAGCCTGACCGAGGCGCGGGTCAGAACGGCAATGGACTCGACATTTGATGCGCCGGCATCCTGTGCAAGCGCGAAGGGTGCATCGCGGTCCCACTGGCCACGGCTCTGGGTCGCCCCCAGAAAGACCGTCCAGCTTTCCGCCGCGTGGGCACGGTAGCGCCGGAAGACGGCACTCTCCTTCATGCGCGCCCGCCCGGTCTCGACCGACGGCCAGGTGGCCAGGACGGCGTAGACCGAGAAGTTGGGAAACGGATGGAAGCCTTCGCGGCTGCCGCTGCCGAGCAGCTTGTGGAACCCGATATCGGGCGTTGCGCGCAGCGGCCGCCGGGCGAACTGCATCTGCGAGAATGCCCAGAGCTTGTCCGCAAGCCCTTCGAAGCGGAAGAAGGAGAGCGACACCGCTTTCATGTTCAAACCGCCGGAAAAAATGCTATACACTTCGATTGTCAATTAAACTCGACACTGACCGCGCTGTCACGCACGAACGCAGGGACAGGGATCATGAACCGCGGTTCACCACACCCCCTTGGGGGCAGGCCTGGGCACCAAACCGCAGGTCGCGAAACAGCCGCAGGACCGTGGCAGCGCCACGGCGCGCAGCCCAACCCCGGGGTTGAGAGAAAGCTCGCACCGTGCCGTTAGCCTTTCCCTTCTCCGCCATCGTCGGCCAGGACCAGATCAAGCTGGCGCTTCTGATCGTTGCGGTCGATCCGTCGATCGGCGGCGTTCTGATCTTCGGCGACCGCGGCACCGGCAAGTCCACGGCAGTGCGCGGCCTCGCAACCCTGTTGCCGAGGATGCGCGCGGTGATCGGCTGCCCCTACGCCTGCGCGCCCGAAGAGCACGCCGACCTCTGCGGCGTCTGCGACGCCGGAACCGCAAAGACCACGGTGAAAAGCCGCCTGGTGCCAGTGCCCGTCGTCGATCTGCCCCTGGGCGCTACCGAGGACCGGGTGGTCGGCGCCCTGGATCTGGAACGGGCCCTCGGCACCGGCCAGAAAGCCTTCGAGCCGGGCCTGCTGGCCCGCGCCAACCGCGGCTTCCTCTACATCGACGAAGTGAACCTGCTGGAAGATCACCTGGTCGACCTGCTGTTGGATGTCGCCGCCTCCGGCGAGAACGTGGTCGAGCGGGAGGGCCTGAGTGTGCGCCATCCGGCGCGCTTCGTTCTCGTCGGCAGCGGCAACCCGGAGGAGGGTGAGCTGCGCCCGCAATTGCTGGACCGTTTCGGGCTTTCGGTGGACGTCGGAACGCCGACGGAAGTCGCCGCGCGGGTCGACATCGTA
Source organism: Rhodospirillales bacterium BBD 1991-14 (assembly GCA_001657395.1). Classification (GTDB taxonomy): domain Bacteria; phylum Pseudomonadota; class Alphaproteobacteria; order Kiloniellales; family Kiloniellaceae; genus Pelagibius. Next base: position 779,491 of record LYSY01000002.1, on the reverse strand, counting down.
CGGCGGCGCGATGCCTTCGAGCGCGATCCCGCAGCCTTCATCGAACAGTGGAAGCCGGAGGATCAGAAGATCCGCCGACGCCTCAGCCAGGCCCGCAAACGTCTGGACGATGTGTCGGTTCCCGATGCGGTCTACGAAAAGGGCGCAGAGCTTTGCATCGCGCTGGGCACCGACGGTCTGCGCGGCGAACTGACCCTGGTGCGCGCCGCGCGGGCAGCGGCAGCACTGGAAGGCAAGCGGGCGGTATCAGTGGATCACCTCAAGGAAGTCGCGCCCTTGGCGCTGCGCCACAGGCTGCGGCGCGACCCGTTGGACGACAGCGGATCGGCGGTGCGCGTCGAGCGCGCCATGGCCGAGGTCTTTGCATAGCGATGGCCCGCAGGCCAGACAGAGGCCCGCCGCCGCGTTCAGCGATGCTGGCGGCCGCGCTGCTGGCGGTGGCCCCCCTCACCCTTAGCGGCGCCGTCCTGCGGTCCCGCGCGGGTCCTGGCCGCGACGCCTGGACGCGCTATCTGGACGGCCTGCTGCCCGTGGAGATGCCGCGCCGCCGTCTGCCGCCGCAGATTGCCGACGACCGGCTGCTGGGCGGCCTGGATCTGGCGGCCACCCTGCGGGCCGGCAAGCCGATGGTTCAGCGCGGTCTGCTTGCCGAGAGCGACGGCGGCCTTCTCACCCTGCCCATGGCCGAGCGCATGGAGCCCGCCCTGGCCGGCAAGCTGGCGGCGGCGATGGACGCAGGCGAAGTGGTGCTGGAGCGCGACGGTCTGAGCGGCCGCCTGGCGACACGCTTTGCCCTGCTGCTCTTGGACGAAGGCCTGGAGGCGGACGAAACGCCGCCGGCCTGTCTTCTGGACAGGCTTGCGTTTCATCTTCAGCTCGAAGACCGGCAGGGTGACGACAACGAGGCGCCGATACCGGGTTTCGCGACCGGACAGCTCACAAAGCTGTCGCACCGCGATATCGCCGCGGCGCGGAAACGTCTGCCGGCGATCGCGACCGATGACCGGATTGTCGAAAGCCTTTGCGCGACGGCGCAGGCGCTCGCCATCGCCTCGGCGCGGCCGCTGCGCTTCGCCCTGACGGCGGCTCAGGCTGTCGCGGCCCTCAACGGACGCAAGACAGTCTCTCAGGGGGACGCCGCAGTGGCCGCCGGCCTCGTCCTGGCTCCGCGCGCGCAGCGCCTGCCGGAGGACCCACAGCCGAAAGCCGTCGGCGAAGCAGCGCCGCAGCCGGGCGAAAACGCCACTGACCAGCCGGCGGACTCGGACGCGCCCGCCGAGGCGAAGAGCGTGCGAACACCCGAGGCTCTTGAGAACGTTGTGCTGGCCGCGGCCAAGGCGGCGATCCCGCCGGACCTGCTCGCTTCCCTGGACGGCGCCGCACCGCAGGGCCGCAAGCAAAGCGGTGCCGGCCGGGCCAACAAGCTGCAGGCGATCGGCAGGCGCGGCCGCCCGGTCGGCACCCGCCCCGGTCCGCCCAAGCCGGGACAGCGCCTCAACGTCCTGGCGACACTGCGCGCCGCCGCGCCCTGGCAGCGGATCCGCCGCGCGGAACATCCGGCCGATCCTGCTGCGAAGGGGCCGCCGCTTCTGCTGCGGCGGGATGACTTTCGCATCACCCGCCACAAGCACCATCCCGAGACCACCACCGTCTTCGCGGTCGATGCCTCGGGCTCCACGGCCCTGCATCGCCTGGCCGAGGCGAAGGGCGCCATCGAGCTGCTGCTGGCGGACTGCTACATCCGGCGCGACAGCGTCGCGCTGCTGACCTTCAGCGGCAGCGGCGCGGAGCTGCTGCTGCCGCCGACGCGCTCGCTCACCCGGGTAAAGCGCTGCCTGGCCGGGTTTCCCGCCGGTGGCGGCACACCGCTGGCCGCCGCCATCACGGCGGCGAACGATCTGGCCGAAGCCCTGACACGCAAGGGCCAGGCAGCGACGGTCGTTTTTCTGACCGACGGGCGCGGCAACGTCGCCCTGGACGGCACCGCAGATCGCGAACGCGCGGCCAAGGATGCGGAAGTCGCCGCCCGCCGGCTGTCGGCCAACGGCTTCGCCAGCCTGCTGGTCGACATCTCGCCGCGCCCGCGTCCGGCTGGGCAGCGTCTCGCGCAGAACCTGGGCGCGCGTTACCTGGCGCTACCGCAGGCCGACGCGGTGTCGCTGTCGGCTGCGGTGCGGCAGCAGGTGGCGGATACCGCGCCATGAGTTTTGGGGCCAGGAGAGCGGGTCCATGAGCCTCTTCCTGGGACCGCCGCTGGACTGGGCCCGCGACGGGGCGGACTGGCCGAACCGCAACGACAGCGCCTTCGTGACCGCCGCGGGCCTGCGCTGGCACGTCCAGCGTCAGGGCAAGGGACCGCAGATGCTGCTGCTCCACGGCACGGCAGCGGCGACCCATTCCTGGCGCGACCTGATGCCGGCCCTGGCCCGGCGATTCACGGTCATTGCGCCCGACCTGCCCGGCCACGGCTTCACCGCCATGCCGCCGCGCCACCGCCTCGCATTGCCGGGTATGGCGAAAGCCCTGGCTGGACTGCTGAAGACCCTGGATGTCAGGCCCGCGGTGGTGGTGGGACACTCGGCGGGCGCTGCCATTGCCGCTCGGCTCTGCCTCGACAAGGCCATCGATCCGGCGTTGCTGGTCAGCCTGAACGGCGCCTGGCTGCCCTTTCCCGGGTCCTCCGGAATCCTTTTTCCGCTGCTGGCTCGCGCCCTCTTTCTCAACCCGCTGACGCCGCGGGTCTTCGCCGCGATGGCGGACCGCCACGCGGTGAAGCGCCTGATCACCCAGACCGGCTCAAAGCTGGACGACCGGGGTATCGCGCTCTACGGCCGGCTGCTGCGCAATCCGGTGCACGTCTCCGGATCGCTTGGAATGATGGCGAACTGGGATCTGGACTCATTGAACGCGGCCCTGCCGAAGCTGACCCGGCGGATCGTGTTGATGGTCGGCGAGAACGACCTGGCGGTGCCGCCCTCAGGCGCCGAAACGGTGCGCCGCCGGGTGCCGGACGGGACGGTCCTGCGGCTGAGGGACCTGGGCCACCTCGCCCACGAGGAAAGCCCGGCAGAGGTTGCCGCCGAGATCCTGGCGGCAGCGGAGGCCGTATTGGAGACGAACGCCCAGCCCGCGACCTGAAAGCGCTAGGTCTGAACGCGTCCCGGCGGTCACTGAGCCGTTGCGCAAAAATACTTTACAGGTTTTAATGTCAACAAATGTTGACGTACCTGGATCGACCGAGGACCGAAGCCCCCGGCGCCCTGCGCCGGCCGCAGGCCGTGGTGATCGGCAGCGGTTTCGGCGGGCTCGCCGCCGCCATCCGCCTGGGCGCCAGAGGGTACCGCGTCACCGTCCTGGAGAAGCTGGACGCGCCGGGCGGGCGCGCCTACGTCTACCGCCAGGACGGCTTCACCTTCGATTCGGGGCCGACGATCATCACCGCGCCCTGGCTGCTGGAAGAGCTCTGGGCGCTCTGCGGCCGCGATCTCCATCAGGACATCGAACTGAAGTCGCTCTCGCCCTTCTACGATATCCGCTTTCACGACGGCTCGGTCTTCACCTACAGCGGCGATGCCGAAGCCATGCGCGCCGAGGTCGCCAAGTTCTCCCCCGACGACGTGCCGCGCTTCGAACGCTTCATGCAGCAAAGCAAGAAGATCTACGACTACGGCTTCGGCGTGCTTGCGGACGTTCCCTTCTCGTCCTTCGCGACCATGCTGCGCGCGGTGCCGAAGATCGCCCTGTTGGGCGGGCACCGGACGGTCTACGGCCTGGTCTCCAGCTACATCCGCGATCCGCGGCTGCGCATTGCCATCAGCCTTCATCCGCTGCTGATCGGCGGCAATCCCTTCTCGGTGACGGCGATGTACTGCCTGATCAACCACATGGAGCGGGAATGGGGTGTCCACTTCGCCATGGGCGGCACCGGCGAGGTGGTGAAAGGCCTGGCCGGCCTGATTCGCGGCCAGGGCAACAGCCTGCGCTTCAATGCGGAGGTCGGGCGCATTCTCACCACCGAAGGGCGCGCCACCGGCGTCGAGCTGACCAGCGGCGAGCGCATCGACTCCGATATCGTCGTTTCCAACGCCGACGCACCCTGGACCTACACCAAGCTGCTGCCGCAGAAGCGGCGGCGCTGGACGCCGGCCAAGGTGCGGCGCACCCAGTACTCGATGGGCCTCTTCGTCTGGTACTTCGGCACCAACAGGCAGTTTCCCGCCATCAAGCATCACACCATGGTGCTGGGGCCGCGCTACGAAGGCCTGCTGCGCGACATCTTCAAGAACAAGACCCTGGCCGAGGACTTCAGCATCTATCTGCACCGTCCGACGGCGACCGACCCGGCGCTGGCGCCGCCCGGCTGCGACACCTTCTATGCGCTCTCCCCCGTGCCGCATCTGGAGGCCGACTGCGACTGGCAGGCGCAGGCCGAAGCCTACCGCCGGCGCGTCGAGCAGCGTCTCGAGGAAACGATCATGCCCGGGCTCGGCGCGAGCATCGTCTCATCAAGGATGATGACGCCGCAGGACTTTGCCACCCGCTACAACTCCTACCTCGGCGCCGGCTTCGGGCCGGAGCCGCTGCTCTGGCAGAGCGCCTGGTTCCGCCCCCACAACGCCAGCGAGGAGATCGAGGGGCTCTACATGGTCGGTGCCAGCACCCATCCCGGAGCCGGCATCCCCGGCGTCATCGCTTCGGCGCGCGTGCTCGACAAGGTGGTTCCCCATGCCAGCGCCCTGGTCTGAGTGGCGCTACGCCAGCTTTGAAGACCGGCTGGTCTGCCGCCGGCTGATCCGCCAGGGCTCCCGCAGTTTCTTCGCCGCCTCGCTGCTGCTGCCGCGGGAACTGCGCGACCCGGCCTATGCGATCTACGCCTTCTGCCGGCTGGCCGACGATCAGGTCGACCTTGCCGGCGGCCGCGCCGATGCGATTGCCGGTTTGAGACGGCGCTTGAGCGCGGTCTACCGGGGCCGCCCCCTCGACCATCCCTCCGACCGGGCGCTGGCCGACGTGGTCGACCACCACCGGCTGCCGCGCGCGCTCTTCGATGCGCTGATCGAGGGTCTGGAATGGGATGACCGCGGCCGCCAGTTCGAAACCATCGAGGATCTCCACGCCTATGCGGCGCGGGTCGCCAGCACCGTGGGTGCCATCATGAGCTGTCTGATGGACGGGCGGGATCCGGAGACCCTGGCGCGGGCCTGCGATCTCGGCCTCGCCATGCAGCTCACCAACATCGCCCGCGATGTCGGCGACGACGCCCGCGCCGGCCGCCTCTACCTGCCGCGCCGCTGGCTCGTCGAGGCAGGGATCGATCCGGCGGCCTTCCTTGCCGCACCGGCGATGAGTCCGGCCCTGGCAGAGGTCATCGCCAGGCTGCTGCGCGAAGCCGATGTCTTTTACGTCCGCGCGGCACCGGGCATCGCCGGCCTGCCTGCCGGCTGCCGGCCCGCGATCAACGCGGCCCGTCGGCTCTATGCCGAAATCGGCAGCGTGGTCGCCGCCAATGGCTTCGACTCCCTCAACCAGAGAGCCGTCGTGTCGCGCCGGCGCAAGGCTGCGCTCGTCGTCCAGGCGCTGGCGGGATCCCCCTTCCTGCGCCGACGTGCAACGCAGTCCGCTACGCCGGCAACGGCGTTCCTGGTCGATGCCGCCACGCGCAGCGCCCGTGACGACCCGGAGGCCCGCGACCCCGATGCGGAGTCGCGCGCCGAGTGGGTGCTCGGCCTCTTTATGAAGCTGAAGCAACGCGACCGCCTGCGGGACGTGAACGCGGGTACCGTATAGAGGAAACGCCTCGCCCATGCCGTCCCTCGACGCCGCCCTGCCGCTCTTCGCCCTCGCCTGTCTACTGGCGGCTTCCAGCGGCGCGATCTTTCGTGCCGGGCCCTGGTACGAAGACCTGCACAAGCCGTCCTGGCGTCCGCCGGGCTGGCTGTTCGGGCCGGTCTGGCTGGTGCTTTACAGCATGATCGCGGTCTCCGGCTGGCTGGTCTGGACCAGCGCGCCGGCGGGAGAGACCTGGTTTCCGCTGACGGTCTATGCCGTCCACCTCGTTTTCAACGCGCTGTGGTCCTACTGCTTCTTCGGGCTGCGGCGGCCGGGCCTCGCACTGGCCGACATGACCGCACTCTGGCTGTCAATCCTGGCGACCATGACGGTGTTCTATCCGGTCTCCGCCTGGGCGGCCGGGCTGCTGGTGCCCTATTTGCTCTGGGTGAGCTTCGCCTGGGTCCTGAACCGCGCCATCTGGCGCCTGAACCGCGAGCGCGCGGATCTGAGACCGGCGGGCTGAGCCCGCTCAGCGCGCCCGGCGCGGCATGCGGAAGGGCAGCAGCAGCTGGACCCAGCGGCTGTCGAAACGATCCAGCGAAAGACTTTCGTGCATCGCGGGGACCGCCGGTTCCAGCAGGTCCAGAGACACCTGCGAACGCGCATAGAAGGGCGTGTCCTCCAGGGTGGCGACCACCTTTGCAGTGCCCTCCCCCGTTGCCCGGGTTTCTCTTGAAATGCCCCAGAGCGTGCCCGGCAGGACCGCCCGTTCGGGCGCCTGGAAGGGTGCGATGGCGCCGTCGCGCGCAACCGTCAGCGCCGTCAGCTCCTGCGTGCCGTCCCGGCACAGCGGTTCGAAGAGCAGGGCGGTCGACCGGTCCGCGAGGTGGGCGCGCAGCCATGTCCAGCGGGCAAAGCCCGCCTCCAAGGGCTCGCTGCCTTCGTTGCTGTCGAAGTAGCCGTCGCCCGACCACGTCAGCGCCGGCGTTTCCAGGGCGACCTCGACACGGGCGTGGGGCGCGATGGGCCACCAGCGGTGGCACCCTGCAGGATCCAGCGTGAAGCACTGACCCGTCACCTGGCTTGGCATCAGGCGCACCGTGCCGCGGATGCGGCGCGGCATCGGCACCGCCACTTCGTCGAGCCGGATGGTCAGGCCATCATCGTCCCAGCGCGCCGCGCTGGGTCCGATCTGCAGATGGTCGGAACTTGCCGTCAGCGCGGCGCTGTTGCGCTCGGTCATGCTCCAACGGCGCTCGGCACCGCCGTAGAGGGCGACGTTGACGGCCACATGATTGCGCGGGTCGCCGGCCCCGCGCCGCCGCGCCGCCGCGTAATAGGGCGAGAACACGCTGCCGATGAAGAGGATGATGGTCAGCCCGTAGCGCCCGTCATCGCTGAAGGCGTCTAGGTACCACCAGACGTAGCCGCCCTGCGGAACCGGCGGATCGAAGCGCGGTCCGCGACCAAGCTCTCCGCCGCCATAAGGCCGGAGAGCGTCGCCATCGGCACCCCCGGTGCCGGATGCACGCTGCCCCCCGCCAGATAGAGGCCGGGGATCGCCGTGCGGCAGCCCGGCCGCTGCAGTGACGCCTTCCAGCCGTGCGACACCCGGCCGTAGAGCGCGCCCCCTGTTGCCGGAAAGAGGCGGTGAAAGTCCTGCGGCGTCGTCACGACGCTGCGGTCGGGATCGCGTTCGATCGCCAGCCCGCAACGGCGCAGCAGGGAGAAGGTCTGGTTTTCGCATGCTTCGATCTCCGCCTTTTCGGGCCCGCCGCGGTCGCCCACCGCCGGCGCGTTGACCAGGCAAAACAAACGTTCCGCGTCGCCGGCGCCGGTCTTCGGCTCATCCCCGCGATCCTGCGCACAGACATAGACCGTGGGCTCGCCCGGCAGCCGGTGCTGCCTGAAAAGCTCGCGAAACTCGCGGGCATAGTCGCTGGAGAAGAACACGTTGTGGCGCAGCAGCGGGAAGCCGCTGGCCCGCGCTTCCAACAGCCAGGTGACGGCCGACAGCGAGCGTGTCGTACGGGGCCGCGGCGCGACGGCGGAGCGCACCGCCTGCCCGAGCAGACCGGCGGCGAGCGCCGCGCAGTCGCCGTTCATGATCACCGCATCGGCGGGCAGGTGTTCCCCGTCCTGCAGGCGGACGCCAGCCACCCGCCCGCGTTCGATCACAATCTCATCAACCTGGCTCTGGTAGCGCAGCGTTCCGCCCTGCTGCTCGATCAGCGCCGCGAGACCGCCGGCGAGGACGTGCATGCCGCCCTCGACGTACCAGACGCCGTCCTGTTCCACATGGGCCACCAGCATCAGGGTCGCCGGCGCCTCGAAAGGCGAGGAGCCGCAGTAGGTGGCGTAGCGCCCGAAGAGCTGCTGCAGGCGCGGATCGTCGAACTGCCGGCTCAGGGCCCGCCACAGCGTGCCGAAGGGCTGCAGGCGCCCGACCGACGCGAAACCGGCGCGCCCGAAGGCGCGGACCAGACGGCCGAGATTGGGCCGGGGCTGGCAGAGAAAGCTGTCCTTCAGCAGGCGGAAGACCGCCGCGGAGTCGTCGCAGAAGCGCAGATAGTTGCGCGCCTCCCGCGCGCCGGCAAAGGCGCCAATCGCCTCGGCCGAGCGCTGCCTGTCGGCGAAGAGGTCAAGGGTCGCGCCGTCCTGCCAGGCATGGCGCGCCAGGGTGGTGGCAGGACGCAGACGGACATGGTCGTCCAGCGCCAGCCCGGCGGCTTCGAAGAGCCGTTCGAAGACCCACCGCATGGTGAAGACCGTCGGGCCTGCATCGAAGCGGCTGTCCCCCACGGAAACCGCACGCATCTTGCCGCCCGGCCCGGCGGCGCGTTCGACCACCGTCACCGCCCGGCCATCGGCGGCCAGCCGCAGCGCCGCCGCCAAACCGCCGATCCCTGCTCCGATGACCACCGCGCGCCGGGCGTCCATATTTCTGGCTTTCGGTTTTGTCATTGAAACTTGACATTATTAGTGTATGGTTTTTCTGACACTTTTCCACGACAATTTGCCTGGACGGGTGACCCAGCCCGGCACCACGGCAAAGCGGGAGGGATGCCATGAAAATGGAAAAGCGTATCGAAGGCGCCCTGACGGCGGCTCTCGGGCGGGCCGGGCAAAAGGGGGCACCCCCGCAGTTGGCCGAGGCCATGCGCTACGCTGTCTTTCCCGGCGGGGCGCGCATCCGCCCCAAGCTCTGCCTGGCGGTGGCCGCAAGCTGCGGCGACGACGATCCGAAGACCGCGACCGCTGCTGCCATCGCCATCGAGCTTCTGCACTGTGCCTCGCTGGTGCATGACGACCTGCCCTGCTTCGACGACGCGGCCACCCGGCGCGGCAAGCCCTCGGTGCACTGCGCCTTCGGCGAGCCCATTGCGGTGCTGGCCGGCGACGCCATGATTGTCCTCGCCTTCGAGGTCCTGTCGCACCGCATCGCCCAGGCGCCGGAGCGCGCCGCCGCGCTGCTGCGCATTGTCTCGGGCTCCGTCGGCATGCCCTTCGGCATCGTCGCCGGCCAGGCCTGGGAATCGGAACCCGATGCCATCCTGGCCGACTACCAGCGCGCCAAGACCGGCTCTCTGTTCGCCGCCGCCACCGAAACCGGCGCCGTCGCCGCCGGCGGCGACGCCACGCTGTGGCGCATGCTGGGCGAGCGCCTGGGCGAAGCCTACCAGGTTGCCGACGACATTCACGACGTGGTCGGCAGCGCCGCGGCCATGGGCAAGCCGACCGGACAGGACGCCAGCTTCAACCGGCCCAACGCGGTGATGTATCACGGGCTCGAGGGCGCGGTGAAGCATCTGAAGCAGCTTCTGCACGACGCCGTCGAGTCGATTCCGCCAAGCCCGGGCGCCGCCACGCTACGCAAGCTGATCGAGTCGGAGTCGAAGCGCTTCCTGCCGGCCGAGCTGGCACAGAGCGCCGCCTGAGCGATGGCTGCGCCATGTGGATGGCCGACAGCGACGAGGCGAACAGCCAAGACTGGCCGGACACGCCGCCGCCCACCCTGGCGCTGACCCTGGGGGACCGCCTGCGCGAAGCAGTCACGCGGCTTGCCGCTTCGCCGCGGCTCCAGGCCTGGGCGGGGCGCTTTCCTCTCACCCGGCCGTTGGCCCGCCAGCAGATGCGCGGCCTCTTCGACCTCTGCGCCGGGTTCGTCTATTCTCAAGTGCTCTATGCCTTTGTCACTGCGGGCCTGCTGGAAGCCCTGCGGGCCGGTCCCCGCAGACCGGAAGAGCTGACGCGGCACAGCGGTCTCCCGGAGCCCGCCCTGCGCCGGCTACTGCAGGCGGCCGCCGCACTCGGCCTCGCGGCGCCCCGCAGCCGGGGACGCTTTGGCCTCGGCCTGCGCGGCGCGGCGCTGGCCGGCAACCCCGGTGCCGTGGCGATGATCCGCCACCACAGGCTGCTCTACGGCGACCTCGCCGATCCTCTGGCGCTGCTGCGCGGCGAAGCCCCGCCGACGCAGATCGGCCGCTACTGGACCTATGTCGAAGGCACCGGCGCGGACGCGCCGGCGCCCGATGCCGTGCAGGCCTACAGCGACCTGATGGCGGTCTCGCAGGCGATGATCGCCGAGGCGGTCACGCGCGGCTTTCCCTTTCGCAGGTACCGCCGCATCCTCGACGTCGGGGGCGGCACCGGAACCTTCCTGGAGCACGTGGCGCAGACCGCGCCGGGCGCGGCCCTCACGCTTTTCGACCTGCCGCCCGTGGCCACGGCAGCGGCTGACCGCATGGCCCACAAAAGGCTTGGCGACCGCCTGCGCTGCATCGGCGGCGACTTCACGGCGGATTCGCTGCCGTCCGGGCACGACCTCATCACCCTGGTGCGCGTCGTCTACGACCATGACGACGCCACGGTGCTGACGCTGCTCAAGGCCTGCCGCGCGGCTTTGGACAAAGGCGGCAGCCTGCTGATCGCCGAGCCGATGTCCGGCCGTCCCGCCGGCGAACGCATCGCCGATGCCTACTTCAGCTTCTATCTGCTGGCCATGGGGCCCGGAGAGATCCGCAGTCCGGACGCGCATGGCGCGCTGCTGCGGCAGGCCGGGTTCGGCCGGATCACGGCCCTGCCCGGCCCGATGCCGGATCTTGCACGCCTGATTCTCGCCCGGCCGTGACACGAGAGATGTTAATTAAAGTTGACAACTATATTTGTCATCTTACACTGACACATTAGCAGAACAGGATCAGGGCCCGCAGGCTCCTGCGGGCGTTTCGACGGGGTCCCTCATGGAAGCCGCCACGGTCGTCTTGGAAGCCCCCCAGCACCTCGCTTTGAGAAGGCTGCCCCTCACGTCGCCCCAGGCGGCGGATGTCGTTGTCGACATCAGGTGGAGCGGCATCAGCACGGGGACCGAACGGCTGCTCTGGTCCGGCCGCATGCCGGACTTCCCGGGCATGGGCTACCCGCTGGTCCCTGGTTACGAGTCCGTGGGCGAGGTGGTGGAGGCCGGTCCGGAGGCGGACAAGCGACCCGGCAGCTTTGTCTTCGTGCCGGGCGCACAGTGTCATCCCGACATGCGCAGCCTGTTCGGCGGAACGGCGGGACGGCTGGTCACGCCGGCAAAGCGCGCGGTCGCCATCGACCGTGGCCTCGGCGAGAGCGGCGTTCTGCTGGCCTTGGCCGCCACCGCGCAGCACGCGCTTGCCGGGCGCAGCGCCGGCACAGCGCTGCCCGAGCTGATCGTCGGCCATGGCGTGCTCGGCCGCATCCTGGCGCGCCTGACCCTGGCCGCAGGCGGACCCGCACCCACGGTCTGGGAGACAAAGCCGGAGCGCCGCAACGATGCCGACGGCTACGCGGTTATCGACCCTGACGAAGACGAGCGGCGGGATTACCGCACCATCTACGACGTCAGCGGCGACGCCGGCCTGATCGACCGATTGGTCCAGCATCTGGCGCCGGGCGGGGAGATCGTCCTGGCCGGCTTCTACGAGGCGCGTCCGTCCTTCGCCTTTCCGCCGGCCTTCATGCGCGAAGCACGGCTGCGCATCGCCGCGGAGTGGCAACCGGACGACCTGGCGGCGGTGAAGGCGCTGCTCGAGGACGGAAAGCTCGCCCTCGGCGATCTCGTCACCCACCGCGCACCCTATGACCGCGCACAGCAGGCCTATCGCACGGCTTTCGACGATCCGGCCTGCCTGAAAATGCTCTTGGACTGGAGTGGAAGCAAATGACGGACCGCAGTGTGGCCAAGAGCTCGATCAAGAATGCTGTCAAACGCGCAGACGCCAACGCCCGCGACGACATGGTCGCTGCCTTGAGAGCCGAGGCGAAGGTCGAACCCACCCCGGTGCCCACAGCCGTCCCCACCAAGGAAACCCAGATCATCGCCATCTACGGAAAAGGCGGTATCGGCAAGAGCTTCACGCTTTCCAACCTCAGCTACATGATGGCCCAGCAGGGCAAGAAGGTTCTGCTGATCGGCTGCGATCCCAAGAGCGACACGACGTCGCTGCTGTTCGGCGGGCGCAGCGTGCCCACCATCATCGAAACCTCCAGCCGCAAAAAAGACGCCGGCGAGGACGTCGCCATCGGCGATGTCTGCTTCGTGCGCGACAACGTCTACGCCATGGAGCTTGGCGGCCCCGAAGTGGGCCGCGGCTGCGGCGGGCGCGGCATCATCCACGGTTTCGAGCTCATGGAGAAGCTGGGCTTCCACGACTGGGACTTCGACTACGTGCTCCTCGACTTCCTGGGTGACGTGGTCTGCGGCGGCTTCGGCCTGCCCATCGCCCGGGACATGTGCCAGAAGGTGATCGTCGTCGCCTCCAACGACCTGCAGTCGCTTTATGTCGCCAACAACGTCTGCTCGGCGGTCGAGTACTTCCGCAAGCTGGGCGGCAACGTCGGGGTCGCCGGGATGGTGATCAACAAGGACGACGGCACCGGCGAGGCGGCGGCCTTCTGCGAAGCCGTCGACATCCCCGTGCTCTCCGCCATTCCCGCCAACGAGGACATCCGGCGCAAGAGCGCGAACTACGAGATCATCGGCATGCCTGAGAGTGAATGGGGCGGCCTCTTCGAAGAGCTTGCCACCAATGTCGCCGAGGCACCGCCGCTGCAGCCTCAGCCGCTCTCCCAGGACGGACTTCTCGGTCTGTTCTCCAGCGAGGAGACCGGGCGCGACGTGGTGCTGCAGCCGGCAAGGCTTGAAGACATGTGTGCCTCCGCCGCCACCCTGCGCAAGGACTCCCTGGAGGTTATCTACGAAAAGGTCTGACGCCCGCCCGAGGACGCAGACAGGCCCTTCCCGAACGACACCGCCATGACCATCGATCAGACTGCCACCGCCAGAACCACCGCCGATCCGGAACCGCAGACTCCGGAAAGCGCAGGCGGCTGTCATGGCGGGGCCGAGAAGATGCGCGCCGCCGCCGAAAAAGCCGGCAAGAGCGCGGTGCTGGACCAATACGCGAAGGACTATCCGCAAGGACCGCACGACAAACCGCAGAGCATGTGCCCAGCCTTCGGCTCCCTGCGCGTGGGCCTGCGCATGCGGCGCACGGCCTCGGTACTCTGCGGTTCCGCCTGCTGCGTCTACGGCCTCACCTTCACCTCCCACTTCTACGGCGCCAGGCGCAGCGTCGGCTACGTGCCCTTCAACTCCGAAACGCTGGTCACCGGCAAGCTCTACGAAGACATCCGCGATGCGGTGCACAAGCTTGCCGACCCCGATCTCTATGACGCGGTGGTGGTGACCAATCTCTGCGTGCCGACGGCTTCCGGCATTCCCCTGCAGATGCTGCCGAAGGAGATCAACGGCGTGCGGATCATCGGCATCGACGTGCCGGGCTTCGGCGTTCCGACCCATGCGGAGGCCAAGGACGTGCTTGCCGGGGCCATGCTGAAGTACGCCCGGACCGAGGCGGAGCAGGGCCCGGTGCAGGCGCCGCGCGGCGGCATCAGGGACAAGCCGACAATTACCCTGCTGGGCGAGGTCTTTCCGGCCGACCCGGTCACCATCGGCCAGATGCTGGCACCCATGGGGCTGGCGGCCGGACCGGTGGTCCCGACCCGCGAGTGGCGGGAGCTTTACGGCGCTCTCGACTGCGCTGCCGTGGCGGCACTGCACCCCTTCTATACCAGCGCCTGCCGCGAGTTCACCGCCGCCGGGCGCGCGATCATCGGCTCCGCGCCGGTCGGCTACGACGGGACCGCCGCCTGGCTGGATGCCATCGGTGAACGCTGCGGGATCGCCAGAACGAAGGTGGAGGCCGCGAAGAACGAGGCCCTCCCGGCCATCGCCGCGGCCCTCGCCACCACGCCCATCAAGGGGCGGATCACGCTCTCGGGCTACGAAGGCTCCGAACTTCTGGTGGCGCGCCTGCTGATCGAGTCCGGCGCCGAGGTGCGCTACGTCGGCACCGCCTGCCCATCGACGCCGTGGTCGGCAAGCGACCGCGACTGGCTGCAGGCCCATGGCGTGCAGGTGAACTTCCGCGCCTCCCTGGAGCAGGACCTGGCCGCCGTCGCCGAGTTCAGACCGGATCTCGCCATCGGGACCACGCCGGTGGTCCAGAAGGCCAAGGAAGAGACGATCCCGGCGCTCTACTTCACCAACCTGATCTCCGCGCGCCCGCTGATGGGTGTCGCCGGTGCCGGCGTTCTGGGACAGCTCATCAACGGCGCGATTGCCAACAAGCCCCGCTTCGACCGCATGAAGGCCTTCTTCGAAGACGTCGGCGAGGGCGACAACGCCGGCATCTGGGAAGACGTCCCGCCGGACCAGCAGGCCTTCCGCAAAAAGAACAGCGCGCGGCGGATCAAGGCCGACGCCCAGAAAAGCGCAAAGACCGACAAGGTCGAGGGAGCGATCGGATGCTGATCCAGGATCACGACCGCGCCGGCGGCTACTGGGGCTCGGTCTATGTCTTCACCGCCATCAAGGGGCTGCAGGTGATCATCGACGGACCGGTCGGCTGCGAGAACCTGCCGGTCACCTCGGTGCTGCACTACACCGACGGCCTGCCGCCCCATGAACTGCCCATCGTGGTGACCGGGCTGGCCGAGGAAGAACTGGGCCAGACCGGCACGGAAAACGCCATGCGCCGGGCCCACAAGGCCCTGGACCCGGACCTGCCGGCCGTCGTCGTCACCGGCTCGATCGCCGAGATGATCGGCGGCGGTGTGACGCCGGAGGGCACCGGCATCAAGCGCTTCCTGCCGCGCACCATCGACGAGGACCAGTGGCAGAGTGCCGACCGCGCCCTCTCCTGGCTGTGGTCGGAGTACGGCGCGCGCAAAGGCAGGCCGCCCAAGGCCAAGCCACTGCCTGAGGGCGCCAAGCCGCGGGTCAACATCATCGGGCCCAGCTACGGCATGTTCAACATGCCCTCCGACCTGGCGGAGATCCGGCGCCTGGTCGAAGGCATCGGCGCCGAGGTCAACCAGGTCTTCCCGCTGGGCAGCCATCTGAGCGAAATCCCGCGCCTGGTCGATGCGGAGGTGAACGTCTGCCTCTACCGCGAGTTCGGGCGCATGCTCTGCGAATCCCTGGAGCGGCCCTATCTGCAGGCCCCCATCGGTGTGGAAAGCACGACCAAGTTTCTGCGCAGCCTGGGCGAACTGCTGGGTCTCGATCCCGAGCCTTTCATCCGCCGCGAGAAACACACGACCATCAAGCCAGTCTGGGATCTCTGGCGCTCCGTCACCCAGGACTTTTTCGGCACCGCAAGCTTCGCGATCGTCGCGAACGAGACCTATACGCGCGGGCTCAGAAACTTTCTGGAGTATGACCTGGGCCTGCCCTGCACCTTCGCCTTCCAGCGCAGCGCCGGCAAGAAGCCCGACAACGAGGTCATCCGCAAGACGGTGCAGGACAAGACACCGCTGGTGCTCTTCGGCAGCTACAACGAGCGCATGTACCTGGCCGAGACCGGAGGCCGGGCGATCTTCATTCCCGCCTCCTTCCCCGGCACCATCATCCGCCGCCACACCGGCACCCCCTTCATGGGCTATGCCGGCGCGACCTACCTGGTGCAGGAGGTCTGCAACGCGCTCTTCGATGCGCTCTTCCACATCCTGCCGCTCGGCAGCGACCTCGACCGTGCAGAGGCGACGCCGGCACGCCTGCACCGCGCACTGCCCTGGACGGCCGATGCACAGACCGCGTTGTCGCGCCTGCTGGAAAAGCACCCCGTGCTCACCCGCATCTCGGCAGCCAAACGTCTGCGCGACGCAGCAGAGAAACAGGCCCGCGTCGCTGGACTGGAGGAGGTCACCACTGCCTGCCTCGACCGCGCCCGCCTCTCTGTCGTGGAGGGCACGGCGGCATGAAGAAAGTTCAGACAACACTGGTGCCAGCGGCAAGGCTCTCGGATGCCGCACGCCTTGGTACGCAGCGATCATTCATAGGAATTCGCCCCACCTTCGGGGCGTCCGAACCACCATGCCGGGGTCATCCCGGTGGGGGGCCCTGGCCGCGTAGGGATTATGCGGTAACGGCCGCAAGGCCAATCATCGAGGAGGTAGACTATGGCCGACCATGAGAGTTTGTCAGGCCTTACCCCCGACGAAGCGAAGGAGTTCCATAAGTACTATATGCAAGGCCTCTGGCTCTTTGTGGCAATTGCGGTTGTTGCGCATCTGCTCACCTGGATCTGGCGTCCTTGGTTTCATCCTGAAATGGCTGCTTCCGCTTCGGACATCCTGCCGAGTGCTACCAGCACTCTGTCATCCCTAATCGGATAGGAGGAGAGAGCAATGTGGCGAATTTGGCTCATGTTCGACCCTCGCAGAGTGATGGTCGTACAAGGCGTATTCCTGTTTTCGCTGGCCGCGATGATTCACTTCATCCTGCTCAGCACGGAACGATTCAACTGGTTGATGAATCCGTAAAGGAAAGCAGGCATCGAGACGTCGTGGACCGGGTGCCATCCCCTTCGAGCCGGTCCCGGATCCACGACGCATCGATGATGGGGACGGCGGGCGGAACCCGCTCTCGCTGAGACGGTTCCCCCGCTGCGCCCACCCCGCGAAAGGGGATTTGAGGGACGCAGCGTCTGGAGGTTCTGACCATGGCCATGCTCGATTTCGAAAAGAAGTATCGCGTCCGCGGCGGTACGCTGATCGGCGGCGATCTGTTCGACTTCTGGATCGGGCCGTTCTATGTCGGCTTTTTCGGTGTCCTCACGGCATTCTTCTCGATCCTGGGAACGGTGCTGATCCTCTACGGTGCAGCCATCGGCCCGACGTGGAACGTCTGGCGCATCAACATCGCCCCGCCCGATCTTTCTTACGGCCTCGCGCTTGCACCCCTGGCCGAGGGCGGCCTCTGGCAGGTCATCACGGTCTGCGCGCTGGGCGCCTTCGGGTCCTGGGCCCTCAGGGAAGTGGAAATCGCCCGTAAGCTGGGCATCGGCTACCACGTTCCCTTCGCCTTCGGCGTCGCGATCTTCGCGTACTTTTCGCTGGTGGTCATCCGCCCTGTGCTGCTCGGTGCCTGGGGGCACGGCTTCCCCTACGGCATCCTCAGTCACCTGGATTGGGTTTCCAACGTCGGCTACCAGTACCTGCACTTTCACTACAACCCGGCGCATATGATCGCCGTAACGTTTTTCTTTACCACCTGCCTGGCACTGGCGCTGCACGGCGGCCTCATCCTCTCGGCCACGAACCCGGAGAAGGGCGAGCCGGTCAAGACCGCCGAGCACGAGAACACGTTCTTCCGCGATTCCATCGGCTATTCCATCGGCACCCTCGGCATTCACCGCCTCGGCCTCTTCCTGGCGCTCTCCGCCGGCTTCTGGAGCGCTGTCTGCATCATCATCAGCGGCCCGTTCTGGGTCGCCGGCTGGCCCTCGTGGTGGAACTGGTGGCTTGACCTGCCGATTTGGAGCACAGGGGGGTAGGACCAATGCCCGAATATCAAAACATCTTCACCGACGTCCAGGTTCACGGCGCACCCGACCTCGGCGTTCCGGTCAAGAGCGGCGCCTGGACGCGCGGCAACAAGACCTGGATGGCCTACTGGGCCGGCAAGTTCGGCGAGGCACAGATCGGCCCGCTCTACCTCGGGGGCCTCGGGGTTGCGTCCATCATCTGCGGCACCATCGCCTTCGTTACCATCGGCCTGAACATGCTGGCCTCCGTCGGCTGGGACCCGATCCAGTTCGTGCGTCAGCTCTTCTGGCTGTCGCTGGACCCGCCGGCGCCTGAGTACGGACTCTCCTTCCCGCCGATGGCGGAGGGTGGCTGGTTCCTGGTGACCGGTGCTTTCCTGTCGGCCTCCGTGCTGCTTTGGTGGGCCAGGCTCTACACCCGGGCCCAGGCGCTCGGCATGGGCAAGCACATTGCCTGGGCCTTCGCTGCGGCGCTCTGGCTGTTCTTCGTGCTGGGCCTGATCCGGCCGATCCTGATGGGCAGCTGGGCGGAGGCCGTGCCCTACGGGATCTTCCCGCATCTCGACTGGACAGCCGCCTTCTCGATCCGCTACGGCAACCTTTTCTACAACCCCTTCCACATGCTCTCGATCGTCTTTCTCTATGGCTCGGCCCTGCTCTTTGCCATGCACGGGGCGACGATCCTGGCGGTCAGCCGCTTCGGCGGCGACCGCGAGATCGAGCAGATCGTCGACCGCGGCACCGCCTCCGAGCGGGCGGCCCTGTTCTGGCGCTGGACCATGGGCTTCAACGCCACCATGGAATCGATCCACCGCTGGGCCTGGTGGTTTGCGGTGCTCTGCCCGCTGACCGGTGGCATCGGCATCCTGTTGACCGGGACGGTGGTCGACAACTGGTATCTCTGGGGCGTCAAGCACGGCATCGCGCCGCCCTATCCCGATGTCTTCGGCAGCACCGCCGACCCGGCCGGAATGGGAGGGAACTGACCATGAAGGACGTATGGATAGTCGCGATCCCCTTCGTTTTCGTCCTCGTTCTGGCGGCGATGTCGGACTGGGACCACCCGCCGATCGACAGCACGCAGAAAGGCTTTCGCGGCACCGGCATGGTCCAGGTCGACAATCCGCGCACGGAAGCCGACCTCGCCGAGCGCAACCAGGTCTGGGAGAGCTACGGGCGGGTCGAGCCCGGCGGCCCGCCGGCCGGCGAGGTTTACGAGAACGTGCAGGTTCTGGGCGCGCTCTCGCAGGATCAGTTCGACCACCTGATGCTGTCCATCACCACCTGGGTCTCCCCGGAAGAGGGCTGCGCCTACTGCCACAACGAGGAGAACCTGGCCGCCGACGACGTCTACACCAAGATTGTTTCGCGCCGCATGATCCAGATGACCCAGACCATCAACTCCGAATGGGACACCCACGTCGGCGGTGCGGGGGTGAACTGCTTCACCTGCCACCGCGGCCAGCATGTGCCGGAGTATGTCTGGGTTGAGGAGGATCACCAGAAGGAAACGACAGGCGGCTTCTCCGCCAGGCGGAACAACCAGAACCTCGGTGTGGAGGTGACGGGCTATTCCTCGCTGCCCTACGACGCCCTGATGCGGTATCTCACCAAGGACGACGTGGAGATCCGGGTGGCCGCCCTTGCCGCCCTGCCGACCACCGAGGGCGGCGAGTCCATCCAGAAGACCGAATCCACCTACTCTCTCATGGTCCACATGTCCGAGGGCCTGGGCGTGAACTGCACCTATTGCCACAACAGCCGCGCCTTCGGTGACTGGGAGCAGAGCACGCCGCAACGCATGACCGCCTGGCACGGCATCGAGATGGTTCAGAACCTGAACGAGGAGTACCTCATCCCGCTGCAATCGGCGCTGCCGGAGAACCGGCTCGGCCCCGAGGGCGACGCGCCCAAAGCCATGTGCACGACCTGCCACCAGGGCATCCCGAAACCGATGTACGGCGCCAATGCCCTGGAGGACCATCCGGAACTTGGAGCGCCTGTGCAATGATCTGACATTCCCTCAGATGACGCTTTGCTCCATCGGGAGGCCTGCAACGGCCTCCCTTTTTTTTCCCAAGAGGGAGCCCGAGAGGACCTCAGACGGCAACCAAGGGAAAGCTGACGCCCAGCGCCCAGGCGAGGATTAAGCCGAGACCGAGCCCGCAAGCCAGCGGCGCTGCGCTGCGCCGGCCGACCCAGCGGCCCATCAGGCCGAAGACCAGGAAGAACAGAACGATCACCGGGAGGATCAGCAGAAGGAAGAACAGCCGCTCGAAGTCCAGGGCGACGGCGAGGCCCAGCGAGGCGAGGAAGGCCGCCCGCGCCGCCAGTCCGCGCCAGACCGGCGCGCGTCCCGCCTCGGTTACCAGACTGTCGGCCAGCATGAAGGGGACCGCACCCAGCGCCAGGGCGAGGATGATCGGCAGGCGCCCGGCATGGGGAAGGAAACTGGCGGCGTAACGGTCGAGCGCGACCCCGAATACACCGAGGCCGAAGACCAGCAGTGCGACAATCGGCAGCACCGCCAGAGGGCCGAGATGCACACCGCGCCAACGCAGCACCGCAAGGCCGATCACTCCGTAGACCAGAAGGTGAAGCAGCAGATGGTCCGCGACCAGCACCGGCAGGAGCTGCAGCCTCACCGGATAGAGCAACAGCGGCGTCAGCAGAGCCGGCAGCAGGATGGCGACGGCAAAGGTTCGCCCTTGCAAGCTCTGCGGCGAACGGGGGCTTTGGGGCAGCAGCGCCGCCAGCGGCCAGGCAAGCGCCAGGAGACTGCCGAGCAGCAGCACAATCCACGGCCCCGTGGCTGCGACCCGTCTCTCGGAAACGCGGCCTGAAGCCGCGTCTACCCAGATCAGGGCTTCTTCGAGCGCAGCGGCGCTGTAGAGCACGCCAACATGCTCGACCCGCGGTGCGACGGCGGCGCGGCGCACCACCGTGCCGTCGCCGCTGACTGCCGTCTCCCCTTCGGCGGCCTGCGAGTCCACGAGGTGCAGGGTCTCCAGCGCGACGGCCCGCAGATGCCGCTCCCAAGCGCCGGAGATCATCAGCAGCCGGGCCGGTTGCGCTGCGGTGACGGCCTCGGAATACATGGAAACCGCGACCACGGCAGCGACGCGCGGATCGACGGCCGCCTGGCGCACCAGAATATCGGTCGCCATGGAATGACCGAGCAGGACCACCGGACCCTCGACAGCATCGAGCGCGGCGGCAGCATCGATCACGGCGGCAGTCTCCGCAATCAGTTGCCGTGTGGTTCCTTCAATCCGGGTGATATCCCCCGTCATCGAATTGGGATTGCGGCCGTGGCCGGGAAAGTCGAAGCTGACCGCGACGTAGCCGGCATGGGCCAGCGTCAGGGCATAGGCTTCCATCAACTGGCGCGAGCCGGCAAAGCCATGCGCGATGATCACGGCAGGGCCCTGCACGTCTGGCAGGCGATAAACCGTCGCCGGCGTTTCACCGACATTCAGCGCGGCAATGGAAAGCCCGTGCCGGGCCGATTCGAGTTGCCAGAGGGCCAGGCCCGCCAAGAGCGCGGCGGCAACGCCAAGCAGGGCGCGAATCACAGGCATACCAACGGCCTTGCCACGCTCACCAGACCTGACCTGTCTTTGCGCCGGGACATGAGATCTTCCTAACACGGCGAAGAGGAAGCGCACAGCCTGCCGCCACCGCGGCAATTCGGCGCGGTGACTGCGCGCTGTTCCCCTGGACCTTGCGGCGTCCTGCGCTAGCTTGTTGGGCTGAACGGCTGTCGGCAGAAGGGCTGCGGCGCAGCCCTCGACCGACATGCGCCAACAGGGACGCCAATGTCACTTGCCGTCTTTCTGATCTGCGTAATGCTGGTGGCCAGCTCGGGCGCCCTCTTCAAGCCTGACGACTGGTATCGTGCACTCGCAAAGCCGGGATGGACTCCGCCGGACTGGGTGTTCGGCGCCGGCTGGACGCTGCTCTACGTGATGATTGCCATCGCCGGCTGGCGCGTCTGGGAACGGGCGGAGGCCGACGCCCTCCTCCTGCCGATGGCGGTCTATGCGGTGCAACTGGCCCTCAACGCCGGCTGGTCGGCGATCTTCTTCGGGCTGAAGCGGATGGACTGGGCGATGGCGGAGGTGCTCTGCCTCTGGACCGCGATCGGCGCCAACATCCTGATCTTCCACCCCATCGACCCTGTGGCGGCCTGGCTGCTGGTGCCTTATCTGGCCTGGGTCACCTTCGCCGCTGCCCTCAACCTTGCCGTCTGGCAGCTCAACCGGAGCAGTTCATGAGTCGGCGGACCGCCAAGTTGAGGGCCGACAGACTGCACAAGGCCACCCGGGTCATGGCTCTGGGCTGGCTGTTGACCGCCGCCGGCGGTGCGACCGTCGCTGCCGCCAGTGCGACCCTGGACCCTGCGGATGCCGATCGCACGACACGCGGCATCGTCACCGCAGCCTTCGGCATCGCGCAGGCAGGGCTCGGTCTGGTGGCCCTCGCCGGCCTCTACCGGCTCTATCACCACGCCGGGCGTCTCATGCAGGGCAAGAAGGGCCGCCCCCACTAGTCCCAAGCGCCGCTGACCATTGCCGAAGTCCCGGTCTAAAGACCCAGTTCGTCCCAACGATCGAGATAGATGCGGAACCACGGTGCGAAGATCTCGGGGCGTTCGGTGGCCTCGCGATGCAGGCGCCGCGGGGTTTCCCAGCGCAGTTCCGAAACCTCCTCGTGGTCCGGGCGGATGTCCAGCGTCTGCCGGTCGGCCGGGGCGTGAAACACCGCCACGCGCTCGTGCTCGCGCATCCCGTTACCCACACCGGCGGCGTACTCGATGGCGCCGACCTGCGTGAGTGGCAGCGCGAGGCCCAGCTCCTCCCCCAGGCGCCGCTCGGCACAGTCCTGCAGGGTTTCCCCCCAGTGCGGGTGGGAACAACAGCTGTTCGCCCAGAGACCGCCGCAATGATACTTGCCGGCAGCCCGCCGCTGTACCAGCAGATCGGCCCCGCAGAACACGAAGATCGACACCGCCTGATGGAGAACTCCAAGGCGGTGCGCTTCGATCTTCTCGATAGGATAGAGGCTTTCGTCCTCCGCGATCGCGGGGATCGTGATGTGATCAGGCACTGCAGAGTCCTAAAGTGAGCGCGACCCTTTAGATTGCCCTCATGCGGCGGCTGTCTTCAAGCCATAAGAAGACCAGATCCGGGACAGCGCCGAGACCAACGCCGTGATCTCCTCCGCGCTGTGCAGCGGCGACGGCGTGAGCCGCAGCCGCTCCGTGCCGCGTGGCACGGTGGGATAGTTGATCGGCTGGACATAGATGCCGAAGCTTTCCATCAGTTCATCGCTGATTTTCTTGCAGAGCACCGGATCGCCGACCATGACGGGCACGATATGGCTCGGGTTGCGCATATGGGGTATCCCAGCGCCGTCGAGTTGGCGGCGCAGGGCCGCAACCCGCTGCTTCTGCAGATCGCGCTCCCGGCTGCTGGACTTCAGGTAGCGGATGCTCGCGTGCGCGCCCGCAGCCACCGCCGGCGGCAGGGCGGTGGTAAAGATAAACCCGGAGGAGAAACTGCGCACGAAATCGCAGAGCGCCGCCGAGCCGGCGATGTAGCCGCCGACCACGCCGAAGGCCTTGCCAAGCGTCCCTTCGATCACCGTCAGCCGGTCCATCAGGCCTTCGCGCTCGGCAATGCCGCCGCCGCGCGGGCCGTACATGCCGACGGCGTGGACCTCGTCCAGGTAGGTCATGGCGTTGTGCGCCTCGGCAACGTCGCAGATCTCGGCAATCGGCGCGATGTCGCCGTCCATGGAGTAGACGGACTCGAAGGCAACCAGCTTCGGCCGCTGCGGGTCGGCATCGCGCAGCTTGCGGTCCAGGTCCTCCGGATCGTTGTGGGCGAAGATGCGTTTCTCGGCCCGGCTGTGGCGAATGCCCTCGATCATCGAGGCGTGGTTCAGCGCATCGGAAAGCACCAGGCAGTCAGGGATCTGCGAGGCAAGGGTGCCCAGTGCCGCCCAGTTGGACACGTAGCCGGAGGTGAAGAGAAGCGCGGCCTCCTTGCCGTGCAGGTCCGCCAGCTCCTGCTCCAGGAGCACATGGTAGCAATTGGTCCCGGAGATGTTGCGGGTACCGCCGGCACCAGCGCCGCAGCGCTCAAGCGCCTCGTGCATGGCATCGATGACCAGGCGGTTCTGGCCCATGCCCAGGTAGTCGTTGGAGCACCAGACCGTGACCTCGGCGAGATCCGAATCCTGCGGGCGGTGGGTGGCGCGCGGGAAGGCCCCGGCATGACGTTCCAGATTGGCGAAGACGCGATAGCGCCCTTCGTCAACCAGTCCGTCCAGGCGGCTCTTCAGGTAAGCTTCGTAGTTCATGGGAACCTCCCTTCGCTCGGAACCGCGGAGATTGGAGAGGCCGCGGTCTTGGTCTTGTCTTTGTGGATCGTCTCGTCCCTGCCCAAGGCCCAGCGCCACAGCGCCGAGTCCTGCAGGGGCAGAACCAGGAGCCAGTGCTCGAGGGTTCCGAGAACGACCATCGCACCCACCAGGGTATAGCCGGTGACCGCAAAAGCATCTGCATCGCCGGAGAAGGCGGCGTGGAAAACATAGGCCGCCAGGAGAGTCGACAGCGTGATCGAAACCGGGAACAGGCTGTTCATTGGCCGCCGCCCGAAGTAGCTCTTCAGGAACGCCAGGCGCTGCGGCAGCAGTTCCTCGCTCAGATGGGGTACACCGAGGAAGATGTTGAGCTTGGCGCTCAGGCGCAGGACGAAGAGGACCAGAAAAACCCAAAGGCCGAACTGGTTCGGCTGATTCCAGGTCACCGCTGCCAGGAGGCCGAGGGTCGCGAGGATGGCCAGCTCGTGATAGAGCAGCGTGCGGACGGCGAGGACGAAGCGCTGCGGCCCGCTGGCCTCAAGCGGGCAGGCCCCCTTGTGCGGACCGGTGATCCTGCCCTGGAGGAAGGCCAGCTCATGCCAGCCCCAAAGCACGACGCCGGAGAGGAAGGCCCAGTAGGCGCAGGCCGTGGTGGTCTGCGCGGCGGTGACGATCAGAACGCAGAGCGCCATGGCGGCCAGAAGGCTCGTGCCCAGGAAACTCCAGCCGTAGGTCCGCTCCGGCAGGCGCTGCAGCATCAGGATCACCCCGGTGCTGAGCCACCAGACCAGAAGGGCCGCAAGAGCCGGAAGACCATAGGTTGCCATGAGCGGTCTCGTTCCTATCTCACCAGGCCGGCTGCATCCGGCTGTGCAGAGGCAGCACGTTGGCCTTGGCTGGAACCAAGTATAGCCGCAGGAAGGTGGCCGCCGCTGCCGCCGACAAACCGGCGACGCGCAGCCGGCCCGCAAGACCACCAGCCTGTTTGGCCTCGGCAAGCCGGCGGTTGATGCGCAGGAGCCGCTCCAGCCCGGCACGGAAGCGGGGACTGTCCAGATCCAGGGTCAGGGGGAAGACCTGCTTTGAGATCTCTGAAGTGATGCGGAAGACCTGGTAGTCATAGTCGGTGGGGTCCAGCCCCAGGGCCT
This sequence comes from Rhodospirillales bacterium BBD 1991-14, assembly GCA_001657395.1. GTDB lineage: Bacteria > Pseudomonadota > Alphaproteobacteria > Kiloniellales > Kiloniellaceae > Pelagibius. Next base: position 754,344 of record LYSY01000002.1, on the reverse strand, counting down.
TGTGAAACTCCGGCCGGGCGTGGTCGCGCACGTACATCGTCGCGAAGACCGCCAGCAGGAAGAACTTGACCCAGAGTTTGTTGTGGCCGCGCAGCAGCTGCGGATTGGCCCGCATGAGAAGAGCAAAGGCCTCGCCATGGCGGAACTCGTCATTGCACCACTTTTCGAACCACTTGAAGATCGGATGGAAGCGCAGGTCGGGATGACGCTCCAACTGCCGGAAGATGGAGATGTAACGGGCGTAGCCGATCTTCTCCGACAGGTAGGTCGCATAGAAAATGAACTTCGGCTTGAAGAAGGTGTACTTCTTGGTGCGGGTCAGGAAACCGAGATCGACGCCGATGCCGAACTCCTTCAGGGCGTCGTTGATGAAGCCGGCATGGCGCGCCTCGTCGCGGCTCATCATCTTGAACAGCTCGCAGATATCCGGGTTGGTGCCGCGTTTCTTCATTTCCGCGTAGAGCACGCAGCCGGAAAACTCTGCGGTGAGTGAGCTGACGAGAAAGTCGACGAACTCCTGGCGCAGCCCCTCGGGCAGATCCGCAAGGCGGACGGCCTCCCAGTTCTCGTTGCGCTTGAAATGCCCCTTGTTGGGGTCGGCGCGCATCTCAGCGATCAACTGGTCCCATTCGCCGCGCACCGGGCTGACATCGATCCGGTCGAGCTCGTCGAAGTCGGTTGTGTAGAAGCGCGGGCTCAGCACCGTGTTCTGCTGCGCCATCGCCATGGTGTCTTGCGAGGTGACGGAGAGGGTTTCGATCGTCATAGCTTGCTCCCTGAGGAAAAGCTGACCTCGAAGAGATCGAGGCATTCAAGATTGCCGCTGAGCCGTGTCCAGAGGCGCTTCAGGGCACCGGCACGCCTGACGCTGGCGCGGCGGCGCAGGGTCAGCTTCGCGCCATAGGGCACGACGACCGGATCGCCCTGAACCCGCACGGCGTCACCGGGATGGATCGGCAGATTGCCGTCAAGTTCCACATGGGCGTGACAACTGTCGAAGGTGTTTTCGATGTCCACCGTGCAGCCGACATCGAAGGCTTCGCCGAAAACGCGGATCAGGCGGCTCATGAGTTTTGCCTCCAGGACGGCAGGAATCGGGCGAAGGCCTTGGCGTTGGTGGGGCCGAAGGAGATCAACTCGATACGGCGCTCGGTCGCCAGGTCCACCAGTGTGAGGCGGCCGTCGCTCTGGCGCAGCAGGCGGAACGGCTGTTCCGCATCGAAGCCATGCTGGCGACGCTCGCGCGCGAGGCCGCGCATCACCCCGCGCAGGAAGCCGTCGGCGCCGGAGCCGATGACCGCGACGGTCTCGCCCGTCTCGGCGGACAGCACCGCCACGCGGCCGTCCGGCCGGTCGACGAACAGCAGGTCGCGGGACTCCACGGGAATGTCTTGCACAACCTCGGCCGGACCGATCAGCCCCTGGCGCGCCAGTGCAACCGCTGCGATCGAGAAGAGGATGAGCGCGGCCGCGGCGATCAAAGCCCTGCGGGGCACCGGCTGATCGTGATGGTGGGCCATGGCTGCGCTCCTTTCTCTTCTTCTCCGGCTTCTCTAGTGTTGCGCGGCGGCCAAGCCCGGCGCCTGCTGCGCTGCCGGCGGGTGGACACCAACCGCATGAACCACACCGCCGCCGTGGTCCGCCTTGAGGGCGCCGGCGAGAATGCCGGCCACCGCCTCCGGTGCCGCCAGCGCGCGCAGCATGGGCTGGGGCCGGCGATAGTGGCCGGGCCGGGCGAAGGGCCAGAGCCCCAGATGGGCGATCTTGTCCGGTCCCTTGAGCGCCAGCGGGATGTCGCCGCTGCCGTCGCCGCCCCGGCGCAGGGCCGCGGCCCCAACTTTGCTGTACGGCAGGTTCACGGTCATCGGCAGGGCGATGCCGAAGCGCATGACCACACGCCGGCTGGTGATGGTGTAGATCGTACTGCGCGCGTAGAGCAGCGCCAGGCCGGCCAGGATGCCGAGACCGGCGAGCGCGATGGGCAGGACCGTCAGCATTGCCAGCATCGCATCGGCGGCGGACCCGCCGTCATAGACCGCAGCGGTGCCCTGCCACGCGAGCAGAACAGCGAAGTAGACCGCAACCTTGCGCAGATGGAAGACACGCAGAGCCAGGCCCCGCCAGCACGGCCTGCCCTGCCACAGCATGGTCTCACCGGGCGGCAGCCGTTCCGGCAGGCCCGGGACCGGTTCGAAGGCGAAGTCGTCGTGGCTCATACCAGTGGCTCCGCGCGCCGGCGCGTGGCATAGAGCGTGCCGGCGCCGAGGTAGCCGTAGATCTTCTCCTCCTCCAGGCGGGTGACCTGATCGGGATTGGCGAGCGCCGGGATGCCGGCGAACTGATTTGACAGCAGCGCGGCCACGCTCACGGTGCGTTTCTTGCCGTCCACGACGACCATGGCGATCGGCAGGAGCGCCCTTCTGCCCTCGGTGCCGGCGACTGCCATCTCCAGGAAGCGGATGACGAACTCGCCGCGGTCGACCCAGATGTCGGTGATCGTGCCCGCGGCCTGGCCGTCGGCGCCCAGGACCGTCATGCCGCGCGGATCGGGGTCACGCTCTTCCACGTGGAAGTCGGTTGCCACGCGCATCGGCACCAGCTTGGGCGCGCCCTCAAAGGTCATATCAGGCGTGTTTGCGCGCTCGGCATAGGACCCCGGGCCGATTTCGGCGAGCATCGGCTCGCCGGTCGGCGCGATGGTCGAGCCGCCGGTGTTGGCCGTGGCCTGCGCAGCCAGCGGCCGCCGGTCGGCCCGCGCCGGGTCCGGCGCCTTGATGATGGAGCCGTCCATCATCCTGAAGATCTTGGGCGCCGGAAGATGGGTGAGCCCGTTGATCTTCTTGCGCCGCGCCGGATCCAGGTGATCGCTCTCCAGCGGGTAGCCTTCGCGCTTGTTCTCCGTGTGCAGGTAATAGATGAGAACGAAGAAGAAGGCCCAGAAGACGTAGAGGACGACCTGCGCGACGTCCACGTAGCCGGTGATCGCACCAATTTCCATCACATACCTCCCTTCAAGGCCCTAGCCGGGAATCTCGGCCATGCCGAACTTGCCCTCCGGCTCCTCCTGCGGTGCGCCGATTGGGCGCACCAAGGGGCCGATGGCAACCAGGGCCGCAAACAGCAGAAGAATTTCCAGGTGATAGACAACCGAATAGCCGACGGCGGGGTGCATCAGCGCCGATCCCAGCACACCGTCCTGCGCCAGGCCGCCGACGAAGTCCCGCAAGACCCCGCCCAGAGCGATGGCCACCCCGGTGGCCGTCGCATGCACGGCGCCCCAGGCGCCGACGGCCATGCCGCTGTTGCCGTTGCGGGCCAGCGCCATGGCCGCCGTCATGGTCCCCACCGCAAAGAGACCGCCACCGAAGCCGATGAGCGTTGTGCCGACCCTGAACAACAGCGCCGAGTCCATCGGTGCGGAGAAGATGATGGCGGAGAAAGCGAACACGCCGATCACGCCACCGAAGCCGGCCAGCCGGTGCGGGTCCTGTCCCCGGGAAAGCTGGCGGGCCGCCAACGCGAGGCCGAGCAAGGTACCCCCGGCAAGCAGCGCCGTCAGCGTCGTGGTGGCGCCGACGGAAAGCTGCAGGATCTCGCCGCCATAGGGCTCCAACAGGATGTCCTGCATGCTGAAGGCCGCAGCACCCAGAGCGACCGCAACCAGCAGACGCTTGGACCGGCCGCCTGTGATAAAGGCACGCCAGGCATCGCTGAATGTCGGACGCGGCAGATGGTGGGCGGTACGCTTGGGGTCGCGCACCTCCTGCTTCCAGAGGGCGATCATGTTGAGGGCGATGGTCAGAACCGCCGCGCCCTGCACCACCTGGATCAGGCGCTTGGGGCTGAAGTCGTCGAGAAGCGCGCCCAGAACGATCGCGCTGAACACCATGCCGACCAGCAGCATGACATAGAGCAGCGCGACGACCCGCGGCCGGTTCTCGTCCTTCGCGAGGTCGCTCGCCAGCGCCAGCCCGGCGGTCTGGGTCGTGTGCATGCCGGCGCCCACCAGAAGGAATGCGAGCGCCGCCCCGAACTGGCCCCAGACCGGGGAGCCGCCGCGCGTGTCGCCGGAGAGCACCAGCAGGGCGAAGGGCATGATCGCCAGCCCGCCGAACTGCAGCAGCGAGCCGTACCAGATGTAAGGCACGCGGCGCCAGCCAAGGAAGGAACGGTATGTGTCCGACTTGAAGCCGATGAGCGCGCGGAAGGGCGCGAAGACCAGCGGCAGGGACACCATGAGGGCCACCAGCCAGGCCGGCACCCAGAGCTCGACGATCATCACCCGGTTCAGCGTGCCGGTCAGCAGCACCACCGCCATGCCGACGGAGACCTGGAACAGGGAGAGCCGCAGCAGCCGGCCCAGCGGCAGTTCCTTCGACGCGGCGTCGGCAAAGGGCAGGAACCGCGGACTGGCCCGCATCCAGCTCTCCACCATGGCTGCGTTGAAGCGCTTCATTGCCGGACCAGCTCCTGCGCCTGCGAGATGTAGAAGCCGCTGTCGATTCGCTGGCTGCGCTGCCGCTGCCAGGCCGCCAAGTCGTCGGAACGGTCCAGCAGTCGCTGCATGCGGCCCGCGCCCACCGGCACGATTCCGGGCGCCCGGTTGCCCTTGGGAAAGAACCGCCCGACCCCGTGCATCACCGCCAGCGCCGGTGTGCGCGGTGCCACGGTGAAAAGGACGGAGCGGCTGACCCGCGGCGCCAGACGCTCCAGCATCTTCACGATGTCGGCGGTGCGGTAGTGGATGAAGGAATCCATGGCGACGACGTAATCGAAGTCGCCGTGGACCGGGTCCAACATGTCGCCCGCTATGAACGTGATGGTACCGGTGCCTGGTGCGGCGGATGCCCTTTCACGTGCCAGTGCGACAAGGGTCGGCGAGAGATCGACGGCCACCACCTCGGCGCCCCGCGCCGCCGCGGCCACCGCCAGGGCACCGGTGCCGCAGCCGGCATCGAGGATGCGCCGCCCGCTCAGGTCCTCCGGCAGCCAGGCCAGCAGGGTGTCGCGCATGCGGTCCCGCCCTGCCCTTACGGTTGCGCGGATACGCCCGACCGGCGCATCGGAGGTGAGCTTCTTCCAGGCCTCGACCGCCGTCCTGTCGAAGTAGGCTTGAAGCTCGCCGCGGCGTTCCAGGTAGCTGCCGTTGAGCATCAGTCGAATCCCAGGAAGTCGAAGATTTCTCGGTCCTTCATGGGCCGGGCCTCCAGGGGCTCGGTGCCGTCCCAGAGTGCCTGGGCGAGCCGCAGGTATTCCTGCTTCACGGTTTCCAGGCCGGGCGACGTCTCCATCTCGAAGAGGGTCGACTTCTTCAACCGGCTGCGCCGGATCTCGTCCAGGTCCTGGAAATGCGCCAGGGTCTTGAGGCCGACGGCTGCGTTGAAGCGGTCGATCTCGTCGGTGCCCGCCGAGCGGTTGGCGATGACCCCGCCGACCCGCACCGCATAGTTCTTCGCCTTGGCATTGATCGCCGAGACGATACGGTTCATCGCGAAGATCGAGTCGAAGTCGTTGGCGGTGACGATCAGCGCGCGCTCGGCGTGCTGCAGGGGCGCGGCGAAACCGCCGCAGACAACGTCACCCAGCACATCGAAGATGACGACGTCGGTGTCTTCCAGCAGGTGATGCTCCTTCAAGAGCTTCACCGTCTGCCCGACCACGTAGCCGCCGCAGCCGGTGCCCGCCGGCGGCCCGCCGGCCTCCACACACATCACGCCGTTGTAGCCCTCATAGACGAAGTCCTCGACGCGCAGTTCCTCGGCGTGAAACTGCACCTGCTCCAGCGCGTCGATCACCGTCGGCACCAGGCTCTTGGTCAGGGTGAAGGTGGAATCGTGCTTGGGGTCGCAGCCGATCTGCAGCACCCGCTTGCCCAGCATCGAGAAGGCCACCGAGAGGTTCGAGGACGTCGTGCTCTTGCCGATGCCGCCCTTGCCGTAGACCGAGAAGACCTTGGCCCCGTCGATCTTCACGGTGGGGTCCATCTTCACCTGCACGCTGCCTTCGCCGTCGGCGCGCGAGATGGGCGACTGCTTCGGGGTTATGGTGCCTATGGGATAGTTCATGCCGCTACGCCCCCTTGGATGCCTTCGAGACGGTCTTCCAGCTCGTCGCCGGCGTTGCGCAGCGCGTCGAGCGTTTCTTCATCGGGTGTCCAGTACTGCCGTTCGTGCGCTTCCAGCAGGCGGTTCGCCACCCGGGCAGATGCCTTGGTGTTCAGCGCCGAAAGCCGCTCGCGCATCGCCTCGTCGAGGACGAAGGTCTCGGTGAGCTGTTCGTAGACCCAGGGCGCCACCTGTCCGGTGGTCGCCGACCAGCCCAGGGTGTTGGTGACATGGGCCTCGATCTGGCGCACCCCCTCGTAGCCGTGCTTCAGCATGCCCTCGTACCAGGCCGGGTTGAGCATGCGCGTGCGGGTTTCGATGGCGACCTGTTCGCCCAGGGTGCGCACCTTGCCTTCGCTGCGGGTCTGGTCGCTGATATAGACCGGCACCGTCTCGCCGCGCGCCTGGCTGACGGCGCGGGTGATCCCGCCGAGGGAATCGAAATAGTGATCGATACTGGTGACCCCGATCTCCACCGATTCCAGGTTCTGATGGGCCAATTGCACGCCGCCCAGGATGTTCTTCAGCAGACCCTCGCGGCTCTGCGCCTTGCCGGAGCGGCCATAGGCGAAGCACTTGCGACGGGTGAAGACGTCGCCCAGTTCGTCCTCGTCCTGCCAGCGCCCGCTGTCGACCAGGTGGTTGACGTTCGATCCGTAGGCGCCGTCGGCGTTGCTGAAGACCCGCAGCGCCGCGGTTTCCAGATCGCAGTCGTGCTCGGCCTGATAGCGCAGGGCGTTGCGGCGGATGAAGTTGCGCTCGGGCGGCTCGTCAGCACTGGCCGCGAGGAAAGCGGCCTCGGCGAGAAGCTTGGTCTGCAGCGGCAGGAGGTCGCGGAAGATGCCCGAGAGGGTGAGCACCACGTCGATGCGCGGCCGCCCCAGTGCCTCGAGGTCGATGAGCTCCGCCCCTGCCAGGCGTCCGAAGCTGTCGAAGCGCGGCCGCGCGCCCATCAGCGCCAGGGCCTGGCCGATGGGCGCGCCCTCGGTCTTCAGATTGTCGCTGCCCCAGAGCACCAGCGCCACGGTCTCCGGCAGGCCGTTGCCGTCGTCCATGTGACGGGCGATCAGGCGCCCGGCCTGCTGCGCCCCGTCGGCCAGGGCGAAGCTGCTGGGAATGCGGAAGGGATCGAAGCCATGCAGGTTGCGCCCGGTGGGCAGGATCTCCGGCGTCCTGAGCAGATCGCCGCCCGGCACCGGCCGCACGAAGCCGCCGTCCAGGGCCTGCAGGATGGCCTCGGTTTCCGGGTCTTCGGCCAGGTGGCCCGCCATGGCAGCCAGCCTCTGGAAGGCTTCCAACTTGTCTTTGGCTGGTTTGGGCGTCGTGACAGCCATGACCTCCGCCGCCGGCGCGCCATCCAGCAAGGCCGAGAGGGTCGGCTCGGTCAGATCGATCCCATAGGACGACTCGGCCACACTGCGCAGGTAGCCGGCGCGCGCCTCGCTATCCATTGCTGCACCGACGACGTGGAGGCCATCGGGGATCAGCGTCTCTTCGAGCTCCGCCACCGCCGCCGCGACGCGCGCGACTTCGTCTTCGGCCGTCGCCATCCAGCCTGGCTCCGCTTCCGCCAGGTCCAAGGCCGCCGCCTGGCTCTGGATCAGCGCCGCCAGCCGCGCCCGCTCGCCGTCCTTCTCCGGCGGCAGCGCGCGCCAGCGGTCGATGGCGCCCTTCAGGTCCAGAAGGTCCTTGTAAAGACCGGCCTGCTGCAGCGGCGGCGTCAGATAGCTGATGAGCGTGGCCGCGGCGCGGCGCTTGGCGATCGTGCCTTCCGAGGGGTTGTTGGCGGCATAGAGATAGAAGTTCGGCAGGTCGCCCAGCAGGCGGTCCGGCCAGCAGTCCGTCGAAAGGCCGGTCTGCTTGCCGGGCATGAACTCCAGCGCGCCATGGGTCCCGAAGTGCAGCACCGCATGCGCGCCGAAGTCCTCGCGCAGGTAGCGGTAGAAAGCGGAGAAGGCGTGGGTCGGCGCGAAGCCCCTGTCGAAGAGCAGACGCATGGGATCGCCCTCGTAGCCGAAGCTCGGCTGCAGCCCGACGAAGACGTTCCCGAACTGCGCCCCCAGCACGAAGAGACCGCCGCCGTCGCTCTGCTGGCGCCCCGGTGCCGGACCCCACTGGGATTCGATCTCCGTCAGCCAGGGTTCGCGGCGCACGTGATCGTCCACCGGGATGCGCGCCTGCACATTGGCGTCGCTGCCGAAGCGCCGGGCATTGCCGTCGACGATCGCCGCCTGCAGCGCTTCGGCGCTGTCCGGCAGGTCGACCCGATAGCCGGCCCGCTTGAGGGCGCCAAGCGTGTTGAAGAGGGATTCGAAAACCGCCAGGTGAGCGGCGGTCCCTGCCGCGCCGGCATTGGGCGGGAAGTTGAAGAGCACGACGGAGAGGCGCCGGTCGGACGCCGCTGTCTTGCGCAGGGCGATGAGCTTCTCCACCCGGGCGGCCAGCATGGCCGCGCGGTCCGGATCGGCGACCATGGCGCGGCTGCCGTCCGCGCCCAGGCTGCGCCCGCCATAGACGATGGGTCCGGTCGCGCCGTCCAGTTCCGGGATCGCCACCATCATGGTGGACTCCACCGGCAGAAGCCCGAGGTCGGAAGCGCGCCAGTCATCCAGGCTCTGGAACTCGAGCGCCTGGGCGGAGAGGCAGGGAACGTCGAGCCGCGCGAGCATCTCTTCCGCCGCCGCAGCGTTGTTGTAGGCCGGGCCGCCGACCAGGGAGAAGCCGGAGAGCGAAACCACCGCATCGACCAGCGGCGTACCCTCAGCGAAGAAGAAACGCTCGACCGCCGGGCGGATGTCGAGGCCGCAGGCAAAGATCGGAATGACCCGTAGGCCACGCCGCTCCAGCGCGGCGATGACGCCGTCGTAGTGCCCGGTGTCACCGGCGAGGACGTAGGAGCGCATCAGCACCAGGCCGACCGTGCCGCGGCAGTTCGCCGGTACCGGCAGCGCCTCCAGCGTCTCGGCGGTGCGTTCTTCAAGGGTCGGGTGGTAAAGGCCGGTGTCCGGATACTCGGCCGGCGGTTCGGGCGAGAGCGTTCCCTTCAGCGCCGCGCGCGGCCCGGCAGCATAACGGTCGACCAGAAAGCGCACCATGTTGACCAGGTTGCGGTCGCTGCAGGCGATCCAGTACTGCATGATCAGGAAGAAGGCGCGCAGATCCTGGGCAGCCCCCGGGATGAAGCGCAGGATGCGCGGCAGGCGCCGCAGCACCGCCATCTGGTGGGCACCGTCACTGCGCCCGGTCTTCTGCGAACCGCGCAGGCGTTTCAGCAAGCCGATGGCGCCGGCCTGGCTGCCACCCATTTCCAAACGGCCCATCCGCGTCAGGCGCACCACCTCGCTGGCCGACATGCAGGCCACCATCGCATCGCAGTGATCGCGCCGCGCGCGCAAAGCCGGCAGCACCGCCTGGATGTGATCCTCCATGAACAGCATAGTGGCGATGATGATGTCGCCGCAGGCGATGTCGTCGCGGCAGCGCTCGAGCGCTGCGGCGTCCTTGTCCCAGTCGGCGGCGGCATGAAGGCTGAGCTCCAGGCCCGGCAGGGCGCGGCGCAGTTCCTGCCCTGCACCTTCGACGGTCGCCGCCAAGTGGCTGTCGAGGGTGACAATGACGACGCGCAGCGGCGTCGCCTTATCGGCCGAAGTGCGCTTTGGCATCGTAGAGGGTCTCTAGGGTGATGGTCTGAATGCCCTGGGTGGCGGCGAAATGCTCGGTGTTGCGGCGCGCCTTGCCGCGCACGAAGAAGGGGATCTTCCTCAGCTCGCTTTCCGCCTCCAGCGCCCAGATGACGTCGCTGTCCTGCAGCGTTTCGGCAACGGCCGCCTCCGCCGGCGCGCCCTCCGCGGCGGACGCTTTCGCATGGCCGAGGTGGGACGGCGCAGCGCCGTCGGCGAACTCGAAGTCTTCGCGGAACATGCCCAGCAGGTGCTCTTCCAGGCCCATCATCAGCGGATGTACCCAGGTATCGAAGAGGACGTTGGCGCCCTCGAAACCCATCTGCGGGGAGTAGCGGGCGGGAAAGTCCTGCACGTGCACCGGGGCCGAGATCACCGCGCAGGGGATGCCCAGGCGCTTGGCGATGTGGCGTTCCATCTGCGTGCCCAGGACAAGCTCGGGCTCCAACTCGGCAATCTTCGCCTCGACTGCCAGGTAGTCGTCGGTGATCAGCGCCTCAAGTTCCAGGCGCTGCGCCGCCGCGCGCACATCGCGCGCCTGTTCGCGGCTGTAGCTGCCGAGGCCGACGACGGTGAAGCCGAACTCTTCGGCGGCGATCCGCGCAGCGGCGATGGCGTGGGTGGCGTCGCCGAAGACGAAGACACGCTTGCCGGTCAGATAGGTCGAGTCGACGGAGCGCGAGTACCAGGGCAGGCGCGATTGCGCCGGCTCGAGCAACGGCTCCGCATCGACACCGGCAAGCGAGGACACCTCCGCAACGAACTCACGGGTCGCACCGACACCGATCGGCACGGTCCGCACCGCCGGCTGGCCGAAGGTGCGCTCGAGCCAGCGCGCCGCGAGACCGGCAACCTCCGGATAGAGCACGACGTTGAAGTCAGCCGCAGCGAGACGCGCCAGGTCTGCAGGTTCCGCGTTAAGCGGCGCCACGACATGAACATCGACCCCGATAAGGTCCAGCAGGTGGGTGATCTCGGCGACATCGTCACGGTGGCGGAAGCCAAGAGCGGTGGGCCCCAGCAGGTTGCAGCTTGGCCGGGCGTTTGGCGCAACAGCTCTTTTCACTTCCGTGGCGGTCGGGGCGGCGAGGCTGCGGACCAGTTGATAGAAGGTCTCGGCCGCGCCCCAGTTTTCCTTGCGCTGATAGGCAGGCAGCTCGATGGGCACGACAGGGACCGGCAGCCCCAGAGCCTTGGCAAGCCCGGCGGGATCGTCCTGGATCAGCTCGGCTGTGCAGGACGCACCGACCAGCAGCGCCTGGGGCCGGAAACGCTCGTAGGCCTCGGCCAGAGCGGTCTTGAAAAGCGCGGCGGTGTCGGCGCCCAAATCGCGCGCCTGAAAGGTGGTGTAGGTGACCGGTGGGCGCCGGTCGCGCCGCTCGATCATGGTGAACAGCAGGTCGGCATAGGTATCGCCCTGCGGGGCGTGCAGGACGTAGTGCACATTCTTCATCGCCGTTGCGACCCGCATGGCCCCGACGTGGGGCGGCCCTTCATAGGTCCAGACGGTCAGCTGCATGACCTAGACCTCCAGCCGCGCGCGCCGTTCCAGCGGGCGGTGGAACAGCTCGGCCAGATCGCCGGCCTGCTCGAACCCCTGGATCGGCGAGAACACCAGTTCGATGGACCACTTGGTGGCCAGTCCTTCGGCCTCCAGCGGATTTGCGAGGCCCAGCCCGCAGACCACGAGATCCGGGTCTGCGGCATGGCAGCGGTCGAGCTGCCGCTCCACATCCTGCCCTTCGCTGAGGCGTGTCTCGGCAGGGAGGAGGGCCAGCTCCGGCGCCAGATGCTCGCGGTGGAGAAAAGGCGTTCCCACCTCGACCGGCTGCATGCCCAGTTCGCGCGACAGAAAGCGGGCCAGCGGCGGCTCCAGCTGAGAGTCGGGAAAGAAGAAGATGCGCCGGCCTTCCAGAGCCGGGCGATAGCGCGCAACGGATTTGCGCGCACGTGCACAAGCGGGCCCGACGACGCGCTCGAAGAGGGTCGGGTCGACTCCAAGGGCCGTAGCCGCCGCCTGCAGCCATTGGCTTGTGCCCTCTGCACCCAGGGGGAAAAGTGCCGGGATGCGGATGGCACCACGCGACTCGAGCGCCCGGGCGGTGTCGCCCAGAAAGGGCTGGGCCAGGATGTAGCGGGTATTGGGTCCGACCGGCGGCAGCGCTGCAGAGTTGCGCGGCGGCAGGAAGCCGACGGCCCCGATCCCCATGGCCTGGAACATGCGGCGGAACTGGTCTTCCACCACGTCGGCCAAAGTGCCCACCACCATCAAAGACGGTTCCGCTGCAGAAGGCAGTTCCGGCACCAGGGACGCGAGGCAGGCGTCTTCGCCCTGGGTGAAGGTGGTTTCGATGCCGCTGCCGGAGTAGTTCAGTACCCGCACCTGCGGCAGGTAACGCTGCGACAGCCGCTCTGCCGCGCGGGAGAGGTCGAGCTTGATCACCTCCGAAGGGCAGGAGCCGACGAGAAACAGCACCTTGATGTCGGGCCGCCGTTCGAGCAGGCGGGCAACGACCCGGTCCAGTTCCTCGTTCGCGTCGGCCAGACCGGCCAGGTCCCGTTCTTCGATGATCGCCGTGGCAAACCGCGGTTCGGCGAAGATCATCACCCCTGCGGCGGACTGGATCAGGTGCGCGCAGGTGCGCGAGCCGACCACAAGGAAGAAGGCATCCTGGATCTTGCGGTGCAGCCAGACAATTCCGGTCAGGCCGCAGAATACTTCGCGTTGTCCGCGCTCGCGCAACACAGGCGCGCTGTGGCAGCCGCTCTGTTCACCAGGCAGGGGCTGCGGGATCGCGGTCATGACCCGCGCCCCGGAGACCCGAAACCTGATGGAGTGACCGGCACCCATGAAGTGACCGGCGCCAAGGAGATGTCAAAGCGCCATGACACTCTGCCGGCCTTCAGCACTCCCCGGGCGGGACGAGGTGCGGGACGAGGCATGGCCGGGTCTTGCCGGCCGGCGGCAGGCCGGAAACCCCTCGGCCGCTGCCATTCGGGACCTGCAATCGCCTGCTGCACGGCGCGTTCCTCGAGCCAGTTACGCTTCGAGGACTCTACGGCAATCTTTCAAGGATTGTCAAATGTACTAGACGTCAATTTACATTGACACATGAGTACGGATGAATCGGACAGCGGCAGAGCACGGCAGCCGGCCCGGATCGGAGGCTGGCGCCGGCAGGCAGGCAACCCGAGAACCTTCCTGGTGTGTGGCAGGAGGGATGGCTGTGTGCCGAACGATCACGACCGGCGGAAAGCGCAGGCAGCGAGAGAGAGTTGAAAGAAAGAGATGGCGCGCCCGGGAAGATTCGAACTCCCAACCTCCTGATCCGTAGTCAGACGCTCTATCCAGTTGAGCTACGGGCGCTTGAGGGCCAAAAACGGCTGTGCGGCGCCGCCAAGCGGACCGCGAAGAGGCCGGACATTACTCGAAGCCCCGGTTCCTTGCAAGCGCTTCACCGCAGTGCAAAAGCCAAGGATTCTTGCGGGAAATCAGCGCTCTTCCACAGCTTCGGCGCGGGAAATCGCTCTTGTACCCCCAGAATCCATCCTCTACTATCTCGCGAACTTCCCCGGGGGGCTGGGATAGCAATACTCTGTAAAGACTTACATGGTTAATCTGTAAGGACTTACTTGGTTAGGCTGTCCCGTAAATCTGTACGGATATATCCATGTCGAAAAGACGATCCCTGCCCTTTCGTCGGACCGCTGTCGTCGCCGGCGTGCTGATGCTGGCCGCCGCCTGCGCCGCGCCTCAGAACGACCGCAACGCGGCGGACGACAGCGCCCAGGCGCCCGCGCCCGAGCCTGTCGTCGAGACCGCGGCTGTGCCGGAGGCCGCTCCGGCCGAACCCGCTGCTGCCCCTGCCGCCGACTCTCCGCCGCCGCCGCAGATCCTGGGGACCACCGATTTCCGCCCGCCGACGGTCAGCAACATGCGCCCGACCGGCACCGTCGTCGGCAAGAAGATCGAGAGCCTGCGCGGCGATCTGCTGCGCCTGCAGGGAGACCTCTCCTCCGAGAACGGTCAGCTTCAGACCCTACGGGTCTCGGCCCGCCAGTTCGCCGGCAACTACCACTCCCTGAAGGCAGCGATGAACGCCCGCCTGCAGGTCGGCACCACCCCCGGCAACCCGGAGCTGGTGGCCCAGTGGAACCAGGCCCAGTCGGAACTGCAGCAGGTCGGCGCCTCCATCGCCGCCCTGAACACCCTGGCCAGCCAGGTCTCCGGCACCGCCTCCCTGGCGGCCTTCCTGCTGGAGTCGACCAGCACAACCTTTGAACTGCGCGGCGCCGTGGAAGAGGACCACCGCCAGCTCGCCGTCCTGGAAGACGAGGTCAACAAGACCGTCGTCATCATCGACCGCCTGCTCAACGAGCTGACCGACGACATCGCCCGCACCCAGAACTACTTCGCCAACGAACGGCTGAACCTGACCGCCATGCAGGTGGCCATCGACAACGGCGAGTACATCGGCGGCAGCCTGGCCAACCGCTCCTACGGCGTGCCGGCCCCGGCCCCGGCCGGCGGCGCGGCCAGCCAGGTCGGCCAGCGCCAGCCCCTGGCGGTGATCCGCTTCGACGATCCGGACGTCCAGTATGAGCAGGCGCTCTTTACCGTCGTCGGCTCCGCCCTGGAACGGCGGCCCAACGCAGCCTTCGATATCGTCGCCGTCTCTCCCAGCGCCGGCGATGCGGCCCAGGTGGCCCTGGACACGACCCGCTCGCGGCGCAACGCCGAAGGCGTCTTGCGCACCCTCACCTCCATGGGGCTGCCGGCGGATCGCATGACCCTCTCGGCCACCAGCAGCGGCCAGGTCCAGGTCAGCGAAGTCCACGTCTACGTGCGCTAGACCGCTGGTACGTGCGCTAACGCGCCAGTCTTGCCCGCATAGCCTGTCCCGCCGCGGCCGCTTCACGGCTTTCCGCACGGGCAGGACTGGACCCCCGGCGGTATCGCCCTAGTCTTCCTAGGGTTACCGAGAGGGGGCGCCATGTTGCTTGCATATCCCTATCCGGCCGAACGCCGCGTCATCCTGTCCCTGTTCGCTGGCCTGCTGCTCTGTCTGGCCGCGGCCGGCCTTTTCCGGCCCGCTCATGCGCAGGACTACAGCACGCCGCCGCAGGCCGATCAGGCTGCAATCATGAACATCATCCAGTCCCAGTTGGATGCCTTCCAGGTCGACGACGGCGCGCGTGCCTTTTCCTTTGCAACGCCCCAGCTTCGCCGCATGTTCGGGACGCCGGAAAACTTCATGGCGATGGTGCGCGGCGGCTACATGGCGGTCTATCGCCCGCAGTCCGTGGAGTTCCTGGATGCGCGCGTGGTCTCGGGACGGACCGGCCAGGCGGTGCGATTCGTCGGGCCGGACGGCATCGCCGTCATCGCGATCTACACCATGGAACGCCAGCCCGACGGCTCCTGGCGAATCGCCGCGGTACAGCTGGTCCCCACCGGCGAAGTCTCAAGCTGATATCCGGACGGGCTCTGCCGCAAGGGCCCGCGAACCTCCGCCCCAGCGCGCATTTGACAGGCCGCCCCCGACAGCGAATAAAGGCCGGCGAATAAAGGCCGCGGCGGCGCCCGACGCACAGCGCTGCGTCCGCGCTGCCGGGTCAGTGCAACAGGGGGATCGATCACCAATGGCTCAGAAGAACTTTCCCGTTTCCTGGGATCAGCTGCATCGCGATTCGCGCGCCCTGGCATGGCGCCTCGTGGAAAAGGGACCGTTCAAGGGGATCGCCGCCGTCACCCGCGGCGGGCTGGTGCCCGCGGCCGTCATCGCCCGCGAACTCGATCTCCGGATGATCGACACCATCTGCATCGTCAGCTACCGCGACGACAACACCCAGGGCGAACTGGAGGTTCTGAAGAAGGTCGACCACGACAGCGAAGGCTGGCTGATCATCGACGACCTGGTGGACACCGGAAAGACCGCCTCCATCGTGCGCGAACTGATGCCCAAGGCCCACTTCGCGACGGTCTACGCCAAGCCCGCCGGCCGGCCCCTGGTGGATTCCTTCGTCACCGAGGTCAGCCAGGATACCTGGATCCTGTTCCCCTGGGATTCGGAACTGCAGTCGGTGCCGCCGATCATCCAGAACTCGCGCGGCGGCATCTGAGAAGGACGTCCTGGAGAGCCGGGGCTAAAAGCCGCCGGCGATGTCTTCCAGTTCCTCGCGGCCGGCCAGCTCCACCTCGTTGTTGGGCAACAGACGGATCAGGCTGCTCTGTTTCAGCTGCGTGAAGGTGCGGCTGACGGTCTCGGTCGTCAGTCCCAGAAAGTCGCCGATGTCGGTCCGGCTCATCGGCACCGAGACCGGCGACTCGCTCCGGCCGCGCTGGCGCGCCCGCCGGGCCAGCAGCAGGAGGAAGGATGCGATCTTTTCCCGCGCCGTCTTGCGGCCAAGCAGCAGCATCTGCTCCTGCGCGGCCGCCAGTTCGTTGCTGGCGATGTTCAGGAGGCGCTGTTCCACCTTGGGAAAGCGCTCCATGAGGGTCTCCAGCTTCTGGCGCGGAAAACGGCAGAGCTTGCAGGCGGTCACCGCCTCGGCGCTGTAGGCGTAGTTCTCGTCGTTTGCCAGCCCCAGGAAATCCCCGGCAAAGAGAAAACCCGTCACCTGCCGCCGCCCATCCGGCAGCAGCTTGTAGATGCGCAGGGTGCCGTCGGTCACGTTGAACACGTGATCGGCGGGCTCGCCCTCGTCGAACAGCGGGGTGCCGGCCTCGATCTCGACGTTGGTGACGATGGCCGCCATCTGCGCCTGCTCGACATCGTTCAGCGGCGCGCAGATCGTCAGGTTACGAATGGAGCAGGCGCTGCACGGTGACGCCGCGCCGCCTTCGCGCGGAACGGCAGGAGCAAGGCTGCCTACGTGATTGACATCGAATACGGCCATCTCACCACCCCATCGACCCACGTGTCTGCCGTTTCGCCCCGGGCCCTGCGCGACACTGAGGAGTCGTGACAATGACCTGGATCAAGGACGCCATTCCGAAATCGGCCTCATGCTTCTTATGATTGGCTGCCCTTAGGATGCTATCGATCTTGCGAAAACTCAACGTCAGTCTTTTGCCTCAGGACGAGGTGGACCGCGCCTATCCCTTGATTCAGGCGGCCCTGCCGGGTGCGACTATAGAAGCTTGGCGAAGCTTCGCAGCGATGCGTTTAGGCGAGGACGAGACAAGTAAGACTGGAATCCTATCTGTTCGAAATGAGCAGTCCTACATCGTCGGCCTGGGCGCCTACATGACGGTCTACGACCTGCAGCACGGCCCCATTCTCTTTGCCGACCATCTCTGCGCTATGGACATCGTTGACCAGTCGAGCGTCGCCCGGGCGCTGCTGCGCGCCATGGAGCGGATCGCCGAGCAGCAGGGCTGCTACGCGATCCATACCGCCCTGCCGCAAAGCGACGTGCGCGAGGCCGGCGGCTGGATCACCAACATCTTCCATGAACGCGGCCACTGCATCCGGGGCCTGCAGATGTGCAAGCTGGTGGCCAGCGCCAGCTAGGCATCCGCGCCGCCGGGGCGAACGTTTTCAGGTCTTTCCGGTTTCCCCCAGCTTTTCTCCGTATCGGCCTGCGCGGGCCCGCCGCCAAGCTTCTACTGGAAATTGCAGCCGCTCTGTCGGATGCTTAAGCGTTTCGACTGACCTCGAAGCGGTTCCATCCCGCATCTCTTGACCGCACTTCTTGAGAGGACCGCGCCATGCCAAGCTGCCGTCTCGCCAACCCTGTCCGCCCGCGCTCCGCCGTTCCGCCCCAGCCCCGATCCCAGCTCCGATCCCGGCCCCGATCCCGCCCGCTGATGGCGCTGGCCTTTGCGGCCGCGGTTTCTGGCCTTGCCGGCTGTGCGGCCCCGCCCGAAGAGACGGCTGCCGCCGCACAACAGCCGCAGCACATGGTCGCCGCGGCCAACCCGCTGGCCGCAGAAGCGGGCATGGCGATGCTGCGCAAGGGCGGCTCGGCCGTCGACGCGGCCATCGCCACCGCCCTGGTGCTGGGTCTGGTGGAGCCGCAGTCCTCCGGCATCGGCGGCGGCGCCTTCCTGCTGCACTATGCCGCCGGAGACCGCAGCGTCAGTGCCTACGACGGCCGCGAGTCCGCACCGCGCGAGGCGGAAGAAGACCTCTTCCTCAAGGCCGACGGCGAGCCCATGGCCTTCTGGGATGCGGTGGTCGGCGGCCGCTCCGTCGGAACGCCGGGCCTGCTGCGCATGCTGGAGATGGCCCACCGGGAACACGGGCGTCTGCCCTGGGGCGACCTCTTCGCGCCGGCCATCACGCTGGCCGAAGAGGGCTTCGCGGTGTCGCCCAGGCTCAACGGCCTGATCGCCGGCGACAGGTTTCTGAAACGCTACCCCGAGACGGCAGCCTACTTCCACGACGGCCAGGGCGAGGCGCTCGCCGTCGGAACCAGGCTGCGCAATCAGGCCTACGCGGACACCCTGCGTGCCGTGGCCGACGAGGGCGCCGATGCCTTCTACAAGGGGCAGATCGCCATCGACCTGGTGCAGCGGGTGCGGGCCGCAGCCGGCAATCCCGGCTTCCTCAGCTACGCCGACATGGCGACCTACGAGGCGAAAAAGCGCGCGCCGCTCTGCGCGCCCTACCGCCAGTGGCAGGTTTGCGGCATGCCGCCGCCGACCTCCGGCGGCGTGGCGGTGCTGCAGATCCTCAGCCTGCTGGAGCCCAGCGATCTCGCAGCCCTGACACCGGCCTCGCCCGAGGCGATCCACCTGGTCGCCGAAGCCAGCCGCCTCGCCTTCGCCGACCGCAACCGCTTCCTGGCCGACAGCGACTTCGTCGATGTGCCGGTGGACGCCCTGCTCGACCGCGCCTATCTGCAGGCGCGCGCGGGCCTGATTTCGCCGCAGCGCAGCCTCGGCACGGCGGAGCCCGGCCTGCCGGCGCAGCAGGCCCACAGCCCGCAGCAGCTCGACCCGCCCTCCACCTCGCACCTCTCCGTGGTGGACGCAGACGGCAATGCCGTCTCCATGACCGCCTCCATCGAGAGCGCCTTTGGGGCGCGGATGATGTCCGGCGGCTTCCTGCTGAACAACGAGCTGACCGATTTCTCCTTCCGTCCCGCTGTTGACGGCCAGCCGGTCGCCAACCGCGTGCAGGCCGGCAAGCGCCCGCGCTCCTCCATGTCGCCGACGCTGGTGCTGGACCGCCAGGGCCGCTTCGTCATGGCCATCGGCTCGCCCGGCGGCAGCCGCATCATCGGCTACACCGCCAAGGCCGTCATCGGCGCGCTGGACTGGAACCTCTCGATGCAGGAGGCCATCGATCTGCCCAACTTCGTCAACCGCAACGGCGCCACCGATCTGGAAGAAGGACGCGGGCTGGAGAGTGCCGCCCAGGCCCTCGAAGCGCTCGGTCACGAGGTCAACCTCCGCGGCCTCACCTCCGGCCTGCACGGCATCCGTCTGACCGAAGCGGGCCTGGAGGGCGGCGCCGATCCGCGCCGTGAAGGCGTAGTGCTGAGCGAGTAGACGGCCGCCAAAGGTCATCCTGTCCAATGGGGCATTGAAACCGGAAGAGGCCCGCCTGCGTAGATTGAATCAGGCCGCATGATCGATCCGATCTATCGCTTGCGAGCCTCTTGCCATGTTCCGCGTTCTCGCGCTCATCTTCGGCGCCCTCTGCTACCTCCTGTCCTCGGCGGTGCTGGCCTATTACCTCTGCTGGCTGGGCGGCTTCCCGGTTCCCAAGACCATCGACGGCGGGACCATCGACAGCGCCACCACCGCCATGCCCGGCGGCACGGCGCTCGTGGCAGCCCTGCTTGTCAACGCCCTGCTGGTCGCACTCTTCGTCGTCCCGCACAGCATTCTGGCGCGCCCGCGCTTCAAGGCCTGGTGGACCGGGATCGTGCCCGCGCCCATCGAGCGCTCGGTCTATCTGCTGCACTCCGCCCTGGCGATGGCCCTGATGATGGCCGCCTGGCAGGCCCTGCCGGCGCCGCTCTGGCAGGTCGACCACCCCCTGGCCCTGGCCCTGCTCTGGGGCGGCTTCGCGGCAGGCTGGATCTTCATGCTCGGGGGCGCCTTCTCCATCGATCATCTGGAACTGATGGGCCTGAAGCAGGTCACCTGCGGCTTCCTGGGCAGGCCGCTGCCCGCGCAGCCGTTTTCGGTGCGCTGGTTCTACAGCGTCGTGCGCCACCCCATCGCGCTCGGCCACCTGCTGGTGGTCTGGTGTCACCCGCAGATGAGCCTGGGCCACGCCTACTACGCGGCACTTGCTACGGCCTACGTCGTCTATGCCACCTATTGCCTGGAGGAACCCGACCTCGAGCAGGCCTTCGGCGAGACCTACGCCGCCTACAGAAAGCGGGTCCCCGGGCTGCTCCCCTTGCCGCGCCCGCGGCGCTGACGCCGAGAGCCGATACCTCCCTGCCTGCGGTCTTGCGGCGGGAGCAATCGCCGCTAGACTGAGGGGAGATGAGCGACACAGCCTCTCCCGCGGACGATCAGGCAAGCGAACCCCCGGACCCGGCCATAACGGCGGGGAGCGGCCTGCCGGTGGTGACCCTGAAGCCCCATGGCGTGAAGCGGCTGCGCCGCGGCCATCCCTGGGCCTACTCCAACGAGATCGAGATGAACGCCGCCGCCAAGGCTGTGCCGCCCGGCGGGCTGGTCGAACTGCAGGACGCGGCGGGCGAATACCAGGGCACGGCCTTCTTCAACCGCCACCCGCTGATCTCCGCCCGGCTGCTGACCGCCCGGCGCCGCGACACCGTCGACCGCGACTTCCTGCTGCGGCGCCTCGGCCGCGCCCTGGAGATCCGCGAAAAGCTGATCGGCGTTCCCTTCTACCGCCTGGTCCATGCCGAGGCCGACGGCCTGCCCGGACTGATCGTCGACCGCTTCGGCGACGCCCTGGCGGTCCAGGTGAACACGGCCGGTATGGAGCGGCTGACGGGACCGCTGATCGACGCCCTCAACGAGGTCGTCGGCCCGCGCACCATCGTCCTGCGCAACGACAGCGCCGCCCGCGCGCTGGAGCATCTGCCCGAGCAGGTGACCGTCGCCCAGGGCCGGCTCGACGGACCGCTGAGCCTGGAGGAGAACGGCGCGCGCTTCTTCGCCGACCTAGAGGGCGGCCAGAAGACCGGCTGGTTCTACGACCAGCGCGACAACCGCGCCTGGGCCGCCGGTCTGGCAAAGGACGCCCGGGTGCTGGACTGCTATGCCTTTGCCGGCGGCTTTTCCGTGCTCGCGGCCCTGGCCGGCGCGCGGGAGGTGGTGGCGCTGGACCGCTCGCAGCCGGCGCTGGATCTGGCGGCCATGGCGGCGGCGGCCAATGGCGTTGCCGAACGCTGCCGCTTCACCAAGGGCGAGGTCTTTCATGAACTGCAGCGCCAGGCCGCGGCGAACGAGCGCTACGATCTTGTGATCGTCGACCCGCCGGCCTTCGTGAAGTCGAAGAAGGATCTCGCCCAGGGCCTGAAGGGCTACCGCAAGCTTGCGCGCCTCGCCGCAACCCTTGTCGCGCCGGGCGGCTATCTGGTCGCCGCCTCCTGCTCCCACCACGCCGATGTCGACAGCTTTGCCGGACAGGTGCGCCGCGGCCTGCAGGACGCCGGGCGCAGCGCCCGCATCCTGCGGACCTCCGGCGCCGCACCGGACCACCCGGTCCACCCCGCCCTGCCGGAAAGCGCCTACCTGAAGGCCCAGTTCCTGGCGCTGGACTGACGGGGCACAGCCGCCGCTACCGACCCCCCACCTGTCATGTCAGGGCTTGACCCGAGTATCCATGTGCGGGCGAGACCGGGAGCGTACCGTCAGGGGCTCCAGCGGGCGGACCGATGGACCCTCGGGTCAAGCCCGAGGGTGACAACCATTAAACAAGGCCGCACCACCGCACAGAGAACCCTCTCCCCTGGTGGGAGAGGGCTGCGCAGCCTTGGCGAGGCGCGAGCCGAGCCTAGCCGGAGCTGGGTGAGGGGGACACGCTAGCGCTCGGGCTTGGCAAGGCAGACCCCGGCGCCGCCGCCACCGCCCGCTTCGATGAAGCCCACGCCCGCGGCCTCGAAGGTCAGCCGCAGCAGGCGGGCGGTGGAGGGCTTGATGGAATTGCGCCCGCGCTCGAAGGTGCGGATGGTCACCGCGCTGATCCCGGTGCGCCGGGCGAGGGTGCCCTGGCTCCAGAACAGCAAGGCCCGGGCGGCGCGGCACTGGCCCCTGGTGAGGGGCAGCGGCGCCGGCACGCTTTGGTTGAGGGACGGCGAATCCGTGCTAAGGGTAAGGTCAGCCATGACCGGACTCCGACAAGTCTGGTTGTGGTCAGGCGCGGGGTGGTGCGCTAACACCGTCTCGCGCCGCTAAGGATGAAGTTACTTAATTTACGTAACTTCTGTTTCTACCGAGGCGGTGCCAAGCCGTCAACCGTTTCGTTGTCCGCAAGGGTCCGATGAGCCTTACGCCCGAACAATGCCGTGCAGCCCGCGCCCTTCTGAACTGGTCCCAGCCCGATCTCGCCGAAGCGGTCGACATGACGCAGAAGACGATCACCAGCTTTGAAACCGGCACGCGCACACCGCATCCCAACAACCTCGCCGCAATCCGGGCCGCTCTGGAAGAAGCCGGCGTGATCTTCATCGACGAAGACAAAACCGCCGGCCCCGGCGTGCGCCTGCGCAAGGGCTGACGCACCGCCGCCGACCTACACTCCCCAACCGTCATACCGGGCTTGACCCGAGTATCCATGGAAGCGGCAGTCCCGGAGCCCTCCGGCAGAGGCTCCAGCGAACGGACCGATGGACCCCCACAAAGCCAAGGGGGTCAAGCCCGAGGGTGACAATCGAGAGCGTGGTGACGGCGGTGCAAAGCGACGTGGGCCCGGGACAGCGCCTGCGCAAGGGCTGACGCACCGCCGCCGACCTACACTCCCCAACCGTCATACTCGGCGGGCTTGACCCGAGTATCCATGGAAGCGGCAGTCCCGGAGCCCTCCGGCAGAGGCTCCAGCGAACGGACCGATGGACCCCCACAAAGCCAGGGGGATCAAACCCGAGGGTGACAATCGAGAGCGTGGTGACGGCGGTGCACAGCGATGCAGGTCCCGCTCCGCGACAGCCCCCGACACGTCACCCGTCATGTCAGAGCGTGTCCCGAGAGTCCATCTGCGCAACCGGCCCGGCATGCTTCGAGACGCGCCCTCTGCGGGCACTCCTCAGCATGAGGAAGAGAACGGCCTCACCCTGAGGAGCCGCGCCCTTATGACGTGTGCGGGCGGCGTCTCGAAGGGTGGATACCCGGAACAAGTCCTGACATGACATTGGGAGCGTGGTGAGGCACCAACCCAACTCAGGTCAGGCAGACTCAGTTCTGACCGCTTCAGTTCTGGGCGGTCTGCAGTTTGCGGTCGATGTGGCTGGCCAGTTCCACCGAGGCGCGGCCATCGACCAGCAGGCCGTTGTCGCGCTGATAGGCCTCGATGGCGGCGGTGGTCTTCTCGCCCTGCTGGCCGTCGATCGGCCCCGGGCTGTAACCGAGTTCCGTCAGGCCCGCCTGCACCCGGGCAACTGCCGAGTTGTTGGCGGAGCGGTCCTTGGAGGCCCAGATCGGATCGCCCAGATTGATGATGTCCTCGTCGGTGAGCGCGCCGGTCAGGCCGCCGGCGGCGGCGCCGATCAGGACGCCCTCCAGGATCGAGAGGCCGGTCACCGCGCCGACAACGGCGCCCGCCGCCGCGCCGATGCCCGCGCCCGAGCCGGCGCGGTCGCCGGTGCTGCTGCCGCAGGCCGAAACCAGAAGGGTCGCGCCCAGAACGAGCGCCAGGGCAGAACGTGTCATCGCCGCTCTCCAAAAAGCCATTCACCCCAGGATAGACCAGGAACGACGGCATTTCATTCCCAATCCGGCCCTCCTGGCTGGCGGGCGGTCGCCCGGCGCATGGCAGCCCTGCCCAGAGCCGGCTTGCCAGCAGCGGGTATCCGGTGCTACCCGAACGCCCTGAAGCAACGGCTGCGGCCTCTGCCGCGCCGCCTTACTCGGAGCTTTGATGTCAGGGGCCTTGATGTCAGGGATTGTGCCCACCTGCTGATCCGTTGTCCTGAGGGTTGAGCCCGCCTTGTGTGGCTGGGCCCAAAGGAAGCAGACGGACTCGAGCAGCCTTGACGCCGCCGCACCGTTGCGGTCTGGCGGCGCAGAGGCGTGGGTTCCATCTCCGGGGACTTCCCCCCTCCGAGTACATCATCATGAACATTTCCAAAGGCGAACAGCGCGTGCTCCACGTGCTGGCGCAGGGCGGACTGATCCGCCATGAGCGCGGCGCGGGCCGCAAGATCACCAAGGTTCTCTGTGTGACGCGGGACGGGCACGTGCTGTCCGACTGCACGCTGTCACTCTTCAACCGCCTGCGGCGCCGGCGCCTGATCATCTCCCAGGGCGGCCGGCCCTACCGCATATCCCAGTTGGGCCGCGAGTCCGTGCGCCCGCAGTTCGACAACCGCTGACCAGCGAACAAGGACAAACGAACGATGACCGAGAAACCAAGCGCTGCCATCCGCCCCGCGGCGGCCGATGACCAGTCCGCAATTCTGGATCTGGCCGTGGCGAGCGGATTGTTCCAGCAGGACGAAACCGCCGTGCTGGCGGAGATGCTCGCCGACGTCTTCAACGGCCAACTGCCGGACCATCACTGGATCGTCCTGGAGAACGCCGCAACGGTGATCGCCGCCGCCTATGTCGCCCCGGAGGTGATGAGCGACCGCGCCTGGAACCTCTACTTCATAGCCGTTGCACGGCGGCACCAGGGCCGGGGCCACGGCACCACGCTGCTGGCCCATGTGGAAGGGGTATTGCGCAAGCGGGGCGAACGGCTGTTGCTGATCGAAACCTCGGGCCTCGAAGGCTTCGCCGCGACACGGCGCTTCTACCGAGGCAACGGCTATGAAGAGGAGGCGCGGATCCGCGACTTCTACCGCGCGGGGGAAGACAAGATCGTGTTCCGGAAGTTGCTTTAGCTCGCCTTCTTGGCAGCCTGCTGGCCCTTGCTCTGGGCCACCGGCAGCACGAGGCGGAACAGCGTGCCCTCGGCGTCGGAACGCTCCATGCGGATATCGCCGCCGTGGGCGCGCATGATGTCGTGGGCGATGGAAAGGCCGAGGCCCGATCCGCCTTCGCGGGTCGAGCCGGTGAAGGGCTTGAAGAGGTGCTCCTGCGCCTCCTCCGGCAGGCCGGGGCCGTTGTCCTCGACGTCGATGACCAGAAAGTCGCGCACCGGCCGCGCGTCGATGCGCACCTCGCCCGCCCCGGCCTCCAGGGCGTTGCGCCCGAGGTTGATGAAGACGCGGTAGAGCTGCTCGCGGTCGGCCTCGACCACGAAGCCGCGCTCCACCTCGTTCAGCCAGCCGCCGCGCCCGGCGCCGACGCCGGCCAGGCCTTCGCGCACCTCGGTCATGAGGTCGCGCAGGTCAAAGCGGTTGAGCTCCAGATGGGCCGGCCCCTCCCGCGTGAACTGCAGGGTCTGGGCGCAGAGATGCAGGGCCCGGTCGATGGCACCGACCAGGGTGGGGGCCATGGAGCGCACGGCCGGGTCGCCGCTGCGGGCTAGGCGCTCCGAGATCAGGCTGGCAGTGGCGAGAATGTTGCGCAGGTCGTGGTTGACCTTGGTGACGGCGGTGCCAAGGGCGGCCAGCCGGGTCTTCTGCAGCAGCGCGGCGCGCAGCCCCTCCTGCATCGTCACCAGCTCGCGCTCGGCGATGCCGACTTCGTCGCTGCGCTCCGAGGGCTGCAGCCCGCCGGCGGCGACCTCGGGGTTTTCGCGAAAGGCGGCCATGCTCGCGGTGATCCGGCGCATGGGCCTGACCATCAGCAGATGCAGACTGAGGTAGACAAATGCGGCGGTGAAGATCGAGATGATCAGCGAGAGCTGCAGGATGCGGTAGGAGTAGTCGTACATGTCGCGGCGCATCGGCGCTTCGTCCAGCACCACCTCCACCAGCACCGCGGGGTCCTTGGGCGAAGGACCGACGATCCGCAGCAGGCGGTTTTCGGGCGCCGCCAGGGCAACCACCGCATCGCCGATGAGACCGAAGAAGCTGGCCTCACGCAGATCGTAGCTGGCGTCGATCCCCTCCGGCCCCTCGACCATCAGCATCAGCTTGCCGCGGTCCGGCTTGGTGAGGGCGACCATATAGGCGCCGACATGCTGCAGCAGTTCGGCCTCCAGGTCCTTGCTCACCATGTTGTCCGGGGTCGCTTCGAGGGCGAGAATGGAGAGATGCGCCGCAGCCAGCCGCTCCTGCAGGTAGACCAGGCGCATGCGGCCGATGGAGGGCGCATAGATCAGCACCTCCGCCACCATGACGAAGAAGATCGTCAGCAGCAGAAGCTTGGCCGAAAGGCTTTTGGTGAGAGGCGGCAGGCGGAGCCTGTTCCCCGGCGACTTAGGACCCAACATAGCCCTGGCTTATAGCACGGCTCCGGCAGGCTCGGGAATCGGCGCCGCCACGCGCCGATGGGGCCTTGGCCGGCCGCAAAGGGCGGCTTTCAGGCCCCGAAAGGCAGGGCGCCCGGCCCCGCAGCACCGCCGCGCATAGCGCGGGACCGTGTGCGGAAGACCGGGCGCCGAAAAAGAAGATCCTGTCTCCGCCCTTAGTTGGACTTGGCGGCGCAGGGATTGCAGGGGTTCTTGGCAGCGCAGGGGTTGCACGGGTTGGCAGCCGCACAGGGGTTGCAGGGATTGCACGGATTGCAGGCCGCCGGCTTCAGCACCTTGGCGGCGCAGGGATTGCACGCGGCCTTGGCAGCACAGGGGCTGCAGGGATTGCAGGCCGCCACCTGAACCGGGGCGTTCGAAGCAGTGGCTGCGGCGAGCGGCATCGCCACCGCACCGGCGGAAACAGTGGCAACACTCAGCGCAACAAGGGTTTTCTTCAGCATCGTCGTTAAGCCTCCAAGCTTGATCGATCCGTCTCGGCACCCCAAGGAAGAGCGCCTTCGAACCGGCGGGCCGCCGCTGTGGGGCCGTTGCGTGCCGGTGCCTCCAAGAATGGTGGGCTGCGCGATCAATCTCGAATCACGCTCCGGCGAGCAGCTTCAACTTTCTGTGAAAAAAGCCCTTTTCCGGCCACAGGACGCCTGCCGCTGGAGCGGAGATGTCCTATCGGCATCAGCGGAGGGAGCCGTGCGGGCAGCCGTCGGCGAGAGGACCTAGCCCTCCTTGCGGGCCTTCAGCTTCTTGTACACCACGGGAATCACCGCCAGCACCGCCAGGCCCAGGATCGGGGCCAGGAACTGGGGCTGGAAGATGGTGCCGAGATCGGGCACCTCGCCACGGTCGAAGATGGCGCCCAGGCCGTTGCCCACCAGGGCATAGACAAAGGTGCCGGGAATGATGCCGATCAGCGTGCCGATAAAGTAGATCCGCAGGGGCACGCCCAGGAAGGCGGGCACAAGGTTAACAACGAAGAAGGGAAAGAGCGGCACCAGGCGCAGGACCAGCAGATAGTTGAGCGCGTTTTCCCTGAAGCCGTCCTCCATCTTCCTAATGGCCGCGCCCGCCTTGGCGCGCAGCAGGTCGGCAAAGGCATAGCGCGCCGCCAGGAACAGGGCGCAGGCCCCCAGTGTCGCCCCAACCACGACGTAGCAGGTGCCGAGAAAGGGGCCGAAGAGGAACCCCGCCGTGATCGTCAGAATGGCCCCGCCCGGGATAGAGAAGGCCGCCACCAGGGCGTAGACCGCCATGAAGGCGAGCCCGGCGACGATCCCGTACTGGGCGACCAGGTCCAGCAGGTTGGCGCGGTTCTCCCGCAGAACGTCGAAGCTGACGTAGCGGTGCCAGCCGAGCAGGAAGAAGAGGCCGAGCCCCGCCAGCAGTATGAGGATCGGCACGAAGCGGCCGAGAGAGACACCTTTCCTGGTGCCAGAGTCGGCCTCCTCGGGGCTGGGTTCGGTCATGGACTCTCCCTGGGACGGTCCCGGACAATCCCCGGTGGTAGCCGGAACATGGTTAACCAAAGGCTAATGCAGGCCCGTCAGGGCCGGCGGCGGGGCGGTCGGGTTCGCTGGGAGGCGGCGCAAAACCGAACACCCGAGCGTTTTAGCCCCTGGCCGGTCCGGCGACCAGTCACCATGGTGTGAGCCCTGCGCGATGGGCGGCCAGGCCTTGCTTTGGGGTTCCCGGGAGGAGGCATGGGAAACCCTTGCCCCCGCAGCGTGTCGGAACCGCCGGAAAGAAAGGCGCGCGGCGGGCCTTGCGGTCGTTGACAGAGCCGGGAGGCACCCTTATACAGCCCCGTCAATTCGAGAGTCAGCCTGGTACTGGAGACCGACCGTGAAGCGCACCTATCAGCCCTCTGTGCTGGTCCGCAAGCGCCGCCACGGGTTCCGCGCACGTAAAGGAACCGTTGGCGGGCGCCGCATACTCGCTCGACGCCGCGCCAAGGGCCGCAAGCGCCTTTCCGCTTAAGGGGTCGTGATGCCGACCGTCGGGCGGCTGAAGACACGACCTCAGTTTCTCAGGGTCGCGGCCGCCAAGCGCAAGTGGGCGACGCCGGGCCTTGTTCTGCAGGCTGCCCAACGTCCTGACCAGCGGCCGGCAGACACCCAGCAGGGCAGCACGACACGGCAAAGCGGCGCCCCGGCGACTGATCGCCCGGCCACCGGTTGCGATGATCCGGCGGACGTCCGGGTCGGCTTCACGGTGACGCGGCGGATCGGCAATGCGGTCACGCGCAACCGGGCCAAGCGGCGCCTGCGCGCCGCGGCCGCCGAGATCTTTCCGCGTCTGGGCCGCAAGGGGACGGATTATGTGGTCATCGGCCGCGCCGGCACCCTGACGCGATCGTACGACAAGCTGCTGAGCGACCTGGAACAGGCCATCGGCAGGCTGGACAACAGACAAGCCCGGCGCAGGCAGGATGGGCGCAGACCGGGCGACGGCAAGGCGCGCAGCGCCGGGCCGCAGGGAACACCAGAGGAGGCATCTTGATGGGGGCCTTGCGCCTTGCGATGCTGGTCTTGATCCGGGGCTATCAGCTTCTGGTCTCGCCCTTCTTCCCCCCGTCCTGCCGCTACTATCCCAGTTGCTCCGAGTACGCCCGCCAGGCCGTCGTCCGTCATGGCCCGCTGCGGGGCGGCTGGCTGGCCCTGCGCCGGCTGCTGCGCTGTCACCCCTGGGCAGACTGGGGCTACGACCCCGTCCCCGAGCGGGCGCCGGACCGAGCGCCAGATTCCAAGTCGGCAGCCGGAGCCGCAAAGAAATCCGCCGGCGGGCTTGGCCTTTGCGCCGATTGTCGCCATCTAGACCACTAACCGAGCCGCAGAGGCCCGCCCGCGGGGAGCCAATCGAGTCCTATGGAACAACGCAACCTTCTCTTGGCGATCGTCCTGTCGGTGGCCATCCTTTTCGGCTTCCAGATGCTGTTCCCACCGCCCCCGCCGCCGGTCCAGCAACCGGAGACGGCCGGCGAGCAGGGCTCGACGCCGGTCCCGGGGCAGGGCGCAGCCCCGTCGATCCCCGGACTGCCCGGCGGCGTGCCGGACGCCCAGGTGCGCGAAGAGGCGATCGGGATCAGCCCGCGGATCGAGATCGACAGCGAAAACCTAGGAGGCTCCATCGCCCTGCGCGGCGCCAAGCTGGACGACCTGGTGCTGAGGCAGTTCCGCGAGACACTGGACGAAGACAGCCCGCTGATCACCTACCTGTCGCCGGAAGGCTCCGCCGATCCCTACTTCGCGCGCTTCGGCTGGGCCGCCGCCCCGGGCACGACGGTCACCCTGCCGGACGCCCAGACGCTCTGGCAGTCCGAAGGCGGGACGCTGACCCCCGACACCCCGGTCACCCTGCGCTGGAACAACGGCGAGGGGCTGACCTTCGAACAGGTCTTCGAACTCGACGACGAATACCTCTTCACCGTGACCCAGCGGGTCGTCAACGATGCCGGCGCAGAGGTTCAGCTTGCGCCCTTCGGCCTGATTTCCCGCACCAACACACCGGAGATCCTGGGCTTCTTCATTCTCCATGAGGGCCCCTTGGGCGTCTTCGACGAGGTTCTGAAGGAAGTCGACTACGACGACCTGAAAGACGACTTCGAGGGCCGCGACGTCGTGATCGACACACCGACCACCGGCGGCTGGATCGGCATCACCGACAAGTACTGGCTGGCAGCACTGATCCCGGACCAGAGCCAGGCCGTAAAGACGCGCTTCCTCTACAATCAGCGCGAGGGCCGCGACCACTATCAGACGGACATGATCTACGACGCCACCGCTGTCCCCGCCGGCGGCAGTGCCGAGATCACCAACCGGCTTTTCGCCGGCGCCAAGGAGGTCATCAAGCTCGATGCCTATCAGGAACAGTACGGCATCGTGAACTTCGACCTGGCCGTCGACTTCGGCTGGTTCTACTTTCTCACCAAGCCGCTGTTCTATGCCCTGCACTGGCTGAACGCGACCCTCGGCAACTTCGGCCTCGCCATCCTGGCGCTGACCGTGGCCATCAAGCTGGTCTTCTTCCCGCTGGCCAACAAGTCCTACAAGTCCATGGCCAAGATGCGCAAACTGCAGCCGCAGATGCTGGAACTGCGGGAGCGCTTCGCCGAGGACAAGCAGCGCCTGAATCAGGAGATGATGGCGCTCTACAAGCGCGAGGGCGCCAACCCGCTGTCCGGCTGCCTGCCGATCCTCATCCAGATCCCGGTCTTCTTCGCGCTCTACAAGGTGATGTTCGTCACCATCGAGATGCGCCACGCCCCCTTCTACGGCTGGATCCAGGATCTCTCTGCGCCGGACCCGACCTCCATCCTCAACGGCTTCGGCCTGCTGCCCTGGGGCGTGCCGGAGCTTGGCATCCTGAACCTCCTGAACCTCGGCGTCTGGCCGCTGCTGATGGGTATCTCCATGTTCCTGCAGCAGAAGCTGAACCCCCAGCCGCCCGACCCGGTGCAGGCCAAGATCTTCCTGATGATGCCGATCATCTTCACCTTCCTGCTGGCGACCTTCCCGGCGGGCCTGGTGATCTACTGGACCTGGAACAACGTGCTCTCCATCGCCCAGCAGGCCATCATCATGAAGCGCGCCGGCGTGCCCATCGGCGGCGGCTCGGCCAAGCCGACCACCCCGTCCACCTAGCAGCGCCGGGATACTGGCCACCGGCCCTGCCGGGGTGCAGCCGCCATGATTGAAGAGACACCCTATACAGACCAGGGCGACCGCGACGCCGAAGCCGAAGCCGCGGCACTGGAGGCCGGGCGCCTGCTTTTCGCCGGGCCCTGCGACTTCCTGATCTCGGCGGCGGACAAGAACCAGATTCCCGCCTTCGGTCCCGCAGAGGTCGCCTTCGCCGGCCGCTCCAACGTCGGCAAGTCGAGCCTGATAAACGCCCTCACCGGGCGCAAGACCCTGGCCCGCACCTCCGGCACGCCGGGCCGCACGCGGCTGCTGAACTTCTTCGATCTCGGCGGGCGGCTGATCCTGGTGGACCTGCCGGGCTACGGCTATGCCCGCGCCTCCAAGAGCGATATCGAACGCTGGACCCGCCTGACCCGCGGCTACCTGAAGGGCCGCTCGGAACTGCGTCGGGTCTGTCTGCTGATCGACTCCCGCCACGGCCTGAAGGCCAGCGACCACCAGGTGATGGACGAACTGGACAAGGCCGCCGTCTCCTATCAGGTGGTGCTGACCAAGGCCGACAAGATGAAGCCCGGCCCGCTGGCGCGCATGGCGGAGGAGACGGGCAAGTCCTTGGCCAAACGCCCGGCCGCCCACCCGGTCTGCCTGATCACCTCAGCGGAAAGCGGGGCCGGGATCGCGGAGATGCGCGGCGCCCTGGCGGCGCTGGCCGAACCGCCCGACAGGGGTTAGAGTGGCGCCGGCGCCGCAGCGGCGGGCCGGGGGATCCAAAGCATGAAACGCAACAGCATCAGCGACACCAAACACTGGCTGCGCACGGCCCGGACCATCACCGAGGCTCTGCCGTTCATGCGCCGCTACTCTGGCAAGACCTTCGTCATCAAGTACGGCGGACATGCCATGGTCGACGAAGAGCTTGCCGCGCTCTTCGCCAGCGACATCGTGCTGCTGAAGCAGGTCGGCGTGAACCCCATCGTGGTACACGGCGGCGGCCCGCAGATCGGCCGCATGCTGGAGCGGCTGTCGGTCGAAAGCGAGTTCGTCGACGGCCTCAGGGTCACCGACGCCAAGACCGTCGAGGTCGTGGAGATGGTGCTCTCCGGAACCATCAACAAGTCGATCGTCAGTGCCATCAATGCCGCCGGCGGCCGGGCGGTGGGCCTGTCCGGCAAGGACGGCAGCCTGATCCAGGCGCAGAAGCTGAAGCGCACCACCCGCGACCCGGATTCCAACATCGAGAAGGTGCTGGACCTGGGCTTCGTCGGCGAGCCGACCATGGTCGATCCGCGCATCCTCTCCGCGCTGCAGGACTCCGGCCTGATCCCGGTCATCGCACCCATCGGCATGGGCCCCAAGGGAGAGACCTACAACATCAATGCCGACACGGTGGCCGGCGCCGTGGCGGCGGCTGCCGGCGCTTCGCGTCTGTTGATGCTGACCGACGTCGTCGGCGTGCTGGACAAGAAGGGCGAGCTGCTGTCCGACCTCAGCGCCGGCGAGGTCGCCGGCCTGCAGCAGGACGGCACCATCTCCGGCGGCATGATCCCCAAGCTGGAGACCTGCGTGAAGGCGGTGGAGAACGGTGTCGAGGCGGCGGTCATCCTGGACGGCCGCCTGCCCCACTCCATGCTGCTGGAAATCTTCACCGGCGCCGGTATCGGCACCCTGATCCACCGCTAGCGGACGGCGAAGAGTCCTCTACAGCCGGCCCATGCTTCGAGACGTTCGCTACGCTCTCTCCTCAGCATGAGGGTGCGTGCCTGAGGCGACCCAGTCCTCATCCTGAGAAGCGCGCCAAGGCGCGCGTCTCGAAGGATGGAGAACCATGGGCTGAAAGCGCCAGTAGCCCGTGAGACGTCAGTGCGTCAGTCGGTGAGGCTGGCGAAGAAGTCGAGCTGCCACTTCATTTCTTCCGGCGACAGCGGGAAGTCTGAGCCGTTGCGTGCGTGCAGCGCCTTGTTGGGGGGAATGCCGCCCATGTTGGTCTGCAACTGCAGGGCCATGCGCATGGAGCAGCCGGCCTTCCAGGCAAGAGCGGTCACGCCCTTGGCAGAGCGGCCGCTGAGGACACGTTCGACAAGCCCGACATCGATCTCGCCGAGCAACGCCAGGCCATGGCACACGAACTCGCGCTTGCCGGCCAGCACCGCATCGCCCAGAACCTCGGTGTCCAGCTTGCCTGCCTTGAACAGACGGGCCGCCTCTTCCGCGCCGCTGAACGCGGGTTCCGCCGCTTCTTCCGGCGCGCTCTCCGCGACCCGGCGGCGCACTTCCTTGGCCACCGCTTCCGCCGTTTCCTTGTCGATGTCGTTGCGCTGCTTCAGCTTCTCCAGCAGGGACTCGGCCACCAGGGAGGCCAGCTTGCGCACCGCCTTCGACGACAGCTTTGGCCGCTCGACCAGCGGCTGCTGCCAGCTCGGTTCGCTGGCCGAACCATCGATCAGAGCGTCGAGGGTCTCCTCGCGGATCTGCGCCGAGTCATTGCCCAGCAGCTCTGCAACAGCGCGGCGGTCGTCACGCTTGACGATGGCATCGGAAACCGCCTCGCCGACATGCTCGCGGCGGGAGATGGCGCAGAGCCGGTCGCCCGAAACACTGCTGGCGATGATCTCCAGAAGGTCCTCGTCGCTCAGCAGCGGCGAGAACTCCAGCACCGGGCAGGCGACGATGTCTTCCGCGTCGCGGGCAAGGCGCTGGATGACCTGCGGTGGCGCGTTGGCAACCGACTTCAGGGTCTCGGCCAGGATCTGACGCACCTGGGTGGCCTGGTCCTTGGCCAGCAGTTCCAGGGTCTCGACCACGAAGTGCTGGGCCTTTTCCTGGATGCCGCGGTTTTCCTGCCGGGTCAGTTCGGCGATCTTTGTCGCCAATTCGGCCCGCACCTTTTCGTCGTTGTCGCGTGCCAGGATGAGGTCGGCCTGGCGCGGCGTTTTGTCGTTGGCGGCAATGCGCCGGCGCACCTCGGAGGAGGGGTCCTGCGAGAGGTAATAGAGCAGTTCCGGGCGCAGATCCTCGCGCGATGCCAGATCCGCACGGTCCTTGTCGGAGCCGCCTTCCGCCAGCGCCTTGCTCTCCTCATAGGAAAGCGCGGCCGGCGCCTTTTTGCGTTTGAGACCGAAAGCCATCAGTCGGCTGCCTTGCGGCGATCGTACGCCGCAGCCAGTCGAAGCGCGTTTTTGCCCGACCGCTTGGCGCCGTACATCGCCTCGTCGGCGCGGCGCAGAAGCGATTCGAGGCTCTCACCCTTCCTGGGTTCGTGAATGGCGATGCCCAGGGAAAAACCCAGCGGATGATCGGCATCGCCGGAGTAGCCGCGCAGACGCTCGGCCAGCTTCAGCAGCTGTTCGCCTTTGCGCTCAGCCTTGGCGTGGTCCATGCCCTCCAGGAAAAGCGCGAACTCGTCGCCGCCGAGGCGGGCCGCCAGATCGCCGGAGCGCGACTGTTCCTTCAGCAGAGCGGCGACGTCGAGCAGCGCCTCGTCGCCGGTCTGATGCCCGTGGGTATCGTTGACCTGCTTGAAGTTGTCGAGGTCGACATAGATCAGCGCCCCAGGGATAAGCGCTCCGGGGCCCTTCGCATCGCTGTCCGCCGCCACGCGTTTCTCCAGCTTGGCGGTGAAGCTGCGCCGGTTGTCCAGGCCGGTGAGCGGATCGGTCATGGAGAGGACCTCCATCTCCGTCTGCCGCGCCAGCTGTTCGATGGCAAGGCCGACCTGTCCGGAGATGTTGTTGAGCAGGCTGCGGTCCTCCTGGTTCCAGCCGCGGCCGCCGCTGGCGCGCCACACGCAGAGCAGACCGTTCATCTCGTCGCGAAACTGGGTCGCGCGGATGAGGACGGCACCGCTGTTGCGCTCCAGCTCGGCAGTGAGCTTCTCAGGCGTCAGCACCTCCGAGAGGGCGGAGAGATCATGGCTGTCCACCGCCTGTCCGGCCTGCGCCAGCGGCTGGCCGATTTCCCCTTCGATCAGCGCATGAATGGATATGCCCGTAAGCGCCAGCGCGGGAAGCAGCGCTTCCGCCGTCGCGGTCAACATCCGCTGCGGCTCCAGTTCCCGGCGCACCATGTTGACGATGTAGGAGAACAGGCGCTCACGGTTCTGCGCCTCGGCAAGTTCGGCCTCGTGGCAGCGCAGCTCCGTGATGTCCCGGCAGACCCCGCGCGCGCCCAGCCAGGCGCCGCCGTCAGCCGTCAGGGGCAGGACGGTCGACAGCAGGCAAAGGCTCTCGCCGGCCGCATCGCGGACCCAGATCTCGGCTTCGTCGAACGGCTCTTTGGCGGTGAAAGGGCTCCTGTCCGCAAGCTTGCCGTCCAGCAAGAGATCGCTGGCCGGACGCCCGACCAGTTCCGAAGCCTGATAGCCCAGCGCACCGCGCGGCGAGACGAAGGCAAAGCGGCCCTCGGCATCCGTTTCCCAGGCGAAGTCGTTGGAGATCTCCACCAGATCCTTGTAGCGCTGGCGCGACTCCACCAGGGCGGACCGCAGGCTGCGCTCCAGGGTAACGTCGCGCCCAAGGAGGAGCGCTGCGGTTCCTTCGCTCCAGGGCAGCACGGTAACGTCGAAGGCGCGCTCGACGGACCGGCCGCCCTCTATCGCGGTCACCACCAGCGGGTTGACCTGGGCTGCGGTTCCCAGAATGGCGGCGCGCACGGCTTCGCGCAGCTCCTCGTGGCCGCCCGCGGTCAGGAGCGTCGCGATGGGCGTTGCAAGCTCGTTGGCATGCAGCACGATGCCGTTGTGGCCCGCCAGCAGCACGGCACCGGGATAGAGCTCCAAAGCGCCATGGGCGCCGAACAACGCGGGAGGCGCCGCATCTTCGAGGATCTGCTGGTAGCTGCCCTGCAGGCCGGCATCTTGTGTGGGGCCGCTCTTAGCGGGCGACCTTGCCATGAGACCCCCTTTTCGGCCACGGCCCGCGTCATCCGGCCGTGTGATCTGGCAGCGTGATCAGGCAGTGTGATCAGGCGGTGTGATTGGACGCCCCTAAAATGCGCCACCTGCCGTTAAGATGCGCTTAAGTGGAGAGGCCGAAACCCCTGCGATACGGCCATTCCTGCGTGTCCAAATTGGGACATGCACACGCCATCAGCGAAGTTCGACCCAGGGTTCAAGCCCTTAACCTTCGGCTAACCCTGGGCGCGGTTCGGGGGCCGGCCGAAGGCGCGCTCAGGGGCGCGCCAGGACCGCCCGGCCAGTCGCAGGCAGCAAGGGGTGCGCAATTGACAGGACGCCACGCCTACCGCATGTTCCCAGGTATCTGTTACATGGGCATTTATACCCCATTCACCGCCTGAACCAAGCTGCAGGACCCCCATGCAAAGTGACCAGTTGAAGGGCATCATCGAGAATGCCTGGGAAGACCGCGAGTCGGTCAACACGGGAACCACCGGCGAGATCCGCGATGCAGTGACCGCGGCGCTGGAGGGGTTGGATTCCGGCAGCTTCCGCGTCGCCGAAAAGGGCAGCGACGGCTGGCAGGTAAACCAGTGGCTGAAGAAGGCGGTGCTGCTGTCCTTCCGTCTCAACGACATGGGGCTGATTGCCGGCGGCCCGGGCCAGGCAACCGCCTGGTGGGACAAGGTGCCGTCGAAGTTCGCGGGCTGGGGCGAGAACCGCTTCCGCGACGCCGGCTTCCGCGCCGTTCCCAACTGCACCGTGCGCCACTCCGCCTACATCGCCCCCGGCGTGGTTCTGATGCCGAGCTTCGTCAACCTGGGCGCCTATGTGGACTCCGGCACCATGGTGGATACCTGGGCGACCGTCGGCTCCTGCGCCCAGATCGGCAAGAACGTGCACCTCTCCGGCGGGGCGGGGATCGGCGGCGTGCTGGAGCCGCTGCAGGCCGGTCCGGTGATCATCGAGGACAACTGCTTCGTCGGCGCCCGCTCGGAGGTGGTCGAGGGTGTGGTGGTCGAAGAGGGCTCGGTCCTCTCTATGGGCGTCTACATCGGCGCCTCCACCAAGATCGTCGACCGCAACAGCGGCGAGGTCTTCATGGGCCGGGTGCCGGCCTATTCCGTCGTCGTTCCCGGCAGCCTGCCGGGCAAGCCGCTGCCCGACGGCAGCCCGGGTCCGAGCCTCTACTGCGCGGTCATCATCAAGCAGGTCGACGAGCGCACCCGCGCCAAGACCTCGATCAACGACCTGCTGCGCGACTGAGCCCAGGCCCATGGTGGCAGCGAAGATCGATACGCTCGAGCTGGCGCAGGCGCTGATCCGCTGTCCCAGCGTCACCCCGGCGGAGGCCGGCAGCCTGGACGTTCTGGGCGACGTGCTGGAGGGGCTCGGCTTCACCTGTCACCGCCTGCCCTTTGCCGAGGAGAACAGCGCCGAGGTCGACAACCTCTACGCCCGCCTGGGCGACAGCGGTCCCAACCTCTGCTTTGCCGGCCACAACGACGTGGTCCCGGTGGGCAACCCCGACGACTGGAGCGTCGACCCCTTCGCCGCCGAGGTCCGCGACGGCCGGCTCTACGGCCGCGGCGCGGTAGACATGAAAGGCTCGATCGCCGCTTTCGTCGCCGCCGTCAGCGGCTTCCTGGCGGAGGGCGGCACACCGAAAGGCTCGCTCTCCCTGCTCATCACCTGCGACGAGGAGGGCGAGGCCATCAACGGCACCCGCAAGGTGCTGCGCTGGCTGGGCGAACAGGGCGAGACGCTGGACAGCTGCCTGGTCGGCGAGCCCACCAGCAACGAAGCCCTGGCGGACATGGTGAAGATCGGCCGCCGCGGCAGCCTGAACGCCCGGCTCTCGGTCTCCGGCACCCAGGGCCACACCGCCTACCCCCACCTGGCCGACAACCCGCTGCACCACCTGACGCGCATGCTGGACGCGCTGATCGGCGAAGCGCTGGACGGCGGCAATGCGCACTTCCCGCCCTCCAGCCTTCAGATCACCTCCGTCGATGTCGGCAATGCCACCACCAACGTGATCCCGGCGGCGGCCGAGGCGCGCTTCAACGTGCGCTTCAACAACCTCTATGACAGCGCGGCGGTGGAACGCTGGATCCGCGAACGCCTGGACCGGGCGCTCGACGCCTCGCGGGGTGCGGCCTACGACCTGAAGATCCGGGTCTCCGGCGAGTCCTTCCTCTGCCCGCCCGGTCCCTGGAGCGACCTGGTCTCGGCGGCGGTGGAGGAAATCACCGGCAAGCCGCCAGAGCTGGGCACCAGCGGCGGCACCTCCGACGCCCGCTTCATCAAGGACCACTGCACCGTGGCCGAACTGGGTCTCTTGAACGCCACCGCCCACAAGGTGGACGAGAACGTCAGCCTGGAAGACCTCACGGCGCTGACGGCGATCTACCGCAGCCTGCTGGAGCGCCACGCCGCCGGCTGACGGTCAGTCCCTCTGAGAGATCTCGAAAGCGTCGTCAGGGTAGCCGACCTCGGTGAGAAAGAGGCCGCAGGCCGGCGCCGTCGGACCCGCCGCCGCGCGGTCGCACGCCTCCAGGGCCCCGCGCAGGTCCCGGGCGCTCCACTTGCCCTCGCCCACCAGCTTCAGCGAACCGGCGAAGTTGCGGATCTGGTGATGCAGGAAGGAGCGCGCCTCGGCATGGATTTCGATTGCCTGGCCGAAGGCATCGGATGTCGCCGTGACATCCAGGCGGTCGAGGGTTTTCACCGGCGACTTGGCCTGGCACTCGCTGGCCCGGAACGACGTGAAGTCGTGGTGGCCCACCAGAACCTGGGCCGCCGCATGCATGGCCGCGGCATCCAGCGGCTGGGGCACGAACCAGGCCTGGCCCCGCTCCAGCGCCAGGGGCGCCCGGCGGTTGACGATGCGGTAGAGATAGGCGCGGCGGTCGGCGGAAAAGCGGGCGTGAAAGTCCGCCGGCACGCGGCGTACCGCCAGCACCGCCACCGGCAGCGGCTTCAGATGAAAGTTCAGGGCGGCCATCACCCGCTCCGGCTCCGCCTCTTTCGCCAGATCCAGGTGCGCCGACTGTGCCAAGGCGTGGACCCCGGCATCGGTGCGCCCCGCCCCTTCCACCAGCACGGTCTCGCCGCAAAAGCGGGTCACGGCCTCTTCCAAGGCGGCCTGCACCGAAGGGCCGTTGGTCTGGCGCTGCCAGCCGACGAAGGCGCCGCCGTCGTATTCGACGATGATCTGAAAGCGCGACACGCCGGCGGCTACCCGGCGGATGCGGCAAGCGGCAGACGGCTGCCGGTGGGCAGATCGAAGCCGCGCAGGAAAGCCTCCGCCGACATCGCCGCGCGCCCGGCGCGCTGAACCTGCAGCAGGCGCAAAGCGCCGGCACCGCAGGCGATGGTGGGGGCCTGGTCCAGCACCGCGCCGGGCCGCCCGCCCTGCGGCAGGGGGGTGGCGGCCAGCACCTTCACCCGTTCCGCCTTGCCGTCGTGCTCCACCTCGAAAAAGGCACCGGGCCAGGGCGTGAAGGCCCTGACACGGCGGTCCAGCTCCGCAGCCGGCTCGGACCAGTCCAGCCGGCCTTCGCTTTTCTCCAGCTTTTCGGCATAGGTGACGCCGAAGGCCGGCTGCGGCTGTGCCTGCAGGCGCCCGCGCGCGACGCCGGCCAGGGCCTCGACGATGAGCCGCCCCCCCAGTTCGGCAAGCGCGTCGTGGAGTTGCTGGGCATTGGTGTCCGGCCCGATGGCGAGGCTTTGCTGCAGCAGGATGGCGCCGGTATCGAGGCCCTCGTCCATCTGCATGATGGTGATCCCGGTCTTCTGGTCGCCGGCCAGGATGGCCCGCTGGATAGGGGCCGCCCCGCGCCAGCGCGGCAGCAGGGAAGCGTGGATGTTCAGACAGCCGAAGCGCGGTGCCGAGAGGATGGCAGCGGGAAGGATGAGGCCATAGGCCGCCACCACCGCCGCGTCGAGATGCAGGTCCGCAAAGGCGCGGGCCGCAGCTTCGGTGCGCAGGGTCTTCAGCGTTCGAACCGGCCAGCCGCGGGAATCGGCGAGGGCCTGGACGGGAGAGGGGCGGAACTTCTGCCCACGCCCGGCCGGGCGCGGCGGCTGGCTGTAGACGGCCACGATTTCGTGCCCTGCCTCGGCGATGGCCTCCAGCGCCGGCAGCGCGAAGTCCGGGGTTCCCATGAAGGCCAGCCGCAGAGGCTTGCCCTGGCGGCTCCCTGAGGAACGGGTGCTGTTTCCCGATTGCGGGGCCATCGGGCCGGACTCAGGCCGTGGCGTAGCTCGCCAGCGGCTTGTCCGCCTTCTTGGCCTTCAAGAGCTTGCGGAGGATCATGTTGCGCTTCAGCGCGGTCATGTGATCGACGAAGAGGATGCCTTCCAGGTGATCCATCTCGTGCTGGATGCAGGTAGCCAGCAGGCCCTCGGCCTTCAGTTCGCGGATCTCGTTTTCGCGGTCCAGGTAGCGCACCGTGATGGCCGCCGGGCGGACCACGTCGCCATAGTGCTCCGGCAGTGAGAGACAGCCTTCCTCGTAGCTGGAGTCGTCGTCGGAGACCGAGGTGAGTTCCGGATTGGCCATGAACAGCGGCGCCCGTTCCTCGTCTTCGCCGGCGACGTCGACCACGATCACCCGCTTCAGCACCCCCACCTGCGGCGCCGCCAGGCCGATGCCCGGGGCGTTGTACATGGTCTCCAGCATGTCATCCATCAGCCGGCGGATCTCGTCGTCCACCGCCTCCACGGGCGCGCAGACCTTTTTCAGGCGCGGATCGGGGGCGGTGATGATGGGAAGCAGGGCCATGGTCGGATCGCTGGGGTTGCTGGGGGTCTGCCGGTTCCGGGCGCTGCCGCGGCGCGCCCGACAGGCACTAGGTATTGCCTGCAGGGCCCAGGGTCAAGGCATTGGGGGGTCAGGGCGTTGGGGGGTTGAAGGGATCGGAGGCGAGCGCGACGGACAGTCCGCCCGGGCGGCTTGCTTAGGCCGGAGTGACGTGCTGTGCTAATCTTCGATTCGCGTTCTGTTCTCTTTCGGAGTCGCACCATGGATTCCCTTGTGATTCTCGTTGCCGCTGCGGCGACGGCCGTCGCAGTCGTTCTGGGCTTGTTCCTGCTGCGGGAGCGGCGGCGCCCGGCCCAGGAGGGCGAGCGCGAAAGCGAACTGGCCGCCCTTACCGGCCGCTTGGCCCAGATGGCGGAAAGCCAGGCGGCGGTGCAGGCCCGGATCACCGATCAGCTTCAGGCCCAGGAACGCCAGATGGCCAAGGCGGTGGAGGAGCGGCTGGAGAGCTTCTCCAAGCGCGTCGGCGACCGCCTGAACGAGAGCGCGACCAAGAGCCAGACCACCCTGACCGAGCTGCGCGAGCGCCTGGCGGTGATTGACAAGGCGCAGCAGAACCTGGCCGAGCTGTCCGGCCAGATGGTGGGCCTGCAGGACATCCTGGCCAACAAGCAGGCGCGCGGCGCCTTCGGCGAGGTGCAGCTGCGCGACCTGGTGGAGGCGGCGCTGCCGCCCTCGGCCTACGCCTTCCAGGCGACGCTGGGCAACGGCCGGCGGCCCGACTGCCTGCTGAAGCTGCCCAATCCGCCGGGATCGATCGCCATCGACGCCAAGTTCCCGCTGGAAAGCTATGAGGCGCTGCGCGCGGCCGGCAGCGACGAGGCCGCCCTGGCGCCTGCCCGCCGCGCCTTCGCCCAGGATCTGAAGCGCCACGTCCAGGACATCGCGGCACGCTACATCCTGGCCGGCGAGACGGCGGAGTCGGCGCTGCTGTTCCTGCCCAGCGAGGCGGTCTACGCCGAACTCCACGCCAATTTCCGCAGCGTCGTCGAGGAGTCCTACAAGGCGCGGGTCTGGATCGTCTCCCCCACCACCCTGATGGCGACCCTGCACACGGTCAGGGCGGTGCTGAAGGACGTGCGCATGCGCGAACAGGCCGGCATCATCCAGACCGAGGTGGAGAAGATGATGGGCGACGTCCTGCGCCTGGACAAACGGGTGAACAACCTGGAGAGCCACTTCGAGATGGCCCGCCGGGACATCCACGAGATCCGGACCTCCTCCGGCAAGATCCTGCGCCGCGGCGAGAAGATCGGGGAGCTGGAGCTGGAGGACGACAACCCGGCGGCCGCCCTAGAACCGGCCTCAGCCCCGCCGCCGCAGATCACCAAGCATTGAATTGACTTATTTTGAGTTAATTTAGCAGAAAACCTACTATTAACTCGAAATTGCTTAATTCGATACTCTGATCCGGTAGCTGACCTCCGCCTCGCCGCCTGCCGGGACCTGCAGGCGCCAGACGATGCGGTTGGCGCTTTCCTTCTCGTGGGCCGCGCTTTCCTCCAGCATCGACCAGCCCTGGGGCAGGCTGCCGCCGACCAGCACCTCCACCGCCTCGGCCTTGGCGTTCTTCACGACAATGCGCTGGCCGGTCTCGTAGCTGCGCTGGGACAGCCGCTCAAAGGCCGTGCGCGTCGCCCGCGCGGTGACGTCGAAGGCCCGGCCCAGGCTGAGCCGCGCGGTTTCGCCCTCCGGCGTCTGGGCCATGCGGTCTTCACCCAGGAACAGGGGCTGGCCGCCGGGCCCGGGCCCGTAGATCCGCACCACCCCCGACGGCAGGGGGGCGCCGAGGCCCAGATCGGCGGAGTTCTCCAATTCCATGATCAGGGCGGCGGAGACCGGTCCGACTTCCTCGATGCTGGGGTTGCCGACGGCCAGGCCGTCGAAGCGGTACTCGCGGGCGACCGTGACCCCGGCGGCGCTCATCAGCGGCACCTGCTTGGTCTCGCCGCGCAG
Source organism: Rhodospirillales bacterium BBD 1991-14 (assembly GCA_001657395.1). GTDB lineage: Bacteria > Pseudomonadota > Alphaproteobacteria > Kiloniellales > Kiloniellaceae > Pelagibius. The sequence goes on along the minus strand of LYSY01000002.1, from coordinate 711,794 downwards.
CAGGGTGACCGGCAGGGCCACGGTATAGACATAGCGGTCGGAGGCCGACTGCGGCGCGCGCGCCATGTCGGCCGGCACCGCCATGGCCTGGGGCAGGGCCGCGTCCATTTCCTGCCGCGCCATCATCAGCGGGCGGGCCGACTGATTCACCTGGCCCGCCACCAGCCGCAGGTCTGCCGCCGGGAAGTCGCTGCGCGTGGCGTTGGTCAGGGTGGCGAGGGCCTGGAGGTCGAGGGTGTCGTCGGCCTCGTTCAGCCGCGCCACATAGTCGGCGCGCCAGGACAGGCCCGAGGTCAGATAGGCAAGCTGCAGGGCCTGTTCCCCCGCCGTCTGGCCGGCCAATCGGGCAAGCAGCGCCGGTTCGCTGCGCAGGCCCGGCGGCAGCTCCGCAAAGGCGATGCGCCCCGGGGGTGAGATTTCGATCTGTCCGTCCACCCGCAGTACCAGCCCGCCGGCCAGGGAGAGCACCTCGGCGTCGAAGACCGTGTCCGCACCGGTTTCCGGGTGGGTCCGGATGAGGCGGACGGTCTTGCCGAGGGAGGCTTCCAGAAGCCGCTGCGGGGTCAGCAGATCGGCAACGAAGCTCTGTTCCAGAACCTGCAAGCCCGCACCGCCCAGCAACACGGTCTCCGGCCGCAGCAGGTTGCTCACATCCTCGATCGCCAGCCGGGACTCGCCGGCAGCCAGGTTCACGCGCCGCTGCTCGCTGACCAGCGCCAGGTCCTGCTCGTAGATCGTCAGCGCCAGGGCCTCGCGCCCCTCCGCCGTCAGGCGCGCCTCCTGAGCCACCGCCGGCAGAGCGGATGCGGCCAGGACCGTCGCAGCAGTGATCGCCAGAGCGGCGCGGCGGCGCAGAAAGCCTGCGTTTCGCCCGAAGACCGTCATCAAGGAAGCCATTGTTTATCAAACCTCGTTCAATTTATCCGGGGCCAATTCATTCGGGGCCAGTTCATTCGGGGCGGCGGCGCGGCGGGAGCCTGCCAAGCAATTGCGGCATCACTTGGGCGCCGCGACACTGGGGCGCACCAATCCGGGGGCGCAACCGGGCAGTCTGCTTTTCGCCCTGTGTCGTCAGGCCGGCCGGCGCGCCTTCAGGGCCGCGGTCAGGGTGCCGTCGTCGAGATAGTCCAGTTCGCCGCCCACCGGCACCCCGTGGGCGAGGCGGGAGAGCTTCACCGCGCCGCCGGCGAGACGGTCGGTCACGTAGTGGGCGGTGGCCTGGCCGTCGACGGTGGCCGACAGCGCCAGGATCACCTCCTCGACGCCGCCGCCTTCGACACGCTCGATCAGCCTGGACATGTGGAGCTGCTCGGGCCCGCGCCCGTCGATGGCCGAAAGCGTCCCGCCGAGGACATGATAGCGCCCCTTGAAGGCGCCGCTGCGTTCCAGTGCCCAGAGATCGGCCACCTCCTCGACCACACAGAGCAGGCGTCCATCGCGCTTGGGGTCCTGGCAGATGCCGCAGGGATCCTGCGTATCGAGGTTACCGCAGGTGCTGCAGACGGTGATGGCCTCCGCCGCATTGGCCATGGCATCGACCAGCGGCAGCATCAGCGCCTCGCGCTTTTTCATCAGATGGAGAACCGCCCGGCGCGCCGAGCGCGGCCCCAGGCCCGGCAGCCGGGCCAGCAGTTGAATCAGGCGGTCGAGGTCGCCGGCAATCATCGGCGGTTGGATCCGAAGCGCAGGAGCATGGCAAAGGCGCGCAGAAGCGGGCCGGTCAGAAGGGCAGCTTCATGCCCGGCGGCAGGCTGAGCCCGCCGGTCACCTTCTGCATCTCCTCGGCGACCCTGACCTCCACCTTGGCCTTGGCATCGTTCACCGCCGCAACGATGAGGTCTTCCAGAACCTCCACGTCGCTGGGATCGACCAGGGAGGGATCGATCTTCAGGCCGCGCAGCTCGGACTTGCCGTTCAACGTGGCCGTCACCATGCCGGCACCGGCCTGGCCGGAGACCTCGAGATCGCCCAGCTTCTCCTGCATCTCGGCCATCTTGGCCTGCATCTCCTGTGCCTGTTTCATCATCTGGCCCAGGTTCTTCATGCTTCGCCCTCTCCTTGTTCTTCGCGTCCCCCGCCTTCTTCGCGTCTCACGCCGTCAGTGGCGGCGGTCTCCGCAGCAGCCGTCTGTCTCGTGCCGTCGCGGCGCGCGACCAGTTCGGCATCCGGAAAGCTTTCCAGCGCCGCCTTGACCAGGGGATGTTCCATAACCGCAGCCCGCTTCCCGGCCTCCGTGGCGCGCTCCTGCTCGCGCAGAGTCGGCGAGCCCGGCTCCTGGGAAATGGAGATGATCCAGCGGCTGCCGCAGACCTCTTCCAGCACGGCGGCGAAGCGGCTCGCCAGATTGGGCGGCGCCTCCTCGCGGACGTTGATCTCAATGCGACCGGGCTCGAAGCTGACCAGATGCACATCGTCCATCAGGTGGTTGGCCAGCATGGTCTCCCGCGCACCGCGCACCAGCGCCACCGCCTCGGCGAAGCTTTTGGGTGTCTGGTCGTCGGGCCCGGAGGACGGCTGCGAAACCTCTTCCGGCAGCAGGTCGAAAGTCTCTTCCAGCGGCTGGGCCAGGGCGGCCTGGGGCGATCCGTCAGCCAGAGGTGCCGGCTGGTCGCGCGGCGGCAGGGGTGCCGCGGCCTGGGGGCCCCCATCTGGGCCAACATCGGGCCCCGCATTCGGCGGGCCGGCGAACGGCTCCTGCGCCGGCGCCCGTGCGGCGGGTGCAGCCTTGCCGCCGGCAGCGGAAACCGCTGCGCCCGCGTCCCCGGTCAGGCGCTGCACGAGATCAGCCGGTGTCGGCAGCTCGCTGGCATGGGCCAGACGGATCAGGGCCATTTCCGCCGCCTGCAGGGGGATGGGCGCGCTCTGCACCTCGCCCAGGCTCTTCAGCAGCATCTGCCAGATGCGCGCCAGGCTGGCCATGCTGAGCTTCTCCGAGAGTTCGCGCCCGCGCACCCGCTCGGTCTCCGGCTGGCCCGGCGCATCGAGCGTGGCGGGAACCAGCTTGGCGCGGGTGAGGAAATGGGACAGCTCCAGCAGATCCTGGATCACCACCGCCGGGTCTGCGCCGGCGGCATGGAGGCCGGCCAGGATCTCCAGGCTCTCCGGCACCTTGCCGGTGACCACCGCGGTAAAGAGATCGAAGATGCGCGCCCGGTCGGCCAGGCCCAGCATGGCCTGCACCTGCTCTGCACTCACCGTGGTGCCGCCGCCCAGTGCAATGGCCTGGTCCAGCAGGGAGAGGCCGTCGCGCGCCGAACCGTCGGCGGCGCGGGCAATCATCGCCAGGGCCTCGGCCTCCACCGTCACGTTCTCCTGCCCGGCGATGCGGGTGAAGAGGGCGGCCAGTTCCTCCTGAGCGAGGCGGCGCAGATCGAAGCGCTGACAACGCGACAGCACGGTGACCGGCACCTTGCGGATCTCGGTCGTAGCGAAGATGAAGACAACGTGCTCCGGCGGTTCTTCCAGCGTTTTCAAAAGGGCGTTGAAGGCGCTGGTGGAGAGCATGTGCACTTCGTCGATGATGTAGATCTTGTAGCGCGCCTGCACCGGGCGGTAGCGCACCCCCTCGATCAGCTCGCGGATATCGGCGACGCCGGTGCGGCTGGCCGCGTCCATCTCGATCACGTCGACATGGCGGTCCTGGGCGATCGCCCGGCAGTGTTCGCAGACGCCGCAGGGTGCCGGGGTGGGCCCACCCGACCCGTCCGGCCCCACGCAGTTGAGCGCCCGGGCGATGATGCGCGCCGTCGTGGTCTTGCCGACGCCGCGCACGCCGGTCAGCACGAAGGCATGGGCCAGGCGGCCGGTCTCGATGGCATTGGTGAGGGTGCGGACCAGCGCTTCCTGGCCGACCAGGTCGGCGAAGCTGCTGGGGCGGTATTTGCGGGCGAGCACCCGATAGAGGCTGGCTTCGTCTCTGTCGCTGCTGGCGTCGCTCATAAAGCTGTCCGGGGGCTTTCCGGGGGGTTATCCGGGGGGTTCATCCGCGTGGACTTCGGTCCTGGCGGGACCCGCAGCCCTCGAGCGACAAAGCTCAACCCGGTCAATTACTTAAGGTGGGAGGTTGGACAAACGACCCGCATCGGAAACTCGTTACGGCTGCTTCCTTCCGGACCTGACCGGGTTGGCGAGCGATACGTCCGCAGCCAACCTCCCACAGTCAATATCGGGCATCGCGGGCAGGAGGGCAAGGCCCACGGATGGCTTTCGCCGAGCGCCCGAAAGCCCGGGCGGGGCCCCGCATCTAGGTCTTGATCGGGACCCAGATTTCCAACCCGCCATCCCCGGTTTCGGGATCGAAATCCTTGTCGTAGCGCTCAAAATCCGGTGCATCGGCCATCTCATAGCCGGATCCGGGAAGCCATTTGTTCCAGATCGTGTTCACCGTCCGGCGGATCGTCGAGATGTGATCGCGGTGGGCGAAGACGGCATAGCGCTGCGGAGCAATGCGCAGGCGGGCGAAGTCGGCCGGCAGCTCATCGAAGTCCGCTACCTCGACCCCGCAGATGTAATCGAAGTTGCCGGCCCCGTCACTGTTGCAGGAGACCCCGTAGGCCACCTGGCCGACCTGGCCGGGCAGTTGGTCCGCACAGGCGTTGAAGCGCTGCCACTGTGCCGGAATGCCCTTGCTGGATTCCCAGTCGTAGCGCGCGCCGAGGCCGGCCACGAGCAGGGCCCGGCCGTCTTCGAAGCGGGCCGGCTCCAAACCCTCGATAAAGTCCTCATCCATTTTCAATGGCTCCACCAGTTCGAGAGTGTTGAGACTGCGCCGCGCGCGAAGCTGCTCCGGCGTCAGCCCGAAGTGCTCGCGAAAGGCGCGCGTGAAGGCTTCGTGTGAACCGTAGCCGGCATCGAGTGCGACCGCCAGGATGTCGGGCGCCCCCTCCGCCAGGCACCGGGCCGCCTCCGCCAGCCGGCGCCCCCGGCGGTAGCGGACGAGCGACCAGCCGGTGGCCAGGCTGAAGGCCCGTGACATCTGGAAACGAGAGATCCCGGCGACCGCCGCGATCTCGTCAAGGGTGATGTCTTCGGCCAATTGGGTTTCGATGAACCAGATGGCCTTGCTCACGGGGTTGGTCACATCCGTCGCTCTGCATCCACAAGAAACCGGGGCAAGCTATAGCGGCTGTGAAGCGGGCGCGCTTGATCGCGGTTGCGACCCCTCCGCGCGCTGCCCTTCAGCCTATTGGCGTTCCAGCGTGATGAGGGAGCCGTCGGGGGCGGGGAAGGTAACACGGGCGATGCCGCAGTCGGCGTCGTACCAGACGTCGCGCTCGATCTCGCCGGTGAGCCGGAAATGGCGGGTCTGGCGCGGCCGGCCGGCGACCTCCACCGCCTCCTCGCCGACCAGCCTGGTGTTCACCACCTTGGTGCGCCCGTCGATGGTGCCGAAGAGCACCTGGGTCTTCGGCGTGTCGCGGTGCCAGAGGCTGGCGGGCACCACAAAGCCGGAGACGTCGAAACCGACGTCGTTGACGGTGCCGCGCAGGGCGCCGTCGCTGCGCAGGGACTGCACCCGCCACAGCCGGCCGTCGTCGTCGGTGGCCGAGGTGAGGGCCTGCAGCCAGCCATCGCGCCAGACCTCCTCGGCCCGGTGGGTGAAGCGGAACAGCGTGACGCCGAGCACACCGACCGAAATGTCGATGGCGACCTCGACGATGAAGTCGCCGTCGCGGCGCGAGAAATCGAAGCGATGTTCGCCGATCACCGCGCCGTGGCGCAGCACCAGGAAGCGCCAGGCCTTGTCCTGCGGCACCAGATCGGCCGCGGCAGCCCCGAAGGGCCGGCCGGTCCCAAGCAGGCCCGCAGCGGCCAGCGCGGAAGCGCCGCCAAGGCGCAGCGCCCGGCGCCGGTTGATGTCGACGCGCGCAGTCGTGCCGGGAGCTTTGATGTCGGAACCGGTCATACCGCCGCCAGCCTGACCCAAGGGCGCCGGCGGTTCAAGGCGCCGCCTGCGGGCCCGGCAGGCTGCCGGGATCACGCTTCGGTGACCGAAAGGGCGATTGCCACGACGCCATTGCCACGAGTCCAAAGCCCGGGCAAGCTGGCGCCATCATGTCCCCACGCAAGTCTCCCGCGCCGAATTTCTATGCCGGCGTCCCCCTCGACAGGATCGACCAGCGCCGCGCCGATGCCACCTTCATCGACCGGCTGGTCAGCGATCCGGACTGCGTCATCGTGCCGGTCTGGCGCAACAAGCACCTGATCGCCGCCCAGGCCGAGGCGGTCTGGCTGCGCCGGCGCGACGCCGGGCATCTGGTGGCGGTGGCGCGCGAGCATATGTTCCTGGGGCTGCGCAGCGACGTGCCCTATCTGGCCGTCGACCTCTCCCACCTGGAGGCGCCGGAGGACGACCCGGTGCTGGCGCGGCAGGGCGCCTTCCAGGACCTGCGCGCCGTCGGCCCGGTCATGAACCGCTGCGACTCCGCCATCCTGGCCTACGCCCGCGGCCTCGTGCACTGGCATGCCCGCCACGGCTTCTGCGGGGTCTGCGGCAGCCCCACGGTCAGCGAAAAGGCCGGGCACCAGCGCCGTTGCACCAACCCCGCCTGCCGCAGCGTGCATTTCCCACGCACCGACCCGGCGGTCATCATGCTGGTGCACGACGGCGGCGAGCGCTGCGTGCTGGGCCGCCAGCCCATCTGGCCGCCGGGCATGCACTCCACCCTGGCCGGCTTCGTCGAGCCCGGCGAGAGCCTGGAGGAGGCGGTGGCCCGCGAGATCCTGGAGGAGGTCAACCTGCCGGTTGCGGTGGAGGACGTGGTCTATCACTCCTCCCAGCCCTGGCCCTTCCCGTCCTCCATCATGCTGGGCTTCTACGCCCGCGCCGACTTCGGCCCGCTGGACACGGCGGAGGACGAACTGGAAAGCGCGGCCTGGTACACGCGAGACCAACTGCGCGCCTCGCCGGAGGACGAGACCTTCAAGCTGCCGCGTCCCGATTCCATCGCCCGGCGCCTGGTGAACGACTGGCTGGCGGAGGGCTGAGGCCCCGCCCGCTTCCCTGATTTCAGTCGCCGTTGGTGCGGCCGCGGAAGGCATCGGCGGGGTAGACCCCCAGGATCTTCACCTCGCGGGAGAAGAAGCTGAGCTCCTCCAGCGCCAGGCGCACCATGCGGTCGTCGGGATGGCCCTCGATGTCGGCGTAGAACTGGGCCACCGTGAAGCTGCCGTCGATGATGTAGCTTTCCAGCTTGGTGATGTTGATGCCGTTGGTGGCAAAGCCGCCCAGCGCCTTGTAGAGCGCGGCGGGGACCGAGCGGACGCGGAAGACGAAGGTGGTGATCACCAGCCCGTTGTGCATCGGCGGGTCGATCGGCTCCTCCGCCATGATGAGGAAGCGGGTGGTGTTGTGGTCGGTGTCCTGAACGTCGCCGGCCAGGATCTGCAGGTCGTAGATCTCCGCCGCCAGTTTGGACGCCAGGGCGGCGCGGGTGGGATCGCCCAGTTCAGCCACCTCCGCCGCCGCACCGGCGGTGTCGGCGTGGGAGACCGGCATCAACCCTTCGCGCCGGGTGAAGTGGCGGCACTGGGACAGCGCCTGGACATGGCTGTGGACCGTCTTCACCTGGTCGCGGGTCGTGTTCTTGGGCGCCAGAAGCTGATGTTCCACCCGCTGGAAGTGCTCGCCGACGATGTGCAGGCCCGATTCCGGCAGCAGGTGGTGGATGTCGGCGACCCGCCCGGCGCTGGAATTCTCGATGGGGATCATGGCCAGGCGCGCCCGCCCGTCGCGCACGGCGGCGAAGGTGTCCTCAAAGGAGACGCAGGACAGCGTGGTCATCTCCGGAAAAACGGCCCGGCAGGCCATGTCCGAATAGGCACCGGGAACGCCCTGAAAGGCGATCGTGTTCTGCGGCGCCGCCGCTGCGGGGGCCTCCACCATGGACAATACCTTCTCACGTGTTGGGCCAGACATTCGTACTGGACTGGGCGCGCGGGACCGCCGCCCGATAGACTGACTTTCTAAGCGGCCCTTATCCCCCACCTGGCGCGAGAAGGGCCCGCGCCCGGGCCAAATCGGCGGGAGTATCGACGCCGAGCGGCAGGGTGTCAACGCGGGCCACATCCAGGCGCAGCCCCGCTTCCAGGGCCCTGAGCTGCTCCAGCCGCTCGCGCTGTTCGAGGGGCGAGGGCGGCAGCGCAACGAACTGCGCCAGCGCCTGGCGCCGGTAGCTGTAGATCCCGATGTGGTGGTAGAGCGGCTGAGCCACAGCGCCGTCTTTGGGATCAAAATCCCAGGGATCGTAAGGCACCGGGGCACGGCTGAAATAGAGCGCCCGGGCCAGCTCGGCGCCCTCGGCAAAGCTGACGGCGGCCTTCACCACGTTGGGGTTGCGGCGCTCCTCCGCATCGCGGATCTCGACCACCAGGCTGCCAATGTCCACGGCGGGGTCGGTCAGAGGGCGCAGGACCGCCTGCACCAACGCCGGCTCCACCGTCGGCAGATCGCCCTGCAGGTTGACCACCGCGTCGTGGCGGCCTTCGGGGTCGACAGCCTGCAGCGCCTCGAAGATCCGGTCGGAGCCGCTGGGGTGATCGGGGCGTGTCAGCACCGCCCGGCCGCCCGCCGCCTCGACCGCCTCGGCGATTGCCGGCTCGGCGCAGGCCACCGCCACCGGCCCCACATCGGCCTCCATCGCGCGGCGCCAGACGTGGACGATCATGGGCTCGCCGTGGAGATCGGCCAGGGGTTTGTCCGGCAGGCGTACCGAGGCGAGGCGGGCCGGAATCAGGACGATGGGATTGCGCGGCGCGCTCGGCTCGGACAGGGATTCGGAGACCATTGGGTGAAGGCGGGTTTCTGAAGGACGAGAGTTCGGGAGGGCGAGAGTTCGGGGCTGACGGATTCGCGGTCTGCGCGATGCCCGCGCAGGAACCGCCCATGGCGGCACCGCGGGGGGAGCCTGTCCGCCTTCGCGCGGGATGAAAAGGCTTTTTTCACGCCCGTTTTGTATACCTGCGGCGCCATAACGCGGCGCGGACTATTGAATGCCCGGATTTGCGCAGCTATTGTCCGGCCCGGAACAGAGGGAAAGCAAGGGTTTGTCCATGGCTTCTTCGTTGGAATCGAACAAGATTGCCGCCGCGCTGCTGACCGCCGGCGTTATCGCCATGTTCTCCGGATTCGCCGCAGAACTTCTCTACCATCCCGAGCAGTTGGAAGAGAACGTCTACACGGTGGCCGGAGCGGAGGGCGACGCCCCGGCCGAGGTTGCCGAGGCACCCCCGGCACTGGAGCCAATCGGACCGCTTCTGGCCTCCGCCGACCCCGCCGCCGGCGAGAGCGTGGCCCGGAAGTGTACAGCCTGCCACAGTTTCGACGAGGGCGGCCCCACCAAGGTCGGCCCCAACCTCTACGAAATCGTCAACCGCCAGATCACCAGCTACGAAGGCTATTCGTTTTCCGATGCCTTGCTGGAGAAAGCCGACCAGGTCTGGGACTACGAGAACCTGAACGGCTTCCTGCACCGGCCGCGCGAATGGGCGCCGGGCACCAAGATGTCCTTCGCCGGCCTGCGCAGCGAGCAGGAGCGTGCCGACATCATCGCCTACATGCGTGGGCTAAGCGGTAGTCCGGCACCGCTTCCGCAGTAAGCTTTGCAAATCCAGTCTGACCGAGCGGCCCGCCGGGGATAGCCTGACGGGCCGCTTTTCAGTTCTTCAGCGGAGACTTGGGCCCATGGGCCAATCCCCCGAAGCCTGTCCGCAGGCCTTTATCGAGCAGGCAGAGGCGATGGCCGATGCGGCCCGCAGCCTTGCCCGGACGTACTTCCGCCAGAGCCTGGCCATCGAGGACAAGGCCGACGAAAGCCCGGTGACCCGCGCCGACCGGGAGGCGGAAGCGGCCATGCGGGAGATTATCGCCGCGGCCTTTCCCGACCACGGGATCGTCGGCGAAGAGTACGGCACCGAGAACCCGGAGGCCGAGTTCGTCTGGGTGCTGGACCCCATCGACGGCACCAAGCGCTTCATAACCGGCAATCCGCTGTTCGGCAGCCTGATCGCCCTGTTGCGCCACAAGCAGCCGATCCTCGGCGTCATCGACATGCCTGTTCTGGAGGAGCGCTGGCTGGGCGCCGCCGGGCGGCCCACGGTCTTCAGCGACCGCCAGGGCCGCCGCGAGGCGCGGGTCCGGCGCTGTCCGGACCTCGAAGCGGCCACCATCCTCTCCACCGCGCCGGAGATGTTCCAGGGCGCCAACGAGCCGGCCTTCCACCGCCTGCGCGAAGCCGCCAAGCTGACCCTCTACGGCGGCGACTGCTTCAACTACGGCCTGTTGGCCAGCGGCTTTGCCGACATCGTCATCGAAGCCGACCTGGCGCCCTACGACTACCTGGCCCATGCCCCCGTCATCACCGGTGCCGGCGGCGTGATGACCGACTGGCAAGGCGGCGCTCTGACCCTGGACTCGGACGGCCGCGTGCTCTGTGCCGGCGACAAAGCCTGCCATGCAGCGGCAGTTTCCCTGCTCGCCCCGGCCTGAAAGGCGCCGATAGGCGGGCCGGTTACGACATTTTGTTGCTGCGGCGCGATGAAATCGCCGTAACAATAGAGCGAGGACGCTTGTTTCGAGAGGATTCGGCACCCAATTCGGTCTAAAATCGAATTCAAGAACGGGGACCAAAGCTTGAGCCATATGCTGCAAACGCGCCGCTTGCTTGCCGTCTTCGCCGCCTGTGCGGCCGTTCTCCTGCCGCCAGCTCTCAGCACTGCACAAAATACCGCCCAAAACCCGGCGTCCACTGCGGGCGAACAGCCGGTCTTCCGCGCCCATGCCATCGCCATGCACGGCGACCCCAAGTACGGGCCCGATGTCACCCATTTCGATTACGTAAACCCCAACGCCCCCAAGGGCGGGATGCTCAGGCTGTCGGCCAGCGGCACCTTCGACACCTTCAACCCCTTCAACGCCAAGGGGACGCCGGGCGCCGGTGCCACCTTCGCCGTCGAAACCCTGATGGTGAACGGCAGCAACGAGGCCTTCACCATGTACGGCCTGCTGGCGGAAACCATCGAGTGGCCCGAAGACCGCTCCTGGGTGATCTTCCATCTCAATCCCAAGGCACGCTGGCACGACGGCAAGCCGGTGACCGCCGACGACGTGATCTTTTCCTTCAACACGCTGGTCGAAAAGGGCGCGCCGCTTTTCCGCTTCTATTACCAGAGCGTGACCGAGGCGGTGAAACTGAGCGAACGCAGCGTCAAGTTCACCTTCCAGGCCGGCGAGAACCGCGAATTGCCCCTGATCATGGGCCAGCTTTACGTGCTGCCCAAGCACTACTGGGAGGGGCGCGACTTCACCAAGACGACCCTGGAGCCGCCGCTGGGCAGCGGCCCCTACCGCATCAAGAGGTTCGAGCCGGGCCGCTTCGTCGAGGTGGAACGGGTGGAGGACTACTGGGGCGCGGACGTCCCCACGCGTGTCGGGACCAACAACTACGACACCATCCGCTACGAATACTTCCTGGACCGCACCATCATCCGCCAGGCGCTGAAGGCGGGGCGCGTCGACTACTTTGCCGAAAACTCGGCCAAGGAGTGGGCGACCCAGTTCAACATGCCGGCGGTCGAGGCAGGGCTTCTGCACAAAAAGCGCATTCTCAATGAGAGCTCCGGAGGCATGCAGGCCTACTACATGAACACCCGCCGGCCGCAGTTCAGCGACCCGCGTGTGCGCCAGGCGCTTGCCTATGCTTTCGATTTCCAGTGGACCAACCGCACAGTTTACTACGGCCAGTACGAACAGCCGCACAGCTTCTGGGCTCCCACGGAGCTGGCCTCGCGCGACCTGCCGGAAGGCGAGGAACTGGAGATCCTGGAGCGCTACCGCGGCCGCATTCCCGACGAGGTTTTCACGACACCCTACATTCCGCCGAAGACCGACGGTTCCGGCTGGCCGCGCGCCAACCTGGAAAAGGCCTTCGACATCCTGGCCGAAGCCGGATGGGTCGTCCGCGACATGAAGCTGGTGAACGCGGAAACCGGAGAACCCTTCAGCTTTGAGTTTCTCTACCGCGATCCGGGCCAGGAGCGCGTGCTGCTGCCGTTCTTCTTCAATCTCCAGCGCCTCGGCATCGAGGTCCGCCCGCGGCTGGTCGACACCTCCCAGTACATCAACCGCTTCCGCGCCCGCGACTTCGACATGATGATCTTCAACAACGCCCAGTCGCTCTCGCCCGGCAACGAGCAGCGGGACCACTGGGGCAGCGCAGCCGCGGACCAGTCGTCCAGCCGCAACATCGCCGGCATCAAGGACCCGGTGATCGACGAGTTGATCGAGCTGGTGATCGCTGCACCGGACCGCGAAAGCCTGATCCAGCGGACCCGCGCGCTCGACAGGGTCCTGCTGTGGAACCATTTCGCCATTCCGCAGCTCATCGCCCCCTACGACCGCATCCTGTATTGGGACAAGTTCGGGCGACCCGAAAACATGCCGCTGAACGGACCCAGCGTCATGCGCTGGTGGGTCGACACGGAAAAGGCGGCCAGCCTGCAGGACCGGCGGCGCGCGCTGCGCTCCGGGGCGGGTAACGACAGTTGAGCAAGCCTGGAACCGCGTTGGGGGGAAAGCCGTGAGACAGGCGCAACTGCCGCTCCGCCGACCATGTGAGCAGGGGCACGGCTAGAGTCGATGCTGGCCTACATCATCCGTCGACTGCTGCTGATCATCCCGACGCTCTTCGGGATCATGGTCATCAACTTCGCCATCATCCAGGTCGTGCCCGGCGGACCGGTCGAACAGGTGATCGCCAACCTCACCGGCCAGGGCGGCCTGGAGGCGACCACGCGGGTGTCCTCCCAGGCCGGCGACGTCGCCGGCGACACCGGCGATTCGGCCGGGGTCGCAGGTCAGACCAGCGTCACCAGCGACTACCGCGGCGCCCAGGGGCTGAGCCCCGAGTTCATCGCGGAGTTGGAGCGCCAGTTCGGGCTGGACAAGCCGGCTCACGAGCGGTTCTTCCTGATGATGGGGAACTACCTGGTCTTCGATTTCGGCGAAAGTTTCTTCCGCGGCCGCGACGTTGTGGATCTCGTCATCGAGAAGATGCCGGTGTCGATCTCGCTCGGGCTTTGGACCACGCTGATCGGCTATCTCGTCTGCATCCCCCTCGGCATCGCCAAGGCGACGCGCGACGGCTCGCGCTTCGATCTCTGGACCAGCGGCGTCATCATCGTCGGCTACGCCATCCCTTCCTTCCTCTTCGCCGTCCTGCTGATCATCGTCTTCGCCAGCGGCACCTATCTCGACTGGTTCCCCTTGCGGGGCCTGACATCGACAGACGCCGCAAGCCTGCCCTGGTACGGGCAGGTGGCGGATTACTTCTGGCATATCACGCTGCCGGTGCTGGCCATGGTGGTCGGCGGCTTTGCCACGCTCACCATGCTGACCAAGAACTCCTTCCTCGACCAGGTCAGCCAGCAATACGTGATCACCGCGCGCAGCAAGGGGCTCTCGGAACGGCGCGTGCTCTACGGCCACGTCTTCCGCAACGCCATGCTGATTGTCATCGCCGGCTTCCCCGGCGCCTTCGTCTCCATCCTCTTCACCGGGGCGCTCCTGATCGAGGTGATCTTCTCGCTCGACGGCCTCGGGCTGCTCGGCTTCGAAGCGGCCCTCAACCGCGACTATCCGGTGATGTTCGGCACGCTCTATTTCTTCTCGCTGCTGGGTCTGCTGATGAACATCGTCGGCGACATCATGTACACCATCATCGATCCGCGGATCGATTTCGAGACACGGGAAGTCTGAACCGTGGCGAATGCTCCCCTGCGCAGCGCCCGCTTCCTCGGCATCAAGATCACGCCACTGACCCAGCGGCGCCTGCACAACTTCCGCGCCAACCGGCGCGGCTACTGGTCGCTCTGGATCTTCCTCGGCCTCTTCGTCCTCAGCCTCTTCGCGGAGTTCGTCGCCAACGACAAACCCTTCTTCGTCTACTACGACGGCGGCGTTTATATGCCGGTCTTCCAGGACTACCCGGAGACGACCTTCGGCGGCAGCTTTGAGACCGCAACCGAGTACAAAGACCCCTTCGTCCAGGAACTCATCAACGAGAAGGGCTGGATGCTCTGGCCGATCATCCGCTACAACCACCGCACCGTGTCCTGGGACCTGCCGGAGCCGGCCCCCTCCGCGCCCAACGGCGAGCACTGGCTGGGCACCGACGACCAGGCCCGCGACGTGCTTGCGCGGCTGATCTACGGCTTCCGCATTTCTGTGCTCTTCGGCCTGGTGCTGACGGTCTTTTCCGCCATCATCGGGGTCTCCGCCGGTGCGGTTCAGGGCTACTTCGGCGGCTGGACTGATCTGCTCTTCCAGCGCTTCATGGAGGTCTGGTCCGGCCTGCCCACCCTCTATCTGCTGATCATCCTCGCCAGCGTGGTGGTGCCGAATTTCTGGTGGCTGCTGGGCATCCTGCTGCTGTTCTCCTGGATGGGTTTCGTCGGTGTGGTGCGCGCCGAATTCCTGCGCGCGCGCAACTTCGACTACGTGCGCGCCGCGCGGGCGCTGGGCGCCAGCAACGTGACCGTCATGTTTCGCCATGTGCTGCCCAACGCCATGGTCGCCACCATCACCTTCCTGCCCTTCACGCTTTCCGGATCCATTACCGCTTTGACCTCGCTCGACTTCCTTGGCTTCGGCCTGCCCGCCGGCTCCGCCTCCCTCGGCGAGCTTCTGAAACAGGGCAAGGAGAACCTGGCCGCACCCTGGCTCGGCCTTACCGGTTTCTTCTCCATTGCCATCATGCTGAGCCTGCTGGTCTTCATCGGCGAGGCGGTGCGCGACGCCTTCGACCCGCGCAAGCTCTTCGCCGGAGCGCCGCCGCCGGAAGACACCGCAGCCGACGCACCGGTCGCCCGGCAGCCCGCCGCCGCGAGGGGAGACGACTGATGGCCCCCCTCCTCCAGGTGAGCAATCTCTCCGTGCGCTTCCAGATGCCGGGCGCACCGGTCGACGCCGTGAAGAACGTGAGCTTTGAGATCGGCAAGGGCGAGACCCTGGCCCTGGTGGGCGAGAGCGGCTCCGGCAAGTCGGTCTCCGCGCTTTCGGTGCTGCAGTTGCTGCCCTACCCGCTGGCCCGTCATCCCGCCGGAAGCTCCGTCCGCTTCAAGGGGCAGGAATTGGTCGGGGCAGACGAAAAGACCCTGCGCGACGTGCGCGGCGACCAGATCTCGATGATCTTCCAGGAGCCCATGACCTCCCTCAATCCGCTGCACACGGTGGAAAAGCAGATCCGCGAGACGCTGATCCTGCACAAGGGGATGACCAAGGACGAAGCGCGCCAGCGCACCCTGGAACTGTTGAAGATGGTCGGCATCCCCGATGCCGTGAAACGTCTCTCGGCCTATCCGCACGAGCTTTCCGGCGGCCAGCGCCAGCGCGTGATGATCGCCATGGCACTGGCCAACGAGCCGGACCTGCTGATCGCCGACGAGCCGACCACGGCCCTGGACGTCACCATCCAGGCGCAGATCCTGAAACTGCTGAAGCAACTGCAGAGCGAACTCGGCATGGCGATGCTGATGATCACCCATGACCTGGGCATCGTGCGCAAGATGGCCGACCGGGTCTGCGTGATGACCCAGGGGGAGATCGTCGAACAGGGCGACGAGGAAGCGATCTTCGAGAACCCTCAGCACCCCTATACGCAGCGCCTGCTGGCGGCCGAGCCCAAGGGCGCCCCCATCGAAGCCGCCGCCAACGCCCCGGAGGTGATCCGCGGCGACGATGTGAAGGTCTACTTCCCGATCAAGAAGGGCGTGCTGAAGCGCACCGTGGACTACGTGCGCGCCGTCGACGGCATCTCGGTTTCGGTGCGCGAAGGTCACACCGTCGGCGTGGTGGGAGAAAGCGGCTCCGGCAAGACCACCCTGGGCCTCGCGCTGCTGCGCCTGCTGTCTTCGGAAGGCGCGATCCAGTTCAACGGCCAGACCATCCAGGGCCTGGGCTCCAAGGACCTGCGGCCCCTGCGGCGCTCCATGCAGATCGTCTTTCAGGACCCCTACGGCTCCCTCAGTCCACGCCTCTCCATCGGCCAGATCGTCGCCGAAGGTCTGAAAATCCACGGCATGGGTGAGAGCGAGGATGCGCGCGAGGCGATGATCGTCGGCGCACTGGAGGAGGTCGGCCTGGACCCGGAGAGCCGCCACCGCTACCCCCACGAATTCTCCGGCGGCCAGCGCCAGCGCATCGCCATCGCCCGCGCCATGGTGCTGAAGCCGCGTTTCGTGGTGCTGGACGAGCCGACCTCGGCGCTGGACATGTCGGTGCAGGCGCAGATCGTCGACCTGCTGCGCGACCTGCAGCAGCGCCACAACCTGGCCTATCTCTTCATCAGCCACGACCTGAAGGTTGTCCGCGCCCTGGCCGACGAGGTCATCGTCATGCGCAACGGCCGGGTGGTCGAACAGGGCGATGCCGGGCAGATCTTCGATGCCCCGCAGGAGGCCTACACCCAGGCCCTGATGAAGGCGGCATTTGAACTGGAAGCCGTCGAGGGGGTTGTGGCAACCTGAGAGCCCATTCCTTCCCTTTCCTGGATCACCGTGGCCCTTCTCATCAAGACCGATATCGATCGCGGCACCGCCTGGGCCGAAGCGCTGGCGGGCGCCTACCCCGAGCTTGACGTCCACACCTGGCCCTACGAGGGCGACCCGGCGGCCATCCACTACGCCCTGGTCTGGCAGCCGCCGGAAGGGGAGCTGAAAAGCTACCCGAACCTGAAGGCGATCTTTTCCATCGGTGCCGGCATCGATCACCTGGCAAGCGACCCGGACCTGCCGGAGGGGGTACCGGTGGTGCGCATGGTCGAGCCGGGGCTGACCGCCGGGATGTCGGAGTACGTGGCCTATGCCGTGCTCGGCCACCATCGCTTCATGCTGGACTACGCCCGACAGCGCAGCGAGAAGCTCTGGCGCGAGATTCCGCAGGTCGCCGCCGGCGCCCGCCAGGTCGGCATGCTGGGCATGGGCGTGCTGGGCCGCGATGCCCTGGAAAAGCTGATGCCCTTCGGCTTCAAGCTGGCCGGCTGGAGCCGCACGCCCAAGAGCATCACCGGCATTTCCTGCTACCACGGGGAGGAGGGGCTGCGGGAGTTCCTGGCCGAGACCGATATCCTGGTCTGCCTGCTGCCGCTGACGCCGGAGACGGAAGGCATTCTCTGCCGCGAAACCTTCGATCAGCTGCCCGAGGGCGCAGCCGTGGTGAGCGTCGGTCGCGGCGGCCATCTGGTGGAAGACGACCTCCTGGCCGCGCTGGACAGCGGCCGGCTGAGCGGCGCTACGCTGGACGTCTTCCGCAAGGAGCCGCTGCCCAAGAAGCACCCCTTCTGGGCGCACCCCAGGATCTTCATCACCCCGCACATCGCCAGCATGACCATTCCGGAAAGCGCCTGCCAGGCCGTGGTCGCCAACATCCACCGCCTGGAAGCCGGAGAGCCGCTGCGCCACGTCGTCGACATGGAGCGCGGATACTAGAGCTGAGAGGGGTAGACCGCCCGTCCGACGACTGGCGGCGTTGCATCCTGGGCCGTCTTTACCCTTCGTCCAGCGTCCTCGCGGCTTCGGCAGCCATGTCGGCGAACTCGCGCAGGAAGACCGAGCCCTTCACGGTACGCTGCACCAGGATCGAACGGCGGTCCGCCTCGTCGGGCTTGCGGCGCAGGAACTCCAGGCCCTCCAGCCGGTCGAGGGCACGGGTCACCGCCGGCTTGGACATGTTGAGCCGGACGGCCAGACCGCGCACGGTGTGCGGCGGCGGCGCCTGATAGACATGCAGCATCAGGGCGAACTGGCGCGCCGTCAGGTCCGGCAGCGCCCGGTTCAATCCGGCGACCATCACGCTGTGCCAGAGGGCCAGCGCCTGGGCAGGCTTCAGGTTCAGGCTCACGTGCCGGCGTGTCCGGCAGCCGGCCCGATTTTCAGCCTGGTTGTCAGCCCGCTCTCATGCGGCGGAGGGTCGAACACGGTGGGCGCCCTATCTCGTTACAGATGCGGAACGAATTCTGCCCAAGGCCCGGGTCCGGCGCAAGGTCTGTCCCGACTTTGCCCCAGCCATGGCAAGACACGAGGGTTTCCGGGAAGCCGGCTGCCCGCCGGGGGCCGGAACCGCCGAACGAACCGCCGAACGGTCAGCGTTTCGCCGAGGGCGGGCGCCGGGTGAGCTCGGCGATGACCGCATAGGCCGCACGCAGCCCCATGGCCTCGCCGCCTTCCGGCCGGCCCGGCTTGCCCGCCGGGTTCCACGCCATGATGTCGAAGTGCGCCCAACGCGTCGCCGGGCTGACGAACTGCTCCAGGAACAGCGCCGCCACGATGGCGCCGGCATAGGGGCTGCCGGCGATGTTGTTGAGGTCGGCGGTCTTGCTCTCCAGCCCCTGGCGGTAGGGTTGGTGAAGCGGCAGACGCCACATCGGGTCGTTCTCCGCCGCGCTGTGGCGCAGCAGGCTACCGGCCAGTTTGTCGTCGTTGCAGAAAAGCGCCGGCAGGTCGGGGCCCAGCGCAACCCGCGCGGCACCGGTCAGGGTGGCGAAGTCGAGCAGCAGATCCGGCTTCTCGCTGTCGGCCTCGGCGAGAGCATCACAGAGGATGAGCCGCCCCTCGGCGTCGGTGTTGCCCACTTCGACCGTCAGCCCTTTGCGGGTCTGCAGGATGTCCATCGGGCGGAAGGCGTTGCCGGAGACCGCGTTCTCCACCGCCGGGACCAGCACCCGCAGGCGCAGCGGCAGCTTCTGGGCCATGATGAGCGCGGCCAGGCCCAGCACGTGGGCGGCCCCGCCCATATCCTTCTTCATCAGTTTCATGCCGGAGGCGGGCTTCAGGTCGAGGCCGCCGGAATCGAAGCAGACCCCCTTGCCCACCAGGGTCACCCGGGGACCCCGCACGCCCCAGCGCAGATCGATCAGCCGCGGTTCGTCATCGGCGGCGCGGCCGACGGCATGCACTGCCGGATAGTTCTTGCGCAGCAGCGCATCGCCGACAATCACGCTGCACTTGGCGCGGTGACGCCTGGCCAGCGCCTTGGCGGCATCCGCCAGCGCCGCCGGGCCCAGGTCGTTGGCCGGGGTGTTCACCAGGTCGCGCACCAGGAAGGTCGCCTCGGCGGTATGGGCGGCCAGGTCCTGATCGGCCCCCTTGGGCCAGACCAGGCTGGCGTAGTCGCGTCCGTTTTCCTTGTAGCGGGTGAAGGCATAGGTGCCGAGCTGCCAGCCGAGCGCCGCCTTGGTGGCAGCCGCCGGGCGCAGCGTCTGGCTCAGGCGATAGCGGCCGGGCGGCAGTGTCGAGGGCAGGGCGGAAAACGACCACATCGGCTCCTTGGCGTCGATGATGGCGAGGGCCTCGTCCAGCCCGCCCTCCGCACCGGGCAAAGGGCAAACGGCACCGGGCGCCGCCTTGAAACCGCTTGCCGCGATCCAGCGGCGCCGCTCGGCGCTTTGCTGCTGCAACCAGTCGTCGAAAGCCTCGCGGGGAAGCACGGTCAGGGGTTTGGCGGAGGGGTCGTCGGAAACCAGAAAGGATGTCGTTGCCAAGGCTGCGGGCTCCGAATGCGCGGGAGAAAGAGGCGAGAAAAGCCATGCCGCAGGGCGGGCCGGCGACGAACGGCTTGCGTGGCGCGCGCATCTTTGCGCTAAATCGCGGCCCTGTCGAGCCGAACAAGGGCCAGACCCACAAAAGTCGGGCCGAACAAAGGCCGAGCCGGAGACCCCACCCCGATGCCCCGCTACAAGCTTCTTCTAGGCAACAAGAGCTACTCCTCCTGGTCCCTGCGCGGCTGGCTGATCGCAAAGCTGGCCGGCATCGCCTTCGAGGAGGAGGTCATCTTTCTGCGCAAGCCCGATACCCGGTCGAGGATCCTGGCCCGCAGCCCGGCCGGCCAGGTCCCGGCGCTGATCGACGACGGCGAAGTGATCTGGGACAGCCTGGCCATCGGCGAGCATCTGGCCGAGCGCTATCCCGACAGAGGGCTCTGGCCGGCCGACCCGCTCGCGCGCAGCCGCGCGCGCTCGGTGGTGGCGGAGATGCATTCCGGCTTTCGCGCCCTGCGCATGGCGCTGCCCATGGATCTGCGCCGCCGCTACCCGGACCACGCCTTGAGCCCGGAGGTCGCACAGGACATCGCCCGCATCGAGGCGATCTGGCGCGACTGCCGCGCGCGCCATGGCCTGGACGGCGCTTTCCTGTTCGGCGCCCCGACCATCGCCGATGCCTTCTACGCGCCGGTCGTCACCCGGTTCCGCAGTTTCGAGGTGACGCTGGCCGCGGACAGCGAGGCCTACTGCGCGACCATCATGGACTGGTCGCCGATGCGCCAGTGGCTGGAGGAAGCGGCCGAGGAAAGCGAAACGATCGCATTCTTCTGAGACCCACCGCCGGGGCAGCCCTGGCTGTTAACCCTGCCTGTTGCCCGGCCTACTGCCCTGCCTCATCCAGGGCCCCGACCTCCCGGTAGTAGCGCTCCGCCCCGGGGTGCAGGGGCACGCCCAGTCCCTCCGTGGCCTTTTCGATCACGATCTGCGCGCCCTTGGGGTGGCCCTTTTCGAGTAGCTGGCGCGTGCTGGGGTGCCACAGGGCGCGGGTGATCTGATAGACCGTTTCCTCCGGCACGCTCTCCGCGACCAGCCACTGCGCGCCGACCGAAACCGTGTGGGTCTCCCCGATCCCCGGATAGATCCCGGTGGGCAGCATGTGGTCGGCGAAGAAGGGAGAGTCCTTCAGCAGGGCCTCCACCGCCGGACCCTCGATGGGCACCAGCTCGACGAGCGCTTCCTCCGCCAGTTCCTGCACCGCTGCCGCCGGGGTGCCGGCGGTGAAGAAGAAGCCGTCGATCTCCGCTTCGCGCAGGGCATCGGCCGCCGCGCCGGAGCCAAGCGGCACGTCCTCCACATCGCTCTCGCTCAGGCCGAAGGCTTTCAGGATCAACAGGGCGTTGACCCTCGTGCCGGAGCCTTTGCGGTCCAGCGAAATGCGCTTGCCGCGCAGATCATTCACGCTCTTGATCGCGGAATCGAAACGCACGACCAGGTGAATGGTTTCGGGATAGAGATTGGCGATCGCCCGCAGGCCCGAAACGGCGCCTTCCTCCATGAAGAGTTCTTCGCCATTGAAGGCCCAGTAGGCAACGTCCGACTGGCTGAAGCCCGATTCCACAGTCCCGTCACGGATCTGGCGGACGTTGTCCACCGACCCGCGGGTCGACTGCGCCACCGCCACCAGGCCCGGTGCGCCGCAACTGCCGCCGCGGTCGCAGTCCCGGCTGCCGGGCGGCGAGGAGATCGCGCTGGCAATGATGCCGCCGACCGGGAAATAGGTACCGGCGGTCGACCCTGTCCCGATCCGGAAGAACGTGATGTCCTGGGCGGCCGCGACCGCAAAGCCGGCCAGGAGCAGGAGGGCCGAGAGCAGGGGCACCAGCGGACCCTGGCGACGCGCCTTGCCGGCGCTTGTTGTAAACCTGGAGCGGCGATGCATTGGCGCCTCTTTGCAGAAGCCGGCCGGGGAGGCCGGCTGTGAGCACCGCCACAGCATATCAAGCCGGCCGGACGGGCGCCAGGGTGGCGCCCGTCCGGCCCGGCCTTCAACTCCCTGCCGATCAGCTTTGGGCGCGCCGCGCCTTCACGCGCTTGTAGGCCACCGGCAGCAGCGACAGCAGCGACAGCCCCACCAGCCCGGCGATGATCTCGGGCGTCAGCACCGAGCCCACGGAGAAGCTGCCGCCCTGATCGAAGACCGACCCGAGGCCGGCGCCAGCCAGGACGAAGACCACGGTGCCCGGAATGATCCCGAACAGGGTGCCCAGCACGTAGGTGCGCAGGGGCACGCCCAGGAAAGCCGGCACCAGGTTGACGATGAAGAAGGGAAACAGCGGGATCAGACGCAGCACCAGAAGATAGCTGAGAGCGTTCTCCTGAAACCCCGCCTCCATGCGCTTCAGGAACGGCCCGGCGCGGTCCCGCAGAGCGGAGCCGAGCGCCGAACGCGCGATCAGAAAGACCGCGGTCGCGCCCAGGGTCGCGGCGAGAACGACATAGGCCGCGCCCGTTGTGACGCCGAAGAGGAATCCGCCGGCGATCGTCAGCACCACGCCGCCCGGCAGCGAGAGGGCCGTCGCCAGGGCGTAGAGCGCGATGAAGGCCAGTCCGGCAAGCACGGCGTTATCCGCCACGAAACCGTTCAGAAGAGCGCGGTGCTGGCGCAAGGCATCGATGGAAAGATGCTCGTGCAGACCCAGCGAGAAGGCCGTTGCAACGGCCGCCGCCAGAACGGCAAGCGGCAGAAAGCGCTTCACGCGGGACGGTTTCTTGGCGGGAAGAGTGTCGTTGTCCACTGTGGTGGCCTCCGTTGCGGTCCGCGGGACGGGGCCGGGGGTCGATACATGGTCGCTCATGACAAACTCCAGGCTTGCCGCCCCACGCCGCTCGTGCGGGCGGTGGTTGATGAATTCAAACGATTGCTGTCTTGCGGCCGCCGGGCGGCCTATCGACTGATCCCTAAATCTGCGCCCTAAATCTGGGTCCTGGATCTGGGCCCTAGAAGCGCAGCAGAAACCGGACGATCTTCTTCGTACGCTCGCTGAACAGGCTCGGGGTGTAGTAACTCCCCGCGACCCGCTTGTTGACCTCGCCCAGGGTCGGATAGGGCGCGATGATGTTGGCCATGGCGCCGATCTTCAGGCCCTGGCTGATGGCCAGAACCCAGGGCTGGAGCAGCTCGCCGGCGTGTAGCCCGGCAATGGAGGCGCCCAGGATCTTGCCCCGCGCACCGACCACCACCTTGACCAACCCCTCGGTCGCCTGCTCGGCCTGGGCGCGGTCGTTTTCGGCGAAGGACCATTTGAGCGCCCGCACCTTGTCCCCGTACTGCTCGCGCGCCTGGGCTTCGGTCAGGCCCACGTGCGCAACCTCCGGGTCGGTGAAGGTGACCCAGGGCACCGCCTTGTAGTCGACCTTGGCGGGCAGCTTGAAGAGGGCGTTGCGGATAACGATGCCGGCGTGATAACCGGCCATGTGGGTGAACTGATAGCCGCCCGCCACATCGCCGATGGCAAAGATCTTCTTGTTGGTCGTCCGCAGACGCTCGTCAACCTCGATGCCCTTGGGGGAGTAGGCGACACCGGCGACTTCCAGGTTCAGGCCAGCCACATTGGCCTTGCGCCCGGCCGCCACCAAAAGGTGGGAGCCCACCAGCTGCTTCGTCTCGCCGTTTTCCTCGATGGTCACGGCGACGCCGTTGCCCTGCTGCACAACCTCCTTGATGGCGATGCCTTCGTGAATCTCGATGCCGTCCTCGACCAGACGCTTGCGCGCGAAGGCGGTCACGTCGGGGTCGTCCTTGCCGAGCACCGTGAACATTTCGAGCAGCGAGACCCTGGCCCCCAGGCGGCGCTGCGCCTGGGCAAGCTCTGCGCCGATCGGGCCGCCGCCGATGACGATCAGGTGGTCGGGACGCTCGGCCAGATCGAAGACGGTCTCGTTGGTCAGAAAGGGAACCTGGTCGAGACCCGGGATCGGCGGCACGGCGGCAGAGGAGCCGGTGGCGATGACGAAGCGCTTGGCCTTGATGCGGGTGTCGCCGGCCATCACCTCGCCCGGCCCGGTGAAGCTGCCGGCCGACTGGATCACGGTGACGCCGAGATCCTCGAAGCGCTCCACCGAATCGTGCGGCGCAATGGCGGCGATGACGTTGCGGACGTGATCGCGCACGCCGAGGAAGTCGACCTCAGGCTCGTGGCCGTTGACCCCGAACCTGCCGGCGTGGCGCACCGTGTCGGCCGCGTGGCCGGCGGCGATCAGGGACTTGGAGGGCACGCAGCCGTAGTTCAGGCAGTCGCCGCCCATCTTGCCCTTTTCGAGCAGGACCACCTTGGCACCCATTTGGGAGGCGCCGGCGGCCACCGAAAGGCCGCCGGAGCCGGCCCCGATCACGCAGATATCCGCTTGGATGGTCTTGGCCATCGTGCTGTTCCTTGTCCGAGCCTTGTGTCTTTCCGAGACGGGGCCGTTAGCCTTCGACGACGATCTTGTAGTTCGGCGTCGGGTTCAGCGGGCAGCTGTAGATGTACTCGCCCGCCTCGAGGGTGACTTCGTAGTCCTTGGTCGTGCCCTGGCTGAGGCCGCCGCCGGAGACCGAAGTCTTGTTCAGTTTGTGCAGCGGATTGCGCCAGTCATAGTCATGCTCGCGCACCCAGAAGCCGAGGTCGTAGGGAACGTTCTTGTTGGTGACCCGGAAGACGTACTTGCCGGGTTTCAGCGTCAGCACCTTGACGCTGGCCAGGCGGTCGGCGCCGCTTTCGGCGTTGATCGCCTCGCAGTCGGCCTTCTGGCTGGTGGTGTAGCCGTGGTCGCCACCGTCTTCGACTTCGACGAACTGGCAGGCGGTCTGGGTCAGCTCGATCACCTGCGCCTCTTCGGCGGAGGCAGAAGAGATGCCAAAGGCCAGGGCCCCGGCAGCGAGGGAAGCCGTGCTCAGAAAGGCCTTCTTCATAACGCTTTCTCCTTGTCGCTGTAGCGGGGTCGCATGCCGTCTCGGTGGTCCCCCGACCTGGGTCCGGGTGCCCGCCACGCTCCCCCTGCAGGCGCCCCTTCTGCAGCTCAGATAGTAAGGCAGAAAGCTGCCAAAAGGCCTCTCACAGGGATGTGACCCTTCGTTACGGGCGCCGAACCGCCGGATAAACCCTCTCTAAACCCATTGGGAGCCAACAAAGGACTGCAATCAAGCGATGATCATAGGCTGGGCCGGGTTACGGGACCCTTTGCATGCGTCCGGCCTGCTTTCACAGCACCAAGCCGCGCTGCAACCCGCGGGCGGATCCGGTGCGCAGGGAATCGCGTGCCACTGGGTTTCGCTACCCACCCGGGCATGTTCCAAGCGCGGAAAAGGCACAAATCTGCAGGGCTTTGGGGGGGCTGGCCGGGATCCCACGTCGGTCACAGGGGCGGTTTCGTCTAAACATGATCCGCTCTAGCGGTCCGGAAGGCGGGATGACACAATTCCTGCTTCGTTAACCAATCCGGAACCGCCCGCAGCCCTCATGACCGAACAGCAGATCATGATCTTCGCCATCATGCTGGGGCTCTTCGTGCTGTTGGTCTGGGGCCGCTGGCGCTACGACGTGGTGGCCTTCGGCTGCCTAATGGTGAGCGTGGTGGCGGGCCTGGTTCCGGCCGGCCAGGCCTTCAGCGGCTTCGGCCATCCCGCGACCATCACCGTGGCCGCCGTGCTCATCCTCAGCCGGGTCCTCTCCGGTTCCGGCGCGATCGACCTGCTGACCCGGCTGATCAGGCCGGCGGCAAACTCAGCCAGCAGTCATGTCGGTGCCCTTGCGGGCCTCGGCGCTGTGCTCTCGACGGTGATGAACAATGTCGGCGCCCTCGGCATCCTGCTACCCATGGCGCTGCAGTCCGCCCGCAAGGCGGCGCGCTCGCCGGCGAAGCTGCTGATGCCCCTGTCCTTCGGATCGATTCTCGGCGGACTGATCACACTGATCGGAACGCCCCCCAATATCATTGTCGCTACCTTTCGCGGCGAGCTGACCGGCGAGCCCTTCAAGATGTTCGACTATGCGCCGGTCGGGCTGGCCATCACGCTTGCGGGCCTAGTCTTCATCACCCTGATCGGCTGGCGCCTGGTCCCGGACCGCGGCACCAGCCGCGCGGCAAACGGCGACCTCTTCGACATCGAGAACTACATCACCGAAGTGCGGGTGCCCGAGAACAACCCCCACATCGGCAAGACCCTGCACGAGATCGACGAACTGACCCAGGACATCGACGCGGTCATCATGGACCAGATCCGCAACGATCGGGTTCACCCCGCCACGGGACGCAAGGAACTGCAGGCCGGCGACGTGCTGAAGATCGAAGCGGCGCCCGAAGAGATCGACAAGTTCGTCAGCAAGCTCGGGCTGGAGATCGGCGTCGAGACGGGCAAGACCAAACCGCCCGAGGACGCGACCCTGATGGAGGCGGTGGTGACGCCGGGGTCGCGGCTGGAGGGGCGCCTGGTCGGGTCGCTGCGCCTCTTCGCGCGGCGCGGCATCACCATCCTCGCCGTCTCCCGCCAGGGCCAGCCCTACCGCGGACGGCTGCGCTCCTTTCGCATCCGCCCGGGCGACGTGCTGCTGCTGCACGGCGAGACGGAGCATCTGGCCGATCTCGTCCCGGCGCTCGGCTGCCTGCCATTGGCCGAGCGGGAGATCCACTTCGGCAAGCGCAAACAGGGCCCGGCCGTTATCGCCATCTTCGCCGCCGCAATCGCCGCCGCCAGCCTGGGCCTGGTGCCGATTCAGATTGCCTTCGGCATCGCCGTCGCGCTTCTGGTGGTCAGCGGGATGCTGGCAGTGCGCGAGCTCTACGACGGCATCGACTGGCCGGTGATCGTCCTGCTGGGCTCGCTGATTCCGGTCGGCGGCGCGCTGCAGTCGACCGGGGCGACCACGCTGATCGCCGACGGCCTTCTGATGATCACCGCCGGCCTCTCGGCCAGCATCGTTCTGGTGATCCTGATGGTGGTCACCATGACCCTCTCGGACATTCTGAACAACGCGGCTACGGCGGTGGTGATGGCACCGATCGCAGCGACCATTGCCGAGCGCCTGGGCGTCAGCGCCGACCCCTTTCTGATGGCCATCGCCGTGGCCGCATCCTGCGCCTTTCTCACGCCCATCGGGCATCAGAACAACGCCCTGATCCTGGGGCCCGGCGGCTACCGCTTCGGCGACTACTGGCGCATGGGCCTGCCGCTGGAGGTGCTGGTGATCGTGGTGGCGGTGCCGGTGATCCTGATGGTCTGGCCGCTTTAGGCCGAGTGCTTCCGGGTCTTGCCGGCGCCGCCCGGCCAGGTCAGTACGCGGCTCTCAGGAAAGCGCACCGTGATCTCCGTGCCTTCGCCGACGGTGCTGGTCACCACCATCTGGCCGCCGTGCATCTCCGCCAGGGACTTGGTGATCGGCAACCCAAGGCCGGTGCCGTCGTGGCTGCGGGTGTGAACGCTCTCGACCTGACCGAAGGGCTGGAGGACGAGATCGATCTCCTCCTCGGCCATACCGATCCCGCTGTCGCGCACCACCAGTGCGAAGGTGCCGCCCTGCTCGAGGACCGCCTCGGCAGAGACCGAACCGCCGACCGGCGTGAACTTGATGGCGTTGGACAGCAGGTTAAGCAGGATCTGACGGATCGAACGCTTGTCCGCGATGAGCTGAGGCAGGTCTTTCGGCAGGGTCGCCTGAAGCTTGAGCCCGCCGTTCGCCGCCGTTTCCTTGACGATGGTGAGGCAGGACTCCACGACCGCGGCGATGTCGATGGGCTCCTCATGCAGTTCCATGCGCCCGGCCTCGATCTTCGAGAGGTCGAGGATGTCGCTGATGATGGAAAGCAGGTGGCTGGCCGAGCGCCGGATGTCTTCGGCGTATTCGCGGTAGTGCTCGTTGCCGATCGGGCCGAAAAGCCCCTGCTCCATGATCTCGGAGAAGCCGATGATCGCGTTCAGCGGCGTGCGCAGCTCATGGCTCATGTTCGCCAGGAAGGTCGACTTGGCACGGTTGGCCCGCTCGGCATCGTCGCGGGCGAGGCGGAGCTGTTTCTCCTTCTCCTTCATCTCCGTGATGTCGACATGAATGCCGCCGACGCCGATGGCCGCGCCGGAGGAGTCGAGCACGGGAAAGCGCGTGATCATGACGAAGACCTTGCCGCCGTCGCCGCGGGTCACTTCCGTTTCCACCTCCATCGGCACGCCGGTCTTCAGCACCATCCAGTCCTGGGCGCGGAAGACCTCCGCCTCGTCGTGACGGAAGTAGTCGAAGGGTGACTCGCCGAGCAACTGGGTCGCACCCAGTCCGTAGACGTCGCGGAACTGCTGATTGACCAGCATGTACTGGCCGTCCTGGTTCTTCAGGCTGAGGCCCGCGGGCAGATGGTCGATCACCGCGCGCAGGCGGTCGCGGATCTCCTGCTCCGCCCGCTCGATGGTCTTGGTCTCCGTGATGTCGGTGGCCGTCAGGAAGATGCCGCCGTTGGTGGTGCGTTCCTCGCGCACCCGCAGCCACTTGCCGTCGGACCGCTCGACCTCGAACTCCTCGCGCGGGTTCCTGTGGCGCTCCATCCGCTCGGCCACCCAGTCCTCCTCGCGGCCGAAGGCGGCGGGGATCAGGCCGTGCCGGATCTGAATGCGGATGAGCTCCTCGAAGGTCATGCCGGGCCCGATGGTCTCGGTGGCGGCGCTGTGAAACGCGAGGTAGCTCTCGTTGAACAGCAGCAGCCGGTCTTCCGCATCGAAGAGCGCGACGGCTGCGGTGAACGATTCGACCGCCTGCAGCAGAAGGTCCTGCGCCTCGAAGGCCATGCGGCGCGCCTGGTACTCCTCGGTCAGGTTGCGGCCGGTGCCCCGGTAACCGAGGAAGGTGCCGTTGTCGTCGAACAGCGGAACGCCGCTGATCGACCAGTACTGGCGCGAGCCGTCGGCCATGGCATAGACGTAGCGGAAGTCGCGAAACGGGCGGTGGGCCCGCAGGTCCGCCAGGTGGGCGTTCCACTTTTCCTCATCGGTGTCGCCCGATCCCAACTGCAGCCGGGACTTTCCGATCACCTCGTCCGGGTCGACGCCCGTGGTCTCCTTCAGCCGCTCGGAGACGAAGCAGAGTCGGAGGTCGGAATCCATTTCCCAGAACCAGTCGGAGGCCGCGGCGGCAAAATCCCGCAGACGCTCTTCGCTGTCGCGGAGCGCGGAAAGAGCCCGGGCATGATCGTCCTCAAGGCGTTCCACCTCCTCGACGCGTTGCCTGAGCCGCGCCAGCTCCTCGGCCAACTCAGCCTTGGTGGGCAAGGACCCCAACCTTTCCATGGGAATACGGACAGATTTCAGTTTCCTCTGATAACCATTAAGAGACGTTGAAGATGCCCGGGAAGATGCCCGGAAAACCGGGCCGAAGCCTCGCTGAGAGCCCTCCTTCAACGCCTAAACAGGCCCGTCACGAAAGTGACCCGCAAGCGACATCCTGCGGCAAAGTCCGAAGGCTATCGAATTCGTTAACCATAACCGCACGCTGAGGCCGGGCCGGCCGGGGCAGCCACTGGACGCCCACGGGATGCCCCGCCTCCGCGTTAACGAAACAGCAAGATCCTCAAAACCCGATCGCCAAGGAGAAGATCATGACGCCGACGCGCTTTCCCCGCTCGACCTCCCTCTACTCGCGACGCAAAGTGCTGCGCGGCGGCGCCGCCGGTGCCGGGCTTTTCGGTACAGGGCTTCTCGGCGCCGGGCTGCTGGGCTTCCCCGCCATCGCCCAGTCCAACCGCCCGGTCTTCACCCACGGCGTTCAGTCCGGCGACGTGACCACCGACAGCGGCATCATCTGGGCGCGGGCGGACCGGCCCGCGCGGCTGCTGGTCGAGGTCGCCACCAGCGACTCCTTCAGCAACGCCCAGCGCCTGCGCGGACCGGCGGCCATCGACGGCAACGACTTCACCGCCAAGATGGATCTCACCGGCCTGCCCGCCGGCCAGGACATCTTCTACCGCCTGCAGTGGCAGGACCTGGCCGACGTCAACCTGCTGAGCGAACCGATGGTCGGCCGCTTCCGCACCGGGCCCGCCGGCAAGCGCGACATCACCTTCGTCTGGACCGGCGACACCTGTGGCCAGGGCTGGGGCATCAACCTGGATTGGGGCGGCATGCGCTGCTACGAAACCATGCGCAACAACCGGCCGGACTTCTTCATCCACTCCGGCGACACCATCTACGCCGACAATCCCCTCGAAGCCGAGAAGACACAGCCCGACGGCAGCGTCTGGAAAAACGTGATGATCGAAGAGAAGGCCAAGGTCGCCGAGACGCTGGCCGAGTTCCGCGGCAACTACAAGTACAACCTCATGGACGAGAACGTGAAGCGCTTCAATGCCGAGGTGCCGATGCTCGCCCAGTGGGACGACCACGAGGTGGTGAACAACTGGTACCCGGGCGAGATGCTGATCTCCGACGACCGCTACACCGTCAAGAGCGCCGACCTGCTGGCGGCCCGTGCCAACAAGGCTTTCCTGGAGTACATGCCGATCCGCCAGCACCCCAGCGACCGCGAGCGGATCTATCGCAAGATCCCCTACGGGCCGCTGCTGGACGTCTTCTTCATCGATCTGCGCAGCTACCGCGGCCCCAACAGTTCCAACAGCCAGCCGGTGCGCAGCCGCGACACCGACTTTCTGGGCCCGCAGCAGCTCACCTGGCTGAAGCAGCAGTTGCTCGCGTCCAAGGCCACCTGGAAGGTCATCGCCAGCGACATGCCCATCGGCATCGTCGTCGCCGACGGCGAGAGCGCGTTCGAGAACGGCGCCAACGGCAGCGGGCCTGTGCTGGGCCGCGAGCACGACATCGCCGATCTCCTGAGCTTCATCAAGCACAATGACGTCAAGCAGACGGTCTTCTTCACCGCCGACGTCCACTACACGGCGGCGCACTACTACGACCCCAGCAAGGCGCAGTTCCGCGACTTCAATCCCTTCTGGGAGTTCGTCTCCGGCCCTGTGCACGCCGGTTCCTTCGGGCCGGGCCGCATGGACGACACCTTCGGCCCGCAGGTGGTGTACTCCAAGGACCCGGCCGGCGAGCGCAATCTGCCGCCGAGCTCCGAGCTTCAGTTCTTCGGCCATGTGCGCATCGACGGCGAGACCGAGGCCATGACCGTGACCCTGAAGGACCTGAACGACAAGGACCTCTACACGGTCACCCTGGAGCCGGCCAGCGCCTGACCCCTTCGTTCGCAGACCTGAAGCAGGGGCGTCCCGCAGACCCGCGGGGCGCCCTTCTTGTTTCTGTCGCCGGTCTAAGTCTGGCCGCGCAGGGGCCGCACCGTGTTGGGCAGGTTCGCCACCACCACATCGGCCAGCGCCTCGATCATCTGCACCTGTGGAAAGCTGCGGCGGTACCAAAGCGCCACCGGCCGGGTCGCTGTCGCCAGTTTCAGCGGCCGGGCGACGATGCCCATATCCGTCGTCCCCATGGTCGTCAATTGGGCGCCCTTAACCGCCAGGGCCGGCACCAGGGTGCAGCCGAAGCCGGCGGCCACCATGTTCAGCAGCGTTTCCAGGCTGGAGGCGCGCAGGTCGCCGAAGGGGCTGGTCCTGGTTCCCTTGCGCGCCGTCGTGCCGGACTGTGCCGTCCGGCTGTCGCAGACCTGCAGCACCTGGTCGCGCAGGCAGTGCCCGTCGGTGAGCAGCAGCAGGTCCACCTCGGCCAGGTCGGCCTCGGTGATTTCCTCCAGTGCCGCCAGGGGATGGTCGCGCGGATGTGCCACCCAGAAGGGCTCGTCGAAAAGCGGCAGGCTTGCGAGGTCCGGCGCCTCCGGCGTCGTCGCCAGCAGGGCGGCGTCGATCTCGTGGCTGGTCAGCCGCTCCAGCAACCGCGCGGTCACTTCTTCCGAGAGCACCGGCGTGAGCTGTGGATGGGCCTCCGCCAGGCGCCGAAGCACCAGGGGCATGAGATAGGGCGAGATGGTGGGGATCACGCCCAGGCGCAGGCGCCCGCTCATGGGGTCGCGCTGGGCGCGGGCGATGCCCTCGATCAGGTCGGTCTGCTCCAGCGCCAGGCGTGCGTGCTTGGCGATGGCTTCGCCCACCGCCGTGGTCACCACCGAGCGGTTGGTCCGCTCGAAGAGGGTGACCCCCAGGCTGTCCTCAAGCTTGCGGATCTGGCCGCTGAGGGTCGGCTGGCTGACGTTGCAGCGCTCCGCGGCGCGGCCGAAGTGCCGCTCCTCCACCACCGCCAGGATGTACCGCAGGTCCCTCAGGTTCATCGCTCAGAGCCTCAAACGCATCGCCTTTCACTAATAATAGTCTACGCCAATTGTATCTATTGAAACAATCGATTTCACTTATCGACGATTTCCGGCCACCTTTGGATTGTCGCTCCAGCCGGGTGCGACCCGGGCAGCCGGTGAGACTGCAGGGTGAGACTGCAGGCAGGACCCGGCAGGGCGCAGAGCACCGTTTTCAGGAGGACAGAGATGGCGGACGACAGCAGCAAAACCACCCCCACAATGACGACCCCCGTAATGACTACAACGGCGGGCGCGCCGATTTCCGACAACCAGAACTCCGTCACCGCCGGCGCGCGCGGGCCCGTTCTGCTGCAGGACTATCAGCTCATCGAGAAGCTGGCGCACCAGAACCGCGAGCGCATTCCCGAGCGCGTCGTCCACGCCAAGGGCTGGGGTGCCTTCGGCACCTTCACCGTCACCCACGACATCACCCGGTACACCCGCGCCAAGATCTTCTCCGAGGTCGGCAAAAAGACCGAGCTGATCGCGCGCTTTTCCACCGTGGCCGGCGAGCTTGGTGCCGCCGATGCCGAGCGCGACGTGCGCGGTTTCTCGGTGAAGTTCTACACCGAGGAAGGCAACTGGGATCTCGTCGGCAACAACACGCCGATCTTCTTCATCCGCGACCCGCTGAAGTTCCCGGACTTCATCCGCACCCAGAAGCGCCACCCCAAGACCAACCTGCGCTCGGCCACCGCGATGTGGGACTTCTGGTCCCAGTCGCCGGAGTCGCTGCATCAGATCACAATCCTGATGTCCGACCGCGGCATTCCGACCAGCCCGCGCTTCATGAACGGCTACGGCTCCCACACCTTCTCGTTCATCAACGCCGACAACGAGCGGTTCTGGGTGAAGTTCCACTTCAAGACCCGCCAGGGCCACAAGCACCTGACGAACGAGGAAGCCGCTGCGGTGATCGGCCAGAGCCGTGAAAGCTATCAGGAGGATCTCTTCGGTTCGATCACGAGGAGTGCGTTCCCGCAGTGGGACCTCAAGGTCCAGATCATGCCGGAGGCCGACGCCGAGAAGACGCCCTACAACCCCTTCGACCTGACCAAGGTCTGGCCCCATGCCGACTATCCGCTGATCGACGTCGGCGTGATGGAGCTCAACCGCAACCCGGACAACTACTTCGCGGAGATCGAGCAGGTCGCCTTCTCGCCCTCCAACATTGTGCCGGGCATCGGATTCTCGCCGGACAAGATGCTGCAGGGGCGGATCTTCTCCTACGCCGATGCGCACCGCTACCGCCTGGGCACCCACTACGAGGCGCTGCCGGTGAACGCGCCCAAGTGCCCGGTGCACCACTACCACAAGGACGGCGCCATGCGGTTCTTCCGCAACGACACCGGCAACCCGGACGTCTACTACGAGCCGAACTCCTTCAACGGCCCGGCCCAGAACCCGGACTACGCCGAACCGCCGCTGGAGATCTCCGGTGACGCCGACCGCTACGACCACCGTGAGGGCAACGACGACTACACCCAGGCAGGCGACCTCTTCCGCCTCTTCGACGAAGGCCAGAAGCAGCGGCTCTTCGAGAGTATCGCCGGGGCCATGGCCGGTGTGCCGGACTTCATCGTCCAGCGCCAGCTCGCCCACTTCCACGCCGCCGACCCGGACTACGGCGCCGGCGTCGCCAGGGCCCTGGGTGTGACCTATCCGGCAGCCGCTGCCGAGTAGGCCGCCTTCGACAAGCCTCCGCCGGTCCGCCCGGACCCCGCACCCCCTCTTCGGCTTCGGGCGGACCGGTCAACCTGAGGCCGGAGACGGACCATCCCCACTTCCTCCGATGGGATGCCCGTCTCCGGCCCTTTTCTTCGCTGTTCCCTAAGGGCCGAAGGCCTCCAGCAGGTCTCCGGCCGGCTGCCGTGCCGGGGAGCGGCGGGCTTGCGGGTTGCAGCCCGGCGACCGCCTGGACAGAACCGGGAGGCCGTGGCAGAGGTGTCGTTGTGAAAACCCACGTTATCACCTCTCTTTACGACACAGCCCACCACCGCAAGCGCATGGGAAAGGGGCCCGAGCGGTTCCTGAGCGCGGGCCTCGTCCAGCGGCTGGAAGCCCTGGGACAGACCGTGATCACGGCGACCGTGGACCCGGTGCCCGCCTTTCCCGCAGAGGTGGAGACCGGCTTTACGGTGATGCGCGGCGTGGCGGAGGCCGTGCAGGCTGCGGTGGCCGCCGGCGCCTTCCCCCTGGTGCTGGCCGGCAACTGCAACACCACGGTCGGCACCGTCAGCGGGCTCGGCCCGCGGCGCATCGGTGTGGTGTGGTTCGACGCCCATGCGGACTTCAACACGCCGGAGACCTCCGGCACAGGGTTCCTCGACGGCATGGGCCTGGCAATCCTCACCGGGCGCTGCTGGCAGGCCCTGGCGGGGACGATTCCGGGCTACGCACCGCTTTCCGACGACCGGGTCGTTCTGGCCGGCGCCCGCGATCTCGACGTGCTGGAGCGGGAGCGCCTGGAGGGTTGCGCCATTGCCTGCCTTTCCGACGCGGCACTGAATGCGGAAGACGGCCCGGAAAGGATGAGCACCGCGCTGGACGTCCTGGCCCAGGAGGTCGAGGCGGTCCACCTGCACATCGATCTCGACGTCCACGACGCCCGCATCGCCCCGGCCAATCACTTCCAGCCGCCGGGCGGGCTGGCCCCTCAGCGCCTGCAGGACATGGTGGCCCAGGTCGCCGAGCGCCTGCCCGTCGCCTCCGCCTATCTCGGCGCCTACGACCCCGAGGTCGACCCCGAGAGGGTGACCCTGAAGTCAGGCTTCGCTCTCATCGAGACCATCGTCAAAAGCCTGGACGCATGATCGCCGCGGGCGCCGCGATCCATTGCCGCAGTCGGCGGCGCCGCGCGGTCAGTTCCCTGGATGTCGCGCCGTGACGCGGATCTCGATGAGCGCGCCGGGCGCCGCCAGCTCCGAAACACCGATCGCGGTCCAGGCCGGGTAGGGCTCGGCGATGTAGTCGTCCTTCACGCGACGGAAGAGATCCAGGTGGTCGAGCAGGCCGACGTGATAGCTGGTCATCTCCACCACGTCGCCGAAGTCCG
The DNA here is from genome assembly GCA_001657395.1 of Rhodospirillales bacterium BBD 1991-14. Taxonomy (GTDB): domain Bacteria; phylum Pseudomonadota; class Alphaproteobacteria; order Kiloniellales; family Kiloniellaceae; genus Pelagibius. The sequence goes on along the minus strand of LYSY01000002.1, from coordinate 676,935 downwards.
CCCCGGCCTCCGCCAACACCACGCCGACGTTCTCGAAGGCCTGACGGACTTGCGCTTCCGGGCTCCGCGGCAGGCTGCCGTCCGGGCTCGCCCCGGTACAGCCGGAGACGAAGAGGAAGCCGCCGGAAAGGATCGCCGGCGCGAAATGCCAGTCGCTGTAATAACTCTGCCGGTCCGGGGGGATAATGGCTCTTTTGTCCAAGGTCGAACGTTCCCAAGTATGGGGGGCGGACAGGGCCCGCTGCCTTACCCGCCGTTCACGTAGGCATCGACCTCGGCGATGCGGGCGGCCTTGGCCTCGTCGTCGAGGAAGGAGGCGGCGAAGGAGTTGCGGGCGATCTCGGCCAGAACCGCATCGCTGAGGCCGAGTGCCTGCTGCACCGCGCGGTAGTTGTCGTTCACATAGCCGCCGAAGTAGGAGGGGTCGTCGGAGTTCAGCGTGACGAAAAGGCCCTTGTCCAGCATGGCTTTCAGCGGATGGTCCTTCATATCCGTCACGCCGCAGAGCCGCAGGTTGGACAGCGGGCAGACGGTCAGCGGCATCCGCCGCTCGGCAAGCTCCGCGACCAGAGCCTCGTCCTCCAGCGCCCGGTTGCCGTGGTCGATGCGGTCGACCTGCAGCGCCTCCAGCGCGCCGCGCACATAGGCGGGCGGGCCCTCCTCGCCGGCATGGGCGACCGCGCGGAAGCCGGCGGCCCGCGCCTTGGCGAAGACCTCGACGAAGAGCTCCGGCGGATAGCCGTTCTCAGAGGAATCAAGGCCGACGCCGACGATGCGGTCGCGGTGGTCCATGGCCTGCTCCAGGGTCGCCAGGGCGTCTTTCGCCGGCAGATGGCGCAGAAAGCAGAGGATGAGCTTCGCGGTGATGCCGTGCTGCCGCTCCCCGTCATCGAGGGCCCGGTGGATGCCGTCGAGGACCGTCTCGAAGGCGACCCCGCGCGCCGTATGGGCCTGGGGGTCGAAAAAGATCTCCACATGTTTCACCCCGTCGGCCGCAACCCGGCTGAGGTAGGCCAGCGTGAGATCGTGGAAATCCTGCTCCTCCCGCAGCACCGACATCCCCTGGTAGTAGAGGTCCAGAAAGTCCTGCAGGTTGGAGAAACTGTAGGCGGCCCTGATCGCCTCCACCGAGTCGTAGGGCAGCGAGACGCCGTTGCGCTGGGCCAGGGCGAACATCATCTCCGGCTCCAGGGAGCCCTCGATATGAATGTGCAGTTCGGCCTTGGGCAGGGAAGCGATGAAATCGGTCACGAAAAGCAGATCCTCTTTGGCGCGGCGTCCTTTTTTGCGGTGGGCGTTTATAGCGAAATGGAGAAGCCCCCGTCGACCGGCAAGGCGGCGCCGGTAACGAAGTCGCTGGCGGGTCCGGCGAAAAACGCCGCCAGCCCCTCGAAATCCTCCGGCCGGCCCCAGCGCGCGGCCGGGGTGCGTTTCAGGACGTGGTCGTTCAGGCCGTCCACTTCGCGGCGCGCCAGGCGGGTCAGGTCGGTGTCGATCCAGCCCGGCAGGATACAGTTCACCTGAATGTTGTCCGCCGCCCAGGCCGCGGCCAGAGACCGCGTGAGCTGAACCACGCCACCCTTGCTGGCGCCGTAGGCGGAGCTCCAGGGGGCCCCGAAGATCGACAGCATGGAGCCATTGTTCAGGATCTTGCCGCCGCCGGCTTGCTTCATGAAGGGATAGCAGGCCTTGGCGCAGAGGAAGGCGCTGGTGAGATTGGCGTCCATCACCTGCTGCCATTCCTCTGCCGTCAGGTCCTCCGGGCGCTTGCGGATGTTGGTGCCGGCGTTGTTCACCAGGATGTCGGGCCCGCCGAGCCGGGCCTGGGTCTCTTCCACCATGGCCGTGACCGCCGCCGCGTCGGTCACATCGCAAGCGACAGCCAAGGCCTTGGCGCCCAGGCCCTCCAGTTCCGCCGCGGCGGCGGACAGCTTCTGCCTGTTGCGGCCGGCCACGGCCACCGCCGCCCCGGCCTTGGCCAGGCCCCGGGCGATGCCCAGACCGATTCCGCCGTTTCCGCCGGTAACCAAGGCCACCTTTTGCGAAAGGTCGAAAGCTTTCATGCCGGATATCCCGCCGGCGCGCTACTGCGGCGACGCATCGGAGCCCGGTTGGGTGCTGCGGGCAGCAGCCAGGCGCAGGCGGAAGGTCTGCTCGTCGGGAACGCCGGCGACTTCCAGCAGCAGCTTCTTGCGCACCGCCTCGGCAAAGCTCTGGTTGCCGTCGACGGTGACGACGAAAGCCGCCGGGCCGGCGATGATGTCCTCCCGGAAGGCCTGCTCCAGGTCGTAGCTGACCGGCCGCCCACTGGCGCAGGGCCGGCAGAGGATCGCCAGACCGTTTATGGAAACGTCGGCGGCCAGGGCGGCGTCGCGCGCCGCCTGGACCGGCAGCCCGCCCCAGTTGTTGGCGCTGTCGCCGGAGAAATCGATGATCTTGCGGAAGCCGTCGATATCGTTGTTCTCGATCAGCGCAAGGCCGGCGGCGATGGCCGAGCCGATGGCATTGCGCCCGAAGGCCTGACGCGGCTTTTCCAGCAACTGCTGGGCGAAGGCCGCAGCGGAGGCCTCACCGTCGATGATGGTCCAGGGCACCACCACCTCCTGGGAGCTGGCGTTGCCCCATTCCACGTAGGTGACGGCGATCTTGCCGTCGTGCCCCAGGCCGATGGCCGCCAGGATGTCGGGATCGGTGATCGCCTCGGCATAGCCCTGGCGCTGGAAGAAAATCTCGTCGTCGTCGATGGAGCCGGAGGCATCGGCCAGCAGAACCAGCTCCAGGTCGACGCGCTCGGCCGCCCGCAGCGGCGGCGAAACCGCCAGGGTCAGGCTTGCGAGAAGGACACCAAGGACTCCAAGAGCCTGCATCGGGGGCCGGGCCGGAAAAGGCATGATCCGCATCCTCGCAGTGTTATGGGCGCAGTGTTATGGGCGCAGTGTTGTCGGCGCAGTGTTGTCGGCGCAGTGTTGTCGGCGCAGTGTTGTCGGCGCAGCGAGCATAGCTTTTGATGCCGGCCGGCGATAGCGGATCCGTCGCGCGGTCTTCGCTGACAGCCGCGCCGGCCGGAGATAAGCTCTTGCTGAAGCACGACGGAGGACGCAGATGTCGACGAAGCGCGGGCACTGTCTTTGCGGGGCGGTCAGCTATGAATATGATGGGCCGGAGAACTGGCGCGGGCATTGCCACTGCGAATCCTGCCGGCGCACCACAGCGTCGCCCTTCACCACCTTCTTCGGGGTCGACCGGACGGCTTGCCGCTTTACCGGGGCCGAGCCCGCGGTCTATCACTCCTCGCCCGGCGTGCGGCGCCTGTTCTGCCCGACCTGCGGAACGCCGATCGCCTACGAAAGCGAGCGCTGGCCGGGGGAAACGCACTTCTACGCCGCCACCCTGGAGGACCCGCGGGACTTTGCGCCTGAGTTTCACGTCTTCTGGTCGGAGCGTCTGCCCTGGGTACACCTGCAGGACGACCTGCCGAAAAACGATGGCAGCGGCAGCTGAAAGCCGAGGTCCGTCACCGATCTGCACCGATTCGCGCTTGGCCCGGCGCCAAGGCCCTGGCTATGCTGCGCGGCGCCCGCCGACACTGGGACGCGTTGACCCATGAAGATCCTGAAAGCCAGCGCCTACTCCGGCCCCAACCTCGTCGCCGCGTTTCCTCTGGTGCATCTGGCGCTCCAGGTCGAAGGGACGCAGAACTGGCCCGGCGACGAAGGAAGTCCGGGGATTACCGACGGCCTGATCGCCCTGCTGCCGGGCCTGGCGGTGCATCCGGGCAAGTCGAACCAGCCGCGCGGCTTCATCGCGGAACTGCGCGGCGGTTCGGATCTACCGCTGGGCTATGTCGTCGCGCGCGTTGCCACTGAGCTGCTGCGCGACGGCACTGATTCGGTGGGCCTGGCCGGCGTTACCCGCCGCGCCGAAGGCGCGCTTCAGGACGCCTTCTTTCTGTACGAAGACGCCGACATCGCAGTGCAGGCGGGGAAGGTCGCCGTGCTGCTGGTCCTCGCTCAGTTGCCAGCGCGGCTGCGGCCGCGCAACGACTTTCCTCCGAACATCAACGCCAAGGAAGCCCTGGCTTCCTTCAGGCGCTGGGCGGGGGCAGCGGCGCTCGACCAGACGGCACTGGCTTTGATCCGCGAGGCCCGGCGGCGCGACATCCCGTGGTTCGTCCTCGACCGGCCGCGCCGCATCGTGCAACTGGGTCAGGGCTGCAAGTTGCGCAGGATCCGGGAAACCGTCACCGGCGCAACACCGGCTATCACGACGTGGATTCAGGCGGACAAATCCACGACAAACCGGCTGCTCGCCGGCCTTCATTTCCCGGTTCCCAAACAGGCCAGGGTCAGCGATCCGGACTCAGCGGTCACTGCGGCCCGCAAGGTCGGGTATCCGGTCGCGGTGAAGCCCTTGGACTCGGGAAAAGGGCGTGGCATCTCGCTCATGGTTGCCGGTGACGAGGCGGCCCGCGCCGCCTTCGCCCATGCACGGCAGTACAGCACCCACGCCATCGTGGAGAATCACGTTGCCGGCGCGGATCACCGGGTGCTGATTGTCGACGGCCGCATGCTTGCCGCTGCCAAGCGCTTGCCAGCAGCCGTGACCGGCGACGGCCAGCGGACCATTGCGGAACTGGTCGCCGAGGTGAACAAGGACCCGCGCCGCGGCGTCGGCTTCAGCCGCCTGATGAACCGCATCGAGCTGGATGCGCAGAGCGATACCCTCCTGAGCAAGCAGGGGCACTCGCGCGAGAGCGTTCCAAAGAAGGACGAGCTGGTGCTGCTGCGGGAGACGGCCAATATCTCGACCGGAGGCACGGCAATCGACGTGACCGACGCGGTCCATCCGGAAAACCGCTGGATGCTGGAGCGGGCCGTGCGCGTAACGGGCGCCGATATCGCCGGGGTCGATTTCCTCTCGCCGGATATCTCACGCTCCTACCGCGAAGTCGGCGGCGCCATCTGCGAAATCAACGCCTCCCCCGGCCTACGCCCCCATCAGATCGCCGAAGGACCGCCGCGCGACGTTGTCGGCCCCATCGTCGACATGCTGTTTCCGGAGAAGGACAACGGGCGCATTCCCATCGCCGCCATAACCGGCACCAACGGCAAGACGACCACGTCACGCATGTTGGCCCATATCCTCCGCTGCGCCGGAGACGCGATCGGTGTCAGGACCGTCGGTCTGGTCACCACCGACGGCGTTCACATCGATGATCAGCTGGTCAGCAAAGGCGACTTTGCCGGCGGGACCGGAGCGCGGGTCCTGCTGCGCGATCCGAGCGTGGAAGCCGCGGTGCTGGAGACTGCGAGAGGCGGCATCGTCAAGACCGGGCTCGCCTTCGACCATTGCGATGTTGCGGCCTTCATGAACGTGGCAACCGACCACATCGGCCTCGATGGCATCGGAAGCCTGGACGAAATGGCTTTGGTCAAGGGCCGGGTGATCGAGGCCGCGCGCCGCCTGGCGGTTCTGAACGCCGAGGATTCGCGCTGCCTTGCCATGGCCGCACAGAAGGAACCGGAGCAGGTTTGCCTGTTTTCCGCCGCCGAGCTGACTGCCGAGCAACGCGAACACCTGTCCAGGGGCGGCCTGGCCGTCAGCCTCGCGGGCGAGCCGGACAACCAGGTCATCGTCATGCATCATCGCGACGGGACCGAAGAGATCGCACCCGTCAGCCACATCCCGGCAACCCTGGAGGGCGCCGCGCGCCACAACATTCTCAATGCGCAGGCGGCAGCGGCCCTGGCCTATGGACTGGGCATCCCTTGCGCGCGCATCGGCGAGGCGCTCTCAAGCTTTGAAAGTTCGTTCGACAGGAATCCGGGCCGCCTCAACGTCTTCGACGGACACCCCTTCAAGGTGGTCATGGACTTCGCCCACAATCCCGATTGCGTCAGGGTGATCTGCGAGATGGTTCAACGGATGAAGGTCGACGGCCGACGGATCTGCATGCTGGGCAGCACGGGGCATCGCCAGGGCGAGCACATAGACGAAGTCTGCGAACTCGTTGCCCAGCGGTTCGATTCCTTCATCTGCACGCGAAACAAGCGTGTCAGCGAAGAACGCCGGAGTATCCGGGGCTTCCCGGGAGACGAGATCCCGCATCGTCTGGCCGCTGCCTTGATGGAAAACGGTGTCGATGCAAGCCGGATCGTAACCCTCGACGACGACAACGAGGCCGTCGACAGAGGTCTCAACATGTCACGGGAAGGGGACCTCCTCGTGCTGCTGCTGAACAACAGAGAGTGGGCCTGGAACCGTATCCTCGGCTTCCAGGCGAAGGACTCAGGTTGAGCATCGTCCACGCAGGCACCGGCCGGACAGGCACACCGAAGTTCCGGGATCGGCGCAGGGCGCCTCGGAAATGAAGGTTGTAAAGGCAAGCGCCTACGTCGGACCGAACATCGTCGCACCGGTTCCGGGCATCCATCTGCAATGGACGCAGGAGCGTTCCTTGCACTGGCCGACCCGGGGCGAAGACAGCGCCTGTACGGAACGCCTGCTGGGGCTTCTTCCCGGCCTTGCCGAGCACCCCGGCCGTGAAAACGAACCCCGAGCGCTGGCCGAACATCTCCGCGCCACGCCTCCCCTGCCGCTCGGCTATGTGATCGCCCGCATCGCCACCGAACTGCAGCGCCTGGAGGGCGATGCTCTTCAGGCCGCGATCTTCAGGCAGAATGAGGACGGGCGCATTGCGAATGTTTTCTTCCGCTACCGCGACCCGGAGATCGGGCTCCTGGCCGGACATACAGCAATCACGCTCGCCCTGGCATTGCTGCCACAGAAGATCAAGGACGAGATCGATGTTTCAGGGAGGACCTCCGCTGAAGCGGTCATCGCAGATTTTCGGAGCCAACGAAAACGCCTGGGACTCGACCAAACGGCGCGCGCCTTGATCGGCAAGGCCGAGGAGCGCGATATCCCCTGGTTTGTCGTCAATCGGGGAAAGCGCGTGGTTCAGTTGGGCCAAGGCTGCCATGCGCGCCGAATCTGTGAATCCATAACATCGGTGACTCCGCACATCGCCGCCATGCTGCAGAACGACAAGGCGGCAACCAATCGCCTGCTTTCCAGCGTCTACCTGCCCGTGCCGCAGCAAGTCCTCGTGACCAATGCTGAGGCCGCCGTAAAGGCGGCGCGCCAAATCGGTCTGCCCATTGTCGTCAAGCCTCACAACGCCATCAAGGGCCGCGGGATCACGCTACAGCCTGACACTGACGAGGCAATTCGCGCGGCCTTTGCACATGCGCGCGAACAAAGCCCCTACGTACTGGTGGAAAAGCACATCCCTGGCGACGATCACCGGGCTCTCGTGGTCGGCGGTCGGATGGTCGCGGTCGCCAAACGTGTTCCTGCGGCCGTGATCGGCGACGGCAAGAGCACCATCGCCGAACTGGTTGCCGAAGCGAACAACGACCCTCGGCGTGGGACGGGTTTCAGCCGCATAATGAACCTGATCGTACTGGACGATCAGGCCGATCAGTTACTCACACGCCAGGGCCATTTCCGCAACAGCGTCCCCACGGACAAGGAGGTCGTTTACCTTCGCGGGACCGCCAACCTGGCGACCGGCGGGACGGCCGTCGACGTGACCAGCCGGGTCCATCCGGTCAACCAGCGGATGCTGGAACGAACGGCCCGGATGCTGGAGTTGGACGTTGCCGGGATCGACTTCATCACGCCCGACATCTCCCGGCCCTATCGCGAGGTCCAGGGTGCCATCTGCGAAGTCAATGCTTCCCCCGGTCTACGCGCCCATCTTGTTGAGAAGAGTTCGCCGGATGTCCTCGGCCCAATCCTCGACCTGCTGTTCCCGAAGGCCACGAACGGCCGTATTCCCATCGCGGCCGTGACCGGAACCAACGGCAAGACCACAACGTCGCGCATGCTGGCCCATATCCTGAGGGCCGGCGGCAGCGACATCGGGGTCAATGTCGTGGGTCTCACGACCACCAACGGCGTCTACATCAACGGCGATCAGATTCTCAAAGGCGACCTGGCGGAACGGACCGGCGCGAGTGTCCTGCTACGGGACAGCTCGGTCGAGGCTGCGGTACTGGAAACCGCACGCGGTGGGCTGGCCCGTCTCGGTTTTGCTGCGGACTGGTGCGATGTCGGAGCGGTTATGAATGTGGCGTCGGATCATCTCGGCTACGACGGCATCAACAGCCTCGATGAGATGGCCGCATTGAAAGGCCGCGTTGCGGAAGCAGCGCGCAAGCTTGCGCTGCTGAATGCCGACGACCCCCGCTGCCTGGCTTTGGCCGACCTGAAGGAGCCGCACCAAGTCGGCCTGGTCTCGATGGGACCGCTGACGAACAGACTCAGCGACTGTGTCGCCAACGGCGGCATCGCGCTGACCCTGGAACAGAGCCCCGAAGGCCCGATGATCGCGCTCCACCATGCGGGAACACAGACTCCGCTGCTCCCGGCACTCCAGATCCCCGCAAGCCTCGGGGGAGCCGCGATGCACAATGTCCAGAACGCCATGTTCGCGGCCGGCCTGGCCCTTGGGCTCGGGATCTCTCCTGCGAACATCGCGAAGGCCCTAAAGGATTTCCAGAACGATCCAGAGCACAACTTCGCGCGCTTCAATGTTTTCGACATTCCGCCCTTCAAGGCGGTGCTCGACTATGCTCACAATCCGGCGGGCCTGAAGGTCACTTGCGACGCCCTGCGCGCCATTCCCGCCAACGGTCGGCGCATCTGCGTTCTCGCCAACGTCGGCAGCAGACAGCAAGAGCACTATGCCGAGATCGCCGAACTGATCGCCGACCGGTTCGACCTCTTCCTCTGTTCGTTCAACGAGCGAACGGCTCGGCGGGCCGAGGCGGTTCGCGGGTTTCCTTCATCCGAGATTCCCCAGCGCCTCGCCAAGGCCCTGGCAGACAAGGGCGTTGAGGAAACCAGAATCCGCGTTATCGCCTCCGCCAGAGACGCTGTGGAGGCCGCCCTTGCGACGGCGCAGAAAGGCGACCTTGTTTTGCTTCTGTCCGGCGAGCCGGATTGGTGCCACGAAAGGATCGAGTCCATTCGCCGCGGTCGACCGGGCGCCACGGCGTAGGGCCCGCGCGGAGGCGCTCTACTCTCCCGGCGCGTTGACGGCCGGGGCGGCGGCGCGTGCCGCAGCGGGGCTACCGCCGCCGGCAGAGTCTTTTCCGCCGGAATCCGGAACTGACTCGACGAAACAGTCGATGGCGGCCTGGACGCCGCCTTTGCCGTGGGGAATGCCGAGGGCCGCCAGGCTGGTCTCCACCACACCCAGGGTGCCCAGCATCATCGGCGCGTTGACATGTCCCATGTGGGCAATGCGGAAGGCCTTGTCGGTCAGGTCGCCGATGCCGATGCCGAGCACCACGCCACAGACCTCCTCCGCATAGCGCAGCAGCGCCGCCGGGTCATGTCCTTCGAGGCGGAGGGTCGTCACCGAGTTCGCCCGCGCCTCCGGAACCAGAACGTTGAAGCTGAGCACACCGCCCTCCGCCCAGACCGCAACCGCGCGCCGCGTCGCCTCGGCCAGGATGCGGTGCCGTTCGAAGACCGCCGGAAGCCCTTCCTCGAACAGCAGGTCGAGCGCCTTGCGCAGGCCGAACAGCAGATGCTCCGGCGGCGTGCCGCAGTACTTGTTGTAATGGCGCGGTCCCTCCCGCTGGGTCCAGTCCCAGTAAAAGGTGCGCAGATCGGCGGTCTCGTGCGCGGCGAGCGCCCGCTTGCCGGCGGCCACGAAACTCAGCCCCGGCGGCGTCATCAGCCCTTTCTGAGAGCCGGTCACGCCGACGTCGATCCCCCAGCCATCCATCTCAAAAGGCATGGTGGCGAGCGAGGCGATGGCATCGACCATGAAAAGCGCCCCATGGCCGGCCGCATCGATCGCCCGGCGGATGGCCGGGATGTCGTTGACGATGCTGGAGGCGGTGTCCACCTGGACCACGAGAACCGCCCTGATCTCGCCCGCCGTATCGGCCCGCAACCGCGCCTCGACGGCGGCGGGGTCGACCGGATGGCGGTAGCTGGCCGGCATCTCCTCGACGACGATGCCCTGGGAAGCGGCCATCTCGCCCCAGGCCGGCGCGAAGAGGCCGGAGCCCAGGACCAGAACGCGGTCGCCGCGCGAGAGCGTGTTGCTGAGGGCCGCCTCCCAGGCGCCGTGCCCGTTGGCGGCATAGATGTAGGTCCGGCCCTCGGTCCTGAAGATGCGGCGCAGGTCGTCCAGACAGCTGTAGGTCGTATCCAGCAGAGCGCCGGCATAGATCTCGATCGCCGGGCGGTGCATGGCCTGCAGGACCTCGTCCGGCACCGTCGTGGGGCCCGGAATCGCCAGGAATTCCCGTCCATGTCGCAGAGTCATCGCGCGAAGTCTCGTAATTGCGTTGGCAGCGGCGGAAGGGAGCCTAAGCGCCCTTCGGCACAGGAGCAAGCCTGTCACGAACGGCTGGACCCCGGCGACGGACGGGCGCGGTCAGGGGGTGATCTTCTTTAATCTGGGCATCGGTTAAGTTTCTGGGACGGGCGGCCGAAAAACTCTCTCTGGCCTCCTGACTCGTCACGCCCCCCGACTCCCTCTCACTCTCCTCAGGTGCAGCGGCCAACCACTCTAGGTCTCAGGTGATGGTGCTATCCCTTCACGCGCTTGGAACGCGTCTCCCCAATCGCGCAGTGAGATCAAGACGGGTTCGAGCGTCCGCCCGAAGTCGGTCAACTCGTACTCGACCCGCGGTGGCACTTCCGGGTAGACAATGCGGTTGATGACACCATCCGCTTCCAACTCACGAAGCTGAAGCGTGATCATCCGGGGCGTGGCGTTCGGCGTCAGGCGGCAAAGCGCGTTGAACCTCAACCGACCGTCCAAAAGATGGAAGACCAGCACAGGTTTCCACAGACCGCCGATCACGCTCATTGTCGCTTCGACCGCGCAACCCGTCTTCGTGGCACGCCGCCGAGGCCTTCGGGCACTATCATTCATGAACGTACATGTCCTTTTTGTACATACTAACGTTACCGGTGACATGAGGTTATGTCCATCTCGGTCCAATCAACCGAGGAGAATTCCCATGCGTGCATTTCGTTTGGACGGAGCGACAGCGCCACTGAAACCGATCGAGGAAACCGAACCGCAGGCGGGTCCAGGTGAGGTTCTGGTCGACCTGAAGGCAGCATCGCTGAACTACCGTGACACGATCGTTCGGGAGGGCCGTTATGGCGGCGACCAGCGGAACGACCTCATTCCCCTGTCCGACGGAGCAGGCGTCATCGCAGCCGTTGGCGATGGCGTACCGGGCGAACGCGTGGGCGAGCGCGTGGTTATCGGCTTCATGCCCAACTGGACGGAAGGTCCGTTCACCGGCGCTAAGCAGGCGGGCGCGCTTGGCGGCGGTCATGTCGACGGCGTGCTGGCAGAAAGGATCGTAGTTCCCGCAAGCGGCGTGGCCAAGCTGCCCGACGACTGGTCGTTCATCGATGGTGCGGCCTATCCTTGCGCGGGCGTGACGGCATGGAACTGCCTCTTCGGCGGAAACGGTATCCACCCGGGCGATACTGTGCTGGTCGAAGGCACGGGCGGCGTCTCGACCTTCGCGCTGCAGTTCGCACACGCGGCCGGCGCTCGGGTCATTGCGACGTCAAGTTCCAACGACAAGCTGGCAGAAGCCCGCAGGCTCGGCGCGGACGCCCTCATCAACTATCGCGAAACGCCGGATTGGGGCGCCCGCGCCGCAGAAATCGCCGGAGGCGAAGGGGTGAACCTAGTTGTCGAGGTCGGTGGATCAGGCACCCTTAATCAGGCGCTGCAGGCCGTCCGTCCAGGTGGCGAGGTGGCGCTCGTGGGTGTCCTGACCGGCTTTGGCGGCGAGGTGAATACGGGCGCGATCCTGATGAAGGCCGTCGAGGTTCGCGGCGTCTATGTTGGGTCCGTCAGCCATCTAAGCACAGCGCTTCGATCAGGCGTTCGTCCGGTCATCGACGAGGTGTTCGCTTTCGACCGTGCCGATGCGGCGTTCGAGCGACTTCGGAGCGGCGCGCATCGCGGGAAGGTCGTGGTCGACATCGCCGCCTGATCACGTAGGGCTGGGCGGCTAGTTCCGGCCGCCCAGCTACGCTCTCACACCGTGTGGTCACGCTGTGCCGGTAAAGCGGTCGTAGCGGAAGGGTGCCGGATCGACAAGAGTCGGGCGGCCGACAGCCAGTTGAGCCGCCAGATGACCGACCCCGGGACCGAGCCCGAAGCCGTGGCCGGAGAGACCGGTGGCAATCACCAGACCCGGCAGCGATGGGGCCGGGCCGATGACGGGGATCTCGTCGGGCATGACGTCGATCATGCCGCCCCAGCGTTCCGCCACCTTCACCTCGGCAAGCTGCGGATAGAGGCTCTTGGCGGCCTGCAGCACGTCATCGAGAAGCCGATGGTCCGGCGCCGGATCGAACACGCGGACCGCTTCGAAGGGCGTCACCTGGTCGCCCTGCCAGCGGTGCCGGCCGAGCGGGCCGAAGTAGGACCGCCCCAGGCGCAGCTTCAGCATGCGCAGGCGGGCCTTCAGGATCGGCGTGAATGCGCGGAAGTGCGTGAAGGCGGCGGGAACGATGTCGAAGCGCGCCGCCCCGGCCCGTGCCACGGTATAGCCGCCGTCCAGCCTGCGGCGCAGGGCGGCTCCGCTGGCTCCCAGGGTGCTGTCGGAAATCAGCGGCGCCGGCGTGGTGCGCTGCGCAGACGATTGGACGGCGAGCTGCGGCAGGGCAAGGCCCAGGTTCTCCAGGAACGGCCGCGACCACACGCCGCCGGCCAGAACGACCGCCTCACAAGCGATGGCACCGTGCTCGGTCACCACTGCGGCGATCCGGCCGGCGGCGGTCTCCAGGGTGCGCACGGCTGTGCCTTCGAAGATTTCGGCACCGGCCGCAGCGGCCAGCCGCGCCATGGCCGGAACCGCAAGCGCCGGCTCCGCGTAGATGTCGCTGGGCGTGTGCAGGCCGCCGACGAACCGCGAGTCTGACTGCCCCAGCAGCGCGTTCACGTCCCCACGGTTGAGCAAGCGCGTATCGAGCTGAAAGTCCTTGGCTTCTTCCAGCCAGGCTGCGTGCCGCGCGAGCTCCGCCTCGCTCTCCGCCAGATAGGTGGAGCCGCCCGCCCGCAGGCCGATGTCGGTTTCGAGCTGAGCGTCGATCCGGTGCCAGAACTGCTGGCTTTCGATCATCAGGGGCAGTTCGCGCAGGTCGCGCCCCTGCTTGCGGATCCAGCCCCAGTTGCGCGACGACTGCTCCCCGGCGATGCGGCCCTTCTCGCAGAGCACGACCGGCACACCCCATTCAGCCAGGGTGAGCGCCGAGGCCACGCCGGCAACGCCGCCGCCGATGACGACAACACCGGCCCGCTTCGGCAACGGGCGCTCTGGGGAGTGGGCAAAGGCGGGCGTCACCAAAAAGCCTCCGGCGCGGTGTCGGCTGAACCTGGGACCAGGGCAGGGCAGGGCCGGCCCCTCGGAGTCGCCGATCCCGGCGACACTAGCGGCTGGCCGCGGAGGCTGCCAAGCCCCCGGCAAGCGCGCCACCCCTTGAGTTTCAGGACCGTCGAGCCTACCCTGACGGCGCTGGCCCGGCCCGGGCCTCCCCCCTCCCGCCGGGAAAGCATTCGACATGCAGGGCGACGACCTCATGAACCCCAATCCGTTCGAGCCTGCGCACAAGGAGGGACTGCAGAGACCGCTCGTATCAGGAGGGTATCGCATGAGACTGTCTGCTCCCATCTTCAGACTGAAACGGCAGGCCAGGCTGCTGGCGCGCGAAGCCGGGCTGCCGCTGCACGCAGCCTTGGACCGGCTTGCACGCGACGAAGGCTTCCGGAGCTGGAGTCACCTGACCGCCCGCGTCTCCGAGCGGTCGACGGCCAGCGCCATCCTGGCGGAGCTGAATCCGGGCGACCTGATCCTTCTGGGCGCGCGCCCCGGCCAGGGCAAAACGCTGCTGGGACTGGCGCTCGCCGTGGAGGCTGTCAGGGCCGGGCGCCCCGGGTTCTTCTTCACCCTCGACTGGAGCGAGGGGGACGTCCTGCAACACCTTCGAAGCATCGGGGCTGATCCGAAAACCCTCGACGGCTCTTTCGTCCTCGACACCTCCGACGACATCCGCGCCGATCACATCACAGCACGCCTGGGCGCGGCGCCGCGCGGCGGCCTGGCCGTGGTCGACTATCTCCAGCTTCTCGACCAGCGGCGCCGCAACCCGGAGCTCGGCGCACAGATGACCGCGCTGAGCGCCTTTGCACGGGCCAGCGGGTCGATCCTGGTGATGATCTCCCAGATCGACCGACGGTTCGATCTCCAGGCAAAGGCGCTGCCCGATCTCTCGGACGTGCGCCTGCCCAATCCGCTCGATCTCGGGCTTTTCACCAAGACCTGCTTCCTGCACGACGGTGCGGTGCGGCTGGAGGCCGTTGCCTGAGGGCGGCCGATCGGAGCAGATCTTCGCGTCATGACGCTTCCTGGGAAGCCGCCCGCCGCGCGAGCCCATGGACCCACCAGGCGCAGAGCAGGCCCAGGAACGAAGTTGCGAACATCAGCCCCAGCAGCGCCGTCGCGCCGCTCTGCGCGGTGACGGCGATACCCGCCATCCAGGTCAGAAGGGCGCCGCCCCCCATGGTGAGCGCCCCGGCAAGGCCGGAGGCGGTGCCCGCCAGGTCGGTGCGAACCGACATGGCGCCGACGTTGCTGCTGGGCATCGTGATGCCGTTGCCGATGCCGACGAAGACGGTGGCGCCGAAGAGGGCAAGCTCGTGCACCACCCCGCCCGCAAAGAGCAGCAGACCGGCGGCGAGGCCGGAACAGGCGACGATGCGCCCCGCCAGCATCATCGTTTCCAGCTCGAAGCCCTTGGCGAGGCGGGCTGCGGCAAAGCTGCCGAGAACGAATCCGCCTGTGATGGAACCGACGTAGAGCCCCAGCATCCCGGGCGACACCTGGAACAGTGCGGTTGCGACCAGAGGCGCCCCGGCGATGAAGGCAAAGAAAGCCCCGGTCGAAAACGCCATGCAGCCGGCGTAACCCCAGAAGCGCCCGGACCGCAGCAGAACCGGGTAGGAGCGGATCTGGGCGCCGAAGGTCTGCGAGGGCGATGCGTTCGTCTCCCCCAGATCGAACCAGGTCAGACCGAAAAGGGCGACCCCCATCAGGGCGAAGGCGAGAAAGCTGGAGCGCCAGCCGAACAGCTCGTCGAGCACACCGCCGACCATCGGCCCCAGCATCGGCGCCACCGCCATGGCCATCGCAATGGTGCCGAGCAGGCCGGCCGCCTCCTTCGGGGGCACCATGTCCCGCACGACCACGCGCGAGAGCGCACCGCCAGCGACAATGGCAGCCTGCAGCAACCGGAAGAACAGAAACGTCCAGACGTCCTCTGCCATGAGGCAGCCCAGCGACGCCGCCGCGAAGAGTGCGATCGCCCAAAGCAACACGGGCCGGCGCCCGTAGCGGTCCGACAGCGGCCCGATCACGATCTGCAGCACCGCCGTCACGGCCAGGTAGCCCGCGATCGCGAGGCTGACCAAGGTGTAGTCGGCGTCAAGATCGGCGGCGATGTTGACCAGCGAGGGGACGAACATGTTGAGAGAGAGGATGGAGACGCCGGTCAGCAGAATCAGCGTCAGCATCCTGGGCGGCGTTCGGTCAGCGGGAGCCATCTTCACAACCTTCTGAAGTATCGCAATAAAAAAGCCCCCGAACCGGTCGGGGGCGCGTCACGTCGTGATCCGGAAGCGGTTACCGCTTCCCGCGCCTTCGCCTCACTACGATGCCGGAGCTGAAGCTGGTGGCGATGCTGGTCACGACGGTCCTCTGTCTGGGATGGCGGCTATGCCCGGATCGATCGAACGCCCCGGGCGGTTGGAACGCTATGTCTCATGACTGTGCTTGTCAATGAAAGCACACGGAAGCAGCCGACCCGGCGGAAGACCCGCTTCCCCCGCAATGCCGGTTTTCGCCCGAAGCGTATTGTCGGCTAGACTGGTGCCTCAGCCGCCTGGACGGATCGCCGGACCAGAGACCGCCCGGTAGACCGAAGGGACAGAAAGCGAGGTGCTGCGCATGCGCAAGGTCTTGAAAGTCCTTCACTCGCTCGCCGCATGCGGGCTGATCGGCGGGCTCGGCTGTTACATGATCCTGCTCGCCATGGCGCCGCAGGACACGCCCGCCGCCTATGCGGATCTGCGGCAGTCGATTGCGGCGATCGGTACTTACGTTCTGCTGCCCTCCGTGGCGATTGCACTGGTCTCCGGCTTTGTTGCCATGGCCACACACCACCCTTTCCTGAACAAGGGATGGGCCCTGATCAAGGCGGCGATGGGCATCTTCATGTTAAAGGGCGTGCTGACGGTGATCGGCGCGAAGGCCGACTACGCCGCCGTCGTCTCCCGAAAGATCGCAAGCGGTGAGTCCGCACCGGAGGTTCTTGAAGCAGCACTTGCCCAAGAATGGCTGGCACTTGGCGTCGTCATGGCGCTCTCGGTCGCCAATGTCGTCCTGGGAGTCTGGCGTCCGCGGTTCATGCCGCACCAGCAGACCGAGGCGAAGACCGGGACAAAGACCGGGGCGGCGCCCGGCGTGTATGCCGCCCCCGGAGACAGCGAGCGCAGCCGTCCGGCAGCTTAGAGCGGATCCGGCCCGTTCGACGCAGGAGGCCTGTCCGGGCCGGACGCTTCCCTTCCTCTTAAGGCTGGGATATACCCCCGGGGCGCGCCGCGCGGAGGCGGCGGACGTTGCACTTCTGTGACATCTTGCGGGGAAGACCATGAGCACGGCTGTTTGCCTTTCGGGGGGCCAGGTGCTGACGTCCCAGGGCGGTCTCGAGGTCGCCGACCTGCACATTGCCGACGGCCGGATCGTGGACGCGCCGGCCGCCGATCCCCTGCGCGTCGATTGTCGCGGATACTGGGTCTTGCCCGGCATTGTCGACGTCCACGGCGATGCCTTCGAACTCGAACTGCATCCGCGTCCCGGCGTCGACATCGCATTCCCGATCGCCATGGCCTCGGTCGACCGTCAGCTTCTGGCCAACGGGATTGTCACCGCCTTCCATGGCATGACGGTTTCCTGGGAACCGGGCGCGCGCAGTCTCGAAGCCGGCCGCCGCTTCATGGCGGGGCTCCAGGCTCTGCGTCCGCGCCTGACGGCCGATCACCGCGTCCAGCTGCGCTGGGAGACCTTCGCCCACGACGCCATCGACGACGTTGCCGCCTGGCTCGCCCAGCAGCCGACGCCGGCGGTCGCCTTCAACGATCACACGACGGCGACCATGGAAAAGGTGAAGGCCGGCAATCACCAGAAGCTCGGCCAGTGGGCACAGCGCGCCGGTGTCACCGTGCAGGAGTACCTGGCCGAGGTCGACAGCGTCGGGCAGCGGGCGCCGGAGGTTCCGGCCAAGATCCGCAAGGTGGCGGACCTGGCGGGACGGCACGGCGCCATCATGCTGTCCCATGACGAAAGCTCCCGCAGCGAGCGGGCCATCCATCGCGGCCTCGGCATGTCTGTCTGCGAATTTCCGCTTGACCCTGAGGTCGCGGCAGACGCGGTCGCCAACGGGGAACACGTCATCCTGGGCGGCCCCAACGTCATTCGCGGCGGCAGTCATACCGGTGCGCTGTCGGCCGAGGATGCCATCCGCGACGGGCTCTGCACCGTGCTGGCCTCCGACTACTACTATCCCAGCCTGCTGCACGCCGCCGAACGCCTCGTCGACCGCGGCGTGCTGTCCCTGAACGACGCCTGGGGCCTCGTCTCCCGCAACCCGGCGGCGGCCATGGGGCTGCCCGACCGCGGAACCCTCGAGGCCGGCCGCCGCGCCGATGTCGTCGTGATCGACGGCTCCGGTCCCTGGCGCCTCGTCCACGCCATTGCCGGCGGCCATGTAGTGAGCCTCGGCCGCTGAACGTCCTGCCCCAGGCCGAAGTCGGCATCCTCAATCGGCTGCAGGGTCGTCACCTTGTTTGGCCACGTATTGACGCCGAGGCAAGACCAGCATGAGCCCCACGCACATGACGGTGAGCGACAGCCAGATCCAAGACGAGTGCCGCTCCCCGAAAAGGACCATTCCCCAGAATACACCCGACACAGTGACGATGTATGAAGCCTGACTAGCAAAGACGGGACCGGACAACCCTACCAGGTATATGAAAAGGCTATAGGCGACCGCACTGATAACACCCATCCCCACTATTGCCCATTCGACCGCACCAAACGGCCAAGCGAGTGATACAAAACTATCAGTGGCAAGCAATACCGGGGCCATGAGAACCGTCGCTGAGACATACATCCCGCAGGTGATTGCAAGGGCCGTCTGCTGGCTGTCTCGGTTCAGCGCGATGACAAGATTCCAGGCGGCGTAGCTGGCTGCCGCCAGACAAGCGACGAGAACCCAATGGGTGAGCTCGGGGCCCGGCAGGCTCTGCTGCGGCCCTACCAAGATGACGATAGCCGTCGCGCCGCAAACAACACCGAGGCCGCGCAGCTGCGTAAACGGTTCAAGCCGAAAGACTGCAGAAAGCACAAAGGTGAGGATAGGAATTGTGGCGACACTGATGGAGAGTACGCCAGCAGGCAGATGGGCAGCAGCATAGTAGAACAGAATGCCTGGGATCGCTGCTCCCAGTAGACCACAAACCATGTAGAAGCGGATGCTGGCGGGGTTCCAGACCAGCATTTGCCGCCGTGCCAACAGGATTGCGAAGAGAACTGCGGCGCCGACGAGCGTTTGCCAAAACGTGATGCCGAAAGGGTGCGCACCACCGACGGCCGCAATCTTCGCCAGAGAGAACGACAATCCCCAGCTGATACCCATGGTCAGAAGAAGAACCAGAGCCCAGACCTGCCTTGTCAGATTTGTGCCTCGGCGGCCGTTGTCCTGGTTACGATGGGGAGTTGGATTCGATTGCGTCGTCATCACAGCTCGATGGGCTTCTTTCACCCTTGCGAATACCAGTCCACGCCTTGGGCGGTCTATCCTGCGGCGCGGGCTTTGATCTCAGTGGCAATCCGGCACCTCCGGAGCGGTCAGCACAAGGCCTTCTGGGCGCAACAGCGGCGTAGCCGAGTCACTTGCGAAATCCGTACCGTCCCAGAGCTGGGGACCGGCTTCTGAGTGATCGCTGAGGATTGCTTCGAGCAGGTCTATGGGCAGCAAAGGGCTTCCGTCACGATAGCCGGCCCAACAACCCTCGATGAAGTCTTCGCCGTAGAGCTGAAGTGTGCGCGGTCGCAACACAGTAAAGAACAGATAGCTGTCTGCGCAATACTGCTGGATCTCTGTCCGCCGGAGCAAGTCGGCGATGTCCTCCGGATAGGCTCCACTTTCCGCAATACCACCGTCAAAGTCTATCATGCTGATCCGACCATCGGCATGCACCACCTCGTTACCAGGCCAACTGCTGGTCAGGCCGCGCAAAAACCCAGCATCGTGGCATCGCCGGTAAACGCCACCGACAGCGCTGCCGATCGTATACAAACGCTCAGACAAATGCGCCCAGGTTCTGCGTGTACCAACTAGCGGAATTCCATCAGAGTCAAAAATCGGGAAGACCTCGTAACGCTCGTCGTAAGTAAGGCGACCTGTGGCGAAGAGACTGGCGAGCAATGGCGTCATCGTCATGTACACCAGTTCGTCGATGCGCAGGTCGCTCTCGATCTCCATAAGCACTGCTGCAATCGGTCGATCCAGCGTGCCCAAGCCGAGACCAGGAAGGTCAGTCGTTCGTGGCACCACGATCCCGCAGGGGCGATAAGCCGTGGAGAGCGCGACTTGCCGGAACTTGTTGGCCAGGTGGAACTCCAACTCCGCTGAAGCGCGGCTCATGAGGCCACTCAAGGCCGTACCCGTATGATCGTAGTGCTCGTCATCACGGGCAATCGGAGATGAGCCCTTAACACCTTGATCGCTGAAGCCGGTTTCACCCAGGCCGCAGCGCTTCAGCTTGTAGGTGCGCCCATCCGCTGCGCGGAAAAGCGCCGAGCCAGCCCCCGAAGTCAATCCGACATAGCCGTTCTGCGGCAGTGGTTCCGAAAGCGCCTCTTTGCGAAGAAACGGAAAATCGCCAAGAACAACCATACCGTTCGCAGAAGGCTCCGGTATGACCAGATCTGCCGCTGCGATTGGGGCAAGACGGACCAATCGCCGTGCAGCCAGTTCGGGATATCGAAAAAGGCTGGCACCGCGTTTCGGCGACCACGCACTTGAATTGCCATAAGCGCCAAGCGGAAAGGCAAAGTCAAAACCCCCGGCATTGTGGTGTGTTATGGCGCGCCCCCTTAAGGCTTGGAGCCAGCTTTACCTGCTGGCACAGCAGCAGCGCTGCCCGCAACCTCCCGGCCCAGCAGGGTTTCTGGATGTATGGCCGTTGTGGCCAGCCGGTCGATCAGCACAGCCATGCGTAGCGGCAGTCCGTTTCTAGCCTGTCGAAAGTAGGAAGCTTGCGGCAGACCATCGACGTCGAGAGCTAAATCGTCGTAGCGGCGAGGCAGCGGGTGCATCACGATCATATCGGATCGCGCGTCATGAAGACGCGCAGCATCGAAGGCGAAATGCTGTGCGTCGTATGTTTCGGGCATAGCACGTGTGCCGCAATGGTAGAGGAGATCGACCTCACCGATCACCGCGTCAGGGTGCTCAACCCGTCGGGTTTGAACACCGCTGGCATCGAGACAGTCCTGCTCGACCGCGGTCAGGCCATAACCATCGGGATAACACTGATACAATTGGATTCCGTCAAACTTGGCAACGCCAAGCATCAGCGAGCGCGCGGCGCGGCTATGCAGCTCGCCAACAACCAGGATCTTAAGATGATCCAGACGGCCCAGGCTTTGACGTATGGTGAAGAGATCGATCAACGCCTGCGTCGGATGCTCGGCACCTGCACCTATACCGTCACCAGCATTGATCACCGGCACCGATGCGAATTCAGCGAAGACGCCGGGCGCACCCACGTCCGGATGCCGCAAGACCACAGCATCGCAATAGCCGCCTACCACCCGTGCCACGTCAGCCAAAGACTCAGTGCTGCGGTACTTGGCTGTATCCGAACTGCGCTCACAAACACTTAAAGTCCGACCCCCGAGATGCAGCATCGCCGATTGGAAACTCAGTTCGGTGCGAAGGCTGGGCTGATAGAAGAGAACCGCAAGGATATCGGTCTCGAGCAGGCGCCCTACCTGACGGGCCGCTTCGGGATCAGTCAGAGCATCGGCAGCTTCAAGAATGCGCTCGATTTGGGACCTATCGAGATCATTCATCGATAGCAGATGCCGCGGTGCCATTGTGTCCCAGGCGCCTAGTCAGGCTGCGATGGGTTTGCAGACGCGTCCACGGCACGAGCGGTCAAGAGAAAACTAAGCGGCGGCTTTATGGCCAGTTCTTCAAAACTCTGAATGGATCGAGAGGGATCCTGGTCGTGTTCAACGAAGCGCTCGATAACGAAACCCGCCTCAATGCAAGCCATCAGGACATCCGAGAGCTTGTGCCGAAACTTAAAGACCGGCTTTGCCTGGTAGGTAGTGTCGCCTTGGTAGTCGAGACCAGTTTCGTGACGACGCGGCTCGTCGTCAAAGTAGGAGTAAAGCATCTTCGGAGGGGCATGCCCTCGATCCCGATCCAGCTCAAACATGGTTGTGATCGGGTGAGACTCATAGATGTTCAGAATACCCCCTGGGGCCAAGAGTCGTCGCGCCACCTGAAAGTAGCGCATCAGGTCCGGCATAAACCAGATCGCGCCGGCAGTAACGACCACGATATCAAAACCACCGTCGAAGCCCGCCGGAACCTTGTAAGCATCGCAGCAGACAAACTCACAGTCTGCATCAGCGGCAGCGGCAAGCTCTCGCGCTTGAGAGATAAAGCCTTCCGCGATGTCAAACCCGACGCATCGGCTCGCACCCAGACGTTTGATGGTAATTAACTCACAACCGTTGTTGCAGTTTAGCTGTGCCACACGCGCTTGAGCGAGACCGACGCGGCTAAGCTCTGCAATCTGAATGCCGTGAATATCACGGCGGGCAGGATCCTTGATCTCTTCCAGAAGGCTTTGTGTCACCTTCCAATGGATCGGCGCAGCCTCTTCCCAAGCGTCCCTTGCGAAACCGATGTACTTCTCATCTGACATTGTAGCTACGCTCGATTGTTTGCGGGCTGACCTGATTGTTTCTGGAACAGCAGAAGTGCATACCAGTCATCTTCGTCAGTCCAGTGGCACTTCTGTCCCAACTCAAAACGTGCGAAGCGCTCGGTCAGATCAGAGACCCGGAACTTGCGCATGTTGCCAATCCGCAGCGTGTCACCCGCCTGAAGTTTGAGCACAAAGTCCAGACGGCGCAGCGTTACTTCCTGGTTCCTCAGACTGTATAGCCGGGCGGCGACGCGCTCCTGGGCCGGCTCAAAACGGGCCTCATACCTGAAGAGCTCTGGGGCAAAGTCTCCGTCGAACAGCCTGTTAATGTGGATCAGCGCATTGATTTCCATGGCGCGGCCGACCCCCGCCGCATCATCGTAGGCAAGCGCGAGAACTTCGGGGTCCTTCAACAGATCGGCGCCAAGCAGCAGGAAGTCACCGGGCTTCAAGCAATCCCGAAAACAGCGCAGCAACTCGTCGAGTGCCGGATCGTCAAGATTCCCGATGGTGCTGCCAAGGAAGAGAAACATCCGCGCCCTGCAGGCGCCGTCCGCCGACAGCCGGCCGAGCGCGTCTTCGTAGTTTGATACGAAGCCTCGCACACGAAGCTTCGAGCATCTGTTGAGAAGGAACTGCACCCCCTCTTCCAAGGCTTGACGATTTACGTCTATCGGCGAATAGACGATCTCGAAGCGCGGATCACTACGACCGAATGTCTGGCTATAGGCCTCAACAATAGGAATGGTTTTGATGGAGTTGCCGCAGCCCAGTTCCACCAGGTCGACTGGCCCTGTTAGGTCGGCTATCTCCGGCAGCTTCGCCTCCAGAAGAGACAACTCCACACGCCGCAGATAGTACTCGGGCTGCTGGCAGCGTTCTTCAAACAGAGCCGAACCACGATCATCGTAGCAGTAGATCGACGGAACAAACGGGTCAGCCTGAGAGAGTGCACTGATCAGATCGCCCCCAAGGTCATGATGCGCGATTTCCAGGCTACGTTCATCCATCAGGACTTGGAGGTCACACCGAGCCGGGCTGTCGATTTGCATTGGTCAGGCATCCCAACGGGCAGGCCGAGGCCAGAAATCTACTTTTGCGAGTTATCTTTCATTTTCCCGCTATCTTAAGATGTATATGCTCTTAATGCAAGAAAATATTGTAGTAAATACACATGAATATATTATGGCTCAGGAGAAAACAGACAGTAATTCTGTAGTCATTTACATTATCAACAGTGAGGATGCATAAACTTCACGTGTATATTTATCTCGATGACTTATGCTGCTTCTCGACTTTAGAATTTTGCCCAGCTTCAACTGGTAAGCCGGTCTCCCGATTGGCATCCACCACCGGGCAAGGTATGGGCACGCAGACCAACATGGTCGGCGGCCAGGTGATCAGCCCCGGCCGGCAAGCTCCCTCACCCAAGCCGAAGCCTGGCCGCCGCGAGACCGAGAGGTTCGAGGCCCGCCCGTCCGACCAAGATGAACGCGGCTCCGTCCTAGGCGGAAAGCCGGCAGGAAGCCACCGCGCCAGCCCGGCGTTGGGCTGGCGCGGTGAGGCGGGTCAAGGCGCGATCATTTGAGAGTAGTCGCCCCGCGTGCGCAGCGTGAAGGTCACGGGCGCATCGGTGCGGTTGCGCCAGAACCAGCCGTGATTGCCGGTGAAGGCGGCGACCAGCTCACCCTCCTGCCCCGGCACGCCGCGGCCCTGTTCGTAGGTGATGCGCTGTCCGCTACCGTCGCCATGGGTGTCGTGATTGAGCACAGCACCGTTGGCCGTCCATTCGAAGGCCGCCACCGCACCCTCGGTCATGACGAGCTTGACCTCGATCCCCTCGGTGGGGGCGAGCGTGTAGCTGACTTGATCGCGCCACACCGGTGCAGCGGCCGCCTCCGGGGCGGGACGCCCGGTCACCTCCATCGGCGCAGCGGCTGGGGCCGCTGGTGGTGCTGCCCCGACTGCCGCGGTGATAACGGCCAGTCGTGCATCGATGGAGTCAAGCCGCGCCACAAGGGCCGGATCGGCCGAAACCTGCGCGGCGGCGGCCTGCGCCGCGAGCACCGCATCCTCGCCCGCGGCTTCGCTGTAAAGCTGTTGTTTGATCTCGCCCATCTGGGTCAGCCCCATGACGCGGCCAAGCCCCGTCGGGTCAAGGCCGTACTCGGCCGGAAGCCAGAACAGCACAAGGACGACCCCGGCCGCCGCGGCCGAACCGAGCGTTGCCCGGATCAGTCCACGCTTGGTCGCCCCAACGCCTTGGATGTGGCCCGCTGCGGATTGTGGGGGAACCGGGGTGCCGGCAGTATCGCCGGCAGGACCGAAAGACTGGTTTTTCATTTTTCAGAGTCTCCTGCCGCTCAGGTGGCGACGAAATAGCCGGTGATCTGCAGCCCCATCAGGGCAAAGCCGGCCGTCATCAACACAACGTTCACCGCGTAGGCCTGCCGCGCGAAGGACGCCATGCTGCGCCAATAGCGCATCACGACGAGGATCGCGGCCAGCGCCAGCAACTGCCCAATCTCCACGCCGACATTGAAGGCGACGAGGTTCGGCCAGAGCCCGTCGGGCGAGATCTCGTAATCGATGATCCGCGAGGCGAGGCCGAAGCCGTGCAGGAAGCCGAAGATCAGCGTGGCGGCCTTGGTCGAAGGCTGAAACCCGAACCAGCGTGGAAAAGCGCCGAGATTGTCGAGCGCCTTGTAGACCACCGAGAAGCCGATGATCGCGTCGATGATGTAGCTGCTGATCCCGAAGTCGAGCCAGACGCCCAGCAACATCGTCGTCGAATGCCCGATGGCAAAGAGCGAGACGTAGATCCCGATCTGCTTCATCCCGTAGAGGAAGAAGATCACGCCAAAGAGAAACAGGATGTGGTCGTATCCCGTCACCATATGTTTGGCGCCGAGATAGATGAACGGGATGAGATGAACCCCGGAGACCTCCTGGATGTAGCCCTTGTCGCCAAGCGTGACGGCATGGGCAAGGGCCGCATCGGCCCAAAGGAGAGACGCTGCGACGGCAAGCGGAAGGACAGGGGCGCGGCGCACCCACATCCCCCGCCCGCGCGGCGCGGCCGGTAGACTTGTCATGTGCTGTTCCTATGTCTGAACGGTTTGGTCTGGCGCCGGGAAGGCGCGGCCTCAAATCTGTTCAGACAGTCCGCGGCGGGCGCTTCGGCCCGTCACGCGCAAGGCCCTGAAAGGCCGTGATGGCAGGGCGCGGCGCACCACTTGCCGCGGGCCGCTCGGCCTGTCCCGGCTGGTCAGCCAAAGACTGAAGCTGGTGCTCATGGTCGGTCGCGTCATGACCGCCAAGCGGACCGCCCGTCAGATCGCTGTCAGCGTCGCCCCCGCTTTTGCTATGGGCATGACCATGCGCCGCGATCTCCGAGACCATCCCGGCAGCCGCTGCATGGGCAGCCGGGCCATGAGAGAGGATCACGATGACAGGCGCAGTGAACAACGCCACGACGGCCGCGAGCGCAATCATCCGGCGCGCCAAGCGCCATATCCCGCGTGGTCTGGGCTTATGATCCATGCACCGCCTGTTGTCGTGCCGCATGAGGGCGGTCTTGTCGTATCCCATTGAATCGACAATCCCGTGTTTATGACAGAAGTCCATCGGGACGCAAGCCAGAGTGTTGGCACGAATCAAGCCACTCGGCTGGCTCTCCTTGCGCGCGATGCCGTCAGACGCGAACCCCGTCAACCCTCCGGCCGCATCTGCTGGCCGATCCAGCCGCGCACTTGTGTCAGGACTTCGCCCATGTGCGGGCGGCCCTGCGGATCGACCATGGCGTGATCCCTGTTTTCGAACTCCCAATAGGTGAGGCGGTGCTCCTGGCCCGCGGCAACAAAGGCATCGCGCGTCGCGCGCGCGGCCTCGACAGGTGCTGACTTGTCCCTCGCGCCGTGTATGAGAAGCACCGGAATGGCCGCCTTCAGCAGATCATCGGAGAACCGTCGATCGAGAACATCCCGCCACCAGTCGTAGGAGACGCCGCCCAGCACTCCCGTCGCGTCCGGATCGCTCCGAATTCCGTCGAACGCGGCACGCATCTGCTCCATCGCCGGCGGCGGCGCGACCAGCGGAAGGAACTCCGCCATGGTGAGCCCGGTTCCGGTGGAGAGCACAACAACGGCGTCCGCCTCTGCGGCCTCGTGGGCGAGAACCGATACGACGGCGCCCCCCTCGGAGCCGCCGAAGAGGACGAGGTCGCCATCGAAGAGGCGCCGCTCTTTGAGGTCCTGGAGGACTGCGGCTACGTCGGCCACGCGCTGGCTGACCGTGTGGTTTTCCAGATAGGCATCCGAACAGTCCTCAAGGCGCTCCGTCGGACCGTCTGCCGGCGTGACACCGAATTTCTCGACGGTGAGAACAGCGTAGTCCGAAAGGATCTCCGCCAGCATTGCGACGGAGGGGCTCGACCGCGCGGGCGAGCAACCCGACCCCTGAGCAATCAGGACAACCCGGTTCGGGCGGTCTGGCGCGGCGTTTGACAGTGTCCAGTGAATCCACGACCCGTCAGCCCGCGCTGTCATGTCCGCGATTTCCTTGGCAGCGCTTTGGCCGGACATCCAGACCGCGCCGACAATCAGAATAGCCGCGACAAGCGCGGACTTCGGATTGATCAGTCTGAGGTGCATCATCGCTCCTTGTCTCAGTTCCCGAAGAAGCCCTCCTTCGCCGAGGCTTCGGAAGGCAGCCTCGCTCCAGTCTCGCTCCCGCAGGTTTTCTGGTGTAAGCCGGCCGAAGCGCGGATCGCGAAGGCTGGCGGAGAGGGTGGGATTCGAACCCCGCGCTCTGCGCGCAAGCCTGATGGTGTGGGTTCGAAACCCACCCTTGGACAGCGAAATGTCTATGGGGTATGGCGGAGAGGGTGGGATTCGAACCCACGAGGCGGTTTCCCACCCACACGCGTTCCAGGCGTGCGCCTTAAGCCACTCGGCCACCTCTCCTCACGCACAATGCCGGGCGCACCATGGCGGCGGCGGCGTTTCGCCCGCCAGCGCTCCGGCGGCGGGACCCTAGCCGAGGCCGCAGGCGGATGCAATGCTTAGCATGGGCCTGGAAATAGGGCCCGGCCCAGGCCGGGACCCGGGCCGGGCCACCCGCCCCGCAGCCCCTCCGCAACCCCCTCAGCGGCCAAAAAACCGGCCCGCCGGTTGGCCGCAGGCATCGCGGGCTGCTAGTATCCGCCCTGTCGCGATCCCGGTTGCGCCCCGGCCAGCGCAAGACCACAGCAAGAAAAGCGGGCGTGGCGGGAAGTACCTGAGGGGGACTCATGATCGTTGGCCGTATTCTCGGCTGGTTTTTTCTGTTCGGTGCACTGGTGCTGCTGGGCTGGGACGGCGTTTCCTCTGTGAGTTCCGGTGACTGGCGCTTCGCGCCCCTGGGGCAGCGCTGGTACGAGATCGATCAGGCCCTCGGCGGCTTCAGCCTCAACACCCTGCAGGCGGGCATCGAGCGCAACATCTCGGTCAGCCTCTGGGACAACGTTTTCGCGCCCCTCCTGGCCTGGTGGGCCTGGGCGGTCTTCCTGGTGATCGGCGCGGTCCTGGTGCTGGCCTTCCGGCGCTGGCGCGGCGAGCGCCAGCCCCGGCGATTCTCCTCCCGCGGGCGGCGTTGAGCCTCCGGTCTGCCCGAACCCTGAGCCTCGCTAGCCGTCGCCCATCTTGAGGGCCGCCAGGAAGGCCGACTGCGGAATCTCCACGTTGCCGACCTGGCGCATGCGCTTCTTGCCGGCTTTCTGCTTCTCCAGGAGCTTGCGCTTTCTGGAGACATCGCCGCCGTAGCACTTGGCGGTGACATCCTTGCGCAGGGCCGAGATGGTCTCGCGGGCGATCACCTTGCCGCCGATGGCTGCCTGGATGGCGATCTTGAAGAGCTGGCGCGGGATCAGGCCCTTGAGGCGTTCGCAGAGCACGCGCCCGCGCGGCTCGGCCTGGCTGCGGTGCACGATCATCGCCAGGGAGTCCACCGGCTCCTGGTTCACCAGGATGGAGACCTTCACCAGGTCGCTCTCGCGGTAGCCCTCGATCTGGTAGTCGAAGCTGGCATAACCGCGGGAGACCGACTTCAGGCGGTCGTAGAAGTCGAAGACCACCTCGTTCAGCGGCAGGTGATAGACCAGCATGGCCCGGCTGCCGGCGTAGGTGAGGTCGATCTGCTCGCCGCGCCGCTCCTCGCAGAGCTTGAGGATGGGGCCCAGGTAGTCGTCCGGCACCAGGATGGTCGCCTTGATCCAGGGCTCCTCGATACGGTCGATCTTCACCACGTCCGGCATATCGGCCGGGTTGTGCAGTTCGACCAGATCGCCCTTGGTCATGTGGATCTTGTAGACCACCGAGGGAGCGGTGGTGATGAGGTCGAGGTCGAACTCGCGCTCCAGACGCTCCTGGACGATTTCCAGGTGCAGAAGCCCCAGAAAACCGCAGCGGAAGCCGAAGCCCAGCGCCGCAGAGGTTTCCGCCTCGAACTGGAAGGAGGAGTCGTTGAGCGCCAGCTTGGCCAGCGAATCGCGCAGGGTTTCGTAGTCCGCCGCATCGACCGGAAAGAGCCCGCAGAAGACCACCGGCACCGAGGGCTGGAAGCCGGGCAGCGGCGCGGCGGCCAGGCGCTTTTCCTCGGTGATGGTGTCGCCCACGTTGGTGTCGGCCACCGACTTGATGCTGGCGGTGAGGAAGCCGATCTCTCCCGGCCCCAGGCCGGTCAGCGTCGTCATCTTCGGCGTGAAGGCGCCGACCTTGTCCACCAGGTGGGTGGCGCCGCTGCCCATCATGCGGATCTTCATGCCCGGCTTCAGGGTGCCGTCGACCACCCGCACCAGGGTGATGACCCCCAGATAGGCGTCGTACCAGCTGTCCACCAGCAGCGCCTTCAAGGGCGCCTCGGCATCGCCCTTGGGCGGCGGCAGGCGCCGGACCAGGGCTTCCAGGACGGCGCCCACGCCCTCGCCGGTCTTGGCGGAGATCGGCAGGGCCTCGCCGGCATCGATGCCGATGACCTCTTCGATCTGCTCCTTCACCCGCTCCGGCTCGGCCGCCGGCAGGTCCACCTTGTTCAGGACCGGCACGATCTCATGATCGTTGTCGATGGCGAGATAGACGTTGGCAAGGGTCTGCGCCTCCACGCCCTGGCTGGCGTCGACCAGCAGCAGCGAGCCTTCGCAGGCCGCCAGCGAGCGGCTGACCTCGTAGGAGAAGTCGACATGGCCGGGGGTGTCGATAAGGTTCAGTTCGTAGGTTTCGCCGTCCTCGGCCTTGTAGCTGAGGCGCACGGTCTGCGCCTTGATGGTGATGCCGCGTTCGCGCTCCAGGTCCATCGAGTCGAGAACCTGCTCCTTCATCTCGCGGTCGCTGAGCGCCCCGCAGAGCTGGATCAGCCGGTCGGCCAGGGTCGACTTGCCGTGGTCGATGTGGGCGATGATCGCGAAGTTCCGGATGTGAGCAAGATCGGTCATGGCATCTTCTAAGGTACAGAATCCGCAGGTCCGCGCACTGCGCAAGGAACCCCGGCGGGCAGGAAGATAGGGCGCCGCGGCCCCTCGATCAACGCTTGATGGGCCACCGTGCAAACGGGTAAGGCCGCCTGCCCGCACCCCTCCCCGGGATCGAACCTGAGTCGATCGTGAGTCGATCCGGCCGGCAGCCTACAAACCAAAACACGCGAATTTGACGCGAAGTCGTCACACCCAGGGCGATAGAGGCTGTGATAGCCCTCCAGGCGAGAGGCTATGGAGGGCATGTTGAAGCGACATAACATTTTGATTGAACCTTGGCGGGAAACCTCGACCTTCACCTACCAGCGCGGCGAGCCGTTGTTCCGCTGGACCGTCACCTTCGAGGAGGACGGCGTCCGCTACCAGCAGGGAACCGCCCGCACCCATGCCGAGGCCCGCGCAGCCGCAGAGTCCTTTCTTGCCGATCGCGGGGTCGAACTGCAATGGCAGCCGCCGGCCAGTTCCACCACCCGCGTCTTGACCCCCCGGTCCGGCCAACCAAGGTTCTTCCAGTATTAGAGCAGATCTGACCCGGGCTTCTTGCCGGGTTTCTTACCGGGCTTCCTAGGACTTGGTTTCTATCTTTGAGGACCCCGACAAGACTGCTAGAGTACTCGGGAATTAGGGGGCATTGTCTCGATTCTTCACCGAATCTCAACGCCGGGCAGGAAGAATTGGGGGAACCTCAGGGATCTGAGGATGCACGATGCGGAGAGATTTAATGGGCAAGATCTTTACGATGACGGGGGGCAGTTTGCGTTTGGCGGCCTGTGCGGCACTTGCAGGCGCGCTTCTTGCGACGTCGACGTCCCCCGCAGCGGCGCGCAACGAGGCGCGCTGGTACCAGCAGAACTATTGCATGGTGAAGGCCTATGAAGCGCTCGGCAAGAAAGACGCGGCCACCTACAACAAGAACGCGCGCCAGTCGCGCGCCAAGCTGATTCGCC
Organism: Rhodospirillales bacterium BBD 1991-14; assembly: GCA_001657395.1. Classification (GTDB taxonomy): domain Bacteria; phylum Pseudomonadota; class Alphaproteobacteria; order Kiloniellales; family Kiloniellaceae; genus Pelagibius. Next base: position 646,349 of record LYSY01000002.1, on the reverse strand, counting down.
TGGGCGTGCCGGAGCACCACATCCGCGAGCTCGAGGCCTTCATCAACAAGACCATCAAGAAGAACACCCGGGGCAACAAAGCCCACCAGGGTCCGCGTATCTGTATGCAGTGGTACAGCACCTGACCACTGCAGCTCCTGCGGCTGTCTTCAAGTCATGACGAAGCCCGGTCCCGCAAGGGACCGGGCTTTTCGTTGCCCGACACCCATGAGCCGAGAGGCGGCTCCTTGCCGCCACGCCTCCACCCGGTTCTGTTGCATCTTTGCCACTGTCAGTGCGCAAATACCACAGTCCGGCGGATCTTAACCTTTCGTTAACCATGGCCGGATGACGCTCAAGCCACGCATTTTCTGCGGGATGGGCAGGGACACACTGGCAATGGATCGGAGAATCAGCGAAGCGGAAGCGCGGGAGTACGCAGCCATGACTTGGGCCTTGGCGGCGCGTGCGGAAGCGGCTGGCAACATCAAGCTCGCCAAGGAGTTGGTCGCAAAGGCGCGTCGGGCCGACGAACTCTGGGCACGCACCAGCGATACCGAAGCAAGCGTTTACCGCTAGGGTTCACCGTTAGATCCGGGCCGCCGCCGCACCCGCCGGGTGCGGGAAAAGCGGCACGGGCAGGGAACCAACAGTCCAGGCGGGATCGCGGCCCTAGAGCAGATCCGGGTTTGATGGAATCGCCCCATGTCTTTCCAGGGGCGATCCATCCAACCCGGTAAATCTGCTCTAAATCTTAAGTGTAGAGCGGATTCACATGTTCTGACGCAAACACCAAAGTGTTTCCGTCTGAACATGATCCGCTCTAGCCGCGCAGGGCCCCGCCGGTGGCACCGGTCACCTGTTTGACGATCTTCGCCGCCACCGCCTCGATCTCCTGATCGGTCAGCGTCGCCTGCTGCGGCTGCAGGGTCACCGCGATGGCCAGCGACTTCTTGCCCGGTTCCACCCCCTTGCCACGATAGACATCGAACAGCACCACATTGCTCACCAGCGCCTTGTCGGCGCCGCGGGCGGCCCGCAGCACCTTCTCCGCCGGCACGTCCTCGTCGATCACGAAGGCGAAGTCGCGGGAGACCGGCTGAAAGGCCGAGAGCTTCAGCAGCGACGGCTTCTGGCGCCCCGACCGGGGCAGCGGGATGCGGTCGAGGAAAACCTCGAAAGCCGCCGCCGGGCCCTTCAGGTCGAGGGCCCTCAGGACCCGCGGGTGCAGTTCGCCGAACTGGGCCAGCACATTGGGGCCGAGGCGCAGCACGCCGGAGCGCCCGGGATGGTACCAGGCCGGGGCATCGCGGGTGACCTGAAGGTTGGCCACCGGCGCCTCGCAGGCCGTCAGCACCGCCTCGGCATCGCCCTTGGCATCGAAGGCATCCACCGGCCGCCCAGGCGCCGCCCAGCTGCGCTGGCGGCGCTCGCCGGCCCGGATGCCCGCAGCCACCGTCGCCTGCCCGTCCGGGCCGTCTCCGTGGTACTGCGGCCCCACCTCGAACAGCGCGAGGTCGCCGTAGCCGCGGTCCGCATTGCGCGCGGCGGCACTCGCCAGGTTGGCCAGGGGGGTCGGGCGCATGACGTCGAGGTCCGCCGAGATCGGATTGTCGAGATGCAGGGCCGCCTCGCCGCCGCCGAAGAGCGCCGCCTCCTTGGCGGAGACGAAGGAGAAGGTCACCCCCTCCCACATCTCGCGCCAGGCCAGCGCCGTGCGCGCCGCGGCGACGCGCCGCTGGCCGGGGCTGAGCGCCGCCTGCGGCAGATAGGTCTCGCGCGGCAGATCGACCTCCGGGATCGCATCGTAGCCGTGGATGCGCAGCACCTCCTCCACCAGACAGGCCTCGCCCTCGATGTCGGGCCGCCAGGAAGGGACCGCGGCTTCCAGCCGCTCGCCGGATGACTCGCCGGATGTATCGACGGCAAAGCCCAAGCGCTCCAGGATCTCGGCTTGGCGTTCGGCCGCCACCTCGACGCCGCAGAGGCTGGCGATGCGGGCGGGCCGCAGGCCGACGCTGCGGTCCCAGGCCGGCACTTCGCCGGCGGTCACCACGTGGCTGGCCTCGCCGCCGCAGAGCTCCAGGATCAGACGGGTCGCCACCTCCACCCCCGGCAGCACGAAGTTCGGATCGACCTCGCGCTCGAAGCGGTAGCGGGCATCGGAATGGATGCCCAGCTTGCGCCCGGTCTCCGCCACCCGGATGGGGTCGAAGAGAGCGGCCTCCAGGAACACGTTGGTGGTCTCCTCGGTGCAGCCGGAGACCTCGCCGCCCATGATGCCGCCGATCCCCTCCGGTCCGGCATCGTCCTCGATCACCACCATCGTTTCGTCCAGGCGGTAGGTATTGCCGTCCAGCGCCAGGATCTCACTGCCCGGCTCGGCCAGGCGCATGGTGACGTCGCCCTTGACTTTGTCGGCGTCGAAGACGTGGAGCGGACGGCTGAGGTCGTAGGTCACGTAGTTGGTGATATCGACCAGCGCGGAGATCGGCCTGAGGCCGATGGCGCGCAGGCGGTCCTGCATCCACTTCGGGCTCGGCCCGTTCTTCACGCCGCGGAAGTAGCGGCCGGAAACGAAGGGGCAGAGATGCTGCTGGTCGTCGGGCAGGGCGCGCTGCCAGCGGATCGGGCTGTCGAAGCCGCCCGGCAGCGGCGCCGTGTCCAGCGGCTTCAGCGTGCCGAGCCCGGCGGCGGCAAGGTCCCGCGCGATTCCGCGCACGCCCAGGCAGTCGCCGCGGTTGGGGGTGATGGCGATCTCGATCACCGGGTCGTCGAGGCCGGCGGCCTCGGCGAAGGGCGTGCCCAGCGGCGCCTCCTGCTCCAGCTCGATGATCCCCTCGTGCTCGTCGGAAAGACCCATCTCCCGCTCGGAGACCAGCATGCCGTTGGACGCCTCGCCCCGGATGGTCCCGGCCTTCAGGGTGATCCCGGTGCCGGGGATGTGGCTTCCCACCGGCGCGAAGACGCCCAGCATGCCGGTGCGCGCGTTGGGCGCGCCGCAGACCACCTGCACCTCTTCGCTGCCGGTGTCGACGATGCAGACCCGCAGGCGGTCGGCATTGGGGTGCTGGCGCGCCTCCTTGACCCGGGCGACGGTGAAGGCGGAGAGCGCCTCGGCCGGATTGTCGACCCCCTCGACCTCCAGGCCGATCATCGACAGGGCGTCGGTGATCTCCTGCAGCGAGGCCTCGGTTTCCAGATGGTCCTTCAGCCAGGACAGCGTGAATTTCATCGCTTCAGCCTCCCCGCACCAGAGAGGGCGGCTCCAGCGGCACGAAGCCGTAATGCTTCAGCCAGCGAAGGTCCGTCTCGAAGAAGATGCGCAGATCCGGGAAGCCGTACTTCAGCATGGCGATGCGTTCGATCCCCATGCCGAAGGCGAAGCCCTGGTAAACCTCCGGGTCGAGGCCGCAGTTAGCCAGAACCTGGGGGTGCACCATGCCGCTGCCGAGGATCTCCAGCCAGTCCTTGCCGGGGCCGATCTTCAGTTCGCCGCCCTCGCGGCTGCAGCCGATGTCGACCTCCGCCGAGGGCTCGGTGAAGGGGAAGTAGCTGGGCCGGAAGCGCAGCGGCAGATCGTCGACCCCGAAGTAGGCGCGGCAGAAGGCCGTCAGAGTGCCCTTCAGGTGACCCATGTGGGTCTTCTTGTCGATCACCAGCCCCTCGACCTGATGGAACATTGGAGAGTGCGTGGCGTCGTGGTCGGCGCGGAAGGTGCGCCCGGGCACGATGATGCGGATCGGCGGCTTTTCCGCCAGCATGGTGCGGATCTGCACCGGCGAGGTATGGGTGCGCAGCACCTTGCGCGTGCCGTCCGCCGCCGGCTTCAGATAGAAGGTATCCATGTCCTGGCGGGCCGGATGCCACTCGTGGATGTTCAAGGCCGTGAAGTTGTGGAAGTCGTCCTCGATGTGCGGGCCCTCGGCCACCGAAAAGCCCATCTCGCCGAAGATCGCCACCAGCTCTTCCCAGGTCTGGCTGATCGGGTGGATGCGGCCGAGTTCCGCCGGACGCGCCGGCAGGCTGACGTCAATGGACTCTGCCGCCAGCCGCGCCTCCAGGGCCGCCTCTTCCAGGGTGCCGCGGCGCGTCTCGATGGCGGCGTTGACCGCTTCCTTGATCTTGTTGAGGCTTTGGCCGGCTTCGCGGCGCTCGTCGGGGGAGAGGCTGCCCAGGGTCTTCAGCCGCTGGGTCAGTTCGCCCTTCTTGCCGAGCGCCTGGACGCGCAGTTTCTCGAGGGCTTCGAGATCGGCGGCCGCGGCCACCTGATCGATCAGACTGCTCTGCAGCTGCTCAAGACTTTCCATGATTACTGTCCGCCTTTGCCATCCCGCCAGCCGAACCGTCCGTTTCCTCTGAGACCGGTTTTTCGGCAGACGACCCGGGCTTCCACCGGGTCTGCGGGAGTGGTCCTTGGAACCGGCCGCTGCCTCAGCGTCTGAGCCGTGGCCGGTTCACGAGAGGCGTCAGGCCCGTGCGGCCTTCGCCTGGTCGACCAAGGACTTAAAGGCTTCGGGCTCACGCACCGCAAGGTCCGACAGCACCTTGCGGTCGAGCTCGATGCCCGCCTCCTTGATGCCGTTCATAAACTGCGAGTAGGTGAGGCCGTGCTGGCGGGCGCCGGCATTGATGCGCTGGATCCACAGGGCGCGGAAGTTCCGCTTCTTCACCCGGCGGTCGCGGTAGGCATACTGCATGCCCTTCTCGACGCGCTCGATGGCGACCGTGAAGACGTTCTTGCCCCGGCTGCGATAGCCCTTGGCGCGCTTGATGACCTTCTTGTGGCGGGCGTGGGTGGTGACGCCGCGTTTCACTCTTGCCATGGCTCCGGTCTCCTTACTTCGCGTAGGGCAGGAAGTTGCGGCGCACGATCTTGGCGTCGGCGTCGCAGAGCAGGGTGGAGCCGCGGGCGTTGCGGATCATCTTCTGGGGGCGCTTGCGCATGCCGTGGCGCTTGCCCGCCTGGTTCATGCGCACCTTGCCGGTGGCGGTCAGCCGGAAGCGCTTTTTCGCCCCGGACTTGTTCTTCAGCTTGGGCATTTTGCATCCTTTCTGAACGAAACGAGACAGTGAGAGCGGCTGGGCATGCCCTTTCGCCGGACCGCTCTTTCTCAAGACCGCGGGGTTATAGCGGCCTCCAGGCCGGATTGCAAGCCGGGCCCGAGGGCTCGAGAAGGCCCCTCAAGCCCCCTTTGGGTGCCCGTTTAAGTCTGCGTTCAAGCCTCCGATTCCGGGGCTTCCGCGCAGGCGGCGCGGAAGCCCGCGCCGGCGATGGCAGCGGCCTCTGCCAGGGCCACGGGCGGCAGGCCGTCGCGGGCGGAGGCGGAGAGGCCGGCCAGGGTGACGACGACGAAATCGGCCAGGCGCTCGGCCTTGCCCGGGGCAGTTTCCGGCAGGAACTCCCGGCGAAAGCGGGCGATTATCCGGTCCCGGGCCTGCGCCCGCAGGCTTTTGGTGAAGGCGCAGACCCCCTCGTCGGCGGAATTGCGGGCGCCGTCGGTCACCAGACAGCCCAGATGGCCGCGGTCGGCGCTGTAGGCCGCAGCGGCGCGGGCGAAGAGGCGGCCCCCGATCTCCGCCACAGGCCCCGTCTCGGACAGGGTTTCCGGGACAAAGGCCCCCTCGCGCGAGAGAAAGAGCGCCACCGCCCGCTCATAGAGACCCTGCTTGCTGCCGAAGGCGGCATAGAGGCTGGGCGGCTTCACGCCGATGGCCCGGCTCAGTTCCGCCACCCCCACCGCATCGTAGCCGCGGGCATGGAACAGGCCGAGGGCGGTTTCCACCGCGGCCTCCGGGTCGAAGGCGCGGGGCCGCCCGCGGCCCTTCTCGCTTCCGTTCTCGATTTTTTTAGCAGTCATTACATTTTTCACTTGCGAAGGCTTCGCAGAGATATATGTAACGATCACTACAAAATTTCAACAATCTTCGACCCAACCGTCTTTCAACCCAGCCTTCTTTCAAAAGGAGCCGCACCATGTCCTCATTCGAAAACAAGAAAGCCCTCGTCCTCGGCGGCAGCCGGGGGATCGGCGCCGCCATCGTCGAACGCCTGTCCAGGGACGGCGCCGAGACGACTTTCACCTACGCCGGATCGGCCGAGGCCGCCGCGGCCCTGGCCGAGAAGACCGGGGCAACTGCGATCCAAAGCGATTCCGCCGATCGCGGGGCGGTCACGAAGACCGTGGCCGATCAGGGGCCGCTCGACATCCTGGTGGTCAACGCCGGCGTGCTGGTGATGGGCGACCCGCTGGAGAGCGACCCAGACGCTGTCGACCACATGATCGACATCAACGTGCGCAGCCCCTACCACGCCGCCGTCGAGGCCGCGCGCAAAATGAACGAAGGCGGCCGTATCGTCATCCTCGGCTCGGTCAACGGCGACCGCGTGCCGTTCCCCGGCGGTGCCGCATATTCCCTCACCAAATCCGCCATGCAAGGGCTGGTGCGCGGTCTCGCCCGCGACTTCGGCGAGCGGTCCATCACCGTGAACGCGGTCCAGCCGGGTCCGGTCGACACCGACATGAACCCCGCCGACGGCCCGATGAAGGACGCCATGCATTCCTTCATGGCCATCAAGCGCCATGCCAGGCCCTCCGAGATCGCCGGCATGGTGGCCTATCTGGTCGGTCCAGAAGCCGGCATCGTCACCGGCGCCCTCCACACGATTGACGGTGGATTCGGCGCATAGGGCCGATCAGCCCTGAGCGTTCAAAAGCGGCAGCGGTCCGTCGCCTGCTCTACACTCCCCCCTTGATGGGGGGAGGTCGGGAGGGGGGTGGCAGCCGCTCCGCTTCACGCCTGCGGCCCTCAAAGAGCAGGAAAGCGCTCTAACCCGCCAGAGTGCCGCCGTCGGCGATCTGCTGATCGACGGCCTTGGTCTTCTCCGTGACGATGTCGCCGGTGTGCTGGGTGGTCACGGTTTCCACCAGGGCAATCCAGCACTCCTCCGCCGCCACCGGATTGTGCATCCGGCCCTTGGGCACGATGTGCATGTCGCCTTCTTCCAGGGTGACCTCGCCGTCCTCGTACTGGATGACAAGGCGGCCTTTCAGCACCAGGAAGAGCTCGTCCTCGGCATCGTGCTTGTGCCAGGCCAGCTCGCCCTTCACCTTGGCGACCTTGACGAACTGGTCGTTGACCCGGCCGACCACGCGGGGCGACCAGAGCTCCTCCACGCCGTCGAGCTGCGTTTTCAGGTTGACCACGGGGTTCATCGCCAGCCTCCCCTTCGTCTGCTGTGCGGCTGTTGATCTGTTGCGGTGGGACGCGATCAGCGCATGCCGGCGTCTGTCGGGCCTTGTACGGGGCCCCTGGCTGGCCGGGCCGCCCCTTCCCAAAAACACCAGGGAAAGACTGGCGCGCCGCTAGCGCGGCGCCATGACCCCCGCACCGCTAGCGCGGTGCCATCACCATCGTCATCTGGCGGCCTTCGAGCTTGGGGAACTGCTCGACCTTGGCGGTCGGCTCCATCTCCTCGCGGACACGGTCCAGCACCTGCTTGCCGATCTCCTGGTGCACCATTTCCCTGCCGCGGAAGCGCATGGTCACCTTGACCTTGTCGCCCTCGCCGATGAAGCGGTGGATCGAGCGCATCTTCACCTCGTAGTCGTGGGTGTCGATGTTGGGCCGCATCTTGATTTCTTTGACGTCGATGGTCTTCTGCTTCTTGCGGGCCTCGTTCTTCTTCTTCTGGGCCTCATAGCGGAAACGGCCGTAGTCGAGGATCTTGCAGACCGGCGGGTCCGCATTGGGCGAGACCTCCAGAAGATCCAGCCCGACATCCTGCGCCCGGCGCAGCGCATCTGCGGTGGGAACGATCCCGACCTGTTCGCCGTTCTCGTCGACCAGCCGGACCTGTGCCGACGTGATCATGTCATTCACGCGCGGACCGTCACGGGACGGCGCGCTGTCAAAGGGTGGGCGTGCTATTGCTTAAGCTCCTCGTTTCCATCCATAGCTGGCTAACCACTCAATCGGGATCTGAAATCCGCCCCGCCATGGCTGGCGGCGGCTTCCCCTCCTCGGCGGGCAGGCTTCTTCGCGGGCCCTTCGGCCAGCGACCCGGGTCTCGCACAAGCGCCCGTCACAACCGGCCATTTCGCGATCAGGCCGCTGGCGCCTCCGCGCCCGGGCCTGCCGCTTCCGCCATGATCCTAGCCGCTGCATCGTCAAGCGCAAGGATCTCTTGCTCTTTGCTGCCCAGGCGGCGCAAAGCGACCTTGCCTTCCTCGGCCTCCCGGCGCCCGACCACGGCGATCACCGGGACCTTCGCCAGGGAGTGCTCGCGCACCTTATAATTGATTTTCTCGTTGCGCAGATCGGCTTCGACCCGCAGGCCCCGGGCCGCCAGGCGGTCCCGGACCGCCGCCGCATAGTCGTTGGCGTCCGAGGTGATGGTCGCAACCACCACCTGCACCGGCGCCAGCCACAGCGGGAAGCGGCCGGCAAACTGCTCGATCAGGATCGCCAGGAACCGCTCGAAGGAGCCGAGAATGGCCCGGTGCAGCATGACCGGGCGGTGCTTCTCGCCGTCCTCGCCGACATAGCTGGCGCCGAGACGCTCCGGCAGCACGAAGTCGACCTGGAAGGTGCCGCACTGCCAATCGCGCCCGATGGCGTCGCGCAGCACGAATTCCAGCTTGGGGCCGTAGAAGGCGCCTTCGCCCGGGTTCAGGCTGTACTCGAGGCCGGCCTCGCGGACCGCATCCAGCAGCGCCGCCTCCGCCTTGTCCCAGGTCGCGTCGTCGCCGGCGCGCACCGGCGGCCGGTCGGAGAACTTCACCACCACCTCGTCGAAGCCGAAATCGCGGTAGATGCTCTGCAGCAGGTCGCAGAAGATCACCGTTTCGCTGTTTATCTGCTCCGGCGTTGCGAAGATGTGGGCATCGTCCTGGGTGAAGGCGCGCACGCGCATCAGCCCGTGCAGGGCGCCGGAAGGCTCGTTGCGGTGGCAGGCGCCGAATTCGGCCATGCGCAGCGGCAGGTCGCGGTAGCTGGTGATGCCCTGCTTGAAGATCTGCACGTGCCCCGGGCAGTTCATCGGCTTCACTGCCAAGGAGCGATCCTCGGACTCGGCGATGAACATGTGCTCGTGGAACTTGTCCCAGTGGCCCGAGGCCTCCCAGAGCGCGCGGTCGATGAGCTGCGGGGTCTTCACCTCGAGGTACCCCGCCTCGTCGAGCCGCCGGCGCATATAGTCCTCGACGGTGCGGTAGAGCGCCCAGCCCTTGGGGTGCCAGAACACCGAGCCCACGGCCTCTTCCTGAAGGTGGAAGAGGTTCATCTCGCGGCCGAGGCGCCGGTGATCGCGCTTCTCGGCCTCCTCGACCATGGTGAGATAGGCCTTGAGCTGCTTTTCCGTCTCCCAGCAGGTGCCGTAGACGCGCTGAAGCTGTTCGTTGCGCGCATCGCCGCGCCAATAGGCGCCGGAAACCTTGGTCAGCTTGAAGGCGTGGCCCAGCTTCCTGGTGGAGGGCAGGTGCGGTCCGGTGCAGAGGTCGAGCCAGTCGCCCTGGCGGTAGATTGAGATCTCCGCATCGCGGGGCAGCGTCTCGATGTGCTCGGCCTTGTACTTCTCGCCCTTCTCCATGAAGTGGCGGATGGCCTCGTCGCGGTCCCAGACCTCCCGCGTGATGGTCTCGTCGCGGTCGACGATCTCGTGCATGCGCTGCTCGATAGCCGCCAGATCCTCCGGCGTAAAAGGCGTGGCGCGGGCGAAGTCGTAATAGAAGCCGTTCTCGATGGCGGGCCCGAAGGTCACCTGGGTGTCCGGATAGAGTTCCTGCGCGGCCTCGGCCAGCACATGGGCGCAGTCGTGGCGCAGCAGTTCCAGGCTGTCCTCATGGCCGGCGGTGACGATCTCCACCGCCGCATCGCCGCCGATGGGCGCCGCCAGGTCCTTCAGCACGCCGTCGACCTTGATCGCCAGGGCCGCCTTGGCGAGGCCCGGTCCGATGCTGGCCGCCACCTCGGCGCCGGTCACCGGCCCGTCGAAGGTCTTGGCGGAGCCGTCCGGCAGGGTGATCGAGATCTGTTTTGCTTGCGTCAGGTCCATACGTCGGCCACGGCAGGTTCAAGGGTGCAGTCGGCGCGCGGCAAGGTGCGCCGTCCTTCAGCCCCTGCAGAGGGTCGCGGGGGCCGAAAGCGGCGGCAACTCTAGAAGGATTCCAATGCCTGTCAAGGATGCGCCCCGGGCGCCCAGGCGCCGGAGCGCAGCACCTCCTTGTAGACCGCGAGGGTCTTGGCACACATCTGATCCTTGGAGAAATGCTGGCGCACACGGGCGATGGCCGCACTGTGAAGCAGCGCCCGCTCGTCGCGCGTCAGCCCCAGGGCCTTGCGCAGGGCCTCCGCCAGGGCGGCGGCATCGCCGGAAGGGAAGAGGAAGCCGGTCTGCCCGGCCAGGATCTGCTCGCGGGCGCCGCCGTGGTCGCTGGCCACCACCGGGCGGCCCAGCGCCTGGGCCTCGCCGATCACCCGCCCGAAACCCTCGGGATCGGTGGAGGCGGAGACCACCACGTCGGAGAGCATGTAGGCCGCCGGCATGTCCTTGCACTCGTCGAGCAGCGAGACCTTGCCCTCCAGGCCGTGCTGGGAGATCAGTCCCTCCAGTTCCCGGCGGTAGGCCGTGCGGCCCTGGTCGGAGCCGACGAAGACGCAGCGGTAATCCAGATCCCGCAGGTGGCTGAGGGCCTCCAGCAGCACCGCCTGGCCTTTCCAGCGGGTGAGCCGCCCCGGCATCAGGATCAGCGGCAGCCCGTCCGGCAGACGCCAGCGGGTCGAGAGCTGGATCATGCGCTCCGCGCTCACCCGGTCGGGGTCGAAACGGGCCAGATCGACGCCGCGCGGAATGACACGCAGCTTTTTCGGGTCGACCTTGTAGTGCTCGCGCACGTGCTGGGCGATGAACTCCGAGATTGCGATCACGCGCTCGCCCTCGGCCATGATGGCGTTGTAGCGCTTCTTCAGCGCATTGGAGAAGTTGTAGGGCGCATGAAAGGTGGTGACGAAGTGGCAGCCGCTGCGGCGCGCGGCGGCATGGGCCGACCAGGCCGGCGCCCGCGAACGGGCGTGCAGCAGATCGACGCCGTAGCTTTCGATCGCCCGCTGCAGGCGGGTGACGTTGCGCCGCATGACCAGCGGGTTCTTGGAGGCCAGGGGCATCTTCAGATGCAGCGCACCCAGGCGCTTCAGGTCGTGTTCCATCGGCCCGCCTTCGGAGGCGACGATGGCCGTTCCACCCTCGGCGACGATGGCCCCGGCGATGTCGATGGTGCCGCGCTCCGCGCCGCCGGTGACCAGCGCCGGCACAACCTGCATCACCACCGGGCCCTTGCTGGCCGGTGCGCTTTCGACGCGGGTGGTCGCGGTGCTAGTCTCGGTGATGCTCATGGCGCCGGGCGATTCCCGTGACCCCCGCCGCAGGCAAGGGGGGCCGATTGCGCAACAATGAAGCTGAAAGACACCATGTCTGATCCCGAATCGCCTGCCGGCCCGGCTCCGCAGATCCTAACCTGCGATGACGGGACCGTCCTCGCCTATTACAAGACGGAGACGGGAAAAGCCAGCGCCGAGGAAACGCCCGCTTCCCCGGGACTGATCTTCCTCGGCGGCTTCATGTCGGACATGACCGGCACCAAGGCCCTGACGCTGGAGGCCTTCGCCCAGGCCCTGGGGCTTGGCTTCCTGCGTTTTGACTATCGCGGCCACGGCGCTTCGCCCGGCCGTTTCGAGGACGGCACCATCGGCGGCTGGCTGGCCGACACCCTGGCGGTGCTCGATACGCTCACCGAGGGTCCGCAGATCCTGATCGGCTCGTCGATGGGCGGCTGGATGGCGATGCTGGCGGCGCAGGCACGGCCGCAGCGGGTCGCCGGCCTGCTCGGCATTGCCGCTGCGCCCGACTTCACGGAGTACCTGATCCAGGCCCGCACGACCGAGGCGCTGCGCGAACAGATGGCGCGCGACGGCTATGTGCTCTATCCCTCCGCCTACAGCGAGGAGCCTTACGTCATCACCATGCGGCTGATCGAAGAGGCGCGCCAACACCTGCTGCTGGACAAGGCGATCCCGATCCCCTGCCCGGTGCGCCTTGTCCAGGGTATGAAGGACCCGGATGTGCCCTGGCAGACCACGCTGAAGCTCTGCGAGGCGCTGGAGAGCGAGGACGTGGAACTGACCCTGGTGAAGAACGCAGGGCACCGGCTATCGGAGCCGGACGAACTGGCCCTCATCCTCAGAACCCTGGAAGCCCTGATCGAACGCTGCCGCAGCGGCTGAGGCCGCTGGCCAACGGCGACGGTCAGTGGCCTGCGGCGAGAAGCGCGTCGAGCCCGGCCTTGTAGGTCGGGTACTGGAGGTCCACGCCCAGTTCCTCGTGCAGGCGGCGGTTGGAAACGCGCTTGTTGTCGGACCAGAAGGTGAGGCCCATGGGCGAGAGGCCGGCCTCCTCCAGCGGCACCAGGGGCGGCGGCTCAACCCCCAGGAGGCCGCAGGCATAGGCCGTCACCTCGGCGGGCGGTGCCGGGTCGTCGTCGCAGACGTTGTAGACGCGCCCCGGGTTGGGCCGGTCGATGGAGGCCCGAAGCACGGCTGCGATATCGTCCACATGGATGCGGCTGAAGACCTGGCCCGGGCGGTCGATGCGTTTGGCCCTGCCCGCGCGCACGGTGTCGAGCATGGAGCGGCCGGGGCCGTAGATGCCGGCGAGGCGGAAGACATGTACCGGCAGCCCGTATTCGCGCCAGGCCGCCAGCCAGGCCTCTTCCGCCGCGACACGCCGGCGGCTGCGCGCGGCACTGGGCCTGAGGTCGGAGTCCTCGTCGACCCAGCCGCCGTCGCGGGTGCCGTAGACGCCGGTGGTCGAGAGGTAACCGACCCACTGCAGGTCGCTGGCCGCCGCCAACGCGACGCCGTAACTGTCGATGACGGGGTCGCCTTCCTCGTCCGGCGCAATGCTGCTGAGCAGATGGGTCGTGCCCGCCAGGGCGGAGGCCGGGATCTCCCGCGGCCGTTCCCGGTCGAAGGGGAAGACCTCCATGCCCTCGGCGGCCAGCGCGGCGGCCTTTTCCTCGGAGCGCGTCGTTCCGGCCACGGCCCAGCCCTCGGCCAGCAGTCGACGCGCCAGCGCCAGCGCGCTGAAGCCCAGCCCGAAACAGAACAGCCGGCATCCGCCGGCGGATGTCCCGGCCCCCATCTGGCCCCCTTGTTCTTCGCTCACCGGTTTCGACCCTCCTGGCTCCTGTTCACTTGCGGCGCAGGGTTTCCCGCCGCCGCGGCGGCCTCCACCACGAGACGGTTTTCCCACAAGGCGGTTTTCCCCGGGGCGCTTCTTGCCTAAGTTGGCGGCCCGTCCTCACAGGCGCGCGCTGTGCGGACAGCAAGGATATAGGCAAGGCCGTGACGGCACAAAAGTGCAGACATAGGGGACCAGGACTGCAGCGGGCCGGACGGTGGTCCTTACGGGCGCTGTCTTTGTCCCTGGCTATCGTCACCGCAGCCGTGTCAGCCGGGCCACACATCCCCGCCTGGGCCCAGAGCGACGACCAGGAACAGGCCGCCCGCTATGCCGCCTGCATGGATCTTGTGGCGCTGGACCCGGACCAGGCTCTGGAGCAGGCGCAGACCTGGGCCGATCTGGGCGGCGGCGATCCCGCCCGCCACTGCGCGGCGGTGGCGCTGCTGCAGCTCGGCCACCATGCCGCAGCCGGGGAAGAGCTGGAGACCCTGGCCTCCAGCCTGGAGCCGGGCTTCGCCTTCCTGCAGATCCCGATCCTCATCCAGGCCGGGCAGGCCTGGTTTCTGGCGGAAGACCTGGAGCGCGCCTACGCGGTCCAGTCCATCGCCGTGGCGCGGGAGCCCAACAACGCCGACCTGCTGGTCGACCGTTCCATGACCACCGCGGCGGCCGGCGACTTCGAGGCGGCCCTGGCCGACCTCAACCGCGCCCAGGCCAACGCGCCTCAGCGCGCCGACATCCTGGTGCTGCGGGCCAGCGCCCATCGCTTCCTCGATCAGCCGGCCCGCGCCCTGGCCGACGTGGAGCGCGCCCTGCTGCTCGATCCCCGCAACGCCGAAGGCTATCTGGAGCGCGGCAACCTGCGGCGCCTGGCCGGCGACGACGACGGCGCCCGCGACGACTGGATCGAGGCCGCCAACCTGGCCCCGGAAAGCGCCACGGCCGCCGCCGCCCAGGCCAACATCGCCAAGCTCGACCTGAAGGTGGAGTAGGGGTGAGAGACGTATACGGTCTAGCGAAAGATCGGCAGGACGGTGGCCCGCAGCGCGGCATCGCGCCCCGAGCGTCATCCCGGGCCTGACCCGGGATCCATAGTTCCGCCCGCAAGAGCCTATCCGGTGGGCATCGAGATCGGGACCACGATGGACCCCGGCTCAAGGCCGGGGTGACAGGGTATCTGTGCTGCCCTGGTCGTGACACCCGGATAGAGCCAATCAGAAGTCCAGATCCGCATAGTGCTTGGGCGGGCGGGCGCCGGAGATGTGGTCGGCCAGGATCGCGCGGAAGCTGGGGCGCGACTTGATGCGGGCGTACCAGTCCTTGGCCCCGGTGTGGCGGGTCCAGGGAACGTCGCCCAGATAGTCGACGGCGGAGATCTGGCAGGCCGCGGCGATGTCGGCGCGGGAGAAGAAATCGCCGGCCAGCCAGCGCCGCCGGTCGCAGAGCCACCCGATGTATTCCAGGTGGTAATGAATGTTGGCCAGACCGGCGCGGATGGCGGCGGAGTTGGGCGTGCCGAGGCCCAGAAAGCGCTTCATGATCTTCTCTTCGACCAGGTTCACCGTCACCTCGCGGTGAAACTTCTCGGCGAACCAGTTTTCCAGCCGGCGCACCTCGGCACGGTCCAGCGACGCCTCGCCCAGCAGAGTCGGCTCGGGATAGGCCTCCTCCAGGTACTCGGCAATCACCGTGGTCCCGGGGATGGCGGTGCCGTCGTCGTCGATGAAGACCGGCACCTGGCCCGCCGGGTTCATGTGGAGGAAGACCTCGCGCCGTTCCCAGACCTTTTCCGTCCTCAGTTCGCAGTCGATCCCCTTTTCCGCCAGCATGACGCGGATGGCCCGGCAGCCGGGATCGATGGCGAGGTGATAGAGCTGGCGCATGGCCGCGGACTATAGGGTCTCGGCCCCCGGGTGAACAGGAGCGTTTGGGGGCGAAAAGGGGGGCAGGGCTGCATCAGCCCCCGCACCACCACCGGGCGCTGCAGCCGGCGGCGATGCAGGAGCGCGCTGCGCCGTCCTCTTTGGTATCAGGCGCGTTGCGCCCTGCTCATGGTGTCAGGCGCGTTGCGCCTGGGCGGCGTCGGCGGCCTCGCGGGTCACCGGATGGGCGAGACGGTCCACCATCTCCTTCGGCACGACCTGCCAGAAGCGGTTCTTTTCGTGCTGCCAGTCCACCAGAAGCTGCTGGGCGAAGGCCGACTGGGTTTCGCGCCAATGCTCGGAAATCAGCTCCCGCAGCGCGTTCTCCCAATAGTCGGTCTCGATGCGCTGATAGATCACGGACTCCCCGTTGATGCGCTCCGGCAGCAGGTCGTCGACGTCGTAGATGAAGGCCATGCCGCCGGACATGCCGGCCGCGAAGTTGGCCCCGACGGACCCGAGGATCACCGCAACGCCGCCGGTCATGTACTCGCAACCGTTGGAACCGCAACCCTCCACCACGGCAACGGCGGCCGAGTTGCGCACGCAGAAGCGCTCGCCGGCCTGGCCGGCGGCATAGAGATTGCCGCCGGTGGCGCCGTAGAGCACCGTGTTGCCGATGATGGTGTTCTCGTTGCTCGCCAGGCGGCTGGAGGTGAGCGGCCGCACCACGATGGTGCCGCCGGAGAGCCCCTTACCGACGTAGTCGTTGGCGTCGCCGAAGACCTCCAGCTTCAGGCCCTGCACCGCAAAGGCGCCCAGCGACTGGCCGGCCGAGCCGCGCAGCCGCACGGTGACATGGCCGGCGTCGAGCCCGGTCATGCCGAACTGCCGGGTGATCATGGCCGAGAGCTTGGTGCCGATGGCACGGTGGGTGTTGCGGATCGAGTACTGCAACTGCATCTTCTCGCCGTCCTTGAACAGCGGCTCGGCGTCTTCGATGATCTGCGCGTCCAGGGTCTCCGGCACCTCGTTGCGGCCCACCAGGGTGCAATAGGTCGGGTCGTCGCCCGCATCGGCGCGCACCAGCAGCGGGTTCAGGTCCAGGTCGTCCAGATGGGCGGCGCCGCGGCTGACCTGCATCAGCAGGTCGCTGCGCCCGATCACCTCGTTCAGGCTGCGCACGCCGAGCTGCGCCAGGATCTCGCGCACCTCCTCGGCGATGAAGCTGAAGAGGTTCACCACCTTTTCCGGCGTTCCCGTGAACTTCTTGCGCAAGGCCTCGTCCTGCACGCAGACGCCCACCGGGCAGGTGTTGGAATGGCACTGCCGCACCATGATGCAGCCCATGGCCACCAGCGAGGCGGTGCCGACGCCGAACTCCTCGGCCCCCAGCATCGCGGCGATCACCACGTCGCGGCCGGTCTTGATGCCGCCGTCGGTGCGCAGGGTGACGTTGTGGCGCAGGCGGTTGAGGGTAAGCACCTGGCTCACCTCCGAGAGGCCCATCTCCCAGGGCACGCCGGCGAACTTGATGGAGGTCTGCGGCGAGGCGCCGGTGCCCCCGGTGTTGCCGGAGATCAGGATCACGTCCGCCTTGGCCTTGGCGACCCCCGCGGCAATGGTGCCGATGCCCGAGCGCGCCACCAGCTTCACACAGACCTTGGCGTCGGGGTTGATCTGCTTCAGGTCGTAGATGAGCTGGGCCAGATCCTCGATGGAATAGATGTCGTGGTGCGGCGGCGGCGAGATCAGCATCACGCCGGGCGTCGAGTGACGCAGCTTGGCGATCATCTCGGTGACCTTGAAGCCGGGCAGCTGACCGCCCTCGCCGGGCTTGGCGCCCTGGGCCACCTTGATCTCGATTTCGCGGCACTGGTTCAGGTACTCCGCGGTGACGCCGAAGCGCCCGGAGGCGACCTGCTTGATGGCCGAATTCTCGTTGTCGCCGTTGGCATGCGGGGTGAAGCGCGCCGGGTCTTCGCCGCCCTCGCCGGAGTCCGACTTCGCGCCGATGCGGTTCATGGCGATGTTGAGGGTGCCATGGGCTTCCGGCGAGAGCGCACCCAGCGACATGCCCGGAGTGACGAAGCGCTTGCGGATCGCGGTGATGGACTCGACCTCTTCGATCGGCACCGCCTCGACGCCGGCCACCTTGAAGTCCAGGAGGTCGCGCAGGTTGCTCGGCGGCTGGCTGTGCACACCGTCGGAGAACTTGCGGTAGGTGGTGTAGGAGTCCGTCGCGACCGCGTGCTGCAGGGTGTGGATCAGCCCAGCCTCCCAGGCGTGGCTCTCGCCGCCGCGGCGGTAACGGAAGAAGCCGCCCACCGGCAGCGCCAGGAAGTCCTCGGTCCAGGCGCGCTGATGGAGGTCCAGGACCTTCTGCTCGATGCCGGTGAGGCCGATGCCGGACAGCCGGCTGGGCATCGGCATGAAGTATTCGTCCACCAGGGTGCGCGACAGGCCCACCGCCTCGAAGTTGCAGCCGCCGCGGTAAGAGGAGATCACCGCGATGCCCATCTTGGACATGATCTTCAGCAGGCCGTCGTCCACCGCCTTGATGTAGCGCTGCACGCAGTCCTCCAGCGGACGGTCGCCGAAGAGGCCGCGGCGATGCCGCTCGGCAATCGACTCCTGCGCCAGATAGGCGTTCACCGTGGTGGCGCCGACGCCGATCAGGACGGCGAAGTAATGCACGTCCAGGCATTCGCCGGCGCGCACGTTCAACGACACGAAGGTGCGGAGCTTCTGCTTGACCAGGTGGTTGTGGACGGCGCCGGTGGCGAGGATCATGGGAACGGCGACGCGCCCGGCGGAGACCGCCTCGTCGCTGAGGATGACGTGCTCGCAGCCTTCGCGCACGGCGTTCTCCGCCTCCAGGCGAATGCGGTCGAGGGCCTCGCCCAGCCCGGCCTCGCCGGCCTCTGCCGGAAAGGTGCAGTCGATGGCGGTGGCGGTATCGCCCATGTGGACCAGCAGGGCGTCGAATTCCGCGTTGGACAGCACCGGCGATTCCAACTGCAGCAGGCGCAGCTGGGCCTCGTCCTCGTCGAGGATGTTGCCGAGGTTGCCCAGGCGCGTCTTCAGGGTCATCACCCGGCGCTCGCGCAGGGAATCGATCGGCGGGTTGGTGACCTGGCTGAAGTTCTGGCGGAAGAAGTGGTGCATGCCGCGGTAGCGGCTGGAGAGCACGGCCAGCGGCGTGTCGTCGCCCATGGAGCCGATCGCCTCCTTGGCGTCCTCCACCATGGGATGGAGGATCAGTTCCAGGTCCTCCATCGTCAGGCCATAGGTGAGCTGGCGCCGGCGCAGGGCCTCGCCCTCCCAGCGCACCGGCTCGCCGTGGTCGGGCCGCAGCAGGTCGTCGATGGAGGTGACGTTGGCGATCCACTCGCCGAAGGGCTTCTGCGCGGCGAGGTGGGCCTTGATCTCACCGTCGCGGTAGAGCCGGCCGTCATGCAGGTCGACGGCGATCATCTGGCCGGGGCCGAGGCGGCCTTTCTCGACGATGCGCTGTTCGTCGATGCGTACCATGCCGGTTTCCGATCCGGCGAACAGCAGGCCGTCGTTGGTGATGGTGTAGCGCATGGGCCTGAGGCCGTTGCGGTCCATGCCGGCCACCGCCCAGCGGCCGCCGAAGCCGCAGACCGCGGCGGGGCCGTCCCAGGGCTCCATCACCGCGTTGCAGTAGCTGTAGAGATCGCGGTGGGCCTGCGGCATGGAGGGGTCCTGGCCCCAGGCCTCGGGGATCAGCATGGTCTTCACCATGGGCAGGTGGCGCCCGGCGCGCACCATCAGCTCGGCCACCGCATCCAGCGCGGCGGAGTCCGAGGAGCCGGCGGCGATCACCGGCTTCAGGTCCTCGACGTGGTCGGCGAAGGTCTCGGAAGCCATGCGGCACTCGTGCGCCTGCATCCAGTTGACGTTGCCCTTCAGGGTATTGATCTCGCCGTTGTGGGCGAGGATGCGGAAGGGCTGGGCCAGCCGCCAGGTCGGGAAGGTGTTGGTCGAGTAGCGCTGATGGAAGATGACGAAGTTGGAGGCGAAGCGCTCGTCCTGCAGGTCGGGATAGAACGTCGAGAGCTGTTCGGCCAGAAACATGCCCTTGTAGATCACCGAACGGCAGGACAGCGAACAGATGTAGAAGTCCTGGATCGACTCCTCCTCCGCCGCCTTTTCGATGCGCCGGCGGATGATGTAGAGATCGATTTCAAACTGCGGGTTCGATACGCCGCGGGTGTTGGCGATCATCACCTGTTCGATCTCGGGCCGGGTGGCGTTGGCCTTTTCGCCGACGATCTCCGTGTTCACCGGCACCTGGCGCCAGCCGTAGATGGTGTAGCCGAAGTTCAGGATCTCCCGCTCCACCAGCACGCGGCAGCGCTCCTGCGCGCCGAAGTCGGTGCGCGGCAGGAAGACCATGCCGACGGCCAGGGTCGCATCGCCGGGCTCGTGTCCCGTGCCTTCCACGTGCTCGCGGAAGAAGTCCTGGGGGATCTGCAGATGGATGCCGGCGCCGTCGCCGGTCTTGCCGTCGGCGTCGACCGCGCCGCGGTGCCAGACTGCCTTCAGCGCCTCGATGCCGGCTTCCACGACCTCGCGCCGCGGCTTGCCGTCGATGGAGGCGACAAGCCCGACGCCGCAGGCGTCGTGTTCGTCGGCCGGATCGTAGAGCCCCTCACGGCTGAGGTAGTCCGCGGTGTCGCGCCAGGCGGCGATCCGGGCAGCGGCGTCTTTCTGCGCTGTCTTCTTGGTCATGGTCTTTCTTTCCCCGGAAGTCACTCGGCCGCGACAGCGGCAGAATCGGCCTTGGCCTGGAGATGGCGGTGGATCTGTTCGGCGGCGTCGCGCCCGTCGCGCACGGCCCAGACCACCAGGGAGGCGCCGCGCACGATATCCCCGGCGGCGAAAACGCCGTCCAGATTGGTCATCATGGTGGCGAAGTCGGTCTTCACCGTGCCCCAGCGGGTCACGTCCAGGCCCGGGGTATCGAAGAGCTGCGGCAGGTCTTCCGGATCGAAACCGAGCGCCTTGATCACCATGTCCGCTTCCATCGTGAAGCTGGAGTTCTCCAGGATCTGCGGCGTCTGGCGGCCGGTGGCGTCGGGCATGCCGAGGTGGACGCGCTGGGCGCGCACGGCTTCGACCTTGCCGTCGCCGAGGAAGGCTTCCGGCGCGGAAAGCCAGACGAACTCGACCCCTTCCTCCTCGGCGTTGGCGACCTCGCGCTGCGAGCCCGGCATGTTCCTGCGGTCGCGCCGGTAGAGGCAGCGCACCGACTTGGCACCCTGGCGCACGGCGGTGCGCACGCAGTCCATGGCGGTATCGCCGCCGCCGATCACCACCACCGCCTTGCCGGCGGCGTTGAGCGTACCGTCGTCGAAGGCCGGCACCGCATCGCCCAGGCCCTTGCGGTTGGAGGCGGTGAGGAAATCCATGGCAGCGAAAACGTTATCGAGGCCGACGCCGGGAACCTTGATGTCGCGCGCCTTGTAGACGCCGGTGGCGATCAGCACCGCGTCATGGCGTTCGCGCAGCTCGGCAAAGCCGAGGGCGCCGCCGACGTCGCTGTTCAGATGGAACTGCACGCCGCCGCGGGTCAGAAGGTCGCTGCGCTTTTCGACGACCTCCTTCTCCAGCTTGAAGTTGGGGATGCCGTAGATCATGAGGCCGCCGACGCGGTCGTAGCGGTCGTAGACATGGGCCTGGTAGCCCTTGCGGCGCAGTTCCTCGGCAGCGGCCATGCCGGCGGGACCGGCGCCGATGATGCCGATCGACTGCGGCCGCTCCTGCGGCGGCTTGACCGGCTCGACCCAGCCCTCCTCCCAGGCGGTGTCGGTGATGTACTTCTCCACCGAACCGATGGTGACCGTGCCGTGGCCGGCCTGCTCGATCACGCAGTTGCCTTCGCAGAGCCGGTCCTGCGGACAGATGCGCCCGCAGATCTCCGGGAAGTTGTTGGTCGCCTGCGACATCTCGTAGGCCTCGCGCAGCCGCCCTTCGGCAGTCAGCATCAGCCAGTCGGGGATGTTGTTGTGCAGCGGACAATGCACTTGGCAGAACGGCACGCCGCATTGCGAACAGCGGCTGGCCTGCGCCTTGGCGGCGATGGGGTCGTATTCTTCGTAGATCTCCCCGAAATCCGCCCGGCGCGTATCGACGCTGCGCTTCTCCGGCATGGCGCGCGCGAGGTCGACGAACTTCAGCATCTTGTTGGCCATCGTTTCCTACCCCAAAACTTTGCACATCAGCGGCTGCCGCCCGCCACTGCGCGGACCCCGCCGGCTCTTGTTCTTCTTGGCAACCGCCGTCCTGCATCCGGACCCTCTGGCACCCGGACCTTCTGGGCTCGGACCTTCTGGTCCCGACCTTCCGCACCCGGGCCGCTGCGGCACACCCCGCTCCGCAGCATGGTCCCCTTTCAAAGAGCGACCCGGAAACCGGCCAACAAAGCCGGTCTGGCGGCGGTTCAGCGCCCTTTGTGGAGCCCGTCTATAGACGAACCTGAAAGCGCGGGCGAGGAAAAACGACAGAATATGTCAACATCTATGACCTAAATAGCGGATCCCGGAGAAATTGTCACGGAATCTTCGCATTGGATACCGCAAAGACGGTTAAATTTAGTCTCCGATCGGTACTAAAAGCCAATCTGTGGCCTTGCCGGCAGGGCAAACTCCAGGCTGTGAGCCATCCTGGGGGAGTGCTATAAGCCCGCCCGTCGCGCCATCCTCCCCGAGCGATTCGGGTGCGAATCGGGAGCGATTGGGGTGGGATTAGGCCGTCCGGACCGGCAGAAGCCGCGCATGCCCCCGGAACGGACGCTTGGAGCAGCCCTTTGGAGCAGCGGGGACCACTCTCGCTGGAAACCGGCCAAGAGGTGCATCATGACAAGAGGTGCGTCATGACAGGCGGCGCGCGGGAAATTCACCTCCGCTTAACCCTGTTGAAACCGGTGCTGGGGTCATTCTGCGGCGGTCGAACTGCCGGCGCGCCTCCGCGCCGCGCGCCATCCTGAAGGAACCGCGTTGCCCCTGCTCCATATCGTCATCCTCGCCGTCATTCAGGGCATCACGGAGTTCCTGCCGATTTCCTCGTCAGGGCATCTGGTGCTCGCCTGGAACAGCTTCGACGGCCTGAACATGGACGGCATCGAACAGTCCGAACGCGATCGGCTGACCCTGGACATCGCCGTCCATGTCGGCACGCTGCTGGCGGTCTGCGCCTATGTCTGGCGGGACCTCTGGCAGATCGGCGGCGGGATGGCGCGCCTGGCCGTCGGGCGCTGGACCCCCGCCGGGCGCCTTGGCGTGCTGATCGTCCTCTGCAGCCTGCCGCTGGTGGCAGTGGGCTGGCTCTTCATGGACGAGATCTCGCAGCACCTGCGCAGCACTGCGGTGATCGGCTGGGCGACGCTCGGCTTCGGCCTGCTGCTCTACGCCGCCGACCGCAGCGCCATGACCCTGCGCCGCCTCGACCACATGACCTTCCGGGCCGGGCTCATCATCGGCTTCGCCCAGGTCCTGGCACTGGTTCCCGGCACCAGCCGCTCCGGCATCACCATGACGGCCGCGCGCTTTCTGGGCTTCGAGCGGGTCGAGGCGGCCCGTTTCTCGCTGCTGCTGGCAATCCCGGCGATCCTGGGGGCCGGCACCCTGGCGGGTCTCGAACTCTACGAAAGCGGAAACCTGCTGCTCGGCTTCGAGGCCCTGGTCGGCGGGGCCGTGGCCTTCGTGGTCGCCCTGATCTCCATCCTCCTGATGGTGGGCTGGCTGCGCCGGGCCTCCTTCACGCCCTTCGTCATCTACCGCATCGTGCTCGGCGCCGGGCTGCTCTGGTGGGTCTACGGGACCTGAGAAGAAGCCAAAGCCGGGAACGCCCTTAGAGCGGATCATGTTTAGACGGAAACACTTTGGTGTTTGCGCCTGAACATGTGAATCCGCTCTACACTTAAGAGTTAGAGCAGATTCACCGGGTTGGATGAATCGCTTTCGCGATTCCATCAAACCCGGATCTGCTCTAGGGGCGCGTTCCCTGGGAAAACCGCCCGCCGGAACGGTATTGGTCCAGATAGGTCGGGATGATGGTCTCGACCGCTGTCGCCTCGATCCCCAGGTCGTCAAGCGTCAGCGCGCCGTCACTGACCACGTTGTCGCTGCGCAGCAGGGTGACCTGATCGCGGGTGAGCGGCGGCTCCGGCAGCAGTTCCAGAAAGCGCGCCTGCAGCCGCGCCAGGCCGAACGGCAGGGTGACCAGTGCCCGCCGCCGGCCCGTGGTTTCCATCAGCAGTTCCAGCAGCGCCTTGAAGCTGTAGACCTTCGGGCCGCCCAGCTCGTAGGTCTTGCCCCGGCAGGCCGGATCCTTCAGCGCCAGGGCGACGGCGCGGGCGACGTCGCCGACATAGACCGGCTGGAAGCGGGTCATCCCGCCGCCGACCAGCGGCAGGGCCGGCGCAAAGCGCGACATCTCGGCAAAGCGGTTGAAGAAGCCGTCCTCCGGTCCGAAGACCACGCTGGGCCTGAGGACCGTCGCCTGGGGAAAGGCGGCGCGGACCGCCGCCTCGCCCTCGCCCTTGGTGCGGGCATAGTGTGCCTCCGCCTGGGGATCGGCGCCGATCGCGGAGACCTGCACCAGGCCCTTCAGGCCGCCGGCGGCGGCCTGTTCGGCGATGGCCTTGGGGCCGTCGACGTGCACCGCCTGGAAGCGCTGGCGCCCCTTTTCGAAGAGCAGGCCGATCAGGTTCACCGCCGCATCGGCCCCGTGCAGCGCGGCGGCCACGGCTTCAGGGTCCTGCACCGGGACAGCCAGCGGCGTGATCTGGCCGATATCGCCGAGCGGCTTCAGAAACGCCGCCCGCGCGGGATGGCGGACGGCGACGCGGATCTGCCAACCGTCCTGCGCCAGGTGTTGGACGACGTAGCGGCCGAGAAAGCCGGACCCGCCGAAAACCGTAACGATACCGCTGCTCATGTCGCTTGCCCCCAAAACTCCCGTCGCTGCCGGCGCAGCCCGGCCAAGCCCCCCCAAAGCATGGCCAAGGCACCGCACGGCACGGACCCGGGCGGCGGAAGGTTCCCTCCGCCGGCACCGAAAGGCCGATGCACAAGCCGATATATACAAAGCCCCCGGGTAAGTTGACAGCCTCAAATCACCGCCTATCTTGGGCGTTCGGCCTGCCGCCCGGCAGCGGCGAGGCGAGGGTGCAGGAAAGCGCGCCCCGAGGCATGGGAAATGCCAAAGCAACGATAAGGACAACGATACAGGGGCCGCAGCGGACCGTGCCAAACCCGGAAATCCATCTTCACCGCGGCGACCTGCCGGCCGATGTCAGCTTCGACGGATCGGTAGCGGTCGACAGCGAGACCATGGGGCTGGCCGTGGCCCGCGACCGGCTCTGCCTGGTTCAGCTTTCCGGCGGCGACGGCGTTTGCCACCTTGTCCAGTTCGCCAAGGGGAACTACGACGCCCCCAACCTGAAGGCCCTGCTTGCGGACCCGCAGGTCACCAAGCTCTTCCACTTCGCCCGCTTCGACGTCGCGGTGATCCGGCAGTATCTGGGTGTCGACTGCCGCCCGATCTACTGCACCAAGATCGCCTCCAAGCTGGTGCGGACCTACACTGACCGCCACGGTCTGAAAGACCTCTGCCGCGAACTGATCGGGGTCGAGATCTCCAAGCAGCAGCAATCCTCGGACTGGGGCGCCGGCGAGCTGAGCCAGGAACAGCTTGCCTATGCGGCTTCCGACGTCTTGTATCTGCACCGCTTGAGGGCCAAGTTGGACGGCATGCTGGAACGTGAGGGCCGTCTGGCTCTGGCCGAGGCCTGCTTCCGGTTTCTGCCGACGCGGGCCGAACTGGATCTGGCGGGCTGGGCCGAGGTCGACATCCTGGCTCACTAGCCGGCAACCGAACAGGTGCGCCAAGCCGGCCGCAGAGTGTCAGTTGCAGAGTGTCGGCCGCAGAGTGTTGGCCGCCTCTCGACGGGGTCTTCGAACCCGGGGCCGGGGAACATCAGGGGAAGATCCTGGGACGATCCGGGCGTCCGGCAGGTCTGGTAGAAGCCGGAAAGGAGTGCTATCCCTTCGATTCAGGCGAATCGGCAGCAGCCATCCTCGAGCCTGGAGCCCCGACCGGAGGGCCGGCAACCAGGCAGGGTCGCTCTGTCGGGAGCAGAGAGGGGATAGGGTGCAGCCCCGCATCGTAAGGATCGGCAGGCGGCCTGCGGCGAAGGCCGTGGCGGATCCGCAGTTGGCAGGCCTGGTTGCACAGACCGATTTGATCCGGGGCCCGGCGGGCGCCCCGATGCCGGAAACCCGCGGCTGAACGTTGGCGTCAAGAAGTGAAGATATGAAGGCACAAGCAGAACCCTGCCCGACCGCGAGTTTCGACGAATCGCAAAACCCCGGCGCAGAGAACCCGGATTTGGCTGTGGCGGCACGCGTGCTGTCGGTGGAAGCCGAGGCGCTGAACACCCTGGCGCGCAGCCTGGACGGCCGTTTCATCGAAGCCGTCGAGCTGCTGGCCGGCGTCAAGGGCCGGGTCGTGGTGACGGGGATGGGCAAGAGCGGCCACATCGCCCGCAAGATCGTGGCCACACTGGCCTCGACCGGTACGCCGGCCCAGTTCGTCCACCCCGGGGAAGCCAGCCACGGCGATCTGGGCATGGTCACCGACCAGGACGCGGTGATCGCCCTGTCGAACTCCGGCAACACGCTGGAGCTGAGCGACATCATCACCTACGCCAAGCGCTTCTCGATCCCGATGATCGCCATGACCGCCAAGGCGGAGAGCGCGCTGGCTGAAGCCGCCGATGTACCGCTGATCCTGCCGGCGGCGCCGGAGGCCTGCCCCATGGGGCTGGCGCCGACCACCTCCACCACCATGATGCTGGCTCTCGGCGACGCCTTGGCGGTGACCCTGCTGGACCGCAAGGGCTTTTCCGCCAGCGATTTCCGCCTGCTGCATCCGGGCGGCACGCTCGGCAAGCGCCTGCTGCGCGTCAGCGAGCTGATGCACGGGCGCGAGACCCTGCCGCTCTGTTCCCCCGACACCGTGATGTCGGAAGCGATCCTCATCATGACCGAGGGCCACTTCGGCTGCGTCGGCATCGTCGACGAAGCCGGCCGCCTGATCGGAATCATCACGGACGGCGATCTGCGCCGCCACATGGACGACGCGCTGCTGAGCTGCAAGGCGAAGGACGTCATGACCGCCTCGCCGCGCACCATCCGCGCCTCCGCCCTGGCGGCCGAAGCGGTGGCCTTCATGAACACCAGCAGCCCGCCCTTCCTCTGCGTCTTCGTGGTGGATGAGGAAGCCTCGCCGGATGTTCCGGTCGGGATCCTTCACATGCACGACTGCCTGCGCGCGGGCGTGGTCTGAGCGCAGGGGCGGCCATGGCAGACGCGGCAATCGGGACCATCGGCGGCGAGACCAAGCAAGCCTCCCCCGGCACTGCAGCGGGGGGAGCGCTCCAGCCGCCGCGCCTTTCCGGACGCAACCGCTACAGTCTTTTCGTCACATCGATGAAGCTGCTGCTGCCGGCTCTGGCGACCGGTCTGGTGCTGCTTGTGATCGCCTGGCCGCAGATCATCCCCGACCAGCGCAGCCTTGGCATCGACTTCTCAAAGATCGCCGAGGAACAGGCCAAGACCCTCAGCATGTTGAATGCGCACTACAGCGGGGTCGACGAAAACAACCAGCCCTTCAACGTGATCGCCGACATGGCCAGCCAGGTGCCGGACAACGAAGACGTGGTCGAACTGCAGCATCCCCGCGCCAACATCGAGACCACCGAAGGCGCCATCGTCGCGCTTTCCGCGCGCACCGGGCACTACAATCGGGAGGTTGAGATCCTGGACCTGAACGGGACCGTGCATCTCACCCACGACAAGGGCTTCGAGATCACCACCGAGACCGCCCGCGTCGATCTGAACGACGGCAGCGCCGCCGGCGACGCCGCAGTCAGCGGCCAGGGCCCGGCCGGCGAACTGCAGTCGGAAGGCTTTATCTTGAGGGAACGGGGTCAGATCATCATCTTTACCGGCAAAAGCCGTATGCTGATCTACCCCGATGCGGAAGAGAGCCTGCAATGACGACCGCCGCCCAACACGACCGCCGCCTGGGCAAGACCGGCATCCTGGCTGCCGGCCTCGTCTTGGCCGCCGTTCTCGCCTTGGCCTTTGCCCTGCAGCCGCAGAGCGCAGCGGCCCAGGCCATCGGCAATCTCCAGGAAAGCGACGAACCGCTGGAGATCAACGCCGAAGAAGGCATCGAGTGGAACCGCAACGACAAGACCTACATCGCCAGGGGCAATGCCCGCGCCGCCAGCGGCGATGTGGAGGTGCGGGCAGAAGTGCTGACCGCCTACTACCGGGACTCTGAAGAGGGCAACAGCGAGATCTTCCTGCTGGAAGCAACCGGCAACGTTGAGATCCACTCCCCCGAGGGCATCGTCTACGGCGACAAGGGACAGTACGACATCGACAAGCAGGTCTTCACCATGACCGGCGAGGACCTGCGCCTTGAAGGCGAGAAAGACCGGCTCACCGCCCGCGACAGCCTGGAGTACTGGGAGACCAAGCAGCAGGCCGTGGCCCGCGGCAACGCCCGCGCCTATCACGAAGACAAGCAGATCCGCGCCGACGTTCTCACCGCCAACTTCGTCGAGAACGCCGAGAACCAGATGGAAGTCCGGCGCATCGACGCCGAGGGCAATGTCGAGATCCTGACCGCCAAGGAGTACGCGCGCGGCAGCGAGGGAACCTATTTCGTCGACCGCGAACTGGCGACCCTGACCGGCGACGTAAAGATCACGCAGGGCGAAAACCAGCTCGACGGCAAGTATGCCGAGGTCAACATGGCGACCGGCGTCAGCAAGCTGTTGGGCGCTGCGCCGGGCAGCGATCAGCCGAGCGGACGGGTTTCGGCCATCGTCCTGCCCAAGTCCAAGCCCAATGACCCGACGGCGGAGAACGCGGAAGAGGAAGCCGTCGAGGAAGCGCCCCTCACGGACGGCGGCGCGACCGACGGCGGCACTGCAGAAGACGGCGCGGCAGGCAGCGGCTCTTGAAGCGGCACCGCTGCCTTCAGCATCCTTCCGGCGGCGCTGTTATAAGCGGGTCCCGCCCCCGGCGGGCGACCGCGGCCTTGGTGGCGGGGCGAATTTGGTGTAACAGGAATGCGATGGGTCGTTTAGGGGGAAAATCCTGGTGAACGCTGAGAGCGGAGGCCCGCGGCAGGAGCCGCAGCAGCCGGACAGCCCGGCCGCCAACGCGGAAGGGCCGCGCTTGGTCGCGGACAACGCCGGCCTCATGGCGGTCAACATCGGCAAGAGCTTCAAGAAGCGCCCGGTCCTGCGCGGCGTCAGCCTGTCGCTGCAGCGCGGCGAGGCGGTCGGGCTGCTGGGCCCCAACGGCGCCGGCAAGACCACCTGTTTCTACATCGTCACCGGCCTGATCGCCCCGGACTACGGCTGGGTCACCTTCGACGGCCATGACATCACCGACATGCCGATGTACCGCCGCGCGCGTCTCGGCATCGGCTACCTGCCGCAGGAGGCCTCGATCTTTCGCGGCCTCACGGTCGAGCAGAACATCCGCGGCGTGCTGGAGGTGATCGAACCGGTGCGCGAGAAGCGCGAAGTGGCGCTGGAAAACCTGCTGGCCGAATTCTCCATCACCCATCTGCGGCGCACGCCCTCGGTGGCGCTGTCGGGCGGCGAGCGCCGCCGCGTCGAGATCGCCCGGGCGCTGGCCTCGCAGCCGAGCTTCATCCTGCTCGACGAACCGCTGGCCGGTATCGACCCCATCGCCGTCGGGGACATCCGCGATCTCGTCTCTCACCTCAAGGACCGCGGAATCGGTGTGCTGATCACCGATCACAACGTCCGCGAAACCCTGGACATCGTCGACCGCGCCTACATCATTCACGACGGTGTGGTACTGATGGAGGGTGAACCGGACGCCATCGTGGCCCACGAGGATGTCCGCCGCGTTTACCTGGGCGAAAGGTTTAGCCTCTAAAAGGTTAAGCAGTATGGCGGCGACACAAAGATTGGAACTGCGCCAGCGCCAATCTCTGGTCATGACGCCGCAGCTGCAGCAGGCCATCAAGCTGTTGCAGCTTTCCAATCTGGAACTGGCGGCAGAAGTTGACAGAGAGATCGAGCAGAATCCTCTGCTTGAACGCGAGGACGGCAGCACCGACGCCCTGCTAGAGCCACCGGCGGTGGACCAGCAGGAGGCTGCGCTCGACCCCGCGACCGAAACACCCTTCACATCAGCAGAGACGCCAGGCGACAGCGGCGCGGCAGACCAAGACAGCGGCCTTGGTGAGCCCGTTGCCGCACACGAAGGCGGCGACAGCCTGGACCGCGCCAACGCCGAGCAGCTGCCCGAACGCGGCGACGACCCGCTGGACACCGACTACGAAAACGTCTTCACCCATGGTGCGTCCTGGGAGGGCGGCGGCGAGGAGGCGGCCTTTTCCAACCGCGGCCTGGGCGGTGCGCGCGGCGACGACTACGACTTTTCGCTGGAGCAGCGGTTGTCGGATGAAGTGAGTCTGCGCCAGCACCTCTCCGACCAATTGCTGCTGGAAATCGCAGATCCCGTGGAACGCGCCATCGGCGCGGCGCTGATCGACCTGCTCGACGACAACGGCTACCTGCCGGAGGACCTGGGCGGCCTCGCGGAGCTGCTCGGCTGTCCGGCGACGATCATCGAGGAAACCCTGGCGAAGGTGCAACGCTTCGAGCCGAGCGGGATTTTCGCCCGCTCCCTGGCGGAGTGTCTGGCGCTGCAGCTGAAAGAACGCGACCGCTACGACCCGGCTATGCAGGCGCTGGTCGAAAACCTGGAACTCCTGGCCAAGGGCGATCTGGCGCGGCTGAAAAAACTCTGCGGCGTCGATCAGGAGGACCTGGCCGATATGATCGGGGAGATCAAAGCCCTCGACCCGCGCCCGGCGCTCACCTTCGACGGCTCGGTGGCCCAGCCTGTCATTCCCGACGTGCTGCTGCGCCCGGACCGCAAGGGCGGCTGGGTGGTGGAACTCAACGCCGAAACCCTGCCCCGGGTCCTGGTGAACACGGACTACTACGCCCATATCACCACCCAGGTCCGTTCCAAGAAGGAGCGGGAGTACCTCAGCGAGCGCCTGCAGTCGGCCAATTGGCTGGTGAAAGCCCTGCACCAGCGCGCCACAACCATTCTCAAGGTCTCGAGCGAGATCGTGCGCCAGCAGGACGCCTTCTTTCAAAAGGGGGTGGAGCACATGAAGCCCCTCACCCTGCGGGACATCGCCTCGGCCATCGAGATGCACGAATCAACCGTAAGTCGGGTGACCTCCAACAAATACATTGCCACGCCGCGCGGCACCTTCGAATTGAAGTACTTCTTCACCGCCTCCATCGCCGGAGCCGACGGCACCGCCCATTCCGCCGAGGCGGTGCGCCACCGCATAAAGCTGCTGATCGACGGGGAAAGCCGCAAGAAGATCCTCTCCGACGACACCATCGTCGAACTGCTGCGCAAGGACGGGGTCGACATTGCCAGGCGCACCGTGGCCAAGTACCGCGAGGCCATGCGAATTCCATCCTCTGTGCAGCGCCGGCGTGAGAAATCGGCCAGCGTTAACCAATCTTAACCTATTGATTCGCCATCGTGGCGACCCGATATCTAGGCCTTGGTGAGTCGGCCCCGAGAGGCTATTGACAGCCATCGGGCCCGTCTCTATGTTGCGCCCGCCCTGAGGAAGGGGCTATGCTATGCGGGTGGTGAGCCACCTCGTTACAATCCATAAAAGTGATCATGCAGCTCTCTGTTAAGGGCCAGCAGCTTGACGTCGGTGACGCGCTGCGAACGCACGTTGATGAAAGCCTCTCTCGCATTCTCGACAAGTATTTCGGGGATGCCATCGATTGTGCGGTGACCCTGTCGCGGGAAGCGCATCTCTACCGCGCGGTTGTATCGGCCCACGTAGGGCGTGGCATAAAGCTGGAAGCGCAGGGCGAGGCCAACGAGCCTTACCCGGCCTTCGATGCGGCGGCAGAACGGCTGTCGACACGGCTGCGCCGCTACAAGCGCCGTCTGCGCGACCACAACAACAAGGTCGCGAATGCCGACGGCGCGTCGCTGCCGGCACAGCAGTACATTCTGGCCGGCGAAGGCGATGAAGAAACCGGTGAAGACAGTGGCGGCGACAATCAACCCATTGTGGTCGCGGAGATGGCAACGGAGATCCCTGCACTGACGGTCAGCGAGGCTGTAATGCACATGGACCTTGGCAATCTTCCGGCAATGATGTTTCGCAACTCGGCGCACGGCGGCCTGAACATGGTGTACCGGCGCAGCGACGGCAATATCGGCTGGATCGATCCCCGCGGAAACCGCAAAGAGTAGGCCCGCAAGGGCCAACGGCGGGCGGGGCGGTCAGGCAAAACCCAAGAGTTACTGATGGAACTATCCGATCTTATCGACCCGGAAAGCGTTGTTGCGAGCCTTCGCGTGACCAGCAAGAAGCAGGCGCTTCAGGAACTGGCAAAGAAGGCGGCGGAGCTGACCGGACAACCGGAGCGGGCCGTGTTCGAGGTGCTCATCGAACGCGAACGCCTGGGCACCACCGGCGTGGGCCACGGTATCGGCATTCCGCACGGCAAGCTTCCGGAGCTTGAGCGCCTCTACGGCCTTTTCGCACGGCTGGAAAACCCCATCGATTTCGATGCCATAGACGAACAGCCGGTCGACCTGATCTTCGTGCTGCTGGCCCCGGAGACTGCGGGGGCCGATCATCTGAAAGCCCTGGCCCGGGTGTCGCGCCTGTTCCGCGACCGGGCGATCTGCGACAAGCTGCGCGGCACCGACAACGCCGATGCCATCTACGCACTCTTGACCCAGGGCGCGGCCAGCCACGCCGCCTGACAGGCGCCGGCGACCTGTGCACGTGACAACGGCCCCGCAGTCTGCGGGGCCGTCATTGGTTTTAGCAATCTCGAATGGTCAGCGAAAAACGGTCAGTGAACGCTGAGCGGCTCCATGCCGTTCTGGCGCACGGCCGCAAAGGCGATATCGTGATCGGACATCGTGGCGATCTGGGTTCCGTCGGCGGAAAACACCAGATAGACCTCTTTGCCTTCCTGGCGCGTCTTCTTCACGTAGGCCAAGTCGTTGACGCCCAGCAAGAGAAAGTCCTGGGGCGAGAGTTCGCGAACGGCTGTCAGTTCGTTCATGTCTTACTCTCCTTTCCGAATATCCTGAATGGATGGCGACTCCCCTGACTGAGACTCCTTGCTGTCGATCTTGATCTTGCGGACCTGCGGCTGCACCAGCGGACGCTCCAGATCGATATGGAGCAGGCCCTTTTCCAGTAATGCGGCGGTGACTTCGATCCCTTCGGCCAGAACGAAGGAGCGCTGGAACTGGCGCGCCGCAATCCCGCGGTGCAGATAGTTGCGCTGCGCATCGTCCTGCTGCTTGCCGCGGATGACCAGCTGGTTGTCCTCGATCTGGACGGCGAGGTCTTCCTCGGCAAAGCCGGCCACCGCCAGGGTGATACGCAGGCGGTGCTCGGCGAGCTGCTCGACGTTATAGGGCGGATAGCCGTCGGCGGTTTTGGAAATTCGGTCAACGGCCCGCTCGAACTCCTCAAATCCGAGCAGCAGCGGGCTGTTGAAAAGCGACAGGCGTGTCATCTGCGGTTTTTCCTCCTCTACATCGCGAGCAAGGTCAGCCGTCGTCTTCTAGGCAATACGGGGATACCGGTCTGGTCATCCCTTGCCGACGGCCCTGGCAAGGCACCGCCTGGACTATATTTGGGGAGGCGGCGGGCAGCGATCAAGCCGCCAGCGTTCCCCGGGGGAATCTAGGATAAATTTCCTTTAGACGGTGATTCGCGCTGGGAAACCCCGGAGACGCGCGTCCGGCCCGGATCAGGCGCGGCGGCGGGCGCCGCCCACCTCGGCACCACCGGAGAACACCGGCTGGGGTGCCGGCGGTCCCAGGAGGTAGCCCTGGCCCATGTGCACGCCGAGATCGCGCAGCTTGGCGACCTGATCCTCCAGTTCGATCATCTCGGCGATGGTCTTGATCCGCAGATCGCGGCAGAGGTCGCAGAGGTTGCGCAGCATCAGAGAATCGCGGTCCGACGTCAGCAGCCTGCGGGTGTAGGTGCCGTCGATCTTCACATAGTCCACCTCCAGCGCCCGCAGGTACTGGAAGGACGCGGCCCCCGCCCCGAAATCGTCCAGGCACATGGAGAAGCCCAGGCCCTTGAGGGTCTGGAAGACGTTGCCGACGCGCTCAAGATCGTAGATCCGCGAGGACTCGGTCGCCTCGAACATCAGGCGGCCGGCCAGGTCCTTGTTCTCGGTGCTCAAGGCCATCAGGGCGTCGATGAAGGCGTCGTTCTGCAGCGACTGGCCCGAGAGGTTGACGGCGAGACTGACCGGAGAGTGGTCCACCCGCTCCGCCAGGTAGTCGAAGGCACGCCGGGTGCAGGCGAGGTCGAAGTCCTGGATGAGGCCGACTTCCTCGGCGAAAACGATGGTCTGGTACGGCGATTCGCCCTTGGCGAAGCGGGTCAGGGCTTCGAAGTGCGAGATCTCGCGGGTGGCGAGGTCGACGATCGGCTGGAAGGCGAAGTCGAAGCGGTTCTCGGAGACCACCGCCTTGAAGGCGGAGATCCGCTCCTGGGTCTCCGAGACCTGCTCGTGGAAACTGGCACTGAGGTTGGAGAAGGCCATCTTGGCTGTCCCGTTGGAGGCGACCTTGTTGATGGCATAGACCACGGCCTGGGCGGCCTCCTCGCTGGTCAGCTCCTCGGCGCCGGCGCCGATGGTGGCCTGTTCGACCGCCAGCCCGCCGCCGACCGGATCGAAGGCCCGGGCCAGCTCCTGCAGCTGGCGGCGCACCTCCATGCCCGTCGCGGCGCCGGCCGCGTGAACGATACCGAAACGGTCCTGGGCGATGGCGCCGGCCGAGTCGCTGTCGATGGACCCTTCGCGCATCACCGCCCCTGCATCGGCGCAGAAGGCATGCCAGCGGTCCAGGCCCACGCGCTCGCGGAAGGGCTCGGCATCGACCAGCTCGATAAAGGTGAACTCCACGTCTTCGCCGGCGGCCCGGGCGGCCTCCAGGGTCTCCACCGCTGCGGCCTCGAAGGCTTCGCGCTGCAGCAGGCCGCCGTCGGTCCGCTGGGCGGCAGCGCGCGCCTGCTTGGCCGAAGCGGCGTTGGCCACCGTAATGGTGCAGTAGACGACTTTTTCGTGGTCAGGGATGCGGCAGGCATTGAAGATGACCTTGATCCCGGTCCCGGCGCCCCGGGCCTCAGCCTCGGCGGATTGGCCGGCCGCGGCCTCTGCCGTCATCATGGTGGCCAGCAGAGGGCCGCAGCGCCTGCCGGCGGTCAGGCCACCGATCTTGGCGACAAGGATCGGCCTGTCTTCGGGTGCGAAGAGCTCCAGCCAGCCCAGGCCGATCATCTCCTCCGGCGCGCGGCCGAGAAGCTGGCTCGTAGCCCCCAGGGCGTAGCGGATCAGGCTGTCGTCGCCGATTTCCAGCAACAGGTCCGAAGCCGCAAAAGCGAAAGCCAGAAAGCGGTCGCGCTGCGCGCGCAGCGGCTCGGAGTCGGGCTTGGCCGCCTCCGCGTCTCGCTTCTGTTTGGATTGGTCCATTCCGGCCTTCTGGGACTGGGCGTTTCGACGACTGCGCAAGGCCTGGGCATCCAAAACAACCCAACGCAGAGCGGCGACATAATCGCATCAATCTAGGGCAAAACACTTAGTCTTTGCTTAAGACTGCGCTTAAGACTGTGGCCGCTTTGAGCAGGCCTCTGTCACCCCGGATACGGCTTCCAAGCCGACGACCATCAAACCGAGAGCCATCAAACCGGGGACCATCAAGTCCGGAACGCTGGGTTGTGGGAATTTAGTCCAGAACCGGGGCCGGCGCCTCTCTACTGTTCGATGCGGGTGGTCAGAAACCGCAGTTCCCCACCGCGGATCTCCACGGCGCTGAGGGAGCCGCTGGCGAAGACGCCGCTGTCGATCCCGATGCGGTGCTGCAGGGCAATGGGCCCGTCGGGGGTGTGGCCGTGCACAACCGTGACCGGATGGGGCCAGTCCCAGCCGCTGAGAAAAGGCTCGCGGATCCACAGCAGGTCCTCTTCGTCCTGGTCGTCCAGGCGCCGGTCCGGATTGAGGCCGGCATGGACGAAGACGTAGTCGCCGATACGGTGCTGCAGGGGCAGGGCCTCCAGAAAGGCGAGGCGCTCGTCTCCCAGGGACTCGAAGAGGGCCGCGCCGACCGTCTGCGGATTGTCGATCTCCGCGTCCGGGGCCAGGCACTTCAGGGTTTCCTCGCCGCCATAACGCCACCAGTTCAGCAGACGCGGCAGCGAAAGGTCGCGGCCCGTGGCGGCATCGATGAGGTA
Source organism: Rhodospirillales bacterium BBD 1991-14 (assembly GCA_001657395.1). GTDB lineage: Bacteria > Pseudomonadota > Alphaproteobacteria > Kiloniellales > Kiloniellaceae > Pelagibius. The sequence continues at coordinate 610,841 of LYSY01000002.1, read as the reverse complement.
GCGCTCGTGGTTGCCCAGAAGCTTGACCTCGCTGACTTCGGGCCGGCCGAGGCCGGCGGCCACCAGATCCAAGGTCTGCAGCGGCTCCCAGCCGCGGTCCACATAGTCGCCGAGCCAGACCACGGAGACGTCGCGGGCATCGTGCTCCAGCGCGATGATGCCGCTGATGCGTTCATGCAGCGTCCAGAGATGGTCGGCATGGGAGTGCACGTCGCCGATGGCGAAGATCGCCTTCCAGGCCGGCAGCGCGCGTGGCGCGGCCTGCCAGGGGCCGGCATCGACGACTATACGGGACATCGCTGAGCGCTCTGCATCGTTCCAACGCATTGAACTCTAGAGCATGTTCCGGCCATTTGGGATCACTTTGATGGGTGCTGGCGGCTCATCGGCAGCGTTGCGCTGCCTGCCCGATGCGCCGCAACACGCGAACGGTAAAACCTCCAGGCCGGCGGGCCTGTCCAAGGCTGTGACGCGATTGTGATACCGCCGGCGGGCAGCCATGACGCTTGGCGGCAGGCTGTGGCGCGCCCGGTTTCGCCGTCACAGGCCAGGCGCGACACAGATTGGTCCCCCACAAATCCAAAGAAGATCATTTGCAGGCACCCGGGAAGGGTCTACCATTGCGCGCAACGGCCACTTTAAGCTGTGCCGAGAAAAGGAAACAACGAACTGGGAGGATGACGGTGACACGCTCTCTACGGCGGCTGGCAACGCTGGCCGGCAGCTTGGCATTCGGGTTGGCCCTGACGGCCCAGACCGCGACGGCGGGCACGCTGGTCATCAATGCCGGAACCTCCGATCCCGCCCCCAAGCAGGCATTCGAGGAACTGATCGAGCGCTTCGAGGCGGAAAACCCCGACATCGAGGTGAAGCTGAACGTCTTCGATCACGAAGGCTTCAAGACCTCGGTGCGCAACTTCCTCTCCTCCCAGGCGCCGGACGTCATCACCTGGTTCGCCGGCAACCGCATGAAGACCTTCGTCGACCGCAACCTGCTGGAGGATGTGAGCGACGTCTGGGAAGCGAACGGCCTGAAGGATGCCATGCCGTCAAGCCTCTCGGCCATGACCGTCGACGGCAAGCAGTACGGCGTGCCCTGGAGCTACTACCAGTGGGGCGTCTATTACCGCCGCGACATCTTCGAGGAGATGGGCCTGACCGCGCCCAAAACCTGGGACGAGTTCATGGCGGTGAACGAGAAGCTGAAGGCCGGCGGCGTCACCCCCATTGCGATCGGCACCAAGTATCTCTGGACCGCCGGCGGCTGGTTCGACTACCTGAACCTGCGGGTCAACGGGCTGCCGTTTCATCTCGAACTGATGGACGGCAAAGTGCCCTACACCGACGACCGGGTCCGCGCGGTTTTCGACAAGTGGCGCCAGATGGTCGATGCCGGACACTTCCTGGAGAACCACGCCACCTATTCCTGGCAGGAGGCGCAGCCCTTCGTGTTCCAGGGCAAGGCCGCGATGTATCTCATCGGCAACTTCTTCGTGCCCTTCTTCCCGGCTGAGATCGCCGACAAGATGGACTTCTTCCAGTTCCCGGTCATCAACCCCGATGTGCCGATGTACGAAGATGCGCCCATCGACACGGTGCACATCCCCGCGCGTGCGCAGAACAAGGAGGATGCCCGCAAGTTCCTCGCCTTTGTCGCGCGGGCCGACAACCAGACCGCCATGAACAAGGTGCTGGAGCGCCTGCCGCCCAACAAGGAAGCGACCGTCAAGGACGACCGCTTCCTGCAGGCCGGCTTCACCATGCTGTCGGAGTCGGAAGGCCTGGCGCAGTTCTACGACCGCGACACCGACCCCGAGATGGCCAAGCTCGGCATGCAGGGATTCCAGGAGTTCATGGTGAAGCCCGACCGCCTGGACCGCATCCTCGACCGCCTCGAGAAGTCGCGCCAAAGGATCTTCAAACAGTAGGTCCGTTCTGACCGGGGCCGGATGCAGGAGGGAAGCGACCGGCCCCGGTCCACAAAAAAGCCTGTGGAGGGGGAATGAACGCCCAGGCAAGCCTCGCCGAGCTTCGTGGCCGAAGCTCCTACTGGTATCGCAACCAGACGAAGATCGCGCCGATCCTGTTTCTGGCGCCGGCCTTCATCATGTTCCTGGTCTTCGTGGTCAACCCGATCATCCAGAGCATCTGGATCTCTTTCCATGAGTGGGACGGGCTGGGCGACAAGGTCTGGATCGGCTTCGCAAACTACGCCGAGCTCTTCGACGATGAACTGTTTTACGTGGCGCTGTGGAACAACGTCATCTGGCTGGTGCTGTTCATGCTGTCGCCGGTTATCGGCCTGGCGATCGCGCTCTACCTGAACCAGAAAGTCTGGGGCATCCGCCTCGTCAAATCGCTTTTCTTCTTCCCCTTCGTCATCAGCCAGGTGGTGGTCGGCCTGGTCTTCGCCTGGTTCTACGATCCCAGCTTCGGCCTGCTGGGCGAGGTGCTCGGCGCGTTCGGCGGCGAACCCGTGCCGGTACTCTCCGACGAGCGTTTCGTCACCTACGGGATCGTGGTGGCCGGGCTCTGGCCGCAGACCGCCTATTGCATGATCCTCTATCTTACCGGTCTCAATAACCTCGACGGCGAAGTCATCGAGGCCGCGCGCATCGACAACGCCAAGGGCTGGTCGATGCTCTACCACATCATCCTGCCGCAGCTCCGGCCCGCCACCTTCATCGCCGTGGTGGTGACGGTCATCGGCGCGCTCAGGAGCTTCGACCTGGTGGCCATCATGACCGCCGGCGGGCCCTTCGGCAGTTCCACCGTGCTGGCCTATTACATGTACGAGCAGTCGCTCTTCAATTACCGCATGGGTTACGGCGCGGCGGTGGCGACGGTCCTGTTCCTGATCATGGACATCTACATCGCCTTCTTCCTCTACCGTATGCTGAAACAGGAACGCAGGAGCGGCTGATGTATCCGACCGCCATCCAAAAGGCGCCGGCGGGCGTCGCCCTGGGTTACAAGATCTCGCTTCCCATCGCGCTGATCGTCTGGCTGCTGCCGCTGGTCGCCGTGATGCTGACCTCCATGCGCTCGCTCAACGACATCACCCAGGGCAACTACTGGGGCCTGCCGACCGAATGGCAGATCCTGGAAAACTACACCACCGTCTTCACCGCGACGCCGATGACGCTCTACCTGATGAACAGCGTCATCGTCACCCTGCCGACGGTGGCGATCACGGTTGCCATCTCGGCCATGGCCGGCTTCGCCCTGGCCAAGTACAATTTCCGCGGCAACCTCCTGCTCTTTGCGATGTTCATCGCGGGCAACTTCATTCCCTTCCAGATCCTCATGATCCCGGTGCGCGACCTGATGGTCCAACTGGGCATGTACGACACCTACTGGTCGCTGATCCTCTTCCACATCGCCTTCCAGACCGGCTTCTGCACCCTGTTCATGCGCAACTTCATCCAGGCCCTGCCCCATGAGCTGATCGAAGCGGCGCGGGTGGAAGGGGCGACCGAGTTCGAGGTCTTCTGGCATGTCGTCGTGCCGCTGGTGCGCCCGGCCTGCGCAGCTCTGGCGGTGCTGGTCTTCACCTTCATCTGGAACGACTACTTCTGGGCATTGGTGCTGGTGCAGAGCGACGAGGTGCGGCCGGTGACCGTGGGTCTGGCCGCGCTGCGCGGGCAGTGGGTCGCCTCCTGGCAGCTCATCTCAGCCGGCTCCCTGGTGGCCGCCCTGCCGCCGGTCATCATGTTCTTCGCCATGCAACGCCACTTCATCGCCGGGCTCACCCTGGGCGCGACAAAAGGCTGAGGACCGCCATGCCGCCCTCCTTCGTCCGCCTCGACGGTGCGGACAGCAGTCTGCTGCTCGACTGTCGCGGTCCGGGGATACCGCTCTGCCTTCACTGGGGCGCCACCCTGCCGACAGGCATCAACCCCGAAACGCTCGCCGCCGCGGCACAGCCGCGCCTGCGCCAGCACGCCATCCTGGACAGTCCGCCGCCGGTCAGCCTGCTGCCGGAAGCAGGGCTTGGTTTTTTCGGTGCACCGGGGCTGGAGGGACATCGCGAACGGAACGACTGGGCCACTGCCTTCGAGCTGCGCGAGATCGCGCAGGAAGACGGTGCCCTGCGCCTCCACCTGGAAGAGCCGCGGGCGGGCCTCGCCCTCAGGCTCGACATCCGGCTGCATGCGACCAGCGGCGTTGTCTCGCGGCGCTCGGTCCTGACCAACCGCGCCGCCGGAGCCTATGACCTCACCTGGCTGGCCGGGGCCGCCTTCGACCTGCCGGAAGACGCGGAGGAAACCCTGCTGCTGCGCGGCGCCTGGAGCAGCGAGTTCACGGTCCGCCGCATCGCGCTGGGTGCCGGACAGATCGCCCAGGAGAACCGCCGCGGCCGCACCAGCCACGCCAGCTTTCCCGGCTGCATCGTCGGCAGCCGGGGTTTCGACGACCTGGAGGGCAGCGTCTACGGCTTTCACCTCGCCTGGAGCGGCAATCACCGCCTGCTGATCGACCACCAGCCCGACGCCGGCCATCAAGTGCAGCTCGGCGAGTTGCTGCTGCCGGGGGAGGTGGTCCTGGGTGAAGGGGAGCGCTACGAAAGCCCCTGGGTGCACGCGGCCTGGTCATCAGCCGGACTGAACGATCTCTCCCAGCGCTTCCATGCCTTCCTGCGCGATGCGGTTCTGCCGACCGGCGTTGCCGCGCAGCCGCGCCGCGTGCACTATAATTCCTGGGAGGCGATCTACTTCGACCACAGCGAGGAGAAGCTCTTCGCCCTCGCCGAACAGGCTGCCGCGCTGGGGGTCGAACGCTTCGTGCTGGACGACGGCTGGTTTCCGGGCCGTGTCAGCGCGGAGTCCGGCCTCGGCGACTGGCAGGTCGACGCGACCAAGTATCCGCAGGGGCTCGACCCGCTGATCGCCAGAATCACAGACCTCGGCATGGACTTCGGTCTCTGGGTCGAGCCGGAGATGATCAACCCCGACAGCGATCTCTACCGCGCGCACCCGGACTGGGTGCTCGCGCTGCCCGGTCACGCGCGCCCGACCGGGCGGCACCAGCTCGTGCTCGACCTGACCCGGGCGGAGGTCTCCGATCACCTCTTCGCCTGGCTCGACCGGCTGCTGTCGGACCACGCCATCGCCTATCTGAAGTGGGACCACAACCGCGACCTGGCCCCGGCGGGCGATGCCCAAGGACATCCGGCGGCGCGGCGCCAGACCTTGGCCTTCTACGCCCTGCTCGACCGGCTGCGGGGCGCCCACCCGCAGGTGGAGATCGAGTCCTGCGCCTCCGGCGGCGGGCGCGCAGACTATGCGGTCCTGCGCCGCAGCGAGCGCCTCTGGACCAGCGACAACAACGATGCCCTGGCACGCCAGACCATCCAGCGCGGCGCCAGCCTGTTCTTTCCGCCGGAGGTCCTGGGCGCCCATGTCGGCCCCGCCGCCAGCCACACCGCCGGGCGCCGCTTCAGCCTCGACTTCCGGGCCGGCACGGCCCTCTTCGGGCACTTCGGGCTGGAGTTCGACCTGGCCGAGCTGAGCGCCGCGGAACACGACTCATTGAAAGCCTGGATCGCGCTCTACAAGCGCTTCCGACCGCTCCTTCATGGCGGCCTGCTCTATCGCCTGCCCTTTATGGGAGCGAGGGGCCAGGCCTGGCTCAGCATCGCCCGGGACGCGTCGGAAGGGCTCGCCGCGCTGGTCTGTCTGGAGCCGCCGCTGCCCCCGCGGCCGGCACCGCTGCGGCTGCCCGGCTTCGATCCGGATGCCGACTACCGGGTCACGCTGCTGCCGCCCGCGCCAGAAGCGCTCGGCGATTACCTGAACGATTTACGGGCTTGGCTTGACGGCCAAATCGTGTTGTCTGGCCGGCTGTTGGCAGAGGGCGGCCTGCACTTCGGGCTCGTCCGTCCGCAGTCCATTGCCCTGATACATCTGGAGAAGGTCTGAGCGGAATGCTTGGCGTCTGCTACTACCCGGAACACTGGCCGGAGAGCCGCTGGGCCGAGGACGCCGCCGCCATGGCGGCGCTCGGCATCACCTACGTGCGCATCGGCGAGTTCGCCTGGAGCTTCATGGAGCCGCGGCGCGATGCCTTCGAGTGGGGCTGGCTCGACCGCGCGATCGAGACCCTTTCGGCCGCCGGCCTTAAGGTCGTGCTCGGCACACCGACGGCAACACCGCCGAAGTGGCTGGTCGACGAGCGCCCGGAAATCCTGCCCGCCGACGAACGCGGCCGCGTACTGCGTTTCGGGGCACGGCGTCACTACTGCTTTTCGAGCCCGGCCTGGTGGGAGGAAACGCAGCGCATCGTCGAGGCCATGGGCGCGCGCTACGGCAACCATCCCGCCGTCGCCGGCTGGCAGATCGACAACGAGTACGGCTGCCACAACACGGTGCTGTCCTACGTGCCGCATTGCCTGCCGGCCTTTCGCAACTGGCTGCATGATCGATACCAGACGATCGAGCGCCTGAACGAAGCCTGGGGCACCGCCTTCTGGAGCCAGACCTACGGCGGCTTTCATGAAGTGGACCTGCCCAACCTGACGGTGACCGAGGCCAACCCATCGCACCTGCTGGACTACCGCCGCTTCGCCTCCGACCAGGTCGCCGTTTACAACCGCCTGCAGGCGGGGATTCTGCGCCGCCTCTCGCCCGGGCGCTTCCTGGCGCACAACTTCATGGGCTTTTTCACCGAGTTCGATCACTACCCTCTGGCGCGCGATCTGGATGTCGTGTCCTGGGACAGCTATCCGCTGGGCCATACCGACCAGCGCCTGCCCATGCCCGCCGAAGACAAGAAGCGCTGGGCGCGCTCCGGCCACCCGGACGTCGCCGCCTTTCACCACGACCTCTGCCGCGGCATGGGCACGGCGCGCTGGTGGGTGATGGAGCAACAGCCGGGCCCGGTGAACTGGGCCGACTTCAACCCGGCGCCCGCCAAGGGCATGGTGCGGCTGTGGACCTGGGAGGCCTTCGCCCACGGCGCCGAGGTGGTGTCCTATTTCCGCTGGCGTCAGGCGCCCTTCGCGCAGGAGCAGATGCACGCCGGCCTCAACCGCCCCGACGGCGCGCTGGATCAGGGCGGCGAAGAGGCCCGCCAGGTTGGCCAGGAAATCGCAGCCCTTTCGGACTCGCTCGGCAAACGCCATCAGGCGCCGGCCGCCCTGGTGTTCGACTACGAAGCCGTCTGGACCTTCCAGATCCAGCCGCAGGGCCTGGGCTTCAACTACAAGGATCTCGCCCACCGCTTCTACCGCTGCCTCAGGCGGCTGGGGCTGGACGTCGACATCCTGCCGGCGGGGGCGCCGCTCGACGGCTATGCCCTGGTCGCCGTCCCCAGCCTGCCCGTCCTACGCAGCGGTGCCGTCGCGGCGCTGGCGGAGAGCGATGCCGCCGTCGTCCTCGGCCCGCGCAGCGGGTCGAAGACCGAGAGCTTCCAGATTCCAGACGGCCTGCCGCCCGGCCCCCTGCGCCAACTGATCGACATGCAGGTGACCCGGGTGGAGAGCCTGCCGCCCGCGGTGCACGATCAGATCACCTGGGGCAACAAGGGCTACAGCATCGGCCTCTGGCGCGAGCGCCTGGAGAGCGCGGCGGCGGAGACGCAGGCCCGCTTCCCTGACGGCGAAGCCGCGATCCTGTCACAGGGCAGCACCCACTACCTGGGCTTCTGGCCGGAAGAGGATTTCCTGACCGATTACCTGGCCGCCCTGGCCGAGGCCCGCGGCCTGCCGGTCCAGCGGCTCGACGACGCGCTGCGGCTGCGTCGCCTGGGCGACCTGACCTTCGCCTTCAATTACGGCGACAAGCCGCTGCCGGCGCCGGCGCCGGAGGGCAGCGTCTTCGTGCTGGGCGGGCGGGAGATCGCCGGCCACGATCTGGCCGTCTGGCACAAGGGCTGACCGCCGCGCCTTCAGTGCCTGCCGTGATGCTCGTGGACAGGCGCAGGTCCTTCGCCCGCCTCCGTGCTGTAGCCGCGCAAGCGGTCATAGAGCGCAATCTGCTGATCGTTCAACAAGGCCCGGGTGCTGAGATGGTAGCGCAGATGGGCAAAACGCAGGCGGCCCTGCAGGTCGCCCAGGGCGGTGACCTCGCCGCGCAAGCCTTCTTCGGTGACCGCGCCTTCGCGAAAGGCAGCATCGAGCTGTGCTTCGCGCATCAGGATCTCACGGCCCAATCCCTGCGCTTCGGACTGCATCTCTGCAAAGAGACTTTCGACGGCCCCGCGCTGCGACGGCGACAGGCCCAGCGCCTCGGCCAGGTCCAGCACGTGGCGCGGTCCCGGGTAGCCGTTCAGTTCCGCGGCCAGTGCGAGGCCCATCCCGCGCCCGGCGCTCAGGTCCTCGATCTGCTGGGGCGACAGCGCCTTGATGGGGCGGTCCTGCCAGCCGGCGTAGGGGCTTGCACCCTGCGCCGCGACGGCGACGCCCGGAACGAGGAACAGAGCAACGGCGACCAGAACGGCTTTGACCATGACCAAGGTCCTTTCCCGTAGAGCGAGGGGGTCTCAGCCCCGCGCCGCGCGGTTGATCTCGTCATGCCGCGCCCGCACCGGAGCAGGCCAACGGCTTTTGATATAGGACAGCACGGCCCAGATCTCCTCGTCGCTGAGCACGCCCTCATAGGCCGGCATGTCGCTTTCGTAGGCGCCGCCGGCAATAGCCGCAGGCCCGTACTTGGTAAGCGCGAAAAGCTGGACGTCGGGATGGTGCCAGGTGTGGCCGCTGGGATCGTGCGGCGGCGCCGGCAGGCGCCCGTCGGCGCGGCGCTGGCGCCAGTTGGCCTGCCCTTCCAGATTGGCGCCGTGGCAGACGGCGCATTCGGCGGCATAGACTTCGCGGCCCAGCGCCACCAGCCGGACGTCATCCGGATCGATCCCGCCGGCCGCCTGCTCCTGAAATACCGAGAGGGTGCCGGCCAGTCCGGCAGCCAGGATCAACGCAACAAGGGCGATCGTCACCCGCCGCCGTTTGACACTGCTCATCCCCACTCGCCCGCCTTTGGTTTCAGTCCGGGCAAAGCCTGGGGGTTCCAGCCGCTGGAAGGTCAAGTTGACCCACGAGGGCAGGTCCGCTCTATGGCGCGTCAGGGCGGTGAGACGGCTGACGTCAGCACGGCTGTTGCCAGCAGGATGGCGGTCACGAGGGCGATCTCCGCAGCGATCGAACGCCGCAGCCGTAGCGCCGCGCCGGGAGTGCCGGCGGCGATCATCGGAACCAGACGCCACTTGTTGAGTGCGGCAAGGCCCAGCAGCCCAACAACCAGTGCCAGCTTGGCCAGCAGCACCCAGCCGTAGGCCGTGGTCACGAGCGGCGCGACGCCCCCGAGAAGCAGCGCGGCGAGAAGGATCCCTGCCAGCAGCAGACAGGCGACACAGGCCGCAGCGACGCGCCCGAAGCGCTGCATCACCGCCGCCACCCGCGCGGCCTCCGGCGCGCCCGCAATCCGCAACAGCGGCCAGAGGCTGCCGATCCAAAAGGCGACCGCCGCCAGATGCAGGGTCAGGAGGGCGTGGAGCCACAGGGCGTTCGGACCATCCTGAACGTGGCCGACGAGACCGAAGGACCACGCGACCAGCAGCCCCCCGGCGAGGAGAGTCGGCAGTCGCAGCCGCGCAATCAGAAGCCCAGCGAACAGAAGGGCCAGGCCGCCGAGACGCAGCCAGACGGCGTCGCCCGCCGCCGTCCCGGCGACCAGCGCCCAGAGTTCGGAGTCGAAGCCGCCGGCAAGCCCGGCGCCGTTGAGCAGTGCGACGGTGGCGTAGAGTGTGGCCAGCGATGCCGGAGCCGCGATCGCCAAAAGAACCGCAGCATACCGTCTGACCATCACGACATCGTGGTCGGCGAGAAAGGCACGAAAGACAACGATGAAGGAAAGCGCGCCGGTCGCCGCCAGGGCCGCCCCGTAGGACAGCAGCTTGGCGATTAGATTGAAGGCTTCCACGGAAGACAAGGGAGACCCGGCCCCGCCTGACGGCAACCGTTACGGCGCCGGGGCGATGGTGAAGTGGAATGCGCCGCTCACCGGATGGCCGTCGGCGGAGAGCACGCGCCACTCCACGCGATAGCGCCCAGCCCCCAGCGGCGGCAGGGGAATGCGGCGTTCGCGCGCCGCTTCGAGGCTGCGCTTGGCGGGCAACGCGATTTCGTCATCTGCTGCATCGAAAAGCCGCAGGGACGTCAGCCGCACCGCCTCTTCGAAGGTCAGCGCCACTTCCTTGGGCGCCTCGGCCAACGCACTGCCGTCCGCCGGTGTCACCTTGGGCGCTTTCGAATGTGCATAGGCGAAGCCCGCCGGCAGGAAGACCGTTGCAGCCATGAGGATCATGACTGCGGCAAGAACCGGAACGCCGGTCCAGGAGCGGATGATCGGCATGGCTGGCGCAGCTCCTCAGCAGGGTCTTGGTCGGGCTCGAAACGGCAGTGTATCAGCCTTCCCCTTGCGGGAAGGTCAAGTTTCAGGGAGGCCGGTCCTCCGGGCGGGCTATTCCCGCCAGCCCGGAGGTTGCGAGTGCCTACTGCAACGCCCGCTTCAGCGGCGGAATCCGCGACAGCAGCAACAGATCCAGCGCCAGCACCGTCAGCAACGTGAGTCCGACAAGCGGGAACGCCAGGGACAGCAGGAGCATCAGAAAGACGGCGCCTTTCCACAGCGGCAGGTTTGCCGGCAACGGCGGTGCGGCCAGGCGGGCGGTCCCGCTCGGGCGACGCTTCCACCACATCACCACGCCGCTGATGCAGAGGAAGACGACCGCCAGACAGAACAGCGCGTTCAGCGCCGTGTTCCACAGGCCCATGTCGCCCTGGTGCAGCGCAATGCCCACGGCCATGGCCTTGGCGGCAAGGGCGTAGTCGTCGTATCCCACCTCGGCCAGCACTTTGCCGGTGTATTGATCGACGTGGACGGTGCGGTCGCCGGTCGGGGTCTCGGTATCGCCGTCCATGGAATCGGCGGAGATCGTGTAGACGCCTTCGGCGCCCTCCGGCAGGTTGATGCGGAACTGCTTTTCGAAGCCGATCGCCCGCGCCAAATCCACCACGCTGGTGAGGTTGACAGCGGTTCCCTCGGGCACGCCGGCTGCACCGGCCTGCGATCCCGAAGACGGCAGCGGCGTCTGCTCCAGGCCCCAGGGCACCTCCTTCAGCGCACCGTGGTTCATGCTGGCATGGGTCTCATCCGACAGCGGGACGTTGTCCCACTTCTCCGCCGGAAAGGTGCTCCAGGCCTGAACGAACTGACCGCCCCAGATGCCGGCCCAGGCAAGGCCGGAGATCAGGAAGAATACCAGCAGCAGCGAGAGATAGAACCCGATGCTGACATGCAGCTCCTTCCACAGCGTCCGGCCTCGCGCGCTGAGCCGGGGAAGGAGCGCCCGCGCAAGGCCGGTTCCGTCGCGCGGCCACCAGAGATAGAGGCCGGTGACCACCATCACGACGGCAAGGCCGGCGGCGATCTCGATCAGGCGGTCGCCCAGGTCGCCGATCAGCAGTGTGCCGTGGATATCGCTGGCGAAGTAGTACCAGGTCGAGTCCTTGTCGATCGACGACAGCACCTCGTTGGTGTAGGGGTCGACGGCGACGATCATGCTGAGATCGTCCACCTTCACCCGGACCAGGGCGGTGCGGTCGGCGGCCGGCGGCGGCATGTACTGGCTGACGGTTCCGCCGGGATGGACGTCGAGGGCGGCCCGGGCCTGGGCGACGGCGGTGGTCATCTGCTCCTGCGGCACGACATAGAGCCGTTCGCCGAAGCGCGTTTCCACCGAGTTGAAATAGACCATGATGAGGCCGGTCACGGCCAGCATGAGCAGGAAGGGGATGACGAAGAGCCCGGCGTAGAAATGCCAGCGCCAGGCGGCGAGGTAGAACTTGCGCGAAAACGCGGAAGTCGAATCGCGGGGCTCTGCAGAGGCTGCAGACTCCGCCGAGACGGAAGAGGTGTCCATGAGACGGTTCCCTTTGCGGCGGCCAAAGCCGCCGAAGCTGAGTGGTGCGGTTGAAGCGAAGGTCAGCTTTGGGGAGGGGGCGGTGCGCGCGCGGCCAGGGAGTGATGCAGCCAATCCCGGGCCGCCGCCAGGTCCGCCGGCAGGACGAGAAGGGGTTTGCCCAGCGCCGGAGACGCAAGCGCATAGGCATCGCCGACAAGCGGCGGGGACAGCGTGAAGGTGCAGGCCCCGGGGCAGGTGCGGAAGGTGTCGCCGTCGGCCGGCGAAGGTTCATCCGGCGACTGCTCGCTCTCGCCGAAGCCGCCGGCCGCGGGATCGAGGCTGCGCAGGTCGACGATGCCGTTGGGTGTGCACAGCAGGAAGAAGTCGTCGCTGCCGCCGGGGGTGCCCGGCATTGCATGGGCCGGCAGGCAGGGCAGCAGCAGCCGCGCGACCAGCACAAAGGCGATCACCGCGGCGGCCCACTGCCGCGGCGTTGCGGTGCGGCTACGCCCGTTCGTTCTCCGCCTGCCGGATACCGGCGCGATCACCATAAAGCTCCGGAGCCTGCCTGATCCCCTGTTCGATCCGGCAGTCTAGGCGCGGCGTCGGACGGCCTCACCGGGACAATGTGTCGCGCCCCTGGTGTTGGTCATCGGGGGTGTCGCGCCCCGGGGTGTCGCGCCCCGCAGAGACCGTCCCGAAGACTCCGCCCTGCTAGCGGATGGCGCGCAGCACCGCCTCGCCGCAGGCCTTGGTGTCGGCGCTGCCGCCGAGATCGCGGGTGCGTGTCGCCGGGTCGGCCAGTGCGGCCTCCATGGCGCGCTCCAGCGCCGCCGCCGCTGCGCTTTCGCCCAGGTGGTCCAGCATCATGGCCGCGGTCCAGACGGCGGCGATGGGGTTGGCGATCCCCTGGCCCGCGATATCCGGCGCCGAGCCGTGCACCGGCTCGAAGAGCGACGGGAACTCCCGCGTCGGATTCAGGTTGGCCGCCGGCGCGATGCCGATGGAGCCGGCCACGGCCGGACCGAGGTCGGAGAGGATGTCGCCGAAGAGATTGGAGGCGACCACCACATCGAACCAGTCCGGGTGCTGCACGAAGTGCGCGGTCAGGATGTCGATGTGGTACTGCGCGGTTTCGATGTCGGGGAAGCGCGCCGCAGCGGCGGCGAAGCGCTCGTCCCAGTAGGGCATGGTGTGCACGATGCCGTTGGACTTGGTCGCCGAGGTCACGTGCCTGCGTTTGCGCTTGCGCGCCAGCTCGAAGGCGTAGTCGAGAATGCGGTCGACACCGCGGCGCGTGAAGATGGAAAGCTGGGAAGCCATCTCGTGGTCGGAGCCGTGGTAAAGGCGCCCGCCGACCTCGGAGTACTCGCCCTCGACGTTCTCGCGCACGACGATGAAGTCGATGTCTTCCGGACCACGGCCGGCCAGCGGCGAGGTGATGCCCTGCAGCAGGCGCACCGGCCGCACGTTGGCATAGAGGTCGAGCTCGCGGCGCAGCGGGATCAGCAGGCCCCAGAGGGAGACGTGGTCCGGCACGCCCGGCCAGCCGACGGCGCCCAGGTAGATCGCATCGAAGCCCTTGACCTCTTCGATGCCGTCCTCCGGCATCATGCGCCCGGTCTCGGCATAGCGCTGGCAGGACCAGTCGAAGCTCTGCCATTCAATGGCGAAGCCATGCACGTCGGCGACCGCCTCGGCGGCGCGCTGGCCGACCGGGATCACCTCCTGGCCGATGCCGTCGCCGGGAATGACGGCGATGCGGTATGTTTTTCCTGTCATCAATCCTGTCCTTTGAAAAACGCGAGGAAGGCGTCCAGCACGGCATCGGGACATTCCTCGGCAAGATAATGGCCGCCGGGCAGAGGGCCGCCGCGCACATCCTCGGCACGCCGGCGCCAGAGTTCCAGCACGTCGAAACAGCGGTCGACGGCGCCGCCGGCGGACCACAGCGCCAGCAGCGGGCAGGCGACTTTGCGGCCGCCGTCCTCGTCGTCGTGGCGGATGTCGATCCCGGCGGAGGCGCGGTAGTCCTCGCAGGTCGCATGGATGGTGGCCGGGTCGCGAAAGGCGGCCAGATAGTCCTCCAGCGCCTCGGCGCTGAACGGGCCCATGCCGGCAGCCCCGGCGCCGCAGCGCCAGCGCCAGAAGCCCTCCGGATCGGCCGCCATCATCTGCTCCGGCAGGGGCGCCTTCTGGATCATGAAGAACCAGTGCCAGTAGGCGCGGGCGAAGGCCTCGGTCGTGCCGCGGTACATCTCGCGCGTCGGCGCGATGTCCAGCACCGCCAGGCGTTCGACCCGCTGCGGCCAGTCCAGCGCCAGGCGGTGGGCGACCCGGGCGCCGCGGTCGTGGGCGCCGATGTGAAAGCGCTGATGGCCGAGCCGCTCCATCACCGCGACCATGTCGGCCGCCATGGCGCGCTTGGAGTAGGCGGCGTGTTCGGCATCGCTCGGCGGCTTGGAGGAGCGGCCATAGCCGCGCAGGTCGGTGGCGACGACGGTGAAGTCCTGCGCCAGCCGCGGCGCCACCTTGTGCCACATGGCATGGGTCTGGGGATTGCCGTGCAGCAGCAGCAGCGGCGGCCCCGCCCCGCCGGCGACGCCGTGGATCGTCGCGCCGTCGCCGGGCAGGTCAAAGCGTGTGAAGCCGTCGAACATGGCTTTTTGGGTAGCGAAGCGGCGGCGGCAAGTCCAATCGCCGCCATTGATCGCCTCAGGTTATTAATCGAACGTCTGAGAACCCAACGGCCGTCACTCCGCTTGAGGCGCCGGCAGATAGTCGAGGAAGCTGAGGGCGCTCTGCATCACCTCGCGTTCGCGCCAGACGACGTAGACCTCCACCAGCGGGCCGCCGCCCGCAAGCGGGCGGTAGACCACGTCGTCGCGGCGGAACTGGGTGACCCATTCCGGCACCAGGGAGACGCCGAGGCCCGCGGCCACCATGGCGATGATGACGTGGCGCTCGTTGGCTTCCTGCAGAATGCGCGGTTCGTAGCCGCGGCTGCGGAAGTAGTCGTGTACCACGTCGAAGAGGATCGGGCGGTGGGAGCGCGCCGGGATGACCAGCGGTTCCTTGGCGATCTCCTGGGCCGGCACGGCCTCCCGCGCGGCCAGGGGATGATCGGCCGGCAGCGCGGCGACGATGGGTTCGGTCAGCACGTGGCGGGCGGCCAGATGGCTGTCCTTGGGCCAGACCCGGACAAAGGCTATGTCCAGGTGACGGTTGGATAAAGCGTGCAGCGCCGGAGCCGAGAGCATCTCGTTCACCTTGATCTCGACCTCGGGATTGTCGCGGCGGAAGCGGCGCACCACCTGCGGCAGCAGCCCGGCGGTCGCGGAGTCGACGCCGCCGACCTTCAGCAGTTCGGCCCCCTCGCCGGCGACGGTGCGCGCTGCCACCGCGGCAGCCTCCGCCTGCGCCAGGGTGGCCCGCGCCTCCGGCAGGAAGCTCTCGCCGGCGCGGGTCAGGCTGACCCGGCGGGTGGTGCGCAGGAACAGGCGCACGCCCAACTCGTCCTCCAGCCCGCGGACCTGGGCGGAGAGCGCCGGCTGCGCCATGTGCAGCCGCTCGGCGGCGCGGCCGAAATGCAGTTCGTCTGCGACCGCCAGGAATATGCGCAGTTGCTTAAGTTCCATTGAGGCATCGATTGGACTAGAGAACGCGTCAACTTGAATTCTTCAGGGGGATTGTTCAATAAATTCTTCTCAATCCCCGGACGACCGCCGCATAGCATCGCCCGACCGTAAAAGAGCAACAATCTATCCAATAGGGAGGAATTCAATGCGCATTCTTGCTGCCGCAGCCGCACCGGCCGCTGCGCTCGCCTTGGCAACCGCGCTGCTGGCGCCCGCCGCCATCGCCGCCGACTATCCCAGCAAGCCCGTGACCTACATCGTCCCCTACAATCCGGGCGGCGAGTCCGACGTCACCGCACGTTTCCAGGAGCCCTACTTCAAGGAAGTGACGGGCGAGGACGTGGTGATCCAGTACAAGCCCGGCGCCGGCGGGGCCACCGCCTGGGCCCAGCTGAACGGCTTCGAGGCCGACGGCTACACCATCATGAACGTGAACTTCCCCCACGCAATCCTGCAGCCGGCCATGAAAGACGTCGGCTACCAGACCGAGGACGTGACGCCGGCCTTCGTCTTCCACTACACCCCCGATGCGATCCTGGTGCGCGCCGACAGCCCCTATCAGACGCTGCAGGATCTGATCGACGACGCCAAGGCCAACCCGGGCGCCACCACCTTCTCCGGCTCCGGCACCAATTCGGCCAACCATCTGGCCACCGTGCGCTTCGACCAGATGGCGGGCACCAAGTCCACCTACATTCCCTTCAAGGGCTCCGCCCCCTCCATCGCCGCACTGCTGGGCGGCCAGGTGAAGGCTGCCATGAGCTACACTACCCAGGGCATCAAGGCCGGAGATCAGGTGCGGGTGCTGGCCATCGCGACGGAAGAACGCGTCGCCGCCTATCCCGACGTGCCGACCTTCAAGGAACTGGGCTTCGACTACGTGGCCGGCGCCTACCGCGGCGTCACCCTGCCGCAGGACGCCCCGGCAGAGGTCCGCGCCCGGCTCTCGGCCATCATCGGCGAGATCAACGCCAAGCCGGAGTTCCGGCAGAAGATGGAGGAGAACGGCTACGTCGTGACCGACATTCCGCACGACAAGGTCGATCAGTTCATCGCCGACCGCCGGGCCGAGTACGCCTCGGCCATCGAGGCGCTGAAGGCGGCCAACTGACGCGCAGGCCGAAAGTCCTGATCTAAGTCCGGCGCGCGCCGATGCTCGAGTCCCTGTTTGCGGCGCTCTCGCCGCTGAACTTGGCCCTTGCCCTCTGCGGGGTGATGGCGGGAACGATCATCGGCGCGCTGCCCGGCCTCTCGGCGACCATGGCGGTCGCCGTGCTGGTGCCCTTCACCTTCACCATGGACCCGGCCTCCGGGCTGATCGCGCTGGGGGCGGTCTACACCGGGGCCATCTACGGCGGCGCCTATGCGGCGATCCTGGTGAACACGCCGGGCACGCCCGCGGCCATCGCCACCGCCATGGACGGCTTTCCCCTGGCCAAGAGCGGTCACGGCGACCTGGCGGTGACCCTGTCCTGCCTCGCCTCCGTCGTCGGCGGCCTGGTGGGAGCCCTGGCGCTGCTGTTTCTCGCCCCGCCGCTGTCGCAGATCGCGCTCGCCTTCGGGCCGGTGGAGTATTTCTGGCTGGCCATTTTCGGGCTCTCGCTGATCGCCACGCTGTCGGCGGGCAACACCCTGAAGGGGCTGATCGGCGGCTGCATCGGGCTGCTGCTGTCCACCGTCGGTTCGGCGGTGGTGGGCGGCGACGTGCGCTACACCTTCGGCCAGACCCAGTTGCTGGGCGGCATCCCGATCATTCCCGCGATGATCGGCCTCTACTGCATTCCCGTGCTGATCGATCTGGTGATCCGCCCGGAAGCCCACCTGGAGCGGCGCAGCGAGCGCATGGCCGGCTTCCGCCTGATCGAGGCCCTGGGCACCGTCTGGCGCTCCAAGTTCAACCTCGTCCGCTCGGCCGTGATCGGCACCGCTGTGGGCATCCTGCCGGCCGCCGGCGGCTCGGTGGCCGGACTGGTGTCCTACGCCGAGGCCAAGCGCAGTTCGCCGGAGTCCGAGCGCTTCGGCAAGGGCGCCAAGGACGGGGTCATCGCTTCGGAGGCCGCCAACTCCGCCACCGTCGGCGGCGGCTTCATCCCGACCCTGGTGCTGGGCATCCCGGGCACCCCGCCCGATGCCATCATCCTCGGCGCGCTGCTGGTCCAGGGCATCCGCACCGGCCCGCAGCTCTTCACCCAGCAGGGCGACATCGTCTACACCTTCGTCCTCGGCCTGATCATCGCCACGCTTCTGATGCTGCCCACCGGCCTGGTGGTCGGACGCTATGCCTTCCGCCTCATCATCTCCGTGCCCAAGACCGCCCTGGCGCCGGCCATCGCGCTGCTCACCGTGATCGGCTCCTACGCCATCGAGTCCAACGTCGTGCACGTCCTCATGATGGTGAGCCTGGGCCTGGCCGGCTGGCTGCTGGCGCGCATCGGCCTCGCCGCCTCGCCCATCGTCCTCGGCCTCATCCTCGGGCCCATCGCCGAGGCGGGTTTCGTGCAGGCCTGGCTCATCGGCGGCGCCCAGGGCAACATCCCGGCGATGTTCTTCGGGCGCCCGATCTCGCTGGCGATCATCGCCCTGATCCTCCTGACCCTGGTCTGGCCGCTGGTGGCCAAGGCGCGCCGCCGCCGCCTGGAGAAGGCGGGTTCCGATGGATAGACCAGATGGATAGAGCCGACTCGCGCATCGCCGACCTGCTGGCCGCCGCCCTGGCCCTGGGCCTCGGCGTCTTCGCACTGTCGCGCACCGGGGATATGTCGGAACTCGGCGCCGTCTTTCCGCGCACGGCGGCGATCCTGCTGATCCTGGCGGCCCTCGGCCTCGCCCTGCGCAGCCTGCTGCGCCAGCGCCGGGCGGCAGCCACGGAACCGGCACCGAAGTCCGAAGGCCCGGAGGTCTCGACGGAGGTCCTTGAGGCGCCGCGGGTCGATCGGCCGCGCCTCGCCGGGATCGCCATAGCCCTGATGGCCTGGGCGCTGCTGCTGAAGCCCCTCGGCTTCCTGGTGACCGCCGGGCTCGGCCTCGCCGCCGTGGGACTGGTGACCTACCGGGAGCGCATGAGCCTCACCGCCGCGCTGCTGCACGTGCTGGCCGGCGCCGTGCTGGTCGGCGGCTTCTACAGCCTCTTCGTCTGGGTCCTGAAGATCGCGGTGCCCTGAAGGGGCGGAGGCCGCTCAGAAAGGCAAAACCCCCGGGCCGGCCGGGGGTTTTGGAAACTGGTGGAGCCGAGGGGAGTCGAACCCCTGACCTCTACAATGCCATTGTAGCGCTCTCCCAACTGAGCTACGGCCCCTTAGGGAAGCCGGACCGTCATGGGCGGCAGGAACGCTGGGTTCCCGGGCCCCGGACCGGCTGTGCGCGGGAAATTAGGTATCCCGCCGCCGCAAGGCAAGGAAAATCTCGTGACAAAACCCCCGCCCTGGCGCCACAAACCCCGGCCCTGGCGCCGACGGCCCGGCCGCGGCGCGGATGCCCTGTGGACGGGCATGACGTAGCCCGGGCCCGGTTAGCGGATCGCTAACGGCTGCCGCGCCCGTCTGCCAACTCGTCGGCCAAAGCCGGTCTGCCGCGGGGCTTTGCTTCAGGTGTCGTCTTTGTCTTCCTTCACCACGACCTCAGCCATGTCGTCGTCGTCGCCCAGGTCCGAGGTGTCTTCGATGAAGTCCTCGTCCTCGTCGTCGCCCGCCTCTTTGATCATCGCATCGGCCTCGGCGTCTTCGAGGTCGATGTCGTCGTCCTCCGCCGCCTCCTCGTCACCCTCAGGGGCAGCCTTCTTCGCCTTCGCCTTCGCCTTCGGCGCAGGCTCGGGCTTCGGCGCCGAGCGCGGACGGCGCGACTTCAACAGAGCTTCAGGATCGAACTCCACCCCACAGGAGGGGCAGATGATCGGTGATTTCCGCAGGTCGTAGAACTTCGCCCCACAACTCTGACAGATGCGCTTGGTCCCCCACTTCGGATTAGCCACCAGCGCGTCCTCCAAGGATCTTCTGAATGTCTGGTCCCGGGTTTGGCAATTGCCATGATCGTGCATCGCTGTCAAAAGGTAATTCGGTGATGCTCCCGGGGGCAGGTCATAGCGTCTCGGCGGCAGCGCACCTCCCGGCATCGAACCGCGACACGTGGCGCACGATAGAGGAAGACGTTCAAGTGCAACCCCAAAGCTTGCAAGCCCACGGTGCAACAGGCGAGCACGCGGCGGTGCATCCTATGACGGCGCAACCGAGTGATGCCCTGACCGGCACGGTCCGGCTGCCGGGCGACAAGTCGATCTCGCACCGCGCGCTCATGCTGGGGGCGCTCGCCTGTGGCGAGACCACGGTCGATGGCCTGCTGGAGGGCGAAGACGTGCTCTGCACTGCAGAGGCGATGCGCGCCCTGGGCGCCGAGATCGAGCGCGACGAGGCCGGGCGCTGGCACATCTGGGGGCGCGGTATCGGCGGTCTGAGCGAACCGGAAAACGTCATCGACATGGGCAACTCGGGCACCGGGGCGCGGCTGCTGCTGGGCATCCTGGCGAGCCATCCGCTGACCGCCGTGGTTACCGGCGATGCCTCCCTGCGCAGCCGGCCGATGGCGCGGGTGACCGATCCGCTCTCGGCCTGCGGCGCCACCTTCATCGCGCGCGAAGGCGGGCGCCTGCCGGTGACCGTGGTGGGCAGCCGCGACCCCTTGCCGCTCGACTATGAGCTGCCGGTGCCCTCGGCCCAGGTGAAGTCGGCGGTGCTGCTGGCCGGCCTCAACGCCCCCGGCGAGACCCGGGTGGTGGAACGGGAGGCGACGCGCGACCATAGCGAACGCATGCTGGCCTACTTCGGCGCGAACCTGCGCCAGAACGAGATCGCGCTGGCGAACGGCAGCGCCCACGAGATCGTGCTTTCCGGCCAGCCGGAGCTGACCGGAAAGCCCGTCGTGGTTCCGGCCGACCCCTCTTCGGCGGCCTTCCCGCTGGTGGCGGCCCTGCTGCTGCCGGGATCGGAGGTGCGCCTGCCGGGGGTCGGCATGAACCCGCAGCGCAGCGGCTTGGTCACCACCCTGCAGGAGATGGGCGGCGACATTTCCATCGAGAACGCGCGGGAGGTGGGCGGCGAACCGGTCGCCGATCTGCTGGTGCGCGGCTCCGCCCTGCACGGCGTCACCGTGCCCGCCGAGCGCGCGCCCTCGATGATCGACGAGTACCCGGTGCTGGCCATGGCGGCGGCGGCCGCGGAGGGGCGCACCGTGATGCAGGGGCTCGGAGAACTGAGGGTCAAGGAAAGCGACCGCCTGGCCGCCGTCGCCCGCGGCCTTACCCTCTGCAGTGTGACCGTCGAGGAAGGGCCCGACAGCCTGGTGGTCGACGGGGTGAACGGTCGGCCGCCGGGCGGCAACAACCAGCCGATCCAGACCGAATTGGACCACCGCATCGCCATGAGCTTCCTGGTCCTTGGGCTGGCCAGCGAGCGGCCCGTGCAGATCGACGACGCCACGCCGATCGCCACCTCCTTTCCGGACTTCACCGCCCTGATGCAAGGCCTGGGCGCGCAGCTGGGCGATGTCTGAACCGGGTCCACAAGAGCACCGCGCAGGCTGCAGTCGCCGCGCGATACAGCGGGCAATGACCCCCGTCCTATGATCATCGCTGTCGACGGACCGGTGGCTGCCGGCAAGGGCACCCTGGCGCGGCGGCTGGCCGCGGCCCTCAGCTTCGCTTACCTGGACACCGGCTCCATCTACCGCGCGGTGGCCGCCAAGGTGCTGGCCGCCGGCGACGACCCGGAGAACCATGACGCGGCGGTCGCCGCGGCGGTCGCGCTGACCCCGGCGGACCTGGAGCGCGGCGATCTGCGCCGCGAGGCGGTCGGGCAGGCGGCCTCCAAGGTTGCCGCCAATCAGGCCGTGCGCGAGGCCCTGTTGGCCTTCCAGCACCGCTTTGCGGCAGAGCCGCCGGCGGGCCCCGAAGGGCCGCGGGGCGGGGCGGTCCTGGACGGTCGCGACATCGGGACGGTGGTCTGTCCCGATGCGGATGTGAAATTGTTCCTAACAGCCTCCATGGAGGCCCGCGCCCAGCGGCGCCATAAAGAGTTGCTTGAACGCGGGGAGAAGAGTATATACGCCCGCGTTTTGCAGGACTTGCGCGAACGGGACGCGCGCGACAGCGGGCGGGCGACCGCCCCGTTAAAGGCCGCGGCAGATGCCTTGCGGCTCGATACCAGCGAGATGGATGCCGACCAGGCCTTCGCAGCCGCGATGGCCGAGATCGAAAAGCGTCTGAAGCTGCCCGGCCCCGCCACCTAGGGACCGGCCCCAGCGCAGTCGCAGAGCGTCAGGGTCGGCCGTGCGGATCGCTGATTTTGGGGATGGATCCGACAGGACGTAGAGGATCACGCGGAAAACCCAGCCGCGTCCCACGGAGTTTTGCAAAACTAGAGTGGTGCCCGGGATGGTCCCGGGAAGACCGGCGGGTGCAACCGCCCGGCCTGGATAGTGCAGAGACGAGAAAGGACGAACCGAATGGCTGAAGCAGCCAGCGAGAATGCCCCGGCGGCGGGTGAGAGTTTTGCCGCCCTCCTTGATGAATCCCTTGGCACTGACGACTCCCTTGAAGGCAAGGTCCTGCGCGGTACGATCGTATCGATCGAAGGCGACTCCGCCATTGTGGACGTCGGCCTGAAGTCGGAGGGCCGCGTCGCGCTGAAAGAATTCGCCGAAGCCGGCCAGGTGCCGGAGATGAAAGTCGGCGACGAGGTGGAGGTCTACCTCGAGCGCATGGAGAACAAGAACGGCGAGGCCATGCTGAGCCGTGAGAAGGCCAAGCGCGAGGAAGCCTGGACCCAGCTTGCCAAAGCCTTCGACAGCAACGAGCGCGTCACCGGAACCATCTTCGGCCGCGTGAAGGGCGGATTTACCGTCGACCTTTCCGGCGCCGTGGCCTTCCTGCCCGGCAGCCAGGTGGACATCCGCCCGGTGCGCGACGTCAGCCCCCTGATGGGCACGCCGCAGCCTTTCCAGATCCTCAAGATGGACCGCTCGCGCGGCAACATCGTGGTCTCCCGCCGCGCCGTCCTGGAGGAAACCCGCGCCGAGCAGCGCTCCGAGCTGGTCGCCAACCTGAAGGAGGGCCAGGTCCTCCAGGGTGTGGTGAAGAACATCACCGACTACGGCGCCTTCGTCGATCTCGGCGGTGTGGACGGCCTGCTGCACGTCACCGACATCTCCTGGAAGCGCATCAACCACCCGACCGAGGTGCTGTCCATCGGCCAGCAGGTGAACGTCCAGGTTATCCGCTTCAACTCCGAAACCCAGCGCATCAGCCTGGGCATGAAGCAGCTTGAGGCCGATCCCTGGGAAGGCGTCGGCGCCAAGTACCCGGTGGGCACCAAGTTCATGGGCCGCGTCACCAACATCACCGACTATGGTGCTTTCGTGGAGCTCGAGGCCGGCATCGAGGGCCTGGTCCACGTCTCCGAGATGAGCTGGACCAAGAAGAACGTCCATCCGGGCAAGATCGTCTCTACCTCTCAGGAGGTCGAGGTCATGATCCTCGACGTCGACGAGCAGAAGCGCCGCATCAGCCTGGGCCTGAAGCAGTGCGGTTCGAACCCCTGGGAGGCTTTCCTGGAAAGCCATGCCTCGGGCAGCGAACTGGAAGGCGAGATCAAGAACATCACCGAGTTCGGTCTCTTCGTCGGCCTGCCGGGCGAGATCGACGGCATGGTTCACCTCTCCGATCTCGACTGGAGCCTTTCCGGCGAGGAAGCGGTCAAGCAGTACAGCAAGGGCGACAGCGTCAAGGTCAAGGTGCTGGACGTCGATGTGGAGAAGGAGCGCGTCAGCCTGGGCATCAAGCAGCTCGGCGACGATCCCTTCGCCGGCTCCACCGAGAACCTGAAGAAGGGCGACGTGGTCACCTGCACGGTGCACCAGGTCGTCGACAACGGTATCGAGGTGCAGATCGGCGACGGCGCCATCGGCTTCATCCGCAAGGCCGAGCTGTCGCGTGACCGCAGCGAGCAGCAGCCCAGCCGCTTTGCCATCGGCGAGAAGGTCGACGCGCGGATCACCGCCATCGATCCCAAGACACGCAAGATCGCCCTGTCGATCAAGCAGCGCGAGATCGCCGAGGAAAAAGAAGCTGTGGCGGAGTACGGCTCCACCGAGTCGGGCGCCAGCCTGGGCGACATCCTGGGCGCCGCCATCTCCGAGGCCCGTGCCAAGGCCGAAGGCGAGGAAAAGAAGGACGGCTGAGCCGGCAGCGGCCCAACCGTTTCGTAAGACTTGTCTTGCGGCCCGCCGATCCCCGGCGGGCCGCATTTTCTTTGGAAGGCCGCGGTCTCCGCGGGACAGACCAAGGGACGCAGCAAAAAAACCTTTGTTCTGAAAGACTTACCTTGACGCCGTGCGCGTCCTCTGGCAACGTTTTGGGTACTTGAGATGAAAACCGCCGGAAGGCAGCGCTCAAGGGCAGCGCGGGTTCCGTCGCCGCAGTCTGGTTGGCAGGGATGCCAGAGCACAACAAGGCGCAATAGCCTTGAGAGAACAGCGGTGCGGATCGGCGAGCTGCGGGAGGCAAACGGGCAGGGGACACCCGACCATTGCCGCGGTCGGGAGGGGAAATGTGTCGTTATGACGAAATCGGAATTGATCCAGCATATCGCTGATTTGAATCCGCATCTCTATCATCGTGATGTGGAACGTATTGTTACGACGATTTTCGATGAGATCTCCGAAGCGCTTTCCCGGGGGGACCGGGTCGAGCTCAGAGGCTTTGGCGCCTTCTCGGTGAAGAAGCGCGAAGCGCGGATCGGGCGTAATCCACGCACCGGCGCTGCGGTGAACGTCTCGGAGAAACACGTGCCGTTCTTCAAGACCGGAAAACAGCTGCGCGAACGCCTGAACGGGCGCGAGGGCTGAAACGGTTCCGGTGCCGGCGTCCTGGAACGCCGGCATCAGGCCCGCACCGGTGTAGCGTTGCCGCAAGCGCTTTCGCCCGTCCACGACGGTCTCGCGAAGCACGCGGACATGCTCTAGACTGCAGGGCTTGAGCTTCCGAAAGGTTGGGTGGTTCTGCCGTGCGGTACATCTTCTGGTTCATGACCTTGTTGCTGACCCCGGTGTTTATCGTCTTCACCGTGGCCAACCGCGACCCGGTGGTGATCGATTTCTGGCCGTTTGAGATCCAGCAGGCACTGCCTTTTTCCCTTGTCGTCCTGGCCTGCCTCCTGTTCGGTTTCGTCGTCGGCGCCTTTCTGATGTGGCTGCGCTTCGGCGCGGCGCGCGCCCGCGCCCGCCAGGCCCAGCAGCGCGCCGCCGTGCTGGAGCGCGAGCTGACAAACCTGAAGCGCAGCACCGCCGCCCAGGGTGCGCCGGGCGCCGCCGGCTTGCCGTCGCCCGCCCCGGCGGCCCCCTCATCCTCCCCCGCCGCCGACCAGACCCCGAGGCTTCCCGCGGCAGCCGGAAGCCCGTAATGCGGATCATCTCCTCGGCGGAGGTGGAAGCGGCCCTGGACTATCCGAGCCTGATCGAGCGACTCCGACAGGCCTTCCGGCGCGACATCAAGGTCCCGGTCCGCCATCACCACGACGTCGAGGTCACCGGCGCCAGCACCGGCACGCTGCTGCTGATGCCCGCCTGGCAGGTGGACCGCCACGTCGGCGTCAAGATGGTCACCATCTTTCCCGACAACGGCGCCCGCAGCCTGCCGGCGGTCATGGGCATCTATGTCCTGCTGGACGGCAAGACCGGCTCGCCGCTGGCGCTGGTCGACGGTCCGACGCTGACGGTCAAGCGAACCGCCGCCGCATCGGCTCTGGCGGCGAAATACCTCTCGCGGCCGGACAGCGAACGGCTCCTGATGGTGGGCACCGGCGCCATGGCGCCGCAGTTGATCATGGCCCACGCCGCTGTGCGGCCGATCTGCAACGTGCTGATCTGGGGGCGCAATCCGGACAAGGCCGAGAAGCTGGCCCGGCGGCTCAACCGCCGGGATTTCCGGGTGGAGGCGACCGACGATCTGGAAGCGGCGGCCCGCGGTGCCCACGTGATCTCCTGCGCCACCTTGAGCCGCGACCCGCTGATCCACGGCGACTGGCTGCAGCCCGGCCAGCACCTGGATCTGGTCGGCGCCTTCCGCCCGGACATGCGCGAGAGCGATGATCGGGTCATGGAACGGGCAAGGGTCTTCGTCGACACCCGCGCCGGGGCGCTCAGCGAAGCCGGGGACATCCTGCTCGCCATAGAGGCGGGAACGCTGAGCGAAGAGGACATCGCCGGCGATCTGTTCGAACTGACCCGCGGCGAGCGCAGCGGCCGGCGCTTCTACGATCAGATCACGGCTTTCAAGTCGGTCGGTACCGCGATCGAAGACCTGGCGGCCGCCCAGTTGGTGCACGAGCGGGGCTGATCGCATTTCCCGCTGGCCGCATTTCCCGCTGGCCGGAATTCCTGCTGGCCGGGCCACCCCCGGGGCAGGCATGCTCCAGGGAGGGGGACCGGTCACGCGAAGGCGGAGCCCCTAAAGGCGATACCATGAAGGCCATACCATGAAGATGTTGCCATGAAGGTACTGCTATGAAGGTGCTGCCATGAAAGTACTGGTCGTCGGCGGCGGCATCGTCGGCCTGGCAACGGCCTGGGCTCTCGTGCGCCAGGGCCATGACCCCGTGCTCTTCGAGCAGGGACCCCTGCCGCACGAGGGCGGCGCCTCCTACGACCAGCACCGTCTGATCCGCCTGCCCTATGCCGATCAGCGGGGGTATTGCGCCATGGTGATCGACGCCCTGGCGGCCTGGGACCGCCTGTGGGACGACCTCGGCGAGACCCCCTATGCAGAGATCGGCAGCCTTGCGGTCTCAACGGAGGAAAACGACTGGACCGATCTCTCCCGCGTCACCCTCGATGCGCTGGGGCTCGACTATGAAACCTTCGATGCCGGCGACATCCATGCGCGCTATCCCTTCCTGACCGTACCGCAGGAGGCCTGGGGCCTGTTCAACCGCCGCGGCGGCCTGCTGTTCGCGGACCGTATCGTCGAGTCCCTGATCCGCTATCTGCGCCAGCGGGGCGTTCGCCTGCGCGAAGAGACCCGGATCGTCAGCGTCGACCCCGCCGCCGGCTGCGTGAGCCTGGACGACGGCAGCCGCGAAAGCGCCGAAGCCATCGTCGTCGCCGCCGGCGCCTGGACCGCCAAGCTGTTCCCGGAGCTGGCCCGCCGCGCCGTGCCGCACCGCCAGGTCGTCGCCTATCTGGAGCCGCCGGAACACCATGCGGAGGCCTGGGCCGCCGCCCCGGCGATGGTTCATCTTTCCAATGCCGCCGACATCTACGCCGCGCCGCCGGCGGAGGGAAGCGAGCTGAAGTTCGGCAGCGGCACTCACCGCCGGCCGGGCGACCCGGACAGTCTGGAGTCGCTGGGCAAGGACGAAGCAGCCGCGGTCGCCGCCGCCTTTCGCGATGTGCTGAGGGATTTCGACGACTACACGATCCTGCGCGGGCGCGTCTGTCCCTACGGCGTCTCCCCCGACGAGCGCTTCGTTGCCGAACGCAACGGCGGGGTCACGGTGATCGGCGGCTGCAGCGGCCATATGTTCAAGTTCGGCGCTGTCATGGGCGAGGAACTGGCGAAGACCGCGACCGGCGAGCGCCCTTTCGAGGCTTTCCGCGACTGGGCCGAGGGGCGCGGCGGCCGGCTTGAAGAGGACTGATGCCGGCGGCGGCAGAAGGCATCGCCGAGGCCACTCACTGCCTCTGGCCGAGCGCGCGCGGCTCTGCTAGGTAGAGCTTATGACCACACCATCACAAGACGGCACGATCGCCCCGCAGGATCGTATCTTTGCCGCTCTGGACACACCCGACATCGAACGCGCGGCGGCGCTGTCCAAGGCCGTGCTGGGCGTCGTCGGCGGAGTCAAGATCGGCAAGGAGCTGTTCACCGCCCAGGGACCCGACGGGGTCCGCCTGGCTGCCGGCGGGGCACCGCTGTTCCTGGATCTGAAGTTCCACGACATCCCGAACACCGTCGCCGGCGCGGTCCGGGCCGCAGTGCACCTGCGCCCGGCCATCCTGAACGTCCATGCCTCCGGCGGGCGGGCCATGATGCAGGCCGCCGCACAGGCCGCGCGGGAGACCGCCGAGGACCTGGGCGTCGAGCGGCCGAAGGTGATCGGCGTCACGGTGCTCACCAGCCTCGACGCCGCCGACCTGGAGGAGGTCGGGCAGCGCGGCCCCGCCGCGGACCAGGTGCTGCGGCTGGCCCGCCTTACACAGGACAGCGGCCTGGACGGCGTGGTGTGTGCACCGCAGGAGATTGTGGCGCTGCGCGAAGCCTGCGGGCCGGGCTTTCTGCTGGTCGTCCCCGGCATCAGGCCGAGCTGGGCGGCCAGCGGCGACCAGAAGCGGGTCATGACGCCTGCGCAGGCCATCGCCGCCGGCGCCGACCACATCGTCATCGGCCGTCCGATCAATGCCGCCGGCGACCCGCGCGCCGCGGCCCAGCGCATTGTCGAAGAGGTGGCCGCAGACGCCGGACAAGGCAGCCGAAGCGCCGCCGACACGGCCGGCCGTTCCGAAAAGGCGCAGGCCGGGTAGCGCATGGCGGCACAGCAATCCCCCCCGTCCGGACCGGTCGCCGAGGTTCCCATCGCGGCCACGGTCATGGCCAGTTTCGCCGCCGTCTTCGGCCGTCTGGCCCTGGTCGCGCAAGCCGCCAAGGGTGCCGTGGCTCTGTTGATCGGAGCCTGGATCATTTCGCTGGTTCTGCCTGCGGGCGGTGGCGTCAGTTTCTTCCTGATCCTGGTGAGCTTCGCCGCCACCTGTCACTTCGGGGTGAACTGGTGCCGGATTATCCTCTTCGGTCCCGCGGCCCTGCCGGCCAAGAGTCTCTCCTGGGGCGAGGTCCATTGGCGCTTTTTCGGCTTCAGTGCCTTCCTTGCGCTCACCATGATGCTGATGGCGGTTCCGCTGACGTTCATCGGCTCCGTGCTTGCCGCGATCTTCGGCCTGATGGGACCCGCGGGACAGGTTGGGCCGGGCGTGATCCTGGTATTGCTGGTGATGTTTGCCGGCATGATCTACGCCCTGGCGCGCCTGGGCTTCGTTCTGCCGGCCGCGGCGGCCGGGGAGACCTACGGGCTCGGCCTCTCCTGGCAGCACACTGCCGGCCAGGGGCTGCGCCTGACCGCCGCCCTCGCCGCGGTCGCGCTGCCGCTCACCGTCGCGCAGATCGCCATCTCCCTCGTTCTCCTGCAGCTGTTCTTCGGGCTGTCCATGGCGGACCTGGTTCCGACGGTGCCGATGCCGGGGGAGGAGATGCCTGCGGAAGGGCCGGCGGCTGCCGTAAGCCCGAGCGAGCCGCCCTCGATCCTGGGTGTCATCGTGTTCAACCTGATCCAGGCGGTCGCCAACTTCCTCGCCTTCGCCGTGGTCTTCACCCTGCTCAGCTTTGCCTTCCGCACCTGCACCGGCTGGGTGCCCGGCACGACCGGCAACCTGCCAAGCACCCAGCCCCCCGCCGGCAGGGAAAACGACGAGACGTCCTGAACCGTCGCCATCTCCGCCCCGACACATCGCCGTGGGTGATGATGGCCCGGAACGCGTGAACCCGGCATGACACCGCGATGAGCGCGCCGGACGTGTGATCGGGCGCCCGCTCGGGTGCCAAGACTCGGGTGCCAAGACCTGTCAGAGCCGGTCTTTCTCTTGCCGTCCTCCTCTTTTGATAGAATAAGACTTCGCAGATTTATCCATTGATTGATTTAGCGCATTAAGGATCCGAGACTTGACCCTGCAGGAAACTCAGCCGCCGCGGCCCAAGCTGGGCATTGCGGCCACCGTCAGTGGCGCCTATGGAGCCGTGTTCGGAGGCTTCTGGCCGCTTTGCAAGGCAGCGGCGCTGCCTTTTGTCCTCGGCATCGCGATCGCCATCTTCGCGCTTGCCGTAGAGAACATCCACTTTGCCCTGGACGTCGCCGTTCAGCTTCTCGGCCTTCTGCCCCTCGTCATCTTCGGGATCGCCTGGGGCCGCATCGTCCTGATCGGGCGGCGCAGCGGGGCAATACCCAGGCCTTTGTTCGGCAGGCGGACCTGGACCTACTTCGGCTACCTGCTGGTCCACGCGCTGTTGTTCATCCTGCCGTTCCTGCTGCTCTTCGCCGCAAGCTTCGGTATCGCCTTCCTCGCCGGAGAAGCCGTGGCGGATCTGGATCCGATGGCTCTGACGGCCCAGGTGCTCTGGCTGGTCCCGGCAAGTTTCCTGCTTTACTTCCTAATGCTCTACATCTCGCTGCGCCTGGCGCTGGTGTTTCCCGCGGTCAGCGTCGATCAGCGGCTGGGCCTTGCCGGGTCCTGGCGCATGACCCGCGGCAACAGCCTGCGGTTCTTCGCGGCCATGATCCTGGTCGTGCTTCCGGTTATCGCCGCGGTCATGCTCTTCGGCAGTTTCCTCACCGGCCTGTTCGTCTCGATGCTCGATGTCGGGCAGCCCGGCGGCGGCCTGACCGGCCAGGACGGGTCGTTGAACTTTGGCGCCATGGTGCTTTTCTTCGGACCGACCATGATCTTCTCCCTGGCGGTCCAATACATCGCTTTCGCCCTTGTCGCAGCCGCGGTCGCCAAGGTCTACGCCCAGTTCAGCGGCTGGAGCGAGGCGAGCGAGGAGGTGCTGAGGCGCTTCGACTGAGCGCCCCCGCGCCAAGGCTCCGCCCTTTCACCTCACGACAGCAGCCTGCCCCAGGGCTTTGTCTTGGTCGAATGAGACGGCACCTGCTATCGTTCCGGTTGGGGGAGACCGAAACGGGGAGAGGGCCGCTCCATGAGTCACGACGAGCTGGCGGAAGGGCGCCGGCAGATCCGCTTCGGCGCCGCGCTGGCCGCTGCCTTCGCCTGCGTCTTCGCCGGCTTCAGCCGCTTCGTCAGGGCGGCGCTGCTGCCCTTTGCAGCGTCGCTCACCCTGGCGGTCCTGTCGATCCCGGTGATCCTGACGCTCCCGCTGCTCGACCTTGCCTTCACCGTCGTCGAACTGCTGCCCTATGCGGTCCTGGGCGTGGCTCTCAATCGCGCGCTTCTGCTGAATGAAGAGCCGCGGCTGCTGCCGCGTCCCCTCCTGGACGGCCGCGGCTGGCGCTATTTCGGCTACAGCATTCTGATGATCATCCTTGTCAGCGTTCTGGCGGCCCTTATGGCTGCCGTCGTCGTCGGCCTCATCTATGCGGGGAACCCAAGAAGCTTCGCGGGAGGAACGCTGCAGGCAGGCAACTGGATTTTCGGGGTCGGATTGCTGGCCGGCCTGCTTCTGCTCTACGTCGCCGCGCGCCTCAGCCTGATCTTTCCGGCCATCGCCATCGGTCACCACTGGGGCCTGGGCAACGCCTGGCGCGCAGCCCGCGGGGCACAGGCGCTGAAGCTCTTCGCCGTTTTCGGTGTTCTCTGCATCCTGCTTGCTGTGATCGGCGGTATTGCCTCGGCAATCACCGGCCAGCAGATCCACATCGGCACCGGCGTCTCGGAAGCGGTGCTGATCGAACAGGCCACCGCCGCCGGCCTGGGGGACATCGTGCTCGCCGCCCTTCCCGGCGTGCTCGTGAGCACCGTCCTCGCATATCTCGGCTTCGGGCTCCTCACCGGCGCCTATGCCTACGCCTTTTCCCGGCTCAGCGGCTGGGGCGCGGCGCGCGAAGACATCCTGGAACGCTTCGAGTGAGCCAGATCGCGGCCGACCCCGCAGCCCAGGAGCGGCTGGCGATCGGCAAACTGGTCGGCGGCGCCTACCGGGAAGTCTTCTCCCGGCCCTTGCGCTTCGCGAAAGTGCTTGCGTTGCCGCTCGGTCTGGCGCTCGCCCTGGGAATGCTCGGCCTCTTTCTTGTTGAATCCGATCCGCGCACAGAGTTGCCGCTCCACCTGGCCAGCTTTCTGCCCTACATCCTGCTCAGTATCCTCTGGCACCGGCGCCTCTTGCTGGACTTGGGCGCAGCAGCCCCGGGCGCCTCGGTAACGCTGCGGTGTCTGGGCGTCACTCTCGGCTATGCAGCTCTTGTGGGGGCCCTGGTCCTCCTGCCGCTGCTGTTGATCGTCGCCGCCTACTATGGTGCGTTGTTTGGGATAAGTCCGTTCTCCGACGTCTATTGGATCCCATGGGCAGTCTTCTCTTTGCCCGGAGTCATCGTCGTCATCCTGGCCTGCCTTGCCCTGGGGTATCCGGCCTCCAGGCTCTCACTCGTGTTCCCGGCAACGGCCTTGGGCCAGCGCTGCAGCCTGCGGCAGTCCTGGCGGCTGACGGCGGGCCAAAGCCGGCCGCTCTACGGTGCCGCCGTCGCAGCCAGCGTGTCCGTGACGGCTGCAACCGGCCTCATGATCGTGCTTCTCTTCAGACTGGAGGCGGCAATCGGGTTCCTGCCGTCCGAAGGCACTTCGGATCAGACGCACTGGATCGTGTGGACTGTGATAGCTTCGGTCTGGTCAGTCCTTCAGCTTGGAGGCTTTGCCGTGATCATCACCGTGTTCTCGCTGGCCTACAGCGAACTGACGGGTCTCGGCCAGACCGCGCGCAAGGATATTCTGGAGCGTTTTGAATGATCAGCAGCGAGCCGCCGCAGGAAGCCACCGGGCCGCTCCCCTTTGCAGCCACAGTCGCCGAGGTCTACAGCGCGCTGTACCGCCACGCCGGGTCCCTGCTGTGGTGCCTTTCCCTGCCGGTTGCCCTGTCGATCATCTTTCTCGTGATCGCCAGCACCCAGATACAGTCTCCCAGCGCCTACGTGCTCTGGTATCTCTTCCTGGCGGTCCCCACCACCATGCTGGGCGTGCCCTGGCTGCGCCTTCTGCTGCTGGGTCCGGCGGCCCAGCCGCTGACCGTGTTCTCCAACTTCGGCGAGCGCCACTGGACCTTCCTGAAGTTCAACTTCCTGATCTCCCTCATCACCCTGCCGCTGGTCTTCCTGCAGCTCTGGCTGGAGGCAGGCGGTCTCGGCGCCATGGAAACGGCCCCCGAGGGCGGACCGCAGGCAGACTCCTTCAATGCCCCCTTCGAGGACGGGGAAGGCACCGGTCTGCTTTCGGACGACCTGGTCTACTGGGCGGTCTACCTGCCGCTGTTCTACATCCAGCTGCGCCTCTCCTTCGTGCTGCCGGCGGTGGCGGTGGACGAGCATTACGGCTTTGCCGAGTCCTGGCGCCACACCCAGCCGCTGGCCGGGCGCCTCTTCCTCATCGCCGTGATCGCGGTGCTGGGGCCCTGGCTGCTGTGGTTCTACAGCCCGAGCTGGTCGGACAGTCCGGGCTGGCAGCTCATCGCGTTCCTGTTCTATCACGCGACCATCTTCCTGCATCAGGCCGCCCTCTTCGCGCTGCTGGCCTTCGCCTTCCGCAGCACCACCGGCTGGGTTCCCGCCCCCGACCGCAACGTCCTGCAGCGCTTTGAGTAGCGGATGTAGCCTCTTTGCTTCGCCGGAAGATCCCTCTCGGCCCCACCATCGCCGAAGCCTACGCGACGCTGTTCGCGAACCTCTGGCCGTTCGCCAGGATCGCGGCCTTTCCGCTGCTGCTGTACCTACTGCTGCCGGTCCTCAACATCGCGCTCTATCCGATGCTGCTGCGGGCCGCAGCCCAGGTGCATCCCGTCTACCTCCTCGCACCGATGCAAAGAGGACGCCTGGACCTGATCATCGAGCAGGGTCTGCTTCTCATCGCAGTCATGGTCTTCTGCAGTCACTGGATCCAGTTCCTCATCGCTGCCAGAAAGCAGCGGGACGTCCGGCCGACCCTGTTTTGGTCGCGGCGCGACCCGCGCGTCGTCGCGCTTGCACCGCTCCTGATGATCAGTTCGCTGACCACCTTAGCGGTGGTGATTCTGACTCACTACGCAATGCTGTACGGCTTCACCGACCTGATCTTACCGAGCGACATGGGCCTGACCGAAACGCTTGAATGGTGGCAGATGTTCTACCTGGTGTTTGGTCTTGTCACTGTGGTCTTTGCCGTGCTTCTCGAAGTCCTCATCGTCGGGCGCCTGGCGCCACTGTTTGCAGCCGCGGCGGCGGGTGAGCCGTTGCGCCTCACGGCGGCTTTGCGCTTGACGAAGGGACAGGCCCTGAGGCTCGTCACGCTTTGGGCGCTGCTGTTCTGGCTGCCGGTCTACGCCATGACAGTCTTGCAGGGCCACGTCGACAGTCTCTATCTGGATCCGCGGACGCTTGAAACGGTCTATAGAGCACGCGGCTGGCCGTCGTTCGAGTTTCTCCTGACCTGGCGCCTGCTGCAGCTTCCCTCTGCCGTTGTCGCACTCGCCGCCATGGCGCTGGGCGCCAGCTTTTTCCTGCGCACTTACGTCCATGAGAACGAAGCGCAGGAAGCCTTCATCGGACGCTTCGAATGAGTGCATCCGACAACGCCGTTTTGCCGCCGCTCAAACTTGCGATCTGGCCGGCCGTGCGGGCCGGCTTTGGCGAAACCGCGCGCAACTTCCGGGCCTTCCTGACGGCGGCAGCGCTGCCTCTCGCGCTGTCGCTTCTTGTCGCAGCGGTCATGGCCGATGCGCCGGAGCGGCGCAGCCTCACCATGCTGCACAGTCTGCTGGACATCATGATCGCGGCGGTCTTTCAGGTGGCCTGGTACCGGCACCTGCTGCTCGGAACGCCGGACGCCCGGCCGCGCCTGCTGCCCCGTCCGGGCCGGCGGCTGGCCCCCTACCTGGGCTACGCCTGGTTTTTGGGCGCCTTGTCCTTCCCCGCCCTTTTCGTCATCGAACTGCCTGAGCAGGGGTTGGGATCGACCGCGCAGATCATCCTTGCCGTCCTCCTGCTGGTCCTTGCGTTCTACCTGAACATCCGCTTCGCCTTTGCCTTCCTCTGGATCTCCATCGACGAGCCCGGCCGGCTCGAAACCTCCTGGCGTCAGACCAGAGGGAACGGATGGCGGCTGCTCGTCGTCTTCGCGCTGATCGCCACCCCGATCTTTGGCGCAGCGGTGATCGGCATTGTCCTGACGCAGATCTTCTTTCCCGACGCCCTGCCCGCTCTCCTGGCCGAAACGGCCAGCGGCGCGTCCTTCTGGATCGGCCTGGCGGCGGAGCAGGCCCTGACGTACGTCCTCTACGGTGTGTCCGCCGCCGCCTTCGTCCACGCCCTCCAAAGCCTGACCGGCTGGGCCGGCAACCAGCAGGAAATCCTGGAGCGCTTCGAGTGAATGGCTCGGTGACCTCGGCGAACCAGAAGAGTCCGCCGTTTATGGCAATGGCAAAAGCGGGCCTTTCGGCATTGCTCCGAGACTTCATTCCGCTTCTAAAGGCGCTGGCGATGCCGGTTTTGATCACGGTCGCTGGTTTTTCGCTGCTGCCATACATCCCGGCAGACCGTTTTGCGCTGTCCGCCCTTGCGGTCGGTGTTGACAATGCGATGACGACCCTTTTCGCAGTCGCCTGGTTGTCGTTCCTGCTGTCGCCCAGTGGACGAAAGGTGCAGTGGTTGCCGCGCTGGAGCCGCGCGCATTCGATCTTCTTCGGCTACATGCTGGTGATCTACCTGGCACTCCTGGCTCACGAAGACGTCACTGAGGCCATGCTGTCGCAATGGCCGGCCCTCGGAGAAGCCGCCGGCCCCTTGTTGACCCTCTCGACGGCCCTGGCCATCGACCTTTTCCACTACAGCCTGGCATTGGCGTTTTGTGCCCTGGCTGTGCGGCAGCCGGGCGGGCCTCTCTGGGCCTGGCGGATGATCGGATGGTCAACGCTGATGAAGATGTTTGCCTTTCTGACCTTCACCTCGGTCTGCCTGACGTCTCTCGGTTCGTTCCTCACCGAGACCTCCTACGACATGGTGGGCGATCTCCGGGCACCGGCGGCGGTGCTCGCGCTGCCGGCAACACTGGGCAACTACGCAAGCTACGCCGTGAAGCTTGCTGTCTTCGCTTTCGTCTATCGGCACATCACTGGCTGGCAGAGCGAACCGGATGACCGAACGCTGGCGGTATTCGATTAGACCAGGCGGTTGACTCTGCTGCCGTCAGTCGCCCTAATCCGGCGCCCAGGAGCCAAGCGACCGGATGGGAAATGAGCGTTGACGTAAAAATCTGCGGCATCTCGACGCCGGAGGCGATGGACGCGGCGGTGCAGGCCGGCGCGGCCTTTATCGGGCTGAACTTCTATCCGCCAAGCCCCCGCGCGGTGACGCCGGGGGATGCGGCGGTGCTGGCCGCCCGGGTGCCGGAAGGCATCGTCAAGACAGGTCTGCTGGTCGATGCCGACGACGCTACGATCGAGGCCATCCTGAAAGAAGTCCCATTGGACCTGCTGCAGCTTCACGGGTCCGAAACGCCGGAACGGGTGGCCGCGGTGAAGGCGCGCTTCGGGCTGCCGGTGATGAAGGTGGTGAAGCTGCGCCAGGCCGGCGACCTGGAGGCCGCCGAGCCCTTCCTCGCCGTGGCCGACCGCCTGCTGTTCGACGCCAAGCCGCCGGCGGAGATGAAAGAGGCGCTGCCCGGCGGCAATGCGCTGGCCTTCGACTGGTCGATCCTGAAGGGCCGGACCTGGCCGCTGCCCTGGATGCTGGCCGGCGGCCTGACGTCGGAGAACATGGCCGAGGCGGTCGCCACGACCGCCGCGCCGGCGCTCGACGTCGCCTCCGGCGTCGAGGATGCGCCCGGCGAGAAAAACCCTGAAAAAATCAGGGTCTTTCTCGCCGCAGCGAAAGCGCTCTAGCAGACCCCGCCGCGCCGACCCTGGGCCGCCCGGGGGCGGCAATCCGCCGGAAACGGCGCGCGCGCGGGCATTGCGGCAGCGGCGCGTTTGGGGCAATCTCCGCCCTTCATCACTAAGAAACGCTGCGAACAAGGACAGAACGTCCCCCATGGGAACGCTGAACACTTTCCGCGCCGGCCCGGACGAGGCCGGCCACTTCGGGCTTTTCGGCGGCCGCTTCGTCGCCGAGACGCTGATGCCGCTGATCCTGGACGTCGAGCGCGCCTACACCGCCGCCCAAAAGGACCCGAGCTTCCAGAGCGAGTACGACTACTACGCCAAGCACTACGTCGGGCGGCCGAGCCCGCTCTACTTCGCCGAGCGCCTGACCGAGGAGCTGCGCAAGGAGGCTGCCCCGGACAAGGGCGCGAAGCTCTACTTCAAGCGCGACGAGCTGAACCACACCGGCTCCCACAAGGCCAACAACGTGCTGGGGCAGATCCTGCTGGCCCGGCGCATGGGCAAGACCCGCATCATCGCGGAGACCGGGGCCGGCCAGCACGGCGTGGCCACCGCCACCTTCTGCGCGCTCTTCAACCTGCCCTGCGTGGTCTACATGGGCGCCACCGACATCGAGCGGCAGGCCCCCAACGTCTTCCGCATGAAGCTGCTGGGTGCCGAGGTGAAGCCGGTGACCAGCGGCACCGGGACGCTGAAGGACGCCATGAACGACGCGCTGCGCGACTGGGTCGCCAACGTCGAGAACACCTTCTACATCATCGGCACGGTCGCAGGACCGCACCCCTATCCGGCCATGGTGCGCGACTTCCAGTCGGTCATCGGGCGCGAGGTGCGCGAGCAGATGAACGAGGCCGAGGGCCGCCTGCCCGACGCCCTGGTCGCCTGCATCGGCGGCGGCTCCAACGCCATGGGGCTGTTCCACCCCTTCCTCGACGACAAGGAGGTGCGCATCGTCGGCGTCGAAGCGGCCGGACGCGGCATCCCGACCGGCGAGCATGCCGCCTCGCTGACCGGCGGGCGCCCCGGCGTGCTGCACGGCAACCGCACCTACCTGCTGCAGGACGACGACGGCCAGATCATCGATGCCCATTCAATCTCCGCCGGGCTCGACTATCCGGGCATCGGGCCGGAGCATTCCTGGCTCAACGACATCGGCCGCGCCGAATACGTCTCCGCCACCGATACAGAGGCGCTGGAGGCCTTCCAGCTCTGCTCGCGGGTCGAGGGCATCATTCCGGCGCTGGAGCCGGCCCATGCCCTGGCCCATGTGCGCAAGCTGGCGCCGGAGATGGACCGCGATGCGCTGCTGGTCATGAACATGTGCGGGCGCGGCGACAAGGACGTCTTCACGGTGGCCGAAGCCCTCGGCGTGAAGCTTTGAGGGGTGTGAAGCTGTGAGCGCAGAGAGCAGAATCGAGCGGCGCTTCGCCGCCCTGAAGGCGGAGGGCCGCGGCGCCCTGGTCACCTTCGTCACCGCCGGCGATCCGGACCCGGAGACGGCGCTGGAACTGGTGAAAGGCCTGCCCGGCGCCGGTGCCGACCTGATCGAACTCGGCATGCCGTTTTCCGATCCCATGGCGGAGGGGCCGCCGATCCAGGCCTCCAGCCTGCGCGCCCTGAAGGCCGGCATGACCCTGGCGAAGACGCTGGAGACCGTGCGCGCCTTCCGCGCCGGCGATGCCGACACGCCGATCATCCTGATGGGCTACTACAACCCCATCTACAGCTACGGCGTCGAACGCTTCGTCACCGACGCGAAGGATGCGGGCGTCGACGGGCTGATCATGGTCGACCTGCCGCCGGAGGAAGACGAGGAGCTCTGCCTGCCGGCGCTCAAAGCGGGTATCCACTGGGTGCGCCTGGCCACGCCCACCACCGACGATGCGCGCCTGCCGGTGGTGCTGCGCAACACCAGCGGCTTCGTCTACTATGTCTCCATCATGGGCATCACCGGAACCAAGGCGGTGCCGGTGGACCATGTGCGCGAAGCGGTGGCGCGCCTGCGCCGCCACACCGAGCTGCCGATCGCCGTCGGCTTCGGCATCCGCACGCCGGAAGCCGCCGCCGCGATCTCCCAGGCCGCCGACGCCGCCGTCGTCGGCTCGGCCATCGTCGACGCCATCAAGGCGGAGCTGGACGCGGACGGCAAGGCCAGGCCCGGGCTGGTGGCCAAGGTGCTGGCCTTCGTCGAATCCCTGGCCGACGGCGTGCGCGGCAACCGCGCGGCCTAACAGTCTAACCCCGGAGGTATCGCCTCATGAACTGGATCACCAACTACGTCAGGCCGAAGATCCGCGCCCTGGTGACCAAGCCGGACGTGCCGGAGAACCTCTGGGAAAAGTGCCCGAGCTGCAGCCAGATGATCTTTCATCGCGAGCTGGAGTCGAACCTTCGGGTTTGCCCGCACTGCGGCTATCACATGCGCATTTCCGCGCGCCGGCGCCTGGAGATGCTGTTCGACGAGGGCGCGTTCAAGACCATCGAGCTGCCGGAAGTGCCGCTGGACCCGCTGCGCTTCCGCGACCGCAAGCGCTATACCGACCGCCTGCGCGAGGCCCAGGCCAAGAACGACGGCGACGAGGCAATCATCGTCGCCCACGGCACGCTGGGCGGCTACCCCACCGTCATCGCCGTCTTCAACTTCGCCTTCATGGGCGGCTCCATGGGGATTGCCGTGGGCGAGGGCCTGCTGGCCGCCGCGCGGCTGGCGGCGCTCCAGGAGGCCGCGCTGATCGTCATTCCCGCATCCGGCGGCGCGCGCATGCAGGAGGGCATTCTCTCCCTCATGCAGATGCCGCGCTCGGTGGCGGCGGTGGAGATCGTCAAGGAAGCGGGGCTGCCCTACGTCGTCGTGCTGACCGATCCCACGACCGGCGGCGTTTCCGCCTCCTTCGCGATGCTGGGTGACGTGGCCCTGGCCGAGCCCGGTGCCATCATCGGCTTCGCCGGCCAGCGGGTGATCGAGGAGACGATCCGCGAGTCCCTGCCAGACGGCTTCCAGCGCGCCGAGTACCTG
Organism: Rhodospirillales bacterium BBD 1991-14; assembly: GCA_001657395.1. GTDB lineage: Bacteria > Pseudomonadota > Alphaproteobacteria > Kiloniellales > Kiloniellaceae > Pelagibius. The sequence continues at coordinate 571,624 of LYSY01000002.1, read as the reverse complement.
CTGGACCACGGCATGGTGGACATGGTGGTGACCCGCGCGGAGATGCGCGACACCCTGGCGCGGATCCTGGGACTGCTGCGCGACAAGACCCCCAGTGCCGAGGTCGTCACCCTGCCGGTGGGCGACGAGGGCGCGCCGGAGGACGAGCCGGAGCCGGAGATCCCGCCAGTGCCGGCGGAAGAGGGCAGTGACGTCCGGACCTGACGGGGCCGCCGCCGCGCGCGGCGCCCACCCCCGGCCTCCTGACTCCAAGACCAGCGATGCGGTGCTGGAGCGGCTGACCCGTCTCCACCCGAAGATCATCGACCTCTCTCTCGGCCGGGTGGAGCGCCTGCTGGAACGGCTGGGGCATCCCGAGCGGCGCCTTCCCCCGGTGATCCATGTCGCCGGCACCAACGGCAAGGGCTCTCTGCTGGCCTTCCTGCGGGCGATGCTGGAAGCCGGCGGACGGCGGGTACAGGCCTATACCTCGCCCCATCTCGTGCGCTTTCACGAACGCATCCGCCTCGCCGGCGGGCTGATCGACGAGGCCGCGCTGATCGCGCTGCTTGAGCGCTGCGAGGAGGCCAACGGGCCGGAGCCCATCACCTTCTTCGAGGTGACCACCGCCGCCGCCTTCCTCGCCTTCGCCGAAGAAAACGAGGGTAAAGGGGGCGCAGTGGGCAAAGAAGGCGCAGACGTCCTGCTCCTGGAAACCGGCCTCGGCGGACGTCTGGACGCCACCAACGTCCTCGAAAAGCCCCTGCTGACCGCCATCACCCCCATCGGCCTGGACCACCAGCAGTATCTCGGCGACACCCTGGCCGCCATCGCCGGGGAGAAGGCGGGCATCCTGAAGCCCGGCGTGCCCTGCGTCGTCGGCCCGCAACCCCACGAGGCCCTGGCGGCGATCGAGGCAGCGGCGGAAAGGGTGGGGGCGCCTCTGCACCGCCATGGCCGGGACTGGCGCTTCACCCCGAGACCGGAGGGCTTCCGTTTCGAGGACGCGAACGGCCTTCGCGACTGCCCCCGACCCAATCTGCCGGGCCCGCACCAGGTCGCCAACGCCGCCCTCGCGGTGGCCTGCGCGCGCCGCCTGGAGGGCTTCGGCCTGGACGACGACGCCATCGATAGAGGCCTGACGTCCGCCGACTGGCCGGGCCGTCTGCAGCGCCTGACCCTCGGCCCCCTGGCGGAGGCGCTGCCGCAGGGCTGGGAGCTCTGGCTGGACGGCGGCCACAATCCGGACGCCGGCGCCGCGCTGGCCGAGACGCTCAAGGCCTGGCACGACCGCCCGCTGCACCTGATCTACGGCATGCTGAACACCAAGGGGGCGGAGGGCTTCCTGGAGCCTTTGGCACCGCTCGCAAAGGACCTGAAAGCCGTCGCCATCCCCGGCGAGAAGGCCAGCCTCAGCGCCGAGGAGGCCGCCGCGCGCGCCACTCAGGCCGGCCTCGAGGCCGCGCCCGCCGCCGCCGTCGCCGACGCCCTTCAGGCCATCCTCCGAAGCACCGCGACACCCGGCCGCATCCTCATCTGCGGCTCCCTCTACCTCGCCGGCCAGGTGCTGCGCGACAACGGCTGAAGCGTCTCAAATGCGCCGCCCCGACCGCTCTCACCGGTCGTCGCCCCGGACTTGATCCGGGGTCCATGCCGGCAGCCGTCACGGTGCGGCCTGAAGAGCACCTGACAGGCGGAACGATGGATCCCGGACCAAGTCCGGGATGACTTACGTTCCGGTGTTCACGCACGGTGGCAACTCAGCCGGCCAGTTCTTCCGCCTCTTCCGCCAGGAAATCGATGAAGCGCTGCTTGACCGGCGAGAGGGTGTCCTGGTTCCAGACGGCCACCGTCGGCACCGTCGCCGCACAGTCTTTCAGGGGCCGCGTCTTCAGTCCCCTGCGCAGGCAGTTCTCGATTGAGGTGGCCTGAACGGAGATCCCCATCTCGCAGGCGATCAGCCCGAAGATCCCCTCGCTGTTGGACGCCTGCTGCACGACCCATGGCTCGAAGCCGGCGGCCCGGCAGAGCCGGTAGAGATGGTCGTGGTAGTAGGTCCAGTTGGCGGTCGTGCCCAGCACGAAGGGCTCGCCGGCCAGATCGGTCAGTGCGATCTCCCGCTGCTTTGCCAGGGGGTGCGTGCCATAGAGCACGACGATGAAACCGTCGTGCTGCACAGCCAGGGAGTCGAGCCCATCCTCTGCCACCGGGCCGGTGACGAAGCCGACGTCCAGGGTGCCGGACTCGACGGCGTTCAATTGCGCGCGGGTATAGTCGTGGCGCGGCTCCAGCGTCACTTCCGGATAGCGCTGGCGGAAGGACTTCAGGATCTGCGGCAGCCGCCCGGCGATGGCGATGTCGGTGTAGCCGACCACGAGATGACCCTTTTCCCCGGCGGCGGTCTTCTGGGCCTGGTCGACGGCCCCGTCCATATAGGCCAGCGCCGCCGAGCAGCCGCGCAGGAAGGTGGCGCCGGCGCGGGTCAGGGCGACATGGCGGTTGCTGCGCTCGAAAAGGCTGACGCCGATCTCCTGCTCGATATGGCGGATGGCGCGGCTGAGCGCCGGCTGGCTGACGTTCAGGCGCTCCGCGGCGCGGCGGAAATGCAGCTCCTCGGCGACCGCGGCGAAGTATCTGATATGGCGCATACCGATATGCATGATGCAACTCCGGCATCAATCAGGGCATGATTGCTATTATACACCGCATTACGCCGGGACTAAGCTTTTCTGACAAACCCATAAAACAGGGAGCAGAGAGATGGATTGGGGAACGAGAGGCGCTGCGCTGGCAGCGGCGGCGGTCTTCGCCTTGGGTATGGGGCTGGCCGAACGGACGCAGGCCGCCGACACCGTGGTGATGAACCTGGGCTGGGCGACGCCGCTGGAAAGCGACTACGGCATTCTGGCCGCCAAGTTCGAGGAACTGGCCGAGAAATACTCCAACGGCACGGTCGACGTGAAGCTGCGCTGCTGCGCGCAGATCTCCACCGAGGACGACGCCTTCAAGGCCCTGCAGCTCGGCACCGTCGACGGCTATTTCATTTCGCAGAACAACGTCTCGCCGCACTGGCCGCTGATGGACGTCTTCGTGCTGCCCTACATCTTCCAGAACACCGACCACATCCTAAAGGTCTCCGGCGGGCCGGTGGGCCAGAAGATCCGTGACAAGATCCAGGCCGACACCGGCGTACATCTGCTCACCTTCGGCGGCCCCGGCTACCGCGACATGTTCAACTCCCGCCGCCCGGTCAACACCATCGAGGACCTGGCCGGGCTGAAGCTGCGCGTGCCCAAGAACCAGGTAATGCTCGCGACCTTCGAGGCCTTCGGTGCCGAGCCGGTGCCGCTGGCCTGGTCGGAAACGCCCACCGCGCTGCAGACCGGCACCATCGACGGCGGCGACAACGGCACCTCGGTGATCCGCGAGATGAAGTTTTTCGAGTTCGCCAAGCACCTGATCATTCTCGATCACTTCGCCGGCTTCGCGCCGGTCTTCGCTTCCAACCGGTTCATGAACAAGCTGGACGAGGATCAGAAGGCGGCGGTGCTGCGCGCCGCACAGGAAGCCGGCGCGTACCACACCCAGGTGAAGGTCGCCGAGATCGAGGAAATCCGGACCTGGCTTTCCACCGAGGGCGGCATGTCGATCACGCGCCCGGAGCGCGGGCCCTTCATCGCCGCCGCGCAGGAGGTGCAGCAGCAGTTCGCCGCTGACCGCGGCGACGAATTCAAGGCGCTGGTCGACGAGATCCAGGCCGCCGCGGACTAGCCCCCATCAGACCTCATTCCTGTCGACTGCCGGGCGGGATCGCCTCCGGGTTTTCCCGCCCGACTTTTTCACAAACTGTAGCGCCGTCACCCGTCGCAGGGTGACGGAACGGAGGCAGGCTGGATGGTTCTGCACATGCTGCGGCAGGTCGAACGGCACTTCGAGGAGGCGTTGTCCTGCTTCGGCCTCGCCGTCGTCGCGATCTGCGTCTTCCTGCAGGTCATCATGCGCTACGGCTTCAACTCCGCCCTGCAATGGTCGGAGGAGGTCGCCGCCATCGCCATGGTCTGGGCGGTCTACATGGGTGCCGTGCTCTGCGTGCGCGAGCGCTTCCATATCCGCATCATGGCCGGGGTGATGCTGCTGCCGACGAAGGCGGCCACCGGCGTGGTGATCCTCGCCGACGTCATCTGGCTCGGCTTCTCGATCTTCATGGTGAAGATCAGCATCGATTACCTGGAGGTGCTCTGGACCTTCACCTCCACGACACCGCGCCTGGGCATCAACGAGTTCTATCCGCAGTCCATCGTCTTCATCGGCTACACGCTGATGATCATCCGCCTGCTGCAGCTCTATGCCGGGTGGTGGCGCGGCGGTCGGCGCGGCATTCCGGGCATGCGCCCGGAACACAACCGCGAAACGCCGGAGACCTGAGCGATGAACGATCTCGTCCTCATCGCCCTCGTCTTCACGGTGCTGACCCTGATCGGGCTGCCGCTCTTCGCAGCGGTGGGCATCAGCACGATCCTGGCGCTCTTCCTGATCGACATTCCCTACACCCTGATGGCGCAGACCGGCTACACCAGCCTGACGCCCTTTCCGCTGCTGACCATTCCGCTCTTCGTGCTGGCCGGGCGCCTGATGGAGGTCGGCGGCATGGCCGAACGGCTGATCGGGATCGCCACCAATCTGGTCGGCGCCTACCGCGGCAGTCTGGGCCTCGTCACCGTCTTCGCCTGCATGCTGTTTGCCGCGCTCTCCGGCTCCGGGCCGGCAACCACGGCGGCCATCGGCTCGGTGACCATTCCGGCCATGCGCCGCGAGGGCTACTCGGTGCCCTTCGCCGCCGCCATCGCCGCCTCCGCCGGGGCGCTGGGCAGCGTCATACCGCCCAGCAACCTGATGATCATCTACGGCCTGGTTTCGGAGACCTCGATTCCGCGCCTCTTCCTGGCCGGCGTCGTGCCGGGCATCCTGGTGACCATTCTGCTGATGATCACCACCTACATCATCGCCCGCCGCAAGGGCTATGGCGGCACCGGCGAACGCTTCTCCTGGACGCCATTCCTGAAGGCACTCTGGGACGGCAAGTGGGCCATCGGCGCACCGGTGCTGATCCTCGGCGGCATCTACGGCGGCGCCTTCACGCCGACCGAAGCGGCAGCCGTGGCGGTGTTCTATGCCCTCTTCGTCGGCCGCTACGTCTACAAGCAACTGACGGCGAGAAAGATCCTGGAAAGCCTGCGCTTCACCGCGCTGATGGCCGGCCTCCTGATTCTGCTGACGCCGACCCTGGCCTTCGGCCAGCTCTCCGCCTTTTACGACGTGCCGGCGGCAGTGGAGACCTCGATCACCGCCATCACCGACAGCCCGATCCTGATCATGATCTTCATCGGGATCTTCTACATCATCATCGGCACCTTCATGGAGTCGCTGGCGCAGATTATTCTCTTCACCTCGGTCTTCCTGCCGCTGGTCGAGAGCCTGGGCGTCGACCCGGTGCTGTTCGGCGTCTTCACCGTGATGACCTGCGAGATCGGTTTCCTGACGCCGCCGCTGGGCGGCAACCTCAACGTCGCCTCGCGTATTTCCGGCATCACCATCGAACAGGTCTCGGTCGCCGTGCTGCCCTTCATCCTGGCCTACGTGGTGGGGCTGCTGTTCATGATCTTCATTCCCGAGGCCACGCTGTGGCTGCCCAATGCCTTCTACGGCGTCGCCACCTACTGAGCCGGCCAGGGCCAAAAGAACAAAGGCAAGAAAAGAAAGACCACGAGAGATGCTGGATATCGTTCTGGAAGGCGGCACAGTCTACGACGGCAACGGCACGCCACCGATCGAGGCCGACATCGGCATCGCCGGCACCCGCATCGCCGCCATCGGCGACCTCTCCGAAAGCGCGGCACGGGAACGGGTTTGCGTGCGCGGGCTTGCCGTCTCCCCGGGCTTCATCGATCTGCACACCCACTCCGACTTCACCCTGGCCGCCAACGGACGTGCGGAAAGCCAGGTGCATCAGGGCGTGACGACGGAGGTCGTCGGCCAGTGCGGCGTCTCCTGCGCGCCGGCACGCAGCCGCCGCGACATCGAGCTGATGGCGCCCGGCTATCTGCCCGGCGCCGTCGAGCCCGACTGGCTGAGCTTCGGGGAATACCTCGACCACCTTGACGGCAAGCCGCTCGGCGTCAACGTCGCCGCCTTCGTCGGCCACGGCACCATTCACCGCGCAGTGCTGGGCGATGCCCTGCGCCCGGCGCGCGACGAAGAAGTCGAGGCCATGGCCGAACTGCTGGGCTGCAGCCTGGACGAGGGCGCCTACGGCTTTTCCTCGGGCCTGGAGTACTGGCCCGGCAGCCTGGCGACCCCCGACCAGTTGGCCCGGCTCTGCCGCGTGGCCGCGTCGCGGGACCGGCTCTATGCCACCCATGTGCGCAACCGCGATCTCTTCTACGACCTCGGCTTCGGCGAGGCCATTGCCACAGCACGCGTGTCCGGCGCGCGCCTCCAGATCTCCCACATCCAGCCCAAGTACGGCGCGCCGCCCCACGCCATGGCCCACAGCCTGGAAATGATCGATCAGGCCAAGCGCCAGGGCGTGGACCTGGCCTGCGACGTCATTCCCCACGACTGGTCGCACACAAGGGTCATGGCGATCCTGCCCCAGTGGGCGCAGGAGGGCGGACCGGAGGCCGTGCGCGCGCGCCTGCAGGACGAAGAAACCCGCGCCCGCATCAAACGCAATCCGCGGCCCATGTGGCGCCTGGTCAGCGACGGACGCTGGGAGGAGATCGTGCTGATGCAGTCGGAGGCCAACCACGCCCTCGTCGGCCTCACCCTGGCCGAGATCGGCGCCAAGCGCGGCTGCGACCCCTACGACGCGGCATTGGATCTGCTGCTGGAGGAAGAAGGCGATGCGATGAACCACCTGATGTGGACATCGCATTCCTTCTCGGAGGACGACATCCGGCTCGCCCTCGCAGGCACCGACTGCGCGGTGATCTCCGACACCCTGGCGCTCGCGCCCTACGGCTGTCTGAAACACTCCATCGGCTCGCTCAGCGGCTACGGCTGGGCGGCGCGCTTCCTGCAGCACTACGTGCGCGACCACAAGGTGCTGTCGCTTGAAGAAGGGCTGCGGCGCCTCACCGCGCTGCCGGCCGACCGCCTCGGTCTGCGCGACCGCGGCCGGCTGACCGACGGAAACTTCGCGGACATCACGGTCTTCGATGCGGCGGGCATCGCCAGCCACTTCGATCTGAAGGAACCGAGGCGCTATGCCACGGGCATCGCCCATGTGCTGGTGAACGGGCGCTTCGCCATGCGCGACGGTGCCCGCACGGAGGTCGACAGCGGCACCGTGCTGCGGCCGCGCTAAGCTGTTTTAGACTTGCGTCGAAGCGGCTCCAGCCCGCTGCCGTCAATCCGCGAAAGCGCTAGAAGTTGTAGGTCGTGGCGACGTAGTCCGGGTCTTCCTGGGCTTCGCGTTCAAAGCTGAGGAACTCGTAGTAGCCGCAGCGCTTGCGGCCCGGAAACTCCCGGCAGATCTTCGGGCGCGCTTCATAGACCGTGCAGCGCCGCTTCTCGGTATCGAAAAAGCGGCAGATGGTTCCGTAGTGCTCGTCCTTCTGGTGACGCAGCACCCGCGGCGCCTTCTTCTGGCCGTCTTCCTTGTAGCCCTTTTTCGTGAAGCGCTTCTGCGCTTCCTCCGGCGTGATTCCGAAATGCTCGGCCAGGCGCCTGATGTCCTTGGGCTTCGCATGGATATTCGGATAGGAGCAGCAATAGCCCGGACACTTCAAACAGTCGTACTTGACCTTCCCCACGGCGATCCTTTGCCCTTCTTGCCGGCGGCGCGGCTCCTGCGCCACGCGGCTGCACTCTCGCGGTGATCCAAAATCGAGGCGCGACCATCGTCGCTCCCCCTCATGCTGTCAAGGCATCACAAATAGGCAAGACAGCCCGGGCGGAGATTTCTCTCTTGCGGAGCCGGCATCGCCAGGCCCCAAAGAAAAAGCCCCGCCGGGGGGACAGCGGGGCTTTTGGGGCATCTTACTGGGGAAAACCGTATTTGGGAGCTATACGTGTCTCTGTACTGTACCTAGCTATGTAGGGGCTCACACCACGGATTCAACCCATTCCAGCAACTGGGTCTTGCCGACCGCGCCAACCTTGGTCGCGGCGACCTGCCCATCCTTGAACAGCATCAGGGTTGGAATACCCCGCACGCCGTACTTCTGCGGCGTATGGGGGTTGTCGTCGATGTTCAGCTTGGCGACGGTGATACGGCCATCCATCTCGCTGGCGATCTCCTCCAGGGCCGGTGCGATCATCTTGCAGGGGCCGCACCATTCGGCCCAGAAGTCGACCAGAACCGGGCCTTCAGCCTGAAGAACATCCTGCTCGAAGGTCCCGTCGTTGGTCGCCGTCGTCGCGGAGGCGGAGGTCGTTGTCGCAGTCGTCGTTGTCATGGAAACATCCCTATAGCGGTGGGGCGGCGGGGCTTCGGGAAGCCCCGGACTCGCTATTGCCTTGAGCGCCAATGTAGGGAGCCGCGTGGCGGAGCGTCAAGGCGCGTGACCTGCCAGCAGCGCATCGCTGAGTTGCATGAGGCGGGGTTGATCCGTCCACAGCAGGTAGCTGTGGACTGCCCGGTCCGGGTAGATTCCGGCCAAAAGCGCCCGGTAGGCGGCCATTTGCCGGAGATAGACGGGCGGGACCGCCTCCGGCGTCTCCGGCGCCGGCCGCTGGCTTTTGAAGTCGACCAGGGAAATCGTCCTATCTTCAATCAAAAGGCGATCCACCTGGCCTGAAATCACCGTTGCTCCGGCAGCGGTTTCCACCAGTCCCGCCAGCGGCACCTCGGCCCGGCTGCCCGGTCCGAAGAGGGGGGTCAGGACCGGGTCCGCCAGAACCCGCAGCGTCTCCTGCAGAAGGTCCTCCGCTTCCTCGTCCTGAAGGTCGTGCAGCGGACTGTCCAGAAAGCGCCGCCCGGCGGCGGCCTGCTCGGACTCCGGCAGGTCCGGCAGGGTCTGCAGCAGACGGTGGATGAGACGGCCACGGCGGAAGCGCCGTCCATCGTCGCGTGCCGCAGTGCTGCGCAGCAGGGGCGAGCGCAGCGGCGGATCGCTTTCGCTCGGCCGCGAGGGGGCCAGGGGCTGCGGCGGGGCCGGTTCCGCCGGGGCCGCCCGCCGCGCCCAGTCCGGCAGCGGGTCGGTCCGGGCGGGCCGTCCGGCCTTCGGCGCCGTCGCTGCCTCTGCCACCACTGGATCCGCCGCCTCCCCCCGGGCGAAGCGCCAGCCGGGACCGGCCCAGCCCTCGGCGCCGATGTCGGCGGTGAAATCGAAGTCGACCGCCTGCGCCCCGCCGCCGAGCGCACCCAGGGCGGATTCGGCAAGCTGGTACCAGTTGCCGTCGGAGGCCCTGCGCCGGGTTTCCCAGCCGCAGAGATAGAGCCGGTCCTCGGCGCGCGTGAGGGCGACATAGAGCAGCCGGCGGTATTCCTGTTCCTGGGCGCGCTGGCGGGCGGCGCGGGCCTCGCCCAGGATCGGCAGGTCGTAATCGCGCTTCACCGGCCAGACCGTCAGCGCCGGAGGACCCTTGGCATCCTCGATCCACAGCAGCCCGTCATCCGGCCGCGGCAGTTGCAGGGTGTCCGGCAGGATCACCACCGGCGCCTCCAGGCCCTTGGAGCCGTGCACGGTCATCAGGCGTACGGCGCCTTGCGCCTGTTCGAGATCGCGCTTGATCTCCAGCTCGCCGGCCATCAGCCAGTGCAGGAAGCCTTCCAGAGAGGCGGCGTTCTCGCGCTCATAACCCAGAGCGAGAGAGAGGAATTCCTCGATCGGATCGGCGGCATCGGGGCCCAGCCGTGCCAGCAGCTTTTCGCGCCCGCGCCCGGCACCCAGCAGCGCCGAGTAAAGCTCGAAAGGCGCAACGAAGTCGGCCCGCGCCGCCAGGGCGGTGAGGAAGTCCCGCGCGCGGGCAAAGGCCGGATCGCCGCTGCGGTCCGCGGCGAAGCTGCGCAGCCGGTCCCAGAGACGGGCATCGCCGCGCCCGTGGGCGAGCTGAAAAAGCTGCTCTTCGTCCAACGCCACGAAGGGCCCCTTCAGCACCGTCGCCAGGGTCAGATCGTCCTCAGGCAGCAGCAGCACCCGGCCGAGGGCCACCAGATCCATCACCGCAAGCTGTTCGGTCAGGCGCATGCGGTCGACGCCGGCCACCGGCACGCCCCGGTCCTTCAGGGCGCGCACCAGTTCGGTCAGGAAGGCGTTGCGCCGGCGCACCAGGATCATGATGTCCTCCGGCCGCAGGCGCCGCCCGCGCGCAGCGAGCCGGCAATCCGGATCCTCCGCGCCCTCGTCGCTCTGGGTCCAGTACCAGATGCGCTGAGCGATCAGCCGGGCGAGGCGCAGCGGCGCCGGGCTGTCGCTGGCGCCGGCCAGAGGCAGCGACCAGGGCTCCGGGTCCTCCACCTCCGCCGCCGGCGCCGGTGGCCAGATCTCCACCATGCCCGGCTCACCGACGCGCTTGGCGGTGTGGCGGATGCGGGGCTCGCCGAACAGCACGCCGTCCTGCGCCTCCGCCCGGGCGAAGACGGCATCCACGGTCTGCAGCACCGCCTCCGTGGAGCGAAAGGAGACCTCCAGGGCGACCGGCCGCCAGGTCCGGCGGGCGGCCTCGGTACGGTCGCGGAACAGCTTGCGCATCGCCTGAAACTCCGCCGGGTCGGCGCCCTGGAAGGAGTAGATCGACTGCTTGGGATCGCCGACGGCAAAGACCGTGCGCGCCTGGGCGGAACTCTCGGCTTTGGAGTCTTCGTGCGCGCCGGCGCCGCTGAAGAAGTCACCGGTCAACAGTTCGACGATGCGCCACTGGTCCGGCGAGGTGTCCTGCGCCTCGTCCACCAGGATGTGATCCAGGCCGCCGTCCAGTTTGAAGAGCACCCAGGACACGCCGCCCTGGCGTTCCAGCAGCCGGACGGAGAAGTGGATGAGGTCGTCGTAGTCGAGCAGAACCCGCGCCTGCTTGTGGCGCTGGTAGGCGGCAATCACCGCATCGCCCAGGATGAGGAGCGCCCGCGTCGCCCGCGCCACGGTGACGGCGTTGCAGCGTTCCAGCACCGCCTGCAGGCGCGCGGCCTCGTTCTCCAGCGCTTCCAGCGCACCGGGAAACTCGGCGGCGGGCTTTTTGGTCAACAGTCTGGCGAGGGGTTTGCGGTCCTTGGTGAGGAAGAGGTCGCAGTGCGCGGCGAAAGCCTCTGCGCGGGCGGAGGCATCGCTGCCGAGCCAGGCCGCGAGACGCGCAGACTTCGGCTGCTCGGTCTTCTCGGAACCCTTGGCCCAGGCCGCGGCGGCGAGGCGCAGGCCGGCGCGGTCGAAGGCGCCGTCTTCGCAGGCCGCGGCCTCGACCGCCTGCACCGTGTCCTCGGGGCCGACGCCGAGCAGGGCGAAAACGTCGAGAGCCAGGCGGTCCACGCCACCGCGGGCTTCGCAGAGCGCGGCAAAGCGGGCGCGCTCGTGGATCAGCTTTTGCACCACCTCGGTGAAGCGCTCTTCCTGCAGGTGGGCGGTCAAAAGGCCGATCTCTTGGGAGAGACGTCCCTGGCCTTCCAGGGCCTGGGACAGCACCTCCAGCCGCGCGCTTTCCAGCAGCTCCGCCGCTTCGTGCTCGTCCAGCACCTGGGCATGGGGCGCAACCGAAGCCTCCAGCGGAAAACGTCCAAGCAGCGACTGGCAGAAGGCATGGATCGTGAGGATCTTGATGCCGCCGGGGGTGTCGAGCACCCGCGCGAAGAGGGCGCGGGCGCGGCGCAGCACCGCATCCTCCGCCTTGCCCTGCAAGAGGCCCTCGACGCTGGCGCGCAGCGCCGTCTCCTCTGCCGTCACCCAGCCGGCCAGTTGCTCGGACAGGCGATTGGCCATCTCCGCCGCCGCCGCCTTGGTGAAGGTGAGGCAGAGGATCTTTGCCGGGTCGTTGCCGCTCAGCAGCAGGGCCAGCACCCGGTCCACCAGCACCTTGGTCTTGCCGCTGCCGGCAGAGGCGGACACCCAGACCGAGGCGGCGGGATCGGCGGCCTGGCGCTGGGCCGACGTGGCTGCGGCGACGACCCGCTCGGCGGTGACGGGCGGTGGCGCGGCGCTCATGCCTCCTCCGCCTCCACCGACCACTCGGCGATACGCGAGAGGTGGTCGTAGTCGTTGAAGCGCGGCGCCAGGGCCGGGCGCGGCTTGCAGGCATAGGGCGTCGCCGGGTCATCGAAAGCGGCGACCAGTTCCGCAAGACCGGCGAGCGCGCCTTCCGCGAGATTTTGCGGCGCGCTGCGTCCGGCCCGTTCGATTGTCGCCGGGGGTGTGCCGCCGGAAAGCCGCCAGAACGCGAGTTCACCGACCGGCGCCTGCGGCAGGCCCGCAAAGCCACCCGCCTCTGCAATCGCCGCTTCCAGCGGCAACTGCGGCGCAAAGCCCGCCTCGACCATCTTCCCGCTGGGCGGTGCGCCGGTCTTGTAGTCGACGATGGCCAGGCTGCCGTCGCTCATGACATCGATGCGGTCGGCCTTCGCCTTCAACAGAAAATCACCCCCCGGGGCCGCCAGGGTGAGGCTGCCGGCGATCTCGACAAAGCTTTGCCGCAGGCCGGCGCGGCGCTCCCGCTCGGTGGCGACGAACCAGGCGGCAATCCGCAGAAAGCGCGGCCACCAGAAGGCAAAGGCACCGGGCTTGGCCTTGATGGGCTGGAAGACTTCGGCGCCGATTTCGATCAGGGCGTCGTGAGCGGTGTCCGGCAGGCTGTCGGGATAGGCGCGCAGGAAACGCTCCAGGGCCGCATGAACAAGCGTGCCGCGCTCGGCGGCGCCGGGATCGGCATCCAGGGGATCGAGCGGGCGCAGCTTCAGGACCTCACCGGCATAGAGCGCATAGGGGTCACGCATCCAGGTTTCGATGCGCGTCACCGAGAGTTCGCGCGGCCGGGCCTTCAGCGGCGGGCGCGGCTCCGGCTTCCCGATGGGCATTACCCGGGCCGGACGGTCAAGCGCCTCTGCCCAGGTGCGCAAGCGCTCCGTTTCGCCGCGCAGGTCGACCGGCAGCGCCAGCCCCCTGCAGAGAGCGTCGATGCGGCGCAGCCAGCGCGCGGCGACCGTCGGCGTGCCATCGACGCGTTCCGCGCGTGTAAGGTAGACACGCGGCGCGGAGAAGCCCTGACAGAAATCATGCGCGGCCAGACCGATGCGCCGCTCCGGCAGGGGCAGGCCGAAGGCGTTTTGCATCGGGCGGCTGAGCCAGGGCCCGGCCTCGACCTCCGCCGGCCAGGTGCCTTCGTTCAAACCGCCCATGACCAGAACGTCGGCGTGCTGCAGCCGTGCCTCCAGGGGCCCGAGGATGGCGATGCGCGGATGCAGGCCGAAGCGCGGCCGGACCGCGCGGCCGGCCATCAGGGCCTCCAGCGCCGCCGGGTAGCGCCGCGGGCTGAGCGGCGGGGCCGCGGCGGCAGCCTCCTGCAGCTCGCCGGCAAAGAGCGCCGCCGCCTCGCCCGCTTCGCCGACCCACAGCCGCTCGGCCCCGCTCTCGCTTGCCGTTGCGGCCAGGGCCTCGACCGTCTGCAGGTGTCCCTCGGCAAGATCGCTGAGGGCCCTTCGCCTTGGCGACATCAGTGTCGTCAAGGGCTTCAGGCGCTGGACCAGGCCGTCGAACCAGGGCAGCAGGTCCCGCCCGGCCTTGGCCGCCGCAAGGGCCCGGCGCAGACCCACGAGCCCCGGTGCCGGGCGCGCACCCCGAAGCACCGCCATCTCCAGCCGTCTGACCTGGCGGCGAAAAGCCACCGGCTCTTCGCCCCCCGCCGCCAGAGGATGTTTCAGCGCGGCCAGCAGCGGCACCGGCGCAAGGTCCTCCGCCGCCATCTGGGCGACGAGCCGCAGGAAGCTGCCGACGGAGGTCGCCGACAGGGCGACGCCTGCCGAGTCATCGACGCGGATCTCCCAGCGCTGCAGGTTGACCGCCACGCGCCGCGCCAGGTTGCGGTCCGGGGTGACCAGGGCGGCGGTCTTGCCCGCTTCCTCCGCCGCGCGGCGCAGCAGCAGGGCGATGACCAAGGCTTCCTCGCCCGGATCGGCGCAGTCGACGCGGGTGACTCCGTGCAGCGCCGCCGCCAGGTCGTCACGGTCGCTCTGCGCCGCAACCTCGTGCCAGCGCGCCGTCGCCTCCGGCGGACGCATGGCGAGGTTGGCGAAGCGCGCCCGGGCCGCAGGACGAGCAGCAGACGCGCCGGCCGCTGCGCCTGTCTGCGCCTCCGGCCAGGCCTCTACCGCGTCGCGCGCCACACCCAGGCGCTGCAGCAACTGGGCGAGGCCGTACTGGGGGTGACCCGGATCGCGCCGGATCTCCGCCCAGGTCTCCGCATCGCTGTCCAGGTCCAGGCCCGGCAGGACCACCGCGCCGGCCGGCAGCCCGGCCACCACGGCCAGCAGGTCCGCCGTCGCCGGAATCGACCCGGTCGAGCCCGCGGCAATCACCGGCGCCGTGGGCGGCGCGTCCCGCCAGACCGCAGCCTGGGCTTCGGCCAGACGCCGTCTGCGCTCCGCCGGGCCGATGGCCCCCAGGCGCTCCAGGATTGCCGGCCATTGCTCGGTGACGATGCCGAGGAACTCGAGCGTGATCTGCCAGTGGACGGCATAGTCCTCCGGCACCAGGTCTTTCAGCGCGGCGAAGTCCAGGCCCTCGGTCTCCACCTGGTCGATCAGGCGGGCCAGTTCGCCGGCCAGACGGATCGCCTGGTCCTCGCCCAGTGGCGGCAGCGCGCCTTCCTCCGCCAGGGCCTGACTGTGGGTCTGGATGCAGGCGGCCAGGAGGAGTTGGCGCTGCAGGCCGGAGATGGCCGGCGGCAGGGCGGCGTCGGCGGCACCGCCGACAGCGGCTTCCGTGAACAGCAGGTCTTCGGGGTCGAGATCGCCCAGAGCCAGCATACGCGGCAGCAACAAGGGCCGCCCGCCGGAGGTGCGCAGGAAAGCGTCCTGCAGCGCCCGGCCTGCACGCCGCGTCGGCAGCAGCACCGTCGCCTCCGCCAGACCAGCCGGCGCCCCGCCATAGCGCTGCAACAGGCCCGCAGCAAGGCTGTCGACGAAGCTCCTGTCCGCGGGAATCGTGAAGACGCCCGGCGCGGTGGCAGATCCTGTCATGCCGTCTTGAGCAGAGCTTCGGCGCCGGCCCGAATCACGCCCAAGGGGGCCGCGCCATACCGGGGGTCAGGTTTGGGCCGACGAGGGACCGAAGTGGTGAAGCGCATCCTCGACCTCGCGCAGGCTTTCCGGGGTGCCGACATGATACCACTCGCCGTCATGGCGGATACCCCAGAGGCGCTCGGCCTCCTGCGCCTTGTCATAGAGCTTGTTGAGGGAAAAAGGTCCCTCGGGCGCGCCGGCGAACAGCCGGGGATGCAGGATCTGGATGCCGGCGAAGATGAAGGGGGCGATCTCCCGCTCCCGGCGGCGGCGCAGGCGCCCGTCCGGCGCCATGACGTAATCGCCGATGCCCTCGTAGGCCAGCAGCAGGGCCGTGGGGTGCAGCAGCAGCAGGGCATCCATTTTCTCAGGATCCCAGGCGGCGGCCAGGCGCCGCAGGGCCGCGGTCTGGCCGTCGAGCCAGCAGACATCACCGTTCAGCGCGAAAAAGGCGTTCTCGCCCAGCAGCGGCAGGGCGTTCTTGATGCCGCCGCCCGTTTCCAACAGATCGTCCTCCGGCGAGAAGACAATCCGCGGTTCGCCGCGCGCGGCCAGGTGGTCCTGGATCATCTGGCCGAGGTAGTGGGTGTTGATCACCACCTCCTCGATCCCTGCCGCTTCGAGGCGGTCGAGGATGGTGTCCAGCATCGCCCGCCCCTGCACCGGCACCAGCGGCTTGGGCATGGTGTCGGTGATCGGCCGCATGCGCTCACCAAGCCCGGCGGCCAGCACCATGGCTTTGCAGATTGGGGCTTTGCCGATCGGGGCTTTGCCGATCGGGGCTTTGCTTATCGTGGCCTTGCGCGTCGATGCCTCGCCGGGGCCGCCGTTCAGGGGCTTAGCGGTCATTGTCACTCGTTCTCCTGTGGCGTCACGCGCAGTTCGGGCGGCATCTCGCGGGCAAACCACGCGGCAAGCCCGGCCAGGGCCGGGTGCTGCAGGTCGCCCTCCAGCAGGCGCCAGACCCGCGGGATGTGTTTCAGGTAATGGGCCTTGCCGTCGCGGCGGCAGAGGCGGGTGAAGATGCCGATAATCTTGGCATTGCGCTGGGCGCCGAGGGCGGCATAGGAGGCCGCAAAGGCCCATTGATCGACGTGGCGGAAGGCGTCGCGGTAGCGGGCCAGCATTTCCGCCGCCAGTTCCGGAGCCACGTCGCGCCGGGCGTCCTCCAGCAGCGAGACCAGATCGTAGCTGACGGGGCCGATCACCGCGTCCTGGAAGTCCAGCAGGCCGCAGCGGGCAACCCCTTCGCGCCCTTCCAGGATCATCAGGTTGTCGACATGGTAGTCGCGCAGAACCAGGCTCTGAGGCACCCCCAGCATGACGGGCACAGCCGCGCGCCAGGCCTCCAGATAGCTCTCGCGCAGGACCGCCGGGGTCTCGCGGCCGGTCACCGCGGGCAGGTACCAGTCGACCAGCAGGGCGGCCTCGTCCAGCAGCCGCTGTTCGTCGTAGGGCGGCAGGCCGGTCATGTCGGAGTTGTACCAGCGCCCGTGCAGAGCGATCAGCGTATCCACCGCCAAACGGTAGAGATCGCCTTCGTCGGCGCCTTCGGCGAGTGCGCGGGTGAAGGTGCGGTCGCCGAAGTCCTCCAGCAGCAGGAAGCCGGCCTCCTGGTCCACGGCCAGCGGGCGCGGCGCCGACAGCTCGATATCCAGAAGCAGGTCGGCGATGTGGCGGAAGACCTGAACGTTCTCCTGCGGCGGCGGCGCGTTCATCAGCACCGCCGTCTCGCCGCTGCGGCTGAGGCGGTCGTAGCTGCGGAAGGATGCATCCGCGGCCAGCAGGCGGCGTTCGGCATTGTCCCAGCCGGCCTCGGCCAGAAAGCGCCGGCAGCGGTCTTCGCGGCTGTCGCTCACGCCGCCAGCTCCGCCAGGCGCGCCGGCCAGTCGCCGCCGCCCTGCAGGCGGGCGCTGCGGCGGCGGCCATCGGCCTCGAAACGCAACGTCACATCCAGCCGCTCCTCGGGCAACAGGGCCTCCATGCGCTCCGGCCATTCGATGAGGGCGATCCCGCCGTCCAGGGCGTCTTCGATGCCCAGTTCATGGACCTCCTCCGCCCGCTCGAGGCGGTAGAGATCGAAGTGCCAGACCTCCGCGGGTGCCCGCGCATAGGTCTGCACCAGGGTGAAGGTCGGGCTCGGCACCTCTTCCAGCGCCGGGTCCTCGGTTGCGCCCTCGGCCGCCGGCAGCGCCCGGATCACGGCCCGCGCCAAGGCCGTCTTGCCGGCCCCGAGGTCGCCGCGCAGGGCGACCAGGTCGCCGGGCCGCAGCCGCTTTGCCAAAGCCCGGCCCAGCGCCTCGGTGTCGGAAAGCGCGGGCAGGGGCAGGTCGAGGGCGGGAAGGGTCGACATCGTGGTGGCCATCGCCCGCTTTTTAGCGAGCCCCGGGCCCGGCGGCAACCGTTCCGCCGGGGCGCGGCGTGGCCGGGACCGGACCGGCCGGCGTACTTGTCTTTCTGCCCGGCCGCCGCCATCTTAGGCCGCAGAACCTACCCCCCAGGCCCCTTCTGGAGATCTCAGTGTCGTCATCCCCCGTGACCACCGATGTGGCGATCATCGGCGCCGGGCCCGTCGGCCTTTTCGCCGTCTTCGAGTGCGGCATGCTGAAGATGCGCTGCCATGTCGTCGACAGCCTGGCGGTGATCGGCGGCCAGTGCGCGGCGCTCTATCCGGAAAAGCCGATCTACGACATCCCCGGCTATCCGGAGGTCATGGCCCAGGACCTGATCGACCGCCTGACCGAGCAGGCCGCCCCCTTCAAGCCGGTCTACCACTTGGATCAGCAGGTCACGGCGCTTGAGCCCGGCGCGCCGGGCCGCTGGCGGCTCACCACCGCCAAGGGAACGGTGATCGATGCCGCCGCGGTCATGATCGCCGCCGGCAGCGGCGCTTTCGGTCCCAACCGGCCGCCGCTGCCGGGAATCGAGGCCTACGAGGGCACCTCGGTCCACTATCTGGTGCAACGCCGCGCGGACTTTCAGGACAAGCGGGTGGTGATCGCCGGCGGCGGCGATTCGGCGGTGGACTGGGCGCTGTCGCTGGCCGAGGTGGCAGAAAAGATCTACGTGGTCCACCGGCGCCCGAAGTTCCGGGCGGCGCCGGAGTCGGTCGACCGCCTCCAGCGCCTGGCCGAGACCGACAAACTGGATCTGGTGATCCCCTATCAGCTTGCCGGGCTGGAAGGCGCGGACGGTCACTTGACCGGCGTCGAGGTTGCGGATCTCGAGGGCAACAAGAAGGTTCTGGCAGCCGATACCCTGCTGCCCTTCTTCGGCCTGTCGATGAACCTGGGGCCGATCGCCGACTGGGGCCTCAATCTGGACCACCACCACATCGCCATCGATCCGGCGACCAGTCAGACCAGCAGCGAAGGCATCTACGCGGTGGGCGACATCACCACCTACCCGGGCAAGCTGAAACTCATTCTCTGCGGGTTTTCGGAGGCTGCCATGGCGGCCCATGCCATCCGCCCGCGGGTCTATCCGGACGAAGAGCTGCACTGGGAATACTCCACCACCAAGGGCGTGCCGCAGACCTAGAGCAGTTCCTCAGGCAACGTCGCGGGGCGCTTCCTTGTCGTCGCGGGCGACGGGCGGTGCGGCGATGGGGACATGGCAGATCACCCGGGTGCCGCCACCGACCTCGGAGTCCAGTTCCACCTGCCCACCATGCAGTTCGATCAGGCTCTTCACCAGCGACAGGCCCAGCCCGGCCCCGGCCTGGCGGTTGTCGCCGGAGCCGCGTTCGAAGCTGCCGAAGACACGGGCCTGGTCTTCCACCGGGATGCCGATGCCGGTGTCAGAGACCTCGAGCTGGACCTCGCCCTCGACGCGGCGCGCCGTCAGCGTGACGACACCGCCTTCCTTGGTGAACTTCAGCGCGTTGGAGAGCAGGTTGAACAGCGCCTGTCGCAAGCGCCGGCCGTCGGCCAGAAGTTCGCCCGTCTCCTCGCTGCACTCCAGGCGCAGATCGATCTCGCGGCTGTGCGCGCGCTCGCGGCCCAGGGTGTAGATCGATTCCAGCAGGGTGTAGATGTTGATCGGCTGCAGATCGAGGTGCAGATAGCCCGCCTCGATGGAGGCGAGGTCGAGGATGTCGTTGATCAGCGCGATGAGCTGCTGGGAGGACTGCACGATGGCGTGGCTGTACTCCAGCTGGCGCTCGTTCAGCTCGCCGAAGAACTGGTTCTCCAACACCTCGGCAAAGCCGATGATGGCGTTCAGCGGCGTACGCAGTTCGTAGGAGATGTTGGCGATGAACTCCGACTTCAGCCGGTCGGCGGTCTCCAGCGCTTCGTTCCGCTCGATCAGCGCGCGCTCGACGCGGATGGTGTCGGTCACGTCGATGAAACTGAACAGCACGCCGCCGTCGGGCAGCGGCACCTGGCCCCAGTCGATCACCGCGCCGTCGGTGCGCTCGTGGCGTCCGCTGCGCACCTCCGGCTCCGTGGTGCGGGCAACGACGCGGATGGCAAAGTCGTCCCAGTCCTCGTCGGCCACCGGGAAGAGGTAGCGGGCCTGGGGCAGCACGTCACGGATATGGGGCTCGCCGTTGAGGAAATCCGGGTCGAGGTGCCAGATCCGGCAAAGGCCGGGGTTGAAGAGCTTCAGACGCCCGTCGGCGCCATAGACCGCCACGCCTTCGTGGAGGTTGTCGATGGTCTCCCGCTGGACCTCGGTCAGGGTGTTGTACGACCGCTCCAGCGCCAGGCGGTCGGTGACGTCTTCGTAAGACAGCAGGATGCCGCCGAAGGGATGGGGCGTGACCACCATGCGCAGCGTCGAGCCGTCGGGCAGGTGGACCAGCTCCTCCTCCTGCGCGATGAGGGTGGCGTACTTCTGCAGCACCTCTTTCTTGTAGGCCGGGAAGTTCGGGTACTCCGGAAACCGCCGGCGCTCCCTCAGCGCTTCCAGAACGTCGCCCAGATGCGGGTTGCTCTGCAGGAAGCCCTCGTCGATGTCCCAGAGGCGGGCATAGGCTGTGTTGGCGAACATCAGCCGCAGGTCGCGCCCGAAGATGGCAATGGCGGTGGAGAGATTTTCCAGCATCTCCGACTGGACGCGGATGTAGCGGCCGAGTTCAGCCTGGACCTCTTCCAGCTGGGTACGGTCGATGGCAAAACCGAGCGTGCCCTTGCGTGCCGCCTGGCCACCGAAAGGCAGTTCGCAGACCTCCATAAGTCGGCGCGCGCCGTCGATCACCACGTGATGGGTCTCGGCGCTGGCCTCGCCGCTGCTGCGGGCCTGCTCGGCCAGTGCGCGGGCGGCGCCGGCCTTGGCCTTGCCGAGAAGCTCCGCACCTTGTTCGACAGCCTCGGGCACGGCGCGGTCCACCGCCGCCGCATAGGCCCGGTTGCAGTCGACAAGCCCCCCCTCCTCGTCGCGCAGCCAGAGGGCCAGGGGAAGGGCATCCAGGATGGCGCGCTGCTGCTTGGCGCGCGCTTTCAGGGCCGCTTCCTGGCGCGCGACCTCGCTCACGTCCTCCAGCCACAGCACCGCAGGCGCCCCATCATCGGCGGCAGGCAGCCCCCGCAGCCGCAGCACCTGGGCCCGGTCGGCCAGGCGCACACGGACGTCAAAGGCCCTGCGATCCCGCTCCAGGCCCTGCAGGGCGGTTTCCAGGGTCGCGCGGGAGGCTTCGCCAAGCCGCTCCAGCAGCAGCGCCAGGCTCACATCAGACTGGGTGTCGAGACCCAGCAACGCCGCGACGGCCGCAGCATCGGGCTGTCCGGCCGGGTCGCTGCCGGCAGTACCGATCAGCAGGCGGGGCGAGGGTGCGGCGGAAAGTTGGGCCGCCAGGGCGGCGGCGTCCCGCTCGGCCTCACGCGCACGGGCCTCGCCGGCGGTCAGACGACGGCGGGTGTCGCGGAGCTGCCAGATGCAGAGGCCGAGCGCCACCAGGGCCAGCAGCAGAAGGATCAGCCAGAGCAGCTCCATCGGCTCAGCCAAACCCTGCGCCGCCCGGACCTGGGCCGCAGTCCCGCCGGGCCACCGCAAGGCGCATCGCCGCCAGCGGTCCGGCTTCGGGCTGGAAGAACCTCCGGCCGCGCCGGGCCCTCCGAACGGATGTCGTGCCCCCTGTCACAGCCCGGGAGTCTAAGCCCAAGCGGGCGCAGCGGCAAGGCGGCGCTGGGCGCTCGCCCTGCGCCGGCCCCGCACCGGCCCTGCGCCGGACCTTGGCCGGGAAAGTGTCGAAGAGGATCTCAGTAGCGGTAGGCGTCGGGCTTGTGCGGCCCGTCGACGTTGACACCGATGTAGTCGGCCTGCTTCTGGCTCAGCTTGGTGAGGGTGGCGCCGACCTTCTCCAGATGCAGCGCGGCAACCTTTTCATCCAGGTGCTTGGGCAGCACGGCGACGGTCTTGCCGTACTTCTCCGCATTGGCCCAGAGCTCCATCTGCGCCAGCACCTGGTTGGTGAAGGAGGCGCTCATGACGAAGCTGGGATGGCCGGTGGCCACACCCAGGTTCACCAGGCGGCCCTCGGCCAGCAGGATGATCTTCTTGCCGTCGGGGAATTCGATCTGGTCGACCTGGGGCTTGATGTTATCCCACTTGAAGTTGCGCAGGGCGCCGACCTGGATCTCGGAATCGAAGTGGCCGATGTTGCAGACGATGGCCCGGTCCTTCATCTCCCGCATGTGGTCGACGGTGATGACATCGACGTTGCCGGTGGCGGTGACGAAGATGTCGGCCTGGGGGGCGGCCTGTTCCATGGTCACCACCTCGTAGCCCTCCATGGCCGCCTGCAGGGCGCAGATCGGATCGGCTTCGGTCACCACCACGCGGCAGCCGGCCGACCGCAGGGACTCGGCAGAGCCCTTGCCGACGTCGCCGAAGCCGGCCACGGCGGCGACCTTACCGGCCATCATCACGTCGGTGCCGCGGCGGATGGCGTCCACCAGGCTCTCGCGGCAGCCGTACTTGTTGTCGAACTTGGACTTGGTGACCGAGTCGTTCACGTTGATGGCCGGGAACAGCAGGCTGCCGTTCTTCTGCATCTCGTAAAGCCGGTGCACGCCGGTGGTGGTCTCCTCGGTCACGCCGCGGATCGCCTGGCCCAGGGTGCTGTACCAGCCCGGCTTTTCCGCCACCCGCTTCTTGATGGCCGCGAAGAGCGCTTCCTCCTCGTCGTTGGTCGGGTTGCCGACCACCGAAAGGTCCTTCTCCGCCTTCATGCCGAGATGGATCAGCAGGGTCGCGTCACCGCCGTCGTCGAGGATCATGTTCGGCGTGCCGCCGTCGCCCCATTCGAAGATACGGTGGGTGAACTCCCAGTACTCCTCCAGGCTCTCGCCCTTGAAGGCGAAGACGGGGATGCCGGCGGCAGCGATCGCCGCGGCGGCATGGTCCTGGGTCGAGAAGACGTTGCAGGAGGCCCAGCGGACATCGGCGCCCAGGGCCTTCAGGGTCTCGATGAGCACCGCCGTCTGGATGGTCATGTGCAGCGAGCCGGCAATGCGGGCACCCTTCAAAGGCTGGGACTGGCCGAACTCTTCGCGCAGGGCCATCAGGCCCGGCATCTCCGTCTCGGCAATGTCCAGCTCCTTGCGGCCCCAGTCGGCGAGGGAGATGTCGGCGACATGATAGTCGTTGAACTCGGCCATGCTGTCTTTCCTTCCTGCATGCTGCCCGCGGTGCCATGCCGGTCCGTGGCAGAGGCCCGGCCTTGCTGCGGCGCGCGGCAACACTGATTTTCGACGCCAAGAGACTAAATGCCGGCGCGCGCCCAGTTGCCCGCCGTCCGGCCCGTGGAGCGGGTCATTTAACAGCGAAAAGCGCGCGCCGCAAGGCCGCCCGGCGAGGGTCTTGCCGGGCATTTCTGTGTTCCGGCCTTTCCGTGTTCCGGCCGTTTCGCTTCCGGGATCGGTGCCGCCGGGAAACTGCGCGGAAACGCCGTCAGGCGACGGTTTCGTTGAAGTCGTCCAGCAAGGTGGCGATACGGGTGCTGTCGACCTGGTCCATGATCATCTGCGCGCGCCGGGCGGCGGCCTGCATGTCCAGGCCCAGAATCCGGCTTTTCACCCGCGGCACGGCCTTTACCGTCATCGAAAGCTCCCGCACGCCGAGGCCCAGCAGCAGCGCGGTAAACCGCGGATCGCCGGCCATCTCGCCGCAGACCGAAACCGGGATGCGCGCGCGCAGGGCAGCCTCGACGGAGAACTGGATCAGCCGCAGCACCGCCGGATGCAGGGGGTTGTAGAGATAGGCGACCTGCTCCTCGCCGCGGTCGATGGCCAGGGTGTACATGGTGAGGTCGTTGGTGCCGATGGCGAAGAAGTCGCAGTTCTGGGCCAGGGAATCCGCCGCCAGCGCCGCCCCGGGCACCTCGATCATCACCCCCAGCGGCGGCAGAGGGTCGGCAACCTCGAGACCCCGGCGGCGCAGGCGCCGGGCCGTCTTCTCCAGCTCCTTGCGGACAGCGATGATTTCGCCGGGGGTGGAGATCATCGGCAGGAGGATGCGCAGGGGCCCATGGGCGGCGGCCCGCAGCATGGCCGCCAACTGGGTGCGCAACAACTTGGGTTCCTTCAGCGACAGCCGGATGGCCCGCAGGCCGAGCGCCGGGTTCTGCGCCTCGCCGAGATGATCGCCCAGGGAGGAGGCCAGCTTCTCACCGCCGACATCCAGGGTGCGCACCGTCACCGGCCGGCCCTTCATGGCCTTCACGATCTGCGCCAGCGCGGCGTACTGCTCGTCCTCGTCCGGCAGGTCGTCGCGGTTCATGTAAAAGAACTCGGTGCGCAGCAGGCCCACGCCCTCGGCGCCCACCACGGCGGCCTGGGCCGCCTCGCGCGGCAGTTCCAGGTTGACCTCCATGAGGATACGCTGGCCGTCGCGCGTCTCGGCCGGGATATCCCGCAGGCGTGCCAGAGAGCGGGCCTCGCGCGCCATGGCCTTGAGGCGCTTCTGATAGGCCGCAAGGCGCTTGCCCGTCGGGTTGAGGATCACAAGGCCGCTGCTGCCGTCGACGATGAGCATGTCGCCTGATTTGATGGCCGGGATCAGTCCGCCGACCCCCAGCACCGCCGGCAGGCCGAGCGAGCGGGCCATGATCGCGGTGTGCCCCTCGGCGCCGCCCATCAGGCAGGCAAAGCCGGTGATCTGCTCCGGGTCCATCAGCGCGGTATCGGCGGGGGAGATCTCCTCGGCAATGACGATGCTGCCCTTCTCGACGCCGCTGAAGCCGCGGTAGGCCGTATCGGTGAGGTTGCGGAGAATGCGGTGGCCGACCTCGCGCACGTCATCGGCACGGGCGCTGAGGTAGTCGTCCTCCATGGCTACGAATTCCTGCGCCAGGGCCGAGATTTCCGCCATCACCGCCGCCTCGGCATTGCGGCGCTCGGATTCGATGCGCGCTTCGATGCCGCCGATCAGCCGGCGCGATTTCAGCATCTGCAGATGCGCGTCCAGCAGGTAACCGAGCTCTTCGGCAGCCAGACCATGAATGCCGAGGGACTTGGCCTTCAGCTTGCCGACCTGCCGGACGGCTTTGGCGGTCGCCTCGGCGAAGCGCTTCTTCTCGCGGCGCACGCGCCCGGCAGGAACCTGGTACTCGGGGACGTGGAGATCGCCCGATTCGCGCACGAAGGCGGGCCCGATGCTGACACCGGGAGAAACGGCCAGCCCCTCGAAAACCTGTTCGCGGGGCCGGCGCCGGCCTTTGCTAGCCGTCTTCATCGAACTTGCCGTCGACCAGGCGGGCCAGGGCTTCGACCGCCTCGACCGCCCCCAGGCCGCTGGCCTCGACATCGATTTCGCAGCCGGGACCGGCCGCCAGCATCATCAGCCCCATGATCGAACAGCCGGACACCCGCGTGCCGCTCTTGATAACCGTGATCTGCGCATCGAAGGACTCCGCCAGCTTGACGAACTTGGCGGCGGCCCGCGCGTGCAGGCCTTTCTGGTTCTGGATCGTCAGGCGCCGCGTGACGCGGTCGTTCGCGGCAGCGGTCTCGGCGGCGGTCTTGGCGGCGGTCTTGGCGGCGGTCTTGGCTTCGGCGGGCTTGTCCATCAGTCGCGATCCGATTCCAGGAGCTGGGACGCAACGTTGATGTACTTGCGCCCGGCGAGCTGGGCCTGGGTGACGGCCTCGGCCAGGTTGGCGGTGTTGCGCAGTCCGGTCAGCTTGATCAGCATCGGCAGGTTGATGCCGGCGATCACCTCGACGCGGCCCTTGTCGAGAACGGAGATCGCGAGGTTGGAGGGCGTGCCGCCGAACATATCGGTCAGAAGCACGACGCCGTCGCCCTGCTCGGCGGAAGAAACGGCATCGATGATGTCCTGGCGGCGCTGCTCCATATCGTCCTCCGGGCCGATACAGATTGCAGTGACGTTCTCCTGCGGCCCGACGACATGCTCCAGGGCCTGGACGAACTCCACCGCGAGGCGCCCATGGGTTACCAAGACAAGACCGATCATTCTTTGCTCCCTGCCGGCTTTGACGGCTGACCCTACCGCAGCGGCCCCACGGCGGCGGGTCAAGCCTTATTGTCATGATAAGGACCCGAAGCGATGCCCCCGGTCAATGGCCGATCTCAACCGTCAGTTTATGTCCCGATTGCCTTGCCCGGACCGCCTTCCGCTGCCTGTCCCCCGCTTGGCCCCTGCCTGGCCCCTGCCTGGCCCCTGCCTGGCCCCTGCCTGGCCCCTGCCTGGCCCCTGCCTGGCCTTAGCGTTTTTCCGCCGCGCGCTGCGGATCGCGGGCAATATCGCGGTGCCCCAGATGCACGGGACGCCCCTCCTCGGCCAACCAGGCGGCGAGCCTCTCTGCCGTGAAGACGGAGCGGTGGCGCCCGCCGGTGCAGCCGATAGCGATGGTCAGGTAGCTCTTGCCTTCCCGCTCGTAGCGCGGCAGCAGCGGTGCCAGCATGCGGGTCAGATGGTCGAAAAAGGGGGCGAACCCGGGATCGCGCGCCACAAAACCGGCCACCGCCTCGTCGCGGCCCGAGAGCGGCCGCAGCGCGGGGTCGTAGTGCGGGTTGGCCAGAAAGCGCACGTCGAAAACCAGATCGGCCTCCCGCGGCAGGCCCTGGCGGAAGGAAAAGGAGGTCACGAACACCGCCATCCCGGCGCCGCCGCCGAGGCCGACATGGCCCAGCAACTGCGCGCGGAAGTCCGCAGGGGTCAGCCGCGAGGAATCGATCATCATATCGGCGCGTTCGCGCAGCGGCGCGACCAGCCGCCGTTCCGCGGCGATGCCGTCGGCGACCGGCCGGTCCTGCGCCAGCGGATGACGGCGCCGGGTCTCCGTGAAGCGGCGTCCCAGCACCTCGTCCTCGCAGTCGACGAAGAGCAGCGTGGTGGCGAAGCGCGGGCTGCGGGCCAGGGCGTCCAGCTGGTCCAGCACGGGACCGACCGCAAAGTCCCGCGTGCGGATATCGACGCCGACCGCAATCGGCCGCTTGAGCCCCACTTCGCCGACCACCGCGTCGAGCAGGCTGAGGGGCAGGTTGTCGATGGCTTCGTAGCCTTCGTCTTCGAGGATGCGCAGCGCGGTCGAGCGGCCCGCCCCGGACATGCCGGTCACCAGCACCAGACGCAGCGCTTCGCGGCTTTCCCCCTGCGCTTCGGTCACCGTCTGATCGCTCACAGTCGCACCGCCAAAGGTATCGCCGCCAAAGGTATCGCCACACGCGGTCATGTCGTTTTCCTGCGGGCCGGCAGAAACCGCCTCCGCGGGGGCGCGCATTATAAGCGCGGCCGGCTGGCCCAGTGCAAGGCGCAGTGCAAGGCGCAGCTTCTCCGGCGCAGAGATGCCGTGCGGATCGAGGGCGATCACCGGCAGGTCGACTCCCTGAAGCCTCCGCCGCCGCGGCTCCGGCAACCGCTCGATCTCGCTCTGAGGGCGCAGCTCCGCCAGCAGCGCAAGCGGTGCAGAGGGGCGATGGGGCATCTCGACGATGCCCAGGCCGCGCACCTCCAGCTTGCCGGCGATGCTCTCCGGCGGCCGCGCGACGAGGCGGCCGTCCGAGACCTGCAGCAGGGTCTGATCGTCGCTGACCAGAACAGCGCCCTGGTCGATCATGCGCAGCGCCAGATCGGACTTGCCGGCACCGGGCGGACCCAGCAGCGCCACCGCCCAATCGCCGAGCGCTATCGTCGTCGCGTGGAGGTTCTGCCCTGGCGCCCGGTCATCGTTCACAGGCGTCATACTCCCTGGCCAAGCGCGCCGCGCTCACTCGGCCGGCAGGATGACGACGAAGCAGGCGCCCACCACAGTGCCGTCGGCATCGCAGCGGTTCTCGGCTTCGATGGTGCCGCCGTGGGCCTCGACGATCTGCTTGGAGATGGACAGGCCCAGCCCCGAATGGGTACCGAACTTCTCGCCCGCCGGCCGCTCGCTGTAGAAGCGCTCGAAGACCGCTTCCAGTTTGCCTTCCGGAATGCCCGGGCCGTCGTCGCAGACGGAGATCTCGATCTCCTCGCCCTGCCGCAGGGCCGAGAGGCGAATGGTCCCGCCCGGCGGCGAGAAGGTCATGGCGTTTGTGATCAGATTGCGGAAGACCTGGCCCAGGCGGGCCTCCATTCCGAGAACCCGCAGGTTCTGATGATCGACCATGTCGAGGACGAAGCGCGGACCGTCATCGGCGTCGACGGCTTCGTGCAGCGAGGCCAGGGCGCGCAGCAGCTCGCCGACGTCCACCGACTCGCTCTCCGCCCTGGAGAGTTCCGCGTCCAGCCGCGAGGCGTCGGAGATGTCGCTGATCAGCCGGTCGAGGCGATGCACGTCGTCGAGAATGATCGACATCAGCCGGCGCTGCTGTTCGGGGTCCTCCACCCGGGCCACCGTCTCCACCGCGCTGCGCAGTGAGGTCAGGGGATTCTTGATTTCGTGGGCGACATCGGCGGCGAAGGCCTCGATGGCGTCCATGCGATTCCACAGGGCCTCGGTCATCGAACGCAGGGCATCGGAAAGATCGCCCACTTCGTCGCCGCGGCGGCGGAAGTCCGGGATCTCGAACTGCCGGCC
The DNA here is from genome assembly GCA_001657395.1 of Rhodospirillales bacterium BBD 1991-14. GTDB lineage: Bacteria > Pseudomonadota > Alphaproteobacteria > Kiloniellales > Kiloniellaceae > Pelagibius. The sequence continues at coordinate 543,473 of LYSY01000002.1, read as the reverse complement.
CTTGCCGAAACGCACGCGGTCGGCCGCCTGCGCAAGGCGGCGGATCGGCCGCGCGATCGTGCCGGCCAGATAGAACGACAGCAGCACCGTCACCGCCAGGGCGAGGCCGCAGACGATGAGGATGTCGCGGCGCCGGTCGTCCACCGCGGCATCGATGTCCGCACCGTCCTTCGACAGCATGAGCGCGCCCAGGATCTGCCGGTAGCGCTGCACCGGCACGGCGATCGAAAGCACCAGGCGCCCCTGGCGGTCGACACGCACCATGCCGGGGCTTTCGCCCGCAAGGGCGCCGCCGACCTCGGCGTAGTGCAGGGCCTGCTGCACCGGCTCCTCGCGGTACAGCGGGAAGTCGTCCTCGCCCGGAACCCATTTCAGGACCGCCTCGTAGAGCCGGCCCAGGAGGCTGAGGCCGCCCTTTTCCTCCGGCGGCAAGGCGACGACCTGAACCTTGCCGCCCGGCCCGCCGAGCACGAAACTGTCGGCCAGCAGGTCACCGGTGCGGGCGAAGATCCGCGCGCGCACGCCGGTGTCCACCAGCAGCACCCGCATCAGGTTGCGCGTCACCTCCGGCAAAAGCTGCTCGTCGCCCACCTGGGTCGCGACCACCGCGGTGCTGCCCAGCGACAGGGAAAAGGCCCGCCCCTGAATGCGCAGGGAATCCAGCTCCGCCGCGATCAGGCTTTCCCGATACTGGTCGAGGTGCAGCAGCCCCAGAACCGGGATCAGCAGAACCAGCACGTTGATGGTGAGAATGCGGCGGGTGAGCGGAGAGCGCCATCGCCGCCGCCGGCGCGGCAGGCTGCGCGCGCCCGACGTCTCCTCTTCGGCCTGCTCGGCGCGGCGGCGCGCCGGTGCCTCGCCGCCGGATGCGATGTTCTTCACCGGGCCCTCCGCCGGGCCCTGCAACGGATTGCCCAGCGGGCCGCCGGCCCTGTTTTCCGTGCTCACCATGCCGGCACCCGCAGCCGCAAGGCGCCCGTCAGGCGCGCGGCGCGGCAAGGCCACGGCAACCCCGCGCAGGGGCGGCGGCGATCAGGGCTCGCGGTAGCGGTAACCGACGCCATAGAGCGTCTCGATCTGCTGGAAATTGTCGTCAGCATCCCGGAACTTCTTGCGCAGCCGCTTGATGTGACTGTCGATGGTGCGGTCGTCGACATAGATGGACTCGCCATAGGCGGCATCCATCAACTGGTCGCGGTTCTTCACATGGCCCGGGCGCAGCGCCAGGGCCTTGAGGATCAGGAACTCGGTCACCGTCAGGTTGACGCGGTCATCCTTCCAGGTACAGAGATGACGCGCCGGGTCCAGCGTCAGGTCCCCGCGCGTAATCGGCGCCTCGCCGCCCGGCGTCCCCGGCATGCCGTCCTCGCCGCCCTTCTCGCGCCGCAGCAGGGCGCGGATCCGCTCAATCAGCAGACGCTGGGAGAAGGGCTTGGTGATGTAGTCGTCGGCCCCCATACGCAGGCCCAGAACTTCGTCGATCTCGTCGTCCTTGGAAGTCAGGAAGATGATCGGCAGATTCGAGGTCTTGCGCAGATGGCCCAGCAGTTCCATGCCGTCCATGCGCGGCATCTTGATGTCGAGAACGGCCAGATCCACCGGACTGGCGGTGAGGCCGCGCAGGGCCTCGGCTCCGTCGTTGTAAGTGCGCACCTTGAAGCCCTCGGCTTCCAGCGCGATGGAGACCGATGTCAGGATGTTGCGGTCATCATCCACCAGGGCGATGGTGTCTTGCATATCTTCCTACCTGTCCTTCAAGCCGTTCTGTTTGCCGCCCACTATCCGTTTGCCACCCATTATCCCGCACCCCGCGGCCGCAGCCCTTCAGCCCCGTTCAGCCCCGTTCAGCCCCAGAGCTGACGAAACCGCGTGCCGGGCCCTTGGACCTGAGGTCCGCGCATCCCCGTGCAGCCACCGCGCCGGGTTCGCTCGTGCCGCCGCCGGCACCGGGTTCGCTCGTGCCGCCAGCGGCACCGGGTTCATTTCTAAGCCGCCTGGACGCTGCGGCCAAGCGCCGCAACACCGAATTCCCGGGGTTACACCGCCAGAACAGCGTCGGCAGGACCGCTTGGGCGCGGCTGTCGGCCGGTCGACCCGCAGCGTGCCGGCGATCGGTCCGGTCCCATCGTTCCGGTCCCATCTTTCCAGTCATAGTGTTGGATCCTTCCCAAAGCTTTCCCCCAAAGCTCTCCCCAGGGCCGGCATCGCCCGCGGGGATGCCGGTGCGCTGCGCAGGGACAGCGCTGCATGGCGGCCACGCTGCAGAGGGACTGTGGCGGATTTGCGGCAGTTTCAAGGAACCTGCGGACCGCTTTCCTAGTCCAGAGCGCAAAATGCAGTTCCGTTTTGAAATACGCGGAAAAATAGGTCACAAATGGTTCCCGTATTGGCAAAGTTATGCGTAGGATCGGTGAAGCATTGTTCCCAAGATAAGCTGTTGAAGTCCCAAACTGTCGAAGGCAAAGCTGTATTTCTATTCATGGTAGTATTTCTTTTTGGAACTAAGACCTTTGATGGAGTGCCGCGCGACACTTTCGGCGGGGGCGGCGGCGAGAGGGCCGTGCCGAAACGGCCGCGGCCGGGACGGAGCGTGTTACCGGGCACATTGGGAAGCCAGTTAGGGGGGCCGTCCGCGCCCCGGGGATCGGGCACGGCATGGCACTGAGCGAAGACTTCGGCAAGCCGGCCCGCAACAGACCGCGGCGCTACACCAGCCGGGCGTTCCTGGAGGACTGCCCGGATCGGATTGCGGAAATCTTCCATTACTGGGACCGCATACGCCGCGACCGCCGCATGCCCTGCCGGGCGGATTTCGATCCGGCGGAGGTTGTGCGCCACCTGCCGAGCGTCCTGCTGATCGACGTGGAGGGAGTGGACGACCGCGGCTGCGCCATCCTGCGGTACCGGGTGGTGGGCACGGAGGAGGTTCGTCTGCGCGGCCGCGATCCGACCGGCAAGCTGGTCAGCGAGGGCTTTCTGGGCCCCAGCCTGGAATCGGTGATGGAGGCCTACGAACTGGTCCGGCGCGAGCGCTGCTTCCTCTACGAGGAGATCGAGTTCACGACATCGGCCGGGCTGTGGCGGCGCGAATACGGCATTCTGATGCCGTTGTCGGAGGACGGCCAGACCGTCAGCCAGATCCTCGTCTACTCGCTGCCCCGCGACGCCCTGGACGAGGAGTGAAGCCCCAGTCGTAAAGAAACCCGTCCTAAGAAGCCCGCCGAAAAGGCCCGGTCGAAGAAACGCTGGCTGAACCTGTCAGCCCGGCCCGATCAAGGGGCTCAACGCCGCGCCGCCGCGATCAGGCTCATGAGCTGCGCGAATTCGCGGCGCAGGATCAGACGATCCTCGCGGCAGAAAACGGTCTGCCGCTCCCGCCGATCGAGGCAGGACAGGGCAAGCGCCTCAAGGGCCGCCTCCGGCGCCTGCCCGTCCTGCTCCACGGCCTGGAAGAACCGCGCAAGGAAGGCCTGCATATCGGTCTGATGGACGATGACGCTGCGCCAGGCGGGAACGACGAACAGCGCCTGCTGGCCCAGGCCCCAGGCCCAGAAGGTGCCCGGCGGCAGACCGCTGTCCGGTGCCGGAACCCACCAGAGATAGCCGTGGCCGTGGCGCAGCCCTGATAGTCCGGTTTCCGAGTAGTCCGCGGTGATGCGATCGACCCAGCCCGCAGGCAGGATCGGCCGGCCATCGATTTCGCCGCCGTTGAGATAGAGCATTCCGAAGCGGGCCAGGTCGCGCGCGGACATCCGGAACATGGCCGCCTGGTGCTGCGACAGATCGGGCGCCGCGACATAGGAGACTGCGCCGTCGGTGCGGTCGCGCAGGCCAAGCGGCCCGGCAAGCCCCGCTTCGAAGGCCTCGGCGACCGGCAGGCCGGTGCGGACCTCGAAGACGGTGGTAAGGGCGTTGGTGTCCCAGTTGTTGTAGGCCCAGATGGTCCCCGGCTGGTTCTCGCCCTCGCCCAGGCGGCGCTTCTTCTCGGCCAGCAGGCCTTCCTCGGCCGCGGCGGCATGGTTGATCCCGGAGGTGCTCTGCAGCAGGTGCAGGACTGTCGCCTGCCGCTGGAGAGGAGTCAGCGGAGCCGGTGCATCGTCGATGCCGAGCGCCGCCAGATCCGCTGTCAGGTCGATCTGACGCTCTCCCGCGCCGAGGTGCTGGCCGACCAGCGCCGAGAGCAGGGACTTGCGGATGGAATGAAGCGGGCGCGGCGTCTCAAGGTCTCCAAGGGCCGCAACCACGGCGCCGTCCGTGACAACCACCAGCGCATCGCTGCCTAGCCCGGCCGCGTAGCCGAAGACCCTGTCGAGACCGAGCGGGTCCCAGCCCAGCCGCTGCGTCTCGGCGTCACTGAGGCGCAGGACCTGCCCGGGCCCGGGGTTGAGATCGCGCTCGGATTGCGGCGCGGCGGCGCTGAAGAGGTCGCCTTCCAAGGTGCTGACGGCATAGACCATCGCAACGATCAGGGTGAGGGGGATCACCGCGAGGGCGGCAATCCACCCGCGTCTGGGACGTCTCATGGCTGTTGTTTCCTGTAGCCGGTGCTGCCGGTTGTCGGCTGCACCCCGGCAGGTCCGCGCCTTAGAGGTCGCGGAACTCCCGGTGCAGCCGCGCCTCGGAGGAAGTGACGAAGGCCTCCATCGCGCGGACGCGGTGTTCCTGGTCGCGGAACTTGTGGCGCAGGCGGGAGAGCGATTCGCTGGGCTTCAGCCGCACCTGGCGCCAGAACTCCTTCTCCTCCTCCGAGCGGTAAGTGAACTCCGGCGCCGGGTCGATGAGGAGGGTGGCCAGGACGTAGCAGACCAGCGTCGGAAAGGTGAACATGAAGAGCGCGATCACCGCCACCAGGCGCACGATGAAGGTGCTGATGCCGAAGTAATCGGCAAGCCCGGCGCAGACGCCGGAAATCCGGCCCTTCTCCCGGTTGCGGTAGAGGCGGCTCGGCCGGGCGGGGCCTTTCGGCTCCTGCCCCCGGCGAGGGCGGCACGGTCCGGCAGTCACAGCTTCTTCCTCCAGTCCGTCACCTCGGCATCGAGGATGCGTTCCAGCGCGTTGATGCGCTGCTCCATGCGCTCGGCACTCTGCCAGAGCTCTTCCAGCAACTGCTCTTCGTCGGAGGACAGCGATTTGGTCGCCCGCCAGCGCGTGGCGTAGTGGGCGATGATCCAGATCGGCGCGACCACCGCGAGAAAGAGGATGACCGGTACTTCGAAATCCATGGTCTTCTAGCCTCTCGCGCCCTTAGCCTAACCCTTGTCCGCCGCGCCGCTGTCCTTGGACTTCTTGACCTTGGCCTTGAGGGCCGCCAGCTCGTCCTCGATGGCTGATTCCGCGGCCAGCTCCGAGATCTCCTCGGCCAGGGTCTTGCCGCCGCCGCTGAGATCGTATGCTTCCACCGCGCCCTCGGCCTCGTCGAGCTTCTTTTCCACCTGCTCGAAGCGCTGGAAGGCGTCCTCGACACGGCCGTCGTAGAGGGTGCGGCGGACCTTGAGGCGCGATCCCGCCGTCTCGTGGCGCGCCGTCAGCGCCTGCTGCTTGGCCTTGGCCTCGCGCAGCTTGCTTTCCAGCTTGGCGATGTCGGCCTCGCCCTGGCGCAGCAGGGCGTCCAGGTCCTCCAGCTCGGCCTTCAGCGCGTCCGCGGCCTCGGCCAGCTTGGCCTTTTCCACCAGGGCGCCCTTGGCGAGATCCTCGCGGCCCTTGGTCAGGGCCAGCTCCGCCTTCTCCTCCCAGCTCTGCTGGGCTTCTTCCAGACGCGCGAGGCGGCGGCGGATTTCCTTTTTCTCGGCGATGGTCTTGGCGGCGGTGCTGCGCACCTCGACCAGCGTGTCCTCCATCTCCTGGATCACCAGGCGGATGATCTTTTCCGGCTCCTCGGCGCGGTCGAGGATGGCGTTCAGGTTCGAATTGATGATGTCGGCAAGGCGGGAGAAGATACCCATCGTTCCAGTTCCTTTGTTGTTGGCCCCTGTCTTAGGGGCCTCTGTCTCAACCCGGTGGTTCTCGTGTTCAGCGGTGTTCCCCGACCGGCGTTCCTGGGCGCCCGGCGTCGAAGCTGGCACCCTTGGGGTCAGGTCTTTCGCGTTACCCGAGGATGGCGCCGATGATCAGGCCGGCGGCAAACATCAGCCAGTGGTCGGCCGTGCGGCTGCGCAGGTAGGCCAGCGCGCGGTCCAGCCAGTTTGCATCTTCGTTTCGGGGTTCATCGTTCCAACGGTTCATCGTTTTCAACCTCTTGCCCTCTCTGGTGTCAGTCCGGGTCCTGCCCGGCGGTTCAGGGAGGCGCCCTTGCGGCGCATCTTAACCATCGATTAGCAGAGATCGTGCCAAGTCCGGAGAAACCTCTTAAACCATTGATTTAACGAATGAATATCTCGAAGCAGGGCCTCAGTGCAGAGTTTTCTTTCTGGGCATATATCCTAACCATTGGTGTTTTTTGCCAATCATTGCCTATATTCACGGTATGCAGACTCCCGACCTGCCTCCGCTTTTGGGGGAATCGCCCGCCTTCCTCGGGCTCGCCGAGCAGATCTCCCGTATCGCGCCTGTTGATCGGCCGGTCCTGGTGATCGGCGAGCGCGGCACCGGCAAGGAACTGGTGGCCGCGCGCCTGCACTTCCTGTCGCAGGCCTGGGACGGGCCCTTCGTCAAGCTGAACTGCGCCGCGCTGGCGGAGAGCCTGCTGGAGTCCGAGCTTTTCGGCCACGAAGCCGGTGCCTTCACCGGTGCGGCCCGACGCCGCGCCGGGCGCTTCGAGTTGGCCGACGGCGGCAGCCTGTTTCTCGACGAGATCGCCTCGGCCACTCCCGCGGTGCAGGAGAAGCTGCTGCGCGCCGTCGAGTACGGCGCCTTCGAGCGCCTGGGCGGCAATGCCACGCTGAAGGTGGAAGTGCGGCTGATCGGCGCCACCAACGTCGACCTGCCGGCAGCGGCGGCCGGCGGCCGCTTTCGCGCCGACCTGCTGGACCGCCTGGCCTTTGAGGTGATCACCCTGCCGCCCCTGCGCGCCCGGCAGGAGGACATCCCCTTGCTGGCCGGTCATTTCGGCCGCGAAATGGCTGCGGAACTGGGCTGGCCGCAGTTCCCCGGGTTCGCCGAGGGCGCCCTGGAAACGCTTCTGGGTCACGCCTGGCCCGGCAACGTGCGCGAGCTGCGCAACGTGGTCGAGCGTTCGGTCGCCCGCGGCACGCCGGACGCGCCGGTCGACGGCATCGTGCTCGACCCCTTCGCCAGCCCCTATCCCCTCGCGGACGCGCCGGCGGCTGAAAGCGCCCCGGAGATTGGGGCTCCAGAGGGTAAAGCCGGAGAAGCCCCCGGCCCGGCAAAAGCGCGGCAGCCTTCAGCGGTTCCCGCCGGCGGCGTGTTGTCGGACCCCCTGCGGGCCTTCGACCTGCGCGAGGCGCTGAAACGGGTCGAGCACGACCTCCTGGAACAGGCTTTGACGGCCCAGCGCTTCAATCAGCGCGCCACCGCCCAGCAGCTCGGCCTGACCTACGACCAGCTGCGCAACCGGCTGCGCAAGCACGGCCTGCTGGAGCGGCCGGCCTGACTGCTCCGAAGGACGCTATGCGCCCGGCAGGTCCAGGGAGGAGCGCACCCCCAGGGCATCGCGGTGACGGTCGAGCCAGGCCGCCGCGGCCTCCCGGCCGATCGCCTTCAACTCCTGGAAAAAACCCCAGTCCGCACGCTGCTTGCTGGTCACGTCGAAGGCCCGCATGGCGGCCCCGCCTTCCAGCAGATGCAGGTTCAGGCCGCGCACCTTGCCGGCCATCCCGCTGCCGCGCAGCCGCCCGGGCCCGGCGATATGGCCCATGTAGGTCAGCGCCTCCAGCTCGCGCATCAGCGGCGCGTTGAACATGATCTGGCTGCGCCGGTTGTTGATCTGGCGCACGCTGCGCGGCACCTCGTCGGTGGTGAGCGAATCGATCTGGATGATCATCACGTCGCGGCTGTCGCAGTGGAACACCAGGGGAAAGATGGTCGGATTGGCCATGAAGCCGCCGTCCCAGTAGTGGCCGCCGTCGATGGCCACGGCACGGTAGAGATGAGGCAGGCAGGCCGAGGCGAGAAGGACATCCACGGTCATGTCCGGATTCTCGAAGAGCTCGGCGCGGCCCTGCTTCAGCTCAGTGGCGGATACGAAGAGCCGCGGCCCCTCCGCCGCCTGCAGCGCCTCGAAGTCGATGACCTCCTCCAGGATGCGGCGCAGCGGGTTCACGTCCAGCGGGTTGAGCTGATAGGGCGAGAACATGCGCGTCATCATGTCCAGGGCCGGGGTCGCCGCCGCACTCGGGCTGAACTCGCCGAGGCCGCTGACGCGGCGCCACAGGCGCTCCAGGTTCGCCCGTGCGCCTTCGGCGCCGCCCTCCAGCCAGCCGGCCGCCAGAGCCGCCGCATTGAGAGCCCCCGCGCTGGCGCCGCTCAGGCCGTCGAGGTCGAGGCCGCGCTCCTCCAGCAGCCGGTCCAGCACGCCCCAGGTAAAGGCGCCATGGGCACCGCCGCCCTGGAGGGCCAGGGACAGCCGGTGCCGCCGCGGTTCGGTCCTGCGCCGCACCGCCCGGCCCAGGGGCCTGGAAATCTTCGAATCGAGGCGCGAAACGCCGTTTCTGAGAGCCATGATGCCTCCAGACAGAGTCCGGGGCATTCCCCACCAGTTGCGGTTTCTTTCTGACCGTCCTGCGCTCATGGCCCTAACAAGGGGCCCGGGCAGGCTTCGCGCCAGTGTTCTAAATGTGATTTGTGAACAATAACTTAAGGCGATTCTGTGACGCGCCGTGCCACATTTCCCCGGGAACCGCCGGACCGCCCGGGAAGCGCCGCCCCCAGGCGTCGACCCTACCCAGGCGTCCACCCTAGAAGTGGTCGGCGCGGATCACCTCGACGTCGGAGAGGGTGATGATGGCGCTGTAGTCGGCAAGCAGGCTGTGGGCCGCGGCCATCACCTGGCGGGCCTGCTCTTCCTGGGCGATCACGATGATGAGGCGCTTGGAGAAGGCGTCGCTGATCTCACCCTCGTGCCAGCTGCTTTCCGGCCCCTTGCCGGAGAGGCAGGGCATCACGGTGTAGCCGCGCACGGCCTCGGCCTCCAGCAGCGACACCACATGGCGCAACAGCGGTGCCTCGACGATGATATCCAGCCGTTTGCGGAGATAGGTTTCCATGGGTTGCCTTCCTCGGGGTCGCCTTCCTTAAGGGCCTCTTCTTCGGAGCCGGGCCCGTCAGGGAGACGATAGCGCCGTGGCGACGGAAAAGTAGAGCGGAATTCCGATCGTCAGGTTGAAGGGAAAGGTGATCGCCAGCGACAGGGTCAGGTAGATCCCGGGGCTGGCCTCCGGCACCGCCAGGCGCATGGAGGCCGGCACGGCGATGTAGGAGGCACTGCCCGACAGCAGGCCCAGCAGAGCCATCTCGCCCTGCCCGAGCCCGAGCGCCCAGCCGGCGGCAAGGCCGAGAGAGGCGCCGATCACCGGCATCGCCAGGCCGAAGAGCACCAGGTTCACCGTCAGTTCCTTGGCGCCGCGCAGCCGCGCTGCCGCCACCAGCCCCATGTCCAGCAGGAAGAGGCAGAGCACGCCCTTGAAGGGCGCGTCGATAAAGGGGGCGATGGCATCGAAGCCCCTGGGCCCGGTGATCCAGCCGATCACGAAGGCGCCGATCAGCACGACCACGCTACCGTTGAGAAAGATCTCGCGCATCAGATCGCGGTCGACCAGGGCCCGCCGGCGAGCCCGGGCCGCAGGACCGGGGCCGCCGTTGAGTTCGCGCCGGGCCAGCCAGATGCCGGTGACGATGGCCGGGGTTTCCATGATCGCCATGACCGCCACCATGTAGCCTTCGAAGCCGACGCCCATGAGGGTGAGGAACTCGGTCCCGGCGACGAAGGTGACGACGGAGATGGAGCCGTAGTGGGCCGAGACCGCGGCCGCGTCGGCCTGGCCGAGGCGGGTGAAGAGGCGCAGCAGTGTATAGGCGATCAGGGGGATGACGAAGGACAGCGCCGCGCCGGCCAGCAGGATCAGCGCGATGGTCCAGTCGAGCCCCTGCTTGCTCAACTCCACGCCGCCTTTAAAGCCGATGGCCAGCATGAGGTAGAGCGCCATGGCTTTGGCGAAGGCCTCCGGCACCGAAAGATCAGAGCGCAGCAGGGCGGCGCCGAAGCCGAGCACGAAGAACAGGATGATGGGCGACAGCAGGTTGTCGACGGCAAGGGGCAGGAGTTCGGACAAGGACGCGTTCCGGCGCGGTTGGAGGCGGAGGGTCGCTGCACAGGACAATGCAACACCCAGGGTTTTAGTCCATAGGGACGGTTAGACCAAGACCGCAGCCCAAACCGCAGCGCCGCTATGCGCCGGAAAACCGGAACGGACAGATCAGAAAAGACACATATTGACCATTTCAAAGCCTCCGCCGATCCATTATCTGTCAATGGCATGAGAACCCCGGAACCGGGGCATCAGAACAGAGTTCTGTTGTGTGAGGGGCCGGCCACAAGGCCTCCGCCAAAGGAACCGACAGCGCACGAACCGTGAGCACACTGCAGCAGTGGGAGACAACACAGGTGGAAAACATCGGCGCGGCGGTCAGCCGCCACGGCTTGGCCCTGCATGGCCTGAGCAATCTTCGCAGAGCCTATTGGAACCTCAGCGTTCCGGCCCTTTACCAGGAAAGCCTTACCCGTAACGAAGGCCGGCTCGCCGAGGGCGGGGCGCTGGTCGTCCTGACCGGAAAGCACACCGGCCGCTCGCCCAAGGATAAGTTCATCGTCCGCGAGGCCTCCACCGAGAACGACATCTGGTGGGGCGACGTCAACGCATCGATGGCGGAAGACGTCTTCGAGCGGCTCTACGCCAAGGTCGTCAACCACCTCAAGGGCCGCGACGTCTTCGTGCAGGATGTCTTCGCCGGCGCCGATGCCGCCTACCGCCTGCCGGTGCGGGTGGTCAGCGAGTCGGCCTGGCATTCGCTCTTCGCCCGCAACATGTTCATTCAGCCGGAGATCGAGGAACTGGCCGACTTCGAGCCCGGCTTCACCGTGCTCCACGCCCCCTTCTGCGAGGCCGATCCGGCAAGCGACGGCACCAACAGCGAGTCCTTCATTATCGTGCACTTCGCCCGGCGCCTGGTGCTGATCGGCGGCACCATTTATGCCGGCGAGATCAAGAAGTCGATCTTCTCGGTCCTCAACTATCTGCTGCCGGAGCGCGATGTCCTGCCGATGCACTGCTCGGCCAACATCGGGGCCGAAGGCGATACGGCGATCTTCTTCGGGCTTTCCGGCACCGGGAAGACCACGCTCTCCGCCGATGCCAGCCGCAGCCTGATCGGCGACGACGAACACGGCTGGTCGCCCGACGGCGTCTTCAACTTCGAGGGCGGCTGCTATGCCAAGGTAATCCGGCTGGACCCGGCCTCCGAGCCCGAGATCTACGCCACCACCCGCCGCTTCGGCACGGTGCTGGAAAACGTGGTGATGGACCCGCTGACCGGGCACCTGGATCTGGACGCCGCCCGCCATACGGAGAACACCCGGGCCAGCTATCCGCTGGACTTCATCCCCAATGTCACTGCGGGCGGCCGGGGCGGGCAGCCGAAGAACATCGTGATGCTGACAGCCGATGCCTTCGGCGTGCTGCCGCCGATCTCCAGCCTGACGCCCGAGCAGGCCATGTACCACTTCCTCTCCGGCTACACCGCGCGGGTGGCCGGGACGGAAAAGGGCATGGGCTCTGAGCCTTCCGCCACCTTCTCCACCTGCTTCGGCGCGCCCTTCATGCCCCGCCACCCTTCGATCTACGCGAAGATGCTGGGCGACAAGATGGCGGCCACGGGCGCGCGCTGCTGGCTGGTGAACACCGGCTGGACCGGCGGCGCCTACGGCGTCGGGTCGCGCATGAAGATCGCCTATACCCGGGCCATGCTGCGCGCGGCCCTCGATGGGCGCCTGAGCGAGGCGGCCACGGCCCATCACCCGCAGTTCGGCCTGGCCATGCCGGAGAGCTGCCCGGATGTGCCGTCCGAGGTGCTGAACCCCCGCAACACCTGGGGCGACAAGCAGGCCTACGACCTGACGGTGCGCGACCTGACCCAGCGCTTCGAGGCCAACTTCCGCCAGTTCGAAGCCTATGTGGGGGAGCCGATCCGCCAGGCCGGCATCCGCGCCGCGGCTTGAAGCAACACCGGGACGCGTCCCAAAGGCGCGTCCCGGTGCAGCCGGACAGTCCGCAATCTCACGCTAGAGCAATGAGATCGTTGCTTTTTTTGGCGATCTCCGCATTATGGAGGGACCGGGGAGGGCCATCGCCAGATGTCGGGGATCACCGCAGAGAGAGTCTTGGACACCGCGCAGCGGCTGATCCAGACGCGCGGCTTCAACGGCTTCAGCTACCGCGATATCGCCGGTGAGATCGGCATCAAGTCGGCCAGCGTCCACTACTACTTCCCCAGCAAGGCCGATCTGGGCGTGGCTCTGGTCAGCCGCTACCGAAAAAACTTCGCCGCCGAGCTGGACGGCATTCTCGACCGCCACGCCGAAGCCTCCAAGCGGCTGAAAGCCTTCGTCGAGCTCTTTCGCCAGACCCTGAAAAGCGAGCGGCTCTGCCTCTGCGGCATGCTGGGGGCCGAGCGCGACGGCCTGCCGGAGCCCGTGAACGACCAGGTGCGCGCCTTCTTCCAGCTCTGCGAGGGCTGGCTGTGCGAGGTCCTGAAGAACGGCCGCAAGGCGGGCGAACTCGCCTTCCGCGGCAATCCGCGCAACGTTGCCGACCAGTTCCTCTCGCTCCTGGAAGGGGCCATGGTGCTGGCCCGCAGCCTCAACGACCCCGAGCGCTTCGACAAGGCGGCCAGTACCTACCTGGGCGTCCTGAAACCCAGCACCCAGGAATAGCAAGCAGGACTAGCACTCAGGACTAGGGCGGCCCCCGTTCAGGAGACGGGGCAGGCGGTCCAAGAGGATATCCACGTCTTCTTCGGTGGTGAAGAGATGGGCCGAGGCACGGATCCGGCCGTTGTCGCCCCAGACCAGGATGTTTTCCGCCGCGGCCCTGCGGGTCAGGCCCTCCGGGTCGGGATGGACGAAGGCGGCGTTGGCGGCATGCTGCGCCGGGTCGCCCGGGGTCATGACCTCCAGGCCGAGGGCGGTCATGCCGGCCACCAGCCGCGCCGCCTGGGCCCGGGCATGGGCGGCGATGGCATCGATGCCGAAGCTTTCCAGATAGGTCAGGGAGTCGCCCAGCAGGTAGGCGCCCAGGTGCCCGGCGTTGCCGAACTCGACCCGCCGGGCATCCGGCTTCAGGCGGTAATCGGCAGGAGTCTCGCCCGGCGTGGCCGAGGCCCAGCCGGCGCCAAAGGGCGTGAAGCCGGGTCGGCGCCGCCGGTTCCAGATCAGGATACCGTCGTGGATCCCGAGCACGAACTTGTAGCAGCAGGACACCACGAAGTCGCTGGCCCGCGCGTCCACCGGCACCACGCCGAGGGCGTGGCTGGCGTCCACCAGCAGCACGGCGTCCGACCCCTCCAGCCCCCGCGCGAGCGCCGCAATGTCGTGGTGCTGACCGGTCAGGGCGTTCACCTGGCTCAGATAGACCAGCCGGGTGCGGTCGTCGCAGGCGGCCAGGATATCGTCCCGTGCGATCCACCAGCCGCGGCCGGGCACCAGCCGCACGTCGACGCCGCGGGTCTTGAGACCGGCCAGCGCGTAGCGCCCGCTGGTATAGTCCAGCGCCGGCACCACGACGTTGTCACCGGACTGCCAGTCTATGCTGGCGACCACCCGCATGATCGCCTCCGACGCATTGCCGACGAGGCCGATGTCGCCGGGCTCGGCCTGCGTTATCCGCGCCAGCGACTTGCGAACCCGGTCGGCCTCCTCCCAGTGGCGCCAGTAGCCGTCGAAGCCACCGGATTTGTCGGCGGCGAAGCGTTCGAAGGATTGCTGGTGGACGTTCAACAGCGGCGGCTCGCCGCCGGTGGCGAAATGCGCCTTGCCCTCCAGGCCGAGGAAGTCGCTCTTCGGAGCGGGCAGGGTGCGGCTTGCGTCTTTCGGGCTCATGGCTCCCCGGCAAAGTGGATTGCGCGGCGCAGCCTATCACGCCCGCCCCCTCAGGAGCAGCAGCCGTCGCCCTGTTGAACCGGCGGGCAGGGGACCGTGCCGTAGGAGCAGAAGACGCAGCAGTCGCCCGGCTTGGGCTTCAGCACGCCGCCGCAGCCCTTGCAGTCGTAGAACCACTGGCAGGCATCCGTCGGCATGGTCTCGCTCTCGACGTGGCCGCAGAGCGGACAGGTGAGGGTCGAGGTCAGTTCGAGGGCGCGCGCTTGCGTTTCCATAAGGCGTAGACCGTGAGGGCGATGAACAAAGCCAGCACCGGCAGCAGGATATAGTCAAGGACGACGACCAACGCCGACAGCCCCAGCGCGCCCAGGACGACGACCAGCAACGGTGTAAAGCAGCAGACCGCAGCAATGACGGTGCCGACGACCCCGACCTTCAGGAGCCTGTTGTCCGACATGCCGTCAGCATAGCACAGCACACGACCGGGAACGGAGACGCCCTAATGCGCCTCGGCCCAGTTGGCGCCGGTGCCGGCGTCGGCGACCAGCGGCACGGAAAGTTCGATAGCCGGGGCGCAGGCATTCTCCATCACTTCGCGCACCAGGGCGGAGGTTTCCTCGACCTCCTTGTCAGGCACCTCGAACAGCAGTTCGTCGTGGACCTGCAGCAACATCTTCGCACCCAGCCCCGCCTGCCCCAGCGCCGGCGGCACGCGGATCATCGCCCGCTTGATGATGTCAGCGGCCGTGCCCTGGATCGGCGCGTTGATGGCCGCGCGCTCGGAAAAGCTGCGCCGCGCCGGGTTCTTGTCCTTGATGCCGGGGATGTGGATCTTGCGCCCGAAGAGGGTGGTGACGACGCCCTGCTCGCGGGCCAGCGTTTTGGTGCGGTCCATGTAGCCGCGGATGCCGGGATAGCGTTCGAAATAAGCGTCGATGTAGGCCTTGGCCTCGCCCTGGGGAATACCCAGGTTCTGCGCCAGACCGAAGGCCGAAATGCCGTAGATGATGCCGAAGTTGATGGCCTTGGCCTTGCGCCGGGTCATCGGGTCCATGCCCTCGACCGGAATGTCGAAGACCTGGGCAGCGGTGATGGCGTGAATGTCCTGGCCTTCGTGAAAGGCCTCTTTCAGCGCGTCGACCTCGGCGATGTGGGCGGTCAGGCGCAGCTCGATCTGGCTGTAGTCGACCGACAGCAGCACATGGCCCTTCTCGGCGACGAAGGCGGTGCGGATCTTGCGCCCCTCTTCGGTGCGGATCGGGATGTTCTGCAGGTTGGGATCGTTGGACGACAGCCGCCCGGTGGAGGCGACGGCCTGGGAGTAGGACGTGTGGACCCGCCCCGTCTCCTCGTTGATCTGGCTCTGCAGGGCGTCGGTGTAGGTGCTCTTCAGCTTGGCGAGCTGGCGCCAGTCCAATACCCGCGCAGGCAGGTCATGGCCCTGGGCCGCAAGCCCTTCCAGGATGTCGGCGCCGGTAGCATAGGAACCGGACTTGCCCTTCTTGCCGCCGGGCAGGCTCATCTCGTCGAAGAGGATCTCGCCCAGCTGCTTGGGCGAGCCGATGGTGAAGGACCGCCCGGCCAGTTTGTGGATCTCCTCCTCCAGCTCGCCGATGCGCGTGGCGAAATCGTTGGACATGCGCCGGAGGGTGTCGCGGTCGGCCTTGATGCCTGTCAGTTCCATCTGCGCCAGCACCGGCACCAGGGGCCGTTCGATGGTCTCGTAGACCGTGGTCATGCGCTCGGCCACCAGGCGCGGCTTCAGCGCCTCCTGCAGGCGCAGCGTGATGTCGGCATCTTCGGCGGCGTAGTCCAGGGCCTTGTCCAGCGGCACATAGTCGAAGGTCACCTGGTTCTTGCCGCTGCCGGCGACGTCCTTGAACTTGATGGTCTGGTGGTCCAGGTGGATCTGCGCCAAATCGTCCATGCCGTGGCCGTGCAGCCCGCCGTCCAGCACGTAGGACAGCAGCATGGTGTCGTCGATCGGCGTCACGTCGATGCCCTGGCGGGCGAAGACCAGCAGGTCGTACTTGATGTTCTGGCCGACCTTCAGGACCCCGGGATCCTCCAGCAGCGGCTTCAGGCAGGCGATGGCGTCATCAAGCGGGATCTGCGGGGGCGCCTCGGCACCGCCGCCTTCCAGATCCAGGCCGCCGTCCGCCGGGGCGCCGCCCTTGTGGCCGACAGGCACATAGCAGGCCCGGCCCGCCTCGGTCGCCAGGGAAATGCCGACCAGCTCGGCGGCCACGGCATCGAGCGAGGTGGTCTCGGTGTCCACTGCCACGACGCCGCGCTTGCGCGCCGCCGTCACCCAGCGCTCCAACGCCTTCAGATCCTGTACCAGTTCGTATTTCGCTTCGCCCGGTGCGGCGGGGGCGGGCGTGGCCTCGGCCGTCTCCTCGCCGCCCAACTGCTCCGACAGGCGCCGAAGAACGGAGCGGAACTCGTAGCGTTCCAGAAAGGCGCGCAGGGCTTCCGGCTCCGGCTGGCGCAGGGCAAAGCCGTCGATGCCCTCTTCCACCGGGGCATAGCGCTCCAGGGTCACAAGCTGCTTGGAGATGCGCGCCATCTCCGCGTTTTCGATCAGCTTCTCGCGGCGCTTGGTCTGCTTGATCTCCTCGGCGCGCTCCAGCAGCGTTTCGAGATCGCCGTACTCATTGATGAGCTGGGCCGCCGTCTTGATGCCGATGCCCGGAACGCCGGGCACATTGTCGACCGAGTCGCCGGCCAGCGCCTGGACATCCACCACCTTCTCCGGCGGCACGCCGAACTTCTCCACCACCTCGTCGGGGCCGATGGCCTTGTCCTTCATCGGGTCCAGCATGGCGATGCCGCCATCGACAAGCTGCATCAGGTCCTTGTCGGAGGAGACGATGGTGACCTCGGCGCCGGCATCCTTTGCCTGGCGGGCATAGGTGGCGATCAGGTCGTCGGCCTCGTAGCCCTCCATCTCGATGCAGGGCAGGTTGAAGGCCTTGGTCGCCTCGCGGATCGCCGCGAACTGCGGCACCAGGTCCTCCGGCGGCTCCGGGCGGTGGGCCTTGTAGTCGCCGTAGATCTCGTTGCGGAACGACTTGGAGGACTTGTCGAAGATGACGGCGATGGCATCGGCGTCGCTGTCGCGCAGCAGCTTGATCAGCATGTTGGTGAAGCCGAAGGTCGCGTTGGTGGGCGTGCCGTCGGAGGTGCTGCGGGGCGGAATGGCGAAGTAGGCCCGGAAGATGTAGCCGGAACCGTCGACCAGATAGAGATGCTTGTAGGGGGCGGAAGTCATATCCCGGAGAATGCCGGAGCCCCGGCGCCAAGTCGAGCGCTCAGCCGAGGTGCCGGCCCCAGCCCGCTGACAGCTCCTGACGCAAAGGCGCGCTTCTCAAGACCCAGGCTCGGTGCAGACCCGAGCTACTGGGCGGCAGCGTCCTGCTTCAGGACAAAGCGGCGGCCGCAATAGGGGCAGTCGACCTGCCCCTTTCCCTCCATGTTGAGGAAAATCAGGGGGTGGCCGAGGGCGCCCTTGCCGCCGTCGCAGGACACCTGCTCGCGGTCCACGGTGATGATTTCCGGCGGCTCCATGGGCCTTCTCCACACAGACTCTCGAAATGCGCCCCTGAGCGCTCCCGGATGATAGCGCTCAATATCCGCCGATCAATCCTTTAGACCAGCCTGCCGACCCTTCGCCCCACCACGAGACCTAGGCCTGTGCAACCTCCGAGCGGAAGTCCTCGAACTTCCCGCTCGGCCCCCGCGGGATGTCGTCGTGGTAGGTAATCCTTGTGGAGAATGCATGACCGGTGCACTCGTGAAAGCGCCGATGTACGAGCGCTTCTTCCTCCTCCGAGAAGGGTCTCGCCGTCACCAGCTTTATCTCGATATCGTTGATCGCGTGCTGGATGATCTGCATCTGGCGGATGTCCAAGGCACCGTCTTCCCACATTTCGATTGTCCTGGGGCGCGCTCGCCGTCCATCCGGATAGACCAGCATGTTGCGCACGCGCCCCAGGATCTGCTTGAGGACCGGCAGGCCGCGCCCGCAGGGGCAGGGCTCCCCGAACTCGGCCAGATCGCCCACCGCATAGCGGATCAGCGGCATGGCGAAGTTGTGCAGCGAGGTCACCACCACACGGCCCACCTCCCCGGGTCCGCAAGGTGCGTTGTCCTTTCCAAGGACTTCCAGAAGCGCCGATTCGGACTGCACGTGATAGGCGCCCTCTTCCGGGCATTGGAAGGCCAGGTAGCCGTTTTCCTGGGTACTGTAGAGATCGGCGACGTCGAGGCCCCAGACGTCGCGGCAAAGCCGGCGAAGCTCGGGGCTCAGCGCTTCGGAGAGGGTGCGCACCTGGCGCAGCGTCGGGAAGCGCGCGCCGGTTCTCTGCGTATGCAGCAGAAGCTCCCGCAGGTTGGAGGGATAGGTCAGCAGATAGTCCGCCCCTTGCCGCGCCAGCCATTCCGCCTGGTCCTCAATCTTGGTCGCAATCGTCAACATGACGCTGGGCCCGCCGGGAAAGATCCCTTTGGTGGAGCGGCCCCAGTCCCTTGATTGCGAGCCCTTGGGAAAGTCCGCTGCGCCTTGAGGAAACGACCGGATGGCAGCCAGCTTGCCGTTGAGATCGCGGCGCTGCCAGAGGTGCTCCCGCAGGGTGAGGGCATCCCAGAACAGCTGGACGAGACGCGTGCCCTTGGCCTTGATCGGCCGCCCGGTCGAGCCGCTGCTGGAGATGTCGTAGGTCCCGCCGTGGCCTTCGGGGATCTGGGCGCTGAACAGCCCCTCGCCGGCCTCCTGCACTTCGGCGCGGGTCAGCACGGGGACGCGCGCCCAGATCTCCTCGGTCAATGGCTGGCCCGGGACGAAGCCGGCCTCGGCCAGTCGGCCGTGCCAGAAGGGCACATGGCGGGAGGCGTGCGCCAGAAGCACCCCCGCCTGATGCAGCTGCTGGCGGCGCAGAGTCTCGGGCGACCACCACTGGCTCCTGTCGAGCTGCTGCAGCAAAGCCGCCATCAACGCCGTCTCCGGTCCCGGCAGGGCCGGCCAGGCGATGGTCTTGTGGGCGGAGGGCAGGGGCCGAAAGGGCGGCGGCGGCCGGGTCGCGGAATCCATACTTCCGCATAACAAAGCTTCGGGACTCAGGCAAACCCCGGCGCTGTTCAGCCGACGGCGCAGGGCGGTCCAGGGAGAAACGCGAAAAAGCCTCCAATGAGCCCGGACGGGGCTTTGTTGACCCTTTCGGGGGCCGGTGCTACCCATGGCCGCCGCTGCGCGGCCGGCTTGGCCGGCAGGCGTGCATCTTGGGAAAGGCAGGCATGAACAGCGAAACCCCGCATACGGCCGCACGCGCGGACACCGCGGGCAACGACCAAGTACCGACGGCGACAGCCGGCGCCCTGCCGGCCCAGGCGGTTTCGGTCAAGGGGCTGACCAAGACCTACAAGGCCGCCGGCAAGGCCCCGGCCAAGCGGGCGCTGATCGACGTCGATCTGGACATTCCCCGCGGCTCCCTCTTCGGGCTTCTGGGGCCGAACGGTGCCGGCAAGTCGACCCTGATCAACATCCTGGCGGGCCTGGTGAACAAGACCTCCGGGACCGCGGAAATCTGGGGCTTCGACATCGACACCGCCATGCGCCAGGCACGCGCAGCCATCGGCGTGGTGCCGCAGGAACTGAACATCGACCCCTTCTTTACGCCCCATGAGCTGCTGGAGCTGCAGGCCGGGCTCTACGGCGTACCGCCGGCGGAGCGCCGCAGCGACGAGATCCTGGCGGCCATGGGCCTGGCGGACAAGGCCACGGCTTATGCCCGCACCCTCTCCGGCGGCATGCGCCGGCGCCTCATGGTGGCCAAGGCCATGGTCCATCAGCCGCCGGTCCTGGTGCTCGACGAGCCGACCGCCGGCGTCGATATCGAGCTGCGCCAGCAGCTCTGGGCCAACGTGCGCGAGCTGAACCGCGCCGGCACGACGGTGCTGCTGACCACCCACTACCTGGAAGAGGCCGAGGAGCTCTGCGACCGCATCGCCATCATCAACCACGGCAAGGTGATCGCCTGCGACCGGACCGAGAGGCTGCTGGCGCGCCTGGACAGCAAGGCCCTGACGCTGATCTTCGACCGCGACCTGACCGCGATCCCGGAGGCGCTGGCGCCCTTCAACCCGGAACAGACCGACGCGCGCCGCCTGCTGTTCCACTATCACGCCAGCGACAGCCCGGTGCCGCAGATCCTCGACGCCGTCTGCGGCGCCGGCCTTTCGGTCATCGACATGTCGACCGAGGAAGCCGACCTGGAAGACATCTTCCTGCAGCTCACCCGCGGCGCCCACGACGAGGCGCCTGAGGCCCCCGGCAAGGAACCCCGCGGCGCAGAGGGGTCGCACAACGGCGGCGGCAATGGGGCGGCTGGCTAGGTCCGGGCCGGTATCGCGCCTTCTCCTGCTCTGGCTGCTGCTGGCGCTGGCCGCCTGCGCGCCGCGCCTGGCGCCGCCGGGGCCCGGGCTGGCCGCGGTCCAGGTCGACGGCCGAACCCCGGACGGCCCGGTCCTCACCGAACAGCACTTCATCACCGCCGATGGCTCCGAACTGCCGCTCAGGTCCTGGGCGCCACCCAAAGGCACCGCCCCCCATGGCATGCTGCTGGCGCTGCACGGCTTCAACGACTACGCCAACGCCTTCGCCGAAGCCGGCCCGGCCCTCGCCGAGGCGGGGCTGCTGGTCTATGCCTACGACCAGCGCGGCTTCGGCGCGGCGCCCCATCCCGGGCTCTGGGCCGGCGGCGACCGCCTGACCGGCGATCTGACCGACGCCGCCACCCTGTTGCGGGCACGCCACCCGGGGCTGCCGCTCTACCTGCTGGGGGAGTCCATGGGCGGCGCCGTGGTGCTGGCCGCCCTCGACGGGCCGCGGCCGCCGCAAACCGACGGCGTGATCCTGGTGGCGCCGGCGGTCTGGGCGCGCGAGACCATGCCGCTCGGCCAGCGCGTCGCCCTCTGGCTCAGCGCCCGGCTCATTCCCTGGGCCCGCTTCAGCGGCCGCGGGCTGGGCATCCAGGCCTCGGACAACATCGAGATGCTGCGCGGCCTCGGCCGCGACCCGCTGTTCATCAAAGAGACCCGTGTCGATGCGGTCTTCGGCCTCGTCAATCTGATGGACGCGGCCTACCAGGCCGCGCCGCGCCTGCAGAGCGACGCGCTGCTGCTCTACGGCGTGAAGGACCAGGTGGTGCCGGCGGAGCCGACCTTCGATTTCTGGCGCCGCCTGCCGCCGGAGGCCGCCGCCCGCCAGCGCCGCGCCCTCTATGCCGAGGGCTGGCACATGCTGCTGCGCGACCTCCAGGCCCAGGTGGTGATCGACGACATCGCCGCCTGGACCCGCAACCGCGAGACACCCTTGCCGTCGGCCGCCGAGTCCTATGCCGCCGCGGCGCTCGCAGGAGAGACGGGTCAGGAAGCAGAACAGGCAAGTGCCGAGGGTGAGGACTGCGCCGAAGCGCCCTGCTGAAGCTGCCTCCCGCCAAAGTCCTCCTGCTACGCTTCAGTCGACGCGAGGCCAGCCCGCAAAGCGCTTTGCGCCTTTCTCACGAATGCAGTATGGTCGCCGCGTCCCGGAAGGGACCTTTCCCCTTGAGGACCCGTAGCTCAGCTGGATAGAGCGCTGCCCTCCGAAGGCAGAGGTCACAGGTTCGAATCCTGTCGGGTCCGCCAACACGCCCTTTCATTTTCAGTCTTCCTCGCCTCCACCCGGCTGCCGGCCGGCGAAGAGGGTCGCGTTGTCGTGGATCAGGGCGACCACGCGGTCGGTGATGGTGCGGATGCGCGGGACGTCGCGCAGGTCCTGGTGGACCACCATCCAGGTCTCGCCGCGCAGTTCGTCGACGGGATCGGTCAGGC
This sequence comes from Rhodospirillales bacterium BBD 1991-14, assembly GCA_001657395.1. Classification (GTDB taxonomy): domain Bacteria; phylum Pseudomonadota; class Alphaproteobacteria; order Kiloniellales; family Kiloniellaceae; genus Pelagibius. The sequence continues at coordinate 521,554 of LYSY01000002.1, read as the reverse complement.
GCTGCAGGTCCGCTTCGGTGTCGGCGGAGTAGCAGGACAGCAGGCCGAGGCCGCCGCCGCCGCGGATGGCATCCAGCTTCTCCGCGGGCGTGCTGCAGGCGACCCGCGCCTTGGCGCCGCCCAGCCGCGGCGCCAGCCACTGCGCCGTGGAGAGGTGCCGGCGCGCCTCGTCATAGTCAACCCAGTCCCAGCGCGACCAGGCCGCCCCCGGCGGATCGTCGAGGCTGAGCGTCACCTTGTTGCGGGCGACGTAATCGCGGCTGGCGTAGACCGCGACCGCCGGCTCGGTCACCTTGCGGGCCATCAGGTCGCCGCGCTCGGGCATGCGGTTGCGGATCGCGATGTCCGCCTCCCGCCGCGAGAGGTTGGAGAACTGCGAGGAGGCGGCGAGTTCCAGGTCCAGCCCGGGCAGGCCGTCCAGCAGTACGGCCACCCGGTTGCAGAGAAAGCGGCTCATGGCCGCGCCGGCGCTGATGCGCACGGAACCCTCCAGCGTGTCGGACACCGCGCGCCGCCGGTCCACCGCCTCGGCGGCGGCCGCCATGGCCTGGGCCATGGGCAGCAACGCCCGGGCGGCTGCCGTCGGCACATAGCCTCGGGGCAGACGGTCGAAGAGGCGCTCGTCCAGCGCATGCTCCAGGGCCTGGATGCGGCGGCCCACCGTCGGCTGGCTGAGGCCCAGGTCCCGGGCGGCGGCCGAGAGGCTGCCGCTCTCCACCAGTGCCAGGAAAACCCGCAGATCGTCCCAGTTCATCGGAAATCTATTCATCTTTGAATAATACGTTACGGAATTCATCAATTTCCATTTGAAAGTGAATAGGAGACTGTGAGGCTCCCTTGTCGCCGCACTGAACCGGGGTGGAACCGCGCGCGACCGCCCTCGGATCAGACAGCACAAAGGAACGCAAGATGATGAGATCCCTGGAAGACCGGCTTCGTTGGATGCCGCCGCTCTGGACCCGGCTGCGCGGCCTGGAGTGGCGCGCCGGCCGCTGCCGGAAGCCCAAGATTCACGTCAAGGATCTGAGCGATCACATGCTGCGCGACCTCGGTCTCGGCCACACGACGCAGGACAGCGACCCCCTGGGCCGCTGGCCCTGAGCGTGGAGAGAACCGCGACCCAGCGCTTTGAGACGCCGGCGGCGCGCGCCGAAGACACCTGTCCCCAAGGTTAGACAGCCACCGAAGCGATTACTCAGCTCTCCGCGGCGGGACCGAAAGCCGGACCTGGGAGCCGGGCCTGGGAGCCCGGCCCGAGAGCCGGACCCCGGACCTTCCCTTCTTCCGTGCAAAGCGAAATGATCCGTGTAGTATGGCCGCGGGGGTTGAATCGCGTCTGCGGAAGGAAAGGGCGGATGCACATCCTGCTTGGGGTTCTGGGCGTCGTCGGGGTGGCGCTGCTCTGGCTTTGGCGCATACGCAACGCAGCCGGCGCGGCGCGGGAGGTGGTGGACGTCGCCGACGATCTGCGCGCCGCCGTCCGCCGCTTCGGATACAGCCGCAAGGCCAATCAGAACCCGCTGGACGGCATCGAGGACCCCCGGCTTGCCGCCTCCGGCATCCTGGCAGCTTTCGCCAACATGGACGGCGCCCTCAGCCGCGACGAGATCGACGGCATCGCCGGCCTCTGCGGCGGCGCCTTTGGCTGCGACGCGGAGGAGGCGGACCAGATCGGCGCCTACGGCCGATGGCTGATCCAGCAGTCTCCGGCGAACATGGACGAGGTCATCCGGCGGCTGGCCCGCAACCTGATCGGCAGGCTGGATGCGGCGGAGAAACAGGAACTGCTGGCCATGGTCGAACAGGTGGCGAGCATAGAGGGCGGCGGCCTCTCCGAGACCCAGCAGGACAGCCTGGAGCGCCTCGCGCGCCAGCTCGGCTAGGCCATGGGTTTGCCCGGCGCAGGCTTGCAGACCGCGCTGCGTTGCGGGTGACCAGCCAAAGCCTGACGGGGTTCACGCCTTGTCGTGATACTGGATCGGCTCGAGCCGCTCGAGGCCGGAGCGCATCGTGCTCATCAGAAAATCGGCGCGCCTGATGGGACCGCCGATGTCCGGGCGCGGAAACTGCTCGTCCCAGGCCGACAGCTTCACCGTCGTGACACAGAGCGCGCCGCCGATCTTGTTCTGATAGTCGACGATCAGGTTTTCCATGCGCTGAAAGGACTCCTGCGACATGTCCTCCCACATGTCCGTCGTGCGGTCGCGGAACATCGTCAGGATGTCGCCGACCTCAGCCACCGTTGTCGCGATCTTGGTTTCCACCTGCGAGCAGGCGGCCATCAGGCCGCGCTCCTTGGACAGGTTGCGGTCGGCCTTGAGCGCCGCGAGGGCCTTCAGAAGACGCTCCAGCTTCGGCCGTGAGGCATCGAGGCAGGCCTGGTAGTAGGCGAGCGAGAGATAGACGTCGCCGTAGTCCTCCAGGAACTTCGGGATCCCGGTGATGTCCAGCCGCAGCTGCCCGGCCAGCTTCGAGAGGTTCGAGCGCGCCTCCTTGGCCTCCGGGGCGGCGAAAAGGCCGACCAGGTCTTTGACCGAACGCTGCTTGTCTTCTTCCGGGCCGAAGACCGCGCGCACCAAAGGACGGGTGAAGGCGGACATGTGCGGATCGAGCGCGCGCACCTTGTCTTCGGAGAGGCGCAGGTCGCCGACGTCCTCCACGTCGATGCCGAGACGGCGCAGCTCCACCCGCATGCTGTAGACATCGTAGCTGGGCAGGGTGGCCAGGTTCTTGATCAGCGGCAGGTCGCCGCGGTTTTCCTGATCGAAGTGAAAGACACGCGGCAGATCGGCCGGGGAAACCTGTCCGCTGCCGGCCTGTTCGTCCGTGAACAGCTCGACGACGCCTTCAAAGCGGGAGTTCTTGATCAGGCGGGCATCGCGCAGACCGCCCGTCACCAGGGGCACCGAGGAAAGCGGCAGGATATGCAGGGAGTCCTTGGCCGAGTCTTCACTCAGGTCCAAGGCCAGGGGCACTTCGCCGAGGGTTGGGTCTTCGGCGTCTTGACCGGCAGGCACGATCGCAAGCCCCCTATTGCGGGTCTTCGTAGCTGATGTCCTGCACCAGTTCCAGGCCGGGGCGCATGTTGGTCATCAGAAAGTCCGCCCGGCTCCAGGGGCCGCCGCTTTCCTTTTGCGGGAACTGCTGGTTCCAGGCGTTCATCTTCACGGTGATGATGCAGAGCGCTGCGCCGATGCTGGTCTGGTAGCCGATGATCATCGCCTCCATGCGGCGGAAGGTCTCCTCCGACATCTTCTCCCACATGTCGATGGTGCGGATGCGGAACATCTCCAGCACGTTGGCGATGTCGTGCACGACGCCGGTGATCTTCGTCTCCAGCATCTTGCAGGTGGCCATCAGGTTGGCGGCCTGCTTCAGGCTGGCGGTGTGCTGCATCTCCTCCATCGCAGCCAGGAAGCTGTGGATCTGCGGTTTGTTCTGATCGAGGCAGTACTGGTAGTAGGCGAGGGAGAGATAGACGTCGCCGTAGTCCTCGATGAACTTCGGGATCGCGGTGACGTCGATGCGCATGCGGTGCGACAGACGCGCCAGGTTCTCCCGCGCGACATCCATGTCCGGAGCGATAAAGAGGCCGATCAGGTCCTTCAGATCATCCGGCTCCTTCTGCGCCGCGCCATAGACGGCGTGCAGCAGCGGCCGGGTGAAGCTGCGCATATGCGGGACGAGACGGTTGCGCAGTTCCGGAGAGAGCTGCAGCGTCTCGACGTCCTCCACCTCGATGCCCAGGCGCCGCATAGCGACGCGGACGGTGTAGACGTCGTAGCTGTTGAGCTGGCTCAGGTGCTTGATGAGATCGAGGTCGGTCTTGTTGCGCCCGTCGAAATGGAACACCTCGTTCAGGCGGTCCGGAGAGATCTGCCCGCTGCCCGACTTCTCGTCGGAGAACAGCTCGATCACACCCTCAAAACGGGAGTTCTTGATCAGGCGCGCTTTCCTCAGGCCGGTGGTGACCAGCGGCATGCCGGTCAGGGGCAGTTTGTGCAGTGTGTCCTTGTCCGGCGGCTCCGCGTCCAGCGGGATGTCAGATCGAACCGGCGGCCTGGAATAAGACCGCAGGTGCGATTGCGCGACGGTGCTGTTACGTCCCTGCATGCAACCAGTACCCTTCCGTTTGACCTCGCAATGCAAGCACCCAATCAGTGTTCGAAGTCATTAAAAGCAACCCAGGCAATCTAAAATTCTTGTTTGCGCCGAGCCTCGCGAGCCATCTTCTATTATTCCGGGCAAATCATAATAAACGATAAATCATGTTTTTAGATTGAAATGATTAGTCCATATTGTCTAGGAACACCTTCAACCGATGCGCAAGACCGGCGCCGTTCCCCGGGGGCTTCCAGTACTTTCGGGGCTTCCAGTGCTTCCGGGGCTTCCGGGGGCCCTGCGGCAGCCACACTGAACGGCAGGCTCCCCGGCAGCCCCCGGCTGCGGCGAGGCCGCGGCCTCGCCTTGGGGTCGCCGCCGCTTAGGGCCTCGGCAACACCGACGCGCACAACCGGGCCGAGCCTTTCGGGCGCCCCCTATTGACCACTGGTCAGCCCCGAAACATCCGCCTAGGGTTGTTTCGGTCGTTTTTTCGTATCAATTGCGCGTTGGAGGTGTATAACCCCCGGCCAATAGGCGCGACGGCGATGCAGAAAAGCAGCGCGACAAGGACCGGCAGGCCGCATGGCAACAGCGCGCCGCAGCAGCAGCCGATTGGGCAGCAGTCCTTTGGATGGCTGCCTCCCGGCGCAAAGACCGGCACAAGAAGAACGGCCACCGGAAAACCGGCCACCGCGACAGCGGCAGCAATCAGGGCAGGGAGGACACAATGAAGAATGACCACAGGAGCATTGCGTTCCGCACGACCGTGGCGGGCGCCCTTTTTGCGACGGCAACGCTCACGACAACGCTCTATGGCCCGGTTGCGAAGGCAGCCGAAGTCTCCATCGCCTGTGGCGCGCTGGGCGTCGAGTTCGAGCTCTGCAAGCAGGGCGCCGAAGCCTGGGCGGCGGAGACCGGCAACACCGTGCGGCTGGTCAACACGCCGAATTCCACCACCGAGCGTCTGGCTCTCTATCAGCAACTGCTGGCCGCCGGCGCCGAGGACATCGACGTTTTCCAGATCGACGTCATCTGGCCTGGCATGCTGGCCAACCACTTCATCGACCTGAAGCCCCACAGCAACGGCGCCGAGGCCGAGCACTTCCAGGCCATCGTCGAGAACAACACCGTCGACGGCCGGCTTGTGGCCATGCCCTGGTTCACCGATGCGGGCATTCTCTACTACCGCAAGGACCTGCTGGAGAAACACGGCAAGGCTTTGCCGGAGACCTGGCAGGACCTGACCGAGACCGCAGCGGCAATCCAGGAGGCCGAGCGCTCGGACGGCAATGACAAGCTCTGGGGCTTCGTCTGGCAGGGCAAGGCCTACGAGGGCCTGACCTGCGACGCGCTGGAGTGGATCGACTCCTTCGGCGGCGGCGCCATCGTCGACGAGAAGGGCGAGATCACCATCAACAATCCGGCGGCCGCCAAGGCCCTCGACATGGCGGCCTCCTGGGTCGGCACCATCTCGCCGCCGGGCGTGCTGAACTACGCCGAGGAAGAAGCACGCGGCGTGTTCCAGTCGGGCAACGCCGTCTTCATGCGCAACTGGCCCTATGCCTGGGGGCTGGCCAACAGCGAAGACAGCCCGGTGCGCGACAAGGTCGGTGTCACGGCCCTGCCCAAGGGCGGGCCTGACGGCAAGAACAGCGGCACGCTCGGCGGCTGGCAGCTTGCGGTCTCCAAGTACTCCGCCAATCCAGAGGCCGCGGTGAGCCTGGTGATGTATCTCACCGGCGCCGAGGAACAGAAGCGCCGCGCCATCACCGGCGCCTACAACCCGACCATCGCCAGCCTCTACCAGGACGACGAGGTGCTGCTGGCCAATCCCTTCTTCGGCAATCTCTACGACACCTTCACCAGCGCCGTGGCCCGGCCCTCCAAGATCGCAGGGGCGAAGTACAACCGCGTCTCCAACGAGTTCTGGAATGCGACCCATGCCGTGCTTTCCGGCAAGACCGACGGCGCCACCAGCCTCGCCCAGTTGGAGAAGAAGCTGAAACGGATCAGCCGCAACGGACGCTGGTAGGACGGCACGGCTGAGGGGGGCGCCCGTGTCATGACCCAGCAGACCCTCGATCATGCGGCAGCGGCCCCGGCGGTACCGTCCGGGAAGCTGTCCCTCGGACGCAGCCGCGTGCGCGCGGCCTGGATCTTCCTGGCGCCGATGCTGCTGGTGCTGCTGCTGGTCGCCGGCTGGCCCCTGGCCCGCACCATCTACTTCGGCTTCACCGACGCCGACCTTTCGGACATCGGCAACTACGAGTTCATCGGCTTCGCCAACTACCTGGAGTACGACGACGGCGAGTGGTACGGCCTGCTGGTCGATCCCGACTGGTGGAACGCGGTCCGCAACACCCTGGTCTTCGCCTTCATCTCGGTCAGCCTGGAGACGGCCCTCGGCCTCATCATCGCCCTTGCACTGAACGCCAGCTTTCCCGGCCGCAGCATCCTGCGCGCGGCGGTGCTGATCCCCTGGGCCATCCCCACGGTGGTCTCCGCCAAGATGTGGGGCTGGATGCTGCACGATCAGTTCGGCGTGCTGAACGACATGCTGATGGGCCTCGGCATCCTCTCCCAGCCGGTCGCCTGGACGGCGGACCCCGAACTGGCCATGGCCGCCGTCATCATGGTGGACGTCTGGAAGACCACGCCCTTCATGGCCCTCCTGATCCTGGCCGGCCTGCAGATGCTGCCCTCGGACTGCTATGAGGCGGCGCGGGTGGACGGGGTGCATCCGGTGAAGGTCTTTTTCCGGATCACCCTGCCCCTGATCCGCCCGGCGATCATGGTGGCGGTGATCTTCCGCCTGCTCGATGCGCTGCGCATCTTCGACCTGATCTACGTGCTGACCTCCAACAGCACCGACACCATGTCGATGTCGGTCTACGCGCGCCAACAGCTCGTCGACTTCCAGGCGGTGGGCTACGGCTCCGCGGCCTCGACGCTGCTGTTCATGGTGATCGCCGTGCTGACGGTGGTCTACATCGTCGGCGGCAAGGTGAACCTGGGCGAGGGGAACCGCTGATGCGCAGGCTCGCTCTCAAAGGCGCCTTCGCGCTGCTGCTGGTGGCGATCGTCCTCTTCGCCGTCTTCCCCTTCTACTACGCCATCGTCTCGTCCTTCAAAACCGGCTCGGAGCTGTTCCGCGTCGACTACTTCCCCTTCTCCTGGAACTGGAGCAACTACGCAGCGGTATTCGAACAGCAGCCCTTCGCCCGCAACATTGGGAACTCGGTGGCGGTGGCCGCGGCCGTGGTGGCGCTGTCGCTGTTCCTCGGGCTCACCGGCGCCTACGCCCTGGGGCGGGTGAAGTTTCGCGGCCGCGGCATACTGCTGCTGACGATTCTGGGGGTATCCATGTTCCCCCAGGTCGCCGTGCTGTCGGGCATGTTCGAGATGATCCGCTTCTTCGGACTCTACAACAACCTGCTGGGGCTCATCCTTGCCAACATGATTCTCACCCTGCCCTTCACGGTCTGGGTGCTGACCACCTTCATGCGCGAACTGCCGGTGGAACTGGAGGAGGCGGCGCTGGTGGACGGGGCCAGCCCCTGGGTGATCATCACCCAGGTCTTCATGCCGCTGATGTGGCCGGCCATGGTGACCACCGGGCTGCTGGCCTTCATCGCCGCCTGGAACGAGTTCCTCTTCGCACTCACTTTCACCCTCACCAATGATCAGCGCACGGTGCCCGTGGCCATCGCGCTGATCACCGGCGCCAGTGAGAAAGAGCTGCCCTGGGGCAACATCATGGCCGCCTCGATCATCGTCACCGTGCCGATTATCGTTCTGGTGCTGATCTTCCAGCGCAAGATCGTCTCGGGCCTTACCGCCGGAGCCGTGAAGGGATGACGGCCCAAGGTGCAAGTTCGAAGGGTGCAGGATCGAAGGGTGCAGGATCGAAGGGTGCAGGATCGAAGGGTGCAGGATCGAAGGGCGCCGCACGCGGCGATGCCGAATGGTGGCGCGGCGCGGTGATCTATCAGATCTATCCGCGCAGTTTCTACGATGCCAGCGGCGACGGCCTGGGCGACCTGGCGGGCATCACCGAGAAGCTCGACCACGTCGCCAGCCTGGGTGTCGATGCGATCTGGGTCTCACCCTTCTACAAGTCGCCGATGCGCGACTTCGGCTACGACGTTGCCGACTACCGCGCCGTCGACCCGCTCTTCGGAACCCTGGACGACTTTCAGCAGCTCCTCGGCCGCGCCCACCGGCTGGGGCTGAAAGTGCTCATCGACCTGGTGCTCAGCCACACCTCCGACGAGCATCCCTGGTTTCTGGAAAGCCGGCAGAGCCGCGACAACCCCAGGGCCGAGTGGTACGTCTGGGCTGACCCGAAGCCCGACGGCACGGCGCCGAACAACTGGCTGTCGATCTTCGGCGGCAGCGCCTGGGCCTGGGAGCCGCGGCGACGCCAGTACTACCTGCACAACTTCCTGACCTGTCAGCCGGACCTCAACCTGCACAGCATGGCGGTGCAGGACCAACTGCTGTCGGAGGCGGCCTTCTGGCTCGACCTCGGTGTCGACGGTTTCCGGCTCGACGCCGTCAACTTCTGCAGCCACGACCAGCAACTGCGCGACAACCCGCCGCTGAAGCCGGGCGAGCGGCCCACCGACGGTGTGCAGCTCGACAACCCTTACGCCTACCAGCGCCACCTCTATGACAAGACGCAGCCGGAGACCATCGATTTCCTGAAGCGCCTGCGGGCACTGACCGACCGCTACGAGGCCCGCACCACCATGGGCGAGGTCAGCGGCGACGACTCGCTGCGCATCGCCGCCGACTACACCAGCGGCGGCGACCGCCTGAACATGGCCTATACCTTCAACCTTCTGACCTCGGCTTTCTCGGCTGCGCATCTGCGCGATGTCGTGGCAGAGATGGAATCGGTGGCCGGCGACGGCTGGCCCTGCTGGGCCTTCAGCAATCACGATGTCATCCGCGCGCCTTCCCGCTGGGCCCAAAACGCAGATGGAAGCGCGGAGAAAGCGGAGGACGGCGCCTTCGCGCGCCTGCTGATGGCGCTGCTGCTCAGCCTGCGCGGCTCGGTCTGTCTCTACCAGGGCGAGGAACTGGGCCTCGTCGAGGCGGAGGTCCCCTTCGAGCGGCTGCAGGACCCCTACGGCAAGGCCTTCTGGCCCGAGTTCAAGGGCCGCGACGGCTGCCGCACGCCGATGCCCTGGAACGGCAGCGCCGACCACGCGGGCTTCTCGACGGCAGAGCCCTGGCTGCCGGTGGACCCGCGCCACCTGGAGCGCGCCGTCGACCGCCAGGACCATGTTCCCGGATCGCTGCTGAACGCCTACCGGGCGTTTCTGCGCTGGCGCCGGCGCCAACCGGCGTTGAGGTGGGGAACGCTCCGCTTTCTGGAGACCGAGGATCCGCTGCTGGCCTTTTACCGCCGCTGCCCGGAGCAGCAGGTTTTTGCCGCCTTCAATCTCGGCGACGAGCCCGCAAGCCTGGCGCTTGCGGAGCCCGGCGGCATCACACCGCTTGACGGCCACGGCTTTACGGCATCCTGGGAAAACGGCAGACTGACGTTGCCGCGCTACGGCGCGTTCTTTGCCCGGGCTGATTTCGCAGAACAGCCTGAGACCGCAAAGCGGGCCGAGAACGCAAAACAAGAAGAAACCGGCAAGGGTATCGAGGGAGGATGAACCCATGGCAGAGGTGGTGCTCAAAGGCATCCGCAAGTCGTTCGGCGATATCGAGACCATTCATGGCGTCGACCTTACGATCGCCGACCGGGAGTTTGTCGTCTTCGTCGGCCCTTCGGGCTGCGGCAAGTCGACCCTGCTGCGGCTGATCGCCGGCCTCGAGGAAATCACCGCCGGCGAGATGACCATCGACGGACAGATGGTCAACGAGCTGCCGCCGGCCCAGCGCGGCATCGCCATGGTGTTCCAGTCCTATGCGCTCTATCCGCATATGACGGTCTACGACAACATGGCCTTCGGCCTGAAGCTGGCCAAGGCGAGCAAGGAGACCATCGAGGAGCGGGTGCGCCGCGCCGCCGGCATCCTGCAGATCGATCACCTGCTGGAGCGCAAGCCCAAGGAGATGTCGGGCGGCCAGCGCCAGCGCGTCGCCATCGGCCGGGCCATCGTGCGCGACCCCAAGGTCTTTCTCTTCGACGAACCGCTGTCCAACCTGGACGCCGCGCTGCGTGTGCAGACCCGCATCGAGCTGGCGAAGCTGCACGAGGACATGGCGGCGACCATGGTCTACGTCACCCACGACCAGGTCGAAGCGATGACCCTGGCGGACAAGATCGTGGTGCTGAACGCCGGCAACGTGGAGCAGATCGGCTCTCCCCTGGAGCTTTACCATCACCCGGAGAACCTCTTCGTCGCCGGCTTCATCGGCTCGCCCAAGATGAACTTCGTCAAGGGCTCCATAGCCGCGGTGGACCAGAACGCCATCGAGGTGGCACTGCCCGGCGAGGTGCGCACGCGCATTGCCGTGCGCCCCGACGGCGCGCGCAACGGCGATGAGGTGACGCTGGGCGTGCGCCCCGAACACCTGATCGCCGGCGGCGCGGACTCCCAGCTTGTCGGACGGGTCGACGTCGTCGAGCAGCTCGGCGACTCCAACCTCGCCTACGTCAGCCTGCCCAACGGCGCGACGGTGGTGGTCCGCAGCGAGGGCGATGCCAGGGTGCGCGAAGGCGACCAGATGCCCGCCGGCCTCGACCCCAGCCAGTGTCATCTCTTCAAGGCAGACGGCGCCGCCTTCCCAAGGGTCATCCAGTAAACCGCCAGCGCCTTAGACCGCGACCCGGCCCCTCAGAGGCGTTCAATCGCCCCCGGCGGCACGGTCGAGACGGCGTCGCAGGGAGGCAAAGCGCACGTCCTGGCTGCGCAGTTCTTCGGGAACGGCCGAGAGGTGTTCCAGCGCCTGTGACGTCTGGCCCAGTTGCAGATGGGCCTCGACCCGCGCGATCAGCAAGTCGGTCAGATGGCTGCGGTGGCCGACCGATTCCAGCCAGGGCAGCGCTGCATCCAGGAAGCGGAGAATATCCTCGTAGCGCGGCACGCTGCGCAGGGCGGTTACCACGAAATGGGCGCTGCGCCCGGCGGTGTTGACGTAGACCTGGGCCGGGCCGGCGCCGTGCCAGTCATAGAGGCGGCGGCAGACCTGAAAGCAGGCCGTCGCGAGACAGAGACAGAGATCCGGGTCGCGGTCGCCGACATGGTCGGCGGTGATCTGGTCCAGGCCGACGATGGCGATGCTGGGCTCGTCGGAGGCGGCAAGCTGAATGGCCACGTCCCGCGTCATCGTCGGCGGCATGGCCGAGAGGATGGCCTGCCGCTGTCCCGGCGGCCCCTCGGTGAAGGCGTGCACAATCTCTTCGGTTCTTGACCCCATGCCCAGCACCCCTGCTGTACAACCAGCCGGTTCGGCAACACCGCGGGAAGCGGCACCCCGGTTGCGCAAACCTCGAAGGATCTTCGCGCAAGAGTATGAGAAGGGGCCGCTCCGGTAGCAATCGCGCCGTGGGGGTAGCCCCTTGGTGGTGATGCACAGCGTCCTCAACGGACCGGCGAGTAAACCCTAATCGGGCGGGTTAGTTCTGGACGGGCTGGTTCGGAAAGGCCCCGAGATGGCTCGGCCTGTGGTCGATGCCGAAGTGCTCGCTGAGGTAGGAGAGGATGAGTGCGCGCTCCTCCGGCTCGGGCTCGTCCATCTCCTGTTCCTCGACCATCCAGTCCAGCGTCTCGTCCCAGGCGCTGCGGGAGAGTCCCTGCTGGGTCACCAGGCGCAGCGAATGGCAGGCCCCGCAGAGATAGCCGGCCTCCTCGCGGCCCGGCCCTTCCGGCCAGTCCGGGCCGAAAGGGTCGTCCTCCGCCGCTGCACCGAAGGCCGGCAGGGCGAGAGCGCCGGCAAACAGGGCAGCAAAGCGGAGGCGGCGGCCCGGCCCCCGGAAAGGCCCCGGGACAGGCCGGCCGCCCTGCACAACACGGTTCCTCATGCGGTCCCCGATCCCATGCCCCTGGGTCATGCGGCCACGGTCACCGCGATCCGGTGCATGGCGTTGTTGAGATAACCCTTGGGGTTCCAGTTGATTGCAAAGGGCTGCATCACACCCTGATCGTCGGTCGCCCTTGCCCAGACCTCGTAGTAGCCCTTCTCGGGGAAGGTCACCTCGGCCCGCCAGTCCTGCCAGGAGTAGGGATTGGGCGGCGCGTCGAGATCCGCCTCGATCCAGCTTGCGCCGAAGTCGATGGAGATGTGCAGCTTGGACACGCTGCGGTCGCCGGCCCAGGCATGGCCGCGCAGCGCGAGGCTGCGGCCGGAGATGCTGGTGTTGGTCTGCGGCGTGGTGATCAGGGACTTCACCGGCATCGATTCAATGATCTTGAAGTCCTTCTTGTCGACCTCGGCGCCCGGCGCGACGTTGTAGTAGGGCACGCGGTAGGAGGTGCCGGTCATCTTCGGCCCATCGTGCACGACATCGCGCAGCTCTATGCGGCGCAGCCATTTCTGCGAGGTGGAGCCGGGCCAGCCCGGGCAGAGGGTGCGCACGGGAAAGCCGTTCAGCGCCGGGATCGGCTCGCCGTTCATCTCGAAGGCGATCAGCGAGTGCGGGTCCATCGCCTTTGCCAGCGGAACGCCGCGCGAGATCGGCAACTTGTCGGGGTTGCCCGAGAGATGGCCGTCCATACCGTAGTGAGCGGTGTAGATCGCCTCGCTCTTCACGCCGGCGGCCTTCAACACGTCGGCGTAGCGTACGCCGGTCCACTCCGCATTGCCGATGGCACCGAGGGTCCACTGGTTGCCCTTGGCCGGCGGGTTGAAGGCGGCCCGCCCGTTGCCGCCGCATTCGAGCTGCAGCTTCAGTGTGACGACCTCGAAGCGGCTGCGCAGATCGTCCAGCGTCAGCTCCAGCGGCGTGCTCACCGCCCCGTCGACGGTCAGTCGCCAGCCTTCCGCGTTCATGGCCAGGGCCATGTCGGGCACGGTGCCGTTGTTGCGCACGAAGTGTCGTGCGTTGGGGGTGACCGAGTCATCCAGGAGGTGCGGCGGCGTCTCGGCATTGACCGGCCTGTCGTTCAACAGGGTCAGACCGTCCTTGGCTTCGAAGAGCGAAAGCTCCGTCTCCTCGGCCAGTGCCGCGGGAATCAGACCGGAAGGCATGCTGCGGTGAAAGGGAATGGCAGCGCCCAGCATGGCGCCCATGGTCGCCAGGCCGGCACCGCGCAGAAACCCGCGCCGGTCGGCATGGGCACGGCGGCCGAAAACGGTGAAATCGGCGTGCTCGGGATCGTCCTGGTAAAGCTCGAAAAGGCCACGCTCTCGCATACGAAGGGGCATCGACTTCCTCCTCATGATCTGCGCGGGACTTTTTTTGTGGAACAGCGGCGCTCAGCGAATGCGGCGCGGAATGAGGCTGTCCCTCCGCGTCATAACAGAGGAAACGAAACGATGCAGCGAACTATTCCATGAATTTTCCGGGCGCGACGATTTGCCCCGGAACGATCGGCAGCCGCGCTGTGGCGCAGCACCTCATACAGCACCTCACACCAGGCAGCGGGCACTGTCCTGATGGTTTTTGCGCAACGCCTGGCGCACTTCGGAATCGAAAGCCTTGCGTTGAAAACTCGCCTCGAAGATGCGCCGCGAGACTTCAGCGAAGCGCGACGGGTCCATACCTTCGGCCAGCAGAAGCACACTGAGGCCGTTCGCCTGCCACGCCACCGCCTCGTGTACACCCGGCTGATGACCGCCCGCGCCGCTGTCCCCCACACCGCTATCCAGGGAGCCGAGATCCTGGAGCGCCTCCTCCAATCCCAGGCCGCCGGACAGCAGGAACAGACTGAGCCGGCAGCCGCGCGCGCCGCGGTAGCCGAGGTGCAGGGACTGGCGGCCATCCGCCTGCGGTCCCGCACCCAGGTGGCTGAGGGTAAGACCGGCGGCCCGCAGATCCGGAACGAAAGCGGCAGGGCCGAGCTCCCGCTGGGCCGCAAGCTGCAGGCGCAGTGCTTCGCCGGCGTTGGCCTGCGGGCCGGCGGGCCAGGCACGGTGGCTGGTCAGGGCACGCTCGGCCCAGACCGCGTAGGCGGGCGGCGGTGCGGCCAGAAACATCCACAGGGATCCGATCAGCGTGACCAGGGCCAGCGAGGCCGCGAGGGCAAGGCCGCCGCGCAGCCAGACCGGCCGGCGCGCCTCGATCCGCGGCAGGTCGACCGGCGCGTCGGTGACGAGCCTGCCCACCGATCCCTTCATGCGGTGCAGAGCGGCCACCTGCTCGGCGAGCTGAGGATCGCGGCCAAGAGCCGCCGCCACCTCCGCCGCACGCTCATCGGGCAGTTCCCCGTCGACGTAGGCGTTCAGGTCCTCCCAGGTTGGCTGTGCGGTCTTCACAAAGCAGATTCCTTGCCGGTCGATTTTGGGCGCGTCGGTTTCGGGCGGCTTGATTTCGTCAGCACGCGCAGGTTGCTCTCGTTGAGCGCCATGAACAACGCCTTGCGGGCGCGGCTGATCCGGCTCATCACAGTGCCGGGCGGTACGTCCAGAACCTCGGCGGCTTCGCCGTAGGTCAGGCCGGCCAGGTCGATCAACGCGACGATCTCGCGGTGCCTGACCGGCAGGCGCTCCAGCGCCAGTTTGACCGTCAGGACATTTACGATCTGGTGATCCCCGCGCAGGCCCGCAAGCTGCCGCAGGTCCTCTGCCTCGACGGACTCCGCCGGCTGGCTGTCGAACACGCCGGAGCGCGACCTGTCGCGCCGCAGCCTGTCGATGAATCCGTTTCGCAGAATGCGAAAGAGCCAGGCCCGGTAAGCCGGTTCGTCCGCCGGCACCCGGCGGGCCGAGAGGGCCTTGACCACGCTGTCGTGCAGCAGCTCGGCGGCGGTTTCCCGATCGCCGGCAAGACTGACGGCGTATCCGAACAGGCGGTCGAGGTAGTGTTCCAAACGGTGGCGGGCCAGGCAGTGGCCGGCGACCTTCTTCATGCCTGCTTCTCCCCCGGCGGCTGGGTCATCCTGACCGAGGACATTCCGTCATGGCAAGGGGAGTTTCGCGGTTATGCAACCTATGCGGGCTATCGAGTCTCCTTTGCCGCCGGGGATCTGCCGTCGGCGATAGAAATCGAAGCCTGAGGCAGCGCCCTCGACGCAGCCGCTTAGCGTCTCCTTTACCAAAGCGAATCAATAATTTGGCTTCGCGCCCCGAGAGGTTCCACGCCTTCCCCGGCCGCCCGTACACTCTAAAGGAGCAAAGCCGCGGCATGCCGCCTTTCGCCCGTGACCAGACGCCCTTCCCGGCGTCGCCCCCCCCAAGCGATGAGCCGGACGGCCTGGCCGAGGCTCTGCGCGCCGCTGCGCGGCTTGGCGATGAGGCGCTGGCGCCGGACGCGCTGGCACAGGCCCTGGCTGCTTTTCGGCGCGTGCTGCGCAAGGGCGACGAAGCCGCACGGCGCAGGCTCAGCGAGGCCGTAAAGTCGGCGACCGGCCTGCCGCGCGACATCGTCCTGGCTCTCGCCAACGACCAGCCATCGGTGGCGCTGCCGTTCATCGCCCACTCGCCGCTGCTGCAGGAGGCGGATCTCGTCAAAATCGTCTGGAGCGGCGATCCGGCGCGGCAGGTGACGCTTGCGGCCCGCCCCGGTCTGACCGCGGCAGTGACCAGCGCCCTGGCCGAACTCGCACCGCAGCGGGTGCTGCTGTCCCTGCTTGCCAACGACAGCGCTGAGATTTCCGGGGAGTCGCTGCAGAGCTGCCTGATCCGGTTTCCGGGCGACACAGAGGTTCAGGAAAGAATGATCGGCCGCAGCCATCTGCCGCCGCCGGTGGCCGAAGCCCTCTTGCTGGACAGTGCCAGGCCTTTGCAGCAGTTGCTTCTGGGCCGCCACCCGGTCTCGCCGGACGCCGCCCGCGAAGCGCAGCGCCGACACGGCAGCGGCGCCTCCTGGTGGCGCCGGCAGCTGTTCTCCCGTTGAAACGCCGACCGGGTTCAGGGGGTCCGGCCGACCCGGTCATCGTGGTGCCCGGGCATAATAGTAATTGCGTCAACCACAGCGTTCTGCAGTGAAAATCAAAGGCCGCTTCTCAAGCAACCTCTAAACAGACACACAAGATCCCTAATCAACAGAAGCGCGAATAAGGTTAATTAGGTAATATTTCCTTTCTACTACACGCTATGAAAGAACAAGCAAATCAAATATCATCCAGTGAAACAATTCTGTCACAATTAATCTTGGTTTTTGGAGTTATCACGGTAATTTAATCCGATGGTTGAGTCGGAAGACCTTTGACAACAGGTCCGGCATGACCAGAGATTGAACCAGGGCGGGGGGCAGTTCGAGCGGGTTTCCGTGCATCGAGGGCGTCCCTGTAGCGACCACCCTTTTCGCATGCGTGGAGAGAGCCGCAGTACATGGAAGAATTGCCTCAGGACCTGTTGACCACCCTGGAGATCACTCCAAGCGTCACTCTTACCGATCTTGTGTTCGCCCTGCTGACCAGCGCAGTGCTGAACTTCGTTCTGGCATGGATCTACATCCGAACCCACGGCGGCTATTCCTATTCGAAGTCCTATGTCCAGTCGATCGTCCTGGTCGGGCTCATCGTCTCCCTGATCATGATCGTCATCGGGTCGGAGATCGCACGGGCCTTCGCCCTGGTCGGCGCCATGTCCATCGTGCGGTTTCGCACGCCGGTCAAAGACAGCCGCGATCTGATCTTCATCTTTGCCGCCATCGCCATCGGCATGGCGGCGGGCACCGGCTTCCACCTCTATGCGGCCATCTTCACCGTTTTCCTCGGCGCGCTGATGCTGGCCTTCCACGCCTTCAAGTTCGGCGATCTCGACCATCGCTCCTATGTGCTGAAGCTGCGCATCGACCCGCTGGAGAAGGATGCCGTCGCGGCGCTCTGCCGGGAGTACTGCCGCCACTACGCCGTGGTGTCGATCAGCCGTGTCAGCGACGATGCCGGGCTGGAAGAGGTCGTCTACGAAGTCGAGCTGAAACCGCGCGTGGAGTACGGCGACTTCATCGATCGCCTGCGCGAGAAGGTGAACCCTCAGGCCATCAACCTGCTCGTCGGCGAAGGCTCCGTGAATGTCTGAGCGCAGCCGGGCAAGGCGCGATACGGAACTGGATCCGGTCTCGCTCGGCGGACCGGCACGCCCCGCAGACCCGGCCGCCGAAGAAGCGCCGCCCGGACCGCTCTGGCCTCAGGCTTACACAAACCGCTACGAGATCAAGTACCTGATCCCCGCCCGCGACCTGCGCCAGGTGCGCGCCGTCCTCTCCGGGCTGCTGGCGCCCGATGCCAACAACGGTCAGCAGGGCGGCTACGTCAATCAGTCGGTCTATTTCGACTCGCCGCACTACCGCTACTACACAGAGAAACACGAAGGCGAGCTGGCCCGCATCAAGCCGCGCATCCGCTTCTACCGCTCTGCCTTGGGCGCCGAAGCCTCCTCTGTCTTCCTGGAGTTCAAAGGCCGCTACGACCGCATCGTCGCCAAGCGCCGCCTGCAGCTGACAAAGGCGGAGGCGGACGACCTGCTGAACGGCGGCTCCGCGGCGCGCGTGCTGCAGGGACACCAAGATGCCGTCGCCCGCGAGTTCATCTATCTCTGCGACCGCTATAACCTGCAGCCCTGCGTGATGACGGTGTACAACCGCGAGGCCTTTCACAGCGACTTCTACGGCAGCCTCAGGGTCACCTTCGACACGCGCTTCCAATGCAGCCTTGCGACCCGCGCCGACAGCCCTCCTGCCGGCTATATCGAGGCGCTGCCCGGGGGCGAGACCGTGCTGGAGGTGAAGTACAACGAGCAGGTGCCGAAAATCCTGATCTCGCGGCTCAACAGCCTCGGCCTGCAGCAGCGCACCTTCTCCAAGTTTGCAGTCGCCCTGGAGCGCTGCTTCGACCAATTCCGCAGCCGGCGCTTCCGATCCAGCCGCTTCCAGTAAGCGGCCGGTCGAAGCGGGGAGACTCACGAAGACGTCTTTGGCAATGAACCTCGGAACACAAAAGACCAGGAAGGAAAGGATCACGGCGATGACCATCCGAGACCACTCGCTTCGCGCAACAAGAAGGACCCTGCTCGGCGCTGCCGCAGCGGCGATCCTGCTTTCGGCAACCCCCTTCGCACCTGCCGCCGCGCAGGACGCAGCATCGTTGGAAAGTGATCGGGAAACGCTGCGGGCCGTCTCGCTGCTGTACCGCCACGGCGTCATTTCGCCGAAGTACTCGCCGCCGAAGAACGCCACCGAGTGGCCGATGGGTTTCAGCCAGCTTACGGCCGTCGGCATGCGCGGCATGTACGAACAGGGCCAGCGCCTGAGAAAGCGTTATGTCGAGGATCTGGGTCTCATCAGCGCGCGCTACCACACCGACGAGGTCCATGTCCGCGCCAGCAACACGGACCGCGCGCTGCAGTCCGCCCAGATGATGATCCTCGGCCTCTATCCCCTGGGCGTGGGCCCGGATCCCTCCGTCTATCTTTCCGACATGGAGGCCGCGCCGCGCGCCGATCTCGCCTTCACGCCGGTGCCGGTCCATGCCGTGGCGCTGGAGAACGACGCGGTCATGCGCCCCTGGACCGGTCGCGCCAGCTGCACCCGCTACCGCGATTTCGTCAAGCGCCTCGGGAACACCGAACTCTATGAAACGCAGGGCCGCAAGTATGAAGACTTCCTGCGCCGCGTTTCCGCGGTCATGGGCGTGAACGAAGGCGAGCGGATCGGCAGAATGCTGTACCTCGTCAACGAGGTTTACGAGCCGCTGTCAGCCAACCTGCAGCACGATCTGCCGCTGCCTGAGGGCATCTCGCGCGAGGACATGGAACAGATGAGCGACTTGGCGGACTGGAACTACCATCATCAGTTCCTCGGCCGCACGGTCGGCCGGCTCACCGGCGGATCCTTCGTCGGCGAGGTTCTGAAGAACTTCGTCAAGGTGGCCGAAAGCAAGCCGGACGCCAAGCGCCTCTACCTCTATTCCGGACACCAGCGCACGATGCTGGGGGTGGATGCGGCCCTGAGCATCGAAACGGCCCGCACCGAGGGCCCCTTGTTCAAGGGCAGGGTCCCGCCTCTGGGGTCGCATTATGCCTTTGAACTGCACGAGACCGCCCCGGGCGACTTCGCGGTGCGCATGAAGTTCGTCACCGACGACGGCGAGCAGGTCATCACGATCCCCGGATGCGACTCGCCGATGTGCCGGCTCCAGACCTTCGCCGCGGCGGTCGCCGAGGTGATTCCGCGGAACTGGCGCCAGGAATGCAGCGGCTAGAGCGGACCCGCTTCAAGCCCTGCGGCGGCGGCCGAAAGTCGCCGCCCGGAAACCGGGAGAGGTGCTAGCGCCGGCGCAGACCGGCCACGGCGGCGAGAGGGACCGAGGCGGCCGGCTGTGCTTCGGCTGCCTCGTCCCCCTTGGCGATGCGCGGCGGCAGAACGAAAGACACGGTCGTCCCGCAGCGGTACTCGCTCTCGATCGAAAACTCGCCGCCGTGAAGCTTCACCAGCGCTGCCGCCATAGGCAGGCCGAGGCCGGTGCCTTCGTGCTCGCGCGTGTAGGCGTTTTCGACCTGTCCGAAGGGCTGCATCACGGTTTCGAGCTTGTCCGGCGGAATGCCGATACCGCTGTCGCGCACGACCACACGCAGGCCTGATGTCATAATCCACTGCGCCGAAATCACAACTTCGCCTTCGGGTTCGGTGAACTTGATGGCGTTGCTCAGCAGGTTGAGCAGAACCTGCCGCAGACGGCGCCCGTCGGCGCGCAGGATCGGGATCTCGGTGCCGAGATCGACGACCAACCGCAAGCGCCCCTGGCTTGCCTTGTCCTGCACCAGTTCGACACAGGCCTCGACCTCGGCACGGAAGTCGACATCGTCGATGCTCAGATCGACGCGGCCCGCCTCGATCTTGGAGATGTCGAGGATGTCGTTGATCAAGGCCAGCAGATGCAGCCCGGAACTGCGCACCTGCTTCACGTAGTCTGCGTAGCGCGGGTCGCCGATGGGACCGTAGAGCTCCATCTCCATCATCTCCGAGAAGCCGTTGATGGCGTTCAGCGGCGTGCGCAGCTCGTGGCTCATGTTGGCCAGGAAGGAGGTCATGGCGCGATTTGCGGATTCGGCCTGATCGCGAGCATCTTCCAGCTCCGCCTCGCGATGCGCCTTCTGGGTGAGGAGGACGCCGACCGCATTGACCGCCTCGTCCAGCTGCTGCAACTCCATCGATGTAAACGAAGGCAGTTCGTCCTGGGACCTGAAGACGCCGCGGCTGAAACTGCGCAGTCGGGCCGAGAGCGTGTTGACGGGGCGCACGGCAAAGGCATTGACCAGGAGAAAGATGAGCAGCGAGAGAATGAAGCAGACAATGCCGAGGGAAATGGCGATCGACCAGGCGTGTTTGGCCGTCTCCTCCTCAATGCGCGAGTTGTCCCAGGTGAAGGTCATGCGGCCGAAGTTCTCGCCCGCAAAGGTGACGGACTTCGAGATCTCGACGACGGACTTCGCGGCCTTAAGCTGGCGCTGCCAGGCATAGAGCACCGCGCCGTCCTCGTTGACGATCTTGGCCGAGGCGAGATCGGGATCGCGGACGACCATCTGGCTCATGGTCGTCTCCAGGCGCGGCAGATCTTCGCTGATGATGTCTTCCAGGGAAGACAGGCGGATCAGATCGAACTTGCGCTCCGCCTCTTCGGCGGCGCGTTCCAACAGATAGGCCTGCTCGGCGTGACGGAGTTGGTAGCCGGCCAGGGTGGCCAGCAGAAAGGCCAGGGCCACCAGGCCCAACAGAAGCTGAGTGCCTAGCCGCAGCCGGCCCCGACTCTCTGGGCCATCTGCCGGCCCAATGATTCGGGGCATGGAGGCATGCTGATCCATCTACGGCCTATGGGTGCCACCGGCGGCTGAGGTCACTGAAGCTGAGCGAAGAACTGCGGGTTCTGCCGGATCGCCTCACGGGTCGGTTCGTAATCGCTGTCATCGCCTTCGAAGAAGCCGTCAAAGCGCAGGGCCTTGAGCGCGTTGCGATCCGTGACGTTCAGGAGCGCCTGCTGCAGGGCATCCTTAACCCGCGGATCCAGACCGGCGCGGGCAACCCAGGGACGGGTCGAGTTCCTGAACTTGTAGAGGGCGCGGATCGGAACGCCTCTGTCCACCAGCTTCTTGAAGGTGGTCTCCTCCAGCGCACCGGCGTCGAAGAGACCGGAGCCGACAGCGCGGCCGACCTTGTCGTGGCGGCCGAGGTAGTCATAGCGCGCGAGATCGCGGGCATAGAGGCCGGCGCGCATCAGGGTGAGCTGGGAGAAATAGCGCCCGAGTGTCGAGCGCTTCGATCCAAAGGCGAAGCTGTGGCCCCGCAGCTCGGCGACGTCGCTCAGCGCGCTGTCGCGATGCACGGCGATGATGCCGTTGAACGACTTGGCCCCGTTCTTGTTCTCCATCGCAAGAACGGACAGGCCGGGCTGCGATTCCTTGGCAAAGACGTAGGAAGCCGGACCCAGGCGCGTGAAGTCGACATCGCCGTTGACGATCAGGTCGACACCGGCCTCGTAGCCCTTCACGAGCTGAAGCTTGATCTCCACTTCCTCGCCGAGGACCTTGGACGTTTCCTCGGCAATGACATCGAGGGTCGGCCGCAGCTGCGCGACCATCGCCGACGGCTTGTCCGGAGCGTAGGTCCCGAAGGTCAGGACGACCTTGGCGTCAGCAGGCGTGGGGTTGAACCCGGCGACCGCAGCGACACCCAGGGCCGCTGCAAGCGAGCACAGCGTGTGTCTGCGCGTGAACAGAAAGCTCATCTTGGTTACCCCGCAAAGGCATCTGGTTTCATGAGTTTGCGGGTCAGTAAAGGAGAGTGAAGTTAATAAAGATTGAAAACTCTAACGATATTGGAGTTCTCTAGAATATTGCATAACGAGAACAACTGATAATTGTCTCTTAGACAATATCTTCCACGCCGACGGCCGGCGGCGCTTAAACCCGCACAAAGGCTGGAACAGCACGCCCGATACCCGGCCGAAGGACCGGCCGCCGCCGCCCGGTCCGGACCGGGTCGCAGGGCACCAACCGTCGGAAAATCCTAGGACTTCAGCCCTCTCGGCCGCTCGTCTCCGCTTGGTCTTCGTCCAACGACAGCATGTGGCCGCGCATGAAGTAAATCTGCGAAGCAACGAAGACAAAGGTCAGAGCGAGAATACCGAAGACCTTGAAGGTGACCCAGAAGTCCGTCGACTGCGTGCGCCAGACCGCCTCGTTGAGGGCCGCCATCGCAACGAAGAACCAGGCAAAGCGGCTGGACAGCTTTGCCCAGCCCGCTTCGTCCAAAGGCCAGGCCGACCCGAGAAGCGGTTTCAGGAGAGGCCGCTTGAACACCAGGCCGCCGAAGAGGACGGCCGCGAACAGCAGCTGCACGATGGTCGGCTTCATCTTGAAAAAGGTCTCGTCGTCCAGCCAGAGGGTGAGACCGCCGAAAACCACGACCACCACGGCCGTGACCAAAGGCATGGGGGGCAAGCGCCGCTCGATCACAAAAGACAGCAGCAGGGCCACCGCTGTGGCGATCATGATGGCCAGCGTCGCCACCATCAGGTCGCTCAGCCAATAGGTCGCGAAGAAGATCGCCAGGGGCCCGTAGTCGACCGCCGGCCTCAGCCACGCCGGCGCCTTTGTCTCTGTTGCTTCGCTCACGCGGTTCCTCGTCTCATCCCGGGCCGCGGCAGGGGGGCTGCCGCCCACAATCCCTAGGCGCTTCCGCCGGCAGGCACCGGCCAGGGCCCTTGACCCATGTTACAGGGGCGCAGCAACCAAAAACCACACCGCACAAACCGACAATATAGGGAAGGCGAGGCCGCAGTTCACCTCCGGAGAGAGGCGCGCAAGCCGGAACCCTTCGGCTTTTGCACGAATTCAAGCCAAAGGCGCTCAGTCCTTAACAGCTTCTTAAAGCTGCCGTGACATTTTGAAAGCCACGAAGGTCCGTTGCCCGTCAGGAGCTTTTGAGCGTGTTTGAACAATCCGCTTCATCACAAGCCTTACCCCCTGCCGCAGCTGAAGTCAGCACCCCGCCGCGCGATCGGCCGGCACCCCAACGCGACCCATTCATCGAACACTATTTCAAGCGCATCGACCCGAAGGTGGCGGCCAGCTTCACGCCCGAGCAATGCGCGGCAATCAAGAACATGTTCGGTGCCCGCGGCGTCGCCAAGCACGCGGTCGAACTGCGCCGCTCCCTGCCGATCGGCCGGCGGCGCTATTACCTGGTGCTGCTGCTGGGCCGCGAGCGGCGCGGCTTCGACCGCCTGTTCAGCGAAGGTGCGGTCTCCGGCCCTTTCACCTTCTTCGGCTATGCCATTACCGCCGCCCTCTGGCTGATCCCGGCCGGCCTGCTGGCCGTCGTCCTGCAGGTGCTGCTTTAGGGGCTGCAGCAGCCGGACCGCAGGGGCGTTTCCATCACGCCCGCTTCTGCTCTAGTCTCGGGGGCGATGACACCGGCACCGCCCTTCGAGCCCCAGGGTCTTCCCGAAACAGCCCGCCGCGACACGGCATCGCTGCTGTCGCGCGGGCTGGTGCGCTACCACGCGGAACTGGGTCTTGTCTGCCTTTCGGAGTTCACCCTGCGCAGCGGCCGCCGTGCCGACCTCATGTGTCTGGACCCCAAGGGCGGCCTGACGATCATTGAAATCAAGTCCAGCGTCGAGGACTTTCGCAGCGACCACAAGTGGCCGGAATACCGGGACTACTGCGACCGCTTCTACTTCGCCGTTGCGGAAGACTTCCCGCGCGAACTGATACCCGGCGACCAGGGCCTGATGGTGGCCGATGCCTATGGCGCGACCGTCGTTCGCGAAGCCGCGCCGGCGCCGCTGAATGCCGCGCGCCGGCGGGCCATCACGCTGCGATTCGCCCAGCTCGCTGCGCGGCGCCTGACCCTCTGTATCGATCCGGATGCCTTCGCACCCGCGGGCTGAGACCAGGCCGGCCGGGATGCTCTAGAGCGGATCATGTTTAGACGGAAACACTTTGGGTTTCCGCCTAAACATGTGAATCCGCTCTATTTCAAAGTGTTAGAACGGATTCACCGGCTTGATGGATCGCCCCCCCAATGACGATGGGGCCGATTCCATCAAACGCGGATCTGCTCTAGCCGCGCGCCAGACGCTCAATGGTGGCGGTGGTCGACTGGCCGGGCGTGAGCTGCGCCAGCAAGACGCGGCCGCCATAGCTCTGAACAACCTCGGCGCCAACCACCTGGTCGAGACGGTAGTCGGCTCCCTTGACCAGTACCTCCGGCTTCAGGGCTTCGATGAGCGCGAGCGGCGTGTCTTCGGAGAACACCACCACGCGGCTCACGCTGGCCAGCGAAGCCAGCACGGCGCCTCTCGCCGCTTCGCTTTGCACCGGCCGGCCATCGCCCTTCAGGCGCCGCACCGAGGCATCGCTGTTGAGCCCGACAACGAGGCGGTCGCAGGCCGCCCCGGCCTGCTGCAGCAAAGAGACATGGCCGGGATGCAGGAGGTCGAAGCAGCCGTTCGTGAAGCCGATCCTGAGGCCGCGCCGACGCCAGCGGGCGGCCTGCTCGAGGAGGCTTTCCAGATCGACCACCTTGGTCTCCGCCGCCAGCAGTTCATCGGCATGGAGAGTCTGTGCGATCTCGCCGGGTTGTGCGACGGCCGTCCCGAGCTTGCCCACCACAATCGCCGCAGCGGCGTTGGCAAGGCTCGCCGCTTCGGCCGGCAGAAGCCCCGCGCCCAGGGCGAGGGCAAAGGCCGCAACGACGGTGTCGCCGGCGCCGGAGACATCGTAGACCTCCTGCGCCCGGGCCTTCAGGTGATGAACACCGCCGCCCGGCCCAGCCTGCACCAGAGTCATGCCATGCTCGCTCCGGGTGGCCAGAACCGCACCGATGCCGGCCTCGGCAATGACCGTGCGGCAGGCCGCCACGACCGCCTCGTCATCCTCCACCGGCTGGCCGGAGGCCTCCTGAAGCTCGCGCCGGTTCGGCGTCACCCAGCCGGCCCCCTTGTACCGGCGGAAGTCCCGGCCCTTGGGGTCCACGACCACCGGACAGCCGCGCTTGGCCGCAGCAGCCACGACGGCCTCGATGACGGCGGGGCTGAGCACGCCCTTGCCGTAGTCGGAGAGAATCACCGCCGACGCCTGTTCCACCGCTGCAAGCGCCGCCTCGGTGACCGCAGCCGTCATCTCGCTGGCGAGGCCGCCGGCCTCCTCGCGGTCAGCCCGCAGCAGTTGCTGGCCGCCGGCGATGAAGCGCTCCTTGATGGTGGTCGGCCGGCCTGCGTCGCTCACGAGATCCGCCTTGCCCTCCACCGGCCCCAGGCATTTGTCCGCCAGGTCGCGCACCTCCCAGCCGGCGGCATCCTCGCCAACCACGGCGACGCCCAAAGGCCGCGCACCCAAAGCCGCCAGATTCCGCAGAACGTTGCCAGCGCCCCCCAGCATGGCGGTCTCGCGGGCGATCCGCATGATCGGGATCGGCGCCTCGGGCGAGATGCGTTCGACGCTGCCATAGACAAAGCGGTCGAGCATGATATCGCCAAGGACCAGAACGGGGACGGACTTCAAGCGGCCCAGCAAGGCCGTTACATCGGTGTCTTCGCGCATCGAAATAGTCTGTACGGTTACTGAAGCTGTGGGGCTACCGGAGCTATGGGGTTATCGAAGGGGTTATCCGAGTCTCGAGTCTTCGCGTTGAAACTCGCGCGTCACGCTAATCGCGGCTGTTCTCAAGCAAGGCTACGCAGATCCCAAAGCCACCGAAAACTGCGGGAATTCCGTCCCATCGACAGCGGACAGGATAAACCATTACGCGATGCCTTTCGGACTCTTTGTTGATTGTTTAACCAAAACGCAAGGTGAAAGCGATAAACAAGGTCGACGGCACATTTCCGTGTGAGCTTAGAGGGAGCCGCCGACCCCAATGTCTCAGCAGCCTACCATGCAGGAACAGGCCCTGTTGAACCACATCAAAAGGCTGGAGCGCAGCGGCGACCAACACTTGGCCGTCCAGGTGCACCTTTCCAGGCTGATTGCCTTCAACACCCTGCCGGAATGCGTGAACGTGGCAATCACCATGATGAAGCGGGTTGCCAAGGCTCACGATGCGAGTCTGTTCCAGCTCGATAACACCGACATCTTTCTGGTCTACGACCGCGACGCCGTCAGCCAGATCGATCAGTGCCTGAACAGCCTCTGCCGGGTGCTCAAGGAAGATCCCTTCTTCAGCGACGGGCCGGTGGCCGAGCAGGACTTCTGCAGCCACTTCGACTTCGCCGGTGGCTACCAGGCGCTGGTTGAGTGTGCCGAAACCCTGCTGGAGGAAAAGACGAAGGCCGAATCCGCCCTGCGGCACAAGGGCGGCCGACGTGCCGAGAAGCGGCCGCTCAGCCTCGCCGGACTGGCCGCAGTCGAGAAGGCGATCACCCAGGCCGATCTCTCCACCATGACCAGCCGGCAGCCGGTCTGCGAAATCGGTGCGGACGGACGTCCGCAGGTTCTGTTCCACGAACTCTTCACCTCGATCTCGGCACTGACCGACACGCTGCTGCCGGACGAAAACGTCTTCGCTGACCGCTGGCTGTTTCAGTATCTCACCGCCCAGCTTGACCAGCGCATGCTGGCCTGGCTTGGCAAAAACGACGATGCGACCCTGAAGCACACCTTCAGCCTGAACATCAACATCGCGTCCCTGCTGTCGCCGCGCTTCCTGGAGTTCGACGGTCAGCTCGACCAGAAGCGCCGCAACACCATCATCCTCGAGCTGCAGATCCACGACGTCTTCGCCGACGTGACACGTTATCTCTTCGCGCGAGAGTTCCTGCTCGACCGCGGATACCGCATCTGTCTGGACGGCGTGAACGAACTCTCCCTGCCCTACGTGCACCGCACGGACCTGGGCGCCGAACTCGTAAAGCTGCAATGGTCCCCCACTCTGCGCCGCCAGATCGAAGGCAAGCAGGGCGCCCCCATCAGGGCCGCGATTGAGCGGATCAGCGCCCCGCGCATCATCTTCACGCGCTGCGAGAGCGACGATGCCATCGAACTGGGCCACGACCTGGGGATCTGCCTGTTCCAGGGTTTCTTCCTCGACCATCTCCTGAAAGAGAAGATCACCCGCGAGGAGGCAGCGGAGCGTCTCGGCGCCGCTCTTTCCCGCCACCGCCAGATGACGGCGCCTGCGGCGGCAGCGGCCGGCACTTAAGCCGGCCGTCCCCAGAGAACGACTTTTGTCAGATCAGTTGCGGGGCGCGTACTTCGCCAGAATACGCTGCAGCGTGCGCCGGTGCATGCGCAGCCGCCGGGCGGTTTCGGAGACGTTGCGGTCGCACTGCTCGTAGACACGCTGGATGTGTTCCCAGCGTACGCGGTCCGCGCTCATGGGATGACAGGGCGGCGGCGGCAACACCTCTTCCTGTTCCAGCAGCGCCGCCTCGACCTGATCCGCATCGGCGGGCTTGGGCAGATAGTCGGTGGCGCCGACCTTTACCGCCGCAACCGCGGTGGCAATGTTGCCATAGCCGGTCAGCACGATGATCCGCGCATCTTCGCGCGCCTCGCGCAGGGCCTGCACGACCTCCAGGCCGGAACCGTCTTCCAGACGCAGGTCGACCACGGCATAGCCGGGGGCGGCGCGCTGCGCCAAGGCGAGACCGTCGGCCACCGAATAGGCGGTCTGGACAGCAAAATCGCGGCGCTCCATGGCCCGCGCCAGGCGGTCGCAGAAGCGTTGATCGTCATCAACGATCAGCAGATCGCGCGGCGCGGGCTGCGCTTCGGCTTCGTTGAGCATGGTTAACTCCTAGCTTGCACGGCGGCGACGTTCTGGCCCCAGAACGGCCTCCTCTTTAACTTCTAATGTATGTCGCGGCCAGCGAATCTCCACCACCGCGCCGCCGGAAATCTCGTTGGAAAACTCGATGCTGGCGCCGAAATGGGCCAGCAGCGTGCGGGCGATGAAGATGCCCAGGCCCATGTGCTGGCTCTCGCCGCGGCGGCGATCCCGGGGGCCGGTGGAGTAGTAGGGTTCGCCCAGGCGGCTCAACACAGTCATGTCGAAGCCCGGCCCGTCGTCGGCAATCCGCAGCATCACCGATTCCTCGTCCCAGGTGAGATCCACGTCGACACGGTGTCGCGCGAACTGGACCGCGTTCTGGATCAGCGTCCCGAGGCCATGCAGGATCTCTGCGTTGCGGGTGACCGTCGGCTGGTCCGCATCGCTGTCGATCGCCGGGCCGGCGTGGATTTCCAGCGCAACGCCCTCGCGGCGGTGCGAAGACGCCGCCGCCTCCACGAGCGCCGTGACCGGCAGCCGGTGGTAGGGCGAGCCGTCGTCCCAGGCGGGCCGCTCCGCCAGGCCGGCCAGGATCGAGCGGCAGCGCAGCGATTCCGCATGAAGCAGTTCGACATCTTCGCGCAGCGGCGAGTCCGCGCCGAGTTCACGCTGCAGTTCGCGCGCCACCACGGCAATGGTGGCCAGCGGCGTGCCGAGCTCGTGCGCGGTCGCGGCGGCCAGCCCGCCCAGGGCGGAAAGCTGCTGCTCGCGCGCCAGCGCCAGGCGCGTCGCCTCCAGGGCCTGCGACATGCGGCGGCTTTCCTGGGCCACGGACGAAACGTAGGCCGCGATGAAGACCACCGCGATCACCAGGGCCGCCCAAACCCCGCCGATGTAGACGGGCGACAACTGCACGCCGGCCTCCGGCCAGGGCAGCGGCAGGTGCCAGACCGCCAGCACTGAAACCAGAACCAGCGCCAGGGCGGAGATGGTGAAGGTGCTGCGGCGCGACAGCGTCCAGCCGGAGATCACCACCGGTGCCAGGATCAGCATGGCAAAGGGGTTCTGCAGGCCGCCGGTCATGCCCAGCAGAACGGCAAGCTGCACCACGTCGAAGCAGAGGTTCAAAACCGCTTCGCGGTCGGTCAGCCAGGTGGCGCTGCTGGGCCGCGCGACCGAGAGGATCACGTTCACCACGCCCGAGATCGCAATCACCGCCATCGCCGGGATGAAGACAATGGGATAGCCGAGGCCGAAGTAGACCACCGAGAGGGTCACCGCCTGGCCGAAGAGGGCGACCCAGCGGATCACCACCAGGGTGCGCAGACGCAGGCGTCCGCCCGATGCGGGGGCGGCCTCCGGGGTCAGGGGAGCGGTCGCCGTCATGTCAGGGCCTTTCGCATGGCCCCAGTCTGGACCCCAGACCCGGAAAGGCAAGCCCTGCCGGCAGCGGCTTCAGCTGTCCTCGCCCGGGCCGGAAACCCCGGCCTCGGCAAAGGTCGCCATGCCGTTGTGGCAGGCCACGGCCGCCTTCAGCAGCAGCACCGCCACCATCGCGCCGGAGGCTTCGCCCAGACGCATGCCCAGGTCCACCAGCGCCTCCTTGCCGATGCGCTGCAGAAGGCGCTTATGTCCCGGCTCGGCGGAGACATGAGAGACCATGCAGTGATCGATCGCCCCGGGAACGAGAGCATGGATCACCGCCGCCGCCGCTGTGCAGGCATAGCCGTCCAGCAGCACCGGCGTGCGCGCCATGCGGGCGGCCAGAATGGCACCGGCGATGGCGGCCAGTTCGCGTCCGCCCAGACGGCGCATGACCTCCAGCGGGTCGCCCAGGGCGTCGCGGTGCAACGCCACGGCCTGGTCGACAAGCCGCGCCTTTTCCGCCATGCGCTCGGCATCGATCCCGGTGCCGGGGCCGACCCAGTCGGCGGCCGGGCCGCCATAGAGTCCGCAGCAAAGCGCCGCGGCGGCGGTGGTGTTGGCAATGCCCATCTCGCCCAGGGCCAGGACGTCGATGCCGCTCTCGACCGCCATCATGCCGTAGGCCATGGCCTTGGCGCAGTTCTCCTCATCCATCGCTGCGGCCTCGGAGAAGTCGGCCGTGGGCTCATTCAGGGCCATCTCGTAGACGCGCAGATCGGCGTTGGCCAGGCTGCAGAGCTGATTGACCGCCGCACCGCCGTCGATGAAGTTGCGCACCATCTGGGCGGTCACCGCGGCCGGATAGGCGGAGACGCCCTTTTCCGCGATGCCGTGGTTGCCGGCGAAGACCGCCGCGTAGGGCCGCTCGACCGAGGGCGGGTTGCGCCCCTGCCAGGCCGCGAGCCAGACCGCGACCTCTTCCAGTCTGCCGAGTGAACCGGCCGGCTTGGTCAGTTGCGCCTGGCGGTCGCGCGCGACCTCGGCGGCGACATCGTCAGCCGCCGGCAGTGCCTTCGCAAGCGCGCGGATCTCATCGAAGCTGACGATGGTTTTTGCAGCCTTCATGGCCTTACCCTCCAAACAAGCGGGACTCTCGATTCAAGCGGGGCCTGACCAACGCACGGCCCGGCCCATTCTTCCGGCCCGTGGCCCCTGACCATGAACTGTCATATAAACGGCCCGAACCAGCCGACCAAACCGAAAAGCATCGCACGAAGCCTCCACCCGCCATGTCCCCTCCTTCACATCCGGGCCCCGGTCCGATCCCAGATCCGGTCCCAGATCCGGTCCCAGATCCGGCCCCAGATCCGGCCCCAGGTCCTTCCCCCGCCTCTCCCGCGGCCTGGGGACACGACCTGAAGGTTGCCCTGACCCTGCTGACGCGGCTTCCGGTACCGCGGCTGCCGGCGGCCCAGGACCCAGCGGCCCAGGACCCAGCGGTCCAGGCGCCCCCGGCCCGCGCAAGCCGCTGCTATCCGGCGATCGGCGCCCTGATCGGCGCCCTGGGCGGCCTGGCTCTGCTGGCGGCCGACGCGCTTCAGCTGCCGGCGCTGATCGCTGCCCTTCTGGCGGTCGCCGCGACGATCCTGGCCACCGGCGCGCTCCATGAGGACGGCCTGGCGGACGTGGCGGACGGCTTCGGCGGCGGCCGCGACCGCGCGCGCAAGCTCGCCA
Source organism: Rhodospirillales bacterium BBD 1991-14 (assembly GCA_001657395.1). Lineage (GTDB taxonomy): Bacteria > Pseudomonadota > Alphaproteobacteria > Kiloniellales > Kiloniellaceae > Pelagibius. The sequence goes on along the minus strand of LYSY01000002.1, from coordinate 490,575 downwards.
TCATGCGCGACAGCCGCATCGGCAGCTACGGGGTCCTCGCCCTCGTGCTTTCGGTGGCGCTGCGCACCGCCGCCCTGGCGGCCATCGTCGCCGCCGACGCCGGCCAGGCGGCCATCGCCCTGCTGGCCGCCCAGTGCCTGTCGCGGGCCGGGCTCGGCGCCATCATGGCCGGCCTGCCGGGCGCGCGCGCCGACGGTCTCGCCGCCGGGGTGGGCCGGCCGCGGGGGGCCGATGCCCTGGCGGCGGCGGCGGTCGGTGTCCTGGCGGCGATACTGCTGCTGCCCTGGCATGCCGCAGCCCTGGCGCTGCTCGGCGCATTCGCCGCCTCGGCTGCGATGGCGGTCCTGGCCCGGCGTCAGATCGGCGGCTATACCGGCGACGTCCTGGGCGCCGCCCAGCAGCTCTCGGAGGTCGCCGTATTGCTGGTGCTGGCGGCGCTTCTGGCATAAAGACAGGATTCCCGGAGACAGGAGTCCGGGCGGCGTCGAAGGCGGGCCATCGCCGACGGCACTGCACGGACGGGGACCGACGCAACAGGAGACGACATGACCGTGACGCGCTGGTGGTGGGTCCGCCATGCCCCCGTGGTCGGCCAGGACGGCCGCATCTATGGCAACCGCGATGTGGCCTGCGACTGCAGCGACGAAACGGTGTTCCGCGGGCTCGCGCGGCTGCTGCCGCAGGAGGCCGCCTGGGTGGTCACGCCCCTCAGCCGAACCGTGAAGACCGCAGAGGCGATCCATCGGCAGCGCACTCCGCCCCAGCCGCCCTTCGCGGTGGAGGCCGACCTGGCGGAACAGGATTTCGGCCACTGGCAGAGCATGACCTACGCCGAACTCGACGCCCAGCGCAGCGCCGACTGGCGGCGCTTCTGGCTGGGCCCGGCCGAGGAGGTCCCGCCCGGCGGAGAGAGCTTCGCATCGGTTTGCCGGCGCGTCGGCACGGCCGTCAGCCGCCTGACCCAACGCTTTGCCGGCGGGGACGTGGTCTGCGTCAGCCACGGCGGCCCGATTCGCGCCGCCCTGGGTCATGCCCTCGGCCTGACACCGGACCGCGCGCTCAGCTTCGCCATCGACAACTGTGCCGTGACCCGTCTGGATCACTTCGCGGAAGACGGGCGGGCAGGCCTGGAAGAGGGCCAACGAGAGGGCAAAATGGGGGAAACCACCGGCCCCGGCGGCAGCTGGCGCGTTGCAGCGGTCAACGTGAAAGCCCATATGCCGGAAAGACCCTAATGTCGGAATGAAATGCCGTTGTGTCAGACAGTTAAGATAAGAGTCCGGCTGAGGTAACGGTCCGGCGTCGGGCTGGACGCTGGAACCGCCACGAAGGGGGCACCGCAGCAGCGGGCCGTGATAGATCGGGTCGTGATAGCTCGTGATAGCATGGTGTTGCATCAATTCTCAGGACATGAGTTCTCAGGACGTCAATTCTCAGGAAGGTGATTTCATGATGGCTTCAGCAATCCTGCGCGGCCTGCGAGCCGCCGCCGCTGCCCTGTTCATGGTGGCCGCGGGCAGCACCGCCGCCGCCGCCAATGAAGCCGAGGCTCTGGTGACCGAGTCGCGCCTGACCGTCGACCGCCTGATGGCGGACGAGGACTTTTTCGAGCTTTCCAAGTTCATTCAGTCGGCCAAGGGCATCTACATCGTCCCGCAGTTGGTGAAGGGCGGCTTCATCCTGGGCGCCGAGGGCGGATCGGGGGTTTTCCTGGCGCGCGGTACGGACGGCAGCTGGTCGGCACCGGCCTTCTACACCCTGGCCGCCGGCTCCATCGGTCTGCAGATCGGCGGCGAGGTGAAAGAGGTGGTCTTCGTGCTGATGAGCGACAAGGCGGTGGACGCCATGCTGTCCAGCGAGTTCAAGCTGGGCGCCGATGCCAGCATCTCCGTCGGCCCGGTCGGCCGCGGGGTCGAAGCGTCGCGGACGACGGACTTCACCTCCGACATCTATGCTTTCTCCAAGTCCGTCGGCCTGTTCGGCGGCGGGGCGCTGGAAGGCGCCAAGATCTTCGAGCGCAAGAACATGGCGGCCGGCTATTACGGCGGCCCGGCCGGGGCGCGGGACATCGTCATCAACCGTACCTTCAGCAACGCCCAGGCCGACAAGCTGCGCGAAACGCTGCCCTGACGGGCTGGTCGGTCGCGGTAGCCGGTGAGGGAAGCTGGTCGGGGCGCCCTTACCATGGAATGCACGGCGCGACAGAGCGCCGCATTGCGCCCGCGGGGGCGAATGCTTATCAATTTCGATCGCATAGCGTGAGGGACCGCTCCCAGGAGGCCTTTGCAGATGACGCCCAGAACCAAAGTGCTGTTGATCTCCGGTCTCGGCCTGGCCCTCGTGGTGGCCGGCGTCGCGGGATGGCTGTCGGTGCAGCCGCAGGCGCCGCGCCAGATCGTCTCCAGCGACACCCAGGTCAGCGGAGAGGCGCTGATCGGCGGCCCCTTCGCGCTGACCGATCATCGCGGCGAGCGGCGGACCGACGCCGACTTCCAAGGCCGCTACATGATGATCTTCTTCGGCTACACCTACTGCCCAGATATCTGCCCGACCACCCTGACGACCGTCACGCAGGGCCTGGACATCCTGGCGGAGACCGAGGGTGCCAAGGCGGCTGCAGTGACCCCGGTTTTCGTTTCCGTCGATCCGGAGCGCGACACCACCCAGGCCCTGGCCGACTACGTCAGCCACTTCCACCCCAGCATGGTCGCCATGACCGGCACCCCCGAGGAAGTCGCCGTGGCCGCCAAGGCCTACCGCGCCTTCTACAGGAAGGTGGAGGTGGACGACGCCAGCGACTATCTGGTCGATCACTCGCCCATCGTCTATCTGATGGGCCCGGACGGAAAGTATCTGACCCACTTCAACCATCTGACGACGGCGGAGGAGATCGCCGCCGGGCTCTCCAAGCAGGTCGACCCGGCGCTCGCCACGGGGGCCGCAACGGGGGCCTCGGCCGGCACGTGAGACGCCGATCCCGGCCTTAGCCGGGATCAAGCTTCCGCAAAGCGTCAGATATCGGCGACGCGGCGGCCGCTTTCCGGATCGAAGAGGTGCAGCGCGCCGGGATCGGCCACCAGCGGCAGGCTGTCCCCCTCGGCCATTTTCATGGTGCCCGGCACCCGCAGGGTCAGGGTCTCGTCCTGACCCGAAAGCACGCCGTGAGCCAGGGTGTCGGCGCCCAGGGTTTCCACCATCTGAACCTGGAGCGTGAACGCCGGGCTGGCGCCCTCTGCAGCGTGCAGATGTTCCGGCCTGACCCCCAGGGTGATCCGCCGCCCCGCCTGACCCTGCAGGCCGCCGTTCGACAGCCTGATGGCATTGCCTTCACTGACCGTCAGGCTGGCGCCGTCCGGGGCCACCTCCGCCGGCAGGAAGTTCATCGCCGGCGAGCCGATGAAGCCGGCCACGAAGAGGCTTTCGGGCCGCTCGTAAACCGCCAGCGGCGTGTCGATCTGCTCGGCATGGCCGCCGTTCATGACGATCAGGCGGTCGGCCATGGTCATGGCCTCCACCTGGTCGTGGGTAACGTAGACGGAGGTGGTGCCGAGGCGGCGCTGCAGGCGCTTGATCTCCAGGCGCATCTGGACGCGCAGCTTGGCATCCAGGTTCGACAGCGGCTCGTCGAAGAGGAAAGCCGCCGGCTGGCGCACGATGGCCCGGCCCATGGCGACCCGCTGGCGCTGGCCGCCGGAAAGCTGGCGCGGCTTGCGCGCGAGCAGGTCCTTCAGTTCCAAGATCCCCGCCGCCTCCTCCACCCGCTGATCGATCTCCGCCTTGGGCATACGGGCGATCTTCAGGCCATAGGCCATGTTGTCGTAGACCGTCATGTGCGGATAGAGGGCATAGTTCTGGAACACCATGGCGATGTCCCGGTCCTTGGGCTCCAGATTGTTGACCACCCGGCCGCCGATGGCGATATCGCCCTCTGTGATAACCTCCAGCCCGGCGATCATGCGCAGCAGGGTCGACTTGCCGCAGCCGGAAGGGCCGACGATGACGATGAACTCGCCGTCGTGGATGTCCACGGAGACGCCGTGGATCACATTGGTGTCGCCGTAGCTTTTCTTGACGGCGCGGATGGAGATATCAGCCATGGGGCAGTCCGTTCATTATTTCTCGGTTTCCACCAGGCCCTTCACGAAGAGCCGCTGCATGGCCACGACGACGAAGACCGGCGGGATCATCGCCAGAATCGCCGTGGCCATGATGAGATGCCAGAGCGGCTCTGAATCCGGCACCGCGACCATGCGCTGAATGCCCATGACGATGGTGTAGTAGGACTCGTCGGTGGTCACCAGAAGCGGCCAGAGATATTGATTCCAGCCGAAGATGAAGAGGATGACGAAGAGCGCCGCGATGTTGGTGCGCGACAGCGGCAGCAGGATGTCCCAGAAGAACCGCAGCGCGCCGGCACCGTCGATGCGGGCCGCCTCCAGCAGTTCGTCGGGCACGGTGAGGAAGAACTGGCGGAACAGGAAGGTCGCCGTCGCCGAGGCGATCAGCGGCACCGCAAGCCCCGCATAGCTGTCCAGCATGCCGAGGTCGGCCACCACTTCGTAGGTCGGCAGGATGCGCACCTCCACCGGCAGCATGAGGGTGATGAAGATGATCCAGAAGGCGGTTACCCGGAAGGGGAAGTTGAAGTAGACGATGGCGAAGGCGGAGATGATGGAGATGGCGATCTTGCCTGTGGCGATGGCCAGCGCCATGACCATGCTGTTCGCCATCATCAGCAGCACCGGCGGACTGCCCGCCGCCTCGACGCCGCCGGTCAGCGCGCTGCCGTAGTTCTCCCAGAACCGATCGCCGGGCCAGAGCGGCAGCACGCCGGAAACCAGCCCTTCGACCGGATAGGTCGAGGCGACGAAGGCCAGCCAGATCGGAAAGGCCACCACCAGCACGCCCAGGAAGAGCACGATGTGGGTGATGGCGGTGAAGATGGGGCGGTTTTCGATCATGCTGCGTCGCCCCCCATACCAAGGTGTGGAGATAGTGCCCCACAGAGATCCCTTCTGCACTCTTTCGGGTAGGAGAAATGCCGCAGGCGATGTGGGACATCGGCAAGGCCTTTCGACGCCCTCCGAAGGGGTGCAGAAGGGACCGGCACGGCAGCACCCTGTGGGTTTTGGACTGCGTCGTAACCGCCTCGCGATGCCCCGGCATCGCCACGCCGGCTGCTCCTAGCCAAAACCCACCGGGTGCAGTCTCTGAAGGGCATTATCTCCACACCTTGGTATTAGTACTCGACCTTGCGCTCGATGTAGCGGAACTGCACCACCGTCAGCGCAATGACGATGAGCATCAGGATCACTGACTGGGCGGCGGAGCCGCCGAGATCGAGGCCGACGAAGCCGTCGTTGTAGACCTTGAAGACCAGGATCGTGGTCGCCTGGGCCGGCCCGCCTGACGTCGTCGCGTGGATGATGCCGAAGGTGTCGAAGAAGGCGTAGACCACGTTGACCACCAGCAGGAAGAAGGTGGTCGGCGACAGCAGCGGGAAGATGATGGTCCAGAAGCGTTTCACCGGGCCGGCGCCGTCGATGGCTGCCGCCTCGATGAGCGACTTCGGGATCGCCTGCATGCCGGCCAGGAAGAACAGGAAGTTGTAGCTCACCTGCTTCCAGGCGGCGGCGATGATCACCAGGATCATGGCATCGCCGCCCTTCAGGTAGTGGTTCCAGTCGTACCCGAGCCCCTGCAGGCCATAGGCGAGCACGCCGATGGAGGGGTTGAACATGAACCACCAGAGAATGCCGGCGACCGCCGGGGCCACCGCATAGGGCCAGATCAGCAGCGTCTTGTAGCCGGTGGCGCCGCGGATCACGCGGTCCGCCATGGCGGCCAGCACCAGGGCGGCCACCATCGACAGGGCGGTCACGCCCAGGCTGAAGACGATGGTGGTCTGGAAGGACGCCAGGTAGGAAGGATCGGCAAAGAGGTCTTCGAAATTGTCGAACCAGACGAAGTTCGATCCCAGGCCGAAGGGGTCCTCCAGCAGCACCGACTGATAGAGCGCCTGCGAGGCCGGCCAGATGAAGAAGACAAGGGTGATGGCAAGCTGGGGCAGAACCAGCATGTAGGGCAGGAGACGCCCCTGAAAGATAACCCGTTTGTGCTGCACGGAGAGTCAGAGCCCCGCCGTCGCGCTGCAGCGGCCCGCGGAGCGGGACCGCTGCCTGCGCAAAGGCAGATGAGGGAGCCTAGTTGACGGTCTTTTCGAAGCGACGCAGCAGCGCGTTGCCCCGGTTGACCGCGTCGTCCAGGCCCTGTTGCGCCGTCTTGTCGCCGGCCCAGATGGCTTCGAGCTCTTCGTTGATCACGTCGCGGATCTGCACGAAGTTGCCGAGCCGCAGGCCCTTGGAGTTCTCCGTCGGCTCGTTGCCGGTCATCTGCATGATGGCGACGTCGGTGCCCGGGTTCGCCTCGTAGAAGCCCTGCTCCTTGGTCAGCTTCGCCGCCGCATGGGTGATCGGCAGGTAGCCGGTGGCCTGATGCCACTCGGCCTGAACTTCAGCCGAGGAAAGGTAGGAGAAGAACCTGGCGACGCCCTTGTACTCGGCATCGTCATGGCCGCCCAGCACCCACAGCGTGGCGCCGCCGATGATGGAATTCTGCGGCGCGCCCGCGTCGGGCCAGTAGGGCAGGGAACCGACGCCGAACTCGAAGTTCGTGGCGTTGGCCTTCACGCCCGCATAGGCCGCAGAGGAGTTCATGTACATGCCGCATTCCTGGTTATAGAACTTCGGCGCGGAATCGGAGCGGCGGCCGCCGTAGTCGAAGATCTTTTCCTGCTGCCAGCCGGCCAGTGTGCTGACGTGCTTGACGTGCAGCGGGCTGTTGAAGGCCAGTTCGGTGTCGATGCCGCCGAAGCCGTTGGCCTGGGTGGCGAAGGGCACGTTGTGCCAGGCGCTGAAGTTCTCGAGCTGCACCCAGGACTGCCAGCCGGTGGTGAAGCCGCAGGCGTAGCCGGCGGCCTGCAGCTTGCGCGCGGCATCCTCAACCTCGGGCCAGGTGGCCGGCGGCGCGTTGGGATCGAGGCCGGCCTTCGCGAAGGCGTCCTTGTTGTAATAGACCACAGGGGTGGAGCTGTTGAACGGCATGGACAGCATGTTGCCGTCGGTGTCGGTGTAGTAGCCGGTCACCGAGGAGAGGTAAGCGGCAGGGTCGAAGGGCTCGCCCGCCTCGGCCATGAGCTGATAGACCGGCTTGATGGCGCCCTTAGCGCCCATCATGGAGGCGGTGCCGACCTCGAAGACCTGCACGATGTGCGGCTGCTGGTTGGCACGGAAGGCGGCGATGGCCGCGGTCATGGTCTCGGTGTAGTTGCCCTTGTAAACCGGAACCAGCGTGTAGTTGCTCTGGGAGGCGTTGAAGCCCTCGGCGATCTCGTTGACCTTCTCGCCCAGCTTGCCGCCCATGGCGTGCCACCATTCAACCTCGGTGGCGGCCAGGGCCGCGCTCGGCAGGCCGCCTGCGAACGCGGCGGCAGCGGCCAGAATCGTGACTTTGCGGTTCAGACGCATGAGGAATCCTTCCCTGTTTGTGCGGCTTGTTTCCCTGAGATTCGGCGCAAAACCTATCCCGGAGCCGCGATGCTCTTTTGACGTTTATATTACAGTTTTATGACGTAGGGATTGTGTGCCTATGACGCCCCCTGGGCAAGCCGATTAGTCAGACTGCCCCCAATTCTCGCACAAGCTTCGGATAGAGGCTGTCCCCGAAACTGGATAAAACCGCCCGCAACACGGTATTTTGAACAGGAGATCGGGTGATGGATATGGATATGGCAAAACAGGCCGTGACGGCAAAGGCGGGGATCGCCGACCGGCAGATCGCGCTGGTCCGCAGGGCCTGCGCCATGATTGACGAAAGCGAAGGCGAGCGTCTGACCCTGGCGGAGATCGCCGGCGCTCTGGACGTCAGCCCCTGGCACCTGCAGCGCCTGTTCAAGCGGGTGATGGGCGTGAGCCCCCGCGACTACAGCGATGCGCGCCGCAGCGCCGCCTTCCGCCAGCAGCTGAAAGAGGGGGAATCCATCGCCCAGGCCACCTACGGGGCCGGCTACGGCTCCTCCAGCCGGGTCTACGAGCGGGCCGAACGGCTGCTCGGCATGACCCCGGCCTCCTACGCCAAGGGCGGCAAGGGCGCGGAGATCGCCTTCGACGTGGTCGATTCGCCGCTCGGGCGCCTGCTGGTGGCGGCAACCGCCAAGGGGCTCTGCTTCCTCAGCCTCGGCAGCGACGACGACGCGCTGGTCGAGGAACTGCGGCATGAGTTCCCACAGGCAGAGAGCATTGCCCGCGACCGCCACTCCATCGCCCATTCGGTGGCCGTGGTGATCGACTACCTGGAGGGCAAGACGCCCCATGCGGAGCTGCCCCTGGACGTCCAGGCCACCGCCTTTCAGCGCCGGGTCTGGCAGGAGCTGATCGCCATTCCCTGCGGCGAGACGCGGACCTATTCGGAGATCGCCGAGACCCTGGGCGTGCCCCGCGGCCAGCGCGCCGTCGGGCGGGCCTGCGCCACCAACCCGGTCTCCCTGGTTATTCCCTGCCACCGCGCGCTGCGCCAGGACGGCGGGCTCGGCGGATACCGCTGGGGCATGGAGCGCAAGGCCGCCCTGCTGGAGAACGAGGCGGACCGGCCGGAGTAAACCGGAGCAGATCGGGATGCGGTCACAGGTAGCGGCCGCGCTCGAGGATCTCCAGGGTATACTGCTTGTAGGTCATGCCCAGTTCGCGGGCGCGCTTGGCGCGGCGGCGCACCACCTCGATGGGCGGCGACTTCCAGGCCGCCTTGCGGGCCCGCTTCCAGGCATAGAGGTGCCAGCCGGACTGCACCATCGGCGGCCCGGCGTTGTGGCCGATGCCGATGTCGGGGAGCTTCAGACCTTCGCGGCGCGTCAGACTGTCCATGATCTCCAACCTACTGAGAATTCTCCCCTAATCGCAACAGGCCGGCGACTCTCGACGGGCCGTCCTTGCCCGACGCGGCGGGCCCGCGCTATAGGGGAGCATGGCGTCGCGAAGCCCCGCACCGCACATGATCGAGCTGGAGGCGCTCGCCCCCGGCAGCCTGGAACTGCGCCGCCGCGCGGTGCCGGTCGAGCTGCGCCGCCACCCCAGGGCCCGGCGCATCAGCCTGCGCATCAGCAAGGACGGCGATGGCATCGTCCTCGTTCTGCCGCAGCGCACGCCGATCCGCGAGGCGCTGGACTTCGCCGAAAACAATGGCAGTTGGGTGCTCTCGCGGCTGGAGGCCGCACCGCCGCGCGTCCCCTTCGCCGCCGGCGCGGTCATCCCCCTGCTGGGTGTCGACCACCGCATCGAGCACGATCCCGCGGCACGCCGCGGGGTCTGGCGCGGAGTCCGGCAGGGAGAGGCCATCATCCGGGTTTCCGGCGCGCCGGAGTTCCTGCCGCGCCGCCTCGGCGACTTCCTGAAGCGCGAGGCGCGCCGGGAGATCGCCGAACGCGCCCGCGAGAAGGCGGCAAGGGTCGAGCGCAGGATCGGCCGCATCAGCCTGCGCGACACCCGCAGCCGCTGGGGCAGTTGCTCCAGCAACGGCGACATGAACTTCTCCTGGCGCCTGATCCTGACGCCCGAGGTGGTGCTGGACTACGTGGTCGCCCACGAGGTGGCGCACCTGGTGGAGCTGAACCACAGCCGCCGCTTCTGGCGTCTCGCCGACAGCCTCAGCAGCGACATGGCAACGGCCAAGGCCTGGCTGAACCGCGAAGGCGGCAAGGTCCACCGCTACGGCTAGAGGCCTCCGAAACCCTCAGCCCGCAGCCTTCTCCACTGAGGGCACCCAGACATAGCCGTCCGGGTCGACGAGAAAGGCCTCCCGCAGGCCGTGGGGCTTGTCTGCCGGGGCCTGGAGCACGCTGTGGCCGGCGGCTTCCGCCCGGGCCGCCGCGGCGTCAGGATCGATGCCGTAAAGCCGCAGTTCCAGGCCGGCTCCGCGGACCGCGCCGTCGCCGGTCAGCGCCAGCAGGGGGTTGCTGTGATAGCTGGCGTCGGAGTGCAGCATCCAGTCCTGGCCCTTGTGGCGGCAGACGGCGAAGTCGCGCTCCGCATAGACCGCCTCGACCTGCAGGATTTCGCTGAGGAAGGCGACCGAGCGCGCGACGTCGCGCACCAGGATGTTGACCCCGAAGCCCTTCAGCGAGCGCCCATAGGCATCCGCCGAGGGAAATCCGCCCTTTCCTTCGTCGGCCATCGCTGCATCTCCCCCGATCCCCGTGTTCTTGCCGCCGCCCGGTCCGGGCGCCTATAAGCGATGACACTATTCATCCGGGGCCGTGGCGGTAAACATCCACTTCCCGATCCCTCCAAGAGTCCAGATGGCAGGAGTCCAGATGGCCCGTGCCGACAGCCTGATTGTCGCCGTCCTGCTGACGGCCCTTGTCGCCCTGGGCCCGATCTCGACCGACCTCTATCTGCCGTCACTGCCGTCGATCGGCCGGGACTTCGGCGTCGGCGCGGCCGAGGTACAGCTCACCCTCTCGGTTTTCCTGGCCGGTTTCGCCTGCAGCCAGCTCATCTACGGGCCGCTGTCCGACCGCTTCGGGCGCCGCCCGGTGATCCTCATCGGGCTCGCCGTCTACCTGCTGGCCACGCTGCTGTGCATGGTGGCGCCGAGCATCGAGGTGCTGATCCTGGCCCGCTTCCTCCAGGCGCTGGGGGCCTGCGTCGGCCCAGTGCTGGGCCGTGCCGTGGTCCGCGATGTCTACGGGCGCGAGCGCGCGGCCCAGGTGCTGTCCTACATGGGCATGGCCATGGCGCTGGCGCCCGCCGTCGGGCCCATCATCGGCGGTTATCTGGAGGTCTGGTTCGGCTGGCAGGCGAACTTCGCGGTGCTGGCGGTCTTCGCCCTGGTCATCCTCGTGGCCATCCAGGCCACCCTGCCGGAGACCAACCGCTGGATGGATCCGGCGGCCACCCGGCCCGGACGGCTGGTGGCCACCTATCTGGAGCTGCTGCGCCACCGGTCCTACCGCGGCTACGTGATGATCGTGTCCTTTTCCTATGCGGGCATCTTTTCCTTCATATCCGGCTCGGCCTTCGTGCTCATCGGCATCCTCGGCCTCAGCCCGGACCGCTACGGCTTCTGCTTCGCCGCCATCGTCGTCGGCTTCATGATCGGCACCTTTCTGTCCGGGCGCCTGACCCGGCGCCTCGGCCTGGAACGGATGATCCAGTTGGGGACCGCCGTGCAGTGCCTGGGCGGCCTCCTGGGTCTCGTCTTCTACGGCGCCGGGCTGGTCACGGTGGTCACCATCGTCGGCCCCATGGTGGTGTTCATGATCGGCACCGGGCTGGTGATGCCCAACGCCCAGGCCGGGGCCATCGGGCCCTTCCCGAAGACCGCAGGGTCGGCCTCGGCGCTGCTCGGCTTCGTGCAGATGGGCCTGGCCGCCCTGGTCGGCATCGCCGTGGGCCACGGCAGTGAGACCTCGGCCCTGCCGATGATGGCCGCCATCGCCCTGGTCGCCCTGGGGGCGGCGCTGTCCTACTGGCTGATCGTCCGCCCCTCGGCGGCCGTTTCCGCCGAGGCGGATTAGTCGCGCTGGCTCTCGCGTTTCCAGAAGGGCTCGGGATCCTGGCGCGCGGGCGTGGGGTTGCGCCCGGCCGGCTGCGCTTGCGCCGCCGGCTGGTCTGACGACAGCCCCTTAAGGATCCGGCCGATGAAGCCGCCGATGCTGTCGTCCTGGCTGGATTGGGCCAGCAGTTCGCCACCGCCCGGCAGCGGGCGCTGGGGCAGCCCCTCCAGGCCCCGCGTCATGGTGCGGCCCCAGAGCTGGGCGGGCAGGCTGCCGCCGGTCACCTTGTCCATCGGCTGGCCGTCGTCGTTGCCGAACCACACCCCGGTCACCAGCTCGGCGGTGTAGCCGATGAACCAGGCGTCGCGGAAATCCTGGCTGGTGCCGGTCTTGCCCGCCGCCGCACGGCCCGGCTGGGCCGCCTTGCCAGTGCCCCAGACCACGGTGGCCGACATCATGTTGGAGAGCTGGGCCAGCGTGGCGGCGGAGATCACCGTCTCCCCCGGCGGCGGCGCCCGGCGGAACAGCAGTTCGCCCTGGGCGTCGCGGATCTCGGTGATGCCGTAAGGGCCGACGAGGCGCCCCTGATTGGCGAACACGCCGTAGGCGCCCGTCAGCTCCAGCAGCGTCACCTCGGAGGCACCCAGGGCGATGCCCCCGTTGGGCCTGAGGTCGCTGGTGATTCCCATGCGCCGGGCGGCCTCCACCACCTTTTTCGGCCCGACCTTCTGGGTCACCCGCACGGCGACCGAGTTCATGGAGCGGGCGAAGGATTCGCGCAGCGTCACCTTGCCGTAGTAGCGCCCGGCGTAGTTCTTCGGCCGCCAGTCGCCCATGCGCACCGGCGCGTCGTTGACCTGGCTGTCGGGACTGAGCCCGGCCTCCAGCCCCGCCAGATAGACGAAGGTCTTGAAGGCGGAGCCGGGCTGGCGCAGCGCCTGCGTCGCGCGGTTGAACTGGCTCGCCCCGTAATCCCGGCCGCCCACCATCGCGCGCACGGCACCGTCCGGGGCGAGGCTGACCAGCGCGGCCTGGCCGGCCTGGCGTTCGCCGCCCTGTTCGTCCAGCAGCGCCTTCACCTCTTCGCGGGCGACCTTCTGCAGGGCCGGATCGATGGTGGTCACCACCCGGATATCGCTTTCCACGCCGCCCAGGTAGGCCCGCACCTGGGCCATGATCCAGTCGGCGAAGTAGGGGGCCTGGTTGCCGTTGGCCACCCGCGTGGGCTTCTTGGTGGCCAAGGCGCCGTCGGCCTCCGCCCGGGTGATGAACTCCGCATCCACCATGGTCTGCAGGACCAGGGCCGCGCGCTGGTCCGCGCCCTCCGGATCGCGGGTCGGGTTGAGCCGCGACGGCGCCTTCAGGAGCCCGGCCAGAAGTGCGCCCTCGTAAAGCGAGACCTGCGTGGCCGGCTTGCCGAAGTAATGCCGCGCGGCCGCGTCCATGCCGTAGGTCCCGGCACCCAGATAAACCCGGTTCAGGTAGATCGTCAGGATCTGGTCCTTAGTGAAGCGCCGCTCCAGCCAGACCGCCAGCATGACCTCCTGGATCTTGCGCTTCAGGGTGCGCGCGGAAGTGAGGAAGAGGTTCTTGGCGAGCTGCTGGGTGATGGTGGAGCCGCCCTGGGAGATTCGCCTGTCGCGGATGTTCACGAAGACCGCCCGCAGGAGTCCGCGGAAATCGACGCCGCCGTGGTCGTAGAAGCGCCGGTCCTCCACCGCGATCACCGCGCGCGGCAGGTGCGGCGGCAGCTCGTGCAGGGCGCGGGTGGCGCCGAAGCGGTCGCCGAAGGAGGCGAGCTGGGTTCCGTCGGCGGCCAGCAGGGTGACGTTCGGGCGCCGGGTCAACTGCTCGATTTCGCCGACCTCCGGCAGATCGTAGGCATACCAGGCCAGCACGCCGGCGCCGATCACCCCGACCCAGATGGCGGCCACCAGCGACCACACGACCACCCGGCGCAGAACGCCGGCGGCCTGTATGGCCTGCCCGGCGCGCGATTTCTTGCCGCCGCCACGGCCCCGGCCATTGGGGCTGGATGCAGTGGTCTTGCGGCTCTGCCCCTTGGCGGTGCCGGGCTTCCGCCCCGGGCGCTTGGCGCCCGCGCGGTTTCCCTTAGCGCGACTCCCTTCGGCCATGGCGTAATCAATAAAGAAAGTTCGGGGATTTCACCACCGCGGCGGTGCAAATCTTTGAGGGCAATGTTGCGACCCCTCTGCCTTGGTTTCGCCGCAAATCACACCGCAAAACCAAGGGTTTGTACGCATAGCACCGCAACTGCGGACACTACACGTCCAGGTTCGCCACCTCGAGCGCATGCTGCTGTATGAATTCGCGCCGCGGCTCCACCACGTCGCCCATCAGGGTGGAGAAGACATCCTCGGCCTGATCGGTGTGGGCCACCTTCACCTGAAGCAGCGCCCGCACGTTGGGATCGAGCGTGGTCTCCCAGAGCTGCTCCGGGTTCATCTCGCCCAGGCCCTTGTAGCGGGCCAGGGTGACGCCCTTGCGGCCCAGCTCGAAGATGGCGGCGGCCAGGCTGATCGGCCCGGTAATGCGGAAGCTCTTGTCCTTGGCGGTCAGGGTTGCGTGATGGGCGAAGGCCGCCTGCAGTTCACTGGCCATCTCGTCCAGGCGCCGGGCCTCCGAGGAGCGGATCAGCGGACCGTCGATCACCCGCTGTTCGGTCACACCGCGCAGGGTGCGGGTGAAGGTGAGGCTTTCGTCCGCTGCGTGACCGCTCCAGCCGCGCTCGTGCTCCGGGGCGAGCGCATCCAGGCGGGTGGCGATGTAGGCCGCCGCCGCCCGGGCCTGTTCATCGTCGGCGATCAGATCCGGATTCAGCACGCCGGCGATGGCCGCCTGCTCCACCAGGCTGGCATTGCCAACCTTGCGCACCAGGGGATCCATCAGATGCTTGGCCCGCACCGCCATTTCCATCAGCGCGGCAAGGTCCGCCCCCGCCATCTGGCCCTCGTCCGCGCGATCCAGCACCGAATCCTTCACGCCGTTCTCGATGAGGTAGGCCTCCATCTCCGGGTCGTTCTTCAGATAGCGCAGGGAATCGCCGCGCTTGGCGCGATAGAGCGGCGGCTGGGCGATATACAGGTGCCCGCGCTCGACGATTTCCGGCATCTGGCGGAAGAAGAAGGTCAGCAGCAGAGTGCGGATGTGACTGCCGTCCACATCGGCATCGGTCATGATGATGATCTTGTGGTAGCGCAGCTTGTCGATGTTGAACTCGTCGCGCCCGATGCCGGTGCCCAGCGCGGTGATCAGGGTGCCGATCTCCTGGGAAGACAACATCTTGTCGAAGCGCGCCCGCTCCACATTCAGGATCTTGCCGCGCAGCGGCAGGATGGCCTGGAAGCGCCGCTCGCGCCCCTGCTTGGCCGAGCCGCCGGCAGAGTCGCCCTCGACGATGAAGAGTTCGGAGAGCGTAGGATCGCGTTCCTGGCAGTCGGCCAGCTTGCCGGGCAGGGAGGTGATGTCCAGCGCCCCTTTGCGGCGGGTCAGCTCCCGCGCCTTGCGCGCCGCCTCGCGCGCCGCGGCGGCCTCCACCACCTTGCCGACGATGCGCCGCGCTTCCTGCGGATGCTCCTCGAAGAACTGGTCGAGGCGCTCGTTGACCACCGACTCGACGATGGGCCGGACCTCGGAGGAGACCAGCTTGTCCTTGGTCTGGCTGGAGAACTTGGGATCGGGCACCTTCACCGAGAGCACGCAGGTCAGCCCCTCGCGCGCATCGTCGCCGGTCAGGGACACCTTCTCCCTCTTCAGCAGGCCGGAGGAGGTGGCATAGGCGTTGATCTGGCGGGTCAGCGCGGCGCGGAAACCGGCCAGATGGGTGCCGCCGTCGCGCTGCGGGATGTTGTTGGTGAAGCAGAGCACCGTCTCGTGGTAGCTGTCGGTCCACTGCATCGCCACTTCGACGGTGACCCCCTCGCGCTCCGCCGCCATGGTGACAGGCGGTTCGAAGAGCGCGGTCTTGGTGCGGTCGAGATAGGCGACGAAGGCGACCAGGCCGCCCTCGTAGTGCATGTCGATTTCCTTGGGTTCCGCCGAACGGCTGTCCGTCAGGGTGAGACGTACACCTGAATTGAGGAACGCCAGTTCCCGCAGGCGGTGCTCCAGCGTCGCTGCATCGAACTCCGTCATGGAGAAGATTTCCGGCGACGGCATGAAGGTGATCTGCGTACCCGTACGCCCATCCGCATCGCCGCGTTCGGCCAGCGGCGCCTCGGCTTCGCCGTGCACGAAACGCATGGCGTGTTCGCGCCCGCCGCGGAAAATAGTCAGGTCCAGCCACTCGCTGAGCGCATTCACCACCGACACGCCGACGCCGTGCAGGCCGCCGGAAACCTTGTAGGAATTCTGGTCGAACTTACCGCCGGCGTGGAGCTGGGTCATGATGACTTCCGCCGCCGAAACGCCCTCTTCGGCGTGGATGTCCACCGGAATGCCGCGCCCGTTGTCGGAGACGGTCACCGAGCCGTCGCCGTTCAGGGTCACCGTCACCGTGTCGCAGTGGCCGGCCAGCGCCTCGTCGATGGCGTTGTCGACCACCTCATAGACCATGTGGTGCAGGCCGGAGCCGTCGTCGGTATCGCCGATGTACATGCCCGGGCGCTTGCGCACCGCCTCCAGGCCCCGCAGGACCTTGATGGACTCGGCACCGTAGTCCACATCGCCGGAGTCGACTTGACTGGGTGTCGGCGCGGAGAGGCTGGAAGGGTCGTCGCTGGTACTCATAGGTTCCTATATCTCGTTGGCCGGCATCTCGTTGCCCGGCATCTCATTGGCAGGGGGGCCACCGGCGGGATGGATCGTCCCCTCCGCGATGGCGAAGAACTGCGCCCGGCCTTGCAGGGACTCGAAATCGGCCACATCCGTGCCGGTGAGCCAGGCTTGGGCCCCCAGGTCCAGGATCTCGCCATAAAGGGCGGTGCGGCGGGCGCCATCGAGGTGGGCGGCCACCTCGTCAAGCAGCAGCAGCGGCGGCGCCCCCCGTTCCAGGGTCAGCAGGCGCGCGTGCGCCAGCAAAACGGCGATCAGCAGGGCTTTCTGCTCGCCGGTCGAGCAGAGCGCCGCGGCCACGCCCTTGTCTGCGTGCTCCGCCGCCAGATCGCTGCGGTGCGGTCCGATGGCGGCGCCGCCGGCTTCCGCATCCTGGTTGCGGCTCTCCGCCAGGCCCGCGCGCAGGCGGTCCTCCACGGTCAAAGCCGGCTGGCCCTCGGCCAGCCAGCGCTCCACCGTGCCGTCAAGCGCGAGGCTGGCCTTGGGAAAGGGCCCTTCGCCGGCATCGCAGGCGTGCTGCAGGCGTTCCACCATGGCCAGGCGCGCATCGGCGATGGCCGTGCCGTGGCGCGCCATGGAGTCTTCCAGAGCCTCGAGCCAGGAACGGTCGCCGCGCCCGCTCTTCAACAGGCGCGCACGCTCCCGCAGGCTGTGCTCGTAGGCGTTGCTGCGCGCCGCGTGTTCGGGGTCGTAGCCGTAGACCAGACGGTCGAGAAACCGCCGCCGGCCGCCGGCGCCTTCGCGGAACAGGCCGTCCATCTGCGGGGTCAGCCAGACCATCGAGACGACTTCGGCCAGGGCCTGCTGTCCGCGCACCGCGACGCCGTCGACCTTGACCAGCCGGCGCTCCCGCCCGTTGCCGCCGCCGCTGGCGGGATCGCGCCCGCTGCCGAGATCGCGGGGGCCGTCCGGCGTCATCACACTGGCCGCCACCGCCCAGGGCGCAGCCTCTCGATCGGTTCCCTCCTGCTGCCGGCTCACCCGGTCCACCTCGCCCAGCTTGGCGCCGCGCAGGCCGCGCCCGGGCGCCAGAAAGGAGATGGCCTCGAGCAGATTGGTCTTGCCGGCGCCATTGGGCCCGGTCAGCACCACCGGCAAAGCGGCGGGAGCGCCTGCCGCGGCGCTGGCCGAAGGCGGCGCAAGCTCCAGTTCCGCGCGCGCGTAGCTGCGGAACTGGTGCACCAGCAGCCGCTGGATCCAAGTCCCGGCCGCCGATCGCTCCGGTGACACGGCGGGCGGCCCCGCAGCACCATAGGTGGCCGGTGTCAGCAAGGGCGGGCCAAACCGTTGTGGCCCCACAGCGTCAGACGAGATGGCGGCAGCAAGCGCGCCATTACACCCTCATCGGCATCAGCACGTAGAGCGCGCTGGGATCGGCCACCTCGCGCACGATGGTGGGAGAGGCCGGGTCCGCCATGGTGAACTGCGCCGCGTCGCCCTCGATCTGTTGGGCGATATCCAGCAGATAACGGGAATTGAATCCGATCTCGATGCCCAGGCCGTCGTAGTCGATCTCCAGTTCCTCCACCGCAGTGCCGTTCTCCGGCGAATTGGCGGACAGCGTCAGCGCGCCCTTGTCCACCGCCAGCTTGACCGCGCGGCTTTTCTCGCTGGAGATGGTGGAGACCCGGTCGACGGCTTCTGCGAAGGTCTTGCAGTCGACCTCCAGAACCTTGTCGTTGCCCGAGGGAATCACCCGCTCGTAGTCCGGGAAGGTGCCGTCGATCAACTTCGAGGTCAGTATCGTGGGGCCGAAGGCGAAGCGGATCTTGGTTTCGGACAGCGCGAGTTCCACCGGGTCGTCGACCCCTTCGACAAGACGGCGCAACTCCCCGACGGTCTTGCGCGGCACGATCACGCCGGGCATGCCCTTGGCGGCGTCCGGCAGCGGCATCTCGACCCGTGCCAGGCGGTGGCCGTCCGTGGCGACCGCGCGCAGCACCGAGAGCTCGTTGCTTGCGGTGGCATGGAGATAGATGCCGTTCAGGTAGTAGCGCGTCTCCTCCGTGGAGATTGCAAAGCGGGTCCTGTCGATCAGCGTTTTCAGCTCGCTGGCCTGCAGGGTAAAGCTCTGCGGCAGATCGTCTGCCGAGGTGGCAGGAAAATCTTCCCGCGGCAGGGTCGCCAGCGTGAAGACCGAGCGCCCGGCCTGCAGGGTGAGGCGGGCGTCGTCGCCGCCGGCCTCGATCGACACCTGAGAGCCTTCCGGCAGCTTGCGCACGATATCGTAGAGGGTGTGCGCCGGCGCCGTCGTCGCACCGGGCTGGGATACCTCCGCCGCCAGTTTGTCGACCACCGTCAGATCCATGTCGGTAGCGGTCAGCGACAGCGCCGAGCCCTCTGCCTCAATCAGAACGTTTGAGAGGATGGGAATGGTATTGCGGCGCTCGACGACGCTCTGGACGTGCGTCAGCGACTTCAGGAGCGCGGCGCGTTCGATGGTCAGCTTCATGGTGCGATTGCTAGGCCTTTAGGCGTTGTTGTGGCAGGCGTTTTGGTGGCAGACGTCGGTGGTGGTCGTGGTATCGGTGCTTCTTGCAGCTGCTGTACTGGCCTTTGATGTGGAGCCGGTGGAGCCGGGCCCGCGCGGCCTGTTTCCCTCGCCTGGCGCCGGCTTGAGGCGCCTCCGAAAACACGAGGAATTCAAACCCATCAGCACCGCCTGCGGGGGCCGGAGATTCACCCCCGCGATGCGGTCGGGAAGTATACCACGGACCGCAGAAAACGTAAGCTTTAAGCGCAGTTGGGGGGTCTCGCCCGCCCGGTCAAGGGGAACCGGCGGCGGCGGGCGCTAAGCGACTCTTTTGGCTGGCTTTTCCACTTCGGCCCCGGCCCGGCTCTGACCGCACCCCGAGGCCGGGGCGGCCCCTCAGGCCTCCAGCATGCGGCGCAGCAACTCGACGTCCTCGGCAAAGCCGGAGTCGGTTGCTTTCAGCTCCTCCACCTTGCGCACGGCGTGCATCACCGTGGTGTGGTCGCGCCCGCCGAACTTGCGGCCGATTTCCGGCAGCGAGCGGGAGGTGAGCTGCTTGGAGAGGTACATGGCGACCTGCCGCGGCCGCGCCACGGCGCGGGCCCGGCGGGCGGAATGCATATCGGCGACGCGCACGTTGAAGTGGGCGGAGACGCGCTTCTGGATCTCCTCGATGGTGACCCGGCGGTCGTTGGCGCGCAGCAGGTCGTGCAGCACCTCCTGGGTTGTCTCCAGGGTGATCGGCCGGCCCACCAGGGTACCGTGGGCAACGATGCGGTTCAGCGCCCCCTCCAGTTCGCGGACGTTGGAGGTGATCTTGTGGGCGAGGAACTCCAGCACCTTGACCGGGATCTCGGTCGTGCTCTGCTCGGCCTTGGCCTGCAGGATACCGAGGCGCAGTTCGTAGGTGGTGGGATGGATGTCGGCAACCAGCCCCCAGCCCAGACGCGAGCGCATGCGCTCTTCGACGCCTTCGAGATCGCTCGGACTCTTGTCGGCAGAGATGATGACCTGGCGGTTCTGATCGACCAGCGCATTGAAGGTATGAAAGAACTCTTCCTGCGTCGCCTCGCGGCCGCCGATGAACTGCACATCGTCGATCATCAAAACGTCGACGGAACGGAACTGTTCCTTGAAGGCCATGGTGTCCTTCGTGCGCAGCGCGCGCACGAACTGGTACATGAACTTCTCAGCCGAAAGATAGATGATGCGCCGTTCGGGTTGCTGCTTCTTGATGTGCAGTCCGATGGCATGCATCAGGTGCGTCTTGCCGAGCCCGACACCGCCATAAAGGAACAGGGGATTGAACGGCGCAGTCGGTGCTTCTGCAACGCGGCGCGCTGCGGCATAGGCAAGCTCGTTCGGTTTGCCGACGACAAAGTGTTCGAACGTGAGACGCGGATCGAGCGAAGCGGAGATGCTTTCGCGCCCGCCACCGCCGCCTTCCGACGAAGACGACTGAGGTGCGCGCTTCGCACCATTCGTCACACCGCCGCCGCTCGCCTTGGGCACAACAACCTCCCTGATCTCCTGCTCGCAACTGCCAAGCAGCGCATCACCGGCACCGGGTTTGGGAGAGGGGCGTGATGGCGGCTGCACCACGATTTCGATTCCTGCGATGGAGGGATCTTCTTCCGTCCACAGCGCATCAAGCCGCGCTGCGTAGTTGCTGGCAACCCAGTCGCGCATGAACCGCGTCGGCACCGCAAGACGAAGCTTACCGTTTCGCGCACCCGCGAGTGTCAACGGCGTGAGCCATGATCGGTAAGCGGCTTCTCCCACTTCCGCGCGCAACTTGCCGCGCACGCGTGCCCATTGTTCAATGACAGTCGCCTCGCCGTCACCAGAACCCATTTAGCATACCCCCCAAAAAGCGTCCTGCCCCTTCGTCCTGACGTCCACCCCCATGCTGCACCGAGAGGTATTGCGGCGACAAAGCACAAGCATCGTCCATGACGTGGTCAGCAACCTCGTTCGCTTTTAGTTGTTCAAGGTATCGGCTTGAAAGCGGCCCCAAGAGCCAGGCGGGTCGGAAAAAAACAATGTGGTCCTAGAGAGACATCCACCCCTCGCCGCACCCGCAGCTTCCTTAATATTTGATTGTGGGAATTACTTACTAGGTGCGGATTTTTATTTTGCTTTTTCCAATTTTTTCTTACTCAGAACCCCCAAGCGCGATGCAGTTAATGTACGCGCAAAGACTTCGGGTGACAAGCGGATCGAATGGAGAACGACACTTTTTTTACGGCCAGGGCGCATCTGCAACACTGTAAAATCCGCCTTGCGAAACCGGCGCTGCGAACGCGCTGCGCCGGTCTGCAACGAGGCGGTGAGTTGACTCCGCCACACACGCTTCACGCCGGAAGGGATCACCGCCGGCGAAGCGATCTTCGCGGAACGACGACAGTACGAGGATGGCGCACAGACGAACACCGCGCCCTCCGGCAGGAGGGCGCGGTGCTGTTCCGGAAGGCCGGCGCAGTGCCGGACCCGTTGCGATCAGCCGATCGCTTTGACCCTGGCGGAGAGACGCGACAGCTTGCGCGCAACGGTGTTCTTATGCAGAACGCCGCCGCGAATACCGCGCTGCATTTCCGGCTGCGCCGCGCGCAACGCCGTCTGCGCCGCGTCCTTGTCGCCGCTGGAGATTGCCGCTTCGACAGCCTTCACATGGGTGCGGATGCGGCTGACGCGCCGACGGTTGATCTCCGTGCGGCGGGCGTTGCGGCGGATCCGCTTCTTGGCCGACTTGTGGTGTGCCATAGCTTAGAATTTCGTGCTCAGTCTGCGAGAAAGGCGGGGTTATAGCCCCCGCCCTCCGGCGCGTCAAGCAGCGTGATTCGACCGGCCGGCGCGGCGCCGGCAGAGGCCCCCCGGCCTCTCCAGGCCTTGGATTTCCGGTGCTTTCCCCGGCACCTTCCCCGGCCCGCTCCCCGGCTCCCTCCCCGGCAGCGGCCTTACCGGTTCTTCCAGTCCGGCTTGCGCTTCTCGGCGAAGGCGGCCATGCCCTCCTTCTGGTCCTCCAGGGCGAAGGTCGCATGGAACAGCCGGCGCTCGAACTTCACGCCTTCGGCCAGGGTGGTCTCGTAGGCGCGGTTCACCGCCTCCTTGGCCATCAGGACCACGGGCCGCGAGAGCCCGGCGATCTTGCGTGCGGTCTTCATCGCCTCCTCCTGCAGCTCGGCCGCCGGAACGACCCGCGCCACGAGGCCGGCCCGCTCGGCTTCCTCCGCATCCATCATGCGTCCGGTCAGGCAGAGCTCCATGGCCTTCGACTTGCCGACGAAGCGCGTCAGGCGCTGGGTACCGCCGGAGCCGGGAATGGTGCCGATGGTGATCTCCGGCTGGCCGAACATCGCGCTGTCGGCGGCGATGATGAAGTCGCACATCATGGCGATCTCGCAACCGCCGCCCAGGGCATAGCCCGCAACGGCGGCAATCACCGGCTTGCGCGTCTGGGAGAGCCGTTCCCACCCCTCGGTGATGAAGTCCTCCGCGAAGGCCTCCTGAAACGACTTGTCCTTCATCTCCTTGATGTCGGCGCCGGCGGCGAAGGCCTTTTCCGAACCGGTGACCAGGATGCAGCCGATCGCATCGTCGCTTTCCAGATCGTCCAGCGCAGCGCCGAGATCGTCGATCAGGGCGGCGCAAAGCGCGTTGAGAGCCTTCGGCCGATTGAGGGTGATCACCCCGACGCCATCGTGCTTTTCCAGGATGATGTTCTCATAGGTCATCGACCGGGTTCCTTTCTGGAAGGGTTGCGACGCAGATTTCTTCAGGACAGGGAAACTTCGGCAAACGGACGGCGGCGGACCATACTGCTTCGGAAACCAGGCAATTGCGGAAAACAGACTACTGCGGGAAGAGGCGGAACTTCACCGTTACAACACCCGGTGCTTCGGTTGCCGAGAGCTGCAGGCGCTCGCCCTCGCGCAGGTACCCGCCGCGGTCCGGCTTCCAACCCAGTTCGGGCAGGGTGGACTCATAGAAGCTGCGCACTTCCTGCCAGGTGAGCGGACCCGTTGCGAAAGCCTCGACGATGCGCCCGCCCGGCTTGTCGAACACCAGCCCGTCTTCAGGGCGCTCGGTCAGCCCGGGCATCAGCGGCAGGTCGGCCACGCCGGCGACATAGCGCGCCGGTGACTGCGCGAAAGCCGGCAACGGCGGAAGCGCCGTGGCGGCAATCAGAAAAGCGGAGACAAGAACCGGGAGCAGCGAAGGCATGCGCCTGTCTACCTTAGCGCCGGCAAGGGGCGCAATAGCGCCGGAGCGGATCGTCACGCGCAGGCCCCCCGCGGCGGCGGCGCGGGCAACAGCCCTAGCGCTGGCAGCGCGAACAATAGAAGGTCGAGCGGCCGCTCTGGACCATGCGCCGGACCTTGCCTTTGCATTGGAGACAGGCTTCCCCCTCGCGCCCGTAGACCGCCCACTCATGCTGAAAGTAGCCGAGTTCGCCGTCGGCCTGCACGTAGTCGCGCAGCGAGGAGCCGCCGGCATCGATCGCGCGCTGCAGAACCTGACGGACCGCCGCTGCCAGCCGCTCCGCGCGTCCGCCCTGCACCGTGTAGGCCTGGCGGCGCGGCGACAGGCCGGCGAAGAACAGCGCCTCGCAGACATATATATTGCCGAGCCCGGCCACCACGCTCTGGTCCAGCAGGGCTGCCTTGATGGGGCTGCGCTTGCCCCGGAGGGCGGCCGCCAGCGCCGGACCGTTGAAATCGTTGCCCAGGGGTTCGGGGCCCAGCGCCTTCAGCAGGGGATGGCTGTCCGCAGCCTCGGCATCGAAAAGATCCATGATGCCGAAACGCCGGGCGTCGTTGAAACGGACCTCCGTGCCCTCGTCAGTGACGAAGACCACGTGATCGTGCCGGTCGAGCGCCGGGGCCGGGGCATCGCCGCTTTCATGGATCGTCATGCGCCCGGACATGCCGAGATGGCAGAGCAGCACCTGGCCGTCGTCGAGATGCATCAGCATGTACTTCGCGCGCCGCAGGATATGGTCGACCCGGCGTCCGGTCAGCCGTTTCGCAAAGCCCGCGGGGAAGGGAAACCGCAGGTCCGCGCGCCGCTGGTCGACCCGCGCCAGCAGGCGCCCCTCCAGGCGCGGGCGCAGGCCGCGCACCACGGTTTCGACTTCCGGCAGTTCAGGCATGAACGTAAGGGTCCAGAAGGGGTATCGCTTGCAATGGCTGTAACAAAGGGCGGTAACGAGAGCTGTGACGAAGTGACCCTTGTGCGGGCCGGCGCCCAGAGTAGCGTGATCGGATCGCGCGCGCTATGGTCCGCGCAATGAACCCAGGCACCACCGCAGACAAGACAGGCAGGGACGACAACGCCGCTTCCGACCCCGAGGGGGAGCGCGCGCATTTCGGCTATCGCGACGTCGCGGCGGCGGAAAAGGCTCCTCTGGTGCAAGGCCTCTTCCAGTCCGTGGCCGGACGCTACGACCTGATGAACGACCTGATGTCCGGCGGTATCCACCGGCTCTGGAAGTCGACGATGATCGACTGGCTCGATCCGCGGCCCGGCCTGCGCCTGCTGGACACGGCCGGGGGAACTGGCGACATCGCCCTGCGCGCCTGGGAGCGCCTGGGCGCTCATGCAGGAGAGAAGGGGGCATCAGCACAGGCCGGCAGCCGCATCACGGTCTGCGATCTGACACCGGACATGCTGGCGGTGGGACGCGACCGCGCCCTGGACCGCGGCATCCTGGGCGGTATCGCCTGGGTCTGCGGCGATGCCGAGTGCCTGCCGCTGCCGGACTCCTCCGTCAATGCCTACACCATCGCTTTCGGCCTGCGGAACGTCACCCATATCGATAAGGCCCTGCGCGAGGCGCGGCGGGTTCTGAAACCGGGCGGGCGCTTTCTCTGTCTGGAGTTCAGCCGTGTCGTCGTGCCGCTCTTCGGCGACCTCTACGACCGCTATTCCTTCAAAGTCCTGCCGGCCATGGGGGCGGCGGTCGCCGGCGACCGCGACGCTTATGTTTATCTGGCCGAGTCGATCCGCCGCTTTCCGCCGCAGGAAGACCTCGCCGCCATGATGGCGGAGGCCGGCCTGCGCCAGGTTCGTTTCCGAAACCTTTCGGGCGGCATCGCCGCGCTGCACTCCGGCTGGCGAATCTAGCGCGATGCTGCGAACCATCCGGTCCCTTCTGCGCTTTCAGCGCATCGTCCGCACGCTGGCGCGTCATGACGCCCTGGCGCCGCTGGAGGAGACCGGCATCGCCCCCGGCGCGGTCTGGGTGGCGCGGCGCCTGTCGCGCCGCGCGGCGGAGGGACGGCCGGGCCAGAAGCTCGCACGGGCGCTGGTGGAACTGGGCCCCAGCTTCATCAAGCTGGGGCAGATGCTGTCGACCCGCGCCGATCTGGTCGGCGACCAGGTGGCGCAGGACCTGGCCGACCTGCAGGACCGCCTGGCACCCTTCGATGCAACCCTGGCCCGCCAGGCCATCGAGGAAGAGTTCGACAAGCCGCCCGAGGCGCTCTTCGCCAAGTTCGACGACGTCCCGGTCTCCGCCGCCTCCATCGCCCAGGTCCACCTCGCAACGGTGCGCGAACCCGCTGCCGATGCAGCCGCTGACGGCGACAACGGCGGGGAGGGCAGCGCGGCAGAGCGCATGGTGGAACGGCCGGTCGCCGTGAAGATCCTGCGTCCGGGCATCGAAAAGGCCTTCGAACGCGATCTGGAGTTCCTCTACTGGGTGGCGGAATGGGCCCTGCGCGCGCAACCCAAGCTGCAACGCTTCAAGCCGATCGACGTGGTCCAGGTTTTCGAGACCACGGTGCGGCTGGAGATGGATCTGCGCATGGAGGGCGCCGCCGCCTCGGAACTGGCGGAGAACTTCGGCGACGACCCCACCTACAAAGTCCCGGCCATCGACTGGCAGCGCTCCTCCCGCCGGGTGCTCACCATGTCGCGGGTCAGCGGCATTCCAATGGACGACCGCGACGCGCTGCTGGCCGCCGGCCACGACCTGCAGGAGGTTCTGACCAAGGCGGCGGCGGTGTTCTTCAACCAGGTCTTCCGCGATGGCTTCTTTCACGGCGACCAGCACCCCGGCAACATGTTCGTCGACTCCGAGGGGAACATCCTGGCGGTCGACTTCGGCATCATGGGCCGGCTGGACTGGCGCACCCGCCGCCATCTGGCCGACATGCTGATCGCCACGCTGGAGGGCGACTACCAACGGCTGGCCGAGGTCTACATGGAGGCCGGCTACCTGCCCCAGCGCCACGCCCTCGACATCTTCGCCCAGGCACTGCGCTCCGTCTGCGAGCCGATCGCCGGCCGGCCGCTGAACGAAATCTCTTTCGCCCGTCTGCTGGCCCAGTTGCTGCGGCTGACCGAGTCCTTCGATCTGCCGGTGCAACCTCAATTGCTGCTGCTGCAGAAGAACATGCTGATGGCCGAGGGGGTCAGCCGCAGCCTCGACCCCTCGCTCAACATCTGGACCCTGGCGCAGCCGCTGATCGACGCCTGGATGCGGGAAAACCGCGGGCCGGAGGCGCGCCTGCGCGAGACCGTCGACGACGTCCTCCACACCCTGCAGCGCCTCCCGGCCCTGGCCGACAACCTGGACCGGGCGACCGAGGAGCTGGCGGCCGGGCGAATCGGCCTGCACCCCGACACCCTGCAGCGGATCTCGCAGCGCCAGGCCAGCGGCCTGGCCCGCTGGGCCCTCGCCGCCGCCGTAGCAGCGCTGGTTTTGGCTGCCGTGGCGGCGTTTTAGCCGCCTTTACGGAGGCTGCCCCGCAGGGGCGGCAGCGGGCGCAGAAGGAGGCCCGCTTGCCAGCGGGGCGCCGAGGCCTTACCTTATCTACGACTTGAAACCGTGAAATCTGGGAAAACCGACGTGTTGACCGGAAAACGGATCCTTCTCATCGTTTCCGGCGGGATTGCCGCCTACAAATCCCTTGAGCTGATCCGCCGCCTGCGGGAGCGCGGGGCCGCTGTGCGCTGTATTCTCACCAAGGCCGGTGCAGAATTCGTCACGCCACTGTCGCTCTCGGCGCTCACCGAGGACAAGGTCTACGGCGAGCTCTTTTCGCTGACCGACGAGGCGGAGATGGGGCACATCCAGCTCTCGCGGGACGCCGACCTGCTGGTGGTGGCGCCGGCCTCCGCCGACCTGCTGGCCAAGATGGCCCAGGGCCGCGCCGACGACCTCGCCTCCACCGCGCTGCTGGCCACAGACAAGGCGGTGCTCGTCGCCCCGGCGATGAACGTGCGCATGTGGGAACACCCGGCGACCCAGACCAACCTGGCCCTCCTGAAGGAGCGCGAGGTGCTGAGCGTCGGCCCCAACGAGGGCGACATGGCCTGCGGCGAGTATGGCTACGGGCGCATGGCCGAGCCGATGGAGATCCTGGCCGCCATCGAAGCGGCATTGCAGGCGCAGACCGGCAAAGGACCGCTGGAGGGCCTGCGCGCCCTGGTCACCAGCGGGCCGACCCATGAGCCCATCGACCCGGTGCGCTATATCGCCAATCGCTCCTCCGGTCGCCAGGGCCATGCCATTGCCGCCGCCCTGGCCGCACAGGGGGCAGAGACAACCCTGGTCTCCGGGCCCAGCCGGCTGCCGGACCCGCCGGGGCTGCAGACCCTGCACGTGGAAACCGCTTCAGAAATGCTGGCCGCCTGCCAGAGCGCCCTGCCGGCGGAGATCGCCGTCTGCGCCGCCGCCGTGGCCGACTGGCGCGCCGCCGTCCCGGCCCAGCAGAAGATCAAGAAGAACGGGGCGCCGGCAAAGCTGGAACTGACCGCCAATCCGGACATCCTGGCCGCGCTTTCCCAGGCCGGCAGCACCCGCCCGAGCCTGGTCATCGGCTTCGCCGCGGAGACCGAGAACATCGTCGCCCAGGCGCAGGAGAAGTTGGCCCGCAAGGGCTGCGACTGGATCCTCGCCAACGACGTGGCGCCGGAAAGCGGCACCTTCGGCGGCGACCACAACCAGATCCATCTGATCCGCGCCGAGGGCGTGGAAACCTGGCCGCAGATGACCAAGGCGGAGGTGGCGACCCGCCTCTGCCGCGAAATCGCCTCGACCCTCGGACGCACATAAACCCTTGACCGTTAGGACCTCTCGAAGACCCGCATGACTGCCACTGCTCCGACACCGGCTCCTGCCGACACTCTCGCCGAAAATGCCGCCCTCGCGGTCTCCGTCAGACAACTGGACCATGCCGCCGATCTGCCGCTGCCGGCCTATGCCACCGTCGATTCCGCCGGCATGGACCTGCTGGCTGCCGTCGCCGAGGACGTGGTGCTGGCCCCCGGCGAGCGCCGCCTGATCCCCACCGGCCTTGCCATCGCCCTGCCGCCGGGCAGCGAGGCGCAGGTGCGCCCGCGCTCCGGCCTCGCGCTCAAGCACGGGCTCACGGTGCTGAACGCACCGGGCACCGTCGATGCGGACTACCGCGGCGAGGTGGGCGTGGTGCTGATCAACCTGGGGCAGGAGCCCTTCACCATCACCCGCGGCAGCCGCATTGCCCAGATGGTGGTGGCACGCTACGCCCGCGTCGCCTGGCGCCCGGTGGCCGATCTGGAGGACAGCGCCCGCGGCAGCGGCGGCTTCGGCTCCACGGGCCTTGCCGGCGGTCAAGCGGCCGCCAAGGCCCCTTAAGAAACGGGGGCACCGATGCTGAGGCTGTCGAAGAAGCTGCTTTTCGCCATCGAGGCGGTGGTCGACATCGCCTATCACGCCGGCTCCGGCCCGGTGCGCTCCACCGATATCTCGCGCCGCCAGGGCATTCCGCGCCGCTACCTGGAGCAGGTGCTGCAGCAGCTCGTCCATCACGGCATCCTCGCCGGCCAGCGCGGCCCCAAGGGCGGCTACCGCCTGGCCCGGGAGCGGCGGCGCATCTCGGTCGGCGAGATCATCCGCATCGTACGCAAGCTGGAAGGCACCATCGATCCGGCCAGCGAACCCGACGGTTCGGAAATCGGAGTCAAGATCGTCCGGCCGATCTGGATCGAGATGCAGCTGCAGATGATGGAGCGCCTGGACAACATCAGCATCGAACAGCTCTGCGAAAGGGCGCGCGACCGCGGCATCGTGAGCGAAGCCAAGAACGTGCCCGACTTCAGCATTTGATCTCCCTCCCCCCAACCGGCGCCGCTGAGAGACAGCCATGGAAGCACGCAAGCGCATGACGCCGCAGGCCGGCGCGCAAAGTCCCGCCGAACCGCTGGCCGGGGAAGGCTGCGAGTTCCGCGGGCGCATCTACGATTCGATCCTGGAGACCATCGGCGCCACGCCGCTGATCCGCGTCGCCAAGCTGGCCGAGGCCCACGGCGCCGTGGCCGAGGTGTCGGGCAAGTGCGAGTTCTTCAATCCGCTGAACTCGGTGAAGGACCGCATCGGCCTTTCCATGGTGGAAGCGCTGGAAGCCGACGGCCGCCTCAACGCTGAGGGGGGCCCCGAAGGGGTCATCGTGGAGCCGACCAGCGGCAACACCGGCATCGCGCTCGCCTTCGTCTGCGCCGCCAAGGGCTACCGCCTGATCCTCACCATGCCGGAGACCATGTCGGTGGAGCGGCGCAAGATGCTGCGCCTGCTGGGGGCGGAACTGGTGCTGACCGACGGCAGCCTGGGCATGAACGGCGCCGTCGCCAAGGCCGAGGAGATCCTGGCCAAGAACCCGGGAGCGGTGATGCCCCAGCAGTTCAACAACCCGGCCAACCCCGACGCCCACTACCGCACCACGGCGGAGGAGATCTGGCGCGACACCGGGGGCCAAGTCGACGTGGTGGTCTCCGCCGTCGGCACCGGCGGCACCCTGACCGGTGTCGGCGCCGCCCTGAAGGCGCGCAAGGAGAGCCTGCAGATCGTCGCCGTCGAGCCGGAAGACAGCCCGGTGCTCTCCGGCGGCGCCCCCGGCCCCCACAAGATCCAGGGCATCGGCGCCGGCTTCATCCCCGGCAACCTGAAGACCGACCTGATCGACGAGGTGATCCGCATCGGCAACGACACCGCCTTCCGCCTGGCGCGGGAGGCCGCGGCCCTGGAAGGCCTGCCGGTGGGCATCTCCTCCGGCGCGGCGCTGGCCGCCGCCCTGGAAGTCGGCGCCCGCCCGGAGATGAAAGGCAAGCTCATCGTCGCCATCCTCCCCTCCTTCGCCGAACGCTATCTCTCGACCGACCTCTTCGAAGGGATGTGAGGGCCGTAGCGGTCTCAAACTGACTGTCATGCTCGGACTTGTTCCGAGCATCCATGGGCGGAAAAGACCGCAACTGTGCCCGCAACGGCTCCAGCAGGCGGCACCATGGACCCTCGGAACAAGTCCGAGGGTGACGAGATCACCTGCTAAGTCCAACAAGACGGTCAAAGTTCGTCATACTCGGGCTTGTGCCGAGTATCCATGGCACGGGCAAGCGCGAACCTTGGCTTACTATGTTTACATCTTGGCCAGTCAAAAGAACGGCACACTCTACGTCGGCATAACCAACGACCTGATCCGGCGGATCTATGAACATCGGGAAGGGCAGGTTGAGGGATTCACAAGGCGCCATGGCGTGAAGTCACTCGTCTATTTCGAGACTCTCGAGCGCGCAGAAGACGCAATTCAGCGCGAGAAGACCCTGAAGCGTTGGCCTCGGGACTGGAAAGTCAACCAGATCGAGCGCGAAAACCCACATTGGCAAGACCTCTTCCAAAGTCTTTGCGGTTGAAGAATGGACCCTCGGAACAAGTCCGAGGGTGACGGAATTGGGTCAAGGCAGTACCCGGTGATGGCGGCTTTCTCCTTTCTGCTCAACGCGCTACCATTGCCCCTATGGACTTCTCAGATGATCAGATCGACCGCTACGCGCGCCACCTCGTGCTGCCGGAGATCGGCGAGGAGGGGCAGGCTAGGCTGCTGAACGCCCGCGTGCTCGTGATCGGCGCCGGCGGGCTCGGCTCGCCGCTGCTGCTCTACCTGGCGGCTGCCGGCATCGGCACCCTGGGCATCGTCGACGACGACGCGGTCGATCTCTCCAACCTGCAGCGCCAGGTGCTCCACGACACCGCCAACATCGGCATGGCGAAGGTCGAGTCGGCACGGCGGCGCATCGCCGAGATCAATCCCGAGGTGAAGGTCGAGGCGCACTCCATGCGCCTGACTCCCGACAACGCGCTGGACCTCATCGCGCGCTACGACCTGGTGGCCGACGGCTCCGACAACTTCCCGACCCGCTATCTCGCCAACGACGCCTGCTATCTGGCGAAGAAGACCCTGGTCTCCGCCGCCATCATGCGCTTCGACGGCCAGCTTTCGACCTACAAGGCCCACGAAACGGGCGACAAACCCTGCTACCGCTGCCTCTTCGGCCCGCAGCCAGGCGACCCCAAGGAAAGCTGCGCCGACGTCGGCGTGCTCGGGGCGCTGGCCGGCACCCTGGGCGCCCTGCAGGCCAACGAGGTGGTGAAGGAGGTGCTGGGCATCGGCAGGAGCCTCGCCGGCGAACTGCTGCTCTTCGACTCCCTGGAGACCACCTTCCGCAAGGTCACAGTGCCCCGCGACCCCGGCTGTGCCCTCTGCGGGTCCCAGGCCACCATCCGCGACCTCAAGACCCTGGACTACCGCACCGGCGAAGCCCTCTGCGCGGTCTAGAGGTCGGGCGCCATAAGCCCTTGGCCCCGCCTCACTCCTTCGCCAGAAAATCGGCGAAGCTGAGCTGCTGGGCGTCCTTGTCGTCGTAGGCCTGGATGCCACCGGGGCCGAAGAGGATGCGCTTGCCCAGGCGTGGGAAGTGGCCAACGTCGAAGCCGCTGCGCTCCCCGCCCATGAGGTAGACGAGGTCCTCGTCGGAGGGGTTGGCGAGGTGGTGCGGCGGGCCGCCGGGCGCGGGGAAACCCATGAAGTCGCCGGGGCCGACCTCGAAAACCTCCTCACCGATCTCCGCCCGGCCGCGGCCGGAGAGGATGTAGAGGAACTCCTCGTCGCGTTCGTGGCTGTGGTAGATGAAGCTTTCCTGCCCCGGCGGCACGCGGCCGAGGGTGAGGGAGACGCGCGTCAGCCCTGCGGCGGAGGCCAGGCTCTTCAGGTAGATGTCCGACTTCGGATTGAAGGGATGGCGGATGTGAACCTCCGGCATCTCGGCGATCTCGGCGGCGGTGAGCAGGGGCTTGGCCGCGGGGGGCGCGGGGGTTTCGGCCATGGGATGTCCTCTTCAGAATGACCAATGCACAGTTTGCGGCCGGGCGTCTCGTTCGGAAGCCAGTGGGCGGTGTGCAGTGGCCCGTATGCGCGGCGGACGATATGCAGCATACGGGGCGAACGGCAGCGGTTCCGGCGGGCGCAGAAATAGCATAGCCTGACCGCCTTCGCAGCGCTCTTTGGCGACAAGCCGGGGCGCCGAGCCAAGGAGCCGCCCTTTGATCCGTGTTTTCCGCCGCCGCCTCGCCACCGCCCTAACGGGGTGTCTTTTCATCGTCAGCGCCGCAGCTTTCACCAACCCGGCCTTTGCCGCCAACGACGCCGGGCCCGCCGTGGTCTACTCGGTGGGCGGCAAGTTCGACGGCTCCTTCAACGAAGCAGCCTTCCGCGGGGCCGAGCGCTTCAAGGCCGACACCGGCGCGGCCTACGCCGAGTTCGAGATCAACTCCCCGGCCCAGAGCCTGCAGGCGCTCAGGACCTTCGCCCAGCGCGGCTACTCGCCCATTCTCGCCATCGGCTTCACCCATGCCGGCGCGCTCGCCCAGGTGGCGCCTGATTATCCGGAGACCGACTTTACGATCATCGACATGGTGGTCGAGGCGCCCAACGTGCGCTCGGTGGTGTTCCGCGAGCAGGAGGGCTCCTACGTCGTCGGCCTGTTGGCGGCCATGGCCTCCCAAACCGGGACCGTAGGCTTCGTCGGCGGCATGGACATCCCGATCATCCGCAAGTTCGCCTGCGGCTACATCCAGGGCGCGCGCAGCGCCGACCCTGAGGCGAAGGTGCTGGTGAGCATGACCGGCAACACGCCGGCGGCCTGGACCGACCCGGCGCGCGGCGCGGAACTCACGCGATCCCAGATCGAACAGGGCGCCGACGTCATCATCCAGGCCGCGGGCGGCACCGGCATCGGCGTGCTGCAGGCCGCCGCCGACGGTGGGGCGCTGGGCATCGGCACGGACTCCAACCAGAACGCCCTGCATCCCGGCAAGGTGCTGACCTCCATGCGCAAGCGCGTCGACGTGGCAGTCTACGAGAGCTTCCAGGCCGCGCGCGAGGGGCGCTGGGCACCGGGCGTTCAGGTGCTGGGCCTGGCCGAGGGCGGCCTCGACTGGGTGATCGATGACAACAACCGCAAGCTCATCACCGCGGAGATGGAAGCCGCCGCCGAGGCGGCGCAGGCGGCCATCGTCAGCGGCGCCGTCAAGGTCCACGACGCCTCCACCGAGGGCCCCTGCCCGGTGCAGTGATTGAAAGGCGGGAGATATCCCCCTCACCCTCCCGCCCAGTTTCCATTTCGGGGGCGGGCCCCTCCCTCTCCCACGAGGGGAGAGGGTCATCAGTTCCCCGGCGCCTTTGTTTCCCTCTCCCCTCGGTGGGAGAGGGTTGCGAAGTCTTGGCGTGATCGCAGATCGCGCCTAGACAAAGCTGGGTGAGGGGGAACGGCAGCTAAGAGTGTCGCCAGAGAGACCTTAGACGAGAAACCCTAGAACATCGTCTCCAGCACGCGGTCGGGCGGGGTGTGGCCGTCGACGAAGGTCTTGATGGAAATGATCACCTTCTCGCCCATGGCCAGGCGCCCCTCGATGGTGGCCGAGCCCATGTGGGGCAGCAGCACCACGTTGTCGAGGCGCAGCAGCTTGGGATTGACGGCCGGCTCGTGCTCGAAGACGTCGAGGCCGGCGCCGGCGATCTCCCCGGCCTCCAGGGCTCGGGTGAGGGCGTTCTCGTCCACCACCTCGCCGCGCGAGGTGTTGACGATATAGGCTTCCTCGCGCAGCAGCTTCAGGCGCCGGGCGGAGAGCAGGTGAAAGGTCGCCGGGGTGTGCGGACAGTTCACCGAGATGATGTCCATGCGCGAGAGCATCTGGTCGAGGCTTTCCCAGTAGGTCGCCTCCAGTTCCTCCTCCAGGGAGGGATGCACGCGGCGCCGGTTGTGATAGTGGATCGACATGCCGAAGCCGCGGGCGCGCCGTGCCACGGCGCTGCCGATGCGGCCCATGCCGATGATGCCCAGACGCTTGCCGTTGATGCGGTGGCCCAGCATGCCGGTCGGCGCCCAGCCCTGCCAGTCGCCGGAGCGTACCAGGCGCTCGCCCTCCGCCAGGCGGCGCGGCACGGAGAGGATCAGCGCCATGGTCATGTCGGCGGTGTCTTCGGTGAGGACCCCGGGCGTGTTGGTGACGGTGATGCCGCGCTGGCGGGCGGTCTTCAGGTCGATGTGGTCGACGCCGGTGCCGAAGGAGGCGATGAGCCGAAGCTGCGGACCGGCCTGGGAAAGCACGGCGGCGTCGATGCGGTCGGTGACCGTGGGGACCAGGATCTCGGCCTCTTTCACCGCCTCGATGAGCTGGGCCTGGGAAAGCGGCTTGTCCTCCAGATTGAGCTGGCAGTCGAAGAGCTCCATCATCCGCGTTTCGATGGCATCCGGCAGGCGGCGGGTGACGATGACGCGGACCTTCTTATGGGGCATGGCTTCTCACTCGACCTGACTAAATCGACTGGGCTGGACCGACCGGGCTGGAACGGCGCAGAGGAGGGGCTGCCGCCACCCTTGGCGGGCGGCGGGCAGGGCCCGGGTCCTGGCCTTGCCATAGCAGGCGGAACGCGGGCTTGTCCAGGGCGCGCGGCCATCCCCGGCACCGGCCCTAACACCAGCCGGCAGGTTCCGCCCTGCGGCCGATCAGCGCGCCACTCCAGAGGACTGGCTTCCCGCACAGGGGGGTGCGGGCCGGCCTTACTCCCTCAGGCCGTCTTGACCGGACGCGAAGCCGGGCGATAGGAAGGAAGCCATGCGGATTCCGGCCCTGCGACCCTGCGATGCCCCCCTGTCCCGCGTGTCCATGACCTGCGCGTTCAGGGCCCGCCGTCTGGCGGCGGCGCTGGCGCTGGCCGGCCTTGTGGCCCTGGCGCCGTCCCTTGCCGCCCCTGCGGCCGCTGAGGACACCACGGCGGCCACGGCGTCACAGACGGAGGCCGCGCGCCCCAGCCCGCCCGGGCGCACCGGCCTGCCTCTGCCGCGCTTCGTCAGCCTGCGCGCCTCGGAGGTCAACCTGCGCAGCGGCCCCGGCACCCGCTATCCCATCGACTGGGTCTACCGCCGCAGCGGCATGCCGGTGGAGATCATCGACGAATTCGACACCTGGCGGCGCATCCGCGACTGGCAGGGCACCGAGGGCTGGGTCCACCAGTCCATGGTCCAGGGCCGGCGCAGCGTGCTGATCACCGGCCAGCGCCGCACCCTGAAACGACGCCCGGAGGCCGCGGCCCCCGGCGTGGCCATGCTCGATGCCGGCGTGATCGCCGGCTTGGAGCGCTGCCGCGACGGCTGGTGCGAGGTCTCGGCCGGCGGCTACAGCGGCTGGCTGCCGCGCGACAGCTTCTACGGGCTCTACCCGGACGAGGAGCCCCGGTAGGCAGCGGCCATCCTTCGAGACGCCGCTGTCGCGCTACCTCAGGCGAAGTCCTGCGCCAGGGCGCTGCGCACGTCCTCCGGCAGGATGGTCATGTGACCGTATTCCGGATGGGTGAAGCCCAGCACCACCCGGGTGCCCGGCGTGCTGAACTTGGCGATCTGGGCCTCGGTGAAATGGAAATGGATGAACTGCACGGAGGAGGCCTTGCCGTCGGCGGTGGTGCGGTCGACATCCTCTTCCGGCTTGCCAACAACGCGTTCGCCGTCGACCTCGAAGAAGGCCGTCTCCTCGATGCCGCCGAGCTTCGACAGAAAGTCCTTACGCCGCAGCGGTTCGTCGATCTCGAACATCACCGTCGCCACCAGTTCGCGGCCCTGGGGGATCAGCGGATTGTAGGCGCTGAGCTCGTCGGCGATCTGCTCCTCGCCGCCCTTTTCGATGTAGAGCATCTCGTGGACCTGGGCCCACATGGTCTCGTAGTTCTCGAAGTAGAAGGTGCAGACGGGCCCGATCTCCTGGCGGCGGAACTTCTTCTTCTCCACCAGGTCGCGGCGCAGCTCGCGGCGTTCCTCGGCATAGGCCTTCATCGGCAGGATGTCGTCGCGGGTGATCTCTCGTTTCATCGCTAGTCCGGCGTTCATGGTCGGGGGGTCCTTCTGATCTATGCCGTGGGTTGGTCTACGCCGTCGGCTGGCCCGGGCTCTGGGCGGGCGGCGCTCAGGCGCCGAAGCCGTAGGCCCTGGCGAAGAGTTCGATGGGGTGATAGCTGCGGTCGAAGCTGGGCTTGTCGTCCATCCTCAGCCGTTCGATGCCCTGCAGGATATGCTGTCCGGCCAGCGGGCATTCGGAAGCGACATAGGTCTTGCCCGCCTGGGCGGTCTGGCGCGCGGCGGTGCGGCCGACCTTGATGGCGGTGTCGAAGTTCTCCTTCATCACGCCCCAGGAGCCGCCGTGGCCGGAGCAGCGCTCCACCACCTTGACGTCCGAGTCCGGGACGAGGCGCAGCATCTCCGCCGCCTTGGCCCCGACGTTCTGGGCACGGGCGTGGCAGGCCATGTGCAGGGCGACGCCGCCTTCCAGCGGCGCCAGGCCCTCGGCCAGACCTTCCTTCTTGGCGATGTCGACGACGTATTCCGTGATGTCGA
Organism: Rhodospirillales bacterium BBD 1991-14; assembly: GCA_001657395.1. GTDB lineage: Bacteria > Pseudomonadota > Alphaproteobacteria > Kiloniellales > Kiloniellaceae > Pelagibius. Next base: position 454,057 of record LYSY01000002.1, on the reverse strand, counting down.
AGGTCGCTTCCGAGAGCCGCTTCACCGCCGCGTCCTCAGGCAGGATCAACGGCCATTCGAACTTCAGCATCAGGGCGCAGGAGGGCGTCAGGGCGACGATGTCGTAGCCCTCGTCGATCCAGCGGCCAAGCTCTGCGGAGACGCGCTTTGCGGCTTCGGCCACCTTTTCGATGTTGCCCTGTTCCAACTGCGGCATACCGCAGCAGGAGGGATAGACCACCTCGGTCTCGACGCCGTTCTTGGCCAGCACGGCACGGGCCGCCTCGCCGATGCGCGGGTTGTTGTAGTTGACGAAGCAGGTGGCATAGAGCGCCACCTTGCGGCCCTTGGCCGGGGCTTCGGCATTGGCCTCCAGCGGCCCTTCCATGGCGCGCAGGGCAAAGGTCTTGCCGTGGAACTCCGGCAGCGCGGCCTCACGGTGGATGCCGGCGGTCTTTTCCAGCACCGGGCGGGTCACCTTGTTGGTGGTGGAACTGGCCCAGTTGCAGAGCGGCGCGGCCAGGCCGGCCAGCTTGCCGTTGCGGTCGGTCCGGGTGAGCTGGTCGAGATTGTCGTCGATCCTGCCGCTTTTGCGCTCGGCGGCGCGGTAGCGCAGCATCAGGTGGGGGAAGTCGATGTTGAACTCGTGGGGCGGCACGTAGGGGCAGCTCACCATGAAGCACATGTCGCAGAGCGTGCAGGCATCGACCACCGGCTTGTAGTCGGCCTTGTCCACGCTGTCGAGCTCTCCGGTTTCCGACTCGTCGATCAGATCGAAAAGCCGGGGGAAGGAGTCACAGAGATTGAAGCAGCGCCGGCAGCCGTGACAGACGTCGAAGACGCGCTCCATCTCCGCGTTCAGCTTGTCCCAGTCGTAGAAGTCCGGGTCGTTCCAGTCTATGGGATGGCGCACCGGCGCATTCAGACCACCTTCGCTCATACTTCGTCCCCGCCTTCAAGATCCCCTCTCCGCACCCGGCGCAAAGACTGCGCCGCGCGCGAAGGCATGACAACGGCAGCGGCCGCGCGGGCCGCTCCTGCGGAACGGCCCTGCGGTCCTGCCCGGATTCAGGTGTCTTACGGTCCTGACAATACCGAAATTAGAGCCTGGGCTTCCGGCTCCAAGGGCATCAGCCCCCGAGACTGTTCCCGAGATTACCCCGGGTTTACCTCTGGGCTTATCTCTGTGCTTACCCCTGGGCCTCAGCGCAGAGGCTCAAGCCATCGTGTCCAGGGCTTTCTGAAAGCGCCCGGCGTGGCTCTTTTCGGCTTTGGCGAGAGTCTCGAACCAGTCGGCGATCTCGTCGAAGCCCTCTTCGCGCGCCGTGCGCGCCATGCCCGGATACATGTCGGTGTATTCGTGGGTCTCGCCGGCGATGGCGGACTTCAGGTTGGCTGTGGTATCGCCGATCGGCTCGCCGGTGGCGGGATCGCCGACCTCCTCAAGGTACTGCAGGTGGCCATGGGCGTGCCCGGTCTCGCCTTCCGCCGTGGAGCGGAAGACCGCCGCAACGTCGTTGTAGCCCTCGATGTCGGCCTTCTGTGCGAAGTAGAGATAGCGGCGATTGGCCTGGCTTTCCCCGGCAAACGCGTCCTTGAGGTTCTGTTCCGTCTTCGAGTCCTTAAGCGACATTGATCTCACTCTCCTGTAAACCTGCGGGCTTGTCCGCTCGCCGCCCCGCATGGCCGGCAAGCCGCCCGTCATAGGCTCTACATAGCTCGCGCAAAGTTGACTGTCAACAGATTAGAACAGTTCTAATTTGTGATTTAAATCAAGGAGAGAGAAGCGACTTTACTGCGCCGATTCCTCGTCTTCCGACAGGCGGATGATGACGTCGACGCGGGCGACGCGGGTGCCCTCCGGCGGCGTCGGCAGGCTGTCCATCTGGACCTGCTCGCCGGGGATGTCCTGCAGCTGTCCGCGGCCCTCGAGATAGAAGTGGTGATGGTCCGACACATTGGTGTCGAAGTAGGAGCGGCCGGGTTCGACCACCACCTCGCGGAGCAGGCCCGCCTCGGTGAACTGGTGCAGGCTGTTGTAGACCGTCGCCAGGGAAACCCTGACGGAGTCCGACACCGCCTCGGCATGAAGCTGCTCGGCCGTGATGTGACGGTCGCCACCGGCAGCAGGCTCGAAAAGCAGCTTGGCGAGTGCAAGCCGCTGACGCGTCGGACGAAGCCCGGCGGTCTTCAGGCGCTGCACAAGGGCGCTATAGGGACGGTCTTTGCTCATTGCACTTCCAGATATAGGTCACCACCGCTGGAATTAAAGTGTTCAAAACAGGCGATTGTCAATTTCTTTGGAACCCCTATAAACTTTGCGGAATGGCGGGACCGTTAAACCGCCGTTAACCATGAAATGACAGGCTGTACGGGACCGCCCAGAGGAAGCCCAGGGGGAAGCCGCAAGGATGCCCAGGGGGCGGCCGCAAGCCGGCGGGCGGCGGCGCGGCGGGGCCAAGCGAAGCTGTTTGACAGCGACCGGCCTGTGCTATAGTCGCCTCAGCGTTGTCTGCGCCGGTAAGGGGTCACGTGGCAACGCTTTTTGTCGTGGCATGCAGATGCCAATCGGCCTATGTAGAGACGGTCTTTGAGCTTCGGTGCCGCAGCGGCAGCCTCTCGGAAACGCAGACCGCAGCGCGGACGGGCAGAGGGGGCGCGGACGGACAGAGGGCGCGCGGGGCCTGGAGTGACAAAGGCGCGGCGCGCCGCGCCCAGAGTTGGCCGAGGGTTGGCCGAGAATTGAAAGTGCTGGACTGGGTGGATCGCTTGAGCAAGAGACAAAACAGTTTTCGTTACGAAGAGCTGCTGCGTTGCGCGCACGGCAAGCTCTTCGGTCCTGGCAACGCGCAGCTGCCCCTTCCGCCGATGTTGATGTTCCACCGTATCACCGAGATCTCGGAAGAGGGCGGCGAGCACGGGAAAGGACATATCGTCGCCGAGTTCGACATTGATCCGAAGCTGTGGTTTTTCGAGTGCCACTTCGAGGGCGATCCCGTGATGCCCGGCTGCCTCGGGCTTGATTCGCTTTGGCAGCTGGTTGGCTTTTTCCTCGGCTGGCTGGGCGCTCCCGGCCGCGGCCGTGCGCTGGGCGTCGGTGAGGTGAAGTTCACCGACATGGTGGTGCCGACGGCGAAGCTGGTGAGCTATCACCTGGATCTGAAGCGCGTGCGCATGGGCAAGCTGGTTCTGGGCATCGCCGACGGCATCATGAAGGTCGACGGCAAGCCCATCTACGAGGCCAAGGACCTCAAGGTCGGCCTGTTTCAGCGCGAGCCGCAAACCGCTTAGGGCGGGCCCGGAAGGCTTCAGCACGGAAGGCTTCAGACTGCGACAGGCTTCGGACATTGAGAGAACCGACAGTCAACCCTAAGCTAGGCGACCCTAAAGCAGAGCGCCGAAGCGGCCCGCGGAGGGCCTTTCGGCCGGAGAACGGATGAAGGAAATGCGCCGAGTCGCTGTCACCGGATTAGGCATCGTCTCCAGTATCGGCAACAACAAGGCCGAGGTCGTCGAGTCACTGCGCCAGGGCCGCTCCGGCGTCGAGTTCTGCGACACCTATGCTGAGATGGGCTTCCGGAGCCATGTCCACGGCTCCCTCAACATCGACATCGCCGAGCATGTCGACCGCAAGCTGCGCCGCTTCATGGGCGACGGCGCGGCCTACAACTACATCGCCATGCAGGAAGCCATCGCCGACGCCGGTCTGAGCGAGGCCGAGGTCTCCAACGAGCGCAGCGGCCTGGTCATGGGGTCCGGCGGCCCCTCCACCTCGAACCAGGTGGCGGCGGCAGACCTTGCGCGCGACAAGGGCCCCAAGCGGGTCGGGCCCTACATGGTGCCGCGCTGCATGTCCTCGACCAACTCCGCCAACCTCTCCACGGCCTTCAAGATCAAAGGGCTCAGCTACTCCATCTCCTCGGCCTGTTCGACCTCGGCCCACTGCATCGGCAACGCCTCGGAGCTGATCCAGCTCGGCAAGCAGGACATCGTCTTCGCCGGCGGCGGCGAGGAGCTGCATTGGACCCTGACGGTCCTCTTCGACGCCATGGGCGCGCTTTCCAGCGGCTTCAACGACGAACCGGCCCGCGCCTCGCGCGCCTACGACCGCGACCGCGACGGCTTTGTGATTTCCGGCGGCGGCGGCGTCGTGGTGCTGGAGGATCTGGAGCGCGCGAAAGCCCGCGGCGCCAAGATCTACGGCGAGGTCGCCGCCTATGCCGCCACCTCGGACGGCGCCGACATGGTTGCGCCCTCGGGCGAGGGGGCGCTGCGCTGCATGCGCCTGGCAATGCAAAGCCTGGGCAACACCCCGGTGGACTACATCAACGCCCACGGCACCTCCACCCAGGCCGGCGACATTCCCGAGCTCACAGCCATCCGCGACGCCTTCGGCGCCGACATGCCGCGGATCTCTTCGACCAAATCGCTGACCGGTCATTCGCAGGGGGCGACCGGAGTGCATGAGGCGATCTATTCCCTGCTGATGATGGACAACAACTTCCTGGCCGCTTCGGCCAACATCGACAACCTCGACCCGGAAGCTGAGGGCATGCCCATCGTCCGCGAGATGGAAGACGGCGTGTCGTTGAACTGTGTGATGTCCAACAGCTTTGGTTTTGGCGGAACCAACGCGAGCCTCGCGTTCAAGCGTTTCGAGGGATAAGGTCGGGGGAATTCGATGGCGGGGCTGATGGCCGGCAAGCGCGGCCTGATCATGGGGGTGGCCAACGACCACTCGATCGCTTGGGGTATCGCAAAGGCGCTGCATGCGCAGGGCGCGGAACTGGCTTTCACCTTTCAGGGCAGTGCCTTTGAGCGCCGCGTGCGGCCGCTGGCGGAATCGCTCGGCTCCGACATCGTGCTGCCTTGCGACGTCGAGCAAGAGAGCGACGTCGCCGGAACCTTCGACAGCCTGAAGGACCGCTGGGGCAGTGTCGACGTTGTGGTCCACGCCATCGCCTATTCCGACAAGGAAGAGCTGAAGGGCCGCTACCTCAACACCAGCCGCGCCAACTTCCGCCGCACTCTGGCGATCTCCTGCTACTCCTTCACCGCCGTGGCCCGCCAGGCATCCGCCATCATGGGACCGGGCGGCAGCCTGATCACCCTGACCTATCTGGGCGCCGAGCGGGTGACCCCGAACTACAACGTCATGGGGGTCGCCAAGGCGGCGCTGGAGGCCAGCGTCCGTTACCTGGCGGTGGATCTGGGCGAAAGCGGAATCCGCGTCAACGCCATCTCCGCCGGCCCGATGCGCACCCTGGCCGGCTCGGCGATCGGCGATGCCCGCTTCGTGTTCGGCTGGAACCGCGATCATGCGCCGCTGAAGCGCAACGTGCTGCTGGAAGAGGTCGGCTCGGCCGGCCTCTATTTCGCCTCCGACCTTTCGCAGGGGGTGACCGGCGAGGTGCACTACGTCGACGGCGGTTACAACATCGTCGGCATTCCCTCGCCCGGCCGCATGGGCAGCTAACTGACGCCCTTAGCGGCGAACTGCGTCAACCCGACGCCGGATAGCGCCGCAGCAAAGACGACTCCCGCCACTGAAGCGCCAGAAAGGCGGCCAGGCCGATCGGCCGGTGGCCGCGGTCGCGATTGCAGGCGCCGATCTCGTAGAGCAGGCGGAACTGATCGAAGAGCACCCTGTAGGTCTCGGTCAGGCTCTGGTCCGGGTCCCAGATGTGCAGCGCCTCGGCACTGGCGCCGTTCACCTCCATGATCTGAAAGCCCTCGCCGCGCCTGAGGGCCTCCACCGATTCAAAGCGGACGTCGAAGCGGCCGAAATGGAAGTCCGGCATCCGCCGGGCGATCTCGTCGATGCGCGCCGTCAGGGCCGGCGTCACATAGTCCTGACCGTCATAGTAAAACGCACCGGCCCGGACACTGCCGAGGAGGGAGAGGCGCACCATCTCACCGGACGGCGGCACCTTTGCGAGATGAGGCAGGACGGCCTTGCGGTGCCGGCGCGCCATGCGCCGGGTGCGCGGGTCGGTGTCGATCAGCGCGCCCAGGGTGGATTTGCCGTCGCCGATCACGTGGGGAAAGCAGCGGAACCCCAGCGAGAAGATCCGCCCCCGCGGCTCGTCCGGCTGCCTGACGTAGAGGATACCAGCCTCTCCCTGCCAGTCGATGTAGCGTTGCAGCATCACCGCCTCACCACGGGGAAAACGCTCCAGGTAGACGCGGAGGTCGCCCGGCGTGGCGACCAGCCGCACGCCGTAGCCCTGGGATCCGATGTCAGGCTTCGCCACCAGCGGAAAGCGAAGCCCGGCCCGTTTCAGGTCTTCTTGCAGCGCGCGGAGGTTGTTACGGCGGCTCGCGTCGGCGCGCAGGACAAAGCGCAGCGACGGCGCCACCCAGCTCTGCAGGTCGCCGGGGATCTGGTCCAGGTAGGACATCTTCGACTCGCCGCGAAAGCCGCCGCACTCGATGTTGGGGTTCGCAACCGATGGCAAGGTGAAGCCCCGGTGGCGCCAGGCAAGACGCAGGCAGTGGAGCAGGACCGGAAGATAGAACAGCACGGCGGGACAGCGCCCGGCCAGGGAGATCGTGGTGCGGATGCGCCGCGGCGGCATGCCGGCAAGCGCTACCTCCGTGCCGCGGCGGTACAGGCGGGCAAGGGCGTTGCGCCAGGGCGCCGACAACCCTATAGGCGCAATTGACGCGCGGTTGCGCGTCATGGTTCTAAGCCGGAAAGAGAGCGCCCCCGCCACAGTGCCAAGCATTCTTCGCGGCGTGCCGGCAATCGCCGTCTCGGACTGGTTCATCGTGCCCCCCTGACCCCGAAAACGCCGCCATAAAGACCTGCAAAATCAAATGCTTGAAGTGATTTCGGCCCCTGGCGTCGGCGGCGCCAGAGCAAGATGACTACCACATAAGAGTCCCTGTAACGGCGAGCAAATGGGTGACTAGACTTATGCGCGGCAAGGGCGGAAAGAAGGGCGCAAAGCCCTCAAGGACGGCCAGCCACCGTCAGGGAGACTGCAGGGAGACATGACCACTCTTTACGACTGGCTGCAGAGTCTGGGTCTGGATCGCCATGCCGCCGCCTTCGCCGAACAGGATATCGACTTCGACATTCTGGCCGATCTGACGGAGCGCGACCTCATTGAACTGGGCCTGTCGTTCGGTGAGCGCAAGAAGTTGCGGCGCGCCATCGAACGGCTGTCGGAAGACGATGGCGATGCGCCAGCCGCCGGATCGAACGATCCGGTTTCGCGCTCCGGCGCCGAGCAACGCCACCTGACGGTGATGTTCTGCGACCTCGTCGGATCGACGGAGCTTTCGATCCGCTACGATCCCGACGATCTGCGCACCATCGTGCGCGCCTATCAGGACGCCTGCGCCGGGGTCGTCGCGCGCATGGAGGGTTTCGTCGCGCGCTACATGGGCGACGGCGTCCTCGTTTACTTCGGCTTTCCACGCGCCCACGAGGACGATGCGGAACGGGCGATCCGCGCCGGGCTCGAGATCGTCAAGACGGTCGCACGGCTGCGCCCGCAGCCCGATTTGCGCCTGCAGACACGCGTCGGCATCGGCACCGGCTCGGTGGTGGTGGGCGACCTCGTCGGTGTCGGCCCGGCACAGGAGATCGCTGCCGTCGGCGAGACCCCCAATGTGGCTGCGCGCCTGCAGGCCCTGGCGGAACCGGACAGCGTCGTGGTCGACAGGGTGACCTGCGACCTCGCCCGCGACGCCTTTGAGCTGGAGAGCCTGGGGCCCAAGAGCCTCAAGGGCATTACCCTGCCGGTCTCGGCCTGGCAGGTGACAGGCCCCCGCGATCTGGACCGGCAGCGCGAAGCGCAGCGCGCCGACGAACTGGTGCCCTTCGTCAACCGCAGCGGGGAGATGAACCTGCTGACCGACCGCTGGCAGGCGGCGCGCGGCGGCCAGGGCCAGGTCGTGCTGCTGGCCGGCGAACCGGGCATCGGCAAATCGCGCCTGGTCCGCGCCTTCATCGATCGGCTGAGCGCGGAGAAACCGATTACGCTCACCTATCACTGCACGGCCTTTCACCAGAACAAGGCGCTGCACCCGCTGATCGAGCGGATGCAGCGGCGGGCCGGGCTCTCGGACGACGACCCGCCGATGGTCGCCCTGGCGAAGATCCATGAGCAGTTCAAGAACTCCGCCCTGGATGCGGAGGAGGCCGTGCGCCTCTTTGCGCCCCTCCTGTCGGTGAAGCTGGCCGAGGAGGACGGGGAAAGCACGGAGCAGCAGTTGGACATGGAGCGCCTGCTCGATGTCATGCTCGCCGAGACCGAAGCGATGGCCGCACACCGACCGCTGCTGATGATCGTCGAGGACCTTCACTGGATCGACCCGACCTCCTTGGAGTTCCTGCAGCGCCTCGCACAGCGGATCAACAGCCAGAGGATCATGCTGATCCTCACCCTGCGTCCGGAGGCCGAGGCGCGGATGCGCCCCCTCTTTCCGGGCACCGGGCTGTCCCTCGACCGCCTCCAGCGGCCGGCGTGCGAGACCATCATCCGGCACCTCGCACAGGACAAGGACTTCCCCCAGGACCTCGTGGACACCATCGCGGAGCGAACCGACGGGGTCGCCCTCTTTATCGAGCAGCTCACCAAGGCGGTCCTGGAATCCAACGCTGTCGTCGACCTGGGCGACCGCTATGAAGTCGCAGCCGAAACACCGGCGACGAGCATTCCCACGACCCTGCGCGGATCGCTTCTGGCGCGGCTCGACCGCTATCCGGCAGCACGCGAGGTCGCCCAGATGGGAGCCGTCATCGGGCGTGAGTTCTCCTTCAAGATGCTGGCCGCGATCTCCGACTTGGCGGAGAACGATCTGCAGCGCGCACTGGACCGTCTGGTCGAAGCACAGCTTCTGTACCAGGCCGGCGCGCCACCGCGGGCGATCTACCGTTTCAAGCACGCCCTGGTCCAGGAAATGGCTTACGGCAGCCTGCTGAAGAAAAAGCGCCGGCGCGTCCATGCCCAGATCGCCGCCTTTCTGGAAGACCGCAGCCCGCACCTGACGATCACCGAACCCGAGTTGCTGGCCCACCACTATGCGCAGGCAGGCCTGCCGCACCGTGCTATCGCCTTTCACCTGAAAGCGGCGGAACGGGCGATCCTGCGCTCGGCCATGTCGGAAGCGGTGGCGGAGATCGATCTCGGCCTCGCTCTCCTGCCGGCAATCGCCGAGACGGCGGACCACCGGGCGCTCGAGCTGCGCCTGCGTGTCGCCCAGGCCACGGCGCTGCGCGCGACCATGGGAACCGGCGCCAAGGAGACCGGCGCCGCCTGGGCGCAGGCGCTGAGGCTCTGCGAGAACGAAGCGGACAAGACCCTGCTGTTCCGGGTGCTCTACGGCAGCTTCCTTTTTCATCAGGGCAACGCCAACCTGCAGGAGGCGCGCAACTTCGGCACCTCCCTGCTGGACCTGGGCGCGGAGCTGAAGGACGACAACGCCCTGCTGCGCGGCCACAGCGCCATCGGCCGAACCGCTTTCGGCCAGGGCGACTTCGCCGAAGCGCGGGACAATCTGGAAAAGGCCATCGGCCTGAACGGCCCGGCGCACCCGGGCAGCGGCAGCGAGATCGGGCGGCCCGAGTCCCCGGTGCTCGATCTCTGCTATCTCTCCTGGACGTCCTTCGCGCTCGGCTATCCGGAGACCGCACTCGCCCAGGCCGGCCGCGCCCTGGCCATCGCGGAGGCCGACGATGAGGCCTATGCCCTCGTGGTCGCCAACGGCAACGCCTGCTACCTGCACCAGTTCTGCCGTGACGACGCCAGCGTCAGGCGCTGCGCCGAAAGGGTGGTCGGGCTGGCGGGCGAAAAGGGCTATCCGCACTGGCGCTCCCTGGGACAGATGTTCCAAGGCTGGATGAGGGCACGTGGCGGCGACAGCGCTGCGGGCATCGAGATCTTTCGCCAGGCCCTGGCCGCCCACCGGGCCACCGGCGAAGTCCTGGAGGTCTGTTACTTCCTCGGGCTGCTGGCCGAACTTCTGGGGGCCGACGGGGCGCCGGAAGCGGGCCTCGCCCAGATCGACGAGGCGCTGGAGATGGTCGGGCAGACCGGGGAACGCTGGTACGAGGCGGAGCTTCATCGTATCCGCGGGCAGCTGCTGCTTGCCGCGGCACAGCCCGAGCCGGCCAGGGCCGAGTCCGAGTTCCGGCGCGCGCTGGAACTGGCCGGCGCCCAGGACGCCCGGCTCTGGGGTCTGCGGGCCGCCGTCAGCCTTGCGCAATTGCATCTGGACCATGGCGACGCGGCGGCAGCGCGCCACGTCCTGGAGCCGCATCACGCATGGTTCGAGGCACCGACCGGGACCGGCCGGCGGAACGACTATCGCCGGGGCGAAGACAGCGTCGAGTACCGCCAGGCGGCACGCATTTTAAAGGAGGTTGCCGCCATCGCGCGGCCCTGACGCAACACCACAAGCCAAAAATGGTTGGCTCTAGTCGGCCAGGCCGGCCAGCAGGCGGTCGGGACGGTCGGTGATGAGGCAGTCGACCCCCATCTTCACCAGGCGGCGGGCCACGGTGAGCTGGTTCACCGTATAGCTGGCGACGGCATAGCCGGCCGCCTTCACCGCCTGCACCTTGGCCGTGCCGAGATGCCGCCAGTTCACGTGCAGGGAGGCGCAGTCGTAGCGGGTCATGGCGGCCTGCCAGTCCTTGGGGAACTTGTGCGACAGCAGCCCGCGCGGCCAGAGCGGCGCCATCTCTCTGGCGACCGTCAATGCATCCCACTCAAAGGCGCTGATCAGCGGGGGCAGGCGGTCTTCCGGCCAGAGCGGCAGCAGCCGTTCCAGGGCGACGGCGGCGGTTTCCTCTGCCAGGCCGGGGGTCGGTTTGATTTCCACGTTGGGCGTCAGGTCGAGCGCCAGCAGGCATGCGACGGTCTCTTCCAGGGTGGGGACACGGCAGTCGTCGCGGCCACGGAATGCCGCCGCGGCGCCGGCGCCCCGCTTGCGGGCGAAACCCGCGCTGGCATCCAGCCCGCTGATCGCCGAAAGCGGCGTCTCGGCCATGGCGCCGGGCATGCCCGTCGTGCGCTTCAGGGTCTTGTCGTGCATCAGGACCGGCTGGCGGTCGCCGGTCAGCATGACGTCGAACTCCACCCAGGTGACCCCGGCGGCGGCGGCAGCCCCGATGGAGGCGAGGGTGTTCTCCGGCGCCAGCGCCAGGGCACCGCGATGGCCCATGACCCGCGGCAGGCGCAGCGACGGCACAGAAAAGGCCGGCGGGGAAGCCATGAAAAGACGTCCTCCCTGCCGGCCCGTTCGCTGTCTTCGGGGTGCGGGCCTTAGCTGGCCTCGGCCTCCAGGTCCTCGCCGGTCTCCTGGTTCACCCGCTTCATGGAGAGCTTCACCTTGCCGCGGTCCATGCCGATGCACTTCACCTTGACGGTGTCGCCCTCGTTCACGACGTCGCCGACGGTGGCGACGCGCTGCGGCGCCAGCTCACTGATGTGCACGAGACCGTCGCGGGGGCCGAGGAAGTTCACGAAGGCGCCGAAGTCGACGACCTTCACGACCTTGCCGTCGTAGATCACACCGACCTCGGGCTCGGCGACGATGGACTTGATCCAGTCGAGCGCCGCCTGGGCCTGATCCTGGTCGACGGCCGCCACCTTCACCGTGCCGTCGTCCTCGATGTCGATCTTGGCGCCGGTTTCCTCGGTGATCTCGCGGATCACCTTGCCGCCGGTGCCGATGATGTCGCGGATCTTGTCCTTGGGCACCGTGATGACCGTAATCCGCGGGGCGTTTTCGGAGACGCCTTCGCGCGCGGTGGTCAGGGCCTTGTTCATCTCGCCCAGGATGTGCATGCGCCCGTCCTTGGCCTGGTTCAGGGCGACGGCCATGATCTCCTTGGTGATCGAGGTGATCTTGATGTCCATCTGCAGCGAGGTGATGCCCTGCTCGGTGCCGGCCACCTTGAAGTCCATGTCGCCGAGGTGATCCTCGTCGCCCAGGATGTCGGAGAGCACGGCGAAGTCGTCGCCCTCCTTGATCAGGCCCATGGCGATGCCGGCCACCGGGCGCGCCAGGGGCACGCCGGCGTCCATCATCGACAGCGAGGAACCGCAGACCGTGGCCATGGAGGAAGACCCGTTGGACTCGGTGATCTCCGAGACCACGCGAATGGTGTAGGGGAAGTCCTCCTTGCTCGGCAGCAGCGGACGCAGGGCGCGCCAGGCCAGCTTGCCGTGGCCGATTTCGCGGCGGCCCGGGGCCAGGCGGAAGCTGCACTCACCCACCGAGTAAGGCGGGAAGTTGTAGTGCAGCATGAAGTGTTCGCGGTAGCTGCCCTCCAGGGAGTCGATCAGCTGCTCGTCCTGGCCGGTGCCCAGCGTGGTGGTCGCCAGGGCCTGGGTCTCGCCGCGGGTGAAGAGCGCAGAACCGTGGGTCAGAGGCAGCACGCCGACCTCCGACACGATCGGGCGGATGTCCGTGGTGGTGCGGCCGTCGATGCGCTTGGTCCCCTTCAGGATGTTGCCGCGCACGACGTCGCTTTCCAGCGACTTGAAGAGGCCGGAGGCGAACTCCTTCTCCTCGTCGCTCAGCGGCTCCAGCGCCGCTTCGCGCACCGCCGCCAGCTTGGACTGGCGCTCCATCTTGTCGACCTCGGTATAGGCCTCGGCGAGCTTGTCCATGATGCCACCGGCCAGCAGCTTCTCCTTGACCTCTTCGATCTCGGGGGCCGGCGGAGGCACTTCGCGCGGCTCCTTGGCGCAACGCTCGGCGAGGGCGATGATGCCGTCGATGACCGGCTGCATCTGCTCGTGACCGAAGTTCACCGCGCCCAGCATGATCTCTTCGGAAAGCTCATGCGCCTCGGACTCGACCATCAGCACGCCTTCGCGGGTGCCGGCGAGGACCAGATCAAGAGCCGCGTCCTCCATCTCGTCCATCAGCGGGTTCAGCACGTACTCGCCGTCCTTGTAGCCGACCCTTGCACCGCCGATGGGGCCGAGGAACGGCAGACCGGAGATGGTGAGGGCGGCCGAGGCGCCGACCATGGCCACGATATCGGGATCGTTCTCCAGATCGTGGCTGAGGACGGTGCAGATCACCTGGGTCTCGTTCTTGTAGCCCTTGGCGAAAAGCGGCCGGATCGGCCGGTCGATCAGGCGGGAGACCAGCGTCTCCTTTTCAGAGGGGCGCCCTTCGCGCTTGAAAAAACCGCCGGGAATCTTGCCGGCGGCGAAGGTCTTTTCCTGGTAGTTCACGGTGAGCGGAAAGAAATCCATGCCCGGACGCGGCGCAGCCTCGCCGACCGCGGTGCAGAGCACCACCGTCTCACCATAGGTTGCCATGACGGCGCCATTGGCCTGGCGTGCGATCTTTCCGGTTTCCAGGGTCAGCGTGCGGCCGCCCCACTGGATTTCCTGCTTATGGATATCAAACATTCAAATCAGGTCCTTCCAACCTTACGCCGGTTGGTCATTTGCCAAAAAAGCAAAGCGCCGGACCCGCGCAAGGGGCGCCCGGGACTCTGGTGTCCCAGAATCCTGACGCCCCTTACGTCGGCCCGGCCCTCCAAAGAGCCATCGTGCCGGCGTTGTCACGATGTCACATGCAGTCATTCGTACTCTTCGTCCGCGCCTGCGCCGCAGACCTCCGCAATCCTCGAAAGACGGCGGAAACCCGGCGGCGCGCAGCGCGGTCATGATCGGCCCGCCTTAGCGGCGCAGGCCCAGGCGTTGGATCAGGCCCTCGTAGCGTGCCTTGTCCTTGGCCTTAACGTAGTCCAGCAGGCGCCGGCGCTGGCCAACCATGACCAGCAGGCCGCGACGCGAGTGGAAGTCCTTTTTGTGGGTCTTCAGGTGGTCGGTCAGGTTCACAATGCGCTCGGTGAGGATCGCAACCTGAACTTCCGGCGACCCGGTGTCGCCCGTGTGGGTCCCATACTCTTCGATCAGCGCAGTCTTGCGCTCGGCAGTGATCGACATCGTCTGTCTCCGTAATTCTAAAGATTCAAAACCCGAACCGGGTGAATGCCGCCGGCTTCGTAACGGGCCAGGGCCACCGGCTTGCCGCCAGAGGTGGCGAAGACGATGGCTCCGTTCCGGAGGTCACGAATGCGGTCGCGGTGGGCACGTGCCACCATGGACACGGCCTGCCCGCAACGCAGGCGGTTCGCCTCGGTTTCGGACAAGGCCAGCGCCGGGATGTCGTCCAGCGCGGTCTCAACCGGGAGCACCTGCTCCAAGGCGGCGGGACTATGCCCCATGGATTCCAAAGATTCCAGCGAAATCGCGTCGTCTTCGGTAAACGGACCTACGGTTAATCGCCGGAGCTCGGTGATATGGGCGACGGTGCCGGTGGCGCGCCCCAGGTCGCGGGCGAGCGAACGCATATAGGTGCCCTTGCCGCAGACCACCTCGAAAACGGCGTGGTCGCGATCCGGCACTTCCGTCAGGGTCAGCTTGTACACCGTCACCGTGCGGGCCTTCAGCTCAAAGTCCGCCTGGGCACGGGCCAGGTCATAGGCGCGCCGCCCCCCCACCTTGATGGCCGAGTAGAGCGGCGGGATCTGCTCGATCTCGCCGGTGAAGTCGGGCAGGACGGCCTCGATCGCCGCAGCCTCCGGGCGCTGGTCCGACTCTTCGATCACCGCCCCTTCGGCGTCGTCGGTCTCCGTCGCCTGGCCCCAGCGCAGGGTGAAGCGATAGGACTTTCGTCCATCCATGACATAGGAGACCGTCTTGGTCGCCTCGCCCATGGCGATGGGCAGCAGGCCGGTGGCGAGCGGATCCAGGGTGCCGCCGTGGCCCAGCTTGCGCGGCCGCAGAACGCGGCGCACGCGGCCGACCACCTGGGTCGAGGTGATGCCCAGCGGCTTGTCGACCACCAGCCAGCCGTTGACTGCCTGGGCCTGTCCCTTAGCGGCCATCGTCCTCGTCGCCGTCGCGCGATCCGCTGATGCCAGGATCGGGGACCTCATGGTCCGGGTCACCAGAATCGGACTCGCCCGTGTCCGGCTGCTCGATATCGCGGGACACCCGCGGCTTGTGCAGCAGGGCGTTGATCTTCTGCGCCTCGTCGAAGCTGCCGTCGGCCTGAAAGGACAGCCGCGGCACGTGCCGCAGATGGACCTCGCGGCCCAGCTGGCTGCGCAGAAAGGCGCTGGCGCGGTCGAGCGCGTCCAGGGCCTCGGCGCTGTCGCCACCGCCGAGCGGCACGACGAAGGCCGTGGCGTTCTTCAGGTCGGGGCTGATCCGCACTTCGGTGACCGTCAGACTGAGATCACTCAACGCCGGGTCGTGCAGCTCGCCCCGCGCGAGGATGCGCGACAAAGCATGCCGCAGTTCCTCGCCGACCCGCAGCTGGCGTTGGCTGGGTGCGCGTTGCCCCGCTCCGCGTTGACTGGGCGCACGCTGGCCCGATGACGGGGCGCGGCCGCGCCTGGATTGATGTCGCTGTGCAGCCATGGCCTTTACCGGCTCTTCGCCTGCTGCGGGCCGCCGCCCCTGACCTCAAGGCCAGCAGGCAGTGGAAACGCTAGAGGGCGCGGGCCACCTCTTGGATCTCGTAGCACTCGATCTGATCGCTTACCTGGATGTCGGTGTAGTTCTCGAAGGCCATGCCGCACTCATAACCTTCCTTCACTTCCCGCACCTCGTCCTTGAAACGCCGCAGGGTCTTCAGCGTGCCGTCGTGGATCACCACGTTGTCGCGCAGCAGGCGCACCTTGGCGCCGCGCTTGACCAGGCCCTCGGTGATCATGCAGCCCGCCACCTTGCCGACCTTGGAGTTGGAGAACACCTGGCGGATCTCGGCATAGCCCAGGAACTGCTCCTGCTGCTTGGGCGCAAGCAGGCCGCTGAGGGCCGCCTTCACATCGTCCACCACGTCGTAGATGATCGAGTAGTAGCGGATATCGACGGAATCGCGGCGCGCCAGTTCGCGGGCCTGCGGATTGGCGCGCACGTTGAAGGCGACGATGATGGCCCCGGTTGCCCCGGCCAGCGTGACGTCGGACTCGTTGATGCCGCCGACGCCGCTGTGCAGCACGCGCACCTTGACCTCTTCGTTGCCCAGCTTCTCGAAGCTGCTGACAATCGCTTCCATCGAGCCATGCACGTCGGACTTGACGACGACCGGCAGCTCGCTGGCCTCGCCCTCCTTGATGCGGCTCATCATCTGTTCCAGCGTGCCGCGGCCGGATGCGGTGATCTCGCTCTCACGCCGGGTGCGCTGACGGTACTCGGCGATTTCGCGGGCGCGGCTCTCGTTCTCCATGACCGTGAAGTCGTCGCCCGCAAGGGGGGTGCCGTTCAGACCGAGTACCTCCACCGGAACCGCCGGGCCGGCTTCCTTGACCTGCTCGCCGCGCTCGTTCACCAGCGCGCGCACGCGCCCCCACTCGCTGCCGGCCACGAAGATGTCGCCGACCTGCAGGGTACCGCGCTGCACCAGGACGGTGGCCACCGACCCGCGGCCGCGCTCCAGCTTGGCCTCGACCACCACGCCTTCGGCCACGCGGTCGGGGTTGGCCTTCAGTTCCAGAAGCTCGGCCTGCAGCAGGATAGCTTCCTCGAGCTTGTCGAGATTGGTTCGCTCCGTGGCGGAAACCTCGATGGCCAGAATGTCGCCGCCCATGTCTTCGACGATCAGCTCGTGCTGCAGCAGTTCCTGCTTCACCCGCGCGGAATCGGCACCCGGTTTGTCGATCTTGTTGATCGCCACGATGATCGGAACCTCGGCGGCCTTGGCGTGATTGATCGCCTCAACCGTCTGCTCCTTGATGCCGTCGTCCGCGGCGACCACCAGGATCACGATGTCGGTGACGTTGGCACCACGCGAACGCATCTCGGTGAAGGCGGCGTGGCCCGGCGTATCGACGAAAGTAATCCGCTCGCCGGAGGCCAGGCGCACCTGATAGGCGCCGATATGCTGGGTGATGCCGCCGGCCTCGCCGGAGACCACGTCGGTCGACCGCAGGGCGTCGAGCAACGACGTCTTGCCGTGGTCGACGTGGCCCATGACGGTGACCACCGGCGGCCGCACCTGGAGAGCCTCTGGGTCGTCGTCGGCTCCGCGCATGCCGATTTCCACGTCGGAAGCGGAGACGCGCTTGATCTTGTGGCCGAATTCCTCGACCACAAGCTCTGCCGTGTCGGCGTCGATCGACTGGGTGATGGTCGCCATAACCCCCATCTTCATCAGTGCTTTCACAACATCGGCGCCGCGCGCGGCCATGCGGTTGGCCAGCTCCTGCACCGTGATGATCTCCGGTACGACGACCTCGCGGATAACCTTCTGCGGCGGCTGGTGCGGCTGATGGCCGGCACTGGCGCGCAGCTGCTTTTCGCGCTGGCGCTTCACCGAAGCCAGGGAGCGCTGGCGCGTCTCCTGGCCGTCCAGGGCCTGGCTGATGGTCAGTTTGCCGGAGCGCCGGCGCTGCTCGCCGCGGCGGCCGGGCGTCGCCTTGGGAGGCACCGCGGGTTTGCGCTTTACGCGTCCGGCCGCGTCGTCGCCTTCACCCGTTTTGGCCTTGGGCGCCGGCTTGGCGGCCGGAGTTGCGGCCGGCGCCGCTGCCGGCTCCGCCGGCGCTGCGGCCGCAGCCTGCTGGGCCGCACGTTCGGCTTCGAGTTCGGCCTGACGCTTTGCCTCTTCGGCAGCCTTGGCGCGCTCGGCCTCTTCCTCGGCCTCGCGGCGCTCCCGCTCCTCAGCGGCCAGCTTGGCCTGCTCGGCGCGGCGTTCCGCCTCTTCAGCCTCGCGCTCGCGCCGGCTGGCCTCTTCCTCCTTGGCAATCTCCAAGGCCCGTGCGCGGCTCGCCCGCTCCTCGGCGGAGAGGTGATGCTTGCTGCTCGGCTTCTCCTCCACCGTCTCGACGGGGGCGGCGTCCGCAGCTTCGGCGAGGACGTTCTCCGCTTCCTTGCCGGACTCGGTGACCTCCTTCATGCGGCCGGAAGAGCCGCGCTCAAAGGTGCGGCTGCGCTTCACCTCAACGGTAACCGCCTTGCTCCGGCCATGGCTGAAGCTCTGGCGCACCTGGCCCGTCTCAACCGTCTTCTTCAGCTGCAGCTTGCCCGGCCGGTTCAGCTTCAACGGCCTCTTGGCTTCGCTTTCCTTGCTTGTCGTCATGTGCTCCAGCGCTCACCTTCGGTTGGGCGCCCAACCCCGTTTCCTCGATCCTGACCGCCCCGCAGACCCGCAAGGCGCTCCACATCCCTCTCCAGGGCCGCCGCAAAGCGGCCCCGCATCACACCGACATGGACGGCCGCAGGCCGCCCCAAGGCAGCGCCCAAAGCCGCGGCGTCGCAGAACGACTGGACGGCCGTTCCTTTGCCTACCGCCTGCGCCAGGGCCCGCAGCTTGTCGGTTCCGTCCGCGGCGCCGTCTTCGGCCTGCAGCAACAGCCCGATGCGGTCCGCCTTCAGCGCCGCCTTGACCTTCTCATAGCCGACGACAACGGAACCCGCCCGCCGTGCCAGCCCAAGCTGATCGAGACACCGCCGCAAGGCCAAGAGCTCGACTTGCTCGACAAGATCGGAAGGCACACGAAGCTGCCTTTTCGCCGCCCTGGCAAAAAGGTTCTTTTTGCACGCCTTTTCCATCATATCGCGGCGCGGCTGCAACCACAAACCCCTGCCGGGCAGACGCTCGCCAAGATCGGGAACCACCTGGCCCTCGGGGTCGACGGCGAACCGCAACAAGTCCGCCTTGGGCAAGACGGCACCACTGGCCAGACAGCGCCGCAGCGGTTGCCGCGGCGCCTTGGCGGTGGCGCCCGCGCCGCCCGCAGGGCGGCGGCTGTGCTTGCTTTCGGCGGTCGTTGCCAACATGCCTCCTTCGCTTAAATCCTTCAGCCGCTTAGCTTTCCGGCTGATTTTCTGCCTGAACCTCTGGCTGGCTTTCCGGCTGGGCGGCCTCTTCACCCTCCGGCGCTACAGCCTCTGGAGCGGCAGCCTCGGCGGCGTCTTCCTCGTCCTCGAACCAGTGGGCGCGCGCGGCCATGATGATGCCGTTCGCCTGGTCCTGGGTCATCGGGCTGCCGGCCAGCACCTCTTCGACTTCCTTCTCGGAAAGCCCGGCCATGCCCTCCAGCGTGGTCTCGCCCCGCAGGCTCGAAGACGCGAAGCGCAACTCGTCGGCCGAGAGATCGGCAAGGTCGTCCAGGGTCAGCACGCCCAACTCGCCGAGCGTGACGAGCAGCGAGGGCGACAGGCCTTCCAGCTCGGTCAGCTCGTCGGTCACGCCCAGCTCGCGCCGGCGTTCCTCGTTGATGCGGTCCATTTCCTCGAGGTAGGAGCGGGCCCGGGCACGCAGCTCTTCGGCCACCTCCTCGTCGAAGCCTTCGATCTGCGCCAGCTCCTCGACCGGCACGAAGGCCACCTGCTCCAGGGCCGTGAAGCCCTCGGCAACCAAGAGGTGGGCAATCACGTCGTCGACATCAAGGGCGTCGATGAACATCTGGGAGCGGGCGCGGAACTCGTCCTGGCGGCGGCGCGACTCCGTCTCCTCGGTCATGATGTCGATGTCCCAGCCGGTGAGAATGGACGCGAGGCGCACATTCTGACCGCGCCGGCCGATGGCCAGCGAGAGCTGATCGTCGGGCACCACCACTTCGATCCGACCCTGGTCCTCGTCCAGCACCACCTTGCTCACCTCAGCCGGCGCCAGGGCGTTGACAACGAAGGTCGCGGTGTCTTCCGACCAGGGAATGATGTCGATCTTCTCGCCCTGCAGCTCGCTGACCACGGCCTGGACCCGGCTGCCGCGCATGCCCACGCAGGCGCCCACCGGATCGATGGAGGAATCGTAGGAAATGACGGCGATCTTGGCGCGGCTGCCGGGATCGCGGGCGACGGCCTTCAGTTCGATGATTCCGTCATAGATTTCAGGAACTTCCTGGGCGAAGAGCTTGGCCATGAACTGCGGATGGCTGCGCGAGACGAAAATCTGCGGGCCGCGCTGTTCCTCGCGCACGTCGTAGATGTAGCCGCGCACCCGGTCGCCGGTGCGGAAGGACTCCCGCGGCAGCGTCTCGTCGCGGCGCATCAGCGCCTCGGCGCGGCCGAGGTCGATGGTCACGTTGCCGAACTCGTTGCGCTTGACGATTCCGTTCACCACCTCGCCGACCCGGTCCTGATACTCGTCGTACTGGCGCTTGCGCTCGGCTTCGCGGACCTTCTGCACGATGACCTGCTTGGCGGTCTGCGCGGCGATGCGCCCGAGGTCGATCGGCGGCAGTTCCTCGATGATGAAGTCGCCGGGGCCGATACCGTCCTGGCGCGCCTGGGCGTCCTTGGTGAGGATCTGCGTGAACTCGTTCTCAACCTCGTCGGTCACCTCGCGGTAACGCCGCAGGCGGACCTCGCCGGACTTGCGGTCGATCTCGGCGCGGATGTCGTGCTCGTGACCGTACTTGGCCCGGCCCGCCTTGGAGATGGCTTGCTCCATCGCCTCAAGAACTTCGTCCCGCTCGATAGACTTCTCGCGGGCCACGGCATCGGCGACCTGGAGAAGCTCGGTTCGTGCAAGAGCGCTGGTATCCATCGCGTTTCTCTATCCCAAGATGTCTTGTCGTCAGTCAGCGGCAAACCCGTGACAGGGCCGCACCGCCGCTAGTTCTTTTCCGCCGAGGCTTCTGCCGGCGTGTCCGGGTGCCGGCTGGCCGCGATCAGATCGTCGGTCAGCACCAGCTTCGCCTTTTGCATGGCCGCAAAGGGCAGGGCGACCTCGCCCTCCTCGCAGTCCAGCACCACCGACTCGCCGCGGGTGCCCAAAAGACGGCCGGAAAACCGCCGGCGCCCGTCGATCGGATTGACCATCTCAACCCGGCCCTCGAAGCCGGCAAAGCGGTCGAAATCCACCAGCCGTGTGAGCGGCCGGTCGATCCCGGGAGAGCTCACCTCAAGGGTGTAGGCCGACTCGATCGGGTCCTCGACGTCCAGGATCGCCGCCACCGCGCGGCTGACTTCGGCGCAGTCGTCGACGTTCATGCCGCCGTCGGCATGGCGCTCGGCCATGATCTGAAGGCGCAGGCGCTCGCCGCCGGACAGCAGAACCCGGACAATGTCGTAACCCATCGCCTGCAACGCAGGGGCGATCAGGGCTTCGACTTCCGCAGCCTTGCCTTCGCTGGTCTTGGCCAGCCCTGAGGAGGCCGGTTCCAAGGCCTGGGGCACTGCCCACTCTCCCATCGACGTGATGCTCGAACAAAAAAGGGCGGGCCAGAGGCCCACCGCTCGGTAGCCCGGCGATCCCTGTTACTCCGGTATCGCCACTTTGACAGAGCCGGACTTTACGCCCGCAACCCGCAGCCCGCAAGGCATTTCTCCGGTTTCCGTGCCCCGCCAACTCCCCTTCCAGAAGCCCTGCCAAGCACTCTAACGGCCGCCCGCACGCACACGCTTAACCGCCGGTCTCTGCCTCCCGGCGGGGCCGCCGCCGAAAGCGCAGAAAGGCCGGCCTGCGTCCGGCCGCAAGGGCCTTCTGTTCATAGCGGGTCGCCGGCCAGTCTTCCGGGCGCTGGCGCCAGTCGGCCGGCCGCCGGGCCTGCCACTGCAGGGCCGGGTGGGCGGTCAGCCGCTGCAGCGCCCAGGCGAGGTAGCTCGGATCGTCGCTGGCAAACCGCAGCGCGCCGCCGTCTTTCAGGAGGCGGGCCAGAAGGTCGACCGTGGCCGCCTGGATCAGGCGGCGCTTGTGGTGACGGCGCTTCGGCCAGGGATCGGGAAAGAGGATGAAAATCTTATCGAACAGGGCATCCGGCAGGCACTCCATGAGGTCCCGCGCATCGCCGATGTAGAGCCGCAGGTGCGGCGGCGGCTCCGCCGGCAGCTGGTCGAGCAGGCTGGCGACGCCGGTGATGAAGTACTCGGCCGCTATGAAGCCGGCGTCAGGATGCCGCCCCATCTGCCAGGCCAGATGCTCGCCGCCGCCGAAACCGATCTCCAGAAACAGGCGGTCCGGCAGCGGGTCGAACAGGGCCCCGGCAGCCAGCCGGCCCGGCGGGTCGGGAAGCGCGACCTGCAGGTCCGGCAGGCGCGCTTCCAGAAGCGCCCGCCGGCCGGCACGCAGAGGGCGCCCCTGCCGGCGGCCATAGAGGTTGCGCCGCTGGCCGTCGCGCGCCATCGACGCCCTCAAACCCTCGGAAGGGAGCGCCCGCAGAAACCGCTACAGGCCGAAGGCGCTGCGCAGCGGATCGACGAGATCGGTACGCTCCCAGGAGAAGCCGCCGTCGGCGTCCGGCGCGCGCCCGAAATGGCCGTAGGCGGCGGTGCGGGCATAGATCGGTCGCGACAGCGAGAGGTGTTCGCGGATGCCGCGCGGAGAAAGGTCCATCAGATCCTGCAGGGCCTTTGAGAGCTTCGCTTCGTCAACCCGGGCCGTGCCCTGGCCGTCGACGTAGACCGACAGCGGCTTGGAAACGCCGATGGCGTAGGAGAGCTGGATCACGCAGCGGTCGGCGAGCTCGGCGGCGACCACGTTCTTGGCCAGATAGCGCGCGGCATAGGCCGCCGAGCGGTCGACCTTGGTGGGGTCCTTGCCCGAGAAGGCGCCACCACCGTGCGGTGCGGCACCGCCGTAGGTGTCGACGATGATCTTGCGCCCGGTCAGGCCCGCATCGCCGTCCGGTCCGCCGATCACGAAGCGGCCTGTCGGATTGACGTAGAAGTCTTCCTCCGCGCACATCCAGCCGTCCGGCAGAACGTTGACCACGTGGGGCCGCACGATCTCGCGCACCTGATCCTGATCCAGGTCGCCGCTGTGTTGCGTGGACACAACGATAGAGGTGGCGCGCACCGGCTTGCCTTCGACGTACTCCAGCGTGACCTGACTCTTGGAGTCCGGCAGCAGCCCCGGCTCTGCGCCGGAATGGCGCGCCTCGGCCAGGGATCGCAGGATGTTGTGGGAGAGATAGATCGGGGCGGGCATGAGTTCTTCGGTTTCACGGCAGGCATAGCCGAACATGATGCCCTGGTCGCCGGCCCCTTCATCCTTGTTGCCGGCGGCATCGACGCCCTGGGCGATGTCGGCCGACTGCTCGTGGATGAAGTTTTCCACCGTCATGCGGTCCCAGTGGAAGCCCTCCTGCTCGTAACCGATTTCCTTGACCGCATGGCGGGCGACCTGCTCGATGAGGTCGCTGGTGACCGCGGCGGGGCCGCGCACCTCGCCGGCAAGGACGATGCGATTTGTCGTGGACAGTGTTTCAACGGCGACGCGAGAAAACGGATCGTGGGTGAGGAAAGTATCGACAATGGCATCGGAGACCCGGTCGCAGACCTTATCGGGGTGACCTTCCGAAACCGATTCGCTTGTGAAGAGATAGCTGCCGTTACGCACTGTTTTGCTCCCGCTCGTTCGGGCCCTAAGACCATTACAGCCCGCTGGGAATAGCGATGCCTTCAGGCAATTGCAAGAAACAAGCTGAAGAGCCTTGGAAGGAAGGTATCCGACACGGGTTAGCCGGCAGGCAAAAGCCGCTGGGCGGCCTCAGCGACACCAAAGCATCACAGATCGAAAAAGACAGTGGTTCTGCTTTGTATCGAAAGACCTTTGCGCAGGCGCCGTGGGAAAGGCGCGCTACTCGTCCTCTTTGGCGGAGTCCTTGCTGGCGGCAGCGGCCAGGGCCTTCGTCATCTCGAAAAGGCGTTTGCGCACACTGGGATCTTCGATCTTGTAGTAGGCCCTGACCAGTTCCAGGGTCTCCCGCTTCACGAGAGGATCGAGTTCCTGCTCGGGAGGTTGGGTCACACCCGGACGCTGCGCCGGCGAACTCGCGGCGACGTCGCTGGGCATCTCATCGAAGAAGAAACCCACCGGCACGTCGAGCACACGCGACAGATCGAAGAGGCGGCTTGCGCCCACACGGTTCGCGCCCCGCTCGTATTTTTGAACCTGCTGGAATGTCAGCCCGATCGCTTCGCCGAGCTTCTCCTGACTCATGCCAAGGAGTGTCCGCCTTAGGCGAACCCGGCCCCCCACATGCACATCGACCGGATTTGGCCCGCCTGTCCGGCGGTCACCCAGCGCCGCACCCTGTCGCGCCATTCGCACCTTACCTTAGTTTCAGGAATCAACAGAACCGTAGGACTTTAGGCATACGCCTGTATGCCAACAGCCGGTTGATTCGTCAAGCGCTCTATGTCTTAGTCGGTTAAACGAAACGCCGCAACACAAATATAACACAAGTAGATAGAAACAATTCTACCAAGTAGAGCCAATTACCCGCATGGGAATAAATGGTTCGACCGGTAGCAGCCTCGGGTAGTTCTGTATCAATAATACCTCGATCATTGAGATTAATTTGATCGAGAATTCGACCGTAAGAGTCCACCACTGCCGAAATTCCGTTATTGGCAACACGAATGAGAGGTATTCCTTCTTCAACTGCACGCATTCGCGCAGAGGCAAAGTGTTGATAGGGGCCGCTGGAGTCGCCGAACCAGGCATCGTTAGTCACATTGAGCAGCCAGCGCGGCGCGGCCCTGTCCTCCTCTGCACCACCTTGCGCGGTCGGGGCGGTGACCTTGCCCGGAAAGATGATCTCGTAACAGATCAGCGGGCTGAAGGCCGGCAGCCCGGGCAGGTCGATGGTCTGCAGTCCCGGGCCGGGTGAGAAGTCGCGGCTGCCGGCGGTGAGCTTGGCGAGGCCCAGGAGATCGCGCAGCGGGGTGTACTCGCCGAAGGGCACCAGGTGCACCTTGTCGAAGGTCGCCGCGATCCGCCCGCTGTCGTCGAGCGCGTAGAGGGAGTTCCAGATCCGCCCCTCCGGCCTGTCCGGCTCGACCCGCGGGGCGCCGGCAATGAGGAAGCCGCCCGGCGGCACCACGGCGGTCAGTTCGCGCTGCAGCACCGGCTCGGCAGACAACAGATAGGGGATCGCGGTCTCCGCCCAGATGACGTGGGTGCGGTCCTCGAAGCCCGGGGCCAGCGACATGCGCATCTGGGTGCGGACATGCTCGGCGCGCAGATCGCGGCGCCATTTCAGAGCCTGAGGAATGCTCGGCTGCACCAGGCGCAGGCGCACCTCCTCCACCACCGCCGTCCCGGCGGCCGGCGCGCCGTCCAGGCGCCACGCACCGTAGCCCCAGGAGAGGGCGGGCAGCAGCAGCGCAACGGCGACAAAGCCCCGGATACGGTGGCGGCGCGCCGGCCGCCCGGCCAGCAGCGCCGGCGCCGTCGCCGCTGTCACCGTGATCAGGCTGAGCAGCCAGACGCCCCCCAAAGCGGTGAGCTGTATCGTCTCGGACGAAAAGGCCCAGACCGACCCCATCAGGTTCCAGGGAAAGCCGGTGAGCACCCAGCTGCGCAGACCTTCGCCCAGCAGCCAGGCGGTCGCGAAACAGACGACGCGGGCCGGCCCCGTCAAACTGCTGCGCGCGGTGATCCAGAATGCCAGGGCGGGAAAGAGCGCCAGGCCGGCCGCCAGGCCGCCGACCGCAAACGGCATGGCAAAGCCGAAGCGCTCCGCATCCACCAGAAAGGCGTGACCCACCCAGTAGAGACCGACGGCGAAATGACCGGTGCCGAAAGCCCAGCCGGTGAGCGCCGCCTGACGCCCCGTCTTCGCGCCTTCGAGAAGCCAGAACGCCCCCACGAAAGCCGGCACCAGGAGCGGCAGGAGATAGAGTGGCGGCATCGCCAGGGATGCAAGTCCGCCGCAGACCGCGGCCAGGCCCAGGCGGCGCCACCCGCTGAGCGCGGCCAAGCGCTGCGGCCAGGCCCGGGCTTCGCCCTGCGGACCGCCGGCGCCGGTCTCAGTCGTCATTGCCGTGACGGGCAAGACGGTCAGCGACATTGTGAACGCGCAGACGCTTCACCCGACGCGGATCGGCCTCCAGAACCTCGAAGCTGACACCGCTGCTTTCGTGTTCGACCAACTCGCCACGGCCGGGGACACGCCCGGCAAGAGAGAACAGCAGCCCGCCCAGGGTGTCGATGTCCTCTTCGCGTTCCTCTTCCGACAGCACCGGGCCGATCTTGGCCTCGAACTCCTCGATGGTGGCCCGGGCATCGGCCAGCAGGCTGCCGTCCGCGCGTTCGATCAGCTTCGGCCCTTCGGCGACATCGTGCTCGTCTTCGATTTCGCCGACGATCTCCTCGACGAGGTCTTCGATGGTCACCAGCCCGTCGATCCCGCCGAACTCGTCCACCACCAGCGCCATGTGAACGCGCGAGAGGCGCATCTCCAGGAGCAGGTCGAGCACGCGCATGGAGGGTGCGACGACGAGAATGCGGCGCACGAGATCGACCAGATCGAAGGTGCGCTCGCCCTTCATGTAGGTCAGCACGTCCTTGATGTGGACGATGCCGACCACCTCGTCCAGGGTCTCGCGGTAGACCGGCAGGCGCGAGTGGCCGGCCTCGCTCATCACATCGATGAGCGCCTCGATGGGCGTGTCGAGATCGACCGCGACGATATCCGCGCGCGGCACCATGACGTCATAGGCGGTGAGGTGGCGCAGCCGCAGGATGTTGGACAGCATCACCCGCTCGTCGCTGCTGATCGGCGCAACGACCTCCTCCTCGCCCTCGACCTCCTTGATCTCGTCGATAATCTCTTCGAGGGTTTCGCGCAGCTGGGCTTCGCTCTGCCGCGACTTCACCAGACCGCGCAGACGCTGCCAGAGCCCCATGCCGTTCTGGCCGTTGCCCCGCGGACTTCGTCCGTTGCCGGAAGGTTCGGCCATGGCTCAGCTCCCGCCGCCAGAGACAGAATGACCGGAGGCGGAATGCGCGGGAACATCCTGACCGGGGACACCCTGATCCACCGGCCCCCCGTCCGGCCCGTCCGGCGACGGCGCGAGCGGGTCTGCGGGGGTGTAGGGGTCCGCCACCCCCAGGCCGGCCAGCACGGCCACCTCCAGGGACTCCATGGCGTCGGCTTCAGCGTCGGTGGTGTGATCGTAGCCGAGCAGATGCAGGAAGCCGTGCACGAGCAGATGCGTGCTGTGATCGGCGACGCTCTTGCGCTGCTCCGCGGCTTCGCGCAGCACCGTTTCACGGGCCAGCACGATATCGCCCAGCAGGCGCGGCGGCGCGCCTGCCGGGTCCCGGGCCGGCAGGGCCTCCCCCTCCATATCAGGTCCGTCCATGTCCGGATCCCCGTCCATGTTCGGAAAAGACAGAACGTTGGTCGGGCCTTCGCGCCCGCGGTAGCCCTTGTTCAGGGCGGCGACGGCGGCGTCGTCGGCGAAGACCAGGCTCACTTCAAGCCGCCCGCCAGACGTATGCCCGGGATCGCGCAGCGCCGCGCCCTGCAGCCCCGCCTCGATCGACCGCCGGGCGATCGCCTCCAGTCCGGCGACATGCTCTTTCCAAGCCTCGTCCTGGACGATGATGGCGATCTCCAGCCGGTCCGTTCCGTTTAAGGCGTTCCCAGATGCGTCGTTGCCAGGTGTTTCGTTCATTGTCTCGGCTATCGGTCCGGCGGCGTGATCCCCGGCCCCCCAGATAAGGTCCCAGGGAGGGCCATTGCTATCGCTGCCGACCGAAAAGATCTCCCTCCCCGGATCTGCTGGCGTCGTAGGCGGCGTAGGCCCGCACGATGCGTGTCACCAGGGAATGGCGCACGACATCTGCTGCCGTGAACTGGACGAAGGCGACGCCTTCCATATCGGCCAGGATGCCGGCGGCCTCGCGAAGGCCCGAGGGCGCACCCTTGGGCAGGTCGATCTGCGAGAGATCGCCGGTGATCACCATGCGGCTGTTCTCGCCCAAGCGTGTCAGTGCCATCTTCATCTGCACCGGCGTGGTGTTCTGCGCCTCGTCGAGAATGATGAAGGCGTTGGAGAGTGTGCGGCCCCGCATGAAGGCGAGCGGCGCCACTTCGATCTCGCCGTTCGACAGACGGCTGGCGACCTGATTGGCGGGCAGCATGTCGTAAAGCGCGTCGTAGAGCGGCCGTAGATAGGGATCCACCTTCTCGGTCAGATCGCCGGGCAGGAAGCCAAGGCGCTCGCCGGCTTCGACGGCCGGGCGCGAGAGGATGATCCGCTCGACCACGCCGTCGATCAGCATTGAGATCGCCATCGCCGCGGCCAGATAGGTCTTCCCGGTGCCGGCCGGCCCGATGCCGAAGACCATTTCATGGCTGCGCAGGGCCTGAACGTAGGCCTTCTGCCCCGGCGAGCGCGGCGTCAGGCGCCGCTTGCGGGTCACGATGGCCAGCTCGTCGGAATGCACCGCTGCCGCGGCATGGTGCCCGCTTTCGTGATCGGGCGCCTGGACCGCCATGCGGATCACCGCATCGACCTCGCCGTCGCCGACGTCGAGACCCTTGCGCAGCCGTTCGTAAAGCGCGGTGAGGGCGGCGTTGGCGGCCTCCACGGAATCCGCCGGACCGGTGATCGCCAGGCGGTTGCCACGCGAGGCAAGGCTCACGCCGAGCTGTTGCTCGATGCGCAGCAGGTTCTGATCGTGCTCGCCGTAGAGCAGCGGCAGAAGACTGTTGTCATCGAACTGCAGGAAGATCGGCTCACCCTTGCGGCCCTCGGCCGCGCCGCTGAGACTGTCTGAGCTCAAGCTGAGATCCTTGCGCTTGTCGGGGCCTGTGCGGGGGCTTGTGCGGGGCCTTCCGCCAAAGAGTCCACCACGGCGGCGGCTTCGGAAGGCCGCCCGTCCTCCGCTATCGGGGCCTCCGCCGTCAAGTCCTCGGCCATCAAGTCCTCGGCCATCACCAGGCGGCCGGAGAGGGAGTTGGCGGTGGCGCCCTCGATGGCGACATCAAGCAGCGCACCGGTCAGACGCCCCTGTCCGACAGAGGAAACCGGCACATGGACGGATTGCATGTAGGGGCTGCGGCCGACCAGCTGGCCGGCCTTGCGCCCCGGCCTCTCCAGCAGCACCGGAAGCGTCTTGCCGACGCAAGCCCGGTTGAAGGCCGTGGCTTGGGCGCCGAGCAGTTGCTGCAAGGCCGCCAGGCGTTCGGTTTTGACCTCTTCGGGCACCTGATCGGCCTCGACCGCCGCCGGGGTGCCCGGGCGCGGGCTGTACTTGAAGGAGTAGGCCTGGGCGTAACCGACCTCGGTGACCAAGCGCAGGGTCGCGGCAAAGTCGGCATCGGTTTCGCCGGGAAAGCCGACGATGAAGTCCGACGACAGGGCAATGTCGGGCCGCGCCCGCCGCAGCCGCTCGACGATGCGCAGATAGTCGTCGGCGCTGTGCTGCCGGTTCATGGCGGCCAGAACCCGGTCGGAGCCGGACTGCACCGGCAGATGTAGATAGGGCATGACCTTGGCCTCGTCGCCGTGGGCGGCGATCAGTTCGTCGTCCATGTCACGCGGGTGCGAGGTGGTGTACCGCAGGCGGGTGATGCCTTCGATCGCGGCGACCGCCCGCAGCAGCCGGCCGAGACCCCAGGTTCCGCCGTCGGCGGCCTCGCCGTGATAGGCGTTGACGTTCTGGCCGAGCAGCGTGATTTCCTGCGCGCCGGCAGCGGCGAGGCGCCGGGCCTCCGCCAGCACTGCGGCGACCGGCCGCGAGAACTCCGCCCCACGGGTATAGGGCACCACGCAGAAGCTGCAGAACTTGTCGCAGCCCTCCTGGATCGACAGGAAGGCGGCGGCTCCGGGATCAGCACTTTCTTCCGGCAGGTGATCGAACTTCGACTCGACGGGAAAGTCGATATCCAGATGGCCGCCGGCGCGCGCGGCCCGGGCCACCATCTCGGGCAGGCGGTGATAGGTCTGCGGACCGAAGACGAGATCCACCTGCGGGGCCCGGCGCAGAATCTCCTCGCCCTCGGCCTGGGCCACGCAACCGGCCACCGCCAACACCATCTCGCCACCCTCGGAACGGCGCTCCTCCTTGAAGGCGCGCAGCCGGCCCAGCTCGGAGAACACCTTTTCCGAGGCCTTCTCGCGGATGTGGCAGGTGTTGAGGATCACCATGTCGGCGCCGCGCGGGCTGTCGGCCGGCGCATAGCCGAGCGGCGCCAGGACGTCGGCCATCCTTGCGGAATCGTAGACGTTCATCTGACAGCCGTAGGTCTTGATGAAGAGGCGTTTTTTGCGGTTCTGCGTCACACTCGTCCTATATCTGGCGTCCTATATCCGGCCCGACCCTGCAGATCGTCCGCGCCGCCCGGAAGCTGCGGCCCACGACACGCGGCCTGAGCCGATAAGCCTCTCTACAATACCATATTTCGCCCCGGCGAACCCCCGCCTAAAGCGGCGCAAACCGGCGCTCATCCCGCCTCCAGCAGGCCCTCGGGGCGCTGCGGGCGCCCGGACAGCGCCGAGGCCACACCGCCGGAGACCACGGCATGACAGTGGTCGCAGAGCGCCTTGCGGGAGCCGAAGCCCTCAATGGTCACCGGCTCGTGATACTCCACAACCACCGTCACATAGCCGAGGCCCAGCGCATGCCAGAGGTGGGGGCCAAGCTCCATATCGCCGTACCAGGCGAAAAATGGCCTTAGATAGCGCCCCAGAGGCACGCCGTCGAGTCTCGTATAGCTGATGGAAACCGGTTGGATGGTGAGGGCCTGCCCGCGCGGACGGCGCTCGGCAACCGAGAAGAGGGCGCTCTTGAACGGCAGAATACCGTTGCCGTCACCGGAGGTGCCCTCGGCGAAGAGCACCAGATCGTCGCCCTCCTCCAGCCGTCTGGCGATTTCGTCGCGGTGCTCGGCGGTGCGCTGGGCGCGGCGTTCGACGAAGACGGTCTCCTGCAACCTGGCGAGCCAGGAGAAGAATGGCCAGGTGGCGACCTCCGCCTTCGCGACGAAGGAAACCTTGGAGAGGGCCCCCAGGATTTCCACGTCGAGGTAGGAGACGTGGTTGGCGACGAAGAGCGTCGGATGCGCCCGGGAGACCTCGCCGCGCGCCTCGATCCGGATGCCCAGAATCCGGCAGGAATGGCGATGGTACCAGTGCGGCAGCGTCTTGCGCAGCGGCCAGCGCAGGCTCACCGCCAACCACTGGACCGGCATTACGGCCGCGGTAAAGGTGAAGTAGACCAGCATGCGGCCGATGGCGGTCGTCGGCGAGCCGAAGTTCGGGGCAGTCATAGGCTAGGGGGCCGTCATGGGCTAGGTATGGGCTAGGAGGCGGTCATGGAACCAGTGAGGTCCTAGCGGGCGCTTCCGGGGCCCTGCCCAGCGCCGGGGGATACGCCCTGTGCCAGGGCGCCGGCCGAGGAAGCGGGCTCCTCGCGCTTGTAGTGGCGCAGGTACTTTTCGGTGACCCAGTCGGTCTTTACGACGATACAGACATCGGTGGTGCCGAAGTCGTGGTCGACCACCGCGCCATCGCCGACGAAGCCGCCGAGCCGCAGGTATCCCTTGATCAGCGGCGGCAGGGCCTGCCGCGCCTCGGAAATCTGGACCTCTTCGATGGGCAGCAGATCCATGGCCACCCGCCGGTCGTCCACCGCCCTTGCCCGCAGCGCCGGTGGCGCCAGGTGGTGATGGTAGAGATAGGACAGCGGCAGCTTCAGCTCCTGGGGGTCGACTCCCGGCAGGCTGGCGCAGCCGAACATGATGCTGATGTTGTGGTAGAAGACATACTCTGCAATGCCGCGCCAGAGCAGTTGCATGGCCGCACCGCTGCGGCAGGTGGGATCGACGCAGGACCGCCCGAGTTCCAGGATCTCGCCGGGGTAGGACTCGATTGCGGCGATGTCGTACTCGTCGACCGAATAGAACTGTCCGCGCCGGGCCGCACCCTCGCGGCGCATCACCCGGTAGGTCCCGACCACCGACTCCGGCCCGCTGCCGCGCTCCTCGTCGAACACCAGAAGATGATCGCAGAAGTCGTCGAAGGAATCGAAGTCGCGCCGGGCCGCGCGCATCTCCGCCGTCGGCTGGGCGGCCATCTGCTCGTAGAAGATACGGTATCGCAACGCCTGCGCCGCGCGGATCTCGGCAGGGTCTTCCGCCAGGCGGATACGCAGATTGCCGACGGCGACGTCGACCGGGCGATCGGCTTTTGATTCCGCAAGGCTCATGCAACACCCATACAACTATGCGTTAACGCTGGCAAAGACTCATCCGCCTGTGCCGCGCGATGCGGCTTCCGCCGGGGTCTCGACGCAGCCCCTAGCCCTTGGATTCGGACGACTTGGGGGCGTCCTTTTCCTCTTCGCCGTTCAGGCGCACGCCATAGAGTTCAAGACGGTGGTCCACCAGCCGGTAGCCCAGCGCCCTGGCAACCTCGTTCTGCAGGCGCTCGATCTCTTCATTGGTGAACTCGACAACCTCGCCGGTCTTCACATCGATCAGATGGTCATGATGCTCGTCCGGACGCTCTTCGTAGCGCGCACGCCCGTCGCCGAAATCGTGGCGTTCCAGGATACTCGCTTCCTCGAACAGCTTGACGGTGCGGTAGACCGTCGCGATGGAGATCCGCGGGTCGCGCTCCACGGCGCGTTGGTAGACCATTTCCACGTCCGGATGGTCGGTGGATTCCGACAGGACGCGCGCGATCACGCGCCGCTGCTCGGTCATCTTCAGACCTTTTTCAATACACAGTTTTTCCAGGCGATCCGGCATACTTTCCCCAACCCTTAATCGGCCACCAGGCGTCGCAGAGCCCGGCGGCCGTTCGCTCTACGGTCCGCAGCGCGGTTTGACGGAACACCCTCATTTGCGCACCCGAGCCCTGTCCCTAACCAACCAGTATAACGGAAGAGACGCCACCCACCTAATAGGCGGAGGCGCCTTCTTTCATAGAGATATCCAATTGGGAAAACCGCTTCAGCGCCCGGCAGCGCCGCGCAGTGCAGCGAAGCCGAACCGCTGCGGGCACAGCGCTTACTTTCGGCGCGCGCGCGTACCCAAGCCAATCTGCTTGGCCAGTTTGCTGCGCTGCTTGGCGTAGTTGGGCGCCACCATGGGATAATCGGCCGGCAAGCCCCAACGCTCGCGATAGTCTTCCGGCGACATGTCGTAAGCGGTCTTCAGATGCCGCTTCAGCATCTTCAGCTTCTTGCCGTCTTCGAGGCAGACGATATGGTCCGGCGTCACCGACTTCTTGATCGGCACGGCCGGCGACGGCCGTTCCGGTTCACGCTCCCGCGCGGTCCCGACGTTCGACAGCGTCTCATAGACGTCACGAATGATCATCGGCAGGTCGGTAACCGCAACCGAGTTGTTGGAGACGTGCGCAGCGACGATGTTCGTCGTCAAGGAAAGCAATTCGCTTTGCTTCGCTTGCTCAGACATTGACCTCTTGAACTCCTCCACATTGCTGTGGCCTATATAAAAATTCTTCGAAAGAGAATCAACAATTATTCAATACGAAAATAATAAATAACCGAACTGGCAAGGCGTTGACTTCTCTTTTCCTAATGACCCAGAAGATATACATCAAAGACGCGCCAATTGCGCCAAGATCCGCCGGTTCCGGGCCCGGCACCGCCGTGCCGCGCCCGTCAAGGGCCGCAGGGCGGCAGCAGTGGGCGGAGGGGACCGGGAATCGCAGGACTCCTGCGGCTCAGGTGAGCGATTTCCGCAGAATCAGGGCATCCATGGCTCTGCCGTCTCGCAGGCGGTAGTAGCCGGGCCGCCGCCCGATCAAAGAAAAACCGGCTGAAATGTAAAAGTTCTGCGCGCGGCGGTTGTTCTCTGCGACTTCTAGCTGAACCCGCTCCGCACCCTGACGTTGCGCGGCCGCAAGCCCTTCGGCCAGCAGCCACCGACCGTAACCGCAGCGGCGGCACGCGGGAACGACCCCAAAGCTGAGAAGCTCGCCGTCGGCAAAGAGGACCTGTGCGAGAAAAAACCCTAACGGCTCATCCTCTGCGTTGTCGGCCTTGCCCGGGCGGGCGGCCAGCAGAGCGAAGCTTCCCGGCATCGCCAGGACCTCCGCCCAGGAGCGCAGGCTCCAGGCCTCCCCGACGTGGCCCGCCTCTTGGGGGCCCTCTTGTGATCCCGCGACGCTCTCGGCGCCGCCGCCGGGCTGAAAACACTCCGCCTGCAAGGCCGACAGCAGGGCCACATCGCAGGCCGTTGCCGGGCGAATCGAGAGGTCTGTCATCGCCGACGCCGGGGCTGCGAGCCGTCCGCAGGGTCGCCGCTTGGGGACGTGGGGGCAGCGGCGGGGCCAGGAACGGGGCCGGAAACAGGGCGGGGCGGCGTGACATCGGGTGCACGCAGATAAAGCGGCTGGGCCGAATCGGCCTCCACCGCGCCCGCCGCAAGCCGCTGCGCCGCCCGCGCCGCCAGGACCCCGGCATCGCCCGGCCCGGCCGCGGCCGCCACGGCGACATCGCCGCGCCCGGCGGCAACCAGCGCGGCGGCGGCCTTGGCCACCGCATCGCCGGCCAGCAACAAGGGGCCTGCGGGCAGCGCTGCGGGCAGGCGCTCCAGGCTCAGCTCGCGCGGCCCGCCCTGCGGCTCGAGCGCCGGATCGAAGCACTGGAGGAAGACGTCCGCGCGCTTGGAGTCGATGAGGCTCGCCACCACACGGCCGGACCGTTCCGCCTCGGTGGCGGCGGCGGCGGCCACCTCGAAAGACGACAGGCCCAGCAGCGGCAGACGCCGGGCCAGCGCCAGCCCGCGGGCCGTCGCCAGACCGATTCGCACGCCGGTGAAGCCGCCAGGCCCCGTCGTCACGGCGATCGCATCCAGCGCGGAAAAGCCACCGCCCCACTCGGCCATCACCTCGGCGATCATGGGCACCAGATGTTCCGACTGGCCACGCCGCATGGGCGCGAAGCGCCGCGCGGCAACCCGCCCGCCGGCCCAGATCGCCGCCGAACAGGCGGCGCCCGCCGCCTCCAGGGCCAGCAGGCGGGGCGCGGCGATCTTCACCGCCATACCTGCCGGCCTACCGGCGATGCGAAAGCCGTGCTACCAAGGGTCCTTCTGCTCAAAGCCCGCCTGCCAAAACCCAGCCTTCCGAGACCCGCCCCGTCATGAGCCTGATCGCGATCGCTCCGCCCGCCTTCGATGTCGACATCGATCTGGCCTACGCCACGACGCAGAACTTCACCGGAGAACCGATCTACGGACGGGCGGTTGCGCAGCTGCACCCTGAAGCCGCCACCGCCCTGACGCGGGCGATCGGGCTGGCTGCCGCCCTGGGCCTGCGCTTCAGGGTTTTCGACGCCTTCCGGCCGGTCGAGGCGCAGTGGCGTCTCTGGGAAGCCTATCCCGACCCGCAGTTCATCGCCGATCCGCAGCGTGGCTCCAACCATTCCCGCGGCATCGCCGTCGACCTGACGCTGATCGATGGGGCAAGCGGGACGGCGCTGGACATGGGCACGCCCTTCGACGATTTTACGCCCGCGGCCCACCACGGCCATCCCGACCTCTCGGCCGAGGTCCAGCGCAACCGGGCGATCCTGCTGGGGTTGATGACCGCCGCCGGTTGGGATTGGTATCGCTATGAATGGTGGCACTACCAACTCTTCGATTCGCAGCGCTATCCGCTGTTGTGCGACGCCGCCGCGCCCCTGCCGATGATGACGCCGGCGCCCGATCGCGAAGCCGCCCAATAGGCCAACAGCGGGCTCAGGCCCGTTCGCGCCCTCACAGCAGCTGACAGGCCTCATCGAATTCAAGCCGCGGCGAGCGCGGGAACAACGCGTCGGAATCGCCGTGGCCGAGGTTGCACAGAAAGTTCGAGCGCCAGGGCTTGCCGGCGAAGAACTCGGCGTCGACCTTGGCCCGGTCGAAGCCCGACATCGGCCCGCAGTCCAGCCCAAGGGCGCGGGCGGCAACGATGAAGTAGGCGCCCTGCAGGCTGCCGTTGCGCCAGGCCGTCTCTTCGATCTTGGCCGCATTGCCGGCGAACCAGGCCCGCGCGTCGGCATGGGGAAAGAGCTTCGGCAGATGCTCGTAAAACTCCAGGTCGTAGGCGATGATCGCTGTCGCCGGGGCGACCATGGTCTTGTCCACGTTGCCCTTGTCGAGCGCCGGGCGCAGGCGTTCCTTGGCTTCCGCACTGCGCAGGAATAAAACCCGCATTGGACTGCAATTCGCACTTGTGGGGCCCATCTTGGCGAGATCGTAGATGGCCTCCAGCAGCACATCGCTGATTTCCGCGTCCTTCCAGGCCGAATGGGTTCTGGCGTTACGGAAGATCTGATCCAGGCCCGCATCGCTCAAGATTTCATTCACGGCTTATCCCTTTCTTAAGCTCCGACCGCCACCCTCTACCCTTGCGGGAACCGCCCCTGCCGGACGCGTCGGGCCATACCTTGGCCTCTAGGCGTCATGGGGGCAAGTCCATGGGACGGCGGTGGCTGCCGCGAGGCGACCGAGGCCCCAGATCCGGGATGCGGAACGCCGCAGCCGCCAGCTTGCCGCCCCAGACACCTTGGAAAACCCCGCAAGCGTTCCCCGGCCGGCAAGGCGCCCGCCGGG
This sequence comes from Rhodospirillales bacterium BBD 1991-14, assembly GCA_001657395.1. GTDB lineage: Bacteria > Pseudomonadota > Alphaproteobacteria > Kiloniellales > Kiloniellaceae > Pelagibius. Next base: position 417,825 of record LYSY01000002.1, on the reverse strand, counting down.
GAGAGCATAGGAGGATGCTGTCATGGTGGATGACATGGTGATCTCGAGAGCAGCTCTGTCGGACCGCGGCCTGCGGCCGCTGAGAAAGCTGCCCGCGGCTGGTGCCTGCGTAGCGCTGACCGCCGCCCTGCTTGGCATCGGCTTGCTTGCCATCGGCCTGGTGGGAGCGGCCAGCGCCCAGGAAGCCAAGCCGGTCCGGGATACGAACCTCAGCGGCATCACCCACAGCGCCGACGGCGGGGCGGTTATCCTGATGTACCACCGCTTCGGCGAGGATCACCTGCCCTCCACCAGCGTCCGGCTGAGCCAGTTCGAAGCGCATCTCGACGAGTTGGTGAACGGCGGCTACCGCGTGCTGCCGCTGCCGGAGATCGTCAGCGCCCTGCGCGAGGGGCGCGCGCTGCCGGACCGCAGCGTCGCCATCACCATCGATGACGGCGTGCGTTCGGTCTACGAGGAGGCCTGGCCGCGCCTGCGGGCCCGCAACCTGCCGTTCACGATCTTCATCTCCACCGAGCCGCTGGACCGGGGGCTGCCCGGCTATGTCTCCTGGGGCGAATTGCGGGAGATGGTGCAGGGCGGCGGCGTGACGATCGGCAACCACGGCCACCGCCATTCGCACATGGTGCGCCTGAGCGCCGAGGAGCAGCGCGCCAACATCGACAAGGCCGCCGTCCGGCTGTTTGCCGAACTGGGGGCCGCGCCGGAGATCTTCGCCTATCCCTACGGCGAGATCTCGACCGAGCTGCGGACAGCGGTGCGCGATGCCGGCTTCGAGGCGGCGTTCGGGCAGCACTCCGGCGCCGCCGGGCCGATGGGCGACCACCTCGCCCTGCCGCGCTTTCCCATCAACGAGGCTTACGGCGACATGGAGCGCTTCCGCCTGGTTGCCAACACCCTGCCGCTGCCGGTGCGCGAGGTGACGCCGAACGACCTCTTCCTGCGCACGGCATCGCAGAACCCGCCGAGCTTCGGTTTCACCGTTGCCGGGCCGGTCGAGGATCTGCGCAACCTGAACTGCTTTGCCCGCGGCGACGAGCCGGCGCTCACGCTGCTGGACAATCGCATCGAGCTTCGGCTGTCCCGGCCCCTGGCCGCCGGCCGGGCGCGCATCAACTGCACGCTCAGGGCCGACAACGGGCGCTGGCGCTGGTTCGGGACGCAGTTCGTGGTGAGCAGCGAGGCCGCGGTCGTTCCGCCGGCCCCTGCTGCTGCCCCCGCTGCCGCACCTGCGACCGCTACGAGCGAGTAAGCCGCTCCAGCCGCAGCCCGTCGAGGGCGCGCAGATCGTTGCGGGAGATCAGGCGCCGAAGCGCCGTCACGTAGTCCGCCCCTTCCTCCGAGTACTGAGAGAGTGAGCCGGCCAGATCGATGGCATCGGCGCGCTGCCCGCCGGCGCGGGATTGCGCCCGCAGTTCACGGAAGCGCTGGTAGGCGCGGTGGCTGTTGAGGTTGTGCAGGTAGGACCGCACGCCGGTCATCAAATCGGGAAAAGCGCGCACACGGAAGTTCGCCTGGTCCACCTCCTTGGGTGCCAGGCCCGGCTGGTGGTCGCTCCAGACCCTCTGGCCGAACAGCGCATTGGCATCGCGTGCGAAACGCGAGCGGCCCCAGCCGCTCTCCTGCGCCGCCTGGGCGAGGGCGAGGCTGGGCGGCACCTGATCGATACGGCTCAGCAGGTCGGCGGCATCGCCGGGCGCCGCACCGTACCAGTCTGCCACCTGCTCCAGCCACAACGCGTCGGTGGCGCCCAGCCGGCCGGCCGCCTTGGCATCCAGGGCGGCGATCACCTGGCCGCGGATGCGGGCGATCTCGGCATTGGCCTGCAGGACCAGCGGCAGAAGGCTGCGCAGAAACAGCGCCTTGCGCCGGTCGCTGTCCGCCAGGTCATCCATGTCACGCGGCAGGCGGGCCACCGCCAGGCGCGGCACCGCCGCGCCGTTCTGAAGACGCGCCAGGGTGTAGCCGTTGGAATCGAAGAAGGCAGCGAGGTCGTCTGCGTCGCGCGGCGGCAGACGGCGCAGGGCCGGCCCCTCCGCCAGCAGCCCCAGTTCCTGCCAGGCCGAGGGCGGCAGCGGCTGCGCGCCCTGCCACAGCCCGAGGACCAGAAAGATCCCGAGCGCACCGCCCAGGACCGTCGTCCGGCCCAGCAGGCTGCGGTTCACGCGCGCGCCGTGATGGAGCAGCCTGGGCTGCCATCTGCGCCAGTGTTGCAGGATTGCATTCGGCATCCGTGCCACCATTGCCTCAAGGCCTCCCGATAGAGTGCAACGTAGCCCCGACGGCGGTGAAGATAGCGGCGCCTTCCCCAAGAATTCGTTATCACCGGCCCGCAGGCCGGGCGGGCCCGGAAATGACACAGCGGGAAATGACACAGAAAGCCGGAAAGCAAGGAAGCTTTCCGGCCCTTTGTCTCTGCAGAAGAAAGAAGCCCGCCGCCGCGGCCCTTAAGGCCGTCAGACCATCGTCAGACGACGGGGCGGACCTCGACGACTTCGGGGATGTAATGCCGCAGCATGTTCTCGATGCCCATCTTCAGGGTCGCCGTCGAGCTGGGGCAGCCGGAGCAGGCCCCCTGCATGTGCAGGTAGACCACACCCTTGTCGAAACCGCGGAACACGATATCGCCGCCGTCCTGGGCCACCGCCGGGCGCACACGGGTGTCGAGCAGTTCCTTGATCTGGCTGACGACCTCGTCGTCCTCGGCATCGCCGCTGTGGCCCTCGTCGCCGGCACCGGCATCGGCATTCAGCACCGGACGGCCGGCGGTGAAGTGCTCCATGATGACGCCGAGGATCGCCGGCTTCATCAGATACCACTCGCGCTGGTCTTCCTTGGTGACGGAGACGAAGTCGGTGCCGAAGAACACGCCGACCACGCCCTCGACCTCGAAGAGGCGCTCAGCCAACGGCGAGCGCCCGGCCGACTCGGCGTCGGGAAAGTTCGCGGTTCCGCTTTCCAGCACCGCGCGCCCGGGCAGGAACTTCAAAGTCGCCGGGTTCGGCGTCTGTTCGGTTTGGATGAACATCGCAGATCACTCCTTGGTCTTCGCCCCAAGGCCGGGGCCATGACCATGGCCATAGCCCTGCTAAACCTGTGGGTATCGGGGAGGTTTTCTCCCAATCTCGGGTTTCCGATCTTGGGTTCAATGTGGCGCCCTCGGCCCCGGCCTTCAAGCGCTATCCACCAAACCTGACCGAATTACTCAGGATTTCCTTACCCTGATCGGCCGGCTCTGGCAAGGGCCCGGTTTCCCGGCCAGGCGCGCGCTAGGTCACCGCGTCGATTTCCTCGACGGTCATCGAATCCGGGACAACGGTGACGGGAATGTGCAGGCGCCCCAGGAACTTGCCGGTCATGGCGGAAACCAGGGGCCCGGGGCCGCGTTTCTGCGTAGCTGCGCCCAGAACCAGGATGGAGATGTTGGGCTCCTCGTCCAGCAGGGCCAGGAGTTCGTCCCGGCGGTCGCCCTCGCGGACATAGAGGATCGGCAGAGAGCCCGAAAGCTCGCTGACCTCGGCGGCCATGCGCTGCAGGACCTGTTCGGCCTCGGTGCGCGCCTCCTCGCGCATGATGTCGCCGACCGCCATCCAGTGCTGAAACTCGGAGGGTTCCACCACATAGAGCATGGCCACCTTGCCCCCGGTGCGCCGGGCGCGGAGAGCCGCGAAACGCAGCGCCACGCGCATCTCCTCGGTTTCGTCGACGACGACCAGAAAGACCCGGTTGTTCGCTTCCCGCGGTGCTTCCTGACCCTGTGTTTCCTGCGCCTCAGACATGGCAGATCCCTCTTGCGCGGTGCCGGCACCGGGACGCAGCCGGGCGGTCGCCAGCCTGCCCGCAGCCCTCCGCGGCCCCGATCACCTGAACCCTGCCACTACCCGGCTGGGCCACGCAATCGCCGCCTTTTTCCCACGATTTGGGGGAGAATTCGTGCCACCGCGTCCAGGGTCGCCCCGGGGTCGCCCCGGGGGCGCCTCAGGGCCGCAGAAACCCGACGATGTCATAGACTTCGGCCAGGACCGGATCGGCCAGGGCACGGGCCCGCTCGGCGCCGTCACGCAACACCGAATCGACGTAGCCCGGATCGTCGACCATGCGCTTCATCTCCGCCCCCATGTGGCCGAGGCCGGCCACGGCCACCTCGGTCATGGCCTGTTTGAAGTCGGCGAAACCCTTGCCCTCGAATTCCGTCACCACCGCGGCCAGGTCCCGGTTGGTGAGGGCGGCGAAGATGGTCAGCAGGTTGGCCGCCTCCGGACGTGCCTCCCGGAATGCCGCGGTGAACTGGCCTTCCGCGCCGACCACGGAGGCGTCGGGCAGCAGCTCGGAATCGCTGGTCGCGCGGCGGACCTTCTTGGCCACCGCGTCGGCATCGTCGGTCATGTTGATGCGCGCCGCGTCCGAGGGATCGGAGCTGCTCATCTTCTTGGTTCCGTCGCGCAGCGACATGACCCGGGTGGCCGTGCCCTGGATCAAGGGTTCGACGATGGGAAAGAAGTCGACGCCGAAGTCGTTGTTGAACTTCTGGGCGATGTCGCGGGTCAGCTCCAGGTGCTGCTTCTGGTCCTCGCCGACCGGCACGTGAGTGCCCTTGTAGACCAGAATGTCGGCGGCCATGAGGTTGGGATAGACATAAAGCCCGGAGGACGCCTTTTCCCGGTTCTTGCCGGCCTTGTCCTTGAACTGGGTCATGCGGTTCAGCCAGCCAATGCGGGCCACGCAATTGAAGACCCAGGCCAGCTCGGCGTGGGCAGGAACCTGGGACTGGTTGAAGATGATCGACTTTTTCGGATCGATGCCGGCGGCCAGATAGCCGGCGGTCACCTCGCGCGTGCGCTGCCGCAACTCGGCCGGGTCTTGCCACATCGTGATCGCGTGCAGATCGACGACGCAGTAGATGCAGTCGTTGTCGGCCTGCAGATCCACGAATCTGCGGATCGCCCCGAGGTAGTTGCCGAGGTGAAGGTTGCCGGAGGGCTGGACGCCGGAAAAGATGCGTTTCATCGCGAGGGTTCTGTTCAGAAATGCCGTTCTGGGGGTGAGGCGCGGTTATCGCTGGACCGCCGCCGGGGGTCAAGCCCGCCGAAGATGATGCGGGTCAGTCGGCGGTCTCGCCACCCTTGGGCCGGCGGCGCAGCGCGGCGCGCAGCTCGCTGCGGGACACGGCGCCGAGCGCGAAGGCCGCGGCGGCATAGACCGCCAGCCCTGCAGCCACCAGCACCACCAGCGCCAGCACACGCTCGGAGAAGCCGCCGCCCAGCCAGCCGGCCAACAGGGTCTGCAGCCCCCAGAGGACGAGCGCCATGACCACGGCCGCGGCGGCGATGCGCGGCAGGCGCTGGCGAAAGCGATCGTCCAGCGCCCAGAAGCCGCGGCGCCGGAGCGAGACCACCAGCAGCAGGGTGTTCAGCCAGGCCGCGAGCGCGGTCGCCAGCGCGATCCCGACATGGGCGAGGGTCAGGAACAGCAGCAGGCTGAGCACGATGTTGGCGACCACCGAAACGACGGAGAAGCGGAACGGCGTCACCGTATCTTCGCGCGCGTAAAAGGCGGGCTGCAGGATCTTCACCAGCACATAGGCCGGCAGGCCGCCGGCAAAGGCCGCCAGGGCGGCAGCGGTGGCGGCGGCGGCGTCGGGCCCGAAAGCGCCGTGCTGGAACAGCCCGCCGACGATGGCGCCGGGGATGACCAGCAGCGCGAGGGTCGCCGGCAGGGTCAACAGCAGCGCGAACTCCAGGCCGCGGTTGAGGCTCTGCATGGCCGCCGCCTCGGCGCCGCCGCGCAGCTTGCGCGCCATGTCCGGCAGCAGGACGATGCCGATGGCGATCCCGATCAGCCCCAGGGGCAGCTGATAGACCCGGTCGGCATAGTAGAGGTAGGAGAAGGCGCCCTCCTGCCAGCTGGCGATGGAGGAGCCGACGAAGATGTTGATCTGCAGCGCACCGGCGGAGAGCAAGCCGGGCACCAGCAGCACCAGGAGGCGGCGCACCCCGGGGGTGAGGCGCGGGCGCGGCAGGCGCAGCGCCATGCCGGCGCGCGCCGCGGCCACCGCCAGGAAGATCATCTGCGCGGCCCCGGCGAGGCAGACGGTCCAGGCCATCAGGTGGCCCGGGGCGCCGGTGAAGGGCAGCACCACGACCAGCGCCAGGATGAAAAGGATGTTCAGCAGGATCGGCGCAGCCGCAGCCGCCGCGAAACGGTAAAGCGAGTTGAGGACGCCGGAGAGCAGGGCCACCACGGCCATGAAGAGGAGATAGGGAAAGGTGATGCGCGACAGCTCGACGGCCAGGGCCAGCTTCTCCGGGTCCTGGGAGAAGCCGGAGCCGATCACGTAGATGAACCACGGCATGCCCGCCATGGCGGCGGCGGAAAACACCAGGAGGCCGGTGATGAGCACCGAGAGCGCCTGTTCCGCGAAGCGCCGGGCGGCGGCCTCGCCCTCCTGCTCCAGGCGGCGGGCGAAGAGTGGCACGAAGGCGGCATTGAAGGCGCCCTCGGCGAAGAGGCGGCGGAACAGGTTGGGCAGACGGAAGGCGGCGAAGAAGGCATCGGCCACCGGGCTGGCGCCGACCACGTTGGCGATCAGGATATCGCGGAGAAAGCCGAGGACCCGGCTGATGCCGGTGTAACCCCCGACGGTCGCAACGGAACGAACAAGGCTCATGTCCGCTCCTTCTAGAGAATTGCGGCGGGCTTAGAAAGCCTTGGGGTTCCGGCGGCGGCCAGCGCAGGCATCGTGACAGCCTTGCGGCTGCCCAAGAACCTACTTTCGCACCTCCTTGGCGGCTTTAGCCGGCTTCGCGGATTTGGATGCCGGCTTGGCGGCGGGTTTGGCCTTTGCCTTGGCGTCGACGGCCCTGGGCGGTTTCTTGACCAGGCTGCAGTCGCCGTCCTGCAGGGCGGCGATCAGCTTCTTCTCGATGTTGCGCAGCTTCACCTTGTTCTCGATCTTGCCGCCGAGGGCGTCCTGCACATAGAAGACGTCGACCGCCCGCTCGCCGAAGGTGGCGATGCGCGCCGACTTGATGATCAGGTTGAGGCGGGTGAGCGCCTGGGTCACTTGGTAGAGCAGCCCGGGCCGGTCGCGCCCGTTCACCTCGACCACGGTGTGGTTGCGGCTCGCCTTGTTGTCGATCAGCACCTGCGGGGAGACCTTGAAGACCCTCAGGCGGCTGGGAATGGGCGACTTCTGGGCCTCCAGTTCCTGCAGCGGCTTCAGCCGCCCGGCGAGGCTCTGCTCGATCGCCGCCGAGAGACGCGCCAGCTTGCCCGGCTGGTCGAAGGGGCCACCGCTGGCGTCCTCCACGTAAAAGGAATCCAGCGCCATGCCGTTGCGCAGGGTGAAGATCCGTGCCGCGGTGATGGAGGCGCCGGCAACGGCCATGGCTCCGGCGATGCGGCTGAACAGCCCGGGGTGGTCGGCGGCATAGACCGTCACCTCCGTCGCCTCGCGGTAGCGGTCGACCCGGGTGTCGATGGTCAGCGGCCGCCCGCTCTGGTCCGCCTCGCGCAGCAGGCTGGCGTGGCGCAGGTGGGTGTCGGCGTCCAGCCCGGTCCAGTAGGGCGGGTAGCCGCGGCGCAGATGGGCGGTGATCGCCTTGGCGCTCCAGCCGGCCTGCTGCAGCCGCTCGCGCAGCCCGGCCTTGGCCGCCTTGACCCGCGCATCGCGGCTGTCTGCGGCCAGCCCGCCGGACAGCAGCGCTTCGGTGCCCCAGTAGAGATCGCGCAGCAGCGCCGCCTTCCAGGCCGTCCAGACCCCCGGACCGACGGCGCGGATGTCGGCCACCGTCAGGACCAGCAGCAGGCGCAGGCGCTCCGGCGACTGCACCAGGTCGGCGAAGTCCTGCAGGGTCTTGGGATCGTTGATGTCGCGTTTGAAGGCGGTGTCGCTCATCGCCAGGTGGTGCAGCACCAGCCAGGCCACGGTCTCGGTCTCCGCCTCGCTGAAGCCGAAGCGCGGACAGACCTTCCCGGCCACCTTCGCGCCGAGGATGGAGTGATCGCCCTGGCGGCCCTTGGCGATGTCGTGCAGCAGAACCGCCATGAAGAGCACGCGCCGCGACAGCACCTTGTGCACCACGTCGCTGGCGATCGGCGCCTCGGTGGCCAGCCGCCCCTCTTCGATGGCATGCAGCACGCCGATGGCGAAGATGGTGTGCTCGTCCACGGTGTAGTGGTGGTACATGTTGTACTGCATCTGCGCGACGACGCGCCCGAAGTCCGGCAGGAAGCGCCCGAAGACCCCGGCCTCGTTGAGGCGCCTCAGCGTGGTCTCCGGGTCGTGCTTGGACGTCAGCATCTCCATGAAGATCTCGTTGGCGCGCTCATCGGCGTGCAGCGCCTTGTTCACCCGCTTCAGATTGCGCGTGATCCAGCGCAGCGCATCGGGGTGGATGTCCAGTTCGTGCTTCTGGGCGACCCGGAAGATGCGCAGCATCTCCACCGGGTCCTCGGCGAAGACCTCGCCGGAGGGGACGCTCAGGCGGTCGCCCTCAAGCGCGAAGCCTTCGACCTTGCGGCGGCGACGCAGGCTGGGCAGGCGAAAGCGCGAGCGCCGGTCGTGCTCGGCCTCGATCGCCGAGCAGAAGATGCGCGTCAGGTCGCCGACCTCCTTGGCGACCAGGAAGTAGCGCTTCATGAAACGCTCGACATCCATCAGTCCGGCATGGGCGGTAAAGCCCATGAGCGGCGCCAGCTGTTTCTGCATGTCGAAGGTCAGGCGCTCCTCGGCGCGGCCGGAGCTGTAGTGCATGTAGCAGCGCAGCGTCCAGAGGTAGTTCTGCGCCTTTTCGAAACGCCGCACCTCGGCCGCGGTAAAGACCTTGCGCTCCACCAGCTTGGCGATGTCGTCGACGTTGTAGAGATACTTGGCGATCCAGAACAGCGTGTGCAGGTCGCGCAGCCCGCCCTTGCCTTCCTTGATGTTGGGCTCCAGCGTGTAGCGCGAGCCGCCGAAGCGCCTGTGGCGGCCGGCCCGTTCCTTCAGCTTGGCCTCGATGAACTTCGCCCCGCCGCCGTTCTGCACGTCCTTTGCGAAACGCCGGCGCAGTTCGCGGTAAAGCTCCTGATCACCCCACAGCCAGCGCGCCTCCAGCAGCGCCGTGCAGATGGTGATGTCGTCCTTGGCAAGACGCAGGCACTCGCGCACCGAGCGGGTCGCGTGGCCGACCTTGAAGCCGAGATCCCAGAGGAAATAGAGCATCTCCTCGACCACCTGCTCGCTGCGCGGGGTCAGCTTGTAGGGCAGCAGGAAGAGAAGATCGATGTCGGAATGCGGCGCCAGCTCGCCGCGGCCGTAGCCGCCGAGGGCGACCAGGCAGAGACGCTCGCCGGTCGAGGGGTTGGCGAGGGGATAGAGCCGCTGGCCGACGTGGTCGTAGATCACCCGCAGGACCTGGTCGACCAGGTAGGATTCGGCGCGCACCGTCGCCGTGCCCGAGGCGCCGGCCTCCAGCCGCCGGCGCACCTCGGCGCGGCCGTCCTTCAGCGCCTGTTTCAGGAGGTCGAGCACCGCGGCGCGCAGCGCCGGGCCCGGAGCCTGCCGCTCGGCCAGGTCGTCGATCGCCGCCAGCAGGCGCCGCCGGGAGACGATGGCGCGCCGGTCCTCGACCCGCAGGTCGTCCTCGAACCCATCCTCACTGGGGCCCGGATCCGAGGCTTTCGGCGGCGTCTTGCCCGGTTTTGCGGCCCGTCCGGGCACGGTTATGTCAAGGCTTGCAGGCATGCTATCCTTCACATCGCCCTTTGCGGCGGCCCTGTCCAGTCCCTGGCCCCCAAGAGACTGGCCCCCAAGAGACTGGCCCCCAAGAGACTGGCCATTAGAGAACAGAGGGCCGAGAGCGAGAGTATGGCACGAATCCTTGGCACGGTCCTAAAGACCGTCTGTGTACTGGCGATCCTCGGCGCCTGCGCAAGCCCGGCCGACCCGCCGCTGATGCGTGCCAGCGCGAGCGCCGAGGCCGAGACGCTGAAGCTCCGGGTCGACGACATTCCGCCGGGGCGCCAGATCCTGGCGCTGGTGCTGGTCGATCCCCAGGGCGGCGAAACCCCGGCCCGCGACCGCGAGGTCGTCACCCGCCAGACCGGCAGCGGCGGCGCCTCCGGCCCCGGCATCGGCGTGGGCGCGACCGGCGGTTCCTCCAGCGGCATCAGGCCGTACATTTCTCTCGGTTACCTCTTCCGCGGCAGCCGCGAAGAACGGCGCAGCCAGTATCTGACGGCCGAGATTCCCGTGGAAGAGCCGCAGCGCTACCGCAGCGGCTACCGCGACTGGCGTATCGAGGTGCGCTACCGCGACCCGGAAGGCCGCGACGGTCTGCTCACCCTGGCGGCGCCGCCGCTTTAAAACGTTTTCGACTGACGTCGAATCGGTTCCAGCCTGCTCCCCCTCCCGGCCACCCATAGGATACTGGCCCCTGGAGCAACTTGGGGGGTGGCCGGGAGGGGGAGCAGGCCGGTGCCGTCAAACCAAGAAAACGTCTAGCGATCACTTGGCCCTATGAGTTCTTTCAGACGATAGATCAGCTCCAGCGCTTCGCGCGGGCTGAGGCTGTCCGGCGCGACCCCGGAAAGCGCCGTCTCGACGGGGGAGGGCTCGGGCGCGGCTGTCGGCTGGCTGAGCGTGGCCGCGAAGAGCGGCAGGTCGTCGGCCAGGCGCGAGAGGGCACCGGCCTGTTCGCCCTGCTCCAGGGTCGCCAGCACCGCCTCGGCCCGGTCGATGGCGGCCTTGGGCAGGCCGGCCAGCTTGGCGACATGGATGCCGTAGGAGCGGTCGGCGGCCCCGGCCACCACCTCGTGCAGGAACACCACGTCGTCCTGCCATTCCTTCACCCGCATGGCATGGCAGGACAGGGAGTCCAGCTTGGCGGCCAGCGCGGTCAGCTCGTGGTAGTGGGTGGCGAAGAGGGCGCGGCAGCGGTTCACCTGGTCCAGGTGTTCGATGCAGGCCCAGGCGATGGAGAGCCCGTCGAAAGTGGCCGTGCCGCGGCCGATCTCATCCAGGATCACCAGCGCGCGCGGCCCCGCCTGATTGAGGATGGCGGCGGTTTCCACCATCTCGACCATGAAGGTCGAGCGGCCCCGCGCCAGGTCGTCGGCGGCACCGACGCGGCTGAACAGGCGGTCGACCAGCCCGATGTGCGCGGAAGCGGCGGGCACATAGCTGCCCATCTGGGCGAGCACGGCGATCAGCGCGTTCTGGCGCAGGAAGGTGCTCTTGCCCGCCATGTTGGGGCCGGTGATCAGCCAGATGCGGCCGACACCCGAGTCGGGATCGGGGTCGTCCTCAAGGCGGCAGTCGTTGGCGACGAAGCCGCCTTCCTGCGCCTGGGCAAGCGCGGCCTCCACCACCGGGTGGCGCCCCCCGCGGATGTCGAAGGCTGTGCTGTCGTCGATGCGCGGGCGGCACCAGCGCTGTTCCACCGCCAGCTCGGCGAGGCCGGCGGCGACATCCAGCGCCGCCAGCACCCGTGCGCTGTGCGCGATGGCTTCGGCCTGACCCAGAACCTCGGCCACCAGGCGCTGAAAGATCTCCAGTTCCAGCGCCAGGGCGCGCTCCGCCGCCGAGGCGATCTTCTGCTCCAGCTCGGACAGTTCCACCGTGGTGAAGCGCATGGCCGAGGCCAGGGTCTGGCGATGGATGAAGGGGCCCTCGGCGCCGGTCTTGATCTTGCCGGCGTGGGTCGGCGTCACCTCGATGAAATAGCCGAGCACGTTGTTGTGCTTGACCTTGAGGCTGGGCACGCCGGCCTCTTCGGCATAGCGGCTCTGCAGCCCGGCCATCAGCTTGCGGCTGTCGTCGCGCAGGCTGCGCAGCTCGTCGAGGGCCGTGTCGTAACCGGCGGCGATGCAGCCGCCGTCGCGGGCCTGAAACGGCGGTTCCGCCGCCAGGGCCGCATCCAGAATCGCAACGAGGTCTGCGTGGCCGCCGAGACTTTCCAGATCGCCGGCCTCCAGGCTCGGCGGCGCAAGGCCGGCGCGGGCGACGACGAGCCGCGCCAGATCCCCGGCCACCGCAAGCGCGCCGCGGACGGCAGCGAGGTCGCGCGGCCCGCCGCGGCCGAGACTGAGGCGGGACAGGGCCCGTTCGATGTCCGGACAGCGCCGCAGCGCTGTACGCAGGTCGGCCCGCAGTCCGCCGTCCTCGATAAGCCAGGCGAGCTGGTCGTGGCGCGCCGCGATGACCCCGGGGTCGGTGAGCGGCGCGGCGAGGCGGGTCGCCAGCAGCCGGGCACCGGCGCCGGTAACGCTGCGGTCGATGGTGGCGAGCAGGGTGCCGTCGCGCCCGCCGGAGAGGGACTCGGTCAGTTCCAGGTTGCGCCGCGTGGCGGCATCGATCTCCATCACCGCACCGCCGGCCAGATGCCGCGGTGGCTGCAGGCGGGGCATCTTCCCCTTCTGGGTGAGCGCCAGGTAATCGATCAGCGCGCCCGCGGCGGCCAGTTCGGCGCGGCCGAAGGCGCCGAAGGCCTCCAGCGCCCTGACCTGAAACACCTCCTCCAGTCGGCGGCGGGCGTTGCCGCTGTCGAAGCGTGGCGCCGGCAGCGGGCTCAGCCGCTCCCGCAGGTCGGCCAGGGCCTCCGCGAGGACAGGCTGGGCCAGCAGGCTTTCCGGCAGAATGATCTCGCCGGGATCGAGGCGCGCCAGGGCCGCGGCCAGATCTCCGGCGCCGAGCGCCTGGGTCTGGAAATCGCCGGTCGAGATGTCGACCCAGGCCAGCGCCAGTCCGCCGCCGGCGCTCGCCAGCGCGGCCAGGTAGTTGTGGGCCCGTGCGTCCAGCAACGCATCTTCGGTCAGGGTGCCGGGCGTGACGATGCGCACCACCGCCCGGCGCACCACCGACTTGCTGCCGCGCTTCTTGGCCTCCGCCGGGTCCTCGGTCTGTTCGCAGACCGCGACCTTGAAGCCCTTGCGGATCAGGCGCGCAAGATAGCCGTCCGCGGAATGGACCGGCACGCCGCACATGGGGATGTCCGCGCCCTGGTGCTGGCCGCGCTTGGTCAGCGCGATGTCCAGGGCGGCGGAAGCCTGTTGCGCGTCCTCGAAAAACAGTTCGTAGAAGTCCCCCATGCGATAGAACAGCAGGACGCCCGGGTGCTCAGCCTTGATCTCCAGGTATTGGGCCATCATCGGGGTCACGGCAGCCGCCTTGGCGGGCTGGGCCGAGCGGGTCGCTTGGACCGCCGGGGCAGGCTGCGCTGCAGCGGTCTGCGGATCCTGGTCCTGCTGGTTCTGATCCTGCTGGGGGGCGGGCTTTGCGGTCATCGATCCAAGGGGTGAGTGCGGGGGCGCAGGTTATCACAGGCGAGGGCATCGGGGGCAAGCCGGGCGATGGAGCGCGGCAGCGCATGAACCACGGGTCTGGGCAAGCCTCGCCGCAGCGGTCAAAATGGGAAAAAGGGAGAACGGAATGCAGGACCAGAGTTCAGACAGCGGCGTCTTCGCCGCCGGCCAGCCCGTCGAGGTGGTCGGACGCTTTTCCCAGCGCGTCGCCTTTACCGAGGCGGTCGAGGCGCTGCTCGCGGCGGGCTTTGCCCGCGACGACCTGTCCGTCCTCGATACCCACGAATCGCTCAGCGCCAGCGGCTCACCCGGGGAGGCCTGGCAGGAGTCCCTCGCCGGCCTCGTCGGCGAGATCAACTACGTCGGCCCGCTGACCGCTGCCGGCCTGATCGCCATCGCGACCGGCCCGGTGGGCGCGGCGGTGGCCGGCGCACTGGCCGCCGGCATCAGCGTCGCCGCGGTGGTGGAGCTGCTGGAAAAGCTCCGCGCGACCCCGCATACGGAGGCCTTCGCACGCGCGCTGGAGGCCGGAGCGATCCTGCTGTGGGTACGGACTGTAGACCCGTCCGCGGCCGAGAAGGCGGAGGAAATCCTCGGCAAGGCCGGGGGCGCCGACATCCACCGCCATGTCCGGGCCCACTAGGGAGCAGGCCGCTTCGCGCCCGGCCCCCTGCCCGCGATCCTTCGTCATGATCTTTGACGCTTGCATGGCGTCTCTCTAAGATTTCCGGAAAAACAAGGCCCTAAGCCAACTGTGCCGAGGGAAAGCGGAGGGTCCGCCGCTCCGCCCCAGGGTACCCCGGCGTTTTGGGCGAGACCGTAATGCAGGCGCCCGAGACACGTGCCCAAGGGGAGGACAAGATGGACAGAACCCGCATCACCGAGGAAGAGGCGCTGGATCTGCATGCCTCCGGCCGGCCCGGCAAGTTCGAGATCCAGGCGACCAAGCCGCTGACCACCCAGCGCGACCTCTCGCTGGCCTATTCCCCCGGCGTCGCCGTCCCCTGCCTGAAGATCGCCGCCGACGAGGCCAAGGCCTACGACTACACGGCCAAGGGCAACATCGTCGCCATCATCTCCAACGGGACCGCCGTGCTGGGGCTCGGCGACCTCGGCGCCCAGGCCGCCAAGCCGGTGATGGAGGGCAAGGCCGTTCTCTTCAAGCGCTTCGCCGATGTCGACGGCATCGACCTGGAGGTCGACACCCGCGAGGTCGACGACTTCGTCAACTGCGTGCGCTTTCTCGGCAAGTCCTGGGGCGGCATCAACCTGGAGGACATCAAGGCGCCGGAGTGCTTCATCATCGAGGAGCGGCTGAAGGAGCTGATGGACATTCCCGTGTTCCACGACGACCAGCACGGAACCGCCATCATCACCGCCGCCGGCTTCCTCAACGCTCTGGCACTCACCGGCCGCTCCATCGAAAAAACCAAGGTGGTGATCAACGGCGCCGGTGCCGCCGGCATCGCCTGCGCCGAGCTGATCAAGGCCATGGGGGTGCCGCATGACCTGGTGGTGCTCTGCGACACCCGCGGCGTCATCTATCAGGGCCGCGAAGACGGTATGAACCAGTGGAAGTCGGCCCATGCCGTCGATACCAAGGCGCGCAGCCTGGAAGAGGCCTTCGAGGGCACCGACGTCTGCATGGGGCTTTCGGTGAAGGGCGCGTTCACGCCGGAGATGATCCGCTCCATGGCCGACCAGCCGATCATCTTCGCCATGGCCAACCCGGACCCGGAGATCACGCCGGAGGAGGTGGCCGAACTGCGCGACGATGCCATCGTCGCCACCGGGCGGTCCGACTATCCGAACCAGATCAACAACGTCCTCGGCTTTCCCTACATCTTCCGCGGCGCGCTGGACGTGCGCGCTTCGACCATCAACATGGAGATGAAGATCGCAGCAGCCCAGGCCCTGGCCGAACTGGCCCGCGAGGACGTGCCGGACGAGGTGGCCCAGGCCTATCACAGCAAGGCCCTGCGCTATGGGCGCGCCTACATCATTCCGGCACCTTTCGATCCGCGCCTTATCGTGGCCGTGCCCAAGGCGGTGGCCAAGGCGGCGATGGACAGCGGCGTGGCGCGGAGGCCCATCGAGGACATGGCGGCTTACGAGCAGCAGCTCTCCGCCCGGCTCGACCCCACCGCCTCCAGCCTCCAGCGGATCTTCGACAAGGTGCGCCAGAACCCCAAGCGGGTGGTCTTCGCCGAAGGCGAGGAGGAGCGCAGCATCCGTGCCGCCCTGGCCTTTCAGCAGGCCGGTTACGGCACGCCGGTGCTGGTGGGGCGCGAGGAGATCGTGCGCGCGACCATGAAGTCCATCGGCCTGGAGAAAAGCCAGCTCGAGATTCACAACGCGCGGCTGTCGAGCAACAACGCGCGCTACGTCGACTATCTTTATAAGCGCCTGGGACGGCGCGGCTCCCTGCGGCGCGACTGCCAGCGCATGGCCAACCAGAACCGCAACGTCTTCGCCGCCTGCATGGTGGCCTGCGGCGAGGCCGATGCCATGGTGACGGGTCTGACGCGCAGCTTCGGCGTCGCCTACGAAGACATCCGCCGCGCCATCGATCCGCTGCCCAAGCAGCGCGTCTTCGGCCTTTCGATCATGGTCATGCGCGGGCGCTCCGTCTTCATCGCCGACACCTCGGTGCACGAACTGCCCAACGCCGAGCAGCTGGCCGACATCGCCATGCAGGCCGCCGCCCAGGCGCGCGCCATGGGTCACGAGCCGCGGGTCGCCCTGCTGTCCTACTCCAACTTCGGCAACCCCTGGCACCCGGCGGCCCAGCGCATCCGCGATGCGGTGCAGCTGCTCGACCTGCGCGAGCCCGACTTCGAATACGACGGCGAGATGCAGGCCAACGTGGCGCTGAACTATGACCTGATGCAGAACCACTACCCCGTCTCGCGCCTCTCGGGGCCGGCCAACGTGCTGGTGATGCCGGGGCTGCATTCGGCCAACATCACCGCCAAGCTGGTCCAGCAGGGCGGCGGCGGCACGGTTATCGGACCGGTCCTCATCGGTCTCTCGAAGCCCGCCCAGGTGGTGCAGCTCGGCGCCACGGTGAACGACCTGGTCACCGCCGCGGCCCTGGCCGCCTATGAGTCTCAGACCACCGGCGAGCTGCTCTGAACCGGCGGCTGCCGCCGCGCCGCCACACGAAGCGATGCGCCCGCCCAAAACGCTGGGACCATTGCAAAACCTTCACGACCCCGCGCGCAGGCACATGCTAATATGCGCGTTGACCTGCAGGTGATCGAAGCCGACAAGCCGTCCATGCCGACCAAGCATTCATGATCGAAGAGCCTTCAGACCGTCCGGCCCGGGCAGCGCCGCCTGAGGCCGATGCGCCGCCGCCGTTCTATGGACGGGTGGTGCTGGCCACCGTGGTGCTCTGCGTGCCGGTGGCGCTGATCCTGGGGGCCTTCGTGCTGGGCGGGCAGCTTACAATGACGGCCGCTGTCGTCGGCGCGGCGGCAATCCTGGCACTGATGGCGGTGATGCTGAACCAGCACTTTCGCCGCGTACGGACCCTGACCCGCTACCTCGGCCGGCTGCGCGAGGCGGGCGACGACAGCCCGCTGCCGCCGGCGCCCTCCGGCGGCGACCTGCTGTCGCCGGGGCTGGTGGACGCCATCGCCGAGACAGCGCGCGAGCAGCGGGCAAGGCGCAACGACCTGCAGGACACCATGGCGATGAACGCCGCGGTGCTGGCGGGCCTGCCCGACCCCCTGATCCTGGTGGCCGAAAACCGCAGGGTGCTGCGCCTGAACCCGGCCGCCGAGGCCCTCCTGGGACAGGACCTCGCCGGCCGCGACCTGGCGCTCGGCCTGCGCAACCCGGACCTGCTGGCCGCCGTCGACGCGGTCCTGCAGGGCGGCGAGCAGGAAGCGGTGGAGTTTTCCATCCCCGGCAAGGTCGAGCGCAGCATCGCCGCGCGGGTGCTGCGCCTGCCGGCGGCCGCACCGCAGCAGGCGCGGCTGATGATCGCGCTCTACGACCTGACCGGCGTCAAGCAGACCGAGCGCATGCGCGCCGACTTCGTCGCCAACGTCAGCCATGAACTGCGCACGCCGCTCAGCAGCCTGATCGGCTTCATCGAGACCCTGCGCGGGCCGGCGCTGGAAGACCAGGAGGCGCAGATCCGCTTCCTGAAGATCATGGAAGAGCAGGCGCACCGCATGTCGCGCCTGGTGGACGACCTGCTGTCGCTGTCGCGCATCGAACTGCAGGAGCACACCCCGCCGGACAGCGAATGCGATGTCGCGGAGATCCTGCACTCGGTCAGCTCCACCCTGGAGCTGGAGGCAGCGCGCTACGGCATGCGCATCGACCTCGCCTGCGAGCCTCTGCCGCCGGTGGTGGGCGTCTACGACGAGCTGACCCAGGTGGTCCAGAACCTGTTGGATAACGCGCTGAAGTACGGCTACGAGAACACCGTAATCCGGGTCGCGGCCCGGCCGCTGTCCAAGGGCGGCGCCGGGGAGCGCCGCCTGGGCCGCGCCGGGGTGAAGATTTCGGTTTTCAACGAGGGGGAAGGGATCGAGCGCGAGCACATCCCGCGCCTCACCGAGCGCTTCTATCGTGTCGACAGCGGCCGTTCGCGGCGCCTTGGCGGGACCGGCCTGGGACTGGCGATCGTCAAGCACATCGTCAACCGCCACCGCGGCGTCCTGGAGATCGAGAGCCGCCCTGACGAGGGGGCGACCTTCTCCGTCTATCTGCCCTCCGCCGTGCCGGCTGAGGCCGGCCTTGCGCCCACGCAGTCCAAGGCCTCCTGAAGGCGTTCTTTGCCCTCGGGAGTGCGCCGCGGGGGCCCCTCGCCCGGGAAAAGGTTAATTTACAGTGGAAATATCGAGAATTTCCGTGTCTGTCATTTAACTGTCACAAAAATGCAGTAATACCATCGCCGAGCGACCTTAGTTTGGGCCCGCCGACGAGAGGTCGGCGCGAACGTTGTTCCCGGCTTGGGCCTCGACAGGCCCGAAGGGAAATCGCCGGAAGGCAACATCGAGACAACATCACCAATGGGCATTCAGCGGAGGTACTCCCCGTGAGCAAAAGAACGCTAGCCGTGGCGGCCGTTGCCGGCTTTGTCATGGTCGCGCCGGCTTTGGCCGAGGCGCGTGATCAGATCCGCATCGTCGGGTCTTCGACCGTTTTCCCCTTCTCCACGGCAGTGGCCGAGAACTTCGGCCGCACCAGCGGCTTCAAGACCCCGGTCGTCGAGAGCACCGGTTCGGGCGGCGGCATGAAGCTGTTCTGCGCCGGCGTGGGCACCGAGCATCCGGACATCACCAACGCCTCGCGGCGCATCAAGCAGTCCGAGTTCGAGATGTGCGGCGAAAACGGCATCACCATCACCGAGGTGAAGATCGGCTTTGACGGCATCGTCCTGGCCAACTCCAAGGCGCACTCGCCCTTCGCCCTGACCAAGAAGCAGATCTTCCTGGCCCTGGCCAAGGAGATCCCGGTCGACGGCAAGCTGGTTGCCAACCCCAACAAGCTCTGGAGCGACATCGACCTTTCGCTGCCCGCCGAGCGCATCGAGGTTCTGGGCCCGCCGCCGACCAGCGGCACCCGCGACGCCTTCGTCGAGCTGGTGATGGAAGCCGCCGCCGAGGAGTTCCCGGAGATCAAGGCTCTGGACAAGAATGCTTTCAAGGCCGCTGCGCATTCCGTGCGTGAAGACGGCGCTTTCGTCGAGGCCGGCGAAAACGACAATCTGATCGTCCAGAAGCTGGAAGCCAATCCGAATGCACTCGGCATCTTCGGCTTCAGCTTCCTCGACCAGAACGCCGACAAGCTGCAGGGTGCGACCGTCGGTGGCGTGGCGCCGGAGTTCGAGAACATCGCTTCCGGTGAGTACGGCATCTCCCGCTCGCTCTACTTCTATGTGAAGCAGGAGCATGTCGGCACCATCCCCGGCATCAAGGAGTTCGTGGCCGAGTTCACCTCCGACAAGGCCTGGGGCGACGAGGGTTACCTGATGGAAAAGGGGCTGATCCCGCTGCCCACCGGCGACCGTAAGTCGATGATGGAGTCGGCGAACGGCATGGCCCCCCTGAGCATGTAATCGGGGCATGTAACCGGGTAAGGGTCCGGCGGAAAACAAGGTCTCCGCCGGACCCGCTCCCCAAGAAAAATGCCAATGAAACCTGCAATCACAGACCCGGTCGGAGCAACCACCGCCAAGGTGTGACAAAGCCGGCGCCCCGGCCCTTCGACCGCGAAGGGTGCGTTGGGAAGGGCGCAGGCGGGCTCCTTCCTCGAGATCCGATGGGCCGCCATGAACAGCTTTCTCCTTATCGCGATCCTGCTGGTACTGGCCTCCGTCGGCTACCAATTCGGACAACGGCGCGCCCGTTCTGTGAGCGGCGGCCACCCGTCGACGCTCCATTCGCGGCCCCAATACTACGGCTTCTACGTCGCGCTCTGGTGCGGCATCCCGAGCGTTCTGCTGATGGCGCTCTGGCTGATCCTGGAGCCGCATGTCGCCGAGTGGATGCTGATCTCCAACCTGCCGGAAGACATCCAGAGCCTGCCGGAAGACAGGCTTTCGCTGCTCCTGAACGACGTCAAGAACCTGGCTTCCGGCAACATCGTCAGCCGCGAGGTCGATGCCTCGCTGCAGGCCGCCGCAGACGGTTACGCTTCGGTGCGCCAGATCGGCAATGCCGCCATGACGGTGGTGGCCATCGCCATTGCCGTGCTCGGCCTGGCATTCGCGCGCAAGCGCATCTCGCCGGAACTGCGCGCCCGCAATCTGGTGGAGCGCACGGTCAGCGTGCTGATGATCATCGCTTCGACCATCGCAATCCTCACCACCATCGGCATCGTGATGTCGCTGCTGTTCGAGGCCATGCGCTTCTTCGCGCGGGTTCCCTGGTATGAGTTCCTCTTCGGCCTGGAGTGGAGCCCGCAGACCGCGCTGCGCGCGGACCAGGTCGGCGCCTCCGGCGCCTTCGGTGCCATTCCGCTCTTCGCCGGTACGCTGCTGATCACCTTTATCGCGATGTGCGTGGCGGTGCCGATCGGCCTGTTCTCGGCCATCTATATGTCGGAGTACGCGCCGCAGCGCATGCGCGCCATCGTCAAGCCGATGCTGGAGATCCTGGCCGGCGTGCCGACGGTGGTCTACGGCTTCTTCGCCGCCCTGACCGTGGCCCCCTTCATTCGCCGCACCGGCGAATCGCTTGGCATGACCGTCTCCTCTGAATCGGCGCTGGCCGCGGGCGTGGTCATGGGGATCATGATCATCCCCTTCGTCTCCTCGCTGAGCGACGATGTCATGAACGCGGTGCCGCGCGCACTGCGCGACGGCGCCTTTGCCCTCGGCGCGACCAAGTCGGAGACCATCAAGCAGGTGATCTTCCCGGCCGCCCTGCCCGGCATCGTCGGCAGCCTTCTGCTTGCCATGAGCCGCGCCATCGGTGAGACCATGATCGTCGTCATGGCTGCGGGCCTGGCGGCCAACCTGACCGCCGATCCGCTGGAAGCGGTTACCACCGTGACGGTGCAGATCGTCACCCTGCTGGTCGGCGACCAGGAATTCGACAGCGCCAAGACCCTGGCGGCCTTCGCCCTGGGGCTGGTGCTCTTCGCCGTTACACTCACGCTGAACGTGATCGCCTTGAACGTGGTCCGGAGGTACCGAGAGAAATATGACTGACAGCACGGCACCCGTCCCGGCTCTGCGCCGCGCCGACCTCTCGGACGAACGGCTGGGCCGCCGCTACGCCGCAGAGAAGCGCTTCCGCGCCTACGGCCTGCTGGCGATTTTCGCCGCCCTGGCGATCCTCGGGCTGCTGATCGGCACCATCGTGCTGAACGGCTATACCGCCTTTGTCCAGACCCACATTTCCATTCCGGTCTACCTGGACCCGCAGGTCATCGACCCGCAGGACACGAACGACCCGCAGATCATGGGGCGCGCCGACTATCAGGGCCTGTTGCGGACGAGCCTGCGCGAGCGCTTTCCCGACGTGAGCGGACGCCGCGACCGCATCAAGCTTTACGGCATCCTCTCCAACGGTGCCGGGCTCGAGGTGCGCGATGCGGTGCTCTCCGACCCGTCGATCATCGGCACGACACAAACCCTCTGGGTCAAGTCCTCCGACGATATCGACAGTCTGGTGAAAGGCTACATCGACCGCACCCTGCCGGAGTCCGACCGGCGGGTGAAGGACAACGAAATCGTCTGGATCGAGGCACTGGAAGCAGATGGCGCGATCGAGACACAGTTCAACACCACCTTCTTCACCGCCGGCGACTCGCGAGAGCCGGAGCAGGCGGGTATCTGGGGCGCCGTAGTCGGGTCGTTCTACACCCTGCTCATCACCCTGGCCCTGACCTTCCCCATCGGCGTGCTGTCCGCGGTCTACCTGGAGGAGTTCGCGCCGAAGAACAAGTGGACGGACCTGATCGAGGTGAACATCAACAACCTCGCGGCGGTGCCTTCGATCATCTTCGGTCTGCTGGGCCTGGCGGTGTTCCTCAGCATCTTCGGGCTGCCCCGCTCGGCGCCGCTGGTCGGCGGCATGGTGCTCGCGCTGATGACCCTGCCGACCATCATCATCGCCGCGCGCGCCGCCCTGAAGGCCGTTCCGCCCTCTATCCGCGAAGCAGCCCTGGGCGTCGGCGCCTCGCGCCTGCAGGTGGTGACCCATCACGTGCTGCCGCTGGCGCTGCCGGGCATCATGACCGGCACCATCATCGGCATGGCCCAGGCCCTGGGCGAGACGGCGCCGCTGCTGATGATCGGCATGGTCGCCTTCATCGTCGACATTCCCGGCGGCGTCACCGACCCGGCGACCGTGCTGCCGGTGCAGATCTTCCTCTGGGCCGACGCGCCCGAGCGCGCCTTTGTCGAGAAGACCAACGGTGCCATTATGGTGCTGCTGGGCTTCCTTATCCTCATGAACGCCCTCGCCGTTCTGCTGCGCAAGCGCTTCGAGCGCCAGTGGTAGCGAAGGACGGCGGGACCGAACGATAGTGGAGACCGCAATGGAAGCAGTCGCAGAAGCCACCGCGCCAAGCCCGGCCCTCAGGAATTCGCCGAAGATGACGGCGCGCAACAATGCCGTCTATTACGGCGAGAGCCAGGCCCTGCGCGATGTCGATCTTGATATCGGCGAGAACCAGGTGACGTCGCTGATCGGCCCCTCCGGCTGCGGCAAGTCCACCTTTCTGCGCTGCCTGAACCGGATGAACGACGTCATCGACGGCTGCCGGGTGGAGGGCGAGATCACTCTGGACGGCACCGACATCTACCGCAGCGGATTGGACGTGGTGCAGTTGCGTGCGCGGGTGGGAATGGTGTTTCAGAAACCCAACCCCTTCCCCAAGTCGATCTACGACAACATCGCCTATGGCCCGCGGTTGCACGGCATCGCCGAGAGCAAGACCGAGCTCGACGACATCGTCGAGCTGAGCCTTTCGCGCGCCGGCCTCTGGGAAGAGGTGAAGGACCGTCTCACCTCCCCCGGCACCGGTCTTTCCGGCGGCCAGCAGCAGCGCCTCTGCATCGCCCGCGCCATCGCGGTCAATCCGGAAGTGATCCTGATGGACGAGCCCTGCTCGGCCCTCGACCCGATCGCCACGGCGAAGATCGAGGAACTGATCGATGAGCTGCGGCAGAACTTCACCATCGTGATCGTCACCCACTCCATGCAGCAGGCGGCGCGCGTTTCGCAGAAGACCGCCTTCTTCCACCTCGGCAATCTGGTCGAGGTGGGCGATACCGAACAGCTTTTCACCAATCCGCGCGACGAGCGGACCCAGGGCTACATCACCGGCCGCTTCGGGTGATCCCGGGGACCGCCGCAACGGATGCATCATAGCCTGACCACTCTCGCAAAGCCGAAGGACCGGCAGACATGAACAGCGAACACATCGTCAAATCCTTCGACGAAGAACTGCAGCAGCTGAACACCGTGGTGCTGCGCATGGGCGGTGTGGCTGAAGCGCAGTTTGCCGGCGCGATCGACGCCATGGTGCGGCGCGATTCGGCACTGGCGGAGAAGGTCGTCAAAGGCGACGAAGCCATTGACCAGATGGACCTGGAGCTGGACGAGGACGCGATCCGCACCCTGGCACTGCGCCAGCCCATGGCCAACGACCTGCGCGAGGTGATCTCGGCACTGAAGATCTCCAGTGACCTGGAGCGCATCGGCGACTACGCCAAGAACATTGCCAAGCGCACCATCGCGCTGAACCAGCTGGCCCACCACGAAGCCGTGCGCTCCATTCCGCGCATGGCCAAGCTGGTGCAGGCGATCATCAAGGACGTGCTCGACGCCTATGCCAATCACGATGCCAACCGTGCTCTCGACGTCTGGCATCGCGATGAAGAGGTCGACGAAATGTATACGGCACTGTTCCGCGAGTTGCTGACCTACATGATGGAAGACCCGCGCAACATCACGCCCTGCACCCATCTGCTGTTCATCGCCAAGAATGTGGAGCGCATCGGCGACCACGCCACGAACATCGCCGAGACAACGTACTACCTTGCAACGGGCGAGCGCATAGAAGGTGGACGCCCGAAGAGCGACACCACGAGCTTCCAGGTCGTCGAACCTGAAGGCGAAGAGGCCGCCCAAGACGGGAAGGAGAAGGAGGGCGCGTGAGACCTCTTGTTCTGATTATCGAGGACCAGGAAGCCCTGGTCACCATGCTGCGCTACAACCTTGAGGGCGCCGGCTTCCGGGTGAACACCGCGAGCGACGGCGAAGAAGCGCTTGTGGTCGCGGCGGAAGAAGTGCCGGACCTCATCCTGCTCGACTGGATGCTGCCGCTGATGTCCGGCATCGAAGTCTGCCGCCAACTGCGCAGCAAGCCGGACACCAAGCGTGTGCCGATCATCATGCTGACGGCGCGCGGGGAAGAGAGCGACAAGCTGCGCGGCCTCGACAGCGGTTGCGACGATTACATGACCAAGCCTTTCTCGCCGGCTGAGCTGATCGCGCGCATCAATGCGGTCCTGCGCCGCAGCAAGCCGGAACTCAGCAGCGAAATGCTGGCCTTCGAGGATCTGGCCATGGATCTGGCGGCCCACCGAGTCCGCCGCAACGGCCACGACGTCCACCTCGGGCCCACCGAGTTCCGCCTGCTGCGCCACCTGATGCAGAACCCGGGCCGGGTGTTCACCCGCGAGCAGCTTCTCGATTCGGTCTGGGGGCGCGATGTCTATGTGGAGCCGCGCACGGTCGACGTGCATATCCGCCGGCTGCGCAAGGCCCTGAACCAGAACGGCAGCGAAGACCTGATCCGCACCGTGCGTTCCGCCGGTTACTCGTTGGACCGGCCCGGCCCCTAAAGGCCTCCAGTCCTGACTGCCCCCAAGTCCTGACTGCCCCCAAGTCCTGACTGCCCCCAAGTCCTGACTGCCCCCAGTCTTGATTGAGCCGTGCTGCGGTCCTCCGCGACAGCGGCATCTTCCCTCAGGCCGTCTTCAGGCCCTCCGCCGTCTGCTCGGCGAGGTTCAGCCTGACCGCCACCGTACCCTCGCCCGCCGGCGTCGCCGCAAAGCCGAGCTTGCGGCAGAGGGCCAGCATGGCGGCATTCTCAGCCAGGACGGAGCCGCAGATCTCGCCGATCCCGCGCTCGCGGGCGTAATCGAGAATGGCCTCCATCAGGATCGAGCCGACCCCCTGGCGTTTGATGTCGGAGCGCACCAGGACCGCGAACTCCGCGCGCCGGTTATCCGGGTCGGCGGCCAGGCGCACCACGCCCAGCCCCTGGTGCCCTGAATCCTGCGAGGTGAAGGCGGCCAGGGCCATCTCGCGGTCGTAGTCGAGCTGTGTCAGCCGCGCCAACATGTCGTCCGAGAGGTCCTTGATGGTGGCGAAGAAACGCATGCGCACGTCTTCCGGATCCAACTGGCGGAAAGCATGGCGCAGCCCGGCGGCATCGGTCGGCCGCAGCGGCCTGATGAAGATCTCGCTGCCGTCCGGCATCGCAACGGTCTGCTCGAGTTCGCGCGGATAGGGCCGGATCGCCAGGCGTGCCGTCGGGGCCGCCAGGGGATCGCGGCGGGCGGCGATGCGCACCCTGGCATCCAGCGCGATGACGCCCTCGGCGTCGGCCAGAAGGGGATTGACGTCGACCTCGGTGATCTCCGGCATGTCGCTGACGATCTGCGACAGGCGCACGAGACAGTCGGCGACCTCCTTGATCGCCGCCGGCGGGCGGTCGCGGTAGCCCTGCAGCAGCCGATAGACGTTGGTCTCCGCCATCATCGCCTCGGCGAGCATGGGGTCGAGCGGCGGCAGGGCGAGGGCCTTGTCCGCGATCACCTCGACGGCGGTGCCGCCGTGACCGAACAGCATCACCGGGCCGAACTGCGGATCGTCGACCACGCCCAGGATCAGCTCCTCGGCCCGCGGGCGCCGGCACATGGCCTGAACGGTGAAGCCCTCCAGCTTCGCATGGGGCGCCGCGGCGGCAATGCGCTGAAGCATCGCCTCGGCGGCGGCTGTCACCGCCGCTTTGCCCTCCAGGTCCAGGGCGACACCGCCCAGATCGCTTTTGTGAGTCAGATCCCGCGAGAGAATCTTCAGCGCCACCGGTCCGCCGAGCGCCGCCGCCGCCGCTCCGGCTTCAGCGGGGCTGGCCACCACCTGGGTCGCCACCACAGGAATACCGTAGGCCTGCATCAGGGTCTTGGCCTCGGCCTCGCTCAACCACTCGCGGCCGTCCGCCAGCGCCGGTTCCAGAACCGCCCGGGCCGCGGCGCGGTCCGGCTCCACCACGTCGCGCTCGGGATGGGGAACGCGCATCAGCAGCGCCTGGTTGCGGCGATAGTTCTCAAGATGCATGAAGCCCTGCACCGCCTGCTCCGGCGTCTCGTAGCTGGCGATGCCGTGGCGGGCAAAAAGCCGCCGGGCGTCCTCAACGGCCTGGTCGCCGACCCAGGCGGCAAGAACGGGTCGGTCCTTGGCGGGCGTGGCCCCCAGGGCCTCCACCACCGCCTTGGCGGCCTCGGTGGCGGAGGCGACGGCGGTGGGGCAGTGCATCACCAGGGTGGCGTCGGCCTCCCGTTCCTGCAGCAGCACCTCCAGCGCGGCCCGATAGCGTACGCCCGGCGCGTCGCCGATGATGTCGACCGGGTTGCCGCCGCTCCAGGTCACCGGCAGGCAGGCGTCCAGCGCCGCCTTGGTCGAGGCGGAGAGCTCCGCCAGCTTTCCGCCGTGGTCGATCAGCGCATCGGTCGCCAGAATGCCGAGGCCGCCGCCGTTGGTGAGGATCGCCAGGCGGGCACGGCCGTCCGGGTGGCGCCGTGCGACCGAGAGGCGGGACAGCGTCTCCGCCGCATCGAAGAGTTCCTCCAGACTGTAGACCCGCAGCATGCCGGCCCGTGAGAAGACGGCGTTGTAGACCGCATCGGCCCCGGCCAGCGCACCGGTATGAGACGCTACGGCCTTTGCCCCCTCGGCATGGCGGCCGCCCTTGACGACGATCACCGGCTTGTTGCGGGCGGCGATGCGCGCGGCCGAGAGAAACTTGCGCGCATGGGCGACGGACTCGATGTACAGCAGGATGGCCCGGGTCTGCACATCCATGGCCAGGTAGTCCAGCAGGTCGCCGAAGTCGACGTCAGCCTTGTCGCCCAGCGACACCACCTTCGAAAAGCCGATGCCGCGCGGCGTCGCCCAGTCGAGCATTGCCGTCACCATGGCGCCGGACTGGGTGACGAAGGCGAGGTTTCCGGGCAGCGGCGCGACATGGGAAAAACTGGCATCGAGGCCGATGCCCGGGACCATCATTCCCAGGCAGTTGGGCCCGACAACCCGCAGCAGGTTCGGCTTGGCGGCATCGAGGATGGCCTGGCGCCGCCCGGCGCCCTGCCCGTCCCCGCCCTCGCCGAAGCCGGCGGTGATGACGACGGCCGCGCGGGTGCCGCGCTTGCCGAAGGCCGCAACAAGCTCCGCCACGCTGTCCGGCGGCGTGGCGATCACAGCCAGGTCCGGGGTCTGCGGCAGCGCCTCCACGGAGGGATAGGCAAGCACGCCTTCGATCGCCTCGTGCCGCGGATGCACCGGCATGATGGGGCCCTGGAACCCCCCGTTGAAGAGGTTGCGGGCAAGCACCGAACCCAGGGAGCCCGGACGCCGGCTGGCCCCCACCACGGCGACCGACTTGGGTTCGAAAAGCGCATCCAGATTGCGAATGGTCACGTCGCGTCAACCTGTCTTTTTTTGTTTGAAAACAAAGCTTTCCGTCAACCCTCAGACTAGCATGCCCAGATGACGGAACGATGATCTGGATCAGCCAAAACGTCTGGGAAGCGGCCGCGCGGCTGCGCTGATGATCCCGGCGCCTTCAGGCTTTCCAGTGGAACCGTTCAAGCAACCATGTAAGCAGCCGCCGGCCGGTTTTCATCGGCGCAACAGGTGCTTCCGCCCGCGATGACGGCGGGCAGAGAGCGCCATCAACCTTGCAGGATTACCGTCCCAGTTCCCGGCGATAGGCGGCCTCCGCCTCCGCGCCGAACACAGAGAAAACCACCAGCTCGACCGCGTCCTCCTCGGCCAGCAAGGCGCGCACGGTCTCGACGGCGATCTCCGTCGCGCGCTCCAGCGGGAAGCCGTAGACGCCGGTGGAGATGGCCGGAAAGGCGAGGGAGCGCGCACCGATCTGCTTGGCGATCTTGAGCGAAGTGCGGTAGCAGGAGGCGAGCAGGGCCTCCTCGTTCTCTCCGCCGCCGCGCCAGACCGGGCCGACGGTATGGATGACGTACTTTGCCTTCAGCTCAAAGCCGTCGGTATGCACCGAATGCCCCGTCTCACAGCCGCCGATGGCCGCGCAGGCTTCGCGCAGGTTCCTGCCCGCGGCGCGGTGGATCGCTCCGCAGACGCCGCCGCCCGGCCTCAACTGGGCATTGGCCGCATTGACGATGGCATCGACATCCAACTGCGTGATGTCGCCGGGCTGGATCTCGATCTTTGAGTCAGTCGCTTTGCTCACGCACCGCCTCACCGGCTGGGGAGGAAGACCTTCTCTCCTGCCGGTAATGGTACATCAGATAGAGCACCAGCAAAATCGCCGGAATGCCGAGCGCCGAGGCGTAGAAGAAGAAATGCACGTAGCCGACGGCTTCGACCACGAAGCCGGAGCCGCCCGCGACAATCTTGCCCGGCAGGGTGAAGAGCGAGGAGAAGAGGGCGTACTGCGTGGCCGTGTAGGCAGTGTTGGTGAGGCTGGAGAGGTAGGCGATAAAGGCGGAGCCGGCCAGACCGCCCGACACGTTGTCGGCGGTGATGGCAGCCGCCAGCATGTACTTGTCCGGACCTGTCAGGGCGAGCACCACGAAAACCAGGTTCGTCGCTGCCACCATCACCGCACCCAGCAGCAATGTCCTGAGCATCCCGAACCGCACCACCAGGATGCCGCCAAGCAAGGCACCGACGAGCGTTGCAACAATGCCGTAGGCCTTGGCGATGTTGCCGATGACATCGACGCTGAAGCCGAGATCGATGTAGAAGGGATTGGCCATCACACCAAGCGTGATATCGGAAAGCCGGAAAAGCCCGACGAAGGCCAGGATCACAACGGCAAAGGTGCCGTTTCGCGCGAAGAAGTCGATCAGCGGGCTGACCACGGCGCTGGAAAACCACAGGGAGAACCGGCCAGCCGACCCGGTGAGCCTGATCGCCGCGACGGCGGCGGCGATGACGCCGAACGGAACCAGTGCGTAGACAATGTTAAGGCCGGCAAACCAGGCGCCCGCCAGGCAGACTACGACGACTGCCAGCAGAACGCGCAGGGCCTGCTTGATGGGCCCCAGATAGGGGTTATGCTCATCGGCCTTCCCCTGCACCAGTTTCGCAATTTCCGCTTCGCGCTGCAGCGTTGCCTCGTCGCGTTCCACTTCGGGCTCGCGAATGATCAGCACGGTCACCATACCGACGCCAACCAGCGCCGCCATGACGGTGTACGCCGTAGGCCAGGACGTCAGGGGAACAATGTTGAGCGCGCCGGCGCCGGCGGCCATGAGCCCGAAGCGGTAGCCGACCTGGTAGGTGCCGGCCATGGCACCCTGCAGGCTCTTGTCGACGGCTTCGATGCGGTAGGCGTCGATGGAGATATCCTGCGTCGCCGACGCAAATGCGACCAGGAGCGCAAAGTAGACGGTGATTTCCAGATTGGTCGCCGGATCGCTGTAGGCAATGCCGAGCAGTCCCGCCGCAATGCCGATCTGAGCCAGCAGCATCCAGCCGCGCCGCTTGCCGAGCAGCGTGGTGAAGGGCGGCACCGCCAGGCGGTCGACCACCGGGGCCCAGAACACCTTTATGGAATAGGTGATGCCGACCCAGCTGATCAGGCCGATGGCCGAGAGACTGATACCAGCCTCCCGCAGCCACAACGACAGCGTTCCGAACACGAGCAGAAAGGGCAGACCCGCAGAGAAACCCAGAAACAGCATGCCGATGACACGCGGGTGCCGGTAGACAGCGAAGGCCTCTCCCCAGGAGCGGCGTGCGTTCCTTACGCTTTCGTCTGTTGCCTCAGACGGCATCCTTGATCCGGCTTTGCTTCTTGCGCGCATGCGGGTCGAGCAGACGCTTGCGCAGGCGGATCGACTTGGGCGTCACCTCCACGAGCTCGTCGTCGGCGATGTAGGCCAGTGCCTCCTCCAGCGCCATGACGCGCGGCGGCGTCAGCCGCACCGCCTCGTCCTTGCCGGAGGCGCGGATGTTGGTGAGCTGCTTGGCCTTCATCGGGTTGACTTCCAGGTCGTTGCCGCGGCTGTGCTCGCCGATCACCATGCCTTCATAGACCGGTTTGTTCGGTTCGACAAAGATCTCGCCGCGCTCTTCCAGGTTCCACAGGGCATAGGCCACCGCCTTGCCGTTGCCGTTGGAGATCAGAACCCCGTTGCGGCGGCCCTGGATCGGCCCCTTGTAGGGGGCGTAGCTGTGGAACACGCGGTGCATGATGCCGGTGCCGCGGGTGTCGGTCAGGAACTCGCCGTGATAGCCGATCAGGCCGCGGGCCGGCGCCAGAAAGGTGACCCGCGTCTTGCCGCCGCCAGAGGGGCGCATGTCGGTCATCTCCGCCTTGCGCTGACCCATCTTCTCGACCACGACGCCGGCGTAGTCGTCGTCGACGTCGACCTGCACCTCCTCGATGGGCTCCATGCGCTGGTCGCTCTCGGGGTCGCTGCGGAACAGCACCCGGGGGCGCGAGATGGAAAGCTCGAAGCCCTCGCGGCGCATGGTCTCGATCAGCACGCCGAGCTGCAGTTCGCCGCGGCCGGCCACCTCGAAGGCGTCCTTGTCCTCGGTCTCGGTGATGCGGATGGCGACGTTGCCTTCGGCCTCGCGGTCCAGGCGGTCGCGGATCATGCGCGAGGTGACCTTGTCGCCCTCTTGCCCGGCCAGCGGGGAATCGTTCACCGAAAAGGTCATGGCGAGTGTCGGCGGGTCGATGGGCTGGGCGGCCAGGGCGGCCTCCGCCTCCGGCGCGCAGATGGTGTCGGCCACGGTCGCATCGCTGAGGCCCGCCACGGCGACGATGTCGCCGGCCGCCGCCTCCTCGATGGGTTCGCGCTTCAGCCCGCGGAAGGACAGCAGCTTGGTCAGCCGTCCGCCGGTCAGTGTCGTGCCGTCGCGGCGCAGCACCTTCACCGGCATGTTGAGCTTGGCCGTGCCGCTGTGGATGCGACCGGTCAGGATGCGGCCCAGGAAGTTGTCCGCCTCCAGCGTCGTCGCCAGCATGGCAAAGGGTCCATCGGCATCGGCCTCCGGCGGCGCGACATGCTCGACGATGAGGTCGAAGAGGCTGTGCAGATCCTTGCGCTCGTCGTCCAGGTCGGCGACCGACCAGCCCTGCTTGGCCGAGGCGAAGAGGGTCGGGAAGTCGAGCTGTTCGTCACTGGCCTCCAGGGCCACGAAGAGGTCGAAGACCTGGTCGTGCACCCAGTGCGGGCGGGCATCGGGCTTGTCGGCCTTGTTGACCACAACGATGGGCTTCAGGCCGCGCGCCAGCGCCTTGGCGGTGACGAACTTGGTCTGCGGCATCGGCCCTTCGGCGGCGTCCACCAGCAGCAGCACGCCGTCCACCATGGAGAGGATGCGCTCCACCTCGCCACCGAAGTCGGCGTGGCCCGGCGTGTCGACGATGTTGATCTTGGTGTCGTTCCAGGTCACCGCCGTGCATTTGGCGAGGATGGTGATGCCGCGCTCGCGCTCCAGGTCGTTGGAGTCCATCGCGCGCTCGGCCACCTGCTGGTTGCTGCGGTAGGTGCCCGACTGCTTCAGGAGCTCGTCCACCAGCGTCGTCTTGCCGTGGTCGACGTGGGCGATGATCGCGATGTTGCGGATGTCTTTTGCCTGAACCGTCATGGTCTCTGTCACTGTCCTGCTGGAAAAGCCGTCAGGCCCGCTGTGCCTGTTGAAGACCGAGCTCGGCCGCGACCAGCTCGGCGAGCTTCTGTTCCGGGCGCGCGCCGACGTGGGAGATCACCTCCGCCGCCGCCAGCGCGCCGATGCGCCCGCTGTCGTAGAGCGAGTGGCCGCTGGTCATGCCGTAGAGGAAGCCGGCGGCAAAGAGATCGCCGGCGCCGGTGGTGTCCACCACCTTGGCAACCGGCGCCGCGTCCACCACGTGCACCTCCTCGCCGCTGACAATTACCGCGCCCTTCTCGCTGCGGGTCAGGGCCGCCACGTCGCAGTGCTCGCGCACCTGCTGCAGGGCGGCGTCGAAGTTGTCGGCATCGAAGAGGCCGCAGACCTCTTCCTCGTTGGCGAAGACGATGTCGACGTGCTTGGCGACGAAGTCCTTGAGTTCGTCCTTGTAGCGGTCGACGAGGAAGGGATCGGAGAGGGTGAGGGAGATCTTGCCCCCCGCCGCATGGCAGAGACGGGCCGCCCGCAGGAAGGCCGCCTTGGCCGAGGGCGAGTCCCAGAGATAGCCCTCCATATAGGTCACCGCCGCGGCCTGCAGCTGCGCCTCGTTCAGATCCTCCGGCCCGAAATCGACGGCCGCACCCAGGAAGGTATTCATGGAACGCGCGGCATCCGGCGTCACCAGGATCATCGAGCGGCCGGTGGCCGGCCCGCTGGTGGCATGGGGCGTGTCGAAGCCGACCCCGGCGGCGCGGATGTCGTGGGTGAAGATGCCGCCGAGCTGGTCGTCGCGCACCTTGCCGAAGAAGACCGCCTGGCCGCCGAGCGAGGCGATGCCGGTCGCGGTGTTGCCCGCCGATCCGCCGGAGACCTCCACCGCCGGGCCCATGGCGTCATAGAGCTGCACGGCACGGTCCTGGTCGATGAGGATCATGCCGCCTTTGGGAATCTCCATGGCCTCCAGAAAGGCGTCATCGGTCTTGGCGAGAATATCGACAAGGGCATTGCCGATACAGACAACGTCGAGGCGCGGTGCGGTCATGAGGCTTCCGTTATCATGGTTTGGTAAACGCCCGCTTACGGCGCGGGTCCGGCGAGGTCCTGTCCTCTGCCACCGGTACGGGGTCCGTCACTTACGGGGTCCGTCACTTACGGGGGCCGCCATTCAGTCGGCTACGGTCACTCCTGCGGTACGTCCGCCCGTCACAGATCCCGCCCATGAAGCCACTGGCCGGCCGGGATACGCTTTCGCGGCCCCTTGTAGTGCGCCTTGGCAACGGCGGCAAGCCCGCTTTCGGTGCTGTTCCCTTGTGGCGGCAAGGCCGGCAGGCTACATATCCGGCCATGTTTCAAGCCCTTTCCCGTGCCATCGGCCAGTCTTTCGATCCGGCGTTCCGCCGCGTCTTCAACCGTTCGCTGCTTTACTCCCTCGTGACTTTCGTCCTGCTCTGGCTTGGCGCCTGGTTCGCCCTGGAATGGGCCGGCGAATGGCTGGTGGCCTGGCTCCGGGACTGGAGCGGCGAGGGCTTCTGGGTCGATGTTGTGGACTGGCTGGTCAGCGCCGCCAGCATCGGCGCCATCGCCGTGGTGTCTTTCTTTCTGTTTCCGGCGGTCATGGTCTCCATCATGGCGCTGCTGCTGGACGACATCGCCGCGGCGGTGGAGCGGCGCCACTATCCGGAGCTGGCGCCGGCCCGCGAACAGCCCCTGGGCGAGGCCATCTTCGGCAACCTGATCTTCGTCGCCGTGACCCTGGTGCTGAACCTGCTGGTTCTTCCTTTGTACTTGATACTTATATGGATTCCGCCGCTCAATCTGGTTTTGTTCTACCTGCTGAACGGCTATCTGCTGGGCCGCGAATACTTCGAGCTGGTCTCGGTCCGGCGCATGATGCTGCCCGACAGCCGCCGCATGCGCCGGCGCAACCGCGGACGGCTGATCCTGGCCGGGGCGGTCGTTACCTTCCTGCTAACCATTCCCTTGGTAAATTTGGCGACACCGATTATCGCAACCGCCTTTATGCTGCACATCTTCGAGCAGCTGCGCCGGCAGGAGGCCTGAAGGCCCGGACCTTTGAGTCGGAAGCGGCGGGTGAGGCGGAAACGGCGGGAGCCGGAAAGGAACGAGAATGTTTGGTAAGCGCAAGACCCCCTCGACGGCTTCCTCCAACCACGGCTCCAGTCCCGCCCCCACCGCCCCGCTGCCCCTGAACGCCCACCCCGAAGCGCCCGGCGCGGCCGGAGAAGGGCAGCCCGGCATCGGGGATCCCGGGGCGCTGGGGGCAGAAAGCGCAGCCCAGACGAACAGCCCTTCCGGTCTCAAGGCGGCACCGCGGCGCCCCGAGCCGCGCGTTCCCGCGGCCCCCAGCGCCGTCGAAGGCCGCAAGCTGGTGGTCGGGCGGGAAATCTGCCTGTCCGGCGAGATCAAGACCTGCGAGACCCTGGTGGTCGAGGGCCGGGTCGAGGCCGATCTCAACGACAGCCAGAGCCTGGAAATCAGCGAGCCCGGCCTGTTCAAAGGCCAGGCCATCGTGGAAGAGTGCATCGTGCACGGCACCTTCGAGGGCGATCTCACCGTCACCGGCCGCCTGGTGATCCACCCCGGCGGCCGGGTCATCGGCAAGATCCGCTACGCCGACATCGAAATCCTGAAAGGCGGCCGCCTGAGCGGCGATGTCGACGTTCTGGAAGCGTCTTTCCGCAGCCGCCTGCAGGGCGAGGGGCCAAAGCTGGCCCACAGCAGCGATGCCGCCCCGGGCGGGCATACCTCGCAGTCCCAGGCCGGCTGACCGCCATGGTCTTCCGCAGGATGCGCCGTCAGTTCCGGACTACGTTGGCCCTGCTGTTGGGCGGGCTCGCGCTGGCCGCCTGCCAGACCACCGGCACCACATCCCAGAGCGGTCCCTCCGCCGGCCAGACCGGGGCCGCCGAACCCGCGGTGCAGAACGCCGAGGGCGGGGCACCGGGCGTCGCACCGGCCGGGGCAGCGCCCGCGCCACAACCGGTGCCGCAGATCACCGCACGGCCGCCCGCCCCGCCGCCGATCAACGACGACCCGAACCAACTGATGGGCCTCGACCGGGGCGGCGTCTCCGCGCTGCTCGGCGAGCCCGATCTGGTGCGCCGCGAAAATCCGGCGGAAATCTGGCAGTATGTGACCGCTGGCTGCGTCTTCGATGTGGTGCTCTACGACAGCGGCAGCCGCTATCGCGTGACCTATCTGGAAGCGCGCGACGATGCCGCCGACCGCCTGGCCCCCCGGCCCTGCCTCAACCGCCTGCTGCGCGAGCGCCAGACGGTGCCGGTCAGCTAGGCTTCTTTGGGTTTTCCGGCACCGGCCCGCTCCCCCTCCCGGCCACCCAGCACCAGTATCCTATGGGTGGCCGGGAGGGGGAGCGGGCTGGAACCGCCTCGACGCACGTCGACAACGCGCTAACCGGCCTTTCGCCGCGTCTTCGCCCTGGCCGCAGGCTTCCCGGCGGCGGCGCTCTTCTTCGCTGTCGCTTTCTTCTTCACGGTTTTCTTGGCCGCTGGTTTCTTCCCGGCCGGCGGCCCTTCCAGCGTGGTCTTGCCCTTGAAGGCGCAAAGATCGTGCACCACGCAGGCCGGGCAGTCGGGACTGCGCGCCTTGCAGACATAGCGTCCGTGCAGGATCAGCCAGTGGTGGGCGTGCAGCCTGCGGTCCGCCGGCACCACCTTTTCCAGCTTCAGTTCCACCGCCAGCGGCGTCTTGCCCGGGGCGAGACCGGTGCGGTTGCCGACCCGGAAGATATGGGTGTCGACCGCGATGGTGGGCTCGCCAAAGGCGATGTTGAGAACCACGTTGGCGGTCTTGCGCCCGACCCCCGGCAGCTTCTCCAGGGCGTCGCGGTCGCGCGGCACCTCCCCGCCGTGCTCGGCAATCAGGATCTGCGAAAGGGCGATCACGTTCTTGGCCTTGGAGTTATAGAGGCCGATGGTTTTGATGTGATCCTTCAGCCGGCTTTCGCCGAGTTCCAGCATGGCCTCGGGCGTGGTCACCGTCTTGAACAGCGGACCGGTGGCCTTGTTGACGCTGACGTCGGTGGCCTGGGCGGAGAGCGCGACGGCCACCAGCAGGGTGTAGGGATTGACGTAGTCCAACTCGCCCTTGGGCTCGGGCATGGCCGTGGCAAGGCGGTCGAAGAAGGTGACGACATCAGCTTTTTTCATGGGGCCCCACAGACTACTTACTAACTTTTTGGTGATGACCACCGAACTTCGGCATGAGCGTCATCGTCGACTAATCGAAACTCGGCCAGTCTGCGCACCGACTTTTCAGGATGAGCTTCGAGCTTTGAGCCGAGCTGTGCCGCCAGTTCATCAGAGCGGTGCCTGTCTGCAGGCAAGGTCATATGTGGATCAGTGTAAGGCGATACCTCGCCTCGTTTGGACGCCGCCAACCACCTCTGCCAAATGCGCTCTTGTTCCTCGATGAGCGGCAATAGCGCTTTGTCAATCGGCATCAGATCGAATTCGTCGGCGTAATCGTCCTTCGCATCATCCCACACCGACTGAAAGACGTGCAGTTGGCCGTCAAGAAAGGCCACGCCGCCCCTCGGGCCATCATGGAAGTCACGAATTGCAACGACGCGTTCCCAAGGCATGCCTGTGTATCGCACAGGCCGCCGGGCAGCGACAACGGGCACGTTTGAAGGAAGCTGGCCGAAGCTCTATATTGATCGAAACGCTTAGTGGGGACGGTTTGAGCGACAGCAGAGACATAGGCGAAGAGAACAGTTTCCTGTTCGATGCGGAGTTGACACCGCACCGCAGTCTGCCGCCGCGCGGCTTCCTGCTGCTGATGGCGGGGATCTGCGCGATCAGTTTCTGCGCCGGGCTGGCCTTTTTCCTGGCCGGGGCCTGGCCCGTCGTCGGCTTCCTCGGCGCCGATGTCCTGGTCATCTACCTGGCCTTCAAGGCGAGCTATCGGCAAGGCCGCCTGACCGAACGCCTGCAGCTCACCCCGGATGACCTGACCGTGACGCGGACCTGGCCCGGCGGCAAGAGCCGCTCCTGGCAGTTTCAGACCACCTGGCTGCAGGTGCTGCTGGACGACCCGCCGCAGCATGACAGCCCCCTGGTGCTGCGCTCCCACGGACGCAGCCTCGCGGTGGGCTCTTTTCTCACCAAGCACGAACGCGCCGAACTGGCCGATGCCCTGCGCCGCGCGCTCAACGAGGCGCGCCTCCCGGGTTAGGCCGGCCGCGCAGGATCGGCGCAAGCCGAGACCCTAAAGCCCCAGCACAACTAAATCCCAAGCACATCGCGCATCGAGTACAGCCCGGAGGGTTTACCGCGGCCCCAGAGCGCTGCCTTCACCGCGCCCTGGGCGAAGACCTCGCGGCTGCTGGCCTTGTGGGTCAGCACCAGGCGTTCGCCCTCGGCGGCGAAAATCACCGAGTGCTCGCCGGCAACGTCGCCGCCGCGCAGGGTGGCGAAGCCGATCTCGCCGCGCGGCCTGGCGCCCACCTGGCCGTCACGGGCCCGGCAGGCGACATCGTTCAGCGCGACGCCGCGGCCCTCAGCCGCCGCTTCGCCCAACATCAGGGCCGTGCCGGAAGGGGCGTCCACCTTGTGGCGGTGGTGCATCTCGACGATCTCGATGTCGTAGTCGGCATCGAGGGCGCGGGCGACCTGTTCGGTGACCGCCTGCAGCAGGTTCACGCCGAGGCTCATGTTCGCGGCCTGGATCACCACGGTCTGGATCGCAGCCTGATCGATCGCAGCCTGGTCGGCCTCTGCGAGCCCCGTGGTGCCGACCACGTAGACAATCTCCGCCTGGGCCGCCAGCTCGGCATGGCGCCGGCAGGCCGCCGGCGTCGTGAAGTCGATCACTGAATCTACAGCGGCGAAGAGCTCCACCGGGTCGTCGCCCACGGTGAGGCCCAGCGCCTCCCCGCCGGCCAGCAGGCCGAGGTCGCTGCCGATGATCGGACTGTCGGGCCGGTCCGTGCCGCCGCCGATGACGCAGCCCTCCGCCGCCGCGATGGTGGCCAGATTCATGCGCCCCATGCGCCCGCCGCAGCCGACGATGCCGATCCTGTAGGGTTCCATGCGCCTCTCCTTGTTCCGGCGCCGGTGTAGCATGCCCGGGCTGCAGTGCAAAACCTGGGGGCGCAAAAGGCGACCGCGCAAAAGCCGCGGCATCATCGCGGCGTGACGGCGGACCTTGACGCCGAGGGGGCGGCTCTGGCTTGCTCGGTCTTCCGAAAGACCTGCAAGGCCGCCATGCCCCCAAACGATTCAGACGGCTTCCTCGATCTCTGGCCGACCACCCTGCTGCGGCGCAGCCTGCCGGGGCACGACATCGCCAATGCGGAACTGGCGCGGCTTATCCAGGCGATGGAGCGCCAGCACGCGGACCTCACCACCGACTATCGCGGCGGCAACCTGCTGACGGTGGAGAACCCCGCCGTGTCCTGGCTGCGCGACTGCATCAACAAGACGGTGATCGACTACCTGAAGCGGGCGGGGCTGGACTATGCCGTGAACTGGCACCTGCAGGGCTGGGCCAACGTGAACCGGCGCGGCGACTATCACGACCCGCACAACCACCCCCACGCCTACCTGAGCGGCACCTACTACGTGCAGGTGCCCGACATGGAAAGCCCGCCCAGGGAAAACCGCAGCGACGTCAGGCCGGGGGCGATCTCCTTCTACGACCCGCGCGGCGCGGCCAACATGACCGCGATCCGCGGCGACCGCCAGATCGAGGCGGAGTTCACCCACCGTCCCAAGGCCGGCGACATCCTGCTCTGGCCCGCCTTCCTCACCCACTTCGTCCATCCCAACCTTTCGGACGCGGCACGCATCTCCATCTCCTTCAACGCCGTCCTCAAGTGGTCGGACGCTTACCTGCCGGACCAGGGGTGAGAAGGGAAACATGAAAGAGAATGGCTCAGACCTCTCGGCCATCGCCGAGCGGCTGATCGCAGCCTACGACACCGCCGCGACGCTGGCGCCGATCACAGCGTCACGGCCCGGGTTCAGCGTCGACGAGGCCTACGCCGTGCTGGGCGAGATCGAGGCGCGGCGGCGCGCGGCCGGCTGGCGGCCGCTCGGGCGCAAGATCGGCTTCACCAACCGGACGCTCTGGGATCGCTACGGCGTCTGGCAGCCGATGTGGGCCCATGTCTGGGACCGCACGGTTCACATCGCAAAGCAGGGGCGGGCAAGCCTGGCGCGGCGGCCCTTCGTGCAGCCGCGCATCGAGCCTGAGGTGGTGTTCAAACTGAAGGCGCCTGTCGCGATCAGCGAAAACCCCTTTGAAGTGCTGGAAAGCGTGGAGTGGATCGCCGCCGGCTTCGAGATCGTGCAGAGCCACTTCCCGGACTGGCGCTTCACCGCCGCGGACTGCACCGCGGCCTTCGGGCTGCACGGCGCCCTGGTGGTCGGAACGCCGCTGCCGGTGACCGACGCCAATCGGGCGGAGATTGCCGAGACGTTGCCGGTCTTCACGGCGAGCCTTTCCCGCGGCGGCCATCTCGTCGAGCGCGGCTGTGGCGCCAACGTGCTGGACAGCCCCGCCCTGGCCCTCGTCCATCTGGCCCGCGTGCTGTCCGGCCAGCCGCAGTTCCCGCCGCTCGCCGCCGGCGAGATCGTCACCACCGGTACCCTGACCGACGCCTGGCCGGTCAAGCCCGGCGAGACTTGGTCCTCCGGCTACGGCGAGCTTGGCCTCGAAGGATTGACCGTGACATTCATCTAATGCGCGGATCCTGTCGGGTTCCTCAGCCCCTCAAGGCTATGCGGCGGCCTGGCGGTGCGGCTGCGTTTCGCCGTTGTCCAGGCAGGTGAGGATCGCCCGGGCATGGGCCTCCGGGTTCTCGGCCATCATCAGATGTCCGACCTGCGGGATGTTGATCCGCAGCCTGCAGGCCCGGTTGGCCCAGTCGGGCACGTCCCAGCCCGCCGCCGAGCGTCCCCCGGCGATCAGAGAGACCGGCAGGTCCGAAGCCATGAGCCTGCGCAGCGTCTTCAGATACTCCGCCGCCTCGGTGGCGGCGACGACCGCGCGGGCCTGGGCCTTGACGGTGGCGGCCGGCTGGTGGACGAGCCAGTCGCGGGCAAGAGCGGTGGTCCAGGGCGTGACGGGGACGCCGGCACCGGCAATCCAGGCAGCGGGATCGGCGATGTAGCCGGCGAAGATGTCCGCGACCTCGGCATCGCTCTTGTCGGCAAGCTGCGCCGACCAGAAGGCATCCTTCAGGGTGAAGTTCCCTTCGATGCTGATGAGCGAGCGGACATGGTCGGGAAAGCGCTGCGCGACGAGCACGGCGACAGCACCGCCGACCGAGTGGCCGG
This sequence comes from Rhodospirillales bacterium BBD 1991-14, assembly GCA_001657395.1. Classification (GTDB taxonomy): domain Bacteria; phylum Pseudomonadota; class Alphaproteobacteria; order Kiloniellales; family Kiloniellaceae; genus Pelagibius. Next base: position 377,861 of record LYSY01000002.1, on the reverse strand, counting down.
CCAGGTGGACCGGCCCGCGATCCAGCGCGGCGATGAAGCCCGCGACATGGCGCGCCTGATCCTCCAAAGACAGGGAGGAGGTGTCGGCATCGCGGTTCCGGCCGTAGCCCAGAAGATCGGGGGCGTGCACGTCCCGCGCGCCGAAGGGTGCGAGAATCTCAGGGTCGCCCAGCCTGCCGATCAGGCCGTGGAGAAGAACAATGGGAGGGTCACGTGGGATCATCGGGCCGCCTTTCACGTGCTGTCGCGCGACACGGGCCATTGCGCAGCACCGAATGTCGCATTGTCACCAGGATTGCGGCGGCGCCGGCGGTAAGCGCATGAGGCCGCAAAAGCTTCAGGACAGGTGTAGAGGATCGGCGGGCGAAGGGGAAGCCCCGGCCCTGCCGGCGAAGCGGAAGAGAGCGACCGAGGCGATGAACGGGGCGATGAACGGGGCGATGAACGGTGACGCGGGCGGGGTCTGATCTAACGGGATGATTCCGGACAGCAGTTCGAAAACACCGCATCCGACTTTGCCGCGACAAGAGCAAGAAGCGCGATCGCACCGAGGAAAAGATAGAGCCCGCCGGAACCAAGGGCATCCATTGCCAGGCCGGCCCCGGCCGGAGCGACGAACGCGCCGAGATTGTAGGCCAGCAAAACCACTGTGGCCGCGCTCACAGCGTCGTCTTCGCCGACCGTATCGACAATCCGGCTCAATCCGAAGGCATAGAGCGGGACCAGGCAACCGCCGACAAGAGCGCCGCCAAGACAAGCCATCCAGAGGGACGGCTGCGCGAGGGCGGCCATCGAGATACAGGCAAGCAAGGCTGTAATCGCGCAGCCCAAAGCCAGCGTCATGCGTTTTGATCTGTCGGCCCCGGCTCCGAGCGGGATCTGACTGATCGCCGGAGCAACCAGCACAAAGGCCACGAAGAAGGCAATCTCGGCACGGTCGAAGTTCACCTGGGCGGCGTAGACCGCGCTGAGACCATAGAAGCTGGCATTGGCGGCGCCGCCGCAGAAACCGACGATCAGGGCGAAGGGAAAACAGCGCGCAAGATCCGTCATGCCGGAAAAGCTGAATTCCTTGGCTGCACCGCCCTTCGGCGGCTCGTTGAACGAGGCCGGCGCGATGGAAAGCAGATAGGCAAGAGCGATCAGAACCAGGTTGCTCTCGATGGCCCCGAGAACCAGCAGGAAGGGCCCCAGTGCGGTCGCCGCCAGCCGCAGGGTCTCGTAAACCGCGAAGAGTTTGCCGCGGGTGTCCCGCCGGCCAAGGGCCTGAAACCAGCTGTCCACCACAATGTAGTAGGCACCCAGGGCATAGCCGCCGGCAAAGCGCAGAAGCAGCCAGAGAGAGGGGTTGTCGGTGAGGGTCAGGGCGTAGGTGGCCAGCGCGGCGATCAGCGCCGCGACCGCAAAGCCGCGGCGATAGCCCAGACGGCGGACCACAAAGCCGAACGACACAGCCCCCAGAAACGAACCGGCATAGTAGAGGGAGGTGACCGAGCCGATGAAACTGCTGGAAACCTCCATGGCGGCCAGATTGAGCGCGACCAAGGGGAACAGCGCCCCGGTCGCCAGGCCGAAGAGAGGGACGGCTGCAAGCAGATGGCGGGCACGCAGGATCGGCTGGGGGAGGCTTACCATGGACTCTTCCGGGCAGGATTCGCCCGCAAGACTATTCCGCTTTTGTGACAGTCCTGCTGGCGTCCCGAAAGCAACTTCGAGCGGATCGGAAAGGAGATCTTGAGAGCCTGTTTGCCGTGGCAGACCCGATCCCTACTCCGTCAGGTCTTCCCAGAATTCCTTTACGCGGGCGAAGAAGCCTTCGGATTCCGGGTTGGTCTTGCGGCCCTTGCCGGCGTCCTCGAACTCGCGCAGCAGTTCTTTCTGGCGCTTTGTGAGGTTGACCGGCGTTTCGATGCCGACCTCGACGTACATGTCGCCGACCGCCGTCGAACGCAGCACCGGCATGCCCTTGGCCTTCAGGCGGAACTGCTGGTTGGCCTGGGTGCCGGCGGGCACGGTGATCTTGGCGCGACCGCCGTCGATGGTGGGCACCTCCACGGAGCCGCCCAGCGCCGCGGTGGTCATGGGGATCGGCACCCGGCAGTAGATGTTGGCCCCGTCGCGCTGGAACAGGCGGTGCGGCGCCACCGAGAGGAAGATGTAGAGGTCGCCCGCGGGCGCGCCGCGCAGGCCGGCCTCGCCCTCACCCGCCAGGCGGATGCGCGTGCCGTCCTCGACCCCGGCGGGAATGTTCACCTGCAGCGACTTTTCGCGGTGGACCCGGCCCTGGCCGTCGCAGGCGCGGCAGGGATCGTCGATCACCCGCCCGGCGCCGTGGCAGGTGGGGCAGGTGCGCTCGATAGTGAAAAAGCCCTGCTGGGCGCGGACCCGGCCGCGGCCCTGGCAGGTCTGGCAGGTCGCCGGCTGGGCGCCGCCCTCGGCGCCACTACCGTCGCAGGCATCGCAGGTCGCCGCGGTCGGCACCCGGATCTGCGCGGTCTTGCCGGCGAAGGCCTCGTCCAGCGAGATCTCCATGTTGTAGCGCAGGTCGGAGCCGCGCGCTGCGGTGTTGCCGCGGCGCCCGCCCATGAAGTCGCCGAACATCTCATCGAAGATGTCGGCGAAGCCGCCGGCGGAGAAGCCACCAAAGCCACCCTGACCCGGGCCGCCGCCGCCGTTGGTGAAGGCCTCGTGGCCGAAGCGGTCGTAGGCGGCGCGCTTCTGCTCGTCCTTCAGGATTTCGTAGGCTTCGTTGATTTCCTTGAAGCGGTGCTCGGCCTCGCTGTCGCCCGGATTGCGGTCCGGGTGGAACTTCATGGCCAGCTTGCGATAGGCGGACTTAAGGGCCGCGCCATCGGCGTCACGCGAAACGCCCAGTGTTTCGTAATAGTCTTTCATGCTTTCGACCGCCGCTTGCCCCCGCGGCCCTCAATGCCTTTACCCGGCACGGCGGCGCCAGAGACAGGGACCGCACGAGAAGGGGGCCGGAAAAGGCCGGCGCCGGCTGCGCCCCACTGCCTTTGTCCGACCCCTTGGTTCATGGTCAGGCTCTTTGGTTGTCTGCGCTTACGCCGACTGGCCCTTCTTGTCGTCATCGACTTCCTCGAAGTCGGCATCCACGACCTTGTCGTCACCGCCTGCGGAGCCGGCGGCCTGGTCGTCGGCGCCCGCCCCGTTGGCGGCGCCGCCGTCGGGACCGTCACCGGGACCGTCGCCAGCACCGTCCCCGGCCTGGCCCTGCTCGTAGAGCGCCTGGCCGAGCTTCATGGAAACCTCAGCCAGGGCCTGGGTCTTGGCCTGGATGGCCTCGGTGTCCTCGCCTTCGGCGGCGGTCTTCAGTTCGGCGATGGCCGCCTCGACCGCGGTCTTGTCGTCCGCCGGCACCTTGTCGCCGGCATCGGCCAGGGTCTTCTCGGTGGTGTGGATCAGCGATTCCGCCTGGTTCTTGGCTTCGACCAGGGCACGGCGCGCCTTGTCCTTCTCGGCATTGGCCTCGGCATCCTTGACCATGGTGTCGATCTCGTCGTCGCTGAGACCGCCGGAGGCCTGGATGCGGATGGTCTGCTCCTTGCCCGTGGCCTTGTCCTTGGCGCCGACGTTGACGATGCCGTTGGCGTCGATATCGAAGGTCACCTCGATCTGCGGCACCCCGCGCGGCGCGCCGGGAATGCCGACCAGGTCGAACTGGCCGAGCAGCTTGTTGTCCGCCGCCATCTCGCGCTCACCCTGGAAGACCCGGATGGTCACCGCCTGCTGGTTGTCCTCGGCAGTGGAGAAGGTCTGGCTCTTCTTGGTGGGGATGGTGGTGTTGCGGTCGATAAGGCGGGTCATCACGCCGCCCAGGGTCTCGATGCCCAGCGACAGCGGGGTCACGTCCAGCAGCAGGACGTCCTTCACGTCGCCCTTCAGCACGCCGCCCTGAATGCCGGCGCCGATGGCCACCACCTCGTCGGGGTTGACGCCGCGGTGCGGGTCCTTGCCGAAGAAGCTCTTCACGGTCTCAAAGACCTTCGGCATGCGGGTCATGCCGCCGACCATGATGATGTCTTCGATCTCGCCCGGGGAGACGCCGGCGTCCTTCAGGGCCGACTTCACGGGCCCCATGGTGCGCTCGACAAGGTCTTCCACCAGGGCTTCCAGCTTGGCGCGGGTGAGCTTGATGTTCAGGTGCTTCGGCCCGGAGGCGTCGGCGGTGATGAAAGGCAGGTTGATCTCGGTCTGGTTGGCCGAGGAGAGCTCGATCTTGGCCTTCTCCGCCTCTTCCTTCAGACGCTGCAGGGCCAGCTTGTCCTGGCGCAGGTCGATGCCCTGTTCCTTTTTGAACTCGTCGGCCAGGTAGCTGATGATCCGCGCGTCGAAGTCCTCGCCGCCCAGGAAGGTGTCGCCGTTGGTCGACTTCACCTCGAAGACGCCGTCGCCGATTTCCAGCACCGAGACGTCGAAGGTGCCGCCACCCAGGTCATAGACCACGATGGTGCCGGAGCCCTTTTTGTCCAGGCCGTAGGCCAGCGCCGCGGCGGTCGGCTCGTTGATGATGCGCAGCACGTCCAGGCCGGCGATCTTGCCGGCGTCCTTGGTGGCCTGGCGCTGGGAGTCGTTGAAGTAGGCCGGCACGGTGATGACCGCTTCCTTGACCGGCTCGCCCAGGAAGCTCTCGGCGGTTTCCTTCATCTTCTGCAGGATGAAGGCCGAGATCTGGCTGGGGCTGTATTCCTTGCCGTGGGCTTCGACCCAGGCGTCGCCATCGTGATTGATGATCTTGTAGGGGACGAGGTCCATGTCCTTCTTGGTCATGGGATCGTCGTAGCGCCGGCCGATCAGGCGCTTGATGGCGAAAAGGGTGTTTTCCGGATTGGTGACAGCCTGGCGCTTGGCCGGCTGGCCGACGAGGCGTTCGTCGGAGTCGCTGAAAGCGACCATCGAGGGGGTTGTGCGCGCGCCCTCGGCGTTTTCGATGACCTTGGCATCCTTGCCATCCATGACCGCGACACAGGAGTTGGTGGTGCCGAGATCGATACCGATTACTTTACTCATTCCGTTTCCTCACTTCGATCAGCAGACCCCTTGGGCAGCCTGTCAGTTCAGCACCGCCCGGCGGATCTCCGCCAGAGAGAGTTCATGACCATGGGTTCTGGGCTTATATAAGCAGCATGGGCCTTGCTGCAAGGCGCAAAGCGGCGAGAATCTAAACGTAAACGCTAGGTCTGGCTGCGGGGCCGGGGCCCGGAAGGCCTTGATTTTCATGGAAAGCGGTCCGCTATGGGGCTGCCATAGCGGAATGGCGGAGGAAGATAGACGGGATGGATCGAGAACAGCCGCCGGGCGGATCAGAAGCGGGCGGGTCAGAAGCAGGCGGCCCGGAGGCCGACGGGCTCTACCGCGCCATCATGATGGTCCTGGTGGGCTCGGTCATGGTCGGCGCCGTGCTGACCCTGACCGGGGAGATGCTGTTCGACAGCCGTCCGCTGGCCAACGTCGGCCTCGGCATGGCGGTGCTGGCCGGCATCGCCTACTGGGGCCTGCGCCTGAAGGCCCGCGCCGCGGCCCGGCGGATGGCCCAAACCAGGGCGGGTGAGCGCGGTGAGCGGCCGCCCCCGGAATGAGACGATCCGGCCCGTGACCAAGTCTCCGCCCGGGACCAAGCCCCCGCCCAAGACGCAAAGCCGCGCCGCGCCCGCCGGCTTCCGCTACCTGCCCGGCTATCTGAACGCGGCCGAACAGCAGAGCCTGCTGGAGGACCTGCGCCGCGTTGTCCGCGCGGCCCCCCTCTATCAGCCGCGCATGCCGCGCAGCGGGCAGCCGATGTCTGTGCGCATGACCAACGCCGGCAGCCACGGCTGGTACTCGGACAAGCAGGGGGGGTACCGCTACCTCGGCGAACACCCGGTGAGCGGGCAGCCCTGGCCGGCGATCCCCGCGGCCCTGCTGGCGGCCTGGGACGACCTGGCCGGCTATCCGGACCCGCCGCAGTGCTGCCTGATCAACTTCTACCACGGCCCCAAGGTGCGCATGGGCCTGCACCGCGACGAGGACGAGGAGACCTTCGAGGCCCCCGTCGTCTCCCTATCGCTGGGAGACAGCGCCGTGTTTCGCCTCGGCGGGCTGAGCCGACGCGGCCCCACCACCTCCTTCAAGCTGCATTCCGGCGACGCGATGATCCTGGCCGGCGAGGCGCGCCTGGCCTACCACGGGGTCGACCGCATCCTCGGCGGCTCCAGCCGCCTCTTAAACGAGGGCGGGCGCATCAACGTCACCCTGCGCCGGGTGACGGCCTGAGCACTGGAGCGGTCGCTTCACGGACCTGCCGTCCTCATCGAGCCATGCCGGCCGAAATTCGGAACGCCGTGTCACCCCGGACTTGATCCGGGGTCCATAGCCGCCGCAGGCGCGGTTTCTACCGAGAGCCGTTCTTGCGAACCGGACGATGGATCCCGGATCAGGTCCGGGATGACGGCGGAGCAATCAACAGCGACCGTGCCAAGCTTGACGCTAGGCCGAGGTGTCGACCGTGCTGCCGGGTTCGGTGTCGCCGCTGCCGCTGTCTTCGGCTTCCGGTGCATCCTTCGCGCCCGCCTTGGGGCCGCCCTTGGAGATGCCGACCCGGGCCGGGCGGATCAGGCGGTCGTGCAGGCGGTAGCCGGCCTGGATGACCTGAACCACGGTTCCGGCGGGCTGCTCCGGATCCTCGATCTCGAACATCGCCTCGTGAAAATGCGGGTCCAGCTTCTCGCCCAGCGGATGGATGACGCGGATCTGATGGCGTTCGAAGGCCGACATCAGCTCCTTCTGGGTCATCTGCACGCCGAGGCGCAGGTTGCTGACCACCTCGTTTTCCGCCGCCAGTTCTTCCGGCACGCTTTCCAGCGCCCGCTGCAGGTTGTCGGCCACCCCCAGAAGGTCGCGGATGATGGGCGCGGCGGCGTACTTCACGCTGTCCTCGCGCTCGCGCTGGCTGCGCCGGCGCACGTTCTCCGTCTCCGCGATGGCCCGCAGCAACTGGTCCTTCAGCGAGGCCACCTCGCCTTCCAGCACCGCCACCGGGTCCTCATCCGGCGAGAGGGCCGCCGCGGCCTCCAGGCCCGAGAGATCGACCAGCGGCTCCGCGCTGGTGTCGACCGGCGCCTCCTCGGCGGCTTCGCCCTCGCCCGACGGATCGGCGGGTGCTTCAGCTTCGGCCTCTTCGGGGGCCGCCTTATCCTGTTTGTTTTCCTGCGCCATCACGGGACGGACGCTCCTTTCTCACGCTTCTGAATTCTCTGTGTGCTTCTCTGGGGCCGCGTCAGCCGACCAGACGGCCGATCACCTTGGCGGTGTAGTCGACCATGGGAATGATGCGGGCATAGTCGATGCGGGTCGGTCCGATGACGCCGATCGCGCCGACGATCTGTTGCTGGGAGTTGCTGTAGGGCGCAATGACCATGGAGCAGCCGGCAAGGCCGAACAGCTCGTTCTCGGCGCCGATGAAGATTTGGACTCCTTCGGCGCCGCCTGCAAGGTCCAAAAGCTTGATCAGCGCATCTTTGGTCTCCAGCATCGCGAAGAGCTGGCGGATGCGCTCCAGGTCCTCCAGCGCCGTCACGTCTTCCAGAAGCTGGGACTGGCCGCGCAGGATCAAGGCCCCGCCCTTGGCGCCGCCCTGGGGGCCCGACCAGCTGGCGAGGCCGCGCTCGACCACCCGTGAGGCGAGGCCGTCCAGTTCGGCGCGCTGTTCCTCCAGCTCCTTCAGGACCTCCGCCTGCGCTTCCTCCAGGGTGCGTCCGGTGAGGCGTGCGGTCAGGTAGTTGCTGGCCTCGACCAGGGAAGAGGCGGGCATGCCCGCCGGCACGTCGATGATGCGGTTCTCCACCACGCCGGAGACCGAGATCAGCACCACCAGTGCGCGGCCCGGGCCGAGGGAGACGAACTCGATGTGCTTCAGGGGCTCGCCCAGTTTCGGCGCGACGACCAGGCCGGCGCAGCGCGACAGCCCGGAGATGGTCTCCGAGGCCTCTTCCAGAACCTCCGGAAAGGACCGGCCGTCGGCAGCGCACTGGCTTTCGATATGGGCCCGTTCGTCCTTGGTCAGATTGCCGATCTCCAGGAGGCCGTCGACGAAGAGCCGCAGCCCCATGTCGGTGGGCATGCGCCCGGCAGAGGTATGGGGCGAGAACAGCAGCCCCAGGTCCTCCAGGTCCGCCATGACGTTGCGGATGGTCGCCGGCGAAAGCCCCAGGCCCAGGCTGCGCGAGAGCGTGCGCGAGCCCACCGGCGCACCGGTGTCCACGTAGGCGTCGACGATGTGCTTCAACACCTCGCGGGAGCGCTCGTTGAGGCCCCTGGCGGCCAGGGCCTCGTCCAGGGATTTTGCGGACTCTGTCATTGCCTGGAATGTAGTGAGCCCCCCGGAAGCGGTCAACGCGGGCCGCAGCAGGGGCAGGCGGAGAAAAGGGCCGGCCGGCGGCGCAAAAGAGGGGCTGGACGGTGCCCGGTCTGCCGGCCCTGGACCTGCCGGATACCTTGGGCTAGCTTGCCGCCGCGGAGGCGCCGGCCGCGGGTCTGCCGTTTTCATGCAAACCCGGAAATTCCCAAGCCCCGAAACCCCAATGAGAGGTCATCCATGCGTCCGTCCGGCCGAGCCCCCGACCAGCTGCGGGACATCCGCCTGCAAACCGATGTGAACAAACATGCCGAGGGCTCCTGCCTTGCCTGTTTCGGCGATACCCACGTGCTCTGCACCGCCTCGGTCGAGGAAAACATTCCACCCTGGCTGCGCAACTCCGGGCGCGGCTGGGTGACGGCGGAGTACGGCATGCTGCCGCGCTCCACCGGAACGCGCACCGACCGGGAGGCCGCGCGCGGCAAGCAGAGCGGACGGACCCAGGAAATCCAGCGGCTGATCGGCCGCTCGCTGCGCGCGGTGACCGACCTCACCGGCTTCGGGGAGCGCCAGGTCCGCATCGACTGCGACGTCATCCAGGCCGACGGCGGCACCCGCACCGCCGCCATCACCGGCGGCTACGTGGCCCTGCATCTGGCCTTCCAGCATCTGCAGGACATCGGCGTGATCGAGCAGTTGCCCTTTACCGACCAGGTGGCCGCCGTTTCCTGCGGCCTCTACAACGGAACCGAAGTCCTGGATCTGGACTACGACGAGGATTCCACCGCCGCGGCGGACGCCAACTTCGTGCTGACCAAGGCCGGCGGCGTCGTCGAGGTGCAGGGCACTGCCGAGGACGTGCCCTTCCAGCGCCGCCAGTTCGAGCGCCTGCTGGACCTGGCGGAGAAAGGCGTTGCCGAACTCTGCGCCGCGCAAGCCAAGGCGCTGGCCGAAGCCGCGGCCTGAAGACGAGCGGAAGCCGAAGACGAGCGGGAGCCAAAGCATGCACAGCCTCAAAGCCGGCGAGAAACTGGTCCTGGCCACCCACAACGCGGGCAAGTACCGTGAGAACGCGGAACTGCTCGCCCCTTACGGCCTGGAGGTGCTGTCCGCCGGAGACCTCGGCCTGCCGGAGCCGGAGGAGACCGGCGACAGCTTCGTGGCCAATGCCGTGCTGAAGGCCCGGGCGGCCTGCGAGGCCACCGGCCTGCCGGCGATCGCCGACGATTCCGGCCTCGACGTCCCGGCGCTGGGCGGACAGCCGGGGATCTACACCGCCCGCTGGGCCGGGCCGGGGCGCGACTTCATGGTGGCCATGGAACGGGTGCACCGCGAACTGGGCGACAGCCCGGACCGGCGCGGCATCTTTGTCTGCAACCTCTCGGTCGTCTGGCCGGACGGACGGACTGCCTCCTTCGAAGGACGGCTGGAAGGCACCCTGGTCTGGCCGGTGCGCGGCGACCGCGGCTTCGGCTTCGACCCGATGTTCCAGCCCAAGGGCTTCGACATCACCTTCGGCGAGATGGACCCGGCGAAGAAGCATGCCATGAGCCACCGCGCCCTGGCCTTCGCGCAACTCTCCGAGGCGCTGCTGGAGCCGGCATGACGGCCACAGCCAAACGGGCGGCTGAAGCACCCGGCCGGGCGCCCGCCGCGGCAGACGCGGTGAAGGACGACCCCGGCTTCGGCATCTACGTCCATTGGCCGTTCTGCAGATCCAAGTGCCCCTACTGCGACTTCAACAGCCATGTACGGGAAAGCGTCGATCAGGCACGCTGGCGCCGCGCCCTGCTGCGCGATCTGGAGCACGCCGCCGCCCGCAGCGCGGGGCGCCGGGTCACCTCCGTCTTCTTCGGCGGCGGCACGCCCTCGCTGATGCCGGCGGAAACGGTCGCCGCCGTGACCGAAGGTATCGCCGGCCTCTGGGACCTGTCCGCCGACGCGGAGATCACGCTGGAGGCCAACCCGACCTCGGCAGAGGCCGAGCGCTTTGCCGGCTTCGCCCGCGCCGGCGTCAACCGCCTCTCCCTCGGGGTTCAGGCCCTGGACGACGAAGCACTTCATTTTCTGGGCCGCCAGCATTCGGCGGCGGAGGCCCTGGCAGCACTGGATCTGGCCCGCTCCAACTTCGCGCGCATCTCCTTCGATCTCATCTACGCACGCCCCGGCCAGAGCCTCCCGGCCTGGCAGCGAGAGCTGAGCGACGCCTTGGCGCTGGGGCCGGAACACATCGCGCTGTATCAGCTCACCATCGAAGAAGGGACGGCCTTTCAGGCGGCCTGGCGGCGCGGCGACCTGGTGCTGCCGGCCGAGGAGGAAGCCGCCACCCTGTTCGAAGCGACCGACCGGCAGCTCACCGAGGCAGGGCTGCCCGCTTACGAGATCTCCAACCACGCCCGCCCGGGCGCGGCCTGCCGTCACAACCTGACCTACTGGCGCTATGGCGACTACGTGGGGGTCGGCCCCGGCGCCCATGGCCGCCTGACCTGGGACGGCGTGAAGCACGCCACGCGCCAGCACCGCGCGCCCGAGCCCTGGCTGGACCTGGTGGAACACCAGGGCCACGGCTGGCGCAGCGCAGAGCCGGTCACGGCGGAGGAAAGCCTGACCGAGATGGTGATGATGGGCCTGCGCCTGACCGACGGCATTCCGCACGGCGCGTTCCAGCGCGTGCTTGGCGCCGGCCCCGAGGCCCTGTTGCCGTCCGGGCGCCTGGAGCGGCTGTCCGAAGAGGGTCTCCTGCAGCGCGACGGCCGCAGCCTGCGCGCCACCGCGGCGGGGCGCCAGCGCCTGGACGCCGTGCTCGCCTACCTGCTGACCTGAGCGCCTCGAAGCTGCGGATCAGAGGTCAGTTGATGGCCTGATCGAAGGACTGGGGGGCCGGGTCCACCTCGACGAAGGTCTCGGGCCGCAACTCCAGGATCGCCAACCCGCGCTGCACCTGTCCGTTAGGCAGAAAGCGGAAGATGCCGTCGATGCCGGAGAAGCCGACCGGCTGGGAAATGCTCTCGGCCGTGTAGATGAGGAAGGCCCCTTCGCGCGCGGCGCGCTGTTCCAGCACCGCAGCCAGGGCCACGGCATCGTAACCGAGAGAGGCGACGCGCGGCGGCGTGCGCCCATAGGCCTGCCGGTAGCGGTTGGCGAAGGTGCGCCAGAGCGCCGGCGGCGGCGCCGGGAACCAGGCGCCCTGAAGGCTAGGCTCCTTGCGCAGGGAAGGATCGTCCCAGAGCGCCGTGCCCAGGAAGCGGACTTCACTGGAATCGACATCGTAGAACGCCAGCAGCGGGCCGACGGAGAGAAGCTGGCGCCCGCTGGAGGGGATGAGGATGCCGTCGAAGGAGGGCGGGCCCAGCGTCTCCAGCCCCTGCAGGCGCGCCAGCGCGCGCTGGGCCGCCGCATCGTTGCGCGCGCTGAGACTGCGCCTCTGGGCCTGCAGGGCCGCCGCGCGCTGGTCGTAGTCCGCCAGGGCGCGCACCTCGGCGGAGACGTCCTGGGCCCGCGGATCGAAAAAGACGACGCGGCTGATTTCGGCCCCGTTGCGGAAGACGGCCTGCTGCAGCGACTGAACCACCGTCGTGCCATAGGGCGATTCCGGCGCCAGAACGGCAAAGCGGCGCAGGCCCTGGGCGACCGCATAGTCGACCATGCGGTCGATCTGGGTGCTGGGCGTGACCCCCATGACGAAGGTTTGCGGATCGGCGATGGCGTTGTTGTTGGAGAAAGTGATCAACGGAAGCTGGGCTTCGGCCAGGACGGGTTTCACCGCCTCGACCGAAGTGGAGAACAGCGGGCCGAGGATCAACTGCACCTCTTCGGCCAGGGCCGCCTCGGCCGCCGCCGCCGCACCTTCCGGCGTGCCCCGCGTGTCGCGCACCACAAGGGTGAAGCGATCGCCGGCCAGGTCGAAGAGGGCAAGCTGTGCAGCGTTCAGGATGGATTGGCCGACGTTGGCGCGGCTGCCGCTCAGCGGCAACAGCAGGCCGACCTTCACCGGTGCCGTGCGCGCCGCCTCGGCAGCCGCCTCGGCCTCGTTGAGGGCCTGCAGACTCTCCTCCGGCACGCCACCGGTCTCGCCGGCCTGCGGCACCGAGGGAAAGCTGGGTGGTTGCGCCTGCTCATCCGGGCTGGGTACCTTGGGGGCGGCGCAGGCGGTGAGCGAGAGTGCCAGCGCTGCCAGCAGGGGCATGCGCCATGCCCGCAGAACACGCTCAGCAAAGACCCCCCGGTGCGGCCTCAATGTCAGCAGAGTCAAAGGTTCACCCATCCTCATCGCGCAGCGCAGAGCCTAGAGCATGCGCCGGCTAGATGGAATGGCTTTGATCGCCAAGCAGATAACGGCGCAGCGCCATGGGCGCTAGGCATCGGCGACCGTCCGGCGGCCCTGCGGAGGCGGGCGCGCCAGAGAGCGCAACAGAGGGCGCAGGAGAGGCCGCAGCAGAGAGCGCGGCGCTGCCGGCGGGGCTGTATCTGGTGGCAACGCCGATCGGCAATCTGGGCGACATCACCCTGCGGGCCCTGGAAGTGCTGCGCCGCGCCGACCGCATCGCCTGCGAAGACACCCGCACCACCCGCAAGCTGCTGAACGCCCACGGCATCGCGACCAAAACCAGCGCCTATCACGATCACAGCGGCCCCGGCGCGCGCGCTGCGCTGCTGGACGAAATCCGAGCCGGCAAAGCGGTCGCCCTGGTTTCCGATGCGGGAACGCCGCTGGTCTCGGACCCCGGCTACAAGCTGGTGCGCGACGCCATCGCCGAAGACCTGCCGGTGACCAGCCTGCCGGGACCGGCGGCGCCGGTCGCGGCCCTGCAGCTCTCCGGGCTGCCCAGCGACCGCTTCTTCTTTGGCGGCTTCCTGCCGGCAAAGTCGGGGGCCCGGCGGCGGATCCTGCAGGACCTGCGCGGGCTGGAAGCCAGCCTGATCTTCTTCGAGAGCGCCGCGCGGCTGGCCGCCAGCCTTGCGGACATGGCAGAGGTCCTGGGCGGCCGGCCCGCCGCCATCGCCCGCGAGCTGACCAAGCTGCACGAGGAGCTGCGCCGCGCCCCGCTGCCCGCACTGGCGGCACACTATGCCGAGGCGGGCCCGCCGCGCGGCGAGATCGTGGTGGTGATCGGCCCGCCCGAGGATGCGGCCGGGGCCGAGGCCTTCGATCTGGATGCTGCGCTGCGCGATGCCCTGCAGCGGACGAGCCTGCGCGATGCGGCCGCCAGCGTCGCGGCGGCCAGCGGCCTGCCCAAGCGCAGGGTCTATGCCCGCGCCCTGGAACTGGCGAAGGAAGGCGGCGGGCCGGGACAGGACGGGTGACCCGCGCCCCGGTTCCGCCGCAGGCAGCGCCGCCACGGCCGCGCCAGGCCGCCTATCGCCGCGGGCGCCGCGCCGAAGGGCTGGCGGGATGGTGGCTGCGCCTGAAGGGATATCGTGTGCTGGTCCGCGGCTTTCGCTGTCCGGCCGGCGAGATCGACCTGATTGCAAAGCGCGGCGCAACGCTGGTCTTCATCGAGGTGAAGCAGCGCGACGCCTTGGCCACGGCCGCCGCGGCCGTCTCACCGCGTCAGCGCCGGCGCATCGCCCGTGCCGCCGAGGCCTTCCTGCAGGCCCGTCCCGATCTCGCGGCGCTGACCCTGCGCTTCGATGCCGTTCTGCTGTCGCGGCAGTTCTGGCGCCGGCGCGAGTGGCCGCTGCGGCACGAAAAAGACGCCTGGCGAAGCGACACAAGATTGCCATATTAGCAGAGCAAAGTCGCCCAAGTGATCCGATTCGCGGGAGAATCCGACAGATGAGCTTGACGGGAAGCGACCGGGCGGGGGCCGGTCGTGCCAGGCGCAGCTTGGCGGTGCTGGCGGCCGTGACCTTTGCGGGCATGGCTGTGGCGGGCTGCAGCGTCTGGGGGGCGGCGGCTGGTGCCGGCGCCGTGGGCGTGACCGCGGCGCAGACCGAAAAGGGCTTTCGCCGCAGCGTCGCGGACACCGAGATCCGCCTGGCCATTAACGACCTCTGGTTCAAGGCCGACGAGGAGATGTTCCGCAAGGTGAACCTGCAGGTGCAGGAGCAGCGCGTGCTCCTCAGCGGCAATGTCGCACAGCCCGAGCAGCGCGTTGAAGCGGTCCGTCTGGCCTGGCAGGCACCGGGCGTGCGGGAGGTGATCAACGAGATCGAGGTGAGCGACACCTCCGGACTGAGCGATGCCGCAAGAGACTCCTGGATTTCGACCCAGCTTCGCACCACTCTCTTGTTCGACCGCGACGTCTCCGCCATCAACTATTCCATCGAGACCGTGAACCAGGCGATCTTCATCATGGGCGTGGCCCAGTCCGAGGCCGAGCTCGACCGGGTGGTCGGCCACGCAAAGGACATTGCCTACGTCCGCCGCGTGGTAAGCTATGCTCTGCTGAAGGACGATCCGGCCCGCAGCTCCTGACCCCGCGCCAGACGGACCCGGAGTAAGAGCCAGCCGTTGCGGAGGCAGCGCCGCCGACGGGCTTAGCCGCCAAGAGGCCCCCGCCGCTGAAGAAAGACGTGACATGCCCGCCCTTCCCCCTTTGAGATTTCAAGCCCGAGCGCATTCATGAGCTGGTCCCCCTCATGAGCTGGTCTACGGCAAGCAACCGCAAGGACCTCGAATCGCGTCTGCGCCAACTCGGCGGCCAGAGCGATGACGAGATCGACATTGCCGGCGCCGCCTTGCTTCTGGCGGCGCTGGAACGGCCGCAGGTGGGGCTGGAGCGCTACTACCACCATCTGTCCCTGCTGGCGCGGGATACGGAGGACCTGGCGGCCCGCCGCGGCGCCGACCGCGACCTGGACGCCCGGATCGCGATCCTCAACCAGGTGATGGTCGAACGCTACGGCTACCAGGGGGACCGCCAGAGCTACGACGACCTGCACAACGCGAACCTGATGCGGGTGATCGACCGCAGGCGCGGCCTGCCGGTCGCGTTGGGCATCCTCTACATGCACGCCGCCCGCGCGCAGGGATGGGCTGTCTGCGGTCTGAGCTTTCCCGGGCACTTCATGCTGCGGCTGGACCTGGGTAGCCAGCGCGCGATCATCGACCCCTTCAACGGCGGAGAAGTCCGCGACGCGGCGGCGCTGCGCAGCTTGGTGAAGACCGTGGCTGGCAAGGAGGCGGAGTTGCGTCCCGAGCATACCGACAGGGTCGGCAACCGCGACATCCTGTTGCGGCTTCAGAACAATATCAAACTGCGGCTGATCCAACAGGAACGCAGCGCCGATGCCCTGGAGGTCATCGAGACCATGCTGATGTTCGCACCCGAGAAGGCGGCGCTGTGGAAGGAGGCGGGGGTCCTGCACTCCCACCTCGACAACATGCGCGCCGCCATCATGGCGTTCGAACACTACCTGGAACTCGCCGGTCCGGACCCGGACCGCCAGAACATCGCCGCCCTGCTGCAGCAACTGCGCATCAAGCTGAACTGAAACGGCCGGCAGGCGGGCACTACCCAACAGAAGACGGGGAAGAACGGTTATGAGCTTGGCGGTCGCCATTCAGATGGATCCGGTGGAGACCATCGATATCGAGGGGGACAGTTCCTTTGCCCTGGGGCTGGAGGCGCAGCGCCGCGGCCACGGCCTCTATCACTACCTGCCGCAGAACCTCAGCCTGCACGACGGGCGCGTCTATGCACGGATGCGGCCCCTGGAGCTGCGCCGCGAGCAGGGCAACCATGCCAGCCTCGGCACGCCGGAGGCGGTCGACCTGGCAACCCTGGACGTGGTGCTGATGCGCCAGGACCCGCCTTTCGACATGGCCTACATCACCGCCACCCACCTGCTGGAGCACGTGCATCCGGAGACCCTGGTGGTGAACGACCCAGTGCACGTGCGCAACGCGCCGGAGAAGCTCTTCGTCACCCATTTCCCGGAGCTGATGCCGCCGACCCTGATCACCAGCGACCGTGCGGAGGTCGAGGCCTTTCGCGCCGAGCACCGGGACATCATCGTCAAGCCGCTGTTCGGCAACGGCGGCGCCGGCGTCTTTCACATCGCACCCGGTGACGAGAACCTCTCGGCTCTGCTGGAGCTCTTCACCGACCTCTACCGCGAGCCCATCATCGTGCAGCGCTACCTCGCGGAGGTGCGCGGCGGCGACAAGCGCATCATCCTGGTCGACGGCCGCCCGGCCGGCGCCACCAACCGTGTCCCACCGCAGGGGGAGGCCCGCTCCAACATGCATGTCGGCGGCAGGCCGGAGAAGGCGGAGCTCAGCCGCCGCGACCTGGAAATCTGCGAGGCCATCGGCCCGGCGCTGAAGGAGCGCGGCCTGGTTTTCGTCGGCATCGACGTCATCGGTGGCTTCATGACGGAGATCAACGTGACCTCGCCCACCGGCATTCAGGAGATCAACCGCTTCGACGGCGTCTCCCTGGAAGCGGAGATCTGGGACGTGATCGAAGCCCGCCACGGCGCCGCCCACACAGCCCCCCGGATGTAAGTCCGCAGATCCGGACGCGTTTCGTTAAATCCTCGCTGCGTCCCTTCCTGCGCAAAGAAGACCGGCCGGCACAGGGCCGGCCGGTGCGAAAGATACCGGTATCGGGATTACAGGAAGAGCGCGGCTACTTGCTCTCCGCCCCGTTGCCGTTGTTCCCGTTCATATCGTGCAAGGCCGCCTTGGTGCGCTTTTCCATCGGGGCCCAGCATTCCTGCGTGATGCGGGCCATCATGGCCATCAGCTTGCTGGTTTCCTCGAGGTACTGCTCGGCGGCATAACGCGCGATCGTGCATTGCTTGTCGAAGACCTCTTCCGGGCCCTTGGCTTTGATCAGGTCTTCCGAAGACTCGATGTTCTGGCGCATGCGCGCGCCGGCGAAATTCACCATCTCCTGACTGACTTCTGCCATACCGGCGAACATCGCCTCGCCGGCGCTCATCACGGCGGTGATGTTTTCACCGTTGGAACCGAGAAACGCCTCGTAGTTCGGAACCTCCGGGGTGGCAGCGGCGGTGCCTTCGCCGCTGCCTGAAGAAGATATGCTGCTCTTGGTTTGCTTGCGTGCCGTTGCCATGGCTTGGTTACTCCTGCACGACGCATTTGATTGGTGGGGGGACCGGGCTGACGCCCGTGTGACGACCGTCTCCTTGGCGTACTCCCGCCAACCGCGACCAGGGCCTTGGCTTCCGTTCGGAATGCCGGTTGTTCTCGATGAGTGTATGACCCTCCAGGCCTCCACCTGCCTTGGTTGTGGCTCACGGGACCCCAGCGGCCGGAGCTTCTCGCTTATGAGAATAGGCTAACAGATATTAACCATAAATGATCTGAGACAATTTGCCTTTGCTTTGCCACGAGTCGCGGCGCGCAAGGGCCGTCGGCGCCCACGGCCCAAGATGACCTTGGCAGCCCTCTTCCTCCACCCTAGATTGACGGCGGCTGCGGCAGGACCCGGCCTCCAGGAGGTCCGCTCAAAGCCGCGCCGCCGTCAATCAGGGGGAACGCCGAAGCGCCCATGACCGCCCGTATCACCACCGTCGCCTTTGCCGGCGTCGAGGTCCTGGACATCGACGTGCAGGTGCAGATGGGCAGCGGCCTGCCGGCCTTCGCCGTCGTCGGCCTGCCGGACAAGGCGGTGGCGGAAAGCCGCGAGCGGGTGCGCGCGGCGCTCACGGCCCTGGGGCTCGCCCTGCCGCCCAAGCGCATCACCGTGAACCTGGCACCGGCCGACCTGCTGAAGGAAGGCAGCCATTTCGACCTGCCCATCGCCCTCGGCCTGCTGACCGCCATGGGCGTGCTGCCGGCCGAGGAGATGGCCGGCTACACGGCCCTCGGCGAACTGGCGCTCGATGCCCGCATCACCCCGGTCGCCGGCGTGCTGCCGGCGGCGATCCACAGCCTCTCCGCGGAGCGCGGCCTGATCTGCCCGGCCGCCCAGGGGGGCGAGGCGGCCTGGGCCGAGGGCCTGGAGATCCTGGCGCCGGGCACGCTGCTGGCGCTGGTCAACCACTTCAAGGGCAGCCAGGTCCTCAGCCCGCCCAAGGCGCGCCTCGCCGAGGGCGCCGCCGACGGCCTCGACCTCGCCGACATCAAGGGCCAGGAGAGTGCCAAGCGCGCCCTGGAGGTGGCGGCCGCCGGCGGCCACAACCTGCTGATGGCCGGGCCGCCGGGGGCCGGCAAGTCCATGCTGGCGGCGCGCCTGCCGGGCATCCTGCCGCCGCTCACGCCCGCCGAGGCGCTGGAGGTGAGCATGATCCACTCCGTTGCCGGCACCCTGGGCGAGGCGGGGCTGCTGCGGCGCCGGCCCTTTCGCGACCCGCACCACTCGGCCTCCCTGCCGGCGCTGGCCGGCGGCGGCCTGCGCGCCAAGCCGGGTGAGATCTCCCTGGCGCACCTCGGCGTTCTCTTCCTCGACGAGCTGCCGGAGTTCCAGCGCGGCGCCCTGGAGGCGCTGCGCCAGCCGCTGGAGACCGGCCGCGTCTCCGTCGCCCGCGCCAATGCCCACGTCACCTATCCGGCGCGCGTCCAGCTCATTGCCGCCATGAACCCCTGCCGCTGCGGCTACCTGGACGATCCGGCCCAGGCCTGCGCCCGGGCGCCGCGCTGCGCCGCCGACTATCAGGCGCGGATTTCCGGCCCGCTGTTCGACCGCATCGACCTGCATGTCGACGTGCCGGCGGTGAGCGCCGCAGACCTCTCGCTGCCGCCGCCGGCCGAGGGCTCCGAAGCGGTTGCCGCCCGGGTGGCCGCCGCCCGCGCCCGCCAGGCCGCCCGCTACGAGAAGCTGCCGGCCGCGCGGCGCCCGCGCAGCAACGCCGAAGCCGACGGACAGTTGCTGGAAGAGGTGGCGGCGCCGGACAGCGAAGGCCGGCGCCTGCTCACCGAGGCCGCCGAGGCCATGAAGCTCTCCGCGCGCGGCTATCACCGGGTTCTGCGCGTCGCCCGCAGCCTCGCCGACCTGGAAGGCGCCGAGGCCGTGCGCCGCCCCCACATCGCCGAAGCCCTGACCTACCGCCGCAGCCTGCCGGGGCGCTAAAGCGGTGGATTGGCGTTCTCGGGGCGGCGAGAACACGGTGCTGGGTGTCGCCGGGAGAGCGGACTCGCGCCATTCGGGGCGCTAAAGTCCCCACGCTCGCCGGGGATATTGCCGGCAGCCAGGAGTGCCAGACGGAAGAGACCGGAGGGGGTCGGATGAGCAGCTATTTCGACATTGTCGCCAGCCGCATGAAGAACATGCTGACGCGGATTTCCGCCAACGATGCGGACTTCGAGGATCTCTGCGAGCGCCATGCGTCCCTGACCTCCGACATCCGCCGGCTGAACCCCGGCGAAGACCCGGACCAGGCACAGCGCGACGAGCAACTGCGCAAGCGCCGGGCCGCGATCGAGCAGGAGATGCTGGCGATCATGCAGGCCAACGTGCGGGTCTGAGGCCCCGCCGGAGAACCATTCCTCGCCCGACAAGCGCCCCCTGACGGATGCCGGGGCCCCATCCGCCCTGGTTGCGTGGGTGTGCCAAAAAAACGCTTTGGCCATAAACGGTTAACGAAATTCCGCCTATGGTGGCGCCCATGGCAGAGATTAAGGCGTACCACAGCAAGGATCCCGACCTCACCCTCTTCATCGTCGCCGGCAGCGTGTCGGCAGAGGACCTCATTGCGGCGATGGAAACCCACTACGGCGCCCGGCCGGCGAGCATCGCCGTCTGGGACCTCTGGGAAGCCGACCTCTCGGGGCTGGACATGGCCGCCCTGGTCAAGGTCTCCGACGTCGCCAGGGGCTACGCCCGCAACCGCAAGGACCCGCGCACCCTCTTCGCGGTTAAGCGCGAGCAGGAAAAGCCGCTGGTGCGGCTTTACGAGAAGATCTCCGAACTCAGGGGATCCCCCATCAGCTACGAGATGTTTCCCTCCCGCGCGGCGGCCTACCAGCACCTGGGCCTGAACGATCCCTTCGCCACTGCCGACAGGGACCGCAAGAGAAGCGCCTGAGCCCGTTTGCGCGGCCGGCCGTGCCGCCGCCAACATTGCCCCCCAACTCTTGCCCAGGCCGCGCCGGCGCGCTATGCGGGGCCCATGCAATCCGCTGACGAACGCCCTGGTGACGAAAGTGCCGCCATTGACCACGCCGGTCACCGCATCGACCTGGTGCCGCTGGAGGCGCTCTTCGATCTGCGCAAGACCGTGCTGCGCCCTTGGCTGACGCCCGAGGGCGCCATGGCCGCTTACGCCGACGGGGCCGAGCGCTTTCACGTCGGCGCCCGCGCGGGCCCGGCGCCGGATGCACGGGTGGTCAGCACCGCCAGCTTCAAGATCGAACAGCCGCACGGACCCGGCAGTACCGCGCTGCTGGCGGAGGCCGGGGCCCGGGGATATGGGGCCGAGCGCTATTGGCGGCTGCTGTCCATGGCGACTTACCCTGAGGCGCAGGGCAGCGGGCTGGGCGGCGCGGTCCTGGGCTTCGGCGTCACGGAGCTGGCCCGCCGCCTGGCGGGCCGCGGCGCGGCGGGCGCCGTCCTCTGGTGCCAGGGCCGCACCGGCGCGCGGCGCTTCTACGAGCGCCAGGGCTTTGCCGCGGTTGGGGGAGAATTCGAGAACCCGGGGACCGGCCCGCATTTCGTGTTCTGGCGAAGGGTGGCTGCCGCCTAGAGCAGTCCGGGCGGCAGCAGGTCCGGGCGACAGGTCGCCAGCAGCGCTCAGAGCCCGTCGAGAAACATGGCCAGGTGGTGGTTGAAGAGAGCCGGCTGTTCCAGGTTGGGCAGGTGGGCGGTGCCGGCGATCACCGTGCCGAGGGCCTGGGGCAGGGCCTGAACGAGGTGATTGCAGCGCTGCTGCACATGGGGGAAGTCGGCATCGCCCCAGACCACCTGGGCCGGCAGGTCGAGCTCGCCAAGGCGCCGGTAGGCCGGCGCACCGGAGGGCGGGTTCTGCTCGCCCGGGTCGGCGGCCCTGAGGGCGGCGCCGTTCATCTCCAGGAAGAGATCGCGCAGCCTGCCGGAGACGCGCCCCTCCTCGCGGGCCGGTCCATCCAGCCAGAGCCAGGCCTCCAACTCGTTCACGCGCTCGATGTCTTCATCCGCTTCGGCCTCTTCCAGCAGATCGACCACGGCGGCCACGGCGGGGGGATAGTCCGCTGGTTCCGGTTGTCCGCTCACCGCCGGGGCGACGAGAAACAAACCGGCCACCCGGCCCGGATGGGTCAGGGCGTAGTCGATGGCGACACGCCCGCCCTGGGAGCAGCCGACCAGCACCGCCTTGCGGATCTGCAGATCGTCCAGCAGGGCGCGCAGATCGTGGACATGGGAAAAGCGTTCGACGTCGTAGCGGGTCTCGCCGAAGCCGCGCCGGTCATAGGCGACAACGCGGTAGGTCTCGGCAAAGCTGCTCACCTGTTCCTGCCACATGCGGCGGTCGGCGACGCCGGCATGCAGGAAGACCACGGCAGGGCCCCAGACCTCTTCCGCGCCGGCCTCGACGCCGGCGAGCACGGCCCGCCCGCTGGTGACCGTAAAGTGCCTCGGCACAACTCTCGATGCGAAGGTGGCGATGATCCCTTGCCTTTCTGTCGTCACGGCCGCCGCTGCCGAGCGTGTCGCGTTGGTCTCCCCGGCGCTATCCCCGGCGCGTCGGCGCCCCAGTCGGATCTGCGTTCCTGGCGAGTGAGTCTCTCGGGGCGGGTCAGTCGTCCTGGGCGAGCGCGGCGATGATGCCGGGAAAGGCCTGCGGCAGGGCGGCCTCTCCAGCCGCCGTGATGATTACCTTGCGGGACTTGCGGTCACGCTTCAACCACTTTGCGCCGAGCAGGCGCTCGGCAAGTACCGCACCCAAGGCGCCGCCGAGGTGTGGGCGACGCTCGCTCCAGTCCAGGCAGCAGCGCGCGAAGTGGCGCCGCTGACCCTCGGCGGCCGCGACATCGACCCCGAGATCTTCTAGGAAAGCGCGGCCCTTGGGGCCGACGCGGAAGTCGCTCTCGACCCGGCGCAGGAAGCGGCGCTTCACCAGCGAGTCGGTAATGGCAACGCCCAGGCGCCCGGCCAGATGGTCGTAGCACATGCGGGCCTGGCGCAGTTCGCCGACGCGGCGCGCATGGACCCGCCTGCGTTCCGGCACCCGCTGGTTGGGCGTGAGATGGGTGAGCGGCTCCAGCGCCTCGGCCACCCCCGGCCCGGCCAGCCGGTAGTAACGATGGCGCCCCTGGCGCTCCACCGCCAGCAACCCGGCCTCGGTCAGCTTCGCCAGATGGCTGCTGGCGGTCTGCGGCGTCACCCCGGCGACGAAGGCCAGTTCGCTGGCGGTCTGGGCCCGGCCGTCCATCAGCGCCGCCATCATGTTGGCCCGCGCCGGCACGCCGATGAGAGAGCCCACAAGGGCAAAGGAAGGATCGACAGACATATTTCGATGATAGGCGAGTCATGGGAGCAGGGCAAGGAAGGGGCCTCGCAAATGAAGTGTAAACACATCGATACCGATCGAAGTGTATCTGCACCCCAGGCGCATCGCTTTGATTCTGATCGCAGGAAACTTTCCCCCTCACCCTCCCTCTCCCGCAAGGGGAGAGGGTTTACGGAGCAGTGCCGAACGCGGACACCCTTGACGGGTCACCCTCGGGCTTGACCCGAGGGTCCTTGGTGCCGCTCGCTGGAGCCTTACCGGAGGAATTCGAGATTGCCGCTGCCATGGATACTCGGGTCAAGCCCAAGTATGACGGGAGGAGCATCGGCCAGCGGCCTTGTGATACTTGCGCAGGTAAACAGCGAAGCCACCGCAGGCCTACCTCAGCCCTGCGGCGGTTTGATCATGCGGCCCAGCGGCTGGCCGCCGAAGAGGTGGAGGTGGAAGTGGGGCACCTCCTGGTGGCCGTGGTTTCCGGTGTTGGCCAGCACGCGGTAGCCGTCGTCTTCGATGCCGAGGTCCTTGGCAATCTTGCCGGCGGCACGGATGAAGCCGGCGATCTCCGCCTCCGAGGCCTTGGCGGAGAAGTCGGCGAAGGAAACATAGGCGCCCTTGGGGATCACCAGCACATGCACCTTGGTCTGCGGCTGGATGTCGTGGAAGGCGAGGACGTGGTCGTCTTCATAGACCTTGTTGCAGGGGATCTCGCCGCGCAGGATCTTGGCGAAGATGTTGTTCTCGTCGTAGGCCATGGCCGCTCCCCTCTTCCTTATCGCTTGCTCCTCGTGCGCGGCGCGCCTCAGCTCTTGGCGCGCGCCGCCTTCTCGGCAATGCCGGAGATGCCCTTGCGCCCCTCCAGCGCCGCCCAGACGTGCTTCGGCTTCACGCCGCTGGCGGCCCAGAGCACCATCAGGTGATAAAGCAGGTCGGCCGACTCGTCGATCACACCCTGGCGCCGCTCGCGGGTCGCCTCGATCACCGTCTCCACCGCTTCCTCGCCGACCTTCTGGGCGATCTTGTCGAGACCGCGGTCGAACAGCTTGGCGGTGTGAGAGCTTTCCGGGTCGCCGCCGCGCCGCTCCTCGATCACCTCATAGAGACAGTCGAGAACGGAACCGTTGAGGGGGCCGCGCTTCATAGGGCTCAGATCCTTGCTTGGTCCGGATGTCGGTTGTTTCGGTTTTCGCTTGGCCCGGCAGCGGCGGCTTGGGGCCGGGCGCGCCAGACCTCTGAGGCCTATCAGGTATTGTGCGGGCTGTCACGCCGCCTGCCCGGGGAAAGGTCTTGGAAATCCAGGGGATAAGCCGTGGAAATCGCGTGGATAAATCGCAGACCGGCGACCGTCCACAAAGCTAGGAAACCGGCCTGACCGGCAGGCCCGCCGCCGCCATGGCCGCCTTGGCCTCGGCAATGGAGTGGGTGCCGAAGTGGAAGATGGAGGCGGCAAGCACCGCGGAGGCATGCCCCTCGCGCACCCCGGCGGCCAGGTGGTCCAGCGTGCCGACGCCGCCCGAGGCGATCACCGGCACCGGCACCGCATCGGCGATCGCGCGGGTGAGCGGCAGGTTGTAACCCTGCTTGGTGCCGTCGCGGTCCATGGAGGTCAGCAGGATCTCCCCCGCCCCGAGATCGCAGAGCCGCTTTGCCCAGGCGACCGCATCCAGGCCGGTGGCTTTGCGCCCGCCGTGGGTGAAGATCTCGAAGCGCGGCCCCGTATCCTTGTCCGTATTCTCTGAACCGCCGCCGTCACCAGGGTTCACACTCTTGGCGTCCACCGCGACGACAATGCACTGGCTGCCGAACTTCTCCGCCGCCTCGCGCACGAAGTCGGGGTTCTCTACCGCTGCGGTGTTGATGGAGACCTTGTCGGCGCCGGCCAGAAGGAGCTGGCGGATGTCGTCCAGTGTGCGCACGCCGCCGCCCACGGTCAGCGGCATGAAGCACTGCTCGGCCGTACGGCGCACCACGTCCAGCAGGATGCCGCGCTTCTCATGGCTGGCGGTGATGTCGAGAAAACACAGTTCGTCGGCGCCGGCGGCGTCGTAGACCTTGGCCTGCTCGACGGGATCGCCGGCGTCGCGCAGATCGACGAAGTTCACGCCCTTGACGACCCGTCCGTCCTTCACGTCGAGACAGGGAATGACGCGGACTGTCAGCATGGGCCAACCCTTTCGTCGCCTGTGCCTTCATGGGCGGATGCGAGCAGTGCCAGCGCCGAGGACGGATCGATGCGCCCGTCGTAGAGCGCGCGTCCGGAGATCACCCCCTCGATGCCGCTGGCGGCCACCTGAAGCAGAGCGGCGAGGTCGTCCAGCGAGGCGACGCCGCCGGAGGCGATGACCGGTGTGGAGATAGCCGCCGCCAGTTCCGCCGTCGCCGCAACGTTGGCGCCCTCGAGCGCGCCGTCGCGGTCGATGTCGGTATAGACGATGGCCGCCGCGCCGGCGTCCTCGAAGCGGCGCGCAAGGTCGAGGGCGGTGACCTCGCTCACCTCGGCCCAGCCCTCCACCGCCACGCGGCCGCCGCGCGCATCGATGCCCAGCACGATGCGCCCGGGAAACGCCCGGCAGGCCTCGCGCACCAGGGCCGGGTTCTTGACCGCCACGGTGCCGAGAATGACGCGGCGCAGACCGAGGGTCAGCCAGCGCTCGATGGTCGCGAGATCGCGGATGCCGCCGCCAAGCTGTACCGGCAGGTCGACGGCAGCGAGGATGGCCTCCACCGCGGCGGCGTTCACCGGCCGGCCCTCAAAGGCGCCGTTCAGGTCCACCAGGTGCAGCCAGGAGAAGCCCTGCTCGGCGAAAGCCTTGGCCTGGGCCGCCGGGTCTTCGTTGAAAACCGTCGCGGTCTCCATCCTGCCGTGCAGCAGGCGCACGGCCTGGCCGTCCTTCAGGTCGATGGCGGGAAACAGGATCATGGTTTTGTTTCTCAAATGCGCGGCACCGGCCCGCTCCCCCTCCCGGCCACCCAGCACCAGTATCCTATGGGTGGCCGGGAGGGGGAGCGGGCTGGAACCGAAACGGCGCGAAGCGCAAACACCTCAATCGCCCCCGCCTCAATCGCCTTGGGGCAGCGCGCCGTTGCCGATCAGGTCCTTGTAATAGAAGTAGCCGGTGACCCAGCGGTCCTGCACCCAGGCGTAGTGCGGATGGGTGCCCCAGCGCACGTAGCCGAGGTGCTCCACCACCTCGATGGCGCGTTTCTGGGTTGCGCGGATGTCGAGGTTGAGCACCCGCAGGCCATTGCGGCGCGCCGCATCCTCCACCTGGCGCACCAGGCCGGGGGCAAGCCCGTGGCCGCGCGCCCAGGGGGCCACGAAAAAGGTGGTGAGCTGGCCGGTCAGGCTCTGCGCCTCGTTGTTGCGCGGCGGGCGCACGAGCTGCGCCGAGCCGGCGATGGTGTTGTCCAGGCGGCCGACGAAAAGCTCGCGTTCCGGCACCAGAAGCACGCCCTGCCAATAGGTCTCCATGGTCTGGCGCGGCGGCGGGCTGAGCCAGCCGAAACCGCCGCCGTCCAGGATCGCCGCCTCGGCGGCATCGCAGAGGTCGTGAAGGTCGGGCCCGTGGAAGCCGGTCAGCCTGTCCATTGAGATCTCTACACGGGAATCACTGACCGTCATGGGCACCACCTTAGGAAATTGGCGAGCAGCTTCAGGCCGGCGGCCTGGCTCTTCTCCGGATGGAACTGGGTTCCCACCAGATTGTCACGACCGACGATTGCAGTCACCTCCTCACCGTAATCTACGGTCGCAAGAAGGTGGTCCGGCTGCGCCGGGCGCAGATGATAGCTGTGAACGAAGTAAACATAAGAAGACTGCGGCAAGTCCGCCAGCACCGGATGATCCGGCACCCGCAAGGCCAGGCGGTTCCAGCCCATGTGCGGCACCTTCAGTTCGCCGAGCGGCGTGTCGGCGGGCGCAGCCGAAGGCTCCAGCGCCACCACATCGCCCGGAATCCAGCCGAATCCCTGGTGAACGCCGTGTTCCAGCCCGCGTTCCGCCATCAGCTGCATGCCGACACAGATGCCGAGAAAGGGGCGCTGGCGGGCGCTCACGAAGTCCTCCAGCGCCTCGACCATGCCCGGCAGGCCGTGCAGGCCGGCGCGGCAGTCGCCAAAGGCGCCGACCCCGGGCAGCACAACCCGGTCGGCCGCGCGCACCCGGGCGGGGTCGTCGGTTACCAGCACCGGCCCGCCGCCCGCCTCGGCGGCGGCCCGCTCCAGGGACTTGGCGGCCGAGCGCAGGTTGCCCGAGCCATAGTCGATGATCGCAACGGTCATGACGCTTCCGAAACGGTGTGTCCACGGCCGCGCGGCCGTGGCGCAATTCCCCTAGAGACTGCCTTTGGTCGAGGGCACGGCGTCGGCCTTGCGCGGGTCGATCTGGATCGCTTCGCGCAGCGCGCGGGCCAGGGCCTTGAAGCAGGACTCGACGATATGGTGGTTGTTGGCGCCGTAGAGGTTCTCAACGTGCAGGGTCAGGCCGGCATGCTGGGCAAAGGCCTGAAACCACTCCTTGAAAAGCTCGGTGTCCATGCTGCCCAGGCGGTCCTGGCTGAAGGCCACCTTCCAGATCAGGTAGGGGCGGTTGGAGGCGTCCAGGGCCACCCGGCTGAGGGTTTCGTCCATGGGAATGAGGGCGGAGCCGTAGCGCCAGATGCCGCGGCGCTCGCCCAGCGCCTGGGCGACGGCCTGGCCGAGCACGATGCCGCTGTCCTCGGTGGTGTGGTGGCCGTCGATGTGCAGATCGCCCTCGGCCTTCAGCGTGATGTCGATGAGGCTGTGGCGCGAAAGCTGCTCGAGCATATGATCGAGAAAGCCGATCCCGGTGGCGATCTCGTAGCTTCCGCTGCCGTCCAGGTTCACGCTGGCGCTGATCCTGGTTTCCTTGGTGTTGCGTTCGACTGTGGCCTTGCGCATGTCCCATCGCCCCGCCGCCGCGGGGGCCCCTTTGGCATTCCGTTGTGAAACGAAGGCGCCCTTGTATCAGGAAGGCCCCGGCAAGGCCAGAACCCTTGAGCCGCCCGGTTTCGGCGGTCTTTCGGCGATTTTCCGGGTTCAGGGGCCCGGTCGGCCGGCTTTGCGGGGTCGCGGCAGGCGCTCAAGGCCCCCGGCCGGCGCAGGTCTGCCCCCGGGAAATCCGCCTTGACCCCGGCGGCGCTTTCGCCCATGTGACAGTCCATGCCTGAAACCAATCCCCCGATCTGGCACGGCACCACGATCCTCTCGGTCCGCAAGGGCGACACGGTGGTGGTCGCCGGCGACGGCCAGGTGAGCTTCGGCAACACGGTGATGAAGTCCAACGCCCGCAAGGTGCGCCGCCTCGGCAAGGACAACGTCATCGCCGGTTTCGCCGGGGCGACCGCCGATGCCTTCACCCTCTTCGAACGGCTGGAAGCCAAGCTGGAAACCTATCCGAGCCAGCTCACCCGGGCCTGCGTCGAACTGGCCAAGGACTGGCGCACAGACCGCTACCTGCGCCGGCTGGAGGCGATGATGGCGGTGGCCGACAGCACCACATCGCTGGTGCTGACCGGCACCGGCGACGTGCTGGAACCGGAAGACGGCTTGATCGGCATCGGCTCCGGCGGCTCCTTTGCCCTGGCTGCGGCACGCGCGCTGCACGACGTCGACGGCCTGGATGCCGAGACCATCGCCACCAAGGCCATGGGCATCGCCGCCGATATCTGCATCTATACCAATCAGAGCATCGTCGTGGAGAGCCTGCCCTCCAAGGCCGCGGCGCCGACAGACGCCTGAGTGGCCCGACCATGCTGAACCCGACGCCAAAGCCGATGCCCAAACCGATGCCCAAACCGATGACCGAGAAAACCGACAGCGCTTTCTTCAGCCCGCGGGAGATCGTCTCCGAACTCGACCGCTTCATCGTCGGCCAGAACGATGCCAAGCGCGCGGTCGCCATCGCCCTGCGCAACCGCTGGCGGCGCCAGCAGCTGCCGGAGGAGATGCGCGAGGAGATCCTGCCCAAGAACATCCTGATGATCGGACCCACCGGCGTCGGCAAGACCGAGATCGCCCGCCGCCTGGCGCGCCTGGCCCAGGCCCCCTTCCTGAAGGTGGAGGCCACCAAGTTCACGGAGGTCGGCTACGTCGGGCGCGACGTCGAGCAGATCATCCGCGATCTGGTGGAGATCGCCATCCACATGACCCGCGAGCGCCTGCGCCAGGACGTGAAGGCCCAGGCGGAGCTGAACGCCGAGGAGCGGGTGTTGGACGCCCTGGTTGGCGCCAACGCCAGCGCCGACACGCGCCAGAAGTTCCGCCGCCTGCTGCGCCAGGGCGAGTTGGACGACCGCGAGATCGAGGTCGAGGTGATGGACAGCGGCGGCATGCAGCTGCCGACCATGGAGATCCCCGGCATGCCCGGCGCCTCCATGGGCATGCTGAATCTGGGCGATATCTTCGGCAAGGCCTTGGGCGGGCGAAAGAAGCAGCGCCGCATGACCGTGGCCGAGTCCTACGAAGTCCTGCTGGCCGAGGAGAGCGACAAATTGCTCGACGAGGAGAGCGTGGTCTCCAATGCCATCGCCGCGGTGGAGCAGAACGGCATCGTCTTCCTGGACGAGATCGACAAGATCACCGCGCGCTCCGACCGGGCCGGCGCCGACGTTTCGCGTGAGGGTGTGCAGCGCGACCTGCTGCCGCTGATCGAGGGCACGACGGTGGCCACCAAGCACGGCGCGGTGCGCACCGACCACGTGCTGTTCATCGCCTCCGGCGCCTTTCACATGGCCAAGCCCGCCGACATGCTGGCCGAACTGCAGGGCCGGCTGCCGATCCGCGTGGAGCTGGACGCGCTGACCCGCGACGACTTCAAGCGCATCCTGACCGAACCGGAGAACAGCCTGATCCGCCAGTACAAGGCGCTGATGGGCACCGAGGAGGTGACCCTGGAGTTCACCGAGGATTCCATCGACGCACTGGCCGATCTCTCCGCCGAGATCAATTCCTCGGTCGAGAACATCGGCGCCCGGCGCCTGCACACGGTGCTGGAAAAGCTGCTGGAGGAGATCTCCTTCACCGCCACCGACCGCGGCGGCGAGACCATCACCATCGACGCCGCTCTGGTGCAGGAACGTGTCGGCGAGCTGTCCAAGAACGCCGACCTCTCCAAGTTCATTCTTTAGACGGCTCGACGTCGCCGAAGCACGTCCAGCCAGGACCAAAAAGCTCTAAGGCAGACGAAACTCCTCCACCTCGCTGATGGTCGGCGGGTTGGCCTGCCAGGCGGAACGGTCGGCGCGGATCTGGCGGTCGCGCATCTGCCCCATAAGCATCATATCGATGACTTCTCCGTCGGTTGCCAGCGGCATGAAGATGCGCGCGATGGTGCGCGGACCCGCGACATCCGCATAGTCGTAGCGGGTGCGGCTGTAGAGCGCCCCCGGGCCGGCGGCGCCGCGCTGAAACAGCGCTGTGACGTGCGCACGGTACGGCCCTTCGGGCACCGCCTCGTGCAGCAACTGCCCGGTGGGATCGATGCCGAAGGCGACGTCGGTGCCTACCAACCGCAGGCGGAAATGCCGCCCCCCTTCCGACACACCGTCTTCCAGCACGTCGGCCAGCACGACGAAAGGCAGGATCGCCGGGATCTCCGAGGGCAGGATGTCCGCCCGCGCGGGCCAAGTCCGCCCGCTGCGCTTGCCGGCCCAATACGCGTAGAGCTGACGCAGCGGCAGCTCCAGGATGGCCTTGCCGGGCTCACCGGCTGTCGTTTCCCCAGGCGTCGTTTCCCCGGGTGTCGTTTCCCCGGGCGCCACGTCATCCGAGGTGGGTGGGTCTGCACTCAAGTCTTTGTCTCTGTGCCGTCGCCCGGGGCCGGCGGCGCTTCGGCCGGGTCGACCAGCGCCAGCAGGCGGTCCAGGGCGGCCTCGTCCATGGCATCGATACGCTGTGCCAGCAGGTTGGCCAGGAGGGTCGCCCGCGGGCTGAGGCCGGCGGTGTCCACCACCACGCGCGGGTGAGAGAGATCGGCGAGGCGCTGCAGGTCTTCCGCATCGTCCCAGATGATGCCGAGATACTGGCAGACCCGGTGAACGAAGCGGCGGCTCGGCTTGCCGCGGCGGCCATGCTCCATGGCCGAGAGATAGGCCGGTGAGACCTGAAGCCCGGCCGCCATATCTTTCAGGGCCAGTTTGCGCTGGGAGCGGATGGCCCGCAGCTTTTCGCCGAACGGTGTCATCGCCGCAGCCCCGGATGCCCGGCCCGCCCGAAGGCACGCACAGCGCACATCAAAGGATACCCGTGACCCAACCCCTCACGCTGCGGCACACCGGCTCCCCCTTTCCCGGAAAGATAACCGGATCGGAGTTTAGCGGGTTTTCCCCGGCAAGGCGATTCCCGCGTGCCGGGGCGGCAAACAGGGTCAACGGCGCACCAGGCGCCTGCATCCTTACTTGATCGTCATGCTCGGGCTTGACCCGAGCATCCATCGTTAGGCGAAACCGGAGCTTTCCCGGAAAGGCCCGGTCCTGCGGTTCCATGGACCCTCGGAACAAGTCCGAGGGTGACGATTGGGAGTTGGCAATAGAGTGCCAGTGCGAGCCGCATCGATTGTCGGTGGGCCAGCCCGGCAGCGGCCTTCAGCGCCGGCGGCGCAGCAGGATGTAGACCGCCCCGGTGCCGCCGTGCTTCTGCTGGGCGTAATCGAAGGACAGCACCCGTTCGCGGTTGGGCGACTGGTTCAGCCACAAAGGCAGGGCGCTGCGCAGCACGCCGGGCTCGGCCCGGGTCGCGCCCTTGCCGGTGACCACCAGCACACAGCGCTTGCCGGCGGCCTGGCAGTCGGCGAGGAAGTGCTCGAGACGGCGGTGCGCCTCGGCCTGGCGCAGGCCGTGCAGATCGAGGGTCGCCTCGATGGGCAGCTTGCCGCGGCGCAGCCGCTCCGCCTTGCGCCGGTCGAGCCCGTCGCGCGCGCCGTGGACCAGCGGCGGGGGCGCCGGCCGCTTGGGTCCGGCGGGGGTTTGGGCCGGCGCCTGCGCGGCCGTCCCCTTTGAAAGCCGCGCGCGTGTTCCCTCGGGACCGGCGGATGCGCGGGGTGCCGCGCGCGTTCCATCACGGCCCTCGCTTCCGCGCAACGCATCGGCCAGGGACCATAGCCGGTCCCGCCCGGCCAGCGGCTCGGCCTGGCGCGTCACATGGCTCCAAAGCTGGCGGTCTTCCGGGGAGAGTGCGCCCTTCTTGGCCGGGGGCGCCTTAGGGTCCTTAGGCTTGCGGCCCATCGCTGCCATCCCCATTGAGGCTATTCGGGGAAGCGCCGGAGCGCGCAGCTTCGTCCGGGCCGGCATCATCGATCAGCAGCACGTGGAGGCGCCGCGGCCCATGGGCGCCAAGCTGGATGGTCTGCTCGATATCGCCGGTGCGCGAGGGCCCGGTGATCATGTTGACCGCGCGCGGCATGGCACCCGGGCCGAAGCGCCGGCGGAGCTGCGCCCAGGCTTCCTCATAGGCGCCGACGACCTGTGAGCCGCGCAGCACCACGATGTGGTTCTCCGGCAGGAAGTTCAGCGTGATCGGCGCCTCGGGGCCGGAGGCCATCATCAGCGTGCCGGTCTCGGCAATGCCGGCGAAGGCGCCGGTCACGGCCGTGGTGTCGGGCTCGCGCGCCGGGCCTTCGGTGACCTCCAGAAGCGGCTGGTCGGACCAGGGCAGGGCACGCAGATCGCCGCGCGGCGCCAGGCGCACCTGCGGCGGCAGGTTCTCGCCCTTCAGGTAGTCGGCCACAGCCTGGGGTACCTGGTCCGCATCGTCCAGCCGCACCACCGTCGCCGCCAGTTCGCGCAGCATCTCCTCCATCAGGTCGAGCTGTTCGGCATGGGGCCGCTGCCCGCGGGCCGGCACCAGCCCCGCCTGTGGATCGGCGAGGCGCGCTTCGAGCTGTTTGCGCTCCTCGGCGCTCGGCTGGTCGCGCTGCAGGGAGCGGCGCAGCGCCCCCAGGATATG
The DNA here is from genome assembly GCA_001657395.1 of Rhodospirillales bacterium BBD 1991-14. Lineage (GTDB taxonomy): Bacteria > Pseudomonadota > Alphaproteobacteria > Kiloniellales > Kiloniellaceae > Pelagibius. The sequence continues at coordinate 345,208 of LYSY01000002.1, read as the reverse complement.
CTGGCGGGAGGTGCTCACGAGGCGGGTCCGCCGCGCTGCCGCTCGGCCCAGAGCTGCTGGAAGGTCTTGCCCTCCGGCGCCGGGAAGTCGCGGTGCCTGGTCCAGCCCCCGGCAAAGGGCAGGGCGTTGAAGCGCCCCTGGTTGCGCCCGAAGGCGGCAAGCAGGCGCATCTTCACCCCCATGAGCCGGTGGTAGAGCGCGGGCCGGCGGGCGAAGAAGGCCCAGGCGGCCAGCCCGAAGCGCACCGCCTTGGGGCTGAGGTGCCGCTCGAACTCGCGCTCGCGCCAATGCCGCATCATCCGCGGCAGGGGGATGCGCATGGGGCAGACCGCCTCGCAGCGCCCACAGAAGGTGGAGGCGTTGGGCAGGTGGCCCGCCTCGTCGACGCCGATCAGACTGGGGGTCAGCACGGCCCCCATCGGGCCGGGATAGACCCAGCCATAGGCGTGGCCGCCCACCGAGTGGTAGACCGGGCAGTGGTTCATGCACGCGCCGCAGCGGATGCAGCGCAGCATGTCCTGGAACTCGCTGCCGAGCATCTGGCTGCGCCCGTTGTCCAGCAGGATGACGTGATACTGCTCCGGTCCGTCGGGATCTTCCGGCCGGCGCGGCCCCGTCGAAAAGGTGGTGTAGGCGGAGAACTCCTGCCCCGTCGCCGAGCGCGCCAGCACGCGCAGGATGGTTGTGGCGTCCTCCAGGTTGGGGACGACTTTCTCCAGGCTGGCGATGACGATGTGCACCTTGGGCAGGGTCTGGGTCAGATCGCCGTTGCCCTCGTTGGTGACGATGATGGAGGTGCCGGTCTCCGCCACCAGGAAGTTGGCGCCGGTGATGCCGACGTCTGCGTCGAGGTAGCGCTGGCGCAGCATCTGGCGCGCCTCGGCGACAAGCTGCACCGGTTCTGAGAGCGGCCGTTCGGCCGGCAGCTTGTCGTGGTGGTGGCGGAAGTCGGCCTCGATCTGGTCCTTGGTGAGGTGGACCGCCGGCGCGATAATGTGGCTGGGCACCTCCTTGCGGAGCTGGATGATGTATTCGCCGAGGTCGGTTTCCACCACCTCCAGCCCCGCCCCTTCGAGGTGCTGGTTGAGGGCGATCTCCTCGGAGATCATGGACTTGCCCTTGGTCACCACCTTGGCGTCGACGTCGCGGCAGATCTTCAGGATCGCCGCGCGCGCCTCCTCCGCCGTGGCCGCCCAGTGCACCTGGCCGCCGCTGGCCTGGACCTTCTCTTCGTAGCGCTCCAGGTAGAAGTCCAGGTTGGCCAGGGTGTGGTTCTTGATGTCGCGGGCGGCATCGCGCAGGTCGTCGAACTCCGGCAGCCGCTCGCGCGCCTTGGCGCGCTTGCCGATGAAGCCGGATTTGACGTTCTTCAGCGCCTTCTGCAGCGTCTGGTCGGCCAGGGCCGCGCGGGCATTGTCCTTGAAGGCGGGGGAACTGCTCTGCATCAGGCCGCGCTCCCGCTCTTTTCCCGCTCGGACCCTGGGTCCGGCTCGCCGATGGCGGGGCCGTCGGCCATGTCGGCCAGCACCTCGGCCACGTGGCGCACCTGAACGGCCGCGCCCTGGCGCTGCAGCTTGCCGGCCATGTTCATGAGACAGCCGAGATCGCCGGCCAGCAGCGTGCCGGCGCCGCTGGCCGCCACGAAGTCGGCTTTGTTGGTCACCATCTTGTTGGAGATGTCCGGGTACTTCACGCAGAAGGTGCCGCCGAAGCCGCAGCAGACGTTGGACTCCTCCATCTCGCGGATCTCCACCCCCGGCAGGTTGTTCAGCAGCTTGCGGGGTTGGGTCTCGACCCCCAGCTCGCGCAGGCCGGAGCAGGAATCGTGATAGGTGACGGCGCCGGAGAAGGAGGATTCCACCGCCTCCACGCCCAGGACGTCGGTGAGGAAGGAGACCAGCTCGAAGGTCCGAGCGGCCAGGTCCTCCGCCTTGGCCCGCAGCGGCGGATCGTCAGCAAAGAGGCCGGGGTAGTGCTTCTTGATCATCGAGGCGCAGGAGCCGGAGGGCGCCACAACGTAGTCGAAGCCGGCGAAAGCGGCGATCACCTGCTCGGCGATGGCGCGGGTGTCGGCGCGGTCGCCGGAGTTGTAGGCCGGCTGGCCGCAGCAGGTCTGGGCCCGCGGCACCTCCACCGTGCAGCCCGCCCGCTCCAGCAGCTTCACCGCCGCAAAGCCCACCGAAGGGCGGATCAGGTCGACCAGACAGGTCACGAAAAGTCCGACGCGCTGCGCTTGTTCTGCCATGAGCCGTCCTTTCTCTCCCGGGTCGAGACTTGGCGTTCGGACCCTTATCAAAACGGTTCTATGGAGTGGTGCCGTTTCCTGGCTGCGATAATGGTATTACCACTTCGCAAAAGCAAGCGACAGCGCAGAACCAAGACGCTCAGCGGGAGACCGACTGCGCCGGGTTCTGCAGGTCGAGGGTGATCATCTCGCCGGAGATGCCCGGGAAGCCTTCCAGGACTTGCCGGGCCGCCTCTTCGTCGAGGGAGTAGTCCACCGAGCGCAGGCTGTCGATGTAGCTCCACTTCTCGAACGTAAAGTGTCCGATGTAGAGGATCTGTCCCGGCTCCACGGAGAACAGGACGTTGCCCCTGGGGTCAACGTCGGCTTCGGGGTCGATGTGCCGCCTGGGGTCGACGGTGTGGGTCCAGCTTTGCAGCCGGCCGCGGCTGTCGCGCTGGGTCATTGTGTCCTTGGGAGGCACGTACAGCGTCATCAGGTGGGGGAACCCCGCCCCAATGAGCGCATAGGATCCGGGATCGACCTGGAGGACGGAGACGGTCGGGATCAGGTACTGGGGATCGGACACAGCGCCCGCGCTGACCCGCGTCAGGAAGCTCTCACCCTCCGGCTGCAAACGAAGGGTGGAGGGGTCATACTCCTGCCAATAGGTTTCCAGCCTCCTGACAACCCCGACCCCCTTGTCCTGCGGCCGGCTTACGCTGGTCCCGACAAGAACGATGGCCGTGTCGCTGGAGGCATCGAACTGCGTGGCGGTGCTGGCGTCAAAGGAGCCTGCGCAGGCGGACAGGACGACCACCAGGAGCATCATGGCGGCCAGCGACCCCGCAGGACCGACCCTGCGCGCTCCAATTCTGCATCCCCTGAACTTCACCGCGACCACGCTCCCTCGAAAGAACAGCCCTTCGCCAGCTGGGCAGCCTCAAGGTAGCGCCGCCGTCTGCCGGCTGGCCAGCCGAAACTCCCGTTACCCGTTATTGTGCGAGGGGTTTTTTCGCCTGAAAGGCCTCTAGCTGGCCCGTTGCCGCCGTTCGGCGACGGCCTTGGGGAGCAGCAGGTAGTAGCGGCCGGTCTGTTTCATGCGCCCGGCTTCGGCCAGGGCAGGCTCGCCGGAGCCCCAGTAGAAGTCGCCGCGCACAGCGCCCTTGATGGCGCTGCCGACGTCCTGGGCGACCATCAGGCGGCGCAGCGGCCTGTCGGTCGCCGGCCAGGTGGTGTCGAGGTAGAGCGGAACGCCCAGCGGCAGGAGCTTGGAGTCCACCGCCAGGCTGCGGCCGGCAGTCAGGGGCACACCCTGGGCGCCGATCGGCCCCTCGCCCTCGATCTCGCGGAAAAAGATGTAGCGGGCGTTGCGCTGCATGACCTCGCGCGCCTTTTCCGGATTGGCCCGCAGCCAGTCGCGGATCGACTGCATGGAGGCCTTCTCGCGGGAGACCAGGCCTTCGGCGATCAGGGCACGGCCGATGGCATAGAAGGAGTGGCCGTTGGACCCGGCAAAGCCGACGCGGGTGACGCTGCCGTCGGGATAGACCACGCGCCCGGACCCCTGGACATGCAGGAAGAAGACGTCCACCGGGTCGGCGGCCCAGAGCAGCTCCGCCCCCTGGCCGTCGAGCGCGCCGCCGTCGATCTCCTCGCGGGTGAGATAGGGCACCAGGCGCCCGTCCCGCACCTGGCCGACCAGACGTTCGCCGCGCAGGTCGGCGCGGAAGCGCCCGAGATCGACGGTCACCAGATCCGCCGGCACCTTGTAGAGCGGGGTCGCGCCGGGCGCGGAAGGATCGCGCGTGCCCTGGAGCTCGGCCTCGTAATAGCCGGTGAAGAGCCCGGCGGTGTCGCCGGCGTCGGACACGGCGAAGGGCCGGAAGTGCTCTTCCAGCAGGCGCCGCAGGGCAGTGTCGTCTTCAGCATCGGCGGCGGCCAGGGCGGCGCAGGGCACGCTCCAGTCGGCGACCGTGCCGGCCAGCCCGTCGGGCCCGACGGCGCGTTCGGGGGGCTGCACCGTCAGGCGGCCGCAGGATTTAAGCAGCGCGGGCAGGGCCTCGCCGGGCCTGTCCGCGGTCCAGTCCGGCAGAGCGTCGAAGCCCACCGGGGTCAGCAGCAGCGCCGGCGCCTCCGGTGCCGCAGTCTCGGCTTGCGGTGTCTCGGCTTGCGGCGGCTGTTCGGCCGGCGCCCGCTCCGTGCTGTCTTCTTTCGGGGTCTCTCCGCTGCAGGCGGCAAGTGTCAGCGCGAACGCCGCGGCCAGAAGCCCGGCGAACCGCACATTCAGGCTGTTCGAAAGATACCGCCTGCCGCCGCCCCGCCTCACGCAGGCAAACCGCTCAGTTGGGGCTGCGGGTGGCAACCAGCGCCCAGTTGGGGTCGCGGCTGCGGGTGTTGCGGGCGAAGGTCCAGATGTCGGTGATCGTGGACACCTCGTTGGGGTTGCCGTCGACGATCAGCCCCTCCGCATCGCGCGTGACATTCACCTGCTCGGAGACGAACTTCACCGTCACGAAGGCGGTCTTCTGCTGCATCTCGGCTTCGATCAGATCGGCCGAGGTGATGCCGATGAGCGTGGTCTCAAGGGTTTCCTTGTTGGCCTCGCGCTCCTTGATGGCGCCGGAGAAGTCGCCGTAAACATCGTTGGCCAGAAGCGGCCGCAGGGTCTTGGTGTCGCCCGCGGCGAAGGCGGCGATGATCATTTCGAAAGCGGCACGAGCGCCGGAGGCGAACTGATCGGGATCGAAATCCCGGTCCGCCAGGCGGATCTGGGTGACGCCGGCCGCCAGCGGGTCGTCCTCGCCGGACGGTGTCTTTTCGGCGGCCATCTGCTCGGCTTCCGTCTGTTCGAGGAGTTCGTCCTGGTTGATTCGCGGTCCCTTGCCGCGGTCCGGAAGCTGGATCACCTTCTCCTCCTCGCTCTCGCTTTCGCGCGGGGATTGACTGAAGGGATCGAAATCCCGTTTTTCGTGTCCCGTGCGCTTGCCGAGGACCGAGCGCAGTTTGAAGATGAAAAACGCCGCAACGGCAGCGAGGAGGACAATTTCTAACAGGCTGCCGTCGCTCATCCGATTCGCATTCTGTGAGGTGCGCCGCTTCGTGGGGCCGTCAGTTCGTCAGGCCACTGGACAGAGGTAATCTGGCGCGGCTGGCCTCGCCACACCATTTATGAGCATTATGTAGGCAACTGCTGCAGAAAGAGCAAGTATGGCCCTGGTCCTTCTGGCTGTCTTTATTGGGCTGCCGCTGCTGGAAATCGCCGTCTTTATTGAGGTTGGCAGCGCCTTGGGCGTCTGGCCGACCATCGCCGCGACCGTCGCAACCGCAATCGCCGGCAGCCTGCTGCTGCGGGCACAGGGTCTGGCAACCCTGCTGCGCGCCCGCGCCCAGATGGATCAAGGCCAGGTGCCGGCCCGGGAAATGTTCGAGGGGATCTGCCTGGTGCTGGCCGGTGCGCTGCTGCTGGTGCCCGGTTTCGTGACCGATGCCCTGGGACTGCTGCTCTTCGTCCCGCCGTTTCGCGAGCTTCTGCGGCGCTTCATCGGCCAGCGCCTCGCCGCGCGCGGCGGCCAGGGGCGCACCCGTATCTTCGTCGACGGTCAGGAGGTTAATCCCAACTCCTGGGAGCGGGGCGGCCCGCCGCGGCCGGACGGCGACCGCCGCTCGACGGTCATCGACGGCGATTTCGAGGAGGTGGACGATCTGGACCGGCCCTACCGGCCCGGCCGGCGGCGCGACTCAGACCCGGAGAGTCCTCGGGACGGCGCCCAAGACCGGCGCAACGACGGACCGCGGAGGCTGGAGCCATGATCCTGGTGCGCCACGGCCAGTCGCACTTCAACGTGCATTTTGCCAAGACGCGCATCGATCCGGGCATCGAGGATCCGGGCCTGACCGAGGAGGGTGAGCGCCAGGCCCAGGCCGCCGCCGACAGCCTGAAGAACCAAGGGGTCAGCCGCATTGTCGCCAGCCCCTATTGGCGCACCCTGCACACGGCGGAGATCATCGCCGCGGCCCTGGGGCTGCCGGTCACCATCGACCCGCGGGTGCGCGAGCGCTACTTCTTCACCTGCGACATCGGCAGCCACCGCAGCGCCCTGAACGAACGCTGGCCGCACTTCAGCTTCGGCGATCTGGCGGAACGCTGGTGGCCGGAAGAAGAGGAAACCGAGGAAGCGCTGGCCGTGCGCTGCGAGGGCTTTCGCCGCGCCGTGCTGGATGACGGCCAGTGGGACGATCTGCTGATCGTGAGCCACTGGGGCTTTATCCGCGGCCTGACCGGCGAAGCGGTCGGAAACGGCGTGGCCCTGCGCTTCGATCCCGACGCGGGGCTCGTTTCGGGCGCCTTCTAAGGGCCGGGCAGCCCCCCAGGCCGCGCCGCCGTGACGGGCGGGCGGACGGCAACCCAGGTTCCCTGGCGCCGCCCCCGTTGGACCGCCTGAGTTGCTGGGGCTGCCTTGGTTGTGCGGGGCGAAAATCCGTGATAGCCAAGCCCGCCCAGTTTGAGAGGAGGCGCATATGGCCGAAGAAGCCGCGCAGCAGGCACCGCTGACCATCAACAGCCAATACGTGAAGGATCATTCCTTCGAAAACCCTCATGCGCCCGGCATCTACGGCAAGATGCGCGAGGAAAGCCCGCAGCTGAACATCAACGTCGAGGTGACGCCGACGCATCTGCAGGGCAGCCTCTACGAGGTGGCGCTGCGGCTGGAAGCCAGCGCGAAGATCGGCGAGATCTCGGCCTTCCAGATCGATCTGCACTACGCCGCCGTGGTCACCCTGGCCGAGAGCTTGGAAGAGGCGGTGCGCGAACAGATGCTGATGATCGAAGTGCCGCGCTTCCTCTTTCCCTTCGCCCGCGCCATTCTGGCCGACGACACCCGCGACGGCGGCTTTCCGCCGCTGATCATGAACCCCATCGACTTCCACCAGATGTACGTGAGCCGCAAGATGGCCGCCGCGGGAGGCCAGGCCGGCACTCAAGGGGACGCCCAGGGGGACTCCCAGGGAGACACCCAGGGTGGCGGGACGGAAGCGGCTGCTCCGGCGGAAGGCGATGGCGGGGACGCGGGCGCCGAAGAGAACACGGCGGCCAACGGCCAGGCCTGACCCTACTTCACGCCATCACAGTACAGCCCTGCCGACAGGGTCCGGTCAGCGCAGCCTTTACTGGCGCCAGAGCGGGTCGCTGAGCTTGGCGAGCATCGCTTCGTGGGCCGCTTTCTCCTCCGGCGAAGCACTGTGCGGGCGCGGCGGCCGCGCGTCCCGGGCCAGGGGGGAGACCGCCGCGCGCCGCGGCTGCTGACCCTCCAGGGTCAGACCGGGCTGACGCCCCCCTGAGAGTTCCAGATAGACCTCCGCCAGCAGTTCGCAGTCCAGAAGCGCGCCGTGAAAGGTGCGCGCGGAGTTGTCGATCTCGAAGCGCCGGCAGAGCGCGTCGAGACTGACCTGGGCGCCGGGAAAACGCTTGCGCGCCATGGCGACGGTGTCGACGGCGCGGTCGCCGGGCAGGGTGTCCATGCCGGCAGCCTTCAGTTCGGCATTGAGAAACTTCATGTCGAACTGGGCGTTGTGGATGACCAGCTTGGCATCGCCGATGAAATCGAGGAAGGCCGTGGCGATCTGGGCGAAGACCGGCTTGTCGGCCAGAAAAGTGCTGCTCAGACCGTGGATCTTCTCCGCTTCCTCCGGCATGTCCCGTTCCGGGTTGATGTACTCCCGGAAGGTGCGCCCGGTGGGAACGTGGTGCAGCAGCTCGAGGCCCGCCACTTCCACGATCCGGTGGCCCGCCGCCGGGTCCAGCCCGGTGGTCTCGGTATCCAGCACGATTTCCCGCATCAGCCGTATCTCCCGATGATCTCGCGCAGCGGCCGCGGCCGCCCTGCCGCTTCGGCACCTGCGCGCAACAGTGTGACGATGCGGCGCAGCTGGTTCAAGCTGTGGGCCTTGTCGAGCCCCGTCTGCACCACGAAGTCGGCGCGCCGGCGCTTCTCGGCATCCGGCATCTGCCGATCGAGCACCGCCTGCAAGCGGGCTTCGGTCATCCCGGGGCGGCCCAGCACGCGCAGGCGCTGTGTCGCCGCCGGTGCGGAGACCACAATCACGACGTCGCAGAGCGCTTCGCCGCCGGTTTCGAACAGCAGCGGAATGTCCAGCACCGCCAAGGGCCGGCGCAGGCGGGCCTGCTTGGCGAGGAAGCGCCGCGCGCTGGCCCGCGCCAGGGGGTGGAGAATCGCCTCGAGACGCTGCAGGGCCGCCGCGTCGCCCAGCACCCGGTCGCCGAGGCGCTGGCGGTCCACGGCGCCGTCGACCACGACGCCGGGAAAGGCCGCCTCCACCGCGGCGACCGCAGCGCCGCCCTTGGCCATCAGGGCGTGGACGGCGGCATCGGCATCGTGGACCGGCAGGCCGAGCCGGCGCAGCATGCCCACCGCCGTGGACTTGCCCATCCCGATGGACCCGGTGAGACCGATCACCAGCATGCCGTCTAGCCGTCCTGCAGAACGAAGTCGCGCAGCGCCGCCGTCACCTTCGGCTCGACACCGAACCACGCGGCAAAGCCGGGGCGCGCCTGATGCAGCAGCATGCCGAGTCCGTCAACGGCCCGCGCGCCACGTGCCCGGGCATCCGCCAGGAGTGGCGTTTCCAAGGGCGCATAGACGAGATCGTAGACCACCGCGCCTTCGGCCAGGCGGTTCAGGTCCAATGCCAGCGGTGGCTGGCCGGTCATCCCGAGGGAGGTGCTGTTGACCAGAAGGCCGAGGTCGTCGAGGGCTGCAGCCCGATCGTCCCAGGACACGACCTTCACCCTGGAACCGAGCTCTGCCGCAAGGCGCTCGGCCCGCTCCGGGCTGCGATTGCAGATCCTCAGTTCCGCGAGACCGGCATCCAGAAGCGCCACCGCCACCGCCCGCGCCGCGCCGCCCGCGCCCAGCAGAAGGGCAGGGCCGCTCGCCGCATTGTAGTCCGGCGCTGCCGCCTTGAGGTTCTCGAAGAACCCGAAGGCATCGCTGTTGGATCCCTTGATGCCGTCGGCACCGAAGACCAGCGTGTTGACCGCACCGATGCGCCGCGCGGCATCGTCGACACGGTCGCAGAGCGCCATCACGCTTTCCTTGTGCGGGATCGTGACGTTCAGGCCGCGGAAGCCCGCATCGCGCAGGCCGCGCAGAGCGCTCTCCAGGTTCTCCGGTGCCACCGGCAGGGGCAGGTAGGCGCCGTCGATGCCGTAGTGGTCCAGCCAGAAGCCGTGCAGACGCGGCGAGCGGGAGTGTCCGACCGGCCAGCCGATCACCCCGGCGAGGGCCGCCTTGCCGCTCAGGATCATGACGACAGCACCTTGTTGGCGCGCAGGAAGTCGAGCAGCGGCAGCAGCGGCAGGCCGAGCACGGTGAAGAAGTCCCCTTCGACCCGGGTGAAGAGCTGAGCGCCCCTGCCTTCCAGTTGATAGGCACCGACGGAGCCGAGGACCTCCGGACCGCAGGCCTCGAGGTAAGCCTCGATGAACGCATCGGAGAGACTGCGCATGGTCAGGCGCGCCACGGCGTTGTGGTGCCAGAGCCGGCCGCCGTCGCGCACCACGCAGACGGCTGTGGAAAGCTCATGGGTCTTGCCGCTGAGTGCGCGAAGCTGGGCGGCGGCGTGGTCGCGGTCCGGCGGCTTGTCGAACCACAGATCGTTGCAGGAGAGCATCTGGTCGGCGCCGATGACCAGGGCGCCGGAATGGCCGGCGGCGACCCGCTGGGCTTTCAACTCGGCCAGGGTTTCGGCGGTCTGCGCCGCTGTCGCCCCCTCGGCCTGCAGCGAGTCCTTGACCGCGGCCTCGTCCACCGCGGCGGCCCGGGCCGTGAAGCGGAGCCCGGCCGCCGTCAAGAGTGCCGCCCGTGTCGCGCTGCCGGAAGCAAGAATGAGTTGCGGTGCGTTTTCCGCCATCAGAACCGGCGCGCCAGCCGGTGTCGCATTCGCCGTTTTCGCACCCGCCGTCATGACGGCCTCTTCATGGTTCGCCGCCGATGTGCCGCGCGTAGTAGCTCATGATGGTGGCAGCCGTTTCCTCGATCGACCGCCGCGTGACGTCGATCAGCGGCCAGCCGTGTTCGACGCAGAAGCGCCGCGCCTGGGCGATTTCCTCGCGCACCGACTCGAGGTTCACGTAGTCGGTCTCCTGGCGGTCGTCGGTGAGCATGCGCAGGCGGTTCTGGCGAACCTGGACGAGGCGCGCCGGATCCTTGGTGAGCCCGATGATCAGCGGCCCGTCGGCCTGCAGCAGTTCATCCGGAATCGGGCAGCCGGGCACCACGGGAATGTTCGCCGCCTTGATGCCGCGGTTGGCCAGATACATGCAGGTCGGCGTCTTCGAGGTGCGCGAAACGCCGACCAGAATGATGTCCGCCTTGGCCAGGTCGCTGCAGTGCTGGCCGTCATCGTGGGTGAGCGCGAAGGTCATGGCATCCATGCGCCCGAAGTACTCGGCATCGAGGGCGTGCTGCAGCCCCGGTGTGCCTTTCATCTCGACGCCGAAATAATTGGCCATGGTGTGGATCACGGGATCGAGAATGGCAATGCAGGGCACCCCGAGCTGCATGCAGCAACTGGTGAGCTGATCGCGCAGACTGTGGTTGACCAGAGTGAACAGGACCGGACCGGGATGGGCTTCGATCTGACTGACCACCTTGTTCATCATGCCGCGGGTGCGCACCAGGCTCCAGACATGCTCGACCGGCTCCACGCCACTGAACTGCACCAGGCAGGCCCGCGCGACGGAGTTGATCGTCTCGCCGGTCGAGTCCGACACCAGATGCAGATGATGGGTCGCCATCCGGCCTCTCCTTGCCCCTCTCCTCGCACCGCCGCCAGATGGACCTCCCGGGGCGGACCAGCCGCGCGCCGGTCCGGGCGGCGATTCTGTGTATGACCTGTGCAGCCGGGATGAAAACCGGGGGAAAATCCGAGTCGCCCCGGCCAGGGCGGATTTTCATCACGCCTGGCCTGCAATCCGTCAGACGAGTCTTCCCTTGTGAACCACAGACACCCACAACAGCCGAAAACCCCACAACGGCACCCTGGCCGCCGGGGTTTTCCCCGTTATCCCCTGCTTACCGGGTTCGCGCAAGCCGCCGGATAACCGCCCCTTCGGACTGCTTGTGCCATGCTCGTGCACAGAACGGGGGCGGCTGCCGGCCCCTTGCGGACGACTCTCGGGACAACTTCCGGCAAAGCGCAGATCCCCGACTCTCACAGGGATAAACAACAAAATCCAAAACCCTTTTAAGATTCTTTTTTGGAAGAAGGGGGCTTTGCCAAGCCTGCGGAAAAGGCCATCTTGTCTGTTCTGGCTCCTTACATTTCGCTATCGCGGAACCCTCAGAACACTCTCCACGGACTTCCTTTCCCGCAACGAGGCCGAGTGACGCAAACCGACGAAAAACTGCTGTTGCGCGCCCTGAACGGCGAAACTCTGCCGAGACCCCCGGTCTGGCTGATGCGCCAGGCCGGGCGCTATCTGCCGGAATACCGCAAGCTGCGGGCCGAGGCCGACGGCTTCCTGGACCTCTGTTTCACGCCGGATCTGGCGGTCGAGATCACGCTGCAGCCAATCCGGCGCTACGGTTTCGACGCGGCGATCCTGTTCTCGGATATCCTGGTGGTTCCCCACGCTCTGGGGCAGAAGGTCTGGTTCGAAGAGGGTGTCGGCCCCCGGTTGGAGGCGATCGAGACGGCGGCCGGTCTCGACCGGCTGTCCAAAGACGGCCTGCATGCGGCCCTGGCACCGGTCTACGAGACGGTGCGGCGCCTGCGCGAGAGCCTGCCGAAAGAGGTCGCGCTGATCGGCTTTGCCGGCGCCCCCTGGACGGTTGCCAGCTATATGCTGGAAGGCGGAAGCAGCAAGGACTTCGCGGCCGGGAAACGCTGGGCCTATGGCGCGCCAGAGGATTTCCGGCGCCTGATCGATCTTCTGGTCGACGCCACCGGAGATTATCTCATCGCCCAGATCGACGCCGGTGCGGAGGCCGTGCAGATCTTCGATTCCTGGGCCGGCGTCTGGCCGGAGGCCGCCTTTCGCGAATGGTGCCTGGAGCCCGCGAAGACGCTGACAGCCCGCCTGCGGCGGGAGCGGCCGGAGGTCCCGGTCATCCTCTTTCCCCGCGGTGCAGGCCTGCTGTACGTCGATTTCGCGCGGGAGACCGGTGCCCAGGCGCTGGGTCTCGACACCACGGTGCCGCTCGCCTGGGCCCGCACGGAACTGCAGCGCCATGTCGCAGTTCAGGGAAACCTCGATCCGATTATGCTGGTCGCCGGCGGCGAAGGTTTGACCGCAGCCGTTGACCGCATTCTGCGGGAACTGGGGCAGGGACCCTTCGTTTTCAATCTGGGCCACGGCATCGTGCCCCAGACGCCCCCGGAGCACGTCAGCCGCCTGATGGAGCAGATTCACGCCTTCAGCGCCGAGCATGCCGGATAGGGCGCGGAACCATCCCATGAGCAAAGTCGCAGTCGTTCTCTTCAATCTCGGCGGGCCGGACAGTCAGGAGGCCGTGCAGCCCTTTCTGTTCAACCTCTTCAACGATCCGGCGATCATCGGCCTTCCGGGACCGTTGCGCTGGCTGCTGGCCAAGGTCATTTCCAAGCGGCGGGCCCCCATCGCGCAGGAGATCTACCGCGAGCTGGGCGGCGGATCGCCGCTCCTCCCCAATACCGAGGACCAGGCTGCGGCGCTGCTGGCCGATCTGGACGGGCAGGATGGCGAGGGCACCGAATGGCGTGTCTTCATCGCCATGCGCTACTGGCATCCACGGGCGTCGGAAGCGGCCCGGGCCGTAGCCGACTACGCTCCCGACGAAGTTCTGCTGGTCCCGCTCTATCCGCAGTTTTCGACCACCACCTCGGCCTCCTCGCTGAGGGAGTGGGCGCGCGAGGCCACGGCGGCCGGGGTGAACGCGCCCAGCCGCACGCTCTGCTGCTATCCGGCCGAGCCCGGCTTCGTTGCCGCCTCGGTGGAGGGGCTGCGCAAGGCCCTGCGTGAGATCGGGGGCGAGAGCGAGGCACCGCCGCGTGTGCTGTTCTCCGCCCATGGCCTGCCGAAGAAGATTGTCGAGAAGGGTGATCCCTACCAGTGGCAGGTGGAACAGTCGGTCGCCGCGGTGGTGAAGGCCATGGGCGAGGTCAACCTGGATTGGGTGGTCTGCTACCAGAGCCGGGTCGGCCCGCTGGAATGGATCGGCCCGGCGACGGAGGCGGAGATCGAGCGGGCGGGACGCGACGGCCGGGCGGTCATCGTGGTTCCCATCGCCTTCGTCTCCGAGCATTCGGAAACCCTGGTGGAGCTCGATATCGAGTACCGCGAACTGGCCGAGCAGGCCGGCGTGCCGGCTTATCTGCGGGTGCCGACGGTCTCCAGCGATGCGGCCTTCATCGCCGGCCTCGGCGAGCAGATCCGTCGCCTGCGCGGCAGCGGCCGGGCGATCTGCTCCCACGCCGTCGGGCGCTTCTGCCCGGGCTCCTGGAGCGGCTGCCCCCAGGCCCCGGAGTGATTCCCCGGGTTCATGCACGGGGCTGCTGCTCAGAACGGGCCTTGAAACATCTGAACAGGAACAAACGGTTGTGGCGGGATTTCTGGGCGAGGGTTATCTCTGGGTGAAGAGCCTGCACATCCTGGCGGTGATCGCCTGGATGGCTGGATTCCTCTATCTTCCGCGGCTCTTCGTCTATCACTGCCAGGCGGAGGTGGGCTCCAAACAATCCGAGACCTTCAAGGTCATGGAGCGGCGCCTGCTGCGGGCGATCATGAACCCTTCCATGCTGGTGGCCTGGGCCGCCGGGCTGGCGCTGGCCGCCCATATCGAGGCCTGGGGCGACGGCTGGTTCCACGCCAAGCTGACCCTCTTGCTGGTCCTCACGGTTCTGCACATGGTGGCCGCGCGCTGGCGCCGCGCCTTTGCCGAGGACGCCAACCGCCACAGCGAAGGCTTCTATCGCGTCATGAACGAAGTGCCGGCGGTGCTGATGATCGGGATCGTTGTCTTCGTCGTCGTGAAGCCGTTTTGATGCTGTTGTTGCAGGGATTTACCCCGCTTGACTTAGTGTGCGGCCTGCAGTAACGATCAGCCAATCCTCAGCACCTTGCCGTCCGGCGGTGTCGATCCCATATGTCGAGTCATGTTTCGTTAACCAGCCAAGTGTAGGCTGTAGTTGGGATTTCTTCCCCCGGTCAGCGGTCTTTTCCGATCATCCTGCGTCCGCATGCGTAGCAAACCCAGGATGCAGTTCCAGACCAGTCCTCTTTCTCTCCCCTTCGATCGAACACAGGCGTAAGCGCCCATGAACCTTCAAGAACTGAAAGCCAAGAGTCCGGCAGACCTTTTGGCCTTTGCTGAAGAGCTGGAAATCGAGAACGCCAGCACCCTGCGCAAGCAGGACATGATGTTCGCGATCCTGAAGCATCTGGCGGAGAACGATCAGCCGATCTACGGAAGGGGCGTCCTGGAAATCCTGCAGGACGGCTTCGGGTTTCTGCGCTCGCCGGAGTCGAATTACCTGGCCGGCCCCGATGACATTTACGTGAGCCCCAGCCAGGTGCGCCGTTTCGGTCTGCGCACCGGCGATACGGTGGAAGGGCAGATCCGCTCCCCCAAGGACGGCGAGCGCTATTTCGCCCTGCTGAAGGTCAGCGAGATCAACTTCGATCCGCCGGAAAACTCCCGCCACCGGATCAACTTCGACAACCTGACGCCGCTCTATCCGGACGAGAAGATCAAGCTGGAAGTCGAGGACGTCACGACCAAGGATCTGACCCCGCGGGTCATCGACCTGACGGCGCCCATCGGCAAAGGCCAGCGTGCGCTGATCGTCGCCCCGCCGCGCACCGGCAAGACGATGATCCTGCAGAACGTCGCCAAGTCCATCGCGGCCAACCACCCGGAGATCTTCCTGATCGTGCTGCTGATCGACGAGCGGCCGGAGGAAGTGACCGACATGGACCGCTCGGTCAACGGCGAGGTGGTGAGTTCCACCTTCGACGAGCCGGCCAGCCGCCACGTGCAGGTCGCCGAGATGGTGATCGAAAAGGCCAAGCGCCTGGTGGAGCACAAGAAGGACGTGGTGATCCTGCTGGACTCCATCACCCGTCTGGCGCGTGCCTACAACACCGTGGTGCCGAGCTCCGGCAAGGTGCTGACCGGCGGTGTCGACGCCAACGCGCTGCAGCGCCCCAAGCGCTTCTTCGGCGCCGCCCGCAACATCGAAGAGGGTGGTTCGCTGACCATCATCGCCACGGCGCTGATCGACACCGGCAGCCGCATGGACGAGGTCATCTTCGAAGAGTTCAAGGGCACCGGTAACTCGGAAATCGTGCTCGACCGCAAGCTGGCCGACAAGCGCACCTTCCCGGCCATCGACATCGGCAAGTCCGGCACCCGCAAGGAAGAGCTTCTGGTGGACAAGGCCACGCTCTCCAAGATGTGGGTGCTGCGCCGTATCCTCATGCCCATGGGCGTCACCGATTCCGTGGAGTTCCTGGTGGACAAGCTGAAGCAGCAGAAGACCAACCAGGACTTCTTCGACTCGATGAATCAGTAGAGGCGTCGCGGCGGCGCCGAGGCCGCCCGAACGGCTGCAAAAGATGCGGGCCCGGTCAGCGACCGGGCCCGTTCTTTATGCGCAGTCGCAAGGACCGGGATCAGCCGGCCGGTGCGGCGCAGATCTTCGTCGTGCTGTTGTTGGCGTTGCTGGTTTCCGGGACGATGTTGGCCGGATCGATCATGATGGAGAATTGGCAGCCGCCGACGTTGTAGCAGCCATTGGGGATCTCGACCTCCACAGGCATGGTGCCGTCCCACATCGGGCTCACCAGGGGCACGGAGACCATGCCGGCGCCGGTGAAAGAAACGGTCACCTGGCTCGCACCCCAGCCGCCGGCCGGTGTCTGCGAACCGTTGGTCTTGAACTGCACCTTGAAGGCGATGGTGTCTGCCGGGCCGCCGGCATTGCTTTCGCGCTTGCAGAAGCCGGTGTTCGGCATGCCGGAGGTCACACTGCCCGGAAGACCGGGGTGGAGGACGAAATCGGGCAGCCGCTTCGGGGGCTCCGAATCGAGACCGCCGGGCCCCTGGGGAACGCCGCCGCCGCGTGACGGCCGTGTCGGCTTCTTCTCCAAGCGCCGGATGACCGGCTTGATCTGTTGGTCCTTGCCCGCCTGGGCGAGCAGCAGGCGTGGTCCCTGCGCCTGGGTCTCGGCAGCAGCGGTCTCGGCGGCAGCCTGTCCGGTCAGGCCCGCGGCAAGCAGCGCCGCCACGGCCAGCGCTGGCAGCGCGATTTTCGATGTCCTGTGAATCATGGTTCTCCTCCTTCGCAGGCCGACGGTGAAGTCCTGTGCAGTCGGTGCTCATGGGTCGAAGGAGCGTGGCGGAGGGTTCAAATGATCGTCGGGGGATCTTCGGGCGATCTGCGGGCCTTCGGTCGGGGCCGCTCCGGACCGGGTTTCCTTGATTATAGGTCATCGACCTATTATGGTTGATGATCTCTTGCCTGACGGACGCCGCAATGGCCGATACCCAACGACTGATGCCCAACGACTGATGCTCAACGACTGATGCTCAAGGGCGAAGCGCGGCGCGCAGCGATTCTGGCGGAGGCACGGCGGGCCCTGCTCGATGTCGGATACAGCCGGGTCTCGCTGCGGAGGATCGCGCAGGCGCTGGGGATCTCGCTGGGCAATCTGCAATACTACTTTCCCACCAAGGACAGCCTGATCGCGGCGGTGATCGTCCAGGAGACGGAGCGGGCCGCGGCGTTTCTCCGCGAGATTGCCTGGGATCCGAAAGCGCCCGAAGGCTGCATCCGCGAGGCCGTGGAGGCCCTGCTGCGCTACTACGCGGGTCCGGCGGGCCGCTTCTATGCCATTGCCGAGTTTCTGGCGCTGGACGATCCGCGCTACGCCCGGCTGAAGGCCGAGGGCTATGGCGATCTCCGCAGCGACACAGGACGGCTTGTCGCCGTCATGGCACCGCACCTGGACGCGGCGCGCTGTGCCGGACTCGCGCGGGTTCTGATCGCCCTGATCGACGGCGCCGCACTGCAGTTGCAGACCGCCGATGGGAACACCGAAGCCGGGCGCGTTGACGCGATGATCGACGACGTCTCCCGGGCCATGCTGAAGCTTCTGGAAAGCTGGGAATAGGAACAGCCATGCACTGGATCTACCTGACTCTTGCCATCGTCGCCGAAGTGATCGGCACCAGCGTGCTGAAGCAGTCCGACGGCTTTTCGCGCGTCGGCCTGGGTGCCTTCTCCGTCGTCAGTTTCGGTGTCGCGTTGTTCTTCCTGTCCCTGGCATTGCGGGCGATTCCCCTGGGTATCGCTTATGCGATCTGGGCCGGGGTCGGCATCGTCATCATCTCGCTGATCGGCGTGGTGGTGTTTCGGCAGGGCCTCGATGCGCCGGCCATCCTGGGCATCGCCCTCATCCTGGGCGGTGTCGTCATCATCAACGTCTTCTCGAACGCCACGGTGCATTGAGACGATCTGCGGTCCGACAAGCGGAGGACGCGTTCGTCGATTGCGACCGGCGCTTCCCTATGCCACCGCCGCGGCGCGCTTCATGGTGTCGGCGAGAACGCTGTAAGCGGTAACCCAGGCGGCCTTCACCTCGTCCGTGAAGGCCTCCCCCAGGCCGTGTTCCAGGGTCCACAGCAAGGCTTCGGCGACTGTGTCGTAGTCTCCGTCGGTGACGCCGTACCCGGCATGGCGTTCGCCGAGCGCTTCCAGGGCGGGGACAAGTTCGTCCAGGTTCTCCAGTCCGCCGACCGCCGTGTCGATCATGCGCATGAGGCGTTCGCCCTGTGCGGTCATGTCGCCTTTGAACAGGGACTTCAGGCCAGGGGCCAGAATGAACAGCCGGCCGTAGAACAGGGCGGCGGCCTGGCTGGAGATCGGCTGCAGCTTCGCCCAGCTCTCCTGGACGAGATCGCGTTCTTCTTCGGTCATGGACGGGGTCTCCTTTTGCAGATCGGAAACGCCGGGACGCCGCAGCGGCGCCGTCTCCGGCTTGCCGGGAGACCAGAGCAGGATCCGTACCACCCGGCGCCGCTCCCGCGACGCTCTGATTCACCGGCCCTTTTGGCGCGGCGGAACATCCCAACATTTTGCGGTTTCACGCGTTCTTGCGGTGCTGCCGCAAGATCCTGGGGTTTGTGGTAGACTGCTGGCGCCGCGTCCGGCCTTCGCCGCAGGCTCAGACCGAAAGGAGATCCCCGCCATGCTGGGATATCCCTTCCGGCCGCTTCTGCAGGCAATCGAAGCTGCAGGTGGAGCGGCCGCCGTCGGCGAGGTGAAGCGCCGGGCCGGCGTGCCCGCCGACCGCAGCTACCGGATGAGTGAAATCTACAGCGACACCGAGTGCCAGCGCGTGCTGGCCGCGGCCGGCGAGGTACTCGACCGGGGTCCGGAGGAGATCTGCGACCTCTGGGCGGCGGCCTTTCTCGAGGACACCCAGAAGCGCTTTCCCACCTGGTACGCGATGTGCGCCGATGCGCGTGCGCTGCTGGAGTGTCACCCCGAAATACACGACGGCTTCGCCGCGGGCCTGGCCGATCCCGAGGCCAGCCGGGCGGTCGCACAGAAGTTCCGTATCGAGAAGCGGGAGCGGGAACTGATCGTGCACTACCGCTCGCCCAACCGCCTTTGTCGTCTTTACCGCGCGCTGGCGCAGCGGGTGATCGACCACTACGGCGATGCGGCCGGCGTCGAGGAAACGCAGTGTCTGCACCGGGGGGATCCCGAATGCGAATTCCACATCCGCTGGACATTGTGAAGGGAGGAGCGGGCTCATGACAGCGAACACCCAGGCTTCAACCACCCGGGTTTCCAGCGAGACGGAGTTGCGCAGCCTCATCGAGCAGATTGCCGATCAGCTCTGCCTGACCGTCGGCGGCCGCTTCGATCTCCTTGTCAAGATCGACAGCGATGACGACACCGCCGAAAAGCTGCAGATGCTGACGAACTTCGTGCTCGCCACGGCGCGTCGCTCGATCGAAGAGGTCCGGCGGACGAAGGACGCATTGCATGAAGAATTGGAAGAACGCCGGAGGGCCGAACGGCAGATCGCCTATCTCCAGGAGGAAGTGGAAACCGCCAAGGCACTCGGCCCCATGGTGGGCAGGAGCCTGGCGCTCCGCAAGGTGCGCGAACAGATCGCGGTGGTGGCGCCGACCGACGCCGGCGTTCTGATCGTCGGCGAGTCGGGAACCGGCAAGGAACTGGTCGCCCGCGCCATTCACGCGGACAGCCCGCGCAAGGACCGGCCCATGGTCAGCGTCAATTGCGCGTCGGTCCCGCGCGAGCTCTTCGAAAGCGAGTTCTTCGGCCACCGAAAGGGCGCCTTCACCGGCGCGTCACAAGATCGCATGGGCCGCTTCGAACTGGCCGACGGCGGCACGCTGTTCCTTGACGAGGTGTCGGAGATTCCCCAGGCACTGCAGAGCAAGCTGCTGCGCGCGCTGCAGGAGGGCGAGTTCGAGCGGGTCGGCGAGAACCGCACCCGCCGCATCGACGTCCGCATCATCGCCGCCACCAACCGCGACCTCGCGCGGGAGATGGAGGCGCAGCGCTTCCGCCCGGACCTCTACTATCGCCTCAACGTCTTTCCTATCGAAGTCGCTCCGCTGCGGCACCGCAAGGACGACATTGCCCTGCTGGCGGCACTGTTCCTGGAGCGCGCCTGCGCCCGACTGAATCTGCCACCGGCGCGCCTGACACCGGACAACCTCCGCCAGCTCGAGCGCTACGATTGGCCCGGCAACGTTCGCGAGCTGCAGAACATCATCGAGCGGGCGGTCCGCTCCGTCTTGCGATCAGCCCCGATGCGCAGCCTTTGCCCTGCGCAGAGCCTTCGGAAAGGTCCGCGGAGGTCGTCACGGAGGAGGAGATGCAACGCCGCACCCGCGACAACATGATGGCCGCGCTCGCACGCTGCAGCGGCAGGATCTACGGCCCGGACGGTGCTGCAGCCCTGCTCGGCATCAAGCCGACGACCCTGGCCGCGCGCCTGAAGGCTGCGGGTCTAAGGGATGCGAAGGGAACGTAAGCCGGCGGCCGTTCATTCCTGCGCCGTCGAGCGATGTCTTCTCTACGGCAACAGCACCGTCGAGCCGGTGGTCTTGCGGGCTTCCAGATCGCTGTGGGCCTGGGCGGTTTCGCTCAAGGGGTAGGTCTGGTTCACCGCGATCTTCACTTTGCCCGACGTCACCACCGCGAAAAGCGCGGCGGCGGAGGCCTCCAGCTCTTCGCGCTGGGCGTTGTAGGCCATCAGGCTGGGCCGGGTGAGATAGAGCGAGCCCTTCTGGCCGAGGACGGCCGGGTTGAAGGGCGGCACCGGGCCGGAGGCGTTGCCGAAGGTCACCATCAGGCCGCGCGGACGCAGGCAATCGAGCGAGCCCTCGAAAGTGTCCTTGCCGATGGAATCGTAGACCACCGGCACGCCGGCGCCCTCGGTCAGTTCACGCACCCGTGCGGTGAAATCCTCTTCGCGGTAGTTGATGGTGTGGTGGCAGCCGTGCGTCTTGGCGAGCGCCGCCTTCTCCTCCGAGCCCACGGTGCCGATGACGGTGGCGCCCAGATGGTTCAGCCATTGGCAGGCGATGAGGCCGACGCCGCCGGCGGCGGCGTGCAACAGCACGGTGTCGCCGGGCTGCACCGCATAGGTGCGGCGGATCAGGTACTCCACCGTCATGCCCTGCAGCATCATGGCCGCGGCCTGCTGGTCGCTGATTGCATCGGGCAGCTTCACGAGCCGGTGCCAGGGCATGAGCCGCGCTTCGGCATAGGCGCCCGGCGGGGCGTCGGCATAGGCGACACGGTCGCCGGGCTGAAAGGCGGTGACGCCGTCGCCCACCGCGGCAACGGTACCCGCCCCCTCCATGCCGATGACAGCCGGCAGGGCGGCCAGGGGATAGAGACCGTTGCGGTGATAGACGTCGATGTAGTTCAGGCCGCAGGCCGTCTGTTCGATCAGGACCTCGCCGGCGCCGGGTGCGGGCACCTCGACGTCCTCGTAGACCAGGGCCTCGGGCCCGCCGGGTTTATGAATGCGGACGGCTTTGGTCATGGCTTCGCTCTCCCTTGCTGTGCTCTTCTAGGCCAGGGCCGTCTTGAAGAAGTCGATGGTGCGCTGGTTGGCCAGCTCGGCCGATGCGCCATCGTAGTGCGCGCCGCCTTTGCGGGCGAAAGCGTGGTCCTGGCCCTCGTAGAGATGCACCGTCACCTGGTCGTTTCCGGCAAGGCCCTCCTGCACCTTCGCGATCTCCTCGGCGGAGGAGAACTGGTCCTTCTCGGCGATGTGAAGCATCAGGGGATGGCTGATGCTGCCGGCTTCGCCCAGGAGGTCGCCCAGGCCGACGCCGTAGTAGCCGACGTTGGCATCGGCGTCGGAGCGTGTGGCCATGAGATAGGCCAGCTTGCCGCCCAGGCAGTAGCCCAGGGTGCCGGACTTCCCGTTGGAGACCATGTGCGCATTCAACATGCCCAGGGTCGTCTTCAGGTCCTCGATACCCTTGTCGACATCGAAAAGCCCGAAGAGCTCGAAGGCGCGGTCCCACTCCGCCTGGCTCTGGTCGGTGAGCTGAATGCCGGGTTCGATGCGCCAGAAAAGATCGGGGCAGGCGGCGACGAAACCCTGGTCTGCCAGCCAGTCGCAGGTCTCGCGCATCACCTGATTGACGCCGAAGATCTCCTGAGCGACGACGATTCCCGGCGCCGGCGTGACCTCCGGAATCGCGACATAGACCATGAAGGTACCGTCCTTGCCTTCGATGTTTACTTCCGCCATGGGATGTCCCCCTTGAAGTGATGCATCAGACTTTGATTTTGAGCAGAGCTTATCCCCCGGCGGCGACGCCTGTCACCACGCCTGCGCGGGAGATTGCGGTCCTACGAAAAAAGCAGGCTGTGCTGGATCGGCCAGGCGCCCTCGAGGGTGAGGAGTTCGGCTTTGGTCTCGCCGCCGCGGCCGCCGGAGAAACCGCCGAGCGCCCGGTCGGCCGCCAGCACCCGGTGACAGGGGATGAGGATGGGAATGGGGTTGGCACCGCAGGCGCCGCCCACGGCGCGCGCGACGCCGCCGGTCGCCGCGGCCAGATCGCCGTAGGAGCGCGTCTCGCCATAGGGGATGCGCAGCATCTCCTCCCAGACCGCCCGCTGAAACACACTGCCGCTGGGTTTCAGCGGCAGATCGAAGACGCGCAGCGCGCCGGCGAAGTAGGCTTCGATCTGGGCTGCGGCGGCATCGAGCAGCGCCGATGCATCATCCGCCCCGCTGGCGCGCTTGGCGGTCCAGGTCACCTGCACGATGGTGCCGTCTTCCTCGGTCACGCGCAGCGGGCCGGTGGGCGTGTCGAGGCCGCGGTGCCGGCGGGTCATCACGCAGGCGTCCCGCCCAGGGCGCGCGCCAGGCCCTCGGCCTCTGTGATCGGCAGGGAACAGGTCGGCCCGTGGCAGACGAAGGCCGTCGCGCGGCTGCCGCTCTGGGTCTTGCCGAAGGCGGGGTGGCTGTCGGGCAGTGCCGCACCGGGCTCCAAGGTCATGAGGATCCGGTTCGGTGCGCAGCACTCACGGACGGCGGCAAGCAGCGCCTGGGTGTCTTCGGCGGCGCGCTCGCCGATGATGACGATCTGGGTGGCGGAACCGAGAAGCTCCACGCCGCTCAGCAGCGTCGCCAGCGGAAAGAAGTTGCGGTTCACCTCTCCGGCGAAGGCCCCGACAAGCGCATCGGCCCGTGTGCGGTAGGCGTCCTTGCCGGTGAGGTAGAAGAGCCTGGCGAGCACGCCGAGGATCGTGCCGTTGCCGGATGGCACCGCGTTGTCGTGGGCGTTCTTGGTGCGCACGATCAGGCCGGGCGTATCGTCGGCAGTGAGGAAGTAACCGCCGGCGGCCGGGTCCCAGTAGTGCCGGTCGAGCACATCGACCCAGGCTTCCGCCTGATCCAGATAGGGCCGCTTGGCCGTCGCCTCGAACAGCGCCACGGCGGCCGTGGCCATGTTGGCATAGTCGTCCAGGGTGGCGGGATGCTTCAGGCGGCCGTGGCGCCAACTGTGATAGAGGCGCCCGTCGCGCAGCATCTCGCGGCACACGAAAGCGAAGGCCTCTTCGGCGGCGGCCAGCCAGTCCGCTTCGCCGAACAGCGGTCCGAGTTCGGCGAGGGCGGCGATCATCAGGCCGTTCCAGTCGGCCAGCACCTTGTCGTCCCAGCCTGGCCGGATGCGCCCGCCGCGGCGCGCCAGCAGCTTGTCCCGCGCCGTCGCCAGGCGGGCTTCGGTGTCGGCATCGGCCAGTTCCGGCGCGGCGGAGCGGTTGAGGATGGTCTTGCCTTCCCAGTTGCCGTAGCGCCCGACGTCGTAGTGGGCCTTGAAGAGGGCGGCCTCGGCGCCCAGCACCTCGTCGACCTCGGCTTCCTGCCAGACGTAGAACTTGCCTTCCTCGCCCTCGCTGTCGGCGTCGAGCGTGGCGGCGAAGGCACCGCTGGGGGACTGCCCGCTGCCGTCCGCATCGGCGATCATCTCCCTGAGCGTCCAGGCGACGGTCTCGCGGATGCGCTGCTCGTAAAGCGGATTGCCGGTGTCCTGCCAGGCCCAGGTCAGGATCTCCAGGAGCTGGGCGTTGTCGTAGAGCATCTTCTCGAAGTGCGGCACCAGCCAGCGCGCATCCACGGAGTAGCGGGCGAAGCCGCCGCCAAGGTGGTCGTAGATGCCGCCCTGGCTCATCTGGGTGAGGGTGGTGTCGCAGGCCTGGAACAGGGACTTCTCGCCGCCACGCTTCCAGGCCCGCCACAGCAGCTTCATGATCGCGGGCTGCGGAAACTTCGGCGCGCCGCGGATGCCGCCCAGCTCCGGATCGAACTCCCCGGCCAGGTGCTCGGCGATCTGATCGATCGTCGCCAGGGCGACGCCGGGACCGGACTGGTTTTCCGACAGCCGGGCGAGCGCGTCCTTCAGGGCCTTGGTGTTGTTTTCGACCCGGGCGCTGTCGGTGGCGTAGACCTCCGCAATGCCCTGCAGCACCTGGGGAAAGCCGGGACGGCCGAAACGCGGCGTCGGCGGGAAGTAGGTGCCGCCCCAGAAGGGTTCGCCCTCTGCCGTGAGGAACATGGTCAGCGGCCAGCCCCCCTGTTCGCCGAGGAGCGCCAGCGCGGTCTGATAGATGGTGTCTACGTCCGGCCGTTCCTCGCGGTCGACCTTGATGTTGACGAAGAGCCGGTTCATCAGCGCCGCGATCTCCGGATCCTCGAAGCATTCGTGCGCCATGACATGGCACCAGTGGCAGGCCGCGTAGCCGACCGAAAGCAGGACCGGCTTGCCGCTCTTCCGGGCCGCCTCAAAGGCCTCGTCGCCCCAGGCCTGCCAGGCCACGGGGTTGTCGTGGTGCTGCAGCAGATAGGGACTGGTCTCCTCGCCCAGACGGTTGGTCAGACTGCGGTTGTTCAGATCGCTGTCGTCCGCCTGGCTTGCGCCGTCCTGATCTTTGGAGGGGAGTGGTTCGGTCAAGGCGGGGTCCTTCTGCGCTAAACGGGGCGGAGGGGCGGCGGACGAGCAGCGGACCGGGGGACCAAAGACGCCGAAGCCGGCGCTCTCCCCACTTGCCGGGTGCGAACACTGACCTCTATATGGGTGGCAAAGGCCCCTCGGCTCAACCATGAAATATATAGGGAAAATCTGTTTCGGGAGAGGCGCCCCGGCATAGTGTTCGGGCCATAGTGCTCGGGCCATAGTGTCCGGACCACAATGTCCGGGCAAAAGACTGCGCCGCCGAGAACCTCGGGCCCGGGCCCGGAATCGGGTTTGCGGCATCGGGCGCCGTAAGCGGCAACGGAAAAAGGGATAGGGCAGCCATGAAGATCCATATCGACATCGAATGCACTCCCGAGGAGGCGCGCGCCTTTCTCGGCCTGCCGGACGTCGCGCCAATGCAGACGGCCGTCATGGATGAGATGCAGAAGCGCATGATGGCGAGCCTGGCAGCCATGGAACCGGAGCAGCTCATCAAGACCTGGCTGCCGGCGGGCATCCAGGGCTGGGAGCAGCTGCAGAAAGCCTTCTGGTCGCAGATGACGAAGACGGCCCGAGACAAACCTTCGGACGAGTAGCCAGAGCCGGGCGAATACAGTATAGAGTAAGTATTCGTCTAAGGTGTCTTTATTAATACAAGAATAAGATGAATAACGCGCCCCAGGAAGAGACCATTTTTGCGCCCTCTACGGCGGCCGGCAGGGCCGGGGTGGCGGTCGTGCGTCTCTCGGGGCCGCGGGCAGGGGCCGTCTTGCGGGCGCTCACCGGCGCCGAGCTGCCGGCGCCGCGCCGGGCCAGTCTCCGGCGGCTCTGCGATCCGGCCGATGGCCGGCCCATCGATCGCGCTCTGGTGCTGTGGTTTCCGCAGCCCGGCAGTTTCACCGGCGAGGACATGGCGGAGCTGCACGTTCATGGCGGGCGGGCGGTGATCGCCGCCGTGCTGCGGTGTCTCGGCGCGCAGCCGGGCTTGCGGCCGGCGGAGCCGGGGGAGTTCACCCGCCGCGCCTTTGATGGCGGCAAGCTGGATCTGACCGAGGTGGAAGGGCTTGCCGATCTGATCGACGCCGAGACCGAGGCCCAGCGCCGCCAGGCGCTGCGTCAGATGGAGGGTGGACTGGCGCGCCGCACTGCCGAGTGGTCGGGACGGCTGACGCGGATGCTGGCCTATGCCGAGGCGGCCATCGACTTTGCCGACGAGGATCTGCCGGAGGCCATGGAGGCCGAGGCCGTGGCCGCCGCCGCGGCGGTGGCGGCGGAGATCCGTGCGGCGCTGGCCGACGGCCGCCGCGGGGAACGGCTGCGCGAGGGGCTGGCGGCTGTGATTCTCGGGGCACCCAACGCCGGGAAGTCGTCTCTCCTCAACGCGCTGGCGGAACGCGAGGTGGCGATCGTCTCGGAGACTGCAGGCACCACCCGTGACGTCATCGAGGTGCATCTGGATCTGGGGGGCTATCCGGTGACCCTTGCCGACACCGCCGGGCTGCGGGCGCTGGCCGCCGAGCGGCCAGCGGCGGCGGTCGGCGGTTCCAATCCTGCGGCGGTGGCGCAGGCCCACTGGGATATCGAACGAGAGGGCATGGCCCGCGCCCGCCGGCGCGCGGAGGCGGCCGACCTGAAAGTGCTGGTGTTCGATCTGGAAGCGGAGCGGTCCGCGGCGGGCCCGGGCCCGGACGGCAATCTGCTGGCGTTCGCGGACGACCGCAGTCTCCTGGTGCTCAACAAGGCGGATCTGGTGTCGCCGGCCGAGGCGGCAGTGGCGGTTGAGAGACTGGCTGCGGCAGCGAGTGCGGAGGGCGGGGGCGGGGCCGCTCCTCTTGTGGTCTCGGCGCTCGGCGGCGCGGGCCTTGAAGACCTGATCGCAGCCCTGATCCGCCACGCCGAGCATTGTTTCGAAGGCGGAACGGCGGAGATCACCCGGGCGCGGCAAAGGCGCGCGCTGGAGGATTGTGTCTCGGCCCTGGAGCGCATGGAATCTGCCGCGTTGCCGGAGCTCCGCGCCGAGGAGCTGCGCTTGGCGGTGCGGGCCCTCGGCCGGGTCAGCGGTCGCGTGGATGTGGAAGACCTACTAGATATTGTGTTTCAGGACTTCTGTATTGGCAAATGATGTGTCGGTAGCGGTGTTTCACGTGAAACATGGTAAATCGAGCGGGGGACGGCCGGCGCCGGTGGCGGCTGTGGCTTGCCTCCAGCGGCAGGCCTGATATAACCCGCGCCGACGCGGGAGAAGAGAGCCGATGGCGCAGGATTTCTCGGTGGATGTGATCGTGGTCGGGGGCGGCCATGCCGGCTGCGAGGCGGCCGAGGCGGCGGCGCGCCTGGGCGCGCGGACCCTTCTGGTCACCCACCGGAAAGACAGCATCGGTGTGATGTCCTGCAACCCGGCCATCGGCGGCCTGGGCAAGGGGCATCTCGTCCGGGAGATCGATGCCCTGGACGGCGTCATGGGCCAGGTGGCCGATGCCGGCGGAATCCAGTTCCGGGTTCTGAATGCCAGCAAGGGACCGGCGGTGCGGGGACCGCGCGCGCAGGCCGACCGCAAGCTCTATCGCGAGGCCATGCAGGCACGGCTCGGGGCGCAGCCGGGTTTGCGGATTCACGAGGCGGCTGTAGAGGATCTGGTCCTTGACGCCGCGGGGCGGTGTTGCGGCGTGACCACCGACGCCGGGGAAACGATCCGCGCCGCCGCGGTTGTTCTGACCACCGGCACCTTTCTGCGCGGCCTCATTCATATCGGTGAGCGGCGGATCCCGGCGGGCCGTGTCGGCGAGGCGCCGGCGGTCGGCCTGGCCGCCACCCTGGAGCGCGCCGGCTTTCGCCTCGGTCGCCTGAAGACGGGCACGCCGCCACGGCTCGACGGCCGGACCATCGACTATGACGGCCTGACGGTGCAGCCGGGCGACGATCCGCCGGAGCCGTTCTCCATGCTGACGGCGACGATCACGCAGCCGCAGATCGCCTGCCACATTACTCACACCTCCGAGGACGGCCATGCGCTGATCCGCGATAACCTGCATCGCGCGCCGCTCTACTCGGGCCAGATCGATTCTGTCGGACCACGCTACTGCCCGTCCATCGAGGACAAGGTGGTGCGCTTCGCCGACAAGACGCGCCATCAGATTTTCCTGGAGCCGGAGGGGCTCGACGATCACACGGTCTATCCCAACGGGATCTCGACCTCTTTGCCGGAAGATGTGCAGCGCGCTCTGCTGAAGACGATCCCGGGCCTGGAGGGGGCTACGATCCTGCAGCCGGGCTATGCCATCGAGTACGACTACGTCGACCCGCGCGAGCTGACCGCCGCCTTGGAAACCCGGCGGATGCCCGGGCTTTTCCTGGCCGGCCAGATCAACGGGACGACCGGTTATGAGGAGGCCGCGGCCCAGGGCCTGATGGCCGGCCTGAATGCGGCCCTGCAGGCCGGGGCAGGCGGATCGGACCGCCGGGCGGAGCCCTTTGTCCTCGACCGCTCCCAGGCTTACATCGGCGTTCTGATCGATGACCTGGTGACGCGCGGTGTCAGCGAGCCCTACCGCATGTTCACCAGCCGGGCCGAGTACCGCCTGCGCCTGCGGGCCGACAACGCGGACCAGCGCCTGACCCCTCTGGGTCTGGCGGTCGGCTCCATCGGACCCGCGCGTCAGGAGGCCTTTGCGCGCAAGGTCGAGGCTTTGTCCCGCGCCCGCGCCCTGACCGAGAACCTGACGATCACGCCGAATGCGCTGGCCGCCCGAGGGGTGGCCATCAATCAGGACGGCGTAAAGCGCAGCGCCTACGCGCTGCTGCGCTACCCGGAGCTGACGCTGGAGTCGCTGGCCGACATCTGGCCTGATCTGCGGACAATCCCTGCCGATATTTCCCGTCAGATCGAGATCGAAGGGCGCTACCAGGGCTACATGGAGCGGCAGGAGGCCGATGTCAGGGCCTTCCAGAAGGACGAAGCGCTCCTGCTGCCCGCAGACCTGGACTATCAGGCGATCGGCGGGCTTTCGGCGGAAGTGCGCCAGATCCTGAGCCAGTCCCGGCCGGAAACCCTGGGCGCGGCCGCGCGTATTCCCGGCGTTACGCCGGCGGCGGTGATGGCCTTGCTGCGCCACGTGCGCAAGCGCCCGGCCCGCGGGTCCGGCTCCCGGGAGTCGGCCGCCTAGGCAGGCCGGGGAGGGGCCATGGGACGGGAGCCCGAGCGGTTGGCGGCAGCCGATTTCCAACGAATCCTCGATGTTTCACGTGAAACACAGGACAAATTTGAGCGGTATGCGGCGCTTCTCACCAAATGGACCGCGGCGATCAACCTGATCAGCCCGCGCAGTCTGCCGGACCTCTGGCGCCGCCATTTCCTCGATTCCGCTCAGCTTGCCGCGCACCTGCCACCGGCCCCCGAAGGCCGCGCGAGGGTGATCCTGGACCTCGGGTCCGGCGGCGGCTTTCCGGGGCTTGTGCTGGCCCTCTTGGGCTGCGGTCACGTCCATCTGGTCGAGTCGGATCAGCGCAAGGCCGTGTTTCTGCGCGAAGTCGTCCGGGAAACCGGCGCGGAGGCGACCGTGCACACGGCACGGATCGAAGCGCTGGCGCCCTTTCCCGGCGATGTCGTGACCTGTCGCGCTTTCGCGCCCTTGCCCCGGATTTTGGCTCTTTCCGCGCCCTTTCTCGAGCCTGGCTGTGGACAAGACGGCGCTGTCGGCCTGTTTCTGAAGGGCCGGACGGCCGATCTGGAATTGACCGAGGCTCGCAAAACATGGAGACTGCGAATCGAGCGCTTTGAGAGCATGACCGATCCTGAAGGAACGATTCTGCGTCTCAAACTTCTATCTGTTGAGGATGGCGCGTCTTGAACCTACAACATGTTGATGAGGGTCCGGAGCACGGTGTGATCACACCGGCCCCGGTGGACACCCGGGTGCTGGCTGTCGCCAATCAGAAGGGCGGCGTCGGCAAGACCACCACGACCGTCAATCTGGCCACCGCCCTGGCCGCCTGCGGCAAGCGCGTGCTGATTGTCGATATGGACCCGCAGGGCAATGCCAGCACCGGACTTGGCATCGCTCCGGAAAAGCGCAGCCAGGGTGTCTACCAACTCCTGGTGGAAGACCTGGCACTGGAGGAGGCGGAAACCCCGACCCTGGTGCCGGGGATGGATATCGTTCCCTCCGGGGTCGAACTCTCCGGCGCCGAGCTGGAACTCATTGCCCTGGACCGGCGGGAATACCGCCTCAAGCACGCGGTGGACCGTGCGCGCGGGCGCTACGACTTCGTGCTGATCGACTGCCCGCCGGCGCTGGGCCTTCTCACCTTGAATGCGCTGGTGGCCGCCGATGCCGTGCTGGTGCCGCTGCAGGCGGAATTCTATGCGCTGGAAGGATTGAGCCATTTGATGCGCACCATCGACAGGGTGCAGCGGGCCCTGAACCCGGGTCTCACGCTGCAAGGCGTGGTGCTCACCATGTTCGATCGGCGCAACAACCTCTGTGAGATGGTGGCTGCGGACGTGCGCGGCCACCTGGGCGAAAGGGTCTATCAGACCGTCATCCCCCGCAATGTGCGTGTGTCGGAGGCGCCGTCCCACGGCAAGCCGGTCCTGCTCTACGATCTGCGCTGCGCAGGTTCCCAAGCCTATGTGCGTCTGGCGCGGGAAATTCTTCAGCGCGAAGACGGCCTGGCCGCCCGCGCCGCCATGGTGTCTTGACGGCACCGGCAGGCACGCTATCGTTTCGTAGGCGAAATGGTCTTGCGGGTGCGGTATCAGATGATCTGCGGCGCGTGTCTGCGCCCTGGCATGCTTGGGGCGCTGTCGCCATGAGGCTTGGGGGAGTCGCCGTTTCGGGGAAGTGAAGGCCATGACAGACGGAGCATCATCGGACCAAGGGAAAAAGACCAACCTGGGGCGCGGCCTCGCGGCGCTGTTCGGCGAAGAGAACGAGGACTACGCCTCGCTGGACAAGGTGCGCTCGACGAAAGCCGTTCCCGTCGAGCATCTGCATCCCGGGCGTTACCAGCCGCGCCAGGTTTTTGACAAGGACGCCGTGGCGGCGCTGGCGGAGTCGGTCAAGGCCCAGGGGATCCTGCAGCCGATCCTGGTGCGGCGCCACCCGGACCGGCCGAGTGAATTCGAGATCGTTGCGGGTGAGCGCCGCTGGCGTGCCGCCCAGATCGCGAAGCTTCACGAAGTCCCGGTGGTCATCCGCGAGCTGACCGATGCGGAATCCCTTGAGCTTGCCATCGTCGAGAATGTCCAAAGGCAAGACCTGACCCCAATTGAAGAGGCGGAAGGCTACCGGCGGCTTCTCGAGGAATTCCAGCACACCCAGGATGAACTTGCGAAGCTGCTCGGCAAGAGCCGCAGCCACATCGCCAATACCCTCCGCTTGCTGGGGCTGCCGGAATCGGTGAAGGCCATGGTGATGGACGGCAAGCTTTCGGCGGGCCACGCCCGGGCCCTGGTGGGTTGCGCGGCGCCGGAGGACCTGGCGGCGGAAATCGTCAGCAAGGGACTGAACGTGCGCCAGGCCGAGCGCCTGGTGCAGGATGCCAAAGCCGGTCCCGCCCAGAAATCCCGCAAAGGGGCCGCCGCCGCTGCCGAAGAACCCGCCAAGGACAGCGACACCATCGCCCTGGAGCGGGATCTGACCGCGCTCCTCGGCCTCAAGGTGAGCATCAAGTTTCACGGCAGCGGTGGCTCGCTGACCATCCACTACAAAACGCTCGAACAGCTCGACGACGTTCTCCACCGCCTGAACCAGATGCCGCCGGCGGCTGAGCGGCTCTAGAGCGACTTCGCAGCAGCGGCGCGGCGCCCTCTTTTCCGGCGAGCCTTCTGGTTCCGGCTCGTCCTCAGGCCGGTCCTGCTCTCAGAACAATCCTGTTCTAGGCCTGCCGCCTGCGGCGCCCCGGCGCGTTGGCGGCAATTTCCAGGAGGGCGCGGGCGGCCAGGCTCTCCGCCGGTGCACCACTGCGCTTGCAGGCCGCTTCCGCCTCCAGAAGCTTTTCCATCGCCGCCGTCAGCGCCCGCGGCTTCCAGGTCCCCGCTTGCGCCTTGAACCCCGCCGCCGATTTCCAGAACACCGGCGGACGCAGGCCCTTCATGGCCTGGTCGACGCTGCTGCCGGCGCCGACAGCGCCGGCGACCTGATGCAGCCTTTGAAAGTGGCGCGCGACGGCCCGCAGGAGGCTCACCGGGTTGCTCCCCTCCAGGAAGCATCGTCCGAGGCCGCGCTCCAGCCCGGGCAGGTCTCCCCCTGCCGTCGCCATCGCCAGATCGTCCAGGCCCAGCAGCGCCGAGTCCCCGACGCAGAGCATCACGTCGTCCAAAGTGACCGCCCCTTCGGCCGTGCCCTTGAACAGCAGAACCTTCTCAAGCTCCCGGCGCGTCAACTGCCGGTCGCCGCCGAGATGTGCCGCCAGGAACTCCGCCGCATCGCGCTCGATTCCGACGCCGGCCTCGGCGAAAAAGTCGCGCACCACACCGCCGAGGCTGCGCTGATCGTCGTGATAGCAGGCGATGGCTGCGGCCGCCTTGTGCCCCTCGAAGAGCTTGCGCAGGCTGGAGCGCGCCGGCAGGTCCGCCGCCTCGAACACCACGAGCGCCTCACTCGGGCCGGCGTCGAGGAAGCTCTTCACGATCGCGGTCACGGCGTCGCCGGCGTCGCGGACCTGCAAAAAGCGCCGTCCCCCTCCGAAGGTCAGTGCCGCCGCCTCGTCGGCCAAACCGGCCGGATCGTCCTTGATCTGGGCGCCCGTCAGCTCGGAGACGCAAAACGGATCCGCGGGCTCCCCGGCAACGGCCTTGCGAAGCCGCGCGACATGTTCGCGGCGCAGCCCCGTATCCGGTCCGAACACAAGGACGGCGGACTGCGCGCCGCCGGGCTCGGAAAGAAAGCGCTGCAGTGCGGCGCCCGTCAGCTTCATGGTCCGCCCTCCCCGGCCCGCGGCGCGGCCGTGCTTAGACGCTCTTGAAGTAGACGGCGAGACGGGTCTGGATATCGTCGGCCACCTCACGCAGCGCGCGTTCCCGCGCGTCGCGCTCTGAAATCGTCGAAGCGAAAGGGTTCTCCAGGATATCGTAGCTGGTCGTGGAGGTGGAGCGCCCGGTCAATAGCTGATTGCCGCTGCCTTCCTCCAGGAGGGAAAACTCGGCGGTGAGCTTCAGGTTGGCGCGGGTTGCGGTCTCGTCCCGCCGTACTCCCAGCTCGCTCAACCGCTCCTCAAGGCGGAGCCGCAGCTGATAGTTCGGCGAGACCGGCTGGCCATTGGGGTTGAGCCGATCGCGCAGAAAGTTGTGCATCTGCTGGCCGACCCGGTCGCGCAGAGGCTGGATGCGGATCGCCGCCAGTTCCGATGCAACGGCCTGCCCGGCGTCGTTCTCGGCATAGAGCGGCTGAAAGCCGCAGCCCGCCAAGGGCAGCAACGCCGCCGCTGCGGTTATCCGCCCGATCTTTTCACAAAAGCGCCTGCGCGATTTCTCCATGGCTCACACTACCACGTTCACGATGCGATTCTTAACCACGATAACCTTGCGCGCGGTCTTTCCGTCCATCGCCCGCTGCACGGCCGGCTCGGCCAGTGCCAACGCCTGGGCCTGGTCTTCGGGTGCATCCATCGGCAGCGACACGGTCGCCCGTTTCTTGCCGTTCACCTGCACCGCCAGAACCACCTGCTCGTCTGCCACCAGCGCCGCCTCGGCCTCGGGCCAGGACTGGTCGGTCAGCAAGTCCTGATATCCCAGCCGCTCCCACAGCTCCTCGGCCAGGTGCGGCATCATCGGCCCGATCAGGCGGACAAGCAGCTCGCAGGCCTCGCGCAGCACGAAGCGGCCACCGTCGTCGGCAGGCTGGAAACCCGAGAGCGTGTTGGCGATCTCGTGGATCCGCGCCACCGCACGGTTGAAGCGGAACTTCTCGATGTCGTCGCCGAAGGCCTGCACGGTCTTGTGCACGGCCCGGCGCATGTCGAGTGCCGTGCCGCCCAGGGTGGCCGGCACCGGCGTGCCTGCCGTCGCCATGTGATCGAGGTTCTCGATCACCAGCCGCCAGAGCCGCTGCGTGAAGCGCCAGGCGCCCTCGACGCCGGCGTCGGTCCACTCCATGTCGCGCTCCGGCGGACTGTCGGAGAGCATGAACCAGCGCGCCGTATCGGCGCCGTAGGTTCCGATGATGGCCTCCGGATCCACCACATTGTTCTTGGATTTGCTCATGGATTCCGAGCGGCCCACCGTGACCGGGCCCTGGCCTTCGATCCGCCGCGCGGTGCCGTCGGCCAGCTTTTCGACCTCTTCCGGATAGAGCCAGTTGCCGTCCTGGTCCTTGTAGGTCTCGTGGCAGACCATGCCCTGGGTGAAAAGTCCGGCGAAGGGCTCCTGCACCGCCACCTGACCGACCTTTGCCAGCGCGCGCGTGAAGAAACGCGCATAGAGCAGGTGCAGGATGGCGTGCTCAACGCCGCCGATGTACTGGTCCACCGGCAGCCAGTAGTCGACCGCCTTCCGGGCCATCGGCTCCTCGGCACGCGGGCTGCAGAACCGTGCGAAGTACCAGGCGGAATCGACGAAGGTGTCCATGGTGTCGGTGTCGCGCTCGGCCGCGCCGCCGCAAGTGGGGCATTTTGTGTGCTTCCACGTCGGATGGTGGGCCAGCGGATTGCCCGGCTTGTCGAAGGTGACATCCTCCGGCAGCACCACCGGCAGCTGGTCCTCGGGCAGCGGCACCGCACCGCAGGCCGGGCAGTGGACGACGGGGATGGGACAGCCCCAGTAGCGCTGGCGCGAGATGCCCCAGTCCCGCAGCCGGTACCGTGTGGTGCTCTCGCCCCGCCCCTCCGTCGCCAGGCGGTCGATGGCCGCCCGCTTGGCGGCCTCGACGCCCAGGCCATCCAGAAACTCCGAATTGATGGCCAGGCCGTCGCCGGTATAGGCCTCGTCGCCGATCGTGAAGGCCCCGGCGTCCTCCCCCTCGGGCAGCACCACCGGGACCACGGGCAGGCCGTATTTGCGGGCGAAGTCGAGGTCCCGCTGGTCGTGGGCCGGACAGCCGAAGATGGCGCCGCTGCCGTACTCCATCAGCACGAAGTTGGCGATGTAGACCGGCAGGGTCTGATCCGGTTTGAAGGGGTGGCGCACGGTCAGCCCGGTATTGAAGCCCTGCTTCTCAGCCTTCTCGATGGCCTCCTCGCTGGTGCCCAGGCGGTTGCAGGCGTCGATGAAGGCCTTCGCGTCAGGGTTCTCTGCGGCGATTTCTGCGGCCAGGGGATGGCCCGGCGACAGTGCGCAGAAGGAGGCACCGAACAGGGTGTCCGGGCGCGTCGTGAACACCGTCAGGGGATCGTCGCGGCCGATGATCTCGAACTGGATGGTCGCCCCTTCCGAGCGGCCGATCCAGCGCCGCTGCATGGTGCGGACCTTGTCTGGCCAGCGCTCCAGCCCGTCGAGGGCGTCCAGCAGTTCGTCGGAGAACGCGGTGATGTTGAAGAACCACTGGGAGAGCTTGCGGCGCTCGATCAGCGCGCCGGACCGCCAGCCGCGGCCGTCGATCACCTGCTCGTTGGCCAGCACGGTGTGGTCCACCGGATCCCAATTCACCGCCGATTCCTTGCGGTAGACCAGACCCGCCTTCATGAAGGCGGCGAACAGTTTCTGCTGCTGGGCGTAGTAGCCGGGATGACAGGTGGCGATTTCGCGGTCCCAGTCGATCGACAGGCCCATCAGCTTCAACTGGCCGCGCATGGTGGCGATGTTGTCATAGGTCCAGCGCGCCGGGTGAATGCCGCGCCGCATCGCCGCGTTCTCGGCCGGCAGCCCGAAGGCGTCCCAGCCCATCGGGTGCAGCACGTTGAAGCCCCTGGCCCGCTTGTAGCGGGCGATGACATCGCCGATGGTGTAGTTCCGTACGTGTCCCATGTGGATCTTTCCCGACGGATAGGGAAACATCTCCAGCACGTAGTACTTCTCGCGTCCCGGCTCTTCCTGTACCGCAAAGCAGCGGGCATCCTCCCAGCGCTTCTGCCACTTTGCTTCGAGTTCTTTTGCGTTGTATCGGCTCATTTGGGGTGGTCGCGGATCAGGGGTTCAAGACGGTTGCTTTTCGGGGAGCTTCAGGCTGTGGATGGATGGGTATCTGAGGACGCCGTCTTAAGAGTCTGCCGCCTTCAAACAGACGTACGCCTAGCGCCGCAGCGTACGGCGCTGCGTACATCATCCTGCCGATCCTTCTTGCTGCCGTGGCAGCGATGCCGGTTACTGGATCGAGGCGATGCGCAGCTGCCGGGCCCGGGTAAGGATCGCGTTCTCGATGTCGACGGGTGTCCGATCCTCCACAGCCGCATCGACCCACGCGCCGCTGCGCGGATCCTGGAGCTGACGGAACACGGCTGCCCGTACCCCATCGGCGCGGAGGTCGCGGCCCAGGATGTAGACGTTGATCTTGAAGCGCTCGCTGGCGGACTCGGGCGGTGAAAACCAATCGGTGATGATAACGCCGCCAAAGGGGTCGGCCGAGGCCAGCGGCATGAACGACACCGTATCCAGGGACGCGCGCCACAGATAGGAATTCACGCCGATACCGGCATCGCCGCCGCTGAGATTGCTCGGCTGGTCACGGTCGTTGCCGATGCCGATCTGATCGTCGCCGAGGATGGAGCCACCGGTGTCAGCGAGCTTTTCAGCCGTTTCGTCGTAATACACCGGCTCGCCGCCAAGGCCACAGCCGGCCAAGGCCAGCATTGCGGCCGCGGCCGCCAGAGAGAGGCCCAGCCGCTTGCCGGCCGGGATTCTGCGTTCTTCGGCGGGTCGTGTCGTCGCTTCCAAGGTCATCGCTCTCACGTTCCTGCGTGCGTTTGGCTGTCTCTCACACCCCTGGGTCGTTGGCACGGCGGCCCGAAGCCCGGGAGAATGGATGCTACAGGGCGTAGATATCACAGGGCCCGAAAGCGGGCAAAAGAAATGGGCGGCGCCGTCAGGCGCCGCCCATGACCAGTAACAGTCTTGGTTCGGCTTAGAAAGAAACGCCGAGACCGCTGGTGACTGCAACGATGTCATTGCTGTCGCCGGAGCCGAGATCTTCCTCGCCGACAAAACCTGTCAGGAAGATGCGCACGCCCGGTGCCACGCTGTAACCGACGTTGGCCGAACCCGCGAGCAGTTCGTCATCGGAGTCGTCGTCTTCGGAGTAGATGCCGTTGACGGAGAACGACCACGGGCCGGTGGCGTAGCCGATACCGGCGTCGAAGGCATAACCCTCACCACCGTTGCCGTCGGCATCGTCAAAGATACCACCAACAGCGAAGGTGAAGCCGGCATAGCTGATGGCCGCACCACCGCCGATGCCATAGACGTCGTCTTCGGGTTCGGCGTCAGCCTTGCCAAAAGCACCGACCAGGCCGATCTCAACGCCGACGCCGTTGAACTCGCCGTCGAAGCCCAGGCCGATACCGATGTGATCGTGGATACCATCATCGTCAGCACGGTTGAAGTCATTGCCGTCGTCGCCATCGCTGGTGTCCGGCGAATAGCTGACACCGGCGCTGAACCCATTGAAGTTCGGCGTGGTGTAGGTGATCTTCGTGCCGTCACTGCTGTCGACGCCATTGGCGAAATCAACAGAAGTACGGGCTGCACCGACATAGGCCGAGTCCAGGAAGTTCGAGGTCGGGTTACCGATGCCGCCGTAGTCAACGCCGGAGTTCGAGCCGTTCACCATGAAGGTGTCTTCGGCGCCGTCGTTGTTGCCGAATTCCAGCTTACCGAAGCTGCCCTGAGCGTAGATGCTGTTCTCGTCGACGTTGGTGTCTTCGCCGGAGTCAGCCTCGAACTCGACCCGGAAGCCGAAGGTGATGCCGTTGTCGGCCATGATCTCGCCCTTGACGTGCACTTCCGTGTTCGTCGAGAAGCCGAAACCCCTGTCCGATCCGCCGTCGGAATTGCTGTTCTCCTCGCTCGCATCACCGCCAGACACGATGAAGAACTGGAACGCGTTCAGCTCCAGCGTCTGGGCGGCAGCAGGCGAGGCAGTCAGAACCGCGGCCCCGACAATGGCGCTGCTTGCCATCAAAACTTTTTTCATTTCCGAAAAGCTCCAAATACGGTGTCTATTGTGGGTACCCCAAGCCACGGGATATCCGTTGGTACTCGCCCGGTGCGGGGATCGCAAGGGGGCGCAAGCGTGTTAAGTTGTTTTTGCGACACACTGTGCTTTTGGCGCAACAGTTCGGTTTTTTGGCGTCCTGCCAGGGACTTCCGAGCAGCCCTTAGAATCTTGAGAGAACGTTGAGTTGCGCGTTTCGCGCAATTAAACACTGTATTATTCTCTTATAACGGGAAATTTGGCTGGGCTGGTCCAGCCCGCGGCCCGGAGGCGGCAGCCGACGCTTGCGCAGCGGCGGCCTTTTGCCTAGAGCAGAAGACAGCGCGATGCCGCTCACGGCCCGCCCGCCGGGACAAGTCGCAGGGGGCAGGTTGTGGGGGGCAGGTCGCAGGGGGCAAATCGCAGCCTTCGCTCTGCGGTTCCCGCCGCGGCGCTGTGGTGCCAGCCTCCCGTTACACTCTATTCGCCCGTTCCACTCCAATCGATTGCACTCTGAGGTTCCTGTCGATGCCCGGAATACTGTGGCTGGCCTCCTACCCCAAATCCGGCAACACCTGGATGCGGGTCTTCCTGGCGAACCTCATTCTCGACGAGCCGCAACCCCTGCCCCTGGCGCGCATCAACGAAGTCTGCTCCAGCGAGCCCAACGAAGTCTGGTTCAAGCCGTTCACAAAGGGCCCGCCCGGCGCGCTTCCGAACAAGAAGATCGCCGCGCTCAGGGTGCGGGCCCAGGACCGCGCGGCCAGCATCAACAAGAACATCATGCCTATGAAAACCCACAGTTTTCTCGGCAAGGACTATGGCTATCCCACGATTTCAGCAAAGGCCAGCGTCGGGGTGATCTACATCGTCCGCGACCCGCGGGATGTGGCGATCTCCGCAGCGGACCACTATGGCCTGAGCATCGATCAGACCATCGAGATGATGGCCGACACCTCGGCCCGGGGGCGGCCCCTGGCCGGCACGACGGTCTATGAACGGATGGGCAGCTGGTCCGATCATGTCCGGTCGTGGACGAAGTGGCGGCACACCCCGCTCTTCG
Organism: Rhodospirillales bacterium BBD 1991-14; assembly: GCA_001657395.1. Classification (GTDB taxonomy): domain Bacteria; phylum Pseudomonadota; class Alphaproteobacteria; order Kiloniellales; family Kiloniellaceae; genus Pelagibius. The sequence continues at coordinate 306,325 of LYSY01000002.1, read as the reverse complement.
TCCTGCGCTACGAGGACATGCTCGCCGACTCCCTGGGGCAGCTCGGCGGCCTCGCCCGCAAACTGGGGATCTCCAGTGATGACGAGCGGATCGCCCGGGCCGTCAGGTTTTCTTCCTTCAAGGCCCTGCAGGCCCAGGAACAGGCGACCGGGTTCACCGAGAAGTCGGTGAACAGCGAGCGCTTTTTCCGTTCCGGACGGGCCGGATCCTGGCGCGAGACCCTGACCGCGAACCAGTCCGCCGCCATCGAGCGGCATCACACAGCCCAGATGAAACGCTTCGGATATCTGTGATGATTGCACTGAGGAGTACCGCTGCCGCCTCTCGTCGACTTGCTTCCCGTCGCCCGGCGTCGCGGTGGCTGGCGTCGCGGTGGCCGGTCGCTGCCGGAGGGCGCTAGGCATGCCGGGTATTCTCTGGCTGGCGTCCTACCCGAAGTCCGGCAATACCTGGATGCGCGCCTTCCTGGCCAACCTCATCGTCGATCCGCCGCAGCCCCTGCCCCTGAACCGCATAGGGCAGATCTGTCCCTCCGAGCCTGCGGAGCGCTGGTTTCAGCCTTTCTGCAAGGGCGCCGTGGCGGGCCTCGATGCGGCCCAGGTCGCCGCGCTGCGCGTCCGGGCGCAGGAGCGCGCGGTCAGCCTGAACACCAACGTCATTCCGATGAAGACCCACAGCTATTTCGGCGAGGACTACGGGCATCCGATCTTTTCCATGAAGGCCATCTTCGGGGCCCTCTACATCATCCGCGACCCGCGCGACGTGGTGCTCTCGGCGGCAGATCACTTCGGCCTGACCCTTGACCAGATGATCGAAAAACTGGCCGATCCCGGTGCCATGGCGGCCGCCATGGCCGGTACCATCGTTCACGAAATGCAGAGCAGTTGGTCCAACCACGTCGAATCCTGGACCAAATGGAACCACCCCGGCATCTATACGCTGCGCTACGAAGACATGGTGGCGGCGCCCCAGGACCAGTTCTCGCGGGTCGCCCGCCGCTTCGGCATCTCCGACGACAGCGGGCGGATCGAAAAGGCGATCGCCTTTTCCTCTTTCGACCAGTTGCAGAAGCAGGAGGCGGAACAGGGCTTCTCGGAACGCTCCGTGCACAGCGAGAAGTTCTTTCGCTCCGGCCGCTCGGGGGGATGGCAGCAGGTGTTGAGCGCCGAACAGGTGGCGCGTATCGAACGCGACCATGGTACCCAGATGCGCCGTTTCGGCTATTTATAAGAGTGCAGCGAGGACCGGAAGGCATGGCCAACATCGGCGCCGACATCGGCGCAAACCTGGCGGAAGTGCGCCGCCGCATGGCGGCGGCAGCCGAGGATGCCGGCCGCGACCCCCAGGCGGCGGACCTGGTCGCGGTCAGCAAGGTGCAACCCGCCGAGGCGGTCCGCGCGGCCCTGGCCGCAGGCCAGCGTCTGTTCGGCGAAAACCGGGTGCAGGAAGCCAAAACCAAGTTCCCGCCGCTGCGCGAGGACTATCCGGACCTGCGGCTGCATCTCATCGGCCCGCTGCAGACCAACAAGGTCAAGGATGCCCTTGCGCTCTTCGACGTGATCGAGACGGTGGACCGCCCGAAGCTGGCCCGCGCCCTGGCGCAGGAGGGCGAAAAACGCGACCTGCATCCCGACTGCTTCATCCAGGTCAACACCGGCGAAGAGCCGCAGAAGGCCGGCGTTCCGCCTGCCGAGGCGGACGCCTTCATCGCCGAGTGCCGCGGCCTCGGACTCAGGGTCGCGGGGCTGATGTGCATCCCGCCGGTCGACGAGGAGCCGGCCCTCCACTTCGCCCTGCTGCGGGAGATCGCGTTGCGCAACCGTGACGGCGCGCCGCTCGCCCTGTCCATGGGGATGAGCGCGGACTACGAAACGGCGATCCGCTTCGGCGCCGATCTGGTGCGGGTCGGTACCGGCGTCTTCGGTCCCCGTCCGGTCAAGGCGGCCCCGGCGTAAGGGGCTGCTTTGCGGGCTCCAGCTTCAGGCAGGCTCTAGAGCAGATCCGCGTTTGATGGAATCGGCCCCATCGTCATTTAGGGGGGCGATCCATCAAGCCGGTGAATCTGCTCTAAATGTTACAAATAGAGCGGATTCACATGCTTAGACGGAAACCCAAAGCGTTTCCGTCTAAGCATGATCCGCTCTAGTCGCAGGCCCGGAACAGGCATTCGTTCTCGATCACAGGGTTCTCGCGCGGCATCACCTGCCGGCCGATCGCGCCGACGAAGTTGGAGAACCGCTCGGAGCCGATGTCTGTTCCCTGACCGGGCGATCCCTCGGCGATGCTGACGAAGCGTTCGCCGCGGCAGAGGGCGACCACCGTACGGGCGGTGCTGCCGTCCGTCGTGACATTGCCGGGTTCCCGGTCGGTCTTGCAGAAGTCCTGGCGCGAGAAACTCCGCTCGGCACCGTAGGCAAAGCGCAGCCGGTAAGCGGGGTCCGGCGCGTCGCCGGGGTTGCCGCTGTAGCCGAGGCGCGCCCAGCGCGGCCCCGATGCCCTCAGGCCGTCCACGGTCGAGGCCGTCACCGCCGCCTGCGAGACCCCGGCGGCCGGCGTTCCAAAGGTCTCCACGAGCAACGGGGTGCGCAGGGCCGCCAGACTGTCCGGCGAGTATCCGGCCGTGAAGTTCTTGTTGTAGACCACGCCTTGATTGCCGGCGCAGGCGCCGAGCGCGGTGAGACCGGCCATGACGGCGCTGAGAAGAAGGATCCGCCGCGTTTTGCCGGTCTCTGCTGCGGTACCAAAACGGGATGGTGTCATGATCCGGGCTCCAGAAATCGTTGGTTGTGCCCTAGGAAGTACGTAGGCGGAGCCGCGGGCGTTTCCAAGTTTGCCGGCGGTTGCACTCACAATGCGTTGATCGGGCACACTGCGTTGATCGGGCTGGCAGGGCTTCACCCGGCATCTGGCGCGTCACGGGTCGCTGGCGCGCTATGAGGGATCGCCATCGACGACCCGGACTGCATCGCCTGGTTCCGCCTCTGCCAGCACGCGCAGCAGGTCCGCCTTCGCCAGGGCGACGCAGCCCTCGGTGCCCCGATAGTCGTCTTGCGCGACATGGAGAAAGATGGCCGATCCCAGCCCGGCAACGACCGGGTCGTCATTGTAGCCCAGCACCACCACCAGGTCGTAGAGTCCGTCGCTGCGCTGCATCACCTCATGGCTTGCCGGGTAGGGCAGGCGGACGGGCTGGTTGTAGGCCGGGTCGCCGGGGGCATCGCACCAGCCGTCGTCTGCGGCGATGGCCGCGGCGGACAGGGCCGTCTGAGGTTCCGCCAAGCGGTCGGCGCGGTAGAGCAGGCGCCGGAACGGCCAGCGCCCCACGGGGGTGGCGCCGTCGCCTTCGCGTTTGGTCGCTGTGAAGCCGCCGCGTCCGACAGCGCAGCGCCACTGCTGTTCGCCCCAGCGCGCCCGATACGCCTCGCCGTCGCGTGTCACCACCAGTTCCATGAGCGCCAGTCTATGCCGGGCGCCAGAGATCTCAAGAATGCGATCTCAAGGCGGGGCACATCAAGGAGACGGTTTCAGGGACAGTGGGGCTGAAGGATCGCAGTGCTGAAGGATGGCAGGGCTGAAGGATCGCAGGGGCGCCGACCCCGGCCCGGATCGCTAGCGGTTTGCCGGGTAAGCGGGAAGCGGGCCGGGCGGCTGACCGTCGTTGGTCGAGCGCTGCTGTCCCGCCATGGCCCGGTACTTGTCCAGGGCCATCAGCATCTGCTCGGCCAGGGCCGCATCGGGCGCATCGGCGGCCTGCAGCAGAGGATGGGCTCCAGGCTCGACGGCCTGCTGGGGTACCGGGGCGGCCGCCTGGTCGATGCTCTCGCCTGTGGGATCAGCAGCACGGCTGCCACCGCCGATCCCGGCCCTGCTGATTCCAGGGGCAGTGGCCGCTGCGGCTGGCTCCGCCGGGGCGGGCCCCTGCGGCACCGCCGCCGCCCCTGGGCTCAGGTCGTTGAACAGGGCATCCAGGGCCGCCTGGCCGGTCAGCAGGCCGTCGTGCTCTTCGGCCCAGCCGTCCTCTGTCCGGTGCGCGCGCGTGCGGTCAGTGCCAGCCGGCGACGGTGCCGGCGTCAGGCTGTGCGGGCTTGCTCCGAAAGCAGCCGGCACAAATCCCGCCGGTGCTCCGGTGGGTGCTCCGGTGGGTGTTCCGGGGGCCATGGCCCGCACTGCTGCCGGTTCGCTATCCGCCGCGGTGATCAGAGGTGGCGCGTTGAAGGTGCCAGGGGGCAGGGGGAAGCCAGCCGGCGCCACTGTCGTTGGCGCCACTGTCGCCGGGGCCGTCTTCTCTGGGGCCGCCGCGACGGCTTCGGCTTGCTCTGCGCCGCCGTCGAACAAGGCCAGCACGCTGGCCCCGGCATCCTGGCCGGCCACCTCGTCGACCAGCAGGTTGGCGACCGCACCGACGAAGCCGGTGGGCCCGCCATAGAGCGTGCCGCCGAAAATCCGGGCCGGGGCCGAAATCTCGTCTCCGGTGATGGCCCGGTAGAGGGTGGAGACCACAGGAATGTGCTGCAGCGGGTTGATGACGTCGAGGAAGTCGGAAAAGGAGAACTCGTTCTCGTCTGTTTCGGCATCGGCTCCCGCTGAACCGGAGGCGGACGCAGCCTCGGGCGCCTTGGCCGTCGCGCCGAAGCGCCCGGCCGCAGCCTCCTGTGCGTTAACGTAACCGCGGTAAAACTGAATGTCGCCCATTGGTCCTCCAAAGAACCAAAAAGCAAGATGCGGGCCAGGATTAATGGCTATTCAGATCAAGGGTTTAGCCTGGTGGAGCGGCCATGGCGCTGGGGATCGGCGGCAAGTTCTGCCCGGCCCCGCCCGGCCGCCCGGCGGAATTGCCGGGCCCGGCGCCTTTCAGCGGGTCCTCGGGCCCGTGTGGCTGCGGCTCCGGGAGGGGCTCAGGGAGGGGCTCCGGAAGGGGCTCTAGAACAGGTGCCCGAAGCGTTCCGCCTTGGTGGCGAGGTAGGCCTCGTTGTGGCCGTTGGAGGGAAAGCTGTGGGCCACCCGCTCCTCCACTGCGATTCCGAAGCGGCTGAGGGCGGCCACTTTCTGCGGGTTGTTGGTGAGCAGGCGCACCCTGCGAAAGCCCAGGCGGTGCAGCATCTGGGCGGCAGGCAGGTAGACCCGCTCGTCGGCGTCGAAGCCCAGCTGCTCGTTGGCGTCGAGGGTGTCGGCGCCGAGGTCCTGCAGGGTATAGGCCCGCAGCTTGTTGACCAGGCCGATGCCGCGGCCCTCCTGCGCCAGATACAGCAGGATGCCCGCCCCGTCCGCGGCGATCGCCTGGATGGCACCCCGCAGCTGTTCGCCGCAGTCGCAGCGCAGCGAGGACAGCAGGTCGCCCGTGAAACACTCCGAATGCAGGCGCAGCAGCAGCGGGTCTTCCGGTTTGGGATCGCCGATGATGATGGCCAGGTGCTCGGTGCCGCCGTCGTCGGGGCGAAAGGCAACGATCCGCGCGTCTTCCGCGTCGGCCAGGGGCACGGCGGCTTCGGCTACGGAGGTGAGGTTGCGCGCCGCGGCAAAGCGGTACTCGGCGACGTTGGCGGCGGTGACCGCCATCAGATCCCGTGCATCCGCCCAGGCCCGGGGGCTCTGCACCGGGGTGCCGGGCAGCGGCGCCAGAAGCGCCGCCGGCAGCAGGCGCGCCAGCTTCGCCAGTTCCACCGCCGCGACGTCCAAGCCCGCCGGCGCGCTGATCACCCGCCGGCTCCGCCCCACCGCAATCTGGGTCGCCGTCGGGTCGGCCAGGGCGCGGATGCGCTCCGCCTCGCGGTCCTCGACCGCCAGCGCCAGCACGCCGCCGCTGGCGATCAGCCCCGCGGCCTCGGGCATGCCCAGCGCCTGCGCGCGCCGTGCGGTGAGCAGCAGCATGGCCTCGGTGCCGGTCAGCGCCGCCAGGTCGGCCAGACCTTCCGCGCTCGCCTGCTCGGCCGCCTGCACCAGGGCGCCCTGGCCCGACCAGTCGTGCAGCACAATGGTCGCGCCGCGGCGCAGCTCCGCCAGGGCGCGCTCCACCGTCTGCAGGACGGCGGCATCGGGGGTTTTCGGTCGTTGCGCAGGCTTTTCCATATCGAATGGTCACTTTACGGCTGCGGCCGGGCCGTGTCACGTTGGCTCCCGCCGGTCCCTTGGGCTCCTTGCCCGGGTCTTGCGCCCAGGAGATAAGCCGCCGAGGCGCGCTTGACCAGCCGGATTTCGCCGAACGGGGCAACCGGTCGCAGCAAGGCCCTGGAGGGCCGCAAACGAAGGGGGCCGGCCCAGCGAAACGGCCCACCTGGGGCGCCTATTGGGGGGAGAACGACAAGTCCATGACCAGTCAGCCAGGATCCGGCGCCGCGGCGGCTGTGCCGGTGTTCCGCGATTACGATCAGGCGGCTCTGGATGCCCAGCTCAACCTGCGCGCCCGCTGGCCGGAGCATCCGCAGTTCTTTGAGCGCTGGGCCGCGGACTCGGCGGCGATCCGTGCCGCGCGCGGCGGAAAACTGGACCTGGCTTACGGCAGCGGGCCCGAAGAGACGCTGGATCTCTTTCCGGCGTCCGGTGAAGGGCCGGTCCCGTTGCTCGCCTTCATCCACGGCGGTTACTGGCAGGCGCTGGACAAGAACGACTACAGCTACCTTGCCCCGCCTTTCGTCGACCGCGGCATCGCCTTTGCCAGCCTGAATTACAGCCTGGCCCCGGCGGCCGACATCGGCACCATGATCGGCCAGGTGCGCCGTTCCCTGGTCTGGCTGCACCGCAACGCCGGATCCTACGGCATCGACCCGGCACGCATCGTCGTCGCCGGACACTCCGCCGGCGGTCATCTGGCGGCCATGGCGCTTTCGACCGACTGGCCGGGCTTCGAGACCGGACTGCCGGCCGGCCTGCTGGCCGGGGGATGCTCGATCTCCGGGGTCTACGACCTGGAGCCGGTCCGCCTCAGCTACCACAACGCGGTTCTGAAGGTTCCCGCCGACCGCACCGCGGCCTGGAGCCCGCTGCACACCTTGCCGGAGGCCGCACCGCCGTTGATCGTCGCGGTCGGCGCCGAGGAAACCGAGGAGTTCCGGCGCCAGCACGCCGAGTACGCGACCGCCTGGCAGGACCGCGGGCTGCCTCTGGTGGACGTTCCGCTGCCCGGGCGTCATCACTTCAACGCGGTGGATGCGCTGGGCGAAGAAGGTCACCCCCTCTACGCTGCAGTGCAGCAAATACTGTCCGGGCAGGTTTCTTGAACCGCAGCGCCCGCGATGGTATCTGAGAATTTACAGGGGTTGGAGGTGGATTTGGGAGTTGGATGTCGGCCATGAACGGCGCCGCCGGAAAAAAGATCCTGCTCGTCGACGATGATTCGGCGCTTCGTCAATCGCTTAGCGAACAGCTGCGGCTGCACGAGGAATTCGACACCGCCGAGGCGGAAACTGCGGCTGCCGGGTTGGAAATGGCCAAGGCGGACTACTACGACCTCATCCTGCTCGACCTCGGTCTTCCGGATATGGACGGCCGCGACGTCTGCCGGCTGATGCGCCGCGGCGGCGTCAAGTCGCCGATCATCATGCTGACGGCGGCGGAGTCGGATGCCGACACCATCCTGGCCCTGGATGCCGGGGCGAACGACTATGTCACCAAGCCCTTTCGGCTGGGCGTCCTGCTGGCGCGCATGCGCGCGCAGTTGCGCCAGCACGAACAGAGCGAGGACGCCGTCTTCACCATCGGGCCCTACACCTTCCGGCCCAGCGCCAAGCTGCTGACCCATGGCGAGTCGAAAAAGAAGGTCCGCCTGACCGAGAAGGAAACCTCGATCCTGAAGTACCTCTACCGCAGCGGCGACACCGTCGTCGGACGCGACAAGCTGCTGGGCGAGGTCTGGGGCTACAACGCCGGGGTCACGACCCACACCCTGGAGACCCACGTTTATCGCCTGCGCCAGAAGATCGAGAGCGATCCCTCGGCGGCCGAGATCCTGGTGACCGAGCCCGGCGGCTACCGGCTGGTTCCCTAAAGCGTTTCCGGTTTCGACGCCGCGAGGTCGGCCTGCCCGGTGCCGCGCAGGTCCGGCATGACAAACAGCAGCAGCAGGCTGAGCACCGCCGCCAGGCTGGTCAGAACGGCGAAAGCCGGGCTGCTGGCGACCCAGTCGCCGGACCACTTGACCAGTTGGGCCAGCAAGAGGGGCCCCAGAAAGACACCGAGGTTGCGGCCGGTCATCACGCTGCCGAAGGCGCGCGCCCGCTGTCCGGTGTTGCGCACCGCTTCGGTCGGCAGCGTGAACAGACAGGTCGGCACGATACCGGCGGTGATGCCGTAGAGGCAGAGCGACAGCAGGCCGGCAAGCCCGCTGCTGCTGACCGGCAAGAGCCACCACAAGAGGGCCTGCACGGTGACGGCGCCTAGCAACAGCCGCTCGACCGCAAGACCGCGGCGCAGAACGAGGCCGCTCAACACGTTGAAGACGCCGACCAGGACGATGGGGATCAGGTAGATCCAGAGCGCCTCTTCCACCGTCAGCCCAAGGGCGCCGACCAGGTACTCCGGCAGCCAGGTCATGTAGGCCAGGTATTGGCCCGACCACAGCATGAAGACCCCGGCGGTGAGCCAGAGCGCCTGCTTCTGTCCGCGGGTCCAGGGCGTGCGGAGAGCCTCGCCTGCCGCCGCCCCGCCGGTCTGTGTCTGTGCCTGGGCTTGGGCTTGGGCTTGGGCCTTGGCGCGGGATGGGCCGGCTGCCATCGACCCCTTGCCGCGCAGATGCCAGGCCCAGGCGATCAGGCCCAGGGCCATCGCAACGCTGGCCAGCCACAGGCCGGTCCAGCCGGTGGTGGCGAGGGCCAGGGGCGCCAGCACCGCGGCGAGCAGCTGCCCGGCCGGCATCCAGGCGGCGACAAGGCCGACGACCAGATTGCGGTGCCGCTCGGAGACCAGGGACGTCGCCAGAACCGGGCCGGCCACGGCGAGGATGGCAAAGGCCGCGCCCTCGACAGCACGGCCCAGCAGCACGATACCGCCAAGCTGGGGGGCGGCCAGACTGACCAGGGTCCCGCCGGCCATCAGCGGCAGGGCCAGAAGGATCAGGTTCAGCGGACCCCGTGCCTCGACATGCCGGCCGATCCACAGCGACAGCGCGATCCCCAGCACCGCGTAGACCGACATGAAGCCACCAGCCAGCACGGGATCGTAAGCATAGCGGTCGAGAAGCAGCGGCAGGACGACCGGCAGCTTGAATTGTGAGAAGGCGGCGAACACCAGAACCACCAGTCCGAGGCCGATCAGCGCGCCCCTCGGGGCCGCCTGTGGCCCGCTGCCGCCGCCGCCGGATGTCAAGCTCCGCCGCCTCCAGGCCCCGAATTTTGGCGAATTTTCATTGGGGCGGGCCGCTCCTATTCGCTAGAGTGAACCAATTCTCGGCTATGCTTTTCTCGTCCGCTAGATCGGCGGGCCGTATTCTTGGCTGCCGGATCGAAGGGATAAAGGCATTTTGCAGAACGGTAGCGATTTTTTTGTTCGTTTCTGGGGCACCCGGGGCTCGATTTCCTGCCCCGGCGAAAGCCACCTTCGCTACGGGGGCAACACAGCCTGTCTGGAGATCCGTTGCGGCGAGAAGCTGCTGATCTTCGATGCCGGCACCGGCCTCAGGCCGCTGGGGCGGGAGCTGACCGAAAACTCTCCCCTGGAAGCCGATATCTTCCTCACCCATACCCATCACGACCACATCGTCGGCCTGCCGTTCTTTGCGCCGCTGTTCGACAAGCGCAACCGCATCCGTCTCTGGGCCGGGCACCTGATCCCGGAACTGACCCTGCACGACGTGCTGGTCCAGTTCATGAACGCGCCCCTGTTCCCGGTGCCGCCGAAGATCTTCGCCGCCAACGTCTCCTTCCACGACTTCTCCGCCGGGGACGTTCTGGAACCCAAACCCGGCGTGCGCCTGATCACCGCACCGCTCAATCACCCCAACGGCGCCACCGGCTACCGGGTCGATTTCCGCGGCCATGCGATCTGCTATGTGACCGATACCGAGCACCTGGAAGGCAAGCCCGACCGCAACATTCTGGACCTGATCCAGGGCGCTGATCTCGTCATCTACGACAGCACATATACGGACGAGGAGTTTCCCAAGTACCGCAACTGGGGGCACTCCACCTGGCAGGAGGGGGTCCGGCTCTGCGACCAGGCCGACGCCGGCAAGCTGGTCATCTTTCACCACGACCCTGGCCACGACGACGACTTCATGGACCGCGTCGCCGAAGAAGCCGAAGCATTGCGCCCCGGTACCGTGGTCGCCAGGGAAGGCATGGTCCTGCGGCCGTGAGATGCGCTGCAACGCACCGTCAGCTTTCCCGGCAAGGGGCTCATTGTTTGAGGAGACGTTCCGGTCGAGATCGAAGTATGCCGGATAGCCCGTCGGTTCCCGCCGGCTGCGAGAGCGCCACATCTGCGGGAAACAGGCGCGCTTTGTGCTTCCGGCGCTGACGGCAGCGCACGCCGCGGTCACGCAGAAGTTATGCGCCGCGAGAAGCCTCGTCCCGGCTCATCCCGTAAAATACCGGTGGATATTCCAGAGCGGGTCCGGATCGCATGGACGCCCTGACGGCACCTCCGCGAAGGCCCGGCGGCCGGCAAACCTGTTCTAACTCTTTGATCTGGGGCGGACTTACTTGTTTGGGCGGAGCCGCGTAGAGGGCGCCCCCCAAACCTGAACCGCGTTAAGGCCCCATGCGGGCGTTCGAGGGGAAAGGCCATGTTGAGCTGGTGGCGAAAGGATCTTGAGGCCGGCCTGCCGACGCGGGTGAAAGCCGCCGTGCGCGAACAGGAAGACGCGACCGAGCGCCTGATCTCCTGGATTCAGCTCGCCATCGTTCTGACCTTCGGCGCGCTCTACATCATCTCGCCGAAGCCGGAGGTCGACATCGCGCCCGTGCCCTGGGCGCTTTCCGTCTATCTGGTGCTGACGGTCATTCGCGTCGTCTGGTCCCACATCGGCCGCCTGCCGGACTGGTCGCTTGCGGTCTCGGTGTTCTTCGACATCACGCTTCTGATGGTCCTGATCTGGAGCTTCCACATCCAGTACATGCAGCCCGCCTCCTTTTATCTGAAGGCGCCGACGCTGCTTTACGTCTTCATCTTCATCGCGCTGCGCGCGCTGCGCTTCGACGCCCGCTTCGTGCTGCTCGCCGGGGCGGTCGCGGCGCTGGGCTGGGGTCTGATGATCCTCTACGTCATCTCCAACGATCCCGCCGACAACATGATCACGCGCGACTATGTCGCCTACATGACCTCGAACTCGGTGCTGCTGGGGGCGGAGTTCGACAAGATCCTCTCGATCCTCATGGTGACGGCGCTCATCGCCTTTGCGATCTACCGCGCCAAGAGTCTGCTGGTGCGCGCCGTCTCCGAACAGGCGGCCGCGCGTGAGCTGTCGCGTTTCTTCGCGCCGGAGATTGCCGAGCGCATCAAGGGTTCCGAAGACCACATCCGCGCCGGCACCGGCGAGCTGCGCCAGGCCGCCATTCTCAATCTCGACATGCGCGGCTTCACCCGCCTGGCCGGCGAGGCGCCGCCGGATCAGGTGATGACCCTGCTGGCCGAGTACCAGCAGCAGATGGTGCCGATTATCCGCCGCCACGGCGGTTCCATCGACAAGTTCCTGGGTGATGGAATCATGGCCACCTTTGGCGCGGCCGAGCCCTCGGAGAGCTATGCTGCCGACGCGCTGCGGGCGCTGGACGAGGCGATGGCCGCTGCCGCCGAGTGGCAGAAGGATTGCCGCATGGCGGGCCGCAGCTGCCCGGCGGTGAACGGCGCAGTGGCTGCGGGCACCATCCTCTTCGGCGCGGTGGGCGACGACACGCGGCTGGAGTACACGGTCATCGGCGACGCGGTGAACCTCTCGGCCAAGCTAGAGAAACACAACAAGGAGCTGGGCGTGCGCGCGGTCTGCGACCGCGAGACCTACGAGACCGCGGTGGCCCAGGGCTACAGCCCGCCCGAGCAGACGAGGCTTCTGGAGGCGGTACCCGTCGGCGGCGTCAGAGACTCTCTTGGCCTGGTGGTCCTGGCGGCCTAAGTCCGCAGAGCGTTTCCCAAAGGGGCGTTTCCCAAAGGGGCGTTTCCCAAAGGGGCGTTTCCCAAAGGGGCGTTTCCCAAAGGGGCGTTTCCCAAAGGGGCGTTTCCCAAAGGGCCGCTACCTGTAAGGGTCGGCCGCGTCGCGCAGCCCGTCGCCCAGGAAGTTGAAGGCCAGCACCACAAGGAAGAGCGGCACCACCGGCAGCATCAGCCAGGGATAGAGCTCGACGATGTTGAGGTCCTGCGCCTCGTTCAGCAGAACGCCCCAGGAGGTCACTGGCGGGCGCAGACCGATGCCCAGGAAGGACAGCGCCGTCTCGCCCAAAATGGCCGTCGGGATCGAAAGGGTCACCGAGGCGATCAGGTGGCTGGTGAAGCTGGGCAGCAGGTGGCGCCCGATGATCCGCCGCGGCGAGGCGCCCATGAGCTGGGCGGCGGTGGTGAAGTCCTCCTCGCGCAGGGAGAGGATCTTGGCGCGCACCGCGCGGCCCAGTCCCGGCCAGTCGAGGAAGCCGATGATCACCGAGATGCCGACGAAGACCCCGATGGGACTCCAGGTCACCGGCAGCAGAGCCGAAAGCGTCATGAACAGCGGCAGCTCCGGGAAGGAGCGGATCAGTTCGATCACGCGCAGCACGATCGCATCCACCCAGCCGCCGTAGTAGCCGGCGGCACCGCCGATGATCACGCCGAGCACGAAGGAGATGGCGACGGCGATGAAGCCGAGGCTGAGGGAGATGCGCGCGCCGTAGAGAATGCGGCTCAGCATGTCGCGTCCCAGGCGGTCGGTGCCGAAGAGGAACAGCGTTCCCCCCTCGGCGGGACAGAAGAGGTGGATGTCCCCCGGAATGACGCCCCAGAACTCGTAGGCATCGCCGCGGCAGAAAAAGCGGACCCTCTGGATCTTTTCCGGATTGGGCACGTACTCGCGCGCCAGGGTTTCCATGTTCAGCTTGAAATCGAAGCCGTAGACGAAAGGCCCGATGAACTCGCCCTCATGAAACAGGTGCAGCGACTGCGGCGGGGCGTAGATGTGGCCCGTGTCCCGGCTGTGCAGATTGTAAGGTGCCAGGACCTCGCAGATGACGATGGCGAAGTAGATGGCCAGCAGGAAAGCGCCGGACCATACGGCGACCCGGTGGCGGCGGAACTTCCACCACATGATGCGCCACTCGGATGCCTGATAGTAACGCTCCTGCTCCGGCGTCAGCGTGTCGGCACGGTAAGGGTCGAAGGGCGCTTCGTTGACGTAGTGGGGCAGCGGCTCGCCCGGCCTGAGATTGCGGTCGGTCATTTCGACGAGGCCCCTCCCAGGCGGATGCGCGGATCGAGCATGGCCAGGAGAATGTCGGAGATGAAGACCCCGATCACCACCAGCGTTGCCTCGAACATCAGGAAGGCGCCGGCCAGGTACATGTCCTGGCTCTGCAGGGAGCGCAGCAGCAGAGGCCCGTTGGTCGGCAGATCCATCACCACGGAGACCAGTGCGGCGCCGGAGACCACTTGCGGCAGGATCATACCGATGTCGGCGATGAAGGGGTTGAGGGCCAGGCGCAGCGGATACTTCAGGATGATCTTCATCGGCGAGAGGCCCTTGGCCCGTGCCGTGATGACGTACTGGCGCTGCAGTTCGTCCAGCATGTTGGCGCGCAGGCGGCGGATCATCGCCGCGGTACCGGAGGTCCCGATCACGAGCATCGGAATCCAGAGATGGTTGATGACCGAGATCACCTTGTCGACGGTCCAGGGCGCACCGATGTACTGCGGGTCCATCAGCCCGCCGATCGAAAGCCCGAACCAGACGTTGGCGTAGTAGAGCAGCACCAAGGCGAAGAGGAAGTTCGGCATCGCCAGGCCGAAGTAACCCACGAAGGTCGCCGCGTAGTCGCCGACCGAGTACTGCCGCACGGCGGAATAGATGCCGATGGGAAAGGAAAGGATGTAGGTGAAGAGCGTGGTGGCCAGCGCCAGGACAACGGTGAACCAGAAGCGGTCGCCGATCACCTCCACCACCGGCAGCTCGAACTCGAAGGAATAGCCGAGATCGCCCTGCAGCAGGCCGAGCAGCCAGATCCAGTACTGCTCGATCATCGGCTTGTCGAGGCCGTACTGCTCACGCAGGAAGGCGATGCGCTCCTGATCGACGGTCTCGCCCCGCGCCTGCTCCTCGGCGATCAGGGTTTCCAGATAGTCGCCGGGGGGCAGTTGAATGATGAAGAAGACGACCAGGCTGATGACCAGCAGCGTCGGGATCATCACCAGCAGGCGGCGGGCGAAGTAGCTCAGCATGGGGTTTAGACCTTCGCCTCGTGTTGCCGCGCCGGCTGGGGCCGGCAGGTGAGCACTGCCGGATCGCTGCCGGCGCGCGCGCGCACCCAATGTCCGTCGCCCAGGTCGATCATGGTCATCGGCTGGCCATCTCCGCCGGGCGCGATGGTGAAGGGCTGGGGCCAGGCCGTCGGGTCGGACGCGCGCCCCTCCATCAGGGCCGTCAGGTCGAGACGCTGGTGCGGATCCGGTTCCGGCACGGCAGACAGCAAGGCGCGCGTGTAGGGGTGGACCGGGTCGCGGAACAGGCTTTCGCGCGGCGCCAGTTCCACCAGACCGCCCCGGCACATCACCGCGATGCGGTCGGCGATGTAGTCGACCACCGCCAGGTTATGGCTGATGAAGATGTAGGTCAGACCCAGATCCGCCTTCAGGTCCTTCAGCAGGTTTAGCACCTGGGCCTGAATGGAGACGTCCAGCGCCGAGACCGGCTCGTCACAGATCAGCAACTGCGGGCGCAGCGCCAGGGCGCGGGCGATGCCGATGCGCTGGCGCTGGCCGCCGGAAAAGCTGTGCGGATAGCGGCGGACGTGCTGGCGGTTGAGGCCGACGACGCCCATCAGTTCCTCGACCACCCGGCGCCGGCTGGCGGCCGTGCCGATGCCGTGGATCACCAGCGGCTCGGCAATGATCTCGCCCACCGTCATGCGCGGATTCAACGAGGAGAAGGGGTCCTGGAAGACGAACTGGATCTGCTTGCGGAAGTTCATCAACGCCTTGTTTTCCAGGGTCAGGACGTTGGTCTCCCCGTCGCCGGGCCGGCCGCCGGTGAAGGTGATGCTGCCGCTGTCCGGGGTGAGCGCGCGCATGATCATCTTGGAAAGCGTCGTCTTGCCGCAGCCGCTCTCGCCGACCAGGCCCAGGCACTCCCCGCGGCGCACCGTCAGCGTGACGTCGTCGACGGCCAGCACGTCGCTGCTGCTGCCGCCGAAGAGGCCGGACTTGCGGATGGTGAAGCGCTTGGTCAGCCCTTCGATCTTCAGGATCGTTCCATCGGCGTCTTTGGAGCGTTCGATCTTTTCGCCCAGGAAGGCGCCGTCCGCCTGCTTCTTGATTTCGCGGATCGGCACCAGCCGCTCGCCGGGCTCCATGTGAAAGCGCGGCACGGCGCGCAGCAGGGCGGAGAGATAGGGATGCGCAGGGGCCCGGAAGATGTCCTCCAGCGTGCCGCTCTCCATGATCTCGCCGTGGTACATGACGACCACTTCGTCGGCGACGTTGGCGACCACGCCCAGGTCGTGGGTGATCATCAGCACCGCCATGCCCAGCTCCGACTGCAGGTCCTTGATCAGCTTCAGGATCTGCGCCTGGATCGTCACGTCGAGGGCGGTGGTCGGCTCGTCGGCGATCAGCAGCGCCGGCCGGCAGACCAGCGCCATGGCGATCATGGCGCGCTGGCGCAGACCGCCGGAGAGTTCGAAGGGGTAGGTCTTGATCGCCTTGGCCGGATCGGGAAAGCCCACCAGCCGCAGCATCTCCGTCGCCAGTGCCAGGCCTTCGCTGGCGGTGACGTTCCGGTGCAGGTGCAGGGCTTCGAGGATCTGGTTGCCGACGGTGTGCACCGGCGACAGCGACGTCATGGGTTCCTGGAAAATGATCGAGATGCGGCTGCCGCGGATGGCGCGCATGGCCTCGCTGTCGGAGTGCAGGCTGGCGATGTCGATGACGTCGCTGGAGCTGGCCGGGTCGTTGAACAGGATCCGCCCGCTGTCGATCTTGGCGCTGCGCGGCAGGATGCCCATGATCGCCTGGCTGACCACCGATTTGCCGGACCCGGACTCGCCGACCAGGGCGACAGTGCGCCCGGCCGGGACGCGGAAGCTTACGCCGCGTACCGCTTCAAGGCGCCCCTCCGGCAGATCGAAACTGATCCGCAGGTCCTTAATCTGCAAAAGGTTCCGCACAGTGGCTCCCCGGTCCCCAGGCAATATCGCAGGGTTATAGGACGTTTGGCGGGGAATCGCACCCCACCGCCGCATCGCTGTCGATGCCCAGGTCGATCAGGTTGCTGGCCGTCGCGGGATCGAGACTGAGGCCATTGTTCTTGTACGAACGAGCGGCCATTTCCGCGACCTTCTCGAAGCCCTCCAGGCTGGATTCGAAGGTGAGGGCGGTGCCCGCCCCTTTCAGCTTCAGCTCCATGAAGCCGGCGCCGAAGACACCGCGCTTGCCGCGCCGGCCGAAGTAGCGCAGGCGCATGAAGTCCAGGTCGGACCAGGCCAGAACCTTGGTGCCGAGACCGCGGCAGGCGATCTCGTTTTCGGTCAGCGCCACCTCCAGCTTCTGGCGCTGCAGGGTCCGCAGGCCGAACACGCCAAAGAGCACGGCGATCCCGCCGAAGATCACCACCACGGGAATGTTCGGCGGTACGGCGACCAGGACGCCGAGGCCGACCACAAGGCCGGCGCCGGAGCGCAGGTAGTCCCCGAACAGCGCGCGGGAGGGGTAGCGGAGCACGATCATGCCGCCCCCGAAACGGATTGGGGCGAAGACGCCGGGACCCTGTCCGCCGGGGCGGCGAAGAGCGTATCGGGCGGCGGGAAGCGGCTGGCCGGATGGCCGGCGAGGCGCGGCAGCAGGTCTTCCAGGAAGCGCCAGGCCTCCGCGTCGTGGACGGCATGATGGGTCAGGATGCCGGTGGCTTCGTCCGCATCGGCTTCCCCTGTCCGCCGTGCCTCCAGGTGCCCGACCAGAAGCTGCAGGGCGGCCGCGGTTCCCAGGAAGCGGCGCTGCGGGCGCCACTGCATGATGTCGAGATGGCAGTTGACCTGCCGCAGCCCGGCGACGGGCTCTGCCAGGCGGCGGGCCTTGTAGGTCGAAAGGCCCCCGAAGCCGAGGGATGGCAGGGCCGCCACCAGGTCGGCATCGATGCGGTTCCAGGGCGGCACCAGCGCAGGGACCAGCCGCTCGCTGCAGAGCGCGGCCAGCAGGGCCTGGCCCTGGCGCAGCTCCCCGGCGATTTCGGGGCGCAGCGCGGCAGCCACGAGTTCGCATTTCTTGGCGTCCGGGCCGGCGTGGTTGCGGTGGGCGAAGCCGTGCTGCAGCACCCGGACCCCCGCAGCGCGGCCCTCCAGGCTGTCTGTGAGGGCGGTCTCGGCGGCCTGCGGGATCACCGCGAGGGCCAGGGGCAGGCCGTGGCGGTCGGCAAGGTCGAGCAGGCGGTCGAGGGCGGCGGTCCGGGCCGTGGCGTCATCGTCGCGCCACCAGAGGGTCGCCGCCTGTCCGGCTTCCTCCCAGCGGTCCAGCTCCCGCTCCAGGGCCGCCCAGTCGCTCACGCGCCCTGCTCCAAAGACGAGGCCGGGGGTGGGGCCGGGGTTGCCTCGGTTCCGGCATCCGGTGCCGCCAGCAGCGCCTGCAGGTGGCGGGCGGTTTCGTCGGCTCCCTCCATGCGGAAGGGCTCGCGGGTGTTGGTCGTCCGTTTCTCAAGGGCGCGGGCAATGCCTGCCGCCAGACTCTCGCCGCTCAGCCCCTGTTCGTCGACCACCGTCAGGTAGCCGTCGGCGGCCAGGCGCTCGGCGCGCAGGGTCTGCTCGGTCTCGGTGCCGCCGGCAAAGGGCACGACGACGCCCGGCAGGCCCGCGGCCAAGACCTCCATGATGGTGTTGTAGCCGGCCTGGCTGATGGACAGGCGCGCGCGTGTCAGCAGCAGGGCGAAATCGCTGCGTGCCCGCTCCACGACGACGCCTGGCGGGGCGAGGGCGGCCAGTTGCCGGTACTCGGGCTCCGGCATGTTGGGGCCGATCAGAATGCGCCAGGGGGTCGCGCCGAACACCGTCAGCGGCCGCGCCGCCAGGGCCGCTTCGACCAGATGGCGGCCGACCGCTCCGCCGCCGACGGAGACGATCACCTCGCCATGCCCGGCCTCCGGATCGTCGGCTTTGGGGGCCGGAAGCACGCGGCCCGCCTCGGTGACGTAGCCGGTGTAGCGCAGACGCTCGGACAGCGCCGCGGCCTCGGGAAAGCTGGTCTCGATGCGAAAGAAGGCCGGATCGCCGTGCACGTAGAGCAGGTCGAAATCGCGGCGAAAGGTCTCCAGCATCCAGCTTGCCTTCTCCGGGCGCTCCGGGCGGTTGACGATGTCGCGCAGCGAACAGGCGATCAACGCCGGCGGGTCGGCCCGGCGCGCCTCGGCCACCAGCGGCTCCAGTTCGAAGCGCATCTTGCGCCGGCCGAAGGGATAGAGCTCGATCATCACCACCCGTGGGCGCTTGCGGCGATAGAGGTCCAAGAGCTGTTCTCGCCGCGCCGCCATCCAGGCCTCGTCGATGGGCCGGTCCTGGGCGTCCACGATGACCGCGAAGGTCTCGTCCTGGGCGCGGGCCGGCGGCAGCTGCACCACCTCTACCCCGGGCAGGCCGAGATCGCCGATCGGCAGGCCGCCGGTGACGAACACGACCTTCAGGCCGGCCCGCTGGAACGCCCGCGCCAGGACGACGCCGCGGCGGATGTGCCCGATCCCCAGGAGGTGCTGGACATAAAGCATCACGTCGCAGCGCTCTTCCGCCATGCCTTCGATTGCCTCCCGGTTCATCGATTACACCTTCGGTGAGAGGGTTACGCGCCGTCGAGGGCGATGTTCAGGGCCGCAACCGAGGGCCGGCCGTCCGCGGCCAGGGCAAAGCGGTGCGCGCGCGCGGATTTCAGCTTTACGGGCGGCCTGTCACGCATATCCCATCCGCTGGCCAGGGCATAGATGGCCCTGATCACACCTTTGTGCGTCACCGCAACGACATCGCGGTCCTCGCCCGCCTGTTCGCGCAGCCATGGCAGGACCCTTTTCTGCACGGCCCTGGGACTCTCGCCGTTCGGCGGGCGAAAGTCCAATCCCCGGGCCTCGTTGGCGGCCATCGCCGATCCGCCGGCGGTGCGGAGGTCGTCCAGGCGCTGCCCCTCCCAGTCGCCCCAGTCGGCCTCGATCAGCCGCGCGTCCTGTCCCAGAGCGGGGGATTTCGGGCCGCCTGCCGGCAGGCGGCGGCGCAGGATTTCGGCGGTTTCGCGGGCCCGCTTCAGGGGGCTGCAGATCCAGGCCGCCGCGGCGGCCTCGGCGGGCAGGCGCCATGTCGCAACGGCGGCCCGTCCCGCGGCGGAGAGCGGTTGGTCGCTGCGGCCCTGCAGGCGCCCCTGCTCGTTCCAGGCGGTGGGGCCGTGGCGGAGCAGCAGCAGCGCCGTCACCCGCGGCTCGCTTCTTCCAGGATCGCGTTCAGCCGCCGGGCCGCGGCCAGCAGGCTGTGGTTCTCGGCGACCACCCTGGGGGCCGCCTCGCCCATGGCGCTGCGGCTGGCGGTCTGGGTCAGGATTTCGCGGACGCTGGCGGCAAAGGTCGCCAGCCCGGGATCGCAGAGGTAACCGGTCACGCCCTCCTCGACCAGGGTCTCCACGCCCGGATTGCGCCCGGCAACGACCGGCAGACCGGCGGCCTGGGCCTCCAGCAGGGCCATGCCGAAGGCCTCGTTCACCGCCGGCCAGACCAGCAGGTCGCAGGCCGCATAGAGCGCCGGCATGACCTCCGGCTGGACCCGCCCGAGAAAGCGCACCCGCTCCGGCTGGGCCCAGGCGAAGGCCTGGCGCACCTCCTCATAGGCGGCGCCGTCGCCGGCGACCACAAGCTGCCAGGGCATGTCGGGGATGGCGCGCAGTGCCTGGGCCAGGAGCTGGTAGGACGCAAGCTTGTCGCCCGGCCGCGTCATGGCGGCGGCCAGCAGCCAGGGCAGCTCCGGGTTCAGATGCTGCTCCTTGGCCAGGGCCTGGCGGTACTCGCCCCGCAGCGGGCGCACGGCGTCGTAGGGCGCGGTGTCGAGAAAGGCCTTCAGCGGCCGCACCTTGTCCTGATCGGGGATCAGCTTGGCGTCCAGGGGGTTGAAGGTGACGACCGCGGCAGCCTGCTCCAGGGCCTGCAGGACCGAACGGTGGCTGGCGGCCCAGGGGCCGCTGGCCCGCTTGTGGGCGACCGAGGCCTCGGCGACCACGTAGGGGATCTTCAGCGCTGCGGCAACCGCCGGGCCGATCCAGTCCGGTGCCTTGTAATAGAGGTGGTAGGTGAACCAGAGCTGCGGGCGCTGGCGCGCCGGCAGCGCCTTGTAGCGGCGGATCAGCCGCTTGGCCAGGCCGCCCCCCACTTTCTGCAGGCGTGCCTGGCGCTCCGGGTCCCCGACGGCCTCGCGGCTGCGAAAGCGGCTGGCCAGCGTGACATCGTGGCCGGCCTGTTCGAGCGCCTGCATGAGCAGCCGCCCCATCAGCCGGTCACCGGATGGATTCACATGTGTCGGGGGCTTCAGTGGAGCATAAAAGGCAATACGCATAACGCTGAATACACAAATCCTATAGCGATCCGGCAAGGGTATTCGCCCCGCCGGCCCTGAACAAACTGTCTAGCGTATCGATTCCGCGCTTCATATCAAATTCGCCGCGCACCCGGGCCTGGCCGGCCCTGCCGAGGCGCGCGCGCCGTGCCGGGTCGGCGATCAGCGCGGCGAGAGCCGCGGCAAGGCCGGCCGGATCCCCGGGCGGAACCAGGGCGCCGCTGACGCCGTCCTCGATCAGTTCCGGAATGGCGGCGACGGCAGTGGCAAGACAGGCCAGACCCTGGCTTTGCGCCTCCATGAGAACGTTGGGCAGCCCGTCGCGGTCGCCGCTCCTGGCGATACGGCTGGCCAGGACGAAGAGGTCGCTCTGGCGGTAGAGGGCCAGAATCTCCTCCTGCGCAAGGGGGCCGCGCCACGCAATCCGCGCGCCCAGGCCGAGCGTGGCGGCCTGCGCCTTCAGTTTTTCAGCCAATGGGCCGCCGCCGACATGGGTGAGGTCCCAGTGCAGGCTGTCCGGCAGCGCCGCGAGCGCCGGCAGCAGGTCGTCATAGCCCTTTTTCTCGACCAGGCGGCCGACCGAAAGCAGGCGGACCCGGCGGTCGGGCGCGCTGCCGTCGTGCGGCGGGGCCCCGGTCTCCTGGGGCGCAGGTGCGGCGAAGCGGGTGAGGTCGAGCCCGTGGTAGAGCAGCGTCACGCGCCCGGGCTCCGGCGCCAGGTCGCGCAGGTGCCGGGCGCCGTAGGCCGTGCAGGTGACCAGCCAGTCCGCCTCTGCCAGCTTCTCGCGCTTTTCCCAGTCCGGGATCGTCCAGATGTCCTTCGCATGGGCCGACACGCTCCAGGGCAGTCCCCGCAGCAGGCTGGTATAGCGCGCCACCGAGGCCGGCGTGTGCAGGAAGTGGGCGTAGAGCCTCTCCACCTCCGCCGGCAACTCGGCGGCCAGCACGCAGGCCTGGCCGAAGCGCCGCACCCGGTTGGGCGTCAGATCGCGCCGCAGGTCCTTCAGGAAGGCACGCCACGCCGCGCGATATCCGGGCAGGCGCCGGGCGTGCCACCAGCCGGCCAGCACGCGCAGCGCTTCCTGGTAGAGGTATTCCGGCAGATAGCAGACCGGCGCCGTGATCTCGTCATGAACCGGGTGGCGCTTGCGGTCCGTCGGATGGCGCAGGGAAATCAGGCGCAGGCCGAAGCCGCGCTGCTGGAGGGCCAGGAGTTCCTGGGCGATGAAGGTTTCCGAAAGGCGCGGATAGCCCTTCAGCACGACCCCTAAGGTCGGTCCCTGGATCGGCCCTTGGACCTGATTTCGAACCTGCTTTCGGGCCGGCCTTTGATCCTGCCCGGGGCTGCCGCCTGCCGCGCCCTGCGCTGCGGCAGTGTCTGCGGCAGTGTCTGGGAGGGCGTCTGCAGGGGGCGTCTCCGCCGCCGGGCGCCGGACTGCGGGTTCGGTCACGCCTGCCCCTGCGTTGCTTCGGCCAGGCTCAGTCCGCTGCCGCCTTGCTCAAGCCAATGGTCGGCCAGGCGCACGACGTTCCCGGCGCCGTCCAGCAGGCCCGGGATCACCACCTCCGACGGGCGGCTCTGCTGCGGCAGGTTGCGCAGCGCCGTTGCCATGAGCTTCGCATCGCGCACGCCGTCGTCGCGCAGCATGCGGATCAGCCCCAGATCCTGCGCCCGGGACGCGCGGATGTGCTGTTCCATGCGCGGTTCCGTGCGTGGCACCACCAGCGCACGCTTGTCGAAGGAGAGCACTTCGCAGAAGGTGTTGTAGCCGCCCATGCAGACCATGCCGACCGCGCGGTCGACCAGGTTCTCGATGCGCGCTTCGAAGGTGATGGCTTCGACGTTGGGCAGCTTCGCCGCCCGCGCCTGCAGATCCGCCTGGACCTCGCTGTTCATGAAGGGTCCGAGAACCAGCAGGGCCGGATGGGGCATTTCCGCATCGCCCTCGTAGGCGCGCAGCACCCAGTCGATGATCGCCTCACCGTCGCCGCCGCCGCCGGCCGTGACCAGGATATAGGGCTCGCCGATCTTCTCCAGGGTCACCTGGGCGCCCGCCTCCGGCATGCTGCGGCGCAGGTAGCCCGTGTAAGTCATCTTCTTGCGAACGGAGTCCGGCAGGTCGATGCCCTCCAGCGGGTCGCAGACCTGGGGCAGACCATAGACCCAGATGTCGTCGTAGTAGCGCGCCAGCGCCGGTGCCACCTGCTTGCGCTCCCACTCCGGTGCCAGCAGCCCGGGCTCGTCCATGACGTCGCGCAGACCCAGAACACAGGGCGTGCCCCGCTGATGCAGCATGGCGAGGGTGCCCTCCACCTCCCCACGCAGGCCGAGCGGTTCCTTGTCGACGATGAAGAGGTGCGGGTCGAAGGCCTTGGCGGTGTGCTCGATGATGGAGGCGCGCATCTCCATGGTCTGCTCGATGTCGATGTGCAGCGCCAGGGAGGTGTAGTCGCCGTTGCGCAGCTTGATCACGCCGGGCACCCGCACGAAATCGACCCGGGCGCGGAAATCGAAGGATCCGATGATGGGGGACCCGGAGAGGATCAGCACCGAGAGCGCCTTGTGGGCTTCCGCCAGGGTATGGGCGATCTCCCGGCAGCGGCGCAGGTGGCCCAGGCCGAAGCTGTCGTGGCTGTAGATGAGGACACGCTTGCCCTTGCGGCTATCCTTCACGCGGCCTCCTCCCTCTTCCCTAGACGATGCGCCGGGCGCCGGCGGGACTATGACATAGGCCCCGCCGACCCGGAACCCCACTCAATCCTCGCCGGCGGGAGCCCACAAAGCCGTGATCCGGGTTTGCCGCCGCACTCCGGGGCAGGCGTTTACCCGCTGCGGACCATGGGCTAAGTTGCCAAGCGGAAAAGACGGGAGCAAAGCGGAAGCTGGCTGCTGGATCAAGCGGTTAGCCCGGGTCCGTGATGGGTATGGAACCAAACATCTTCAAATACGTGTGGCACCACAGCCGGCCCGAGCAGCTCTTCATTCTGCTTCTGGTTATCGTATCGCTGCCCTTCTACTACTTCTCCCTGAACCTGCCCAAGCAGATCGTCAACCAGGGCATCCAGGGTCAGGGCTTCGACGGCCCCGGCGCCACGCAGCCGTTTTTCCGGCTGCATATGCCTTTCGGCGAGAGCCTTTTCGGGGAGCCGGTGCTGCTGTTCGACGGCCTGTCCCTGGCTCAGGCCGACATGCTGACCGCCCTCAGTCTGGTCTTTCTCAGCCTGGTCATCGTCAACGGGCTCTTCAAGTTCGTCATCAACACCCGCAAGGGGCGCTTGGGCGAACGCCTGCTGCGGCGTCTGCGCTACGAACTGAGCGACCGCATCCTGCGCTTCCCGCTGCCGCAGATCCGCCGCGTCAAGCCGTCCGAAATGGCGACGATGATCAAGGACGAGGTGGAGCCGCTGGGCGGCTTCATCGGCGATGCCTTCGCGACGCCCATCTTCCTCGGCGGACAGGCGCTGACTGCGCTGGCCTTCATCATGGTGCAGTCGATCTGGCTCGGTCTGGTCGCGGCCGCGGTGGTGCTGTTCCAGGCCTTTCTGATCCCGCGGCTGCGGCGGCGCATTCTGGTGCTGGGGCGCGAGCGGCAGCTGACGGCGCGCATGCTGGCCGGGCGGATCGGCGAGCTGATCGACGGTGCGGTCGAGATCCACGCCAACGACACCACCAACTACGAGCGCGCGGATCTGACGGCGCGTCTGGGCCGCATCTTCAAGATCCGCTACGAGATCTATCAGCGTAAGTTCTTCGTCAAGTTCCTGAACAACCTGCTGGCCCAGATCACGCCCTTCATGTTCTACCTCGGCGGCGGTCTGCTGGCGATCACCGGCCATCTGGACATCGGTGCCCTGGTGGCGGTCATCGCCGCCTACAAGGACCTGCCGGCGCCGATCAAGGAACTGATCAACTGGGACCAGCAACGCCTGGACGTGCAGATCAAGTACGAGCAGGTGATCGAACAGTTCCAGCCCCCGGCGCTGATCGATCCTGAGCGCCAGGCCGTCGAGAACGACCCGGGTGCGCCGCTGGAGGGCCCCCTGGTCGCTTCCGCTCTCTCGCTCCTGGACGAGAACGACATCCCGCTGCTGCGGTCGGTCAGCTTCACTGCGGAGTCCACCCAGCACATCGCCGTTGTGGGCCAGAGCGGCAGCGGGATGGAGCAGCTCAGCCTCCTGCTCGCCGGACTGCTGGAGCCGAGCTCCGGGTCACTGCGCATCGGCGGCCGTGACGTCGATGCGCTGCCCGCCGCCGTGACTGGCCGGCGCATCTCCTACGTCGGCCAGAACGCCTATCACTTCACCGGCTCGCTGCGGAACAACCTGCTCTACGGCCTCAAGCACCGGCCGGTGATCTCCGCCGACCCGGAGCACTCCACCTCTGCCTTCGACAGGGCCGAAAGCCGCAGGTCCGGCAATCCGGACTTGGATATCCACGACGACTGGATCGACTATCACGCCGCCGGTGCGGAGGGAGAGGCGGACATCACCGAGCGCATGCTCGACGTGCTCTCCACCGTGGACCTTGTCGACGATGCCTATCGTTTCGGGCTCACGGGCACCATCGACCCGGTCAGCAAGCCGGATGTGGCCGACGGGATCCTGATGGCCCGCGCCGCGATCATCGAGCGGCTGGCGACCAGCGGCAACGAAGACCTCGTCATCCGCTTCGAGGCCGATGCCTACAACTTCAACGCCAGCGTTGCCGAGAACCTGCTGTTCGGGACGCCCCGGCGCCACGACTTCGTGTCGGAGGAACTGGCCAGCAACGAAACGGTGCGCACCATCCTCCGCGAGGCAGGGCTCACCGACAACTTCGTCACCATGGGCGTGACCATTGCCAAGACCATGGTGGAGATCTTCGCCGATCTGCCGCCGGGCCATCCCTTCTTCGAGCAGTTCAGCTTCATCAGCGACGACGACCTGCCGGAGTTCCGCACCATCGTCACGCGCGTCGACAACCTGGGCATCGAGGCGCTGGACAAGGCGGCACGCCAGCTGCTGCTGGGCCTGCCGTTCAAGTATGTCGAGGCCCGCCACCGCCTGGGGCTGGTCGACGAGAGCATGGCCGAGCGTCTGATCGATGCGCGCCGGCGCCTGGCCGAACGCCTGGAGCGGGACTGTCCCGATGCGGTCGAGTTCTACCGCGCCGATGCCTACAACGCCGCCGCCTCGCTGCAGGACAACATCCTGTTCGGGCGGCTGGCTTACGGCCAGGCCCAGGCGGAAGAGACCATCGGACGGACCCTCCTCGAAGTGCTCGACGACCTCGGTCTGCGTCAGACGGTGATCGAGGTTGGCCTGGACTACAACGTCGGCATCGGCGGCGGCCGGCTTTCCGCCGGTCAGCGCCAGAAGCTGGCGATCGGCCGGGCGCTGCTCAAGAACCCGGATCTCCTGATCGTCAACGAGGCCGCCTCGGTGCTCGACCGTTCCAGCCAGGTGCGCCTGATCGAGAGCATCCTCGAACGGCGCAAGGGGCGCGGCGTCATCTGGACGCTGCAGCGCCCGGAACTGGCCAGCCGCTTCGAGATGATTCTGGTGATGGGTAACGGTCGTCTGGTCGAGCAGGGCAGCTATCAGGACCTGCGGGAGAAGGGCACGACATTCAAAACGCTGGTCGCCGCAGAGTAGGCGACGGGCCAATAAAGGCTGCGCCCCGGTGCGGGCGCGCCCGATAAGAGAGGAACAAGGAAGCGGGCGATGAGCATTGATCAAGAAGTCGAGATCCTGCGGCGGATACCGATCTTTTCGGAGATCGATCCGGCAAAGCTGAAACTCATGGCCTTTGCCAGCGAACGCCTGACCTTCAAACCGGGCCAGCGGCTGTTCAATCAGGGCGAAATGGGCGATGCGGCCTACATCGTGCTGGACGGCAAGGCGGACATCCTGGTCGAGGGGGATGACGGCCCGCTGCGGGTGGCCCAACTGGCCGAGAACGAGATTATCGGCGAAATCGCCATTCTTTGTGATATTCCGCGCACCGCCTCTGTTGAAGCGGCCTCTCAACTCACCACCTTAAAGATCACGAAGGATCTCTTCTTTCGCATGATCATGGACTTTCCGGAGATGGGTGTGGAGGTGATGCGCGTGCTGGCCCACCGCCTTGAGCAGACGACGACGCAGCTTCGCGTTGCCCGGGCGGCTGGATGAGGACCGAGCCCGGATCCCGCATCACCGCTTTGCAGAGGCAAGACCCGGCAGCGGCCGGCGTGCCTATCGCTGCTCTGTCCGCCCGGACAGCCTGCGGACCGACAGCCTGCGGACCTGCCTCCTCGTGAGCCGTCTCGACAGCTTTATCCGCCGGCTGGAGGCCCAGCGGGCCTGCATCGACGCGGCAGTCGACCTGGTCGGGGCGCTGCCCGGTCCGGTCTTCGAACTGGGGCTGGGCAACGGACGTACGTTCGACCACCTGCGCACGCGCTGTCCGGGCCGCGAGATCTTCGTCTTCGAA
This sequence comes from Rhodospirillales bacterium BBD 1991-14, assembly GCA_001657395.1. Classification (GTDB taxonomy): domain Bacteria; phylum Pseudomonadota; class Alphaproteobacteria; order Kiloniellales; family Kiloniellaceae; genus Pelagibius. Next base: position 279,206 of record LYSY01000002.1, on the reverse strand, counting down.
CGCAAGGTGGCCGCCCATCCGGACTGCATTCCCGACGCGGACCATCTCTTCGAGGGCCCGCTGGAGGCGACCCTTGAGGGCGCGGTGGAGCGCTTTCACGGCCGCATCGCGCTGATCCATGCCGATCTGGGCAGCGGCCGGCCGGACCACGATGCCCGGCTCTCCGCCTTCGTCGCCCGGCAACTGCCGCTGCTGCTGGCCAGCGGCGGGGTCGTGGCTTCGGACCAGGACGTGGTCTGGCCGCAGGCCGAGGTCATCGCCCTGCCGGAAGGGGTGCGGCCGGGCCGCTACTACCTGTTCCGCAAGGAATAGGCCGCCACAGGGCTTATCGCCCACCCGCGCGGCGGATCTGCGGGATCATTTCAGGTCCAAAACGACCGGCACATGGTCCGAGGGTTTCTCCCAGGTGCGGGTCTCGCGGGCGATCGTCAGTGTTTTCAGCCGCTTGCGCAGAGGCTCGGTGGTGAGGATATGGTCCAGCCGCCAGCCATAGTTCTTCGCGAAGGCCTGCGGGAAGCGGTAGCCCCACCAGGTGAAGAGCTGTTCCGGCTCCGGAATAAAGTGGCGCGGCACGTCGATCAGCCCGCCGGCCTTCCAGAGCTTCGCCATGTGCTCGCTCTCCACCGGCGTATGGCCGACGCTGCGGCGTAAACGCTTGTGATTCCACACATCGTTTTCCAGCGGCGCGACGTTGAGGTCGCCCACCAGCACCGCCTTGCGCTCGGCCAGCTTCTCTTTCTTGGCCCAGCGTGCCATCTCGGTCAGGAACCGGAGCTTGTGGGCAAACTTGTCATTCTGTTCCGGGTCCGGAACGTCGCCGCCGGCCGGCACATAGAAGTTGTGAAGCTCGACGCCGCCGACCGCCACGGCGACGTGCCGGCAGTCGTCCCGCCCGCACCAGACCTGCTTGTTCGGTTTCGTGAAGCGACGCCGGGACACGATGGCGACCCCGTTGTAGCCCTTCTGTCCATGCACCAGGCAGTGCGGATAGCCCATGGCCGCCAGGGCCTCCGTCGGGAAGATCTCCGTCGGCATCTTGATTTCCTGCAGGCAGATCACGTCGGGGCTGTGGGCCTCTGCAAAGCGCGCCAGGTGGTCCAGGCGCTGGCGCAGCGAGTTCACGTTCCAGGTGGCTATGCGCAAGGGCATGGGCGCTCCAAAGGGCTAGAGGTGTGGTTGTTCCGGAAACGGAACAATGGAATTGAATCGTTCCGGGATCGCAATAAAAGCGCGGACTGCGGGCTGCAGGCTAATGCAAGGCGCGGGGCGATGGAACCGCCTGCGCAACGATCCCGCAACGATCCCTCAACGATCTGCGGACGCCGAGCCAGATCAGAAGGGGGTGTAAGCCTGTGGCTGCACAGCCGGCCGGCCAGATCCGGGAGCTGAAAAGCAGGAACGCCCGGTCGGGGGGGATCCGGGCGTTCCATTCTCTCCGCGGAGAAGCGAAAGGAAGGCAGGGGAATGCATCCTTCCGCTCATTGCCGGCACGCCTTTGCGGCACCGGCTGTTAACACTTAATTTAGGATCATTCGACGCCATTACAATCTCACATCTGCGTGCGCGGTACGATTTTGCGCCGCATCGCCTGGGGCCCGAAAGCTTTTTGAGATCAATGTCTTGGCGTCAAAAAGCCGGTCAAGAGACCGCAGAGAGCCTGTGGTCTTGAGCGTTGTTCCGGTCCGCGGCGCGCCGTGCGGCGGCGGTGCCGAAGGCCTCGAACAGGCGCTGGGAGAAAGGGTTTTCCCAGGCCTTGTACTCCGGGTGCCACTGCACACCCAGGGCGAAGGCCCTCGCGCCGGACACCGAGACAGCCTCCACGGTGCCGTCCTCGGCCCAGGCCTCTTCAACCAGATCGTCCGCGACCCGGTCCAGGGCCTGCCAGTGCAGCGAGTTCACCATAAGGCTCTCGGCGCCGGCCAGCGCGGCAAAGGGCCCGCCCGCGCGCAGGCGCACCGGGTGCTTGGGGCCGTACTGCACGTCCAGCTCCGGATGCTTCGGACGGCGGTGATCCATGCGGCCCTCGAGCTCGTGTACCCGGGCGTGCAGGCTGCCGCCGAGGGCGACGTTCAGCTCCTGAAAGCCGCGGCAGATGGCCAGCAGGGGCAGGCCCTCGGCCAGTGCCAGGCGGATGAAGGCGAGGCTGGTCGCGTCGCGCTCCAGGTCGTAGGGCTCGGCCGCCGGCGTGGCGATCTTGCCGTAGTGGTCGGGATGCACGTTGGAGGGGCTGCCCGTCAGCATCACCCCGTCCAGACGCCGCACCAGGCCCTTCAGATCGGGCAGGTCGTCGCCCAGTGACGGCAGCATCAGGGGCGTCGCCCCGGCGCAGAGCGCCAGCGCGCGCACGTATTTGTCGCCCACCGTGTGGAACGGCTGGCCGTCCACGGCCCGAACGCAGGCCGGCACCGCCACCAGGGGTGCGAAGGGTTTGGTTGTCCCGCTGTCCATGGATCATAGGTACGCCCTGGCTGCCCCCCTGACAAGGACCACTCCAAGGCTGGCGACAGGGGCCGTTACAAGGGTTCCGGCTTACCTCGCAGGGCCGTGACTTGCCGGGCCTCCGCGGTCCTGCCATATCAGCGTCATGATCGCCGAACTGGAGGCCCTGCTGGGCTGGAAGACGGCCGCCGTCGGCCTGTGGATCCTGCTGTTCTTCGCAGCGGAGCGTCTTCTGCCCGCTGCCCGCCCGCCTGCTGCGGTCGCCGGCCCGTCCGGCGGCCTCAGGCGCCTGGGCCGCAACCTGGGCCTCTGGGCGGTGAACCTGGGGCTCTCACCGCTGATCGTGCTGCCGGTCACCTTCTGGGCCGCCAGCCACGCCTGGGTCTGGCGTCCGGAGTGGTGGCAGGGCCTGCCGGGGCTCGCCCTCGATATCCTGCTGCTCGATGTGCTGATCTACTGGTGGCACCGGGCCAACCACGAGATCCCCTTTCTCTGGCGCTTCCACGAGGTCCATCACCTCGATCGATTCCTCGACACCACCTCGGCGCTGCGGTTTCACTTCGGCGAGGTGCTGCTGTCGGCCCTGGCCCGCGCCGGGATCATCCTGCTGCTCGGCTTTCCCTTCACCTCGGTGCTGGTCTTCGAAGCGCTGGTGCTGCTCTGCGCCATCTTCCACCATTCCAACCTGCGCCTGCCGGCGGCCTTCGAGGCGCTGCTCTCGCGCCTCATCATCACCCCTTCGATCCACTGGGTGCACCATCACGCCAGGCGCCGCGACACCGATTCCAACTACGGCACCCTTTTCAGCTTCTGGGACCGGCTGTTCGGAACCCGCAGCGCCAAGCAGCGCGACCCCGACATGCCCATCGGTGTGGAAGGGCGGCCGGAAGAGCCCATGCTGTCGCTGCTGATCCATCCCCTGCACAGCCAGGGCGCGCCGGTCGCGCCGACCCGCCGGGACTCCCCGAAGCGCTAGCGCCTCTTCGGTCGCCGCCGGAGCGGCCCGAGACCGCCCTCCCGTCCGGCCCCCCTGTCCGGCCCCCCTTGTCCGGCCCCCGGCCCGGCCAAGCCTTTCCGGCCATGGCTTCCCGGTATCCACACGCAACAGCAGAATTTTTTTGAACCGTTTTCGCGGTGCTCTCGACGCAAGCCCATTACCGAGAATCACCGCCCAATAACCAAACTAAGGATTACTTGCTATGCGTATTGTTACCTCGGCGCTTCTGGGCGCCCTTGCTCTCGCCTCCATGGATGCCGCTCTTGCTCAGTCCCGTCTTCAGCCGAGCACGCCGAAGCCGCCGGCGCCCGAGCTGCAGATTGAGAAAGGTACCGTGAAAAAGCCGGATCTGGTGGTCATCAAGGCCGTGCGCGGCCCGGACTACTCGAACGGCCAGGGGCGCATCTTCCTGCAGATCAAGAACGCCGGCGCCGCAGCGGTCGGCAAGTCTCAAGGCCTTGCCACGCATGACAACAACGTCGGCTGCGGCACCTACTTCATGGTTCCGGCCCTGGCCCCCGGCGCCGTCTCGTCCCACACGATCCGCTATTGCGAGGATGTTCCGAAGGGAACCCGGATCCGTGTGATCGCCGACCAGACGAAGAAATACGCCGAGTCCGACGAGACCAACAACCGTCTCTTCTTCAACTGGTAATGATGAGTGCAGCGTTCCGCGCCACCATGCGCGGGGCGCCACTGTGCCCGCAAGATGGAGCAGCGCCGCCCGGCGCTGCTCCGTCGCGTTCAGCGTTCGCGCCGCCGGCGGTTGTGTACTTCCAGATCGTGGTACTTGAAGAGGTCGCCGTCGATCGCCTCGCCATAGACCGGATTGACGAGCGAGACCTGGGTCTCGATGCCCTGGGGATCGATCAGCTCCCACTTGCGCAGGGTCAATGGCCGGTCGGAGAAAACCAGGGTGACCACGCCGCCGTCGGGCGTGTCCGGGTCGCGCAGGGAAACCCGCAGGGTACCCAGCGCCTCTTCGATGCCGACGATTTCGACATTGTCGTCGAAGCGGACCTCTTCGCGGATCAGGAACCACAGCGGCGTCTCCCACAGCGGCAGGAAGGTCGCCTCTTTCAGTTCCTTGTCGTAGTAGAGCAGCGTCAGGCCATTGGCGATCAGCAGCACCGGCGTCGGCGCGTCGTAGTCGAAGCGCATGTGGCCCGGCCGGTCGACATAGAGGTCGCCCTGGGCGTAACCGCCGTTGTTGGAGATCTGCACGAAGCGTGCCTGCATCGTATTGATGTCGTTCAGATAGCGCTCGACGCGCGTGAGCGCCGCGACCTGGTCCGGCGACAGCGGCCCCAGCGCCTCCAGCGCGCCGCCCTGAACCGCACCCTGGGGCACCGCACCCTGGGCATGCGCCGCCGGTGAGGCACCGAAAAGGCTGGTCCCGATCAGGCCGGCTGCAGCCACGCCAAAGGCGCCCTTAAGGCCGGCGGTCAGCAGCTTTCTGCGAGCCAGGAGCCGGGGCGTCACCGGAAGCTTGGGCGTCATACGTCGCCTCCGCCCGGTGGGATCACTTCGCGTTTGCCGACGTGGTTGGCTGCGGAAATCAATCCTTCGCTCTCCATCCGTTCGATAATCCGCGCCGCCCGGTTGTAGCCGATCTGCAGGTGGCGCTGCACGAAGGAGGTCGAGGCCTTGCGGTGCTGCAGCACCAGCGCCACGGCACGGTCGTAGAGGTCGTCGCCGCTGCTCTCGCCCATGCCCATGGCGCCGCCCTCGGCGTCGCCCTCGACATCCTCGGTTATGGCTTCGATGTAGGAAGGCTCCCCCTGGCGTTTCAAGAAGGCTACCACGTCTTCGACCTCCTGGTCGGTGACCAGGGGGCCGTGGACGCGCGCGATGCGCCCGCCCTGGGCCATGTAGAGCATGTCGCCCTGGCCCAGGAGCTGTTCAGCGCCCTGCTCGCCCAGAATGGTGCGGCTGTCGATCTTGGAGGTGACGTGGAAGGAGATGCGGGTCGGGAAGTTGGCCTTGATGGTGCCGGTGATGACGTCCACCGAGGGACGCTGGGTGGCGACGATCAGGTGGATGCCGGCGGCGCGGGCCATCTGGGCGAGGCGCTGGATCGCCGCCTCCACGTCCTTGCCGGCCACCAGCATCAGGTCGGCCAGCTCGTCGACGATGATCACGATCAGCGGCAGCGGGTCGAGATCGAACGGCTGTTCTTCGAAGATCGGCTGACCGGTCTCCGGGTCGAAGCCGGTCTGCACCTTGCGGGTCAGCACCTCGCCCTTGCGCTGGGCTTCCTGGACGCGGGCGTTGTAGCCCTCGACGTTGCGCACGCCCATGCGCGACATGGCGCGGTAGCGCTCCTCCATCTCGCGCACCGCCCACTTCATCGCGACCACCGCCTTCTTGGGCTCGGTGACCACCGGCGCCAGCAGATGGGGAATGCCGTCGTAGACCGACAGCTCCAGCATCTTGGGGTCGACCATGATCAGTTTGCAGCGCTCCGGCCCCATGCGGTAGAGCAGCGACAGGATCATGGCGTTGATCGCCACCGACTTGCCGGAGCCGGTGGTGCCGGCGACCAGCAGGTGGGGCATGCGTGCCAGGTCCACCATGGTGGGCGTGCCGCCGATGTCCTTGCCCAGCACCAGCGGCAGCTTGCCGCTGTTCTTCTCGTAGTCCTCGGCGGCCAGCAGCTCGCGCAAATAAACCGTGTCGCGCTTTGCATTGGGCAGCTCGATGCCGATGACCGAATCCCCGGGCACCACGGCGACGCGCACCGAAACCGCGCTCATCGAACGGGCGATGTCGTCGGCGAGACCGACCACCCGGCTTGTCTTGGTGCCGGGTGCCGGTTCCAGATCGTAACGGGTGACCACCGGGCCGGGGCGCACCTTCACGATCTCGCCGCGCACGCCGAAGTCTTCCAGCACGGTCTCCAGAATGCGGGCGTTCTTCTCCAGGGAGTCGCGGTTCAGGGCCTGGCTCTTGCCGGCGTCGCGCGGCAGATCCAGCAGGTTCAGCGGCGGCGTCTCGTAGGCGCCGGTGGCGCCGAGATCGAAGCGGCCCTGTACGGCGGCCTTGGCGCGCTTGCCGGGGCGGGCGCGGCGCGGCTTGGGCGCGACCAGTTCCGCCTCTTCTTCCTCGTCAAAGGCCGCTTCCTCGTAGGCGACCTCTGCGGTTTCCGTCTCTTCCGGATCGAGGTCGTCTTCGTCCAGGCGCGGCTCGACGCGATGGCGCCCAGATTGGCGCTCGGCCTTGCGCCTGAGGGCACGGGCCTCGCCCGAGTCCGCGCGCGGCTGGGGCTGCACGGCGCGCCGCAGGCCGCGGCTGGCGCCGCCGAAGATCCAGGCGACACCGCCGCCGAGCACCCGCCATTCCTCGCGCGTCAGGCCGAGGGCGAAGGCCAAGGCCGAGACACCCAGCCCGAAGGCGGCCAGTGCCAGGGTCCAGAACGGCATGCCGAGAAAGAGGCCGAGTTCGGTCAGCGTCAGGTCGCCGACGAAGCCGCCAAGCTTGTTGTCCAGCGGCCAGGAGGCCGGCCGCGGCAGCGATTCCAGCGCCATGGCCAGAAGAATGAGCCCGGCGGGATAGGCCGCCAGACGCCACCACCAGCGGCCCGGCAGATGGCGCTCGCGGATCAGGCGCCAGCCCCAGGCGAAAAGAACCAGCGGCGCCAGCAGGCCGGCAAGGCCCAGGGTCTGCATCACGAGATCGGCGGTGTGGGAGCCGAAGAGCCCGAGCGGATTGCGCACGGTCGCACCCCCCGCCGGGCTGCCCACTGCGCTTTCGGCTGCATTGTCCAGGGGGACCGCCAGGGTTCCGTCGGGCGCCACGCTCTCCGGCCCCAAGGTTCCCGGTACGCTTGTGCTGGGGCCGACCGCGTCGTTCCAGGAGGGGTCCTGCGGGTGATAGGTCAGGCAGGCGAGGAAGACGGCGAATGCGAAGACCGCCAGCAGCAGACCGGCGAACTCGATCGCACGCTTCTTGAAAAACTCCGACGTGCCGCTGGGCAGCAGCGGCGGGCGGGCTTCACGGGCGCCGGCATTGCCGAGGCGCAGGACCATGGCCTATCTCCCTGCTCCGACGGCGGCCGCCGGCGGCGCTTTCGAGCCGTCCCGGGCCAGAACGTCGACAATCCGTTTCAAGCCGTCTTCCGTGGTCTTGGCGTCATAGACCAGGGCGACGCGGATGTAGGGCCGCCCCGGGTTGTCGCCGGAGGCATCGGTCTCGCTGACATAGGCGCCGGGGACGACCCGCACCCCGGCTTCGCGCCACAGCTTCACCGCGGCGGCTTCGCCGTCACCGACGTCGAGCCAGAGGAAGAAGCCGCCGTCTGGCTTGCGGAAGCCGAAGCGGTTGCCCAGCAGCCGTTCGGCGATGGCGAAGTTTTCCCGGTAGTAGGCGCGGTTGGCCTCGACATGGCTTTCTTCGCGCCACAGACGCGTGCCGGCAGCCAGGATTGGCAGCGGCACGCCGGCCCCGCCGACGCGGAGCGCCATGTCCAGGCCGTCGATCAACCTGGCCGACCCGGCGGCAAAGCCGCAGCGCAGGCCGGGGGCGGAGGAGCGCTTGGAGAGCGAGTGAAACACCAGCACCCGGTCCAGGGCCGCCTCGCCACTGTTCGTCAGTGCGGCGGCCTGCAGCGCGCCGGCCGGCGCGTCGCGGTCGTAGATCTCGGCATAGCACTCGTCGAAGGCGACGATGAAGTCGTGGCGCCGCGCGAGCTCGATCAGCCGCCCCAGGGCCTCGACGTCGGCGGCGGCGCCTTGCGGGTTGGAGGGCGAGCAGAGAAAGCAGAAGACGGCGCGGTCCAGAGTCGTTGTGTCCAGCGCCGCGAAGTCCGGCAGGAAGCCGTTTTCGGCTGTGGCCGGCACGAAGACCGGCTCGGCCCCCGCCGCCAGCGCCGCGCCGGCATAGACGTGATAGAAGGGATTGGGGATCAGCACCGCCGGTGGCCCCTTGCTTTCAGGCGCGCCCGCATAGCCTTGGGCGGCCGCCAGCAGGGCGAAGAACAGCCCCTCACGGCTGCCGGGCAGCGGCTGGATCGAGCGGTCTTCGCCGATCAGCCCCTCCGGCAGGGCAAAGCGCCGGTTCAGCCAGTCGACGCAGGCCGAACGATAAGCCTCCGTCCCGCGCGGCGGCGGATAGCGCGACCAGGTGGCGGCCGTTGCGGTGATCTCCTCGGCGACGAAGGCCGGCGGCTGGTTCTTCGGCTCGCCGATCGACAGCAGAATGGGCTCGCTACCGGCCTCCGTGCTGGATGGGCAGCCGGGGGCAATGCCGTCCAGCAGGCTGTTCAGCTTGGCGAAGGGGTGAAAGGCTTGCAGCGAACGGCGGTCGGCCAAGGTGCTTTCTGTCCTCAGGATTCGGAGACTGCGGTCGGCTTGCTGTCGCCCAGTTATCTTCGGCGGCCCGGGAGGTACTCGTCCGGGCGGCCCTCCCGGAGGTGGTACAAAACGCAAACGATTCTAACGGCCCGGCCGCGCCCTCACAAGCGCTGCTGCGGGGCGGTATCCCAGTCCATAGCAGAAAGCCTGCCCCGCGATCTGGGCAAAAAAAAGGCCCGGAAGCGGCGCTTCCGGGCCAGTTTGGCAGAGGAAAATCACATCCGCATCAAGGGGCGGCCCCGCGAAGAGCCTGTCTTTTTGCCGATGCAACCACCTGAGTAATCACGTCATTCAACTCTCAGCCGTTGCTCCTAGAGAGACTGGGAGCCGTGGCCGAACTCGGGATAGGCCTCCATCCCCAGTTCCGCCTTGTCGAGGCCCATCTCCTCGCCTTCCTCGTCGACCCGGAGGCCGATGGTGAACTTCAGCACCAGCCAGACGATGGCGCTGGTGACCACCATGAAGGCGCCGATGGCGATGATGCCGATCACCTGCACCACGAAGTCACCGCCGCCGAAGATGGCCACCGCCAGGGTGCCCCAGACGCCGGCCACCAGGTGGGCCGAGATGGCACCGACCACGTCGTCGACCTTAAGCTTGTCGAACAGCGGGATCGCGAAGACCACCAGCACGCCGCCGATGGCGCCGATCAGGATGGAGAGGAAGTGGTTCTGCAGATCGGGCCCGGCGGTGATCGCCACCAGACCGGCAATGGCGCCGTTCAGGGCCATGGTCAGGTCGATCTTCTTGTAGACGATCTGGGTCAGGATGATCGCCGCGACCACGCCGCCGGCCGCCGCCAGGTTGGTGTTCACGTAGACGATCGCCATGGCCGAGGCGTCGAGAGCGGAACCCAGGGCGAGCTGCGAGCCGCCGTTGAAGCCGAACCAGCCGAGCCAGAGGATGAAGGTGCCCAGGGTCGCCAGCGGCAGGTTGGCGCCCGGCATCGGGTGGACGGAGCCGTCGGCGCCGTACTTGCCCTTGCGCGGGCCCAGGATGATGGCGCCCACCAGGGCCGCCCAGCCGCCCACGGAATGGACGATGGTCGAACCGGCGAAGTCGGAGAAGCCGCGCTCGGCGAGCCAGCCGCCGCCCCAGGTCCAGGAGCCCTGGATCGGGTAGAGGAAGCCGGTCAGCACCACCACGAAGATCATGAAGGGCCAGAACTTGATGCGCTCGGCCAGGGTGCCGGAGACGATGGAGGCGGCTGTCGCGACGAAGACCATCTGGAAGAACCAGTCGGACATCACCGAATAGCCGTTGCCCGTCACCGCGGCAATCAGCTCCGGCGTCGCCTCGTCGGCGCCCAGCAGTGCCACTTCGGCATCGCTGGTGTTGTAGAAGCCGCCGAAGGAACCGAAGAAGCCGCCGTCAACGCCGCTGTACATCAGGTTGTAGCCGATCACGTAGTACATGATGCCGGCGATGGAATAGAGGGCGATGTTCTTCAGGCAGATCGTCGCCGTGTTCTTGGTGCGCACCAGGCCGGATTCCAGCATCGCGAAGCCGGCGGCCATCCACATCACCAGGAAGCCGCTCACCAGGAACGCAAAGGTGTTGAAGACGAAGGCCGTTTCTTCGCTGACCTCCGCGCGGGCCGGCGTCGTCGCCAGCAGCAGCACGGCGCCCGCGAGGCCCGTCAGGCTCGCCGTCCGCGTTACGGTTTTTCCCAGAACTCCCATGTCTTTCGATCCCTTCTTGACTTAAAGCGCCTCGGCATTGGTCTCGCCGGTGCGGATGCGCACGGCGTGTCCAATGTCCATGACAAAGATTTTCCCGTCGCCGATCCGCGCCGTGTTGGCAGAGCTTTGGATCGTCTCGACGACCTGCCCGACGAGCTCGTCCGAGACCGCGACTTCGATTTTCACCTTGGGAAGAAAGTTCACCGAGTATTCCGCCCCACGGTAGATCTCGGTCTGCCCCTTCTGCCGGCCGTAGCCCTTGACCTCGCTGACCGTCAGGCCCTCGACGCCAATTCCTGTGAGCGCTTCGCGCACATCATCCAGCTTGAACGGCTTGATGATGGCCATAACCATTTTCATGACCAGGCTGTCCCCTTCTCCTCTCGCGCACCCTTCTCCCGCAGCGCGCCTGCAGGGGCCCCTCGGTGCACAGGGGGCCCGGCGGCCGGCGGCCCGAAAACCGGCGGCTGCCCGCCCTCAGGGAGTCAAGAAGCGTGCCAAGTGGATGCTGCAGCGCAAAACAGACGGATTCCCGACGCTGTGGAGACAGGGCCGGCGCCGGGGATTTGCGGCCTTGGTGGATTATTGCTGCCGATTTTTTAGGCAATTATGAAGCGCAGGTTAAAAATTGGGCAGTACACATGCGAATTGCCGTGCCGCCAGCGTCCGGCCCAGCTTTGCGCTGTATCCTGGCTTGGGACCCTTCTGGCCATTGCGCCCCGTTTCGCTATTGCGCCCCGTTTCGCCACTGCGCCCTGCGACAAGCGGCGCCTGGACAATTGCGGGCGCCCGCGCGATAGCTGGCCTGCTGAGGATTTGGAATGCGGGCGCCCCTGCGGGCCGCCCGGGCGAACGGAGGGCCGATGGCGGAGCGGATCGAAACCGAGGTGCTGATTGCCGGCGGCGGCATGGTCGGGCTGACCCTGGCGTCGGCCCTGGCCAAGGCCGGCGTCGCGGTCATGGTGGTAGACCGTCTCGACCCGGCGGCCATGCGGGAGGAGGCCTTCGACGGCCGCGGCTCGGCCATCGCCCGCGGCTCCCAGCAGGCGCTGGCCGTCACCGGTCTCTGGCAGGGTATGGCGGCCGCGGCCTCGCCGATCCTCGATATCCGGATCTCCGACGGGGCGCCCTTCGGCGGCCCTACAGCGGTTGCCCGCCGCGGCGGCGCCTCCGCCCTCCACCTGCACTTCAGCCATGGCGATGTCGCCCAAAGTACAGGGGGCCAAAACACAGGGGCCCAAAAGACGGGAGCCCAAAAGACGGGGGCTGCAGCAGCCCCGCCCCTGGGCCATATCGTCGAGAACACGGTGATCCGCCGGGCCTGTCTGGCGCGCGCTGCGGAGCTCGACAGCCTCGACCTGCGGGCGCCGGCGGAACTGACCGAGGTGGCGCGTGGGCTTAAGGGCGTCACCGCGCGGCTCAGCGACGGCACCGCGGTCGCGGCGCGGCTGCTGGTGGCCGCCGACGGGCGCGGCTCGGCGCAACGTCAGGCCGCCGGCATCAGGATCACCCAGGTCGGCTATTCCCAGACCGGGATCGTCGCCACCGTGGCCCACGAGCGCCCGCACCACGGCGTCGCCCACGAGCACTTTCTTCCGGCCGGGCCCTTCGCCCTGCTGCCGATGAACGATGCCGAGGACGAAACCGGCCTGATGGTTCATCGCTCCTCGCTGGTATGGACGGAGCGCAGCGATCTGGCCCCGGCCATGCTAGCCCTCGACCGCGCCGGTTTCGCAGCCGAGATGCAGCGCCGCTTCGGCGACTCGCTGGGGCAGCTCAGCCTGTGGTCGGCCAAAACCTGGTCCTACCCGCTGTCATTGCTGCATGCCGAACGCATGATCGACCAGCGCCTCGCCCTGGTGGGCGACGCCGCCCACGGCATCCATCCCATTGCCGGCCAGGGGCTGAACCTCGGCCTGCGCGACGTGGCGGCACTGGCGGAAGCCATCGTCGACGCTCGCCGCCTCGGCCTGGACATTGGCAGCCCCCAGGTGCTGGAGCGCTATCAGCGCTGGCGGCGCTTCGACACCCTGGCGCTGATCGCGGCGACGGACTCGCTGAACCGGCTGTTCTCCAACGACCTGCCGCCGGTCCGCCTGCTGCGCGACCTCGGCCTGGCGGCGGTGAACCGCATGCCGCCGCTGAAGCGCTTTTTCATGCGCCACGCCATGGGCCTGGTGGGCGAGCTCCCGCGCCTGCTGAAGGGCGAGGCGCTTTAGGCGCGCGCGGCGGGCGGCGACCGACAGCAGCGCTCGTCGGTTTCTGACGACAAACGCCGACTCCTCTTAGATCCTATCCGCGTCGCTGTGAGGGTTCGGGCTGCGCTTCTGCACGCCTTCCGCGCCCGTACGGTCTCGGCGTCGATGGCCCGGCCGCCTCAGTTGGCTCACCGGGGTATCCCAGCCCTGCGGCAGCGCAATCCTGTCGCGATCGCGCAGTCGGTAAGAGGACCCCTCACCGGACTGTTGTGTCCTCGGCGCACGACCGTTGCGCAATGCGGGCCAAGCGTCGCGAAACAGCGCAACAGCAGCTTCTTGAAGCTTGTCGTAGGACGAGCGGAGCGTTTCGCTCTTGTCCATGTCCACAAGCCGCTGGGCGATTATGTCCCCGGTATCGATGCCGGCGTCGACGTAGTGCAGGGTCACCCCGTGAGGCTCACCGTTCACCCAGGCCCAAAGGTTCGGATCCGTGCCGCGGCCCCAAGGCAGGCAGGAAATGTGCAGGTTGACGATCCGGTCCTTGAACAGTGTCAGCTCAGGCTCGCGGATAATCCGCTGGTGCCCGAAGCAGATAACCCAGTCAGGTTCTCCCTCAATGCGATCGGATACGAAGGGCTTGTCACCTGTTGCTTGGATCGACCGGACGATGGATTCGGGATAAGGGGAAACAACCAGACACTGACGATGGAAAACCATAGCGCGAATGTATCACGCGCATTCTAAAAGAGAAATACTCGTTAAGATTGATTACATTATATGAATCAATCAGGTAGTGTTGTCATCGCAGACGTCTCAATCAACTTTTGCGCGCTGTCCACTGCGTAAATGCGTAGCGGCTTTAGTGGTCACACCTCCCGCAGCAGCAGGCGTTCCTCGAAGGGGAAGTCGGAGAGCAGTTCGGCACCGTCTGAAGTGATCAGCACCTGCTGCTCCAGCTTCACGCCTTCATGGCCGCCTTCCTCGCCGATGTAGCTTTCGACGCAGACGGTCATGTTCTCCTCGAACACGCCGTCGTAGCCGGCCTTCCCGAAGTCGCGCTGATAGCGCACGGCAGGGTACTCGTCGCAGAGCCCGACCCCGTGCACCACGACGGAGTAACGGTTGGCGGCGCAGGAGGCCGGCAGCTTCCAGGCGGTCTCGGACAGCTCGCGGAAGCTGAGGCCCGGCTTCAGCAACGCGGTGTTGGTGTTGATCTGTTCCCAGGCGAGCTGATAGAGCCGGCGCTGTTCGTCGCTGGCCCGGCCGTCGCCGCAGAGGAAGGTGCGGGAGATGTCGGAGCAGTAACTGTAGGGGCCGATCATGTCGGTGTCGAAGCTGACGATGTCGCCAGCCTGGATGGCGTTGGCGCCGCATTCGCGGAACCAGGGATTGGTGCGTCCGCCGGCGGACAGCAGGCGGGTTTCGATCCACTCCCCGCCGTTGGCCGCGTTCACCTGGTTGAGGATCGCCCAGAGCTGGTTTTCCGTCATGCCGGGGGTGAGCCGGCGGTGCATCTCCGCCATCGCCATCTGGCAGACCGCTACCGAGGCGCGCATCGCCTGCAGCTCCTCCGGCCCCTTGATCACCCGGGCCAGTTCCATCACTTCCTGGCCGTCGCGCAGCGTGATGTTGAGGGCCTGCAGGGCGCTGATGCCGAAGGGGTCGCATTTGTCGACGGCCAGGCGCCGGTTGCCGCCGCCGTAGCGGGTCACCAGGTCGGCCAGCTCCGCCGCCCAGGTTCCAGCCAGTTCCTCCGACCGCTGGCCGGCCTCGAAATAGAACCACGAGGTGGCCGGGCGCACCTCGTCGATCACCTCGATGTCTTCGGAGAGATGCTCGCAGTTGTGGAAGTCGAAGATCACAACCGGCCCCTCGGTGGCGACGAAGCAGTAGCGCACGGGGTTGTGCAGGCACCAGACCGCCATGTTGCGGCTGTCGCAGGCATAGCGGATGTTCATGGGGTCGTAGAGCAGGGCGCCCGCATAGTCGTGGCGCCGCAGTTCGGCTCGGACCCGCGCCAGGCGATAGGCCCGCAAGGCGCGCATATCGATGGCGGCCGTCGTGCTCTCGTGTGTGCGGTCTGCGTCCTGCGTCGTCTGCCCGTCGGGTGCCATGGCCGTCGCTCCGCTGCTTTTGGATCTCGCACCGCAAAGCTTGCCAGCGCAGGAGGGACCTTCTTGTCCGCCCGCGACTTCGCCCATGGCGGAGATGACAAAGGCTGCCGCAAATCCGGTGTGCCGGAATGGAGGTGGTCCAGCGAGCAGTTCTGCGGCGCCTGCCCAAGGGAAGGTTAACCTTTCGCCAATAGAATGGCCGGCGACGCAGCGCGTGGGGGAGCCGGACGCAGTAAGCCGATGTCGGATCAGCAATACCGCAAGGTGCCCGGTGAAATCGGTCGCGACCTCTCCGATCGCCTGACGTTTCTCGCAGACCTGAGCAACCGCCTGGCCGGCGCCGAAGATGCGCCGGCGGTGCTGGAGGCGGCCTGCCCGGGCGCCCTGGCGCGGCTGATGACGGTCGGCAGCGCCGCCTCGGCCCAGACTTCAGGGGCCCGGACTGCAGGGGCCCAAACCGCAGACCCGGTGCAGGCGGAATTCGACAGGGTCGTAACGGGTCTGGCGAAGCTTGCTCTCGAAAATGCTGCCCTGCGCGAGCGCCTGATCGAGCAGCTGCGCGTCGGGGACAGCATCGCAACGGCGGCGGACCTGCAGCAGAGCCTGCAGCCGGACTGCGCGCCGGGCCACCTGCCGATCTGGGGCGTCAACCGGCCGGCACGCAAGGTTTCCGGCGACTTCTTCGACTTCTACCGTCTCGATGACGGGCGCATCGCCTTTGCGCTGGGCGATGTCTCCGGCAAGGGCATGAACGCGGCCTTGCTGATGGCCAAGGCCATCAGCCTGTTCCGCTGTCTCGGCAAGCGCATCGACCGGCCCGCGCAGCTTCTCGAGGCGATCAACGCCGAACTCTGCGAGACCGCGACGCGGGGCATGTTCGTGACCATGGTGGCGGGCCACTATCAGACCGGCAGCGGAACGATCTGCCTGGCCAACGCCGGCCATCAGCCGCCGCTGCTGCGCGGCCGCGACCGCAGCTACACCGCCTTTCCCGCCTCCGCCCCACCGCTCGGCATTCTGCCCTCCATGCAGCTTTCGGAAGAGCACATCGACCTCGGCGGCGGGGAACTTTACGTCTTCACCGACGGCCTGACGGAGTACCGCTACGTCAGCGGCGAGGAACTGGGCGTCGACGGCCTGATCCAGCTCATCGAATCCCTCTCCGAGGCCCCGCTTGCCCGCCGCCTCGAGACCCTGTTGCAGAACCTGGAGCAGGACGAGGGCTGGGAGGTCCGCGACGACCTGACGGTCCTGGCCATCGACGATTCCTGGGTCCAGGCTGATGAGGTCCAGGCCGACGCCGGTTCGGAGGCCGCAGCGGCGCCGCCGCGGAAAGCGAAATGACGGCGCAGGTGATCCGCGAAGCGGGCGCCGAGAGCCTGCTGGAGCTGCACTTTCCGGCGCGCGCGGACCGCATGGTCATGGTGCGCGATGCCGTGCGCAGCGCGGCGCGCTACTGCGGCTTTGACGACCAGACTGTTCAGGACATCGTTCTGGCCGTCGGCGAAGCCTGTCAGAACGCAATCCTGCATGCCTATGCCGGCTGCGCCGACGGCAGCATCGTCGTCGCCATGCTGCGCGGTCCGGAGGGGCTGATCCTGCGCGTGACCGACTTCGGCCAGGCGATCGATCCGGCGGCCTGGAAACCGCGCGATCTCGGCGACCTGCGGCCCGGCGGCCTCGGCATTCACTTCATTCAGGAACTGATGGACAGCGCGGACTTCGCCCCCGCCCCCGACGGCGTGGGCAACGTTCTGCTGATGACCAAGAAAAGGGCATAGCAAGATGAGTCAGACGATCCGCGAAGAAAGCGGCAAGACGGTTGTCGAACTGGGCGGGGAGATCGACCTCGACCGCGCCCCCCACGTGCGCAGGATCCTGCTGGACTGCGTCGCGCGGGGCCGCGACCTGCTGGTCGACCTTTCGCAGGTCAGCTACATCGACAGCTCCGGCATCGCCAGCCTGGTGGAGGCCTTGCAGAGCGCCGGCAAGGGCGGCACCGCCTTCGGCCTGGTTGCCGTCAGCCCCCAGGCGCTGCGCGTCTTCGAGCTGGCCCGCCTCGATCAGGTCTTCACCATCCATCCCGACATCGATACCGCCTTGAAGGCGGCCGGTTAGGCGCGCGCCATGCTGCGGTTTGCCGAAGGCATCGGGCGGGGCGTCGTGCGCGGCGTCGAGGAAGTGGGCTTCGCCGGCGCGCTCTTCGCCGAGTCGCTGTTCTGGGCCTGTGCCGGCCCGGCGCGGCGCCAGCCGGTGCGCCTGCCCGCGGTCTTCGCCCAGATGATGCAGATCGGTATCGAGGCCCTGCCGATCGCCACGGTGCTCGCCGCAACCATCGGCATGATGCTGGCGATCCAGAGCCTCTACAGCCTCGGCCTGTTCGGCGCCGAGTCCTTCGCGACCATCGGCATCGCCCTTTCGGTGGTGCGGGAGTTTGCGCCGCTGATCATCGGCATCCTGATCGCCGGCCGCTCCGGCTCGGCGCTTGCGGCGCGCTTCAGCACCATGACGATCAATCAGGAAGTCGACGCGCTGCGCGTCATCGGCATTTCGCCGGTGCGTTTCCTCGTTGCCCCCGCGCTCTTTGCGATGATGATCATGGTTCCCGTCCTGACCATGTGGGCCAACATCGTCGCGCTGGCGGCCGCCGGTCTCATGGTGACGGCCAGCCTGGAGATTTCCCTGGCGGCCTACCACGCCGACGTCCTTGCTGCGCTCTCGGTGAACGATCTCGCCCACGGCCTCGGCAAGAGCGTGCTCTTCGCCGCCGTGGTTGCGCTGGTCTCGGCGGTGAACGGTGCGCTGGCCGACGGCGGCGCCGAGGGGGTCGGGCGGCGGACGACACGGGCGGTGGTGCACTCCATCGCCGCCATCATCATGGTCGACATGATCTTCGCCTTCGTGGTGACCAGCGGGTAGCGCCATGACGGATCGCAGCGACACAAGAGTCTCGGAACGCCTGCAGACGCAGGCTGCCGCCGCGCCGGTGGTTCGGGTGGAAAACCTGCAGGCGCACTACGGCGAACGGCAGGTCCTGTACGATATCGGCCTCACCGTGTCGCCGGGGGAGATCATGGTGATCATGGGCGGCAGCGGCTCCGGCAAGTCGACCCTGCTGCGCCATCTCGTGGGGCTTACGCGGCCGACGGCGGGGCGCGTCGAGCTGCTGGGTCTCGACATCACCCGGGCCCGCGCCATGGAGATGATGCGCCTGCGCCGCAAGCTCGGCGTCGCTTTTCAGGGCGGCGCGCTCTTCAGTTCGATGACGGTTCTGGAGAACGTGATGCTGCCCCTGCAGGAGCACACGCAGCTCGACCGCAAGACCATGGAAATCATGGCCCGCCTCAAGCTGGAGGTGGTCAACCTGGCGGAGGCCGAGGCAATGATGCCGGCGGAGCTTTCCGGCGGCATGCTGAAGCGCGCGGCGGTGGCGCGGGCCATCGTGATGGACCCGGCGCTGCTGTTCTTCGACGAGCCCTCGGCCGGCCTCGATCCCGTCGTCTCTGCAGCACTCGACGATCTCATTCTGAAACTGCGCGATGCCATGAACATGACCATCGTCGTGGTGACCCACGAACTGGAAAGCGCCTTCAAGATCGCCGACCGCATCACCGTGCTCGACCAGGGCCGCATTCTTCTGGTCGACGACGTGGCCGGCGTTCGGCGGTCCGGCAATCCGCGCATTCAAAATCTGCTGAACCGGCGCTCCGAGGAAACGGAGGTCGACGCCGGGGCCTATCTCCGGCGCCTCACCGGAGAGGTGCCGCCGGCCGCGCCACTGCACAGCGAAGACTCAGGAGCTCCTTGAAGACCATGCGACACCAAGGACTGAACTACGCCCTGGTCGGCGGCTTTGTGATCGCCATGCTGGTGGCGGCGGTGGCGGCTATGATCGCGCTCAGCGGGGGCGCGGGCCCGCGCGACCACTACACGATTGTCTTCGACAACGTGGCCGACGTGAAGTTCGGAACCCAGGTCCGCTACGAGGGTTTTCCCGTCGGCCAGGTCGAGGCGATCGAACCGGTCGCGGAGGACGGCGCGATGGCGTTCCATCTCGATGTCTCCGTCCAAAAGGGCTGGGTCATTCCCGCCGACAGCGTGGCCCGCATTCACAGCTCGAAGTTTCTGGCCGCCAAGACGGTGGAGATCACGCGGGGCGAGTCCCCGGCAAGCCTCTCCCCGGGTGCGCAGATCGCCTCCGCGCCGAGCGCCGACATGTTTGCGGCCATGGCCGATATCGCCGGCGAAGTCGGTGTGCTGTCCCGCGACGGCCTGCAGCCGCTGCTCGCCCGGCTGGGCGAGCTGGCGGTCAATGCCAACCGCCTGATCGACAGCGACGTGGCACCCCTTCTGGGATCGCTGAACACCGCCGCAGCCGGTGCCCGCGGCGACGTGCCCGCAATCACAAACGAACTGCGGATCTTCAGCGAGCGGCTGAATGCCACGCTTGCGTCGGTGCAGGCCCTGCTTTCCGAGCGCAATGTCGCGGGAATCAATCACACGGTCGAGAACATCGAAACCGTGTCGCGCGACTTTGTCGAGATCACCGCAGCGGTTCAGCATACCCTCGCCCAGCTCGACGGCATCGTCGCCGACCTGCAGCAGGTCGTCGAAAGCAACGAAGCCAACGTCAACGATTCGCTGGACGACACCCGCTACATCCTGCGCTCCATCGCCCAGAACATCGACACCATCAACCACAACCTTGCCGGCACAACCCGCAACATGAACGAGTTCAGTCGCCTGATCCGGCAGAACCCGGGGCTGTTGCTGGGCGGCTCGCCGCCCCAGGAGGTCAACGTCGAAACGACCCGGCCTTCCGGTCCGATCCGGAGGGACAATTGATGGACCGGGTGATGAAAGGGGTGACGGCCAAGCTTCTGCCTGCGTTCTTGATTGCGCCTTTGCTGGCCGGCTGCCTCGGCGCTGCGCCCCCGGTGCCGCGCGACCACTACTACCGGCTCCTCGTGCCCACGCCGGCGCAGAGCGCACAGGAGGCACCGCTGCCCGGCGTCATGGCGGTCGAGCTTCTGCAGGCCGACGGGCTGCTGCGGGAGCGCCCGCTGCTTTACAGCGAAAGCGGTCAGTCCTTCGAGCTTCAGCAGCACCACTATCACTACTGGAACGACGCGCCGCCGCGCATGCTGCAGGACCAGATGGTCGCCTATCTGCGCCGCAGCGGCGTGGCCGGGCTTGTGGTGACGCCCGACATGCGGATCCGCGCCGACTACCAGGTCAGCGGCAAGGCCCGGCGTCTCGAGCGTCTGCTCGGCGGCGGGCCGCCGCGCGTCATCGTCGAAATCGAACTGGCTTTGCTGCGTCTTGCCGACGGCCGCCTGCTTGTCGTCGACAGCTACGTGGCCGAAGAGCCGGCGGAAAACGAGACCGTGGAGGCTGCGGTCGTGGCGCTCAACCGCGCGACGGCGCGGGTTTTTGACCGCTTTCTCTCCGAGGTCCGCCTCGCCGCCGGGCGGATCGTCGAAGAACGCCAGGTCGTCAGCGACCGCTAGGACCGAACGACGGCCGCCGCCGCGGCCCGCTGACGCACCGGCTCCTTAACGCACCGGCCCTCAAACCGCAAAGCATTCACGACCGCTGTCTGCTGGCCCGGGCGACCTGTGGGGACAATTCGCTTAGCCTTACGTTAACCAATGCCCACCATGATACTCGGTAGCGTTGTATTGGTGCACTTCAGCTACCGTGTCCTGAGACATCACGCTGCGGTGCGCCCCTGTCCGGGAACCAACATTGCCTGAATTCCTTGCGCGTCACCGCGCCCCGCTGGAGGGTGAGCGAATTGTTTTCGGCCGCAGGTCGGTTGCAGTGGAACTCGGCTTTGTCGTGGTTCTTGCCATTGCGATCTACGTGGTGGCCGCGACCTTCGATCTGCACGAGGCTTTCGACGCGTGGGCCCATGACTACGAACACCTTGAGCTGGACGAGATCCTGTTTCCCGCCATTGGGCTTGCCGTGGGTGTGCTCTGCTTGTCGTGGCGTCACCTGTTCACCTACTCGAAGGCGCACAGGCTGGTCAGCAGCCAGAACGCCCTGCTCCTCGAGCAGAAGGTGGAACTGGAACGCCTTGCGGCCAGCCTCCAGACGGCGCGGGACGAAGCCTTTGCCGCCAGCCAGGCAAAGTCGCATTTCCTGGCGACGATGAGCCATGAGCTGCGCACTCCGCTGAACGCGATCATCGGCTTTGCCGACATCATCAGCCAGGAAACACTGGGTTCTGCCGGAAACCCGAAGTACCGGGATTACGCGACCGACATCCACGAGTCGGGCCTGCATCTGCTCGACCTCATCAACGACATTCTGGACCTCTCCAAGATCGAGTCCGGCCGTGACGAACTGCACGAGAGCGCGGTCGAAGTCGGCGCCTTGATCGGCTCGGCAATCACCCTTGTGAAGGAACGCGCCAGACAGCGCGGTGTGGATCTTGCCACCGAGGTCGAAAACGATCTGCCGGACCTCTGTGCCGACGAGCGCAAGCTCAAGCAGGCTCTGACCAACCTGCTCTCCAATGCGATCAAGTTCAGCGAAGCGGGCGGCACCGTGATGCTCAGGGCCTGGTGCAGACCGGCGAGCGGCTGCGTGTTCCAGATCCGCGACACCGGGATCGGCATGGCGCCCGAAGACATCCACAAGGCCTTGGCGCTTTTCGGCCAGATCGACAGCGGTCTGGACCGCAGGTTTCAGGGTACCGGGCTGGGCCTGCCGCTGACCAAGGGCCTGGTCGAACAGCACGGCGGCACGCTGGACCTTCAGAGCCAGCCGGGTGCCGGGACCACCGTGACCGTAAGGCTGCCGGCGTCACGCATCCTGCCGGGCCGCGCTTCTGCGGAGGCCCGGCCCAAAAGGGACCTTCCCGCGGCCTGAGCACTTCCGGCTGCGGTGCCGCGCAACCTTATGGATCCCGGCTGAGGCCTTTGGCGGCGAGGTGGTCGAGATAGGCCTGCCAGAGGCTGTCCTGTTCACGGCCCAGCTTGTGCAGGTACTGCCAGGAGAAGATGCCGGTGTCGTGCAGATCGTCGAACTTGATGCGCACGGCGTAGTTGCCCACCGGTTCGATTGCCATGATGCCGACGTGGCGGCGCCCCGGCACGATCTGCTTCTGGCCGGGGCCGTGACCCTGCACTTCGGCCGAGGGGCTTTCGATGCGCAGGAACTCGGCGGGAAAGGTAAAGGTCTCGCCGCTGTCGAAACGGATGACCAGGGTCTTGTCTTCCGAGACGTAGCGGATCTCTTCCGGCCAGTGCTCGCTGCCGAAGTCCTGCTGGTTTTCCTCTTTCACCGTCATCGTGCTTTTACCTGTTTTGCCCGGCTACCTGTCTGAACTGGGGACTCAGTCGTCCAGGCGCCGCGCCTCGTCGACCAGCATGATCGGGATGCCGTCGCGAATGGGGTAGGCCAGCCGCGCCTGGCGGCTGATGAGTTCCTGCGCTTCGGCGTCATAGTCCAGCGGCGCCTTGGTCAGCGGACAGACCAGGATCTCCAGCAGCTTGGGGTCGACGGTGTTCTGGCTCATGGTGCTTCTCGGGTTTGCGGGTCTGGGGCCTTTCGGGTCTGGGGCCTTGCGGGCGCCCGGCGCGCGCTCAGTGATGCTTGGTTTCGCTCTCGCCGTCGCCGCTGCCGTGGGTCGCCATCTCCATGATGGCGGTCAGCGTCTCGGCACGCTCGGTCAGGGTCATGGCTTCCAGCAGGGCCTGCTTTTCCGGCGCCCCCAGCGGGCAGATCATGGCCAGCGAGGTGACCAGGCGTTCGTCGCCGGTCTGCTCAATGGCTTCCCAATCGCCCTCGATGGAGTTGGCTTCGAAGTAGGCGCCCAACACCTGAACCAGGCGGTCACGGTCGATGGTGCCTGTGTCCTCGCTCATGTCGTTGCGGAAGCGCTCGTAATTCGGTTCCACCAGCCGATAGCTGTCCCCCGGCAGTTCGCGGATCAGATCGAAGCGGATGAGGCCGGAGAGTGTCACCAGGTAGCGCCCGTCATCGGTCTCGTTGAACGAGGTGACGCGGCCGGCGCAGCCTGTTTCGTAGACCTTGGGGACATCCTGGCTTTCGCTGTTCTCGACGGGCTGCACCATCCCGATCATGCGGTTGGAGGCCAGCGCATCGTCGAACATCGCCAGATAGCGCGGTTCGAAGATGTTGAGCGGCAAGCGGCCGCCGGGCAGCAGCAGCACTCCGCCGAGAGGGAAGATCGGCAGCACCCTCGGCAGGTCATCGTAACTGGGATCAAAGGCGGTTCGGCTCATGGCACCTGAAGGAAAGGACCTGCGGGTCAGGAGAACAGCAGCGAGGACAGGCGGCGCCGTGTTTCGATAGTCAGCGGGTCGGTCGGCCCCCAGGCCTCGAAAAAGGTCAGCAGCTGCTTGCGCGCTTCCTCATCCTTCCAACTACGCTGGCGGCGTACGATTTCCAGCAGTTCCTCGGCGGCGGCCTGCTTCTGACCGCTGGCATGCAGGGCCATGGCCAGATCGAAGCGCGCCTGGTGGTCGTCGTGATTGGCCGCCACCTGCTCCATGAGCTTGGGAACCTCTCCGGCGTCGCCGGCCTGGGCCTGCAGGTTCAGCTGGGCGGCGACGGAGGCGAAGGCCGGGTGCTTGTGCAACTCCTCGGTCAGGCCGTCGAACATCTCCTGTGCGGTCTCGGTGTCGCCGCCGGCCAGGTAGCAACCGATCAGGCCGGCCAGCGCTTCTGGGTTTTCCGGTTCGTGCTGCAGCACCTGGGAGAACAGGGCGGAGGCAGCGCCGGCATCGCCGGCTTCGAGCGCCGCCTGGGCCTGTTCGATGGCCTGCTCGATCGGGCTCGGGCCGCGCCCGGCCTCGCCCGCCTGACGCAGCCGGTCGACGAAGGCCTTAACCTCGCTTTCGGGCTGCGCCCCCTGGAACCCGTCCACCGGCTGGCCCTGGAAGAAGGCATAGACCGTGGGGATGGACTGGATGCGCAGCTGCGCGGCGAGCTGCTGGTTCTCGTCGATGTTGATCTTCACCATGCGCACGGCTCCGCGCGCGGCCTGCACGGCGGCTTCAAGCTGGGGCCCAAGCTGCTTGCAGGGGCCGCACCAGGGCGCCCAGAAATCCACGATCACCGGCACCGACATGGAGGCCTCGATGACGTCCTGGGCGAAGGTCTGCTGAGAGCCGTCCTTGATCACATCCTCAGCGGCGCCGCCTGCCATGCCCGGGCCCGCGCCGTCGCCACCGATTATCGGTTCCATATCTCGTCTTCCGTCTGATTTCTGTTGGTTTCGCGCGCCATGAACCGGATTGCCTGCTGTCAAAGGCCTAGGGAAGGCCGTTCAGGCGCCACACCCGAGGCGTTCTGCCTGGCCAGCAGTGGACCGCCTGCCCCTCTCCACCATAAATGGCGGCTTTCGGCTGCCGAAGCAAGCCCACCCGCTGTCGCAGGGCGCTCAAGGCTTCCCTCCCGGGCCTTCACCGTCGCTTTGGTCCGCAGACCGGCCGCCGGCGCCAGTCCACAGCGATCAGTCCATGTCGAGCATCTGGGGGCTGTGGTTCTCGGCCTCCAGGAAGCGCAGCAGGTCGTCCGGGCTGATGGCCGTGGTGCGGTCGTTCATCAGGGGGTGACAGTTGACCAGGTCGTGCGCCATCACGCCGCTGTCCAGCACCATGGTCACGGACTGCTGGCTGTCGTTGATCACGGCAAAGGGCGTCACCGAACCGGGCAGGACCCCCAGGTAGGTCATCAGCCGCTCGGCGCTGCCGAAGGAGAAGCGCCCGGCCTCCAGCCTCTGGCCCAGGGATTTCAGGTCGATGTCCCGGTCCTCCAGGCAGGTGACCAACCACATTGCCCCCTTCTTGTTGCGCAGGAAGAGGTTCTTGATGTGGGCGCCCGGCAGCTCGCCGCGCAGGGCCTTGGCCTGCTCTACAGTGTAGACCGGCGGGTGGGATACCGTCCGGGCGTCGATGCCGAGCGCGGCCAGACGCGCCAGCAGCGCCTCCGGCGAGGTCGGCAGGGCCGCTTCCCCAGCGCCTTGCTCAGCGCCCTGTTTGCTGCCGGTTTCGGCCATGGCGGTCCTCCTGTGGGGCGTTCTTGCGGGCGTTAAGCCTTGAGGGCATTAAGTCTTGAGTAGGGAAAGGCTAATAGCCTTGGACCCATGGCTCGGGCAAGCGATTAGGGGGCGCGTAGCGCCGGGCCTGCACGAAAGCGGGCTTGCAAAGCCGGGCGAAAGGGGGTATTTCCCCGCTTCGCCGATGCGGGCGTAGCTCAGGGGTAGAGCACAACCTTGCCAAGGTTGGGGTCGTGAGTTCGAATCTCATCGCCCGCTCCAGTTTCTCGCGGTTTCGCGGCGATAAAGCGTCCCTTTTCCGGGGGCGCTTTTTTCGTTTGGCTTCCCGGCCGGGGCCGCCCGGGGTTTTCCGGTCAGGGCACTCCGGTCAGGGCACTCCGGTCAGGGCATTCCGGTCAGATCACTCTGGTCAGGTCTTTCCGGCCAGGGCGGCGTCCTCGGCGGCGAAGGCGGCCAGTTCCTCGCGCAGCCAGGCCTCGAAGGCCTTGAGCTTGGCCGTCCGCCGTTTGCGCGCCGAGGTGACCAGCCAATAGGCCAGCCCGGTCTTGTGGCGCCCGGGAAAGGGTGCGACCAGCTGGCCGCTGGCAATGGCATAGTCCGCCAGGGTCGGCCAGGCGAGAAAGACGCCCTGACCGGCAATGGCCGCCTGCAGGCAGAGGGCCGCGTCGGAGTAGACCGATCCTTCCTGGAGGACCAGGCCGCTCAATCCCTCCGGCTCCAGCCAGGCCTCCCAGGTGAACATGGCGCTGCGGTCCTGCAGAATGGGGACCCCGGCGAGATCTTCGCGGCGCTTCAGGCGCTTGGCGAAGGCGGGGCTGCAGACGGGAAAGATGTATTGATCCATCAGGTGGTCTGCACTCACGCCGGGCCAGTGCCCCGGTCCCATCCGGATGGCGAGGTCGACGTCGGAGTGATCCAGGTCGGCCAGCTCGATGGAGGCATCGATGCGCAGTTTCAGGTCCGGCAAGCGTTCGCTGAAGTGTGAGAGGCGCGGGACCAGCCATTTCGCGGCGAGGACCGGCGGCACCGAGACGGTCAGGGTATTGACGGCTTCGGTCCGGCCCAGTGCCGCCGCCGCGGCCAGATGGCGAAACCCTTCGCGCAGATGGACAAGAACCTCCTGGCCGAAGGCCGTCGGCTGCAGTCCTTTCGGGCTGCGCACAAAGACCGGCTGGCCCAGCTGCGCCTCGGCCTTCAAGACCTGCTGGCTGACCGCCCCCAGGGACACGCCCAGCTCCCGCGCCGCCGCCGTCAGGCTTCCCAGGCGTCCCGCGGCTTCCACCGCCCGCAGCCCGTTCAGATGCACGCCGGCCAATTCAGTCATATAGAAATACTATAGATCAGTTTCGAACAAATACAGTTTTTTCAGGGCATTCATCGCCCATTGTTATAGGCATGCTATGGACTTTCGAAGATCTGCTGCGGCGCGTCGCCGCGGTCCCTGGGGACCCCTTACAGGCCCTGTCTTCCCTGCGCAGGCGGCTCCACGACAGAACCGGCCGGGCGGCTTCGCGGGCCGCGCCGGGCTGGAGCCGCGACCCCCTTTCCCACCCCGCCCTGCGGGCGATGTCACAGCGCGACCTGGGCGACCTGCCCTTTGATCCGCGCGCGATCGCCGAAGATTAGGCGTCCGGACGCGGACCGGGGCTGCCCGCGGCCGGTTCCCCTCTGCTGACCGCCCCTTCGCGCCGAATGCCCGACAAATACCAATGCCCGACAAATACCAATGCCCGACAAATACTAATACCTGACAAATACTGCGGTTGCTTAACGATATCCTGAGCCTGTCCGCTGCAGAATGGAGGGTGATGCTATTGAAGGAGATCTTCGGTCATGGCGCTCCAGGAGACGATCCCGCACGCCGGCACGCTGACCCCTGCGGGCCGTCAAGGCGCGGAGCCGGGCAACCCCTCGGGTCGCCGTGCCGGGCGTGACGGTTGCCTGTTTCACCCCCTGGTCGATTTTCTCTGCCTTGGCGGCGGTGCGCTGATCCTGATGCTCTTGCTTCTGGTCGTCAGGCCGCCGGCGAGCAGCGAGCCGACCCTGGCCGTCGCGATGCTGTGGGTGGCCCACGTCATCAACCATCCTCACTTTGCCCATTCCTACCAGATCTTCTACCGAGACTTCGGCCAGAAGGCTTTCGGCGCCCACTATGACCCGGTCTTGCGCCTGCGCTACATCTTCGCCGGCATCGTCGCGCCGCTGGCGCTGCTGGCCTACTTTCTCGGCGCGGTCCTTCTACAGGACGTCCGTGCGCTCGGCCTCACCGCAAATCTCATGTTCTTTCTGGTCGGCTGGCACTACGTCAAGCAGGGCTATGGCATGCTGATCGTTTGCTCTGTCCTGAAACGTCAGTTTTTCAGCGACATTGAGAAGCGGGTTCTGCTGATCAATGCTTATGTTGTCTGGGCCGCCGACTGGTTGATTGCGAACTGGGTGTTCAATGAGCGGAACTTCTGGGGGCTGGCCTACTACACCTTCGACATGCCCGGTTGGTT
This sequence comes from Rhodospirillales bacterium BBD 1991-14, assembly GCA_001657395.1. Lineage (GTDB taxonomy): Bacteria > Pseudomonadota > Alphaproteobacteria > Kiloniellales > Kiloniellaceae > Pelagibius. The sequence goes on along the minus strand of LYSY01000002.1, from coordinate 251,891 downwards.
GGTGGTTCTTGCCATCGCGCTCAGCGCGGGCACCACGGCCGCCACACTTTGGATGCTGGCTCGCAAATGGGCGAGTGAAAAGCGACGGCTGCCGTTTAACGGCGTGATCGCTTATCTGGTCACCCTTTATGCCTGGCTTCTCTTCAGCCTGGATCCCCTCTATCTGCTTGTGATCCCCGCCTGCCATTCGCTGCAGTATCTGGTCGTGGTCTGGCGCTATCAGTTGAACGCTGAACGCGATAGGGCTGCGCAGACAAGAGCGGCTGAGGAGAACTCGGATTCGGCCCCGGCCGGTCGAACCAACGAAGACGATGCAGGGTGGCTCCTCAGGATGAAGCGCTGGGTTGCCCAGCGCGCAACCGCGCGATTCACAGTGTTTGTGGGTACGGGCCTGCTGCTTGGCTTCCTCGGGTTCTGGCTCCTGCCAGTGGCCCTTAAGATTGGGGTTCCGGTCGACCAGGCGGTGTTTGGACCCAGCCTCTTCTTCTTCCTGGTCTGGATCTTCATCAACGTCCACCACTACCTGCTGGACAACGTCATGTGGCGGCGCGGCAACCCGGATACGGGGCGCTACCTCTTCGCATCTCGCTAGCCAAGGCGGTGAGACGCCGGACCTTCTGCCCCCCTGCCACCGCTTTGCGGCGGGCTTGATGCACGGCCGAACTTGCGGCAGAAGCGATTTTCCGTCGTCAATCTTGGTGTGCGAACAAATCCTTCATTCACCTTTTCGGGGTTATTGGTTTAGCTTCTAGTCTGTGCGTTCACATCCAGCGGTCGTAGCGCCCGGTGTCGCACAAGCGGTTCGAGCGGCCGTCATGGCCGCTCGCGCCAAGAGACAAAAAAGGTTTCGCGGCAGGGGGAACACGCAATGGCCGACACCAGCGCACAAGGCCGGTCCCGTTTGATCAGTCAGGTCTTGCAGGCTGCACGTAAGCGCCTGGGGGCCAGGAAATCCAAGAACGCCGAGGCTTTCGTTCAGCAGCTCTTCGCGAACGTTCCGCCCAGCGACCTGCGCGGTGAAACGGCGGCCAACCTGGCCGGCGGGGCCCTGGCGCTTTGGGGCCGCTTTCAAAACCGCATACCGGGCGAGGCGCTGGTCCACGCCTACAATCCCGACAAAAAGTCTGACGGCTGGGATTCGGCGCACAGCATCATCGAGATCATCAACGACGACATGCCGTTCCTGGTCGATTCGGTAACGGCTGAAATCAACCGGCGTGATGCCGAGGTGCGCCTGGTGATCCACCCGATCATGGCGCTGCGGCGCAACGACAAGGGCAAGCTTCTGCAACTGGCCGATGCAAAGGCGGCAGCGACGCCCGGCTCTGTGGCGCCGAGCAGCGAATCGGTCATGCAGATCCAGATCAGCGAGCAGCCCGCCGAGCGGCTGGCCGAGATCGCGGCAGGCATCGAATCCGTGCTCGCCGACGTCCGCGCGGCGGTCGAGGACTGGCCGGGCATGCGGGAGCGCTGCGCCGATGTGATCACGGAACTGGAGACCTCGCCGCCGATGCTGCCGGTGGGCGAGATCTCCGAGGGCCTGGAGTTCCTGAAGTGGATGAACGACGACCATTTCACCTTCCTGGGCTATCGCGAGTTCACCTTTCACGGCCGCGGCGGCGACGCGGTGACCAGGATCGACAAGCAAAGCGGCCTGGGTGTCCTGCGCGATCCCGACGTGCGCGTCTTCGATGCCCTGCGCAACCTCGGCAAGCTGCCGCCGGAGGTGCGCGACTTCGTGCGCAAACCGCAGCTGTTGCGCATCACCAAGGGCAACCGTCGCAGCACGGTTCATCGCGCCGTCCACCTGGACACGGTTGCCATCAAGAAGTTCGACAAGAAAGGCAATGTGATCGGCGAGCGTCTCTTCGCCGGTCTTTTCACGTCGGTCGCTTACTCGCGCTCGCCCAGCGCCATTCCCCTGCTGCGCCAGAAGATCGACGCGGCGATGAAGCGCTCCGGCTTTGCGCCGCGCAGCCACGACGGCAAGGCGCTGATGCATATTCTCGAGTCCTATCCGCGCGACGAGTTGTTTCAGATCCCGACCGACGAGCTCGGCACGATTGCCACCGGCGTGCTGCACCTGCAGGAGCGCCAGCGCACCGCGCTTTTCATCCGCCGGGATCCTTTCGAGCGCTTCGTCTCCTGCATGGTCTATGTTCCGCGCGACCGCTATGACACCAGCCTCAGGCGCCGGATGCAGGATCTGCTCTCGGATGCCTTCGACGGGCACTGCGCCGCCTTTTCGACTCACCTGGGTGACGAGGTTCTGGCGCGCCTGCACCTGATCATCAAGACCACCCCGGGCAAGATCCCGCCGGTCAACCTCGACAAGCTGGAGGAGGATCTCGTCCAGGCCTCCCGCTCCTGGAGCGACCTTCTGGAAGAGGCTCTGGTCGCCGAGTATGGCGAGCAGAGGGGTATCCGCCGGCTGCGCCGCTTCGAGCGTGCCTTCCCGCCGAGCTATCAGCGCCACTACGATTCCCAGATCGCCGTCTTCGACATCGACCGCATCGAGGAGGCGATCGAGAACGACGATCTGGCGATGAATCTCTACCGGCCAGACGGGGGTCCGGCGGAGCTGCTGCATTTCAAGATCTACATTCTCGACCGGCCCGTGCCGCTGTCCGACATTCTGCCGATGCTGGAAAACATGGGGCTGAAGGTCATCGGCGAGGTGCCCTACGACATCGACGTGATGGACCGCAAGGAGCCGGTCTGGATGCACGACTTCGATATGATCGCCGAAGGGCAGGCGGCGATCGATCTGGAACCCGTGCGCGACGCCTTCCACGACGCCTTCCAGCGGGTCTGGCACGGCAGCATGGAAAACGACGGCTTCAACAAGCTGGTGCTTCATGCCGGGCTGACGGCGCGGGAGGTGATCATCCTGCGTGCCTACTGCAAGTATCTGCGCCAGGCGCGCATTCCCTTCAGCCAGGCCTATATGGAGGCCACGCTGGTCCGCAATCCGAAGCTTACCCGGCTTCTGGTCGATCTCTTTCTCGCCCGCTTCGACCCGGCGAAGGCCAAGACCGGCGAGCGTGAGAGCAAGCGCATCGTCAAGGCGATCCAAGGGCTGCTCGACCAGGTGTCGAACCTGGACGAAGACCGCATCATCCGGCGCTACCTGAACCTCATCCTCTCGACCCTGCGCACCAACTTCTTTCAGCCGGCCGCAGGCGGCGGCAGGGATGGCGGCGAGAAGGTCTACTGCTCCTTCAAGTTCGACTCCCGCGCCATCGAGGAACTGCCGCAGCCCCAGCCGCTGCGGGAAATCTTCGTCTACAGCCCGGGGATCGAAGGCGTTCATCTGCGCTTCGGCATGGTCGCCCGCGGCGGCCTCAGGTGGTCGGACCGGCAGGAGGATTTCCGAACCGAGGTGCTGGGTCTGGTAAAGGCGCAGCAGGTGAAGAACACGGTCATCGTTCCGGTCGGCTCCAAGGGCGGTTTCGTCATGAAACAGCCGCCGCCGCCGGAGGCCGGGCGCGACGCCTTTCTGGCCGCCGGCGTCGAGTGCTACAAGACCTTCATCCGCGGCCTTCTGGACATCACCGACAACCTGAAGCGCGGCCGCGTCATCCCACCGAAAGACGTGCGGCGCTACGACGGCGACGATCCTTACCTCGTGGTCGCCGCCGACAAGGGCACCGCCACCTTCTCCGACATCGCCAACGGCGTTTCCGCCGACTACGGTTTCTGGCTCGACGATGCCTTTGCGTCAGGCGGGTCGGCCGGCTACGACCACAAGAAGATGGGCATCACCGCGCGGGGTGCCTGGGAATCCGTGAAGCGGCATTTCCGCGAGATGGGCAAGGACATCCAGACCCAGGACTTCACCTGCATCGGCTGCGGCGACATGTCCGGCGACGTCTTCGGCAACGGTATGCTGCTGTCGAAGTACATCCGCCTCGTCGGCGCCTTCAACCACATGCACATCTTCGTCGACCCGGAGCCCGATGCCGCGCGCAGCTGGCAGGAGCGCAAGCGTCTCTTCGATCTGCCGCGTTCCTCCTGGACCGACTACAACCAGGAACTCATCTCCAAGGGCGGCGGCATCTTCGAACGCAGCGCCAAGTCGATCCCCGTCTCCGCGCCGATGAAGAAGCTCTTCGGCATCGGCAAGGACAGCGTGACGCCCAACGAACTGATCCGCGCCATGCTGCTGGCCGATGTGGAACTGCTGTGGTTCGGCGGCATCGGCACCTACGTGAAGTCGGAGGACGAAAGCGATCTGGACGTGGGCGACCGCGCCAACGATGCGATCCGGATCAACGGCAAGCAGGCCGGCGCCAAGGTGATCGGCGAGGGTGCCAATCTGGGCGTCACCCAGCTCGGCCGCATCGAGTACGGCGAGGCCGGCGGGCGCAGCAACACCGACTTCATCGACAACTCCGCCGGCGTCGACTGCTCGGACCACGAGGTCAACATCAAGATCCTTCTGGGCGCCGTCGAGGCGGCCGGCAACATGACCCGCAAGCAGCGCGACCGGCTGCTGGAAAAGATGACTGACGAGGTTGCCGAACAGTGCCTGCGCGACAACTATCTGCAGAGCCAGGCGATCACCGTAACCCATGAACTGGGCGCCCATCTTCTCGACCGCTTCGCCCGTTTCATGCGCGCGCTGGAAAAGGACGGCCTACTCGACCGCGACATCGAGTTCCTGCCCGACGACGAAGTGGTGCTGGAGCGCATGAAGCGCGGCGAGGGGCTGACCAGGCCGGAGGTGGCGGTCCTGCTCTCCTACTCCAAGCTCGTGCTTTACGACGAGCTTCTGGAGTCCGATCTGCCGGACGACCCCTACTTTGCCGACGACCTGACCACCTATTTCCCCAAGCCGCTCCAGGGCGCCTACGGCAAGCAGATCGAGGGCCATCGCCTGAAGCGCGAGATCGTCGTGACCGTGGTCAGCAACGACCTGGTCAACCGGGTCGGCATCAACTTCGTGCACGAGGTGCGCGAGAAGACCGGCATGGCGCCGGCGGACGTGGTCCGCGCCTATGTGGTCGCGCGGGAGATCTTCGGCATGCGCGACCTCTGGGGCCAGATCGAGGCGCTGGACAACAAGGCGCCGGCCCTCTTGCAGGCCCGCATGCTGGTGGAGTGCGGCCGGCTCATCGAGCGCGAGGCGGTGTGGTTCCTGCGCGAGGTCGGACCCGGCCTGGACATCGCCACGGAGGTCGAGACCTACGGCGCCGGCGTGGGGGTCCTCATCGGCCGCATCGAAAGCCTGCTCTCGGCGACCGACAGGCGCTACCTGGCCGAGCGCAGCCGCCAGCTCGTCGAAGAGGGCGCGCCCAAGGCCCTGGCGCAGCGGATCGCAAGCCTGCAGTTCCTGGCACCGGTCTGCGACATCGTGCGCATCGCCGGTGCCCTGAAGCTGCCCGTCGAAAAGGTGGCCGAGGCCTATTTCACCATCGGCGAACGCTTCGGCTTCGACTGGCTGCGCCGCTCGGCGGGCAGCCTGCCGACCGACACCGCCTGGGACAAGCTGGCGGTGACGGCGATCATCGACGACTTCTACGGCCACCAGAGCGAGCTCACCTCCCGGGTGCTCAACGGCAACAGCGCGGGCAGGCGCGCAACGGCCATGGCCACCGACAAGGTGATCGACAAGTGGTCGGCCCGGCGCGCGCCGCTGGTCAGCCGCACCGATCAGTTGCTGGAGGAGCTGAAGTCATCCGGCGCCCCGGACTTCGCCATGCTGGCGGTGGCAAACCGGCAACTGAAGTCGATGGTGTCCGGTTAGCCGCTGCCCTTTAGCCACTGCCCTGCGCGTTGGGGGTAGAGGCCCAGCCTCAGCCGAGCTTCACTGCCGTGCCGTTGGCGGAGACCATCAGCATGGAGTCGCCGACCACCTCGTAATCCAGATCCACGGCGATCACGGCGTCGGCGCCGCGCGCCTGGGCCTCTTCCACCATGTCCTCCAGCGCCCCTTCCTTGGCGCCCTTCAGAGCTTTTTCGTAGCCGCCGGCGCGCCCGCCGACCACGTCGCGCACCCGGGCAAAGACGTCGCGAAAGATGTTGGCGCCGACAATGGCGTCGCCCGACACGATACCCAGGTACTCCACGACCTTCCTGCCCTCGATGGCATCGGTGGTGACGATCAGCATGACGCGTGAACTCCTTTTCTTCCGCTCTGTGTGAAGGACCCCTTTTGCGCCGGCTCGGCAAGGCAGAGGCGCGGCCAGCCTACACAGCTTGAGCCGCACACGGAAAGCTGGTAGTGCGGAAGCGTGACGGTGGAGGAGGGCGGCGATGGCCGGTGATCCAGTACGACCCGGCAACAGCGGCTCTCCCGGCTGGGTTCAGACCTGGCAGGGCCGGCGCGGCGCGGCGGTTGCCTGGTGCTTCTACGACTGGGCCAACTCCTCCTACCCCACTGTCATCGTCACCTTCGTTTTTGCCGCCTACTTCACGCAGGGTGTCGCCGAGACGGTGGAGATCGGGACCGGCCAGTGGGGGGCGGCGCTCAGCATCTCCGGCTTGGTCCTGGCGGTGCTGGCCCCGGTTCTGGGGGCGATTGCCGACCAGGGCGGCGGGCGCAAGCCCTGGATCGGCTTTTTCACCGTGCTTTCGGTTCTGGCCGCCTTCGGCCTCTGGTGGATCGAGCCCGACCCGCGCTTCATCCTGCCGGCGCTGTTGCTGGTCGCGGTCGGCAACGCCGCCTTCGAGTTCGGCCACGTCTTCTACAACGCCATGCTGCCGGATGTGGCACCCTCCAGCCATCTCGGCCGGCTGTCGGGCTGGGCCGGCGGTCTGGGCTACGCCGGCGGCCTTGTCTGCCTGGGGCTCTGCCTCGTGCTCTTCGTCATGCCGGAGGTGCCGCTCTTCGGTCTCGACAAGTCGGCCGCCGAAGACGTGCGGATTACAGGACCCTTCGTCGGGCTGTGGTTCGCCGTCTTCGCGATACCCCTCTTTCTCATGGCAAGGGAGGAACGCCGCCCCTTCCGCCCCGCCGGAGCGGTGCGCGCCGGCCTAACGAGCCTCTGGCAGACCCTGCGCCAACTGCCCAGCCACGGCCAGACCGGGCGGTTCCTGCTGGCCCGCATGCTCTACACCGACGGGCTGAACACGCTCTTCGCCTTCGGCGGCATCTACGCGGCCGGCACCTTCGGCATGAGCTTCGAGGAGATCCTGATCTTCGGCATTCTGCTGAACGTGGCCGCCGGCATCGGCGCCTTCGGTTTTGCCTGGTTCGACGATCTCGTGGGCGCCAAGGCGACGATCCTGGTCTCGGTCGCCGCCTTGACCGTTCTCGGCGCGGCCATCCTGCTGATCGACAGCAAGCTCTGGTTCTACCTGCTCGGCTGCGGCATCGGGGTCTTCATCGGCCCGGCGCAGACCGCCAGCCGGTCCTTCATGGCGCGCATCGCGCCGCCCGATCTGCGCGCCGAGTTCTTCGGTCTCTATGCGCTGTCCGGCAAGGCAACGGCCTTCCTGGGCCCGGCCCTGGTCGGCTGGGTGACGGTCATGGCCGACAGCCAGCGCGCCGGCATGGCCACCATCCTGATCTTCTTCCTCGCAGGCCTGATCCTGCTCTGGCCGATCCGCGACCCGCAGGCCGGCAGGCGCCCGCAGGCTTCATAGATCGGCCTTCATAGAGGAGCCTCGTAAAGGGAACTCAGCAGGCCTGAGCGCGGTTGCCGTAGGCTCCTTCGCGCCGGACTTGCCGGCCGGCAAAGGGATGCAGCACCCGGCGCAAGGCTGCTCCGAAGATGGCGCGCATCGCTTCGCCCTGCAGGCGCCGGCCCCGGGCGATGGCCCGGGCGATCTGCGCCTCGGTCACCGCGCTGCGGGGCCGGGCAGTCTGCCCGAGGAGGGGCCGGGCGCGGGATTGGGCGGCGCTGCGCTGGGCCGCGGCGGCAGGAGAATGCGGAGCGGAAGCGATCGTGGGAGACATCGGGCTCATATCTGCGACTCCTGGGTTATGTGTTCCGGGGAGCTGTGGGTGACGGGTGACACCCGTTGGACAGCTTTGCAGAAACCCTACATCCGTTCCTCAGTTGCGATAATCCCTCTGAATGGCATAGGATTTGTTCCGTAGAGGATCAAGTGAGGCGCCATGGACAACCTGGAGGGACTTCCCGTCTTCGTGCGGACGGTGCGCGAGGGCAGCTTTTCCGCGGCGGCGCGGGCCCTGGACCTTACGCCCTCGGCGGTCAGCAAACAGATCGGCCGGCTGGAGGACAGCCTCGCCGTGCGGCTGTTCAACCGCACCACCCGGCGGCTCAGCCTGACGGAGGAGGGGGCGGCCTTCTACGAGCGGGCCAGCCGCATCCTGGCCGACCTGGACGATGCGGCGGCCTCGATCTCCAGCCTGCGCGCCGTGCCGCGGGGACGCCTGCGGGTCACCATGCCGTCCGGCTTCGGGGTCATTCATCTGCTGCCGGTGCTGCCGGCCTTCTATGCGCGCTACCCGGAGGTCGCGCTTGAAATCGACCTGAACGACCGCTTCGTGGACATGGTGGAAGAGGGCTTCGACGTTGCGCTCAGGATCGGCGATCTCAGCGACTCCAGCCTGATCGGCCGCCGCCTGGCCGCCAACCGCCGGGTGCTGGCGGCGGCGCCCGGCTACCTCGACGGCGTTGCCCCGCCGCAGACCCCGGCCGACCTCGCCACCCACAACTGCCTGGTCTACACCTATCGGGCGCAGCGCCACGACTGGCATCTGGTCGACGAGGCCGGGGCGGAGACGGTGGTCACCGTCGGCGGGACCCTGGAGACCAACAATCCGATGATGCTGCGCGGTGCGGCCCTGGCCGGCATCGGCATGGTGCTGCTGCCGCTGTGGCTGATCGGGCCGGACCTGAAGGCCGGTCGCCTGCGCCGTGTCCTGCCGGACTATCACTGGCCGGACAGCGCCATCCAGGTGGTCTATCCGCCGGGCAGGCATCTTTCCGCGCGGGTGCGCTGCTTCATCGATTTCCTGGTGGAGCGCTTCGCCGACTAAGCGGCAGACTCAAGGGCGGCAGCCTCAAGGGGGGCAGCCTCAAGGGGGGCGGCCTCAAGGGGGGCGGCCTCAAGGGGCGCGGGCTTTCAGGACGCGGGCACGCTCTGCCGCGCCTCGCCGTACTTCTTCACGGCCCGCTCGATGTCCTTCAGCAGGGCGGCACCGACGTCACCGCCGTGGCCGCGCACCTTCTGCGTGAAGACCAGACGGATGGCGTCGATATGGGCCTCGATCAACTCCAGGCGATGCGCGCTGATCTTTGCGCTGGTGTCGATGGTGGCTTCGTAAAGCGTCTTTCCGAATGCAGAGATGAGCGGATAGTCGAAGATCCCGCCCTGGCCGCGCAGCTCGTGGGCGATCTGATTGATGTTCAGGACGTGGTGCTGGGACTCCTTGGTCTTCTCGCGCAGGGCCTGGAACGAGGTGCTCATCGACTCGAGATAGTCGCGCACCCAGGTGGCGTAGTCGCCGACCATCTCCTGAATGCGCTCCTCGGCGGCCTGGATGACCAGGGGGTCGAAATCGATCTGGCCGCGCAGGGCGTTCGGCCCCAGCTTGTCGCGCAGCTTGTTGGCCGGGCGGAAGTACACCGCCCGGACATCGTCGCGCAGGGTGCGAATGTTAGAGCGGGCGTGGATGACCTGGATCTCCGAGGCCTTGGTCACCCTGCGGTCGGTCTGAAGCTTGGAGCGGTCGTCGTAGTACTCGCCCCAATTGACCAGGCGGTCCTGGCGCCGCCGGTCGGGCCCGAAGTAGCCGGGTGCCAGGATGTACTGCCGCGGATTCTTGATGACCTCCAGGATCCGGTCGCCGATCGACTTCGCGGAGAAGGGCTTGGCCAGGAACTCCGTGACCCCGGCATCGCGGGCCGCCTCGACGACATCCTGGTCGGCGGCGCCTGAGACCATCACGAACGGCACGAAACGGTCCGGCGCCTGGCGGCTGGTGCGGATCCAGCGCAGAAAGAGGGCCCCGTCCACCTCCGACATGACAAAGTCGGAAAGCACGATATCAATGGTGCCGATGCCGGCCTGGACCGGGTTCTTGCGGCTCATGCGCAGGGACTCGATCGCCGCGGTGGCGCTCGACATGGCAGTGACATCGGCGATGCCCAGAGTGCGGAGCGTGGTCACGATCAGGTTGCGCATGAACGAATTGTCGTCCACCACCATCACGGTGACGTTTTCCCAGTTCAGCTTCGGCATAGGCCCCCGGTACTGTCTGTGACGCTGTGGATCGCGGCCCTTGGACGGGCGCTGGTTGCTCTCGTATGCCCTGCAAACAATAGGCGCAATTGGTGAACAATTGCCTACAATTTATAAGCGATCAACCATACGCGGAGTCGGGTTGCGGCGGTTCTCGCCGGATCGGCGGGACGGACTGTCAGTGGCGGAAGTGCCGCATCCCCGTAAAGGCCATGGCCAGACCGGCCTCGTCGGCGGCGGCGATCACCTCGTCGTCGCGCATTGAGCCGCCGGGCTGAATGACCGCAGTCGCGCCTGCCTCGGCGGCCGCCAGCAGGCCGTCGGCAAAGGGGAAAAAGGCGTCGGAGGCAACCGCCGAGCCCTCGGTTTTCGGCGCTGCGCCCTCCCCCGCCGCCTGCTCCGCGGCTTCCCGGGCCTTCCAGGCAGCGATGCGGGAGGAGTCGACCCGGCTCATCTGCCCCGCGCCGATGCCGACGGTGGCGCCGTCGCGGGCATAGACGATGGCGTTGGACTTCACGTGCTTGGCTACGCGAAAGGCGAAGATCATGTCAGCCAATTCGCGCTCGCTGGGTGCCCGCTTGGTGACGATCTTGAGGTCGCCGGCGGCGATGCGCCCGTTGTCCCGGCTTTGTGCCAGAAAGCCGCCGGCCAGCGGCATCGTCACCAGCCCCGGCGCGGCCGGGTCGGCCATGGCGCCGGTGACCAGCAGCCGGAGGTTTTTCTTGGCGGCCAGAATGCCGCGCGCGTCGTCGTCGACCGCCGGGGCGATCACCACTTCGGCGAAGAGCTTGGCGATCTCGCCGGCGGTCGCTGCGTCCAGGCTGCGGTTGATCGCGATGATGCCGCCGAAGGCGCTGACTGGATCGCAGGCCAGCGCTTCGCCATAGGCCTCGGTCAGGTTCGCCCGGCTGGCGACACCGCAAGGGTTGGCGTGCTTGATGATGGCTACGGTCGGAGCGTCGAACTCGCTGACCAACTCAAAGGCGGCGTTGGTGTCGTTCAGATTGTTGTAGCTCAGTTCCTTGCCCTGCAGTTGTTCGGCACTGGCGACGCCGGGGCGCGCCGGGCCTTGCAGATAGAGCGCCGCTTCCTGGTGCGGGTTCTCGCCATAGCGCAGCGTCTGCTGCAGCACGCCGGCCGACGTCAGGCGCCCGGGAAAGGTCTCGCCCTCCTCCGCCGCCAGCCAGCGGGCGATCATGGAATCGTAGGCGGCGGTATGGGCGAAGGCGGTCATCGCCAGGCGCCGGCGCAGCGCTGCCGAAACGGCGCCGTCCCGCTCGCGCATCTCCGCTTCGATCGCCGCGTAGTCGCCCGGGTCGGTGACGATGGCGACGAAGTCGTGGTTCTTGGCGGCGGCGCGCACCATGGCCGGGCCGCCGATGTCGATGTTTTCGACGCAGGTGTCGAAGTCGGCGCCGGAAGCGAGCGTCGCTTCGAAGGGGTAGAGGTTGGAGACCACCATATCGATCCCAGCAATCCCGTGCGCTTCCATGGCCGCCAGATGGTCCGGCAGGTCGCGCCGCGCCAGGATGCCGCCGTGGATCCTGGGATGCAGGGTCTTCACCCGCCCGTCCATGATTTCCGGAAAGCCCGTGTGCGCCGCCACCTCGACGACCGGGACGCCGGCGTCCGAAAGGGCCTTGGCCGAGCCTCCGGTCGAGAGGATCTCGACGCCTTGCTCACTGAGGAACCGTCCGAAGGCGATCAGTCCGGTCTTGTCGGAGACGGAGATCAGGGCGCGCTTAACCGGGACGGGCGTGTCGAGGGGCATGGGCGAGAGGCTCCGGGCAGGCGGTTGGTGAAAGCGGTGGTGCAAGGACCTGAAACAGAGAGGCCCCGGCAAGAGAGACCCGGTACTAGGGGCCACCGAGGCGGGCGTCAAGACGCGGCGGCAGCGCTCTTGCCTTCGCCTTCAGTCAAACCGGCGCCCTCGCCGGAGAACTCCGGCACCAGACGGTGCAGCGCCTGCCGAACCTCCGCCTGCTTGCCCGCGGCGACCAGGCGTGCAAGGTCCTCCAGGCTGCGGCTCAACAGCTCGGCATCGGCGGTCCTCGGCGCAGCCTGATGCAGGCCCGGATGGCTGGTGGGGATCAGCGGCTCGCCGTCGTGGAACAGCTCTTCGTGCATCTTCTCGCCCGGGCGCAGCCCGGTGAACACGATCTGGATATCCTTGTCCGGGCGCAGGCCGGACAGGCGGATCATCTGGCGTGCCAGGTCGACGATCCTCACCGGCTCGCCCATGTCCAGCACGTAGATGCGCCCGGCCTCTTCGGGCGGGCTGTCGTTGCCGAGGGCGGAGGCCTGCAGCACCAGTTCCACCGCTTCGCGGATGGTCATGAAGTAGCGCGTCATCTCCGGGTCGGTCACCGTCAGCGGACCGCCATGGGCAAGCTGACGCTGGAACAGCGGTACCACCGACCCGGTCGAGCCGAGCACATTGCCGAAACGCACGGTGACGAAGCGCGTGCCCTCGCCGCTGCCTTGCCGCAGCAGGTCGAGGGCCTGGCAGTAGCTCTCCGCCAGGCGCTTGCTCGCCCCCATCACGTTGGGCGGGTTGATCGCCTTGTCGGTGGAGATCAGAACCATGGTGGCCACGCCGCTGCGGCGGCAGGCCTCCGCCATGTTGCGGGTGCCGAGAACGTTGGTGTGAATCCCCTCCACGGGATTGTGCTCCACCAGCGGCACGTGCTTCATCGCCGCCGCGTGGAACACGAGGTCGGGCGTCGCCTCGCCCAGAAGCCTGCCGACGCGGCGCGCATCGCGGACATCGCCGATCAGGGCGAGGCGCGGCACTTCGGGGAAGCGCTCGGCCAGCTCCATGTCGATGCTGTAGAGGTTGAACTCGGAGTTGTCGAAAAGCGTGAGCTGGGCCGGCCCCAGGGCGGCGACCTGGCGTGTAAGCTCGGCCCCGATGGAGCCGCCGGCGCCGCTCACCAGCACCCGGCGGCCGCGGATCAGCTTCTCCATCGCCGGCCGGTCGAGCTTGGTCTGGGTGCGGCCCAGCAGATCCTCGATGGCGATCGGACGGATGTGCAGACGGTCTTCCACGCCGCCGCTGAAGTCGGTCAGCCGCGGCAGGCGCGCCACCGTCGCGCCCTCGTCGTCGGCGCAGCCCAGAACCGTCTCGACCTCATCTCGGGTCAGGGGTTTGGTCAGGATCACGCGCTGGGGCTTGCGCTCGCGGCGCGCCAGCGTGCGGAACACGGCGGGCAGGTCGTCGAGGTCGCCCAGGACCTTCACGCCGTGAATACTGCGGCCGGTCCGGGTGCCCTTTTCGTCGATTACGCCCAGCACTTCGAATGGTCCGTCCCGGTCGCGGGCCATTTCGCGGATGAAGGTTTCCGCCGCGTCGCTTGCGCCGACCAGCAGGACAGGCACCCGGCGGTGGCGGTCGCGCTCCAGCAGGTGGCGGAAGCCCTGGTCCTTGAACACGCGATAGGCCATGCGCGGCGCGCCCAGCAGGAACACCAGAACGAACCAGCTGATCACCAGCCAGGAACGGGGCAGGTCGTCCAGCCGGGTGATCATGAAGGTGACCGGAAGGAAGATCGCCAGGGCCAGCGTTACCGCCCTGACGATGGCGACGAGGGCATTCATCGAGGCGTAGCGCCAGATGCCGCGGTAGAGCCCGGTGGTCAGAAACACCAGGCCGCAGATCGCGGTAAACAGCAGCATCGGCTGCCAGAGGCTGGTGGTGAAGGACTCCCAGGCGCTGTCGCCCATGCGCAGGAACAGCGCAATCAGAAACGCCGCGCCCGCCATCAGTAGGTCGTGCACGAAGGCAACGATCTGCCGCGGGAATCTGGTCGAGCCCAGCTTCATAACGGGTTTCGGCTTCCCCTCATCGGTTCACAGCCTTCGCAAGGCCTGCTCATGCCGTCGTGACACCCGGGTTCGGCCCGAGTCTGGCCCGGGTTCGGCCCAGGTCTGACACCGCGACCACAAGCGTCAGGCGGCCCTGCCGCCGTTTCGGTTTTCCTGCCGATTGCCGGCAGCGCCCCCCGGCGGCATCTGATGGGCCAGCATAAACAGAAGCGCGGCAACCGCAAGACAGGCAAGGGCCAGGGCCGGCCAGGTCAGGCCGCTCACGGCCAGCAGCGCCGCAGCGACCAGGACCCCGTTGCAGAGCAGAATGCGGGTGGAAACCGCGGCGTGGCTGTGCCCCCGCTGAACCGCCTGCTGATAGAAATGCTGGCGGTGGGCCTTCCAGACGGCTTCGCCCTTGAGGGCCCGGCGACAAAGAGTCCAGCTCGCGTCCGCCAGATAGTAGAGCGGCAGAATGAGGGCTGCTGCCCAATACCCCTTGGCCGCCAGGAGGATCAGCAGCCAGCCGAGCAGGTAGCCGAGCGAGACCGAACCGACATCGCCGAGGAAGATGCGGGCCGGCGACCAGTTCCAACGGATGAACCCCAGCGCCGCGGCCGCGAGGCTGGCCGACCAGAAGATGTAGCCCGCCCCGAGGCCGGCCAGGAGCGCACAGAGGGCCAGGCCGCCGGCGACCGAAGCGCTCTCCACCGCCGAGATGCCGTCGATCCCGTCCATGAAATTGAAGAGGTTGATGAACCAGAGCCACAGCAGCGCCACCACCAGATGATCGGCCAGCGGCGGCAGCAGGCCCCGAAAGACCAGCAGCGACCCGCCTGTCCCCCAAAGCGCCGTGGCCACCGCCAGAACCTGGACCGCCAAGCGCAGGGCGGCGGGAAGCGAGCGCAGATCGTCGAGCCAGGAGACGACCGCCAGAATTGCCAGGCCGCCGGCGACAAACCAGAAGCCCGAAATCACCGGCTTGAAGATGAAGGCACCGGCGATCCAGGCCAGCGCGATCACCGCAACCACGGCCAGGCCGCCGCCACGCGGGGTCGCCACCTTGTGGCTGCTGCGATGGTTGGGTTCGTCGAAGACCTGCCAGGCCAGCAGCAGGCGCAGCACCGCCCCCGTCGCGGCCCAGCTCGCGAGGGCGACGACAGCCGCGGCGCCGAGGATCAGCGTTGTCGGTACCGCCGCCCCTGCCATACCCACTCCGTCCATCTCAGGCGGCGCTCCCCAGGCGCTGCAGCGCCCATTTCACGACGCAGAGGTCGTCCGGGTTCCAACCGCTGGCGCCGCTGTCGCGCTCCCCCGTGGTTCCGGACAGCACGATCTGCTGGCAGCGGCGCACCTGTCCGGGCACACCCAGATAGACGCTCGGCTCCAGCGCCGCGGCGGCTCCGGCGACGCGCAGGCGCCAGCCGCCGCCCTTGGGCAGGCGCAGCACGACCGAGCGTCCGTCCTGGGCCGTCATCGCCTTGACGCCCGGGTGAAGATGAAAGCGGATGGCAAAGGCCAGAGGCTTGCGTCCCTTGGTTTCGCCGCACAACCGGTCCTCGCCGCGCAGATCTTCACCGGAGGCAGAGAGGTAGAGACGGCGGTGGTGGGTGAGTCCGAAGAGCGGCAGATAGCCGTCGTGGCTGAGGTCTAGCCAGACCGCGCCTTCGTCCTCGTCGCGCCGGCAGGTCACGGACTCGGCCCGGCGCGCCAGCCCGCCGCCGGCGAAGAGGGCGGCGGAATTGGTTTCGTTCAGCACCAGGGTGGAATGGGCGGCGGTGCTGCGCTGGGCCTGCTGCCAGCTGCTGCTGCCGGCCTGGGCGCCGCAGTTGACGATCAGCCTTTCGCGGCCGACCGACATCTCGAAGCTCAGCGTGCCGGCATGAGCGGCGCGGTCATAGCCCGGGGCCGGCGGGCGGCCGCAGTCCACAAGGACCAGGCTGCGTCCGGCCTGCATCCGTTGGAAGCCGCTGTCCGGCGCCCGCATCAGCTGGACCTGTTTGCCGCCGCCGCGCTGCAGGATCATATCGATCTGCAGGTCTTCGCCTTCGCCGCCGCCGTTGAACAGGGAAAGACCGCCGTCGCCGTGCTGCAGCAGGCGCAAGACCGCCACCATGGCCTCGATGCGGGCGGACAGCGCCGGCGGGGCCTCTTGCCCGGCGGCCAGCAGGGCGGCCCGCAGGTCGATGCAGGCCCGCAGGACCGAAAGCAGGCGCGCCGGTGAACGCTCGCGCTGTCCGCCGTCCGCCAGCAGCTGGTCGTCGAGCGCCCGCAGCAGCAGGGTCATGCCCTGGTTCAACCAGTCGGTGCCCTGCGGCAGGCAGAGGCCGGCGGTGCAGAGACCGCGGGTGGCCGTGATCAGGTCTGCGCCGCAGAGCCCTGCGGGCAGGACGGCTGCGAGGTAGCGGGCCTGGCGCCCGGCACTGGCCAGAAGCTCCTGCCGGAAGGCGACCTCGGCGCTGGCGGCGAAGAACTCGTACTGGCTGAACCAGTGGGACAAACGCTCGCCGGTCACCACAGGATCCCACGCCACCGGCGACCAGCTCTGGTTGTTCGCCACCCAGTCGGCGACCAGGCTGCGGGCCTTGCGCCGCGGGGCATCCCCGCCCGCGGCGCGCAGATCGCGCAGCCAGGCAAAGTCGTGCAGGCGTTTCAGCCAGGCGGTCTCCATGCCCAGCGGTGCCCAGAGCGGGGCCGGCTTGTCCAGGTTGCGGCCGAGGAAGCTGAAGCTGCCGTCGACGATCGCCATGCCCCGCTCGGCCCTGCCTGGCCAGGGATCCGGCGGTACCAGTGCCAGGCCGGCCGGGGGCGTGCCGGCCCGGTGCCAGGGTGCTTCCGGCAGGGCGAAGAAAGGACGATGGAGGTGGTAGCCGAGCTGCGCCCAGGCCAGGTCGCGCGGCAGCATGCGCCAGCGCCGAAAGGCTTCCAGGCGGGCGCGAAGCCCCCCGTCAGTGCCAATGGTGTCCCGCTTCCGGCTTGCGGTCATGCCAGCCTTCGCGTTGCGATCCGCGGGGCTGCCGGCGACCATCAGGCCTCGCCGCGCAGGCGCCTGATGTTCCCACTGTAGGCCTGGGGGCCGCCCTTGAAGGTCGCGGTGCCGGCGACCAGCACGTCGGCACCGGCCGCAGCGGCGCGGGGTGCCGTTTCCATGTTGATGCCGCCGTCGACTTCCAGGTCGATGCGGCGCCCGCTGTCGTCGATCTTGCGGCGCAGCGCCTCCAGCTTGCCCAGGGTGGAGGGGATGAACTTCTGGCCGCCGAAGCCGGGATTGACCCCCATGCAGAGGATCAGGTCGATGTCGTCGATGATGAGGTCGACGATGTCGACGGGCGTTGCCGGGTTGAGCGAGACCCCTGCCTTCTTCCCGAAGCCCTTGATCATCTGGACCGTGCGGTGCAGATGCGGGCCGGATTCCGGATGGACGGTGATGATGTCGGCGCCCGCCTTGGCGAAGTCTTCGATGAAGATGTCCGCCGGGGCGATCATCAGGTGCACGTCGAAGACCAGTTCCGAGTATGGGCGGATGGCCGACACCATGTCCGGCCCCAGGGTGATGTTCGGCACGAAGTGCCCGTCCATCACGTCGATGTGGATGTAGTCGGCGCCGGCCTCGGTGACGGCACGGACTTCCTCGCCCATGCGGGAGAAATCGGCGGCCAGGATGGAGGGGGCGATCCGGACGGTCTGCTGCATGAAGGCGCGGGTCCAGCGTGGTTTGCGATCCGGCCCCTTGGTATCAGTCCCGCCCCAGGGTCGCAAGGAGGGGTCGCAAGGAGGGGTCGCAAGGAGGGGTCGCAAGGAGGGCTCGCAGGGAGAGCCCGCAAGCGGGGGCCGCGCGCCGCCCCGGTGCGTCGGGATGCGCCTCTCCCACCGTTCTGCTACGCTATTCGCTTAGGTCTCCCGTCGGGTATGAGGAGGCGAAAATGGAGGGGCTGCGATGTTTGGGACAGCAAGGGTGGGCGCCGCCTTAGGGGTGTTTGCGCTCGCAGGGTTTATGGCGCTGGCGATGGTTCAACCTGCCGTGGCGTTCGAAAAGGGCACCGACAGCCGGAACGACGACGAACAACGTGACGGTCATTCGCGCAACGAAGGGCTGCGGCTCAACATTGTGCCGGTGATCACCGATGACCGGACCATCACGCTTCGCATCGAGTCGGTGGTGGTGATTCAGAGCCGGTTCGTTCATGTCGCCGAAACCTCTTTCGGCGTCGACTACAAGAACCTGGACACGGTCGACGTCGGCGCGGTGCCGGTGCTGGGCTCGCTCTTCGGCGACCGGCTCGATGCCGACGACTTTACCGAAGAGAATCAGATCGGCACGGTCTACATTGCCGGGGAGAACACCCTGGCGGCTGTGGTGAGCGACGACGTCGATGTCGGTGACTACCGGCTGGGAGTCGTGAACGGCAAGGGGCACTACCGGCTGTCGGGCGGTCCGATGCTGACGGAGGTTGCGCCGACCAGCCTCGGCGCGTTGGGCGGCCTGCCGTCTGTTCAGAGCATCCTCAGCGACATGCCGGATCCCGGGGCATCCGTTCTGCTGGGCGGGCTGAAGAGCCTGGACGAGTCGGACCGGCAGGACGGGCCGTTTCTGGGCGACATTCCGGTTCTGAACAGTCTGTTCAAGGGCAGCGTGCACCGCGGCCGGGACCACGAACTGCTGTTCTTTATCCGGCCGACGATCCTTGCGAACGACGACGTGTCGTAACACAGCCGTTCCTGCATAGGGTGCGTCCCCACACGTCCGCGGCGTTTCCCGCTTGTCTGCGGCCGTCCATGCGCGGCCGATCTGCCTGCTTGCGCGGGTGCAGGCCGCTGCCCCTGCGCGCAAGGACCAATGCGGCCATTATCGGATAAATTAATGTATGCATTGACGCATGCTTGATGTTTGGGTATTTTCGCGATGGCTTATGCATGGGCCCAATGATCGGCGCAGATGCCGCCAAAGGGAGGAAAAGATGCCGTTGAAGCGCAATGTGGTGGCGCGTCTGAGCGCAGCCTTGTTTGTTCTCGTTTCGACCGAGGTTTCGGCGGACGTGACCTTGATGGTCCAGACATCCACCCAGTCCGGGGGTTACTCCTTCCAGTATCTCAATGAGCATTGGATTCCCAAACTGGCAGAGATGACCGGAGGCGAGGTTGCGATCGAGCTGACGCCGATCAAATCGATCGTCCCACGCAACGAGACGCCGGAAGCCGTGGCGGCCGGGGTGCTCGGGGGCGATCTCACTTCGATCGCCTATTTCTCCGGACGCAATCCTGCCTTTGCGATCCTCGGTGATCTGATTGCCGGGTACGACTCGCCGGCGCAGGTTCAGGAGTTTTGCCGCAGCGGTGGCGGGGCCGAGGTCCTGCAAGAGCTCTGGGATTCGACGCTCCCCGGCATGATCAAGGTGATCGGCTGCGGCGCGGTATCAAAGGAAGCCCTGGTGTCGAAAGTGCCGGTGCGCGGTGTCGACGACCTCAAGGGGCTGAAGATCCGCTCGCCGGAGGGCCTTGCCGCGACCGTGTTCAAGGCGGCTGGCGCCAGCCCGGCGAACATCCCCTTCTCGGAGGTCTTTACCTCGCTCGAGAAGGGCGTCGTCGATGCCGCTGATGCCTCCGCCTACGTGAACAACGACAAGAACGGCTTTCATCAGATCGCGAAGTTTCCGCTCTACCCCGGCATTCACTCCATGGCCGTACACCAGTTCACCGTCTCTCAGTCGACCTGGGAGGCGTTGAGCCCGAAGGCGCGCGAGGGCATGACGGCTTGGTACTACGACGCCTACGCCGACCTCCTGAAGGCGCTTGATGAACAGGACAAGGCCCTGGTCGCGCGGGACATGGCCGACCCCCAGATCGAAGTGATCGACTGGCCGCAGGCAGAGCGCGACCGGTTCCGGGCCATCGCCGTCGAGGCGTGGCAGGAAACGGCGGCGAAGTCTCCGGAAGCCGAAGCGGCCTTGGCGGCGCATCTGGCATTCATGAAGTCCAAGGGCCTGCTCGACTGATTCCGGGCGGTTGCCTCCTTAGCAACTGTCTGCGGCAACTGTCTGCAGCAACCGGTTTTCCCCACCTCGATCCATGGGCATGCGCGCTTCATTCTGTCACGTGGTTGGCCGCCTGTCGGTCCTGCTCGGTAAGGCCTGCGGCATCTTCTACCTCACCGCCATCGGCCTGTCGGTCTACGAGGTCTTCACGCGCTACCTTCTTGATCAGCCGACAGTCTGGACGACGGAAGCGGTCATGGCTTGCTGCGCGACTGCCTGGATGCTGTCGGCGGCTGCGATTACCCAGCAGAACCGTCATATCACCGTCACCAGCCTGGAGCTCCTTGTCGGCCCGTCTTTCTGGCTGGTGCTGCGCCGCATTGCGCTGGCGTTCAGCCTTGCGGCCGTCGCCGGGCTGACCTGGGCGATGTGGGGGCCCGCAGCCAGATCCCTTGAGAAACTCGAAAGGTCCGGCAGTGCCTTCAATCCTCCCTTGCCGAGCTACCTGAAGGTGCTGCTGGTTTTTGCCTGCATGGTTTTCGCACTCCAACTGATTGCGAAGCTGATCGCACCACGGCCGGCCCGGCCACCACTCTGAATCGCGCCCGAGGCCGCCAACCCCGTGGGCATCGAATCCATCACGCTTCTGATGATCGCGAGTCTGTTCGCGCTCATGGCGCTTGGTGTGCCGCTGGGTGCGTCGACGCTGCTCATATCGGTCGCCGCAGCGCTTCTGAAGTTCGGGCCGCCGGGGTTGATCCTGATTTCCTCGAACGTCGTCGCGGTTTTCGGCAAGTACACGCTCGTCGCGGTGCCCTTCTTCGTGTTTATGGCCAACATCCTCGAGAGATCGGGCGTTGCCCGGGACCTCTTCAACTCCATGGCCATTCTCGGTGGACAGATGCGCGGCGGTGTCGCGGTTCAGACCGTGTTCGTCAGCGTGGTTCTGGCTGCGATGAGCGGCATTGTCGGCGGCGAAATCGTGCTCCTGGGCCTCATCGCTCTGCCGCAGATGTTTCGCCTGGGCTACGACCGCAAGCTGTCGATCGGAACGATCTGTTCGTCCGGTGCGCTGGCGACCCTGATTCCGCCCAGCGTCGTCCTGATCGTCTACGGCGCCGAGGCGGGGGTATCCGTAAAGGACCTCTTCACCGCCGGCTTCGGACCGGGACTGCTTCTCGCCACCCTGTACACGGCCTACATCGTCATTCGGTGCCGGCTGAACCCGGCCCTCGGCCCCGCCTATGACGCGCCGGAAGCGGCGCTGCCGTTCGCGCGGCGGCTCGTCTACCTCAAGGGTTTGGTTCTGCCGCTGATCCTCATCGGCGGCGTTCTGGGATCGATCTATGCCGGCGTGGCGACTGTGACCGAGGCCGCGGCCATCGGAGCCGTCGGCGCCCTGCTTATCGCGGTTCTCCGCCGGGAACTGACCGTCGAGAGCCTGCGTTCGGCGTTGTGGAGCACGACCATCACGACCGGGTCGATCGTGTGGTTGATCGTCGGCGCTGTGAGCCTGGTCGGCATCTACAATGTCATGGGCGGCACCCGTTTTCTCTCCGGCCTGCTGACCGGGATGGAAGTCCCGCCGCTGGTGGTCGTTCTCGTGATGATGGGCATCATCATGATTCTCGGCACCTTCATGGATTGGGTCGCCATCGTGTTCATCACCGTCCCGGTCTTCGCTCCCGTGATCGTCGACCTGGGCTATGACCCGGTGTGGTTTGGCATCCTCTTCGCGATGAACATCCAGATCTATATGCTGTCGCCGCCCTTCGGGCCGGCCTGCTTCTATCTGAAGAGCGTGGCGCCCAAGGACGTGACCCTGCAGGAGATCTTCATCGCGGTTTTGCCCTTCATCGGTCTTCAGATCGTCGGGCTGGCGTTGGTGATTCTGTTCCCGCAGATCGCTCTGTGGCTGCCGTCCTTGGGAAAGTGATGGAGATCCGCGATGCATTCGCCCGACGACGATGATGATGCACCGGTTTATGATCTGGGTTGGTGGCCGGAGATCCTCGGCATAGCCGGGACGGCTGCCCTGCTTGCCTTCCTGATCGGTTATGCAAGCGGGTTCATGTAAGCTGTGTCCACCACCCGTCTTAGCGCCGCTTCAGCCTGCAGGCGTAGAAACCGTCGACGCCGCCCTGCGCTGCGAGATGGCAGGGCAGGCTGCGGAAGTCGCCCTCGGCGGTCAGCGCCTCGGCCATGCCGGGAAGCTCCTCCTCCGTAACGGGCAGGCGGACCATGCTGTCGTTTCTCTCCAACAGTGCCGCGATGCGCTCCGGCCCCTCCTCGGGCTGCAGCGAGCAGACCGCATAGACCAGGAGGCCGCCGGGCTTCAGCATGGTCACTGCCGCCTCCAGCAGGCGGTCCTGCGCCTCGGTCAGCCCGGCGATCTGGTCCGGGCCTTTCAGCCAGGCGATGTCGGGATGGCGGCGCAGGGTGCCGGTCGCCGAACAGGGCGCATCCAGTAGCACCGCGTCGGCCGGCTGCGGCGGTTGCCATGCGGCGGCGTCGGCGGCCACCGTGGCGGCGGCGAGGCCGAGGCGCTGCAGGTTTTCCTCCAGGCGCTTCAGGCGGTTGGCCGCCCGCTCGACGGCGATGACCTCGGCCCCCGCCGCAGCGAGCTGGGCCGTCTTGCCGCCGGGCGCGGCGCAGAGGTCGAGGACCGTCTTGCCGGCGACGTCGCCCAGCAGGCGCGCCGGCACCGCCGCGGCCGCATCCTGCACCCACCAGGCGCCTTCCGCGTAACCGGGCAGGCGGGCAACGTCGCCCTGGCCGCTCTTCAGGCGCAGGCTGCCACCCGGCAGGATCTCCGCTTCGAGGCGCTTGGCCCAGGCCTCCGAATCGTCGGCCTTGCAGCTCAGATCCAGTGGCGGCTCGGCGAGCTGGGCTGCCGCAATGGCGCGTGTGGTGGTTTCGCCATAGGCCGCGCACCAGCGTTTCCACAACCAATCGGGCATGTTGAGGCGTGCGGCGTCCTGTGTTGCGACCAGGTCGCTGCCCTCCCGCGCGAGGCGGCGCAGCACGGCATTCAGAAGCCCCCGCTGTCCGGCCAGCCGCGGACCGCGCGCCAGCTCCAGGCTGGTGCTCACCGCCGCATGAGCCGGAGTGCCGAGAAACAGCAGTTGCACCGCGCCCAGACGCAGGATGTGGCGCAGTGCGATGTCCCTGCGCTTCAGCGGCCGGTCCAGGCAGTGGTCGATCAGCGCATCGGTCTGGCCCAGGCGGCGCAGCACGGTGGCCGCCAGCAGGCGGGCGAAGCCGCGGTCGCGCGGCGCCAGCTTGGGCAGCACCGGGTTCTGGGCCAGCGCATCGTCCAGCGGCCGGCCGTCGTCCAGGACCGCCTGCAGAACCGCCAGCGCCGTTCGGCGGGCGTCTCCTTTTTTGGGTCCGTTCCCGGCTGCGCCTTTGGGCCGGCGGCGCTCTTCGCTGCGGTGATCGCTCATGGCGCTAGCAGGTAAGCGACCGGGGCCGCTCCTGCAAGCTTCGCGCGCGGCGCTGGCAGCTTAATCCGATGTTGCACGGTGAGGCTTCAGCTTGTCCCAGTCGAAGGCGACGCCGGTGCCGGGTGTGTCCGGGGCTACGGCCAGATGGTTTTCCACCACCAGGGGGCGGGTAGTGTAGGCGTCGATGGGAAAGCTGTGGACCTCCAGCCAGCCGGCCTGCGGGTCCTCGGCTGTGGTCAGCCCGGCCAGCAGGCTCACGTGCAGTTCCTGCATGCCGTGGGAGCAAACGGGGATACCGCGCGCGCGGGCCATGGCGGCCGCTTTCAGAAAGGCCGTGATGCCGCCGCAGTTGCCGGCGTCCGGTTGCAGGAAGGACAGCTTCGCCGTGGAGAGTGCAGAGGCGAATTCGTGCAGGCTGCGCTGGTTCTCGCCCATCGCCAGGGGCATGCCGGTCGCCTCCGCGATGCGCGCGTAGCCGGCATGGTCCTCCGGGTCGGTCGGCTCCTCGAACCACAGCGGGTCGAAGGCCCTGAAGGCCTCGGCGGCGGCGATCGCCTGATCGACGCTCAAGGCGTAGTTGGCGTCCACCATGAAGGCCCTGTCGGGGCCGATGAGCGCGCGCACCGCCTCCGCGCGGGCGATGTCCTCGGAGAGGTCCGGGCGGCCGACCTTGATCTTCACGCCGTTGAAGCCCTCGTCGAGATAGCCCTGGACGCTGGCCAGCAGCTTCCCCAGGGAGTAGCCGAGGTCGATGCCGCCGCGGTAGGCCTTGGTGCTTTTTCCCGCGCCGCCGGCCATCTGCCACAGCGCTTCGCCGCGCTGCCTGCCGCGCAGATCCCAGAGCGCGATGTCGACGGCTGAGATCGCCATGGTGGCGATGCCGCCGCGCCCGACGTAGTGCAGATAGTCGTGCATGAAGCCGAAGAGCCCTTCGACATCGGCCGCATCCCGTCCGGTCAGGACCGGCCGCAGGTCGTGTTCGACCACCGCATGGACGCCGTGTCCGCCGCGCCCGCCGGTATAGCTGTAGCCGACGCCCTCGGCACCGTTGTCGAGGGCGATGCGCACCGTGATGAGGTCGAAGTGGGTGTGGTCGCCGTGCATGGCATCGCTCAGCACCTCGGCCAGCGGCACCTTGAACAGCGCCGCCTCGATGCTGCGGATGGTCGTCCCGCTCATGATGGCTCCTCCCCCGAACCTCTTCTTCCAGGGCCTTTAGCTGCAACCTAGCTTAGGGCTTGGGGGTGAACCAGCGTTGCTTGGCGGGCGGCATGCGCGGAACGGGGCTCAGCCCCAGGGACGTCCCGGGCGGGCGGAGGACTGGCCCATTTCGGACGCCATCTGGCGCAGCCGCTGGATGCGGTTCTCGGTGCGCGGATGGGTGGTGAACAGGCCGTCCATCTGGTTGGCGTGCAGCGGGTTGATGATGAACATATGCGCCGTCGCCGGGTTGCTCTCGGCCACCTCGTTGTCGATGCCGCGGGCGGCACGGTCGATCTTCTCCAGCGCCGAGGCGAGCCAGAGCGGCTGGCCGCAGATCTCCGCACCCATGCGGTCGGCCGCGTACTCGCGGGTGCGCGAGATTGCCATCTGCACCAGGGCGGCGGCCATCGGCGCCAGGATCATGATCAGGATCACGCCGACGAAGCCCAGCGGGTTGTTGCGGCTGTTGCCGAAGAAGAGGCCGAAGTTGGCGAGCATGGAGATCGCGCCGGCGATGGTCGCCGTGATGGTCATGGTCAGGGTGTCGCGGTTCTTCACATGCGCCAGCTCGTGGGCCATGACCCCGGCCAGTTCCTCCGAGCTCAGGCGGCGCAGCAGGCCGGTGGTGGCGGCCACCGCCGCGTTCTCCGGGTTGCGCCCGGTGGCGAAAGCGTTGGGCTGGTCGTCGTCGATGACGTAGACGCGCGGCATCGGCAGCCCGGCATTGGCCGAGAGCTGCTCGACGATGCCGACCAGGGCCGGGGCCGTCTTGCGGTCGACCTGGCGGGCCCGGAACATCCGCAGCACCATCTTGTCGGAGTTCCAATAGGCGAAGGCGTTCATGCCCAGGGCGATGACGAAGGCGATCAGCATGCCCCCGGTGCCGCCGAGCAGAAAGCCGACGGCCAGGAACAGGCCGGTCATGGCGGCCATCAGAATGCCGGTGCGCAGTGAGTTCATCATTTCGTCACTATGGGGTCGTCACTATGGGGCCTGGCGGGAGGGCCGGAACCTCGATTTTGTTCATTGTTTCAAGGGTTTTGTGCGCTCTCCCTGCTTCAGGTGGGGAGGGCCGGCGGGCAGGTCAAGACTTGGCGATGGCGCCCGGCGATGCCATATAAAGGGCATGTTTGAGAAGTTCACGGCGCGCAAGCCCAAACCCCGGGACTCCCAGGTGGAGCCGCTCCAGGCGCCCGCTCCCGCCCGCGACCCGGATACCGGGAAGCAGACAGCCCAAAAAGCGGACCCCAAGGCCGCACCTGCAAAGAAAGCTGATTCGCCAGAAAAGAATGGGCAGCCCAAGGAACTCGGTGGACCCAGCGGTCCGGAGCCGACGCGCTACGGCGACTGGGAACGCAAGGGCATCTGCGTTGATTTCTGAGCGCCCCAACCTCTGCGCCCCCGTCCTCTGCCACGACGATCTTCAAGGACTCTTTTCCTGATCGGACAGCGGTTCAGGGGCGCGCTTGCGCCCCTCGCCCAGGTTCACCAGGGCGACCCCCAGCATGGTCAGGGCCATGCCCAGCAGGGCGAGAGGGCCGAAGGTCTCGCCGAACAGCGGCCAGGCGATCAGTGCTGTGACCGGTGGAGCCAGGAAGAAGAGGCTTGAAACGCGCGACGCCTGGCCGCGCTGGATCAGCCAGTAGAGCAGGCTGACCGCCCCCAGCGAGAGCACCAGCACCAGCCAGGCCAGGGCCAGCACGAAGTCGCCGGTCCAGGCGATCTGCCCCTGCTCGAAGGCCGCCGCGAAGAGCCCGCAGCCTGCGGCGGCAGCCAGGTACTGGATGACCGATCCGCTGCGCAGGTCCATCTCGGCGCAGAAGCGCTTCTGATAGAGCGTGGCGACGGTGATGCCGCAGAGGGCCAGCAGGCTGAGGACGACGCCTTCAGCCGTGCCCAGGCCGGCGCCCAGCTTGCGCCAGACCACCAGGGCGACCCCCAGCAGCGCCAGGACGAGGCCGAGCCACTGGCGCGGACTGACCCGCTCGCCCAGAATCGCGCCGGCCAGGGCGGCCACCAGGACCGGCTGAATGCCGACGATGAGGGCGGAGACGCCGGCCTCCACGCCCCGGTCGATGCTGGCGAAGACGCCGCCCAGGTAGACGCCGTGCAGCAAAAGGCCGGCGACGCTGAGATGGGCGAGATTGCGCCAGCCCCGCGGCCAGGGCGCCCCGGTGGCCAGGGCCAGCAGGGCCAGCAAGGCCGCAGCGATCACGAAGCGCAGCGCCAGAAAGGTCAGCGGCTCGGCGTGGGGCAGCCCCAGCTTGGCGCCGATGAAGCCGGTGCTCCACAGCAGAACGAAGGTTGCCGCCGCGCCGAAGCCCAGCAGGCCGTGCCGGGCACCGCCGGGCACGCCTCCGCCCGTCATGACTGGCCGCTCATCATGACTTGCTGATAGACGCCCGGACGCTTCCCCGCAAATGCGGTTACGGCATGGGTGCTACCCGCCCGACCTAAACCTCCAGCGCTTTGACGAAGGCAAAGCCGCGCTTGTGCAGGCCGAAGGCTTCATAGAAACGATGCGCGTCCTCGCGCCAGAGGCCGGAGTTGAGGCGCAGCGCCGTACAGCCTTCGCGCCGTGCCTCCGCCTCTGCGTGGGCCAGCAGAGCGCCTGCCCGATGCCGCCGCCCCGGCGGACCGCCGCGACGACGAGGTCGTCCACGAAGAGGCTGCGGCCGAAGACCAGATCGTTCCAGAGGCGGTAGCCGATGACCCCCACAACCTGCCCCTGGTCCTCTGCCCGGGCCAGGCGATAGCCCTGGTCCCTGGCCGCCGCGGCCCGCTCTTCGTAGCCGGCCCGGTCCAGACCGTCGCGCAGTTCGTGCATCACGTCGTAGCAGGCCGCAATGCTCTCCGCGTCGCGGCAGGCGATGACGGCGACCTCTGTGCGCTGGCTTCGCGTTTCCGCCATGGGGTCGCTCGACCTCTCTGTTCTCCTGTCAGCCGATCCGAATTCTGGCGAGATTCGCCGGCTGGGTCAGCCCGCTCTTCAGCGCCGGGTCGTCGACCGGCGTGCCGATCGCCGTCGGCGTCGGCACCACCCCGGCCCAAACGTCCAGGTCCATGTCTTCGTCGTCGTCGATGGGCGGGCCGCTGCGCACCTTGGCCGCAACCTCTTCCAGCTTCAGGGAGACCACGGTCGTGGCCTTGACTTCCTGGGCAGTCGGGGCGCGCAGTTCGGGCCAGCGGCCAGGCACCATGCGCTCCAGCAGCGCTTCCAGGCAGGCCAGCTTCTTCTCCCTGCCCTCCACCAGTTCGGCGCGGCCCAGCGCCATGACGCTGCGGTAGTTGACCGAGGTGTGGAAGCCGGAGCGCGCCAGCACCAGGCCGTCCATCAGGGCGGCGGTGAAGCAGACCTGCGGGCCCTGCTTCAGGTGGCGCAGCATCTTGCTGGCCGAGGAGCCGTGCCAATAGACCCGGTCGTCGATGCGCCAATAGGCCGTCGGCGTGACGTAGGGCTGGCCGTCGATGACGTAGCCGACATGGCACATCAGGCCGGCGTCGAGGGTCGCGTAGACCGTTTCGCGGTCGTAATGGCCGCGGTAATGGGCGCGCTTGAGCCGCGTCCGCTCCGTGGGTCGGAAGGCGTCTTGGGTCTGGGGAGTAGGTGAATCGTTCATGGGTCTTCCAAGGATCTTAAGATGGCTCGCGTGCGGTCCGGGGCGAACGCTAGGCATAGGGTGGTTTTTCAGGAAGAGCCGCTTCGTGCTATTTTACCGGACCAGTTTATTGGGCCTCCGGCACTGCCGGCCCCGGTTCGGGAGGGCGCCATGCCGCCGCCATCGCTTCGCCGCCGCAAAACAGCACTGCTCGCCCTCGCGCTCGAGCGCACTGCGCCCGCCACCCTGCAGCAGCAGATCTGTGAGCAGCTGCGCGAAATCATCCTTGCCGGCCGCCTGCCGCCGGGGTCCCGGCTGCCGTCCAGCCGGGCGCTGGCGGCGGAACTGGGCTGTTCGCGCAATACCGTTGTGACCGCCTTCGACCAGCTTCTCAGCGAAGGCTATCTGGAGGGCCAGGCCGGATCGGGCACCTACGTCTGCCGCGTCCTGCCGGAAGAGCTGCTGGGCGTGGCGCCGCCGGCGGAGGCCGCTACGGCGTGCTCAGAGGCGCCCGGGGGCACAGCCGGCCCCCGGCTCGCCGGACGCGCCGCAGCCATCGTCGACCTCAGCCGGCGCGACCGCGACCGGCACCGCTTGGCGCAAGGGTCGGCGGGGGGCACAGCGCCGGCTGCGGGCGAAACGCTGCGGGCCTTTCTTTCCGGCCCCGAGACCGCCGAGTTCCCCTTCGATGTCTGGGGCCGCCTCTACGCCCGGATCTGGCGCCGCCCGGCGGACCGGCTGCTCCAGCTCGACAGCGCCGCCGGGATGCAAAGCCTGCGCGAGGCGATCGCCGGCTACCTCCGCAGCTATCGCGGCCTGCAGTGCGACTGGCACCAGGTCATCGTCACCACAGGGGCACAGGCGGCCATCGGCCTGGCGACCCAGATGCTGCTGGAGCCGGGCGATGCCGTGTGGATCGAAGAACCCGGCTACGTCGGCCTGCGCGGTCCGCTGCTTGCGGCCGGTGCGGAACTGGTGCCGGTGCCGCTGGACGGCGAGGGGATCTCGGTTGCCGCCGGGACCCGCCTCGCAGCGAAGGCCCGCGCCGCCATAGTCACGCCTTCCCATCACTATCCCCTCGGCACCACGCTCACCCTGGCGCGGCGCCTGGAGCTGCTGGAGTGGGCGCGGGAGGCCGATGCCTGGATCCTGGAGGACGACTACGACAGCGAGTACCGCTATGCGGGCCGGCCGCTGGCCTCGCTCCAGGGCCTGGCTGCCGGGCGCGGCGAGGCCGGCCGGGTCATCTACGTCGGTACCTTTTCCAAGGTGCTCTTCCCCTCCATCCGCATCGGCTACCTTGTGGTGCCCGAGGCGCTGGTGGAGCCGCTGACCGCCGGCCAGGCGGCACTCGGCGCAATGCCGTCGGCCCTCGTGCAGCCGGTCCTCGCCAGCTTCATCGAGGACGGTTCCTTCGCCACCCACGTGCGCCGCATGCGCCGGCTTTACGCCGCACGCCAGGCCGCGCTGGTGGCTGCGGTGAAAACGCACCTCGATGACCTGCTGACGGTGACGCCCGACGATGCGGGCCTGCACGTCATGGCCGGGTTGAAAGCCCCGCTGGCCGAGCGTCTGGGTGACCAGGGCGCCGCGCGGGTTGCGGCCGCGGCGGGCATCGGTGTCGTGCCCCTGGCAAACTACTTCTACGGCCCGGCGACCCGTCAGGGCCTCATGCTCGGCTACGCCGGCGTCCCGGAAGACGAAATCGACGGCGGCGCCCGACGGCTGGGCGAGGTGCTGCGGACGGCGATGCGTTCCTAACGCGCCACGTAACAGCCGGGTTGTGCCTAACGCTGCGCAACATCCATGGTGTTGAGCGCCGCAACGAGTGAGCCTTCGTCAACCCGTCTGCCGCATAAGACCGCTTTCACAAGGGTATCAATGGCGCCGGGATAGGAACCGTCCTTGTTGTCTTCCACAAGCAGTTTGCCGATGCGTGCGAAGAAGCACTGCTGCTGGCCGTTGCCGGAGGGCGCCGTGGCGTAGTGGCCGACGGTGTGGGGGTGGTCTCTGCGAAAGAAAGAGATCGTTCCGATCTGCAGTTGGTATTGCGTTGCCTCCGGTTGGTCCCTGATCAGAGCATCAAACAGTCGTGCCTGCCGCATCTCCAGCATGATGTCCTCGGAAAGAGCGCCATCAGGAATGCGCATCGTCACGACGTAACCCCTGATCCCCTCACTGCCATCGTAGCTGTAATAGTCTTCGATCTGCTGCGGAATGTCTGTGCGCCGGTGGAAAGATGCTGCGTCTATTGGCAGGGTTTTGGCCAAGGTCAGATCGGCATCGGCACTGGTGATGGGGTCCCAGCGCCCGGGCAGTTCGATGCTGGTTCTCGTTCCGGCGCCGTCTCGAACGCCTGAGCAGGCCGCAATCGAGATCAGCAGGAAGATGGCCGAGATCCGTCCAACACATCGGGCCATGTGGGACGCGGCAGCGCCCGGTTCCGCATCTGCACCTTTGCCGGCCATGCACCCCTGTGCCATGGGTTCCCCCTGCCTTTGTCTCTACCTTCGCAGAAGCACAGCATAGCGGATCACAACGCACGAATGAAACGCGCAGTTGCAAAGGGCGCGGATTCTTTCCCCGATTTGGTAGATGGAAAGCGCCTGCGGATCAGGTCCTAGATCGTGCCGATCTTGCGGCGGGAGAGGGCCTTGCGGAAATCCTCCCGGTCTTCCACCACCTTCACCTCCGCCAGCAGGGTCAGAAGCGCGGCCTCGTCCAGGTCGTCACCGCAGAGCTGGCCGGTAACGATGGTGTCGATGGACTCGGCGTCGCTGTCGAAGGAACTGTAATCCACCAGGTGGTAGCCGAAGCGGAAGATGAAGCAGTCCTCATGGCGCAGTTCCGAGATCGCCTTGGTGTAGTAGCCGGTGCTGCCCTTGCCGGGTGTGCCGAAGCGCTTGGCGCTGCCGACCGTCAGGCGCCGGCTTTCCACTGCCGGCAGGCTCTTGGCGAAGCGGAGGAAGTCATCCTCGTCGCGGATCTCCAGTGAGGGGTTGCGCGCAAACTCGCCGAAGAACACCCGTGAGGTGACGAGGAAGCCGTTGACCCCGTGAAAGGTGTAGAGGTTCTCGAAGAGCTGGTAGGCACCGACCCTCTGGCGCAGTTCGTCGATCTCGTAGGGGGAGCCAAGCGGCAAATCGAGGTCCGCTTCGCCGATGTCGATGGTGTCCCACTCGTCCGGCAGGGCGACGAGACGCCCGTTGCCGTCGTCCACATCCGCCGTGGCACAAGCGCCCAGCATCAGCAGCAGCGCAGCGGCAAGAGGCGCGGTCCAGCCGCCCTGCGCTCGATCTCTTCGGTTCTCCGTCACGCTCCACCCCGGCATCTCGTTGCAACCGAAAGGCTAGCAAAGGCGATCCGAAGAGGCCAAAGAGAAACGGCCGGTCTCGGAAGAAACCGGCCGCTTAATTGGGTGTAGTCTTATGACTATCCGCGGTTCATGCGGTTTTCGATCAGGTCGTCGACGACGCCGGGGTCGGCCAGGGTCGAGGTGTCGCCCAGACTGCCGTAGTCGTTCTCGGCGATCTTGCGCAGGATGCGCCGCATGATCTTGCCGGAGCGGGTCTTGGGCAGGCCGGGCGCCCACTGGATCAGATCGGGGCTGGCGATGGGGCCGATCTCCTTGCGCACCCACTGCACCAGTTCCTTGCGCAGGTCGTCGGTCGGTTCCTCGCCGGCGTTGAGGGTGACATAGGCGTAGATGCCCTGGCCCTTGATGTCGTGCGGATAGCCCACCACGGCTGACTCCGCGACCTTGTCATGGGCGACCAGGGCGGACTCCACCTCAGCCGTTCCCATGCGGTGGCCGGAGACGTTGATGACGTCGTCGACGCGCCCGGTGATCCAGTAATAGCCGTCGGCATCGCGGCGGCAGCCGTCGCCGGTGAAATACTTGCCGGGATAGGTCGAGAAGTAAGTCTGGATGAAGCGCTCGTGATCGCCGTAGACCGTGCGCATCTGGCCGGGCCAGGAATCGGCGATGCAGAGATTGCCCTCGGTCGCGCCTTCCAGATGGCCGCCCTCGCTGTCGACGATGACGGGGCGCACCCCGAAGAAGGGGCGCGTCGCGGAGCCCGGCTTCAGCGGTGTGGCGCCCGGCAGCGGCGTGATCAGGATGCCGCCGGTCTCGGTCTGCCACCAGGTGTCGACGATGGGGCAGCGGCCTTCGCCGACCACGTTGTGGTACCACATCCAGGCTTCCGGATTGATCGGCTCGCCCACGGTGCCGAGGACGCGCAGGGTGTCGCGCTTGGTCTTCTTCACCGGCTCCTCGCCCTCGCGCATCAGGGCGCGGATCGCGGTAGGGGCGGTGTAGAAGATGTTCACCTTGTGCTTGTCGCAGACCTGCCAGAAGCGCGAAGCGTCCGGATAGTTCGGCACGCCTTCGAACATCAGCGTGGTGGCGCCATTGGCCAGCGGCCCGTAGACGATGTAGCTGTGCCCGGTGACCCAGCCGACGTCGGCGGTGCACCAGTAGATCTCGCCGTCGTGGTAGTCGAAGACGTACTGGTGGGTCATGGAGGCATAGACCATGTAGCCGCCGGTGGTGTGCAGCACGCCCTTGGGCTTGCCGGTCGAACCGGAGGTATAGAGGATGAACAGCGGTGCCTCGGCCTCCATCTCCTCCGCCGGGCAGTCCGGCGCCGCGGTGGCGCAGGCCTCGTGGTACCAGACGTCGCGGCCCTCCGACCATCCGATGTCGCCGCCGGTGCGCTTGACCACGAAGACCGTCTTCACGTCCGGGCAGCTTTCCAACGCCGCGTCTGTATTCTTCTTCAGCGGGATCTTGCGGCCGCCGCGCAGACCCTCGTCGGCGGTGATCACGCATTCGGACTGACAGTCCTGGATGCGTCCGGCCAGAGCGTCCGGCGAGAAGCCGCCGAAGACGACGGAATGGACGGCGCCGATACGCGTGCATGCCAGCATGGCATAGGCGGCCTCCGGGATCATCGGCATGTAGATGGTCACCCGGTCGCCCCGCTTCACGCCGCGCGCCTTCATGGCGTTGGCCAGGCGGCAGACGGCCTCGTGCAGTTCGCCGTAGGTGATGTGCTGCTGCTCGTTCGGGTCGTCGCCTTCCCAGATGATGGCGACATCGTTCTCGCGGGTTGGCAGGTGGCGGTCGATGCAGTTGTAGCTGGCGTTGGTGGTGCCGTCGTGGAACCACTTGATGTGGACCTCGCCCGGTCCGTAGCTGACGTCCTTCACCTGGGTGAAGGGCTTGAACCAGTGGATCCGCTTGCCGTGTTCGGCCCAGAAGGCCTCAGGGTCGGCGATAGACTGTTCGTAGAGCTTGAAATAGCCGGCTTCGTCGCACCAGGCGCTTTCCGCGGTGTTGGCGAGAACGGGGAATACGGTCGCTTCGGACATGTCTGTGGAGGCCTCCCTGCTAGGATCGGATCTTGCGCACGGCCGGCTAGCCTGCTTCTCGGTGTTCGGCGCCAGCCCGCTCCCCCTCCCGGCCACCCAACGCCAGTATCCTATGGGTGGCCGGGAGGGGGAGCGGGCCGGAACCGGTTCGACGCAAGTCGAAACCCTCCAGCCCTCGCCGCCGTCTTCTTTAGTTATTGGGATTATTTCCGCAAACGGGGCTGGAAACAAGGCCCGGGCCCCTGGCCTTTGGTATCGGTCGGCGGGCCGGCAAAGTCCTAGGATTACAGGCTTATAAGCACTTCGACCTGCGGACGGGGCCTCTCAGACGGGGCCTCTCAGGCGGGTTCGGTTTTGCCCATCTTGCAGATCAGCGTCCACTCGGCCTTCCTGACCGGCAGCACCGACAGCCGCGACTGGCGCACCAGCGCCAGATCCTGAAGCTTCGGCTCGGCCTTGATCTGGGCCAGGGTCACCGGCTGCTCGAAGGGCTTCACCGCTTTCACGTCCACCATGCCGAAGCGCCCGCTGGCATCGCTGGGGTCGGGATAGTAGAGCTTCGCCACCTCGACGATGCCGACGATCTGCTTTTCGTTGACCGAGTGGTAGAAGAAGGCCAGATCGCCCAATTCCATGGCCTTCATGTTGTTGGAGGCCTGGTAGTTGCGCACGCCGTCCCACTCCGCGGTGCCGGCCTTCACCTGGTCGTCCCAGGACCAGGTGCCGGGCTCCGACTTCATCAGCCAGTAGGCGGTCACGGCAGCACCTTCTTGTAAGCGGTGATGGTCACGCTCTCGAAAAGGCCGGCCTTGGTATAGGGATCGCCGGCGGCGAAAGCTTCTGCATCTGCGCGGCTGTCGTCGCTCAGGATGATGACACTGCCGGTCACCGATGCGCCGTCATCGCTGGTCATGGGACCGGCGATCAGGATCCGATCGAGGTTGCTGTTCAGGTAGTCGAGATGGGCCGGCCGGTTCTCCGCCCGGACATGGCCGTGGCCGGCCTTGTCGACACAGTACAAGACGAACGCCATGAAACTCCCTCTCTCCCTCTGAAGTCTGCCCTTCGGATTGGCCGCGCCGGCGGACGTGGCGGCGGTGGAGCCGGCACTATGCCGAAAAGCCCTCCGCCTTGAAAGGCCGGGCCATCAGTCCTTCGATGGCGGCGGCCAGGTCGGCGCCCTGGTTCACCACCTGATCGACCGCCGCGCAGATCGGCATCTCGATGCCTTCCGCTTCCGCCATGGCGACGGCGGCCCTGGCTGTATAGACGCCTTCGGTGACGCCCCGGCTCGCCGCCAGCGCCACCTCCAGGCTCTGCCCTGCGCCCAGGGCGAGGCCGAGGCTGTAGTTGCGCGACTGGGTCGCCGTGCAGCTGAGCGTGAGGTCGCCGAGCCCCGCCAGCCCCATCATCGTTTCCACCTTGCCGCCGCGTGCCAGGCAGAGCCGCGTCATCTCGGCAAGCCCGCGGGTGACGAGGGCGGCGCGGGCGTTGTCGCCCAATCGCCGCCCGGCGACGATGCCGCAGGCGATTGCCAGCACGTTCTTGACGGCGCCGCCGATCTCCGCTCCCAGCGGATCGTCGGAGACATAGGGACGGAAACGGCTGCTGCCGATCGCCTGCGCCAGGGCCTCGGCCAGTTCGGCTTCGCCGCTGGCCAGCGTCACGGCGGTCGGCAGGCCGGCGGCCACCTCGGCGGCGAAGGTGGGGCCGGAGAGCACCGCGAGCGGATTGCCGCGCACGCAGGCCTCCGCCACCGCACTCGTCAACTGCCCGCTGTGCTGCTCGATCCCCTTGGCGCAGAGCACCAGCGGCAGGTCCGGTCTCAGGGCGGGGGCCAGGTCCGACAGGGTGGCGCGCAGCGTCTGTGCCGGCACCACCACCAGGGCGGCCTCGGCTTCGGCCAGAGCGGCCGCGTCGCCGGTGATCCGAATCCCGCTGTCGAGGGTGGCGCCCGGAAGGTAGCGGGCGTTCTCGCGGGCTTCCGCGATCTCGGCCATGCGTGCCGGGTCGCGGCCCCAGAGGGTGACCCGGCGCCCGGCGCGGCGGCAGACGACGGCCAGGGCCGTGCCCCAGGCGCCGGCGCCGATAACAGCCAGATGGTCCATGTCGCCCCCGATTCCCAGCCGGCTTCAGCCGGCGCGCGCCGCCCCAGAGACTCCGGGGGCGGCGAGCTCTTCCAGCGGCCAGCGCGGCCGCGCGGCAAAGTCGAGAGCGTCGGTGAGGCCGAGTCTCAGCCGCTCCACCCCCGCCCAGGCGATCATGGCGGCGTTGTCGGTGCAAAGGGCCGGCGGCGGTGCGATCAGGGCGCTGCCGGCGTCCTGCGCCACCGCATCCAGGCGCTGGCGCAGGTGCCGGTTGGCGGCGACCCCCCCGGCCACCACCAGCGGCCCCGGCCGGCCGTAGTCCTCGGCGAAGGCCGCCAGGGCCTTGCCGCAGCGCTCCGCCAGGATGTCGCCCACCGCCGTCTGAAAGGCGGCGGCCAGGTCCGCCTTGCGGGCCGGGTCGCCGTCGGGGTTGTCCAGCAGACCGGCGCTGTCGGCGGCATGGCGGACGGCCGTCTTGAGGCCGGAGAAGGAGAAGTCGAGACCGGCGCGCCCCAGCATCGGGCGCGGCAGGTCGAAGGCATCGGGGTCGCCACTGGCCGCCTGGCGTTCCACCGCCGGTCCGCCGGGATAGCCGAGGCCCAGCAGCTTGGCCGTCTTGTCGAAAGCTTCGCCCACCGCGTCGTCGATGGTGCCGCCCAGGCGTCTGTAGCGTCCCACACCTTCCACCGCGAGGAGCTGGCAGTGACCGCCGGAGACCAGCAGCAGCAGATAGGGAAAGGCGAGATCGCTTCCCAGCCGCGCCGTCAGGGCGTGGCCCTCCAGATGATTGACCGCCAGGAAGGGCAGCTCCCAGGCCAGGGCGATGGCCTTGGCGGTCATCACGCCGACGAAGACGCCGCCGATCAGTCCGGGCCCGGCGGTGACGGCGACGCCGTCCAGTTCGGGGAAGTCCAGCCCCGCCTCCGCCATCGCCTGTTCGACCAGTCGATCGATGTGGTCGAGATGGCTGCGCGCGGCGATCTCCGGCACCACGCCGCCGAAGGGGCGGTGCTCGTCAAGCTGGGAGAGCACCAGGTTGGCGCGGATCTCCCCGGCGCCGGTGACCACCGCCGCGGCGGTTTCGTCGCAGGAGGTCTCGATGCCCAGCACGGTCAGGGCGCCGATTGAGGTTTCCGTCTCGGCCATGCGCCGGACCTTAGAGCAAGGATTGTGGCGAAGCCAGTCATGCTCTAATGCTTGGCGCATGGCGACACGCTTACCCTTCCGCCTCGGTACCCGGGGCAGTCCCCTTGCCCTGGCCCAGGCGCAGGAGGTGCGCCGCCGCCTCGGCGATGCGCACCCGGAGATGGCCGAGGACGGCGCCGTCGAGATCGTGGTCATCAAGACCACCGGCGACCGCATCCAGGACCGCGCCCTGGCGGAGATCGGCGGCAAGGGGCTCTTCACCAAGGAGATCGAAGAGGCCCTTCTCGCCGACGAGATCGATGCCGCCGTGCATTCCATGAAGGACGTGCCCACCTGGCTGCCGGACGGGCTGGTGGTGGAACACATCCTGCCGCGTGAGGACCCGCGCGACGCCTTCTTCTCGCCGCACGGCGACAGCCTGGCGGCGCTTCCCCAGGGCGCCAAAGTCGGCACCTCGTCGCTGCGCCGCCAGGCCCAGGTGCTGATCGCGCGCCCCGACCTCACGGTCGAACCGATCCGCGGCAACGTCGACACCCGCCTCGACAAGCTGGCCGCCGGAACGGTCGACGCCACCCTGCTGGCCGTGGCCGGGCTGCGCCGCCTCGGCAAGGCGGAGCGGATCACCGCCGCCCTTTCGGTCGAGGAAATGCTGCCGGCAGTGGCCCAGGGTGCCATCGGCCTGGAGATCCGCGCAGGCGACGAGCGCAGCCGCAGCCTGCTCGATGGGATCTGCTGCCGCGACAGCGGTCTCCGTGTCGCCGCCGAGCGGGCCATGCTGGAAGTTCTGGAAGGCTCCTGCCGCACGCCGATCGCCGGGCTGGCGGAGTTGTCGGAGGACGGGACGGGCCTGCGCCTGCGCGGGCTGCTCGCGATGCCGGACGGCAGTGCCGTCTTCCGCGCCGACCTGCAGGGTTCGGTGGCCGACCCGGTCGGGCTCGGCAAGGCGCTGGGGCAGGAGCTGCTGGCCTCCGCCGGCAGCGACGTCATCGATGCCATCACCGGACACTGACGGCTCGGAACCGAGTTTACGAAGCCTACGCGTCGCCGTCACCCGCCCGCGCGAGGATGCGGCGGCCCTGGTCGAGGCTCTCACCGCGCGCGGGCACTCCGTTCATCACGAGCCGCTGCTCGCCATCCAGGCGCGGGAGGACCCGGCCTGGCCCCCCGGTCACGAGGATGCGCAAGCGCTGCTGATCACCAGCGCCAATGGCCTGCGCGCCTTCGTGCGCTGCGACGCGCGCCGGTCGCTGCCGGTCTATGCCGTCGGCGATGCCTCGGCGGCGGCGGCGCGGGCCGCCGGCTTCACCGCTGTGCATTCGGCCGCCGGCACCGTCGAAGACCTGGCGCAGCTTGTCGGGGACACCCTCGATCCCGGTGCCGGCCCGCTGTTGCATCCGGCGGCGGGCAGGTTGGCGGGGGACCTGCAGGGGCTGCTCGCGGAGGACGGGTTCCAGGTCCTGCGGGCCGTTCTCTACGATGCCGTGCCGGCCCAGAGCCTTTCCGAGGAATTTGTTCGCAAAATCGACTCTGGATTGATCGACGCCGTCACATTTTTCTCGCCCAGGACAGCGGCCACCTTTGCTAGCCTGATCGCAGAGGCAGGCCTTGTCCGGGCTTGCGGGCGGGTCGCCGCCGTCTGCCTCAGCCAGGCCGTTGCCGGGCGCCTCTCCGGTCTGCCCTGGGCGGCGCTGGCGGTGGCCGAGCGGCCGGATCAGCAGGCCTTGCTGGCACGGCTTGACGCCCTGGCTGCGAAGCGCGAGTAATGAGGCGCATACTGCGCTGCAACGAAGGGCCCGAGATATGGGGGGCGTGCGGCGCCCGATCTAAGGGCACCCGACTTAGGGGCATCTGCGGGGATCATGGCGGAATCCGAAGGGCAGGGCGGCAAGACGGCCGCCACCGACGACAACAAACCCGACGGCCAGCAGGCGGACGGCAAGAAGCCGGACGATAAGAAAGCTGCGCCGGCCATTGCGGTGATCGAGCTCTTCGGCGGTATCCGGCCGATGGCGAAGGACCTGGGCGTGGCGGTCTCCACCGTGCAGGGCTGGAAGGAGCGGGAGTCGATCCCGGCCAACCGCCACGATCAGATCCGCGCGGCCGCCCAGAAAAAGGGGCTGGGCCTGGACGCCGCGCTGTTGCGCGCCTCCGCCCTGCCGGAGGCCGGCTCCACGCCGCCACCGGTCATCGAGGCCGAAGCCAAGGAAGTGAAGACGGCTGAAAACCCTGCGGCGGAGGCTCCGGCTGCGGAAAAACCCGCGGCCGGGAAAACGGAAAAGGCCGCCCAGGGGGCAGCCAGTTCCATGGCCTCGCGCAGCAGCCAGGCCTCCCGGGCCGCGGCGGCCCCGGCCCAGTCCGCGAAACCGGAACCGGCAGCGAAACCGGAACCGGCGGCCAAGCCGGAACAGACAGACGCGGCCTCCACGCCGGGCCGGCGGTCCGGATCGCTGGTGCCCGGGCTTGTTCTCGGCGTGCTGCTGGCGGTGGCGATTGCCGTGGCCACGGTCTACAGCCGCGGATACTGGCTGCCGTTGATCGATCCCCAGAGCGGCCAGCAGCAGGAGGCGGTGGCCACTGCGCTGCAGGATCTCGACGCCCGCCTGGCGGACCTGCAGGCCGCCCTGCCGCCCGATAACTCGGACGCCGTTTCCGCCGTCAACGACCGGCTTTCGACTTTGGAGGCCGCCGTCTCGCAGGGCGCCGGCCAGGACCCCGAAACCCGGGCGGCGCTGGAGTCCCTGAGCGCCAATCTGGCGCGCCTGACCGACCGGCTGCAGTCGCTTGAGGAAAGCCAGGCCGCGGCGGGCATCCCGACCGAGGCGCTGAGCAACCGCCTGACCAGCGAGGCGGCGCGTCTCGACGAATTGCTGACGGCCCAGTCGGAGCTGGTCGCCCGCCTGGAACAGGCGGAGCGCGATCTCGCCACGGCGGCCGCCAGCCGCGATGCCGCCCCCGGCAGTCAGGAGACGCTGATGCTCCTGGCCATGCTGCAGCTGCGCGACGCGATCCGCGGCTCCGGCCCCTACGATGAACCCCTGCGCATGCTGCAGAACCTGGCCGAAGGGGATGCCGCGCTGACCGAGATCACCGCGCCCCTGGAGCGGCGGGCCCCGGCGGGCCTGCCGAGCCTCAGGGACCTGCAGGCGGCCTTTCCGGAGGTCGCGCGGCGGCTCGCCGCCATTGAGCTGGGCGAGGAGGGCGAGGGCTGGTCGGCCGGCGTCCTGCGGCGTCTTTCGGAGGCCGTGAACCTGCGTCCCGTCGGCCTGGTCGAAGGTGACACCCCGACGGCAATCGCCGCCCGCGCCGAGGTCAAGCTGAACGACGGCGACCTGGAAGGCGCCCTGGCGGAGGTCTCCAGCCTCACCGGCGCTGCGGCAGAGGCGGCGGCGCAGTGGCGCGGTGAAGCCGAGGCGCGGGTCGCCGCCAATCAGGCGGTCAGCGCCCTGGGGGCCATGGTCTCCGAACGGTTTCGCCTGACGGCGGGCGGATAGTCCATGCGCCGCGTCATCGTCTTCGTCGCGCTCGCCGCCCTGGCGGTTCTCGCCGCCTTTTGGCTGGCGGAACATCCGGGCCGGGTTTCCATCGAATGGCTCGGCTACCAGATGGAACCGCCGATCGGCATGCTGGTGCTGGCCGGTGTCGTGCTGTCCGTCGCGGTCATCATTCTCTACCGCATCATCACCCTGATCCTCGGCACGCCCGGCACCATCGGCCGCGCGCTCTCCGCCAGCCGGCGCCGGCGCGGCTTCCGCGCGCTCAGCCAGGGCATGGTGGCGGTGGCCGCCGGCGACGCGCAGGAGGCCGCGCGCTGGTCGCGCAAGGCCGACAGCCTGCTGGAGGACCCGCCGCTCACCCTGCTGCTGTCGGCCCAGGCGGCCCAGCTCAACGGCGACGAACTGGCGGCGGAGAAGTATTTCAACGCCATGCTGGAGAAGCCGGAAACCCGCTTCCTTGGCCTGCGCGGCCTGTTGATGCAGGCACTGCGCAAGGGCGACGACCAGCGCGCGCTCGGCTATGTGCGCGAGGCCCATGCCATGCGCCCCAAGACGCCCTGGGTTGTGACCAACCTCTTCGAGTTGAGCGAGCGCACCGGCGACTACGACGGCGCGGCGGCGGCCCTGAAGCAGGCCGCCAAGATCAAGGCCCTGGCAAAGCCGGAGGCCGACCACAAGGGGGCCGTCATCACCCTCGCCAAGGCGGAGAAGGCCCTCGCCGAAGGCCGGCGCGACGAAGCGCTGAGCCTCAGCCGGACGGCGCAGAAGGCCGATGCCGCCCTGCTGGCCGCGGCGGTCCTGCATGCCCGCCTGGCGGTGGACAGCGAGCGGTACCGCGAGGCCGCCAAGGTGGTGGAGCGCATCTGGGCGCGCAGCCCCTCGGCGGAGCTGGCGGCGCTCTACCGTCAGGCCGCGCCCGCCGCCAAGCCGCTGGAGCAGGTCAAGCGCTTCACCAAGCTGGCGGCGCTCAACCCGAACCACCGGGAAAGCCACCTGGCGCTGGCGGAAGCGAACCTGGATGCCGGGCTCTGGGGCGAGGCGCGGCGTCATCTCGGCATTCTGGTGACCCTGGAGGGCGAAGACCCGGCCCGCGCCCATGTCTGCCGGCTGATGGCCCGGCTGGAGGAGTCCGAGCACGGCGACATCGCCGCTTCCCGCGCCTGGCTGGAGCGGGCCGGCGAGGCGCCGCGCGATCCCGCCTGGGTCTGCACCACCTGCGGGGCGGTGGCTGCGCGCTGGTCCGTCGATTGCGGCGCCTGCGGCAGCTTCGACTCCCTGGCCTGGGGCGCCCCGCGGCGGGTGGGCAGCCTGACCGCGCCGGGCGCAGGCACCGCGCTCGCCCAGATCACCGCGAAGCAGGGCGCCCGCACCGGCGAAAGCCGGGTCGCCCCGGTGACCATGCCGCTCGCCAAGCTGCCGGACCAGCCGCCCGACCGTCCCGAGGGCGGGGAGCCGCAGAAGACGCCCGCCGTGGCCGCCTCCACCGAGGCGGCACCGCCCCAGGCGCCGCAGACGCCGGC
This sequence comes from Rhodospirillales bacterium BBD 1991-14, assembly GCA_001657395.1. Taxonomy (GTDB): domain Bacteria; phylum Pseudomonadota; class Alphaproteobacteria; order Kiloniellales; family Kiloniellaceae; genus Pelagibius. The sequence goes on along the minus strand of LYSY01000002.1, from coordinate 210,086 downwards.
CCCGGCAGCGGCGAAACCCGCCGCAGCGCCGGCAGAAATCGGCCCCTCCGACGTCAAGCCAGCTTTGCCCAAGCCTCCGGCACCACCCGCTGCGCCGGCCGGCGGCCTCGGCCCGAACGGCCAGGAGCCGCCCGCCAGCACAAGCCGGACGGTCGAACGCCCGGAACTCGGCGACGAAGATGCGGAGGAAGCGGCAGCGGTCGAGGGCTCGGTCCCCCCGCGCATCGAGCGCGACCCCCGCTAGGGTTGTTCCGGTTTTGCGGTGCCGGCCCGCTCCCCCTCCCGGCCACCCATAGGATACTGGCGCTGGGTGGCCGGGAGGGGGAGCGGGCTGGAACCGAATTGGATGACGCCAAGGCGCGCTGGCGCGCGCCGTTAACCCTGGATTAAGGCGGTTCCCTTAGGGATCGAGGGACGTTTGCCGGGGCCTGCCGCACTTGCGTTGGCGACGGCTTCGCCGTAAGGTCCCGCCGATTCAGGTAGCCGGGTTCAAGACCGGCTTCATGTGTGCCGCCTTAGCTCAGTTGGTAGAGCATCGCATTCGTAATGCGAGGGTCGCGTGTTCAAGTCACGCAGGCGGCACCATTTCCCCGCAAGTCTGACCGTTTCACCCCGTCCCCAGCGCCACGGCGTCGAGGATGGCGAGGTAGTGGCAGGCGGCGGCGATCAGCACCAGCGCGTGCCAGATTGCGTTGTGGTAGGGCAGGCTGCGCCAGAGGTGGAAGACGACGCCCAGGGTGTAGATCACCCCGCCGGCGACCAGCAGGCTGAGGGCCGGGGTGGAGAGCGCCGCCGCCAGCGGCTCCACGACCACGAGGACGGACCAGCCCTGGGCCAGGTAGAGCACGATGGCCGCCCGCTCGAAGCGGCGCGGCAGAAAGAGCTTCAGCGCCACCCCCAGGGCCGCCACGGCCCAGACCACTGCAAAGAGCGCCCAGCCCCAGGTCCCGCCGATCACCGCCAGGGAGAAGGGCGTGTAGCTGCCGGCGATCATGACGAAGATGGCCGCATGGTCGAGGCGCCGCAGCACCTCCTTCCAGTTCGGATGCCAGGCCATGTTGTAGGCCGCCGAACAGGCGAAGACGGCAACCAGGCCCAGGCCATAGACCGCAAGGCTGAGGTTGGCGGTGTTGAACAGGGCGGGACCGGAAAGCCCGGGCTCGATCAGCGCGAGGGAGGACTGGCTGTGCCAGACCGCGAGGATCAGCAGCGCCGGCGCGGCGGCCAGGCTGGCGCTGACGCCCAGGATGTGGACCACGGCGTCGGCCAGCCGTTCGCCTCTGGTGAACTGCGGAAAGTGCAGGGGTTTGGACATCGCCGGCGCCTCTTCCTGGGACCTCATCATCCCCCAGGCCCCGGCGCGGCCGCAAGGGGGGGCTTCCCGTTGGGGGCCGCCTATAACACCCCCGCCTATAACACCACTGTGACTTTGCGCCGCTATGTCCGGAATGGTTAAATGCGCCCGGCGCCGTGAGGGAAGGGTTGCCGCCGGAGCAAACCTGCTCCGGGCATCGGTTCTTTTTGGGGGGAAAGGATGAGCTTCGGATTTGGCCTAGGACGGGTGGGCGCGGCCTTTGGGCTGCGGCCGGTTCTGGCCGGCGGCGCGATGGCGCTGCTCGCGGCCTGCGGCACGCCCGGCGGCGACTACGACGACCTGATGGCCGAGCGCAATTTCACCGGCGCCAAGCTGGAGAGTTTCTCGATCTGCCATGGCCATGGCTGCCGCCTGGTCTCCCAGGTTTCGCTGACCGAAATGGACTGGGACCCTGTGGCCGATCTCTTTGCCGAGCCTGCGGCCTCCGCCGATATCGAACGCACCCGCATCGCCATGGCGACAGCGATCCTGGAAGAGGCGGTGGGCCGCCAGACCGGCACCCACAATGACGAGGCCGGCACCTTCAACGCCATCAGCGGCAACGACCAGCTCGACTGCGTGGACGAGACCAGCAACACCTCGGTCTACCTGACCCTCATGGCCCGGGCCGGTTATCTGAAGTGGCACAAGATCACCGGCTGGGCCGGGCGCGGCCTGCTGATCGACGGCGAGTGGCCGCATCAGTCCGCCGTGGTCGAGGAGATGAAGACGGGCAAGGCCTACGCGATCGATACCTGGTTCGAGGACAACGGCCGCCCCGCCCACGTCGTGCCGCTGGAGACCTGGCGCGCCGGCTGGATCCCGCCGGGCTTCGTGGACAGCATGCTCTAGGGCACAGCCGCCCCCGAGCGAGCAGAAGCAGGTCGCCGCACAGACAGGTCGCCCCTGGGATAACCGCATGTCGCCTTCGGGAGCGACAGGCCCGGCCCCTTGCCGCATGCCTTCGCCAAAACAAGTTTCCCTGAGATCCTGAGCCCTTCCCTCCCGGAGAGCGGTCATGTCCGTCGTCTCGAACATCGTGCTGTCGTCGCGGGTGCGCCGCTCGCCGTACTTCGCCGCCACCCAGCGCTACGGCTGCAAGGCCTACTCGGTCTATAACCACATGTACCTGCCGCTCTACTACGAGAGCCCGGAGGCCGACTACTGGCACCTGGTGAACGGCGTCACGCTCTGGGATGTGGCGGTGGAACGGCAGGTGGAGATCGCCGGCCCCGATGCCGCCCGCCTCGTCCAGCGCCTGAGCCCGCGTGACCTCTCGTCCTGCGCTGTCGGGCAATGCAAGTACGTGATGATGACTGATGCGCGCGGCGGCATCGTCAATGACCCGGTGCTATTGAAGCTGGCGGAGGACCGCTTCTGGCTTTCGCTGGCCGACAGCGACGTGCTGCTCTGGGCCAAGGGCATCGCGCTTGCCGGCGGCTACGAAGTGGAGGTCTTCGAGCCGGATGTCTCCCCCCTGCAGCTTCAGGGGCCGCTGGCGGCCACGGTGGGCGAGGCGCTGTTCGGCGCCGCGCTGAACGACTTGAAGTACTTCCGCTTCGCAGAATTCGATCTGGACGGCATGCCGCTGATCGTCTCGCGCACCGGCTGGAGCGGCGAGCGCGGCTACGAGATCTACCTGCAGAACGGGGCGGACGGCGACCGGCTCTGGGAAACCATTATGGAGGCGGGCCGACCGCACGGCATCGCCCCGGCCACGCCCTCGGCCATGCGCCGCATCGAAGGCGGGCTGCTCTCCTATGGCGCCGACATGACCCTGGAGAACAATCCCTACGAAATGAATCTCGGCCGTCTCGTCGACCTGGAGCAGGAGGCGGACTTCATCGGCAAGGCGGCGCTCGCCCGCATCGCGCAGGACGGTGTGCGCCGGTGCCTTGCCGGCCTGACCATTGAGGGCGGACGCGAGGCTGCGGCGGGTCTTGAGCGCGCCGCGGTCGTTCTGGACGGGCAGTCGATCGGCCGCGTGACCAGCGTGACCTATTCACCGCGCCTGGAGCAGACCATCGCCCTGGCCCTCGTCGCCGCGGAGCACAGCGCCGAGGGAACGGCCCTGACGGTGCAGCCTGAGGGCCAGCCCGAGGGCCAGCCAGGAACGTCGGTTCGAAACGCAAGGGTCAGCCCGCTGCCTTTCGTCAGCAAGAAGACGGTCTAGCTTTCGACCCCCTCGACGATGGCGACCGTGCCCTCGGCATTGGCGAGACGCAGGGGCAGGATCTCCTGATAGGCGGCGGAGTGATAGAAGCCCTCGGCGGCGGCTTTGTTCGGGAACTCCAGGATGATCAGCCGCGGTACCCGCCATTCGCCCTCCAGGGTCTCCACCGCGCCGCCGCGCACGAGGTAGCGCCCGCCGTGGGCGGCGATGATCGCCGGTACGGCGTCGCGGTAAGCTTCGAAGGCTTGGGGGTTGGTGACGTCCAGGTGAGCGACGATGTAGGCGGCCATGAAATATCTCCCGATTTATGGCCGCCTAGTATAGCGGCGCGAGAAAGGCGGCCCAGGCGAGATAGGCGCCGAGGGCGGTGAGCGCGACAAAGAAGAGCTTGCGGAAGCGCGCCTCCGGCAGGCGCTTGCGGAAAGCCTGCCCCAGCGCCATGCCGCCCAGCGCCGGCAGCAGGGCGACCGCCGACAGAAGACCGGCCTCCGTCGGCAGCATTGCATGACCTCTGAGCGCGACGGCGAGGGCCAGCGTGGAGACCAGAAAGGTCAGGCCCATGGCCTGCACCAGCTGGTCGCGCGACAGGCCGAGGGCCTGCAGGTAAAGCACCGAGGGAAAGATGAAGGACCCGGTGAGCCCGGTGATGGCGCCGTTGACCAGCCCCAGGGGCGGCGACAGCCAGGGTTCCTTCGCGCCCGGCGGCGGCATCTGCAGGCCGGTCAGGCTGACCAGGGCATAAACGCAGAGCAGGGCGCCGAAGAGGCCCGAAGGCAGGCTGGCGTCGAGCCCGGCCAGCAGGCCGGCACCGAACCAGATGGCCGCGCAGGCCGCCAGCAGAAAGATCCAGAGCCGCAGCACCAGGGTTTTCAGGGCGCCCCCGGCCAGCGCCTGCCAGATGTTGGTGGCCAGGGAAGGAACCAGCACCAGGGGTATGGCCGCCTTCAGATCCATCTGGGTCGCCAGCAGCGCCAGGGCGATGGTCGGCAGGCCGAGGCCGACCAGACCTTTCACAAGGCCGGCCAGCAGAAAGCTCGCCGCCACGACCAGGATTTCCTCGCTTGCCCACATGGGGGTGGATCATAGGCGCATGACCTGCTGCGGCGAAAGCGCCGGTATCGGGCGGCAGCGATCTTGGGTTGGGGTGCTGCCATGGGCTAGGTTGGTCTGTTCGATAGAGATAGGTTCAAAGACTATAAGGGAGGGAAAGATGCGGCTTCACGGCAAGGTCGCGGTGGTCACCGGCGGCGGCTCGGGCTTCGGCGAGGGCATCGCAAAGCTCTTTGCCGCGGAGGGCGGGCGCGTGGTGGTCGCCGACATTGACGGCGCGGCGGCCGAACGCGTCGCTCAAGAAATCGACGGCGCCGGCGGCGCGGCGGTGGCGGCGCCGGCGGACGTGACCCGCAGGGACGACGTCGACACGATGATGCGCGCGGCTCTCGACAGCTACGGGCGGCTCGACATCCTGGTGAACAACGCCGGCGTCGCCCACCGCAACAAACCGATGACCGAGGTGACGGAGGAGGAGTTCGACCGTATCTACGCCGTCAACGTAAAGGCGATCTATCTTGCCGCGCTGGCGGCCATACCGCTGATGCGCGCCGAAGGCGGCGGCTGCATCGTCAACACCTCCTCGACCGCCGCGCTGCGGCCGCGCCCGGGATTGACGGTCTACAATTCCTCCAAGGGCGCGGTGAACGTGATGACGAAGTCCATGGCGGTGGAACTGGCGCCCGACAGGATCCGCGTCAACGCCGTCTGTCCGGTGATCGGCGAGACGGCCCTGATGGAAACCTTCATGGGCGTGCCTGACACGCCGGAGAACCGGCAGAAGTTCGAAGCCACCATCCCACTGGGCCGCTTCTCCACGCCGCACGACATCGCCGAGGCGACGCTCTTCCTCGCCTCCGATGCGGCGGAGTTTCTGACCGGCGTGACGCTGGAAGTGGACGGCGGCCGCTGCATCTAGACGGAACCGATAAAGGGCGAATCGGCTGACAATGAGCGCGGGGCTCACCCCCCTCCCAACCTCCCGCCATCAAGGGGGGAGGGGATTCTCGTCAGGCCGGCTCAACTAAAACACTCTCCCCCTTCGATACTTCCGGTTTTGGCCGCTCTTCCGTTGTGATCCTCGGACTCGATCTCCTTTGGCTTTTTGGGGGTCCCTGGGTCCGCCCACTGGAGTCTTCGCGGGTGGGGCCGGGTCTGGCCCTGCCATGGATACTCGGGTCAAGCCCGAGTATGACGGGTGGGGCGCTCGGTCTGGCCGTCTCTCTCTTGTCACCCTCGGACTTGATCCGAGGGTCCATGGGGCCACCCGCCGGAGCCATCGCGGGTGGGGCGTGAAGCTGGGCAGCAGTGCGTCAGCTTTTGGGTTTGAGGTAGCCGTTCTCAGTTAGGTACTGAACCAGGACCTTCTCGACGAGAGACGCAACGCTACGACGGTCTTCTTCGGCAGCCTGCTTTGCGGCAGCCTTGATGTCGGGTTCAACGCGGATGGAGATGGCTTCGGTTTTGACCATTGTTTGCGGTTTGCACTCATTGTATGCAAAAGAGTGTTGATCGAGTTTTCAATTGAACGTAATATACACTCATCTGCATACGTTCACCAATCGGACGGCGCGGGAAGGTGTAGCAGCACCCGCCCGCGCCTGACCACAACCCGACTTAAGAGGAGTCAGGCCATGGCTGAGAACAGCCTTACCATGGATTCGCCTTCCCTCAACCAAGGCGCCCCAGTTCCCACACCGTCGAAACCCATCACCGGCCCGCAGTGCCGAGCGGCCCGCGCCCTGTTGCAGTGGACCCGCGAGGACTTGGCCGAGTGCTGCGAGATCCACTACATCACCCTCTGCAATTTCGAACGTGGCCACTGCGACCTCACGTCAGTCAAAGCCCGCCTGTTGCGCCTCACCTTCAGCGCCGCCGGCATAGGCGTCTTCGACGCCGACCAGACCGGCGGCGCTGGCGCGCGCTTCACAAGACCGCAGCGGTAACGCGGCGGATACGAAGCCTCCTCTCCATCTGTCACGTCAGGACTTGATCCCCTTTGGCTTCTGGGGGTCCATAGGTCCGCCCGCTGGAGCGTTCGGAGGCTGAGATCGGGTCTGGCCCTGCCGTGGATACTCGGGTCAAGCCCGAGTATGACGGGTGGGGCGGTCCGACATGCTTCGAGACGGACCTTCGGTCCTCCTCAGCGTGAGGGGACTGGTCTCCAGCCTCACCCTGAGGAGGCGCGTCAGCGCCGTCTCGGAGGGTGCCACGCATGCTCAAGCAACAGATACCATCAAAGCAAAAGGCCCGGAACCGAAGTTCCGGGCCTTCCGCTTTATCGGAGCGTTTCGCCGCGTCTACTCGCGGGCCACGCCGAAGATGCTGAGCAGCCAGATGAACATGGTCACGAAGCTGCCGTAGAGCATGAAGGCGCCGAAGATCGACTTGCGGGCGGCGACCTCGTTGCCGTCGGACTCGCTGTACATGTTCTTGATCATCTGCGTCTCGTAGGCGGTCAGGCCGGCGAAGACCAGCACCACCACGATGGACAGGCCGAGGTGGAACAACTCGGACTGCAGCAGGAAGATGTTCACCAGCAGCGCCACCAGGATGCCGATGGTCGCCATCATGAAAAAGGCGCCCAAGGGAGCGAGGTTCCGCTTGGTGGTGTAGCCGTAGAGGCTGGTGCCGGCGAAAGCGGCGGCGGTGATGAAGAACACCCGCACCATGCTGTCCCCGGTGTAGATCAGGAACATCGGGGACATCAAAGCGCCCCACATCGCTGCATAGACCCAGAAGGATCCGTGCGCCATGGCCATGGAGCCGCTCATGATCACACGCGGCGCGAAGAAGCCGAAGCCGATGATGCCGAGGAACAGCACCCAGCGGAACGGGCTTCCGGCGATGGCCTGCATCAGCGCGGGCTGGGAAGCGACGAAGAGGGCCACGATGCCGGTGAAGGCCACCCCCAGCGCCATGTAGTTGTAGACGCCAAGCATGTACTTGCGCAGACCCTCATCGATCTGCGCGGCATCAGCCTGCGTCTGCGTCATGTACCTGCGGTCGGGACCGAGAGCCATTAGGACACCCTTTCGTTTTACCCATGCGCCACTCAGCCGAGTGGCCGATCTATCCAAGTGGCCGGAACAGTAGCGTCCGGGCCACCGTCTTGCCCAGAGAATTCAGAGGTAATATTGGAGGTTCCGGGGTCTGAATCAACCGATTTTCGCACGGCTTGTGCGTAAATTTTTCTTCATATTCAAGGCACTGAAACACAGCTTTGAGCTGTGCCAAAGATGCGTTCAGGACCCGATTCCTGCTTGTGCGACGGGGGTTTGGCAACCCCCGTCAAGGCCACGGAGACTTCCTGCGCTACGGCTATTCGTTGCGCAGCAGGGGGGCGGCTTTCTGGCCCAGGGCCCGCCAGGTGCCGGCGAAGCCGAATGCGACGGTAATCGCCGTGGCCAGCAGCGCGGTGGTGATCACTGAATCCGGCAGAAAGACGAAGGGCGCGCGCATGATCTCGGTCAGCACCAGATAGGCGGCGCCGGTGCCGATGACCGAGGCGATGGCCGCCGTCACCAAGCCAAGCAGGCCGTATTCCAGCAGGAAGGCCTGCGCCACCACCCGCCGGGTTGCCCCCAGCACCTTCAGCACCACGGCGTCGTAGACCCGCCGGTGATGCCCGGCGGCAACGGCACCCGCCAGCACCAGAACGCCGGCGGCCAGTGCCACGGCGGCGATGGCGCGGACCGCCGTTGCGATGTGTCCCATCAGCTCGCCGACCTGCTCCAGCGCCTCCTTGACGCGGATCGAGGAGACGTTGATGAAGCGGTCGGTCACCGCGATCTCCAGCGCGTCCTCCGCCTCCGGGGCGGCACGCACGGTGGCGATGTGGGTCTGCGGCGCCTGTTCCAGCAGGCCGGGGGAGAACACCATGACGAAGTTGATGGTGAGGCTGCCCCAGTCGACCACGCGCAGGTTGGCGATGGTCACCTCGACGTCGCGGCCGAGGATGTTGATGCTGAGCTTGTCGCCCGGGCCGAGCCCCAGGGCGCGTCCCACCTCGTCGTCGAGGGAGACCAGGGGCGGGCCGTCGTAGTCCGCCGGCCACCAATCGCCTGATGTCAGTTCGTCGCCGGCGCGCTGCTCGCGCATCCAGGTCAGGCCGCGGTCGCCACGAAAAATCCACTGCACATCCGGCGGGATGACGAGCTGCTCCGGCGGGACGCCGTTCACGGCGGAGATGCGGCCGCGCAGCATGGGCACGCGCTGGATGTCCTCGATGCCGTCCAGGCCGGCGATCAGCCGGTCAAACTCCGCGACCTGATCCGGCTGGATGTCGATGAAGTAGAAGCCGGGTGCCTCTTCGGGCAGGCTCTGCTGCACCTGGCGGGAGAGGTTGCCTTCGATGAGGGCGATGGCCACCAGCACGGTCAAGCCGAGGCCAAGGGACATCACCACCGATCCGGTGGGGGCGCCGGGCCGGTGCAGATTGGTCAGCGCCAGACGCAGGCCCGGGCGCCGCGGCCGCGGCAGGCGCCGGCTCACCGCCATGATGCCCTGAGCCGCCAGGCGGAACAGCAGCAGCGCGCCGATGGCCCCGATGACGAAGTAGAGCGCCAGCATCTGGTCAGTGGCGGTGACCACGGCCAGTCCGGCCAGCAGGCTGCCGAAGACGAGCAGCGCCAGCAGGCCCTTGCGGTCCGGCCGGCCGCCGGCCGGCGTGATGAGATCGCGGAACAGGCTGGCGGCGGCGACGTTCTGGGCGCGGGTCAGCGGCCAGAGCGAAAAGGTGATGGCGGTCAGCACGCCGAAGACGGCCGCGGTGATCAGCGGCAGGGGATAGATGCCGAGTTCGGCGCGCCAGCCCAGGGTGTCGCCGATGATCGCCGAGACAACGGGCGGGCTGAGGCCGCCGATCAAGAGGCCGATGACGATGCCGAGGGAGGCGAGCACCAGGATCTGCGTCATGTAGACCTGGAAGATCAGGCGTCCGGGCGCGCCCAGACACTTCATGGTCGCGATGGTGCCGGTCTTGCCTTCCAGGTAGCTGCGCACCGCATTGCCGACGCCGACGCCCCCGACCAGAAGGGCGGTGAGGCCGACCAGCGTAAGGAAGAGGGTCAAGCGGTCGATGAAGCGGCCGATCCCGGGGGCCGCTTCCGTCGTGTCGCGGATGCGCCAGCCGGCCTGCGGGAAGGTTTCCTGGAGGTCCTGCCGCAGATCGGCAGCGGAAAGGCCGTCGCCGAAGCGCAGGCGGTAGTGGTTGCGGATCAGGCTGCCGGGCTGCACCAGGTTGGTCTCCGGCAGGCTTGCGCGGTCGACCATGAAGGTCGGACCCAGGGTGAAGGCCCGCGAGGTGCGGTCCGGTTCGCGCTCGAGCACCGCCGACACGCGGAACTGGGTGTCGCCGATCTGCACCAGCTCGCCCAGTTCGACGTCCAGGCGGCGCAGCAGATTGCCGTCGACCACGGCGCCCCAGACGCCGTCCTGGCGGGCCAGGGCTGCCGCCAGATCGCCCTCGGGCGCCAGGCGCACGGCGCCGTAGAGCGGGTAGAGGTTATCGACGGCCTTCAGCTCGACCAGGACGCGGCGCGACCCTTCGTCGAGTCCCCGCGCCATGGCGCGCATCTCCGAAACGCTGGAAACCTCGACACGCTCGGCCAGCCAGTCCTGCTGCTCGGCGCTGGCCTCCACGTGGGTGAGGCGCAGATCCATGTCGCCGCCCAGCAGGATGCGCCCGTCGCGCTGCAGGCCCTGCAGCATCGCCTCCGAAACCGAGCCGACGCCGGCGATGGCGGCAACGCCCAGGGTGAGGCAGGCCAGGAAGATTCGGAACCCCTTGAGACCGCCGCGCAGCTCCCGCCGCGCCAGCCGCAGGGCGAGCGGCAGACCGCCGCCGCTCTCGGCGTCCAGGCTTCCGGCGCCGCTGCGCCCGGCGTGCTGCTCCAGCGTGGTCACGAGACGGCCGCTTGTGTGCCGGCGCCGTTTGCGGCGCCACTTGATCCCAGGCCGTCATCGATGATCAGGCCGTCCAGCAGCTTCACCGTGCGCGAACAGCGGGCGGCCAGTTGCGGGTCGTGGGTGATCAGCACCAGGGTGGTGCCGTGGTCGGCCTGCAGGCCGAAGAGAAGATCGATGATCTGCTGGCCGGTTTCGCCGTCCAGGTTGCCGGTCGGCTCGTCGGCCAGCATCAGGTCGGGACCGGCGGCGAAGGCGCGGGCGAGCGCCGTGCGCTGCTGCTCGCCGCCGGAAAGCTGGCCCGGGTAGTGGGTCAGGCGATGGCCCAGGCCGACCGATTCCAGGCAGGCGGCGGCGCGGTCGAAGGCATCGTTGCGGCCGGCGAACTCCAGCGGGATGGCGACGTTTTCCAGGGCTGTCATGGTCGGCACGAGGTGAAAGTCCTGGAACACGATGCCGACGGAGTCGCGGCGGAAGCGGGCCAGGGAGTCCTCGTCGAGGCCGTTGAATCGGGTGCCGCCGATGATCACCTCGCCTTTGCTGGCGCGCTCGAGTCCGGCGATGATCATCATCATGGAGGACTTGCCGGAGCCCGAGGGCCCGACAACGCTGACCGTCTCGCCGCGCGGGATACCCAGGTCCAGGCCACGCAGGATGTGGACCGGACCGGCGGTGGACGGCAGGGTCAGCTCGACGCCCTGCAGGGCGATCATGGCATTGCCCCCGGGTTTTCCGAGAGGGGTGGCGCCAGGGGCGGGCGCCATGTGAGGCGCACTGTCGGTTGTCTCGCTCATCATCCCTCTCTTGTACGGCTAGCCTGCCATATGGATCGCCAAAACCGCATTTCAACGCGCCCGGTCTGCCCGGAACGACGGTTCGGCGGCGCTTGATCGCCCGTGCCGCGGCCCCTACTTCTTAGGCGGGCGGTCCTTTTAGGCGCAATCCAGCGCTGAATAAGCGTAATCTAGCGCCGAAGGTCCGCGAAATCCCTAAGTAGGCGAACGATCCATGCCCTCTCCCACAAGACAGCGTCCCGCGGCACAGCGCGTCGGTCTGGCTGCGCTCTTCGGCCTTGTCCTGGCCGCCTTCGCGCCGCCAGGCGGTGACGCGGCCGCGCAGACCGTGCGCCTGATGGCGTTCGGCGACAGCCTGGTGCATGGCTACGGGCTGCCGGCCGGCGAAACGTTTCCGGAACAGCTGGAAGCGGCGCTGCAGGCAGACGGGCTGGATGTCACCGTGATCAACGCCGGAAACTCGGGCGACACCTCCGCCGCCGGGCGGGCGCGCGTCGACTGGGCGCTGGCGGACGAACCGACCGCGGTGATTTTGGAACTGGGCGCCAACGACGGCCTGCGCGGCCTCGATCCGGCGGCCACCTATGACAATCTGGATGCCATCATGGCGCGCTTCGCCGAGGAGGGGCTGCCGGTCCTGATTGCCGGCATGCTGGCACCGCCCAACCTGGGGCGGGAGTACGGCGACTCTTTCAACAGCGTCTTCCCGCGGCTGGCGGAGAAGTACGACGCGCCGCTCTATCCCTTCTTTCTCGACGGCGTCGCGCTGGAGCCGGAGCTCAATCAGCCCGACGGCATCCATCCCAACGCCCGCGGCGTGGCCGAGATCGTCAAGCGGATCAAGCCTTATGTCGTTGCCCTGGTGCGGGACGCCGCCGACGGTGCGCAGCCGGCGCAGGTCAATTGATGGGGCCTGATGCCGATCTGGTCCGACACCCCCATACCGGAAATCCCTGGGAGCCTGCGGCATGACCGCTGAGCCGATCACCATCGGCTCCCAGACCGCCGGGCGCTACAAGTCCGCCTACGCGGTGGGCGATCCGGAGGATGACAAGGCCTGGGGCAGCGTGGCCGCGGCCTGCGTGGAGGCCCTGGGCAGCCTGCCGGAGCGCGCCAACCTGGGGTTTGTCTATGCGACGGGGCCGCTCGCCGACGATCTGGGCAGCATCGTCACCTTTCTGCGCGAACGCTGCGGCATCACCGACTGGGTCGGGACCGTGGGCGCCGGCGTCATGGCCTCCGGGGAGGAGATCTACGACCGGCCGGCGCTTTCCATTCTGGTGGCGGCGCTGCCGGAGGACAGCTATCGCCTCTTCGCCCCGGTCACCGGCGGGCTGGAAGACTTCACCCGCGAGCACGGCGGCTGGGTGGCGGCGCACAAGCCGATCCTCGGCGTGGTGCACGGCGACCCCCGCAACCCGCTGATCGTCGATGTCGTCGAGGCGGTCTCCGAAGCCACCTCGGCCTTTCTGGTCGGCGGGCTGACCGTCGGCGAGGGCGAGGACTACCCGCAGGTCTCCGGGGGGACGCAGGTTTCGGGCTTACAGGTTTCGGGCGCAGTGGCGGCCGGCGGACTTTCGGGCGTCCTCTTCAGTTCGGAGCAGCTTGCGGTTGCCGGGCTCTCCCAGGGCTGCACGCCCATCGGCGAGCCCCACGAGGTGACCGAGATGGCGGGCGAAGGGGTCGTTGCCAGCCTCGACGGCCGTCCGGTGCTGGATGTTCTGCGCGAGGAGGTCGGCGAACTGCTGGCGCGCGACCTGCGCCGCATCGGGGGGTACATCTACGCCGCCCTGCCGATCGCCGGCAGCGATACCGGCGACTACCTGGTGCGCAATCTCATCGGCATGGACCTGGAGCGCCAGTGGCTTCAGATCGGCGCCGACCTTTCCCTCGGCGACCGTCTGGCCTTCTGCCGGCGCGACCACGCCTCGGCGAAGGAAGACCTGCAACGCATGCTGCGCGATCTCAGCAACCGCGCCGGCGGCGCTCCGCGGGCGGCGCTCTATGTCTCCTGCGTGGCGCGGGGCCGCCACCTCTTCGGCACCCAGTCCGAGGAGTTGCGGTTGATCCGCGAGACGTTTGGGGATATTCCGCTCACCGGTTTCTTCGCCAACGGCGAAATCTCCAACAACCGCCTCTACGGCTACACCGGCGTGCTGACGCTGCTGCTCTAGAGACTTCCGGAGCACCTTTAGCGCGGCACCGCCACACCGGCGAGCGGCCCCCCACGGGCCGGCGCCACCGTGACATCCGACCTTCTGGGCACCATTCAAGGGGGGACCAATGGAATACCGGCAACTCGGTCGCAGCGACATCAAGGTCAGCGCCATCTGCCTCGGCACCATGACCTGGGGAATCCAGAACACCGAGGCCGAGGGCTTCGAGCAGATGGACTATGCCCTCGACCAGGGCATCAACTTCTTCGACACCGCCGAGATGTATCCCATCGCCCCCAAGGCCGAGACCTACGGGCGGACCGAGGAGATCATCGGCAACTGGTTCGCTGCCCGCGGCAACCGCGACAAGGTGGTGCTGGCGACCAAGATCGTCGGCCCCAACAAGCAACGCTTCCCCTACATCCGCGGCGGCGACACCCGCTTCAACAAGCACCACATCGCCGCCGCGGTGGACACCAGTCTGAAGCGCCTGAAGACCGACTACATCGATCTCTATCAGCTCCACTGGCCGGACCGCGCCACCAACGACTTCCGCGGCCTCGCCTACCACCACAATCCCCGGGCTGACGAGACCCCCGTCGAGGAGACCCTGGAAGCCCTGGATGACGTGGTGAAGGCCGGGAAGGTGCGCACGGTGGGGCTCTCCAACGAGAACCCCTGGGGTGTGATGCGCTTCATCGCCGGCGCCGAAGTCGGCCGCGGGCCGCGGGCCGTTTCCGTGCAGAATCCCTACAGCCTGCTCAACCGCAGCTTTGAGACGCGGCTGGCGGAGGTGGCGATGCGCGAGCATTGCGGCCTGCTGGCCTATGCGCCGCTGGCCGCCGGCACCCTCAGCGGCAAGTACCTGGACGGTCAGTGGCCGGAGGGCGCGCGGCGCACGCTCTGGCCGGACAACACCCGCTATCAGGGGCCCCAGGCCGACGCCGCCACCACGGCCTATGTGCAGCTGGCCCGCGACCATGGGATGGATCCGGCCCATCTGGCCCATGCCTTCGTGCTGTCCCGGCCTTTCGTCACCGCCTCGATCATCGGTGCCACGAAAATGGAACAGCTCAAGCTGGACATGGCGGCCAAGGATGTGGTTCTCAGTGACGAGGTCCTCAACGGCATCGAGGGCATCCACAAGAACTACACCTATCCCTGCCCATAAGCGAAGGGCGCCGGCCCGGGCCGCCGCCCGGGGACCCGCGGCCGGATTAGGCTCCCGGGACCCCGCCCATCCTGTGAAGGTCGTTCACGGCCATGCGCTTGTTCGTTGCCCTGTCCCTGCCCGCCGATCTGCGTGACCGGCTTTGCGGCCTGACCTCCGGTCTGCCCGGTGCGCGCTGGGTCGACCCCGCCAACCTGCACCTGACGCTGCGCTTCATCGGGGAGGTCGACGGCCATACCGCCGACGACGTGGATGCCGCGCTCTCCGGTATCCAGGGACCGCGCTTCCCGCTGGCCCTGCGCGGCGTCGGCCAGTTCGGCGACGACCGCAAGCCGCGCTCGCTCTGGGTCGGGGTGGAGGCCAACGGCGCCCTGGAACGCCTCCAGGCGAAGATCGAGACGGCGCTGCAGCGCGCCGGCCTGGAGCCGGAGAAGCGCAAGTTCAAACCCCACGTGACCCTGGCCCGCTTCAAGTCCAGCCCCGGCACGCGGCTGCAGGCGTATCTGGTGCAGCACGCCCTGTTCCGCGCAGAGCCCTTCGAGGTGCGGGACTTCACCCTCTATTCCAGCTATCTCGCCCACGAGGGCGCGATCTACTCCGCCGAGGCGGTCTACCCGTTGCGCTGACCGGCTGGCCGGGCGCTGCATCCTATGGCTGCAGGTGCTTACCGGGAAACTTCAAAAATCTTTTATTTACTCCCTTCTAATAAACGTTAAGTTGTATCTCAGGTTCAGGGGTGGACCACCGACGCATCGCCGCGCTGTCGGATCGGGAGAGGTGCGTTACCGGAAGCGCTCACCAGCGGTTCCGGGTTCACCTGGAGACCCGATTCCATGTCCGATACACAGCTTCCCTCCGGCGCCGGCACGGGCGCCGTTCCCGACGACCTGATCCACCTGACCCCCGAAGAACGGGAAGCCGCCGAGGACCCGGCGGCATCCGACAAGGTCACGATCCCGGCGCTGATGCCTCTCGCCCTGATCGAAGGCACCGACAACAACGACTTCCTGGGGGAGGAGACGGTGTTCGGGGACGCCTCCCTGGACGGCGGCGCCGACGACGTCCTCTACGGCTACGGCGGCAACCTCGATGTGATCTCCGGCGATGCCGCGGGTTTCGGCAGCGCCCTGGCGATTGACGGCGGTGACGACACGATCTACGGCGGCTTGGGCATCGGCGTGCTGGCCGGCGACGCCCTGAGCCTAGACGGCGTTGCCTCGGTCTTTGGCGGTGGCGACGACCTTCTTTATGGCCAGGACGAAGGCGACTTCATCTCCGGCGACGCGCTGGGGGTGATGCAGCCGGGTGCCTCGCCCTTGGCTGTTGCGACCCTGGGCGGCAACGATGTGCTCTACGGCGCCGGGGGCGACGACATGATGTCCGGCGATGCCATGGTGGCCACGATTGTGGGTGTCCCTGATGACACGGGCTCCAACAGCATTTCAGACAACGTCGGCGACGAGACAGACGGCCACGACATGGCCGGCCATGACACGCTTTACGGCGGCGCCGGCGCGGACACGATGGCCGGCGATGGCCTCTCGCACGCCGGCGTTGCCGATGTCAAAGAGGGGGGTGAAGATCTGTTGTATGGGGGTGGGGACGGCGATCTCATGTCCGGCGACGTCCTGGTTGCAACCGAAGGGATTGCGCTGGCCTTCTTCCAAGCCGAAAGGGACAGGGGTCATGACACGCTTTACGGCGGCGCCGGCGCGGACACGATGGCCGGCGATGCCTTGTGTTACGCCGGTGGCGTCGAAGGCGACGATGGCGGCAACGACCTTCTGTTCGGGGATGAAGGCGGGGACGTCATGTCCGGCGACGTGTTGACCGTAAACCTAGGGCTTGCGGGAGTAAGCAGCGTCGACGGCAGGGGCAATGACACGCTTTACGGCGGCGCCGGCGCGGACACGATGGCCGGCGATTCCCTGTCGCTGAACTTCGGCAGCGGCGCCCTGGCTTCCAACACCGGTAACGACCTGCTTTATGGGGAGGAAGGCGATGATGTGATTGCCGGCGATGTGCTGGTCCTCAACGGAGACTTTGCCGCGTCCATCCTCAGCGGCGACGACACGATCTACGGCGGCTCGGGTAACAACATCATTGCCGGTGACGTCTTTGGACAGGGCGCCACTGTCCTCACCACGTCAACGGGCGGCAGCGATGCGATCTATGGCGGCCCGGGCAGCGACACAATCGCCGGCGACCTTGTCGATTTCGGGGCCGGCGGCGAGGTCTCGGGCGCCGGAGAAAACACGATCTACGGCGGTTCGGGTGACGACGTGATCGCCGGCGCCGCCCTGGGCTTTTCGGTCACGGTGTCCGGCGGAGCGGCGGACGATGTCCTCGCCGGCGCCGGCGACGATGCCGTCGCGGGCGAGGCCCTCGCCGTCGGCGTCGGCGGTTCCGCGACGGTAGACGAGGGCGGTGAAGACAGCATACATGGCGGCCTCGGCAACGACCTTCTTGCCGGCGAAGCCATCGGGCTGACCGGGGCCGATGCGGATGCCACCGACAGCGGAGACGACGTTGTCTTTGGCGACGCGGGCGACGACACGATCGCCGGCGACGCCTACGCCCAGGGCGGCGGCTTGGCCAGTTCCACCAACGGCGGCAACGACAGCCTTCATGGCGGAGAGGGCAACGATCTCATCTACGGCGACACCAACGGCATCGATGTCGACGGCGGCGACGATGAACTGTTAGGCGGCGAAGGCATGGATACGCTCTACGGCGGTGGCGGCAACGATGAGCTCTATGGGGGCAGAGGGGCCGACTGGCTCGACGGCGGCGCCGGCGCCGACCGCATCTTCGGCGGCATCGGCAACGACCGGGTGATCTTCGATGCGGCCGACCAGAACGCCAATCAGGCACGTGTCGACGGCGAGGACGATTTCGATGTCCTCTTGGTCGACCTGACAGCCGCCAACGACGGCGAGGACGGAACCCTCGACGGCATCATCGACTTCTCCGGCCTCGACAACATCTGGTCGGGTTTCGAATTCCTCGGGATGGAAGACGGGGCGGGCAACGACGCCATAGCCCTGGATGCCGCCGACGTCCTCACTATGACGGGCGACGGTACGCTGCAGGTCTTCGGCGATGTCGGCGACAGCTTGCATCTGCAAAGCGCCGTCGCAAATGACTGGGAGGTTCAGGGCAGTGGTGGCGGCTTTACCACCTATGCCAATGATGGCGGCGTGCAGCTCCTCGTCGAGGACGACATCACCGTGCTGCTGAACACCGCCGTCTAGCGGACCCCGCCGGACCCTCGCTTCGGGCGTGCCGCCGTGCCCGGAGCCCCTTCAGCCCCGACTTCGGCCCGGTTCTGCCCTAGGCGCCAGATTCCAAAAAACTTTTATTTACTCCATTCTAATAAACGTTAAGTTGTATCTCAGGCCCAGGGGTGGACCACCGACGCATCGCCGCGCTGTCGGATCGGGAGAGGTGCGTCACCGGAAACGCTGACTGCGGTTCCGGTTTCACCTGGAGACCCGATTCCATGTCCGATACACAGCTTCCCTCCGGCGCCGGCACGGGCGCCGTTCCCGACGACCTGATCGACCTGATCCCCGGCGAGTCCGGAGCGCCGGCCCGCAGCGCCGCCTCCGGCGTCCTGCCCGACCAGGTGACGACCCCGACCCTGATCCCTCTCGCTCTGATCGAAGGCACCGACAACAACGATTTCCTGGGGGAGGAAACGGTGTTCGGGGACGCCTCACTGGACGGCGGGGCCGACGACGTTCTCTACGGCTACGGCGGCAATCTCGATGTGATCTCCGGCGATGCCGCGGGGTTCGGCAGCGGTCTGGCGATAGACGGCGGCGATGACACGCTTTACGGCGGCCTGGGCATCGGCGTGCTGGCCGGCGATGCCCTGGGCATCCTCGGCGACGCCTCGGTGGACGGCGGCGGCGACGACGTTGTCTACGGCCAGGACGAAGGCGACTTCATCTCCGGCGACGCGCTGAGACTGGTGGAGGCGGGCGTTTATGCCTTCGCTTCCGCGTCCCCGAGCGGCAACGACCTGCTCTATGGCGCCGGGGGCAACGACATGATGTCCGGCGACGCCCTGGTGGCCGCGCTTGTTGGCGTTCCCGCCGCCGCCGACGGCGAGAGCTTTGCAAATAACCTCGGCGACGACACGGCCGCCAATGACACGCTTTATGGCGGCGCCGGTGCGGACAGCATGGCCGGCGATGCTCTCTCGCATGCCGGCGACGCTTCGGTCACCGATGGTGGCAACGATCTCCTGTTCGGAGACGAGGACGGGGATGTCATGTCCGGCGACGCACTGGTCGTGACCGAAGGACTTGCGTCGACCATCGACGTCACCGGCAGAGGGCACGACACGCTTTATGGCGGCGGCGGCGCGGACACGATGGCCGGCGATGCCTTGTCGCTGAACGGTGACGCCGTGGTTGCCAACGGAAGTGACGACCTTCTGTTCGGGGATGACGGCGACGACGTCCTCTCCGGCGACGCGCTGGTCATGGACGGCGGCCTTGCCGAGGCTGTCGAGGTCGGCGCCGATACGATTTACGGCGGTATCGGCAACGACAGCATCGCCGGCGACGTCATGGCCATCGGCGGCACTGAAGCCACGGCCACGGCGAATCCCTTCGCCATCGCCCATGACCTTCTCTACGGCGGTTTGGGCAACGACGTCATTTCCGGGGGTGTCTTCGGCGAGAACACCGCCGTCGTCACAACATCAGCCTCTGAATACAGCGACACGCTTTATGGCGGCTGGGGCGATGACACGCTCGCCGGCGATCTCATCGATTTCGGGGTCGGCGGCGATGTCCTCAACAGCGGTGGTAACAGGATCTATGGCGGCTGGGGCGACGACATGATCGCCGGCGCCGCCCTGGGCTTCTCGGTGACCGTGGACGGCGGTGAGGAGGACAATCTCATTGGCGAGAATGGCAATGACACCATTGCCGGCGAAGTGCTCGCCATCGGCAGCAACGGCACTGCGACAGCCAATTCGGCCGGTGAAGACAACATACAAGGAGGCCTTGGCAACGATCTCCTCGTCGGCGAAGCCCTGGGCCTCATGGGGGCCGATGCAGAATCCAACAGCAACGATGACGACAACATCGATGGTGGGGCGGGTGACGACACTATCTCAGGCGATGCCTACGCCCAGGGCGGCGGCCTGGCCACCTCTACCAACGGCGGCTACGACAATATTCATGGTGGAGAGGGCAACGACCTCATCTACGGCGACAGCAACGGGGTCGACATCAACGGCGGCAACGACGACCTGCACGGCGACGGGGGCATGGACACGCTCTACGGTGGCGGCGGCAACGATGATCTCTACGGCGGTTCGGAAAACGACTGGCTCGACGGCGAGGCTGGGGCCGACCGCATCTTTGGCGGGTCCGGGGACGACCGGGTGGTCTTCGATGCGGCCGACCAGAACGTCAATCAGGCAAACGTCGATGGCGAGGAGGGTCTCGATACCCTCCTGGTCGACATGACCGCCGTCAACGACGGCGAAGACGGAACGCTGGACGGGATTATCGATCTGTCGAACCTCGATAACATCTGGTCGGGCTTCGAGGTCCTCGACATGAGCGACGGCGCCGGGAACGACGCCGTGGCGCTGGATGCAGCCGATATCATCGACATGGCCGATGGCAGTGCGCTGGTCGTTCTTGGCGATTTGGGCGACACCGTGCATCTGCAAAGTGCCGCAGCCAGCGACTGGGCGCTGGAAGGCGCGGCGCCGGACTTCAGCTCCTACGTCAACGACGCCGGAGTACGGATCACCATCGACAGTGACATCACCGTGCTGCTGAACACCGCCGTCTAGCGGAACCCGCCGGACCCTTGCTTCGGGCGTGCCGCCGTGCCCGGAGCCCTTTGGCAAACACCCCAAATCCCCTTGCCCAAGAGATCGCCATCGGCGCTGCCGAAGCGGTCAGTCCGCTTTCCGAGACCCGAGTTCCGACTCTCCCGGGAACCGCGCGTGGAGATGTTAGGGATTCGTTCATAATAATGAATCAAATTCGATCTATCGTGTGACTCGGTCCAGGGGTGGATCACCGGTGTGCTGCCGCGCTTTGTGCGATGGGAGAGGCGGCCGCCGGAAGCGCGTTGTGGGTTTTACCGCCGGAACACGTTGCGCGTTTCCATGCCAACCTGGAGACCCGACAGCATGTCCCAAAAGTTCATTCCCCTGGACTTTCGATCTGACAGCTCCCAAGACAGCTTCTTCCTCCTGCAGCTTGTCGAAGACATCGCCAATGGCAGCGTCCCGGAGGCCGATCCAAGTCCGGCGATGCCCGGCGGCATCAAGAACCCGGCAGCGCCATCCTTTGCAACCATCTCCGGAACCGACGGACTGGATTATCTGGCCGAGGACCTTGTGCTCGATGTGCTGGGTGCAGGCAGTCATCTCGACGAAGGGGGAGACGATAGCATTCGCGGATACGGGGGCTTCGATGTGATCTCCGGAGACTCCATGGCCATCTTCTTTTCGACGTCGGAGTGGGGCGGCAACGACACGATCAGAGGCGACACCGGGCCGGCCTATATCAGCGGCGATGCATTCAGTCTCATTAGCGAGGCAATCTCCTATTATGGGGGCGATGACCTGATCATCGGAGATGATGTCAGCGACCTGATTGCCGGTGACGCGATGGCCCTGCACGGCGGCCAAGCAGACAGCGAACTCGGGGGCGATGACTACATCAACTCTCAAGACGGCGACGATACCGTGTCGGGCGATGCCCTGGTCATCTGGGGCGCTCAGGGTGCCGATCCCGGCCAGGCAGACAGCGGTCTTGACGGTGATGACAACATCCGCACCGGCGGCGGTGCCGACGTCGTGGCCGGTGATGCTCTGGCTGTCGCAATGTTCAACGACGCCGAGGTGTCCGCTGGCGGCGACGATCTAATCTACGGTGACGGCGGCAACGACATCATGTCCGGCGATGCCTTGACCAACAAAAGCTTGGGGTCCGCCGAAGCCTTCGGCGGCGGTGACGACACGCTGTACGGCGGCAGCGGCCAGGACACTCTGATCGGTGATGCTGGCGGCGACGGCCAGAACCTCGAGTCTGAATCGTATCTCGGTGGCGATGACTTTTTGAGCGGGGGCTACGACAACGATGTGATAACCGGCGACGCCCATGGCGGCGCTGCTGTATCCGACCATGGCGGCGACGATACGATCTATGGTGACTCCGGATCCGATATCCTCACCGGCGATGCCGCTTCCTTGGACTTCAATGCCATTTCGACCGCTGGCGGCAGCGACCTGATCTATGGCGGGCTCGGCCACGACATGATTTCCGGTGGGGCGCTCGCCGGCGGTGTCGGCTTCGCCTCGCTGAATGCGACCGCCACGGGTGACGGGGATAACGTGCTTTATGGCGGTGAGGGTTTCGACACCGTGGCCGGCGACGCACTCAGCCTGCCGGTCGGAACTGCCGGCGGTACCGCACAGTCCGAGAACGGTGGGGACGATTTCATCGACGGTGGTGAAGACGACGACCTGCTGTCCGGGGAAGCGCTTGCATTGGATGGCGACAACGCGGTTTCCGAGAACGGCGGTGACGACTTCATTTACGGCGGTTGGGGCAACGATACCATTGCAGGGGATGCCTATGCCGGAACCGGCGGATCCGCTGCTTCGACCGATGGCGGCAACGATACGCTGTGGGGCGGTTCGGGCAACGACTTGATCTATGGCGACTCGAACGGGACTGACGCGAATGGTGGTGATGACTCCATCATCGGCGGTTTCGGGACCGACACGCTGTTCGGCGGCGGCGGCAACGACTTCCTGGCCGCCGGCGCCGGCGCCAACGAGCAGCTCTTCGGCGGCGACGGCGACGATACCCTGGAGGGCGGAGTCGAGACGGATATTCTCGATGGCGGCGCGGGAATCGACCGCATCATTGGTGACGGTGGTGCGGATCATATCGTCTTCGATGCCGACGACCACCTTGGCGGCGCAGATGCCGTCGACGGCGGCAGCGACTTCGACACGCTCCTTGTCGATCTGAACAATGCCAACGACGGTGCGGATGGGACGCTCGACGGGATCGTCGACCTGTCTGCTTTGAACAACGCCTGGTCAGGCTTCGAGCGGATCAGCATGACCGATGGGGCGGGTGGCGATGCCCTGGCCCTCGATGCCGCCGACATCCTCGACATGGGCGATGGTGCGGTCCTGGAGATCCAAGGCGACATCGGGGACAGCGTTTATCTGCAGAGCGGTGTGGCCGGCGACTGGGACGTGCAGAACGTCGGTGCCGCCTACACGACCTATGTGAACGGCGGCGGTGTACAGCTTCTCGTCGAAAACGAACTCACCGTGATGCTGAACACCGTTGTGTAGATTGCTTTAGCGCGCCGACGGTCCGGCCCCGGAGTTTCTGCTTCGGGGCCGGGGTCATCTGTGTCCTGTGTGGGCTGGGCGTAAGGGACGACGTGTCGACAAAGCCTGCGGAGGCCGAGCCACTACCACGAAAGAAATGGCAGCGGACTTGCTGTTCCCTTGATGTCGAGGCAGGAAGGGTTTATCCAACCTGAGGTTCCAGGGGTGGACTACCAAAGTCGCCGACCGGGATAGGCGCCCCAGCAAAGCACCCTGGCTTTGCTGGTCAACCCAGGAACCGATGCATGACAGATGTCTATATCTACCCGGACATCCTCTTTCCATGGCTTGAGGATGATGCAGTAGCCTTGCCCGGCAGCAGCTCTCTTGTGGTTCTGCCTGATCTCCCTGACAAACCTGAGACTGTTGCTCAGGCCACGATCATCGTTCCACCGCTCGCCGACGCGCCGCAGCCCGACCTCGACATCCTCCAGAACCCGCCTGTCCAACAGGCGATGGCCCTCATCTGGGGCGACCAGTTCGACAACTTTCTCGGCGAAGATACGGTCTTCGGCGATGTCGTGATGAACGACGGTATCGATAACACCATCTACGGCTTTGCCGGAATGGACTGGATCTCAGGCGACGGGGCCGGGGTCGGCGCCGCAGATGTCACGAACGGCGGGAACGACACCATTCTGGGTGGCACCGGCATAACGATCGCGGCCGGCGATGCCCTGGGCGTCTACGGTCATGCCTTTGTCGACGGCGGGGGACACGACTCCATCAGAGGCGCCGCTGACGGCGATGCCATCGCAGGCGAGGCGCTGAGCCGCTACGGCCCCCACGCGACGTCCTACAATGGGGGCTTTGACACCATAATCGGCGGCGGCGGCGCGGACACGCTGTCCGGCGACGTGCTGGCCATGGGCGAAGAGGCCGGTGGTTGGGCCTTGGCGGTCGCGGGCGGCAACGACACTCTTAGGGGCGGCATCGGCGATGATCTCGTCGCCGGTGATGTCTTGGCCCTGCAGGGCGCCAGTGCCGTGTCGTACGACGGCGGCAACGACCTCATCGACGGTGGTGAGGGCAACGACACCCTCGCCGGCGACGGCCTGGTCCTGGGGGCCGGGGCGGCCACTTCCGAAAACGGCGGCGACGACACGCTGCTCGGTGGTGCGGGCGACGATCTGATGTTCGGCGATGCCAACGGCAGCGAAGAGAATGGCGGCGACGATGCCCTCTTCGGCGGTGACGGGGCCGACAGCGTCTACGGCGGCGGCGGCCAGGACCTGATCGACGGCGGCGCCGGGGTCGACCAGATCGACGGCGGCGCGGGAAGCGACCGCGTGGTCTTCGATGCCGAAGATCACAACGCCGGGGCCGGAGGAACCGTCGACGGCGGCGCCGGTGTCGACACCCTGCTCGTCGACCTGCTGCCGGCCAACGACCGCGAGGACGGATCGCTCGACGGTGTCATCGACTTCTCCGCCCTCACCGACGTCTGGTCGGGCTTCGAACGCATCGAGATGACCGACGCCGCCGGTGACGACGCGATTGCGCTGGATGCCGGCGACATTCTCTCCATGGTCGGCGACGGCGTGCTGGAGATTGCCGGCGATGTTGGCGACATGGTGGCCCTCAACAGCGGTGCCGGCGGGACCTGGGGGCTGCAGGGCTCGGTCGCTGGTTTCAGCACCTATGTCAACGATGCCGGTGTTCAGGTCTCCATCGACGACGACATCACGGTGTTGCTGAACACGGCGGTCTAGCGCTTACCGTAGTGAATGGCAGGCGCCGGGGCGGGTTTCCGTCCCGGCACTGCCGGATTCGCTTGATACCCAGCGCTTCAGGAGGTGGGACCCAGCGGTCCTGCCGACGGCTGCACCGGCTTGGGCTTGCGGGTCTCGCGGTGCAGGATGTAGAGGCCGCTGGCGATCAGAATGGCCGAGCCGATCCAGACATTGGGGCCGGGCACGTCGCGCCAGATCACCCAGCCGAAAATGACGCCCCAGAGCAGAACCGAATAGTCGAAGGGCGCAATGACCGCTGCAGGGGCGAAGCGGTAGCCCTGGGTGATCAGCATCATCCCTGCGGTCCCGATCACACCCATGAACACGAAGAGCCCGAAGTCCGGCAGACTTGGTGTCTGCCACTGGACCGGCATCATCAGCGCGGTCACGCCGACGGCGATCAGGCTGGGCCAGAAGAGGATCGCCGAGGTGGTGAGGTACTTGGTCTGTTTGCGCCCGATCAGCATGGCGATGGCGTAGCTCAGCGCCGCGCCCAGGGGCAGCAGCGCCTCGACGCGGAAGGTGGCGGTGCCCGGCTGAACGACCACCAGCACGCCGATGAAGCCGAAAACGACGGCTGCCCAGCGCCGGATGCCGACATGCTCGCCCAGCACCGGCACAGACAGCGCGGTGATGAACAGCGGTGCGGCAAAGGCGATGGCAAAGGCGTCGGCCAGCGGCAGGTAGCGCAGCCCTGTGAAGAACAGGAAGGCGGCGCCCAGGTTGGCGGCGGAGCGGGCGATCAGCAGCGACGGGCGCTTTGGCCTCAGGCTGGCGAGACCGCCGCCGGCGACCAGCACAAAGGCCAGGATGGTAAGGAGGCCGATGGCGTTGCGCGCCAGGATGATCTGGCTGATGGCATAGCCCGCGCCCAGGAACTTGGCACAGGCATCCATCACCGCCATGCCGAACAGGCCGATGACGGCGCAGGCAATGCCGAAACCGACCCGATCGCCGGCCGCGGGCTGTGCTGCACCCTGGCTCATACCCCTGTCTAGCCGTAGCGCTTCAGGATGTCTCCCACCATTTGCGCATAGGGGGGTCCACAGATCTGCGTGTGAACGAGCGTAGGAAAGAGGTTGTAGATGTCGCGCCGGGCTTCGCGATAGCCGGGCCGCATCGGGCGCTGGGCCTGGTAACGCCGGTGGAAGGCCGGCCCGAAGGTGGACAGCCACTCGATGTAGGCGATCTCCACCTCGGGATCGGCGAAGTAGAGTGCTGGGTCGATGAAGGCGGCGACCCGGCCGCTTTTGAAGAGGACGTTGCCGGCCCAGACGTCGCCGTGCACCAGACCCGGCCGCGGCGGCTGCTCGATGAAGCGCTCCAGCCTGCCGCAGAAGGCCTCCAGCCGCCGGAAGGTCTCCAGGGGCAGGCGCCCGGAGTCCATCGCGATGCGGCCCATGGCGAGCAGGCGCTGGTCGCGGTAGAAGTCGCACCAGTTCTCGGTCCAGGGGTTGGGCTGGGGCAGCGCGCCGATGACCGTGTCGCGCTCGAAACCGAAGGCGGGGGCGGTGACGGCGTGGAGGGCGGCAAGGCAGTCGGCTGCGTGCTCCTCCGCGGCGAGCGGATCGCCGGCGCCATCATTCTCGACGAAGTCCATCAGCAGAAGGGTTTCGGAGACTTCGTGCGTCCGCGGTACGGGCAGGGCGCTGCGCTCGGCCAGGTAGCCGAGCATGAAGCCCTCGACGGCGAGGCCGCCCTCGGCGGCGACCTTTGCAACCATCGGCGCGGCGTTCTCCAGGTCAACCCGCAGGACCTCCGCCACGCAGCCGCCCAGCAGCGGGGTCAGCGCCGTCACGCGGCTGCCGGTGAGCGCCGCGATGCGGTCTTCGAGGGAGAGGTCGGGAGAGGGGCTAGCTGCGCCCGAGGGGGAATCCATCGCCTGCCGGATCGTTCTGTTTGGCCGAAGCGTTTCGTTTGAACGCCTCGACCCAGAGTGGCGTCGCGGCCTCGATCAAGTCCAGCATGACTTCGTAGTCGGCCAGGGTTCCGTAGTAGGGATCGGCGACTTCGCCGGTCTCTGGGCCGCCCCCTGGGCCGCCCCCTGGGCCGCCCTGTGCCCGCACGTCGAGGAACAGGCCGAGGCGGCAGCCCGCCCCTGCCGGGCAGAGCCGCTGCAGCCTGCGCAGATGGCCCCGGTCCATGGCCAGGATCAGGTCGAAGTCGTGAAAGTCCCTGATCGTCAACGCCCGCGCCCGCAGCGCGCCGATGTCATAGCCGCGCGCGGCGGCGCAGACGACGGCCTCGTGCGATGGCGCTTCGCCGACGTGATAGTCGTCCAACCCTGCGGAATCGAGATGAACGCGGTCATCGAGGCCGGCCTGCGCCAGATGGTGTCGCAGCAACGCCTCCGCCGTCGGCGAACGGCAGATGTTCCCCGTGCAGACGATCAGGACGCGAATTCTATCTAAAGATGTCACAAACGAATTGGTGATGCCCCCTGCGGGCCGTTGTGATCTATCATCCGCGGATCGTGTCCGCAAGGAATCGCCGCACTCGGGGCTCCCGGACAGGCGTTTGACCCGGGGCTGAGGTTGGAGATGGAAGAGCGGCGGATTGTTATCCTAACGGGGGCGGGCATCTCCAAGGAGTCGGGCCTCGACACCTTCCGCGACCCCGACGGCATCTGGGCCCAGGTGCGCATCGAGGACGTCGCCACGCCGGAGGCCTTCGCCCGCAATCCGGAGCGGGTACACGCCTTCTACAATCACCGCCGGGCCGGTCTGCTGGCGCAGACCGTGGTGCCGAACGCCGCGCACGAGGCCCTGGCCCGCCTGGAGCGGGACTGGCCGGGCGAGATGCTTCTTGTGACCCAGAACATCGACGATCTGCACGAGCGCGCCGGCTCCAAGGGGCTGATCCACATGCACGGCGAGCTGCTGAAAGCCCGCTGCCTGGCCTGCGGCGCCGTCAGTCCCTGGCACGAGCCGATGACACTGGCCAGCCTCTGTCCCGCCTGCGGCACCGCCGGCACCCTCAGGGTGAACGTGGTCTGGTTCGGCGAGATGCCGATGGAAATGGAACGCATCTACGACGCGCTGGGTGTCTGCGACCTCTTCGTATCGATCGGCACCTCCGGCAACGTCTACCCGGCCTCCGGCTTCGTGGCGGAGGCGCGAAGCAACGGGCGGGCGCACACGGTGGAACTGAACCTGGAACCCTCCGAAGGGCATCCGCTGTTCGATGAGGCCCACTACGGGCCGGCGACCGAGGTCGTGCCGGCCTTTGTCGAGCGGATCCTGAAAGATGGCTGGTAAGACAAAAACCAAGACCTCGGGGAAGGCCCCAGCGCCGCCGGTCTTCGATGCAGACGCCGGCCTGGCGGAGATCGTCGCGGCGGCGCGCGCCTGCCGCGTCTGCGCCGCGCATCTGCCGCTGGGTCCGCGACCGGTGCTGCGGGCGGAACCGGCGGCGCGGCTGATGATCATCGGCCAGGCGCCGGGCACGCGGGTGCACGAAAGCGGCATTCCCTGGAACGACCGTTCGGGCCTGCGCCTGCGCGACTGGCTGGCGATGGAGGAGGAGGTCTTCTACGACGCCACACGCGTCGCCATCGTGCCCATGGGCTTCTGCTACCCCGGCGTCGATGCCAAGGGCGGCGACAAGCCGCCGCGCCCGGAGTGCGCGCCGCTCTGGCATCCGCCGCTGCG
The DNA here is from genome assembly GCA_001657395.1 of Rhodospirillales bacterium BBD 1991-14. Classification (GTDB taxonomy): domain Bacteria; phylum Pseudomonadota; class Alphaproteobacteria; order Kiloniellales; family Kiloniellaceae; genus Pelagibius. The sequence goes on along the minus strand of LYSY01000002.1, from coordinate 181,700 downwards.
CGCGGCCCTGCCGGATGTGGAGCTGACGCTGCTGGTCGGCATGTACGCCCAGACCCAGTACCTCGGCAGGCGGCGGCAGAAGACGCTGACGGAGACAGTGCGCCACTGGCGCGACTACCTGCCGGAATTCCTGCCCCTGCCGCACCCGAGCTGGCGCAACACCGCCTGGCTGAAAAAGAACCCCTGGTTCGAAAGCGACCTGCTGCCGGAGCTGCGCAAGCGGGTCGGCAAGCTGGTCTGAAACCGCGCCTCCAGCCGCGTCTTCAGCCGCGCCGTGTGACGCGGTAGGCGCAGCGGCGGGCGCCGGCGAGGATGTGGTCGGTGCGCTCGACCGTCACCCCGTCGCCCAGGGCCGCGCGGAAGACCTCCAGCTCCGACTTGCAGAGCCCGGCACAGGCCGCGGCCGCCGAGCAGACGGGGCAGTGGTTCTCGATGAAAAGGTAGCCCTCCGCGGTTTTCTCGACCGCGGCCATATAGCCTTCCTCGCTGCGGATCTCGGCCAGGGCGCGCAGCTTTCCCGCAAGGCTGCGCTGACGGTCGATGCGCGCGCCGTAGGCGGCGACCTGCTCCTTCGCGCGTACTGCCAGCAGCTTCTCCAGGCCCTCGGCGCCGAAGGCCTGCTTCATGGAGTCGATCAGGCCGAGGGTCAGCTCCGCATGGCCGTCGGGAAAGAAGCGGTCGGCCGCAGGGGTCAGCGCCCAGAGCTTCGCCGGGCGTCCGAGCGGCCGCGCCTCGGCGGCGTGGTCCACAAGACCTTCGGCCTCCAGCTCGTAGAGATGCTGGCGCACGGCCATGGCGGAGATGCCGAGCCCCTCGGCCAGGCGGGCGGCGTCCTGCGGGCCGTTGTGCTTCAGCGCGTCGATGATGGCGCGCCGGCTGCGTTTGTTGCCGGTTTTGGGTTTGGACCCAGTTTTGGGTTTGGACCCGGTCTTGGATTTGGCCGCGGTTTTTGGCATGGCAATTACCTAAAGTTTTTTCTTGAGAAAGGCAAGGGCGGCGCCTAGAGTATTTCTCAAGAAAAACCTTTTGAATATCGGCCCACCGAGACTCAGGAGACTGCCCCGATGTGCGCGCTCGCTGCCGACACCCCCGCGACCGAAGATCGAAGCAAGCCCGCGCATGAAGCCGCGCCCGGCAACCGCATCAGGGTCGGCACGCTTGCGGAGCTGCAGGCCAAGGGCCGGCATCTGCTGAAGACCGGCAGCAAGCAGATCGCCGTCTTCGCCGGCGAAAGCGGTGTCTACGCCTGCAACAACCGCTGCCCGCACGAGGGCTTTCCCCTGATGGAAGGCAAGCTTACCCAAGGTGCGGACGGCGGGGGCTGCATCCTCACCTGCAACTGGCACAACTGGAAATTCGATCTGGAGGGCGGCGAGACCCTGGTGGGCGGCGACAAATTGCGGCGCTACCCGGTGGAGATCGTTGACGGAGAAGTCTGGCTCGACCTCAGCGATCCGCCGCTGGAGGAACGCCGGGCCGCGGCACTGGAGAGTCTGCGCCGTTCCTTCAGGCGCCACGAATACGACCGCATGGCGCGCGAGCTGTCGCGCCTGCAGCAGGCCAAGGCGGACCCGCTGGACGGGCTGCGCGGTGCGCTGGACTGGACCGCCGACCGCTTCGAGTTCGGCACCACCCATGCCCACGCTGCCGCGCCCGACTGGCTGGCTCTGCGCGACGATCTGGCCGCCAGCGAGCCGGAGCGCCTGGTGCCGCTCTTGGAGGTCGTCGGCCACCTGGCCTGGGACTCTCTGCGCGAGCCCAGCTATCCCTTCCCGACGGAGAGCCGGCCCTACGACCCGGCGTCTCTCGTTGCCGCCATCGAGGCGGAGGACGAGGCGGCGGCCATCGCGCTGCTGCGCGGCGCCCTCGACAAGGGGCTCGGTTTCCGCGACCTGGAGGCGCCGCTGGCCGAAGCCGCCCTGGCCCACTACCAGGACTTCGGCCATGCCGCGATCTACGTCTACAAGACCGGCCAGTTCATCGACCGCCTGGGCCCGGCCAGCGCCGAGCCGCTGCTCTGCAATCTCGTGCGCTCCCTGGTCTATGCGACGCGCGAAGACCTGATCCCTGAGTTCCGCGCCTACGGCGAGGCGCTGTCGGCCTGGGATGGGAAAGGCGGCGAAGCGGTCACGGCGGAGGACCTGCGCCGGCTTTCCGTGCCCAAGGTGATGCAGCGCATCCTGCGCTCCTCGGGCAACCGCAAGGCCTTGTACGACGCGCTGGTGGGGGCCGCCTCGGCTGACTTCCTGCAGTTCGACCTGCCGGTCGCCGATGCCACCGACCGGGGCGTCTCCCACAACGTCGGCTGGCTGGATTTCACCCACGCGATAACTTTCAGCAACGCTGTGCGGGTGCTCTGCAGCCGCCATCCCCGGCTCTGGCCGCAGGGGCTGCTGCAGATCGGCTGCTTCATCGGCCGCAACGCGGCCTACGTCGACCGCAGCTACGATGCCGGACGCTGGCAGGTCGACGATCCGGACGCCTTCTTCGAGCGCGAAATGCGCGCCCTCTTCGACCATGCGCAGCCGGAGTACATCGTCTCGGTCCACCTGGTGAAGCTGCTCTCGGCGGCCAAGGAGGAGATCACCGCCGATCCGGCGGCGCCCTGGGCGGCGGACATGCTGGCGGCGGTGAACCGCTTCCTGCACGAACCCCTGAAACGCAAGCACAGCAAGCGCACGGCGCAGCAGGCCCTGGGGTTCGTCGCAGCGGAGAGCTGATCCAAACGGGTGAGGACCGCGGGGACCCTGCAATCCGCGCTCTCCCCCTCACCCTCCCGCCCGATTTTCACCAGGGGCGGGTCCTTCCCTCTCCCCGTCTCGACGAGAGGTCCGGGGAGGGGGGTCTTTTCCGCTCGCCTAAAACAGGGCGCGCGTCACCCCTGCAAAGGAAAACGGCCCGTCCGTCAGGCGGGCCGTTTGGCTGTTTGTCGGGAACCGGCTGTCAGGAGCCGGCTGTCAGGAGCCGGCTGTCAGGAGCCGTCGGTCAGGAGCTGGCGGTCAGGACGCGGCGCCGCCGGGATAGCGCTCGATGTGCTCCATGTCGTCGTCGGAGAAGCCGAAGTGGTGGCCGATCTCGTGGATCAGCACATGCTTGACCACGTCGGCCAGGTCCTCGCCGCTGTCGCACCAGTAGTCCAGGATCGGTCGGCGATAGAGGAAGATCATGTCCATGTCTTCCGGCGAATCCATGGAGGACTTCGTCAGCAGGTTGGTGCCGCGGTAGAGCCCCAGCAGGTCGAAAGGCGACTCGCAATCCATCTCCTCCAACGTCTCGTCGTCGGGGAAATCCAGGACATGGATCACCACGTTGCCCAGCGCATCGCGCAGGTCCGCGGGGATGGTGGCATAGGCCTCGCGGGCCAGGGCCTCCAGGTGCTGGGTCTCGGGCGGGGTGGTGTAGCGCCCGATGTCGTGCAAGCGTGCCATAACGGTTCCTATCGCCTCTCTCTGGGGCCACCCTAGCCTGCCTTGACCGGGAGTCCAAGCAGAGTCACTTTCGATTAACCTTAACCCGGCCAACTTTTTCGTGGGGAGCCAGACCATGGTCGAGAAGCTAAGCCAGGAGGAGCGGGCCTCTCTGCCGGAGGTGCTGCCCGGATGGGCCCCGGTCGAGGGCCGCGATGCCCTCAAAAAGACATTCCAGTTCAAGTCCTTTAACCAGGCCTGGGGCTTCATGAACCGGGTCGCCCTGGCGGCCGAGAAACTCAACCATCACCCGGAATGGTTCAACGTTTACAATCGTGTGGAGATCACCCTGACGACCCACGACTGCGGCGGCCTCTCCGAACTCGACGTCACGCTGGCCAAGCGCATCGAGGCCTACGCCGGCTGATTGGGCCCGGGTGTTGCTCTCCTCAGCCGGGAGGGGGTGTGGAGTGTTGCAAGACGCTCATTCTTTCTGGCTGTCACCCTCGGGCTTGTCCCGAGGGTCCATTGGACCGCCCGCCGGAACCCCTGCCGAAGAAGTCCAGGACCGCCGCCGCCATGGATACCCGAGACAAGCCCGAGTATGACGGACAAAGCATGGGGCTAGCGGTGCTGCGTTCCCGACACCGGCAGACGCAAAGCACCGTCTGCAGGAGGGAGAGGTGCACCTCTGCGCGCTTGATGTGCCGCGGGTCTCCGCGAAGCCCTACTGCATGCGCATGGCGCCATCCAGGCGGATGGTGTCGGCGTTCAACATGGTGTTTTCGCAGATGTGGATCACCAGGCGGGCGAACTCGCCCGGGTGGCCGAAGCGGTGCGGGAAGGGCACCTGGCCGGCCAGGTTGTCCTGCACCTCCTGGGGCATGTTCAGCAGCAGCGGGGTCCCGATCAGGCCGGGGGCGATGGTCAGCACGCGCACGCCGTTCTTGGCGAACTCCCGCGCTGCCGGCAGCATCATGCCGTTGATCCCGGCCTTGGAGGCGGCGTAGGCGACCTGGCCGAGCTGGCCTTCCACCGCGGCGATGGAGGCGGTGGAGATCACCACGCCGCGCTCGCCGTCTTCGTTCACCGGCTCGGCGCCCAGCATCTCCGCGGCGGCCAGGCGCAGCAGGTTGAAGCTGCCGATCAGATTGACCTTGATGACGTTCTCGAAGAACTCCAGGGGCATCGGCCCGTCGCGCCCGACGATGCGCTTGGCCGGGGCGATCCCGGCGCAGTTCACCAGCACCCGGCAGGGGCCGTGGGCCTCGCGCGCCTGGGCCATTGCGGCCTCCGCGCTCTCGGCGCTGGCGACGTCGCAGGCCAGGCCCAGGCCGCCGATCTCTTTCGCGACGGTTTCCGCGGCCTCGCCGTTCAGGTCCAGTGCCGTCACCTTGGCCCCGGCCTTGGCCAGATGGTGCGCCGTCTCCGCGCCCAGACCCGATCCGCCGCCGGTGACCACCGCGGCCAACCCCTTTACATCCATCGCTTCTTTCCCCCCTAAACTTGAACTCACTTGAATTCGGTTTGCGAGCGCGCGCTCTATAGCAGAGCGTCCCAGCCCTGACGAGCCCCACTTGACGCGCGTCCAACCTACGGCCGGCTGGAGATCTGAATCGGATTGCCGTCCGGGTCCTTGCCGTCGCAGATCTGAAAGCCGGCGGCCTCCTTCACCGCGCCCAGCCCGGCCCCGCGGGCATTGAGTGCCGTGCGGGCGGCTGCGACGTCGGCGGCGTAGAACACCAGCTTCGGCGGGCGCCGTCCCAGCATCGAAGAGCCATTGTGCAGGGCGATCTCCATGGCCCCGGCGCCGAAGCGCTTCCAGCGCGGTGTGTCCTCCAGGGCCGGCAGCCCCAGGGTCCCGCCGTAGAAGCGCGCCAGCGCCTCCATGTCGCTGGTGAAGATGATCACCCGTTTCAGGCTCAGATCCATCGCCCCGCCTCGCTCCCGCTGCGCCTCATGCGACGCTGCTGGGACCCTGGCGCGGATCGGCAAAAAAATGAAGTCCCGGCTGCGGCGCGTGGCGTTCAGGGAAATCAGCCGTCGATGCTGCGCCAGCCCTGCAGCAGGTGGGTGCTGTCCCGCTCGAGGACGAAGAGGTTGCCGCCGCCGCCGCCCGGCTGGTCGTGGGCGCGGCCGATGGCCTTGCCGCTGAAGTGGGCCAGCGCCAGGGCGCCGACCCCGCCGTGGGCGACCAGGGCGATGTCGCCCGGGGTCTTCTCCGCGGTGCGAATCCGCTCGATCGCCGTGACGACCCGGGCCTGGGCGTCCACCGCCCGTTCCCAGCCCTCGACGCTGGTCTCCGGCTCGGCAAAGAAACGCTCGACCACCGGCCAGAAGGCATCCGGCGGCAGGAAACCGGTGGCCGAGCGGTCGTTCTCATGCAGGTCCGGCTCCACCTGCGGTGTCAGGCCCAGGGCCCGCGCCAGGATTGCCGCTCCGTCGCGGGCCTTGCGTTCGGCGCTGGACCAGACCGCCGTCACCCCGGCCACGGCCGGGCTTTCGGCGAAGGCGGTCATGCGGGCGATGCCGGTTTCGGAGAGCGGCCAGTCCGGCACCGGGACCTCCGGGTCGATGACCACCTCGGGATGGGTGATGAACAGGATCCGCGCCACGAAGACTCCTCCCTCAGCGTCTTGCAAGGCTGCCGAGGCCGGCCCAGGCCAGCAGCAGCCAGCCGGCCATCAGCGCAAAGCCGCCGGCCGGCGGCAGGGGTAGCGTGGTCTCCGCCAGGCCGAGCGCTCGCAGGTAGAGCGTCCCGCTGAACAGCGCCATGCCGGCGATCAGCGCCAGGGCGGCCAGGGCCGCGCGCCGGGCGACCTGGGGTGCGAAACTGCCGGTCAGCGCCGCCAAACCCAGCGGCGCCAGATGGAAGAGGTGAAAGCGCAGCGCCGTGTCGAACAGCTCGGCGGCATAGGCATCGGCAAAGGCGGCGCCATGGCTGCCGTAGGCGCCCAGCGCCACCGCCCCGGCCCCCAGCAGCCCGAAGGCGATCCACAGAAGACGCATCATCATGGCTGGAGACGCATCATGGTTGGCAGGGCGCTCCCAGGCGCACTCGTTTCGGATGTCGGCTGAAAGGTGGTGACCCCGGCAGGATTCGAACCTGCGACCTACAGATTAGGAATCTGCCGCTCTATCCGGCTGAGCTACGGGGCCACGCAGCGGCCGTTCCCGGTGCCCGGGAACGCGCCCCAGAGATAGGCCAAAGCGGTGGCTTGCGCAATGGAGGCGGAGTCCGAAGCGCCTGGATCAACCATGCTGTCACCCCGGACTTGATCCGGGGTCCATGCCGGCGCCGTGTCCGGTCCCTGCCTGGAGACATCATGCAAGCGGCGCAATGGATCCCGGGTCAGGCCCGGGATGACGGCCCGGGATGACGGCCGGGGTAACGGTCGCGCTTGGCATGCTCTACTGCCGGCGCAGCCTACTCCATGCCCTTGAAGCGTTCGGTGGCGGCGACCAGGGCGCGGCGGATGCCGGGCTCCATGGCCGAGTGGCCGGCATCGGGCACCACCAGGTAGTCGGCCTCGGGCCAGGCGCGGTGCAGGGCATCGGCTGTCGCGATGGGGCAGACCAGGTCGTAGCGCCCCTGGATGATGATCGCCGGGATGTTGCGGATCCGGTTCAGCCCGTCCATCAGGGCGTTCTCGGCCAGGAAGATGTGGTTCTCGAAGTAGTGCGCCTCGATGCGCGACAGGCCCAGGGCGTGGCGTTCCTCGCCGAAGGCCGCCACGGTCTGCGGGTTCGGCAGCAGGGTGGAACAACTGCCCTCGTAGATGCTCCAGGCCCGTGCGGCCGGCAGGTGCACCTTGGGGTCGGGGTCGTTGAGGCGTTTGCGGTAGGCCGCCAGCAGGTCGTGGCGCTCGCTCTCCGGCACCGCCGCGGCGAAGTTGCGCCAGTTCTCCGGGAAGACCTTGCCCATGCCGTAGAGGAACCAGTCGATCTCCGCCTGGCTGCCCAGGAAGATGCCGCGCACGATCAGCGCGGAGACCCGCTCCGGATGGGCCTGGGCATAGGCGAGCGACAGGGTGGAGCCCCAGGACCCGCCGAAGACATGCCAGCGCATGATGCCCAGGTGGTCGCGCAGCCGCTCGATATCGGCGATCAGGTGCTGGGTGGTGTTGTCGGCCAGCTCGCCCAGCGGTGTCGAGCGCCCGGCGCCGCGCTGGTCGAAGACGACGATGCGGTAGTGGCGCGGATCGAAGAAGCGCCGATGGTCCGGCCCGGCCCCGGCCCCCGGCCCGCCATGCAGGAAGACGATGGGCCGGCCGTTGGGATTGCCCGAGACCTCCCAGTACATGCTGTGCGTATCGTCAAGCTGGAGCCGCCCGGTCTGATAGGGCTCGATGAGCGAGAACATGTCCTGCGCCAGCATGCGCCCAGCCTCTTCCTTGTCGTCTGCCTTGCCGCCCGGCTTCTTGTCGTCCGCCTTGTCGTCGGCTTTGCCGTCTGCTTTTCCGGCGCCTTGGTCCCGGCCTTGAAGCGGCCGCCATCGTCTTATCGCAGCCGGCAGGGCCCCGCCACCCCAAATAAGGGCCAGCCGGCCCGCGGTTCAACCGGTTCCGGGTACGCCATCTCCGGGGCAGACACGCCGCAGCCGCCTTGTGCCCGACCGCGCCGGGCCTGTAAGACTGGCGGCAATGCTTTGGTCCTGGCGCATCCCTAAGGTAGTTGCACTGTCTCGTCTTCGCCCCCGCGGGAGGCGGGCGGGCCTGCGGCTGGCCGGGGTGTTGATCGCAGGTCTGCTGTCCGGTTCGCTGTCCGGGGCCGGCGCCCTCGCGGACGCGCAACCGCCGGGGCCGGCCGACCAGCTTGCGCTCGGCAAACCCGGTGAAGTGACCGAGATCGTCGACGGCGACACCCTGGTGCTGGCCGACGGGCGCGAGGTGCGTCTGGTCGGCATCCAGGCACCGAAGCTGCCCCTCGGCCGGGCCGGCTTCACGCCCTGGCCGCTGGCCGAGGAGGCCAAGGCCCTGCTGGCGGCACTGACCCTGGGCAAGACCGTGACGCCGGGCTTCGGCGGGCGGCGCGGCGACCGTCACGGCCGCGTTCTGGCTCACCTTTTCGATGCCGAGGGACGCTGGATCCAGGGGGTCCTTCTCGAGGCCGGCCTCGCCCGCGTGTACAGCTTCGACGACAACCGCAGACTGATCGCCGAGATGCTGGTTTTGGAACGCCGGGCGCGGGATGCGCGCCGCGGCATCTGGGCTCTGGACTACTACGCCCTGCGCAGTGCAGAACAGGCCGGGCGGTGGCTCGGCGGCTTCGAGCTGGTGGAGGGGCGGGTGCTCTCCGTGGGGCTCGTGCGGCGGCGCGCCTACCTCAACTTCGGGGCCGACTGGCGCAGCGACTTCACCGTTGCTCTCGATCCCGCGGCCCGGCGCCTTTTCGAGGCCGAAGGGATTGATCTCAAAGCCTACGAGGGCCGCCTTTTGCGGGTGCGGGGCTGGCTAAAATCCCGCAATGGCCCCATGATCGAGGCGACGCACCCCGAGCAGATCGAGCTGTTGGAGGAATGATGTCCGGAGCTTTGTCCTGGTTAGGTTGGTCGACGCCGCCCTTCCTGAAGCGCGGCTTTCGGGGATTGGTCTTCGCGCTGGCCGTGCTGCCGCTGGTCGCCGCCTGCGCGACGGCGCCGGGAACCGGCCGGACCATTTTCACCGGGGGTCTGAGCGAACAGGGCGAGGCCGACCTGGGCCGCCAGGAGCACCCCAAGGTGATGGCCCAGTTCGGCGGCGCCTACGAGGACCCGGCGCTCAACGCCTACGTCTCCTCGGTGGGCAACCTTCTGGTGCAGACCTCCGAACTGCCGGACCTGAAGTTCACCTTCACGATCCTCGACTCGCCGGTCGTCAACGCCTTCGCCCTGCCCGGCGGCTACGTCTACATCACCCGCGGGCTGCTGGCCCTGGCGGAGAACGAGGCGGAGATGGCGGGCGTCCTGGCCCACGAGATCGGCCATGTCACGGCCCGCCACTCGGCGGAGCGCTACGGGCAGACCATGGCGGCCAATGTCGCGGGCCTCGGCCTCGGCGTGCTGCTCGGCGGCCCGGCGGCGCAGGCCGGCGGCACGCTTGGTGCACTGCTGGTGCGCAGCTATTCCCGCGATCAGGAGTTCGAGGCCGACATGCTGGGCGGCCGCTACCTCGGCCGGGCGCGCTACGACACCGGGGCCATGGCCGGCTTTCTCAGCCAGCTTCAGGCCCACGCGCGCCTGGAAGCGGAACTGGCCGGCCAGCCGGAGAAGGCGGATGCCTTCAACATCATGCAGACCCACCCGCGCACGGCCGACCGCATCAACCGGGCGCTGGCGCAGGCCGGGGCCAACACGGTGGACGACCCCATCGTCGCCCAGGACATCTACTTCGACAAAATCGACGGTATGCCCTATGGCGACAAGCCGGAGGAAGGCTTCATCCGCGGGCGGAGCTTCGCCCATCCGGTTCTGAAGTTCGCTTTCGAGGTTCCCGAGGGCTTCCGGCTCTACAACCAGGCGCGGCGCGTGTTGGCGTTGAGCGGCGACCGCAAGGCGGCCATCCAGTTCGACCGCGGGCCCAAAGACTACCGCGGTTCGATGACCGACTATCTGACACGGTCCTGGGGCGCCAAGGCCCAGCTGACCGGCGTCGAGGCGATCACCATCAACGGCCTGGAGGCGGCGACCGGTCAGGTTGCCAACGCCAGGAACGGTGACCTGCGTCTGCTGGCGATCCGCTACGACGCCACGACGATCTATCGCTTCATTTTTCAGTCCGCCTCCGAGCGCACGGCCTCGCTGAACCGGCCGTTCCGCGAGACCACCTACAGCTTCCGCAAGCTGAACGATGCGGAGGCCGCAGCCCTGAAGCCCCATCGTGTGCGGATCTACCAGGTGAGGGCAGGCGATACACCCACCAGCATTGCGGCACGCATGCCCTTTGCCGAAGCCAAGCTGAAGCGCTTTCTGGTGCTGAACGGCTTCGACGAGAACGTGACCCTGCGCAGCGGCCAGCGTGTGAAGATCGTCAGTGAATAGGCAAAGGCCATGACGTCGATACCCGATCCCGGGACCCCAACCCAGCCGTTGCCCGACGCCCTGCCGGCTGCTCCTGCGGCCAATGGCGCGCCGCCAAGCCGGCGGCGCTGGCGGCCGACCATCGCCGCGGTGCTGAGTGTCGGCTTCGGCCTGTTGGTCCTGGTCGCCGTTTCCCTGGTGATGTGGGTTTCGCTCAGCACGGCGGGGAAGAACACCATGTCCCTGCTGCGCCAGACGGCGGAACTCACGGTCGAGAGTCTGATCGGCGAGATCGGCTTCTATCTGGGCGCCGCGCGCCAGCAATCCGAATTCCTGGCCGGGGTCGTTGCCCGCGGTGAGGTCGACGTCGAGGATCGCCAGGCGCTGGGCGACGCCATGATGGGGGCGCTGGCGGCAGCGCCGCAGGTCACCGGCATCGGCTACTTTTCTGTCGACGGCTGGTCGCTGAGGGTCGGGCGCGGCCCCGAAGGGGTTATGCGGATTTATGACGAGGTCGAACCGGACCCCTCCATCCGCCAGATGGTTTTGAACTCCGCGGACAGCAGCAGCACTTTCTGGGGCGGCGTGCACTGGGTGCCCTCCCTGGAACAGCCGCACCTGACGGTGACGACGCCGCTGTTTCGCGAGGGACGCTATCTCGGTACCATTTCCTCCGTGGTCTCCGTGCAGGTGCTCTCGGACTCGGTGCAGAACTTCGAGATTCAAAGCGGTTTGCACGCCTTCGTCCTCTATGGCCGCGACCGCGTGCTCGCCCATGGGTCCCTTGTCGACAGCGTCGCCGGCCTCGGTCCCGACAAACCTTTGCCGGGCCTCGACGAAGTCGGCGACGGCCAACTCGCCGCAATCTGGTCCGAGGGCAAGCGGCGCATCGATCTGCTGGAGGACTCGAGGAGTTCGCTGCTGGGCCACCTGGTGATCCGCGACGGCGACGAGATCTTCTTTCTCTACCGCGTGGTCGGCGGCTACGGGCCGGAGCAGCTCTACATGGGCGTCCACGCCAGCGACGACGAGATCGACCAGACGGAATTCGAACGCCTGGTGCTCGCCGGCTGGGTCGGGCTCGGCGTTCTGGCCCTGGCGCTTCTGACAGCCGTGGTGCTGAGCCGTGGCATCGCGCGCCCGGTGCGCGATCTGGCCGAGGCTGCCCGGGCCATCAGCAGTTTCGATTTCCGCCGCGTGCCGCCGGCCAAGGGCAGCGCCTTTCGCGAACTCGACAGCGCCTCAGGCGCCTTCAACTCCATGCTCAACGGCCTGCGCTGGTTCGAGACCTACGTGCCGCGCGCCCTCGTATTGCGGCTGATCCGTTTGGGCGAGGACGCGATCCGCTCCGAGGAGCGGCAGGTCAGCGTGATCTTCACGGACATCGTCGGTTTCACGGGTGCGAGCCAGAACATGACCGCGCATCAGCTCGCCGACTTCCTCAACCACCACTTCGCACTGCTGGCGGCGGAGGTGGAGGCGACCGGCGGGACCGTCGACAAGTACATCGGCGATTCGGTGATGGCCTTCTGGGGCGCGCCGGACGAGCAGCCCGACCACGCTGCGCGGGCCTGCCGGGCGGCGCTGAACATCGCCGCCGCTCTCAAGGCGGACAACAAGAAGCGCGCCGCCGAGGGCCTGCCGGAGGTTCATCTGCGCATCGGCATCCATTCCGGCGCAGCGGTTGTCGGCAACATCGGAGCCCCGGGACGGGTCAACTACACCCTGATCGGCGACACCGTGAACCTGGCCAACCGGCTGGAGGCCTTTGGCAAGCAGGTGGGCGGCACCGCGGACGAAGTCGGACCCACCATCATCCTGGTGTCACAGGCCACGCGCAGCGGCCTTGACGAAAGTTTTTCGGTTGAGGATCTGGGCCTGCACGAGATGCGCGGGCGCAGCGGCCAGATCAAGGTCTTCAAGCTTCTGGGCTAGGCCGGCGGCCCCTGCCGTCGCGGGCGCGCGGCCTGCCGGTGCCTAGACAGCGCGTTTTACGCCTCGCAGAGCAGATCGGTCGGGCGCCGGAAGCGGTCCATCAGCAGCGACTTCATTTTCTGCAAGGCGCGCTGTTCAAGCTGGCGCACCCGTTCCTTGCTGACACCAAGGTCGCGGCCCAGTTCCTCAAGCGTTGCCGAGTCGTCGCTGAGCCGGCGCGCGCGGATGATGGTCTGTTCGCGCTGGCTGAGTTCCAGCACAGCCTGTTCGATCCATTCGTTGCGGGTCACGCTGTCGTGGAAGGAAATCACCAGATCCTCGGGGCTCTCCCGCTCGTCGGTCAGGTGGTCCTGCCATTCGTCGCCGCTGTCTTCACCGGTCCGCGCGTTGAGCGACTGGTCGGATGCGGAGAGCCGGCTTTCCATGTGATTGACGTCGTGCAGCGGCACTGAAAGCTGTTCGGCGACGTAGCGGCGGCCGTCTTCGTCGAAAGGCCTGCCGGAGGCGTCCTCTATGCGGGCGCGCAGACGGCGGAAGTTGAAGAACAGTGTTTTTTGCGCCGCCGTGGTGCCGGTACGCACGATCGACCAGTTGCGCAGAATGAAGTCCTGCATGGCCGAGCGGATCCACCAGGATGCGTAGGTGGAAAAGCGCACGTTGCGCTCCGGCTCGAAGCGGCTTGCGGCCTGCAGCAGGCCCAGGGTGCCTTCCTGGATGAGATCGCTCATCGGCAGGCCGTAGTTGCGGAATTTAGCGGCCAGGGAGACGACCAGGCGGGTGTAGGAGCGAATCAATTCCTGCAGGGAGGCTTCGTCCCCGTCTTCGCGCCACGACCGGGCGAGCTGGTATTCCTCCTCGCGCGAAAGCAGCCGTTCGGACATCGACTGCCGGATGAAACGTGCCTGCGCGCGCTGCGAAGCGGAATCTTCGTAAAGAGGCATTGACCGCCCTTTCGCTTTGGTAGCACCAGTCTCTGCTTTTACTTACGGGCAGGGTCTGGGGGCGGATCACCGGAAATTTGAGAAATTCTAATATCGGCTGTGAGTCGGCGAATACCTTAGGCTTCAACCTGGTCTGCCACGCTGCCGTCGAGCCCGAAACAGACCGCCAACAGGGCGCCGCCATGGCCGCAGCCGGCATCGACCGTAGCGGTGTGGCGGCCGAGGGCGAGACCGGGGCGGTCGGGGCTCGCGCCGCGCACGACCCGGGCGAAGCCGCCATAGGGCTGGGGCAGGTCGCCGAAGGCCGCCCCGCCCCACCAGAAGCTGTCCTTCTGCGCTTCCAGCGGCCGGCTGGGGTCGAGGCCTGCGTTGACGAAGAGCAGCCCATTGGGCGCATGAGCGGTTTCAGGAGTGCCTCGCTGCGTGTAGGCGGCGCGGCGGAGGATTCCCAGCAGCTCGTAGTGGCCGGGATGGTTCTTGATGGTCTGCCGCAGGGAGGACGTCCAGCGCGTCAGCTGGCGCGGCCCCGCAGCCGCCTCGCGCAGACCCTCGCGCGGATCGATGCCATAGGCTTCCAGCGATGCGGCCACACCCTGGTCCAGCATCCACTGCAGCACGCCCTTAGGATCGGTGGCGAACTGCAACTGCAGCAGCTTCTGCCACATCTCCTCCTGGCTGCCGCGCAGAAAGACGACATCGCAGGCAAAGGCGTCGGGGCGGGCCATGAAGAGGCTGCGGAACCGCAGCAGCGAGTCCAGAGTAGCCAGCGTGTCGCCGCCGCGGCCGATGAGGTTGCCGAGATAGATCAGGCGGTCGCCGAAGGCCAAGCGGCGCGTCAGCGCATGATGAAGGCCGTCCAGCCGGGCCGCATCGGCGTGGATCGACCCCACGGCCCAGATGCGCCGACAGCCGCGGAGAATCGCAAACTTATGCCGATTCTCCATGGTTCCGGCCTTCCACTCTTAAAAGACTGCCCACTCTTGAGACTGCGGGGGCCCTGGGCGCGGGGCCTTTGGAATGGCTGCGATCCGCGGGCGCCGGGTTATACAGGATTGTAGGTCCGGCACCCGCGGTATCGGAAAGCCGGTCAGGCCGCCAGCAGCTTTTCCAGCTTGTTGGCCGCCGCGGTCTCGTCGATCTTCTCGACGGCCGCCAGCTCGCGGGCCAGGCGATCGAGGGCCGCCTGGTACATCTGACGTTCACTGTAGGACTGATCGGGCTGGTCGGCGCTGCGGTGCAGATCGCGGACCACCTCGGCGATCGAGACCGGATCGCCGGAGTTGATCTTGGCCTCGTACTCCTGGGCACGGCGGCTCCACATGGTCCGCTTGGCCCGGCTGCGCCCCTTCAGGGTTGTCAGCGCGGTATCCATCATCTTGCGGCTGGAGAGCTTGCGCAGGCCGGAATTCGCGGCCTTCTCCACCGGGACCCGCAAGGTCATACGGTCCTTTTCAAACTTGATGACGATCAGATCCAGGGTGATGCCTGCCACTTCCTGGGTCTCGATGCCCATGACTCGACCCACGCCATGGGTCGGATAGACAACGTAATCGCCTTCATCGTATTCGCTTTTTGCCATGCTCCGCTCTCTCCAATCGGCATCCGGTCCGGCAGCGGCTCCCCAGACAGCCCTGGCACGGGCTCTTCAGCAACCGGAACAAAGGAACGCCTAATCTGGGACCGTCGCATAAAGCGATGCCAGGTCGCCAAATAAACACCGTGTCCATACCGCGATCCCGGTGCCTTCCGGGAACCAAGCACAAACACAACGGCCACGCCCCCTGTTTACCGCGGTGGCGCGTCCCTCGTTAACTGCACATCATGTCATCTAATTATCACATATCGCGGCAAAAAACAACTACCGCAGGTGCGAAAGGCCCGGTTTGCCTAGGACTGAGAGCCTGCCTGGGCGAACAACGTTAACAGGCCGGCCGGCCGCTACCGTTCCCGGGATAGGATAAAATTCGTAGAAAGACTCCCGCCCCTGAAGGGCACGATTGCAAGGCCTTGCGACCCTAGCCGTCCGTGTTGCCCGGGTTGGCCGAGAAGAACTTATCGTACTTGCCTTCCTGGCCGCGGAACTCGTCGGCGTCGGTCGGGGCCTCGCCCTTGCGGGTGATGTTGGGCCACTTGTTGTCGCTGTACTCGCGGTTCAGTTCCAGCCAGGTCTCGGCCTGCGGGTCGGTATCCGGAACGATGGCCTCCGGTGGGCACTCGGGCTCGCAGACTCCGCAGTCGATGCACTCGTCCGGGTGGATGACCAGCATGTTCTCGCCCTCGTAGAAACAGTCGACGGGGCAGACCTCGACGCAGTCCATGTACTTGCACTTGATGCAGGCTTCGGTAACGACGTAGGTCATCGCTCAACTCTCCTCGTGCGGCCGCCTTGGGGCCTCTTGCTTTTGGTCTTTACCGCCGATTGGCCGCTGCGGCAGCGCCAGGCGGTCTGTTGTCTTCAGGGATTCCCGGCTCTACGATTCCCGGCTCTTGCCCAGGTCCGGGCCCAGGTCGGGGCCCAGATCGGGGCCCAGGCGTTCCAGCGCGCGCTTGCGGGCCTCGCCGCTGTCGCGGTCGGTGACGTGCAGCAGACCCGCCAGGCGCCGCATCAGGTTCGCCTCGTAATCGTGCAGTTCGCCGTCGGCATAGGCCACTTCCCAGAGCATTTCCATCAGCTCGATCCGCTCGGCTTCGGAAAAGGCGTCGTCGATCACCCGGGTGAACCCGAAGATCTGGATGGACTGGTCGACCTTCTCGCTCGCCGCGTCCAGCAGCTCCCGGCTCTCGCTTTCGCTCACGCCGAAGCGCCGCTGCACCAGCTCGATGATCTTGCTGCGCTCGGCGGCGCCGAAGTCGTCGTCCATCTGCGCGGCTTCCACGAGAAGCGCGACGGCAGCCAACTGCAGTTCGTCCTTGCCGTGGTTGCCCGCCGCCTCTTCGCCGGCGTTCAGTTGGTCGTTGAAAAAAGCTTTGATTCTGTCAAGCACGGCTTTGCCTATCACCCCCGGATGGACGGCGCAACCCCAGGTCTCGTGCGGTCTTTGGCGCTTGCCCGGCTGTTCCGGCCCTGGCATAGGTTGACCTTGAAGACGCTCCGCAAGCCATGGGCGAAAAGCACTTGGACCGACATCCAGACGATCATGCAGAGGGCGCGGCCGCGCCCTCCGAGCCGGACTCAAACCCGGGTCCGGAGGCCCGCCGCCATGCTCCGGCAACGGCCCGCAACCGCGACCCCATCGCGGCTGTCCTGCGCGACCTCTTGCCGCCGAACGGCATGGTGTTGGAACTCGCCAGCGGCACCGGCGAGCATGCCGCCTATTTCGCGTCCCGTTTCCCGGGCGTGGTCTGGCAGCCAAGCGATCCTGACCCGCAACTGCGCCGCAGTATCGAGGCCCATCGGCTGGCGGCGTCTTGCGCGAACCTGCGCGCACCCCTCGACATCGACGTCACGGCGCCGCTCTGGCCGCTGGATGGGATGGCCGCGCCGCCCACGGCGATGGTCTGCATCAACATGATCCATATCGCGCCCTGGGCGGCGGCGGAGGGGCTCTTTGCCGGCGCCAGCAGGCACCTCGGGGTTGGTGGGGGGTCCGGTGGGGGGTCCGGTGCGGGGGCTGGCGCGGCAGGCGGCGGCCTCTTCCTCTACGGCCCCTTCAAGCGTGACGGGATGCACACCGCGCCGTCGAACGAGGCTTTCGACCGCAGCCTGCGTGCACAGGACCCCTCCTGGGGCGTGCGCGATCTCGGCGCGGTCAGTGCCATGGCCATGGGTGCCGGCCTTGCGCCGCCGGAAGTCTTCGAGATGCCGGCCAACAACCTCGCGCTCTGGTTCGCCAAGCCCCCGGGCGGCAAAGAGAACCGATGACGCCCCACAACTTCGTGCCCGCCGATCATCCCCGGTCCTACTACGTCGACACCGCCAAGGGCCTCGTCCCCCCCGTGCCGCTGAACGGCGCGCTGGATTGCGATGTCTGCGTCATCGGCGGCGGCTACACCGGGGTCGCCACCGCCCTGCATCTGGCCGAGCGCGGCGTGGACACCGTGCTGCTGGAACGCGTGCGCATCGGCTGGGGCGCCTCCGGACGCAACGGCGGTCAGTTCTGCAGCGGCCAGCGCATCGAACCGGCCGTCATGACAAGCCTCATGGGGGCGACGCGGGCCCGCGCCCTCTGGGACATGGCCGAGGAGGCCAAGGCACTGGTGCGCGGGCGCATCGCACAGCATGCCATCGACTGCGATCTCAAGCCCGGCCTGATCGCCGCCGCCTTCAAGGCCGGCCACCTGCAGGAGATTCTCGACTACGCCGAAGGGCTGCGCGAAGACTACGGCTATGCGCATATCCGCCCCGTCTCCCGCGAGGAGATGCGGGAGATGCTCGGGACCGACATCTACCACGGCGGCTGCATCGATACCGATGCCGGCCACCTGCACCCTCTGAACTATCTGCTCGGCCTGGCCCGCGCCGCGCGGGAGGCGGGCGTCAAGATCCATGAGCGCACGGCGGCCACCGCGCTCACCCGCGAAGGCGGGCGCCACCTGGTGCGCACCGCGGGTGGGGACGTAAGAGCCGACATGCTGGTGCTGGCCTGCAACGGCTATCTCGGCAGGCTGGAGCCGCGCATTGCCGGCAGCATCATGCCGATCAACAACTTCATCATCGCCACCGAGCCCCTGGGTGAGGAGCGCGCACGATCCGTCATCCGCAACGACGCCGCGGTCGCCGATTCAAAACACGTGCTCGACTACTACCGCCTGTCCGCGGACGGGCGGTTGCTGTTCGGCGGCGGCGAGTCCTATCGCGCCACCTTTCCCAAGGACATCGCCGGCCTGGTGCGGCGCTGCATGCTGCGGGTCTTCCCCCAGCTCGCCGACGTGAAGATCGACTATGCCTGGGGCGGCACCCTGGCCATCACCCGCACCCGCCTGCCGGCCTACGGCCGCCTCGACGGCGATCTCTACTATGCCCAGGGGTTTTCCGGGCAGGGTGTGGCCCTTACAACCCTGGCCGGCAAGGTGATTGCCGAGGCCATCGGCGGTGCGCCGGAGCGCTTCGACTTCCTCTCCGAGGTGCCGACCCCGCCCTTTCCCGGCGGTCCCCTCCTGCGCTGGCCGACCCTGGTGGCCGGCATGGCCTATCACGCTTTACTCGACCGGCTTTAGTCCGGAACCGTGAAGTCGGCGACGGCGATGCCGTCCAGGCCGCCCTCCGCAAGGGCGACCAGCCTGCCCCCGACGTCCCTGTGCTTGTCGTCCTCCAGGTAGGCATCGCGGGCCGCGGCGTCGCGGAAGTCCACCCAGAAGCCATCGTTGAAACCGCGGAGCAGCGCCGTTTCGGGGCTGATGTTGGGGCCTGACTGAAAGTCCAGGATGCCCTCGAGGTGGTTCCGCAGGCCGTTCAGTTCGCGAAAGATGGACTCCTTTTCCTCCGGCGAAACGTCGCCTCTGAAACGAACCAGAACGATGTGTCGGATCACCTGATGTCTCCTCGGTTGAAGCTTGCCCAGGTGTGTTCAGGCATAGACGAGACCGGGCAACGCTGCACGGGAAAGCTGCTTCGGGCATTCGAGCCTGACCGCGCCCGGGCTGGTCTCAGGCTGGGCTCCCGGCCTTAGGGGGAACGGCAAACGACCGTCAATTCTGCGAACCGTTTCCCCCCTGCGCCCGCCATACCTGCATACGGATGAAACACCGCCCATCACAGGCGGCGAGGCTGCCTGTGGCCGTGATTCTTAGGAGAATATTATGAAGGTCAATAGCTTAACCGCCCTCGCCCTGGCTGCAGCGTCCGCTGCGGCTTTAACCCTTTCGGCTCCTGCAGCGACGGAAGCCAAGGAGCGGTTCGAGCGCTCCGTGCCGACCGCCAATATGGAACCGCAAGCTGCAGAGCGCGCTGCGCGGAACGGTCAATCCCGGACCGCCTCGCCCGCCACGGTCGCGCAGAACAAGCCGTCGGTGGGCCGATACGCCGACCTTGTCCACGTCCAGCCCTATGCGAGCGTTCCCGCGACCGGTGTCCCGAAGTCCGGCAACTGCGGTCCCGACAACGATGGCGACGGCCGATCCGACAGTGTGGTGATCAAGGTCAGAAATGACGGCACGGCCGCTGCGGAAGGCTTTTACACCAAGATAATCTTCCCTGATGCCGGTGTGGAGCTTCAGATGTCTTCGGCGGGTCTGGAAGGGCCAACGGTCAGCGGGTCAACCAAGAAAATACCCGCAGCAGCATGGGTCGCCGGCAAGGCGCGGTTCGAGATCATTATCGATTTCACAAACAACGTCTACGAAGGCCCGCCGTCGAGAAAGGGCGAATCAAACAACCGCAAGCAAGGCTATTGCGTCGCCGAGGCGACCTGACAGACGCGTGTAATCGCGAGGGGCGACCAAGGGTGCTGCGCGGCGGATCGGGCACACTCCGGTCGCCCAAGGCTGTCCATCCGCGTTGCGGCAGCCGCTGAATTGCAGACGCCCGAGTCGCATGCAATGCGAACCATTCCGTTGAACCTTTCCTTAAGTGCCTTCGTCTAATCCTCCAGAACACGCGGCTCCGTGGTCCACCGCCCTGCGGAGCAGATCTCTAGAAAAGAGGAAAAGACAATGAAGTTCAGCACGTTAAGCATGCTGGGCCTGGCGGTGGCCACGGTAGGCCTGCTGGCCTACTCCGATGCGGCTCCGGCAGCCGGCGGCGCGAAGACGAAATTCGAGCGCACCAAGTCGACCGCCGGCAAGGCGCAGGCGGCCACACCCGGTGCCGGCCAGGGCGGAACCCGTCTTCCCGATCTGGTTCATCTCCAGCCCTACCCCAACGGCGTTCCCAAGGGCGCGCCGTCATCGGGGCACTGCGGCCCCAACAATGGCGGGGGCGCCGCCAAGGCGGTGTTCGTTAAGGTCCGTAACGACGGCAGCGCCGAGGCCGGGGTGTTCCGGGTGAAGGTGGTTTTCACCGTTTCCGGCAAGACCTTTGAGACCTCCTACGGCCCCATGGCTGCCGGCCCCGCAACCTGGTCGACCGGCTTTCCGATCCCTGCGGATGCCTGGAGCAGCGGCATGGCGCCTTTCCAGATCCAGCTCGACTCCAAGGATGAAGTCGAAGAAGGCGGCGCCCGCGGCGAGAGGAACAACGTCGTCAGCAGCTACTGCGTCGCCCCGGCCGGCTGACGCCGGGGCGGGTTTGGGTTCGGCCTTTGAACCTTTCCTTAAGTGCGTTCGCCCAATGATTGGGGACAACGCGGCTCCGTGGTTCACCGCCCTGCGGAGCAGATCTGTGAAACAGAGGAAAAGACAATGACGTTCAGCAAGTTAAGCATGCTGGGCTTGGCGGTGGCCACGATGGGACTGCTGGCCTATTCCGATGCGGCCCCGGCTGCCGGCGGCGCGAAGACGACATTCGACCGGGTGAAGATCGACGCCGGATCTCCGCGCCTCAGCTCTATGCAGGGTGACAACCGGCGGCCCGGCCTCCAACAAGGCGGCGGCGCCCGGCAGCATCAGGGCGACTACCCCAACCTCCGACTCAAGCTGCCGAACCCTTACGGACCGCTGCCGGGGGCGCCGAACTCCGGCTTCTGCGGCAGCAGTCAGGGGGGCGGGGCCGCGAAGTACGTCACCGTCCATGTCGTCAACAAAGGCACTGCGCCGGCCGGCATGTTCAAGGTCAGGGTCACCTTCACCGATGCCCCGGCCTACGCCAAGACGGTCGAGAAGGACTTCGGCCCGTTCCCGGTCGGGCCGACCGCGGATCTGGCCGGCTTTCCCATTCCCAACTCCGCCTGGAACAACGGGATGGCCCGCTTCGTCATCCAGATCGATCCCTACATGCAGATCGATGAAGGCGGAAAAGCCGGCAAGAAGGACAACTCCGCGGAAAGCTACTGCGTCGCCGCAGCCGGCTGATCCCGAACCTATTTCCGAAGCTCCACTTTGGCGCTTGCCCGGCTTTGCCGGGCAAGCGCTCTCTTTTGCCAGGCCGTGCTTACGGTCACACTGCGGGGCGATGAGGGGACCAAAACCTGAGCCGGTGACCGAAGCGACCGTTACCGAAGTCCTCAACCGCTTGGTGGCGGCGGACGCCCCCACATTGCTGTTCGGCGGCTGGGCCGAGGAAGCCCTCGGCCTGTCCCCGCCGCGCGCCCATGGCGACATCGACCTTCTGCTCCCTGCGGACTCGTTTCGCCGTGTCGATGCGATGCTTGCGGCCACGAGCGATTTTCGCGAAGTGTCCGGCAAGCGGTTTCACCACAAACGTGCCTTTCTGTTTGGCGAAACTCTGGTCGAAGTGATCCTGGTGCGGCACGAGGGCAGCCGGGTCTGTACCCAGTTCTGGGGCGACTGCCCCTTCCGATGGTCTGCGCCGTTGTCGCAAACCGGCCTTCTTGCCGGTCGACCGCTGCTCTGTGTGTCGGCCGAAAACCTCCGGCACTTCCGTGCGGCCTATCGCTCCATCGAGCCCTGGCGCTGGCGGGACCCGGCATCGCTTGTACCGCAGGCGGGCGGTCACCCGGACCAGAAGTAGCGCACGAGGTGAAAGAAGATCGGCGCGGCGAAGACCAGGGAGTCGAGCCGGTCGAGCACGCCGCCGTGGCCTTCGATCATCCAGCCCCAGTCCTTCACGCCGCGGTCGCGCTTGATGGCCGACATCACGAGGCCGCCGACAAAGCCCATGGCCGTGGCGGCAAACGCGAGTGCCGCCGCTTCCCAGGGCTGGAAGGGGGTGATCCACCACAGCGCCGCACCGAGCAGGGTTGCGCTCGCGATGCCGCCGGCCATGCCTTCCACGGTCTTGCCGGGGGAAACCTCGGGGGCGATTCGGCGCCGTCCGATCAGCTTGCCCCAGACGTACTGCAGCACGTCGCTCATCTGCACGACGAGCACGAGAAAAGCGATCAGCAGCAACTGGCGTCCCTCGAAGCCTGCGATCTCCAGGGTCGTCAGGGCAGGGACGTGCGACAGGCAGTAGACGCAGAGCATCAGGCCCCATTGGGTTTCGCTGATGCGCTCCAGAAAGCGCTGGGTGTCCCCGCGCAGGACGGCGATGACCGGCACCAGCAGGAAGGCGTAGACCGGGATGAAGATCGCATAGAGACCGTACCAGCCGATCGCGATCAGACCGTACTGTGCCGGCAGCGCCAGGAAGAAGGTTGCCAGCAGGGCCCAGTGGTCGCCGCGCCGCGTGTGAGTCAGGGTGAGAAACTCTCTGAGGGCGGCAAGCGAAAGCAGCGCGAAGAGCACGATGACGCCGGTGCTGCCAAAGAAAAAGGCAAGGCCCAGAAAGGCCACCATGGCCCACCAGGCATCGACGCGGGCATTCAGGTTTTCGATCGCGGGGGAGCTCTGGGCAGGCGCTTCGCCGCCGGCCTGACGCAGGCGCAGCAGCCGGGCGATCAAGGTGGCCACGACGAGCAGTGCGGCGACGCCGCCGAAGAGCAGCAGGATCTGGCTGTCTGCGGTCATGACGGCGCCCCTTCGGTTGCAGCAGGCGTGAGGGCGCGCAGGGCGGCCTGCGCGCGGGTCAGGAAAGCCTCCTTGCTTTCTTCCGCCAGCAGTCTCAGGGGGGCGCCGAAGGTGACGCTGCAGAGCAGCGGCACCGGCAGCACCTCGCCCTTGGGCAGGACGCGGTTGAGGTTGGCCAGCCAGACCGGCACCAGGTCCACCTTCGGGTGGCGGCGCGCCAGGCGGTAGAGCCCGCTCTTGAAAGGCAGCAGCGGCGCATCACCGGTGTTGCGCGTGCCCTCGGGAAAGAGGATCAGGGACTGGCCGTTGCCAAGCGCGCAGGCCATGGGCTCGATTGGGTCGGGGCCGCAGGCCTGGCGCTCACGGTCGATCAACACGGCGTCGAAAACGTCGCGCGCGATGAAGCGGCGCAGGCGCCCGGCCTGCCAGTAGTCGGCACCGGCAACCGGGCGAGCGGTCCGGCGCAGCGCCTGCGGCAGCGCGGTCCAGATCAGCACGAAGTCGCCATGGCTGGCATGGTTGGCGAAGTAGATGCGCTGTGTGGCTTGCGGCGCGCAGCCGGTCCAGCGGGCCTGCACTCCCGTTACCAGACAGGTAAACAGCACGATCGCCCGTGCGGAGAGGCGCGCGCAGAGCGGCCTGAGAAAGCGCGTCATGGCGATCTCCTCCGTCAGGCGCCTGCCGACGCCTGGCGCGCCAGAGACGCAGCCGGCGTCTTGCGCGCCAGGGAGACCGTGAAGATGCCCCAGGGGTCGATCCGCTGGGCGACTTTCTCGAATCCCGCCGCGGCGACAAGCTGGTCCATCTCCGCCTGGCTGCGGCGGCGCATGACCCAGGCGCGGCCCTGGCGGTGGCTGGTGAGGGCGCGGGCGATGAACTCCAGCTGCGGGTGCCAGGGCTGGTTGGTGTAGACGAGGTAGCCGCCCGGGCGCAGCGCCGCCGCAAGGCCATCGAGCGAACGGCGCACCAGATGGTTCTCGGGAAACAGCTCGTAGAGCCCGGAGACCACGGCGACGCTGGGCCGCGGCGCAACCCGTGCCAGCTTCTCCCGGTCGAAGGCATCGCCCTGCTCGAAGGCGGCGATTCCGTCCAGGCCCTTCTGTGCGATCAGCGCAGTCCCCTCCGCCACGTTGCGGTCGCTGTAGTCGCGCAGCAGAACGCTTTCCGGGCGCACGTCGGCGCCTTCGATGGCCTCCAGCACGTAGCGGCCGTGGCCGGCGGCGATGTCCAGCACGTGCAGCGGCAGGCCGTCCTGGCGGCTGCGTTCCATCGCCGTGGACAGCAGCGCCTTGAGGTTGCTCTTGCGCTGGCGGATGCCTTTCCAGCCGATGGCATCGAGATAGCGGCGGTCGATGAGCCGGCCCAGCGGCCCGCAGCCCTGCGGCCGGTTGCGATAGACGTAGTCCAGCATGCTGCCGGAATCGAAGCCGGTCTCGCGCCCGATCCTCACTCCCTCCGACAGCGCGGCGCCGGCCCGCAGGCCCAGGCGCACGGCGCCCCAGTAAAGGCCGCGCAGGGAAAGAGCCGGGAAAGGGCGGGCCAGGCGGTCCGCTTCCTTCTTGAAGGCCCCGCGCCGGTCGGCGTCGAGCAGGCAGGGTTGGCGGGGCGGGACGTCGAAGCAGCCGAGGATGAAGCGCCGCGCCTTGTCGATGGCGATGCTCCTGTCCCGCTCGCCAAATGTGTCGTGGAAGAAGCCGTCGAGGACGTGGGCTTCCTTGCGCATTGTACCCAGGCGCTCAAAGAAACGCTGCTGCGGTTTCCTGCGCACCACCCAGTCGGCGCCGGAGATCAGAACCTGGGTCGGCACCGTGATAGCGGCTGCATCCCTGACCACGCGGGCGCCGAGGTCGTGCAGCCCCAGCAACAGGCCGACCGAGATCGCGCGTGAGATCAGGGGGTCGCGCTCGTAGCTGTCGATCCGCGCAGTATCATGGGTCAACAGCCGCGCCTTTACGTAGCTGTTCACGAAGAAGTCTCCCCGCAGTTTGTGCGCCAGGCGCAGGCCGGTCAGGGCAAAGGGAACATAGAGCTTCACCTCGAAGGCCGGAGCGGCGAGCACCATGGCGCGGATCGGCGGGGCATAGTCGTGCACCCAGGCCGCGGCGAGGGTGGCGCCGATGCTTTGGCCGACGATGACGATGTCCTCGACCGCAATCCCGTGGGTCTCGGTCAGGTGCGCGATGAAACCGTGCAGGTCGCGGATGGCGGTGGTTGCGCTCGGGCTGTAACCGCGCCGCCCCGGGGACTCTCCATGGCCGCGCGCATCCCAGGCGAAGATCGAAAATGCCGGCAGGTCGAACGCCTCGGCAAGGTGCACCATGCGGCCGGAGTGCTCATGGCCGCGGTGCAGCAGCACAAGGGCGCCGCGGCGCTCCGCTTGCGCCGGCCAGTGGCGGTAGCACAGCGCGGTGCCGTCCTCGGTGACGAAGGTCCGCTTCTCGGTCGGTCTCTCGGTCATGCCGGACTCCCTTTCGGTTCGACGGATGGGCGAAGGGCTTGTGGAGGTCATCGGTCGTTGCCGCGCTCGTGCAGTTCGGCAAGGCCGGCACGCACGCGGCGGACCACCGTCAGGCAGAGCAGCAGCGCCAGGGCGGGCATCAGCCAGCCCAGCCAGGGCGGCAGCGCCGGCAGCAGGGCGGCAGCGAGGCCGAGCGCGCCGAAAACCAGCGCCCGGTCGCTTTTGCCCAGCGGACCTTCGTAGCGGCGTGCCGCCCCCACCAGGGGCCCGAGCGCGCCGGCGAACTCGCTCAGCACGGCCAGGAAAACGACCGCTGCGACAGCCAGCGGTTCGAAGGGCGCCAGCAGCGCGAAGGGCAGGATCAGGCCCGCGTCGGAAATCACATCGGCCAGCTCGTTCAGATAGGCGCCCAGCGGCGTCCGCTGTCCGAACTCCCGCGCCAGCATGCCGTCGAGGGCGTTCATGGCCATGCGCAGCGCCAGCCACAGCGGGATCAGCAGAAAGACCTCCTGCGCCCCCGGTGCGAAGGCGACCGTGCCGCCCACCAGGGCGCCGGTCACCAGCGATCCCAGCGCAGCCGCCAGGGTGATCTGGTTGGCGGTGATGCCGGCGCCGGCCAGCCGCGCGGTCAGGGGCCGCAGAAGCGCCTGAAACCGCGGCTTGAGGGCATAGAGCGTCATGGTCATCCCCTGCTGTTCAGTAAAATGAACAGTGTTCAATTATGGCATATGGGAATGAATGAACGATGTTCAATATTTTTCTGCGATGGCGCCTGTGCCCGGCCGCCGGCGCTTTGGCGATGCAATTCGCGGCGAATGCGGCTAAGCCAGAGCGATGCAGAAGATCCTGGTCAGCGCCTGCCTGCTCGGCCGCCCGGTGCGCTACGACGGCGGCAGCAAGCGCCTGGACGACGCGCTGCTGGCGGCCTGGCAGGCGGAGGGCCGGCTGGTGCCGGTCTGTCCGGAGGTGATGGCCGGCTTGCCCACGCCGCGCCTGCCGGCGGAGATCGAAGCGGGCGCCGGCGGTGCCGCGGTGCTGGCCGGCAGGGCCCGCATCTTGGACTCCACCGGCGGCGATGTGACGGCGGCCTTTCGCGCCGGGGCCGAGGCAGCGCTGGCAACGGCGCGGGAGGCCGGCTGCCGCTATGCACTGCTGACCGACGGCAGCCCCTCCTGCGGCGCGACCTTCATCTATGACGGGACCTTCGGCGGCAACAGGGTGGACGGCCAGGGTGTCGTCACCGCGCTTCTGGAGGCGCAGGGCATCTGCGTCTTTGCCGAACACCAGATCGCTGAGCTCGGGCGGGCGCTTGCCGAGGAGGGTTCGCTGCCGGCCGAATAGGACAACCCTGCGTCCTTAACTTCGCTGCCGGGTGAAGCCATGTGAAGAAAGGCGCGCCGGCTGCCGCGCTCACCCGCGATCCAGGGAGGCCCCGATGCCGCGAAAGAGCGACCCGTTCACGAAACTCCTTGAGGACCCGGACGGCACGCGCCTGCCGATCAAGCTGGACTCCACCTCCAACGGCGAGTTCGTGCCGGTCCCCCTGGATGCGGTGAACCGCCGCGCCAACCGCCTGGCGGTGGAGCGGGCGGGCGAAAACGCCAGGCGCCGCGGCGTCTCGCGCCGCTCCTTCATGGTTTCTTCCTGCGGGGCCGCCAGCACGCTGCTGGCCTTCAATTCCGCCAATGCGGAGGCCGGACGGAGCGGCGGCTTCTTCGAGCTGGACCAGACGGCGGCGCTGGACCCGGAAGTCGCGGCCGACCGCCTGGAGGGCCGGGAGTTCGTCTTCGACGTTCAGGGCCACTTCGTCGGCGCCAACGGAATCGGCCGCACCGGCCTGGGCAACTCCGAGCAGTTCATCAAGGACATCTTCCTCGATTCCGACACCGACATGATGGTGCTGTCCTTCATTCCCTCGCGCAGGGAACGGGAGCTGCTGACCATCCAGGAGGCGGACGAGACCCGGCGCATCATCGATCAGATGGACGGCACCAAGCGCCTGCTGATTCACGGCCGCGCCAATCCCAACCAGCCGGGCGACCTGGAGGGCATGGACGAACTGGCGGAGACCTGGGGCGTGGTGGCCTGGAAGTGCTACACCCAGTGGGGACCGGACGGGCGCGGTTTCTTCCTGCACGAAGACCAGGGCCTGGCGATGATCGAAAAGGCGCGTGCCCTGGGCGTAAAGAACATCTGCATCCACAAGGGCCTGCCCTTCGGGCGTCAGTCCTACGAGCACTCCATCGCCAGCGACGTCGGCATCGTCGCGCGGATGTATCCGGACGTGAACTTCCTCGTCTATCACTCCGGCTTCATCAGCGGGCAGAAGGAAGGACCCTACGACCCTGCGCGTGGCGAGGGCGTGGACGCGCTGATCCGCTCGGTGGAGGACAACGGCATCGGATTGAACGCCAACGTCTATGCCGAGCTGGGCAGCACCTGGCGCTTTGCCATGCGCGATCCCGACAGCGCCGCCCATATCGTCGGCAAGCTGGTGAAGCACATCGGCGAAGACAACGTGCTCTATGGCTCCGACTGCATCTGGTACGGCTCGCCGCAGGATCAGATCCAGGCGCTGCGCAGCTTCCAGATCTCGGAAGAATTGCAGGAACGCCACGGCTACCCGAAGATTACCGAGCGCCTGCGCGCCAAGATCTTCGGCCTCAACGCCGCGCGGCCCTATAGCATCGATGTGGAGGAGGTGCTGCAGCGCGCCCGCGACGACCGGGTGCAGCGCCGCCGCGCCGCCTACCGGGAGCAACCCGACCCGCACTTCCTCACCTTCGGCCCGAAGACCCGGCGCGAGTTCCTCGCCAACCTGAAAGCGCGCGGCGGCTCGCCGGTCTGAGCTTATGCACGGTGGTCTGCGCCGCCGTTTTGCGTCAGCGTGCTAGAGTGGTGCAAGGCTTCATTCACGGCGGAGGATGCTCATGACCGCGCGTTTCACCCACATCACCTTCACCGTCAGCAACTTCGAACGCTCCATCGGGTTCTACCGCGATGTCTGCGGCGTGGACGTCGTGCGCGACCGGCGCCTGGAGCAGGGGACCAGCGTATGGATCGGCCCGGAGACGCCGGCCGACCGCCTGCCGCCCTATGTCTTCGTGCTGGTCGAAGGCGACGTGGAGAACCGCCTCGATCATCTCGCCTTTCAGTGCGACAGCCGCGACGAGGTCGACGCCAAGGCCGCCCTCGGCCGGCGCCTGGGCGTTCTCGCCCAGGACAGCCGGGACGACGGCGGCTCCGTCGGCTATCACTGCAAGCTGCGCGACCCCGACGGCCACCTCGTCGAGTTCACCCACGGCCAGCCGATCCAGGGGATTTAGGGTTTTCCGGGGTTAACGGCAGCGGGCTGGAACCGCATGGACGCAAGTCCAACAGGCGTCAGCCTTCGCCGAGCTGTTCCTTCACCAGGGCGCCGAGGGTTTCGACCGCCGCTTCGATGCGCGGTGTCCAGTCGTGGCCGCAACTCAGCCGCAGGCAGTTGCCGTAACGCCCGCTGGCGGAGAAAGCGTCGCCCGGCGCGAAGCAGATCCCTTCCTCCAGCGCCCGCCTGAAGAGACGCCGGCTGTCGAAGCCCTCGGGCAGCTCCAGCCACAGCACGAAGCCGCCGGCCGGTCGGCTGACCCGGGTCGAGCGCGGGAAGCTGCGGTCGATGGTGCGCACCATGCGGTCGATGTGATCGGGGAAAACCCGGCGCAGGCGGCGCAGGTGGTTGTCGTAGCCGCCGGTGGCCAGGAACTCGGCCAGGGCAGCCTGGGGCAGGGCGGGGCCGCAGAGCGTGGTGGCGAACTTGCCTTCGAGGACGCGCTGCATGTGGTGGCGGGAGGCGACCCAGCCGACGCGATACCCCGGCGCCAGGGTCTTGGAGAAGGAGCTGCAGTAGAGGATGTCGGCCTCCGGCATGAAGGCGGAGAAGGGCTGCGGACGCTCCTTGCCGAAGTAGATGTCGCCGTAGATGTCGTCCTCGATCAGCGGCACCTTGTGGCGGGTCAGCAGCGCCAGGATCGCCTGCTTCTTTTCGGCGCTGACGGCGAAGCCCAGGGGATTGTTGAAGTTGGACGAGAGCAGGCAGACGCTGATGCGTTTCGACTTCAGGGCCTTTTCCAGGGCCGCGAGTTCGATCCCCTCCGTGGCATCGGTGGGCAGTTCCAGGGCTTTCAGCCCGAGCGCTTCCAGCACCTGCAGGATGCCGAAGTAGGTCGGCGATTCGATGGCCACGGTGTCGCCGCGCCGGGTGACCGCGCGCAGAGCCAGGGAGAGCGCCTCGGTGCAGCCGCAGGTGACGGCAATGTCCTGCGGTGCCAGGATCTGGCCCCACTGCAGCCCGCGCCGTGCGATCTCGGTGCGCAGGTTCGCGTCGCCGCGCGGCTCGGTGTAGATGTTGTAGTCGGTCCCCTGGGCCCGGGCGGCCCTGGCCAGAAAGCGGTCGAGGCGGCTGGCGGCCAGCAGGTCGGCGCTGGGAATGGCGCAGCCCAGGGGCACGAGGTTGGGGTTGGCGGCATGCTCCAGCAGTTCGAGGACGCCGCTGCCGACGGCCACCGGCGCGGCCTTGGCCGGGGGCTTTGAGACCGCAGGCGTCTGCAGGGACACCTTGCTGCCGTTTGCGACATAGAAGCCGGACTTGGGCCGGGCCTCCAGGACGCCGCGATCCTCCAGCAGGCGGTAGGCCTGCAGGGCGGTGGACATGCTGGCGCGGTTCTGGGCCGCCAGGCGGCGCAGGGAGGGTGCCCGCATGCCCGGCCGCAGGGTGCCGTTGTCCACCAGGGTGATGATGGTCTCCGCCAGCGCTTCGTAGCGGTGGGTTGGAGGGGGCCCCGGTGCGGGCCCCGGTGCGGCCCCCGGTGCGGGATCGCTTGTGGTGTCAGACATGAGGAAGCCCGGTCCTTTCAAACTCCGCAGAGCTCCGGCTGGGAGACTGCCCGGTACAGATACCTGCTACTCTATCTGTACTGGTTACAAATGTCCAAATCTGTATCTGTTACGGTTTTCAGTTTTG
The DNA here is from genome assembly GCA_001657395.1 of Rhodospirillales bacterium BBD 1991-14. Lineage (GTDB taxonomy): Bacteria > Pseudomonadota > Alphaproteobacteria > Kiloniellales > Kiloniellaceae > Pelagibius. The sequence continues at coordinate 151,519 of LYSY01000002.1, read as the reverse complement.
GGTCATGGTCCGCGTTCCGCAAAACCGCCTTGCCGGAAAGGAGCCGCCATGAGCCGGACCCTGAACCGTTTTCCCAGAAACGACATCATGTCCCTGACGTCGGGGGCGCCGCGCTATGATCTGGCCGAAAGCATCGGCCCGGATCTGAGGCTTCGGGCGCTTCTGAACGGTGGCAACGCCACCCCGGCCCCGGAGAGCCTGGGGGAAAGCCTGGGGGATCTCGCGCTGGCCTACGGCACCGCGGCCGGCGATCCGGCATTGCGCCAGGCGATCGCCGCGGCACATGGCGCCGAAGCGGACGACGTGGTCGTCACCGTCGGCGGCATGCACGCGCTCTTCCTGCTGGCGTTCATCCTCTGTCGGCCGGGTGACGAAGCGGTCACCACAAGCCCGCTGTTTCCCAATGCGATGAATGCGCTGACCGCCGTGGGGGCCGATGTCAAAACGCTGCCGGTGACCTTCGGGGATCGGTACTGCGTTGATCCCGATGCCCTGCACAGCCTTCTGACGCCGCGCACCAGACTTGTGTGCCTGGCGACGCCGCAGAACCCCTCCGGCGTTGCGATCCCGCCGGGAACGATCCAGCGGATTCTGACGATGATGGCGGAGTGCGCTCCCGACGCCTACCTCATCGCCGACGAGACCTACCGGCAGGCGGTCTACGGCGACGAGCGGGCGGCCCCCAGCATGCTCACGCTGAGCCCCAGAGTGGTGTCCTGCGCGTCGCTGTCCAAGTGTCACGGCGCCCCGGGCCTGCGCCTCGGCTGGGCGATCACCCGCGATGCGGCGCTCCGCGAGCAGTTGATCCTCGGCAAGTTCAATACCGTCATCGCCTGCTCGCGGGCGGACGAGGCGCTGGCGCTGCGGGTCTTCCAGCGCGAGGCTGAGATCGTCGGCGAACGGCGCCGGCGCCTTTCCGAAGGCCTCGCAAGGACCGCCGAATGGGTCCAGGCGAACGGCGATCTTCTCGACTGGGTCTGCCCGGACGCCGGTGCGCTCTGCTGCCTGCGGCTCAAGCCCACGGCCTTTGATGACGCTGCCGTGGCACGCTTTTATGATGCCATGGCGCGCCACGACGTGCGGGTGGCCAGCGGTGCCTGGTTCGGGGACGAAGCGCGGGTCTTCCGGCTCGGCTTCGGCCTTCTGGAGATCGACGATCTCGACGCGGGGCTTCAGGCGCTGTCGGCCTGCCTGGCGCTGGCGCAGAAAAAGGCGGCCTGAGACCGCAAGGGAGCTGCATCATGGATTTTGAGGCCTTTTCCCGGCTGCTGGACCGGGCGCGGGATCACGCGGGGGACTATCTCCGCTCTGTCCGCGACCGGCGGGTCTATCCCGACGACGCGGCGCTGGCCGGGCTGCAGGCCTTCGACGGCCCGCTGCCCCGGCAGGGTCTCGATCCCCATGCGATGCTGGACATGCTGCAGCGCTACGGCGCCCCGGCCGCCGTGGCGACCGGCGGCGGACGCTACTTCGGCTTCGTCAACGGCGGCCTTCATCCGCCGGCCCTGGCGGCGCGCTGGCTGGCCGACGCCTGGGACCAGAACGCCGCATTCCATGTGATGTCGCCCGTTGCCGCGAAGCTGGAGGAGGTCTGCGAGCGCTGGCTGGCGGAGCTTCTCGATCTGCCGGAGGGCACCGCGGCCGGCCTGGTCGGCGGCACCTCGACTTCGCTCGTCTGCGGTTTCGCCGCGGCCCGCAATGCGCTGCTGCAGCGCCAGGGCTGGGACGTCGCGGCGAAGGGCCTGTTCGGCGCGCCGGAGATCACGGTGGTGCTGGGCGCCCAGGCCCACGGCGCGGTTTATCGGGCGCTCGCCCTGCTGGGCCTCGGCCGCGAGCGGGTGGTCACGGTGCCCTGCGACGACCAGGGGCGCATGCGGGTCGACAAGCTGCCGCCGCTTGATGACAGAACGCTATTGATCCTGGCCGCCGGCAACGTGAACAGCGGCGCCTTCGATCTCTTCACGCCGCTCTGCGAACGCGCGAAGGCCGCCGGTGCCTGGGTGCATGTCGACGGTGCCTTCGGTCTCTGGGCGGCGGCGGCTCCTTCGACCCGCGCCCTCTGCGACGGCATGGCGCTCGCTGATTCCTGGTCGGTGGACGCCCACAAGACCCTCAACGTTCCCTACGACAGCGGCATCGTGCTCTGCCGCGACCGCCGCGCGCTGGTGGACGCGCTGCAGACCAGCGGTGCCTATCTGGAGTGGAGCGGCCAGCGCGAGTCCATGCTCTACACACCCGACATGTCGCGGCGCGCCCGCGGCATCGACCTCTGGGCGACCCTGGCGACCCTGGGGCGCGACGGTGTCGCTGACCTGATCGAGCAGCTTTGCACCGGCGCGCGCCAGATCGCCGACCTTCTGCGCGCCGAAGGCTTTCACATCCTCAACGATGTCGTCTTCAACCAGGTGCTCGTGGCCTGCGGCAGCGCTGAGGAGACCGAGGCCACGCTGAAGGTGCTGCAAAGCTCCGGAGAGATCTGGTGCGGCGGATCACAATGGGACGGTAAACCCGTGATCCGCATCTCGGTCTGCGGTGTCGAGACCACGCCTGAAGATCTGGCCCGTGCCGCCGCGGCTTTCGCCCGCGCGCGCCAGTCGGTTGCGGGCGTGCCCGCCTGACCCCGGCTGCCTGCCGCTTTCCCCCTCCAAGTCAGGACATTGAGATCATGCATATCGGATTGATCGGCGGTATCGGCCCCGCCGCAACGGATTACTATTACCGCTGGCTGATTCGGACCTTTGCCGAGAGACCGGAGGCCCTGGAGCTGACGATCGCCCATGCCGACTCCCCGACCCTGCTGGGCCACCTGGCCGACGGCAAGACGGCCGAGCAGGCGGCGATCTTCGAACGGCTGACCCGGCGCCTGCAGGGCGCGGGGGCGGAAGCGGTGGCGGTAACTTCCATCGCCGGGCATTTCTGCATCGATGCCTTCAAGGCGGTTTCACCGCTGCCGGTGATCGACCTGCTGTCCTCAGTTGCCCGGCGGCTCGAAGCCGCGGGCTACGGCAGCGTCGGCATCCTGGGCACCAAGGGCGCCATGGCCTCTGCCCTTTACGGGCGCCTGAAAGGCATCGAGGTTGTGGCGCCTGCCGGGGCGGCGCTCGACCAGGTTCACCAGGCTTATGTCGACATGGCCGTCAGCGGTGCGGTGACCGAGGCGCAGCGCCGGGTCTTCTTCGACAGCGGGCGCAAACTCACCGAGGACGCGGGCGCCGAAGCGGTGCTGCTCGGCGGCACCGATCTGTTTCTCGCCTTCGGCGGCCAGGAGCCGGGCTTCAAGGCGATCGACTGCGCGCTGCTGCACATGGCGGATATCGCCGAAGAGGCGGCACGCTAGCGTCCCTTTCGGCGAACCGGCATTGCCTAGTCCTTGCGTTGCGCCTTCATCGCCTGTGTTTGGGCCTGCGCCTGGAGCGAGCCCCACCACAGGCAACCGGCTCCCAGGAAGAAGACGCCCAGCGCGGCGAGGAAGAGGCAGACGAACAAGGCGGGGGACATGCCCATGGCGCGGCTCCATTGTCGGGGTTTGCATCGGGCCATAGCAGTGCCCGCCGCCTACGGTCCTTGACGTCGCTCAAGGGAGGCCGATCCGCTCTAGGCCACACCGTGAAAAGCGGAGCGGTACCAGGCCGCGATGTATCGGGCGGACACCATCCAGTCGCGCGCCAGCATGCAGCAGTGCGGCGCGTCGGGGAGTTCGGTGAAGGCGAAGCCGAAAAAGTCTGCGACGGCACGGTCCTGGCCCGGCGGATGGGTGCGCGGGCTGTCGCGGCCGGCGGCCAGGCAGAATCCCGGTACGGCGATCCGCCGGGGATCGATGGGCACCCGCAGGCCATAGCGATCGTTCATCAGCGCCGGACTTTCCGGACAGAGTCTTGCATGAAAGCGCCTGACGTCGCGCGCCGCGGTCTCGTCGAGGTAGCGCGCCTGCGCGGCGGCCAGCGGCGGCACCGGCAGCGGCGATCCGTCGAACACGGCGTCGACCCGCGCCGCTTGCGGCAGGTTGCCCGGCGGCGACGGCGCCAGCAGACCGAGGCCGGCAACCGGCTGGCGCATCGCGGCAAAGGCGGTGATCAGGGCGCCGGCGCTGTGGCCGACCGGAACCACCCGCGGGCCGAGCAGGGCGCAGGCCGCGGCCACGTCCCCGGCCATCTCGGCGACCCCCTGCCGGCAGAAGGCGGCGTCCTGGGGAAGCCCGCCATGGCCGCGCAGATCGAGGGCGGCTGCGGGAATGCCGAGGGCATCGAAGAAGGCGAGGTAGGCGGCGAAGCACCAGGCGCCATGATGGGCGCCGTGAACGAACAGCAGCACGGGACGGTTCGGGCCGCGCCCTGCAGCGCTTGCCAGGGCGCGGCCCAGATGCAACCGCCCCTGCCCAGCAGCCTGCCGCGGGAGCGTATCGAGATAGGCAAAGTCCAGGGGATCGATGGCCTGAAGGGCCGGTGTTTCCCCTTGCGGCGCTAAGGGCTCGGCCTCACTCATGTGGGCTGACTGATGCGGGCCATCTCATGTCGGCCGTCTCATGTTGGGCGCCTCAGGGCCCGCCAGTCCGCGTTGCTTGCCAGGGCAAAGCCCAGCGGGGGCGCCGCCAGAAGATTGACCTGCAGGTCGGGCCAGAGCAGCAGCGCGCCGCTGGCCAGCAGCAGCGCCTTTTGAAGCGGGCCGAGCGGACGCAAAAGATAACCGGCAAAGGCGGCAGAGATCAGCACGGTGGCCAGGGTGCAAAGGGCAATCGCAAGCACCACGCTGGCCCAGTCCGCCTGCAGCAGCAGTTCGGGCCGGAAGATGAAGAGAAACGGCAGCAGGTATTTGATGGCGGCGAAGCGGACGGTGTGCAGGGCGGTCGCCAGCCAGGGCGCGTTCGCCAGCCCGGCGGCGACGAAGACCGCCGCGCAGACCGGCGGTGTGATCGCGGAGAGCGTCGCGAAGTAGAAGATGAACATGTGGGACGACAGCTCGGGAATGCCGAGCTGGGTGAAGGCGGTGGCGATGACGGAAACCGCCAGGATGTAGGCCGCCGTGGTCGGCATGCCCATGCCGATCACGATGACCACCAGGCCGGCCAGCAGCAGCGCCGGCAGCAGGTGGCCGCCGGCGAGGCCGAGCACGCCGTCGGCGAACTTTACCCCGATGCCGACGAAGCCGATGATCCCGATCAGGATGCCCGCGGCGGCGCAGAGCGCACCGAGGGTGACCAGAGGCTTTACCGCATCGTCGAGGGCCTTCAGCAGCGCGCGCAGCCGAGCCTTCAGGTCGATGAGACTGCGTGCGGCGGCCAGATGCGCCGCCGCCAGCGTCAGGATTGCGGCGAAGATCGCCAGGTCGACGGAGAAGCCCTGCAGCACCATGCCAATCAGCACGGCAAAGGGCAGCAGCAGCGGCCCCCAGGTCTCGAAGCGGCGAAAGCGCGCGGCCTCCGGCAGCTCTTCGGACGGCAGGCGGCCGACGCCGACCCGCAGCGACTCGAAGTGCACGGAGGAGAGCACGCCGACGTAGAACAGGAAGGCGGGCACCAGGGCGATCAGCATCATGCGGCCGAGATCGATGCCGAGAAACTCGGCCATCAGGAACAGCCCGGCGCCCATCAGCGGCGGCGTGATCTGACCGCCTGAGGAGGCCGTCGCCTCGATGCCGCCGGCCACCGCGGGCCGGTAGCCGAGGCGGATCATCATCGGGATGGTGAAGTTGCCGGTCATGGCGACGTTGGTGACGGAAGAGCCGGTCATGGAGCCCACCATGGCCGAGGACATCACGGCGATCTTGGCCGGGCCGCCGCGCATCCGCCCGCCGAAGAGCTTGGCCAGGTCGATCATCGACTGGCCTGCACCGGTGGACATCATCAGGCTGGAGAACAGTACGAAGAGGATCAGCAGGGTGACGAAGATGTCCATCACCTGCCCCCAGAGGCCGTCGGTTGAGAGGAACAGCATGTCCACCATCATGGAGGCGCTGACGCCGCCGTGGCCGATGCGGCCGGGCAGCAGGTGGCCGCTGAGCGCGTAGGCCGCAAAGACCGCGGCCAGGATCGCGAAGGTCCAGCCGATGGTGCGCCGGGCAAGCTCGAGGACGCAGAGGACAAGCGCCGCGCCGAGAACCAGCGCCTCGGTCTGCGGCAGCCCTGGGTTCAGCATGATGTCCCAGTAGTTCCAGGTGACGTAGCCGACCGCCGCCAGCACCGCGGCGAGCAGGCCCAGGTCCAGGGCCCGGCTCAGCGCCGCCGGCAGAGGGGCCGCGCGCAGAGGGAAGGCGATAACCCCGAGCGCCGCAACCAGCGCCAGAACGCCGGCGCGCTGCTGGATGTTGGGGAACTGTCCGAACAGCACGGCATGGAAGACCAGGCCGGTCAGACAGAGCATCAACAAACGCGGCAGCAACAGAGGGTGCAGCAACACCGGCATCGTGTTCTAAACCGGAAAAAAAGCGCGAGAGGGGGGAAGGGCCCTCTCGCGCTGCCGGGATCGCCAGAGCAAGGGTGGCCAGAGCAGGCGCGGCCGCTGCATGCTCTAGTTCATCTCCGGGGGGATGAGCCGCTCGGGAACCTCCAGCCCGATCTCGCGGTAGAAGCGCACCGCACCGGCATGGAGAGGATACTCGGAGACCTCCAGGGTCTGCCGGGCCAGGTCCACCTCGGCGATGGCCTTCAGCGCCGCGCGCTGCTGGTCCAGGCCCTCGTACATGCCCTTGGTGATGTCATAGGCCGTCGCTTCGTCCATCTCGGCCGTGGCGGCAAAGCCGATCCAGATGGCGTGCACCGTGTACTCCGGGGCGCCGTCGATCACCCCGGCGGGCATAGTGTAGAAGCCCATCCAGGGCAGGGCCGCCTTGATCGCCGTGATCTGCTCTTCGGTGTAACCCACGGGCCAGAGCGGCGTCGTCAGGTTGAGCTCCGCCGTCGCGCTGTCCAGGCGCGGGCCGGTCGTCGCCTTCATCTGGCCCAGGCAGCGGCCGTTCTTGATGGCGTTGGCCGCGTCCTTGGGGTCGGACATGTAGAGATCAGGCGCGACATCCAGGGCGCGCAGGATCTTCATCATGTTTTTCTGGCCCGAGGATCCGTTCATGCCCGGATGAAAGCACTTGCCGGCGAAGCCGGCGATGTTGTCGATGCCGGAGTCTTTCGTCGCCGTAATGTTCTGGATCGCCGGCAGCGTCCACCAGAGGACGCGGAACCCGTCGAAGCCGCTGGCCTGCGCATCGGCGATGAGATCCGGCGAGATGCCGCCGAAGTCCAACTGGCCCTGTATCATCAGCGCCTGGTTCTTCGCGAAGCCGCCGGAGGAGACCACGGTGACGTTCAGGTCGTCGCTGGCGTTGCTGATCGAATTGGCGATGGCGGTGTAGTAGGGGTAGAAGCCCGAGGTGGTGGTCGAGCCGCCCATGTTGAGCTGGGTCTCCGCGCTTGCGGTCGCTGCGGGACCGAATGCCGTGGCGCAGCCGAAAACCGTGGCGACCAGCGCGCCGCGCAGAGCGCTTTGGATCTTCATATTCTCCTCCCTTTGCTGCCCTGATCGCACGCCCCGCGGCGGCCGTCAGAGGTTCTCCCCGCAAAGAAAAAGCATGACGATTACGATAAGTGAAATATTATGTTTGGATCAAATAATCGGATTTGCTTATGGAAGTATCGTCCCGCCACCTCCGTGCCTTCGTCACCGTTGCCGAGGCCATGAACTTCACCCGCGCCGCGGAGACCCTGGGCATCTCGCAGCCCGCCCTGAGCGCGACCATCCAGCAGCTTGAAGACATTCTTGCCGCGCGGCTCTTCGACCGGGCGGGTCGGCGGATGCGGCTGACCGAGGTGGGCCGCCTCTATCTGGGGATCGCCCAACGGCTGCTCTACGAACTCGACAGTTCGCTGGGTGTGGTCCGCGACCTGGTGGACAAGCGCATCGGCAAGCTGCATGTCGCTGCGCTGCCGTCCGCGGCCTCGGAGATTGTGGCGCCGGCGCTCGCCCAGTTCTCGCAGACCTATCCGCAGATCCAGCTTACGGTCCGCGATGCCCTCAACGCCGAAGTGATCGAACGGGTCCGGCGCGGCGAAGTGGACATGGGCTTCGGCATTCCGGACGGGGACAGTCCCGCGCTCGACGTTGCGACGATCCTTCAGGACCGCTTTGTCGCCGTCCTGCCGATCGGCCATCCCCTGACCCGGCAGGCTGCGGTCCCCTGGGCCGCGCTGCGCGGCCTGCCCCTGGTCCAGGTGGCGCCGGGATCGAACACCCGGCGCGTCGTCGACAGGCTTCTCGGGGGTACGGACCGCGGCACCGGCGGCAGGATCGAGGCGCAGATCGTTTCCACCGCGGTCGGGCTGGTGGCCAACGGGCTCGGCGTATCCGTGCTTTCCGAACTCAGCACGGTGCCCTTCGCGAAGCTGCGCGTCGTGGAGACCCGGCCGCTGATCGACCCTGAGGTTTCGCGGCCGCTCAGTCTGATCACCCGCAAGGGCCAGACGCTCTCCCCCGCGGCGGAGGCCTTCCGCAGCCAGCTGCTCGGGTCGGCCTGAGGCAGTCTTTCAGCGCTCGTGCTTTGTAGCCTGAGGGTCAGGCTTCGGGGTTCCAGCCGCTGTTGAGGGCCTCGGCGCGGCTGTCCTGAACGTCGGCGAAGGCTGCACGGCGCTCGCAGCGCAGCCGGTGCGCCTGCAGCCGCGGATACCGCGTGGTGCTCTCCGCCGCCGGCAGCACGCGCTCCAGGTACTGCATGGCCACCGCAACGGCCAGGTCGCCGCGGGTGAAGCTGCCGCCGCAGAACCAATCACCCTCCAGCCGCGCTTCCAGCCAGGTGCAGATGGAGGCGATCTGGCGCTCCAGCCGTGCCCGCCAGGCCGGATCGCTGGTGCCCGGCGCCCGCCTGCTGTTCTCGATGCCGCGTTCGTAGATCTTCTCGGCCAGGGTGATGCCTACAACCTCGACCTGAAGGACACGGCGCCGGTCCGGCTGCCGCGCCGGGGCCAGCCGCCGCTCGGAGGGGGCGATCTCGTCGAGGTAGTCGATGATGGCGCGGCTGTCGAACAGGGTCTCTCCGTCGTCAAGAATCAGCGCCGGCACCTTGCCCATCGGATTGACCGCGAGCATCGCGTCGAAGTCCTTGAACACCGACAGCACGCGGCGCTCGAAAGGATGACCGTAATGATGCAGGGCGATGGCGACCCGGCGGACGAAGGGGGAATCGAACTGTCCCACGAGAATCACGGGCTGTAGCTCCCAAACAGGAATGCGGCAGATTAGATCCTGTTGCGAAGCCTGGCAAAGAGCGCCGCGCCGTATCCGCCGCGCGCATGGGGAGACCCGGAAACACCGGCTCGGGGTCCGGTCCGGGCAGTCGTGGCTGACCACAACCGCCCGGACGCTCGGCTTATGACTGGATCGAGAGATCGACCCCGGTCGGGCAAAAGGGCTCAGTCCTTCGGGCAGTTCGTCCCGTTGCACGCGTGACATCCACCGCCGACGACGTCATCGCCGCCGACGAAGACGTAACAGACATTGCCGTTCAGCCAGCATCCGAACTGAAGCGGTTCTGATCCCGTGGAGTTGAAGCCGCAGCCCAGGGACGCGGTGTCCCGATTGGCTGCGGACATCTTCAGGAGACCCCGCGGCAAGGGCGTGAGGTCGCGATCCACGGCGTTCAGCGATGAAATCACGTAGTCGAAATACCCACGCTGGGTGTCGTCGAGCTGGGCGTAACGCTTGGTCGTCCTGACGCCATCGACCTGCATGACTACAGGAATTGAAGCCTTGTTCACCGTCAGGGCTTTGTTGTTCTGCGCCGTTGCGTCGGCCGTGCCCGACAGGAGTACGGCAAGCGCCAGCAGAAACGCGGGCAGAATCCGTGAAAGTTGCACGCACATACGAAACCTCCTTTGGCATGCTTTGGGGCCTCGGTGGGTCGTGCTGGCGTGACAAATGGTTTAATGAGGAGAGAACGTATTCCACTCTTGGAGCGGCCGGCTGCCGGATCACTCCGTCTCGCGCAGACGGTCGAGATCGCGGCGCTCGCGTTTGGTCGGGCGGCCCGCACCGGGCTGGCGGCGGCCCGCTCCTTCGGTCGGTGAAGGTGTGCCGCGGGGCAGACGGCTTTCGGCATCCGGCGGCTTCAGGTCCTCGTAGAGGGCCTGGGCCTCGCTGGCTGGGCCGCGGCGCTGCGCCAGGGCCAGCACTTTCACCACGCGGATGTGACGCGCCTGGGGAAAGGTCAGCACGTCGCCGACCTTCACTTTGTGGTGGGGTTTGACCACGCCGAGGCCGGAGAGGCGCAGCTTGCCGGCCTGGCAGACCTTGCTGGCAAGGCTGCGGGTCTTGAAGAAGCGCGCGTACCAGAGCCACTTGTCGGCACGCAGCCCATCATTGGAGCCGCCGTTGGCGTCTCTGGCTTCGCCGCTCAAAGAACGCCGTCTCTCATGTCAGCCGCCACGATCCTCATGTGCCACGGTTCTCACTCGCCACCGCTCGCCAGATCGCGCAGCACGGCAAAGGGCGAGTCGGCGTAGCGCTCGGCCTCCTCCCTTCTGCGCGGCTTCTTGCGCGCGGCGCTTCGCTTTGCCTTTGGCCGGCCGGATTTTCCCCCGGCCTTCTTCGCCTGCGGCGCTTCGCTCTCCTGCTCTCCGGCAGCCGGCATCGGCCGGGCGCCCTTGCGTGCGAAGCACGGCTTGCCGTCGGCGTCCTGGCGGCGCCGGTAGCCGAGGGCGAAGAGCAGGGCGGCCAGGTCCTCCTCGCCGCAGTCGGCCAGCTTGCAGAGATCGGGCGAGGGCGCGAGGGCGCCGCTCTCGGCCGCGGCCTTGTAGGCGTCCCGCGCAAGGCGCTCCAGCACGTCGGCGCGCACGGCAAGGGGCGGGCCTGCCTTGCGGGTGACCCGGCGAAAGCCGATGGCGCAGCAAAAGCTGTCTTCCAAAGTCTTCGGCAAGGCCAGGTCCTTCAGCTCGAAGGTCTTGGTGCCCGCAGGCGGCAGCGCCGGCATCTCCAGCCCCTCGCGGATCGCCCAGAGCCGGGCGCGCAGGGCCAGCATGCGCGGGTGCTGCAGGCGCGGCAGGAACAGGCTGGCGGCACCCAGTCTCAGACCCAGCCCGGCCAGCGCCTTGCGGTCGGCCTTGGTCAGCAGCGCGATCTGGCCGGCGAGCGGGCGCCGCGGCAGGGCGCCCAGCGCCTCGACAAGCTGGAACAGGAGGCCGCGGCCCGGCGGCGAGAGTTCCACGGCCTGGGCTTCGAACAGCGGTTTCAGGGTGGCGCGGATGTGGCGCGTCAGCCAGGCCGCGCAGCGCTTTCGCAGCCGTTCGCGCGCAGGGCCGTCCAGGAAGTCGCTGGACAGCACCTCCACCCGCGGGGTCAGCACCGTATCGCCGGCCAGGATGCGCGCCACCGGGGTGCCGCGCCAGGCGATGGCATCGCCGACCAGGGCGAAGGCACCGTCGTTGTCCTGTTCGAGCTGTTTGATGCGCCGGGGAATTTCCCCGGTCAGTGCACGGCGGGCGGCGGCCAGCAGCGGGCGGGCGTCGTCGCCGCGGGCCTCTTCGTCCAGCTCGAAGCGGAAGCCGGCGATGCGGCCGACGAACTCGCCCTCCACCACCACCTCGCCGTTCTTGCGCACCGCGCCGATGAGGTCGCTGTCGCCGCGCAGGCGGCGCACCAGAAAGGCGGCGCGGCGGTCGACGAAACGCTGCGTCAGGCGTTCGTGCAGGGCGTCGGAAAGGGAGTCCTCGATGGCCCTTGCTCGGCTCTGCCAGTGGTCGCTGTCGTCCAGCCAGTCGCCGCGGTGGGTGATGTAGGTCCAGGTGCGGATATGGGCGAGGCGCGCGATCAACTGGTCGATGTCGCCGTCGCTGCGCTCCAGCCGCTGCAACTGCGCGCCCACCCAGGCCTCGGGCAGGCGCTTCTCGTTGCCCATCAGCTTCAGATAGATCTGCGCCAGCAACTGGGCGTGATGGTCGGAGAGGATCTTGCGGAAGTCCGGCACCTGGCAGACTTCCCAGAGCAGGGCCACCGCCTCCGGCGTCGTGGCCAGGGCGGCGATCTCCGCCTGCCTGGCGAGGGCGGCCAGGGCAATCTGGTCGTCGGCCTCCTGCGCCAGCAGCAGTTCGCGCCGCGGCGGCTTGCGGTCGAGGCTCTTCAGCAGCGCCAGAGGATCGCTGAAGTCGAGATCGACGTTGCGCCAGTGGACGAAGGCCAGGGGATCGAAGCTGTGGCTTTCCACCGCCTCCACCAGGCTGTCGGGCAGGGGCCCGATCTCCGTCGTGGTGCCGAAGGTGCCGTCGTTCATATGGCGCCCGGCGCGTCCGGCGATCTGGCCCACCTCCGGCCCCGTCAGGCGGCGCTGGCCGCGCCCGTCGAACTTGCGCAGCTTGGCGAAGGCGACGTGGTCGAGGTTCAGGTTCAGGCCCATGCCGATGGCGTCCGTGGCCACCAGGTAGTCCACCTCGCCGCTTTCGAAGAGCTCGACCTGGGCGTTGCGGGTGCGCGGGCTGAGCGCCCCCAGCACCACCGCGGTGCCGCCGCGCTGGCGGCGGATGAGTTCCGCCGTGGCATAGACCTCCGAAGCGGAGAAGGCCACCACGGCGGAGCGCGGCGGCAGGCGGGTCAGCTTCTGCGGGCCGGTGTAGGTGAGGGTGGAGAAGCGCGGGCGGCCGATGTATTCGGCCTCCGGCACCAGGGCCTGCAGCACCGGGCGGATGGTCTCGGCCCCCAGAAACATGGTCTCGGCCAGGCCGCGGGCATGCAGCAGCCGGTCGGTGAAGACGTGGCCGCGCTCCGGATCGGCGCAGAGCTGGATCTCGTCGACGGCGAGGAAGGAGACCGGCCGGTCCACCGGCATGGACTCCACCGTGCAGCAGAAGTAGCGCGCGCCCGGCGGCACGATCTTCTCCTCGCCGGTCACCAGCGCGACCTTGGCCGCCCCTTTGATCTGGACGATGCGGTCGTAATTCTCCCGCGCCAGCAGCCGCAGGGGGAAGCCGATCATGCCGCTCGGGTGGCCCAGCATGCGGTCGATGGCCAGATAGGTCTTGCCGGTATTGGTCGGCCCCAGAACGGCGGTGATCTTCGCCTTCTCCCGGGCCTGCGCGAGAAGCGACATGCTCTGAGAATCGGGACTTTTCCAGCGCATTGCAAGGAATTCCCTGGGCCCGCCCCGGGCGAAAGATGGTTAACGGGCGCTAGCGGCCCTGCGGCTTGGTGAGGGGCACAAAGGCGACGGGGAAGAGGCTGCGTTCATGAATGCTTTCGTCGGGCGCCTTGTCGATGCGCAGCAGGGACTGCGCCGGCAGGAACCAGTGGGCCGGGCCCCTGCCGGTCTTTTCCTCCACCGGGATGATCAGGCGCCCGCCGGGGGCGAGTTGATCGATCAGTGCGGGGGGCACGCCGTGGGCCGCGGCCGTCACCAGGATGGCGTCGAAGGGCGCGGCCTCCGGCCAGCCGGCCGCGCCGTCGCCTTCCCGGCAGTGCACCCGGTCGTAGCCCAGGCGGGCCAGGCGCTCCGCCGCCGCGGCGGCCAGGCTGGGCACGACCTCCAGGCTGTAGACCTCGGCACCGAGCTCGGCCAGCACGGCGGCCTGATAGCCGGAGCCTGTGCCCACCTCCAGCACCTTCGCGCCTGGCGCGATCTCGGCCTGGTCGCTCATCACCGCGACGATGAAGGGCTGGGAGATGGTCTGCCGCGCGCCGATGGGCAGGGGCCGGTTTTCATAGGCCGCCCCCTCCTCCAGCAGCGGCACGAAGCGGTGCCGGGGCACCCGGCTCAGGGCGGCCAGAACCCTGGGGTCCAGGTGGTCCTTGCCCAGCCAGTCGGCGACCTCGCGCGCCTCCTTTTCGATGGCGCGCAGCATCGCCGCGCGATCGGCCTGATGCCCCGCTGTCTTGCGGTCCGGATCTGTATCGTGCTCCACCATGGCGGTCTTTCCCCTGAGGCTGTCTCCCCTACGGTCTCCCGCGGGGCCCCGCTCCGGTCCCGGGGTCATCGTGAGACAAGACTTGCAGGGAGTATAGATTGCGCACATATGTCTCGGCGATTCCGCTCTGGAACGCCGGAGTGGCAAGCAGAGAACCGAAAACGGACAGTCAGACCATGGCGCAGGAAGAACTGAAGCAGGAAGAACTGAAGTTCGAGGCGGAGGTGAGCCGCCTGCTCGATATCGTCGCCCACTCGCTCTACTCGGAGAAGGAGATCTTCCTGCGGGAGCTGATCTCCAACGCCTCGGACGCCTGCGACCGCCTGCGCTACGCGGCGCTGACCCAGCCGGAACTCCTGGGCCCCGATGAGTCAGGTGGGGACAGCGGCTTTTCCATCCGCCTGAAGACCGATCCCGCCGCCCGGACCCTGACCATCGTCGACAACGGCATCGGCATGAACCGCCAGGACCTGATCGACAACCTGGGGACCATCGCCCGCTCCGGCACTGCCGCCTTCGTCGAGCAGTTGGAGAGCAAGGCCGAGGGGGCCAACCTGATCGGCCAGTTCGGCGTCGGCTTCTACTCCGCCTACATGGTCGCGCAGAAGGTTGAGGTGAGCACCCGCAGGGCCGGCGAGGCCGAGGGCTGGCGCTGGGCCTCCGACGGGCAGGGCGCCTTCACCATCGCCGAGGACCCCGAAGCCCCGGCGCGTGGCACCCGCATCGTCCTGCACCTGCGCGAGGGCGACGAGGAGTACCTGGATGCCATGCGGATCCGCCAGGTCGTCTCCACCTACTCCGACCACATCGCCGTGCCGGTGGTGCTGGAGTCGCGCAAGGAGGACGAGCCCGACGAGACCCTGAACGCCGCCTCGGCGCTCTGGACCCGGCCCAAGAGCGAGATCACCGAGGAGCAGTACAAGGAGTTCTACCACCACGTCGGGCACACCTTCGACGACCCCTGGCTGCGCCTGCACTTCAAGGCCGAAGGCATGCTGGAGTACACCGGTCTGCTGTTCATTCCCTCGGCCAAGCCCTTCGATCTCTTCCATCCGGACCGCAAGACCGGCATCAAGCTCTATGTGAAGCGGGTCTTCATCACCGACGACTGCAGCGAACTGGTGCCGTCCTACCTGCGTTTCCTGCGCGGTATCGTCGACACAGAGGACCTGCCGCTGAACATCAGCCGCGAGCTGCTGCAGAACAATCCGCGTCTCGCCAAGATCCGCACCGCGCTCAGCAAGCGCGTGCTGAGCGAACTCAAGAAAAAGGCGGAGAAGGCGCCGGAAGACTACGCCAAGTTCTGGGAGGCCTTCGGCCCGGTGCTGAAGGAAGGCCTCTACGAGGATACCAACCAGCGCGAGACCCTGCTGTCGCTGGCCCGCTTCCGCTCCACGGCGAAGGAGACGGGAGCAGAAGACGGGTGGGTCAGTCTCGCCGATTACGTCGGGCGCATGAAGCCCGGCCAGGAGGCGATCTACACCATCACCGGCGACAACCCCGAGGTGCTGGCCAAGAGCCCGCAGCTCGAGGGCTTCGCCGCCAAGGGGATCGAGGTTCTGCTGCTGAGCGATCCGGTGGACGACTTCTGGCTGACCTCGGTGCCGGACTTTGACGGCAAGCCCTTCAAGTCGGTCACCCGCGGGGCCGCCGACCTGGAGAAGGTGGCCAAGGCCGAAGACGATCAGGACGACGGCGGGGAAAAGGCGCCCAACGAACCTTCGCCGGCCCTGGATGCCTTGATCGCCTTCGTGAAGCTGACCCTCAAGGACGAGGTGAAGGACGTGCGGGTCTCCGCGCGGCTCACCAGCAGCCCGGTCTGCCTCGTCGCCGACGAGGGCGATCTGGACATGCACCTGGAGCGCCTGTTGAAGCAGCAGCGCCAGCTCGACCACAGTTCGGCGCGCATTCTGGAGATCAATCCGGACCACGGCCTGATCACCGCCCTGGCCGGCCAGATCGGCCAGGAGGGCGCCGGCGGTGTGGTGGAGGACGCGGCCTGGCTGCTGCTCGACCAGGCCCGGATCATCGAGGGCGAAGCCCTGCCCGATCCCGCCGCCTTCTCCCGCCGTCTCTCGGCGCTGGTGGAGAAGGGTCTGGTCTCGGGCGGCTAACGCTCAGCCGGTCCCGGCTGGCGTGCTTCAAAGCCAGAACATGCTGGGCTGTCATGCTCGGGCTTGACCCGAGTATCCATGGCTGCGGCGGCCGCGGAACTCCCTTGCATAGCTCCGGTCAGCGGTTCGATGGACCCTCGGGTCAAGCCCGAGGGTGACGCTGGAGGCTATGAAGGGATGCGCCAATGCGCCTGGATGCAGCGGTGGCCTCAGCGCGCTGCCCGCTGCGGCTCAGCTCGTTTCGTCGAGGTCGAGGATGGCGGCGCCCAGCACCGGTCCGGTGGTGCCGGCCTGGACGATGACGGCGCAGCCGCCGCGGCCGTCGCGCTGGGCGGCGGCGAAGTCCAGGGGGAACTCCATCGCCTCGCCGGTCCAGCGGCCGAGTGTGCGGAACTCCCTCACCACGTTGGCGTTGTGGATCGACCGGCCGCGGTTCTCGCCGCGCGCCACGTCGGTGTCGTGGTCGTCGTCGAACATGACGAGATAGACGGTGGCGCCTTCCGGCGGCGCATCGCCGGCCGAAAGCGTAACCTTTCCGCCGCCGTCCTCCACCATCCGCACCTCAAGACGGCCCGCCATGTCATTGCGGCGCCGGGCCTCCTTCTCGATGGCTTCGGCAACCGCACCACGGCGGCTGCCCACCACGTCGCGGCGCCCGTCGACCACGATCTGGGGGGTGTAGACGTAACGCAGGCCGAGGGTGCGCGCGTAGTCGCGCTGGCGCTGGGTGTGCGCGGGAGAGGCGAAGGGATCCTTCCAGCCGATGTAGTCCCAGTAGTCGACGTGGAAGGAGAGCGCCAGAAGCCCGGGCTGATCGGCCAGTTCGTCCAGCAGGGCGTCGGCCGGCGGGCAGGAACTGCAGCCCTGGGAGGTGAAGAGTTCAACCACCACCGGGCTGCTGTCCGCGCTGTCGGCGGCCAGTTGAAGTGCGGGTTGGAGGGGGTTTGTCCCAGCCGCCTCGGCCACAGGCAACGGCGCCTTGATGACGGCCTGACCGGCCCAGACTGCAAGGCCTGCAGCGAGGACGGCGGCTCCGAATACGAAGGATTTGCGACCCATGGGCGGGGACGTTACGGGGCGCCGCGCTCACTGGCTAATCACGTTCCGGTGACGCTGTCCAAGGGGGCCCGAAGGCTGCTAGGGCCTTGAAGGCTGTAGGAATTTCAGCCTTCTTCGGGCTTGGTCACCTCGACATCCACGGTCATCTCGACGAAGTCCTCCGCCGCACCGTAGTAGCTGCCCTGCAGGGGCAGCGCCTGGAAGGGCTCGCGCGCAACGGCGACGCGGATCAGGTTGGCGCCGCCCACCTGGCCGTTGGTCGGGTCGAACTCCACCCAGCCGGCCCCGGGCAGGTAGACCTGCACCCAGGCGTGGGTGTCGCCGCCGCCCTTGAGATCGGTATCGGCGGTACCGCCGGTCTCGGTCGCCGGGTCGTAGAGATAGCCGGACACGAAGCGGGCGGCGAAACCGAGGGCGCGCACGGCACCCATCATGAAGAGCGCCAGGTCGCGGCAAGTGCCGCTGCCCCGTTCCAGGGTTTCCACCGGCGTCTGCACCCCGAAGGCGTAGCGCCGCTCGTAGCCGAACTCCGCCTGCACCGCCGTGTTGATCCGCTGCAGCAGATCCTGGGTGCCGACCGGGCCGCCGTTGTCGAGGAAGCGCTTTACCCAGGCGTCGACCTTGCGCTCCGGGTCCGGGTAGTGGCGCTCCACCGAGCGCCCCAGATCGGCGATGTCCTCGGCCGGATAGCTGAAGGGATAGGTCTGGGCGTAGGGCTCGATCGGGAAGTCCGGATAGCTGAGCCCGTAGTGGTCGATGACGATGCGGCTCTCGAAGCGCAGTTCGCTGGCCGCCTCCTGGAAGGAGGCGATGGTGATGGAGTTGGAGAAGACGTCGTGCATCCAGCGGATCTCGGCCGCCGGCGAGATCGTCAGCGCGGTATCCACCAGCCGGATGTCATGGCTGTCGCGCGGGCGGAACATCAGGCGATGCTCGCCGAAGGTCACGGGCCGGTGATAGCGGTAGACCGTCGTGTGGCAGACCGACAGCAGGGACATGGGGGCTCGTCGTGGTGAAGGGCGCGCCATCCTAACGGAAAGGGAGTCCGCCGCTCAAGCGCTGCCGCCGGATATCGGCCCGCAAAAGCCGGTCCCCTGCTGGGCCTGTGAACCATGTTTTCTGGACAAGTATGGGCCCAGTTCTTATCTGATCGTCCAACAGAAAGGGACTCTTCTGCCATGGACGTTCTGAGCGATATCCTCGACCTCCTGCAACTGCGCGGCAGCCTCTACTTCCGCACCGCCTTCTCCCCGCCCTGGTCGGTGGCGGTGCCGCCGCTCGGCCGGGCGGCGCGCTTTCACCTAGCGGTCCAGGGTGGCTGCCTGGTGCGGGTCGGCAGCGATGCCGAGGTCCGGCTCAACGCCGGGGATCTGATCCTCATTCCCAACGGCAGCGCCCATGTGCTGGCGGACTTCGAGGCGAACACCCGGCCGGAGGCCGCGCCAGCACCGCTGGAGCGCGTGCTTCGAGACAGCGGCTTCGCCGGCGAGGGGGTGCTGGCCTACGGCGGTGAAGCGCAGGAGGATGCGGCAACAAAGCTGATCTGCGGCCACTTTACCTTTGCCGAGGGCGTGGACCATCCGCTGCTGCGGGCGCTGCCGTCCTATCTGCTGGTGAATGCCGAACGGCGCGCCCGCAATCCCTGGCTGGACGAACTGATGCGCCTCATCGCCCGGCAGATGTTCGCCGAGGCGCCAGGCATGACCGCCTCGGTGATCCGCCTTTCCGAAGCGCTGTTCATCGAGGTCGTGCGCAGCGGCGCCGATCAGGACGCGGCCCTGCGCGGCATCCTGACCGCCCTGGGCGATCCGCGCATCGGCCGCGCCCTCGGCCTGATGCACCGCCGCCTGGAGCAGGACTGGACCCTGGAGAACCTGGCCCGGGAAGTGGGCCTTTCGCGCAGCCGCTTCGCCGAGCAGTTTCAGAGCCTGATGCGCTGCGCGCCCATGGGCTATCTGACCGACCTGCGCCTGGACAGGGCCAAGGCGCTGCTTGCCAACACCAACGACCCGGTGCAGCGGATCGCCCGGCAGGTCGGCTACCACTCGCCGGCGGCCTTCTCCCGCGCCTTCGCCAACCGCTACGGCCACAGCCCGAAAGCTGTCCGCCAGGCGGAGGTTCCCGCCTAGTCTTTGCATATCGTCCGGAAGACTCTGCCGTTGATACGGTTCTGAGGCGTACTTCTTGCCTGATATGCCTGTTCTCCCATATCCGGCTGGACCCGGCGCCTGCCGCGCCGGACCACCGCACACCCAAGGAGAACAGCAATGACCCTATCCCGGAATTCCCTCTCCAAGCTCGCCCTGGCCGTTTTGGTATCCGCCACCCTGGCTGGCGGCATCGCCACTGCCGAGGCGGCCGATGAGTTGAACGTCGTGCCCGGCCTGTCCATTGCCGGCGCGCCGCTGGCGCTCCACGGCTACGACCCCGTGGCCTACTTCGTCGAGGGCGAACCGCGCCGCGGCTCCGACAGCCTGGTGCATGTTCACGACGGTGCGGCCTACCGCTTCGCCAGCCAGGGCAATCTCGACCGCTTCAAGCAGGCGCCCGACCGCTACGCGCCGCAGTACGGCGGCTTCTGCGCCTACGGCGTTTCGGTGGGCAAGAAGTTCGACGGCGATCCCACGCTGTGGAAGATCGACGACGGCAAGCTCTACCTCAATCTCAACGAGGAGATCTACGAGACCTTCCTGAAGGACGTGGACGGCAACATCGAGAAGGCCGACCGCAACTGGGACGACATCGAGCACGTCGCCGCCGGCGATCTTTGAGACCCTTGCGGGTTCTGGGGAGGGCTTTGCCCTCCCCAGAATCGCACATGGCCCTAGTTCACCAGCCCCTATTTCACCAGCATCGTCGAGTGCGGGCCGTGCGGCACGGCGATGCTTGTGCGGGTCTGCACCAGCTTCGGCTCTGGCCCTTCCACCAGGCGCCAGAAGTCGATGGAGCCGCCCTCGGCGCCGCCCAGATGCTGATCGAAATTGACCACCGCGACGTAGCGGCCGGAGGCATCGAAGGTCGCGGCCTCCGGCAGGATGCCGTCGAAGTAGTAGGTGCCGACAGTCGTCAGTGCGCCGCTTTGCCTGTCGATATCGATCAGCGTCAGGGAGGCGTAAGGGGTATGCCGGGCGTCTTCCGCGGGGGCATAAGACACCTCCAGGTTTGTGGTGACGGCCCATTCGCCGTCGGGGGAGATCGCAACGCCCTCGGGCGAGGCGCCGGTCGGCGAGCGCCCGACGATCTGATGGCGCGGTCCGCGCTCACCGGCACCCTCGGCATCGAAGCGGATCGACATGACGTCGCCGTCAACCGCTTCCGTCCAGATCCCCGGTACATCCGGACCCCAAAAGAGATTGCCGGTCAGGTAGTAGGCGCCGTCCGGCGTGAAGCGCCCCATAAAGGGGTACTTGGAGGTCAGGACGGCGTTGCCCCAGGCTTCCAGAGACACTTCGGCGCCGTCGCGGATCACCCGGGCGAAGTGAACCATCGCCTGATCCACGGTGTGAATGGCGACGAAGTCCCGGGTCGGGTGCCATTCCACGTGGCTGATCCGCTGCTCGGCTACGATGGCCGGCAGGCTGGCATAGCTGACCGCGCCCAATGCGTCATCCTGGCGCTGGACGAAGGCAATACCGCGTCCGTCGGTCTGGTGCAGGGCGACGGCGATAACCGACCCATCCGGGCTGACGGAGAGGCCGTCCAGACGGTTGCCGACCGCGGCGCTGTCGACGACCCGCGGCGCCGCCGGATCGGAGATGTCGACCAGGATCACCTGGGTGCCGATCGGCAGGTCCCTGAAGGTCTCGCCGGTGTCCGGGCGCGGCCCGAAACTCTCGGAGACGACGGCGAAACGCCCGTCCGGGGTGACGGCGACGGCCGTCGGCGCGCCTGCGACCGAGTTCGAGACCGGTACGCTGGCCAGCGAAAGGTCGTCCAGCGAGAGCACGCTCAGGAGGTCGGTGCTTTCGCGCGCGCCCAGCTGTCCGTTGACGTAGGCCGAAGCGACCATGTCGCCGTCGTGAATCGACACGATGGCGCGGCCTTGAAGCCCGGGCAGTCCGGCGGGTTCGGCGCCGGCGGTTCCCGCCGCAAGGACCGGGCCGACCGCGAAGGCCAAGGCGGCTGCGCAAGTCGTCAGGTAAGTGTCTTTCATCCTCTTTTCCCATGGTGTGCATCGCCTTTGCAGGGCGTGCTTTCGGTTGCTCCACAGCTTGCGACGTGGGCGGTGGAAAGAGGCAGGACAAATTCAAAGTCCGGTTCTATTATTCGTGATCTGCGAATAATCGTGAATTAGAGATCGGAATTTCGCATGGAGTTGAAGGCGATCCGCCTGTTCTCGGTGCTGGCCGAGGAGCTGCACTTCGGCCGGGCGGCGCGGCGGGCCGGCGTCACCCAGTCGGTGCTGTCGGTTCAGATCAGACGCCTGGAAGATCTGCTTGGCGCCGATCTCTTCATCCGCTCCACGCGCGATGTGCGCCTGACCGAGGTGGGGGCGGTGTTTCGCGACGAGGCGCTGGGCGTCCTGCGTCGGGTGGATCAGGCGACCCGTGCCGCGAAGGCGGCGGTGTCCGGCAGCGGGCGGCTGATCCGCATCGGCATTACGTCGGCGGTGGAGGTCTCCGGTCTGATGGAGCGGATTGCCGCCTTCCGCGCCATGCGCCCGGACATCCAGGTGCTGGTGCGCGAGCTGGGCACCGTGGAACAGGAGGCAGCGCTGGGCAGCGGCGAGATCGACATCGGCATTCTGCATCCGCCGCTCGACCGACGCGATCTGATCGCGGAGGTGCTGACGGAGGATGTCTTCCGCGCCGTCTTCCACCCGGGCTTCTTCGATGTCGGCCGCAGAGCCACCTGGCGGAAGGTCTTTGCCCATCCGCTCGTGTTCTATCCCCGCCGCAGGGCGCCGCGGTTCTACGACCGGCTCATCGCCTTCGCCGAGCATCGGGGTCTGGCGGCGAACATTGTGGTCGAGGCGGAGAGCTTTCTGGCTGCGGTGGCCATGGCGCAGGCAGGTCTGGGCGTCGCGCTGCTGCCGCAGCAGTTGATCCCGCTGCAGCGTGGCCTCACGGTTCTGCCCCTGCCCCGTGACTGCCCCCTGAGCCTGGTGACGGCCGCCGCGATCCACGAAAGCCGTGCCAAAGACGTCGCGGTCACGGCCTGCCTGGAGTCCCTCAGGCAGGGGACCTAGCGCACCGCCAGCCCGCGGTCGGCGGACGCTTCAAGTCCCTTCCGGCATCATTTCCGGTCAGACGTCACGGCCCGTTCCTGAACAGCCGGCCCGTGACCGGGCGCGTCATGGAGAGCAGCAGAACAGCGCCGGCAAAGGCGCCGAAGACCATGCCGGGCTTGTCGGACGCCGGGAAACTCTGCTCTGCCGCCAGGCCGCCCAGGAACGCCCCGGTTGCACAGATCACGATGTTCAGAGGCAGGGCGCGCAGCGCATCGCGCAGGTAAATCGCCGCGAGCCAGGCGACGACGTGGCCGATGTTGAGCACGACGATTTGACTCATGGGGTCCATTTGATTCAGGGGGTCCATCGAAAAGCCTCCTTTGGAAGCGGTCGGCTGTCTGTGCCGTGGATGGAACCGCGTTCATTATCGCTGCGTCGTCCCTCTGCTTCAACAGACCGAACATGGAACGCGTTCGACTGCGCTGAGCGCGGTTACGCGTTTTTGCATGCTGTGCATCAAACAAAACGCTGGTCATCGGCAACATTTAACGTTTCATTAACCATCGTTTGCGTAAGGAGGCGAAACCCGCTATTTCGGCGGTGTTTCAGTTCGATCCCGTAGTCATGCGGGGCCCAACACGAGGGGGAAAATATGACAGTAACGAAATCCCAGCTTGCCGATGCCTATGCTACAGCTCTGACCAAGTCGCTCGGCGATGACTGGGGAACAAGCTTCAGCCGCAGGGATGCAAGCAAGCTGCTGGACGCGCTCTGGCCGGTCATGTCCGACCTGGCGCTGAAGGACACCACCAAGTCGACGCCGGGCTCCGTGCCGATGGGCAACCTCGGCCGCCTTAAGATGCGCTACAAGGCGGCGACCAAGGCGCGCAAGGGCACCAACCCCTTCACCGGCGAGCCGACCACCTTCAAGGCCAAGCCTGCGACCCTGACGCCGCGCTTCACCGCCGGCAAGGCGCTCAAGGACCAGGCCAGCAAGTACTCCAGGAAGCTTAAGTAGCCTGCCGAAGCAGCCGCGCGCCGCTCTGGCGCGCGGTCTTCCATGCGATTGATGTGATGCGCCCCGCGCGCTTTTCCCCAGGCAAACGTGTTCCGGGGTAAGTGCTGCGGGCGCGTCAATTCGGTCTTGGCGGGGTACCGGTTCTCCGGCTACCGCGCGCTCCTCGAGATCCCCTGTTTCAAGACGCCCGGCCTTGAAGCCTCTTGCGCAGGCCGCCGAAAGCGCGCGATAGCCTGATCGCGCTTTACGTTTTACCGTCTCGCTTTGCCGGCTGCGGCTGACCCGGAACGGTCACCATTTTCGTGCAGACTCCATGATGCTGTGCGACCAGAAGCCAATTGGGCCGGGTCGCCGGCCTTTGTTGCGGACTCTGCGAGCGGAGAGAAAAAGGATGGATGCGCTGGCCAGTGACTCTTCGGCTCTGACGCGCCGGCAGGAGGACGCTCTGATCGCCCTGGTGCGGGAGGTGGCGAAGGCGGAGATCCTGCCGCGCTTCCGCCGCCTGGCCACGGACGATATCCGTGCCAAGACCGCGCCCGACGATCTCGTCACCGAGGCTGACCTGGCCGCCGAGGCCGCCATCACGGCGGGCGTTCGGGAGATCCTGCCGGCGGCGACGGTCATCGGGGAGGAGGCGGTCTCGGCTGATCCCTCCTTGCTGAGCGGGATCGGCAGCGGTCTGGCCGTGATCCTCGATCCCATCGACGGCACCTGGAACTTCGCCAACGGCCTCGCGATCTTCGGTGTGATTATGGCCGTGGCGGTGGAAGGCGAGACGGTCTTCGGCCTGCTCTACGACCCCCTCCTCGACGACTGGGTGCTGGCCCGCAAGGGCGGCGGCGCCTGGTTCTGCCGGCCGGAGGAGGAACCTCTCCGGCTTTCGGTCGGGACCGCCGTTGCGCCGGCGGAGATGACCGGCTTCGTCCCGCTCTTCACCTTCCCGCGCGAGCGCAGGCGCGCCATCGCCGAGGCCATGACCGGCTTCCGCCGAGCGCCCTCCCTGCGCTGCTCCTGCCACGAGTACCGGCTGCTCGCCCAGGGCCGCGCCGACTTCATCGTCAATGCCCAACTGAACGCCTGGGACCATGCCGCCGGCGTGCTCGCGGTGCAGGAGGCCGGTGGCCGCGCCGAACTGATCGACG
The DNA here is from genome assembly GCA_001657395.1 of Rhodospirillales bacterium BBD 1991-14. Taxonomy (GTDB): domain Bacteria; phylum Pseudomonadota; class Alphaproteobacteria; order Kiloniellales; family Kiloniellaceae; genus Pelagibius. Next base: position 127,152 of record LYSY01000002.1, on the reverse strand, counting down.
GCGGCCCGTACGACTGCCGCCTGACGGAGGGCAATCTTCTGGTGGCGAAGACGCAGTCTTCCGTCGAGTCCCTGCGCGCGCGTTTCGCCGGACCGCTTGGCGCTGCTGGCTGACCCGGGACGTCACGCCGCCATCATGGGGTTCCTGAGCACGTAGCGCAGGATGCCGTGGCTCCTGTTGCACTCCACCGCGCCTGCGCTATCGGTGGGGCAGTGCCGGGGCCACCAGGCGTCAACCCGCGGGCCGATCGGGACACCAGCGAATAAGAGCGCTGCATGCCTCCAAAGAGGGCGCAGAATCGTGCGCCACTCACTCTATGATCGTGCCCTCCGTGTGCGGGCACGGGCGTTTTCAACAGCCAGACGAGTCGCCGCGACCATCAGCTTTGGAGTAGACGTTGGCTTTTCTTGAGGAATACGACGCGATACCGGCCGATCAGCCGCAAATGCGTATCGCCCATATCGTTGAGTACCTGCGCGGCGACTGGCGCGCGATGTATGAGGATCTGCGGGCAAACAGAGCGGTATTCGACGCACCGATCTTCACCATGGTGACGCGAGCGACGGATGTTTTGGATGTCTTGTCCCAGCCACGCCTGTACTCGGTACGCCCCAACAGCGTGAGCATGGACCCGTCGGTCGGCCCGTTCATGCTGGCGCGAGACCAGACCGAGGTCAATTGGCATGAAAAGGGCCTGATGCAGGCCGTCCTGCGTTGGGACGACATCCCGAAGGTGCGCGCTCTTGCGGGCGATGTCGCAGCGGAACCATTACAGGGCGAGACGGGCGAAGCCGATCTCGTGCCTTTGATTGGCCGTCACGTACCCCTCAGGATCGTACAGGATTACTTCGGATTTGCCGCTCCTGACGATAGGCTTCTGGCTTGGTCGTTTGCGACTCAACACGCCATGTTTCGCAATCTGTCCGGAGACCCAGACATCGTCCGCAAATGCGTTGATGCAGGCGAGGAGATGCGCGCCTGGCTCTGGCCGTTTCTCGCCGAAAAGTGGGCGGCCGCACCGCTCGAGGAGTCCGATGTGGTAAGCCGCATCATCAACCTGAGCCGGGAGCCTGCAGCAGCTTTTGCGCCAGACCGTGTCGTGAGCAACGTTTGCGGCCTGCTCGTTGGGACAATCGAGACAATGAGCCAGGCAATCGTCCAGGCTGTGGATCAGCTGCTCGGAGTTCCGTCGCGTCTGGAAGAGGCGCGCGCCGCTGCGCAGGCAAACGATATCGCGCGCTTCGACGGCATCGTTTTCGAGGCCTTGCGATTCAATCCGATCACCACAATTCAGTTTCGCTTCGCAGAAGTCGACCGCGAGATCGGCACGGGCACGCCCTATGCGCAGACAGTCAAGGCCGGGACGCTCGTCGCCGCCTGTACAGGTTCGGCGATGTTCGATCCTGACCTGATGCCAGACCCTGACGACTTCAAGGGCGATCGGCCGGCGTCTTCCTACATGCATTTTGGTTTTGGCCATCATGCCTGTCTCGGCGGCCACCTCGGGAACGTTGCCATTCCCGAAGCCGTTCGCCAGGTCGTCCTGAAGCCCGGACTGCGGCGCAAGGCCGGGCCCGGCGGCCAGATCGACTTCGCCGGCGGCCCGTTTCCGGAACACTTCCGGATCGAGTGGGGTGGTCTCTGATGGGCGAGTCCATGACGACGCGAAACAGATCCAAAGACGGATTCGCCCGGCGCTTGCGCGCCTGCTTCCTCGGTAACTTCGGGGCCTTCTGACCGCCCCGGCAACGGCTGACTGTCTGAGCGCGCGGCGGACCGGCGCTGGTGGCCTACGCGGACCAGGTCGGCTCCTCGATCGCGCGTGTTGTGCGAGCCTGCTCTTTTCTGATTTCGGAGCTATCTCGCCTTGCCAAAGAAAAAGCCCCGGATTGCCAGACGCGATCCGGGGCCTCTCTCAGATCAATTCCCTGATGGTGACTACGCCGCCTTCATGAGGTTCCTGAGCACATAGTGCAGGATGCCGCCGTTCTTGTAGTACTCGACCTCGTCGGCGGTATCAATGCGGCAGAGCAGGGGCACGGTCTCGCTGCTGCCGTCCGGGCGGTGGATGGTCAGTTCCAGGTCCATGCGCGGGGTGATACCGCCGGCCACGCCGGAGACGTCGAAGGTCTCGGCGCCGGTCAGGTTCAGCGACTTGCGGGTGACGCCGTCCTTGAACTGCAGCGGCAGCACGCCCATGCCCACGAGGTTGGAGCGGTGGATGCGCTCGAAGCTCTCGACGATCACGGCCTTCACGCCCAAGAGGCGGGTGCCCTTGGCGGCCCAGTCGCGCGACGAACCGGTGCCGTACTCCTTGCCGCCGATGACGACAAGCGGCACGCCCTCGTCGGCGTACTTCATGGCGGCGTCGTAGATCGGCATGACCGTGCCGTCGGGCATGTGCTTGGTGAAGCCGCCCTCCTTGCCGTCGGCCATCTCGTTCTTGATGCGGATGTTGGCGAAGGTGCCGCGCATCATCACCTGGTGATTGCCGCGCCTTGCGCCGTAGGAGTTGAACTCGATGGGCCGCACCTGGTGCTCGATCAGGTACTCGCCCGCCGGGCTCTCCTTCTTGATGGCGCCGGCCGGGGAGATGTGGTCGGTCGTGATGGAATCGCCGAGCATGGCCAGGGCCCGCGCGCCGGCGATGTCGCCCATCGCTTCCGGCTCGGCCTTCATCTCCTCGAAGAAGGGCGGGTACTGCACGTAGGTGCTGCCGTCGTTCCAGAGGTAGGTCATGCCGGAGCCGGAGTCGATCTCGCGCCACTCCTCCGGGCCTTCGAAGACGTTGGCGTAACGCGCCTTGAACATCTCCGGCGTCAGCACGTCGCCGATGACCTGCTCGATCTCCTTGTTGCTCGGCCAGATGTCCTTCAGGTAGACCGGCTCGCCGTCGCTGCCGGTGCCGAGCGGATCGTTCAGCAGATCGACCTTGAGGGAGCCGGCCAGGGCGTAGGCCACCACCAGCGGCGGCGACGCCAGATAATTCAGCTTCACCATCGGGTGGACGCGGCCCTCGAAGTTGCGGTTGCCGGAGAGCACGGCGGCGACCGAGACGTTGCCCTTGTCGATGGCCTCGCTGATCGCCGGCTCCAGCGGGCCGGAGTTGCCGATGCAGGTGGTGCAGCCGTAGCCCACCAGGTCGAAGCCCAGGGCATCCAGTTCCTTCTGCAGGCCGGCCGCCTCAAGATAGTCGGTCACCACCTGGCTGCCGGGCGCGAGGGAGGTTTTCACCCAGGGCTTGGTCATCAGGCCCTTTTCCCGCGCCTTCTTGGCCAAGAGGCCGGCACCCACCAGCACCGAAGGGTTGGAGGTGTTGGTGCAGGACGTGATGGCGGCGATCACCACGTCGGCGGGCTCGATGCTGTCGTCGCTGCCGGCGATGGGCGTTGCCGTCCCGCTGCCCATGTCGGCCAGGGCCTGCTCGGCGGAGCCGGAAACGCCGGACAGCGGAACCCGATCCTGCGGGCGCTTGGGGCCGGCGAGGCTCGGCTCCACGGTGCCGAGGTCCAGCTCCAGGGTATCGGTGAAGACCGGGTCGGGCGTCGAGGCGTCGCGCCACATGCCCTGCGCCTTGGCATAGGCCTCCACCAGGGCGACCCGCTCCGGGTCGCGGCCGGTGAAGGTCAGGTAGCGGATGGTCTCCTCGTCGACCGGGAAGATGCCGCAGGTGGCGCCGTATTCCGGCGCCATGTTGCCGATGGTCGCCTGGTCGGCCAGGGTCAGGTGGTCCAGGCCGGGGCCGTAGAACTCCACGAACTTCCCGACCACGCCCTTGGCGCGCAGCATCTGCACCACGGTAAGCACCAGGTCGGTGGCGGTGGTGCCTTCCCTCAGCGCGCCGGTCAGCTTGAAGCCGATCACCTCGGGAATCAGCATGGAGACCGGCTGGCCCAGCATCGCGGCCTCGGCCTCGATGCCGCCGACGCCCCAGCCCAGCACGGAGAGGCCGTTGACCATCGTCGTGTGGCTGTCGGTGCCCACCAGGGTGTCGGGATAGGCGACGGTTTTGCCGTCTTCCTCCTTGGTCCAGACCACCTGGGAGAGGTTCTCCAGGTTCACCTGGTGGCAGATGCCGGTGCCCGGCGGGACCACGCGGAAGTTGTCGAAGGCGTTCTGGCCCCAGCGCAGGAAGGCATAGCGCTCGCCGTTGCGCTCGAACTCCATCTCCACGTTTTTCTTGAAGGCATCGGGGGTGCCGAAGCTGTCGACCATGACCGAGTGGTCGATCACCAGGTCGACGGGGGAGAGCGGGTTGATCTTCTTGGGGTCGCCGCCCAGCTTGGTCAACGCCTCGCGCATGGCGGCCAGGTCGACCACGGCGGGCACGCCGGTGAAGTCCTGCAGCAGCACGCGGGCCGGGCGGTAGGCGATCTCGCGGTCGGAGCGCTTGTCCTTCAGCCAGGCGCCGACGGCCTTGATGTCGTCGACGGTGACCGAGTTGCCGTCCTCGAAGCGCAGCAGGTTCTCCAGCAGCACCTTCATGGAGTAGGGCAGGCGCGAGACGTCGCCCATCTCGGGGCCCAGTTCTGAGGCTACAGCCTCCAGGCTGTAATAGCTGTAGGTCTTGCCGCCGACCGTCAGGTCGCGGCGGGTTTTCAGGGTATCTTTGCTGGCTGGCATGAGGCTCTCTCCTTTGCCGGTCTTTGGCGCCGGTTCTGTCGCGGCGCGTCTGGTTGGGCCATACCCTCGGCGGGGCCTTGCCGTCCGTATCAGGCGGCCTGAAGTCAGACCATGGGGACGGGAAAAGCTTTCGAGGACATGCCCCGCGACCGGTTGCGACCGCTCCGCGGGAGCTCACGTATCGGGATACAGCGCTAACATAGTCATCGCGGCCCGGATGTCCATGAGAATCGGGGGGAATCCGCCGGAATCCCGGGCTGTGCGGGCCGAGTTCCACCGCCGGAACGCGCCCCGGCAGCCTTGTCAGGGCCTCTCCCAAAAGAGGTCTTGTCAGGCGGCCGCAGGTGCGCGAATGCTGGGCCATCGTGATCGCCGCACGGTTTGCTGTCGGAACCGGCCTGAAAGGGGCTTTCGATGGATGTGCAGGAGGCCTTGGATTGGGCCCTGGACTGGGTAGCGGCAAACCCGGCGATGACCGCCCTCATCGCGACCTTTCTTCTGCTCGTCCTCGGCGTGGCCGGGGGGATTCTCGGCCTTTTCGGCGGGCCGCGGCGCCGTCCCGGGCGCGGGCGGGGAGGCGGCACGGTGCAAAGGCGCTCGGATCCCCGCGGCACCAGCGCGGCGGAGGGCGAGACCGAAGCCGGGGAAGACTTCGACCCCGTCGAGACCGCCGAGCGGTTGCTCTCCCGGCGCGGTGCGCCCCTTCCCGTTGACAGGCTGGTGGTCCAGCTCTCGGAACTGCGCAGCGCCGTCGACAAGCTGCGGGTCTGGGTGCGCGTCGGCGCGCGCGCTGGCGTCGACCGGGATCGTACGCTCCTGGCCCTGCGGCAGCTTGCGGCCGGGCGTGGTGAGACGGCGGAGACGATCTTTCGCGAGGCCCTGGCACAGGGCCGGGACGCCACCTTCGAAGGCCGTCTGGCGGCCGCCGTGGCGGCCCGTCACCTCGGTGCGCTGCAGGTCCTCCATGACGCCGAGGCGGCGGTTGCGGCCTACGAGGAGGCGGTGAAGCTCGATCCCGATCACTTCGACGGCCTCACCAATCTGGGCGAGATCTATATGCACCTCGACCGGCGGGAGGATGCCGGGCGCGTCTTCGCGCAGCAGCTGCGCTTCGACGAGATACCCTCCGGCGCCGGGCTCCAGCGGGTCGCCGCGCTCATCGGTCTGGCGCGCGGTGCCCATGGCCGCGGCGATCTCGCGCGGGCGACCGAACTCTGCGAGCGCGCCGTCCACCTCAGCCGCGACATCGGACAGGACGGCCATCTTGCCTACGCCCTCGGCAACCTGGGCGTCCTTCACTTCGAGCAGCGCCACGATGACCTGGCCGAAGAGATGTTGAACCAGGCCCTCGCCCTGGAACAGGCCCTCGGCAACGAACAGGCCGCGTCGATGGTCATGGGATACCTCGGTGCGCTCGCCAAGAGGCGCGGGGACCTGGAGGGCGCACGCGTAATCTTCCAGGAGGTGTTGGCGCTGGCCCGGAAGCGCGGCGATCAAGAAGGTGTCGGAATTCAGCTTCTCAGCCTGGGGGAGGTGGCGGCCTTGAACGGCGCGCCGGCGGAGGCGGCGGAGCTTTACCGGCAGTGCCTGGGCCTGGCCCGGGACAGCGGCCTCAGAGACCTTGAAGCGGATGCCCACGACTGTCTTGGCGATCTGGCCGAGGCGGGTGGCGACCGCACAGCGGCGAAGAACCATTGGATGGCCGCCCGCGCCCTTCTTGTGGACTTGGAGCGCCATGGGGAGGTCCCTGAACTCGATGCCAAGCTGGACGGCCTGGGCCCCTTGAGAGTGCAGGAGCGCTAGCGCCCGAAGGCGGCTATCTCCGGATGTTCACGAAGGCGTGGATCGCCGCAATGACCCGGGCCATCGCTTCCAGGTGCGGGGCGTGGCCGCAGGCCGGGATCAGGTGGGTTTCGACCGGGCCGGCGACGGAGCCGGCGATTTCCTCGACCTGTGCCGGTGAGCCGTAGGCGTCATCCGCACCTTGGATGACCAGAGTGGGCGCGGTGATGCGCGAGAGGTCGGCGCGCATTTCGCAGCCGTCGAAGCCGGGACGCAGCCAGGTCTCGGTCCAGGCGCGCCAGAGGTCCTCCGTCTTCCCGCCATGGTACCTGGCAAGGCGCCTTCTTATCTCCGTGGCGCCGGGCTCGGCATCGGCGGCGCGAATGCCGGCGAGGGTGATCTCCTCCACCATCACGTGGGGCGCCAGGGCGACGCAGGCGGCGGGCAACCGCGGAAAGGCGGCGGCGAACATCAGCGCGATGGTGGCGCCGTCGGAATGGCCGACCAGAACTGGCCGCTCGACCCTGGCGGCGGCAAGGACGGCCGGCAGCACGGTCTCGGCTTCCTGGCGCAGGTAGCCGTTATCACGGGGCAGGGTGAGGGGCGCCGAGCCGCCGTGGCCCCGGCGCTCATAGACCAGCGCCGGCAGGTTTAGGCCGGCGGCGAGCTCCTCGGGAAAGCCCTTCCACTGGCCGATGGAGCCCAGCGCCTCGTGCAGGAAGACCAGGGTCGGCGCTTCGGCCGGCGCGCTGGCCGGCGTCAGTCGGCCTGCCCTGAGGCGGAGGCCGCCCGCGTCCAGCAGCAGGTCCTCGCTCTGCGGCGCGCCCGGCGGGCTATCGGGAGACACGTGGCCGAGCCGTTCCCCTTGGCTCAAGCGCGCTAGTAGACCTCCGGCACATAGAGTTCCTTGGGCAGGACGGTGCGCTCATAATCCGGATTGAAGACCCGCTCCGGCAGCACGGCGGGTTCGTGGGGCACCTCTTCGTAGGGCACCTGCGACAGCAGGTGATGGATGCAGTTGAGGCGGGCGCGCTTCTTGTCGTTGCCCTCGACGATGGACCAGGTCGCTTCGGGGATGTTGGTCCGCCGCAGCATCTCCTCCTTCACCTTGGTGTAGTCCTCCCAGCGGACGCGGGACTGCAGATCCATGGGGCTCAGCTTCCACTGCTTGATGGGGTCGTGGACGCGCATCAGGAAGCGGAGTTGCTGTTCCTGGTCGGTGATGGAAAACCAGTACTTCACCAGCTTGATGCCGGAGCGCACGAGCATGCGCTCGAACTCGGGCACGTCGTTGAAGAATTCGTCGACCTGCGTTTCGTTGGCGAAGCCCATGACCCGCTCCACGCCGGCCCGGTTGTACCAGGACCGGTCGAAGAGCACGATTTCGCCGGCGCTCGGCAGGTGGGGCACGTAGCGCTGGAAGTACCACTGGTGCTTCTCCCGCTCGCTCGGCGCCGGCAGCGCTACCGTGCGGCAGACCCGCGGGTTCAGGCGCTGGGTAACCCGCTTGATCACCCCGCCCTTGCCGGCGGCATCGCGCCCCTCGAAGATCACCAGCAGCTTGTAGTTCGTGTGCACGACCCAGTCCTGCAGCTTCACCAGCTCGGCCTGCAGCTTGAGAAGCTCGCGGAAGTAGGTGCGGCGGTCGAGGGCCGATTTGTGCCGCAGGGTGGAGATCTGGCGCAGCTCCTTGCTGACGCGCTGGTCATCGATCTCCATCTCCAGCTCTTCGTCGAAGCTGTCCTCCAGTTCCGCGTCCACCCAGCTCACCTCGTGGCTGGGTTTCCCTGGACCGGGTTTCCCTGGACCGGGTTTCCCTGGACCGGACTCCTCCTGAGAGGGCTTCTCTGCCGTCGTTTCGGGCTGGGATTTCTGCAGGTCGCTGCTCATGGCGCTGTTTCGTCTCTCTTTTTTGGCCGCATCGGGCCGCAGGCTTCGTGAAGACTGCACGCTACAGCAGGTTTTTGACAACCGTGTTGACCTGCCGCAAGGCGGGCGCAATGGGCGCGGCGGGGGTGCCCGGAACCAGAACCGGGATCAGAAGATGTCCCGGTTCTCGCGGACCTCGGCCTTGATGAAGTCCACCGTCTCGCGGATGCGGCGCAGGGAGGCGGTGTTCTCGTGGCTGACGATCCAGAAGGTGCGGGTGAGCGTGAAGGTCTTGCGCAGCACCGGCTGCAGGCCGCTCTGCTCGCCGGCCAGGAAGTCGGGCAGGATGCAGATTCCGGCCCCCGCCAGGGTCGCGTTCAGCTGGGCGATCAGGTTGGTGGAGGAGATCTGCGGCACCACCTTGCGGCCCAGAATCGGCATGTAGTCCAGCTTGGGATCGAAGATCAGGTCCGAGATGTAGCCGATCATGCTGTGCTGTTTCAGGTCTTCCAGCTGCTGGATCGGCGGGCTTTCCTTCAGGTAGTCGCCGGTGGCGTAGAGATGCAGGTGATAGTCGGTCAGCTTGGCGACCCGCAGGCGCCCGGACTTGGGGCGGGTGATGGCGATGCTCACATCGGCCTCGCGCTTGGACAGGCTGAAAATCCGCGGCATGGCCACAAGCTGCAGTTCCAGCTTCGGATGGCGGCGGGCCAGCTTGTGGATGCGCGGCGCCAGGAAAAACGAGCCGAAGCCGTCCGGCGCGCCCAGGCGCACCACGCCGTCCAGGGACTCGTCGCGGCCCTGGACCTGGGCCTGGGCTTCCAGGGTCGAGGTCTCCATGGCCTCGGCGGCGGGCAGCAGGCGCTGGCCCACCTCGGTCAGGCTGTAGCCCTTGGGATTGCGGTCGAAGAGACGGGCGTCCAGCGCAGATTCCAGGGCGCGGATGCGCCGTGCCACGGTGGCGTTGTCGACTTTTAGGCCCTTGGCGGCGGTGGTGAGCTGGCCCGAACGGGCCACCGCCAGGAAGAACTTCAGGTCATCCCAGCGCACGTATAGTTCCTCTTGTCCGATCCCGTTCCGGCTGTCCGGCGGGCAGTGTTGTCGCTGCGGCGCTGTCGCTGCGGCGGCCCGCGTGGTAAAGTGCATTCTTGCTGCTATGCTCCGCCTCTCATTGCAGAAATGCAAAATGAAAATGACATTTTGGCGGTTTTGAGCGGCCTTCGAATGTAATAACCACTACAGTTGCTGATACTCAGACGAAATCTTTGGGACGAAAGAGCCCAGGCGCGGGACAGAAAAGGGCTGGCGGAATGCAGGAACTCACGCACTTCATTGGCGGAGAGCACGTCAAGGGAACCAGCGGCCGCACGGCCGAGGTGTTCAATCCGGCAACCGGCGAGGCGGAGAAACTGGTGCCGCTGGCCAGCGCCGGGGAACTGGATGCCGCGGTCGCCAATGCCCGCGAGGCGCAGCCGGCCTGGGCGGCGACCAATCCGCAGCGCCGCGCGCGCGTGCTGGTGAAGTTCGTCGAATTGTTGCACCGCGACATGGACAAGCTGGCCGAGGCGCTGTCGCGCGAGCACGGCAAGACCCTGCCGGATGCCAAGGGCGACATCATCCGCGGCCTGGAGGTGGCGGAGTTCTGCTTCGGCGCGCCGCACCTGCTGAAGGGCGAGTACACCACCAACGCCGGGCCGGGCATCGACATGTATTCCCTGCGCCAGCCGCTGGGGGTGGTTGCCGGCATCACGCCGTTCAACTTCCCGGCGATGATCCCGATGTGGAAGTTCTGCCCGGCCATTGCCGCCGGCAACGCCTTCATTCTGAAGCCTTCCGAACGCGATCCCCTGGTGCCATTGATGCTGGCGGAGCTGATGATGGAGGCGGGCCTGCCGGCGGGCATCCTCAACGTCGTGAACGGCGACAAGGAGGCGGTGGACGCCATCCTCGACCATCCGGACATCATGGCCGTGGGTTTCGTCGGCTCGACGCCGATCGCCGAGCACGTCTATACGCGCGGCTGCGCGGCCGGCAAGCGGGTGCAGTGTTTCGGCGGCGCCAAGAACCACATGATCATCATGCCCGATGCGGACATGGACCAGGCGGTCGATGCCCTGATCGGTGCCGGTTACGGCGCAGCGGGCGAGCGCTGCATGGCGATCTCGGTCGCTGTGCCGGTGGGTGAGAAGACCGCCGACGAACTGGTCGAGCGTCTGATCCCACGGGTCGAAGGGCTGAAGATCGGCCCCTACACCGGCGGCGATGACGTGGACATGGGCCCGCTGGTGACCGCGGCCGCCCGCGACCGGGTCAAGGGGCTGGTCGACAGCGGCGTCGCCCAGGGCGCGGAGCTGGCCGTCGACGGGCGTGGCTTTGCCATGCAGGGCTACGAGAACGGCTTTTTCGTCGGCGGCTGCCTCTTCGACAGGGTCACCACCGAGATGGACATCTACAAGGAAGAGATCTTCGGGCCGGTGCTCTCCGTCGTGCGCTCGCCCGACTACAACGACGCCCTCGATCTCACGATGAACAATCCCTATGGCAACGGCACCGCCATCTTCACCCGCGACGGCGACACCGCCCGCGACTTCTGCGACCGGGTGAACGTCGGCATGGTGGGCGTGAACGTGCCGATCCCGGTGCCGCTGGCCTACTACACCTTCGGCGGCTGGAAGGCCTCCGGCTTCGGGGATCTGAACCAGCACGGGCCGGACAGCTTCCGCTTCTACACCCGGACCAAGACGGTGACCTCGCGCTGGCCCTCCGGCGTGAAGGAAGGGGCGAGCTTCACGATCCCGACGATGAACTGAGGAAGCAGGGAACTGAGGAACAGCCGGGAACTGAGGAACAGCAGGGCAAAGGCCGCCGCAACGCACTTGCGGGGCCACGGTTACGGTTCGGGCCTTCGGCCCTTAGAATGTTGATTTTTCGGTCAAAGATCGATTAGGTAGACGAGATTTCCCGGGCGGCCGAAGGTCGCAGGCAAGCCAACAACAAGAACCGGGAAATCTGAACGGGAGGCTCAGCGGAATGATGGGAGCACCATCGTCGCTGTGCGCGGGAAAGCCGGCCGAGACGGCCGGCACGGGGTACGGTGCCCGGGCCCATGAGGCCTGGGACTGTGATGCCCGGGTTGCCGCGCGCGGTACCATCGCCCTGTTGGAAAAAACGGGGTTTGGCACATGAGAAAGGCTGATCTGCCGCCGGCGGAGCTCGACACCTTTCCCAAGCTGCTGGAACACCACGCCGCCAAGCGGCCGGGACGCCCGGCGATCCGCGAAAAGGACTTCGGCATCTGGCAGACCCATACCTGGGGCCAGGTGGCCGAGGAGGTTCGCAACCTCGCTGCCGGGCTGATTTCCCTCGGTGTGCAGCGCGGCGACAAGGTCGCCATCGTCGGCGACAACCGCCCGCGGCTCTACTGGACCATGACGGCGGCCCAGGCCATCGGGGCGGTGCCCGTGCCGCTCTACCAGGATTCGGTGGCCGAGGAGATGGCCTACGTCGTGGAGCACGCCGAGGCGCGCTTTGCCATGGTCGAGGACCAGGAACAGGTCGACAAGCTGCTGGAGATCCGCGAGCGCTGCCCGGGCCTGACCCAGATCGTCTACGACGAGTCGCGCGGCATGCGCCACTACACCCAGGGCTTCCTGCACCACTTCGACGCGGTCCAGGCCGAGGGGCGCGACTACAACAAGATCCATCCGGACTTCTATGCGGAGGAGATCGCCAGGGGCCGCGGCTCGGACACCGCGATCATCCTCTACACCTCGGGCACCACCGGCAAGCCGAAGGGCGTGATCCTCAGCTTCGACAACGTGCTGAAGACGGCGGCCAACGGGGTGAAGCTGGAGGGCCTGAGCGATCAGGACGAGTCCCTCGCCTACCTGCCCATGGCGTGGGTCGGCGATCACATCTTTTCCTATGCGCAAAGCTACGTGGCGGGCTTCTGCGTCGCCTGTCCCGAGTCCAGCGCCACGGTCATGCATGACATGCGCGAGCTGGGGCCCACCTACTTCTTCGCGCCGCCGCGCATCTTCGAGAACATCCTGACCACGGTGATGATCCGCATGGAGGATGCCGGCTGGATCAAGCGCCGGCTGTTCCACTTCTTCATGGAGGTGGCGCGGCGTTCGGGCACCGGCATTCTCGACGGCAAGCCCGTGGGCTTCGGCGACCGCTTGCTCTACGCCCTCGGCCAGATCCTGGTCTTTGGGCCCCTGAAGAACACCCTGGGCTTCACCCGCATCCGCCTCGCCTATACGGCCGGCGAGGCGATCGGGCCGGACATCTTCGACTTTTACCGCTCGCTGGGCGTCAACCTGAAACAGCTTTACGGCTCCACCGAGGCCAGCGTCTTCATCACAATCCAGCCCGACGGCGAGATCGAGGCCGACACCGTCGGCAAGCCGGCCCTGGATGTGGAGATCAAGATCGCCGACAACGGCGAGGTGATGTTCCGCGGCCCCGGCGTCTTCGTCGAGTACTTCAAGAATCCCGAGGCGACGGCGGAGACCAAGACGGCGGATGGTTGGGTGCACACCGGCGATGCCGGCTTCTTCGCCGACAACGGGCACCTGAAGATCATCGACCGCGCCAAGGACGTCGGGCGCCTGAACGACGGCGGCCTCTTCGCGCCCAAGTACGTCGAGAACAAGCTGAAGTTCTTCCCGGACATCAAGGAGGCGGTGGCTTTCGGCCACGAGCGCGACTATTGCACCGCCTTCATCAATATCGATCTGGTGGCGGTGGGGAGCTGGGCGGAGCGCAACAACGTGCCCTACGGCAGCTATCAGGAACTGGCGGCCAATCCCCAGGTGATCGAGACCATCAAGGGGCATATCGAAAAGGTGAACCGCGACCTGGCGGCGGACCCCAAGCTCTCGGGCTCCCAGATCCGCCGCTTCCTGGTCCTGCACAAGGAACTGGATGCCGACGACGGCGAGCTGACCCGCACCCGCAAGGTGCGCCGCAGTTTCATCGCCGAGCGCTACAGTCCCCTGATCCAGGCGCTCTACTCCGAGGCCGACAGCGCCTACATCGAAACCGAGGTGACCTTTGAGGACGGCCGCAAGGGTATGATCAAGGCGGACCTCCAGGTCATCAACATCGACCTCCAGCCGGCTGCGGCGCCGGCGCTGAAGAAGGCAAGCTGATGGCGGCGGACACCCTGGCAAGCGCACCGGCTTTAGAAGCGGCGGAGCCCTCGGCACCGGCGATGCCCCAGAAGAAGATCGGCGAGACCCTGCTCCGGGTCGACAACATCACGCTCTCCTTCGGCGGCGTCAAAGCCCTGACCGATATCTCCTTCGAGATCCGCGAGCACGAGATCCTGGCGATCATCGGGCCGAACGGCGCCGGCAAGACGTCCATGCTGAACGTCATCAACGGCTTCTATCATCCCCAGCAGGGCCGCATCATGTACCAGGGCGCCGAGCGGCGGGCCATGCGCCCGCATCTGGCCGCCCGCCAGGGCATCGCCCGCACCTTCCAGAACGTCGCGCTGTTCAAGGGCATGTCGACCCTGGACAACATCATGACCGGGCGCGTGCTGAAGATGAAATCCAACATCTTCCAGCAGGCGCTCTACTGGGGCGCCAACCAGCGCGAGGAGATCGCCCACCGCGAGGTGGTGGAGAAGATCATCGACTTCCTGGAGATCGAGGCGATCCGCAAGACCCCGGTGGGGCGTTTGCCCTACGGCCTGCAGAAGCGCGTCGAACTGGCCCGGGCGCTCGCCATGGAGCCCACGCTGCTGCTGCTGGACGAACCCATGGCCGGCATGAACGTCGAGGAGAAGGAGGACATGTGCCGCTTCGTGCTCGACGTCAACGACGAGTTCGGCACCACCATCGCCCTGATCGAGCATGACATGGGCGTGGTCATGGACATCTCCGACCGCGTCGTGGTGCTGGACTACGGCCGCAAGCTGGCCGACGGCACGCCCGACGAGGTGCGCGCCAACCAGGACGTCATCGATGCCTATCTCGGCGTCAGTCATTAGGAGGCGCGCGGTATGAGAAGGCGTTTGGCATGAACCCCACGGCTCTCCGCTTTGGCCTCTGGCTCCTGGTCACGCCGCTTCTGATCGCGGCCCTCGGTCTCGGGTTCAAGGGTCTCGCTGCGGTCGACTCTTCGCTGTTCTTCGCCTGGGGCTACTTCATCGAGGTGCTGATCGCCGGGCTGCTGCAGGGCGTGATGTACTCCCTGGTCGCACTCGGCTTCGTGCTGATCTTCAAGGCCTCGGGCATTTTCAATTTCGCCCAGGGCTCCATGGTGCTCTTCGCGGCGCTCACCATGGTCGGCTTCATCGAGATGGGGTTGCACTGGACCCTGGCCTTCGTCGTCACCGCCGCGGTCATGGTGCTGCTGGCGCTGGCCATCGAACGGGTCGTCCTGCGGCCGCTGGTGAACCAGCCGCACATCATCCTCTTCATGGCCACCATCGGCATCTTCTACTTCCTCGACGGCTTCGGGCAGACGCTCTGGGGCTCCGACGTGAAGGTGTTGGATATCGGCATCTCGAAAGCGCCGATCATCGTCGCCGAGGGGATCTTCGAAAACGGCCTGCTGATCAACTCCTTCGATCTGGTGGCCGCCCTGGTGGGCGCGGTGCTGGTGGCGGGCCTTGCGGTCTTCTTCCAGTACACCCGGGTCGGGCGCGCGCTGCGTGCCGTGGCCGACGATCACCAGGCCGCGCTTTCGGTCGGCATCCCCCTGAAGACCATCTGGGCGATCGTCTGGTCGGTGGCCGGCATCGTCGCCCTGGTGGCCGGCATCATGTGGGGCTCCAAGGCCGGCGTGCAGTTCTCCCTCGCGCTGATCGCGCTGAAGGCGCTGCCGGTGCTGATCCTCGGGGGCTTCACCTCGATCCCCGGTGCCATCGTCGGCGGCCTCATCATCGGCGCCGGCGAGCAGCTCGCGGAGGTCTTCCTGGGGCCGATCTTCGGCGGCGCCATTCAGGACTGGTTCGCCTACATGCTGGCCCTGGTCTTTCTGCTGTTCCGGCCCCAGGGGCTGTTCGGCGAGAAGATCATCGAGAGAATATAGGGAGCTGGCGCCATGCTTTATCGCGAAGCCGGACAGTTCAAGACCAGCTATGCCGCCGACCAGGCGATCTTCCCGATCCGCCAGGACCAGATTGCCATCGCGCTGATGGCCGCCGTTGCCGTGCTCGGCGTGCCGGCGCTGGCCAACGAGTACTTCCTGGAAACCATCTTCGTGCCCTTCCTGGTCTTCGCCATGGCGGCGCTGGGCCTCAACATCCTGACCGGCTACTGCGGCCAGCTTTCGCTGGGCACCGGCGGCTTCATGGCCTGCGGCGCCTTCTTCTCCTACAAGCTGGCCACCGCCTTTCCGGAACTGCACATCGTCATCGTGTTCCTGCTGGCGGGCCTCGGCACCGCGGGCGTCGGCGTGCTCTTCGGCCTGCCCTCCCTGCGCATCAAGGGATTCTACCTGGCGGTGGCGACCCTGGCGGCGCAGTTCTTCCTGGTATGGATGTTCAACAAGTTCGACTGGTGGACCAATTACTCCTCCTCCGGCGTCATCTCGGCGCCGCCGCGCGAGCTCTTGCCGGGCCTCTTCATCACCGGGACCCAGGCCGGGCCGGTCACCAAGTATCTCTTCCTGCTGGTCTTCGTCGCGGTGCTCGCGCTGGTCGCCAAGAACCTGGTGCGCAGCCGCATCGGGCGGACCTGGATGGCGATCCGCGATATGGACATCGCTGCGGAAATCATCGGCATCCGCCCGCTCTGGGCGAAGCTCTCGGCCTTTGCCGTCAGCTCCTTCTATATCGGCATCGCCGGCGCGCTCTGGGCTTTCGTCTACACCGGATCGGTCGAGGCCCTGGCCTTTGAGATCAACCGCTCCTTCCAGGTGCTGTTCATGATCATCATCGGCGGGCTGGGCTCGATCCTCGGCTCCTTCCTGGGCGCCGCCTTCATCGTGCTGCTGCCGATCCTGCTGAACAACGGCATGCTGGCGATCGACCCGACGATCTCCACGGCGCTGGTATCGCACATCGAGTTCATGATCTTCGGGGCGCTCATCGTCTTCTTCCTGATCGTCGAGCCGCACGGCCTCGCCCGGCTGTGGCAGATCGCCAAGGAGAAGCTGCGCCTCTGGCCATTCCCCTATTAGCAAACAGGGGGCAATCGGGTGATCGTGCCGGGGTCTTGGCGGGGCCGCGGCGGGAGACAAAACAAGATCCGCCGGCGCGGGAGACCATCGCCCGCTGAAAGGATAACCAAGGGAGGTTTAGACGGATGAAACTCAAGGCTCTCGGTCTGGCCGCGCTGGGCGCGGCCGCCATGGTCACGGCAACGGCCTTCACCGCCAATGCCGCCGACAAGCAGTTCGTGCCCGGGCTCATGTACCGCTCGGGCCCCTATGCGCCCAACGGCATTCCCTTCGCCAACGGCTTCAGCGACTACTTCAAGATGCGCAACGCCAAGGGCGGCATCAACGGCGTCGAGATCGAATACGAGGAATGCGACACCGCCTACAACAACGACCGCGGCGTCGAGTGCTATGAGCGCCTGAAGCGCCCGGGTGCGGCGGCCATCACGCCGCTGTCGACCGGCATCACCTATGCGCTGATCGACCGCGCCACCGCCGACAAGATCCCCGTGCTCTCCATGGGCTACGGGCGCACCGCGGCCTCCGACGGCACGGTCTTCCCCTACGTCTTCACGTTGCCGGCGACCTACTGGTCGGGTGCCGACATTATCGTGAATTACATCGCGAAGAACGAGGGCGGCTACGAGAACCTCAAGGGCAAGAAGATCGCCCTGGTCTATCACGACTCGGCCTACGGCAAGGAGCCGATCGCGACCCTTGAGGCCCTGGCCGAGAAGCACGGCTTCAGCTTCCATCCCTTCCCCGTCGCCCACCCGGGCCTGGAGCAGAAAGCGACCTGGCTGC
Organism: Rhodospirillales bacterium BBD 1991-14; assembly: GCA_001657395.1. Classification (GTDB taxonomy): domain Bacteria; phylum Pseudomonadota; class Alphaproteobacteria; order Kiloniellales; family Kiloniellaceae; genus Pelagibius. The sequence goes on along the minus strand of LYSY01000002.1, from coordinate 109,953 downwards.
AGATCGGCCGCCAGGTGCGTCCGGACTGGACGGCGATGTGGGGCTGGGGCGTGATGAACTCCACCGCCATCAAGGAAGCGGCGGCCGTGGGCTATCCCATGGACCGTTTCATCGGCATCTGGTGGTCCGGCTCCGAGCAGGACGTGACGCCCGCGGGCGCCCAGGCGGTCGGCTACAAGTCGCTGAACTTCCACGGCACCGGCACCGAGTATCCGGCGATCCAGGACATCCTGACGCTGGTCCATGATGCCGGCAACGGCACCGGCCCGCGCGAAGAGGTCGGCACCGTGCTCTACAACCGCGGCGTCATGAACGCGGCGGTGATTGCCGAGGCGATTCACACCGCCCAGGGCATGCACGGCCAGACGCCGCTGACCGGCGAGCAGATCCGCGACGGCTTCGAGGCGCTCAACATCGACGAAGCGCGTCTCGACGCCATGGGCCTGGCCGGCTTCATGGAGTCCATCCAGATCACCTGCGCCGATCACGAGGGCACGGGCCGTGCCTTCGTGCAGCAGTGGGACGGTTCCAACTGGACCGCGGTCTCCGACTGGGTCGAGCCGAACCGCTCCGGCCTGCTGCGGCCGATGATCGAGCAGGCGGCGGCCGACTATGCGGCCGAGAAGGGGATCACCCCCCGGGCCTGTAACTAAGAGCCGTCGGCCAAGGAGCCGGCACCTGAACCCTGCGCCTGAAGGCGGAGGGCCGGAAAGATGAGCGGGGGCGGCCGACGCTGGCTGTCCCCCGCCAGCTTCTCGCGGCATGGCGGCGCGAAAGCCCGCGACCGCGATACCGACGGAGCAAAGCAGGAGGTCTCTGACAGCACCATGAGCGAAGCCCTGGACCTGCAGACCGCCGCCGCGCCGGAAGCGGCGCAGGCTGTTCTGACGGTGAACAACATCGAGGTCATCTACGACCACGTGATCCTGGTGCTGAAGGGGGTCTCGCTGGAGGTGCCGCGCGGCGGCATCGTCGCCCTGCTCGGCGCCAACGGCGCCGGCAAGACCACCACCCTGAAAGCCATTTCCAACCTGCTGCGCGCCGAGCGCGGCGAGGTGACCAAGGGTTCCATCGAGTTCGAGGGCGCGCGGGTCGACGCGCTGACGCCCAACGACCTGGTGAAGTCCGGCGTCGTCCAGGTGATGGAGGGGCGCCACTGCTTCGAGCATCTGACCATCGAAGAAAATCTCATGACCGGCGCCTATACCCGCAGCGACGGGCGCGCCGCCGTCGCCGAGGACCTGGAGATGGTCTACAGCTATTTCCCGCGCCTGAAGGAGCGGCGCGGCTCCATGGCCGGCTATACATCCGGCGGCGAACAGCAGATGTGCGCCATCGGCCGCGCGCTGATGAGCCGGCCCAAGATGATCCTTCTCGACGAGCCCTCCATGGGCCTCGCCCCGCAGCTTGTCGAGGGTATCTTCGAAACGGTCAAGCGGCTGAACGAGGAGGAGGGGGTCTCCTTCCTGCTGGCCGAGCAGAACACCAACGTGGCGCTGAAGTACGCACGCTACGGCTACATTCTTGAGAGCGGCCGCGTGGTGCTGGACGGCGATGCCGCGAAGCTGCGCGAGAACGAGGACGTGAAGGAGTTCTACCTCGGCCTCTCCGCCTCCGGCCGCAAATCCTACCGCGACGTCAAGCACTACAAGCGCCGCAAGCGCTGGCTGTAGAGTTGTGAGAAGGATAAGCGGCGCCCCCCAACGTCACCCTTCGAGACGCGATCCTGCGGACCGCTCCTCAGGGTGAGGCAACATCTTGGAGCAATTGACCTCATGCTGAGGAGCGCAGCGTCTCGAAGCGCGAGGTCAATTGTTGATCCGCTGTACCCCACAGTTTGCTAGAGCACGGAAATGGAGCACTTCGACGATCTCGAAACCCGCAGTGCGGAGGCGCGGGAAGCGGCCCTGATGGCGGCGCTGCCCGGCGTGGTGGCGCGGGCCCAGGACAAGACAAGCGGCTTCGGCGCGATCCTGGCCGGGGTCGATGCGGCGGGGATCACCGACCGGGCCGCTCTGGCCGCGCTGCCGGTCACCCGCAAGGCCGACCTCATCGAGCGGCAGAAGGCGGCGCCGCCTTTCGGCGGGCTGGCCGCCCTGGCGCCGGGGGAGGCGGCGCATCTTTTCGCCTCGCCCGGGCCGATCTACGAGTTCGAAGGGCCGCGCCAGGGTTTCTGGCGCCTGGAGCGGGCGCTCTTCGCCGCCGGCTTCCGCCCCGGGGACATCGTCCACAACTGCTTTTCCTACCACCTGACGCCGGGCGGCTGGATGCTGGACGGCGCCGCCCGCGGTCTTGGCTGCGCGGTCATTCCCGGCGGAGTCGGCAACAGCGAGCATCAGGTCCAGGCCATCGCCCACCTGCGCCCGGGCGGCTATATCGGCACGCCGGATTTCCTAAAGGTGCTGCTGGACAAGGGCCAGGAGATGGGCCTGGACTGCAGCTCCATCACCCGCGCGCTGGTTTCCGGCGGCGCCCTCTTCCCGGAACTGCGCCAGGCCTATGCGGAGCGCGGTGTCGCCGTGCTGCAGTGCTACGCCACGGCGGACCTGGGGCTCATCGCCTACGAGTCCGAGGCGCGGGAGGGCATGATCCTGGACGAGGAAATCATCGTCGAGATCCTGCGCCCCGGCACCGGCGATCCGCTGCCGGAGGGCGAGGTCGGCGAGGTTGTGGTCACCACCCTCAATCCCGACTATCCCCTCGTGCGCTTCGCCACCGGCGACCTCTCGGCGATCCTGCCGGGCCAGAGCCCCTGCGGGCGAACGGCGCCGCGCATCAAGGGCTGGATGGGCCGCGCCGACCAGGCAACCAAGGTGAAGGGCATGTTCGTGCAGCCGGCCCAGGTTGCGGCGGTGCTGAAGCGCCACGGCGAGATCGCCCGCGCCCGCCTCGTGGTAACCCGAGACGGCGATGCCGATGCCATGACCCTGCACTGCGAGGTGGAGACCGGCGCCGATGCCGCCCTCGTGGCCGCCATCGCTGAAAGCCTGAAGGCCTGCTGCAAGGTGACCGGCGCGGTGGAGGCGGTGGCGCCCGGCAGCCTGCCCAACGACGGCAAGGTCATCGACGACCAGCGCAGCTACGGCTGAGGCACAGTCTGGCGGTGGGCTCGCTGCCGGCGCCCGGTTGATTTCCCGCCGAGGGCCATTCGGGACAGAAATCACAATCTCGCCGCATTTGCGGCCAGATCAAACCGCAATCGCTGCCTAGCTTTCTAGTCACGGAGACTTCCCCTCTCTGTGTCGAGGAGGCCAGCGATCCTCGAGATATTGCCCCAAAACGCTGGTGACTAAGAGGGGCGGCCATGTGCCCCGACCACGCGTGGCCGCCCCGCACTTTTCCGAAAGCTCCACTTACGGGCGGTCTCGTACCCCACGTAGGGGCCCCAAGCCAGCGGGACCGCCCGCTTTTTCCGAAAGACTCTCTGATTCCCCGGGCGCTCTGGACGCTCTAACCGGCGGCGGCCTGCTGCAGGGTCTCTGCATCGTCTTCCGGCGATTCTTCGCCAGGCGACGGGTCAACGATGCGGTAGGCGGGCAGGCGCAGGGTGACGGTGGTGCCCCGGCCGAGCTCGCTCTGCAGGTCGAGGGTGCCGCCGTGCAGCTCCGCCAGCGCCTTGGCCAGCGGCAGGCCGAGGCCGGTGCCCTGCTGTTCGCAGTCGTTCTCCACCTGGCCGAAGACCGAGAGCGCCAGGGGAATGTCTTCCCGCGCGATGCCGATGCCGCTGTCGATGGACTGGAAGACCACGCCGCTGCCCGGGGTGGCCCAGCAGCGCAGGGTGACATCGCCGCCGGATGGGGTGAACTTCACCGCATTGGACAGCAGGTTCACCAGGATCTGGGTGAGGCGGCGCTTGTCGGCGCGCATGGCGGGCAGATCTTCGGGCACGTCGAAGGTCAGGGTCACGCCGGCCTCCTGGGCGCGGACCGCCAGAAGGGCGCGCACGCTGTCGAACAGTTCTTCCGGCGCGATGGTCTGCTCCTGCAGGGTCTCGCGGCCGGACTCCACCTTGGAGAGGTCGAGGATGTCGTTGATGATCCCCAGAAGATGCTGGCCGGACTGGCGGATGTCGGTGGCGTAGTCGCGGTACTTGGTGTTGCCCACCGGGCCGATGGCCTGCTGCTCGATCATCTCGGCAAAGCCGATGATGGCGCTCAGCGGCGTGCGCAGTTCGTGGCTCATCATGGCGAGGAAGGCGGACTTGGCCTGGCTGGCGCGGTCCGCCCGGCTGGCCTTGTCGCGCGCCTGGCGCAGGTTTTCCAGCGCTTCATCCAGCCGGCGCTGCTGGGCGGCGACGGAGTCTTGGGTGGCGGGGCCCGGCTCCCGCGCCTCGATCCGGTCCTGACGATCAGCCAGTGCGCGCAGGGCATCGGTCTGCCGCAGGAAGAGAAGAGCCTGCGCGGCGATGAGAAGAAAGAGCAGAGCGCCAAGGCCGGCAATCCACGGCCAGGCGGTGTCGAGCGCCATGACGGCGCCGGTCATGAGGAAACCGGCTCCTGGTCCGCGCCGCTGTCCGGGCAGGGGGCATCGGGGACGCCGATGGTTACGGCGACGTCCTGGCCATGCTTCCAGCCCTGCTGGAACTGAGCCTGACTGACGATCCGCTCATAGTTGTCCAGCATCGCGTCGATCTCCTTCCGGTCGACGAAGCCGGTGCGGTAGACCAGGTTGCGCACCACGCGCCCGAAGCGGCGGTCCTGGGCGCTGTTGGTCTTCAGATAGGTGCTGACCAGGCTCACCAGGTAGCCGAAGCGGTAGAAGGTATCGACCTTTTCGGTGAAGGCTTCGTCGGTCTCTTCGATGAAAGCCGCGATCAGCTCGACGGCCGCGCTTTCCTGGGCGATTTCCTCGGCGGCGCCTGCCCCGTCCAAACCATCCTGTTCGGTTGCCAGGGATTCCAGTTCCTTGATGGCCTTCTTGCGGCGCTCCGCACCCTCGTCCGAGGATCCCTTGCGCGCCCAGTACTGAACCCGTTCCACCACTTCGGCCATGGGGGCGGACTTCACGACATAGTCGTCGCCGCCGGCGTTCAGGCATTCCAGGATCGTCTCGGGGCTGTCCAGGGCCGTCAGAAACAGGATCGGGCAGGGGCGCAGACCCTGCATCTTGCGGATCCTTGCACAGGTCTGGATGCCGTCCAGGCGCGGCATCATCACGTCCAGGATGATGAGCTGGGGATTGACGATCTTGTGCAGCAGGCTGATGGCCTTTTCGCCATCGCTGGCGTGCATCACCTTGAAGCCGGCGGCCTCCAGCATCTCTGAATAGAGGCGCCGCAGCTTGTCGTTGTCCTCGGCAATGATGATCGGTCTGACAGACACGGATGAGCGGTCCCGGCGATGACGGCGTCTGGCTGGTCTTTGGACCTCTCCAGCCTGCATCAGCTATCCTTAATAATCCGTTTCGTCTATTGATATTGCTTAGGATTCCCGCGGTTAAGCGCCCCTTTGGGGTGGCCCCTCTGTTGGCGCGCGCGGACAATCTGCTATACCAGCCGCCGCAGCGTTGCGCCGCTTGCGGCCGTGCTGCTCTCTTCCGGGATGTGACTTCCGAGACATGACGCTGTTTGAAGGTCGAAACCTCGATTGCCGCCGCGGGGGCCGCGACGTCTTTGCCGGGCTGTCTTTCGAGCTGCCTGCCGGTGGTGCCTTGCTGCTGACCGGGGCCAACGGCAGCGGCAAGTCGAGCCTGCTGCGCATGCTGGCGGGGCTGCTGCGCCCGGCCGGCGGCGCGATCCTCTGGGACGGCCAGCCGGTCGGCGAAGACCCGGGCGCGCATGCTGCCAGGCTGCACTACCTCGGGCATCTGGATGCGGTGAAACCGGTGCTGAGTGTGCGCGAAAACCTGCGGTTCTGGGCCAGCCTGCGGGAGGGGGCAGAGGGCGCAGGAGCAAGCAGTGAAGGGCCCGCGGCGGAGACTGCCGGCGCCGGTGAGGCCGCCCCGGATGACTCCGCCCTGGATGAACCTGGGCGCCTGGAAGCGGCGCTCGATCACTTCGCCCTCGGCGATCTGGCCGATGTGGCCGGGCGGCTGCTGTCCGCCGGCCAGCGCCGCCGCCTGGCCCTGGCGCGCCTACTGGCGCGGCCCGCGGCCCTCTGGCTGCTGGATGAGCCCTCGGTGGGCCTCGATCATGCCTCGGCCGGCCGGCTGGCGGCCGCCATCGCCGCCCACCGGTCGCGCGGCGGGTCGGTGATCGTTGCCACCCACACCGCGCTGGACCTGCCGGATGCGGTGCCGCTGTCGCTCGATGCGCTGGCGCCGCCGCCCCTGCCGGAGATGATCTGGTGAGGGGCCTGTTTATCGTCATCGGGCGCGATCTGCGCCTCGCCCTGCGCCAGAGCGCCGATGCCTGGCTCGCGGTGCTGTTCTTCGTACTGACGGCGACGCTTTTTCCCTTTGGCGTCGGGCCGGAGGCGGCGACCCTGCGGCTGATCGCCCCCGGGGTCATCTGGGTGGTCGCCCTGCTGGCGGTGCTGCTCTCGCTGGAACGGCTGTTTCTGGCCGATTTCGAGGACGGCAGCCTGGAGCAGCTGCTACTTTCGCCGCTGCCGCTGGAACTGGCGGTCCTCGGCAAGGTGGCGGCGCACTGGCTGACCACCGGCCTGCCGCTGATCGCGGCGGCGCCGCTCCTGGCCCTGCTGTTCCACATGGAACCCGCCGGGCTCCTCACCCTGCTGCTGGCCATGCTGCTGGGCACCCCGGTGCTGAGCCTGATCGGCGCCGTGGGGGCGGCGCTGACCCTGGGCGCGCGGCGTGGCGGCGTGCTGATCCCGCTGCTGGTGCTGCCGCTTTACATCCCGCCCCTGATTTTCGGGGTCGGGGCCACGGAATCCGCCCTAAGCGGCCTTTCGGCACGCCCCGACCTGCTCTTGCTGGGGGCGCTGTTGCTCGTCATGCTGCTGGTGGCGCCGCTGGCCGCCGCTGCCGCGCTCCGACAGGCGCTGGAATGATCTCAGTCAACGCACTAACTATTGGGAAAGCCTAGGACAGGGACATGCATCGTTTCGCCAATCCGGCCCGCTTCACGCGCATCTCCGACCGCGTGCTGCCCTTTGTGGCGGTCGCGACGGCGGTGGCGCTCGGCGTCGGCTTCTACCTGGCGCTTTTCGTGGCCCCGCCGGACTACCAGCAGGGTGAGAGCGTGCGGATCATGTACGTCCACGTGCCCTCGGCCTGGATGGCCATGTTCATCTATGTCGCCATCGCCGTGGCCAGCGCCGTGGCCCTGATCTGGCGCCATCCCCTGGCGGATCTGGCGGCCAAGGCCTCCTCGCCCATCGGCGCCGGCTTCGCCTTCCTCACCCTGGTCACCGGCTCGCTCTGGGGTCGGCCGATGTGGGGCACCTGGTGGGAATGGGACGGCCGGCTGACCTCGATGCTGATCCTGTTTTTCCTCTACCTCGGCCATATGGCCCTGATGCACGCCTTCGACGACCAGCAGCGCGGCTACCGCGCCGCAGCGATCCTGGCTCTGGTGGGTGTCATCAATATCCCGATCATCAAGTTTTCGGTGGACTGGTGGGCGACCCTGCATCAGCCGGCCTCGGTGCTGCGCCTCGACGGGCCGACCATCCACCCCTCGATGCTGTGGCCGCTCTTGATCACCGCTCTGGGCTTCAAGCTCTATTATGTGACCGTTGTCCTATTGCGGATCAAAAGCGAGCTGATCGCCGCACGGCTGCGGGCGCTGGACCTGGCGCGCCTGAAGGCGAGCTAGGTCGGGGAAGGGACGGGCAATGGTATGCTGCGTGCGGGCTTCTGCGCCCTTCGGTCGCACTCACGCAAATGTAACTGACGCAAACGGGCGGAGACCATAGATTTGCCAGCAACCGGGCCAATCCTGCATCGGGCCCGGCGCGAAGAACGAAACAGAGGAGCGGCCGGGCGCTGTGCCGGCGCGCCCGACGGAGAGGAAGAAAGAGATCGCGGCGTTTTTTCAGATGGGCGGCTATGCGGCCTTCGTTTGGCCCTCGCTGGGCCTGACCCTGGTGATCATGCTGGGGCTGCTGGTCTCGACCCTGCGCCAGCTCAGGGCCCGGCAGCGGCGTCTGGCCGTGCTGGAAGCCGAAGGGGCCACGCGGCGGCCGCGCGGCGGCAGTCTTGCCGCCGCTGCGCCCGGCGAAGCCCCCACGGTAAAGCGCAGCAGAGAGAACGAGCGATCGGAGGAGGCGGCCCCTTGAGCCCTGGACGTATGACCCGCAAGCGCCGGCGTCTCACCATCGTCTTCACGGCGCTGGTGGTCTTCGGCGCCGCGACGGCCCTGGTCTTGGCCGCGCTGGACGAGAACCTCGACCATTTCCGCAGCCCCAGCCAGCTGATCGCCGAACCGCCGGCGCCGGAGCGCGGCATTCGCCTCGGCGGTCTCGTGGAGGAGGGCTCGGTCGAGCGCTCCGACGACGGTCTTTCGGTGACCTTCCGCATCACCGATCTCGCCGAATCCGTGCCGGTCTCCTACGTCGGCATCCTGCCGGACCTGTTCCGCGAGGGGCAGGGCGTCGTGACCACCGGCAGCATGCAGAGCGACGGCACCTTTGCGGCCCGCGAAGTGCTGGCCAAGCACGATGAGAACTACATGCCGCGCGAGGTGGTGGACGCGTTGAAGGCCTCCGGGCAGTGGCGCCACGGCGAGGAGATTCCGCAGTGATCGCAGAACTCGGACACTTCGCGCTGATCCTGGCGCTGCTGACCGCGGTGGTGCAGGGCAGCCTGCCCATGGTCGGCGCGGCGCGGGGCTACGCGCCCTGGATGGCTCTGGCCGCCCCGGCGGCACTGATGCAGCTGGTGCTGGTGGCGCTGTCCTTCGCCGCGCTGACCTATGTCTACGTCGTCTCCGACTTCACCGTGGTGAACGTGGCGGAGAACTCCCACTCCGCCAAGCCGATGCTCTACAAGGTCACCGGCGTGTGGGGGAACCATGAAGGCTCCATGGTGCTGTGGATCCTGATCCTGGCGCTCTTCGGCTCCATGGTCGCCTTCTTCGGCGGCAACCTGCCGCCCAGCCTCAAGGCCCGCGTGCTGGGGGTGCAGGCCTGGATCGGCATCGGCTTTCTGCTGTTCACGCTGCTGACCTCCAATCCTTTCCTGCGCGTCTTCCCGGCGCCGGCAGACGGTCGCGACCTCAATCCGCTGTTGCAGGACCCCGGTCTCGCCTTCCATCCGCCGCTGCTCTACGCCGGCTACGTCGGCTTCTCGATGGCCTTTTCCTTCGCCATCGCCGCGCTCATCGAGGGCAAGCTGGACGCCGCCTGGGCGCGCTGGGTGCGGCCCTGGACGCTGCTGGCCTGGGCCTTCCTGACCGCCGGCATCGCACTGGGGTCCTGGTGGGCCTATTACGAACTGGGCTGGGGCGGCTGGTGGTTCTGGGACCCGGTGGAGAACGTTTCCTTCATGCCCTGGCTGCTCGGCACGGCGCTGCTGCACTCCGCCATCGTGGTGGAGAAGCGCGACGCCCTGAAGATCTGGACGGTGCTGCTGGCGATCCTCACCTTCTCGCTCTCTTTGATGGGCACCTTCATCGTCCGCTCCGGCCTGCTGACTTCGGTCCATGCCTTCGCCACCGATCCGGAGCGCGGTTTCTTCATTCTGATCCTGCTGCTCATCACCGTCGGCGGCTCGCTGTTGCTCTTTGCGCTGCGTGCGCCGGTGCTGAAGCCCGGCGGCCTCTTCGCACCGATCAGCCGCGAGGGCGGCATGGTGCTGAACAACCTCTTCCTGGCCGCGGCCTGCGCGACGGTCTTTCTTGGCACGCTCTATCCGCTGTTCCTGGAAGCCGTCGACGGCAGCAAGGTCTCCGTCGGCCCGCCCTTCTACAACGTCACCTTCGTGCCGCTGATGGTGCCGCTGATCTTCGTCATGGCCCTGGGTCCGCTGATGCCCTGGAAGCGCGCCGACCTGGCGGGTGTCTTCGCGCGCCTCAAGCTGGCTGCTCTGGGCGCCCTGGCCGGTGCCGCCATCACGCTCTACCTGCGCGAAGGCTGGCCCGTTCTGCCGGCGGCCGCCATGGGGCTGGTGGCCTGGCTCTTCGTCGCCAGCCTTGTGGAGTGGGGCGAGCGCATCAAGCTGTTCCGCGCGCCGCTGGGCGACAGCTGGCGCCGGGCGCGCAACCTGCCGCGGGCGGCCCACGGCATGACGCTGGCCCATGCCGGGATGGCCATCGCCGCAGCCGGCATGATCGGCGCCTCGGTCTGGAACCTGGAAGAGGTGCGCAATCTGCGCCCGGGTGAGTCCATGCAGGTGGCCGGCTACGACTACCGCTTCGACGGCGTCGAGCAGATCCAGGGACCCAACTACCTGGCCGACCGGGCCCAGATCACCGTTACCCGTGACGGCAGTCCGGTGGCGGTCCTGACCCCGGAGAAGCGTCTCTATCCCGTGCAGAACATGCCGACCACCGAGGCCGCGATCCATACCAACTGGATCGTCGATCTCTATGCCGTGATCGGCGATTCCGACGGGCGCGGCGGTTGGGCGGTGCGCATCTTCCACGAGCCGCTGGTGCCCTGGATCTGGATCGGCTGCATCGTCATGGTCCTCGGCAGCTTCGTCTCCCTGAGCGACCGGCGTCTGCGCATCGGCGCGCCCAGCCGCAAGGCCAAGGCGGTCCCCGCCGGCGGCCATCCTGCGCCTGCCGAGTAGGAGGCGGCGATGGTCCAACGGCTTCTGCTTCTGCTGCCCCTGCTGCTCTTCTTTGTGGTGGCCGGCTACTTCCTCTGGGGGCTCTCGCCCGACCGCGATCCCCAGGCGCTGCCTTCGGCGATGGTCGACAAGCCGACGCCCAGTTTCGACCTGCCGCCGGTGCCGGGGCTCGAGCAGCCGGGCTTCGCCAGCGCCGATCTCGGCAAGGGCGACGTGGTGATGGTGAACTTCTTCGCCTCCTGGTGCGTGCCCTGCCGGGCCGAGCATCCCTATCTCACCGACCTGGCGGAGCGCACCGGCGTGCCGCTCTACGGCATCAACCACCGTGACAAGCCGGAAGCCGCCGTGGCCTGGCTGGAAGAGTTGGGCAACCCCTACAGCCGCATCGGCGCCGACAGCGGCCGCGGCGCGGTGGAGTGGGGTGTTTCCGGGGTGCCGGAGACCTTCATCCTGGATGGCGAGGGGCGCATCCGCTACCACCACCGCGGGCCGATCCTCGGTCAGTTGATCGAGGACGAAGTCGAACCCATGCTGCGCGCCCTCAGACAATGAGACGTCTCATGGCCGCGCTTGCGTTCGTCGTCGCAGCGTCGCTCGGGCTGCCGGCTGCGGCCGTCGAGCCGGACGAGGTGCTTGCCGATGTGGTGCTGGAAAAGCGCGCGCGTGACCTCTCCCATGAGATCCGCTGTGTCGTCTGTCAGAACGAGTCCATCGACTCCTCGAACGCCGAGCTCGCAAAGGAAATGCGCATTCTGGTGCGCGAGCGCCTGGTCGCCGGCGACAGCGATCAGCAGGTGCTCGACTACCTGGTGGCGCGCTACGGCGACTTCGTCCTGCTGCGCCCGCCGGTGAAGCCCGGCACCTACGTTCTCTGGTTCGGCCCGGCTGTGATCACGGTCTTGGGCATTCTCGGCGTCTTTTTCTTCCTGCGCCGCCAGCGCCGCCCGGCATCAGCCGTTCAGCCACTCAGCGCCGAAGAGCAGGCGCGGCTGGCGCGGCTCCTGGACTCGGCTGATGCATCGGATGTGGAGGTTTCGGGCCAAGCTCAGCCGGGCCAAGCTCAGCCGGGCCAAGCTCAGCCGGGCCAAGCCCAGCCGGGCCAAGCTCAGAAGGACACGGCGGAGCGCTCATGATCTTCTGGCTCCTTGCCGCCGCGCTGACCGCGCTGGTCGTCGCGGTGCTCGTCCTTCCGCTGCTGCGGCGCCCGCAGGATCCCGACGCAGAGGACTACGACGCGCGCTCTGCCTATGACCAGACGGTCTACCGCGATCAGCTGCGCGAACTTCAGGAAGACCAGCGCCGCGGCCTGCTGCCCGCGGAGGAGGCCGACGCGGCCAAGCGCGAAGTCGAACGCCGCCTGCTGCGCAGTGATGCGGAGGCGCAGGGCGAGGGCGGCCCGGCGTCTTCGGCGCCTCTCTTCCGGCGCCTCGGGGCCGCCTTCATCGTTCTGCTGATGCCGCTGGCCGGGGTCGGCCTCTATCTCGGCTACGGCACCCCCGGCCTGCCGGGCCTGCCCTTCGCCGAGCGCCAGGGGGGCAGCAGCCAGGAGGCGGAGATGCTGGTCGCGCAGTTGGAGGCGCGGCTGGCCGGCAATCCCGAGGATGCCGAAGGCTGGCTCGTGCTGGCCCGGGTCTACGAGCGCATGGCCCGCTACGGGCAGGCGGCGGAGGCCTACCGCCGGATCATCGATCTCGGGCGCGGCGGCGCCGAAGTGCATGCCTCCCTGGGCGAGGTCCTGGTGGCCGAGGCCGGCGGCCAGGTCGGCCGCGATGCCCGCCTTGCTTTTGCCCAGGCCATCGAGATGGATCCCGCCAACCCGCGGGCGCGCTACTATGCCGGCATGGCGATGGCCCAGGACGACCGTCTGGCCGACGCGCTGGCGGTCTGGCGCGGGCTGGAGGCCGATTCTCCACCCGACGCCCCCTGGCGTCCGCTGCTGGAACGCCAGATTGCCAATGCTGCCGCCAGCCTTGGGGAAGCGCCCCCGGAGACGTCTCCTGAGGCGGCCCCTGGGGCCGGCAATGAGGCGCCGCGAGGCCCCAGCGCCGCCGATATCGAGGCGATGCGGGCGCTCTCTCCGGAAGAACGCGATCAGTTTATTCGCTCCATGGTCGAGGGCCTTGCCGCCCGGCTGGAAGAGCAGCCCGACAACCCGGAAGGCTGGCTGCAGCTGGCCCGCTCCTACACCGTTCTCGGCGACGTCGAGGCGGCGGGCCGCGCTCTGGAACGTGCGGCACCGCTGGTCGCGGCGATGCCGGCGGATGCGCCCGGGCGGGCCGCGCTCCAGCAGCGGCTGGAGGCCCTGCGCGCCACCCTGCCTTAACCATTCCGCGCTAAGCGGCGCTGTCCGGAGCGCCCCGGAGACCCCGCGCAGGCAAAGGTTTTGCTTGGCAGGGACCACCCGCCTGCCTTACCGTCGACACCAAAGCGTCACGCAAGAGGCGCGTCGGGACAGGGAGCTAGAACCAGCGTGGCATTGGCGGATACGGGCCCCGTAGCAGCCGCCGCACCGGCGGCTTTGGAGGCCGAAGACGTCCACAAGTCGTTCGGCAATCTGGAGGTGCTGAAGGGCGTATCGATCACGGCGCGGGAAGGCGACGTGATTGCCATGCTTGGGTCGAGCGGCTCCGGCAAGAGCACCTTCCTGCGCTGCGTGAACCTTCTGGAAAATCCGAATGCCGGCCGCATCACGGTCGGCGGAGAGACGCTGCGCCTGGTTCCCGGCAAGCACGGCGAGGGCCTGGTGGCCGAGGACGCGGAGCAGATCCGGCGCATCCGCGCGCGCCTTGCCATGGTGTTTCAGAGCTTCAACCTGTGGTCTCACATGACGGTGCTGGAGAACGTGATCGAGGCGCCGATCCACGTGCTGAAGCGTCCGAAGGCGGAGGCCGTTTCCTACGGCGAGGAGATCCTGCAGAGGGTCGGACTCTACGACCGCCGCGACTACTACCCTGCCCATCTGTCCGGCGGCCAGCAGCAGCGCGTGGCCATCGCCCGGGCGCTGGCCATGGACCCCTCGGTGATGCTCTTCGACGAGCCGACCTCGGCCCTCGATCCCGAACTGGTGGGCGAGGTGCTGCGGGTCATCCGCAGCCTGGCCGAGGAGGGGCGCACCATGATCGTGGTCACCCACGAAATGGGTTTCGCCCGCGAGGTCTCGACGGAAACCATCTTCCTGCACCAGGGCCGCATCGAAGAGGCCGGGCCGCCGCAGGAGGTCTTCAACAATCCGCGCTCGGAGCGCTTTCGGCAGTTTCTCGAAGGAACCTTGAAGTGACGGGTTCCCGCCGCGAACATGAAGGTCAAAACCAGAATGCATAATGGAGGCAAGTTGTGAAAAAACTCATCGCTGCGGTCTTTGCGACCGCCGTGGCATTCGGTGCGGTCGGCGCCGAAGCCAAGGACTGGACGAAGGTCCGCATCGGTGTCGAAGGCGCTTACCCGCCGTTCAGCCAGGTGACGGCGGACGGCAAGCTGGTCGGCTTCGACATCGATATCGCCAACGCGCTCTGCGATCAGATGAAGGTGGAGTGCGAGTTGGTGACGCAGGACTGGGACGGCATCATTCCGGCCCTGAACGCGCGCAAGTACGATGCCATCATCGCGTCGATGTCCATCACGCCGGAGCGCAAGGAAAAGGTCGACTTCACCAACAAGTACTATCAGACCCCGGCCAAGTTCGTGCGCAAGAAGGGCTCGGGCATCGAGATCACCCAGGACGGCCTGAAGGGCAAGTCGGTCGGTGTGCAGCGCGCCACGATCCACGACAACTTCGTCACCGAGGTTTACGGCGACGAGGTCGAGGTGAAGCGCTACGGCACCCAGGACGAAGCCTATCTCGACATGGTCGCCGGGCGCGTCGATCTGCTGCTCGCCGACTCCATTGCCCTGGAAGACGGCTTCCTGAAAACCGACAGCGGCAAGGACTACGAGTTCGTCGGTCCCGACTTCACCGATCCGCAGTACTTCGGTGAGGGCGCGGGGATCGCCATCCGCAAGGGTGAGGACGAGCTTCGGGAGATGCTGAACGCGGCTATCGATGCGATCCGCGCCAACGGCGTTTACAAGTCCATCCAGGACAAGTACTTCGACTTCAACGTCTACGGCAGCTAAGGCAGCCGCGACGATGTAAACCGGAAGCGCCACCGTCGGTCTCTCGGCGGTGGCGCTCTGTCTTTTTGATCGGACGACTCTTGGCGTTTCGACCCTCAAAACCCATGGGAGCAGGCTGATCTCGGGCCATGGATGAGCTTTTCCAAAGGCTGCCCTTCATTCTTGAAGGATCGCTGATCACCATCTCGGTGTCGCTGGTCTCGGCGGTCGTTGCGATCGTTCTGGGTCTGATCACGGCGACCGCGAAGCTGTCCCGCTCGCGCCTCGCCAAGGCCGTCGCCGGCGTCTACACCACCGTCATCCGGGGCGTGCCCGACCTGGTTCTGATGCTGCTGATTTTCTTCGGCGGCCAGTTGCTGGTGAACTACATCGCGCTGGAGTGGTTCGGCTACGAGGACTACATCGACGTCAACGCCTTCATCGCGGGCACGCTCACCATCGGCTTCATCTTCGGCGCCTATATGGGCGAGACCTTCCGCGGTGCGATCCTGGCGGTGCCGGTCGGCCTGCTGGAGGCCGGCTACGCTTACGGCATGAGCAGACAGCAGGTCTTCTTCCGCATCCTCATTCCGCAGATGATGCGCCATGCCCTGCCGGGCATCGGCAACAACTGGCTGGTGCTGATGAAGACGACCGCCCTGGTCGCGGTCATCGGGCTCAACGAGATGGTCTTCCGCGCCGGCCAGGCCGGCGGTTCGACCCGCGAACCCTTCGTCTACTACCTCGTCGTGGCGCTGCTCTTCCTGCTGTTCACGACGGTATCGATCTGGGGCCTGCGCTGGGCCGAGAAGCGCTACAGCGTCGGCGTGCGGACGGCCTAGGTCATGGACTTCACGCCGGTCATCGACAACTTCGACCTCTATCTTGAGGGACTCTGGACCACCGTCCGCCTGGTCTTCTTCGCGCTGGTGCTCGGTTTCTTCCTCGCCGTGCCCTTCGCGATCATGCGGACCTCCAAGAACCCGGCGGTCAACGGGCCGGTCTGGGCCTTCACCTATTTCTTCCGCGGCACCCCGCTGCTGGTGCAGATGTTCCTGGTCTATTACGGCCTCGGCCAGATGCAGTTCATGATCGAACTCAGCCAGCAGCCGGCCTTCGAGTTCCTGCAGGATGCCTACTGGTACGCGCTCTTCGCCTTCACCCTGAACACTGCGGCCTACACCACGGAGATTTTCCGCGGTGCGATTCTGGGCACGCCCTACGGTGAGGTGGAGGCGGCGCGGGCCTGCGGCATGTCGAAGGTGCAGATCTATCGCCGTGTGATCCTGCCGAGCGCCTTCCGCCGCGCCCTGCCGGCCTATTCCAACGAAGTGATCTTCATGCTGCACGGCTCGGCCATCGCCAGCGTGATCACCATCGTCGACCTGCTGGGCGCGGCGCGCATCATCAACTCGCGCTACTTCACGCCCTACGAGGCCTTCATCTCCGTCGGCGTGCTCTACTTCTGCATCACCTTCGCGCTGATCGGCGGCTTCAAGCTGTTGGAGAACCACTGGTTCGCCCACCTGCGCCCGCGCGAGGAAACCACCGCCAAGCGCAAGACCAAGGTGAGCCAGGCGGCCTGAAGGGTTTGGCGGCCCGGCTCAGGCCGTCATGCGAGGACGAACCAGAAGTCCAGGTCGACGCTCTCGGGGTCGAACATTTCCAGAAGCTTGCGGCCGGCGCTGTCGTCCCGGTAGCCGAAGCAGATTTCCCGCGCCGCGCCCAGGCTCTGCACGAAGGCGACCTCGGCGTAGGTCGCCGGATCGACCTGCGCCAGAAAGTGGGCGCGGCTCTCCGGACGGCGGGAGAGATAGCCGGCCTCGATCTCTGCGGAGACCGCGAGCAGGCGGCGCTCGTCGAAGTCTTTCCCCGCCGGGGAACGGAAGGTTCCGAACTCGACGCAGGAAAAGTCCGTGGGCAGCGTCGTGACGTCCTTCAGAATCCGGCAGGGCGTCAGGCGGATGCTCTCCGGTTTCAAAAGCGCTGCCATGGCCTGCGATGCGGCGGCCTGAGGATGCGCCTCAGTCATTGCGTCGTAGCGCGCCTGATCGACGGCCAGGATAAGGTCGGCGAAGTGGCCTTGCAGATTGCCCAGAAAGCAATGCGCGGCAATGCCCGCCTGGTGGTCGAGGAAGCTGCGCCGCCAGGCCAGGACCGCCTCGGTCAGGTCCGACGCGTTCACCTCGTCGCGCTTTTCGTATCGCGCAAAGCCGAGGACCGATAGGCTGCCAAGGGACTTGTTCATCATGCCGGCTGCTCCAAGCGTGGGTTCGATGGAGTGGTCCTAGCGGCCTGGAGTGTCAGAACCTGTCAGGGGTGCAATGCGGACACAGCGACTCTTCTCGGTGCTCGACATCCTGCGCGCCAGCCGGCGTCCGATCACAGCAGCGACCCTTGCCGAGCGCCTGGGCGTCTCGCAGCGCACCGCCTACCGCGACCTCGCTGCCCTCGCCCAGATGGGCGCACCGCTGCGCGGCGAGCCGGGCCTCGGTTACCAGTTGGAGAAAGGCTACTTCCTGCCGCCGACCCGCCTGGAGCGCGAGGAGTTCGAGTCCCTCGTTATGGCGGTCAAGCTGCTGGCGGCGCGCGGCGACGATCGGCTTGCCCGGGCGGCGGAGGCGGCCCTGGGCAAGATCCGCGCGGTGACCGCCGAGGATGGTGGGGGCACGGCGGAGCGGAGCTATCACGCCGAGTCCTCTGCCGCGCCGATCGCAGAGGGGCGGCCCTTTCTCCGCCCTCTGCGGCAGGCCATCCGCCACCGCAACAAGGTCGCGCTGCGCTACAGCGACGGTTCCGACAGGCGAAGCCGGCGGACGGTGCGCGCCCTGGGATTGACGGCCTTCGACACTGTCTGGGTGTTCACGGGCTGGTGCGAACTCCGGCAGGACTTCCGCAACTTCCGCCTCGACCGCATTGTCTCGGCCCAGGCGCTTCCCGGCCGCTTCCCGCCCGAGCAGGGCAAGGAGCTCTCGGACTACATCAGGACGCTGTGACCGGCCGGACGGGCTGGGCCGGACCAGGGTCCGCCGGATCATGCCGATGAGGAGGGGAGGGGTTGGTGGAGCTGAGGGGAATCGAACCCCTGACCTTCGCATTGCGAACGCGACGCTCTCCCATCTGAGCTACAGCCCCTTTGAACCCGGGCGCCGCAAGCCGATTTCCCGGCCCCGGCATGGGAAACGCCCACAGGCCCCGGAAGGCCCGCAAGCGGCGGGATAATGTGGATAAGGCCGGAAGCTGTCAAGCATCGCCTTGCGGCGGCGTCCTCCGCGCCCCTGGTTTGCGCTTCGGGGTCGCGCCCCCTGTCAATCCCTTGTTTACGGTCAGTCCCGGCGATAGGGTAGCGCCGGCTTTTGTCCGAATTCATTCCTTTGTCTTGGAAAAGGATGCAAGTAAGGGTCAATGATCATCCTGAATCCGCTCTTCAACGTCATCCAGATCGCCCTGTGGCTCTATCTTTGGGCGATCATTATCTCGGCTATTCTCAGCTGGCTCGTCCACTTCGGGGTGATCAACACGCGCAACCAGTTCGTCAGCATGATCGGTGAGTTCCTCTGGCGCATCACAGAGCCGGCCCTGCGCCCGATTCGCCGCTTCATGCCGAACCTGGGCGGCATCGATATCTCGCCGATTATCCTGATCCTCATCATCTATTTCGCGCGCGACCTGCTGGGCAACGTCCAGTACAGCCTCAACACCGGTGGGCTCTGACGGGGGCCCTTTCTGCGGCCCTGTCCACACGACCGACCAGGGTCTGCTCGTCGACATTCGTCTCCAGCCCGGCGCCCGCCACAACAGGGTCGACGGGCTCGCCGTGCTGGATGACGGCACCAGGGTCCTGAAGGTCCGCGTGTCCGCGCCGCCAGCGTGACGGGCCGACGGGGATAAGCCCACGTACTGGCCCCATGGACGTCGGATCTGAGGCCCTGGACGGCGGTTCTGGACGGGTCTAGAAAGCGCGCGTCGGCTGGTATTGCCCTGCCGATCTTGAAGCAGGGCCGATCTTGAAGCAGGGCCGATCTCGCAGCAGGGAGTATCAGCAGTGAGCGATACAGCAGTTTCCGCCGCCGCAACGGTGATCAACGGCAAGGCTTTCGCACAGGGGCTGCGTGGCCGTGTTGGCTCCGCCGTCGAAGTCCTGAAGCGCGATCACGGCCTCACCCCTGGGCTGGCCGTCGTGCTGGTGGGCGAGGACCCGGCAAGCCAGGTCTACGTGCGCTCCAAGGGCAAGCAGACGGTCGAGGCGGGGATGAACTCCTACGAGCACCGCCTGCCGGAGACCACCAGCCAGGACGCGCTGCTCGCCAAGGTCGCCGAACTGAATGCCGACCCTGCCGTTCATGGCATCCTTGTTCAGCTGCCGCTGCCCGCCCAGATCGACGCCCAGACCGTCATCGCCGCGATCGATCCCAACAAGGACGTCGACGGCTTTCATGTCATCAATGCCGGACGCCTGATGACCGGCGCGACCGGGGCCGCGGCACCGCTGGTTCCCTGCACGCCGCTGGGCTGCCTCATGCTGCTGAAGCACCATCTGGGCAACCTTTCCGGGCTGGATGCCGTTGTGGTGGGCCGCTCCAACATCGTCGGCAAGCCGATGGGTCAGCTGCTGCTGGCGGAGAGCTGCACGGTCACGACCGCCCATAGCCGGACCCGCGACCTGCCGGCGGTCTGCCGACGCGCCGACATCCTGGTGGCCGCCGTCGGACGGCCGGAGATGATCCGCGGCGACTGGGTGAAACCCGGCGCGACGGTCATCGACGTCGGCATCAACCGCATCGACGCCGGAGGCGGCAAGACCCGCCTGGTGGGCGACGTCGCCTACGACGAGGCGGCTGCCGTGGCCGGCGCGATCACCCCGGTGCCGGGCGGCGTCGGGCCCATGACCATCGCCTGCCTGCTGGCCAACACGGTGACCGCCGCCTGCCGCGCGCAGGGGCTGACCCCGCCCGACCTGAACGCGGGCTGAGCCCTTTTCCCGCTGGTCTTGCAGGTCTTCTTCAGGCCTTCTCTTCTAGGATCGGGGCGGGAGCGCCAGGCGGATGACCCCCTTGATGGGGGCATTGGGGTCCTGGGGCTGGCCGCGTCGCAGGATGACGATGCGCCCGCTGCGGGCCAGATAGAGCGCCTGCTGGCGCACCGCGCTCAGGTAGCGGCGCCAGAGGTCCGGTGGGTCGCTGCGCCGCCGCCGCGGCTCGGCGAAGGCCTTGGCCACCTGGGCCGGCGTCAGGCTATCACCCGGGGCAGCGCCCAGCAGGTCCAGGATCAGCCGCGCGACAGGATCGAGGGCGGCGCCCTCGGCCGCCTGTGTGTCTTGTTGGTCGGTCATAAGCGCTGTGTAACACGCCGGCCCCCGCGGGTCCCGCTTCAATGCCGCCGTTGCACGACAGGGTGCGCGCGGGGGCGGATGCACGAGAGGCGCGAATCGCTGGACGCTTTGCGTTTCTCTCCCCATATTGCAGCCATGTTGGGGTCAATGAACGCGCTGATTGCCGCCGCGGCCCTCTTCGTCGGGGGCCATTTCCTTCTGTCCAGTGCGCCGCTGCGGGCGGCCCTGATCGCCCGTTTTGGCGAGAGGATGTTTCGCGGGTTCTACTCTCTGGTCATGGTGGCATCCTTGACCTGGATGCTCTTCGCCTATGGTGCCGCCCCCTATGTTGCGCTCTGGGTGACCCCGCTGGGCCTCTATTGGCTGCCCGTGATCGTCATGCCCTTGGCCGCCATCCTGATCGTTGCCGGCCTGACCACGCCCAACCCGACCATGGTCGGGGGCGAACGCTTGTTGGCAGAGGGCACCGGCTCGCCTGCCGTCGGCATCTTCTCGATCACCCGCCATCCCTTTCTCTGGGGAACCGGCCTCTGGGCGGTCTCCCATCTGCTGGTCAACGGCGATCTGCCCTCGATCATTCTGATGGGGGGGATTGCGGTGCTGAGCTTCGCAGGCATGGCCCATATCGACCGCCGCCGGGAAGCCGCCCTGGGGGCCGCCTGGGGCCCGATGAAGCTGACCACCAGCCTGTTGCCTTTCGGTGCCGTGCTCGCCGGGCGCAGCAAGGTCGATTGGCGCGGCATCGGCTGGTGGCGCCCGGTGCTGGGCCTGGCGCTCTATCTCGGCCTGATGCACATCCACCTCATGGCCTTCGGCGTCTCGCCGCTGCCATAGACGGCTTTACAGGCGGTTCTGCAGAGGGCCAACGGGCCCCGTTCGCCTCGTTCTCCCCGGGCATACTGCGTCGGAATGACGCTCTTGGACCCGTTCAGGGGCTTCCCACATCAAAGATAGAAGCCGGGAGGGCATGCCCCCGAACCGCAGGCCCGCAGCGCTCCTTTTGGGCGCTTCGATGGGCCGGCCAGAGGAAATCCTGGAAGGCGGCCCTCCCCTGTCAGGAGCCGTTCCATGAGCAAAACCGCAGATCTCCACAGCCACTACCGCCCGCGCGGCCTGTCCGACCGCCTGGCGCTGTTCACCGTAAAGGTGCTCCGCGCCGTGATGGACCTCTTCTTCCGCAAGCGCTATGGGCATCGTGCCGTGATGCTGGAAACCGTGGCCGCCGTCCCCGGCATGGTGGGGGGCGCCCTGCAGCACCTGAAGGCGCTGCGCAAGATCCAGGACGACCGGGGATGGATCCGGACGCTGCTGGACGAGGCGGAAAACGAGCGCATGCACCTGATGACCTTCGTCCATGTCGCCCGGCCGTCGCGCTTTGAGCGGCTGCTGATCCTCGTGGCGCAGGGGCTGTTCTACAACGCCTACTTCCTGCTCTACCTCTTCGCGCCGAAGACCGCCCACCGCGTGGTCGGCTACCTCGAAGAGGAGGCCGTGGTGTCCTACACCCGTTACCTCGAGGAAATCGATGCCGGACGTCTGCCGAACGGGCCGGCGCCGCAGATCGCCATCGACTACTGGGGCCTGCCGGCCGACGCCGACCTGCGTGCCGTGGTGGTGGCGGTCCGCGCCGACGAAGCCGGCCACCGCGACGTCAACCACGGTTTCGCGGACGATCTGGCGGGTTTGAAGCCGGTAGGGACCGCAGCCGGTACGCCGCCCGACTGGCCTCAGGCCGCCTGATCCTGTCCCGGGTGGCGGCAGCCCGGATGGACGGAAGAGAGCAATTTCCTACAAGGGTTCGGGGGCCGTCTGCGCTAGACTTCGCCCATGGGGATCGATCAGCAGACGGCCTATGCCCAGTCCCGTGACAGGGCACCCCGAGGCCGGGCTGGCAGGCGGCCGGAGGACAAGGTGCGCTTCTGGCGGGAGCGGCGCTACGACGATCTCGAGTGCCTGAAGGCGCGCTACTACCGGCACAGCTACGCCCCCCACACCCACGACACCTTCGCGGTGGGGGTGATCCTCGCCGGAGCGGACGCCTTCCGCTGTGGCGGCGTACGCCACATTGCGCCGGCGGGCAGCCTGGTGACGGTCAATCCCCATGAACTGCACGACGGCCAGCCGCACGGCGATAGCTTTGCCTACCGCATGTTCTATCCTTCGGTCGCCCTGATTCAGCGTCTGGCCGATGACCTGACCGGCGACCTGAGCGAGGACCGCGGTACGCTGGCCGGCGCGCTTCCCATGTTCCGCCAGGCTGTTGTTCACGCCCCGGATCTGGCGGCCCGCTTCATTCACTTGCACAGCCTTCTCGAACACCGTGCTCCGAAGCTGGCGGTCGACGAGGCCTTCACCGGCGCCATGACGGAGATGGTGCGGCGTTATACCGTGCTCGATCCCAAAGGCCGGCGGCTCGGGCGCGAAAGCCGCGCCGTGGGCCGCGTGCGAGCGCTCATAGATGCCGAGTACATGCAAGACCTGACCCTTTCCAAGCTGGCGAATGAGGCGGGCTTCAGCCGGTTCCACCTGCTGCGGGCGTTCCGGCGCGAGGTGGGGGTCACGCCCCATGCCTACATGACCGGGCGGCGCATCGCCGCTGCCAAGGGTCTTCTGGCCGGCCCCGAGCCGCTCAGCGCCATTGCCGTTACCTGCGGGTTCTACGACCAGAGCCACTTCAACCGCGCTTTCAAGAGCTGGATCGGTCTGACCCCCGGCCAGTACCGCAGCGGCGTGGTCCGAGACGCTGCCTAAGGGACACGGTCTATGGGGCGGCTGCATCCTGTCGACCCCGCTCAATCGTGCTCCACCGGTGGTTTTGCCACCGGGGTCGGCGGTGACGTCACCATGAGGCCGTCGCCGCTGCCGTCGTCGTGCATGGGGACGTTGCAGACCAGGAAGCGTCGGACTTCCCCTTCACAGCCCAGGGGCAGGATCAGCCGGTGCCAGTGGCTGACGGTGATGGAGGGCGGTGCCTGGTGCACGGTATAGAGGGGCCGCCGCAAGGCGACCGCAGCCTCGTAGCAGGCCGCGAAGAACCTCTGGATCGCGCTGGTGGTGGCCACCTCCCAGACGCTCTTTCCCGTCATGTCGAAGCCGGAGACCTCGGCAATCTTGGTGCCGTAGAGGGCATAGCGGAAGTCGCCGGGACCGGGGAGGACGTCGACGAGCATCAGATAGCCCAGCGCCGGGCGCAGGTCCTCCGGTGCCACCTTGATGCGGTCAGGGATTCCGCCGGCCATCGGAAGGGATCGCCAATGGCGCAGCACCTGGCGGAGCATCTCGGTGGGAAGGTCGTCCTCTTCCGGGTCGAGCTTCAGCCGCAGGTCCTCGATATCCACGTGCAGCGCAAACGCCGCATCGCCGCCGCTCCACACCGCAGAACGGGGCGCCTTCAAATGGCGGACGATGCGATCGGCCAAGGCTTGAACGGATTCAGCACCCATAAGCGATTGAACTATCTCATCTGAAGAGGTTTCAAGCGAAGCCTGCTTCGCCGCCTCCAGGGATGGTCGTTTTCTGGGTTGTATGGTTTACAGAATTTCGTCCATAAGTCGATACTCCCAGGTCCGCGCCAAGGCAAAATCCTACAAGACCACCGCAGGGAGCCTGGAGCACCTTAGCCATGCACAGGAGATCAACGGCAGCCGGACTCTCGGGACAAACATGAAGACTCAGCCAACAAAGCCCCATGGCCGGCGCGCTCGGATGGGGGCCGGCGGCGATTTCCTGGCCGGCGCAATCGCCATCGTGCCGATTCTGATTCCGGCGGCTGTTTTCGGTCTGCTTCTGGGCAGCGTGGCGGCGCAGAAGGGCCTTTCGCCCCTGGAGATGGCACTGATGAGCACGACGGTGTTCGCCGGCGCCTCTCAGTTGGTCGCCGTGGAGATCTGGACGTCGCCGCCGGCAATCGCGCTCCTGGGGCTGACGGCGCTGACGGTCAATCTGCGGCATGTGCTGATGGGCGCCACCCTCGTTCCCGCACTGACGGGCTGGTCGCGCGGACAGATTTACGGTGGGCTGTTTTTCCTGGCGGACGAAGTCTGGGCTCTGGCGTTGAAGCGCAGCGGCGAAACGGCGTTGACGCCGTCCTACTACGCCGGCCTTTCCCTGACCCTCTATCTCGGCTGGATTGCCAGCACGACCCTGGGCACGATCTTCGGGGGCCTGCTGGAAGACCCGCAGCGTTACGGCCTCGACTTCGCCTTCACCGCTGTGTTTCTGACCCTGCTGGTGGGGATGTGGAAAGGCCGGCGCAGCCTTCCGCCCTGGCTTGCGGGTGCGTTGGTCGCCGTCGCCGCGTACTACCTGCTGCCGGGCGTCTGGTACATCGCTCTCGGCGGTATCGCCGGCGCTGTGGCCGGAGCGCTGCAGGGCCCGGCACAGCGGCCCGACCGCGCGACGGAGCCCGGCCCCGCCAAGCCCAGCCCCGCAAAGTCCGGCCCCGCAAACCCTCACCCTGGGGAGGCGGACAGTGCAACTTGATCTCCTCGTGCTCGCGGCCATCGCGGTGATGGCGGTTGCCACCTATGCAACCCGGATCTTCGGCGGCTGGCTGGTGCGCCGTGCGACCATCAGCGGCCGCCTGGCCGGAGCCCTCGAGGCGGTGCCGGGCGCCGTTCTGATCGCCATCATCGCCCCCAAGGTCTTTGCCACCGGGCCGGCGGAAAGCCTGGCGGCGGTCATCACCGTTCTGCTCGCCCTGCGGCTGCCGCTGATCGCCGCCGTGGCCGGCGGCTGCCTGGCGGTGGTGGCTCTGCGGATGGTGCTGGGATAAAGACCGGCGACCCGGCGGGGAGGAAGAGGGCGCCGGGAGGAAGAGGGCGACAGCCCCGGCGGGCCCGTGTTAGGCTTCGGTCCTGCCTATCTCTTTCCATTCCATTGCAACTGACTTGATTGGGGCAAGCATGGCTACCAATGCAGAAATCGCTGCGCGCCTGTTGCGCGACGCGGCAGGCTTCTTCCGCACCGTGGGGGAGCAGAACGCGCCCCTGAAGGAGCACATGGACAAGAATGCCCAGGCATTCGAGGTGATGGCCGAGCGGGTCGAAGCCGATCCCCTGGGCGAAGCCTCTTTCGGTCAGCCGCCGGCGGAGGGTTCGCCGCCGGAGTGAGCCGCCACCCCTGTGACCTGCCCGCCCTGTGACCTGCGCGCCCTTTAGCGGCGCTGGCGGTTCAGCAGCCTGAGGCGAAGGGCGTTCAGCTTGATGAAGCCTGCGGCGTCGCGCTGGTCGTAGACCGAATCCTCTTCGAACGTGACGTGCTCCATGGAGTAGAGCGAGTCGTCGGACTGGCGGCCCTCGACAATGACGTTGCCCTTGTAGAGCTTCAGGCGCACCTGGCCGTTGACCGCATCCTGGCTCTTGTCGATCAGCGCCTGCAGCATCTCACGCTCAGGCGACCACCAGAATCCGTTGTAGATGAGCTCCGCATAGCGCGGCATCAGCTCGTCCTTCAGATGGGCGGCGCCGCGGTCGAGCGTAATCGATTCCATGGCCCGATGCGCGGTAAGCAGAATGGTGCCGCCGGGTGTCTCGTAGACGCCGCGGCTTTTCATGCCGACGAAGCGGTTTTCCACCAGATCCAGGCGGCCGATGCC
This sequence comes from Rhodospirillales bacterium BBD 1991-14, assembly GCA_001657395.1. Taxonomy (GTDB): domain Bacteria; phylum Pseudomonadota; class Alphaproteobacteria; order Kiloniellales; family Kiloniellaceae; genus Pelagibius. The sequence goes on along the minus strand of LYSY01000002.1, from coordinate 84,298 downwards.
GTTGGCGCCGGCCAGTTCGTTCAGGCGGGTCAGCAGGGCGGCGGGGGAGAGCCGCGCGCCGTCGACCGCCACCGGATCGCCTTTCTCGAAGTCGATGGTGACGACCGTCGCTCTGTCGGGGGCGTCTTCCGGTGAGACCGAGCGGGAGTAGACGTATTCCTCCGGCGCGTCCCAGGGGTCCTCCAGCACCTTTCCCTCGGCGGAGATATGCAGCAGGTTGGCGTCGACCGAAAACGGCGCCTCGCCGCGCTTGTCCTTGGCGATGGGGATCTGGTGCTTCTCGGCGAAGTCGATCAGCTTTGTGCGGCTGTTCAGGACCCACTCGCGCCAGGGGGCGATCACCTTGATGTCCGGGTTGAGGGCATAGTACCCGAGCTCGAAGCGGACCTGGTCGTTGCCCTTTCCGGTGGCGCCATGACAGACGGCATCGGCCCCTGTCTCGGCGGCGATTTCGATCTGGCGCTTGGCGATCAGCGGGCGCGCGATGGAGGTGCCCAGCAGGTAAACGCCCTCGTAGAGCGCATTGGCGCGGAACATCGGGAAGACATAGTCGCGCACGAAGTCTTCGCGCAGATCCTCGATGAAAATGTTGTCCGGACGGATGCCCAGCATCTCGGCCTTCTTGCGGGCCGGCTCCAGCTCCTCGCCCTGGCCCAGGTCGGCGGTGAAGGTCACCACTTCGCAGTCGTAGGTGGTCTGCAGCCACTTCAGGATGACGGAGGTATCGAGGCCGCCGGAATAGGCGAGCACGACTTTCTTGATCTCGGACATGTTGCTTGAACGCCCCAAACGGAAAAACCGCGCGAGTATAGGCAACCCGGGGCCCCAGGCAAGAGGGGGGCAAGAGACGGCGGGAGTGGCGCCCTAGGGCGTTTCGGTTCGGCGTTTCTCCATGAGCCTGGCGACCTGCTGCGGGGTCAGGCGCAGACCCAGCTCGACCGCGATGGTGCGGGCAACGACCTCCGGCGCGACCTCGCTATCCCTGGCAGTCTCGAGCAGGAAGAGCAGGCGTGCATCCAGCTGCGGATCCAGCAGCATCCGCTCGTCGCTTCCGGGGACCTGCGTCGGCTCGGTCAGGGTCTCCTGCAGCCGCGCGGCGGCCTGCGCGTTCCGATCGAGGCTGTCCTGGCGGCCTTCGCTCGCCGGGGGAACCTGTTGCGCGGCCCAGAGCGCCCGGCGCTGTTCGTCGTAGCTTTTCGCCAGGGCCGCAAGAAGGCCGAGGGCGCGCCGTGTGGTCTCGCCCTGGGCCGTGAGTTCCAGATCGATATCCGCGACGAAGAGCCGGGCACGGCGCTGGAGAAAGGCCTCGACCAGCGGCTGCGCCTCGGCGGCCGCGCAGATGACCTCGCCGAGCTGGGCGGCAATGACCAGGTCGTGGTCCTTCAGGCTGTCCAGCAGCTTCGCGCCCTGCGGGCGCCGCGCGAAGGGCAGGCTGGCGGCGCCCTCAAGCTCCCAGACGACGTGGTCGATCCGGCGCTGAAAGCGTCGCGCGACCGTCTCAAACTCAGCCTCCAGCGCCGCGCTGTCCTCGCGCGCCGCGTCGACCAAACTGCGCATGACCGGACCGTCGGGCCGGTAGGGCGGGCGAAAGGCGTAGGCGTAGGTAAGGGGCTTTGCGGCTTTCATCTGGCGCGGCGGAACGGGGTCATCGAAACCGGATCACTCGAAGATCTCGGGGATGGCCTTGCTGGTCTTCAACGCCGGCCAGTCGGCGAAGGCGAAGACCCAGATGAGCACGATGTTCACGCCGGGCAACAGCATCGCCAGGGACCAGAGACGGGAGTGGCCGGCGCGGCGCAGGATGCGCGCGTGCAGCCAGACATAGACGGCGGCAAGAACGATCAGCACCGGCCAGAAGACGAGCAGGAAGAGCGTCACGGTCGTTCCTCCCGTCTCAGCGCGTCGGTGGCAGGGCGTTGGGGCCCTGTGCGCTTGGCGTCTGCGCATTGGGCCAGTCCGCAAAGGCCAGGATCATCGGCGCGACGAAGCCGCCCAGGGGCAGAAACACCAGCATCGAAAGGGGCGGCGGCAGGCCGGCGCGCGCGAAGATGCGCCAGAGGGGATAGATGCAGAGAATCGCAAAGACGAAACCGCCAAGCAGAATGACCACCATGTCGGCCGGGCTCCCATGGGTTCAGGTTCAGGTCTTCGGCGGCTGCGGCAACCCTAAAGCGAAAGCGTGCCCCATCCAAGAGGGGAGGCGGCACCCGGAGCAGGGAGCGCCGGATGAAGCGGGGGGTCAGAGGTCGGCGGCTGCGCGCTCGTTCTTTTTCCGGCGCTCGGACTCCGACTTCAGCTGGCCGCAGGCGGCCAGGATGTCGTCGCCGCGGGTGGCGCGCACCGGGCTGGAGATGTGGGCGGCCGAGAGGATGTCGGCGAAGCGCGTGATGGTCGCCGCATCGGAGCACTCGAAGAAAGATCCGGGCCAGGGATTGAAGGGAATCAGGTTCACCTTGGCCGGAATGCCTTTCAGCAGTGCGATCAGGCGCCGCGCATCCTCTTCGCTGTCGTTCACGCCTTTCAGCATGACGTACTCGAAGGTGATGCGTCGGGCGTTGTGGGTGCCCGGATAGCTGCGGCAGGCATCGAGAAGCATCTTCAGCGGATACTTCTTGTTGATCGGCATGATCCAGTCGCGGGTCTCGTCGGAGGTGGCGTGCAGGGAGACCGCGAGGTTCACGTCCAGCTCGCGTCCGCAGCGCTCCATCTCCGGCACCACGCCCGAGGTCGAGAGGGTGATCTTGCGTTTGGAGATCGACAGCCCTTCCGGGTCCATGGCGATCCGCATGGCCGCGGCGACGTTGTCGTAGTTGTAGAGCGGCTCGCCCATGCCCATGAGGACGATGTTGGTGACCTGGCGGCCCTCTGCCGGAGCAGGCCATTCGCCGAGGCCGTCGCGGGCGACCATGATCTGGCCGACGATCTCGGCGGGGCTGAGGTTGCGCACCAGGCGCTGGGTGCCGGTGTGGCAGAACTTGCAGGTCAGCGTGCAGCCGACCTGGCTGGAAACGCAGAGCGTGCCGCGGTCCTCTTCCGGAATGTAGACCGTCTCCACCTGCTGGCCGTCCGGCAGGTTCAGCAGCCACTTGCGGGTGCCGTCGCGCGATACTTGGGCCTCAGCGACCGCCGGGCGGGCGACCGCGAAGCGTTCGCCAAGGCGGGCGCGGAACTCCTTCGACAGGGTGGTCATGGCGGCGAAATCGGTCTCGCCGCGATGATAGATCCAGTGCCAGAGCTGCTTGGCCCGGAACGGCTTTTCCCCCAGTTCGGCCATGGCCGCGGCCAGCTCGGCGCGCGACAGCCCGACCAGATTGCGGCGCGTGGCGGCGCTCTCCGGCGGCGGGGCAAAGGCTTGGGCGTGGCTTCGGCTCATGGCGCCCTAGATACGGTCTTGCTCGGCTTGCGGCAAGGGCTGCAATTCGCCCCGGACTGAAGCCCGGTCGCGGCTAAAGGCCGCAGGCTCTCTGGGCCGCCTGATAGGCCTTGGTGAAACCGGAAAGCGAATAGGTGTCGACCGTGTCGGTGCCGCGTTCCGAGGTGCCGCGCACCACCATCGTGTTGCCGCGGATCATGGCCTGCACCAGCTTCTGGTCGGTCGGCTTGTCGACAGCCCAGGCCGACGCGCCCTGGGTAAACAGCTTGACCGTCATGGTGCCGACTTCGATCTCTACGGCGGAGTTTTCCTGGTAGGTATAGCCGGCCTGGATGCTGACCTCGTCCACCCGGTCTTCCGCAGGGCGGTGCGTAACCATGGCGTGTATGTCGCCGCGGATACTGTAGTTGCCTTCCGCCTTGGTCGGCTCACTGGCAATGAAGCAGGTCGGGGTGTCGTTCTCGGTGAACCTGAACGCACTCCAGTCTGAGAAATCGCCAATCCTCTCAACACCCTGCGCTTGTGCGGCACCGGCTGGAAGGCTCGCGCTTAAGGCGAAAACGGATAGGATGAAAATCTTCCTGAGTGACATGAGCGAAGACACGGACGCCGTTGATGGGATGTTATTCTCCGACATGACCGTTATTATAGGGCTGGCCAGCAAGGCCGCCACCCCTCTACGACGGCCGGTGGTCTGCTTGCCTTATATCAAAAGCGCGAGCCTTCCAAAAACAATAGTTTAACGGGCATCGGGCGGGTCAAACGGCAATTGGAGGGCGGGGTTGCGTCCCGGTGTGGGCCAATCCACAGTTCGTCTATGATAATTCGGAATATTGCCTGGGCTTCCACTGATCCAAAGGCGGATTTGGGCCGTACACAAAGACGTAACGGAACAGGTGGCAAGCGTGGCGGTACGGAGAGAAGCGGTCCTGCCTGTCGGATTCACCCTGGGTGGGCCTGCTAGAATGGCGGCTATGCCCAAGGTTTCCAACGGCAAGGCCGACCCGGGATACCTGGCCGATCTGCTCGTCTCCGTCGGGCGGAACCGGGACAGGGCCGCGTTTGCCGAGTTGTTCAGTTACTTCGGCCCCAGGGTGAAAGCCTATTTGATCCGCCAGGGGGCCGGCGAAGCACAGGCCGAAGAGCTGGTGCAGGAAGCGATGATCATGGTATGGCGCCGCGCCGAAAGCTTCGATGTCTCGAAGTCCGGTGCCAGCACCTGGATCTTCACCATCGCCCGTAACAAGCGGATCGATGCCCTGCGCCGCGAAAAGCGGCCTGAGTACGACCCCGACGATCCGGCCCTGGTGCCGGCGGCGGCGGAGGATGCAGACAGTTTGGTGGAGGCCGCCCAACAGTCGGAGCGGCTTTCGGTGGCGATGAAGTCTTTGTCGAGTGAGCAAGCGGAACTGATCAGAATGGCGTATTTCGAGGACAAGGCGCATGGCGCCATCGCAGAGGAGACGGAGCTGCCGCTCGGCACCGTGAAGTCCCGTCTGCGCCTCGCCCTCGGTCACCTCCGCAAGGCGCTCAAGGAGTACCAGTGATGCCGAAGCATCATCCTTCTGAAGAAATCCTCATGGCCTACGCGGCCGGCAGCCTGCCCGAGGCGTTGTCCCTCGTGGTCGCCAGCCATTTGACGCTGTGCCCGGCCTGCCGCGCCGAGGTGGAGGCCTACGAAGCCCTGGGTGGGTCGCTGATGGACGCGCTCGATCCCGCCAGCCTGGACGAGTCGGCCTTCAGCAGCATCATGGCCGAGATCGACATGCTCGACGGCGAGACCGAAGAGAGGGCGCCCTGGGGTGGTGCCATGCCTTTGCCGCGCAAGCCGGAAATGGAAGACCCCTCGCTGCCGCGCCCCCTGCGGGACTATCTGCAGGTCGACCTCACGGCGCTGCAGTGGCGCAAGGTGATGCGCGGGGTGGAGGATACCGAGATCGCGCTGGGGCCCGATGGGGCGAAGACGCGCCTGATGCGGATCCAGCCCGGCGTGGCCGTGCCCAAGCACACCCATCATGGCCAGGAAGTAACCCTGGTGCTGGAAGGCGGCTACAGCGATGCCGACGGGCATTACGAGCGGGGCGACGTGCAGATCGCCGATCCCTCCGTCGACCACCAGCCGGTCGCCGACACGGGCGAGCCCTGCATCTGCCTTGTCGTCAGCGACGCGCCGATGAAGATGACCGGAACCTTCGGCCGCCTGCTGAACCCCTTTGTGACGTACTGATTGACGTTACTGCTATTGGCGTCCCGTCGCGCCTGAGGCATGTAAGAAACACAAGCAAGGACCGAGCCTGACCCGGCTCGGTCCTTTTTCATTGCGGGCTTCGGTCGGGGCAGGGGCGCAGACTCCACGACCCGGGTGCGTCATGCTGGTGGAGTTTCATTCAAACCCCACAGCAGGAGGCCCCATGAGCCTGCAGCACCTGATCGCACCGGACGCCGCCCCGCCACCGCCCACGGCCCGCTACAGCCACGCGGTGAAGGCCGGACCCTTCCTCTATGTGACCGGCCAGCTGCCGGTCGATCCGGGCGATCCGCAGGCGCCCCTGCCGGACGGCGTTGCGGCCCAGACCCACATGTCCTTCCGAAACCTCGGGCGCATTGCCGATCACGCCGGCTACGACCTCGCCGACACCGTCTTCGCGCGGATCTATCTGACGCAGTTCGAGCGGGACTATCCGGAGATGAACCGGATCTACGGCGAGTACTTTCCCGATGAGCGGCGCCTGCCGGGGCGCACCACCGTCGGTGTCTCGGCGCTGGCGCGCGACGCCCTTGTGGAGATCGATCTGGTGCTCTGGAAGGCCGAGACGCTTTCTTGATTTAACGGCACCGGCCCGCTCCCCCTCCCGGCCACCCAACGCCAGTATCCTATGGGTGGCCGGGAGGGGGAGCGGGCTGGAACCGATTCGACGTAAGTCGACAACACTTTAGCCCCGCGCCGCCTGGCTGCGCCGGTAGTGGCGGCGGGCCTTTGCGCGGTTGCCGCAGGTTTCCATCGAACACCAGCGCCGGCGCGCGTTGCGGGTTTCGTCAAGGAACAGCCATCCGCAGTCGTTGCCCGGGCAGATCTTGATCCGGACGCGCTCGCGCGGGTCAGCCAGAAGGGCGGCGGCGGAGATCGCCAACACTGCCTGAAGGCTTCCGGCGGCGGAGACCGCTGCGGGTCCGCCGGCTTCTGCCAGGGCGTCGTTCCGGATGCCGCGCAGGGCCGTGTTGACGGCCCGGACACCGTCCCGGTCTCCGCCCTTCCCGCCGGCTACCTTCAGCACCGTTGCGCGCAGCGCAGCACGGAAGGCCTTGAGGCGGGCAAGCTCCCGGGCGGTCTTGGGGCCGGCGACGCCGTCCAGGCCGGCCGCCGCTGTCCAGCGGTCCACGTCGGCCGGCGTCGCCAGCTTCTCATGCACCACGGCACCGACCGCCGACCAGTCGGCGGTGTTCAGAAAGTCGAGGATCAGCCGCTCTCCGCAGAGCCGGACCGGATGGGTGGCATAGCTCATCGTCCATACCTAACCGCTACTATGGTTGACGCGCAAGCCGTCACCTGCTTTATAACCTCTAATATGGTTAGACAAGCGAAGAGCCCTGAGCCACAGCAGGCCGGCCCGGCAGCGGTGCTCGACGGCCGCGGTGTCCGTGCAGGCTTCCTGCGCCTGGCGCCCGTCGCTGTCTTCGCCGCCCCTTTCGGCCTGGCCTTCGGCGCGGCGGCGGTCGAGCACGGCCTGCTGCCGCTCGAGACCCTGGTCATGAGTGCGACGGTCTTTGCCGGTGCGGCGCAGTTCGCCGTACTGGATCTCTGGAACCATCCCCTGCCGCTGCTCTCCATCGCGCTCACCGTTCTGGCGGTCAATGCCCGCCACCTGCTGCTCGGGGCGGCGCTCTCGCCCTGGGTCAACGCCCTCCCCTGGCCGCGTCGGCTGCTGGCCCTGCCGCTGCTCAGCGATGCCAACTTTGCCGACAGCTACCGCAGTCTGCGTGATGGCGGGAGCAACCTCGGCATTCTGGTCGGCGGCGGCCTCGCGCTCTGGCTGGCCTGGACCGCCGGCACGGCAGTGGGTGCCTATGCGGGCTCCGGCCTCGGCGATCTCAGCCGCTTCGGCATCGACCTCGTGATGGCCTGCTTCTTTGCCGCCGTGGCTGCAGGCGAGCTGAAGACCCCGCCGTCCCTGCTGCCGGCTGCGGTGGCCGCCGCCGTGGCGGTTCTCGCCCTGGATGCCGTGCCCGCGGGATGGAACATCATTCTCGCCGCGCTTGCCGGCGCCTCCGTCGGGGCTCTTACGGGGAGACTGCGCCTTGGCCGATAGTGTCACGACAATACTGGCGATTGCGGTGATGGCCCTCACCACCGTGGCGACCCGCATCCTCGGGCCGGTGGTGATGAGCCACTTCACGGTGACTCCGGTCCTGGAGCGCTTCCTCAACGCACTCTGCAGTTCGGTGATCGTTGCCATCGTCGCCACCGTCGTTGCCCAGGGCGGCTGGCGGGAGGCCGCCGCGGTCGCGGTGGCGGCGGGCGTGATGATCGCCGCCCGCAGCGCCGTCTGGGCGATGTTGGCCGGTGCGGCCTCTGCGGCGCTGTGGCGGGTTGCCCTGGGTTGAAGCCGTGAGCGCGGTCCTGGTTTGACCTTGCCTACTTGGGCCGCACCTACTTGGGCCGCACCTTCTGGGCGCCAGAGACGTGCTCCGGCAGGGCTTCCGGTTCGGCGCGGGGGTTCACCGCGCGGCGGGCGAAGCGGCCTTGGGCGACCATGCGGTCGTACATCACCAGCGCGCCGGCCAGGCCGACGTTGATGCAGAACCGGGTCGGGATCTTCACCATGTGGTCGCAGCGCGCCTGCAGCGCCGGCGACAGGCTGCCCCGCTCCGGCCCCAGCACATAGGCGGCCGCGCGGGGATGAAAGAAAGACGGCAGTTCGACCGCATCCTCGGTCAGCTCGATGCCGACAAGGGCGCAGCCGCGCGGCAGCTGCAGCGCGTCGACCGAAGGATAGGTATAGAGCGGCAGGTTCTTCGCCGCATCGGAGGTGTCGGAAAGCTTCACCTCCTTGGGATTGAAGTCCGGTTCGATGGTGAAGAAGAAGTTGGCCCCGAAGGCATGGGCGGAGCGCAGCAGGCTGCCCAGGTTCATGGGCTTGCTGATGCGCTCGGCGCCGATGGCAAAGTATCCTCGCATGGCGCGAAAACTTGCATGGCCGGGCCGCGGGAGGCAAGCTGCATAGCCGCCGGGTCAGCCGGGTCAGGCGGTATCCCGTTCCCCTCCGCGATCCCGACTCATGCCTGCCGAAGTCCTCAATACTCTGTCCGAAACCACAGTCTCCGAGACGGCAAACCCACTGCTCGTCGAGGTCACACGTGGCGCCATGGTGGAAAGCCGCCACCGCGCCGCTCTGGCGGTGGTGGACAGCGACGGCAAGGTGGTGCTCTCCGCCGGCGACATCGAGCGCCCGGTCTATGCCCGTTCGGCGATCAAGTCGCTGCAGGCCCTGGCGCTGGTGGAAAGCGGCGCGGCCGATGCTTTTGAAGTGAGCGATGCCGAGCTCGCCATGGCCTGCGCCAGCCACTCCGGCGAGCCGCGCCACGTCGAAACGGCGGAGGCCTGGCTGGCGCGCATCGGCTGCAGCGTGGGCGATCTGGAATGCGGGCCGCAGTTGCCGGTGCACGAACCCTCGATGATCGCGCTCCTGGCCGGCGGCAAGCTGCCGACCCCGGCCCACAACAACTGTTCGGGCAAGCACAGCGGCTTTCTGACCCTGGCCCGCCACATGGACGTGGCGACCCGCGGCTACATCAAGCTCGAACACCCCGTGCAGCAACGCATCCTCGGCGTGCTCGAAGGCATGAGCGGCCTCGACCTCGGCGCCGTGCCGCGCGGCGTCGACGGCTGCGGCATTCCGGTGCTCGGCATGCCCCTTGGCAACATCGCCCTTGCCATGGCGCGCCTCGGCCGGCCCGACGACCAGCCGGAGGCGCGGCAGGCGGCCTGCCGCCGGGTCCGCCACGCGGTGGCGGCGGAACCCTTCATGGTCGCCGGCAGCGGCCGCTTCGATACTCTGGTCATGGAACAGACCGGCGAGAAGGCACTGATCAAGACCGGGGCCGAAGGGGTCTACTGCGCCAGCTTCCCGGAACTGGGCCTGGGTGCCGCCTTGAAGATCGACGACGGCGCCGGCCGCGCGGCGGAGATCGCCATGGGCCGGCTGCTGCGCCGCCTCGACATTCTGAGCGAGGACGAGGCGGCGGCGCTCGGCGGCGTGCTGAGCGCCAGGGTTCACAACCGCGCCGGGCTTGCGGTGGGCGAGGTGCGTCCCGCCGAACAGATTCCTTTCTAGAAGCCATCCGAAGTCTCAAAGGAGAGGACGCTGATGCGTGCTGTGGTATGCCGTGCCTGGGGCAAGCCTGAGGAGCTGGAACTGGAAGACGTGCCGGCCCCGGCACCCGGCCCCGGCGAGGTCCTGCTGGAGGTCGCGGCCGCCGGCGTGAACTTCGCCGACACCCTGATGATCGCCGGGCGCTACCAGGAGCGGCCGGACTTCCCCTTTTCCCCGGGTCTGGAAGTGGCCGGCCGGATCACGGCGCTGGGCGATGGGGTGACCGGCCTGGCGGAGGGCCAGCGGGTGCTGGCGCTGACCGACGGCGGCGGCTACGCCGAAGCGGCGCTGGCGCGGGCCGATGACGTTTTTCCCATTCCCGAAAGCCTCGGCTGGGCCGAGGCCGCGGGCTTTCCCATCACCTACGGCACCGCCCATGGGGCGCTGCGCTGGCATGCGGACCTGCAGGCCGGCGAGACCTTGCTGGTGCACGGCGCTGCCGGGGGCGTCGGCCTGGCGGCGGTGGAGATCGGCAAGGCCCTGGGCGCCCGGGTCATCGCGACGGCCGGCGGTGCCGGGAAGCTGGCGATCGCGCGGGACCACGGGGCCGATGCCGTGATCGACTACCGCGAGGAGGATATTCGCGAAAGGGTGAAGGCCCTGACCGACGGGCGCGGCGCGGATGTCGTCTTCGACCCGGTCGGCGGCGATGTCTTCGACGCTTCCCTGCGCTGCATCGCCTGGTCGGGCCGGCTCCTCATCATCGGCTTTGCCGCCGGCCGGGTGCCGGAGATTCCGGCCAACATCCTCCTGGTGAAGAACGTCGCCGCCATGGGGGTCTACTGGGGGTCCTACCGCCGCCACGCGCCGGAGCGCCTGGCCGGGGAATTCCGCGAGCTTTTCGCCTGGTATGAAGAGGGAAGGCTGCGGCCACACGTTTCACACAAGCACGATCTCTCGGAAGCCGCGGAAGCCATGGGGTTGCTGCTGAACCGCCGCTCCACCGGCAAGGTGGTGCTGACCACGGGCGCGGCCTAGAGTCTTTCCTGCCATGCCCGCATCCTCACCCTGCACCCTCGGTTGGGCGGCCCCGCCATGAGCGAGCGCGTCCGCGACCAGTACGAGGCCTATCCCTATCCGTCCCGCGACCCGGCGGAGGAGGCGCGGCGTCTTGTCGTCGGCTCGCCCAGTAACCTGATGGAGATAAACCACTACCTCTATGCCGGACGGCGCGACTTCAGCCGGCCGTTCCGGGCCCTGGTGGCCGGCGGCGGCACCGGCGATGCCGCCATCATGCTGGCCCAGCAGCTTTCCGATGCAGGCCAGGGTGCCGAGGTGGTCTACCTCGACCTCTCCCAGTCGTCGCGGGCCATCGCCGAGGCCCGCGCCGTGGCGCGCGGTCTGACCAACCTGCGCTTCGTCACCGGTTCCCTGCTGGAGGCCGAGACCCTCGACCTCGGCGTCTTCGACTACATCGACTGCTGCGGCGTGCTGCATCACCTGTCCGATCCGGCTGCCGGGCTGGCCGCGCTGAGCGGGCTTCTGAAGCACGACGGCGGCATGGGGCTCATGGTCTACGGCACGCTCGGACGCAACGGCGTCTATCCGCTTCAGGAAATGCTGCGCGGCCTGGCGGGCGACCGCTCCCTGGCGGATCAGGTCGCGCTGGCCAGGCGGCTTCTGAAGACGCTGCCCAGCAGCAATCTCTTCGCCCGCAATCCGGTGCTGCGCGACCATGGCGGCAGCGACGCCGAACTGGTGGACCTGCTGCTGCACAGCCAGGACCGGGCCTATCTGGTGGAGGAGGTTGCGGCCCTGGTGGAGGGGGCGGGCCTGCGGCTGGTCAGCTTCATCGAGCCGATCCGCTACGACCCGGCGACCTACGTGAAGGACCCGGTCATCCTGAAGGCGCTGTCGTCCTTCACGCCGCTGGAGCGCGCCGCCTTTGCGGAGAAGCTGGCCGGCAACATCAAGACCCATATCCTTTATGTCTCCAAGAACCAGATCGAGGACACGGTTGCGGCGCCGGTGGGGCGCGATGCCATCCCCTGCCTTCGGGTGCTGGAGGGCCCGCAACTCGCCAAGGCGGTGCAGCGCGACCTGACCCTGAAAGGGGAGTTCGACGGCCTCTCGCTGCAGTTCGCCCTGCCGCGGCTGGCCCCGGCGATCCTGCCCTGGATCGACGGCCAGACCTCCCTGGGGCGGATCCAGGAGACCCTGCAGGACCTCGACCCCCGCCACGACTGGGCGTCCTTCCAGGTCCAGTTCGATCAGCTCTACGGCGTGCTCAACGGGCTCAACCACCTCTTCATCCGCTACCCGCTGTCCTGAGGCCCATCGGCCTCCTGCGAAGCCGAGTCGGACGAGCTTCTCGGGCCGAACTCTTCGCCGCATGCTTCGAGACGGGCCTGCCGGCCCTCCTCAGCATGAGGTGGAGAGCAGGTGCCAGAGCTCCGGCCTCATCCTGAGGCGCGGAGCGAAGCGCAGCCTCGAAGGATGCGACAGGGTCTCTGGCATTGCGCCTTGGGGCGGGCAAAGCAAAAGGGCGGCCCCCCGGACCGCCCTTTGTGACTTCTGGCAGCGGCCCTCGGCCGCTATCCCTCAGCTGGCGCTGTGGTCCAGCCCGATGTCGCGCAGCAGGTGCTGGTCGAGATCGCGGGTGGCATAGGCCAGGCGCCGCTCGCGGCGCTCGGCCTCATAGACCTCGCGCAGCCGGGCGAAGCCGTCGGCGAGGGCGGTGAAAAAGCCGCTCTGCAGGCCCATGGCCGGACGGCCGGGCGCGAAAGGGCGGGCGGAATAGGTCATGTGGGCCATGGTCCTGTCTCCTGTCTGTCTTAGCGGCCCGCCTGCGTCTCGCAGAGCCGGCGCCGCCGGTTGATCCCAATCTCTTAGGCCGACAGATAATCCGCTTTGAGCCTTGCGACAAATGCTGGGAAATCAGGACGTCTATGCTGTGGCAGCATAGCTCTAATTCATTTTATCTTAATAATGTCAATGGCTTGTCGCATTCAGAACATAAACTGTCTGATCCGCTCCAAGCGCCCCGAAGTGCGTCTTTCGCGGTACCGCTTTCGCGACATCTCGGCGCTGACAGGCGGCGGATGACAGTGCCGCCTGTGTGGTGCCGGTCCTTCGATTGCGTGTGAATACCGTCTCCCCCCCAACGCCTTCGTCACGTCAGGGCTTGACCCGAGGGTCCATCGGGCCGCCCGCTGGAGCCCTTGCCGGAGAGGTCCGGGACTGCCGGTGCCATGGATACTCGGGTCAAGCCCGAGTATGACAGGGAAGGTGCGGGACTGCCGGAGGTTAGCCGGAGCGGTCGCGCAGCCGCACGCCGGGGCCGCCGCTGCGGTCTGCGGGCATGAAGACCGCGCCGGCGGTTTCCAGGGTGGCGCGCAGGGCGGCGAGGTTCTCAGGGTTAGGCATGCGCGCCCCACGCTCGAACTCCGTGACTGTCGAACGCGAGAGGTTGGCGGCTTCGCCAAGCTCCATCTGGGACAGACCGAGCAGACCGCGTGCGGCACGGCAAAGGTCGGAACTGAAGGTGCTTTCGGCTGGAGCACGTTTTGTTCTTGGCCCATGCAGGCGGACGCCTAAGCCACCGCCGTTTTCTGGAACAAATATGACTCCGGCAGTTTCGAGTGCGGTGCGTATTGCCAAGAGGTTGTTGTAGACGGGAGTCCCCGAGCCGCGTTCGTATTCGCTGACTGTTGCCGTCACGACATGTGCCGATTTCGCGATCAGCGATTGAGAGATGTTCAGCAGCGCCCTGGCAGCGCGGCACTGCATCGGGGATATGTGTAAATTTATGTTATCCATAGTTATGCTTTGAGACTAAGGCACTCTCAGAGTAGTCTCCGATATGCCGGATAATCTGCTGGATGGTCCTTTGGCAAACCGTCCGGCAAGCAAGCGGCGCGAGAAGGTGTTGGCGCACCCACCCCGCGCCTGACCGCAACCAGACTTACACGGAGTCCGGTCATGGCTGACTCTACCCTTAGCACGGATTCGCACTCTCTCAGCAAAGAGGCCGCCGCTCCACAGCGGGCCAACAGGCAATCGCCCGCGCCAGAGCCGACGCCGCTGACTGGCCCGCAGTGCCGTGCCGCCCGCGCTTTGCTGCTGTGGAGTCAGAGCGATCTCGCCCGGCGCGCTGCCATCAGCGATGTGACCATCCGCACCTTCGAGCGCGGCCACAATTCCATCAAGCCCTCCACAGCCCGCCTGCTGCGCCTGACCTTCATGGATGCAGGCCTGGATTTCCTGGACGGCGATGACGATGGCCGGGTCGGTGTCTGCTTCGCCAGGCCTCAGCGCTAGCGGTGCGGCAAGCGCCGGAAGGCGTTCGTAACGGGGCCCTTGCGAATCACATAAGTCTGTGCTTATCTGATTTTCATGATCGAGAACGACGTCTTCAAGGCGCTGGCCGATCCGACCCGCCGCTCCATCTTCGAGAAGCTGGCGGGCGGCGGCATGAACGCCAGCGCGTTGCGGGAGGGGATGCGGATCAGCCAGCCGGCGATGTCCCAGCACCTCTCGGTGCTGCGCAAGGCGAGACTGGTGCGCGAAGAGCGGCAGGGACGCTTCGTCAACTATGAGGTCGATCCGGAGGGCCTGGCGCTCATCGCCGGATGGCTCGCCAGATATCGCGCCTACTGGCCGGCGCGGATCGATGCATTGAAAGCTTTGCTGAAGGACATGGACTCATGAAGGACCGGGAAACCAAGGACCGGGAGACCGACGAGCAGGCAACCGACCTGGAGCTGGAGGTCGAACTCGATGCTCCGCCTCAGAAGGTCTGGCGCGCAATCAGCATGCCGGCGTTTCGTGACCGGTGGCTGCCGGAAGCAGACCTGAGCGATGCGGAGCCGGTCTCTTCCGAAGAAGGCAGGGAAGTCCGCTACGGCATGAAGGACGACGCGCCGCCCTTCCTCGAAAGCGTGGTGACGTTTCAGATCCGGCCCAACGGCGCGGGCGGCACCATCCTTCGCATCGTTCATGAGCTGGCGGACGAACGCCTGCAGCAGCAGCCCCAGGCCGCCAACACCAACCGCCCCGTCCTTATGCGCGCCGCCTGACGCGGCGGATTGCTGGCGGCGCGCGGGTCGGAGGCGGAAAGTTCAGAAAACAGGAGCTCGCCCATGCGCGAAACCATGCAGCTCGTCCCCATGGTCGTCGAACAGTCGAGCCGGGGGGAACGCTCCTTCGACATCTACTCCCGGCTCCTGCGCGAGCGGGTCGTCTTCCTGAACGGTGAGGTCAATGACACGGTCTCGTCACTGGTCTGCGCGCAGCTTCTCTTCCTGGAAGCCGAAAACCCGAAGAAGCCGATCTACTTCTATATCAACTCGCCCGGTGGTGTGGTGACCAGCGGCCTCGCCATGTACGACACCATGCAATACATCCGCCCACCCGTGCATACGCTCTGCATGGGGACCGCGCGCTCCATGGGCTCGTTCCTTTTGATGGCGGGCGAGCCGGGTGAGCGGGCGGCGCTGCCCAACGCCAGCCTTCATGTCCACCAGCCCCTGGGCGGCTTCCAGGGCCAGGCATCGGACGTCATGATCCACGCCGAGGAGATGCAGAAAACCAAGCGCCGCATGATCCGGCTCTATGCCGCGCACTGCGGGCGCAGCGAGGAGGAGGTCGAGCGCACCCTCGACCGGGACCATTTCATGAGCGCCGAAGAGGCCCTGGAATGGGGTCTGATCGACCGCATCCTGCAAGAGCGCGATGTCGAAGACGCACCGGAGGAGCCCTGAAGAACATCTGCGGCCCTGTCAGGCGCGGGACGACGGCAGGCTGACGTCCTTGAGGGCCAGCAACACGGCGGCCGCGACGATCAGGGAACCCGAAAGGCGGTTCAGCCACTGCGGACTGCGGTTGCGGAAGCGCCTGAGCAGGCCCTGGGCCGTCGCTCCCCAGACGGTGAGCAACACGCCGTCGATCACGATGTAGGTGAGGCCGAGGATGACAAGCTGCGGCCAGATCGCCGCGGCGGGGTCGATGAACTGCGGAAACAGCGCGGCGAAGAAAAAGATCGCGGTGGGGTTCGTCGCCGAGGTGATGAAGCCCTGGCGAAACAGACCCGGGCGAATCAGATCGTTGGCCCGGCCGGCTGCGTTAGACGGCAGCGTGAGGGCCGAAGACGACGAACGGAACAAGCGGATGCCGATCCAGGCGAGATAGGCGACCCCGAGCCACTTGATCACGGTGAGCGAGGCCGGGACGGCGGCGATCAGCGTCGCCAGGCCGAAGCCCGCGGCGATCATCTGCAGCATGTTGGCGGACAGGTCTCCGGCCACCGTGCTCATGCTCGGTCTGACGCCGTAGCGGAGGCTGTTCGTAATCATCAGAAGCTGGCTCGGTCCCGGGGGCGAGGCGAAGAACACCGCAACCGTCGCAAGATAGGCCAGGTATAGGTCCAGCGGCACCGGCCCCTCCTCTTGGACGCCCACCCTCGCTCCGGTCTCTCGGCGCGACAGGCTCCGTCTTCATCCGGGCTCCATTGTGGTCCTGGCGGCTTCGCTGCGAAACCGATCGTCAGTCAAAGCCTGTCGAGAAACGGACAATCCGCGCCCGGAAACTCAGGACGTGATCCAGGCCGGCGCGCGGCCGATCCGCTCCAGGAGAAAGTCGATGAACACCCGGACCTTCGCCGTCAGCACGTTGGACTTCGGATAGACCAGCCAGAGAGCGGACTGGTCGGCGACGTCGTAGTCCGGCAGAACCCGGACCAGCGACCCTTCGGCCAGCTCGCCGTGAACGCTCCACAGCGAGTTTGCCGAGATCCCGGCCCCGGCGACGGTGGCGACCTTCTGGCTGTTGCCGTCGTCGACCGTCAGCCGGCAGCGGGCCTGGCGGGGGTCGAATCGGGCCTCCTCCCCGCTCTGCCCGGCCAGTGGCCTGGGTGCCTGCCCCATGAAGCCGATCAGCTGATGCCCGGCGAGATCATCAGGGTATTGGGGTGTGCCGTGGCGGTCCAGGTAGGCGGGCGCGGCACAGAGGATGCGCTTGTCGTCGGCCAGCTTGCGGCCCTTCAGGCTGCTGTCGGAGATCGCGGTGTTGCGGAGCGCGAGGTCGAAGCTGCCCTCGATCAGATCGAACGGCGTGTCGGACAGGCGCAGGTCAAGGCTGACGCCCGGGTGTCGCTCCAGGAAATCGGGCAGGATCGGCGCGATGTAGAGCTGCGAGAAGGTGCTCGGCGCCGCGAACCGCAGCGTGCCCGTCGCCGTCGGGCTGCCGCGGCCCAGCGCCGCAAGGGCGGCCGTCTCCTGGGCCAGAATCTCCTCGGCATAAGGCAGGAACTCGGCGCCCTCCAGGGACAGCGCGACCTTGCGCGTCGAGCGGTGGAGCAGCTCCGCCCCCATCGCCCGTTCGAGCTTCGCCAGGTGCGCGCTGGCCACCGCAGGCGCCATGCCGAGCTGCCGTCCCGCGGCACTGATGTTGAGCTTCTCCGCGGCAAGCGCGAACAGCCGCAGGCTTTTGGTGTCCATGGCATCCCCTCCAAGAGACGCAGGCATTCGACTTACTGCGCGCTTATTATATAGAAAAAACGAATTAAGAGTTCCAGAACGCGCTCTTTATTTCAGATTCCTAGGGATTAATTGTGTGGGCGAGCCCGGCGCTGCGGTGGCCGGACATCCTGGAACCAAGGGAGACGCCCATGTTCGAGACCATCGGCTGGATTGTCGAAGCGAAGATCAGAGAGGGCCGGCGCGAAGCCTTCGAAGCCGTGATGAAGGACATCGTCGCGGCGACACAGGAGGAACCGGGCACGCTGAACTATCAGTATTTCGTGTCGGACGACGGCGACGTGCTGGTCTACGAGCGCTTCAAGGACGCCGAAGCCGCGCACGTTCACGTCACCAACTGGGACGCCCACGCCGAGCGCTGGATCGCGGCGGCGGAGCCGACCCGCATGGTGCATCTGGGCAACCTGCCCGATGACCTGCGCGAACGCCATGCCGCCCTGGCGCCGCTCTGGCTGAAACCCTTCGGCGGCTTCGCGCGGTAGCGCGCAGCCGGCACCTTTCCGACAAACCGCCAGAAAAAAACGAATACAGGAGCAACACCCGCCATGACCTACTACTCCGTTCTCGCCGTGACACCGACTGCCGAAGACTGGATTCCCGATTACATCGGCCCGGCGAACGCCCTGGTCGCCGAGCATGGCGGCAGGTACCTGGCACGGACCGCCAGCCATGAGCAGATCGAAGGTGAGGAGCGGCCCGCGGCGCTGCGCATCGTGATCCAATGGCCGTCGCGGGAGGCGGCGCTGGCTTTCATGAACGACGAGCGCTATGCGCCCCACCTGAAGGTGCGCACGGCCGGGTCCGAGAGCTTTCATTTCCTCATCGAAGGCAAGGACGATCTGGCCTGAGTTCGATCAGGCGATAGGCCCTGCCCGACGATCCAGAGTCAGGAGACCGATGGAGTTCCGCGATGCCGACCACTGCCACCGTCAACTACCATATCGCCAGCTCCGGGACGCAGACCTACTACATCGACGCAGGCGGCGAGACCGGCCGGATCGTCGGGCCCGACGTTGTAGCCACCGACATCGATGTCATCGACCTTCGCGAAACTGATGTCCTGCTCGCGTTCGCGCACGACGGTCTTGCCTTTGTCACGCAGGCCTCGGCCGTTCAGGACTTCGACGACGCGCGGACGTGGCAGGACGTCTACGACCGTGAACTCCGTGATCTGCTGTCGAAACAGACGGGGGCAAAGGAGGCCGTGATCTTCGACCACACGCTGCGCATCGACGACCCGGCTTCGGAGCGAAAGCCGGCCCGCAACGTCCACAGCGACTACAGCGCAGAGGGCGCGCACCAGCGCCTGAAGGATATCCTCGGGACAGAGATCGCCGCCGAGTGGGAACGCGCGCACTTTGCCTTCGTCAACGTCTGGCGGCCGGTCAGGCATCCGGTCACCACAGCACCGCTGGGCTTCGTGCTTCCGGGTTCGGTCGGCCCCGAAGACTGGGTGACGATCGACCTCGTCTATCCGCACCGTACCGGCCAGATCATGGGACTGGCGCCGAACCCCCGTCACGAGTGGATCTATCGCTCCGCCATGACGCCGGACGAGGTCGTCCTGTTCAATATCTACGACAATCGCGGCCGGCCATCGGTCGCCCACTCGGCGCTCGATCTGAAAGACGGCCCCGCCGTCGAGACCCCGCGCATGAGCATGGAAAGCCGGACGCTGGTACGTTACTGATGCGGAGACCGAGGACGCTGCGACCATGAAAACCGTTCTGATTACCGGTTCCACCGACGGCATCGGGCTGGAGACGGCCAAGGTGCTGGCCGCCCAGGGTCACCGCGTGCTGCTGCACGGGCGCAGCGCCGGGAAGCTGGAGGCCGCCGCGCAGGCCGTCGGCGGGGAGACGGCGAGCTACCTCGCCGATCTGTCCCGCATGCCCGATGTCGCGGCGCTTGCCGAGGCTGTCGCTGCGGACCACCGGCCGCTCGACGTACTCATCAACAATGCGGGCGTCTTCAAGACAGGGCAGCCGGTGACGGCGGAGGGGCTCGACCTGCGCTTCGTCGTCAACACCCTCGCGCCCTATGCCCTGACGCGGCGCCTCTTGCCGTCGATGAACCGCGACGGCCGTATCGTCAACCTCTCCTCCGCCGCACAGGCGCCGGTGGATATCGCGGCGCTGGAGGGCAAGACGCGGCTCTCCGACATGGAGGCCTATTCGCAAAGCAAGCTGGCGATCACCATGTGGTCCCGCGCCATGGCCGAGGAGCTTCCCGACGGTCCGGTCGTCGTCGCCGTGAACCCCGGCTCGCTGCTCGCCAGCAAGATGGTGACGGAGGGATTCGGCGTGGCCGGCAACGACATCCGCATCGGCGCCGAGATTCTCTGCCGGGCCGCTTTGGCGGACGACTTTGCTTCGGCTTCGGGCCGGTACTTCGACAACGATGCCGGGCGCTTCAATGCGCCGCATCGCGACGCACTGGACCCGGCCAAGACCCAACGCGTCTGTCAGGCCATCGAAAGGGTGCTGGCCGGCCTCGCCTGAGTCTCTGCGCCTGCTAACTCCGCAGTTCTTCCAGGCCGCGGTAGAGCTCCAGGGCTTCCGGGTTGGCCAGGGCCTCGATGTTCTTCACCGCGCGGTCGTGGACTCCGGATCTCGCTGCGCTTTCAGGACATGAACGCTTCGACCCGGTCCAAGGCTTTTGATAGCCGCTTCGGCCTTCAGGTCTAAAGGCCGATCCGGGCTCCAGATCGCGAAATCGCGCCGAACCAACGAGTTTGGCTGAAAAGCGGTCGTTGGTCAGATTTAACGACAACGGTTTCATTCGGCAGATCGTGGTAAGCGTTTCAAGAGGCTGGAAAGACTCAGCTAATGGACATTCGGTAGACCTAGCGCTGAGCCTCTCACTGGACCTTTAGTCCCTCTAGCAGCTCAGAAGGGAGCTGGCTGCTTCGAGCTCTGACCCCCCGTTTGCTGGTGTAACGCGGATATCTGCCCACAAACCAGGTACAAGGTACGTCAAGGCCAGGGCATCCCAGTCTCCCTCTACCCACTGGAACACCTGTGAGCACCAATGACCACCATTGGAGCACTTGAACACCTGGGAGCACTACTGTTCGCGAATAGTTCACCGAAAAATATAGGGTATTTGAGTGGGCGCAATGTCCGATGATCCACGAGTTCACAACATATGTGCAAAATACTAGGTTTGAATCCTGCATATGTGCTGCCATAATATTTGATTGTATATTACTAACTCATTGAATAACAATATTTTTCATCCATATTCGTATGGCGAGCCAAAGATGGGGGTCCAAACTTCATCCGGCGTCTTCGCATCACCACAACGCGGCGGGGTCCAAACCCGCCGCACCATTCCCTCACAATAAGGAGCCAAAATGATCACAAAGCGCAGAACTGCGCTCCAACGCAGCAAGGACAAAAGATCATCCATGCGCGCCAGTATTTTTCCAGACCTCGATCAGAGCCGAGTTTGGGATATCAAGGACACTGCAAGGACGAAAGGTTACTCGTCCATCCCTAGAACAATGCCCCTTATTGGTGCCATTGCAGACTTGCTGGCTGGGAAAGGGACACCCGTGGCATCGACATATCTTGAGCTTTGGTGTCGATCAGATGAGCAAGGCTTTGTAATCGCCAACAAGCATTCCGAGATAGCTTTCGCGTCCGGCTTCTCGGGCGAGCGCGGTGTATCAACATGGAAACAGCGCATTCGAAAGCTGGAGGCCCTTGGCTTCATTTCGATAAAGTCAGGCTCAGCAGGCGATATCCATTATGTCCAGATCTGGAATCCGTATCTGGTAGTCCGAGATCATGCAGAAACCAACACGGACGGCTTTTCAGAGAAGCACTACCACGCGTTGCTAGAGCGCTATCACGATATCGGTGCCCTCGATCTCGAGGTGCCGGACAAGGCGGAAGAGGAACCAGTGGTCGAATCCAAGCCGAAAAAGAAGCCAGTCCGGCGGAAGCCATTGTCGCGGCAGAAAACCAGAGCACGATCCCGTTAAAGCACATGGAACGTAGTCAGATAGCTGACTAGTGCCGAGACTAAAGGAGTGTACATGTTCAACTTGATTGTTTCAGGCGGATTGGAAAGTGAGCGCCGTGGCTCAATTGTCGCTAGCAGAGTGTTTGAATACACCGACGAGGAGGTGAAGAACCGTTTTACGCCCGGCGGCAAGATAGACACCCAAGCGCTAATGCTGCTTCCGACAGTATTGATGGAAGAAGGCGTTTCGGACGAGATCGTAGGTATTGGCTGGCTTTCCCGAATTGAGTTGAGCGGGCAGAACTACGTGCTGCAATACGCTCTTGACCCCGAAATTCCACGCATGACCAATGCAGATATTAGGGCTCTGGCCTCTGACCTGCAGATTCATGACTGGGAGTTTTCCCGGAACCACTGGGCAATCAAGGATGTTGACTTATTCCAAGTTCTATATCGGAAAGAGGTGGCTCAAAGTCCCGTACCCACAGTGTTCCAGTTGAGCGAAAACCCAGTAAGCCCAAAGCTGATCTCAATGATGATGCCTTTCTCGGGGGCATTTACCCGAGTTTACCAGACCGTCAGAACTGCGCTGGAGGCGGAGGGTTACGAGTGCAAACGCGCTGATGACTTTTGGCTCCACCCTCACATTGTTCAGGATATCATTGAGCTGATTTGCACCTCAAGGATAGTCATCTGCGATCTGTCCGATAAAAACCCCAACGTGTTCTACGAGACAGGTATTGCTCACACGTTGGGCAAGGATGTCATCCTCATTACGCAGTCGATGAACGATGTGCCCTTTGACCTGCGTTCGCTGCGATGCATCACATACCTGAACAACCAAGAAGGCTGCGACAAGCTGGCCGGGGAAGTTTTAGACCGACTGCGTACGATTGCTTAACGCCAAAGACGGTCGAACGAGCCACGAGTTCCGACTATACATAGCGTGAGTGAACGCCAAAGCCTAGGCCTGTTCGCTGCCCTTTGCGGTCCGGGTGCGCGCTGCTGCATCTGCAGATCCTACAAGCGCAGCGCATGTTCGGGTTAGGCCGTTTCACGGCCTTGAGTACCGCCAAGTCTAATGGCTGCCGCTCGTCGAAACCAAGCATTGGAGTCTATCCGCAAGGCTGTTATCGGTCCTTCAGTAGCTGACAGCAACGTGCACTTCAAGTCGTCCATCGCCTAACTCCGCAGTTCCTCCAGGCCGCGGTAAAGCTCCAGGGCTTCCGGGTTGGCCAGGGCCTCGATGTTCTTCACCGCGCGGTCGTGGACGATGTCGCGCACCGCCAATTCGACGATCTTGCCGCTCTTGGTGCGCGGGATGTCGGCGACCTGCACCACCTTGGCCGGCACGTGGCGCGGCGTCGCGCCGCTGCGGATCTGGCCTTTGATCTGCGCCACCAGGTCGTCGTCCAGCACCGCGCCGGGGCGCAGCTTGACGAAGAGCACGACCCGCACGTCGCCCTGCCAGTCCTGGCCGATGACGATGGACTCCTCCACCGCCTCCAGCTTCTCGACCTGGCGGTAGATCTCCGCCGTGCCGATGCGCACGCCGCCCGGATTGAGGGTGGCATCGGAACGCCCGTAGACGATGATGCCGCCGTGCTCGGTCAGCTCGACGAAGTCGCCGTGATGCCAGATATTGGGATAGGTCTCGAAATAGGCGGCGCGGTAGCGCGCGCCGTCGGGATCGTCCCAGAAGCCGATGGGCATGCAGGGGAAAGGCTTCACGCAGACCAGTTCGCCCTTTTCGCCGCGCACCGGCTGGCCCCGCTCGTTGTAGACCTCCACGGCCATGCCCAGGCCGCGGCGCTGGATCTCGCCGCGCCAGACCGGGCCGACGGGATTGCCGCCGACAAAGCAGGAAATGATGTCGGTGCCGCCGGCGATCGATGACAGACAGACGTCTTTCTTGATGTGATCGTAGACGTAGTCGAAGCCCTCGGGCACCAGCGGCGAGCCGGTCGAGGTGATGAGGCGCAGCGCCGAGAGATCGTGGTTCGACTGCGGATCGAGGCCGGCCTTGCCGAGAGCGTCGATGTACTTCGCCGAGGTGCCGAAGAGTGTCGCTTTCTCCGCCTCGGCGAAGTCGAAAAGGATGTTGCCGTCGGGCGCGAAGGGCGAGCCGTCGTAGAGCAGCAGCGTGGCCTCGGAGGCGAGGCCGGAGACCAGCCAGTTCCACATCATCCAGCCGCAGGTGGTGAAGTAGAAGACCCGGTCCCCCGGCTTCACGTCGCAGAGCAGCTTGTGCTCCTTCAGGTGCTGCAGCAGGGTGCCGCCGATGCCGTGGACGATGCACTTGGGCTTCCCGGTCGTGCCGCTGGAGAACATGATGTAGAGCGGCGCGTTGAAGGGCTGGCGCGCGAAGGCGATTGCGCCCGCTTCGAAGGGCGCGACGAAGTCGGCAAGGGGGACGGCGCGGTCAATGGCGGAGACGTCGGGCGCGGACTCGACGTAGGGCACCACCACGATCTTCGTGAGGCTCGGCATCTGGGCGGTGAACTCCGCCACCCGCGGGCGCGAGTCCAGGGTCTTGCCGTTGTAGTAGTAGCCGTCGGCGCAGAACAGCACCTTGGGCTCGATCTGGCCGAAGCGGTCCAGCACCCCCTGCACCCCGAAGTCGGGCGAGCAGGAGGACCAGACGGCGCCCAGGGCGGTCGCCGCCAGCATGGCGATCACCGTCTCCGGCATGTTGGGCAGGAAGCCGGCGACCCGGTCGCCCGGCCCGACGCCTTCGGCGGCCAGGGCCTGGGTCAGGCGGGAGACCTGCTCGTAGACCTCCCGGTGGGAGAGGCGGCGCTTCACCTTGTCCTCGCCCCAGAACACCATGGCATCGCCGTCATCTCCGGGTTCACCGGGGCGCCGCCGCAGCAGGTTCTCGGCGAAGTTCACCTTCGCCTCGGGGAAGAAGCGGGCGCCGGGCATCTTGTCGCCGTCGACCAGGACGGGGCCGCCGGCATCGGCGATCACACCGCAGAAATCCCAGACCGCCTGCCAGAACTGCGCCGGCTCGGCGACCGACCAGTCGAAGAGGTCGTCGTAGCCGCTCAGCCGGGTGCCGCGATCCTGGTTCACCCGGGCGATGAAGGCGGTCAGGTTGGCATCGGCAATCCGCTCCCGCGAGGGCTGCCAAAGCGGTTCCGTCATGGTGTCTCCCTGTGGATGCTTGGTTTTCCGGCCCGCCCGGCAGGCAGCCGTTTCGCGCAGTATGGCGAAGCCGCCCTCCCCGATCCAGACCCGATCCGGCCCCGATCCGGCCCCGATCCGGCCCGGTTTCGCGGTGGCCCCGGGCCGTCCCTGGGCCGTCACTGGGGCCATCTCTGGGCCGTCCCCGGGCCTTCCCTGGGCCGTTCCTCGGCGGGTCTGGCCCCCTGCATGGCTGCCCTGCGCCCGCGTGGGTGGTGACGCTTCCGGCTTCACCCTAAAATAGCGATCCATGCCTTCCTCCATGACTCCTCGCGCGGGTGGAAGGAGCCTTCCCGCGCCGCTCCAGGGCGCGATCTACATGATCACCGCCGCTCTGCTCTTCGCCGTGATGAACGCGACCATCAAGCTCGCCGCGGCGGAAGGCCTGCACCCCTTTCAGATCGCCTTTTTCCGCAACAGCTTTGCCCTGGCCTTCATGCTGCCCTGGCTCGCCCGCATGGGCCGGGAAGGGCTGCGCACCGAGCGCCTGAAGGTCCATTTCTGGCGTGCCGGCATCGGGCTGATCGCCATGCTGTGCTGGTTCACCGCCGTGGTGCGCATGCCGATGGCCGAGGCGGTGGCGCTCAACTTCACGGTGCCCCTCTTCGCCACCGCCGGTGCGGCGATCTTCCTGGGGGAGGTGGTGCGGGCCCGGCGCTGGACCGCCACCATCATCGGCTTCCTCGGCGTGCTCATCATCCTGCGGCCCGGCTTTGCCGAGATCACCCCGGTGATGGCGCTGCCGGTCATCGCCGCCTGCTTCATGGCCGTCACGGTGCTGATCGTGAAGTCGCTGTCACGCACCGAGGACCCCATGGTGGTGGTGCTCTACATGAACCTGCTGCTGACGCCGCTGTCGCTGATCCCGGCGCTCTTCGTCTGGCAGACGCCCAGCCTCTGGGCGCTCGTGCTGATGGCGCTGGTCGGCGGCTGTGCCGTGCTCGCCCATATCGCCTTCACGCGTTCCTTCACCATGGCCGATGCCTCGGCGGTGCTGCCCTTCGACTACGCGCGCCTGCCCTTTGTCGCCGCCATCGGTTTCCTCTTGTTTGCAGAAGTGCCCGACGCCTGGACCTGGATCGGTGCGGCGGTGATCGCGGCCTCCGCGGTCTACATCGCCCACCGCGAAACCAAGGTGGCGCGGGAACGCACCACGCACCGCCCGGGCAGCGAAGCGGTGAAGGCCAAGACGTGACGGAACCCGCCGCCGATCCGGATGCTGCTCAGGGAGAAAGCCGGGGGCTGGTTGCCGCCTGGCTGCGGCTCTCGCCCAACCACCGGGGCGCGCTCTGGATGATCGGCGCCAGTCTCGGTTTCACGATCAACTCGGCCTTCGTGAAAACGCTCAGCGCCGAGGGCCTGGAGACCTTCCAGATTGCCTTTGCCCGTGCGGTCTTTTCCGCGCTCGTCCTGGCGCCGTTCTTCTATCGGGCCGGTCTCGGCGCGTTGCGCAGCACGGTTCCGGGCCTGCACGGGATCCGCGCGGTCAGCGGGTCGCTGGCGATGGTCTGCGGCTTCTATGCCGTCGGACAACTGCCCCTGGCCGAGTTCACCGCGCTCACCTTCACCCAGCCGCTGTTCGTCATCCTGCTGGCGGTGTTGATCCTCAAGGAGACCGTGCGCTGGCGCCGCTGGCTGGCGACCGCCATCGGCTTCCTCGGCGTCCTGATCATGGTGCGGCCCGGCGCGGCGGCCTTCGACCCGGCCGCCTTGATTGCGCTGGCCTCGGTCTTCGGCATCTCCCTGGCGGTGACGCTGGTGAAGAAGCTGCCGCCGGGCGAAAGCCACGTGACCATGCTGGCCTACTTCTGCATCGCCTCCATCGTGATGACCGCCGCGCCGGCGCTGGCCGCGTGGCAGCCGCCGAGCCTCTCGCAGTGGGGACTGCTGGCGGCTATCGGTGTCCTGGGCATCGCCTCCCAGGCGATGATCATCCGCGCCTACCGCAGCGGCGAGGCCAGTTTCGTCGCGCCCTTCGACTATCTGAAGCTGATCCTGGCCGGTCTCATCGGCTTTCTGGTGTTCGCCGAGATTCCGGATCACTGGACCGTGGCCGGCGCGGTCGTGATTGTTGGTTCGACCTTCTACATCGCCCGCAGGGAGGCCGCCCGGCAGCCGGCGGAGCCGCGGCCTGCCGCGCCCCTCGCTTAGACGCCCACCGCTAGCGCGCCGTAGGAACTGGCGAGCGCGGCGATGACGATGATGGTGAGCGGCTTGCGAAGCGCCCTGTACCACGCGGGGGCGTTGCCGGCGTCGATGCTGCGCAGGTCGCCGAAGTAGACTCCCGCAAAGCCGACCACCATCAGGATCACGCCGTAAGCGGGGTTCAGCAGCAGGGCCAGCCAGCCGGCCAAGGCCGGTACCACGGACCAGCCGAGGCGTTGGAAGCTCATGGCGCCGGGACCGCCGGCCATGGCGAGGCCCCAGTGGACGGCGCCCATGAACGACAGGATCACGGCGCCGTAGGCAAGCTGGATGTCGAGGGCAATCAGGCTCCGCGGGTAGCCGGCGGTCCAGACTCCCAGGGCCGATGCGAGAAAGGGAATCAAGCCCGCGAAACCAAGCACCAGGGCCGACCGTGGCACGGCCGCCAGAGTCGCTTTTGGTGGGGTTGCCTTGCCCGGAACCGTATTGCTGGGCATCCCCTAAGACGTGCTTTCCTTCAGGCCGCCAGTCTTGAAGCCAAGCCGCACCAGCGCCTTGCGGGCGCGGTGGCGGTGGCGGCCCTTCACGTGGCCGGAGACCAGGCTGATGGTGGTGAAAAGCACGGTGGCGTCGTCGGTGAAGCCGAGCCCGGCGATGAAGTCCGGGATCATGTCGGCGGGCAGGATGAAGTAGGCCAGCGCCGCCATCAGCAGCGCCTTCACCCTGAGGGGCGTCGCCGGGTCGGTGGCGCAGTAGTAGGCGGCCGTGGCTTCATCGAGGAAGGGGGCCTTGCCCAGGGCCAGGCGGGCCTTGGCCCAGAAGCCGCCGCGCACTGCCGCCTCGTCGCGGCGGTGGCGCTCCGCGTCATAGGGCACCAGAGCTGTGCTGGCGTCTCGGCCGGTGACTGGGCCGGTGCCTGGGCCGGTGCCTGGGCCGGTACGCGGGCCTGTCAGCCGGCTCTCGGCCGGCCCGGGCGCTGTTCCAGGGTCGCTCATGGGCCAAATATGGTCCGTCCCCCGGTCGGGTGCAACGTCTGCCCGGCCCGGCGGGCCGGGACACCGCCGCGTGCTGGCTGGCTGGCTCTTTTCGCAGGCTCTTTTCCGGGACTGGTCCAAGACTGGCCGCCCCTGTATTTTCGTCGCCGTTGGAGGAACGGGACACCATGCTGGCAAGCGCGCCGCTGCTGCTGCACAACTTCTGGTACTTGGTCCTGCCGGCCGCGAAACTGCGGCGCGGAGAGATGCGCAAAGCCCGGCTTCTGGGCGAGCCGCTGCTGCTTTGCCGCGCCCGGGACGGCAGCGTGTTTGCGCTGCGCGACATCTGCCCGCACCGCGGAATTCCCTTGTCCTACGGCCACTTCGACGGGCGGGAGGTGGCGTGCAGCTATCACGGCTGGCGCTTCGGCGCCGACGGCCGCTGCACCGCCATCCCGTCCCTGACGCCGGACCAGCCGATGGAGGTGGGCAAGATCCGTTGCGGCGCCTACCCCTGCCGTGAGGTGCAGGGCAACATCTGGGTCTACATGCCGGAGAAGTCGGCGCGCCTGCCGCGCGCCGACGGCGACGGGCTGCCGCCGGTACCGGAACTGCCGGGCCTGGGGGATGCGCCGCCGCAGATCTCCATCTCCCAGGTTTTCCCCTGCGATTGCGACCAGGCGGCCTTCGGTCTGATGGACCCGACCCACGCCGCCTTCGTCCATACCTCCTGGTGGTGGAAGAAGAACGCCACCACCTTGCGCCAGAAGGAAAAGCACTTCGAGCCAACCCCCCTCGGCTGGCGCATGAAACGCCACCCCCTGCCGCCGCAGAACCGGGCCTACCGTGTCTTTCTCGGCGACGGCGCCACCACCGAGATCACCTATGCCCTGCCGGGCCTGCGCATCGAACTGATCGAGGGCGCCCGGCATTCCGCCGCCGGCCTCACCGCCATCACCCCGCTCAGCGAAACCGAGACCGAGGTTCATCAGGCGCTCTACTGGACCCTGCCCTGGACGGCGCCGCTGAGGCCGCTGGCGCGCCGCCTGGCGCATATCTTTCTCGCCCAGGACAGGAAGGTCGTCATCAGGCAGCAGGAAGGCCTCGCCCACCGCCCCAGCCTGATGCTCATCGACGATGCCGATACCCAGGCCAAGTGGTACCACCGCCTGAAACGCGAATGGCTTGATGCCGCGCGGGAGGGCCGGCCCTTCGCGAACCCGATCAAGGCCAGGACCCTGCATTGGCGCAGCTGAGGGGTGCAGTCGGGGCCTGCGGTTACGCTAGCCCCGGAGTGCGGCCCGGTTGTCGTCGAGCAGCGCGGCCAGCGCGTCGCGGGCCACTTGGCTGCGCGGCAGGTGGGCGATGCGCCGCGCGACCAGCAGGCTGAGCGGCAGGCGTCCAAGTCTGTCCGCGGGAAACCAGCACTCCAGCGCCGGGTCCCGGTCACCGACGATACTGGGCAGCAGGGTGGCGCCGAGATGGCGTTTGGCGGCGGCCAGCCGCAGCGCTGCCGAGTTGCTGCGCAGCACCACCTCGGCGCCCCGGCCGCCGCGGCTGAGCCAGCGCTGCGGGGCCACATGGCCGGCCGACTCGTCAAAGGCGATCAGGCGATGCCCGTCGAAGCGGTCGGGGGCCGGTGCGCGGCCGTAACGCCTTGTGTAGACCCGTGAGGCATAGAGGCCGAACCCGATCTCCGCTTCGGCCTCGGTTGCGAAGTCCCTTTCCCGGGCGGCATCGAAGCGCAGGGCGAGATCGGTTTCGCGTCTTGCCAGGATGGCGGTCGGGCTGCCGGTGACGATTTCCAGACAGAGCAGGGGATGGCGGCGCTGCAGCGCCGGCAGAAAGGCCTCGGTGAACCAGACCGCCAGAAAGGCCGGCGCGGTGAGCCGCAGCTGCCCGGCCACCGCCGGGGCGTCCCCGGCCAGGGCCTGGCGGGCATTCAGGATCTCGGCCTCCACCCGCTCGGCCTGTCTTAGCAGACGCTGCCCGGCTTCCGACAGCAGGTAGCCGCCACGCTTGCGCTCGAACAGGCGGCAGCCCAGGTCCTCTTCCAAGGCCGCCAGATGCCGCCAGACCGTCGTCTCGGCCTTCTCCAGATGCCGCGCGGCCCCGGCCAGGCTGCCGTAGCGTGCCAGGGCCAGGAAGTAGCGCAGATGCTCCCAGTTGTCCTGCACGGCGCCGCTCTTTTCTCTGCAAAAATGAAATGAACGGCTGCAGATTTTGCCTCTTTTCCTGCGTGAGACAAGTGCCCAGAGTCACGCGTGGCTGTGCCGCTCTTTCCTTTCCGACATCCGGAGATCCCGCCTTGACCGCCGATCCGACTTTCCGCCCCGACCGCTTCCCGGAGGCCATCAAGCGCCTGGAGCCCTACAGCGGGCGTTTCGACGCCTTTCGCCTGAACGGCAAGGGTTGCGACGTCTATTTCGCCTCCTATCCCGCCGGCACGGAGATCGAGCCGCATACCCACGACACCGACAACCACGGCCTCGTGACCCTGGGCACCCTGATCCTGATCGTGGGCGGCCAGGAGACACGGGTGCCCGCCGGCCAGTGGTATCACGTCCCCGCCGGCCAGCGTCACGCCGCCCGCTTCGAAGAAGACACGGAAGAAATCGAGCTCTGGTTCACGCCTTGAAGGTGGCGGACGGGCCAGCTTCCGCCGCGCGACTTAACGCGCTGTAGGCGCCGTCCTGCAGCAGCGGCACCGCCGCGCTGCTGTCTTCCGCAACGGCCCAGGCGACGTCCTCATCGAAGCCCCTGCCGATCAGCTCGCGCCCTGAAGGGCAGTCGGCCAGCGCCGCCTGCAGACTCTCCCGCAAGGCCTTGTAGGCTGCGACGGCCGCCATGGCATCGGCACTGAGCGTGCCTTTGAGACGCGCCAGCAGCGCGCCGGCACCGAGGAGGTCTTCCAGCGCGGGGCGCAGGCTGCCGTCGGCCCAGTGTTCGCCGGCGGCGATCACCAGGATGGTTGCATCGTCCTTGTCTTCGGCGGCTGTTTGCAACGCGGCAGCCACGGCAGTGGCATTGCGCAGGCAGGCGGCGAAGGTCGGCGTGTCGCCCACCAGGGTCGAAAGAGTCGAGCCGTTGGGCGAGGGCAGGACCACGGCGCTTCCCGCTTCGAGCGCCGCCAGGGAGGGCGGCGACAGGCTGAGGCCGGCGGAAGCCTCCCGCGGACCGGCCAGCAGCGCGCCCTGCGCCGCAGCGAAGCCGGCTGCCGTGGTGTCGCGGTAGCGGTAGGGCAGAACCCGGGCACCGCGGGAAACCGCGACGTCGACAGCGGTGCTGAAGGACAGCACGTCGACGATGGCGATGGCCGTGCCGGATGCCTGTCCTGCACGCAGGCCGGCGGCGCCCCAGGCCAGGTCGAGAGCGATTTCAGGCATGGCGCGACCCTACTGCGCCGCTGCCGGTGGTTCCAGCTTGCGCTTCCGCTTGGCGGCTCAGGTGCCGCTGCCGCCGGCGGAGGCTGTTGCGGAGGGGGTGGCCGCGCCGTTGTCGGCGGACTTGGGGGCGTCGGGGGATCCGGGGGCTTCGGTCTTTTCGGTCACGCTGCCCTGCCCGACTGCGACGGCGGCCGGCAGCGTGACAACCACGCGGGTCCCCTGGCCCGGGGCGCTGGTGACGGTCATGTCGCCGCCGTGCAGTTCGACCAGCGCTTTGGTCAGCGGCAGGCCGAGGCCGGCGCCCTGGTAGGCCGCGTCGTGGGCGGAGCTGAGACGCCGGAAAGGCTCCAGAACCGTGGGAATGTCCTCGGGGCGCATGCCGATGCCGGTGTCCGCGACGGTGATTGTGAAGGGCTGGCCGCCGCCGCCGCTGAGGTTCAATGAGACCGAACCCCCGGCGGGCGTAAACTTGATGGCATTGGACAGCAGGTTGAGCACGATCTGGCGCAGCTTCGTGGCGTCGGCCCGCAGCCGCGGCCAGTCCGCCTGGTTGCCGGTGACCGCGAGGGTCACCTCCGCATGGGCGGCCTGGTTGCCCAGAAGCTCGGTACAGAGTTGGACGATGGCGGCCACGTCCACGGGCTCCTCGATCAGCTTGAGCTCGCCGGCCTCGATGATCGAGAGATCGAGCAGGTCGTTGATCAGGTTCAACAGATGCTCGCCGCTGTCGTGGATGTGCCTGATGTAGCCGCCGTAGCGCGCGTCGCCCAGGGGTCCGAAGGCTTCCCGCGCCATGAGGTCGGAAAATCCGATGACGGCGTTCAAGGGGGTGCGCAGTTCGTGGCTCATGTTGGCCAGAAACTCGGTCTTCGCGCGGTTTGCTTCCATGGCGGAGTCGCGGGCACGCCGCAGCTCGATCGTGGTTTCCTCGATGCGGCGGTGCTGCTGTCCCAGTTGGTCGTAGGCCCGCTGAACCTCCTGCGACTGCACGCGCAGCTCCTCCTGGGTCGCCAGCAGTTCGGATTCGCGCTGCTTCAACTCGGTGATGTCGACGTGAACCACGGCGGTGTGGCCGCGGCCGGTTTCCCGGGCGATCGACTTGAGCCAGCGTCCGTTGGAGAGCTGTTCGATCTGTGCCGAGCGGTCCTCCTTGCCGAGCTTCAACTGCCGCTCGATCCAGTCGTCGACCGATTCCTCGCCGCGCACCACCGAAACGGGGGCGGCGCCGCGCTGCAACAGCTCCCGCCGGTCGGCCCCGCGATGGAGCAGGTCCTTGGGCAGGGAGAGGATGCGCCGGTAGTTCTCGTTCCACAGCAGCAGCCGGTCCTTGTCGTCGAACAGGGCGAAGGCCTCCGAGGTGTCGGAAATCTCCAGCCAGTCGCTGCGTTCCTCGCGGATTTGCCCCACCAGGGCGGCGTTCTGCCGGCGCGCACGCACGGCGTCCATGAACGAACCGTGGACGATGGAGGTGGAGATCAGCATCGCCAGGGTCATGATCAGGGCAAAGCAGGCCAGGGCGATGTGCACGCCGTCGCCAAGCCAGGCGAAGTACGCGGCCCAGGGCAGGATGGATGCGGCGATAAAGGCGGCGGCGGCCAGCGGGATGGCACCCAGCGTGGTCGCCGCACCGGCTGCCATGGCCGCAATCAGGATCATGACCAGAAGGCGCTGATCCGGCCCGAGGTAGGGGTCGAAGGTGACGCTGGCGCCCCAGAGCACGCCGGCCAGGGCCGACCAGGCGGCCGCCTTGTGCAGGGTGACCCGGCGTACCCCTTTTGGTCGCTGCTGCTCCGGCCGGGCGGCTGCCCGGCTGCGCCAGTGATGCCAGCGCTGGAGGCGATACAGCGCAGACAGCCAGATCAGGCCGAGCCAGGCCAGCAGCATCGGCTTGGGGACCGTGTCCCAGATCATCACCACGGCGATCAGGGAATTGACCAGGCTGACCGTGGCGTTGATCGGCGTGTGGCGGGCGAAGCCCTCGAGCTGTTGGCGGCGCAGCTGTCCGTCTTCCGCGGTCAGGCGGCTCAACAGCCCTTCGCCCTGAACGTCACGCGACGTCATTCAAATTCTCTAAAGTATAGTTTCAGTAACGAATGATGATGGGCAAACGCTACACTTCAAGTTTCACCACAACCGCGTCAGAAAGCCAAACACAAAGTGAAACGCATCTCTTTGCGTTTTATTTGAGTGTTCTATCTGGTGAGGGCGCCGATTACAGAGGTTTGTATGCCACCCGGGTCGATGGCGGTGAAATCGGTCACTCGGAGAGACGGCGTGTCCGCGTGGCCGTCAGAGAACCCGCCTGCGCAGCCAGGCCATCCCTTGGCGGTCGGTCCGTCCCTCCGGGGTGCCGCTGGCGGGATCACGGGGCTCAGCCTGTCGCGGCTGCCCCCATGGGATGGTCGTCAGCCTCTGCGCCCCCTGCGTCCCCATCGCCGTTCCCGTCCTGGGCCGCCTCCGAGGTATCGTCCGAGTCCGCGCTTTCAAGGCTGGCTTTGCGCTGGGCTTCGGCGCGCTCAAGCTCCCGCGCAAGGTCGCCGACCCTTTTGATGATTTCCTTCACCGTCGGGGTCTCGCTGCCGGCTTCCTCGACAATCACCGGGCCCTTGCCGGGCTCGGCCGCCTCGCCGGCCTGCGCCGGTGTGGCTTCCTCAGGGGCGGCTTCCTCAGGGGCGGCTTCCTCAGGGGCGGCTTCCTCAGGGGCGGCTTCCTCAGGGGTGCCGGCCTCTTCGGCCGCCGCTTCTGCGGGCACGTCCTCGGCAGCCATTTCTTCGGCAGCCATTTCTTCGGTAACCATTTCTTCGGCGGGCATCTCAGCTTCTGACGCCGCGGGCGCGGGCTCCTCTGCCGCTTCTGACTCAGCCTCAGCCGCGGCTTCCTCCATGGCAGGCGCGGGCGCTTCCGCCTCGTCCTGCGCTTCCAAGGCGGCGTCAGCCGGTTCCTCGTGAGCCGCCGGGGCTTCAAGCTCTGGAGCCGCAGCGCCCTCTTCCTCGGCCACGGCTTCCTCGGGGGTGGGCTCGTCGGCGGGAGTTTCGGGCTCGGCTTCGGCGCTCGCGGAGTCCTCCATCGCCGCAGACGGCTCTTCCGTCTCGGCGCGGTCCTCGCTCAGCAATTCGGCGATACGCTTCTCGGCGGCCTCGGCGTCAAAGGCGTCGTCGGCACCGGCATCAGGGGCACCGGCATCAGGGGCACTGGCATCAGGGGCACCGGCATCAGGGGCACCGGCGTCAGGGGCATCGGCATCAGGAGCAGGGGATGCGGTTTCGGAAGCCTCTGCTTCCCGGTCTTCCGCTTCCGGGACCTCTGCTTCCGGTCCTTCCGCCTCGGGGGCCTCAGCTTCTGCGGTCTCGGCTTCTTCTACGGTCTCGACTTCTGGCGCCTCCGCTTCGGGGGCCGTACTTTCCTCTGCAGCGGCTTCCATCGCCTCGGCCTCGCCGGCGTCCAAGGCCGGTGCCTCGGTCTCGTCGATGCTCGCTTCGAGCGCTTCGGGCGCTTCGATCTCGGCGGCGGGCGTTTCGGCAGCGGCCTCTGCCTCCGGCGCCTCCGCCTCCGCCGTCATAGCGGGGTCCGGCTCGGCTTCGGCGGTCTCCGCGCCTTCGACAGCCATTTCTTCGGCAGGCATGTCCTCGGCAGGCACGTCCTCGGCTGGCATCTTTTCGGGGAGGGGGGCGTCCGGTGACGCCGCCGGCGCCGCCTCGGCTGCCGCGGGTGCCGGGGCGCTGCCGCCCACCATGGCGGAGACCCGCGTCTCGAGGTTCTGCAGGGTCTCCGTGAAGGTCTTCTTCTCGACCGACAGCAGGAAGGTGTGCAGCAGGCTGCGCAGCTCCTCGTTCTCCGCCGCCATCCGCGTGTTCTCGCCGGCCCGCTGCTCGACCTCCGCCCTGGCGGTTGCGAGCTGGCCTTCGATGGTCTCGATCAGGCCGATCAGCCGGTCGCTGTAGTGCTGCTGCTGTTCGTCGATCAATCCGAAGCGCTCTTCGGCCGCTTCCACGCGCTGGCGCAGGTCGTTCAGTTCCGTCATAGGAGGCGATTCCCTTAACTGCTGTAACGCGCAGTGTGCGGGGAAAAGGTTTGCTTTTTCCTAATGACAAGCTTTCGTTTACCAAGACCGTTAAGCCTTGGCGTGGTAAATCAAGACCGATTTCAACCCTACGGTTTGGGGCTGCTAGCCGCTTGGCTTCAGGCGCGGGCGTCCGCGATTGATGGCAAGGTCGCCTTCGACCAGGGTCCACTCCACCATCTGCCGCAGCACCCGGCCGAGCGCCTCGTCGAAGGCCTCGATGATGCTGCGCAGCTGGTCCTCGCCGGCCTCCATGCGATGCTCGAAAGAGCGTGAGGCGACGATCGACCGGCGGGGAAGCTGTACCAGCTTCGCATTGAGAGCGACCAGGGCCTCCGGCGTCCCGTTGTCATAGTAGACCGCCTGGAACTCCCGCAGTTCGCTCTTCAGCACGAAGTCGGCGCGCAGGCCGACCGACTCACGGCCGATCGAGACGATCTTGCCGGTGTTCTCGAAGGACTCGATCATCAGGGTCTGCACCATCAGCGGTGCCCGGTCCGCCCAGCCGGAGCGGGCGTAGTACTCGATAGAAGTGGGCGTGCGCTGCAGGGCGATGCGCGTGGTGTTGAGGCCCGCATTGGCCACCGGCGGCTCCAGGATCAACTGCCAGTTTGCTTCCGGCAGACCCTCGCGGAAGGTGCTCTTGGGCGACAGACGGAAAAGCTCCGGCGGCGGCCCCTGGCCCGGAACCTGGAGGCTGCAGCCCGGCGCCAGGGCAACGACCGGCAGCGCGGCCAGGCCACCCAGAACGCCGCGGCGGCCCAGGCCACCCACGCCACCCACGCCACCCAGGCCGCCGGCAGCTTTGTCTGCGGCCGCGCCTGCCGCTGCCCCTGCCCCTGCCGCCGCCCGTACCTCTTCGAGGTCAGATCTATTGTGCTTCATAGCCTTGCTGTTGATCTCCGAAAATGAAACGGGCCGGGTCTCTCTGGACCTCGGTGGTGACGCGGTTGAGCACCACGATGAGGTCGCGCGCCTCGGTCAGCAGGTTGGTGAGTTCATAGAGGCCGGTGTTTGCGAAGTCGCGGATCGGCTCGCGGTTCTCCGCGATCATGGCTTCCAGCTGGGTGGAGGCGTCGGCCAGGTTGTCCGCGGTTACCTGCAGGCTTTGGATGAGGTCGCGGGCATCGGCGCTGGTCAGGGTGACCTCGCGGTCGATGGAGCCGGCCATAGACTCGAAGCTTTCCAGCGTGGTGCCGGCCCGTTCGGTCAGTTCCCCGACGTTGGACTCCAGGGAGCCGGCCATGGCTTCCAGGCTGCCGGTCGCATCGCGCAGGTTTTCCATGGTCAGCGCGGCATCGGCGATCAGTTGATCGATGTTGTCGCTGTTCTTGGCGATGGCGCCGGTCACAGCGCTCAGGTTTGCGATCAACTGCTCGATGTTTCTGAGGTTGGTGTCGCTGAGCAGGAGCTGGGCGCGGCGCAGCAGCAGGTTCACGTTTTCCAGAACCTCCGGCGCACCCTCCAGCACCTCTTCGAAGGAGGAAACGCCTGGCGGAATCTCGGCGAGATTACGACCCTCCGGCGGCTCCAGCGGTGCGGCTTCCGGCGAGCCGCCGGTCAGCAGGACGTAGCGTCCGCCGGTCAGCCCTTCCAGTTCCAGGGTTGCCTTGCTGTCGGCGCGCACGGGGGTGCGTTTCTCCACCTCGATGCGCACGCGGATCGCCGTCGGGCGATCCTCGTCCAAATCGACGCTGATGACCTCGCCGACGCGCACGCCCTGATAGCGCACCGCGCTGCCTTCCTTGACGCCGGTGACGGCGCTTTCGAAGACGATGTCGTAGCGGGCGAACTCCTGCTCGAACTGGAATTTCGCCAGCCAGAGGACGAAGCCCAGCAGGCCGAAGGCGAGCAGCAGCACGAAGAGCCCGACCATGATGTAATTGGCGCGTGTCTCCATGAAGCCCTCAGTCCCCCATCCTCAGTGTCCTGCGCGATCAGCCGGCGCTCTGCGGCGCCGTGCCGCTGCGCTCTGCACTGCCTGCGGCGGCCCGGCCGCGCGGACCGCCGAAGTACTCTTGAATCCAGGGGTCCGGCTCATGCATGAGCTCTTCGATGGTCCCCACCTTAACACGTTTGTTTACCAGCACGGAAACCCGGTCGCAGATCGCATAGAGCGAGTCCAGATCGTGGGTCACCATCACGACCGTCAGGCCCAGCGCACGCTGCAGGTCGCCGATCAGGATGTCGAAGTTGGCCGCGCCGATCGGGTCGAGGCCGGCGGTCGGCTCGTCGAGGAAAAGAATGTCGGCGTCCAGCGCCAGGGCGCGCGCCAGGCCGGCGCGCTTGCGCATGCCGCCGGACAGCTCGGCCGGATACTTGTGGGCGGCATCGGGCGGCAGACCGACCATGGAGATCTTCACGTCGATCAGTTCCTGGCGCAGTTCGGGCGGCAGATCGCTGTGCTCCTTCATCGGCACCTCGATGTTCTGCGCGACGGTGAGCGAGGAGAAGAGGGCGCCGTCCTGGAACAGCACGCCCCAACGGGACTGCATGGCGGTGGTCTCCGCCGCGCTCAGGCTGGCCAGATCGCGCCCGAAGACGGCGATGCGGCCGGCCGCGGGCTTGTTGAGGCCGATGATGGTGCGGATCAGGACGGACTTGCCGGTGCCGGAGCCGCCGACCACGCCCATGACCTCCCCGGGCTGAACGCTGAAGTCCAGGTTGTCGTGGATGACCGAGGTGCCGAACTGTGTGCGCAGCCCGGTGATGGTGAGGATCGGCGATGCCGCCGGGCGGCCTGCGTTGCCCGCACCGTTCGTGCCCGGATTGTCCGTGCCCTGGCCATTTGTGTGGCCGCCGTTGCCCGGCGGCGGCATACCCGTCGCGTCAGCCATGCCCCTAGAACCCGATCACCGAGAAGAAGATCGACAGCAGCGCATCGAGCACGATGACCAGGAAGATCGCCTCGACCACCGCCCGGGTGGTCTGCTGGCCGACGGATTCCGCGCTGCGGGTCACCTGCAGGCCCTCGTAGCAGCCGATCATGCCGATGATGAAGGCAAAGAAGGGGGCCTTGATGATGCCGACCGCGAGGGTCTCCACCGTCACCGCATCGGCGAGCTGGCGGGCGAACTGGAAGAAGGTGATGTCGAGGACGATGGTCGCCATCACCGCGCCGCCCAGCAGCCCCATGATGTCGGCATAGAAGGTCAGCAGCGGCAGCACCAGCACCAGGGCGATGACCCGCGGCATGACCAGCACCTCCATGGGATCGAGGCCGAGAGTGCGCATGGCGTCGATTTCCTCGTTCACCTTCATGGTGCCGATCTGCGCGGTGAAGGCGCTGCCGGAGCGCCCGGCGACGATGATGGAGGTCAGCAGGATGCCCATTTCCCGAAGGATGCCGACGGCGACCAGATTGACGGTGAAGATCTGAGCGCCGAACTGGGCGAGCTGGTCGGCGCCCTGGTAGGCCAGGACGACGCCGACCAGAAAGGAAATCAGCCCGACGATGGGCAGGGCGTTGAGGCCGGTCTGCTCCATCTGGCTGATCAGCGGCGTCAGGCGGATGCGCCAGGGCCGGGCCAGCGTGCGCGCCATCACGGTGACGGTGAGGCCGAGGAAGGACAGCAGGTCCGCCGCCTCGCGGCTGATGCGCAGGGTCTCCCGGCCGAGGCGGACGGCCACTGCGATCAGGGGATTGTCCGCTTTGGGGGCCGGTGGGCACTTCACCCGCCGCGCGGCGACGGTCCCCATCAGGGTCTCCACCGCCGGCGCGGCGCCGGCCACCTCCACCACCAGACCGCGCGCCTTCAGATCGCCGGTTGTACGGTCCAGAACCCAGGCCCCGGCGCTGTCGACGGTGCCGCAGTGGGTGAGATCGAGCACCGCCTGCTGGGCACCCTGGGTGTCGAGCGCCCGCAGGGCGGGGTCGTGCTTGGCCAGTTCTCCGGTGGTCCAGTCGCCGATGAAACGCAGAATCAGGCGCGGCCCGTCGCGGACGACCTCCAGGGACGAGGCCGCCAGCAGTTCCTCTGCCGCGCTCACGCTGCTGCCCTCACCGTTCTCACTCCGCTGTCCGTGCCAGCTCCCCGCATGCCTCCTGCCAAGGGGATTCGCCCCGGGGGGCTGCCCGGCACTACTCCGGCCCGCCGCCCAGCCGCTGTCCGGGCCGTCATTTCACCCTAAACGCTGGTGAAATAATAGCTATTTTGCCTGCTTTGTCTTCCGAATCAGGTTCACGGAACCGATGCCGGCTGATCCTGACAGGTTACGACCGCCTCGTGACGCACGGGGAAGTTGACCGAGTTGGCGATGAAACAGGTGTGGTTGGCGTCCTCGTGCAGGGCCTCGCCGCGGGCGAGATCGCTGCCGGGGGCCAGGACCACGCGCGGGCGCAGCAGTACGTCGGTGAAGCGGCCGCCGCGCCCCTGCTGTTGCATGGTGCCCTGGGCGCTGTCTTCATAGGCCAGCACCTCGATCCCTTCCAGGGCGGCGAGCGCCAGGTATGACAGCATGTGGCAGGAGGACAGCGCCACCAGCAGCAGATCCTCGGGATTGTGCAGCTTCGGATCGCCCAGAAAGGCCGGGTCCGACGACCCGGTTATCGAGGGTTTTCCTTCGAAATCAATGCGGTACTCGCGGGAGTAGCTCTTGTAGTGGCTGGTCGGGCCGGCGGCGGCGCCGGTCCAGGTGAGGTCGAGTGCGTAGTGGTGATCCTTGCCGCGGGGCATCTTTGGGGGTCCTTTCGAAGGGCTTACGTCACGGACATGACGCCGATGGCACGCTGCATGTGACGTCTAGGCCGGCTGCGGGGAATCAGCGTTTTGGGCGGCCTTCGCCATGGCCGCGTTCCAGGGATTGCCCGGGCGCTGCAGCGCCCGTTCCGACAGCAGCGCCTTGGCGAGACCGCTGCGGCCGTCTTTCACCGCCGCGTCGATCAGAAGCTGTTCGAAGAGATCGCGCTGCGCGCGGCTGCCGCCGAGGCGGTGAAGCGCAGCGCGGTGGGGCAGCAGGGCCTCGATGGCGGCGCCGAAACGCCCCTGTCGGTGGGCGATGGCGGCCCGGGCCAGGGGCAGGGCGACGGCGCGGGCCACCGCCTCCTCGCTGCCGTGGCCTTCGGCAAAGCGCTGCAGGCTGGCCAGGGCGGTCTCGATGGCCGCAGGATCGCCGCCGGCCGCCAGCGCCATGATGTAGTGGGCATCGCCGAAGACCATGCGATGGTCTTCGCTGAGGTCGCGGCAGGCCTGGCTCAGTTCCGCCCAGCGGTCGCCGACCTTGACGCCGCGCTGCTCCAGACGCCACAGCAAGGCGATGGCGTTGATGACGTCGAGAAACTCGTCGGAGCGGTCGGCCCGCACCTTGGTGTCGTAGTCCTCCAGCACGCCGTCGTGGTCGCCGAGCTCCAGGCGGAAGAGGCAGCGGTGCCAGTGCACATGATAGGTGAAGTTGTGGCAGCCCTCCCAGGCATCTTCCAGACCGCCGACCCAGGCGATCCCGTCCTCCGGGCGGTCCTGCATCTCCATCACGTGGGCGACCGCGTGGGCGGCCCAGATGTCGGCGCGGTTGCGCTCGATGGCGGCGCGGCCCTCGCGCTCCGCCGCGGCATAGTCGCCGCATTCCTCCAGGGCGAAGGCCTTGATGCCGAGCACATAGCCGTAGCCCGGCACGGCGTCGCTCCAGGCGTGGAGCGGGCGGGCCACCGAGTTGCGTAGGGCGACGGCGTCACCGAGATAGAAGTGCAGGTACTGCGCCATGCGCAGGGCGACCAGGTCGTGGGGGTGATCGATCAGGATGTCGTCCCAGGTCGCGGCGGCGGCTTGCAGGTCGCCGTCCAGCCAGTGCTGCAGGGCCGCCATGTGATGCATTTCGCGCGGGCTGACGGCGCGCTCGTTGGCGGCTTCGCGGGCGGCGGCCAGGGCCTTGGCCGCCGGCGGCACCAGGGCGCGCTTGCAGAACAGCAACAGGAAGCAGCCTTTCAGGCAGAGCGCCATCGGCATGGTAGGGTCCAGGCCGAGCGTCTCCTTCAGCCGGTCGCCGGTCTGGCGCTCGAAGGCCATGTAGGCCTCCACCGTGGCATCGAAGGCCTGCATCGCCGCGGCGCTGGCGGCGGCCTGCGGCAGGCCTCTTCTGTCGTGCTGCATCGTCATGGGATCTCCCGCTGGGGCGGTGCGGCGGCGCCACGATAGCGTCCGCGGGCCGGTTTCGCCAAACCCGGAAAGCCCCGACCCGGAAAACCCCTAGACGCCGCCCGGCAAGTTGCGCGTCCCCCAATAGGCCTGCGCCCGCTCCACTTCGCCGGCATGGCAGGCCGCCGCCGCCGGGCCCTGGTCGGGTCCGTCGTAGCGGCCGAGTTCGGCCAGGAGATGAAAGAAACCGCGGCCGGGCAGGGCGCGGCCGTCTGGGCCTCTTTGTGCGCGTCCGACCGCAAGGGCCGCCAGAAGCGGCCGGCCGGCCGCATGGTCCTCACGCACCATCGCCTCCAGTGCCAGGGTCAGACGGTGAATGCCGTGCGGTCCGGGAACCGCCGCCCGCTGGACGAGGTCGCGATAGGCAGGGGTCTCGCCCGTGGCCGCGCAGGCGGTCAGCACCCGGCGCAGCCTTGCCTGCAGGTCACGGTCGTCGTCAGCGGGGTTTTGCAAATCGGACCTCGTCACATCCGCAGTTCAAGTGTCCTTCTGATTTCGCAAGGCCGATTGCCTTTGGCAAGGTCGCCGGTGCGCAGTGACACCGGCAACGTAGTGACACCGGCAACGTAGTGACACCGGCAACGCGGAGGCCCGGCAGCCTTTCCGTTGCCCGCGAAGGCCCTATGTCAGAGACATGTTCGATCCAAGACCCAAGGACCGTATCGTGCCCGGCCCCGGCCAGGAGTCGGTCTGGGACTATCCGCGTCCGCCGCGTCTGGAGCCGACGGGCCGGCACCTGAAGGTGGTCTTCGCCGACACGGTTATCGCCGAGACCCGGCGCGCCCTGCGCATTCTCGAGACCAGCCACCCGCCGAGCTACTACCTCCCGCCGGAGGATGTGCGCCGGGATCTGCTGGTGCCGGCGCCCGGCCGCTCCATCTGCGAGTTCAAGGGCCAGGCGGCCTACTGGTCGATCCAGGTGAGTGGCCGGGTCAGCGAGGCGGCGGCCTGGAGCTATGCGGATCCCTGGCGCCCCTACGAGGCCCTGAAGGACCATTTCTGCTTCTATGCCGGCCGGGTCGAGGCCTGCTTCGTCGACGGCGAGCGCGTTGTCCCGCAGGAGGGTGACTTCTACGGCGGCTGGCGCACCGCCGACATCGTCGGTCCCTTCAAAGGCGGCCCCGGAACGCGCGGCTGGTAGCGCAGGTCCGGGGCAGCACTCTTGGGGCGATCTGCTCAGGGCGGTAGTTTCACGGCCGTCAGGCGGCCTCGGCGGCACTCTCCAGATGCGCGTCGGTGGAGACCACCTTGGCATAGGCGGCGGAGAGGGCGGCCATAAAGGCGGCATGCACCTGGGCCGCCGGCACGCGGACGCCGTTGAACTCCAGATCCCGCGCCGCGCAGGCGTCATGGACTACGGTGCAGCGGTAGCCGAAGTCGTCGGCGGCGCGGGTCGCGCCGTCGATGCAGAGGTGACTCATGGCGCCGCAGATCACCACCTCCTCGATGCCGTTCCGCTCGAGAACGGCTTTCAGATCGGTGTCCCGAAAGCTGTTCACATAGTGCTTCAGGATGACGGTGGCGCCTTCCGCCGGTGTGACGTCGGGGTGGATCTCGGCGCCCGGCGTTCCCGGCGCGAAGAAGGGGGCCTCGCTGCTCGCGAACTCGTGGCGGACGTGGACCACGAGATCGCCCGCCGCGCGGGCCGCCGCAATCAGTCTTGCGGCATTCGCGGTGGCCGCTTCGATGCCCTCGCAGATCCACTTGCCGCCGGGGAAGTAGTCGTTCTGCAGGTCGATGACCAGCAGGGCCGT
This sequence comes from Rhodospirillales bacterium BBD 1991-14, assembly GCA_001657395.1. Lineage (GTDB taxonomy): Bacteria > Pseudomonadota > Alphaproteobacteria > Kiloniellales > Kiloniellaceae > Pelagibius. The sequence goes on along the minus strand of LYSY01000002.1, from coordinate 41,474 downwards.
CTTGGTGTCCGGCTTGGTGTTGGTTTCGGTCATGGGGGCGTCTCCTTCAGGTCCCTTGGGGTTGCGATGCTCGACAAGGTAGGGATCGCCTGCCATGGTCGGAACTGGCGGAAACGACAAATCGCGAGGCAAAACTGACAAAACCCCCTGAGAAGCCGGCACCCGTCGACATCGGCGTCCTGCAGTATCCCGGTGCGCAGCTCTCCGCCGTGCACGGCCTCACCGACCTGTTCCTCACGGCCAACCGGATCGCGGAGCGGATCGGTAGCCCGCAGGGGCGGGGCCCTGCTGCTCTGCGCGTCAGCCACTGGCATCTGACGGAGGGGTCTGGCGCGGTGGAATGCTGTTACGCGAGCGGAGAGGGCGTACCGGCGCAGTTGGCCTGTTTCATCCTGCCACCGAGCTTGGAGAACCGTCCCGGCGAGACCCCGCTGCCGGCCCTGCGCGCCTGGCTGACGGCCCAGCATAGCGGTGGCGCGGTCGCCTGTTCGGTCTGTGCCGGCGCCTTTCCTCTGGCGCAGGCCGGCCTGCTGGACGGGCGCGGGGCGACCACCCACTGGGCCCTGCACGACGACTTTGCCGCTCTCTTCCCCGAGGTCAGGCTGGAGACCGAGAAGCTGATCGTCGAGGACGGGGACGTGATCACCGCCGGCGGCGTCATGGCCTGGGTCGATCTCGGACTGCGGATCGTCGACCGCTTCCTCGGCCCTTCGGCGATGCTGGAGGTGGCGCGCTTCTTCCTGGTCGATCCCGGCGGCCGCGAACAGCGTTTCTACAGTACCTTCGCGCCGCGCCTGCAGCACGGCGACGAGGCGATCCTGAGGGCACAGCACTGGCTGCACAAAAGCCATCAGGGTGCGGTCACGTTGGCGGCGATGGCGGCGGCGGCAGGCCTGAGCGAGCGCACCTTCCTGCGCCGCTTCCAAAAGGCGACCGGGCTCAACCCCACCGCCTATCTTCAGCGCCTGCGCGTCGGCAAGGCGCGCGAGCTGCTGGAGCTTTCATCCCTGCCGTTCGGCCGCATCGCCTGGGAGGTCGGCTACGAAGACCCTGCCGCCTTCCGCAAGGTCTTTCACAAGGTGATGGGGCTCACGCCCGGCGACTACCGGCGCCGCTTCGCCGTGCGGTGAGACGCTACTTCAGTGTCTTGCCGAAGCGCGCGATCAGCGTCTTCAGATCCGCCTCGCCGACGGCAGCCACGGCCTTCTCGATGCTCATCCACTTGCGTTCGCGCAGCGCCTTCTCCGGCCAGTTGCGCTTCACCCGCGTCACCACCATGGGATAGACGCTGACCCGACACAACCCGCCGCCCTTCAATTCGGTCTTCTCGTAGTCGTAGCTGCCGCAACTGCGCTTGGCCATGGTGCCTTCCAGGCCGGCTTCCTCGAAAGCCTCCAGCGCCGCCGACTGGCGGGCGGAGAGGCCGTTGACAAGGTTGCCCTTCGGCAGCACCCAGCGCCGCGTTTCCAGCGAGGTGACCAGGACGATCTTCGGTCCGCGCTTGCCGAGGCGATAGGCCAGGACTGCGCATTGTTTCTTGAAGCTTTTCTTCGACATACACGCTGCACCCCAAGGGTATCCCATGGGTACCCCAAGGCCCCCCTGCGCCCCGCCGCCGTTGGGAGTCTAGCCGATTGCTGTTGCCGGGTGTCCAAAGAATTTCGAAGCCGGCCTCACCGGGGCAGGCTTTCAAGGAGTCGCTCCCGCGTGGATTGACCGAGGTCAGAGCGCGGACGCGCATTTCGCACTAGCTTCACCAGGCAGGGTGCAGAGTGGCGGCTCGGTCGGGGGGGGGGGCGGAAAGGCCACACCAAAGCGGAGGACGGAGCGATGGATCGGGACGAACGCCAGGCCATGATGAATTCAATGATGGAGCAGTGCTTCGGCGGCATGGACGCGAAGGAGAAGAAGGAACTCTGCGCCGCCATGATGGGCAAGATGACCGAAGGCCTCGATATGAAGGAGATGATGCCCATGATGATGGGCATGATGTCCGGTGGTGCGGCCCAGGGCGCCGAAGAGAACGAAGACGGGACGTCGCAGACGACGCAGTGCGGCTCGGGCCAGCCCATGTCGCAAATGCCGGAGATGATGCTGAAGTCGATGATGCCCCACTGCATCGGCATGATGCTGCCGGCGATGGCGCCGGAAAAGCGCGGCGAGGCGGCCACTTCCATTCTCTCTGCCATTGTCGAGAAGGGCGCCGCCGGCATGACCGACGATCAGAAGCGGTCCTTGCACGATTCCTTGAACGAGGTTCTTGATCGATTGCGGTGAGCGCGAGGGGCGGCTCCGGTTGCGCTCTGCTTCGCGCTTCTTCGGGCATCGGCTCCGGAACATGCTCTAGCTGTCCAAGGTCGCTGCCAGACGCAGGGCGGCGCGGCGGGAGCGGGCGAAGAGCGCCTTGCCGTCGCCCAGCGGAGTCAGGGAGTCGGCGGAAAAGGCCATGCCGACGATGCCGCTGGCGACCTCGGCCCGAGCGCTCCGCTTCGCTTTCGGATAAGCCCGGCCCAACTCTTCGGTGACGATCTTTTCGAAGGCGCCGTACCACGCGCGCAGGCGTTCGCGCAGCTCCGGGCGACTCTCCGCAGCATTGACGAGGGCGGCGCCCACCTTCAGGTCCTCGCCGGAGCTGGCGTAGCCGGGCGCGAAGAGGGCGGCGATGAAGGTCTCCAGGCGCTTCCTCTCCGGCAGCGCCGCCACCAGCTCGGCCATCTCGGCGAGGCTCTGGCGGCAGAAGCGCTCGGCCAGGGCCAGCACCAGATCCTCCCGGTTGCCGACGTGGTGGCGCAGCAGCGCCCGGGCCAGTCCGGCCTCGTCGGCCACCTTCTGCAGCGACGCGCCCTCAACCCCGTCGCGCGCCACGCAGCGCGCAAAGGCCTCCAGAATCTCTTCTCGGCGTGCCTCGGTCACCCGTGGCCGGGCCATGCTCGACCCCTCTATTTATTATCAGACTTGACAATTTACTGCTGCTGCCCAATTGATTGTCAGATTAGACAATCAAGCGGCTGCTGCCAAGCCTGCGTCTGCGCGCCGTTCACACTTAGGGGCAAAGGACATCGACACGATGGTTGATCAGATCGAAGGCTGGATCGCACAGATGGACGGGCTCTCGCTGCTGGTGGGCGTGGCCCTGCTCAGCATCGAAATCCTGCGCGACCTGATCCGCCGGCAGCAGACCGGCCGCCGCCTGCTGGAAACCCTCGCCAGCCTCTCGACCCAGATCCCCTATCTGGCGGGGGAACTGCTCTTCGCCACCGCCACGGTGGTCGCCTATTTCACGCTCTACGAACTGGTGACGCCCGCGCAGATCCCGGTGACGGTCTTCACGCTTGTGCTGGTGCTGGTTGCCGCCGACTTCGTCTACTACTGGGAGCACCGCCTGGCGCACCAGGTGCGCCTGCTCTGGCTCTCCCACGCCGTGCACCACTCGGCGCGCTATCTGAACACGGCAGTGGCCCTGCGCTTCGGTTTCCTGGAAAGCCCCTGGGCGGCGCTCATGCATCTGCCGCTGATCCTGATCGGCTTTCACCCCCTGGCCGTCTTGGGGGCCCAGGTCGCCGTCCTGGTCTATCAGACCTGGATCCATACCGAGGTGATCGGCAAGCTGGGCCCGCTGGACCGCTTCTTCAATACGCCGGCCAATCACCGCGTGCACCACGGCTGCGACCCGAAGTACCTCGACAAGAACTACGGCGGCATCCTGATCGTCTGGGACCGGCTGTTCGGCACCTATCAGGCGGAGGAGGAGCGGCCGCGCTACGGCCTGGCCCGCGACTTCGATTCCGTGAATCCGCTGAAGGTCTGGTTCTCCGAGTATCCCGCCCTGTTCCGCGATCTGGCGTCCGCCCGCAGCCTTGCCGAGGTGCGCGGCTACCTCTTCGGCCGCCCCGGCTGGCGGCCACCTGCTTAGCGGATGGCTCCTCGCAGCTTTTGGTGGCGGCGCGCGATGTTCCGAAAGCCGTGGAGCACCGTCCCTTTATATGTTGCAAATGATTCTTAGTTGCAATACCGTCCGGACATCAGGATGATCCGCGCCAAGGGGAGAGCCGCGACATGAGGGCGTCCGTTCGTCGATCCACCGGTGCACCGCATGGCGGATCCCACGCGCGGTCGGGCGCGAAGGGCCTTGCCGCCCGCCGGGTCCAAGTGGCCGGCGCTGCCGAGCATCTCCGTATCCTTCGGTCCTGGCCCACGGCGCCGCCGGCCAGCCCATAGGGCAGCCCGGCCCTCAAGCCGCTCCGACAACCTGACTCTCACGGCAGTCCCGCAGGCGTCCGCCACCAGTGCGAACGCAAAGGCTGCAGGCGCTGACGTCTGCCTGCGTTCTGGCTGCCGTCCCTCTTCTCGATCCGAATTGGAACCCGATCCATGCAGCGAACGAAGTCCGGCATCCTCCTCGGCGATCAGCGTGCCGACGCCCTCTTTCTTCTGACCGATGAAAACTTCGACGGCGATGCCCTCGATCCCGGCGAGCGGCGGGTGTTCTTCGACGGCAGCAACGCCTCCGGGCTGGCGACACCCACCAACAACATCTTCACGGTCGAGCAGACGAGCGACAAGTCGGTCTTCGTCGGCGACGGCAACGCCGATGCGGTCTACCGCCTGCGCGATCTCAACCGCGACGGTGATGCCAACGATGCCGGCGAGGCAGCGGTGTGGCTCGATGCCAACAATGCCGAAGGGCTGGCGCTCGTCACCCCCAACGGGATCGCCGAGGGCCCGGACGGCGCCATCTACATCACCAATGCGGGTGTGACCTCCAGCCCCGACGATGTGGTCTACCGAACCGAGGACCTGAACGGCGACGGCGATGCCAACGACGCCGGGGAGGCGACCGTCTGGCTCGACCTTCAGACGATCCAACTGGCCGGCGGCGGCACCCTGGGGTCTGCGGCGGTCCCCTTCGATATCGTTTTCGACGGCGAGGTGGCCTACGTGAACGATCTGACCGGCGGATCGGTGGTGGACATTATCCACCGCATCGAAGACCTCGACGGCAACGGCAGCATCTCTCCCGACGAGGTGACGCCCTTCATCACCGATGCCATGAACTTCGGGGCGCCGGTCGACATCAGTTCCGCCGTCCAGGGGGACAGCCTGCTGACCCTCACCTGGTTTCCCGACTTCTCCGATCCCGGCGCCCAGCCCGTCGTCTATCGTCTGACCGACCTCAACGGCTCCAACGACATCGACGAGGCCGGGGAGGCGGTGGAGGTGTGGAACGCCTCGGCCCTGCCGGAGGGTTACGACATGTTCGTCGGCTTCAACATCGAAACCGACGAGGACGGCAACGTCACCCTGACGGCAGACGAACATGTCGTGACCCTGACCGACCTCAGCGGCGACGGCGACTACCTGGACGCCGACGAAACGATCATTCTGACCTCCGGTCTGGACGATCCCGCCGTGGACCGCCCGCGCGCGCTCTCGACTTACGAAGAGACCGTGCCGCAGACCGTCACCACCGCTGGCGGAGGCAACCACTTCTCGCTCTTCCTCGACAAGGATACGAACACGCTCTACGCCAGCGGCGAGAACGTGGTCGCCCAGCTCGGGATCGGCGTCGAAGGCTATGACATCAAGACACCGGTGGAGGTGGCGCTGCCGGAAGGCTTCGAGGGCACCATCGCCTCCGTCTCCGCCGGGCTGGTTCACAGCTCTTTCCTCACAGACGATGGCGATGTCTACACCTGGGGCTTCGGCAACTTCGGGCGCCTCGGTCACGGCGATGACGAGGATCAGTTGATCCCGAAAAAGGTTGAGGCCCTGGACGATGCCAACATCGTCCTCATCGAAAACGGCAACGGGGCGTCTTACGCCGTGGACGACCTGGGAACGCTTTACGCCTGGGGTCAGAATTCCAACGGTCAGCTCGGCCTCGGCGACGAAGACCACCGGGACGTGCCGACCGAAGTCGCGGCCCTTTCCGACGAAACCATCGTCGCTGTGTCCTCCGGCACCTCCCACACCCTGGTCCTGACGGCGGACGGCGATGTCTACGGCTTCGGCTCCAACATCGACGGCCAGATCGGTTCGCCGGAGGGATTGGACGAGAACGGCGATCCGATCCGCGAAATCCTTTCGCCGCTCAAGGTCGAGGGCCTGCCGGCCAACGTGATCTCGATCACCGCCGACACCAAGACCTCCTTCGCGGTGACCGCAGACGGTGAGGTCTACGGCTGGGGCGAGAACCGCTTCGGCCAGCTCGGCATCGGCAGCGACAACGGCGACGGCACCTTCACCCCCGACACCGCCGATGTCCTGGATCCGACCAAGATCCAGGGCCTGCCCGACAATGTCGTGGATGTGAAAGGCGGTGCCCGCTGGGTGATCGCGCTGACCGAGGACGGCGACGTCTACGCCTGGGGCCCCAACGACGAAGGGCCCACCGGCGGGCTGGACGGCGATCCCGCGGCGGAAAGCGACGGTACCTTCTTCCCGACCCTCGTAACCGGCCTGGACGATGTGACCATCGTCGAGATCGCCAGCGGCCCCAACTCCATCATCGCCGTGGCCGACAACGGCGATGTCTACACCTTCGGCTCCAATTCCGACGGGCGGCTGGGCTACCGAACGGAGGGCAGCGTCTACGAGCCCCAGGTCGTCGACTTCACCAGCGATCCCGAGCCCTACCTGGTGAGCACAACGCCGGCCGACAACGGACGCGACGTCTCCATTCAATCCAGCGTCACCTTCAGCTTCACCGAGGACATCTTTGCCGGCGCCGGGTCCCTGCGCTTCGTCAACCGCGACGATCCCACGGATACCCGCGAGATCGACATCACCGATCCGCGCTTTGTCGCCTTCGACGGCAGCGAGGTCGTGGTGACGCCTTCGGCCTTTCTGATGCCGGGGGCCCGCTATGCGGTGGAGTTCGATACCGGGGCCTTCGTCGATGCCGACGGCAACCCGGTGATCGGTTTCGACAGCGGCGATACCTCCTCCTTCAACTTCCAGGCCGCGGACGAGCCGATCGATCTGCCGCTGACGGAGGAAGGAACGGCCGAGGGCGAGTTGCTGCGCGGCGGTGCGGGCGACGATCTGCTGCGCGGTCTGGCGGGGGACGACTTCCTCTTCGGCAATGAAGGGAACGACACCCTGGTCGGCGGCCGGGGCGACGACGAAGTCGCGGGCGGCGACGGTAACGACCGGCTCCGCGGCAACCGGGGCGAGGACACGCTGCTGGGCGGCGACGGCAACGACCGCCTGAACGGCGGGCGTGACGACGACCTCATCGACGGCGGTGCCGGCCACGATACGGCCCGCGGCGGCGACGGTGAGGACACCTTCGTGTTCGGTGCCCTCAGCGGCCACGATGTCATCGAGGATTTCGAGACGTCCTGGTTCTCCTTCTTCGGCGAGGAGGACACCCTGCGCCTGGACATCGACGGCATCGACAGCAAACTTGACATGCTCGGCCACCTGGACCGCCAAGGCGGCGACCTGGTCTTCGCCTTCGATGACAGCACGAGCCTGACCTTCAAGCACACCTCCGTCCTCGACTTCATCAAGATGGAGATCGAGTTCGTGTGACGGCAACGGGCCGTCGGATGCTCAGCCCGGAAGGGATCGCTAGTCGGGATGGGTAGGGGGTTTCGGAAGAGGGGCTTGGAGGCACCTTGACCCTTGCGCCCGGGGGCGGCTTTGGCAACACTCCGGCGCGAGTGTTCGGACCCCCTTAACCGCGCGAGGTTCTCCCCCATGCCCGCTTTCAAGACCCTGGACGATCTGGATGTGGCCGGCAAAGCCGTGCTGCTGCGCGTCGACTTCAACGTGCCCATGGCCGGCGGCAAGGTGACGGACCTCACCCGCATCGAACGGGCGGCGCCGACGATTCGCGACCTCACGGCGGCGGGGGCGAAGGTCCTGCTGCTGTCCCACTTCGGCCGGCCCAAGGGCAAGCCGGTGGCGGAGATGTCGCTCGCCCCCCTGGCGCCCGTGGTGGGCGCCGTGCTGGGCGGCACCTCGGTCGGCTTTGCCAGGGACTGCGTGGGGCCGGAACCGCGGGCGGCGTTGGGCGAACTGGAGAGCGGCGGCGTGCTGCTGCTGGAGAACCTGCGCTTCCACGGCGGGGAGGAAGCCAATGAGGCCGCTTTCGCCGACGACCTGGCGAGCCTCGGCGAGCTCTACGTCAATGACGCCTTCTCCGCCGCCCACCGCGCCCATGCCTCCACCGAAGGCTTGGCCCGGCGCCTGCCGGCGGCGGCAGGGCGCCTGATGCAGGCGGAACTGGAGCATCTGGCCTCGGCGCTGGAGCAGCCCAGGCGGCCGCTGGCCGCCGTGGTCGGCGGCGCCAAGATCTCCACCAAGCTCGATCTGCTGGGCAATCTGGTCTCGCGGGTCGACATGCTGGTGATCGGCGGCGGCATGGCCAACACCTTCCTCAATGCCGTCGGCGTCGATATCGGCCGCTCGCTCTGCGAGCACGAGATGGCCGAGACCGCCAGGGAGATCCTCGCCAAGGCCAAGGACGCCGGCTGCGACGTGGTGCTGCCCACCGACGCGGTGGTGGCAGGGGAACTGGGGGCGGGCGTTTCCACCGAAGTGGTCTCGGTGAAGGCCGTGCCGGCGGGGCAGATGATCCTGGACCTCGGCCCGGCCACGGCGGAGCACCTGGCGCGGCGCCTCGGCGACTGCGCGACGCTGGTCTGGAACGGCCCGCTCGGCTGCTTCGAGGTGCCGCCCTTCGACGCCGCCACCAACACCGTGGCGCGGGCGGCCGCGGCGCTGACCGGGGAGGGCAAGCTGCTCTCCGTCGCCGGCGGCGGGGATACCGTGGCGGCGCTGGCCCACGCCGGGGTGCTGGACGATTTCTCCTACGTGTCCACCGCCGGCGGCGCCTTCCTGGAATGGCTGGAGGGCAAGACCCTGCCGGGCGTCAAGGCGTTGGAAGACGCGGCCTAGAGTCTCCATTGCGGCGCCTTTGCGCCCCGGCTTTTCGCTGATGTGCTATCCTCGCCGACGGGGACCCGCCGCATGATCCGGCGCGGCTGTGCCGCGTCCCGCTCTGCGGGCTGCAAGAGATCAACGATGCAGTACAGCGAGGAGCAGGCAGATGGCGACCTTTATCTCACTCGTGACCTACACCGACCAGGGCATCAAGGCGATCAAGGATGCCCCCAAGCGCGTCGACGGCGTGCGCCTGCTGGCCAAGAAGCTCGGCGGCGAACTGGGGGAGCTCTACCTCACCATGGGCGGCTACGACATCGTCGCCTTTTCGGAGTTTCCCGATGCCGAGGCGGCGGCGAGGTTTACCCTGACCCTGAACTCCCTGGGCAACGTGCGCACGACCACGCTGCGCGCCTTCCCGGAGGACCAGTTCCGCGGCATCGTCGGCGGCCTGCCGTAAGCCGCCGAAGTCCTATTTCTCCTGGAGGGCGAGGCGGACGCCGAGTGCACAGTAGATGGTGCCCACCACCTTGCCCTGCCAGCGCAGGACCAGCGGGTTGCGGCGCAGGAAGGTGCTGAGGCTGCCGGCGCCGAGCGCCACTGCCACCGTGCTCACCAGCCCCATCAGCACGAAGAGCACGCCCAGGATCACCAGCTGCAGCGACACGGCACCGTTTGCCGGATTCACGAACTGCGGCAGGAAGGCGAGGAAAAAGAGGGCGGACTTGGGGTTCAGCACCTCGGCGAGGACAGCCTGGCGAAAGGCGGCCTTAGGGCTCAGCGCCGGAGCAGCCGCCGGCTGGCTGACATCGACCTTCTCCAGGATCGCACGGATGCCGAGATAGACCAGGTAGGCCGCACCCAGGTACTTGACGAGGGTGAAGAGAAAGGCCGAAGCGAGGATGATCGCGGAAATACCGATCACCGCCATCAGGGTGTGGATGATGTCGCCCGCGGCGATGCCCAGGCCCGTCGCCAGGCCGACCCGGGTGCCGCCGGTGCTCGCCCGCGCCAGCGTCAGCAGGACGGCAGGGCCGGGGATGAAGACAAAGCCCAGCAGGATGGCCAGATAGGTGATCAGCGTCGCTTGGTCGATCATGAGGCCGCGCGTTCAGTATGGTCTTGTTGCGTTTGGCTTGGGCATGCAGCACAGCATGGCCCGCGTGGCTGCGCAAGCGGTCACGCGATGACGCGCATCTGTTTCATGTTGCGGAACAGCTCGGCGACGGCGGCTTCGCTCATCTCCGGGAACTCGGCCTGCAGCGCCGCTTCGGTGACGCGCTCGCGGGTCATGATGAAGCTGACCTGCTGTGCGACGTCGGAGGGGATCTCCACCTGCTGCTTGCCGTCGGAGAGATAGGGCTTGCCGTTGTGGCGGGTCACCTTCACCTGCCTGCTGACGCGGTAGCCGCTTTCCTCCTTGGCCGGCGTGGCCGGCTCCGCCGCCACCAGGTCCTCCAGGCCGTAACCCTTGAAGGCATAGGGCCAGGTCTCGATGGCCTTGCCCGCCACTTCGCGGGCGCCATCTGAGTTGAGCGCGCCGGCAATGGTCTCGCCCATGCGCGCCAGTGTTTGCTTCAGCGCCTCGGCGTCCATCGCGCGGGGCAGGTCGCTGCGCATCCAGGGGTCCTGGATCGCCGCGTCCCAGATGATCGGCAGCAGGTCGAGGGGCTTGGGCAGGGTCACGCCGAAGGCGATGTGAATGGCGCCGTTCTCCGAGGCCAGAGCGTCATGGTAGAGCCCGCGGGGAATGTAGAGCAGGTCGCCCGGCTTCATCTCCACCTGGGCGACCACCTTGCCGGCGCGGCGCGCCCGCTCCTCGTCGGAGGGCTTGAAGGCCGGGTGGTTCACCGGCGCGTCGTCGCGGGCCTCGTAGATGTTCCAGGTCTTCTCGCCGGCGCAGTGGACGGCGAAGACCTCGTGCACATCGCAGTGCGGACCGAAGGCCTTGTGCTGATGCATGGAGAAGTAGAGGTTCGCCTGGCTGCGCCCCCCGGTCGCGCTCTGCAGGTCGTTGGCGAGCGCGCGCACGCCGGGTGCCAGCGCGTCGATGTCGTTGAGGATGACCGAGGCGCCCTTGGCGATCCAGTCCTGTACCTTGTCGGGATCGGGGCGCAGGGCGCCGCCGCCCTGCATGGACGGCACGCGGGTGCAGTAGTCGGCGGTGGCGACCGGCTGCAGGTCGAGATAGAGCTTCATGGTCTCCGGCGTCCAGACCGAGGTCATGGACATGAGCTCGTTCAGCCGCGCCAGGGTCATGATTGCGGCCGTGCGCTCCGGCGTTCCGGGGAAGTGCCGGTGCGTGGTGCCGAAGACGTCGCCGAAGAAGGCCTCGCGGCCCAGGGGGTCCAGGAAGCCGTCCAGTAGATCGCTCATACCACTCCTCGCTGCCGTCCCCCGAGGTCATCCAACAAAGGGGTGATACACCAAAGGGCCGATGCGCTCAAAGCCGTACCGTCAAAGCCGGTCCCATGGTAGCCGGTCTACAGCAGCCAGCTGCGGCCCAGGGTCATCAGGACCAGCGCGCCGGCGCCGGCGGCCACGCCCAGGCCGATGTTGCGTCGGGCAAGGAAGAAGATGGCCAGCGCGATGACCGCCGCGGCGATGCGGTCGGCGGCGGCGGCCTCGGCCAGCGGTCCGTTGGGCAGCACGATCATGCGGGCGATGAGGCCGGCCAGCATGGCATAGGCGACACAGGCGACCCATTCGAAGAGCGGGCTGCCGGCATCGATGCGCCCGGAGAGCGCGACGCCCAGGGCGCGCCAGAAGTAGGTCACCAGGGCGCCGGCGACCATCAGGACGACGGGCCAATGGGCGCTCTCCATCAGGGGGATACCCTCCATCAGGGCCGCTCCGGACAGGGCGTCAGACATGGCGGCGGCTCCACAGGCGGTCGCCGAAGAAAGCGAGACTGCCGGCCAGCACCCCGGTGAGCAGCAGGCCCCAGTCGGCGGAGACCATGTGCATCAACGGCCCGGCCAGGGCACCGACGGCCAGCGCCAGAATGCGCGCGCGGTGCTTGGCGTCGGCGACGAAGACGAGCATGAAGTAGATCGGATTGAGGAAGACCAGGCCGAGGGTGACATAGCCCGGCAGCAGGTCCGACAGGAAGAACCCGACCGCCGTGGTGACCAGACACATGGCCCAGAGTGCCACAGCAAAGCCGGCGAAGTAGGGCAGGCGCTGATCCTCCGGCAGGGACGGGCAGCGCCGCATCGCCGCCGCCCAGCCCGTCACCGCCACGTAGTGGGCGAAGAGGTAGTAGTGCCAGCGCGGTGTGCCCGGCGCGCGCAGATAGGGCATCAGGGCGACGGTCATGGGCAGCAGGCGCGCGTTGGTCATGGCCACGGCGGCGGCGACCACCAGCAGCCCGGCACCGAGGCTGTAGAGTTCCACCAGGATGATCTGGCCGGGCAGGGCCCAGCCGGTGAAGGTGGAGAACAGGCCGTGCCAGACCGTCAGCCCGGCACCCTGGATCAGCGCCCCGAAGCCCAGGTAGGAGGCGCCGAGCACCAGGGCCGGCACGCCGATGGCCTCGCGCAGGCCGGTCAGGGCGGCTCCGCGCGGCGAACCGAACCCGCCGGGCCGGGCGGCTTCGCCCGTGACATCTTCGCCCGTGGCGTCGCTGTTAGGCATGGTGGGCAAAAGGCTAACGTCCGCGCCGTGGCGGCGTCAGCAGGAAATGTTCGTCTGCATGGGAGCCCTGCAGGCCGCGCAGGGCAGCCGGAGGCTTAAAGCACCCGCTCGGGCGGCAGGCGCACGATGGCTTTGGTGCCGATGCCCGGCTCGCTTTCCAGGTCCAGGCGGCCGCCGTGCAGTTTCACGAAGCCGGCAGACAGCGGCAGGCCCAGGCCGGTGCCTTCGAACTGTCTGTTCAGGCGGCTGTCGACCTGTTCGAAGGGCGCAAAGGCGCGCGGGATGTCGTCCTCGGCAATGCCGATGCCGGTGTCGCTTACCTGGAAGACGAAGCCGCCGTCCGCGTCCCGGCGGGCGGCGAGTTCGATGGTGCCTTCCTGCGGCGTGAACTTGATGGCGTTGGACAGCAGGTTCAGCAGCACCTGCTTCAGCTTGCGCTCGTCGGCGCGCAGACGCGGCAGATCGTCGGGCAGGCTGACCTCCAGCGTCTGCTCGGCGCGCTTGGCGCGCTCGGCCACCAGGCGGCGCACGGCGCCGATGATATCGCGCGGGTCGATCACCTCTTCGCGCAGCTCGTGGGCGCCGGCCTCGATCTTGGCGACATCCAGGATGTCGTTGATGAGCGTCAGCAGATGCTGGGCGCTTTCGTGAATGTCGGCGGCATAGCTCTTGTACTGGGTGCTGCCCAGGGGGCCCAGCAGTTCGCTTTCCATGATCTCCGAGAAGCCGATGACGGCGTTCAGGGGGGTGCGCAGTTCGTGGCTCATGTTGGCCAGGAACTCGGTCTTGGCGCGGTTGGCCAGTTCGGCGCTTTCCTTGGCGCTGATCAGCGCGTCCTCGCGCTGGCGCAGCGCGGTGACGTTCTCCGCCGTGCCGCGGTAGCCCAGGAAGGCGCCGCTGTCCGGGCAGTAGACCGGCAGGCCGTTGAGGCGGAACAGCAGGCGGGCGCCCTCCTTGTTGAGGACCTCCACCTCGATATCGCGGAAGGGCGCATGCTGTGGCGAGGTGACGAGGCCGGTCAGCTTTATGGAACGCTCCACCGGCAATTCGGTCAGGGCGCGGCCGATCAGTTCGCGCGGATGGTAGCCGAGCGCATCGTGCACCCGCGGCGAAACGAAGGTCAGCACGAGATCCCTGTCGGTCTCCCAGACCCAGTCGGAGACCAGGCGCGTCGTGTCGTCCAGGCGTGTGGTGGCCTGAACAAGCGCCGTTGCCGTCGCCTTCAGCTTGGTGGTCGGTTCATAGACCAGGGCGGTCGCTTTCAGGCTGCCGTCGGCGCCGCGGATCGCGCGCCGCTTGGCGCGGAAGTACTCGGTGCGCCCGTCGAGGATCAGCTTGTGTTCCTGGCTGACCGCCACGGGGGAGGAGCCGGGCCCCTGGGGCCAGGCGCCCAGGGCCGACTGGTTGGGCAGGGCGTCGGCGGCGGCCAGCGCATCGCGAATGCGCTCGAAGGCCTTGTTGGCGTAGGTGATGGCGCCTTCGGCGTCGACAATGCAGGTCGGCGGGCCGTCGTCGAGAAGATCGCGTTGCAGGATCGCGACCAGGCTTTCGTCTTCGCTGCCGACCGGTCCGGCGGCAGGCGAAGGAGCCGATGCATGAGCAGACTGGTGCGCGGACTGGTGCGCAGACTGGGCCGCCCCGCCCGCTTCGGCGCTGCGCGAGACCACTGTCGGCTTGCCTGCGTCGGTCTTCACCAGCTCAACTCAGCCCTGTTTCGCCTTGCTCATCGCAACATCTTCCACAGCCGCCTGGAACCCTTTGTCGCGCTGCCAGGATCGCAGAACGTGTTCAGCGTCTTCACGGCTTGCCTGATCGTAGATCCGTGTCGCCCGCGACAGGTCCCCCGGTGATGTCCTGCGGCTGCCGCCGCCGGCACTGCGGGTCAGCAGAAACAAGGTTGCAAAGTCCTGCTTCGAAACCCCCAACGCCAGACAGGCAATCGCCAGGCCCTCCCCACCGGGACCATAAAGCACTTCGGCGCGCCGCGGCATCGAAATCCCACTCCATTCTTCGAAAAGAGCCTCAAAAAGCGGCACTTCGCCTTGCCGAATAGTCTTGATCAGCAGGGCAGCATTGACGTTTTGTTCAGATGCCATGCAGCGCGCCAGGTCGGCAGCGGTGGTTTCAAGGTTCCCGGCCCCGTTGGACTTGGTGATCTTGTCCTGGGCAACTTCCAGGACGGCTGCCTCCACCTCGTCGTCCAGCGCCGTCGGGTGCACGTCGTAGGTCTTCAGGATTTCGGCCCGCAGGCCGGCCGCCACGATCCAATAGAGCCGCATGGCCAGGTCGTCGGTGAGATCGCGGCGCCGGACCAGCGGCTCCTGGAACTCGTCGATGTGTTCGGCCTGTTCGGTGAGGTAGGCCAGCGTCGCTTCGGAGATCCGCGCGCTGTGGTTGGCCAGAAGGGTGGCAATGACGTCGTTGTCCTTGGTGTTCACCAGCTCGTCGGAGACTTCTTCGCTGAGCTCGCGCCGTCTGGCGATGGTGATCTGATGCTGGCGGCTGCGGTGCTGGATGACACGGATAAGGTCGTCATCGGACAGCAGGGTCGAGCGCAGCAGCACCGGGCGGGCGACATCGATCTCGTCGTTGGCCAGGGCGATTACCAGGGCGCGGGGGGCGGCCGGATTGCGGGACAGGCGCTCGCTCAGCTTGCTGCGGATGGGAACTTCGAACTCGTGGATCAGCTTGTCGAGGATCTGCGAGATCAGGTCGCGCTCATGGTCGCTCAGCATGTGGTCGCGATCCATGGAAAGCTGGGCGATCTGCGAGGACAGCTGCTCGCGGCCTTCGATCGACTTGTTGAGCGCAAGCTGCAAAAGCGCGTGAAGATCCCTATCCCGATCTTCCATCAAAGGTCACCCTGATCCGCTGCGCAGTATCGGAATAATCCTCTCAGCCCCTCGCGTGCGCCCGTGGATCGAAGACGAGGGAGCTTCG
Source organism: Rhodospirillales bacterium BBD 1991-14 (assembly GCA_001657395.1). Lineage (GTDB taxonomy): Bacteria > Pseudomonadota > Alphaproteobacteria > Kiloniellales > Kiloniellaceae > Pelagibius. Next base: position 26,006 of record LYSY01000002.1, on the reverse strand, counting down.
GAGCAATTTGGCACAAATCTCTAATAGAATAATAAAACAAGGTAAAAATAATGTGAAGTTTGGTTGGCTAAACTTTTGGAACCTTGAGGAAATACGCTGAACTGCCGCTTCGCATGAGAACTGGGAATCGTAACTACACGCTCTACTTCGGCGGTGGAATACGAGAGCAACCTCTATGGCGGGCCCTTTTCCGCTTTGCCGCCAAGAACCTAAGCGTATCAAACGCTTAGCGATTAATCGCTCTAAATAAACGCCTTTTGCGTGCAAGCTCTTTATCAAACGATACCGAATAGTGTGGGGTAAGCTGGTTAATTTTGACTATATGCGGCAAGTGCTTTGCTTGGCGGCTTCGCTTGGCGGTCCTGCAGGGGCTGCGGCTTTGGTTCGGCCGCCGCCGCCCCCCTTCCCCGGGGGCCTTCACCGCTCCTTAACCGGCTGACGGCATAGTCGGGCGATGCAGATCACGCCCGGCAGTTCGCCGCTCACCCTTGCGATGCTCAAGACCCTGGGCGGCCAGACGGCTGGCAGCGGCACCTCCGTCGCCGCCGGCCTCGCGTCTTCGCAGACGTCCAAGGCCATGGCCAGCGATCTCGGCGGCGGGGCCCCCGCCCGCAACGAGCCGGCCGGCCCGCCGGAGCCGGGCCGCTTCATTCCGCGCGGGACTTTCGTCGACCTGAAAGCCTGAAGCCCCCCACTGGTCCGTTCCCGGGCGGTCTGGCTGTTGGCGCCTTTTCCGTGTTGCCGGTGCCCTGCTTGTGGTCTCCGAAAGGCTGGGTCACAGTACCTGGATGACCGCAGAAAAGCCTTCTCCAACGAGGACACCGACCCCGGCGCAGACGCAGGACGACCGCTTCGAACCGCGGGTTCCCGAAGGCGACGACCGTCAGCGCCTCGTCTGCCGCGACTGCGGCTTCATCAACTACGAGAATCCCAAGATCGTCGTCGGTTCCGTCGCCACCTGGCAGGAACGCATCCTGCTGTGCCGGCGCGCCATCGAGCCGCGCCGCGGCTACTGGACGCTGCCGGCCGGCTATCTCGAGCAGCATGAGGATGCGGCCAGCGGCGCCCGCCGCGAAGCGTGGGAGGAGGCGCATGCGGACATCGCCATCGATCAGCTTCTCGCGGTCTACGCGATCCCGAGGATCTCGCAGATCCAACTGATCTACAGGGCCCGCCTCGTCTCCCCGGACGTCCGCGCCGGGGTGGAAACGCTCGAACTCGACCTCTTTAACTGGCAGGCTATCCCCTGGGAGGACCTTGCCTTTCCCTCGGTGCATTGGGCGCTGCAGGACCACTACGCGGTGCGCGAGCAAGACGTCTTCGCGCCACGCAGCAACCCGGTCGAGGCCGCCGGACCGGAATAGGGGCCGCGCCGCATTCCGGTCAAGGATCGCGGCAGCAAGAAGAACAAGAACCGGCGGCGGGAGGAGGATCATGCAACAGCCACTGCGCCAAAGGGCGCAAGGGGGCCGCGCAGGACTTTCCGCGAGCCTTGCATTTGCTTTGGCTCTGGTGTCGGCCAGCTTTTCGGGGGGCGCAGCGCGGGCCGCCGAACCGCTGTTCTCGCACGAACTGCCGCGGTTTCGCAGCGGCGCCGAACTGCTGGCCGACTGCAGCGCGAAGGATCCGGCGGCCCGTGGCCGCTGCCACGGCTACATCATGGCCATCGCCGATGTTCTGGGCGGCGCGGGTGCACGCGTCGATGGCATTCAGGCCTGCCTGAAGGGCGACGAGAGCCTGGAAGAACTGGTGGCGACCGTCGACCGGCATCTTCAGGAGAACCCGGCGCGCCAGGCCTTGAAAGGCGACGGCGCGGCGGCTTACGCGCTGGCTCTCTACCGGCCCTGCGTCGCCAACTGAGGGGTCCGGAGGGTCAGGAGCCCTGCCGTTCCAGCAGGCTGCGGATCTGCTGCACCTCGCGGTGCAGCGCCTTGATGTCGTCTTCCAGGCGCATCGCATCGCCATGGGACTGCCGCGTGATCTCCTCGAAGGCCTGCTCGCGCTCCGCGTCGTGTTGGCTCTGCATCGCGTTGACGATGATGGCGATGAAGAGGTTGAGCACCGCAAAGGTGGTGACGAGGATGAAGGGCACGAAGAAGGCCCAGGCGAAGGGGAAGACATCCATGACCGGGCGCACGATGCCCATCGACCAGCTTTCCAGGGTCATGATCTGGAACAGGGAGTAGGCCGAGGCGCCGAGCGTGCCGAACCAGTCGGGAAAGGCCGCGCCGAACAGCTTGGTCGCCATCACCGAGAAGACATAGTAGAGCAGGCCCAGCAGCGCGGCGATGGAGCCCATGCCGGGAATGGCCTGCAGCAGCGCCTGGACGACCTTGCGCATCGAGGGAATGACGGAGATCAACCGCAGCACCCGGAGCACGCGCAGTGCCCGCAGCACCGAGAAGGCGGCCGAGGCCGGCGCCAGGCTGATGGCGACCACCGTGAAGTCGAAAACGTTCCAGGCGTTCTTGAAGAAGCCGAGCCGGTAGACCAGCAGCTTGGCCAGGATCTCGACAACGAAGACGCCGACGATGATGCGGTCCGACAGCAGCAGGATGGGGCCGATCTCGGCCATGACGCTGGCCGAGGTCTCAAGCCCCAGTATGGCTGCGTTCACCAGGATGAGGCCGGTGATCGCCCGCTGCATACCCTTCGATTCGAGCAGCCGCTGCAGGCGGGCGAGTGCGACCGGTGGCGTTGATTCGGAACTAGACGGCATGACCGGCCCCTTCTTGCATCGGCTGCGGATCCATCGGGATCGCTGACAAAGCTGCTTAGATGTGCGGTTGCCGGCAAGGGGTCAAGGGCCGATTGGGGTGGCCTGCGGCGCAGCGGTGTCCGGCCGGGGGCCTCGCAAAGGCATAACCGGGGTCAGGCGATATCCTTCTGACCGCCGCCGGCAGCGTCCGTCTCGGCGCCGCGGTCGGTGACCCGGCGTTCGGCCGGCAGGCGGATCTCGACTTCCGTGCCGAAGTTCAGCTGGCTGCGCAGAAGCAGTGTGCCGCCGTGGAGTTCGATCAGCGCCTTGGACAGCGGCAGGCCGAGGCCGGCGCCCTGATGCGGGTGCGCGCGCTTGTCGTGGGCCTGTCCGAAGGGCTGCAGGATGACCTTGATGTCCTCCTCGCGGATGCCAATGCCGTTGTCGGCGATGACGACGCGGATCTCACCATCAAGAGTGGTGGCCAGGCTGAGGCGGACCTCGCCGCCGGCCGGCGTGAACTTCACCGCGTTGGTGAGGAGGTTCAGCAGGATCTGCTTCAGCTTCACCTCGTCGACGCGCAGCGCCAGAGCCTGCGCGCCCAATTCGGTCTTCAGGGCGATGTCCGCCTTGGCGGCGCGCGGCTCGACGAGCTTTGCGCAGGCGGCGGAGAGCTCGCGCAGCTCGACGGTCTCTTCGTGCAGCTCCATCTGCTGCGCTTCTGCGACGGACAGGTTCAGCAGATCGTCGACCAGGCTCAAGAGCAGTTGGCCGCTGTGGTTGATGTAGCCGACATGCTCGCTTTGCTGCTCCGTCAGCGGCCCGTAGAGGCGGCGGCTCAACAGGTCCGAGAAGCCGATGATGGCGTTCAGCGGGGTGCGCAGTTCGTGGCTGACGTTGGCGAGAAACTTGGCCTTGGCGGCGTTGGCCTCGGTGACCTGATGCAGGGCGCCGCTCAGGCGTTCGAAGCGCTGGCGGGCAATGGTGGTGGTCATCCGCATCAGCTCCGTGGCTGTGGCCACACCGTTGTAGGCGCCGTTGCGGGTGACGATGAAGCCGTCGATCATCGCCTTGGGCTTGCACGACAGCAGCACGTCGCCGATCTGGTCGATGCGCCGGTCCCACTCCACGATCAGCGGGGCCGGGTCCATCAGCTTGGTGATCGGCTTGCGGTTGAACAGCTCCGGCCAGAAGGGCCGCGCCATGTTGGCGAGAAACTCCAGGCGGCCGACCAGCCCGATGGGCCGCTCGCCGCGCACCACGGCAACCGCCAGGATCGAGCTGTCGCCGTGCAGCATGGCGTGCACCTCGGCGCAACTGGTCTGAGGGGAAACAGCGGGCGCTTCGTTCACAAGAATGCTGGCGCAGAGCGATTCGCCGTCGGCGCTCGTGGAGGCGGTTAGCTCTGCTGCGGCGCCCATCATGGGGACAGTCCCGGAGTGGTGCTGGTGTGGTCGCGCAACGCTAAACGCTGGGTCGTTAACAAAACCTTTTGGTTGCAGTCGCTCTGCCGCCCGCGATCAACGGCCGGTGCCCCCGCAGAGTTGCTCTTCCATCGCCTTCAGCGTCTCGTAGAGCAGGTCCAGCAGCGCGCGCACGCGCGCCGCGCGGCGCAGGTCCGGATGGGTCAGCAGCCAGAGCCCGGTGTCCAGCTCCGCCGGCGGGTCCATCACCCGCTGCAGACCCGAATCGGGATCGGCCTGAAAGCAGGGCAGGATCGCCAGGCCCAGTCCGGCGCGGGCGGCGCTCGCCTGGTTCAGCAGGGAGTTGGAGCGATAGACGACCGCGTTGCGGTCGATGCGGCTTTCCAGCCAGCGTGCGACTGGCGGCGGGCCCGCGCCCTCGTCCCAGGCGATCCAGGGCTCTGTAGCAAGGTCCTTGTCTCCAACGCGTGTCGCCGATGACGCGCGATAAACGGTGGAGGCCAGGGTCGCGATGCGCCGCCCGACCAGGGTCTCCGGCGGCTCACGGGTCGGGCGCAGGGCGATGTCGGCCTCCCGCCGGGTCAGGCTCAACATGCGGTTGTCGATCACCAGTTCCACGGTGATGTCGGGATAGGAGCGGCGGAAGGCGGCCAGCGCCGGCATCAGCAGCACCTCGGCGATGTCGTCGGGGGCGGTCAGGCGCAGGCTGCCGGTCAGGCGCAGGTCGCGGCCGCTGAGGCGCCGTTCCAGCGCCTCCACCTCGGCCTCCACCCGTTCGGCCGTGCGCAGCAGGTCTTCGCCGGCAGCGGTGGTGACGTAGCTGCCGTCCCGGCGCTCGAACAGCAGGGTGTCGAGGCGCGCCTCGATGGCGGCCAGACGCCGGAAAACGGTGGAGTGGTTGACCCGCAGGCGCCGCGCAGCGCCGGCCAGGCTGCCCTCCCGCGCGATGGCCAGCAGGGTGCGCAGATCGGCGGTCAGGTCTGTATTTGCATTCATGCAATAGAACTTTGCGTACTTCTGCAATCGACTTGCGCGAAAGCAAATCATAGATCGGGAGGCAGAACAAGGCGCCCGCGGCCGGCGACGGCGGCGTGGCGGCGCGGAGCAGAAAGCTTCAAGCCCCCGATCCCTCAAGACCAAGGAACCGAGCCATGATCGACACCAGAACCGCCCCCTACGCCGCCCTGACCCTGCGGGTCGCCCTCGGCGTCATGTTTCTCGCCCACAGCCTTTACCTGAAGGTCTTCGTCTTCACCGTGCCGGGCACGGTCGGCTTCTTCGAATCCCTCGGCCTGCCGGCCATCGCCGCCTACCTGACCATCTTCGCCGAGATCGCCGGCGGCATCGCCCTGATCCTCGGCATCCAGACCCGCCTCGTCTCGGTCGCCCTCCTGCCGGTGCTGCTGGGCGCCACCTGGGTCCACGCCGGCAACGGCTGGCTCTTCTCCGCCGAAGGCGGCGGCTGGGAGTATCCGGTCTTCCTCGCGGCGGCGGCCGTGGTGCAGGCCCTTCTGGGCGACGGTGCCCACGCCGTGAAGCTGCCCTTCCTCAGCCAGCAGAAGGCTGCGACGCAGACCTCCTGAGCCTGAACGGACTCTGCGCACAGAGGCCGCCCCCGAGTCTCCGCCAACGGCGAGGCTCGGGGCAGCTCTCTCAGAACCAAACAAAAAAACGGAGCACAGCAATCATGAAAGCCCTGATCAGAGGCGTCTGGCATTCCCGCGTCATCGACCGCGACGCCTACGACCGCGCCCGGTCCGAACAGCCGGAGAACCTCTTCCGCGACTGGGTCAGCGCCGATCCGACGGCGCGCTTTCCGGCGGCGCCGGGGCGCTACCACCTCTATGTCTCCTACGCCTGCCCCTTCGCCCACCGCACCATTCTCTACCGCCGCCTGCTGGGCCTGGAAAAGGTGCTGCCGGTCTCGGTGCTGCATCCGCGCTGGGGCGGGCCCGGCGGCTGGACCTTCACGCCGGACCCGGCCTTTCCGGAGGTGACGGTGGACCATGCCGGCGGCCATCAGGCGCTGTGGCAGATCTATGGGAAGGCGCGCAGCGACTACACCGGCAAGGTGACCGTGCCGCTGCTCTGGGACCGGCGGGAGGAGACCATCGTCAGCGACGAATCCGCCGACATCATGCGCATGCTGGACCTGGGCTTCGCCGCCTTCGGCGAAGGCGGACGCAGCTTCTATCCGGCGCGGCTGCGCGACGAGATCGACGCCCTGGGCGGGATGATCCGTCGCCGCGTCAACGGCGGCGTCTACCGCGCCGGCTTCGCCGCCGACCAGCAGGCCTACGACCGGGCGCTGGCCGACTTCTATGCCGCCCTCGACACGCTGGAAGATCAGCTCTCTGACGGTCGGCCCTATCTGCTGGGCAAGACCGCGACCGAGGTCGACTGGCTGCTGTTCCCGACGCTGGTGCGCCTCGATGCGGCCTATGCCGGCGCCCTCAAGATCAACGCCCGGCGCCTCGCCGACTACCCCAACCTGGATCGCCACACCAAGCGTCTCTACGCCTGGCCTGGCGTCGCCGAGACGGTGAAGCTGAACCACGTGAAGCGGCACTACTACGACGACCTGGGCATCACCAACCCCGGCATCGTCCCGCCGGGCCCTGCAACGCCGTTCGATGCGCCGTTCGAGGTGGCGGCGTGATCAAAAACCTTAGTACGCCGTTGATCTCACCCTGCCATCCATTGTGCCGCGTCGGGCTTCGGTACTTCGCACTCGGCCAGATTGGTAGTTGTTGTCTTCTCTTTTAAGTTGACGAAATGGCATGGAGAAGGAGGTCTCCATATATAGGCTTTTTATCCTATATATGGAGACCTCCTTCTCTCCTTGGCGTACCCAACTGATTGCCATTGAGCTCATTGTTGGCAGAACTCTGATTGGGGTCGCTGAGAGCTACACCGCAATATGTAGACTCACTAGAAAGCGCTTTTCCAAGATTTTGAAGAGTTATAAAAAAGCGATGCGTTTTTTTATGTGTTGTTGGTGTGTTCGTATAGGAAGAGGGTTAAAACGCATTTTTCATGGGATTGGTTTATACTTACTCTGTAGGGTGTAAAGATGGATAGCACGAAATTCACTGAACCGACCGGGCAGCTTGTTTCCATTGCAAACGGGACAGAATTTGCGTTTGTGCCTAATCCCCTTCCTAGTCACTGGGAACCGACCGGGCAGTTGATAAGACTTTGGGTTGAGGCACGAGAAGTGCTTGGAGAACTAAGAGGAACTGGCCGCACACTACCTGATCATGCCTTGTTAACCCGTCCCCTTCGCCAGCGCGAAGCCCTTCGATCATCCAGTCTAGAAGGCACATATGCTACGCCAGCAGAATTGTTAGCTTATGAAAAGGATCCCCGCGATCCCCACTCCTCAAAGGATCCGGCTAATGCTTGGCGCGAAGTTTTCAATTATCAAACCGCGCTGGAAACAGGGCAGAAGCTTGTTGAAGATGGCTATCCGTTTTCTGAATGGTTCATCCGGCAGCTTCACGAGATACTTCTCAAAGGCGTCAGGGGCGACGACAAGAGCCCTGGGCAAATTAGGCAAGACCAAGTCTATATCGGTGTTGAACATAGATTTACGCCACCACCCCACGAACATCTGCAGGTGCTCATTGGCCAGCTTGAGCGGGATATGAAAGAAGAAGCGGATATAGATCCGCTAATACGCTCGTTCATGGTTCACTATCAACTTGAAACGATCCACCCTTTTCGTGACGGCAATGGCCGTGTTGGGCGGCTCTTGCTCGCTCTAATGATCTACAAAGGATGCGAACTCGGTTCGCCTTGGCTTTATCTCAGCGAGTACTTTGAAAGATACAAGGATGAATACATTGACAATCTGTTCAATGTAAGTGCCCAGAACAAGTGGGACGAATGGATCGGATTTTGCCTCAAGGCGACGATCAAAACTGGCCAAGAAACTATCACGCGCATTAACAGGCTACTTGACCTGAAGCACTCCTATGAAGATCGCATAAAGAGCCATGACGGGCGTGACCGCCTCGTTCACCTAATTCCCTATCTCATGTCGTCGCCAGTGATTCGGTATGAGGATTTGAGGCGCGAACTCAAAGTGTCGTATCCAACTGCGCGGGCAGACATGGATGCCTTAATTAAAATGGGAATCGTTCAAGAGTTAATGAAGACGAAAAGTCCTAAACTGTACTACGCGACTGAGATCTTCAAAATTGCGTATTTAGACGACGACAACTGACACGTAGCATCGCACCTCTTCAAATAGCATTGGCTTTCCCTAGCAACCTACTGAGCGCACGCCGCTTCGGATAGTTAGATCGAAGCTAGATCTCCATGTATTTTCGTCTTCTTGTGCTGCTCAACAATCTTTGGTGATGATCAGACAAAAAGCATGAGCGATCTGGGTTTTCTAAGCCGTCTGACTCAGTCTCATTTAAGCGCTCTGGTCCAACCCCACCAGGGCGCGGGCGAAGTCCTTGGCCGTGAAGGGGCGGAAGTCCTCGGCGCCTTCGCCGACGCCGACGGCGTGGACCGGCAGGCCGTATTTCTCGGCCAGCGCCACCAGCACGCCGCCGCGCGCCGAGCCGTCCAGCTTGGTGACCACCAGGCCCGTGAGGTCCACCAGCTCCTTGAAGGTGCCGACCTGGGTGAGGGCGTTCTGCCCGGTGGTGGCGTCGAGCACCAGCACCACGTGGTGCGGCGCGCTGGGCTCCACCTTCTTGATGACCCGCGCCACCTTCTGCAGTTCGGCCATCAGTTCGGCACGGTTGTGCAGGCGCCCGGCGGTGTCGATCAGCAGCACGTCGTCGCCCGCCGCCTTGGCCGCCTCCACGGCCTCGAAGGCAAGGCCGGCTGAATCGGCACCCTGCTTGCCGGCCACGACCGGGCAGCCGCTGCGCTCGCCCCAGATCTTCAACTGCTCGATGGCTGCGGCGCGGAAGGTGTCGCCGGCGGCAAGACGCACCGAGAGCCCTTGCGCGCGGTAGTGGCTGGCCAGCTTGCCGATGGTGGTGGTCTTGCCGGAGCCGTTCACCCCCACCACCAGGATCACGTTGGGCGTCTGCGCCGGGTCCAGGACCAGGGGCTGGGCCACCGGCTCCAGCACCCCAGCGATGTCCTCCGCCAGGGCGCTGCGCACCTCCTCCGGGTCGACGTCCTTGTTGAAGCGGGTCTTGGCCAGTTCCGCCGTCAGGCGCGTGGCGGTCGCCACGCCGAGGTCGGCGGTGATCAGCAGTTCCTCCAGCTCTTCCAGCGCTTCGTCGTCCAGCTTGCGCTTTGTGAAGATGCCGGCGATGCCGTCGCCCAGCTTGGAGGAGGAGCGGGTGAGCCCGGCCTTCAGGCGGGCGAACCAGCCGCCTTTTTTCTCCGCCGTGTCGCTCACGCTGCGGGGGAGAGCCGCTGGTGCAGAGGCTCGGCCGTCAGCCGCGCGCCGTCCCGTCCCGTGATGCGGACCTGGACAACCGCACCGATCTCAGCGCTTTGAAGGAGCACCGGGGCGAAGGTCTCGCTGTGGCCGAGGAAACGGCCGTCGTCTTCCTGCTTTTCGATCAGCACGGCGGCGGGCCGGCCGGTCTGGCTGTCGAGGAAACGGTCGAGCGCCGCGGCGCCTGCGGCGCGCAGGCGGGCGGCGCGGTCCTTGCGTGCGCTCATGGGAACCTGCGGCATCTTCGCCGCTGGCGTGCCCTTGCGCGCAGAATAGGGAAAGACGTGCAGGTAGGTGAGGCCGCAGTCCTCCACCAGCGCCAGGGAGTTCTCGAACATCGCCTCGCTCTCCGTCGGAAAGCCGGCGATGAGGTCGGCGCCGAAGACGATGTCGGGGCGAAGGTCCCGCAACGCCCGGCACAGTTCCACGGCTTCGCTGCGCGAATGGCGGCGCTTCATGCGCTTCAGGATCATGTCGTCGCCGGCCTGGAGGGAGAGATGCAGGTGCGGCATAAGCCGCTCCTCCTCGGCGATGAGGCGGCGCAGATCCGGGTCCAGTTCGATGGCGTCGAGGGAGGAGAGGCGCAGGCGCTTCAGGTCGGGAACCTGGGCCAGCAGGCGGCGGACCATCTGGCCGAGCGCCGGGCGCCCGGGCAGGTCGCCGCCGTAAGACGTGATGTCGACGCCGGTCAGCACCACCTCGGCGACGCCGCCCTCCACCAGATTGCGGACCTGGCGCACCACCTCGCCCAGCGGCACCGAGCGGCTGTTGCCCCGGCCGTAAGGGATGATGCAGAAGGTGCAGCGGTGGTCGCAGCCCTGCTGCACCTGCACGAAGGCGCGGGTGCGTTCGGCAAAGCCGTCGATGAGCTGGGGCGCGGTCTCGGTGACCGCCATGATGTCGTTCACCAGCAGCGGTTCGCCGCTCTCCGGCAGGAAGCTTTCCAGCTTCAGCTTTTCCTCGTTGCCCAGCACGCGGTCGACCTCGGCCATCCCGGCAAAGCCCTGCGGGTCGATCTGGGCGGCGCAGCCGGTGACGATGATCTGCGCCCCCGGGTTCTCGCGCCGGGCCTTGCGGATCGCCTGACGTGCCTGGCGCTCGGCCTCGCCGGTGACCGCGCAGGTGTTGACGATGACGGCGTCGCTGAGCCCGGCCGTCTCAGCATGGCCGCGCATGACCTCCGACTCGTAGGCGTTGAGGCGGCAGCCGAAGGTGAGGATGCGCGCGGTGTCGTTCTGGGGCCGGCTGCTCATGGCCGCAGCTCCTGCGGCGCCAGGCCTTCCGGCAGCAGGCCGGTGAAGGCGGTCGCCACCGGCCCGGTCATCAGCACGTGGCCGTCCTCGCGCCACTCCAGTTCCAGCGCGCCGCCGTCCAGCACGACCTCGACCTTGCGTCCGGTGATGCCGCGGCGGGCGGCGGCGACGGCGGCGGCACAGGCGCCGCTGCCGCAGGCCTGGGTCAGGCCGACGCCGCGCTCCCAGACGCGCAGGCGCAGGCGGTTGGGGCCGATCACCGTGGCGGCGCCGATGTTGGCGCGCTCCGGGAACAGCGGGTCGTGCTCCAGGGCCGGGCCGAGCTGCTCCAGCGGCAGGCTCTCCACGGCTTCCACGAAGAAGACCGCATGGGGGTTGCCCATGTTGACCCCCACGGGGTCGCTCAGCGGGCCGCTGGCGAGGCCCAGATGCAGGGTGTCGCGCTCCTCGCTCAAGGGGATGTCCTGCCAGCCGGTCAGCGCCTCGCCCATGTCGACGGTGACGCGGCCCTGGCCGGCGGCGCGGGCTTCCAGCAGGCCGCGCCGGGTCTCGATGGTCAGCTGGTCGCGCCCGGTCTCCGCCATCACCAGGGCGGCGACGCAGCGCGTGCCGTTGCCGCAGGCGCCGACCTCTCCGCCGTCGTGATTGCGGATGCGCATGAAGATGTCGGCATTGCCGTTCCCGGCGTTGGTCGGCGGCTCGATGATCAGCAGCTGGTCGCAGCCGACACCGGTGCGGCGGTCGGCGATGGCGCGGGCCAGCGCCTCCGATGGCGCAAAGGCCTCGTCCCGGGCATCGACCACCACGAAGTCGTTGCCCAGGCCGTGCATCTTGATGAAGGGCCGCGCGCTCATAAAGCGGGTTATAGGACCGCCGGGCCGGGAGAGTCCAGGACGGGCTAACCCCTCAGGGACAGGCGGGGAGTCCCGGCTTTGAAATCCGCGGAATCCCGGACCGGACGGCGCCTCCGGCCGCCGTAATGCAAAGCTGCATGGAATACATGCGTGTTCTCGGGTTCCCGCCGGCACTCTTTCTTTGTATCCCCTTGCCCGCCGCCTTCGCGTTGCCCCTGCGATCCCTGAAGATCCACCGCGATCCCCGTCGATCCCTCGGCAGCGCCCAGTACAGGAACCCGATTCCGTACCAGCACCTATTTCAGTACAGGCCTTTGTTTAAGGGGGATCTGCGGGTTTTCGCCCTCATCCCTCCCCGATACCTGATGTTCGCCGCATCGGATTTTTGGCGCAAACCAGACGATTTCATCCGTCTCCCGCATCGATGCTGTGTGGAGGCAGAGCCCAGTTATTTCTGCAACAAGGAATAGATCTCATGCGCAATTTGAAAACGAAGACCTTTCTCGGACTTGCCGCCGCCGCCCTCGTGGCGCTGACCATGTCGGCGGGCTTCAACAGCCCCGCCGAAGCCGACACGAGGAAGAGCCCCACGATGAAAATGCAGGTGCAAAAGAAGCCGGTGGTGCCGCCCCGCCCCACAGGCCCGCAATCTACGGGCAATATCAAGGTCGAGCAGGTCTTCATCAAGGATCACTGGTGGGCCCAGTTCTATGACGTGGTTACCGGTGAGCACACCGACTGCCACGACACGGACAACGGGTTGTCCTGCGAAGGCTCATGCCCCTGTAACTGAGGGCTTTCTTTCCCAGTTTTGTAGCGATTTTCGACGGGGGCCGGCATCGTCCGGCCCCCGTTGCCATGCTCTCACGCGGCGGATCAAAGGCCCGTTCACTGCCTGGATTCGAGCGGTGGCCTTGCGGGTATCTGAGGTACCGGTATGCGCCGCGGCAGATCGCCAACGGCTTCGTTGACACTGTCTTTTGCGATTCTCAGAGGCTTGCCGACGCTCGGTGCAAAGGGATAGCGGGCCTTGTGCAATGAGACACAGAGATCGTCCTGAAGCGGGAGAAGCGTTATCGGGTCATCCTGGTCGCGTGGCTCCCGCACATCCCAGTACCGGTAATCGAAGAACACCACGTACTCCTGGGGCGCCGAATCGGACGCCAGCAAGTCGGCGATTTCTTGAGAGGCTTGCTGGTCCACCACGCGCCCGCGCCAAAGGACGAATTGTGAGGCGAGGCCGTAGGGGTCGCGGTCGCGATGGTCCGCTAAGCAGGGATAAACCAAGGCGCTGCCCCGACCGGCTTCCAAGGGATTGAACAGCTGGCGTTGCGATTGAAACGCCAGCCGCAGGGTCGGCCAGTCCGGTGCGATCACCGTGACCGGCGGGAGGGCAAAAGGACGGTGATAGAGATCCTTGGCCGCCTCGAAGCGCGATAGCTCGGCGGGCGTCGCGAGCGTGAGGGCCGTCACCTCTGCGTTGTTCAGCGACGGCGTTCCTGCACAGGCTCCGACAAGGGCCAGAGCAAGCCCGGCAGCCGCGAAACGCCGGATGCGCACCTGAATCGGGGTCGTTTTCATCGTTCCACCTTCTCGGGAAAGGGCGGCGAGGCGAACCTACCGCTGCGATAGGCCGAAACCAAGGGGCGCATGCCCCATTTTCGCCACAGGACCGCCCTCATTGCGGGTATTTCCTGCGAGAGGATTGCAATGCCGTGCGCGGCAGGGGGCCGCGCCGCAATGCGAAGGGGGAGAGCCATGCATCCGAACACCGTCCTGAAAGCCGCCGGTGCCGCGGCGCTCGTCGCCGTGCTGGCGGCCTGCGGGCACACGGTCCAGACAACGTCCGGGTCGAAGTATCTGTCCACCTATGACCTGAGCGATCATGATCTCGACGTTCTTGTGGGAACCGATGAGGGCATAGCAGCGGCTGCCGACGTGGAACCGCAGTTGCGGTTTCCGGCCCGGCTCGGCCTGGCGCGGATCGACGCGCAGGGTTTGACCGCAATTCCGCCGGCCGAGGCCAAGGCCTGGATGGCCCTGGCGGAACGGCTGGGAGACGGCTATGGCGAGTTTGTTCCGGTTTCGCCGCTGGTTGCCGCCTTGGCGGCCCCGGAGGCCCCTCGGCGTGTCGTTATGGGGAACCTTGCCTGGGACTACCGGACGTCGCTTGCCCGGGTCGTCCGCGAAGTGCGTCTCGGCGCGGCGCGCCAGCATCTCGACGCGGTGCTGATCTACGAGGCCTCCGGCACCGCCGCGGAAACGAGCAATCCGCTGGCGGTCACAAAGCTGGCGCTGATCGGCTTCTTCCTGCCCACCGAAGACGTGGAGGCCCAGGGTGCCGCCCAGGCGGTGCTGGTGGACGTGCGCAACGGCTACACCTACGGCATGGCTTCGGCGGTGGCGGAGCAGCCGGTGCAGCGGATCACCACCTCCGGCAACACCACCGCCGTGCGGCGTGCGGCAGCGCAGGAGGCCGGCGCCCGCGCGGTATCCGCGCTGACTGGGGAGGTGGAGACCATGATGCGTGACCTGCGTCTTGCCCTCGCCGAACGGCGGGCCGAGTTCGGAACGCCCGAAGCAGAGCCGGGAACACGCTAATATGTCGATTCCGGGAGAAAGGGCTATCCGTTTGGATTAGCGGGAAAATCAGGTCCGATTCACCTTGCTTTCCCGCGCCGCACCCCCTAGGTCTATGGGTGGTGACGGACGCAAAGTCAGAAGCCGCAGGATCGGTTGCACCGCCGCTGGTCGGAACTCGCGAGGCCAAATCTCAAAAAGTTCGATGGGTGGGTCGGTAAACGTCCGTCCCTGAGCCTTCCTGTACCTTGTTGTGCTTTCACTCGGCCCGGGCAGAAGCGTTCCGGGGCGCACTAAGTTGCAGTTCGAAGGAAGACCCAGACCATGATCACGGGAACCGTGAAGTTTTTCAACACCACCAAAGGCTTCGGCTTTATCGCGCCGGAAGACGGCTCCAAGGACGTCTTTGTCCACATCTCCGCCGTCGAGCGCTCGGGCATGGGCCCGCTTGTCGAAGGCCAGAAGGTGACGTTCGAGGTTCAGCCCGACGCCCGCGGGCCCAAGGCGGTGAACATTCAGGCTGCCGACTGACCAGAGAGGTCGGAACGCAGAGGGACGCCGCCCTGGACGGGAGGGTGTCGTCCCAGAGACGAGAAGCGCTTTTCGATGCGGCCGCCCAGGAAGGGCGGCCGCTTTCGTTTGCAGGCCGCTTTCGTTTGCAGGCCGCTTTCGTTTGCAGGCGGACGGAGTGCGAGGGGAAAGTCAGATCGCGGAGGTGCTTGACCTCCCGGGCCCGGGCCCCTAAATTCCGCGCCGTTCAGGCCAAGGTGACGTAACCGGCTGAAAGCCCCATATGCCCGGGGCGGCCCCGCCAGTCCGCGAGTTTCGCGCGCTGGCGCGAACTGCTTTGGCCCGAGGCGCCTTCATTGGCGCAGGATTTTTTGAGGATCGACCGAGACCCATGTTCGACAGCCTGCAAGAACGGCTTTCCGGCGTTTTCGACAAGCTGACCCGGCGCGGCGCCCTCAGCGAGGCGGACGTGGCCGCCGCGCTGCGCGAGGTGCGGGTCGCCCTGCTGGAGGCCGACGTCGCCCTGCCGGTGGTGAAGGATTTCGTCGAAGGGGTGCGGGAAAAGGCGGTCGGGCAGGAGGTGCTGCGCTCGGTGACGCCGGGCCAGATGGTCATCAAGATCGTCCACGACCACCTGGTCGAGACCCTGGGCAGCGAGAGCGTCGGCCTGGATCTACGCGCCACGCCGCCGGTCGGCATCCTGCTGGTCGGCCTGCAGGGCGCCGGCAAGACCACGAACTGCGCCAAGATCGCCCGCCGCCTGCAGGAGCGGGAAAAGAAGAAGGTCCTGATGGCCTCGCTGGACGTGCGCCGTCCGGCGGCCCAGGAGCAGCTCAAGGTTCTGGGCGAGCAGGCCGGCGTCATGACCCTGCCCATCGTGCCCGGCGAGCCGCCGGTGGCGATTGCCAAGCGCGCCATGCAGGCCGGCGCGCTGGAAGGCTACGACGTGGTGATGCTGGACACCGCCGGGCGCCTGGCCATCGACGAGGAGCTGATGGCCGAGGTGGCGGCGGTGCGCGATGCCGCCAAGCCGCACGAAAGCCTGCTGGTGGCCGATGCCATGACCGGCCAGGACGCGGTGACCGTGGCCTCAACCTTCAACGAGACGGTGGGCCTGACCGGCATCGTGCTGACCCGCGTCGACGGCGATGCCCGCGGCGGTGCGGCGCTGTCCATGCGCGCGGTCACCGGCTGCCCCATCAAGCTGATCGGCGTCGGCGAGAAGCTGGACGACCTGGAGGGCTTCCATCCCGACCGTGTCGCCTCGCGCATCCTCGGCATGGGCGACGTGGTTTCGCTGGTGGAAAAGGCGGCGGAGACCATCGAGCAGGACGAGGCGGAAAAGCTCGCCAAGAAACTCCAGAAAGGCACCTTCGACCTCGACGATTTCGCCAAGCAGCTCCAGCAGATGCAGAAGATGGGCGGCCTTTCCAGCCTGATGGGCATGCTGCCGGGCATGTCCGGCGCCCAGATGCAGCAGCTCAAGAAGGCCAAGCTGGACGACGGCATGGTGAAGCGCCAGCTCGCCGTGCTGTCCTCCATGACCCCGAAGGAGCGCCAGAAGCCGGAGATCATCAAGGCCTCGCGCAAGCAGCGCATCGCCAAGGGTTCCGGCACCACGGTGCAGGAAGTCAACAAGCTGCTGAAGCAGCACAAGGACGCGACCCGCGTGATGAAGCGGGTCCAGAAGATGGGCAAGAAGGGCATGCTGCGCGGCGGCCTGCCGGGAATGATGCCGGGTGGCGGCGGCAACCCCTTCGGCTAGGGGCCGCTTCGGCCTTCCCTCAAACCGAGATCACCGAACAGATCAGCGTGAAAGCAGAAAGAGAGTAACCGCAATGTCTTTGAAGATTCGTCTGTCCCGCGGCGGCGCCAAGAAGCGGCCCTTCTATCGTATCGTGGTGGCGGATTCCCGCAGCCCGCGCGACGGCCGCTTCATCGAGCGCATCGGCTCCTACAACCCGATGGTCGCCAAGGACCATCCCGAGCGTATCGTCCTGAACACCGAGCGGGCCAAGCACTGGCTCTCCGTGGGCGCCACCCCCAGCGACCGGGTGAGCCGCTTCCTGGCCGCCGCCGATCTGGCGCCGGCGCGCCGCATCCCGCGCCAGACCAAGAAGAACCAGCCGGGTCAGAAGGCGCAGGAGCGCCTGCAGGAGGCCGAGGAGGCCAAGAAGGCCGCCGAGGAAGCCGCCGCGGCCGAGGCGGAGGCCCCCGCCGAGGAGGCCCCGGCTGAAGAAGCCCCCGCCGAGGCGGCTGCTGAAGAGGCCCCTGCCGAAGAGGCGAAAACCGAGTAAGCGGCCGGGCCTGGCTCGGGCGGCTCCGCCATGGCGCGCGCGCCGAAAGACGGGGACCCGAAGAACGGGGATCGCGTCTGCCTGGGGGTCATGGTCGGCGCCCACGGCGTGCGCGGTCTGGTGAAGGTGAAGAGCTTCACCGAAGTGCCCGAGGACGTCGCCGCCTATGGCGCGGTGACCGACCGCTCCGGCCGCCAGCGCTGGACCCTGGAGGCCGTCGGCCGGGCCAAGGGCGTGGTGCTGGTCAGGGCCACGGGCGTTTCGGACCGCGATCAGGCGCAGGCGCTGCACGGCACCGAGCTTTACGTGGAGCGGGCCGCCCTGCCGGCACTGGAGGAGGAAGAGACCTTCTACCACGCCGACCTGATCGGCCTCAGGGCCGAGGACCCGGCTGGCGTCGAAATCGGAAGGGTGGCGGCGGTCGAGAACTACGGCGCCGGCGACCTTTTGGAGATCGTCGATGGCGAAGGGCGCAGCCGGATCCTGCCCTTCACTCGAGCGGCAGTGCCGGAGGTCGATCTGGCCGCAGGCCGCCTGGTGGTGCTGGCGCCGGAGGAGACCGAAGGCGGCGGGAAGAAAGACGGCGGGGACAAAGAAGGCTGAGGCCCGGGGCTGAGTGGATTGGGGGGCTGGACAAAGCGGCTTCCCGGCGGCATAAAGCGCCGCCCTGGCCGACAGGCGGTTCCTGAGGCCGGTTGAACGGGGGCGTCGGGGGAGGAAATGCCGTGGCGGCATGGCGGTCACTGGTCCTGACGCTCTTCCCGGAGATGTTTCCGGGGCCGTTGGGGCAAAGTCTGGCGGGAAAGGCCCTGGAGAGGGGCCTCTGGGCGCTCGATGTCCTGGACATCCGGGATTTCGCGCGCGATAAACACCGCAGCGTGGACGACACCCCTTTCGGGGGTGGCGCCGGCATGGTGATGCGCCCCGATGTGGTCGATGCAGCGCTGGGCGCCGCGCAGGAAACCTGGGCCCGTAGGGCCCGGGAGGACGAAGGAGGGTCCGCGGGCGAAGCTCCGGTCCTCTATCTTTCGCCCCGGGGGCGTCTGCTGACGCAGGACCGGGTGCGGGAATTGGCAGCAGGGCCGGGGGTCACCGTGCTCTGTGGCCGCTACGAGGGGGTCGATGAACGGGTCCTGGAGGCCCGCGACGTCCAGGAAGTCTCGGTCGGGGATTATATTCTTTCCGGCGGCGAGACGGCGGCCCTGGTGTTGATGGATGCCGTGATCCGTCTGCTGCCAGGCGTCATGGGGAACGAGGCCAGCCCGGGCGAGGAGTCGTTCGGGGCCGATGCCTTTGAGGGGTTGCTGGAGTACCCCCTCTACACAAGGCCCGCCGAATGGCAGGGCCGCAAGGTGCCGGAGGTGCTGTCCTCCGGCCACCACGAGAGGATCCGCCTCTGGCGCCAGGCGCAGGCGGAGGAGATTACAAAGCGGCGCCGCCCGGATCTCTGGGCGCGCTACCGGAAGGACAAGCCTTGAGGCCAGGGGGCCCGGGCGAGGGTTTGAGGATTGAGAGCCATGAACGTCATCGAGCAACTGGAACAGGAACAGCTCGGCAAGCTGACCGCCGACAAGGCGGTGCCGGCTTTCGCCCCGGGCGACACGCTGCGGGTCAACGTGAAGGTGCGCGAAGGCAGCCGCGAGCGCGTCCAGGCTTTTGAGGGCGTGTGCATCGCCCGGCGCAACCGCGGCCTGAACTCGGCCTTCACGGTGCGCAAGCTTTCCTACGGCGAAGGCGTGGAGCGCGTCTTCCCGCTCTACAGCCCGCGCATCGAGTCCATCGAGGTGGTGCGCCGCGGCGACGTGCGCCGGGCCAAGCTCTATTACCTGCGCGGGCGCACCGGCAAGGCCGCGCGCATTCGCGAGCAGACCACCGGCCACAGCGGC
Organism: Rhodospirillales bacterium BBD 1991-14; assembly: GCA_001657395.1. Taxonomy (GTDB): domain Bacteria; phylum Pseudomonadota; class Alphaproteobacteria; order Kiloniellales; family Kiloniellaceae; genus Pelagibius. The sequence goes on along the minus strand of LYSY01000002.1, from coordinate 7,091 downwards.
AAGCTGGAAGCGGCGGCCAAGGAAGAGGCCGCCAAGGCCAAGGCCGCGCGCAGCAAGTCCAAGAAGGCGGAGAAGGCCGAGGGCTGAGCCCCGGCCTCTGCTCCGGAAGGCTTTCCGGACAGTCCCTGAAGGGGCCCGCCTGGCCGCTTGTCGAAAGCGCCGGCGGGCCTTTTCCGTTTGACCTTTAGGGTTGCGGGCGCGGGCGAACAGCCTTTGACGATCAGGCCCGTGGCGCTATGCTCCGCCTCCCGAATTTCGGCCATGAAAACCGACCGTTAGGTCTCGCAATGGCCGAGTTCATCGCCAGATAGAGATCACAGGGCCAGAAACCACTAGGCCAGAAACCACTAGGCCAGAAACCACTGGGCTAGAAACCACAAGGCCGGACGCAACGGCCGCAAGGAACGAGAACGACATGTCCGCCCGAGACGCCGAGGGTCCGCGCACCCTCTTTGATAAGATCTGGGACAGCCACCTGGTCGACCGCCAGGACGACGGTACCTGCCTGATCTACATCGACCGCCACCTGGTGCACGAGGTCACCAGCCCGCAGGCCTTCGAAGGGCTGCGCCTTGCCGGGCGCAAGGTGCGCCGGCCCGAGGCGACCCTGGCGGTGCCGGACCACAACGTCCCGACCACGGACCGCTCCAAGGGCATCGAGGAAGAGGAAAGCCGCATCCAGGTGGAGACCCTGGAGCGGAACTGCGCCGACTTCGGCGTGCCGATCTTCGACATGAACGACGTGCGCCAGGGCATCGTCCACATCATCGGGCCGGAACAGGGCTTCACCCAGCCGGGCATGACCATCGTCTGCGGCGACAGCCACACCGCCACCCACGGCGCCTTCGGCGCGCTGGCCTTCGGCATCGGCACCTCCGAGGTCGAGCATGTGCTGGCGACCCAGACGCTGATCCAGCAGCCGGCCAGGAACATGCGCATCACCGTCGACGGCGCCCTGCCGCTGGGCGTGACGGCCAAGGACCTGATCCTCGCCATCATCGGCAGGATCGGCACCGCCGGCGGCACCGGCCATGTCATCGAATACGCCGGCCAGGCGATCCGCGACCTCTCCATGGAAGGCCGCATGACGGTCTGCAATATGTCCATTGAGGGCGGCGCGCGGGCCGGGCTCATCGCTCCGGACGCGGCCACCTACGACTACGTCAAGGGCCGCCCCATGGCGCCCAAGGCCGGTGCCTGGGAACAGGCGCTGGCCTATTGGCAGACCCTGCCCTCCGACGACGGCGCGCGCTACGACAAGGAAGTGACGCTGGCCACCGGCGAGATCGACCCGCAGGTCACCTGGGGCACCAGTCCGGAGGACGTGGTGCCGATCACCGGACGGGTGCCGAGCCCGGAGGAGGCGCGCGACGATGCCAAGCGTCAGGCCATGGAGCGCTCGCTCGCCTACATGGGCCTGGAGGCCGGCACGCCGCTGTCGGAGGTCGCCATCGACAAGGTCTTCATCGGCTCCTGCACCAACGGGCGCATCGAAGACCTGCGCGAGGTCGCCCGGGTGGCGGAGGGCCGCAAGGTGGCCGCGGGCGTGCACGCCATGATCGTGCCGGGCTCCGGCCTGGTGAAGAACCAGGCCGAGGAAGAGGGTCTGGACCGCATCTTCGTCGAGGCCGGCTTTGATTGGCGCGAGCCGGGCTGTTCCATGTGCCTCGCCATGAACGCCGACCGGCTGCAGCCGGGCGAGCGCTGCGCCTCGACGTCGAACCGCAATTTCGAGGGGCGCCAGGGTCGCGGCGGGCGCACCCATCTGATGAGCCCGGGCATGGCCGCGGCGGCGGCGATCGCCGGCCGCCTGGCCGACGTCCGGGAGCTTTAGCAGTACCAAGCCCGCGCGGACAATCCGGCATCAGACCGGAGGCCGCGCTTAAGGAGGGGCCTCAACGATAGCCTCGATGAGGGGCAGGGAGATGACATGCCGAAACGCTTTTTGAAGACGCCCGCGGACCGCGGAGGAGCGGGCGGTGAGCTCGTGGCAGTGCGCGACATGTCCAGTGGCAAGCTGCGCATCGTCCGGCCCTTTACCGCCGGCCTGAAGCGCGACGCCCACGAGCCGGAGCCCGACCTGGCCCTGCTCACCGCGTTGTCCCGCAAGCAGCGTCACTGAGAGGCTTCGCGGCGGCCCGTCGCCGCCGGCTCTGCATCTAAGAATTAGAGCAGAGTCACCGGCTTCGTGGATCACCTCCGCGATTCCATCAAACCCGGCTCTGTTCTAGGGCCGCAAGTCCATCGATGGCAGCCGCCGCACCCTCGGCGCCGGGCTCCCCGCGCAGGGCCTCGCCCAGCGCCGCGGCCTGGGCGCGCAGAGCAGGGTCTTCGGTCGCTGCCAGCGCCGCGGCCAGGGCGGCGGCCGTCAGGCGTTTCTGCGGCAGCGGCGGCGGGCCGGCGCCGGCCTCCAGAACCTGCCGTCCCCAGAAGGGCTGATCGCCGAACACCGGACAGAGGATCGAGGGGCGGCCCCAGCGCAGCCCCTCGTGGGTGGTGCCGGCGCCGCCGTGGTGGACCACCGCGGAGCAGCGCGGAAACAGCCAGGCATGGGGCGCACTTTCCAGAACATGCACCTGCTCCGCGGTCTGGTCTTCGGCGATCCCGGCGGCGAGGCCGCCCCAGCCGGTCGCCAGCACGGCGCGCTGACCGGCCATGGTCAGGGCTTCCAGGATGGTCCGGGTGAGGTCTTCCGCATCCTCCGCCGGCATGCTGCCGAAGCCGACGTAGACCGGCGGCGGTCCGGCTTCGAGAAAGCGCGCCAAGTCCTCCGGCGGCTGCCAGTCCGGCGGCGCGTTTGAAAACCAGTAGCCGGTGATCTCTTCTGCCGCGCCCCAGTCCGCGGGGGGCGGCACCAGGTGGCGGCTGAATCCGTGCAGCCGCAGTGCCGGCCTGCCGTCCGGCCGGTGGCCGGCGAAGAGATCCCGCGGCGGCTTCGCGGTCAGCCCCAGACTGTCCCGGCGCCAGGCGCCGATCTGCCCGGCCAGCAGCCGGGACATGAGGCCCACCACCAGCCGGTGGCTCATCCGGTTGCCGAAACCGCCGAGATCGCCGAGCGGCAGGCCCGGGCTGGGAAAAGCTGAAGTCGGGATGTAGGCCGGGATCAGCGCCGTCGGGACGGCGACGATCCCCAGCGCCTCGGCGATGGACTGGGCGGCCAGGCCCTTGGGGTGGTGATAGACGAGCAAGTCGGGCCGGACGTCCTGGGCGACGGCCCACATTTCGTCGAGCTGGCGGCGATACATGCCTTTGGAGGCGCGCCAGGCCTGCACCTTGCCGGAAAAGGTCCGCAGGGCCTTCTGCATCTCCGGCGTCTGGATCATCTTGCGGACGTCGTCGGTCAGCGGCGCGGCTGCCAGTCCCTGCGCTTCGATCATGTTCTCGAAGCCCTGTCCGGTGGCCAGCGTGACGTCGTGGCCGCGGGCCTTCAGGGCGGCGCCGAGCGCGGCATAGGGCTGCACGTCGCCGCGCGACCCGAGGGTGAGGATCAGAATGCGCATGGAACCGGGATAGAGGCTTTGGCCCGCAGCGTCGAGCCCGGTTCGCGGCGGCCGTATCCCAGAGGCTCCCCCTTTTTCGCAGCGCCCTCGGGCCTGCCGGTTGTAGGGGCCGGGGTGGAAACCCGTAGCCCGCTGTGATCCTATAGAGGCGAGAGAGCGGCGCTGAGTGGCAAAAGCCATCGGTGCCTGCGTCCCTGGGGCCAAAAACGCCGTAAATGAAGAACGGCGGTTGAAAATCACAGCCCGGGGCGGCGAAGAGGGGACGATGCGATGAAACTCCGTGCGGTCGGTTTGGGCTTGTGCCTGCTTGTCTTCAGCCTGGGCGCTGCCCCGGGCCTTGCCCAGGCGGGCCCGCTGCAAGATGCCCTGGAGGCGCAGCTGCGTGCCGGGGTCGGCGCGGCGGCGACCGACGACGAGATCGAGACCCTGACGGTTCTGGAGCGCTTCTACCAAGCCCGCAGCCTGGAGCCGCTCTGGGTTCAGGAAACAGGGGCCGGCCCGAAAGCGCGTCAGCTTTCGGCGCTGCTGGCGGCGGCGGACCTTGACGCTCTCGACCCCGCCGACTACGGCGCCGAGGCGATTGCCGCCCTGCTGGACAGCACCGCCGTTGCGGCGCTGGCCGAACTGGAAGTGCGCCTGACCCAGGGACTGATCCGCTTTGCCGCCGACCTCGGCCAGGGGCGCACCACGCCCCACGTCGCCGACCCGGAGCTCTTCGTGTTCCGCGAGGAGGTGCTGCGCGACGAGGTGCTGGCCGCTGCAGCCTCGGCGCAGGACCTGGAGGCCTTCCTGCAGCGCTACCGCCCCAACACGCCGCGCTACGACCGGCAGAAGGCGGCGCTGGCGGAGTACCGGGCGCTGGCGACCCAGGGCGGCTGGCAGCCGATCCCCGAAGGTCCGACCTTGAAGCCGGAGATGACCGATCCGCGGGTCGGCCTGCTGCGCGCGCGCCTGCGGCTCTGGGGCGACCTGAAGCCCGAGAACGACCTGGCCGAGGCGGGCGGCGACCCGGATTTCTATGACGAGCCCATGGTCGCGGCGGTGAAGTGGATGCAGTACCGCCACGGCCTGACCCAGGACGGTGCCGTGGGCAAGAAGTCCCTGGCCGCGCTCAACGTGCCGATCGAGACGCGCATCGAACAGATGGTGCTGAACCTGGAGCGCCGGCGCTGGATGCCGGACGACCTGGGCCGGCGCCACATCTTCGTCAATCTGGCCGACCAGCTCCTGAAGCTGGTGGAGGGGGAGAAGACCCTGCTCGACATGCCGGTGGTCGTCGGCAGGCCTTATCACTCGACGCCGGTCTTCAGCCACCGGATGACCTACCTGGTGATGAATCCCTATTGGAACGTCCCGCCCAGCATCGCCCGCAAGGAGCTGCTGCCGAAGATCAAGGATGATGTGAGCTATCTGGCCAGCAACAACTTCACCCTGTTCAGCGACTGGAGCAGCGGGGCCAGCGTGGTCGACCCGGTGACGGTCAACTGGGCGGCTGTCAACCGCAACAGCTTCCCCTACAAGCTGCGCCAGGGCTCGGGCGACGGCAACGCGCTGGGGCGCCTGAAGTTCATGTTCCCCAATCGTTTCAACATCTATCTGCACGACACCCCGGCAAAGACGCTCTTCGGCAAGGACGAGCGGACCTTCAGCCACGGCTGCATCCGGGTTTCGGACCCGCCGGGCCTTGCCGAGGCGGTGCTGGCAAAGACCGGCGAGTGGCCGTTGCAGCGGATCACCCAGACCATCGCATCAGGCGAACGGCGCATCGTCACCCTGGACGCGCCGCTGCCGGTGCACATCAGCTACCTGACCTCCTGGGTCAACAAGGACGGCAGCGTGCACTTCCGCAAGGACGTCTACGGCCGCGATGCCAAGCTGGCCGAGGCCCTGCTCGGCGCCCGCGCCGGCGGCTGGCGCTGACGGCTCCCCATGCCGTCACCTGAATGGACTCCAAAGGCGGATTTGCTCCGAAGCGTCATACCCGGGCTTGACCCGGGTATCCATGTATAGAGCAGGCCGGAACCTCTCCGACAGGGATTCCAGCGGGCGGTGCCATGGACCCTCGGGTCAAGCCCGAGGGTGACAGGTGAGGGGGAGCGGTTAAGGCTAGTCGACCGGTTCGGCGAGGCGGACACCGGCGCCGCAGGACAGGCTGGCCTCGATGAAGCGCACACCGGCCACCTCGAAGGTGAGGCGCAGCAGCCGGGCCGTTGAGGGCTTGATCCTCGTGTGGCCGCGCTCGAAGCCGCGCACGGTCACAGCGCTGATCCGGGCGTGCCGCGCAAGATCTTTCTGGCTCCATTCGAGCATGGCACGGGCCGCACGGCACTGGTTCCCGACCAGCAGGCCCGGGGTGGGTCCGCTCCAGTTGAGGGACGGCGAATCCGTGCTAAGGATAGACGCAGCCATCCCCTGACTCCCTTGCAGTCGGATCGTGATCAGGCGCGGAGGGGTGTTGCGGACCGCGTGCTGAATGGTGAGAGGTCAGCCATTGGTGCCTTCACGCCTTCCACTAACACAGCCTACCGCCTAGGCCGAATGCTTGTCAATACAATGTATCGATACATAGAGACAAAAGCAAAATGAAGATCGTTGAGCCGGTACAGCTCCGTATGGCTCGGGCGGCTCTCGATTGGGGAGTGCGGGAGCTGGCGGCGAAAGCAGGGGTAACGCCGAACACCGTTTCCAGGATCGAAAACGGAATGCCAGCCAAGACAGATACTTTGGCGCGCATTGTTGCGGTCTTGGAAGCTGCGGGCATCGTCTTCGTTCCCGCTGACCATGATGGCGGTATCGGCGTGCGGTTTGCCAAGTAGCGCCCGCTGTTTCGCCCACATCGACCCGTCAAACTCGGGCCTGTCCCAAACATCCATCGCGGGGCGCAGTCGAAGTACTTGTCGGTCAAACAAATTGTATGGCGCTATATGAAGCCAGTATCCGCCGGTCAATGCAGAGCGGCCCGTGGGCTTGTGGGCATGTCCCAGGTGGAGCTTGCCGAGGCGGCTGGTGTTGGACGCTCGACGGTCGCTGACTTTGAACGTGGCGCCAGAGAACCGCAGCCGGAGAGCCTCGCTGCCTTGCGCAAGGCCTTGGAGGCTGCCGGCATAGAGTTCCTTGAGGAAACCCGCACACGCGGCGTGGGTGTGTGCCTGCGCCGATAGCTGGTTGGGGCTGTTCACTCTCACTTCGTCATACTCGGGCTTGACCCGGGTATCCGTGGGCATGGCAGTCCCGAACCTCTCCGACTGGGGTTCCAGCGGGCGGCGCCATGGACCCTCGGGTCAAGCCCGAGGGTGACAGTGGGGTGTAAAGGGGGCTGACCGGTGGGAGCCTGGACCGCGCGTCTGTGCGGAGAGCTGCGCAGGTCCGCCGCCTTCAAATCGTCATACTCGGGCTTGACCCGAGTATCCATGGGTATGGCAGTCCGGAGCTTTCCCGAGGTGGGTTCCAGCGGGCGGCGCTATGGACCCTCGGGTCAAGCCCGAGGGTGACAGTGGGGGGTAAAGGGGGCTGACCGGTGGGAGCCTGGACCGCGCGTCTGTGCGGAGAGCTGCGCAGGTCCGCCGCCTTCAACATCGTCATACTCGGGCT
>LYSY01000016.1 GCA_001657395.1 Rhodospirillales bacterium BBD 1991-14 | reverse complement strand
CTGCCGTCAACGTCGTCTTGCCATGGTCAACATGGCCAATCGTTCCAACGTTGCAGTGCGGCTTCGTACGCTCAAACTTTTCCTTCGCCATCGGTCCTGCTTCTCCGTAACTCGGCTATTGCGCTCGCCTGTATCCTGATCCGGCCCCTGCCTAGGCCAGCTTGGAGACCACTTCGTCGGCCACCGCCTGCGGCACCTTTTCGTAGTGATCGAAGAACATGGTGTACTGGGCCCGGCCCTGGCTCATGGAGCGCAGGTTGTTCACATAACCGAACATGTTGGCCAGCGGCACCATGGCGTTGATGACCTGGGCGTTGCCGCGGCTGTCCATGCCCTGGACGCTGCCGCGCCGGCTGTTCAGATCGCCGATGATGTCGCCCATGTATTCCTCGGGGGTTACCACCTCGACCTTCATCATCGGCTCCAGCAGAACCGGGCCCGCTTTCGGAATGCCCTCGCGGAAGGCCGCGCGCGCAGCGATTTCGAAGGCCAGCACCGAGGAGTCGACGTCGTGGCTCGCACCGTCGGTCAGGGTCGCCTTGAAATCGATCATCGGGAAGCCGGCCATGACGCCGGTCTCCATGGCGGACCCGAGGCCCTTCTCCACGCCGGGGATGAACTCCCGCGGGATGGCGCCGCCGGTGATCGCGTTTTCGAAGACGAAGCCCTCGCCCGGCTCCAGCGGCTCGAAGACCACCTTCAGGCGGGCAAACTGACCGGAACCGCCGGTCTGCTTCTTGTGGGTGTAGTCGATCTCGTTCGCGCGGGTGATGGTCTCGCGGTAGGCGACCTGCGGCGCGCCGACGTTGGCGTCCACCTTGAACTCGCGCTTCATGCGGTCGACGATGATGTCCAGGTGCAGCTCGCCCATGCCCTTGATGACCGTCTGGCCGCTCTCGGCATCGGTGGAGACCCGGAAGGACGGATCCTCCTGCGCCAGGCGGCTGAGGGCCACGCCCATCTTCTCCTGATCGCCCTTGGTCTTCGGCTCCACGGCCACCTCGATGACCGGATCGGGGAACTCCATGCGCTCCAGCACGATGGGGCTCTGCGGATCGCACAGCGTTTCACCGGTCGTGGTGTTCTTGAGGCCGGCGATGGCGACGATGTCGCCGGCGCGCGCCTCTTTCACGTCTTCGCGGTGATTGGAGTGCATCTGCAGCATGCGTCCGACACGCTCACGCTGACCCTTCACCGAATTGAGGATCTGGGTACCGGTGGTGAAGACACCGGAATAGACCCGCACGAAGGTGAGCGAGCCGACGAAGGGGTCGGTCATGATCTTGAAAGCAAGACCGGAGGCCGGCGCATCGTCGTTGCTGGGACGGGTGTCTTCCTCGTCGCTCTCCGGCTTCACGCCCTTGACATCGGGCACCTCGACCGGCGAGGGCAGATAGTCGACGACGGCGTCGAGCAGCGGCTGCACGCCCTTGTTCTTGAAGGCCGTGCCGTTCAGCACCGGCACGAACTTCAGCCCGACCGTGCCCTCGCGGATGCAGCGCTTCAGCGTGGCCTCGTCGGGCTCGTTGCCCTCCAGATAGGCCTCCATGGCGGCATCGTCCTGCTCCACCGCCAGTTCCACCAGCTTCTCGCGGTACTCCGCGGCCTTGTCGGCCAGGTCGGCGGGAATATCGACGATATCGAACTTTGCACCCAGGGACTCGTCTTTCCAGATGATGGCCTTCTGGGCCACTAGGTCGACCACGCCCTTGAAATCGGCCTCGGCGCCGATCGGCAGCTGCAGCACCAGCGGCTGCGCGCCCAGGCGGTCGACGATCATGTCGACGCAGCGATAGAAGTCGGCGCCGGTACGGTCCATCTTGTTGACGAAGCAGATCCGCGGCACCTGGTACTTGTCGGCCTGGCGCCAGACCGTCTCGGACTGCGGCTCGACGCCGGCCACCGAGTCGAAGACCGCGACGGCGCCGTCGAGGACACGCAGAGAGCGCTCGACCTCGATGGTGAAGTCGACGTGGCCCGGCGTGTCGATGATGTTGATGCGGTGGTCGTTCCAGAAGCAGGTCGTCGCCGCGGAGGTAATCGTGATTCCGCGCTCCTGCTCCTGCTCCATCCAGTCCATGGTGGCATTGCCGTCATGGACCTCGCCGATCTTATGCGAAACGCCGGTGTAGTAGAGAATGCGCTCGGTGGTGGTCGTCTTGCCGGCATCGATGTGGGCCATGATGCCGATGTTGCGATAGCGGTCGAGAGGGGTTGTGCGTGCCATGGCGGTCTACTCTGCGTTGGGTTACCAGCGATAGTGCGAGAAGGCCTTGTTCGCCTCTGCCATGCGGTGGGTGTCCTCCCGCTTCTTCACGGCTGCGCCCCTGTTGTTCGAGGCGTCCATCAGCTCGCCGGCCAGACGTTCGGTCATGGTCAGCTCGGAGCGCGCCCGCGAAGCCGAGATCAGCCAGCGGATCGCCAGAGCCTGGCCGCGGTCGTGACGCACCTCCACCGGAACCTGGTAGGTCGCACCGCCGACACGACGGGAGCGCACCTCGATATCCGGCTTCACGTTGTCGAGCGCCTCATGGAAGACCCGCACCGGGTCCTGACTGCCGCGCTCCTGGACACGGTCCAGAGCGCCGTAGACGATGCCCTCGGCGACGGACTTCTTGCCGTCAAACATGAGGCAGTTCATGAACTTGCTGAGAACGATGTCGCCGAACTTCGGATCGGGAAGCACTTCCCGTTTTTCGGCTCTATGACGGCGTGACATGCCTGGATCCCTCGCTTGCTGGGGGCTTACTTGGGCCGTTTGGCGCCGTACTTCGAACGGCGCTGACGGCGATCCTTGACGCCCTGGGTATCGAGCGTGCCACGGATGATGTGATAGCGGACGCCGGGAAGATCCTTCACGCGGCCGCCGCGGATCATCACCACGGAGTGCTCCTGAAGGTTATGCCCCTCACCCGGGATGTAGCTGGTGACCTCGAATCCGTTGGTCAGACGCACGCGCGCCACCTTTCTGAGGGCCGAGTTCGGCTTCTTCGGGGTCGTCGTGTAGACGCGCGTGCAAACGCCACGCTTCTGCGGACAGGCCTCAAGAGCCGGGACCTTGTTGCGCACAACCTCAGGCTTGCGCGGCTTGCGGATCAATTGGTTGATCGTTGGCATCAGGGTTTCCTATGCGCCCGGTTTTCGAGACAAAGCACCGCAAAGGGCTGGGAATCAGCCCTGCGGATGCCATAGCGCCGTCGAAAACAGCTATATATTTCAATACCGTAATCGCCAGAGGCTGCGTCTAGACCGCAACCGGGTCTACCACCAGCCCCTCGAAAGGTGGGCGCAATATATGGTTGCCCCTACCCCTCGTCAAGACCGTTAATCCCCAGAAACCCTACTTTTTCAAAAGCTTCCAAGGATGCGCCGCGCCCCGGAGTCGGCGATCGATTGTTTCCGGGGCGCGGCTTTACGGGTAACAAATCTGCAACGCCGGGCCGTCAGGCCACGGAGCTTTCCTCCTCGGCCACCGGCGAATCGCCGCCCTCGGCCAAAGCGGCCTGCTGGCGGGCCTCGATCAGCTCGAGATCGCGCTCCGCAGCCACCCGCTTCAGGCGATTCATCACCGATCCGGTGCCCGCCGGGATCAGCCGCCCGACGATGACGTTTTCCTTCAGGCCGATCAGGCGGTCTTCCTTGCCGTGGGTCGCCGCCTCGGTCAGCACCCGGGTGGTCTCCTGGAAGGAGGCCGCCGAGATGAACGACCGGGTCTGCAGGCTGGCCTTGGTGATGCCCTGAAGAACCGGGCTGCCGGAGGCGGGCTTGCCGCCGTCGGCGATCACCTTGTCGTTGACCATGTCGAACTCGTCACGGTCGACCTGCTCACCGACCAGCAGCGTCGAGTCGCCGCCGTCGTGGACCTCCACCTTCTGAAGCATCTGGCGGACGATGACCTCGATGTGCTTGTCGTTGATCTTCACGCCCTGGAGCCGGTAGACGCTCTGGATCTCGTCGATCAGATAATCCGCCAGGGCCTCGACGCCCAACACCTCCAGGATGTCGTGGGGAACCGGGTTGCCGTCGAGCAGCATGTCGCCGACCTGAACGAAGTCGCCCTCCTGAACGGCAATGTGCTTGCCCTTCGGGATGAGGTACTCCCGCGACTCCTGGCCTTCCTCCTCGGGGACCACGACGATGCGGCGCTTGGTCTTGTAGTCCTTGCCGAATTCGATCCGCCCCTCGATCTCGCTGATGATGGCGTAGTCCTTCGGCTTGCGGGCCTCGAAGAGCTCGGCCACCCGCGGCAGACCGCCGGTGATGTCGCGCGTCTTGGAAGACTCCCGCGGGATACGGGCCAGCACGTCACCGGCCTTCACATGGGCGCCGTTTTCAACCGAGAGGATGGCGTCGACCGACATGAAGTAGCGTGCCTCCATGCCGTTGGCGAGGGTGACGACCTCGCCCTTGTCGTCGCGCAGCGTGATCCGCGGCTTCAGGTCGTTGCCGCGGGGCTGCTGCTTCCAGTCGATCACCACCCGGTTGGAGATACCGGTGGTCTCGTCCATCACCTCGCTGATCGAGGTGCCCTCGATCAGATCGACGTAGTTAGCCACACCCTCGCGCTCGGTGATGATCGGGATGGTGTAGGGGTCCCACTCGGCGAGCTTGTCGCCCAGCTTGACCTCGGCACCCTCGTCGACCAGCAGCTTGGCACCGTACGGCACCCGGTGGCGGGCACGCTCGCGGTTCTGCTCGTCGGCCAGCACGACCTCCAGGTTGCGGCCCATCACGATGGGCACGCCCTCAGAGTTCAGCACCACGTTGCGGTTGGCGATCGCCACCTTGGCGTCGGCCGCCGCCTCGACGGAGCTCTGCTCCGCACCGCGCTGTGCCGCACCGCCGATGTGGAAGGTGCGCATGGTGAGCTGGGTGCCCGGCTCGCCGATCGACTGCGCGGCGATCACGCCGACGGCTTCGCCGACGTTCACCTTGGTGCCCCGCGCCAGATCGCGGCCATAGCAGGCCGCACACATGCCGCCCACCGACTCGCACATCAGCGCCGAGCGGATCAGGATCGAGTCGATGCCGGCCCGCTCGATCTGATCGATCCGGTTTTCCTCGATCAGGGAGCCGCGCTTGAGGATGACCTCGCCCGACAGGGGATCGACGATGTCCTCCTGCGCGGTGCGGCCGAGAATGCGCTCGCCGAGCGAGGCGATGACCTCGCCGCCGTCCACCACCGCGCTGACCCGCAGGCCCTTTTCGGTGCCGCAGTCCTCTTCGATGATGATGGCATCCTGGGCGACGTCCACGAGACGGCGCGTCAGGTAACCGGAGTTGGCGGTCTTCAGAGCGGTGTCGGCCAGGCCCTTTCGGGCGCCGTGGGTGGAGTTGAAGTACTCCAGCACGGTGAGGCCTTCCTTGAAGTTCGAGATGATCGGCGTCTCGATGATCTCGCCGGAGGGCTTGGCCATCAGGCCGCGCATGCCGGCAAGCTGCTTGATCTGGGCCGCCGAACCACGCGCGCCGGAGTCGGCCATCATGTAGACCGCGTTGACGTCGCGCCCGCGCGAACCGGAGATCACCTTCATCATCTCGTCGGCCACCCGGTCGGTGCACTGCGACCAGACGTCGACGACCTTGTTGTACTTCTCACCCTGGGTGATGAGGCCGTCGAGGTACTGCTGCTCGAACTCCTTGACCTTGGTCTGCGCCTCTTCGACGAGACCGGCCTTGGCATCGGGGATCATCAGATCGTCCTTGCCGAAGGAGATGCCGGCCTTGCAGGCGTAGCCGAAGCCCAGCGCCATGATGCGGTCGCAGAAGATCACCGTGTCCTTCTGGCCGCAGTGGCGATAGACGATGTCGATCAGCTCGGTGATTTCCTTCTTGGTCATCACCTTGTTGAGCAGGCTGAAGGGCACCTTGGGATGGCGCGGCAGCACCTCGGAGAGCAGCATGCGCCCCGGGGTGGTGTCGACCACCACGTTGATCGGCTTGCCCTTCTCGTCGACCGTGCCGTAGCGCGCCTTGACCTTGGCGTGCAGCGTCACCGCACCCGAAGACAGCGCGTGATCGATCTCGCCCATGTCGCCGAAGAGCATGCCCTCGCCCGGCTCGCCCTCGGCCTCCATGGAGAGATAATAGATCCCCAGCACGATATCCTGCGAAGGCACGATGATCGGCTTGCCGTTGGCGGGCGAGAGGATGTTGTTGGTCGACATCATCAGCACGCGGGCTTCGAGCTGGGCTTCCAGCGACAGCGGCACGTGGACCGCCATCTGGTCGCCGTCGAAGTCGGCATTGAAGGCGGTGCAGACCAGCGGGTGCAGCTGAATCGCCTTGCCCTCGATCAGCACCGGCTCGAAAGCCTGGATGCCCAGGCGGTGCAGGGTGGGCGCACGGTTCAGCAGGACCGGGTGCTCACGGATCACCTCTTCCAGGATATCCCAGACCTCGGGGCGCTCCTTCTCGACCATGCGCTTGGCCGCCTTGATGGTGGAGGCCATTTGGTAGAGCTCGAGCTTCGAGTAGATGAAGGGCTTGAAGAGCTCCAGCGCCATCTTCTTGGGCAGACCGCACTGGTGCAGCTTCAGCTCCGGGCCGACCACGATGACCGAGCGGCCGGAGTAGTCGACGCGCTTGCCCAGCAGGTTCTGGCGGAACCGGCCCTGCTTGCCCTTCAGCATGTCGCTGAGGGACTTCAGGGGCCGCTTGTTGGCGCCGGTGATCACGCGCCCACGGCGGCCGTTGTCGAAGAGGGCATCCACCGCTTCCTGCAGCATGCGCTTTTCGTTGCGCACGATGATGTCGGGCGCGCGCAGCTCGATGAGCCGCTTCAGGCGGTTGTTGCGGTTGATGACCCGGCGATAGAGATCGTTCAGGTCGGAGGTCGCGAAGCGGCCACCGTCCAGCGGCACCAGCGGGCGCAGCTCCGGCGGAATGACCGGGATGACATCCAGGATCATCCACTCCGGCCGTGCACCGGATTCCAGGAAGGCCTCGATGAGCTTCAGGCGCTTCACAAGCTTCTTGCGCTTGGCTTCGGAGCCGGTCTCGCGCAGCTCGTCGCGCACGTCGACCCGCTCTTCCTCGAGGTCGAGGGAAGCCAGCATCTTCTTCATCGCCTCGGCGCCGATCATCGCCTCGAAGGCGTCCTCGCCGTACTCCTCCTGCGCCGTGAGGAACTCCTCCTCGGTCAGCAGCTGGTGCATCTTGAGGGGCGTCAGACCCGGCTCGACCACCACGAAGTACTCGAAGTAGAGCACCCGCTCGAGATCCTTCAGGGTCATGTCCAGCAGCAGGCCGATGCGGCTGGGCAACGACTTCAGGAACCAGATATGCGCGACCGGGCTGGCCAGTTCGATGTGGCCCATACGCTCGCGACGCACCTTGGAGAGGGTCACCTCGACGCCGCACTTCTCGCAGATGATGCCGCGGTACTTCATGCGCTTGTACTTGCCGCAGAGGCACTCGTAGTCCTTGATGGGACCGAAGATGCGCGCGCAGAACAGGCCGTCGCGCTCCGGCTTGAAGGTACGGTAGTTGATGGTCTCCGGCTTCTTGATCTCGCCGTAGGACCAGGACCGGATGCGCTCAGGGCTGGCGATCGAAATGCGGATCTGATCGAAGCTCTGAGGGCCGGTCGGCTGGCCAAAGATGTTCATCAACTCGGTCATCGGTTTCTCCCGATAGATTTACTGATAAGGCAGAGACAAGGGCGGGGCGCTGGCGTCACCCCGCTCAAGTGCTCTGCTTCAAGTCCACGTTGAGGCCCAGCGACCGCAGCTCCTTCACCAAAACGTTGAAGGACTCCGGAATGCCGGCTTCGAAGTTGTCGTCGCCCTTGACGATGGCTTCGTAAACCTTGGTGCGGCCGGAGACGTCGTCCGACTTCACGGTCAGCATCTCCTGCAGGGTGTAGGCGGCGCCGTAAGCCTCCAGCGCCCAGACCTCCATCTCGCCGAAGCGCTGACCGCCGAACTGCGCCTTGCCGCCCAGCGGCTGCTGGGTGACCAGGCTGTAGGGGCCGATGGAACGGGCGTGGATCTTGTCGTCCACCAGGTGGTGCAGCTTCAGCATGTAGATGTAGCCGACCGTGACCTGGCGCTCGAAAGATTCGCCGGTGCGTCCGTCGACCAGCGTCACCTGCCCGGAAATGTTCAGGCCCGCCTTGTCGAGCATGACGGAGATGTCTTCCTCGCGGGCGCCGTCGAAGACCGGCGTTGCGATGGGCACGCCCCTGCGCAGGTTGCCGCCCAGTTCCAGAAGCTGTTCGTCGCCCATGTCGGCGATGTCTTCCTTGAAGGCCTTGTCGCCGTACACATCCTTGAGCTTGGAGCGCAGGGGATCGACCTTGGCGCCGCGCCCGATCTCGTCGAGCATCTGCCCGATCTGGGTGCCCAGGCCGCTGCAGGCCCAGCCCAGGTGGGTTTCCAGGATCTGGCCGACGTTCATGCGGCTGGGCACGCCCAGCGGGTTCAGCACGATGTCGACCGAGGTGCCTTCTTCGGTGTAGGGCATGTCCTCGATCGGCACGATCTTAGAAATCACGCCCTTGTTGCCGTGACGGCCGGCCATCTTGTCGCCGGGCTGAAGCTTGCGCTTCACCGCCACGAAGACCTTTGCCATCTTCATCACGCCCGGCGGCAGCTCGTCGCCGCGCTGCAGCTTGTCGACCTTGTTCTCGAAGCGCTTGTTGAGCTCGTCGATGGACTCCTCGAACTGCTTGTTCAGGGCTTCCAGGTCGAGCTGGCGCTTGTCCGCCTTGATGGCGATCTGGCGCCACTGACCCGGGGTGAAGTCGCTCAGCACCTTTTCGGTGATCTTGGTGCCGGCCTTCAGGCCCTTGGGCCCGGAGACCGCGGTCTGGTTCAGCACCAGGTCCTTCAGGCGGCTGTAGAAGCTGCGCTCCAGGATCGCCCGCTCGTCATCGCGGTCCTTGGCCAGACGCTCGATCTCCGCCCGCTCGATGGCGAGGGCACGCTCGTCCTTGTCCACGCCGCGGCGCGAGAAGACCCGCACGTCGACCACCGTACCGGTGACGCCCGGCGGCACCCGCAGCGAGGTGTCGCGCACGTCGGAGGCCTTTTCGCCGAAGATCGCCCGCAGCAGCTTTTCCTCAGGGGTCATCGGCGACTCGCCCTTCGGCGTCACCTTGCCCACCAGGATGTCGCCCGGATTGACCTCGGCACCGATGTAGACCATGCCCGCCTCGTCGAGGTTGCGCAGCGCATCCTCGCCGACGTTGGGAATGTCGCGGGTGATCTCCTCCTGGCCCAGCTTGGTGTCGCGGGCCATGACCTCGAACTCCTCGATGTGGATCGAGGTGAAGACGTCATCGCGCACGATGCGCTCGGAAATGAGGATCGAGTCCTCGAAGTTGTAGCCCTGCCAGGGCATGAAGGCGACCAGCACGTTGCGGCCCAGCGCCAGCTCGCCCAGGTTGGTCGAGGGACCATCGGCGATGATGTCGCCGCGGGCCACCTCGTCACCCACCTTCACCAGCGGGCGCTGGTTGATGCAGGTGTTCTGGTTGGAGCGCTGGAACTTCAGCAGGTTGTAGATGTCGACCGCCTGCTCGCCGCTGGAGGTCTCCTCCGTCACGCGGATGACGATGCGGGTCGCGTCGACCTGGTCGACCACGCCGGCACGCCGGGCCGAGATGGCGACGCCGGAATCCCGGGCGACGGTGCCTTCCATACCGGTGCCCACCAGCGGAGCTTCGGACTGCAGCAACGGCACCGCCTGGCGCTGCATGTTGGAGCCCATGAGCGCGCGGTTGGCGTCATCGTTCTCCAGGAAGGGAATGAGCGCCGCGGCAACCGAGACAAGCTGCTTGGGCGAAACGTCCATGAAGTCGATCTGCTCGGGCAGGCCCATGATGTAGTCCCCGCCCTGTCGGCAGGAGATCAGGTCCTCCGTGAAGCGCCCCTTGGCGTCCAGGGTGGCGTTGGCCTGGGCGATGGTGTAGCGCCCCTCCTCCATGGCGGAGAGGTAGTACACCTCGTCGGTCACCTTGCCCTTTTCGACCTTGCGGTAGGGGCTCTCGATGAAGCCGTACTGGTTCACCCGGGCATAGGTGGCCAGGGAGTTGATGAGGCCGATGTTCGGGCCTTCCGGCGTTTCGATGGGGCAGATCCGGCCATAGTGGGTCGGGTGCACGTCGCGGACTTCGAAGCCGGCGCGCTCACGCGTCAGACCGCCCGGGCCGAGCGCCGAGAGGCGCCGCTTGTGGGTGATCTCCGACAGCGGATTGGTCTGGTCCATGAACTGCGAGAGCTGGGAGGAACCGAAGAACTCCCGCACCGCGGCGGCCGCCGGCTTTGCGTTGATCAGGTCGTGCGGCATGACCGAGTCGATCTCGACCGAGGACATGCGCTCCTTGATCGCCCGCTCCATGCGCAGGAGGCCAAGGCGGTACTGGTTTTCCATCAGCTCGCCGACGGAGCGGACACGGCGGTTGCCCAGGTGATCGATGTCGTCGATCTCGCCGCGGCCGTCCTTCAAGCCCACCAGGACCTTGAGGATCTCCAGCATGTCCTGCTTGCGCAGGGTGCGCATCTGATCGTCGGTCTCGAAGCCCATACGGGCGTTCATCTTCACCCGGCCCACGGCGGAGAGGTCGTAACGCTCGCCGTCGAAGAACAGGCCGTTGAACATCGCTTCCGCGGTTTCCAGGGTCGGCGGCTCGCCCGGGCGCATCACCCGGTAGATGTCGATCAACGCCTCTTCGCGGCTGGTGTTCTTGTCCACCGCCAGGGTGTTGCGGATGTAGGCGCCCACGTTGATGTGGTCGATGGCCAGGACGGAGAGGGCCTTGGCGCCGGCCTCAACCAGGGTCTCGATCAGGGTTTCGCTCAGCTCGTCGCCGGCCTCGCAGATCACCTCACCGGTCTTCTCGTTGATGAAGTCACCGGAGATGTAGCTGCCGACCAGCTGCTCGTCGGTGACGAAGTAGTCCTTCAGGCCGCCTTCAACCAGCTTCTTGGCCAGGCGCGGGGTGATCTTCTGGCCGGCCTCGGCGACCGCCTTGCCGCTGTCGGCGTCGATCAGATCGGTGGCCAGCTTCACGCCGCGCATCCGCTCGGTGTCGAACTTGGTGCGCCAGCCCTTGCCGGAGCGCTTGTAGGCGACGTGGCCGTAGAAGTAGTCGAGCACGTCTTCCGGCGACATGCCCTGAGCCTCGTGCGGCTCCAGTTCCTTGCCTTCCGCGGCACGTTCTTCGCGCAGCTTCTCGGTGTCGTCGGAATCCAGCGCCAGCAGCAGCGTGGTCGCCGGCAGCTTGCGGCGGCGGTCGATACGCACGTAGACGAGATCCTTGGCGTCGAACTCGAAGTCCAGCCAGGAGCCGCGGTAGGGAATGACGCGGGCCGCGAAGAGATACTTGCCCGAGGAATGGGTCTTGCCACGGTCGTGATCGAAGAACACACCCGGGCTGCGGTGCATCTGGGAGACGATCACCCGCTCGGTGCCGTTGATGACAAAGGTGCCGTTGCGCGTCATCAGGGGCATGTCGCCCATGTAGACGTCCTGTTCCTTGATGTCGCGGATGGAGCGGGAGCCGGTGTCCTCGTCCACATCCCAGACCACCAGCCGCAGGGTCACCTTCAGCGGCGCTGCGAAGGTCATGCCGCGCTGCTGGCACTCCTCGACGTCGTACTTCGGTTCTTCCAGTTCGTAGCGCACGAACTGCAGCTCCGCGCGCTCCGAGAAGTCGCGGATCGGAAACACCGAAGTGAAAACCTCCTGCAGGCCCGTATTGCTCCGCTCCGAGATCGGAGTGCCCAACTGAAGAAACTGGTCGTAGGAGGTCTTCTGAACCTCGATCAGATTGGGCATCTCCGCCACTTCGGCGATCTTGCCGAAGGTCTTGCGGATGCGCTTACGTGCAGTCAGGGAATTCGCCATGTTTGTCGTGTCCTCGTTCACGTCGCTGAGATGAACGTCAAAGCGTGGCCGGCACCCCGCCTCTTCGCTCTTGGCACCGGACCCTCAGCTCCGGCCCGGTTCGGGGATCGCCGGTCGGGCCCAATCCCCAAGGCCCCCGCCCGCACACCGAACCGCGGGCTGCGGGCAAAAAGCGCTGACTCAGCCCCTGAAGGCCACCAGCGACACAGAAAGCCGGCGCGGCGCGCGCCCAGGGGACGCCCGCCGGCCGGTACTTCTGATTGTGCAGTCGGGCAAGCTACTTGAGCTCGACCGCCGCACCAGCCTCTTCGAGCTTCTTCTTGAGCTCTTCGGCTTCGTCTTTGCCGACGCCTTCCTTGACGGCCTTCGGCGCACCTTCGACCAGATCCTTCGCCTCTTTCAGGCCCAGGCCGGTGATGGCGCGAACCTCTTTGATGACGTTGATCTTCTTGTCGCCGGCAGACGCCAGAACGACGTCAAACTCGTCCTTCTCGGCCGCCGCAGCACCGCCATCGGCCGGCGCACCGGCAACAGCAGCAACAGCAACCGGAGCCGCCGCGGAGACACCCCAGGTGTCCTCCAGCTTCTTGGCCAGCTCGGCCGCCTCGATGACGGTGAGCTTCGACAGCTCATCAACCAAATTATCCAGATCAGCCATTTCTTACTTTCTCCTAGGCTTGAACTCTCGTCGTTGACGAGGCTTACGCGGCCTCTCCCTGAGAGCCGTAAGCACTGAACACGCGGGCAAGCTGGGACGCCGGGGCCTGCGTGACGCCGGCCAGCTTGGTGGCCGGGGCCTGCAGAACACCGATCAGCCTACCGCGCAGTTCGTCGAGCGACGGCAAGGTGGCAAGAGCCTTGATCGCATCCGGATCAAGCTGGTTCTCGCCCATTGCACCGCCGACGATGGTCAGCTTCTCGTTGTCTTTCGCAAACGAGACGCAGACCTTCGCAGCCGCCACCGGATCCTCCGAAACGGCAATTGCCGTCGGCCCGGTGAACAACTCCTTCAGCGCTTCGAACTTCGTACCCTCGAGGGCAAGACGCGTGAGCCGATTCTTCGTCACCTTGTAGCTGGCACCCGCCTCGAGCATCTGACGCCTCAGCGACGAAGCCTCGGCCACCGTCATCCCGCTTTGCTGGGTGACGATCACCAAGGTCGTCTCGCTGAACGTGCGATGCAGACTGGCGACCAGCTCTTCTTTTTGAGATCGGTCCACGAGTCACTTCCGCTCTAGTTGGTCGGACCGCACCATCGCGGTCCTTCCGGTTTCAACGAGGACCACCGGACATAAGGCTCCGGCAATCCGGCTCGCCTGTCCCGGAAGTTCAAGCCTCATGACAAGCCGGGGCATCCCCTGCCTGCCGTGAAACCCTGTGCTCCCGTCTATGCAGGCCCGCTTGGGCTTAAACCGCCCCCGGACCGCCCTCTTGCAGAGCGCGGATCCGAGAGCAGCACCTGCAGTCTCGGACAGGTCGGGCGGCAGCGTGCCGCCGCCCACTCCGGCGTCGAACCCTCGAAAGGTCCGCAGCCGGAATCCTGTGTGGCAGCCAGACCCGATCAGGCCTGAATGCTGCCCAACTCCACACGCAGCCCCGGCCCCATGGTGGAGGAGAGGGCGATGCGCTTGATGTAGGTTCCCTTGGCGCCGCTCGGCTTGGCCCGGGAAATGGCCTCGACGAAGGCCTTCACGTTCTCGACCAGAGCCTCTTCGCCGAAGCTCGCCTTGCCGACGCCGGCATGGACGATCCCCGCCTTCTCGGCGCGGAACTCGACCTGGCCGCCCTTGACGGCCTGGATCGCCGCGGAGACGTCGGCGGTCACCGTGCCCAGCTTGGGGTTCGGCATCAGGCCGCGCGGGCCCAGCACCTTACCCAGGCGCCCCACCACCGGCATCATGTCCGGCGTGGCGATGCAGCGGTCGAAATCCATCTCGCCGCCCTGGATCATCTCCGCTAGGTCCTCGGCGCCGACGATGTCGGCCCCGGCCTCGCGCGCTTCGTCGGCCTTGGGCCCCTTGGCGAAGACGGCGACCCGGATGGTCTTGCCGGTGCCGTGCGGCAGCGAAACCACACCGCGCACGTTCTGGTCGGCGTGGCGCGGGTCGACGCCCAGGTTCATCGAGATCTCGATGGTCTCGTCGAACTTCGCCTTGGCCCGCTCCTTGATCAGCTTGACCGCTTCGCTGATGTCGTAAACCGCCTTGCGGTCAATCCCATCGTAGGCCGACTTCAGCCGTTTTCCCTGAAATCCCATGGCCTTACTCCGTTACTTCGATGCCCATCGAGCGCGCCGAGCCCATGATGATCTTGGCGGCGGCGTCGATGTCGTTCGCGTTGAGGTCCTGCATCTTGGCTTCGGCGATTTCACGCACCTGGGCCATGCTGACCTTGCCCACCTTGTCGCGGTTGGGCACCGAAGAGCCCTTGGAGACCTTGGCCGCCTTGCGGAGGTAGTAGCTCGCAGGGGCGGTTTTGGTCTCGAAGGAGAAGGAGCGGTCCGAGTAGGCCGTGATCACGACCGGCGTCGGCGCGCCCTGCTCGATGTTCTGGGTGGCCGCGTTGAAGGCCTTGCAGAACTCCATGATGTTCAGGCCGCGGGCACCAAGCGCTGGCCCCACCGGCGGCGAGGGGTTCGCTTGGCCAGCCGGGATCTCCAGCTTGATGTAGCCTGCTACTTTCTTTGCCACTTGCTATCCCTTTCGTACGTCTAGGGTTTTGCGGTACGGCGCTGTCCCGTGGACTTTCTTGGGAACGCCTCCCGCAGATTCGGACAGTCCCGCCCGAATGGTTAACAAATCGTTACAATTTCTCGACCTGCGAGTACTCCAGTTCGACCGGCGTCGAGCGCCCGAAGATCGAGACCGCCACCTTGAGGCGGGCGCGCTCCTCGTCGACCTCTTCGACCATGCCGTTGAAGGAGGTGAAGGGCCCGTCGGCCACCCGCACCTGCTCGCCGATCTCGAAGATGATGGACGGCTTCGGCCGCTCCACGCCTTCCTGAACCTGGCGCAGAATGCGGTCGGCTTCCTTGGCCGAAATCGGCGTCGGCTTCCGGTTGCCCAGGAAGCCGGTCACCTTCGGCGTGTTCTTGACCAGATGCCAGGACTCGTCGGTCAGTTCCATGCGCAGCAGCACGTAGCCGGGGAAGAACTTCCGCTCGGCATTCACCTTCTGCCCGCGGCGCAGTTCCACGACCTCCTCGGTCGGCACCAGCACCTGCTCGAAGAGATCTTCCATGCCCTTCTGGCGGGCCTGCTCGTTGATCGCCTCGGCCACCTTCTTTTCGAAGCCGGAGTAGACGTGCAGCACGTACCAATGCATTGCCATCGGGTCAGCCTCCAAATCCGAGGATCAGCTGAACGCCGTTCGACAGCACCCAGTCGACCACGAAAAAGAAGATCGCCGCGAGGACAACCATGATCAGCACCATGATGGTGGTGACCGTGGTCTCCTTCTTGGTGGGCCAGGTCACTTTCTTGACCTCGCCGATCACCTCTCGGACGAACTGGGCCGGGTTAATCATTGCCATCGGCTTTTTCTGCTTCCTACAACACGCAAACCGCGCCCATCAGCGCGGTCCTGACTGCCAAGACTGACCTGCCTCGCGAAACCTGGACCGGCCAACCACCGTTCTGGACCTGAGGTCCCGGACTTGGAGCCCTGAACCCTGGGGCGGACCACTCCGGCGCCTGCGCTGGCAGGAGTGGAGGGACTCGAACCCACAACCCCCGGTTTTGGAGACCGGTGCTCTGCCAATTGAGCTACACTCCTTCGCACCGCGTGACAGGCCTCGGGACCTTCAAACTGCGCCCTTTTTCTGTGCAGGGCGCCCGGCCCCTTGCCGTCTACCTCCGGAGTGCCGCCGGCGGGTCTGCCGCTCCCCACAGAATTCTATATAGGAAGCGCGGACCCGCAGACGACCTGGCGACCGAACATCTCTTTTACTTACTGATCCCGGCGACGACGCCGGCACCGACGGTGCGGCCGCCTTCGCGGATGGCAAAGCGCAGGCCTTCGTCCATCGCGATCGGCGCGATCAGCTCCACCGACATCGACACGTTGT
>LYSY01000011.1 GCA_001657395.1 Rhodospirillales bacterium BBD 1991-14 | reverse complement strand
AGAGCGATCGTCTGGAAGGCGGTGCCGATAACGATCTGCTCTACGGCGGCAGCGGGGGCGATGCGCTCTTCGGCGACGGCGGGGACGACGTCCTCTATGCCGGTGCGGGCGACGACGTGCTCGAAGGCGGTGCCGACAACGATCTGCTCTACGGCGGCGGCGGGGACGACACCCTGCGCGGCGGTGAGGGGCAGGACACGCTCTTCGGCGGGGACGGCAACGATCTCCTCGTCGGGGGTGACGGCAGCGATCATTTTGTGTTCACGGCGGAGGGAGCCGGCGACAGCGATACCATTGCCGACTTCACCATTGGTGCCGGCGGCGACGTGCTCGACCTGGACGAACTGCTGGTGGGCGAACCGGACGGTGCGACCGGTGCCCAGTTGACGGACTTCCTCAGTTTTTCTTTTGCCGACGGTAACACCACCATCACCGTCGACCTGGATGGTGCGGGCCCTGGCGGGGACATCGCGACCATCGTTCTCCAGGGCGTCGATCTCAGCAGTCTCGGCGGCAGTGACGCCGAGCGCATTCAGGCCTTGATCGACAGCGGCAATCTGGCGGTCTGACCAGGCTCGCCAGACGGGCGGTGGCCCGTTACCGCCCGGGCGGCGGGCGGCGGTTTCGACCGCCGCCCGTTTGCTTTCTGGTCTTCCTGCCCCGAGATTTCTGTCAGGCGATCACCGGAAGCGGTTGCTGCCGCCCGAAGGTGTCTACGGCCGGCGGCAGCTCCAGCCAACCCTGCACCAGAGTGGCGTAGAGCTGGCGAAAGTCCAGGCTGTGGATCAGGTCGCCGCCCTGCAGATCGCCGACCGAGGGCTGGCGTCCATAAAGCCCACCACGCAGTCTGCCGCCGAGCAGGAAATGCGGGGCCGCCGTGCCATGGTCCGTACCGCCGCTGCCGTTCTGCGCCACCCGGCGGCCAAACTCCGCATAGGTCACCACAAGGCAGCGATCCCAGGCGCCTGCTTTCTTGAGAGCCCCGGCGAAAGCGCTGAGGCTGGCGCCGAGGTCGGCCAGCAGACGCGGATGGCGCGCGGCCTGGTTGGCGTGGGTGTCATAGCCGCTGTGCTGCACCTTGATGACCGCCGCGGGCGCCCGCGCTGCGATGACGGATGCCGCGAGGCGGAGTTGCCGGCCCAGCGGGGATTTCGGGAAATCCGATTTGACTTGCTTTGCAGCCTCGAGCGCGGCCGTCAGCCGGCCGGCCGCATCGCGCGCCTGGCGGCGAACCGCGAGTATATGATCCAGGGCCGGATTGGCGCTCTGGGCATCGCGGCCATCCAGCAGACGTGTTGCGGTCTGCAGTTGCTTGCTGTCTTTCAGGACCACGGGCGTCAGGGCTTCGCCGGCCAGCGGTCCGACCGGGCCGCCCAGCACGACGCCCAAGGGTCCCATATCCGGGGGCAGACCGCCGGCCTCGACAATCGCGCGGTGCAGCCATCCGTCCTGCAGCGTCTGATCGCTCTCGGAAGCCGTGTTCCAGATCTCGATGGAACGGAAGTGGGAACGGTTGGGCCGCGGGTAGCCGAGCCCCAGCACCACCGCAAGCTCGCCGGCCTGCCAGTGCCGCATCAAGGGCTTGAGGTTGGGGTGCAGCCCCAGGTGCTCGTCGAGTTGCAGAACGCGGTCGCGGCCGACGGCGAGCCTTGGGCGCGTCTCGTAGTAGGCAGGGTCGGTGTAGGGCACGACGGTATTCAGCCCGTCGTTGCCGCCGCTCAGCTCGACGAGTACGAGAGTCTTCGCCAGCCCGATGTCCGCGGTGGCCGGGGATGCCCGCGCAGCAGACAGCAAGGGCAGCCCCAGTCCCAGGACGGCGGCGCCCTTCAACAGGTTTCGGCGCGAAACGGCGGCCATCTTTCGGCTCCTCCTGTCAGGGCTCTTCATTTCAGCTGATAGGCCGGATCGCCGAGCAACTGGCGCACCTGCGCGCCGCTGGCGTGAAGATCGAGGATCTCGGAATCGACCGGTGCAATCGGCAGCAGCAGCATCGTCATCGCATCGGCGCTGCGCCAGGGGTCCGGCAGGCCGGCGACCCAGCTGTCGAACAGGCGGGCGCGTCGGGCCTTGCCATTGTCCGCAGCAGTCTGCACGCCAGCCGGTTCGGCGGTCGTTTCGCTGCCGCCGGTGATGCGTTCCAGCAGGCTCTGCCGGTCGACGAGGCTGCCCGCCGTGATCCAGGCCGTCCCACCCGGCCAGCCCTTCACGTTCGGCGGATCGAAAAGGTTCTGGCCGAGCCGGCCGGAGAGCCGCGCCAGGTCCTCGTAGCGCTCGACGGGGAGGTCGAAGAGTCGGACCGTTCCGACCAGGAACTCGACGGGCGACTTGATCAGCCGGCCACGGTTTTCGGGCGCCCAGAAGGGATCGCTGGCAAACAGCGCTGCAAGCAGCGGTTTGATCTCGTAGCCGCTGTCACGAAAGACGGCGGCGAGGCGCTCGACCTCCTGCGGGTCGGGCTGTTCTGAGATGAACTGCCGCCAGAGCTTCTCGACAATGAAGACGGCCGTGCGCGGATGCTCCAGCAGGATCGTGATCACATCGTCGCCGTCCAGCGGGCCCTCCGTGCCGAGCACGGTCTTCCGGCCGTCGTCGTGCCAGCGCTTGCGAAAGGTGAAGGCGGCGTCCTTGCGGCCGACGCTCCAGCCGGTGAAGGCGCGTGCCGCCTCTTTCAGGTCCGCTTCCTCATAGTGGCCTTCGCCGAGGGTGAAGAGCTCGAGAAGCTCCCGTGCGAAGTTTTCGTTCGGTGCGGTTTTGCGGCTGCGGGCCCCGTCGAGGTAGATCAGCATCGCCGGGTCGCGGGCCACCGCCCGCAGCAGGCGGGCGAAGTTCCCGACCGCTTCCTGGCGCAGCAGCCGGTTCTGGCGGTACATCAGAACTGGTGCCTTCACCTTCTTCAGGCTGGAGGTGAAGTGGTTGTGCCAGAACAGCGTCATCACCTCGGTCAGAGGACTGGCGGTGACGGTCATCTCCTGAAGCCACCAGGCTTTCAGTTCCAACGCCTGCTTGCGCATTCCCCTGCGCAGTGCCTGTTTTTCTTCCCGCGACAGATCCTGCATGCGCGGCGGTGTCCAGTCTGCCGTCCAGCCGGGCGGTGCAGTCGTCGCCTCTGACGTGGCCGCGCCGAGGATGCATTCAACCGCTGCGTTACGCGAAAGGGGTGGGAAGGCGTCGATTGTCTGGGGATCGGCAGCAAAGCCGCTGCGCGCTAAAAGATGCCGGGCCTCCTCCCGGCTCAATGCCGAAGCGGTGCCGGGAAGCAGTGCGGTCAACACAAGCAGTGCGGCCAGTGCGGTGAAAAAAGAGCGGGCCTGTGCACGATCCATCGTCATTCCGGAGCCCTGCAATCCACTGTCGCCCGTGGGCGGGCGCAAAAATCGCCCGGACTTGCGAGTTATCCTCATTATACGCCCTTTGCGAGGCTTTCGTCCCCCCTTGCTCTTGGGCTAGCTTCATCGGGCCGTGGCCGCAGGTTTGTTTTCGGGGGGAGTAGTTTTTGCCGTCCGCCAGTGGTTGGGGATCGAAGGGCCGGGCCCGACATGTCCGGGCGTGCCTTTCGTCTCTGCTTATCTTGTTCTTCGCAGGTTTTGTTTCTCCGCTTCCTGCCCAAGACGTTGCGCTTCCTCCGGCGCCTTTCAAGGCGTTGCCGGAGGGAACCCTGATGGTTTGGGAAAACATGGACACCGGGAAGCGTGTGGAGAGCGTGGTGGGCCGAACCGTGGGCAAGATCGTGAGCTGGATCTGGGAAGGCAAAACCTTCTCAAGCTGGGGGCACGTCTGCATCGATTGCGTGGCCGCCGGGGTTGCGCCCGACGGTGGCGTGCTTGGTCTTCTCTATCCTCTTGAAGTGGGGAAGACCGTGTCTTTCACGCGCAATTGGGGCGGACAGAGCTGGACCGACCGCATCACGGTGGCGGGTACGGAGCGGGTCGAGGTTCCGGCGGGAACCTTCGATACCTTCGTTCTGCTGCGGCAGTCGGAACAGGTTGGCAGCGACTGGCGGGCCGAGCAGCGCAATTGGTTCGCGCCGGAATTGGGCTGGGTCGTCCGCTTCGAGGGGTTCAACAACCGTGGTTCGGGGGAGCGTTGGCAGGCGGTCCGCTTCGAGTAAGCGCATAGGCCGGCGATTCCGGCCATAGACCCACAAGAATCCACAGTTTTCCACATATCTGGTCCTAGACAGCCATAATCTCCCCCTATATTGTGCTGAAATCAAGTCGCCGTACGACATATAGTATTCCGTACCAAATGTAGCATTAGACATAGAGGCAAACGCATGACTTGGACCGAAGAACGTGTCGCCGAACTCATGCGGCTTTGGGAAGCCGGTCGCAGCGCTTCGGAAATCGGTCGCCTTCTGGGAGTTTCAAAGAACTCGGTCGTCGGCAAGGCCCATCGCATGAAGCTCGCGGCGCGGCCCTCGCCGATCAAGCGGGGCGGAAGTTCGACGAGCCGGCGGCCCGCAGCGCCAGCGGCGCCCAAGCCCGCAATGCGCGTGGCAGTCCAGCCCAAGATCGAGCGGCCGGTTGCAGCGCCGGCTCCGGCAGCCGTGGAAGTGCGCCGCCAGGCGCCGATTGTCAGGCGCACCAGCGGCAAGGGGCCCAACTGTCTCTGGCCGATCGGTGACCCGGGCGATGCCGATTTCCATTTCTGCGGCGCTCCCGCGGTGCCGGGCAAGCCGTACTGTGCGGAGCACTGCGCGCGTGCCTACATCGTGCGCAGCAACCGCTCGGATTCGGAAGCGGCCTGAAGCGGCCGGGACGTCTTACAAGAGTTGGTAATCGACCGTGCCCGACGCCTCGCGTCGGGCACGTTTGCTTTCAGCCGTAGACGACACGGGCCGCGCCGCCGCGGCGGGGATCGCCTGCGGCACTGAGGGTTCCTTCGCCATTGCGCGCAACACCGTGAACCCCGCCGAAAAACAGATTGTGCTTCGGCCAGTCGATGGCCTCGTATCCATGGCGAGCCAGAAGCTCGCTGCCGCCGTCCAGCAATCCGCCTTCCAGGTTGGCGAGCCTGCCTTCCAGATGCAGGCGCGGAGCCTCGGTGGCCGCCTGCAGTTCCATCCCATGATCGAGCAGGTTGGTCAGCACCTGCAGCACCGCGCTGCGGATGCGGTTGGACCCGCCGGAACCGATGGCGAAGAGCGAGCCCTTTGTGGTCCTGGCGAGGGTCGGCGCCATCATTGACGACAGGCGGCTGTCCGTCGGCCAGCGGTGAAAGCCCCCGCGGTTGAGATCCTCTTCGCCCAGCATGTTGTTCAGCGTGATCCCGCTGCCCGGCAGTTGGCGCCCGCAGCCCTCCCCGTTGGAGAGGCTCATGGCGGCGAGGTTGCCGGCAGCGTCGACCACGGAGATATGGGTCGTGCCGCGGGTGAAGCCGGCGTGGCCCGCGACCTCGTCTGTATAACGGCGGAGGAGAGCGGGGTCGAAGAGACGCGCGGCGGCCGCTGTTTCCTCCGCTTCGCCGCTGGCCTCTTCCAGGTGCGCCTCCACCCGCGCCTTGTTGGTGAGCTCCATGATCCGGGCCATCAGCAGCAGATGCTCTTCGCTGATCGGCCGCAGCCGCCCGAGATCCTCTTGGCCCAGCAGGTGCAGGGCAAAGCCGATCAGAATGCCGCCGCAGGAGGGCGGGGGGTTCGTCAGAACCTCCGCATCGCGGTAGCGGCAGCTGAAGGGGCGCCGCTTCATCACGCGATAGCCGGCAAGGTCTGCCGCCGTCAGCTGGCCGCCGCCGTCACGGCAGAGCGCAACCAGCTGCTGCGCCATCTCGCCCTCGTAGAAGAGGGCGTCTCCCTCGCCGGCGAGGGCATCCAGGCTGTCCGCCAGCGCCTCCTGCCGCAGGGTGTCGCCCGCGCCCAGCAGCGCACCCGAGGGGCCGGTGAAGAGGCTGCGCGAACAGGCTTCCGCGGTCAGGATCGGCGCGACGACGCTGAACAGATAGGCATCGATGGGCCGCACCGTGACGCCCTCCCGCGCCAGGCGGACGGCGGGCGCCGCAAGCCGCGGCAGCGGCAGGCTGGCGAGGTCGCGATGGATGGCGAAGATGCCGCGCACGGCGCCGGGGGTGGCCATGGCCCCCAGGCCGATGTGGAACTCCTGCGTTGCCGTGCCGAAGTCTGCGTGGATGGGATAGAAGTCGAGCGCTTCCGGCGGCGTGCGCTGCCGCGGCGTCTGGACGAAGAAGTCGTAGAGCACAGGATCGGCATCGTCAGGCTGGGCGAGGAGGAAGCCGCCGCCCCCCAGGGAGCAGAGCACCGGCTCGGCCACGCAGGAGGCGAAGAAAGCGGCCAGCACCGCATCGAAGGCATTGCCGCCGTCGCTCAGGACCTCTTCCGCCGCCGCTGCCGTCGCCGGGTGGCCGCAGGCCACGGCCCCCAGCGGCCGACCCGCGGCGGTTGCCTTGCCAGACGTCATATGCGCTGCCCTGTCCCCTGTTTCCTACGCCTCTTGCGGGGCGCCGATACGCAAACCGCGCGGCGCCCCTTTGTTGTCTGACAGGGTGGGCACTTTCGCCTGCCTTGGCAATGCTTTCGCAGGCCTCTGTTCAGAGCCGAATCAGACCCGGTTCAGAGCAGGTCGCCGGCTTCCTGCTGGAAGGCGAGGTAGCGTTCGTAGCGCCCGAGCAACAGCGCACGCATCTGCGCATCCGGCGCGATGGTGGCCTCGCTGGCCGGCTTGGTTGACAGGCAGGCTGCGGCCTCGGCATCGCCGGCCGCCACCCGGCCGAGACGCGCGGCGCCGAGGGAGGCGGCGACGTCGCGTCCGCTGGGCAGGTCGACCGGCCGGTCCAGCAGGCTGGCGATCATCTGGCACCACAGCCGGTTCTGCGCGCCGCCGCCGACGATCTGCAGGTTCTCGGGCTTGAGGCCGACTTCGGCTTGCGCGTCCAGGCACTCGATGAACTGGAAGCTGACGCCTTCCATGACGGCCCAGCCGAGCATTCCGAGATCGGTCGAGAGCGAGAGACCGGCCAGGAGGCCGCGGGTCGCCGGGCGGTTGTGTGGCGTGCGGATGCCATTGAGGAAGGGCAGCATGACCGGCGCCTCGGCGGCGCGGCCCTCGGCCCAGAGGCGGTCGGCTTCGCCGGCCAACTCGGCCAGGCTCTTGCCGCTGATGCCGAGGACCCAGTCGACGCTGGCCGTCGCGGCCATCACGCAGCCCATGGAGAGGAAGGCGTCCGGCGCGGCGTGGGCATGGGTCAGCACCGCCTTGTCGGGCAGCGGGCGGTACTGCGAGTCGACGATGCAGACCACGCCGGAGGTGCCGATGGTGATGATGGCATCACCGGGCTGGGCGACGCCGACGCCGACGCTGGCGGCCATGTTGTCGCCGGCCCCGGCGGCCACCGGCGTTCCCGGGGGGACTTTCCAGCGCGTCGCCAGGTCGGGCAGCAGATCGCCGCCCGACGCCCAGGAGTCGATGATCGGCGGCAGTCGATCGGCACTCCAGTCGGCCGCCTTGCAGAGTTCGTCGCTCCAGCGCCGGCTCTCGGTTTCCATCACCAGCATGCCGCAGCCGTCGGAAGGTTCGGTGGCGCGTTCGCCGGTGAGGCGCAGGCGCACGAAATCCTTCGGCAGCATGACGCAGTCGGTCTTGGCGAAGACCTCCGGTTCGTGCTTGGCGAGCCACAGCAGCTTGGGTGCGGTGAAGCCGGGGTCCGGCGTGCAGCCGCTGCGGTGGCCGATGTCGGGGGCGCGCCGCAAAAGTTCGTCGCATTCCTCCAGCGCACGGCCGTCGTTCCAGAGAATGCCGCTGCGCAGCGCCCGGTCCTGATCGTCGACGACCACGGCCCCCAGCATCTGGCCCGACAGGCCGATGCCGCGCACCTGCGCCATGAGGTCCGGGTGCTGCCGTGCCAGTTCGTCGAAACAGCCCTGGGTCGCCGTCCACCAGTCGTCCGGGTGCTGTTCGCTCCAGCCCGGGTGCGGCCGCGAGACCTCCAGCCGGTAAGAGGCGGAGGCATGGAAGTGGTCGTCGGCGTCGGCGACCACGACCTTGACGCCGGAGGTGCCGATGTCGATGCCCAGATACATGGCGTTCTCCCTCAGGTGATCCGTTCTTTTTTGGTGTTCAGGCGTGGGCCTTGCCCTGCGGGCGTTCGCCGGCGGCGGCGAGGATGGCCTGGGCGGTGTCCTCGTCGGAAATGAAGACATCCACCGCGCCGGTGCCGAGCGCTGCCGTCAGGATCGGCACCTTGTTCGCGCCGCCGGCGGCGAGGATGACCGAGTTCATCTCGAAGAGGTCGCCGAGCCCCACGCCGATCACCCGGTCGTTGATGGGGTGGTCGACCAGGCGGCCCTCGGCGTCGAGGAACTGACCGAGGATGTCGCCGACGGCGCCGGCCTCGATCAGTTCTTCCACGGCGATGTCGCTGGGCAGGCCGTCCTTCACGAGGATCGATTGCTTGCTGGTGTCGCCGGCGGCCATGGTGACGGCGTCGACCCGGCGGATCTTGTCCAGCACCGCGCGGAAGACGTCGAGGCCCATCAGGGTATCGCGGCTTTCCTTGGAGCCGGCGTAGAGCGGGGCCGTGAAGTAACTGTGCTGCGCGGCACAGAGATCGGCCAGCCGCGTGGTGACTTCAAAGGTATTGATGTCGGAACCCTTGGTCATGCCGCCCATCATGGAGACGATCTCCAGGTCCGGGCGATGCACCGGCTCCATGAAGCGGGTCGCCAGGTTCAGGGTGTTGCCCCAGGACATGCCGAAGAGCGTGATCGCCGGGTCGGCCAGGAGGCGCGTCAGATGGTGGCCAAGGGCGGTGCCGACGATGGTCTGCACGTTGCCGGGATCTGCGGGGCTGGGGACGATATAGGCCTCCGCGAGGCCGAAGCGCTCGCGCAGGCGGGCATCGAGGTCGACGCTGCCGGCAAAGGCCGAGTTGATGGAGATGCGCACGATGCCCAGGCGCCGGGCATCGGCCAGGGCCTTGTTGACGCGCAGGCGGGTGACGCCCAGCCGTTCCGCGACCGCGCCCTGGGTCAGGCCTTCGACGTGATAGAACCAGGCGACGCGGGTGAGGAAGCGCTCCTCCTCGTCGATCTGCAGCGTCTTCGGCGCTCGTGCCACGACCGTCCTTTCCCTTACCCCCGGGCCTCCAGAATCGCCTCCGCCAGCTCCTGGAAGCCGGCGGCGCTGCGGCCCTGCGTAACCCATCGCGGCGGCGTCTCCAAGGCAAAGTCGCGCACATTGGCGACCCCCACGGAATGTTCGAAGTAGGCGAACATGGGCTGGTCGTTGGGCGAATCTCCGGCGAAGGCGATCTGCGCCCTGGCGGCATCCAGGTCGAGACCGAAGCGCTCGGCCAGGCAGCGCCGCGTCATGGTCAGCTTGTCGTACTGCCCGAACCAGCCGTTCACATGGATGGAGCTCACCTTGGCGGTGGCCCCGGCCTCCTCGAAAAGCCGGACGATGTGCGCCACCGCGCTATCGGGAAGGGGCGCCACGTCCTCGCAGAAGTCGATGGCCAGGTCGGCGAGGCGATAGTCCTGGTCGGAGGCGATGCCGCTGCCCGGGACCGCGGCCAGGATGTCATGGCGCAGCGCCTCCAGGCGGCGGCGGTCGGCGGCGCGTTCCTCGGCGGACTTGGCAAAGCCCTGAACCATGCGCCGTTCGCTGCGGTCATAGGAGAAGTAGAGGGCGCCGTTCTCTCCGACCACGGCCTCGACAGGCCACATGCGGGCAATGTGGTCGCACCAGCCGGCCGGCCGGCCGGTGACCGGAATGACCTTGAGGCCGGCGGCGGACAGCCGCTCCATGGCAGAGAGGCTTGCCGCCGGCAGGCGCCCCTCGTCGGTCACTGTGTCGTCGATGTCGGTGAGCAGGAAGCGCAGGGCGCGGCGCGCTTCCGCCGGGAACTCGCTCAGGGGACGCATGGCGGCTATTTCACCGCGCCCATGGTGAGCCCGCGCACGAGCTGCTTGGAGGCGATGAGCGCAAAGACGATGACCGGGATCACGATCAGCGTGCTGGTCGCCATGATCTTGCCGTAGGGCAGGTTGTAGCCCTCCATGAAGCCGACGGCGACGGCGGGCGCCGTCTTGGCCGCGGTGCGGGTGAGGACGAGCGCGAACATCAGCTCGTTCCAGGAAAAGATGAAGGAGAAGATTGCCGAGACCGCGACGCCCGGGGCGGCCAGAGGCAGGCAGATGGAGCGGAAGATGCGGAACTGGCTGGCGCCCTCCAGGACCGCGGCTTCGTCCAGTTCGCGCGGGATGGAGCGGAACTGGTCGGTGCAGATCCAGATCACGATGGGAAGGTTGAAGGTCAGATAGATGAGGATCAGCACGATGTGGGTATCGAGCAGCCCGAAGAAGCGCACGATCAGGAAGAACGGCAGCGCGAGGACGATGGGGCTGACCATGCGGTTGGTGATGAACCAGAACCAGAGATCGCGCTTGCCGCGGAACTCGAAGCGGGCGAGCGCATAGGCCGCCGGCGCGCCCAGCACGAGGGCGAGCAGGGTGGTGCAGACCGCAACGATGAGGGAGTTGATGAGGCTCGCTCCCACCTTGTCTTCGAACAGCACCTCGACGTAGTTGGCGAAGGTGGGCGTGAAGGTCCAGACCGGCGGGGAGGCAAGCGCGACCACCTGGTCCTTCAGGCTGGTGGTGACCATCCAGTAGAAAGGAAAGAGGCAGCAGAGAACGATGGCGATGAGCAGCAGCGCCTGGGCGATGAGGCTGCGGGTGGTCATTGCTGCACCTCGCGGTAGATCAGCCGGATGTAGAGCTGACTGAGGACAATGGTGATGATCAGCAGGATGATCGCCTGGGCTGAGGCCAGTCCCTGGTCGAATACCCGGAAGCCGACGCGCTGGATCAGCAGGCTGATCAACTCGGTGGAGGAGCCGGGCCCGCCGCGGGTCATGGTGAAGACCATGTCGAAGAGCTTCAGGGTGTCGGCGGTGCGCAGGATCAGGATCGCCGTCAGGCCGGGAATGAGGAAGGGCAGTTGGACATGGCGCAGCACCACCCACCACTTCTTGGTTTCAAGGCGCGCCGCCTCCTCGATCTCGCCCGGCACCGTGGTGAGGCCCGCCAGCAGCACAAGGGCGCAGAAGGGCGTCCACTGCCAGACGTCCCAGAAGGCGATGGCGATGAACGCGTTGGTCGGATCGCCGATCCAGTTCACCGGATCGAAGCCGAGGAAGCCGATCAGCTGGTTCACCACGCCGTACTTCAGATTGAACATGATCTGGCCGAGCAGGCCGACCACGGCGTAAGTGGTTGCCATGGGCACCACCAGCGAAAGCCGGGTGAGGGTCTTCAGGAAGCCGAGCCCGGGGCGGTGCAGCAGCAGGGCGATGCCCATGCCGAGCATCAACTGCAGCGGCAGCACGATCACCAGCAGGGTCATGGTGCGCTGCATGGCGTCCCAGAACACCGGGTCGGTGAGGACCGTCTGGTAGTTTTCCAGCCCCAGGAACGGCGTGCGCCGCAGGTTGGTGAGCTGGTACTTGTGCAGCGAGGTGTAGACCGCAAAGGCCAGCGGCACGATCCCGATCAACGCCAGGCTGAGGATGGCGGGGCCGAGAAAGCCGAAGATCGTGAGCCGGCTGACGCCCCCCGTTTTCATGGTCCCCCCGTCATGACGTCCTGTTCTTTGCCCTGTCTCGCCCTGCGGCCCTGACTCCGCCGGGACTCGGGGCTGCGCGGGAACTGTAGCAGAAGCTTGGTCTTCAGCGCTCACGGCACGAAAAAGAAAGGGGGACGCAGATATTGGGCGTCCCCCTTTCCCCAGGGAGGTTGAGCTTACTGGGCCAGCGGTTTTTCGCCGCTGTAGTAGCCGGCGTCTTCAAGCACCGCTTCCATGCGTTTGCCGAGTTCTTCCGCACCTTCCTCGATGCTGACGTCACCCAGCATGATCCGGGTGCCCCATTCCTGGACGATCTCGGTGATCTCCGGCCATTCGGCGAAGCGCGGGCGGAACTCCGGCACGCCGTCCTGCCAGGACTCAACCAGCGCGTCGACGTACTGGTACTGCTCGGCCACGCCCGGCAGCTTGTAGACGCTCTGGCGGGCCGGTACGCCGCCCAGTTCCAGGTAGCGTTTGGCGTTGGCCTTGGAGGTCACCCACTGGATGAAGAGATAGGCTGCAGCCTGCTCGTCGTCGTCGGCCTGGCTCGCGACCGCCAGAGAGAAGCCGCCCAGCGCCGGCTTGCGCCCGGCCGGGCCCATGGGCTCCGGCGCGACGCCGAAGCAGTCGCCCAGGGTCGAGGTCTCCGGGCTGATAAGAGTGGAATAGAAGGCCGACCACTCGGTGATCATGGCGACGTCGCCCTGCGCCAGGGCATTGACGGTCTCGGCATGATCGTAAGCGACGATGCCCTCAGGCATGTACTGCATCAGGTCCTGGCGGAACTTGAGGCCCGCCTGGCTCTCCGCGCTTAGCAGGTTGGACTTGAACTTGTCGTCCAGGAAAGAGCCGCCGAAGGGCCACAGCATGCGCGCGAAGCTGTCCGCGGACTGGGTCTCGTTGCGCTTGGACTGCAGGGCGAAGGCGTACTTGCCGTCCTTGGTGAGGGCGGGACCGTAGACGTTCTTCAACTGGTCCCAGGTCTGCGGCGGCCCGTCGAAGCCGGCTTCCTTCAGCATGCAGGAATTGTAGAACAGCAGGCCGGAGTAGTTGTCGAAGGGTAGACCATAAACCGTGCCGTTCCAGGCGCCGAAGGCGTTCAGGACCAGCGGGAAGAAGTCCTCCATGTCGAGCTCAGGATCGGCCAGCGCCGGGTTGGAGGTGAACTTCTCCAGCGGCACGATCCATTCGTTTTCGGCGAAGTTTCCGATCCACACGAGGTCGATGAGGGCGATGTCGAGATCGCCGCCGGCCACGAAGTCGCGGACCTGCTCGCCGAGCGCGTTTTCATAGGGATGCTTGATGATGTTGATCTTGATGCCGGTCGCTTCCTCGAACTCCGGAAGCATCTCCTCGGCGGCTTCGTAGCCGGGCCGCAGCAGGAAGACGACGTCGACCGTCGTCCCGGCATAGGGCTTCGCCGCCTCCTCGAGCGACCAGCCGAAGGCCGGGCCGGTTCCCAGCGTCAGGCCCGCGCCCAGCGCCACGCTCGTTGCAGCGCCGAACACCAAGCCACGCAGTGTCGATTTCAGCATGACCACTTCCTCCCTTGTTGTTTTCTGGCCTTGTCGTTGTCTGAGGGCACCATACAAATGTCTTTGATCATTTACAATTGTTTTTATGCGTGCTAGCCATAGTCCCGCTGCTGCCCTCGGTTCGAGAAGGCGGCAGCGCAAGGGCCGCAAACGACAAGGCCGACAAGAAGGCCGCGAAACGAAACCCGGATTTGAAGCGCGGGGAGGACCAGGTGGCGCGCGTCGCCTTTGCCAACGTCGACAAGTTCTATGGCGCCGTCCAGGCGCTCTCCGGCGTCTCGCTGGAGATCGAAGACGGAGAGTTCGTCGTCTTCGTGGGCCCCTCCGGCTGCGGCAAGTCGACGCTCCTGCGGTCGGTGGCCGGCCTCGAGTCGATTTCCGCCGGCGTCATCTCGATAGGCGATCGCGAGGTCACCCACGTGGCGCCGTCAGACCGTGGCGTGGCCATGGTCTTTCAGTCCTACGCGCTCTATCCGCACATGACGGTGCGGGCCAACATGGAATTCGGCATGAAGATCAACGGCGTTGCGTCCGCCGAGCGCAGCGCACGGGTCGCGGAGGCTGCCCGCGTTCTGCAGTTGGAAGACCTGCTGGAGCGCAGGCCCGCCCAGTTGTCCGGCGGCCAGCGCCAGCGCGTTGCCATCGGCCGCGCCATCGTCAAGGAACCGCAGGTCTTTCTCTTCGACGAACCGCTTTCCAACCTGGACGCCAAGCTGCGCGTCCAGATGCGCGTCGAACTGGAAGCCCTCCACGAGCAGCTCGGCGCCACCATGATCTACGTGACCCACGATCAGGTGGAAGCCATGACCATGGCCGACAAGATCGTGGTGCTGAACGAGGGGCGGGTCGAACAGGTGGGACCGCCCATGGAACTCTACAACGCGCCGGCCACGGAATTCGTCGCCGGTTTCATCGGTGCGCCCAGCATGAACTTTCTCTTCGTCGCGTCGGCGGCGGGGGAGAGCGGCGACCGCCTGATCTATGGGGCGGCGCAGATCCCGCTCGGCCGGACACTGGATGTGACGCTGGGCCATGAAGGGCCGCTGCGTCTGGGCATACGCCCGGAGCATCTCCGTCTCACCGCCGCGGGCGCGGGGACGTTGGATGTCGATGTGGAGGTCACCGAGGCGCTGGGCGGCGAGACCTATCTCTACAGCCGAACGGCGGAGGGCGACCGGCTCGTCATCAAGGCCGACGGCGACACGGCACTGGCGCCCGGGCAGAGGGTCGGACTGGCGTTGGACGCCAGGCGTCTGCATCTCTTTGGCGCCGACGGGCGCAGCCTGTTGACCTGAGCGCCGCCGAGGGCGTGCTTTGGTGCGGGCACGAGCGAAGGAAGCGCATGTCTGATTGGAAACGTCAGCTTGAGGATCTGGTGGCGCCGGCGGTGGCGCGGTCGCGCCACATCGATCGCATCCTCGTCGACCGCGATGCCCTTTCGCTTTCCGGATCTGTTTTCAGAGAATGCTTCGGAGCCGGACGGGCCTTTCTGATTGCCGACGAGAACACCATGGCCGCGGCAGGCGCGCGGCTTGCCGCCGTTCTGCAGGCGGACGGCATCGCGGTCGAACGGATGGTTCTTCCCAGCCAGCCGCGGCCGAAACCCACCC
This sequence comes from Rhodospirillales bacterium BBD 1991-14, assembly GCA_001657395.1. Taxonomy (GTDB): domain Bacteria; phylum Pseudomonadota; class Alphaproteobacteria; order Kiloniellales; family Kiloniellaceae; genus Pelagibius. The sequence goes on along the minus strand of LYSY01000011.1, from coordinate 156,141 downwards.
TCGCACTGGCGCAGGAGGTTCGCGCGCGCTGGCAGGCAGCGGACGGCGAGGCGGTTCCCGTCTCCGTGGGCTCGGGGGTCATCACCGATCTGGTCAAGCATGCCGCCTTCATGGAAGGCCGGCCCTTTTTCTGCGTTGCGACCGCGGCCTCCATGGACGGCTATGCCAGCGCCGGCGCGCCGCTGGTGGAGGACGGCTTCAAGCACACCATTCCCTGCGCCCCGCCGCGCGCCATTCTGGCTGACCTCGACGTCATTGCCGCGGCGCCGGCCGAGATGACGGGCTGGGGCTATGGCGATCTTGCCGGCAAGGTGCCGGCCGGCGGCGATTGGATCCTGGCCGACGCGCTGGAGGTCGAGCCCTTGGATACGGTCGCCTGGCCGCTGGTGCAGGACCGGCTGCGCGACTGGCTTGCCGATCCGGCGGCCCTGGCCGCGGGCGACCCCGCGGCAACGGCCGGCCTTTTCGCCGGGCTGACGGTCACCGGGCTGGCCATGGAGTTCCATGGCTCCTCGCGCCCGGCCTCCGGCGCCGACCATCAGATCGCCCACCTCTGGGAGATGGAGAACCTCAGCCATGACGGGCAGCCGGTTTCCCACGGTGCCTGCGTGGCCGTCGGCACCCTTGCCACCCTCGGGCTTTTCGACTGGCTGTTGGATCAGGACCTGACGCGGCTGGACAGGGACCGGGTCCTGGCTGGCAGGCCGGACCCCGATGCGATTGAGGCCACCATCCGGCAGGCCTTTCCCGAGCCGGCGGTGGCGGAGCGCGCGCTTGCCGAGACCATGATCAAGCTGCCGTCGCGGGAGACCCAGGCCGAACGGCTGGAGCGCATTGTGAAGACTTGGCCGGCGCTGCGTGGCAGGCTGAAGGCGCAGTTGCTGAGTGCTGCAGAGATGCGCCGCCTGCTCACCGCTGCGGGTGCGCCGGCCAGTGCCGGCGCCATCGGCCTGGACCCGGCGCACACCAAGGCGACGGTGCTCCGGGCGCGCTTCATGCGGCGGCGCTACACGGTGCTGGACTTCCTGGCCGAAACCGGCCTCCTGGCGGCGGCGGCGGACACGGTCTTTGCGGCCGCAGCGGCGCCCTGAGGCCCCTGGAAGGCCGCAGCGACAAGAGGGGAGATCGTTCATGGCGCCATGGCAGAGTTTGGCTGAGCAGGGCGTTGCGGAACTCCGCGCGGCGGTGATGGCAGTGGACGAGGGCGCGGTCGAAACCTTGACCGATGCCATCGTCGCAGCAAACCGGATTGCGTTGCATGGCGTCGGACGGGAAGGGCTGATGATGAAGGCCCTTGCCATGCGTCTTTTCCATCTCGGCCTGCAGGCCCATGTGGTGGGCGACATGACGACGCCGCCCCTTGGCGGCGGCGATCTCCTGCTTGTCTCCGCCGGGCCGGGCCACTTCGGCACGGTCGCCGCCCTGGTCGAGACCGCATCGGCGGCGGGTGCCCGCACCGCCTGCTTCACCGCACAGCCCGGCGGGGCCGTGCCCAAGGCTTGCGATCTCGTGGTGCTGCTGCCGGCACAGACCATGGCCGACGACAGGCGGCCCGCCGCGGCTTCGGTCCTGCCGATGGGCTCGCTCTACGAAGGCGTCCAGTTCATCGCCTTTGAGCTTCTGGTCCTGCGTCTGCGCGACCGTCTCGGCGAAACCGCCGAGACCATGCGGGCCCGGCACACGAACCTGGAATAGGGAGGGCGCCATGCCCGATGCCTCCGATCAAGAACCGGGAACGACCTGGGCCGACCGCTTTTCGCTCAGTGGCAAGAAGGCCGTCGTGACCGGTGCCACCAAGGGTATCGGCCACGAGATCTGCCGGGTCTTTGCGGAGGCGGGCGCCGATATCGTCGCCGTGGGCCGCGACCAGGCCGGGCTTTCCGCCGTCTGCGAAGCCATCGAGGCCAGGGGTCGGCGCTGCCTCGGCGTCAAGGCCGACCTCGCCAGTGTAGAAGGCGTGGACGAGGCGGCGTCCCTGGCGCTCGATTACTTCGGCAGTGTCGATATTCTGGTGAACAGCGCTGGGGTCGCCCTGGTCGCGCCGATCCTGGAAGCCAGCGTCGAAGACTGGGACCGCACCATGGCGATCAATCTGCGCGCGCCCTTCCTGCTGGGCAAGGCCTTTGCGCCCGGCATGATCGCGCAGGGCGCTGGCAAGATCATCAACATCTCCTCCCAGACCGGGGTGATCGCGCTGCCGGAGCACGCGGCCTATGCCTCCTCCAAGGGCGGTCTCAACGCCCTCACCAAGTCCATGATGGTGGAATGGGCGCCGCACAACATTCAGGTAAACGCGATCTGCCCCACGATCATCCTGACTCCGATGGGCCGTCAGGTCTGGGGCGATCCCGCCAAGGGGCAGCCCATGCTTGACCGCACCCCGCTGGGGCGCTTCGGCGAACCGGTGGAGGTCGCCGACCTGGCCCTCTACATGGCCTCGCCCGCCTCGGACCTGATGAACGGGGCCGTTGTGATGCTGGAGGGCGGCTTTACTGCCGTTTAGGAGCATCATATCTAAAATACTGAATTCGAAGAGAAAATCTCGACCTGGCCGGGCATAGGCCAACCCGCTCGTTAACCAAGGCCATAAGAAAAGCCTTAACCCGAAGTCTCCACGATGATCGCTTCTCGGGGGAGACCACCGGGATTCTGCCGCCGGGATTCTGGCACCGGATGACGGGGCCGGCGCGAGCCGCCTTCGGCAGGATCGCGGCAGAGAGGAGCCGTCATGGCAGACTACAGGGACGAGGGGGGCGCGGTCGTTTCCACCGGCTTGCTCGGCCATACCCTGCGGCTGGCCGCCGCTGTCGTGGTCGTCGGGCTCGTGGTCGTTCTGCTTATCGACCGCAACGACGGGATGGCCGGTCTTGGCGATCCTGAAGAACCTGCCGCGCAGGTCGCGGCGGTGCCCGGTGCAGGCGCACAAGCCGGTTCTCAGGGTGGCAGCGAGATCGTGCTCAAGGCCGGCGCCCACGGCCACTTCATGGTCGATGCGACCGTGGACGGAGAGGTAATCCGCTTTCTCGTGGACACCGGCGCCAGCTCGATTTTCCTGACGCCCCAGGATGCGGAGACTCTCGGCTGGTCGAAGGAGCGTCTGACCTTCAGTCAACGCTATGAGACAGCCAATGGAGAGATCCGCGCCGCGCCGGTGGAGCTGCGCTCGGTGCGCATCGGCCAGTTGGAGTTCTACGACCTGCCCGCCTCGGTCGGCGAAGCGCCGGGGTCCATATCCCTCCTTGGGATGAGCTTCCTGAAGCGCTTCGAGAGCTACGAGTTCCGCGGCGACACGATGATCCTGACCTGGTAGCGCCTCACGCTGTGAGTGTCTGGCCGAGGTCTGGGAAGCGCCAGGGGTGGGCCGCTTCGAAGGCGCGCGAGGCCCTCAACACCAAAGCATCGGCATAACGCGGCCCAACAATCTGCAGGGCCACCGGCAGGCCCTGGATGGTGAGACCGCAGGGCAGGGCGGCGGCCGGCTGTTGCGTCAGGTTGAAGGGATAGCTGAAAGGCGTCCAGTCCGGCCAGCGGGTCATACCGCTCTCCGCCGGCACCTCGAGGCCAGCCTCGAACGCGGCAAGCGGCAGGGCCGGGGTCAGCAGCAGGTCGTAGTCGCCGTGGAAGCGGTTGGCCTCCACGATGAAGGCTTCGCGGCGGGCAACCGCCTCCAGATAGTCGAGCAGGCTGTAGCGGGCACCGTCTTCGGCGATCTCTCGGAAGCCCGGGTCCATCTGCGCCTGTGCCGCGGCATCGAAGCGGCGCATCAGGTTCGCCGCACCGGCATACCAGAGGCAGCGGAACACGGCATCGGCCCCTGAGAAATCCGGTTCGGCCAGCTCCACTTCCGCCCCCAGGTCGGCCAAGCTCCAGGCAGCCTTGGCCACCAGCGCCGCCACCTCCGCGTCCACCATATGACCGCCGAGGCTCGGCGCATAGGCGACCTTCAGCCCCTCGATGCCGTCGTTCAGGCCGTTCATGTAGTCCGTGGCATCGTAAGGCAGGCTGTAAGCGTCGCGCGGGTCGGGCTCGGCCAGCACCGACAGCAGCAGCGCCGCGTCGTCGACGCTCCGGGTCATCGGCCCGACATGGGAGACGGTGCCAAAGGGGCTGAGCGGATAGGCCGGCACCCGCCCGAAGGAGGGTTTGATGCCGTAGGTTCCGGTGAAGGCGGCCGGAATGCGGATGGAGCCGCCACCGTCGGTGCCGAGCGCCAAGGGGCCCATACCGGCTGCCAGGGCCGCTGCGGCGCCACCGCTGGAGCCGCCCGGGGTCTTGCCGGGGTTCCAGGGGTTGCGCGTGATGCCGGTGACCGGCGAGTCGGTGACACCCTTCCAGCCGAACTCCGGCGTCGTGGTCTTGCCCAGGATGACGGCCCCGTGTTCCTTCAGCCGGGCGACCGAGGGGGCATCTTCTGTCCAGTCCTGTGCGGGGTCGGTTGCCTTGGAGCCCCGCAAGGTCGGCCAGCCGCGGGTCAGCAGGATGTCCTTCACCGAAGCTGGACAGCCATCCAGACGGCCGCGCGGCGCACCGAGGCGCCAGCGCTCCTCCGACTCCCGCGCCGCCGTCAGGGCACCCTCGGCATCGATCACATTGAAGGCGTTGAGGGCGGGGTTGACGGTGTCGATCCTCTTGAGAACCGCCTCGGTGACCTCCACCGGCGACAGCTCTGCGGCGCGGTAGGCCGCCAGCAGTGCGTTGGCCGTCATCATTACAATCTCGGTGTTCATAGGCCGTCCGGTTCCCCTCTTGCCTGTCTGCAACTGCCGTCTCCGGACGCAATTCCTGGCATGCCGGGCCAGAGTCTGTCGAGAAGCGGGGTCTGTCGAGAAGCGGGGTCTGTCAAGAATTGGGACCCGGGCGCATGCATGGCGTGACGATTTTTGTTTCGCTGTGGCTGTTTGCCCGAAACTGGCCACTTTCTGTGTATAGGCTAGGATAGAGGTGGAATAGGGGTCCGGCCCCACGCGTTGTGAGATCGAGCCCCTTGAAGCGGAGAACGACTATGCGCGCGTCACGAAAAGCCTTCATTCCTGCCGCTTTTGCGGTGGCCCTGCTGTCCGGAGCGGGTGTCGCTCTGGCGCCCTGCTGTACGGCCTTTGCCGCCGACCGGCAACTCAGCGAGAGCGAGGAACCGGGTGAACTGGCGCGCGAAGGCCTGGAGCAGATGATGCGTGCGCTTCGGCTTCTGGTCGATAGCATACCACAGTATGAGCTCCCGGAGATGCTCGACAACGGCGACATCATCATCCGGCGCAAGGACCCGCAGGCTCCGCGCAAGCCGGAGGATCCGGACATCGACGAGACGGCGACCTAGGGCGGCCGGAACCACGGCACCGGGATTGCGGCATCGGGACTGCGGCATCGGGGCCGCCGGGAATGCCCCGCACTGCACAGCACGGTTGTTCGCAAGGCCGATTCAGCTTAATCCGGAGTTGGTGGGACGGCAGGGGCGCAAAGGCGTCCCGGGCTGCCTTTGAAGCCATCCGTCTTGAGGGGGAGCGCATGGACGACCAGGACCCGTTTGCCGGCCTTGACGAGGGCCGCCCGCCCTGGGACGCATTGGGCGCCTTCGTACCGGCACCGCAGCCTGAGATCGAAGGTGCCGGCACCGGCCCTCTGGCCGGGCTCGGCTTTGCCGCCAAGGACATCTTCGACATCGACGGCTACGTGACCGGCTGCGGCAATCCCGATTGGGCACGCACCCACGGGGCCGCGACATCCCATGCGCCGACGGTGGGCGCTCTCCTGGGCGCCGGCGCCCGCCTCGTCGGAAAGACCGTCACCGATGAGTTGGCCTTCAGCCTGAACGGTCAGAACCATCACTACGGCACGCCGACCAATGTGAACGCACCCGGGCGCATTCCCGGCGGCTCCTCCTGCGGTTCGGCCTCGGCCGTGGCCGGCGGCCTGGCCGACACGGCGCTGGGCAGCGACACCGGCGGCTCGGTGCGCATTCCCGCCAGTTACTGCGGCCTCTTCGGCATGCGGCCCAGCCACGACCGCATCTCTCTGGCCGGTGTCATGCCCCTGGCACCCAGTTTCGACACGGTCGGGTGGTTTGCCCGCGATGCCGAGCTGCTGCGGCGCGTCGGTCTGGTGCTGCTGGGGACCTCCGGTGGCCGCGTGGAGCGCTGGAAGCGCCTGCTGGTCGCCGAAGACGCCCTGGCGCTGGCGACTTCGGCCGTTCAGGCGGCGCTGGTGCCGCTGATCGAGCGACTGGACCAGCGCATCGGATCGCGCAGTGTGGTCCTGGCGGCGGGAGAGGATCTCAGCCTGGAAGATTGGATGTGGCACTTCCGCCACCTCCAGGCCCGCGAGATCGTTGCTACCCATGGGCGCTGGATTGCCGAGACGAAACCGGCTTTCGGGCCCGAGGTCCAGGAGCGATTCGACTGGGCGCACAGCATCACCGAAGAGCAGGCGGAGGTCGCGCGGCCGTTGCGGGACGCTTTTACAGCCCGCTTGACGGAGCTTCTGGGCGACGATGCCCTTCTGGTGCTGCCGACGGCTCCGGGCATAGCTCCGCGCGATGACGGCGATGCCGAGGCCTTGCGTGCCCACCGCAGCGCCGTTCTATGCCTGACCAGTATCTCCGGCCTCTCGCGCCTGCCGCAGGTCACCCTGCCGCTGGCCCGGGTCGAGGGCTGCCCGGTGGGGCTTTCCCTCATTGCCCCTTACGGTGCCGACGAGGACCTCCTGGCCTTTGCCGAAGCGCTCTGCCGCAGCGGCGAGGAAGACCTGGTGCCGTAGCGGGGGGTCCGTGCGGGCCGCTCAGGCCGCGTCGACGGTCTTGCTGCTGACCCGCTCCGCCGGCAGCAAGGCGGAGATCCGCGTGCCTTTTCCCAGCTCGCTTTCAAGCGTGATGCGGCCGCCGTGGACCTCCATCAGCGCATGGCAGAGCGGCAGACCCAGGCCGGTTCCTTCGTGCTTGCGGCTGAGGCTGGATTCGACCTGGGTGAAGGGCTCCATCACCCGGTCCTGATCCGCGGGCGCGATGCCGATGCCGTCGTCGGCCACTTCGAAGCCGGCGCCTTCCTCCGGCGTCGCCCAGGCCCGCACCACCACCCGTCCGCCGGCGGGCGTGAACTTGACGGCATTGGACAGGAGATTGATCAGAACCTGCTTCAGCCGGCGCTGATCGGCCCTGACGAGGGCCAGGGGCGAGTGGAATTCGCTTTCGAGGGCGACCCCGTTATCGCGCGCACGTGGGCCGATCAGTCTCAGTCCGGATGCGACCACATCACGCAAGTCGACCTCTTCTTCATGCAGGTCGATCATCCCCGCCTCGGCCTTGGAGACATCCAGGATGTCGTTGATGATCGCCAGAAGGTGACTGCCGCTTTCGTGGATGTTGCGGATGTAGTCGCGGTAGTTGTCGTGCCCGACCGGTCCGAAGACCTGCTTGTCGATCAACTCCGAAAACCCGATGATGGCGTTCAGGGGCGTGCGCAGTTCGTGGCTCATGGTCGCCAGGAATTCGCCCTTTGTGCGGTTGGCGAACTCTGCGGCCTCCTTGGCGCTCATCAGTTCCTGCTCTGCGGTCTTGCGCTGGGTCACGTCGCTGAGCGAGCCGGCCATGCGGTAGACACGGCCCTTCGGGTCCCGCTGTCCGAGGCCTCTGGCCCTGACCCATCGATACTGTCCGTCATCGCCGCGCAGCCGGTACTCGTGATCGTAGTACTCGCTGTCGCCGCGCAGGTGTTCGCGGATCAACTGGCGCACGGTCTTCAGGTCGTCGGGATGGACCCGCTCGAACCAATCCGCTGCGGGGACCGTCGGGCCAAAGCCTGCGATGCCGGTGATCTCTCGCAGGCGCCGGGAGACGTAGATGCCGTTGATCTCGTCACCCCACTCCCAGATGCCTTCGTTCGCGCCCTGCAGCGCCAGGGCATAGCGCTGCTCGCTCTTGCGCAGCGCCTCTTCGATTCTCTTGGTTTCGGTGATGTCGGTATAGACCATCACATAGGCGCCGTTGGCCAGGCGCCGGGTGCGCATCTCCAGCACGCTGCCGTCGGGGCGCACACGCTCCATGCGCGATTGCTGGTTGTCCAGCAGGATCGACGTGCGGCGGCGAATCTCTTCGTCGATATCGATCTTGCCGTACTCGCCGCGCTCGGCGTTGAAACGCACGAGGTCCTGGAAGGTGGCGCCTCTGCGCATCAGGTCATAGGGAATACCGAGCAGCTTGCTCAGCTCGCGGTTAAAGACGACCAGACGCAGTTCGGAATCGAAGATGCAGACGCCGACGGGAAGGCTTTCGACGATCGCATGCACCAACTTCGACTTGCTGTCGGCGGCTTTTTCAGCCGAGACCTTTGCACTCTGCAGGGCTTCCTGCACGGCGGAGATCAGGCACACCATGCAGAGAAGAGTCATGCCGGTGTGCAGGATCACCCGCCATTCGCTGTCGATCTGAACGGCGTTCCAGGACGGAGAAGTGGAGATCTGTGTCAGTTCAGTCAGCAGGTAAGTCGCGAAGATCAGCAGCGGTCCGGCGCAGATGATCGATATAAGGCGGTGCTCGCTGCGGTAGCGGCGCCAGAAGAGCAGCCCGGCCGCACCAACGGCGGCAATGGCGCCCAGCCGCAGGGCCAGGAACACAGGCAGCGGCATGTCGGAATGGATCAGGCAGCCGATGGTGACGACGAGAATGCCGGCAACAGCCAACAGCAGCGGGGTCAGGTAGATGCGGTGGCCGAGGAAGCTGAGGGATCCCCCCAGCAGCAGCAGAACGGTCACGGCCTGGCTGCCTTCGTGAATAGCCGCTGCGCAGGCTGGCCAGTACCAGGCGGAAACGGCGAGCGCGGCAAGGCCCAGAGCCTCGACACCGAGGCCCGCCGACCACCAGGTCAGGGCCGGGGCGGAGTCGCCGCGCCGTGCCAAAGTCAGTGTCATGACGGCCAGCATGGCCGGCGCCATGGCAGTGACCAGGATCACCGTCGCGAAAGAGAATTGCGTATCGCCAAACGGCATAAAGGCATCAACCCCGACTGCAAGGCTCTCTCACCGGACTGGGGACGGCGCTGGCAGATGCTGCCCGCGCAGCCGGTGCCGGAGAGAGGGCGCGAGGCTAAACTGATACCCTAGTGTGGTTAAGCGATCCTAAAGGCATTGGCGAAACTCAACCTGGAGTTTGTGCTCCCGTCGCGCGGCCCCTTAGCTGTCGTAGGCCAGCAGAGTGTCGATCGGAATGTCCAGGTTCTCCCGGCCCTTGAGGAAGGTAAGTTCGATGATGCAGGCCGCCCCGGTGACAACAGCCCCTGCCGAGCCTAGCAGCTTGGCCGCCGCGTTCATGGTGCCGCCCGTCGCAAGCAGATCGTCCAGCAGGAACACGCGCTGGCCGGGTGCGACCGCATCGGACTGGATCTCGATGGTGTCGCTGCCGTACTCGAGGTCGTAGGTATAGGGGATCGTGGCACCGGGCAGCTTGCCCTTCTTTCGGACCATGACAAAGCCGAGATTCAACTTAAGCGCAAGCGGTGCCGCAACCAGGAAGCCGCGGGATTCGATGCCGGCCAGGACGTCTGGCTGGTGTTCGCGGACAATATCAGAAAGCCGCTCGACCGTGGCCTGCCAGGCGCCCGGATGCGCGAGCAGCGGGGAGATGTCGTAGAAGAGAATGCCGGGGGTCGGGAAGTCCGGAATCGGGCGAATGTGCTCTCTCAGATTCATGATGCTGCCTGCTGCCCCCTTTTGACGCGCGTGTTTTCGCGCTGCTTGGCCCTGCTTCTTGGCCCGGTGAACGGGTCGATTGCCCCCAGATGCCCGAGACACCGGGCGGGCGCATCCTAATGTGCCAGCCGCGCGGAGACAACGTGCAGGACACGATCCCAGGCCTTTGCATTCCGGGCGGCGCTTGGTGCTGTTGGGCAGCCTTGCAGCCGGCGCAACCCTTGGGGGCTTGCCCGCATCCGATCAGGGGTGTCAACTGTGGGCTCTCCTATAAATCGCTCCGCATGTGAGTTCCGGATCATGAGCTACGTTTTCCCGCGCCACACCAAGGCGTCCTATCCCGTGGCCGTTTCGGGAGAGGGGGCTTATCTGATCGACCAGACGGGCCGCCGATACCTGGACGCCTCGGGCGGGGCGGCTGTTTCCTGCCTGGGGCACGGGCACCCGGCGGTGGTGGCGGCCATCAAGGCGCAGGTCGACCGCCTCGCCTACGCGCACAGCGGTTTCTTCACCAATGAAGCCTCCGAAGCGCTGGCCGAACACCTGATCACCCGGGCGCCGGACGGACTGGGGCGTGTCTACTTCGTCTCCGGCGGGTCGGAGGCCAACGAGACCGCCCTGAAGCTGGCCCGCCAGTTCCACCTGGAAAACGGCCAGCCGGAACGGCACCGCTTCATTGCGCGCCGCCAGAGCTATCACGGCAACACCCTGGGCGCCCTTGCGGTGGGTGGCAACGCAGCACGGCGCGCTGCCTTTGACCCGCTGCTGATGCCGGCCAGCCACATCGCGCCCTGCTACGCCTACCGCCACCAGCGTCCGGACGAGACGGCAGAGGCCTATGGGGAGCGGACTGCCGCAGAGCTGGAGGCGGAGATCCAGCGCCTGGGGCCGGGAACCGTGGCGGCCTTCATTGCCGAGCCGGTTGTGGGTGCGACCGCAGGCGTGGTGCCGCCGGTGCCCGGCTACTTCAAACGCGTTCGAGAGATCTGCGACCGTCACGGCGTGCTTCTGATCCTCGACGAGGTGATGTGCGGCATGGGGCGCACCGGCAGCCTCTACGCCTGCGAGCAGGACGGGATTGCGCCGGACATCCTGACCTGTGCCAAGGGCCTGGGCGGCGGTTATCAGCCCATCGGCGCGGTCCTCGTTTCGCAGCGCATCTACGACACCATTGCTGCCGGCTCGGGCGCTTTCGAACACGGTTTCACCTACATCGGCCATGCCACCGCCTGCGCCGCCGCTCTTGCTGTTCAACAGACCATCGAGTCCGAAGACCTTCTGGCTAACGTCCGCAATCAGGGCGCGGCCCTGCGCGCGGCGCTGGAGGCCCGTTTCGGTAATCACCATCATGTGGGCGATATCCGCGGCCGTGGTCTCTTCATCGGCCTGGAACTGGTCGCCGACCGTGCCGGCAAGGAGCCCTTCGACCCGGCGCTGAAGCTGAACGCCCGGATCAAGAAGCGCGCCATGGCGGAGGGTCTGGTCTGCTATCCCGGCGGCGGGACGGCCGATGGGCGGCGCGGCGATCACATACTCCTGGCGCCGCCATTTATCGTCGGCCCGGAGCATCTGGAAGAACTGGTCGACAAGCTGGGCCGCGCCGTCGATGGCGCGCTGGAGGAGATGCCGGCCCTGCAGCCCGCGGGGCGGGCATGACCCTCTCCGAGCCTGCCGACTGGTCGCCCCTGATCCTGACGGTGGCGCCCAACGGCGCGCGCAAGACCCGGAAGGATCATCCGGCGGTTCCGATCCGCCCGGCGGAGATCGCCGACACCGCCGCGGCGGCGCAGAAGGCCGGGGCGGCGATGATCCATCTGCACGTCCGCGATGACGAAGAAAAGCACAGCCTGGACCCGGGCGCCTACCGCGAGGCGATCGCCGCCGTGCGGGATGCGGTGGGCGACGACCTGGTTATCCAGGTGACCAGCGAGGCAGTCGGGATCTACACGCCCGCGCAGCAGATGGCGATGGTGCGTGACCTTCAGCCGGAGGCGGTGAGCCTGGCGGTGCGCGAGATCGTTCCCGATGCGCCAAGCGAAGCGGAGGTCGGGCCCTTCCTCGCCTGGCTGGCGGAGGCGGGCATCCTGCCGCAGTACATTCTCTACGACGCCGCCGACTTGGCCCGCTTTGGCGCCCTCAGGGCTGCCGGCGTGGTCCCGTCCGGCCCGGCCTTCCTGCTTTTCGTTCTCGGGCGTTACGCGCCGGGCCAGCGCTCGCAGCCGGCGGACCTGCTGCCCTTCATGGCGGCCCGGCAGGCTGTGCCGGAAGTCGCTGCGCTGCCCTGGGCGGTCTGTGCGTTCGGGCCGAGGGAGAACGCCTGTGTGACAACAGCCGCCGCACTGGGCGGCCATGTCAGGGTCGGCTTCGAGAACAATCTCTATCTGGCCTCCGGCGCGCTGGCGGCCGACAACGCGGAGCTGGTGGCCGCCGCCGCGGCGGCGGCGCAGATCATCGGCCGGCCCTTGGCCGATGCCGCGACTGCGCGCCGCCTGATGCGGGGAGAGGCCGTCAGCAGCTAGTTGGTCTTGGCGCCCTCGCCGTGCTTCATGCCGCCATGGTCCATGGTGCCGTGGTCCATCTTCTCCATGCCGCCCATGCTGCCGACGCTCTGAACGTTGACGGTCACGGTGAGGTCGCCGGCCTGCTCGAAGGTGAGAGTCAGGGGAAAGCTGTCGCCTTCCTTCAGCGGTGCGCTCAGGCCCATGAACATGACGTGAAAGCTGCCCGGCTTGAGCTCGGTCATGCCGGAGGCTGGAACCTCGATGGCCTCGACTTCGCGCATCTGCATCACACCGTCGTTGTTGATGTGGTTGTGCAGTTCGACGCGCTGGGACACTTCGGCGCTTGCGGCGAGGAGGCGGTCGCCGGCGGTCCCGCCATTGTGGATGGTCATGTAGGCGGCGCCGTTCTTCGCCTGGCCGGGCGTTGCGCGCGCCCAGGGTTGCTCGATCATCAGGCTGCCGGCCTTGGCGTCCTGCGCGACGGCTGGAATCGGCGCGGCGAAGATCATGCTGGCGGCAACAACGGCAGCAGGGAGGGAGAGCGCCGGGACGGAAAGTTTGAACATGGTCATGGGTCAGGTGTCTCCTGAAATACGCGGGCCGGCGATCCGCCGGCTGCCCGGGCGCTGAAGGTGCGGCCGGGCCCTGAAAACGAACTCTGTTGTGAACCTGGAGAACTGCGCTCAGGCGCTGATCGGCGGTGCTCTGGCCTGGCAGTCGTAAGCGATTGTCTGCCGGGGTGAGGGGAGGGTGCCGGCCGGGTTAACGGCCGCATCGGCGGGCGCGTCCAGGACCAGGGCCTGGCTTGCCGATGCCACCAGCACCTGCTGCAGGAAGACTGTGCAGATCGGGCAGTCATGCCAGCCTGGGTGGCCGCCATGCCCGTCCGGCGATTCGCCGGCACCGGGGTCCGCCCCCGGTTCCCCCCCTTGCTCCACCCGGACCAGGACCACGCCCTCGGCCGTGCAGAGTTCGATGGACAGTGCCGAATCGGCGGCGCGGGCCTGCGCATCGGGGAGAAGAGCCCCGGCGACCAGCATTGCCAGGCCGTGCCCGCAGAGGGCAACAACGGCCAGAACGGCGGTGATCCGGCGAAAAACCTGTGGCTTCCCGCGCTCAACCGTCCCGAGTTTACCGGCCCTGCCTGCCATAACAGGCGGACGATAGGGCAGATTTCCGGGCGAAGCCAGCGCCTGCCTTGCGACAGAGCGCCGCAAGTTGAATTCTACATCTGTTCTCTCGTAAATCGGATTGTACGCCCACAACAACGGGGTGGACATTGATCAGCGGAACTGTGTTGAATAGGCCCATAAGAACGGTGAGCCAATCACCGGCCCATGGCACAGGGAACAGCGATTCTGCGACGCGCAGCGTTAAATCTTACGCCGCCGGGAGACAGCCGGCCGGACCGCAAAAGGCCCGGACGCGCGGCTCTGCGTCGTTCCTCAGAATTCGTTCCGAGCGTGCACCTGATTGTCACATCGGGGGGAGAGCGGCCGGTCCGCCAAGGCGGGCCTGTCAGGCACTACTATCAACTCAGACCGAAAAGGTCGGGAGCGAAGAACTGATGAAGCATCTTACTCTGAAGTCTACCGTTCTGGGCGTCTCGGTGGCTGCCCTTCTGGCGGCGGCCCCGGCGACCGTGCAGGCGCAGGAGAAGTTCGTCACCATCGGCACCGGCGGACAGACCGGCGTCTACTATCAGGTCGGCGGTTCGATCTGCCGCCTGGTGAACCGCGGCACCAAGGACCACGGCATCAAATGCACCCACACCACGGGCGGCTCCGTGGCCAACATCAACGGCATCCGCTCTGGCGATCTGGACCTCGGCGTGGCGCAGTCCGACTGGCAGTTCCATGCCTATAACGGCACCGCGCCGGATCAGTTCCCGGACGGCGCCTACGAAGAGCTGCGGGCGGTCTTCTCCGTGCATCCGGAGCCCTTCACCGTTGTTGCGCGCGCCGACTCCGGCATCAAGTCCTTCGATGACTTGAAGGGCAAGCGGGTGAACGTCGGCAATCCCGGCTCCGGTCAGCGCGGCACCATGGAAGTCGTGATGAAGGAGATGGGCTGGTCGATGGACGACTTCAAACTCGCTTCCGAGCTGAAGTCGGCCGAGCAGTCGCAGGCCCTCTGTGACAACAAGATCGACGCCATCGTGTTCACGGTCGGGCATCCCAACGGCTCGATCAAGGAAGCCACCACCTCCTGTGAGGCCGTGATGGTTCCGGTGACCGGTGCGGCGATCGACAAGCTGGTGAACGAGAACGCCTACTACGCAACGGCGACAATTCCCGGCGGCATGTACACGGGTACCGACGGCGACACGCAGACCTTTGGCGTCGGCGCGACCTTCGTCGCCTCGACCAACGTCGATGAGGAAACCGTGTATCAGATGGTGAAGGCGGTGTTCGACAACTTCGATCGTTTCAAGAGGCTGCATCCGGCTTTCGCGAATCTCGAAGAAGGCAAGATGATCACCAACAACCTCTCGGCCCCGCTGCATGACGGCGCAGTGCGGTACTACAAGGAACGCGGCTGGATGTAATCCGGCCGAAGCAGGGCGGGGCTTCGGCTCCGCCCTCAATCTTTTCCCGAACAATCATAAGCCGGCGGGGAAGCCGGACGTCGGGGACATGACGAGGGGGACAGCATGAGCGATCAAAAACCGGCCGGCACGCCCATGTCGGATGAGGAACTTCAGGATCTGGTCGCCTCGACCGATACTGGAGCGCGCAATCCCATCGGGCCGACCGGCAAGGTGATTCTCGGCGCTGCGCTGCTGTGGTCGCTCTTTCAGGTTTGGATCGCATCGCCTCTGCCCTTTGCCATCGGCATCGGCGTCTTCAACGACACCGAGGCACGCTCCATCCATCTCGCGTTTTCGGTCTTTCTGGCCTTTCTTGCCTATCCGGCCCTGAAGCGCTCGCCGCGCGACCGCATTCCGATGCAGGACTGGGCGCTGGCGCTGATCGGCGCCTTCACCGCGGCCTACAACTTCCTGTTCTATACCGAGCTGTCGGCCCGGCCCAACAACCCCAACACAGTGGACATCATCGTCTTCTGCCTCGGCATCCTGCTCCTGCTGGAGGCGACGCGGCGGGCTCTGGGGCCGCCGCTGATGATCGTCGCCATCATCTTTCTGCTCTACACCTTCGGCGGGCCGAACATGCCGGGTATCCTGGCCTGGAAGGGTGCCAGCTTCGGCGCGGTCGCCTACCATCAGTGGATTTCCTCGGAGGGCGTCTTCGGCATCGCGCTGGGCGTGTCCACCGGCTTCGTTTTCCTCTTTGTCCTCTTCGGCGCCTTGCTCGACAAGGCCGGCGCCGGCAACTATTTCATCAAGGTCGCCTTCTCGCTGCTGGGACACTACCGCGGCGGGCCCGCGAAAGCCGCCGTTGTCGCATCGGCCATGACCGGCCTGATCTCCGGCTCCTCCATCGCCAACGTGGTGACCACCGGCACCTTCACCATCCCCATGATGAAGCGGGTCGGCTTCTCGCCGGAGAAGGCGGGCGCGGTCGAGGTGGGCTCATCGGTGAACGGCCAGATCATGCCGCCGGTGATGGGCGCGGCTGCCTTCCTCATGGTCGAGTATGTGGGCATCTCTTACTTCGAGGTGGTCAAGCACGCCTTCATCCCGGCCCTGATCTCCTACATCGCGCTGGTTTACATCGTGCACCTGGAGGCGATGAAGGCGGACATGAAGGGGCTGCCCCGGGCGTCGGAGCCGAAGCCCTGGATGGTGGCCATCACCGGCTTTCTGATCGGCGCCTTCGGCACCGCTGCTGTCGCGGTCGCGGTCTACTATGGCCTCGGTTGGATCAAACCGGCCTTCGGCGATGCCGCGGGCTTTGTCATCGCGGCCCTCCTGATCGCGGTCTACGTCGGCCTCGTGCGCTTCTGCTCCACCTATCCGGAGCTGGAGCTGGACGATCCCAACGCGCCCGTGGTGTCGCTGCCGAAGACCGGGCCGACGGTGAAGTCGGGCCTGCACTTCCTTCTGCCGGTGATCGTACTGGTCTGGTGCCTGATGGTGGAGCGGCTCTCTCCGGCGCTCTCGGCCTTCTGGGCGACGGCCTTCATGATGTTCATCCTGCTGACCCAGCGTCCTCTGTTCGCGGCTTTCAGAAAGGTCGGCGATCTTTCGGCGGCGGTCAGGCAGGGTTGGAACGAACTCATCGACGGCCTGATCACCGGCGCCCGCAACATGATCGGCATTGGCATCGCCACGGCGACCGCCGGCATCATCGTCGGCGCGGTGTCGCAGACCGGCGTCGGCCTCGTGTTGGCGGAGATGGTGGAGATCCTTTCCTTCGGGAACATCGTTCTCATCCTATTGCTGACGGCGGTGCTCAGCCTGATCCTCGGCATGGGGCTGCCGACCACGGCCAATTACATCGTGGTGTCCTCGCTGCTGGCGCCCGTGATCGTTCAGTTGGGCCAGGACGCCGGCCTCATCGTGCCGCTGATCGCCGTACACCTCTTCGTCTTCTACTTCGGCATCATGGCCGATGTGACACCGCCGGTCGGCCTCGCGTCCTTCGCGGCGGCGGCGGTCTCCGGCGGCGATCCCATCAAGACCGGTTTCGTGGCCTTCTTCTACAGCCTCCGCACGGCTGCGCTGCCCTTCCTCTTCATCTTCAACACCGATCTGCTGCTGATCAATGTCGGCTGGGGCGGTGGCATCCTGGTCTTTATCGTGGCGACAGCGGCGATGCTGATATTCGCCGCGGCGACCCAGGGCTTTTTCCTGGCGCGCAACCGCGTTTACGAGACGGTGCTGCTGCTGCTGATCGCCTTTACCCTCTTCAGGCCTGGATTCTGGATGGACATGGTCTCGCCGCCGACCCAGGAGGTAGCACCGAACCAGATCATCGCCGCTGCCGACCGCATGGAAGCGGGCGAGCAGTTGCGTCTGCGTGTCGACGGTGAGGACGCGGTCGGCAACCCGCGCAGCTTCGTGGCCGTTCTGCCGCTGGGCGAGGGCGAGACCGGGGAGGAACGACTGACGTCGGCGGGGCTCTTCTTGTTCATCGACGGCGATGTCGTCGAGGTCGACAATGCGGAGTTCGACTCACCGGCCCAGGCAGCCGGTCTGGACTTCGGCCAGATCATTGTGGTTGTCGAGGAACCCGCCGACCAGCTGCCCAAGCAACTGATGTACGTCCCGGCGCTGTTGCTGCTGGCGCTGATCATCGTCATGCAGCGGGGGCGCCGGCGCAAACAGTTGGCAGAGGCCACCGCCTAGTCATCGCCAAGGGGGAATCGAAGGTTATGTTCAAGGATATTCTGCTGCCGGTCGACCTGGGCAACCGGGAAACCCAGCAAAAGGCGGTGACGGCGGCAGTGGAGATGGCCAAGGCGTTTCACAGCCGTCTTCACGTCATGACCATCGTGCCGGACTTCGGCATGAGCATCGTCAGCGGATTCTTTCCGGCCAACTTCGAGGAACAGGCGCTGGAGGAGGCCAACAGCCAACTCCATGCCTTCGTGCAGGAGGCCATCCCCGGCGATATCGAGGTGCAGCACGTGGTTGCCCACGGCACCATCTACGAAGAGATCCTGCGCTTCGCCCGGGAGCACCCGGTGGACATGATCGTCATGGCTTCCCACCGGCCCGAACTGCAGGACTACCTCCTCGGCCCCAACGCGGCCCGCGTGGTGCGTCACGCCAACTGTTCGGTCACCGTGGTACGGGATTAGGGCAGGGACCCCCAGGCGCCGCCGCCGGTCAGCGGATACCCAAATCGTGATGAGCCGTCAGTGGATCGGGCGGAGCGGAGTTCGCTAAGCTCGCGCCATGGCTGGCGATCCTCAGACCTGTGTTTCGAGACGACGCTTCCTCCTCGGCCTCAGCGCCCTGGCGATGGCGGGTTCCCCGGCCGCCGCCTTTGCCGAAGCCGCTGCCTTGCAGCCGCCGGAGGTGATCGCAGTACCCGCCGGCCCCTTCATTGCCGGTTCCGACCGGGCCGAGCGGGAAGCCGCCTACCTGCTGGACGAGGCCGCCTACGGCCATCGCCGCACCCGGGATGGCCGCTGGTACGAGGGGGAGCGCGCGCGGGGCCCAGTGACGTTGCCGGCCTTTGCCATCACCCGCGGACTGGTCACCAACCGCCTCTATGCCGCTTTCGTCGCGGCCAGCGGGCACCCGGCGCCCGATGTCGATCCCGAGACCTGGGCCGGCTACGGCCTGATCCACCCTTATGAGCGCACCCGCCGCCATGCCTGGCGCGGCAGGCGGCCGCCGCCGGGGCGGGAGGACCACCCGGTGGTGCTGGTCTCTCATGGCGATGCCCTGGCCTTCGCCGCCTGGCTGAGCGCCGAGACCGGCCGGCACTGGCGCCTGCCCGGTGCTCTGGAGTGGGAGAAGGCAGCCCGCGGCGACGACGGCCGCCGCTTCCCCTGGGGCGACGCCTGGGACCCGGCGCGCCTCAACAGTCACGACCAGGGCCCCTTCGACACGCTGCCGGTGGGCAGCTTCCCCTCCGGCGCCAGCCCCTATGGCCTGCTGGATGCGGCGGGCCAGGTCTTTGAGTGGACCGCCAGTCCGCAGGGGCAGGGGCGCTTCCTGGTCAAGGGCGGCTCCTGGGACGACAGCGGCTGCGGGGTCTGCCGGCCTGCGGCCCAACACAGCCGCCCCCAGGGGCTGAAGCACATACTCATCGGCTTTCGCCTCATCGTAGATTAAGGTTATCGTGTTATGCCGCCGCATCAGGGTTGGCATCGGCGCCCGGGTGTCTCAACCTTCACGGCGAAGTGATGCGCAGGGGGCTCGCATTGGCGGGCCGGGGTCAGTAGGTATCAGGAACGATGAGAAGCGAAGCACAGATCAAGGACAGCGCCCTCGACCACGACATTGCGCTGGAACAGCTCTCCACCGAGGCCCTGGAGACCATGGCCGAGGCCGGCCGCGAGGTCGCGGAGGTTCATCGCATTCTTGCCAAGACCGGCGACAACATCGTCGGCGAGCTGCTGAAGAACAACGGCACCTTCTACGAGTGGGACCACTACCCGCCGGGCGATGTCTACGACCATGAGACCCACGGGCAGTTCTACTACCACGCCCATGCGCCGGAGCAGCGCTTCGAGGGCGAGCACGGCCACTTCCATACCTTTGTCCGGCCCAAGGGCATGCCGCCGGGAATCAAGCCTGCAAAGATCGCGGGCTATGTCGCTCCGAAGGACCCCAACGACGCGCTCAGCCATCTGATCGCGATTTCCATGACGCCGGCAGGCCTGCCGTTCCGGATCTTCACGGTGAACCGCTGGGTCACCGGCGAGATCTGGTACAGCGCCGAGGACGTCTCTGTCCTGTTGGACTACTTCAAGATCGACCACGCCCAGCCCTCCTGGCCCGTGAACCGCTGGATCACCGGCATGGTGCAGCTCTACAAACCGCAGATCATCGACCTTGTGGAGGCCCGCGACCGCAAGATCGCGCAGTGGCAGCAGCTCTACGCGGATCGCGACGTCTTTGAGGACCGGGATCTGGAGGTCACCTCCTACCTCGACATCGATCTGGATCGGCAGATCCAGGCCGTCGCGAACGTGCTGCTCGACCGTCAGTAACGCCGCATCGTTTACTCAATCCCAGATTGAAAATCGGACGTCTCGCCGATAAGCGGGACGGACAGGCCCGCCTGGACCGCAGCCGGCGGACGGCGGCAGTATCGGGAGATTTTAAGCATGAATTAACGCCGGTCGCCCATACTGCTGAGGTGGGACTGCCGCCTATGGTCGAGTGGAGGCTGCAGGGCCACCTCAGCAGTATGGGCGAGCAAGAAAAGCGGGCTGATCGAGAGACACATGACAGGACATCTTTCCCAGAGCGACGTCACACGCCTGATGGCGGATCCTTCGTCGACGGTGCGGGCGCAGACCACCTCCAAGATCGCGGCTCAGTACGACCGCAAGCATCCCCGCATGACCGATGCGGAACGCAAGATCGCCGAAGAGATCTTTCGCAAGCTGGCCCAGGACGCGGAGACCCGCGTGCGCGAGGCCCTTGCCGCGAACCTGAAGACCACGGCCGACCTGCCCCACGACATTGCCCTCAGCCTTGCCCAGGACGTGGACAGCGTGGCTTTGCCGGTTCTGAAGTTTTCCGAGGTTCTCACCGACGATGACCTGATCGCCATCGTCCACAGCGAAAACGCGGACGCCAAGCAGGTCGCCATCGCCCAGCGGGAAAACGTTTCCGGCGCCGTTGCCGATGCGCTGATCGATACCGGCAACGAGACTGCCGTGGCACGGCTGGTCGCAAACGAAGGTGCCGAGCTCAGCGAGGACGCGCTTGGCCGCGTGCTCAGCGACTACGATGAGAGCGAGGCCGTGTCGGACTCGCTGGCGCGCCGCTCGCAACTGCCGGCCAGCATCTCCGAGCAGCTGGTGGCTGCGATGTCGGAGAAGCTGCAGGACTATCTGGTCAGCAAGCACAACCTTTCCACCGATGCCGCCAGCAACCTGATCCTCCAGACGCGCGAGCGCGCGACGGTCAGTCTGTTGAGCCGCGGCTCGTCTGACGAAGAGTTGGAGGAGTTGGTCTTCCAGCTGCATGTGAACGGCCGTCTGACGGCCTCCCTGATCATGCGGGCGCTTTGCGTCGGCGACCTCTCGTTCTTTGAAGCGGCCATGGCCCGTCTCGCCAACGTGCCCCTGAAGAATGCGCGGATGCTGATCCATGACGAGGGCGACCTCGGCCTGCGGTCGATCTACCAGAAGGCCAAGATGCCGCCGCGCCTGCTGGCCGCCGTCAACACCGCGGTCACCATTCTGGAAGAAGAGGACTACGACGGCGGGCGCAATGACCGCGAGCGCTTTGTGAGCCGCGTTATCGAGCGCCTTCTGACCCAGTTCGAGGACCCGTCCTCGACCATGACTCAGGATGACATCGACTACCTGATGTCCAAGCTGCACCAGCTGGCCGCCTGACCGGATTTATCGCTTTAGACCTGGCGTGAGCAGGAAGAACGGCGCCAGCCCGCAAGGGTTGGCGCCGTTCTCTGTTTTCAGGCGATGAATTGACGTCGCTAATCCAGCAGCACGCGCGGCAGCCAGAGGGCGATCTCCGGAAAAGCGATCACCAGGCCCAGGCCCGTCAGCTGCAGCAGCACGAAGGGGATGATGCCCTTGTAGATCTGCTGGATCTTCACCTCGGGCGGTGCCACGCCCTTCATGTAGAACAGCGCAAAGCCGAAGGGCGGCGTCAGGAAGGAGGTCTGCAGGTTCACCGCCAGAAGGATGGCGAACCAGTAGATGACCTCGACGCCCTGCACGTGCTCGCCGAAGTCGAGTTCGGCGATGATCGGCGCGAAGACCGGCAGCACGATCAGCGTGATCTCGATCCAGTCGAAGAAAAAGCCGAGGAAGAAGACGATCCCCATCAGGATGAAGAGCAGCCCCCAGGACCCGAAGCCGAGGCTCTCCACAAGTTCGATGACGATGTCGTCGCCGCCGAGTGCCCGGAAGACATAGGAGAAGCAGGTGGCGCCGATGAAGATGCCGAACAGCATGCCGCCGGTGAGGGCCGAGCGTTCGAGCACGTCTTTCAGGACCGTAAAGCTGAGCCGCCGGTTCAGCATCGCCAGCAGGATCGCGCCGGCGCCGCCGACGCCGGCGGCTTCCGTCGGCGTCGCCCAGCCGAAGACGATGGATCCAAGCACGAGAAACACCAGGAACAGCGGCGGAATGAAAGACCGCAGCACCAGCAGCAGCAGGCCGGCCAGCGACTCCGGTCCTTCATCCGCTGACAGCGGCGGGGCCAGCTGCGGCTTGAAGCGGCAGAGCACCAGGATGTAGAGCATGTAGAAGCTGGCCAGCATGAAGCCCGGGATGATGGCGGCCACGAAAAGATTGCCGACCGAGCGCGCCAGAAGATCGGCCATGATCACCAGCATGATGGAGGGCGGAATGAGAATGCCCAGGGTTCCCGATGCGGCGATCGTGCCGGTGGCAAGCGGGCTGTTGTAGCTCTGCTTCATCATGACCGGCAGGGCCAGCAGGGTCATCATCACCACCGAGGCGCCGATGATGCCCGTGGTCGCCGCCATGATGGTGCCCATCAGGGTGACCGACAGGGCCAGGCCGCCGGGCACCCGGCGCAGCAGGACCTGCAGGCAGTGCAGCAGGTCGCTGGCCACGCCGCTGCGTTCCAGCATCGTGCCCATGAAGATGAACATGGGAATGGCCGTCAGGACCAGGTTCTCGGCAATACCGCCCCAGATGCGCGGAGCGATGTTGAAGAACTGGATGAAGGAAAAGACCTCGAAGTACATGCCGACGAAGCCGAAGGCGAGGCCGATGCCGCCGAGCACGAAGGCCACGGGGTAACCGCTGAACAGCAGCATCGCCAGGGCGCCGAACATGAAGAGCGGCAGGTAGTCCTCGATGTAGAAGTCCATCAGCGCCGCTCCCCACCCGGATTGTCCCCGCCCGGCTTGTCGCCACCCTGCCTGTCGGTGTCTTGCCTGTCGAAGTCGGGGAGCGTGATGTCTTCTATGTGCTCGGCCTCCGCTTCTTCAATGTCGTGGACCTGTTGGCGCAGCCGTTCCGGCCCGAAGAGTTCGACGACCTTGCGCAGGACGACGGCCACGCCGCTCAGGGCGAGGAAGATGAACCCCAGCGGTATTGCGGACTTGATGATCCAGCGGTGGGTCAGCCCCGTGGCCGAGGCGGAAACCTCGTTGGTCGCGAAAGACTTGTAGGTGTATTCGATGGAGAAGTAGATCACGAGCGCGCAGTAAGGGATGAGAAACAGCAGGCAGCCCGCGAGTTCGATCCACCACTGGGTCCGCTCGCTGAGGTTCTCGCGCACCAGATCGATGCGCACGTGAGCGTCCTTCAGGTAAGCGAAGCCCAGGCAGAAGGCGAAGAGGATGGTGTGAAAGTGCCACTCCAGTTCCTGCAGCTTCGTCGAGCCGAGAACGAAGAAGCGCCGGGTCACCACGTCAAAGACGGTGACGAGGATCAGGAGCAGTCCCGCCCAGGCGGCGATCTTGCCGACCTTGACGATGATGCGGTCCAGGCCCTCGCTGACGCGCATCAGCAGTTCCATGATGTCATCCCACCCTCTGCTGCTTAGAGTTTTTCGCGGCCGGGCCGCAGAGGCTTGCGGCCTTGCTCAAAAAAAACAACGCCGGAGTTCCTTTTCCAGAACTCCGGCGCCGTTTAAACCAGGCCCGACCCCTCGGGCCGGGGGACGCCTGGGCGTCCGGAACTGATGTCCGGATTACAGGTAGCCCAACTCGTCCCAGATCTTGTACTGCTCGCGGAACGCGCTGTAGGACTCCCAGACCTTCTTGAAGTTCGGGTTCTCGGCAGCCAGTTCGTTGGCGACCTCGGTCCAGGCGTTGTTGAGGGTGTCCAAGACCTCCGGCGGCCAGCGGTGGATGGTCACGCCCTTGCTTTGCAGTTCGGCCAGCGCCGCACCCTGGATCGCCTCTCCTTCGGCCAGGCCTTCGCGCACGTTATCGCCGCAGGCCATTTCAAGCTGGGCCTTCTGGGTCTCGGAGAGCGCGTCGTACTTGTCCTTGTTCATCATCAGCTCGAACAGCGTCGCCTGCTGATGCCAACCCGGGAAGTAGTAGTGCTTGGCCACCTGATAGAAGCCGAGGTTCAGGTCGATGGCGGGCATGGAGAACTCGGTCGCGTCGATGGACCCGCGCTCCAGAGCCGGGAAGATGTCACCGCCGGCCAGGAGCTGGGTCGAAACGCCCATCTTCTCCATGACCTTCGCGCCGAGACCGAAGAAGCGCATTTTCAGGCCCTTCATGTCCTCGACCGAATTGATCTCCTTGCGGAACCAGCCGGAGGCCTCCGGCGCGATCACGCCGCAGGTGATCGACTTGATGTTGAACTCGGCGTAGAGCTCGTCCATCAGCTCCTTGCCGCCGCCATAGTACATCCAGCCGAGATACTCGCCGGCGCGCGGTCCGAAGGGAACCGCGGAGAACATGGCAAAGGTCTCGTCCTTGCCGACCCAATAGCCCGGGGTCGACCAGGCCGCGTCCAGCGAGCCGGCCGAGATGGCGTCGAACATCTCGAGCGGCGGCACCAGGGCGCCCGGCTCGAAAAACTTCAGCCGGATGTTGCCGCCGGTGGAGCGTTCCACTTTCTCCGAAAGGCTGACGCCCAGCGTGCCGAGCTGGGTGAGCTTGCTGCCGAAGGCGCTGCCCATGTTCCAGCGGACGCGCTTGTCTTCGGCATCGGCGTCGGCGGGCCAGGTGAAGGCCACAAGGGCGCCGATGGCCAGCGCCGAGACGGCGTGCGTAAAGGTTTCGCGGATGCGCATATCGATTTGGTCCTCCCGTCTGTTCGCACCCGCCATGACGTGACGGGCCATGATTCTTAAATCGCTTCTTAAATCCCCTGTCGGAAGGCTGCCCAGGTCCCTCACAAGGGCGCCTCCCAAAGTGAAGTGAAGCTAGCTTAAGGCTCCCCCGCGAACAAGCCCAAAGCCGAGACAAAGAGATTAACTTGTCTGTCTACAAGCGATCGCTGCAAAGCCCCTGAACACAAGAGAAAATTCGCCCCGGCCACGGCTGCGGCCCGAGCGCCGGTCCGGGCGGTGATCCACTGTTCAATTGGTGGTCAGTTGGTGGTCTTGAGCCGCTCCGACTGGCGCTGAAGGACCCCGACGTCGCGGTAGAAGCGCAGGGCACCGGCATGCAGAGGAATCCCCACGCCCTCCAGGGCGGTTTCCAGACGGATCACCCGCCCCTGGGCGTGGCCGCGGTCGAGGAGGCGGCGGGCATCGCTGCGCCACAAGGCTTCGAGGATGCCGTAGATGGTCTCGTCGCTAACATCGTCACGGGTCACCCACTGCGCGGCCACCGTCAGGGTCGGCACCTGGCTGATACCATCGTAGGTGGCTGCAGGAATGAAGTCGGTCTGGAGGAAGGGATTCAGCCTGACCAGTTCCTCGGTCTCCGGACCGTCGATCGGCAGCAGGCGGATCGCGGTCTGCTCGCTTGCCCATTCGATCACCTTGGCTGGATAGCCGGCGATCAGGAAAAAGGCATCGAGCTCGCCGTTCACGAGCTTCTCGATGGCGTCGTCCGACTTCAGGTAAGAGACGGAAATGGCGTCGCCGCCGAGCCCAAAGGCCTCGAGCACCAGCTTTGCGCCGACCAGGGTGCCGGAGCCGGCCTCGTCGACGGCCACCCGGTGTCCCGAGAGGTCGCGCACGGTTTCGATGCCGCTGTCCTTGCGCACCACGATGTGAAAGGATTCCGGATAGAGGTTGGCGATCGCCCGCAGGGAGGTCTGGCGGCCCTCTTCGGAAAAGGCGCCGACGCCGCTGTAGGCCCAGAACGCGACGTCCGACTGGACGAAGCCGGACTCGATGCGGCCGCCGGCGATGTCACGGACATTGGCGACGGAACCGCTGGAGGATTGGGCGACGGCCACCAGGCCGGGAACGCCACAGATCTCGTCCGGCTCGCAGTGGCCTGCCGGGTTGCTGATGGCCTGGGCGACAAGGCCGGCTATGGGATAGTAGGTCGCCCCGATCCCGCCGGTGCCGATGCGGAAGAGGGACAACTGGTCCGCCGCCAGAGGGGTGATGACCAGGGGGGTGCTCACCAGGGCGACAAACCAGACTGCGGCAGCCTTCCAAAACAGCTTCATCAGTCATCCATTCCTAAAGGCAAGGGTCTTGCGCTCCACGGCTTGCCCCACGGCGCCCTTCAAGCTGTGCCCCACCAGCGAGGCCGGGACAGTCGTGCACTGGACCCAACCGCAGATTGTCCGTCAACCCTGTTTTTTTCCGGATTATTTCAGAGTCGGCTCGGATTCGTTAAGCTCCGGTTAAAGCCGCCTGCCGGAGTCGGGTTCGGCCTCTGCAAGCGGCACGTCCCGGGATTGCATTGGGCCGGGATTGCATTGGGTCCGGGGACCCGCTATAACGCGCCGCGCCGGGGAGTAGCTCAGCCTGGTAGAGCACTACGTTCGGGACGTAGGGGCCGGAGGTTCGAATCCTCTCTCCCCGACCAATCACCGGGGCTAACGCCTCCCAAGGGGGCGCAAGGCTCGCACGGCAGATTGGTCCGGCAAGCGCGCAGAGTCAGCGGCAGCAAGCAGAAAGAGCGGTCGAAAGCGAGGTCCGCCTGTGCCGGCCAGCCCACCGCCGGAAAAACACCATACAGCTGCGATTGTGAATGGCGCGCCGGCAGCCGGACGGCCGCAGGCGCGTTGCCAGTCCTTTTGTGGTGTCAGGCCGGGGGCTGTGGGTCCTGCCTACCCCCAGCTTGCGAAGTCTGATCGGGTGAGGGGGCCTCGGCATCCCCTGAGGCTCCACCGGCATCTGAGGTCTTCCTGCTCGCACGCCGCGGCAGCAGGCCGCGCAGATCGGCAAGGACGCGGCCCAGGCGGCTGCCGTCAGGCTCCTCCGCACTCTCCGCCGCGCCGCCGGCATGGAAGGGGTCCGCGTGGATCTGGTCACGCCGGATACCGAAATTGGTGACCACTTTCGAAACCGCACTGACCATCGGCGGCGGGCCGGCCATGTAGAACTGCGCCATGGTGTGGGTCACCAGATCCTGCGCCACGACATCCGCGAGCGTGCCGGTGCGGCGCCGGGTGCGCCCTTCCGGTTCCGACAGCACGGTGTCGACCTTGAGGTTCCTGTAGCGCGAGACCAGGACCTGCAGTTCGCTTTCATCGTAGACATGGTCTTCGCTGCGGACGCCGAAGTAGAGGTGCACCCTTCGGTCCGGCTGTTGGCGCAGGGCGGTGCGCATGATCGACTTGGCCGGTGCCAGGCCGGAGCTGCCTGCCACCAGGACAAGAGGGCTGCTGTCTTCGGGGCGCAGATGGGCGTTTCCGAAGGGCCCTTCGATCTGCACCCGGTCGCCGACCTGCAGGGCCTTGTCGATGTGCTCGCTGACCGCGCCGCCGGGGATCACACGGACATGAAACTCCAGCGCTTCCTCGCCCGGCGTGCTGGCCATCGAATAGGCCCTGGCGGGAAGGCCCGCAAAGCGCAGGCGGACGAACTGGCCGGCAGCAAACTCCAGGGTCTCCTCGGGCCAGACGTACAAGCGGCGCACCGTCGGGCTCACCCGTTCGATGTTGGTGACCTGGGCGCTCATGCGCCTGATCGGCAGCCTTAGCGTCGCCGAACCGCCCAGCCAGGCGATATGAACGTCGCACTGGGGCTTGGCCCGGCAGGCCAGGATGAAGCCGGCGTTCTTCTCGGTGTCGGTGAGGACCTCGCGGTCGTAGTGGGACATCGTGACCTCGCCGCTCAGCAGCAGGCTTTTGCAGGCTCCGCACTCCCCCGTCCGGCAGCCGTGCGGGAAGGGCGCCCCCGACGAGAGCGCCGCATCCAGGATCGTCGCGCGGCCGGTTTCCACCGGCAGCGGCCACTGTCTGATGGTCAGTCTGGGCATGGCGACAGTTCTCCCGCTGTTCCCCAGTGCTTGTTAACGCAGCTCCATCCGCAACGGCCGCAGATGAAAGCTGTGCCGCGTCTGGGTGTGGTCGAAAACCGAGACCCAGAGATAGGTGTCCGTGCCGATCGTCACGTCATAGTCGGAGTCCGCCGTCAGCTTGCGGCGCACCTCCATGCGCCACCAGCCGTCCTTCCAGCGGGCGACGGCGGCGACGTCGCCGCGATCGCCCTGAAAGGGCTCCTCGACGATAACGCTGGGCATCACCGTGCCGACCGGGAACTGTGCGTCGGCCTCCGGCGTGGCTGGCACCATAAGGCTGCGGGGCATCCACCAGAGGCCCTCGTCCCCCGTGTCGGGATCCAGCGAGACCCTGCCGAGACGCTCTTCCAGCACCTCGGGCGAGCGCGGCAGCCAGCGCGGCTGAACCGTGCCGGTATCGAAGGCCTCCCAGTTCATCGTGAAGCCGCCGCCGGTCTTGGGATCCTGGGTGTAGCCGCCGGTGTAGCGCGCGTCGGGATTGTCCGGCGCCTTGCGCGGCGGGCCGAAGTAATTGTCGTCGATCTGGCCCAGAGGGCCGACGCGCACGGATTTCCAATGCCAGACGTCGACGATCGAGCCGTCGGTGGTGTAGTGCAGGCCGCGCTCGCCCTTCGCGCCGGGACGGCCGCTGAGGGGGCGGTCGCCGAGGTGGGAGGTGCTGAGCGCCGCCAGCCGGGAGTCGCGTGACAGCATCACCGCGAACTTGTCTTCGTAGAAGGTGTTCTCGTCGGCCTTGTCGAAGGCTGTCTGCAGAACGCGCCAGCCCTGGGCCGTCTTCTCCAGCGGCAGGTGCTTCTGGCTGCGGGTCGCATCGGGCCACTCGAACAGCAGGTAGGCGCTTTCGCCGTCGTGAACGCCGCGCACCCGCACGGGAATGGTGCCGTTCGGCAGGTTCGCGCCCTTGTGGGTTTCGACCGTGACCGGCACGGCGTCCTGCCAGGCGGCATCGGCTGCGTCGCCATCCAGGCGCGGGGGATCGGCCGTCTCGGCGATCACCAGGCTCTCCAGGGTCATGCGGTCGAGCGTGAAGACCCCTGCTGCAAGAGCGCCGGCGCCGCCAAGGGCCACCAAAGCGGCCGCGGCATAGGCGAGGCGGGGCGTCAGGATCTTCAACAGCCCACGCCAGCCGGCCATGGTCCATTGGGCCACGATATGCAGCAGCACATAGGCCAGCAAGGTCCAGGCGGCGATGCGGTGGAGCGTGGTGACAAGGGCCTGGCTGTCTGCAAGCAGATTGAAGTACATGAGGCTGCCGGTGACCGTCGCGGCCGCGACCAGCAGAAAGGCCAGCCAGTAGATCAGCACGTTGATCGACTGCCAGCGCGTGCGGCGGTCGTGAGAGGCGAGGGCTCTGATGCGGCTGGCATCCAGGGCCACCCGGGGCGCCAGCCGGGCGGTCGCCAGGAACACGATATAGGCGCCGCAGGCGGCGGTGAGGGCCCAGGCCGACCAGATGTGAAGCACGTAAACGTCGCCCTGCGGCAGGATCGCTGCGATGGCGGACGTCCAGGATGCGTCCAGGGCGTCACTGGCAATCCTCAGGCCCGTTGCCAGGCTGAGCAGGAAGAGGGCGACGATGACCCAGTGGAGGATGGCGGTGGCGAAGTCGCTTCTCAGGCGCTGTTGCCATACGTTAGGGGTTGCCGGCCCCGGCGCCCCGACTTTCTTCACACTCGCTCTCCCCCTGCTTGGCCGCTATGGCCTCACCGTCCAAATCGGCTGATCTGCACCACTTCCCGTTTCGGCGAGTCCACATCCTCCAGGCCATCGTCCGCCAAGCTGTCCCCGGTCGCTTCTCCGGCTGCCGACGCCGGAAGAACAACCGTCGCCGTCGTGCCGACCCCCCGCTCGCTTTTCAACCTTAGCTCACCATCGTGAAGCTCGACCAGGGCCTTTGTCAGCGGCAGCCCGAGCCCGGTGCCCTCGAAACGCCGCGACATGGCGTGATCGATCTGGGTGAACGGCTGCATGGCCAGCGCAATCTCTTTGCCGCTCATGCCGATGCCGCTGTCGATGACATCGATCTGCCGTGTGCCCTGTGTCGGGCTGCTTGATTTTAGCGTTACGGTTCCGCCACTTGGCGTGAACTTGATGGCATTGGATACGAGGTTCAGAAGGATCTGCCTGAGCCGCGTCTTGTCGGCGGTCAACTTCGCTGAAGGCGTGTCGGACTCGATCCGCAGGGCCACGCCGGCGCTGGAAGCGCGTTCCGACATCAGCCGGGTGCAGGAACTCAGCAGGTCGTCGATGCCGATCGTTTCGTACCGCAGCTCGAGCTTGCCGGATTCAACCTTAGCGATGTCGAGTATGTCGTTGATGATTTCCAGCAGGTGCCGGCCTGAATGATGGATGTCCTGGACATACTCGTTGTAGCGCGGGTTCCCGAGCCCTCCGTGCAGTTCCCGCTGCATCATCTCGGAGAACCCTATGATGGCGTTCAGGGGTGTGCGCAGCTCGTGGCTCATGTTGGCCAGGAACTCCGACTTCGCCCGGTTGGCGGCTTGTGCATCGTCGCGCGCCATCGCCAACTCGGCGTTGCGCTTGGCCTCTTCTTCGTGCAGGCGCTGGTTCTCGACGGACTTGGCTTTGAAGACCTGCACCGCGCGGGCCATATCGCCGACTTCGTTGGCGCGGTTCAGGCTGGGGACCGCGGTGGAGAGTTCTCCGGTCGCGATGCGCCGCATCGCCGTCACCAGGTTGGTGACCGGACGGGCGATGCGGAAGACAAGCAGATACCAGGTTACCGCAAGGGCGATCAGGCCGCTGGCGAAGGCCGCCGCCGACCAGGCGGACAGCTTCGACTGGATGCGCTGCAGTTCCTGGAAGTTGTCCGCGGAGTGCTCGGCGACGCGCCTGCGCACCGTGTCGGCAAAGACGTTGAGCGCACTGCGGTAGTCGAGCCATTCATCGTGATTGCGCTCCAGACGGTCCAGTTCTTCGGTTGTTGGCAGGGGGCCGGTCTCTTCGAACAGCCTGCGGGTCTTCTCCAGGAACGCCGGCAGGCCTTTGATCGCCACCGCTGCGCGGCGTTTGGTCTGCTCGTCCGAGAAGTCGGAGAGCCGTTCGTCGACAAGGTCCCAGCCCTCGATGATCCGGGTACCGAGGCCCGGCAGCTCGTAGGCGATGCTCTGGGCTGCGTAGATGCCGCCGCTGACCCCGATGATGCGGTAGCTCAGCAGGGCAAGGTTGTCGGCGAGGGAGTCGATCGCTTTGCGCGAGGACTCGTTCTCTTCGACGATGCCCTGCATCAGGGCGTGGTCGCGGTGAAGGGCGTAGGAGAGGGCGGCAAACTGCGCAAAGAGAACGAGCAGGAACACGACCATGGCCATCTGAGCCTGGGTCCTGATCTTACCGAACCATCCGATCCATTGAGCCCGACGTGTCAAGCGCGAGCCCTCTTACCAAGCCACAGACGCAATCCCTCCCCCCGCGTCAGCAGAATGCGGATTCAGCGCGCGACGGGAAATCCGTTGCCTGCCCACTCGGCAAATCCGCCGCGCATCCACATCACGTTTTCATACCCCGCTTCGACGGCCCGTTTTGCCGCCCAGTAACTCTTCCAGCCCGTCGTTCCATGGCTGTAGAAGAGAATTCGGTCGGACTTGTTCGGGCCGAGGAAGCTGGTATCCAGGGTCGTGCGGGCCGCATCGTAAAAGGCAGCGGCTGACTGTGCGCTGGGCACATGGCCATCGACGAAAGACGCTTTCTTGCGCAGGTCGTAGATGAAGATGCCCTGATCCAAAATCGGCTGAAGCTGCTCCGCCGTGACCACCGTGACGCCAGACAGCTCCAGGGGCGTTTCTTCGGCAGCCTGAGACTGCGCGGAAATGCCCAATACCAGAAGCAAGGCAGTAAACGCCCTCACCATGTCAAGTCACTCCCATGGACCAAGCCATAGTAGCTCACAATTTAGTGACTGGAAACTGATGTGAGATTAAAACCTGCGGTTAATAATCCGCATGGTTGAGGAATAGAACCGGAAAGAAGCGTCATCCGGTAGCCAGGAACTCATTACGTCCATTAGGTTTTCCTGGTTTTCCCCGGTTCTGCACCTGACAGGGGATCTGATACAGCTATTGCCTTTTAAGTTGCATCATCAGCCGGTCCAGCTGCCGTGTGTCGATGTTGGTCGGCAGCCCGGTTTGAGGGCTTTCTCCAAGCTCGGCCCCGCCCAAGCGGGCACCCGAGAGGGTTGCCTCGGCCAGGTCGGCGCCACGCAGGTCGGCGTTTTCGAAGTCCGAGCGGGAGAGGTCCGCCCCGGAGAGGTCGGCTGCGTCCAGGCGGCTGTTTTCAAAGCGGCATCCAGCCAAGGTGGCGTTCTGGAACTGAGCCCCGGAAAGGTCGGCACCGCTGAAGTCGCATTCCAGGATGTCCGCGCCGCTCAGATCGACGCCTTTCAGGTCCAGGCCTGAAAGGTCGCAGCGCAGCAGAACCGCCCGGCGCCCGTCTCGGGCGCCTGTCCGATAAAGCGCATGCCGGCGCAACAGCCGGTTCAGCTGGCGTTCGGACACCCGGCGGCGGATCAGCACCGACTGCGGCGGACGATCGCGGGTAATGAACTCCGGAAAGATACTCATCGACCTGGCCTCCTGGCATCTGTATCGCCGTCCGGCGTCTTGTGCCGGCCTGACTTCCGGCCGGGCTTTGGTGAAATGCGGACAAAAAAAGGGGGTCGAACTCTGTCGACCCCCAAATAATGAATATGCGACTGCGGTCACTTTCACGCGAGACACTGAAGATGCGATGCGGGTGTTTCAGATCAGGAACGAAACAATATGTTCTTCAGTGCTTGATATGAAGGAACTATATTCATATTCGTGGGCAGTGTCAACGGAAAACATGCAGAGAGGCAGAAAATATTCGAGGTAACCATGTAAATTGATCAGTTAATAGGGTATTATGGCCTATATGGAATTGTGTCTTCAAAGATTGATCCCAAATGTTAGGGCAAAATAGCCAGAGCAGAGTGAATATAGGGCTATTTGCCCAGCACAGAGTTGCAGGCTTGGACGAATTGCCCTATGGTTGGTGCCCAGAAGCGATGGGTCGCTGGAGGATTTGTGGATGGAAAGAGCTGCAGAAGGCGGCATGACCGCCGCAGAGCTGGACCGCATTTGCAGTCGGCTTTATGGCACCGCGCGCTGGCAAACCGCGCTGTCCCGTGAGCTGCGCGTCAATGACCGCACGGTGCGGCGCTGGGCCTCTGGCAGTACCCAGATACCGCATCCAGTGGCTCTTTGCGTGCGTCTCATGGCCTTTCTCGATGAACTGAGCTGGCTGGGCGAGTGGCGCCAGCTCATGGAGGAGGAAGCCTGACCAACGACGCGGGCCGTCCCGGCAGCGCCGAGACCCTGGGGTGCAAGGCCGCCGAGGCGGCGCCTCGAACAGAGGGCGGCCGATGGTGGGAGAGCAGGCGGTAAGGCAGCAGGGCGGGCAGGCCCCACTCCTGGTCAGTAGGCGCGGTCGACGCAGAAACCGGCGATGTCCCGCAACGCCGTCTTGATCGCGCTCTCGGGAAAGCGGTCCAGCGCGGCGCTGGCCGAGGCGGCATAGCGGCGCGCTTGGGCCATGGCGTCTTCCAGGGTCCCGTGGCGCTGCATCAGGGCGATGGCGTGCTCCAGGTCGCCGTCCTGATAATCCTGGTCCTCCAGGCAGCGGCGCCAGAAAGCGCGTTCCTCGTCGCTGCCGCGCTGGATTGCGAGAACCACCGGCAGTGTGATCTTGCCGTCGCGGAAGTCGTCGCCGACGGACTTGCCCAGCTCCGCCTGCAGGGCGGAGTAGTCCAGCACATCGTCGACCAACTGAAAGGCGATCCCCAGGTCCCGCCCGAAGTGCTCCAGCGCCAGTTCCTCGGCCTCCGCCTGCTCGGCGACCACGGCGCCGACCCGGCAGGCCGCGGCAAAGAGCGCGGCCGTCTTGGCCTCGACAACCTCCATATAGGCACTTTCGCCGGAGCTCGTATCGTTGGCGGTCATCAGCTGCAGAACCTCGCCTTCGGCGATCACAGCCGAGGCGTTGGAGAGGATCCGCAGCACGTCCAGGCTGCCGTCCGCCACCATCAGCTGGAACGCGCGGCTGAACAGGAAGTCGCCGACCAGGACGCTGGGCTTGTTGCCCCAGACGGCATTTGCCGTTGCCAGGCCGCGACGCAGGTCGCTGGCGTCGACCACGTCGTCATGGAGCAGGGTGGCGGTATGAATGAACTCGACGCAGGCGGCCAGCCCCAGGTGGCGGTCGCCGCGATAGCCGCAGAGCTTCGCTGAGGCCAGGGTCAGCATCGGCCGCAGGCGTTTGCCGCCCGCTGCGACGATGTGGCCCGCGAGCTGGGGAATCAGGGCCACCGGTGAGTTCATATGGGTAACGATGAGGCGGTTGACCGCCTGCAGGTCCTCGGCGACGAGCGCAATCAGAGGCTCGAGGCCGTTCCGGTCCTGCCCCTTTTGGTCTTTGCCGACTTCGGCGACTAGCGCCACAACCGCCCTCTCACCTCTGGCCCTCTCACCTTTGGCCCTCTCACCTTTGGGCGTCCCCTATCCAACGCCCCATCCTCATTGCGCGCCGTCCTCGTTGGCCGGCAATGGCCCAATGGCTTTGCCGAGGGGCTCAGATGCGCCGAGGGGCCTGGATGCATTGCCCAAATCGGTCCCTTGACAGGCGTAGTGCTTGATTTGGGGCACTTAAGTCAGCATAGGATTAACCGCCGGGGGGTCAAGCACGATACCTCTGGTGCGACGAAAGGCGCGCTGTGCAAATCGAGCGAAGAGGGGCTGAAACCACTGCTTTGTCCCCATATCAAGCCCAGAACTTTAAGCTCTAGGGCCGAAGCCGAACTCGAACCCGTCACCGTCCGGAACAGCAAAGCAGCCCGACAATGAAACAACTGCTGCGTACCAACGACATGGTCAAGCTCTCCTGGTTGGAGGCTCTGCTCGCCGATGCCGGGATTGATACCCTGGTGTTGGACCACCACACCTCGATCATGGAGGGGTCCATCGGTATTCTGCCGCGGCGCCTCATGGTGGGGGACCAGGACTACGAGAGGGCGCTGCAGGTTCTGGCCGACGCGGGGGAGGAAACCAGTTCTTGAGCGAAGGCCCCGCCCTCACCGAAGACAGTCTCCTCGATGGCCGGGTCCGGCTGCGCCAGCCCGCGGGCGGCTACCGCGCCGCCATCGACCCCGTGCTGCTCGCCGCCGCGGTGCCGGCAGAGCCCGGAGAGACGGTGGCCGATCTGGGATGTGGTGTCGCCTCGGCCGGGCTCTGCCTGCTGCGGCGGCTGCCCAGGGTCCGCGTGGTCGGTCTCGAGGTTCAACCCCGGCTTGTTGCGCTTGCCCGGCAGAACGGAGACCTCAACGACGTCGGCCCCGATCTGGCCGCCCATCTGGGCGATGTGCGGGATCCGCCGGCCTGTTTCGCCACCGGCCGTTTCGACCATGTGATGATGAATCCGCCCTACCTCGACCCCGCGGCCGCCCGCGTTTCGCACGATACCGCCCGCCGTATCGCGACGGTGGAGGGGGCGGCCGGGCTCGACGACTGGATGCGCTGCGCGATCATGCTGTTGCGGCCCAAGGGCAGCCTGACGCTGATCCACCGCGCCGACCGCCTTGCGGAGGTCCTCACGCTCTGCGCCGAGACCTGCGGCAGCCTCACAGTCCTGCCTCTCTGGCCGCGCCTTGGCGAGCCGGCCAAGCGCGTGATCGTGCAGGCCCGCAAGGGCAGCGGGGCGCCGCTGCGGCTTTTGCCGGGCCTGGTGCTTCATCGGGACGACGGCGCCTACTCGACGGCTGCAGAGGCGGTGCTGCGGTCGGCCAAGCGCCTGGAACTGTAGGCCCGAATCTCGCCGGCCGGATGACTGGCGTTTGGGCCGGGGGTTTGGAATAAGCAGGCTTAGGCCTTATGTTCATGCCATGGCCTTACGAAGCATTATCGACTTTCTGACGTTCCGTTGGCTGCGGCCCAGGCATCCCGAGGTGGCTGTCCTGCGCATGTCCGGGGTGATCGGCGGGTTCGGCCCGCTGCGCAGCGGCATGAGCCTCGCCAGCATGGAGCCACTGATCGAGCGGGCCTTTGCCCTGCCGCGGCTGAGTGCCGTTGCCCTGATCATAAACTCGCCCGGCGGTTCGCCCTCCCAGTCGGCCCTGATCGCCAAGCGGATCCGCGATCTGGCGCGGGAGAAGGAAAAGCCGGTTCTGGCGTTCTGCGAGGATGTGGCGGCCTCCGGCGGGTACTGGCTGGCCTGTGCCGCCGACGAGATCTTTGTCCAGCCGACCTCCATTGTCGGTTCGATCGGCGTCATCACTTCCGGCTTCGGGTTCACCGAACTGATGGATCGGGTTGGCGTCGAGCGCCGCGTCTATACGGCCGGCGAGCACAAGTCGACGCTTGATCCCTTCCGGCCGGAAAACGCCGAGGATGTCGCCCGCCTGAAGGCTCTGCAGCAGGACCTGCACGATGTCTTCAAGCAGAGCGTGCGCGACCGTCGCGGGCATCGCCTGAAGGCTCCGGAAGAGGAACTATTCAGCGGTGAGTTCTGGGCCGGCGGACGGGCGATAGAACTCGGCCTGGCCGACTCCGAGGGCGAACTGCGCCAGGTGTTGCGGGACCGCTTCGGCAAGCGCGTCCGGCTGCGCCGTGTCCAGGGTCCCAGGCGGCTTTTGAAGCGTTTGGGCGTGGGCCGCGGACGGGGTGGCGGCGGGGAGCCGCTTTTCCATGGCAGTCTGCCGGGCCCGGACGACTGGGCCGCCGGTCTCATCGCCGCCGTCGAGGAGCGGGCCCTGTGGTCCCGCTTCGGGCTCTAGGGCCGCCCTGTCTCAGCGCCGCCCTGTCTCAGCGCCGCCCGAGGGGGCGCCCTTGGCCAGGATTCCCGGATCGGGCGTCTGCGGTCGGGCATCTCTGATCGGGTCTGCTTGACCCGAGGGCGGCGGCATCGCTAAATGCCGCCATGTTTGGATTGCCTTCGATTCAGAAGCTTATTGTCCTCGGGCTCGTCATCGCCGCGGTCTGGTACGGGTTCAAGTTCCTCGGCCGTCTGCAGCAGGCGCGCAAGGCCGAGGCGAAGCTGCGTGCCGGCGAGGCGAAGAAGCCGCAGAAGACCAGGACGGAGCGCAGTGCCGACGCCGGCAAAGGCAACGAGGTCGCAGACCTCGTGCCGTGCCCTGCCTGCGGCGCCTACATTCAGGCCGGCGCCAAATGCTCCTGCGGACATCAGGGCTGAAGAACGCATGATGCGGCCGCTGTGCTGCCGCTCGGCCCCTCTTTGCCTGGCCGTCTTTCACAGCAGTTCGTCGTAGTCATCTTTTGGCCCTCAGGGCCAACCCGCAAGGGGGGAACGCCGCAGAGATGCAGGATGATAGCCTGGATGAGGCCGATGTCGCTGCGGCCTGGGACCGCAACGCGGACCTTTGGGCAGAAGAGGTCCGTGCTGGCTTCGATGTCTTTCGTGAGCATTTCACGCTGCCGGCTTTTCTCGCCTTCCTGCCGGAGATTGCAGGCCGGGAAGTGATCGATCTGGGTTGCGGCGAAGGCTCCAACACCCGCCGGTTCGCCGAATGCGGCGCCCGTGTCACCGGCATCGATCTTTCCGCAGGGCAAATCGCCCGCGCCCGGGCGGTTGAGGAGGGGGCGCCTCTGGGAATCCGCTACGAGGCTTGCTCGTTCTCGCAGATGGGCTTCTTTGCGGACGACAGCTTCGATGTCGCCCTTTCCACCATGGCCCTGATGGACGGTCCGGACTTTGCCGCTGCCATGCGCGAGACCCATCGGGTACTCCGGCCCGGGGGCGGCCTCTGGTTCAGCATTCTGCATCCTTGTTTCAATACAAGGCACAGCCGGTGGATCCCGTCGCGCCAGACCCCAAAGAAGGCTCGCCAGGTGGTCGGCTACTTCGACCGCCAGCCTTTCGTGGAGCGCTGGCATTTCAGCAAGCGGGCGGCCCCGACCGACGTTGAGGATTTCACGGTTCCCCGCTTCCCGCGCACCGTCTCGGATTATGTCAACGCCCTCTGCGCTGCCGGTTTGCGGATCACCGCCATGGAGGAGCCGCAGCCCAGCGAGGCGGCGGTCCGTGCCCATCCTTGGTTGCGGCGCTGGCGCCGGCACGCGGCCCTGGTTCTGCACATCGCCGCGGTCAAAGGCTAGGCCGCCCAATGCTCCGTTTCCGCCATGGCTTCGCTTGATTCGGGTCAGGCGCGCCGCTAAGGTTCGCCGGCATTTTATCGCGGTGCAGCATCCTGGACCGCTTCAGCAACGGTCTGAGTAAAGGTTGCCGGGGCGCCACCCCGGGCAAACAGTCCCAACGCCATGCCTGACGCCAATCCGGAGACCTGTTTCCAGCGGCTGATCCTGCGTCTTCAGGACTTCTGGGCCCGCCAGGGCTGCGTCATCCTGCAGCCCTACGACCTGGAGGTCGGGGCCGGGACCTTCCATCCCGCCACCACCCTGCGGGCCCTGGGGCCGGGGCGCTGGAAAGCGGCCTACGTGCAGCCCTCGCGCCGCCCGACCGACGGGCGTTACGGCGAGAATCCCAACCGCCTGCAGCACTACTACCAGTTCCAGGTGATCCTGAAGCCCTCGCCGGCCGACAGCCAGGAGCTCTACCTGGAGTCCCTGCGCGCCATCGGCATCGACCCTATGAGCCACGACATTCGCTTCGTGGAGGACGATTGGGAGAGCCCGACCCTTGGTGCCTGGGGCCTGGGTTGGGAGGTCTGGTGCGACGGTATGGAGGTCAGCCAGTTCACCTACTTCCAGCAGGTCGGCGGCATCGACTGCAACCCGGTTTCCACCGAACTGACCTACGGGCTGGAACGCCTCATCATGTACGTCCAGGGGGTCGAGAACGTCTACGACCTGGATTGGGACGGCGTGCCCAAGGATCAGGGTGGCAAGACCTACGGCGATGTCTTCCTGCAGGCCGAGCAGGAGTTCTCGGAATTCAATTTCGAGGCGGCGACCACCGACATCCTCGTCCAGCACTTCAAGGATGCGGAGGCAGAGTGCCGTTCGATCCTGGACCACGGTGCGCGCGTCGGCCGCGCCATGCCACTGCCCGCTTATGACCAGTGCATGAAGGCGAGCCATGTCTTCAATCTCCTGGATGCCCGCGGGGTGATCTCGGTCACCGAGCGCCAGGCATACATTGGCCGGGTGCGTGAGCTCGCCAAGGCCTGCTGCGAGGCCTGGGTCGCCACGCAAACGGGTGAGGCGGGCTGATGGCCGAGCTGCTGGTCGAACTGTTCTCCGAAGAGATCCCGGCGCGCATGCAGGCCCGCGCGGCGGAGGACCTGAAGCGTCTGGTCACCGAGGGGCTGAAGGCGGCCAATCTCACCTTTGAGTCGGCCCGTGCCTACGCAACGCCGCGCCGCCTGGCGCTGGTGGTCGACGGCCTGCCGGCCCAGCAGCCGGACCTCTCGGAAGAGAAAAAGGGTCCCAAGGTCGGTGCGCCGGAGCAGGCGGTTCAAGGCTTTCTGAAGGCCAACGGCTTTGCCTCTCTGGATCAGGCGGAGGTCCGCGAAACCCCCAAGGGCAGCTTTTACTTTGCCGTGCGCCACGTCGCGGGACGGCCCAGCGACGCGGTCCTTCCGGAGGTTCTGAGCAAGGCCTTTGCGGACCTGCCCTGGCCGAAGTCCATGCGCTGGGGCGACGACAGCCAGCGCTGGGTGCGCCCGCTGCACCACATCCTCGCGGTCTTCGACGGCGAGGCCCTGGCCGGCGGTTTCGACATGGGGGAGGGACGCCGCATTGACTTCAGCGATTCGACGCTGGGGCATCGCTTTCTCGCGCCCGATCCCTTTGCGGTGACCGGCTTTGCCGACTACCGGGACAGGCTGCTCCAGGCGAATGTGTTGCTGGACCCGGCGGAGCGGCGGGCAATCATCGCGCGGCAGGCGGCGGAGCTGACCGCAGGGGCGGGCGTGACACTGAAAGACGATCCCGCGCTGCTGGACGAGGTCACCGGGCTGGTCGAGTGGCCGCAGGTGCTGATGGGGCGCATCGACGGGGGTTTTATGGACCTGCCGGCGGAGGTGCTGTCCACCTCCATGCGCAGCCACCAGAAGTACTTCTCGACAGAGACCGCCGCGGGCGCGCTGGCGGACCGCTTCCTGGTGGTCGCCAACATGGAGGCGCCGCCGGACAGCGACCGCGCCGAGACCATCGTCGCCGGCAATGAACGGGTGCTGCGCGCCCGCCTGGCCGATGCCCGGTTCTTCTGGGACCAGGACCGCCAACAGCCGCTCTCCGCGCGGGTGCCGGCGCTGCAGGACATCGTCTTTCACGCCAGGCTGGGCACACTGGCCGAGAAGGTCTCGCGCCTGCAGAGCCTCGCGGTGGCGATCAGCGCCTTCGTCCCCGGTGCGGACCGCGATCAGGTCCGCTCCGCTGCGCGCCTCGCCAAGGCCGATCTCGTCACCGGCATGGTGGGCGAGTTCCCGGAACTGCAGGGCATCATGGGCCGCTACTACGCGCTCAACGACGGCGAGTCCCCGGCGGTGGCGGAGGCCGTCGCCGAACACTACGCGCCGCTGGGCCCGAACGATGCCTGCCCCTCTTCCCCGGTCAGCCTCTGTGTCGCCCTGGCAGACAAGATCGACACCCTGGTCGGCTTCTGGGCGATCGACGAGAAACCGACAGGATCCAAGGACCCTTACGCGCTGCGCCGCGCCGCGCTGGGCGTCATCCGCCTCATTGTCGAAAACAAGCTGCGCCTGCCGCTGGCCGAGGTCTTCGCAACGGCGCAGGCGGAGTGCCGCAATCTTGATGCCGGTCCAGTGGCGGGCCCGCTTCTAGACTTCTTCGCCGAGCGCCTGAAGGTCGCCTTGCGCGATCAGGGCGTGCGCCACGACCTCATCGCTTCCGTTTTTTCGGCAACCAAGCGCGAAACCGCAGCCCCTGACGGCACACCCGGCGAAGTGGACTTGGTACGGGTCCTGGACCGTGTGAGTGCGTTAGATCAATTCCTTGGTACCGACGATGGCGGTAGCCTGCTCATCGCCTTCCGGCGTGCGGCGAACATCGTCCGGATTGAGGAGAAGAAGGACAAGACGGCTTTCGACGGTGGCGCGGTGCCAGAGCGCTTTCGCCAGGACGAGGAAAAGGCCCTCTATTTCGCACTGGATGCAATGGCTAAGGAAGCAAAGGCTTGCATCGATGAAGCGAGGTTCGTGGAAGCAATGGCTGCTATGGCAAGGCTTCGCCAGCCTGTCGACGCCTTCTTTGACGAAGTAACGGTCAATGTTGACGATGCGGATCTACGGGAAAACAGGCTGCGGCTGCTGAAGCAGATTGACCACAGCTTCGCTGAGGTTGCCGATTTCTCGAAGATCGAAGGATGAGGATCTCCTGAGGTGTAGAGACTTGGGCAGCTTCAGAACCGCCTTCGTGTCACCCTCGGGCTTCACCCGAGGGTCCATAGCGCCGCCCGCGCTGGGCATCGACATGGATGCTCGGGTCAAGCCCGAGCATGACAGCGGAGGCTCTGAGAGAAACCGGGGCAATCATTCATAAGGATGAGAAGCAGGCGATGACGACTTGGGTGTACAGCTTCGGCGGCGGGGCGGCCGACGGCCGGGCCGAGATGAAGGAACTCCTGGGTGGCAAGGGTGCCAATCTGGCGGAGATGTCGGCCATCGGTCTGCCGGTACCGCCCGGCTTCACCATCACCACCGAGGTCTGCACCTACTTCTACGATCACGACCGCAAGTACCCCGAAGATCTGAGAGACCAGATGACCGCGGCGCTGACGAAGATCGAGGAGCTCGTCGGTGCCAGGTTCGGGGATCCGGAGAACCCGCTGCTGCTTTCCGTGCGCTCGGGCGCGCGGGCTTCCATGCCCGGCATGATGGACACCGTGCTCAACCTGGGCCTCAACGACGAGACCGTGGAGGGTCTGGCCCGCAATGCCGGGGACCGGCGCTTCGCCTACGACAGCTACCGCCGCTTCATCCAGATGTTCGGCGACGTGGTGCTGGGGGTCGATCACCACCATTTCGAGGAAATCCTGGAACTTGCCAAGGAAGACCACGGCTACATGCTCGATACCGAGCTGACCGCCGAGGACTGGGCCCAGGTGATCGAGGACTACAAGGCCAAGGTCCTGGCCGAGACCGGCGAGCCCTTTCCCCAGTCGCCCGGCGACCAGGCCTGGGCGGCGGTGGGCGCCGTCTTCGGATCCTGGATGAACCAGCGCGCCATCACCTATCGCCGTCTGCATGACATCCCCGCGGGCTGGGGCACGGCGGTGAACCTGCAGGCCATGGTCTTCGGCAACATGGGTGACGACTGCGCCACGGGGGTCGCCTTTACGCGCAATCCCGCCACCGGCGACAACACCTTCTATGGCGAGTACCTGGTGAATGCCCAGGGCGAGGACGTGGTGGCCGGCATCCGCACACCGCAGAACCTCACGCTCCACGGCAAGAAGATGAACGGCTCCAAGCTGCCGGCTATGGAAGAGGTGATGCCGGAGGTCTTCGGCCAGTTGAACGACGTCCGTCTGACCCTTGAGAAGCATTACAAGGACATGCAGGACATCGAGTTCACGGTGCAGCGCGGCACGCTCTACATGCTGCAGACCCGCACCGGCAAGCGCACCGCCTCCGCGGCCCTGAAGATCGCCGCCGAGATGGTGGCCGAGGGCCTGATCGACGAGAAGGAGGCGCTGCTGCGCATCGATCCGTCGAGCCTGGACCAGCTGCTGCATCCGACCCTGGATCCCGAGGCCGAGCGCAAGGTCATCGCCCGCGGACTGCCGGCTTCGCCGGGGGCGGCGTCCGGCAAGATCGTCTTTACCGCAGACGAGGCGGAGGCCCAGGCCGGGGCGGGGGAGACGGTCATTCTCTGCCGCACCGAGACGTCGCCGGAAGACATTCACGGCATGCACGCGGCCGTCGGCATCCTCACCACCCGCGGCGGCATGACCAGCCATGCCGCGGTGGTGGCGCGCGGCATGGGCCGGGCCTGCGTCGCCGGTGCCGGCGAGCTGCGCATCGACCGCAAGAGCGGCGTCATGCGGGTGCGCGATCTGGAACTGCGCGAAGGCGATCTGATCACCCTCGACGGCTCGACCGGCGAGGTCATGCAGGGCGCGGTGCCCACCGTGCAGCCGGAGCTTTCCGGCGATTTCGCCACCGTCATGGGCTGGGCCGACCAGCACCGCAGCATGGGCGTGCGGGTGAACTGCGACACCCCGCAGGAAGCCAAGATCGCCGTGGCCTTCGGCTGCGAGGGCATCGGTCTCTGCCGGACCGAGCACATGTTCTTCGATGCCCAGCGCATCGTCGCCATGCGCGAGATGATCCTGGCGGACACGGGCGAGAAGCGCCGCCAGGCGCTGGAGAAGCTGCTGCCCTTCCAGCGCGACGATTTCATTGCCCTCTTCAAGGAAATGGGCGACCGGCCGGTCACCATCCGCCTGCTGGACCCGCCGCTGCACGAGTTCCTGCCGCACGAAGATGCGGCGGTCGCCGAGGTCGCCAAGGCCTCCGGCCTCTCGGAGGAGCAGGTGCGCGCGCGCTCCCTGAAGCTGGTCGAGACCAACCCTATGCTGGGGCATCGCGGCTGCCGCTTGGGCATCACCTATCCTGAGATCTACGAGATGCAGGCCCGCGCCATCTTCGAGGCTGTGGCCGCGGTCGCGAAGGAGACCGGCAAGACCGTGGTGCCGGAGGTGATGATCCCGCTGGTCTCCATCGAGCAGGAATTCACCGTGCTGCGGGCGCTGGTGGACAAGGTGGCCGAAGCGGTGCGGAATGCCCAGGGGGTGGAGATCGGCTACCTCGTCGGTACCATGATCGAATTGCCGCGGGCCTGCCTGCGGGCCGGCCAGATCGCCGAGGGGGCGGAGTTCTTCTCCTTCGGCACCAACGATCTGACCCAGACCGCCTACGGCCTGTCGCGCGACGACGCCGGCAATTTCCTCGGCGCCTACGAGCAACGCGAGTTGATCGAGCAGGACCCCTTCATCTCGCTGGACCCCGAGGGTGTGGGCGAGTTGATGCTGATCGCTGCCGAGCGCGGGCGGGGGACCCGGCCGGACATCAAGCTCGGCATCTGCGGCGAACACGGCGGCGATCCCGCCTCCATCGCCTTCTGCCAGACGGTGCCGCTGGACTATGTCTCCTGCTCGCCCTACCGCGTGCCCATCGCCCGCCTCGCCGCCGCGCAGGCCGCGCTCAGCGGCCACGCCATCGGCGCGGTGGGGCGCTAGGGACTTTGCTTCGGGCGAAGGTGCGCCTGATTCAGGAGCTGCGAAGGCCGCTCGGCAGCTGACACAGGGCGGTCTTAGCTTGTTTGAACCGCCGTGCTTCGGTCCTCACATGCAATCTGTATGTAAAGGAAGGCGTCATGACTGCGCGACGGCATTCATCCCCTTCGGTCCGTGCCGCCACCGCGGCCGATGTGCCCTTTTTGGCACGCACGGCGTTCGAAGCGTCGCTTCCGCCCTTTGGCCGTTCGTTCTGGGACGATCTTCTGAAGGAGAGCGGTACGGACACGGTGGCGTTTCTCGAAGCGGTGTTGCGCGAAGGGGCATCCAGTTGGGGCGCCGTCGAGGACTTCATCATCTTGGATGTAGAGGGCGCTCCGGCTGCGGCTTGCGCGGTCTTCGCACCGGATGAACACGCAGCGCTGGGGCCGTTGAACCTCGACAGGCTGGATGGGGTCGCCGCTGCGCTGTCGTGGACGGCGGAGACGGCCGCCGCGTTCGGCGCGGCCTACCAGGGGATCTGGAGCGGTGGGGCGGATTTTTTGAAGCCGCAGGCGGAGTTGATCGTCGAGTCCGTCGCGGTCGCACCGGCGTTTCGTGGCCGGGGCCTCGGTGACGCCTTGATGCTGGCC
This sequence comes from Rhodospirillales bacterium BBD 1991-14, assembly GCA_001657395.1. Classification (GTDB taxonomy): domain Bacteria; phylum Pseudomonadota; class Alphaproteobacteria; order Kiloniellales; family Kiloniellaceae; genus Pelagibius. Next base: position 111,699 of record LYSY01000011.1, on the reverse strand, counting down.
GCCTTCGACAGGGCGCGGGCGAGGGGTGCGGCCAACCTCGGGATCATGGTGATCCATGGAAACGATGCGGCAAAGGCTCTCTACGAGAAGCACTTCGAGCCCTATGCCACCTTTCACGCCGCCTACTTCGACCACGCCTTTCCGGGGCTCACCAAGTTCCGGGCGAACCTCGTTGAGTGACGCAGCACCGAACCAACGGCTCTGACGCTCAGTCCTTGCGCAGATCGGTGAGATAGGTATTGGCGGCCCGGCTCTCTGCGAAGGCGTCCGGGTCGATGTCGGCGAAGATCACACAGTCTTCATTCGGGCCGGCGGCGGCGAGGGCGGAACCGTCCGGTCCGACAATGCGCGACAGACCTGCATAGGTGAAGGCGTCGTCCTGCCCGGCATGGTTGGCGTAGGCGATGAAGAGCTGGTTCTCGAAAGCGCGCACCGGGACGATCGACGTTGCGATAAAGTCCGCGAAGGGGCCCTTCGGCAGGGCCGTGGGCACCAGCACGGCCTCGGCGCCGGCCCGGGCCAGCGCCCGCACCGCCTCCGGGAACTCAACGTCGTAGCAGATCAGAAAGCCGAAGGTTAGGCCGCCCAGCCTGCAGAGCGTGGTCTGAAGCGGTCCGGGGGAGAAGAGCGCCCGTTCGTAGTCCCCATAGAGCTGCATCTTGCGGTAGGCGAGGGGCGCCGCAGCGCCGTCGACCAGGGTGAGGCTGTTGAAGACCTGGGGGCCGTCGCGTTCGGCAAAGCCGGCGACGAGCGCAAGGCCATGTGCTTGGGAGATTGCGGCCAGGTGCGTGACCTGCGGCCCGTCCAGCGGCTCCGCCAGGTCCCGGATGGCCTCACCGGCGCCATAGCCGGTGGTGGCCAGTTCCGGGGCGACCAACAATCGCGCGCCGCCCGCTGCCGCCTCGCGGGCAGCCCTGTCGATGCGCGCGAGGTTCGCTGCGACATCGCCTGCCGCGGCCTTCATCTGCAGGGCGGCGATGCGCATCACCGCTCCTCGCCGGTCCAGGCGCCCAGCAGCCTGGGCAGGTCGCCGTAGCGTGCAATGAGCCCGACCACCAGGGCGGCGATGGCGACGAAGAAGATGGAGACGGAGGCCATGGTCGGCGTGTAGCCGTATCGCAGGGCGTTGAAGATCTTGATCGGCAGGGTTTCCATCGTGAAGCCGACGGTCATGTAGGCGACGATGTACTCGTTCAGCGACAGCACGAAGGCAAAGGCGAAGCCGGAGATCATGTAGGGCGTGATCAGCGGCACGACGACGGTGCGGAAGATCCTGCGGTCGTCAGCCCCCATGGTGGCCGCCGCCTCGACCAGGGAACGGTCGATGGAGGCGAAGCCGAGGGAGAGGGTGACCAGCGGCAGGGTCACGAAAAAGATGGCGTGGCTGATGACCGCCGTCCAGGGTGCGCCGTAGAAGCCGCCGGTCGCCCAGAAGGAGAGAAAGCCGAGCGCGGTGATCACCGGCGGCAGCATGAAAGGGGCGACGCCCAGGAACTGGAAGATCCGGGCCCAGGGCGCGACACGGCGCCAGAAGAACCAACTCAGCGGCAGGGCGATGAGCACCGCCAGGGCGGCCGAGAGGGCGGCGAGGCCGAGGGAGGCGAGGAGGGCGCTGCGCCACTCCGGCTCGACGAAGATGTCGGCGTACCAGGCGAGGGAGAAGCCTTCGGGCGGGAACAGCAGCGTCCGCTTCTCGTTCACCGAGACCCCGGCCACCACGGCGAGGGGCGCGGCCAGGAAGAGCGCGATGAGGGCCATGTAGCCGCGGCGCAGCCAGCTTGCGGTCGTCATGCCGTCTCCCGCCGGCCGCCCACCAGCAGCGTCAGTCCCACCAGCGCCAGCGAAATCAGCACCAGGAAGACCGCCATGGCCGCGGCGAAAGGCATGTTGGACTGGTAGATCGCCTGGTCGGTGATCAGCACCGAAAGCGTCCAGTGCTGCGGCCGCCCGAGGATCTGCGGCAGCAGGTAGGAGCCGAGCGCGAAGACGAAGACCATGATGAGGGTGGTGACGATGGTGTTGCGCAGCGCCGGAACGACCACGGTGACGAAGCCGCGCAGGGGCGAGGCGCCGAGGGTGCGGGCGGCCTCCAGCAGCGTCGGGTCGAGGCGCATGAAGGAGGGATAGAGCAGCAGGATGGTGTAGGGCAGGGCCTGGTAGACCATCCCCGTCAGCACAGCGCCGAAGCCCGGCAGCAGGGCCCTGGGTTCGTCCATCAGGCCGAGGGCGACCAGCAGGTTGCTGACCCCGGCGGTGCGCGAGAACAGGGTCGACCAGGCAAAGCCGATGATCACCTCTGAGAGGGAGAGAATGGCCAGCAGCCCGACCAGCCAATAGACCTGCACCCGGCGGCTGCGTCCGGCGAGGAAGCTGGTGAAGGGAAAGGACAGCGCCACGCAGCAGACGGCCACCGCCGCGGCCAGGAACAGGGAGAAGCCGAGCACGCTGCCGAAGAAGGGCGTCAGAAACCGCTCGTAGTTCGCGAGCACGAAGTCGACGGTATAGAAGCCGCCCTGCTGGCGCCGAAAGAAGCTGACGGCGATCATGATGCCGAAGGGCACGACGAAGAAGATCACCAGCATGGCCGCCGGAAAGGCCAGAGGTAGATGGTCGGAGAGGGTCCTGGCCCGCTCCCGCCTCATTGCGGCAGCACCACGCAGGCCTCGGGCGGAAGCAGAATGCCGATGGCATCGCCGGCGGCGACCTGGGGGCGCTCGCGCGGCGTGGAGACGGCAATGACGGTGGTGCCCGCCACCGCGACGAAGGTCTCCACGGTGCCGCCGAGGTCGCGCAGGAAGGTCACCCGCCCGGTCAGCGGCGCGTCCGCCGGGGCGGTGAGGCGCACGTCTTCAGGCCGTATGGAAAGACGCGCCCGCTGCAGGCCCGCAGGCAGGGCGACTCCGGGCAGGGGGACGCCGTCAACAACCGCGTGGCCGCTGCCGTTGGCGGCAACGTCGAGCAGGTTGGTGGAGCCGATGAAGTCGGCGACGAAGGCATCGGCCGGCCGGCGGTAGATCTCCACCGGCGCCGCCGCCTGGCGGATACGCCCCTCACCCATGACCACCACCAGGTCGGCCATGGTCATGGCCTCGCGCTGGTCGTGGGTGACGACGATGGTGGTGATGCCCAGTTTCTGCTGCAACTGGCGCAGTTCCACCTGCATGGCTTCGCGCAGCTTGGCGTCCAGGGCGGAGAGCGGTTCGTCGAGCAGGAACAGCCGCGGCGAGACCGCGAGCGCCCGCGCGATCGCCACCCGCTGCTTCTGTCCGCCGGAAAGCTTGCCGACGGGACGGCTGCCGAAGTCCGGCAGATGCACGAGGTCGAGCAGCTCGGCGACCCGCGCCTCCTGCTCGGCCTTGGGAACGCCGCGAATGCGCAGCGCATAGGCGATGTTGTCGCGGACGTTCAGGTGCGGAAACAGCGCCAGCGACTGGAAGACCATGCCGAAGTCGCGCCTGTGGGTCGGCAGGTCGGTGATCTCCGCGCCGTCCAGCACGATACGTCCGGCGCTGGGCGCCTCCAGCCCTGCGATCATGCGCAGCAGGGTCGTCTTGCCGCAGCCGGACGGGCCGAGCAGGCAGACGAAGGTGCCGTGGGGCACGGTCAGCGAGAGATCGTCGACCGCCGTTAGCGCGCCGAAGCGCTTTGCGATGCCCTCAAGGGCCAGTCCCGACATGGCGTCCCCGCGTTGCGTGTCGACAGCGCTGAGTGGCGACAGGGCAGGGCGCCGCCGCGGGAAGCGGCGGCGCGCTCAGGCCCTGTCGGTGTCGTCCGGCGTGGTCTTCAGCCGACGATCAGCTCTGTCCACTTCTGATTAAGCCAGTCGGACTTGGTCTGGTAAAGGTCGTAGCGCGGAACGATCGGAGCGATCTCCGAGGAGACCGAGGCGAACTCGTCGCCCGTCAGGTCGAGCAGGTCGCGCTTCACCGTCGGTGCCGTGCCGACCTTGCGGGACATGGTCGCCTGGATCGACGGCTGGCTCATGTAGTCGATGAAGATGTGCGCCTCGTCCGACTTTTTCGAGGCGCGCGACAGCGCCCAGCAGCCGCTGTCGAGAATGCCGCCCTCCTTGGGGAAGGTGGAGCGCACGGGGTGGCCGTCCGCCGCCGCCAGCCCGGTGACGTCGTGATAGTACTGGCCCATGGGGATCTCGCCGGACTTGAGCGCCTGTTCGAACTGGGCCTCGTCGCGGTACCAGAGGCGCACGTTGGGCTTCACCTCTGCCAGCTTGTCGAAGGCCTTCAGCAGCCCCTCTTCGCTGTCGAGGGCATCGGTGCCGCCCATGTAGGTCTTGGCGGTCACCTCCAGCAGGAAGGAGTTGGAGACGAGGGCCAGGAGTCCAAGCTTGTCCTGGTTGGCGCTGTCCCAGAGCGCGGCCCAGGAGGTCGGGGCGTCGGGATAAGCCTCCGTGTTCGACACCAGGGTGATGTACCAGGCCACCGCGCCGATGCCGGCCACACGGCCGTCGGGATAGCTGTTGATGAACTCGCCGATCAGGTTTTCGCTGTTCGGCATGCGCTTCTGGTCGAGCGCTGTCCAGAGATTGATCGCCTGGCCCTTGAGCATGGCGACCTGGGACATCATGGAGACGTCGGCGGGCGCGCGGCCGGCCTTGGCCGCCTGCTCCAACTGGACCAGCCAGGCCTCGCCCGTCGGTTCCGCCACCGACTCCACGGCGATGCCGGTCGCCTTGGTGAACTCAGGGAAAATGTGCTTGTCGAAGGAATCCTTGAAGTAGCCGCCGTAGACGCCGACTTTCAGCGAGCGGTCCTGCGCACGCAGGACCGTCGGCATGGCGAGGGCACCGGCCCCGGCGAGCCCTGCGCCCGCGAGTCCCGCCGCCATCAGGCTCCGGCGGCTGATGCCGCTCTTGGCAATTCGCTTGTTCATCTCTCACCTACCTCCACTGTCGTTGCGAGGGCCACTTGCCGTGGCCCGATTGATTGGACCTTCCCCCTGTTGTGGTCGGGTTTGCCCCGACGCCAGCCGTCACGAGAACCGCGGGCTGTAAACCATCAGACTGAGAATCTCGAACAGCACCTGTGCCCCCACGTGGGCGGTGTTGGTGGTGGTGTCGTACTGCGGCGCCACCTCCACCACGTCGCCGCCGACAACGTCGATGCCCTTCAGGCCGTGCAGGATCGCCAGCACCTCCCGCGTCGTCAGGCCGCCGACCTCCGGCGTGCCGGTGCCCGGCGCAAAGGCGGGATCGATGCCGTCGATATCGAAGGAGATGTAGGTCGGCCCGTCGCCGACGACCGCCAGCGCCTTTTCCACCACGGCGGCGATCCCCAGCTTCGGCACCTCCTCGGCATGCACCACCGTCATGCCGCTGTCGAAGGAGAACTCCCAGAGATACTCCGCCGAGCCGCGGATGCCGATCTGGATCGTCCGGGTGGGATCGAGCACGCCGTCCAGCACAGCATTGCGGAACGGTCCGCCATGGTGGAACTTGCTGTGGTCGAAGGCGCCGCCGGTGTCGCAGTGGGCATCGATATGGACCATGCCGACCGGCCGGTCGCGGCCGATGGCCTTCATGATCGGATAGGTGACGGAGTGGTCGCCGCCGACGGAAAGCGGCACCACGCCGGCGGCGTGCACTTTCTCGAAGTAGCGCTCGATGTCGTCGAGGCTGCCCTCCAGCCGGTAGCGGCTGGCGAAGGGCACGTCGCCCACATCGGCGACGCGCAGATCGTAGGTCGGCGCACAGGCCATGACGTGGTTGTAAGGGCCGATCCGCTCGATGGTGCGCAGCGCCCGCGGCCCGAAGCGCGCGCCGGGCCGGTTGGTCACGCCCAGGTCCATGGGCACGCCGATCAGCGCGACCTGAAGGTCGCCGAAGTCGGGATTCTCCGGGTCGATCTCGCGCTGCGGCGCATCGAGCAGCGTGGATATGCCCGCATAGGGCGCCATGCGGGTTCCGCTCGCATCGAAGATCTGGTCGGCCACCTTGCGGTACGCCGGGTCGAAGACATCGCCCCCGTGGCCTTGCGCGTACTTTTCCCGCAAGGCCGCCAGTTTCTCCCCATCCCAAGCCATGATTGCCGCCCGTCCCCCGCGCAAATCCTTCGTTTTTCTTGGACGACAGTATCGCGGAAGGGGCGTTGCGAGAGCAATTGACATTGTTGTACCGTCTTATGTGAGAAAAAATCACATAGGACCATCGCCTTGTCTGCCCGCCTGCCGCCCCTCAATCCCCTGCGCGCCTTTGAGGCCGCGGCCCGCCACGGCTCGGTCTCTCGGGCCGCCAAGGAACTCAACGTCACCCACGGCGCGGTCAGCCACCAGATCCGCAGCCTGGAGGCAGCGCTGAACGTGGCGCTGCTGGAGCGGGGCGCGCGGCGGGTCAAGCTGACGCCCCACGGGGCGGCCCTGCTGCCCACCCTTTCGAGCGCCTTCCAGGACATCGCCACGGCGACGGCGCGCATGACCCGGCCCTCCACGGGCGGCGATCTGGTGGTGAGCTGTGTCCCGGCCCTGCTGTCGCTCTGGCTGATCCCCCGCCTCAGCCGCTTTTCCGAGCAGTTCCCGGGGGTGCGGCTGCGGCTCACCGGCGGCAACGATCCCGAGGCCGTCTTCGATCCCGACATCGATATCTGTATCCGCTACGGACAGGGCACCTGGGGCGACTGCTGGGTGCGGCACTGGTCCGATATCGAGCTGTTTCCGGTCGCCAGCCCGACCTTGCTGAACAGCCGCCCCCTGCGCTCCGTGAAAGACCTCGCCCACCACGTGCTGCTGCATGCCGACGAGGGGCGGGAGTGGCAGACCTGGCTGACCGCCGCGCGGGCGCTGGAACTCAGCAAGGGCCGCCATCATTTCATGAGCGATGCCCGTCTTGCCGTCGAGGCGGCGCTGCAGGGCAACGGCGTGGCCATCGGCGACAGCCGGACCGCCAGCACGCTGATGGCGCGCGGCAGCCTGGTCGCGCCCTTCGACCTGGCGGTGCCGGCCATCGACAGCTTCTACGTGGTCTGCCGCAACGAGGTGAAAGCGGCGCCCATCGCCAGCGTCTTTATCGACTGGCTCTTCGCCGTCCGCGACGAGGAGGACGCCAGTACCGAGGTCCAGACCGCCGGCCGCCGCGCCCTGCGCCGGGGGCGAAGGGGAGGGTAGGGGCGGTTCCATTAGGCCCGGATCCAGTCCGGATCGCCCGCCGGCCCGGTCAGGTCTTCCGCGGTCCTTGCATGAGGAAATGCGTTGCGCCGCCTTCCTGCATGCGGATTGGCACGACGTAGAGCTTCTCGAAGAAGTGGTTGTAGCGGTCGTGGACCTCTTGCGCGGATGCGAAGTGGCGGACGTGCTCGCGCCACGGAAAGTTTGGTACGGAGGCGAGGATCACCGTCTTGGGACGGACACGCTCGAGAACCGCGAGATCCTCATGCACGTGCTCCAGGAACTCGGTCGACAAGACGATGTCGTAGTCCTGTGTCTCCAGAGCATCGTCTTCAAAGACATCGGCGCAGTGAAACGCCAGCCCGGGGTTGGTCTTACGCGCCTGATCGATGGCGACCTGGCTGAAGTCGATGCCGAGGTAGCTCTCGGCAAGGCTCATGTCGCGGATGGCATTTGCCAGTTGGCCGGGTCCGCAGCCGATCTCCAGGATACGCCGCTTCTGTTGAAGTCTCAGGCGGTCCAGGATCACGGCCCAGAGACCATAGTACTGAGTCTCCGTGTAGTGACGCTGGAAACCGGCGTCGCTGGAAAACTTCGTATCGTAGTATCCGGCATCCAGTTGCCGGCCGGTGGCTTCCGACAGCTCGCTCATGCAGCTTTGTCACTCCCAAAGTTGGGCGCTTTGCTGGGCTGGACTCTGTCTGCAGTCAGTCAGTATCGGGGCTCAGACATTCAGGCCCGGGCTCGAACTCGGTGAAGTAGCGGCGTGCCGGAACATGACCGCAGCAGCCCTCGTCCAGTTCTTCCCTGGTGAGAATCTCTCCGCATCCAAGGCAGATGTTGCTGCCGACTTCGATAAGGTTCAGATCCTCGGGCCAGCCCTGATTTCTCAACTCTCAATTGTCCGATGCCGTGGCGTCAAATCAACTCCGGATAATTGGGCTCGAACTGGCGAAGCGCAACCGAAAAATGAATACGAGTGAAAGTATTGCAATTAAAGAGATTGCTAATTCTTTTGCTCTTGAGGCTGCGGCCTTAGGGGCGGGTAGAGGAGCGGATGCACAAAGCGCGGCGCGGCCTCCGGTGTTTTCCGCTACCCCGACCTTCTCCTCGGTTCCTGCCCCTCTCCCCTTGTGGGAGAGGGTTGCGCAGGCTTGGTGAGCTAGCCGAAGCTGGGTGAGGGGGAATGCCTGTGGCGCGATCAGAGTGTCCCCGTCGGAGCTCGCACCAAGCGGAACTGTCGCCCCCTCACCCTCCCGCTGCGCGGGCCCCTCCCTCTCCCACGGAGGGGAGAGGGTTTCAGGGGGTGGCCTCGGGATAGCGGGGCCTTCTGTTGAGCGAGTAGGCTCGCCGCCGCTCAGCCCGGCTTGTCGAAGACGCCCTGGACCACGGTGACCCGGTCTTCCGCGAGGCTGCGGCTGAGGTTGGCGAACATCTCGGCGAAGGCCGGGCCCAGGATGATGGCCGGGCCGACGGGGTGCTGGGAGCCGCTGTCGTTGGCGCCCTGCCGGGCGGCGATGACCTTTTCGCTCCAGGCCCTGGCCTCCGCCGTGAGGTCGCGCCAGTGGCGCTCTTTCAGGCCGGCGGCGAGCAGCGCCTCGCGCACCGCTTCCGGCGCCGTCAGGTGGCTCCACTCCGGTGTGCTGGACCAGGGTGCCGGGAAATGCGGGTCGCCGGCGGTGCCGGCCATGATGTCGTAAAGCCCGAAGCGGCCGCCGGGCTTCAGCACCCGCGCCACCTCCCGGTAGAGCCGTGCCTTGTCGGCAATGTTCATCGCCGCGTGCTGGGTCCAGACCTGGTCGAAGCTGGCCTCGGAAAAGGGCAGGGCGAGGCCGTCGCCGCAGACGAAGCCGGCGCGTCCAGCCAGTCCGACCCGGGCGCTCAGCTCCTGCGCAGCAAGGCAGTAGTCCGAAGTGAGGTCGATGCCGACGACGCGGCAGCCGCGCTGGTCGGCCAGCCAGCGCGCCGGGCCGCCGATGCCGCAGCCCAGGTCCAGCACCACGGCGTCGGCCTGGGGAGAAAGAAGTTGCGCCAGTTCCTCCGTCGCCTCGTGGCCGCGGAGGTGAAACTGATCGTAGGGGATGAGGTCCGCCGGGCTGAGGCGGTCGAGGTCCTTACCGGCGGCCGTAAGCGCGGAGAGGATGCGACCGCTCGGGGCGCCTTCCCGGGCGTAGTGCGAGGCGACGTTGGGTGACCGGCTCATAGGCATCGCGAGCATGGCACCGGCGGGCATAAGCCCGCAAGGCTTTCCGCGGATCGGATCGGCGCTGCATGGAGCCTGCTCCTAGAGGTCTTCGGCCAGGGTCTGGGTGTTGACCTCCGCCAGGTGAATGGCGTCGGTCAGAAGCTGGGCGATCTCCAGGTTGTTCTCCAGCACCGTCTTGGCCTCCGGGCGCGGGTCCTCGCCATAGGCCGCCATGCGGACCAGGATTTCGGCACGGATTTCCGCCAACAGCTCCTCGCTGCGCTGGCCGTTCGGATTGTCGGCCGATACCAGATGCTTGCTCATCGGGGCTCTTCCCTTGTCTGCCGTCAACGGGCCGCGCCAGTATCCCCGCAAGATGCTTAACAAGGGTTAACGAGGGGACGGAAAGCGTCACCGCCCATGCGTCACCCTTCAGCCTATGGTAGAAGGGCTCAGGGGCTCCAAGGCAAGCAAATCGGAGAGGCTAATGGTAAGCGGTCAAGACAAACTGCTTTCGCGGATTGCCCGCTTGCCTCCGCTGTTGGCTTTCCTGGTTGTCTTTCCGCTCGTGCTTTTTGGTTGGGCGATGGCCGATGTAGCATCACGGGTCGCAATGTCGGGTGGACCTCTCAACTTCGCGATTTTGGCTGGGACCCTCAATTCTGCAGTTTTCGTGATCTACCTGGGCTATCCGCTTTTCCTGTCGCTCTTCCTTTCGGGGCGCTTTGCATCGCGCACACAGCAGCGGCCAAGGCTTGCACTGGCAGCGCTGGCAGCGCCTGCCTGCTTTGGGTTTGGTGTGCCATTCTTTGGCCAAGGACTCGTTGACGCTGCCGATGCGGGGAACTGGCTCGCCGAATTGGCATCTACAGCCGCTACCCTTCTGTGCTTTGTTGCAGTGTTCTATCTGCAGGCCGTTGGAGCCCGTGCGCTTAACGAGGCAGAACGGGGGCCCTACCATTCGGTGTTCCACACCATGACGACCTGGTTGCAGCTCTTCTATCTGCCGTTCTGCGTCTACTTCCTGCAGCGGCGCGTCCGCGCCTTGCTTGCCCGGTACGAGCACTGAGGTCCAGGCGTTATCGCGCTGCCAACGGAGAAGCTCAAGATCGCACAGCTTGCTTCCGGTAACTTGTCGCTGCTGCTGACGGATCGCGTCGGTTGGGAAGGCTTCGAAGACTATGCCGCTGAGCTCCTGCATCGCCTCGACGGCAGACTGGTGAAGAGGGTCGCTGGCCCCGACATGCATATCTGGGACGTGGAGATCGAGACCACACCACTGCAGCTTGTTTTCGATGACTTCCCTCTGGGCGTGGCCCTGGAGTCGCGCAGCTATCCCGGCGACACCCTCTTGAAGAAGCTTCAGTCCAGGCTCGCTCAAGCGACCTGAAGCGCTCAAAACGAACCCGGGCCGTTGGAGGGCGGCCCGGGTCAGGACGGATCGAGAAGCTTTGGCGGCTTACTTGCCGCGGGAAATGGTGATCTTCTTCGCCTTCTTCTGGGCGGTCTTGGTCTTCGGCAGATCGACGGTCATCACGCCGTCCTTGAAGGTGGCGGCGATCTTCGCTTCGTCGATGTCGGCCGGCAGGGTGAAGGAGCGGCGGAAGCTGCCGAAGGACCGCTCACGGCGGTGGTAGTTCTCTTCCTTGACCTCCTTCTCCTCCTTTTTCTCGCCGGAGATGGTCAGCCGGTTGTCGGCGAAGGTGACCTCGACGTCCTTTTCCGTCATGCCGGGCAGTTCGGCGGTGACGTGATAGGCCTTGTCGTCCTCGCTGGTGTCGACACGGATATCGAAGGCGGTGCCCTCGCCGTTGCCGGCAAAGAGGGAGGGACGGCCGAAGCCGCGCCAGAAGTCGTCGAACACGCGATCGACTTCGCGGTGCAGGTCGGAGATGGAGGGGGTGGCGCCGGCCTTGCCGTGCGGCCAGGGGGTAAGATCTTTGAGGGCCATTACAACCTCCTAGATAGGACCAGTCCTTTCTTTCGGGTGGGTGCGCCGGATGGCGACCTTTTGCCCGGAGGGTACGGGAGCACGGCGTTTTTTGCCTTGAGGCAGATCAAGCAAATTCTAGCGCGCAAATCCCGGTGAAGAAGGCTTCGAAACCCCTCTTCGCCCTTGACCGGATCGCCGCAACACGGCCAACTAACTGTCATGACCATCGGGCATGCCATGACCCTGAAGGATCTCGTCGCCGGCGGCAAAGCCGCCATGGCGGAGGCCCTGGCCGTGCTCGAATCTGCACCGGAGGCACCGGACACCGTCGCGCTGCTGGATGCGGCCTTTGCGGCGCCCAGGGGTCACGTCATCGGGGTTACCGGGCCGCCGGGGGTGGGCAAGTCGACCCTTCTGGGCGCGCTGCTGCCGGAGCTGCGCGGCGCCGGGCGGACGGTGGGTGTAATCGCCGTCGATCCTTCGTCGCGGCGCAGCGGCGGGGCCCTGCTGGGCGACCGCCTCAGGCTCATGACCGATCCGGAGGATGGCGGGGTCTTCGTGCGCTCCATGGCGGCGCGCGACCGCCTGGGCGGTCTGGCGGAACTCACCGTTGCCGGCATGCTGCTGATGCGCGCGGTCTACGACGTGGTACTGATCGAAACCGTCGGCGTCGGCCAGTCGGAGACCGACGTGGCCTGGGTCGCCGACACCGTGGTCTTCTGCGTGCAGCCCGGCTCCGGCGATTCCCTGCAATTCATGAAGGCCGGGATCATGGAGATCCCGGACCTGGCGGTGGTCACCAAGGCGGACATGGAGGCTGCGCAGCGCAGTCAGGCGGATCTGCGCGCCGCGCTCACCCATCAGCGCCGTCCCAACGGCTGGAAGGTGCCGATCCTGCCGGTGGCCGCTCAACGCGGTGACGGCATCGCGCCCCTGGTCGCCGCCGTCGACCGCCATGCCGCCTGGCTGGCCGATGCCGGGCGCCTGGAGAAGCGCCGACACACCAACGCGCGGATCTGGTTCGCCGAGGCCCTGCGCACCCGTTTCGGACGGGAAGGGGTGAAGCGGGCCGAGATCATCGGCTGTCGCCTTAACCTCGACCGCGGCGACTCCCCCTACGAGCGCCTCGCCGACCTCTCGGCAGCGATCGCGGATTAGGGGCGTCAGCGACTACGGTGTCATGCTCGGGCTTGACCCGGGCATCCACCGGAGCGCCTGACCGAAGTCCCTGCAAAACTCACTCAAGCGATCTTGCAACGGCACCGTGGACCCTCGGAACAAGTCCGAGGGTGACAGGAGAAATCCCTGAACGGTGTCAAAACTCCGCCCAGTCGGGTTTCCGGGCGGTGACCTTGGCGTCGCCGGCCATGAGCGGTGCGTCGTAGCGATCGCCGAGGGAGTCCAGCCGCAGGAGGGCAAGGCCCAAGGCGGTGTTGCCTTCCCCAGCCACTACGGAGCGCAGCACGCCGGCGTTCTTGCCGTCGCGGGTGACGGCGCTGCCGGCCTCGGGCAGGGGGCCTTCGATCTCCACCGGCAGCAGGCGTTTCTTGATGAGCGCGCGGTACTTGGTGCGCGCGGTCAACTCCTGGCCCATGAAGCAGCCCTTGTCCCAGTCGACGCCGTGCAGCTCGTCGAAGCCGTTCTCCAGAAGGATGGATCTCTCGACTTCCATATCGCGGCTGCCGTCGGGCGCGCCTGCGGCAATACGCAGGCGGTCGTAGTCTTCAAGGGTGGCTTCGGTGAACCCGGCCTCCGCCAGAGCCGCCGCAGCGCCGTCCTTGGGCAGGATGGCCCGGGCGCCGAGCCGGGCCAGGCGCGGGTCGACGAAGGCGAGGCCGCCGCCGAAGGGTATGGTGGCGCCGGGCTCCCCGGGCAGCCCGAGCTTTGCCAGGGCGTCCGCGCCAAAGAGCGCTGCGATTACATGGTCCTCGCTGGCGTCTTCGACAGTGACCTGGGAGCGCAGCTTGTAAAGTTTCAGCCGCCGGGCGAGATCGGCGCGGCGCTCGGCCTCGCAGTCGAGCAGGAATGTGTCTCCCTGGGCCGCCTGGAAGAATTCGTGCAGGAACTTGCCCTGCGGCGTCAGGAAGGCGGACCAGACGGTCCGGTCGGACGAGACCCGCGCCACGTCGTTGGAGACGATACCCTGCAGGAAGTCCACCCGGTCGGCGCCGCCGATGCGCAGCAGTCCGCGATGGTCGAGGATGACCGCCTTGGCGTCGCTCATGAGGGTTCAGGTCCTTTCGGGGTGGCCGATGTCCTAGAGGTGGCATCCCCTGCTGCCCGGCGCAAGGCCCTTTGCCAAGCTGAGACCGCGCCTCTATAAGCGGCGCCATGCGCCTGCTTTTCATCACCGCCACCCGCATCGGCGATGCGGTGCTGTCCACCGGCCTCTTGGACCATCTGCTGGCCCGGCATCCCGGGATCCGGGTCACCGTGGCGGTGGGCCGCCTTTCGGCGCCGCTGTTTCAGGCGGTGCCGGGGCTGGAGCGCATCATCGCCATCGACAAGCAGCGCTACAGCCGCCACTGGCTGAAGCTGTGGGGGCAGGCGGTGCTCAGCCGTTGGGACATCGTCGTCGACCTGCGCGGCTCGGCCACCGCCTTTCTGCTGTGGACGGGCCAGCGCATCGTCATCGGCAAGCGCCGGCGCGGGCGCCACCGGGTGGAGGAACTGGGCGATCTGCTCGGCCTTTCGCCGCCGCCGGGCCCCACCGTCTGGCTGTCGCCGGAGGCCGAGGCACGCGCCGCCGCCCTGCTGCCGACGGGCGGGCCGGTGCTGGCGGTCGCCCCGGCGGCCAACTGGATGGGCAAGCAGTGGCCGGGCGAGCGCTTTGCAGAGTTGGCCGCGCGCCTGACCGGGCCGCAGGGGCTGTTGCCCGGCGGCCGCGTCGCGGTCTTCGCCGCCCCGCATGAGCGTGCCCAGGCGGCGCCGGTGCTGGCGGCGGCCGGGGGGCGCGGCGTCGATCTGATCGACTGCGGCGACCTGCTGCAGGTCGCCGCCTGCCTCCGCCGCGCCGATCTCTTCATCGGCAACGACTCCGGCCTCATGCATCTGGCGGCGGCGGCGGGGGTGCCCACCCTGGGGCTCTTCGGCCCCAGCCCGGAGGCGCGCTACCGCCCCTGGGGGCCGAAGGCGGCCTTCGTGCGCACGCCCGAAAGCTTCGAGGAGCTGACCGGCGTGCCGGGCTTCGATTTCGCCGCCAGGGCCTGCTTCATGGAGAGTTTGAGCGTCGATTCCGCGGAGGCCGCGGCGCGAGACCTCTGGACGCAGACCGGGAGCGGTTAGCGCGCCGGTGGCAGGGCGGCCAGCACCTCTTCTAGACTGAGATCGGTCAGCGACGGGCGCCTGAGCGTCGCGACGCTGGGCCCGCGTGGCGCGATCTTCGCCGGGTCGGAGTCGTGGGAATAGAGCACCAGCGACGGGGCGCCTGCGGCGGCAATCAAATGCATGGGCCCGGTGTCGTTGCCGACCGCCAGGCCGGCGCCGCGGCCGAGGGCGGCCAGCGCCATCAGCGGCGTCCGCCCGCAGAGATCACGGGCCCCGGGCACCGCTTCGGCGATGCTGGCGATCTCCGCCTGTTCGGGCTCGGCCCCCAGCAGCAGGGGGGGGAGGCCCTGCTCCAGCAGGTGACGGGCCAGGGCGCCATAGCGCTCCGCAGGCCAGCGCTTGGCAGGCCTGTGCGCCGCCCCGCCGGGCACCAGCAGGGCATAACGCGGCGGCAGGTCCAGTTCCGACAGGTCGGCGGTCATGAAAGAGAGGTCCGGCAATCCCGGATGCGGCACGCCTGCCAGGGCGAGCTGGTCGGCCTCCCGCTCGCAGATATGGGTCGCGGGCCCGCTTGGCATGACATAGCGGTGGGAGGCGCCGGGGACGATGCCGACCCACTCCGGCCTGGGGACCTTCAGCAGCCGGAAGTAGGCCCCACTGCGGTCGGAGCGCTGCAGGTCGTAGACCCTGTCAAAGCCGGCCTCGTTCAGGCGCCGCCGCAGGGCCAGCCATGCACCGGCCTGCCACCACTTCGGGCGCCGGTCGATCCAGATCCGGTCGAAGCAGCCGCTGGCCTCCGCCATCGCGCGAAAGGGCGCGGTCGTCATCAGGGTGATCCGCGCGCTGCGGTGGTGGGCGCGGATGGCCTGAAAACCGGCGATGGAGAGCACGAAGTCGCCGAAAGCGGACAGCTTGATGACGAGGATCTGCTCTGGGCTCTGGTCTGACGGCTCGGCGGGCATGGTGGTCATGGAACGGATTGCCGCGCATCTAGCCCGCTGCGGACCGCGCGCGCAACAAAAGCTTCGCGGGCCGGCCGCGCCGCCCGCGTTGTCATCGATGGGAGAATCGTGGAATTCTCTTCACCCAAGCCCACGATCCAACCGAAGCGGCCGATCTGGTCGGCGAAGCGGCGCTCCGCGAGCTGTCGCAATGAACCCCGGGAGCCGCCCGCGAGACTGACCTGCAGCCGCGGCTCCGCGGCGTTCGATCGGCAGCCCTCAATCGACTGCGAAGGAAAGGGAGGGGCAATGGGCAAGTGGACACGCCGGGCCTTTCTGGCCGGCTCCGGGGCGGCCATCGGCGTTGCGGGTGCTCGCTACGCATCGGAACCTGAAGCCCCCTTCGGCCGGCCCTACCCCGATGCGGCGGCTTCCGATCCGTCTGCGGGCATCGTGCTGAATGATGCAAGCCTGCTCAACCCCACGCCGGTGGCCAAACATCTGGTCATGAAGGCCGACCCGCAGGAAGCCTTCGTCACGGCGTTGCGTGCGGAACTCGATGCGGCAAGGGCGGCGGGCCGGCCCTTCGCCCTCGGCGGGGCCCGGCATTCCATGGGCGGACAGAGCCTGGCCCGCGGCGGCACGGCGGTGACGCTGGACCAGAGCTGGCTGGAAGCAGACAGCAGGGCGGGCGTCTATCGGGTCGCTGCGGGAACCCGATGGAATCGGGTCATCGCCGCCCTGGACACGCTCGGCTTCTCGCCGAAGATTCTGCAGTCGAACAATGATTTCGCCGTCGCGGGAACCTGCGCCGTGAACGCACACGGCTGGCCGGTGCCCTTCGGTCCTTTCGGGAGCAGTCTGCGCTCCCTGCGGCTGATGCTGCCGGACGGCGAGGTGGTGCGCTGTGCGCGCGACGAGAATCCGGATCTCTTTGCGATGACCCTCGGCGGCTATGGGCTGACCGGGGTGATCATCGATCTGGAGCTGGAAATGGTTCCCAACGCGCGACTCGCCCCGACCTTCGAGGTCATGCCGGCAGGCGACCTTGGTAAGCGATTCGCCGAAATGCTTTCAGGCGATGGGACGGTCCAAATGGCCTATGGCCGCCTCGACGTTTCGATCAAACGCTTCTTCGAGGAAGGGCTCCTGGTAAGCTACCGGCCGACAACGGATCAGGACGACCTGCCCGACGTGACGGGACCCGGTCTTCTCAGCCGCGCCTCCCGCCCGGTGCTGCGCGGCCAGGTCGGGTCGGAGCGCACGAAGAGCCTGCGCTGGTTTCTGGAGACCGAACTCGCTCCGCAAATCGGCAGCGCCGCGGTCACCCGCAATGCCCTGGTGAACGTCCCCGTCGCCACGCTGCGCGACAGCGACCCCAACCGCACGGACATTCTGCATGAGTATTTCGTCGCGCCGGACCGCTTTGCGGCCTTTGTCGAGGCCTGCCGGGACGTCATCCCATCGTCCTTTCAGGAGCTCCTCAACATCACCCTGCGCTTCGTGGACGCGGACCCGGACAGCCGGCTTGCCTATGCGGCAGGGCCGCGCATTGCCGCCGTGATGCTGTTCTCCCAGGAGATGTCGGAGCGCGGAGAAGCCGATATGGCGCGCATGACCCGCGGCCTGATCGATCGTGTCCTCGGTCTTGGCGGGACCTACTATCTGCCGTATCGCCTGCATGCGAGCGCAGAGCAGTTCGGGCGCGGTTATCCTTCGGCTGCCGCCTTTGCGGTTACAAAACGCCGCCTGGACCCGGACGTGCTGTTCAGGAATGCACTCTGGGACCGCTACCTCGCTCCGCTTGGCTGAGGCAGTTTGCTATTGCTTCCGCATCGACTCGCTATTGAATCGCCGGGCCGTCCATGACATATCCAGGTCACTTTTGCTCCAAGTCACTTTTGCGCGGCCTGACGGTTCGTTTGGCCCGGCGCAGCGGGCGGGAACTGTGGTTCAGCAAGGCAGTGATACAGCGACCTTCCGCAGGGCCGCGGACACGCATCCCCTGCAGCAGGCGGAGCGGCTGCCGGCGTGGCTGTTCCTCTGGCTGCCGCTGACCGTCGCCGTCGCTCTGATTGTCGCGGGCCACGCCGACCTGCAGTTCTACGAGGCCTACATCGGCAGCGAACTCGGCATCCTGGAAGCCAGCCACGTGATCATTCCGCTGATCAGCGTGGTCTACTGCGTGCGTATCCTGCGGATGCCTGAAGCGCGCGAGGACCGGCTGATCGTCATCTGGATCGTTCTCGGCATGCTGGGCTGCGTCTACATCGCCGGAGAAGAGGCAAGCTGGGGACAGCACTATGTTGGCTGGTCGACGCCGGAATTCTGGGCGGCCGTCAACGATCAGGGCGAAACCAATCTTCACAACATCTCCTCCTGGTTCGACCAGAAACCGCGCACGCTGCTGGAGTTCGGAGTCATCATCGGCGGCATCATTATCCCGCTTTTGGCGTTGCGCCGGCCGCAGATCCGAGAAGGCCGCTTTGCCGTTTTCCTTCCGCCGCTGGTTTGCCTGCCGGTCGCGGTCATCGCCGAGTTCGCGAAAGTCTGGGAGCGTCTTCAGGGCCATGGACTCTGGGACATCCGCATTTTCTATCGCGCCAGCGAGATTCAGGAGCTTTACTTCGCCTTTTTCATCCTCTTTTATCTGGTCGTCTTTCGCCAGCGCTTGCGGGCGCGCCGGGCCGCCGCGAGTCACTGATGCCAACTGCGGAGTACACAAGAAGGGGAGCCTGAGCGGTTAACCGGATCATCTGGCTTGCCTGCCGCCACCGCTGCAAGCAAAGCCTTGGGTCGCGTTGAAAAACACACATCTGGTACACTATAGTGAAGGCGGAGCGTTAGCCTGCGGCTGCAAGTCGCGGTGCTCTCAGTATCCCCCCGGAAATCGCCGTCAGGACGTGATGTCTCAAGCAAGTGAACCCAAGGAAGGCGCGGGTACGGTGTCGCAGACGGTTACGGTCGGCGCAACGGGTGGGGGCCCCGCCGAATCGCTGCCACCAGTGCTGTATCTCTGGATGCCGCTGGCCGTCGCTCTGGTTCTGATTGTCGCGGGCCATGCCGACCTGCAGTTCTACGAGGCCTATATCGGCAGCGAAGTCGGCGTTCTGGAAGGCAGCCACGTAATCATTCCGCTGATCAGCGTGATCTATTGCCTGCGCATCCTCGCGCTGCCGGAGGCGCGGCGCGACCGCCTGATCTTCATTTGGATCCTGCTCGGCATGCTCGGCAGCATCTATCTTGCGGGCGAAGAAGCGAGCTGGGGCCAGCACTACCTGGGCTGGGTGACGCCGGAGGGCTGGCAGGCGCTGAACGATCAGGGCGAGACCAATCTCCACAACACCAGCTCCTGGTTCGATCAGAAGCCCCGCAGCCTCCTGGAGATCGGCGTCATCGTCGGCGGCATCATCATTCCGCTGCTGGCGTTGAAGTGCCCGGAGGTCCGGCAGGGCCGCTTTGCCGTCTTCCTGCCGCCGCTGGTCTGCCTGCCGGTCGCCGTGATTGCCGAGTTCGCGAAAACCTGGGAGCGGCTGCAGAGCGAGGGCCTCTGGGACATCGTCATCTTCCAGCGCGCCAGCGAGATCCAGGAGCTTTACTTCGTTCTTTTCATCCTTTTCTATCTCGTCGTGTTCCGCAAACGCCTGCTTGCCCGGCGGCTGGCTGGGCCGAACTGAAGCGATTCACCGCAACCGCCGCACCAAGGCCGCCGGAGCGCAGCCTTGGCCGCGCCGACAAACCAGGGGGGTGACTGCAGTCCATGCCGCGCTTGCTGCAGGCCCTGGCCGGTGCGCCGCAAGGTGGCGCGGAGATGCATTTCCTGCGGCTCTGTCTGGCCTTGAAGCGCGCCAGCGTCGAACAGCGGGTGGTCATCCGCCCGCATCCGGAAAGCCTGGAGATTCTGAAGGCAGGCGGCATCGAGCCGGTGACGGCGCCCTTCGGCGGCTTTTTCGATCGTCGCACCGGGCGCATCCTGAAGAGGGAGATCGCCGCCTTTCGCCCGCAACTGGCGCTGACCTACATGAGCCGGGCTTCGGCCGCCATGCCCAAGGGCGACTTCCTGCATCTCGCCCGCCTCGGCGGCTACTATGACCTGAAGTACTACCGGCGCTGCGACCATCTGGTCTGCATTACGCCCGACATCAAGGCCTACTGCGCGCGCGAGGGTTTTCCCGAGGACAGGATCCACGTGATCCCCAACTTCGTCGAAGACCGCAGCGCCGATCCGCAAGACCGTGGCGCGCTCGACACGCCGGCCGATGCGCCGCTCCTCTTTGCCCTTGGCCGGCTGCACGAGAACAAGGCTTTCGACATCCTCCTGCAGGCTGTCGCGCAGCTTCCCGGCGCCTATCTCTGGCTGGCCGGCGACGGGCCGCTGCGCCAGACCCTGGAGCGCCAGGCCGCGGACCTGGGGATTGCAGAGCGGGTGCGCTTCCTTGGCTGGCGGCAAGACCCGGCGCCCTATTTCGCTGCCGCGGACGTCTACATCGTGCCGTCGCGCCACGAACCGCTGGGTTCCGTGGTGCTGGAGGGTTGGATGTACCGCGTGCCGATGGTGGCCGCGGCCAGCCAGGGACCCTCCTGGCTGATCGGGGACCAGGAGGATGGCCTGCTGGTGCCGATCGACGACGCAGCGGCCATGACCGCGGCGATCGCACGCCTGATCGCTGAGCCGCAGACGGCGGAGCGCCTGGTTCAGGCCGGGCGCCGCCGGTTCGAAGAAGGATTTACGGAAGAGGTGGCTGTCGCGCGCTACCTCGATCTCTTTGCCCGCCTGCTGGACGGCAGTGCCGCGCCGGTTCGATCGGCTGGTTAGGTTGGCAAGAGCGACACAAGCGCGATTGGGAGCGGGCTCAACAAAGGACGGTACAGATGGCTGAAAATTGGGATCTCCTCATCACCGGCGGCGAGGTCTTTACACCTTCCGGCCTGGCACCGGCGGCCGTTGCGGTCAAGGACGGGCGCATTGCCGACATCGGTGACCTCAACCCCGGAGGAGCGGCGGAGGTTTTCGATGCCTCGGGCCTGACGGTTCTGCCCGGGGTGATCGACACACAGGTGCACTTCCGCGAACCCGGGCTGGATCACAAGGAAAACCTGGAGAGCGGCACACGGGCGGCAGTGCTGGGCGGCGTCACCGCGGTTTTCGAGATGCCCAACACCAACCCGGCCACCATTGACGCGGCGGCGCTGAACGACAAGCTGTCCCGGGCCCGGGGCCGGGCTTGGTGCGACCATGCCTTTTTCATCGGAGCGGCGGCGGAGAACGCGGACAAGCTGGGTGAGCTGGAGCGTCTGCCCGGCTGCTGCGGGGTCAAGATCTTCATGGGATCGTCCACCGGCTCCCTGCTGGTGGCCGACGACGACACGCTGCTGGCGGCGCTCAGCAGCGGCACGCGCCGGGTCGCGGTGCATTCGGAGGACGAGGAGCGTCTGCGCGAGCGCTTCGATCTGGTGCGCGACGGCGCGAACGTCGACCAGCACCCGGTCTGGCGTGACGAGGAAACCGCGCTGCGCTCCACCCGGCGTATACTGAAGCTGGCGCGCAAGGCGGGACGTCGACTTCACGTGCTGCACATCACCACCGCCGACGAGATGCCGATCCTTGCCGCCAACAAGGACGTTACGACCGTCGAGGTGACACCCCAGCACCTGACCCTGGCCGCGCCGGACTGCTACGAGCGGCTCGGCACCCTGGCGCAGATGAACCCGCCGATCCGCGACGAGCGCCACCGCGCCGGCCTGTGGGAGGGCATTCGCCGCGGCATCGTGGATGTCGTTGGCTCCGACCACGCGCCCCATAGCCGCGAGGAGAAGGAGGCCGACTATCCGCGCACGCCGTCGGGCATGCCGGGCGTGCAGACGCTGCTGCCGCTGCTGCTGGATCATCTGAATGCCGGACGCCTCACCCTGCCGCGGCTGGTCGACCTCACCTCGGCCGGGGCGCAGCGGATCTACAACATCGCCCGCAAGGGCCGCATCGCCGTCGGCTATGACGCCGACTTCACGGTGGTGGACCTGAAGGCGCGGCGGGAGATCACCGGCGACTGGCTGGCCTCCCAATGCGGCTGGTCGCCCTTCGAGGGCATGACGGTCACCGGCTGGCCGATGGCGACGATCATCCGCGGCCGGATCGTCATGCGCGAAGACGAGCTGCCCGGCGATCCGATGGGTGAGCCGGTTCAGTTCATGGAGACGCTGCCGCGGGGCTGACTGTGCGGAAAATGCCTTCCGCGTGAGTGCGCGAAGCTGCGGCCGCCCGAGGCCATGACCGATGACTGACACGCCGGATAGGACAGAGCTGGTTCCCTGGCGTTCGGAGCCGATCATCCAGTGGCTGTTGGACGAAGGCCGCCTGATGGACGATGTCGACGAAACTGTCGAGCAGCTTGGGGAAAGGATGCTGTCCGCCGGTGCGCCGCTCTGGCGGCTCCGGCTTTCCATGCGCACGCTGCACCCGCTCATTGCTGCTTTCAGCTCGGTCTGGGAACGCGATGCCGGCGACACCGAGCGCATAGAAACGCCCCACGGCCTGGAGGGCCGCTCCGCCTACATCGGCAGTCCGCTGGAGATCATCGGCCGCACCGGGACCGCGTTCAGAAAGCGGCTTTCAAACACGCTGACATCGGCGGATCACACCGTTCTGCACGACCTGAAAGCTCGTGGCGCCACTGACTACTTCGGCCTACCGCTCATATACGCCAGCGGTACGACCGCCAGTCTTGTCTTTACGACCGATGCAGCCGACGGCTTTTCCGATCATGACGTCGAGTGCTTTGCCGAGATCGCATCGGTGATGGCGCCGATTGCGGAGGTGTTCAGCACCCGGCGTATTGCGCTGGCTGTGGCGGAAGCCTATCTCGGCTCCAGGACCGGGCGGCGCGTGCTGGACGGCCAGATCACCAGAGGTGATATCGAGAAGATCAATGCCGCGATTCTCGTCAGTGATATCAGGGACTGGTCCGGACTGAGCAATCGCCTGCCGGCCGAAGAGGCGCTGGCCTTGGCGAATAGCTACTTCGAGATTGTCGCCCAGGCGGTCGAGGCGAATGACGGCGAAATCCTGAAGTTCATCGGTGACGGCGTTCTGGCGATCTTTCCCACTGATGATGGAAGCATGTCTGGCGAAGCGGCCTGCCGGAATGCGCTTTCTGCCGCCCGCCAAGCCTTGCGGACGGCCCACACCGATCGCAAAGCCTCCAGCCTGCGACTTGGCACGGGCCTGCACTTCGGCGAGGTGCTCTACGGAAACATCGGTTCTGCGACGCGCATAGACTTCACCGTGCTCGGCCAGGCGGTGAACATCGCGTCGCGCATCGAAGGGCTTTGCAGCCGTCTCGGCGAGCCGATCCTGTTCTCCGAGGCCTTTGCCGAGCGTCTGGCCGAACCGAGTGCCGTTGTGGCGGATGAGACTCTCAAGGGGCAGGAGGGAACGTTCAGGATCTTCACGGTCTCACCTTCGGCGTGATCCCATGGCGGATGACCGCGCTGCCAGGTGATGATCGTTGACAGCGACCTCAAGGCTGCCATCGTCGAGCGCAACGACCCCGGGATCGTCGTTGTCTTCGGAATCACGGCCTGCAACGTTGTCGGCAAAGACATTGACGCCGTACCGTTCCAGGACCCGAAGGCGTCGCCCATTCGTCAAGCAGTCGGGATCGAACCCGGCGCCGGGCGAGCTGCCATACCGCGAGAGGGTGATCCCGGGCGCAGCGGGTCCGTCGTCGATCCCATCGGGCCATTCGACCTCCGGCCCGTCTCTCTCCTCCACCGGGTTCGTCCGGTCGCGACTGTCGCTGCCGTCCTCGGGCCCGGTGATCGTGAGCGGCATGTAATCCTCGCCCGACAGTCGTCCGGCCTCCGCAACCGTCTTTCTTCTGAAAACCTCCAAGCCGCCTTCTCGCGCTTCGAAATCCCGAACTGCGAGGATATCGAAGGGGTTCAGGCTGACGATGGCGACGCGGTTGCCGCCGAACGCGACGGCGTCGAACGCTGGCGGCTCCGGCCCCCATACGCGGGCGAACAGAAGCGTGATTTCCCCGCCGAGCGGACTGCCTGACGGGTCGAACTGCTGTCCCCGGATGATGAATACCTGATTGGTAGCGTCCTTGGTTGCGTGGATGACAACGGAGTTACCGTTGGAAAAAACAATGAATTTCGGGCTTGCCGCCATGTCAGCCGTGTCGTCGACGACGGGGTCGGCGAGGGGCTGCGGGGTCGCGTTCATCCGTTCAATCCTTTGGGCGCTTCGCCCTGATCGTTTGTATGCCTGAGCTGTTCCTCCGATGGCGCGACTGGTAGCTTGAAGTACCGTTGCCGACGCGCTTGCCTGTTGCGTCTTGCCTATGACCGTCCGGTTGCTGTGAGAGCGTTCCCTGATTTACGGGATCTGCCTTGCTTCGGGCTTCAGGTCATGGGCACTAAACTGTTGTTGTCTCCATTCACAGTAGTGCCATCGCCAGCCGTATCCGGGGAATCCTGAAGGCCCGGAGTGACCGCATTGAAGTGGTCGCCTTGCCGAGATCGGCCGGGCTGACGACGAGCAGTCTGTTGCCGCCGTTGATGAGGTTGCCGCCGCGGGAGGTACTTTCATCGCCCTCGCGACCGAAATTGATGTCACCGTCTGTGCCTGGAATCGCGTCCGTAGCCAGCAGTCGACCTATTCCTCTTTCGGGCCCCTTTGTTGAGTGGAGCCAATACGCTTGGCGCGGCAACTTACGGTACCGGCATGTTGAAGGCCGCCCAAGCAGCGACGATGTCGGGAGCATCTTTGCATCGCACTCGGGTGGGGGCGTGGTGTATGTCGACCCAGGGCATCTGGCTTTCCATGCCCAGATGCCACCTGGGGGCGTTGGGCTCCGGGTTATCCAGGCTCGCAGTGTGTATTGCGACCCAGCCTGCCCACTGCGGTGTCACGGGGGGGGTCGCCGGCCTGTATATCAAGCTCGACCCGCAGTGGGCACAGAACCCGCGTTCGACGAACGGCGATGACCTGTAATACTTCGGCTCACCCTTTGTGAACTGAAGGGCATCCTCGGGGTATGTCGACATTGCGACCACGGGTGCGCCGGAGAACTTCTGACACATCCGGCAGTGGCAGAAGTTGTTCTCGATCACTGGCCTAGTGATTTCGTAGCGTACATCGCCACATAGACATCCACCCGTGATGGGTACTTTCTTGCCGCCGTGCATGTCGAACAGGGGCCGTTGTTGGTCAACGCAGGAATGATCCAGGAGACCCGCGCGGTAGACGCGGACCAGCTTCGCTATGTTTTTGACCTTCTGGTTGCCCCAGTCGACGAAATCCAGGCCGACCTTCCCCTCCACCTGCTCGAACACCGGACCGGAGATGTACACGCCGCCTGGCTCGGCGAGCTCTTGCAGACGTGCCGCGATGTTCACACCCTCGCCGAAGATATCGCCCCCCTCGACAATCACATCTCCAAGATTAATGCCAATTCGAAAGGCGATCTGGGGATCATCAGGCGCCTTGGCGTTGCGCACAGCCATGCCTTGCTGAATTGCGACGGCGCACTCGACGGCGTCGACAGCGCTTTCGAAATCAACGAGTATCCCGTCGCCCATCAACCTCACGACACGACCGTTGTATTCGGCGATCGCCGGGTCAATCAGTTCTCCAAGATGGGCCCATAACGCGGTAAGCGTTTTCACCTCGTCCACGCCCATGAGCCGGCTGTAATCGACAACATCCGCGCAGAGGATGGCGGCGATTCGGCGTCGGGCCCGGCGAAGTGAGGGGGCGGGAATGGGCAGCCCATTGGCGGGTGGTTTGGCTGCGAGCGAGCGGATTCTCGGAACGTAACCTCCTTTGGGTATCTCCAAGCGAATCAGGTCAGCCTGACCTTCGGATTCGTAGTACTGCTTCAGCTTGGAACGCAGCCTGCTCGCCTCGACGCGAACGATCGAACTGATCTTCGGGTCAAAGTTCTCATCCTTCTGGAAGACTTCCTGGGCAACGGTGTGCTCCTTGACCCGCTCGCCACGGCCGGCGAGCGCTTCCTCGATCACAAAACGCAGGAAGTCTTTCATGCGGACGGACTGTTCGAACCCGGGGCTCGCTACAATCCTCTCGACCTGCACCCTGACCGCGTCAGCCGTAGGCGCAGGTAGGTGATGGGGCAATCCCCCATCTGAGTCGTTTTGGAATTCTGTCATGCCTTCTTGCCAGACACTGCTTGGGCCTGCCGAGCGCATCGGCGCTGGCGTAACCGTGGTCGCACACTGCGGCAATCTTCGCGGCATTCCTCGTGCAAGGCCGTTCGTTATCTTTATGACGGCCCGCTGAATTCGCATTACTCGGTGGACTCTGTTGCGCTCCCTAAACAGGTTGATTTACCAGGGCGCGAAGCGGCAACGTATGGAAACCCGACCGCACCATCAGTTTGCTCCAGGTACAAACGATTCGTCATTTCTCGGTTTGATGTCGCTTAAGTGCTGCGCCTTGAAGGTTGGAGGATCGGTTCAGACCTACCTGTCCTCGACCCAGATGCCCGAGGACGCCAGAGCGCTTGGGTGGTGGAAGGCGCGCGGTTGGTTCCGTCTGGCGACCACACTTGGGTTTCTGCATCGATCCCATGTCGACCCCATGTCTTGCCCACCGAAGTCGGTATCGGTGGCAGCGAACCTGCGGTTGTTTGTCACCCACTGGTTACCAAGGTCTGTACATTTGCCATGAAACTGGTTCAGTGACAGTACCGACCGGCCCGCCAGGTTTTCTCTGCCCTGGCGGGCCGGTCAGTTACAGAAGTCAGGGGATTGACGAAGATCTCCGCGGTACCGCAGTCGTGCGCGAAATGCTGTTATCGTTATCAGGCCTATTGGCCGCAGGGCCGATACCGCCGGGCACCGAAATCACACCTGGGCGCGACTCGATGACTGCGCGGCTTTGCTCTGCGCGCCGGATGCGTTGCGGCAGCCCGTTGGCATCTGTGGCGACAAAGGTGAACTGGCCCTCCGAGGCCTTAACGTCCTCGGGGCGCTCCTGGCTTGATATCCAGACCTCGACATGGAGGCAAAGCGACGTTCTGCCGACTTTCTCAAGATCAGTGTAGCAGCAGACAATGTCGCCCACCTTTACCTGCCGAAGCAGAGTCATACGGTCGACGGCGAGCGTGACGACCGGGCCTTGTGCAACCTTTTCAGCTGTGATTGCGCCGGCGGCATCCATCTGAGACATGATCCAGCCGCCGAAGATGCTGCCGCGTGGGTTGGTATGGTTGGGGAACGCCCAGGCGCGAGTGGCCAACTCTCCTCTGGGCAGCGGCTTGTCGCGACGCGCATCGGCTTCCTCGGTCTTGCTTGCATCGATCGTCCGCTGACGCGTGGCGGCAGGTCTTTCAGCTACGAAAGTCATCGCTTTCTCCTCTGACTTTTCAAAGTGTTCCTAAGCGGCAGATACCTCAGATGCTCGGGCGGTCATCACTGTCGTCCTAGAACGGAACGCACCGCCGACTGCGTGATTTTGGTTGGGACTGTTTAACTCAGGGGTGGAAGAAGGTGGGAGTTCGAAGGGGTTTCAAGACGTTAGATGGCGATTTAATCAATTGAAATTGAACCATAATCACCTGACTCGGGACTGTTGCCGAGGTGCCTCGGCAAAGTGTCGCGCTCGACCTGTCGCTGGTGCAGGCTAGGGAGATCCTCGCGCGCTCTTTCCGGTTCGCGAGGCTCGCTTATGCGTAAGCAGACTTGCTCATTGATGCTGTTGGCGCCGTTCCGATCCTCGATTTGCAAGCCGCTGCCTTCGGTCGCGGTCGGGCTCATACGAAAAGGGGCTTCATCGTGCCTGGATAGCGCCGCTTCGGCTTGCCGCGCGTCCCTGCCGGCGCAATCAATTACGGGAGCGTTGGTTTCAGCGTTGTGCGGATGGTTGTATTGCTGTTGCAGCGTCGTGGTTTTCTGTTCGGGGCTGCGCCCTTGGCCATACTGGGCGGGGGATCGCTTGCGATCGCAGCAGTGTAAGATTCCGGGTTACCGGGGCCGCCCATACAGCCCCCTCCGATTCCCGACAGAAATAGCGCGAGAAGCGTTCAGTGGATGCGTCTAGAGACCGTACTCCGCCATGAAGCTCTGCACCGCGTCCATACAGGTCCGCCAGGCAGGCTCATAGTCCACAAGAACGTGGTTGCGGCTCTCCAGCGGTACAAAAAACGCCCCGGGAATTCCCGAGGCCAAGGCCCGCCCATGTTCGAGGGGAATGCGCTGATCGTCTTTCGCATGGAGCACGATCGTCGGGACCCTGACCTGACCGAGCCGGTCGCGCACGTCGATCTCGCCGAAGGCGTCCTGGAAGCGGGCGGCATTGCGCGGCGAGGTGGTCAGGCGCTGGAACTCGTCGAACCAGGCGAGTTCCGCAGGCCCGGCATCGGGCATGAAGGTCTGCGAAAAGATGTGCCGATAGGCGGGGTTGTCCGTTCCCCAGCCGAGCTCCGTAAGGGTGCGGACGGCTTCACGTCGGGCCTGCTCCTCCGGGCTCGCGATGTGACGCCATCCGGCAGCGTAGCCTCCGATCAGGATCAAGCCCGAGACCCGCTCGGGATGCCGCACGGCGTACTCGATGGACACGGCGGCTCCCTGGGAAATTCCGAGCAGCGGGAAGCGCTTGAGCGCCAGGCTGTCGGCAACCGCTTCCAGATCCTCGACGAAAGCGCGGAAGCTCAGGTCCTCCACATCCCAGTCCGACAGTCCGCAGCCGCGTTCGTCATAGCGGATCAGGGTTCGCGTGCGGGCGATTTCCGAAAAGCACTCCCCCCAGATCGGGCTTGTCCAGTCAAACTCAAGATGGGTCAGCCAGTTGGCGGCCTTCAGCAGCGGACGCCCCGATCCGAGAGTCGCGTGGGCAATCTTGGTGCCGTCCGGCACTTCGCAGAAGCCAATGCGTTGCGCACGGAGCGCCTGTGCACCGCCGCGCGGCTGGGAGAGATCCGCATCGGTCCCGGCCGCCGCCGCCGGCACCTTGGGTGGACCGGTGAACTTGCGCGGCAACCGGCAGAGCGCCGCGCCGCGGCCATGTTCCGCTGCAGACCGGTCGAAAGCTGCGGCGCCCTCGGGGTCGGCCGCGCGCCATAGGCGCATCCACTTCGGCGCAGAGACCGGTGGCAATTCGGGGTGCGTGGCCAGCAGGCGGAGAACGCTGATCCGCGCCGCGCGGGCATCCTCCCGCTCCGCCGCCAGCCAGCAGTCGAAGGCCTCGTCGCCGGCTCCATCGAGACCGTCGAGCAGTACGGCATCCAACTGCCGCGCCAGGTCCTCGAGCTCGGCGACCGCGAGCGCTTCGGCATCCTGGTGCAGCCGCGCATGGGCATCGTGAATGTCGATGCGGGCCCCTGCGGTATCCAAGGTGACGCGCTCGCGGTCCGCGATGATCCGGATCCGGTCGGGGCCGTCGACCACCTTGCGCAGCTTGGAAAGCGACCAGCGCAGCGCCGCCTTGGGGTCGTCGGGCATATCCCAAAACAGCTCGCAGAGCCGTTCTCTGCGGTGGGGGCGGCCCGTGGCGACCAGGTAGGCCAGGAGGCCCCGGGCCTTCCGCGACGCCGGCAGCGGGATCTCGGTGCCCTGCCGAACCACGCGCAGTTCGCCCAGAAGCAGAATCTCCAAGCCCGTGTCCGCCTTCGCCTCCGAGCAGGAAGCCGGTGGTTTTGTTTGCATAAATACAGTTCGTCCTAAAAATCGACCAATCAAAGGAGAGCCGGTCACGGAAGAGCCGGGCTTCAGCGCAAGACAATCATCTTGAGGTGTTTCCACTGCGCGGATGGCGCGAAGTCTCCCTGCGGCTTGCCCCCACAAACGACATACGTGGAGTCCGGGCAAAGCGGCGTCGGCAGTAACAAAAAAACAACGCCCCGCTGCGGCAATTACCACCGTTCTTGCAACGCTCACCACAACGCTTTGGTGTGAATTGGGAGTACACAGCCGCAATGCACCGGCCGTCGCCGACCCTCTACCCCCATCCCGTACAGCGGGGAAGCGGCGGCCGGATCTCTTCGACCGTTGTAGTCACAGACTCGAGCAGGACCATGCACGACCATGCCCTGAGTGTCGCGGCCCATCCTCGCACCGTTGATCCGGCCGTTCTGAACGATGCGCCACATGCCCGTCTTGCCGAGCTGCGCGAAGAGACGTCGCTGGTGCAACTCAAACCCAATCAGTATCTCGTGCTTCGCGCCGAACACGTCGTGCCGCTGTTCACCGACCCGAGGACGCGCCAGATCGAGGGGCCGGAGTTCGTGGCGATCCACCAGATTCCCGAAGGAAACCTGGCCCGCTTTCTGTCGGACCTGTTCCTCTTCTCGAACGGCGCAGCACACCGCGCGAAGCGCAGCCTCTTCGCGCGCAGCTTCGCCCACAGGATCATGCGGGAGGCGCGCGGCCAGATCCGTGCTGTTGCGGACGGCATCGTCGACAGTCTGCCGCGCGGCCGGAGTTTCGACTTCGTCGACGCCATGGCCGCCCGCGTTCCCGCCGACATCATCGGCGCGATCCTGGGGCTGCCTGCCTGCGATTCCCGGTATTTTGCGGAGCGTGTCTACAGCCTCGCCCGTGCGTTCTCGCCGATCTATCCTCACGAACACCATCGGGAAATCGAGAACGCTGCCGGTGAGCTGTATGACTATGTCGAAGAACAGCTCTGCCTGCGCGTGGCCGCGCCGAGAGACGACTTGCTCACGGCCCTTGTCACGGATTGGCACGCAGAACGGAACATTCCCTTTGAAAGCCTTGTCTTTCAGATCGTCGGCGTGATCATCGGTGGCAGCGACACTACCCGGGCAGCATTTGCCATGCTGGTCTCGCTTCTGCTCCAACGCCCCGACGACTGGGCGGCGCTCCGGGCCGATCCGGCGCTGATACCCGGCGCGGTGAACGAGGGCATGCGCTATGACCCCTCGGTCGGGTCGATCCCCCGGGTGACCAAGGCTCCCATCAGGTTTGACGGCATCGACCTGCCTCCGGGCGCGGTTCTGCGCCTCAGCACCATGTCAGCGATGCGGGATCCCGCGCTCTTCGACGAGCCGGACCGCTTCGACATCCGCCGCAGCGATCATCCGCGCCTGCACATGGTCTTCGGCATTGGTCCGCACCGCTGCGTCGGGGACATGCTGGCGCGGATCGAAATGGAGGAGAGCCTGGCCGCCATCCTCGACGCCGCGCCGGACATCCGGCTCGAGACGCCCCCGCAAATGCTGGGCTTCGGCGGGCTCCGCCAGATCACACCGATGCAGGTCCGCATCCCCTGAACTGCTGATCCCCTGGCCGCAGCGCAGCTGAGGCGCTTCATTGCCCCCAGGCTGGAGGCTTATGGTAGCTTCGGCTATCCGGTGGTACAGAAGGCGCTCGATCTTGCAGGACGACGGTTACTTCGGTGAAGACATCGCCCAACGCTATGATGACGATGCCGCGGTTTTTGATCCCGAGGCCGTTGAGCCTGTCGTCGACCTGCTCGCGAAGCTCGCCGGACGGGGGCGTGCGTTGGAGTTCGGCATAGGGACCGGGCGGATCGCCCTGCCTCTGGCACAGCGGGGTGTGCCGGTAGAAGGGATAGACCTGTCCAGGGCAATGGTTGCGCGGCTCCACAGCAAGGCGGGCGGCGCCGACATTGGGGTGACCATCGGCGACTTCGCGACAACGGTTGTCGAACGCCGGTTTTCTCTCGTCTATCTGGTCTTCAATACCATCAACAACCTGACGACCCAGGCCGGCCAGGTCGCCTGTTTCCGTAACGCCGCCGCGCACCTCGAGCCCGGCGGTCGCTTTCTCGTCGAGGTGGGAGTGCCCCGGCTGCAATGGTTGCCTCCCGGAGAGACGATGCTGCCCTTCCACTTGAGCGAAGACCACTGGGGGATCGACGAGTACGACGTCGTCACCCAGGCGCTCACCTCCCATCACCTCACGATTCTTGACGGCAAAGCCGAGCGCCGTTCAGTTCCCTTCCGCTATGTCTGGCCGGCCGAGCTCGATCTGATGGCTGAGCTGGCGGGGATGACGCTGAAGACGCGGTGGGGCGGGTGGAAAGAGGAGCCTTTTTTACGCACCAGCACGAGCCATGTCTCCGTCTGGCAAATGCCGGCAAGCGCGTAAGTCGTGTTCGGCCCCTAGAGGATCTCGAGGGCTTCTTCAGCGCGGCCCCGGCAGACGGACCGCTAGAAGCGTACTGAAAGACTGAGCGTCCCGAACTGGTTGCCGGCGTCCTGGCCGCGAAACTCCTTGCTGCGCCAGAGGTGCGTGTAGGCCAGGCGGATACGCTGGCCCAGGGTGACCGCCAGGCCCGCCTGGATGTCCAGCACCAGCGGGCGCTTGTCGACACTGTGGCTGTCGCGGAAGGTGTTGCCGTCCAGAAAGATGTTCTGCAGGACAACCCGCCCCTCGGCGCCCCCGAAGATGTACCAGCCGAAACTGTCGTCCGGGCGGAAGTAGTCGGAGCCGGGCAGGGCCGGGCGCAGGCGCGGCGGCCCGTAGTCGTTGGGCAGGTCCTCGCCCAGGCGCAGCGTCATGCCCCCGGCGCCGTAGGTGTAGACGTTGCCGAGCGCGCCGCCCAGGTGCGGAGTCACGTCGACCGCCAGTTCATCCAGAACGACGAGGTCGCTGACCCGCGCCTCCCAGAGATTTCGCCACTTGCGTTCGTAGTAGAGAACAATCCCCGGTTCGTTCTCGAGCTGGTTCTCCCAGCCTTCGGGAATCTGGACGTCGATCAGCTTGTGGTATTCGATCTGCGTCTTGTCGGCCAGGGATGCGGGTCCGACGATCCCGATGTTGAGTTCCAGGTTGTCGAGGCGCTCGCCATTCTCCGAGACCAGGCCGATGCCACCAAAGAGCCAGCCGGCATAGGGGCGGTCGTCTTCCTGAAGGGCGCGTTCCTCGATGCGCTCGGGCGTGAAGATGTCCTGGCCCAGGCTGTAGGTGATGCGCAGGCGGCCGTCGTCGGGGAACAGCGGCAGGGCTTTGGCCGCGTCCTCGACGGCTTCCGGCACCTGACCGTCGGGCGCGAGAGCGGCGATGCGGCTGCCGTGGGTGAAGTGCCGGTCCGACCCTCCGAAGATATCGTTGCTGAACTGTACCGTGACGATCCAGGCGGGATCGGGGTCCAAGGGAGCCGACCGCTCCTGGTCCGCCGCCGCCATGACGGGGCAGCCCAGGCAGAGCAGCCCTGCCGCTGCCGCAAAAGAACGCTTCATCACTGGATCCAGGACCCCGAGCTGGCTGCAGCCGGCGCTTGGCGCCGGCGTCTTAGGTGAGACCGGCATCCCGGCTGAATGTTCCACCTGCTGTCCTGCATACGGCCCTGCATACGGCAATGACCCCAAGAAAACCACGGATTCCCGCCGCCGCCGGCGGGTTCTGCGCCTGTACGTAGGAAAACGGCTCTGCTATTGTGCGCCGCGCAATTCAACGGGAGATCTGCCATGACCGCCTGCATCGTCGGCTGGAGCCATACGCCTTTCGCCAAGCACGAGGGCGAGGACGTCGAGTCGCTGATCGGCAAGGTGGCGATCCAGGCGCTGGAAGACGCCGGGATCGGCCCGGACGAGGTGGACGAGATCGTGGTCGGCCATTTCAACGAGGGCTTTTCCCGCCAGGCCTTTCCCTCTTCATTGGTGCTGCAGTTCGACGACCGCTTCCGCTTCAAGCCGGCGACCCGGGTCGAGAATGCCTGTGCCACCGGCTCTGCGGCGATCCACCAGGGGCTGAAGTCCATCGCGGCGCGTTCCGCGCGCTTCGTGCTGGTGGTCGGGGTCGAGAAGATGACCGGCATCTCCGGCCGGGAGATCGGCGATGTGCTGCTCAAGGCCTCCTACCTGAAAGAGGACGGTGAAATCGAGGGCGGCTTTGCCGGGGTCTTCGGCCTCATCGCCCAGCAGTACTTCCAGAAGCACGGCGATCAGTCGGACGCGCTGGCGCGCATTGCGGCCAAGAACCACAGAAACGGCGTTGCCAACCCGCTGGCGCAGATGCGCAAGGACCTGGGTTACGACTTCTGCCGCGAGGTTTCGGAGAAAAATCCGCTGGTCGCCGGACCGCTGAAGCGCACGGACTGCTCGCTGGTATCCGACGGGGCGGCGGCGCTGGTCCTCACCGATGTCGAGACGGCGCTGGCGATGAACAAAGCGGTGGTCTTCCGCGCCGCCCAGCAGGTGAACGACTTCCTGCCCATGAGCAAGCGCGACATCACCCTTTTCGAGGGCTGCGAGCAGGCCTGGAACCAGGCGCTGGAGGCCGGTGCGGTGACGCTCGACGACCTGAGCTTCGTCGAGACTCACGACTGCTTCACCATCGCCGAGCTGCTGGAGTACGAGGCCATGGGCCTGACCAAACGCGGGCAGGGCGCGCGGGCCATTGCCGAGGGCTGGACGGAGAAGGACGGCAAGTTGCCGGTCAACCCCTCCGGCGGCCTGAAATCCAAGGGCCATCCCATCGGCGCCACCGGGGTGTCCATGCATGTCATGACATCGATGCAACTGACGGGCGCCGCGGGCGACATTCAGGTGAAGGACGCCAGGCTCGGCGGTATCTTCAACATGGGCGGGGCCGCGGTGGCCAACTACGTTTCGATCCTCGAGCCCCTGCGCTAAGACCGCCGCACATCTTCGAGGGCCGACTGCCGTGGGTAACGTGATGAATCTGGGCGGGCTGCTGTCGCAGGCCGCCTGCCGCGACCCGGATGGGACGGCGCTGATCTGGGGGGACCGCTCCTGGACCTGGGCCGAAACCAATGCGCGGGTGAACGCGCTGGTGGCGGCGCTTCGGCGGCGCGGGCTCGGCAAGGGCGACCCCATCCTGGTGCAGGCCCGCAACTCCCACCAGATGTTCGAAAGCCTTTGGGCCGCCTTCAAGCTGGGCGGTATCTGGGTTCCGACCAACTACCGCCTGACGCCGCCTGAGGTCGCCTATATCGCCACCTCCTCAGGCGCCCGTGCGCTGATCTGCGACGACGTCTTCACCGAGCATATCGCCGCGGTAAAGGCGGCGTCTTCGGACCTCGTTCTGACGGTTGCAATCGAGACGGCCGGCGAGGGCGAGGTGGCCTATGAAGACCTCGTGACGGAGGGGGAGGCTGCGGGCGATGAAGAGGCCGAGGTCGACTACCACGACCCCTGCTGGTTCTTCTTCACCTCCGGCACCACGGGGCGCCCGAAGGCTGCGGTGCTGACCCACGGCCAGCTTGCCTTCGTGGTGAACAACCACCTGGCCGACCTCATGCCCGGCACCGGGCCGGGCGATGCCTCCCTGGTGGTGGCGCCGCTCAGCCACGGCGCCGGCGCCCATGCGCTGTCCCAGGTGGCGCGCGGGGTAAAGTCGGTCCTGCTCGCGGGCGAGCGTTTCGACGAGGCGGAGGTCTGGAAGCTCGTTCAGGACCACCGCATCACGAACATGTTCACGGTGCCGACGATCCTCACCCGCATGGTGCGCCACCCGGCGGTCGACGAGGTCGATCATTCCTCGCTGCGCTATGTGATCTACGCCGGCGCGCCGATGTACCGGGCCGACCAGAAGCAGGCCCTGGAGAAGCTCGGCAAGGTGATCGTGCAGTACTACGGCCTGGGCGAGGTGACGGGGAACATCACCGTGCTGCCCGCCGATCTGCACAGCCTGGACGACGCAGCCATGCCGGTCGGCTCCTGCGGCTACGCGCGTACCGGCATGGAGATCGCCATCAAGGATCCGGAGGGCAACCGCCTTGCCGAGGGAAAGCAGGGCGAGATCTGCGTGCGCGGCCCCGCTGTCTTCGCCGGCTATCACGACAATCCGGAAGCCAATGCCAAGGCGCTGAAAGACGGCTGGTTTCACACCGGCGACCTGGGTTTCCTGGATGCCCGTGGCTTCCTCACCATCACCGGGCGCGCTTCCGACATGTACATCTCGGGCGGCTCCAACGTCTATCCCCGCGAGGCCGAGGAGGCTCTGCTCACCCACCCGGCGGTGGCGGAGGTCGCCGTCCTCGGCGTTCCCGATCCGGATTGGGGCGAGAGCGGCGTGGCGGTGATCGTGCCGGCGGCCGGGGAGATGGCCGACGAAGCCGCGCTGCTGGCCTTCCTGAAGGACAAGCTGGCCCGCTATAAGCAGCCGCGCCGCGTTTTCTTCTGGGACGAACTGCCGAAGTCCGGCTACGGCAAGGTGCCCAAGCACCTGATCCGCGATCAGCTCTATGCCCGTGGCGATCTGACCCGGGATGCGGCGCAATGAGGGTGAGGCCGTGAGAACCCTGGTTCAACCCGGAACGCCGCTACAGCCGCGCCGCATTCTGGAATGGGCCGAGGCAGCATCCGACCTGCGAGTCACGCTGGCCGGCGGCCAGGATCTCTTGCTTGGCCTCACGCAAGCTCTGGAGACTCGAGAAGTCCGCCATGCGGCAGTGCAAGTGTTGGCTGCCGATATCGCGCGCATGGCCTATCTGACCGGGCAGGCGGACGCCACCGGCCAGCGCGCGGCCACCTATGGGGCACCGACCTGGCTGGAGGGGCCGGTCACCCTGCTGGGTGCCAACGGCATCCTGGGGCCGGGGCCGGGGGGCGAGACCCTGCTGCACTGTCACGCGGTGGTGGTCGATGCTGCCGGACGGTTGCACGGCGGCCACCTGCCGCCCGGCGATTGCCGGCTCGGCCCAGGCGGCGCGACTGCCATCGCCGCACCGCTCATGGGTGCGGCCTTTGCGGCGGCCTACGACAGCGAAACCAACTATCCGCTGTTCCAGCCGGTTCGTTTGGCGGCCTCGGGAGGCGGGGGATGACCGGCGCGGCGGAGATCGAGAAGGGCAGTCTGGGCCGCCTGGCCGTCATCCGCCTGCGCCCCAACGAGGACCTGGTGACGGGGATCGAGACGGCCTGCCGCGAGCACGGTCTGCGCCACGCAGTGGTGCGCTCGGCCGTCGGAAGCCTGGTGGACGCCAGTCTGGACGCCGGCGGCAAGGTCGTCACGGTGACAGGCCCCGGGATCGAGATCCTCACCCTCGGCGGAGAACTGCGCACAGGGACCGACGGTGCGCTGTCGGGCGACCTGCGCGGAACGCTGTCCGACAGCGATGCCAGGGTCTACGGCGGCCGTTTCCGCCGCGGTGAGAACCCGATCTGCATTACCCTGGAGCTGGTGCTGCAGGAGTGGGTGCCCAACGACGAAGAGTGCCCAACGACGAAGAGTGAATGAGAGGAACGAGACGTGTTCAAGGCGATACTCTTGGAGGAGAACGACGGCAAGGTGGCGGCCAGCCTGACGGAACTGGAAGACGACCGCCTGCCGGACGGCGACGTGACGGTGGCCGTCGACTACTCCACCTTGAACTACAAGGACGGCATGGTGCTGAACGGCATCGGGCGCCTGGTGCGGACCTACCCTCATGTGCCGGGCATCGATTTCGCCGGCACGGTGGCCGAAAGCAGCCATCCGGACTACAAGCCCGGCGACCCGGTCGTCCTGACCGGATGGCGGGTCGGCGAGATGCACTGGGGCGGCCATGCCGAAAAGGCCAGGGTGAAGGGGGACTGGCTGGTTCCTCTGCCGGAGGGATTGACCGCCAAGCGCGCCATGGCGATCGGCACCGCGGGCTTCACGGCCATGCTGGCGGTGATGGCGCTGGAAGACCACGGCCTGGACCCCGCCAAGGGCGAAGTTCTGGTGACCGGGGCGGCCGGCGGGGTGGGTTCCGTTGCCGTCGCCATACTGCATAAGCTGGGCTATCAGGTGGCCGCTTCCACCGGACGGCCGGAGACCCATGACTACCTGACCGGACTGGGAGCGACGACCCTGATCGAGCGCTCGGAGATCGCCGAGCCGTCGGGGCGGCCCTTGGACAGGGAGCGCTGGCAGGCCTGCATCGATTCCGTCGGCGGCAAGACTCTGGCCTGTGTCCTGCCGCAGATCGCCTATGGCGGCTCGGTGGCCGCCGTCGGCCTGGCCGGCGGCAACACGCTGGAGACGACGGTGCTGCCGTTCCTGTTGCGCGGCGTCAACCTGCTGGGCATCGATTCCGTGATGTGCCCCCTGGATCGCCGCAGGGCGGCCTGGGGGCGGCTGGTGCGCGACCTGCCCATGGACAAGCTGGACGGCATGATCAACGAGGCAAAGCTGTCAGACCTGCTGACCCTCGGCAGCGAGATCCTGAAGGGTCAGGTCCGTGGCCGTGTCGTCGTGGACACCCACGCCTAGAGGACGAGCAGCCGTGTCCCATCACCCTGAAACCGCTCTGCCGGTCACCTCCGTTGAGGAGGCCCTGCCGGGCCAGGCGGCCTACACCAAGGTCAGCCTGCGTATCTATGACCTCATGGTCCTCGGGTTCTCCAACCGCTTTCTCTGGGGTTGCCCGACAGAGGAATTGCTGAAGCTCTACGACGGCAACGTCAGCGCCAGCCATCTGGATGTCGGGGTTGCGACCGGCTTCTTCCTGGACCGTTGCCGCTTTCCGGTCGAGCGGCCGCGCCTCGCCCTTCTGGATCTCAATCAGACCTGCCTGGATACGGCGGCGCGGCGTGTGGCCCGCTTCAGGCCCGAGATCTACCGTGCCAACGTGCTGCAGCCGATACCCATCGAGGCGCCGCCCTTTCAGTCCATCGCCATGATGTACCTCCTGCACTGTCTGCCGGGACCGATGGCCCGCAAGGCCGCGGCCTTCGGGTATCTGAAAGCCCACCTGGCGCCGGGCGGCCGCTTTTTCGGGGCGACCATCCTGGGACGCGGTGTGACCCACAACGCGCTGGGGCGTCGGGTGATGGCGCTCTATAACGCCAAAGGCATCTTCGGCAACGCGGAGGACGATGCGGAAAGCCTGCGGCGGGCACTGGCGCAGCATTTCGCCGAGGTGGAGCTGCGCATGCACGGCCGGGTCGCCCTCTTCAGCGCGCGAGGCTGAGCCGGGCTGCTCCTCCGCCTTTTCGCGCGGCCCGGGGCATGCCATAAGGGCCGCAGCAAGGCGAACTGCGAAAGGTGTGGAGATGGGAATCGAAGTTGGTGGGTTTTTCGGCCTGCTGCTGCTGATCGCCAATGTCTGGGCGATCGTCAAGACGGTACAAAGCGGCGCCTCGACCGGCGCCAAGGTGTTCTGGATCGTTCTGATCCTGATCCTGCCGTTTATCGGCTTCATCATCTGGCTTTTTGCGGGTCCGCGCGGATAGACCGGGGGCGGATGCCACGCTATGTTGTAACTTGGTGGGTTGCTTCCATCGCCCATCGCTGATCTGGGCTATCAACCGAGGGGGAATTGCGTGGTTAGGAAAATTGCCGTTGCTTTCGTGGCCGCTGTTGCTCTTGCCGGCCTGGTGCTGCCGGCCCAGGCCCAGCTCAATCCCTTCAAGCGGTCCGGCTTTGAGTTGACGCCGGAAGACATCCAATTGCTGCAGACTGCCGCCGCCCGCCTCTATGAAGGCGAAACGGCTGAGGTCGGGACGGTGGAAACCTGGTCGAATGGGGCCAGCGGCAACACGGGTGCCGTTCAACTGGTCCAGATCTTCGAACATCAGGGCCTGACCTGCCGGCGCCTGCAGCACGACATCAAGGTCAACAACGTCGAGAACACCTTCCGCTACATCTTCGACCGCTGCAAAACCGCTGCGGGCGAGTGGAAGCTGCTCTGAGGATGTATCCGACCCAGGCTCAACGCATCTCCAGCGACTGTTCGATACGGCGATAGCGGGCCTCGCCGCGCAACGGGTCTATGTCCGGATCGCGCTGCAGCAGCGGCAGGTGGGACCAGCCTTCCTCGACAACCCGCTCGAGCAGGTTTAACGCCGTCGTAACCTCTCCGGCGCGCGCCAGGAAACAGACGAGGTAGTAGGACATCGGATCGCGGTGCCCGAGCAGCGCTTCCGCCTGTTGGAGGGCCTCGTCCCTCTCGCCGAACTCAAGCAGACAGCTGACCTGATCGCAGAGCGCCCGGAAGTCACCGGGATAGGCCATCAGGTAAAGCTCGATCCGCGACTTGGCGCGGGCGAGATTTGCCCGGGCCCGCCGCGGATCGCCGAGCCGCCGCCGCGCCTTGGCCGCCAGCAGCAGCGAATGAAAGTCTTCCTGGTCCAGGCGTGCCGCCTGTTCCAGCATGGCAGCGGCCAGCGCGAAGTCGCCTTCTGCAAAGCAGGCCCGGCCCAGCAGGTAGTGCGTCAGGCTGCAGTCCGGGCGGTCGCGCAGGGCCATCTGAAAGCTGCGATAGCTGCGCTCCGCCTCGCCGCAGGCGGAGTAGACGAGCCCCAATGCGGAGAGCAGCTCCGGACACTGCGGCGCGATATGCAGGCCGCGCTCGCAGGCTTGGTAGGCGCGGGCGAGATGATCGTCGCCAGGGCTGTAGTACATATCGGCAAAGGCCTCCGCCCGGGCCAGGCCGGCATAGGCAGGCGCGTATTCCGGGTGAGAGTCCACGACGTCGGCGAACATGGCCACGGCAGCGTGGATGTTATGCGCGCCGCCGTGGGTGAAGGCCTGACATGCCTCCAGGAAGCGGGCATAGGCCTGCAGGTCGATGTGTCCGGTTTTGGCGCGCGGGGCCGAGGCAGGCTGTGCCGGGCCTTGCCAGACCTCTGTTCCAGTACAGGGCTGTGCCGGGCACAGCAGGCGGTAGCCCGCCTTGTACACGGTCTCAAAGAACCGCGGCTGGCGCGCGTCGTCGCCGAACGCACGGCGCAGTTCCGCAATCGCCTGGGTCAGCACCTCCTCGCCGACCGTCACCTCCGGCCAGACCCGGTCCAGCAGGGTTTCCCGGGTGAGGACGCTGCCCGGCGCTTCCGCCAGGGCGGTCAGCACATGAAGGGCCTTCGGCGACAGCCGCTTTGTGCGTTCGCCCTGGCTGATCCGCCGCGTTGCGGGGTTGACTGCCCAATCCCCCAGGCAAAATGGTCCCAAGTCTCCCTCCCTCCTGCGCCGAGCGGCCGCTCCGGTTCCGCCCGGTCGGTGTCTACTCCGGCTTTGCCCGGGTCCCTATGGCTTCGGACCCATGATGCGGCGGGCGAAGACCAGATCGGCGCTCTCGAACCCTTCGGTAAACCGGTCATAAACCGATTGCAGTACCGCGGCTGCTTCGTCCCCGCGGTCCTGGCGTTGCCAGAGCCGCGCGAGACTGCAGGCCGCGCGCAGTTCCAGTGCCAGGGCGCCCTGCTCACCGGCAATGCGGCGCGCCTGCTTGAAGTGGTGCTCGGCAACCCGCTGCTGGTCGCTGCGCGCGCCCAGAAGGATCTCTCCCAGCATCCGATGGGCCTCGCTCTTGGCCCAGTGGTTCTGGCGCTTTTCGCTGATCTCCTCGAAGACCTCGTTGATCACGCAGCGCGCCTCGTTGAACTGACCCGCCGCGGCCAGACAGTCCGCGAAGAGCGCGTAGTGATAGGGTTCGCGGGCGGTACCTCCGCCGCGCTTGGCCCGGTCCAGCACCTGGCGCATGTCGTTCAGCGCCTGCGGGTCCCGGTGCTCCTTGAAGTGGCACCATGCGAGGGCGAAGCGGCCGATGTTGGCATGCATGGTAAATCCGAGGTCTTCGCCCAGTTGCCGCAGGCGGGTGGCCGCCGGGCCGAGGGCGGCGCGATCCCGCCCCGCCAGATAAAGGTCTGTGGCATTGAGGAACACGCCGGCAATGGTCGGGCGGTGGCCGATGCGCTCCGCCAGGGCGATGGCGGCGTCCATCTCGCGGCCTGCCGCCTCCGGCTTTCCCTGCAGACCCAAGACGATGGCCCGCGTCCCGCGCGCGCAGCAGATGGGGTCGTGGCCGCCGAAGGCGTAGTGGGGGGCGGTGCGAAAGCGCGGATCGTCCAGCGCCAGACCGGCCTCGGCATGCTCGATCGCCTGGGTCAGCGACCCGGTGAAGCGCGCCGTCGTCCAGATCGCATGATGCGCCTGCAGATCCAGCTCCCTATCCGGCTCCCGCGCCGAGAGGTCCAGCAGTTCCTCGGCCAGGCTGTCCGATGCCTCGAAACGCGCGTTCATGACGGTGTAGCGCCACAGCCCCCAGAGCGCCACGAAGCCGTTGCGCGACTGGGTAATGCGCGACTGGGCGATCCGGCGGCTGAGTGCGCGGGCCTGGCGATAAACTTCGCCGGCTTCGGCGGCGCCGGCACCCTTGAGGGCCTGGAGGACGACGCCGAGATCGACCAGTACAGCAAGCTTGATCTCGGCAAGGGCATCTTCGGCAGGCTCGCGATCGATCAGGCTGAGGGCCGCTTCGTAGTGCGCCACCGCCTCGATGCCCGTGGCGCGCGCCGCTGCCTGGCGGCCGGCGGCCCGCCAGTGGGCGATGGCCTCGCGCTTGCGGCCGGCCTCCGTCAGATGCCGGGCCAGGATCTCCGGGCGTTCATCGACGCGTTTCGGGAAATCCCGCGCCAGAACATCGGCGATGTCCTGATGGATCTTGCGGCGGGCCTTGGCGACAAGGCCGAGATAGGCGACATCCTGTGTCAACGCATGTTTGAAAGCGAAAACAGGGTCCGGGGCGCTGTGCCGCTCGTAGAGCAGTTCGGTCTGCTGCAGATGCATCAGGCTTTCGCGCCGCGCCGCCGCATCCAGCCCATCGACTCTTTCCAGCAGGCTGAGCGGGATTCGCGCCCCGACCACTGCGGCAATCTGCAACAGCCGCTTCTCGCGGGCCGGCAAGCGGTCGACGCGCGCTGCGATCACCGCCTGGACGGTGTCCGGGATGGCAACGACCTCGCGCCCGTCGCCGGGGTAGGTGAAGGCCAGTTCTTCGAGGAAGAAGGGGTTGCCTTGCGCCCGCCGGACAACGTGATCCATGGCATCCTGCGTGAGCGCCGACTTGCGCGGCACCGAGCGGATCAGGGCGCCGCTGTCGCCGGCGCCCAGGGCCGGCAACGCGATCTGAGTTGCGGAGGACTGGCTCTGCCAGGGCGCGCGGTAGCCGGGCCGGTGCGTGACCAGGAGCAGCGCGGCGATGCCGGTCAGGCGCATCGCCTGTTGGGCCAGCCAGGCTTCGGAGGTCGCGTCGATCCAGTGCAGGTCCTCGATCAGGAGGACGAGCGGCGCCCGCTTCGCCGCGTCTGCGACAAGGCGGTGAAGACCCTCGAAGATGCGTTGCTTCCTCTGGTCCGCGGACAGCGGTTCCAGAACGGCGCTGTCGAACGGCAGGCCGAGAAGCTGCTTGAAGAGCGCTGTGGTCT
This sequence comes from Rhodospirillales bacterium BBD 1991-14, assembly GCA_001657395.1. Classification (GTDB taxonomy): domain Bacteria; phylum Pseudomonadota; class Alphaproteobacteria; order Kiloniellales; family Kiloniellaceae; genus Pelagibius. The sequence continues at coordinate 69,168 of LYSY01000011.1, read as the reverse complement.
CGCCGTTGTCGAGACCGGCCTTCCAAAGCTGGTCCGCCAGCGCCTCGGCAGGATCCGCTTCCTCGGGGGCGCGGTCCAGGCTGCACAGCTCCTGCAGCAGCCGGGCGAGCGGCAGGTAGGGGCTGCTGCGGCCGTGCGGCAGGCAGTGGGCGCGCAGGAACCGTGTCCCGCTGTCGGCGAGGCGCGCTTCCAACTCGGCGGTCAGGCGGGACTTGCCGATCCCCGGGTCGCCGGTCACCGTGATGACCTGCCCGCCGGCGGCGGGCAGCGAGTCGATGCGGTCGAGCAGTATGTCCAGTTCCCGGTCGCGCCCGACGAAGCGGCTGAGAAAGGGCTGTCCGCGGCGGGGTACCCCAGAGCGCCGGTTGGTAAAAGCATGCACCTGATAGATCTTCGGCTTGTCCCCGCCGACAGGCGCGCTCTCCGGTTCGAAGACCGAGGTTATCAGCTCCGAGCCGACGATCCTGCAGGTATCGGCGCTGGCCAGAAGCGCGCCGGCTGGTGCGGCGAGACGAAGATGTTTGGCGGTCTCTGTGGTTACGCCGATTGCCGTGAAGATTTCGCGCGAGCCCGGTCCGCGGAAGCCGACCACCGCGGCCCCCGTGTGAATTCCGACACTGAGCTGCGGCACCCTGCGATCGTCGCCAAGGCGCAGGCACTCCCCCATGAAGCGCCGCATGAGCTCCCGGGCTGCACCGATGGCGCAGCGCGGATGATCTTCCAGCGCCCGCGGCGCACCGAAGAGCGCCACCAGGCCGTCGCCCTGCCACTGGGCGACCGTACCGTCGTACCGGGCCACCACTTCCTGGGCGATCTGATGGAGGAAGTCGATGGTGTCGGCGATGGTTTCGGCATCGACCTCGGCAGCGAGGGCAGCGGCGTCGTTAAGAGCGCAGTCCAGCACCGTGACCTGTTTGTGCTCGCGTCCGAGAACGAAGATCGCCGGCTGTTCGGCCGGGTGTCCTTCGCTCTGCGTTACTCCGCTCTGCGTTTCTTCTGACGGGGGCGTTGTGGCCGCGGGGCTGGCGGCCTCGGGGGTACCTCCGCTCAGCGCCGGCGCCTGCACCTCTGCCAGCAGACGATAGCCCGCCTTGGGCACGGTCTCGATGTAGCGCGGCGCCCGGGCGCTGTCGCGAAAGGCGCGGCGAAGCTCGGCGATGGCCTGGGTCAGCACCTCTTCGCCGACCGTCACCTCGGGCCAGACCCTGTCGAGCAGGTCTTCGCGCGACACCACCTCGCCTTCGGCCTCGGCCAGAACTGTCAGGACCAGGGCGGATTTCGGCGAAATCCGCTGTGTCTTCTCGCCCTGCGTTATCCGCCGTGAGGCCGGGTCGATGCTCCAGTCACCAATCTGAAACGCGGCCGCCGACGCCCTCAGTTTGGGCAGACTCGGTCTGTCTCCCACACATACTCCCACTGAACTCTCCCAAGTCCCTCAATGGGGCAGGGATCATGGTGAGCCTTTGTTTCAGTTGCATTTCCCCTGAAAGCGGATCGCGGCCCAGGGATCACAAGTTCGTGAGCCCCGGCGGCGGCGGGCCGAGGTCTTTGCGGCCGGCGCAGGCCAGCCAGGGGTCCGGATGCATCTTTCACATATTCCTTTTCTTTTCTTCAGGTCTTTGCCCCGTCCGGAAAGCTACCTCCGCAGCCATAGGAGGCGCCGGCGCCGTGGTGGCTGTTGACGACCGCGGTCCCCAACCGGGCCTCGCAATGACATTTCGATGACCTGAACGATGCAAGAAAGAGGTAGAGCCATGGCGCTGCAATTGAACGATACCGCCCCGGATTTCACGGCCCAGACGACCGAGGGCGCCATCAGCTTTCACGACTGGATCGGCGACGGCTGGGCGGTCCTGTTTTCCCACCCCAAGGACTTCACGCCGGTCTGCACCACCGAGCTGGGCTACATGGCCAAGATGAAGCCCGAGTTCGAGAAGCGCAACGTCAAGGTCGTCGGCCTCAGCGTCGACCCCATCGAGGACCATGCGCGCTGGGCTTCGGACATCGAGGAGACGCAAGGCCACGCTCCGAACTTCCCCATCATCGGCGACTCCGATCTGAAGATCGCCAAGCTGTACGGCATGCTGCCGGCCACCGCCGGCGATACGTCGAACGGCCGTACTGCGATGGACAATGCGACGGTTCGCACGGTCTACGTCGTCGGCCCGGACAAGAAGATCAAGCTGATGGTGGTCTATCCGATGAGCACCGGGCGAAACTTCGACGAGATCCTGCGGGTGATCGATTCCCTGCAGCTTACCGCCAACCACTCCGTGGCGACGCCGGTGAACTGGAAGCAGGGCGAGGACGTGATCATCGTTCCGGCCCTGGCCGATGAGGAAGCACGCAAGAAGTTTCCCGACGGCTGGCGCGCGCCCCGTCCTTACCTGCGGATCGTTGCCCAACCCGACTGAGGTTCCCGGGCTCAAGCAGAGGTATTGGGCGCGAAGACGCAGAGCACCCATCTCGCCGCGTTGGCTCCGGGCCGGGCTTCTCCCGTCCCGGTCCGGAGCCGCCACGAAGAAAGAGCTGCTATGCAGAACGACTTGGAAACTGCCAAGGCGAAGGCCGAGGCGACCTATAACTCCGCCGCAGACCTTTTCGATGCAGGTTCAAATGTCTTCTGGTCCCGGCACGGCCAGGGCACGGTCGAGCGGCTGGATCTCGTGCCCGGCGCCACTGTGCTGGACGTCGGTTGCGGCACCGGCGCTTCGGCCATTCCGGCTGCCGAGCGCGTGGGCCCGCGCGGCACCGTGGTTGCCGTCGACCTGGCCGAAAACATGCTGAGCCAGGGCCGGGCCCGGGCGGCGCGGCGCGGGCTGACCAACATCGACTTTCGCCGTGGCGATATGACGGGCCTCGGTTTTCCCGACATGCACTTCGACGCTGTCGTCTGCGTGTTCGCGGTCTTCTTTGTACCTGATATGGAGCGCCTGGCGGCGGAACTCTGGCGCATGGTGCGGCCCGGCGGCCAGCTTGCCGTTACTTCCTGGGGATCGGGTTTTCTCCAGCCCTGTGTGGAGTCCTTCTGGGACGAGGTGGAGCGCCTGCGTCCGGATCTGCGCCGGGCCTTCAATCCCTGGGAGCGCATCGACAGCCGGGAGAGCCTCCGGCGGATGCTCCAGGCCGGCGGCCTTTCCAACATCGAAGTCGAAGAGCACCAGGACCGCCAGCACCTCGCCAACCCGAAAGACTGGTGGACCGTGGTGCTGGGCTCCGGACTGTGCTGGACGGTCGACCAGATGTCGCCGGACGAGGCTCAGGAGCTTTACCAGGCAAATGTGAAGTGGGTGCGCGACAACGCCGTCGCCTCCTTCGATACAAGCGTTCTCTACGCCAGGGCGCGCAAGCCTCAGGCATGAAGGGCGCCGGCCGAAATCTTGGAAGCAGGGGCGCACGTCAGGCAGCGGCCAGGACGGCCAATCCGCAAACCAAACCGGCGGCATTGGGGGCCGCCAAGCCAAAGCGAAGAGAAGGAACGAATGATGATAGGACTTAGTCAAGGGATCAGCCGCCTGCTGGCGCCGCTTGCTCTGATCGGGCTTACGGCCTGTGCGAGCCATGCTGCAGACGAGGGCTATGCCAACAAGCAGCTTCTGACCGATACCGAAACCCTTCATGTGATGACCGAAACCGGGCCGGTGAACATCGTCGATGTGCGCCCCAGGGAAGCCTATGACAAGGGTCATATTCCGGGCGCCGTTCACCTGGGGGCCGACGACGTGATCGATCCCAATGCCCATGTCGATGGCGATCTGCTGCCGCACGCGACCCTGGTGCGTATGCTCGGCGAGCGCGGAATCGACAAGGACACACCCGTCGTCTTCTACGACGACAAGGGCGGTTTTCATGCGGCGCGGCTGTTCTGGATGGTTGAATACTTCGGCCATCGCCAGGCCAGCGTTCTGAACGGGGGCTTTCCCAAGTGGGAGGCCGAGGGCCGCAAGATCAGCACCCGGGCACCGAAGGTAAAGGAGACCTCCTTCGCCTACACGCCGACGCCCCGCCGCCATGCCACAGCTGATTGGCTGCTCGACCGCCAGGGCGACAACTCGGTCGTGGTCATCGACGTGCGTCCTTCGAAGCTCTATGACGCCGGCCACATCCCCTGGGCACAGTCGATCCCCTGGAAGCAGAACCTGACCGAGAACGGCACCATGAAGTCGGCTGCGGACCTGCTGAAGCACTTCGCCGGCTATGGCGTGACCCCGGACAAGAACGTTGCGGTGCACTGCCAGAACGGCAAGGCGGCTGCGCACACGTACTTCACCTTGCGCCTGCTGGGCTATCCGCGGGTGCGCAGTTACGACCGCTCCTGGGCGGAGTGGGGTACGGCCGACGATCTGCCGAAGTCTGCTGCCGAGTTGGGCGGCTGACCGCGCGGAGGCCAGGCGACTTCTCCCGATGTCACGGTGTCCCCAAGTCCTGCTCTGGGGAGGCCGCCTGGTTTCCAGCGTCGAGCGTACAGGAGCGTTTCATGATCTTCCGCCAGCTTTTCGATCCGCAGTCCTGCAGCTTCACCTACCTGATCGCTAGCCGGCGCGGCGGCGAGGCGGTCCTGATCGATCCCGTGAACGATCTGGTGCCGCGTTACCTGCGGCTGCTGATCAGCCTGGACCTGCAGCTTGTACAGGCGGTCGACACCCATCTTCATGCCGACCATGTGACCGGGCTTGGGGCGCTGAAGCGGACGACGGGCTGCCTGACGGCCATGAGCGCGGAAACCCGCTGCGAGATGGTCGACATCCGGCTGCGCGACGGCGACCTGCTGCGGGCTGACGGACTGGTCCTGCGGGCAATTCACACGCCGGGTCACACCCCCGACTCCCTCTGTATTGTCATGACCGACCGGGTTTTCACCGGCGATACCCTGCTGATCGGCGGTACCGGGCGTACCGACTTTCAAGGCGGCGATGCCGGTGCCCAGTACGACGCGCTTTTCGGGCGGATCCTGACCATGCCGGATGAAACGCTGGTCTATCCGGGGCACGACTACAAGGGCCGCTGGGTCAGCAGTCTCGGCGAGGAGAAAGCCCTGAACCCGCGCTTGCAGGCACTGACGCGGGGCGACTATGTGAAGCTGATGGGCAAGCTCAATCTTGCGCCGCCCAAGATGATGGATGTGGCGGTTCCGGCCAACCTGAGGCTCGGGCTGCCGGAAACCTGCGGTGCAGACAAAGGCCGAAGCGGCAAGGCAGGCACCAACGCGATCGCCGCCCTGGCGCCCTTCACCGGGTTCTGAACACAGCCGCTAGGGCTTGGTGATCGTATCCATGTCGGTGCCGAAGCAAAGGACGTTGCCGTCGGGGTCGGTCACTTCGAACTCCCGCATGCCGTACACCGCGTTTTCCAGCGGGCGGGTGATCCTCGCGCCCGCTTCGGCGAACTCGCGGCAGAGGACGTCGACGTCCGCGCAGTGCAGGTAGGCATCCCAGCCCCCGGGGCTTGTCGGCGGTGGGCCGTGCCAGGCATCGACGAAGACCACCGCGCGGTCCCGCTCGAAAATGCCGAAGCGGGCCGGGTCGCCGCCTTCTTCGAGAATGCGAAAGCCCAGGGTCTCGGTGTAGAAGGCCCGGGCGCGCGGATAGTCGCCGGTCTTCAGCACGGGCGTTGAACGCGTCAGCACGGCTTTGGTCTCCTCGGCCATGGGCTTCTTCCTTATTGCAGCCGTTACTGGGGCGGTGCCGCGGTCGGCGCCGAGATGTCGACCATCAAGCCGTCCGGATCGACCGTGATGAAGCGCCGCTGGCCGTAGAAGGTGTCCTGCGGCTCCTGCACGATGCGGCAGCCCTGTTGGCGGGCGCGCTCAAAGGCGGCATCGGCGTCCGCCACCACAAAGGTCAGATAGAGGCCCGAGGGTCTGCCCCGCAGATCGGCAGGGATCAGATCGTTGCTCTCTTCGATCAACCCCAATTCGAAGCGTTCTGCCGCCGGGTCCGTCAGGATCACGTACCAGTCGCTGTCGAAATGGACCTTCAGGTCCAGAAGGCTGACGTAGAAGTCTCTGCTAGCCTTCAGATTCTGCACCATGATGTTGGTTAACAGGCGATCGACCATGGCTGCCCGTCCTTTGCGGCTTTGTGAGGGGGAGGGGACAGGGCTATGCTCAAGCAGCCCTGCGGAAGAACTGGGGCGACCGGATGGAGGTAACAAGGGAGGTAACGGGATGCAACGGCGATTTCTGGGTGGGACCGGCTGCCTCCTCGGCTTCGCACTGCCGCTGGTGCTTGCGGCCTGTGCGGCCGATCCCTTGCCGCGCCTGACCTATGCGGAGCGGCCCTGTTACCGCACCCTGGCGGAGGTCGACTGCCACGCCGCGCCGCTTCCGGGTGAGGAGAACCGGCGGGTCGGGTTTTATGACCAGCCTGTGAAGGTGGAACAGAGGAAGGCATGGCCGCTCAGCCTGTTCCAGTAACCGGCGCCGCCTTGTCCACCGATATCCGTACCGTCGAGATGCATACCGGCGGCGAGCCGGTGCGGATCGTCACATCGGGCTATCCCGCGCTCTCTGGCGCCACGCTGCTGGCCAAGCGCCGCGAGGCGCGGGAGCGACATGACGCGCTGCGCCGTCTGCTGATGTTCGAGCCGCGCGGCCATGCGGAGATGTACGGCGCCGTTCTGGTGGAGCCCGACCATCCGGACGCGGATCTGGCGGTGCTCTTTCTGCACAACGAAGGCTACTCCACCATGTGCGGCCATGCGGTGATCGCCCTGGGCCGCTGGGCGGTCGACAGCGGCCGAGTCGCGGCGCGCGAACCGGAAACCCCGGTTGCCATCCAATGCCCCTGCGGCCTGGTGCGCACGACGGTCGAAGTCCGGGACGGCCGGGCCGGGGCGGTGCGCTTCCGCTCCGTTCCGGCCTTCGCCTTTGCCCGCCACGCGGTGGTCGAAACGCCGGATTGGGGGCCGCTGGAACTGGACATCGGCTATGGCGGAGCCTTCTATGCGGTGGTGCCGGCGGCCTCCATCGGGTTCGATCTCTCACCGACCTCTGTCAGGGCGCTGACCGATGCCGGGGAGGCGATCACCGCCGCTGCCGCCGAACAGATCCCCTTGCAGCATCCGGACGATCCGGACCTGGGCTTTCTCTACGGCACGATCTTCACCGACGGCGGCGACCGCTTCGAAGAGGCGCCGACGCGCAACCTCTGCATCTTCGCCGGCCGCCAGGTCGACCGCAGCCCCACCGGCTCCGGCGTCACCGCGCGCGTGGCCCTGCAGTGGACCCGCAGCGAGATCGGCCTCGGTCAGGCGCGCCGCTTCGAAAGCGTCACCGGTGCCGTCTTCACCGGGACCGCGGTGGAGGAGACCGTCGTCGGCCGTCACCGCGCCGTCATCGTCGAGGTCTCCGGCAAGGCACACTACACCGGCGAAGCCCGCTTCACCCTGGAGCCTGACGACCCGCTGGGGCAGGGGTTTCTGCTGCGGTAATGTCCCTTCGTTAGCCGCACAAAAGAAAACCCCCGGCGTGGAACGCCGGGGGAGTTTGAAACAGGGAGTGTCAGGCAAAAATCGGACGCGCCGAAGGGGGAGTTCGATGGCTGCATCGATGTTCGGCGCAGGGCAGAGACTGCCTGCAGGGCGCGCCGGCCACAAGGCGTACAGAGGGGGTAGCCCCTTTTGCCTGAGACAGCGAAAAAGAGCGTGCCCGAAGTTCTCTGGAGAACCCCTGACGACTCCGAGAAAGCCTAGGAAATGTCGACGTTCACCTTGATGTCTAGCAGGTCGGCGAAGGAGTCGACGCTGCTGCCGTCGATGCCCTCCAGGGTCAGGCTGCCGCCCTGCGCAAAGGTGATGACGACCGAATCGGCTCCGCCGGTCACCGTGTGGCCGCCGGCGTCGAGGTCGGCGATGTCGATGCTGTTGTCGCCGTTCTCGTCCAGCAGGTCGGTGAGCTCCAGCCGGTCGCCGCCGTTGCCGGTCTTGAAATCGAGGATCATGTCGTCGCCCTGGTCAGTGGCCAGGGAGAAGGTGAAGACGTCGCGTCCGTTGCCGCCGGTCATGACGTCGTCGCCCAGGCCGCCGTCCAGCGTGTCGCGGCCCGAGCCGCCGGTAAGCGTGTCGTCGCCGATCCCGCCCAGCAGCAGGTCGTGGCTGCCGCCGCCGTTCAACAGGTCGTTGCCGAGCCCGCCGTCCAGCGTGTCGCGGCCGTTCTCGCCAAGCAGTTGGTCATTGTCGCCGCCGCCCAGGAGGCTGTCGTTGCCGCTGCCGCCGATCAGCAGATCGAGGCCGTCGCCGCCTTCCAGGGTATCGCGGCCGCCGGCACCGGTCAGGCTGTCGTCGCCCTCTCCGCCGACCAGCATGTCGTTGCCGCTGCCGCCGTTCAGGAGATCGTTGTCGGCGCCGCCGTCCAGGCTGTCGTTGCCCTGGGCGCCGAACAGGCTGTCGTCGCCGGCACCGCCCAGCAGCGTGTCGCGGCCCTGGGCGCCGTCCACCAGGTCGGCGAGGCTGCCGCCGGTCACCTGGTCGTTGCCCTTGCCGGCGTCGAAGGCGCTGCCTTCCGTGAAGCCGGCTTCGAGAGCTTCGCGTGCCGTCTGCGGGAGGATCACCACGTCATTGCCCTTGCCGGCATCGTACTGCGTGCCGTCGCTGTAGCCGCCGACATCGATGGCATTCAGATCGACGCTGTCCGCCTTCTTCGTGAACAGCGCCTGATCGGCGCCGGGCCCGACCGGGTTTTCCGGCGGCACGAAGACAGCGGCCGGGGTTTGTGGCGCCTGGTTTTGGGCCGGCTGCGTCGATACGGTCTGAACCGGCAGTTCGGGCAAGTCGTCGTCATCGCCGAGAGGCGCCAATCCCAGAGCTGCCGGCCCGAAGCCGGGCGTGGTGACGCCCGCGTCGCCGATTCCTTCGGGGCCTCCGCCGGCGCCGCCTTCGGCCGCGGCCGTGCGCAGGCCGGCAATCAGACTGCCGAGATCGCTCTGATAGACGGAGGTCCCGCCGCTTCCTGACTGCTGCGGGCCGGACTGCTGCGGGCCAGCAGTGGTTTCCAGCGGGGCAGGCAGAAGCGGTTCGAGCTGGTCCAGCAGAGCCTCGCCCGGAACCGCGCTGCCGTCCGGCAGCAGCAGTTGCGGCGCTTCGCCGTCGTCTTCGTCAAAGCCCTTGAGGGCGAGCTGGCCGCCGTTGGGAAACTCCAGAACGAGGTCGCCGTCGCGCGCGGCCACCTGAACGGCCTGGGGATCGAACCGCAGTTCAATCTGTGTGGCGGCCCCGACCGGCAGCGTTACCGTTTCTCCGGCCGGCGGTGCATCCACGCTGACCAGCTTGCCGCCCTGATTGCCGCCGTCCTGCGCGGCAGGGCCATCTCGGCTGCCATCCGGGCCAAACGTCTCCGCCATCGTCCATGCTCCTCAAAGACCAAAGGGCCGCGCTCTGCGGGGAGAGCGCGGCTCAGGTTCCGGGCATCAGTCTGGCGGAGAGGCCTTAACAGGCGCTTAGGATTTAGCGTAAACGCCGGTCAGGCAGGGGGGAGGAGCGAAGGCTTTGAATTCCTTCATAAACAAACGGGCGGCGGCGGCCTGGCGGGAGGCCCGCCTCACGTCCCGGGCAAGGCGTCAGTCTTGGAATTCGCGGCGGGCGCGCATGGTCTCGATCTGGGCTGCTACACCGCCCCATCCCAGGCTGTGGCAGTAGCGGATGGCGCCTTCGACGCCGACGCGGTCGACCAGTTCCAGCGCGAGGTCGGCAAGGTCACGCTGAATGGTCACGGCATTGCGGGGATCAACGGTGGTTGCGGTCATGGTACTCAGGCCTCCGTATCTGTCTCGGCCCTGTCTTCCGGGGCGGTAGCGATGCTGTTCTAGTCTAAGAACGCTCCGGCGAGCCGCTTATTCCCGTCCGTTTTCGGGACATACCGTTCTGTCGCGCCCGGAAGCTTCAGGGTTCAAAGAAAAAGCGCAAAGGATTCAGGTGGCCTGCGTCCAATCATGGCGAAACCGCCCCAAAGTGATGCGGGATTTATCACAGGGAGGCTTAACAAGGGGCAAAGCGGAGAGGTTAATGAAGTGTCGGCGCCTATGCCTCGAGACCAAGGGCAGCGCGGGCGCTGTCGATAACCTCGTCCATCGGGCCGTTCGTATCGACAACCTGCCAGTCGACAAGGCCCGTGTCGTAAGAGAGCTGCCGCTGCACCACGGCGGCCGTGGCGTCGGACGCGTCGCCACGGCGCTGGTCTACCCGTGCGATCAGCGTCGCGGGCTGCGCCTGCAGCCAGAGGCCCGTGAAGGCCGTGCCGCAGGCCTCGGCGAGCGCCCGGACCGCCGCACGCTCGGCGGGCTGCGCGAAGACGGCGTCGATGATGACCGCATGCCCCGCCGTCAAAACATGCTTCGCCCGGTCCAGGAGCTGGTGGTAGACCGCGTCGTTTGAGGCCTTGTCGTAGGCCTCCGGCGGCAGGCGCTCGTGCTCCTCCACGCCGGCAAGGGCCTTGCGCAGAACGTCGCTGCGCAGGTGGACGGCACCGGGGGAGGGGCCCAGGTCCACCGCCAGCCGGCGCGCCAGGCTCGTCTTGCCGGTGCCCGAGAGGCCGCCCACGGCAATGAGGCGCGGCGCCGGCGGCTCCAGAAAGAGGAGCGCCTGCGCGAAGTAGGCCGCAGCCTCCGCGCGGCGCCGGGACTTGGCCTCCGGTGATTGCTCGACGGACTCCAGACTGGCGGCGACCTTGGCCCTGACCGCGGCGCGGGCGGAAAGAAACAGCGGCAGCAGCGCGAGAGCGCCCAGGTCGCCGCGCCGTTGGAGGTAGCGGTTCAGGACCAGGTTGGCGAAGGGTCTGAACCCGCGCTCCTCCAGGTCCATCAGCAGAAAAGCGAGATCGTAGAGAACGTCGATGCAGGCGAGCGAGTCGTTGAACTCGATGGCGTCGAAAAGGGTCGGCCGTCCGTTCAGCAGCACCACGTTGCGCAGGTGAAGGTCGCCGTGACAGAGCCGCTGGTGGCCTTCGCCGCTCCGCCGGTCCAGCAGCCCGCGGCTGCGTTCCAGCGCGGCAAGGGAGTGCTCGGCGAGCCGGGCCGCCTCCGCCGGGGCGAAGAGGGCAGGGCGGGCCAGGATCTCTTCGTTGTTCTCTTCGACGACCCACTCCATGGCCTCCGCCCCGCGCAGCAGCTTTGCAGCGCTGAGGGTGTCGACGGGAGGGGCGGTATCGTGGAACACCGCGACCGCATCGGCCAAGGCGAGCATGGCGGCATCGGTCAGCTCGCCGGCTTCGGCCAGTCGGTCGAAGAGCTGGCTTTGCGAGAATCGCTTCATCACCAGCACCCACTCAACCACCGTGCCCGGGCCGTCGAGCGCCAAGTGGCCATCCGCCTCTTGCGTCAGGGGAGAGACCCGGAGATAGAGACAGGGTGCGGTTCGGACGTTGAGGGAGAGCTCGCGCTCCAGGGCGCGGCGCCGCTTCTCCAGGGTCGAGAAGTCCATATAGGGATAGCGCACGGCCCGCTTGATCTTGTAGGCGCGATCCCCGGCCAGGAAGACGATGGCGCCGTGGGTATCGATGCGCTGCACCTCGGCAACCCCCGGGCCGAAGCTGCCGGGACTGCCGAGGAAGCCTTGCGCGGCTTCCTGTAAATCGGCTGCAGGGCCCTGAGGCCGTGAGGAATCCGCCGTCTGTGCAGCAGTCATTGCGGGGACGCTCGCTTGTGACCCGGCCAAGTTCCGGTTGAGCCTAGCCCGCCCGTAACCTCGTGCATTGAGATGCCTCAACCCGGCTGATCCGGAGCCGCTGGGTTGGGGTCAGATCAATGTCCCGGCAGGCCCGGGCCGCCATCATGACAGCTTTGTGACCCAAAGGCGCCTTTATGGGAGATGCCCTTATGAACGACCTGCTGCCATGAGCGACCGCTTGCAGCCCGTCTACGAGCGCTTTCCAGGCCGCGAGAAGGAGGTGCAGCGGCTCTACGCCTCGAACACCGCCTTCAGCGCGCTCTGCCGGGCGTATTGCGAGCTTGAAGAACGTCTGGGGCACCTCGAAGAGGTGGCGGTCATGAATGGTCCGGACGCCGGGGACGCGCTTCGGACGCGCCGGGATGCCATGCTGCAGGAGATGCTGGCGGTGATGCAGCAGAACCAGCGCGTCTGACGGTTTTTCTTAGCCCGCCGCCTTTTCTGGAGCGAGCGGCTTACGCGCTCGCCTTTCTCGCCGCGGCCTCGCTGAGGTAGCTCAACATGGTTACCGCATCGCTGACCGCAAAGGGGTCGCCGGCCACCGCCCAGTCTTCAGCGAAGATCTTTTCGATGACACCGTCGTCGACGACCATGGCATAGCGCCAGGAACGCTCCCCGAAGCCCAACTCGTCCTTGTCCACCAGCATGCCCATCTGCCGGGTGAAGTGCGCGCTGCCGTCCGGCAGCATGGCGACCTCGTCGTCGACCCCCTGATCCTTGGCCCAGGCGTTCATGACGAAGGCGTCGTTCACGGAAAGGCAAAAGATCTCGTCGACTCCCATGGTCTTCAGACTCCTTGACAGGGTCATGTAGCCCGGCAGGTGGGTGGATGAACAGGTCGGCGTGAAGGCGCCCGGCAGCGCGAAGACGATGACGCGCCGGCCCTTGAAGACGTCGCTGCTTGTCTTCTTCTGCCACTCTCCATCTGTGCGAAGTTTGAACGTGACCTCGGGAACCAAGTCGCCGACGTTCCGCATCGTTGTCCTCCGTATCTGTTTGCAGGTGTTGCCAAGAGCTCAATGCACAGTGGGAGAGGCCGCCCGGTCGCCACCCGTAACGGCAAAGGCGCTCTCCAAGGGATCGGTGTTGGGGCCGGCTGTGCCCTGCTGCGCTGCTTCCTGGGGATGGGGTCGATGGGGCGCCCGGCTCGCGGCTTCAAGCGCGGCATAATCCCAGTTGCGTAAGGGCAGGATGTAGCCGTCCTGCGCCAGGGCGGCGCCGAGACCCCGCGCCGCGTCGAGCGAGAGGCGCAGGGCCGCTCCCGGCAGCCACTGCGCCAGCGGTGCTGTGGCCGGCTCGCTCTGCTCGCGCTGCAGCCAGGCGATCGCGTCCAGAAGCCGGGCTTCGTCAGGGGAGAGACCGGGGCAGCGCAGGCAGCGGACATCGACGGCGCGCGTTGCCGCCAGGGTGGTGTTGCGCAAGACGGCATGGAGGCTGAGGCCCGCATCGGCCGAGGCCCGGCTTCCGAAGTGCTGCCGCACGGCGGCCAGCGGGTCCTGGTCGCTGCGGAAGGCCTGAACCCAGAGCCTGACGCCGCCGGTGAGATGGCGTTCCGGCAGCGCGAGGGTCTGCCAGTCCGCCGCAGAGGGCAGCAGGTCTTTGTGAGGCGCAGCGTCATCGTCATAGGATGCGGCAAGGCGCAGCCGGGGCCGGTGGCGCTGCGAATCCAGCGGAATGGTCTGGCCGGCTTCGCTCATGATCCGCGCGAGGCTGGCGGCGGCTTCGGTAAAGTCCCGCTGCGCCTGGGGCAGAACGAGCCACTCGACGAGCCGTCTCGAAAGGCTCGGGTCGCTGCGCTGAGCGGCGCCCAGCAGCGCCAGGAGCGCTTCTTCCCGGGCCGACACTCGGTCGTCGTCCAGTGGCGGCATCGCCTGGGGCAGGCGGCTGGCGTCGGAGAGGGCAGCAACCATCGTCGCAAGCGCGGCCAGCGCTTCCTCCAGCCGGGCGAGGCCCAGGGCGCGGGCGAACTCCTTGGCGATCCGCCCGGAGGCCCCGTCTCCTCCACCAGCGTCTGCGGTGGCGTGGCGCAGCGCCCAGATGACGATGATCTCGGGAAAGGTGAGTGCGGCGACGATGCGCGGCAGGCGATGGGATTGGTGCCGCGGGTCGGGAAGAGGCTGCATGAGAAGATCCACTGAGGTTTCGGCCGAGGGTGGGACGGATCGTGATGAGAATGAGAATGACTCGCATTCTCGAAACAGTCAAGAACGCCCACAGTTTTTGTGCGTGTTTTTTTGGGGAGGCCCGTTTGGTGGGGAGGCCCGTCCGAATGAAGAGGCCCGCGCGAAAACAGGCCGGCCAAACCGGGCCGAAGCCGGGCCGAAGCCGGGCCGAAGCCGGGGCGGGACCGGGCAGAAACGGGTTGTCGGTCGCTCAGGTCCCGGAGAAGGTCGGCCGGCGCTTCTCCAGAAAGGCGCGGATGCCTTCCTGCCCGTCGGCGCTGGCGCCGGCCCGGGCGATGAAGCGGGTCTCCCGCTCCATCTGGCTTTCCAGGCTGTCGGTGGCCGCGGTCTGGAGCAGTTTCTTGACGCCGCCGTAGGCCTCGGTCGGGCCCTGGGCCAGGGTCGCGGCGAGGGCCTCCGCTTCGGTCAGGACCCGGTCGGCGGGAACCACCGTGTTCACGAGCCCCCAGTCCAGAGCCTCCTGCGCGCTGAGCACACGGTTGGTGAGATAGAGCTCCATCGCGCGGCGCGGGCCGAGGATACGGCTGAGGAAGAAAGTCGAGCTGCCGTCCGGCGTCAGGCCGATCTGGGTGTAGGCCGAGGTGAAGGTCGCGGTCTCGGCGGCGATGACGAGATCGCAGAAGGCGACGGCACTGAGGCCGGCGCCGGCGGCCACGCCGTTGACGGCACCGATCAGCGGCGCGCGCATCCAGGCGAAGCGCGAGACGGCGGCGTGGAGGTAGGTCGTCATCTCCTTCACCAGAAGATCGACGTCATCGAGGCGCTTGGCGAATTCCGAAACATCGCCCCCGGCGCAGAAGGCCTGATCGCCGGCACCGGTCAGAACGGCGGCGCGCACGGCCTTGTCGCTGGAGCAGCGGGTGGCGACGTCGCAGAGCTCGCGCACCAGCAGCGGGCTCATGGCATTGAAGCGCTCCGGCCTGTTGAAGGTGATCCAGGCGACGGCGTCGCGGACGTCATAGGTGAGGGTCTCATAGGCCATGGGCTGCTCCTCCGCTTCGGCAGGGAGCCCGATTGAGCCTGAAGACGGTTTTCGGCGCAACCGGGCCTTAGCGCACGACGGTCCGCGTTTCGTGGCGGATCGAGGCGTAGTTGCCGGAGAAGATGATGGCCGCCCCGAGGAGGGTCATGGCCTCGAAGGCTTCCTGGTAGAGCAGGAAACCGACCACGGCGACGATGGGCAGCCGCAGGAACTCCATCGGCATGATGAAGGTGGCATCGGCGGCGGCCAGCGCCCGGGTGAGGCTGTAGTGGGCGGTCAGACCGGTGATCGCCAGCAGGATCAGCCAGGGCGTCTGGTGCCAGGCCAGGGGCGCCCAGACGAAGCTGGAGGCGACGGCCCCGAAGACGGTCTGCATGACCACCATCATGAAAACGATGGCGAGCGCGCTTTCGCGGCGGGTCAGCCACTTCGTCGCGACGCCGGTTGCCCCGAAGAAGAAGGCGCAGGCCAGCATGATGAGGATGCCCTCGCTGACCTCGACGAAGCCCGGCCGGACGATCACCAGGACGCCGAGGAAGCCGAGTCCGAAGGCGGTCCAGCGTCCGCGGTTCATCTTCTCGCCGAGGAACAGCACCGCCAGCAGCCCGCCCCAGAGCGGCGAGGTGAACTCCAGGGCCGAGACCGTGGCCAGCGGCAGCAGCCCGATGCCGAAGATCCACAAAACCTGGCCGGTGAAGTGGATGACGTTGCGCGCCGTATGGCCGGCAAGGTAGGTCAGGCGGATCTGCCCCCAGCCGCCGCGCTGCAGAAACGGCAGCAGGATCAGGATGCCGATGGCGCTGCGGATGAACAGCATCTGGAAGGCATGCATCTCTCCGGTCAGTTCGCGCACCGAGACCGTCATCACCGCAAAGGAGGTGAGGGCGCCCATCATCCAGGCGATGGCTTTGGTTGTGGGGGAGGCAGAGATCATCGAAGGGTCCAGGGAGCCGAAGACGGCGCGGCGCAGCAAGCTGCCATGCGCTGGCTGTAGCGGCAAGGCTGGGTATCCGACCCGAAGACACGGCGTCGCCAGTTTGGCCGTATCGGCGTAAACGCTGACCGTCGCTTCAAGTCTTGTTGCCGCCGTTGGCGGCGCGGCGCAGGCGGGCCAGGATCATCGAGGTGCGGGGCAGGTACTGGTAGGGCTCGCGCGGCTCGGCGCTCTGGCGGCGGGTCATGCGGAAGAGGGTGAAGGTGACCAGCGCCAGGTGCACCACCGCCATGAAGAGGAACATGGCATTGGCGCCGGCCAGCGCAATCAGCCAGGCGGAGATCAGCGGGCTGACGATGGCACCCAGCGAGAAGAAGAAGATCAGCGCCGCGCTGAGCTCGACAATGAAATCCGGATCGGCGAAGTCGTTGGCATAGGCGGCGGAGACCGAGTAGATCGGAAAGGCCGTGACCCCGAAAACGAAGGCGGCGAGGTAGATGGCCATGACCGCACCCGGCGTGATCCAGTAGGCGATCCCCAGGCAGCTGACTGCGGCGATGACGGACAGGCCGAGCAGCACCATGCGCCGGTCGGTCTTGTCGGCGATCCATCCGATGGGATACTGCGCGGCGATGCCGCCCAGCATGCCGGAGGCGAGGAAGACCGCGATCTGCCCTTGCGTCAGGTTGTTTTCGACGCCGTAGACCGGCCCCACCATGCGGAAGCCGGCACTGGTGACCCCTGCGACCAGGATGCCGGTGATTGCCGTCGGCGAGAGGCGGAAGGCCTTAAGGGGCTGCAGCCGCGGCGCCTCCGGCGTCGGCGGGGCGGCGCGCTGGGTCAGGGCCAGGGGCAGCAGACAGATGCAGCAGAACATGGCGACGATGTTGTAGGCCACGTAGCTGCCCGGCTCGAGAACGGCGATCAGCCCCTGGGCGGTGATGGCGCCGATCAGGTCGACCACGCGGAAGACGCCGTAGACCCGGCCGCGATACTGGTTTTCGGTCTTGGCCTGCAGCCAGCTCTCCACCACCGTGTAGGCGCCGGCAATGGCAAAGCCGGTCAGCACGCGCAGCATCGCCCAGTAAAGCGGTCCCTCCAGCACCGGATGCAGAAGCGCGCCGATGGCGCCGATGGCCGCGGCTGCCGCGAAGGTACGGGAATGGCCGATATCGCCGATCAGCCGTGGCGTGACGTAGCAGCCGAAGAAAAAGCCCAGGAAGTGCGCCGAGCCCAGCAGGCCGATCTCCTCGGTGCTGAAGCCGATCGCCGCGCCGGAGAGCGCGTCCAGAGGCCCGAGCGAACCGGAGCCCATCTGGACGAGGAAGATCGACAGGAACAGCGCGGTGAAAGACAGCAGGCTTGCCATGGCGGTCGCAGTCGGCCCTGGACGATCAGCGCGAGGAGAAGGAAGCGACGAACATGGGACTCTGACATAGCACCCTCTGGCAGGGGGAGGGATGCTCAATCGTCTGGGCTGCCCCGCTTCTGGCGGTGGGCTCGCCCCGCAACGGGGTCTGTGCCCGGCAAATGCCCCTGGCGTTTCGGGCAGTCGGCGGGCTCACTCCCTTTGCGAATTGTTCCAGAGCAGGAAACCCGGCCCGCCATGCCGTCTTCCGCCCGCCAAACCCCGCTGCGCCTTCACAGGCGCCAGTTCCTTCTGGCGCCCCGGGAAATCGCGGTCGCCGAGGGCTGGACAAGCGAGCGCCTGGGCGCGGGGCTCCATCTCCACAGTTGCCCGGAGCTGCGGGTCGAGCGCGCCGCCGACGCGGAGGGCCGGGGCTGGATCCTGCTTGGCCGTGCCGTCGAAACCGACCCGGCCCGCCCTGCGCCCCTGGTGTCGATGGCAGCGGCCCTCAGCGCCGCGGTTCCGGATCGGCGCCACGACTGGGCCGGGCGCTGGCTGCTGATCGGCCCCCTTGCGGGTCAGGGCGGACGGATCTTTCCCGATGCCTCGGCGCTGCTGGGTTGTCTCTATTGTCACGACGCCGAGGGGGATCTTTGGGTGTCGAGCAGCCCGGCGCTGCTGGCCGAGCACGCGCCGGGCGTGACCCGGGCACTGAGCGACCCGCGGGCG
The DNA here is from genome assembly GCA_001657395.1 of Rhodospirillales bacterium BBD 1991-14. Classification (GTDB taxonomy): domain Bacteria; phylum Pseudomonadota; class Alphaproteobacteria; order Kiloniellales; family Kiloniellaceae; genus Pelagibius. The sequence continues at coordinate 51,334 of LYSY01000011.1, read as the reverse complement.
CTGACCTACAACCGCGGTGTGTCCTGGTACCCGCCGCCGCGGGCGCGTTTTGCCGCGGTGCGCCGGCTGCTTCCGAGTCAGGCCCTGCGCTTGCCGGAGGGGGATGTCGAAGCGCTTACGCTGATGCCGCCCATCGACCCTGACCGGCCGTCTGAAGAGGCCAGGGCAGAGATCGCGCGGCGTCTCGTGACCGTGCTGCGGCGCCTCGCGGCAGTGACGGCGGAGCCGCTCTGGCTTGGTCTGACCGGCGGCTACGACTCGCGCCTCATGCTGGCCCTGGCGGCGCAGGCCGGCCTGCCGCTGCAGCCCTTCACCCGGGTGACCCCCCGCATGACGGTGGCCGACCGTGTGCTGCCGGCGGCGCTGGCGCGGATCGCCGGCTATCCGCATCGCCTGACCTTTCCGGCGGCGGTGCGGGAGGACCGGCGCCTCCTGCTGCGCCGCCATGCAGCAGACCACGTGTCCGAGGGCGATGCCCGCCCCGTTCTCAGCGGCGAGCGGGACGACCTCACCGGCATCAGCATCGGCGGTCACGGCTTCGCCGTCGCCGGCGGCTTTGCCGACTGGCGGGCGCTGCCGGCGGAACCCGCCCCTGCAGCCGCCGCCGTGGACGCGTTTCTGCAGCGCGCCGGCGAGCCTTCGGGATCGCCGGCCGCGGCGGGCCTCACCGAGTGGCTGGGCTGGATCGGGGAAACGCCGCAGCCCCACCTCGACTGGCGCGACCGCCTCTACCTGGAGCAGCGCCAGGCCGGATGGCTGGCCGCCAAGGAGCAGGTGTCGGACCTGAACGCAGTGGAGCGCTTTCCCGTTCTCAACTCTGCCCGGCTTTACGCCCTCATTCTCGGTATCGATGTGGCCGCGCGCGGGGGTTCCGACCTGCAGCGCGGCCTCATCGCCGCGGCGCTGCCGGCCCTGCTCAACCTGCCTTTCAACCCGTCGGACCGGACCTTCCTGCGCAGCCGTCCGGATCTGGTGCTGCGCCGCCGTGTCTTCCGCGCCGCGGGCCGCTGGTGGCCACGGCTGTCAGCCTGAGGCACGCCAACGTCTGACGACAACCCGCCGCGCTTCCGCCCGCCCCCTGGTAGAGATCTTTTGCTCAATCATAGGGGGAAGTGGGCAGGGCAGGCCGCTGCGGCCTCCCGAAGCCTGCCGTGTCCTTTTTTGTCCCTTGCAGACTGCTGTCCTAGGCACATAATGAACCCCTGGCTGAGTGAAAGAGTTCCTATAATAATTTGAAATTGAATAGATAAAACGGTCAGTCAGCAGGCGAGAGGGCATCTCGGCATAGCGAAAACGAGAACCGCAGATGCTCGCGCCGATCCAGCACTTCAAGGCTGGGAGGGCAGCAGTGGTACCGGTTGGTAGAAAACTGTCTTCTCGACAAAGTTGCAGGGTAACGGCCAGGCACAGAGGCCGGCTGCCTGAAGGTCTCTGCTCTTGGATTGCTGGCGCGTTTTCAAGTTTGGGCGGCGACTGGCCGGGAAGGGCCCTTCGCTTCTCGCAACAAGCGACCGGGCGCCGTGGTCGGTGACAACAATGGCCGGAGCCCGGCCGAAAACCCGAGACACAAGGGAGTATGAGGCCATGAGAGGAACGTTGCGCATTGCCATGTCGTCGTTGGGGCTGATGGTGCTGGCGGCCTGCGCGGGGACCCAGCTGGACCAGGCCGAGCGGACAACGCCGGGGGGCACGGCTTACGACCGCGACCTCTACGCCGGATACGTCGGCCTTTCGCAGAACGAGTACGAGGAGGGCGACTACAGGGATTCCGACACCTTCGCCATGCGGGCGATGGAGGCTGCTCAGGGTGATGGCGTCGAGCCGGAACTGATCAGCGCCCGCAACCTGCCGGACGAGTCGGTGCCTGAACTCACTGCTGCGCGCGACCGTCTGGTCGCGGCCCAGGCAACCGGAGCCACGGCGCGTAAGCCGCAGGATGCGGTCGCAGCGCAGATCGCCTTCGATTGCTGGATGCAGGAGCAGGAAGAAAACCGCCAGCCGAACGATATCGCCGGCTGCCGGGATCGCTTCATGACGGCGATGGCCGCGCTGGAGGAACAGCCGCCGGTCGCAGCGGCCCCGCCGCCACCCGCGCCGGACCCCGTGCCGGGGTCGGTGACGGTGCTCTTCGACTTCGACAAGTCTGATCTGACAGTCGATGCGCGCACGGTGCTGGCGGACATGATCTCAGCCGCCAACAAGTCGGACTATGACATGATCAACGTCAGCGGCTTTACGGATCTGGTCGGCGGCGATGCCTACAACGAAGTGCTGTCCGAACAGCGGGCCAACGCGGTGATCGACTTCCTGGTCGAGAGCGGAGTCGAACGGGAGAAGATTTTCGGTCAGGGCTTCGGCAAGGCCGATCCCGTGGTGCCGGTCGAAACACCCGAGATCCGCAACCGCCGCGTGGAGATCGAGTTCAACCGCTAGGCATGAGCCGGGTCGATGGGCGCGCAATGCAGTCTGTCGGCCCGGCTGCTGCGGGTACTGTCCAAGCGCGATACGTTGAGGAGAATGGTGCCGCCGGGGTGAATTGAACACCCGACCCCACCCTTACCAAGGGTGTGCTCTACCCCTGAGCTACGGCGGCACGAAGAGGCATCTGCCTGATGCGGGCGGACCATGCCACCGGTGATCGGCAATGGCAAGTCCGTTCCGCAGGCTTCCGGCGGGGCCGGGGTGTGGCCCCTATGTCCCTCAAAATGCTTGCAATCCGGGCTGCGCCGCCCGGTCCCGGGACCCCCGGGCAGGGGCGGTCCCAGGCGGTCTTGACCTCGCCACATTCGCCCGGCAGTGTCCGGGAATGGCTGAAAATGGCGGAAACGGTGGGGTCAAGGCCCCGGGCCGGAGTCCCGGCGAGGGCGGAGGCTCCGGTCAGGCCGAGGGTCCCGGGCGCCAGGAGCGTCTGGCCCGGGCCCTGCGGGACAACCTGAGAAAGCGCAAGGCGCAGCAGCGCGGCCGGCGCGAAACCCTCGGCGCTGCCCAGACCGGCGACGCTGGAGCACCGGCGGAGTCCGCGGCGTCTGATACCGCCGCTGAAGAGACCGTCTCGTCCGCCGGCCGCAGCGGCAGGACTGTCGAAGAGGGGGAGCCGCAAGGCCGGTGAGCGCGAGAGGTCCCGTACAGCGCGCCGGCCCCGGCTGCACCAGCCCGGCCCGCTTGTGGCGCGCCCGGCTTTCCAGTAGAAACGCGCCATCCTCAGCCATAGCGGGAGGGCCGGCCCCGGCGGCGCCGTGCACCCGCCCAGGGTCTCTCCAGGGGCCCGCCGATTTCAATCAAGGGGGACAGTGACGGCCATGGCCATCATGCCGGACAGCTGGATTCGTGAAAGGGCCGAGAACGGGGGCATGATCGAGCCCTTCGTCGAGGCCCAGCGCCGCGAGGGCGTGATCTCCTACGGCGTCAGCTCCTACGGCTACGACGCGCGGGTCGCCAGTGAGTTCAAGATCTTTACCAACGTCGACAACGCCCTGGTGGATCCCAAGGACTTTTCGGACCAGAGTTTCGTCGAGCGCGACACGGAGATCTGCATCATCCCGCCGAACTCCTTCGTTCTGGCGCGCACGGTCGAGTACTTCCGCATTCCCCGCGACGTCCTGGTGATCTGCCTGGGCAAGTCGACCTACGCGCGCTGCGGCATCATCGTGAACGTGACGCCGCTGGAGCCGGAGTGGGAAGGCCATGTGACACTGGAGTTCTCCAACACCACACCCCTGCCGGCCAAGGTCTATGCCAACGAGGGCGCCTGTCAGTTCCTTTTCCTCAAGGGCGCCTCGGCGCCTGAGGTCTCCTACGCCGACCGCGCCGGCAAGTACATGGGTCAGCGTGGCGTGACCCTGCCGCGGCTTTAGCGCGGCCGTGCCAACTGACTCGCGCCAACTGACCCGCGCCGACTAAAAGGTGAAGTAAAGGCCGCAAGGTGAAGTGAAGATGGACCAGATCGTTATCCAGGGCGGCAGGCCGCTGAAGGGCGAGATCACAATCAGCGGCGCCAAGAACGCCGCGCTGCCGCTGATGGCGGCCAGCCTCCTGACGGAGGAAACGCTGTCGCTGTCCAACGTGCCGCACCTGGCGGATATCTCCACGATGGCCCGGCTGCTGGCCCAGCACGGCGTCAGCCTGCATATGAACGGCGGCGCCGAGAACGGCAGCAACGGCGGCGTCCTCGAACTCCGCGCCGGGGCGATCAGTTCCGTGGTGGCGCCTTACGATCTGGTGCGCAAGATGCGCGCCTCGGTTCTGGTCCTGGGACCGCTGCTGGCCCGCATGGGCGAGGCCAAGGTCTCGCTTCCTGGCGGCTGTGCCATCGGCACGCGGCCCGTCGACCTGCATCTTAAGGGCCTGGAGCTGCTGGGTGCGGAGATCACGCTGGAGGAGGGCTATATCCACGCCAGCGCGCCGTCGGGGCTGATCGGGGCGGCGGTGGTCTTCCCCAAGATTTCGGTCGGGGCGACCGAGAACCTGCTGATGGCCGCCTGCCTGGCCAAGGGGGAGACCCAGTTGGTCAACGCCGCGCGCGAGCCGGAGGTGGTCGACCTGGGCGAATGCCTGATCAAGATGGGTGCGGAGATCGAGGGCCTGGGCAGCGACCGCATCACGGTGCGCGGGGTCGAGCGTCTGCAGGGTGCGTCCCACGCGGTCGTGGCCGACCGGATCGAGACGGGCACCTACGCCATGGCTGCGGCGATCACCGACGGGGAGCTGGATCTGATCGGCGGCCGTGCCGACCATCTGGCCGCCGTGATCGAGATCCTGAGTGAGGCCGGGGTTTCGGTCCAGGAAACCAACCGCGGCCTCAAGGTCAGCCGTGCCAACGGGCGGGTGATGGGTGTCGACGTCATGACCGAGCCCTATCCCGGGTTTCCGACAGACTTGCAGGCGCAGACCATGGCCCTTATGTCCACTGCGGACGGGGCCTCGATGATTACCGAATCGATTTTTGAGAACCGCTTCATGCACGTGCCGGAACTCAGCCGGATGGGCGCGAACGTAAACGTCCACGGTGCCTCGGCGATGGTGCGCGGACAGGAACGCCTGACCGGCGCGGAAGTCATGGCGACCGATCTGCGCGCCTCCGTCTCGCTGGTTCTGGCCGGCTTGGCGGCCGAGGGCGAGACGGTCCTGAACCGGGTCTACCATCTCGACCGCGGCTACGAACGCCTGGAGCAGAAGCTTGCCGCCTGCGGTGCGTCCATCACCCGGCGCAGGACCGCTGAGTAATGGCGGCGGACAGCCCAAAGGGCGAAGGCCCGATGGAGGATGGAACGGCGCCGCTGCGGCTGCGCGCGCACGACCCCCAGGACATGGACGTCATTGCAGCCCTGCTTCAGGACGCCCTCGTGCCGCGGGTTGATATGGCTTTCATGCCCAAGGAAAAGCGCTTCGTCCTGGTGGCAAACCGCTTTCACTGGCCGAAGGATCAGGCCGACGCGGCCACCAGAGAGGCGCCCTCGCGCCCACAGCCTGCGCCTGAGGGCGAAGACGCACGCTTCGACGACAGTGAGGATCCGCCGCCCTTCGAACGGGTGAATTGCGGCGTCTGCTTCGACAAGGTCCAGCAGGTCCGCTTTCGCGGGCTCTCTGCCGATGCCAAGGGCGAGATCCTGAACCTGCTGACGATTACGTCGGAGCCCCGGTCGATTACCCTGCTGTTCGCGGGCGACGCGGCCATACGCCTGGAGGTGGAGGCCGTGCGCTGCCATCTGGAGGACCTTGGCCGGCCCTGGCCGACCCGCTGGCGGCCCGAGCATGAGCTTGAAGAGGGCGAAGCGCCGGCAACCTCCGAGGGCGGATCCTCCGGCTGATCGGCCTTCGCGGCCGGCGGAAGCCGGTGCCGGTCCGAAAAAGGCGGTGGCAATTCCGGGGAAAAATCGCCATACCAGGGCGGCTGAAAGCGGCCCGTACGGGCACAAGCCGGGCCGATGGGTGGGCCTGGACCTGCGGCCGCCCTTCCGGCCCTCATGGTTGAAGCCCCCAGGGTTGAAGGCAATGGTTGACCACCGCGGAGCGAAGCTGTGACCTCGAACGAAGCCCTGATCCTGGCAGTGCCCAAGGGGCGGATCCTGAAGGAACTGACGCCGTTGATGAGCCGGGTCGGCATCGAGCCCGAGCCCGCCTTCGCGGACGACGGAGCCCGCCAGCTGCGCTTCAAGACCAATCGGCCCGGCCTCGACATCATCCGGGTACGCTCCTTCGATGTCGCGACCTTCGTCGCCTTCGGCGCGGCGCATCTGGGGGTCGCGGGCAACGACATTCTGATGGAGTTCGACTATCCGGAGCTCTATGCCCCGGTCGACCTGGACATCGGGCACTGCCGCCTTTCGGTGGCCGCGCCGCGCCAGCTTGCCGAGAGCGACGACCCCAGCCGATGGAGCCATATCCGCGTCGCCACCAAGTATCCGGAGATCACACGGCGTCATTTCGCCGCCCGCGGTGTGCAGGCGGAGTGCATCAAGCTGAACGGCGCGATGGAACTGGCGCCCGGCCTCGGCCTCTGCCGGCGCATCGTCGATCTGGTTTCCACCGGCTCGACGCTGCGTGCCAATGATCTGGTGGAGGTGGAAACCATCGCCGAGGTGACCTCGCGGCTGATCGTCAACCGGGCCGCCTTCAAGACCCGCTCGCAGGAGCTCTCGGAGCTGGTCGAAGGCTTCCGCGAGGTTGCCGATGCCGCTTAGGCTCAACAGCAGCGATCCCGACTTCGAGACTGCCTTTACCGCCTTGCTGAGCGGCAAGCGCGAGACCGACGAAGACGTCGACGCGGCGGTCGCCGAGATCCTGGAAACGGTCCGCCGGCAGGGCGACGCGGCCTTGATCGCCTACACTGAGCGCTTCGACCGGCTGAGCCTCAGTGCCGCCGGCCTGCGGATTTCCGAAGAGGACCTGGCTGCGGCGGAGGCGGACTGCGACCCGGAGACTCTGGCCGCGTTGCGGCTGGCGGCGGAGCGCATTGCCGACTACCACAATCGCCAGAAGCCCGAGGATCTGGACTACCGCGACCCGGCGGGTGTGCGCCTTGGCCATCGCTGGACAGCGGTGGCGGCCGCCGGTCTCTATGTTCCCGGTGGCACGGCGGCCTATCCCTCTTCGGTGCTGATGAACGCGCTGCCGGCCAAGGTTGCGGGTGTCGAGCGCCTGGTGATGACCGTGCCGACGCCCGACGGCGTGGTGAATCCTCTGGTGCTGGCGGCGGCGCGCCTGGCCGGGGTGAGCGAGGTGTACCGGGTCGGCGGCGCCCAGGCCATCGCGGCTCTGGCCTTTGGCACCGAGACCATCCGACCGGTGGACAAGATCGTCGGGCCCGGCAACGCCTATGTGGCCGCGGCCAAGCGCCGCGTCTTCGGCACCGTGGGGATCGACATGATCGCCGGCCCCTCGGAGGTGCTGGTGGTGGCCGACGCCGACAACCGGCCGGACCTGATCGCCGCCGACCTGCTGTCCCAGGCCGAGCATGATACCGCCGCGCAGTCGATCCTGATCACCGACGACGCCGGTTTCGCCGACGCGGTCGCGGCGGCTGTCGACGCGCAGCTCGCAACGCTGCCGCGGCGGGAGATCGCCGGGGCAAGCTGGCGGGATCACGGCGCCATCGTGCTGCTGGGCTCCATGGCAGAGGCGCCGGCCTTGATAGACCGCATCGCCCCGGAGCACCTGGAACTGGCCGTGGCCGATCCCGACGCTCTGGCCCGTCAGGTGCGCAACGCCGGCGCCATCTTCCTGGGCCGCCACACGCCGGAAGCCATCGGCGATTATCTGGCGGGCCCCAACCACGTCCTTCCGACGGCCCGCTCGGCGCGCTTTTCCTCCGGCCTCTCGGTGCTCGATTTCATGAAGCGCTCTTCCATCGTGGCCTGCGACGCCGAGTCGATCCGCGCCATCGGTCCGGCGACGGTGCGCCTCGCCGAGGCGGAGGGCCTGGATGCCCACGCCCGCTCCGTCGCCCTGCGCCTGGCGGCCAATCCGGAACCGTCCTGACGGTCGGCGGGCGAGGGAGGGCTGGCGCATCATGGCTGCGGAGGAGGATAAGGACGCGCCCAACACGCCGGCAGACCAGGCCTCGGCGGGCCAAGCCCCGACGGACCAAAGGGCGGCCGATCCGACCCAGCGCCTGGCCGAGATCACCCTGGATGACAGCTCAGTGGTGCGGCGCAGCCCGGAGGTCGAGCACGAGCGCGCCGTCGCCATCTATGATCTTCTGGAAGAGAACGTCTTCTACCCGGTTGGCGACTTTGCCGGACCCTATCATCTGCACCTCTCGATCTCGGAAAACCGGCTGCTTTGGGACATCCGCACCGTGGAGGGTCAGACGCTTGGGGTCGTGACCTTGCCGTTGCTGCCCTTCCGCCGGGTGATCAAGGATTACTTCGCCGTCTGCGAGAGCTATTACGAAGCCATCAAGACCGCCAGCCCCGCCAAGATCGAGGCGATCGATATGGGCCGGCGGGGCCTCCACAACGACGGATCGGAACTGCTGCGCGAGCGCCTGGACGGCAAGATCGAAATCGACTTCCCCACGGCGCGGCGGCTGTTCACCTTGATCTGCGTACTCCACATCCGCGGGTAGCCCGACCGAATGGGCGATCTTCCCGAAGCGGTGCTCTTTGCCTGCACGCACAACTCGGTGCGCTCTCCCATGGGCGAGGCGCTGCTGAAGCATCTGCTGGGGCATCGCATCTACGTCGACTCCGTTGGTGTGCGCCCGCAGGAGATCGACGGCTTTGTCATCGAGGTGATGGACGAGATCGGCATCGACATCTCCAAGCATCGTGCCAAGGCCTTTGACGACCTGGAGGACACCTCCTACGACCTTATCATTTCCCTCTCGCCGGAAGCCCAGCATCAGGCGGTGGAATTGACCCGCACCATGGCCTGCGACGTGGAGTTCTGGAACACCTTCGATCCCTCCATTATCGAAGGCAGCCGGGACACGAGGCTGCAGGCCTATCGTGCCGTGCGCGATCAACTGCGCAAGCGCATCGAGGAGCGTTTCACCCTGGACCTCAAGCCCGCGCACTGAGCGCGCAGTACGGACTTCCTCATTTCGCCTTGATTTTGCGGGGTTTTTGACCATTCCAGGGGTGCTGATCGGGGTGTTTGTTCTTCGCCGAGCTTTTCTGTATCATCCGCGCGCATTGCCCCGGGGTGAGAGGCCGGGGACCGGGAGATGATCGGGGCCGGGGCGGCCAAAGCTTCGGCGAATTGCCAAGATCGAAGGACTGATGGCCAAGGAAGACCTGCTCGAGTTTCAAGGTACCGTGGTGGAACTGCTGCCCAACGCGATGTTTCGCGTGAAGCTGGACAACGACCACGAAGTGCTGGCCCATACCGCCGGCAAGATGCGCAAGCACCGCATCCGCGTTCTGGCGGGCGACCGCGTGAACGTGGAGATGACGCCCTATGACCTGACCAAGGGCCGCATCACTTTCCGCTACAAGTAGGGCTGCGGGCCGGATCATGGCCGTTCCGCAGGGTAAGCAGCCCGGCCTGGCCGAGACCGGGCCGCTGACCGATGCTGCACCGCTGGTGCTGGCCTCCGCCTCGCCGCGGCGCCTCCAGTTGCTGCAGCAGATCGGCATGACACCGGCTGATATCGATCCTGCCGATGTCGACGAAACGCCGCGGGCGCGCGAACTGCCGCCGCAGTATGCGCGGCGGGTCGCGGCGGAAAAGGCTGATGCCGTCGCTGCGCGCCACCCCGGCGCTTTCGTGCTGGCCGCCGACACCGTGGTTGCCGTCGGTCGGCGCATCCTGCCCAAGGCGGAGGACGAAGCGACCGCGCGGCGCTGCCTCGCCCTGCTCTCGGGACGCCGGCACCGGGTTCTGGGCGCGGTGGTCGTCCATGCGCCCGACGGGCGCCGGGCGGACACGCTGGTGACCACCGCCGTGGTCTTCAAGCGCCTCTCCGGGGAAGAGATCGACGGGTACCTTGCCAGTGGCGAGTGGCACGGCAAGGCCGGCGGCTACGCCATCCAGGGCCGCGCCGCCGCCTTTATCCCGCGCATCATCGGCTCCTATCCCAACGTCGTCGGGCTGCCATTGGCCGAGACCCGGAACCTTCTGGTCGGCCTCGGTTACAAGGCCTGATCCAGGCGATGTCGGCAGATCTGATTGTTTCCGCACTGCCCGGGGAGATCCGCGCGGCGGTGCTGCGCGATGGGTTGCTGGAAGACCTGCTGATTCTGCGTGACACCGCGCCGGTGCAGGTGGGTGACCGCTTCCTGGCTAAGGTCGGCCGCTTCGACAAGGGGCTGGACGGCGCCTTCGTCGACCTCGGGCTGGAGCGCGACGGCCTCCTGCCGGCCCGTGAAGTCGAGGGACCGATGCCGCCGCAAGGCAGCGCTCTGCCGGTTGCCGTGATCCGCGCGCCGGCCGCCGACAAGGGGGCAAGGGTCAGCGCCAGGCGCGCCGGCACCTCCCTCGACGATACTCAGGGGCTCCGCGCGCCGGCGCGGCTTGACGGTGGGCCGGACGTTCTGCTGGACCTGATAAGGCGCGCAAAGGTGAACTCTGTGGTGGGTGACGACGCGGAGCTCTTGCAACGGCTGAGGGCCGAAGTGGGAGAGGAGGATTGCGCCTTCGATCTTGCGCCAGCCAAAGCGCCACTCTTCCAGACTGCTGACGTCGATGCGGAGATCGACGCCCTCCTGCAGCCACTGGTTTACTGCGCCGGTGGCGCTGCGCTGCTGATCGAGCCGGTGCAGACTCTGACCGCCATCGATGTGAACTCCGCGCTGCATGACGGACGTGGCGGCGGTCAGGCCCAGGCGCGCGAGGTGAACCAGGCCGCTGTGCCGGAAATCGCCCGGCAGCTCAGGCTGCGCGCGCTCTCCGGGCTCATCGTGGTCGACTTCCTGGCCCTGAAGAAACCGGAGGACCGCAAGGCGGTGGCCGCGGCGCTGCGCCGAGCGGTGGCCGACGACCCCGAGCCCTGCCAGGTTTTCGGCATGTCGCCCTCGGGCCTTTTGGAGATGACCCGGCGGCGCAGCCGTCCGCCGCTGCACGAAGTGCTCTGCCGGCCCTGCGGGATCGGCGGGCGCGGCTGGGAGAAATCGCCGGAGACCTTGGCCTACGAGGTCTTGCGCCATCTGGCCGCCACGGCCAGGGGGCATCCGCCGAACAGAGTGACTTTGAAGGTTGCCCCCGCAGTCGCGGCGGCGTTGCAGGACGGTCAGGCGGCGGCCCTGAAAGCGGTGGAACAGCGGCTCGGCGGGCCGATTGCCCTTGTGGCCGACCCCTTGGTGGCCCATTTCGACCTCGTGCTAGACTAATCTGGAAGAGGAGGGAGCCATGACCGACGACAGCGGGCCCGGCGATGCGCGGGTGGTGCCCTTGCCGCGCAAGGACGGCGCGCGGCGGCGCTGCCCGATCTGTTCCGCGCCGACCCTGCACCGCTTCCGCCCCTTCTGCTCCAAGCGCTGCGCCGACATCGACCTCGGACGCTGGATGAAAGGCAACTACCGCGTTCCGGCAGAGGATGGCCCGGAAGAGGGCCCCGGAGACGCCCTGAGGGATAGCCTTGGCGAGGTGGGCGATGACGGCGATGAGGACTCCTGAGCCGTGAGGCTGCTTGATCCGTGGGCCTGGGGCTTGGCCGCTCTGCTGGTGCTGGCCGGTCTGCAGGGCAACAGCGCCGCAGCCGCCCAGACCTTCGATCCCAAGATTCTTGAGTCCGTGGTCTCGGTCCTGCCGCTCTGGCCCGGCCAGCCCCAGGGCGGCCAGCCGGAGCTGCCGCCCGGCGTGGCGCCGGAGGGCACGGCGGTGGCGATCGCTCCCGGCGGCTATCTGGCGACAGCGCTGCACGTGGTCGACCGTGCCCTGTCGATCTCCGTGCGCCTGCCGGACGGGCGGGTGCTTCCGGCGGCGCTGGTGGCGCGGGATCCGCCCAGCGATCTGGCGCTTCTGAAGGTGGAGGCCGCGCTGCCGCCACTGCCCTACGGGCCGCAGCCGGCGCTGGCCAGCCCGGTCTGCGCGGTCGGCAACCAGTTCGGGCTGGATCTTTCCGTCACCTGCGGCGTGGTTTCCGCCGTCAACCGCGCCGGCACCGGCTTCAATCCCATCGAGGACTTCATTCAGACCGACGCGGTGGTCAATCCCGGCGCGTCCGGCGGCGCGCTGGTCGATCCGGAGGGTCGTCTGGTGGGCCTGCTCTCGGCTATCTTCACCAAGGAAAGCGATGCCAACATCGGCGTGAACTTCGCTGTTTCCGCCGCCCTGCTGCGCCGCGTCTTCGACGACCTCCTGGCCCACGGTGCCGTGCGCCGCGGGCGCCCGGGCCTCGGGCTTGCGCCTCTGAAAGCGGAGGAACGCGCGCGCCAGGCGGGCCTCAGGCTCTGGGGCCTGCAGCCGGGCGGGGCTGCCGCCAGGGCGGGGCTGGAGGTCGGCGATCTGGTGACCGCCATCGACGGCCGGCCGGTGCGCAAGGTGCCGGAAGCCACCAGCGCCATTCAGCTCAAGCGCCCTGGGGAGGCCGTCGCAGTGACGGTTCTGCGCGACGGCGAGCCGCTCACCCTGCGCCTGATCCTGGACCCCTGAGGACCGGCCTCCCGGCCCCCGGATTCTTGCCACGGGATTCTTGTTCCGGGGGGCTGGACAGAGGCCGGCCCAGGGCCTATAAGCCTGCGTCGCTGTTCCGCAGCGCGCGGAGGTATCGGGCCACCCGGGCCCCAGACGATACCCCACAAGTGCCCAGGTAGCTCAGTTGGTAGAGCACATGACTGAAAATCATGGTGTCGGTGGTTCGATTCCGCCCCTGGGCACCATTCCCTTCTCCTAATATGCTGCCTCCCGGCCCGTAATCGACAGAACCGGCGCGCGTTCAGCGGCGCCGGAGATCGACGCGGCTCTTGGGGGGAATGCCATGAAAATCGGCTTTATCGGCCTGGGGGCCATGGGGGCGCCCATGACCCGCCGTCTGGCGGCGGCTTATCCGGGTGCGGTGCTGGGCTACGATCTCGACGGCGCGCTGGCGGCGCGGGTCTATGCGGAGGCGGGGGCCGAGACGACGGGGTCTCTCGCGGAGATCGCCGGGGCCTGCGACGTGCTGCTGTCCTGCCTGCCCAACAACGATGTGCTGCGCGCCGTTTACCTGGGGCCGGAGGGTGTGGCGGCGGCCATTCGCGCCGGCAGCATCACCATCGACTGTTCCACCGTCGGGCCCGATGCCACGCGCGACGTCTATGCCGGCCTGAAGGCGCGGGGCGCCAGCCATCTCGACGCCTCCATGCTGGGCTCGGTGAAGCAGGCCGAGGAAGGCACCATCAGCTTCGTCGTCGGCGGCGATGACGAGGCCTTTGCCCGGGCGCAGCCGGTGCTTGCCGCCTGCGGCCAGTTGATCCGCCACTGCGGGCCCTCCGGGGCCGGCAACCACATGAAGCTGATCCACCAGACCCTGGTCGCCGGCCATGCGGTGGCGGTGGCCGAGGCCATGGGACTCTGCCTGGAGACCGGCGCCGACATCGAGGCCTTCTTCGACATCGTCACCCAGGGCACCGGCTTTGCCTATTCCCGTTACTTCGAGAACCGGGTGCCGCGCATGCGCTCCGGCGACTTCTCGCCGCTCTTCATGCTGAAGTTCATGCTGAAGGATGCGCGGCTCGCCCGCGCCATGGCCCCCGACCCGAAAGCCTACCCGGCGCTTGACGCCGTGATCGCCACCCTGGAAGAGGCCGAGGCGGCCGGCTTTGGCGACGCGGACTTCTCCGCCGCCATGCGCGCGGTGGAAGGGCGCATCGGCAGGAAGATCGATCTTTAGCATCTGTTGCCGGGGTTCGGGCCACCGCTTCACGGCCGCGCCGGGCGGACGGCATGGGTGTTGTGCGCCCGTGTCGGGGCTGCGTCACCCCGCCGTCTGCTTGGCGAAGGCGGGCTGCAGGCTTTCGGCCCAGATGCAGTGGCCGGCGTTGCGCGCGCCCAGGATCGCCATCAGCGTCGCTTCTTCCGTCCCGGCGTTGCGGAAGCCGCGCAGCACGCCGCCGGGAACGACGATGCCGTCGAAGGGTTCCAGCAGCGTGCTGCCGCCCTCCCCACCGTCGCCCCAGAAGACCACCCACTGTCCGGTCAGGGCGACGAAGGTCTCCTCCGAGCCGTGGCTGTGCAGGGCGGCGCCGTTGCCGGGGGCCGCCTTCACGAAGTCGATGTGATAGTTCTCGGCCTGCTCGACGGCGGTGCCTTCGAGCTGCTCCTCGTCCGAGCCATGGCCGAGGGCGCTGTAGAGCGTGCGGATGTGGCCGGGCAGGCTGCAGTCCGGGAAGGCGCGCGGCGAGGGAACCAGCTCGCTGAACCGCCAGACCCGCTGATCCATCTCGCTGCGGGGGATTGGCATCGATCCGCCGAACCAGGCCCCGGTCGCCTCGTCGAAGCGGATGTTAGTCTCCTTGCGCATCGTTTCTCCTTTCTCGGTCTAAATCGGTCTGTGCGGCGGCCCCCAGCAAAGCCGCCGCGACGAAGTCCGGTGCGGTCATCATCATGGCGTGGCCGCCGGCGTGGCGCATCACGGTCCAGCCTTCTGCCGCAAGGGTGTCGGCGGTCTCGGCATAGGGCTGCGGGTCGCGGTCCGTGGCGATGAGAAAGACGGGGCCCCGCGGCAGCCGAGCCGGGCCGGAGAGCCGCAGCGGATCGGTGAAGGTCTTCAGCGGGTGATCCGTCAGCCGCCGGGCGATGCCGGCGGCCAGTGCCGCATCGGCAATGGCAAACTGGGAAACATCGGGTGGCGGCAGGCGCCAGCCCTGACCCGCGGTCTCGGCGGCTTCACGGAACCGCTCCCGGGCGGCGGGCGGAATGACGTCGAAGGCCGCCTTGCCGTCTCCGGGCCAGAGTGCCTCGATCAGGACCAGCCCGGCAACGAGGTCGGGCCGCCGGTCGACCAGGCCCCGTGCCAGCATGCCGCCGTAGGAATGTCCGCAGAGGACGCCGCCGCCGAGGCTCTCGAGCGCGTCGAGCGCAAAAGCGAGGTGAGTCTCCAGGCCGATGTCCGGAGACAGACCGCCGGCATCGGCCCCTAGACCCGGCAGGTCCGGCGCCGACACGCGGTGGCCGGCGCTTTCCAGACGCTCGGCGACCGCCGACCAGCACCAGCCGCCGTGCCAGGCGCCATGCAGCAGGAGAAAACGCGCCATCGCCTTAACCCTCGGCCCGGCCCAGCTCTGGGCTCAGCAACGGCTTGCGCAGGTGCAATCCGACGCGGGCGACGTTCGCGTGGAGCGGGCGAGGGAGGTCTGTACTGGAGAGTGTCGACATCATCAGTCCTGCTTTATGAGGGGACCACAGGCCGCCTGCGGTGGGCGCGCCAGCAACAAAAGATTTCGCCGCCGCCCGGCATTGTCCGGCGCCTGCATCCCATCATCGATTGACAAGCGCCACAATATGCATTCGAATGCATATCAATCAAGACTCATGGAATTGGGCTTCGTTCATCTGGGAGGAAATCATGAAACTGATACCGGCCGTCTGCGCCGCGACACTGGTTGCCCTGGCCAGCGGCACCGCTGCTCAGGCCGAATACCCGGAACGCTCCATCGGCATGATGATCCCCTTTAGCGCCGGGGGCGGCACCGATGTGCCCGGTCGCTTCTTCGCCGCGGAGATGGAGAAGATCCTGGGGACCGACATCGTTGTCAGCAATGTCACGGGCGCCGGCGGCACCATCGGCGCGACGCAGCTCTCCAAGGCCAAGCCGGACGGTTATAACCTGGGCTTCATGCCCGTGGGCACGACCACGACGCAGCCGCATCTGCGCAAGACCAGCTACAACGCCGACAGTTGGGCGCCGATCTGCCTTGTCGCCCAGGGGCCGCTCTTCGTGACGGTGCTGGAGGACTCGCCGATCAGGACCATCGACGATCTGATCGCCAAGGCGAAGTCCGACAGGGTGGTCACCGGCGGTCCGCCGCCTGGCTCGCTGCCGCATATCGCCCAGGCCGCGGTGGCCAACGCCTATGGTGTGAAGTTCAACTACCTGCCCCATGAGGGCATCAACGAGGTTGCCAAGTCCATGCTGGGCGGGCGGGTCGACATGGCGATCTGGTTCAGCGATGCCAAGGCGCGCTTCGGCTTGCGGCCGCTCGCCATTCTGGACCTCGAGCGCTCCGAGGAGTTTCCGGACGTGCCCACCCTGGCCGAACTCGGAAAGCCGGTGGAGTCCTATGTCTGGTTCGGCTTTTTCGCCCCGGCCGGGACCCCCGAGCAGATCGTGACCAAGCTCTCGGACGCCTGCGACATCGCCGCCAACTCGGAGAGCTTCCGCGAAAACATGAAAAAGGCGAAGCGCCAGGTCCGCTATCTCCCGCGCCAGGAGTTCGCCGAGTTCTTTGCCCAGCAGTACGAACAGAACGGCGCCCTGCTGAAGGAAGCCGGGCTTATCAAGTAGCAGCAGGGCCGGAAGCGCCCGGTCCTTTTGGGGGGAGGGCCGGGCCTTTCGGCACGATGGGGATTTCGCCATGCCGGTCAGCTTTGAGCGCATCGTTTTTGCCGTGATCGCCCTGGCGGCGGCGGCGCTCTTCGGCTCGACCTTTTCCGAGGAGTACGATGTCCCGAGTTTCGGCGGGGATGTCTCGACGGTCTTCACGCCGCGCATTTTTCTCGGTCTGGTCTTTCTGCTTTCGCTGCTGCTGCTGATCACCGCCAAAGCTTCGGGTGAGACCGAGGCCTCGGGTGACAAGACGTTGCGTATCGGCGCGGCGGAGCTCAGGAGGCTGCTGGCGGTCGGCGCCGTCTGCCTTGCCGTTGCCCTGGCGCTGCCCCATGCCGGCTTCGTCGCCGCCGCGGCCCCCGGCATGTTCCTGTTCTGCCTCTTCTTCGGTTACCGGGGCTGGACCACCCTGACCCTGACCAGCGTCCTCGGTCCCTTTGCGGTCTGGTACCTCTTCAGCCGGCTTTTGGAACTGCCGCTGCCCGAGACCGACTGGATTTCCTTCTAGTGGGCGTGCTGGACAACCTCTCGCTGGCCCTGACCCAGATCGCCTCCTGGCAGGTGCTGCTCGCCATCCTGGTCGGCACCGCCTACGGCACGCTGGTCGGCGCGCTGCCGGGCATGGGCACGGTGGTCGCGCTCGTGGTGGCTTTGCCCTTCACCTATTCCATGGGGACGCCGGCGGCCATCGCCCTGTTGCTGTCGATCTATTGCAGCTCGGTCTACGGCGGTTCGATCACTGCGATCCTGATCAACACGCCGGGCACGCCGCAGTCCGCCGCCACCGTCCTGGACGGCTATCCCATGGCCAAGGCCGGCAAGGCCGACCTGGCGCTCGGCTGGGCCACCTTCGCCTCGGCCTTCGGCGGCGTGTTCTCGCTGGTGGTGCTGATCATCGCCGCGCCCCAGTTGGCCCGGCTGTCGGTCTACTTCGGCCCGGTGGAGACCTTCGCCCTCATCCTCTTTGCGCTGACCTGCATCGCCTGGGTTTCCAGCGGCAGCACCGTGAAGGGCCTGCTGGCCGGCGCGATCGGCCTGTTCCTGGCGTCGATCGGGCCGGACACCATGACCGGCCTGTCGCGCTTCGGCTTCGGTATCGACACCCTGGCGGGCGGGTTGTCGCTGATCTCCGTGCTGATCGGGCTCTTTGCGCTCTCCGAGGCCTTCACCCGGGCGGCCTATTACCTGGAGGGCAAGCCGCCGGACGTTGCCGGCGTCGGCTTTCGCCTGCCGCGCTGGCACGACATCCGCATTCGCCTGCGCATGCTGGTGCAGAGCAGCGCCATCGGCACGGCCATCGGCATTCTGCCCGGCACCGGCGCCACGGCGGCGACCTTCGTCAGCTACGCCGAAGCCAAACGCTCCTCGCCGCGCCGCGAGAACTTCGGCAAGGGGGAGCCGGACGGTGTCATCGCCTCAGAGGCCTCCAACAACGCCGTGACCGGCGGCGCCCTGGTGCCGACCCTGGCGCTCGGCATCCCCGGCGACGGCGGCACCGTCGTGCTGCTCGGCGCTCTCCTGATTCAGGGGCTGGTGCCCGGCGTCCAGCTCTTCCAGAACAATCCGGAGATCATGATCGGCGCCTTTGTCGTCATCCTCATTGCCAACCTGCTGATGGTCCTTTTCGGCGCCGTCGGCGCCCAGGGCTTCCGCCGGGTCATGGGGCTGCCCGAACCGCTGCTGATGGGCTGGGTGGTGCTGATGTCGGTGGTCGGCGCTTTCGCCGTCCGCGGCAATCCCATCGACGTGATCGTTGCTGTCCTGGCCGGCCTCTTCGGCGTCGTCATGCGCCTCGCCGGCGTGCCGCTTGCGCCCATCGTGATCGGCATGGCGCTGGGCAAGACCCTGGAACAGTCATTGCGCCAGGGACTTATGCTGAACGACGGCAGCCTGCTCGCCTTTTTCGAGCAGCCCATCGCGGTGGGCATCTTCCTGCTCACCCTGATCTTCATCGCCGCGCCGATCTACACGGCCTATC
This sequence comes from Rhodospirillales bacterium BBD 1991-14, assembly GCA_001657395.1. Classification (GTDB taxonomy): domain Bacteria; phylum Pseudomonadota; class Alphaproteobacteria; order Kiloniellales; family Kiloniellaceae; genus Pelagibius. The sequence goes on along the minus strand of LYSY01000011.1, from coordinate 32,948 downwards.
GCAAGGGACAGCGCGCATGACCCGCAAAAGCGGAAACAGCAGGCCAGTGCGGCAGAGCAAGGCGAAAGAGCCTGTGCCGAAGAAGGGCAGGGAGCCCGGCAAGGCGCCCACCTCCTACGACGTCGCCCGACTCGCGGGCGTTTCCCAGTCGGCCGTCTCGCGCGCTTTTTCCAACAACGGCTACGTCTCGCCGGCGGCGCGCAAAAAGATCGCCGCCGCCGCCAAGACGCTGGGTTTCCGCCCCAACGCGCTGGCCCGCGGGCTGATCACGCGGCGTTCGCGCCTCATCGCCGTGGTGGTCGCGGACCTCTATTACTCCTTCTATGTCGCCATCCTGCACCAGCTCAACGGGGCGCTGCGGGCCTCCGGTTTCCAGGCGCTGCTGTTCTCGATCCCCTCCGGCCAGGACATCGACGACATGATGCCCGAGGTGCTGGCCTATCAGGTCGACGGCGTGATCATGAACTCGGTGCGGCTGTCCAGCCGGGCGCCGGCCCTCTGCCGGGAAGCCGGGGTCCCCGTGGTCACCATGAACCGCATTGTCGACGACCCGGACGTCAGTGCCGTGGCCACCGACAACCGTGCCGCCGGCCGGCTGGTCGGCCGCTTCCTGCAGGCCGCCGGCCACCGGCGTTTCGCCTTTGTCGGCGGGCTCGCGGACACCTCGACCAGCCGCGACCGGCAGGCGGGATTCCGCAAGGGCCTGGGCCGGGCGCCGTTGGTGGAGATGGGCGGTTTCACCTATGACGGCGGGCACCGGGCCGCGCTGGCGCTTATGCGCCGCGCCGATCCGCCCGATGCGATCTTCTGCGCTTCCGACATCATGGCGATGGGCGCGATGGACGCGCTGCGCTTCGAGCTCGGCCTGACGCCCGGCAAGGATGTCTCGGTCGTCGGCTTCAACAACGCCGCCGAGACAGCCTGGCGTACCTACGACCTGACGTCCGTCACGGCGAGTGCGGAAGAGCTGAGCCACCGCGCGGTGGAAATCCTTGCCGCCATGATCGACGACCCCGCGGCCGGGCCGCGGCGCGAACTGCTGCCCGGCCGACTTGTCCTGCGAAGCTCAGCGCGGATTCCAAAGGACTGGCCCGTGGACCGGCCGGCGCAACGGCCCGGCAGTCCGGAGGAAAAGACCGCCGATGCAAAGGAGATGTGAATGACCCGCCCCAACGTCCTGCTCATCGTTACGGATCACTGGTTCGGCGATCTCCTGGGGATCGCCGGGCATCCGGCGGTCCAGACACCGATCCTTGACCAACTCGCGCGCAACGGCCTGCGCTTCACCTCTGCCTATTCGGAGCACCCGGTCTGCCTGCCGGCGCGGCGCTCGCTGATGACCGGGACTTCGGCGCGCCGTCACGGCGACCGGAGCTTTCAGCCGACCCTGCAGATGCCGGACCTGCCGACCCTGGCCCAGACCTTCCGCGATGCCGGCTATCAGGCCCAGGCGGTCGGCAAGATCCACGTCTATCCGCAGCGCGACCGCATCGGCTTCGACGACGTGCTGCTGGACGACGAGGGGCGCACTATCTTTGGCGTCACCGACGACTACGAGATCTATCTCGGGGACGCCGGTTTCCTCGGCCGTCAGTACGACCACGGCATGAGCAACAACAACTACGCCTGGCGCCCCTGGCATCTGCCGGAAGAAACCCATGCCACCAACTGGGCGACCCGCATGACCGTGCGCGCGATCAAGCGGCGCGATCCGAAGCGCCCCAGTCTCTGGTACTGCGGCTACCGTCACCCGCACCCGCCGCTGGTTCCGCTGCAAAGCTATGTCGATCTCTACCGGGATATCGAGATCGACCTGCCCTACGTTGGGGCCTGGGCGGAGGAGCGCGGCGCGCTGCCCTATAACGCCCAGGCCACCCAGGCGCGCGGCGACTCTCTCAGCCGGCAGCAGATTCTTGCCGCCCGGCGCGCCTTCTACGCGCTTTGCACCCACATCGATCACCAGATCGGCTCGCTCATCGGTACCCTGCGCGACGAGGGCATCCTGGATGAGACCATCCTGCTGTTCACCGCCGACCACGGCGACATGCTGGGCAATCACGGCATGTGGGCCAAGCAGGTCCTCTACGAAAACGCCAGCCGCATCCCCATGATCCTGATGGGCATGCCCGGCGACGACCGCGTCGGCTTTGGCCGGGAGGACGACCGTCTGGTCTGCCTGCGCGACGTCATGCCGACCCTGCTCGACCTCTGCGGCGTTGCGGTTCCAGAGAGCGTGGAGGGGCTGTCGATGGTCGGGGAGGCCCGGCGCGAGACACTCTACGGCGAGTTCGGCGAAGGCCCCCATGCCTCGCGCATGCTGCGCAACGGCCGCCACAAGTTGATCTGGTATCCCTGCGGCAACCGCCTGCAGTTGTTCGACCTCCAGGAGGATCCGCAGGAACTCCAGGACCGCGCCGGCGACCCGGGCCTCGACAACCTGCGCAGCGAGCTGTCCCAGCGCCTGCTGAGCGAGCTCTACGGTTCGGACGAGAGCTGGATTCGCGACGGCGCCCTCGTCGGCGAGCCCGCCCGGACCTTCGTTCCGGGCCCCAACCGCTCGCTCTCCGCCACCCGCGGTCGCCAATGGCCGGTTTCCCCGCCCAACGACAAGGGCTTCATGCAGTTCTATCCCGAGAGCAAGTGACCGCCGGGAAGTGGCCTGACAGCCCTCCGTCTGCCTCAGATAGAGGCTTTCTCTTTCCGCTTTCCTCCGGCTAGAGCAGATCCGGGCTTGATGGAATCGCGGAAGCGATCCATCAAACCCGGTGAATCTGCTCTAATTCTTGAGTGTAGAGCGGATTCACATGTCTAGACGGAAACACGACAGTGTTTCCGTCTAGACATGATCCGCTCTAGGGTCGGGCCCGAGACCCTTCGGAGTCGCCTTCCGGCGCTCCGCCCCTGCCGCCGTGAAGAGGAACGCCTTTCATGTCCATTGAGAAGATCGCCGTCCTGGGCCTCGGCAAGGTCGGCTCCCTGACCGCGCGGATGCTGACAGAGGCCGGGTTCCAGGTGAAGGGCGTCGATACGCGCAAGCTGCGCCGCACGCCGCCCTTCGCGGTCGTCTCCGCCGATCTGACCGACGCGGCTGCCTTGCCTGCGCTCCTGCGCCCCTACGACGCCGTCATCTCCTGCCTGCCATACGCCCTCAACACGGCCATCGCCACCGCCGCCCACCAGGAGGGGCTGCACTACTTCGACCTCACCGAGGACGTGCCCACCACCCAGGCGATCCGCGAGCTGGCGAAGACCTCCAAGGGCGTGATGGCGCCGCAGTGCGGGCTGGCGCCGGGCTTTGTCGGGATCGTCGGCGCCCACCTTGCCGGCCAGTTCGAATCCGTCCGCACCCTGCGCATGCGCGTCGGCGCCCTGCCGCAGCACCCGACCGGCCATCTGGGCTACGCCTTCAACTGGTCGCCGGAAGGGGTGGTGAACGAGTACCTGAACGACTGCGAGGTGATCGAGGAGGGCCAGCACAAATGGGTCTCCCCGATGGAATGGATCGAGACTCTTTACGTCGGGGGCGTGAAGCTGGAGGCCTTCACCACTTCGGGCGGTCTCGGCACCATGTGCGAGACCTTCGAGGGGCGGATCGAGAACCTGGACTACAAGTCCATGCGCTATCCCGGCCACGTGGACATGATGAACTTCTTCTTCCACGAACTCCTGATGCGCGAGCGCCGCGGTCTTGCGGGCGAGATCCTCACCCACGCCAAACCGCCGGTGGACGACGACGTGGTCTATGTCCACGTCTCGGCGGAAGGCTGGTCCGACGACCGGCTGAACCGCAAGGAGTACGTCCAGGCCTACTACCCCATCGCGGTGGCGGGGGAGCGCTGGACGGCGATTGCCTGGACCACCTCAGCTTCGGCCTGCGCGGTCATCGAGATGGTGAATGAGGGTAAACTGCCGGCGCAAGGGTTCATCAAGCAGGAGGAAATCCCCTTCGAGGCCTTCCTGGACACCCCGACCGGCCGGCTCTACCGCGACCACGCGAGCTAGAGCAGGGGCCTATCGCTCCTCGGCGAAGAGGTGGGCCTGCAGGTCCTGCAGCTTGTGGATGACGTGCACCTTCATGATGCGGCCGAGCTGCACGCCCTTGCGGTTCTGGATCGCCTTCACCATGGCCTGGTGCTCGTCCACCGCCTGGGCCCAGCGCGCCGGCGCCATCGCCAGTTCATAGCGCGCCCGGCGCATGCGCTCCGACAGCACCCGCATCGTCTGGGTCAGTGTCGGGTTGCGCGCCATCTCCATGATCAGCTCGTGGATACGGGAGTTCAATTTGTAATACCCTATCAGGTCGCCGGCCTTGAAGCGTTCGGTCATGTGATCGGTGAGGGCGGCCAGTTCTTCGATCTCCGCGTCGGTGGCATTCTGGCAGGCCAGTTCCCCCGCGACGGCGTCAAGGGCGCCCATAATGGGCAGCGCCTCTTCGAAATCCTTCAGGGTCAGCTTCACCACCGAGGCGCCGCGGTGCGGCGTCAGGTCCAGGAAGCCGTCAGCGGCCAGAATCTTTATCGCCTCGCGCAGCGGCGTGCGGGAAACGCCGAAGCGTTCGCAGAGCGCTTTTTCCGAGATCTTCTGGCCCGGCTCCAGCTCGCCCTGGATGATCATGTCGCGCAGCCGGTCGACCAGCTCGTAGTGGAGCGGGCGGCGGCTGATCACCTCGGGTTGTGGCAGGCTCATGATCCCTCTCGCAGTCACTTCCCGGCCGCGGCGCGGCTGGCTTCTTCCAGCACCACCGCGACATGCACGGCTTCGCGGGCGCTGCCATCGGCAATCTGGTGCCGGCAGGACGTGCCGTCGGCCACCACAATAGTCTCTGCATCGGCGGCGCGGACGGCCGGCAGCAGGCTGAGTTCGCCCATGGCCCGCGAAACCTCCAGCGTTTCGGCCTGGTAGCCGAACGCGCCGGCCATGCCGCAGCAGGACGACTCGACCAAGTCTACCGCAAGATCGGGGATCATGCCGAGCGCCCGCTGCACCGGCGTCACGGCGTTGAACGCCTTCTGGTGGCAGTGGCCGTGGAGCAGCGCCTTTTTCTGCGGCAGGGCTTCAAGCAGCAGGTCGAAGCCGCCGTTATCAAGCTTCTGGGCGATGAACTCCTCGAACAGCAGGACCCGGCTTCCCAGTTCGGCGGACCAGTCATCGCCGAGCAGGGCGGGCGCCTCGTCGCGGAAGGTCAGCAGGCAGGACGGCTCCAGCCCGACCACCGCTGCGCCGCGCTCAAGGGCGGGCTTCAGAGCGGCGACGGTCCGACGCATCTCCGCCTTGGCCTCCCTCACCAGCCCGGCGGCCAGATAGGTGCGCCCGCAGCACAGCGGACGGCCGCCGTCGTCCGGCTGTGCGTGGCCAAGCGTCAGGCCCGCGCGCTGCAGCACCGATTCGGCGGCCTGCAGGTTCTCCGGCTCGAAGTAGCGGTTGAAGGTATCGGCAAAGAGGAGGACTTCCGCGTTGTCGTCCCCTGCAGCGGTGGGCCGGTAGGGCCTGTGCCGCCACTTGGGCAGGCTGCGCGCGGCGCTGAGGCCCAGCAGCTTCTCAGAGAGCCCGGCGGCGCCCGGCAGGCGGTCGCGCAGGTTCAAGACGCTTGCCAAGCGCGCCGCCCAGGGCGCATAGCGCGGCAGGTGCGCGACCAGGCGGTCGCGCAGCGACAGGCCGTGTTTCTCGGCGCGCGCCGCCAGCACCTCGATCTTCATCTTGGCCATGTCGACGCCGGTCGGGCATTCGCGCCGGCAACCTTTGCAGGAGACGCAGAGCTTCATGGTTTCCGCCATGTCCTCGGAGGTCATGGCGTCCGGACCCAACTGGCCGGAGATGGCCAGGCGCAGGGTATTGGCGCGGCCGCGCACCAGATCGCGTTCGTTGCGGGTGACCCGGTAGGAGGGACACATGACGCCGTCGCCGATCTTGCGGCAGGCGCCGTTGTTGTTGCACATCTCCACCGCACCCTGGAGGCCGCGCCCGGCACCGGGATAGCCCGCCCATTCGAACACGCTGCGCAGCTCCGGCACCTTGTAGTCCGGCGGATAGCGAAACAGGCTGCGGTCGTCCATGGCCGGCGGCCGCACGATGCGGTTCGGGTTGAGCAGGCCCTCCGGGTCCAGCCGGTCCTTCACCCACTCGAAGCTTTCCACCATGCGCTCGCCGAACATGGCGCGGTGGAACTCCGAGCGCACGATGCCGTCGCCATGCTCGCCGGAGTGGGAGCCGCGGTATTCGCGCACCATCTCGAAGGCTTCCTCGGCGATGGCCCGCATGGCCTTGACGTCGCCGTCGAGGCGCAGGTTGAGTACAGGGCGCACATGCAGGGTGCCGACCGAGGCATGGGCGTACCAGGTGCCCATGGTGCCGTGCTTGCGGAAGATCTCGGTCAGGCGCTGGGTGTAGTCGGCGAGGTCTTCCAGGCGCACCGCGCAGTCCTCGACGAAGGAGACCGGTTTGCCCGCCTCCTTCATCGACATCATGATGTTGAGGCCCTGGGCGCGGACGCCGAAGATCTGTTTCTGGAAGTCCGGATCGATGGCCTCCACCACGCCGCCGTCCTTCTTGCCGGGATCGCCCCAGCGGAAGCCGAGCTGGGCCATCATCTCGCCCAGCGCCTTAAGGCGGCGCAGGTTCTCGGTCTGGTCTTCCTCGGCGAACTCCACGAGCAGGATCGCCTCCGGCTCGCCGCGTACGAAGCGCTCGACCACGGGGCGGAAGAGGGGAATTTCCCGGCCCAGCTCGATCATTGTGCGGTCAATCAGCTCCACAGCCGTGGGATCGAGCGTCACCAGATGCTGGGCCGCGTCCATCGCTTCATAGAAGCTGGGGAAATGGCAGACGCCCAGCACCTTGTTGGACGGTAGCGGCGAGAGTTGCAGCGTGATCTTCTCGCTGACAGCCAGGGTGCCTTCGGAGCCGACCAGCAGGTGGGAAAGGTTGTTGGTCGGGCCGTTGGGCACCAGGGAGTCGATGTTGTAGCCGCCGACGCGGCGCATCAGGTCCGGGAAGCGCGCCTTGATCTCCCCGGCCTCGCGACGGCCGAGGTCGAGCAGGTCGCGGAACAGGTCGTGGCGCGGGTCGGGACTGTTGATGCCGCTGAGATCGCGCGGAACCGGCCCGAAGGCCATGCGGGTGCCGTCTGCCAGAAGTGCATCAATGCCCAGTACGTTGTCGCGCATGGTGCCGTAGCGGATGGAGCGCGAACCGCAGGAGTTGTTGGCCGCCATGCCGCCCAGGGTGGCGCGCGAGGCGGTGGAGACGTCGACCGGGTACCACAGGCCGTGCTGCTTGAGGGAGGCGTTCAGATGGTCGAGAACGAGGCCCGGCTCGACCTCGGCGGTGCCTGCGACGGCATCCAGCGACAGCACCTTGTTCAGGTGCTTGGTGAAGTCGATCACCACCGCATCGTTCACCGTCTGCCCGCATTGGGAGGTGCCGCCGCCGCGGGGCAGGACCGCCAGGCCCTCCTCGCGGGCGATGGCCAAGGTCGTTTCGACGTCGGCCATGGTCCTGGGCACCACGACCGCGCGCGGCATCACCTGATAGATCGAGGCGTCGGTGGCGTAGCGGCCGCGGGAGAAGGGGTCCCCGAAGGCGTCGCCCTCCACCGCGGCGTTCAGCCGCCGGGCGAGGGCTCCCTGGTCGCGGTGCTGCACATCAGCCATTGACATCCGCCGGTGATTTGTATTTTGTATTCAATATTCATAATTCATAACGTCTTTCTCAGGACGAAGGCAAGCCTTCCGATTACACAAACGGCTCTTAGAAAAAACCTGGGCCGCAACGCTCGGGAAGGGCCGGAGAAAGGCAGGCGGCGAGGAGGGAGGATCCCATGTCCAAAGGCCCAGGGGCTCAGCGCCCCGGTTCGGCGCCCGGCCGCCATTTCCTGCAGATTCCGGGGCCGACCAACGTGCCCGACCGGGTGCTGCGCGCCATGGACTATCCCACCATGGACCATCGCGGCCCCGCCTTCGCCGACGTCGGCGGCAAGGCGCTGGAAGGCATGAAGTCGATCTTCAAGACCGAGGGCAGGGTGGTGATCTATCCGGCCTCCGGCACCGGTGCCTGGGAAGCGGCGCTGGTGAACACGCTCTCGCCCGGCGACAAAGTCCTGATGTACGAGACCGGGCACTTCGCGACCTTGTGGAACACGCTTGCCCAGCGCCTGGGCCTGGAGCCGGAGTTCATCGCCGGCGACTGGCGCCATGGCGCCGATCCCGAGGCGATCGAGGAACGGCTGCGCGCCGACAGCGGCCATGCCATCAAGGCGGTCTGCGTTGTCCACAACGAAACCTCGACGGGATCGGTAACGCAGGTGCCGGAGATTCGCCGCGCCATCGATGCTGCCGGCCATCCCGCCCTGCTGATGGTCGACACGATCTCCTCGCTGGCCTCGCTCGACTACCGTCACGACGAATGGGGCGTCGACGTCACCGTCGCCGGCTCGCAGAAGGGCCTGATGCTGCCGCCGGGTCTCTCCTTCAACGCAGTGAGCGAGAAGGCGCTGGCGGCCTCGCAGAGCGCCGCCCTGCCGCGCGCCTACTGGTCTTGGGACGAGATGGCGGAGCCGAACGCGAAGGGATACTTCCCCTATACACCGGCGACCAACCTGCTCTACGGCCTCGTCGAGGCCATCGAGATGCTGCACGAGGAAGGGCTGGACAACGTCTTCGCGCGCCACCAGCGCCATGGTGAGGCCGCGCGCCGCGCGGTGCGCGCCTGGGGCCTGGAGGTGCTCTGCCTGGAGCCGCGGCACTACTCCGGGTCGCTCACCGCGGTCCTGGTGCCGGAGGGGCACAGCGCCGACGCCTTCCGCGCGATTACCCTCGAGAACTTCAACATGTCGCTTGGCAACGGGCTGTCGAAGATCGCCGACAAGGTCTTCCGCATCGGCCATCTCGGCGACTTCAACGACCTGATGCTGATGGGCACGCTCTCCGGCGTGGAGATGGGGCTGGAACTCTCCGGCATCCCGCACCGCCGCGGCGGCGTGCAAGCAGCATTGGACTATCTTTGCGGAAAGGAGCAGGCTTCCGCCTCAGCGGCCTGAGGCGCCCTATCCGTTCCGAAACAACAGACCGCCGGGCGGCAAGCAAACGGCGGCAGGGACTGAACCAGCAAGGGAGGAAACACCATGCGCGTGATGAAGATTCTGGCGGGGGCCGCGTTGGTCTCCGTCGTCGCGACCCCGGCCTTCGCCGAGAAACTGAGCCTGAAATTCGGCCACGTCGGAGCGCCCGGATCGCTGTTCGAAGCCTCGGTCAATGCCTTTGCGGCCTGCTCCAACGCGGCGCTCGGCGATGCCGGCGAGGTGCAGGCTTTCGGCTCCTCGCAGCTCGGCAAGGACAAGGAGCTGTTGCAGAAGCTTAAGCTCGGCCAGGTCGATTTCGCCCTGCCGTCCTCGGTGATGTCGTCGGTGGCCGACGAGTTCGGCGTCTTCGAGATGCCCTATATCATCCAGAACCGCGAGCATATGCGCCGGGTCCAGGCGGAACTGATGGAGAGCACCTTCCAGAAGGCCGCCCAGGCCAGGGGCTATCGCATCATCGGTCTGTTCGAAAACGGCTTCCGCAACATCACCAACAACATCCGGCCCATCAACACGCCGGACGACCTGTCCGGCATCAAGCTGCGCACCCCGAGCGGCGCGTGGCGGGTGAAGATGTTCCAGCTCTACGGCGCCAACCCGACGCCGATGGCGTTCTCCGAGGTTTTTACTGCCCTGCAGACCAAGGTGATCGACGGGCAGGAGAACCCCTACGCCCAGATCTATTCCGCCAAGTTCCAGGAAGTGCAGACCTATCTCTCCATCACCGGCCACGTCTACACGCCGGCCTATGTGCTGGTCTCCGACAAGCACTTCGCCCGCCTTCCGGAGAACGTGCAGAGCGCGCTCCTGCAGTGCGGCCGGGAGACGCAGGACTTCGTCTACGAAGAGGCCGCGCGCCTGGAGGAAGACCTGCTGCAGAGGCTGACCGACGGCGGTATGCAGGTGAACACCGCCGACAAGGCGGCCTTCGTCGAGGCCTCCAAGCCGATCTACGACGAGTTTGCCGAGAGTGTCGAGGGCGGCCAGGAGCTGATCGACACCGTCCTGCGGCTGGCCGAGGGGTCGTGACCTGAACCGTTTCCGGGGCCCGGGCGCTGCGTTTTGCTTCCGCCCGGGCCTTTCCCTCTGTTTCCCCTTCAAGAAGCTCCGCCGTAACGGAGCGTGATAAGACGCGCCGGAAAAGGGCGCGCAGCGGAGGAGATCTGGAGCATGCTCGCGGCGGCGAGGCGGGGCCTCGAATGGCTGCTGGAATGGGTGACGATCATCCTGATGATCCTGTTGAGCGTGGTGGTGATCGTCGCCGTGCTCTACCGCCTGGCCGGCAATTCCTTCAGTTGGTATGACGAAGTGGCGGCGATCCAACTTGCCTGGATCACCTACTACGGCGCGGCCCTGGCGGCGCTCAAACGCCGCCACATCGGTTTCGATTCCGTGCTGCTGTCGCTGCCGATAGGCATTCGCAAGGTCGCCGTCATCTTTGCTGAAGTGATCGTCATCGGCTTCTTCGCGCTGATGGCCTGGGCCGGCATGCAGGTGCTGGCGGTCCTCGAAGGCGACCGGCTGGTCTCGCTGACCTGGGTGCCGGTGCAGTTCACCCAATCGGTCATCCCCATTGGCGCCGTTCTCTTCATTCTCTGCGAGATCCTCTCTTTTCCGGAGTACTGGCGCATGACCATCGCGGGGACCTCCCTCGAACACGCCGAGATCGAGGAGGAGGTGGAGCAGGAGATGAAGAACGCCCAGAACATGGACCGGCAGGGAGAGCGCTGAGCGATGCTGATGCTCCTCATTTTCATCGCCCTGCTGGTGATGATCTGCCTCAACGTCCCCATTGCCGTCGCGCTGGCCGTTTCCGGCGTTCTCGGGCTGCTGGTCACCGAGGGGCCGGACAGCCTGGTCACGGTGGCGCTGGACATGTACGACGGCTCCACCAAGTTTGCCCTCATCGCCATTCCCATGTTCGTGCTGGCTGGCGCGATCATGAATGCCGGCGGCATCACCGACCGGCTGATCAACTTCGTCTCCGCCCTCATTGGCTTCGTCAAAGGCGGATTGGCGATGGTCAACATCGGGGTGTCGCTGTTCTTTGCCGAGATCTCGGGCTCGGCGGTCGCCGACGTGGCGGCTCTTGGCTCCATTCTGATCCCGCAGATGAAAAAGCGCGGCTACAGCGCGCCTCTGGCGGCCGCTGTCACCTCGTCCTCGGCCTCGCTGGCGATCATCATCCCGCCCTCGATCCCGATGATCCTCTACGCCACCTCCGCCAACACCTCGGTGGAGCAGCTTTTCGTCGCCGGCGTCGTGCCGGGTCTGCTGGGGGCGGCGGGGCTGATGTTCGTCGCCTACCTCTTCGCCCGGCGTTACAACCTGCCGGTGGAGGAGGCCTTCAACCTCCGCCGTCTGCGCCACACCTTCATGGAGGCGCTGCCGGCTTTCTCGCTGCCCGTCATCATCCTGGGCGGCATCTTCGGCGGCTTCGTCACCGCCACCGAAGCGGCGGGCCTGGCGGTCATCGCGGCCTTCCTGGTCGGCCTCTGGTACCGGCAGCTCAACCTGAAGCACCTGAAGCGCGCCATGCTGGACGGCGGCATGCAGACCGCGGTCGTCATGCTGCTGGTGGCGGCCTCCGTCCTGATGGGGGGCTTCCTCACCCGTGCCCAGATGCCCCAGCAACTGGCGGCGGCAATCCTGGACTTCACCGACAACAAGTACGTGATCCTGCTGATCCTCAACTTCTTCTTTCTGGTGGTCGGCTTCTTCCTGCATTCAGCGGCAGCGATCATCCTGGTGGTCCCGATCGTCATCCCGCTGATCTCCGCGGCCGGGATCGATCCCGTCCACTTCGGCCTGGTGGTGACCCTGAATCTCGCGATCGGGCAGCAGACGCCCCCGGTCGCCAGCGTTCTGATCACATCCTGCGCCGTTGCGCGCGCGAACATCTGGGCGGTTTCCAAGGTGAACGTCTATTTCGTGGCGGTTCTGCTGACCGTGCTCTTGATTTGCACCTACGTTCCGGCCATCCCTATGTTCCTCGTGGAAACCCTCTACCGCTAGGAGCCCTGGCATGAGCGCACCCGCCCCCGCCGAAAAGACCGAAGAACTGCTGTTCGAGCGCGACGGTGCGCTCGGCCTCATCACCCTGAACCGGCCGCAGGCGCGCAACGCGCTCACCTTTGCCATGTACGAGCGGCTGGCGGAGCTCTGCCGCGCGCCGGAAGACCTGGGCGTCAAGGTCCTGGTCATCACCGGCGCCGGCGAGAAAGCCTTTGCCGCCGGTACCGACATTGCCCAGTTCCGCGGCTTCACGACCGACCAGCATGCGCTCGACTATGAGGACAAGATCGATGCGGTGCTGGGCGCGGTCGAGACCTGCCCGCTGCCCACCATCGCCGCCATCGCGGGGGCCTGCACCGGCGGCGGGGCGGCCATCGCCGCCGCCTGCGACCTGCGCATCGCAACCGCCGACCTGAAGTTCGGCTTTCCCATTGCCCGAACCCTGGGCAACTGCCTCTCGGTGGCGAACCTCGCCCGTCTTTCGGCGCTGCTGGGGGCCGGGCGTACGCGGGAGATCATCTTCACCAGCCGCCTTGTCCGCGCCGAGGAAGCGCTGGCCGCCGGCCTGGTCTCGGAGATCCTGGACGACCATGCGGCCTTGATGGCGCGCGCCAGGAACCTGGCCGAGACGTTGGCCGAGCAGGCGCCGCTCACCCTCCGCGCCACCAAGGAAGGCCTGCGCCGCCTTGCCCAAAATGACGTCGAGGACAGGGACCTGATCGTTTCCTGCTACACCAGCGCAGATTTCCGCGAGGGGCTGGAGGCCTTCCTTGCCAAGCGCAAGCCCGACTGGCAGGGCCGCTGAAGTGGCGGCAGCACGCTCAGGGCCGCTCAGCGGCTGCCGGGTGATCGAACTGGCCCACATCATGGCCGGGCCGGCAGCCGGCATGCTGCTGGCCGACATGGGTGCCGACGTGATCAAGGTGGAAAAGGTTTCCGGCGACGATACGCGCCGCATGGTGCCGCCGACCGTCGGCGGCGAGAGCGCGGCCTTCATGATGATGAACCGCAACAAGCGGGGCATCGTCCTGGACCTCAAGCAGCCCGAGGGCAAGGAGGCTCTGCGCCGCCTGCTGCGCGACGCCGACGTGGTGATCGAGAACTACCGCAAGGGCACCATGGAGCGACTGGGCCTCGGCTACGAAACGCTGCGCCGGGAGAACCCGGGGCTCATCTACTGCGCTCTTTCCGGCTTCGGACGCAGCGGCCCCTATGCGGAGCGCGGCGGCTTCGACCTGATTGCCCAGGGCATGTCGGGCCTGATGTCGGTGACGGGGGAGGGACCGGGCCGTCCGCCCGTGAAGGTGGGCCCGCCGGTCAGCGACATCACGGCCGGCGTTCTGGGTGCCATGGGTATTGCCGCCGCCTATGCCCACAAACTGAAGACCGGCGAGGGGCAGATGGTCGACACCTCGCTGTTCGAGGCCGGCATCACGCAGACCTTCTGGCAGTCGGCAATCGCGCTGGCTACGGGTGAGACGCCGGAGCCTCTGGGCTCCGCCCATCCCCTGAATGCACCCTACCAGGCCTTCGAGACGGCCGACGGATGGATCAACATCGGCGCCGCCAACCAAGCAAACTGGGAGCGTCTGGCGAAGCTGATCGAGGCCCCGGAACTGCTGGAAGACCATCGCTTTCAGGACAACGCCGGGCGCATGCAGCACCGCCTTCACCTGGAGACCATTCTGAACGCGATCTTCCGCCAGCGGCGGACAGCGGACTGGCTGGACATCCTGGAGGCAGGGGGGCTGCCCGCCGGGCCGGTGCTGACGGTCAACGAGATGCACCGCGACCCGCAGACCCTGGCGCGCGGGATGATCGTCGAGACCGAGCACGCCACTGTCGGCAGGACCAAGGCGCTGGGTTCGCCGGTGAAGTTCTCCGCCACGCCGACTGCGGTCACAATGCCGGCGCCGCTGCTGGGCCAACACAGCCGCGAGGTGCTGGCCGAGGCCGGGTTCTCCGATGCCGAGATCGCCGGGATGATCGACTGCGGCGCGACCCGGCTTCCCTGAGGCGCTCGATCCCTGACACCCAAAGAATGAACTTGGTGTAGTCTGCCGCTGCAGGGGAGGGGCCGCCATGGCTCAATCGACACCGCCGGCGGGACTGATCGAGCGCACGACCTATGGCTCGGATGGGTACGTGATCGACCTCTGGGTGATGCGGCCCCGGTCGGCCGGGCGGGTTCCCGTCGTCGTCTACAATCACGGATCCAGACAGCAGGCGGACGGCCGCATCGATTCCGCTTGCTCGACGCTGAGCTTCGAGACCCCGCTTTGGCGCGGCGTGCGCGACGGCTCCTGCGCCGTTGTGTTTCCGGAGGGGCGCGGATACGGGGCTTCGACCGGTCCGCAACTTGCGGACTGCGGCAGCATGCAGGACGTCTGGACCTTCCTGGGCGGCCGCGCCCGGGATGTGGTCGCCGCGGTTGCCTGGCTTGACTCCCAGGGCTGGGCCGACACCTCGAGGGTCCTGCTTTGCGGATGCTCCCATGGCGGCATCGTGAGCTTTCTCGCCCAGGCCGATCTGGATGTCCGCGGAACGGTGCTCCAGGCCCCTGCGGCCGGGGATCAGGCGCAGGAGGTCACGCAGCCGGCCCTCATTCGCGCGCTGGCGCTTTCACGGGCGCCGATCCTGCTTCAACACGCGCAGCACGATCTTCATGCGCCAGTCGAATTCTCCAGATCCCTGCACAGGCTTGGCCGGGAGCGTGCCAAGGATTTCCGTCTTCACGAGTATCCTCTTCAGCCTTCCATGCCGGGCCATGACCAGTTCGCCTGGGGCAACAGGGCGATCTGGGGGGCGGACTTCGACAGCTTCGCCCGCGGGTCGCTTGGTATCAGCGGTTCCCTCGTTTGCGATCCGCCGTGACGTGATCGGCGCTCCAAGGCGCCGTTCAAAAGCAGTCTAGAAGCTGCGCGCCTTTAGGGCCTTCTGGATCTCGTAGATCGAGCCCTGGGTTGCCGGCGGCGGCTGGGGGATGCGCACGGGCGCCGCGCGCAGCCGTGGCTCCTGCGTGGCCTGGCCGCAGAGCATGCGCGACTGAAACTCCGCGAAGTCCTCGTAGGGCGAGGTGGAGCCGACGAGCGGAAAGGCATCGGCCGCGGCAATCTCGTAGAGCAGCAGGCGGCGGTCGCGGTCGGATCGGTTGACTGCGGAGCCGTGCACGGTGCGCACGTGGTGCAACGAGATCGAGCCTGCCGGCCCCGTCAGCATGACGGCGTCCTGCGGGTCGAGCGCTGAAGCGCCAAGATCCATGGCCCCGGCAAAGACGCCATCGCTGTGATGGTCATGGACCGGGCCCTCGTGCGAAGCGGGAAAGACCATCAGCGGGCCGTTCTCCGCCGCCATGTCGTCGATCATGACACCCACAGCCAGGACATCGTCATTGCTGTGGGGATAGAAAGCCCAGTCCTGGTGCCATTCCACGGCGGCGCCGTAGCCGGCAGCCTTCATGTTCAGCTTGGAGCCGTGCAGGCGCAGGTTCGGCCCCAGCAGGTCGCGCACCGGCGCCAGGACCCAATCGGAGCGCGCGAGGTCGCGGAAGACGGAGGAAAGCTGGTAAGGCGCCTTCACGCGGCGCAGGCGCGGCGCCTCGGGCCGGTGGCTGTCTTCCAGGTCGAGGCGGGCATTGGAGGCAGTCAGACCGCGGGCTTCCTCGACGAAGCGGGCGATTTCCCTTCGGATCGCCTGCAGAACATCCTCGGGGATTCGGCGCTCCAGCACCAGATAGCCGCGCTCCCGGTAGTGCCGGACCTGCGTGTCGCTCAGGACTTCCCGTCTCGTCTCTGCGTCCATGGCATCCTCCCACAACAGCCGCTGTCCCCTTGTATCCGGGGCTGCGCGACCGCGCCTTTGCATCAGGCAAGCAGCTTAACGTGCTCGACGTCAGGCGTCACGGCCTGGTCGCCGGTCATCAGGAGGCGGCAGGCGTCCGGAAGTCCCGGTAGATCCGGCGGGCCCAGCCTACGCAGGGCCGTTCTCCGTAGGCCGCCTTCAGGGTCTCCGTCGCTGTCGAGTCCGGCAGGCCGGGATAGACCGGGTGCTGCGGCGGATCTGCGATGGGGGAGAGCAGGCTCGCCAGGGCGATGTCGGCCCGGGTGAAGCGCTCCCCGACCAGAAAGCGCCGTCCGTCCGCCAGCAGGGCGTCGAAGTAGCCCAGTTCCCTTTCCAGGCCCGCCCGCGCGTCGGGCAGATCGGCGGCCCTCGCGCCCAGCCCCTTCATGATCGCCTGCCGGGTGATCGGCCACATCGCGCGGGCCAGCGGTCTCTGCCACCACACCGCGTCGGTGAACAGCCGCCGTGCGCTGTGCCCGCCTTTCGCCGGCAGGGTCATCGCATAGGCGAGGCGCCGGACGGCGATGCCGATGCCCGCGTCGGCCCTGCGCTCGAGCCGCGCGACCTCGTCGGCCTCGTCCGGTTCGGTCCTGGTGCACCAGGCGCCGCGCCCTTCGGCCTCCAGCCGGTCGATGATTCGGTCGCTGCCCTGGATGGTGCTGCCGGCCAGGCGCAGGATCGGCACGCTGGTCCCGGGGGCCAGGCCGCGCACGGCGATCAGGTGCGGGCCGGGTGCCCAGCGGACCTCCTCATAGGCGAGGCCGCTCAGATCCAGGGCCCAGCGCGCCTTCTCGCAGTAGTGAGAGGCGCCGAAAGTGTAGAGTGTTGCCATCGGTCGTATCGTCGTCCTGAGAAGTGATACGCCAAGGGCGTCGGATGGATCACCCTCTCGTCCGCGGCTCTTTGGGCGCGGCCGCGGTTTTGGCGGCGCGTGGACGCTTTGGCGAGGTTTGGGATGAACCGAAAACCCCGGTTCCACCACCTTTACAGTAGGAGCCGCAGAAGAACCCGGGGGCAGAGGCAGCAGAGGTGAGGAAGTCTTCGAAACGGATCGTCGAGGCCTATCTTGTCGCCTGTGCCCGCCTTGGCGACGCAGCGGCACGGGAGCATTTGGTCGAGCGCTATCAGCGGCGGTTCCTGCGCCACGCCTACCGGCTGCTCGGCGATGCCGAACAGGCGCGGGACGCGGTCCAGGATGCCTGGGTGGAAATTGTGCGCGATCTCTCGAAGCTTCAAGACGAACAGGCCTTTCCGGCCTGGGCGTTCCGCATCGTTTCGCGCAGATGTGCACGGCGCGTCGCCGCACTGCAGAGGAACCGGAAAGTCCTCAGCTCCGCTTCGATGGGGCCGGACCCGGTCGACCGCGGCGCACGAGACTGCGAACTGGCGGCCGACTGTGCGCCGCTGCGCGCTGCCTTGTCTGGCCTTTCGTCCGAGCACCGCGCGGCCATTGCTCTGTTCTATCTGGAAGACCTGACGGTCGCCGAGGTGGCGGTCGCATTGGACATACCGGTGGGGACCGTGAAATCCCGCCTGATGCATGCACGCCGGAAGCTGCGCGCGGCTCTGGAAGGAGAATGCCATGGACAAGTTTGACAAGATGATCAGCGAGACCCTGGATGACGAAGACCGTGAGATCCTGGACAGGATCGGCTGGGAGCAGAGCCCGACGGAGATGGCGGGCGATCTGTTTCGCGGCAGGTTCGGCCTGCTGAACTGGTTCCTGCTCCTGGGGCAGGTCATCTTCTTCGGGATCGGTCTTTATGCCGCCTGGAAGTGTTATCAGGTCACAGAAGTGGTCGATGTCGTACGCTGGGGTCTGATCGCCACCTTCTTTCTGTTGGTTGCGGTGATCGCCAAAGTCGGGCTTATGCCGTCGATTCAAGCGAACCGTATGATGCGCGCCCTGAAGCACCTGGAGATGCAGGTGGCGCTCCTGGCAGCAAAACGTTGAAAGGCTGAGCCATGAGCTCCGGCGTCAGGGCTTCAGCCTCTGCTCCAGTTCGTTTACCCAGGCCTCGACGCGGGCCCTGTTGACTCCGAGGTCGGAGTAGCCGTAGCGGGACCGCGAGAAGATCACGAGCGCAGCGCCCCCTTCGGCTTCGATTGCTTTCACGGTGACGAAGTCCGGGAACCCCATCACCTGCGAGCGGACCACGACGGTGAAGTGACGCTCCCCCGCCGAACCCGCGATCACCTCGCTGTGCGGCAGGGCGCTGATCATCTTGTGCAGTTCGGACGAGAGTTTCTCAGGCTCGGCCGCGAAAACCGGTGCGGGGCCGTGCCCGTCTTCAGCGCGCAGCAGGTAGTAGTTGTCCTTGTCCGGCCGTACCACGGTGACCGGATCGACGTGCCAGTCCTCTGGCGCGATCGGTGTGACTCTGAAAAAGACGGCCGCCGTGATGACGGCGACGACGATCAGGACCAGGGCTGTGTAGAGGTACGTCATTGACGAACCGATCTCAGACCGAGCGCGTGATTCCGCCGTCGATGCGGATGTTCTGCCCGGTGATGTAGCTGGAGCGGTCGGAGGCCAGAAAGGCGATGAGATCGGCCACTTCCTCGGCATGGCCGTAGCGGCCCATGGGAATGCGGGCGCGGCGCTCCCCGCTTTCGGGAAGGCTGTCGATGAACCCGGGCAGCACGTTGTTCATGCGGATGTTCTCGGCCGCATACTTGTCGGTGAAGAGCTTGGTGAAGGCGGCCAGGCTGGAGCGGAACACACCCGAGGTGGGGAAGGTCTCTTCCGGCTCGAAGGTCGCATAGGTGGAGATGTTGACGAAGCTGCCGCCGCCCCGGCGCTGCATGTGCGGCGTCGCCAGCCGGGCGATGCGGATCACGTTCAGCAGGTAGACCTCCATGCCCAGTTGCCAGTCCGCGTCGCTGATCTCCAGCACCGGGCCCTTGGGCCCGTGCCCCGCGCTGCTGACCACCGCATCGATGCGGCCCCAACGGGCGACGGTCTGGTCGACGAGCGCTGTGAGATCGTCGACGGAGAGATTGGAGCCGGTGACGCCGAGTCCGCCGAGTTCCTCGGCCAGCGCCGCGCCCTTGCCCGAGGAGGAGAGGATCGCCACTTCGAAACCCTCCGCAGCCAGCTTGCGTGCCGCCGCCGCCCCCATGCCGCTGCCGCCGGCCACAACGATTGCCACGGGCTTCTCGCTCATCGTCCTGTCTCCTCGGTTGCCTGGTTCCGCCACACGACCAGAGGCGCGCGGCCTCAGCAGAGATACATCACCGGCTCACGTCGGGAAAGCGCGGTCATCCTGGTGTGTCGCCATTGCACCTCAGGTTGTTGAAGCCGCTTCGGGACTGGGTTAGCACAGAGGGGCCGTCCGAACGACCGAGAGGGGAAGCCGCCATCATGGGACCGAACCCAAGCGCGCCGTCCGGCGCAGCCACGCCCAGGGCGAAGCGCCGCGCCATTGTTCTGATTCCCGGCATGAAGCGGGAGGAGCGCTTCCAGCGCCGCGACATTCTGGCCAAGAACCTGGAGACGGTGGAGCGCTTCCCCGTAACCCGGATCGGCGAAGTCATGGTCGAAGGGGAGGCGGGGCTGCGCTTCCGCGTCGATCCGCTCCGCGTCGATCCGCTCCGCGCCGAGGACGACGCGGCCGGCGGCAGCGCCGGCCAGTGCCTGGATGTCTTCGAGGCATACTGGGCCGACATGATCCCGGAGCAGACCGAACTGCCGCCCTGGTCCAAGCTCTACAAGGGCCTGGAACTCGTGGGCTACTGGGTCTTCAGTCTGCGGACCTGGCAGGCGGTTTTCAGTTCCCTGACCAGGGGGTCCTTTCTGGTCGCCTTCGGTCTTCTGATCGGCGGTGTCACGCTGGTGGTCTGGTATATGCTGCTGGCCGTGCTGGTCGGCCAGACAGTCGCGCCGGGCGGTAGTGTTCCACAGGAACTCGACCTGCCGGTGATCGGCGATGCCATTGCCGCCTTCGGGTCGGTCACGGGCTGGCTCGCCTCCCATGCCTGGTGGGCCGTGCTGCCCTTCCTGCTGACGATGCTGCAGGTCGACGCCATCGTTCTGCTGGCCCGCTTCACCAAAGACTACTTCGAGAACCGCGCGGATGAGCAGGGCGTCGGCCTGCGCGACCGCCTGCGCCGGCGTATCGGCACCACCCTGGAAGCGATGCTGAAAGCGGACTACGACGAAGTCGTTGTGGTCGCCCATTCCTTCGGCACGGTGGTGGCGACCGACATTCTCGCGGACTGGCCGCATCGCGCCGATTTCAAACGCCTGACCTACGTCTCGCTCGGGTCGCCGATCGGCGTCCTGCGGTTTCGCTCCGCCTGGCTGGAGGCGGAGCGTAAGGAACTGCTGGAGGCGGATCGGCTTGTGCGTTGGTTGGATTTCTTCTCGCCCAGCGACTGGCTCTGCGGGGCGGTGACCGGGCATCGTGCCCGCTACGGCGACGCCATGAGCCGGCGCCTCACTTTCGAGGCGCCCTGGCCGCAGAAGCTGAGCGGCCGCACCCACCTGGAGTACTACCGCGATCCGCGGGTGCTGGAGTTCTGCATCGCACCGCTTCCGCAAGGCGGTTAGGGGCATCCAGAGGCGCGGACTGCTCGTAGACAGGGTTATGCAGAAGATCCTGACCCGCTTTTCGGCAGCGCTGGCCTGCCTCGTTCCTCTCGCCGCATGTTCCGGCGCCGACTTCGTGAATGCCTTCACGCCGGAGGAGGGCTATCGCCTGGAGCAGGGACTGGCCTACGGCCCGGACCCGCGGCACCGCCTCGACCTCTATCTGCCGGAAGACAAGGCGCCGGGGGCGCTCGTGGTGTTTTTCTACGGCGGGTCCTGGGAGGATGGCGCGCGGGGCGACTACCGCTTCGTGGGCGAGGCCTTCGCCTCGCGGGGTATCGCGCTGGCGGTGGCGGACTACCGCCTCTATCCCCAGGTCGTCTATCCGGCCTTCCTGGAGGACTCGGCGGCGGCGGTCGCCTGGCTGCGGGCCCGCCACGAGGAGCCGCTTTTTCTGCTCGGCCATTCAGCCGGTGCCTACAACGCGGTGATGCTGGCACTGGACGGGCGCTGGCTGGGGGCTGAAGGGCTTTCGCCCTGCGGTGCGCTCGCCGGGGTTGTCGGCCTCGCCGGCCCCTACGACTTTCTGCCGTTGAAGGATCGCGACCTGAAGGTGATCTTCGGGCCGGAGGACCAACGGCCGGCGACCCAGCCGGTAAACTATGTGAACGCCAAGGCGCCGCCGCTGCTGCTGTTGAGCGGGGACTCCGACGGCATCGTTTCGCCGCGCAACAGCCGTGTCCTCGCCGAGCGCCAGCGCGCCGCCGGCGGCGCGGCCGAGGCCCGCTTCTACGACGGGCTCGGGCACATCCGGATCGTCGGCGCCCTGTCGCGCCCCCTGCGCGGCTCCGCGCCCGTGCTGGACGACATCGTCACCTTCGTCGAGACGCAGCGCTCCATAGCGGCGTCTTTCTGCTAGGCGCTGCGGGTTTCAGTCAGATGGCCGCGGCGGTCAAGGCCTTTCGGAAGCCGCCGAATCGCCGGCGGTAGTCGGCCGGGCTCATCCCCACCTTGCGGCGGAACAGGCGGCGGAAGAAGCTGGCGTCCTCGTAGCCGATCTCCTGCGCCACGGCCTCGATGGCCAGATCGGTGGTCTCCAGAACCTGCTTGGCCTCCTCCAGGCGCAGGGTGTGGACGTAGTCCAGGGGTGTCATGCCGGTGGCCTTGGCGAAGCGACGCTTGAAGGAGCGTTCCGGCAGGCCGCTGCACGCCGCCATGCCGGCCACCGGCCCCGCTTCCGCGTAGTGGTCGGCGATCCATTCCTGGCTCGCGGCGATGCGGTTGTCCTCAACCTGGCGGACGCGGGCGAGCGCTGAGTAGGGAAGCTGCCCGTGGCTATGCCAGTCCGCCAGGTAGACGCGGCCGAGGCGCATGGCCTCGTCCTGGCCGAGAAAGCGCGCGACCAGGAAGAGCGCCAGGTCCTGCCAGGAGGTGCCGCCGCCTGAGGTGATCAGGCGCTGGCCGTCGCCGGAGGCCACCAGGGCCCGCGCCGGGTGCACCGTGACGGCTGGGTAGCTCCGCCCCAGCGCCTCGCAGTAGCCCCAGTGGGTGGTCGCGTCCTGGCCGTCCAGCAGGCCGCTTTCGGCCAGCAGCAGGCTGCCCGAACAGGCCGCCGCAAGAGTGGAGCCTGCGGCATAGCAACGCCGCAGCCAGTCGATCACGGCGTCGTAGCGCCCGGGAACCAGCGCTCCCGGCGCCACGTGGACATCGGGCACGCAGACGATCGGGGGCGGCGCACAGTCGGTGAAGGTCAGGTCCGGCGCGAGAGTCACGCCGTTGGCGGCCCGGAAGGGTGTGGAAGTCTCGGCAACAACGAGCGGCTGCATGGCCGAAGAACCGGCCTTTCCGGTGGTCAGGAAATCCCAGTCGCGCCCGGCCGAGCAGAAGATGTCGTACATGCCGTAGAGGGTCGAGGCGCTGGTGTCGGGAAGGGCGACCAGCGCGACGGTCAGGGGGGCTTTGGCCGCGGCCTCGGCTGACTCTTTGGGAAACGATGCCGGTGTGGCCGCTTTGGTATCGGTGCTCATGGCAGATTTGACCCGTTTTCGACCGGAACGACGTTAGCACGATGCGGGAGGCGGAGGTAGAACCCCCTGCGCCGCAGCTACTACCTACGCAATCGGAGCCCACCGAGATGACAGCTGCCGTTTCCACCCCCCAAGCCGCGCCGATCGATCCCGCCCGCCAGGAGGCTTTCGAGGGCCGCCTGCTGACGGCCCTCAACGAGGCCTGTCTGATGCTGATGACCTCCATCGGCCACCGCAGCGGCCTCTTCGATGCCCTGAGCGGGGCCGAGCCCCTGACGGTCGAGGACCTCGCCGGCCGCGCCGGTCTTCACGAGCGCTACGTGCGTGAATGGCTGGGCGCCATGGTGGCCGGCGGCATCGTCGAGATCGACCCGCAGGCTGCGACCTATAGCCTGCCGGCCGAGCATGCCGCCCTGCTGACCCGTTCGGGGGAGGCGAATCTGGCGGTCTATGCCCAGTACGTGCCGCTCTTGGGCTCGGTCGAAGAGGACCTGCTGACCTGTTTCCGCGAGGGCGGTGGCGTGCCTTACGAACGCTACAGCCGCTTCCATGAAGTGATGGCCGAGGACAGCGGGCAGGCCGTGCTGCCGGCCCTCATCAGCGACATCCTGCCCCTGGTCCCCGAGCTGATCGCGCGTCTTGAGGCGGGCATCCGGGTGCTGGATGCCGGCTGCGGTCGAGGCCGCGCGCTGATGCTGATGGCCGAACGCTTCCCCAAGAGCCGCTTCACCGGCTTCGATCTCTCGGAAGAGGTCACCGGCTGGGCGCGCGCGGAGGCGCAGCGCAAGGGGCTCGCCAACGTGACCTATGAGGCCCGCGACCTCAGTGATTTCGACGCCACCGCGCCGCAGGCCGCCTTCGATCTCGTCACCACCTTCGATGCCGTGCACGATCAGGCCCAGCCGCTGCGCCTGCTGAAGGGCATTCGCCGCGCCCTTGCCGAGGGCGGCGTCTATCTGGCCCAGGACATCAAGGGGTCGAGCCACCACCACCTGGATCGCGACCATCCCCTGGGACCCATGCTCTACACGGTTTCCTGCATGCACTGCATGACGGTTTCGCTGGCGCAGGGCGGCGAGGGGCTGGGTGCCATGTGGGGCCGCGAGACGGCAGAGCGCTACTTCGCCGAGGCCGGGTTCGGCGCCGTTGAAGCGCATGAACTGGAGCACGACCCGGTCAACTACTACTACGTCTGCCGGCCCTGACGCAGGTCCGCAGACGCCGGCTCTTCGTTCTCTGCGCTACTCCGTCAGGGCGCGGCGGCAGTAGCGCAGGGAGAGGGCGATGTGTCTCTCGGCGACGAGTTGCTCGCAGATGTCTTCGGCCATCGCGGCCCTGTCAGCTTCTTTGCTGACCGCAATGGCCTGCTCGAAGTCGGCGTGCGCGGACTGGCTCTGGCGCAGGTTGGCGAAGGACAGCCCGCGCGAATAAAAGGCCCAGGGGTTGTCCGGTTCGAGCGTGATGGTCTGGCTGTAGTCTTCGACGGCCTGCTCGAAACGGCCCATTTCATAGAGCAGGTCGGCGCGGGAGTAGAGGGCGTCCAGGTCCTCCGGTACGATCTTCAGCGTCTCGCTGAAATCGTCGAAGGCTGCGTCGAGATCCTGCAGTTTCCAGTGGGCGAGACCACGGTTGAAGATGGCCGGGTAGTAGCCGGGGTCCCGGGTAATAGCCTTCCCGTACTCGGCAATGGCGGCATCGGGTTCGCCCTTGTCGGCGAAAACAATGCCGCGATTGTTCCAGACCCAGGGGTTTTCGGGGTCGAGGAGGAGCGCCTTGTCAAAGTCTTCCAGGGCGAGGTCGAACCGCTCCTGCTCGTTATAGATCTGGCCGCGATAGACCAGCACGTCGACGTCCTCCGGGTCGTGCCGAAGGGCGGTGCTGTAGTTTTCGATGGCCGCGTCGAACTCCTCCAAGGCGGTTTGAGCTTCCGCCAGATTGGAAAACGCGTTGGCGTAATCCGGCTCCAGGGTAATGGCGCTGGTGAGGACGGGAATAGCCTCTTCATAGCGACCGAGCGCGTTCAGTGTGCGGCCGCGGTTGTTGAGCGCCCAGGTGTTGTCCGGGTCCAACGCGAGCGCGCTGCTGAAATCGTCGAGGGCCTCTTCGTAGCGGTCGAGATCGTGCAGCGCCAGGCCTCGGGCGACGAAGGCGCTGCCGTGGCCCGGGTTGAGCTTCAGGACAGCACTGAAGTACTTAGCCGCGGTTTCGTTGTGGTCCAGGAAGTAGGCATTGCGACCGCTCATGTAGAGGAGATCGGGGTCCTCCGCGTCCAGGCTGCGCGCTCTGGCGAAATCCTCCTCCGCTGCCTCGAAGTCGTTGGCGCGGTACTTCGCGAGCCCGCGGTTGTAGAGGGCAGCAGTGTAATTCGGTCTGATCTCCAAGGCGGCTGTAAACTCGGCGATGGCCTCGTCGTAGAAACCCTGGTCTGAACGGCTGTTGCCCAGGTTGTTCAGCGCCCAGTGGTTGTCCGGATCCAGACGCAGGGCTTCGTGGTAGTCGGCTTCCGCCTTGTCGTACTCGCCCTGCTCGGCAAGGATGATTCCGCGCTGGACGTAGGTGTCGGAATCGCCGGGGTCGAGACGCAGGGCGGTTTCGAGATCCGAGAGCGCTTCTTCATGGCGCCCCAGTTCGGTGAGGGCGGCACCCCGGTTGAAATAGCCGAAAGCCTCGTGCGGCTCGATCTCGATCACCTGCTCGTAGTCCAGGATCGCCAGGTCGAAGTCGCCCCTGTCGAGATAGAGGTTGCCGCGGCTGTTGAAAGCCCAACTGTCGAAGGGATTTAGCTCGATGGCCCGCTGATAGCTGGCGATCGCTTCCGCGTCGCGGCCGAGGGCCGCAAGGCTGCGCGCGCGGAAGTAATGTGCGGAGTCGGCTTCGGGGTCGACCCGGACCACGCTGGCGAAGTCGACGATCGCGTCGTGATGGCGCTCCTGCTCGTGAAAGACACGGCCGCGGTAGTAAAGCGCATCCGGGTTCTCGGGATCGAGGGCGACTGCGCGGTTAAGGTCGGCAAGAGCTGACTCGTTGTCCTCGCTGAAATAGTGGGCGCGGCCCCGCTGGATCAGCAGATTGGTGTCGTCCCCTCCCAGCCCCAGGGCCTCGCTGTAGTCCGCTATGGCCTCTTGGTAGTCGTCCCGAGCGAGATAGGCATGGCCACGCGCCGCCAGAACGTCGCTGCGCTTGCGTGTGCTCAGGCCGCCTTCGGCAAGACAGCGGGTCAAGGCGGAGACGGCAACATCGGGGAGGCCGAAGTCGAGCGCACCCTGGCCCTCGGCGCAGGCGCCGGCCTCCGGCGTCTGACTCAGGGCCGGCATTGGCAGCAGCGCCGCCCCTGCGGTTGCCGCAAGGGCGATTGCCGTCGCCGCTAAAAGACGAGCTGGAGCCATGTCCCGAGTTTTCCCTGCACGCAAAGTTCTACGCACCAACCCTGACCCGGGCTGTCCCGGGCCGCCGCGGTTGACCCCCGCGATCCGTCCGACATTCTATCGGTGATTGCAGCCGTAGCCAATGCCGTCGATCACCGCAACCAAAGGCGGCGGAACCGCTGCAGCCGTATGGTTAAGGTCCGCTCCGGCGCGGAGCAGGGGCTGAGAAGGGGGAACCGGGGCGGCCGTCCGTCTGCGGCCAGCCGACGGGCGGCGCCCGGATCTCGCTCGGCCCGGACCTTGCTCGGCCCGGACCTTGCTCGGATTCCCTTCGCTCAGGCCGCCCGCGGACGGCGCGGCCTGTTCGTGTTCTTCGGTGCCGAGCGGCGGCCTTTGAAGGGCCCGTGGCCGGAGGTATCGCCCCCCTGCGTCTTTGCCCGCTTCTTCTTCAAACGCTTTGCCTTCGGCGCCGGAGACTTGCTTTCCCCGCTTTTCGCCGCTTCCGTCTTGGCGGCTTTCCCGCGCCCCTGCGTGGAGCGGCGGCTGCGCTTGCGCGGCGGGCGTTGTGTTTTTGCCTCTGCGTTGCCGCGTCCGCGGCCTCGCACGGGTCGGCTGCGCTCGGGATTGTCGTTGGCGGGTTCATCGCCGATCACCGTCAGGCGCTGCCGGGTCAGGCGTTCGATGTCGCGCAGAAGGGCCCGCTCGCTGCCGTCGCAGAGGGAGATCGCGGTGCCGTCCGCGCCGGCGCGCGCGGTGCGCCCGATGCGGTGAACGTAGCTTTCCGGCTCGTTGGGCAGTTCGTAATTGATGACATGGGTAACGTCCGAAACGTCGATGCCGCGCGCGGCGATGTCGGTGGCGACCAGCACCCGCACGCGCCCCTTGCGGAAGGCGTCGAGGGCGCGCTGGCGGGCGTTCTGCGACTTGTTGCCGTGAATCGCGTCAGCAGTGACACCGGCCTTCTGCAACTGTTCCGCGACGCGGTTGGCGCGATGCTTGGTGCGGGTGAAGACGATGACGCGCTTCAGTGCCGGGTCCTGCATCAGGGAAACCAGCAGGGCGCGCTTCTGCGCCGTGGCGACATGGTGCACTGACTGGGCGATGCGCTCCACCGTGACCTTCTGCGGCGTTACCTCGATGCGCTGCGGATTGTGCAGCATATCCGCTGCCAGCTTGGCGACCTCCGGCGGCATGGTCGCCGAGAACAAGAGCGACTGGCGGCGCGCCGGCAGGGCGGCGACAATCTTTCTGACATCGCGGATGAAGCCCATGTCCAGCATGCGGTCGGCTTCGTCGAGTACGAGGTGGGAGACCTTGTCGAGACGCAGGTGGCGCTGCTCCAGGAGGTCCATCAGGCGGCCCGGCGTCGCCACGACGATATCCAGCCCGCGCGACAGCGCGCGCACCTGGCCGTGCTGGGAGACGCCGCCCAGGATCACGGTGTGGCGCAGCTTCAGCTGGCGTCCGTAGACCTTGAGCGCGTCGCCGATCTGCACGGCAAGTTCGCGGGTCGGCGCCAGAATCAGGGCACGGGTCGCCTTGGGGCCGACGTGTTCCCGGTTCTCGGCCAGGCGCTGCAGCAGCGGCAGGGAGAAGGCGGCGGTTTTGCCGGTGCCGGTCTGGGCGATGCCCAGCATGTCGCGGCCCTTCAGCAAGACCGGGATCGCCTGTGCCTGAATGGGTGTCGGCGTGACGTATTGCGCGGCGTCAAGGGCGCGCAGCAGCGGCTCGGCCAGGCCGAGAGCAGTGAAGGTTACACCCTTGCCTTCTGAGGCAGCGGGCGTGTTCTCGGGGATATCGTTGGTCTGCGTAGAGGTATTCAAAACAGAGTCCTTTTGCGCCGGGCATCGCGGCCCCTGCGGGCCGGCGAAACGCCGGTGAGCGCGTTACCGTGGTCCACGCGCACCTGGAGCAAACGGAAAGTTTTTCTGGAAGATGGATCTCGGGATGAGAGGCGCCCCGCCAGGAGGGCCTTTCGCGCGATCGCGAGATGTCGTTGGCCGCTAGATGCGCCTTTCCGGGGCCGAAGTCAAGGAAAGTTATGTTGCATTGCACACAAATGGGCGAGGAACGGCGGAAAAGCAGGCTTTGGGCGTCCCGGGCGCCTATCGGACAGCGTCATTGCGCCGCCCGGCGGGCGCCTTGTCGGGGGTCTGCCCTGAAGCGCCAGTCCCAGGAGGCGAAGAGGTCCCAATCGAAACCGGGGCGTCGCTGCCGGTCCGTCTCCCTGAACGGCTGCTGACCCGTTATACCCGCACCACCTTTCTGTAGAGGTGCCAGGTGGCGTGGCCGAGCACCGGCAGCACCACAACGAGTCCCAGGAACAGCGGGATCGATCCCAGCACCAGGGCGGCAGCGACGAAGAGCCCCCAGAGCGCCATGGCGCCGGGGTTCACCAGTACGGCGCGCAGCGACGCGCTGATCGCGGCGCCGATGCCGAGCGGCCGGTCCAGCAGCAGCGGGAAGGAGACCACGCTGATCATCAGCACGACGAGCGCAAAGAGGAAGCCGACGCCCATACCGACGACGATCATGGTCCAGCCCGCACCCGTCGTCAGCACGTCGGAGAGGAAGGCGGCGGCAGAGAGCGGCGGCTCCGGACCGAGGGTGAGCATGTAGATCAACTGGGCCGCCCCCAGCCACAGCAGGAAGAGGGTCAGCAGGATGAAGCCCAGAATTGCGATGGCGCCAAACGACGGCGAGCGCACCATGGCAAAGGCATCGACCCAGCTCGCCGAAAGGCCGCGCTCGCGCCGGCGGCTCATCTCGTAGAGCCCGATGGCGGCCACCGGTCCGACCAGGGCGAAGCCGGAGGCCAGCGGGAAGAGCAGCGCCAGCAGATCGTAATTCAAGACGGAGTAGATGAGCACCAGGCTGATCAGGGGGTAGATGATGCAGAGAAAGATCACGTCGCTGCGGAAGGCGGTGAAATCGGCGAAGCCGAGGGCGACCGCATCGCGCAGGTCGTCGCTTGTGATCTTTCGGATGGCCGGACGCGTGCCGGCGGCCGTTTCGCTGTCTTGCGCCGAACCGGCGACGCCTTCCACCGTCTGGGCCGCTTCCTTCAGCGCGTCCATGCCCCATTCAATGGGGTTACGGATAGTCTCCATGGGTCGTCCCTCGCAGAGTTACGGTGTGGGTGTGTACGGCCCAATCCCGGCCTGACGCCTGGCTTCGGTCGCCGGCCGCGAGGGAGCCGAGACCCGTTTGTTTTCCTAAGCCTACGCCAAAAGAGTGACGGCGTCTCTTCACAACTGCTTGTCCCGCCGTTGA
Source organism: Rhodospirillales bacterium BBD 1991-14 (assembly GCA_001657395.1). Lineage (GTDB taxonomy): Bacteria > Pseudomonadota > Alphaproteobacteria > Kiloniellales > Kiloniellaceae > Pelagibius. The sequence continues at coordinate 3,824 of LYSY01000011.1, read as the reverse complement.
ATGAGGGTTTCGGCGAGGTGATCGACGGTTGGGCTTGCCGGGGACGGCGGCGGGGATGGATAGTGGCGCGCATGACCACGGAGTCCTTATCGTCCCAGTCTTCGGCGCCCCAGTCTTCGGCGCCCCAGCCTTCGGCGTCCCAATCCTCGGCACCGGTTTTCGATGCGGCATTCCAGGCGCAGTTCGAAGCGCTGCTGCGCTGGCGCCGGGACGTCCGGCGGTTCCGCCCGGAAGCCCTGCCCGAGGGTTTGCTGGAGCGCCTCCTGGCGCTGGCGGAGCTGGCGCCGAGTGTCGGCCTGAGCCAGCCATGGCGCTTCGTGCGGGTGACGAGCCCGGGTCTGCGGGACAAGATCATCGCCAATTTCGAGGCTGCCAATGCCGCCGCCTTGGCGGACTACTCGGGCAGCCGGGCCGCCCTCTATGCGCGGCTGAAGCTTGCCGGCCTGAGGGAGGCGCCGGAGCAGCTCGCGGTCTTCGCCGAGCTGGCACCGGAGGCCGGCCAGGGGCTCGGCCGCCGCACCATGCCTGAAACCCTGCAGTACTCCGCGGTCTGCGCGGTGCATACGCTGTGGCTGGCGGCGCGGGCCGCCGGCATCGGGCTGGGATGGGTGTCGATCCTGGAGCCGCGGGCTGTCGCTTCGGCCCTCTCGGTGCCGGAACGCTGGTGCCTCGTCGCCTACCTCTGCCTCGGCTACCCGGAGGAAGAGCACCTGGACCCCGAGCTGGAACGCGAAGGCTGGCAGGACCGCACGCCGGGTCAGACGCGTCTGCTCACGCGCTAGAGCGGATCCGCTTTAGTCCGCTCTGGTGTCTGCCGGCATCTGCGTTAGTCTGGCGGCAGGTTCGAAGATTGGATAACTGGGAGAGTGGAAGATGGCGGAGCAGGGGTCTTGCGTGGTTGTCGGGGTCGGGCCGGGGCTCGGCGGTACCGTGGCGAAGCGCTTTGCGGCGGGCGGCCATGCGGTGGCGATGGCGTCGCGCAACCCTGAACGTCTGGCCCCGCTGGTCGCGGAGATCGAGCAGGCCGGCGGCACAGCCAAGGCCTACCGTGCCGACGCTACGGCTGAGGATGATGTCGTCGCGCTCTTCGAGGCCGCCGAACGCGACCTGGGGCCTGCCGGCGTTGCGGTCTTCAACGCTTCGGGCCGGGTGCGCAAGCCGATCACCGATATCGAAGCGCAGGAGTTCATCGACGCCTGGATGCGCGGCTGTTTCGGCGGCTTCCTGGTCGGCCGCGAGGCGGCGCGGCGCATGCAGCCGCGCAAGGCCGGCACCATTCTTTTCACCGGCGCGACCGCCAGCATGAAGGCCTTCCCGCTTTCGGCCGGCTTTGCGGTTGCCAAGTACGGCCTGCGCGCCCTTGCGGAGTCGATGGCCCGGGCCCTGCAGCCGGAAGGCATTCACGTCGCCCACTTCGTGATCGACGGCGCCATCGGCAGCGACGCCGGCAATGCCCGCCTGGACCCCGAGGCCATCGCCGAGACCTACTACCAGACCCATCTCCAGCACCCCAGCGCATGGTCGAGCAGCGTCGAACTGCGGCCCTGGGTGGAGAGCTTCTAGTCCGCCGAAGGGAGAGCGGCCCCGCCCACCGCCTTCCCAACGGCATCAGCCCGCAGGCTCTTTCGATGGGGCCTCTGCCGAGCGGAAGGTGCCGAGTTCCTCGATCCGGTAACCTTCCGGGTATGTCGGACGCGGGACCTGAGTCAGAAGACGGGGACTGCGGCGGAGGGGAAGCTGCCTCAGGACGCTGGCGCGGGTCCGCAAGGCCGCCAGCGCCAATCGCCTCAGCCAGGCGGGAGCAGGCCTAAAGCCCATACTTTCCAGCAAGGGCCGGTCGAGGAACGCGCGGACAGCCGGCCGGCCGGCCCAGATCAGCCAGCGCGGCAGATAGAAGCCGAGGAGCAGATCGCGGGTGATCTCCGCGATCCGACGATTCGACTCCGAGAACTGAAAGTTGACCGCCTCGTACTCCTGGTTCCAGTGCATCAGTTCGGCGAGCTGGTCTGGTATGTCCCGGATCTTCATACGCTCGCCCAGGCCGCGATAATAGAGGAACCACGCCCTCTGTTCGTTCTCGGTCATGCGGCGGCGGCCGAAGCGGTCGAGCCAACGGATCGGCTCGCAGATAAAGGTCGACAGGACGTAAAGCATGTCGGCGTTGTCGATCCGGAACCGCCCGTGCATGGCATTCATCCTGGCGATCGATCTGCGCCCTCGTGGGCTGTCCAGGCCGTGCTCGATGGTCTCGGCCAGAATGAGTTCGGTATCGTCATAGCGTTTGCGCGGCCGGGTTTCGAATTCCCCGGTCTTTGCCAGAAGTCCGGAGATCGAGGGCACGGCGTAGGTTCGGAAAAGGGCGAACTCAAGCGCGCGTTCGATGTCCCAGGAGAACTCGTAGGCATAGAGAAGACGGGCGATCTCCTCATAGTCGTTTTCAGGGTCGAGCGCGGCAATTCTGTCAGCGATTGCAGGCGAACGAGACGAGGCCGCCCGCAGCCTCGGACGGGTGTTTGTCATGCAGGGCAGGTCTCCTTGATTGCGTGCCTGAACTCGAAGGAACATCGTCGCGCGTCCGTCGAAGAGACTGCGTGGCTTCCGAAAGGGTCGTGCTGGGATCAGGGGTTCGGAGCATGGTGCCACGCCGACCGGTCTCTATGATCCATGAGCGTTGTACCGACCGTTGTAGCGGCCGGTTGCGGAGGCTGCACAATTGCCGTTTTGTGTTCGAGCGGCGCGGTGCCTCTCGGACCATCCATGTCCGATATGCCGCGGAAGCCGGCGTTGCAGACTGCAGCTTATGCTTAGCCTATGCCTTTGCGGTCTAGTCGGGAAGGCTCTGCAGGGTATACATGGCCCGCAGCAGGTCGCTCATCCGCGCCTTGCCGAAGTTTGCTTCGTAGATCTGTACAATGGCCGGCGTGCGATAGGTCTTCACCAGCGCGCGGTCGACCTCCAGACGAAAGGCGCTATCCTCCCGGCGCATGGCGAGGGCGTAGGGCTCGTAGGAGAAGAACCGCTGCGAGAGCACGAGATTGGCCGGTTCCGCCGCGTCGCGCGCGAGCATGATGAGGATCGCCCGGTCGGCGAAGTAGGCCGCGATCTCCCCGGACTCCAGGGCATCCCGGCCTGCTTCGTGGCTGGCGATGGAGACCACCTCCGCACCGATCCCCGCTTCGGCGAGGGCGCGGCGAAGACCCTCGTCGGTCGTGGTGCCCGACCGCACGCCGACCTTCTCGCCCTCCAGGGCCGTGAAGCTTGAGGGGCCACCCTGGCGGTACAGCACGCTTGCGCCGGTGATGAAGGTGAGGAGGCTGAAGTCCACCGCCTGACGCCTCTCCAGGGTGACGGTGGTGGCGCCGCAAAGCAGGTCGATGCGCCCCTCCTTCAAGGCGTCGAAGCGATCCTCCACGGTGACGGGTATGAACGCGATGTCGAGCGTGTCGAGATTGAGGTTCTCCTGCAGCGCCCCGCCGACGGCCCGGCAGAGCGCCACGCTGTAGCCGGCCGGCTGCCCGTCGCGCTGGAAGGAGAAGGGGGCCGCATCGTCGCGGAAGCCGATCTTCAACTGGCCGGTCTCGCGGATGCTGTCCAAGGTGGCGGCCTGAGGTGCTGCTGCCGCGGCAAGCACGGCCAGCAGGGCTGCCGTGCACCCTATCGCCAGCTGCGTCCAGGGGCGGCTCCGCAGGCTGCGTCCGATCGCTTTGGTCATCGATTGCCCCCTCTCAGCTTTTCGTGGCCCGGTCTCGTGGCCCGGTCTCGTGGCCCGGTCTCGTGGCCCGGTCTCGTGGCCCGGTCTCGTGGCCCGGTCTCGTGGCCCGGTC
>LYSY01000010.1:184207-234641 GCA_001657395.1 Rhodospirillales bacterium BBD 1991-14 | reverse complement strand
GGCCCGGTCTCGTGGCCCGGTCTCGTGGCCCGGTCTCGTGGCCCGGTCTCGTGGCCCGGTCTCGTGGCCCGGTCTCGTGGCCCGGTCTCGTCGTCTGGCGGAGCCCTTTTTCGGCGGGCATCCTTTGAGTGTTACGACGACGGCGCCGGGCCGGTCCCTGCATTCTTGCCGTCAAAGGGACCACAGCCCATGAGCGCTGACAACGCCGCCTGCGTGACAATTTCGGGTCTGCCCGCCCCCACGGGCCGGGGTTGCCACGGGCTGCGGCCAAGCCGCAGAACGGTCTCGCACGGCCACCCCCGGGACCCGGCCGTTCTCCCGCGTTCAGTGCGTCTGGAATAGGTGCGCAGCGCCGCCGTCATCCCTGGTAGGGAGCTTTGCGGCCCGGTAGTGCAGCGGTCATGCGTCCACGCATGAACCGACCGGCAATGCGCCGGGCCCGGGTTCGATCTGGGCCCAAGACGAGAAAGGACCTGCCGATGTCGAGATTCCTGGTGCTTGGCGCACTTGCTTTCGCTTTTACCCTGTCTTTCGGGGTTTTGTCCGACCGCGCGGAAACTGCCGGAGGCAGCCTGCTGATGCAGTTCGCCCAGGCCGATACCGCCGACTACAGCGAAGGCCAGCTCGAGGCCTATGTCGATGCGGTGGTGAAGATCCAGGAAATCGACCAGGCCTGGCAGCCGCGCATCGAGGGAGCGCAGACCTCGGGTGAGGCGGCGGCGCTGACCCGTGAAGCGACCGAGAAGATGATTGCCGAGGTCGAGGCGCAGGGCCTGACGGTCGATGAATACAACTCCATCACCCAGGCGGCCGAGCAGGACGACCAGCTTTACGAGCGCATTATTGCGTTACTGGCCGAGCGCCGCTGAGCGCCCAGGCCCGCGTCGACCTGGGCGGCCACGCGGCGGATGCGCCGCACGGTGCCGTTGTCCGGCAGCCGCCAGGGATCGGCCGGGGCCTCCGCCCAGATGGTCCCGTCCTGCACCCTGAGGGTCGCACCCAGATCCTGCATCAGGCTGCGCATGGCGTGGTTCTCGGCCAGGAGGCTGCCGCAGAAGCTTGCGACCCCGGCGCCGTGGGCGGAGGCGGCGAGGGCGCCGAGCAGAACTTTTGAAACGCCGCGCCCCTGATGGTGATCGCAGACCGTCAGGGCGACCTCGGCGCGGCTCGGCGTCTCCGGGTCGCGGACATAGCGCCCAAGGGCAATGGGCAGGCCGCCCGGACAGTGGTGGGGGCGGTCCTCGGGGCGCTGGGCCGGGTCGAGCACCAGCCAGGACACATGGTCGCGCTCGTCGGTGTTCACCAGATAGTCGATCTCGCGGGGCGAGAGCCGTGTGCCGCGCGTATGGAAGCGGGCATAGAGCGTGCGCGCCGAAAGCAGGCGCAGCGCCTGTTCGATCAGCCTGCGGTCGCTTCGGCGCAGCGGTCGCACCAGGTAGTGGGCGCGGTTGTCGGCGGTGACGGCGATTGAATCCGGCATGGCACTTCCCCTTTCCGCATTCTTCCGGTCGGGTTCCGGGACTGCGGCGTCAACCACCCCGGGCCCCCGCCGGCCGCGGGGTGGTCCATCCTCGAAAGCCGTTTGTTTCTGTTGAAAGTTTGGCGCGTTTGCGCCTCTCTTTGCAAGCCGGAGGCAGGAGCGGCGTCCAATGTGGCGGCGCGCCTCCGCACCGGCGATGGGACCGGCGGAAAAGTTGGGGCGGGGTGGCCCCTTTTGCGATGAACCTCATCCTTCGTCTGATCAAGGTGCTGCTGGCCGCCCGGTTCGGGTCGGCCCTGGGTGTCCTCGACGTTTCGGTCATCCGCCTGCGGGTCTGGCCCAACGATCTCGACTTCAACCTTCATATGAACAACGGGCGTTATCTGACCGTCATGGACTTGGGGCGGATCGATCTCATGGCCCGCAACGGCTCCCTGAAGATCTTTCGCCAGCGCCGTTGGATGCCCGTCGTCGCCGCCCAGACGATCACCTTTCGCCGCTCTCTCCGGCCGCTGCAGGTTTTCGAACTGCATACCCGCGTGGTGTGCTGGGACGAGGACTTCGTCTACATGGAGCAGGTCTTCATGGCGGACGGCCGGATTTCGGCGCTGGCTCTGGTTCGTGCAGCCTTTGTCGAGGAGGGCCGCAAGATCCACTCTGCCGACGTGCTGGCGGCGCTCGGCGTAAGGCGGCGTTCGCCGCCCATGCCCTCCGGCATCAAGGCCTGGACCGCCGTAGAAGACTGGCACCGCGAGACGAGTTCCTCCGACGTGCGCCACCGGGAAACCGAGGCGGAGGCGGAACTGCCGGAAGAATCTCCCTGAGGCTCTGACCCATCCGTCCGGCTCGATAGTTTGTTGTAGAATCAAAGCTTCGCATCGTAAGATATTGAAATAAAATATTTTATCTGTCGCATGCTTATACGGTAAGGGCGGCATGCAGGCAGGCCGCTGGTGAGGCAAGGCCCGCCGGTGCTACGCTGCCGTCTTCGCGATTTCCTTTACCCAGCGGACCCAAACCTTTGTCGACGCCGTCGTCAGGCCCGGTGCGGCGCAAAGCCGACGCCGGTCTGCTGATCGTCCTTGTTGTCGCCTTTGCGGCCGGCGCCCTCTGCTATCTGCTGAAGGGGCCGGAGGTCTTCTGGCAGGTTCTGCACGACGATCTCTGGCTGCTCGCTGCCATCTCCCCGAAGGTCCTGGCCGGCGTTCTGCTGGCGGGACTGCTGACGGTGCTGTTGCCGCGCGAGCAGGTGGCGCGCTGGATGGGGTCGCGCTCCGGCTTCAAGGGCCTGGCCCTGGCGGCTGTTGCCGGCGCGCTGCTGCCGGGCGGGCCGATGATGACCTTTCCGCTGGCCGTCGCGCTCGGTGCCGCCGGTGCGGACATCGGCACGGCCACCGCCTTCATCGCCGGCTGGGCCCTGCTCAGCGTCAACCGTACCCTGGTGTGGGAGATGTCGTTCTTCGACAACGACTTCGTTCTGCTGCGCTACGGCCTCAGCCTGCTGCTGCCGCTGCTGCTGGGCTGGCTGGCCCGTCAGCTCTTCGGAAAGGCGAAGCAGGCGGCGGAGCGGACGCCCAAAGAACAGGCAAGGGAACAGGAGGGCGGCGAGTGAGCATCCTGATCGCCTCCGTGCTCCTTTACGGCGCGGTTCTCGGTCTCGGGATGCTGGCCTATCGGCGCGGCGCCGGTGCCATCCCGCAGGCCTTGCGCATCGCGCGCGACCAGGCCCTTTCGGTGGCTCCGCGCATCGTGCTGGCCGTCATCGGCGCCGGCTTCATCGCTGCGCTGGTACCGCCGGAATGGGTCGCCGCCTTCGTCGGCCGCGACACCGGTCTTGCCGGTTTGCTGTTGGCCAGCCTCATCGGGGCTCTGACCCCCGGCGGCCCGATGCTGGCCTTTGCGGTCGGCGGCGCGGCGCTGGAGGTCGGGGCCGGGGCGCCGCAGATCATGGCCTTCGTCACCGCCTGGTCGCTCTACAACCTGAACCGCCTGCTGGTCTGGGAGGTGCCGATCGTCGGCCGCCTGCCGGCGCTGCAGCGCTTTGTCCTGGCGCTGCCGCTGCCGGTGATCCTGGGCTTCGTGGCCGGTCAGCTGGGATTCTTCTGAGCTTGCCCCGGATTTGAGGATGCCCTGGATTTGAGGATGCCCTGGCCCAACTCGGGGGCAGCCAACTCGGAGGCGCTTGCGGCATTGTCTCAGTGCTGGCGGGCGCGGACGATGATGCTGTCGATGGTCTCCTCGCCGAGCGCACGGCAGGCCTCGAGGCGGTGCAGGCCTTCCTGAAGGACATAGCGGCCGTTGCCCTGGCGTACGGAGATCGGCATCTTCAGGCCTTCCTCCATAATGCTTTCGGCCAGCGCTTCGACCGTCTCGGCCTTCAGGGTGCGCTTGCGCTTGGCCGGCACGTAGATCTCGGCGATTTTCAGGCTGACAGATTCCATGCTCCGCCTCTCCGCTTCATGGCCTCGGCGTCTTCCGGCCGCCAAGGTGCACGACTGGCGAAGTCTAAGCCCGGCGGGTTAACGGAATCCAGTCTGAGGCCGTTCCGTCATCCCTTTGGGCGGTGCTAGCCGGCGCTGCGCACCCGCGCCACGGCGTCCTGCCAGCCGGCATAACGCTCCTCCCGCTCGTCTTCGGCCATCTGGGGTTCGAAACGGGCGTCGCACTGCCACTGGCCGGCGATGGCTTCCACGTCCGGCAGCAGGCCGCGGCTGAGACCGGCCAGGCAGGCCGCCCCCAGGGCCGTGGTCTCCGCCACCTTGGGCCGTTCCACGGCGACGCCCAGAATGTCGGCCAGCATCTGCAGCATCCAGTCGTTGGCCACCATGCCGCCGTCGACGCGCAGCGCCTCCAGCCCGGCGGCGCCGTCGGCACGCATCGCCTCCAGGAGGTCGCGGGTCTGGTAGCAGACAGCCTCCAGCCCGGCGCGCACGATTTCCGCCGGACCACTGGCGCGGGTAAGGCCGAAGACGGCGCCGCGCGCCTCCGCATCCCAGTATGGCGCGCCGAGGCCGGTGAAGGCGGGCACGAGATAGAGCCGCTGGCGGGTGTCGGCCTGCTTGGCCAGAGCCTCGGTTTCCTGCGCCGATTGGATGATGCCGAGGCCGTCGCGCATCCACTGCACCGCGGCGCCGGCGACGAAGATGCTGCCCTCCAGGGCATAGGTGGTTTCGTCGCCCAGGCGGTAGGCGATGGTGGACAGCAGACGGTTCTGGGAGTGCACCAGGTTCTTCCCGGTGTTGAAGAGGGCGAAGCAGCCGGTGCCGTAGGTCGACTTCATCATGCCGGTTTCGAAGCAGGCCTGGCCGACGGTTGCGGCCTGCTGATCGCCTGCGATCCCGCCGATAGGCAGGGCGGCGCCCAGCAGGCCGGCCTCGGTGGTGCCGAAGTCGGCATCGCTGGCGCGCACCTCGGGCAGCAGGCTCTCCGGGATCTTGAGGAGCTCCAGCAGGTCCTTGTCCCAGATCTGGCGCTTGATGTCATAGATCAGGGTGCGCGCCGCGTTGGTCGCATCGGTGGCATGGACACGGCCGCCGGTCAGGCGCCACAGCAGGAAACAGTCGATGGTGCCGAACGCCAGCTCGCCCCGTTCGGCCCGCGCGCGGGTGCCCGGCTCCTTGTCCAGCAGCCAGGCGATTTTGGTGCCGGAGAAGTAGGGGTCCAGCAGCAGCCCGGTGCGCTGGCGGAACAGGTCTTCGTGCCCGGCGGCCCGCAGGTCCTGGCAGAGGCCGGCAGTGCGGCGGTCCTGCCAGACGATCGCCTTGTGGATCGCCTTGCCGGTCTCACGGTCCCAGATCACCGTGGTTTCGCGCTGGTTGGTAATGCCGATGGCGGCGACGTCGGCGATGGTTTTTCCGGCATCGGCCACGGCCCCCTCGCAGACCTTCAGGGTGTCGCGCCAGATGTCTTCCACGTCGTGCTCGACCCAGCCGGACTGGGGAAAGTGCTGGGGCAGTTCCTGCTGCGCCTGGCCCAGAATCCGCCCTTCGGGCGAGAACAGAATGGCCCGGGTGCTGGTGGTCCCCTGATCGATTGCCAGAATGCTGTTGCCGTCGGCCATGGCGCCGCGTCCCCCCAGTCTGTGTTGTTCTTTTTCGTCCCGCAGAGCGCCGCTGAGCCGGCGCCGCTGCGCGCGCATGGTGTCGGCCCGGCGGGCGAAGATCAAGCCTTCGCAGGACCCGCCAGCCGAGGGATTCAATGCGCCTTTAAGCGACCTCTGATGAATTGATCTGCGTCAAGGCAGCGGCACTCGGCAGGGCTATAGGGTGGCGCATCTGTCGCGCTTCGGGAGGTGGTCCCCACCATAACTCTTGGCCTTCCGAGCGGCAGACCCGGTCTTAGCCCAGTTGGACCGGAGCGGGCATTTCGGAGGCTTTCCGAAGCAATGTCCGCAGCTATAGCCCGGTGCCGATCACTCCCGGCACCGGGCCATTTTTTGCGTCCGGACGGCCACTCCGGTCAGCGTGCCGGGCGGCGCCCTGAAGAGCTGCGACCTGAGCCGCGCCCCGAGCCGCGCCTGCGTCCGCGCGGGCTCTTCGGCCAGTCGACGTAGTCCGCCGGCTGGCGGCGCACCCAGGCGATGAACCGCCTGATGTCCGGATGGTCGCGCAGGGCGGCGGGGTCGGTGAAGTCCGCCGCCAGCGCCTTTTCATCGAACAGCCGGTGGATCATCCGGTGGCAGACCACATGCAGAAAGGCTGCCTCGACACCGCCCTCCTTGCGCGGCACCCAATGGTGCCGGTCGACGCTGGGCCCCTCGATCATCGCGCGGCCGCAGATGGGGCAGGGGCCGAGGTTCTCTGAGTTCTTCATCTCATTGGTCTTGGCGGATGCTCAGTCGAAGGGCAAGGGTTGTGGCACCCTGCGCCGCTGAGCTCCCATGGCCGGTGCCGGGAAATCCGCCGCCTGCTGCTTCAGCCAGCCGCGCAGCGCCTGCACCTCCGCCGTGGTCTCCCGGCCCGGCAGGCAGACGAACCAGTGGGCGCAGTCGTAGGGCACGCGCGCCTCGAAAGGGGCGACCAGGCGGCCGGCGTCTAGGTCGTCGCGGGCCAGGGCCGTGTGCCCCAGAATGATCCCGCGGCCGTCGATGGCGGCCTGCATCGCCATGGAACTGTCGAGGAACTCGGCCCCCATGGTAAAGCGTCCGGCCGCCAGTCCCGCATGTTCCAGCCAATCGTCCCACTCGGTGCCGAAGTCGCGCAGCAGGGTCTCGCCGGCGAGGTCTTCGGGCCGGGCCAGCCGCCCGGCTACGGCCGGGCTGCACATGGGCGTCAGTTCCTCGGTCAGCAGCACTTCGGCGAAGAGGTCCGCATAGCCCCCCGGCCCGTGACGGATGGCGCAGTCGATGCCGTCGCGCGCCAGGTCCACCACCTCGAAGCTGGTGTGGATGCGCAGCGATATCTCCGGGTGCGTCTCTATGAAGTCGCCGAGCCGCGGCATCAGCCACTTGTGGGCGAAGCTCGGCAGGCAGGAGAGGGTGAGCCGGCCCGCTTGGCGGTCCTTGCGCAGCTCCGCCGTGGCGGCGCCGATCAGGCGCAGGGCTTCCCGCACCGCCAGCACATAGCGTTCGCCGGCGCTGGTCAGCCTCAGCTCCCGGTGCTGGCGCCGGAACAGCTTGACCCCCAGGGCGTCCTCGAGAACCCGGACCTGCTGGCTCACCGCGCCCTGGGTGACGCAGAGCTCGTCAGCCGCCCTGGTGAAGCTCAGGTGGCGGGCGACGGCTTCGAAGACCCGCAGGCTCTTCAGCGGTGGCAGCGTGCTCATCTCGCTATCTTATATTAGTTTTTCTGATGGCTAAACCCAGAAAACATGGTTTGCCAATATCAAGGCTCTCAAACTATCTGGTGCTCCACGCCGCGCGACAGTCGACTTTCGGACAAGGAGCATCCCGGCATGGCCAGCGTGGCAATCTTCTTCATGACCGTCTTCATCTGGGGCAGCACCTGGATCGCCATCAAGTACCAGGCCGGCCCGGTGGCGCCGGAAGCCTCGGTCGCCTACCGCTTTCTCGGCGCCGCACTGCTGCTCTTCCTCTGGTGTGCCCTGCGCGGCCTGCCGCTGCGCTTCGCCCCGCGGGATCACCTGTTCATGGCGCTGCAGGGGCTTTGCCTGTTCTGCCTCAACTACATTCCCCTCTATTGGGCCAGCAAGTGGCTGACCAGCGGCCTGGTGGCGGTCGCCTTCTCGAGCGTGGTGGTGTTCAGCCTGCTGCTCGGCCGGGTGGTGGACCGCAAGCCTATCGAGCGGCGCGTCGGCCTCGGTGCGCTCTGCGGGATCGCAGGGCTCTGCCTGGTCTTCTGGCCGGAACTGGACGGCCTCGTGCTCTCCGACCTCACGCTGATCGCGATCCTGCTCACCCTGTTCGGCGCCTTCATGGGATCGAGCGGAACGGTGGTCGGCAGCCGCAACAGCAAGGCGGGAATCCCCGTGGTTCAGGTCAGCGCCTTCGGCATGCTGTACGGCGGTCTGGCCACTGCGGCCTATGTGACTTTTGCCCCGGCGGATGTCGCGGGCGGATGGGCCTGGGATCCGGCGCCGTCCTACGCGGTTTCGCTCGCCTACCTCATCCTCTTCGGATCGGTCGTCGGCTTCTGGGGGTTCCTCACCATCGTCGCCCGCCTGGGACCGGCGCGCGCGTCCTACATCCCGGTTCTGTTCCCGGTGGTGGCGCTGGCCATCTCGACGCTGGTGGAAGGCTACGTCTGGTCGCCCGAGGCCGTCGCGGGTCTCTTACTGGTGCTGGCCGGCAACGCACTGGTGCTGATGAAGCCCGGCGGCGGTTCTTCTCCTGCCGGCGATCAGAAGTCTTCGTCGTCGAAAGCCAGCGTCGAGTCGGCGCCGCCGGTGACGGCGTCTGCCAGCCCCGCCGCTTCACCCAGCAGGTTCTCGGCGTAAAACCGGGCCGTCTTGATCTTGCCGTCCCGGGTTGAAGGGTCGCTCTCGCCGTTCTGCTGGGCCGCCTTTGCCAACAGCCAGCCGCCGAGGACGACCCCGAAGAGACTCTGGAAGGCGGTGGCGGAGGCGGCGCCGCGCGCGAGATCCCTGCCCCCTTCTTCGAGCATCCAGACCGCAGCCCGGTCGAGCGCTTCAAGACCTTCCGCCAGAGGTGCGCGCAGGGCCGTGAGGTCACTGTTGCCGTTCATGGCCGGCAGGCCGGCGCGCATCTCCATCAAGAGCTGCGTCATGGCCGCGCCCTTGTCGCGCAGCAGCTTGCGGGTGAAGAGATCGAGGGCCTGGATGCCGTTGGTGCCTTCGTAGATCGGCAGGATGCGGGCGTCGCGGAAATGCTGGGCGGCGCCGGTCTCCTCGATGAAGCCCATGCCGCCGTGGATCTGGACGCCGAGGGAGGAGACGTCGCAACCGACATCCGTGCACCAGGACTTGGTGACAGGGATCAGCAGGTCGATCAGGGCCTGCTGTGCGGCGCGGCGTTCGGCGTCTGGCTCCCGCTTGGCGCGGTCCAGTGCCGCGGCGGCCCAGTAGGTCAGCGCCCGGGCCGCCTCGGTCTTCGCTTTCATGGTTGCCAGCATGCGGCGCACGTCCGGGTGGCGGATGATAGCCGCCGGCCCGTTGCCTCCCTCGATGGGGCGGCTTTGGACGCGGTCGAAGGCATAGGCGCGGGCCTGCTGGTAGGCGCGCTCGGCAATGGCGACACCCTGGATGCCGACGGCGAGCCGGGCGTTGTTCATCATCGTGAACATGCAGGCCATGCCCTCATTCTCCTCGCCGACCAGATAGCCGATCGCACCGCCGGAGTCGCCGTAGGCCATGACTGCCGTGGGGGAGGCGTTGATGCCCAGCTTGTGCTCGATGGAGACGCAGCGCAGGTCGTTGCGCGGGCCGAGAGAGCGGTCCGCGTTCACCAGGAACTTCGGCACCAGGAACAGGCTGATGCCCTTGGTGCCCGGCGGTGCATCGGGCAGGCGGGCCAGCACCATGTGAACGATGTTCTCGGTGAAGTCGTGCTCGCCGTAGGTGATGTAAATCTTCTGACCCGAGATCAGATAGTGGTCACCGTTGCGCTCCGCCTTGGTTCTCAGCGCGCCGACGTCGGAACCGGCCTGCGGCTCCGTCAGGTTCATGGTGCCCGCCCACTCGCCGGAGATCATCTTCGGCAGATAGGTTTCCTTCTGCGCGTCATCGCCGTGCGCCTGCAGCAACTCCACGGCCCCGGCGGTCAACAGCGGGCAGATGCCGAAACTGAGGTTCGCCGCGTGCCAGATCTCCTGGACGGCCGAGGCCAGGGTCCAGGGCAGGCCCTGGCCACCGTAGTCCGGGTCGAAGGGCAGGGCATTCCAGCCGCCTTCCACGAACTGACCATAGGCCTCGCGGAACCCGTGCGGCGTGCGCACCACCCCGTTCTCGTAGACCGATCCCTCGCGGTCGCCGGGATGGTTCAGCGGCGCCAGCACCTCGCCCGCCAGTTTGCCGGCTTCGTCCAGGATGGCGTCGACCAGGTCCGGCGTCGCCTCCTCGTAGCCCGGCAGCTTGGCGATCTCCGGCAGATCGGCCACGGCATTGAGGGCAAAGCGCATCTCGGCCAGCGGTGCGGCATAGGTCATGACGGGTAAACTCCAAAGGGCGCCCAGAAAGCCGGCTTCCGCGCCGGGCTTTGCCCGAACCGGTGCCGGTTCTCCTTGAATTCTACAGTAGTAAGATGGAGTAGCAGGCTCTGCTTGGCAATGCTTGCGGGGCCCTCCGGAATCCGGTCTTGAACCCAGGGGCTGCCGCCGCTCGACAGACGGGTCGGATCGTGCAACGACTGGCATGACGAGCGGGGATCGGCCGATGAACAAAGTCCATCAACTGCAGCGCGCCCTGCTGGGTTACGCCGCGGGTGCGGGTCTTGCGGTTCTTGTCATCGCGGTGATGGTTGGGCCGGTCGCCGGCCCTCTCGCGCTTCTGGTGGGTGCGGGGATTGCCGTCGTCTGCGGCATCTTCTTTTTCCTGCCGGTCGCGCTGCTGCTGATCTGGATCGGGCAACTGCGCATCTGGTGGGTGGTGCTCCTGGCGCCGGTGCTGCTGCTGGCCGGGGGATACATCCTCTCGCCGCCCGGGGAATCCTGGCTGAAGGTTGCCGTTGCGCGGGGCGACGGGGGGCTGACGGTCAACTGGCAGGCCGCCTTCGCTGCCGCCTTTGCCGCCTGCTGCGGCCTGGTCGGCTGGGTCGTCGGCTTCGGCTTCCGCAGCCGGCCGCAGCTTCCGGAAGACGAGGACGATTGAGGTTTCAGCGGGCCAGCAGGCGGTCTCCTTCGCCGTGCAGGCGCGCGGCGGCGAAGTCGATGAAGCTGCGGATCTTGGCCGCCGCCCGCCGGCCTTCTGCGTGGAGCAGGTGGATCGGCATCTCAGCCTCGTCCTGGCCGGCCAGCAGCTCCACCAACTGCCCTGCGGCCAGGGCGTCGGCGACCTGGTAGGAGAGGGCCCGGGTCACGCCCCAGCCCTCAAGCGCCGTGTCGATGGCCGCCTGCATGGTGTTCACGGTCAGCGCCGGGTCCAGCCGCAGGCCCTGCTGACGGCTGTCCTGCACGAAGGTCCAGACCGGTGCGTCGTCGACACTGGCCGGGAAGATGACGCGGTGATCGCGCAGCGCCGCCGGTGCCGCCGGGATGCCGTGGCGGTTCAGATAGGCCGGTGCCGCCACCACGACGCGGCGGACCGCACCGACCCGCCGGGCGATCAGAGAGGAGTCCGGCAGGTCGCCAATGCGCAGCGCCACGTCCAGGCCTTCGTCCAGCAGGCTCACGTTGCGGTCCAGGAACAGCGCCCTTGCGGTCACTGCCGGATAGGCATCCAGAAAAGCGCGCAGGACGGGTGCGACGAAACGCTGGCCGAACAGGACCGGCGCCGTCACCCGCAGGTGGCCGCTGGGCGTGGCCTGCGATCCCGCCACCGTGCTTTCCGCTTCTTCCAGATCGGCGAGGATGCGCTGGGCATCCTCGCGCAGGCGCTGGCCCGCCTCGGTCGGCGTCACTTTCCGGGTGGTGCGCGTCAGAAGCCGCACGCCCAGGCGCGCCTCAAGGCCGGTGATCAGCCGTGTGACCGCCGGCGGCGAACTGCCGAGGCGGCGTGCCGCCGCGTTGAAGGCCCCTTCCTCAGCCACGGCGACGAAGGCAGCGAGTTCTCGAAAGCGATCCATTATTCCATTAATCGGAATTATATCTTCTGAATTTGAGATATTATTCTGAACATAGGCAGATGTCATCTTCTCTGCACGGGCGGCGTCATCACCGTCCGGGAGATCCACGGGCCGCAGCACGGCGGCCTTCGCAAGAGGAGATGCACCATGGCCCGCGCTTTTGCAGAGATCGCCTTCACCGGTGCCGTCCGCGCCGAACAGACGCGCCAGGGCTCGGCCGCGAGCTACGCCAGGTTTCTCGATCCGGCGGCGGACCGCGGCGACAGTCTGACCGCGCGGGAGGCGGACTTCATCGCCGCCCGCGACGGCTTCTTTCAGGCGACGGTCAGCGAGACCGGATGGCCCTATGTTCAGTTCCGCGGCGGCCCCGCGGGCTTCCTCAAGGTGCTGGACGAGAAGACCGTTGCCTATGCCGATTTCCGCGGCAACCGCCAGTACCTCAGCGTCGGCAACCTGAAGGGCGACGACCGGGTCTCGCTGATCCTGGTCGACTACCCGAACCGCCGCCGGCTGAAGGTCTGGGGCCATGCCCGGATTGTGGAGCGCGACGACGACCCGGCGCTGGTCGACAGCCTGCACGACGCCGCCTACCGCGCGAAGCCCGAGCGCGCGGTTGTGATCACCCTTGCCGCCTTCGACTGGAACTGCCCCCAGCATATTCCCCAGCGCTTCACGGTGGAGGAACTGGAGACGGTGCTGGCCCCGCTGAAAGAAGAACTGCAGCGCCTGGAAGCGGAGAACGCCGCGTTGCGCGCCGGGGCCGAGGCCGCGGCTGAGAAGGTCGGCTGACGGCGCCCCGTCGCGCACCCGAACCTCGACCCCAAACCCAGACTCCAAAACCAGACCAGAATTCCGAAAGGAGAGACCAATGCTTGACCGAGTCTATGGTTTTGCCAGTGCAACCGCCCTGACGCTCGCACTGACACTTGGACTGGCCGCTGCTGCCGCGGCCGACGACTCTGCTGCGCCTGCCATTGGGCCCGCAGACGGCGTGCACTTCGGGAAGGTCGTGATCGACGAGGTCGAGATCGCCTATCGCGAGGCCGGCGATCCCTCCAGGCCGACCGTGCTGCTGCTGCACGGCTTTCCGACTTCGTCCCATATGTTCCGCGACCTGATCCCGATTCTGGGCGAGCGCTATCATGTGCTGGCCCCCGACTATCCCGGCTTCGGGGCCTCGGCCATGCCTTCGGTCGAGGACTTCGACTACAGCTTCGACCGGCTGGCCGAGGTGATGAGCGCCTTCATCGACCGCAAGGGCGTCGGGCGCTACGCCGTCTACCTGATGGATTACGGTGCACCGGTGGGCTACCGCATGTTCGCCGCCGAGCCCGGGCGCGTCACCGGCTTCATCATCCAGAACGGCAACGCCTATGAAGAGGGGCTGCCGGAATTCTGGGACCCCATCCGCGCCTACTGGGCCGACCGCTCGGCGGAGAACGGCGACGCGCTGCGCGGCTTCCTGACGCTGGAAGCCACCCAGTGGCAGTTTCTCCACGGCACCCAAAACCCCGCGCAGATCAGCCCGGACAACTTCTGGCACGTGCAGTACCTGCTCGACCGGCCGGGCAACCAGGAGATCCAGCTTGCCCTGTTCTACGACTACCGCACCAACGTCGCGCTCTATCCGCAGTGGCAGGCCCTGTTCCGCCAGCATCAGCCGCCGGCCCTGCTGGTCTGGGGCAGGAACGACGAAATCTTTCCAGAGGCGGGGGCTCATCCCTACAAGCGCGACCTCAAGGATATCGAATTTCATCTGCTCGACACCGGCCACTTCGCCCTGGAGGAGTACGGTGCCTTCATCGCCGAGCGTATGCTGGCCTTCCTCGACCGGGTCGCCGGCTGACGACCGAGCTTCAGACCTTTCATCCTCTGAGTGCCGCGTCACATCCAGCGTGACGCGGCACTTTGCTGCTGACTCGGTTGGCGGTTTCTGCGGAACTCAGGTCGCGCGCGTCCGATGGATAGGGACCTCGTCGTCCGCCGGAGCCTGCGGATACACCTGCGCTGAAGATACGCGACGCGCCATATCGCTCAGCCAGTCATGCTGAAAATCGCAGACCATCGCAACGACACCTGGATGGGCAAAAAGGTCCGAATTGATTTCTTCCTGAAGATCATCGATGTCGTGAAGCAGGCGCGAGCCCGGACCGATGTCGCAAATCAGGAAGTGTGCGGGGTCCCAACCGCGATGTCTTGTTGTCTTGCGTACGAGCCAGGCACACCGAAGACCTTTCTTTCTGTACTTGCTGAGGACAGAGACAAGGTCATCGATGCCCAAAGGGTCGTACGACGGCGCCGAGAGCTGGTCGCTTGGGAAGATCCAGGTGCGATCGTCATAGTCCTCGGCGAGCAGCAGTTCATGGTCTCTGCGCAGCCGGAGATACTTTTCGGCCCCTTTGCCGTCTCCTTCGCCGTAAAGGTGGTGTATGGCCAGTTCACAGGCGACCATGGTTGCATCCGGGTCCAGTGCCATGGCTCGATCCAGGCTTTCCAGCCCTGAAGCCTGCCCCAGCGAGAGCAGGAGCTTTCCTTCCAACAGGAGCAATTCAGCGCCTGTGTCATGCCATCGCAGCGCCTGGCGTGTGCGCGTCAACGCAGCTGAAGGGTCGAGGAGAAGGTCCGCGAGCGTGGCCCGACGATACGCCGCTTCCTCGGAGAGCCGACCCTCGGTTGCGGCCTCATCCAATTCATCCAGCTTCTGTCGCTGCTCAACAAGCTCCGAATGGGATTCCTCCCATTGTGGTCCATGCGCGAGGTACCATTCCCGGGAGAAAACTGCGGCGATTTGCGCTCCCCCGCAGGGCAGCAATGCGACGGCACGCTCCGAGGGCTTCGCCGGCACGTCGACAGTCATGCCAATTGCTGCAGCACGGTCCGACAGCGACGGATGCGTGTCTGTGTAGTCGGTTGGCTGCGTCAGAGCCCGGCGCAGACTCTTTGCGGCTCCCGGCCAATCTTCGACGTCTGTAAGATGCTCGCCCATCCGCTCGTAAAGCTGCTCGGTTGGTTGTTTGCAGTTTGCGACCGATTTCTCGACCTCTGGCCAAAAGGCTTCGTTCAGAAATTCAGCCGCAATTCGGCTCCTGGCCAGCGCTTGTACCGTATGCGCTGATGACGTCACATGAGTGGCAAAGCAATCCGCCTCGTACTCCTGATCGCGTGCCAGTGGGAAGGAGAAGGCTGTGAAGAAGTCGCCGTACCAGTTGTAAAACTTACGCAGGAACCATGAGCCTAGGGATTTCGAGCGGCCGGTAGCTTGCTGGATGTTCGCCATGACCTGCCGCGTGCGGTAAATCCAGGCTCCTGTCTTGCCGTGGGCACCTGTGAGATGACCGAGTTCATGGGCAATCACGGCAGCGACCTCGTTCCGGCTGAGTGCTTGCAAAAGCGGTAGCCCGAGGATCAGATCATTGCGATACCAGCCCAGCAGACCGAGGCGAGGGCTCTGCGAGACTGCTGCGTTCAGGTCGGCGGCAATGTAGATGCGGTGAATACGGGGATTTCCGCAGCGTTTCCGGACCTCGTCGACAAAGGCGAAGAGTTCCTCCGCGTCCCGCCGCTTCAGGCGAAGGCCGTCAGGCGCATCGAGCCTTATCCACATGGCCCGAGCGACGACGACCGAGAGCACCAAGGGCGCAATGATAAGTTTGCTGAAAAGAGATGCGAGGAACGACGCCTCGTTGAAGAGCGTAAACAGACCGAACAAGGCGGCTGTGAGCGCGAAGAGCCCGCCCAACACCAACAAGGGGTAGGCGTATCCGAGCAAGGTAAGCAACACCACGCGGCGCCGATACTCAGCCGGTGCTTGTCTGGCGAAGGCTTCGCTATGCTCGATCTGCGCGGTAAACTGCAGATGGGCGTCGCGGCAGGGAGAATGGACCATTGCTCGCCCCAAAGCACTCAATCACAGGATTGGTCCTTATAGGGGCCTGTTCGCCAAAAAAGTTTGAAGAATTCAAAGCATTGTAGATACTTGCAGACCTTGATCGAATGGATGGCTAGGTTCTCGCCATGGCTGAAATCGTCAATTTGCGTCAGGCACGCAAGCGCCTGAAGCGTCAGGAGAAGGCCGAAAAGGCGGCGGAGAACCGAACCCGCTTCGGCCGCAGCAAGGCGGAGCGCCGCAAGAGCGACGCCGAGCGCGACAAGACGGCGCGGGACCTGGACGGCAAGAAGCTCGATTGATTTCCTGAGCCGCAAGGCGCTCGCGTTTCTTTTCGCGCCTTCGATTCTCTTACAGCGAGGGATGGCTTTGAGCCTTCGGATCGTAGAGGCCACAAAGTCTGACGACACTCAGCCGCCGCTGCCGCAGCCTTCATGAAGGAACCGAACCGTCGATGACGTCCTCTCACAATCAGGCGGCTCATAAACAGGCAGCCGGACCGTTGCTGGCAGCCCTGCTGCTGGCCTTCGCATCGGCCTGCTGGGGCGGCAACATCACCCTCGGCCGCGCGGTCGCGACGGAGATTCCGCCGGTGGGGCTCAGCTTCTGGCGCTGGCTGCTGGCGCTCTGTGTGCTGCTGCCCTTCGTCCTTGCCCGGCTGCGCGCCGACTGGCCGGCTGTGCGGCGGCACTGGCGTTTCCTCGCCTTGCTCGCCTTCTTCGGCATGGCGGCTTTCCATACCGCTCTCTATCTCTCGGTGAACTTCACGACGGCCACCAATGCGGCGCTGCTGGTGGCGATCTGCCCGGTGCTGGTGCCGGTGCTGTCCTGGGCCATCTACCGCGAGGCCGTGACCCTGCGCTTGGTGGTGGCGACGATCGTTTCGTTGCTTGGCGTCGTGGTGATCGTGACCCGCGGCGATGTCGAGCGCGTGCTGGCGATCAGCTTCAACACCGGCGATCTCACCATGCTGATCGCCGTCTTCACCTGGTCGGTCTACACCGTCCTGGTGAAACGCCGGCCGCCGGAGCTCCATCCCCAGGTCCTGCTGGCGGTCACGATGCTCTTCGCCGTCGCCATGCTGTTTCCTGTCTACCTCTGGGAGAGCCTGACCTTGCGGGTCATGCCGGTGACGGCAGCCTCGGCCGTCACTCTTGTCTACGTCGTCGTCTTCGCTTCGCTGCTGGCCTTCCTCGCCTTCAACCGCGGCATCGAGGTTCTCGGTCCCAACATCGGCGGCCTTTTCATGCACCTGGTACCGGTCTTCGGCGCCGTCTTCGCTTTCACCTTTCTGGGCGAGCGCCTGCAGGCCTTTCATGCCGCGGGGATCGCCGCCATCGTCGCGGGCATCGTCATGGCAAGCTGGCGCCGCCGCGCGCGGGCGCCATCGCCCTCGGCGGGGGCGTGAGGCTTCGCGCGATGGAACCGGTTGAGGGAGGCATGTCCGCCCAGGATGTGACGGCCTTCTGCGCCGCAATGGCTGCGCGCGGCATCGAGATCTGGCTGGACGGCGGCTGGGGCGTCGATGCCCTGCTGGGCCGGCAGACGCGGGCGCACAGCGATCTGGATATCGTCGTACAGGAAAGGGATGTTGCCGCGGTCGTCACTTTCCTGACGCAGCAGGGCTATCGCGACCTGCCGCGCCCCGACACCCGCGCCTGGAACTTCGCCCTGGGCGATGACAGAGGGCGCATCGTCGACCTCCATGTCATCGTGCTCGATGACCGGGGCGAGGGACGCTACGGCCCGCCGGAAGCGGGGGAGGGATGCTATCCGGCCGAGGCGCTGGAAGGACGGGGGGCGGTGAACGGCCAAGCGGTGCGCTGCACCTCCGCGGCCTTTCAGATCCGCTCGCACAGCGGCTATACCCTGACCGAGAAGGACTACCGCGACGTCACGGCGCTGGCGAAGGCCTTCGGTCTCGATCTGCCGGCGGCGTTCCGCGACTGGACAGGCTAAAGCGCGATCACCTTGCCGGGGTTCATAAGGTTCTGCGGATCGAGGGCCGCCTTGACGCTGCGCATCATGTCGATCTCCAGGGGCGCCTTGAAGTGGGCGTTCTCCGCCACCTTCATGTAGCCGATGCCGTGCTCGGCAGAGATCGAGCCGCCGAGTTCGACCACCAAGCTGTGGACCGCGTGGTTCACCTCGTCCCAGCGCGCCAGGTAGGCCTCCCGGTCGGCATCCTCGGGCTGTGACAGGTTGAAGTGGATGTTGCCGTCGCCCAGGTGCCCGAAGGCAACCGGCCGGATGCCGGGCACCATCTCCCGGACGAGGGTGAGGGCACGCTCCAGGAAGACCGGCACCCGGGAGACCGGGACCGAGACGTCGTGCTTGATGGAGCCGCCCTCGAACTTCTGACCCTCCACCAGCCCTTCGCGGATGCGCCAGAAGGCAGCGGCCTGACGTTCGTTGGCTGCCAGCGCAGCATCGATGACCAGCGATGCTTCATGGGCGTCGGCCAACAGGTCTTCCAGCACGCCTGCAAGGCCGCCGTCAGACTGGCCGGCGGCCAGTTCCATCAGCACGTACCAGTCGTGCGGCTCGGCCAGCGGATCTTCGATCCCCGCCACACGGCGCAGGGCGAAGTCGAGGCCGATGCGGGGGATGAGCTCGAAGGCCGTCACCCGGTCACCGGAGGCGGCGCGCGTGCGGGCCAGAAGGTCGATCGCGGCCTCGGGGGTGGGGATGGCGACGAAGGCCACCGCGGTTTCCCGCGGCCGGGGAAAGAGCTTCAGGGTTGCCGCGGTGATGATCCCCAGCGTCCCCTCGGCACCGACGAAGAGATGCTTCAGATCGTAGCCGGTGTTGTCCTTGCGCAGGGCCGTCAGCCCGTCCCAGATCCGGCCGTCCGCCAGCACCACCTCCAGCCCCAGCACGAGGTCGCGGGCATTGCCGTAGCGCAGCACATGAATGCCGCCGGCATTGGTCGAGAGGTTGCCGCCGATCTGGCAGGAGCCCTCGGCGCCCAGGCTCAGGGGGAACAGGCGGTCGACCGCTTCGGCTGCGGCCTGCACGTCCTGCAGAACGCAGCCGGCCTCCACGGTGATGCTGTAGTCGGTGGGATCGAGCACACGCACGCGTGCCATCCGTCCCAGGTTGATCAAGACCGCACCGTCCGCGGCGAAGGGCACGGCGCCGGCGACGAGGCCGGTGTTGCCGCCTTGCGGCACCATCGGCACCCCGGCCTCGGCGCAGAGCACCACGGCCTGGGAGACCTCGTCCGTGCTTGCCGGGCGGATCATGAAGGGCGCCTGTCCCGCGTAACGCCCGCGCTGCTCTTTCAGGAAAGGGGCGAGCGCCTCGGCATCGCCGACGACGCCTTTTTCGCCCAGCAGCGCGGTCAGCTTCGCGCGCAGATCATCGAAATCGGCGGTCTTCGGGCTCGGGGCGTCCATGGCAGGAGTCTAGTACCCTCGCGATGTTCTGACCAGCCTGCGCCGAACCCCCGGTCAGACTGTGCTCTCAGGTATGGCTGCGGGGCGCGGCGGCGCGGCGCAGGCGGTCGTTGATGGCAACGCCCAGACCGCGATCAGGGACCGGCATGGCGGCGATCGCCCGCGCCCCGCTTGTGTCCAGGGCGTGGAGGTGGGCGAAGAGGTTTGCAGCCGCCTCGGCGAGATCGCCGGTGGCGCTCAGGTTCAGGGTCACCATTGCACCTTGCGGAGTCTGCGGGCCGAAAGCCAGCAAGGCCTCATCGTCCCCGGCGCTGT
This sequence comes from Rhodospirillales bacterium BBD 1991-14, assembly GCA_001657395.1. Lineage (GTDB taxonomy): Bacteria > Pseudomonadota > Alphaproteobacteria > Kiloniellales > Kiloniellaceae > Pelagibius. Next base: position 215,427 of record LYSY01000010.1, on the reverse strand, counting down.
CGGCGGCGAGGCGCAGGGGCTTGGCGGGAGCGTAGTGACTGAGCAGCATCCCCGGCGCTTTCACCGCCGCGTCGTGGCCGGGATCGGCGACCGGTCCCAAGACCGGCTCCAGGTCCTCGGCTGTTACCGCGCCCGGGCGCAGGATCGTCGGCTGCGGCACCGAGAGATCGAGCACCGTGGACTCCAGGCCGACCGCGCAGGGGCCGCCGTCCAGGATCACGGCGACGCGCGTGCCCAGGGACTGGGCCACGTGATCGGCGCAGGTCGGGCTGATGCGGCCGGAGGCGTTGGCGCTGGGCGCGGCCAGAGGCAGCCCGGCCTCGCTCAGCAGGCGCTGGGCGACCGGGTGGGCCGGCACGCGCACGGCCTGGGTCTGCAGTCCTGCGCTGCACAGCAATGATAGGGAACTCTCCCGCCGGCGCGGCAACACCAGCGTCAGGGGCCCCGGCCAGAACTGCCGTGCCACGGTTTCGGCCCGTGCATCAAAGACGACTTCCTGGGCCGCGCCCCCGGTGCTGCGGAAGTGCACGATCAGGGGATTGAACTGCGGGCGCTTCTTGGCGGCGAAGATGCCGGCGACGGCGCGGTCGCTGGTCGCATCGGCGCCCAGGCCGTAGACCGTCTCGGTCGGAAAGGCGACGAGGCCGCCTGCCTGCAGGGTTTCCGCGGCCTGCCGAAATCCTGCGTCGTCCGCGGCCCTGATGTTTGCGCTGCCGGTCTGCATGGCGGCGCAGTCTAACCACGGGCGGCGCAAAGAAAACCCTCAGTCGAAACATCGACTTCAGAGGCTGCCGGGGGAACACGAACGAAAGACCCTGTAAACGACGAGACCCTGTAAACGACGAGACCCTGTAAACGACGAGACCCTGTAAACGACGAGACCCCCAAACAACGAGACCGGGGCATTTAGCCCCGGTCCTTTGCTCTCGTCAGTCCAGGACCGGTTCCTACCGCGGTTTGGGGAACCTCCTGTCGAGTCACCGCACAGGCTTTGCGGCGGCTATATCGTCACCGGTTTTCCGGCCACGTGCGGATAGCTTGCGACTCATCGACTGGTCTGGTCAAGAGCCCAATTGTGGAAAAGTCGGACCGGAACCTGCCTTGCACCGACGATTTTGCATGTGCAAACTCGATGCAAATCGCTATTCGCGCGGGTGGGCAGCATGGCCGCAAAGATTCTTACCGTGGCGCAGCAAAAAGGCGGCGCCGGCAAGACGACGTTGGCAGCCAATCTTGCGGTTGCGTATGCCCAGGCGCAGATGCGTGTTGCGGTTGCCGACATCGACCCGCAGCAGTCGCTGACCATGTGGAATGCGCTGCGCGCGAAGCTGCATGGCGATACTGCAGGCCTCACCGTCAGTTCCGTCGGCGGCTGGAAGCTGGCCGGGGAGATCGACCGCCTGAAGCGCGATCACGACGTGGTCATCGTCGACTCGCCGCCCCATGCGGAAACCGAAGCCAAGATTGCGGTGCGCCACGCCCACCTCGTCATCGTGCCGGTCCAGCCCTCGCCGATGGATGTCTGGGCGACGGAGCCGACGCTGGATATGGCGCAGAAGGAAAAGGCGCCGGTGCTGCTGGTGCTCAACCGGGTCCCGCCGCGCGCCAATCTCACCGACGACATGCTGGCCGAGATCAAGGATTACGGGGCCAAGGTGGCGCGCAGCCGCATCGGCAACCGGGTCGGCTTCGGCGGCGCCATGCTGCAGGGCCAGGGCGTTACGGAGTTTCAGAGAAGCAGCCGCGCCGCCCAGGAAATCCGCGCCCTCTCCAAGGAAGTGCTGAAAGCGGCGTCGTAACCTGCGTACGGGCGCGGGGCCTTCGGGTCTGCGGACGCTTTTTCCAACCATTGCGAAAGGTCCGGGTGCGGCGGCTGCGTGGCCGCCGCCGTCTGCCTGTTGGCCGTTTGACTGTTGACAGTCAAATCGGGCGCTCGTAGTGTCCGATCACAAAATAGAATATATGTCTATACAGTAGAAATTTTGCGATCGACACCATGACCAGTGAATCCGAAAGACATGTGGAGTCCGTCCAATCCGCATTGCGCCTGCTCACGTGCTTCGAGAGTGACTCCGGCCTGCGCCTGGCAGACCTTCACGAGCGCACGGGGCTGACCCGCAGCCGCATAATCCGCTTGGCCGGCACCCTTGCATCAGAGGGTTTTCTCACCCACGACGCCGAGTCTTCGCGCTACTTCCTGGGACCCAACCTGTTCCGTGCGGGAAGCCTGCTCTCCAGGCGATACACTGATATCTCAGAAGCTGTCCGTCCCGCGCTGCGCGCCCTTGTCGCGGCCACTGGATACACCGCGCTGTTCTCGATCCTGAATGGCACTGCACGCCTTATCCTGAGCAAGGAAGAACCGGAGGATGCGCTGCGCTATACGGTGCCGGAAGGCACCAGCCGCGTTATTCACGCGGGCGCTTCGGGTCGTGTGATGTTGGCCTTCGGCGGGGGTGAACTGCGGGAAAAAGTTTACCGAAAAGCCGCTTTGGACGGCGCCGCGCGGAAAGAGCTGGAAGCCCGCCTGGAAGAGATTCGAACACGGGAGTACGACCGGAGCAGGTCCGAACTCACCGCCCACGCCTTCGCCGTTGCCGTCCCCGTGCTGGCTGAGAGCGGCGACTTGTTCGGCGTCCTGACCGTCGCCGGACCAGAGGCTATCTACAGTGAGGAAACAGGGCAGGCGGCCGTTGCCCTGCTGCGGGAGCAGGCCAGGCTTGTCCCCGCCGACGCACTCATGAAGCTTCAACCGCATAAGAACACATCCAGGCATTGAGGGGAGGCCATGACCGATCAAGCCGTCACCGACCAGATCGCGCGCGAACATGCGGAGTACGACGATGCGGGCCGCATCTGGGGCGAAGTGCCGCCATCGCGAATCAGAAAGATAGCCTTTCCACGGGTGGCCGAGCAGGTTCGCCTCGCCTATCTCGCGCTGACCGACCTGACGACCAGTGTGTCCGATTGCCTGGATTCCTACGGCATCCGGGGCGCGGTCTCTCAGGCGCATCTGGCGAATCTTCTCCCCGGCAAGCGCATCGCCGGAACGGCGGTGACACTGCGCAATCTGCCTGAGCGGAAATCACCGACGCGAGCAACCATCGACAAGGATCCGATCCGGATGTCGAGCCGGGAATGCCACTACCTTTCCGAGCCCGGTGACGTACTGGTTGTCGACTTCGGCGGTCATCTGGAAGCCTCCAACATGGGCGGGCAGTCCTGTCTCGTCGCCAAGATGCAGGGTGTTTCCGGCGCCATCGTCGATGGTGTGGTCCGCGACCTCAACACCATCCGGCAGCTGGACTTTCCGGTCTGGTGCCGCGGCGGGACGCCCAAGACGGGCAAGCACCGGATGGAGGCAATCGAGATAAACGGACCGGTCACGGTCCATGACGTCCGCGTCGAGGCGGGGGATTTCGTCGTCGCCGATGACTCCGGCATCTGCTTCATCCCCCCGGATCTCGTGGAGACCGTCCTTGCCGAAGCCCAGAAAACCGAGGCTGCCGAGGACAAGTCGCGCCAGATGATTCGTGACCGCCGTCCTTTAAGTGAGCTGAAACCCCTTTTCCGCAGCCGCTACAACGGCTGAATGCCACCGACCACCGTCCACGAGAGACGGATGAATGAAAGAGAAGTCCCAAGGGAGGAACCAAATGACCAATCGTATGCGCAGAACCTTCTTCGCCAGCCTGACGGTCCTTACCAGCTCGGTGCTTTTTGCTGCTGGCGGCGTGAACAGTGTGGCCATGGCGGACAACTGCGGCCTCGAGCGGCCGGTCAAGGTGATTGTCGGCTACGGCGCCGGTGGCGGCACCGACAGCTATGCGCGCATCCTTGCGAGTGTGCTGCCGGAGTTCCTGGACGAAACGCCGGTTGTCGTCATCAACAAACCGGGTGGCGCCCAGGTGGTGGCCATGAAGTTCGTCAAGGGTGCCGCGCCGAACGGCTTGACATTGCAGGTCACGGCCATGGGCGGCGGCCTGATGTCTACGATGCTGCGTGATCATGGCATCAGTTGGTTCGAAGACTTTGTGCCGATCGCCCAGTTCGGCGAAACGAACCAGGCCCTCGTGGTACAGCGCGACAGCGGAATCACGACGGCCGCCGAACTGATTGCCTTCATCAAGAAGGAGTTCGCTGACGGTCAGAAGACCCGATGGTCCCACCCGGGGCGCGGCTCGGTCAGCCACGTCGGCGTCACCGCGTTTCTGGAACTGAACGGCATTCTCGGCATGACCCAGGATGTGCCGTTCAAGGGCGGGGCAGAGACCCGCAACGCCCTGATCTCCGGTGAGGTCGATTTTTCCGCAAGCGGCGTTCACACCGTGCCGGCCTTCAACGACATCCTGCTTGCCGTGGGTGTTCTCGCCGACCAGCGCGACAGCGTGGTATCTGACATTCCCACATTGAAGGAGCAGGGTATCGAGTTCGTGCCGACGTCTTCCCCCATTGTCCTGGCGGCGCCGACGGGGGTTCCGGAGGCTTTCGTAGCATGCATGTCGGAGGCGGTCGTCTCTGCCACGCAGCACAGCGCCTTCGTCAATCTGACAAAGAAGGCGCAACAGGCGATCGTTTATCGCGGTAGTGGCGACGTCGAAACCCATTTGCTGGGCTTGGCGCGTGCCTGGGCACCGACCATCGCCGAGGTGCGTTCGACGCTCAATCAGTAGACTCCGGCTGGCACGAACCATGCAACTGAACGAGCCCGGATCAGGCGCGAAGCAGATCGGTGTGGCGGTGCTCACCCTGGCCGTCCTGGTGCCGTTTTCGCTGAAGATCAGCGACATCTATGTCGATCCGTCGGATCCGGGTTTCGGTGCCCGCGATTTCCCCCGGCTGATTGCTGTGACGGGCATTGGCCTCGCGCTGCTGTTGTTGGGGCGTGTGATTCTGACTTGGATAAAGGGGGAGTTGCGGCTTTTCGCGGAAATGCGGGGCATGGCTGCGCAGCTCTCCGGGCCGCTGGTCGTGGGTTTGGCCGCCAGCCTCTATGTATGGGCCATCGTACTGTTCCAGTACGTGCTGCCGACCCTGGCCATCATGATCTTCCTGATCCGCTATTTCGGTGGCCGGGGGGTGGTGAAGACCGTCGTCGTGCCAGTGCTGGCCGTATCGTTCTGCTACCTGCTGTTCTTCGTGTTGCTGGGCGTTTTCGAAGAGCCGGGCAGGCTCCTTTCCTATGACACCTATGCGCTGGCCCGCGATCTTCGGCAGCTCCTGGGCCTGCAGTAAACTCCGACGGATACAGCAACAATGGGTATTGTTGACGGTTTCAACGCGCTCTTCTCTTCCTGGGATGTAGTGATTTTCGCCCTTGCGGGCACGCTGATCGGGCTGATCGGGGGGGCGGTGCCCGGCCTCTCGTCGGGTGCGATGATCGCGCTCCTGATACCGCTGACCTACCATCTCCACCCGCTGGCCGCGCTGGCGCTGATCTACACCGTCAGCAAGGCCTCCGACTTCGGCGGATCCATTCCGGCCATCCTTTTCAACACGCCGGGGACGCCACAGGCTTCTGCGACGCAGATCGAGGGGTTTCCTCTCACCCGACAGGGAAAGCAGGGCAAGGCCTTGAGGATGGCGGTTATCGCCTCGGCGCAGGGCGACTTCAGTTCGGAGCTGCTGCTGATTTTCGGTGCTGCAACGCTGGCCGTCTTCGCTTCGGAACTGGGGCCGCCGGAGTTCGTCGCCATCTACCTCTGCGCCTTTGTCGTCATCAGCAGCTTGCTCGGCAAGTCGGTCATTGCCGGGTTTCTCAGTGTTATCCTGGGGCTGGCGATGGCGCTTGTCGGCACGGACCCGATCACGGCGGACGATCGTTTCCTTTTCGGCATGGACGAGCTCCTGGACGGCATCGGGCTGGTTCCGGTGCTGCTGGGGGCCTTCGTCTTGGCTGAGGTCTTCGAGCGCGCGGCCCGGTGCACGACACACCAGGGGGGAATGCCCATCGCCGGAACGCCGCGGAAGCCGTCAGACAGCTATGTCACCTTCACCGAATACAGGCGGGTACTGCCGACAATGCTGCGCTCGACAGGGATCGGCGCGGCAATCGGCATGCTGCCCGGGTTGGGGTCGGTCGTTGCCTGTTTTGTCGCCTATTCAGAGGCGAAACGGCGCTCCAGGACGCCGGACACCTGGGGCCGAGGAGAACTGGAGGGCATTGCCGCAGCGGAGGCTTCCAACAATGCGACCTCCGGCGCCAACCTTATTCCTTTGCTCACTCTTGGCATTCCGGGCAGCACCGCTGCCGCGCTGTTGTCGGGCGTGATGCTGATCCATGGCATCGAGATCGGGCCCAATGTCTTTGTTACCTCCCACGACGTCATTTTCGGGGTCTTCGCCGCAGGCCTGCTGTGCATCGCGACTTATCTCGTCGTTGGTTACTGGGGCAGCGGTCTCATCGGCGCCCTCATCGCCAAGATCCCCGCACAGATGGTCTATCCGATCATCTTTGTCACCTGCTATGTGGCCGTCTTCGCGGGGCGTCAGTCCATCTTTGACATGGCGATGATGACGGTCTTCGGTGTGCTCGGCTTTGCCATGAAGCGGCTCGATATGAGCGTGCCGGCTTTCGTCATTGCGTTCATTCTGGGGCCCGGTATGGAACGCGCCCTGCGGCAGTCATTTTTGTTGGATGACAGCGGGGCAGGAATCTTTCTTGAGCGGCCGGTGGCTCTGGCGTTCTTCGCCTTAGCGGTGGGTTCGCTGGCCTTCCGCCTGTGGCGCAATTCGGCACTCACCGGTGATCGAAAAGCTGGGGGTTAGGGCATGCCCACGGCATAGAAATGCGGGTTCTCGAAGCCGGGCTTGCCGTAGTCCAGCGGTTCGTCGTCCATGGTATAGACCTGCCCGCCGGCGGCCAGCAGCACCGCGTGGCCGGCGGCCGTGTCCCACTCCATCGTGCGCCCGAAACGCGGATAGAGATCGGCGCGGCCGGAGGCGACGAGGCAGAACTTCAGGGAACTGCCGGCGGAAACCGTCTCGGCGACCTTGTAGCGGCTGAGAAAGTCCTCCAGGTCCTGGCCCTGGCCGTGACGCCGGCTGGCCACCACGACGGCCCCTTCGTGGGGCTGCTTGCGCACCCGGATGTCCATCAGGGGCTGGTCGGTGTTGGCGAAGACCGCCCGGCCGGGGCCCTTGCCGCCGGCCTCCGTGTCGCCGCAGACACCGGCCCAGGTCATCGCCATGGCCGGGGCGTGCACGACGCCGGCCACCGGCTGGCCGTCCTCGATGAGGGCGATGTTGACGGTGAACTCGCCGTTGCGCGAGATGAACTCCTTGGTGCCGTCCAGCGGATCGACCAGCCAGAAGCGGCTGCCCTCGATGACCGGAATCTCGCCGCCGGCCACGGCTTCCTCGGCGACCACGGGAATATCCGGGGTCAGGGTGTTGAGGGCGCCGAGAATGAAGGTCTCCGCCGCCTCGTCCGCCTCGGTCACGGGCGAGGCATCGTCCTTGTGGCGCACTTCGATCTCCTCGCCTTCGACGTAGTAGGCGAGGATGATCTTGCCGGCCCGCTCGGCGATCAGCTTCAGGGTGGCGAGGATGTCCTCCTCGTTCATCTCCCCGTTCAAGTCTTCGTTCATCTCCGCGGCCGTTTCCGCCAGGGCGCCGTTTTCCGTGCTCAAATCTTACTCCGCTGCTTGACGTTGCTGCGCGTCCTGGATGGCGCGCCAGACCTTCTCCGGCGTTGCCGGCATGTCAATGTGACGGATGCCGAGGGGCGAAAGTGCGTCAACCAGCGCATTGATAACCGCCGGACAGGCGCCGATGGCCCCGGCCTCGCCGGCGCCCTTCACGCCCATGGGATTGGTCTGGCAGGGCATGTCCTCCACCATGGTGAGTTCGATGGAGGGCAGGTCGTCGGCGCGGGGCATGCAGTAGTCCATGAAGGAGCCGCTCAGCAACTGCCCGTTCTCGTCATAGACGGTGCGTTCCAGCAGTGCCTGGCCGATGCCCTGGACCGTGCCGCCGTGCACCTGCCCCGCAGCCATCAGCGGGTTCACCAGGGTGCCGAAGTCGTCGACCACGACGTAACGCTGCAGGCGCACCGTGCCGGTCTCCGGATCGACCTCCAGTTCGCAGAGATGGCAGCCGTTGGGATAGGTCTGCTTGCCGGCGACGATGTGGTGCTGTTCGTCGGGCGTCTCACGCAGATCCTCCGGCAGGCTGTCTCCCTGGGTCGCCTTGGCCACGTCGGTCAGGCTGACGCGGCGGTCGGTGCCGGCAACGGTGAAGATGCCTTCCGCGAACTCGATGTCCGCCTCGGCGGCCTCCAGCAGGTGGCCGGCGATCTTGCGGCTGCGTTCGATCACCTTGTCCGCGGCGCCGTCCAGCGCCATGCCGCCCATCAGCAGCGAGCGCGAGCCGCCGGTACCGCCGCCCTGGGGCAGATCCCAGGAGTCGCCCTGATGGATCTCGACCTGCTCCGGCTCAAGGCCCAGTTTGTCGGCGAGCAATTGGGTGTAGGCGGTGAAATGCCCCTGGCCGTTGGACTGGGTGCCGATCCACAGGGTGACGCCGCCGTCCTCGCGCAGTTTCAGGCGCGCGGTTTCCTCGCCGTTGGAGCCGCAGACCTCGCCGTAGCTGGCCATGCCCAGGCCGCGCAGCCTGCCGCGGGCGGCGGCCTCGGCGCGGCGGGCGGCAAAGCCGGCCCAGTCGGCCGCGGCCATGCCGCGCGCCATGATCTCGGCGAAGTCACCGCTGTCGTAGGTTTCTCCGAACGCGGTGGTGAAGGGCAGGGCCTCCGGCGCGATGAAGTTGCGCCGCCGCAGGTCGTCGGGGCCGAGTCCCATGTCGCGCGCCGCGGCGTCCATCAGCCGCTCGATCATGTAGGCCGCCTCCGGCCGGCCTGCGCCGCGGTAGGCATCGACCGGAACGGTGTTGGTGAAGACGCAGGTGACTTCCGTGTAGCCAACAGGAATGGTGTAGAGACCGCTCAGCATCGGGCCGTAGCACCCGGTCGGAATGAAAGGCGCAAAGTTGGACAGGTAGGCGCCCATGTTGGCGGTGGTGGTAACCCGCAGGCCGAGCGCCTTGCCGCTGGAGTCCAGCGCCAGCTCGGCCAGACTCACGTGGTCGCGGCCCTGGGTGTCGCTGAGAAAACCCTCGCTGCGCTCCGAAATCCAGCGCACCGGCCGGCCCAGGCGCCGCGCCGCAAAGAGCACCAGCACGGTCTCCGGGTAGACGAAGATCTTCATCCCGAAGCCGCCGCCCACGTCGGGCGAGATGACATGCAGTTTCTCCTGCGGCACCTGGAATATCGTGCTGAGCGGCCCCAGCATGCGGTGGGAGCCCTGATTGCCGGTGTGCAGCGTGAAGGTCTCGCTGGCCGCGTCGTAGTCGCCGATGGTGGCGCGCGGTTCCATCGCGTTGACGACGACGCGGTTGTTGACGAACTCCAGCCGCGTCACGTGGTCGGCCTTGTCGAAGGCGGCGCGGGTGCCGGCCTCGTCGCCCATTTCCCAGACCAGGCTGGTGTTGGCGGGGGCCTCGTCCCAGATCTGGGGCTGGCCGGGGGCGGCGGCGGTCCGGGTCTCGGTGACCGCCGGCAACTCGTCGTAGTCGACCATCACCAGTTCGGCGGCATCGCGCGCCTCTGCCACGCTTTCGGCCACCACCAGCACGACCGGATCGCCGACATGGCGCACCCGCCCGCGGGCCAGCGCAGGGTGCGGCGGCATCACGGTCCTGCCGCCGTTCTTGCCGGGCATCGGCACCAGGCAGGGGATGTCGCCGACGCCGTCGGCGCTCAGGTCCTCGGCCGTGTAAACACCCAGCACGCCCGGCGCCGCCTTGGCATCATCCAGATCGATGCCGGTGATCTCTGCATGTGCAAAGGGACTGCGCACCAAGACGGCGTAGCTCTGCCCCTCCAGTTTGATGTCGTCGCTATAGCGGCCCTGGCCGGTCAGGAAGCGTACGTCTTCCACCCGGCGCAGGCCCTGGCCAACGCCAAATCGCCCCATGGGTCCTCAGGTCTCCGTGAAGAAAGGATGTCGGAAGAATTACCTGGAATGATAGGCGAGACCGGTGGCGGCGACCAAGGAGAAAGTCATGACAGTTCTGCATGGCTGCTGCCCAAGGTGCCGGAGAAGCCTTCGCGGGTCCGGTCCGCTGCAGTATGATCTGGCGGCAGACGATGGAGATCGGCGCGGGCGGGGAGGGTTGTAGGCGTACGGATGTCCCAGGCCAGGCCGAGCGCGCGCAGGACAAGGATCATCCACCAGCCGGGGTCGGCCTGACCCTTTTCGAGGCCCAGACGCGCCGATCCGGGAAAGGCGTGGTGGTTGTTGTGCCAGGACTCGCCGAAGGTGACCAGGGCGGCAAAGGGCACGTTGAATCCCTGAACGCAGGCGCCGGCGACGTACCATTTCCCTGACGGGCGCCGGTGGGCGAAGTGGCCGACCAGCCAGTGCCCGGTCAGCGAGACCGCGACCCGCAGGCAGACACCCCAGACCACCCAGGCGAGGCCGCCGATGGCGAAGAAGACCACTGCGAGCGCGAGGTTCTGCAGCATCCAGGTCCGCTCGAAAAAGCGATAGACCGGATCGTCCCGCACCTCCGCTTCGATTTCGAGTCTTGGGGGGCGCTTCAGGTCGAGATCGCAATGCATCTGCCAGAAGGCGTCGGTCAGAAAGGGGCGTCCGTGGCTCGAATGGTCGTGGCAGGCGCGCTGCCGCTGGGCCCAGTCGCGCAGGTCGTGGGCGCGGATCATGCCGAAGGGGCCGGCCATGCCCACCAGCACGCCAAGCCAGACCAGCAGGTACTCCAGCGCCTTCGGCGTCTTGAAGCTGCGGTGAATGAGCAGGCGGTGCATGCCGACGGAGTGGCCGGCGCAGATGGTGACGGCGGTGGTGACGAGGAAAAGCGCGAGGGCCTCGGCGCTGAAGGTGAAGGGGGCGCCGACAACGCCGACCAGGGTCATGGCCGCCACCCAGAGCGACTTGCCGGGCCGCCAGCGCACGACGCCCTCGGCGGCGTTCACGCCCGGTCCGGCTTTCACGCGTTCGGTCGAACTGCAGACGGTCACGGCTCTCTCCTGTTCTGTGTCAGGTTATTATGTAGCTAATTGGCTAATTAGTCAATTGCAGATAAAGCTAGGCTCGCTGCGGCTTTCGTGGAATTGGCAGGAGATTGTTCGTTGGCCCCTGGTCTAGGCTCCCGACCCGGCCCGAATGAGAAGAGTCGATAACAGGAGCAATTTGATGGAGCAGCGGCTTTCGATGGTGACCCTGGGCGTACGCGATATGGCGCGCGCCCGCACCTTCTACGAAGAGGGTTTGGGCTGGGCGCTCGGCGACGGTGTGGAGGGCCGGGTCGCCTTCTACCAGCTTGGCGGCATGCTGCTGGGTCTCTACGGCTTGGAGGCTCTCGCCGAGGACGCGGAGCTGCCGCTGGCCGACTTGAAGCCGGCCGCGAACTTCGGCGGCACGACCCTGGCCTACAACGTGCGCGACAAGGCCACGGTGGATGCGACGCTGCAGGAGGCCGAGGCCGCCGGCGCGACGATCGTCAAACCGGCGCAGGAGGTTTTCTGGGGCGGTTACTCCGGCTACTTCGCCGACCCCGACGGCCACCTCTGGGAGGTTGCCTTCAATCCCTTTTGGACGCTGAATGACGACGGCAGCGTCACGCTGCCGGCAAAGACATGAGTCGAAAGGGGAGGGTGTCGGGCCTATGGCCTTGGACCATGACGGCCTGCTGACGGTGCTGACGCGGGTGAACCGGGCACGCCTCGGCCTGGCGAAGGACGATGAAGCCCTGGAAGACGTCATCGAAACGCTCTTCCGACCCTCGGAGAAGCTCGCCATCTACGGCACCCTGGCACCGGGGGAGGCGAACCATCACCAGATCGCCGGGCTCGGCGGCCGCTGGACGGAGGCGACGCTGCAGGGCTTGCTCGACCGCGTCGGCCAGGGCGAGCACCAGGGCCTGCCGGCGCTGCGCCTCGACCCCAAAGGCCAGGCCGTCTCGGCCAGGCTGCTGGAAAGCCCCAGGCTGCCCGGTGCCTGGGACCGCCTCGATGCCTTCGAAAGCCGGGAGATGCAACGCCTCCTGGCCCCGGTGCAGCGCGGGGGCAGCCTGCTCGCCGTCGCCAACGTCTACACCCTCGCGCACGCGATGAAGGTGGCGCTGGCCTGAGCGCCGCGCCTGTCTTCGGGCATGAACCCTCGGGTCGTGCCTGAAGCAGGGAGCGCGGCAGTCGCGGCTACTGCCCCGACGCCACTCAAAGCATCGCGACAGAGCGGGAAACAATCGCTAAGATTGAATCCGGGATGGAGCGTCGGACGGGGGCGGCATGGGCAGGTTTTGGCGTCTGGTCACCAGGGATTGGCGCTGCGAGGGGTTTCCGGGCTTGGCTGGCGCTTTCGCGGCCATCTTGCTCCTGGTTTCAGGTTCGCCTGTCGCGACCGCCGCCGGGCCCGACGCGCGCCTCAAGCAGGCCGCGCAGCACTTCGCCGACCTGGAAGACGACAAGGCCAAGGCGATCCTGGAAGACCTCAGCGCCGAAGGGCTTGCCGACGCCGATGTCCTGCTCGGTTACCTCTACGCCGACCCGCTTCACGAGGGGCGGGATTACAAGCAGGCTGTCGGCGCCTTTGGGAGGGCTGCTGCGAGCGGCAACGAAGAAGCACTGTTTCAGCTCGCCGAGTCGCGCTTCTGGCCGGAATACAGCAACTGGACGCTGACAACGGCAGAGGAGGCCCTGAGACCTTCCCCACAAAGAGCTTTCGAGCTTCTGAGAGGCGTTGCCGGAAAGCAGACGAGCGGATTCAAGGGTCATAAAGCGTCCAAGTGGCGCCTTGCCCATCTCTGCACGTTCGGCGGTTATGACTGCGGTGACGACGTAACGGACGAAGCTATCGAGATGGGCAGGCGGATCGCGTTTGACAATTTGAGGGCTATCTCGGCGTCCTTCCACATCATTGCCGATCTTCGCTCAGGCGAAGCCGAAGAATCCGGGTCCATGAGGGGGTTCGATCCCTACCTTGCGCTTGGGTACGCAGATGTCGACCCTCATGTCGCCGCAGCCGCGACCGCCCCGGTATGGCGCGATCTCACTGGAGTCCAAGACTGTCCGTCGGTTGACGAGTTCCTGGCGCGAGGTCGTTTCCTCGCAGAAAGGAACGGCTTGGCCGGGCACTACACTGGCAGCCTGGGTCTCGAGGACTGCTTTAGTTCGGAACAGTTGGAGTCATTGGAAGTGGAGGCCGTCGCATCGCTCGATTATCTGGCGAGGGTTTTTGACAACGACACGAGGAGTTGGCACCTGCGGCGGTGCTATCACGAGCGAGAGGCGCCATCTTTTGGAGACTGCCTGCTGGCTGCCGTCCACCATCATTTCTTCGCCTGCACCAAGCTCTCGATCCCCGCCTTCTATAAGCGCTTCAAGATCGAGTACAGGCTATCGAAGCGCTACGAGGAGTGTCGTGAAATGATGCTCGGCTACCCGCTGCTGCTGAACAAGATCTGATCACCGCTCCCGCTGCCTAAACACGGTAAGGGCTTTGCGCGGGTTCATCGACACAGATAACCTGGAGCGGTCAGCGATCGCCGTGCTGCCAAAGCTTCGTTTGCAGTTGAACGCAGTCTCGGGAAGGGAAGCCATGCGAAAGATCTGCGCGGCGCAGGCGGTCCTGGCGACTGTTGCTGTCTCTCTGGCACTTGCGCCACCGGCCGAGGCCGACGCGGTGAAAGCCAACGTCTTCGGCGGGCGGACCTACTATCACCTCACGCTGGAACTCACGCGGGACAGGCTGGTGGAGATCGGCGCCATTGGCGATCCGGGCCTGGAATACACCTTCAGCGACGGCGGCCAGTTCGAGGTCTATCTGCAGGGGGATCTGCCCGGCGCCGCCGCACCGGGCTGCCAGGGGGTCACCCTGCGCATGCCCTGGACGGACCCAAGCAGTGACGGGGCGGACGCGAAGATTGCTGGGAAGCGCGCCCTTTTCGACCGCATTCAGAGCCTGATCCGCTGGCATGAGATCGACAGCCTGGACGTGGTCGTCGAACTCAATCCCTACGTGGAGCAGGCGCCGGACGGCAGCCTGCGCCTCACCCAATGCCTCGCCTTCTTCCGCCAGGCCTTCGGCGCCTACGTGGCGCACGACGGGCCCTTGAGCGACAAGTGAAGTCCTCCAGAGCGGTCGACAGGCCATCCTTCGGCAATCCACCCTTCGAGACGCTTGCTGCGCAAGCTCCTCAGGATGAGGCGTCAAGACAAGTCCTTACCCTGAGGAGCGCCCGGAAGGGCGCGTCTCGAAGGGTGAAGACGATGCGCTCCTAGTCGAAGGCCTCTTCCCAGCTGCCCCGGGTCGCTGCCTTGGAATACTCCGTCGCGCGGTTCTCGAAGAAGTTCACGTGTTCGACGCCGTTGAGGATCGCGTCCAGCCAGGGCAGCGGGTTCTTCTCCGTGCGGTAGATCGGCTGCAGGCCGAGCTGGGTGAGGCGGCGGTCGGCGATGTAGCGGATGTAGGTTTTCACCTCCTCCGCCTCGAGCCCTTCGATGCCGCCCTGTTCGAAGGCAAGGTCGATGAAGGCGTCCTCGTGGGTGACGATGGTCTCGCAGGCCCGGTAGAGATCCTTCTCGAAGGCCTCGGTCCAGATCTCCGGGTTCTCCTCGATGAAGGTCTTGAACAGCCGGATCGCCGACTGGGTGTGCAGGGTCTCGTCGCGCACTGACCAGGTGACGATCTGGCCCATGCCCTTCATCTTGTTGAAGCGCGGGAAGTTCAGCAGGATCGCGAAGCTGGCGAAGAGCTGCAGGCCTTCGGTGAAGGCGCCGAAGACGGCCAGGGTCTTGGCGATCTCTTCTTTCGAGTCGCAGCCGAACTCATGCATGTAGTCGTACTTGTCCTTCATCGCCTTGTAATGAAGGAAGGCGGAGTATTCGGACTCCGGCATGCCGATGGTGTCCAGCAGGTGGGAGTAGGCGGCGATGTGCACCGTCTCCATGTTGGAAAAGGCGGCCAGCATCATCTGCACCTCGGTCGGCTGGAAGACCCGGCTGTAGTGCTTCATGTAGCAGTTGTTCACTTCCACGTCGGACTGGGTGAAGAAGCGGAAGATCTGGGTCAGCAGGTTGCGCTCGGCGCCCGTCAGGTTACGGTTCCAGTCCTTCACGTCGTCGGCCAGCGGCACCTCTTCCGGCAGCCAGTGGATGCGCTGCTGCATCAGCCAGGCGTCATAGGCCCAGGGGTAGCGGAAGGGTTTGTAGACCGGGCTGGCGTCGAGCAGGGACATGGCGTTCTGGTTCTCCCACGGCAGGGTTTTCGGATGCTGAGGCCGGCGGTCCCCCCGAACCGCCGGCCTCGGGCCTCCGAAGTATCCCCTACACACACTTGAAATCTTCGGAAGGCATTGCTTGGGCGGCCGCCTGCACCAGCGAGGGCCGGGGCCGCCTGATCGTTTAAGGCGTGCCTACTGGCAGGCGAGGCACTCCTCGTAGTCGGTGGTGCTGGCGGCCGCCAGGGCCGGCGTCTCCTTGGAAGAGATCTTGCCCAGGTGCGGCACGGCCGCGGTGGTGCCGGCGCCTTCCGCCGACTCTGCCCGCTGGATCGACTTGGAGCGGCAATAGTAGAGGCTCTTCACGCCCTTCTTCCAGGCCTGATAGTGGATCTGGTGCAGGTCGCGCTTGTGCACGTCGGCGGGCACGAAAACGTTCAGCGACTGGCCCTGGCAGATGAACTCGGAACGGTCGCCGGCGTGTTCGATCAGCCAGCGCTGGTCCAACTCGAAGGCCGTCTTGAAGACGTCCTTCTCGTCGTCGCTGAGGAAGTCCAGGTGCTGAACCGAGCCCTCGTTGACGGTGATCGACGTCCAGACCTCTTCGGTGTTCTGCCCCTTTTCCTCCAGCAGCGCGGTGAGGTGCTTGTTGCGCACGTTGAAGGAGCCGGACAGCGTCTTGTGGGTATAGCTGTTGGCGGCAATCGGCTCGACACCGGGCGAAGCGCCGCCGCAGATGATCGAAATCGAGGCCGTGGGCGCGACCGCCATCTTGTTGGAGAAGCGCTCCATGATGCCGAACTCCTCGGCATCCGGGCAGGCGCCGCGCTCTTCGGCCAGCTTGCGCGAGGCAGCGTCGGCACCCTTGCGGATGGCGGCGAAGATCCGCTTGTTCCAGACCTTGGCCATGACGCCTTCCATGGGAATGCCGTTGGCCTGCAGGAAGGAGTGGAAGCCCATGACGCCCAGGCCGACGGAGCGCTCGCGCATTGCCGAATACTTGGCCCGCTCCATGGAATCCGGCGCGTTGTCGATGAAGTCCTGCAGCACGTTGTCGAGGAAGCGCATCACATCTTCGATCAGCGCTTCGTTGTCCTGCCACTCGAAGTAGGTCTCAAGGTTCATCGACGCCAGGCAGCAGACCGCCGTGCGGTCGACGCCGTGGTGGTCGATGCCGGTCGGCAGGGTGATCTCGCTGCAGAGGTTCGACATCTTCACCGTCAGGCCGGCCAGCTTGTGATGCTCCGGGATCTGCCGGTTCACATGATCGCCGTAGATGATGTAGGGCTCGCCGGTCTCGATGCGGGCGGTGAGGATGCGGATCCAGAGGTCGCGGGCCTTCACCTTGCGGATCACGGCGCTGTCCTTGGGGCTCAGCAGCCCCCATTCCTCGTCCTTTTCGACGGCACGCATGAAGGCGTCGCTGATCACCACGCCATGGTGAAGGTTCAGGGCCTTGCGGTTCGGGTCGCCGCCGGTGGGCCGGCGCATCTCGACGAACTCCTCGATCTCCGGATGGGAGACCGGGATGTAGCAGGCCGCCGAGCCGCGCCTGAGCGAGCCCTGGCTGATCGCCAGCGTGAGCGAATCCATCACCCGGATGAAGGGGATGATACCGGAGGTCTTGCCGTTCTGGCCGACTTTCTCGCCGATGGACCGCAGGTTGCCCCAGTAGCTGCCGATGCCGCCGCCGCGCGCGGCCAGCCAGACGTTTTCGTTCCACAGATCGACGATTCCATCCAGGCTGTCGCCGGCTTCGTTCAGAAAGCAGGAAATCGGCAGGCCGCGCTTTGTGCCGCCGTTGGACAGCACCGGCGTGGAGGGCATCAGCCAGAGCTTCGAGATATAGTCATAGAGGCGCTGGGCATGGGCGCTGTCATCGGCATAGTGGGCGGCGACGCGGGCGAAAAGATCCTGGAAGCTCTCGCCGGGCATCAGGTAGCGGTCGGTCAGGGTCGCCCTGCCGAACGCGGTCAGCAGGTCGTCGCGCTCCCGGTGGATGCGCACGCGGATGCCGCGCTCGTTCTGGAACTCGTCGCGAATCTGGCCATTGCCCAGCAGGTCTTCGGGCAGGTCTTCGGGCAGATCTTCGGCGGCGTGGTCAGCGGTCTGCGCGGCCGTGCCGGCGCCCGGAACTGCGGAGGCGTCCGGCGTTCTGGATTCGTCGGGTTGTCTTTCCGCAGCGACTTCGTTATCCACAGTGGCCGGCCCGGTTTCGACATCGCTGTCAACCGCCCGGCTGCGCCCGAAAATCCCCGATCCATCCATGTTTATTTCCCCTCAGTCCACAGCGTGTGGAAGACCCAAATGTGCAATGCGTGTACAATATATAGGGTTAATTGCCGCCCTCACGCACCAGATATGGTCCAAATCTAGCCAGCAGTCTTGATTCTGTCATCATGAACAAAATGAGAACATTAAGCATAGTAGCGCAGCGGCACGGCGGGGCAAGGGGATTGCGCCGGTTACCCACAGGTAAGAATTTTGAGACATGTGCGGACGCTTCCTTCTGACGGCGCCGGTTGAGGCGCTGCAGCGCCTTTTCGGCTTTCCCGAGCTGCCGAATCTGTCGGCGCGCTTCAATGTCGCGCCGGGCCAGGCGGTGGCGGCGATGCGTTTGGACTCCGAGCGCCGGCGGCACTTCGTCTGGCTGCGCTGGGGCCTGGTGCCTTCCTGGGCGAAAGGAAACGGGACCAGTGGGGAGGGGGCTGCCCAAAGCGGCCGCGGAATCACACCGCTGATCAACGCCCGCGCCGAAACCGTGGCCGAGAAGCCGTCGTTCCGCGCCGCCTTTCGCCAGCGCCGCTGTGTGGTCTTTGCCGACGGCTTCTACGAGTGGCGGCAGGACGGCAATCGGCAGCCCTACTGCGTGCGCCTTGCCGAGACCGGGCCGTTCGCCTTCGCCGCCGTCTGGGAGCCTCTGGTTCCAGGCACTAACGAGGGCGCCAATCAGGGCGCCGGCGGGGAGGTGGCCGGGACCTGTGCGCTGATCACGACCCAGGCCAACGACAAGATGGCGGCCGTGCACCACCGCATGCCCGTCATCCTGCCGCCGGAGGCCGTCGGCCCCTGGCTCGATCCCGCCAGCGGCCAGGGCGATCTTTTCCCTTTGCTGCACCCACTGCCTGCGGCAGCCGTGACCCTGACGCCGGTCTCGAAACGTGTAAACGCGGTGCGCGAAGACGATGCCGGGCTGCTGGAAGAGTCGGTCCTGCCGGAGGCCCCGGCCCAACTGAAGCTGATCTGACGTTGCGCCTTGGAGGGTAAGGGGCGGCTTTCGGCTCTAGCGGTCGCGTGACAGCAGGATGTTGTGCCGGGAAAAGTGTTCCATGAACACAGCAACTTCCTGCGGAACCTCGGGCGGCAGCACGTCGCTGATGTCCTGGCTTGCCAGGTCGACGAAGCCGGCGACAACCGCCGCCTGATTTCGATCCAGCCGCCGGAAGCCCATCGACCAGTCGGGAAAGGCCCGCGTGTCGATCGGGCCCGCGATCAGCCGCAGCACACCGCTGTGCCGCGGGTCCGCGGCAATCCGATCATAGAGGGCTTCGACCTGCTGCCGTTCTCCCTCGAGGCACTGCAGGAAGTGGCGGTCGCCGTAGAGCAGCAAGCCGGTAATACCCGCCGCCACGTTGGACCGGCGGGCCACCGTAAGGATGGCTTCCAGTTCTCCGTCGGACATGTCGTCACGGGCCGTGCTCATGTAAATGAGTCTGTAGAGCGGGTGTGCCGTCACTCTTCTGTCCGGTGCCTGCTGGGAGAGATCAACAAACTGCCCATAGTTGGTTAATTTAGCCTTACCTAAAGAGCCAGCCCTCAGGAATCGGCACGGACCCGCCGGCTGCAGGGCGGCAGCCGGAATTACGCGTATCCGGAATCAGGCGTATCCGAAGGCAGGGCCGGCCCGGCGGCGGATAGGCTCCGCCAGGGATCTGCCAGGGATCTGCCAGCTTGAGATCTGCCAGCTTGAGATCTATCAGCTTGAGATCTGTCAGGCGGTGTTCTGCTGGCTCTCGAAGAGGCGCTGAACCAACTCGGGCGTTACCGCCGTGTCCGCTTCGGCCCCGAGGCTGCTCAGAAAGGCGCCGATGGCGCCGCGGGTCCGCGGGCCCATCAGGCCGTCGACCACACCTGCATTGAAGCCCAACTGGTTGAGGCTGTGCTGCACGAACATGATGGTCGGTTTGTCGGCGAAGACGGAGTCCCCGACCGCTTCAAAAGCGGCGGCTCCCGCCTTGCCGCGCTGCAGTTCCTCGGCTGACATGTTATTGGCGATGGCGGCGCGGATATCCTTGGCCGTGGCATGGCCCTGCTGATCGGCAACCGACAGCCAGGAGTAGCCGGCCACCATGTTCTCCGGAACGCCCAGGCCGGCTGCCTGGACCACGCCATAGGAAAACGCCCCCTCCGTATGGCCCTGCTCGGCGGCCTTGCCGTACCAGCGTGCCGCCCAGGAGAGGTTCTTGGTCACCCCGCGCCCGTTCGCGTAGCATTCCGCCAGCAGGTACTGGGCCGGGGCATAGCCCTGCTCGGCCGAATCGGTAAGGTAGCGGGCGGCCCGTATGAAGTCCTGCTCGACGTCGTCACCGGCATAGTAGGCGGAGCCCAGGACATACTGCGCGCGCGGTTCGCCGCGGGTGGCCGCTGCGTTGATCCACTTGGCACCTTCGTTGAGATCCTGCTCGACACCGCTGCCGGTGTTATAGGCCTCGCCCAGTTCATAGGCAGCCGGCCCGTGGCCACGCACGGCGGCTTCACGGAACCGCACCAGGGCCTCTTCATCCGCACCGCTGTCGCGCAGCCGCAGGCCTTCGTCATAGAGCGCATTCAAGGCGGCGCTGTCTACCAGGGCGTCCTGCTCGCCGGAGGGCAGGGGCGTCTCGTCGTCAAAGATGCTGGACACGCTTTCGTTGGCGCCGTCCAGGGTGTCCTTGACCTCCGTACAGGCGGCGGTGGCGAGTCCGAGAAAGGCGACAGCTGCCACAGTGCCGAGGCCGCGGCGCTTCTTTCCGGTCAGGTTCATGGAAACTCCCCTCAAGAAAAACGGCTCCCGCAGCCGTTCCGCAATGCGGCAGTCCTTAGGATCCGGCCCGCGCCGGGCCGTCAGAGGGCCGCCGGCGGGGCGGTCTCTGTGCGGCGCGCCCGCGCGCCGCGAGGACACGAGCGGGATTATGGCCAGGGTCAAAGAAGGAACGATCTTCATTGGCGGTTCGTCCGGTGACTTTCATCGGCCGGATCGACAATGACGTCAACCATTACCGACCCGTGCGCCAAATCTGACCCGGGTGCCACGGAAACGGCAGGCATGGTCCCCCCTTTTTTGAACAATGCCCTAAGGAAAACAGGCTTTTGGGCATCCTCTGCCCTGAATACGCCCTGTTCAATCGACTGCTGCGCGAAACCGCAAGAGGCAAAATAGCGGCATAAAATACACATTTTGTTCGTTATTTTAGTCTATTTTACTTTGTGCAATGCTGTTTTGTAGACGGTTTGAGCCCAAAAGGAGCGCCGCATGGGCACGACGAAGCGAATTGCCATCTTCACAACGCCGGCCTTTGCGCTGAAAGCCCGTATCCTGGGCGCCGCGGCCCTGATGGTCCTGGCCGTGGTGCTGACGCCGGGGACGGCGGCCGGGCCGGCGCAGGCGGCCGAAGCGGCCGGGCCTTTGGTTGACGTCAGTTGGCTTAAGGCGAATGCAGGCCGCGACGACCTCCGCCTGCTCGATGTCCGCAATCAGATAAGCGGCGGTTCGGCAGCGGTCTTCGCCCAGGGTCATATTCCCGGCTCGGTCTACAGCGACTATCTGCGCGACGGCTGGCGCCAGCCGCGCGATGGTGTGCCCGGGCAGCTTCCTCCGGTCGCCGATCTGGAGGCGCTGATCGGGGGTCTGGGCATCGGCAACAACCATCACGTGGTGATCGTCGCTGCCGGGGCCAGCGCTTTGGAGATGGGCAGCGCGACCCGTGTCTATTGGACTTTCAAGGTGCTGGGTCACGACGCCGTTTCCATCCTGGACGGCGGCTATCGCGCCTACACCGCCGATCCGGCGAACCCGGTCGCCAAGGGTACGGCATCGCCGCAGCCGGCCGTGTTCAAGGCACAGTTCCGCCCGGAGTTGATTGCCGACCGTAGCGATGTGGTGGCGGCCATGCAGGCCGGCACCGCCCTGATCGACAACCGGCCGACACAGCAGTACCTGGGCCAGAGCGCTCATCCGGCGGCACCGCGCCCGGGAACGATTCCCGGGGCGCTGTCGCTTCCGGAAGGGCGCCTGACGGATGGTGCCGGCCGCTTTGTCAGCAAGGCGAAGGCGGCTGCCCTGGCGCAGTCCGCCGGCATCGAAGATTCGGGCGAGGGTGCCATCACGTTCTGCAACACCGGCCACTGGGCATCGCTTGGCTGGTTCGTGCAGAGCGAGATCCTCGGGCGTGAGAACGTGCGCCTCTACGACGGCTCCATGGTCGATTGGGCGGCCCGGCCCGATCTGCCTGTGACTGCCGGCGGTGCCGAGGCACCTTAGGGGAGCCCCGCTCATCTCTACTCACAATGCCGTGCGGCCGCCTCGACAGGACGGATGCGGCGGTTTACTGAAGCCCTACCGCACCGCCGCATGGCCAAACCCGGGAACGATCCGATGGGCAGCAATCCGATGGAACGCCTGAAGGCTGGAGGCGCATGGCGCAGATGAGCAGCGCGGAGACTGCCGCACCGGCCGGGGCGGAGAGCCCGAGGCAGGTCGATTGGCGTGTAGCCGGGCCGGCGCTGGTGCTGATCGCCGCCGGCATGATCGTCATCGCAGATGACGGCAGCGGGCGGATGGCATGGCTGTACCTTCTCGGTGCGGCGCTGGGACTGGTGCTCTATCACGCCGCATTCGGATTTGCCTCCGCCTGGCGGGCCTTCATCGCCGAGGGCCGCGGCGCCGGCCTGCGCGCCCAGATGGTCATGCTGGCCCTTGCGACGCTGCTGTTCTTTCCGATGATCCACCAGGGATCCTTCTTCGGCCAGTCTGTCGGCGGCGGTGCCGTTGCGCCACTCGGCCTCTCGGTGGCCTTTGGTGCCGCCATCTTCGGTGTTGGGATGCAGTTGGCCGGGGGTTGCGCGTCGGGCACGCTCTACACGGTCGGCGGCGGCTCCACCCACATGGTCTTCACCTTGATCTTCTTCATGATCGGCTCGCTGATCGGCTCCATTCATATGCCCTGGTGGATCGAGACGCCCAGCCTGGGAAGCATCTCCATCCTGAAAGAATGGGGTCTGCTGCCGGGCCTCGGCGCGCAGCTCGCATTTCTGGCCGCCATCGCCGGCGTGACGCTCTGGGTCGAACGGCGGCGGCGTCCGGCTGCCGTGCCGCTGGACGTGCCGACGCGCGGCTGGCGGCGGTTCATCTCCGGACCGTGGCCTCTGGTCTGGGGTGCGGTGCTGTTGGCGCTTTTGAATGCCGCGACCCTGGTCTCCGCGGGCCATCCCTGGACCATCAGCTTCGGCTACACCCTCTGGGCCGGCAAGCTGGCCAGCGCCGCGGGGGTCGATCTCTCCGCCTGGGCTTTCTGGACTTGGCCCTTCCCGAGCCGCGCCCTGGCCGGGTCGGTCTTCGAAAGCAGCACCTCGGTGATGAATTTCGGCGTGATCGTCGGGGCCCTGTTGGCCGCAGGGCTGGCCGGAAAGTTCAATCCGGCCTGGCGGCTGCCCTGGCGCAAGGTGCTGGCGGCGGCCCTGGGCGGCCTGCTCATGGGCTATGGCGCCCGGCTGGCCTACGGCTGCAACGTCGGCGCCTATTTCAGCGGCGTCGCATCCGGCAGCCTGCACGGCTGGCTGTGGTTCGCCGCGGGCCTGGGGGGCAGTTACCTGGGCAACGCGCTGCGGCCGTTTTTTGGCCTGGACGGCGGTCGAGGCGGCCGGGTTCGCCCGCAGGCGGTCTAGGTTTTCTGCGCCTCAGGCGTCGCGAGGAATTTTCTCCTTTTTCTACCTTTTGTGGCGGTTGCCGGGGCTTTGGTAACCTTAGAGTAAGCTTATAACTCCTTGAAATGCTTGCATCCGTCCCCATATGAGCGTCATGAAACAGTCATCTTTCAAGAAGCCGGTGGCGAACGTGCCGCAGGAGGCGGTGGTCAGGCAGTGCCTGATGTGCCGCGACCGCTTCGAGAGCACCTGGCATGGCGAGCGGATCTGCAAGCGCTGCAAATCCACTGCCGCCTGGCGCGAAGGCTGAGGATTGCGAAACCGCCAGGACCTTACTGCCGTAGATGGAGTCATGAAGCAGTCAAAGCCTGTCAGCCCATACCTCCAGCGTCCGCTGCGCAGCCTCAAAGAGGTCCTGCGGGACCGTGGCGGCGGCGCCTACCGGCGTGGCGGACCGCTTGTCTCCGGCGCCTCAAACCCGCCTTCTGCACACAACAACAACGCCTCCGCAACGCGCTACAGGACGTCCAGGTCGGCCTAGAGCGGATCACTGCGTGATCGGCATGATCATGCAGGTGGTGGTTCCGTGGGCGAACAGCTTGCCGTCCTCGGAGGTCAGCTTCGCTTCCGCCGTGGCCGAGCGCCGCCCGCGATGCACCACCTTGCCCGTTGCCAGAACGCTGCCGACCTCTTCGGTCAAGGCGCGCACCAGCTGCACCTTGAATTCCATGGTGGTGTAGATCTCACCCGGCTCCAGCGTGCTGTGCACAGCGCAGGCCATGGCCGAGTCCAACAGGGTGGCGGAATAGCCGCCGTGGACGGTCCCCAGCGGGTTGTAGAAGCGGCCGGCGAGACGGCCCCGAAAGACCACCCGCCCGTGCGCGACCGAGTGCAGGTGGAAGTCCAGGGTCTCGGCCATCGGCGGCGGTGGGTAGTCGCCCTCCATCATGCCTTGAAGCAAGGCAAGGCCGCTGATTGTCCGAACCGTGTCGAGGGGAACCAGCGCCGGCTGCGTTTGCGTCTGATCGTTCATAGGGTCAATGCTGCTCTGGTGATCATTGCTAGTCTGCCGCCTCTGCCTTGCGGTCTTCCTCGAAGAGCTCTTCCAGCTCTTCGGCCGCTTCCTTCGCCAGGTAGATCATCTTTTCCTCATCGTTGTGTTCGGCGTGCTGCATCAGCAAACGCCGTTCGTCGTGGTCCTGGAAGGTCTTCACCGTCCGCTCGGCCTCGCGCTGGGAGAGGCCGAGGCCGCGCAGCACCGCCTGCGAGAGATCCAGGCTCGCGTGCAGCGTCTCGCGGCGGATGATCTTCACCCCCAGGTCCATCAGCCGGTGGGCGTGCTTGCGGTTCCGCGCCCGGGCGTAGATCGTCAGGTTCGGGAAGTTCTCGGCCACCGTCTCCGCGGTGCGCAGAGAGGCCTCGACATCGTCGATGGCGAGCACGAAGATCTCTGCCTTGTCCGCCTGGGCCGCGCGCAGAAGGTCCAGCCGCGAAGCGTCGCCGTAGTAGATCTTGCTGCCGAAGCGCTTGACGAAGTCGACCTGTTCGGCGCTGGCGTCCAGGGCGGTGAAACCGATCTTGCGGGCTCTCAGGATGCGCGCGACGATCTGCCCGAAGCGCCCGAAGCCGGCGATGATCACCTGGTTCTCCTCGAGCGGCTCCGGTTCGGCCGGGCCTTCGCCGCCGCCACTGCTGCGCCGCATGAAGAGGCGGTTGTTGGCGGCTGCAAGCAGCGGCGTTGCCGCCATGGAGAGCGTAACTACGACGATCAGCAGGTCGGAGAGTCCGCCGTCCATCAGCTGTGCGGCGACGGCGATGCCGAAGATCACGAAGGCGAACTCGCCGCCCTGGGAGATGGCCGCGGCCAGGTTGCGCGACGAAGACCAGCTGAGGCCTGTCATGCGGCCGAGCAGCATCAGGACGACGGCCTTGGTCGTCATCAGGAAGATCACCCAGCCGACGATCTCGAAGGGCCGCTCGGCGATCAGCGCGATGTTCAAGGACATGCCGACGGCGATGAAGAAGAGGCCGAGCAGCAGGCCTTTGAAAGGCTCGATGTCGGCTTCCAGCGCGTGACGGTATTCGGAATCGGCCAGCAGAACGCCGGCCAGGAAGGCCCCCAGGGCCATCGACAGGCCGACCGCTTCGACCGCCAGGGCCGTGCCGGTCACCGTCAGCAGCGCCATGGCTGTGAAGATCTCCCGCACCTTGGTGACGGCGACGATCCTCAGGGCATAGCGCAGCAGGTAGCGCCCGCCCACGACAATGGCGACCAGGACTGCAATGACGATGACGGCGTCGATCCATCCGCCGGCGCTCTCGTCCCCGGCATCGCCGGGCGCGAGCAGCGGGATGAGGGCAAGCAGCGGGATCACGGCCAGATCCTGGAACAGCAGGATCGAAAACGCCGAGCGGCCGTGGCGTGTGGTCAGCTCGTTCTTCTCTGCCAGGCTTTGCAGTGCGAAGGCGGTGGACGAGAGGGCGAGGCTGAGACCGATGATGACCGCGGTCTCGAAGCGCTGGCCGTAGAGCAGGGCGGCAATGCCCAGCGGGACCGCGGTCACGAGAACCTGCGCCATGCCGAGGCCGAAGACCGACTTGCGCATGGCCCAAAGGCGGCTCGGTTGCAGTTCCAACCCGATCACGAAGAGCAGGAGGACGACGCCGAACTCCGCGAAATGGAGAACTGCATCGACCTCCGAAATCAGGGCGAAGCCGCCGGGGCCGATCGCCAGTCCCGCGGCGAGGTAGCCGAGGATCGCGCCGAAGCCGAGGCGCTTTGACAGCGGCACGGCGACGACCGCTGCTCCCAGAAAGACCGCTGCTTGAGAAAGAATTGCCAAGAACCCGCTCCGCCTCTTTCACTGATTTCTATTGTTCGTAGGCGAAGGACCTGCGTTGCCGGTTTCCCCGCCCAGCCGATGCAACACGCAGCGGATCATAAAGCGGCGGCGCTCCGCCGTCACATTCTTGAGGCCTGCACGCCGTGCGCTTCCGGTTGCCAGGGCCGGGAGCGTGGTCTGGGCTTTCCGGTCTCGGCCTGGGCAGCCCTTGTTTCGCGGCGGTCGAGCCGCTATATCTATCGATTAGATAGAAAGCTAAACCATTAAGAAAGAGGGCGACTCTTGGACAAGGTTTTTCAGGCTTTATCGTCGACGGTCCGGCGCAAGATCCTGGCCTATCTCTCCGCCTCGGAGCTGACGGCGGGGGAGATTGCCGGCCGCTTCGACATCTCCAAGCCCTCGGTTTCCAAGCATCTCTCGATCCTGGAGAACGCCGGTCTGATCGTCGGCGAGAAGCGCGGCCAGTTTATCCACTACCGCTTGGTGGAGGAAAACCTGGTGAACACCTTGAACGGCTTTGTGCAGGAGGTCTGCCCGGTGTCGCGGCCGCTGAAGCGGGAAAGCCGGCGCAAGGCCACAGCGCGATAGCGTTTCCCCGCTGCAGCACCGACCCGCGGCCTCCGACAGCTTCGGGCTGCCCCTTCAATACGCCTGCTTCGCGCCCCTGCGGATGACTGTGCGTAGATCTTCCGGCAGTCCCCAGGAGTAACGGGTCAGGATCTCCCGGTAGAGCTGGGCCCACATGGGGCTTTCCGGGTCTTTCAGCCGGTCCTCCCAGCGGCGCAGGGCGTTGCCGATTTCCGCGACGTTGCGATAGGTCGGCAGAACCCGCCTGGCCTCGTCGAAGGCGGTGATCGCAGCGGCGATGTCGTGGGCGACGAGGGCTTCAAATCCTCTGCGCTCCGCAGCGGCGGCCAGGGCGGTGTCGTTCACCGCGGCCGCGGGCGGCGGCGCTGCCCGCTCGGGCGCCGGGGAGGGGCGGCGTGTCTGCTGCACGCTCTGGACCTCCGCGATTTCCCGGGAAAGATTGCGTTCCAGGGTCTCGAGCTTGGCCTCGATGTCGCGGGCGATCTCCGGGTTGCCGGCATTGTCGCCGCTGGACTGCTGGGCTTCCAGCAGAATCCGGACATCGGCGATCTCCGCCAGGGCCTGGGACTCGATCTGTTCGACCTTGGCGCCGATCCTCACCCCGAAGACGTCGATTTCACGCTCGAAGACAAGGGTCCGGACGTCGTTCTGGTAGACCAGGACCACCACGAGGGCGACCAGGGGCCACATGAAGGCCCGGATGTAATCCAGCACCAGACGGCCAAGGACGTAGCCCTCAGCCGATTTCCGTGTTGCTTCGCCAGCCATGCTCTCCCACTTCCCACAGTCACAACGGCGCGTCCGTATCTTCGCGCGCTGGGGACAGCGGCGCTGTGGCTAAACGCACAGGATTCAGGATTCTGAGTGGCCGACCTTCGGCGCATAGGCGATCTCACCGGTTTCGCTGAGCTTCCGGACCACCCATCGGCTCTCTGAGCGGCCGGGGCATTGCTTTCTCGCCAGAGGGCCTCGAGTTGTGATAGAGGGGGACGTGGCGGAGCAGAGTATCCAATCCCTCCGCATCACTCGACCAACGGGCCAGCCGCCGCCAATCCGCCTATGCCGTCCCGACCAGGAACCCGTGACTGTAGCCGCGAGATCAGGCGATGACCCTGTCTTGGTTGCGACCCAAGGCCCTTGTTCTGTTCCTCTTTGTGTTTGCCGGTTACTACAAAGCGGCGGACGTCCTTCAGGCTATGCCTGTCGACATCACGCTGCTGTTTGCCGGGCTGACCGGTCTCCTGCTGGCCTGGACGTTCCTTCAGGACCCGAAAGTGCCGCCCGGGACCATTCTCATGATCTGCGTCTTCGCCGTTCTTTTGCTTGGCATGCGCTGGCCGATCGAGTTCGGGAGTTACGCGGCGCAGAAAAGCCTTCGGCTGTTTAGCTTGACCGCACTTGCGGCGTTTGCCCCTCTGCTTCTCCTCCGGGATGATCGTGACAGGCTGTTCTTCGCGGCAGCCGTCGCCGCCTTGGGCGTGATCATGGCGGCCTTCGCGGTTGCCGGCATGGGCAGCAGCGGTACCGGTCCTCGCGCATCAGCCTTTAATGTCAATCCGATTCTGGTCGGGCGGGCGAGCGGATTTGCGGCGTTGTTTTTTTGGTTCTCTACTGGTTTGGAAGACTGACTTCTTGGCAGATGATTCTGCTGGTCGCGCTGGCTCTCACCGGTCTCCTTTTGTCCGGCTCCAGAGGACCTTTACTGGCGCTCGCATGCGCGGCTGTGTTGTCGGCCTCTGCTCTCAAACTCCGCTCCGTCGAAGGACGTCGGGCCTGGCTCACGACTGGTCTGCTCGTGGTCGTTGGTACAATCGTTTTGGCTTGGCTGGCGGCGGAAGGTCACCGGCTTGGGCAGCGTGTGATGCGAATTGCGACGGGCGAACTGGGCGACACGGAACTAACGCGGCTCGCCCTGTGGGAAGGGGCTTGGCAACAGATACCAGAGCATTCTTTCGGTGTTGGCTGGGGCAGGTTCACCGAGGTGGTTCAGGTCTATCATGATGCCCTTCATGCCAACGCGAAGTTGGCCCTCTATCCCCACAACATTGTCCTGGAGATCGCCCTGGAGGCTGGTTGGCTTGCAGGAGCCATTTTCGCTTGTCTTGTAGCCTGGCTCTGGGTATCCCTCTACAAGAGATTGTATCGCCGCCTCAATCTCCATGAGGGAGTCGTTTTTGCCGGTTTTGTTTACTGGTTTTCCTGCTCCCTTGTGAGCGGAGACGTCAACGATAACCGCCCGTTTTGGGCCTTTCTTGCCGTTTCAGTTTCTATCGTTATGGGAAGTCGATCTCAGAGTTCGGCGGCGCAGAGTGAAAGGCACGCCGAGCCAAATGAGCGCTTCCCATAGGAGCGGCCGTAGATCAGTCATTCATGTGTCGTCCGCGCATCGGGTCTCCGACGGTCGCATTACCAGGAAAGAAGCGGCCAGCCTGTTGCGCGGCGGCTACAAGGTCACCATCCTGGCGCTAAAGCGTGCGGAGGGGGCGGAGCTCCCGGCCGACTTGGAATACATCGAGTACGACCTTCCATCGTCTCGGGCCCACCGCTTTCTCGTTCGCCTTCCATGGCTGATTTGGTTTTGCGTTCGTAAACGCTACGACGTCTATCATGTACATGACCCTGAACTCATTTTGCTCGGATTGGTCCTGAGGCTTCTAGGGCGGCGGGTCGTGTATGATGCGCACGAAGCCTACGCGATGGTCATCCTGGATCGGGACTGGATCCCCCGTCTCGTGAGGCCTTTGTTTTCAAGGATATGGCGGAGCTGCGAGGCTTTTTTGGCCAACAATGCCTCTTTGACCGTCATTGCTCACGATACCTTGGAGGAGCAGTTCGAGAAGGCACGGATAGTCGTCGTTCGCAACTTCCCGATCCCATCCGACTTTCATCTCAGCAACTCGACTGCTATGGCGGACCGCCCGCCCGTGGTCATCTATCACGGTGATCTCACGCGCCAGCGCGGTCTGTTTTCCATGGTGGAGGCCATGGCAAGGCTTGAGGGCGTTGCCGACGCCGAACTTCACCTGGCTGGGAGTTTAAGCGAGGCCGATGAGGCTGAACTGCGCCGCCATGACGGTGCCGGAAGGTCAAAGTATCTCGGCTGGCTGAGTGGTGCAGCACTTGCGCATGAACTGGATCAGGCAAGAGCCGGCCTGGTGTTACTCCACCCGACAAACAATTACCTGAAGATCCGCCCGAACAAGCTTTACGAGTACATGGCGGCGGGCTTGCCGGTGATTGCCTCCGACTTTCCCCACTGGCGAGAGGTCGTCGAGCCATACCGCTGCGGAATTCTCGTCGATCCTTTGGATGCGGAGGAGATCGCAAAGGCAATTCGCTACCTTCTGGATAATCCACAAGAAGCCGCTGAGATGGGACGCCGCGGCCGCATGGCGGTCGTCGAACTCTTCAATTGGCAGCAGGAAGAAGACGAGCTCATCCGCGCCTACAGCAGTATGTGGAGCAGGGCCTGACGACCAATTGTGCCGATCGATCGGGTCGTCAACCGGGGAAGAGGCAAGATGATGGTGGGCGATGCTGGGATTGAACCAGCGACCTCTCGCGTGTGAAGCGAGCGCTCTCCCGCTGAGCTAATCGCCCGACTGAGGATTTTTGACCCCTTGGCCGGGGCCACCCGCCCTCGGCGGCGGCTGCGTGGTGTAGGACAGGCGCCGCAGGCTGTCAAGACGGCGGAAATCTCCCGCTTTGCCGCGCCAATAAGTCAATTCGGCCCACTCTCATTGCAGGGAAGAAACGACCGAGAAATCCATGATCGGCGGTCAAGTCGAGGCGCCAGTAATCGGGCCGCTGTACTCCCGGGTCCTAAGCCCTCAGTTCTGCCGGTCTGCCGCGGGTTTCCTTTGGTTTTTGGCGGTTTCTCAGGCCTTTTCAGGCCCCAGTGAAGGCGATAGTCATCGTGCGATTTCTGCTCAATTCGTCCTAAGTCCGGAATACTGGCTACTGTGCCCCGTCTATCCCGTAGCGGCTCCAGTAAGATTTTATTAATGCAATGGGGATATGAACCTCATGCCATTAGCCGAAATCCACTTGGGTTTACAAAGTTTGACGAGGAAATAGCGATGGCTATCACTAGCAAACAGGCTTCCCGGAAGTCTGGTACTAGGGCGGTGCGTAAGACCGCCGCCAAGAAGACCACTGCGCGCCGTAAGACCACGGCTCGCAAGACGGCTGCCCGGAAGTCGACGGCCCGGCGGACTACGGCCCGCAAGACCGCGGCCCGGCGTACGACCGCGCGGAAGACGACCGCTCGCAAGACCACGGCTCGCAAGAGCCCGGCTCGCAAGACGGCCGCCAAGAAGCGCGTTGTGAAGAAGACGACGGCCCGCAAGACGACCGCTCGCAAGACCACGGCTCGTAAGAGCCCGGCTCGCAAGACGGCCGCCAAGAAGCGCGTCGTTCGGAAGAGCACTGCGCGGAAGACGACCGCTCGCAAGACTGCGGCTCGTAAGAGCCCGGCTCGCAAGACGGCCGCCAAGAAGCGCGTCGTTCGGAAGAGCACCGCGCGGAAGACGACCGCTCGCAAGACTGCGGCTCGTAAGAGCCCGGTCCGCAAGACGGCCGCCAAGAAGCGCGTCGTTCGGAAGAGCACCGCGCGGAAGACGACCGCTCGCAAGACCGCGGCGCGTAAGCGTC
>LYSY01000010.1:0-184168 GCA_001657395.1 Rhodospirillales bacterium BBD 1991-14 | reverse complement strand
CTGCGCGGAAGACGACCGCTCGCAAGACCGCCGCTCGTAAGCGTCCGGTCCGCAAGACGGCCGCCAAGAAGCGCATTGTTCGGAAGAGCACCGCGCGGAAGACGACCGCTCGCAAGACCGCCGCTCGTAAGAGCCCGGCTCGCAAGACGGCCGCCCGTAAATCGACGACCCGCAAGACCACGGCCCGCAAGACGGCGGCGCGCAAGGCACCTTCCCGCAAGGCCCTTGCAACGCGTCGCCTGATCGCGTCTCGCTTGGCTTCTTCGCGTCCGTCGACGGCAAATCGCATGGCAGCGATTGCCAGGGCGACTCGCATGCGTTCCTACCGGAATGGCATGGCGCGCCGCTAACTACTGACGCGATTTCGGCTTTTCTGGTGTAAAGCAGTAGAAGGCGGGTGCCCAGCGGCACCCGCCTTCAGCTATTCTGGGCCTGGACCTGGGCCTGGGCATGCCGGACGATGCTTCCTGCGCCGCCCTTGCAGGCTTCCGACCGGATCAGTTGTCCCGGACCAGTTGTCACAGTCGGCAACAGACTGTAATAAGCGGCAACAATTGTTGATTTGCTGAGGAAAAACGGCCTGTGGCAGTCTCCGGCCGTTTTCGGGAAACGGGCTTTGAGCGCAGAAGTCCGATTCTCTTTTCCGTTACTTGCGTCCGATCCACTTTGGCTTGCTGATCTTTCTATGCCCGCCCGTAAACTTGCCGTCGTAATCCTGGCCGCCGGTAAAGGCAGCCGAATGAAATCCGACTTGCCGAAGGTTCTCCACCCGGTTGCCGGCAAAGCCATGCTCTGGCACGTGCAGGCCAGTGTCGCCACCCTCTCGCCGGAAGAGACGGTGGTGGTCATCGCGCCGGGAATGGCCGATGTCGAGGCCGCTGCGGCCCCCAGCCGCTGCGCCATCCAGCAGCAGGCGCTGGGCACCGGGCATGCCGTCGCGGCGGCGCGGGAGGCGCTGGAGCCGCTGTTGGGTCTTGTCGAGACCGATGTGCTGGTGGTCTTCGGCGACACGCCCCTGCTGACGCCCGCGACGCTGCAGCGGATGGTCTCGGCGCGCGCCGAACCTGCGGCGCCGGACATCGTCGGCCTGGCCTTCCGCCCCCAGGATCCGGCCCAGTACGGACGGGTCATCCTGGATGACGATCAGAAGATCGAAAAGATCGTCGAGTACGCCGACGCGGACTCGGCCCAGCGTCAGATCGGTCTCTGCAACGCCGGCATCGTGATCGGCTCCGGCCGTCGCCTGTTCGAGCTGATCGATCGCCTGGACAGCCACAATGCACAGGGCGAGTACTATCTCACCGACATCTTCGGCCTTGCCCATCACGAGGGTCGCCCGGCCGGCGTGGTGGAGGGGCCGGTGGCGGAGGTGCTGGGCGTCAACTCGCGCCAGGACCTGGCCCTGGCCGAGGACGCCATGCAGGACCGGCTGCGCCGTCAGGCGATGGCCGGCGGTGCGACCCTGATCGACCCTGCGGCGGTCTGGCTCTCGGCAGACACGCGCCTGGGCCGGGACGTGACGGTTTACCCCTCTGTCTTCTTCGGCCCCGGCGTCACCGTGGGCGACGACGTGGAGATTCGCAGCTTCTGTCACCTGGAAGGGGCCAAGGTCGCCGATGGCGCCGTTGTCGGTCCCTTCGCCCGCCTGCGCCCCGGGGCCCGCATCGGTGCCGGGGCCCACGTCGGCAACTTTGTCGAGATCAAGAACGCGGAGCTTGGCGCCGGCGCCAAGGCGAACCATCTGAGCTATCTTGGTGATGCCAGTGTCGGGCCGGCGGCCAACATCGGCGCCGGCACCATAACCTGCAACTACGACGGCTTCGCCAAGCATCATACGGCAATCGGTGCAGGAGCCTTCATCGGCTCCAACACGGCACTCGTCGCCCCGGTCGCAGTGGGGGCCGGTGCCATTGTCGGGGCCGGCAGCACCATCACGCAGGATGTGCCGCAGGACGCCCTGGCGGTCGAGCGCAGCGACCAGGAGGTCCGCGAGGGCCGGGCCGCGCGCTTCCGGCAGGAGCGCCAGGCGGCCAAGGACGCCAAGCAGGGCTAGTCGGCAGAGCGCCGCGATCCGGCGGAACGAAGCACGCGAGAAAGGACAGAGACATCATGTGCGGCATCATCGGCATCATCGGCAACGCACCGGTCGCGCCATTGCTGATCGACGGGCTGAAGCGCCTGGAGTATCGCGGCTACGACTCAGCGGGCATTGCCACGCTGATGAACGGATCGATCGACCGCCGCCGCGCCGAAGGCAAGCTGGTGAACCTGGCCGATCTGCTGGAGCGTGAACCGGTCGAGGGGACCATCGGTATCGGCCATACCCGCTGGGCGACCCACGGCAGGCCCAGCGAAATCAATGCACATCCCCACGCCAACGAGCGGGTGGCCGTGGTTCACAACGGCATCATCGAGAACTTCAAGGAGCTGCGCAGCGAACTGGAGGCCGCGGGCCACAGCTTTGAGACCGAGACCGACACCGAGGTCGTGGTCCATCTTGTGCGCGAGTACCTGGAAAATCAGAAAAGCCCCCAAGAGGCCGTCGCGGCGACGCTCAAGCGGCTGGAGGGTGCCTTTGCCCTGGCCATTGTTTTCGCCGGCCGCCACGACCTGATGATCGGTGCAAGGCGCGGCTCCCCGCTGGCGGTCGGCTACGGCGACGGCGAGATGTTCCTCGGCTCCGACGCGATGGCCCTGGCGCCCCTGACCGACCAGATCTCTTACCTTGAGGAAGGCGACTGGGTCGAACTCACCAAGGACGGTGCCCAGGTGCATGATGCCGAGGGCCGGCCGGTGGTGCGGGAGGTCAAGCAGACCGCGTTTTCCGGCGCGATGATCGGCAAGGGCGAATACCGCCACTTCATGCAGAAGGAGATCTTCGAACAGCCGGCGGTGATCGGCGACACCCTGCACTCCATTCTCGATCCGCTGAGGGGCTCCGTGCAGTTGCCGGACCTCGACATCGACTTCTCCGCGATCCCGCGCATCACCATCTCCGCCTGCGGCACCGCCTCCTTCGCCGGTCTGGTCGCCAAGTACTGGTTCGAGCAGATCGCGCGCCAGCCGGTCGAGGTGGACATCGCCTCGGAGTTCCGCTACCGCGAAGCGCCGATGCCCGATGGCGGCCTCGGCCTTTTCATCTCCCAGTCCGGCGAGACCATCGACACGCTGGAGGCTCTGCGCTACGCCAAGCGCTGCGGGCAGACCATTCTGTCGCTGGTCAATGTGCCCGAGAGCGCCATTGCCCGGGAATCCGACGCGGTGCTGCAGACCCTGGCGGGACCGGAGATCGGCGTTGCTTCGACCAAGGCCTTCACCACGCAGTTGACGATGCTCGCCTGCCTGGCGCTTGCCACGGCGCGTGCCAAGGGCAGCATCGATGCGGCGCGCGAAGCGGCGCTCTCCGAGGCGCTGCTGGAGGTGCCGGCCCGGGTGGCGGAGGTGTTGAACCACGATACCGCCATCCGCATGATCGCCGCCGACGTCATGGAGGCCCGCGACGTCCTCTACCTGGGGCGCGGAACGCTCTATCCCATCGCCCTGGAAGGCGCCTTGAAGCTGAAGGAGATCAGCTACATTCACGCCGAGGGTTACGCCGCCGGCGAGATGAAGCACGGCCCCATCGCCCTGATCGACGAGGACGTTCCCATCGTGGTCTGCGCGCCCGCCGGACCGCTGTTCGAGAAGACGGCGGCCAACGTGCAGGAGGTCATCGCCCGCGGCGGCAAGGTCATCCTGATCTCCGATGCGGAGGGGATCGCGCGGGCGGGCGACCAGGCCGCCCATGTCGTGGAACTGCCGGCGGTCGATCCCTTCGTCGCGCCCTTGCTCTACACCGTGCCGGTCCAGCTTCTGGCCTATCACACGGCGGTGCTGAAGGGCACGGATGTCGACCAGCCCCGAAACCTCGCCAAGGCGGTGACGGTGGAGTAGCCGCTAGAGAGCGGCTGCGGGCTGTCGCTGCGCAATCTGTCCCTTTCGCTGCCGAACTCAGCGGGTGGCGTCTGTGAAGAGCGCAGAGTTGTGCCGGCCGGGAGAACTCCGCCCGGACGCTGCGATGCCGCTCCCTCAAAGCGCGCTTTTCGGCGGCATGACTCAATCCTAGATATATCTTCTAGGCAAATCGTTTATCCTTTTTCTCTAGTCTCTTCTGATCGGGTTGAAGGCGCCTCCGCGCGCCTTCCCCCAGCCTGTGTCAGGAGCAGAAAGATGAGCATTCACGGTCGTACGGGCCAGATGCTGACGAGGCGGCGGTTTGCCTGCGTTGTCATGGCGATCAGTGCAATCCTCGCGACCGCCGTGCTCTTTGGGTCGAGCGGCGCGTTGTCGGGTTCGGATTGGACGGTGCTGGCGGCGCGCGGGCAGACCCAGTGGCGAGCAACGCCGGGCCAGGGTCCGTGGGAGAACCTGAAGCGCAACCAGCGGCTCGCGGACGGCTCCGAGATCCGAACCGGCGATGACGGCCGCGTCGTCGTGGCCAAGGGCCTCGACCGTATCGAGATGCGGGCCGACACCACCGTGGTGGTGGCTGCGCGCTACACAGCGACGGGGGCCATGGAGACCGATCAGCCGACCGGTTCGGCCACCTACTCCGTCGACAAGCGGCCTGCCGACACCTTTGTCGTGCGCACGCCTTACGTCGTTGCCGTTGTGAAAGGCACCGAGTTTGACGTGGATGTGGGCGAAGAAGAGACCAGCGTCTCTGTGAGCGAAGGCCGGGTCTCGGTCGCGGACCGCCGTTCCGGTGACACGGCGGACGTGAACCCCGGCCAGGCGGCGCGGTCAAGCCGGGCGGAGCCGGGCGTTGACGTAAGCGAAGCCGATCAACCGGGGTCTCCGGGTAAGTCTGGCGCCGCCCCCGGCAAGGCCACGGCTCCGGGGCAGAACAAAGCGCCCGGCGAAAGCGCGACCGGCAAGGGGGCCGGCAATGGCAACGGCGGCGGCAACGGCGGCGGCAACGGCGGCGGCAACGGCGGCGGCAACGGCGGTGGCAACGGCGGCGGCAACGGCGGTGGCAACGGCGGCGGCAACGGCGGTGACAACGGCGGCGGTAACGGCGGTGGCAACGGCGGCGGCAACGGCGGCGGTAACGGCGGTGGCAACGGCGGCGGCAACGGCGGTGGCAACGGCGGCGGCAACGGTGGCGGTAACGGCGGCGGCAACGGCAAGGGTAAGAACAAGTAGACCGCCGTGCTTCAGGCCCTTGGGCTTAGGCACTGAGCCAGCCTGTGCGCTGTCATCGCCCCTGGGTAGAGGGATATAACGCCTTGTTAAGCCTTACCGCTTACAACCTGATGGTGCCGGTGGGCGCCCTCCAAGGTCGCTGGACCCGGCGCGAGCGGAGCGGATGCCGCCCTTGGCCGGCGGACCGCGGCGTACCTGGGAGTGTGCAACTTGATCTTCGGCAGCGCTGCCCTGCGACTAATCCGGACCCGCCAGATTGCTGCCTTGGCGGCAATCCTGCTCTGCGCCTTGCTCGCCGCCACGGCCTTGCGGCCAACAACGGCACTCTCGGGCGGCAAATGGACGGTGCTCGCGCGCAGTGGCGAGGTGCTCTGGCGCAGCGAGGCCGGTGGCGGTGATTGGCGCGCTCTGGAAGCCGGCGCCCGTCTGCCCGACGGCTCGGAGATCCGCACCGGTGCCGACGGCAGCGCGGTGGTGGCCCGTGGGCTCGACCGGATCGAACTGCGGGCTTCGACCAGCGTGGTGGTTGCCGCCCGTGTCACCGGCGCGGGGGTTACGGAAACCGATCAGGCCTCGGGGCTTGCCATCTACACGGTGGAGAAAAGGCCGAGCGGCAGCTTTGCCGTGCGGACGCCCTATGTGGTCGCTGCCGTCAAGGGTACGCAGTTCTCGGTCGACGTGGGTGAAAGCGAAACCGAGGTTTCGGTCAGCGAAGGCCGGGTCTCGGTTGCCGACACGCGCAGCGGCGAAAGCCGCGACGTTGCCGCCGGCCAGAAGGCGCGCGCTTCACGCGAGAGAGCCGGTGTGGAGGTCGAAGCCGGTTCGGCCGGCCCGCCTGCCGAAAGCCGCAGCGGCGCGGTGGATGACGATGCCGCTGAAGAAGACTCCAATCGCACCGGCGAAGACGATGTCGACGACGAGACTTCTGAAGACAGCGGTCGTGAGGACTCGGAGGGTCGCGACGCGGACGAGGGTGATGCCGACCGTGACGGTAGCGACCGTGACGGCAGCGGCCGTGACGGCGGCGACCGGGACGGTGGCGATCGGGACGGCGGCGATCGGGATGGCGGCGGTCGGGACGGGGGCGACCGTGATGGGGGCGATCGGGATAGTGGCAGCGACCGCGACGATGACGACGACAAAGACTAGAGTGTCGTCCGTCACAGTGCGCGCCTAGGCGGGCGCCGGGGTTCCCCGATGACGGCCCTACTGCGGCCTCTGGCGACCGGCGCCCTGGCGTCTTTCCTGACCCTGGTTGCGCTCGCCGGCGGTGCGCTCGAACCGCTCGAACGCCCGCTCATCGACCTGCGCATGAGCCTTCTGCAGCGCGCTGCGGACCCGGCCCCGGTGCTCATTGAAATAGACCCTCAATCGATTCACGAGATCGGCCGTTGGCCCTGGCCGCGGTCTCTGCACGCGCTGCTGCTGGACCGGCTGACGGCTGCAGGGGCCGGCCAGGTCTACCTGGACGTGGAGTTCAGCCTCGCCTCGGAGGAGGAAGAAGACGCCGCATTGGAGTCCGCCCTTCAACGCCGGCAGGGCCGGACCACCATGGCCGGCTTCCGGCAGTGGAGCGAATCGCTGGGCGGCTACATCGACGCGGGGCCGCTTGCGCGTTTTTCCGCCGCGACGTCCCTGGCCTCGGCCAATCTCATCCCCAGTTCCGACGGGCTGATCCGCGAGTTCTCGCTTTCCTATCCCTGGCAGGAGGGTCGGTTGCCGGCAATGGCGGCTGCTATTGCGGGCGTGGAGACGGGGGCCTCGGACAGGTTTCTTATCGACTACGGTATCGATCCCGGGACCTTCACCCGCTTCTCCTTTGTCGACGTGGCGCGCGGTGACGTCGATCCGGCCCTGCTGCGCGGACGGCCTGTCGTGGTCGGGGCAACGGCCATCGAACTGGGCGACATCCTGTCGGTCCCGCGCCACCGGGTGCTGGCGGGGGTGGAAGTACAGATGCTGGCCGCACAGTCCCTGCTGCTGAACCGGGCTCTGTCACGGCTCCCGTTCTGGGTGCTTGGCTTGGCGGTGCCGGCCTTTGCGCTGGGGCTGCTGCTGGCCGGGCTGCGCTTTCGTGATGGCCGCGCCCTTGCCGTTGCCCTGGGGGCCGGCAATGTCGTGCTCTGGGGCGGTGCTGTCGGGTTGCAGGCGGCCTTGCCGATGGTTCTGGATGTGGTGCCCTTTACGCTTGCCTCCTTCGGGGCGGCCGGTCTTGCGCTGATGCTGCGCTTCCGCAAGGTCGCCGCCCGCCTGGTGAGCGAGACAGTGGCGCGCCGCCGGACCGAAAGGCTGATGGGTGCCGTTGCCAAGAACGCCTTCGATGCCCTGGTGACGACCGATGCGGCTGGGCGCGTCAGCTTCATCAACGGCGCGGCCGGCCGGATGTTCGGTGTGGGGATAGAGGATCTGGAGGACCTGTCTATCTCGCGGTTTTTCGCCCGTCCGGACCTCCTGAAAGACAGGGACCTGGGGGATGTCCTGCATGGACTGGTCGCTCTGGGGCGGCCGCGCAGGTTGGTCTGCCGGCGCGCCAACGGGGAGCTTTTCTAAGCCGACCTCGCCGTGAGCGAACTGGTCGAAGAGACCCGGCGCATCTTCATTCTGATGATCCGCGACATCGACCGCCGCGTGAAAGCCGAGCGCCGGCTGATGGCCCGCGAGCGCGAGCTGCGCCGCGCCAAGGTGGAGGCGGAGAGTGCGAACCGGACCAAGTCCGAGTTTCTCGCCAACATGAGCCACGAGCTGCGAACACCCCTCAACGCCATCGTCGGCTTTTCGGAGATCATGGAGCAGCAATTGCTGGGCCCGCTCGGCAGCGAGTCCTACGTGAGCTACGCCAAGGACATCCGCGAAAGCGGCGAGCGCCTGTTCGGCACGGTCTCGGACGTGCTCGAGTTCTCACGCCTCGATACCGACGAGGCAAGGCTGGAGGAAGACGACTTCGATCTCACCGGGCTCTGCCGCGGGCTGGCCAACGACTTGAAGGAACGCTGCCGGCACAGCGGGCACGACGTCGTCGCCTATGTCCCGCCCGCGGAGGCGTGCTACCGCGGCGACCGGCGTCTGATCCGGCTGGCGGTCAGCCATCTCCTCGCCAACGCCAGGAAGTTCACCCCGGCCGACGGCCGGATCGTCTTCAGCCTGTTGTTGAGCGATGACGGCAAGGCCACCATCACGGTGGAAGACAACGGAATCGGTATCGCCGAAGCGGAGATTGCCACCTGCATGGAAGCCTTCGGCCAGGCCGACCGCGGGCTGCAGCGCGCCTACGAGGGGGCCGGGCTGGGGTTGACCCTGGCGCGCCGCTTCATCGAGATGCACCAGGGCAGCCTTGACCTGACCTCCAAGCTGGGTTCCGGGACCAAGGTGACCGTTATCCTGCCGGCCGGACGGCGCTCTACGGCGGGTGCGCGGAAGCTGGCATGACCTGAAGCCTCCGCGCCGCTCCCGATGCTGGCTTCAGTAGTTGGTCATGCCGGAAAAGTCGCAGTCGCCGGTGGTGTAGCTGTCCATAACCATGCAGCTCTTGGTCATCTGCACCATGAAGTAGCCGCTGCAGGAATTCAGCCGCACCCAGGCATCGTAGGTGTAGTTCGATCCGGACTTGGCTCCCTTGCTGCGGCGCATGACCCTGACGGACTTCACATCACTTTGCGGAACCGACATCCGTTCCAGCGCCGTGTTGATCTGGGCTTCGCAGCGGGCCGCATGGGCCTGTTGCGGCGAGGAGAGCAAGGTGGTGCCGGCGGCAAAGCTGAACAGGCCGGCAAGAAAAAGGACGCGCAGACTCATGGCAACGCTCCAGTGCGGTGAATTCGGAGCCTTGCACATGGGGATTGCAGAAGGCCTGCCAAGATCGCGCAACCCAGCTATGCAGTGCGATCGGGCAGGCGCTCTGTTGTGTAATCAAACTGTCGTAATGTGCCCCAGGTCGCTGTCGGGCAACAGGCACCGCAAGGCTGTCCGGCGGTTCGACAGGTCAGTAGTTGGACAGGCCGGGAACCGAGCAGTCACCGCGCGTATAGGCCTGGCGGACGAAGGCGGCCTTGCGGTTCATTTCGACAACCACGTAGCCGGTGCAGTCATTGAGGCGGACCCAGGCCTCGCCACCACGGATGTCCGGGCCCGCCCTGTCATCCTTGCGTCGAAGCAGGACGATCTGGAGCGACCGGATGTCCGCTTCCGTGATGTTCAACTCTGCCAGATGCTCCCGTGCCTTGGCCTCAAAGCGATCCTCGCGGCTGTCGGCTGCGGCGTCTTGTGCGCCTATAAATGTCACCACTGCGAGTGCAGCAAGCCAGACACCGAGGTTTGTCTTAAT
The DNA here is from genome assembly GCA_001657395.1 of Rhodospirillales bacterium BBD 1991-14. Taxonomy (GTDB): domain Bacteria; phylum Pseudomonadota; class Alphaproteobacteria; order Kiloniellales; family Kiloniellaceae; genus Pelagibius. Next base: position 174,663 of record LYSY01000010.1, on the reverse strand, counting down.
CATCGGGCTTCGACCCCTTTGCCAATTCATCCTTGCACCATGAAATAGGGTGAGGCCGGCAGATTCCCAGTAACGGCTCGGTGACTAAGGCCTTCGTCGCCCTGGCCGAATCGACGCCAATGCCTTCCGCCAGCAGGCGCCGGGGGTGGGCCTGGTGCGGCGGGGGCCCAGTGCATCCGTGCTCGCTGCGGCGGGGCCCCCAGTGCAGTCGTGCCTTAGTAGCGGGTGACCCCGTCGATCGCGCAGTCGCCGCGGGTGTAGCTCTGGCGGACAAAGCAGCTGCGTGTCATGTCGATGATCAGGAAGCCGCTGCAGGACTTGAGCCGGACCCAGGCCCGGACACCCAGAAACTCCGGGCCCTGCTCCGCCGGGTTGAGCATCCTTTCAAGGCGGACTGTGCTGACCGCATCGGCGCCGAAGGGCATGTTCTCCAAGGCCTCTTCGGCCTGCGGCGCGCAGGCCTGGGTCATCTGCGCAGAGGCCGTCGCTGGTGCCAGGATCAGGGCCAGCATGAGGGCAAGGGTTGGGAGCAGCAGAGCCAAAGCGGCGCGTCGCCGGAGCGTCATGGAAGCCTCGTCATGCGGCGGGGAGGGAAGACAGCGGGGTTTACGCGGCGACAGTCGGGAAAGTGACCTCTGTGCAGGTAGGGCGGCGTCAGTAGTTTGACAAGCCCTCGACCTGACAGTCGCCACGGGTGTAGGCCTGGCGCAGGAAGCAGCCTCGGCTCATGTTGAGAACCAGGTACCCACTGCAGGAGTGCAGCCGCACCCAGGCATCGACCCCGAAGATTTCCGGGCCGAAGTCGTCGGCGATGTTCACCCGCTCCATAATGCGCACGCTCTTGACGTCGCCCTGCGACAGCGGCAGGTCAGCAAGGTGGTCGCGCACTTCGGCGGCGCAGCGGTCCGCAGCCATGCCCTGCGGGCCCGCCCACAGCAGCGTTGCTGCGAAAGCCATTGCCGCGGCAGCGGACGGTGACGCCCTTCCGGCTTTGCCGCGCAAAGCCCCGCTGCCGGCCTGTGGTGTCGTCGGCGTCATCGTTCCCCTCCGGTGTCGTCGTCAGGAGCTCCCGTCCCGTGCGGAAGCCCGCTGCAGGGTCGAGCGGTCCAGCCGCTCTCCTTGCGGGGCCGAACGGCCCCCGGTGTCCCCCTTGCGGGGCCGGACGGTCCCGCCTGGGAATTGTTCTTTCTCTCCACAGGTCTATACTCCGCGGCAAGCCCTGACAATGCCGGGCCCGGCTTTGCCATCGACCCGGCCAGACTGGAGGAACCCCCCGCCATGACCGCCCAAGCCCAGCCTGTCGCTGCCGCCGCCCCGCGGCTTTCCGACCCCAAGCTGTTCCGCGAGCAGTGCTACATCGACGGCGGCTGGGCGGATGCCGACGGCGGTGGAGTGATCGAAGTGACCAATCCGGCGACGGGCGATGTGCTGGGTTCGGTGCCGAACATGGGCGCTGCGGAGACCCGCCGGGCCATCGAGGTGGCGGAGCGGGCCTGGCCGGCCTGGCGCAGCCTGCTGGCCAAGGAGCGCGCCACCATCCTGCGCCGCTGGTTCGAGCTGATCCTGGAAAACCAGGAAGACCTGGCCCAGCTCATGACCCTGGAGCAGGGCAAACCTCTGGCCGAGTCCCGCGGCGAGGTGGTTTACGGCGCCAGCTTCATCGAGTGGTTCGCGGAGGAGGCCAAGCGGGTCTACGGCGACACCATTCCCCAGCACCAGCCGGACAAGCGTATCGTGGTCGTCAAACAGCCGGTCGGTGTGGTCGCGGCGATCACGCCGTGGAACTTCCCCAACGCCATGATCACCCGCAAGTGCGCGCCGGCGCTGGCCGCCGGCTGCCCGGTGGTCATCAAGCCGGCGACCCAGACCCCCTATTCGGCGCTGGCGCTGGCCGAGTTGGCCGAACGCGCCGGCATTCCCGCCGGCATCGTCAGCATCGTCACAGGCTCGGCCCGGGAGATCGGCGGCGAGATGACCTCCAGCCCTATCGTGCGGAAGCTGTCCTTCACCGGCTCCACGGAGGTCGGCAAGCTGCTGATCCAGCAATGCGCCTCGACGGTGAAAAAGGTGTCGATGGAGCTCGGCGGCAATGCGCCCTTCCTGGTCTTCGACGACGCCGACCTGGACGCGGCCGTCGAGGGCGCGATGATCTCCAAGTACCGCAACACCGGCCAGACCTGCGTCTGTGCCAACCGCATTCTGGTGCAGGACGGAGTCTACGATGCCTTCGCCGCCAAGCTGACCGAGGCGGTCAAGGCGCTGAAGGTGGGCCCGGGCCAGGAGGACGGCGTCAGCCAGGGCCCGCTGATCGACCAGGCGGCGCTGGAGAAGGTTGAAGAGCACGTCGCCGACGCCACGGCGAAGGGCGCCAAGGTGGTCATCGGCGGTGCGCGGCACGAACGCGGCGGCACCTTCTATCAGCCCACGGTTCTGACCGATGTCACCACCGACATGAAGGTGACGCGGGAGGAAACCTTCGGTCCTGTGGCGCCGCTGTTCCGCTTCAAGACCGAGGAGGAAGGCCTGGCGCTCGCCAACGACACCGAGTTCGGCCTGGCGGCCTATTTCTACGCCCGCGACATCGGGCGCATCTGGCGGGTCAGCGAGGGTCTGGAGAGCGGCATGGTGGGCATCAACACCGGCCTTATCTCCACCGAGGTCGCGCCCTTCGGCGGCGTCAAGGAGTCCGGCATCGGCCGTGAGGGCTCCAAGTACGGCATCGAGGAATTCCTGGAAACCAAGTACCTCTGCATGGGCGGGGTGTAGCCGAGTTACCCGTCATGCTTGGGCTTGTCCCGAGCATCCATAGGAGAGGCCAAACCCGAAGCCATGCAGCCAAGGCTCTTGCCGCGGTGCCATGGACCCTCGGGACAAGCCCTGACGTGACAGTGGAGAAGCTGAAGGGGCCGGTCCATTGGGGGGGCCGGCCCCGTCCGCATTTCGCGATGGCAGGCTCTACTCCGCTGCCTGGCTGGCGCTTCCGGCGTGGCCGTGTTCCCACTCGTAGATGTAGTCGCGGGTCTGCGGTACCGCCGAGACGTTCTTGGTGATCTGGATCTGAAACACCATGAGGCCCTGGTGGCGGAAGCCCATTTCGCAGCCGATCAGGTAGGCTTCCCACATGCGGCAGAAGCGCTCGTCGTAGAGCTCGGCCACCTTGTCGCGGTTGGCCTGGAAGCGCTGCTCCCAGTGACGCAGCGTCTCGGCATAGTGGAGCCGCAGCACCTCCACGTCGGTGACCGTCAGCATACAGTCCTCGATCACCGGCAGCACCTCGCCCAGGGTCGGCACGTCCGTGCCCGGGAAGATGTACTTGCGGATGAAGGGGTTCACCGGGCCCGGATCGTTCACCCGGCCCACCGAGTGCAGCACGAAGACGCCGTCGTCGGCCAGCAGGTCGCTCACCTTGCGGAAGAACTCGTGATAGTTCTTCTTGCCGACATGCTCGAACATGCCGACCGAGACGATGCGGTCGTAGCGGTTGGCGTCCTCGCGATAGTCACGCAGGTGAAACCGGACGCGGTCTTCCAGCCCCGCCTCGCGCGCCCGCTCCTGGCTGAGCTTGTGCTGCTCGGTGCTGAGGGTGACGCCCGTCACCTCGCAGCCGCCCGCGTGGGCCAGATAGAGGCCGAGGCCGCCCCAGCCGGAGCCGATGTCCAGCAGCTTCAGGCCTGGGCGGTTGAGATAGAGCTTGGCGGCGAGATGGAGCTTCTTGTCCGACTGGGCCTGCTCCAGGCTCTCCTCGCCGGTGCGGAAATAGGCGCAGGAGTACTGGCGGTCGGCATCGAGGAAGAGATCGTAAAGCTCGCCCGAGAGATCGTAGTGGTGGGCGACGTTCCGCTGCGCCTTGCCGATGGGATTGTACTGTTTAAAGCGCCGCGTGTGGCGGCCCAGGGCAAAGCCCAGCGAGACCAGCCTGTTGTTCTCCAACTGCTCATAGTTACGCGCCATCGTTGCGATGAAGTCACGCAGGGTGCCTTCATCGAGGGTGATGTCGCCTTCCATGTAGGCTTCAGCCAGATAGAGCGGTGGATTGAGGACGAGTTTGTAGTCGAGAAGGCGTTTGTGGAGGCGCATGGTGCAGCGGCGGCCGCTGCCGTCGCCACAGTCAAAGGTCCGCCCCCTTGCGTCGATGATGCGCAGATTGCCTTTCTCGACGACCTTCTGCATCAACTTCTGGAACAGCATCGTTCAACTCCGAATGTCTACCCCTCAAAGTGGTTTCTTGTGTTTTCTTGTTTCTTTTGTTGCTTATGTAACAGCATCTTGGCGCGATGATCCACATCACGCAACTCCCCGGCCTCCGGCGCCGGACGTCCTCCGGGCCTTCCTGCCGAAGCCTTGCGGGCCCGTAAACGCCTGCCTAGATTGGACTTTAATCATACCGCCACAAATTCCGCCCGTTTCGAAGGATCAGACATGACCGGATACGACTATGACCTTTTTGTTATCGGCGGCGGGTCCGGTGGCGTCAGGGGCGCCCGTATGGCGGCTGCAACCGGCGCGCGTGTCGGCATCGCCGAATCCTACCGCTACGGCGGCACCTGCGTGATCCGCGGCTGCGTACCCAAAAAGCTGCTGTCCTATGCCAGCCACTTCCATGAGGACTTCGAAGACGCCGCCGGCTTCGGCTGGACGGTCCCCGAACCGACCTTCGACTGGGCCGCGCTCATCGCCAACAAGGACAAGGAGATCGACCGGCTGGAGGGCATCTACAAGAAGCTGCTCAACACCGCCGGGGTCGAGATCCATACCGGCCACGCCCGCCTGCTGGACGCCCACCGGGTGGAGGTCGGCGACCGGGTCTTTTCAGCTGAGACCATCCTGATCGCCACCGGCGGCACGCCTTCCTTTCCCATGGAGCCGGGCTGGGAGCACGGCATCTCCTCGAACGAGGCCTTTCATCTGGAAGACCTGCCCAGGCGGGTGGTGATTGCCGGCGGGGGCTACATCGCGGTGGAGTTCGCCGGCATCTTCAACGGCCTCGGCAGCAAGGTCACCCAGATGTACCGCGGCCCGCAGATCCTGCGCGGCTTCGACGACGACGTGCGCAACACCCTGGCCGCGGAGATGGTGAAGAAGGGCATCGACATCATCGTCGAGACCATCATCGACCGGGTCGAGAAGCGCGAGACGGACCTGCTGCTGCACCTCTCCGACGGCTCCACACTGGAGACCGACCTCCTGATGGCCGCCACCGGACGCAAGCCCAACGTCGAGAACCTGGGGCTGGAGGTGGCGGGCGTCGAACTGAACGAGAAGGGCGCCATCAAGGTCGATGCCTACTCCCGCACCACGGCGGACAACATCTATGCCGTGGGCGACGTGACCGACCGCATCGCGCTCACGCCCGTGGCGATCCAGGAGGCCATGGCCTTCGTCGACACGGTCTACCGCGGCAGGCCCCGCGCCATGGATCACGCCGACGTGCCCTCGGCGGTCTTCAGCCACCCGCCGGTCTCCACCGTCGGGCTGACCGAACTCGAGGCGCGGGAGAAGTACGGCGCCCTCGATCTCTACCGCTCCACCTTCCGCCCCCTCAAGCACACCCTCTCGGGCCGCGACGAGAAGACCATGATGAAGCTCATCGTCGAGCGCGCCGGGCAGAAGGTGGTGGGCGTCCACATGGTCGGCCTCGACGCGCCCGAGATCGTCCAGGGCATGGCCGTCGCCATCAAGGCCGGCGCCACCAAGCAGATCTTCGACGCCACCGTCGGCATCCACCCGACGGCGGCGGAAGAGTTCGTCACCATGCGCGAACCCCTCCCCGAGCCGGAGGCCAAGGCGGCGGAGTAGGGCCGGTGCTGCGCCTTCGCTCTACACGGCTTCTCCTAGGCGTAGCCATATTCGGTGCAACCGCCGGAGTGACGACCTTCTTCAACCTGGAGTCTTTTCCCGCGGGAAGACTAGGGCTCTCGATCGTTGCCGCATTTTCAGCGGGTCTCTCATTTGCCGTTGTGTATTGGCGCGACTGGCGGGCACGAAGCATAGCCCTACCGCCACGCGCAGTGGTGTTGGGTGTCACCGTTGTACTCGGCGCGCATTTTCTGTTTGGGCTTGGCTTCTACTTACTGGTGGTGGCTTCGACGCTCTTTGGGTCAGAACCGGCAGACTTCCCGCACCTCTTCGCAATCGGGTTCAGTTTTCTGTTTGCGGGCGGCGCTTCTTTGTTGCATTTGCCCGTCACCATTCTAGCCGGGATCTGCGCGGCTCTTGCCTTCGAACTGATGGACCGTATGCCGGATCCAGACCCTGTGGAGTAGGCTGGAGCGGTCGACTGGGTGCGACAGCGCGTCCCCCACACTCAGCCTCGGCTAGGCTCGCTGTGCTCACCATGCCTGCGCAATGGATCCGCTAAGGCCTGTCACCCGCGGACTTGATCCGCGGGTCCATCCATCAGCCACTCAGTCCGTCCCAAAGATCGATCCACTGCGGGTTCTCGTCCTCAATCAGCGCGATCTTCCAATCGCGCTTCCAGTGCTTGAGCGTCTTCTCCCTCTGGAGAGCCCGCTCGACGTCGGCATATTGCTCGAAGTAGACGAGGCGTTTGACGCGGTGCCGCTTCGTGAAGCCGTCGGCGAGACCCTCGCGGTGTTCGTAGACGCGCCGGACCAGATCGTTGGTCACGCCGATGTAGAGCGTCCCATGAGGCTGGCTCGCCAAGATGTAGACGTAGTAATCCACCGCCGGAGTTGGCTGCTCTATGGATGCGCGGGTCAAGCCCGCGCATGACAAGACACTTAAGGGCGCCTCAGACGGCCCGCTTCCAGGTCGTGCCCTGGGGGCCGTCGTCCAGCAGGATACCGGCGGCCTGCAGGTCGTCGCGGATGCGGTCGGCCTCGGCGAAGTCCCTGGCCTTGCGGGCGGCGGCGCGGGCGGCGATCTGCGCCTCAATCACCTCCGCCGTCAGCCCGCCGTCGGCGCTCGCACCGTGGAACCAGACTTCCGGCTCGGCCCACAGCAGGCCCAGCACCTGGGCGCCGGCCAGCAGAGACCCGGCCAGCGCCTGGCGTTCCGCGGCATCCGCCGTCTTGTTCAGCCGCCCCGCGATCTCATGCAACTCGGCCAGCGCCAAGGGCGTGTTGAGGTCGTCGGTCAGGGCCTCCAGCACCTTGGCCGGCGGCTCGGTCTCCTCCGCCTCGACGCCCCGCAGCGCGCCGTAGAGCCGGTCGAGCTGCGCCTTGCACTCCGTGATCTTGTCACGGGTGATGTCGAGCGGCGCGCGGTAGTGGCCGGACAGCAGCGCGAGGCGGATGGCCTCGCCGCGGAAACCCTCCTCCAGCAACTGCCGGACGGTGTAGAAGTTGCCCAGGGACTTGGACATCTTCTCGCCGTTCACCACCACGTAGCCGTTGTGCATCCAGACCCGGGCCATCTCCGCGGTGCCGTGGGCGCAGCGGCTCTGGGCAATCTCGTTTTCGTGGTGCGGGAAGACGAGGTCGAGGCCGCCGCCGTGGATGTCGAAGATCTCGCCGAGATGCTCCAAGGCCATGGCGGAGCATTCGATGTGCCAGCCGGGCCGCCCGCGGCCCCAGGGGCTGTCCCAGCCGGGCTGCTTGGCGTTGCTGGGCTTCCACAGCACGAAGTCCGCCGGGTCCTTCTTGTAGGGCGCCACCTCGACCCGGGCGCCGGCGATGATCTCGTCGCGGTTATGACCGGAGAGCCTGCCGTAGTCGGCCATGGAGGCGACCGAAAAGAGCACGTGGCCTTCGGCCTCGTAGGCGTGGCCCTTCTCGATCAGCGTCTCCATCATGGCGATCATCTGGCCGATGTGCTGGGTGGCGCGCGGTTCCACCGTCGGGTCCATCGCGCCCAGTGCCGCCATGTCGTCGTGGTAGGCCTGGGCGGTGCGCGTCGTCACCTCATCGATGGTCTCGCCGCTCTGCTTGGCGGCGTCGATAATCTTGTCCTCGACGTCGGTGATGTTGCGCGCATAGGTCACCTGCTCCGCGCCGTAGAGATGGCGCAGGAGGCGAAAGAGCACGTCGAAGACCACGACGGGCCGGGCGTTGCCGATGTGGGCGTAGTCGTAGACCGTGGGGCCGCAGACGTACATGCGGACGTTGTTCGGGTCGAGGGGTTCGAAACGCTCCTTGCGGCGCGTCAGCGTGTTGTGAAGCTGCAGGTCCATGATGGGGTTATCCGGATCGTCTGGGGGCGCGGGCCGCTCTCAAAGGGGCCCGCAAGCAAAAGGGCTGCCTCAGGCCGCGCGGGCCGGGCAGTCGCAACATCGCGCCCATGGAGCGCAGGGGGTGCGCAGAACGGTCCAGATCACCATGGCGCGCACTTTAGGGCCGTGACATCTGGGGTCAAGGGGTCTTTCGGGGAGCCTCGGCGGGCGCATTGGGCTTACGCCGTTTCCCCGGCGAGCCGCGCCGCCGCCCGCTCGCGCCCGATCAGCGGCAGCAGGGCCTTCAGCTCCGGCCCGTGGTCGAGGCCGGTGAGCGCCTGGCGCAGCGGCAGGAAGAGGGCCTTGCCCTTGGCGCCGGTGGCGGCCTTCACCGCCCCGGTCCAGGCCTGCCAGGTGGTCTCGTCCCAGGGCTCCGGCGGCAGCAGCTCGGCGGCTTGTCTGGCGAAGGCGGCGTCGGCGATCACCGGCACCACCGGGCCGCGGCAGATGGTCTGCCAGACGCGCGCCTCGGAGAGTTTGGTCAGGTTGGGGCGCACCGCTTCCCAGAGCGCGGCGTCGAAGCCCTCTGGCAGGCGCGGTGCCGCCGTTTCGAAAGCCATGCCGTGGAGGATGCGGGCGTTCAGGTGCTCCAGGTCCTTGGGATCGAACTTCGGCGTCGCCCGCCCGAAGCGCGAGAGATCGAAACCGGCCACGAGGTCGTCCAGGCTCTGCAGCGCTTCGACCGGGTCGGGCGTGCCGAGACGCGCGAGGTAGCAGGTGAGGGTCATGGCCTCCAGCCCCTGCTCGCGCAGGGCGGCGACGGAGAGCGTGCCGAGGCGCTTGGAGAGGGTCTCGCCGCCGGCCCCGGCGATGAGGGAGAGATGGCCGAAGACGGGCACGGCTCCGCCCAGCGCTTCGAAGAGCTGCACCTGTGCCGCCGTATTGGCCACGTGGTCCTCGCCGCGCAGGATATGGGTGACCTCCAGTTCGATGTCGTCGACGACGGAGGTCAGCGTGTAGAGCGGCCGCCCGTCCTCGCGGATCAGCACCGGGTCACTGAGATTGGCGCCCTCGAAGGCGACGGAGCCGCGGATCAGGTCCTCCCAGGCAATGGCACTGTGGTCCAGCCTGAAGCGCCAGTGGGGCCGCCGCCCCTCGGCCTCCAGCGCCGCCTTGTCGGCCTCGCTCAGGGCCAGGGCGGCGCGGTCGTAGATCGGCGGACGGCCGGCGGAGAGCGCCACCTTGCGCTTGAGGCCGAGTTCCTCGGCCGTCTCATAGCAGGCGTAGAGGCGCCCGCTTTCCTTCAGCCGCTCGGCGGCGGCGGCGTAGCGGTCCAGACGTTCGGACTGCACGGCCTTTTCGTCCCAGAGCAGCCCCAGCCAGCGCAGGTCCTCCTCGATGGCTGCGGCGAACGCCGGCGTCGAGCGCTCTTTGTCCGTATCGTCGATCCGCAGCAGGAACCGGCCGCCCCGGGCGCGGGCGTAGAGCCAGTTCACCAGGGCCTGCCGCAGGTTGCCGACATGGATCAGCCCCGTCGGGCTGGGGGCAAAGCGCAGTTTCATGGGGCAGGCGGTCTGATCGTTCCAGCAAGAGGTCTGAAGGCGCCTTGTTATCACCCCCGCGCCGGTGAAACAAAGACCGAATGCCGGGCGCGGAGCGGCGCTGCTCCAGCGCCGAATTTCATGGTGTCAAAGTCCCTTACCACTCCCTCTGCGCCCATTTTCTAAACTTTGCGGACAAATCACATAGTCAACTTGTAAATGTATTTTACGTTTCTTTAATCAACCCCTGCGCATTTGTTGCAATTGTGGGGTGTATTGTACACATGTTTAAACAACTGGGCATAGTCAACACGATTAGAAAGGAGCCAGATATGCTGGCGGCACTCAAGTCTAAAGATCGCCCGGTTACAACCTTCGACAGGCACAGCCTGCTTCAGATGGTGGACAGCATGCCGGTACCGGTCATGACGCTCGACCTCTCGGATTTCACAATCAACTATGCAAATCTGGCCTCCATTGAGGCCCTGCGCTCGATCGAGCACGTCCTGCCGGTCTCGGCCGAGGCGATCGTCGGTCAGTGCGTCGACATCTTCCACAAGGAGCCCGCCCGGCAGCGCGGCCTGCTCTCCGACCCGGCCAACCTGCCCTGGGAAGCCCGGATCGAAGTGGGGGGCGAGTATCTCGACCTGCAGGTCACGGCCCTGACAGGGCGCGGCGGAAAGTACATCGGGCCCATGCTGTCCTGGAAGATCGTCACCGATCAGGTCCGCAAGGAAGAAGAAGCGGCCCGCCTGCTGACAATGCTGGACCAGATGCCCATCAATGTGATGCTGGCCGACAAAGACAGCCTGCAGATCACCTATCTCAACAAGACCAGCAGCGACACCCTTCGCTCGCTTCAAGCCCTGCTGCCGATCCCGGTGGATGCGGTGAAGGGTTCCTGCATCGATATCTTCCACAAGAACCCGGCGCATCAGCGCTCCGTGCTGGCCGACCCCGCCAACCTGCCGCACAACGCCAAGATCCAGTTGGGCGACGAGACACTGGATCTGCGCGTGTCCGCCGTGACCGACGACAGGGGGGCTTATCTCGGCCCGATGGTGACCTGGTCCGTGGCGACCGACAGGGTGCGCCTGGCCAACGACTTCGAGGCCAACATCGGTGGTGTGGTCGATACCGTGTCTTCGGCGGCCACCGAACTTCAGGGCAGCGCCAACTCCTTGTCGGCGACGGCGGAGGAGACGAACTCTCAGGCAAACTCCGTCGCTACCGCGGCGGAAGAGCTTACGGCTTCCGCGCAGGAGATATCGCGGCAGATCTCGCAGTGCTCGACCATTGCGGACAAAGCCGTCCAGGAGGCCGCGCGTTCGACGGAGCTTGTGAACGGCTTGTCCGAGGGCGCGCAGAAAATCGGCGATGTCGTCAGTCTGATCCAGGATATTGCCGAGCAGACCAACCTGCTCGCATTGAACGCCACAATCGAGGCTGCGCGCGCCGGCGAAGCCGGCAAGGGCTTTGCGGTGGTCGCCAATGAGGTCAAGGCCCTGGCCAATCAGACCGCCAAGGCGACCGAGGAAATCGGCTCCCAGGTTTCCGAGATTCAGGGCTCCACCGAAGGCGCCGTCGACGCCATCAAGATCATCAGTGACGTGATCGGCGAGATCTCGGAAGTCACGACGGCCATCTCCGCTGCCGTTGAGGAACAGCAGGCGGCAACCCAGGAGGTGACCGGCAACATCGGGACGGTATCAACCGCCTCGGCCGAGACCGGTGACTCCGCAGGGCAGGTATTGTCCGCCGCCGGCGAACTCAGCACGCAATCGGAGCAGCTCAAGAGCAAGGTCCAGGCGTTTCTCCTGGAAGTGCGCAAGCTCTAGGCGGCAGCACGGACAAGCTGACAACGGGCCGCCCCGGCCTCCGCTCCCGCGCCGGAGCGGGGCCGGGCGCGCACCGCGTCATTTGGCTGTGGCGGGTTTACTCTCCGTACACAACTGCCGAGCTATTTCTATTTTTTCACATTCAACCAATATAGCCGGTTTGACTATGAGACATCGGCTATGAAGCAGCACAGGGGGTTAGCAATGCTCGCCGCAGTCCAAAACAGCGTCCAGTCCGTCAGCCCGTTTTCCCGCAGTGCCAGACAGTCGGCGGTTGACTGTTTGCCGGTGCCCGTCTTGACCTTGGATTGGCCCGACTTCACCGTCACTCATGCCAACCCCGCCGCTATGGAGGCCCTGCGCGGTATCGAAAGTGAATCCGCAGCTGGCGCCGGGCAAATTTTTGGCGCGCGCATCGACACCGTCTTTGCGGGCCTGGACCGCGAAGTCGGACTGTGGGGTGACCCGAACAACCTGCCCTGGACCGGGCGCAGGGAGATCGAGGGCGAGCACCTTGAGTTTCAGGTCGCCGCGATGGCCGGCCGTGGCGGACGATACACCGCTCTGATGCTGACCTTTCGCATCGTGACCGACGAGGTGCGCAGGCAGGAAGAACTGGATCGCCTGCATGTCATGCTGGATCAGATGCCCATCAACGTGATGATGGCGGAGCGCGGCAGCCTGAAGATCACCTATATGAACAAGACCAGTGCGGACACGCTGCGGCCGCTGCAGGCGGCGCTGCCGGTACCGGTCGACAAGGTCGTCGGCTCGTCCATGGATATCTTCCACAAGCGCCCCGAGCATCCGCGGGCCCTGTTGTCGGACCCCGCCAACCTGCCGCACAACGCCAAGATCAAGCTGGGCGACGAGACACTGGACCTGCGTGTTTCCGCCGTCACCGACAGGCAGGGCAACTTCATCGGCCCGATGGTCACCTGGTCGGTTGCCAGCGGGTTCATGCGGCTCGCCGACGACTTCGAAAGCAATGTCGGCGGTGTGGTCGACACCGTGTCCTCGGCGGCCGGCGAGATGCAGAGCAGCGCCACCTCGCTGACGAGCACGGCGGATGAAACCAACACCCGGGCCAATTCGGTCGCCACGGCCGCGGAAGAGCTGACCGCTTCGGCACAGGAGATTTCACGCCAGATCACCCAGTGTGCGGCTGTTGCCAACAAGGCGGTCGCCGAGGCGGAGCGCTCGACGGGGCTGGTCAACGGTCTCTCCGAGGGCGCGCAGAAGATCGGCGATGTGGTGAGCCTGATCCAGGAGATTGCCGAACAGACAAATCTGCTGGCCCTCAATGCCACCATCGAGGCCGCGCGGGCCGGTGAGGCCGGCAAGGGCTTCGCGGTGGTTGCCAGCGAAGTGAAGGCGCTGGCCAATCAGACCGCAAAGGCGACCGACGACATCGGTCTCCAGGTCTCGCAGATCCAGGGTTCGACCAACAGCGCGGTCGAGGCCATCAAGGTGATCAGCGAGATCATCGGCCAGATCTCCGAGGTGACCTCCGCGATTTCCGCCGCGGTGGAACAGCAGCAGGCGGCCACCCAGGAGGTGACCACGAACATCGGCGGTGTCTCCAGCGCTTCTTCCGAGACCGGCAAAGCTGCCGGCAAGGTGCTGTCGGTGGCCGGCGAACTGGGTGAGCAGGCCAGCAGCCTGAAGCAGCGTGTCGAGGACTTCCTGGCGGAGGTGCGCAGGCTTTAGCAGGTCAAAGCGCGCGGGGGCGGGTCAGGCCGGCCCCTTGAAGGCGTTGGTGATGGGATAGCGGCGGTCGCGGCCGAAGGCGCGGCGGGTGATCTTCACCCCCGGGCAGGCCTGGCGGCGCTTGTACTCCGCCAGTTCCAGCATCCGCCAGACGCGGTTCACGGTATCGCGGTCGTGGCCGCGCGCGACGATGCCGGCGATGCTTTCCTCGTCCTCGATCAGGGCCTTCAGGATGTCGTCGAGCACGTCGTAGGGTGGCAGGCTGTCCTCGTCCTTCTGGTCCGGTTTCAACTCGGCGGAGGGCGGCTTGGTGATGATGCGCTCCGGCACCACCCGGCCGGCGGGGCCCATGGCGTCGGGCGGCAGCACCTGGTTGCGCCAGCGCGCCAGGGAGAAGACCAGCGTCTTGTAGACGTCCTTCAGGACGTTGTAGCCGCCGACCATGTCGCCGTAGAGGGTGGCGTAGCCGACCGAGACCTCGGACTTGTTGCCGGTCGAGAGCACCATGTAGCCGAGCTTGTTGGAGATCGCCATCAGGGTCAGGCCGCGAGAGCGCGCCTGGATGTTTTCCTCCGTCGTGTCGCCGGAGTTGGCCTCTGAAGCGTAGCCGTTGAGGATCGGCTCCAGCATGCCGCCGAAGGCCTTCATGGCCGGCTCGATCGATACCCGGTCCAGTTTCACGCCCAGCAGCCGTGCTGCCTCGTCCGCGTCTTCCAGGCTTTCGCGGCTGGTGTAGGGGGAGGGCATCATCACGCAGTGCACCCGCTCGGGCCCCAGTGCATCCACGGCGATCGCAGCCGAAAGGGCCGAGTCGATTCCGCCGGAGAGCCCCAGGATGACGCCGGGAAAGCGGTTCTTGTTCACGTAGTCGCGCAGGCCCAGCATCAGCGTGCGGTAGATCGGCTCCATGCCGGCATCCGCCCGGCCGCCCAGGCCGTTGCCTTCCAGGCCGCTGTCCGGTGCCTCGCGCAGACCGTCGGCGCAGCGCCAGCCACCGTCGCCGCGTTCCCACTGGCTGACTTCCACCGCTTCGACGAAGGCGGGCAGATGGATCGGCAGGCCGTTGTCGCTGTTGAGCGCGAAGGAGGCGCCGTCGAAGACCAGCTCATCCTGACCGCCGACCTGGTTCACGTAGATGATCGGCAGGCCGGTCTCCGTCACCCGCTGCACCGCGAGCTGGATACGCTCCTCCGTCTTCTCCAGCTCATAGGGCGAGCCGTTGATGACGATGAGGATTTCGGCACCCGACTCTTCGAGGCACTCGCTGACCTCGGAGGTCCACATGTCCTCGCAGATCATCACCCCCAGACGCACGCCGCGGTAGCTCACCGGCCCAGGCAGCGGCCCTGCGCCGAAGACCCGCTTGTCGTCGAAGACGCCGTAGTTCGGCAGGTCGTACTTGGACCGCAGGGTCAGCACCTTGCCGCCGTCGAGAATGTAGGCGGAGTTCAGCACTTTCCCGAACAGCGGCGGCGTTGCCTTGGGATCGTTGCGCGAGGGTCCGCCGACGATCATGCCGGGCCCGCCGTCGGCGGTATCCTTGGCCAGTTCCTCGATGGCGGCCTGGGCGGCATCCAGGAACATCGGCTTCAGGACGAGGTCTTCGGTGGGATAGCCGGTGATCACCATCTCAGAGGCAACCACCAGATCGGCGCCCTTGGCGGCGGCTTCCATACGTGCCGCGCGCAGGCGCGCCAGATTGCCCGGGATGTCGCCCATGGTCGGGTTGGTCTGCGCGAGTGCGATCTTCAGCCGGTCTGCCATGGATTTTACTTACTCCCCCACCGGGGAGGCGGCAAGCCCGCCCGGGGCGGTCATCGGTTCACGGGGCCCAGGGCCGACCAGGGCCGACCAGGGCCGACCAGGGCGGACCGGAGCAGATCCGCTCTAGGCCGGGGCGCAGCGCGCCGCCTCCTGGCGGGCAAGGTGGCGAATGCGCTCGACCATGGAAAACAGGCCGTTGGCCCGGTTCGGGCTCAAATGCTGCTCGAAGCCGAGCTTGCCGATCGTGTCCTTGATGTCGACGGCCAGGATCTCCTCCGGGCTGCGTCCGTCGTAAATCGACAGCAGAACGGCGATCAGGCCCTTGACGATATGGGCGTCGCTGTCGGCCGTGAAATGCAGGGTCGGCGGTGTCCCCGGCTGCAGTTCGTCGACGATCCAGACCTGACTAGTGCAGCCGCGCACCTTGGACTCCTCGGTCTTCAACACCTCGTCCATGGGCGGCAGCTTGCGGCCGAGATCGATGAGATAGCGGAACCGGTCCTCCCAGTCGTCCAGGAAGGAAAAGTTCTCGATCATCTCTTCAACACGCGGATCGCTCATCGTATCCCACTCAGTTCGGTCGTTTCTCGTCCGCTCCGGCGCGGTCCGCCTGCGGCTCCGGCGCAGCCGCGGTTATCGGCGATGGGCCTTACTTTCGCAACAGGAACTCACGGCCGACCTTGACCCGTGGGACGCCGTCGTACTCGACGATATCAGCCGTCGCATAGGTCTCCGACCAGCGGTCCGGCAGGTAGGAGCCGGTGCCGACGACATCGACGGGCGCCTTCGCCTCGGCCATCAGGCGGCACTTGGCCGGGCTGAAGCCGGACGAGGCGACGATCTTCACCTTGTCGAAGCCTTCGGCGTCAAGGCATTCGCGCATGCGCCAGATGGCCGCGGCGGAGACGCCCGGGCCCACGAGATAGCGCAGTTCGTCGTCGGTGCGGTAGCCGCGCAGGGCCCCGGGGGCGTTACGCTCCACCACCGCGTAGGATTCCGGCGGATCGAGCCCCTCTATGAACCGCCCGCCCGGGGTGTCGATGCGCACGGCCAGGTTGCCGGCAGCGGCGCGCTTTGGAAAGCGGCGGCAGCAGGTGAGGGCATCGGTCACCTCCCGCGCGAAGTAGTCGACCAGCACGGTCATCGGCTCGTCCGGAAAGGTCTCGTCGAACATCTCGGCAGCGCGCAGAGTGCTGCCGGCGTAGCCGATGAAGGCATGCGGCATGGTCCCCAGACCGCCATCCTGACCGAAGTAGTGAGCGGTGGCGTCGGTGGCATTGCCGATGAAGCCGACGGCTGCGACCTTCCGCCTCGCCCGGTCGGAGCCCACCGAGGCCGCATAGGCCATGGCCTCGGCCATCTCCGCACCGGCGCAGTGCCGCGCGTCCATGGCCAAAAAGGCGGTCTTCGGCAGTTCGGCGCACATGCTGTAGGCGTTGTAGGCGGCCAGGCAGGTAGGCCCGAGCTTCTGCAGCAGCAGGGTTTCCAGATCAGCCAGATGCGACAGCCGGCCCGTCACGTAGAGCAGGGGCTCGCCGGCACCGACCCACTTGCCCTCGGCGTAGCGCAGGTCGATCTCGAAGCTGGTATCCCTGTTGCGGGCGATCTGGCGCAGCCATTCGATCGCCAGGCGCGGCGCCGAGATGACGGGGCGGCGCATGAAGACGGCGTAGGTCGCCTCCGCATCGCCGAAGCGTTCCACGGCCTTGCGCGTTTTCTTGAAGTAGACATCCGTCCAGGCGGCGATGTCGGCCTCCTCGGTCGGCCAACGGTCCATCCTGGTGGTCGCGCGCGGACCTTCGCCCTCAGGGGATTTGCGGCTGGGACCCTCTGGCATCGCTCGCTCCTTCAAGCCGCTGTCTCAAGGGGTAGAGGCAGGAGACAGGCTCAAGACCGGGAGAATCTAGCGCGAAGCGGCTACAGGACGCCAGCCTCGTCGGGCGATGGCAGCCATGCATACGGCGCGGTGTTCGCCGAATGGGCTGGCGGGCGGCGGCCTAGAAGGCCGCTGCCACCTTGTCGCCGCTGCGGCCGTTGCCGTTCTGGCGGGCGATCCGCTCATCCTTCAGCGCTTCGGAAATCAGGAAGGCCAGCTCCAGCGACTGGTTGGCATTCAGCCGGGGGTCGCAGTGGGTGTGGTAGCGGTCGCCGAGGCGGTCGTCGCTGATGGCCTGGGCGCCGCCGATGCACTCGGTCACGTCCTGTCCGGTCATCTCGAAGTGCACGCCGCCGGCATAGCTGCCTTCCGCCCGGTGGACGGCGAAGAAGTTCTTCACCTCTTCCAGAATGCGGTCGAAAGGCCGTGTCTTGAAGCCGCTGGACGACTTGATGGTATTGCCGTGCATGGGATCGCAGGACCAGACGACCTTGCGGCCCTCGCGCTGCACCGCGCGGATCAGCGCCGGCAGATGGTCGGCGACCTTGTCGTGCCCCATGCGTGCAATCAGCGTCAGGCGCCCGGGCTCGTTGTCCGGGTTCAGGATGTCGATGACCCGCAGCAACTCATCGGGATCCGACGTCGGCCCGCACTTCATGCCGATGGGGTTCTGGATGCCCCGCATGAACTCGACATGGGCCTCGTCTGGGTTGCGCGTGCGGTCGCCGATCCAGACCATGTGAGCCGAGCAGTCGTACCACTGGCCGGTCAGGCTGTCGACGCGGGTCAACGCCTGCTCATACCACAGCAGCAGGGCCTCGTGACTGGTGTAGAAGTCGGTCTCCTTCAGCTTCGGCACGGTCTCCGGGGCGATGCCGCAGGCGCGCATGAAGGCCAGGGCCTCGTCAATGCGCTCGGCCAGCTCCTCGTAGCGCTGCGCCTGGGCGCTGTCGGAGACGAACTCCAGGTTCCACTGATGCACCTTGTGCAGGTCGGCGAAGCCGCCCTGGGCGAAGGCGCGCAGCAGATTGAGGGTGGCTGCGGCCTGGTTGTAAGCGCGCAGCAGGCGCTCCGGGTCCGGCTGGCGTGCGTCGGCCTCGAAGTCGATGCCGTTGATGATGTCGCCGCGATAGCTCGGCAGCTCGACCTCGCCCTGCACCTCCGTCGGGGCGGAGCGGGGCTTGGCGAACTGGCCGGCGAGGCGGCCCACCTTCACGATCGGGCAGGCGGCGCCGAAGGTCATCGCCACCGCCATCTGCAGCATCACCCGGAAGGTGTCGCGGATGTTGTTGGGGTGGAACTCGGCGAAGCTCTCAGCGCAGTCGCCCCCCTGAAGCAGAAATCCCCGGCCTTCGGCGACATCGCCGAGTTGTTGGCGCAGGCGCCGCGCTTCCCCTGCAAAAACCAGGGGCGGATAGCCTGCGAGCTGCTCCTCGACGCGCTCCAGCGCGGCCTTGTCGGCGTAGTCGGGCACCTGGCGGATCGGCTTGCTGCGCCAGGACTCGGGCGACCAGGTCGTGGCCATGGGGGCCCCTTTCTGCTTCCTTAATCAATTCGGACCGCCGGTTTTACGCGCCTTGACCCAGTTTTTCCACAGGAAAAGCGGCCTTTCGAGTCAACAAAAAACCCGGTTAACCTTGGAGTCGCGCCGGACCGCTCGAATCCGCCGCTCCAGCGAACAGGGTTAAGCCGGGCCGACAGGAGGAGACGATGATCCGCGGAAGTTGCCACTGCGGCGCCGTGCGCTTTGAGTATCCCGGCCGGCCGGAGTGGCTGAACCGTTGCAACTGCTCCTACTGCCGGCGCTCGGGCGCGCTCTGGGCCTACGCTGAGACACAGCAGATCACCTTGGATTTCGAGCCCGGTGCGACGATCCGCTACATCTGGGGCGACAAGACGCTGGCATTCCATAGCTGCCGGACCTGCAGCTGTACGACCCACTGGGAGAACCTGGACCCCAGCCCGGCGGCGCGCATGGCAGTGAACTGCGCCCTGGCAGAGCCGACGGAGATCGCCGGCCTGCGCATCCGCCATTTCGACGGCGCCGAGACCTGGACCTGGCTGGACTGAAGCCGCGGACCCGGTCGGAGCGGCCCTAAGTCCGGTCGCTGTCAGTCCTGCAGCATGAACTCGATGGTGGAGACCACGCGGACCGTCTTGTGGATCTGCTTGGCCTCCCGGGCGTTGGGGAAGCGGTCGCGGGGCAGGATCTGAAAGACCCCCTGGCTGGCGCGGCGGATCGTGCCGACGCCGCTGCCGGAATCGGCGGCGAACTGCTCGGCGCCGGCCCGCGCGTTCTGCGTCGCCTCGGCGATCATCGCCGGTTTCAGATCGTTGAGCCCGGAAAAGATGTAGGTCGGGCCGCTGTTCCACTGGTTCTCGTCCGAAAGCACCAGGCCCGCGGACACCAGCTCGCTGAGGCGCGCCAGGGTGGCTGCCACGGCGTCTACGTCGGCGCTGCGCAGCGTCAGGGTCTGGGCGATGATGAAGCGGCTGTCCACCTGGCCCTGCTGGTACTGCTGGGCCAGCCGGTCAACGACCTGCAGGTCGCTGTTTTCGACTTCGGTCTCCGTGAAGCCGCTGGCGAGCAAAAAGTCACGGGCCAGGACCGCATCTGCGGCGATCTTGCGCTGCACTTCGGGGAGGTCGTTTCCGGTGGCAACGAAGCGCAGCGCCCAGACCGCGAGGTTGGCTTTCACGTCCTGCTCCGCCACGCCCTTCACCGTGACGAAGCGGTCCGCCTTGCGGCCCTGAAAGAAACCGTCGCCGACGAACCAGCCGGCAAGCGCTACGCCGATGGCCAGAACGAGGGCGGCTGCGAAACCGAAGACTGAATTGGGCATGGAAAAAGACCTTGCTCGCTGCATTGCGGGTTAGCCGTCCGCGCCGGGAGTCACCGCTGGGAAGAGGGGGCAGTCTGGGCCAGCAGCGCCGGCCATGTGTCGATGGTCGTGCGGATCACACCCTGGGCATCGGCAAAGAGGCGCGGGTGTTCACCGGGCCGGTCGAGGAAGTCGAGCCAGGCGAGAAGGTCCAGCAGCTTTGCCGCGGCCACCCAGTGCTCCGGCAGGATGCCGCCGCCCGCCCTGTATCCCTGGCCAAGCGCGGCTACGAAAACCGGGTCCTGCCCCTGCGGCGCACGCAGCATATGCCCGAGGTCCAGAAGCGGGGTTGCCGCCACCGCGAACTCCCAGTCCAGCACGGCGGCGACGCGCCAGCCCGCGTCTTCCCGCCTCAGCAGGATGTTGCTGGGGTCATAGTCGCAGTGGGTGAGGCGCGCGGGCTCGGGCGGCCCGTCGAGGATGACAGCGACGTCCTCGACGAAGCGCAGCAGGTCTTCGCGCAGAGCCGGGTCGAGCCGCTGCGCCACACGCGCTCTGCCCGTGATTTCGGCGACAAAGGACCGGAACCCCCCAGCGCCTGTTGCAATGCTTTGGGATACTGTGAGGTCTTCAGAGAGAAATCCGGCCTCAGGGAACGTGAGCCTGCCGATCCGGGCCAACACCTCGCCCACGGCGGCGGCCATCTGGCGCCGTTCCAGCTGGCTCTGCGCGGCGCTCAGAGCAAGGTCCATGCGCCGCCCTTCCACCCAGCCCAGGACCGCACAGGGGTGACCGGTCACCGCATTATCCGGCGCAAAGCCATGCACCTGTGGGACCGGCACCTGGCCGGCGAGGCGCTGGAGGATCGCCACCTCCTTAGATCCGGCAGCCGGATCGCGCACGAAGAGGCGCAGGAGAACCGGCCCGACGGGTGGCGCCAGCACAACCTTGACGTTGGTGTTGGCCTTGCCGCCCTTGGCGGCGGCGATCGATTCTATGGCGATCTCCGGAAAGACCGGATGCAGGAGTGTGGCAATCTCCGCCTCGCTGAGATCGATCAGTTCTTCCTGGCGTTCCCAGTCTTCGCGCATGGCCTGGCTCTCACGCATCGCTGGCTGTTCGGGCATGGCTGGGCCGCCGCTCACTCTCTCGCAGCGGCCGTGTGCGCCGCCGCTTCCGGCAGATAGCGGTAGCGCCCGGTGATGGGCCAATGAAATAGCACGTCTTCCAGCTGCGGCCCCGCGCCAATGTTGTGTACGATCATCGGCCGCCCACTGGGGGCCATGCGGTCGGTGACGATTCCGATATGGGGCAGGAAGCCGCCTGCGCCGCGCAGGTTCCATGCGACCACGTCGCCGGCGCGATAGTCCTGCGGATTGTCGCTGGCCGGCAGCTCTGCCCCCTGGCGGCGCAGGAAGGTCTCCAGGTTGGGCACCCGGCGGTGGTCGATGTTGCTGTCGGGCCGTGTCAGGCCCCAATGGTTGGGGTAGGCATCGAAGGCTGCGCGCATGTCCTGGTGCACCAGTTCCTGAAGGTCGATCCCAAGAGCGCGGTAGGCCCTGATCACGACATCCGAGCAGACTCCGCGGTCTGCCGCCACGTCGCCGCCGGGATAGGCGATCCGGCGGTAGGCGGGGTCGTAGGTGACGCGTACCTCGGTGCGGGCAAGGGCGGCTGCGTTCAGCCGTTCGGCCAGGCTGTCGGCGGGCTGCCCGGCGGGCGATGCCTCGGCGCCGACCGTCACGGCGGCGCCCAGGGCAAGGACAAACAGGCCGGCAATACCGCGCGCAAGGACGATCGTCGGCCGGAAGGTCCCCCAGTGGCGGTTCCGCAATGCGGCTTTGGTCATCGCTTGTCCCTCTTGCGGTCTTTGTGTTGGTCGCCGGGGGCTGCGGGCAGGTTCAATCGGGCTTGCGGCTTTTTTGTGGCGTCCTCCGCCTGCTTTGCCTCTCTGCGCTGCCTCTCTGCGCTGCCTCTCTGGGCTGCCTTTTGCCTGCTGGAGCGGGGCGGCCGGGGGCGCTAAGCTGCGGCGCGCTTCGTGGGGGCTATGTCGGGCCCGCGAGGCCGGGTAAGGGGTAAGAAGCGTGGTGGCAAAGAGGTTAGGGAGGCAGATCGATGTTCAAAACCATTCTCGTGGCCGTTGACGGTTCCGGCCACGCCGGCAAGGCAGTGCGCTGTGGCGGCGACATTGCAAAGACCTATGGGGCCAAGCTGGTCCTGCTGGCCGTCGACGGGCACCGCCCGCTGAAGGGGCCTTTAATCGATCTCGCGAAGTCGGAAGACTTGAGCCGCTCGGAAGTTTTTGAGCGCATTCTCGCCTCCGCCCGGATCCTGGCCGAGGTGCCGGAAGGCGTGACGGTGGAGCAGCGTGTGGGTTTTGGCGATCCTGCGGACGAGATCCTGGACGAGGCGGGCCGGATCGATGCCGATCTCATCGTCGTCGGCAGCCGCGGGCTGGGCGAGTATGCCGAACTGCTGCTGGGGTCCGTTTCCCGCAAGATCCTGCACCTCGCCAAGGTGCCGGTTCTGGTCGCGCACTCCTGAAGTGGCAAGCCGAGGCTGCCTCTTAAGACGATGCGGCCGGAGGGAGAGCACGATTTGGCTTCGCAAGCAGACGATCCGCTGTCTGTCGCCCGGCAGGAACTGGAACCGGGCGAGACGCTGGTCTGGGCGGACCGCCCCCGGCCGGACGCCCTGGCGCGGACCAAGCTGCCGCAGGTGATCCGCGGCACCCTGGGGCTGGCGGTGATCGCCGGCCTGCACTGGTACGGCTATGTTCCGGACTTTCGGGCTTCAGCGGAGAACGCCCTGATGGTCGCCTTTTTGGTGGCGGCGGGGCTCTATTGCCTGGCGCTGGTGATGGCGCCGCAGATGGCGAGGGTTTCCGCCAGGCGCATGGTCTATGCCGTCACCAACCGCAGGGTGATGATCCTCTCGTTCTGGCCGTTTCGCACCAGCCGCTTCTTTTTGCCGGCAGACCTCGACGAGCCCCGCGCCCTGGCTGATGCGTCCGGTGACGGTGCGGTGGTCTTTACCGAGCGGAAACTGCCGTGGTGGAAACGCAGCGCCGGCGGCAGCTACCAGATCGAGGCGTTCTACGGCATTGCCGACGCGCCGCGTGTGGCCGCCGAGATCGCGCGCCTGCGCGACCCTGTGGAGGTCTCGCCGTTCGACGACGAGGATTGAGTTGTTACGGGGCAAAAAGAAGGGCGGCGGGCCCTTTGCTCGGGGGGCGGCCCGCCGCCGCAAGTTGCAGGGTTAACGGTGTGTGCAGGGAATAAGCGCCGAAGCGTTAGCGGTACTCCGCTGATGCCGAGATGTCGCCAAGGTCGTCGCGGGTCAGTCCGAGGTCTCTCAAGAGGTAGTCCGGCATGTCGTTGAGCCGGTCTTTCTCTTCAATGCGCCTCTGCCAGGCGAGCAGCGGGCGGGCCAGTGCGAAGAAGCCGTCCAGCAGCAGATTGGCGACCACCGCACGGTCCCGGCGCCATCGCATCTCCGGCCGGCCGAGATCGGCATAGCGGCCGGAGGATGTGCCTGAAAGTTGGCGGTAGGGAAGGGTTGCGCGGACCCCTGAAGAGGCCCCGTTTGAAGAGCTGGTCATTAGATCACCTGATGGTCTGGGGACGGTGTCCGGGTTGACAGATCCCAACTGTTCTGACCAGAAATATCGGTCAGATTCGAGAAACCCACAAACGATGATTCGTAATGGACTTGATAAGCTGGTCTAATGGCTGATCATGCCCGGAGACGTCCCCGGAGACACCCATGCCATCGCCTCCGCTGGCTGCCTTGCGCACCTTCGAAGTTGCAGCCCGTCACCTCAGTTTCACCAAGGCCGCCGCTGAACTGCACGTAACCCAGGGCGCGGTCAGCCAACAGATCAAGCAGTTGGAAGCGAACCTGGGGTTTGAGCTCTTTCATCGCGGTGCGCGCGGCCTGACCCTGACCGAAAAGGGCGAGGACCTTGCGGAGACGGCGCAGACCGTTTTCCGGCGGCTGTTCGACAAGGTGGCCGAGCTGCAGCGCCCCGAGGAGAGCGGCATCCTGACAGTCACTGCCAGCCCGTCTCTCGCGGTCAAGTGGCTGATCCCGCGCCTGGGGCGTTTCCACGACATCCATCCGGAGATCGACGTGCGCATCCGGCCGACCGGCAACCGCATCGATCTGGTGGCCGAGGCGGCGACCATCGACATGGCCATCCGCTTCGGCCAGGGCCCTTTTCCGGGGCTGGCCTCGAAAGCAATCATGCACGAGACGGTCTTTGCCGTCTGCAGCCCGGCGCTTCTGGCCAAGGGCCCGCCGCTGAGGCGGCCAAGGGACCTGAAGCACCACACCCTGCTGCACACGGAATCGGCGCGCATGGAGGTGAACTCCATGGCCACCTGGTCGGTCTGGCTGGGCATATTGGGGGTCGAGGGTATCGACCCGACCCAGGGGCCCGCCTTTCCCAACAGCTACATGATGATCCAGGCGGCGATCCACGGGCAGGGGGTCGGGCTGACCTGGGCCACCCTGGCGGAGGACGATCTGCGGGCCGGCCGGCTGGTGCGCCTGTTCGACCGGGCCGTCGAGGGGTCGATGTCCTACTTCGTCGTCTGCACGGAAGCGGCCGCCCGCAAGCCCAAGGTCATCGCCTTCCGCGACTGGCTGGAGGAGGAGGGGCGCAGCCTTGCGCGGGGCGCGGAAGAGGAGCACCGCATGGCGCGGCCCAGCTGAAATCGCTCCGCCTTTCAAGTTTGTAACCGACGGCCGGCGCCCCAGACGGCCGGGCTCGCGGCCCCCAGCCAAGTTGACCTGAGGGCCTGCCTGTGCTGAATAGCGCCCTCCAAAGGGCGGATAATCACTATGGTTAATGACAGGCGGGTCTATCTCTTCGACTCGACCCTGCGCGATGGGGCGCAGAGTCAGGGCGTCGACTTTTCGGTTTCGGACAAGCTGGCCATCGCCCGTGCCCTCGACCGTCTGGGCATAGATTACGTCGAGGGCGGCTGGCCCGGCGCGAACCCCACGGATGACGCCTTTTTCTCGGAATCGCCCGGCCTGGAGCGCAGCCGCTTCGTCGCCTTCGGCATGACCCGCCGCCCCGGCCGCAGCGCGGAGAACGATCCGGGTCTGGCCGGCCTGCTGAACTCCTCGGCGGAGGCCGTCTGCATGGTCGGCAAGACCTGGGACTTCCACGTCGACGTCGCTCTTGAAATCGAGCGCTCGGAAAACGTCGCCATGATTGCGGACTCGGTGGCCCATGCACTCACCCGCAAGGAAGAGGTGATGTTCGATGCCGAGCACTTCTTCGACGGATACAAGGCCAACCCCGCCTATGCCATGGAGTGTCTGGAGGCCGCCCATAAGGCCGGCGCGCGCTGGGTGGTGCTCTGCGACACCAACGGCGGCACACTGCCTGACGAGGTTGCCCGCATCGTGGGGCAGGTCTGCGAGAAGATTCCCGGCAGCCATGTCGGCATCCACTGCCACAACGACACCGAGAACGCGGTCGCCAATTCGCTGGCGGCGATCCATGCCGGCGCGCGGCAGGTGCAGGGCACCATCAACGGCCTCGGCGAACGCTGCGGCAACGCCAACCTGATCAGCCTGATCGCCAACCTGATGTTGAAGACCGACTACGACGTCGGCCTGGACGAGCATGCTCTCGGCCAACTCACCCATGTCTCGCGCCTGCTGGACGACCGGCTGAACCGCCAGCCCCAGCGTCACGCCGCCTATGTCGGCGAGGCGGCCTTCGCCCACAAGGGCGGCCTGCATGTCTCCGCCGTCGCCAAGGACCCGCGCACCTACGAGCACATCGACCCTGCCAGGGTCGGCAACCGCCGCCACATCGTGGTGTCCGACCAGGCCGGCCGCTCCAACATCCTGGCACGCCTCGCGGAGATCGGCATCGACCTGGACCCCAAGGACCCCGGCGTGAACAAGCTGGTCGACGAGGTCAAGGCCCGGGAATTCGAGGGCTTTGCCTATGACGGCGCCGAGGCCTCCTTCGAGCTTCTGGCCCGGCGCGCGCGGGGCGAGGTGCCCAGCTACTTCTCCCTGGCGCGCTTTCGCATCATGGACGACCGGCGCTGGAACGCACGGGGCGAGCTGGTCACCGAGTCCGAGGCGACCGTGACCCTCGAAGTCGCCGGCAAGGCGAAGATGGAGGTGGCCGACGGCAACGGCCCCGTGAACGCCCTCGACACCGCCCTGCGCAAGGCGCTGGTGCCGCTCTATCCGCAGCTCGAGGACATGCGCCTTGTCGACTACAAGGTGCGGATCCTCACACCCCAGGCCGGCACCCGCGCGGTAACCAGGGTCATGATCGAAAGTGCGGATTCCCAGGGGCGGCGCTGGACCACCATCGGGGTGTCGACCAACGTCATCGACGCCTCCTTCAACGCGCTGCACGATGGCATCACCTGGAAGCTGCTGCAGGACGGCGCCCAGGTGCCGGGGGAGGGAACGCCGTGACGCTGGCGCGCGTACTCCGAGCGGCCGCTTTGGGCCTCTGCCTGCTGTGGACCGGGAGCACTGCAGCGCAGGCACCGCAAGCCGGGCCTGATGAGGCTGAAACGGTCCATTCCGCCTTCGCAAAGCTGGTCGAGCAAAGCGAGACGCGAACGCACTTCGGCCTTCCGGCGGACAGCTTCTGGCGCCATGACGGGCCGCTCGGCATTGCCCTTTTGAGTGACGGCGCGGAAGCCTCCGCTGCGTCGCTGCGTCAGGTCGCCGCCGCCTTCTCCGGGCCGACCGGGCTGGACATCGCCCTGGTCGAAACCGGTGCGGCGCCGCAGGCCGGCGACAGCCTGGACAGCATCGCCGCGGAGGCCGATCTGGTGATCGCCGTCGGGCCGCGCCAGGATCTGGCGGAGGTCGCATTTGCGGCCGGCTTCGAAAAGGGCATGCTGGCGCGCTTCGAGATCGGCACCCTGCCTTTCGTCTTCTCCTTTACCGACGGGACGAAACGTCGCGGCGTGGTTCTGCTGGCCGACGACGAGCCGGAGCGGGCGCGCGAGGCCTCTTTCATCCTGGCGACCGTCTGGGCCCTGGGCGGCGTCACCCTGGGCCCGGAACTGACCGGTCTCATCGATCCCGATCCGGCAAGCGGACCCAGCCTGACACCGCTGGGCGAGGCCGTCTTCGCGCTGTTCTTCCGCCCGGAGCTGGAGGTCGGCGCCAGCCTCTCCGATACGCTGCTGCGGGCCCGCGCCCTGCTGACCGAATAACCGGGCCGTGGCGGGAACCGATCACACACAGACGCCGATGACCGGCCAGGGTCCGGCCATCATCCTGGTGGCCCCGCAGTTGGGCGAGAACATCGGCATGGTGGCCCGCGCCATGCTGAACTGCGGTCTCACCGAGCTGCGTCTGGTGCGCCCGCGTGACGGCTGGCCCAGCGAAAAGGCGGAAGCGGCTGCCTCTGGCGCTTCCGAAGTCATCGCTGGCGTCCAACTCTTCGAGACCACCGAGGCGGCCATTGCCGACCTGCAGCGCGTCTACGCCACCACGGCGCGGCCACGCGGCATGGTGAAGCCGGTGGTCACGCCGGCCCGGGCGGCCCAGGAGTTGCGCGCTGCTGCGGCGGAGGGCCACAAGACGGGCCTGCTCTTTGGTCCCGAGCGGTCGGGCCTCGTGAACGACGATATCGCGCTGGCCGATGCGGCCCTGACCGTACCGCTGAACCCGGCCTTTTCCTCCCTGAACCTCGCCCAGGCGGTGCTGCTGGTGGGCCATGCCTGGTTCATGGCCGCCGACGAGACCGAGCCGCGCCGCCTGGAAAGCGGGATCGGCCAGCCGGCCAGCAAGGAGGAACTGGTGAACTTCTTCACCCGGCTGGAGACGGCGCTCGACGAGACCGGCTTCCTCTTCCCGCCGGAGAAGCGCCCCAATATGGTGCGCAACCTGCGCAACCTCTTCCACCGAATCGCCCCCACCGAGGCGGAGGTCAACACCCTCCACGGCATCATCTCGGCGCTGCGTGGCAAGCAGGGGCAGGACCGCTAGGTGCCGCGGTTTGGCCTGACACGCCGGCTGTACTAGACTGCGGCGCGCGCGCCCAAGCCCAGCTCCATGGGATCTGTCCGGGCGGAGAGAAACTCAAAGAAGCGGTCGGAGGACGATGCAATGGCGAAAACGGCTTTGGTGACGGGTGCGAGTTCGGGCATTGGCCGGGCCTCGGCCCTGGCGCTGCACAAGGCGGGCTTCAGCGTGGCGATCTGCGGGCGCCGCGAAGATGCGCTGAGGGAAACCGACGCGGAGGCTGGCGGCGGCATGACCGTGCTGCCCTGCGACGTCACCGACCCGGAGGCCGTGGCGGCGATGTTCGAAAAGATCGAGGCGGACCTCGGGCGCCTCGACGTCATCTTCAACAACGCCGGCACCAACATTCCGCCGACGAACTTCGGCGACCTCGACTGGAGCGGCTGGAAGAAGGTCATCGACGTGAACCTGAACGGCATGTTCCTCTGCGCCCATGGCGCCTTCAACCTGATGCGCCGGCAGTCGCCCCAGGGCGGGCGGATCATCAACAACGGTTCAATCTCCGCCCATGTGCCGCGGCCCGGCTCCGCGCCCTACACATCCTCCAAGCATGCCATCACCGGGCTGACCCGCAGCATTTCCCTGGACGGGCGTGCCTTCGATATCGCCTGCGGCCAGATCGACATCGGCAACGCCGCCTCGCACATGACGGAAGCCATGTCGTCCGGCGTGCCCCAGGCGGACGGTTCCATGAAGCCGGAGCCCACGATGGACGTGCGGCACGTGGCCGACGCGGTGGTCCACATGGCCGGGCTGCCCCTGGAGGCCAACGTTCAGTTCATCACCGTCATGGCCACCAAGATGCCCTTCATCGGCCGGGGCTAGAGCAGATCTGCGTTCGGCGGAACCGTCCGCGAGGGTTGCCGGAGCAGTCCATCAACTCCGCACATGACCCCACCACCCGCAAAAGAACGCACACGCCATTCAACGCATAACATGCAGCCTTTTGGACCGAATATATGGACCGTGAATGGCGACGATGTCCGCATGTACGGCGTGCTGCCGTTCACGACGAGGATGACGGTCGTTCAGCTTGAGTCCGGAGGGGTCTGGCTTCACTCTCCGGTGCAGCCGACGCCGGAAGGTCGGCGCACCGTTGATCAGCTGGGCCCGGTCGAGCATCTCGTTGCGCCCAACAAGATCCATAGCCTTGGCATCAGGCCCTGGAAGGCGTTGTATCCTTCCGCCCGGGTTTGGGCCTCGCCGGGGTTCAGCAAGCGCCATCCCGATATCGCCGTCGATGCGCTGCTGACGAACGAAACCGAAGCCCCTTGGAGCAGTGAAATTGATCACTGTGTGATGGATGGCCATGCCGTTCTGGACGAGGTCACGTTTCTGCACAAACCCTCCAGGACCCTCATCATCACGGATCTGATCCAGAAGCATGAATCCGCCGGCGAATCGTGGCTTTGGCGCGGCGTGAAACGCATGGCAGGCATCCTGGGCGAGGGCGGCGGCGTCCCCCTGGATGTCAAGCTCAGCGTCCGGGACAAGGCGGCGTTGCGGCGCAGTATCGAAACGGTTCTTGCTTGGGATTTCGACAATCTCATCATAGCCCACGGCCATTGCCTGCAGGGCGGCGCAAAGGAAAGCGTCCGCCGCGCATTCGATTGGATCGCGGGCGCTTAACGACTCAACGGACGGATATGCACCGTGACCGCGTGCTAGTCGGCCAGAAGAACCCGGTCGAGCACGGTGACATCGCCGTCTTCGCCGACCCGCAGCAGAACCATCTCGCCCGAGCGCGGGAACACACCCGTCAAGGCGGTGATGTTCACCTGATGGGTGACCAGCATTGCGGTCTCCCCCGGCGGCAGCGCGGCCAGGGCGGCGGCGGTGGCCTCGGTCTGGGCATCGGCGGTGCTGCGGTCCCGGAAGAAGGAGTTCAGCATCGGCGCCTCGGTCACCGGGCCGAGGTCCAGCAGGCGGGCGGTCTCCGCCGTGCGGCACCACTGGCTGGTGAGGACACGGTCGACGGCGATGCCGGCGTCGCGGACCGCCGCGCCGATGGCGCGCGCCTGTGCCCGCCCGACGTCGTCGAGATTCCGCTGCGTCGTGCAGTCGCCAAGGGCGAAGTTCGCCGGGTCGCCGGTGCCGGGGGCCAGCGCGTGGCGCAGGATCGCGTGGGTGCCGGGCTCGGCCAGACGCTCCAGAACCGCGTTCGCCTCTACGGGCTTTGCGGACAGGAGGGCTATGGCAACGAAGAAGAGAGTGAGCAGGCGCGTGTGCATGGCAGGCTCCGGTGGTGTTTTCCTGTCACCTAGACGGGTAAACGCCGAGGGCAAGCCCCTGAGTGAAGTGGGATTCGGGCGGAGCAAGAGTCGGGGAGGGGCGATCAGTCCTCGGGCGGGCGGCGGCGCATCTGCTTCAGGCGTGCGCGTTGGGCTTTGGTGTCCAGGCGGCGTTTCTTCGAGGCCAGGGTGGGCCGGGTCGCCTTGCGCGGGGTCGGGGGGACGGCAGCCTTCTGGAGCAGGGCGACCAGCCGGGCCAGCGCGTCCTCGCGGTTGCGCTCCTGGCTGCGGAAGCGTGCGGCGGTGATCACCAGCACCCCTTCCTTGGTCAGGCGCTTGCCGGCCAGCCGCTCGGCCCGGGCGCGGACGGCGGCCGGCAGGGAGGGGGAGTGCCTGAGGTCGAAGCGCAGTTGGACGGCGGTCTCCACCTTGTTGACGTTCTGACCGCCGGGGCCGGAGGCGCGCAGGAAGCTCTCCTCGATCTCGGCAGGGTCGAGGGCGATGGTCTGCGTTATGGCGATCACGGCCCGGGACATCCAAAAAGGGCCGGATGATGGGGGTCAGGTCCTTGATCTGTATAGGATTTATGCAGGTTTGACATTTCCGCAGTGATTCGTATAGTCCGCGCTTCTTCCCGGGAATGCGGGCGGGCAGAGGCCTCAGCCCCGTTCAGGACCATTCCTAAGCCATTGCGGCGGGTCTTGAAACTACCGGGACAATATCAGCCGGACCCGAAAGCGGGACGGCGCCAAGCAAAGAAAGGAGCCGCCGGGCCATGTCCAAGCGCCTTGCGTCGAAGTACAAAATCAATCGCCGCCTCGGGGTCAACCTCTGGGGCCGCCCCAAGAGCCCCGTCAACAAGCGCGAATACGGCCCCGGCGAACACGGCCAGCGCCGCCGCAAGCCGACCGACTTCGGCATTCAGCTTGCCGCCAAGCAGAAGCTCAAGGGTTACTACGGCAACATCGGCGAGAAGCAGTTCCGCAGCTATTACAAAGAGGCCTCGCGCCGCCGCGGCGACACCGGCGAGAACTTGATCGGCCTGCTGGAGCGCCGCCTGGACGCGGTGGTCTACCGCTCCAAGTTCGTGCCCACGGTCTTCGCCGCCCGCCAGTTCGTCAACCACGGCCACATCACGGTCAACGGCCAGCGCGTCAACATCCCCTCCTACATGGTCAAGGACGGCGACGTGGTGCAGGTGAAGGCGAAGAGCCGCGAGCTGCCGCTGGTGCTTGAGGGTGTCGAGTCGGTGGAGCGCGACCTGCCGGACTACATCGAGGTCGACCACAACCAGATGAAGGCAACCTTCGTGCGCGCGCCCAAGCTGGCCGACGTGCCCTATCCGGTTTCCATGGAGCCTAATCTGGTCATCGAGTACTACTCGCGTTAACGCGATCCAACAGATTTTACTCTGGGAGACGCAGCCCCGCGTCAATACCTCTGGGGGTTGCCAAGAACGGAGCCGCCCGGCCATGCTGCCGGGCGGCTTTTTTCATGAGGGGGGCAAGCCATGACGCGGCTGACCATAACCGCCGGATCGGTGACGATCGCGATCAAAACCCGCGACACGCCGACGGCGGAGGCGATTCTGGACGCTTTGCCGATCCATGCGCGGGCCCGCACCTGGGGCGAGGAGGTCTACTTCGACACGCCGGTCAGCGTGCCGCGCGAGCCCGAGGCCAAAGCGGTGGTGCAGGCGGGAGAGATCGCCTTCTGGACCGACGGCGATGCCATCGCCATCGGCTTCGGCCCGACACCAGTGTCCCGGGGTGACGAGATCCGCCTGGCGTCCCCGGCCAACATCTGGGCCGATGCCCTGGATGACGTGCGGGCGATGGCCGCGGTGCGCGACGGCGAGACTGTCGTGGTTGAGTCTGTTGCTTAGCGGTCGAAGAAGGAAATGTGCTGCCGGTGATCGCAGCGCCAAATCCTCTCGCTTCAGATGATGCTGTCCGGTCCGATCAACGGCGTTCAACTGGCGCCGGGTTGGACGCAGGATCCTGTGAAAGCGTTATTGTTTTCGTTGTTCTCGCCGATCTTGTTCGCGGGATCGATTTCAATCTTGAAATAGACCCGGCCCTCATCGTTCCAGGCGTCGCTCGGGATCTTCACCTGCGCGGTGCGGTAAACCGTGTTTCCCTGGAGGTTGGCGGAGCTGTAACTGGCCCAGACGCTCCCGGAGAGCCCTTCGTTCTGGTGGAATCGGAACTTCACCTCCACCGGACCGGTCATCATCTGCGTTCCCTTGTTGGCAACGTGGATGCGGACGTATTTTGATCCGTTGTGCGGAACCTGGGTGAGGGTGTGACAGAACCCTGACCCCGGGCTGCCGTCCATGAGATTGTCGCCCGGATGTTTGCCGCGCAGGTCGATGTAGGTGGTGCCGAAACCGAGGTTTCCGCGCCTCTTCTCCGGTGCAGCCTTTGCAGGCTCATCGCTGGGCTCCGTCTCCAGCGGTGTCGCTCTGAACTGCGCGGACTGAGCAACGGGCTGCGCCGCAGCTTCGGAACCAATGCCGAAGTCCGGTGCAGTGACGGCCAGTGCCAGCGCAGCAGTGGCCGATGCGAAAACAAGGTTTTTGAACATGGGAAATCGCTCCAGCAGGGGTGGATTGCCCTATTGGTCGCAGCGATATGCAGAGGAGTTCAAAGACCAGGGTCTTCGGGCAGGAAGCTGGAATCTTGGTTAAGGGTCTCGACGAGCGGGCAGATCGAGATCGACCGATTCAGATCGGCGGGTTGGGGCGCGGCGGACCCGGCGGCCGCACCGAAATGTCGAAGCAGCCGCCCTGGGGCAGTGCGGCCAGCATGTCCGGTGAAAAGACGGCCCAGGCGCCGGCGGCTTTCAGGGCACCGACGAAGCCGGGCTCGTCGGACTGGGCCAGCCAGAGACGCCCGCCGAGCAGGCTGCGGATCGGCCGGCCCTCGGCGGCGGCAACGCGCAGCAGGTTGCGGTCTTCTCCGACACCCATGGTGGGGAAAGCGACGAGAACGAGGCCGCTCTCCGAGTCGTCAAGGGCGGCGCTGGGCAGGGCGACGGCCATGGCCGCCAGCCAGAGGCCGAGCAGCAGCAGCAGGACCTTCAGAGCAATGCCGTGGGTCCCCTCCGCCATGGCGGCCCCTATCCGGCCTGTGCCAGGCGCGCCACGCCCTGCTCGCGGATCGGCCAGTGTATCGCCGCGGCCAGCAGGCCGAGGGCGACGCTGATCCACCACACCACGTCGTAGGAGCCGGTTTCGTCGAAGAGGTAGCCACCCATCCAGACCCCCAGGAAGGCGCCGACCTGGTGGCTGAAGAAAACGATGCCGAAGAGCATGGCCATGTGCTGGGTGCCGAAGAACTGGGCGACGAGGCCGGAGGTGAGCGGCACGGTGGAAAGCCAGAGCAGGCCGATGGCCAGCGAGAACGCCAGCACACTCGCTTCGCTGATCGGCAGCAGGATGAAGAGTGCGATCACGACCGCGCGGGCGAAGTAGAGCGCGGAGAGCAGGTATTTCTTGCTGAACCTGCCGCCGAGCACGCCGGAGGTGTAAGCGCCGATGATGTTGCCGCCGCCGACGAGCGCCAGGGCCCAGGCGGCGAGGCCCGCCTGCAGGCCCATGTCAGTGATGTAGGCGGGCAGGTGGGTCTGGATGAAGGCGACATGAAAGCCGCAGACGAAGAAGCCGGCGGTCAGGTAGTTGTAGCTGGGATGGGCGAAGGCCTCGCCCAGGGCCGCGCGGATCGACTGCTTGGCGTCCTGGCGGGTGTCGGGCCGGCCCGTCAGCGCCGCCGCGCAGGGCACCATCAGCAGCGCCATGAAGCCGAAGATCGTCAGCGCCATGGACCAGCCGTAGGCGGAGATGAAGCTCTGGCCGAGGGGCACCACGAAGAACTGGCCGGCCGAGCCGGCAGCCGTGCCGATGCCCAGTGCCCAGGAGCGTTTCTCCGGCGAGACCCGGCGGGTGAAAGCGGCGAGCACGATGGCGAAGGAGGCGCCGGCGACACCCAGGCCCACCAGCACGCCGGCGGAGAGGGTCAGCATTCCCGGTGTCGAGGCGTTGGCCATGATGAAGAGGCCGGCGGCGTAGATCAGCGCGCCGATTGTCAGGACCCGGCCGGAGCCGTAGCGGTCGGCAAAGGCGCCGGCGACCGGCTGGGCCAGCCCCCAGAGCAGGTTCTGGAGCGCAATGGCAATGGCGAAGACCTCGCGCCCCCAGCCGAAGGCGCTGGACATCGGATCGAGGAAGAGGCCGAAGCTGGACCGCAGCCCGAAGGACAGCAGGGCCAGCAGGCAGCCGGC
Organism: Rhodospirillales bacterium BBD 1991-14; assembly: GCA_001657395.1. GTDB lineage: Bacteria > Pseudomonadota > Alphaproteobacteria > Kiloniellales > Kiloniellaceae > Pelagibius. The sequence goes on along the minus strand of LYSY01000010.1, from coordinate 140,462 downwards.
GGCGATGACGAAGAGCGTCGTGCGCCAGAACGGGCTGCGGGGCTCGGTGGGGGCAACGGCGGTCATCGCGGGGACGCTTCCTTGGACAGGCTGGAGACAGGCTGTTTCATTGACGCCAAGTCTAGGCACCGCCGGGGTTTCCGGCAAACGCCGGTCTCTGAGCGGCGCCATGCCCTCTCGGCATGGCTTCAGCACTGCGTTCTTGCGGCTGTCGGGCCGCCGACCCCCCTTTTTCTGCCAGGCTGTCCTGAATGCCGGCCTGATTTGCGGCGTTCAGATCGCCCGCACCTCGAAACCGGCGCAGTCCAGCGTGTAGCTGCCGTCCTCGTCGATCTCGAAGTGGTTCGCCGCCTCGGCGGGCGCTTTGCTCTGGAGCGCGCGGATTGCATCTTCGAGGACCGGCGGTGTCTGCATGCGCTCGATCCAGGGCTTGAAGTCGATGCGCAGGCGAAAGCGCTTCACTTCCTGCACGGCGAAGCCGGCGGCCTGGAGGGCGGCCACCCATTCCTCGATGGCGTAGTCGCGCACGTGGGAGGGATCGCGCAGCAGCTCGATCGCCTGCAGGTGGGTGTCGAGCAGCGGGGTGCCGGGGGAGACCGCATCGGCGAAGACCGCCGTCGCACCCGCCGGCAGCACGCGCCGGCACTCTCGGAGGGCCGCATCCAGGTCCTGCCAGTGATGGGCGCTGAAACGGCTGGCGGCGAAGTCGACGCTGGCGTCGTCCAGGGGCAGGGCGCGGACATCGCAGGCCCGGGTCCCCAGATTGTCCAGCCCCTTTGCGCGGGCCGTCTCGGCAACCGCGGCCAGCATCTGTTCGGAGAGGTCGCAGGCGAGCACCCGCCCAGCATGGGGTGCGATGGCATAGCTGACATGGCCGCCGCCGGCGCCGAGGTCGAGCGCGATCTTCGGATGCGCGCGTCCGGCGCGTTCTGTGATCCAGGCGAGGTCCGGGCCGCTGCTGTGCACGGCGCTGGCGACATAGGCCGCCGCACGCGGGCCGAACTGGTGGTCGATCAGGGCGCTCAAAGTCTTCTTTCCGGCCATCGCAAGGGGCCCTTTCTTCGCGTCGCGCGTCTTCGTGGAGGGGCTGACTGGGCCCGACCCTTAAATGAGATCATTTCTTCCAGTGTGGCGGAAGGTCAGCCTATCCCAGGTTTTCCATATGTGCTAATGAGCCTTCATGCCAGAATTTGAGTTTTTCTCATGATTGAGCGGCCCAGCCTGAAGGCCCTGCGGGTGCTTCTGGAGGTGCGCCGCAGCGGCAGCTATGCAACGGCGGCCCAGCGTCTCGGCGTGACGCCCTCGGCGGTCTCCCACATGATTGCGGCGCTGGATGCCGAACTCGGCGGCACCCTCTTCGAGGACCGGCGCCGGGCCCGCCTGAGCCCGCGTGCGGAGCGGCTGGTGGACAACCTGGAGCCGGCCTTTCAGGCCATCGCCCACGCCGTCGGCCAGTACCGCGCCCAGCGCGCCAGCATCCGTGTCTCGACCCTGTCTTCGTTTGCCGTGCTCTGGCTGATCCCGCGCTTGGGGCGCCTGCGCGCGCGTCTGCCCAACGTGGACATCCTGGTCTCGACGGACCTGCGGCCGGTCGATCTGAACGCCGAGCCCTTCGACTGCGCGATCCGCTGGGCCACAAGCCCGCCGGAGGCCCCGGGGCTGATGACGCTGCCGCTGTTCCGCGAACGCCTGGCCGTGGTTGCCAGCCCGCGCCTGCTGGAGGGGCGGGGAGACGCCCCGGTCGATGCCCCGGTCGCCGCTCTGCCGCGTCTGAAGGCACGCTCGCGCATGGACGACTGGTCCCTCTTCCTGGGGGATGACGGCGCCGGCGAGCCCGTCGGCGGCATCACCGTCTTCGAGACCCGCAGCCAGATGCTGGAGGCGGCGGTGGCCGGTCTCGGCGCCGCGGTTATCGACCTGAACCTCGCCGAGCAGAGCCTCGCCGCGGGCCACCTCGTCGACATCGGCGACCGGACCGTCGAGCAGCCTGTCGGCTATTACTTCCTCTGTCGACGCACCGCCCTCGACGAGCGCCCCCTCCGGGTACTCAGAGACTGGCTGGTGGAGGAGGCGGGTGCGCAGGCCGGTATGTCAGGTTAGCTCATCACCATTGGTGAGCTGCTCGCTCGCGCGCGGAGCTTTGATAAGAAAGGCTGTTCTGCGACGAGCGCTAAGATCATGACTCAATGGGGTTCATGGTAAGGGCCAGTCAGATACAAGGGTTTTCTCAGTGCTGGTGATGAAGGTGCCTTGAACATTGAGCTAGCCAATTCGAAGCTTAGGGAGCAAGCAGATGACGGAGTACAAGGAAGAGAACAAGCTTCATGACCGCTGCGTTTCCATCCTGGGTGTAGAAAGCCAAATCGCAGGTCGTTACGAGACGCTTCGGTTTCAGGTGACGAATGTTGTAGTCCTCGCTTCCGGTGCCTTAGTTGCCTTTTCCGCTTCTGGGAATGGCCCAGGCAACCTGAAAGCAGAGGTGCCAGTTTTCCTCATTGTGATTGCGATTGTTGGGTTTCTCATGGTCAAGCGACTGAACCACGCACATGATACCCACTATCGTCACTATCTGAAGGCCCGTCAGATCCTCTATCGCAGCAACGATAAGTTGGAAGAGAAGGGCAAGGAGATACGAGAAGCCTACGATAAGAAAACTGCAAGCTTCAATTGGTTGGACTATGACCGCACGTGGGAATGGGTCGTGCTCTTTGTTCCTTTGGCAGGGGCTCTAGCAATCATTCATTGAGATTGCACAAGCTGGCCAGTATCGATTGCGGTGCTGATGCATGGAGGCTCCTGCTAGGGCTTGCATTGGAGTTTTCGCCCACTTTATCTCTGTGGTCGGAGCTAGGTTTCTCACTGAACGTCCAGCCGCCCGCGATGGCTTTCGCAGCCGCAGCGTACGCAAGTATTGCTCTGCGTTTGTTTGTGTAAGGCGCCCTCCAACTCGGGAACAAAAACAGAAAGGGCCGCCCCCCGAAGGAAGCGGCCCCCTTGTCTCGAACGCAGTCCGGCGCCTCAGGCGGCCGGCTTGATGTCGATGCCGTTGGTCTGGAGGAACTCCGAAAGCTCGCCGGTCTGGAACATCTCGCGGATGATGTCGCAGCCGCCGACGAACTCCCCCTTCACGTAGAGCTGGGGGATGGTCGGCCAGTTGCTGAAATCCTTGATGCCCTGGCGGATGCCCGGGTCCTGCAGCACGTCGATGCCTTTGAACTTCACGTTCAGATGCGACAGGATCTGCACCACCGCGGCGGAGAAGCCGCACTGCGGGAACACCGGCGTCCCCTTCATGAAAAGAACGACCTGGTTGTCGCCGATCTCCTGCTTGATCCTGGCGGCTACGGTTTCGTCCATAACCATCACTCCTTGTCTTTCGAGATTTCTTTGGTCGGTTTGCGCCTGGCTGCTCTTTGCATTCCCTTTACCGGCAAGCGCTCACGCTCCTGCGCTCATGCTTCCGGCGGGGTCGAAGTCTGCAGCGCCAGGGCGTGCAGTTCGTTTCCCATGCGTCCCTGCAGGGCCTGATAGACCATCTGATGCTGCTGAACCCGGGTCTTGCCGCGGAAGGCCTCCGAGACGATGTAGGCGGCGTAGTGGTCGCCGTCCCCGCGCAGATCTTCGATGCGAACCTCCGCATCCGGCATGGCGGTCTTGATCATGCCTTCGATTTCCGACGGGTTCATCGGCATTGGCTCTGTCCTTCCCTGGCCCCACACATCAGGGCCCTCTTGTGGGGTCCCTGCACTAGGCTTTTTGATCGCCCGGATCGGCGCTGGCGGCGGTCAGACCTCTCCGGCCATGTAGGCGGCCAGCCAGGTCTCGTGAGCGTCGCGCAGTTCCGCAAGCGATATGGCCTCGTTTTCCGCCAGGTTCAAGCGATCCCCGCCGCTCAGGCCCAGAACCCGGGCCGGAACCCCGGCCTCGGCCGCCGCGGCCAGCAACGCCTCGGCGTCCCGGCAGGTGACAAGATAGCGCGCCTGGTCTTCCCCAAACAACCATGCGGTAAGAGGGGTGTTTTCCGGTGCGGAGGCCGCGATATCGGCGCCGCAGTCCCCGGCCAGGGCCATTTCCGCCAGGGCGACGGCGAGACCACCGTCGGAGAGGTCATGGCAGGCGCTGACGGTGCCGGCGTGGATCTGAGCCCGGACAAAATCCCCATGGCGCCGTTCGGCCGCCAGGTTCACCGGCGGCGGGGGGCCGTCGCGACGCCCCTCGATATCGCGCAGGTAGACCGAGGCGCCCAGATGCCCCTCGGTCTCGCCGATCAGGACGATGGTCTCCCCCGCGCCCGGCAGGGCGATGCCGACGGTCCGGTCCAGGTCGTCGATCAGGCCGACGCCGCCGATCACCGGGGTGGGCAGGATCGCCTGGCCGTTGGTCTCGTTGTAGAGCGAGACGTTGCCGGAGACGACGGGGTAGGCGAGGGCCTCGCAGGCCGCCTTCATGCCGGCCACGCAGCCGACGAACTGGCCCATGATCTCCGGGCGCTCCGGGTTGCCGAAGTTCATGTTGTCGGTGACGGCCAGCGGCCGGGCGCCGACGGCGGTGATGTTGCGCCAGCTCTCCGCCACCGCCTGGGCGCCGCCGCGCTCCGGGTCGGCCTCGCAGTAGCGCGGCGTGCAGTCGCTGGCCATGGCAAGACCGCGGTTGGAGCCGTGGATGCGCACCACAGCCGCATCGCCGCCGGGCCGCGCCACGGTGTCGGCCATGACCATGTGGTCGTACTGTTCCCAGACCCAGCGCTTGGAACAGAGGTCGGGGCCCGCCATCAGCCGCTTCAGCGCCTCGGCGGCCCCAGTCGCGGGCGTGAAGCCCGGGTCGATGTCCGCGCGCGCCGGCGTCGGCTGCCAGGGCCGGTCATATTCGGGGGAGGCCTCGGCCAGCGGGTCGATGGGCAGGTCGCCGACGACCGCTCCGTGCATCTTCAGCACCATGCGGCCGCTGTCGGTCAGCCGGCCGATGATCGCGAAGTCCAGGTCCCACTTCTCGAAGATGCCGCGGGCGAGATCCTCCTTGCCCGGCTGGAGCACCATCAGCATGCGCTCCTGGCTTTCCGAGAGCATCATCTCGTAGGGCGTCATGCCGTCCTCGCGGCAGGGCACCTTGTCGAGGTCGAGTTCAACGCCGGAACCGCCCTTGGAGGCCATCTCGAAGGAGGAGGAGGTGAGGCCGGCGGCGCCCATGTCCTGGATGGCGACGATGGCGTCGGTGGCCATCAGTTCAAGGCAGGCCTCGATCAGCAGCTTCTCGGTGAAGGGGTCGCCGACCTGCACGGTCGGGCGCTTCTCCTCCGAATCCTCGTCGAACTCCGCCGAAGCCATGGTGGCGCCGTGGATGCCGTCGCGCCCGGTCTTGGAGCCGACGTAGACCACGGGCTTTCCGACGCCGGCGGCCGCCGAATAGAAGATGCGGTCGGCCGGGGCGATACCCACGGTCATGGCGTTGACCAGGATGTTGCCGTTGTAGGAGGGATCGAAGTTCACTTCGCCGCCGACGGTGGGCACGCCGACGCAGTTGCCGTAGCCGCCGATGCCGGCGACCACGCCGGCCAGCAGGTGGCGGGTCTTGGGGTGGTCCGGCGATCCGAAGCGCAGCGCGTTCAGGTTGGCGACGGGCCGCGCACCCATGGTGAAGACGTCGCGCAGGATGCCGCCGACGCCGGTGGCCGCGCCCTGGTAGGGCTCGATAAAGGAGGGGTGGTTGTGGCTCTCCATCTTGAAAATGGTCGCCAGCCCCTCGCCGATGTCGACAACGCCGGCGTTCTCGCCCGGCCCCTTGATCACCTGCGGGCCCTTGGTGGGCAGGGTCTTCAGCCACTTCTTCGAGGACTTGTAGGAGCAGTGCTCCGACCACATGACCGAGAAGATGCCGAGCTCCAGCAGGTTGGGCTCGCGGCCCATGATGTCGAGGATCAGGTCGTACTCGGCATCGCTGAGACCATGCTCGCGCGCCACCTCCGGTGTCACCGGCCGCTCGTTGGCCATGGCAGCGGTCACGACAGCGCCTCCACCAGGCCGTCGAAGAGGGGGCGCCCGTCGCTGCCGCCGAGACGGGGATCGGCGAGGCGTTCCGGATGGGGCATCAGGCCAAGCACGGTCTTGGTCTCGTTGTAGACTCCGGCGATGTTGCGCTGGGATCCGTTGGGGTTGGCCTCCGCCGTGATTTCCCCCTCGGCATCGCAGTAGCGAAAGGCGATCTGGCCGCGGTCTTCCATGGCCGCCAGGGTGTCGTCGTCGGCGAAGTAGTTGCCGTCGTGGTGGGCGACGGGAATGCGGATCGCCTGTCCTTGTTCGTATTTGGCTGTGAAGAGGCTCTGGCTGGTCTCCACCTTCACCGTCACGTCGCGGCAAACGAAGCGCAGGTCGGCGTTGCGCATCAGCACGCCGGGCACGAGGCCGGTCTCGGTCAGCATTTGGAAGCCGTTGCAGATTCCCAGCACCGCGACGCCCTTGGCGGCGCGGGCGACGACCTCTTTCATGACCGGAGAGTTGGCGGCCATGGCGCCGCAGCGCAGGTAGTCGCCGTAGGAGAAGCCGCCGGGGAGGACGATCAGGTCGACCGGATCGAAGGTGGTTTCCTTGTGCCAGACCATCAGCGGCTCGCGCCCCATGGCCTGACGGCCCACTGCTTGCTTGAGGGCGACCTGGACGTCGCGGTCGCAGTTCGATCCCGGAAAGACGATGACCGCCGCTTTCATGCGCGCTCTCCCAAGATGTTCGGACTCAAGGGTTGATGTCCGGATCAGCCATCCAGCTCGATGGCGTAGTTCTCGATCACGGTGTTGGCCAGCAGCTTCTGGCACATGGCTTCGACGTCGGCCCGCGCCTTCGCCGGATCGCGTTCGGCGAGCGAGAACTCGATGACCTTGCCCTGGCGGACGTCCTCGACGCCGTTGAAGCCCAGCGCGCCCAGGGCCTGTTCAATGGCCTTGCCCTGGGGGTCGAGAACACCGTTTTTGAGGGTAACGTGGACGCGGGCCTTCATGGGCAGGTCGCTCCGACTCGCGGGGTGGAAAGTTGGCCGGACCTTAGACGCGCCGGCCCTGCAAAACAACTGCCAAGACCCTTCCATCGCCGGCATCCCAAGCGCGCCAGCACGCCGCCTTAGAGCCAGCGCCGAACCCTTTGTTTGTAGGCCTTGTAGTCGTCGCCGAACCTGCGCTCCAGGTAGCGTTCCTCCCTGTGGATAACGCCGATCTGCATGGTCGCGAGCAGGGGCAGAAGGAGGATCAGCGCGCCGAGGCTGGCGAGGCCCGCCACCAGCCCCAGGTAGACCAGGGTGAGGCCCAGGTAGATCGGGTTGCGGCTGTAGCGGTAAAGCCCGTCGGTGACCAGTGCCGTCGAGGGCAGGTGTGTCGGGATGTTGGTGCCGGCCTTGATGAAACGCAAAGCAGCAGTGAACAGCAGGCCGAGGCCCAATACGCCGAGCACGACCCCCGCGGCCAGTCCGGTTCCGCCTCGGAGGTAGGGCAGCGGCGGCAGGGCCAGCAGCCAGTCGGCACCGAGGCCGATCACAAGAGCGCCGAGATAGAGCACCGGTGGGTGGGCGATCACGCCCGCCGAGTCGTCGTGGTTCGCGGCGTTCACCAGCGTTGGTTCCCCGCCACCGCAGCGTCGATGCGGCTGCGCTGCTGCGCGTCCAACAGGGCGTAGAAGGCGGCGAATGCGGGCTCGACACTGTCCAGGGCGGCAAGCCCGGCCGTCATGCGCTCGCGCAGGGCCGCAAGCTGTTCGGGCGCCGGGGCCGATGGCTGCCTGGGCAGGTCGTTGCGGGCTTCGCGGGCTTGGGTCATGGCCACCTTGGCGTCCGCGATCAGGCGCCGCCATGCCGGTTGCTGGCGCGCCGTGAGATCCAGGTCGTTCTCGATGAAGTCAGCCATGCGATCGAACATGGCGGTTTCGTCTGCCAAGTGCCAGTCGTGTCGGCGGTGCCGGTGCATTCCTGTCTCCTCATTTGACAAGAGAGTTGTCAATTCACCGGAGATTATAAATTGACAATTTTATTGTCAATATAGATTCGGCCGAGTAGGGCCTCAGGCGGAATCGGTCTCGATCATCGTCGCAAGATGATCTTTTAAATCTTTGATTGTATGAGAACTTATCTTGAGCTCTCCGAGCTCTCGGCCCTGTGCGAGATCGTGACAGAGGGCCATCAGGTCCCGGGTGATCTCCCTGCAGAGCGCCTTGCCCTTGGCGGTCGGGCGGAGGAGTTTGGAGCGCTTGTGGGCCGGATTGTCGACGAACTCGACAAGGCCCTGACCGGCCATCTCGTCGGCCAGCTTCTGGATGTGCTGGCGCGCGACCGGGCGGCTGCGGGCCAGTTGCGGGACCGTCTGCGGCCCCTCGGTCTCCAGGCTGCGCAGCAGCCCCCAGAGGCCGCCGCCCCAGGAGGTGACGCTGCCGCTGCGCTGGCCCAGCGCCCGCAGCTTGAACGACAGCGCGAGGCTTTCCAGGAAGAGGTCGAAAACGGCTTCGGCGCGCGGGTCGGGTGTCGCGGTTTTTGAAGTCTTGGCCATCGACCAGCAGTATCAGGGCCGACGGCCGGATGACAACTGTCTTGTCAATTGGTCGCTGCCATGTCCGGCGGGCACTGCATACTTGTTGCGCCCGCCTGACCGGGAGCGGCCTATTCGGGGTTTATGGTGGTGATCTTCGTACCTTCGATCGTCAGCCCCGCCATCAGGCCTTTCTGGTCGAAGAAGAAGACGTAGATACCCTCCTGCTCCGTCGTGGTGGAGAGCGCCGCACTGGCGCCGCTGTCGACCACCACGGCGTTGGGGGTGGTGCCGATTTCCCAGCCGTCGCTGTTGTCGAGGTAGGTCAGGCTCGCTTCGTCGAGGAAGAAGACGGCATAGCCATAGGTCTGAATGCCGGCCTGCAGCCCGAAGGAGGCAGCCGCCGTGCTATAGTAGCCGGAGACGGCGTCGCTCTTGAAAAGGGCGCCTTCGCCATACTGGCCGCCGAGGATGAGCCCTCCTTTGACGATCTTCGGAAAGACCAGGATGCCCTCTGCATTGTTGGACAGGGCCTTGGCGCCGGCGGAGCTGTTCAGCAGCAATTCCAGCGCTTCGCGGGAGTTCTGCTCAATGGTGGCCGCTTTCTCGGCAAGGGCCTGTCCGCCGCCGAGACCGCTGGCCATAGCGGCCATGAAGAGGATGGCCAGAATGCGTTGAACCAGAATTCCTTGAAGTCGCCTGTGCATCGCTGCCCCCTGTTTGCGCGGCGGGTTTCAGGGACCCTCCGTGCCCGAGATCGTCCGTACTCAGAAGCCGCAAGTCTAGCGCCGCGTCCAGAGTCGGGGAAAGGGGGTCGGGGAAGGGGGGGGCGCCATGATGCCACCCCTGCAACCGGCAGAGGCGCAAAGCCTCGTTCTCGTTACCGGAACTGGCGTTACTGCAGCAGCCGGGGACCCTTGATGTCGACGGGACCGGCCTCCGGCAGGACGCCCAGACGGCGCGCGACCTCCTGATAGGCCTCCTCGACGCCGCCGAGATCGCGGCGGAAGCGGTCCTTGTCCAGCTTTTCGTTGGTGGCGATGTCCCAGAGCCGGCAGGAATCCGGGCTGATTTCGTCGGCCAGGACGATGCGCATTTCCTCGTCCTCCCAGATGCGCCCGAACTCCAGCTTGAAGTCGACGAGCTTCAGGCCGACGCCCAGGAAGAGGCCGCAGAGGAAGTCGTTCACCCTGAGGGCATACTGCAGCATCTCGTCCAGGTCCTGTGTATGGGCCCAGCCGAAGGCGGTGATGTGCTCTTCGGAGACCAGCGGGTCGCCCAGCTCGTCGTTCTTGTAATAGTACTCGACGATGGAGCGGGGCAGGGGCGCGCCCTCCTCCATGCCCAGGCGCTTGACCAGGGTGCCTGCGGCGACATTGCGCACGACGATTTCGATCGGGATGATCTCCACCTCGCGCACCAGCTGCTCGCGCATGTTCAGGCGGCGCACGAAGTGGGTCGGAATGCCGATGCTTTCCAGGCGTGTCATCAGGTACTCGGAGATGCGGTTGTTCAGCACCCCCTTGCCGGTGATGATCCCGTGCTTCTGATTGTTGAAGGCGGTGGCATCGTCCTTGAAGTACTGGACGATGGTGCCGGGCTCCGGCCCTTCGTAGAGGATCTTCGCCTTGCCTTCGTAAATCTGTCTGCGTCGCATTGGCTGCATCCAATTTTAGGAAAATTAACCTGCTTCCCGCAGGGGCAATCCGGCCCCCGGGCCACCCGTTGCGCCGTCGTTACAAGCGCGGACGGCTGGTCGGAGGGGCCAGTGATATAGCAGGTGGGGATGCGCAAAACAATCGTGCCTCCAGGGCCCGCCACAGGCCCCGGTTTCGGCCCTAAAACCCCCCGAAAACCGGGCCTTTACCGGCACTCAGGGCAGGCGGCAGGGCGAGGTCGACCGCTTCGTAGGGGTGCCGGTCCGGGCGCCCGGCGGCAAACAGCCAGCGGGCCGGCGGCTCGCCCGCCGGCGGGGCTGCGGCCAGGGCGATGAGGGAGGAGGAGACGGTCTGAAAGCCCCCCAGGCTGACGGTCATCGCCGCCTCCGCCGGGGCGCCGGGGTCGCTCTCCGCGGAGCGTGCCAGGATCGCCTGCCAGGCGGACCAGTCACCGTCTTCCGGTGACGGTGCGGCGGCTTCCCGCAGGTCTCCGGCGTGGCGGGCGATGCGCGGGCTTCCGGGATCGTTCAGGTCGTAGGCGGTGATCATCGACAGGCCTTCCGGCACCGGCAGGACTTCGACCGGGCGGGCTGTCTCCGTCCCCTCCCCGCTGCCCGGGTTCTTGATCCAGTAGGCATCCCGGTTGTCGGCCACCACCAGGTTGAAGCTGCGGTAGGCGGCGGGGTTCAGCTCCGCCAGGGCCTCTGCGGCGGCAAGGGCGTCGGCGTGGTCGAGCGCTTCCAGCACCAATTCCCCACGGCTGCGCTTGCCGTCGGCCGGCCCCAGGGATCCCCGGCGGTTGAGGATGGCGGCGGCGAGGCCGTGATCGTTGACCCCCAGCCAGGACCCCCCGCCGGTCCGGTCGAGGCCGGCCACGACCTCCGGCCTGTCGGCCCAGTGGCGGCCCGGCACTGCCCAGGGCCGGGCGGCCATCTCGTCGCGGTTGGCCGCCATCAGCAGGGGCCAGGGATGATCGGGGCGTCGCAGAAGCACGAGGGTACACATGGCGCGGCGTCGGTCTCCAGGGGCGGCGAAGGGGGACGCATTTCCCCCTCCAAGACGGGCAAATCGGGTGGCAAGCGGGCTTACCCGCCTGCCCGGAAAGCGTTATACTTATCCAGAGGTTCTAATGGTTGACGCAGCGGAATAGAACCGCCACCTGAAAGAAAGCAGCTATCGTACCGGGAGACAAAGGGTCCGATGACCACATTTAACGAACGCGAAAAGGCCTTCGAGGACAAGTACAAGCACGACCAGGATCTGCAGTTCCGCACCGAGGTCCGCCGCAACAAGCTCTTGGGGCAGTGGATCGCCACCGAGCTGCTGGGCCTGGAAGGCGAGGCGGTGGAAAGCTACGCCAAGGATGTCGTCGCTTCCGACCTCGACGAGCCCGGGCCCGACGATGTTGTCCGCAAGGTCATGGCCGATCTGGAGGCCAAGGCGGTCGACTTCAGCGAGCACCGGCTGCGCCACCGCATGGACGAGCTGATGGCCGAGGCCAAGAAGCAGATCATGGAAGAGTAGGCCGCGGCGCTTTCAAGCCTGACGCAGAGGGGCCGTCCCTTGGGGCGGCCCTTTCCTGTTCTCGGACATGCCGAGGTCGCAGGCGGACTGAGGCTGCCACCCGCAGGCGTGATCCTGGGCCGTCTTCAGCCGAAGACGCGCCGGAAGATCGTGTCCACGTGTTTGATGTGGTAGGCCGGATCGAAGCAGGCTTCCAGGGCCGCGGCCTCGATGCTGCCCGAAACCTCCGGGTCGGCCTTCAAGAGGGCGAGGAAATCGCCTTCGCCACCCCAGACCTTCATGGCGTTGCGCTGGACGAGGCGGTAGGCGTCCTCCCGGCTGACGCCGGCCTGGGTGAGGGCCAGCAGCACCCGCTGCGAGTGAACCAGGCCGCCGAGCTGATCGAGGTTCTGCTGCATGGCCTCGGGATAGATCAGCAGCTTCTCGACCACGCCGGCCAGGCGGTTGAGGGCGAAGTCCAGGGTCACCGTCGCGTCGGGCCCGAACATGCGCTCCACCGAAGAGTGGGAGATATCGCGCTCGTGCCAGAGGGCGACGTTCTCCAGCGCCGGCACCACGGCGGCGCGCACCACCCGGGCGAGGCCGGTGAGGTTTTCCGTCAGGATCGGGTTGCGCTTGTGCGGCATCGCCGAGGAGCCCTTCTGGCCCGGCGCGAAGTACTCCTCGGCTTCGCGCACCTCGGTGCGCTGCAGGTGGCGGATCTCGGTCGCCAGGTTCTCGATGGAGGAGGCGATGACGCCCAGCGCCGCGAAGAAGGCAGCGTGGCGGTCGCGCGGGATCACCTGGGTGGAGACCGGCTCCGGCGCCAGGCCCAGCTTTCCGGCGACGTACTCTTCTACATAAGGGTCGATGTTGGCGAAGGTGCCGACGGCGCCGGAGATGGCGCAGGTGGCGATCTCCGCCCGCGCGGCTTCGAGGCGCGTGCGGCAGCGCGCGAAGGCGGCGTAGTGACCGGCCAGCTTCACGCCGAAGGTCGTGGGCTCGGCATGGATGCCATGGCTGCGCCCCAGGCAGACGCTGTTCTTGTGTTCCAGCGCCCGCGCCTTCAGCGCGGCCAGCACCCGGTCCAGGTCGGCCAGCAGGATGTCGCTGGCCTGGGTGAGCTGAACCGCCAGGCAGGTGTCGAGAACGTCGGAGGAGGTCATGCCCTGGTGCACGAAGCGCGCCTCCTCGCCGACGTGCTCGGCGAGGTTGGTGAGAAAGGCGATGACGTCGTGCTTGGTCTCGCGCTCGATCTCGTCGATGCGGTCGACTTCGAAGGCGCCGCGGTCCCAGACCGCCTTGGCGGCTTCCTTGGGGATCACCCCCAGCTCCGCCTGGGCATCGCAGGCATGGGCCTCGATCTCGAACCAGATGCGGAACTTGTTCTCCGGTTCCCAGATGGCGGTCATCTCCGGGCGGCTGTAGCGAGGGATCATGAAGGTCGGGTCCTGAACGCGCGCGGCCCCCGAGAAGGGGCCGTGGAAGGGGATGGCTTTGAGGCGATGCGCCTGCTCGGCAGACGCCCCGGTTTATAGACCCAACAGCCTGCTACAGCAAACCCGGGCTAGAGCAATCCCAGGGCGCGGAAGCTGGTATGGCCGGTGCGGCCGATGACCAGGTGGTCGTGGATGACGATGCCCAGCTTCTCGGCGGCATCGCGCAGTTCCTCGGTCATCGCGATGTCGGCGGGCGAGGGCTCGCCGGAAGGGTGGTTGTGCACCAGGATGAGCGCCGCCGCCCCCAGTTCCAGGGCCCGCTTCATCACCTCGCGGGTGTAGACCGGCGTATGGTCGATGGTGCCCTGCTGCTGCACCTCGTCGGCGATCACCCGGTTGCGTTTGTCGAGGAAGAGCAGGCGGAACTGCTCGACCGGCGCGTGGGCCATGGTGATGCGGCAGTAGTCGAGCAGCTTGTCCCAGGCGGAGATCACCGGCGCGTCCACAACCTGCTCGCGGGCGAGGCGGGCGGCAGCCTCCGGCACGATGCGCAGGGCGGCGACGGAGGCCCGTCCCATGCCCGGGACCTTTGCCAGCGCCTCGGGCTCTGCGGTCAGCACCTTGGCGAGGCTGCCGAACGCGGCCAGCAGGGCCTTGGCCAGCGGTTTCGTGTCGCCGCGGGCGCGGGCGCCGAACAGCAGAAACTCCAGGATCTCGTGATCGGCCAGGCTGTCGCCGCCGCGGTCCAGCAGGCGCTCGCGCAGACGGTCGCGATGGCCGTGGTAGTGGGGCTGGTCGTTCTTTGCTTCCGCGCTCACCGGACTGCGTTCCTTGAAGATATCCCTATGCCGCCCCGCCAATGCCGCCCTTGTCCGCATCGCGCAGCGCCGTTGCCGGAGATTTGCCCGGCGACGCGTTCAACTCTGGGCTCGCCCTTTCCCAGGACTAGCTATTTGTTAACGGGCGACACCATTATAATGGGTACCACCATGGAGTCTCTTTCTCCCTTTGGGTATCACTGCTGCAGGAAATGACTATGACCGATGCCACCGTGATCGAGTTTCCAGGGCAGACGTCTTCACCGGGTCGGCAGCGCTCCGCTGAGACGTATCGCGACTGGCTGAGCTGGGCCGAGTGCGAGCTTTCGATTCTCGGGCACGACATGGCGGCGAGCGGCTTCGACTGGGAAGCTGCCTATCGCGACGGACTGCGGCCCGAGATGGCTGCGGCCCAGGCGGCCGCGCAGATCGAAGCCGGCTGACCCTCCATCCACAGAACGGCAACGGCAGCGGTGGGCTGCCGGGTGTTGGCGGGCGCTATACCTTTGGAGCCTCCCGCACCACAAATGCGCAGCCCTTCTGATCCCTGATTCGATAGACAAGCATAACGCGCAGGCGTAGCGTAACTGCATCTGCTCATGACCGCGAAGAGCGTTCCCTGGACCGCCCGGGGTGGTATCAGTCTCTCGTCGGTCGACCCCTTGCTTGTGGCCCCATGCGGGCTGCAGGGCCTGATCTGAACGACGGGCGCTGATCACGCCGCAGCCTTCAGAGAAGGGTTTCCGGCTTCAGGACCTGCAGATCCTGAAGGTCCGATCTACGGATCGACAGTTCGGTGTTCGAGAGTTCGGCGCTGCCTGTTCGGTACAGGCGCCGGACCCAAGCGTCGCCTGCGCGGCGTAGGACTGTTCCTCTCGGTGCGACTTCCAGGCAGCCGCCAAGCAGGCGATCCCAAGACGGTGATTGCGCCCGGGTAACGGGCGCGGTGAGGATGGCGACAACGGTCTTGCGGGTGCCGTGACCACGGTTCCCGCTGGGCAAGTGATGCTCGCAGCGCCGTTTTGACGCGCAGGAAGCGCGGCCATGAACAGCAAACCCCTCTGGCGTCCAGCCGGAAGCGGATGGAGGTATGACCCCATGGATATCGAAGCGGTTCTCAGGAAGCACGAAGACAGCTTGCTGTCCTACCTCAACGTCAACGGCGTGGGGATCGGAGAGCGGGCCGGCCGCCCGGTGATCAAGGTCATGGTCATCAAGAAGGTCCCGGAATCCTCCCTGCCGCCCGATCAGATCCTTCCCAGGGAGCTGGAAGGCTGCGCGCTGGACGTCGAGGAAGTTGGCGAGATCACGGCCCCCTAGGCCCTGTCGACAGTCAACTCGCCACCGCGGCGGATCGACTGTCAGCAGGCCCTGGGCCGTACCCATCCAGGAGAGATGATCATGATGGATGCGAAGAAGATGGTTCTGAGCCCCGAGGATGCCCAGAAGGCCCAGAAGGCGCATGCCGCGGCGGTGGATGATTTCCTGCAACCGGAGAAGGCGCCCGCCAATGTTGTCGGCATGGGCTACGGGGTGAAGTGGAGCAACGGTGAGCCGACCGGCAAGCCGGCGCTGCTGGCCCTGGTCTCACAGAAGGTCGACAAGGACGAACTGACCGAGGCCGATATGGTACCGGGCAAGATCGGCGACATGCCCACCGACGTGCTGGCCATCGGTCAGCCCTTTGCCGGCCAGGCCGAGCCGCTGGAGGTCGGTGTTCAGACCCTGGCCCAACGCGCCCGTCCTGCCCCCGGCGGCAGCAGCGTCGGCCACAAGCACATCACCGCCGGAACGCTCGGCACCTGCGTCTATGACATGGTGGGAACCCCCGGCAACCCGGTCGGCATGCCGGGCCACTACTACATTCTGTCCAACAACCACGTGCTGGCCAACAGCAACAACGCCACACCGGGCGATGCCGTGCTGCAGCCCGGGCCCTTCGACGGCGGCAGTGACCCGGCCGACCGCATCGCCTCTCTCAGCCGCTTCATCCCCATCACCTTCGACCCGCCGGTGCCGCGGGCGCTGCACCGCAATCTGATCGATGCGGCGGTTGCGGAAGGGGAGTTCCATGACCTGAAGCGCGAGATCCACTGGGTCGGCCATCTGCGCGGCTGGCGCTCGCGCGGACACGTCACCGTCGGCACGCTGCTGCACAAGACGGGACGCACCACCAACTATACGACCGGCCGCATCACCGCGGTGAACGCCACCGTCGACGTGAACTTCGGCGGCGGGCGCGTGGCCCGTTTCCGTGACCAGATCCTCACCACGCCGATGTCGGCGGGCGGCGATTCCGGTTCGCTGGTGGCGGACCGCGAGAACTACGCGGTGGGGCTGCTCTTTGCCGGCTCGCCCTTGGTGACGATCCTGAACCAGATCCAGCACGTCCGCTCGCTGCTGCGGGTCGAGATCGTCTGACGCCTGATGGCTGACGGCGGCGCGACATCTGCCGCCGTGAAGAAAGGGCGCCGGGCAGCTTTCTGTCCGGCGCCCGTTTTTACCTCTGTGGGCGTGCGATCGGTGCTTGCGCTTTATGTATAGGGTGGCGCGTACCAGCCTTTGGGAGAGAGCGTGAAGATCTCGTAGCCGTCTGCTGTCACGCCGATGGAGTGCTCGAACTGGGCTGAGAGCTTCATGTCGCGGGTCACCGCGGTCCAGCCGTCCTGCAGGATCTTCACCTCAGGCCGGCCGGCATTGATCATCGGCTCGATGGTGAAGAACATGCCCTCGCGCAGGGCGATGCCG
Organism: Rhodospirillales bacterium BBD 1991-14; assembly: GCA_001657395.1. GTDB lineage: Bacteria > Pseudomonadota > Alphaproteobacteria > Kiloniellales > Kiloniellaceae > Pelagibius. The sequence goes on along the minus strand of LYSY01000010.1, from coordinate 123,799 downwards.
TCGCCGGGTCGGCCGTAATGCAGCACGCTGGGTGCGTCGTGGAAAACCTGGCCCAGGCCATGGCCGCAGAAGTCCCGCACCACCGAGAAGCGCTGCTTTTCGGCGAAGCTCTGGATGGCGTGGCCGATGTCGCCCAGGGTCGCGCCCGGCTTCACCACCTCGATCCCGCGCATCATGGACTCGTAGGTCACCTCGACCAGACGCCGTGCCTTGATCTTCGGCTCGCCGACGAAAAACATGCGGCTGGTGTCGCCATGCCAGCCGTCGACGATCACCGTGACGTCGATGTTGATGATGTCGCCGTTTTCCAGGCGCTTGTCGTCGCTGGGAATACCGTGGCAGACCACGTGGTTGACGGAGGTGCAGATCGACTTGGGAAAGCCGCGGTAGTTCAGCGGTGCCGGGACCGCGCCATGGGCTTCAATGAAGTCGTGGCAGAGCTGGTTCAGCACGTTGGTGGTCACACCCGGCTTCACCTCCGGGGTGATCATGTCCAGGGCTTCGGCGGCAAGGCGCCCGGCCCGGCGCATGCCCTCGAAGCCTGCCGCGTCGTGGATGACGTAGCCGCCGTCTTTCGGGCTCACGCGCTCCACGCTGTATCCTTGCTTCATCAAGCCAATCCTCTTAAGGGCGGTCCTCTATGGACCCCGCCCCGATTTCCGATCACTCCTGGTTCTGGCGCCCGCTTATTGCGCCAGCGGGAGTGCCGCGTCCAACGCCACGCCCTCCGGAGATACCTCGCAACTATAGCACAACACTTCAACCCCCTGGACCATCGCCCGGTCCAGCGCTTCGCCGTAGGTGGGATCGATGTCCCGGGCGACTCCGACCTCCCGGCAGTCGCCACGCTGAACGACGAAGAGCAGCACGGCCCTGTGGCCCCCGGCGACCATCGCCGCCAGTTCCTCCAAGTGCCTGGCGCCGCGGGCGGTGACCGAATCCGGAAACTCTGCCAGACCGTCGCTGCGCTTCAGGGTCACGGACTTCACTTCTAAATAACAATCCTTTACGCCCTCTTTCTGTAAGAGGAAGTCAATTCGGCTGCGGTTGCCATAGGGAACTTCCCGGCGGATGCGGTTGCCGCTGCCCAGGGCGGGGATCCGCTCCTGTTCCAGCGCTTCGCCGACCAAGCCGTTGGCCCGCCCCGTGTTGATCCCCACCAGCGCACCGCCGGAGTCGACCAGTTCCCACGAGAATTTGAGCTTTCGCGCCGGGTTTTGCGCCGGTGACAGCCATACAACCGAGCCGTGAGCGGCCAGCCCCAGCATCGATCCGGGATTGGCGCAATGAGCCACGACCACAGACCCATCCTCCAGCTCAACATCGGCGAGGAACCGCTTATATCGTTTGAGAAGACGGGCGGGGATCAGGGGGGCTGGAAATTGCATCTGAGCGGATTAAATCGGAAAGGGAGATACGCAACTCTCAGGTGTGGCGACGGGGGCCGAAGCCGATGACATGGGCTTGCAACTTCGGTGCTGTAAAGCCACTGTACGCGTCGTAGGTTACCAGTTGACCTCCGCCCGCTCCACACCAAGGGGGGCCGTTCCGGGCAATGGGACCGGCACCCGCGAGGAACCCCAGATGTCCGTGCATCACTCACCGCGTGCCGCTCTGCGTCTTTCCAGCCTGACCGCCGGCCTGCTGCTGCTTGCGGCCTGTTCGTCCTTTCCCGGATTTGAGGGCTCCGGTCTTGGAGGCCAGGAAAGCGGGTCCGCGCCACCGCCCGGCAGCGTCGACAGCGGTGCACAGACGGGCCAAGCGCAGACGGGCCGAGCACAGACCGGGCAGGCGCTGCCGCCTCCGGGTGCCTCCGGCGAGGCCGGCTCCACCTTGCCGCCCACGGCGTCGGAGGGGCTGCCGTCCCAGCAGGCCGCCGCCCCGGCGGAAGGCCAGGAAACCGTGGTCGTGAAGGGTCCGGACGGCACCAACTGGGCCGTGGGCAGCGGCCAGGACGAAGAGGCCTACCGCGCCGACATCGAAGACTGCTATGCCTATGCAGCTGCGCAGACCCGGCACGATGCGCAGATCACCGATGACCGCAATGCCGGCATCGATACCCTGACCAGCGACTCCCGCTACTCGGCCCTGCGTCAGCGCGTTGACGAGTTCGACCTGCGCCAGCGCCGCGGATCGCTGATGACCGGCTGCATGGAAGCCAAGGGTTACGTCCGGACCGACACTGTGCTGCCGCGCCTGGAATTTTGAGGCCTATGGCGCAAGAGAAGGTCACCGCCTGCCTGCTGATCATCGGCAACGAGATCCTCTCCGGCCGCACCAAAGACAAGAACCTCGCCTTTCTGGGGGAAGAACTGAACCATCTGGGCATCCGCCTGATGGAAGCCCGGGTGATTCCCGACGTGGAAGACGTCATCGTGGCGACGGTGAACGAGGTCAGGCAGCGCTTCGACTACGTCTTCACGACCGGCGGAATCGGCCCGACCCACGACGACATCACGGCGGACTGCGTCGCCAAGGCCTTCGCGGTACCCCTGATCGTCAACCCGGAAGCGCGGGCGATCCTTGAAGCGCACTACGAGAAGGGCCAACTGAACGCGGCGCGCCTGCGCATGGCGCGCACGCCGGAGGGCGCCCAGTTGATCGAAAACCCGGTCAGCCAGGCGCCGGGGTTCCAGATCGGCAACGTGTTCGTCATGGCGGGCATCCCGGTCATCATGCAGGCGATGTTTCAGAGCCTGCGCCACCGCCTTGCCGGCGGGGAGCCCCTGCTGTCCCGGACCGTCTCGGTCGATCTGGGCGAGGGCGTTCTGGCCGCGGGTCTGGGGACGATCCAGGATCGTTTTCCGGACGTCGAACTGGGCAGCTACCCCTTCAATCGCCATGGAACCTTCGGTGTTCGTCTGGTGCTGCGGTCGACCGACGCTCAGCGTCTGAACGCCGCGGCCCGGGCGGTTGATGAATTGATCTCAGAACTCGGAAGCCGCGGTGATTGGGACCCGGCGGGGCAGAGCCCTCCGGAACCGCGGCCGACCGAGCCGTCGTCGGGCGTCTTGGGTGCGGACTAATGCCTTAGCACCAATCGGCTAGGGGAGAAGAGAAGGGCACGAAGAGCAATGGACCTTCTGCCGTTGCTGTTTACCACTGCCTTGGTCGCCTATGTCCTGGCCCTCGGCAGCGTGGACCTCGCACGCACTGTTATCCGTGTCGTCTCCCTTTTTGGTGCGGCGGCTTGTCTGGTCACCTGGGGCGTGGCCATGCTGTCCTACGGCGATTGGGGCCAGCCGGTGATCGACGAGTTCTATGCAACGGCTTACATCCACCGCCGGCTGGACTACGAACTGGGCGGCTTGGTCCTCGTGCTCGGCGGGCTGGTCCCGATCTGTTTCGCGCTCTTCGAGCTGTGGCGCCTGAAGGCGACGCGGCCATCACTTTGAATGCGGTCCCTTTGATTCTCGACGCCGCCCTGCCCGATCTGCTTACATCGGGTTCCTTTCGGTGGGACTTGTGCAGAGGGAGATGCAGATGAGCGAAGCGCAGAAGCAGGCCAAGGAAAACCCGGTCGACCTCGTCATCGAGCCGCGCAGCCGTGACCTCGGCGGTTTCGAGGTGCGGCGGATCCTGCCCTATGCGAAGCGCCGCCTGGTCGGCCCCTTCATCTTTCTGGACGAGATGGGCCCGGCGGAGTTCCCGGCCGGTCAGGGTATCTCGGTGCGGCCCCATCCGCATATCGGCCTTGCGACCGTGACCTACCTTTTCGAAGGGGAGATCATGCACCGCGACAGCCTGGGTTACGAGCAGCCCATTCAGCCTGGTGCGGTGAACTGGATGACGGCCGGGAAAGGCATCGTGCACTCCGAACGCAGCCCCGAGGCGGCCCTCGCCGGCCCTCAGCGCCTGCACGGCATGCAGTCCTGGATTGCCCTGCCGCTGGCCCATGAGGAGGCGGAGCCGAGCTTCACCCACTACCCGACGGCCGGGCTTCCGGAAATCGAGCGACCCGGGCTGTGGATACGGCTGATCGCCGGTTCGGCTTTTGGCCACTGTGCGCCGGTGCGCGTGTTCTCCGATATGTTCTACCTCCATGCGGAGCTGGAGGCGGGGGCGAGCCTCGAACTGCCGGAGGACTACGCGGAACGTGCGGTCTACGTGGTGGGCGGCGCGGTTGAGACCGACACCGGCACGGCGGGGTTGCAGACCTTTGCCGCCAACACCATGGCGGTGTTCAAGGCCGGCGTCCGGGTCCGTTTCACGGCTTCGACGGCCAGCCGGCTGATGCTGTTGGGCGGTGCGCCCATCGACGGCCAGCGCTTTATATGGTGGAACTTCGTTGCCTCCTCGCAGGACCGTATCGAGCAGGCCAAGGCCGACTGGAAGGCCGGGCGCTTCGCGATGGTGCCTGATGACGACGAGTTCATTCCTCTGCCCGAAGACTGAGCCCAGAAAAACGTCCGCCTTCGTGAACCCTTGCAGACCCGGCGCCGACTAAAGAAGTGCCAACGGGTCGGCACCTGACCCGGGGGAAGGGCCGGCGCAATTGATCTGCGCATGTGCCCAGGGCGGGCGGCTGCTGGCGGCGACTGTAGCCGCCCGCCTTCTTTCAAACTGCATCACCCTTTTCTCTGCAAGCCCTGACCTCGGCTGGTCCGGTCGCTTTGCACCCTGCAGCAGAAACAGATCTCTCCGGCGATGAACCGATTGCAGGATCCCCGCGACTGATGGGGGCCGAGCCCGGCACCGCGGGCCCGGCAGTATATTCATAAGGAGAGAATTATGTGGGTCTCTTCCCTTTGCGGCGCCGCGCGCCGCAACCGCGGCGCGTCTGCCAACCGTGGCGCCGCTGCTGTCCTCCCGTCCAGTGTTGGTATCCTTGCACTGCTGTGGGCCGGTCTGTTGGCCGCCTCTCCGGCGCTTGCCGACGAGGGGCGGATCTCTGTCAAACAGCTTTCAGCACCCTCGATCAAAGTGATCGGTAACGGGAGTATCTATACTCAGGTGGAGGACGGCACGGACGATGTCGTCGTCCATGTCCGGATTGTCCTGGATGCCGGCGCCTCCGGGCTGGTCAAGACCTGGAGCGCCTGGCCGCAGGGAAAGATGGGCCTGGGTCAATGGTTCGACTTCAAGGACAGTGGGCTCACGGTCTCCTATCCCATCGGCAGCCGCCCGAAGACGGTCGACCGTGACGAAGCGCTGGTCATCCCGCGGTCGGCCTATTCCGCGCTGGCTGCCGATGCCTGCAACAAGAAGGCGGCCGACCTGCGCGCGGACGGCCTGTCCAACAGTGAAGTCTTCAGTTCCGACCACGTGGTCAAGGTGCCTGTCAGGGGTGCGCTGACCTACGAGATGTCAGGTCTTTCCGGCGGCATTGTGCCACCGGAAGAAGCCGTCCTCGATCCGGAACTGATAGTGACCTGCGCGAAGGTTGAGTTCGGTCCCCTGACCATCTTGACCGTGAACCAGGTCGCGGACTCGGCTCTGTCGATCAGCGCGGCCAACGACCTCCTGGGCTGCCGTCTGAACGCGGCGGGGAGCATCACGAGTCTTCAACCCAACGAAACGGTGAGCTTCCGCTACGTCGACGACCAGGGCCGGAAGAGTGACGTCAAGACCGTGACGACCTCGGCTGTCAAAATCGCCAACTTCAAGCATGAGCTCCCGCTGCCGAGAAACGGCGGCGCAATGAGCGGCAAGGTCCGCATGGTCGGCGAGAGCTCGCACTTTCAGTCACCCTGGTTCGCCTACTCCGTGACCTGCGCCCCTCTTGTCGGTTCCGATGACCTGAAGATCGAGTCGCCGCCGAGGGTCTCCATCCTGGAAGCCGTCGTGAAGAAGGAAGCCGTCCTGGGCGGGCGCTGGGCCTGCCCCTCGCGCGTCTGGGTGCGCGCGCAGCTGTCCGCTACGGCGGAAGGCACCGCCACGGTTTCACTCTTCGGCAACGACTCGCTGCTTGACTTGAGACAGTTCGATGTCGAGGAGGGCAGCGAAGATACATTCGCTGCCGGTCACGATGTGTCCTGGGCCGGGTTCTCGGTGGTGGGCGAGACGTCACCGCGCCAGGTGGTAACCTATCGTGCCATGGTCGCCACGGACCAGAGCTTCGTGGCCGACGAAGACGAACGCGAACTGAGCCTGCTTTGCCGTCCGGTCTGGCCGCAGACGGCGATAAAGGTGAATGTCGTGGACTCTGCACCCATCGACGGGCGCTTCGTCTGCCCGGTCCGCTACCAGGTGATCGGGAACCTGGTCGGCCGCAGCGACGTCTCGGGGACGGTCGAAATTTTCGCCGAGGGCGCATCCTTCGGGTCCATCCCCTTTGCAGTGAACGAGGGTGTCAACCTCGACATCGTCGCTCCCACCGAACGGACCTTGGCGTGGAAGGGCTTTGGCCCGGAAGGCGCCGGAGGCCCGGGGCCGCAGCAAGCCATCAGTCTCAGCATGAAGGTCTTCGACGGGGCCGGCGGCACCCTCGCAATACAGCAGGAGACGGCGCTGTTCCGCTGCACCAGGATGGCTGAAGGCGATCTGGGTCAAGGCGCGCAGCTGCCGGGCATCCCGCCAGGTGCGCAGGTGGGACTGCCCGCCGGCGCCGTTCAGGTGGCCGGAGGGAAGGTCCGCTTGATCGGCGCGAAGCCGGGCGCGGTCTATGCCTTGCGTTTCTATCGTACGAAACTCATAACGGGCTCTTATCTGCCGACCAGGATGACGAACGGCGTAGCCAATCTGAACCTCGCCAAGATGAAACCTGGCCAGTGGCGGGTCGAGGTCTGCGCCACCCGCAATGGACGCGGACTCCAAATTCTTCCCAATGCCTGCAGGGACCGGACCTTCGAGGTCAGGCATGCGGCGACCGGGGGACCCGGACAGCACATGCAGGAGCCGGAAGAGGGACGCTCCCTGATCTTTCCCGGTTCCAATCCCTGGGGCAACTGACCGGCCTGGGCGTTGTCTCCCGCACCCGTAGGGGGTAGGGGACCTGAGGGAGCGGGAGACACGGGGGACGGGCGGCAGCCATCACAGGCTGCCGCCCGTTCTTTTGTGCTGTCCCTACGAACTGTCCGAATTGCCGGCGCCTGCCGTCACGCCACAAGCTACCCCTTATGGGTGACCTCCTACGGCCGTCCCGAAAGGTTCATGCGAACTTGCATGGCGGTCCTGCGGTTTCACGGGTTCACGGGAGGCGGGCAGATCAGTATCTGGTTGGGGCGAGTGCACACCGCGGAGGGCCGCCCACATGGCATCTTCACGGATCGCACCCGCCCTGACGCTGAGTTTAGCCGAAGGGCAGGTTTTGAGCAATTGGTCTGCTCTGCACTCGTAGGCGGGCGGCTACCGGCGGTGATTGTAGCCGCCCGTCTCTGTCTCGGGTCGCCTTCATAGCGGTCTGCGCTCCGCAATCTGATCGAGAAGACTCGGAAGCACGCACCTGAGCGGCGAGGAGCCGCGTGCTCTGGCCGACAACCGGGCAAGAGAACCGGCGGCCGGGCCCCGAAAAGAGGTCTGGCTGCATGGGGCGGGCGGTTGCCGTGGGTGAGACGGCGGCCGCCCGCTTTCCCTTCACCGAGGGCCGGGTTCTGTCTCCGACTTTGTGAAAATTCATATATATCAATAATTTAAGTGCACGATCCGGCAAAATCCCATCGTGCTTATGCGGTTTCTCGGGTTCACCCTTACGCCGCGTGGCTGTATCTCAGCGTTCCCGCCGATGTGGGACGGTCGAATGGGGTCTTGCACAGAACCGCGGTGCTTTAAACCCAAGCGCTTCCTCCAGCGACCAACGCGAAACTCTGCCGCATCGGGCAGCAATTTCTATTTGCCGATTGAGAAGGAAGACATCATGTCCAGTCGCGAGAGCTCCGGCATCCCTTGCCGAAAAACCTGTGCCGTTCCGCGGTTGGCCCGGTGGGGCGACTCCCGGCCTGGGCTGCTGCCGGCTGCCGCGCTGTCGGTCGCTCTAGGTGCCGCCCTGACCAGCGGTCCGGCGCTGGCGGACTACGGTAAGGCCGCTGTCCGCGAGGTGCTCCCCTCGACGATCACCGTGAAGAGCAACGGTGCAGACTACACCAATGTTCAGCCAGGCCAAGGTCTCCTCGCTGAGATCAAGTATTACTTCAACACCCAGGGAAGCGGGGGGGTGAAGAGCTTCGGCATCTGGTTGCGCATGCGGTCGGAGCATAGCGATTGGGAGCAGTTCAGGCAGAACAAGTTCGCTAAGACATTTCCGATCGGCAAACGCGATGATCAAGTGTTCGGCGAGAAGAAGATCTATCTGCCCCAGAGCAGCTATTCCAGCGTCGTCACAAGCTACTGCAACAAGCACGCTGACACCCTTCGCCATATTGGCATGACGGATGAGCAGATCTTCTCTCAGGATCGTTCGCTGGAAGTGGCTGTCGATACGGCCCTTGAGTATGAAATGACCAGTGTTCCTGGCGGGCTGCACGGCGGCGTCGAGTGGGTCTTCGGATTTGGCGGCCCGGACTGGCCGACCGCGACCAAGTTCACGGTCAATTGCGAGAAATCTGCACCGCCTCCGCCGGATCCGCCCGCCATCACCGCGGCCGCCGTCGTCGTCCGCGGGATCGATCCGGCCAATTCGCAGGGCAAATGCCGCATGCGGTTGAACGGCACCCTCATTTCCAATGTGCCGAACGTCGATGTGACCTTCCGCTATGTCGATGACAAGGGCAACCAGAGCGACCTGAAGACCGTCAACACCAGTGACGACAGGAGCGTCAGCTTCGAGCACGACTATCCATTGAACCGTGGTCAGAAGAGGAATGCCAAGATCCGCATCGTCGGCGAGAGCCTCAACTTCACCTCGGCCTGGAAGGATTTCGAGTATGAGTGTGAAGACAGGCCCATCGACAGTCTGGCGCCTCTGCTGCCGCCGGAGGTGGTCCACCTGGAGGTGGCGGCGACCGCCAAGAAGGGCGTTTATCGGGGCCACGTTTGCCCGGCGGAAGCAAAGATAATAGGTGTTTTCAAGGGCCGCGGCTCTACCTCCGGCACTGCTGTCCTGACAGTGAACAACGTAATGCGGGTGGAGAGCGCCTTTAACATCGACGACAAGGAATCAAAGGCCGTCGACTATGTGCAAAGTCTTTCCTGGGCGGGTATCGATGGGCCGCTGCAGCAGGACATCGACGTTGGTCTCGTTCTGCAAAATGCAAATGGCGAGCCGGTCGACGTTCTGACGAAGACACAGACCGTCAGTTGCGTCGAGGCTGACAAACCCGACCAGTTTGTTTCCAACGACCCGACACCGCCGGTTCTGTCGCTCTCCATGAGGGCCGGTGAGAGAAGGCTGTACCAGGGTTATATGTGCCCGGAACGCGTGGTTCTGAGAGGCAGAGTCCACGGTCAGGACGACTTCAACGGACAGGCGGTCTTCGTCGTCGAACAGGAGCAGCCCCTGGCCATTCCCCAGTCGCAGGAGAAGGAGTTTGACTTCGCCGTCACGGAGAATGAGAACCTTTCGTTCGTCTTCGAGCCCGAGGTGCAGTGGAGCAACGTGCCTCAGAACGGCGATGCGCCGCCCAAGAAGACGATGGACCTTTCCTTCCGGGTCGTCAAAACCGGTGGCGTCGTGGCCTCGGTCGAGCGGTCTCTGGAGGTGAGCTGCAAGGCTGTGACTGTTGCAAACCTTGCCATCAGCTTTGATCCGCCGAAAGCGACCGGTCTGGCGGCCGTTGCCAAGGCCGATGAAGTCTTCCTCCATGATCATATCTGCCCGGCGAGCATCAGCATTGGAGGCGTCTTCAAGGGGCAGGGCATTGCCTCTGGCACTGCGGTCCTTACCGCTAACGGCGTCGTCAAGGCAGAGATGCCGTACAGCATCGAGGACGGTCAAACAATGTCGATCGCGGGCGAACACGATCTCAACTGGGCGAACGTTCAGGACCCTGTCCAAAACAATGTCAGCCTTGCCCTGCGCCTTTACAATGCGGAAGGCGTCGAAGTGGATAGCCTGACCAAGGGGCAGACCTTCGAGTGCCGCAAGTATACGCCGGGCAGCCAGGTCGACGGCGCGCCCGATGGTATGCTCAGTGTTCTGCCGCCAAAGCCCGTCAAGTTTGTCTTCTTGGTTGAGAAAGAGGAGCAGTATCAGGACTTCGTCTGCCCCGTAGCTGTCACCGTCATCGGCCGCGTGGAAGGCCGCGGCAAGGCTTCCGGGACGATCACGATGGGGGCCGCCGGCGACCAGATCCTTGAGAAACCCTTCAGCTTCGAGGGTGACGAGACGAAGAATTTCGTCGGCAAGTATGATTTGCACTGGGACGTCGAAACGGCGACCGAGCAGGATATGGCATTCACCATGTTTGTGCACAATGCCCTCGGCGAGCAGGTCGGTGCCCTGCAGCAAATGAAGACCTTCGAGTGCCAGTCTTACCGTGACAGCCGCCGCGTCGTCAGCGGTCTGTCGACCGGCGAGCCGACGACACCCACTGCGCAGCAGGGGCGGACGCCAGCCGCAGTTGGGCAACTCGCCCTGCAGACGGGTCCGGCTTTCGCGATCCAGGCACCCAACGGCCGGGTACGCGCGGGCCGGATTCAGCTTTCCGGTGGCCCGGCCAACGCCAAGTACGATCTGCGCTTCTATCGCAAGACCGAGGGCGGCTACCGGTCGGTGCGCTCCGCCCAGCTTCCCCGGCAGATGACGGGCCGCACGGCGACCTTCAATCTGAAGGCCCTGAGCGGCGGCCGCGACTGGCGCATCGAGGTCTGCCCGGCCGGCAGCCCAGCCAGCAAGAGGGCCAAGACGGCTTGCAAGACCTCGGATTTCCGCATCGCGCGGATCGGGGCCGCAGGCAAGCCGGCGGCGCCCGGTACGCTGGGTGAAGCCAAGGTCTTCATCCTGCCGGGCCTCGGCAACTAGGGCGGATCATGATCGGACGGAAGCCCTTTGCGGTTCCGTCCGACCCTGTGAAGCCACTCCAATTGTAAGTGTTAGGGAAGGGGCGGCCGTGCCGGAGCGCACGGCCGCCCCTCGTTTCTTTCGGGCCACGTCCGCCCGGCGGCATGATTAACCCTTCCCAATCGGCAAAGCCTGACGCTGCGTCAGGGCGAACCTGCATGCCTGTTGTGCGGTTCCGCGGGTTCCGGCGCGCAGGCTTTGGCTGTACCTCACCCTCCGCAGAATGCTGTGCAGGCCCGCCATGAGGGATGGCTATGCCGCCGGCCAAGCCAAGGAACGCGAACCGATATGGAGACCGGGCCATGCGTCTCATGAACTCTCTCGGCGGTGCCGGCTGTCCGCCGAAGTCCTTCGCCCGCCGCGCCGGCCGTGACGGGCCGTGTTGTGATGGCGCCTCAATTTCTGGCCTTCGTCACTCCAAGGCGCGGCACTGCGTGCTGACGGCCGCCGCCGCAGTGGTCGTGGTTGCCATGGCAGGATCTGCGGCCGCTGATACCAAATCGGGCCAGACCGAGATCGTGTCCATGTCGGTGCCGGAGATCCGGGTTGCCAGCAATGGCAATGAGTACACAGACACGGCGGAGACTTTGCCGCCGATTAAAGGTGTGGCTTCTCTGGAACTGGACCCATCCAACGGCGGTTGGATCAAATCATGGAAGATGTGGCCGATCCTGATTCAGATTCAGGGCTCCACTACGCCCTTCTACGATTACGGCAGCGCCAAGACCTACCCAGTAGGTGACAGACCACAGTTGGTCGAGGGCACCGCCGCATTCAACGTCCCTCACTCTCTCTGGAAGAGCCATGTGGTGGCGGCTTGCAACATCCATGCAAACAACCTGCGTAAGCAGGGCATGTCCGATTCTCAGATCTTCGCTAACGAGCGGACTGTCACGCTGGAAATGCGCACGGCGGTTACCTTCGAGCGCTATGCCGGCGGAATCGGCACCGTACCGCCCCCCGAAGCCTGGACGCCGCACGACCGGGGCAAGTTCGATGTGATCTGCGAGCGGGACCCCAATGCGCTCACAGCGGCAGATCTGGAACCCGAACTGCACCCCATCGAGGACGTCGCACTGAGCGTCAACGTCACGCAGACCAGCATGACAAGCTGTTCCCTCAATCTGCGCGGCGCGATCACTGCGCGTGAGGCTTCGGAGAACAACCGGACCTTCAGGTTCCGCTACGTTGCCGACAGCGGCGAGCTAAGCGGAGTCAAGTCCGTCTTCCTGCCCGAGCATGAGAAGACCGTCGAGTTCGAGCACAGCTTTCCGGCCATTTTCGAAGAGGCCAAGAGCGGCAAGATCCGTATCGTCGGAGTCGACCCGATGTTCGATTCCGACGATGTTGTCTACCAGACCTGCGACCAGCAGTCTCAGACCGTGGAGGCTCTCTTGCCGCCCCAGCCGACCAATCTCGACCTCGCTGTGCGCCGGGAGATGATGATCGACGGTATGGCCTGTCCGGTGGAGTTCAAGGCCACCGGCATGCTGAAGGGCCGTGGTAAGGCCGCTGGCGAAGTGACGCTGGGCGTCGGTGCGGGAGGCGGCACGGCTCAGGTGGCCGAGATGCCCTTTGATGTCGATGACGACGAGTTCGTCATGGTCAGCGGCATGTACCAGCTCTCCTGGCAGAGCGCCACGTCGAGCGGGCGCTTTGTTCAGCTTGCCCTGTCGGTTTACAACGCCGGCGGGCAGAAGGTCGATTCCCTGACAGACTCCTTTCCGGTCGCTTGCCGCAGTGCGACCCCGATGGACTTCGAGATCGTCTCGCCCGGCGGACGGCTTCCCGGAGGGGTGGATCAGCGCGAGATCCGTCTGTCAGGCGGCCTGGAAGGTGCCGAGTACAACCTGCGCTTCTTCTATCGCCGGCCCGATAGCGTCTATGAACCGCTGAGCTCCGACGAGTTGCCGGACAGCATGTCCGGCCAGACCAAAAGCTTCGCCCTCTCGGCGTTGAGCGGATCGCGTTTCTGGCGGCTGCAGGTCTGCCTGCCCGGCCAGGGGCAGTTCGCCTGCAAGGTCAGCAGCTTTCAGTTGCCCTTGCGGACTCCGGTTGACCCGGATGCACCGAAGATCGGTTTTCTTGCTGCCGGAGATCATAAGGAAGCCGTCCACAACGGCATGGCCTGCCCGACGGTGGTCCGGATAAAGGCTGAGATTACCAACACCGGCGACGCCGCAACCGGCACCGCCTTTCTCTATTCGCAGAACGGTCAGGTGACGCAGCACCCCTACAGCCTCGAGGCGGGTGCAGACAGCGGGAACATCGGCGGTATCGATACGTTCATCGTTGAAGCATTGCATGACTTCTCCTGGCAGGGTGTGGGCGGATCACAGCAGACCCTCGATTACCGGATGGTTCTTCAGGACGCCGGGGGTAACGTGATCCACTCGAAGTCGCAGTCGCAGCTCATGACCTGTCGCGATTTGGACACCCTCGACTTCACCGTCGAGGCGCCCAAGGGCCAGTTGGCTGCAGGCGAGACCGGTGAAATCCGCCTTTCCAGCGGTGGACTGTACAACGGCGACTATAATCTGCATTTCTTCCGCAAGCTCGGTGAGAGCCAAATTGCGCCGGCCCAGTCCGTTAGTTTGCCGAAGACCATGTCGGGCACCAGCCAGACTTTTCCGCTGGCGGCCCTGACCGGGGGGCCCTTCTGGCAACTGCGTGTTTGTCCGGTGGGGCAGATCGCGGCGGCGTGCCGGACCAGTGATTTCCAGCTTCCAGCGCCGAAGATAGCCGGGCTGGAATCGCGGGTGCTGAGGAATGCGGTGCGCAACGGCATGACCTGCCCAGTGGAAATAGAGATCGTTGGCCTGTTGGCCGGAGATGGGATCGACGCCAGCGGTACGGCGATCCTTGCGACCGGCGCCGGGCAGATGGCTCCGGAGCCCTACAGTGTCACCGCGGCGGGAAGCTACCGTGTGGCCAGGCCGCACCAGCTTTTCTGGAACAACACAGAAGCGGATGCACAGCAGGGTGTCCAGTTTCACCTCTCTGTCCTGGACGCCGACGGCAACGAAATAGCCTCGCAGTCGGGCTCCGAGGTGTTTCATTGTCATAAGACGGGCCAGGCCCAGGCCGGCAACAACAGCAAAGGGTCGAACTTCGGCCCCACTACGCCCGACCCGGCCTCTCGCGGCGGGTTGGCGCTGGGCGGCATCGGTACCGAGGCGGCGCCCGGGCACCGGCAGCAGGGTCAAAGGCAGCGGGGCCGGACGCAGGTGCCTGTCGTCGGCCAGATCGCAACGGCGCCGGTCAGCTTCGCGATCCTTGCACCGAAGGGCCGGCTGCGTCCGGGGCCGCGGGCGGAGATCCGCCTGTCCGGCATGGTGCCTGAGGGCGGATACACCTTGCGCTTCTACCGCAAGGACAAGGGACGCTACAGGCTGGTGCGCCTCGCCGGCCTGCCGCAGAGCATGGACGGCAACCGCCGGCTGCTCCGGCTGAGCACCCTGCGCAGTGCGACGGACTGGCGCCTCGAGGTCTGTCCTGCCGGTGCGGACCGCAGGGCCTGCAAGACCAGCGACTTCACGCTGGCGCGGGCCCGGGGCGCGGGTGCCGGTCAGGGCGGCCAGGAGCCGGAGATCAGGATCATCACCCCCGGCGCGATCAAGGTGAACTAGGGCGCCAGGCCGGGCCCGCAACGCGGGCCCGGCACCCCGGGCCGGTCGCCGGCGCCGCATGTTCCGACATATTTCCTAGTCATTACGGCAGCTACGCGGGCGTCAGTCTGTTGAGCGTGTGAAGCCGCATGGTGGTAGTGCGGTTTCGCAGGTTCCCCTTGATGTGCCCAGGCTGTAACCCACGGCTGGCGAAACTCTGCCCGCGGCCCTGATGGGCCTCGGGCGGTTGTCGTCGGCGCCGGCCAATGGCGCCGTCGCCACGCACTACGGTGACCACTGTCTACAATGCAAGGTTTTGACTGAACCCGCTTTCTCCCCCTGACGACCCACGGGGGATGGCCACACCGCCGGCCCGAAGAACGCAAACGAACCGATACGGAGACTGGGCCATGCGTCTCATCAATCCTTTCAGCGGTGCCGGCTGTCTGGCTGAGCCTTTCGCCCGCCGCACCCTGCTGACCCTCACGGTGTTCGGCGCCGTCCTCGCGGCGGCCGCGCCGGCCCCTGCCGCCGACAAGGCAGACAGCGAAATCACCTGGGTGAGCAGCCTGCCGATTGTCGTGGCAAGCGATGGCTCGAACTACATCGGCGTCGTCGCCAGTCAAAGCTACGCCATCAACGGCACAATCGAAGTCGACCTGGACGCCGGCGTCTTGGGGGGCATCAAGGATTGGAGTGCCCATCCGCTCCTTGCGGTCGTGGTCCAACCTGCGGCCGGCCCTCAGAATGCAAAGATCCAGAACGTTACGGGCTTTGAAGAGAGCGGTCAGTCCAAGAGCTACTCCATCCCGCGTCCCTCCAGTGTGAAGGAGAGCTTTCCCTTTACGATCAGCAAGCAGGCCTATGCCGACTTTGCCGTCGCGGCCTGTAATCTGCATGCCGGGCTCATGCGGGACGACGGGCTGAGCAACCAGCAGATCTTCGGCCAGCACCGCACGATCCAGATCCATGTGCAGTCATCGCTGGACTACGAGATGTCCGGCCCGTCCGGAGTGCCTATTCCGCAGGAGGTCGCGGCGCTCCGAACTGTTGACGTTACCTGTCAGGCCTCCCCTGAGTTCGCTGTCACAGACGCCAGCCTGGAGGCCGAGGTGGTGCAGACGGCCATGGTCGGGGGCACCTGCGAACTCCGCCTGAACGGAAGTGTCACCTCCCTCGACCCGAACACCACCGTCACGTTCCGCTACCACGACAGCGGCGGCCAGAAGAGCGCTGTGAAGAGCGTCAAGACGGGCGGCGGCAAGTCGGCGAGTTTTGAACACATCTTCTCGATCGAGTTGGAGAACGGGACCAGCGGCAAAGTCCGCATCATCGGCGAAGCCCAGAACTTCCAGACCGGCTGGGCCGATTACGAGGTGGACTGCCAGGGCGGGCCGACAACCGTCGAGACCGCTGTGCCGCCGGTGCCTGAGCTGAGCGTCGGCGTGGTGACGGAGGTCCTGCACAAGGGCTTCATGTGTCCCGAGAAGTACATGGTCGCCGGCAAGCTAACGGGCAAAGGCGCTTACTCGGGCAGAGCTTCCATCGGCATTGAAGGCGCGCCGAGAGACTACGAGGATTACAGCATTTCGGGCGAGGAGACCTATACCCTCCTGCGCTCCGGCGAGGTTTCCTGGCAGCAGGGTTCCATCGGTACCGAGGCGGCGGCTGCAGCCAGCGATCAGGCGCCGCAGAGGATCGTCGCAATGACCCTCGACGTTTACAACCAAAGTGGCCAGAAGGTGGCCTCCAAGGCCCACAGCGAAACCTTTACCTGCCGCGTCCCCGAACCGCCGGAGAGCCTGATCCAGGCGATTTCCGTGACGGAAGAGATTGTGCACCAGAACAAGGTCTGTCCCGGGCGGGTGCGTCTGACCGGAACCGTCATCGCGCAGGCGGATGGTTCCAGCGGCACGGTCTGGGTGGCCGCGGACAGCCAGCCGCTTCTGGAAACCCCCTACGACTTCGAGGCTGGCAAGGGCGAGGTCTACAAAGTCGACCATGAACTGTCCTGGGAGAACAAACCGGCGACCACCCAGAGCATCAAGTACAGCCTGGTTGCCGTCGCCCCCGACGGCGAGATTCTGGCCCAATCGCGGATCACCAAGGACCTGTCCTGCCGCTCCACGGCCTTTGACATCGTGTCGCCCAAGGGGCAGATCCGTGCGGGCGAGGCCGACGACGGAATCCGCCTGGCCGGCGGCTTGCCGGGTGCGGACTACACCCTGCGGTTCTTCCGCCGGAGCGGCGGAGTCTACGAGATCTTCGAGTCCGCCGAACTGCCGACGGCCATGTCAGGCCTCAGCCAGAGCTTCCCGATGGCGGCGCTGACCGGGTCGCGTTTCTGGCGGCTGGAGGTCTGCACCGCCGGTGAAACGCAGGGCTGCAAGTTCAGCGACTTCCGCAAGCCGCTGCGGACAGCGCAAGAGCCGGTGGAGGCAGTGCTGATCCCCGATCTGGTTGCTTTGCCGCCGGAGGTGTCGGGGCTCTCGGACCCCGAGGTGGTCGAAGAAGCCGTGTTCAACGGCAGTCTCTGCCCGGTGGCGGTGAACCTGAGCGCCCAGATCACGGGTCAGGGCTCCGCCTTCTCGGGCACTGCAGCAGTCCAGGTGAATGGCCAGCAAGTCGGCGAGGCGCCGTTCAGCGTCGGCGCCGATGGGCTTGCCATCTTTACCTCCGTGAAGCTGCCCTATGACGTCTCCTGGACCGGCGTTCCCATCACCGGCGTTACCACGCCCCAGCAGACGATTCAGTTTGGCGTCAGGCTGTTGGATGAGGACGGTGAGGAAGTCGCTTCGGACTCGCGGTCGGCGGCGCTTCAGTGCCGGCAGCCGAACTGGGCCGGTCCGCCGCAGGGCGGCAATGGCCAGGAGGGTGACGCTGTCCCGCAGGAACTCGTCTTGAACCCGAACCTGGTTGTCTTTGCGCCGAAGGTGTCGCAGATATCCAAGCCGCAAGTGCTTGAAGAGGTCGAGCTCAACGGCATGATCTGCCCCAGCGAGGTGGGCCTCAAAGCTCAGATCGTGGGCCAGGGCTCTGCCTTCTCGGGATCGGCCGTGATGCAGGTGGGTGCAGAGACGCTCGAGCCGGTGCCCTTCAGCGTTGGTGCCGAGGGGCTTGCCGTGTTTGCCACGGTGAACGTGCCTTACGACGTCTCCTGGACCGGTGTTGCCTTCACGGGGGGTGCAGCGCCCCAGCAGACGAGGCCGCTTGTCGTCAGGCTCCTGAACGAGAACGGCCAGGAGGTCGGCTCGAAGTCGGTGCCTGCGGTCTTTCGGTGCCGCAAGGCGCCCGTTGCGATGACGGTCGGCAAGGTCAATTTCCCGTTGCAGATCCTGGCGCCCAGAAACGTCGCCACGAATGGCAACATCCGCCTGAGCGGTGTCGAGCCCGGGCAGGACTACACCCTGCAGTGGGCGAAGCGCCTGAGCAACGGCAAGTGGAAGGCGGTTACCTCGGCCCATCTGCCCGGGGAGATGACCGGCGCCAGCGCCAGCTTCAACGTTCATGCGCTTGAGAGCGGAACCTGGAGGCTTCGGGCCTGCAAGGAGGGGGAAAGCGCCAATCCCTACAGCCCGCTTTGCAAGGTCAGCAAGTTCCAGGTGGTGAAGAAAGGCGGGGGCAGCGGCCCGCACACGCCCCCGGGCGGCAAGAAGCCGGAGATCATGCTGATCACCCCCGGCGCCATCAACACGAACTGAAGCAGACGGCCGGGCCTTTCACAGCGAGGGCCCGGCCAGTCTTCTTTGGGAGGTCGATCATGGTGAGTCACGCGAAGACTGTTGCGGTGACACTTCTGGCATGCGGTCTATGCGCCCCGGCCGCAGCGGAAACCGTGGAATGGGACTTCACCGGGGAGCTGCCGCGCTTCGAGGTGACCAGCCGGGGCGGCGCCTATGACGCACTGGCCGCGCCCGGGGGTCACTTCGAGCTGGAGGCGGAGCTGCGCATCGGGGACCTGCCGGGAGAGGCGAGGGTGCGGTCGTGGACCTTCGGCCCCGCGATTGCCGTGAAGTATCCGGGCGAGCTGGCGGTGGAGGCCATCGATCTGGTGACCTACGCGGCAAAACAGAGCTACGACGCGCCTCTGCCGGCGACGGTGGACGAGACCCTGCGGACGCCGCCGATCCCCACGGTCATCCTGACCCACCGGCTGATCGATCTCTGCAGGACCCTGGCCGACAAGTTGCGGCTTCAAGGCAAGAGTGATGCCGAAATCTTCGGCAGTGATCAGGAACTGAGCCTGCAGGTCTTCGCCCGGGTGACCGTCGAGTACTCCTGGCCCGGTGGCAATCCGCGGGTCTACGGCTTCGCCGATCCGATGGCGGAAAACGCGACGCTGCTGTGCCGCGGGTCGTAGCGGCAGGGCCGAGATGCCTTTGTCCGTGCCTTTAAGATATTGATATAATTTATAAAAAAGAGTCGATGAACCTTCCCTGGCGTTGATGCGACCGACGGCAAAGGAGCGTGATCGCATGACACTGCCTTCCTATGCCACCTACGCCGTGGTGCCGCTGCACCTGATCGCGGGTTTCCTCTTCGCCCTTGTGCCGGCCTCGGTCTATCACCAGGCCTATTACGCCGTCTTCGGCGCCATCGTGCTGACGCTGCTGGTGACTGTCGTGGTTTACGGCTACACGGTCTGGCAGCTCCAGTCCGGTTTCGCGGTGCTCTGGCTTCAGTTCCTGCTGGTGCTGCTGGCGGTGGCCGTTCCGTTCTTCACCGTCGATTTCGGCGACGCCTGGACGGCGATCGTCTACCTGCCGATCATGGGCGGATCGGCGCTCGGCTGCGTTCTGGTCGGTCACGCCCTCCGCTTCATGGCTTAGCCACAGGCGCGGCTCGCGGGCCGGCAGTCAGCGTTCAGGCGACGTCCAGAGCGGCGTTCTCGCGCATCTCCAGCGCGCCAAGCGCGCTTTCGTCGAAGCCGATGTGCCGGAGATGGGCCGCAATGAAATCCTGTACCGGATGGGCCACCGCGCAGGGACCGCCGGTCCGGTTGGCCAGTCGGCTTTCGAAGACCGGCCCGTGGTTGCAGGTACGGGCAAAGGGGCAGGCCTCGCAGTGGGCGGCCTCGATCGCGTCGTTGCGGTCCAGGGAAGCGGCGTAGCGCGGCGAGACCAGGATCTCCTCGATCGGCTGGCGAAAGAGGTTGCCGAGGGAGAGCTCAGGCTCGTAGGCGTCGAGCACCTGATAGAGATCGCCGTTGGTGTTGACGATGAGCACGCCGTCGCCATGCTCCCGGCGGCGCCAGGGCGCGCTCTCCAAGCCGTTGATGTGCAGCAGCGCGGTCTGCAGATAGTGCTTCAGCGGCGCCACGGAGACGCTGAAGTCGCGCTCCAGCCAGTAGACGAAAAGATCGTTGAGGGCGGCCACCATCTCCTCGCTGCTGATGGCGAAGGCCGCCTCCGGCGTGTTGAGCGGGGAGGGGAAGAGCGGCAGCACGCGGAAGGAGACGTTCAGGTGCTCCATGAAGTCGTAGATGGTCCGCAGGTGCTTTGCCGTGTGGGCGGCGAGGACGACGATGGCGCCGAAGGGGATGCCCGCTTCCGCCAGGCGGTCCATGTTGGCCGCCACGCGGTCTTCGGTCTGCCGCCCGCCGGCGGAGAGCCGGACACCGCCGGCCAGATCCATGGATACACCGACCTTGAAACCGCCCGCCTTCAGCAGCTCCAGTTTCTCATCCGGGAGGGCGTAGAGGTTGGTTTGGACGGCGTTCACGAACACACCGTGGTCGAGAGCCTCCCGCCCCAGGATGTCCTGCTGCAAGGCCAGTACCTCGCGCATGTAGCTGCTCGGCAGAACCAGCGGCTCGCCGCCGTGCCAGACGATCTCGGCGCGAGCCTCGACGCCCAGGCGCCGCGACTGCAGGGCATTGTGGCTCTTGATGGCCTCGAAGACCTTCGCCCAGTCTGCCAGGGAGATGCGGTCCGGTTTGTCCAGTTCCTCCCATTCGTAGCAGTAGCGACAGCGCAGGTTGCAGAGCTTGGAGGCCTTGATGGTCCAGGTGATGCGGTACATGGGTGTCCCCCCCTTGCGCGTTTCTTCTGCGCGTTTCCTCTGCGCCCCCTCTTTTGCAGGCCCGAAGAAGCGTGCCGGCGCGTGTCTAGAGCGGGCCCGGTCGCGTCCCGGCGTTGCGCTTCAGCCAGTCCGACGCGCCCGGGTTCGGCGTCGAGGCGCCGGGCGGGCTGTGGACTTCGATCCAGGTGGCCTGGACGAAGATGTCACCGGGGCCCATCGCCGCTGAAAAGATCTTGCCGTCGCGGACCTCGATCCGGCCGCCGGCGGCCAGCGAGAAAACGCCGTTACGAACGGTACGGCGGCGGTCGCCGTCCAGCAGGACGACGCGGTCTTCACGGACCTCCAGGATGCCGCCATCGCGCAGCGACAGTTTCACCGGGCTCTTCGTGCTGGCGGCGAAGAGGCGCGATTCCGGGGTTGCAAGGGCGACCGCCGTTGCCAGAGCGCCGAGCAGGAGCTCGCGCTTGCTGACGGTCAAGGTGGTGAAGGGCTGGGACGGCATGACGGAAACCTCCGTTCGGGTGGACCGGAGCCGCGCCTTGCCGGAGTTCGGCAGGGCGGCTTGGTCATGGGTCGCTGTGATGGTTAAAGAGGTTCAATCGGCCGGGGGCCTGGCGGTCTCCGGCGCGGTCTTGCTGGGTCTCATCGCGTTTGGGCGCCATCCCGTCATCGGCAAGGAGCGGATGGACGCAGAGCTGCTGCTGCTTTCGAGATCTGCTGCCTTAACGGGAGTAATTCGAAGCGAGCAACGTCGGCGCGATTTCCCGTGCCGGGACCCGGATCATGGAGGGAGTCTGTGGTGCCCGCTGCCGGACTTGAACCGGCACGACCTTTCGGTCCCGAGATTTTAAGTCTCGTATGTCTACCAATTCCATCAAGCGGGCAATTCCATCAGGCCAACAAGGCCACCCGACGGGCGTCTTGCGATGCATCGCGCTCCCCTTGTGCCCCAACGCCCCTGTTCGAGGCAATAGCGGCAGCAGGGCCACACCGGAGGGCAGGCCGTCCGGCCTAGAACACAATCCAAGGTCGATTTAGTCCGCAGTCTTTGAACCGTCCAAGGCTTGGTACCGACGAACGGAGCGTTACGCCGTTTTCGGGATGCTTCGCTCGCCGCAACCACAGCCCTCAGAGCCTCCATCGTCTGCCGCGCCGCGGGTCACGTAACCGCGCGAGCCTGGCAATGGTCCGCCGGCGTTTGCCGGGGGGGGGCTCTGTCTGCTGGCGGCGGCCCGGCACCCGGACCCGGTTCGGCGGGCTGAACGGGCTCTCCCACAGCTCAAGCAGCCTGCCGGACGCTCCGTGGGCCTGCTCCCCAATCCACCCCGGGGACGGCCCACGGGGCACTTCCGCCATGACGCCCTTCAGCGTGGGGCACTTCGGGGCGCGTTCAAGGCGCCTCAGCAACCTGGGTGGTGTAGTGGTCCCCGCTCTTCGGGAGGAAAACCGTATGGAAGGTTTCGCGCAGCCAGCGGATGGTGGCCTGGATCCGCGCCGCTTCGACGGTGTCGGGATGGGCGTGGAGGTGCAGCGCGCGCATGAGATCCGGCTCTCCCTCCTTCACACGCACCAGATCGGCGTGCTCTTCGGCCAGGCACATGGGCAGCAGCGCCTTGCCGATACCGTGGCGCACGGCAGAGAGCATGATGCCGGCGTCGGTGGCGGTCATGCGCAGCGGCTCGCCGCGGGCGCGCAGACGCTTGTGGGCGCGCGTGACGATGGGCCTGTTGGAATCCTCGTCGTAGAAGGAAATCCAGCCCAGGCCCTGCGGATCGGCATCCTGTGCGCAGTAGACGGCGTAGGGCACGTCGCCCAGCTTGATGGCGAACTCGCTTTCCCGCGGCTCCACTTCAAACCAGATCGACAGAGAGGCATCGCCACGGATGCGGCCACGCGGGGTCAAAGTGACAACGCGCAGGTCGAGGCGGGGATTCGCTGCCAGGAAAGGCCCCATTGTCGTGCGGGCGAGGCGGTCCAGGGTCCAGTGGTTGCCGAGCAGGCGCACCGTTCCGACAGGCCCGGTCTCGCTCGGCGTCACGGCATCCCTCAGCCGGTCGATCCGGCGCTCTACCTCGATCGCTTGGTTAATGGCGGCTTCGCCGGCATCGGTCAGTGCGAAGCCGGTTTTGGAGCGGACAAAGAGGATCGTCCCCAGGTCGCCCTCGAGCGCGGTCAGGCGCCGGCCTGCGGTGGACTGGTCGATGCCGAGGGCTTGGGCGGCCTGGGTCAGCGATCCCAGGCGGCTGATCGCAAGCGCCACTTTAAGGTTGTCCCAGTCCATCTGCGGCCTCCTGACAGGAACATGCAATGCTGCATTTTCCTTGTGCGCTTTCTCGGGTTCAAGCCTCGTGCCATTGCCGGTATTCCTTTATGCGGATCTGGCGCGCCGCAGGATGCCGACAGCCGCGGGGCTCCGGATCATTTGACTATAGAGATTTGACTAGAGACTTGCCCGATGGCTCTGACTCCAGACGAAACCGAGCTGATTCGCAACAGCTTCCGGATTGTTTCGCAGGACAGCCCGCAGGCAGCCAACCGTTTCTATCGGATCCTTTTCGAGCGGTCGCCCCACCTGCGCCACATGTTCTTGAACGATATGGAACAGCAGGGCGGCATGTTGATGAGCAAGCTCGGGCTGATCGTTGCCGAGCTGCAGAATATACCCGGGCTCGTTCCGGTCTTGGAGGATCTTGCACTGCGCCATGTCGCCTATGGTGTGAAGCCACAACACTATCCCCTGGTCGGCGATGCCCTGCTCCAGATGCTCGCAGAGGTGTTGGCGGAGGATTTCACCCCGGCAACGCGGGCAGCATGGGTCAAGGCTTACGATGATGTCTCGCGGTTGATGATCAGAAGTGCCTACAGCCACGAGGTGATCCCCGCTGACACCTGAGCAGACACCTGGGCAGACACCTGGCATCTGCGCCGGCGGGCTCCGCCAAGAGCACCGGCCAAGCTGCGAAGGGCTCCGTTTGAGTAAGGAATTTTTGATGATGAATTTTAACCGCAAAGCACTTTTCGGCACAGATTCGCGATGGTCGGCAGTATCCGGAGACCGGCACCGCGGCGGTGCCCCGCAGATCGGGCTGCTTTAGGCGGCTCCCGAAACTCAAAAAAATGCAGTTTGCCGCCAGGAGAAATGAACCGCGGCGGCCTCGACAACGACTGAGGATGTAGCAACGCGGCGTTCGCGCCAGCCTGCTTGGAAAAGGACGACGCGGTTCTTCGACACCGCCAGCAGTCTGCGGAGCAGATAGGGCCCGGCAGTCTGCGGAGCAGACAAGGTAGCGTGTTTTTTTCCGAGCAGAGACAAGTCGGCAGGCTGATAGGGCTCTCCCACCCCTCCACCCAGCCTGTCGTTGCCCCACGGGCCGCAGCCTTCTCCACCCCTGGAGCGGCCCGTGGGGCGCCTTCCTTCCTTCCGCAGCGTCAATCCAACCGGCCGCATGTCGCCGCCATGGGCCTTGTGCCGGCGCAGTAACGGCCGGGCTGGTGCCCTGGCGGTGGTTCTTCTATGAAGGAGAATTGGTGCGACCCCATGGCAGGGAAGGGAGGCAGCGATGGCCGGGCGGCTCGAGGGAAAAGTGGCGATGGTGGTGGGCGCCGGCTCTTCCGGGCCGGGTTGGGGCAATGGCAAGGCGGCCGCCGTGCTCTTTGCACGCGAAGGCGCCAGGCTGTTTTGCGTCGATATCAATCTTGCGGCCGCCGAGGAAACCGTCGGCATCATCCGCGGTGAGGGCGGCAGCGCCGAAGCGATGCAGGCCGACGTCTCCCGGGCTTCGGACGTGGCGGCGATGGTTGCGCGCTGCATGGAGGTCTATGGCCGGATCGACGTGCTGGAGAACAATGTCGGCATTCTGGCGGTCGGCGGACCGGTGGAGACCAGCGAGGCGGATTGGGACCGGGTCATCGACGTGAACCTGAAGTCGATGTTCCTCACCTGCAAGCATGTGCTGCCGGTCATGGAGCGCCAGGGCAGCGGCGTCATCGTCAACATCGCTTCCATCGCCGGGATCCGGGATACCGGTGTGCCCTACGTATCCTACTCCGCCAGCAAGGGGGCCGTGATTCCCTTCACCCGCTCCGTCGCGCTGCAGTACGCCGGGAAAGGCATCCGCGCCAACGCGGTGCTGCCCGGCCTCATGAACACGCCCATGATTGTGGAGCCCTTGAAAGACGCCTATGCCAAGGGCGATGTGGACGAGATGATCCGCAAGCGCGATGCCCAGTGCCCGACCGGCAAGATGGGCGATGCCTGGGACGTTGCCCATGCGGCGCTCTTCCTGGCGTCCGACGAAGCCAGGTACATCACCGGCACCGAGTTGATCGTCGACGGCGGGATCACGGCCAAGTTTTCCTGAATCTACGCCGGCAAAGAAAGAAGAAGGGGCGCCCGGAGCCTGAGCGCCGGACGCCCCTATCACAATGAGACCTTAGGCTGCGCGGACGCGTCCCAGGAACTCTTCTACCTTCTTGTTGAGCTCGACGGACTGCTGGGAGAGGCCGGTGGCCGCTTCCAGGGCCGCGCGGGCGGCCGTCCCGGTGTCCGCAGCGCCCTTCTGCACGTCACCGATGTTGGAGGAAACCTCCTGCGTGCCGGTGGCGGCCTGCTGGGTGTTGGTGGAAATCTCCGAGACGGCGGCGGTCTGCTCCTCGATGGCCGCGGAGATGGAGCCGGCGATCTCGTCGACCTTGACGATGGTCTCCTTGATCCGGCCGATCGCCTGCACGGCCGAGTCCGTCGTCGACTGGACGCCGGCGATCTGCTGAGAGATCTCCTCGGTGGCCTTGGCGGTCTGCTGGGCCAGGCTCTTGACCTCCGAGGCGACCACGGCGAAGCCTTTGCCGGCTTCGCCGGCACGCGCCGCCTCGATGGTGGCGTTGAGGGCCAGCAGGTTGGTCTGCTCGGCGATGTCGGAGATCAGGGTGACGACCTCGCCGATCTTCTGCGCGGCGCTGGCGAGGTCGCGGACCACGGTGTCGGTTTCCTCGACCTCCGACTTCGCCTCGCCGGTGCTGCGGGTCGACTCCGTCACCTGGCGGGCAATCTCGTTGATCGAACTCGACATCTCTTCGGAGGAAGCCGCGACCGTTTGGACGTTGGCAGTCGCCTGCTCCGCAGCCGCGGCAACGGCCGTCGACTTGGAGGTCGCCTCCTCCGCGGCGCTGGTCAGGTTCTGCGCCGAGGTCTTGATCTCGTTGGAGGCCGAAGAGACCGAGTCGACGACCTGCTTGACCGAAGTCTCGAAGTCGCTGGCAAGCTGGTTCATCGCCTGGCGCTTCTCTATCTCGGCTTTCTTCTCCTGTTCGACACGTTCTTCGGCCAGGCGGTCCATTTCGATGGCGTTTTCCTTGAACACCTGGACCGCTTCGGCCATGGCGCCGACCTCGTCCTTCTGGCCCAGAGCGGGAACCTCCAGCGTCTTGTTGCCCTTGGCCAGCTCGGTCATGGTTGCGGTCATGCGGTTGATCGGGCGGGAGATCCCCATGCCGATCACCCAGGCGATGGCCACGCCCAGGACCAGGCTGATGACGGAGATGATCGCATCTGTGACTTCGGCCTGCTCCATCGCAGCGGTTGCATCGGGACCGATCTGGTCCTGGCGTCCCTTGACGGAGAGCTTGTAGTCCTCGATGGCCTTCGCCACCTCCGGACCGATCGTGTCGAGCTGCTCGCGGATCACGGCGTTGCGCTGATTGATGACCACGTTCACTTCGTCGAAAGACGTCTCATAGATGGAGACGTTCTCGACCACCGCCGTGGCCAGCTGGCGCCGGCGCGGGTTCTGCAGGCTGGCCAGCAGATCGCCGGACAGCTCGGTCAGCTCGCCGAACTCCTTCATCACACGGTCAAAAGACTCCTGCTTGTTGTCGACCAGGAACTTGGTGGCATAGAGCCGCGCGAGGAGAAGGTTGCGCAGCACCATGCCGGCGGTGAAGGCGGCCTCGGCATCGCCGTCTCTGTAGGCGCTCTCCATGATCGCCGTCAGATCCTTTTCAATCTGCGGACCGATGACGTTCAGGGTGCTGTGGACGATCTCGTTGCGCTTGTCGTTCAGCGCGACGACGTTTTCAAAGTGGCCCTTGTACTCGGCCATGCGCCCCTTCATGCCCTCCAGTAGGGAACGTCGCTCCGCGTCGACGACCAGCGTCAAGGCATCGTCGATCAGCGCAGCGGTCTTTTCCTCGAAATGGAAGACTTCATCCCGGTCTTTCTCGGACTTGGTGATGATGAAGTCCTTCACGTTCATCCGCGTCATCAGCAGGTTGGCCTGCACGCGGCCGATCGCATTGGCCTGGCGGGCCAGGGTGCGGTATTCGCCGAAAGTTTCGTTCGCGAAGTTGAGCGAGTAGATCGACAACACGCCGATCACCGTCAGCATGACCAGGATCAGGCCGAAACCCCCGAAGACCCGGGTCGAGATTTTGAGGTTGCTCATGAAACCGAGCAGGTTGCTCGCATTTGAGAATGAGGTCTTGGCCATCCCCTTCTTGAGCGAAGAGGGATCGGCGGCGTCTGTCTGTTTCATCTTCATCACCCATGCTAACGGCTGCTTAGGCCCGTTTGTTCGCGGTCCGGTCTGCCCCTGTCCGGTGACGGCTTCTTGAGGCAGATCGCGCGAAAATCGCTGCTTGATTGCTAGTCAAAGTAGTGCTAACAATTTGAACTAATTTTTCGGATAATGCGTCTAGATCATTAACAACTAGTTGGTGAGACCAACTATCATATCAGAATGATCTAATATGGTAGTCGCCTTGGCTATGTCGCCCAGGCTGCCCGTGGCTGGACGATCTCCACCGCCCCTCGATAAAGACGGCCCCAACCGAAGATGTGCCGGGAGTTGGCAGAGCCCCGCCGCTTCACGTCCGGTTGTTCTGACGCCAGGTCTCTGGATGGTTTAGCGCTTCGCAGCCCCGAGGCTGGTGGCATCGATCGGATAGGCACCCCAGGGGCTCATGGCCTCTGCGTCTTCAATGCTCACTGTCATGGCATCGTCGTGGCCGCCGCGGTGCCAAGGTGCAGCGACAGTCTCAGGAGCGGCCACACCCCCCGGCGAGATCACGACGACCTTCCGGGCGTCGGGGCGGTTCAGAAGGGATTCAAGTTCAGCGCCGGGAGAAGCACCATCGTCCGGACCGAAGAGCTCGCCGTCGAGGCTGAGGCCGAGCGGCAGCACGAGGAAAAGAGCCAGCAAAACGGCGAGTAGACGATCCAACATCGGGGCCCCTGCGACTCTTACGAGACAGCGCTCAGGCTGGCCCGCTCAGCGTGACAGGTGTGTGTCAACTGGGTGTACATCGTTGGCGGCCAGGTGTCGTGCGCGGCCTGCGCTATCCGGGGTCCGGAGTCCGGCTTCGACCGGTGAGCCCCGAGGGCAGGACCCGGAACAGCAGCGGCGTGAAGACGACGATAAAGAAGATCCGCACGATGTGATGTGTGGCCACCAGGGCCGCATCGACGGAGAGCGCGAGCGCAATCAGGCTCATCTCCGCGACGCCGCCCGGTGCGTAAGCCAGGAAGAGGGCGATGGTCGGAAGGCCGGTCAAGGGATGCAGCATCACGGCAAACAGCAGGCAGCCGCCGACCAGGATGATCGTGCTGCCGAGCGATGCCAGCAAGGTGCGGCCAACAAGCTTGAGCGCCACCCCGGCGAAGCGGCAGCCGATGGTGGTGCCCACCACGACCTGTGCCGCAGCGACCAGTTCGGTCGGCGGCTTGGCATCGCTCCAGCCGGCCAGGTGTATGGCCGCCGAGGCGACCATGGGCCCCAGGATCGCCGCCGCCGGCAGCCGGGCGAGGCGGGCGGCGAAGAAGCCGACCACACCGCAAAGGGTGAGCACCGCCATGTCAAAGGGCTCGGCCTCGGCGAGCGGAATGCCGCCGGGCGGCCGCGGGCCCGGGGTGAAGCCGAAGACCCACTGCAGGACGAAGGGCAGGGCGAGGACGACCAGGAGGATTCGCGATGTGTGGGTGAGGGAGATGATGCGCTCGTCGCCCCCCATGGCGCCGCCGATGATCATCATCTCCGAGAGGCCGCCGGGCGACGCGGAGAAGTAGGCGGTGATCGGATCGTAACCGGCAACCCTGCGCAGGAAGACCGACACGACTGCTGCGGCGACCAGGGTATAGGCGATAAGCCCGAGCAGCGAGACGACCCAGTCGCCCACCCGGTCCAGGATCTCCGGTGCGAAGCCGCTGCCCAGCATGACACCGAGCACCGCCACCATGGCTGTCCGGTAGAGGATCGGCAGAGCGATCGGCAGGCCGGCGAGGGCGGCGATCGTCGTTGCCAGCATGGCGCCGATCATCCAGGCGAGCGGCAGCGCCAGCAGGCTGGCCAGCCAGCCGCCGCCGGCGCCCACCGCCAGGGCCAAAAGGATCTTGTGCCAGGGCGTCGTCTTTCCCTGGGGAGGTCGCGTACCTTCGGGTGGCCGCGGCGACATCAGCCGGCCATCCGCCGGTGCGGCCACGCGGACCCGGCGCGCGGGGCGTCTGGCGCTGGACGCTGGTCCGCCGGCGGCAGTGGCGGCCTCAATCCAACAGTCCCAGGCGCGTCAGATCATCGGTCAGGAGATCCGGCGAGGTAAAGTGCAGAGCCTGCCAGCCGGCCTGCCGCGCGGCCGCCGCATTGTCGGTACGGTCGTCAATGAAGAGGGTCTCTGCGCGCGTCAGACCGAAGCGTTCGGTCAGCAAATCGTAGATGCGCGGTTCCGGCTTCTTCATGCCGACCTCGCCGGAGATCACCATTCCTGAAAATCGTTCGAAGAAGGCGAAGCGCCGGCGCGCATGAGGAAAGGTCTCGGCGGAAAAGTTGGAAAGGACGAACAGCGGCAGGCCCTTTTCGTGAAGGCGTTCGACCACGGATACGGTGCCGTCTATCGCCCCCTTCATCATCTCGGGAAAACGATCGTAGTAGGCCTCGATCAGCGGCCGTTTTTCGGGATGGAGAGCGCAGAGTTCGGCGGTGATCTCGGCGGTCGGGCGGCCGCCGTCTGCCTGTTCGTTCCAGTCGGAGGAGAACACCGCGGTCAGGAAGTGCTCCATCTCCGCTTCTTCCGAGAAGATCTTGCGGTAGAGGTGCCGCGGGTCCCAGTCGATCAGAACGCCGCCGAGGTCGAAGACCACGGCAGCCACGTTCCGGCCGCCCTGTTCGTGCTGCGGCTTCTCGTCAGCCATGGGCGAGACCGCCCGGGCGCACCCGTTCCTCCAGCCGGTCCATGAAGCGCTCACAGAGCGCGATCTGCTCCAGGGTCACGAACTCGTCGGGCTTGTGGGCCTGGTCGATAGAGCCGGGCCCGCAGACCACGGCAGGGATGCCGCTGTCGTCAAACAGCCCGGCCTCGGTTCCGAAGGCGACCTTCCCCGTCGCATTGCTGCCGGTCAGGGCCTTGGCCAGATCGACGACCTCGGCTTCGGGCGCCAGATCCAGGCCGGGGAAGCTGGCCAGCGGCTCCCAGGTGAAGCCGCTGGCCGGGTCGATGGCCTGCATGGCCGGGGCGATCTCCGTCTCGGCATAGTCTTTGACCCGGGCCAGAAGTGCGTCGGGCGAGTCCTCCGGCAGGTAGCGGAACTCGAACTCGAAGCGGCAGTGTCCGGGCACGATGTTCAGCTGGGTGCCGCCCTCGATAAGCCCCGTATGGACGGTCGTGTGGGGCACGTCGTAGTCGCTGTCGAAGGGGCCGTTCGCCATCTTCTCCGCCGCCATGTCGGTGAGCAGTCCGATCACCCGGGCGGCGGCCTGGACCGCGTTCACACCGTGGGGGGCGAGGGAGGAATGCGCCTCCTTGCCGCGCACGTGGCAGGCCATGGACAGCTTGCCCTTGTGGGCGGTGACCACCTTCATGTCGGTGGGTTCGCCGACGATGCAGAGCCGCGGGCGGACCGGCTGCTCGGCAAGATGGGCCAAGAGGCCCGGCACCCCGCGGCAGCCGACCTCTTCGTCGTAGGAGAGGCAGAGATGGACCGGCGTTTCCAGTTCGCCGTCCAGGAAGCGCGGGGCATGCGCCAGCGCCACGGCCACGAAGCTCTTCATGTCGCAGGTGCCGCGGCCGTAGAGCCGGCCGTCGGATTCGCTGATCTGCCAGGGGTCGCGGGTCCAGTCCTGGTCGTCGATGGGGACCACGTCGGTGTGGCCCGAGAGCGCAATGCCGCCGCGGTCCTGCGGGCCCAGCGTTGCGTAGAGGTTCGCCTTGGTGCCGCCGGGGTCGTGGACCAGCGTTGCGGTCACGCCGAGATCCGCCAGGTAGCCGCGGACGTAGTGGATGAGATCCAGGTTGGAGTTGCGGCTGGTCGTATCGAAGGCGATCAGGCGCTCGATCATGGCACGGGATTCCGGCCTGATGGCCGGTGTTTCGGCATTCAGGGTATCGGGCAAGACAGGATCACTCCGGGCATAGGGGACGGGGGGCAGGGCGGCGGAAACATGACCGTTTGCAGCCTCAACAGGATGACAGAGCCGCTGACTCAGCGCCAGTCTTCTGGGCCTCTTCCAAGAGCCACTCGCGGAAGAGGCGGACGCGGCGGCGCTCTGCCAGAGCCGGCGGGCAGACAACGTAGTAGGCGAACTTCGACGGCACGCTCGGCCCGAAAGGCTGTACCACGCGCCCGCTTTCCAGGTCGGCAGCGGCCAGCCAGCGATGGGCGAGGGCGACGCCCTGGCCGGCGGCAGCCGCTTCGATCACCATGGAGGAATCGCTGAAGCCGGGGCCGCGGGTGCAATCAATACCGCTGACCTGTGCCGCCCGCAGCCAGTTGCGCCAGTCCGGGCTTTCGTCGTGCCGCGAGACCTCGTCGTGCAGCAGCGTGTAGTGACGCAGATCTTCCGGTGCCTTCAGCGGATTGGGCCCCTTGAGCAGCGCGGGGCTGCAGACCGGAAAGACCTCGTCGCTGAGCAGGAGATCGACCTGCAGCCCCGGATAGTTGCCGGCGCCGTAGCGAATGGCCATCTCGACGGAATCGTCCGAGAAGTCGACCAGCTTGTTGTTGGCCGAGATCATGACGTCGATGTCGGGGTGGCGGTCGCGAAAGCGCGACATCCGGGGCAACAGCCACTTGGCAGCGAGCGAGGGCAGAACGCTCACCGTCAGCGGGCCGGAGTCATCGTCCTTGAAGAGCTGGTTGGTGCCGGCGGCGATGCGGTCGAAGGCATCGCGCAGGACCGGCAGATAGATCTGACCCGCTTCCGTCAGGACAAGGCGCCGGTTGAGGCGCCGGAAGAGCTGGAGCCCGAGGTGCTCCTCCAGCAGCTTCACCTGGTGGCTGATGGCCGCCTGGGTGACGTTCAGCTCGACCGCTGCCTGGGTGAAGGAGAGGTGGCGCGCCGCGGCCTCAAAGGCCCGCAAAGCCTTCAACGGCGGGAGTTTCCGGGACATGCTTTCGCATTAGATTTGCTGATGTTGCGCATGAGATATCATCGTTTGCCGGATTCAGCAATCGTCAATAAATCTTGGGCTAAGAGATTGTCCATAGTTGTAAAAAGCCTGCATCGCCGGGCGCCTCATGGTGAATTTTTCGTATAAGGAAGCCTAAGATGTCGAACGCAGTTTCACGGAGACCGTCCCCTGTCCTGGGCGCGCAGCCCGCTGGTGTGGCCGATATCCTCAAGGCCGTGCTGCGCCTGCCGCTGACCCTGCTGGATCTGATGATCGACTGGCAGCAGCGTTCCGAGGAGCGCGCCGCCATCACTGAACTGAGCCCGCACCAGAGGCGCGATATCGGCCTCTCGCAAGAGGATCTGCTCGAGATGGCGGCAAAGCTGCGCTGGACGCGTTCCCTGTGAGCCGTTGGTCCGGCCCCTCCGGTCGGTCTGTGTCCAGTACCTCTGGGGTGCGCGCGGGGCCAGCCGCGTCCGCAGCGCTGTAGCTTTGCCATAAAACCGGCTAGACTCCCGGCGTTGATGCGATTCTGACGCTGACGAGGACCGGTATGACTGAACCGCTTGAGCGGGCCACTCTGATCGAGCAGCTTGAGAAACTGGGCAGTGCGGAGGACGAGGAGGCCCTGGCGGCCGCCCGCCAGCTGCACGGCATGGTGACGGATGCGGGCCAGTCGTGGGATGCCCTTATTGTGCCCGAGGACGACGAGGAGGCCCTCTCCGAGGACCTTGAGGATGAGGATCTGGAGGATGAGGGGCTGGAGGACGAGGGCGAAGAAGAGCCCGCCGGCGAGGCGGACGAGCCGCTGAGCCCCGAGGCGCAGCAGGCTCAGAATGCCGAGGCGCTGCGCATCATCGAAAAGCTGTTGGCGGGTTCCAATGTCTCGGATGCCCTGCGCGAAGAACTCGAGGGCTACAAGTCCGACATTGACGAAGACGAGTTCACCGCCGGCGATCTGCGTTACCTGAAGGCACTTTCTGCGCGGCTCGGCAAAGGGGCCGCGGCAGGCTGAAACGCGCCGGCAAGCGGTCCCGGAATGGAGCCTCCGGCAGCAGGTGAGCCAGGCGATGGCTGACAAGCGCTTGCTGATCGTGGCTCATGCGCCCTCGGACAACACCAAGGCTCTGAAGCAGGCTGTGGTCGATGCCGCCCAGGGCTGCGAAACCGACAGCCTCGACGTGGTGGCGCGCGCGCCGCTCGACGCCGGACCGGAGGATGTCCTGGCGGCCCAGGCGGTCATTCTGGGCACGACCGAGAACCTGGGTTACATGAGCGGCGCGCTGAAGGATTTCTTCGACCGCAGCTACTATCCCTGTCTTGAGAAGACCCAGGGCCTGCCCTACTGCCTCTACATCCGCGCCGGCCATGACGGCACCGGCACCCGGCGCGCCGTCGAAAGCATCACCACCGGCCTGCGCTGGCGGGCGGTCCAGCCGCCGCTGATCTTCAAGGGCGCCTGGCAGGACAGCTTTCTGGATGAGGCCCGCGACCTTGGGGCCGCCATGGCAGCCGGCCTGGATGCCGGGATCTTCTGAGGTGCATCCACGGGGTGGGGCGCCCCCCCCCCCCGGCTTGCGCGGCCGCTAGATCTGCCTGCGGCCCTCTGCGAAAACCTGCTTCCAGGCTGCGATGCGAACCGACTTCCGGAGGCCTGTTGGCCAGAAGGGGTCTTCCTGTACCATCCGGTCGACGGTCTCGCGGTCTTCCGCCTCGACCAGCCAGAGGCCGCCCTGCGCTTCCCCCGCCGCAGACACCAGCGGGCCCGCGGCGACCACCCGCTCTTTGTGTTTCTCAAGAAACCGCAGGTGGTCGGGCAGGTGTTTCCGGCGCAGTTCGGCCGCCTGCGCAGGCTCATCCTCGAACATCACCGCAAATAGCATGCTTTCCTCCTGGCGTTCGGTTGGTCCTTTTCAGTGAAGTCTATTGCTGCATACTTGCAGTCAGAAGGCGAAGTACTGCAAACGAGGCTGCAAGAATGCAGGCACCGAACTGGAACGATCTGCGCTACCTCCTGGCCATAAGCCGCACCCGGCGGCTGACCCTGGCCGCCCGGCATCTCGGCGTTGACGATACGACGGTGTCGCGGCGGCTTTCGGCCGTTCAGACAGCGGCCGGGCGGCGCCTCTATCAGCGCCTGGCGGACGGAACCTTCGAGTTAACGGCTGCAGGCGCCTCCCTTGTGCAGGTCGCGGAGCGGACCGAACGCGAACTCGCTGCGCTCGACGGCAAGGGCGCCGCCACCGGGTACGCGGCCGGGGACATTGCCGGAGTGGTGCGGCTCACCACGGTGCCTTACGTCATGAATCGGATCCTGGTACCCAGGCTTGCGGGGCTGACGCAAAGGCATCCGGCCCTGCGGCTGGAACTTGTCTCCGACCTGCGGGATCTCAGCCTGACACGCCGGGAGACCGACGTGGCCTTGCGGTTTGCCCGCCCGCGGAGTGGCGGCCACCGGGTGACGGCGCAGTGCGTCGGGCGCATGGCGTTTGGGATCTATGGCGCGGCGCAGGCGACGTCAGGAGCGCTGCAACCTTTGCCTTGGATCACCTATGAGGACGCCATGAGCCATCTGCCGCAGGCCCGCTGGCTGGAGGCGATGGCGCGCAAGTCCGGAGAGTCGCCGGCGCCGTTTTGTGTGAACGATGTGGAGGCGGCGCATGAGGCGGTTGCCGCGGGCTGCGGCCGGACGCTCTTGCCTGCCGCCGTCGCCAAGCAGGATCCGCGCCTGAAGAGGCTGCCGGCGCCGCGCGGTCTACCCTTGCCGACGCGGGAGCTTTGGCTGCTCGTGCCGCGCGAACTGGCAACCCTGCCGCGCACGCAGGCGGTCAGGCGCTGGGTCGAGAAGACCTTGAGCGCTTCTACGGCTGGAACTGTTCCTTGATGATGCGCTCCTCGAGGTCGTGCTCGGGGTCGAAGAGCAGGTTGAGATCCAGGCTCTTGTCCTCGTAGACGCGCACCTTCACCACGTCGCGCACCTCCGTGAAGTCCGCCGTGGCGGAGACCGGCCGCTTCTCCGGCTCGTGTACCGTGAAGACAACCTCGGCGGAGGCCGGCAGCAGGGCGCCGCGCCAGCGCCGAGGCCGGAAGGCCGAGATTGGGGTGAGGGCGAGGAGTTGTCCGCCGATCGGCACGATGGGGCCATGGGCGGAGAGGTTGTAGGCCGTGCTGCCCGCGGGCGTCGCCACCATCACGCCGTCGCAGATGAGTTCATCCATGCGTTCCACGCCGTCGATGGCGATGCCGACCTTCGCGGCCTGTCGGCCCTCGCGCAGCAGGGAGACCTCGTTGATCGCCAGGGCCTCGCAGCTCTCGCCGCTGGCGCAGTCGACCTTCATGCGCAGGGGATGCACGGTGGCCTGCTCGGCGGCGCTCAGCCGTTCCGGCAGATCATCCTCGCTGTATTGATTCATGAGGAAGCCGACGGTCCCGCAGTTCATGCCGTAGATCGGCAGGCCCTGGTTCATGAAGCGGTGCAGCGTCTCAAGCATCAGGCCGTCGCCGCCGAGGGCGACGACGACCTCCGCGTCCTCGACGTCGTGGTGGCCGTAGCGCTGTTCAAGGCGCTGCAGCGCTGCGGCGGCCTCCGGCGTCTCGCTGGCAACCAGGGCGAACTTCGGGGCGGTCACGGTTTAGGGAAGTCCTTCCAGAGGGCCCCCGGCCGAGGGGCGGGCTGATGGTCTGCAGTCCTGCCCGGGCCTCAAGAGAGCGGGGCTGGGCGCGACGGGGCTGAGTATAGCCATGAAATGCCGGGGCGCCAGCCCGTGCCCCACGTCGGCGGCTCACGTCGGCGCCCCACAAGGCTAAACGCCCTCTTGTCAAAAGCGCCGTCCTCCCGCAGGGTTGCGCCAACGACAAACTGGGCTTCGTACAGGGAGAGGGTTGATGAGGCTTTGGCCACCAGCAGGGCGGCGCTTCTGCGCAGCGGCGGCGATTTTGGCCGGCGCGGTTTTGGGGGGCGCGATTCTGGCTGGCCTGACAGCGGTCGCGACGCCGGCCTCGGCGGACGACCGGCATGCCGGTTACTACTACCCTGACCCGACGTCCCGGGAGACCTATACCGCCCGCTCTTTCACCTTGCCGGAGACCTCGCGCAAATCCCGTATCGCCTTCGTGACGGGGATCACCAGCGAGCAGAACAAGGCGCCCTATCCGCCGACGGCGGCGATCTTCGCCAAAGGCTCGGAAGCCGAAAAGCTGATCATCGTGGCGCTCGACGAGGGGCGCATCGACACGGTCTACCGCGCCCGCGCGATCTTCGCCCAGATGACGGCGGTGGCCCGGCTGCTGCCGGTCTTCTCGGAGCTGGGAGTGGAGGACTACTTCACCTTCTTCGATCTGGCGAAGATGCTGGGCTTCGAACAGATCACCATTTCAAACGGGCGCGACTTCGCCCATCAGGTGCTCATCCAGTAGAGGGAAGAGCCTGCGGCCTGCCGACGAAGTGGGTTATCCGCCGGTGACGCTCATGTGACGGGAGACAGCCGGCTGTTTGCGGCGGCGGTCGATGACGAAGTCATGGCCCTTCGGCTTGCGCCCAATGGCCTCCATGATCGCCGCGTCCAACAGCTCGTCGCTGTCGCTGGCGCGCAAGGGTTCCCGCAGATCGGCGGCGTCTTCCTGGCCCAGGCACATGTAGAGCGTGCCGGTGCAGGTGAGGCGCACCCGGTTGCAGCTTTCGCAGAAGTTATGGGTCATCGGCGTGATGAAGCCGATGCGGCCGCCGGTCTCGCGCACCCGCACGTAGCGCGCCGGCCCGCCGGTGCGGTAGTCGATCTCGTCCAGGGTCCATTTCTGCGCCAGTTCGGCGCGCAGCATGGACAGCGGCCAATACTGCTCGACCCGGTCCTCGCCGCCGATGTCGCCCATGGGCATCACCTCGATGAAGGTGAGGTCGTAACCTTCGTCGCCGCACCAGGAGACGAGGCGATGCACCTCGTCGTCGTTGACGCCCTTCAGCGCGACGGCGTTGATCTTGACCTGCAGCCCGGCGGCCTTGGCGGCGGCGAGCCCTTCCATCACCTGGTCGAACTTGCCCCAGCGGGTGATGGCGGCGAACTTGTCGGGGTTGAGGGTGTCCAACGAGACGTTCACGCGCCTGACGCCGATGTCGGCCAGTTCATGGGCGAAACGGCCGAGCTGGCTGCCGTTGGTGGTCAGGGTGAGTTCGTCGAGGGCGCCGCTTTTCAGATGCCGCGACAGGCTGCGGAACAGCGTCATGATGTCCCGGCGTACCAGCGGCTCGCCACCGGTCATGCGCAGCTTGCGCACGCCCTGGCGCACGAAGGCACTGCAGACGCGGTCCAGTTCCTCCAGGCTCAGGATCTGCGCCTTGGGCAGGAAGGTCATGTTTTCCGCCATGCAGTAGACGCAGCGGAAATCACAACGATCCGTCACCGATACACGCAAGTAGGTGATCGCCCTGCCGTAGGGATCGATCATCTCAGCCATTCGGACTCTCCCAACCCTGATTGCCCGCTCATACTACGCCAAGCCGGACCGCTTTCATTTGATACTTGTCAAAAATAGTACCAGCCGGGCCCGAATTCGCCCCCAACTTTCGTAGGGCCAATGGGGCCTTCGGGAAAGCGGATTCCGCCCTGTTCACGGGATTTCGGCTGGCTTTCTGCGGGCTTCCTGGGGCTTGTAGGGGCCCGGCGGGGGCTTTAGCCTCAGCGCCATGGCTGAATCCCGGCAAGAGGTCTCTTTTCTAGACCGTCCTATCGCCCGTCTCTGTGCTTTGGGCATCGCCGTGCTGATGGTTGCGGTGCTGGGCATCATGCACCGCGACGACCTCTTCCCGCCCGAAGCGGCATCGCCGGCGGCGGACGACCCCGTGGCGCGCTGCCTGGCCGAGCGGGCTGCCGACATCGACGGCATGGTGGAGGAGGGCACGATCACCGCCGCCCAGGCCGACCTGTTCAAGAGCCGCGCCGAAGCCCTTTGCCAGTCGCAGGTCGGCGGCAGCAGCGGGCCGCCCCTGCCACCCCAGTAAACACGCAGGAACTGCCCCGCGGTCGGCGACGTCAGCCGGTCTTCGGAATGCGGCGCACGGCGGTGAAGCCACCGCCGGTTTCTGCGCGCACGCGGCCTTCCAGCGCGTCCAGGTCTTCGATGGCCACCGTCATGGTAGAGGCGTTGGCGTGCACGATGCGCGCGGCATCCAGCATTATGGCGACATGCCCGGGCGAAAAGACAAGGTCGCCGCGCTTAAGGGCGATCTCGCCGGGGAGCCCATTCAGCGCGTCGCCCGCCGTGGTTTCCTGCTGATAGGTGTCGCGCCGAACGGGCAGGCC
The DNA here is from genome assembly GCA_001657395.1 of Rhodospirillales bacterium BBD 1991-14. Classification (GTDB taxonomy): domain Bacteria; phylum Pseudomonadota; class Alphaproteobacteria; order Kiloniellales; family Kiloniellaceae; genus Pelagibius. The sequence continues at coordinate 85,625 of LYSY01000010.1, read as the reverse complement.
CGCACAGGACAGCGACAACTGCACAAGGGTCGAGCAGTCCAGGCCGACGCTGCTGCGCCCGCCCCAGTAGTAAGGCGTGCCGAGAAAGCGCAGCGCCGTCGCGACGTAGTCCGGCTCGGTTTCTGAAATCGGCGCGATGTGTCGGCCGTAGACATAGCCGCCGCCCTGAAGCGCTGCGTAGTCGCCCTGATGGCCGGTGACGCACAGCGGCGAGGCGATGCTGAGACAGTCCAGCGGCGGTGCCTTCAGGTCGGGCTTCGGGAAGAGAAAGCTGCGCAGGGCCGTTACCCGATGGGTCGGCGGCGTAGGGGCCTCGCCGAGCGCCGCGCTTTCGACGTAACCGACATAGCCGTCGGTCCGGTTCTGGACCCAGGCCCAGCCCTCCGCCTCGTCGAAGACGGTGACGGTTTCGCCGAAGAGAAGCTGGCTGTCGAGGCCGGAGCCTGCATCGGGCCTGCGGCGCAGATCGACGACCCCGCGGGCGATCCCGGCGGGCCGTCCTTCCGCAAAGCGGCCTGCCGTGACCCGGCCCTCCAAAGCCGCATCGGCGAGATCGTCGCGGAAGGCGTTGAGACGGGGATCGATACGGGGGTCGAGAGTTGTGCCGGACTTGGTCATGCGCCGGAGTCTAGCCCAGGCCTCGTGAAAAGGCGATTAACCGCCCCTGTCTGGAACCGCCCCTGTCTAGCCGGCGTCCTCTCCGTTGCCGCCGTTCTTGGCCGCGGCCCGCTCCGCCAGCACCTTCTGCCGCGCCTCTTCGATCTCCTGCTCCCGCAGGTAGTCGTCGGTGGTGCGCGGCGTCGGGCGCGGACCTGCGGCAAAGGGGTCGTTGCCGCCTTCGAACTGCACCACCACGCGGCAGTCGTCGCACATCTTGATGCGTTCGATCTGCTCGGCGTTCTGGAACATGTGGTGCTTGCCGGCCAGTTGCTCGGCGATGCGCTCGATGGATTGCCGCACGCCGAAGGGCTTGCCGCAGCGCACGCACTCGAAGGGCTCGGCCTCGTTCAGCATGACCGCGCCCATCGCCGCCGTGGTGAAGTTGATCCGCGGCTCCAGGGTGATGACGCTTTCCGGGCAGGTGTTGCGGCAGAGCCCGCATTGGACGCAGGCATCCTCCTTGAAGCCCAGCCAGGGGCGCTCCTCGTCGTCCAGCAGCGCACCGGTGGGGCAGGCGCCGACACAGGCAAGGCAGAGGGTGCAGCCTTCGGTATCGACCTTCACGGCGCCGAAGGGCGCGCCCGGCGGCAGTGGCAGAACGTCCACCGGCTGCGGCGCCTTGTCGTGCAGGTGGCGCAAGGCCAGGAAGGCGCGGCTGCGCTTGCCGCCGAGGGGCAGGAAGTTGCCGCCCGGCATGGGCTGCTCCGGGACGGCGAGATCGTAGAGTTGTTGCTCGACTGCGTCCGGGTCCGCCGCCTCGACCACATGCACGCGCCCGCCGCCGTAACCGAGCCCGTCCAGGACGGCTTCCGCCAGACCGATCTGCCCGGCGAGCCCCGACAGCTCGTCGCGCTTCTTCGGGTCGGCCAGCACGACGATCTGCTCGGCGCCGTAGGCGAAGGCCGCGGCCAGGAAGTCGATGCCCACCTGGGTCACTTCGTTGAGCGGGAAGGGCAGAACGCGGGCAGGCAGGCCACGGCCCAGACGGGCGGAGAGCGCGATCACCTCGGCACCGTAGCTGGTGTCGTGCAGCAGCAGCAGGGGCGCCTCCCCGCCGGCCTCCCGGTAGGCCTCCAGCAGGGTGCGCAGGCGCTGGAACAGGCTGTCGCCGGCCGGAAGCTGGTAGGTCGCCGCCCCGGTGGGACAGACCGAGGCGCAGGAACCGCAGCCGGCGCAGACCAGCGGGTCGATCGCCACCGTGTCACCGGCCGAGGTGATGGCCGAGGTGGGGCAGATGTCCAGGCAGCGGGTGCAGCCGGTCTTGCGGCTGCGCGAGTGGGCGCAGATGTCGGCGTCGTAGTGGACGTAGCGCGGCTTGTCGAACTCCCCCACCAGATCCGCGGCCTCGAAGAGTGCGCGCTGCACCGCCACCGGGTCGCCGGGGTCGGGCCGGAAGTAGCCGTCGCGCTTGTCATGGGCCGGGAAGAGGGGTGTGCCGCCGGTCAGGTCGATGATGAGATCGCATTCGGAAAAGGCGCCGTCGCGCGGCGGTTCGAAGGTCAACCGGGTGCGGCCGGAGGGGGAGGCCGGGGCGTAGTCGTTGACCGTGATGCCGAAGCCGCCGAGCTGGCCCTTGGCCTGGACGATGGTGCCTTGGAAGACCGGCACGTCCATGGCCCGCGGCGGCAGGATCTCGCCCGGCGCGCTCAGCAGCACCGTCACTTCCAGGCGGCCGGCCAACTGGCGGGCGGCTTCAAGGGCGCTCTCATCGCGGCCATAGACCAGGCAGACGCCCTGTGAAGCCAGAGCGACGAGCGGCGTCGGCTCGGCTTCCACCGCCGCCGCGGCAATCAGCGCGGCGATCTTCGGCGTTGCCGCCTCAGCCTCGCCGGACCAGCCGGCGTTCTCGCGGATATTGAAGAACTCGACGGTGGCCTGGGGGTTGTCTTCCTCGGCGATCTCGCGGAACAGCGGGGCTTCCTGGGTGCAGGCCACCAGCACCGGCTGCTGACCCAGGACGGCGCTCTGGAAGTTGCCGAGCTGGGCGCGGCAGAGCTGGCTGTTGAGGTCGGCCTCGCCGCTGGCGCCCACGGCCTGGCAGGCGCGGGTCAGGCCCTTCTCGTCCAGCGGCATTGTGGATTCGCAGTTGCAGACGAGGACGCGTTTGCCGCCCATCTCCATAGGGGTACTCTCCTGTGTCTGTCCGCAGGTTCGCCAAGCTCCGGCCCGACGCCGGCGCCCAGCTTCCGCAGACGATGTTTCTTGTTGGCCGCGTCACCCCAGGACACGGCGCAAGGGGTATGACCAATCTGATCGTATCTTAGCGGCCCGGCCCCGGCCCTGACGACCCTATTTTTGCTGGGGGATTGGCGGGACTCGCATATCGAGGAATTCGCCAATTGAATGATCGGGCCTAAGATCTCTGTTCGGGCGGCGCGGCCGCCGGCCCTGAAAGCGGTCGGTCGCAGCAGGCAAAGGCTTGATGATCGGGCAGGATCACTTCCGCGAGTCGGTGGTCGCGAGCACGGCAGCCGTACCGATGTAGAAGGTCCCGGTCAGCCGATTGAGGATCAACTGTCGCTTTATGGAGGTCACAATGTAGCGCAATGGCGTTCCGGAGAGCACATAGGCGATGTACATCAGGAGAACGATGCCAACGGCCGTCGGGACCAGAATCGCAAGCTGGGGCACGACCGGTAAACTCGGGTCCAGCGCAGGCGTGAAGAAGGCGAGGTAGGTGAGGATCGGCTGCGGGTTGCTCATGGAGACGAAGAAGGCCCTGCGGAACAGCACCCGGCGGCCTTCACGGCTGCCGCGCTCCATGGTCAGCTGGGTCGGTCGCTTACCCCAAAGACGCAGGCCGAGATAGCAGAGGTAGGCAACTCCCAGCCACTTCAGGATCGTATAGGCCTCGGCGTAGGTCAGGAAGACCGCGCTGAAGCCGAAGGCCGCAATCATGGAGTGTACGAGGCTCGCCGCGGTGATTCCGAAGGCCGACCAGAGGCCCCGGGCAAACCCGTTGTTGGCGCCGGCCGTCGCGCAGGTTACGGAGTTTGGGCCGACGCCGAAGCAAGCGACGGTCCAGATCAGTACGAAGGCAATCCAGTTCTCGAATTCCATCTCACTCCCGCCTGCTTCGACGCTGCGCAGTGGCAAAGCATAGCCCTGCAATGCTGACATCGTGGTGTCAGCAGGGTGGTACCACAGGCTACTGCTCCGCGAACCAGAAGGTATCCGGACGATATCGGCCGAAGTAGGCGCCGGGGTCGTAGAGGTAGACGGCTTCGGCGGGCAGGTTGCGCAGCCTGGCGCTGGCGACGACCGGCTGTCGCACGGCGCCCAGCAGGCCGATGGTGAAGACCTGATCGGCGTGGATCGCCAGCATGCGGCGCCAGATCTTCTCCTGCGCGTCGTCGTCGGGACCGCTGGCCCAGGCCTCGTAGAGGCCCAGCAGTTCCTGCACCGCCGGCAGGTCGGGGGCTTCCCCGGCGCTGCCGCCGCTTTGATGATGCAGGCCCCAGAGCGGCCAGTTGTTCTGGCGGTTGCTGGTGGGGGCCAGTTCCGCCGGGCTCATGGAGGCGGTGGCAAGACCGTTGGTCAGGCCGTAGAAGATGCTCATGGCCGTGGCGCCGCTGCGGACCCGCTGGCGCGTCGCCTGGCGCCCCTGGCTGCGGATGAGCACGGCGATGCCGATCTTGCGCCACTGTGCGGTGAGGACTTCCAGCGCATCGGTTTCCGCCGCGTCCGCATCGGCGGTTTCGATTACCAGGTCGGCGCGCCGCCCGTCCGGCAGATGGCGGATGCCGTCGTTGTCCCGCCACAGCATGCCCATCTCGTCCAGCAGCGCGTTGGCCTGCTCCGGGTCGTAGTCCGCCCAGGCGCGGCGGTCCTCTTCAGTGTAGAGGGGCGAGCCGGGCAGCAGGGTGTTGGCGCCGGGCAGGGCGGTGCCGCTGTAGAGCACCTGGTTCAACTCGTCGCGGTCGGTGGCGAGGGAGAGGGCGCGCCGGAAGCGCACGTCCCGCAGCGCGCTGCGCCAGCCCGGCGAAGTCACGTTCAGATTGGGATAGAGAGCAAGCTGCGCGCCGCGGCCGATGGGCCAGAGGCGCAGGGTGATGCGGCCCCTGTCCTCCGCCTCCTTCAGCACGGCGGCGTCCTTGAAGGAGAGGCCGCGTGCGATGAGGTCCGCGTCCCCTGCTGCGGCCTTGGCAGCCATCAGGCGGGCCTGGGTGCGAGTCAGGATGACCTCGTCGATGTAGGGCAACTGGCGGCCCTGGCCGTCGACCCGGTGGAAGTAGGGGTTGCGAGTCGCGACGAAACGGTCGGCCGGCGGCGCCACGGTGTTGATCCAGGGCTGCAGGCTCGGCCGCTCCGGATTGTCGAAGCGGAAGGGGCGGTCGCGGCGCTGGAACAGCTCGGCCCAGGTCCTGAGGCCCATGGCCTCCGCCTGGGCGGTCAGATCTTTCTCGTCGGCATAGCTGGCGTGGAACTGCCTGAGGTAGTGCGCCGGGCGGTAGATGAACAGCGGCGAGGCCGCGGCCAGCGCCGGCAGAAAGAGCGGATTGGGAGACTCCCAGGTGAAGCGCAGCGTAGCGTCGTCCAGCACCTCGAAGCGCGGCGGCTTGCCGTCCACCAGCATCTCCGGCGGCAGACCGCGCGGCGAAACGTCCCGGTTGTTGGCGACCTCCGCCCACCAGAAGCGAAAGTCGGCGGTGGTGAAGGGCGTGCCGTCGGACCAGCGATGCCCGGCCCGGAGGGTAAGGGTGAAGACCCGCCCGTCCTCGACCTCCACCGACTTCAGGATGTCCGGCTCCAGTTCCAGACCCTCGTTCCAGACCACCAGGCGCGCATAGCCCAGCAGGACGAGATCGCGGGCGTCGCGCCCGGCGCGGCTCAGCAGGCGGAGGCTGCCGCCGTAGCGCCCTTCCTGCCAGCCCTCACGTGCGGGCAGGGCGCGGCGTGGCTCCGTCGGCAGGCGCTCGGCCAGCGGCGGCAGGGCGTCGGTCGCCAGCGCGAAGCGCAGTGCAGGCGGCTCTTGGGGAGGCTTGGGATCCGTTCCTTCCTGGGCGCCTGCCTCAGCCGTCACGAGCAACGCGCAGGCCAGCAAGGCGGCGGCAAGGCGAAGGGGTAGCGGGCTCATGGCGCCCTTATAACCGGGCCGCTGCCGCACACCAAGGGGCGGGCTGGAAGGCGGTCGTGATAGAATCATGGCGTGATGAGGATTAGCCGCCAATCCTTTGAATTTTCGTTAGGAAACGGCGCTCTTAAAGCAATTTGTCGGGCCGTGACTTGCGGTCCGCGCGCCCGGACCCCATAGTCTGGGCACAGCGCAGCGGAGGAGAACGGATGGGCGAGAAGACGGCAGGGCCGGGAGGAGAAGGGGCGGCGGACGGCGGGCTCAAGCGCCTGCGCAAGGGCCGCGCCAGGGCAAGCGATCCTGCGCTGCTGGAGGAGTTCGCCCTGCGCCCCGATCCCGCCGATCCGAAGCTGACCGAGCGCATCGCGGGCGTCGATCAGGACGGCACGGCGGTGGAGACCGCCGTGGTGGTGGAGCGTCCGCTCACCCTGTTCCTCAACGGGCAGGAGATCGTCACCATGATGACCATCGGCGACTATCCCGAATACCTGGCCCTGGGCTATCTGCTGAACCAGAACATGCTGCACCCGGACGACGTGATCGAAGGGGTCGACGTCGACGAGGAACTGGACGTGGTGGTCGTGCGCACGCAGCGCGAGACCGACTACGAGGAAAAGCTGAAGAAGAAGGTGCGCACCTCCGGCTGCGCGCAGGGCACGGTCTTCGGCGACCTGATGGAGAAGTTCGAGACCGTGAGCCTGCCGGCGGAGGCGGTCCTGAAGACCTCCTGGCTGGCGAGCCTCTCGAAAAAGATCAACGCTGTCCCCAGCCTCTATCTGGAGGCGGGGGCGATCCACGGCTGCGTGCTCTGCGAGGGCGACCGGCCGCTGCTCTATATGGAAGACGTCGGGCGCCACAACGCCGTCGACAAGATCGCCGGCTACATGCTGCGCCATGGCATCGCCCCGGACGACAAGATCTTCTACACCACCGGGCGCCTGACCTCGGAGATGGTGATCAAGACCGTGCAGATGGGCATTCCCATCCTGGTCTCGCGCTCCGGCTTCACCGCCTGGGGCGTGGAACTGGCACGCCAGGCGGGCCTCACCCTGGTGGGGCGCGCCAAGGGCAAGCGCTTCGTTGCGCTCGCCGGCGAGGAGCGTCTGGTCTTCGACCATGACCCGGCCGGGCTGGAGGACGAGGACCCGCGCCACCAGCGCAAATCGAGCCGCGCCGACGATGCGGCCTGAGCGCGTCCGCCGATCCCGATGACACTGGATAAGACACAGGTGGCCGGCGTGCTGCTGGCCGGCGGCCTGTCGCGGCGCATGGGCGGCGGCGACAAGTGCCTGCGCGATCTCGGCGGGCGGCCGATCCTGGCCCATATCATTGAGAGAGCGGCGCCCCAGGTGAGCACGCTGGTGCTCAACGCCAACGGCGATCCGGTGCGCTTCGAATCCTTCGGCCTTCCGGTGGCCGCCGACGTGGTGGAGGGCTATGCCGGCCCCCTGGCGGGCATCCTCACCGGCCTCGACTGGGCGGCGGAGCACGCGCCCGGCGCCAAGTGGCTCGCCAGCTTCGCTTGCGATGCTCCCTTCCTGCCGGAGGATCTGGTCGCCCGCATGATGGAGGCCGTGGCGGCGGAGGATGCGGATCTCGCCTGTGCTGTCACCCACGACCGCACCCATCCGGTCTTCGGCCTCTGGCGCCTCAGCCTGCGCGACGACCTGCGCCGGGCCATGCTGGAGGAGGAGATGCGCAAGGTCGACCGCTGGACGGCGCGCCACAGGCTTGTGGAAGTGGACTTCTCGGATCTTGACACGGCGGCCGGCCCCCTCGACCCCTTCTTCAACACCAACCGGCCGGAAGACTTGGAAGAGGCGGCCCGATATTTGCCTTGATCCGGCCAGAGGCGTGTGATCGCTCGTCAGTGTCGGAACTTGGCGGTGTCTGACTCGAAAAAGTGAGTGCAGAACGAATTGCCATCCAAGTACCGTTGGCTGGCGTGAGCGTTGTTCAGAAACTCCGGGTTTTCCTCGCAGCCCTTGCGCAGATCTTCAATGAAGGCCCCCGGCAGGCTCTTGCCCTGTTCGATCAAAGCCCAGAGTGTTCCGATCCTGTTTGGTGAAGGAGTCCGGCCACGGAGTTCCGAAATGACGCCTAGCAGATTGGGCTCTGATTGCGCCAAGATGGCGGTATAGAAACTCGGCCCGGTGTTCGACAGGACCCGGTTTACAATCTCGGTGCTGAATTCCTCATAGAAGAGTCCGGTGTAAGGCGGGCCCAAGTGCAACGCCAGGGCGGACGCGGATCGAAAGGAGTCGGCTGCAGCGAAGACCGGCACGTAGTTGTTGCGCGTGAATTCCTTTTCCAGGTCCGGTCGCTTGTTCTGGACCTGCTCCTTCCATCTGTTGCCATAGAACCAGGGGCCATATGGCTTGGATGCCTTGAATGGCGCGTAGAGCATTTCGATCATCTTGGGGAAGATGCGCTCCGCTGTTTGTGCTGAAGCTCCCGGGATCAATGCTCGGAACCCAGGCAGAAACCTTTGGCCTGGATCGTTATCCACCGAAGCCAATTGGAGCATCTGCTCAAGCAGGTCTGGGGAGACCGTTCTGCGGACCGATATCTCTGGGACGAGCCCACGGTCATCTGCGCTTACGCGTAACCGGATCACCGTGATCGCGGCTGCGGTGACATGCCCGCCGCTCCTGATTGCGCGAGCCAGTGCCACGTCCGAGAAGTCATCATCAAAGACCGGCGAACCGGGCTGTTGTGAGATGTTCGCACGCGCGCCAAAGAGCGTTCTTATTGCTTCCGGGCCAGAAGTCTTGGTGACGCGCGCAACTGTTGTGCCAGAGGATCGCTCCTCGAACGACCAGACGTTGCTGTCTTCCAGCAGTCTCAGATCCGTATCGCTTTGGTTCCCCGGCTGTACGATCACGCACTTGCCTCTCAGCAAGTCATAGTTTGATCTCCAGACGGATGAAAGGACACGCAGCCCGCGTGGCTGAGCGGCCGCAATGCACTCGGCTGAGGTCGGCGCCTTTGTGAGCTTGATGTAGCCGGATCCGTCGCTTTCCTGGCTTGATGCAGGGCTTCGCCTTCGGTTCTTTATGACAATGAAATCGACAATGCCTTCGATCACCAGGTCATAGAAGAGTTCATCCGTGAAGGAGTTCCGATTACCGTCAAAGAAGATGCTGGGTCTCTCTCGGACCAGATAGCTGTCCGGAAACGCAACAGTTTCAGTCTCTGATCGGGCCCAACCGGCTGCGAACATCGATGTGAGAAGCGCAAGCCCAATCGAGGACCAGACGATAGTCTTGGATAAAACCTTGGGCTCCATGAGCGAGGACCCTGCCTGATGCCTGAAGGCCAGAAACTCTATCGTTTCTTGTATTGCTTAAGAAAAGCTGTTTCGGGCGCTTGGTAGCGGGCTTTCGGTGCCGCCCCATCAGCGCCCGAGAATCGAGATGAACTCGCTTGCCATGTACAGCAGCAGGAACAGGATCGCCACGCCGGTGAAGAAGTTCGCCCGCTGGCGCGCAGAGCGCTGCGGCCTTTTGCGGCGCGCGGGTTGAGCCGCGCCGTAGTGCGGCATCGTCGGAGCTGCCACGGGACGTGCGGCGCTGGTGACATTGGCTGCCGTGATGCGCCGTTCCTGGTGCTGGCCGGCCGCGTCGGACCAGCGAATGAAGGCAAAAGGCAAGCCGTCCTCCAGAAAGGCCTGCAGGGCCGCGTTCTGGAGGTCCTCTATGGAGTCCGACATCGCCAGGTGCTGGCGGTTGTTGTCGTACAGGTGATAGATCATGACTGGCAGCAACCAAACAGGGCCGAAAGCACCATCAGGTGTGAGCGGTCAGGCGTGAGCGGCACAGGCGCTCCCGGTCTTGGCAACGCTCAGAGGGCAAGACTGGGTCTGCCGCGTTAACATTTGGTTGAGTGATCGCTGTGGTAAGTATCGTTATGGTTTTGATTAATCGAAAGGCTTATGGCGCCCCGGCCGTGTCAGCAGCGCTGCAACGACCGGATCGTCGCGCGCCTTCCCGGCGGCCTCGCCTCGGTCCCCTTGCGCCCTAGTTTTCTGGGAAGCGGCCCGCCCTCTCCGGCACTGCGGCCTCTGGTAGCGAAGGCGCATATGACGGTTCCCCTTCACGTGGTCTGGTTCAAACGCGATCTGCGGATCGCCGATCACCGCGCCCTGGCCAATGCGGCGGCGCAGGGGCCGGTGCTGCCGCTCTTCGTTGTGGAGCCCGCTTTGTGGCATCAGCCAGACATGGCCGGGCGCCACTGGGCTTTTGTCGCGGACTGCCTCACCGAGCTTCGCCGCGATCTGGCGGCTTTGGGCCAGCCGCTGGTGATCCGCGTGGGCTCCGTCGTGGATGCCCTGGAGCACATCCATGCCGACCCGGGGATGGCTGCGCTCTGGTCGCACGAGGAAACCGGCAACGCCTGGACATACGCCCGCGACCGCCAGGTGGCGGCCTGGTGCCGGGAGCGCGGTATTGCCTGGCACCAGGAGCGGCAGAACGGCGTAGTCCGCCGGCTCGGCTCGCGCGACGGCTGGGCGCGCCGCTGGGACCGTTTCATGGCTGAACCGGTAACCGCCCCGCCGCCGGCACTGCAGCCGCTGGCCGGACTGGATCCGGGTGCCATTCCCGCCGCAACGGACCTGGGGCTTCGCGCCGATCCCTGTCCCAAGCGCCAGGGCGGCGGCCGCGATGCCGGGCTGGAGCGCCTGCAGAGTTTTCTCAGCGAGCGGGGCCGCGACTACCGCCGCGCCATGTCCGGCCCTGCCACAGGCGAGGCCGCCTGCTCGCGGCTGTCGCCGCATCTGGCCTGGGGCAGCCTCTCGGCACGCGAGGTGGCACAGGCGAACTGGGCGCGGCAGCGGGCGCTGAAGGCAGCGGCCAAGGAGGCTACGAAAGAGGAAAAGATCGCAGGCTGGCGCGCTTCCATGACGTCCTTCTCCGGGCGCTTGCACTGGCGCTGCCACTTCGCGCAAAAGCTGGAAGACGAACCGCGCCTGGAGTTCGCCTGTCTGCACGGCGCTTACGAGGGGCTGCGCCCGGTCGAGCCGGACTGCGCACGCCTGGAGGCCTGGTGCAAGGGCGAGACCGGTCTGCCTTTCGTCGATGCCTGCATGCGTGCGCTGACGGCCACGGGCTGGATGAACTTCCGCATGCGCGCCATGCTGACGGCGGTTGCGAGTTATCATCTCTGGCTGGATTGGCGGCGTCCCGGCGAACACCTGGCGCGCCTCTTCACGGACTACGATCCCGGCATTCACTGGCCCCAGGTGCAGATGCAGTCTGGCACGACCGGCATCAACACGGTGAGGATCTACAACCCCGTGAAGCAGGGCCACGACCAGGACCCGCAGGGCGCCTTCGTGCGCCGCTGGGTTCCCGAACTGGCTGATGTTCCGGACGCCTTCGTTCACGAGCCCTGGCAGTGGGAGGCGGCGGGGCGCGTGCTGGACCGCCACTATCCCTTTCCCATCGTCGACCACCTGGCAGCAGCCCGGGAGGCGCGGCAGAAGGTCTGGGCGCTGCGGCGGGGCGCCGCCTACCGGGCAGCGGCGGATGCCATTCAGAACAAGCACGGCAGCCGCAAGAGCGGGGTTCGGCCGGTTAAGCGCCGAAAGCAAACGGCGGCAGCGGACGACCAGCTTTCTCTTGCGCTTGAGGTGGAGGAGCAGCCGTGAAGATGCGCAGGAAGGGGGATCTTCCGACAAAGATCTGCGCGCACTGCGGCCTCTCTTTTTCCTGGCGCCGCAAATGGGCGCGGGACTGGGAACAGGTGCGCTACTGCTCCGAGCGCTGCCGGCGGGAGGCCAAGCGCCGGCATGGCTGACGGCTGCGCAGGCTCAAGAGGCCGGAAGGCCGAGCCGGATGGGACCGCGGGCCGCGCCGGGGTCGACCGCAACACCCTTCTGCAGAACGACCACGCGGCCGTCTCTCGCCAGCACCGTGGCGGCGGCGCGGACCTCAGGCATCAGCGCACGCCAGCCTTCGCCATCGGCTGCCAGCCTGCGGGCGACCTCCGACGGGCAGATCGTCTTGCCCGCTCCGCGCGCGCGGCAAAGCGCGAGAATACAGGCGACGATGTCCTCATCGCTGAAGCCGCTCATGCCACTCTTGTTCCTGCGAACGCGTTTCAAACCCAGACTCGAAGACAGGATAAACGTTGGACGCCAGAACCGACATCGATTTGACCGCTCTGACCTGGGTGCCGCGGCGGGCCGCTGCGCTCGCGCGGCTGGACCGCTTTGTGCCCCAGGCCGGGCGGGCCTATGCCGCCCGCCGCAACTTCGACTTCGGCCCGCAGGAGCGCTCCAACGTCTCGGCCCTCTCACCATGGATCCGCCACCGCCTGATCCTGGAAGAAGAGGTCCTGCGCGCGGCGCTGCAACGCCACAGCTTCTCCGCTGCGGAGAAGTTCGTGCAGGAGGTCTTCTGGCGCGGCTATTTCAAGGGCTGGCTCGAACACCGTCCGCAGGTCTGGACGCGCTACCGTGCCGATCTTCTGGCCCGCGTCGAAGACCTCGAGCGGGATGCGGCGCTGCGCGATCGTTACGAGGCCGCCGCCGAGGGGCGCAGCGGGATCGACTGCTTCGATGCCTGGGCGAAGGAACTGGTCGCCACGGGCTATCTGCACAACCACACCCGCATGTGGTTCGCCAGCATTTGGATCTTCACGCTGCGTCTGCCCTGGCAGTTGGGTGCCGACTTCTTCCTGCGTCATCTTCTGGACGGCGACGCGGCTTCCAACACCCTGAGCTGGCGCTGGGTGGCCGGGCTCCACACAAAGGGGAAGACCTATCTTGCACGAGCATCGAACATCGCCCGCTATACGGAGGGACGCTTCGATCCGTCGGGCCAGCTTGCCACAGCCGCGCCGGCCTTGGGCGAGCCTGCCTTGGACGCGCCGCTTCCCCCGCAGTTCGATGCCGCGCCGAAGGACCTCGGGCGCTTCGGCCTGTTGGTGACGGAGGAGGACGGACAACCGGAGAGCCTGGATCTGCCGGGCCGGCCCAGCGCCCTTCTGGGTTTGGCCGCAACGGCGGAGCGCTCGCCCATGGCAGTCAGTGAGATCGCCAGCAGTTTTGCCGCTGGGACAGTGACCGATGCGCTGTCCCGCGGCGCTGAGGCGTTCGGGTTGGAGCCCATTCACACAGGTGATCTCCAAGTCGCTGCCGAGACCTGGGGCCCCCACATCGTCGACTGGGCGCGCAGCCATGACCTGTCTGTGATTGTGACCGCCGCACCAGCCGTCGGGCCGGTGCGGGACTGTTTGGCTGCTGCGCGTCCGGTGCTTGCCGGCGCCGGCATTGCGCTGCTGCAGGTGACGCGCCCTTATGATCGCGCCGTCTGGCCCCATACGAACAAGGGCTTCTTCCAACTGAAGGCAAAGATCCCGAAGCTGCTGCAGAGTTTCGATCTTGTTTCCTAGCGGAGGTCAGCCAGCACCTTCGCCGCGCTCTTTCGGTAGTCTTTCTGCTTCTCCGGGCTCATCCGCGCCCAGGTGCGGTAAACCTGAGCGAGGCGGGGGTTGCCCTTCAGCTTCGACTCGTTGCGCAGCAGAAAATCCCAGTAGAGGGGATTGAAGGGGCAGGCCTCGTCCCCGGTCTTCTGCTTCACGTCGTAGCGGCAGTGGGCGCAGTGGTCCGACATCTTGTTGATGTAGTTGCCGCTGGCGGCGTAGGGCTTGGAGCCGAGCAGGCCGCCGTCGGCGAACTGGCTCATGCCCAGCGTGTTGGGCAGTTCGACCCACTCGTAGGCGTCGGCGTAGACCGCCAGATACCACTCGTGCACCTCCCTGGGATCGACCCCGGCCAGCATGGCAAAGTTGCCGGTCACCATCAGGCGCTGGATATGGTGGGCATAGGCTTCCTCTTTCGTCTGGGTGACGGCGGCTTTCACGCAGGCCATGTCGGTCTCTGCGGTCCAGTAGAAGTCGGGCAGCGGCCGGTCGGCCTTGAAGAAGTTCTGTTCCACATAGTCCGGCATCTTCAGCCAGTAGATTCCGCGCACGTATTCGCGCCAGCCGATGATCTGGCGGATGAAGCCCTCGGCGGCGTTCAGCGGCACGCGCCCGGCGCGGTATTCGTTCTCCACCCGGCGGCAGACCGCTAGGGGGTCCAGAAGCCCGGCGTTGATGTAGAGCGAGAGGACGGAGTGATAGAGGAAGCGCTCGCCCTCCAGCATCGCATCCTGGTAGTCGCCGAAGAGGGGAAGGGCATGCTCGACGAAGTGCTCCATGGCTGCTTCGGCCTGCGCCGCGGTGACGGCGAACCAGAACGGCAGCAGGTCGCCGAAGTGATCGCCGAACTGCTGCGCGACCAGGTCGAGCACACCCTGCGTGATCGTATCGGGGTCGACCCGGTGGGGCTGCGGCAGGAAGAGGTCCGCCTTGGCAGGCTTGCGGTTTTCGGCATCGAAGTTCCACTTGCCGCCCTCCGGCTTGTCTCCGTCCATCAGCAGGCCTGTCCTGCGCCGCATGTCCCGGTAGAAGAACTCCATGCGCAGTTGCTTGCGCCCCTCGGCCCAGGCGGCGAAGTCGGCGCGGGAGCAGACAAAGCGGTCGTCGTCGAGAATGTCGACCGGCAGGCCCAAGTCGTCCGCCCAGCGGCTCATGGCGTCCCGCAGGCGCCACTCGCCGGGCTCGGTGACAATCAGACGCTCCGGGCTGTGGCGCGCGACGGCGCGGTTCACTTCGCCGGTAAAGCTGCCGGCATTGTCCTTTGCATCAAGCGGGACGTAGTCGAGCTGCCAGCCCGCGATCCGCAGCGCTTCGGCAAAGCGGCGCATGGCGGCAAAGAGAAAGGCGATCTTTTTCTTGTGGTGCCGGACGTAGGTCGCTTCCTCCCGGACCTCCACCATGAGCAGCCGGTCTTTCGCCGGGTCGGCGGCCTTCAGGGAAGAGAGATCGGGTGAAAGCTGGTCGCCAAGGACCAGGACAAGGTTTCGAACGGCCATGATGTTGCCCAGACTTGAAAGACTGTCTGAGTTATACGGCTCGCAGGCGCCGACGTATCACTTTCGGCTGTATCTGATGGCGGATCCGCGCCTCAAGCCGGTGGATGGTACTGGTAGAGCCAGTTTTCGGTCAGAGTCCGGCCCTCCAGTTCCATGAAGCAGCGCAGTTCGACCGGCTCGCTGCCGGTGACCGTCAGATCGAAGGAGGCGAGCCAGCGCGGCGTGTACCAGACCGGCTCGGAACGGTTGAGGCTGACCTCCCCGCGCGAGGCGGAGACCACCACCTTCGGCCGGGCGCCCCAGGGGATGTCGGCCAGGCTCGGGCCGTCGAACTCGACCACGAACTTCACCACGCCTTCCGGGCGCGGCTTGCCGGCCTCGCCGCCGCGGCCCATGCGCGTGGCTACGCAGCGCGCCAGGTCGACCACCG
This sequence comes from Rhodospirillales bacterium BBD 1991-14, assembly GCA_001657395.1. GTDB lineage: Bacteria > Pseudomonadota > Alphaproteobacteria > Kiloniellales > Kiloniellaceae > Pelagibius. The sequence goes on along the minus strand of LYSY01000010.1, from coordinate 70,537 downwards.
GAAAGAAGGGCTCGAACTCGACCCAGTGCAGGCGGTAGCGGTAGGTCAGGCTGCTGCCGGCCAGAACGGGATCGGCCGGGCGCCAGTAAGCGACGATGTTGTCGTGGATCTCGTCGTCGGTCGGCAGCTCGACCAACTGCACGGCCCCATCCCCCCAGGAGTCCAGGGGTTCGACCCAGCAGGTGGGGCGATGATGATAGTTCACGCCGTCGAGGTAGTGGGCGTAGCTGCGGTCGCGCTGCGACAGGCCGAATCCGCGCGGATCGCCGTCCCGGAAGCTGGAAGTCATCAGCCGGGGCGGGTTGTTGAGCGGACGCCAGATGCGCTCGCCGGTGCCGGTCCAGAGCGCCAGGCCGTCGGAATCGTGCACCTCCGGCCGCCAGTCCTTGAGGCGCTGATCGCCGTATTCGCCGAACCAGAACATGGAGGTGAGCGGCGCGATGCCCAGGCGCGCGATGTCGCGGCGGATAAACAGTCGCTTTTCCACCTCCATCACCACGGCACGCCCGCGCTCCATCACAAAGCGGTAGGCGCCGGTCAGGCTGGGGCCCTCCAGCAGAGCGTAAACGACCTGGGGATCGCCCTCCCGCCCGGTCGGCGTGAACCAGAACTGCGTGAAGTCGGGAAACTCCTCCGGACCGGGGTCGCCGACGTTGATGGCGATACCGCGGGCGGAGAGACCGACCTGTCCCAGCGGACCGACGGCTCTGAAGTAAGAAGCCCCGACAAAGGTGACCCAGGGCTCGCGCGCGCGCCAGTCGCCGGAGCGGCGCGACTCCTGGACCCAGAAGCCGGCGAAGGCAGAGGCGTCCGGTGGGATACGGGCCGCCGGATGGTCGGCAGGGATGGTGAAATAGTCCGGCGCATAGAGCACCTCGCGGGCCTGGCCGTTTTCCACCTGATGCATACGAACGGACTTGGGGAAGTAGCGCCCGAGATGGACGAATGTGATGGGATAGACGCTGCCTTCCGTTCCCCAGAGCGCGTATTCGGGATGCAGGCGGAGCTTGCCGTGGGCATCGTAGTCGATCTCCTGCACCACGCCGGGGGCGGGGCGCGGCGGCTCGACGTAGGGGCCGGCGGCGCGCTGCCGTGCATGGTCGATCAGCCAGTTCCAATCGAAGTCCGCAGGCGGACCCAGGCGCAGGGCCGGGGTCTGCGCGTCGGCCGGACCGGAGAGAGGCACGTTGGGAAGGGTCAGGGCGGTCCCCAGCACAGCCAAGCCCTGGCCCAGCGTCTGACGCCGAGTGATCTTCATGGTCTGCCGTTCGATTGGTTACGCGGATGCTGGAGCATATAGGTCTGAAACCCTGCTGAAGTTGTGAGATTCCGGTGATCAGCGGAGAGGGATGACGGTACTGAGGAAGCGGAGGCGCCGCTTCGCGCCCAGCCTGCGGACGCCCCAGTCTGTGGACGCCGCGGGGCGCGTAAAATTCCCTGTTGTAGGAGAGCCGGGAGGATGGCGTTAGGATTGACCCAGGAGAATTGACCCTGGCCCAATCCGGTCCCCGGTCCGGTCCTTGCGCAAGGAGGCGGCGATGTCAGACCAGAGCTTTGCCACTCACGAGGTCAGCAACCAGAGCCCGCCCTTTGAGGATGTGAACCTCTTTCTGAGCGACGCGGTGCTGCGCGAGGCTGTGGAGCGCGAAGGGCGCGGCGTGGATGCGCAGGACCTGGCGGCCTTCGGTGCGGCCACCGGCTCGGCGCATGGTTTCGAGATCGGCCGCCTGGCAAACGAGAACCTGCCGAAGCTTCACCGCTTCGACCAGAAAGGCTTTCCGGCAGACCGCATCGAGTTCCATCCGGCCTATCACGAAGCGATGACCATGAGCTGCGCTGCCGGTCTGCACTGCAGCCCCTGGGAGCATCTGAAAGACAGCGAAAGTGGCCCGCCGCCGGGCGCCCATGTGGCACGCCTCGCGCGCCTTTACATGATGACCCAGATGGAACCGGGCCATGTCTGCCCGATCACCATGACCAATGCGGCGGTGCCGACCCTGCTTCTGCAGGCGGACCTTGCCGAAGCGTTGTTGCCGAAGATGCTGTCACGGCGCTACGATCCGGCCTTCAAACCCATTGCGGAGAAGACCGGCGCCACCATCGGCATGGGCATGACCGAGAAGCAGGGCGGCACCGACGTGCGTGCCAACACCACAACCGCACAGCCGGCCGGCGCCGGCGGGCCGGGGGCGGAATACATCCTGGTGGGTCACAAGTGGTTTCTCTCTGCGCCCATGTGCGATGCCTTCCTGATGCTGGCCCAGGCGCCGGGCGGACTCTCCTGTTTCCTGGTTCCACGCTTTCTGCCGGACGGCTCGGTCAATCCCCTGCGTCTGCAGCGCCTGAAGGAGAAGCTCGGCAACCGCTCCAATGCCTCCTCCGAGGTCGAACTGCAGGGCGTCCACGGCTGGCTGGTGGGCGAGGAGGGACGGGGCATCGCCACCATCCTCGAGATGGTCACCATGACCCGCCTGGACTGCGCCGTGGCTTCGGCGGGGCAGATGCGTCTGGCGCTTGCGCAGGCCGTGCATCACTGCCGCCACCGCAGCGTCTTTCAGAAGCGGCTCGTCGATCAGCCGCTGATGACCCAGGTGCTGGCTGACATGGCGCTGGACGTTGAGGCGGCGACGGCGCTTGCCTTTCGCCTCGCGCGCGCTTTCGACGAGGCCGCGCAAAGCGATGCGGCAGCGGCCTGGCGGCGCCTGATGACGCCGGTGACCAAGTACTGGGTCTGCAAGATCGCCCCGGCTCTCGGTTACGAGGCCATGGAATGCCTGGGCGGCAACGGTTATGTCGAGGAGAGCCTGGCGGCACGGCTCTACCGGGAGCTGCCGCTGAACGCCATCTGGGAAGGCTCGGGCAACGTCATGTGCCTGGACGTGCTGCGCGTACTGTCTCAGGACAGTGCTGCTGCAGCTATGGTGCTGGACGACCTTGACGCGGCAGGCGCGGGCGACAAGGCCCTGGCGTCCGCGATCCGCGATCTGCGCGCGAGGCTGGCCGATCCCGAGGGCCTGGAGGCCGGGGCGCGGTGGTTTGTCGAGCGGTTGGCCGTCACCGCCGCGGCCGCGCTTTTGCGCCGGCACGCCCCGGCGGCGGTGGCCGACGCCTTTGTCGCCAGCCGCCTCAGCGGCGGGTTCCGCCATACCTACGGATGCGGTGCGGCGCATGCCGGCAGCCGTACCATCGTCGATCGCGTGATGCCGGCGGAGGGCGGCTAGCGATTCTGTGGTGGCGTTCATGTCCGGACCTTCAACCGCGGCGGAAATCTGGTCTACGGGTACAGGCCGGGCGTTCGAGGGACTGGAAAACCACTGACGGTTAGCGGTAGCCTGGGAGGGTTGAGGCGGCGCAGCCGGGGGTCCGAAGGGCGGCTGGAGTGAGGAGCGGGGTTATGGGTCAGGTGTTTCGGATGCGCGGCGCGGCCGGCGTACGGGCGGTTGCGGCGTGGGGCGCCGTTGCGGCCCTCTTGGGCGCATGTTCTCTGGCCGTCGACGAGCGTGACGAGATGGCCGAACAGATCTACGGCCGAACCTGGATCGCCAGTCAGATCGATGGCCGACCCGTTGTGCCGGGAATCATCTCCGACCTGCTCATCGCTGCCGACGGCAAGGTCAGCGGCAATGCAGGCTGCAACAGTTACTTCGGATCGGCCATTGTCGACAACGACGCCATGGCCTTCGGGAACCTGGGCACCACCAAGAAGGCCTGTCCCGGTCCCGCCATGGGGCAGGAAGACCGCATGCTGCAGGCCCTGGACAGCACCCGGGGCTATCGCCTGGATCAGGAAGACCTGCTGCTTCTGGATGCTGGCGGCAACACGGTTTTGCGCCTGACGCTGGGGGAGAGCGCCTGACCCTACCCGCGGTGAGCGCTTCGACCGCCTGCTGCCTCAGCCTTTCATCTGGCGGCGGAACTTCTCGCAAGGGTCTTCTTCGTCGACCCGCGCCGTGAACCAGACAAAATCGAACTGCGCCGCATCGAAGGAGGGATAGGTTTCGGCACGCTCCTCGTCCCTTGCCACCTCGATGATGGCCAGGCTGAATACCGGTTCTCCGAGACGCCAGGGAACACCGCGGTCCTCCCGGACGTGCTGGCTGCCGGCGATCAGGATGGCGCCATCGCCGCCGTCGGCATCGCGCAGGCTGGCGCTCATCCAGGCGTCGCGGAAGCGCTGCACGTCGGCCATCGCCGGCAGGGCGCTCTCCGGCAGCATACCGCAATGCGAGTCCGCGAGGATGCGCGTGAGATCGATCATCTGCTCCTGCGGATAGTCCAGGCTCCAGTCCAGCCGTTCGGCCTCCGCGGCAGAGAGCGGCTGGCCGCGCCCGATGGCCCGGGTCGCTTGCGGCGAGGCGTTGCCGGGCGCCATGGTCATGCCGTGCTTCAAGGCGGCTTCCGCGATCGGGCGATAGGTCGACCAGGCCGGCCAGCCGCGCGCTTCCCAGGAGAGCGCAGCGCCCAGGTCATCGACAGTCTGCGCTGTAGCGGCGCGAAGCGCCTGCGCATGAGCCGGCTCCGCCATCTCCCAAACCACGGCCGGCCGGCGGCCGGCGGCGCCGATGGCATCAACGATGCGCGCCTGCAGACGATGATGTTCGGGATTGTCGTGTTTCTCCCCCAGCAGGACCCATTTGGCCCCGGCCGCTGCCGACACGACGTCGGCTTCGGTGACCTGCAGACCTGTGCGGGTGTCCCAGATGCTGCCGACCAGGGCGTGGTCCCCCAGCAACAGCTCCTCCGCGCTTGCGTTGCCCGGTGACGCCGGCAGAACCGAAAACGCGGCAGCCGCCAGCACAAATCCGGTTGAAGCCAGTCCTGTGGCGTGGAGCCTGTCCACGATCCAACGATGCCTCATCTCTTTCCGCCTGCCTTCCAAAAAATACTGCCAATCAGATAGCTGAGTGGCGGTGGAAGTCCACGCGTCAGAGCGCCGCGGGGCCTACTCCGCTGCGACCCGGTCCAGATCGGCATCGCCACCGGGGCTCTTGTGGAATACGCCGTCTTTCATGATGGCGCCCAGGTTCTCGGCTTTCTGCAGCAGGGTCACATCCTTGGCCGGGTCGCCGTTCACCAGCAGCAGGTCGGCCAGGTAGCCTTCCTTGACGAGCCCGGTGTCCATCTCCATCAGCTCGCCGCCCAGTTTGGTGGCTGCGGCAATCGCCTCCAGCGGCTTGAAGTCGAGCAGCTTGACGAAGTGTTCCAGATCGCGGGCGTTGGTGCCGATCGGGTTCCAGGCAAAGCCGTAGTCGCCGCCCGGCAGCACCCGCAGTCCGCGCTTGCGCAGCAGCTTCATGTTCTCGACGCACATCTCCAGTTCGCGGGCGAAGTAGATGGCGACCGGATGGTCCTTGTCGATTCCCCACTTGGCGCCTTCGCCCCGAGAGGTCGCATACATGATGCCCATGGCCGGCGCGACGAAGACGTCATCCTTGCGCGCCTCCAGCATGTCCAGCGCTTCCTCGTCGCAGAGCGTCGCGTGGTAGATCACGTCGACACCGTTGCGCGCGCACATCTTCACCGATTCCGCTGAACGGGCGTGGGCCGCGACCCTTTTCCCGCGCGAGCGCGCAACCTCGCAGACGGCGGCCACCTCGGCCTCGTTCATCACGGTCTGATGGGCGCGGGCGAAGGGCACGAACTCGTCGCCGGAGGGGTTGATTTTCAGGGTGTCGACGCCTTCGCGGCACATCTCCCGCGCGGTGCGCAGGAATTCGTCGGCGCCGTCGCAGCAGATCGCAAAGGTCTCGCGGTACATGTGGGCGCGCCGGACATCGCCCAGGCCGCCGGTCACGGTCAGCTCCGGGCTGGCGGCGCGCATGCGCGGGCCGGGAATGATGCCCTCGTCGATGGCATTGCGGATCACCACGTCCAGCCGCGCCTTGGCGGCGGCGGCCGAGAACAGCGCGGTGAAGCCCTGGTCCAGCATCTTGCGGGCATAGGTCATGGTTTTGAGGGTGTGTTCCTCGGGCGGAATGTCGCCGAGCCCCTCCAGGTCCGGGGTGTCGCAGAAACTGATATGGGCGTGGGACTCGATGAGCCCGGGCATCAGCGTCTGGCCGCCGCCGTTGACGACCGTGGCGCCGTCCCTCGCTAGGCCGTCGGCCGACTGGGCGACGCTCTTGATCCGGTTGCCTTCGACCAGAACCTCGCCGGCGAACGGCGCTTCGCCGGAGCCATCGATGATCTGCACATTGGTGAAAAGCGTCGCGCTCATGGTCTCTCCTCCCATTGGCCGGGCCGGTCGACCGATCCATGCGGTCGCGCCGCCGTCGCTCTTTTGATTTTGTGATGCCGTGGGAGGGCGATGGATAATGCCCCGTTCGGCAACAGGGCAAGTCTAGCAGCTTTGCGCAGCGGGTTCCTGTGTTTCCCCCGGGGCTGTTTTCCGCGGGGTGTGCGCTCCGAGATCAGGGAACGGTGTTGGACGGCTGCAGCAGTGCGGGGCCGGTCAGGCGGCGCTGCGCTCGCTCTGTAGGGCCGGTGGCTGGGCCGATGTCTGGGCCGGTGCTTGGGTGCCCGCCTGGCCGTTGTGGCCTGTCTGGCTGTCGCGATGGCGGTTGAGCACCATACGGTCGTGGAGCTTGGTGATCATCTGGCTGCCGTACTTCTCGAACAGGAAGGGCAGCAACGCATGGATCAGGCAGGCCAGGCTGGCCACCGCCATGCGCCAGGAGAACCCCCAGGCGGAGGCCATATGCTGCCAGTAGGTCTCACCCACCGAGGCCGGATGATCTTCGAACAGGGAACGCAAAGGCACCGGATCAACTCCATAAAGTCCTGGCTGCCCGGCCCGACGGCCGCGGCCAGCCATTGCTGGCGACAGAACAGAGCATATCGGGGATTCGAGGGCAGGATCTTGCAAACTTGCGCGAAATTGGCATAATCGGGGAAAAATTTTTCCAGTATTTCTCTATATGAGGTGAATCTAACCTTGGATGACGTCGATCGCAGAATCCTTAAGGTTCTCCAGGAAAGAGCCGATCTTCCCGTCGCGGAGATCGCCGAGCAGGTGGGCCTCTCGGCCTCGCCCTGCTGGCGCCGAATTCAGAAGATGGAGGCTGAGGGGATCATCGAGCGGCGCGTCGCGCTCTTGAGCCCGGAGAAGATGAATGTCGGGGTGACGGTCTTTGTCGCAATCCGGACGTCCCGCCATGACGAGGACTGGCTGAACGACTTTGCCGCCAAGGTCACCCGCATTCCCGAGGTTGTGGAGCTCTACCGCATGAGCGGCGAGATCGACTACATGCTGCGGATCGTGGTTCCGGACATCAAGGCCTACGATGCGGTCTACAAGCGCCTGATCGCGGCGGTGCCGCTGTTTGACGTCAGCTCCTCCTTTGCCATGGAGGCGATCAAGTACACCACGGCCCTGCCGGTCGATTACGCGACCTGAAGCAGGGGGCGGTGCCTGGCAGTGGCGGCTCCTTACTCCGGCAGCGCGAAGCTGCTGCTGACGCGGTGCACCCGATAGCGGTTGCCGCTGACGAAGTGCTCGTACTCGAAGATCTCGGGCTCGAGCCGGATGATCCGGTAGGCATCGTAAAGCTCGGGACTGGTGGTGTCGGCCTCCAGAAGCGTGTCGCCGTCGATCCAGCCCTTGGTGGAGAGGAAGTAGACCGGGCCGGAAATCGCCCACTCGCCAACCTCGATCTGCTCGCGGAAATCGCCGTCCGGCTCGTAGAAGCGGAAGGTGATCAGGAAAACCCCGTCCGGGAAGGTCTCGACCGTCCAGCGCTTTATCTTGCCGCCGGCCCGCTGCTGCTCACCGTACCAACGCCCGACCAGCACGTCGCGCGGGGTGACGGCCTCGCCGTCCGACTGCAAAGTCTCCGCGTCGGTGGTTGCAGGGCCCCGTATGGCGGCATTCACCTGCTGCGACCACGCGGCCAAAACCAGACAGGCCAAGATCGTGATCACGGCGCCAAGCAGCAAACCCTGACGTTTGCTGTCCATCTTGGCGGCATGGGCCCGGGCGCGGGCCGCTCTGTACTTCCTCATGATCGCCTCCTGCATCGCTGTCACGGCCCTCGTGGCCGTTAACCATACCATTGAAATTGCAGGATTATTTTAACCGATCATTTACGATTTGGCGACGACTTCGCTGAGGAGGCAGAGAATCTCATACATCATAGTGGCGCCGACCAGGGCGGTGGCCCCGCTGGGGTCGAAAGGCGGGGCCACTTCGACCACATCGCCGCCAACAAGGTTAACGCCGCGCATGCCGCGGATCATGCGCTGGGCTTCATGGGTGGTGAAGCCACCGATCTCCGGTGTGCCGGTCCCAGGGGCGTAGACCGGGTCCAGCCCGTCGACGTCGAAGGAGAGGTAGGTCGCTCCGTCGCCGACGACGCGGCGGGCCTCTTGGATGACCGCCTCAACGCCCAGGTCGTAGAACTCCTCGATGGTGATGACCCGGATGCCCTGCTCCAGACCCCAGTCCATGTCGTGACTGGTGTAGAGCGACCCGCGGATGCCGATCTGGACGGTGCGCCTGGGATCGAGCAGGCCCTCTTCGATGGCGCGGCGAAAGGGCGTGCCATGGGTCAGCTTGTGTTCGCCGAAGTAGCGGTCGTTGGTGTCGGTGTGGGCATCGAAGTGGACCATGCCCACGGGCCGTTTGCCGGCGATGGCGCGCAGGATGGGAAGGCTGGCCAGGTGGTCCCCGCCGGCCGAAAGCGGCAGGATGCCGGCGGCATGGACCTGGCCGTAGAAGGCTTCGATGCGGCCAATGGTGTCCTGCAGGTCGATAGGATTGACCGGCGTATCGCCCAGGTCGGCGCAGTTGGCCAGGTCGAAGGGCCTGATTCCGCTGACGTGATGCACGTTGCGCACGAGGGTCGAGAGATCGCGGATCTGACGCGGTCCGTGGCGGGCCCCGGCGCGGTTCGTCGTGCCGCCGTCCCAGGGCACGCCGATCAGGCCGATCTGGACGTCGTCCACCTCGTCCAGAGGGACGTGCGGCAGGCGCATGAAGGTCGGAATGCCGGCATAGCGCGGCAGGTCGAAACCGGAGACCGGTTTGTAGGAACGGGGCTTTTTCGCCATAAAGTGATTTTGGTCCCGAGCCTCGTGCATGCAGGCGGCACTGCATACACCTGTGCGGCAGGGTGACGCGAAGGCGGGGGATGCACAACACGCGCTTTGTGCGAGGCGGGGGCGGGGATTCGTCTTCCGGTCGCGCTTTGGCGGATCAGGCGGACCGGCTGACCGCGCGGCCCTGCTGTGGGTCCCACAGGTAGGGCGGGTTCTGCCCGACCAGATGCAGGCCGCCGATCCAGCGGTCCAGGCGCGCGTGATCCAACCAGCTGCAGCCGCCGTCGAGAAGATCGCGGCCAAGCCTGGTCAGCTCGATCGGGTCGCGCCACTCCGAAAATGCGGTGACCGCCGGTGCGGGCGCTTTGGCAAGCCCTGCCAGCAGGGGCCAGAACATGGCATCGCCCAGGTAGGGCTGCGGGTCCAGGTCCTGCATAAGCCGGGCGAAAACCCGGCCTGGCGTGTCGGCGCCGTCGGCGATGGCGGTGAGCGTGAGCTGTTCGGTCAGCCCGAGCCCGGAGCCGAGCCAGGGCAGTTCCTGCAGATGTCGCAGCAGCGCCTGGCGTGCAAAGGGCAGGGCGCCGGACGCCGTGTCCAGGCTGTCCTGCAGGGCCAGCGGGTCACCGCTGCTGTATGCGGCCCAGAGCGCGGCCGCGTCGTCGAACTGCGCTTGCGTGATCGCCGTTTCGCGGCCCCAGAGCTGCGCCAGTTGATCGGGCGCGAGTTGACCCAGACCGAGAAAGCGGTCGACCCCTGCGAAACCGTCGATGGTGATCAGGAAGAGGCGGTCATGCAGCGCCGGGCGCCTGCCAAGCTCGTCAAGGAGACGCAGGAGGACGGCCTGATCGTAGAGATCGTGCTCGAACCAGAGAACGATCTTCGTATAGCGGTCCAACTGCTCCAGCCCCTTGGCTTCGCCTTCCAGCTTCTGCAGGACAGAGGCGGCATCGCCGACGTCCTTGTACGTTGATGCGATGACGTCCGCGCGGTGACGGCGCAGCGCGCCCGGGGCGTGGGTCGAGGACAGCGGCCCCTGGCACAGGGGGTCGGAGATTTCGAGGAAGCTTCCAGGTATGCCCGCCGCTTGCAGGCCCTCGTAGATGTCGCTGCCGCAGCGGATGTGAAGGACCGCCGCGTCCGAGGGGGTCAGCGGCAGGAAGGGGGACGGATCAAGGGTAACTGCCTGGGCCATCGGTCACTCCGGCGCGCGCGCCCACACCGGGCACGCGCAATGCTGCAACCAATAGCACAGGGGGCGCTGCGATTGCAGTGCTCTTCCGGCCAGGAGGTTCGCAGCCTCAGAGTCACGGTTTTTTGACAGGCGTCCGCGCTGCAGGGACAAAACGAGCCTTTGCATCCTGCAGCGCGGAACGTCCGGTCTGCGGCGTATCAGCCGGTCGACTCGTGGCACATGCCCCAGGTCTGTTCGGGACCGTTGGTGCCGGGCGGCTTATAGGTACCGCTGCACGAGGCGATCAGGTCGTCCGTGCATTCGGCATAGCCGCCGGGACCGGAGCCCTCGCCGCAGTACCAGTCCGCCAACTCGTGCGGCGGCGCAGCGAAGCTGCCAGGCCCCGTGGGGCGGCCGGGGCGTGCCTTCAGCTTCGACATGCCTTGGCTTTGCGGCTGGACGTTGACGTGCGGCTTGGACCGCACAAAGACCTCCCGGCCCGGTTTGGGCGGCAAGGGACGCAGTTTCGCGGCGTTGTTTGCCTGGGCGTCGTTTGCTTGCGGAAGGGGCCGGTTTTCGCCGGCTTGGGCTTCGACCACGGCGGCCGAGGCCAGGAGGGAGACCGCAACGGCGAGGACCGGGGCGGTGATAAGCAGGCGGCAGCCTGCTCCAACGGTGCTACGCATGATCCATCTCCTCATTCACTGACTGATCCGTCCTGGAAGGGAAGCGTGACCTGCGTAGTTCTGTCGTCTAGACAGGGCTCGTAGGTTCAAAGGCAGTTCTGCTTATTTGCGCCTTCCGGTTCCGCTCTCCCGAGGGCGCGCGCCAAGCCCGCTTGAGCCTGTGCTTGGGCTCTCTCGGATTTGGACCCCACCAGAATTGTCACTTTTCAGTCGCGCGTCTTTGTGGCACAAGACGTCATTCGTTGGGCGCCGTGCGCGCGCCTTTGGCAAAGACTTCTGAGGAAGAGGGATAGCGGATGCTTAGCATCATGTTCGACATCGTCGCGTCCCGCGTCTTTGCGCCACCCAATTAAGCCGGTGGCACTTCGGCCCGGGACGTTGACCGGGCCGGCGGATCTTCTCACTCCAGATCTTTCAGGCTCACGTGGCATCCAGCCTGTGCACGTGCGCCTCCTGACCTTCTCCGCTTGAGCCTTCGGTCGCTCTCCGTGTGTGGTGGCGCTCGCCGCGCCGCCTGAGATGGTTCAGAAGATAAGGAGGCCGCCGCGCAGCGCGCACTGCGGGGCGGCACAGAAAACCATGAAGAACAAGTTCGGTTTCCGTGACGCCGCGGCATTTGTGGGCCGTTACTGGCTGCAGGTCCGCTGGCTGCTTGGCGGCGCATTCCTCACAATGGCCCTGGCGACCCTCTGCGACGTCTTTCTGCCGCTCTTTGCCGGCCGGCTGATCGACGCGCTGGCGGACGTCGCCCTCAACGAACGGGGCGCCCAGATCGGCGCCGCCTACGCCGCCCTTGCGGCCTTCGTCGCTATTTCGCTCGGGTTCTATGTCTTTCGCGAGGTGTCCTACCGGTTCTGGATACCGATTGCGACGATCACCATGCGGCGCATCGTCTGCGATGCCTTTTATCGCGTGCAGCGGTTTTCCGCCGACTGGCAGGCCAACAGCTTCGCCGGTGCGACGGTGCGCAAGATCTCGCGCGGCATGTGGGCCTATGACGAGTTCGCCGACACCATCTACATCGGCTTTCTACCGGCCGCCATCGTTCTGGTCGGCGTGACCGCAAACCTGATGGCGCATTGGCTGCTGATGGGCCTGTTCGTGCTGGTCGCGTCCATCGCCTATGTGACGGCCAGCATCGCCTTGGCATCGCGTTACGTGGCCCCGGCCAACGTCGTGATGAACAAGTCGGATTCCGCCATGGGCGCGGCCATGGCCGATGCGGTCACCTGCAACGCGGCGGTGAAGTCGTTCGGTGCGGAACTGCGCGAAGACAGCCGTTTCTTCGACGTGGCCGACCGCTGGCGCCGGCATGCACGTTGGGCATGGTCGCGCGAAATCAACAGCGGCACCGTGCTCTCGGCGATGTCGATGCTGCTGCAGGGCGGTCTCCTGTCGCTGGCGCTCTGGTACTGGTCGAAGGGGCTGGCGACAGCCGGCGACGTGACCTTCGTGATGACGAGCTACTTCGTCGTGCACGGCTACCTGCGTGAAATCGGTCATCACGTCCGCAACATGCAAAAGGCGATCAACGAGATCGAAGACCTGGTCGGCTTCGAGCAGCAGGACATCGGCGTCGCCGACCGCGCGAACGCCAAGCCGCTGGCCGCCGATGAGGGCGCCATTGCCTTCGACGGCGTGACCTTCCGCTACGGCAACCAGGAGCGGCCGATCTACGCCGACTTCTCTCTGCAGATCGCAGCGGGGGAGCGGGTGGCGCTGGTCGGGCCGTCGGGAAGCGGCAAGTCGACCTTCGTGAAGCTGGTGCAGCGTCTCTACGATGTCGATGCGGGCCGCATTCTGATCGACGGACAGAACGTGGCGGAGGCGACGCAGGAAAGCCTGCGCCAGGCGATCGCCCTGGTGCCGCAGGACCCGGCGCTGTTTCACCGCAGCCTGGCGGAAAACATCGCCTACGCCCGGCCGGAAGCCGGTCAGGCAGAGATCGAAGCGGCGGCGCGGCGCGCCTACGCGCACGACTTCATCACCCGGCTGCCCCAGGGATACGAAACCCTGGTGGGTGAGCGCGGGGTGAAGCTGTCCGGCGGCGAACGCCAGCGGGTGGCCCTGGCCCGCGCCTTTCTGGCCGATGCGCCGATCCTGATTCTCGATGAGGCGACAAGCAGCCTGGATTCGATCACCGAAACCCAGATCCAGGAAGCCATCGAGGAGCTGATGGAGGGGCGCACCACGATCGTCATCGCACACCGGCTGTCGACGGTGCGCAGCGTCGACCGCATCCTGGTCTTCCGTGACGGCGCAATCGTGGAGCAGGGCAGCCAGGCGGAGCTGCTGGCACGGCACGACGGCCACTTCAAGAAGCTGCATGCCATGCAGGTTCAGGGGCTCATTCTGGATGGCAGCTGATGGCTGTGAAGGTCAGGGTTCCTGCGGGTTTTCCACCCAGAAACTGAAGTGAAAGAAACAAAAAAACCGATGGCGAGACACAGAGCAGAAACAAGGCGCGCCTAGATTTCTCGTCATTGACCTGCCCCTATCCCGGAAGGCTAACCCCATCTCCCAGCAGTCCGGGATACCAGGGATTACCCAGTCCCTGGGCTGGTGGGGTGCCGCGACAAGCGGTGCCCCACCACCATTTTTGAAAAGCGCCCTATTTCAACGCAGTATAGAAAAGCTCGCCGCCTCCTCTATTCATCGAGGAGGCGCTTTTTTTTGCGGGTTCAGCGCAGGAGGGAGGCGGGCGAAAACAGCACGCCGAACTGCTCGCACCAGATGACCACTGAATTGTACTTCGAAAGATCGGCATCGGCGGGAATGTCGTAGTTCTGGTCGCCGATGTTTCCCTTCAATTGACCGAGGGCGAGCCATTCGCTTTCGGTCACATCCGACGAGGCGGTGATGTCTGCGGCCGCCACCAGCCAGACTTCCAGGTCCGGGCCGTTGGTGACCTCGAAGTCGCTGAGACGCAGCGTGCGCCGTCCGTCCGTGCCCTGAAAGATCGTCGCCGTGCCGCGGCCGCGGTGGGCGGCATCGGCATCGGAGAAGGTGCCGCGGGCCAGGATCTGGTCTGTCTCGGACTGGGAAATGCTTTCGTCCACAACCTGGTCGATCCACAAGGGACTGGCCAGATACCAGAAGGCATTGCCGGCGACAAAGCCGACGCTGCCGGCGAGAAAAGCGACGAGGATGAGCTTCTTCATCTAAGAGTGTCCTTCACTGATCGGGCGACCGGGTCGGTCCGGTCGTTTGTAACGCTGATAGGCACCGGCGTGTGGGCGCTTTCGAGGCATTGCAATGCCCCACGGCAGTGTGCCAGCGATAGCCCAGGTATAGGCGGCCGCGATCAACATCCCGTCACGATCCGGTGACATCGGCAAGAGCGCGGTGTTCAAGGCTCCGGCTGCCTGTCGTCGCGCCCGGCCAACCCCGCACCGGATGCCGGATCAGGAAAGGGTCAGGTCTTGCACAAATCAAGCATAATGAATAGACTGGACCGTATGGCGCGACCCCTGCGGCTCGAGCGGCCTGGCGCCGCCTACTTCATTTCGACCCTCGGCAACGCGGGCCTGACCGTCTTTCGCGCGCCGGAAGACTCCCGCCGGTTTCTGGAGATCCTGGGCGAGACCTGCGCGCGCTACCGCTGGCGGTGCATGGCCTATTGCCTGCTGCCGGACCGCTACAGCCTGGTCGTCGTGACAGAGGCGCCGACGCTCTCGCGCGGGATGCGGCAGATCAACGGGCGCTACACCCAGGCCTTTCACCGGTACCACGGGACCGCGGGCCATCTGTTTCAGGGCCGCTACCGCGCCGTCATGGTCGAACCGGGGTCTCTGCTTGCCGCGGTCTGCTGTGAAGTCTTGCGCCAGCCGGTTGCGGAGGGCCTGGCACCCGACGCGGCCGCCTGGCGCTGGTCCAGTGCGCGCCACTGTCTGCACCGCCCGGTGGCGGGCGGACAGACCCGCGAGGAGGAAAGGCTGCCCTGGCTCGACAGCGCGGGCCTGCTGGCCGCCTGTGCGCCAGATGAGGGGCAGGGCGATGCGGAAGAGGCCCGGGCGCTGCTGGCGGCCCGGATCGAGGCCGTGCCCGAGGTACCGGTCTGGGAGCATCTGCGCCATCAGGTGTTTCTGGGGTCGCCGGCCTTCGTCGAAGCCATGCGCGCGGAAGCCCGCAGCGCCGCTGCGGAAAGAGGCAACCTGTCGGAGATCCCGCGCGCCCAGTGGCAAGAAGCGCCACCGCCGCTCCAGACCCTTGTCGAGCAGGCGCGGAGCCGTGACGAAGCCATGGCGCTGGCCTATCGCTCCGGACACTATAGTCAGGCCGGTATCGCGGCCTATTTTGATGTACACTACAGTTCGGTCAGCCGGGCGATCCGGCGTTACGAACGAACCCTTGCGGTCGAGCGGGCGGATGCGTGATCCTGACCGTCACGGCTTGATCCCTAGGAGGAGAGGACCCTCGTGCCTTTGCTGAGAAGGCTTCTGTTTTCCGCGGCGCGCCGTCTGGCGGAGGACCCAGAGGTGCAGGCCAAGGCTGCCGACGTCTACGAGCGCGGCGTCAAGCCGAAGCTGACGGCTGCCAAGGACGAACTCCGCGACCTGACGAGCGAGGTCAACCCGCTGGACGACCCGGCCGGCTTCGCGCGGCGCCTTGGCCAGCGCATCCGCGACGTGAACAAGCAGGACTGAATCGGGTAGGAGTGGCGACCCGCGCCGACGGTTCTGCTCACGCAGTGGGTCTGTGACACGCAGCCGCTTGGCGTCAACCGGCGGACCCAGCAGCCTCTTCACACAAGCTTCACGAAGCTGTCGTTCCGGCGCTTTGGGTTTTGCTAACCCTTGATGGTATAGTGGGCGTTTGGGTCCGTTCTGCCGCGGCAGCGGCAGTGCGGGCCGGACCTGAATCATGCTGCTGCAAGGAGACCGGGCATTTCCGGCGGGTTCACAGAGGCCGAACGGCAACGCTTCCACAATCTGCTGCAGCTTGCGGCAGAGAGCCCCTTCGAGGGCGAGCGTAGCAACGCCCTGGCTGCGGCGACGCGGCTGGCGGCGCGCTTCGGCCTGACCCTGGACGAGGCGGCCGCCGGCGGCGCGCAGACCGAACCGCCGCCGGACTTCACCCGCAGCGATGCGCACATGGCCGACGACATCGGTTTCCGGCCGGAGACCCTGGACCGTTTTGCCCATGCGGTCCATCTGATGGACGGCTTCATCTCCGACGACAAGGCGCGCCGCGCGGCCGCTTTGCGTGAAGCCCAGGCGCGGGGCCTGGACGCGGAGGAACTGCGCCGTTCGGTGGCCAGCACGACGGTTCGCTGGCGGGCCAAGGCGCGGCGCATGAATCCCTATCGTCATGCGGCCACGCTGCTGCGCGAAACCTCTCTGTCCTTCCGGGAGATCGCCAGCATCACAGGCCTCGATATCTACAAGGTCGTCGGGTTGAAACTGAAGCTGCGGCAAAGCCACTAAGCCTTCGGGTCGGCAGTTCACAATCCTTCGGGTCGCCGATACCCGCGCAGTTTGCGCGAATGCCCGACAAATCCGATTTGCCTGAAGGCTGCGTTGTGTTTCGGTGCCTTTCTACTCCGGCTTTTCCGTCAAATTGCCGCGGTCTGTGACAAGATCGGAACCTCCGGGCCGCGGTAAGATTCGATAAAGCCTGATTCGCCCACACTTCTCCTGCGACAAAAAACAGGTCTCCAACTGGCCTGCCGTCGTCCCGCGGTCCATTCGCGGGGAACGGCATTCCTTGGAAGGCCGGCGATGCGGTTGTTTGAGGTGAGGAACGAAACATGGGCAAGATCAAGAAGCGAGTCCTGGCCGGGGTCGTGGCTGTCTGCGCGGTGGGTACGACCATCAGCGGTGCCAACTCCCTGGTCTGGCCGATGTTGATGGACGGTTCGGTCGAAGACCGGGCGGCCACCATCTTCACGTATCAGAATCAGGTTTCTTCAGCTCTGGCACAGACGATTGTCGATGCCGAGGCGGAGAGCGCCGTCATTCTCGATGCACTCTATGCCGTCGAGGAGCAGTTGAACGTGGCCTGCGCGCCGGTGCAGGAGGCGGGCCGCCGCCACATCGACGAAGAGCCGATCGGCGGGCTGTTGCAGCTTGCGGTGCTGAACAGCATGGAGGACTGCGAGGCGAAGACGGACGAGGTTGCCTACTATGTCCGCCTTGCGCGCGGCAACTCGGCCGAGGCCTTCGTGCGAATCTTCGACGCGGCCCTCGACTGACCCGTTGACTGCCGTGCTCTTGGCCGGCGGCGTTCGCTGCCAGTGGGCGCCGCAACTGGTCTGATGCCAAAACCGGTCCGGCGTGCTTTGGGACAGAAAGCCCAGGATCCGGCCGGTTCGTGTCTGGGTTTATGTTCTGAGGGACTCGCCAAGGCCCTCCCGACCGCCTAGGTTGCCTTGGCGGGGGACCTGTCGCGCCAAGCGGCAGATGGCAAAAAGAGTCGGAACAGAGGCCCATGGAATCCAGTGAAGTCCTGCCTTTAGGGGTGGTGGTCGAGCGGCGGCGCATTGACCATCCCTGGAAGGACCATGCCTGGCGGCCCGTCGCCGTCATCCCCGGTGCGCCACCCCTGGAGCCCGATGCCGACTGGACGGTGCTGCGCGAAGGCGAAGACTGGGTTCACTATCATTGCGGCACTTTGCCCCTCGAGCTGTTCCGCCGGGAGACCGAGGGCTACAAGGTCAATCTGACCCAGGACCCGCCCCAGGTCTTCGTTCTGCTGCGCAGCGAAGACGATCCCGACAGCCGGCACGAGTTTCTTCCTTTCCTGGTGACGGCCAGCCCCTACGAGGCGCAGGACTACCTGGACAGCGGCGAAGAGATCGTCGAGGGCGTCCCCATGCCGCCCGACCTCGTGGCCTTCGTGCAAACCTTTGTCGACACCCATCACGTCGACGAAGTCTTTCACAAGCGCAAGCGGCAGAAGGCCCGCAGCGGCGACGACGCCTTCAGTCGCCGGCCTCCGATGGCACGCACCGCGGCAGGCCGCGGCCGCCGGGACTGACGGGCCATGGCCGGGCGCAAGCCGCAGCACCGCGGAGGCAGGGGCCGCGAAAAAACAGGCCGCGGGGACAGGGGCCAGGGAGACGGCGACGGAGGCTTTCTCTCACGCTGGTCCGAGCGCAAGCGCGAGGCGTCGGAACGCCAGCGGCCCGACCCCTCCGCCGATCCCGAGAAGGCGGCTGAGGCAAGAGGTGCCGAAGCCGGGGCAGCCGGCGAAGGCAGCCCGGCCGAACCGCAGGAGAAAGACTTCGACCCGAAGGACCTGCCTGATATCGAGACGCTGAGCCGGGATTCGGATTTCTCGGTCTTCATGCACGAGAAGGTCCCGGACGCGTTGCGCCGCCGCGCCCTGCGCCGGCTGTGGCGTGTGGATCCCGTGTTCGCCCACCTCGACGGCATGAACGACTACGACGAGGACTACACCGATGCCGCGCTGGTGGTCGAAGGGCTGAAGACAGTCTATCAGGTCGGCAAGGGCATGCTGGTCGAGGAGCCGGACGAAGCCGCTCCGGCCCCTGGTGAAGCGGGCGGAGATGACGCATCGGTGGCCGTGTCTTCGGACGAGGCCGCTCCTGCGGAGCCGGCTGAGCCCGCGCCCGAGCCTCAGGAAAGAGAGGACGATCTGCCCGAAACCGCTGCCGCGGAGCCGGGCGAGGATGCGCTCCGGGAGCCGCAGCAGCAGGGTCGGCCGGCCCCGGTTCCGGATGAATCCGCGGGCGGCGATTCGCGCGAAAGGCTCCGTGGGGCGGCGGTTCGGCGGCGCTGGGGCGATGGATCGGGCTGACTGCACGTCATGGTTGGCGTGCGTGTTCACAAAATCGGTTTCGGTGCATCCGTAAGGGCCTGTTTTGGCAGGGATTATTCGTGAGCCTTCAGTTGTGCGGTGCAACATCTGATTTAGTTGACAGCCGTGCGGTAAAGGCAGTCTAATCACCCTATAAGTGGCAAAAACCCTGGGAAAATCAGGGATATAACGACAGTAGGAATTACGACCGAGGCTGGGGGTAAATCGGGTTTGCCGGGCCGGCCTGGGTCAGCCGTTTAAGTAGTTTCTACTGCAGGTTGGGAGAGTTGTGCGCTTGAGCGGTTTCGCTGCGCAGGTACCCATTTCCGAGGAAGACCAGCTGCGGGCCGGATGGTACGCGCTGCTGGGGCAGTTGCTTGCCGGTGAGCCGAGCGAGGCGACGCTGCGTATGCTGGGCGGGCTGAGCGGCGACGATTCCGAACTCGGCGAGGGCATCAAGGCGCTCGCAGCGGCGGCCCGCGGTACCAATGTCGAGACGGCACGGCAGGAGTACTTCGATCTTTTTGTCGGCCTCGGGCAGGGCGAACTGCTGCCCTATGCCTCCTACTATTTGACGGGTTTCCTCAACGAGAAGCCGCTGGCTAGGCTGCGCGGTGACATGGCGCGGCTGCAGATCGCCCGGGCGGACGATGTCAGCGAGCCGGAGGATCACATCGCCGCACTCTGCGAGATGATGGCAGGCCTGATCAAAGGCAGCTTCGGAGCGCCGGCGGACCTGGAGGAGCAGCGCAAGTTCTTTGACACGCACATCGGCTGCTGGGCGCCGCGGTTCTTCGAGGACCTGCAGGCGGCCCAGTCGGCGGTGCTGTTCATGCCGGTCGGAACCATCGGCCGCGTGTTCATGAATATCGAAAGCCAGGCTTTCGATATGGCGGCCTAGCGCCAGCGGCCTGCCGGGGCCACAAGCCCCCAGGGCCGCGATGCCGGGAAGCGACGACCCGCTGGGCAGTTTCGTCGCATAACGAACAGGTCACCACACAGCAAGGAGGGTGAACCGTTGAGCAAGAAGGAAGAGATCAAACTCGGTCGTCGGGACTTCTTCAAGAAGGCCGGCCTTGGCGCCGGTGCGGCCGCGGTTGCCGTGACAGCCTCCCAGGCGGGCGCTGTCGAAACCGTGTCTGCGCAGAAGAAGTCTGCCGGCTATACCGAAACTGACCACGTACGGACGTTCTACGATCTGGCCCGCTTCTAGACCCGCTACTAGAAGACTGTGCCCGTGACGAGATCCGGGGCATCCCGCCCCACCGTACCGACCGCGAATTAGGGAGAGGTCAATGCTTACCAAAAGGACGAATGGGGTTGCGAATGGCCCCCGTTTGTCAAAGGCGTTTGCCGGTGCTTCCGGAAGCGCTATTGACCGCCGCACATTCCTGAAACGATCCGGCTTGGCAGCCGGCGGCGCCGCCGCTGCCACGGTTCCCTTCGGGATGGTGAAGAAGGCCGAGGCGGCCTCTGCGGCGACAGGCGACGTAAAGCTTGTGAAGTCCGTGTGCACGCACTGCTCTGTGGGCTGCACGGTGATTGCCGAGGTGCAGGACGGCGTCTGGACCGGGCAGGAGCCCGGCTGGGACAGCCCCTTCAATCTCGGCGCCCACTGCGCCAAGGGCGCCTCGGTGCGCGAGCATGCCCACGGCGAACGCCGCCTGAAGCATCCGACCAAGCTGGTCGACGGTAAGTGGACCAAGATCTCCTGGGATCAGGCCATCAACGAAATCGGCGACAAGATGCTGGAGATCTACGGCAGCTCCGGTCCCGATTCCGTTTACTGGCTGGGCTCTGCCAAGCACAACAACGAGCAGGCCTATCTCTTCCGCAAGTTCTACGCCTTCTGGGGCTCCAACAACGGAGACCACCAGGCGCGGATCTGTCACTCGACCACGGTCGCGGGTGTTGCCAACACCTGGGGCTATGGCGCGATGACCAACAGCTACAACGATATCCACAACTCGCGCGCCATCTTCCAGATCGGCGGCAATCCGGCCGAAGCCCATCCGGTGGCCATGCAGCACATGCTGAAGGCCAAGGAGCAGAACAACGCACCCTTCATCGTCTGCGACCCGCGTTTCACGCGCACGGCCGCCCATGCCGATGAGTACGTGCGCTTCCGCCCGGGCACCGACGTGGGCCTCATCTGGGGCATCCTCTGGCACGTCTTCGAGAACAAGTGGGAAGACAAGGAGTTCATCCGCCAGCGCGTCTGGGGTCTGGACCAGATCAAGGCCGAAGTCGCCAAGTGGACGCCTGAGGAGACCGAGCGGGTCACCGGCGTGCCGGGCTCCCAGTTGAAGCGCGTGGCGCGGACGCTGGCCAACAACCGTCCCTTCACCATCATCTGGTGCATGGGCGGCACCCAGCACACCAACGGCAACAACAACACCCGCGCCTACTGCGTCCTGGGCCTGGCCCTCGGCGTGATCGGCACTTCGGGCGGCGGCACCAACATCTTCCGCGGCCACGACAACGTGCAGGGCGCCACCGACCTGGGCGTGCTCTGCCACACCCTGCCGGGCTACTACGGCCTGAAGACCGGTTCGTGGAAGCACTGGTCGCGTGTCTGGGATGTCGACTACGAGTGGCTGAAGAGCCGCTTTGCCAGCAAGGACATGATGGAGAAGTCCGGCGTGCCGGTTTCCCGCTGGTTCGATCTGGCGCTCGAAGCCAAGGAGAATATCGATCAGAACGATAATCTCCGGGCCATGGTCTTCTGGGGGCATGCGGCGAACTCGCAGACCCGTCTGCCCGACATGAAGAAGGCGATGGAAAAGCTCGACATGCTGGTCATCATCGATCCCTATCCGACGATGGCGGCGGTGATGAACGACCGTAAGGACGGCACCTATCTGCTGCCCGCGGCGACCCAGTTCGAGACCTACGGCTCGGTGACGGCCTCCAACCGTTCGATCCAGTGGCGCGAGAAGATCATGGAGCCGCTGTGGGAGTCCAAGACGGACCACGAGATCATGTATCTCCTGGCCAAGAAGCTCGGCTTCGGCGACGAGATGTTCAAGAACATCAAGGTCGAGAACAACGAGCCGCTGATCGAGGACGTCACCCGTGAGTTCAATCGCGGCATGTGGACCATCGGCTACACCGGCCAGTCGCCGGAGCGCCTGAAGCTGCACATGGCCAACCAGCAGACCTTCGACAAGACGACTCTGCAGGCCCGCGGCGGACCGGCCGATGGCGACTACTACGGCATGCCCTGGCCCTGCTGGGGCACGGCGGAGATGGGTCATCCGGGCACCCCGGTGCTCTACGACACCTCCAAGCCGGTGGCCGAGGGCGGTCTCTGCTTCCGCGCACGCTTCGGCGTCGAGCGGGAGGGCGACAACCTCCTGGCCGAAGGCTCCTATCCGGTGGATTCGGAAGTCAAGGACGGATATCCGGAATTCACGATGGCCATGCTGAAGAAGCTGGGCTGGGACAAGGACCTGACCGACGACGAGCGGGCGACGATCGAAAAGATCGCCGGCGACAAGACCAACTGGAAGACCGACCTTTCCGGCGGTATCCAGCGGGTCGCCATCAAGCACGGCTGTGCGCCCTTCGGCAATGCCAAGGCCCGCACCGTGGTGTGGAACTTCCCGGATCCGGTGCCCACGCACCGCGAGCCGCTCTACACCTCAAGGCGTGATCTGGTGGCCGACTACCCGACCTACGAGGACCGCAAGATGTATCGCTTGCCGATCCTCTACAAGTCGATCCAGGACAAGGACTTCTCGACCGACTTCCCGATCATCCTCACCTCCGGCCGTCTGGTCGAGTACGAGGGTGGCGGCGACGAGACCCGGTCGAACCCCTGGTTGGCGGAGCTCCAGCAGGACATGTTCGTGGAGATCAACCCGGTGGACGCCAACAACAACGGCGTTCGCGACGGGGCGATGGTCTGGGTGCATGGCCCTGAGGGCGCCAAGGTCAAGGTGAAAGCCATGGTGACCGAGCGTGTCGGGCGGGGCGTGGCCTTCATGCCCTTCCACTTCGGCGGCCATTGGCAAGGCGAGGATCAGCGGTCCAAGTATCCCAAGGGCGCTGATCCCTACGTACTCGGTGAAGCCTGCAATACAGCGCAGACCTATGGCTACGATTCGGTGACCAATATGCAGGAAACCAAAGCCACGCTCTGCCGTATTGAGCCGGCATAAGGGAGGAGCTGACTCATGGCACGTATGAAATTCCTCTGTGATGCTGAGCGCTGCATTGAGTGCAATGCCTGTGTCACGGCCTGTAAGAACGAGCATGAGGTGCCCTGGGGCGTCAACCGGCGCCGGGTGGTGACCATCAACGATGGCCAGCCCGGTGAGCGGTCGATCTCCGTGGCCTGCATGCACTGCTCGGACGCGCCCTGCATGGCGGTCTGCCCGGTGGATTGCTTCTACGAGACCGAAGACGGTGTTGTGCTGCACTCCAAGGACCTCTGCATCGGCTGCGGCTACTGCTTCTACGCCTGTCCCTTCGGCGCGCCGCAGTATCCGCAGGCGGGCAACTTCGGCAGCCGCGGCAAGATGGACAAGTGCACCTTCTGTGCCGGCGGGCCGGAAGAGGACATGTCCGCAGCGGAGTTCTCGGCGTACGGGCGCAACCGCCTGGCCGAGGGCAAGCTGCCGCTCTGTGCGGAGATGTGTGCGACCAAGGCCCTGCTCGCCGGTGACGGCGACATGGTGTCGGACATCTACCGCGAGCGCGTCGTCGCCCGCGGCTTCGGGTCCGGCGCCTGGGGCTGGGGTACCGCCTACGACCAGAAGTCCGGATCCTGATCCGGCTTCGGGACGCCATTCGAAGTGCCTGACCGGGCAGCTTCGTGATGAGGGGGGCGGCGTCTCTGCGCCGCCCCTTCCCATCCCGGCAGACCGCGTGGAACGGCACGAAACGGCAGCGAGGGGCGGCAGGCCCAGCGTCTCCATAAACAGAAAATTAACCATAACCGTTTGTGCTGCTTGCCTCGATCGGAGGAATGAGAGTCGTTATGGCGCTGAAATCCTTGATTCCCTTATCTCTTGGTGCGGTCCTGATGCTTGGCCTTGCGGCCTGCGACGAGGATGAACAGGGGCGCATCCTGCGCTACGAAAAGGGAACCTATCTGGGGCCGGCAGACACCGAGCTTTCCGAAGAAACCCGCGACGCCCTGCGGGCCCGCACCTCGCTGCAGGGCGACTAGCCCCGTGCGGTCCAAGCTGCGGACCCCGGCGACAATGCGCCGCCATACGGATCGTCCGGAGCCTTTCACCGAACCCCATGGAACAACCCGCTGAACGAAGAGTCTTGTGATGCGAAGCCTAGCTGACAAAAGACATGCAACGCCGGCCGCCGCTGCCCGCGCCGACCGCGTTTTCAGCCTTCTGCCGTTTGCCGTCGTGCTGCTGGCCGCGGTCCTCTTCGCCTTCGGCGGCCTGACCTCCGCAGCCTGGGGGCAGCAGTCGAGCACGCCGGTGGCAGAGGAAAGCCCGACCGGCGGAGAGGTGCCCGGCAACGTGCTGGGCAGCGAGGCCGACAGCGAGATGTGGCGTGCCGTGCGCGGCGGCGTCGAAGGAACGGTCTCCATCCCCGACCCGCAGGCGGCCTTCCTGATCCAGTCGGAAGGCGACAACTGGCGCGCCATCCGCAACGGGCCGGTCACGGTCTACGGTGCCTGGACCATGCTGGGGATCATCATCGTCGTCGCGCTGTTCTTCGTCCTGCGCGGCCGTATCAAAATCGATGCCGGTCCCAGCGGAACGACGGTGGAGCGCTTCAACCTCATCGAGCGGACAGCCCACTGGCTGACCGCCGTGTCCTTTATCGTTCTGGCCCTGACCGGGCTGAACATGCTCTACGGGCGCCATGTGCTGCTGCCGGTTCTCGGGCCGGAGATCTTCACCGCCATCAGCATCGGCGGGAAGTACGCGCACAACTTCCTCTCCTTCGCCTTCATGGTCGGCGTCGTGATGATGTTCGTGCTCTGGGTGCGCCACAACATTCCCAACAAGATGGACCTGCAGTGGCTGGCCAAGGGCGGCGGGCTCTTCTCCAAGGGCGTGCATCCGCCGGCTGCGAAATTCAATGCCGGGCAGAAGTTCATCTTCTGGGCCGTGATCCTCGGTGGCGGTTCCGTCAGCGTCTCGGGGATCGCCTTGATGTTTCCCTTCGAGTTCGCCTTTTTCGGCAAGACCTTCGAGTTCCTGAACATCTTCGGCCTCAGTCTGCCGACGCAGCTGACGATGCTGCAGGAAATGCAGCTCTCGCAGGTCTGGCACGCCATCGTCTCGCTGGTGCTCATTGCCATTGTGATCGGTCATATCTACATCGGCTCCGTCGGCATGGAAGGTGCCTTCGATGCCATGGGCAGCGGTCAGGTGGACTCCAACTGGGCGCGCGAGCACCACTCGGTCTGGGCAGCCCAGGTGACCGGCAACCGCTCGCAACCCGCCGAGTAGGCCGGCCGGAAGGCTTCCGGCAAGAGCCGGCAAGAAAGGAGGTCCACCCGATGGTGTGCCCTAAGCCGCTTCGCAGCCTGTGCCTTGGCATCGCTGCGGTCGCCCTGTTCGCTGGCGCCCTCTTCACGGCCCCATTGATGCTGTCCTCGCCGGCAACCGCGGCGGTGACCAAGGAAGCGGCGGCCGAGCGCATCGCGGAAGAGTTCGGCGTCGAGGTTCTGCGCGTGCGCCCGGGCGAACGCGACGGCCGCGCGATCTGGCTGCTGACCGTGATGCAGCCCGAGGGCTCGAGCAACGCAACCTTCCAGGTGCATATTCTGGCGATCGACCAGGAGAGCGGCGATCTGCTGCCGTCGTTCCGCCACCGCAACAGCGGCTACGATCTTCCGCCGCCGGCGGCCGGCGGCGGGCGCCCTTTCTGAGGGCGTCGAAGATGAAGGGCGCCGCGCGGAACCGCCTTGTCGGCATGACCCAAGGAGGTTTCTTGACTTCACCCGGTTGCCTGCGTTTGTCATGAGCGAGCTCTGTCGAACGCCGGCTGACTGCCGTGGAGGCGCTATGCGTGAGAACGTGGTGCGGATAAAGCGGGGAAGGCGATGAAGATCTCGGGCGCAGCGTTTGCCGCGGCCATCGGGATCGTCGTCGCTGCGTTGGTGACGGGGCCGGACCCTATCCGTGCGGCCGACCCCCAGTTGGCCCAGGCCGGCGGGCCGCAGGCGCCGGGCATGATCACCAGCCAGGCCTTCAAGGACTTCTCTGCGGCCGCGCCGATCACCGTCACGCCCTATGACGACAACGATCTCAATCTGCAGCTCAAGGCGGAGTTCGAGACGGAGCTGCAGGCCAATGAGCGCAAAGTCGCAGAGGCCAAGACCGGTCTGCTGCTGCTGTTTGAGTCGAAGATCATTCCGGCCGAACAGGCCCCGCGGCGCCCGAGCCTCGGCAGTGTCTCCGCCCGCTCGGGAAGAGGCGACGATCCGTCCCGCCAGGACGGGAGCGACGACGTGGAGGTCGACGTGAACGTGAATGTCTGGTCGAACACGCAAGACAGCGTTCTCGGCGGGCGCCAGGAAGCCCAGGGTGTCGGCACCAGCGTTTTCCACATCAACGCCGTGCTGCGGGATCAGGCCAATGGCGAGGTGCTGTGGCAGGGCGATGCCTACTACGAATTGCAGTCCCCGGATGCGGAGCGGGTGGCGCGCGCCATGGTGCCGCCCCTGGTCGACAACCTCGGCAAATCGACAGCCAATGAACCCTTCGAAGCACGCTGATCCGCTGCGCGCCTTTTCCGCGGCGCTCGCGATACTGCGCGGCTGTTGCCGCGCCGCGCTTCTCAGTCTGCCCCTGATTATGGCGGGCACCGCCGTGCAGGCCGAGCTGCGCGGTCACGGCGGTTTCGTCAAGGGCGTTGCGGTGTTTCCCGACGGATCGCGCGCCGTCACGGCCAGCTTCGACTACAGCCTGATCGTCTGGGATCTTGCAAGCCAGCGCGCCCTGCAGGTTCTCGACGATCATGAGGGGGCGGTGAATGCCGTGGCCCTGGCAGACGAGGGGCGCCAGGCCCTGTCGGCCAGCGACGATGGCACGCTGCGGCTGTGGGATCTCCAGAGCGGGAGGCTGGAGCATGTTTTCGAAGGCCACCAGGGCAAGGTCGCGGCGGTTGCGGTGGCGCCGGACGGACGCCTGGCCGCTTCGGCCGGCTGGGACCAGACTGTCCGCCTCTGGGACCTGACCAGCCGGCAGGCCACCCATGTCCTCGACGAGCACCGCAGCAATGTGAACTCGGTCGCCTTCTCCCGCGACGGGCGTTATCTCCTGACCGGCAGCTACGACTCCTCGATCCGCCTCTGGTCCCTGGCAGCCGATGGCCAGCGCCCGGAATTGCTTAGGGTCATGGAGGGACATGACTTCGGGGTCAACGCCCTGTCCTTCCTGCCGGGCGACCAGTACGCGCTTTCCGCTTCGGTGGACGAAACGGTGCGCCTTTGGGATCTGACGACCGGCGACCAGCTGGCGGTTCTGCGCGGTCATAACGGGCCGGTTTTTGCGGTTTCGGTCTCGCCGGATGGGCGCTTCGCCGCCTCCGCGGGGGTCGACGGCACCGTCAACCTTTGGAACATCGAAGGGCGCCGCATCGTGACCTCTCTCACCGGTCACCGCCAACCGGTCTGGGCCCTGGCCTTTACGCCCGACGGGCGGCAGCTGCTTTCAGCCGGCGCCGATTCGGTGACCCGGCTTTGGGACCTGGAGGCGCGCAGCGAAATTGGCCCTAGCGATACCAGGGTGGGCGATGCCGATGACGAGCCGGCGGTTGCAGCGGCGGCGCACGAAGGCAGCCGGGGAGCCAAGCTGTTTCGAACCTGTGTCGCCTGCCACACCACGACGGCAGACGGTGCCAACCGGGCCGGTCCGACCCTTTACGGCGTCTTCGGGCGGCGTGCCGGGACGGTGGAGGGCTACAACTACTCCGCAGCGCTGCGCGGAAGCTCGATCATCTGGAGTGCGGAGACCATCGACCGGCTGTTTGACGAGGGCCCGGACCGCTACACGCCGGGCAGCAAGATGCCGGTGCAGCGGATGCCTTCGGCCGAAGACCGTGCGGAGCTGATCGCCTATCTCAAGCAGGTGACCGGCCCCGCGCAACCGACCACAGGTGCAGAGCCGGTACAGGAAAGGCTCGGCCAATGACCCGACCGCCTCCTGCGTCCTGCATCCATCGTGCCGTGCGCCGGTGATACCTGGACTGAGGCTTTATCTTGCGAGGAATCTAGGACCCATGAAATCAGTTGTCATCGGAAGCGTCGTCGCCATTCTGATTGCGGTTTTGAGCGCCGTCATTCTGAGCTTCTACGGGATCAGCTCGGCAGACCTCTTCTCGACCTCCAACGTGCGTCTGTAATCCGCCGCCCGGAAAGGTCATCCGGACTGCTGCATCGGGACGCAGCGGGAGCCCGGACCGGACTTCACGGGTTCGTTTCGCGTAGGGTTGCGAGCGCACCCGACAGGATCGATCTCACCCGCGACATCCGGCTTTTCACCGTACCGACGGGGCAGGCGACGATCTCGGCAATTTCGCCATAACTCAGGTCCTCGAAGAACGCCAGGTGGACCAGCGCGCGTTGCTCGGGGGACAGATCCCCCATCGCCTTGGCGACAGCCTGCGACACTTCCTCGGAGAACACCGCAGACACGGCGTCCGGTCCATCGTCCTGGAGACTGTCCGGCACCAACTCTATCGTCTCGACGGCCTTTCGCTTTCGCAGGCGGTCCACCGCTTTGAAGTAGGCGATGCCGAAGACCCAGGTGGAGATCCGCGATCGCCCCTCGAAGCTGCCGGCGCTCTTCCAGACTTCCCACATCACATCGTTGACCACTTCCTGGGATTCGTTGCCGTCTTTCAGGCGATTGAGCACGAAGGCGAATACTCTTTTCTGATAGAGAGCATAGAAGCGGTTCATGGCGAGCTGATCGCCGGCGGCGATCCGGTTCAGGAGCTCGCGTTCTTCGCATTCCTTCGGCCCTGTGCCGGGTCCGGTCACGACCGACTTTCCGCGGTCCTGCACTGGAGGCGGCTCCAACACTTTCCAACCATTGGGGGTAACGGGCGCAAAAGGCCCCCGTACCGAGAATCACATGACATGACTCCAAGCTTTCTGCGGCGACGGTGAGAGTGATCAAAGGTCTGGCACCGGCACTCCGGTCAGCACCTAGGGGGTCGGACAGGTCTCCTGTTGTTCACGCGAAGGCTCCCGGCAGATCGTGTAATCGATCCGGTTTGTGGCAGAGGCTCCAGCAGCCTGCAGGCATTGGGGATGTCGACGCTTGCGCGTTCATGTCTTCCTGCAGGCTTTGCCTGCGACATGCGGTTTGTTGGGGCGTCTCATTCACTCAGTTCCATATCCAAATCTCGCTGCGGGCGACTCAACACAAGCATTTGGAAACGCCGACGCCTGGGCGAGCGCTCCCGTTCTGCGAACCGAAAGGGCCCGCAGGCAAAGTCATTTCATGCAAGCACGCCGCCGCAATCATCCGAGGCCAGCTGCTCGACGGTCTTCCTCGTCCTCTTGGCTGCGGCGATCAGCCAAAGGAGTACAGGTCAACCAATCTCCGCGAAGACATAGGCAGAGAAATCCGGGCGCTCGGATTCAAAAAAGCAATTGGTCTTCACGCGACGAAGATGACAGAGCTGAAGGGAAGCGTGTATGATCGCAATCATATGAGCCAGCCGCCGAAGTTCAGTGATCTTTTGGAGCCTCTTTTTAAGGGGCCGGTGCGCCATCGCGACCTTGAGGTCGGGCAGCATCTCTTCGCTGCCGGGGACCCTGTCGAGAGCCTTTACTTTGTCGATTCCGGCCGCGTTCGCCTTGTCAGGTACGGGCCGGAAGGTTCGATCTTGTGCCTGCAGACCGCGCGGCAGGGGCAGACGCTCGCCGAGGCTTCCCTATTCGAAGACGTCTATCACTGCGATGCCGTTGCGGAGCGGCCTTCGCGGGTGAAGGTGGCGCCGAAGCGTGAGATCCTCCGGAGTCTGATGTCGGACTGTGCGGTCAGCATCAGGGCCATGGCCCACCTGACGCGGCAGATCGAGTCTCTGCATGCGCGCCTGGAGATCGTCGCAATGAAATCGGCGCGCGCGCGGCTGTTGACCTACCTCGACTGGATCCGCGAACCTGGCGAAGACAGCCTGGTCATCAAGGACTCGTGGAAGGAGATCGCAACCGAGATCGGCCTTTCCCACGAAGTCGTCTACCGCACGCTGGCGGTCCTTGAGGACGAGGGTCTGATCAGCCGCAAGGACCGCACGGTAGAACTCCTGAACTCCTGAGAGGCTCCCCTCGTCGGCGCGAACGGGAGGCCTCTGCCGGCAGGCCAGACCAGGGCGCCCTGGCCCGATTGTCTGCCCGAAGGCTCTCAGCGCCAAGGGCCCGTTGGCGGCGCCCCTGAAATGCGCCTATGATCGCCTCGATATGGGCCGGCCGCAGGACATCTTCGAACCTTTCTTCGCAGGCGGTGCGCGGACCCGCAGCCTCGAAGCCGGTCAGCACCTCTTCAGCGCCGGCGATCCCGTGGTAAGCCTTTTTTTCGTCGCGTCCGGACGGGTCCGTCTGCTCAGGTACGCGCCCGAGGGCTCGGTGCTGTGCCTCCAGGCCGCCGGCGATGGAGAGACGATCGCCGAAGCCTCGCTCTTTGCCGAAAGATACCACTGCGATGCGGTGGCCGAGCGCCCGTCGCGCGTTAAGGTGGTTTCGAAGCAGGAGGTTCTCGAAGCCTTTCGGAGCGATGCCGAGATCGGTCTCAAGGCCATGGCTCATCTGGCGCGCCAGGTGCAGTCGCTTCGTGCAGGTATGGAGATCATGGCCATGAAGTCCGCGCGCTCCCGGCTGTTGTCCTATCTCGAGTGGATCCGCGAGCCTGGCGAACACAGCCTCGAGATCAAGCGCTCGTGGAAGGAGGTCTCGAGCGAGATCGGCCTTTCCCATGAGGTCGTGTATCGCACGCTGGCCGCCTTGGAAGAGGAGGGCTTGATCGACCGCCGGGACCGCAGAGTGGACTTCCTCGTCAAATAGCTCTGCGATGCCCGGTCATCAAGGCTTTGCCTGCGGCGTTACTCCCGGGCGCCCGCCTGACGCAGCAGAGCCGCTATTTCGTCGTCGCCGATCATCGTCGCGGCCTGGAGCGCGGTCCAGCCGTCCTTGGCCTTCAAGGCCACGTCGGCCCCGGCGCCCAGGAGTAGCCGGACCTCCTCCAGGCGTGCCCGGTTGGCGGCCAGCATAAGGGCGGTGTTGCCGGTTTCCGCTTCACGTGCATCGGTGTCGGCGCCGGCATTGAGCAGCACGTAGAGTGCGCCGGCCTGGCCGTTCATGGCGGCAAGCACCACCGGCGGCCGCCCGCTGCGCCCGGGCTGCTCGATGTTCGCTCCGGCTTCCAGCAATGCGATGACGCTGTCGACATGGCCGGCCTGGATCGCCTGGCCGAGAGGCGTCTCCCCCTCGGCGGCGCGTTGATCGACCGCGGCGCCGGCGGCAACGAGGTCATCGAAGAAAGGGGTGTGGCCGTGGGCCGCGGCGAGGTGGAGTGCGGTCCAGCCGTCGCGCCGTCTGCTGCCGACCTCCGCGCCGCCGGCCAGCAGCATCTGAAGACTGCCTTCCGCGCCCGCGCGGGCGGCTGCCATCAGTGCCGTCATGCCGTCGTCCGCTGCTGTATCAGGCCGGGCTCCGGCGGCCAGCAACTCGGCCACGACGGTCGCCGCCAGAGGATCGAAGGCTGCGTTGATGAGGGCCGTGTTGCCGTCACGCAGGTCCCGCGCTTCATGATCCGCTCCGGCGGCCAACAGCACCGAGACCACTGCGCGCTTGTTGCGGCGCGCCGCCACCAGCAGAGGCGTGTTGCCATAGTCGCGCTCCCGGGCCTCCAGGGGGGCGCCGGCCTCTATCAGGACCTTGGCGACCCGGTCGTGACCCTCGTAAGCCGCGTAGTGGAGCGCAGTCCAGTCGTCGTCGGGCGTCGCCGCAGCAGGGTCAGCGCCGCCGCCCAGCAGAACGGCCGCCACCCCGGCGCTGCCATAGATCGCGGCGACCTGAAGGGCGGTGTTGCCCAACTGGTCGCGCGTCTCCGGGTCGCCCCCGCGTTCCAGCGCAAAGGCGGCCAGCGCTGTGTCGTCGCTGCGGGCGGCCTGGTGCAGGGCCTGGTCGGGCACCGACTGGGCGGAGGCGGGGGAGGAGACGGGAGCGGCGGCGGGCGCCGAGCCTGCGCCGACCACGACCGAAAGGCCGAGAATCCGGGCCAAGCGAAAGAGCCGGCCACCCGCCGCCGCGCGGTCAGGCACGGTCTTCCCCGACGATCTCCAGGTCAACCTCGGTGGCGATGATCAGCAGCTTGCCGGCGTTTTCGAAGTTCACCGTCACCCTTTCGGCGACCACCGACTGGATCTGCCCCACACCCCACTCGGGCCGGCCGGGGTGGCGCACGCGCATGCCGGGGCTGAGATGTAAGGTCATGGTTCGCCTCGCTGTTTTCGCTCAGCAGTTAGTGTATAAGGATGTTTACTTCGGGGCTAGCGAGTGGGACCTGGAAAGCATGCAAACAATGATTGATCTGCGCGTCGCGGAACTCCTGGCGTCGCGGCTCTGCCACGATCTTGTGGGACCGATCGGGGCCGTCGGCAACGGGCTGGAGCTTTTGGCCGACGACGAGTTCGGCATGGCCGATGACGCAATGCAGCTGACCAGCAATTCCGCCCGCCAGGCCTCGGCGATCCTGCAGTTCTTCCGGCTTGCCTATGGCATGGCAGGCGCGCGTGTCGGCACCGATCTGACCCCGCTGCGCGATCTCGCTGCGGGCCTCTTGCAAGCCTCGAAATCGGAACTGGACTGGGCAACCATCGCTGCGCCGGAGGGCCTGCCCGATGGCGCCGGCAAGATGGTCATGAACATGGTGGCGCTGGCCCATGAGGCGCTGCCGAGGGGTGGCAAGCTCACCGTTGAGATCGGCGGGGAGGCAAGCCCCCGGGATCTTGTCGTCACCGCCAGCGGGCAGGACGCCCATCTGCGCCCGGAGAGCCTGGCCGGGCTCGACGAGAACATCGACATCGGCGAGTTGAGCCCGCGCGGGGCCCACAGCTACTTCACGCGGGTTCTGGCAAAGCGGCTGGGCAGCGATCTGGAGATCGACACGCCCGGTGAGGACATGCTGCGTCTCAAGGTGGCGCTGCCCGTCTAGCCCCCCGTTTGTCAGTTGGGCGAGCTGGTTTGCGAGCCGCGTGCCGCGGCTCAGCTGGCACGCACGCTGGTGAGGAAGCTCTCCACCTGCTTGCGCAGCGTCGACGACTGTCCGGCAAGGTCGTTGGCCGCGCTGAGCATTGTCTTTGCGGACTCACCGGAGGCCTCCGCGGCGTTGGTCACTTCCCCGATGTTGGAAGAGACCTCGTTGGTGCTGGCGGAGGCCAACTGGACGTTGCGGGAGATCTCCTGCGTGGCTGCGGTCTGCTCGTCCACGGCGGCGGCGATGCCGGCGGCAATCCCGTTGACCTCTTCGATGGTCGAAGTGATCTGCGCGATCGAGTCCACCGCGCCGCCGGTTGCGGACTGGATGTCGTTGATCTGCTGGCGGATCTCTTCGGTCGCCTTCGCGGTCTGGGTGGCCAGCTGCTTCACCTCCGAAGCGACGACCGCAAAGCCCTTGCCGGCCTCGCCGGCCCGCGCGGCTTCGATGGTCGCGTTCAGGGCCAGCAGGTTGGTCTGCTCGGCGATGTCCTGAATCATGGTCACCACGTCGCCGATCTTCTGGGCCGCCTGAGCCAGCATTTCCACTTCACTGTTGGTATTGCGGGCCTGATCGGCGGCGGCATTGGAGATCTTGGTCGACTGGGCCACCTGGCGGCTGATCTCCTGAATGGAGGCGCTGAGCTCCTCGGCGGCGCTGGCGACGGTCTGGACGTTGTTGGCGGCCTGCTCAGTCGCGGAGGCCACCGCAGCCGTCTGGCGGTTGGCGCGCTCCGCCGTTTCCGACATGTACTGGGCCGTGGACTGGACCTGGTCGGAGGCCGCGCCAACGCCCTCGACAACCGCCTTGACGTTCGATTCGAAGTCGTCGGCCAGGCTGTTCATGGCCTTGCGCTTTTCTTCCTCAGCCTTGGCCTTCTCCGCTTCCCGGGCCGCCGTCGAACGGTCGAGTTCAATGGCATTGGTTTTGAAGGTTTGCACCATGCGGGCGATGTCGCCGATGTCGTCCTGGCGTTCCATTGCCGGAACGTCGACCCCGGTATCGCCATCGGCAAGCCGGCCCATGGTGTCGGTCATCATCTTCAGCGGTTTGCCGACCAGGCGCGACGTCACCATGCTCAACAGCGTGACCAGCAGGGCCAGCGCAATCAGCGCAACCGCAGTCTGCTGCACCATGGCAGCGGTAATCTCCTCGTTCAGCTGCTCGATCGACCAGGCAATGATCACTGATCCGATGAAGGATCCGTCCTTGGGCGAGAGGGCAGGGCTGGAGACGAGAATGTGCGTCGGCGTTTCTTCCACCAGGCGCTCTTCCGAGCCTCTGGCTTTCTCTACGAAGGCAGCGATGTCGCCGTGCGGCAGGGAGCTGGAGTCGAAGCGGATCAGCTCCGTTCCTTCCTTGTCCAGCGCAACCACGTTGGCGATTGCCGTATCCTCGGCATTGGCGAAATCGATGTAGGCGGCTTCGATGGATTCCGCCTTTTTCCAGCGGATGCCGCCAGCCGCGTTGTTGGTGATGAGGCGGGTCATCGTGGTGAACCCGGATTCGCCGGTCGCCACGAGCACCCGGCTCGTCTGATTGATCCCGATTGCAACGAGGGTAATGAGCACCAGAGAGGCCATCGCCGCGACGGTCAGAATGACCTTGCGGACGACGGAGAGCCTGGAGAATCCGGCCGAGCGCTTGCGCAGGGCCTTTTCGGCACCGGAGGAGGTTGGGGCTGACGTTTTTGCGTCGGTCATAGGGTACTCCTTCGGCCAGCCAACCGCTCGGCCGGATTACTGCTCAAAACCGTTTCGATCCTTCAGCGACTAGAGAGCGTCGACGTTGACACCGATCGTGATCGCGCCGACGACCTCGCCGCTCGCCGGGTCGACGATGGACATGCTGAGCTGCGACTGGAAGGTCTGCGTCGACTCGTCCATCTCGACTTCATCGATGAAGATCGCATTCGGGCCAGCGCTGTAGGTCTTCTGCCACTTGGCTTCGTCACCCTGCCAGTAGTCGGAGGTAACGTCGCTCTGGCCGACGTTGAGTCCGCGATTGTCCATCACGAAAATCTCGGTCACCATGCCCTGCATGCTTTCCTTCTGCTTGTTGAGATAGGCAGAAAGGGCGTTGCTCAGGACGGCATCGATCATCGGCCGGCTGCTGGCGTCCGTCTGGGCACGCCAGTCCTTGTCCATCTTGTCGATATCAGCCTGGCTGAGACCGGCATGACGCTCGTTCTGTGCCTTGATGGCATTGACCACCGTGCTGTCGGTGATCCAGTTCTTGACCGTGGAGTTCGCAAACTCGGTCATCGGCGCGACGTGCTCGTCGCTGGCAAAAGCGGCAGAGGCGAAGACAGAAACGGCCGCGCCCGCCAGAATCCCCTTCAAGAGGCTGGTCTTAGACATCCTAATTGCTCCAATAGTGTTCCCCAAAGCAGCGGCACGCAGTTGTGCGCCGATTTACTTCGGGATCACATTCATTCGAATCCCTTTAATTTTGCGTTAGCGCCGTTGGCGGTTTTTTGGCTTGTAATTCAGCTCTGTCGGGAATTATTACTTTGTTTTGATTATAGTCTTTTTGATTATACTTCTCCAGCCGCGCGGAATCCTGGGCTTGGGCGCATGCCGATACCGGGGCGAGTGAGAATGATTTTCATTTACTCGTTCATTGAGAATGACTATCATCCGCGCCGAAGCCCGTTCAGGGCACTACGAAACACTCGGAGGATTACAATGATCGTTGGCCGCCGGAGGGCTCTAGCAGCCGCCGTTTGTGCTGCAGTGGTGGCGCTCGGCACGTCCGCCCAGGCACAGGAGGTGTTGAACCTCTACTCGTCGCGTCACTACCAGACCGATGAGGCGCTCTACGAGAACTTCACCAAGCAGACCGGAATCGAGATCAATCGCATCGAGGGCAAGGGCGATGCCTTGATCGAACGCATCAAGAGCGAGGGCGCCAACAGCCCCGCCGATGTGTTTCTGACGGTCGATGCCGGGCGGCTCTGGCGGGCCGACCAGGAAGGGCTTTTCCAGCCCGTGAAGAGCGATGCGCTGACCAATGCGATTCCCGAGAACCTGCGTCATCCCGATGGACATTGGTACGGCTTCTCGACGCGCGCCCGCGTCATCTACTACGACAAAGCCAAGGTGCAGCCGGACGAGATCAAGAGCTATGAGGACCTGGCCGATCCCAAGTGGAAGGGCCGCGTTTGCATTCGCAGCAGCTCCAACATCTACAACCTGTCCCTCATGAGCTCGATCATCGCAGCCCATGGCGAGGGCACCGCCGAGGAGTGGGCCAAGGGTATGGTCGCGAACTTCGCCCGCGACCCCGTTGGCGGCGATACCGATCAGATCCGCGCCATCGGCGCGGGTGAGTGCGAAGTGGCTGTCGGCAACACCTACTACTTCGTCCGCCTGATGACCAACCCCGGCGAAAAGGACAAGGGGCTGGCCGAGAAGATCGGATGGGTATTCCCGAACCAGGGGGACCGCGGAACCCACGTGAACGTGTCCGGCGCCGGCGTGCTGAAGAACGCCCCGCACAAGGAAGCGGCTGTGAAGTTCCTCGAGTACCTGGCGAGCGCGGAGGCCCAGCGCTACTTCGCCGACGGCAACAACGAGTATCCGGTCGTGCCGGGGATCGAGCCGAACGAGGCCTTGAAGTCGCTTGGCAACTTCGAGACCGATGCCTTGAACGTGGCTGTCTATGGCGAGAACCAGCCGGACGCCCAGAAGATCTTCGACCGGGCAGGCTGGAACTAAGCGGCCAGCCGGCGACTTCTTTAGGCTCCAGTACCCGGTTTAAGCTCCAGTACCGGAGGCCCCGCCAAGCGGCGGGGCCTCTTTTTTTGTGCTGACGCCGGTTTTGTGCCGCCGGCGGCACTGCAGACAAGATCGTCACCACGGTGTCACTGCATTGGATTAAGCTGACCGCTGAGGATGGAGTCGGGCCTCTGGCCGGCTCCCTCCCGCGGACGATCCGGGCGAGGGGACCTTGCGCGGGAAGGCCG
Organism: Rhodospirillales bacterium BBD 1991-14; assembly: GCA_001657395.1. Lineage (GTDB taxonomy): Bacteria > Pseudomonadota > Alphaproteobacteria > Kiloniellales > Kiloniellaceae > Pelagibius. The sequence continues at coordinate 33,724 of LYSY01000010.1, read as the reverse complement.
GCGGCTTTGCGAACACCTTGCTGGGGAGCGCTTGGCAATGACGGAAACGGGGATCATCAAGGGGATCGGTGTCAGCACCATGGGCGGTTCGCCTGATATGGAGGCGCTGCCGGCCTTTCTGGATCGGGCGGTGGAGTTGGGTGTCGACTATGTCGAGCTTTCGCTCTGCGATGAGGACATCGTCGCCGGGGCTCGCATCCTGCCGGACAAGCTGGCGCGCCTGAAGTCGCTTATCGACGCGAGGCCGCTGCGCTACAGCGTTCACGGACCCATCGCCATCAACTTCATGGACTGGATGCATCTGGATCTGCACAAGCGGGTCTGCCGGACTTTTCTCCAGCTCTGTGGGGAGATCGGCGCCGAGGTGATGGTGGTGCACAGCGGCATCGTCAAGGCGACGACCCACGCCGAGCATGCGCGGCTCTACGATGTTCAGCGCGACGCCCTGGCGGAGATGGGCGACGCCGCCGCTGCGGCAGGCGTGCGCCTCTGCGTCGAAAACGTCTTCGTCTATGGCCAGGACGAGCATACAGCCGCGCCGGCTGAACTGGCCGGGGAACTCGCGGCCCTGGGCCATGACTGGGTGCGGGGTACGCTCGACTTCGGCCATGCGCGGATTCAGACCCAGCTTCTGGGGCAGGACTACGGCGAGTCCTGCCGCAGCTTCGCCCCGCAAGCCAACCATCTGCACGTCCATGACTGCTTCGGGGCGCCGCGCAACCTCTGGACGCCCGTCGAGTCCGAGAATCTGGCCTACGGACTGGGCGACCTTCATGCCCCGCTCGGCTGGGGCGATATGCTGTGGGAGGATGTTTTTCCGACGCTGGCGCTGCAGCCGGGGACGATACTGATGCTGGAGATTCAGCGCCGCTACTGGTCGGAACTTTTGGGCTGCGTGACCCGGGCCCGAAAGTTGCGCGACATGCTCGAGGCCCGCAGCCTGGCTGCTTGAAGCCGGCTCCGCTGCCGGACGAATCGGCTTGCCGTCCTTCGGTTTCTCCGGGGGCTCCCGGTGGTGCTACATCGCCCCGCGTGCGTCGCCGGGGCGACCGCGCGCGATGGCGCGGCTCAGCAGAATGACCGGCGGGATGCCGACGGCGACAATGGTAAGCGCCGGCGTGGCCGCCTGGCTCAGCCGCTCGTCGGCGGCGAAATTGTGTGCCTGGACGGCCAGGGTGTCGAAGTTGAAGGGACGCATGACCAGGGTCGCCGGCAGTTCCTTCATGACGTCGACGAAGACCACCAGGCCTGCCGTCAGCATGCTGGGCCACATGATCGGCGCGTGCACCCGGATCAGCGCCGCCATAGGGCGGGCCCCCAGGCTGCGGGCGGCGTCGTCCATCGACGGGCGGATCTTGCCGAGGCCGCTGTCCACCGTGTTGAGCGAGACCGCAAGAAAGCGCACCAGGTAGGCAAAAACCAGGGCGGCGATGCCACCGGTCAGGAGCAGTCCGCTTGAAATCCCCCAGGTCGCCCGCAGCCAGCCATCCAAAGCATTGTCGAAGGCGGCAAAGGGTATGAGGACACCGACGGCGATGATGGTTCCGGGCAAGGCATAGCCCATGGAGGCCAGCCGGTGCGAGGCCGTCACCAGCCAGCCCCCTTGCAGCCGGCGGCCGTAGGCCATCAGGGTGGCGAGGAGGACCGCCAGGACTGCCGTGACCAGAGCCAATATGAAGCTGTTTCCGACAAGCTCGAAGTAGCGGCGCCCGAACTGTCCGTCGCCGGCTTCGAGGGCCATGGAAAGGAGCACGCCTGCCGGCAGGAGAAAGCCGAGCAGCAGCGGCAGGAGGCAGGCGCCGAAGGCTGCGATGGCTGCCGTGCCGCGGAGGCGATAGCCGGGCAACTGCTGATACTTGTTCGTGGCCTGGTGAAACTGGGCTTTGCCGCGGCTTTGGGCTTCGAAGAGCAGGACAGCGAAAACGAAGATCAACAGGATCGATGCGAGCTGTGCTGCCGTTGTGCGGTCCCCGAATGCTATCCAGGCCCGCACGATTCCGGTCGTGAAATTCGGAACGCCGAAGAAAGAGACCGTGCCGTAGTCGGCCAGCGTTTCCATCAGGGCAAGGGCCGTTCCCGCGACGATCGCCGGACGGGCCAGGGGAAGGGCGACCCGCCGGAAGTTGCGCCAGGGACCGCAGCCCAGAGTGCGGCTGACGTCCAGGGCGCAGACCGACTGATCCAGAAAAGCGGCGCGCGACAGCAGGTAGGCATAGGGGTAAAGCACCAGGACAAGCATGGTGACGGCGCCGCCCAGCGAGCGGACTTCGGGAAACCAGTACTCGCGAAAGCTCAGGCCCGTGAGGTCGCGCAGCAGGGACTGAACCGGGCCCGCAGGCTGCAGGAAGTCCGTATAGGCATAGGCCATGACGTAGGCGGGCATGGCCAGCGGCAGGATCAGGGCCCATTCGAAGACCCGCCGGCCGGGGAAGCGGCACATGGTGACCAGCCAGGCCGTCCCGCTCCCGATGACGGGAACGCCGAGCCCGACGCCGATCACCAGCACCGCTGTGTTGAAGAGGTAGCGCGGCAACACCGTCTCGACCAGATGGGACCACGTCTCGCTGCCGGGCTGGGTGAGGCTGAGCAACACGCCGAAGATCGGGATCAGGAACAGGGCTGCAATCGCCACCGAAATCCAGGTCAGCGGCCCGCCCCGCATCGGTCCGCCCCGCATGAGTCCACCCCGCATTCGCCCGCGCTGTGCCTTCGCGGCCGGCCCAGGCACGGCCCACGCCCCGGCAAGCTCCGAGGGTTTGGCGGCAGACAGAGGTGAAGGTGAGAGCTTTTCCAAGGATTCCGACGTTCTCTGAACCGACCCCCTTTCAGAGGGGAGGGCGGCGGGGTTGATACTGTCAGGGCCCTGTAAGCGGCATTCGATAACTGCGGCCAGCAAGCGCAGCAGTTCTCGGCTCTGGGGTTCTGGCGGTGAGACCCGGACGCTCCGCTCAGGCCCTTAGCGGAGCGGTCAGGAGATTAGCCGAGATTTCTGACAATGAGAAGCAATCTCATACGTCCCGCATGCATAAACATTACGTCCAGTTGAATGGCATCAAAAGCAGCAAGCCAAAGCCTGAGCGGACAACCGGCAAATTGGCGCAAAAGCGCCGCAGCGTTAGAAAGCCAAGCGGTTTCCGGTGCTTAGGGAATCGCTTAGGTAAGGGGATCTTAATTTCTCTTTGCCACTGTCACGCGACAGTTTGGGGGCAAAGGTAAACAGGCCTGATCGCCCCTGTTGGGTCGCCCGTTTGCGGGCAAGCGTGGGACAGTGGCGATGGATGATCTTCTCAGTGAGTTTCTAACCGAAACCAACGAAAGCCTCGCGGAGTTGGACGTCGAGCTGGTGCAGCTCGAACAGAACCCCAATGATCAGGAACTGCTGGGAAACATCTTCCGGCTTATGCACACGATCAAGGGGACCTGCGGGTTCTTGGGCTTGCCGCGGCTGGAAAGCGTGGCGCATGCCGGCGAAAACGTGCTTGGCAAGGTCCGCGACGGTGAGATCGAAGTCTCGCCCGAGGCTGTCACGCTGATTCTTGAATCAATCGATCAGATCCGCATTCTTCTCGAGCAGCTCGAGGCCACCGAGGCCGAGCCGGAGGGGGATGACTCCGATCTTATTGCGCGCCTGAACGCCTTCGCCGAGGGCGGGGGCGCCGCCGCTCCGGCCGCCGCTGCGCCGGCTGCGGACGAGCCGGCTGCTGAAGCCGCTCCCGAAGTAGCCCCTGGCGAAGCCGAGGCATCGGCTGAGGCCGGCAGCGGCGAGGTCTCCCTGGACGAACTGGAGGCCGCCTTCAATGCGGCCAAGGGCCCGGAAGAGCTGGCTGCCGAAGCCGCTGCGAAGGAAGCCGAGGAGCCTGCCGCAGAGCAACCTGCCGAGACCCCCGCCGAAGCCGCCGCTCCTGCCGAGGAGCAGAAAGCCCCCGAGGCGCCGAAGCCTGCGCCGGCGGCAGCCGAGAAGGCCCAGCCGGCGGCGAAGAAGGCCGCCGAGCCCAAGGCCGGCGATGCCAAGAAGGAAGGCTCGGTCGCCAACCAGTCGCTGCGCGTCAACGTCGACGTGCTTGAAAACCTCATGACCATGGTTTCCGAGCTTGTCCTGACGCGCAACCAGTTGCTGCAGATTCTGCGCAGCCAGAGCGAGAGCGAATTCGCCGCGCCGCTCCAGCGCCTGAACCATGTGGTGTCCGAGCTGCAGGAAGGCGTCATGGCGACGCGCATGCAGCCGATCGGCAACGCCTGGGCCAAGCTGCCGCGTATCGTCCGCGATCTGGCGCACGAGCTTGGCAAGAAAATCGACCTGGTGATGAAGGGTGCGGAGACCGAGCTGGACCGTCAGGTTCTCGAGCTCATCAAGGATCCGCTCACCCACATGGTGCGGAACTCTGCCGACCACGGTCTTGAAATGCCCGCGGACCGTCTTGCCGCCGGCAAGCCGGAGATCGGCAGCGTCATCCTCAACGCCTTCCATGAGGGCGGCCACATCATCATCGAGATCTCCGACGACGGTAAGGGTCTGTCGAGCGAGAAGATCAAGCAGAAGTGCATCGACAACAGCCTGGCGAGCGAAGCCGAGCTTGAGACGATGACCGAGCAGCAGATCCAGCAGTTCATCTTCAAGGCCGGCTTCTCGACCGCTGCCGCCGTTACCTCGGTGTCCGGGCGTGGCGTCGGCATGGACGTGGTGCGCACCAATATCGAGAAGATCGGCGGCACTATCGAACTGACATCGGTCGAGGGCCGCGGCACCAAGTTCGTCATCAAGATCCCGCTGACCCTGGCCATCGTTTCGGCCCTGATCGTCGAATGTGCCAGAGAGCGCTTTGCCATTCCGCAGCTTTCCGTGGTTGAGCTGGTCCGCGCTTCGGCGCACACCGAGCATACGATCGAGCGGATCAATGGCACGCCGGTTCTGCGCCTCCGCAACCGTCTGCTGCCGCTCGTCAATCTGCGCGATCTCCTGAAACTCGAGGACCCCGCCATTTCGGCCAAGCCGGAGGAAGCGCCCGACAGCGATGCCGAGACGGCAGCTGCTGAAGCTCCTGAGGCGGACGATAAGCCTGCCGAAGAGGCCAAGGACTCCGTCTCTGCTTCTGAGCAGGACGAGCCGGACGCTGAAAGCACCGACGAGGAAGTCTTCATCGTGGTGGCGCAGATCGGCACCTACTCCATGGGCATCATTGTCGACCGCGTCTTCGATACCGAAGAAATCGTCGTCAAGCCGGTGGCTCCGATCCTGCGCGATATCCAGCTGTTCTCCGGCAACACGATCCTGGGCGACGGCAGTGTCGTCATGATCCTCGACCCGAACGGCATTGCCGCGACAACCGGCGAAATCTCGGTGGCCGAGGGCGCTGACGACGGTGTCAAGGACCGCCACAGCATCAGCAGCGAAGACAGCGTTGCAATGCTGGTCTTCCGCGCCGTCGACGACACGCCGAAGTCGGTTCCCCTGGCTCTGGTGGCCAGGCTCGAAGAGATCGATCTTGCCCAGGTGGAGTTCTCCAACGGCCAGTACGTGGTTCAGTACCGCGGCCAGCTTATGCCTCTGGTGCAGATGCAGCCCGGGCGGGAGCTTGGCAAGGAGGGCCGCCAGCCGGTCCTGGTCTTCGCCGACCGCAACAGGACCATGGGCCTGGTGGTCGAGGAGATCGTCGACATTGTCGAGGACCGCATGAACATCGAGCTGTCTTCCGACCGGCCGGGCTATATCGGCACAGCCGTTATCGACAACAAGGCAACCGACGTTGTCGATGCCGGTTACTACCTGACCCAGGCGTTCCACGACTGGTTTGCTGCCGAGCGTCCTTCGACGGACGAGGAGACCTCGGGCCGCCGGCTGCTGCTGGTCGACGACAGTCCCTTCTTCCGCAACATGTTGCAGCCCCTGCTTTCGGTTTCCGGCTACGAGGTCATCTGTGTGGACTCCGCGGATGCCGCCCTTGAGCTTTGCGATGCCGGCGAGAACTTCGATGTCATTATCTCCGACATCGAGATGCCGGGGATGAACGGCTTCGAGTTCGCCAAGAAGGTGACAACGGACTCGCGCTGGTCGGATACGCCGATCGTAGCGCTCTCCAGCTTCTCGAACCCCGCCGATCTTGCGCGGGGCAGGGACGCCGGCTTCCGCGACTATGTCGCCAAGACCGATCGCGAAGCCCTTTTGACCACTTTGCACGATACGATTGCTGATCTGAGAGGTGCGGCATGAGCAGCGACAGCCAATCCCCGAACGGCGAAGAGCAGGGCGCTCTTGCCACGGTGTTCAGCGACACCGAGGATTTCGTCACCTTCGTGATTGCCGATCAGCTGTTCGGTATTCCGGTTCTCAAGGTGCAGGACGTGCTGAGTGCGCACAACATCACGCGCATTCCCTTGGCGCCGCCCGAAATTGCCGGTTCGCTGAATCTGCGTGGCCGCATTGTGACGGCCATGGATGTCCGGCTGCGCCTGGGCCTGCCGCCCAAGGAGCGTGCAAGCTCGATGAGCATCGTCGCGGAACATGAGGGCGAGCTGTACAGCCTGATGGTCGACTCTGTCGGCGAGGTCCTGGCTCTCAATGCCAGCGACTACGAGCGCAACCCCCCGACCTTGGACCCGAAGTTCCGGGACTACTCTGCGGGGATCTATCGTCTTGACGAGAAGCTGCTTGTCGTCCTGGACGTCAACCGCCTCTTGGACTACGAGCGGGTCCAGGCGGCCTAGCTCAGTCAATCGCAAAGTGGGGATCCCGGTCAGGCCAAGCCGCATTAGTCCGTCAAGGCCTACAACCGGAGAGGAAGTTGGAGCCGAGAAATGAAGTCTTGCTTGATCGTAGATGACTCCAAGGTCGTGCGGATGGTGGCGCGCAAGATCCTGGAAGGCCTTAGCTTCAGCACGGAAGAAGCGGAAGACGGTCAGAAGGCGCTGGAGGCGTGTCAGCGTCAGATGCCGGACGCCGTTCTGCTGGACTGGAACATGCCCGTGAAGAACGGCCTTGAGTTCCTGCAGGAGCTGCGGGCACTCGGCGGCGACGAGCAGCCGGTGGTCGTATTCTGCACGACAGAGAACGATATGAGCCACATTCGCCAGGCTCTGGAAGCAGGGGCGAATGAGTACATCATGAAACCCTTCGACAGCGACATCATTGAATCAAAGTTCACTCAGGTAGGCCTCATATAATGCAGGACGTTGACGCCGCGCCCAGCGGCGGGGATCAATCGGGCGACGACCGCTTTCGGGTCATGGTGGTGGATGATTCCGCCGTCATCCGCGGTCTCTTGACCCGTTCCCTGGAAGCTGACAACAGCATCAAGGTCGTGGCGTCTGTCGGCAACGGCGAGGCAGCTCTCAAGGCGCTTGAGCGGCAGGCCGTCGATGTCATTATTCTCGACATCGAAATGCCGGTGATGGATGGCCTGACGGCGCTCCCCAAGCTGCTTGCCGCGCAGCCGGGTGTTCACGTCGTGATGGCCTCGGCTCTCACACGCAAGAACGCGGAGGTCAGCCTCCGTGCACTCCAGGCCGGTGCGGCCGACTATGTGACCAAGCCGAGTTCGCGAAGCGAGCTGACCTCGGCCGACACCTTTCAGCGCGAGCTGACCGAGAAGGTCAAGGCGCTCGCAGGGGCCAACCGCAAGGCGCCGGCGCCGCGCCGCGAAGCGTCGGCACCCGTCGCAGAGGCCGCCGCGGCGCCCAGTGCCGGCAGCAACCTCTACGGTGGACGGCAGGTCGTTCTGCGGAAAGGACCAATGGTCTGCCCGCGCATCATTGCGATCGGAAGCTCAACCGGAGGGCCCCAGGCACTCCTGGAACTTCTCGGCAACATGGCGGCCAGCGTGAAGGTGCCCATTCTCATCACACAGCACATGCCGGCGACCTTCACCACGCTGCTGGCCGAGCACATTGCCCGAGCCACCGGCGTCCCCACCCAGGAAGGGGTCGATGGGGAGGTCGTTCAGCCGGGCCGCATTTACCTGGCGCCGGGCGACTATCATATGATCGTCGAGCGCGACGGCACTGTGGACCGTATCAAGCTGAACCAGAACCCGCCCGAGAACTTCTGCCGGCCGGCGGTCGACCCCATGCTCCGATCGATGGCGTCGCTCTACGGCTCGGGCCTGCTCACCATCATCCTGACGGGGATGGGCAGCGACGGGCAGAAAGGCTCGGAGAAGGTTGTCGAGGCAGGTGGTTCTGTTATTGCCCAGGATGAGGCGACGAGCGTTGTTTGGGGCATGCCGGGGGCCGTTGCGACAAGCGGTCTCTGTTCGGAAGTCCTTCCGCTCAAGGAAATCGGGCCCCAGGTCCGCAAGTTGATCATGAGGTCGGCGGCATGAACGTAGACGATTTTGAATTCATCGCGCAGTTGCTGTACCAGCGCTCTGGACTGGTGATTACGCAGGAAAAGGCCTATCTCCTGGAGAGCCGCCTCAACCCGGTCGCGCGCAAGTGGGACCTCGATGGCTTCGAGGCGCTGATTGCCAAGATGCGCAACGAGAAGGACGAGCGCGTCATTGTCGATGTTACGGAAGCGATGACGACCAACGAGTCCTTCTTCTTTCGCGACAACCGGCCTTTCGACCAGTTCAAGGATGTGGTGCTGCCGCATCTGCTGGAGACGCGCGGCGGCCAGAAGAAGTTCCGAATCTGGAGCGCAGCCTGCTCGAGCGGGCAGGAGCCTTACACGCTGGCGATGATCCTGAAGGAGGAGGCTGCGAAGCTGGCCGGCTGGACCTTCGACATCGTCGCTACGGACCTCTCGACCGAGATCCTCAGCAAGGCCAAGGATGGGCTTTACTCGCAGTTTGAGGTCCAGCGCGGCCTGCCGATTACTCTGCTGATGAAATACTTCGCGCAGGAAGGGGACAAGTGGCGGATCAGCGACGAGATCCGCCAGATGGTAAAGTTCCAGCCCTTCAACCTGCTCGACAGCCCCTCCAGTCTGGGCCGATTCGACGTGATCTTCTGCCGCAACGTTCTGATCTACTTCGATCAGGAGACCAAGGGCCAGGTCCTGGGCCGTCTCGCGCAGATCATGCCCAACGACGGCTTCCTCTATCTCGGTGGCGCCGAAACGGTGCTCGGCATCTCCGATGCCTTCGAGGTGATCCCCGGGCAGCGCGGCATTTACCGTCTGTCGGCTACCCCGGCCGAACTGGATCGCAAGGCCGGCTGACGCCAATCAACGGTTCCCAGACCGAGGCATCCAGACCGAGGCATCCAGACCGAAGCATCCAGTCAGAGGCAGCCAGCCACAGGCGTGTAGTTTTCAGTATCGCAGTTCCGGAAAGAAAACGGGCCGGCATCCGAAAGGAGCCGGCCCTGTTTCATGGCGCCAGGCTTAGCCGGCGCTGATGTCGTGTCTCAGGCGGTGGCCGCCTGCTTTGTGGGCTCGCTGCCTTCGGCGTTGACCGGATCGCGCAGCACGTAGCCACGGCCCCAGACGGTCTCGATGTAGTTGTCGCCGCCGGTGGCATTGGCCAGTTTCTTGCGCAGCTTGCAGACGAAGACGTCGATGATCTTCAGTTCAGGCTCGTCCATGCCGCCGTAGAGATGATTGAGGAACATCTCCTTGGTCAGGGTCGTGCCCTTGCGCAACGAAAGGAGTTCCAGGATCCCGTACTCCTTGCCGGTCAGGTGCAGCGGCTGGCTGTCGACCTCGACCGTGCGGGTGTCCAGGTTGACCGTCAGCTTGCCGGTGGATATCACCGAGTCCGAATGGCCCTTGGAGCGGCGCACGATGGCCTGAATGCGCGCAACCAGCTCTCGCTTGTCGAACGGTTTGGTCAGGTAGTCGTCAGCGCCGACGCCCAGGCCCTTGATCTTGTCGTCGAGGCCGGAGAGGCCCGACAGGATCAGGATCGGCGTCTTCACCCGGGCCGCCCGCAGGCGGCGCAGGACTTCATAGCCGTCCATGTCCGGCAGCATGAGGTCCAGAATGATGATGTCGTAGTCGTAGAGTTTCCCGATTTCCAGGCCGTCTTCGCCCATATCGGTGGTGTCACAAACATAACCTTCCGACCGGAGCATCATTTCAATGCCCTGAGCGGTCGCGGTATCGTCTTCGACAAGCAGAACTCGCATGATGTTTGACCTAAAGCCCGTATAGTTCGCCTGAGACTTGATTATTAACCATTTTGCCGAACCTTTGTTAATAAATTCTTACCGGCGCTGCTTGGGGGCAACTGTTTGGCTGCTTTCGGGCATTTTTGTGCGATCAGACCCCCGTTCCACGGACTTTACCCAACCTTAAGTCCGATCGCAGACACTTGCCTGAGAGGTGAGTTCAGTGGGCGTTGCGCCCCTCCAGGGTCGATGGACGGATGGTAGTCTCCGCATTTGTTAAGGAAATTGGCCAAGTGGCGGACTACCGTCTTTACGGGCGTGTCGCCGGCATTCTTGGCCTTTTGGTCGAAGTAGCAGGCCTCGATCAGGCCCTTTCCATCGGATCGCGCTGTGCGGTCATCGCCAGAGGCGGGCGCAGGGTCGTCTGCGAGGTGATCGGTTTCCGCAACAAGCGTGCCCTGCTGATGCCCTTCGGTTCGCTGGAAGGCGTCGGGCTCGGCTGCAAGGCCGAGGTTCTGGAGAGTGAGCCGGTGGTGCGCCCGTCGGCGGCCTGGCTCGGGCGTGTCGTGAACGCTCTGGGCGAACCGATTGACGGCAAAGGCCCCCTGCCGAGCGGACCGCTGCCCTATCCCCTGAGGGCCGCGCCCCCGCCGGCGCACAGCCGCATGCGGCTGGGCGGCAAGATCGATCTCGGTGTGCGCGCCATCAATACCTTCCTCTCCTGTTGCAAGGGCCAGCGCATGGGCATCTTCGCAGGATCGGGTGTCGGCAAGTCGGTTCTGCTGTCGATGCTGGCCCGCTATGCCAAGGACGACGTGAACGTGATCGGTCTGATCGGCGAGCGTGGCCGCGAAGTCCAGGAATGGCTGGAGGACGACCTGGGTCCGGAGGGTCTCGCGCGCTCCGTCGTGGTGGTCGCGACCTCCGACGAGCCACCGCTGATGCGCCGCCAGGCGGCCCATCTGACGGTGACGCTCGGCGAGTACTTTCGCGACCAGGGTCAGGACGTTCTCTGCCTCATGGACTCCGTCACCCGCTTTGCCATGGCCTTGCGCGAGATCGGACTCTCCGCCGGCGAGCCGCCGGCCAGCAAAGGCTACACCCCGTCGGTTTTCGCCGAGCTGCCGAGACTTCTGGAGCGTGCAGGGCCCGGCGTCGACCGCGGCTCCATCACCGGTCTCTTTACGGTTCTGGTGGAAGGCGACGACCATAACGAGCCGATCGCCGATGCCGTGCGCGGCATTCTGGATGGTCATATCGTTCTGGAGCGTGCCGTGGCGGAGCGCCACCGGTTTCCTGCCATCAATCTCCTGCGCAGCGTGTCCCGTACCATGCCGGCCTGCAACAGCGTGAATGAGAACAGCCTTGTCGACCGGGCGCGCGGTCTGCTCTCGACCTACGAGAACATGGCAGAGCTGATTCGCATCGGCGCCTACAAGCAGGGCAGCGACCCGGCCATCGACGAAGCGATCCACTACTACCAGGCCATCGAGGACTTTCTCGGCCAGAAGAAGGAAGAGTGCAGCACCTTGAGCGAGGGCTATACGCAGCTCGCGGCGCTGCTCGGGCTGCCTGACCCGGCCACGCAGGCAGCCGCGGTACCCGAAGAGGCGGCGGGCAGTCCGGCAGAGGCGGGCGCAGCCGCGCCGAACGCGCCTGCGGCTCCCGAAAGCGGCGAGACGGCTGATGCGGCCGCGGCAGCGCTGCGCGTGCGCGGCAGGGCCGAAGACCTCGAGAAGCGCCGCCAGCGCATGACCGAAGCGCTGAACCTGCGCCGCAGCAAGAAATCCTCCGCCCGGGCGGAGGCGGTCCCAGAAGGGACTAACCCAGATTTTCCTGGCCCAGACAGTTCCGACCCAGACAATCCTGGTCCAGACGGCCCGGCCGATGCGCCGGCACTGCTGGAGCCGGGCGCCGAAGCAATCAGATAGAACGTACCTGCAGGAGATAGAAAACCGTGGCGGCTCTTGATCAATTGATGCGCGTGAATCGTTGGAACCTGGACGAGAAGCGGCAGAAGCTTGCCGAGCTTGAGCGCCTGCGCGAACGGCTGCAGAGCAACATCGAATCCCTGGAAGAGGAATTGCGGCGTGAGAAGGAGGCGGCGGCCCGGGCAGACGTCACCAGTATCTCTCTGCCGGCCTTCATTCGCTCGACTTTGGAGCGCCGCCAGAAAATCGAGGAGTCCGTCGCCGAGGTCGAGCGCTCGATCGGCGCGGCTCGGGAAGAGATCGCCGATGCCTTTCAGGAGCTGAAGAAGTACGAGACGGCACACAGCAATCAGCGCCGGCGTGAAGCCGAGAAGCAGTCGAAACGCGAGCAGATCCTGGCCGACGAGGCCGGGTTGGAAATGCATCGCCGCCGCGCCGCCGGGGCCGCCGGCGCCGATTAACTCGGGGCATTTGCGCCAGGTCGCCTGCCACCCCGGCATCGGCGAAACCCGACTCTAGACTTCGAGCACCGGCTCCAGACCGCCTGCGCGAGGGGCGGGATGGATCTGCTCCCAGTCCTGGGAGGTCTGGAACACCAGACGCCCGCGGTAGCCCGCAATCGCATTCGTTTCTTCAAAGAGAGCCAGGAGATCCGCACGCAGCGGGGGCGAAAGGTGGCGCCGGCTGCGCAGGATGAGGTCGAAATGCTGCCCGCGAACCAGGCCGTCGAGCTGCAGTTCGCCATGTCGCTTGAGTTCCAGCTCCAGCACGAATCGGGTGGCGGTTTCCTCACCGGCTTCGCCGGCCTGGCCGCCGCCGTCGTGGTGGCGGACGAACAGGCGCAGTTCGCGTAGGCCCTGATCGCTCCACACCGGAATCTGAAACAGCCGCCAGTCGCCGCCGGCCGCTTCGACGCTGCGGCTGAGTCCGGCCAGTTCGCGGCCGAGCCGCTCGATGAAATCGCCGCGTTCGCCCCGTTCCAGCGCCGCAGCCGGCGCCGCCAGCCAGGCAAGCGGGTTGCCCTGGTTGATGGCGGAAAGAAAGAAGAGGAGGCCCGAACCGAGCCGGGGTCCCACCTGGGGGAGGGCCCGCAGCAAGGCGTCCGAGTGGGACGGCGGCAGGTTGGCGAAGAGCATCTCCTCCAGCGCCTCTGCCGTCGGCCAGGCTGCGGAGAGCCCGGGCAGCAGCGGCGGCGGGCGGCTGCCCTCCGGCAGCAGCACCTCCAGAGACAGGCTGCTTCCGGCCGGCAGATCGATGGGCGCTTTCAGGGTGATGCTTCCCAGAGGCGTGTGGAGGATGGTCGGAGCGCCGGCTGCCTTTCCGGTCACCAGGCCCGTCAGGCGGAGCGTCCGGCCGTCCGCGGTCTGCGCCTGCGCTCCCGCTTCCGGCGCGCCTGCGTAGGCCGCGTTGGCGCCCCCGCTCGTCGCGCCAGGGGCCGTCGCACCGGGCGCCGTCACACCGGGCGCCGTCGCACCCGCGGCCTGGGCCGCACCCGATGCGGTGACGCCCTGAAGTGCAGCGGTCACGCTGCGGCCTGCGCCGATGGCAGAGGTTTGGGGGGCCAGCCTGAGGCCGGGCTCAGCCGTAGCGTTCCCAGGTCCGGAGGTGTTCGAAGCTTGCTGGGACGGGCCGGCAATGGACCCGCCGCCCGGGCCACCTCCTCCGCCGGGAGAGGCCGGCGACGGGCCTGGGACGGCGGGCTGTTGTCCGACTCCGGCCGGGCTGGTCGTCGGTCCCGGAGCACCGGGTTGGAGGCCAACCCCTTGCGGGCCTGTGCCCGCTGGGCCCTGGACACTGCCCGGGCTCCCAGCCGTGCCCGAGCCGCCCGCCGACAGGGTGGCGCCGGACTGTGGGGTCGCGATGGCGAGAATGCGCAGCAGCAGTTCGCTTCCTGGTTCGGCGCTCGGCAGGCCCGCAAGGAGCGGGAGCGGCGGCGCCGTCTGCAGGACCGCGCGCAGCAGCGAGGCGTTGGAAATGAGATCCGCGGCCAGCGCGGCGGCAACCCCCGGTCTGGAGGCAGGGCCGGCCGGGCTGCTGACCACGGCAGGCCGTGCGATGTCGTCCCCTGCCGTCGGGGCCGGACCTGCGCCTTCGACGGGAATCACGCTGAGGCCCGCCTGCGTGCCGCCGGCGCGCACCTGCAGGATTACCTCGCTGCCGATCGCCAGGCTGCGGGCGGCGGCGAGTTTGACGACGGCAAGCTTTGTCTGGATGAGCAGAAGCCCGGCGTCATCCTGGCCTATGACCTGACCGCGCAGGAACTGGCCGGCGCTGAGGCGGGCGACCTCCGGAACCGGGTCGACAAGCCGTGCGGCGATCTCAGGAAGGGCGGGGGAGACCGAGCGGGCGGCGCCTGGGCTAACCCCGGACGTGAAGCTGCGCATCGCTCCGCTCCGCCTATCCCCGCCGCCGCAGGTGCTGTGCCAGCTTCTCGACGTCTTTGGCGGCGTCGCTGACCGGGTGACGGGTGAGGGTGGGGATCTGGTGGCGGATGGCGTCCTTCACCCGCGGATCGCGGCGGATGACGCCGGCCAGCGGCGGCGAGATCTTGAGGAAGGACTCGCAGGCCTTCAGCAGGGTGGCATAGGTGCGCTCTCCCTCTGCGGGTGAGCCAGCCATGTTGATGACGATCCGGATGTCGGCTTTGGGGTCCTGGCGATGGGCGAGCTTGATGAAAGCATAGGCATCGGTCAGCGAGGTCGGCTCGTCGGTCGCGACGATAAGGCTGGTCGCGGCCAGGGCGGCGAGCTGGCGCACGCTGCGCTCCAAACCGGCCCCCAGGTCCAGGATCGTGTTGTCATAGCGGGGCGAGAGTGCCGCCAGGTCATGCAGCAGGGACGAAAAGCGCAATGCGGCGAGGCCCGCCAGGCCGCCGCTGCCGGAACGCCCGGCAATGACGTCGAAGCCGGCTTCGGGATGGGTGGCGGCGGCCTCCGCAAGGCTGTACTGGCCGGCGAGGGCGCCGGTGAGGTCGCGGCCCGGCTGCAGACCGAGCTGAATATCGACGTTGGCCAGGCCCAGGTCGCCGTCGAACAGAAGCACCCGGCGGCCATTCTTCGCCAGAGCCTGTGACAGCGTGACGGAGAGCCAGGTCTTGCCGACACCCCCCTTGCCTGAGGCGACCGCGACCATATTGGCGCAGCGCTGGGGCCTCTTCGCAGTCTCGATCACGGGTGCTTCACTCATCGTTTCATTCCGCCGCCAAGAGGGAGGTGGGCTCGAAGGGTTCGCAGGTGCTGAGCAGCCGCGCGAGGGATACCGGGTTCGCCGGCACGAGGCCGGCGCCGATGTGCCGGGAAACGCCGGCTGCCAGGAATGACAGGCCGCCGGCATGGGCAGCGGCAATGACACCACCGAAACGGCGCGCGGCATCCAGGCGCGTGGGTATCAGGGCGGTGGCGCCAAGCTCGCCATAGGCAAGCCCGGCGTCTGCGGCTTCTGCCGGGTCGCCGCCGGCGGGGAGCACCACGGCAAGCCGTGCCGACGCCGCCTCGGCCGTATCGCCCAGCATGCGCAGTTCGACCTCGTCGAAGGGATTGCTGCCAACCGTGTCAATGACCGCCATCTCGCCGTCGCCGCGCTCGCGGACGGCGGCAGCCACCGCTTCCGGTCCCGCGGCGCAGACCAGCCGGGCGCCCAGCGCCTCGGCGAAGGCCTCCGCCTGGGCCCGGCCGCCGGCCTTGTCGGCATCCATGGTGACCAGGAGGCTGCTTGCACCCGCCAGGCGGGCACAGGCGCAGAGCTTGGCCGCGGTCACCGACTTGCCGGCGCCGGAAGGGCCGATCAGCATAAGCGGCTGTTCGGGACCGACCTCTGACAAGGGCTGGAAGCCCAGCTCGTGATCCAGTGCGGCCGCCAGGGCCATGACCCAGTCGTCGATCAACAGGCCGCCTGCCGCATTCAGCAGGCGGTCGGCAAGGCCGCGCGGCACGCGGTGGTGATCCAGCACGCCTGCGATCCGGTCGGCCTGCTCCAGTTCGCCGTAGAGCGCTTCGGGCGCCGTGTTGTCACCGGTCTCGCTCTCGATGGCGGCGGTGATCTTAACGCCCTCGGTGCCGTCGTCCTGGGTGGAGAGGATGATCGCCTCGTCGCCCAGGGCGCTGCGCACCTTGTCCATGGCCTCCGGCAGGGTCCGGCCGGTGAAGCTGCGCAGCAGCATCAGATCTGCCCCAGGGTCTTGATCTTCGCCTTCGCGTGCACCTCATTCTGGGACAGCACGACGGTCGAGGGGCGGAACCGTTCGACGATGGAGCGGACAAAGGGCCGGACCGGCGGACTGGTCAGCAGGATCGGGCTCTCGCCGAGCATTGCGTGGCGCTCGAAGGTCTGGCGCACCGCCGTGATGAACTCCTGCAGGCGCGTCGGCGCCATGGAGAGCTGGCGGTCCTCGCCCTCGCCGACGATCGCCTCGGCGAAGGACTGCTCCCACTCGGGCGAGAGCGTCACCATGGGGATGAAGCCTTCGGCGTTGGCCTGTTCGTTGGATATCTGCCGGGCGAGACGGGCGCGCACGTGTTCGGTGATCGCCGTCACATTGCGGGTGTAGCCGCAGGCCTCGGAGACACCTTCGAGGATGGTCGGCAGATCGCGCACCGACACCCGCTCCGACAGCAGGTTCTGCAAGACCCGCTGCAGGCCGCCGACGGTGATCTGGCTGGGAATCAGGTCGCCGATAAGCTTCTGCTGTTCGCTGTCCTGCTCGTCCAGAAGCTTCTGGGTCTCCGCATAGGACAGAAGCTCGGCCATGTTCTCCTTGATCGTTTCGGTCAGGTGGGTTGTCACCACCGTTGGCGGATCGACCACGGTATAGCCCCGGAAGAGGGCTTCTTCGCGGCTGGACTCGTCGCACCACAGGGCCGGCAGGCCGAAGGTGGGCTCCACCGTATCCTCGCCAGGCAGGGGGATCTTCTCCCCCCGCGGATCCATGACCAGAAGCATGTTGGGGCGCAGTTCGCCCCGGCCGGCCTCGATCTCCTTCACGCGGATGATGTAGGTGTTCGCCGGGAGTTGCAGGTTGTCCTGGATCCGGACCGAGGGCATCACGAAACCGATTTCCTGCGCCAGCTGGCGGCGCAGGGACTTGATCTGGTCCGTCAGCCGCTGGCCGCCCTGACCGTTGATCATCGGCAGCAGGCCGTAGCCGAGTTCGAGGCGCACGTGGTCGATCTGCAGGGCCTGGGCAATCGGCTCCTCGGCCACCGGCGCCTGGGCCTCGGCGGCAGCGACCTGGGCCTGCTCGGCCGTAGCTTTGGCGTTGCGGCGGCTGGCGAGCCAGGCGAAACCGCCGGCGATAGCCGCCAGGGCCAGAAAGGGGAGGGCAGGGATACCCGGCAGCAGCGCCAGGGCCAGCATGAGAAAGGACGAAAGCCCGAGAGCGAGAGGATAGCCGCTGAGCTGGCCGACGACCGCCTTGTCCATCGACCCGGCTGCGGCGGACTTGGTGATCAGGAGACCGGCGGCCGTGGAGACGATCAGCGCCGGGATCTGGCTGACCAGGCCGTCGCCGACGGTCAGCAAAGTATAGGTTTCGGCGGCCTCGCCGAAGGTCAGATCTTTCTGGGCGACGCCGATGATCATGCCGCCGATCACGTTGATGAAGGTGATCATGAGGCCGGCGATGGCATCGCCGCGGACGAACTTCGCGGCGCCGTCCATGGACCCGAAGAAGGTGCTTTCGTCTTCCAGTTCCTTGCGCCGGGCGCGGGCGCTGGCTTCATCGATCAGGCCGGCCGAGAGGTCGGCGTCGATGGCCATCTGCTTGCCCGGCATGGCATCCAGGCTGAAGCGCGCGGAGACCTCTGCAATGCGCCCGGAACCCTTTGTAATCACTATGAAATTCACGATTACCAGGATGCCGAAGATGATGATCCCGATAACGAAACTGCCGCTCATGACGAAGAAGCCGAAGGCCTCGATCACCTTGCCGGCGGCATCGGTGCCGCTGTGGCCCTCGGATAGAATAAGACGCGTCGAGGCCAGGTTCAGCGCCAGGCGCATCATCGTCGCGATGAGCAGGACCGTGGGAAACGAACTGAACTCGAGCGGTTTGCCGATGAAAAGGACAGTCATCAGGATCAACACGGAAAAGGCCATGGAGACCGCCAACGAGAGATCCAGCATCCAGCTCGGCATCGGCAGGATGAGGACGACGAGAATGGTCGTCACGCCGAGCGCCAGCGCGACATCGCCGCGCTTGAGCATGTTGAACGCGCTGGCTAGCGGGTTACCCCCCGCCGAGGAGTCGTCTGCGTTGGACTCGGCCATCTTGGCTCTCGTGCTGCCTTACCCGCTTCGGTTCAGGCCCTTCCCGCTCAGGCCGGTGTCGTCCGTTCGTTGTCGCCCGGCATCGGCACGGCGACGCCATCCTGACTGTAGAGCTTCAGCTTGTTGCGCAGCGTGCGGATGGAGATCCCGAGAATGTTGGCCGCATGGGTGCGGTTGCCCAGGCAGTGCTGCAGGGTGTCCAGGATCAAGTCCTTCTCCACGTCGGCCACGGTGCGGCCCACCAGGCCCTTTACATCGCCGGCAGCCTGGCCATCGGCCTCCGCTTCGGCGCTGCTCTCGGCGGCCTTACCCTCGGAAGGCCGCAGGCTCTGGCCGGTCAGGATGATCGCGCTGGCATCGATCACGCCGTCGCGCGACAGCAGGACGGCCCGGTGCATGGTGTTTTCCAGTTCGCGGACATTGCCGCGCCAGTGGTGCCCGGCCAGCACGCCCTGCGCTTCCGGGGTCAGGCTGAGCGGCGGCATCCCGTTGGCTTCCGCGTATTTCGCGGTGAAGTGCTGGGCCAGAATGGGGATGTCCTGAGGCCGCTCACGCAGCGAAGGCAGCGGAATATTGACGACGTTCAGGCGATAATAGAGGTCTTCCCGGAAGTTGCCCTTGGCGACTTCTTCCTCCAGATTTCGGTTGGAGGTCGCAAGCAGGCGGATATCCACCTTGATCGGCTGTCCGCCGCCGACGCGATCGATCTCGCGTTCCTGAATCGCCCGCAGCAGCTTGGCCTGAAGACGCGGATGCATCTCAGAGATCTCGTCCAGCAGCAGCGTACCGCCGCTGGCTTCCTCGAATTTGCCGACGCGCCGGGTGACGGCGCCGGTGAAGGCACCCTTTTCATGTCCGAACAGTTCGGATTCAAGCAGGTTCTCGGGGATGGCCGCGCAGTTCACCGAGATGAAATGCTGGGCTGCGCGCTTTGACTTGCTGTGGAGAAAGCGGGCCATGACCTCTTTACCGGTGCCGGACTCACCGGTGATAAGGACGCTGGCATCGGACGGCGCCACCTGTTCGGCCAGGCGCAGTACGTCGCTCATAATGGGGTCGTGGAAGACGACGGTGCTCGTTTCCTCGGCAACGGCGGAGAGGACGGCAGCGATCAGTTCCGCGTCGGGGGGCAGGGGGATGTACTCCTGTGCGCCTGCGCGGATGGCATCGGCGGCGGCCGAAGGCTCCGGGCCGATTCCGCAGGCGACCACCGGAACGGCAATGCGCTCGGACTCAAGGCTGGAGCACAGGCTGCCGATGTCGAGGCTGACCTCCACCATCACCAGATCGGCGCCCTGGCCCGATCGCAGGGCGTTCATGGCCCCGGAGACATCATCGACATGGGCGACCTTTGCGCCGCTTTGCAGGGCGAGCTTTCCCGCCGTAGCAATATGTCCGTCCAGTGTTCCTACAATGAGAAGCCGCATGCCTTCTCTCCACGTCCTAACTGTTGAATCCGGTAATCACTGTCAATTGAAGTAATCGACCCTCTCGCGAGGGGACAAAACGGTGTTGAGCAGCAGCTCGAGCCGCCGCGGGTTTTCCTGCCGGCTGATCGAAGCCGCGCCGATGGTGTAGATCTGCTGCACGACGGACTCGATCCGCGCGTTGCGCTCCAGCTTGGTCGCCAGCGGCGTGAAGACCATGTTCGCCAGGACGGCGCCATAGAAGGTCGTGAGCAGGGCAACGGCCATTGCCGGGCCGATGCTGGAGGGGTCGTCCAGATTGCCCAGCATCTGCACCAGGCCGATCAGGGTCCCGATGAGGCCCATGGCGGGTGCGACCTCGCCGGCACGGCGCAGCACACCGGCGGAGCGCAGATGGCGCTCGTAGGTCGCCTGGCTTTCCTGGGCCAGAATCCGCTCCACCTCTTCGGCCGGCAGGCCGTCGACCACAAGGGTGATGGCGCGGTGCAGGAAGGGGACACCGATCAGTTCATCGGTCACGTTCTGCAGCGCGAGGCGCCCGCGCTTGCGGGCCAGGTCGGCCAAGTAGAGCGCCTGCAGCACAGCGTTGTCGGGAGATTCGGAATTGTAAACGGCGGCCCGGAACATCAGGCCCTGGGCCTGGCCGATTTCGGTCAGGCTGAAGGAGACGGTGGTAACCAGAAAGGTGCCGCCGATTACGATCAGGATCGCGGGGACGTCCAGGAAGGCGGAGGGCTGCCCGCCGAGCACCATGGCGCCGATGATCATCGCAAAGGCGCCGCTGACACCCAGCAGGGTGGCGAAGTCAACAGTCGGCCCGATCCGCGGCGCCTGGGGCGCTGCGGCGGGCTGGCCGCTGTTGCTCGTGGTGTCCACGTTCGCCATCTTTGCGAAGTTTCCCGCTCTGTTCCGTTTAGCTGCGGTCGACCTTGATGATCTCGGTCATGGTCACCCCCAGGTGCTCCTCGACCACCACCACCTCCCCGCGGGCGACCAGACGGTTGTTCACATAGATGTCGATAGCCTCGCCGACCTTGCGGTCGAGCTCGACAACCGCGCCGCGGCCCAGTTTCAGAAGCTGGCTGACCTGCATGTTCGCCTTGCCGAGCACGGCGGAAACCTGGACGGGGATGTCGTAGACCGCCTCCAGTTCCTTGGCATTGGTCGGCGGCCGGCCACCGTCGGGCAGCTGGCCGCTGTCTTCTTCGTCGGGGGGCAGATCGCCGGTCCCGACATCGAGGTCGGCCAGATCCAGGGTATCTTCTTCGGTCATTTAAGACCTCCTCTCAACATGCCGCCGTCAGGCGGTTTTCGCCCGCCGCAGCGGTTCTATGGCTGCCGGCGGGGCCGGCTGCGCTTCTTCCATGGTCTGCGGTGCGGTGGCTTCGGCTTCCGGGGATTTGCCACTCAGGGTTCGTTCGATGATGCCGTCGATCTCAGCCCAGAGCGCTGCGACGTCGCGCTCCGCGCCGCCGTCGGCCCACTCCACCCGGATATCGCCGGGATTCAAACGGTCGTCGGCAAGAAAGACCAGCGCGCCGTCGAAGCCGCTGCGCTTGACACAACCATCGAGGTGCAGCCTGAGAGCATCGAGATCCTGGTCGGCCGCCCGCACCACCAGGCGCGGCTCGTCGTGCAGGCGCTCCAGGCAGTCCTCGACGACAGCCTGGATTTCCGCCTGTGCCTGGCTTTCGCTGAGGCGGGGAAACAGCTTGTGGATCACGGTCATCGCCGCCATCAGCGTTTCGCGATGCGCTGTGTCCACTTTGTCCCCCAGCTCCGCCGACAGCGTTTCGAACTTCGCGGAAAGCTCGGCAAGCTGTTCAGCGGTGCGCTGCGCGATACCGCGTCCGGCCTCCGCCTCGCCGATGGCTTTTCCTTCCGCGAAGGACGCCTGCTTCGCCGCCGCCAACTCTTCCTCGCTGAAGGTCGGTGCAGGGGGCTCCTCCGGTTCCGCTTCCTCGGCGGCTTTCGCCTGGGCCGCGCCGGAAAGGACGTTGGGCTCGAAGGAGGTTTCGAACAGAAACTTTTCGTGAGTGTCCATGGCTGATTAGAGAGCCGCCTAGTAGACGAGCTCGTCCTCTCCCTTGCTTTCGCTGATCACGATGTCCCCCTTTTCGGCGAGATCCTTGGCCGTGGTGACCATGTACATCTGCGCCTCGTCGACGTCCTTGAGGCGTACCGGCCCCATGGACTGCATGTCCTCCTTCATGATTTTCGCCGCGCGCTCGGACATGTTCGAGAAGAAGAAGTCGCGCAGCGATTCCGAACAACCCTTCAGGGCAATGGCCAGCTTGTCCTTGTCGGCAGCGCCGAGCAGGGTCTGGATACCGCCCGGGTCCAGGTTGCCGAGATCCTCGAAGGTGAACATCAGAGCCTTGATGCGCTCTGCGGAATCGCGGTTGCGTTCCTCCAGAGCCGTCAGGAAGCGCGATTCCAGGGTGCGGTCCAGGAAGTTGAAGATGTCCGCCATAAGCTCGTGGGAATCGCGGCGGTTGGTCTTTGCCAGGTTCGACATGAACTCGTTGCGCAGCGTGCGCTCGACGTCGTCCAGAACCTCCTTCTGGACGGCTTCCATACGCAGCATGCGCATCACCACTTCCATGGCGAAGGGCTCCGGCAGCACGCCCAGGACCTTTGCGGCATGTTCCGGCTTGATCTTGGAGAGCACGACGGCGACGGTCTGCGGGTATTCGTTCTTCAGATAGTTGGCCAGCACCATCTCGTTGACGTTGGCCAGCTTGTCCCACATGGTGCGTCCGGCAGGGCCGCGGATCTCCTCCATGATGCCCTCGACCTTGTCCTTGTCGAGAACCTTGCTCAGCAGCCGTTCCGTGCTGTCGTAATTGCCGATCACCGAGCCGGTGGTGGAGATGCGGTCGGCGAATTCGACCAGCATCTGCTCGATGAGCTCTGAGGTGACGGTGCCGAGATTCGCCATAGCCTGTGACAGCTCGCGGATCTCGTCGTCCTCCATCATGCTGAAGAGGCGCGCTGCATTGTCCTCGCCAACCGCAAGCATCAGCAGCGCGGCCTTGTCCGGTCCGCTCATACTCTGGATGTCTTCGCGCGCCATCGCAGCTCCTCCGGGCTAGGCGTCGGCGTAGAGCCAGCCGCGGATGATCCCGACTGCCTCTTCCGGATGCTTTTCGATGATCTCGCCGATCTTGCGGATGGAAGACGCGCGGACCCGGCCGGAAACCTGGTTCAGGTCGATCATCTGATCGATCTCGTTGGCGACATTGCTGTCCGCGCCTTGGCCGCCGGACTCGACCATCGTCGCCACGGTGGTTGCGGGATCGCCCGGCAGGCGCGGTACGGGTTGTCCGTCCGGTCCGGTGAGGACCGGCTGCGGGCTGCCGTCGGGCAGCAAGGCGGGGGCGGCCTCTGCGCCGTCCACCTCGTCGACCTCCAGCAGGCGACCGAGCAGCGGCCGGACCACGAGCAGCAGCACAAGAACGGCGACGACGCCCAGCACCAGCAGCTCGGCAGCGCGCATCAGGTCGGCCTTGGAGAGCCCGAGGAAGCTTGATTCCACAATCCCCTCGGACCCCTCGATCTCGACGAAGGGCATCTCGACGACTTCAATGGTGTCGCCTCGGGCTTCGTCGTAGCCGACGGCCGAGCGCACCAGAGAGGCGATTTTCTCCATCTCCTCGGCCGTGCGGGCCTCGTAAGTCGTCTGTCCCTCTTCGCCGGTCGCGGGCTTGCCGTTGACCATCACCGCAACAGAAAGGCGCCGCACCAGGCCGGCTTCGCGAATGTGGGTCTTGACGGTCTTGGTGATCTCGTAGTTGACGGTTTCTTCCGTGCGTGAGGTCTGACTCTGGCTGCCGGCGCCCTCGTCGAGGTCGGGCAGGGCGTCAGGCAGATTGTTGCCGACGGTCACGCCTGCCGGCGCGCCGTCCTGACTGTTTGCCTGCTCTTCGACCACCTGCGTTGAACGGACGACCTGGCCGTCCGGGTCGAAGATCTCGGCGTTCTCGGTGACGCGATCGAAGTCCATCTCGGCAGAGACCTGGGCTCGGACATTGCCGGCGCCCAGAGAACGTGACAGCAGCTCCTCGATGGTGCGGACCATGCGGGCCTCGAAGCCCACCCGCATCTCCTCGGCGCGCGAGGCGGACTGCTCCAGCGCGCCTTCCGCGGCGCCTCTTGCCAGCAGGCTTCCGCTGTCGTCGACGATCGACACCATATTCGGCTTCAAGCCCGGCACCGCAGCGGCGACGAGATGCTGGATCGCGGAGACCTGTTGCCGGTCGATGCCGCGTGCCCCGCCCAGCATGAGCACAATCGACGCGCTGGGGTCCTGGCGCTCGCGGCTGAACAGCTCGCGGCGCGGCAGGACCAGATGGACGCGGGCCTGCTTAACGTTCGAGACCGATCTGATGGTGCGCGCCAGCTCGCCTTCGAGCGCGCGCACGTGATTGATGTTCTGGACGAAATTCGTCGTGCCGAGACCTTCCGAACGATCGAAGATCTCATAGCCGATCGAGCCGCCGCTTGGCAGCCCTTCCTCGGCGATCACCAGTCGCGTGCGGCCGACCTGATCATGAGGCACAAGGATCCGTCCGCCATCTTCGGAGATGCGGTAGGGAACATTCATCTGTTCCAGGCGTGCCGCGATCTGTCCGCTGTCCTGTGCGTCGAGCTCCGCATAGAGCAGCGCCATCTCCGGCGATGCCAGACGACTTGTCAGATAGATAAAGAAGGCGATGATGCCCGCGGCAACCGCCGCCATTGTCCCCAGGCGCGCGGGCCCCAGGTTCTTCAGCGTCTCAAAAAGAGAGTTCAAAGTTTTCCGTCCTGAAACTCTAACGACTGCATTCAGAGCCTTCGACCAGAGGCCCCATCGAACCAGCGTTTATCGGTTCATCGCTTTGGCTGGCTTATGTTTTTTAGGCTAGGGGCTTCCGGTAAAGGCGCCGTTAACAGCGGGCAATAATTGCCTAGCCGCTGGGAAGTTTTTTCCGCCCTGGAAGCTGGCGGGGAGAGGCGGGGACGAGAACAGCAAAACCCCGCCGGATACTTGCGGCGGGGCTGCAGAAAGGTCCTGTTAAGGAGTTCGGATCCGGCGGCGCTTTGGCCGGGCCGTTCTCCGGCTGTCTATGGGAGAGGAGAGGACGGAGGGTGCCCGGCGGTTGCCTGGCCGGACTTATGAGCCCGAGTGGCTGTCGTCCGACTTCTCGGGCGGGCTGCTCCGCCCGGCAACGCGGCGGTACTGCTGCAGACGGGTGGTACGCAGGCCGCGCATGCCGTGCTTGTCGATGAGGCTCTGCCAGGACAGGAACTCTTCGACCGAGAGGTTGTAGCGCTCGCAGGCCTCTTCCAGGGTCAGAAGGCCGGCGCGCACAGCAGTCACCACCTCTGCCTTGCGACGGATCACCCAGCGCCGTGTGGACGGCGGGGGCAGGTCGTCAAGGGTCAGCGGCTTGCCTGCCGGACCGATGATGTTGCTCGGCCTACCTGAGCTGTCGGAATACATCAACAAGTTCCCGTGGTTCATCACACTCTCTCTGTGCCGGTCAGGATAGGCTTGGCCTGTTTAAAATTCGCTAAATCAGGTAGTTAAGGGTTGCTTTAGAGTTCTTGAAGGGTTCCTTAAGGACCCGAACCGCCGCTGGCCTCAGGGCTTGCGGGGGTTCGGGTCAGGTGGCGTTAACCTATCGCTTCACGCGGATCAGCTCTTCCAGCATGTCATCTGCCGTTGTGATGACCTTGGTGTTTGCGGAGTAGGCGCGCTGGGTAATGATCATCTTGGTGAACTCCTCGGCCAGATCCACGGTCGAGGATTCCAGCGCCGCCGGGGCGATATTGCCGGCGCCGCCGTTGCCCGCCAGGTTCAGCTGGAAGTTACCGGAGCGGTTGGTCTCCAGGTAGACGTTGCCGGTGCGGGCCTCCAGGCCATTGGGGTTGCGGAACATGCCGAGCGGTAGCTGGTAGATATCCAGTCTCTGCCCGTTGTCGAAGAGGGCTGTCACAATCCCTTGTTCACTGATTGTTATGCCCGTGTAGTTGCCGAAGCGCACACCATCCTGGTCGATGTTGGAGATGGTGAAGTCGCCGGCGAACTGGGTCAGGCCATCGGTCGCGCCCACGGTGCCCAGGTCGAGGGTGATCGTGGCGTTGCCGGCGCCGGTGGTGAGGCCGGTCAGGGTGATGCTGGGGGCAGCCGGAGAGAAGGCTGAGGGGGTGCCATCGGTGCCGAAGGTAATGGTGCCCGAGCCGGCCGCAACACCAGAGGCCGTTGCCCCTCCGTCGAGCGTCGGGTTGCCTGCCGCCCAGCTCCAGGTGTTGTCGGCGGTCTTGGTGAAGGTAATGTCCATGTCATGGGCATTACCCAGGGAGTCGAAGACCTGCGCTGTCACCGAGAAGGAGTTGCCCGGTGCAGTCGTGGGAGCCGTGGAGGGCAGGTTGACGCCCAGAGCAATGTTGGTTGTGGCGGCCGCGCTGCCGGAAAGGTTGGAGATGTTCACGGTCTGCAGGCCGGTGAAGGTGCTGGCGCTGGGCGGCGCGGCAGTGTTGCGGATGTCGTAACCCTGCAGGAAGTAACCGGCGGCGTTCACCAGGTTGCCGTTCTGGTCCGGATTGAAGGAGCCGGCCCGGGTGAAGTAGTAGTCGTCACCGAAACCCGGGGTCGCCGACTCGTTGACCACGAAAAAGCCCTGGCCGGCCACCGCAAGGTCGGTACCGGAGGCCGAGCCCTGAAGCAGGCCCTGGCGGTCGATGAAGGAGTAGGGCGAAGAGCTCACGCCGCCCGGCGTGTGAGTCGTATCGGTCGCCGCCTGGGTAACCAGGGTCGAGAAGCGCGCGCTCACGCCCTTGTACCCAATGGTGTTCACGTTTGCGATGTTGTCGGAGATCATGCCCAGAGCGTTGCTCTGAGCGGCCAGACCCGACACGCCGGCAAACATTGCGCCGTAAATACTCATGACATCGTCTCCTTGGTTACAACCGGTGTGGCGCTGTAAGCCTCTGCGCCCCGGATCCGAATTCCGTTCTCTAGGTCTCGTTGCATCACGTCTCGTTCCACGGCCCGCTCACTAGCTGTCAGCCGGCGGATCGTTGTCCCCATCGCCAGAGGAGTCTCCCTCCCCGTCGCCGGAAGAGTCCCCATCTCCATCGCCGGAAGAGCCGCTACCATCATCCGGGGGGGTATCAGTGTCTCCGCCGCTGGCGGTCTGCTTGATCGTCAGGACCTTCTTCAGTTCGATCTCCAGCTCTCCGATCTCCAGGACGACCTCGCCATTGACAGCCTTCACGCCGGTCACCTCGCCGGCCGTGCCCTGAACAAGGGGTACCGGGTTGTCATCCGCGTCGATTGCCGTGACCAGGAAGCCGTAAAGACCGTCTTCCAAGGGGTCGCCGTCGTCATCGAGGCCGTCCCACACAATGTCGTGCTCGCCGACCCCGGTCTTGCCCTCCAGAGTACGGACGGTTTCACCCTGCTCGTCGATGATCAGGATGTTGACCTCGGAGGCATTGCCGCCGAGCGCATAGTTGATTGTCGAACTGCCGTCTTTGAGCATGAGGACGATGCCGTCCGCCGAGACGGTCTTGCCGATGTAGGACACCGCATCATTGAGCTGGCTGGTGTTCTGCAGACTGATCAGCGCATCCAGCTTGTCGTTGGTGGCGATCGCCTGTTCGACGCCGGTAAACTCCACAAGCTGTGAGGTGAACTCGTTGGTGTCCATCGGATCCAGCGGGTCCTGATACTGCAGCTGGGTGGTCAGCAGCGTCAGAAAGGTGTCAAAGGTATCAGCCAGGGACGTGCCGTTCGTCAGGCCGCCGCCGTTGCTGCTGGTGTCAACAAAGGGGACGCCGTTGACCGGACTGCGTGTTTGGGTGATGTCCATATCGCGGTCCCTTCCGTTCTAGACCCGGATGTCCAGGGCGCCGTCATGGCTGCCCAGAGCCGGCGGCGGTGGTGCCGCCGGCGAGTCTTCCGGTTCGGCGTCGGCGGTCGGCTGTTCGCCGCCGGTGTTGCCGTTCGAGGCCTCACGCTCGGCGTGTTGCTGGCCCTTGAGGTTGAAGCTCAGGCTGCCGGAGTCGGTCTTCACGCCGGCATCCTGGAGAGCCCGCTCCAAGCCGCGCGCATCGCGCTGCAGCAGGTCGAGGGTTTCCGAACGCTCGGCGGAGATAACGGCGCGCAGGACGCCGTCGTCGCCGCGCTCCAGCTTGACGTCGATCCGGCCCAGTTCAGCCGGATTGAGTTTGATGTTGACCTGGTCCTTGCCGGCAAGGTGAGCCTTCTGAACCTGAACGGCTACCTGCTCGGCCGTGGTGGAGGGCAGGCTGCTCCGTGTCGAGGCCAGGGTCTCGGCAAAGCTGGTCGACTGGCTTGATGTCCCGGCCATTGCCCCCGGTGCGGTGCCGCCTGGCATCTGGCTGGTGCCACCGGTATTGCCGGCCGTGTCAGCGGCGGGCATAGGACCGGTCTTCGCATTGGCGGCAGCGGACGCGGACTGGGTGTTCTGCGCGGCGGCGTTACCGGTCGCGGGGTTGCCCGCACCCTGTGTCATGGTGTTCTGGGCGGCCTTGTCATTGCCGGTCAGGCCGGCCGGATTGGTGGAGCCTTTCTTGGGGGCGCTGCGCTCAGCAGCTCCGGAGGTCCCTTCCTTGGGCCTTGCCTGCTCGGCCATCGCGGCGGTCGCTGCTGCACCGCCGAGAGCGGCTGCTGGGCGCGACGTCACCCCGGCGCGCTCTGTGGTTACCACGGCTTCATCGGTCGGGAGAGGGGCGTCGCCACTGCCTGCGGTCTCGCCGCGCGAAGGCGTGGCGGATGTGTTCGACTGGGTCCCCGCTGTCTGCTTGGCTGAGTCAGCGCGGCCGGCCGCAGCGGCGGCCTTGCTCTTAGCCGCCTCGCTGCCTGCAGCCTGCTGTCCGCCCGCCGAGGCCGCCGGCGAGGAGCCGGCCGCGGCGGCGGCCTGGCCCGGTGTCCCCGGGGCGCCGCCCGGAACCGCGGCGGTTTCGCCGGTGCTGGTGTTATTGGCAGAGGCGGCCGCGCCCGCCGCGGCTTGTGTTGCCGCAGTAGCGGAGCCGGAGCCAGAGGCGGCCGCGGCACCATCACCCTGAGTCTGAGGTGACGCCGCAGCAGCGGCATTTCCCGTCGTTGCCGCCTGCGCGGTCCCTTGGGGCTGATCAGTGTTCGCAGCCGCCTGAGCCGGAGAAGCGGTGTCGTCGGGCGCGGTCCGCTCCGCGGTCTCATCGGGCGCCGATTGCGCGCTCTCGACCGTCTCCCCCGTTTCTTCGACAGCGTCGCCGGAGTCGGCGCTCAGGTCTTCATCGGGTTCGTCTGTTGCCTGATCGAAGGACTCATCGCTGCCGCGATCTTCCGGTTCGCCGCGGTCAGACGCAGTTTCAGGTTCCCTGCGGTCGTCGTCGCGGTAGTCATCCCGGCGTTCATTGGGAGCCCGGTCATAGTCATTGCGATCCGAGCGCCAGGTGTCGGATTCTTCGTAGCGTGCTTCTTCTTGCCGCAAGAGTTCGTCGAACAGTCCGTCGCCGGGGCGCTGCTCGGTGTTGCTCTGCGTGCCGCCTATGATGGCGGGAAATTCGCTGTTGGTGACTTGCATCGCCTGATCTACACGTCTTTCTTGGGTCGCGGAGGTAAAGACCGGGGTTGAAGGATTAGGCCGCGTGAATGGCAAGCCGGTTGCCGGCAGCCTCAACGCGCTGCAGCATGGCGGCTTCCATGGCAGCGAGATCCTCGCCTTCGGCCATCCGGCGGTCGACTTCTTCCCAGGCATCCCGCAGGGGCTTCAGCACATCGATAATCTGAGCTGCCATTTCCGCATCGCTGTGAATGTTGATGCGGATCAGCTGCGCCAGGATGTAGCGGTAGAGGCCGCCCAGCTGCTCAGCGACGTCCCCGCCCTTCTCCAGGTCCAGGCTCATGTGGAGCGTGGCCACGATCTCGGTCACCACGTTGATGCGATTGCAGCGCTCTTCGATCTCGTTGTCGCCGATCGCCTTGATCGCCGCGGCCAGGCCGTTGATCGCTTCGTTGTAGAGCATCACAAGAACCCGCGTGGGGCGGGCGCGTGCGACCTCGCTGCGGAAGGCTTCAGTTGCGGTAAGCGGCATTGTTCTTCTCCGTGTTGCGTCCCGGGACGGCGGACCGGCGGCCGGATCTCGGCTGCCTGTCCACCAAACCCGTTGGCGACATCTGTCTGGTCAATCCATGTCACGGGATGAGTAAGCAAGCCTCGGGCCAACTGCGCGTTATCCCGTAAGATATTGATTCTGTGAAAGAAAGAATGGCGCCACGAGAGTGCGGCCGGCCAGGCTGTCGCTTCTTGCCCTGCAGTTCTTGCTTGCCGGAGGATAAGCTTGCCGGGTAGCGGCCCCCTGGGTCAGGCAGTCTCACCCGGCTTGCGGATGGCGCGGCGCCGCATCTTTAGGGACGTGTGCGGCAAGGGCGGCCCCCGCCGTCTTCGCGGCGGGCGCTGTGTGGAGATTCATAAGGTCGCAAAATCCGCCGAGCGGCTGCGGCACTGTCTGCCGCCGTGCCGCCGCCGTTCGCCTGGTAGGGGAAATCTTTACCCGGGCCGCGCTGCAGGATTTTCCGCAATCGCACCGATATAGCGCGATCGCCCGCCAGGGGGAGCGTCAATAAAGGTCTGAAATATAACAATTTTTCACGCGAGCGTGGAGTTGGCACGCTCTGTGCTGAGGAAGGCCTATCCGGTTGCAGCTTGCCTTTGCCGGCCTTGCCGACGGAAGGCTCCGCGCCGCCGGGACTCTGCCCTAGCAGGTACTTGGAGTGGACCTATGCCTACAGTAACAACCAACACCGCCGCCAATTCGGCACTCAGGTTCCTGAACTATAACTCGATGCAGTCGGGGTCCTCGGTCTCGAAGCTGGCCTCCGGCTCGCGCATCGTGAAGGCCTCTGACGACGCCGCCGGTCTTGCCGTCGGTACGCGGCTTCTGGCTGACGTCACGGTGCTGCGGCAGTCCGCCGTCAACGCCTCCCAGGGCGCCTCGGTGCTGCAGGTTGCCGATGGTGGCCTCGCACGAATCGCCGACGTTCTGCAGCGCATGAAGGCCCTGGCGGCGCAGTCGCTCTCCGGCGTGCCTTCCAACACGGAGCGCGGCTTCATCGACGCCGAATTCCAGGAGCTGCGGTCGGAAATCACGGCAATCGCCCAGACCACACGCTTCAACGGTGCCTCGCTTCTCGATGGCACGGGCGCGACCACGCAGAGCTTCTTCGTCGGCAGCGAGGCCGGCGACAACATCACGGTGACCTATTCCGCCTTGGCCGCCAGCGCGGATGCATACTCGGCAGCGGCGATCGGGATCACGGCGACGACCAACGTGGCCAGCGCCGGCGCCGCCTCCGGAGCCATGTCGGTCGTCGACCGGGCGATCGATCTGATCTCCGAATCCCGTGCGACGGCTGGTGCTTTGATCTCCCGTTTCGAATTCCGCGGCCAGCAGATTGCCACCTCCTTGGAGAACATCGAGGCGGCCAAGTCCTCGATCATGGATGTCGATCTGGCAGCCGAACAAAGCCGATTGGTTTCCTCACAGGTCCTTGTGCAGGCCTCGGTCTCGGCACTATCCCAGGCCAATGAGCTGCCACAGGCTCTCCTGAGACTGCTTCAGTAAACACCTCGTTGGGCAGAGGTGAGCGGGGCGGGAAGCCACCATTGGCTTCTCGCCCCGGTCTTTTTCGGGCTGCGGCCCTGCCGTCGAGGGCGTCTTCCCCAGTGTTCCAGGCCCAGTGTTCCAGGCCCAGTGTTCCAGGCCCAGTGTTCCAGGCAGCTTCTGCCCTCAAGACCCCGGGGGCAGGGGAAAAGCTTACCGGGTGTAGCAGAAGAAATTTCCACAATCGTGACGGGATCTCTCCAGCGGCGATTGCGAGTGACAAATAAGTATATGATTTCAATAGGAAAAAATCGTATGCGAGTTTGGCACGCTTTGTGCTGATGAATGGGTATCCCCACGCGTGCCGTGACATTGCGGCGCGGCAGTCGGTCAGGACGGCGGCTGTGGGTTGTTACCCGAGCAGGTATTTGGAGCAGACACATGCCTACGGTTACGACGAACACAGCCGCCAACTCGGCGCTCAGGTTTCTGAACTTCAACTCGATGCAGTCGGGATCCTCGGTCTCGAAGCTGGCCTCCGGCTCGCGCATCGTGAAGGCCTCGGACGATGCCGCCGGTCTTGCCGTCGGCACGCGGCTGTTGGCCGACGTAACGGTGCTGCGCCAGTCGGCGGTGAACGCTGCGCAGGGTGCGTCGGTGCTTCAGGTGGCGGATGGCGGCCTGGCGCGGATCGCCGATGTGCTGCAGCGTATGAAGGCCCTGGCGGCCCAGTCGCTGTCGGGCGTGCCGTCCGACACGGAGCGTGGCTTCATCAACGCCGAGTTCCAGGAGCTGCGCGCGGAGATCACGGCCATTGCCTCTACAACGCGCTTTAACGGTGACTCGCTTCTGGACGGTTCTGGCGCCTCTCCGCAGAGCTTCTTTGTCGGGAGTGAAGCCGGTGACAACATCGTGGTCTCCTATTCCTCGCTGGCGGCGGCCGCCTCGGCCTTCCATGCCACGGCGATGGGGTTTGGTGCTGCGTCGGTCGCCGTTGCAGCAGTGTCGAGTGTGACTGCTGCAGTCTCGGCGATGAACATTGTCGATGCGGCCATCGATATCATTTCGGAGGCGCGGGCGACGTCTGGTGCCTTGATCTCCCGTTTCGAGTTCCGCGGCCAGCAGATCGCCACCTCGCTGGAGAACATCGAGGCGGCGAAGTCATCGATCATGGACGTCGATCTGGCGGCGGAGCAAAGCAGATTGGTGTCTTCACAGGTCCTTGTGCAGGCCTCGGTCTCGGCGCTGTCCCAGGCCAATGAACTGCCCCAGGCCCTTCTGAGACTGCTGCAGTAGAGCCTGTGCCGCGCAGCGATTGGGGGAGGGGGACTGTTTCGTTGGCGCTGCCGCCCTTTGTTGCTGCTTTCTCGTGATCAGGGCCCGTTCCGCAGCGCCTTTGCGGTTTGAGCGAAACACATAAGCTATCGTAATAGTCGATTTTCATCGGCAAGTTGCGCCGGAACTCCGCCGCAAGCGGCAGATCTTGCCTAGTGAACTGGGCAAATCTTGCCGCTTTTCTGCTTCTCCTCTTCGCATCCTTTCTCAGCAAGACCGGCCAAATGGTTGCCCTGCATAAGGAGCAACCTTTGGGTGAGCGTTCTGGCATCCGTTTTGCGGTATAGGTGTCTGGTGCCCCGTGCCCGCAAGGCGCGGTGCCGGGCATATCCGTCCAAGTAGGACGGATTCTAAACTCCACAGCTATGTGCAGTGGGGCCACTTCAAGTAGAAGGAATTGAACTATGCCTGTTGTTGCTACGAATACGGCGGCCAACTCGGCCCTCCGTTTTCTCAACTACAATTCATCCCAGGCTTCGGCCTCGGTGGGCAAGCTGGCTTCCGGCTCGCGCATCGTGAAGGCCTCGGACGATGCCGCCGGTCTTGCCATCGGCACGCGTCTGAAGGCCGACGTCACCTCTCTGACCCAGGCGGGGATCAACGCCTCCCAGGGTGCCTCCGTTGTGCAGGTTGCCGACGGCGGTCTCGGCCGTATCTCCGATGTTCTGCAGCGCATGAAGGCCCTGGCGGCCCAGTCGCTGTCGGGCGTGCCGACCGATACGGAACGCGGCTTCATCGACGCCGAGTATCAGGAGCTGAAGTCTGAGATTACCGATATCGCCCTGACCACCCGGTTCAACGGCCAGTCGCTGCTGGGCGGTGCCGCCGCGACGGCCGACTACTTCGTCGGTACCGACGTTAATGACACCATCACGGTGGACTTCCAGGACCTGGCTGGCGGTGCTGTCTCGTTCACCTCTGTGGGGCTCGGTGTGATCGGCAACGTCGCCTCGGCGACGGGTGCTTCGGCGTCCATGTCGGCGATCGACACGGCGATTGACCTGGTCTCCGAGGCACGGGCGACCGCCGGTGCTTTGATTTCTCGCTTCGAGTTCCGCGGTCAGCAGATCGCGACCTCGCTGGAGAACATCGACGCGGCCAAGTCTGCGATCATGGACGTCGATC
>LYSY01000009.1 GCA_001657395.1 Rhodospirillales bacterium BBD 1991-14 | reverse complement strand
CTGCCGTCAACGTCGTCTTGCCATGGTCAACATGGCCAATCGTTCCAACGTTGCAGTGCGGCTTCGTACGCTCAAACTTTTCCTTCGCCATTACTTTATCGTTCCTGTCGTCGTCTCAGGCGCGCCATCGAGTTGCATGCCGGCCCGGACCTCTCGCGGCCCGGTTCTGCTGTATCTGGAGCGGGTGGCGGGAATCGAACCCGCGTAGCCAGCTTGGAAGGCTGGAGCTCTACCACTGAGCTACACCCGCAACGCCCCCGCACCCAGCCTCTGCGCGCTCCGCATCCCGTCAGGAGGGATTTGATGGTGGAGGGGGTTGGATTCGAACCAACGTAGGCATAGCCAACGGGTTTACAGCCCGTCCCCTTTAGCCACTCGGGCACCCCTCCAGCCGACGCAACCGGTGGTGCGATGGAGTTGCGAAATATGTTGATTTAATTCAGCCTGTCAACTTCTAAACACGGCAATAGCGCCCCTTTCCGACCATTTTCATCGGCCGGTCGAAAGGAGCGCAGAGAAACGCTGCTGCCTGTCTGTATAAATAGTAGGTCTCGGAATGACCAAACGCAAGCCCAAGCTGGCCCCGGGCGCCGGCCGCAAGCCCCGGAGTCCAAGGCGCTCCGCGCCGCCGGGCCACGACTCCAGGCGGCGGCGGCGCGCCGGCACGCCGGTCGCCGGCGGCCTCTGGCTCTACGGGGTCCACCCGGTGCTGGCGGCCCTCGCCAACCCGCGGCGGCGCATCCAGCGGCTGCTGCTCAGCCCGGAAGCGGCCCAGACCTGGGGCCAGCGCCTGCGCCAGGAGCGTGCGGCCGCCCACGCGCAGGTCGCAACCGAGACCCTGAGCCGCCCGGAAATCGAGGCTTTCCTGCCTGAGGGCGCGGTGCACCAAGGCCTGGCGGCCCAAGTCGCGCCGCTGGACCAGCCGTTTCTGGAGGAGATCGCCGCCAGCGCCCGGGTTGCGGAGGGGGCGCGGCGGGTCATCCTGTTGCTGGATCAGGTGACCGACCCCCACAACGTGGGAGCCGTCCTGCGCTCGGCCGCCGCCTTCGGCGCCCTGGCCGTCGTCAGCCTGGACAAGGGCGCGCCCGAGGAGAGCGGCACCCTCGCCAAGTCCGCCTCAGGCGCCCTGGAGGTCGTTCCCTATATCAAGGTGACCAACCTGGCCCGGGCCCTCGACGGCCTGAAGGAGGCGGGCTTCTGGTGTCTCGGCCTGGCCGGTGAAGCGTCCGGGTCCCTGGCCGGGAGCGATCCGGCCGAAGCCGTGGCCCTGGTGCTGGGCGCCGAGGGCAGCGGGCTGCGCCGGCTGACGCGGGAACGCTGCGACCTGCTGGTGCGGCTGCCGACCCGCCCGCCCATCGAGTCCCTCAACATCTCCAACGCCGCGGCCGTCGCCCTATACGAGCTGCTGGGGCGCGGCTGACCGCCCTCTTCTGACCGCGTCCGACAGGCGGGCCTGCTTGCCAGTCGCGCGAGGGCCGTGCTAGCGGTTTGCGCAAATCAACACGCAGGTGATCATGAGTTCCGCCATCGAAGCCTTTTTGCAGGACAACCGGATCGACGAGGTCGAGTGCCTGGTACCGGACATGGCCGGCATCGCCCGGGGCAAGATCCTGCCGGCCAAGAAGTTCCTCGACGGCATGCGCCGCCACGGCCTTCGCATACCGGAGGATGTTTTCGTCCAGACCGTGAACGGCGACTATCCGGAGGACCCTAGTTCCGTCGTCAGCGCCTCCACCAAGGACGTCTATCTGATCCCGGACGAGGAAACGATCCGCATCGTCCCCTGGTACGAGGAGCCAACCGCCCAGGTCATCTGCGATGCCTTTCACTTCAGCCACGAACCTGTGGAGATCGCCCCGCGGCGCATTCTGAAGCAGGTCCTCGAGCTTTACGCTGAGCAGGGCTGGACGCCCACCGTGGCCCCGGAGCTGGAGTTCTTCCTGGTCGACGTGAACACCGACCCGGACTATCCGCTGGAACCGCCGATCGGCCGCTCCGGGCGCCGCGAGACCAGCCGCCAGGCCTACGGCCTGGACGCGGTCAACGAGTTCGACCCGATCTTCGAGGAGGTCTATGACTTCTGCGAGGCGATGAACATCGACATCGACACCCTGACACACGAGGGCGGGGCGGCTCAGATGGAGATGAACTTCAACCACGGCGACGCCCTGCGCCTGGCGGACCAGGCCTTCCTCTTCAAGCGCGCGGTGCGCGAGGCGGGCCTGCGCGGCAAGGTCTACGCGACCTTCATGGCCAAGCCGATGCAGGGCCAGCCTGGCAGTTCCATGCACGTCCACCAGTCGGTGCTGGACGCCAAGACCGGCCGCAACCTCTTCGCCACCAAGTCGGGCAAGGACACCGCGCTGTTCCGCAAGCACATCGCCGGCCTCCAGCGCTACCTGCCGGCCGTGATGCCGCTGCTGGCGCCCAACGTAAACAGCTACCGCCGGCTGATGCCGGACTACGACGCCCCGATCAACACCCACTGGGGCTACGACAACCGCACGGTCGGCCTGCGGGTGCCGAACTCGGGGCCGGAGAACCGCCGGGTCGAGAACCGCCTGGCCGGCGCCGACGCCAATCCCTATCTGGCAATCGCCGCCTCGCTGGCCTGCGGCTTCCTCGGCATGACGGAAAACCTGAAGCCCCGCGCGCCCATCGAGGGCAGTGCCTACCGCCTCGCCCGCACCCTGCCGCGCACGCTCTATGATGCGCTGGAACGCTTCAATTCCACGAAGGCGCTGAAGCCCGTTCTGGGGGCGCTCTTCATTCAGGCCGTCACCCTGGTGAAGTACGAGGAACTGGACGCCTACCAGCAGGTCATCTCCTCCTGGGAGCGCGAGCACCTTCTCTTGAATGTCTAGGGCTGGTAAAATCCGTGCTCGACGCGGGCTGAGGAGGCCCGCCGAAGACGGATTTCGGGCAGCGGCATGAGGACGACGGCAGGAGCCAGACGGTCAAACGGGAACGCGAGCGGGGACACCGGCTGCGGCGTCTCCCTGCGGTGCCGGCTGGCCGACCTGCTGCTGAACTGCGCGCGGATCGGCTTCAATCCCTAGACCGCCAGGGGCCCGGCACCGCCGGGAAGAGGATCCATCCCTGGTGACCTGAATAGGATTGTCGTCATGTCCACCCAAGCCCTGCGCAACTCCACCGCCGTCTGGCGCGCCGCCGACAGCCGCCACCACTTTCACCCCTTCACCGACTTCAAAGGCCTCGCCGAGGAGGGCGGCAGCCGGATCATCACCCGCGCCGAAGGGGTCTGGCTGGAGGATTCCGAAGGCAACCGCATCCTCGACGGCATGTCCGGACTGTGGTGCGTCAACGTGGGCTACGGGCGCGAACGCCTGGCCAAGGCCGCCTACGAACAGATGCTGGCCCTGCCCTACTACAACACCTTCTTCAAGACGGCGACACCGCCCTCCATCGAGCTGTCGGAAAAGCTGGCCGCCCTCACGCCGGAGGGGCTGACCCGGGTGTTCTACGCCTCCTCCGGCTCGGAAGCGAACGACACCATCGCGCGCATGGTCCGGCGCTTCTGGAAGCTGGCGGGCCGGCCGGAGCGGCGCAACATCATCAGCCGTAACAACGGCTATCACGGCAGCACCATGGCCGCCGCCAGCCTGGGCGGCATGCAGCCCATGCACGAGCTCGACGACCTGCCGCTGCCCGGTTTCCACCACGTGCGCCAGCCCTACTGGTTCGCCGAAGGCGGCGACATGGACCCGGCAGACTTCGGCATCGCCGCCGCCAGGGCGGTCGAGGACAAGATCCTGGAACTGGGCCCGGAAACCGTGGCCGCCTTCATCGGCGAGCCCATTCAGGGCGCCGGCGGCGTGGTCATTCCGCCGGAAACCTACTGGCCGGAAGTGCAGCGCATCTGCCGGGAGCACGACGTGCTGCTGATCGCCGACGAGGTGATCTGCGGCTTCGGGCGCACCGGGCACTGGTTCGGCTGCGACCGCTTCGACATCAAGCCGGACATGATGACCCTGGCCAAGGGTATCACGTCAGGCTACCTGCCGCTCTCCGCTGTCATGCTGGGCGACCGGGTCGCCGAAACGCTCTGGTCCATGGGCGGCGAGTTCGCCCACGGCTTCACCTATTCCGGCCACCCCGTCGCCTGTGCCGTGGCGCTGGAGAACATCGCCATCATGGAAGAGGAAAAGCTGGTCGAGCGGGTCCATGACGACACCGGGCCCTACCTGCAGGGGCTGCTGCAAGACCTGGCCGGCCATCCTCTGGTGGGCGAGGTGCGCGGCATCGGCTTCATCGGCGCGGTCGAGCTGGTCTCCGACAAGGCCAGCCGCAGCCGCTTTTCGCCGCGCGGGCGCGCCGGCACCCTCTGCCGCGATCACTGCTTTGCCAACGGCGTGGTCTCGCGGGCCGTCGGCGACGCCATGGTGCTGGCCCCGCCCCTCACCCTCACGCGCGAGGAGGCCGACGAACTGGTGCGCCGGCTGCGCCTTGCGCTCGATCTGACGGCGGCAGACCTGAACATCCGCTAGCCGCCGGCTGCCAGAGAACCGGCCGGCGGGGAACCAAGGGAGACCTCAGGATGCGCGAGGTTACGGTGGCCGCCACCCAGATGGCCTGCGACTGGGACCGGCAGGCCAATCTCGACAACGCCGAAGCCCTGGTGCGCGAGGCTGCCGGGGCCGGCGCCCAGGTGGTCCTGATCCAGGAGCTTTTCGAGACTCCCTACTTCTGCGTCGACCAGAAGCAGGAGTACTTCGCCCTCGCCCAGCCCGCCGAGGACAACCCGGTGCTGCAGCGCATGAGCGCCCTGGCCGCGGAACTGGGCGTGGTGCTCCCGGTCAGCTTCTTCGAGCGGGCCAACAACGCCCACTACAATTCCCTGGCGATGATCGACGCCGACGGCCGCAGCCTGGGCGTCTACCGCAAGTCCCACATCCCCGACGGTCCGGGCTACCAGGAGAAGTTTTACTTCAACCCCGGGGACAGCGGCTTTCGCGTCTGGGAGACCCGTTACGGGACTCTGGGCGCCGGCATCTGCTGGGACCAGTGGTTCCCGGAATGCGCGCGGGCCATGGCGCTGAAGGGAGCAGAGATTCTTTTCTACCCCACGGCCATCGGCAGCGAGCCCCAGGACCCGAACCTCAATTCGAAGGACCATTGGCAGCGCACCATGCAGGGCCACGCGGCCGCCAACCTGACGCCGCTGGTCGCCTCCAACCGCATCGGCCGGGAGGAGGGCGATGCCGCCGGCATCACCTTCTACGGCTCCTCCTTCATCGCCGACGCAACCGGCGCCAAGGTTGCCGAAGCGGGCGAGAGCGCGCGTGCCGTCATCACCGCCACCTTCGACCTCGACGCGCTGCGTGCCCGGCGTGCGTCCTGGGGCCTGTTCCGCGACCGCCGCCCGGATCTCTACGGCCCGCTGATGACCCTGGACGGCGGCGGCGCGGACAGCTGATGGCCGCAGCCTCCGGCACCATCCGGCCGGCGGTCGCCGCCGACCAGGCGCGCATCGAAGCGATCGTCGCGGCGGCCTATACCCCCTACATCGCACGCATCGGCAAGCGCCCGGGGCCGATGCTCGACGACTACGCGCGGCGCATTGCCGACCAGCAGGCCTATGTGTTGGAAGCGCAGGGACGCATCGCCGGTATCCTGGTCCTGGAATCCGGAGATGGATCTCTGCTGCTGGACAACATCGCTATCGATCCGGCCTGCCAGGGCGGTGGGCATGGAAGAACGCTGATGGCCTTTGCAGAGGAAGAGACGCGCCGGCGCGGCTATGACCGTATCCTGCTCTACACGCACGCGCTGATGTCGGAGAATGTCGCGATCTATCGACGCTACGGCTACCGGGAGCTGGAGCGCAAGACCGTCAGCGGCTTTGACCGGGTCTACATGGAAAAGCGCCTCTAGGAAGGCGCCGCGCAGATCCCGGGTTTCAGACCTCAGTCGAGGTCCTCGCCCTCCGTCAGCACGAGAAAGCCCGCACTGTCTTCGTCGAGACCCAGGTCCTGGCTGCCGCGCGAGAGCACGTCGTCCATATCCAGCCACGCCGTCCTCAAGCCCTGGCGCGCCGCCGCTTCGCGGAAATCAATCACGTTCATGTCTTTGCCCTTCTCGATCCCGCCTGCCCGGCATTGCACCGGTCTGGCAGAATCGCTGCCCATACGCATGAAAATGTAGGAGCGGTGACCCTACAACGCTGAGACAAACCTGAGGCAAGTCCGCCCTCTTAGGCTGCATATACGCAAAAGAAGCTGGAGTGAATTCGCGCCGGGGCAATACGCTGGGAATCTTTACCCTGAAACGCGAAGCGCAAAGAGAAACGGCGGAGCCCGGGAGAGCTCCGCCGTTTCTACCTCGATACCTGCCGCCGGGGTCAGCGCAGCTCGATCCAGACGGTCTTCACTTCCGTGTACTTGTCCATCGCGTGGAGCGACTTGTCGCGGCCGAAGCCGGACTGCTTGAAGCCGCCGAAGGGTGTCGACATTTCGCCGGCATCGAAGCAGTTCACCCAGACCACGCCGGAGCGCAGCGCCTTGGCCGCCTTGTGGGCCTTGTTGATGTCGCTGGTCCAGACTGCCGCGGCGAGTCCGTAGATGGTGTCGTTGCCGATGCGGATCGCCTCTTCCGGGTCGGAGAAGCTGATGGTCGAGAGCACCGGCCCGAAGATCTCTTCCTGGGCGATGGTCATGTCGTTCTTCACGTCATCAAAGACCGTGGGGGCGATGTAGTAGCCGCCGGTATCGGCCATGATGCGCTCGCCGCCCATGGCCAGCTTGGCGCCCTCGCTCCGGCCCTTTTCGATGTAGCCCAGCACCCGCTCCATCTGGGTGTCGTCCACCATGGCGCCCATCTGGGTCGAGGGGTCCAGCGGATCGCCGACGCGCATCTGCTGGCCGACCTTCATGATTCGCTCCAGCAGTTCGTCCTTCACGCTCTCCTCCACCAGCAGGCGGGAGCCGGCGTTGCAGACCTCACCCTGGTTGAAGAAGATCGCCCAGGCCGCCGCCGTTGCCGCGGCGTCGAGGTCCGGGGCGTCTGCCATGACGATGTTGGGGGTCTTGCCGCCGCACTCCAGCGACACCCGCTTCATGTTGGACTCGCCCGAGTACTTCATGAACAGCTTGCCCACCTCGCCGGAACCGGTGAAGGCGATGGCGTCCACGTCCATGTGGCGGCCCAGTGCCTGGCCGGCGGTCTCGCCCAAGCCGGGCACGACGTTCAGCACGCCTTCGGGCAGGCCCGCCTCGACCGCCAGCTCGGCGGCGCGGATGACGGTCAGCGGCGACTGCTCGGCCGGCTTCACCACCATGGAGTTGCCGGTCGCCAGCGCCGGGCCCATCTTCCAGGCCGCCATCAGCAGCGGGAAGTTCCACGGCACCACGGCGCCGACAACACCCAGGGGCTCACGCAGCATCATGGCGACCGCATTGTCGCCGGTGGGCGCCACCTCGTCATAGATCTTGTCGATGGCCTCGCCGTACCAGCGGATGCAGTTGGCGACGGCGGGGATGTCGATGCGGGCGGAATCGCCGATCGGCTTGCCCATGTCGAGGGTCTCCAGCAGCGCCAGCTCGGTGGCGTGCTCCTCGATCAGATCGGCCCAGCGCTGCAGCACCTTCTTGCGCTTGGCGGGGTGCTGGCGCGACCAGCGCCCGTCCTCGAAGGCGGCGCGGGCGGCCTTCACCGCGCGGTCGACGTCTTCCGCGTCGCCCGCGGCAACCGCCGTCAGCACCTTGCCGTCGACGGGCGAGACGCAGTCGAAGGTCTTGCCGGAGGCGGCATCGGCGAACCGGCCGCCGATGAAGGCCTGGTTGCGGAAGGACAGGCCCTGGGCCTGGGTCTTGAGGGATTCGATGGAGAGGGCCGCTGACATGGCGCTGATGCTCCCTGGTGCCGGCCACGGCTGTGGCGCGTTTGGTTGTCTGTTTGCTGGTTGGCTGTTTCCTGGGGGCTATTAGCCCGCGTTGTCGGACCTTAAGCCCGCCCCGTCAGCCAAGGCAAGCCTTGGCGCCCGAGGGCATGGCCGCCCCGCGAACACTGCATGGGCGGGCCAGCAACCTTGCGGCGCGGCCCCGCCCGCCCTATCTTGCGCCCGAATGGCATCTGGCGCCGACTGCCGTTCAGGCGGCGCCGTCCCGGGCCGGCTTAGCTCAGCTGGTAGAGCATCTGATTTGTAATCAGAGGGTCGGGGGTTCGAGTCCCTCAGCCGGCACCAGCATCTTTAAAAGCACAACGGCGAACATGCCGGTCGCGCAACCTTGTGTGTTGCCCTGCGATCTTGGTCCGGCTGCGCAAACAACAATGAGAGTCGGAGCACCCGGCACCACCTAATCAAATCTCTTAATGCGCGTATAGATTTCTCTAATATTCGTTTTACAGTTGCATAAACCGCGCGACTTTGGCCACCATGTGCGTCCGAAAGGACGAGCGCATGCTACTTGTGGCGGAGCCGAAAAAGACGCGGGTCGACAAGCCTGACCCTGAAGTCTCGGGCGCTTTTCATGACGTCGTCACCCATGACCTGGAGATCCTCGACAGAGCCGGCGTCGAGATCGAAGAAGCCGAAGGCTCCGTTCACGATCCAGATGACGGCGCGTAGCTTCCGCGCGGCAAGAGCCTATCGATCAAGCCGTTCCAGCCCAAACCGCTCTAAGAGGGCCGCGGCCATTGCGTCCCCGCTTTCGTAGGCGCACTCGACCCGGGCGCCGAGGCACCAGTCGCCGCCGATGAGGAGGCTGCGGTCGGCGCTTGCGAGGTAGGGCCGGCCCAGCGGTGCGGTCGTGAGGGCGTAGCGCCAGCGGTGGGCGACAGCGTGGTCGATGGGCGGCAGGTTGCGCCCGAACGCCACCGGCAGCAGCGCGGCGATCCGCGCAGCGGCCTCCTCCCGCTCCAGCTCGAGGTTCTCGCCGCTCCACTCCGGGCCCGCGTGCACCACCCAGGTGTCGCGGTTCGCCGCGCGGCCGGGCTTGGAGGCATTGCGGGCGATCCAGGCCGGGGCCTCCCCATCCGGGCGGCAGGCATCGAAGCCGGCATCGAAGGCTCCGGAGAACGTCACCATCAAGGCCCAGCAGGGGGCGATGCGGACGGCGGCGAGGTGCTCCGCCAGCGCTGCTTCTTCGGCCGCCAGGGTCTGCGCCTGCGGCGCCGGCACCGCGCAGACCACGGCGTCGAAGGGCCGGCCCGCTTCATCGTCAAGGCCTTCCAGACACCAGCCTCCGGGCGCACGGCGAAGGGCGGTGACCTGGCTCTGCTGACGGATATCGAGCCCCTCGGCCAGGGGGCGGACAAGCGCGTTCATGGCCGGGGCACCGACCATCCAATCCTCCCCGCGCCCGTCGGTCCCCGGCGCGAGACGCGGGCGCCAGAGATCGGCGCTACCCGCCTGCCGTGCGCTTTCCAGGAGGGCGCGGAAGCCGGGACTGCGTGCGGTGATGTACTGGGCGCCGTGGTCGAAGGCCCGGTTGTCCTCGGCGCGGCGGGTCGCCAGCCGGCCGCCGAGGCCCCGGCTTTTCTCGAAGACGACGGGATGCAGGCCGGCGTCCTGCAGGCGGCGGGCGCAGAGCAGGCCGGCGAGGCCGGCCCCGATCACGGCAATCCGTGCTGTGTCTTCCTCCGCCATCATCCCTACTCAGCGATAGAAGGCGATGTGGCAGAGGGCGAGATCAGCGGTGAAGGCGCGGCCGATGGCGACGAGGCCGAGCCGGCGCAGGCGGCTGACGTCCAGCGGCTGATCGCTGCGATAGGGCTGAAAGGCCGTGAAGGGAATCTCCAGCGTCACCACGTCCGGGCCGGCGTCAAAAGATGCGCGGTAGGACTGCCAGGGGCGGGTGTTGTCGGCGCTGCGCAGATGCAGGCCGTAGCGCTCGCCGTTGCCGCGCACGCTCAGACGCAGGCCGGTGTAGGCGGAGGCGTCGAAGGTCTCGCCCAAGGGTGTCAGGTTGAGCGCGGCCTGCACGAAGCCGCCGTTGTTCTCCAGCCGCACATCGCCGGTCAGCCGCAGGCAGGCGGAACCGCCGTCCGCCTCCCGCGTTACCGAGGCCTCGGAGACCCCGCCCATCACCCGGTCGCTGACGGCGCGCCACGGTGTGCCGAGCCGCGACACGAGGCCCGGATCGGCGAAGTCGTCGATCACCAGGGAATTCTTCAGTGCCACCGTGTCATCGCCCTTCCGCGCGCCCGCAACGCTGTCCGATGCAAGCACGCCCGAAGCCGTGCAGGCCAGCCCTGCCAGCAGAAGGCCGCGACGGACAAGGTCCGTCACGCCCCGGTCCGTCGTGCCAGACCCTGCATCCAG
This sequence comes from Rhodospirillales bacterium BBD 1991-14, assembly GCA_001657395.1. Lineage (GTDB taxonomy): Bacteria > Pseudomonadota > Alphaproteobacteria > Kiloniellales > Kiloniellaceae > Pelagibius. The sequence goes on along the minus strand of LYSY01000009.1, from coordinate 195,751 downwards.
GGCCGGAGAACCAGGAAGAGATTGTAGCAGCGCTCCAGGAGCCAGCGCAGCGGCTGGTGGCGGAAGGTCCGGCCAAGACCGCGAAAGGCCGGCAGTTCCTCCCAGAGCCGCGCGAAGGCGGCCCCGCCGGAGATGAGGCGCCCGGAGGGCTCGCGCACGTGGAAGCGCGCCAGCGCCGCCTCGCACGACAGGCCGGTCGTCGCCTCGGCGCCGGCCAGTGCGCTGACATCGCACCAGTCCACCGCCTCGGCCCCGCGACGGCGTTGGTAGAAGCCAATTTCACGCCGGCACAGCGGGCAGGCGCCGTCGTAGAAGACGGTCAGTCTTTCGGACTCAGACATGCGCGGCGCGGTCAGGCGCTTTCCGGTTTTGCGCCGGCGTCAGGCTGCGCCGCGTCTTCGTCGTGGTGATTGTCGTGCTCCGCCGCGCGGTCCCGGCGCCGGCAGGATTTTGCGGCGCAGGCTGCGAGCGCCCCGAAGGCGACACCGGCCAGCAGGTGGGCGCCGAAGTTGAGCCCCAGGCGAACAATCACTGCGCGCGCCTCCGTGCTTTGGATTTTGCGCAGCAGCGGACCATGGCGATGGCCGTCATCCCCATGGCGGCACCCAGGAGAAACCCTTTCGTCGCAAGGGTATAGCTGGTCAGAATTCCCATCCCGAAGTCCTTTCCGGCACCCTGGGATCAAACAGGCCCAGGGGCGCCTAAAGTCCTGATTTCCTTGATCCACGACATAGCGCGCGGCGGGTCCCGGTCAAGCCGGCAGCAGGCGGAACAACGCCTGGGCTTCCAGCCGAAACGCGCTAGATTTTCGGGTACTTCCGAAAAGCGAGCATAGCGCAGTCTGCCATGACCCTGCCTGATCCGAGCCTGCCTGATCCGACCCCGCCTGCTCCGACCCTGCCCGAAAGCCCTCGCCCTGAACCGGCACCGCAAGAGCCCTTCTGCGACGATCTGGCGGCGGCCCTGGCGGAGGCCTGGGCCGAACTGCGCCGCGGCGCGGCCGACCGGCGGGCGGCCTTTCACACGCCCTGCCTCGCCACGGTGCGGGCGGATGGAACACCGTCGGCCAGGACGGTGGTGCTGCGGGCCGCCGAAGAGGAGACCGCGACCTTGCGGTTCCACACCGACCGGCGCTCCGCAAAGGTGGGCGAGATCAGCGACCGGCCGGCGGTCGCCCTGCACTTCTACGATCCCGGCCGCAAGATCCAGCTCCGCGTCGAGGGCCTTGCGCGCCTGCACCGCGACGACCCCCTCGCCGCCGCTGCCTGGGAAGCCACCCGGCCCTTCAGCCGCGCCTGCTACCGGGTGCCGGCAACGCCGGGGGAGGCGATCGCGGCGCCCCTGCCCGCGCATCTCGGGCCCGCGCAGCTCGGCCATGCCGGGCAGGGCGAGGCCGGTGCCGAAAACTTTGCAGCGGTGGTTGTCACGTTGCGCAGCATCGAGTGGCTCTACCTCGCCGCCCGGGGCCATCGCCGGGCGCGGTTCACCAGGGACGGCGAGATCTGGGAGAAGACCTGGCTGGTGCCCTGAAGACTGGTGCCCTGAAGACTCAGTTCCGCGCAGCTCAGGCCGCCGGCGGCGTGACGTGCAGACCGAGCCAGATGGTCGGACGGAGGGGATCGGTCCAGGTCACCCGGTGGCGGCAGCGGGCGGGCAGCAGCAGTGCATCGCCCGGCACCAGATCCCGCTCCTCCAACTCGCCGTCGCCGACCTCTATCGCCAAGCGCGCGGCGCCGGCCAGAAGCAGGACCCACTCGTCGCTCTCCTGGTCGTACCAGTCGTCCTCCGGCGTCGTCTGCCCCTCGGAGACGATGCGTTCCAGCTTCACGCCCGGCCGTTCCAGCAACGTTTCGAAGACCTCTGCCGCTGCGGCGGACGGCAGATCGCGCAACAGATTCGTAACAGTCGTCATGTTCGTAACATTCGTCATGGCGGCCTCTCTAGCTGCGCAGGGCAGGAAGGAACCGGCAGTGCGGCATCCGGTGGCGCGCTGTGCCGGAACTTCGGCGGATCTTCGGCGGCGCTGCCGGAAAGATGTGATCCACCGCCCGGCCGGCCACCGTAAGTATTGGTTGAGGTCCCAGAGATGGCATACACTTTCCCGCGTCGCGATGATAGGCTGGAGACATGATGACCGCCAGTTGCCGCAAGAGGTTCGGGAGTTTCGCAACGGTCCTGCTCTCGACCGCGCTGCTCTCAACCGCCGCCTCGAACGCCACCGCCGCAGAAGCGACCCCCGCGGAAGCGACCGCGACAAAGCCCGTCACCGCCACCTATGAGGTCTACTTCGGCGGCTTCCACGTCCTGAACGCGGAAGCGACGCTGGAGAACGGCGGCGAGCGCTACCGCGTCACCGCGGCAGCGGAAACCCAGGGCTTTCTCTCCTGGTTCACAAGCTGGAAGGGCGAGACCGAGAGTGTCGGGCGCGTCGACCCGGACAGGATCGTGCCGCAGTGGCACGACAACCGCGGCACGCTGGACGACCTGGAGCGCATCGTCACGCTGCGCTACGACGACGAGGGCAACATCATCGAGGCCGAGGCCGTGCCGGAGCAGGACTGGGAGGGGCGCCATCCCCTGCCCGAGGATGCCGGCGAAGGCACGCTCGATCCGCTCAGCGTCATCGCTGGCATCGCCCAACTGTTGCAGAACGGGGACGCCTGCGAGGGACGCTTCGCCGTTTTCGACGGCCGCAAGCGCTATGACCTGAAGGTTGCCGATGCCGGCACCAAGACTCTGGAGCCCAACAGCTATTCGATCTTCGACGGCGTCGCCCGCGGCTGCCAGGTCGACTACGAAATGCTGGGCGGCCACCGCATCGAGCGCAACAAGTACGCCGCGACGGCGCGCGAGCGCATCATCTGGGTCGCCCGCCCGGCGGCGGACGCGCCGCTGATTCCGGTGCGCCTGCAGATCGAAACCGGCTACGGCACCGTGATGGGCCACCTCACGGGCTACAGCGTCGACGGCCAGCCCCCGCTGACCGACTGACTCGCTTAGTCCCTGCTAGTCCGGGCGTTTACTAAGGACTGGTCCCCTTCTCGCGACGCGCCTATGATGGCCGTCAAAGGGGACACCGCAGACAATGACCGTGCAGACCCGACGGCGGGCAGCCTTTACAGGCGCCGACCGCCTGGAAGCGGGCGACCGCATCCCGCCCTTTGCCCTGCCGGACGAGCGCGGCGCCGCCGTCAGTCCTCTGGATGACTTCCGGGCCGGCAGGCCGCTGGTTCTGGTTTTCGAGTGCGAGGGGACGGAGCCGGACTTCGCGGCGGAACTGTCGGGGCTGGCAGCGATGCTGCCGGACGTTTCTTCTTCAGAGGCGCAAAGCCCGGCGGCGCTGGCCGTCACCCGGCGCAGCCAGGACGAGAACCTGGCCTTGGCGAGGCAGCAGGGTCTCTCCTTCCCGGTGCTCTCCGACACCAGGAGCCAGCTTTACCGCGCCTGCGGCCTGGATGCCGCAACCATCGGCCGCACGGCCGTGACCTTCGTGCTCGATGCCAACCTGCGGCTTGTCGCTCTCGTGGACGGCGGCGGTGCCAGCCGCGGCCCGGCGATCGCCGCAGCACTCGCCCAGGCCGCCGCCGAGGATCATGCAAACGCTCCGCTCGCCGGCCACCCGCCGGTGCTGGTGCTGCCGCGCACCCTCAGCCCGGAGGACTGCAGCGACCTGATCGAGCACTGGCACCAGCCGGCGCCGCTGTGGGAGGCGGAGGGTTTTCAGACCCGCGGCTTCGGACAGGAGAAGGGCGATTTCATGGTCCGCAACAAGGACTACGGCAAGGTGCTGCAGCGGGTGGTGCGCGACGCGGGCCTGCAGAAATACCTGGACGCCAAGCTGAACCGCCGGGTGATCCCGGAGATCCACAAGGCTTTCTCCGCGAAGATCACCCGCCGGGAGGAGTACCGCATCGCCGGCTACGACGCCGCCGAGGGCGGCTCCCTGGGCGCCCACCGGGACAACCCGACGAAGGAAACGCGCCACCGCCGCTTCACCGTCTCCGTCACCCTGAACGCCGGGGACTTCGAAGGCGGCGCGCTGCGCTTCGGCGAGTACAGCCGGGAGGGCTATCTGGTCCCCACCGGCACCGCCATCGTCTGGTCCTGCTCCCTGCTGCACGAGGTGCTGCCGGTGACATCGGGGCGGCGCTTCATTCTTGGGACGCATCTGTTCGGGACGTGATGCCCCCTCACCCTCCCACTTCGTGGGCCCCTCCCTCTCCCACGGAGGGGAGAGGGAACAAGGAGGCGGCTCTCCCCTGCTTTGTCACCCCCTCTCCCCTGGTGGGAGAGGGTTGCGCAGGCTTGGTGAGATCGCAGATCGAGCCCCTTGAAGAATCCTGGGCCGAAGCTGGGTGAGGGGGACCCGCCGCCTTAGGGAATGTGTCTCGCGAGGCAGACGCCGGGGCCGATGCCCTCGGTGGCGTCGACGAACACGATTCCCGCCTCCTCCAGGACGAAGCGCAGGACGCGGGCCGTGCTCTCCTTCACGCTGTTGTGGCCGCGTTCGAAGGTGCGGATGGTGACGGCGCTGATCCGCGTGCGCGCGGCGAGATCGGCCTGGCTCCAGCCCAGCATGGCGCGGGCGCCGCGGCACTGCTGGCGGGTGAGGATCGGCGCGCGGGGACCTGCAGCACGGGGCGAACCGGGGCCCGGCGATGAAGGACTGGACGATGAGGGACCGGACGCGCGCGGGGGGTCGGACGCGATCATGACAGACCCCTCGATAAGACGTCCCCCGGATGAAAGCGCAGGTTGTGAGAACACGGGCGATCTGTGGTAAGGCTGACCTCAGCCATGGCCGGACTCCTTCGAAGTCGGGTTGTGGTCAGGCGCGGGTTGGTGTTCCAGCACCTTCTCGCGCCGTCTTGGGACCGGGGCGCCGCGCAAAACAGGCGCCGGCCCGGATGTCGGAATCGCGGTGAAGCGTCAGGCGGATGGCTGCATCGGGGCCCCCCATGCGCTGTGGTCCAAGAGCCCTGGTCGCAAACGGCGGCGCGCCCAAGCGCGGCCTTCCGGTCCTTCCGTCACCAGGGGACGGCGTTCGATCCCAGGTCTAGTAAATCTTGATCCTCTAACACGATAACGGGTATTTTACGCAGCATCTTTCCCGAAAACCAGCATGAAGTTGCGCTGACGCAATTTTTTATGCATGGTTTGTGGGCAGAAAATGAAAAGACATGACAGATCAGACATCAGATGATGCACCAGAGCAGGAATCCGGCGGCGAGGCCGGCCATGGAATCCCGGATTATGGAATCCCGGGACAGAACGCCGACATGAAGCACCGGATTCGCTACGCCATCACCCTGGCCGGCGGGAACAAGGCGGTGCACGAAAAGTCCGGCGTCAGCGTCCGCAACCTGCAGAACTACAAATCCGGCGGCGCGATGCCCAATGCCGAGACCATCGGCCTGATCGCCAAGGCGACCGACGTGTCCCTGAACTGGCTGATCTACGGGGACGGCCCGATGCAGGCCGGACTGGCACAGGAGCAGAGCGGCTACGGCGATGCGGAGGGACCGCCATTGGACGAGGAGACGCTGATCGACACCATCGTCGTGGTGGAGGAAGTCCTGGCCGAGGCCGCCACGCCCCCGTCACCGGAGGCCAAGGCCGGGAAGGTCCTGAAGATCTACAAGGAAGTCATGGCCGCGAAGGCCCGCGGCGAAAGCCTCTCCCCCGTCCGCGTCCTGCGCATGGTGCGCGAGCGGGACGAAGAGGCGTGAAGCGGCAAAGGGCATAGGCGCGTCCAGCGAAAGTTTTGCCGCAATCCCCTTACCGTCATGCCCGGGCGTGTCCCGGGCATCCATGGGAGTGCCACACCGGACACCCTCCCCCAGAGGCTCCAGCGCGCGGCACAATGGACCCTCGGGACAAGCCCTGACGTGACAGCGTGAGTCTCGGGCGATGGAAGCAGACTATTCCACCGTTATCGCTTCTCGCCGGAACGGCGCGGTGTCGGGATCGACGGTCTCGCCGAACTCGCGGGCGTAGCGGTGGCCGGCGAAGACGGCGGCGGCGATGGTGCCGGGGGCACGGGCATCGCCGATGGTCTGCACAGACAGGAGCCCGGCATCGGCCCAGTCGGCTTCGCGCGCTTTGAGATCGAGGGCGAGGGTTTCGTTCGGCAGCCGCGCGGTGACCGGCACCAGGGCTGCGCAGTCCAGTTTGTCCGGCGCGTCGGTGTAGCCGCAGGCAAGCTCCACCTGCTCCGCTTTGCGCGCCGTCAGCAGCGTGTTGAGCCGGATGGTGACGCCTGATTCGACGAGACGCCGGTGAATGCGCGGCTGGTCCAGAGCATGCTGAGTCCAGGCGGAAACCAGGGGCGCCGGCGTGACCAGGGTCACGTCGCGGCCCGCCTTGGCGAGCACCTCAGCCAGCAGTCCGCCCATGACATAGCCCTCGTCGTCGTAGACGACGACCGGACCGGCGGGCAGCGAGGCCGCGTCGAAGGTCTCGGCCATGACATCGTCCGGCGTGAGCAATGGACCCGCGTCCAGGCCCGGGATCGCGGCATGACGCGTGCGCCCGATGCCGTCGCGCCGCCAGGTGGCCCCGGTCGCCAGCGCCACCCGGGCGATGCCGTAGCTGAGGATGTCCTCCGCCGTCAGGGCGCTCGCCAGGTACATCTCCACGTTGGCAAGCTTGTGAAGCTGGCCGAGACGCCAGTCGCGCACCCGGCCCCAGGAGGCCAGGCCCGGCAGGCGGCTTTCCCGCGCGACGCGGCCGCCCCAGTCCTGCCCCGCCTCCGCCAGCACCACCTCCAGCCCGCGCTGGCCGCAGGCCCGCGCCGCCTCCAGCCCCGCCGGGCCGCCGCCGACGATCAGCACCTTGTCGCGCGTCTTCACGGCGGGGATCGCTTCCGGGTGCCAGCCGCGCCGCCACTCCTCCCCCATCGTGGGGTTCTGGGTGCAGCGGATCGGCGCCGAGAAGTTGTCGCCGGTGACGCAGATGTTGCAGCCGATGCACTCGCGGATGTCGTCGATGCGCCCCTCCTCGATCTTTTTCGGCAGGAAGGGATCGGCGATGGAGGGCCGCGCGGCGCCGATGAGATCCAAGACGCCCTGCTTCACCGCCCGCACCATGGCATCGGGCGAGGTGTAGCGCCCGACCCCCACCACCGGCTTGGTGGTGAGCGACTTTACGAAGCGGGTGTAGGGTTCCTGATAGCCCTCCTCCGCGAAGCGGGCGGTCTGGCTGTCGTTCGACCAGTCGGAGACGTTGACGTCCCAGAGGTCCGGCAGCTCCGCCAGCAGGGCGACGGTATCGCGCCCCTCCCCTTCGGCAGTGATACCATCGCCGCCGAGCAGTTCGTCGACGGCGAAACGGAAAGCCACGGCACAGCGGTCGCCGACGGCCTCCCTGGTGTCGGTCAGCACCTCCCTGATCAGGCGGACCCGGTTTTCCAGGCTGCCGCCATATTCGTCGCTGCGGTCGTTGTGGCGGCGCGAGAGGAAGTGCTGCAGCAGGGCCATGTCGTGGCCGGCGTAGACGTAGACGATATCGAAACCGGCCTCCCGCGCCCGGAGTGCGGCCTGGCGGTGCCAGCGCCGGAAGTTGGCGATGTCGGTCTTGTCCATCGCCCGCGCCTGCACCGGGTCGCCTGAGTCGACGGGGCGGTGGGAGGGCCCCATCGGCACCTCGCGGCTGTAGTGGTTGGGGCTGTGCAGCCCGTTGTGTACCAGTTCGATGCCCGCCAGCCCGCCCTGGGCATGCACCGCCTCGGTCAGCGCCGTCAGGTGCGGCAGGTCCTGATTGTCCCAGATACGGTTTTCCACGTAGGGGCTGATCTCGGCGGAGGGATGGATCTCCGCCTCCTCCGTGCAGACCACGGCCCAGCCGCCCTCGGCCTTGACGCCGCGCATGGCGGCATTGGAGCTGGGGAAGCGATAGCCCATGCCGGCGCAGTGCGGCACCTGGTAGAAGCGGTTGCGGGCCGTCACCGGCCCGATGGGCACCGGCTCGAAAAGGATGTCGTAGCGGGGATCGCGCATGGCCGCTCTACACCGCAGTCAAGCTTAACGCGTCCGCGCCGGAGCGCAGTTCCGGCGGGAAGTACTTCACCTCAAGACCTCGGTGAAACTGCTCATCGCCAAGACGAAGCGCCGACCGGAACCGAAAACATCTGTACTCGGTGGTATATCCGGCTTGCTCGTAGCGGCTTGCGAGGGGACCGATCGGAACCGTGTATTCCTCGCTGTCCCTCCAATCCATGGTGATGGCGAGTGATCGCTTGATGAGGTAGATGCTCGGCGGCTCGGTGCCCAGGAGCGCATCGTAGCGGTCAGTGCCCTCCCAGAGCATCATTCTGTCCGCATCGCCGAGCGGGACGTGCAGCATGGGCAACGTACTGACGGCTATCCCACGATCGCACGCGTAGCGGACGGCTTCGGGAAACAGGCTCAGGGATTTCACGAGCCATTGGTCGCGGGGGATTTTCAAGGACAGGATGTCGTCGATGTGGCCGGACACGAGCCCGTCTTCATCGAGTTGGTGTCGGTACGCATCGAACCAGGCGACCAGACCGTTCTGCTCGCCTTCGCTGAGAGGTATGAGGCTGATCACTGAAACTGCCTTTCCACCGATTGCTTCCGCTTCTTGGACCCTGAATGGTGCTGCATCCTAATAGATCACCCTGTGGCCGACCTACACTCCAAATCCCGCTTTGCGTTGATCGGCCCCTTCAGTTGACCCCGTCAGTTGATAAGCGCCGGCAAAGGCCATAGACAGGAACGCGACCAAGACCGCAGCAGGGAACAGCATCATGCGCAGAGACCACAGCGCCCAGCGAGGCAGCCTTCACACCCTGGTTCTGGACTCGGCGCTGCTGCGCGGAAATCTCCTGGGCGACCCCCACATCCGTGACGTCCCGGTCTACATCCCGGAAGGCCACGACGGTGCCGGGCTGCCGCTGCTGGTCGACCTTGTCGGCTTCACCGCCGGAGGCCCGGCTCATGTGAACTGGAAGAACTTCGGCGAGAACGTGCCGGAGCGTCTCGACCGCCTGATCGCAAGCGGCGCCATGCCGCCGGCGGCCGTCGCCTTCCCGGACTGCTTCACCCGTCTGGGCGGCAACCAGTACATCAATTCCGAAGCGCTCGGCCCCTGGGAGGATGTGTTGATCGACGAGGTTGTGCCGCTGGTGGAGCAGCGCTTCGGCTGCGGCGGCGACGGGCGGCGCGGCGTCTTCGGCAAGTCCTCCGGCGGCTACGGCGCCATCGTCCATGCCCTGCGGCGCGCGGACGTCTGGGCCGCCGCCGCCTGCCACTCCGGCGACATGGGCTTCGAGCTCTGCTATCTCCGGGACATGCCGGCGATGCTGCGGGCCATCGCCAAGAAAGGGTCCATCGAAGCCTTCATCAAGGACTTCGAATCGGGCCCGAAGTGGAAAGGCGACGACATCCATCTGCTAATGACGCTCGCCATGTGCGCGACCTACGACCCGGACCCCAGCGCGTTCTGCGGCGTGCGCCTGCCGGTCGACCTGGAGACCTGCGAACTGATCGAGGAGCGCTGGCAGAACTGGCGGCGCTGGGACCCGGTGACCCTGGCCGACAGCCACGGCGCCAACCTGAAGCAATTGAAGGCGCTGTGGATCGACTGCGGCGACATCGACCAGTACGACTTGGTCTATGGCGCCCGGCGCCTGCACCGAAAGCTGAAGGCCGCAGGGATCGAGCATGTCTACGAGGAGTTTGCCGACAACCACTCCTCCGTCGACTACCGCATGGACCTGAGCCTGCCGTTTCTCGCCAAAGCGTTGGCCTAGAACCGGCGCTGTGAGGGGCGGTCAGACCGCCGTCGGCGGGACAACGTCCGGACACAAAAAGGGCCACCGCTCGGGTGGCCCAAGTTTAGGGAGGAAACGCCCGAAGGGCGTTGTGAATGACGCGCAGCGCCGATTCACCTCATTAATATGGCCATTTCAACGGCAACCTACAAAGCAAAATTTCCAGTTGCCGAAAATTTAATCACCTATTCTAATTCATGGGCAGTCGGCTGGTGCACATATGCAACAGATTGAGCCTGACCGACTGTTTAAGGGCTCGAGTTTGTTGGCCCACTGTCGGTTGGACCGCTTCCCCGCCCATCTTATTCCACCAGCCTTTCGGCTACCGGTCTTCATCCCAGGCCGACATAGCGGATCGGATTTGCAGCCCCCTTCTTACGGAACTCGTCAGGCAATCGTTTGTTCCGATAGTGATCCCAAACATCATTATGGGCTTCTTTTCCAACAAACCCCCAACGGCCTTCAAGCTCTTGACCCCTGCCTGGGAAATTCTCCGGTGTGGCTTTCAGCCACTCATCCACATCAAAGGCACCAACAATTAGCCCCCTTACAACAGCAAGCACATAGTCCGCTTTGCCCGCCTTCTTCGGATCCAACTTCCACGCATAGCGGACGGCTTCGTAAAGCGGTTGCTCAGATGCGGTTTGATTGATGTTTATTATGACCAAGCGATGCTTGAATTCGGCGATAGGAGCCTGGTAGCGGGCAGTTATCTCATCCGCATGCATTACGCCCCTGTCGTTTCCTCCATGCCCAGTCACCGTGTTGGTGACACCTGGGTAAGCGTCGATCAGGGCAGCTTCAACCTCGAATGCCGCTGCTTGATCCAAACCATGCCGGTGAATGACGTGGCCGACTTCGAGGCCTGCAAGCTTGATATCGTGTATTCTTTGCAGCTTTTCAGAAAGCTTATCAGCGCTTGGATCGAGTTTCTCGGCAATGTGCTGAAAGATCCTGTTTCCCTTCCCCTTGCCGACGTAAAAGGTCTCACCGTTGCGTGGATCTATCAGCCGATAAACATAGTACTTTAGCTGTCCTGACACTTCGCTGGTAAACGCCATCTTCAAGAACCAATCTCTCGATACAAGACTAAACTCTATAGGCCCGTAGGATCCTGTTCGTCACGCGGAACGGCCGGCTCGCCGGCAACCGGCCCCGGTTTCGGGCTCTCTATAGCCACCGGTAATTGCTGGCCCTCAGCCAGAGCATTGAACTCGCGGGTCAGCGCCAGGGCGGCGGGAAGGTCGTGTTTCTGCAGCAGGGCCCAGACCACATCCATGTTGGCGCGCACCCGGCGCTCGCCGGCGAGATAGGCGCGGCCGTACCAGCGGTAGGCCTCCGCGTAGTCGCGGCGGACCGAGGCACCCTGCGCATAGAGGAAGCCGAGGATCTCCATCGCCTGGGGATCGCGCCGCTGCACCGCCCGCTGGCGGATGACATCGACTTCGTCCGCTGACAGCGCCGCCGGATCGGCCTGCTCGAGGAAGGCCAGCCAGGCCGCATCCTCCTCCGCGAGCGGCGGCCCCTGCTCATCGGGCAGCGGCGCTTTCGACGGCAGCGTCCGCTCCTCGGCACACCACGTCGGCGTCCGCCTGGCATGGGAACAGACGTAGATACGCATCATCGTCGTGGCGCCGCTCCAAAGATCGTGCTCCCAGGGAGAGCCTTCGGAGGGGCCGGCTCCGGCGCCGCTTTCGGCCTTGGCCGGGGCCGAAGCCTGGGGCGCCGGATCAGACGCCGGATTTCCTGGCGCGCTGCCTGGCTCCGCGGCGCGCGTGGCTGCGCCGCCGCAGGCCAGCACCAGCAGCATCAGAACAGGAAAACCGGGCAGCAGCCCGCGCACGCTCCGGCGCAGGGGCGTCAGGCGCGCTCCCGGGCTGCGGCTGCGGCCAAGGGCCGTCATGGCAGCGCTCCGGCTAGCAGGCGTTGGCAGCCGCCGGGCGGTGCGCTTCCAGGGCACCCGGCAGGACCGCAAGCACATCATCGATCAACTGCCCCTGCGCCAGGGGCTGCCAGGCGGCGTCCAGGGCGTAGTACCAGCCCTGCGACTTGCCGAAGGCGCAGATCAGGCATTGATGGTCATAGTCGAGCAGAGCGATCACCAGTTCGCCGGCCTCGGTCTCCACCGGCACGCAGGCGCCGGCCAGACCGCGATCGACCATTTCACAACCCTTGTTCAGCAGGACATGGATATCTGCCCTGGTGAACTCCTGGTGACCAATAGGCAAAACAGCCATTGGGGGGGGCTCCGTCATTCTGGCGGTTCCCAACAGCTTCCCCTGGAAACGTAACCATGGAGTAAACAGAACCGGTGTAATCGCGAAACACTAGCGCGCTGCGATTCTCTTTGGTTAACAGGAGGTTACTTCAACTGACCGGTGTGCCGGCCAGCCCCCTCGCCGGCCTGCGGAACGCCCTTCAACCGGGTGCAGACGCTAGTCTCGGAAATTCTCGTACTGCAGGGGCTGGTCGATCCCCATGTCCTTGACCAGGGCAATGGCGTCCTGCAGATCGTCGCGCTTCTTGCCCGTGACCCGCAGGGTGTCGCCTTGGATGGCCACCTGGACCTTCAGCTTGCTCGACTTGAGCTCCTTGACGATCTTCTTCCCCAGATCCTGCGCGATACCCTGCTTGATGGTCACGGTCTGGCGGATCATGTTGCCGCCCGCCTTTTCCGGGGTGCCCAGGTCGCAGGCGCCGGGATCGACCTTCCGCCGCGTCAGATAGGTGCTCAGCAGATCATGCATCTGCCGCAGCTTCAGATCGTCGTCGGCCATGATGGTCAGGACGCTGTCTTTGCGCTCGATCGAGCATTTCGAGCCCTTGAAATCGTAGCGCTGGCCAATCTCCCGCTGCATGCCCGCGACGGCGTTGTCCACCTCGGTGAGATCGGTTTCAGAGACGATGTCAAACGAAGGCATGCTCTGGTGTTCTCCTTAGTGTGTCCGGCACCCATCCCTGCGGGCCTCCTCAGCCTGACTACGCCTCCGCGACCGATTCGTCCAACGCCTTCTTCTGCCGGTCGATCAACCTGCGCTCCCGGCCTCGGGCTGGAAGTTGAATGGCGCCACCCGAAAATGCCCCACCACGCAAGCGAGCAAAAAACTCCGTTTTCTATGCGGCCTGCGGTTGAGAATGAGAACCTATACCAGCCCGAATCGCGGCAACAATGTGCCGGTCTGGCGAATTCTTTTTCAGACACAGAATAATCACGGGAAAGCCCCAGGCGAATACACGCAGTGAACAATCGTATCTATGAGACCTCTTTCGTTCAGCATGGTTATTCTCATTTTCAGATCCGGAATTAGTGTCCTGTTAATAAATGGGCGTCTACCATCAATCGCTAGGTTATGCCCAATGGCTGCGAATGGGAGTTCAGATGAGCTCGAAGGTTGGTCCGGAGCACTTGCGTGATTTTGAGCGGCGGCGCTCGCTGCGCTTCGTTCTGCCGCGCCAGGAGCCCATTACGCTGACTGCCGCCGGCAAGCAGTATCGGGGAAGCCTTGAGGACGTCTCGATCGGCGGCGCCAAGCTGCGGTTTGAAGGCGGCATGCCCCCGCCGTCCGATGTCAGCTTCGAACATTCAGAGGCCGGCGAGATCAGCGGCACCTGCATGTGGCATGACGGCACGAGCATGGGCATCGCCTTTGCTCTGACCGACTCCGCCCTGCGCCTGATTTCGCACTGCCTGCGTCAGGGACTTCCGAGTTCCGACGTGACGGCTGCCTGAGGCCGCTGCCCAACACCCCAGCGTTTTGTTCCGGGGCGTTCCGTTCCGGTATGCCTATGTAGCTGATGGCTGGCGGAGCGATCGCCGCGCCTGCTGCTCGGCCTTCGGTCAGCTGCCTTCGCGCTTCACGATTTCCGAGACTTCGATGGCGATGCGGTCCTCGACAACCACGACCTCGCCCTTGGCGACGAGCTGGTCGTTGATGCGCATCTCGATCTCGTCGCCCAGCCCGGTTTCCAGCTCGACGACGGCACCGCGGCCCATGCGCAACAGCTGGCTGACCGGCATGGAAGCTGTGCCGAGGATGGCATAGGCCTCCAGCGAGACCTCATGGATGGCCGGGATCTTCTCCGCGGGACCGGTGTCGCCGCCCGGTTCCTCCGCGGCCTCGTCGGCCTCCTCCTCTTCGGCCATGGCCTCCCATTCAGCCATCATGGCCTCCTGGTCGACGGCATCCTCGCCCTCCGAGGCGGCCTCGGTATCCAGCTCTGCGTCCTCGCTCGCCATCGTCAGATCCACGCGGTTCGATCCCGAAGGGGCCGGCGCTCCGCGCCCACGGCCCCCCCACGCTCTATCATTCTCTCAGCCATAGTTAACGAAGCGTAAGCATGGTGCAGGAATATGGGGCTTAGCCTTGCAATCGGCCTGTGGCAGGCTCACCGGCATGATCGATTCCCCTCCCGCCCCCAGACGGCTGGCGCTGTGCTCCGCCCTCTCCCTCGCCATGGCCCTCGCCATAATGCTGGCTGCGCCCGCTCCGACGGCCGCGCAGGTGGAGGGCCGGCGCCCTCAGGTGATCGACACAGCGACGCTCGACTTCGCCGGCCGGCAGGTCCGGCTGTTCGGGCTGCAGGGCATCCCCGGCACCCAGACCTGCAAGGTCGGCACGCTGGTCTGGGCCTGCGGGCAGGAAGCGCTCTGGGCCGCCCGCAACCGCATCGCCAACCACTGGGTGCACTGCCGGCCGGCCCCGGATCTGGCCCCGAATCCAGCCAGGGCGACCGGTGAGGATGCCGCGGTCGTCTGCGACCTCGGCGGCCCGGGCGGGCCGGAGCTCAACGCCTGGCTGGTCGAGCAGGGCTGGGCGCGGGCCGCCCCGGCCAACATCAACCGTCCTGACGTCAACCGGACCGGCACCGCCCCCTATGCCGAACAGGAAGACGCCGCGCGGGCAGCCAGGCAGGGGATCTGGCGCGGTCTCTGAAGCGAACCCCCCGCCGCTCCTCGTTGCCGGAACCGCGAAACGTTAACGCGCCGCCGGATCGCAGATCCGGCAAATGGGTTTTGAAAAAATCACCGTGGAGAATCAAGAACCTCTAAAGTAAATGATCGAATTTAAGAAAAAATCGAAACGATTTTATAGTTAAATACTTAATTTACATGGTTAATTATTGGCATTTCTATTGATTTCCATCTGATCTGCTGCTACATTCTACTCACTGCTTTGCCAGTACTAGGTTCGATACGGCGTCAGCGACCTTAGCCGTGGGACCTACCTTAAAGCCACGATTAGCCCTTTCGGCCCCGGGTACTTACCCGGGGCCGCTTTTCCTTGGCGGCATCAACGTCACGGAACAGGCCGTGTATTCATGGATTGCAAGGTAGGCTGCGGTGCAGGCGCGTTGCGCAAGCACCGCCACCGGCCGCGTTCGGAACAGCGCTCACTTGGACGTCTTGAGCATGACTGTCCCGATCAACGTGATGGCTGTGGACGCCACGCGCGCCAGGTCGAGGCGTTCCTTGAGGACGAACACGCCAAAGAGCACGGCGAAAACCATGCTCGTCTCCCGGACAGCGGAGACCATCGCCAGTGGCGCCTGCGTCATTGCCCAGATGACAATCCAATACGCCAGCAGCGATAGGGCGCCGCCGAGCACTCCGACCTTCCAGGTGTTCCGCAGCGACACAAAAACCTGACCCCGGCGCAGATAGAGCGCCAACAAGGTGATGGGAATCCCGTTAAAGAGGTGGACCCAGAACGTGTAGCTATGGGCACTCTCGGCAAGACGGGCGCCCAACCCGTCTACGACTGTGTAGCCTGCGATAAACACACCCGTACCCAAGGCATACAGCAGAGCCCTGGGGTCCCTGAAGCCTTCCGCACCACGGGTAAGAGCCAGGCTCATGATCCCCAGCGCGATGACGACGACCGCCAGGCCAGCCTGCCTACTCAGCGTTTCGCCCACGACTGCAACGGAGATGACTGCAACGATCAGCGGCGCGGAGCCCCGGGAAATGGGATAGACGTGGCTCAGATCGCCATAACGATAGGCATTGATCAGGAACACGCAGTAGGCCGTGTTCAGAGCCGTTGAGGCCCAGATGTACGGCCAGCTTTCCGGCGTCGGAAATGCCACGAACGGAACAACCAGCAAGGCAACCGCAACCTGGCTCATCATCATGATCGCGATCATGACAAGCCGGTCGGCATTCACCTTGACCAACGCGTTCCATGCGGCATGCAACACAGCCGCGGCAAGCACCATGGCAAACACGCCGGTCGTCATATCAGTCTCCGGGTCCGGTCGTGTTCATCCCTGGTGTCGATCTCGGATCGTCAGCCCGACGCGAACCGTGAATTGCAACGTGGCCAGCGGAAGATACGCGCTTCTTCGACAGGATCAAACGCTATTGGCGCATCGCGGCCGGAAACGGGAGGCGGGCCGCTAACCTCCGTGCCTTCGTCAAGCGCGCGGCCAATCGCCTTTGGTTGCGCGCTTGTGAGCCCGCAGCCTAAGGAGCCTGCAGCCCCGAAAGATCGGGCGCAGCCCGCGCCATGCCCGGCGTGTCCGCAAGGGCCTGTTCAAGCGCCAGACCGAGGCTGAGCAGCCGGCGGTCCTGGCCCTTGCGCCCGACGATCTGCAGGCCGAAAGGCAAACCCTCGGCATCCAGCCCGCAGGGCAGCACCAGCACCGGATGGCCCACCAGCGTCAGCGCGTAGGTGATGGCGACCCAGGAGATGTAGGTGGCCAGCGGCTGGCCGTCGATCTCTTCCGGAAAGAGCTGCGTCTTGTCGAAAGGCTGCACGGAAGCGACAGGACAGATCAGCAGATCGTAGCCTTCCATGAAGCGAAGGAAGCGGTGGTAGAGGCGGGTCTGCGCGACCATCGCTTCGGCGACGTCCGCAGCCGAGAAGGTGAGCCCCAGCTTCACGTTGGCCGTCACGTTCGGCCCGACCAGTTCTGGCGTGCGCTCCACCATCGTTTTGGCGTCGCCCAGAAAGCCCACGGCACGCAGAACCTCGAAGCAGCGGTCCACATCGCCGAGGGCGGGGTCGGCCTCCTCCAGGTCCAGAATGCCGGCGAGCCCTTCGCAGCGTTGCCGGAAGAGCGCACGCACCTCCCGGCTGACGGTCACGCCGCCGAGATCTTCGGAGACCGCGACCTTGAGGCCGTCGAGCGGCACCGGTCCGACCGCGCCGAACGCGGCGGCCTCGGCAAAACCGGAGAGAGGGTCGCGCGGATCCTCGCCGGCAACCGCCGAGAGGAACAGCAGCAGGTCGCCGACAGAGCGCGCCATCGGTCCGTCGGTCCAGAGCGGCGACCAGCCGATGGTCTTGCGGGCCGTGGGAACCAGGCCCGGCGTCGGCCGGAAGCCGACAATGCCGCAGTAGGCCGCGGGCGTGCGCAGGGAGCCGCCCAGGTCCGAACCAGCCGCCAGCGGAACCATGTCCGTCGCCAGGGCCACCGCCGATCCGCCGGAGGAGCCGCCGCAGGTCAAGGCGGTGTCATAGGGATTTGCGGTCACGCCGTAGACGGCATTGGTGGTGTTGGCGCCGGCGCCGAACTCCGGCGTGTTGGTCTTGCCCGCAACGACACCGCCGGCCGCCCTTACTCTGGCGACAAAGGGATCGTCCTGCGCCGGCACATGGTCGCGAAAAGCGGGGGACCCGAAGGTGGTGCGCAGCCCCGCGGTGGCATTCAGATCCTTGATGCCGACCGGCAGCCCCAGCAGCGGCGCACCGGTCTCGCCGCTCAGGATCGCCGCCTCGGCCTCCACGGCCGCTGCCTGCGCCGCATCGCGATCCTCCGCCACGACGGCGTTGAGCACCGGGTTCACGGCATCGATGCGGGCATGGCAGGCCGCCAGCAGTTCGACCGGCGAGATCTCCCTCGCCAGCATCAGCCGGCGCAGCGTCACCGCCGACAGTTCGCAGAGCGAGCGATCCACCCTTGCCGTCTCCCCCGCCACTGCCGCTCCTCCCTCGTCGCCGGAGGTCACACGACCTCCGGATAGCCGTGCCGTACCGCCTCCGCTTCCATCGCGTCGATGCGGTCGTATGCATCGAGCGGCTTCACTTCAACGTCAGCCAGAAGCAGGCTGTCGCGCAGCCCCTGCAATGCGGGATCGTCGAAGGTATGCCGCAGCCCGGCCCGCAGGCGCTCCAGGTCGGATGCCGGGATGTCGCAGCGGGTGATGTAGGGCAGCGCCGGTGCCGACGGGCTGCGGGCGATCGGGTGGAGTTCGGCCCTCAGATCCGGATGCAGCCTCGCCAGAAGCGCGAAAGTCACACAGTCGATGGCGCAGACATCGGCGCCGCCTTCCGCCACGACCGTCATGGAGTCGAAGTGGCTGCCGCTGATGCCGACGTCGGCGAAGTAGGGCATGCCATCCGCCAGAGGCGCGATCACCGCGCGCAGGGCGGCATAGCCGGACTGCGATCCGGGATCGTTCACCACCGCCCGTGCGCCCTTCAGAGCCCAGAGGTCGGCATGGTCCCCACCTTTGCGCACCAGGATTTCGCTGTGGTAGCAGCCGCCGCTGCAGCCGTCGCAGGCATAGCTCGGTGTGGCGAGTAGGGTGACCTGCCCTTTGAGGCTGTGGGTCAGCGGATACCCGCAGGTCTGGCTGAACAGCAGGTCGGACGCTGTCCAAAGACCTGCGAGTTCCGTTCCGCGGTCCAGCGCCGCTGGCACGTCGGTCAGGCCTTCGGCGCGAAACGCTGCGGCCAGCGCGGCCCACCAGGCGTCGGTCTCGGCCTCCAGTCCGGGCAGGTCGTACATCGGCAGGGAGGCGCGCAGCATCACCGCCCACCGGCCGGCGGCCCGCCGGCTCCATCCGCTGCCGCGTCGTCCTGGGGCCAGGGATCGGACTGCCCCTGGGGCAGACACTCCAGGCCGTCGCCGATCTCGTAGAAGTCCGCTTTGTCGGCGACAAAGATGTGGCGGCGCGTGCGGAGCCCGGTCGGCTGGTCCAGGGCACCCGCCGAGACGGAGACGAAGTCATTGCCGTCGCAGTCCCAGAACAGCGCGCTGCCGCAGCGCCCGCAGAAACCGCGCCGCACACCGGGGGAGGACTCGAACCAGGCCAGTGCCGCCGCGCCCTCGATCGCCAGATCACCGCGCCGCGCTGCCGAGTAGGCGGCGAAGTTGCTGAGCACCCGCCGGCACTGACCGCAGTGGCAGGCGATCACCGGGCGCAGCGGCCCGGACACGGTGAACCGTACCGCGCCGCAGAGGCAGCCGCCGTGCTTTGCCTGCGCGGCGCTGCTGTCATTTGTCATCGTGTCCCCGGTCATCGCGCCTGTCCCAGTTTCGGCTCCCGCTGCTCCCGCGATTCCAACTCGTTCAACAGACCGCTCAGCAGCTTGCCGACATCGGGAGGCTGCACCACGGCGCCGCGGATCAGGTTGTCGAAGTGCTGGGTCAGCGCGCGGATATGTTCGGTGGAATTGAAGACGAAGTACATGTTGCCGATGTAGGCCGCGGCGCGGCTCGGCCCGAAGATGGTGATCGGTGCCGAATAGTGCTTCAGGCCGTCGAAGAGGAACCAGCGGAAGGTCGGATAGAGTTCGTCCAGCAGCGCAATCATCCAGGAAAGCTGCAGCTTGCGGTCGGCCAGCGGCAGGGTCGACCAGATGCCCTCGCCCCGCGCGAAGGCCTCCAGCGACTGGATCGAGGAACAGGCCTCCAGATCGGTCTCCGGCCGCCGGCTGTAGGCGAGACGCGCCTCGGCCTGTTCCATGCGAAAGGCCGGGACCGCGCTGCCCTGCTGGCGGTACTCGAAGCGAATGACCTCCTCGCCCTTCAAGAGGTCCGGCAGTGTCGAGGGAACGTAGCGGATCTTGTAGCCCACCGCTTCCGCGCGCCAGCGCGCCAGCCGCTCGTCGGTGTAGTCCGAGGCGCCGCGCGCGATCTCCGGCGCCTCGCTCAGGATGTTGGTGCCGATCTTCTCTTCCTGCACCAGCCCGAGCAGCCAGTCTGTCGAGACCTGCTCGTGCTCGGCGATGGAGGCGATGGTCTCGGCCCGCGGCAGGCGGTCATTGCTGTCCGACAGCAACTGGGACAGCGTCGAGCGGTCGAGTCCGGCCTTGCGGGCAAAGGCCGAGCGGCTCAACCCCGAGCGCTCGATCACCTCCGTCAGGCGTTCGCGAAAGATTTCAACGGTTTGACGTCGATCCATGGGATCCCCCAGGCCAGCACTCTACCCAATGATCTACCTCTGCGTGTGGTGATAATACGCACTTTTGATGATATTACAACCATATTGGATCTTAAAAACGGCAATTGTAAACACTGCAGATAAGTATCTGCGAAAAGTGCGCAGTCCCGCATTGTTGTCCCTTCCCCTTTTTTGTCACACTTCGGTCCTCAGCCAATGAACGTCGTCACTAAACGGGAAGGATAGAGAGTGGAGTGGAGCGTTAGTCGTACTGTTCGGAAAACCGGTCAGAAAGCTCAGAAATCAGTTCAGCAGCCGGGACAGGCCCGCCTTCCGGAGCGTCCGGAGTGGCCGACGGTGGTTCTGGCGGCGGTGATCTACGGCGCCTTCGGCGCCCTGACCTGGTTTCATGGGGCCCTCGCCTGGTGGCTGCTGCTGCCGGCCGGCGCCATTGTTGTCGCCTGGCATGGCTCCCTCCAGCACGAGGTGGTGCACGGCCACCCGACCCCCTGGGCCTGGTTGAACGAGGCGCTGGTGCTGCCGAGCCTCTGGCTGTGGATCCCCTTCCGCCTCTACCGCGACTCCCACCTCGCCCACCACAACGACGACAGCCTGACCGACCCGCTGGACGATCCGGAATCCTTCTACGTGACGGCCGAGGCCTGGGCCGCTGCCGGCCCGCTCAAGCGCGCCCTGCTCTGGGCGCAGAACTCCCTGGCCGGACGCATGGTCTTGGGGCCGCTGGTCTGCCTCTGGACGTTTTATGGTGCCGAGATGCGGCGCGTGCTGCGCGGCGATCTCTCCCACGCCAAGGCCTGGGCGCTGCACGCCCTCGGCGTCGCGGCGGTGCTGACCTGGGTGCTGGCGGTCTGCGGCCTGCCGCTCTGGCAGTACCTGCTGTTCTTCGTCTATCCGGGCGTGGCACTGACGCTGGTGCGCTCCTTCCTGGAGCACCGCGCGGTTCCGAAGCCGAGCGAGCGTTCCGCCATCGTCGAATCCGGCCCCTTCTTCTCGCTGCTGTTCCTCAACAACAACCTGCACATCGTCCACCACGCCAAGCCGGGCCTCGCCTGGTACCGCATTCCGGCACTCTACCGCGCACAGCGCGCCGCCTTCCAGGCGGCAAACGGCGGCTATGTCTTCAAGGGTTACGGCGAGGTCTTCCGGCGCTACTTCCTGCGCGCCAAGGAAGCCCCCCTGCACCCGGCGGAGCGTGGCATTCGCCCGCCAGAGTCCATGGCCCTGCAGGCAGCGGAGTAGCAAGCGACTCTTTCGATAAAGAAGGAACCAGCGCGAAAACCTATCAGGGTGCCGCCGTCCGAGCTGCCTCGGCCTTCAGAACTTTGCGTTCGCGGTAGAAGGTATAGATGCCGGTGACGACGATGATGAGGCTGCCCAGGAGGGTCCAGGCATCGGGCACCTCGCCGAAGAGGATGAGCCCGAGGATCATCGCCCAGAGCAGCACGGTGTAGCGGAAGGGCGAGATGTAGCTGACCTCGCCGACGCGCATGGTCATGACGGCGAAGAGATAGCCGAAGAAGAGGAACACCGCGGCAGCGGCCAGCAGGCCGAGGGACTCGCCGCTCACCGGCGGCCAGGGCTCGGTCAGCGCCAGCAGGCCGCTCACCGCCGTGATCGCCAGTGAAGAGGTCAGCGCGACGAAGGCCGAAGGCGCGGCGGGGCTCAAGCCCCGCGTCGAGAGATCCCGCAGCACGATGAAGGCGACGGCGGCCACGGCCCAGAGCGCATAGGCGTTGAAGCCCTCACCCCCCGGCCGCACGATGATGAGGACGCCCGCGAAGCCCACCAGGATCGCCGTGTAGCGCCGCCAGCCCACCGCTTCCCGCAGGAACAGCGCCGCGGCCAGGGTGACCGCCAGGGGGATGGACTGCAGGATCGCGGTGGCATCGGCGATCGGCATGTTGAAGAGCGCGGTGAGGAAACACAGCGTGGCACCGATGTCGGCAACCGCACGCCAGCTCATCGCCCGCGTGTCAGCGCCCGACGACCGATGGAACAGGCAGCCCTGGCGCCAGGCCAGCACCCCCATCAGCAGGCTGGCGAAGACGCCGCGCAGAAAGATGATCTGGTAGAGCCCCAGGTCCCCCGCTACCAGCTTGGCGGTGGCATCGTTCAGCGCGAAGCCGGCCATGCTGATGACCATGAAGAGGGCGCCGCGCAGGTTGTCGGAAAACTGGCTCATGGCGCCCGAGACTACCCGAGGGCGCGGCGCAGCAGTTATGCTGCTTCTGCACCCCCCTCCTCCGTGCGGCGCGCGACGAAGGCGTCGAGCTCTTCCTTGATGGCCGGGTCCAGCGCCGGCGGCGTGAAGTCCGCCAGCACCGCCTTGAAGAGCCGGTTGGCGCGCTGGGTGGCGGTTTCGCTGCCCGCCTCCTCCCAGGTCTCGAAGTTGCGCCAGTCGGAGAGGATGGGGTTGTAGAACGCGGTCTCGTAGCGCTCCAGCGTATGGGCGGCGCCGAAGAAATGCCCGCCCGGCCCCACTTCGCGGATCGCCTCCAGCCCGATGGAGTCCTCGCTCACCTCCAGCGGGCGCAGGAACTCCGCCATCATCTGCAGCATCTCGGCGTCGAGGACAAACTTCTCGAAGGAGGCACAGAGCCCGCCTTCGAGCCAGCCGGCGCCGTGCATGACGAAGTTGGCATGGCCCATCACAGCGCCCCAGATCGACATCTGCGATTCGTAGGCCGCCTGGGCGTCGACGCAGTTGGCCGCATTGGCGTTGGAGGAGCGGTAGGGAATGCCCAGATGGCGCGCAAGCTGCCCGCCGGCCAGGGCCGCGCGGCTGTACTCCGGCGTGCCGAAGGCCGGCGCCCCCGACTTCATGTCGACGTTGGAGGTGAAGCCGCCGTAGATCACCGGCGCCCCGGGTTTCACAAGCTGGGTGAAGGCGAGCCCGGCCATGGCCTCCGCATGCTGCTGGGCGAGCGCGCCGGCCACCGTCGCCGGGCTCATGGCGCCGGAGAGGGTGAAGGGCGTGATCACCACGGCCTGGTTGTTGCGCGCCAGCTCCATCAGCCCCTCGATCATCGGCCCGTCGAGCCGCAGCGGCGAGGAGGTGTTGATGATGGAGAAGAGGCAGGTCTTCTCGGCCAGTTCGGATTCCGTCAGGCCGTGGCCGATGCGTACAAGCTCCAGCGCATCGAGGATGCGGGTGCGGCCGAGGGAATAGGCGTGAAAGACCTTGTCGGTCAGGGTCAGACAGTCGCGCAGGCAATCGAGGTGGCGCGTCTGCGGCGCGCGGTCCACCGGCTCCACCGGATAGCCGGCGATGAAGTGGACGATGTTGAAGGCCTGTGCCAGGCGCAGCAGGTTCTGGTAATCCTGCGTGTTGCCGGGCCTCCGCCCGCCGTCGAGGTCGGAGGCGTTGGGTGCGGAAGCGATGCTGCCGAAGACGACGTTGCGGCCACCGACCTGCAGATTGTGCGCCGGATTGCGGGCATGGAGGGTGAAGCTCTGCGGGGCGGAGGCCAGCGCCTCCTTCACCAGGCCGCGGTCGAAGCGCACCCGCTCGCTGCCCGGCTCAACCTCGGCGCCGGCCTTCTTCAGGACGTCCAAGGCTTCGGGGTCGAGGAAGTCCATGCCGACCTCCTCCAGAATGCGGAAGGCTGCGTCGCTGATCATCTCGACCTGCTCGTCTGTGAGCACCCGGATGGGGTCGTAGGGGTTCTCCAGCGCCTGCCAGCCCAACTGCTTGAGGCCGGATGCCGGGCGCCGCTCGCCCTGGCCGCGCCGCCCGCCGCGGCGTGACGTCTCCCTTGCCATATGCTCTCCCCGGCCCGTACCTGGGGCCGTTTCTTGGGGCGCTGGTCCGCGCCCGGTTTTCGGGGTCGGGCGCTCTTGCGCGCCCCGGCAGCGCCGGCCCCCTGCAGGACCGACCGCCTGCACTCAAATTGTATATACAAGCCGCGAAAGTCTCGTGTATAGACGACAGTCGCTTGTCGCTCCGGCCCAAAACGCGCAGGGCATCGGCGGTCTGACCCGCCCGGCGGCCGGCGAGAAAGGGTCGGAGGCTTTCCGCCCGGCGCAGACGGGAAGACAGGCGCGGTCTTCCTAGCGGGCCAGACGGTCAAGGTGGGCGCCGGGAGGCAGGTCTCCGTCGATCAGACCTGACAAGGACATCCCACCATGACCGTACTTCCGGAATCGAAAACCTATGTCATCGCCGGGGCCGGCATTCACGGCCTCTCGACCGCCTGGCACCTGGCCATGGAGCTGGAGGCCCGCGGCAAGGGCTCTGGCAAGGACATTATCGTCCTCGACAAGACGGCGCCCGGCGCCGGGGCCAGCGGCATCGCCTGCGGCTGCGTGCGCAACTTCTACATGACCGAGGCGCTGCACCCCATCCTGCGCCACTCCGTCGACGTCTGGATGGAAGACCCCGTGCGCTTCGGCTTCCAGCAGGTCGGCTACATCTCCGTCGGCGAGGAAAACCAGATCGCCGACTACGAGCGCATGACCAAGAGCCAGAACGCCGCCGGCTATCACTCCGACGTCTACACCGGCAAGGAGGCCAAGGACTTCCTGAAGGGCTACTGGCCGGACTTCAACACCGACCAGGTGGGCGTGGTGCTGCACGAGCGGCCCTCGGGCTACGCCGGCACCCGCCAGGCCATCGCCGGCCTCGCCGAGAAATGCGCCCAGCACGGCGTGCAGATCCTGGCCGGCGTCGAGGTCACCGGCTACGACGTCACCAACGGGCGCATCTCCAGGCTGCACACCAACCTGGGCGACATCGCCTGCGACGTCGCCGTGCTCTGCTACGGCGCGTGGATCGGCAAGCACTGGGAGATGCTGGGCAAGGCCGACACCATCGAGGCCAAGTATCCCGACGGCGGCACCAACACCCTGGACATGTGGACCTACTGGCGCCTCTTGGAGGGCGAGGTCTACATCGACCAGCCCTACCGCGACAGCCGCGACCTCGACCCGCCGGTGCTGCACGTTGAAATGATGAACACGCCGGTGGTCAACGAAGAGACCGGCGCGGAAATCTCCGACCATCTCTACGTCTACTGGAAGAACGGCGCCGAGCGCATGGAGCGCGCCGGCGTGCAGGGCGGCACCATTCCCATCAAGATCGGCCCCAAGGCGGTGCTCGATCCCTACGGCTGGGACAACGAGGCGTACCAGGCCGACGACTGGTTCGCCGACTACCTGACCGCGGCCATGGGCTACCTCATGCCGCGCTTCAAGGGCCACCGGAAGAACTTCAAGGACCGGCCCAACGGCGGCATCGGCGCCTTCACGCCTGATAACGTTCCGATCTTCGACTGGATCATGCCCAACGCCTACATGATCGCCGACTCAAACCACGGCTTCAAGATGACGGGGGTCGGCAAGCTGGTGGCGCGGATCCTCGCCGGCGACAACCGGGTGGCGGAGCTGGAGCCCTTCGCCTTCTCGCGCTTCGCCGAGGGCCGCACCTTCGGCGCCTCCAACAGCCACTGCCCCTGGGTCTAGACGAGGCCACCTGCTTCGAGCACAAGGGGTCGGCATCTGGCGGTGCCGGCCCCTTCTCCTTTGCGACACCCCAAAAGCGATGCGCGACAGCCAGCTCTTATGGATCGCCAGGAGGCCGCCCCAACCTGGAGAGACTCACGACGCGATCATTCGAACGCGTAGCCGGAGGCCGAATGGCTCTCCTTCGATACAGTGGGGCCGTAGCGCTCGATGAACTTTCGGCTGATGGGTTTGCGATACTGACTCGTTTCCGGATTTAACCCCTCAGCCTTCAGCACCGCACAGGCAAAGGTATCGGCGTCCAGGGTCTCTCCAAGAGAGATCAGATCGCGGGCACGCAATTGATTGCAGAAGCCCCAGATCACGCAGAGATCATTGATCAAGAGGTCGAGGTCTGCGACCAGGTCGGCTTTTCTTTTCCGGCTCCACTTCATGATCAGAGATTAGCGCCTTCTCACAAGCGATGCGAGGGCGGCACCACGCGATGCCGCCCTTTCTGCCGCACCTGCCCGAACGGCTCAGGCCGGGTAGCGATCGTGGAGGCGCACCCAGTCCATCAGATCGTGGCGCGGGCCGGTCTCGTTCCGGCCCTTAGGCGTGAGGTCGAGATAGTTGTAGGCGCCGAGCAGGTGTTCGTCGCCCCGGGCGTAGCAGGAATAGGTGTGGAAGACGGCGCCGGTCTCGTCCCTGGCGAAGACGCTGGTGCCGGCCAGTTCCTCGCACATAAAGTCGCATTCCTCGAAGTTGTAGACGACCCGTCCCCGGGCTTGGTCCTCGGGGGTGAAGGACACCTGGAAGTCATAGTTGAAGTCGCTGCCGAAGGAGGAGACCCAGGGGAAGCGCCAGCCCATGCGGGCCCTGAAGGCCTCGATCTCCGATATCGGCGCGCGGGAGATGGCCACGAAGGAGACGTCATGATGGCGCAGGTGAAGATTGGCGCCGTCCACATGATCGGCGCAGAAGGAACAGCCGATGCAGCCCTCCTCCCAGCCGGGTCCCAGCATGAAATGCTGCACGATCAACTGACTGCGGCCGTCGAAGAGCTCGGCCAGCGTCCGCTTGCCATCAGGTGATTCGAAAACATAGGGCTTTTCGACCTTGACCCAGGGCAGCGCGCGGCGCTCGGCGGCCAGCGCGTCGCGCCGCCGCGTCAGCTCCTTCTCCTTCATCAACAGCGCTTTCCGCGCCGCAAGCCAGTCTTCGCGGGAAACGATCCTCTGCGATGTCATTGTCCTTCCTCCTGAACAAGGTGCAGCCGTTTGTGCCGGTCAGGGAGTGCCGGCCAGGTAGTCGTCCAACATGTCGAAGCAGCTCTCCCAGCCGCCCCGATGGGAGTCGCGGGCGCTTTCACTGGTAAAGAGGGCCTGGTGGAAGCGCAGCCGCGTCCTCTCGCCCTCAGTGACGAAGACGGCGGTCACCAGCGTATCGTTCTTGACCGCGCCGTCCTCCCCTTCCCAGCCGTGGGTGAAGACCAGGCGCTCCGGTGCCACGATCTCGCGGTAGATGCCACGCAACCAGTACTCCTCCCCCGCCTCGCTGGTCATGCAGCAGCGGTAGGCGCCGCCGGGGCGGATGTCGAAGTCGCAGGCGGAGAGCGTGAAACTGCGCGGCGCAAACCAGCGCACCAGATGCTCCGGCTGGGTCCAGACCTTGAACACCAGCGCCCGCGGTGCATCGAAGAGGCGCTCGATCACCAGACTCCGCTCGGCGGGTTCGGCGATGCTTGCTGTGGCTTTCATGTCGATGGTCCTCAACAGAGTCAGGGATGTCTTCATACGGCCTGCAGGTCCCGCATCGATGCTTGGACCGCCGCTGGGACCTCGGCGCCCTGCAGCACCGCCAGGCGCGCGGCAACCCGGTCGAGGCAGGCGGCCATCGCGCCGGCGTGGACATCGCGTTCCGCCGCGCCGTCGAAGCGGCCCTGGCGCAGCGACAGGCGGGTCCAGGGTGCTGGCTCCTCGCCGACATCCTCGAAGGTGACGGTAACCAGGGTCTCCCGGCCGGAGACACCGGTGTCGCCCTCCGCGGTAAAAGTGGAGACCAGGCGTTCCGGTGGTGTCACCGCGCAGTAGACCCCGCCGAGGCGAAAAGTGCTGCCGTCGGGGGACCGCAGGCAGCAGGCATGGCGGCCGCCGCGACGCAGGTCTTCCTCGCAGGACAGGAGGCTGAAGCCCGCCGGCACCGCCCAGTGGACGATGTGCTCCGGTCGGGTCCAGACCTTGAACACGAGATCGCGCGGCGCATCGAAAACGCGCGCGACGAACAACTCGTGGTCCTCTGCGGAAACACCGGCAGCCTGCAAGCGCATCAGCCTTGCCCTCCCCTTAGAGGGCGCGGAGGTAGGCCGCGAGGTGGTCCAGGCCGTCGGTCCAGCCGGGCTCCATGGCCGCCGCCAGGGGTGCCGCCGCCGGGTCGTGGAGCTTCTCGACGGTCGCCTCGAGCGTCAGCCGCGTCCCGCCCGCTTCGTCGGCAAAGGTTATCGTGGCGGCGGCGTCGAACAGCGGCGTCAGCGGGCCGTCCGGCGGCGTGCGGGACAGGATGGCATTGGCGACAACGATGCGCTCCGGCGTGACGATCTCCCGATAGCGGTTGCGCCAGTGGAAGAGCTCGCCCTCCGGCGAGCGCATGACGACCTCGGAGCTGCCGCCGACGCGGAAGTCGACGGTGCAGTCAACCACCGTGAAGCCGGCGGGATAGGACCAGCGCGACAGGTGGTCGGCGGTGGTCCAGGCCTCGAAGACCAGCGCGCGGGGCGCGGCGAAATGCCGGGTCAGGGTCAGCGGCGGAATCTCGTGTGTGTGCGGGTCGGCCAGGGCTGTCACGGTCTTCTCCTTTGGTTGGGGGGACTGGAGCGCCACGCGCTAACTCTTCTTCTTTGGTGCGCGGCTGCTTTGCAGCTCCTTCAGATAGTCGTCCAGGCGGTCGAAGCTCTGCTCCCAGTAGCGGCGGTAACTCTCGAGCCAGTCGGTCGCCTCCTTCAGCGGCCCGGCCTCAAGCTGGCAGGGGCGCCACTGCGCCGCACGCCCGCGGGTGATGAGCCCGGCCCCCTCCAGCACCTTCAGGTGCCGGGAGACCGCCGGCATGCTCATCTCGAAGGGCTCGGCCAGTTCACCCACCGTCGCCGCGCCCTCGGAAAGCCGCGCCAGGATCGCCCTGCGGGTCGGATCGGCAAGCGCGGCGAAGGTCGTGCTGAGGGCATCGCTGGGCATGTTATATTAAACCATCATGTTAATTAAGATATCTGTTAAATACAAGATCCACCGGTGCGAGTCAAGTCAACCATTGCAGCAGGCGCCCGGCTGCGCAGGCAGCCGGTCACAGCGCCGAGCGCGGTCTCCGGACGGGAGAAGTGTTTGTGGAAGCTGTCCCGGCTAGGACAGCAGGTCCCGGATGACGGCGCGGTAGCGCTCCAGCACCGGGCGCTCGTCCTTGTGGGCGCCGTCGCAGATCACCCACCGGCCGCCGACCATCACGTCGCGCACCGGGTTACGGTTGCCGGCAAAGACCAGGGCATCGAGCAGGCGCTCGCGCGGCAGGTCGCTGAGCGGCGGTGCGGCGCAATCCAGGACCACCAGGTCGGCACGCCGACCGGTCTCGATGGCACCGATGGGCCGGCCGAGGGCTTGGGCCCCGCCGGCGAGCGCTTCCGTGTAGAGCCGGTGGCCGAGGGCCGCGGCCGGTCCCGCCTCGCCCGCCAGTACGTTGCGGCGCCGGGTCGCGAGCCGCTCGCCGTATTCCAGCCAGCGCAGTTCCTCCACCGGGCTGACGGAGATATGGCTGTCGGAGCCGATGCCCCAGGCACCGCCGGCACGCAGATAGTCCGCCGCCGGAAACAGGCCGTCGCCGAGGTTGGCCTCCGTGGTCGGAC
This sequence comes from Rhodospirillales bacterium BBD 1991-14, assembly GCA_001657395.1. Lineage (GTDB taxonomy): Bacteria > Pseudomonadota > Alphaproteobacteria > Kiloniellales > Kiloniellaceae > Pelagibius. Next base: position 166,498 of record LYSY01000009.1, on the reverse strand, counting down.
AGAGCCCCGCGACCGCCCCGCTGGCCGCGAGATCAGCCGTCTCCTGCGGGCTCATGTGGGTCGCGTGGATCAGGCACCAGCGGCGGTCGGGCGCGTGGTTGGCAAACAGCCATTCCACCGGGCGCCTGCCCGACCAGGCGAGACAGTCCTCCACCTCCTTGATCTGCTCGGCGATGTGCAGGTGGACCGGAGCTGTCTTGTCCAGAGCCCTGAGGCCGTCCACCGCTTCATCCAAAGTCTCAAGCGTGACGGCGCGGAGCGAGTGCGGCGCGAGGCCCAGCCGCACCTGCGGATCGCCCTCATGTGATTTCTGAAGTGCCTCAACGATGGCCAGCAAGCTCTTGGGATCGTTCAGAAAACGTTTCTGGCCTTCACCCGCTGTCTGAGCGCCGAAACCGCCGTAGCCGTAGAGCACCGGCAGTTGGGTGATGCCGACCCCGGTCTCGGTAGCGGCGGCGATGGTGCGCCGGGACATCTCCGCCCGATCGGCGTAAGGACGCCCGTCAGGCCCGTGATGCAGATAGTGAAACTCGCCGACCGCGGTGTAGCCCGCCTTTAACATCTCCACATAAAGCTGGGCCGCAATGGCCTGAACCTGATCGGGACCAAGACGGCCGACAAAGCGGTACATCACCTCCCGCCAGGTCCAGAAGGAATCCTCGCCGCCGCTGCCCGCCGCCCTGTGTTCGCCAAGGCCGGCGATGGCGCGCTGGAAGGCATGGCTGTGCAGGTTCGGCATGCCCGGCACCACCGGCCCGGCCAGCCGGACGGCTTCGGCGGGCACCGCATCTGGGGTCGCCTCTCGCGTGATCTGACCGAGATCGCCGCTGGCATCAACCTCCAGAAGCACGTTGTCGGCCCAGCCTTCCGGGAGCAGAGCTTGGGACGCGAAAAGCGTATGGAATGTCATCTTGACCTGCTATGGGTAGAAATGGCTGCGCTTGCGTGATGGGCAAAGCAAGCGTATGCCAGGCAGGTTGTATATACAACTTGCGCCGTCAAATCGGTGTCGCCGTGAAATGGGGAAGCGGCAGCCTATGTGGGACCACCTTTGGACCGGCGCGCGCCTGGCCACCATGGCGTGCGGCGAGCCCGACAGCGAGCGCGCGCCCTATGGCGCAATCGAGGACGCCGCCCTGGCCGTGGCCGGCGGCGAGATTGCCTGGCTGGGCCCTGCCTCGGCTTTGCCGGGCGCGCCTGCCGATCTGGCCTCTGAACTGCACGATGCCGGGGGGTGCTGGATCACCCCCGGCCTTATCGACTGCCACACCCATCTGGTTTTCGGCGGCGACCGCGCGCGGGAGTTCGAGCTGCGCCTGAAGGGGGCGTCCTACGAGGAGATCGCCCAGGCCGGCGGCGGCATCCGCTTTACCGTCGCCCAGACCCGCGCGGCCAGCGAAGACACGCTCTTCGACGCCGCGCTGAAACGCCTGAGGGCTTTCATGGCCGAGGGCGTGACGACCATCGAAATCAAGTCCGGTTACGGCCTGACGCTGGAGGACGAGCTGAAGATGCTGCGGGTGGCGCGGCGCCTCGGCGCCGCCGAGCCGGTCACCGTGCGCACCACCTTCCTCGGCGCCCATGCCCTGCCGCCGGAGTACGACGGCCACCCGGAGGACTACATCGACGCGGTCATCGCCATGATGCCGGAGGTCGCGGCTTCCGGTCTTGCCGATGCGGTCGACGCCTTCTGCGAACGCATCGCCTTTTACCCCGAGCAGGTGGCGCGGATCTTTGAGGCCGCCCAGGCCGCCGGCCTGCCGGTGAAGCTGCATGCCGACCAGCTCTCCGACCTTCACGGTGCCGCCCTGGCCGCCCGCTTCCAGGCGCTCTCCGCCGACCACCTGGAGTACACCGGCGACGAGGGCGTGCGTGCCATGGCGGCGGCGGGGACGGTCGCCGTACTGCTGCCCGGCGCCTTCTACTTCCTGCGCGAACGCCAGCGCCCGCCGCTGGAGGCGCTGCGCGGCGCCGGCGTGCCCATTGCGCTTGCCAGCGACTGCAACCCCGGCTCCTCGCCGGTCACCTCGCTGCTGCTGATGCTGAACATGGGCTGCACCCTGTTCCGCCTGACCCCGGAGGAAGCGCTCGCCGGCGTCACCCGCAACGCCGCCCTGGCGCTCGGCCTGCAGGCGACCCACGGCACCCTGGAGGCCGGCAAGGCCGCCGACCTGGCCTTCTGGGACATCGACCACCCGGCCGAACTGGCCTACCGCTTCGGCGCCAACCCCTGCCGGCAGGTGGTGAAAGACGGGAAGATCGTGCGCGGCGGCTGACACACCCGCAGCCTCCCGCTTCGCGGAACACTGGTCTCCCCCTCACCCTCCCGCTTCGCGGAACACTGGTCTCCCCCTCACCCTCCCGCTTCGCGGAACACTGGTCTCCCCCTCACCCTCCCGCTTCGCGGGCCCCTCCCTCTCCCACGAGGGGAGAGGGAAGAAATGACCGGCGCACCACACAGACAAACCCTCTCCCCTGGCGGGAGAGGGTTGCGCAGGCTTGGTGAGCCGATCGGCGAACCTAGCCAAAGCTGGGTGAGGGGGACATCCGTTCTGCTCTTAGGTCGCCCAGGCCGATGACTTTCGCCGTAACATTCTCCCGCACCCCAACCACGCCGACCCCCCCTAGTCGTCCACCGCCATCTCCGCCCAGGCGAGCATGGTCTGCACCAGGCCGGCCAGGACCGGGCGCACCTGCTCCGCCAGATCCTCGCGGAAGCCGAAGGGCGGGTCCTCGTCCATATAGGTGATCTGGGAGAGCTCGAGCTGCACCGCGTGGATGCCCGCGTCGGGCCGGCCATGGTGGCGGGTGATGTAGCCGCCCTTGAAACGGCCGTTGGCGGCATGGCTGTAGCCGATCGCCTCGGCCTCCCGCGCTACAGCCGTCAGGATGTCCAGCAGATCGGGTGCCGCCGCCGCACCGTCGCCGGTGCCCAGGTTCAGATCCGGCAGGCGCCCCTCGAAGAAGCGCGGCACCTGGCTGCGGATCGAATGGGCATCCCACAGCAGGGCGATGCCGTGGCGTGCCTTCAGCGCCGCCAGTTCGGCGGCGATGCGGTCGTGGTAGGGCTGCCAGTAGGCTTCGCGCCGCGCCACGACCTCTCCCGGCGTCGGAGCCTCCCCTTTCCGATAAATGGCCTCGCGATCGAAGGTGGCCGTGGGGCAGAGTTCGGTGTTGTCGGCGCCGGCGTAAAGCACTGCACCGTCCGGTGTGCGGTTCAGGTCGACCACGTAGCGCGAGTGGGTCGCCTGCAGCACCGAGACGTCAAGTTCGGCGAGGAAGTCGTAGAGTTCGGGGATATGCCAGTCGGTGTCGGGAACCGCCCGGGCCGAATCGGTCATCCGCGCCGCCATCTCCGGCGGGATGTGGGTGCCGCTGTGGGGCATCGAAACCAACAGCGGCAGCGAACCTTCCTTAAAGGTGAAGAGCTCCATGGACGTCCTTCCCGACAAGCCCCCGGTCCGTTTGGCGGTCCGGCCGGCGCTACGCTGGCCAGATTGACCGGTCTTTTGTATACCGGTCTTGTATATACAAGTTTGCGCCCCCGGGTCACCCGCGAAGGGAAGCCAGTCCGCCCCATGCCCTCGTCCTCCTCCGGTTCCGCCTCCACCGCCACCGGCCTGCGCGACGACGCTCCGCTCTATCAGCAGGTCAAGGACTACATCGTCGGCCGCATCCTGGCCGGCGACTGGGCGGAAGGCGCCCGCGTGCCCTCCGAGAATGAGCTGACCCGCGAACAGGGCGTCAGCCGCATGACGGTGCACCGCGCTCTCCGCGAACTGACGGCCGAGGGCTGGCTGGCGCGCGTACAGGGCGCCGGCACCTTCGTGGCCGCCGCCGCCAAGCCGCAGTCGGAGGTGCTGGCGATCCGCAACATCGCCGAAGAGATCGCCAGCCGCGGACACAGCCACGCCGCCGAGGTCTGCCTGCTGCGGCGGGAAAGAGCACGCGCCCTGGAGGCGGGGCTGCTGGGGCTGGACCGGGGCGATGCGGTCTTTCATTCGATCATCGTGCACCGGGAGAACGGCCTGCCGATCCAACTGGAGGACCGCTACGTCAACCCGGCGGCGGCGCCGGACTATCTGGCGCAGGACTTCACCGCGATCACGCCGAACCACTACCTCATGGAAGCCGCCCCCTTGAGCGAGGCGGAGCACATCGTTATGGCCGTCGCGCCGAGCAAGGAGGAATGCCAGCTGCTGGAGATCGCCGGCGGCACGCCCTGCCTGCTGCTGCGCCGTCAGACCTGGTCGCGCGGCCTGCCGGTCACCTGGGCGCGGCTGCTCCATCCCGGCGACCGCTACCGCCTGGGCGGCCGCTTTGCCCCCGGACAGGTGGACGGCTAGGGAGATGCCCGGATCGCCCGCGTGCAAAGGCCTTCAGTCGCCCGCAGCCATGAAGTCCTGGATCAGCGCAAAGTAGCCGGGCAACAGGGCGTGCAGGCGCCTGCGCCCTTTTGCGGTCAGGGTCACCCAGCGCGCGCGCCGGTCCTCAGGATTTTCCGTGATGTCCAGCAGACCCTCACCCGCCAGCGCCTTCAGCGTGTTGCTGACGATCGGCTTTGAGATATCCAGCTTCCCGGCGATCGCAGTGGCGCTGAGGCCCTGAACGCCGAGGTCGCGGTCCAGCAGGATGAGGATGAGGAACCGCGTCTGGGACAGCCCCTGCGCGGCGAAATAGCCCTCCAGTTCCCGCAGCAGCAGGCTGGCGCGGCGCAGCAGTTTCAGCGCGTCCTCGACGGTCGGCGGGTCCATCGCCGGAAAGCGCGCCGCATAGCCCTGCAGCATGTCCTGGGTCGGCAGGTCCTTCAGGAAGAACATCGCCGGACCCTGCCCCGCGGCGCAGCCCCGGTCATTGGGCCGACCACCATCATTCGGCCAGCCGCGTCAGCTTGGTGATCTCGACCGGCTGCGCGAGCCAGTTCTGATAGCGGGCGAAGACCGCGCGGGTATAGGGCCGGGCGTAGTGCGCCTCCAGCGCCGCATCGTCGTCCCAGGTCTCGTAGAGAAAGAGCTGGCCGCTGCCGTCGCGCGCCTCGTGCAGCACGAACTCCCGGCAGCCGGACTCCTGCCGGGTCGCCGGAACGATCTCCAGAATGGCCTCGCGGGCCGCCGAGAAATGCTCCGGCTTTGGCGTGATCCTGGCGAAAAGGGAGAAAACCTCCGACACGCGTCACTCCTATATAGTTAGCATAATAACTATACACCCGAAGCTGGCGGTCGGCAAGGGCCGTGGCGCGTCACGGCGCCGGGCCGGCGCAGCGGAAGCCGACCATGTCGAGCGCGAAGTGCGGCGGGTTGCCGTGGCGGTAGGCGGCGCGCAGGCCGTAGGGGTTGTTGCCCCAGCCGCCGCCGCGGATCACCCGCTGGGAGGGCCGGCCCGGAAAGAGGCTCGCGGTCCATTCCCAGACGTTGCCGGCCATGTCGTCGAGGCCGAACGGCGAGCGTCCGGCGGGATAGCTGCCCACAGGGGCCGTGCGCACATAGCCGTCACTGTCATCGGGCGCGCAGCAGTCTTCGGTGCCGAAGTTGGCCACCATCTGCCGGCCGTCCTGCACCGGCGGCGCGGTGCCCCAGACGTAGCGCAGCGACTGCGGCCCGCGGGCGGCAAAGGCCCACTCCTCCTCGGTCGGCAGGCGCAGGCCGTAAAAGGCGCAGAAGGCCTCGGCATCATGGGCGGAAACCTGCACGACCGGATGGTCGTCGAGCCCTGTGATGGAAGAGTCCGGTCCCTGCGGATGGCGCCAGTCGGCATTGGCGATCAGGCGCCAGCGCTGGCTCCAGACATAGCCGCTGCCGCGCACCTCAGCTTCGCTGACCCGGTCCTGCGCGGCAACGTAGGCCGCGAACTGCGCGTTGGTCACCTCCCGGCGCATCAGGCTGAAGGCCTCGACCGTCACTGCGCGGCGCAGCTCGTTGGCGTCGCCCCCCTCGTCGCCGGTGACGAAGCTGCCGCCCGGAATGACGACCAGGTCGAGGCCCGGATCGGCGGCGGCGGACTGCAGGGCTCCGATCGCCCAGAGGGCGAGAACCGCGACGACGCAGTGGCTTCGGACAAACGTGCGCATCCCGGAAGTGAGCCACCGCGAGCCCTCGCCTGCCAATCACAATCCAGTGCGCCGGGCGCGTCAAAGTTGCGGCACGCGCTCCCGCAGCAAAGCGGCCTGACAGCGTTTCAGCGACTGCTTGTGCAGGCGAGCACGGCGGTCCCTGGACCGCGTAGCCCAAACGGCTTAAAAGGATCGCATCTGAGTCGCCGATGAACCGCACGCTGGAGCCATCATGCCGCGACCCGGAATCCTTTGCCGATCTCTTCCTTTCCACCTCTTCGTCTTAGCAGTCCTTGTCCTTAAAGGGCCTGGCTCTGCCGCAGCGGCACCTCTGGCGGAGAAGCTTGCCGGCACCTGGACCTGCCAGGGCCAGGAAACCGGACTCGACACCCCCACCGAGATGACCCTCCACTACCGCCTTAGCGGCGGCTGGATCATCGGCGAGATGGTTCAGGAGGACGGTGAGATCCTGCTCGACACCTGGCGCCGCGACCTGTCCCATAACTTCACCGATCGCCGCATCCTCTCCCACGACGCGACGATGGACATGGCACTGACAGACGTCTCCGGCGATCACCTGAACCTGGAGGGCGAGATGCGTCACGTCCTCGGCGACACTGCGCCGATCCGCGAGGCCTTGCGTTTTAGCGGCAACGACCGCTTCGACGCCATCTGGGAGATGGAGACCGAGGGCCGCTGGGCGCCGATCCTGACACGCACCTGCACCCGCAGCGGATAGTTCAGGTCGTCGTCAGGGCCGTCGACTCCTTGACCAAAGTTGTATATACAACTTTGGTCAATCCGGAGACTGCCTTTTATGCCCGCTTCCACCGCCACCGACCCGCGCCGCGACAACGCCCGGGTGATCCGCAGCCCGCAGGGGACCGCGCTTTCGGCCAAGTCCTGGCTGACCGAAGCCCCTTTGCGCATGCTGATGAACAACCTGGACCCGGAGGTGGCGGAGAAGCCGGAGGAACTGGTGGTCTACGGCGGCATCGGCCGGGCCGCGCGCGACTGGAAGTCCTTCGACACGCTGGTCGCCAGCCTGCGGGAGCTGAGCGAGGACGAAACGCTGCTCGTCCAGTCCGGCAAGCCGGTGGGAGTGTTCCGCACCCACCCCGATGCGCCGCGGGTGCTGATCGCGAACTCCAACCTGGTACCGCACTGGGCCGACTGGGACCACTTCAACAAGCTCGATAAGGTCGGCCTGATGATGTACGGCCAGATGACCGCCGGCTCGTGGATCTACATCGGCAGCCAGGGCATCGTCCAGGGCACCTACGAGACCTTTGTGGAGGTCGGCCGCCAGCATTACGACGGCAACCTGAAAGGCCGCTGGATCCTGACCGGCGGCCTCGGCGGCATGGGCGGCGCCCAGCCCTTGGCGGCGACCATGGCCGGCGCCTCCATGCTGGCGGTGGAGTGCCAGCCGAGCCGCATCGAGATGCGCCTGAAGACCGGCTACCTGGACCGCCGCAGCGACAGCCTCGACGAGGCGCTGGCCATCATCGACGAGGCCGGCAAGAAGGGCGAGGCCGTGTCCGTCGGCCTGCTGGGCAACGCCGCCGAGATCTTTCCGGAGCTGGTGCGCCGCAACGTCCGGCCCGACGCCGTGACAGACCAGACCTCCGCCCACGATCCCCTGAACGGCTATCTGCCGGCAGGCTGGAGTCTGGAGCGCTGGGAGGAGGAGAAGACCCGCAACCCCGAGAGCGTCGTGCAGGCCGCCAAGGAGTCCATGGCCGTGCAGGTGCGCGCCATGCTGGAGTTCCATGCCCGCGGCGTACCGACCCTCGACTACGGCAACAACATCCGCCAGATGGCGCAGGACATGGGCGTCGACCATGCCTTCGACTTTCCCGGCTTCGTCCCTGCCTACATCCGCCCGCTGTTCTGCCGCGGCGTCGGCCCCTTCCGCTGGGCCGCCCTTTCCGGAGACCCGGAGGACATCTACAAGACCGACGCCAAGGTGAAGGAACTGATCCCCGACGACCCGCACCTCCACACCTGGCTGGACATGGCGCGCGAGCGCATCCACTTCCAGGGCCTGCCGGCGCGCATCTGCTGGGTGGGCCTGGGCCAGCGCGACCGGCTGGGCCTCGCCTTCAACGAGATGGTGGCCAGCGGCGAGCTCTCCGCACCCATCGTGATCGGCCGCGACCACCTGGACTCCGGCTCCGTCGCCAGCCCCAACCGCGAAACCGAAGGCATGCGCGACGGCTCCGACGCCGTCTCCGACTGGCCGCTGCTGAACGCGCTGCTGAACACCGCCAGCGGCGCCACCTGGGTGTCGCTGCACCACGGCGGCGGCGTGGGCATGGGCTACTCCCAGCACAGCGGCATGGTGATCGTCTGCGACGGAACTGAGGCAGCCGCCAAGCGCGTCGCCCGCGTGCTGTGGAACGATCCGGGCACCGGCGTCATGCGCCATGCCGACGCCGGCTACGAGATCGCCATCGACTGCGCCCGCGAACAGGGCCTGAAGCTGCCGATGCTGGGCTCATGATCCGCCTGCGCCCCGCCGTCGAGGAAGAGCTGCCGGCGCTGAGCGCACTCTGCCTGCGCTCCAAGGCCGTCTGGGGCTACGACGATGCCTTCATGGCCGCCTGCCGCGAGGAACTCACCCTGACGCCGACGGACCTGCACGGCAACCATCTGCAGGTCGCAGAGGAGGACACGGAAATCTTAGGCGTCGTCAAACTGGACATCGAGGGTGAAATCGCCGAGCTCTCGAAGCTCTTTGTCGAACCCGCGCGCATCGGCAGCGGCGCCGGACGGGTGCTCTTCACCTGGGCGGTGGAGCAGGCCCGGAGCCTGGGCGCCAAGTCCATGCGGATCGAAGCCGACCCCGACGCCGCCGCCTTCTACCGCCACATGGGAGCCGAGGTCGTCGGCACGGCGCCCTCCGGCTCCATCCCCGGCCGTGTGCTGCCGCTGCTGACGCTGGACCTGTCCGGTGCCGGCAGCGACGCGGCACACTGACCGCAAGCCCCGTCGCCGCCAGACCCGAGAGAGCGAGCCGCTGGATGAGCAAAAGCCCCGACATCGCCGGCCACTACACGAGGGGCGATCTCTTCGACCGGCTGCAGGCCGCCCTGCGCGAGGACGGTGTCGACCCCGAACAGCCAAGCGTCGCGACGCTGGCGCCTTACGATCAGTTCCACGGCCGCGGCCTGGAGGTCACCGAGGAGATCGCCGGGGAGATCGCCGAGACCCTCACCGTCACGCCGGAGGACCATCTGCTGGACATCGGCAGCGGCATCGGCGGGCCGGCCCGCTACATGGCGACGCGCTTCGGCTGCCGTGTGACCGGCATAGACCTGACCGAGGAGTTCTGCGCCGTCGCGCGGCGCCTCACCGCCCTGCTCGGCCTCGAGGCGCGCGTTGACTTCCACCAGGGCAACGCGCTTGCCATGCCCTTCGCAGATGGCGGCTTCGCCGGTGCCTACTCCATGAACGTCTCGATGAATATCGCCGACAAGGCGGCTTTCTACGGTGAGATCCACCGGGTTTTGAAACCGGGCGGCTGGCTGATGCTCTCCGAGATTGCCCTGGGCCCGGGAGCCGGACCGGGAGGCGGACCGGGGGGCGGACCGGACTACCCCACCCCTTGGGCGGCGACACCGGCATCGAGCTTTCTGGTGACGCCAAAGCAGACCGAAGAGGGCCTGAGGGCCGCCGGCTTCGAGGGGATCCGCCTGAGGGAGACGCGCGAAGAAGCCCTGGCCTTCGGCGCGCGCTCGCGCGAGATGGTGGAGCGCGGCGAGAAGCCGCCGCATCGTGCGGTTCAATTGGTGCATGGCGCCGAGGCCGCAACCATGGCCGCCAACACCGCGCGCGCCTTCGCCGAGGCCGCCATCCTGCCCATCGAGGTGCACTGCCGAAAGCCTGCGTAGAGCCGCGCCCGACAAGGGCCCGTAAAGAGCCACACAACCTGACGCTGCTGGACGGGCGGCGCGGGAGACAAGTAGAACCGATCCAACGCGAAACCGATTTCTTGGGGCAAACACGAGGGAGACTGACGATGAAAAGACGTGCGTTCCTGAAAGCCGGCGGGGCCGGCGCCGCGGCGGCTGCAGCCGGCAGCCTGGCGGCACCCGCCATCGCACAGGGCACCATGCAGTGGAAGATGGTCACCGCCTGGCCGAAGAACCTGCCCGGGCCGGGTGTCGCCGCGCAGCTCCTGGCCGACCGCATCACCGCCCTTTCCGGCGGACGCATCGAAGTGAAGCTCTTTGCCGCCGGCGAGCTTGTTCCGGGCCGCGGCGTCTTCGACGCGGTCTCCGAGGGTACCGCCGAGCTCTATCACGCCGTCCCCGCCTACTGGGGCTCCAAGTCCAAGGGCATCCTGCTGTTCGGGTCCCAGCCCTTCGGCCTGCGCGCCGACGAACAGGTGGGCTGGCTGACCCACGGCGGCGGCCAGGCGCTCTATGACGAGATGTATGCGCGCTTCGGCCTGAAGCCCTTCCTCTGCGGCAACTCCGGCCCGCAGTGGGCGGGCTGGTTCCGCAACGAGATCACCTCCGTCGACGACCTCAGGGGCCTGCGCTTCCGCACCACGGGCCTGGCCTCGGAGATGTGCGCCAAGCTGGGCATGGCGGTGCAGGCCATGGGCGGACGCGACATGTTCCAGGCGCTGCAGTCCGGCGCATTGGACGCCGGGGAGTTCATCGGCCCCTGGACCGATTCCGCCCTCGGCTACTACCAAGTCGCCAAGAACTACTATTGGCCGGGCGTGGGCGAGCCCTCCTCCGCCGAGGAATGCGGCGTCAACCTGCAGGCCTACGAGGCGCTGCCGGACGACCTGAAACAGGCCGTCGCGCTGGCCTGCGAGTCGCTCTACAACCCGGTCTGGACCGAGTACACCACCAAGCACGCCGCCGCGCTGCAGAAGCTGGTGGCCGAGCAGGGCGTGCAGGTGAAGATGCTGCCGGAGAGCGTGCTCGTCGCCATGGGCAATGCCGCCGGCGAGGTGATGACCGAACTGCGCGAAGACAGCGACGAGCTGGTCAAGCGGATCGTCGAGAGTTTCCTCGCCTACCGCGCCTCCATCTCCGACTACATGGTCTATGCCGACAACGGCCAGATGAACGCCCGCGCGCTGGACTATAAGTATTAGCAATGTAGGCTGACGACTTCGTCGGGACCTCTCTCCTTCCGTCACCCTCGGCCTCGAGCCGAGGGTCCATGGCGCCACCGCAACGCGGTTGAACCATGGATGCTCGGGTCAGGCCCGAGCATGACGGTGGCCCGAGCATGACGGCGGAAAGTGTTCGGAGGCCGTTGCATTATCAATTCAGCCCTGCGGGAACAGACCATGCAGCTTTGGATCGACCGGCTTGAAGCGGTGAACCGCGCCGTCGGCTCCACGGTGCGCTGGCTGGCGCTCACCATGGTGCTGCTGCAGTTCGCCGTGGTGGTCCTGCGCTATGTCTTCGGCATTTCCTTCATCTTCCTGAACGAAGGCGTGCTCTACATGCATGCCGCCCTCTTCATGGCCGGCGCCGGTTACACCCTTTTGGTCGACGCCCATGTGCGGGTCGACATCTTCTACTCCCGCCGGTCCAAGCGCGGGAAGGCGCTGGTCGATACCTTCGGGGGTCTGCTCTTCCTGCTGCCCTCCATGCTGGTGCTGCTGTGGTTCACCTGGCCCTCGGTGCGCAATGCCTGGGCGGTACTGGAAGGTCCCATTTCCGTCGGCGGCATTCCCGCCTCCTTCCTGCTGAAATCGCTGACACCGGCGTTCTGCATTCTTCTCATCCTCCAGGGCCTCGCCTGCCTGCTGCGCGATCTTCTGCGGCTGGGCGGCCGGCAGGAGTCCGCGTGAGCGAGTACCTCGACGTTCTGATGTTCGCGGCGCTGATCGGCGCCATCCTGCTGGGCTATCCGGTCGCCTTCACGCTGACCGGCATTGCCGTGGTCTTCGCCGGCCTCGGCTGGGCCTTCGGCGTGTTCGACGTCAGTCTTCTGGGTGCTCTCGGCCAGCGCATTTTCGGCCTGCTGACCAACGACGTGCTGATCGCCATTCCGCTGTTCGTCTTCATGGGCGTGGTGCTGGAGAAAAGCCGCATCGCCGAGGACCTGCTGGAAACCATGGGCCGGCTGTTCGGCAGCCTGCGCGGCGGGCTCGGCGTTTCCGTCATCCTGGTCGGTGCGCTGCTGGCCGCCTCCACCGGCATCGTCGGTGCCACCGTCGTTGCCATGGGCCTCATCGCCCTGCCGACCATGCTGCGCAACGGCTACAATCCGCGCCTCGCCTCCGGTGTTGTCTGCACTGCCGGGACCCTCGGCCAGATCATCCCGCCCTCGACCCTGCTGATCATTCTGTCGGACGTGATGTCCAACGCCTATCAGCAGGCGCAGTTCCGCCAAGGGCTCTTCACCATCGATACGATTTCGGTCGGCCAGACCTTCGCCGCGGCGCTGCTGCCGGGCCTTGCCCTAGTCGTGCTCTACGCGATCTACATGCTGGCGAAAGCCTGGATCACGCCGGCGGCAGCCCCGGCCCTCGCCCGCCCGGAGGCGGCGCCGCCGCGCGCCAAGGTGCTGGCGGCGCTGCTGCCGCCGATGATTCTGATCGTCGCCGTGCTGGGGTCGATCCTGGGGGGTGTCGCGACCCCCAGCGAGGCGGCCTCCGTCGGCGCCATCGGCGCCCTGCTGCTGGCCGCCCTGCGCCAGAACGGCCGGCCCGGGCTGATCTATGCCGGCGGCGCGGCCTTGCTGGCGCTTGCGGTGCTGGCACGCTTCGCTCCGGTCCGTCTGCAGCGCGACGACGTCACCGCTCTGGACTGGGCGCTCGGCGCGCTGGCCATGGTGCTGGTCGCCGTCGCCGTGGCGGCCATCGCCCTCGCCCTGAGACGTGCCTGGCGGGCGGAGATCCTGAAACCGGTGATGACCAGCACCCTGACGGTGACGGCGATGATCTTCGCAACCATCCTCACCGCCAGCGTGTTCTCGCTGGTCTTCCGGGGCCTCGGCGGCGACACCCATGTGGAGGAGATCATCGCCGCCATGCCGGGCGGGCCGGACGGCGCGCTGCTCTTCGTGATGGCGCTGATCTTCGTTCTCGGCTTCTTCCTCGACTTCGTCGAGATTTCCGTGATCCTGTTGCCGCTGGTGGTGCCGGCGCTGATCCTAATGGGCCACGACCCGGTCTGGCTGTCGATCCTGATTGCGATCAACCTGCAGACGTCCTTTCTGACGCCGCCCTTCGGTTTTTCGCTGTTCTACCTGCGCGGCGCGGCGCCAAAGGAGATTACAACCGGACAGATCTACACCGGCGTCCTGCCCTTCATCGGCCTGCAGATCGTCGGCATGCTGGTGCTCTGGCAGTGGCAGGGGCTGGCGACCTGGCTGCCCGCCTGGCTGTTCTGAGCTTTCCGCCGGGACTTCAGAAGACACTAATGCAGAACAGAATCCCCACGAGCCGAAGGGTCACAGAAAAGTCATGTGCATCGACCGGGATCGGGCTTACATAGCTGCGCATCGGGAGCCGGTCCGAAGGTCGGGCCGGTATCGGGGAGTGGGAGCAGATCATGACAAAGCGGATTGCCGTGTTGGGTGCCCTGGGCATCCTGGTCGTCCTTGTGGCCTTCAGCCTGAGCCAGGAGGGTCAGAGAACCTTCGCGCATATCACCGGCGAACCGCAGTCCGAGGCGCTGGTCAATCCCAACACAGGCGAAGCGGTGACACTAGAAGCCATTCAGAACGAAGCGGAGTGGCGCAAGGACACCGCGGAGAAGCTCCGCGACCTCGATTGACGGCGAGCCTCCGCAAGGGACGCTTTGGTCCTGCTTCCGGACCCTAGTTGAGTTCGACGGCGATCCGGCGCTCGTTGCCCGGACGCACCTCGACCGTCGCCCGGCCCTTCCACTGGCCGCGGCTGGCCAGCACCACGTAGCGGCCCTGCCGCAGGAGGAACTGCCCGTTGGCGGCACTGCGTGTGGCCACGGGCTCGCTGAACGACGTGTCGTTCGCCTTGAAGACCTTCCAGTCAACCGTCTCTTTGATCACCGGCCCGCCGCGCCCGCGCAGCGCCGAGAAGGCGACCGCGCCGGCATTGAGGTCCAGGGTGTACTTGTAGGTATGGCCGGCGGTGATCTCGATCGTATGCCTCGCCAGAGCATCGGCGGTCCTCGCCACGACGAGGTAGTGCCCCTGCGGCAGAACGACCTGGGGATTAGGACTGCGCATTGCAGCCACCGGACGCCGCTGGCCGCTGGCATCGCGCCCGTAGGTGAGGATCTGCCAGTCGATCGCAGAGGCCAGCGGCTGGGCGCCGCGATGGGGAATGACGCGCAGTTGGGCCCAGCCTGCGTTGAGGTTCACGCGGTGCGTGACGGCGCGGCCCGAAACATCGAAGACGGAGAGCGCGCTTGCGTCGCCGTAGCGCGCCTCGACCTGATAGCGCCCGTCCGCAAGCGTCGTCTTCAAGGGTGCACCGACTTCTTCCGCCAGCGGCTCAAGCCGCCCGCCCGGACCGATACGGGCAAAGGAAAAAACGACGGCCTCGCGCATCGGCTCTGCGCCTTCGGCGATCACCACATTCAGGGTGACCGCCCGCTGCTTATCCTCCGCCGCGGCGGGGCCGGAAAGGGCGGCGCCAAGAACCGTTGCGCCAAAGACCACTGAGAAGGCGACGCAGATCGGCAGCGCCAGCCGCGTCTGTAAGAACTTCTCCGCCCGAAGCATAAGCCCTCACCCCTATCACACTGCCCGATATCTCACTGCCCGATATCTCACTGCCCGACCTGACCGCCGCACTATGCCGGAGCTGCGGTTTAAAAGCGATGAACGGATTCCGCCAGTTGTGACAAATACAAGCCGGTTCGCCGGCAGGGGCACGAAGCCAAGGAGCGAACACAAGGCATGGAAAGGCACGAACCGCTTGTGCTATCCGGGGCAATGATCAACCGCTAGACTGGACGGATGCCGTCGTCACTCCCTGGGGCCGCCTTGGTGGCGCTGATTGTCTTCCTGTCTTTCGCACTGCGGCCCGGATGGGCGGAGGTGCGCGAGGCTTCAGCGACGGAACGCCGCCTTGTCCACCTGGAACTGGTGCTTGCAGTTGACTCTTCCTCCAGTGTCACGGATGACGAGTTCGTGCTGCAGATGGGGGGCATTGCCGGTGCTTTCGAGGACCCCGCCGTGCTCCAGGCCATCGAGGAAACCGCGCCCAACGGCATCGCGGTCAGTCTGCTGCAATGGTCCAGCTACGGGGCTCACGCGATGGCCCTGAACTGGACCCACATTGCCAGCGCGAAAGATGCCCTCTTGTTTGCCCGGCGCGTGCGCCAAAGCGGACGGCTGATCGGCGGTGGCGCGACCTCCTTGAGCACCGCGCTCGCAGTGGCCACCTTGGCGCTGGAAAACAACGCCTATCATGGCGAGCGCCGGGTCATCGACGTCTCCGGCGACGGCCGCGCCAACGAAGGCGAATCCCCCGCCGTGGCGCGTGCGATCGCCAATCAGGCCGGCATCACCATCAACGGGCTGGCGATCCTCAACGAAGAGCCGGACTTGACGGCCTATTACCAGGCTTGGGTGGTGGGCGGTCCCGGCAGTTTCCTGCTGACCGCCGACGACTTCACCGACTTTGCCGTAGCGATGAAGCGCAAGCTCTACTTCGAGATCGTCGGTCCGGCGATCGCCCGCCATCTTGACGACGATCTGCGCGACAGGCAGCCGGACGCAACGGCCCAGGCCAGCCGGGATCATCTGCATTAGGCTCCAGACCCGTTGGGTGCCAGCGTATCTCGAACACGGATGAAGCGCAGGTCCTCGTCAGGCTTGGTCCTCAAAGATCTCTTCAACCGTTTGATCAAACAGCCGCGCGATTTTGAACGCCAGCGGCAATGAAGGATCGTATTTTCCGTTCTCTATTGCATTCACGGAGTTCCTCGAAACACCAAGCTGTCTGGCAAGATCGGCTTGTGTCCAGCGTCGCTCGGCGCGCAAAACTCGAATTCTGTTTTTCATCTTTGTCTTAGAGGCCTGTGCCCATTACCGCTTGGACACCCACCACACCCAGTTGCCGGCGGCGAACACAGCGCACAACACAACAACGGTAAACGTTACGCCCAGTCCAAATCCAATCGCAGGCGGCGATAAACCGCTTTTTGAGAGGGCCGCGATGTTTGTGATCGCGCCCTGAACACCCGGCGTTGCGATCATGAGCGCGACGAATGCTAGGGACAGCGGAACACCGACCCCGCTGGCCATCGCGAGGCCATACCTTACGCCCGCCGATTTCAGCTCATCGGTCCCCCGAAAAATCGAGATGAAAATCCAAGCCGACCACGCGACACACAAGACCATGAAGATGGCGGTCACGAAGAATGGAGGGCTAAAGATCCAGATAAAGGCGACGCCGAGAAGAGTGGCGATAGACGCCACTGTCTGAGACTGCGCAGAGGTGGGCATGAAATGCTTCCTTTACATTATGCAAAGGAAGCTTGTCACCTCATCTCAGCGGATGTCAAGCGCTTCATGCACTCAAGGGAGCAGACGCGGTGGACTGACATTCACATGAAACACGGAGGTGCAGCGTCCCAGCCCCTCCTCTTGATTGGGCGTTATGGCGAGTGATGAACCATCGTTTGCCAGGGGAGCGCGCTATGCCCGGCAGCCGTCGTCGGCTACTGGTTACGAGTCCGGAGCGGAGGTCAATTGTGCCGTAGGTTTCGCCGGCCCTGGGTTTCGCCTGCGCTGGCTTTCGTCGGCGCTAGCTTTCGTCGGCGCTGGCGGCATCCACCAGGAAGTCGCGAAAGACCTTCACCTTCTGCCGCTCCAGAGCGCTGGGCAGATAGACCAGGTGATAACCGAGGTCGCTGGACATCGTGAGGTCGAAGGGCTTCACGAGACGCCCCGCAGCCAGGTCTTCGCCGATCAACGAACTGCGCCCCAGGGCCACGCCCTTCCCTTCGGCCGCCGCATGGAGGATGACCGTGGCGTCGTCGATCACCGGCCCGCGGCGCGCGTCGATGTCGTCCACACCGGCAACGGCAAGCCACTGGACCCAGCCGCTGTGATCGTCCTCGTGCAGCAGAGTGTGATGGCGCAGGTCTTGGGGCCGCCGAAGCGGCCTGTCGCCCTCCAGCAGGCCCGGGCTGCAGACGGGCACATAGTCCACGCGCAGCAGAAACTCGGAGACCATGCCATCCCACTTGCCGGCGCCGAAGCGCACGGCGATGTCTACGTCGTCCTGATGCAGGTCGACGGTCTGAATGGAGTGGTGCACGCGCACGTCGATTTCCGGGTACTGCTCCCAGAACCGCGGCAGGTGATAGATCAGCCACTTGGCGCCGAAAGCCGGCGTGATCGAGACGGTCAGGGTGCGGCTTTCCGCACCGTCGTTTTTCAGCCGCGCCGCGGTTTCGGAGATGCGGGCAAAAGCGTCCCGGACGACCGGATGGAGAACCCGTCCCTGTTCGGTCAGCACCAGCTTGCGGGTCAGCCGTCGGAAAAGCGCGAAGCCGAGGTGCTCTTCCAGAGCCTTCACCTGGTGACTGACGGCTGCCTGGGTGACGTGCAGTTCGGCGGCTGCCTTGGTGAAGCTGAGGTGCCGGGCGCCGGCTTCAAAAGCCCGCAGGGCGTTCAGAGGAGGCAGGTCTTTCATCGCTCTATACCCAAGAAATCCTAATTCATTGCATTAGAAAGCATCGGTTGCCGCTTATGCATCACTCCGTATTTCTAATTGATAGAAGCCGATTTCAAGCATGCAAATTCGACAGAGGCCAACCTCGGTCGTTCTTTGAATGAGGAAAACTATGTCAGAGATTCTTTTCTACAGCATCGCCCGCGCCGGCGGCAGCCTGCCACCGCCCGGCATCAGCGAACCCTTCGCGCCACGCTTCCGGCCGGTTCGGCCCCGCCGCCCGAGCCGCATCGCAAAGACCGCGGTCCGCCTGCGCCGCTTTGCCGGACAGCGCCTGCTGGCCCTGGCTGCCGGCGCACAACGCCTGGGACGGCGGTGGAGCGGTCCGCTGGAAGACAGCGCCGCTGGGCGGCACCTGATCGCGGTGAAATGAAGTGCCTGCCCCGTCCGGCCCACTCCGTCTGGCCCCCCCTCTGGCCCACCCCGTCAGGCGAGCCAGCGTTCCAGGAAGTTGCGCAACCAGGCCTCCAGCGGCTCGTCGTAGCGCGCCGCGTCGGCGAGCTGACGGTCCCTGGCGTGCGCCCCGGGCTCCTCGAGCATGTGCGCGGCATCGCGCAGCCAGCGCGTCATGACCGCTTCCGAGACCTCGGGATGGAACTGGATCGCGTAGGCCTTGTCGCCATAGCGGAAGGCCTGGTTGGGGAACACC
Source organism: Rhodospirillales bacterium BBD 1991-14 (assembly GCA_001657395.1). Lineage (GTDB taxonomy): Bacteria > Pseudomonadota > Alphaproteobacteria > Kiloniellales > Kiloniellaceae > Pelagibius. The sequence continues at coordinate 148,144 of LYSY01000009.1, read as the reverse complement.
GGGCCGCTGGCCAGCAGCTCGGCGGAGGACGGCAGCTCGAAGCCCTCGTTGTGCCACTGATAGACGTGCATCGCCTCGCCCAGGAAACCGTCCGAGGCCGGGGCCGGATCGATCCTGACGTAGCCGATCTCGTGAATGCCGTCGCCGTGGCGCGTCACCGGCGCCCCCAGCGCGCGGGCCAGCATCTGGCCGCCCAGGCAGATGCCGAGAAAGGGGCGGCCGCTCTCGGCCCAGGCCCCTATCCAGTCGATTTCGGAGCGGATGTAACCCTTGCTCTCCGCATCGTTCACACTCTCCGCGCCGCCGTAGACAACAGCGGCTTTATAGTCCGCCTGCAAGGGCGGCAGGCTGTCACCCTTGCCCGGCGAGCACCATTCGATTGCGTAGCCCATCTCCTGCAGCATCTTCGAGGCCCGGTCGTCGCGTTTGCCGACGGGATGATCGATCAAGAGAATAGTCTGTTTCATCAAGGCTCCGTCCCAAATGGCTGAGAGGTGGGCTGAGGGGTGGACTAAGAGGCATTCTGGGCCGTCACGAAAGCCCGCATGTGAAAGGCCGCCTGCGGAGGCGCATAGACATGTTCGCGCCCAACCGGGCAGGCGCGGCGGGCCAGGCAGCCACCGGTCAGACAGTCGGCGCCGGCCGCCGAGCGCAGATGATCGGCACAAGCCGGAACGTCATAACCGGACTCGGATAAGGCGTCCACCGGGCAGGCCGACAGGCACGGCTTTTCCACGCAGGCCTCACAGGGATGCGCCGGCGGTGGCTCATCCGGCAGGGCAAGGGCCTCGCCCAGGGCGAGGGCGCCGCGATAGGCATGCCAAAGGCCGTAGACCGGATGGATCAGCATGCCCAGCGGCGAAGGCCTGAGGCCCTCCGCCTTCTGGGCCCAGCGCAGAAACGGATGATAGGGCGGGCCACCGAAGGGAAACAGGGCCAGACCCCTGAACCGCTCGGCAAGGCTGCCGACCACCCGCGCCGACCAGCGGTTCATCGGATCCGGCCCGCCGTCGGCGAACTCGGGCGCCGCCGCGAAGTCCGGCCAGAGGCTGCCACCGAGGTTGCCCAGCAGGACGAGGGTTCGGCTGGCGCGGCCGTCCGGCTGCGGCGGCACCTGATCTTCCGGCGCAGGGGCCAGGGCACCCCGCAGACGCAGGCCGGCCCCTTCCGCCGCCGCGGCGATCGCCGAGAGTGTCGGGGCCGGCCCCGTCATGGTTCAGGTGTCATGGTTCGGGCGTCATGGTTCGACAGCGTCCTCTTCTCCCGGCCAGTCGACGATATGGTCCTCCAGGTCCGCATCGGCCACCCGCCGCTCCGAGATCACGCGGCCGCGCACCGAGATCCCGGCTTCGTGGACCGTATTGGGATCGCCCGACACCAGAGGATGCCACCACGCCAGGTCCCGGCCTTCGGCGAGGCGGCGATAGGCGCAGCTCGGCGGCATGAAGTTCAGGCCGGCGATGTTCTCCGGCGCAAGCTGGACACAGTCCGGTACCCGCGCTTTGCGGTTCGCATAGTCGCCGCAGCGGCAGGTTCCCAGGTTCAACAGATGGCAGGCGACGTCGGTGTGGACGATCTCGCCGTCATCCGGGTCTTCCAGCTTGATCAGACAGCAGCGCCCGCAGCCGTCACAGAGAGCTTCCCACTCCGCGGTGGTCATCTCCGAAAGGGATTTGCGCTGCCAGAACGGAACCTGATCCATGTCGGCAGACTAGCCTGCCGGCCTTGCTCCTCCAAGCGCAGCCGTCAGGCGGCAGGGCGCATGGCCTGGGCCGGCAGGACGATCTCGAAACGCCGGCGCAGTTCCGCATCCAGATCCGGTGAAATGGGCTGCGGCCAGTGTTCCGCCAGCACCTTGCGCGCCTTCTCGCGCGCCGCCTCGCGGATATCCCGGGCGCCCTTCTGCTCCCAGTCGTCGCGGTTATCCCGGTCCAGAAGGCTGGGATAGAGATACTCGCTGTTCATCAGCGCCAGGGTCTGGGCATGGCCCAGGAAATGCCCGGGTCCCTTGCAGACATCGTCGATCACAGCGATGGAGAGCGACTCCTCCGTCACCTCGATGCCTTTCAGCATGCGCATGATCTCGCCGTTGACGTCGTTATCGATCACGTATTGCTCGTAGGCGACCGTGAGCAGACTCTCGAGAAAGCCGGCGGAGTGGTGAATGTAGTTGGAGCCCGCCAAAGCCGCCGCCAGGCCGGTCACACCCTTCTCGGCACCGGCTTGTGCATCCGGGACCTTGGAGTCCGAGATTCCGGAGGAGTTGTAGATCGGGATCTCCAGGTGCTGGGCGATCTGGGCGCAGGCGGCATTGAGCAGCGCGAACTCCGCCGAGCCGCCGACGAAGGCGCCGCTGCGCAGGTCGGCCTGGGCCGGCACGCAGCCCATCATCAGCGGGTGGCCGGGGTTCAGGAGATTGACATAGGTGATGCCCGAGAGCTGCTCAGCAATGATCTGCACCAGGGTGCCGGCGAGCGCCGCGGGAGAGGTCGCCCCGGCCTGGGGCGCCGAGGAGATGGCGACCGGCAGACCTTGCGCAACGATCTGATCGAGGATCTCCACCGTCTCCGTCGCGTAGCGCAGCGGGCTGACGGTCCAGCAGTTGCTGTAGGAGATGATGGGCCGGCGGTCCAGCGCCTCGGCCCCGCCGGCCAGGATCTCCGCCATGGCGCGCTGCTCGGCCACCTTCTGCGGCAGGTAGGCGTTGGCCATCACGTGCTTATCGGTGGCTGCGAGGCAGGCGTAGAACTGGTTGATGTCGATCTGCTCGTTGGGCAGGTCGCGCGGCACCACCGGGCGCATGTAGAAATGGATGTGTTCCAGGGTGTCGCAGAGGCGGCCGATGTCGTAGTTGTCGCTCAGCCGGGTCTCGCGGACCGTGCCGTCGAGATCGAGGATCTTCACCGCCTGGCCGCCGGTGCCCATGTAGACCCTCTGCCCGCCCAGTTCGAGATCGTGCTGCGGGCTGCGTCCGGCGAGGAGAACCTTGCGGGCCGCAGTCTCGAGGCCCCGCTCGACAAGCTGGTGACCGATGAAGACGCGGTTGGCATCGTCGTCGACGCGGCAGCCGGCCGCCCGGAAAACCTCGCGGCAGGGACTGGGATGGACTTCGATGCCCGTGCGCTCCAGCACCTCCATCGCCGCCCCGACGATCCGTTCCACATCGTCTTGCCGCAGAGGACGGTAGGCGCCACCGGAGAGCCCGGCCGGCGCCACGGCAGCCGAGGAGCGCTCGGCGGAAGCGATCCTGCGCCGCGCTGCGCCGCGCCGTCCACCCGACCGCTTGTTCTCAGGCCCTGCCCGCCGCTTGTCTCTCATCCCGAACCCGTCCGTTCCCGCCGTTCCGACGGCCCCAGGGCCGCTTGCATAGACTCAAGCTTGGCGCGACACCGCACAATCGCTGTCCCCCAACCGACAGATAGTGTCGCGGAGGCCGGAAGCCCCAAACAGGACGGGCCCCGGCAAAGCCGGGGCCCGCTTGAGAGATTGGACTTGCCTCCGGGCTGCCGGCTAAGCCGCCCGCACCTTGGCGATGAACTGCTCGACTTCGCGGCGCAGGGCATCCGACTGGGAGGACAGCTCGCCGGCAGCGCTCAGCACCTCGCTGGCGGACGTGCCGGATTCCCCTGCGGTCTGGGTGACCGAAGCCACGTTGCCGGCAACCTGCTGCGTGCCCGCCGAGGCCTGCTGGGCATTGCGCGCGATTTCCTGGGTGGCCGCGCCCTGCTGCTCCACCGCCGCGGAGATCGACCCGGCGATCTCGTTGATCTGCTCCACCGTCTCGCCGATGGAGCGGATGGCCGCGGCGGCATCGGTGGTCGCGGTCTGGATCTCGCCGATCTGCTGGGAGATCTCCTCCGTTGCCTTGGCGGTCTGGGTGGCCAGAGACTTCACCTCGTTGGCGACCACGGCAAAGCCCTTGCCCGCCTCCCCGGCACGGGCCGCCTCGATGGTGGCGTTGAGCGCCAGAAGGTTGGTCTGTTCGGCAATGTCGGAGATCAGCTTCACGACCTCGCCGATCTTCTGCGCGGCGTCGACCAGCCCCTCGACCTTGCCGTTGGTTCCACGCGCGTCGTCCACCGCCTTGCTGGCCGTCTGCGACGAGCGGGTGACCTGGCGCCCGATCTCTTCGATCGACGCAGAGAGCTCCTCCGCCGCCGAGGCCACGGTCTGGACGTTGCCCGAGGCTTCGTCCGAAGCGGTGGCGGCGGCACGCGCCTGTTCCTCGGTCTGGTCGGCGGCAGCGGACATCGACTGTGCCGTGCCCTGCATGGTGCCGGCAGTCGCCGAGACGGAGTCGACAACCGACTTCACACTGGCCTCGAAGCCGTCGGCAAGCTGGCGCATGGCCGCGCGCTTTTCTTCCTCCGACCGGGCAGCGGCGTCGCGGTTCTCCTGCTCAAGGCGCTTCTGTTCCTGGGCGTTGCCGCGGAAAACCTCCACCGCATCGGCCATCTCGCCGATCTCGTCACGGCGCCCGGCACCGGGAACCTCGACATCCAGATTGCCCGCCGCCAGCGCGCGCATGCTGCCGACCATGCCGGCGATGGGGCGCGTGATGCTGCGGGCGATGAACACGGAAATGACGGCAATGCCGGCCAGGATAGCGGCGATGGTACCGGCGACGACCATGGCCTCCTGCCAGAAGATCGCCTCCAGATCGTCGATGTAAACGCCGGTGCCGATGACCCATCCCCAGGGATCGAAGCCCTTGACGTAGGACTCCTTGTCGACGGGCACATCGCTGTTCGCCTTGGGCCAGAGATAGCGCACGTAGCCGGCGCCCTGCGCGCTGACGACCTTGTTGAATTCGACGAAGATCTGGGTACCGGCCTTGTCCTTCAGTTGGCTCAGGTCCTTGCCGTTCAGTTCCGGCTTGACGGCATGCATGATCATCACCGACTGCCGGTCGTTCACCCAGAAGTACTCATTGCCGTTGTAGCGGATGTCCCCGATCGCGGTCAGCGCCAGGCGTTGCGCCTCCTCCTCCGTAAGCACGCCGGCTTCGGCACGCTGATGATAGGCCGCGGCGATGGCAACAGCGCTTTCGACGAGCTGGCGCAACTCGTTGCGCTTCTGGTCCACCAGCGAAGAGCGCAGATCAACCAGCATGATGCCGGCAACAAACACCATTCCAAGGGCAGACAGCGCAATCAGCATCGATATGCGATGCGCGATCCCAAACGATCGAACGGCCTTCATCGACATTGAACATCCCCATGAGCAAGTGGTCTGGATTGAGCGGAAGCTAACGTCCGACCCCTTAAACAAGCGTTTAAGCTAAATGCCTGTATTCAAGAGACTTTTTGACGAGCAACACAGACGAAACGATTACTCATAGTTGGTATTTCTGACTGCCGTGCTCGGCCATATTTTCAAGGATTTAGGGGGTTTTTGGGTCAAAGGTCCTACAATTGAAGATCGTGGTGCTTCCATCAAGTTCAGGTCTTCGCTGCAGGTCCGGGGAGGTCCATCCAGCCGGCATCGGGCGCTTTATGGCCGCCGCAAAGGATGCTATGACGGGTCAAGTTGTATATACAACTTTGGCAAGGGAGGATCGTGCCTGTGTCTGATGACGGTGTGTCCGATAAAGGCGTGTCGCGGGAACGCTTCACGCTCACAGCAGGTACACTGACGCTGCAGGACCTCCGGAGCCATTGGGAGGCGCCGCGCCCGCTGGATCTGGCGCCGGCGAGCTACGACGCGATCCGGGCTTCGGCCGAAACCGTTGCAGCAGTGGTCGCCGAAGGCCGCACGGTCTACGGCATCACAACGGGTTTCGGCAGTCTGGCCCGCCAGACCATTTCCGCCGATCAGGTCGCCGAACTGCAGAGCCGGCTCGTGCGATCCCACAGCACCGGCGTCGGACCGGCCCTGGACGACCGTGTTGTCCGCCTGATCCTGCTGACCAAGATCAACGCCCTGGCGCGCGGCCACTCGGGCATCCGTGCCGAGGTCATCGACCGCCTGGTCCTGCACCTGAACGAGGAGCTCTATCCGGTCGTTCCGGCCAAGGGATCGGTCGGCGCCTCCGGCGATCTCGCCCCCCTGGCGCATCTCTCCAGCGTGCTGCTGGGCGAGGGTCAGATCCGGGAGGGCGGCCCCCAGGGCGGCCAGATCCGCCCGGCCGCGGCGGTGATGGCCGAGCGGGGCCTGGACCCGATCGAGCTCGCCGCCAAGGAAGGGCTCGCGCTGCTCAACGGCACCCAGGTCTCGACGGCGCTCGCCCTGCACGGGCTGTTTCAGGCCGAGCGCATCTTCGCCGCGGCGCTCGCCGCCGGTGCCCTCTCGGTCGACGCGGCGCTCGGCAGTGACACGCCCTTCGATCCGCGTATTCACAGTCTGAGAGGTCATGACGGCCAGATCGATGTCGCGGCCCGGCTGCGCGACCTGCTTGCCGACAGCGAGATCCGCCAGTCCCACCTCGACTGCGACCGGGTGCAGGACCCCTACTCCCTGCGCTGCCAGCCCCAGGTCATGGGCGCCGCCCTCGACATCATGCGAAGCACGGCGCGCTCCCTGGTGATCGAGGCCAACGCCGTCTCCGACAATCCACTGGTCTTCCCCGACAGCGGCGAGGTGCTCTCGGGCGGAAACTTCCATGCGGAACCGGTGGCCTTTGCGGCCGACATGCTGGCCATGGCGATGGCGGAGATCGGCGCCCTTTCGGAGCGCCGCACCGCCCTTCTCGTCGACGCGACCATGAGCACTCTCCCCGCCTTCCTGGTCGCCGAACCGGGTCTCAACTCCGGCTTCATGATCGCGCACGTGACGGCTGCCGCTCTGGCCTCGGAGAACAAGATGCTGAGCCACCCGGCCAGCGTCGACAGCCTGCCGACCTCGGCCAACCAGGAAGACCATGTCTCCATGGCCGCCCACGGGGCACGCCGGCTCTCCGACATCGCGCAGAACGTCGGCCATATCGTCGCCATAGAGCTGATGGCGGCCGCCCAGGGCATCGATCTGCGCCGGCCGCTGAAAACCTCTCCGAAGCTGACACGCGCCATGGAGGCGGTCCGGGCCCGGGCGGCCTTCCTGGACGACGACAGGCTGCTGGCACCCGACATCGAGGCCCTGACCGACCTGGTGCTCAGCGACTGGTTTCCCGGCCGGCTGCTGGAGGCCGATCTCCTGTCGTGAGGGCCGGGAACGCCCGGCCCTTCGCACCCGATTCTAGCCGCTGGACGATCGCGCGAGCGGACCTATATACTTCCTATGGCAGAGGATTTGTTGGCACTCAAACGAATCGCAAAAGACGATCATCGGGTTGCCTTACCGCGGTTTTGAAACTCCTTAGGGGTGACCAACTTGTCCAGCTTATCCGAACACACAGACGTATCAGCGTCGGCGCCGGCCCGTGCCTTCATCCTGGATGACCAGGTTCAGCACCTGCTGCGCCGCGCGCATCAGCGCGCCTCGTCGATTTTCCTCTCGGTTCTGGCCGACGCGCAGCTCACGCCAACCCAGTTCTTCGCCCTGGCGCGCCTGCACGAGACCGGCAGGCTTTCCCAGAACCGCCTGGGACGGCTGGCGGCGATGGACCCGGCGACGATCCAGGGCGTTATCCGGCGCCTGCAGGAGCGTGGCCTGATCGAGCGCCTGCCGGACCCCAACGACCGGCGCCGCATGCTGTTGAGCCTTTCGCCCCTGGGGCAGGAAACGGTGTCCGGCCTGCTGGCGGATGCCAAGACCATCGGCGGCGAGATCCTGGCCCCCCTCAATCCCGAGGAACAGGATCAGTTCATGACACTGCTGAGAAAGCTGGTCTGAGCGGAACGCTGATCTAAGCGGAAGCCGACCTAAGCGGTCTGGCGGTTCCGCGCCGCACCCGGCGCTAGTCGACCGTCCAGGTCGGCCCCTTCTGCAGAAGCTCGGCCAGCTTGCCCGGACTGGCCTTCCGGGCCGCTGCGACCTCGCCGACGACACTGGCCTCGTAGCTGGCCGGCGCCGGATCGCAGTATAGCACCCCCAGCGCGACCGGCAGGTGGGGCGGCTCCATGGCTGCCAGAAGGCCGGCCATGGTGCGATCCGTTTCGTCGTGGACCAGGATATCGGCCTCGGTGATGCCGTCTTCGCCCAGAGTGACCGCCTCCAGGGCGAGACGCCCCGGCGCCAGGCGCAGCCCCTGGGTACGCTCCTTACCGAAGAGCATGGGCTTGCCGTGCTCCAGAAGGATCTGCGCATCGGCGGCGACGTCGCGGTCGGTGAAGCCGGAAAAGACGCCGTCGTTATAGACGATGCAGTTCTGGAAGATTTCCACCAGCGACGCACCGCGATGCGCGCGCGCGCGCTTCAGCACCTCCGGCAGGTGCTTCTGCTGCGTGTCGACCGAACGGGCAAAGAAGCGCGCTCCGGCACCCAGCGCGAAGGCGCCGGCGGAGACCGGCGTGTCCAGCGAGCCGCGCGGCGTCGAGGGCGAGCGGGTGCCGACCCGCGATGTTGGCGAGTACTGGCCCTTGGTGAGGCCATAGATCTCGTTGTTAAACAGCAGGATCTGCAAATCGACGTTACGGCGCAGGACATGCAGCAGGTGATTGCCGCCGATCGACAGCGCATCGCCGTCGCCGGAGACCACCCAGACGTCGAGTTCCGGATTGGTCAGCTTCACCCCGGTGGCGATGGCCGGCGCGCGCCCATGGATCGTGTGGAAGCCGTAGGTCGCAAGATAATAGGGAAAGCGGGCGGCGCAGCCGATGCCGGAAATGAAGACGGTCTTCTCGGTTTCCGCCTGCAGCTCGGCCAAGGTCTTCTGCACCGCCTTCAGGATCGCGTAGTCACCGCAGCCCGGACACCAGCGCACCTCCTGGTCGGAGGCATAGTCCTTGGCCGTCTTCACCGGTGGTGTCGTCACATTCATCTCAGCTCTCCAAGCGGGCGCGCACGGCCGCCTCGATCTCGGCAATCTTGAAGGGCTTGCCGGTCACCTTGTTGACGCCCTCCGCCGGCACCAGGAACTCGCTGCGCAGCAGGGTGACAAGCTGGCCGTCGTTCATCTCCGGCACCAGGATACGGTCGAAGGCGGCGAGCAGGTCACCCAGGTTGCGTGCCAGCGGCCAGATGTGCCGCAGGTGCAGATGGGCGACAGACACCCCCTCCTGGCGCAGGTTGTCGACGGCACGGCTGATCGGCCCGTAGGTAGACCCCCAGCCGACCACCACCAGGCTGTCGTCGATGCCGCCCTGCTCGAAGACCTGTTCGGGAATGTCGCCGGCAATCCCCAGGATCTTGTCGCGGCGCAGGTCTGTCATGCGCTGGTGGTTCTGCGCATCGTAGGAGATGTTGCCGCTGTCGCTGGCCTTCTCGATGCCGCCGATGCGGTGCTCCAGGCCGGGCGTGCCGGGCACCGCCCAGTTGCGGGCCAGGGTGCCGGCGTCGCGGCGGAAGGGATGGAAACCTTCCGGGTCGATGTCGAAGCTGACCGGGAAGCGCGGCAGGGAGTCGACGTCGGGCAGGGCCCAGGGCTCCGCCGCGTTGGCGATGTAGCCGTCGCTCAACAGGATCACCGGCGTCATGTAGCGGGTCGCCAGGCGGACCGCCTCCATCGCCACCTCGAAACAATCAGCCGGAGAGCGCGCCGCCAGCACCGCCAGCGGGCTGTCGCCGTTGCGCCCGAAGACGGACTGGTAGAGATCGGACTGCTCGGTCTTGGTCGGCATCCCGGTCGAGGGCCCGGCGCGCTGGGAGTTGACCACCACCAGCGGCAGCTCGGCCGAGATGGCAAGCCCCAGCGCCTCGGTCTTCAGCGCCACCCCCGGTCCGGAACTGGATGTCACGCCGACGCCGCCGGCATAGGAGGCACCGATGGCCGCGCAGACCGCGGCGATCTCGTCCTCGGCCTGAAAGGTGACCACCCCGTGGTCCTTCAGTCCCGCCAGGGAATGCAGCAGCGAGGAGGCGGGGGTGATGGGATAGGAGCAGAAGACGAGCTTTAGCTCCGCCGCCGCCGCACCGGCGACCAGACCCCAGGACAGCGCCTCCGCCCCGGTGATGTTGCGGTAGAGCCCCGGCGCGATCTTGGCCGCCGGCACGGAAAAGGCCGCCAGATCCTCGCCCATCTCCGCCGTCTCGCCAAAGGCATGACCGGCGTTCAGGGCGGCGATGTTCGCCGCCGCGATCTCCGACCGCTTGGCGAACTTGGCATTCAGCCAGTCCTGGGTCGCCTTGCGCTGGCGCCCGAACATCCAATAGACCAGCCCCAGGGCCCACATGTTCTTGCAGCGCAGCGCCTCTTTCTTGGTGAGGCCCTGGTCCTTCACGGCGTCCTGGGTCATCTGCGACATGTCGACGGCAACGACCCGGTAGTCGTCCAGGCTGCCGTCCTCGCGCGGATCGGCGGCGAAGCCCGCCTTGGTGAAGTTGCGCTCGGTAAAGGCGCCGGAATCGATAATCAGCAGACCGCCGGCCTTGAGGTCCGGCAGATCGACCTTCAGGGCCGCCGGATTCATGGCGACCAGAACGTCCAGGTCGTCGCCGGAGGTCTTGATCACCCGGGCGCCGAAGTTGATCTGGAAAGCGGAGACGCCGAAGGTGGTGCCGACGGGCGCGCGGATTTCCGCGGGGAAGTCCGGAAAGGTGGCCAGGTCGTTCCCGGCCAGCGCGGTGGACAGGGTGAACTGACTGCCGGTCAGCTGCATGCCATCGCCGGAATCCCCGGCAAAGCGTACCACCGCCGAGTCGAGCACCCGGCGGCCTGAGGGTTCGGCTTTGAGCGCCGTCGAACCTTCCATTCCTGGACCTCTCATTGAACGTCAGGCGGAGCGGACGTCAGGCCGGGCCCCATCCGCTCTGCCGACCCGGCGTGAATATGGCCCTGCAGAAGTGCATTTGCCAACGCCAAGTTCGAAAAACATCCTAATCCGCAGTGAAATACTTAAAAATCACAATTTCTGTATGTGTATATAGCCTGCCGAACCGCCCGAACAAGCGCCCTGACCATCACTCCCCGGGCGAGGACGGGCCGTCGAGAACCGCCAGCATTTCGGCGATGCTGATCAGCTTCTTGCGCGGCATGCCCGGCGCCGCGGCCTCGATCTCCGCCGCCTCGATGGCCTTCCAGTCGTCGAAGCTGACCCAGGTGACGCCCCGCTCGGCCAGCAGGTCTTCCAGCGCGGCACGCCCGGTGTGGTGCCCCGGCGTCGCCTTGGCTTCGGTGAGGTCCGCTTCGATATGGCGGGCGATTTCGTCGGCGTCGGGTTTGTTGGTGCCGATAACGCCGGTCGGCCCGCGCCGCGCCCAGCCGACGACGTAGAGGCCTTTGGCCACACGGCCGCGGCGGTTGACCACGATGCCGCTCCGCTCGTCGAACGGCAGCCCTTCCAACGGCTGCGCCCGGGTGCCGATGGCGGCGATGACGGCGCCGCAGGGCAGGTCGATGGTCTCGCCGGTGCCAACGACCCGCCCCTCCTCCAGGCGGGTCCGCTCCAGGCGCAGGCCCTCCACATGGCCATCGCCCAGGACCTCCAGGGGGCGCAGGAAGAACTGGAAGTGGACCCGCTTTCCCTGGCCCCTGTCGTCGAGTGCCGTAAAGCTGCGCAGGGTCTCCAAATTCTTGGCCTGCAGACGCTGGTCGCGCTCGCTTGCCGCCGGGTTTGGGGCCATGGGCAGCTGACCGCCGTCAACCAGCGGCAAGGCATCGGACAGCTGCCCCATCTCCCGCAGTTCGACGTTGGTGAACTTGGCCTCCAGCGGCCCTCGGCGCCCGATGAGATGGACATCGCGCACCGGCGCGGCGTGCAGCACCTGCGCGGCGTGCTCCGGCAGATCGGTATCGGCCATCTCCGCCGGCGTCTTCACGAGCACCCGGGCGATATCCAGCGCCACGTTGCCGTTGCCGATGACGGCAACGGCGGTGACGTTGAGATCCGGTTCGAGATCGCGATGGGTCGGATGGCCGTTGTACCAGCCGACGAAGGCGGCGGAGCCATACACGCCGGTCTTGTCGCCGCCTGGCAGGTTCAGGTCCCGGTCGAGCGGCGCGCCGACGGCGATCACCACGGCATCGTAGAGGCGGCGCAGCTCGGCCAACCCGATGTCCCGGCCCACCTGGACATTGCCGTAGTAGCGCACGGCCTTGTCGGCGGCCGTGCGCTCGTAACTGCGCGCAACGCGTTTGGTGGATTGATGGTCCGGCGCGACGCCGGAGCGGATCAGCCCGAAGGGTGTCGGCAAGCCCTCAAGCAGGTCGATCCGATAGTCGCGTTCCGACCGCCGCAGCGCTTCTGCCGTGTAGAAGCCACTGGGCCCGGCCCCAATAATCGCCACGCTGAAAGGCATGACAGTCCCGAAGTCGACGAATCCAGCCGTCCCCTGAGGCCAAATCCTTCCACCGGCGTTCTGCCTTGGCAAGGGCGCTGGTGGCGATTGCGGTCAGCCTGCGCCTTACCGCCGCACCGGCAGACCGCGTCCTGGATGGGATTTTTATCATATCGACGGCCGACGCACGATATCCCCCTGGGAGGATCGCGCCGCCGACACCCGCCAGCGAGCGGTCAGAACCCGCGCAACCCCTTGAGTTCCCTATCGTTCCACGGTGTCGCGATTCAGACACGATCAGTCGCCAAAGGTGAAGCTGAGGAAGACCCATAAACGTCAAAAATAAAACATCGGGGGCCGTCGGCCCCCCATCTGTGCCTGCAACTGGGATCATGCCTTAGGGATTACGCGGATGGCCGAAGAAGACGATCTCGATCTCAACAGCCTTGACGACGAAGAACTCGTCAAGCAGATGCACGACGACCTCTACGATGGCCTCAAAGAGGAAATCGAGGAGAGTGTGCACATCCTCCTCGGCCGCGGCTGGGAGCCCTATCGGGTCCTCACCGAGGCGCTGGTCGAAGGCATGCGGATTGTCGGCATCGATTTCCGCGACGGCATTCTCTTCGTGCCGGAGGTCCTGCTCGCCGCCAACGCGATGAAGGGCGGCATGACGATCCTGCGCCCGCTGCTGGCCGAAACGGGCGCGCCCAAGCTGGGCACCATGGTGATCGGCACCGTGAAGGGCGACATCCACGACATCGGCAAGAACCTGGTGTCGATGATGATGGAGGGCGCCGGCTTCGACGTCATCGACCTGGGCATCAACAACCCGGTCGAGAACTACCTGGAGGCGCTGGAAGAGCACAAGCCGGACATCCTCGGCATGTCGGCCCTGCTCACCACCACCATGCCCTACATGAAGGTCGTGATCGACACCATGAAGGAGAAGGGCATCCGCGACGACTATGTGGTTCTGGTCGGGGGCGCCCCGCTCAACGAAGCCTTTGCCGAAGCCGTAGGCGCCGATGCCTACTGCCGCGACGCCGCTGTGGCGGTGGAAACCGCGAAGGACTTCATGAAGCGCCGCCACAACCAGAAGGGCGCCGCCTGAGCGCCCGGCCCAGCCGCCAAGGACCAACACCATGGCCGTGGTTCAGCCGATTGTGGACTGCCCGGAGCGCACGCTGCTCATTGCCTGTGGCGCACTGGCGCGTGAGGTGGTCGAACTCATCCGGGTCAATGCCTGGCGTCATCTGACCGTGAGCTGCCTGCCGGCGGCCTGGCACAACACGCCGGAGAAGATACCCGGCGCGGTGCGCGAGCGTATTCAGGCCGCCAAGGACCGCTACGACCATATCTACGTCCTCTACGGGGACTGCGGCACCGGCGGCGAGTTGGACAAGGTCCTGCGCGAGGAAGGCGTCGAGCGTATCGAAGGTCCGCACTGCTATGCCTTCTTTGCCGGCGGCAAGGTCTTCGAAGCCCTGGCCGAAGCCGAAGTGGGTACCTTTTATCTGACCGACTATCTGGCGCGTCACTTTGACCGGCTGATCATCCAGGGCCTCGGTCTCGACCGCCACCCGGAATTGCACGAGCTCTACTTCGGCAACTACAAGAAGCTGATCTATCTGGCCCAGACCGAAGACAAGGATCTGCAGGCCCGCGCCGAGCAGGCGGCCCAGCGCCTGGGCCTTGCCTACGAGTACCGCTTCACCGGCTACGGCGAGATGGCCAGTTTCCTTGAGAACAAGGTCGACCTGCCGGAGGAGCCTGCGTCATGGCTCAGCTGACCGTCGTCTACTGGCGCGACATCCCGGCCCAGGTGATCGTCAAGGCGGGCCGCAAGAACGCCAAGATCCAGCTGACCGAGCGCTTCGAAAAAGCGATCGACCGCGCTGCGATGCGCGCCAAGCTGCACGGCAGCGACGCCTACCTTGAGGAGTGGCGCCGCGGCGCGCCGAGCCCCTGCGGCGAAGATCTGGAGGCGGAAGCCTCCGCCGCGGCGGCGCGGCTGGAGAACGAGTACGACGACAGCCGGTTGGCCGACCTGGTGGCCGCCGGTGGTCAGGAATCGGCGTGATCGGATAAAAAGGACACTGGGATGTTTGCCGTGAGCAAGGCTGATGCGGTCGACCTGGCCGCCGAGGAGACCCGCCACCAGATCATCGATCTGATGCAGGACTTCACTATTGAGACGACGCCGGGGTCCGCTGCGAAGATCGCCGACTACCGCGAGTACCTGCGCCCGGGAACGCGCGTCGCCGTCACGTTCCTGCCGGGCTCCGACTTCGCCGACACCCTGGCGACAGCCCGGCGCCTGAAGGACGAAGGCTTCGAGCCGATGCCGCACTTCGCAGCCCGGTCCATCCTCAGCCGCCAGGCGCTCGAAGACTACCTCAAGGCGTTGAAGGACGCGGTCGACCTGAAGCACGTAGTCGCCCTCGCCGGCGCGGTCGAGTCGCCGCTGGGGCCCTTCGACAGCTCCATGGCGATGCTGGAGACCGGTCTCTTCGACGCCTACGGGGTCGAGACCATCGGCGTCGCCGGCCATCCGGAGGGCAGCCCCGATATCGCGCCGGCCGCCCTTCAGGAGGCGCTGGCCTGGAAGAACGCCTTTGCGGCGCGCAGCGATGCCAGCCTCTACATCGCCACCCAGTTCTGCTTCGAGGCGGCGCCGATCATCGCCTGGGACAAGGCGATCCAGGCCGCCGGCAACAGCCTGCCGATCCACATCGGCGTGCCGGGCCTTGCCACCATCAAGACGCTGATCAACCACGCCAAGGCCTGCGGCGTCGGGCCCTCGATGCGGTTCCTTACCAAACAGGCACGCAACGTCGCCAAGCTGATGACGGTGAACGCCCCCGACAAGCTGCTGCTGGATCTCGCGCGCTACAAGGCCATGGACCCGGACTGCGGCATTGCCCGGGTGCACATGTACCCGCTGGGCGGGCTGCGGCGCTCGGCCGCCTGGAGCTATGCCGTGGCGGACGGGGAACTGGAGTTGAAGCCGAAAGACAAGGGTTTCAACGTGACCCGAACCATCGACTAGCTCCGGGGGCGCCTCAAATCGCGGCGGTCCTGCGCGAAATGGCCAGTCTCGGTCGCCCCTGCGCCAGCGCCCGGCTGCGTTAGAGGGACTAAATCCCAACGTTTTCGGGTTCCGGCGGTCTTCGCCGGGTAGGGACAGACCCTGGCCCGCCCAAGGGCTGCTGACAGGGATCTGCTGACATAGGAGTAAGGGCAGCATGGCACAGACGGTTGTAAGCTCGGCAACCAAGGAAGTGGTGATCGGTTTCGACCGCCCCTTCTGCATCATCGGCGAGCGCATCAATCCCACCGGCCGCAAGCTGCTGGCCGCGGAAATGGCCGCCGGCGACTTCAGCCGGGTGGAAGCGGACTGTCTGGCCCAGGTCGCCGCTGGCGCCCACATGCTCGACGTCAATGCCGGCATCCCTCTGGCGGACGAGCCGGCGATCCTGGCCGAGACAGTTAAGCTGGTCCAGTCGCTCACCGACCTGCCGCTCTCCATCGACTCCTCCATCGTCGAGGCGCTGGAAGCGGGCCTTGGTGTCTATCAGGGCAAAGCCTTGGTAAACTCGGTGACCGGCGAAGACGAGCAGATGGAACGCGTGCTGCCGCTGGTGAAGAAGCACGGCGCCGCCGTCGTGGCAATTTCCAACGACGAGACCGGGATCTCCGAGGACCCGGATGTACGCTTTGCCGTTGCCAAGAAGATCGTCGAGCGTGCCGCCGACTACGGCATTCCCGCCGCCGACGTGGTGGTCGACCCCCTGGTCATGCCCATCGGCGCCATGGGCACTGCCGGGCGGCAAGCCTTCGCCATCGTTCGCAAGTTGCGCGAGGAGCTGGGCGTCAACACCACTTGCGGCGCCTCCAATATCTCTTTCGGTCTGCCCAATCGCCACGCCCTGAACGCCGTATTCCTGGCCATGGCCGCCGGCGCCGGCATGACCTCGGCGATCATGAATCCGCTGCACCAGGAAGAGTTGACGGGTATCATGGCCGCTGACGTTCTGAACGGCCATGACAAGGACTGCCGTGCCTGGATCAAGAAGTTCCGTGAGCCTGCCGCTGAAGGCACGGGTGGCGAAGCCGCTGGCCGGCGCGGTGAGCGGCGGCGACGGAGAGGCTAAGTCGCCCGGAACCAACTGCGGGGAATCAAACCGCCGGGAACAGGACGCCCGTGATTGAGAAAGCCCTCGTTGTCTTCACGCCCTCTGGAAAGCGCGGACGCTTTCCAGTAGGCACGCCGCTGCTGAAGGCAGCCCAGAGCCTGGGTGTGGATATCGACTCGGTCTGCGGCGGGCGCGGGCTCTGCGGCCGCTGCCAGGTGACCGTCGGGGCCGGCGAGTTCGCCAAGCACGGCATCACCAGCCGCGAGGAGCACGTCAGCGCAAGGCGCGCGACCGAAGAGCGCTACGCCGCCAAGAAAGGCATGACCGAGGGGCGCCGTCTCTCCTGCCAGGCCGTGCTCCTGAAGGACGTCGTCATCGACGTCCCCGCCGACAGCCAGGTCCACAAACAGGTCGTGCGCAAGCGCGCGGAGGTCCGGGACATCGAGCTCGACCCGGCCATCCGCCTGCACTACGTCGTGGTCCAGGAACCCGACATGCACAATCCCACCGGCGACCTGGAGCGCCTGCTTGCAGCGCTGGAGGACCAGTGGAGCCTGACCGGGCTGGAAGCCGATCTGCGCATCCTGCAGAACCTGCAGCAGACCCTGAGGGCCGGCAACTGGCAGGTCACCGTTGCGGTCCACCGCGGACAGGTCATCACGGCGATCTGGCCGGGCTTTCACGACCGCCCCTTCGGCCTCGCCGTCGACGTCGGCTCGACTACCATCGCCGCCCATCTCTGCAACCTGTCCACCGGCGAGGTGGTGGCCTCCTCCGGCATCATGAACCCCCAGATCCGCTTCGGGGAAGACCTCATGAGCCGGGTCTCCTACGTCATGATGAACCCCGGCGGCGAGCAGGAGATGACCGCCGCCGTGCGCCAGGCCATCAACGACCTGACCGATGCGGTCTGCGCCGAGGGCGCGGTCGAGCGCGAGGAGATCCTCAACGCCACCTTCGTCGGCAACCCGGTGATGCACCACCTGCTGCTGGGCATCGACCCTACGGAGCTGGGCGGGGCGCCCTTCGCGCTGGCCGCCAACTCCGGCATCACGATCTGGGCCAGCCAGCTCGACCTGCGCTTCCATCCCAATGCGCGGGTCTATGTGCTGCCCTGCATCGCCGGCCATGTCGGTGCCGACACGGCGGGTGTCATCCTCTCCGAGACGCCGCATCTGACCGACAAGATGACCCTGGTGGTGGATGTCGGCACCAATGCCGAGATCGTGCTGGGCAACCGCGACCGGCTGCTCGCCTGCTCCTCGCCCACCGGACCGGCCTTCGAGGGCGCGCAGATCTCCTGTGGGCAGCGCGCCGCACCGGGTGCCATCGAACGGGTGCGCATCGATCCCGAAAGCCTGGAGCCGCGCTTCAAGGTTATCGGCTGCGACCTCTGGTCGGATGAAGACGGCTTTGCAGAGGCCACCGCCAAGAGCGGCGTCACCGGGATCTGCGGCTCCGGCATCATCGAGGTCCTGGCCGAGATGTTCCTGGCCGGGGTGCTCACCCGCGACGGCACCATCGACGGCACCCAGGCGGCCCGCAGCCCCCGTATCCAGCCGGACGGGCGCACCTTCTCCTATCTGGTGCACGAGGGCACGCCGGAGATCCGGATCGTTCAGAACGACGTGCGGGCGATCCAACTGGGCAAGGCCGCCCTCTATGCCGGCATCCGCCTGCTGATGGACCGCCTGGGCATCGAGGCGGTCGAGCAGATCATGCTGGCGGGCGCCTTCGGCAGCCACATAGACACCAAATACGCCATGGTCCTGGGGATGATCCCCGACTGCCCGCTGGAGAACGTCTACTCGGCGGGCAATGCGGCCGGCACCGGTGCCCGCATCGCCCTGCTGAACCAGCAGGCACGGGACGACATCGAAGACGTCATCCGCCGGGTCGAGAAGATCGAGACCGCGGTCGAGCCGAACTTCCAGGCGCACTTCGTCGAGGCCATGGGCCTGCCCCACTCCTCCGCCGCCTTTCCCAATCTCTCCGCCGCCGTGAAGCTTCCGGTGGTGAGTGCACCGGCAGCGGCCAACGACCCGGCCCCGGGCGGCGAACGGCGCCGCCGCCGGCGACGCCCGGCCTGATCCTCCGGAGACTGCTCGGGCTCCTTACTGCGCGGCGCGCGACTGTTCCTCTTCCGGCTGCAGGGGCAGCCCCCGTTCCTTTCGCGGCGTGCGGCCGAAGAAATCGCGGTAGCACTTCGAGAAGTGAGAGGCGGAGACGAAGCCGCAGGCCAGCGCCACATCGATAACCGACATGTTGGTCTGCAGCAGCAGAAGCCGGGCCTTGTTCAGCCTGAGCTCCAGGTAGTAGCGCGCCGGCGAGCGGTTCAGATACTTGCGGAACAGGCGCTCGAGCTGACGGGTCGAGAGGTCGGCCTCCCGCGCCAGCTCGCTGCGGGTCAGCGGCTCTTCCAGGTTCTGCTCCATCAGGGCGATGACCGAAAGCAGCTTGGGATGGCGCACGCCGAGACGCGCCGGCAGCGAGATGCGCTGGCGGTCGTGGTGGTCGCGGATGCGCTCGTGCATGAACTGATCGGCGACGCTGGCGGCCAGTTCGTGGCCGTGCTGGCGGGCGATGACGTTCAGCATCATGTCGATGGCCGCGGTGCCGCCGGAACAGGTGAAGCGGTTGCGGTCGATCTCGAAGAGTTCGGTGGTCACCTCGATCTCCGGGAACTCCTCGCAGAAGCCGGCCAGGTTCTCCCAGTGGATGGTGCAGCGGAAACCTTCCAGGAGCCCGGCCTGCGCCAGGATGTAGCTGCCGGTGCAGATGGCGCCGACATCCACGCCGCGGCGGTCCATCTTGCGCAGCCAGGCCTGCAGGGCCTTGTCCTGATGCAGATGAACGTCCAGCCCGCCGCAGATGATGATCGTGCCGCAGGCCTCCGCCTGCGTCAGGTCGCCGGCCACGTTCAGGGTAATCCCGTTGGACCCCGTCACCGGCTGGCCGTCGGGCGAGACCAGCAGGCGCCGGTAAAGCTCCTGCCCGCTCAGCCGGTTGGCGAGGCGGAAGGATTCCACCAGCCCGGTGAAGGGCAGGAAGGAGAAGCGCGGCACCAGCACCAGGGCGATCTGCTGGGGCAGTTCTCTTGGAACGTTACCGAACATAGGGCGCGCAGCATCCTCTGCATTAGAGACCACGGATAACGGGGAACTTTGGCATAACTGCCGGTGTCGCGAACAGAGAATTTTCCGCCGGGCAACGGCAAGCCCGGGGACCGCCGATCGAGTGCCCTGGCGGCTCGCAGGGAGCCCGGATTTCCGCCGCTGGGACAGGCCGCCGTTGCCAATGCGGGGGCCGGATGCCAGCATGGTCATAGGGCTGCTGCGCGTGGGGCGCAAAACCCGGTCAGCAAGGACTCGGTCGATAAGGCCAGGCCAAAAAGACCGGGCCAGGGGAATTCGGTTAACAGGGAAGCCAGCCGCGGATGAAATCGCGTTACTCCGTCTTCAGCCTGCTGCGCAATGCCGCCTCCTATCATGAGAACTGGCCGCAGGCCTGGCGCAGCGCCGAGCCCAAGCAGCGCTACGACGTGGTGATCGTCGGCGGCGGCGGCCATGGGCTGGCCACCGCCTACTACCTGGCCAAGAACCACGGGATCACCAACGTCGCGGTCGTCGAGCGGGGCTGGCTGGGAGGCGGTAACACCGGGCGCAACACCACCATCGTGCGGTCCAACTATCTCTGGGACCAGTCGGCGGCGCTCTACGAGCACGCCCTGAAGCTCTGGGAGGGGCTCTCCCAGGACCTCAACTACAACGTCATGTTCTCCCAGCGCGGGGTCCTGAACCTGGCCCACAACCAGCACGACCTGCGGGAAGTCTCCCGGCGCGTCAACGCCAACCGGCTGAACGGCATCGACTCCGAGATCCTCAGCGCCGCCCAGGTGAAGGAGATGGTGCCGATCATCGACCTGCGCGCCGGCGGCCGCTATCCGGTCCTGGGGGCGAGCCTGCAGCGCCGCGGCGGCACCGCCCGTCATGACGCGGTCGCCTGGGGCTACGCCCGCGCCGCCGACGCGCTGGGCGTCGACATCATCCAGGAGTGCCCGGTCAACGGCTTCCGCATCGAGGGCGGCCGGGTCACCGGCGTGGAAACCGGCAAGGGGCTGATCGAGGCCGGCAAGGTCGGTGTGGTCACCGCCGGCCATTCCAGCGTCATGGCCGACATGGCCGGCTTCCGCCTGCCGGTGCAGTCCCTGCCGCTGCAGGCCCTGGTCTCCGAGCCGGTGAAACCCGTCATCGACACCGTGGTCATGTCGGGCGCGGTGCATGCCTATATCAGCCAGTCGGACAAGGGCGAGCTGGTGATCGGCGCCGGCGTCGACAGCTACATCGGCTATGGCCAGCGCGGCAGCCTGCCGGTCACCGAGGAAACCCTGGCCGCCATCTGCGAGCTCTTCCCGCTGTTCCGGCGCATGCGCATGCTGCGCCAGTGGGGCGGCATCGTCGACGTCTGTCCGGACGCCAGCCCGATCCTCTCCAAGACACCGGTGGAGGGCCTCTACTTCAACTGCGGCTGGGGCACCGGCGGCTTCAAGGCGACGCCGGGCTCCGGCTGGGTCTTCGCCCACACCATCGCCCGCGACGAACCGCACGACCTGAACGCGGCCTTCAGCCTCGACCGCTTCCGCAGCGGCTTCCTGATCGACGAGCACGGCGCCGCAGCCGTGGCCCACTGAAAGGCATCTCCCGGCCATGCTGCTGATCCCCTGCCCCTACTGCGGACTGCGTTCGGAGACCGAGTTCTCCAACGGCGGAGAGGCGCACATCGCGCGCCCGGAAAACCCGGAGGCCCTGAGCGACGCCGAATGGGCCGAGTTCGTCTTTCTGCGCGACAACCCCAAGGGCGTGCTGCTGGAGCGCTGGAACCACGCCCAGGGCTGCCGCCGCTGGTTCAACGTCGCCCGCGACACCGTGACCTACGAAATCCTGGCGGTCTATCCCATGGGTTCGGCCCCGCCCGCACTCGACCGCCGGCGCGTCGTCTGAAGGAGGAAGAGAGACCTTGTCCGGACGCATGCGCCTGCCTCACGGCGGTCAGGTCGACCACAACGGGCCGCTGAGCTTCACCTTCAACGGCAAGAGCTATCAGGGCCTGGCCGGGGACAGCCTGGCCTCGGCCCTCCTGGCCAACGGCGTCCACCTGGTGGGCAGAAGCTTCAAGTACCACCGCCCGCGCGGCATCGTCACCGCCGGCCCGGAGGAGCCCAACGCCCTGGTCCAGGTGGGCGAGGACCCGCGCACCGATCCCAACATGAAAGCGACCCAGGTGGAACTGGTGGAGGGCCTCAGCGCCAGATCCCAGAACGCCTGGCCCTCGGTGGAGTTCGACATCGGCGCCGTCAACAGCCTGGGCGCGCGGCTGATCCCGGCCGGCTTCTACTACAAGACCTTCATGTGGCCGGCGAGCGCCTGGAAAGCCTACGAGCATTTCATCCGCCGCGCGGCCGGGCTGGGCACCGCCCCCAGCGGACGCGACCCGGACCGCTACGACAAGACCTTCGCCCACTGCGACGTGCTGGTGGTGGGCGCCGGCCCGGCCGGACTGGCCGCGGCCTTGGCTGCCGGGCGTAGCGGCGCGCGCGTCATCCTCATCGAGCAGGACGCCCTGTTGGGCGGCGCGCTCCTGAGCGCCAGCGCGGAGACGATCGACGGCCGCGCGGCGCTCGACTGGGTGCGCGACGCGGAGACCGAGCTGGCGGCCATGCCGGAGGTGCGTATTCTCACCCGCAGCGTCGTCTACGGTGCCTTCGATCACGGCTTCTACGGCGTCATGGAGAACGTCACCGACCATCTGCCCGAAGCGCCCGACCACCTGCCGCGCCATCGGCTCTGGAAGCTGCGCGCCAAGCAGGCGGTCTTCTGCACCGGCGCCATCGAGCGGCCCATGGTCTTCGCCGACAACGACCGGCCGGGGATCATGACCGCCTCGGCGGTGCAGAGCTACCTGAACCGCTACGCTGTCAAGCCGGGCCGGCGCGCCGTGGTCTTCACCAACAACGACAGCGGCTACGGCGCGGCCCTGGACCTGACAGCCGCCGGGGTCGAGGTCGCCGCCGTGGTCGATCTGCGCGCCGCCCCCGGCGGGCCGCTCACCGAACGGGCGGAGGCCGCCGGCCTGCGCATCCTGGCCGACCACGCCATCATCGGCACCGAGGGCAAGAAGCGGGTCAGCAAGGTGCGCGTCGCCGAGCTGAGCGCCGAGGGCGACGCCGTGGTCGGCGCGGTGGAGGAGATCGACTGCGACCTCCTGGCCGTCTCCGGCGGCTGGAGCCCGACGGTCCACCTCTTCTGCCATGCCAAGGGCCAGCTCGTCTGGGATGCCGAGCAGGCCTGCTTCGTGCCGGGCGCGGCCCAGCAGCCGGGCCAGCGTGCCGCGGGAGCGGCCAACGGCGGCTTCGGCCTGGCTACCTGCCTGGCCGAAGGCGCGGCGGCGGGAGCGGCGGCAGCCGGAGAAGCCGGCTTCGCCGCCGGCGCTGCGGTGACAGCCGGCGCCGAGGACCGCGGCTGCCTGCCGGGGCGCTGGATCTGGCTGGTCCCCTCCGACAAACCGCTGGGCAAGAAGGCCAAGCACTTCGTCGATCAGCAGAACGATGTCACCGCCGCCGACCTGAAGCTGGCGCTGCGCGAGGGCTACCGCTCGATCGAACACGTGAAGCGCTACACCACAACGGGCATGGCCACCGACCAGGGCAAGCTCGGCAACGTCAATGCCATCGGCATCGTCGCCGACGACTTCGGCCGCCCGCTGCCGGAGGTCGGGGTCACCACCTTCCGCCCACCCTACACGCCGGTGAGCTTCGGCATCTTCGCCGGGCGCGACGTCGACGACCTGCTGGACCCCATTCGCCGCACGCCGATGCATGCCTGGCACGAGCGCAACGGCGCTCTCTTCGAGGACGTCGGCCAGTGGCGCCGGCCCTGGTATTACCCGCAGTTCGGCGAAGACATCCACGCCGCGGTGAACCGCGAGGTCAAGGCGGTGCGCGACTCCCTCGGCGTGCTGGATGCCTCGACCCTCGGCAAGATCGACATCCAGGGGCCGGACGCCGCCGAGTTCCTGAACCGCGTCTACACCAACGCCTGGAAGAAACTGGATATCGGGCGCTGCCGCTACGGCCTGATGCTGGGCGAGGACGGCATGGTGATGGACGACGGCGTCACCACGCGCCTGGGCGAAAACCACTTCCTGATGACCACCACAACCGGCAACGCCGCCCCGGTGCTGGCCCATCTGGAGGACTACCTGCAGACCGAGTGGCCGGACCTGAAAGTCTTCCTGACCTCGGTCACCGAGCAGTTCGCCACCATCACCCTTTCCGGGCCCAACGCCCGGCGCCTGCTGGCCGAGCTGAGCGACGCCGAGCTCTCGGGCAATGCCCTGCCCCACATGGGCTACACCGCCGCGCGGGTGGCCGGTGCCCCGGCACGCATCTTCCGCATCTCCTTCACCGGCGAGCTGTCCTACGAGATCAACGTGCCCGCCTCCTTCGGCATGGCGGTCTGGCAGACGGTGATGACGGCGGGCGAACGCTACGGCATCACCTCCTACGGCACCGAAGCCATGCATGTGCTGCGCGCCGAAAAGGGCTACATCATCGTCGGCCAGGAGACCGACGGCTCGGTCACGCCGCTCGATCTCGACATGGGCTGGATCGTCTCCAAGACCAAGGACTTCGTCGGCAAGCGCTCCCTCACGCGCGAGGACATGGCAAAGCCGGACCGCAAGCAGCTTGTCGGCATCCTCACCACGGACCCGGACGAGGTGCTGCCGGAGGGCGCGCAGCTCGTGGAGAAAGTCGAAGCGCAGCCGCCCATGGCAATGCTCGGGCATATCACCTCCAGCTACTACAGCCCCAACTGCGGGCGCTCCATCGCCATGGCCCTGGTTAAGGGCGGCCTCGCGCGCAAGGGCGAGACGCTCTACGCGCCCCTGGTGGGCGGCAAGGTGGTGCCCTGCGTGGTGGCCGAGAGCCCGGTGTTCTTCGATCCGGAAGGGGAGCGGATGCGTGGTTGAGAGCTACCTCAGACAGAGCGCGCTGGCCCATCTAGGCCTCGAAGCCCGCGACCCGAGCGGCCAGGAGGCCGCGCCGGTCCGTCTTACCGAGAAGGTGCTGCCGGCAGCGGTGAACCTCCGCGGTGATCCCACCGACGAGGCCTTCCTGGCTGCCGTACAGCAGGCCCTCGGCGTCGCGCTGCCCCTGGAGCCTAATCGGGTGGAGAGCAGCGAGCGGATCGCCGTGCTCTGGCTGGGGCCGAACGAGTGGCTCGCGGTCAGCCACGACGACGAGCCGACGGCCGAAAGCCGCCTGGCCGAACGCCTGCGCGAGGCGCTGCCGGCCTTCCACGCCGCGGTGACCGAGGTGGGCGAGAGTCTCGCCTGCATCCACATCGCCGGGCCCCGTGCCGCCGATGTCATCGCCAAGGGCTGCCCGCTGGACCTGCACCCGGGCGTCTTCGCCGCCGGGCACTGCGCCCAGAGCCACGTCGCCAAGGCCGCCGTCACGCTGCATAACGTGAGCGATGCCGGCGGGTCCGGGGCAGCGGCAGAGCCGGGCTACGACCTCTACACCCGCCGCTCCTTCTCCGACTATCTCTGGCGCTGGCTGAGCGACGCCGCGCAGGAATACCTCGGGTAGCCTCCACGCGCCTCGACATTGATCGACCTTCCGCTGTCGGGAACCGGCAGCGCGCTTCGTCTAGGAACTGTCAGGCCGCTCGCAGCGGCGGCCGCAACCCGAGACGGAGGACAGCATGCGTGTCTTGTACGAATGGCCGCCCACCCGCTCCCAAAGGGCCCGCTGGGTGCTGGAGGAACTGGGCCTCGACTACGAAAGCCATCCGGTCAAGCTGACGGAAGGCGAGCAGAACGGCGCGGACTATCGCGCCATCCATCCCCTGGGCGTGGTTCCGGCCCTGAAGGCGGACGGCTACACCATGTTCGAGTCGGTGGCGGTGGTGCTGCAGTTGATCGACGAGCACCCGGAGAAGAACCTCGCACCGCCGCCCGGAAGCCCGGAGCGCGCGCTCTACTATCAATGGTGCACCTTCGCCTGCGCGGAGATGGACCCTGCGCTGATGGCCTACTTCGACAACGCGCTCAGACCGCTGGAGGCCATGCGGCCGCCGGGCCGCCAGCACAACGCCGAGTTCGCCGGCTATGGCCGGCGCGACTTCGCCCTGCGCGCCGAAGCGCTGTCAAAGGCGCTGAGCGGGCGCGATTATCTGCTCGGTTCCCGCTTCACCGGCGCCGACATCCTGATCGGTCATAGCTGCTTTATGGCGACGCACCTGGACCTGATCGGCGACTACCCCGTCCTACGGGCCTATCACGGGCGCCTGAAGCAACGCCCGGCTTACCAACGCAGCTACGAAGGCTGAACAAGGGCGCAAAGGGAGTAATCGGTGAATCTTTATTTAGGGGGTTCAACAAACTTGGGCGATTAACCCGGCCTCCCCTTTCGGCATAGGCTGCGCGCAACTTGCAATCAAGGGCAACCGACCGCGCCGCCGCCGTCGATTGGGGAGGTTGAGTTGTTTCAGGAACTGGATCTGGCCTGGGATGCCGGTCTGCTGGTTCACGCCGCCGCGCTGCTTCAGATTTTCGGTCTCCTCAATCGCAATCAACTGGTCCTGCGCGGGCTGGTGCTGGCCGGCAGTCTCATCTACACCGCCTACTACTATCTCTTTCCCATCGCCCCGCTTTGGGGTGCCATGTTCTGGAGCACCGGCCTGGCCGCGGCCAACCTGATCGGCATCGCCCGCGTCATCCTGGACCGAAGACTGAACCACGGCATGGAACACGAAGACTGCTTCGTCGACATGCTGAAGGTGCTGACCCCCGGAGAATTCCGCCGGCTGATGCAGATGGCGGAATGGCATACCACCACCAAGCCGACGCAGCTCACCGTCGAGGGAGAGGCCGTGCCCAGCCTCTACTTCGTCATCGACGGGGATGTCGAGATTCGAAAAGCCGGCCGTACCTTTACGCTGCCGGGCGGCCTCTTCATCGGCGAGGTCTCCTTCCTGCTCGGCGGCACCGCGACAGCCAGCGTTTCCCTGCCGCCGGAAGCCAAGTACATCGAATGGCCCAAGGCAGCGCTGCAGAAAGCCATCGACCGCACGCCGTCGCTCGGCAGTTCCATGGAAAGACTGTTCAATCAGGAACTGGCCCGCAAGGTCGCCATCTCCTGGAGCTGACCCCGACGGCCCGCGTGCCTAGCCGTCCGTGTCGCGGTCAGGGCGCTGGTTGGAGATCACCCCGGCGTTCCACGCGGCGTCCTGACTGGCCTGCGCCGGCGCCACCTCCGGCAGCGCAAACAGGCCGTCGAGGAAACGACAGCGGTCCGCGACGTTGACCTGAACCGTCGGCGGCGCGAGATCCGGCCGGTCGAGGCTGCCGATGGAAACCTCGATGGCGCCTTCGGACTCATAGGTGAGCGGCGTGCCACAGGCGGCGCAGAAGCCGCGCCAGTTGCGGTTGGAGCTGTGGAAGACCGATCGCTCGCCGCGCGTCCAGGTGACTCCCTCGGCAGACACCAGGGGCCCGAAGAAACTGCCGAAGGCCTTCTGGCACATGCGGCAGTGACAGATGGAGGCGCGGCCCAGGCGCTCTACCCGGTAGCGCACCGCCCCGCACTGGCAACCGCCCGTAACCGCGTCGTCGATCATCCGAGAGTCCTCCGCCAAAACTGCCTGCCATCATAGGCAGTTCGAAGGGTCAATCCATCGGCAAGCGCCAGGGCCGATCAGCGCCATGGGGTCCGGCAGCAGCGAATCAGCGATCAGGACCGCGCGGGTGCGTTTTCGGCAAAGGTCTCGAGCTGCGCCCTCAGGGCTCTCTCAAAGGCCGGCCGCGCGAGACAGCGATCAAGATAGGCCACGAGGCGGGGGAAGCGCGCCCAGATGGGTTCCTCCTCCAGGGATCTCAGAACGGTCGCCATGACGATATCGGCGACGCTGAACCGGCCCGTCAGCCAGTCACGCCCCTCCAGCCATTTCGACAGCGACTTCAGCCGCGTCTCAAGGACCGCCTCGGCATGGGGCCGCCACCCCTCGACCCATGGCTCGCCGGCATGAAAGATCGACGGGAAGACCAGGTTGTCGACCTTGGGCTCAATCGAATTCAGTGCCGCGACGACCCAGGCCTGCGTCTGCGCCGCATCCTGCGGGTCACGCGGGGAGAGCGCCTTGGACTGTGCGGCGATGCGAAGAACGATGGCACCGCTCTCGAAGAGCTCAACTTCGCCGTCCCGGTAGGCCGGCACCTGTCCGAAAGGCTGCCAGGCGCGGTAGCCGGCTGCGTTCTGATCGTCGCCCGCCAATGGGCGGACCTTGTAGTCGAGTCCCGCCTCTTCCAAAGCCCAGCGGGGCCGAAGGTCTTTCACGTAGCCCTGGGCGAAGGGCGGCACCCACGCAAAGGCGCTGATCTCGATCGTCATGCGGCATCTCCCTCTTCCAGCGGAAGTCCGCCTACAGAGGCCATTCCGGATGCTCCCGGTCTTGCTTGAAGAGACAGCTTGACAGGCTTTTACGTTGATATCAACTTAATTCCCATGATGAGCGCCGACCTGCCCCTCTCCGTGACGCATGAGGTGCGTGACCGCTGTCTCTGCCTGCATGTCCAACGCGCCGCGCGGGCGCTTGCGCGCCGGTTCGACAGTGCGCTCAGGCCTTTCGGTCTGACGAACGGTCAGTACTCCATGATGATGGCGCTGAACCGGCCCGAGCCGCCACGGATCGTCGATCTTGCGCCCTTCCTGGCGATGGACCGCACGACGCTGACGGCCGCTCTGAAGCCCCTGGAGCGCAGAGGTCTGGTCAGCATCCTGCCCGACCCGGACGACTCGCGGTCCAAGCGTTTGGCGCTGACGGACAAGGGCCGAACCCTCCTGGTCGAGGCCGTGCCCGTGTGGCGTGCGACCCACGACGCGGTCGACAAGGAACTCAGCAGCCCGGACCCCGCCCGGTTGCGGGCAGACCTGCGGTCGCTGGCTTAAGGTCCGAACACTGAGCGCGCAGACTACACTCAGGTCATTTAGTGAGGTAATCACCTATCTGTCTTGTTGCTGCAAGACGACTCTGATAAGTTAGGTATATGCCTAACCAAGAAGCCGCTCTCGACACTGTCTTCCGGGCCCTCGCCGACCCGACCCGGCGCGCGGTCATTCAGCGTCTGAACCGGGGGCCTGCTTCGGTGACCGAACTGGCTGAGCCCTTCGACATGGCCCTGCCTTCCTTCCTGCAGCACCTGAAGGTGCTCGAAGAGAGCGGCTTGGTGCGCTCCAAAAAGGTGGGCCGGGTCCGCACCTGCTCGGTCAAGCAGCGGGAACTGGCGAAGGCCGAACGCTGGCTTTCGGGACAGCGCGCGATCTGGGAAGCGCGCTTCGACCGGCTGGATGCTTACCTCAACAGTCTGCAGGCCAAGGGGAAGCGCGATGACGGCTGAGCGAGGCAGATGCGAAGCGCATGACGGTGCCATCGGCACGGTCACCCGTTCAAGGGAGCCGGACGCATGACGGGACGCAGAGTCGACCATGAAACTTTTACCATCGAGCGCAGCTTCGCAGCAGCGCCGGAGCGCGTCTTCGCCGCCTGGGCGGACCCTTCCGCCAAGCGCCGCTGGTTCGCCGAAGGCGAGGGTTTCACGCTGAAGACTCACAGCCTGGATTTCCGCGTCGGCGGAGCGGAAATCTGCGATGGTCTGGAGCCCAGCGGCCGCTCCTTCCTCAACGAAACGGTCTACCACGACATCGCGGCGGACTGCAGGATTGTGTTCTCCTACCGCATGGTGGTCGGCGGCCTGCCGATTTCGGTCTCCTTGGCGACCGTCGCGCTGGAACCGGCCGGAGAGGCGACCCGCATGGTGTTCACCGAGCAGATCGCCATTCTCGACGGCGGCGATACGCGGGCGGCCCGCGAAGGCGGCTGGGGCTGGTTGCTCGACCGGCTCGCGAACCACCTGGCCGAGCGGACCGTGGCGCCATGAGCGATCTCGCCGAACGCAGCCTGACGATCACCCGGCTCTATCGCGCGCCGCGCGCGCTCGTCTGGCAGGTCTGGACCGATCCGGCACACCTCGCCGCCTGGTGGGGACCCTTCGGGCCGGAGCGGACCGCTGCGACCCTCGACCTCGCCGTCGGTGGCCTCTTCGAGATCGTCATGCATGCCCCCGACGGCAGCGCCCACCCGAGCCGCGGCGTTATCAAGGAACTGGTGCCCGAGCGGCGCCTGGTGATCAAGGGCGACCCGCAAGCGCCGGATGCCTGCGGTGCCGGTCTGCCACCCCGCGCCGTGGTGACGGTGCTCTTCGAAGACGATGGCGGCGGGACCAGACTGACACTGGATGCCGTCTTCGTCTCGGGCGAGGCGCGCTCTGCCGCCGGGACCAGCGGCTACGAGGTCAGCTGGCGGGAGACCCTGGAGGCGCTCGACGGCTACCTGCGGCGCATCCCGGCAGCGCAGGCGCAACAGCGATGAGGGCTGCCGCGAAGGTTTCCACCTGCCTGTGGTACGATGGCGGAGCCGAGGAGGCGGCGGCGTTCTACGTCTCGCTGCTGCCGGACTCCGGAATCACCGAGGTCATCCGGCCGGACCCGGAAGGCCCCGCCCTCATCGTGCTCTTCACCTTGGCGGGCGCGCCCTACCAGGCGCTCAACGGCGGGCCGCACTACACCCTCACACCAGCGGCCTCGATTGCGGTGACGACAAAGGACCAGGAAGAGACAGACCGACTCTGGACGGCGCTCGTCGCCGGGGGTGGCAGCGAAGGCCATTGCGGCTGGCTCACCGACCGCTTCGGCCTGTCCTGGCAGATCGTGCCGGAAGCTTTGCCCCGCCTCCTGGCCTCGCCGGACCGGGCCGCCGCCGAACGCGTGCAGCAGGCCATGCTGCAGATGAGCAAGATCGATATCGCCGCGCTTGAGATGGCCCACAACAACAAATGAAGGAGACCCTTTGATGGCCTATGTGGATGGCTTCGTCGCTGCCGTGCCGAACGACAAAAAAGCGGACTATCTGAAACACGCCGAGAAGTCCGCAGAGGTCTTCAAGGAGTTCGGTGCCTTGAAGGCCGTGGAGTGCTGGGGCGACGACGTGCCGGACGGCGAGCTGACCTCCTTTCCCCTGGCAGTGAAGTGCGAGGCTGGCGAGACGGTGGTCTTCTCCTGGGTCGTCTGGCCCTCGAAAGCGGCGCGCGACGAAGCCTGGCAGAAGGCCATGGAGGACCCGCGCATGCAGCCGGACCACAACCCCATGCCCTTCGACGGCAAACGCCTGATCTACGGCGGCTTCGAGATGATCATGGATCGGTAAGGTTACGACAGCCGCGACAACGCCTTGGAGCCGCCGCCGTAACGAGCGGACCAGGGCTTTCGGACGCCTAGAGCGGATTCACCGGGTTTGATGGATCGCTTCCGCGATTCCATCAAACCCGGATCTGCTCTAGTCCCCGAAGTCTGCGATCAGGCGATTCACCTCGCCGGCGGCCTCCATGTGCGGCATGTGGCCGATCTGCTCCAGGATCCGCAGTTGCACGTTGTCCGGCAGGCCCTCGCTCTGCGCCGGCGGCAGGATGGCGTCCGCATCGCCCCAGATCACCTGCACGGGCATGGTCAGGCTCGCGAGTTGATCCTTCATGACCAAAGCTTGGTGGCCGCCGGGAAAAACGCTGTCGGCGAGGCCCCGCAGCGACGGCTTCACTCCGTCGAGGCGTTTGAATTTCTGCACCTTGTCGACCATGTCGCGGCTCACCAGTTCCGGATCGGCGAAGAGCTGGCCCAACAGGCCTTTGATCTCCTTGCGCCGCTCGGCAGCGATAAAGCCTTCGATGAAGTCCATGTTGAGCTCCGGGCCGAGGCCCGCCGGCGCCAGCAGGCTCAGGGCCGTCACCCGCTCCGGCTGGTCGAGGGCCAGCTTCAGCACGATCCCGCCGCCGAGGGAGAGGCCGACCAGATGGGCGGGGCCGGTCCCGGCAGCGTCCATATAGTCGGCGAGCAGCATCGCCAGGGTGGCCACGTCCAGCCCTTCGACGTTTTTCTCCGCACGGCCGTGGCCGGGCAGTTCGAGGGCATAGACCCGGTGGCTTTCCGCCAGGACCGGCTGGTTGAACAGCCAGCTTTCGATGTCGCCGCCGAAGCCGTGCACCAGGATCACCGCCGGGCCTTGCTCCGGCCCCATGCGCAGATGGCAGAGCTGACGCCGGGCGACGGTGATCATCTCCGGCTCCGGCGCTTCGGCCGCATCGCTGGCCTCGACGACGAAGCTCGCCTGAAAGTCGGCGATGAAGGCCTCGATTGCATCGTCAGGCGTGTCAGCGGCCGCGGCAACGCCGAGAAGCGCGCCCACCGGCACCGTTTCGCCCTCCGCCACCACGCGGCGGCGCAGGGTCCCGGCGACCGGAGACTCGAAGACGTTGGTGATCTTCGTGGTCTCGATCTCCAGGATCTCCTCGCCGCTGTCGATGGCCGCGCCTTCCTCGGCCATCCAGGCGCTGACCTTGCCCTCCTCCATCGCCAGGCCCCACTTGGGCATGGTGATGGCCTGGATTGACGCGGCCTCGCTCATAACCTGAATCCTCTCATGCCTGATGTCCCATGACGCTGCGCACGGCTTCTTCGATGCGCTCCGGGTTGGGGATGTAAAGATCTTCCAGTTCGGCCGCAAAGGGCACCGGCGTGTGGGGCGGCGTCACCATGCGGATCGGCGCCTTCAGGGCCCCGAAGGCGCGCTCGGAGACCAGGGCCGAAACGTCGGTGGCAATGTTGCAGCGCGGGCTGGCCTCATCGACGATGACCAGCCGCCCTGTCTCCTCCACACACTCCAGGATGGTATCCTCGTCCATCGGCGAGGTGGTGCGCGGGTCGACCACGGTGCAGGTGATGCCCTCGCCCTCCAGCTTGTCGGCCACCTGGTTGGCGAACTGAACCATGCGGCCGAGCGCGACGATGGTCACGTCGTCGCCCTCGCGGGTCAGGTTGGCCTCGCCGAAGGGGATGGTGTAGGCCTCGTCGGGCACCTCCTCCTCGTCGTCGTACATCACCTTGTGCTCGAAGAAGATCACCGGGTCGTCGTCGCGGATCGCCTGGATCAGCAGGCCCTTGGCCTCGTAAGGCGAGGAGGGAATCGCGACCTTCAGGCCCGGCATGTGGGTGAAGACGGGATAGAGGCACTGGCTGTGCTGGCTGGCGGCGCGAAAGCCGGCGCCGTACATGGTGCGCACCACCATGGGCGTCACCGCCTTGCCGCCGAACATGTAGCGGAACTTGCCGGCCTGATTGTAGATCTGGTCGAGGCAGACCCCCATGAAGTCGACGAACATGAGCTCCGCGACGGGGCGCAGTCCCGTAGCGGCGGCCCCCGCCGCCGCGCCGATAAAGGCGCTCTCGCTGATCGGCGTATCGAGGATGCGGTCGCGCCCGAACTCCGGCATCAGCCCTTTGGTGACGCCCAGCGGGCCGCCCCAGGCATCGTCTTCGCCGGCCGCTCCGGCCCCGCCAGCCACGTCCTCGCCCATCAGCACCACCGTTGGGTCGCGGCGCATCTCCATGGCCAGGGCCTCGTTGATCGCCTGGCGAAAGGATTTTTTCGGCATCGCACCCTCCCCTCAGTAAGAGACGTAGACGTCGGTGGTGAGATCGTCGCGGGTCGGCGGCGGCGCGGCCTCCGACTCGCTGACCGCCTCGTCGACGAGACCCGAAACCGAGCGGTCGATCTCGTCCATCTCCGCCGGCTCCAGCAGGCCGGTTTCCGACACCCGCTGACGGAAGATCTGCAGGCTGTCCCGGCTCTGCCGCAGGGCATCCACCTCGCCGTCGCCGCGATAGGTCATGGCGTCGCCCTCGAAGTGGCCGAAATAGCGGTTGAGCTTCACATGCAGCAGGCTGGGCCCGCCGCCGTCGCGCGCTTTGGCGATGACGTCGCGCGCCGCCTCGTAGACGGCGAAGAAGTCGTGGCCGTCGACTTCGTAGCCCTCCATGCCAAAGGCTTCGGCCCGCTTGATCTGGCTGCCGGCAACCGACCAGGCCGAAGCGGTGGACTCGGCATAGCCATTGTCCTCCACAACGAAGATCGCCGGCAGGTTCCAGACTTTGGCCAGATTGTAGGATTCCAGCGTGGTGCCCTGGTTGGAGCCGCCGTCGCCGACGAAGGCGACCGCCACGCCGCCGGTGCCCAGGGTCTTGGCGCTGAGCGCGGCGCCGCAGATCAGCGGCGGCCCGCCGCCGACGATGCCGTTGGCCCCCATCATGCCCTTGGAAAGGTCGGCGATGTGCATGGAGCCGCCCTTGCCGCCGCAGAGGCCGCCCCGGCGTCCGTAGATCTCCTGCATCATGCCCTTCACGTCGCAGCCCTTGGCGATGCAGTGGCCGTGCCCGCGGTGGGTCGAGGCGATATTGTCCCGGTCGTTCAGGTTCATGCAGACTCCGACGGCCGAGGCTTCCTCTCCCGCATAGAGGTGGACGAAGCCCGGAATGCCGCCGCCGGCAAACTCCTCATGCACCCGTTCCTCGAAATCGCGGATCGTGCGCATCTGCGTGTACGCCTTGACGAGATCTTCTTTGCTCAATTGAAGCATTGGCGTCGTTCCTCCCAATTGCCGGCCTCTGTCGGGCCTGGACCTGCCCTTCCGGACCCTGAAGAAGAGTCCGGACGTCACGATGTCGGGTCGACGCAAAGCGCGAAAAGCAAGGGCGGAGGGGCTTGACCTGACTCCCTCCGCGGAACGGGCCGACTCACACCGAGACAGCTTTAGGTGCTTTTGGCTGTAGTGTGACCGAGGTCCCAACCGCGATCAATGGACATTTGTAAGAAACGCGTTTCATTCGTTCTTCAACTGTGTGCGCAGCGTTTCACGGGAGGGAAAACTGCGGGACCGCTTCTCTCCCAACGCCCACAGGCCTATGCTTTTCCGAACCCGTGGAGGAGTCACCCAATGTATCGCCTCGCCTTTGCCGTGATGATCGGCTTGTCCGCTCTCCTGCAGTCACCGGCGGGCGGTCATGCCGACGAGAAATTGACGGCTGCGGAGATCCAGACCTTGCTGGAGGACCGCACGGCGCTGGGCAACTGGCGCGGGACCGAGACCCGCCAGTACTTCGAGGCCTCGGGGGCAACCGTCTATCTGGAAAAGGGCGGTGCACCCGACGAGGGAAAATGGAAGGTCGACGCGGCTAAGAACCAGTACTGCTCCTGGTGGCGGCGCGGCGGCTGGGCCTGCTACGACGTCGAGACGGACGGCACGACCTACTACTGGGTCACGCCCGGCGACGACTACCGCTCCCCCTTCACCATGACCGACGGCCGCCAGATGGGCTTTTGAGTTAGGCCGCCAGCAAGCGGGCGTCGAGGCGGGCGATATGCGCTGCAGCCAGAACCTGGAGCCGGTCTCTCAGCTTTGCAGACAGGGCCTGGATGTCGGCATGGAGTGCATCCAAGCTGGCGTCCGTACCGCCAACCCGCGGCTCGATCGCGAAAACCGGCTCCAGCGCCGAACCGCAGTGCACAGCCGCAATCTGCCAGTTGTGCTTCAGGACGCGCTTCGCCGACAGCGCCGACAGCGCCTCGGCAAGCAGGCTCGGGTAAGCCAGCGCGTGGCAGGTGAACCAGACGCTGGGCAGACGGTGCAGCCGCCCCTCCGTATCGAGATGGCCCTCGCAGGACCAGCAGGGTGCGATGGCCGGCAGCTCGGAGAGCGCAAAGACCAGGGGCAGAATGCACGCTTCGATGGGAAAGCGCTCGGGGTCGGAGGAGAGTTGGCGGGCCAACTGCGACCAGTCCAGTCCGCAGCCGCAGGCGCCACCGTTTTGTGCGGCCGCACCGCAAGCGCCGCAGGGCTGCCGCGCCGCAGCCGCAGACTGCGTGCAGAGGTACTGCAGGTCGCGCCTCTGCGACTCGATCACGTCTTTGTCTCGCGCTTCAAAGGCGATGAGCATGACCCATCCTCACTCCTGGTTCGGCCGAGCGTCACCAGATCTGCCCGGCCGAATTGAATCGTGGTTAGCGAAGGGTTAAGGCTATCGGGAGCCCGCCTTGCGCCAACGATGCCCGGGCGCAGGCAGAACGGCACCGTTCCTGGTGCACCCCGGCCTGCCTGGCCAGCTATCCTCCCTTGTACGGAAACCGCATGGAACTGGACCACCTTTTCGTCTTCATAGCGCCCGATGGGCCGGAGCCGAAACGCCTGGAATCTCTTGGATTTGAGATAAATGCCCGCCGCAACCACCCGGGGCAGGGCACTTGCAATGTCTGCTACGTTTTCGACAACGCCTATCTGGAGCTGCTGTGGCTGGTGAACGAAGCGGAAGCCCGTTCTCCGGCGGTTGCCCGCACGCAACTGGCGGAGCGGGCGCGCTGGCGGGAAAACGCTGCCTCGCCGCTCGGCATCGCCTTGCGCGGCTTCGGGCCGCGGGCCCCGCTGCCCTTCGAAACCTGGGATTACCACCCGCCATACAGGCCCGGCGGGCGCAAGGTGCTGCCCATCGCCGCCTTCAGCGACGACCTTGCGCAGCCCCTCGTTTTCGGCTCGCCCGGAGACCTGCGCCCGGACCAGTGGCCCGAAGAGCGTCAGTCCGCACGGCAAAGAGCCCTGGGTCTTCGCGAGATCGAAACGGTCGAGATCATGCTGCCCGACTCCGTCGCGCCGGCTGAAGCGCTGCAGGCCCTCGCGGACCAAGGGCTCCTGAAGCTCTCTTCGGGACCAGCGCAGGGCATCATCCTGACGCTCAGCCACGAGGACGGTGCCCCGCGGCGCCTCAGCCTGCCGGACTGCACGCTGACTTAGGAGAATGCGTCGGGCATCGCATCCTTGCGCTCGCGGATGAAGGCCTGGAGCGCTTCGTCCAACGCCGGGTCGAGGGCCGGGGCCTGATAGTCCGCCAGCATCTTCTTATAGATCCCATTGGCGCGCTGGTAGGCATCCTGCGCGCCCTCGGCCTCCCACTGCTCGAAGGAGTTGTTGTCGGCAATCGACGACCGGTAGAAGGCGGTCTCGAAATTGGCCTGGGTGTGGGCGCAGCCGAGGAAGTGGCTGCCCGGCCCCACCTCGCGCAGGGCGTCCATGGCCTGGCCGTTCTCGCTGAGGTCATAGCCCTGGGCAAAGGTCTGCATCATGCCGAGCTGATCGGCATCGATGACGAACTTCTCATAGGACGACACCAGGCCGCCCTCCAGCCAGCCGGCGGAATGGAGAACGAAGTTCACTCCGCCCAGCACGGTCGGCAGCAGGGTCTGGGAACTTTCGTGGGCCGCCTGGGCATCGGGCACCTTGGAGCCGCAGAGCGAGCCGCCGGAGCGGAAGGGAACACCCAGGCGCCGGGCCAGGGCCGCCATGCCGTAGAGCACCAGCGCCGGCTCCGGCGTGCCGAAGGTCGGCGCGCCCGACTGCATGGAGATCGAGGACGCGAAGCTGCCGAGCACCACCGGTGCGCCGGGGCGCACGAGCTGGGAGAAAGCAAGCCCGGCCATCGCTTCGGCCAGGGTCTGCGTCATCACGCCCACCGGCGTCACCGGGGCCATGGCGCCGGAGAGGATGAAGGGCGTGACGATGCAGGCCTGGTTGTGGCGGGCGTAGACCTTCAGCGCGCCGAGCATGGTGGCATCGAAGGTCATCGGCGAGTTGGCGTTGATCAGGTTGATCATCACGGTGTTGTTCTCGACGAAGTCCGCGCCGAAAACGAGCTTCGCCATGGCCACCGAGTCTTCCGCCCGCTCCGGCGCCGTGACCGAGCCCATGAAGGGCAGGTCGGAGTAGCGCAGGTGGGCGTAGACCATATCCAGGTGACGCTTGTTCACCGGAATGTCGACCGGCTCGCAGACCGTGCCGCCGGAGTGATGCAGTGCCGGGGCCATGTAGGCCAGCTTCACGAAGTTCTGGAAGTCCTCGATCGTCGCATAGCGGCGCCCACCCTCCAGATCGCGCACGAAGGGCGGGCCGTAGACCGGTGCGAAGACCGTGTTGTTGCCGCCGATGACGACGGAGCGTTCCGGGTTGCGGGCGTGCTGGGTGAAGCTGGAGGGGATGGTCTCGCAGAGCTTGCGGCAGAGGCCGCGGGGAAAGCGCACACGCTCGCCTTCGACATCGGCGCCGGCCTCCTTCCAGAGGTTCAGCGCCTCGGGATCTTCGCGAAACTCGATGCCGATCTCCTCCAGCACCGTCTCGGCGTTCTGCTCCACGAGGGCGAGACCCTCTTCTGTCAGGATCTCGTAGGGCGGGATCTGGCGCTCGATATAGCGGTTCTTGGCCGCGGTGCCGCTGCCGCGCAGGGCACGCCGCGCTTCCGCACCGCCGCCGCCCCGGCCGCGCCGTCCGCGCGCCCGGCCGCCGTCGGAGGGCATGATTCCCTCGCCGCCTGCCAACCTTGCCATGGTCCGATCCTCAACCTTTGGGACGAGCCGGATTATCGGCATCGGCGCATTTTGCGCTCTGTCGCACGCGCGACCGGGTCGGGCGAAAATGCGCCAGTTGACGCCCCGGCGACCCGCCCCCAAGCCCTGGAATTCCGCCGCTCCTGGCCTGTGTCAGGGGGAGCAGGCAAAGGTGTCGGAGATACGACAATTGCGGTCGCGCAGACAGGGAGCAGCCGGCCGGCTTCGGGAAAGAATAGGCCCCTTGCAGAGGCGGAGCGGACGCCGAGGTCAATCGGGGCGGTATAGGCTTCCCAGACGGAGACGGAGTTGATGGCAAAGGTCTATAAGAGCGCGAACGTCGTGATCATCGGCCAGGGCGGCATCGTCGGGGCCTCCGTTGCCCATCACCTGATCGAACGGGGCTGGGACAACATCATCGGGATCGACAAGTCGGGCATCCCGACCGATATCGGCTCGACCGGTCATGCCTCGGACTTCTGTTTCAACACGATGCACGACCAGATGACCATCTTCACGACCCGGTACAGCATCGACTTCTTCGAGAAGCGCGGCCGCTATGCGCGCATCGGCGGCATCGAGGTCGCCCGCAAGGGCGACGACGAACGCATGCGCGAGCTCGAGCGCCGGGTCAGCTCCGGCCGCGCCTTCGGCAACCGGGTCGAGATGATCACGGCGAAGAAGGTGAAGGAACTGATGCCGCTGATCGAGGAAGACGTCATCCAGGGCGGGCTGTGGGATCCGGATGCGGGTCTGGTGATCCCGCGCTCCCAGGTCGTCGCCGGGGAGATGATCCGCGACGCCGAGGAAACCGGCAAGCTGGAAACCCTGGCCAACACCCCTTGCACTGGCCTCGATATCGAGAACGGCCGCATCAAGGGCGTGCACACCACCCGCGGCACCATCGAGACGAACCATGTCGTGGTCTGCGCCGGCCTTTGGGGCCGCCTGATCGCAGCGATGGCGGGCGAGGACCTGCCGGTCATGCCGGTCGACCATCCGCTGACCTTCTTCGGGCCCTTCAACGAATTCGCCGGCACCGGCAAGGAGATCGGCTATCCGCTGCTGCGCGACCAGGGCAACTCGGCCTATCTGCGCGACACCGGGGATCCGAAGACGACCGAGGGCGGCCAGATCGAATGGGGCTACTACGAGGAAAAGGCGCCCCGCCTCGTCCATCCGCGCGACCTGCTGGAGAAGGAGGAGGCCCGCCTCTCCCCCTCCCAGCGCGACCTCGATATGGAGCAGGTCATCGAGCCCCTGGAGCGCGCGATGGAACTGACCCCGATCCTCGGGGAGCTCGGCTACAACGAGAAGCACTCCTTCAACGGGCTGCTGCAGGTCACCGCCGACGGCGGGCCGTCCATCGGCGAGTCGCCGGATGTGCGCGGCCTGTGGTACGGCGTGTCCGTCTGGATCAAGGACGGCCCGGGAACGGGCAAGCTCATTGCGGACTGGATGACCGACGGCCGGACCGAGTTCGATCATCACAGCATCGACTACGCCCGCTATTATCCAATTCAGAAGACCGAGCCCTTCATCTACGACCGCTGCTACGAGACGGCGTTCAAGATCTACAATCCGCCGGTCCACAACCGGGAGCCCTACTCCAAGGGCCGAAACCTGCGCTGCAGCCCCTTTTATCTGCGGGAGAAGGAGCTGGGCGGCTATTTCATGGAGATCGCCGGCTGGGAGCGGGCACACGGCTATGCCGCCAACGAGGCGACGCTGCTGGCCAAGCACGCCAACCGCGTGCCCGAGCGTCTGAACGAATGGGACGCCAGACACTTCTGGCGGGTTTCCAACGCCGAGCACCTGGAGCTCTCCGAGAACGTCGGCATGATCAACCTCTCCCACTTCGCGGTCTACGACGTCTCGGGCCGCGACGCGGAGCGGCTGATGGAGTACGTCTCCTCCTCGAAGGTCGCCGGCGACACAGCCGTCGGCAAGGGCGTCTATACCAACTTCCTCGACGACGCCGGGGGCGTGCTTGCGGACCTCACGGTCCTGCGCCTGGGCGAGGACCGCTTCCGCGTCATCGACGGCGCGGACGCCGGCCATCGCGACATGACCTATCTGCGCCGCATGACCCAGGACAAGGAATGGTCGGTCTTCGTCGAGGACCGCACCGATCACTATGGCTGCATCGGCGTCTGGGGACCGAACGCCCGCGAGAGCCTGAAGAAGCTGGCCGACGATCCGGCCGGCCTCGATCCCGAGAATTTCCCCTTCGCGGCCAGCCGGGACTTCACCCTGCGCGGCGTGCCGGTGAAAGGCTTCCGCATCTCCTATGTCGGCGAGCAGGGCTGGGAGCTGCACTTCCCCCTCGCCTACGGCCTGGCG
Organism: Rhodospirillales bacterium BBD 1991-14; assembly: GCA_001657395.1. Taxonomy (GTDB): domain Bacteria; phylum Pseudomonadota; class Alphaproteobacteria; order Kiloniellales; family Kiloniellaceae; genus Pelagibius. The sequence continues at coordinate 108,039 of LYSY01000009.1, read as the reverse complement.
CTCTGGGACATGTTCCGCGAAGTCGGCATAGCCCCGATCGGGATCGAGACCTACGCCAACAGCCGCCGGCTGGAGAAGAGCCTGCGCCTGCAGAATGCCGACCTGCTGACCGAGTACAACCTGGTCGAGGCCGGGCTCGCCCGCCCCAAGGTCAAGGCCGCCGATTTCCACGGCAAGGCCGCCTATCTCAAGCATCGCGAGCGCAGCCAGCAGCCGGCGATGCTCTGCACGCTCACGGTCACGGACAGCGTCGACAAGGACGGCGTGACGCGCTTCCCGCTCGGCAACTGCCCGATCGTCGATCCCAAAACGGACGACGTGCTGATCGACTCCCTCGGCCGGCGCTCCTACACGACGAGCCTGGCCTACGGCCCGTCGATCGGGAAGACCATCGCGCTCGGCTACCTGCCGCAGGACTACTGCGAGGAAGGCCGCCAGCTCGAGATCGAGTACTTCAATCAGAAGTTCCCCGTCGAGGTTGCCGCCGTCGGAATGAAAGGGCTCTACGATCCGACCAACGAACGGATGAGGTCGTAACCGAAGCCTCCCTCACCCTCCCACTCCGTGGGCCCCTCCCTCTCCCACGGAGGGGAGAGGGTTCGCGCGGCGGCCCCAACATGGGTTCCCTCTCCCCAGCGTGGGAGAGGGTTGTGAAGCCGTGGTGAGATCGAAGATCGAGCCTAGGCGGAGCTGGGTGAGGGGGAGGTGGCGGGTACGACTTCGCCGTCTTGCCCTCTCTCAAGGAAGAGCCTATCGTCCGCCACCCACCTCAGAAGGACCTGTGAAGCGCATATGGCCGACCGCCTGACCGACCTGCTGGAAACCCGCCCCTGGCTGCTGGCCGACGGGGCGACCGGCACCAATTTCTTCGCCATGGGCCTGCAGCACGGCGACGCGCCGGAGCTCTGGAACCTGGACCGCCCGGACGACGTGGTGCGTCACTACCGATCCTTCATCGACGCCGGCTCGGACGTCATCCTCACAAACACCTTCGGCGGCACCGCCAACCGACTGAAGCTGCACGGCGCCCAGGACAGGGTCTTCGAGATCAACAAGGCCGCCGCCGAGCTGGCGCACCGCGCCATCGAAGAAAGCGGGCGGAAGGACGTGATCGTCGCCGGCTCCATGGGCCCGACCGGGGATCTCTTTCAGCCGCTGGGGCCGCTGACTGTCGAGGAGGGCGCGGCTGCCTTCGCCGAACAGGCCAGGGGCCTCGCCGCCGGCGGCGCCGATCTCGCCTGGATCGAGACCATCTCCGCCGTCGATGAGGTTCAGGCCGCGGTCATGGGCGCCAAGGCCGCGGCCCTGCCCTATGCCGTCACCCTCTCCTTCGACACCAACGGGCGGACCATGATGGGCGTGACGCCGGCACAGTTCGCCGCCCTGACCCACGAACTGGAGCCGCGCCCGGTGGCCTTCGGCGGCAACTGCGGCACCGGCGCCTCGGAGCTGATGGCGGCAATCCTCAACCTGGAAGAGGCCAAGGACGCCGCCGATGTGCTGATCGCCAAGAGCAACTGCGGCATCCCGGAATACGTGGACGGCGAGATTCACTACACCGGCACGCCGGAGCTGATGGCCGACTACGCCCGCCTGGCCCTCGACGCCGGGGTGCGCATCATCGGTGGCTGCTGCGGCACCACCCCGGAGCATATCCGCGCCATGCGCAGCGCGCTGGAAGCCCACGAGAAGGGATCGCCGCCGGAGATGGCCACCGTCATCGCCAAGCTGGGCGAGATCTCCAAGGGCGCCGAGCAGCAGCAGGCAGGGCCCTTGGGGGACATCCCCGAAGCACCGGCCGGGCGTGAAGGCCGGCGCCGTGGCCGGCGCGGGCGCGCAACCGGCTGAGCCCACCATGACAGGTGCCCGCCTGCCCGTCATCGACATGGCGCCGCTGTTCGGCGGCGGGCGGGCAGAGCGCACGGCGGTCGCCGAGGCGATTCGCAACGCCTGCCGCGCTCATGGCTTCTTCTACGTGACAGGCCATGGCGTCTCCGACGCCGTGCTCGCTGCGTTGGAGGCCGCCAGCCGCCGCTTCTTCACCCTGCCGGAAGAGACCAAAGCCACCATTGCCATGAGCAAGGGCGGGCGGGCCTGGCGCGGACATTTTCCGCTGGGCGGCGAGCTCACCTCCGGCCGCCCGGACCTGAAGGAAGGTCTTTATTTTGGCAGCGAGCTGCCCGCCGACCATCCCCGCGTCGCCGCCGGCTGGCCGCTGCACGGCGCCAACCTCTGGCCGGCGGAGGTGCCCGAACTGCGCCCTGCCGTGGAGGCCTACATGGGCGCCGCCACCCGTGCGGGCCATGCCCTGATGCGCGGCATGGCCCTCAGCCTCGGCCTCGAAGAAGACTACTTCGCGCGCGTCTACACCGCCGAGCCGACCATCCTGTTCCGCATCTTCCACTACCCGGCCAGCGCGCCGGCGCCCCTGAAGACGGCGGAGAGCTGGGGCGTTGGGGAGCACAGCGACTACGGCCTCCTGACCCTGCTGGCGCAGGACCGCCATGGCGGCCTGCAGGTGAAGACGCCCGGCGGCTGGGTCGCCGCGCCGCCGCTGCCCGGCACCCTGGTCTGTAACATCGGCGACATGCTGGACCGCCTGACCGGCGGCTGGTACCGCTCGACGCCGCACCGGGTGCTGAACGAAAGCGGCGCCGACCGCCTCTCCTTCCCCCTGTTCTTCGACCCCGATTTCGCCGCGGCGATGGAGCCGCTGCCGCCCGAGGCCAACATCGGCCAGGTCGGCCCCGGCGAGCCGCGCTGGGACGGCGCCGACCTCCAGGCCTTCACCGGCACCTACGGCGATTACCTGCTCGGCAAGGTCTCCAAGGTCTTTCCGGAATTGGGCGGGGACGTTCTGTAGGCGGGCACGCAGCCCCCTCACCCTCCCACTGCGTGGGCCCCTCCCTCTCCCACGGAGGGGAGAGGGAACGAATGAGGCTGCCACCCTGCTTCCTTATCTCTCTCCCCTGGCGGGAGAGGGTTGCGCAGGCTTGGCAAGCGGAGCGCGCCTAGGCGGAGCTGGGTGAGGGAGACCCTCGGAAGCGCGAACGCTACGCCTGCAGCTTCCTCGCCAGCTCTTCCAGCAGACGCTCCAACTCCCCGATGCTGTCGAGCACGTGGTGGGCGTGGGGGGCGAGGTCGTCGTGGGCGGCGCTGCCGGTGAGCACGCCGACCAGCAGGCCGGCGCCGGCGTTGCGGCCCATCTCCATGTCGTGGCGGCTGTCGCCGACCACGGCGACGGCCTCGGGAACGAGGTCCATCGCCTGACAGAAGCCCTGAACCATGCCGGGGCCGGGCTTGGCGCCGTGGCCGGAATCGTAGCCGGCGACGAAAGGGAAATGGTCCAGCACGCCGAAGGGCCCCAGACTGTTATAGGCCCCCTCCTCGCTGTCGTTGGTGGCGACCCCGAGCACGAGACCCCGCGCCGCGAGGGCGCTCAGCGTCTCTGCCAGGCCGGCGACGGCCACTGCCGTGGCCGCGCTGCCGGCCTCGAAAAGCGCGGAAAGGCGGTCGGTCAGTTCCGCCGCGTCGGCATCGAGGATCTCCGCCCAGCAGGCGCCGAGATCGTCGTTGCTGCCGCTGATGAGAACCGAGTCCGGCACGATGCAGTCCTTGGCCGCATCGTAGCCGCCGGCCGCCAGAAGGCGCTCCGCCAGCACCGCATTGCCGCCCGCCGCCGCCAGCGCCGCCTCCCGGTTCAGCGGCATCCAGGTGGCGTGGTAGTCCAGCAGCGTTCCGTCCTTGTCGAAAAGGATGCCCCGGATGTCGCCCGACGTCCCGCTCACGACGCTGCCGCGGCCTCCGCATCTTCAGGGTTCTCGTCGGGCTTATCCGCGGCACGGCTCTGGCGCAGGATGCCGGCGTAGATCTCCTCGTCGCCGCAGACGCCTACGAGGCGGCCATCCTCCATAAGTGCGACGGGATGGCCGGTGGCCTGGCGCAGTTCGATGGCCACACGCATCGACATGTCGGTGGGCGCGGTGATCAGGGCGACGTCGGGAAGGTCGGTCATGTCCATGCCGTCATCATAGGCCATCAGGCGGCCGAGGTAACCGTCCAGGGTGACCGACTCAGGCGCGCCGCGTGCGTCCAGCTTCACCCGGAACCGCCCCCGGCTGTCCAGCAGCACGTTATCGTCTTCGCGTTTCAGCTTTTCGACGGGGGTCATGAGGGAGCCGCCGCGCAGCACATTCAACGGGTTCATGTGGGCGACGAACTCCGCCACGTAATCGCTGGCGGGTTTGAGAACGATGGACTCCGGCTCGCCGTACTGGACGATGCGGCCGGACTCCATGATGGCGATGTGGCTGCCCAGTTTCAGCGCCTCGTCGAGGTCGTGGCTGACGAAGACGATGGTCTTCTTCAGGCGGCGCTGCAGCTCCAGCAGTTCGTCCTGCAGGTGGTCGCGGATCAGCGGATCGAGGGCCGAGAAGGGCTCGTCCATCAACAGGATGTCGGCATCGGTGGCGAAAGCGCGGGCAAGGCCGACGCGCTGCTGCATGCCGCCGGAGAGTTCATGTGCGAACTTGTCCTGCCACTGGGAGAGGCCGACCAGTTCCAGCTTCTCCCCGACGATGGCGTCGCGCTCGCCCTGGCCCATGCCGCGCAGTTCCAGGCCGAAGCCGACGTTCTCCTTCACCGTGCGCCAGGGCAGCAGGGCGAACTGCTGGAACACCATGGCGATCCGGTTCATGCGCAGGCGGCGCAGGGTGGCGGCATCGCAGGAGGCGACGTCGACCATCTCAGCGCCATTTGGGCCGCTCTCGTCGCGCACCATGACGGCGCCGCGCGTCACCTTGTTGAGGCCGTTGACGGCACGCAGCAAGGTCGACTTGCCGGAACCGGAAAGCCCCATAAGCACGCAGATCTCGCCCTCCTCAATGGCCAGCGAGGCGCCGGCGACCCCCAGCACGTTGCCGGTGCGCGCAAGGATCTCGTCGCGCCCGGCGCCGCTGTCCAGCAGGGCCAGGGACTTCTCCGGTTCCTTGCCGAAGATGATGTCGACGTCGCGGAAATCGACGACGGTATTCGGATTGGTCTCGGCGCTCATGGCTCAGCGCTCCTGCGCGGCGGCGCCGCGCTGCTTGCAGAGCCGGTCGAGCACGATGGCGACGATGACGATGGCGAGGCCCGCCTCGAAGCCGCGGGCCACGTCCACCGTGTTCAGCGCCCGCACCACCGGCTTGCCGAGGCCGTCGGCCCCCACCAGGGCGGCGATCACCACCATGGAAAGCGACAGCATGATGCACTGGGTAAGACCCGCCATGATGGTCGGCATGGCATGGGGCAGTTCGACCTTCCAAAGGAGCTGGCTCTTGGTTGCGCCGAAGGACTCGCCGGCCTCCACCAGGTTGGTGGGCACGGAGGAGACGCCGAGGTAGGTCAGCCGGATCGGTGCGGGAATGGCGAAGATGACGGTGGAGATGAGCCCCGGCACCACGCCGAGGCCGAAGAGGATCAGCGTCGGAATCAGGTAGGCGAAGGTGGGGATGGTCTGCATGAGATCGAGCACCGGGCGAATCGCCGTGTAGAGCCAGGGCCGGTGCGCGGCGGCGATGCCGACCGGCACGCCGATCACCATGCAGAACAGGGTGGCGTAGATGACCAGGGAGAGCGTCTCGATGGTCTCTTCCCAATAGCCGAGGTTGATGATCAGCAGCAGCGACAGCGCGACGCCGACAGCCAGCCAGATCGAGCGCTGCAGCCAATAGGCCACGGCGGCGATCAGCAGCACCAGCAGCAGCGGCGGTGCGAACTGCAGGACGTCGATGAGCCCGTTGATCAGAAACCCCAGCACGTCGGAAATGCCGTCGAAGAACCAGGCGGCGTTTTCGGTCAGAAACTCCACAAAGCCTTCGATCCACTTGCCGAGCGGGATCTTATTGTCCTCCAGCCACTCCATGCCGAGGTCTCCCCCCTTGTTTGTCAGACCTGCAAAAGCAGAACGGCCAGGCACGCTGGCCTGACCGTTCCAAGCTTACAACCAATGAGATCAGCTTTTACAGACCCAGATTGCGGGCCCGATTACAGGCCCAGATGCGCCTTCACGGCTGCCAGGCCGTCGCTGCCATCGAGGGTTTTCACACCCGCCAGCCAGCCGTCCAGTGTCCCGGGATTGGCCTTCAGCCAGGCCGCCGCGGCCTCTTTCTTGTCCTCGCCGTCGAGGATGGCTTCCATGATAGCGCCTTCCATGGGCAGCGTGAACTTCAGGTTGGTCAGCAACTGGCCGACATTCGGGCAGTCGCTGGTGTAGCCCTTGCGCACGTTGGTGTAGACCGTCGCGCCGCCGAAGTCGGGGCCGAAGATGTCGTCACCGCCGGAGAGATAGGTCAGTTCGAAGTTGTTGTTCATCGGGTGCGGCGCCCAGCCCAGGAAGACAATGTGCTCCTCGCGCTTCACCGCGCGGGCAACCTGGGTCAGCATGCCCTGCTCGGAGGACTCCACCAGCTCGAAGTCCTCCAGACCGAAGGTGTTCTGGTCGATCATGTCGAGGATCAGGCGGTTGCCGTCGTTGCCCGGCTCGATGCCGTAGATCTTGCCGTCCAGCTCCTTCTCGAACTTGGCGATGTCGGCAAAGTCCTTGATGCCGGCCGCTGCCGTGTAGCTGGGCACGGCGAGGGTGTACTTGGCGCCTTCCAGGTTCGCGCCCAGCACCTCCACCGAGCCTTCGTCACGGTACTTGGCAAGGTCGCCCTCCATGGTCGGCATCCAGTTGCCGAGGAAGATGTCGATGTCGCCGTTCTTCAGGCTGGCATAGGTCACCGGTACGGCCAGAAGCTCGTCGCTGGGCTCATAGCCCAGGCCGTCGAGAACCACCGAGGTGGCCGCCGTGGTCGCCGTAATGTCGGTCCAGCCGACGTCGGCGAAGCGAACCTCCTTGCAGGCCGCAGGATCCGCCGCCCAGGCAGCGCCTGCCGCCGAGGAAACCACCAGGGCCGCCGCCGCGGCCAGGCCGAACTGGAAACTCCTTTGCATGGACTTCAAGCCTCCTCTTCCCTCTTTGTCCGATCTTCGTGCGATCGTTTGTTTGTGGTCCTGTTTCTGGCCTGGCGCCTGCAACCCGCATAGGCGCGCCTTCACGTTCCCCGGGGAACCGCCGACCTTTCGCTGATGAGGCATTCAGCCTAGGTTTTTTTGATTGAACGTTCAATCAAAATAAAATACGTCTTGAGGATAGTGCTTAAGCGTGCCGCTGGCGCGTGTGCAGTGACGGGTTTCAGGGGAAGGCGAACGCCGACGATGCCCAAGGTTGGAATGGAGGATCTGCGGCGCCGGCAACTGATCGCGGCGACCATCACCTCGATTCACGAGCAGGGTTTCGCCAACGCCACCATTTCGCGGATCAGCCGCAACGCCGGCCTGTCCGGCGGCATCGTCGCCCACTACTTCGACGACAAGGCGGGCCTGCTGGCCGCCACCATGCGCTTCCTCGCCCAGGACCTTCTGGCGGAAACGGTGCATCGTCTGAAGATGGCCAGGACCCCGGCCGAGCGCATCGACGCCGTGATCCTGGCCAACTTCTCGCCCGACCAGAACGACCCGGAGACCGTGTCGGCGTGGCTCGCCTTCTGGGCCGAGGCGCGAACCTTTCCGGCGCTCTGGCGCATTCAGAAGATCAACGAGCGGCGCCTGCTCAGCAACCTGCGCCACGCCTTCAAGCAGGTGCTCCCGGACGCAGACGCGGAGATGGCGGCAACCGGCCTGGCGGCGATGATCGAAGGTCTCTGGCTGCGCTGTGCGCTCTCCGACGGGCTGCTGACCATCGATGAGGCCCGGGCCATCGCCCGCGATTACGTGACGCGCTGCCTTGCCAAGGCAAGCGCTTAAGAGGACCGGCTGAGAGGACCCCTGAGAGGACCGATGCGCAACCTTCCCGAACAACAGCTCTACATCGGCGGCGGCTACCGCGAGGCCCGCAGCGGCCAGAGCTTCGAGACCCTGAACCCGGCGACCGGCGAGGTCATCTGCAGCGTACAGCAGGCCGGCGCTGAAGACGTGGAGGCCGCAGTCGCCGCGGCGCAGGAAGGTTTCGCCGTCTGGTCGGCCATGGGCGGGGCGGAGCGCGGGCGCATCCTGGGAGAAGCCGCCCGCATCCTGCGCGCGCGCAACCGCGAACTGGCCGAACTGGAAGTGCTGGACACCGGCAAGCCGATCCAGGAAGCCGAGGTCGTGGACATCATCTCCGGCGCCGACTGCATCGAGTTCTTTGCCGGCGTTGCCGGCACGCTGCACGGCGAACATCACGACTTCGGCGGCGACTTCGCCTATACCCGGCGCGAACCGCTGGGCATCTGCGCGGGCATCGGCGCGTGGAACTATCCCATGCAGATCGCCTGCTGGAAGTCGGCGCCGGCGCTGGCCTGCGGCAATGCGATGATTTTCAAGCCGGCCGAACTGACACCGCTGACCGCGCTGAAGCTGGCGGAGATCTATACCGAGGCCGGGCTGCCGGACGGCGTCTTCAACGTTGTGCAGGGCTTTGCCGAGACCGGCCGCCTGCTGGTCCGCCATTCCGGCATCGCCAAGGTCTCCCTCACCGGCGAGGTCGGCACCGGCCGCAAGGTGATGGCCGACGCGGCCGAGACCCTGAAGGCCGTGACCCTGGAGCTGGGCGGCAAGTCGCCGCTCATTGTCTTTGAAGACGCCGACCTTGAGAACGCCGTGCACGGCGCACTGCTGGCCAATTTCTACACGCAGGGCGAAGTCTGCTCCAACGGCACGCGGGTCTTCGTGCAGGAGGACGTGCATGACGCCCTCCTGGAGAAGCTGGTGGCCAAGACCGCCGGCTTGAAGATCGGCGATCCGCTGGACCCGGCAACCCAGGTCGGCGCCCTGATCTCCAGCGAACACACCGAGAAGGTGTTGGGCTACATCGACCAGGGCCGCTCCGAGGGCGCCCGGGTCGCGGTCGGCGGCGGGCGCCCGAATGACCCTGCGCTCGCCGCCGGCAATTTCGTCGAGCCGACCATCTTCGCCGGCTGCGCCGACGAGATGACCATCGTGCGCGAAGAGATCTTCGGGCCTGTCATGACGGTGCTGCCCTTTCGCGACGAAGAAGAGGTCGTCGCCCGCGCCAACGACACCGAATTCGGCCTCTCCGCCGGTGTCTTCACGCGCGACCTGGCCCGCGCGCACCGGGTGATCGCCAGGCTGCAGGCCGGCACCTGCTGGATCAACACCTACAACATCACCCCCATCGCCATGCCCTTCGGCGGGATGAAGCAGTCCGGCCTGGGGCGCGAGAACGGCCTGGCCGCCATCGAGCACTACAGTCAGTTGAAAAGCGTCTACGTCGCCGTCAACGGCGTCGACTCGCCCTACTAGAGACCCGTTCCATGACATCCAGCGAGAGCTTCGACTACATCATCGTCGGCGCCGGTTCGGCCGGCTGCGTGCTGGCGAGCCGGCTGACCGAAGACCCGGAGGTTTCAGTGCTGGTGCTGGAGGCCGGCGGGCGCGACTCCTCGATCTTCATCCACATGCCGGCGGCACTGGCCAAGCCGCTGGCCAACGACAAGTACAACTGGTTCTACCATTCGGAGCCGGAGCCCCATCTGGACGGCCGCCGGCTCTACTGCCCACGCGGGCGCGTGCTCGGCGGTTCCTCCTCCATCAACGGCATGGCCTACGTGCGCGGCCACGCGCGCGACTACGACCGCTGGGCCCAGGGCGGGCTCGCCGGCTGGTCCTACGCCGACGTCCTGCCCTACTTCCGCAAGGCCGAGACCTACGAGCGCGGCGCCGACCCCTACCGCGGCGGCGAAGGACCCCTGCACGTCTCGGCCGGCCCTTGCAAGAACCCGCTGTTCCAGGCCTGGATCGAGGCCGGACGCCAGGCCGGCTATCCCGTCACGCCGGACATGAACGGACGCCAGCAGGAAGGCTTCGCCCATATGGACATGACGGTCCATGACGGGCGGCGCTGGAGTGCGGCGGTCGCCTACCTGAAGCCGGCCATGACGCGGCCCAACCTCACGGTCTGGACCCGCGCGCTCACCACCCGCGTGCTCTTCGACGGCTACCGCGCCGTCGGCGTCGAGCTGGCCAAGGGCAACACCAGGGCCGAAGTGCGGGCGGAGCGCGAGGTGATCCTCTGCGGCGGCGCCGTGAACTCGCCGCAGACCCTGCTGCTTTCCGGCGTCGGCCCGGCGGACGACCTCACCGGGCACGGCATCCCGGTGGTGCGGGACCTGCCGGGGGTCGGCAAGAACCTGCAGGATCACCTGGAGGTCTACGTGCAGCACGCCTGCACCCAGCCCATCACCCTCTACTCGGCGCTGAAGCCCTGGAACCAGGCGAAGATCGGTTTCGACTGGCTGTTCTTCAAAAAGGGCCTGGGCGCCTCCAGTCACTTCGAGGCCGGCGGCTTCATCCGCAGCCGGGCCGGAATCGAGCACCCGGACCTGCAGTACCACTTCCTGCCCATTGCCATGAACTACGACGGCAGCAACCCGGCGGGCAGCCACGGCTTCCAGGCTCATGTCGGGCCGATGCGCTCCCAGAGCCGCGGGGAAATCACCCTGGCCTCCGCCGACCCCAAGGCGCCGCCGCGCATTGTCTTCAACTACATGAGCCAGGAGGCCGACCGGCAGGAGTTCCGCGCCGCCATCCGCCTGACGCGGGAGGTCTTCACGCAAAAGGCCTTCGACCCCTTCCGCGGCGCCGAACTGGCTCCGGGCCCCGAAGTGCAGTCGGACCAGGACATCGACGCCTTCGTGCGCCAGCACGTGGAAAGCGCCTACCACCCGTCCTGCACCTGCAAGATGGGCACCGACCCCATGGCCGTGGTCGACGGCGAAGCAAAGGTGCACGGGCTGGAGGGCCTGCGCGTCGTCGACGCCTCCATCATGCCCGACATCGTCAGCGGCAACCTGAATGCCCCGACCATCATGCTGGCCGAAAAGCTCGCCGACACGATCCGCGGCAAGGCGCCCCTCCCCGCCTCCGAAGCCCCCGTCTGGATCGCCGAAAACTGGGCCACGGCGCAGCGGTGAGAGCTATTGGCCGCTCTTCAGGCTCAGCGCCAGCAGGGCTGCGAGTTCGGGGAGTTCGAAGTCAGCGGTGAGGCCGGGGTCGTCGGCCAGGGCCACCAGGTCCTGCGCGTCGCCCACGCGTCCCGCTTCGGCCAGCCGCACCGCGGTGACGTGGAGGAACACCCACTCGAAGTCAGCCTGCTTCAGGCGTTTGGACAGCAGGAGAATCTCCCCCGGGGTCAGCTCCGCCGGCAGGCGTTGCGCGATCATGGCGGTTCGGCCGTAGCGCTCGTAGAGGCTGTCCCCTGCGATGAGGGCGATCATGTCGTCGATGGCGCGCAACAAGGCCTCCCCGGCACCGGCCCGGGCTGCGGCCACGGCAAGCCGGTCGAGCTTCTCAAAGCGGGCTTCCGGCTCGTGCAGCCAGTCGATAAGGCTCCGCGCCCGGTCGAACTGCCGCAGGCTGAGCTGGGTGTCGACCAGCAAGCCGTAGACGCCCTCAGCACCCTCGATGGCGTCCATCTCAAGAGCCATCTGCGCCGTCTCGGCCAACGCCAGCGCACGAGCCCGCTCGCCCTCGACGACACCGAGGGCCGTGGCGAGTCCGAGCTGCCCGGTCACCCGGTGGAGGACAGACGGGTCTTCCGCGACGAGGCGCTCCGCCAGATCAAAGGCGTTCTGACGGGCCGCGGCCCGCGCGAGCGCCTGGCGCGCGTCGGAGCGGCGGTCCGGCGCCGCGATGCGCGCAATCACCTGGAGAGCCTCGTCGGCAAAGCCGGCCTCGACCATGAACTCGGCCTGACGGGTCAGTGAAAGGATACGCCGCTCGGCATCGGCGATCTTTGCCGCCGCCGCGGCGTTGTCCTTCAGCACGGCGAGCGCCCTGTCGGTCTGACCGCTCTGCGCCAAGGTCGGGGCGATCCGCCCGGCGGACTCAAGCCGGCGCTCCAAATCCCGAATCTCCGCAGCCACGGCCAGGGCCTCTGTGTCGCGGCCCGACGCCTCCAGCGCCCCGGCGATGCCTTGCCGGAGATCGTCTGTGTCTTCGCTGCCGGCGGCCTCCAGCTGCGCCAAGCCCTCAAGGGCGCGCGCAAAAAGCGCCTCGGCGGCATCCGGCTTCTTCAGGTCGTGGGCCTGCTGGCCCAGCAGCGCGAAATCGCGGGCTCGGACCTCAGGGTCGTCAATCGCTTCCAAAGACTGCAACACCTCGTCCAGGGTACGCGACACCAACTGCCGGGATGCCAGACCGAAGAGCACATCGGCGCGCCGGCCGGCGTCGCGGACCTCCAGCGCGTTGGGCAGGGTCAGTTCGAAGCGCCCCTCGGCGGCGAAGCGGACGACCAGCGCAGCCTGAAAACTGTCCGACAGCGCCGCATCGCCAAGCGCCTTGGCCAGGGTCCAGGCCGGTTCGACCTCGCCGTCGGCCACGAAGCGCTCGACGATGGCAGTGTAGACCGGCAGGCGCTGCTGCGGATCGCCGATCAGATCGGCGAGGTCGGAGGCCGCTCCGTAGTGCCGCTGGTTCGCCTGCAGCACCCCGATCACCGCGAGCTTCACATCCCGGATCGACGCGTGATCGATTCCCACCGCAACTTCTTGTGCGAGATCCAGGCTGCCCAGGTTGATCAGCTTGTCGGTGAGGCCGGCTTTCAAACCCGCCTGATCGATCTGCCGTTCGGCCGCGATTCGTTCCATCAGACGGTCGAACAGCGGCGCCGTGCAGTCCGCGGCCACCGGCGCACGGCGGCAGTGCTCCGGCAAAGTCGCCGCCGACGCGAGGCTGCCACCGGCAAGGAGGCTGGCGGCAAGGAGGCTGGCGCCAAAGAGGAGGCCCAAAAGGACAGGGCCCAGAGACCTTGCGTTCATTTCCGATCCCCCTTTGCACGCAAAAGCGCCCGCGCCGTCACCGAAGGTTAGTCGCATGGCCGCCACCGAGGGTTCAAGGGTCGTTGGCCTCCGAATCGCAGTGGCCCTGCACCGCCGCCAGCAGGACCTTTGCATCACAGTTGTGCTTCGGGCGCGACCGGACGGCTGCTATGCTTCCAACTCTGCCGCATCCTTGTCCTTCGCGCGCCCACACGCCGCGGCGCGCGACTTCCACCATAAGGGATTCTTCCATGGCCTATGGCTTCAATCCCCCGGGCATCTGGGGGCCGAACGGGCGGGCCTTCTCGCAGGGCGTGATCGCCGGCGAGGGGGTGACGCTCTACATCACCGGGCAGGTCGCCTGGGATGCCGAGAGCAATGTCGTCGGACCCGGCGACTGCGCCGCCCAGATGCAAAAAGCGATCGAGAACACGCAGGTGATCCTGGAAGCCGCCGGCGGCAGCCTCGACGACATCGTCTCCATGACCATCTACTTCCTCGACCGTGACGACCTGCCGGCGATCCAGCAGGTGCGCAGTCAATACTTCGAGACGCCGAGCGCGCCGGCCAGCATCCTGATCCAGGTGCCGGGCCTGGTGATCCCGGAGCTGCTGGTAGAGGTCGTCCCCATCGCCCTCATCCCCCACAAGCGCTTCAAGCGGCCGGAGATTTAGGTCCAGTCCTCAGCCCGCTCGTCATGCTCGGGCTTGACCCGAGCATCCATGCAAGTGCCCGACCCGAACCCCAAAACGGATTACCGGCTCGCCGGCGCTCGCGCTGTGGAAAGATGGACCCTCGGGTCAAGCCCGAGGGTGACAGTTGTGCGAACGCCCCCTCACCCTCCCGCTGACGCGGGGCCCTCCCTCTCCCCTGGTGGGAGAGGGTTGCGCAGCCTTGGGGAGGGAACCGAGCCTAGGCGAAGCTGGGTGAGGGGGACTTCCCCTCACCCCTCGATGAGTTTCTCCAGGGTGGGCAGGCGGTCGGCTTCTTCGATGGGCTTGTCCCAGCGGATGCGGTGGATGCGCGGGAAGCGCATGGCGACGCCTGATTTGTGGCGCTTGGAGCGGTGGACGGCGTCGAAGGCGACCTCCAGCACCAAGCCCGGCTTCACCGCGCGCACCGGCCCGAAGCGCTCGGTGGTGTTGGCGCGGACCCACTTGTCGAGACGCAGCAACTCCTCGTCTGTGAAGCCCGAGTAGGCCTTGCCCACCGGCACCAGTTCCGGCTCCCCATGGTCACCGGTACGCCAGGCGCCGAAGGTGTAGTCGGAGTAGAGCGAGGAGCGCTTACCGTGGCCGCGCTGCGCGTACATCAGCACGGTGTCCAGCGTCAGCGCATCGCGCTTCCACTTGAACCAAGGACCCTTGGGCCGCCCGGCGACATAGGGGCTGTCGCCGCGCTTCAGCATCAGGCCCTCGATGGCACGCTCGCGCGCCGTCTCGCGCAGGGCCGCCAGGTCCTCCCAGCGCGCGAAGTCCAGCATGGGGGAAAGGTCGATGCGCGCCGGGCCGGTTTCCGCGTGCCAGGCTTGCAGTCTGACGCGGCGGTCGTCGAAGCCCTGCTCGCGCAGATCGTCGTCGCCGTGGAACAGGATATCGTAGACCCGCAGGTGGGCGGGATAGCTCTCCAGCATCTTCGCCGTCACCCGCTTGCGGTTGAGGCGCTGCTGCAGGTCGTTGAAGGGGGCGATCTCGCCGTCGCGCATCACCAGAAGCTCGCCGTCCAGCACCGCATCGAAGCGTGCGGTCTCCATGAGGTCGGGAAAGGCCCGGGTGATCTCGTCGCCGGAGCGCGAGAACAGCCGCGCCTCCCCACCGCCGGCGGCCAACTGCACGCGGATGCCGTCCCACTTCCATTCCGCGCGGTAGTGCGCGGCGTCGAGCTTCTCCAGATCCGCCTCGTCCAGGGGGTTGGCCAGCATGAGGGGGCGGAAGGCGCGGCGCAGGTCGATCTGCGGCATGGGCGCGCGGCCTTCCAGCCAGGCGAAGACCTCCGTAAAGGGCGGGGTCACGCCGTGCCAGACTTCCTCGATCTCTTCCAGGGAGACATCGCCGAGCTTCGCCAGCGCGGTCTTGGCCAGACGCGCCGAGACGCCGACCCGCAGCCCTCCGGTGATGAGCTTCAGGAAGGCCCAGCGGCCGGTGGCATCCAGGGCGTCGAGCCAGCCCTCCACCAGCGCCGGCGAGTCGGAGCGGCTGGCGGTCGAAAGCCGCTCCACCACCTCGGCGAGTTCCGGCGGACGGTTGGCACCGGGGCGCTGCGGCCAGATGAGCGCCACCGTTTCCGCCATGTCCCCGACGTAGTCGTAGGACCAGCCGAAGAGCACCGGGTCGACCCTTTGCTCGACCAGGCCACGGATCATCGCCGGCTTGGCGGTGGCGAAGTCGAGCCGCCCGGTCAATGCCGCCAGGGCATAGCCGCGGTCCGGGTCCGGCGCGGCGCGGAAGTAGTCCGCCATCAGGGTGAGCTTGGCGTTGCGGCCGGCGGTGTAGGACAGGCGATCCAGGAGTTCGGCGAAGGCCTTCATGACGCCGCCTCCCGAGGCTCCTCTTCTGCCGCCCCCTCCTGCTCCTCCTCGCCGCGGCCGATGAGGGCCAGGGCGCGGGCGCGGATGCCCTTGCCGGAGGCGTAGTGCACGAGGGCTTCCTCGTTGCCGTGGGTGACCCAGACCTCGGGCGCGCCGACGTCCTCAAGGGTCTGCACCAGTTCGTCCCAGTCCGCGTGGTCGGAGAGGATCAGCGGCAGTTCGGCGCCGCGCTGCTTGGCACGGGCGCGCACCCGCATCCAGCCGGAGGCCATCGCGGTCAGGGGGTCCGGCAGGCGCCGCGACCAGCGGTCGTTGAGGGCCGAGGGCGGGGCAAGCACGATCTGCCCGGCCAGCTCCGCCTTGCCGGCGCCGGTGGCCGGCTTCAGTTCGCCCAGGTCGACGCCGAGGTCGCCGTAAAGGTCGCAGAGCCCCTGCAACGCACCGTGGATGTAGAGCGGCCGGTCATAGCCGGCCTTCCGCAGCAGAGCGATCACCCGCTGCGCCTTGCCGAGGGAGTAGGCCCCCACCAGCACGGCACGGTCCGGGAACTGCTGCTGCGCCGTCAGCAGCTTCTCGACCTCCTCCGCGTCGGGCGGATGGCGGAAGACCGGCAGGCCGAAGGTCGCCTCGGTGATGAAGACATCGCAGGACATCACCTCGAAGGGCGCGCAGGTCGGGTCGGCGCGGCGCTTGTAGTCGCCGGAGACGATGATGCGGCAGCCCTTCCATTCCAGAACCGCCTGGGCGCTGCCCAGCACGTGGCCGGCGGGCAGGAAGGACAGCGTCACGCCGCCGATATCGCGGTTCTCGCCGTAGGTCAGCGGCTCCAAGGCATCGCCCGCCTCGTCGCCATAGCGGCGTTTCATGATGGCCAGGGTTTCGGGGGTTGCGAGCACAGCGCGGTTGCCGGGCCGGGCGTGGTCGGCATGGCCGTGGGTCACGACGGCACGCTCGACGGGGCGGTGCGGATCGACGTAGAAGCCGCCGGGCACGCAGTAGAGCCCGCGCTCGGTCACCTTCAGCCAGGACTCCGGTTTCGCCGCGGGCATGGCGCAGACGTCCGTCAGCTCTCGCCGCCGAGCAGGATCGGCGCAAGGAAGCTTCCCAGGGCCTCGTTCGCCTGGGCCCGCACCTCGTCGTTGCGGCCGATCAGATAGCCTTCCTCGTCGGTGCAGAGGCCGAGGATGACCCGGCGGTAGAACACACTGGACATGGGCAGCCAGAGCCAGCGGTCGCGCACCGTGCCGTCGCTCTCCACCACGAAGCGGCAGTCGGCGAGGTTGCGGCCGATCTGCCGTTCGCCGGCGAAGCGCCCGTCCCACTGGTGCACCGCCTCCGGGTAGACGATCGTCTCGACAGGCGTGCCGCCCTCTTCCAGCTGCTGGGCGACGCGCGCGCAGCGCTCCGGATCGACGATGGCGTCGCGGCCGCCGTAGAGCATCAGCAGGGGCGCGCCGGTGGCGCGGCTGTCCTGAAACTCGGCGATGCAGGGTGCGTAGAAGGCCACGTGGGCAGCGAAGCGCGGCCCCTCCGGCGCATAGCGCTCGGCCACCTGGGCATAGGCGGCATAGGTCGCCACCATGCCCCCGTAGGAAAAGCCGATGAGGGCGATGCGGCCGGCGTCGATCTCCGGCCGCGCGGCGAGGTGTTCAAGGCCTGCATAGGCATCGGCCAGGAACATGGCCTCGGTGATCTGAAGCAGCCTGTTGACGAAGCCGGTCGCCCGGTCGCGGCGGGCGCCGAAGACGTCGATCACCAGGGCGGCGACGCCGCGGGCGGCGAACTGGCGGGCATAGGTCAGCTCCCGCACCGACTGCACGCCGGAGGCGCCGTGCAGGATCACCACCGCCGGCACCGGGCGCTCGGCGGAGGCCTCTGGCGGCAGGTAGAGTTGGCCGAGGCCTTCGGTTTCCGGCGATTCCTCGGGGCCGTTGCCCACGTTGGAGAGCGCAAAGGGACTGCGGCTGGAAAAGCTGATCGTGGTGCCGCCGCTCCGGCCCTCCAGGGCTGCATCGGGCCAGGGCAAAGCGAGATCCGGCATGGCAGTGGCGCCAGACGGAAGTACCACGGTCGGAAGCGCAGCGGCTGCAAGCAGGAGCATCGCCGCACCGTAAAACCGCCTGACGTCACGCTTCGCTTTCGCGATTTTCGCGACTACGGTGGGCATGCCCACCTTGGATCGGAACTCGAAACCGGAAAATCGCTTGCGCATGACCGACGACTTTGTCCTCCACGAAAGGCTGGCGGCCGACTGTATCATGATCGACGACTGGCCGCTCTGCCGCGTGCTGCTGATGAACGACGCCACTTTCCCCTGGCTGATCCTGGTCCCGCGCCGCCCGGGGCTGAGCGACTTTCACGACGTCGAAGCGGCGGACATGCCCCGCTTCACTGCGGAGATCTGCGCCGCCTCCCGCGCCCTGCAGGCCGCCGTCAGCGCCGACAAGATGAACGTGGCCGCCTTGGGCAACATGGTGCCCCAGCTTCACCTCCACATCATCGCCCGCTTCACCGGTGATCCGGCCTGGCCCGGCCCGGTCTGGGGCACGGCCCCCGCCGCCGCTTACGAGCCGACAGCCCTGGAAGAGCGAGTTAAGGTTCTGAAGGACGCTTTCAAGGCGTTTTGACGGTGACGGAGGGCCAGTAGCCCCTCAACTCTGGTACGGCAGGTTCAGCGCGAAGCCTTCGAAGTTCTGGTTCACCACGTCAGTGAAGGCCGGCGGATCCGGGTAGGGATAGGGCTCGGTGTCGGTGAGCGCGGTGACGATTTCCTCCAGCATACGCTCGCTGGTCTTTGTCGGCCGCTGGATCTCGTAGGTCGCCAGGGTCTCGTTCTCGGTCGTGATGATGCCGCCCCAGACCTGGCGCGCTGTCACCCCGTCGACGACCGTGTAGCTCACCTTCACCTGGCGTTTGGCCCAGCGGTAGGTGGTCCCCTCGATGTCCTTGCTGCGCTTGCTGACATCGTCGCCGATCACCTGGGCGGAGACCTGGTAGCGCCCGCGCGCGCCGACAAAGACGTCCGGCCGTTTGCTGCGGATCGCCGCTGTCAGCATGGTCTGCAGCGACTCAGGACTGGCCGTCCTGCCGTCCAGCGTCGATCGGACGCCTGTGTCTCCGATGCCTCCGTCAGTGAGCGCGACTGCGGTGAAGTCCGGGGCCAGCAGCAGCCCCTCGACACCCGGCGCCACGAGACGGTCCAGGGTCTCGCAGCCGGCCAGCAAGGCTGTTACGACCGAAGCCAGAAGCAACTTTCGGTCGAATATCCGCACCATCACAGTTGAGAAGCCCATGCCCTCGATCCTGTACTGGTTGGATCAGAAAATCCTTACTCTACAGAGGTTTGAGATAAGAAACCGAGTGACAGTAGATCCCCCTTCGAAGGCTGTCCAGGGTTGTCTTTTCGATGACCAAGGTTATCCGCCACGGCGCTGTCGCTCGGTCAGAATGTCCAGCCCGATATCCAGACTGGGGGCACTGTGGGTGAGCCAGCCGGCGGAGATCACGTCGACACCGCTGGCCGCAACCTGGGCAATGGTCTCCTGCGTGATTCCACCTGAGGCCTCGGTGACAGCTCGGCCGGCGACGATCCGCACAGCCTCGCGCAGCTGCTTCGGCGTCATGTTGTCCAGCAGCACCGCATCGGGGCCGGCGCCGAGCGCTTCCTCGAGCTGATCCAGCCGGTCGACCTCCACCTCGATCTTCACCAGATGCCCGGCCCGCGCCCGGGCACGGGTCACGGCCTCCGCCGCACCGCCGGCCAGCGCGATGTGGTTGTCCTTGATGAGAATCGCATCGTCGAGCCCGAGACGGTGGTTGGCCCCGCCGCCGGCGCGCACCGCGTACTTCTCCAGGGCGCGCAGGCCCGGCGTGGTCTTGCGCGTGCAGGTGACGTCAACCGGATGGGGCCGCACGGCGGCCACGAGCTCCGCCGTCGCGGTCGCAATGCCCGAGAGATGGCAGACCAGGTTCAGGGCTACCCGCTCGGCGGAGAGAATGGCCCGGGCGGGACCGTTCAGCCGCAACAGGCTGTCGCCCGGCGCCAGCGCTTCGCCATCGGCTTTCAGCGGCTCCACGGTCACGGCCGGGTCCATGATCTGAAAGGCGAGCGCCGCGGCATCGAGCCCGGCCAGGGTTCCCGCTGCCCGCGCCACCAAAAACGCCTCTGTTGCCTGCTGCGCGGGTACGACGGCCTCGCTGGTGAGGTCGCCGCCGCGCCCCAGGTCTTCCAGCAGGGCCGCCCGCACCAGGGGCTCCACCATCACCCGCGGAAGGGGCTGAGGCCTTGACGCGACGACCGGCGCCCCGGACGTCTTCCCTCCGCTATCCACCGGCCCTATCCAACAGCCAGCATCCGCTCGACGGCCACCCTTGCGCGGGCCGCGACCGCCGGGTCCAGTTCGACCGCCGGCGAGAGGGTCTCCAGCGCCCGGCGGATTTTGGGCAGGGTGATGCGCTTCATATGCGGGCAGAGATTGCAGGGGCGCACGAAGTCGATCTCCGGCAGTTCGACGGCGACGTTGTCGCTCATGGAGCACTCGGTCACCATCAGCACCTGGGCCGGGCGTTCGCGGCGCACGTAGTCGATCATGCCGGCGGTGGAGCCGACGAAGTCGGCGGCGTCGAGCACATCGGGCGGGCATTCCGGATGGGCGATGACGGTGAGGCCGTCATGACCCTCGCGGAAGCCTTCGATCTCCGCGCCGGTAAAGCGCTCGTGCACCTCGCAGCGGCCCTGCCAGTCGATGATCTCGACATCGCTGTTGCGGGCGACATGGGTCGCCAGATAGGTATCCGGCAGGAAGATCACCCGCGGCGCCTTGAGGGACTCCACCACCTTGATGGCATTGCCCGAGGTGCAGCAGATGTCGCATTCGGCCTTCACCTCGGCCGAGGTGTTCACGTAGGTGACCACCGGCACGCCGGGATGGGCCTTGCGCAGGTCCCGCACGTCCTGCCCGGTGATGGAGGACGCCAGCGAGCAGCCGGCGTCCATATCCGGCATCAGCACCGTTTTCTCCGGGTTCACCAGCTTCGCCGTCTCGGCCATGAAGTGCACGCCCGCCAGGACGATCACCTCCGCATCGGTCTCCGCCGCCCGCCGCGCCAACGCCAGGGAATCGCCGGTGATGTCGGCCACGCCGTGAAAGATCTCCGGCGTCTGGTAGTTGTGTGCCAGAACGATGGCATTGCGTTCCGCCTTCAGACGGTTGATGGCATCGATTTCCGGTGCGTGCAGCGGCCATTCCAGCGGCGGCACCACGGTCCTGATGCGCTCGAAGATCGCGGCGGTACGCTCCGCAACCTCCTCGGTGAACGGCAAGCTGCCGCCTTCCTGCGTGCTTGCGATGGCCATATCCACCCTCCTTATACTCATTCTGAGCATTATTGTGCGCCGAAGAGAGGGCTGAATGGGGATCCAGCCCTTATGCTCCAACAGAGCATATTGGCGGCGCGGCCGGAGAGTCAAGCTGCGCTGCTGCGCCCCTTCGTCCGCCCCTGGGTCACGGCCCGGCGGAAGCGCATGAGCTTTGCAGGCCGCCCGCCGGTTTCGAAGTCCAGCGCGCCGGTCTCCTCCACCAGGCCCTGCTGGGTTACGAGGCGGCGGAAGTTCTGCTTGTGCAGCCGGGCGCCGGTCAGCGCCTCCGCCGTCCGCTGCAGCCGGAAGAGGGTGAACTCGGCGGGCAGCAGTTCGAACAGGACCGGGCGATACTTGATCTTGCCGCGCAGGCGGCTGATGGCGGTGGCGAGGATGCGCCGATGGTCCGAGGCCATGGCCCGGCCGGCGAAAGCCGCCAGGTCCTCCGGCGGCGCCTTGCCCTTGTCGTGCCAGGCCTCCGGCACCAGGGCGGCCTCGTAGAGCAGTTCATAGCGCTCCAGCGCCCTTTCCTCGTCCCAGCCGCCAGAGGAGCCACCTGAGGAGCCACCAGAGGACTCCCCGGACGCCGGCTCGAAGATGGCGCGGAGGCGCTCCTGGCGCCGGCGTTTTTGCTCCGCGCCGCCCTCGCCTGCCCAACGGCGCAGCCGGGCGCGCAGGGCTTTCAGAACCGGCGGTTCTCCCGCGCGCCAGTCCTCCCAGGGAAAGGCCGTGTACCAGGGCTGCCAGTCGGCCGGGCCCGCCGTCTCGCCTTCGGTGGCCGAAACCAGCGCCAGGTAGGCGATGGAGAGGGTTCTCGGCTGGCCGCCACCGCTATCCCCCGCCGGAATGGGGCGGTCGCCGAAGGTGTAGAGCTGCTCGATGTACCCCAGCCGGCGCCCGGCCTGCTGCTCGACCCAGCTTCTGAGCCCCGCCTGCAGGGTGCCGTGGTCGGGGCGCAGAGGGCCGGAGGGAAGCGCGGCGCGCCCCGATGCAGCCGCCGGCACCACCAGGGCCTGCGGCTCGTCATCCCGAACCGAAACCACCACGGCGGTCAGGTCGACGTCGACGCCACTGGCCGCCGGCCCGCTTCGGCCCATCGCTGCTGTTCCCCTCGGTTGCTGGCACTGGTCGCCCGAGAGGGATCACGATGCAGCGGCGCCGGTCAAGCGATTCGACGCGCTCCAACCGGCCCTCCCCCGCAATCGGGAGGAGGGCCGGCGGCAAAGGTTACATGGAAATTCGCAGGTTGGAGACCTGGCGCGCGATGTCCTGGAAGGCCTGCCGCAGCTGGGTGCCGCTTTCCGGCAGGTACACGTGGTCGGCATCGGTGGCGCAGTTGTTCACGAAGGTCGTGGCCGCCGGCAAAGTGGCGAGTTCCAGGCCGACGGTATAGACCTTCACGCCTTCGGCCTTCATCGCGGTGCAGAGCGCCTGGGCCTGATCGAAGGCGCTGCCGTTGGTGCCGGCCTGATTGATCTTGTGATCGTTGTCGCCACTGCCACTGGTCGAATTGTTGGCGACCACGCCGGAGTGATAGATGGTGTTGAAGTCGCCGTCGGTCATGATAACCACGACCTTCAGCACCTCCTGGCCCAGGTGGACCGCACCGTAGTTCGCCGGCTGGCCTTCGCCGGAGAAGAGATAGGCGAAGTTGGGCGAGATCATGTACCAGCCCCAGGCCGTCCCGATCTGCCCGGCGGTGGAACCGCCGGTGGTCAGCCCGTTGATGGCGCTGTTCAGTGCCGTCTTGTTGCTCGTCAGCGGCATGATCGTCGCCGAGGGGCAGGGATTGTAGCCGCCGTCCGGCCGATGAAAGTGCGTGCCCAGCGGTGCCAGAGTCGGCGCGGCATCGGTGGAAAGATGCGCGCCCGAGCGCTCGGTGGCGCAGGTGGTGGCTGCAAAGGTGGTGGAGCCGCCGCTCTGCCGCGTGAACGTGAAGTCTTCGCAGCTCGGCGCATCCGGGTAGGTGCAGCCGCCGGAGGTGATGGTGCCGCGGACCTGAGTGGCATAGCTGCCGACGTTGACGGAATTGGAATAGGGAACCAAAGCCACCTTCGAGTAGAAGGGGTCCTGTAGATCCTGGACGACGATGTCGACCAGTTCGATCGCCGCCGCCTTGAGAGAGGTCATGCGGCTGCCGGACATCGAGCCGGTGACGTCGAGGACCAGCGCCACCTCCACATCGCGCGAGGACAGCGTCGCTTCGGCAGTCGCGGCAACGTCCGTGGAGTCGGTCCCGAAGATGTTCATGAAGAAGGTCGGGATGTTGGCTCTCGCCGTCACCGTCACGGTCCGGGCCTGGTCATCCGGCGTGATGCTCAGCGGCTCCAGCACGGAGCCCATGTAGCCGGCCTCGAAGTTGGCATCGAAATAGCGCTGGATGTCCGCGTCGCGGGTCGGACTCGCATAGTTGCGCGCACCGGCCAGCGCT
Organism: Rhodospirillales bacterium BBD 1991-14; assembly: GCA_001657395.1. Classification (GTDB taxonomy): domain Bacteria; phylum Pseudomonadota; class Alphaproteobacteria; order Kiloniellales; family Kiloniellaceae; genus Pelagibius. Next base: position 84,880 of record LYSY01000009.1, on the reverse strand, counting down.
GCGGCGTCGACCGCCGACGCCAGCTGCGAACGCACGTTGTAGGCGACCGAGGTATCGATGGCGATACCGACGGTGCCGATCACGGCGAAGGCGCCGAAGGCAAAGAAGATAGCAACGTTGCCGCCGGCATCCTCTCTGAACTTCGCGCACGTCTGCCGCAGTTTCTGCAGTCGCGTTATCATTGCGGGGGCCTCCCCGAAACTCTGTAAAATCGGATACTTAGGATAGAGATTTAGGGTCAAGACTTCGTTAAGGGAGGGCGATTTCCAGCCGAAAACGACAAAGCCCCGCCACACCAGAGGCTTGGCGCGGGAACCCGAAGTCACATCGCACGACGGGAGCGTAGGCAGGAAAAAACCGCGATGCATTTGTGCGAAATCGCATTGGAAAGGAGCGGGCGATAGCCGCGCGGCTGCAGGTGTGAATGCGGCCGCCGCAGCCTCGGCGAGTCAGCAGCATTGCAGGAGCTGCACGATCCGCCGTGGCACGCCTTTCCCCGTCTCCGCACCCGCTCTATCTTAGGCTCCGTGAGCCAGCCAGCCCTTCTCAGCGACTCGAACCTTTCGGCCCTGCCGCCACGCTTTGCAGCGTGGTTCGAGGCGCGCGGCTGGCAGCCCCATCCCCATCAGTTGCAGATGCTGCGGGCGGCGGAAGGCGGCGAGTCGGCGCTGCTGATCGCGCCCACCGGCGGCGGCAAGACCCTGGCGGGCTTTCTCCCCTCCCTGGTCGATCTCGCCGCCCGCCAGAGTCAGGATCAGACGCAAGGGCTGCATACGCTCTACATCTCGCCCCTGAAGGCGCTGGCGGTGGACATCCACCGCAACCTCACCCAGCCCATCGAGGAGATGGGTCTGGCGATCCCCTGCGAGACCCGCACCGGCGACACGCCGCAGTCCAAGCGCCAGCGGCAGCGCCGCAAGCCCCCGGCCATCCTGATGACGACGCCGGAGTCCCTGGCGCTGCTGCTCAGCTACTACGACGCGCCGGAGGTCTTCGCCGGCCTGAAGTGCGTCATCATCGACGAACTTCACGCCCTGGCCGGAACCAAGCGCGGCGACCTTCTGGCGCTCGGCCTCGCCCGCCTGCAGACTCTCAGCCCGGGCTGCCGGCGGGTCGGCCTCTCCGCCACGGTGCATGACCCCGACTGGCTGGCGGCCTGGATCTCGCCGAGCGCCGGGCCGGGGGGCGTGCGCCGCATCATCGGCCGCGACGGCGCCGAGGCGGAGGTGGAGATTCTCACCACCAGGGAATACCTCCCCTGGTCCGGCCACATGGCGGTGCACGCCATCGCCGAGGTCTACCAGCGGATCCGCACGGCCGGGACCACACTGGTCTTCGTCAACACCCGGGCCCAGGCGGAGCTGGTGTTTCAGGAGCTCTGGCGTCTAAACGACGACGGCCTGGCCATCGCCCTGCACCACGGCAGCCTCGCCGTGGAGCAGCGCCGCAAGGTGGAGTCCGCCATGGCGGCCGGCAAGCTGCGCGCGGTGGTGGCGACCTCCTCCCTCGATCTCGGCATCGACTGGGCCGCCGTCGACCTGGTGGTCCAGGTGGGCGCCCCCAAGGGTTCGGCGCGACTGCTGCAGCGTATCGGGCGGGCCAACCACCAGCTTGATCAGCCGAGCCGCGCCCTGCTTGTACCGGCCAACCGCTTCGAGGTGCTGGAATGCCGCGCCGCCCTGGAAGCGGTCGCCGCGCGCAGCCTGGACGGCGACCCGCCCCGGCCCGGCGGACTTGATGTGCTGTCTCAACACATCCTCGGAACCGCCTGCGCCGGGCCCTTCGCGGCGGACCGGCTCTACCGAGAAATCATCACAGCCTATCCCTATAAGTCCCTGACAAGACAGGACTTCGACAAAGCCCTGGATTTCGTCTCAACCGGCGGCTACGCCCTCAAATCCTATGAACGCTACCGCCGCTTGGGCCTTGATCTGCAAGGCTTTTACCGGGTCGCTCACATCTCGCATGTAAAGCGTTATCGCATGAACGTGGGGACCATCGTCGAGGCGCCGGTCCTGAAAATCCGGATGAGGAACGGCCGCGTTCTGGGCGAGGTGGAAGAGTATTTCGTCAACGGGCTGCTGCCGGGGGACAGCTTCATCTTCGCCGGCCAGCTCCTCTGCTTCGAAGGCATGCGCGACAACACCGTTCTGGTCAGCCGCGGCAAGGGCGGCGACCCCAAGGTGCCCGCCTATGCCGGCGGACGGCTGCCGCTGTCCACCCACCTGGCCGAGCGCGTGCGCGGCATTCTCTCCAACCCTGCCCAGTGGCAGGACCTGCCGCCGGCGGTGGCGGAGTGGCTGCGCATCCAACGCTGGCGCTCGGTGCTGCCCGACGCCTCCGGCCTTTTGGTCGAGACCTTTCCCCGCGGCGAGAAGGAGTTCCTGGTCGCCTACAGTTTCGAGGGGCGCAACGCGCACCAGACCCTCGGCATGCTGCTGACGCGGCGCATGGAGCGGGCGGGGCTTGCCCCCCTCGGCTTCGTCGCCACCGACTACGTGATCGCGGTCTGGAGCCTGAAGCCGGCCAGCGATCTCGCCGCCCTCTTCGATGAGGACATGCTCGGCGACGACCTGGAGGAGTGGATGGCCGAGTCCTCCATGCTCAGGCGGACCTTCCGCAAGGTGGCGGTGATCGCCGGGCTGATCGAGGCGCGCTCGCCGGGGCAGGAGAAGTCGGGCCGCCAGGTGACCTTCAACGCCGATCTCATCTACGACGTGCTGCGCAAGCACGAGCCGGACCATATCCTGCTGCAGGCCACACGCGCTGACGCTGCCGGCGGCCTGACCGACATCGGCCGCCTTGCGGAGATGCTGAAGCGCATCCAGGGCCGCATCGAGCACCGCCGGCTGGAGAAGATCTCCCCCCTGGCGGTGCCGGTGCTGCTGGAGATCGGCAAGGAACAGGTCTACGGCAGCGGCCTGGACGAGCTGCTCGACGAGGGCGCCCAGGAGCTGATCGAGGAGGCCACCGCCGGCATGGAGATCGGCCGGGGCCAGTCCGAGCTGCCGCTGTGAGCGGCGCGGCGGAGACCCCGGCGCCGCAGCCGGACCGGCGCAGCGGCCGGCTGCTGGTGAACGGGGTGGAGCTGATCGCCGACCATTACGGCGCCCTGCTCTGGCCGGACCGGCGCCTGGCCGTGGTGGCGGACCTGCATTTCGAGAAGGGCTCGGCCTTTGCCGAGCGCGGCCAGTTCCTGCCGCCCTACGACACGGCGGCGACCCTCGACAGGCTGGAGGCGGTGCTGGCCCGCCATGCCGTGGAACGGCTGATCTGCCTGGGCGATTCCTTTCACGACCAGGGGGCGGCGGCGCGCCTGCCCGCCCCCATTGTGCGGCGCCTGCGCGATCTGACCGCCCGCCACGACTGGATCTGGATTGCCGGCAACCACGACCCGGCGCCGCCGGAGGATCTGGGCGGAACGGTGGAGGCCGTTTGGACGGAAGGCGCCCTCACCTTCCGCCATGAGGCCGAGCCGGGCGCCACGGCCGGCGAAGTCTTTGGTGAAATCTCCGGTCACTTCCACCCCAAGGCCGCGGTGCGCGTGCGCGGCAAGCGCATCTCCGCGCCCTGCTTCATCACCGACGGCCGGCGACTCATCCTGCCCGCCTTCGGCGCCTATACGGGCGGCCTCAACGTTCTCGACCCGGCCATCGCAGGGCTTCTGGGGCCGCGCTTCCAGGTCATGCTGCTGGGCCGCCGCCAGGTCTTCCCCTACCCGCACAGCGCCGTGGTCGGATAGCGCAGATCAAACGGAAAGCGGCCGCCCCCGGGGGATGGGGCGGCCGCTCGAACGCTGCCGCCGGGGGGATGGCGGCATGCGGATTGGAACTGATCCGTTACTGGGTCGATCCGTTACTGGGTCGATCCGTTACTGGGGCAGCACCACGGTGTCGATGACGTGGATGACGCCGTTGGAGGTTTCGATGTCGGCCTGGATGACCTGCGCCTCCTCGACCTGGACGCCGCCCTTCATGGCATCGATGGTAAGCTCGCTGCCCTGGACCGTCGTCGCCTCGGTCATCTTGCCGGCGATGTCGCCGGACATCACCTTACCCGGCACGACGTGGTAGGTCAGGATCGCAACAAGCTGATCCTTGTTTTCCGGCTTCAGCAGGTTCTCGACCGTGCCTTCCGGCAGCTTGGCAAAGGCTTCGTCGGTCGGCGCAAAGACCGTGAAGGGGCCGTCACCCTTCAGCGTCTCGACCAGACCGGCGGCCTGGACCGCAGCCACCAGGGTCTCGAACTGACCGGCCTCAACGGCGGTGTCGACGATGTCGGCGGCCTTGGCGGCGATGGACGAAAGCGCGAGAGGGGCCGCAACGGCGGCGGCAAAAAGGGTACGTGAAAGGGCCTTCATGAGGTGCCTCCTCCATGAGTTTGGATTTCTTGCTGAGACGAAGGCAGCGACTGTTGCTGTCAGCCAAACCGCTTTCATCGGTTTCGATGCCGTTCGCTTAACACCCGATCTAGCGCAACCGCCGCAGGCATCAAGTGGCTGATCGGATGAAGAAAATTTAAGATTCGGGCACTCGCGGCCTAAGCCCTTGATCGCGTGCCGGCGCGGCCGCAGCGGCCCCAGAAAGAACACAGCCAAACCCGCGCCCAGGCCGCTTGCCGTCGTGCTCCGCGCGTCATCGAGTCCTGCTCCGCGCGACTTCAAACAGTGTTGTGAGCCGTCAGAGCTGCAGAAGCAAAGCCGCCCCTACAGCATTGAGCAGCGCTCAGAACAACAACCGCGAGCACAGCAACGGCCGCCCCGAATGATCGGAGCGGCCGCTCGCTGAAACACTGCCGCCGAAGTTAAACGGCGGTGCGCAGTAAGACGTATTACGTTTGATGCCTTGAGTTTGGCGTCCTACTGGGGCAGCACCACGGTGTCGATCACGTGGATGACGCCGTTGGAAGTTTCGATGTCAGCCTGGACGACCTGGGCGTTGTCGACGGCAACGCCACCATTCAGGGCGTTGATGCTGAGCTTACTGCCCTGGACCGTACCGGCCTTCATCTGCTTGTTCGCAAGATCACCGGACATCACCTTGCCCGGCACGACATGGTAGGTCAGAACCGCAATCAGCTGGTCCTTGTTTTCAGGCTTCAGCAGGCTTTCAACCGTGCCGGCCGGCAGCTTGGCAAAGGCCTCGTCGGTCGGCGCGAAGACGGTGAAAGGACCGTCGCCCTTCAGCGTGTCGACCAGGCCCGCGGCCTGCACCGCAGCGACGAGCGTTTCGAACTGGCCGGCCCCGACAGCGGTGTCGACGATGTCGGCCGCCTTGGCAGCGATGGACGAAAGGGCGAGCGGGGCCGCAACGGCGGCGGCGAAAAGCGCGCGCGAAAGGGTTTTCATGAAGATGCCTCCTCTAAAACAGTGGTCTTGCTGAGGCGGCGACAGAGGCTGTTGGCGATAGCCTGACCGTTTCCCCCGGTTCACTTGTCGCGCGCTTGTCCCGGGAAGTAGAGCCCGGATCCGGGCCGTCAAGATGCCAGACCAAAAAAATGTGAATTTTTCCCACAATGATGGCCGAACCGGCTGAAATTCGTGTGCAAATGACATCTGGAAGGGCTTGGCTTCCCCAATCCGCGCCATAATTGGTAAGGCGGTTCCTTCCCGATTCCGGCATGAAACTCCCATACTTGGCACTGCGATGACCGTTCCACCCAGTATCGTCTGGCTGCGCCAGGACCTGCGCCTGGCCGACAACCCGGCTCTGCAGGCCGCTTGCGCGCAAGGCGGCGAGGTTCTGCCCCTGTTCATTCTGGACGACGCCAATGCTGGGGCCTGGAAGCCAGGCGGCGCGGCACGCTGGTGGCTGCATCATTCGCTCGCCGCGCTGACCCGCGACCTGGAATCCAAGGGCGCGCCTTTGTGTCTGCGCCGCGGCGACGCCGCGGAGATCCTGCCGGCCCTGGCGGCGGAGACCGGCGCGACCACCGTCTACTGGAACCGCTGTTACGAGCCCTTCGCCATCGCCCGGGACAAGGCGCTGAAAGCAAGCCTTCGGGAAAGTGGCCTTGCGGCGGAAAGCTTCAACGGCAGCCTGCTCTTCGAGCCCTGGGAGATTCGCACCGGCAGCGGCGGCCCCTATAAGGTCTTCACACCCTTCTGGAAGGCCATGCTGGCGGCCCCGGCACCGCCCGCGCCCGAACCGGCGCCCAAGACCATCGACGGCTTGAAGGGTGTCGAGAGCGAACGGCTGGAAGACTGGGACCTGCTGCCAAGCAAGCCCGACTGGGCGGGCGGTCTGCGCGACCGTTGGACACCCGGCGAAGCGGGTGCCGCAGCCCGGCTGCAGGCCTTCCTGGACGAAGCGGCCGGCGCCTACAGCGCGCGCCGGGACCGTCCCGACGAGCCGGCGACGTCGCGGCTCTCCCCGCATCTCCACTGGGGCGAGGTCTCTCCGAGACAGGTCTGGCAGGCGGGACAGCAGGCGATCGCCGCCGGCACCGCAAAGGAAGACGGGGTCATGGGCTTTCTGCGTCAACTCGGCTGGCGCGACTTCTCCCATGTCCTGCTGTATCACTGGCCGGACTTTGCCGAGCGCTCCTGGCGGCCGGAATTCGACGGCTACCCCTGGCGCGATGACGATGCCGGTTTCGAAGCCTGGTGCCGTGGCCGCACCGGCTACCCCATCGTCGATGCCGGCATGCGCGAGCTCTGGCACAGCGGGTGGATGCACAACCGGGTGCGCATGATCACCGCGTCCTTCCTGGTGAAACATCTGCTGATCCCCTGGCAGCGGGGCGAGGCATGGTTCTGGGATACGCTGGTGGATGCCGACCTGGCCAACAACGCCGCCGGCTGGCAGTGGGTCGCCGGCTCCGGCGCCGATGCAGCGCCCTACTTCCGCATTTTCAATCCCATCACCCAGGGCGAGAAGTTCGATCCCGAGGGCCGCTATGTCAGACGTTGGGTTCCGGAGATCGCGACACTGCCGGACGCCTATCTGAACAAGCCCTGGGAAGCGCCGGCTCCGGTGCTGGCGGACGCCGGCATCGTTCTCGGCGAGACCTACCCCAATCCCATCGTCGACCACAAGGCGGCCCGGGCCCGCGCACTCGGCGGCTATGAGGACATGAAGAAGGCCGCCAACGCCTAGAGCCGATCAGGCGTTGGGCTCAGGCCAGGCCCGCCAGAGATCCTCCTCCCGCCAGCCGAGCGCGTCCAACTCTTCAGTGCGAAAGTCTCTGTCCTGGTTGAGGAAGAATTCGTCGAGCTGCGGCGGCTCGACCCCGGCGGCGGAGAGCAGGCCGTGCGCCTGGCCGCGATGATGGATCTGGTGCTGGAAGAGATGCAGCAGCACCCGGTCGACCCGTTCGATCCTGTCGCCGCCCGCACGGATGAGGCGCACCGGCGCGCCGAGCTTGGTGTCGTCCAGGCCCTCGCAGAACGCGATCAGGCGGTGGTCGACGGCGGCCTGTTCGCGCTGCAGATCACCGGGAGTCTTGCAGGGCTCCTCGTCGCGCCAGGCTGCGGGGCCCAGGCTGCCGCCCTCCAGCGCGTCGACATAGTACCAGTCGACATAGAGGATGTGATTCAGCGTCGCCCGCAGGCTGCCGAAGAACCCGCCAAGAGGTGCGGTGAACTGTTCTTGCGTCACGGCAGCGCAGGCCGCCAGCAGGCGCCGGTTCGCCCAGGCGTTGTTGCGCGCCTGCGCCAGAAGGTGGCCCGCCGCGTTGACCGTCGTCCCCTCCGCCACGGTTGCTAGACGTCGCGCAGGGGATCGATCGGCGCCTGTGCCTCGCTCCAGGCCTGGAACCCGCCGACCAGGTTCACGACCCGTTGAAAACCCATGTCCGTCAGGGTCTTTGCGGCCAGGGCCGAGCGCCCGCCGGACGCGCAGAACACGACCAGCTGCTTGGCCGGGTCGAAGGAGGGATTGTGCATCGGGCTTTCCGGGTCGGCGACGAATTCCAGCAGGCCGCGGGGCACGTGGGCCGCACCGGGAATCGTACCCTGCGCCAGCTCCTCGCGCTCGCGCAGGTCGATGAAGGCCACATCCGCGTCCTCGAGCATGTCCATGGCTTCGCGCACCGAGACCACATCGACGACCGCATTGGCCTCGGCCAGCAGATCCTTGAAACCCTTGGTGATGACCATCGCTGTCTCCTCCTGCCTTTCTGCGGGAACCCCCGCTGCTGAAACCATAGAGCAATGGCCAGGGCCGTTCATCATCGATCGCACCCAGGGGCCGCCGCCCCGCCGACCCGCGCGAGCGTCTCCCGCTTCAGGATCGTGGCGAGACTCTGCGCAGCCGCCGAAGCCTCCGGCGCCCGGAGCATCCTCAGTTCGATGCGCGGCAGGTCCGGCAGGCCGGCGTTGCGCGGCAGACAGACCATGTCCTTCGGCAGGCCGTGCCCGGTCCGAACCGCAACGCCCAGCTTTGACCGCAAGGAGGCCCAGATGCCGGGCAGGCTCGGCGTTGTGACGGCAGCATGCCAGCGCCGCTTGGCCCTATCGAGCGCCGTCAGCGCGGCTTCGCGGAAATGGCAGGGGTGGCTGAAGAGAACCAGGGGCAGAGGATCCTGGTCCGCAAGCGCCGCGCTGTTCCGCTGTGCGATCCAACGCATCGGAAGATCGCACAGCAGTTCCCCTTCCGCAGCCGCCCGCTGCTTGAACAAGGCAATCGCCACGTCGAGACGGCCGGCAGCGATCTCCTGTCCCAGGATGTGGTTCGGACCCGCCTGTACTTCGACATGAACAGTGCGATGATCACGCGAGAAGGCCGTCAAGGTCGCGGGCATCACGTCATCGAAGAAATCCTGAGGCAGACCAAGCCGGACCGTTGCCGTGGTCGCCGCGGCGCCGAGGGTGGCCGCCGCCTCGTCGTTCAGGGCCACGATCCGGCGCGCGTAGGCGACCAGAGCCTCGCCCGCCTCGGTCGGCACGAGACCGCGTCCCTTGCGCACGAAGAGCGGGGTCCCCGCCTGCTGCTCAAGCTTCTTCAGTTGCATGCTGATCGCGGACTGGGAGCGCCCGAGCTGTACGGCCGCACTGGCGAAGCTGCGCAGGTCGGTTCCCATCACGATGGCACGCAAGGCATCGATGTCGAAGGTTGGATTCACTTCAGTTTTCTTGAATTTTAAGTTCATACATTTTCGTTATTCAAAACTATAAGCTGCCGCTACCCTCCCGGTCAATCCGGGCGTATCGCCGCCCAATGCGAAGCTTCTAGGCAGGACGCGGATGACCATCAGCATCTTGGCGAAAGACCGGGATACCAGCGGGTCCATGAGCATCGTGATCGCCGGTGGCATCGTCCTGGCGCTGTCCTTCGGGGTGCGCGCGGTCTTCGGCGGAATCGTCGAACCGGTCTCCGACGATCTCTTCGACGGCCGCATTGAGATCATCTCGCTGTCGATCGCGATCCAGAATCTGGTCTGGGGCCTGGCACAGCCGGCCTTCGGCGCCCTTGCCGACAAGTGGGGAGACCGCCTGGCGCTGTGGATCGGGTTCGGCTGCTATGCTCTGGGCCTGGCCATCTGTGTTACCGGAAGCACCCCTCTGGCCCAGCACATCGGCACCGGCCTGCTTGTGGGCATGGGGATATCCGGCACCGCTTTCGGTGTCGTCCTCGCCGTTGTCGGACGCGCCGCGCCGGCGGAAAAACGAAGCGCCTACCTGGGCCTGACCTCCGCCCTTGGATCGGTCGGCCAGGTCGTTCTGCCGCTTGTGGTCTCGCAGCTCATCGAATGGTTCGACTGGCGCATGGTCATGATCATTGTCGCCGCCATGCTGGCGCCCATGGCGCTGTGCATCCCGCGCCTCTGCGCGGCAGCCCCGCCGTCGGCTGAAACCGCGGCTGTGCCGCTCGTCCGGACCCTGCGCCACGCCTTTACGCAGCCCAGCTATCTGCTGCTCGGCCTCGGCTTTTACGTCTGTGGCTTCCACCTCGCCTTCATCACCGCGCATCTGCCGAACTACGTCGTGCACTTCTGCGGCGGGACCACCATGACGCCCGACGAACTGCGGGCCTTCGGCCTGCGCGCGCTGGCCCTGGTCGGCCTGGCCAATGTCGCCGGCACCCTCCTGGCCTCGCGCCTGGGCGCCATCTATCCCAAACCCTATGTGCTGGCGGCGATCTACGGCCTGCGCTCCCTGGTTCTTCTCGCTTTCATCTCGCAGCCCCTGACCCCCCTTTCGCTGATGATCTTCGCCCTGGCCATGGGCGTCCTTTGGCTTTCCACCGTGCCGCTGACCAGCGCGCTGGTGCTGGTAATGTTCGGGCCGCGCGCCATGGGCACCCTCTTCGGATTTGTCTTCCTCAGCCATCAGCTCGGCGGCTTCGCAGGCGTGTGGATCGGCGGACTCTACTTCGACCGCTTCGGACACTACGATGCGATCTGGTACGCCTCGATCCTGCTGGGCTTTCTCTCCGCCGGGCTACACCTCTGCGTCAAGGAAAGGGACCTTCGGCAGGAGGCCACACTGCCGCAAGCGCAACCCCTGTCGCACGGCAGGGGCTGATCGCTGCGGCGCTAGAGTCTCGGGCCGGGCTAGAGTCTCGGGCCGGGTATGTCCAAGGCGTAGGACTGGAGCTGTTCGGTGATGAAGTCGAAGGCTTCGTCCACCGAGTCCGTGCGAAAGAACAGCTCGAGGTCCTCCGCGCTGATGGTGCCGTAGCGCTCCAGCGCTTCGAGGTTGATCACCTCGGCCCAGTACCGGCTGCCGAACAGAACCACCGGCATCTGCTTGCGGATCTTGCCCGTCTGCACAAGCGTCAGCAGTTCGAACAGCTCGTCGAGGGTGCCGAAGCCGCCCGGCATGACCACGACGGCCTTTGCCAGATAGGCGAACCAGAACTTGCGCATGAAGAAGTAGTGGAACTCGAAGTTCAGTTCGCGGCTGATGTAGGGGTTGTCGAGCTGCTCCATAGGCAGGGAGATGTTGAGGCCGACGTTCAGCCCCTTGGCCTCGGAGGCGCCACGGTTGGCCGCCTCCATGATTCCCGGGCCGCCGCCGCTGCAGACCACGAAGCGGCGGTCGCCATCCTCCAGTCCCTTGGACCACTCGGTCAGGCGCCGGGCCAGTTCCCGGGTTTCCTCGTAGTAGCGGGACATGTCGAGGTCGCGCTCCGGCCGCTTCAGGTCGCCGCCCTCAGCTTTGGCGGCTTCCAGGCGCTTCTCGGCCTCGTCGCGCGGCAGGATGCGCGCCGAGCCGAAAAAGATGATGGTGTCGTCGATCTTGTAGTGGTTGAAGCGGCTGTTGGGCTCGATGTACTCGGAAAGAATGCGCAAGGCTCTCGCCGACGCCGATTCCAGAAAGTCGAGATTGCGGTAGGCCTTCTTCGGAAGGCCGTCTGTCGAGTTGCTCATAGGTGCCCAGTTCTCTCCCCAAAATCGCTGGCGCTGCTTCGGTCCCACGGAAGTCATCCGCCGAAGGTGACGGACGACGGCCCCCCTACGCCAAGCTCCCTTCAAGCTATCGCAGTCGCCGGGCGCTGCAAAGGAAACGCCCCCACCGGGGAGGTCGGCGGGGGCAAGAGAAGGGAAGCTTTCTTGGGGAAGAGAGCACTGAAGTGCAGGCTCTACTGCCGCTTCTTCTTAAAGTTTAGCGCATCGGAATCGAGATCACAACCTTAAGGTTGCATCTTCTTCCTCATTTCTGCGTTTTGGTGTTGCGCCTTACTGATCGAGCTGCCACTTGCGGACGAAGGAGCGGGCCAGATCGCGAAAACCGATGTTGGTCAGGACCACATGATCGCGCTCGCCCGTGACGAAAAGGCCGGAGTCGCTCCACATCAGCACCTGACCGGCCCGCTCCGCCTGGGTCTGGCGGTCGAAGTAACGCGTGTTCTGGGTCGCCATGGCCCCGATGGTCGAGATGCAGGTGCCGCCTTCGTAGACCACCGTTGTCGCGGTCACCACGATGCGCACGTGGGCGGACCGCTGAACCGAAAGCCCCTCGGCAACCAGCGGCTGCTGAAACGACTCCAGAACCAGGTCCTGCTGCAGGCCGCAGCGCTGCGAATCCGCGCTGAGCGGCGCGATCGAGAGCTGCAGGACGTTGACGCCCGCAAGCGGGCCACCGGCGGGCGCCGCAGCGGCCGGTTGTGTCTGATCCTGGGCCTGACCCTGGGCCTGAACACCGGCGGCAGAAAACAGCAGTACGAAAACGGCCGCCAAAAGACGGCTTGGCCGTAAGGTCATGAACTCCTCCGAAACGATCGCATCTGCAACGACGGCCGGGAGTATGCCACGCAGCCGGACGAGCGGCCACCGCCGAGGTCCCGGCCGCCGGGCCAACGCCGATTATGGTCAGGCGCCCGGCGCCAAAGCAGGCTATAAGGGTCGCTGGGACAGGCAGGGGTGACCGGCCGAGCGGGATCCGGCCGCGCCAGGCGCGAGATGGCCAGCCGCAAGAGGGCCAGCCGCAAAAGGAAACGGGGCATGTTCACAGATCGATCGGATGGCCGCCGCCCGGCGCCAGCGACAATACGTCGTGCGCTCGCACAGAGCGGCCTGGCCTTGCTGCTCCTCCTCCAGGCCTGCGCCCCGAGGCAGGAGGCCCCGCCGGCCCCCGCGGCCACCCGCGACGAGACACCGCCCGCCGCAGCAACGCGCACCGACCCGACCCCCTTGGACGGCCGCGTGATCGCCGATGCCCAGGAATATCCCTGGAGCGCGCTCGGGCGGGTCAATCTGGCCGGCCAGGGCTTCTGCAACGGTGTCCTGATCGCGCCGCAACTCGTCCTGACCCAGGCGCAGTGCCTCTACTCCAAGCGCGAAGGCCGCTGGTGGCAGCCGCAGGAACTGCACTTCATTGCGGCCTACCAGCGCGACCGTTTCCTGGCCGACTCCAAGATTGCCGGCTTCACCCCGGCGCCCGGGTACACGCCCGCCGCCGGTGCCAACCTGGCCAACCTGGCCAACAACTGGGCGGTTCTGAAGCTGGCGGAGCCGATCGGCCTCACGACCGGCTGGCTGGGTTTGCAGTGGCGCGATCCGGGTCTGGAAGCGCGCGAAGCGCGCGGCGAAGCCGTCACGCTGCGGGCGGGCTACCGCGTCGACTGGCCCCACGCGGTCTCCCTCTACTTCGGCTGCAAGGGCCGGGAGGCAGGCCGGGGAGCAGCATTGGCCGATCTCTGTCAGGCGACCCCGTCCGAGCGGGGACTGCCGCCCTTCGTCATGGCCGATGGAGAAATGCGGGTTCTGGCCGACTTCTTCGTGCGCGGGGCCGCGCAGGGATCCGCGCTGGCCCGCCAGGCGGCGATGACCCGCCGGGGCAACCTGCTGGGCGACCCGGGCCAGCCTGCCGACAGAGGCCCGGTGCGGACAGTGCCGACGGCTTCAGCCACCACGCTGCTGCAAGCCCTGGGGTATGCCAACGCGTCCCGCGACGTTCAGGCCGCGGCGGCCGACTATGCGGCGGATCTGGGGCTGCCGCCCCGCAGGCCCCTCGACCTCTCCCTGCTTGCCGCCATGATCCGCTCCGCCCAGCGCGTCGAATAGCAACCGGGATCGAAACCGGCCGCTGGCGGCCATCGGCCCATCCCTGGAACCGAGTGGAGCACGAAAAAAGGGGCGGCCGAAGCCGCCCCAGCAGTGGAACCCTCTGCCTTACGCTGCAGGAAGCGAAGAGCCTCCGGCGCGCGGCGTGTGGCCCAGGTTTATTGCCAGCGCTTGATGATTTCCTCATAGGCGATGGTCTCGCCCTGGGGCTTCTCATTCGCGAGCTTGGCCTTGGGGCCGTCCGGCTTGCCGAGCCAGGCCGAAGCGTCCTGCTCGTCGTTCAGGCGCGGGCCGCAGCCGCCGTAGACATTGGCCTGCTCGTCGGCCGCCTGCATACGGGCCATCACCTGGTCCATCTCGCCGGCGAGGCGGTCCATGGCCTCCTGCGGCGTGAAGGCGCCGGAGTTCACGTCACCGATCTGCTGCCACCAGAGCTGGGCCAGCTTCGGATAGTCGGGAACGTTGATGCCGGTCGGCGACCACAGGACGCGGTCGGGCGAGCGGTAGAACTCGACCAGACCACCCAGCTTGGGCGCACGCTCCGAGAAGCTCTCGTGCCGCACGGTTGAGTCGCGGATGAAGGTCAGACCGACGTGGCTCTTCTTGACGTCGACGGTCTTGGACACGACGAACTGGGCGTAGAGCCAGGCCGCCTTGGCGCGGTCGATCGGCGTCGACTGCAGGATGGTCCAGGACCCGGCGTCCTGATAGCCGAGCTTCTGACCGTCCTGCCAATAGGGGCCGTGCGGGCTCGGCGCCATCCGCCAGAGCGGGTTGCCCTCGTCATCGACCGTGTTGTTGCCGTCCGCCTTCGGCTTGACCATCGAGGCGGTGAAGGCCGTGTACCAGAAGATCTGCTGGGCCACGTTGCCCTGGCTCAGCGCCGGCAGCGACTGGTAGAAGTCGTAGCTGGCCGCCCCCGGAGGCGCATACTGGCGCAGCCACTCGTCCCATTTGCGGATGGCATAGACGGCCGCTGGACCGTTGGTGCCGCCACCGCGGGACACCGATGCGCCCTGCGGGTTGCAGGAACCCGCTTCCATGCGGATGCCCCACTCGTCGATCGGCACGCCGTTGGGCAGGCCCGTCGAGCCGGCACCGGCCATCGACAGCCAGGCATCGGTCATGCGCCAGCCGAGGTCCGGCGCACGCTTGCCGTAGTCCATGTGGCCATAGACGCGCACACCGTCGATCTCTTTCACGTGGACGCTGAAGAACTCGGCGATGTCCTCATAGGCGGACCAGTTCACCGGCACGCCCAGGTCGTAACCGTAGATCTCCTTGAACTGAGCCTGCAGCTCCGGCTTGTCGAACCAGTCCTTGCGGAACCAGTAGAGGTTCGCGAACTGTTGGTCGGGCAGCTGGTAGAGCTTGCCGTCCGGCCCGGTGGTGAAGGACTTGCCCATGAAGTCATCGATGTCGAGACCCGGGTTGGTCACGTCCTTGCCCTCACCTTCCATAAAGTCGGTGAGGTTGTAGGCAAGCTGGAGGCGCGAGTGCGTGCCGATGAGATCGGAGTCGTTGATGTAGGCGTCGTAGAGATTGCGGCGCGTCTGCATCTGCGTCTGCACCGCCTGAACCACCTCGCCCTCGCCGAGAAGCTGGTGGTTCACCTTGATACCGGTGATCTCTTCGAAGGCCTTGGTCAGGACTTCGGACTCATAGCTGTGGGTCGGAATCGTCTCCGACAGCACGTTGATCTCCATGCCCTGGAAGGGCTCGGCGGCTTTGATGAACCAGTCCATCTCCGCGAGCTGCTCGTCGCGAGTCAGCGTCGAAGGCTGGAACTCTTCATCAACCCACTTTTCCGCCGCTGCCATGTCCGCGAAGGCAGGACCCGCCCCGCAAAGCATGGCCAGCGCGGTGGCTGATGCCAGTAGCTTCTTCATATTCCCTCCTCCCTTGAGGTTCTTATGCGCCCGGAAACGGGCCCAAAAACCGGCCGTGGGGAGCGTGGAGCCCCCGCACAGCCGCCTTCGCCAGCGCCCTTCTGCAAATCCGGCACGACCGTGCCCGGAGCGAAAGCGAATTCCATGTCGGCAGTCCCCCTCACACCCAGCGGAAGACCGCGAGCGCGTAGATCACCGCGATAACCGTGGCGATCCACAGCGGCCCGGTGGCCAGGGCCAGCCAGGCGAGATGAATGTAGGCACTGCCCAAAAGCGAGATGAACAGGCGGTCGCCGCGGGTCGTATCGAGACCCAGAACGCCGCGGCGCGGGCTGCCGCCGGGGCGCCGCCATTCCCAGACCGTCATGCCGATCAGCAACAGGGCGATGACACTGAAGAAGGTCGCCGTCTGCCAGGTCCAGGCCATCCACGAGAGGCCCATGATCAAACCCTCCCCATCGCAAAGCCTTTGGCGATGTAATTGCGCACGAAGTAGATGACGATCGCGCCCGGAATGATGGTCAGCACGCCGGCCGCCGCCAGCAGGCCGAGCTCATAGCCTGATGTACTGGCCGTGCGGGTCATCACGGCGGCAATCGGTTTGGCTTCCACCGAGGTCAGCGACTTGGCCAGCAGCATCTCCACCCAGGAGAACATGAAGCAGAAAAAGGCGGTCACGCCGATACCGCTGCCGATCAGCGGCATGAAGATCTTGGTGAAGAAGCGCGGGAAGGAGTAGCCGTCGAGATAGGCGGTCTCGTCGATCTCCTTGGGCACGCCGGACATGAAGCCCTCCAAAATCCACACCGCCAGCGGGATGTTGAAGAGGCAATGGGCCAGCGCCACGGCGATGTGGGTGTCGAACAGCCCGATCGAGGAATAGAGCTGCAGGAAAGGAAGGGCGAAGACCGCCGGCGGCGCCATGCGGTTGGTCAGCAGCCAGAAGAAGAGGTGCTTGTCGCCGAGGAAGCGGTAGCGCGAAAAGGCGTAGGCCGCCGGCAGCGCGAAGGACACCGAGATCAAGGTATTGAGCGCGACGTAGATGATCGAGTTGATGTAGCCGCTGTACCAGGTCGGGTCGGTGAAAATCTCGATGTAGCTGTCGACGGTGAACTCGGCCGGGAACCAGGAGAAGCCGCCGAGAATCTCGTTGGTCGTCTTGAACGACATGTTCAGGAGCCAGTAGATCGGCAGCATCAGGAAGACGATGTAGAGCGTCGGGATCAGCCAGCGCAGACGCCTCACTTCTTCTCTCCCTGCATGGTGATCGTGTAGAACAGCCAGCACACCAGCAGCGTCATCAGGAAGTAGATGATGCTCATGGCCGAGGCGACGCCCAGATTGAACTCACCGAGCGCAGCCTTCACCAGATCGATGGAGAGCACCGTGGTGGTGTTGCCGGGACCGCCGCCGGTGAGCACGAAGGGCTCGGTGTAGATCATGAAGCTGTCCATGAAGCGCAGCAGGATGGCAATGGTCAGCACGTGCTTCATCTTGGGAAGCTGGATGTAGCGGAACACCGCCCAGCGCGAGGCGCCGTCGATCTGGGCCGCCCGGTAGTAGTTCTCGTCGATGGACTGCAGGCCGGCATAGGCCAGCAGCACCACCAGCGAGGTCCAGTGCCAGACATCCATCAGGATGACCGTGAACCAGGCGGAGACCGGCTGCTGGGTGAAGTCGTAGTTGATGCCCAGCCAGTTGAGGCCGAAGCCCAGCAGGCCGATGTCCGGCAGCGCGTAGATGTTCCACATCGCGCCGACGACGTTCCAGGGAATGAGCAGTGGCAGCGCCATCAGCACTAGACAGACCGAAGCCCAGAAGCCGGAGCGCGGCATGGCCAGCGCGATCACCACGCCCAGCGGAATCTCGATCGCCAGGATGGTGGCAGTGAAGAAGAGCTGACGGCCCAGCGCGCTGTGGAAGCGCTCCGAGGCCAGCACCGCGTCGAACCAGCGGGTGCCCTCAAAGAAGAAGATGTTGTTGCCGAAGGTGTCCTGGACCGAGTAGTTCACCACCGTCATCAGCGGCACGACGGCGTTCAGAGCCACGATCAGCAGGACCGGCAGGACCATGAACCAGGCTTTGTTGTTCTGGATCTTCTCCATGGCTCAGGCCTCTCCCCGCACGAGGTGGGAATCCTTGTAGATGTTGATCCGACGCGGATCGATCACCGCGCTGGCCTCTGCCGGGACAGGACTGCCTTCGGGCAGCACAGCGTCAAAGCTGCGCCCCTCGAAAAGCGCCCGCACGATCTTGAAGCGGCCGATGTCCTCTACGCCCGTGACCGAGATCGGCAGTCCCTCGCCGCTGGCCGCCAGCCTGACGAACTCCGGCCGCACACCCATTTCCACCGCGCCTTCCAACGCCGGGTAGCGGCGCTGCAGCGGGATTTCGCTGGTGCCGAGTTGCAGGCGGTCGCCGGCAACGCGGCAGGGCAGCACGTTCATGCCCGGCGAGCCGATGAAGTACCCGACAAAGGTGTGAGCGGGCTCGTCGAAGAGTTCCTCCGGCGTGCCGATCTGCACCACCTCGCCCTCATACATCACCACAACCTTGTCGGCGAAGGTCAGCGCCTCCGTCTGGTCGTGGGTGACGTAGATCATCGTGTGGCCGAATTCGTGGTGCAGCTCCTTCAACTGGGTGCGCAGCTGCCACTTCATATGCGGGTCGATGACCGTGAGCGGCTCGTCGAAGAGAATGGCATTCACGTCGTAGCGCACCAGCCCGCGGCCCAGGGAGATCTTCTGCTTCTCGTCTGCCGTCAGGCCCTGGGCTCTGCGCCTGGCCTTGTCGGTCATGTCGAGCATGGCCAGGGTCTTTTCGACGCGGCGGGCGATCTCGTCCGCCTCGACTTTCCTGTTGGCCAGCGGAAAGGCGAGGTTCTGCGCCACGGTCATGGTGTCGTAGACCACCGGGAACTGGAACACCTGGGCAATGTTGCGCTGTTCGGGTGCCAGCGGCGTCACGTCCTGATCGTCGAAGAGGATGCGCCCGCGCGACGGCACCAGCAGGCCGGAGATGATGTTCAGCAGCGTTGTCTTGCCGCAGCCCGACGGCCCCAGCAGGGCGTAGGCGCCGCCATCTTCCCAGTCGTGGTCGATCTGCTTGAGGGCGAAGTCTCCTTCGCCCTGCGGGTTGGGCATGTAGGAGTGGGCCAGGTGGTCCAGGGTGATGCGCGCCATGATCCCTACTCCGCCGCACGCGCCGCCGGGGCGGCGACCAGCCTGTCGGCGTCGTCAAACACATAGAAGGACGCCGGGTCGAGGTAGACCGAGATGGTGTCCCCCACCTCGACACGGTGGACCCCATGGGTCAGCGCCACCCAGCGCTCGCCCTCGCTCTCGACGTGCACGAAGCTCTCGGACCCGGTGATCTCGGTGGTTGAGACCGCGGCCCGGGCTTCCAGGCAGGCGCCCTCGGGGCTGTGCAGCAGCAGGTGGTGCGGCCGGATGCCCACCCGGTAGGGGCCGTCGGCCAGGGATTCGGCACCGGCGGGCGCGGCCACGGAGCGGCCGGCGAAACTGAACTGCGCGCCCGCCTTCACCATCGGTACCAGGTTCATCGGCGGGTCGGAAAAGGTCACCGCCGTGATCAGGTCGGCCGGGCGGTTGTAAACCTCGATGGTCGGACCGAACTGGGTCACGCGCCCCTCCGACAGGGTCGCCGTCTTGCCGCCCAGCAGCAGCGCCTCATGGGGCTCGGTGGTTGCGTAGACGAAGACCGCGCCGGTTTCGGCGAAGATACGCGGCAGTTCGACGCGCAGTTCCTCGCGGAGCTTGTAATCGAGATTGGCAAGAGGCTCGTCGAGAAGGACCAGGTCGGCCCCTTTCACAAGAGCGCGTGCGAGGGCCGTGCGTTGCTGCTGACCGCCGGAAAGCTCCAGAGGCGTGCGCTGCAACAGCGCATCGATCTTCAGGAGCCCGGCGGCTTCGTTCACTTTACGCTCGATGGTCGCTTTGTCCGCACCGGCCACACGCAGCGGCGACGCGATGTTCTCGTAGACCGTCAGCGTCGGGTAGTTGATGAACTGCTGGTAGACCATGGCGACGTTGCGCTTCTGCACCGGCATGCCGACCACCGACTGACCGTCGACCAGGACGTCGCCCTCCGTCGGCCGGTCAAGCCCGGCCATCAGGCGCATGAGGGAGGTCTTGCCCGAAAGGGTCGGCCCCAGCAGGACGTTCAGAGAGCCGGTGTCGAGGCCCAGCGACACGTCGCGGATATGCATCTCCGCACCCACCCGCTTGCTGACGTTTCTCAGTTCAAGCGCCATCAGGCCGACTCCTGCCGCGGCGTGCCGCCGTCCTGGCGTGCCAGCCAAGCCTCCAGCTTCTGCTTTGTCTGATCGGAGACATGCAGCCCCATCTTGGAGCGGCGCCAGAGAATGTCGTCGGCCGTCTGCGCCCACTCGTGCTTGCGCAGATAGGTCATCTCGGCGGCATGGAGGCCATCGCCGAAGTCTTCGCCCAGGTCGGTCAGAGCGCGCGCACCGGCGACGATGGTCTCCGCCCGGGTCCCGTAGTTGCGCACGTAGCGCCAGGCGAGACCTGCCGGCAGCCAGGGGCGCTCCTTGCGGAAGCGTGCCAGATAACCGTCGAAATCGGCATCGGCGATATTGCCGCCGGGCAGCGGCGCCGTGGCGGTCCAGGGCTCGCCCAGCGGCCCCAGGGCCTCGGCAAGCTTCACAAGAGCATGCTCCGAGAGCTTCCGGAAGGTCGTGATCTTGCCGCCGAAGACCGAGAGCAGAGGTGCGCGGCCCGGCCCGTGATCCAGTTCCAGCACATAGTCGCGGGTGGCGGACGACGCGTTCTCGGCTTCGTCATCGTAGAGCGGGCGCACACCGGAATAGGCCCAGGCCACATCCGCCGGCGTGACCTTCTTTCGGAAGTAGGCGTTCACCGCCTCGCAGAGATAGGCCGTCTCCTCTTCCGAGATCGCAACGGCTGCCGGGTCGCCATCGAAGTCGACGTCGGTGGTACCCACGAGGGTGAAGTCCTGCTCGTAGGGAATCGCAAAGACGATGCGCCCGTCCGGATTCTGGAAGATGTAAGGATAGTCGTGCTCGAACATCTTGCGCACGACGATGTGGGAGCCCTTCACGAGGCGCAGCGACTGCGCCTTGTTGAGGCCGGCGCGCTGTTCGATGAACTCCGCTGTCCAGGGCCCGGCGGCATTCACCAGCGCGCGGGCCTGCACCTCCCGCGTCGCGCCGTCGCGCAGATCGCGCAGGACGATGTGCCAGCCGCCGTCCTGGCGGCGGGCCGAAACGCATTCCACCCGCGTCAGCACCTCCGCGCCGTGCTCGTGCGCGTCCAGGGCGTTCAGGGTCACAAGGCGTGAATCCTGCACCCAGCAGTCCGAGTAAATGAATCCCTTCTTGAGTTCCGGCACCAGCGGCGCGCCGGCCTCGTGATGGCGCAGGTCGACGCCCGTGGAGCCGGGGAGCAGCTTGCGCCCGCCGAGGTGATCGTAGAGGAAGAGCCCCAGGCGGATCAGCCAGGCCGGCCGCAGCCCCTTGTTATGCGGCAGGACGAAGCGCAGCGGCCAGATGATATGGGGCGCCGACCGCAGCAGCACCTCGCGCTCGATCAGCGCTTCGCGCACCAGCCGGAACTCGTAGTACTCCAGGTAGCGCAGCCCGCCGTGGATCAGCTTGGTGCTGGCCGAGGAGGTGGCGTTCGCCAGGTCGTTTTTTTCGCACAGAAGAACGGAGAGGCCGCGCCCGGCAGCGTCACGGGCAATGCCCGCCCCATTAATGCCACCGCCAACGACAACGATGTCAAACGCCTCGGTCATGACCGGCGTCGAGCCCTCCCCCAAAATCGCCCCTTGCGCGGGGCCGTCCGCAGCCGCAACGGTCTGCGTTTGATTGCTTGGCCTGAAGCATAGGCCGCCTTGCCAAGCTTTGACAATCGAAAATATTCGAAAACGAAAAAAATCGAACTTGGCGCGAACCCAGCGCGTCGCCGGACGAACCCTAGTCTTCGGTCCCCGCCGTCGCGATATGCAGTGCCACGCCGGCCTCTTTCATGATTCCGCGCATCGCTTTGGTCGGCGGCCGATCGGTAAAGACCGCATCGATTTCATCGAGATGACCGAGGCGGACCATGGCGTTGCGCCCGAACTTCGTGTGGTCGGTCGCCAAAAACACGCGCCGCGAGTTGCGGATGATCGCCTGCGCCACGCGCACCTCCCGGTAATCGAAGTCCAGAAGCGAACCATCGTCATCGATGCCGGAGATTCCGATGATGCCGATGTCGACCTTGAACTGCCGGATGGTATCGAGCGTCGCTTCGCCGACGATGCCCTTGTCACGGCTTCGCACCAGACCTCCGGCGATGATCACTTCGAAGTCGCGATTCTCCGATAAGATACTGGCAACATTGAGATTATTGGTGATGACGCGGAGCCCGCGGCGGTCGACCAGGGCCTTTGCCACCTCTTCTGTCGTGGTGCCGATGTTGATGAAGAGGGAGGCGTTGTCCGGCACCTCCCTTGCGACGATGGCGGCGATCCGGGACTTCGCCTCGCGGTTCAGCACCTGCCGCGTCTGATAGGCCAGGTTTTCCACCGACGAAGGCAGGCCGGCGCCGCCATGATAGCGCCGCATCAGGCCCTGATCGCAGAGCTGGTTGATATCGCGCCGCACCGTCTGCGGCGTCACCGCGAAGTGGTCCGCCAGCGCCTCGATGGCCACGAAGCCACGCTCGCGAACCAAGTCGATGATCCGCTCCTGGCGCTGATTCAACTCGCTGCGCGGGGGCCGCGGCTCACCCCCGGCGCCCGCTTCACCGGGCTCGCTCACTGCCATACTCCCATAACGGGAGCATAGGCGCAGATACGGATTTTCGAAACCGAAAATTCGAACATGGACGCCGCGAGCCGGTTGGGGCGCCCGAAAGGGGCCGTTCCGGCGCCGGATGCGGCCCCTTTCGGGGGCTCGGTCCGGCACAGAATATCAGGGCGTGAAAGGGCGGAGCGAAGCCCCTATATTGAAGCAACTCATCCGCGCCGCGACGGACCGCCGATCACCGCGCCAAGGCAGCGGCGTCCGCTCCGGTCGATCATCTCATTAGCAAGAGGCGTCTATGCAAGAGGCTGCCCCCCTCGCGCCAAAACTGCCCGAAACGCTGGATTCCAGCGAGTACCGCATTGCCATCGAGCCGAGCGGCAAGCGCGTGCGGGTGGTCTATGCCGGCCAAACCGTTGCCGACAGCAGCCGGGCCCTGGTGCTGCGCGAGACCCGCCTGCCGCCGGTCTATTACCTGCCGCGTGACGACATTGCGATGCAGTTCCTCCAGGCCAGCGAGCACCGCACCTACTGTCCCTTCAAGGGAACGGCCAACTACTGGCATGTCGCCGTCGACGGCAAGACGGTGGAGAACGCGGCCTGGAGCTACGAAGACCCCATCGAGGAAGCGCTTGGGATCCGCGGCTACGTCGCCTTCTACTGGAACAAGGTGGATACCTGGTTCGAGGACAACGCGGCGGTTGAAATCGACCCGAGCGACGGCATCGCCGAGCACGCCAATCCGCTGGCCGCCTGGATGCTGCGGGAGGCCTGGGAGGCGACCTCCTCGGCGGAGCTGCTCGACCGTCTGGGCCGCCAGCTTGTGGAAGCCGGCTTCAGCGTATCGCGGATGAACGTGATCATTCCGACCCTGCACCCGCAGATGGCCAGCAACGCCTTTGTCTGGCGGCGCGGCGAGAGCGTGGTCGACGAGCGGGACTTTCCCCACTATGGCCTGCAGTCGGAGGCTTATCTCAACAGCCCCATCCGCCTGATCTTCGACGGCGCAGGCGGCATCCGCCGGCGCCTGGAAGGTTCGAAGCCGCGGCTCGACTTCCCGATCCTGGAGGAGCTTCAGGAGGCCGGTGCGACCGACTATGTCGCCATGCCCATGCGCTTTTCCAACGGCAAGATCAACGCCTTCACGCTGGCGACTGACCGGCCCGGCGGCTTCACGACCGAACACCTGGGCCAGATCTACGAGGTTCTGCCGATCCTCAGCCGCCTCCTGGAAGTGCACGCCATGCACCGCATGTCACGCACCCTGCTGGACACCTATCTGGGTGCCTACACCGGTCAGCGCGTGCTCAACGGGCTTATCAAGCGCGGTGACGGTGAGAATATTCCGGCGGTGGTCTGGTACTGCGACCTGCGCGGCTCCACCGCGCTTGCCGACAGCGTGTCGCGGGACGACTACCTCGATCTCATCAACCGCTTCTTCGAGGCCATGGCCGGCGCCGTCATGGACCGCGGCGGCGAGGTCCTGAAGTTCATCGGCGACGGCCTGCTGGCGATCTTTCCGATGGAGAAGGCCTCCACTCCCGAGAGCGGTAAGGAAGCCTACTGCGGTGTCAGCGCCTGCGGCGAAGCGCTGGAGGCGGCGCGCGATGCCGTCGGCCGTATGCAGGAAGTCAATGCGGCCCTTGCTGAGGAAGGACGGGCGCCGCTGCGCTTCGGGCTGGCGCTCCATCTGGGCGACGTCACCTACGGCAACATCGGTGGCCAGAGCCGGCTGGACTTCACCGTGATCGGACCGGCCACCAACGAGGCCGCGCGCATCGACCACCTGACGAAGGAACTGGGGATCGCCGTCCTGGTGTCCGAGGACTTCGAGCGCTATGTCACCGGCAAGCTGACCTCGCTCGGCTTCCACCGCCTGCGCGGTGTCACCGACGACATGGAGCTCTTCACCCTGCCGGAGCTGGCCCCCGCCGGTGCAGCGGACTAGCCCCCTGATCGCCGTGCTGCTGGACGAGAACACCAGCGGCGACGGCTCCCGCTACGAGGCCTCGAAGACCTACTTCGAGGCCATCGACGCCGCCGGTGGCCTGCCGTTCGGCATTCCCTACCTGCCGAGGGTGGTCGAAGACGTGGTCGAGAGCTTCGACGGGCTGCTGGCCACCGGTTCGCGCTTTGCCTTCCCGCCGGACTGGTACCTGCCGGGCGAAACCACCTCTGCCCCGCCGTCGCCGCGCCTCGAGGCCGAATGCCAGATCATGGAAGGATTCCTCGCGCGGGATAAACCGGTGCTCGGCCTCTGCGGCGGCATGCAGGTGCTGGCGGGGCTGAAAGGCTGCCGGCTGGCCGCCGATACCACCAGGCTCTCAACCGCGCGCCGCAATCACTGCGACCCGGCGATCTCTCACGGAGTCGCCCTGGTTGCCGGAACCCGCCTGGCGGCGATCGCCGAGGCGCCGGTCTTCGAGGTCAACAGTCTGCACCGGGAATCCGTGGCCGAAGCGCCCGAGGGCGTGGTGGTCAGCGCCTTCTCCGAAGACGGCGTGATCGAGGCCATCGAACTGCCCCAGCAACGCTTCGCCCTCGGCCTCCAGTGGCATCAGGAGAAGTACGCGGGCAAAGCACATCCCGGAAACACCGTCTTCGGGGCCTTCGTGGCGGCCTGCCAGCAACCATGACCCCTCACAGGCAGGTTCCGCTTCAGCCGGCGTAGCGGTCCTCTTCCCGGTAGTAGTCCTCGAAGCCGACGCGCTCGCGCAGTTCGGCGAAGCTGAGGATGGCCTGCGGGTGTGTACCGGCGGAGAAGGCTGCCAGGGCCTCCTGCATGGCGCTGACGGCCGCGGATAGAAGCGTCAGGGGATAGGCCGCCAGCTTGTAGCCGATCTCCTCCAGCACAGCCGGCGGCAGCACGGGCGTTTCGCCCTGCTCCACAAGGTTGGCCAGGGTGGGCTTGTCGACGGCGTTGCAGAAGGCGCGCATCTCCGCCTCCGACGTCGGCGCCTCCAGGAACAGAATGTCGGCGCCCAGACGCTGGAACCCCTCGACGCGGCGCAGCGCCTCGTCCAGCCCATCGGTCGCACGGGCGTCAGTCCTGGCAAGGATCAGGATGTCGGCCCCCTCCTCGCGCGCATCGACCGCCGCCCGGACGCGGGCCATGGCTTCGTCGTGGCCGACCACGGCCTTTCCGCGGGTGTGACCGCAGCGCTTCGGCCAGACCTGGTCCTCGATCATGACCGCCGCGAAGCCGGCCTGGGCATAGCCGGCCACCGTGCGCTTCACATTGACCGCATTGCCGTAGCCGGTATCGCCGTCGCCGATCACGGGGATGCGGGTGGCCGCGCAGATGTTGCGGCCCTGATCGAGCATCTCCGCATAGGAGATCAAGCCGGCATCGGGAAGCCCCAGACGCGCGGCGGAGACCGCAAAGCCGCTCATAAAGGTGAGCGGGAAGCCCGCCTGCTCGATCAGCTTCGCAGAAAGCGCGTCGAAACAGCAGGGCATCGGAACCAGCCCCGGCTGCGCCAGAATGCTGCGCAGGGCTTCGGCGCCCTGCCGTCCGCCAGACTGTGGGATCATGCCGGATTGGGTGATGCCGGGAGCTGTCATCGGTGGGATCCTCACTTGCCGTTCCTGGCCGGTCCCCGCCCGCCGGGGATCAACCCGCCGAACAATAGTGCCGCCGATACCATCGGGCCAGCTTTGGCGCTATGATCGCCGCCGAATGTGCGAGACCGCCCAGATGCTGCTTTCCGCTGCCCGATCGACCCTTCTGCTGACCGCTTTGCCGACCGGCAAAGCAGAGACCGGTCAGGCAAGGCCCGACCAGACCAACCGGGCCTTGCTCGAGGCGGCGGCCGGGCGTCTTGGCGTCCCCATGGCCTCCCCTGCCGGCTTCGACGCCGCGGCGGCGCTGAGCCAGGGGCGCGATCAGGCGGTCATCTGCGACTGGCCATCGCCGGTCACGGCCCCAGGGCGGCTGCACGGTTTCCTGGTGGTCGATTGCCTAGCGGAGGGCGAACGGCCGGGCCTCGCAGAGATCGAAGGCAGAGGCGTCACCGCCGTCGCCGCGGAGATGGTGGTCTTCGAGTGGCTGGAGCTGGCCGACAGCGACGACTTCCGCGCCATGCTGCAGCTCATCCGCTAGGGAAACTGCGGCAGACTGGAGGCGTTCGCCACCATCCGCCTTACATGGTCTTCAGCACCTCGGCGGCGTTTTCATCGCCACCGTCAGCCGCCTGCTGCAGCCAGTAGCGGGCTGCCGAAGCATCCGCCGGCACGCCCTGGCCGCGCAGCAGGGCCATGCCATAGTGATATTGCCCGACGGCATAGCCGGTCATCGCCGCCTGCTTGGCCCAGTGCGCCGCCAGTTCCGGACTCGCATCTGTGCCGAGACCGTTCTCGTAGGCATGCGAGAGCAGGATCATCGAGGGCGCATTGCCGCTTTCCGCACAGTCCTGCAGGGCAGCCAGCGCGGTTTGGTGCATGCCGCCCTTCTGGGTTTCGTAAACAACCCAGCAGACGAAGCCGGCGCGGTCGGGTCGGGCGGCCAGGGTCTCGCGAAGCTGGGCGATGCCCCCCTCGTCGGGGTTCAGAATCCCATCGTCGGCCTGGGCAGCGGTCGCGAACAGCGCCACCAGGGCGGCCATCATCCATCGCATGGCGGTCTCCTCGTCAGGGAAAGGTTCCGGCTGGAGAGAATGACGAGCCTTCACTGTACACTGTCAGCGAGCGCAGGGCATCGGCACCTTAGTCGCAGCTTTTCAGCCCGCGGGCGATGGTGCCGCCGCCCAAGTTGCCCTATCTTGAAAGCGGCCGCGCCGGACCGTCTCCGGCCCAGGCAGGCTGCAGCCGAGCAAAGGGAGTCAGGAATGATCGTCGAGCAGATCTGGACCGGAAACGCCTACCGCAACTTCAACTACCTGATCGCCTGTCCGGACAGCGGGCAGGCGCTGGCCATCGATCCGCTCGACCACCGGAAATGCCTGGCCGCAGCGCGCGAGCGCGGCTGGGAGATCACGCAGATCCTCAACACCCACGAACACGGCGACCACATCGGCGGCAACAAGGCCGTGGTGACGGCGACCGGCGCAAAGGTCCTCGCCCACAAAAACGCGAAGGACCGCATTCCCGGCATGGACCAGGGCCTCGGGGCCAGAGACGTGGTCAAGGTGGGGCGCAGCGTGGACCTGGAGGTGCTCGACACGCCCGGCCACACCATGAGCCATGTCTGCCTGCTCTCCCGCACGGATCAGCCGGCCCTCTTCTGCGGCGACACGCTGTTCAACGCCGGGGCCGGCAACTGCCACAACGGCGGGCACCCAAACGAGCTCTATCACACCTTCGCCGAGCAGCTCGCGAAGCTCGGCGACGACACGTTGATCTACCCTGGCCACGACTACATCGCCAACAACCTGCGCTTCACCCTGGACCGGGAACCGGATAACGGCGCCGCCGCCGACCTGCTGGATCGGGTCGAGGATCAGGACCCGGCGAAGGCCATGGTTTCGACCCTTGGCCTGGAAAAGGAGATCAACACTTTCTTTCGCTTGCACAGCCCGACGGTGATCGCCCGCCTGCGCGAAGCCTTTCCCGGCCTGTCGGACGAGCCCAGCGCCAAGGAGGTGTTCCTGAAGCTGCGCGAGCTGCGCAACAGCTGGTAACCGCCTGCCCCGTTGCCGGCGTCACTCCGGCAGACGGTTCAGCGTCGGGTCCGGCAGGGCATCACTGCCCATGGACGGCATGAAGTCAGAGGTGAAGTCCTGATACTTGCCGCTTGGCGGCCGTTCGATCCGCTCAACCTCCACCAACTGCAGAGAGAGCCCGGCATCGCCCGCCGCTGCCGCCCAGGCGGCCATGATGCGCTCGCGGAAGGCGGGCGGCAGAGGCGCGACGGTGCAAAGGCGCATTTCGAAGCGCCCGTCGCGGAACTGGTGCACCTGAAACTGGCAGACCGAACGCGCCAGGTCCTGCGGCATGTCCTCCAGCGCCTGGCGCAGGGCGCCGACGTGGCCGAGGGTGCCCTCGGGCAGGTAGGCGATGCGGCTGTAACGCCCGACGATACTGCCGAACGACGGTAGGCTGCGCCCGCAAGGGCAGGGCCCCTCCTCCACCCGCGCCATGTCATCGGTGTCGTAACGGACCAGAGGCATCGCCAGATTGCTCAAGCCGGTGACGACGATGCGGCCGCTTTCGCCCGGCTGCGCCGGCTGCCCGTTCAGATCGACGATCTCGACGAGACAGTGCTCGGTATTCACGTGGTAGCGCCCGGCTTCGCAGCCGCTGGCAACGATGCCGATCTCGTTCAGTCCGTAGTTCTGGGTGACCGGCGCCCTGAAAGTGGTAGTGATGCGCCGGCGCATGGCATCGGTGAGCTGTTCGGAGATCGCCCGCAAACCTTTCAGTTTCAATGGAGGCGGGCTTGCGCCGCAGGCAAAGGCGATCTGCTCCAGGGTCTCTGAATAGCCCG
The DNA here is from genome assembly GCA_001657395.1 of Rhodospirillales bacterium BBD 1991-14. Taxonomy (GTDB): domain Bacteria; phylum Pseudomonadota; class Alphaproteobacteria; order Kiloniellales; family Kiloniellaceae; genus Pelagibius. The sequence goes on along the minus strand of LYSY01000009.1, from coordinate 56,328 downwards.
AGAGATAGTCGGGCCGCTCCCGGCCGAGCCAGGCGAGCTGAGCGTCCACCGGGTTGAAGACGCTGTACCCGAGCGAGGGCCCGGTCTCGAAAAAGCGGCCGAGGTAGCGCCAGGCGTCTTGCCGGCGGGTTTCGCCGAGCTCGAGCATGCGCCCCTCGGCATCGCGCGGCATCTGGACCGGCAGGCGTATCTCCGCAACCGTCGCCATGGGATCCCAACGCGCCCAGCGCACATGGCGCTGCCCGAGGAAAGAGAACATCGCGTTGTTGCGCTGCGTCTGTATGACGCGTGCCGGACGCCCGGTGGTGCCGGAAGACGAGACGACGCCGTAGATCTTTTCGCCTTTCGGCAGGCTTTCGCTGCGCAGGCGTTCGTTTTCCTCGTTCACGGTAAGCTTCGAGAGCAAGGGGAGTTTCGACAGAGCAGCAGGCTCCTGAACATCCTCCGGGCGCAACCGCAGCTCGGCGAAGAGATCGCGGTAGTACGGCACCCGGTCCGCGGCGTAGCGCAGGATCCACTGCAGAGCCTGCGCCTCATGGCGGCGCTGCGCGCCTTCGTCGCGAAACTCGTTCTCGACGAGGGCATCGAAGACCTTAATCTCCTCATAGGGGGCTTTCAGACGCCACTGTGCTTGCGCTTCCCGCTCGCTCTTCAGGTCCGTCATTTCGCTCCCCCCGCGCCGGCAGGCAGGGCTGCTGCACCACCGGGAGCCAGGCCATGCCTGATCCGCAGGTCGGCGAAGGCGCTGACAAAGCTGGCCTCCATCGAGGCTCTCTCCTGCCCGGACAGGTAGGTGGCGCGCACGGCAGTCAGCACGGCGGCCTGAAGCTGGTCGAGTGTCAGGCCGCAGGCGTCTACGGCGCGGAGATACTCCTCCGTGAGGGAGCTTCCGAACAGTGCCGGATCGTCGGAATTGACGGTGACACGACAGCCCGCGGACAGCAGAGTGAGCAGCGGATGCTCCTCGTAGGAAGGATAGACGGCAAGGGCGACGTTGCTGGTTGGACAGACCTCGAGAACGATCTCCTGATCGGCCAGATGCCGGACCAGAGCTTCATCCTCGATCGACCGGACGCCGTGTCCGATACGCCGCGGCCGGAGAGCCTTCAGCGTCGCCCAGACGCTTTGCGGCCCGCCCCCTTCGCCCGCGTGAGGGTTGGCCGGCAGACCGGCAGCAGCGGCGCGGGCAAAAGCGTCCACGATCTCGGCATCCAAGGGTGCATCGGACTCAGGCCCGCCCAGGCCAAGCGCCACCACGCCGCCGTCCCGTGCCGCCGCCGAGCATGCCCAGGCCTGAACGCGCAGGGCCGGACCCGGATAGCTGCGCACCAGATCCGGGATCCAGCGGATTTCGGCACCCCAGCGCTCCAGAACCTCCCGGCGGCCGGCGTTCAGGGCGGCCAGGATGTCGTCCGCACCGAAGCCCAAATGCGCATGGAGCTGGGGGGTCCAGGTGACCTCGGCATAACGGATGTTCTGGCGCCCCATGTCCCGGCCTAGACCCACCACGAGACTGCGAAAGTCTTCGAGCGAGCGCAGGCAGGCGGCCGTGGCCATGAACACACGGACAAAGCTGTCGAAGCTGCCGAAGCGACGCTGCCGGTCTGCTGCCCGGATCAGCGCCGGCGGCAGGTCAATCCTATTGCGCTGGGCCAGAAGCTGCAGCGTCTCGGGGCCAACGGTACCCTCGAGATGCACGTGCAACTCCACCTTCGGCATCTCGCGGATGAAAGAGGCGACACCCTGATCCAAGCGACCGCACCCCGTCGATGTGCAGGGACCCCGGGCGAACTCTTCCAAGGTGCTCCGCCCAAACGAATCTAGATGCAAAGACTAGATAGAACACCCGGCCTTGTCGAGGCGGCTACCCCTTAAGGCGCACGCGCCTCCGGTGCCAGCGGCAACTCCAAAGTGGCGGTCAGGCCCGGAGCGTTGTCGCCGAGCACCAGCCGACCGCCGTGCAAATGCGCCACCGCTTCAACCAGGCTGAGCCCCAGACCGCTTCCGGCGGTGCTGCGGCTTTGCTCCAGACGCACGAAGCGCTGCAGAACCTGCTCGCGCTGGTCCTCGGGGATGCCCGGCCCGCGATCGCGCACAGAAAGAACTGCGAGGCTGCCGCGCCGCTCCACCCCGATGCCAACGCGTCCGCCCCGCTTGGAGAACTTGATGGCATTATCCATGAGGTTCACCAGGGCCTGAAACAGCAGGTCGCGGTCACCCGGGCGGCTTGCCTTCTGCAGGGGGGTCATGTCGATCCCGATCTCCAGATCTTCGGTCAGCGGCGCGTAGAGCTCGACCACGTCCTCGACCAGCGCCTTCAGGTCCACCTTCGCGAAGCGGTCGCGCGAGGTGCCGGCCTCGGCCTGGGCGATTCTCAGGAGCGCCGTGAAGGTGCGCAGCAGGTCGTCGGCCTCCCCGATCGCCTTGGTGATGGCCTCGCGGTAGCCGGCCGACCCCGGCTTTTCAATCAGCGCCAACTCAAGACCGCTGCGCAGGCGGGACAAAGGGCTGCGCAGATCATGGGCGATGTTGTCGCTGACCTGGCGCATCCCGGCCAACAGGCGCTCGATCTGGTCAAGCATGGCATTGAGGTTGCCGGCGAGCTGGTCGAATTCGTCGCCGCGGTCACTCATCGGTACGCGCTGGCCCAGGTCGCCGGCCATGATGTCCCTGCTGGTGCTGTTGATCGTCTCGATACGCCGCAGCAGCGCACGGCTCATGAGCAGCCCACCGATGACGGAGAAGCCGAGAATGGCCAGCAGGCTGAAGACCAGGATCTCACCGATCTGTGCAGACAGGCGGTCGCGTTCGCGTACGTCGTGGCCGACAAGAACGCGCGCGCCGCTCGACAGCACGAAGATTCGGGCCCGCCCGAAGTTGACACCGCCGCCTTCACTGTCGGGAAAGGCAAGGCGGAAGGTCAGCCAGCCGTCCTCGTCCGGTTCCTCATCGGGCCAGCGGCTGAGGTTCCCCGCCAGTGGCCGGCCTGTCGGATCCGTCAGCAGATAGAGGCCGCGGGTCCGGTCCGCGGCAGCGCTGCGGCGTCTGATGGCTTCAATAAGGCCCGGCGTGCTGCGCTGGGAGAACTGTTCGGAAAGTCCCCGGACCTCTGCCTCGATTGTGCTGTCGATCTGGCGCGATACCTGACCGGCGGAGATCCAGAACGTCGCCGCCGCCAGGAAAAGAACCGCAAGACTGAAGAAACTGAGATAGATCAGCGCCAGGCGGAAGATGCTGGACCGGAGGAGCCTAGCCGTTCTCACGAAGCGAGTATCCCGCACCCCGCACCGTGTGCAGAAGCGCCTTGTCGAAATCCTTGTCGATCTTCTGCCGCAGGCGGGAGATGTGCACGTCGACCACGTTGGTCTGCGGGTCGAAGTGGTAGTTCCACACATTCTCCAGCAGCATCGTACGGGTCACCACCTGACCCGCGTGGCGCATCAGGTACTCCAGGATCTTGAACTCGCGGGGCTGAAGGTCGATGGGTTCGCCCTTGCGCGACACCTTGCGGGCCAGCAGATCCATCTCGAGATCCGCCATCCGCAACGTGGTTTCCACTTTGTCACCGGCCGGGCGCCGCAGCAGCGCCTCGACCCGCGCCTGCAGTTCCGAGAAGGCGAAGGGCTTGACCAGATAGTCATCGCCGCCGGCCTTCAGACCCTTCACCCGGTCGTCGACGCCGCCCATGGCGGAAAGAAAGAGGATCGGCAGGGTGCTGCTGGTCCCGCGTAGCGTTTCCACCACTGCGAGGCCGTCCACCTGCGGCAGCATGCGGTCGACGATCGCGAGATCGAAGTCCTCGCTGGCGGCCCTCAGGAGGCCTTCCTTGCCGTCGGCGGCGATTTCCGTGGTGTAGCCGGCCTCGCGCAGCCCCTTGGCAATGTAGCCTGCCGTTTCCTTGTCATCCTCGACGATGAGCACACGCATGGGGTCTGCCTCGGACAATGGCGGGACGAAGCCCGAAAAGCCGTCTCAGGGTTAGGCCTTTCCTGCTTCGGCTGCAAGCCTGAAGGCCAGTCGGGCGGGGAACCTGAAAAGCGGAGAGTGCCGGGCACCGCGGCGGCGCCGGCACTCCCTTTGCGGCCTGGGCAAACCGTCCTGCGACGCCCTGCGCCTATGCCGTTCCGGCCTTATGTCGTTCGGGCCGGCATCAGGCGCGATTCAAGCCCAGTGCAAGCTCGGTGCAGGCCCGGTTCAGGCCCGGTTCAGGCCCGGTTCAGGCGGAGCGCGAAGAAGCTTTCGCTGCCGCCGCGCGCGGCCCGGATGGCGGCCACCGACTCGCCGGCCGCGGCAAGTTCGGCGATGCGCTCTGCCGCCTGCTCGGCCGTCTGCACAGGCTCAAGGGCGATGCTGCGGATGATGTCACCCGCGCGCAGGCCGCTGCGCGCGGCATTGCTGTCGGGCGCGATCTCCACCACGACGACGCCACTGGCCACGTCCGCCAGGCCGAAGTCGTCGCGGATCTCGTCGTCCAAAGTGGCCACCGTCGCGCCGGTGTCACCGAGCACCGCTTCGCTGTTCTGGACAGACCCTTCGGTCTGCGGCTGAGCGGGCGCCAAGGCCTGCTGCTCGCCGAGCGCGGAGCCGGTGACGACCGTCAGTGTCCGTGCCTCCCGGTCGCGCCAGATGCGCAGCTCTGCTTCTTTTTCCACTTCCGTGGCGGCAACCAGTTGGCTGAGGTCCTTCACTCTTGTGACGGGCTTGCCGTCCCAGCTCAGGACCACGTCGCCGGCGCGCAGACCGGCCGCATCCGCCGGGCTGCCGGGTTCCACCGCAGCCACCAGGGCGCCTTCGGTGCTCTCCAGCCCGAAGCCCTCGGCAATGTCCGGGGTGACCGGCTGAATGCGTACGCCCAGCCAGCCGCGTTCGACCACGCCATCGTCGCGCAGATCATCGACAATCTGGCTTGCAAGCTCCGAAGGGATGGCGAAGCCGATCCCGACGCTGCCGCCGTTGGGCGAATAGATCGCGGTGTTGACGCCGATGACTTCGCCGGCGCTGTTGAAGGTCGGCCCGCCGGAGTTGCCGCGGTTGATGGGGGCATCGATCTGGATGAAGTCGATCAGGCTGCCGCCCGGCAGATCGCGGCCGCGGGCCGAGACGATGCCGGCGGTCACCGATCCGCCGAGGCCGAAGGGGTTGCCCACCGCGATCACCCAGTCGCCGGGCCGCAGGTCGTCGGACGCGCCGAATGCGACAAAGGGCAAGGGACCCTCGGCATCGACTTTCAGCAGCGCGAGATCGGTGCGCGGATCGGCGCCGATCAACTCGGCTTCGTAGGCCTTGCCGTCGCGCAGTGTGACGGTGATCTCGTCGGCGCCGTCGATGACATGGTTGTTGGTGACGACATAGCCTTCGGGATCGACGACGAACCCGGACCCGGCGCCCAGCCGCGGACGCTGCGGCTGGCGCTGCGGCTGGCCGGATCCACCGGGCATCTGGCGATCGAAGAAACGCTCGAAGAACTCCCGGAATTCCGGATTCTGGGGGAAGGGCGTGCCGTCGCCTCCCCGTCCCCGCGGCGGTTGCGATTCGGAACCGCCGCGCTGAAGAACCGAGATGTTCACCACCGCCGGGGCGACATCTTCGACGAGGTCGGCAAAACTGGCCGGCGCGGGGCGGGCGACCGCAGGCGCGAGCGAGCCTGCCAAGAGGACCACGGACAGGCCGGCCACGGCCAGGGCCCTGCGTGTCGAAGGCAGACGCCCCTGCGGAGCGGGGCTGCGGGCCGCTGCGGCCTGTCGGGCAGGGCGGACAAAGGCTGATACCACGGCTGCGTTCTCCTCGGCAGATGAAAGGGACTCCGAGGACATGGAGCGCCGCCATGAAGGCCGCTTTACCTGATCATTAACTTTTGTTCACCTTGGGCCGCCGCCGCAGTGCCCGCATCGGCTTTACGCCGCAGCTTCGCTGCGGGCGTAGTCGCAGATTGCAGCGACAAGCCTGTCGATGTCGGCCTTGAGCGCGTCAAAGCCGCCGTTCTTCTCGATCCGCTCTTCATCCATATAGAGCTTGCGGTTGATCTCCACCTGCAGGCTATGGCGGCCCTTGGCGGGATCGGAGTAGCGGCGCACCAGTTCGACGCCCTTATAGGGCTGGTTGATCTTCACCTCGTAGCCCAGGCCCTTCAGTTGTTCGGCCACGAAGGCTGTGAACTCGGGGGCGCAGGTGGTGCCGTCGCGATCGCCCAGCACGAACTCGGCCCGCGCGACCGGCCCGTCCTCGGTGCCGCTGTTGCCCATGGCCGGCATCGAATGACAGTTGATGTGCCAGACCTGCCCGAAGCGCTGGTGCGCCGCGGCGATCGCCCCCGCCACAGCGTCATGGTAAGGCTGCCAGCAGGTATCGATGCGGCGCCGCACCTCGGCCGGGCTCAGCAGACGGTCGTAGAGCTGGGCGTCCGGCGGCATCAGGCGCCAGATCAGGCCGACCCCCAGTTCGGTCTTGCGGCTGGGCACCAGAGGATCAGGCCAGTCGCCTTGCAGCATCGCGGGATCGAGGTCGACGAGGTCGCGGTTCGGGTCAATGTAGATGCGCGGAAACTCCGCGGTGATCAGGGGTGCACCGTGCTGCGGCGCGGCGCTGAAGAGCTCGTCGACGAAGGCATCCTCGGCGCGGCGCAGGACGGACAGCGGCGCAATGCTGCCGAAGTCCTCGGGATAGGTGCTACCGCTGTGCGGACTGTCGAAAACGGCCGGCACCGGGCTTCCCAGCGGCGGATGGTGACGCAGCCGGGCCTCTGAAGGGGCTGTGGACATGCCAAGGATTTAGGCCAGAAAGCGCTTGAGGTCCAGAGCACTTTCCCGCCGTCACTCGACCCAGTACTCAGGCTTGTTCAAGGTATCCGCGCAGGTGACCTGCCAGTCTCCCTTACCGGGCGAATGGTCGCCCAGCATCTGCACCATCCAGGCCTCGGCGTTGCGCTCGGCGATCGGATAGGGGGCGGCGAATCCCAACCGCCCGGCGGCCTGAAATCCGTGGCGCTGATAGTAGGCCGGATAGCCGAGCACGAAAACGAGCGCCGTACCGGCCCGGGAGAGGTCCTCCAGACCGCGCCGGATCAGGGCGCCGCCGATGCCCTGGCTTTGCGCCGCCGGGACGACGGCCAGCGGCGCGAGGAGCGCTGCCGAGGGGCCGGCCTCCACATTGGACGAGCCGAGGCCGGAAGAACGGGAGCTGGAAAGGCCGGCGCGGGAAAACAGAATGTGCCCGGCCGGCTCGCCGTCGACCAGGGCCAGCAGCGACACCACGGGCTGTGCGCTCGGATCCCGCAGGATCGCCTCGGTCAAGGCCGCCTCTTCGTCCTGACCGAACGCCAGACGATGAACGTGCAGGATCGCGGGCAGGTCGCTCTCTGCCGTTTCTCGTATGAGCATCCGGGACCGGTCCTCCTTCCGGGTCCGGCGCCGCTACTCCTTCACCGCGCCGGTCATGGAGGAGACATAATGCTCAACGAAAAAGGAGTAAAGGATCGCGACCGGCAGCGAGCCCAGCAGGGCACCGGCCATGAGCGAGCCCCATCGGTAGATGTCGCCGTCGACGAACTCCGACAGCATGGCGACGGGGACCGTCTTGTTTGAAGTGGTGGAGATAAAGGTGAGCGCGTAGATGAACTCGTTCCAGCACAGCGTGAAGGAAAAGATGCCGGCCGAGATCAGGCCGGGGACCGCCAGCGGCAGCACGATCTTCAGGAGGATCTGCGTGCGGGTGGCGCCGTCGATCAGCGCACACTCCTCCAGCTCGTAAGGGATGGTCTTGAAATACCCCATCAGCAGCCAGGTGGAAAAAGGAATGAGGATCGTCGGGTAGGTGAGGATCAGCGCCATGGGCGTGTCGAAGAGGCCGTAAGCGTGGACGATCACAGAGAGCGGGATGAAGAGGATCGACGGTGGCACCAGATAGGCCAGAAAGATCAGCCCGCCGACCCACTGGGAGCCCTTGTAGCGGATGCGCACGATGGCATAGGCGGCCAGCACGGAAGCCACCAGCGAAATGAAGGTCGCGACCACCGACACCAGCATGGTGTTCCACATCCACACCGGATAGTCGGTCTCGAAGATCACGTGGAAGATGTGGGACAGCGTCGGTGCCGCCACCCAGAGCGGATTTGTGGTCTCCATGTCCAGCAGTTCCGCGTTGGGTTTCAGCGCCGTCAGCGTCATCCAGTAGAACGGGAACAGCAGAATGAAGACGATGATGGAGAGCGGGATGTAGATGGTGACCCAGCGCGTCCGCCGGGTCATCAGGAAGTCCATGCCCTCCGAATCGTCCTTTGCCGCTGCTTTCGCAGCAGCCTTTGCGGCCGCCTTTGCCGCCGCCTTTTCCGCCGCTGCGCTCTTTGCCGCGTCAGTCATCGCTCTCTCCCTGCTGCCACTTGCGCCGCTGCAGGCCGAACCAGGACACCATGATCGCCGCCAGCAGGAAAGGGATCATGGCAGTGGAGATCGCCGCCCCCTCGCCCATGTTGCCACCCAGGATCGCGCGCTGATAGCTGAGGGTGGCCATCAGATGGGTGGCGTTGGCCGGCCCGCCGCGGGTGATCGCCCAGATCAGCTGGAAGTCGGTGAAGGTGAAGAGCACGGAGAACGTCATCACCACCGCGATGATCGGGGTGAGCAGCGGGAAGGTCACGTGGCGGAACATCTGCCAGCGCCCGGCGCCGTCCAGGGTCGCCGCCTCGTAGAGGGAGGGCGGCACGGTCTGCAGCCCGGCCAGCAGGGTGATGGCGACGAAGGGCACGCCGCGCCAGACGTTGGCGAAGATCAGCGACCAGCGCGCGTTCCAGGGGTCGCCGAGGAAGTCGATGTACTGGTCGATCAGGCCCAGCTTGGTGAGCGACCAGGAGATGATCGAGAACTGCGCGTCGTAGATCCACCAGAAGGCAATGGCCGAAAGCACCGTCGGCACGATAAAGGGCAACAGGATCACCGCCCTGAGGATCGCTTTGAACGGCAGGTGATTGTTCAGGAGCAGGGCCAGATAGAGGCCGATGGCGAACTTCGCGACGCTGGCGACGGTGGTGTAGAAGATCGTCTGCCAGACCGACTGCCAGAACACGTGATCGCCGAAGAGTCCGTAGTTCTCGCAGTCGTCGGGCCCATAGCATTCCACTTCGTAGAAGTTCTGAATGCCGATGAACTTGCCGGGATTGCCGATGCTGGCATCGGTCAGGGAGAGCCAGATGCCGAGGCCAAGCGGATAGGTGAGAAAGAGCACCAGAATCGCCGCAGCCGGCAGCATGAACCAGAAGCCGAGCCAGTTGCGGTCGTTGTTCAGGCGGGTCCAGAGCCCTGGTCCCGGCATGGCGACCGCACTGCGGCGGAGCGTCGAATCGGTCATCTGGCTGCCTTCTCCGGCGCCCGGGCGCCGGCTCGCGTCACGCACCGACAGAGCATGGCGCAGCTACGAAACGTGAGCAAGCCGGCATCCTTTCCCTGGCTTTCCCGGGCTTTCCCTGGGTTGGGGCTCTAGCGGTAAATCCGCCGCGCCTTCTTGGTGGCGTCAGCCACCGCGTCGGCGGGGGACATCTGCCCGGTCGCGGTGTTGGCGAACATATCGACAACGATGAACTCAGCAATCGCCGAAGCCGCCTTCTGGCCGACAGACCCCTTGTAGCCGGCCACGAAGGTCCGGTTCGCCGCCTCCTTGAAGATCTTGCGCTTCGGATCCGACGTCCAGATCGGATTGCCCTCGAAGGCCTGCAGCGAGTGGGTCAGGTAGGCGACCGAGCCCTCAAGCCAGCGGTTGTACTGCTCGGCTTCCATCAGGAAGGCGATGAAGGCCTTCGCTGCATTGGGGAACTTGGTATAGGTCGGCACCAGGATCGGATAGGCGATGTGGAACTCCGTCGGCTCGCCCACCGGCCCGACCGGATAGTAGGCGTGATCCATGTCGTTCTGGATGTCGAGGCCGTCGACCAGCGCCTTCTGGTAGATCGAGATGCCGTTGTTGGTGAGCCCGACTTCCCCGGCCAGGAAGGCCTTGTTGTTGGACCCGTCGTTCCAGGAGGCGGTGCCGGGAATGAAGGCATCGTAAAGCTTCTTCACGTACTCGCAGGCCGCGACCGCTTCCGGACTGTTGAGGATGACCTTGTCGTTTTCGTCGACCATGGCCGCCCCATGGGCCCAGAGCGCCCAGTGGACCCAGGCATTGGCATCGCCCGTGGCGTGGCCGAGCGCCATGCCCGCCGGCATGCCGCCGCCTTTCATCGCCTCGCAGAGTGCCAGGAAGCCCTCGAGATCCTGCGGCACTTCCTTGAAGCCGGCCTTCTCGACGGCGGAGTTGCGATAGTTGATGTAGTTGCCGCCGAAGCACATCGGGATACCGATCCACTTGTCGCCGCTCTTGCCATAGGTCTCCGCCGCCGGCACCCAGCCGCCGTACTTGCCGCCCAGATAATCGGCGACATCGGTAAGGTCGGTGCACCTGTTCGGGAAAAGGTGCGGCAGCGAGTAAAGACCCCAGATGAGGTCAGGACCGGCGCCGACGTTGACCGCCACCGAGGACTTCGGCTGCACATCGTCCATCGACTCGTTCAGCACCTCGACCTCGATGCCGGTTGCCTTGGTGAAGGCCGCAACCAGTTCCATAAAGGCGTCTTCTTCCGACTGGATGAAACGCTTCCAACGCAAGACCTGAAGGCTGGCGCCGCTTTCAGGTTTGAAGGGCGCATCGGCCGCCCAGGCGGAGCTCCAGTCCAAAAGGTCGCTGCCGGCCACTGCCGCGCCGGCCACGGTCGCCGCCGTCGCTTTCAGAATCGAACGACGCGTAAATTTCTGCTGCATAACCTTTCCTCCCATTCCTTTTTATCGCTGTGGGCTTATCGTGGCGGGCTTTTTGCTGCCCCGCCGTTTCTCTCTAGAGCCTCTGTCCGGACTCCTGATGAAAGAGATGAACCTTCGCCAGGTTGGGACGCAGGTGGATGCGCTGGCCCGGATGGAACTCATGGCGTTCGCGGAAGGCGGCGATGATCTCGCGCCCGTCAAGGCGCGCCAGCACCTGGGTTTCGGAGCCCATGGGCTCGACCACCACCACTTCGGCGGCAAAACCGTCGTTCTCAGAAACCAGATCCAGGTGCTCGGGCCGGACGCCATAGACCACCGGCTGTCCTTCGCCGGCCGCGGCTTCCTCGGCCAGCGGCAACGTCGTGCCGTTGCTCATGGTGACCTGCGCCCGCCCCCCGCGCTCCACCGAGCCCGGCAGAAAGTTCATCGCCGGCGAACCGATGAAGCCGGCAACGAAGACGTTGGCCGGGTTGTCGTAAAGGTCCAAGGGCGCGCCGATCTGCTCGACGATCCCGTCGTGCATGACCACGATCTGATCGGCCATGGTCATGGCCTCGATCTGGTCGTGGGTGACGTAGATCGTGGTGGTCCTGAGGCGCTGGTGCAGCTCGCGGATCTCGGTGCGCATCTGCACCCGCAGCTTGGCATCGAGGTTGGAGAGCGGTTCGTCGAAAAGAAAGACCTGGGGGTCCCGCACGATGGCGCGACCCATGGCGACGCGCTGGCGCTGGCCGCCGGAAAGCTGGCGCGGAAACCGCTCCAGGTAGTCCTCCAGGTTCAGAATGCCGGCGGCGCGGTGCACGGCCTCTTCGATCTGCTTCGGGTCGACCTTCGCCAGCTTCAGCGAGAAGGCCATGTTGTCGAAGACCTTCATGTGCGGATAGAGCGCGTAGTTCTGAAACACCATGGCGATGTCGCGCTGCTTGGGCGGCACCTCGTTCACCACCTGCCCGCGGATCACGATCTCGCCCGAGGTCACCTTCTCGAGGCCCGCGATCATGCGCAGCAGGGTGGACTTGCCGCAGCCCGAGGGCCCGACCAGGACCGTGAACGATTCGTCCGGGATCGAAATATCGACCCCGTGAAGCACCTCAGTGGCGCCAAAGGACTTGCGAACGTCGCAAATCTCGACGTCAGCCATCGTGCCTCCCCAGTTCCAGGGGCCCATAGCCCCCGGCTTTGTTTCTGTTATTGATGCTGACCATATATTGTATACGTAACCGCGTCCATTATTTTCAGCCCTGGCGTCAAAGAGCCCACCCTCCACGCGAATCCGGCGCATCGGCGCCGCCTTTGCGCAGAGTGCAGCGCCCCGGAATCCGCGCAGCAGCGGCCCCTTCAGGACGCAGGCGACAGGGGTTATGGTCGCACAGGTCGGCCGGCAAAAGGCGTGGGATAAGAAGGACCTGGGCATGGGAGCGCGCAGTATTGGGGGAGCGAGGAGTATGGCAGGACAGGTTGCAGTGATTACCGGCGGCGCCCGCGGCATCGGACTGGCGGTCGCCCGGCGCCTGACGGAGGAAGGCGCGAAGGTGGCGCTCTGGGACCGCGACGCGGCCGCCTTGGAAGAAGCCAGGACGGGCTTCACCGAGGCGGATACTGAAGCCTGCATCCTCGACATCACCGATGAAGAAGCGGTTGCCGCCGCAGCCGCTCAGACGATGGAGGCCCTGGGCCCGGTCGATATCCTTGTGAACAACGCCGGCATCACCGGCCCCAACCTGAAGACCTGGGAGTACAGCCCCGCAGACTGGCGGCGCGTGATCGACGTCGATCTCACAGCCCCCTTTCTGTGCTGCCGCGCCTTGGTTCCGGGCATGCTGGAGCGAGGCTACGGGCGGGTGGTCAACGTCGCCTCCATCGCCGGCAAGGAAGGCAACCCGAACGCCCCTGCCTACAGCAGCGCCAAGGCCGGGGTCATCGGCCTCACCAAGTCGCTGGGCAAGGAAACCGCGGGCAGCGGCGTAACGGTCAACTGCGTCACCCCCGCGGCGGTCGAGACCGACATCTTCAGGCAGATGAGCCAGGAGCATATCGACTACATGCTCTCGAAGATCCCCATGGGGCGCTTCGGACAGGTCGAGGAGGTTGCCGCTCTGATCGCCTGGCTGGCCTCGCCAGAGGCTTCCTTCAGCACCGGCGCGGTCTTCGACGTTTCCGGCGGGCGTGCCACTTACTGACAGAGCGCGATCGCTTGGGAATGCCCGGCTCAGCCCTGCGTTTACGCATGGGCGGCCTGCAGAGATGGCGCTACTGATGCAGGAATGCGCCAGTTAGCATTCCCTGCCGCTCTGGGCGTCTTGCAGCGCCGCCGGGACCGGCGCCAACCCGCGAGGCTGAGGCCCGACACCCATGCAGACGCCCCGAGATCTCCAGATCCAGCCAGTGGTGCACGCGCCGCTGCAGGGCATTGCCTTGATGATCGCGGCCTTCACCACCTTCGCCGCGCTCGACACCACGGCCAAGTACCTGGTGCAGTTCTATCCGCCGGAGCAGGTGGTCTGGGCCCGCTACACCGGCCACTGCGTACTGGCGCTGGTGATCCTCTGGCCGCGCAACGGCGCCGCTCTGCTGCGCAGCCGACGGCTCGGCACCCAGGTGCTGCGCTCGCTGCTGCTCTTCGCGACCACCTGCACCAACTTCGTCGCCCTGCAGTACCTTCAGCTCGCCGAAACCTCGGCGATTTTCTTCTCGACACCGCTGATCGTCGCCCTGCTCTCCGTGCCTTTGCTGGGCGAGCGGATCGGGCCGCGGCGCTGGACCGCGATCATGATCGGGTTCCTCGGCGTGCTGGTGGTCGTGCGTCCCGGCCTCGGCCTAATGCACTGGGCCGCCGGTCTGTCGCTGCTGACGGCCATCGGCGCCGCGCTCTACCAGATCACCACCCGCAAGCTGGCTGGCGTCGATCCCGCCGCCACAACGCAGTTCTACACCGCGCTGGTCGGCACTCTGGCGATCACGCCGCTGGTGCCCTTCACCTGGCAGGCGCCGGACCTGACCGGCGTGCTCCTGATGGCGCTGCTGGGCGCGCTGGGCGGTTTCGGCCACTGGCTGCTGATCCTGGCCCACCGCATGGCGCCCGCCCCGATCCTAGCGCCCTTCAACTACACCCAGATCGCACCCATGGTGCTGCTGGGCTTCCTGGTCTTCGGCGACCTGCCGGACGTCTGGACGGTCACGGGCGCAGGCGTCGTCCTGGCGAGCGGCCTCTACCTGCTCTACCGCGAACGCAAGGTGAAGGCCGCAGCCCGACCCTGAATTCCGCCGCGCTCAGGACCGCTCGGTCGCCAGTCGCAGGCCCGCAGCGATGAAGAGCGCGCCGGTCACCCGTTCGATCCAGCGCCGGGCGCGGGCATAGGCCGCCGCAACCCGGGGCCGCGAAAAGATCAGCGCCGCCAGGGCATACCAGCCGGCGGCGATCGCCACGACCAGCGCACAGATCCCGGCCTGAAAGGCCAGAGGCGCCCCGGCAGGCACGGACACCGCGAACAGCGAAGCGAAAAAGGCGGCAGCCTTGGGGTTGGCGAGGTCGGTGGCCAGCCCGAAGAGGAAGGCCCGGCGCAGACCGCCCGGCACCGGCGCGGCCTGCGCCGGATGGACGGGGGCGGCGCCGGCGTTGCGCTGCAGCAGCAGCTTCAGGCCGATGACAATGAGATAGGCCGCACCCGCAAGCTTCACCGCCGTGTAGGCCCAGGTCACGGTTTCGAAGAGCACCGCCAGACCCGCCAGGCTGAGCCCCGACCAGATCGCCGTGCCGAGACCAATGCCGGCGGCCGTCGTCACGCCAGCGCGGGCGCCGCCGCGCGCGGTCGTATGGAGCGTTGCCAGCAGATTGGGCCCCGGGCTCAGCACCGTCACAGTCCAGACCCCTGCGATGAAAGCGGCAATCGCAAGATCGCCGTGAAGCCAATCCATCGTCAAAAACGCTGTGCTTTCCATTCTCCAGACCTCCATGATGCTCAGCCAGCGCAATCTCAACATGTTGAAAGGCTGAGGTAAATCAGTCTTCAAGAGGCTTGACCAAGGATGAAGTGGCAATCACCGGCAGTGGAGAAAGAAGAGACCTTTACCAAGGTCCATGAGGCTTTCGATCGGCTTCAACACGACCCGGAATACCTTGACGCCCATGCCGTCGCGACCGACAAGCATTGTGAGCAACTCCCTGTGGCAACTCCTTATGAAAGAAAGCTAGCGGCGGTGCCCTGATGTCCTACGAAAAACTCAAAGGCCGCCTCGATGACGGCAGCGTGGTGATCCTGGACGGCGCCACCGGCACAGAGCTGCAGCGCCGCGGCGTCGATATGGACCCGGCGGCCTGGTGCGGCGTCGCCACTCTGGAGAATGACCGGCTGCTCAGCGAAATCCACCGGGACTATATTGCCGTCGGGGCCGAGGTGATCACCGCCAACACCTTCGCCTCCTCCCGGCTGATGCTCTCGCCCGCCGGATACGGCGACCGGGTCGAGGAGATCAACCGCCGCGCCGTCGAAGCCGCCCTGAATGCCCGTGAGGCCGCGCCGGGGGGCAAGGCTGTGGTCGCCGGCTCCCTCTCCCACATGATCCCGATCGCCGAAGGCACGGACAAGAGCGATCTCAGCGCCATACCCAGCGATGCCGCGCTTTCAGACGCCCTCCACGAGCTGGCGGGAATCCTGAAAGCATCCGGTGTCGATTTGATTATCCTGGAGATGATGTATCACCCAGTCCGGGCAAAGCTCGCCCTGGAGGCCGCCCAGGCCACGGGCCTGCCGATCTGGTTCGGCCTCAGCGCCCGGCGCAATGACCGGGGCGAGGCGATCAGTTTCTATCATGTCGACGACCTGCCGCTGAGCGCAGTCACCGGCCTGCTGCCGGGCGCCGGGGTCGATGCCGCCGGCTGCATGCACTCGGGCGCCGACCTCATCGCCGCCGCACAGGCCGAGACCCGCAAGGTCTTCGACGGCACCCTGATGGCCTACCCCGACGGCGGCTACTTCGAAATGCCGGACTGGCGTTTCGTCGACGTCATCGACCCCCAGCGCATGGAAGACTTCTTCCTCGACTGGCTGAAGCAAGGCACCCGGATCATCGGCGCCTGCTGCGGCCTCACCGTCGAGCACATCCAAGCCGCCGTACGCGCCCGCGACAGGTTTCTGGAAGGCCTTTAGGTTTTTCGACGCAAGTCGATACGACGCTAAAGCGTCACCCCGCCGTCGACCACCATCGCCGTGCCGGTGGTATAGGCCGACTCGTCGCTGGCCAGGTAGACCGCCATGGCGGCGATCTCCTCCGCCGTGCCAAGGCGGCCGATGGGCTGGCGGTCGATGAAGGCCTTGCGCGCCTCGACCGGGTCGTCGAAGGCGGCGATACGGTCGTCCAGAGAGGGCGATTCGATGGTGCCCGGGCAGATGCAGTTGCAGCGCAGCCCCTGCTTGATGAAATCAGCCGCCACCGACTTGGTGAGGCCGATGACCGCGGCCTTGCTGGCCCCGTAGACGCAGCGGTTGGGCAGACCGCGCAGGGAGGAGGCCACCGAGGCCATGTTGACGATGGAGCCGCCGCCGGCATCCAGCATCGCCGGCAGGAAGGCCGAGATCATGCGGTACATGGACTTGACGTTGAGGTCGAAGGAGAAGTCCCAGTCGTCCTCCGGGCAGTCCAGGATGGTCCCGTTGTGCACGAAGCCGGCCACGTTGCAGAGCACGTTCAGCGGCGGCAGTTCCGCAGCCAGGCTGTGCACCGCCTGGGCATCCGTAACGTCCAGCCGCCGGGTCATGATACCCGGCGTGCCGCCGAGTTCCTCCAGCCGGTCGACGTTGATATCGGTTGCCAGGACCTGGGCCCCCTCGGCGGCAAAGGCCAGCGCCGTCGCCCGCCCGATCCCCTGTGCCGCCGCGGTGACCAGCGCGGTCTTGCCCGCCAGGCGCTCGCCCATTCTTCCGTCCCCCCTTCTTCGCGATCATTCCTAACTGCGGCAGCGCGCCCTAGTGAGAGTCCCGCGGCAGGTCCTTGACCACCTGGTGGTAGTGCACCGCCGGTTCCAGACAGCCGCCCGTGGCAAGCTGCCCGACCATGCCGCGGTAGATCTCCTGCCAGGGCGTCTGGTGCTTCAATGCCGGCGGCTCGTAGGCCGCCCAGCGCGCGTCCATCTCCTCATCGCTGATCAGCAGGTCGACACTTCGGGTGTTGAGGTCGACGCGCACGCGGTCGCCGGTCTGAATGATCGCCAGTCCCGACTTCGCAGCCGATTCCGGCGAGGCGTTGAGGATCGAGGGGCTGCCGGAGGTGCCGCTCTGCCGCCCGTCGCCGATGGTCGGCAGTTCGGAAATGCCCGCCTTGATGAGGGCGTCGGGCGGCTGCATGTTCACCACCTCCGCCGAACCCGGGTAGCCGATCGGCCCGGCGCCGCGCACGAAGAGCAGGCAGGTCTCGTCGATCTCCAGCGCGGGGTCGTTGATCCTCTGGTGATAGTCCTCCGGCCCCTCGAAAACGATGGCCCGGCCTTCGAAACTGTTCTCCGCACCGGGCGTGGAGAGATAACGCCGGCGGAAGTCTTCGCTGATCACCGAGGTCTTCATGATCGCGGCGTCGAAGAGGTTGCCCGAAAGCACCACGAAGCCGGCGTCTTCCATCAAGGGTTCGTCGTAGGAGCGGATCACGGCGCGGTCGCTGGCCACGATGTCGCTGTGCATGTCGCCGATGGTCTGACCGGAAACGGTCATGGCGTCGGTCTTGATCTTTCCGGCGCGGATCAGCTCCCCGATGACGGCGGGAACGCCGCCGGCGCGGAAGTAGTCCTCACCCAGATACTCCCCCGCCGGCTGCATGTTCACCAGCAGCGGGATGTCGTGGCCCAGGTTCTGCCAGTCCTCGATCTCCAGCTCCACGCCCATATGACGCGCAATGGCGGTGATATGGGGCGGGCAGTTGGTCGACCCGCCGATCGCCGAATTGACCACGATGGCGTTTTCGAAGGCCTCGCGGGTCATGATCTTGGAGGGAGTCAGTTCCTCCCAGACCATCTCGACAATGCGCCTGCCGGTGTCGTAGGCCATCTGCCCGCGCTCGCGGTAGGGCGCCGGAATGGCCGCAGAGCCGGGCAGCATCATGCCCAGCGCCTCGGCCAGGGAGTTCATGGAGGAGGCCGTTCCCATGGTGTTGCAGTGGCCGGCGCTGGGCGCCGAGGCGGCGACGATGGCGATAAACTCCTCGTAGCCGATCTCACCGGCCGCGTGGCGTTTGCGCGCCTCCCAGACGATGGTGCCGGAACCGACACGCTTGCCGTTCCACCAGCCGTTCAGCATCGGCCCGCCGTTGAGGGCGATTGCCGGCATGTCGACCGTCGCCGCGGCCATCAGGCAGGCTGGTGTCGTCTTGTCGCAGCCGGTGGTCAGGATCACGCCGTCGATGGGGTAGCCGTGGAGGATCTCCACCAGCCCGAGATAGGCGAGATTGCGGTCGAGCGCCGCCGTCGGACGGCGCCCGCTTTCCTGGATCGGATGGACCGGAAACTCGAAGGCGACCCCGCCGGCATCGCGGATGCCGTCGCGCATCCGCCGCGCCAGGTCCACATGGATGCGGTTGCAGGGGGAAAGATCGCTGCCGGTCTGGGCGATGCCGATGATCGGCTTGCCGCCCATCAGTTCGTCCCTCGTCAGACCATAGTTCAGGTAGCGCTCCAGGTAGAGCGCCGTCATGCTGGGATTGTCCTGGTTGTTGAACCAGCTTTGGCTGCGCAGACGCCGATCCATTTCTGCGATCTTCACGGGCCGTATTCCTCCTGTTTGCATCTTTCCGGCAGGCTAGAGCATGTTCCGGCCTTTGGAAACACGGCACCCCGGGCAGCGCCGCCGCTCTACGCCTCCGGCCCGCCCACAGAGCTATCCAAGATCCCGCGGCCGCACGAAGTCCTTCAGCACGGCGCCGCCGCCCCCCGCCTCCGGCCAGGCCACAAGCTTGAAGTGCGCCAAGGCGGCGGTGGGATACTTCTCGGCCATCGACCGCGCGGCGGTCGAGCTGTCGTCCGCCGCAAGCTGCATCGCCAGGTTTTCCATGCCCGGGTTGTGCGCCACGATCATGATGCTGCCGGTCTCGGCTGGCTGGCTGGCCAGCAGGCGCAGCATGCGGCTCGGCGGGGCCAGATAGAGCGACTTGTAGAGGCGTACCTCCGGCGCCTTCGGCAGTTCCGCCAGAACCAGGTCCAGGGTCTGGACCGCACGGGCCGCCGTGGAACACAGCACCAGCATCGGGCGCCACTTGCGCTTGCCGATCCACTTCCCCATCTCCCGGGCAGCCCTTTCGCCGCGCGGGGCCAAGGGACGATCAAAGTCCGCCAGGGAGGGATCGTCCCAGCTGGATTTCGCGTGGCGCAGCAGCAGCAGATGAGGCATTGAATCCCGCCAATTCTTGTTCGCATACGAATCTTAATGGGCTCGTAGCGTGGTTACGATGACCAAGACGTCTGTTTTTTTCTTGCGGGTATGGATGAATTTCCGCAAAGGTATAGTTTAACAAAAATGAAATGATCGCCCTCGCCGTGCATCAAATCCGGTGAGGGCGACGAAAGAATTCGGGCTGGCGTCCATAACACGATAGGCTGACTTCGGAAGCAAGAACGGCAGTTTGCCGGGTTGGACGCTGTTTGCCGATGCGATCACCAAGCGTGCCGAAACACCAGGAGTATGGACACTTTCGATGGCGGGTGAACCTTCCACAGGAACGGAAATCGAACTGAAGCTGACGGCGGAGCCGGCGGTTCTCGAGCGGCTCTGGCAGGCGCCCCAGCTCTGCGGCGGGCAGGAATCTGCGCCCAAGACCAAGAATCTCGAGAACGTCTACTACGACACCGCGGACCTGCGGCTGCGCAAGCGCGGACTGGCGTTCCGCATACGCCGGGACGGCGAACGTTTCATCCAGACGGTCAAGAGCGGCGATGCCGAGGCGGCGGGGCTGTTCAGCCGCAGCGAGTGGGAGGGACCGGTCCCGTCCCTCGAGCCGCAACCCGATATCGTCGACGATCCGAGCATCCGCGCCGCCCTGGGGCTGATCCTGCCCGGCGAACTGCGCCCGGTGTTCACCACCCGTGTGCACCGTGAAGTGCAGAAGGTGAACGGCACGGACTCCCTCGGCCGTCTCAAGGTCATCGAAGCCGCTTTCGACCGCGGCCAGATCGAGGCGGCCGGGACGGTCCAGCCGCTCGCCGAAATCGAGCTGGAACTGGTCGAGGGCTCCCCCCGCGCCCTCTTCGACCTTGCGCTTTCTCTGCAGGACATTGCGCCGACCCAACTGGAAACCCGGAGCAAGTCGACCCGCGGATATGCGCTGGCGACCGGGCGCCGGCCCGCCTGGCACCGCGCCAAGCCGCTGGCCCTGAAGGCGGACATGAAGGCCGACGACGCCTTGGCGGCCATCTTCGAATCCTGTCTCCTCCACTGGACGGCAAACGAGGCGGCCGCCCTGGAGGGCAGCGATCCCGAGGGCGTGCACCAGTTGCGTGTCGGCCTCAGGCGCTTCCGCTCGGCCCTCTCGGTGTTCTCCGAACTGCTGCCGCCCGAGCACCGCAGCCGCCTGAACGAAGAAGCGCGCTGGATCCTCGGCGCGCTGGGTCCGGCGCGCGACTGGGATGTCTTCCTGGCCGACCTGCTGGCGCCGCTGGAGTTGAACCGGGAGGGCGACAAGGACCTGGCGGTCCTCCGCAAGGCCGTGACCGAACGCCGCGCAGAGGCCTATGCCCAGGTGCGCCATGCCCTCAGCGACCCGCGCTACACGCGCTTCATCCTGCAATTGGGCGGCTGGCTGGAGGACCGGGCCTGGCACTGCGCCGACCTGACACCGGCCCAGGCGGTCTGGCTCGACCAGCCGCTGATCACCCTGGCCGACAAGTTGCTGAGCAAGCGCCACCGCAAGACCCTGAAACTGGGCCGCCGCTTTGCCCATCTTTCGATCGAACAGCGCCACAGGGTGCGCATCGGCATGAAGAAGCTGCGCTACACCACCGAGTTCTTCCGGGATCTCTATCCGCAGAGGAAGGCCGCGCCGTACATCAAGGCAATGCGCAGCCTGCAGGAAAGCCTCGGCCACCTGAACGACGTGGCCGTGGCCGAGACCCTGCTGGCGGACCTCACCAGCCCGCAAGCTGGGCGCCGCCGCCCGGCGGGCCTGGAGCAGGCCGCGGGCAAGGTCATCGGCTGGTACGCCCATGGCGTCACCCAGTTCGAACCTGAAATGCGTGCGACCTGGAAGGCCTTTGCCAAGACCAAGCCGTTTTGGCACGAGGCCCAGCGCTAGAGCGGACCGGGGCTCCGGAAAGAGCGCTTCCCAGACCGGTAACGACCGAATTCGGTCGGGCCTTTGGGGAGAATCTGAGGTACCTTTCCCGGCATGATTACGGTTCTCGTCGCCAACACGAAGGGCGGCTGTGGCAAGACCACGGTCGCCACCCATCTCGCCGCTGTCTTCGCCAATGCCGGCCTGCGCACGGCCCTCGCCGATGCCGACAAGCAGGGCAGTTCCCTCGGCTGGGTCAAGAAACGCCCTGAGGACGCCGGGGCGATCACCCCGCTCGACTGGCGCGACGGCCCCGGCAAGATGCCGAAAGCCGTCGACAGGCTGGTCATCGACTCGCCGGCGGCCATGAAAATGGGCAAGATCGACGACCTGCTGCGCATCGCCGATGTCGTGGTGGTCCCGGTACTGCCGTCGGGCTTCGATGTCGAGGCGACGGGGGATTTCCTGAAGAGGCTCGATTCCCTGAAGCCGATCCGCAAGAGCAAGACCGCGGTCGCTGTGGTGCGCAACCGGGTGCAGCTGGGCACCCGCTCCGCCGCGCAACTGGACAGTTTCATGCTCGGCGTCGGCCACGTCGGGGTGGGCCGCCTGCGGCACCGGACGGTCTACACCGAAATCGCGGGCCAGGGCCTCAGCATCTTCGACCTCTCAGGCCAAAGGAACGAGGAATTGCAGGAGGACTGGGCGCCCCTGCTGCGCTACATCGAGAACTGCGATCCGCAGATCGGCAAGATCGCAGTTGGCGGCGAGATTTCTCTCTAGTTTTCTTTAGGCTTCAGCAGCCTTGGCTGCGGCCACCGCCTCGCGGAAGGCAGGCACGCGGCCGGCCACGGCGGCGGCATCGTCGCCCGGCCGGTAGAGGCTGCCGCCCAGTCCGAAGCCCCTGGCCCCCGCCGCCCAGTACCCCGGGATCTTCTCCGGCGTGATGGAACCGACCGCCAGGACCGGAAGATCGGGCGGGAACACCGCCCGCATGGCCTTCACCACCGGCGGCGGATTGGCCTCTGCCGGAAACAGTTTCACCGCATCGGCGCCGGCCTCGATCACGGCAAGCCCTTCGGTGGGCGTGGCAAAGCCGGGCACGGCATAGAGACCCCGATCCTTTGCCGCCCTGACAACGGCCACGCCTGCATTGGGGGTGACGATCAGCCGCCCGCCCGCCCCGGCGACCCTTTCGACGTCGGCGGGATCCAGCACCGTCCCTGCTCCGACGAGGGCTTCGCCGCCGCAGGCTTCGGCCAGGGCGGCGATGCTGTCCAGGGGTCTGGGGGAGTTCAGCGGCACCTCGATGATGCCGATCCCTTCGGCCAGCAAGGCCTGGCCGATGGCGACAACCTCCTCCGGCTTGACGCCGCGCAGGATGGCAACCAGCGGCATTCTGTCCATCCAGGACCTGAAATCGGTCATCGCATCCTCGCGATGGTGTCGCCGTCAAGCAGCCTCCGGGCCACCTGAAACAGGCCTTGGGCCGCCACCTCGGCATCGAGACGCTTTACATCGCACCCGAGGTTGCGCAGGGCAACCTCGTAAAGCGCCTCTAGCGCCGGTGCGCCGAGCAGGGCGATCTGGGCCGGCGGGTATTCGAGATCGCACAGCGCCGCCGAAACCTCATGGCCGATCAGGAGGCCGGAGAGGTAGCTGCGCACGGCGCTTTCCGGAAGGGTGCCGCTGAGCACGCGGCTGCGCGCCGAAAACAACACCCGAAGCAAGGCACCCTCGGCCCCCAGCGCGACCCCCTGCTCGAACCAGGCGTCCGCTGCCGCCGGTTCCGCGGTCATCAGCCGCCCGAGGATGGAGTGCCCCTGCAGAACGTCATAGACCTCGCCGGTCATGTAGGTGGCAAAGCCCGTCACCGCCCCGCCGGCGACGCTCGCCCACTTGCTGTGAGTGCCGGGCAGGCAGACCACCGCCCGCTCGCCGGACCCTTCGGCAGAGAGATCGGGCAAGGCACCGAAGATCTGCATCTCCTCGCCGCGCATGACATCGGGCAGGCCGGGTGCGGTTTCGGCGCTGAGGCCGGGTACAACCCAGACCTCGACCCCCGGCCAGTGCGCCGAATCCGGCCAGTCCAGACGTTTCAGCCCAGCGGCCAGCATGGAAAGATCGCAGGGACAGGGGCAGTAGGGCACTTCCATCCAGCCCTGCCGACTGCCGATCATGCCGCTCATGACGACCAGCGCGTCGGGCCGTTCGTCCAGCCAGTCGCCGATCTGCTGCCGAAAGGCGGTTGCGAAATCCCCACCGGCAACCCGCAGAATACCGGACTCTGAGGCACGGTGGTCCTGGGTCGCTCCGTCGGGACCCAGGGCATAGGCGCGAAACGATGATGTGCCCCAGTCAACCGCAATGACGGGGCGCGGCGCGGTCACAGATAGTCCTCGATATAGGCTGCGACGATGGCATCCAGGCTCGCGTCCTTGGGGAGGCCGAGGGCCGTTGCGCGCTCATAGGAGGCGTCTTTCGGCCAGCCGGCAACGATCTGCTCGATGAAGGGATCGGGTTCGAAAACGATCTCCCCCAGCGCCCGATCCCCGGCCACGCGGTTCAGGGCCTCGATCATTTCCGCAACAGTGACCGTAAAACTCGGCAGGCTGAACGCGCGGTCGTCCCCCAGAGCCGCGGCGTCGGCCTCGTGCAAGGCGATGAAGCCCTCGACAATGGAGCGGTAGCTGAGCACCGGCATCACGGTCTCCGCCGCCACAGGGATCTTGCAAGGCTCTCCGTTCAAGGGCTCGCGGAACAGGCCGGACACGAAGCTGGAGGCCGCCTGGTTGGGTTTGCCCGGCCGCACGATCACCGTCGGCAGGCGGGCGGAACGCCCGTCGAAGAAGCCTTTTCGCGTGTAGTCGTTCACCAGAAGTTCGCACACGGACTTGGTCATGCCGTAGGTCGTTTGCGGCGTCTGCTTCACGCTGTCGCCGACGACCCTGGGCATGCCCGCACCGCCGAAGACCGCGATCGAACTGGCGAAGACCAGGCGCGGCAGACCGTCGCGGGCCCGCAGGGCCTCGAAAACGTTCAGGCCGCCGCGCAGGTTGACCTGCATGGCAAGATCAAAGTCCTTTTCCCCGCCCCCGCTGACCACCGAGGCCAGGTGAAAGACGGAGATGTCGTCGCGGTCGATGAGGCCGGCAACCGTGGCCGCATCTGAGATATCGCCGGTCTGGAAGACCACCCGCTCGTCGGCCCAGGCCGGGCGCTCCGGCGGTGCCGCGACATCGAACAGCAGCAGAGAGTCGATGCCCGCCGCCGCACCGTCCGGTGCAGTCAGGCTACCGCGCTGCAACAATGCCTGCGCCAACCGCAGGCCGATGAAGCCTGCTCCGCCGGTAATTAGAACTTTCACGCCGCGTTCCTCCCCGCCTCTGGGTGCTTTTCGGCCCCAACGTGCTTTCGCGCCCTGGATGCTTTTCATTGGTGACGGCCGGCCGGCAAGCGGCGGGCATCCGCATGCCGCGGTCATCACGGGCGCTGATTGTGGCCATGCCGCGCGGGCTGCGCAACGTGGCATCTGCATATGGGGATCTGGTTGTGGAGATCTGGTTATGGAGATCTGGTCCGGGGGATGCAGCATCCCTTCGCTGTCGCCTTGGCGCTGGGCCGGAGGTTTGCTATTGATCTTGGACGCCCCGCCAGAGGGCCAGCCACGCAACCTCCAGATCCGCCCTAGCGCACCTTGCCCATGCCCTTATGTCCCGGCGCCCCTTGCCTTGCGGCCTTGCGGTCCTGAGGCCCCGAGGGCGCCCTCGTATCACGGAGAAACAGAGAGTGAAGCCGGAGCTTGTACTAGTCGGCCCAATGATGCCGCACGTCATGGAAGCCTTGGACGCGGACTTCACGGTCCATCGGCTTTGGGAGGCGAAAGACCGCGACGCCCTGCTGGCCGAAGTCGGCGGCGCTGTGCGGGCCATCGGCACGAACGGGCATCTGGGGGCTTCCGCCGCACTGATGGACGCTCTTCCGAACCTGGAGATCATCGGCTGCTACGGCGTCGGCGTCGATTCCATCGACCTGCCCCACGCGGCAAAGCGCAACGTGATTGTCACAAACACGCCGGACGTGCTGAACGACGATGTCGCCAACATGGCGATCGCCCTTCTGCTCGCGACCTCCCGGCAGATCTGCGCCGGCGACCGCTACGTCCGCGAAGGCCGCTGGCTGGAGGCGAACATGCACCTGACCAGAAGCATCCGCGGCAAGCGGCTGGGGATTCTGGGCCTGGGGCGCATCGGCAAGGACATCGCGACCAAGGCTTCGGTCTTCGGCATGGAAATCGGTTATCATGGCCGCAGCCGGCAGGACGACGTGCCATACCGCTACTACGACGACCTGGTCGCCATGGCGAAAGACAGCGATTACCTCGTGGCGATCTGCCCGGGTGGTGAGGCGACGCACAACATCGTGAACCGCCCAGTCATCGACGCCCTGGGGCCGGACGGCGTTCTGATCAACGTCGCCCGCGGGTCGGTGGTCGACGAACCGGAACTGGTCGCAGCCCTGCAGGACGGGCGCCTGGGCGGCGCCGGTCTGGACGTCTTCGCCGAAGAGCCCAAGGTGCCCGAAGCGCTTCTGACCATGGATCAGGTGGTCTTGCAGCCGCACGCGGCCAGCGCCACTGTCGAGACCCGTCACGCCATGGGCGATCTTGTCGTTCAGAACCTGCGGGCGCACTTTGCAGGCCGACCGGTCTTGACCCCGGTCCAATAGACCGGCCCGGAAAAACCGACCGAAAGAACCAGGAAGAACATAAGAGCATAAGGAGACATGCCATGAAATTGCTGCGCTATGGAACACCCGGACGGGAAAAGCCGGCAGCCGTCGACCGCAAGGGGATTCTGCGCGACCTGTCGGGCCAGATCGGCGATCTGACCGGCGCGGCGCTGCTTCCCGAAAATCTGGACGCCCTGAAGGGGCTGGACCTGGAAAACCTGCCGGAAATCGAAGGCACGCCGCGCATCGGGCCCTGCGTCGGCCAGGCCGGGAAGTTCGTGGCCATCGGCCTGAATTACGCCGATCACGCCAAGGAATCCGGCGTCGACGTGCCGCGCGAGCCGGTGATCTTCATGAAGGCCACCTCCTGCATCTGCGGGCCCAACGACAACGTCGTCATTCCCGACGGATCGGAGAAAACCGACTGGGAAGTCGAGTTAGGTGTGGTGATCGGGACGCCCGGGCATCACATCGAGGAGGCCGACGCACTGTCCCATGTCGCCGGCTACTGCGTGGTCAACGACGTTTCCGAACGGGCCTTTCAGCTCGAAGGAACCGGTCAATGGGTCAAGGGCAAGAGCGCCGACACCTTCGGTCCCGTCGGCCCCTGGCTGGTGACGTCAGACGAAGTGCCGGACCCGCAGAACCTGCCGATCTGGCTGGAGGTCAACGGCCACCGCTATCAGGACGGCAGCACCAAGACCATGGTCTTCCCGGTCGCCCATCTTGTCAGCTACGTCAGCCGCTTCATGTCGCTGCAGAGCGGCGACATCATCACCACGGGCACACCGCCCGGCGTCGGCATGGGCCAAAACCCGCCCACCTACCTGAAGCCCGGCGACGTCATGACCCTGGGCATCGAAGGCCTGGGTGAGCAGCGTCAGCACGTCGTCGCCAGCAACTGAGAATACCTGGCGCCTCAATCGCCCGCCTGGAGGCGGGCCGGGCGTAAATGGAAGGACTGAGGTAAATGAGCGCAGCGAAACAGAGAGTCGGCTTCATCGGTGTCGGGCTGATGGGCCACGGCATGGCGAAGAACATCGTCGAGAAGGGCTATCCCCTGGAGGTGATGGGCCACCGCAACAAGAAGCCGGTGAAAGACCTGGTCAAGCGCGGCGCCAAGGAGGCCAAGAGCCCGGCGCAGATGGCGCGCGACTGTGACGTGATCTTTCTCTGCGTCACCTCGTCCGTTCAGGTCGAGGACCTGATCCACCGGGCCGACGGCATCAAGGCCGGGGCTCATAAAGGCCTGATCATCGTCGACTGTTCGACCGCCGATCCCAATTCGACGATCGCCCTGGCCGAAGAGCTGAAGCCGCTCGGCGTACGCCTGATCGACGCGCCCCTCGGCCGCTCCCCCAAGGAAGCCGAGCAGGGCCTGCTGAACACCTTCGTCGGGTCCGACGACAAGACCCTGAAAGAGGTGCTGCCGATCATCGAGACCTGGGCGGAGAACATCATCCACGTCGGACCCATCGGCTCAGGCCACAAGATCAAGCTGATCAACAACTTCGTGGCCATGAGCTATTCGGCGATCTTCGCCGAGGCCTACACCACCGCCAAAAAAACCGGCGTGCCGCTGGACAAGTTCTACGACGTCATCACCGCCGGCGGACTCAACAGCGGGTTCTTCCAGAACCTCAGCAAATGGGTCATCGGCCGCGATCCCAAGGCGCATGAGTTCACCCTGGCAAACTGCGACAAGGACATCCGCTACTACAACCAGTTGGCCAACGCCGAAAAACTGACCACGGTGGTCGCCTCCTCCGTGCAGCAGAGCTACACCATGGCACTGGCGATGGGCCGCGGCGACTGGCACATGCCCATGCTGGCCGACGTCATCGCCGACTTCAACGGCATCTCCCTCGGCGCCAAGCCGAAAGCGGGCAAAGCGAAGAAGACCGCGAAAAAGGCCAAGAAGGCCGGGAAGAAGTAGGAGCTAGCCGCCGAAACGGCCGGGCGCCACGCCGGTAACGCCGGGGTCGATCTCGAAGAGGGCTCCGGCGAGCGGCTGGTCCTCCAACTCCTGGTCGCTGAGCCCGACAGCGGCCGAGGTCACAAAAAGGCGGTCGAGCTTTTCGCCGCCGAAGGCGCAGCTCGTGACCTGGCCGACCGGCATTTCGATGACCCGGTCCAGTTCGCCGTTCGGGCGGAAGCGGCTGATGCGCCAGCCGCCCCAATGCGCCACCCAAAGCCCGCCTTCGGCATCGCAGGTCATGCCGTCCGGATAGCCGTCGCCTTCCGGGATCTTGGCGAACACGCGTTTGCCGTTCAGACGTCCATCGGATGACAGATCAAAAGCGTAGATCGTGCCTTCGAACGTGTCGGTGTGATAAAGCACGCTTTCGTCCGGGCTGAGGGCCGGACCGTTGCTGACCACATAGCCCTTGTCGACGCGGTGCCAGTCCAGGTCGGGATCGAGCCTGTAAAGGCAGCCGCTGGCCTCGCGCTCGTTGTCATCCATGGTTCCGGCCCAGATCCGCCCCTGGGAGTCCGCCTTGGCGTCATTGAAGCGGTTGTCGGGATAGTCCGGTTCCGGTTGGCCGATCACTTCGACAGCCATGGTGCCAGGAGTCAGAAAGACGAACCCGCGGTCCTTGAAGCCCGCGACCAGGCCTTCGCCGTTGGCACGCTCGATTACCCAGCCGATGCGCTCCGGCATCACCCAGGACGTCGTATCGCCATCCGCAAGCCGGTAGCGGTGCAGCGCGGGAGACTTGATGTCCACCCAGTAGAGTGCGCCTTCTCCAGGCGACCACAGCGGGCCTTCGCCCAGCGCCGCGCCTGCAGGCCAAAGGCACTTCACCTCCGACATCCCGTTTCTCCGTCACGGCTGTCCCTCTTGCCAGCGGCTACCTTAGAGACATCTGCGAAAGATCAAAACAAACAAATGCCTATAGCAGGGTTGCGCAGAAGCGGGATGGCTTCAGAGATAGCGTTGTGCGTAGTAGCGCCCGAACTTTGCCGGGTCGCCACCAGCATCGTTGAGGAAATGCAGGAGATCTTCCGCGACACGGCGCCCGGTGATATAGGCGCCGTGCACCGCGAGAGGCTGATAGTGGTGGTCGTAAGCCGGCGCCACCGCCTCTCCGGCCCAGAACAGCGGCAGCGTGTCGCGCGGATCCTTCAGCGCCTCGCGCGCTTCCTTGGCCAGCAT
The DNA here is from genome assembly GCA_001657395.1 of Rhodospirillales bacterium BBD 1991-14. Classification (GTDB taxonomy): domain Bacteria; phylum Pseudomonadota; class Alphaproteobacteria; order Kiloniellales; family Kiloniellaceae; genus Pelagibius. The sequence goes on along the minus strand of LYSY01000009.1, from coordinate 27,411 downwards.
CCGGCCCTGGCGGCGCGGTGCAAAGGCAAGATAGGAGTTGCCGCCCTTTGCGAAGGGGTCTTTCGACCAGTCCTGGCGCAGATAGTTGGGACGGAACGTGCCATTGCGGTCGGTCTTGCCAACCAGCACCGTCTTCTGGGTCCAGCGGCGATTGCGCCCGTAGATGCGCCCGATCGCTTCGAAAACATGGGCAATGGCCGCTTCGTCGTCCATGCCGGCGATCTGGTCATGATCCTGGTTCATCAGCAGGCCCGTCAGCACATGCGGGCCGTGATGTTCCTTGGGGAAGGACGAAAAGAAGGTCCGTGCCTTGCCTTGCGGGTTGCTTAGCACCGACATGTGCCCCGACGATTCGCCGCCGTCGTCGACCCAGACCCGCTCCTTGAACTCCAGGCTGAATTTCGTGATGGCGCCCATGCGCACCAGCCCCAGCGCCTCGCGCTTTCGGGGCGTCAGCAGCGGCCCGAAGATCGCATCGCCTTCGCCGCTGTCCGGGTTCAGCATGCCGGCCGAAAAGGTGCAGACAGCGCTGCGGCCGCGGAAGACCGTGCCGCCGGCGGTGGTGACCTCCACCGTGCCGTCAGCCAGGCGCTCAACCTTCACGACCTTGCGCCCTGTAGACCCGGCCCGGCTTTTTTCGATCTTGCCTCCAGCCTTGCGGAAATCCTCGGCGATCTTCGCCGGCAGGGTATCGAAGCCACAGAGCCCGAAGGGCTTTACCCCGTCGTGCTCCATGCGCAGTTCCTTGCGCTCCATCAACTGATCGACGATGGCATCGGTCTTGAGCCCGGCTATGGAGATCTCGTTCAAGGGCCCCGGCGTATGGGCGGACAGCGTGTATTCCAGCAGCGCCAGCGCGCGCTTGGAGAGATCGTTCTTCTCGGCATAGCGCTTGATGAAGGTCGCCGTCGTCATGTCGGCCTTGGTGTCGGCGTCGAACTCCTGGATCTTCTGCAGGGCATCGGGCATCGACCAGAATTCCGGCTGGATGATCACCTCGGCCAGCATCTTGGTGCGCTGCCAGGGGCTGAAGAACATGCGGTTGCGCGGGATCTTCAGAAAACCCATGCCGCACTTATGGAAGGGCGAGGTGGTGAAGCCGTGTTTGCGCACCTCCCGCCAGAACTCGAGGTAGCGGTCCTGCTCGGCGATGTGGATGTACTCCGCGCCGCCTTCGACGGGCACCGGCTTGCCGCTTTTCTTCACAATGTCACGGCGCGAGTACATGCGCCCGCCAATGCGGCTGGAACCTTCCAACAGGAGGACCTTCAGGCCCGCAGCCTGCAGGTCGCGGGCCGCGGTCACGCCGCTGATCCCGGCACCGAGGACGATGCAGTCGTATACCGTGCTGGCGGATGATGAGGTGCTTGAAGCTGGCGTCGGCATGATTCGCCCCCTGACGTGCGCGCGCCGCCGCCCGGCGGCGCCTGCCTGGTGAAACCGCATACCTGCAGGGAACCCCTGCCCGCGCTCCCTGCAGGCAGACATGGATCACAACAGATTGGCGAACCCCCCGGCGCCGCTCCGCAAGAGCCGCAGTGACGTCACAGCTCTCGCGCGCTCAAGTCTAAGCCGCAATCGAGGTTCGGACCAAGCAATAGCAGAAGCCCGACGCGGAAAAGACGGAAACCCCGGGCTACTCCGAAAGAATGACGAAGGGGCGGCCCGGCATTCGCCGGGCCGCCCCTTGCTGCCGAAGCCTGCCTGCTTCTAGCGGATGCCTTTCTCGATCAGGGGGATCAGCGCACCGATGGTCTGCGGCGTGACCGTGCCGGACCCGGTGTTGGTGAACAGTCCGGTGAAGCCGTACCTGGCCGAGAGCACGCATTGCGTCACCGGCAGGAAGCCCTGCAGGTAGAGCTGCTGATCCAGGACCGTCGAGATCCAGCCGTCCTCCAGGCCGTCGATGGTCGCGGGCGCCAGATCGATCCCGCCGACCACGACGTCACCCGGCTGCTTGCCGGCATCTTCCAGTGCCTTGGGAATGAAGGCAGTCACACCGCCGTGCTGAGTCCCGATCGCCTTCACGTCCGGGTTGTTGGCCAGATAGGCAGCCAGGATCGGCACGACCAGCGAGGAGTCCGAGTTCACCTCCGGCGAGATCTCCAGATAGTCGACCGAGAGCCCGGCCTCCTCCAGTGCCGTCTTGAGTCCAAGGGTGCTCTGGCCCCGCTCGGCCTCCGACAGCAGGCCGTAGACCAGGGCCTTGTCGCCGGATCCGAGCCCCTGGGCCACCATCGACTGGCCGGTGATGTAGCCGCCGGTGTAGAGGTCGACGCCCGCGTAGCCGAAGCCGCCGGCCTGATGCTCCTTGTAAAGTTCGGTGAGGGGTGCGTTGCCGCTGGTCACCACGATCCCCTCCGAACGCGCCTCCGCCACTAGGTCCGCAAAGGCGTCGCTGCCGGGATGCCCCATGATGCCGATGCAGGTGGGGCTTGCCGCCAGCCCTTCGCGGAAGTGGTTGAGCATGGTCTCCGGCTGCCAGGCGGAGTACTGCTCGATCAGTTCCAGGCCGAAAGCCTTGGCGGCGTCGCGGGCGCCGGTCGTCCGCGCCAGGGTGGCGCCGTCGCCGGCATTGCCGCCCATCTGCATGTACATCACCATACCGTCGCCCAGCATCCCCTCGGTGCTCTGCGCTTCTGCCGGCGCTGCGGCCAGGGCGAGGACGGAGGCCAGACCCAGGGCGAGCCCGATCTGCGTGCGGCCGCACTGTCTTGTCCTGCACCGGCTTGATACCGTCGCTGCGTTCCACTGCATCACTCGTTCCTCCATTTCTTTGATTATCGTTGTCTCCTGTCCGGCCTGTACCGGGGCCCAAACAACCGGGTTCAGCCATTGCGGGCTACCGGCCGGCTTGAGCAGCCCGCAAAACATCAACAGACTTACCGCAACGGCAGCCTCAGCCGTCGCGCCGCAAGAGGCGGCGCAGGGCCGCCAGGCGGCCGGGATCTTCCACCAGAAGGTGAAAGATCACCGCGCCGATAAACACGAGCCCGACGACGGCGCGCACCCAGAAGCCCTGGATGCCGCTGGCCACCAGCCCGGCCTCGATCATCACGATGATGAAGGCCCCGAAGAAGGAGCCGACGATGCTGCCCTGCCCGCCGAAGATCGAGGTGCCGCCGATGAAGACAGCCGCCAGGGCGATCAGTAGGTAGCCCTGTCCCTGCGTGTTGAAGAAGTTCCGGTTTTCAAGGGTCAGCAGCACGGCGGCAAAGGCGGCCAGCACGCCCATCAGGGTGAAGAGCTTGATGCGCTCCCGGTTGACGGAGATGCCGACGACCCGGGCCACCTTGGCGTTGTCGCCGATGAACAACAGGTGCTCGCCGAAGCGGTGCCGGTTCAGCAGGAACCAAAGAAAGATGGCGAGTGCCAGGACCCAGAGCGATTGCACCGGCAGGGCGCCGATGCGCCCGACGAAGACCTCCCAGACCGCGGTGTCGCGGATGGTGCGGATGTTGTAGGAAAGCCCGCCCGACACCACGGTCGTGATCCCGCCCCAGAAGAACTGCATGGCCAGGGTGGCGATGATCGAGGGCACACCGATCCCGGCGACCAGGATGCCATTCACCAGTCCGATCAGCGCCCCGCCGGCGAGCGCCGCCAGAAAGGCCAGCCAGGTCAGCTCATAGGTCTTGAAGAGGTAGGCGAAGATGAAGCCCGAGAAGGCGATGACCGAAGGAAAGGAAAGGTCGATCTCCCCCGCCGCGATCACCAGCGTCAGGCCCAGCGCCAGCACCAGGACCGGCGGCACCGTGGTCAGGAACGAGGTGTAGATGCGGTAGCCGAGGAAAACGTTGGGCGCCAGAATCATGAAGAGGCCCACCAGGGCCAGAAAGACGCCGATGATCGGCAGGCCTTCGACCTGCGGCAGACGCGGTGCCTCCGGCTTCATGGCCGCCCCTCCCCCGCGCCGTCGCGGCCATGCTGCAGATCGATCAGCGCCGCGGTCAGATCGGCCAGGGACATCTCGCCCCTCTTGATCTCGCGCACGATGCGGCCGCGGTCCAGGACGACCAAGCGGTCGGCCAGTTCGTGCACGTGGGCCAGATTGTGCTCGATGTAGACGCAGGCGCGGCCTGAAGTCTTGATGTGACGCACGAAGTCCAGAACCTTGCGCACCTCCTTGATGGCGAGCGCAACCGTCGGCTCGTCGAGCACGATGAGGTCGGCGTCGAAATGCATGGCCCGGCCGATGGCGACACCCTGCCGTTCGCCGCCGGAGAGTTGCGAGACCGGGCTGTCCGCGTCGATCCCCACGCCGCGAAAGCCGATCTCGTTCAGCAGCACCTCGTTGGCGATGCGCTTCTGCTCCTTCACCTTGATGAAGCCGAGGCGGTTGGTGATCTGCCGACCGACGAAGAAGTTGCGCCACAGTGGCTGCTTCTCGCCGAGAGACTTCTCCTGGTAGACGGTCTCGAAGCGCAGCTCGTGGGCACGGCCGACGGAGTAGGTCTCCCAGTCGACCTTCCGGTCGCGGATGTAGAGGTTGCCGGCAGTGGGGCGCTCGACCCCGGTCATGATCTTGATCAGGGTCGACTTGCCGGCCCCGTTATCGCCGATCAGGCCGACGATCTCGTTGCGCCCGACGGCAAAGTCGATATCGCTGAGGGCCCGGACATTCCCGTAGTGCATCTGAACGCCCTCCAGGCGTACGACTTCGGTGTAGTCTGGCTCACTCATGCTCCCTTCGCCCTCCTTCTCCCTCTCTGTGCCCCTGTCTCTTTCTCTCTCGCAGGGCGGCAGATCTGCGCGATGGCGCGACGGCTAGTTGTAAAAGGCGGCCGGCTCCCGCTTCTTCGGCAGCTTCAGCGCCGCCAGAACATCCGCCTTGGCGTTCTTCAAGAGCCTGCGCATCGCAGACCGGGCGGTCTCGGGGTCGCGCTTTTCGATGGCCCGGAGCACCGCCTTGTGGCCCGGCAGCGAGGTGACGTGGGCGTCGGGCCGCGCCGAGCTGGAGAGCCGGAACGAGACGGCCAGCGCCGTTTCGATCAGCGATCCCAGCGACCCCATGAACTGATTGCCGGAGGCGGTGAGGATCGCCTGATGGAACCGCAGGTCGGTCGCCACCACGGCATCGCTGCCGCTGGGTGCCTGCTCCATCGCCTCGTAAGCCTCCTGAATGGCTGCAAGCTCCGCCTTGCTGCGGCGCTGTGCTGCCATGGCCGCGCCGGAGGGTTCGATAATCTGGCGCATCTCGAAGAGGCTCTCGACCAAGTCTTCGACGGGTGCGGCCTCGAAATGCCAGGCCAGCACATCCGGGTCGAGCATGTTCCACTCGCCCCGCGCCCGCACGCGCGTGCCGACCTTTGGCTTGGACTCCAGCAAACCCTTGGCGGCGAGCACCTTGATTGCCTCCCGCAGCGCTGTGCGGGAAACGTGGAGCGCAATACTGAGATCGGCTTCGCTGGGCAGCAACGTCTCGGCCGGCAGCTCGCCGCTGATGATACGCACGCCCAGATCGTGCGCGACCAGTCCATGCAGGCTGCGCTTCGAGTAGGTCTTGCTAGAGCGTCGCGTCCCTGACACTGTTTTTCCTTGCGGCGCCGCGAGGCGCAGTCGCAACGCCGATGGGAGGATCCGGGCGGCCTTACAGCCGGCTTATTCCTCATACAATATGCTGATAGGTTAGCGGAACCGCGGCGCGGGTCAAGCGGCCAGGCGGGAACCACGGTGAATGGACCGCGTTGAGGGGGGACCGGAACGATGCAGGAAATGGGCGCAAGTGCCGAGTCAGGCAGCGGCGAGCGCGTCACTCTGAGAGCCGGCAGGGCCGAGTTGGAGCTGAGCCTAGAAGGCGGCTGCATCACCGCCTTTCGATGGCATCGCGCGGGAAAACCGATCGACTGGATGCGCCCGGCCCCTGCAAAAACCGGCTTTGCACCGACGGATGCGGCCTGCTTTCCCCTGGTCCCCTACTCCAACCGCATCCGCGAAGGCCGCTTCTCCTTCGAGGGGGAGGACTATCAACTCGCCCTGAACTTTCCGCCGGAACGCCATGCGATCCATGGTCACGGCTGGCAGAACCGCTGGCGCGCGGACAATCAGACTGCCGACGCTGTCACCCTGGTCTTCGACTATCCTGAGGACAGCAACGGGAACGGCAGTGACTGGCCTGCAAGCTACCGTGCCGAACAACGTTTCGAGTTGAGCGAACAGGATCTGATGGTCGAGATCGCCGTGAGCAACACCGGCACGCGGGCGATGCCGGCAGGCCTCGGTCTCCATCCCTACTTCCCGCGCACGCCGGAATGCCGGCTGACCGCGGCCGTCGGGCGCATGTGGGAAAGCGATGCCGAAGTGATGCCCGCAGACCTGGTGGTTCCGCCGGCGGACCGCGACCCGGGCCGTGGCTTCCAGCCGGCGAAAGCCGGCCTCGACAACTGTTTCACCGACTTCGGCGGACAGGCGGTGATGGAATGGCCGGAGTGGGGCGCCAAGCTGACCATGACATCGGAAGCTGTGCTGGGCTTCCTTGTGGTCTACACGCCGCCGGGCGAGCGCTTCTTCTGCGTCGAGCCGGTCTCGGCGATCACCGACGCTGTGAACCTGGCGCAGCAGGGCCGCACGGACAGTGGCTTCCGCAGCCTCGCCCCCGGCGAGCGCTTTGCCGCCCGCACCGTGTTCACACCGCACCTGGAAGCGGGCTGATGGCCGAAGACACAGCGCGAAACCCGGGCGGCTTTGGTGGCATCTATCCCATGCTCTACGCCTTCTTCGACGCCGAAGACCGGCTCGACCGGGCAGCCATGCGCCGGCAGGTCGACGCCTGCCTGGCCGCCGGCGCGCACGGCATCGCCGCCCTGGGACTTGCCACAGAGGTTGCCAAGCTCAGCGAGGCGGAACGCCGGCAGGTCATGGACTGGGTCTGCGAGGACGTCGCCGGGCGGCGGCCCGTCGCGCTCACCATCTTCGCCGCCTCCGTCGAAGAGCAGGTCGCCATGGCCCGCGCCGCACGGAACGCAGGGGCGGATTGGCTGATCCTGCAACCGCCGCCGGTCAAGGGTTTGCCGGAAAGCGACTACGTGCGCTTCTTCGGTGCTGTGGCCGAGAAGCTCGACTGCCCGATCGCCATTCAGAATGCGCCCGACTATATCGGGATCGGACTATCGACCGCCGGCCTGCTGGAGCTCAACCGCCAGCACCCCAACGTCTGCATCGTGAAGGGGGAAGGCCCGGCCCTCACCATCCGGCAGGTGATCGAGGAAACCGAGGGCCGCCTGGCGGTCTTCAACGGCCGGGGCGGACTGGAACTGCCCGACAACCTGCGCGCCGGCTGTGTCGGACTGATCCCGGCACCGGACTGCTTCGACCGCCAGATCGCTATCTTCGAGACGATGCGCCGCGGCACGACAGACGGCGAGCGGGAGGCGGAAGCCTTGTACCGCGAGATCCTGCCGGCCATCACATTCGTCATGCAGTCCATCGACACCCTGCTGTGTTACGGCAAGCGGATCGCCGCGCTGCGTCTGGGGCTCAGCGTCCATGACCGTGCGCCGGCCCTGGCGCCCAGTGCCTTCGGCCTGGACTGCGCCCGACGCTACGCAGAAGCGCTGGGACCGCTCGACTGAAGCACGGCGGCGGCTCAGCACACCGCCGCCCGCAACCGCCCCTAACCCTGGCGGCGCAGCAGCAGCGCGTAGACGGTGACCGAAGCGGTGATGAGCAGGCCGTAGAGGAACTGGACGTAGAAGCCGGTGAGTCCGATGGCGACGATACCGGCCTCCAGAGAGCCAATGATCAGCACGCCCACGAAGGTGCCGTACATCGTGCCCTTGCCGCCGAAGACAGAGGTGCCGCCGATGAACACCGCCGCCAGGGTGGTCAGCAGCATGCCGTCGCCCTGGCTCGGCCAGAAGTAGGTCACCTCCGACGTCAGGAAGACCCCGGCCAGCGCGGCGAAACCCCCGACCAGCATGAAGCAGGCGATCTTGATGCGGTCCACCTTGATGCCCATCATCGCCGCCGAGGCGGCGTTGTCGCCGACAAAGAGCACATGGCTGCCGAAGCGGTGGCGCCGGTAGAGCAGACCCAGGGCCAGCGCGATGACGACCATCCAGACGAACTGCATGGGCAGCGCGTCCCCGAACAACCGGCCGACGAAGACCTCATGGAGCGGCGACTCGCGCAGGGACACCAGGGCGATCCCCTTGCCCTCCGCCGCGATGTTCACCATGCCGCGCCAGAGAAACATGGTGCCGATGGTGGCGACGATGGAGGGAATGCCAACCTTGGCCACCAGGATGCCGTTGCCCAGGCCGGCGATCACGCCGACCAGAAGACACGCGGCCAGCGCCAGCAGGAAGCTCTCGCTGGACACGTAGACCGTGCCGAAGACCCAGGTGGAAAACCCCATGACCGAGGGAAAGGAGAGATCCATCTCCCCCAGGGTGACGACGAAGGTCATCGCCAGCGCCATGATGCCGAAGAACGGCATGGTCGACATGAAGGAGCGATAGATGTCGTAGCGCAGGAATACCTCGGGGTTGCCGGTGAGGAACAGCAGATAGAGGCCGGCCAGGATGAGCGTGATGGCGATCTGGATCTTGTAGGCCGAGGCAAGCGCCGCCCAGTCCCGCCCGCCGTCGCCGGCTTCCCCCACCGCGTCCTTGGTCTCGCTGGTCATGCGCCCGGCCCCTCCGCGCTGGAACCTTCCTCTTCCAGGCTGCCGGTGGTCGCCAGCAGCAGCATCTTGTGGACCAGTTCGTCCTGGCTGAGGTCCTGCTTGCGGAAGTCGCCGGCGATGCGGCCGCGGTCGAGAATGACGAAACGGTCGGAAACGTCGTAGACGTGGAAGATGTTGTGGTCGATGAAGATCGCCGACTTGCCCTGGCGCCGGATGTCTTTCACGAAGTCCAGGACCTTGGAGGTTTCTTTCAGGGATAGCCCCATGGTCGGTTCGTCCAGGATGATGAGGTCGGCATCGAAGTAAAGGGCGCGCCCGATGGCCACCCCCTGCTTCTCGCCGCCGGAGAGGCCGCGGACCTCGGAGTCCACCGTAATGGCCTTGGAGGTGAAGCCCATGTGGCGGCGCAGCAGCCGCTCCGTCTCGGCCTTCTGCTGCGCCACGTCGATGAAGCCGAAACGGTTGGTGAGCTCCCGCCCGGCAAACATGTTGCGCCAGAGCGCCTGCTGATCGGCCAAGGCGCGCTCCTGATAGACCGTCTCGATCCCGATCTCGCGGGAGCGCTTCACCGAATGCTCCTGCCGGCGCTCGCCCTTGAACCAGACCTCGCCCGAAGACGGGCTGTGAACGCCGGTGATGACCTTGATCAGGGTCGACTTGCCGGCCCCGTTGTCGCCGACCAGGGCGACGATCTCGTTCGGCCCGATGTCCAGGTCGATGTCGTGGAGAACCCGGATCTTGCCGAATCCTTTGCTGACCCGGCGCAGCGACAAGAGGCTGTCGGTTGCAGTCATGGCGGTTCCTGCGAAGTGCTGCCGGGACGGCGAAACGCCTGCGCCGTCCCGGAATTCGATCGAGTAGGCGGACTCCGAACCTAGCGGATCGCTTCCGCCGCCAGCGGCGCCACCAGGGCGATGTTGTCGCTGGTGATCAGCGCCGCCCCTGTGTCGATGTTCATACCCGCAAAGCCGAACTTCGAGGTCAGGTAGAGCTGCACGATCGGCAGATAGCCTTGCAGGAAGGGCTGCTGATCCAACACCACGTCGATGTAGCCTTCTTCGATGCCCTGCGCCGTGGCGGCGGAGAGATCGAAGCCCGCACCGCAAACCTGGTCCGGCTGCTTGCCGGCAGCACGCAGATAGGTGCCGAGCGTCGCGGTGAGCGCCCCGTGGTCGGTGACCACGGCCTTGAGGTTGGGATGGCTGGCGGCGAAGCTGGCGAAGACCGGCGTACCGGTGGCAGCGTCCTTGTTGGTCGAGTCGGAGATCTCCAGGTATTCGACCGTAACGCCGGCGGCTTCCAGGGCGTCGATAACGCCCTTGGTCCGCTGACCGCGCGCCTCCTGCCCCAGCAAACCCCAGACCAGGGCCTGATCGCCGTCCTGCAGTCCGCAGTTCCTTACGGTCCCCTGGCCGAGGAAGCTGCCCGCCTCGTAGAGCGTGGCGCCGACGTAGCCCATGCCGTCGGCCTTGTACTTGCCCTCCGATGTCGGCAGATCGACGTTCTGCGTGGTCACGATAATGCCCTTGGAGCGCGCTTCGTCCACAAGGTTGCCGAGCGCCGCCTCACCGGGATGGCCCATCAGCGCGATACCGTCGGGGCGCCGCGCGATGGCTTCCTTGAACTGCTGCACCATCTTGGCCGGATTCCAGTCGGACCAGACGTAGTCGACCTGACAGCCGGTATGTTCGGCCGCCAGGACCGCACCGTTGTAGACGATCGACGCAAAGGCTCCACCTTCCGGCCCGCCCGGAAAGAACACGAACCGCTTTCCGTCACAGGAGAGATCGGCCGCCGCTGCCGGCGCAACGGCCAAAGCCAACCCGAGTCCGAGGGCGGCCACGCCCCCCTTGATTGCAAACCCTGACATGGGACACCTCCTCCGCATTTTCGTTTTCTTGTCGTTTGTACCCTATGGCATCCGGCGAAACGGGTTCCGCCTCTGGCACCGTTCAGCCACATCGTACAGGGCTTGTTCCGTCCCGCTACGACCGACACCCGGCGCCGCGCCCGCAGCGCTGCACCACCGCTTCATTCCTCATACCATATGGGTAATCTTGGCGTGCAGCCTGAACGCCGTCAAGGCAGCCGCTCAACGGGCGCAGACACAGAGAACCTTCCTAGAGCAGATGCGGGTTTGATGGAATCGCGGAAGCGATCCATCAAACCCGGTGCGGAAACACTTTCGTGTTTGCGTCCAAACATGATCCGCTCTAGGACCAAGACTTTCCACAGAGAAGCGCTCGCGGAATCGGCATTCTGCGATAGACTGCGGGTCAACGGATTCAAAGGAACCGCCTTCCGGTGCTTCACCTTCTGTTTCGTTCTTTTGCCTGGCGGTTGCCGGCCACGGTTGCGGACGCCGGCCGATGATCCCCGCCGACCTCCTCGCCACCTTCCAGATGGGCTTTCTCTTCGCCCTGATCGTGGTGGCGCTCACGCTCTTTGCGACCGAGGCCGTCTCTATCGAGCTGACGTCCCTCTCGGTCATCGCAGTGCTGATTCTTTTCTTTCACTTCTTCCCGGTCACCGGCCCGGAGGGAAAGGACCTCCTCAGTCTGCGCAGCCTGTTCTCCGGTTTCGCCAACCCCGCATTGATTGCCGTGCTCGCGCTTCTGGTGCTGGGGGAGGGTCTGACGCGCACGGGCGTCCTGGACCTGGCCGCCAACGCGGTCATTCAATGGACGCGGTCAAACCCCTTCTTTGCCGTTGCCCTGATGCTGGTGGTCGTCATGGCCTTCAGCGCAGTGCTGAACAACATTCCCGTGGTTGTGCTCTTCGTGCCGATCATGCAGACCCTCACCAAGCGCTTCCGGCAGTCGCCAAGCCGCTACATGATGCTGCTGAGCTATGCCTCGGTGCTGGGGGGCATGACGACGCTGATCGGCTCCTCGACCAACCTGCTGGTCTCCCTGGAGCTGGACGACCTGGGAGAGGAGCCCTTCGGGTTCTTCGACTTCACGGTCCCGGGGCTGGTGCTGGCCTGCTGCGGGCTGGTCTACCTGCTGCTGGTCGCGCCGCGCCTGCTGCCCGACCGCCCGGCGACAAGCGGCGGCGCCGGCGAGCAGGGCCGCCACTTCGTCGCGCAGGTCTCCGTCAGCGCCGGCTCGCGCCTGGTCGGTCTGCGCCCGGTGGGCGGTATTTTCCCCGCGCTGCCGGACATCACCATCCTGATGATCCAGCGCGGCGAGCGGGCCATCCTGCCGCCCTTCGAAGACCTGGTGCTGGAAGCCAACGACCTGGTGGTCATCGCCGCCACGCGACCGGCGCTTGCGAGCCTGGCCAAGGACGAACCGGAACTGCTGCATCCCGAGCTGCTGGAGGCCGCCGTTCAGCAGGGCCAGGGCGAGGATGCCGGCGACCCGGCCAAACGGCCGCGCTGGCTGCTTGGCGGGCAGGTCCAGGCCGAAGTCATGATCCGGCCGGATTCCGAGATCGTCGGGCACACCCTCGAAGAGATCGGTTTTCGCTACAAGCACCACTGCATCGTTCTCGGCATCGAACGGCGCAACCGCATGCTGCGCGAGCGCATCACCCGCATCCCCTTGAAGGACGGCGACGTGCTGCTGATTCAGGGCCGGCCTGAGGACGTCGACCGCCTGCGCGGAGAGCGCAGCGTCGTGCTGATGGAATGGTCGCGCCAGCCGCTGGTCACGGCCCGCCACCAGCGCGCCGCGGCGGTGATATTCCTCGGCGTCATAGCGGCCTCGGCCAGCGGTGTGATCCCCATTGCCCTCGCCGCCTTCTGCGGCGCTACCGCCATGATCGCCACGCGCATCCTCTCGCTGGGCGATGCCTTGCAGGTGCTTGACCGCAAGATCGTCCTGACGATCGCCATGGCTCTGGCCCTGGGCGCCGCGATGCAGGCGACGGGCGGGGCCGCCTTTCTGGCGGAAACCATGATGGCGGCGCTCAGCAGCGCGACGCCGGCCCAGATCCTCTCGGCCTTTTTCCTGCTCCTGGCCTTGCTGTCCAACGTCCTGAGCACCAAAGCCACGGCCGTGCTGTTCACACCGATCGCCGTCGATCTCGCCTATGTGCTGAACCTGCCGGTCGAACCCTTTGCGGTTGCGGTGATCTTTGCGTCCAACTGCTCCTTCGCCTCACCCATCGGCTATCAGACGAACCTTGTGGTGATGACGCCGGGCAACTATCGCTTTATGGACTTCGTCCGCGTGGGCCTGCCGCTGATCGTGCTTGTCTGGATCGCCTTCAGTCTTTTTGCGCCGTGGTACTACGACCTTCCGCCGCAGTAACCGCGTTGACGAAGGACTCGACCTCCTGCCGGGCGCGCTGCAGGCTCCGGCGCCCGCTGTGGGGCACCTGATGGTCGGCAAGGTCGAAGAGCGTGAGACCGCGAAAGAAGAGCTCACGAAAAACGACCCTTTCACTGAACCCCGGCTGCAGACGAAAGCCCAGGCGCCTGGACAGGACGTCCAGCAGCGCCGCCATTTCCCGGGTGTTGCGGCTGTCGAGCTGGCCGACCCGGTTGCGGGTGACGATCCAGTCGAGATCCGAACGCCCCTTCAGGTCGCGGCCCTGCTTTTCCTGCCAGACCATGCGGCAATACTGACTGGGCGCCCGAACCTCCCGGCGCACGCGGTCGATATCCGCCAGGGCGTCGATGTCGATAAAGCTGTCGTTGATCGGTGTGATGACCACGTTGGCGCGGGCGTGGGCCAACTGAGCCAGATGGCTGCTGTGCCCGGGTGTGTCGATCACCACGGCATCACAGCCGTCCAGCTCGGCCATTGCCTCGTCGAAACGTCCGCGCTCCTCGGCCTCCGCTTCGAGGCGGCGCCCGGCCGCGGAGGGATCGATGCGCCGATAGCGGGGAACGACCACGACACCGGCGGTGCTCTCCTGGGCCGCCTTGCGGTTCTGCAGGAAACGCGACAGCGTTCGCTGCTGCCCGTCGAGGTCGAGGCAGGCGACTCTCCGGCCCTGCAGCGCCAGGCCCGTGGCAATGTGAATTGCGGTCGTCGACTTCCCGGTGCCGCCCTTCTCGTTGCCGATCACGATGACGCGGGCATTTTGGTCCGACGCGGTCTCCGCGCCCGCCAGCGTGGGAGCGGAGGCATCCAAGGCTGCCGCGATCTCCTGGACCATGGCTTTCGCATGGGCGCTGGCGGCACCGTCGGCCAGGGCGAGGGCCTGCACGATCCGCAAAAGCAGGTCGACCGCCGCAGGCTCTCCCGCCAGGCGCTTGACGTTCGCAAGGGCAGCCGCCCGTCCCGCGCGTCCGTCGGTGCGGATTCTCCCGAGATCCGTTTCAAAGATCTCAACGGCTCTGTGCACCTCAAGATCATGGGCTGCACAGAGTTCGTCGAGGATCTGATCCAAGCGATTGCGCCGCGCCAGCGACAGCGTGGCGTCGACCGAAGCCACGAGAGCGGCGGCTGAGAGACAGCCACGGAGAAGCGGCGTTGCCCGCGACCAGCCTTGTCCGCGCAACACACCGCCGGCCAGCTTGCCAAGGAAGGTCAAACGATCCCCCCTGTCTTCGACTTCCAGGCCGATGGTCCCGAGCCGCCCGCAGTACCCGCTCCGCCAGGCGGAAAGGACACTCCGGTCAGGTCCCCAAACCATCGGCACCCCCGCTACGGAGTATAGGCGCCCCCGATGGTTTGGTTAACATTTATGGTTAAGCCATTGACAACACGGCAGTCGAAATTGGCCCGGCGCTTGCCCGGCGGCGGAATTCCGATTCGCGGCCAGGCCCTGGCCGGCCCGATTCAGCCGAGGGGAGCGGGCGGTGCCACGCAGTCCTCTCCGCCGCGGAAACGGCAGAGACGATAGCGCAGCAGCGCGGCATAGTCCCTGAGCAGCGTGTTCACGTCGGCCCAGCTCTCAATCGGTCCGGGGTCGATACTGGGGCGCCCGAAGTTGCGGTCCACGGTCGCCCCAAGGACCTCCCCGGTCACCGAGTCGGTCCACTCGGCCTCGATGATGAAGGCCCGTCCCTTGAGAAGCGGGCTGGCCAGCATGTCCCGCACCACCTCGGCTTCGGCGCTGCCGGGCTCCACCGTGGAGACGGTATCGAGAACCACGGGGTCACGGGTCTCCGGCAGAACCGCAAACTGCACGCGCGCCACACCGGCAGCCGGGAAGCGGACAAGGGTGTAGTCCTCTGCCAGGGCCTCCCGCAGCAGGATGTAGAGGTTGTTCAACAGCACCTGACGGTCGTCCGGCGACACCAGGCGCATCTGCTCCAGTGGTGCGAAGTACAGCAGCGGGTCCAGCAGAATACGGTCATATGCCCCCCGTGAGGCCGCCGGGCTGGCGTAGAACTGGTCCGGCGCATAGCTGCCCTCGCCCGGTTGCAACTGGGCACGCACTTCCGGCGGCAGGATGGCAGAGCCCGTCGCCCCACCCTGAGGGGCCGTGGACGCACAGCCTGCTGCGGTCAGGGCGAACAGAAACAAGACAACGAAGCGGCGCATTGCGATCTCCCACAGTGAGGCGCGGAGACAGTAGGCCAGGGCGCGGGTTCGCGGCAATCCAAGATGCTGCCAAACAAGGCGGAATCGCTCCGGACCCCGTCCGGGCCTGACGCAGCAATGAACCCTGGCCGCGCCCCGCGCGACTCATGGCTGAGGGGAACATAGGCCCACCACGGCCAGGCCCCTCGCGTTATCGGATAGCCAGGGTGGACTATGCCTCACATCAGATATCTGGCGGCTCCCTTGCCGGCTGCGGTCATGCTGTACTTCCTTGACCGCGGGCTCGCGATGCCCTCGAACGGCCGGGCCTTCGGGGGAATTGCCGCGGTGGTTGAAGGGCCGCTGGCCGCCGATACAATGCTGTCATTAGCCGTCGTCGGACTGTTGTGCCTTGTCTTTGCCGGTGTCATCGGATGGATGTTCGGCGACTGGGCCGTGCGCGCCACGGCGCGCTTCGGTGGTCTGCGCTGCGGTGTCTATCTGGGTGAAACTTTCTCGGGCGTTCGCTACTACGCCGACGGCAGCCTTTCGTCGGGCCGGGTCCTGCAGTTCAAGACCGGCGGCGCCGGCAACCCGGACGTCCAGAGCTTTCGGCATCTCTTCCGCCGCCATCTGCTGGATGACGAGGGCCTGCGCCTTGAGCGATGGGAAGCCGGATTGCACAGGGCCGTCGAACACTTGATCATCCGCCTGCTGACCCTTTGGCTGGTCTTCATTTTTGCAGGCTTGGCCCTGTTGCCCTCGCTGATCTTCCAGGTGGCCGGCGGGCCGGGCGTCATGGGCGCTCTCTTCGCCACCCACGACCCCTATCTTGAGCAGGTGCTCCTGCCGGCCATGCCCAGCCTCGCCCTCGGTCTCCTGGCCACCCTGGCCCTGGGCATCGCTGCCCTGTGGCGCCGCCAGCGCTTCCTGCGGGGCTTTGAAACCGCGATTGCCAACGCCCACACCAAACCGCTGGTTCAAAGCGGGGAAATCCTGGAAGGTCGGGTCGTGGAGCGAGTGCAGATCGACCCGGGCTGGTATCACGCACCCCATGTGGGCTACTGCCTGGAATTTGCAGAGCGCTTCGATCCTGCGGTGGTGCTGGGGTTCTCCCTGCCCGCCCGCCCGGACTGCCCGATTTTCCGCAGCCTCGAGAGGGCCGCGGCCGCCCAGGCAACGATCAGGGTCTGGGTCGATCCCCAAGCCCGTATCCATCCCTTGACGGAACCTCTTGCGGAGGCTGGGGAGTGAAGACTGTCAAGCGCCGCCTCCCTGGCACCGTCCGGCAGAAACCGGGCAGTGGCGGTGTTCCCGGATTCCTGAAAAATCTCTTCTTCCTGGTTCTCCTTCTCGGGTTTGCCTACGGCCCCGTCGTGCTTTTGGCGGAGGGCTGGTCCGAGCGGCACTTCGGCCTCGGCTATCTTGACGTCATCCGTGCGGCAATCGCGGAAGGCCCCAAGGTGCCGATGTTTGTGGTGATCTTCCTGCAGCTCGTCTGCGCCGTTACCGTGCTCGCCAACCTCTTGGGCATCACGCAGCCGCTGCGTGACTGGCGTCTTCAGATCGAGCGTTTCGTGTTCCTCGGGCACGGTCTCAACAGCGAAACCCGTTTCCTCTGCCCCGACCGCCCGGACTGGGGCGTCTTCACCGTCTTCGAGGGGGACCTCGGCCGCCGCCGCGCCCAGGGCTTCGGGCGCATCAACCGGCAGTTCGTCTACCAAATCCCTACAAAGGACCCGCGCCTCGCCAGTGCCTACGACTTCCCGGCACTGAAGCAACTGCTCGTCAACGGCCTGCTTGTCGGAGGCCTGGCGTTCCTCTTCGTGCTGATCCTCACCGGCGGCACGCTGCAGATGGCCTATGAAGCCGGGGGCGAACTGACCGCTCTCGGCCAGCAGCGGCGCGCCCAGACGAACAGCGTCGCCCTGGCCTTCGTCGTCGATCATCTTTATTGGCTCGGCCTTCTTCTGGCCGCGTCCTTCGTGATTGCCTTCGTCAGCAGCCGTTCGGCCACCCGCTTCCGCCGGGCACGGGCGGACCTGATGCGCTGCCAGGGGCAGGTGTACGAAGCGTTGCCCGAAGAGGTCCGCCCGGGCGCGGTGCTGAGCGGACGCATGGTGGAGGCGATGACCCTGACCGAATCGCGCGGCGGCAAGCCGGCCGGATCGGACTCCGGGCTCGGTGTCCCCAACCGCGGGCCCGAGTACCGGCTCTACAATCTCGAATTCGATCGCGGCTTCGACCCACCGGTGCTGGCCGGCTTCTATTTTCGCCGGGAGGTTGCTTTGTCGGACCTGGAAAACCACCTGGATGCACTGGTGGAGCGCCAAGCCGAAACCAAGGTCATGGTCGCGGAAGACCTGGAAATCCTGCCCCTCATCCCCGGAGAAAGCGGGCCGCCCCTGGCTTTGCTGGACCAGAGGAGTTTCGACGACTACTGAAGGCCCAGTATTGAAGGCCAACGGCGGAACACCACCGGTCGGCGTGGCCAATCAACGCAATCGAAAGAATCAATTGGCATTCTGACTCCGGCCCGACCATGTTCTTTGCCAAGCTCCCTACGCCCGGGTCGGCGCGGAGCAGGCGACGGAGTGAGATGACCAAGCCATGACCGGCAGCACTGCAGCGCAGGACAGCGGCGAGCAGGCCACGGCCAAGAGCGCCGAGGCGGCTGAGAGCAGCCGCCGGAACTGGGCCTGGACCGGCGCCGGCTACGCTCTTTTCGTCGTGGGCCTGGCCGGTCTCGTTCTGCCTGTCCTGCCGACGACGATCTTCTGGATTGGCGCCGCGGCCTGCTTTGCGAAGAGCTGCCCGGCGATGCAGCGGCGGATTTTCGCCTGGCCCGGTGTCGGCCCCTCGGTTGAGGCCTACCTGCTGCACGGGGTGGTCGAACCCAAGTCCAAGCGCGCCGCCATGCTCGGAATGATGCTGGCAACCGTCATCCTGGTCATGCTGTCCGGTTCAGCCCTCGTAAACGGCATTGGCACCGGCCTGATTATGCTGGGCGCGCTTTATGTGATAACGCGGCCCTCCACCGTGCCCTCATCATAACGGGCGTCCCACAAGCGCCCAAAGCGCTTGAGCGGAAACCCTGTCCACAGCTAGCCTTCAGGAAGACTTGAGGCCGGTGGACGACAACCATGACATCAGACGACCTGTTTCCCGGGTTCCGGGCCGAGCGCCTGGAAGGCGCCGGGACCGAGATCTTCTGCCGCATCGGCGGTGCCGGTCCGCCGCTGATCCTGCTGCACGGTTATCCGCAGTGCCATGCCACCTGGCACCGGGTCGCCCCGGCCCTGGCAGAGCATTTCACCTGCGTCCTGCCGGATCTGCGCGGTTACGGGCAAAGCGGGATTCCCGAAAGCGATACGGAGCACCGGACCTACTCCAAGCGCCGCATGGCGGAGGACGTGATCGCCCTCATGCAGCGGCTGGGCCACGACCGCTTTCGCGTCGTCGGGCACGACCGCGGCGCCAGGGTGTCCTACCGCATGGCCTTCGATCATCCGCAGGCCGTCGAGCGGTTGGCCATTATCGAAGTCGTGCCGACCCACGACATGTGGTCCGCGTTCTCCGCCGAGATGGCAATGAAAGCCTATCACTGGCCATTCCTGGCCCAGCCCGCGCCCCTGCCGGAGACGCTGATCGCCAGCGCGCCCGACTACTACGTCGATCACACCCTGCAGTCCTGGACCCGGGACAAGGACCTGGCGGTTTTCGATCCGCGGGCCCTGGCACTCTACCGCAGCGCCTATTGCGATCCGGCGCGCCTCCACGCCTTCTGCGAGGACTACCGCGCCGGTGCTACCTGCGACCGCGCGGACGACCAGGCGGACCTGGAAGCCGGACGCAAGATCACCGCGCCGCTGCACTTCATCTGGGGGCATGCCGGCTTCCCGGCCAAGACGGGCGACCCCCTCGGGATCTGGCGCCGATGGGCGGAGGACGTCACCGGCTCGACAACCGACTCCGGCCACTTCGGGCCGGAAGAGGATCCTGAAGGCATTCTGACCGGCCTCCTGCCGTTCCTGCGGGAACCGTAAGGCACAAGAGCCGTCACAGGGCCGACACCGGGTGGGTGCGGGGCCGATGCGGGACCGCCCTACCCCTTCTTTGCCAAACCAGCCACTGAACCTGCCGGCGCCATGGGCCGACCCATGGCTACACCGCCGCAATTGGGCGCGGTCCTGACCTTACGAAAGGACACCGCTATGACCCAGTATCGTTCACTTCGTACCTTGCCGCCTCGCAACCCTGGCCTGCCGGGGATTGCCCCCGGGATCGCCGCGGCCGCCATCATCGCTCTCCTCGCCTCAGCCACAAGCGTACAGGCCGGGCCCTTCTCCGCTTCGGAGTCCGTCGCCATTCCCGGCGGAGGCAACAGCAACTTCGCCCAGCTGAAGCAGATCTCAGGCTTCACCGGCCTGATGGGCTTCGGCTATTCGGACGGCGCCTACAATCTCGTCGGCCAGACCTTCAACAAGCTGATCTCCCTGCGCTTCACCGTGGACTGCCCGGCGAATTACCGGGTTCACGAGGCGGGCATCCGCGTCGAGGGTGCGGATGTCTACAACTACACCGTGGAGCTGGTGAGCCCCGGCGACGTTCCCTTCGACCAGAACTCCTGGCAGCAGGTTCTCGAGCAGGAGCCCTGGGACTTTGACGCTGTGCAGCAGACCGGCATCGATGCCCTGTCCGCCGCCGACAACATTGGCCCGGTCTACGTGAGCCTCGACAAGGTGCTCGACAGCCGCACCGAGTTCTATGCCAGCTGCAGCCCCAGCCAGCCGAGTTCAGGCCTGCCCTTCCTCTACTACGACAGCGCGGAAGACAACGGCCACATGCGCCCCATGACCCGCGTGCGCTACAGCCTGCAGTACAGCGCCGAGGCGGCACCGCAGGCGCGCTTCCAGCTTCCGGCGGCCGGGCAGCCCCGCGCTCCGGGACTGGCAGAGCGGCTGCGTCACCGTGAGCGTGCCGTCTCCCAGGTGCCGGCCAAGCGGCCGACCGTGCTGGTCGCGCCGGGCGGCTGCCCTTACGACTGTCCGCCGCCGCTGCTGAAGCTGCGCAAGCAGCGCTGACACCCGGCACACTCCGTGTCCTGGTCCGGGAGCCCGGCGCCTTGCGCCGCGCTTCCGGGCTGCGGCGTCTGCGGCATCTGCGGCGCAGCAGGCTGCCGGCAACGGGACGTAGTATCGCCCTACTACCCGCAACCGCACATTCCGGCTAGGCTGTGAGAACAAGCAACAAAAAACCCTACGGGAGGAGACTCACATGCCCTTTGCCACAGGTGTCAAAACCCTCACCGTTTCCGCACTCGCGATGCTGCTCGCCACGCCGGCGCTCGCGCAGACAAACCTGGAAAAACTCAGCGAATTCAAGCAGACCGGTGTGACCGAGTTCGAGTTCATCGAACAGGGCGGCGACAACGCCGCAGCGATCCGCGAAACCTTGAAGCGCATCAGGCTTCCCCAGGGCTTCAAGATCGAGCTCTATGCCATCGTGCCCGATGCGCGCCACATGGCCGTCGGCCCACAGGGGATCGTGACCTTCGTCGGCACCCGCAAGACCGACGTCTGGTCTGTCACCGACCGCAACAAGGACCGGGTGGCCGACGAGGTGAAGCGCTTCGCCCCCTCGATCGACTTCGCCATTCCGAACGGTCCCTGCTTCTCGAAGGACGGCTTCCTCTACATCGCCGAGCAGAACCGCGTGCTGGTCTATCCGGCCGCCGAATTCTTTTACGAGAGTCCGGATGTCGCGGCCTTCAACGTGGTCCCCGCGGGCAAGCTGATCCCGGCGGAGGAGGAAAGCTACAACCACACCGCCCGGGTCTGCCGCATCGGCCCGGACGACAAGCTCTACATCTCGCTCGGACAACCGTTCAACGTCTTCCCCGAAGAGAAGATGGACCTCTACAACCAGACGGGCATCGGCGGCATCATCCGTATGAACCGCGACGGCACCGGGCGTGAGGTCTACAGCTACGGCGTCCGGAATTCCGTCGGCATGGACTTCAACCCCGCCAACGACGAGCTGTGGTTCACGGACAACCAAGTCGACGGCATGGGCGACGACATCCCGCCCGGCGAGCTGAATCGCCAGACGGCCGCCGGCCAGCACTTCGGCTTTCCCTGGTACGGCGGCGGCGACACCCGGACCAACGAGTATGTCGGGTCCGAGCCGCCGATGGACAACGTCATGCCGGCAGTCAACATGATTGCCCATGCTGCCGACCTCGGCATGACCTTCTATACGGGCCGGATGTTCCCCGCACAGTACCGCGGCGGCATCTTCTCGGCCCAGCACGGGTCGTGGAACCGGACGACGCCGGTCGGCGCCCGCGTGATGTTCACCAGCGTCAACGAGGACGGCTCGGTCGGCGAGTCCATTCCTTTTGCCGAGGGCTGGATCGACGAGAACGGCGAGTACCTCGGCCGGCCGGTGGACGTTGCGCAGCTGCGTGACGGCTCCATCCTGGTGTCCGACGACCTGGCCGGCGCCCTATACCGCATCTCCTACGGCAACTAGGCCGGCAACAGGAGCCGAAAGACTGCGAACCTCGGCGGCCGGCCGTGACCTTCGCGTCGGCCGCCGCCCTCCTCCTCTGAGCCGGGACAACGACCCCGGGGGACTGCCGGACGCCATGGCCCCAACCCTTCGAAACCTGCCTATGATCGGCCTCCTGGGGCTTGCTCTTTGCACCTGGCCCGCGGTCAGCCAGGCCGGCGATGCTGCCGCCGGCCGCCAGAAGGCCCGCCAGTGCCAGACCTGTCATGGCATCGACGGGATCGCCCGCATTCCCATCGCGCCGCACATCGCCGGGGAGAGCGAGATCTACCTGGTGACCCAGCTGAAGGCCTTTCGCTCGGGCAAGCGGACCCACGAGATCATGACCGTGGTCGCGAAGGACCTGACCGACGAGGACATGGCCGACCTGGCGGCCTGGTACGCCGCCATCAAGTTCGAAGTGACGCTGCCGGAGTAAGCACCCCGCCAAGGCTTGGCCCGCTGCAGATCGCAACGACTACCGGGGCCCAGCGCCCCTTCGCGCGCTGGCCTCCCCCCGCAAATCAACTAAAATGCGGTCATGCGGCGAATCATCTGCAGATTCGGGGACTTGGCCCATGGGGTGAGGGCCGTCGGACTGGCCGTCGGACTGGCCGTCGGACTGGCCGTTGCCCTGACGGCTGTCCCCGCACCTCCTGCGCAAGCCCAGACCGGGCTTTCCGATGCGGAGTTGCTGGAACTCGAAACCCTGCTGCAGCAGCTCGGCTTCGATCCCGGCGCGGTCGACGGGGTCATCGATGACGCCACCCTGGCCGGCATTGCCCGGTATCAGGACTTCGCCTCTTTGCCCGGCAGCCCGGAGCCGAGCGCTGCGCTGCTCGGCGAGTTGAGAGGTGTCGCCGCCGCCTTCGCCGCGCTGCGCAACGATACCGTTACTGAGGCCGCGGTGGAGGAAGCGCCGCCGGAAGAACCGCAGTTGGCAGAGCCCCTGCGGGAAGAGCCCCTGCGGGAAGAGCCGCTGACGGAAGAACCGCACCCGGAAGCCGCGCCACGCGCGCCCTCTCCAGACACCGGCCAGTTGCAGGCCGTCCCTGCGCCGCCGTCCGGGGGCGAAACGGTCACGGTCAAAACGGTGGTGCCGCCACCACCGGCGCCTCCGAAACTGAGGCCGCTCGAAGCCGCGCCGCCAGAACATCAGCCGGAACAGCAGCCAGAACAGCCGGCAGCGCCGCCTCCGGTTATCGCCGCGCGGCCGCCCGCGGCGGAAGCGCCTGCTTCCGATGTGCCTGCTTCCGATGTGCCGGCCTCCGATCTACCTTACGCCGAAAGTACGGCATCCCCCGAAGACACCGCCGCCGAACGCCAGGCGCAGATCGAAGCGGCTCTGCGTCCCCACCGCCAGGCCCTCGCGGACGGCAGCATCACCCGCAACGACCTTGCCAGGCAGTTCAACGAGGATGGCCGCGCGCTGTTGGCGCAGGCCGACTACGAAGCAGCGGTCGCACGCTTCGATGTGGCGATCTTCCTGAACCCACGCTTTGCCGGCGCCTACTCCAACCGCGGCACCGCCCACGAACGCATGGGGGAACGGGATCTGGCGCTGGAGGATTTCGCCATGGCCCGCCGACTCGGCTTCGGCAGCTTTCGCCTCCAGTAGCCCCCTTTGCTGCCACCGCCAGGGCCCGCCGTCCGCACGCCAAGGTCGCGCACCGAAAGACCGGCAACCGCAGGGTGGTAGATCCTTTGCGCTTCATTAACCAAGCGTGAAGGCTGGCACCCTAGAGTGATCGGCTTCGCATTCTACCTCAGGGCACCTCCCGAATGCCGCCGCGCTCCCAGGTCATGGCGCAAACGCTTGGACTGCTGCGATCTCGCCTCTGCCGGCGGATCGCCATGGTTGTTGCGTTGAGCATCTTTGCGGTGGAAGCCGCAATCGTGGTGCCGTCCTACCTCGGCCTGCGCGACAGACTCTTCGAAGCCCTTGAGAGGGACGTCCTGAAAGCGTTGGAGCTGTCCCTCGCCCTGCAGGATCACGGCAGGCCGGAGGCCCTGCTGGCGGCGGCCTGGCCGAGCCTGCAAAGCTCGGGCATCACCGGCCTTGCCGTCTTCGATGCAACAGGCAGACCGCTGGCCGCCCATGGAGAACCCGTGCTTCTGGTTCCCCAGTCTTCGAGCGCAGACGGCGCCCCGGCGAACCCAACGCGTGCGGCTTTGGTGTTTCGCCGCCACGACAGCCGGGCCGGCATCTACTCGGTTCTCTGGCCCGCCGCAGCTACGACACTCCCCTTCACGGTCTCCGCAAAGGCCAGCACCGCCGCCATCGCGCACGAACTGTGGTCCTTCGTCTTGCGGATCGGCGGCCTCGTCCTGATCATCGCCTTCGTGGTCACGGCGGCCACCGTTGCGATCCTGGGCCGCGAAGTGCTGACGCCGGTCCTGTCGATTCATCGCAACCTCACCGCCGCTCACGCCGACCCCGGCCATGCCGAGCGCTACCGGCTGAACCTCCAGACCGGCCACGAGATCGAAGAGACGGTGAATGCCTTGAACGCGCTGCTGGAACGGCTGGCGGAACTGCGCCGCAGCGACCTGCACGAACAGGAGCAGCGCTTCGAGGACTTCGCCAGATCCAGTTCCGACTGGTTCTGGGAAATGGACCGGCATCTGCGGTTCTCCTTCTTTTCCGAGCGCTTTGCGGAAGTCACCGGCGTCGATGAGCGGGAACTGCTTGGCAAGACCCGTGAGGAAACCGGAATTCCGGGTGTCGACCCGGCCATCTGGGAACAGCACCTGAAGGACCTGCGGGCCCACCGGCCCTTTCGCAACTTCACGCATCCGCGCGAGAAGGTCGACGGCCAGGTGGTCTGGCTGGCGATCAGCGGGACGCCCGCCTTCGATGCGGAGGGACGGTTCACAGGCTACCGCGGCACCGGCCGCGACATCACGGCTGATGTGGAACTGAAAGAGCAGCTCCTCAGCGCCAAGGAACTGGCCGAGGCGGCAAGCCGGACGAAGTCCGAGTTCCTGGCCAACATGAGCCACGAACTGCGCACGCCGCTGAACGCCGTCATCGGTTTCTCCGAGCTGATGCTTGCAACCACGCCGGAGGATAGCCACCACCACCGGCCGCGGGAGTACCTGACCGACATCACCGAGGCCGCGCAGCACCTGCTCGCGCTCATCAACGACATCCTCGACCTCTCCAAGATCGAGGCCGGCGTCAAGGACATGAACGAGGAGGTGGTCGACGTCGAGGCCATGGCGCAGTCGGTCCTGCGCGTCGTGCGCCAGCGCGCAGAGAAGGCGGGCGTGTCACTGACCTACGACGCGCAGAGCCCGCTGCCGGGGCTCTATGCCGACGAACGCAAGCTGAAGCAGGCGCTGCTGAACCTCCTCAGCAACGCGGTCAAGTTCACCACGGCGGGCGGCACGGTCACCCTGAAGATCGGTTGCGCGACGGCGGGGGGCTACGTCTTTGAAGTGGCCGACACCGGAATCGGCATGGCGCCCGACGACATTCCCAAGGCGCTGCGGCAGTTCGGCCAGGTCGACAGCGACCTCAACCGCCGCTACGAAGGCACCGGCCTCGGCCTGCCCCTGACCAAGGCCCTGATCGAGCTGCACCAGGGCGCCCTGGCGATGGAAAGCACAGTCGGCGAAGGCACCACGGTCACCCTGCACCTGCCGCCGCACCGCACGGTGCAGGACGCTGACTCCCGGTCAGGGGCCGGGCCCGCGATGGCACCCCCCGACGCCGCGGCTGAGTAAGCCGCGATCCGGAGATTGGGCCGGAAATGGGGGTCCTCCTGGCTGACATGGCACCTCTCTCCGATCCCGCCGCCAGGCAATGACGCGGAGTGATGGAGTGGCCGTGGGTTCGAGGGCGTGTTACTTAGGGCAAACCCGCCTCGCATCTTTTCCGAGTAATCCACAGATAAATTCGCTTGAGGACTTGAAACCATCACGCGCCTCAATGCAGCATGGACTCGCGCTTGGCGTTTGACCGCTCCGGTTGCATAAGGGGTTTCGGGACGGTCGCGCAGGCGCGCAGGGATACCTGATCGTCTTCTCAATCGAATTGGCCTGCCGTTGGCGGGAACGCCGGAGGTCGGCCTGACTGGAGAGACCGCATGACGCGGCTTTCGAGAACGGGAGCGTTTGTTCCAATGACGGGGACCCGGGGAGCCAGTGCCGCTGATTGCGCCGGGACAAGGGCGCCAGTGTTTGTGCCGCCAGGCGCTGTGCGGAATTGGCTTGCGCGCCGAAGCCGCACCGTGGATCAGCTCTCCGCCCCGTCGCGTTGCTCTCCCTTTTCTGCCGCTTTAAGGCCGCCCTGCCTCGGGGCGGCCTTTGTGCTTCTGCCTACCCTCCCATCGTTGTTCCTTGCCCCAAGAGGTTCTGCCATGACGCGCGCCCTTGCACATTCGCCTGCCGATGCTGTCTCGCTTGACCGGGCGAGACGCCGGACATCGAAGCTGGGACTAGGCCTCGCGCTGGCTCTCACCGCCGGGGCACCCCAGGCTGCGCTTGCGCAGACCACTGTTGCGGGGGTGACCGCGGGGGCGTTATCGGTGGATGAGACCGGCTCGGCCGGCTACACCGTCCCCGTCGCCGTGCCGCCGGGTATCGCCGGGATGCAGCCCTCCGTGGCCCTCGTCTACAAGAGCCACAGCGGCAACGGCAGCCTGGGCGTCGGCTGGTCCTTGAGCGCCGCCTCCTCCATCCACCGCTGCGGCCAGACCCTGGCCCAGGACGGCGCCATCCACGGCGTCGACTTCTCTGCCGACGACCGCTTCTGCCTGGACGGCCAGCGCCTGGTGGCCGTCAGCGGCGTCTACGGCGCCGACGGCACGGAGTACAGGACCGAGATCGACGGCTTCGCGCGCATCACCTCCCACGGCAGCGCGGGCACGGGCCCGCTCTCCTTCACCGTGGAGAGCAAGTCGGGCCAGACCCTGGACTACGGCAACACGACGGACGCCCGTCTCGGCGTGCCGGGCCAGAGCGAGATCCGCCTGTGGTCGCTGAACCGGGTCACCGATACCTCCGGCAACGCCATGACCTATCACTACCTCGAGGACCTGGCGGATAAGAGCTACCGTCTCGACAGGATCGTCTACGCCTACGATGCCGCGGTCACCACCGCCAAGAGCGAAGTGCGCTTCCTCTACGAGGCCCGGCCCGACGTCAGAACCAGCTACCTGGCCGGCGCCGAGCTGGCCATGACCCGGCGCCTCACCAAGGTCGAGACCTGGACCGATACAGGCTCTGGCCTCGCCCTCGTCAAGGACTATCGCCTCGCTTACGAGCAGAGCCCCGCCACAGACCGATCTCGAATCACGGCCATCACAGAGTGCGATGCAACAAACAATTGCCTGGAGCCCATAGTCTCCGAGTCGCAAGGGCAGACACCGGGATACACCTACAACCTTGTTCGGGACACCTGGGGCATGAGCGATGCCCATTGGGACGCGACCAAGCGGAAGATCCACATTGTTGACTACAACGGAGACGGTCTGAGCGACATCCTATTGCAGGGTCAATCCACTACTCACGCCACGATCCTGCTCACCAACAACGGGGCCGGCTTCGATTACTCCGACGTAACAAACTCCTGGGGCATGACGAACGGCCACTGGGCAGCCGATCTGCGTCAGCTGCATGTGATTGATGTCAACGGCGACGGCCTCAGCGATCTCCTCCTGCAAGGACAAGCCCAGACACACGGCAGCATTCTGCTCACCAACAACGGCGCCGGCTTCGACTACTCTGACGTAACCAACTCCTGGGGCATGACGAACGGCCACTGGGCAGCCGATCTGCGTCAGCTGCACGTGGTCGATGTCAACG
>LYSY01000008.1 GCA_001657395.1 Rhodospirillales bacterium BBD 1991-14 | reverse complement strand
ACCCCCCCCCCCCCCCCCCGCCCGATGTCATTTCCGGGGCGCGGTTGACGCCCCGGGCGCGATGTTCCACGCTCCGCGGCAGCCTCCTCCACTGTGATGCTTGCGGCGGCGCCCATGGCCCACATCGTTCTCTTCCATTCCATCCTCGGGCTCCGGCCCGCCGAGCGGGAGATCGCCGCCGTGCTGGAGCAGGACGGGCACAGCGTTGCGCTGCCCGACCTCTACGACGGTCAGGCCGTCGACGACTACGACGCGGGCTTCCGGCTGAAGGACGCGGTGGGCGATGCGGCCATCGCGGCGCGCGCCCGCGCCGCCGTCGACGCGGCGCCGGAGGACGCGGTGCTCTCCGGCGTCTCCTACGGCGCCTTCCTGGTCGGCAGCTTCTGGGGCAGCCGCCCGCGCATGCCAGGGGCGCTGCTCTTCGCCGGCGTCGCGCCCTGGATGACGCCGCAGCGCCCGGGCCTGCCGGTCGCCGTCCACATCGCCCGGCCCGACCCCTTCGACGACGAGGACTTCTTCGAAGACTGGCAGGACGGGGCCGGCAGCGTGAAGCTGGAGATGCACCGCTACGACGGCGTCGGCCATTACTTCCTCGACCGCAGCCTGCCCGACTACGACGCCGAAGCCGCCGCCCTCTGCCTGGAGCGCAGCCGGGCGTTTCTGGGCGGCCTTTGAGAAACGGCAGCGGCGCCGGTATCCCCCTCACCCAGCTTCGGCTAAGCTCGATCTTCGATCTCGCCAAGCCTGCGCAACCCTCTCCCCAGCGGGGAGAGGGAGGGGCCCACGCAGTGGGAGGGTGAGGGGGGAACGCCGGCGCGGGTTATCGCTGCACCCAGTTCTGCGCCTTCGCGATCCTGCGCAGGCGTGCGCGCACCGAGGCGGCTTCGTCGTCTGCGCCGCGGTCCAGCAGCGCCCGGACCTCCGCCTGTTGGGCCGGGTGCTGTGCTGCCAGCGCCGCCAGGGCGTTGTAGGTCCAGGCGCGCACGAACTTGTTGTCATCGCCGAGGTAGGCCGGCCCCGTCAGCAGCGTGAACAGCGCGGGCGCTTCGTCCTTCGGAACCGCGAGGCCCGGAAAGATCTGCAGCAGGTGCAGCTTCGCCTCCCAGTGCGTCACCTGATGGAGCAGGGCGAGCAGCGCCGCCGTCTGGCGCGCGGTGAAGGTCAGGCCGTTGTCGCCGTAGTGTTTCAGCAGCCAGGTCGCGGCGCTCTGCTGCTTGGCGTCGGGCGCGCCGGCCCGCGCGGTCAGGGCGCGGATCACCGCCGCCGTCGGTGTCTGGCGCGCGGAGAAAGCTTCCAGCGGCGCAGTGTGCTTGCCGTCGAAGGCGGCGATTGCGGCGTCAAGATCCTTCATGCCCGGCCTCCGTTCCGCTCTCCGCCCCGTCCTGCCCCTGCGGCGTCTCCGCCCGCACGAAGCGCGCCGCGGCCAGGAGGCCCAGTGCGGCCAGCGGCAGGCAGGCGAGGAAGATCGCCGCGGCGGCGAAAGGCAGGGAGTCGCCCGACGGCAGGGCCTCGCCTTCGGCGGCGATGCCCGCGGCGTTGGCGACGATGCCGGCAAAGGCGGCGCCCAGCGCATAGCCCAGGCGCTGCACCGTGGGAATGGCGGCGGCGGCGCGCTCCACCTCGCCCGGCGGCGCCAGGGCGGTCGCGCGGCGGAGGATGAAGGTCCAGGCCATGCCGAAGCCGGCGCCCTGCAGCATGGCGAAGGCGGCGATCAGCCACAGCGGGCCCTGGGAGACGCTGTAGGCAAGGCCGGCGATGCTGAGGGCGACGAGCGTCATGCCGGTGACGATCAGTGCCGGGTCGCGCCGCTCCGGCGCGCCCGACAGCAGCGCCGCCACGGCGGCCCAGGCAACCGCCTCCAGCGCCAGGATGTAACCGGCCACCAGGATCGGCGCGCCGTGCAGCCGCGTCATGATCAGCGGCCCGTAGATGCTGAGGGCGATGGTGGCGGCGGTGAAGCAGAGGATCATGGTGAGCGCCGCGCCCAGCGGGGTGCCGAGGCCGATGGGCCGCTGCGGCAGCAGGCGGTTTCCGCCGCGCGCCGCCTCCAGCCGCAGGAAGACGATGAAGCAGACGACGCCCAGGGCCACGAAGGTCGGCGTGCGCAGCGCCGTGATCTCGATCCCGGCGTAGGCGATGGAGACCACGCCGGCGGAGAGCCACATCAGCCGGAACACCGGGAAGCGCCCGCCGGCGGTCTGCTCTGCCGGGCGGTTGTCTGCCGGGCGGCTGTCTGTTGGACGCTGGGCGCTGTCTCCCCGCGCCGCGATCCACAACGCCAGGAGGACGGCCTGGACCGCGAAGAACCAGAAGCCCAGGCGCCAGTTTGCGAACTCGACGAAGAGGCCGCCGATCAGCGGGCCGAGAAAGGCGGAGACCGCCCAGACGGTGGAGACCGCGCCCATGACCCGCGCCACCAGCCGGCGCGGGAACAGGAGGCCGACGGAGACGAATGAGAGCGCCATCAGGCCGCCGCCGCCCAGGCCCTGCAGCAGCCGCCCGGCCAGCAGCATCCACATCTCCGGCGCCAGCGCCGAGAGCGCGCAGCCGGCGGCGAAGAGGCCGGCGGCCGCGACCATCGGGCGGGGGGTGCCGAGGCGCAGGGCGAGCAGGCCGCTGGCCGCGCCGGCGACGATGGAGCCGATCTCGTAGAGCGCCACCGTCCAGGCGATGAGGCGGATGCCGCCGATCTCCGCGACGATCGCCGGCATCATGGTGGAGACCAGCAGCGCATCGGCCGCGTGCAGCCAGACGCCGAGGCAGACCAGCGCAAGCGACGGCCCGTAGACCCGCGTAAAGACGTCCCGCCAGGGAACGGCGCTGTGTTCCGCTTCCACCATGAAGGCCCCATGAAGGCGGTGCTTGGCGGCTGAGGTCAAGGCTTCGCCGCCACGCTCCTGACAGCTGGTGACGCCCCTGTTGGTGATGCACCGGCCTGCCCAACCGCTGCGCCGCTCCACCCCTTCCGGGGTACTGCGGCTGCGGGGCTAAACAATTCATCCGTGCACGGCTAGGATGTCGTCTTTGGGGGCGGAGTCGCGGTGCCGAATCGGGGCGCGGGCGGCGGAAAGGGTGGGGGACAATGACAGCCGGCTTGCTGGCCTTTCTCACCGTCTTGGTCATTCTCGGGAAGTTTCTCGACTTTCTCTTCGGCGAGAAGGGCGATGCGGAGGTGCGCCGCCGCCTGGAGGAGATTGCCGACGACATGCCGCAGGCGGACGGTGCCCCCGGTGACCCGGGAGCCCCGGGTGGCCCCGGCGACTATCCGCGGCGCGCGGCGGCGGCCGTGGAGGTCTTCCTCGACCGCTACTTCGGGGATCTGCTGTCGCGCCGCGCGGTGCTGCACTGTCTGTACTTCAGCGGCACGGTGACCTGCCTCATCACCCTGCTGGTCATCCTGACCGACGAGGCCCTGCCCGGCTTTCTCGAGCAGCCCGGCGAGCGGGAGCCGCAGGGCCTGACCATCGCCTTCGTGCTGGTGCTGACGGCGAACTTCCTGGTCGACTTCTGTTCGCTCACCGCGACCCGCGTGCTGCTGCGCCGCACCCTGCGCGCGGCGGCGCATTGGATCTGGTACCTGGTCGGCCTGCAGTTGCTGCTGTCCTATCTCTTCGTCGTGATGGCGATGAACCTGACCTTCTCGGGCATCATCTTCGCCCAGGGCATCGCCGAGGGATACTTCGCCAACACCCTGGGCCGGGGCGACATCGCGGGCTTCCTGGGCGAGGCGCTGGCCGCCTGGGCGATCCTCTTCGACAGCTACACCCTGGAGAGCTATTTCAAGCCGGTGCAGACCGGCGAGATGCTGGCCATCGGCTCCACCAACCTGCTGGTGTTCTCCCTGACCGCGGCGCTGCCGTCGATCCTCTATGCCGTCACCATGGCCGTGGCGGCCCTGCTGGAGACCCTGGACTTCGCCATCGGCGGGGTCCTGCGGCGTCTTCTCGACCGGCTGGCCGAACACGAACGGCCGGTGTTCCTGAACCTTGCGCTCGGCACGGCGGTGGTGATTCCCGCCGTCAAGGCGCTGGCCTGAGGGGTCCGGCATGCGCACGCCCTTTCTCGTCCTCGTCGGCGTCATCGGCATCTATGCCCTGTCCCGCGACCTGCCCAACCTGGAAGAGGTGCTGGCGCTCTACCGCGCCCCGGCAGCCGAGGACAGCGTCTCCGGCGCAGAGGTGTTCCGCAAATGCGCGATCTGCCACTCCCTGGCGCCGGGCGACCACCGCATCGGCCCCTCCCTGCATTGCGTCGTCGGGCGCAAGATCGCCGGGGTGAAGGGCTACCGCTACTCGACGGCCATGCGCGCGGCGCAGATCGATTCCGCCTTCGGCGGCTACGAGCCGGAAACCTGGACGCGGGAGACCCTGACCGCCTACGTGATGGACCCGGTGCTGACCTTCGGCAACACGCGCATGCCGTTTCCGGGCTTTCTGGCAACGGAGGCGGACGAGGATCTGCTCGACGTCACCACGGCGCTGGTCGATCACCTGGAGCAGAGCTGCGATGCGGCGCCCCATGCGCTGATCGCGCTGGAGCCGTCGGCTTCCGCCGAAGGCGAGGGGTTGGGCTGCATGACCATCGCCAGGCGGTCCTCCCACGCGGCCTGCCAGGAGCTGGCGGAGAGCCTGCGCGCCGGCGACAGCGCGGAAGATCCCAGCCTGCCGACCCTGGCCTGCGTGCCGCTCGGCCGCCTGGCCTGCGGCGGAGACGGGGCCGACGGCGACGAGGCCCTTGCCACCGCCGACCGCTAGAAGATCCTTGCGCGCCGGTCACCTGCCGCATGCCTTGCTCTGGGGTGTCCGGCGCCGGTAGGCTTTAGGGACCGCCGTTCGCCGCCCCTGTCCGGTCAGGGGCACTCCCGGAAAAAGGGCACCCCATGCGCCGACCGCTCTCTGCCTGCTGCCGCAGCGAATGATGTCTGACGGCGAGATCGGCCTGCTGCTCTGCGGCGACGTCATGCTGGGGCGCGGCGTCGACCAGGTGCTGCCCCATCCCGGCGACCCGTGGCTTCACGAGCATCGGCGGAACATCAAGGACGCCCGTGTCTTCGTCGACCTGGCCGTGCAGAAACACGGCGCCCTTCCACGGCATCGCGATGCCGGATACGTCTGGGGCGAGGCCCTGACGGCGTTTGATGCCTTCGGTGCCGACCTCCGGCTGATCAATCTGGAGACCGCGGTCACGGCGCGCGGCGAACCCTGGCCGGGCAAGGCGATCCACTATCGCATGAACCCGCGCAACACCGATGTGCTCACCCGTGCCGGCATCGACTTCTGCGCGCTCGCCAACAACCATGTGCTCGACTGGGGGCACGAGGGTCTGGAGGACACGCTTGTCGCCCTGGACGGCGCCGGCATCCGCCACGCGGGCGCCGGGCACAACCGGCGCCAGGCGATGACGCCGGCGATCCTGGAGGTACCGGGCAGGGGCTGCGTGATCGTGCTGTCCCTGGCGACGCCAAGCAGCGGCGTGCCGGAAGGCTGGGCCGCCGGGCCGGAGACACCCGGAGTCAACCGCGTCGGGCTGAATGCGGAGTGGGTGGACACCATCCGCGCCAGCCTGCCGGAGGCCAAGCGGCCCGGCGATATCGTCGTCGTCTCCATTCACTGGGGCGACAACTTCGGCTACGCCGGGGCCGAGGCGCAGGCGGCCTTCGCCCACCGGCTTATCGACGAGGCCGGGGTCGACCTGATCCACGGACACTCCTCGCACCACGTCAAAGGCATCGAGGTCTACAACGGCCGGCCCATCCTCTATGGCTGCGGCGACTTCATCACCGACTACGAAGGCATCCCGAAGCGGCCGGAGCGCGCGCACTTTGCCTCGGCGTTGGGAATGGCCGTCCACGCGCGGCTTGCCTGCGACAGCGGACGCCTGCGCGCTCTGCAGATCCTGCCGACATGCCTGCGCCGCCTGCAGGTCTGCCGCGCCGGGGCGGAAGATGCCGCGCGTCTCTCGGCCATTCTGAATGCGCAGGGTGAGAAGCTGGGCACGCGGATCCTGCAGCGTGACGGCCTGCTGACGTTGCAGTGGGAGGACGGATAGCTTCGCGGACTTGCCCGCCGCGGGCGCGCGATGTTAAGGCGCTGGGGCCGCGCGCCGTTTCGACAGGAAAGTCCGCTTTATGGAATCCCTCTCCGGCCTCGCCTGGGTCCAGGCCGATGTCTTCTGCGAGGCGCCGCTGGGTGGCAACGGCCTTTGCGTTTTCCGCCCCGACCGTTCCTTGGACGACGACACCATGCTGCGCCTCACGCAGGAGATGCGGCAGTTCGAATCGATCTTTCTCTTCACTGCAGGAGCCGACACCCGCGCCCGTATCTTTACCGTAGAGGAAGAACTGGACTTCGCCGGCCACCCCCTGCTCGGCGCGGCGGCGGTGCTGCACGATGCGGCTGCGGCGGCGGGCGAACGCGCAGTCTGGCGCTTCCAGTTGAACAGCCGCGGCGTGACGCTTTCGACCCGGCGCTTCCGTGACCGCTTCTACGAGGCGGAGATGGATCAGGGCGTTCCGCTCTGGGGGCGGGAGGCCGAAGGGGCCGCGCGGGGAGCGGTCCTGGAGGGGCTGGGCCTGACCGAGGCGGACCTGGTGCCGGGTCTGCCGCTGGCGATGGTCTCCACCGGGCTCGACTACCTCATCGTCCCTGTGACGCCGGAGGGGCTGGCGCGGGCCGCCATCCGCGTCGACGACTTCGAGGCGCGGCTGGAAGGCCTCGGCGCCAAGTTCGCCTATCTGCTGGACACGGCGAACGCCGAGGGCCGCACCTGGGACAACCTGGGCGCCGTCGAGGATGTCGCCACCGGCAGCGCCGCCGGCCCCGCCGGCGCCTACCTGCACCGCCACTGCGGCGCGGCGCGGGCCATCACCCTGCGCCAGGGCCGCTTTGCTGGACGGCCGAGCCGCCTCTCCGTCGCCATCGACGGCGAGAGCGGCGCCGTCACCGTCGGCGGCGGCGTCGCCGTGCTCGCCGAAGGACGGTTCTACTAGCGCTCAGCCCAGATTGATGGAGACGCCGCCGTCCACCAGGTGGGCGGTGCCGGTGATGAAGCTGGCGGCGTCGGAGGCGAGGTGCAGCACTGGGCGGGCGATCTCCTCCGGCTCGGCGATGCGTTTCAGGGCGTGCAGGTTCTCCACGAAGGCCCGCGCATCCGAGTCGCCGGCCGGCGCCATGTCGGTGTCGGTGCCGCCGGGCAGGACCGCGTTCACCCGAATGCCCTGGGGGCCGAGCTCGGCGGCCAGCGCCTTGGTGAGGCCGATCAGTCCAGCCTTGCTGGCGGCATAGGCGGCCATCCCCGGCAGGCCCGCGGCGGTGTGACCGACGAAGCTGGAGGTGAAGAGGAGGGAGCCGCCGCCGCGTGCCAGCATCGCCGGCACCTGGTACTTGGCGCCCAGGAAGGCGCTGGTGAGGTTGGTGTCGAGAGTGTCTCGCCAGTCATCGAGGGTCATCGCCCCGACCGGGCCGATCTTGCCCAGGGCGCCGGCGTTGTTGAAGGCGATGTCGAGGCCGCCGAAACGGCCGCTTGCGGTCGCCACAAGAGTCTTGGCAAGCGCCTCGTCCTTGACGTCGCCGCTCAGCGCGACCGCTTCGCCGCCCGCTTCGGCGATCTCTTCGACCAGGGCGTCGAGTTCGGCCTGGCGCCGTGCCGCGACGATGACCTTTGCGCCTTCCGCTGCGAAGAGTTTCGCGGTGGCGCGCCCGATGCCCGCGCTTGCCCCGGTGACGATGGCGACCTTGCCGGCAAGTGTGTTCATGATGCCTGTCCTTCTGTCCTCTGTGGCTTGGGCCGCGTGTTCGGCCGCGGCGGGACAGATGACAGAACGGACCCGCGCGTTCTCTCCGGAACTTGCGCCGGTGTTCGCTTTGTCGCGGTGTCACCCCAAACGCTTGGTGTCACCCCAAACTCTTAATGTCACCCCGGACTTGATCCGGGGTCCATCGTGGGGACGGACCCGGTGCTTGCTCGCAGCCATCGTGCTTGTGGATCTATGGATCCCGGATCAAGTCCGGGATGACGGATGAGAAAGCGGTGGATGCCGTGCGTTCTTGAAGACCGCTACAGCAGGGACAGCCCGACACCGCCCAGCGCCATCAGGACCACGACCGCCCAGGGCGGCGCCTTCCAGGCCATCAGCAGGACGAAGCCCGCAAGCGCCAGGGCGAAGTCGCCGGGCGTGCGCACGGTGCCGGTCCAGATCGGGTCGTAGAGGGCGGCGCCGAGGATGCCGACCACGGCGGCGTTGGTGCCGGCCAGCGCCGCCTGGGCGGCGGGGCGCGCGCGCAGCGCGTCCCAGAATGGCAGGGCGCCCAAGAGCAGCAGGAAGCCGGGCAGGAAGATCGCCACCAAGGCAATGGCTGCCGTCACCAGCCCGGCGGGCACCGGCGCCATCACCGCGCCCAGGTAGGCGGCGAAGGTGAACAGCGGGCCCGGCACCGCCTGCGCCGCGCCGTAACCGGCGAGGAAGGCTTCGCCGCTCACCCAGCCCGGCGGCACCACCTCCGCCTGCAGCAGCGGCAGCACCACGTGGCCGCCGCCGAAGACCAGCGCCCCCGCGCGGTAGAAGGCATCGAAGATCGCCAGCTCGGGGGCGGCGACGGCCAGCACCAGCAGCGGCAGGCCGAAGAGCAGGGCGAAGAACACGGCCAGCGAGACCAGCCCGGTTCTCCGCGAGAGGGAGAAGACCAGCGGCCGCGCAGATTGGGTTCCGCCGTTGCGGCAGAGCGCAAGCCCGGCGAGCCCGCCGAGGACGATGGCGGCCACCTGGCCGAGGGCGCCGCCGGCGAAGACCGCCACGGCGACGGCGGCCAGTGCAATGGTCGCGCGCTCGCGGTCCGGGCAGAGGCTGCGGGCCATGCCCCAGAGCGCCTGGGCCACCACGGCGACGGCCACCAGCTTCAGCCCCTGCAGCAGCCCGGCGGCGGTCGGCCCCGTCAGGCTGGCGGCGCCGAGGGCAAAGAGGATCAGTGCGATGGCGGAGGGCAGGGTGAAGGCGGTCCAGGCCGCCGCGGCGCCCAGCGGCCCGCCGCGCATGAGGCCGAGGGCGAAGCCCACCTGGCTGCTGGCGGGTCCGGGCAGGAACTGGCAGAGCGCCACCAGGTCCGCGTAGGCCTGGTCGTCCAGCCATCTGCGCCGCGCCACGAACTCCTCGCGGAAGTAGCCGAGGTGAGCGATGGGCCCGCCGAAGGAGGTGAAGCCCAGCTTCAGGAAGGCGCCGAAGACCTCCCCCGCCGAGCCGCGCCCCGCGACGGGTCTCTCAGTTCTGTCGGGTGGGGAAGACTCCGTCGGCGCGGTCATGGGCAGCGGTCCGGGCAGTGCAAAAGGGCCGCACTATGTCCGATCCTCCATGACGCTGTCGACCGTGCTTCGAACTAATTCCGCCCCGACAGCAGTCCCCTTGCGATCACCTGGGCCTGGATCTCGGCGGCGCCTTCGAAGATGTTGAGGATGCGGGCGTCGCAGAGCACGCGGGAGATCTTGTATTCCTCGGCGTAGCCGTTGCCGCCGTGGACCTGCAGGGCGTTGTCGGCGTTGGCCCAGGCGACGCGGGCGCCGAGCAGCTTGGCCATGCCGGCCTCGATGTCGCAGCGCCGGTCGGAGTCCTTCTCGCGCGCGGCGAAGTAAGTGAGCTGGCGGGCCATCATGGTTTCCACCGCCATCCAGGCGAGTTTGCCGGCGACGCGCGGGAAGGCGAGGATCGCCTTGCCGAACTGCTGGCGCTCCTGGGCGTAGGTAAGGCCTAGCTCGAGGGCCGACTGCGCCACGCCGACGGCGCGCGCTGCGGTCTGAATGCGCGCCGATTCGAAGGTCGCCATGAGCTGCTTGAAGCCCTGGCCCTCGACGCCGCCCAGAAGGTTCTCCGCCTTCACTTCGAAGCTGTCGAAGGCGAGCTCGTATTCCTTCATGCCGCGGTAGCCGAGCACGTGGATCTCGCCGCCGGTCATGCCGTTCGCGGGGAAAGGCTCTGCGTTGCTGCCGCGCGGCTTCTCGGCCAGGAACATGGATAGTCCGCGGTAGCCCGCCTCGTCCGGGTCGGTGCGCGCCAGCAGGGTCATAAGGTCGCTGCGCGCGGCATGGGTGATCCAGGTCTTGTTGCCGGTGATGCTGTAAGTATCTCCGTTCCGTTCGGCGCGGGTGCGCAGGGCCCCGAGGTCGGAGCCGGTGTTGGGCTCGGTGAAGACCGCCGTCGGCAGGATCTCGCCGGAGGCGAGCAGCGGCAGCCACTTTTCCTGCTGCGCCGGGGTGCCGCCCAGGCGGATCAGTTCGGCGGCGATCTCCGAGCGGGTGCCCAGGGACCCCAGGCCGATGTAGCCGCGCGAGAGTTCTTCTGTCACCACGCACATGGCAAGCTTGCCGAGGCCGGCGCCGCCGAAGTCCTCCGGCACTGTCAGGCCGAAGACGCCGAGCTCGGCCAACTGCTGCACCACCTCCAGCGGGATGAGGTCGTCCTTGCGGTGCCATTCGTGGGCGTCCTCGATGTGATCCTCGGCCACCTTGCGAAACTGGTCGCGGATCATCTCCAGGGTCTCGTCGGCCAGACCCGCCTCGCCGAAGCGCCCCTCGGCCAGATGGGCGGCGATGCGCATCCGGACCGCGTTGCTGTTGCCGCGCTCGGTCAACGCCTGCACGGCGGGCACATAGAGTGCGTGGATGTCGTCGTCGCTCATGCCCAGATCGGCGGGGCGCAGCACCTCCACCTGGCTGAGGGCGATGCCGCCCCAGAGCTGGTTCAGGTATTCGCCGAAGGCGGCCTGGAGCATCAATTGTTCCAGTTCGCCGCACTGCCCGGCGGCCTCCAGCCGCTCGGCCCAGGCCAGCATCTCCTTCAACGCGGCGACATAGGTCGCCAGCCAGGCATAGCCGTGGGCAGCGAACTGCTCGCGCTCCAGCAAGCCGGCGTCGACCTTGCCGCCCGGCGCCACCAGCCCGGCCACGGCGCGCCGCGCCGCCTCCCCAAAGGTCTCGGCGGCGCTCAGCGCCTCGGCGCAGGTGGCGAGCAGGTCGGGCAGGAGGATAGCGTTCCCGCTGTCCTGGCTGGCTTCAAGGGTGGCGAACTGGGTCATGGTGATATCGTCCTGTCGGGCATCTGGAAGATGAACTGGCCTTCCTTGGCGTCGTATCCACACAAAAGATAGCGGTCGCTTTGCTCCTGATCGCCGAACCCGTCGGCGAAATCCATGAGCTTGTCGAAGAGTTCGACGACCTTTGCGTGCGACGCCGCCGCGAAGACCATCAGGCGCAGTCTGGCACGCGCAAGCACCAGCTTCTGGAAG
Organism: Rhodospirillales bacterium BBD 1991-14; assembly: GCA_001657395.1. GTDB lineage: Bacteria > Pseudomonadota > Alphaproteobacteria > Kiloniellales > Kiloniellaceae > Pelagibius. The sequence continues at coordinate 407,650 of LYSY01000008.1, read as the reverse complement.
TCATCGATGATGTCCCCCTGGTTTCCCCATTCGATTTCGGCAATCAGTGGGACGCTCCGCAACTGCGCCCAGGTGTCTTTGCCGGCATAGTCAAGCCAGCAGAGATCGAACAGCCATTCACCAGCGTCGGCAACATCTGCGCTGGCTTCTGCCTCTGCGCCGGTCTTGCTGGCATAGACCCAGATGCCGGCGCCGTTCTCATCCCGACTTTGGCTCCTTCCAAGCTCGGCGAGCTGCTTCAGGATCTCCCGCGTCCAAGGCTCATTGCGATAGTTTCCATCAGTATCGAAGTCCTCGGTAATCTTGTTCAATGTGTTGCGGATCGCATGGGCGGTTTCGTTGACCCAGGTACGGCCGTAGTCCGCTGCAGCCATCATCAACTCTTACCCGCCAACGCGATGCACTCGATCTCGACGCGGGCGCCGAGGGCTAGGCCTTTCACCTCGACGCCGGAGCGCGCCGGCAGGTGGCCGCCGAAAAACTCCCGGTAGACGTCGTTGAAGGGCTGAAAGTCATTCATGTCGGTGAAGAACACGGTGCACTTCACCACCCGGTCGAGGGAGGAACCGGCAGCCTCCAGGGCGGCGCGCAGATGCTCCAAAGCCTGCTGGCCCTCGGCCTTGATGCCGCCCTCCACCAGCTTCATCTCGCCGGCGACATTGCCGATCTGGCCGGAGGTGAAGACGAAACCGCCGGCCCGCAGAGCTGCCGAGAACGGCAGCTCCGACGGGACCGCGTCGGTGCGGAAGGTCTCGAGGTCAGGCATGGGCGCGGCCCTTTTCGCATGGGTTCGGGGCCGGTCAGCCTACTCCTCCGCTTCCGCGTCTTCCAGGGTGCGCAGGCCGGGCCGCTTGGACTGCACCAGCACCGCCATGTTCCCCGGCTTGTGCTCGTTGTTCATCATCTTGGTATGGGCGCGCGGAATGTCGCGCCAGGAAAAGACCTCCGACATGCAGGGGTCGATGCGCCGCTCCACCATCAGGGCGTTGGCCTGGCTGGCCTGCATCAGGTTGGCGAAGTGGCTGCCCTGGATGCGCTTCTGGCGCATCCACACGAAGCGCGCGTCGAAGGTGATGTTGAAGCCGGTGGTGCCGGCGCAGAAGACAACCATGCCGCCGCGCTTGACCACGAAGCAGCTCACCGGGAAGGTCGCCTCGCCCGGATGTTCGAAGACGAAGTCGACGTCGTTGCCCTTGCCGGTGATCTCCCAGATCGCCTTGCCGAAGGCGCGGCACTTGCGCATGTAGTCGCCGAAGCCCTCGCCGTTGACGGGGGGAAGCTGGCCCCAGCAGTCGAAGTCCTTGCGGTTGATAACGCCTTTCGCTCCGAGCGACATGACGAAGTCGCGCTTGTCTTCGTCTGAGATCACGCCGATGGCGTTGGCGCCTGCCGTGGCGATCAATTGGATGGCCATGGAGCCGAGGCCGCCGGAGGCGCCCCAGACCAGCACGTTGTGGCCGGGCCTGAGGATGTGCGGGCGGTGGCCGAACAGCATGCGGTAGGCCGTCGCAAGCGTCAGGGTGTAGCAGGCGCTCTCCTCCCAGGTCAGGTGGCGCGGGCGCTGCATGAGCTGGCGGTCCTGGACGCGGCAGAACTGGGCGAAGGAGCCGTCCGGCGTCTCGTAGCCCCAGATGCGCTGCGAGGTGGAGAACATCGGGTCGCCGCCGTTGCACTCCTCGTCGTCGCCGTCATCCTGGTTGCAGTGCACCACGACTTCGTCGCCGACCTTCCAGCGCTTCACCTTGGAACCGACGGCCCAGACGATGCCGGCGGCATCGGAGCCGGCGATGTGATAGGGCGCCTTGTGGACGTCGAAGGGGGAGATCGGAACGCCGAGGCCGGCCCAGACGCCGTTGTAGTTGACGCCGGCAGCCATCACCATGACCAGCACGTCGTGGCTGTCCAGCTCGGGCGTGTCGACCACCTCGACCTGCATGGCCTGTTCCGGCTCGCCGTGGCGCTCGCGGCGGATCAGCCAGCCGTACATCTGCTTGGGCACGTGGCCCAGCGGCGGAATTTCGCCAACCTCGTAAAGGTCCTTCACCGGACGCTGGGTTTCCTGCTGTCCGCTGCCTTCGGTCGTCTCGAGCACTTCGGCCATGCCCTTGCCCTCCTCTTGATCTCTGCCGTAGCGGCCGGATGGCGCTTACTGCCCCCCGACTCTGGTTCACCGGGCCATTTTCCCCCAGGCCATTGTTGTTGCGCCCGATCCCAACGCCCTGCTCCAGGGCTGCTGCCCAGGGACAACGCCGGACCCCGGCGGGAAATTCCGTCTGGAGGGCCCGCAGCGGGTGCCCCCTGGCCAGACTCTTAGACCCTCGAATCCCATATTGCAATGCACAAGATGGACGATATGTACATATTTCGTATAGTATTCGTAATGATATGTCGTTTTGTGGTTTCAAAAAGGAAGATGATAACCTAAATTCGCCTAATCTGGTCCCTTTGGTGCAGTGCAGCGATGGGATAAACTTACCAGACCGGAGCAGGTAGGCCCTGTCGGAAAATGAGGGCAGAAATGGGTGGCAAGATGAGCGATCAGGCGGAAAACAAGACGTCCGGCCAGACCCCGGACCGGGCCTCCGGCGCGGCGCCGCAACGGGACAGGCCCTGGCTGATCCGCACCTACGCCGGGCATTCGACGGCGGCGGCCTCCAACGCGCTTTACCGCAAGAATCTGGCGCGGGGCCAGACCGGGCTCTCGGTGGCTTTCGACCTGCCGACCCAGACCGGCTACGACTCGGACCACGCCCTGGCGCGCGGCGAGGTGGGCAAGGTCGGCGTGCCGGTGAGCCACCTGGGCGACATGGAGAAGCTCTTCGCGGAGATCCCGCTGGAGCGCATGAACACCTCCATGACCATCAACGCCACCGCCCCCTGGCTGCTGGCGCTCTACATCGCCTGCGCCGAGAAGCAGGGCGTGGCGCGCGCCGATCTGACGGGCACGGTGCAGAACGACATCATCAAGGAATACCTCTCCCGCGGGACCTACATCTTCCCGCCGGAGCCCTCCCTGAAGCTGATCTCCGATGTCATCGCCTTCGCCTACCGCGAGGTGCCGAAGTGGAACCCCACCAACGTCTGCTCCTATCACCTGCAGGAGGCCGGGGCGACGCCGGTACAGGAGCTGGCCTATGCGCTGGCCACGGCGACGGCGGTGCTGGATACGGTCCGCACCTCCGGCCAGGTGCCGGAAGAGGATTTTCCCCGCGTCGTCGGGCGCATCTCCTTCTTCGTCAATGCCGGCCTGCGCTTCGTCACCGAGCTGTGCAAGATGCGCGCCTTCACCCAGCTCTGGGACGAGATCTGCCGGCAGCGCTACGGTATCGAGGAGCCGAAGTTCCGGCGCTTCCGCTACGGCGTGCAGGTGAACTCCCTGGGGCTCACCGAGCAGCAGCCGGAGAACAACGTCTACCGCATCCTCCTGGAAACCCTGGCCGTCACGCTCTCCAAGGACGCGCGCGCGCGGGCCGTGCAGCTGCCGGCCTGGAACGAGGCGCTCGGCCTGCCGCGGCCCTGGGACCAGCAGTGGTCGCTGCGCCTGCAGCAGATCCTCGCCTTCGAGACCGACCTGCTGGAGTACGCCGACATCTTCGAGGGCTCGACGGTGGTTGCCGCCAAGGTGGAGGAGCTGAAGGCCGAGGCGCGGGCGGAGCTGGCCCGCATCGACGACATGGGCGGTGCCATTGCCGCCGTCGAGAACGCCTACATGAAGGAGCGGCTGGTCGAGAGCGCGGCGCGACGGCTGGAGGCCATTGAGTCAGGCGAACAGACCGTGGTCGGGGTGAACGCCTATCAGGAAAGCGAGCCCTCGCCGCTGACCGAGGGCGCCGACGGCGGCTTCATGGCGCCCGACCCGGCGGCCGAGGCGGCGCAGATCGAAAACCTCACCGCCTGGCGCGCGGCGCGGGACCAGGACGCGGCGGACCAGGCCCTGGCCGCGCTGGAAACGGCGGCGCGCGACGGCGCCAACATCATGGAGCCCTCCATCGCCTGCGCCCATGCCGGGATCACCACCGGCGAGTGGGCGGAGGCCCTGCGCAGGGTCTTCGGCGAATACCGCGCCCCCACCGGCGTCGGCGGGGCGACATCGGCGGCGCTGGAGGACGAGGACGGCCTCTCTTCCGTGCGGGCGCGGGTGGAGGCGGTCTCCGACCGCCTGGGACGGCGCCTGAAGATTCTGGTCGGCAAGCCGGGCCTCGACGGCCATTCCAACGGCGCCGAGCAGATCGCCGTGCGCGCCCGCGACGCCGGCTTCGAGGTGGTCTACGAGGGCATCCGCCTGACCCCCGGCCAGATCGTCGGCGCGGCCCTGGAGGAGGGGGTCCACGTCATCGGCCTCTCGATCCTCTCCGGCTCCCACGTCGCCCTGGTGACCGAGGTGCGCGAACGCATGGCCAAGGCGGGTCTCACCCGCGTGCCGCTGATCGCCGGCGGCATCATCCCGCCGGAGGACGAGGCGGCGCTGAAGGCCGCGGGCGTCGCCGCGGTCTACACCCCCAAGGACTACGACCTCACCGCCATCCTCGCCGACATCGTCGAGATCGTCGACCGCACCACGCAGGAGGCGGCTTAGGCCAGGACGCGGCGTAGGGCGTTTCCCAAACCGTCATGCTCGGGCTTTGCCCGAGCATCCATGGCAAAGTCAGGACCGAAGCCTTCCAATAGAGGTCCCAGCGTGCGGCCCCATGGACCCTCGGATCAAGTCCGAGGGTGACGATGGAGTGGGTCGCGACATCAGTGTGTGCCTGACGGACAAGCAGTCACGTCGCTGGTCCTGCATCCCTGCGCCTGCATCCCCGCAACCGTCATGCTCGGGCTTGACCCGGACGTCCATGGCAGCGGCACGCCCGAACCTCTCCGGCAGGGTCCCCGCGTGCGGCCCCATGGACCCTCGGATCAAGTCCTGACGTGACAAGAATGGAAGCCTGCAAGTCCGCTGCATCTGCAAGCAGCCAGTGGCGTTTTCCGGACAGGGCCGCTAGGCTCCCGGCCAACACGACCGCGCGGGCATTCGATGAGCGCCGCGCCGGCAGCTTTGTTGGGAGGAGACCACAGAATGAAACGCCGGAAATTCATGAAGCGCGCCGGTCTGGCGGCGGCGGGCGGGGCGGCTGCCGCTGCCTCAACCACGCTGGCGGCGCCGGCCATCGCCCAGGACCGGGTGGAATGGAACATGGTGATGCCCTGGCCCAAGGGCACGCCGGGGGTCGGCGTCAACGCCGAGCGCTTCGCCCAGCGGGTCATGGCGATGAGCGGCGGGCGCATCGCCATCCGCACCTTCGGCGCCGGCGAGCTGGTGCCGCCCTTCGAGAGCTTCGATGCGGTGCAGTCGGGCTCCGCCGACATCCTGCACGGCACGCCCTACTTCTGGGTCGGCAAGTCCAAGGCCTTCAACTACTTCACCACGCTGCCCTTCGGCCTCAACGCCGTCGAGCTGCCGGCCTGGCTGACCTACGGCGGCGGCCAGGACCTCTGGGACGAGGTCTATGCCGACTTCGGCCTGAAGCCCTTCTACGCCGGCTCCAGCGGCGTGCAGGCCGGCGGCTGGTTCAAGAGCGAGATCAACTCCGTCGAGGATCTGCAGGGCCTGAAGATCCGCATCGCCGGCCTGGGCGGCGAGGTCATGCGGCGCATCGGCGCTGTCGTCGTGCTGCTGCCGCCGGGCGAGATCCTGCCCTCCATGCAGTCTGGCGCTATCGACGCGGCGGAGTGGATCGGCCCCTGGAACGACGTCGCTTTCGGCCTGCAGAAGGTTGCCCGCTACTACTACGCCCCGGCCTTTCACGAGCCCGGGCCCGGCCTGGAGATCACCGTCAACAAGGCAAAGTTCGAGGCCCTGCCGGACGACCTGAAAGCCATCTTCCAGGCCGCGGCCACGGCGACCGCGCAGGATACCCTGACCGATTTCGCCTACCACAACATCGAGGCCTTCGGTCCTCTATTGGCGGACTACGACGTGGAACTGCGCAGCTTCTCCGAGGGGATCGTCGCCCGCCTCGGCGATGTGACGCGCGAGGTGGCCGAGGAGATCGGCGCCACCAACGCCCTGACCCAGAAGGTCCATGCCTCCTACATGGCCTTCCTGCGCAAGTCCGCCGCCTATCAGGGCTCTTTCGAGGAGACCATGCTGCGCCAGCGCCGCCAGGTCTGGGCTTAAGGGGTCTGGGGGGTGGGGGTGACCGCTGCTCCGCTCCCCTATCGTCATGCTCGGGCTTGACCCGAGCATCCATTGTGGAGGCGAAACCGAAACTTTCCGGCAGAGGTTCCAGCGAGCGGTCCCATGGACCCTCGGGACAAGCCCGAGGGTGACGAGTGAGCGCTTTGGCATAGGGTGCGCCTAATGGACAGAAGGCGTCCGCGGCGCCGACCGGGAACGGATCGGCGCCGGGCCGCGTATATTTCGCAGGACGCAACTGTCAAGGCGGCGGGCGTTCAAACATATTTGATTCAGCGCTGTCGGAGCACCGGCCCTAGGTTGAAGTGGCCCGCGGCGAACCTGCCTGCGCCGCCTGGCCAACTGGGATTTTCGGACGATGCGGCGGACGATACGGATGACCAACAGCGCCGATCGCTACGGGGCCGTCGCGCAGATCCTGCACTGGGTGACGGTGGCGCTCTTCATCGCCATCTTCGCCCTGGCCTGGATCCAGGACGGCATGCCGCTGTCGCCGGAGAAAGTCCGGATCATCAACCTTCACAAGTCGGTGGGCGTGACCATCCTGGCGCTGGCCGTGCTGCGGCTGGCCTGGCGCTGGTACTCGCCGCCGCCCAGCCTGCCGGAGCGCATGGCGGGCTGGGAGCGCCGCGCCGCCCATGCCAGCCACATCGCGCTTTATGTCGTGCTGCTGGCCCAGCCGCTCATCGGCATTCTCCATTCCGCGGCCGCGAACTTTCCCGTGGTGGTCTTCGGCCTCTTCACCCTGCCGGCGCTGATCGGCCCCAGCGAGGAGGTGAAGCAGGTGCTGGAAAGCGCTCACCACCTGCTGGCGCGGGTCATCCTGGTGCTGTTGGTCATCCACATTCTGGCCGCCCTGCGCCACCACTTCGTGGTGAAGGACGACGTGCTGACCCGCATGCTGCCGCTGGCCGGGCCGAGTGCTGGTCCGGGCGCCAGGCCGGGTGCCGGGCGATGACGCGGATCATCCGCGCCCTTGCAGCGGCCGGTGCGTTCTGGAGCGCTGCGGCGGCGGCCAACGATGTCCCGTTCTGGACGGTGGAGGAGGACAGCCGCGTCGGCTTCGTCGCCACACAGTCCGGCGCAGCGGTGGAGGGCGCCTTCGAGGCCTTCACCGCGGAGATCGCCTTCGACCCCGGCAACCTTGCTGCCAGCCGGGTGGCCGTCGTCATCGACGTCGCCAGCGTCAACAGCGAGAGCAAGGACCGCGACGACACCATCCGCTCCGCCGCGCTTTTCGACGTGGCCCAATGGCCAGAGGCGCGCTTTATGGCCGAGGGCTTCACCGCATTGGGCGGCGACCGCTTCGAGGCGGCGGGCGAGCTCACCATGCGCGACGCGACCCTGCCGGTGGTGCTGCCCTTCACCCTTGTCATCACCGAAGAGGCCGGCGTCCAACGCGCCCGGGCCAGCGGCGAACTGGAGGTAAGCCGCCTCGACTACGGCATCGGCCAGGGCCTCTGGGCCGACACCTCGGTGGTGGGGGAGGCGGTGGTCATCCGCATCGACATCACCGCCAGCCGTTCCGGTTCATAGCTTTGGGCCGTAGTGCCGCCGTTCCCCATCCATCACGACGACACCTTGGGAGACTCCACATGCCGCTCTTGACGACCCTGAAAGCCCGCCGCGCCGGCCGCGCGTTTGCTGCCGGACTGCTGGCGGCGCCGCTGGCGTTCACGTCCGTCCAGGGCGCACAGGCCGCCCAGACCTACACCCTCGATTCCGCTCATGCCGACGTGATCTTCCTGGTCGACCACCTTGGCTACTCCGCCACCGTGGGCCGCATCGGCGACGTGCAGGGCAGCATCACCTTCGATGAAGCCGCGGTCGAGAATTCCGCGGTGGAGATCGTCATGCAGTCCGCTAGCCTTGACACAAACCACACCAAGCGCGACGAGCACCTGCGCAGCGCCGAGTTCTTCAACGTCGAAGAGTTTCCGACCATCACCTTCACCAGCACCGGGATCGCCAAGACCGGCGACAACACCGGCACCCTGACCGGCGATCTGACCCTGCTGGGTGTTACCAAGCCGGTCACCCTGGACGTCACCTTCAACTTGAAGTCGCCGCACCCGATCTATCAGGGCAAGGAGACGGTGGGTTTCTCCGCCCGCGGCAGCCTGAAGCGCACCGACTTCGGCATGGCTGCTTATGCTCCAGCCGTCGGCGACGAGGTCGAACTGATCATCGAGGTCGAGGCCATCGAACCATAGATCTGCGGGGACAATCAGGGTTAACGCGGGGTGGGAAGAGCGTAGACTGCCCATGCACCCGCTTACCCCTGTTGACAATTGCCCGGCAATCCCGTCTCATCGGGACGTTATGGACAGTTTCTGCCTGAACGGCATCGCCATTCGAATTACGGACCCGGCACCCAGAGGGTAGCCGGGACAAGCCGTTTCGACGTTTCGCGATCACCGTTTCAGGGGACAGACAATGTCCGCTTCCATGCTTTCCGTTTCTGCGCCGGTCGCCCTGCGGCCCGCTGCTTCCCGTTCCGACCTCGGTACGCGGACGCCCTCTGTGGCGCCCCCTGGGGCGCGCGCCGCGGCGCCTGTCTACTGCTTCTCCATCCTGGCCGCGGCGGAGCCGGGGGTTATGCCCCGGGTCCTGGAGCTTTTTGCCAAGCGCGGCCTGGTGCCGACGCGCTGGCACAGCGACGTCACCGGGCCGGATGGCCGCGACCTTGCCGTCGACATCCAGGTCGACGGCCTGGACGTGCAGACCGGTGACTATATCGCCCGCTGCCTGCGCCAGGTCTTCGAGGTGGACACGGTGCTGACCTCGCAAAAGCACGTGGGCCAAAAACATTTGGGCCAAAAGCACGTGGACCAGAAGCATGTGGGCACGCGCTGACGCGCGGGAATGATGACGGCGGCCCCGCCGCCCGCAGGCGCGCCGGTTCTGCATCTGTTTTGTGGCAAGATCGCATCGGGCAAGTCGACGCTGGCGCGCCGCCTCGCTGCGGCGCCGGGCAGGGTGCTGATCTGCGAAGACGACTGGCTGGCACGGCTCTACCCGGGCGAGATCGCAACTCTGGAAGACTACGCACGCTGTTCGCGGCGCCTGCGCGGCGTCATGGCGGACCATGTGACCGCCCTGCTGCGCAGCGGCCTCAGCGTCGTCTTGGACGCCCCGGCCAATACGGTCGGGGCGCGGCAGGACCTGCGCCGCGTCTTCGAGGCAGCCGGGGTGGCGCACCGTCTGCACTTTCTGGACCTGCCCGACGGTCTCTGCAAAGCGCGCCTGCGGCAGAGAAACGCGGACGGCGGGCATGCGTTCTTGCCCAGTGAAGCCGACTACGACCGTTTCACCAGCCTGTTTCATGCCCCGGGCGCGGAGGAAGGCTTCGACCTGGTCGTCTACCCTGCGCGGTAACGGGCGTAGACCTATGACCGGACCGCCCTACCTCTCGGTCGCCAAACTTCCGGTCTAAGGGCGGCCCTGCTATCCTGTTCTTTCGGCGGGGATCTGGCTGGGGCATCCCGCTGCAATGCGCTGGCGCGAAGAACCAAGAACAAGCCGGCATGACAGGAGGCGGATCATGAGAACTCTGTTCGTAGTCTGTGCGGTTGCAGTCCTCGGAGCTGCGGGGGGTCCCGTGGGGGGCATCGTGGGGGACGCGGTGGCCGACACCACCGACGTGAAGTGGCAGACCCGGGTGGTGATCGAGAAACAAGGCGCGCACTGCGTCGACGACCCGAACTGCTTCAATCGATATCACCCGGACATCCCTGCGGTGGTGCGCGCCAACCCCGGCGACACGATCGTCTACCACACGCGCGATGCGCTGGATTCCGACCTCACGCTCGACTCCAATGCCGACGATCTGGCCGCCCTGGACCTCAATCTCGTCCATCCCATGACCGGACCGGTGCACATCGAGGGCGCCGAGCGCGGCGATGTCATCGCTGTCACCCTGGTCGACATCGAACCGGACGAGTACGGCTACACCGTCATCGTGCCCGGCTTCGGTTTCCTGCGTGACATCTATACCGAGCCCTATCTGGTGAACTGGAAACTGAGCCGCACCCACGCCGTCTCCGACCAGATGCCGGGCGTCAAGGTGCCCTACGAGGCCTTCATGGGTTCGGTCGGCGTCATGCCCGGCCAGCCGGAGGTCGAGACCTGGCTGGAGCGGGAACGGCTGCTGGCCGAGGCCGGCGGCATCGCCCTGCCCCCGCAGCCCATCGGGGCGCTGCCTTCGGCGGTCTGCGGACCGGAAGGCCCGGCGCGGGATCAATGCCTGCGCACCGTTCCGCCGCGCGAGAACGGCGGCAACATGGACGTGCAGCAGATGCAGGTCGGCACGACCCTGCTGCTGCCCTGCTTCGTCGAGGGCTGCGGGCTCTTCGTCGGCGATGTGCACTTTGCCCAGGGCGACGGCGAAGTGTCCGGCACGGCGATCGAAACCGGCGCGGTGGTGACGCTGACGGTGGATATCCGCAAGGGCCAGGGCGCGGTCATCACGGGGCCCGAGGTCGAAGGCGGTACGCAGATCAAGGACATCGAGCCCTCGAAGTTCTATCAGACCATCGGCCTGCCGCTGAAGGCCGCAGGCGAGGTTCCGCCCCCGCACACTTACCTGGACAGCGAGAAGATCGCCGACCTCACCAACCTCTCCGAGGATCTGACGTTGGCGGCCCGCGACGCACTGATCAAGATGATCGCCTACATCCAGCGCGAGCACGGCCTGACGGCGGAGCAGGCCTACATCCTGGCCAGCGTTGCGGTCGACCTGAGGATCGGCCAGGTGGTCGACGTGCCGAACTACGTCGTCACCGCCGTGCTGAACGAGGACGTCTTCGAAGAGTGATCACGAGCCGCACCCGCCGCAGGGCGCTCGGCCTGGGCCTGCGGGCCGCCGCCGGGGCGGCGGCGGCCGTGCTGCTGGGCGGCCACACGCCCTATGGCCAGTGGGTGGTCTACCGCAAGAAGCACCTGCTGATCGGCTGCCACAGGGCCGATCCCGCGACCTACGATCTGGCCAAGCGGGTGGTGGGGCTGCTGGACGAACACCTCCCGGCGGCGAAGTCGCGGGTTGCGCGGGCGCCCAATGCCGGGCGCCTGGCCAGCCTGCTGGCAACCGCGCAGATGGACGTGGCGACCCTCGGTCCGGACGATGCCACGGCCATGCTGGCCGGCAGTGGCGGTTTTGCCGCCTACGGGCCCGTCGCCCTCCGCCTGCTGCTGCCGCTGACCGACCGGCTTCTGGTCGCCCGGGCCGAGTTCCCCGAACGGCATGCCTGGCTGGTGGCCTCAGCCCTGGTCGGCACGGAGCTGGTCCCCGCCGGCCAGGGCGCAAAAGATCTGGGGGTGCCGTGGCATCCCGGCGCCCGCGCCTTCCTGGAAGGCCATGAGGAGCCCGGCAAAGACTAGGCGCTTTTCTTGTTTGACGGCACCGGCCCCCGCATTCAGAGCGGCAGAGATTTGCGGCGGTAGTGGTAGCGGTAGAGCTCCGTCGTGAAGCCGAGAGAGCGGTAAAGCGCAAGGGCCGCGGGATTGTCGGCCACCACCTGCAGGCAGGCGGCCCCGGCCCCCGCGGTTACAGCCCAGTTCAGGACCGCGCCGACCGTCTGGCGGCCAAAGCCGCGCTGGCGCCAGCGGGCATCGGTGACGACCGCCTCGACCACGGCCAGACCGTCGTGCAGCACGCCATAGGCCAGGGCGACCACCGCTCCTTCGTGCCGGGTCGCGGCGAAGATGCGCGGCAGCATGATGGTGCTGACCATCGTTTCGAAGACCGCGCTGTCGGCCGTGTCGGCGGGGCTCAGGGCCGCGCGGGCCTGCAGCCAGTCGCCGTCGGCCTCCGCGGTCAGGCGCGTCGCCGTGCCTTGCGTCTGCGGCCATGCGGAGAGGTCGTTGAAGAGGGTCAGGGTCTCGCCCTCCGCCGTGTAGCCGCCGGCCGCCAGCGGCCCGTCCATCTCCGCCGCTATGGAGGGGACGCGAAACAATGCCGTCTGACCGAGCGCGGCGTAGGTGGCTTCGGCGGCAGCCAGGATCGCCGCCGGATCGCGCGGGCCGCCGCGCAAAGGATTCACCGAGTTGGTCCGCCGGGTGGAGCCGCCGGCGGCGCGCAGCAGCCAGCCGCTCAAAAGCATCTGCCGCGGCGAGGGCCAGGCGCTCATGCAGGCCTCTTCCGCACGCCAGTTCAGATCCATGCTTGTCATGAGGATGCCACCGTTGGGGGTCGATGAGGATGGTCGGGCGAAGGAAACGCGCATGCGCGCCCTTCGCCAGTGCTTAGCCGCTTGCCTGCGGGAAATCGAGCCGAAAGTCTCCTCAAGCCCGCCGCTATCGCCTAGTGTGGTGCCGGGACTGCAAGCCGGAGGTCGCCGTGCCGCTGATACGCCAGCCACGTGACGTTTTGAGGCCCTTCGTCCAGCAGCTCTGGGCGTCGGATCCTTCCGATGCGCCGCCTGGAGCGCGCTCCGGCAGCGGGCGGGAGGCGGTGCTGCCCTCCGTGTCCACCCAACTGGTCATTCGTCTGGCAGAGCAGCCGCTGCGGATCTTCCGTCATCGTGACGACCTCGGGGGTTACACCGTGAGCACGGCGGTGATCGGCGGCCCCCGCCTGGCGCCCTACCTGAAAGACGTCTCCCGGCCCGTGCCGACGGTCGGGGCTGCGCTGCGGCCGGGTGTTGCCGGGCTGCTGATCGGCGCGCCCGCCGACACCTTCGTGGGACGGCACCTGCCGCTGGAGGATGTCTGGGGCGCGGCGCCGGTGGCCGCCCTGCGCGCGGCGCTCTGGGAAGCCGGAACGGCGGCGCGGCGGCTCGCCATCTTCGAAGCCGCCCTCGTTGCGCGGCTGCCGAAGATCACGGGGCTCGATCCGCTGGTCGCCCGGGCGCTGGCCGGGTTTGATGCGGGGGCGCCGGTCGGCCCTGTTGTGGCGCAGAGCGGCTACAGCCATCGAGCCTTCACCAAGCGCTTTGCGGGGGCCGTCGGGTTGAAGCCGAAGACCTGTGCCAGGCTGCTGCGCTTCGGGCGTGCCCTGGGTCCCTTGGCAAAGGGCGCCAACGCGGCGGGGTCGGCGCCATCCCTGGCGGATCTGGCGGCATGTCAGGGCTATGCCGACCAGGCCCACTTCGCCCGCGAGTTCCGTGCATTCTCCGGCCTGACGCCGGGCGGCTATCGCCGTCTGGCACCGCCCTTCGCCCGCCATGTCGCGCTCTGAGGGCAGGCCCGCCAGCCGATCGGCCGGAAGACCGGCCAGAAAATCGCTCAGCGGGTCGGCCTTGGGGTCAAAAACGTTCAAGACGCCAATACGGCGTTGATGGACACTCAAGTCTGACGACCAAGTTCCGAAAAGAGGAGGGACGCCCCCATGGCGATCCACGAACTCTTCGCCTACCTGCGCCCGAAGCCGGCCGGGGAGGCGATCGAATTCTACAAGAGCGTCTTTGGCGCGACCGAGAAGTTCCGCCTCTCCGACCGGGACGGGCGAGTCGGGCACGCGCAGCTCCTGCTCGGCGGGACGACCCTGATGCTGTCGGACGCGTATCCGGAGTTCGGCATCCATGCCCAGGAGCACGACGATGGTCCGATCTCCTTCGTCATCCACCTCCATGTGGATGATGCCGATGCCCTGATCGACCGCGCCGTGGCGGCCGGTGCGAAACTGCTGCGCCCGCCGCAGGATCATTTCTATGGCGAGCGGTCCGGCACGGTGCGCGATCCCTTCGGCTACGACTGGCTGATCGGCCACTCCATCGAGACCCTCGAACCGGAGGAGATCCAGCGCCGCTTCGATGCGATGTTGACAGGACGGGACTGAAAACTTGCGTCAGCGCAGGGCCTGGAGCCTGGCCATGGCGGCGATGCCGAAGGCAGGGCCGAGGGCGAGGCCGAAGAGCACGGTGGACCAGCCCAGGGTCTCCGCCAGCACCGGCGTCACCTGCACGGTGACGAAGGTGAGGGCGAAGCCGAGCGCGGTCTGGAAGGTCATCAGGCTGCCGGCCTGGGCGGGCGGCGCCGCATCGGCGACCAGGGCGGAGAACTGTGCGGAATCCGGGATGATGCTGATGCCCCAGACGATGACGATGGCGAAGGTCAGCCAGACCGGGCCGCCGAAGGTGGCGGCCGTGCCGATGGCCGCCGCGCCGCTGACGATCATGGCCAGCATGGCGACCCGCGCCTTGCCGATGCGGTCGGCGGCGAAGCCGGCCGGGACGCAGGCGATGGCGCCGGCGCCGATGGCGAGGAAGGCCGTGAGCTTGGAGAGCCGCTCGGCCTCCTCGGCGGGCAGGGTGGCGCCGTAGGACACCGCGGTCGCCGCGGCGACCCAGGCCCACATGGCATAGAGTTCCCACATGTGGCCGAGGTAGCCGGCGTAGGCCAGGCGGACCCGGCGGTTGGTCCAGGCTGTGACGATCACGCGCGGATCGAAGCGCTGGGCCGTGCGGTGGTAGGGGCCGAGGCCGACGCCCAGGCTGAGGAGCCCGGCGAAGAGCGATGCCAGGGAGGCGACGGCGACGGTCAGGCGCCACTCGGCGCCGCCGCCGAAGGCGATCAGGTAGGGCGAGGCGGAGCCCAGCGCCAGGGCGCCCACCAGGGCGCCGACCAGGAAGCCGCGGTCGCGCTCCCCCCAGCCGACGGCGATCTTCATGCCGACCGGATAGACCCCCGCCAGCAGGGCACCGGTGGCAAAGCGCGCGGCAATGGCCGTCAGGCTGCCGGGCGCCACCACCAGCAGGAGGGCGTTCACCCCGCCTGCGGCGATGGCCGAGGCGGCGAGCACCCGGCGCGGGTCGTAGCGGTCGGGAATGTTGAGGATGGCGGAGATCAGGGAGCCGACCACGAAGCCGCCCTGCACGCCGCTCGACAGCGCCGCCTGGCGGAAGGGCGAGACCGCCGCCTCGCGCAGCATGTCCGGCAGCACGGCGGCGGAGACGAACCACAGCGACATGGCGGCCAACTCGGCGAGCAGCAGCAGGGTGAGGGAACGCAACTTCATGGCCGGACCATGTCTAATGATCCGGCGCCTCGCCGTCGACCAAATGTGGTGGATCGACTCTTTAGGCTCTGCGTCGGCTACCCGGCTTTATGGCCCTTCAGCGCTTCGGCGACGGCCTGGTAGAGCGCCGGGTCCTCGTCGGCGGCGCTGGCCCGGTAATCGACGCCGGTCTCAAGGTGGGCGCCCCGGTCGGCCCGCTCCAGCATGCCGGGCCGGCCGATCAGCTCGCCGACGCAGTGGCGCAGGGCAGCGACCGGCGGTTCGCTCGTCTCGCCGAAAAGGTCCTGCCAGACCATGCGCACGTAAAGCGCACAGTGATGGGCCAGCAGCGCCTGCTCGCGCGTGGTGCAGGCGGACGCCAGGTCTTCCAGCCCCCAGCCCTTCAAGCGTTCCAGTTGGAAGGGCGCGGCGCTGCCCGGTTCGCCGATCTTCGGCAAGTCACTCAGATCCATCTGCTCGCTCCTCCTCTACTCTGCTCGTTCTCATGAGTGCATGCCCCGTCAGTCCGGGGTCAGTTCCGGCAGCACGCGATGCAGGAACTGCACCGAGATCGACCCTTCGCCGACCGCCGAGGCGACGCGCTTCACCGACCCGGCGCGTGCATCGCCGACGGCGAAGACGCCGGGCTGGCTGGTCTCCAGGATATTCGGTTCGCGCTCCAGCGGCCAGTCGCCGCCGGTGTCCGGCCCGGTGCAGACGAAGCCCTTGTCGTCCAGGCGCACGCAGCTCTGCAGCCAGTCCGTGTTGGGGCTCGCACCGATCATCAGGAAGAGGTTGGAGACCTTGTGTGTCTCCTCGCTGCCGGCGCGGTTGTCGCGCCAGCTCACCCGCTCCAGATAGCGCGCGCCCTCCAGCTTCGTGATTTCCGTGTTGCGGTGAAGGGTGATGCGCGGGGAGGCGTCGATGCGCCCGACCAGGTAATCCGACATGCTGGCCGCCAGGCTGTCGCTGCGGATCAGCATGTGCACATGGGCGGCGTAGCGCGACAGGAAGACTGCCGCCTGCCCGGCGGAGTTGCCGCCGCCGACCACCACCACCTCTTCGTCCCGGCAGAGATCGGCCTCCAGCGCCGTGGCGGCATAGTGCACGCCCGCGCCCTCGTAGTCGGCAAGGTTGTCCAGGTTCAGGCGGCGGTAGGTGGCGCCGGAGGCCACCACCACGCTCCAGCAGCGGAAGATGCCGCCATCCTCCATGCGCAGGCTGTAGGGCCGCTCGCTGCAGTCGAGGGATACGACCCGGCGCGGCAGGGAGATGACGGCGCCGAATTTCTGCGCCTGCACCTGTGCCCGCGCGGCCAGGGCCTGGCCGGAAATGCCGGTCGGGAAACCGAGGAAGTTCTCGATCTTGGAGCTGGTACCGGCCTGTCCGCCCGGCGCCTCGCCCTCCAGCACCAGGGTGTTCAGGCCTTCCGATGCGGCATAGACCGCCGCTGCCAGGCCCGAGGGGCCGGCGCCGACGACGACCACGTCACAGGGGTTGGCACCGTCCGGTTCCTCGAACAGGCCGAGGCGCTTGGAGAGGTCCAGGTTCGAGGGATTGTGCTGCCGGTCTTCGCCGGCACTGAACACCATCGGCAGTTGCCCGGGATCGCAGCCGTGCTCCTTCAGCAGGGCCTGGGCCTCGTCATCCTCGTCCACATCCAGCACCCGGTGCGGATAGCCGTTGCGGCGCAGAAAGCGGGCGATGCGCAGGGTATCGCGCTCGCGCCGATGGCCGACGACGGTGGCGCCGCCCTGGGTCTCCTGGATCAGCCCGACGCGCCGCAGGATGAGGGCGCGGGTGATGATCTCGCCGATGTCCGGCTCCGCCGTCAGCAGCCGGCGCAGGGCCGTGCGGTTGAGGCGCAGCACCTCGCCGTCCTCGCCCATGCGCCCGCCGACCAGGATCTTGCGGCCGTTGAAGAGATCCAACTCTCCGGTGAAGTTGTGGGCCCCGTGGACGGTGATCACCGCTTCGCCGTCACTGAGCGGGTCGGTGATCTCGATGCAGCCCTTGAGGATGATGAAGCAGTCGACGCTGCGGTCGCCGCGGGAAAACAGCACCGTGCCCTTGGCCAGAGACTCGCGGGCGCCGAAAGGCAGCGCGCGGTCGATCTGTTCCTGATTGAGGGTGGGAAAGATCTGGGCCCGGCGGGTGTAGGCGCTGGTCTGATTGCCGGCCGGCTCGAGGGTGGATGTTTCGACCATCTTAGGCTTGTATCTCCTGTCTTTGCGCGCAGCGAACCCCAGTCAGAACAATCGATTGTGCTATCCGCAGCGAGCCCCATGTCGCCTGTGCCAATCGGATCGTTCCTGCCGACGCGTCCCCTGTTGCCCGTCCATGTGGCGTCGCGACGCTTGTCCTGCAAATTCTTTAGCGGACGCTGTTGGACAGGCGGTCCGCCGATCCGATACATGGCCCGAAAGGCATGGTCTCACGGGGCGTCGGTGGCTAGTTTCGGGCCATGAGTTCCCTGGCTGCAGCATGAGCTATCTCGACCGCATCCGCGCCTGTCACCGCTGGACCCCCGCTGACTATCTGCCGTTTCTGGTGGATGGCGTTGCGCTGGGTGCGGTGGAGCATGCCTTCCGGGAGCGCCTGACGGCCTTTCCGGGAGTCTTCACGGTTGCTGCCGACCACGTGGCGCTGGCGCCGGCGCTGGACAGTTTCGATGCCCGCAGCGCGGCCTTGGCTGGGGTGACGGCAGCGTTGCGCGCCGAGGGTGCCTTTCCCAACTGGCGGGGGGAGGACTATCCCGTCGCCGCCGCCTGGGGCAGACCGCCGCTGTTTCGCATGGAGCGGGCGGCGGTGCCGCGCTTCGGTCTGCCGGCCTACGGCGTTCACGTGAATGGTTTCCGGCGCGGGCCCGACGGCATCGAGATGTGGATCGGCAAGCGCGCCCGCACAAAGCAGACCGCGCCCGGCAAGCTCGATCACATCACCGCCGGCGGACAGCCCTATGGCCTGGGCCTTATGGAGAACGTCATCAAGGAGTGCGCGGAGGAGGCGGGCATCCCCGCGGACCTCGCCGCCACGGCGGTTCCGGTGGGGGCGCTGCGCTATCGCTGCACCAGGACGGAGGGGTTGCGCAACGACGTGGCCTTTTGCTTCGACCTGGACCTGCCTGCCGACTTCCGGCCTGAAAACACCGACGGCGAGGTCGAATCCTTCGAGCGCTGGCCCATGGACCGGGTTCTGGAACGTCTGCGCGACACCACCGACTTCAAGTTCAACGTCGCCCTGGTGATCCTTCACTTTGCCGTCCGCCACGGCCTGCTCTCACCGGACAGCGAACCCGACTACCAGGCGATCGTCGAAGGCCTGGCCGGGCGCTTCGCCGAGTAGCTATCCGCACCGCCCGCGCGTCATCCGCGCGCGTCGGCGAGGATCATGTCGCTGGCTTTTTCGGCGATCATGATGGTGGGCGCGTTGGTGTTGCCGGAGACGATCGCCGGCATGATCGAGGCATCGACCACCCGCAGGCCCTGAAGCCCGTGCACCGCGAGCCGCTCGTCGACGACGGCGGCAGGGTCGCGGCCCATCTTGCAGGTGCCCACCGGGTGATAGATGGTCTGGCTGATGTTGCGCGCGGCTTCCAGCAGGTCCTCGTCGCTGACGATCTCCGGTCCGGGCAGCAGTTCCTTCTCGATCAGCGGCGCCATCACGGTCGTGGCCGCGAAGCGCCGCGACATCTTCATGCCCGCAACCGTCACCGCCTGGTCCTTGGCGGTGTCCAGATAGTTGGGGTGGATGGCCGGGTGGTCCTCCGCGTCGGGGCTGCGCAGGGCGATGCGGCCTGTGCTTTCCGGGCGGAGCTGGCAGGTGGAGGAGGTGAAGGCGGAAAACTTGTGCAGGCCTTCGCCCGGCTTGTCGGCGCTCAGCGGCTGCAGGTGGAATTGAATGTCCGGCGTCGCCGCCTCCTCGGAGGTGCGTGCAAAGACGCAGACCTGGCTGGCCCCCATGGTCAGCGGCCCGCTGCGCTTCAGCAGATACTCCAGACCCATCAGCGCCTTCTTGGCCGGGTTGCGCACCTGGTCGTTCATGGTTATCGGGCGCCTGGTCTGGAAGACCATGCGCACCTGCAGGTGGTCCTGCAGGTTCCCGCCGACGCCCGGCAGGTCTTGGAGCAGGGGAATGGCAAGGTCCTGCAGGTGGCTGCCGGGCCCGATGCCGGAGAGCATGAGGATCTGCGGCGAGCCGATGGCGCCGGCGGCCAGCACGATCTCGCCGCGGCAGCGCGCCTGGAAGGCCTCGCCCTTGCGGCGGTAGCCGACGGCCACGGCGCGCCGGCCGTCGAAGATCAGCCGCTCGACCTGGGCATGGGTGACCACCTCCAGGTTGGCGCGGTGGCGCACCGGATGGAGATAACCGACCGCGGTGCTGCAGCGCCGGCCGTTGCGCGCGGTGAGCTGGAAGTAGCCGGCGCCTTCCTGCTCGGCGCCGTTGAAGTCGTCGCTGGCCGGAATGCCCAGCTCGACCGCGGCCTCGATGAAGCGGTCGCAGAGTTCGCGGCGGATGCGCATGTTGGAGACGGCAAGCGGGCCGCCAGCGCCGTGATAGTCGTCGGCGCCGCGCTCCTGATCTTCCGAGCGCTTGAAGTAGGGCAGTACGTCGTCATAGGACCAGCCGGCATTCCCGAGCTGGCGCCAGTGGTCGTAGTCCTCCTTCTGGCCGCGCACGTAGAGCAGGCCGTTGATGGAGGAGGAACCGCCCAGCACCTTGCCGCGCGGCCAGTCCAGACTGCGGCCGTTCAGCCCCCTGTCCGGCTCGGTCCTGTAACACCAGTCGGTGTTCGGGTTGTGCATGGTTTTGAAGTAGCCGACCGGAACGTGGATCCAGGGGTTCCAGTCGCGCCCGCCGGCCTCCAGCAGAAGCACCCGCTTGTCCGGGTCGGCCGAGAGCCGGTTGGCCAGCACGCAGCCGGCGGAGCCGGCGCCGACGATGATGTAGTCATAGGCCGCCGGGTCGTGTGCCAGGAGTGCGCCGTCGGCGCGGGCATCCGCCTCTGCCTGCTGCCGCTCCGCGTGGTTTCCCGGTTTCACCGGCTGGTTGCTCCCGTTTGACACAATAACTTTCGTACCCGGCGACGCTTACTGGGGTACGAATATTACATATCGCTTGCCTTCTGCACATGCAATCGCAATAATGAGACGATAAGTCTCGTTAAATGAGAAAACTCCGCTACCAAACTGCGGCCCAGGGCCAAGCCCTCGGGGAATGGGAGGAACCATGCTTAGCGATAAACTGAAACACGTATCGCGCCGCGACTTGCTGCGCCTGACAAAGCAGTACGGCATCACGTCGACCCTCTTGGCGGCCGGTTCCCTGACCGGGTTCGTCACGACCACCCGCCTGGCCGAGGCCGCCAATTCGACCTATGAGAAGCGGTTCAAGACCGAACCGAAGTTCACCCTGAAGTTCGGCGCGGCCGGCTTCAACGAGCGCAACCTTCTGATCGAGCGGGCCGGCTGCCTGCAGTTCGTGAACGACATCGAAGAGCGCACCGACGGCGCCATCCGCATCGAGTTCATCGGCAACAACCAGATCTGCGGCCAGCTCAACTGCGTGAAGAAGACGCAGCAGGGCATCATCGACATGTACGCCGCCTCGACCCAGAACTCGGCCGGCGGCGCGCCCTATCTGAACGTGCTCGACTACGCCTACATGTTCCCGAGCCGGGCGGCGCAGTACTACTTCCTCTATCACCCCGGCAGCGTGAAGGTGCTGCGCGAGCCGATGCGCAGGCGCCACAACGTGGAGTTCCTGTTCAGCCATGCGGAGCTGCGCGGCATCCAGCTCGGCCTGAAGTGGCAGGACAAGCCGCTGGTGACCAGCGTCACCGAGCTGGCCGGCACCAAGAACCGCGTGACCGGCACCCAGCTCGGCCGCATCGCCATGAACCTGATGAACCTCAATCCCACGCCGATCGCCTGGGAAGAGACCTTGGACGGCCTGAAGCAGGGCCTGATCGACGGTGCCGAGACCTGGGCCTCCGCGGTGGCCTACGCCAACATGTCGCCGGTGGTCTCCCAGGTGATCAACCTGGAATTCTTCTGCGGCACCGAGCACACGGCGATGAGCACCAAGGTTTTCGACAGCCTCGGCGGTGAGCTGCAGGACGCGGTCATGGAGTCGGCCTATCTGACGCAGGTCCACGTCCAGGCGGCCAACGAGGCGGCCCTGGTCAACACCGTCGGCTACTCCGACCCGCAGATGCCCGGGACCATCTTCGCCCAGAACGGCACCCGCGTCTCTATGCTCGACGCTGCGGCGAAGCGCGAAGCCGAGGAGATGTGCTCGCCGGAGTTCCATCCGGCGGAGTGGGAACAGTGGCGCGACCGGCTCAACGGCTGGGCCGAGGGGATGGACACCTACAAGTTCATCTACGACATCGCCCGCGAGATTCCCAAGGACACCCTCGCCGAGAACGTCGAACCACGGCGTTGGTGGAAGGGCTGATCACGAAACCTGCTGCGGGGAGGGGCCGGCCCGAGGCATCCTCCCCGCCGTTTCGTTCAATGCTTGTGCTAGACTCCTGACCAGGCAGGCGGCGGCAGGGGCTGTCGCGGGGGATGCGGTGCTGCGGCCTGCCCGGTTGGGGACTCGGAACCTGGGGGCATGGCGGCCATGGCTGCACTTCGCTGGATCGACGAAAACGTCGAAAAGATCATCATCCTTGTCTGCTATGTGGCGATGGCGGGGATCATCTTCGTTGAGGTGATCCGCCGGTTCGTCTTCAACGAGCAGGTCGCCTGGAGCACCACGGTGCCGATCTACCTCTTCCTTTGGATCGTCTGGGTCGGCTGCGCCTACAACGTGAAGATCCGCGCTCATCTGCGGTTCGACGAGCTGCGTCACCGGCTTTCGCGCGGCGGGCAGTTCGCCTGTCTCTGCCTCGACGGCGCCCTCTGGATCATCTTTTCCGTCATCGTCATCGTGTATTCGACCGAGCAGGTCTGGCTGTCCTACGACAACTTCGCGATCGTTCAGGGCACCGACAACGTCATGCAGTGGTGGTTCTACCTGGCGACGCCCTTTGCCTGGGCGGTGCTGGTGATCCGGGTGCTGCAGAACTTCGCCCATGATCTCCGCGCCTACCTCAGCGGCGAGCCTCTGCAGATCAAAACCAACATCTTCGGGGACTAAGCCGGTGGATACGCTCTGGATCATCCTCATCTCCCTCGGCGTCACCGTGCTCTTCGTGCTGGGTGTGCCGATCTTCCTGGTCATCGGCTTCTGGGTGGTCGGCGTCAGCCTGGTCATCGACTTCACCCTCGCCAACATCGGCGTCACGCTCTACGAGGGGCTGAACTTCTTCGGGCTGCTGGCGCTGCCGCTGTTCATCATGACCGGCGATCTCATCAAGTCGGCGGGCATCGCCAAGCGGCTCTCCGACTTCGCCTATTCGATTCTCGGCTGGCTGCGCGGCGGTCTTGCCATGGCTTCGCTCGGTGCCTGCGGCCTCTTCGCCGCGATCTCCGGCTCCAACTCGGCGACCACGGCGACCATCGGCTCGATCATGCATCCGGAGATGACCAAGGGCGGCTACGACCCCAACTTCGCCGCCGCCACGGCGGCCGCCGGCGGCACGGTCGGCATCATCATCCCGCCCAGCATCATCTTCATCGTCTACGGCTTCCTGATGAACCTCTCCATCAGCGACCTCTTCATCGGCGGTCTGCTGCCCGGTCTGCTGATGGTGATCTCGATGCAGCTGGCCTGCTGGTACGTCTGCCAGCGCAACGGCTGGGGCCACCTGATCCAGCTTCGCCTCGGGCGCATCATCAAGACCGCGCTGGGGGCCTGGCTCGGCTTCTTCGCCATTCTGCTGGTGATCTGGGGCATCTACGCCGGCGCCTTCTCGCCCACCGAGGCGGCGGGGGTGACCGCCGGCTTCTGCCTCTTCGCCGGGCTCATCATGCGTCCCTTCTCGCGGCGCTTCCACGGGCCCGAGGCGGATGACAGCGGCGCCCTGCCCGACCATGCCGGCGTCCTGGAACGCCTCATCATTCCCGGCTTCAGCCTCAGGGAGCTGCCGTCGATCATCATGCGGTCCGGCCAGATCACCGGCCTGCTGGCGCCGCTGATCGCGGTCTCGGTGGTGATGCAGCAGATCCTTTCGCTGCTGGGGGCCAAGGCCTTCGTCACCGATGCCCTGGGAGCGCTCGGCGGCTACTACGCGATCCTGCTGGCCTGCATGTTCATCGTGCTGCTGGCCGGCACGGTTCTGGAGAGCCTGCCCAACACCATCATCCTGGCGCCCATTCTCGCTCCCATCGCCGCCAGCATCGGCGTCGATCCCATCCACTTCGCGGTGATCTTCCTGGTCGGGGACGCTATTGGCTTCATCACGCCGCCCTATGGCCTGAACCTCTACGTCGCCAGCGGCATCACCGGCATTCCCTATTTCCGATTATTGCGCTACACGCTGCCCTACCTGCTCGCGCTGATGATCGCCTGGCTGTTCATCGCCTTCATTCCCGATCTTTCGACCGCGCTTCTGGTGCACAAGGGTGCCGGCGTGTTCCAGGTGCAGTAGGTCGGACGACGGTGGAACCGATGTGATACAGGACCTGAAGGAAAGACCCAAGACGGCGGCCGCGAAGACGCGCTCGGCACGGGTCCTGCAGCTGCTCGAGCTGATCGCGCGCCAGGACGGCCCGGCCTCGGTGCAGGAGATCACCGAACAGTCCGGACTGCCGAAGGCCACGGCCTACCGCATCTGCGCGATGCTGGAGGCCGACGGGTTCCTGAGGCGCGAGATGGGCGGACGGGGCCTGGTGGCGGGGCCGCGTCTGCTGGCGCTGGCGCACACGCTGCTGGGCGGCTCAAGCCATGCGGCCGCCCGCCACGCGATCCTGGCATCTGCGGCACGGCGCATCGGCGAGACCTGCAATCTGACCGTGCCGGACGGCAGCGAGATGATCTATCTCGACCGCGTGGAATCGGAATGGCCGCTGCGCCTGCAGCTTCCCACCGGCACCCGGGTTCCGCTGCACTGCACGGCCAGCGGCAAGCTGTTCCTCAGCAGCCTCGGCCCGGCGGCGCTGAAACCGCTGCTGGCCAGCCTCGCTCTGCAGCGGCGCACGCAGAACACGATCACCGATGTGGAGTCCCTGCGTGCGGCGCTGGACGAGATCCGGGAGACCGGGGTCGGCACCGACAACGAGGAGTTCCTCGACGGCATGGTCGCCGTGGCCGTGCCGGTCACGGATTCCGCCGGGCGGCTCTTCGCCACCCTGGCGGTTCACGCCCCGGTGGTGCGCATGAGCATCGAACAGGCCCGCGCCCACGTGCCGGTGCTGCGGGAAGCCGCCGCCCAGCTTGCCGCCCTGAGCGAGGCCTGAGCGAGGCCTGAGCGCAGCGGTCAGAGCGCCCGGGTCATAACGCCCGGGTCAAAGCGCAAGCGGCGGGCGGTCGCCGTGCAGGGTGTCGATCAGCCGCTGCGGCAGGGTGAACTCCGCGGCCATGCGGCGTACGTCCTCTTCGGCGTGCTCCAGGGACCGGTGCAGGCGGCCGATCTCGAAAAGGTTGCGGCGCTGGGGAATGGCGATGAGGAAACGGTTGTCGATGAATGCGCAGTTGAGCGATCCCTGTCCGGCGGCATCGGCAATCGCCAGCAGGGAATCCAGAAAGGCCGGTTGCAGCAGACCCCGTGCCTCCTGCGGATCGTCGCTGTAGATCTGATAGCGCGCTTCGAAGTCTGCGTGATCGAGGGGCGCCGGCGAGAGGTTGGTAAGCTTGCTGCGCAGCAGATCGATGGCCCAGTTGCCGAGGGCGCCCTTGTCCCCCAGCAGAACGACGGTGCAGGAAAAGGGGCGCGGAACCGAAACCTCGCAGAGCAGGCCGGCAAAGGTCATCTTGACCCGCTCTTTCGATCCCTGCTTGCGCCGCCGCCGGAGCCGCGCCTCGACGACGCGATAGTCGGTGTCGCGGTAGCGTCCGATCAGCAGGTCTTCCAGCTTCGCCCGGTTGAAGCCGGCGACGATGCCGCTGCGCCGAAACCGGTCAAGGTCGAAGCGGTCGCCGGGCTTGCGGTGATACTCCAGCCCGCCGAGGTAGTGCCGCAGCGGCTCGACCACCAGTGCGCGCACGGCCTCGCGATGGCGGCGCCCGGGAATGCGGATCCAGAGGTAGCCCAGCATGAGGCCGAGGAAGACGACCGGAAAGCCGACAATGACCTCGCCGCTCCAGGCGACGGCGATTCCGGTGACCAGGGCGATGACGAAGGCGAGCCCGGCGGCGCGCACGTAGGTGGCGCGCAGCCGTTCCTTGCGCGCCTCCTCCAGGGCGGGCAGGCCGGGGGCGATCGCTTCGGCAAAGAAGCCGGCGAAGGATTGTGTCTCGCCCGCGCCAGCCTTGCCGGCGGTCTCTGAGTTGTCGTCCATCATGGGTTTTTCCGGCTTTCCGCGCTGGGTGGCAAGAGGGCCTTCTCGGCCAGGGCGATAACGTCGCCGGCGCTGCGGCCGCTTTCGCGCAGCTGGCGGATCGACAGCCCGTCATGGCGTTTGGCGAGACGCCTGCCCTCATCGTCGGCGACGAGCCGGTGGTGATGGTACTCCGGCACTGGCAGGTCAAGCAGTGCCTGCAGCAGGCGGTGCACGTGGCTCGCCTCGAAGAGGTCCTCGCCGCGGGTCACCAGGGTGACACCCTGGGCCGCGTCATCGACCACCACGGCCAGATGGTAGCTGGCGGCCGCGTCCTTGCGGGCGAGCACCACGTCGCCCTGGGGCCGGGGGTTGCAGACCTGCTGCCCGCGGGCGCGGTCGTGCCAGGTGAGAGGGCTGCCGTGTTCCGCCTCGGCCTCTGCGAGTGCGCGGGCCATGTCCAGGCGCAGGGCATAGCGCTCCCCGGCGCGGATGCGTTCCCGGCGCTCGGCGTTTGTGAGCCCGCGGCAGATGCCGGGGTAGATGGCTTCCCCTGGGCCCGGCGGGTTTCCATGAGGGGGGCCATGGGGTGCGGACCCGGCGCGGGCGATCTCGGCGGCGATTTCCTTGCGCGTGCAGAAACAGGGATAGAGCACCCCCCGGGCCTCCAGCCGCCGCAGCGCGGCGGCGTAGTCTGCCGTGCAGTCCGACTGACGGCGCAGCGGCTCTTCCCAGCGCAGCCCGAGCCAGGCCAGATCTTCCAGGATGGCAGCCTCGTACTCCGGCCTTGCGCGGCTGCCGTCAATGTCCTCGATGCGCAGCAGGAAACGGCCCGCGGTGCCATCCCGCGCGCCGCCTGCCCCACTGCCTGCCCCCCTGCCTGCCCCCCTGCCGGCCGCGCGCGCGGCAAAGAGCGCCGAGAAGGCATGGCCGAGATGCAGGTAGCCGCTGGGCGAGGGCGCGAAGCGGGTGGTCTCGCCGCCCGGCACTGAACCCTGCACTGAACCCTGTACCGAACGCGGCGCTGGCGCGGACGCGGAGACCTTGGGAGCCGTCATGCGATTGGCCCTAAGCCCTCAAGCGGCTAAAGTCCAGTCATGATCCCCGAAGCAGTACCCGATGAACGGCTGCGCCCGGCGATGGAAGCCCTGGCGCGGCAAGACCCCGACATGGCCGCGGCCTACCGGCGCTGCGGCCTGCCGCCCGAACGCAGCAGCGAACCCGGCTTTGCCGGTCTCATCCGCATGATCGCCGGGCAGCAGGTCTCGGTCCAATCGGCCCGGGCCATCGTCGGGCGGCTGGAGGATCGGGTCGCCCCGCTGACGGCGGAGGGCTTCCTTCAGCTCGACGAGGACGATTTGAAGGCCATCGGCTTCAGCCGCCCCAAGATGCGCTATGGACGCCTGCTGGCGGAGGAGATCGCCAGCCGCCGCCTGGACATCGACGGCCTGGCCGAGATGGAGGATGCGGCGGCGATTGCCGCGCTGACCAGCGTGAAGGGCATTGGCCCTTGGACGGCGGAAATCTATCTGCTCTTCGCCCTTGGGCGGCCCGATGTCTGGCCGGTGGACGATCTGGCGCTCTGCGTCGCCGTGCAGCACCTGAAGTCGCTGGACGCACGCCCCGGCCGCAAGGCGATGTTGACTCTGGGCGAACCATGGCGTCCTTTCCGCAGCGCGGCAGCCCGCTTCCTGTGGCATCTCTACCGCCATCCGGGGGTCGCCCTCGGCCGCGGCGTGAAGCGGACGGCCTGATCCGCCCACCTTATCCGACTAGGGCTGAAGACAGGAGACCTTGAACCCGTGGATATTCAAACGATCGACGGCCCGCGTCACGGGCCCGCGGAGGGCGTGCCGGTCTCGCGGCTCGTCGTCTTTCTGCATGGCCTGGGTGCGGACGGCAACGATCTGATCTCCCTGGGGCCCCTGCTTGCTCCGCTGCTGCCGGGCACCGCGTTCGTTTCGCCCCACGCGCCCTTTCCCTGTGACATGGCGCCGATGGGGCGGCAGTGGTTCAGCCTGCAGGACTACTCGCCTGCCGCCATGCACGCCGGTGCCGTGACAGCGACCCCGATTCTGAATGCCTTCCTCGATGCCGAGCTTGCCCGCCACGGGCTCAAGGACGAGCAGATGGCGCTGATCGGCTTTTCTCAGGGGACCATGATGGCGCTGCACGCGGCGCTGCGCCGTCCGCGGCCCTCTGCGCTGCTGGTCGGGTTCTCCGGTGCGCTGGTCAGGCCCGAACTTCTGGCGGAGGAAGTCGTGAGCCGGCCGCCGGTTTTCCTGATCCACGGCGATGCCGATCCGGTCGTGCCGTTTCCCGCGATGGCGGCTGCGGAAAGCGCCCTCCGCGCCAACCAGGTTCCCGTCCAGGCTCTGGCGCGGCCGGGGCTCGGGCACGGCATCGACCAGGAAGGCCTGGAGTTTGCCGCGGCTGCCCTCAGGCAATACCTGACGGCGGATGCAGACGCGGTCTCGGATGGGGACGGCCCTTCCAGCCCCTAGGTCCAATCGACCAGATGCACTCGACCAGATGCACTCGACCAGATGCACTCGACCAGACGCACTCGAATCGAGGAGCCCCGAACAAAATGTACGGTTGCATTCAGGGGCATGGTCGACCTATCCGTGGCCGTCTTGCCCTTTGCGCAAAGGCGGCCAATCCGCCACGCGCTGCCTGAATCCCTGCACGAACAGCCGATTTTCAGCCTCTGACGGTTGCAGCCTCCGGCAAGGCCGACTACCATCCCAAGTTGCGGTCATCATAAAGAGCGCGCCCGGTGCGTTAACCTTTCCAGGTTGGGGGGAGTCGGGCGTGCAGACAAAACTGCGATCAGGGCAAAACTGCGATCAGGGAAGGTGTCGTGCATATCTCGGTTCAGTCCAGCCGGACAATCCTTTTTGAAATGCTGCGGTCCTATACCGCCCTGGCCCATACCCGCAACCTCTCCGAGGCCGTCGAGATGCTGGGCAGCACCCGGCAAACGGTCAGGCGCCATATCGGTACACTGGAGGAAATCAGGGGCGAGAAGCTCTTCGAGATGCGGAACCGGCAGTACTGCCTGACCGAAGCAGGCCTGCGATCGCTCAAGGAGGCCGAGTCCATTCTTGCGCGCGGCGAGGCCTGGCTGGCCGGCGGCCTGGCCGATTCCGACGGTCTGCCGCTGGTGCGCGATGCGGGGGAAGACGGACCGGCGCTGTTCGCCCAGCAGCACCGCGTCAGCCGTCTCTGGGTCGATCAGTCGCCGCTGCTGCAGTGCGGATTGCGCTGCTGGGCCAACGCCAATGCCGCGATCGAATCTGACGAGCTGGCGATGATCCGCCCCTATCTCGTCGTCTATCGCCGCCACGGGCAGGGCTGGCTCTGCGTGGAGATCGGCGAGAAGTCGTCCTACGCGTCCTGGTTCGGATGGGCCTGGGCAAAGAGCAATGTGGGACGAACCGTTCAGGAGATGCCTGCGGGCGCCGGCTATGCCCGTTTTATTTCCCAGGCCTATCAGAGCGTCTTCGAAGGTCATTCCGTGCGGCTGGATCACATGCACACGGAAATGCCGCGGGAACTGGACGGGCCCTGCCAGCCGGTGAGCTTCCAGCGTCTGTTGCTCGGCTGCACCTTTCCGGATGGCGAATTCGCCCTCGCCCTGCTCGTCGACCGGACCTACAAGCTGACAATCGCCGGCGTCGGAGAGGAGCGGATACGGACTATGCCGGAGAGTCTGTTGATGGCATTCGAGCCAAATTCAATCGAAGCTCAAGAATAATCACAGATCTCAAGCTTATCCTCCCTGTGTTGCAATCTAACACAGGAGTGGAAAGTGACCACGCAGGAAGTTCTTTCCGGTAGCCGTTTCGTGACGGCCATCAAGGGTCTGGTGAAAAATCAAGGGGTTACGCTAGAGATCGGTTCGGATTTCAATGCCTTGCGGGAGGCCCTGAGGGCCCAGCCCGAAAGGCAGTGCCTGGCGCCGCCGTTCGACCCGGAGGTAAGCGCGATTAATGAATCGACAGGATTCTGGGTCCTGGGGCGGAGCAGGACAGGGGAAATCGTCCATACCCAGGCCATGCGCACCGTCGATCTGGGGGGACGGACCCTGTCGGGCTACTTGGACGAGTATTTCCGCGATTTCACTCCCGCCGGTTATGCCATCGACTTTCCCCGCTCGCGCTACCGGGGGGCTCCGGGCTCCCGGATGATTGCGGGAAAGGTCTGCTACCACGGCGAGCTCTGGCTGAAGGGCGGGCCGGGTGGGTTCCGGGGTGCCGGCCTGACCGCGGTGCTGGCCCGTCTGGCCCTCGTCAAGGCGCTGCTGAAATGGGCACCGGACTACGTCTTCGGGTTCATGTTTCCGCTGGCCGCCTGCAAGGGCCTTGCTGCCCGCGAGGGCTACATGCACACCGAGCCCGGCAGTCTCTACTGGGCCGTCTCGGGCCAGCAGCGTCCGCTGGAGACCTGGACGGTCTGGATGAGCAGGGAGGACATCCGGCACATCCTGAAGATCCCGCCTATCGATCTCTTCGACGAACTGGAGGCCGACCAAAGGCGCCGGGCAGCGGCGAAGGCCGCCTGAGCCCGGCAGCCTTGGGCACAAAGACGGCGTTGTCGCGTTGCCGCTGATCCACTCTACACTTCGGCGTTAGAGCAGATCCGGGTTTGCTGGAATCGCGGAAGCGGTCCACCAAACCCGGTGAATCTGCTCCCCGGACCTGGTCTAGGACGCGCGCAGCGACGTGAGAATGCCTTCGACGGACTTGCGCAGCTGCTTGGCCTGGCCCGAGAGCTCTTCGGTCGCGCCGGTGACCTGGCCGGCCGACTGGCCGGTTTCGGCGGCGGTCTCGCTGACGCTGCGGATGCTGCTGGTTACGCGCTGCGTGCCCTGCGAGGCCTGCTGGACGTTGCGCGAGATCTCCATGGTGGCGTTGTTCTGTTCCTCCACCGCCGAGGCGATGCCGGAGCTCACCTCGTTGATGCGGTCGATGGCCTGACGCACGCCTTCGATGGCCTTCACCGTGTCGCTGGTGGCCGTCTGCATGCCGCTGATCTGGGCGGAGATTTCGTCCGTCGCCTTGGCGGTCTGGTTGGCCAGGGACTTCACCTCGTTGGCGACGACGGCGAAGCCCTTGCCGGCTTCGCCGGCACGCGCCGCCTCGATGGTCGCGTTGAGGGCCAGCAGGTTCGTCTGCTCGGCAATGTCGTTGATCAAGGAGATCACGTCACCGATCTTCTGTGCGCCTTCCGTGAGGCTCTGTACTGTCTGCGCGGTCTCGTCGGCCCGGGCGACGGCGTCCTTGGAGATCTCCGTCGACTGAGAGACCTGGCGGCTGATCTCCTGGATCGAGCTTGAAAGCTCATCGGAGGCGGAGGCGACCGTCTGCACGCTGGAAGAGGCTTCCTCGGCGGCGGTGGAGACTTCGTTGGCCTGGCTGTCGGTGGTTTGCGCCGACCGGCTCATGCTGGAGGCCGTGTCCTGCAACTGCGCCGCGGCGGCGGAGACCGCATCGACGACCGATTTGATGCTGGTTTCCAGATCGTCGGCCATTTTCAGGGTTTCCTGCCGCTTCTCCTTGGCGGCGCGACGGTCGCGCGCGGCCTGCTCCTCGGTCATCTTCTCCGCCGCGATGCCCTGCTCCTTGAAGACCTGCACGGCCGCTGCCATGGCGCCCAGCTCGTCGCGGCGTCCGGTGGCCGGCACCGCGACGTTCTTGTTGCCTTCGGCCAGGGTCCGCATGGCGTCGGTCATGGCCGTCAGCGGGCGGACGATCGAAAGCGAAATCAGGTAGCCCAGGCCCGAAACCAGGACCAGGGAGATGAAGGTGACCATCAAGGCGGTGTTGCGCAGATCCGCGACGGCCGCGAAGACCTCACTGGACTCGGCTTCGGCAACCAATGCCCAGCGCGTTCCCATAAAGTCGAGCGGTCCGTAAGCGACAGTGGCCTGGTGACCACGATAGTTCTCGATCTCCATGACGCCGGCTTCGCCGCTCAGTGCCTTGGCGACAGCGTCGTTGTCCACACTCTGCACCAGGATCGTCGACTCTTCGCTGAACCGGGAGGTGCTGCGCATCAGCATGTCCTCGCCGACGATGAAGGACTCTCCGGTCTCTCCCAGGCCGGCGGCATTCAGCATCACGTTGTTCAGGTTGTCGATGGGCATCTGAAAAATCAGAACGCCTTCCAACTGGCCGCTGTCGCCCAGCATCGGGGTCGAGATGAAGCTCGCCGGCGCGCCGTGGCTGGGCGCATAGGGCTCGAAGTCGAAGAAGATTTGAGCGTCGGCGGTCGGGTTCTGCGCGGCGGCGCGGAAGGCATTGCCCAGATCGCTGTCTTTGTACGCGCCGGTGTTCAGGTTGGTCGCGTAGTCCAACTCCTTGAAGACCGAATAGATCAGGTTGCCCTCGGTATCGAACAGGAAGATGTCGTAGTAGCCGCGTTCGCGCAGGAAGCTGCGCAGCCAGGGGTGATAGCGGCCGTGATAGGTGCTGTAGAGAGAGTTGTCCGCCGCCCGGTCCAGATCGTCCTTCTGGCCGGTGGGGTTCGGGTTGTCGGTGATGTAGAGCCGCTGCAGTTCGCTTTCGGCTGCCGGGCCGAGCTGGCGCCAGGCGACGGTGAAGTCGCCCAGCGCCTGGCGCACGGTCGCGTTGCCGGCAACGATACGCAGATCCTGGCGGATGGAGTCCAGATAGTCGGCCAGTGCGTCCGTCCGCACCTCGCGCAGCGCTGTGAGCTTTTGCTCGGCCTCTGCCCGCAGCCCGCTGGCCGCGATAAGATAGCTGCTGACGCCGACGGCGATGGCCGATGCCAGGGCCGCAGCGAGGATAACGAGGGGCAGCTTGCGGGCGATGGCAAGGCCGCCGCGCCGCTGGATGCCGTTCTTTGCCGTATCTGGCATGGGAGTCGTCCCAGGTTCGCAGGTTGTGCAGCCGTCACGCGAGAGACTTTCACGGACGCTCTTCTCGGGCGAAAATTTACATCAAATCGTTTAAAATCGCTTATCGGTAGATTTAGCAATATCTAATGTATCGCTTCCCGCGGTGGCCCCGGGAACGGCGGTCCGGGCGGCAAGGGGTGGCGGCCGGGCCGAGCAACATGAAACTTCGATGAAGACTTAAGGGGCCGGAATCCCTATATCTTGTATGTAGCAGCGGCATTTAGTATCTATGGCGCGTCCGTGGCCTGGCGATCAGCCGTGGAGACGCAGCAGAGGAAGGACGGACCGGAGCATGACCGGTGCAGTTCAGACCTATCCGGCGCTGGTTCTCAACGCAGACTTCCGTCCGTTGAGTTACTTCCCGCTGTCGCTGTGGTCCTGGCAGGATTCCATCAAAGCTGTCTTCCTCGACCGGGTGAACATCGTCTCCGAGTACGACACGATCGTGCGCTCGCCCAGTTTCGAGATGAAGCTGCCCAGCGTCATCGCGCTGAAGCAGTACGTCAGCCTCGACCGCCGCCCGGCCTTCACGCGCTTCAACGTGTTTCTGCGCGACCATTTTCAGTGCCAGTACTGCGCGGAAAGCCTGCCGGCGGAGGATCTGACCTTCGACCACATCATCCCGCGTTCGCGCGGGGGCCGGACCTCCTGGGAGAACGTCGTGACAGCCTGTCAGGACTGCAACCTGATGAAGGGCAACCGCTTGCTGGAGGAGACAGGCTTGAGCCTGTTGAGACCGGTGAAAGAGCCGACGACATACCAGCTCCAGGAGAGTGGTCGTTCGTTCCCGCCAAATTTCCTTCACGAGAGTTGGCGGGATTTTCTTTATTGGGACAGCGAACTGGAGACCTGACAGTGTCTCTTGCCGCTCCTGCAGGCCGGCATCTCCGCGGCGGCCTTGGCGCCGGCGACCGCTTCTAGAAACGCTCCGACAGCCAGATCGCCAGACGCGATCCCGCTTTGATGGCGCCGCTCAAGGCCTCGTAGCCGGCGGTCTCCTCGGCACCGTGCTCCAGGCCGATATCGCGGTGCTCCAGCTCCTCGGCGCGAAAGGTCTCGATGGTTTCCTTCAGCGCGGCCTGGTCCTCTTCGAGCTGTTCGGCCTGGCGGGCGTAGTGCTCGTCGATCACTTCCTCGACCGCAACCGTACAGGCCATGGCGGCCTTCTCGCCCATCAGGGCCGTGGCGGCGCCCAGGGCGAAGCCAGCGATGTGCCAGACAGGCTGAAGGGCTGTTGGCCGCACGCGGTTCTCGACGATCAGCCGCTCGAAGGTCTCCAGGTGCTTGGCTTCCTGTTCGTGCATGTGGCGGATCGTCGGGCCGGCGGCGCTGCGGCCGAGCACTGCCAACTGGCCTTCGTAGATGCGCCGCGCGCCGTATTCCCCGGCGTGGTCGACCCGCAGCATCCGCGCCAGGCGCGCCTCGCGGTCCAGGTCCCCGGGCAGGTAGGTCCCGGGGGCGGCCTCGGGCCGCCCGTCTTCTCTACCGGCGGCGGCCTTTGGCCGCTCGTCCTCTCTACCGGCGGCGGCCTTGGGCCGCCCGCCTTCTGTGTCGCCTGCTTCTGCTCCGTCCGTGGTCTGGCTGACGGTCCGGTCCTCGCTGCTCATCGGGCGACTCCTTCCTCGCGGTTGCCTTCCGCTTTCTGTGCTGCACCGTTCAAGCCCGCCCGCAGCGCGAGCGCGGCCAGGACCACGGAAGCGATCACATTGTAGCCGGCGATCGAAATGCCGAACAGCGACCAGGGCACGGCATCGCAGGGCGCAAAGGGCTGGTTGAGAAGCAGCTCGCGCATCTCCTCGACACTGGCGTCGCTCGGCAGGCTCGGCGCCGCGCAGGAGGCCAGGCCCTCCCACCACTTCTGCTCCACGCCCACGTGAAAGCCGGCAAGGGCGGCCCCGCCCAGGAAGGCAAGGGCCGTCGCCAGCAAGGCGCCGCGCCGCCAGGCCGGCCGCCCGGCAACGGCAAGCGCGCCGAGGGCTACCGCCAGGGCGGCGCCATAGGCGTAACGCTGGTAGACACAGAGTGCGCAGGGGTAGAGGCCGCCCCAGTACTGGGAGGCGAAGGCGGTTCCCAGGGCGCCGATGCAGGCTGCCGCCAGCAGGGCAGGCCAAAGCCAGGGAGTCTCGCTCTGCACGGGGCTGAGAGTCGTCACACGCCAGGGTCCGTTTTCGTTGCGCGGCGTGCGCAGCTTACTGCCGGAGGGCATCCAGGCCAAGGTGGGGCGACGCCCTGTCGCGCCGGCCCTTCGGGCGCACGCGGATCAGAACAGGTAGCGGATGGCCACGAAGCCGGCGAAGAGCAACACGAAGAACAGCGTCGCCAGCAGCGGCAGGTGGCGCTCGATGAACCCGCGGATCGGCGGCCCGAACTGCCACAGCAGGGCCGCGAGGATAAAGAAGCGCGCGCCGCGGGAGATCACCGAGGCGATCATGAAGACCATCAGATCCAGGTTCATGACGCCCGAGGTGATGGTGATCACCTTATAGGGAAAGGGCGTGAATCCCGCCCCGGCAACGATCCATGCGCCCCAGGCCTCGTAGTCCTGCTGGAACTGCTCGTACTGGGCGCCGTAGCCGTAGAAGGAAACGATCGGCTGGCCGAGAGTGTCGTAGAGCAGCGCACCGATGGCATAGCCGGCCAGGCCGCCGGCAACCGAGGCAAGGGTACAGACCGTGGCGATCAGCCAGGCGCGGTGCCGCGCCGCCAGTACCATGGGGATGATCAGGATGTCCGGGGGAATCGGGAAGAACGAGGATTCGGCAAAGGAGACAACGGCCAGGGCCGCCAGGGCATGGCGGTGGCCGGCCAGTTCCATGGTCCAGTCGTAGAGTCGCCGCAGCACCGTCGCCCCGCTCGCCCGCCCAAAACCCAACGTCACCAGAACCCAACGCACCGAAAGCCACATGCCCCTGGACCCGAAAGCCCTTCGGGATCACTGGCTCAAGGCGCCCCAGGCGCTTTCTGTCTGGAAACGGACCCCAGAAACAAACTCAGAAACAAACTCAGAAACAAACTCAGAAACAAAACTTAAAAACAAACCCTTAAAACAAGCCTTACCGCCGGCTGAGTTACCACGGGCAAGGGGCTGGGGAAAGTGCTAGCCTGCGTCAGGGTTGTGCCAATCAGGGGCCGCCGGATCGGCATGCCTTTGCGCCTGGGTGCGGGTGGAGGCCATGCAGGAACACGCCGACGTGCTGTTTGCCAACGATACCTTCTATTTCGCGTTTCAGATGCGCGATCTGGAGGCGATGGACCGTCTCTGGTCCGAGCGTACGGCGGTCGCCTGCATTCATCCGGGCTGGCCGGCCATTGCCGGGCGCGAAGAGGTCATGCAGAGCTGGGCGGCGATCCTTTCCAACGACCAGGCGCCGGCCATCACCTGCCGCGGCGCGCGGGCCTATCGCACCGGTGACAGCGCTTTCGTGACCTGCTACGAGCTCATCGGCTCCAACCTTCTGGTGGCGACCAACGTCTTCATACGCGAGGGGACGGACTGGAAGATGGTGCACCATCAGGCTGGGCCCTGTAACGCCCCGCCGGGCGAGTTGCCGGAAGAGGAACCCGGCAGCGTTCAATAACGCCGGTAAAAGAAGGTCCGTGCAGGGCGAAGACGCGAGGGATCGGGGCAGGACACCCGGAGAGGATGCCCGGAGAAGAAGCCGTCAGATCAGTTCGACGTGCTCGGCCATGGGGCCCTTCTGGCCCATGCGGGTCTGCATGCGCACCCTTTGATTGGGCTCCAGCGCGCCGATGCCGAAACGCTCCAGCGTGCGGCCGGAAACGAAGACGTCCTTGCCGCCGTTGTCGGGAATGACGAAGCCGAAGCCCTTTTCGGCGTTGAAGAACTTCACCGTGCCTTCGATGACTTCCGTCGGGCCCGGATCGGCCTGGAAGCTGGGCGCCGGGGCCGATTCGACCCGATGGATCTCGGCCACCTGCAGGCCCTTGCGGCCCTGCATGAGGTCGCAGACGATCGTGGTGCCTTCCGCAAAGTCCCGGTTGCCGGAGCGTTCCACCACCGAGATGTGGAGGAAGGCATCGGGCGATCCGTCGTTCAACTGCACGAAGCCGAAGCCCTTGGTCGAATTGAACCACTTGACCACGGCCGTCACTTCGCGGTGGGTGATCTCCTGAGACTCGAAATCACGATCATTCATCACTACGGCAACTCCAATACTGCCCGGGGTTCCCCGGGTGCCACCCAGCAGTCATCTGCCCAGCAGTGATTTGCGAAGAGAACAGCTTGCCGCGCCGGCCCACTTCCCATCTCTCAGCCGTGCGCCCCGGCGATCTGCAAGCCCTGCGGCCACGAGACTTCACAGCCGATTCGGCCGCGCAGCCCGTCAGCCACGGTCATGCATGATCGCGATGCCAGGTATCTTCCCGTTCCCACATGCGGGCCGCGCCCGCATGCTCTCGTATCAAACTTCCCCACTGGTAACTGCACCCCTGGCGCCGGCTGCCGGATGGTGGCCCGCAAACGCCGTACTACACAAACCGGTGCCCTACCTGGAACGCCGCATCAAACGAAACGGTCGCATCGGCTAGCAGTTGCGTCCATGAACGTTCGTAGACTGACAAGCTGTGTCGACCGCATGCTCAATCCATTTAAGCCTGACTCCAAAACCAGTTCCATAGAAAACCTCGGCGCGCAGCGGCCTCCGGCCCGGCTGCCCACAACATCTAGGGGGTAGCCCTACTGTGCAGGCCAATCCCATCCCTGGGAGGCGTCAGAGACCGGTTGCCAAGACGCCTTTTGCCGAGAGGGCCCCTTGCCAAGGCCCCCCTTGTCAAGATGCCGGGCCCCGCTATGATGCCGCCCGCCCGGCCACCCGCGATGGCTGTGCGGCAGCGGCGCTTTCCTTCGGGGGCTGGGCCGCTGACCGGTGAGGGCCCCTGTGGCGGAATTGGTAGACGCGACAGACTCAAAATCTGTTTCCCGCAAGGGAGTGCCTGTTCGAGTCAGGCCAGGGGCACCAAACTAATTCAGGTGCTTAGCGCCGATCCCCAAGAGAACGAAGCAAGCACGAGTCGAACGGTCTGGGCGCGGATCTTGAAAATCGTTCGACTCTGGAGCCGATTTGGGCCTGAAACGTTCCCAAAAACGGGGGCGCAAGACCTGGCACTTAGCCCTTGTCGCGGTCCCGACCCTCGGCCTCCAGGCGCTGCTGGAAGGCGGAGATCGCCATCTTCCTGGTGCGCACGTTGTAGCGCTCCAGGATCGCGTGGCAGGTCGCCAGGCTGTGGCCGGTGATCGCCGCGATCTGGGGGATGTTCACGCCGGCCTCGCCGAGGCGGACGACGGCGGTGTGGCGCAGGCGCATGAACCAGAGCTCGGCCATGGCAGGCCGGTCCTTGGCGGCGGCCGCGCGGACCTCCCGGAAGACATGCCCGAAGGCGTCCACCGTGTAGGCCCGGCCCGTGCGTTCCGAGGCGATCAGCGTGGTGGGGGTTACCGGGCGGGTAGCCCAACGCGCGGCTTCCTCCTGCAGCCGGGTGAGCAGGCGCGGGACCAGGTCAACGGGAAGATAAACCTCCTGCTTCCATTTGGACTGCACGAAGCGCAGAGCCCCGTCCGCATAGACGCCGCGGCCGAGGGCGACCACGTCGCCTTCACGCTGGCCAACCCATTCGTTGAGGATCACCGCCGTCCCGGCGGACCAGCGCTCCAAGCGGTCGGCGTGCCAGACAAAGCAGTCGATCTCTTCGGGGGTCCAGATGCGGGCCTTTGAGCGGACCCCTTCCAGCCGGAGCTCCCTGAAGGGATTGAAGGGCACCCGCTCGGTCTTGCCCCGGCGCCGCGCGAAGCTGAACAGCAGCCGCAGGATGGCCATGACGTGGTTCGCCTTGGTGGGCGTTACCGGCTGGAGCTCGTCGTAGAGGTCCAGCGCCATTTCCACGTCCAGGCTCAGCACATGGGTGTCGCCGGCCCACTCGGAGATTATCTCCAGATTCTCGCTGTACATCCTCTGGGTCGAGGCGGCGAGCTTCAGGAAGTCGCGCGACTTCTTGTAGCGGACGATCAGGGCATCGACGCTGCCTGGTGCCGGCGTCTTGCGCCGCCGCTCCGTCGCCGCAGCGGCGAGGTCCGGATTGTCGTCGGCGAAGGGATGCGGTCCGCTGCCGTCGCGCCAGGCGTCCAGCTTGGCGTTCCAGGCATCGGCGGCATCGCAGACGGGCCCCGGCGGCGGATTGCCCCAGGGGGTCAGATCGCTGCGCGCAATGCGCATGGCCTGGAAGCCCTGATCCAAGAGCGTCTTGGACGGCTGCCA
This sequence comes from Rhodospirillales bacterium BBD 1991-14, assembly GCA_001657395.1. Classification (GTDB taxonomy): domain Bacteria; phylum Pseudomonadota; class Alphaproteobacteria; order Kiloniellales; family Kiloniellaceae; genus Pelagibius. Next base: position 368,973 of record LYSY01000008.1, on the reverse strand, counting down.
AAACCATCGCGTGGTGCCGCCAGCGCCTGGCCGGCGGGCGAGGTAGCGGATCTTGCGCGTGGCCATGGGCGTCTCCTTGGACGCCGCGCGTGCGCGGCTGTCCCTCTCTGTGCCGGGCGGATCGCCGCGGGCGATCCTGCCCTTGGGGGCGCTATTGCGCCTGGGCCTGTACGGCCCTGTCAAGCGCGCCCGGCGGCGCCGCGCTTGGCGTGGACCCGGGCGGCGATCTTCCGGCCCCGCGTCTCCAGGGTCGCCCGCAGGCGCTCCTGCAGGTCCTCGATGCTCTGGGGCTCGGGCTCGGGCGGTTCGGCCTGGTCGCCGGCGGAGCCGCGGCTGATCCAGTCCTCGATCGCTTCCGCCGACCAGCGGCCTTGCTTAAAGCCTGGCAGCGGCCTGGGGAAGTCGGCGGCCTCCAGCTGCGCCCGGTTGCGGTAGAACCACTCGACGGTGACCTGCAGCCGCGCGGCCACCTGGCGGGCCTTCATCAGCTGGGTCATGGATCGGGTGCCTTGAGCTCAACGCGGAGCGGTTCGATCCGTGCTAAGCCCCCATGGATAGCGCCGCCTAGACAGAAGAACCGGCCCCGGTCTGTGGCCAGAAGAACCTCCTGTTTGTAGGCCACTGCGGTGACCACGCGTTCACCGTCCGCCATCGGCAGCCAGTGTTCGATTGGGCTGTAGCCGAGCGCGAGGACATTCGCCATGCGCACGGCGACCAGGGCCGCCTGGACAGCGATGTGATCGTTCCAGATGTCGCCGCTGCGCGCGGCCTCCTGCTCGCGCTTTGCCTCCGCCCCTTCGCCCGCTCCCCAGATCGGGATGACAGCGCAGGCGATGGCCCGCGCGGCGGCAAGCTCAGCCGGACTGTAGTCGGAGAAGCTGACGTAGCCCGGCGCTGTCTGGGCCACTAGGTCGAGACGGTCTTTCGTGAAGATGGTCATGGCCGTTACACCAAGTCGGAAGGCGGGCGGGGAATCTCGGCAGCGTGCGGCCGCCAGAGGTGGAGGCAGTGCGGGTGGCAGTTGACGTGCTCGGCGACGGGCACGTGCAGCTGCATGGCCGTTTCCTCGGGCTTGAAGAACACCCGCTTGACGGCGCCCATTTCATCCCAGGTCGGACAGCGGTCCGGCCACGACACCGAGACGTGGTCCCAGCCCGCGCCGACCGAGGCGATGATGCGGATACGCCTGTCCGGAGAGCCTGGGTCCAGCGGCACTTGGAAGACACCGCCGTGCGGGTCCCCTGGGCCGCCGTAGTCCCGATAGGCAGTGACGGAGCGGAGGCGCCAAACGTCCAAGAGGGCAAGGTCGATCATCGCTGCGCCTCCACCTCTGCCCACTTCCGCTTGTTCGCGCAGGTGGTGCAGAGATCGTCGGTGGCCCACCAACAGCCCTCTTCGCAGGGGTCGAAGTGCGAGCAGCCGCAGTCGCGGCAGACCTTGCCGAGCGCCGAGGGAACGGGTGTGCCGGACTTGGCCCAGGCCTCGACCTGGTCGGCCATGGCATCGGAGACGATCTCCTGCAGCTGACGTTCGATCAGGGTGCGCGACGCTTCGTAGGGGCAGACTTCGTGAAGGTCGCAGGTGTCTTCGCCGTGGCAGGCGACGATGAGCTCCAGGGCCAGGGCGCCGATGACGGCCTGCTGCTCCGCCGGCAACTTGCTCCAGGCCTCGATGCCGTCGAAGCGCGTGACGAAACGGTCAGTCATGACGTGGTCTCCCGGGATTTGCCTTTGTTGGAGTTCGCCAACCGGATGGTCGCGATCATGTCGGGGGACTGGCAGGCGAGCTCGTGCAGCGCTTTCTGCAAGTCCCCTTCAACGACCCCGCACTTCGCGGCGGTGTTGATGGCGGCAGCCAAGAAGGCGTTGATCACCACGTCGGGTCCGATGACGCCGGCGATCTCGATGGCCATCTGCGAGACCTGCCTCTGCAGCTTCTCTTCAGGGGTGAAGGATCGACGGTCGTTGGTGATGCGCCAGTCTTCCCCGGCCAACTTCAGGTTCTTCATGCTGCGTGGCCTCCTTCCTTCTCCCAGGCCGCCCGGGCGGCGGCGATGGCGTCGCGGCCCCAGACGGCGACTTGGTGGGTGGTGAAGCTGTAGAGGTGCGCCAGCTGGTCGAGGGTGCAGACCTTGTTCTTGCGCAGGCAGTCGAGGGCGGAGGCCTCCATGTCCTGACGCACGCTCTCGGTCAGGACAGGCGTCGGGTCGCCGGCCTTCGGATCGGTAAAGAAGCCGGAGTAGCCGAGCGCACCATCGACCTGCACGCCGGTGTCTTGATCCGGGGGCGGGCCGCCGTGGCCGCCTTCGGCGCGCAGCTGCGCGTCGTAGAGGTCCTCGGCGCGGAAGAAGAGGGCCTGCCAGTCCTCACGGCTGGCGGAGAGGGTGTAGACGTGGCCGCCGTGGCCGTAGACCGCGAGGGACAGCGTGCCGTCGCGCGGGTCCAGGTGCAGTGCCGGCGTGCGGCCGGCGGCCCCTTCCGCGATCACGGCTGTTTCGCCGCGCCCGCGATGGGTCATGGTGAGTTTCATGTCTGGTCCTTTCCATTGAGGAAGGTGGCGACCTCGTCCCACCGTCCCGAGAGGGTTTCGAGCGTGCCGCGTGCCTCGGCCTGGGCCGCCTTGCGCGCCCGCCACTTGTCGTCGTCGATGACGCTTTCGAGTTCGTCGCGGATCAGCTGGGCGATGACCGGCGGATCAAGGGCATCGAGCTCCCACGACTGGCCGCCGAATTTCTTCACGTAGGCGGGAGAGCGGCTGTCGGTTTCCTTGGCGGGATTGGGCGGCGGGTTGTACTTGCGGACCTGATCGATATTGAGGGCGATCCGCTCGACGATGACGCCGCCCTCCGCGAAGACATGCAGGCGGTCTTCGTTGTCGCGGGTCATGTCGATGCCGCTGGGGTCGTGGTCGCCCAGGTGGATGACCAGCGGTTGCTGGCCGTCACGGTAGTACTGGTCGAAGCGCCGCCCGGCGCGCCACTGCTCCGACTGGCTGTTGTAGCCGCGGCAGGCAAAGTAGGGCACGTCGTAGTCGGTGCAGACGCCTTCGATCACGCCGACCAGGGCGTCCTTTTCGATCCAGACCTCGGGCCGATACTCCTGGTCTTCCCAAAGATCGAAGCGGAACTGCGCGGCCGCCGCCGCGACGACCTCGGCAGGCGAGTCCCAATGTGGGTTGGCGCGCACGTTGCGGGTGCGATCCTCCAGCGCGTTCCAATCGACCTCGCCGGCCAGGCGCGCCTTGTTCATGATGTCGCCGAGGCGCTTGTATTCGGACTGCTTGTTGGGCAACCAGCCGCGGGCGACGAACTGGTAGTACAGCTGGCGCAGTGTCAGGCTGAAGCCCTGCGCGTCGTACTCGGCGATGATGGAGTTGGCGGCATCGATGATCGCCCAGGAGCTCTTGGTGAACCGCCGCTCTTCGTAGCAAATCAGCGGCATCGGCCTAGGCCCCGTTTGGCGTCGCGTTCTGCTTCGTCAAGTCAAGGACCACGGGCGGGTTGCTCCGTCCGCTGATCTCCGCATCGTCGGCGACCAGGCTCTTGCCGCAGAAGAGGCGCACCACCTCGTGCAGCTTGCGCTGGAGCTCCTCCGGCGCGGCGGCGATCATGCGGGCGGTCTCCAGGGTCATGCGCGGGAAGGCCGCCGTCTGGCAGTCGCTCTCGATGCCGGCGAAGAGGGCCTGCGGCTCGACGTCCAGGACCTTCGCGATGTCCAGGAGCCGGACGACCGAGACGCGGTTGATGCCGCGCTCGTACTTGTGGATCTGCTGGTAGGTCAGGCCGAGACCGGTCGCCAGGTTCTCCTGGGTCATGCCCAGGGTCACGCGCCGGTCGCGGATGCGCGTGCCGATCTGGCGGTCCACCGCCGTGGTCCCGCGCTTGGGTGAGTGAAGGGTCATGATGTGTCTCCTCGTGGTTGAAGAGACACATCTACATCATTAATGTTGTCAACTCAAGATCGAAACAACATCATTCTTGACATTGGTGTCAGGCCGAGGCGGCGGCGATCCCGGCCAGGAACTCCACGGCCGGGTCGAACTCGTCCTCGCGCAGCTCCAAGGCGGAGCCGACCCCGAAGCGGTCATAGAGGCGTTGCCAGATCTCGCGCGGCGGTGCCTCGGCGGCGTCGCTGGTCTGGTCCACCAGACCTTTCAGGATGTAGAGCTGGCGGCCCGTGATCGGCTGGTCATGATCCAGCCAGGCGCCGGCGACGGCGGCTGATAAGACGGCGACGACAATGAACGAAGCAATGGAGGCGCGCGGCCGGGCCGGGCGGGCCTTGGTCAAGGCCTCCCGCACCGCGCGCATTGGGTCTGACGAAGTCATGCGTTCCCCCTGGCCGCCTGTCTCGGCAGCCCCGATTACTATTTATAGTTGATGTGACTAACCTCTCTGAGGCAGCATTCCTAAGCGCCAATGACGGCGGAAACGCTGGGAATGCGCCCGTATCATTTATGGTCTGTTGGGATTGGTTAACGCGCAGTTAACCGCCGAAGCTAAACCGCGAGTTTTATCACGTTATCGAATGGCGAGAGGTCGGCGGCCTCCGGCTTGATCCCACGGGCCACCGCGTCACGGTGGGCCAACTGATACAGGGACGCCACCACCGTGCCCTTGCGGTCCGCGTCGAGCTCCAGGCCTTCCTCGGCCAGGAAGGCGTCGACGTAGCCGATGATCTGCCCGAGCAGGCTCGCATCGGGAGCCGGGAGGTCCCCCGGCCGGCTGGTGTAACCGAAGGTGCTGGGATTGGCTGGTGGCCCAAACAGATCCTGTTCCGCGCAGTCCAGGGCCCGAGCGGCCTTGGTGACAACGGACATCTTCAGATCGCCTTGCTCCCAGCGATGAACCTGCTGCTGGCTGACATCCATCTGGTCGGCCAGCTGGTCCTGTGACAGGCCGCGCTTCTCCCGGATTTCTTTCAGGCGATTGGGTTGCGTCGTTTCCACGAGACGCAGTGTTGGCCGCTGCCGAGAGCGCGGCAATGTCAACAGCGATGTTGTCACCCACAACAATTACATCAAGACTGTTGTCACAGCAACGCGACATCTGGTAGCATTAACCAACTGACATACAAAATGTTGTCAATGGACTCGGCGGAAAATGAGACTGCAAGCCTACCTGGACCGCAACGGGATCACCCAGACCGCCTTTGCCAACATTCTGAGTGATGTGGTGAACCGGGGCCGCGCGCCCGCAATGCAGCGCCGCTTGGCAAAACAGCAGGTGCAGCGCCTGTGCGCCGCGACCAGGGCGCCGAGCGAAGACCTGATGGCCGCGCTCTACATCGCAACCGGCGGCAAGGTCCAGCCCAATGATTTCTACGAGTTGCCCGACCTGGACGCCAGGGGCGCGGCGCCGGAGTGCGCCCACCAAGAGGTGGCAGCGTGAGCGGGCTAGTGCAGCGGTCGCTGCCGCCAGAACCCGAGCAGGTTGCGCCGGGCGGTCGCCTCGGCCAGGTCGTACTGTTCGGCGACCCAAGGGTCTCCCGCTGGCCCATGCGTGAACGTCCTGTAGGTGACAGCCCAGCCACCGAAGAGCATGCGGGCGCCAAGGTCCCGGGTGCTGAAGTCGACGTGAGCGACGTCGAAGTTGTGGGCATCGCAGCGCCCTACGAGGCGGTTCTTGTGTGTGTCGATGACGCGGCAGGCCACGACGCCGTCGAGAGGGGCCAGCATGTCGTCGAGCGCACCGCGCGCGAACCAGCCGGCCCGGTCCCGCATCTCCGGCGCGTCGATGCCCCAGAGCCTTACACGGGTTTCGCCCGGCTTGACCTTCAGCGTGACATGATCGGCCAGCTTCCCGTCCAGAACTTCGGTGATCAGCAAGGTGTCGCCATCGAGCGCGACGACGCGAAGCTGAAGGAAGCCCAAACCCTCGGTGTCCTTGACCAAGGGCGCGAAGGCTGGCGCCGGCGCCAGCATCGCCAGGCCCGCCACGGCCGCTATCAACCCGTGCTTGAACATGGGCAGAAGTTTGCGCGTCCGAGCCGCCCTACGCAAGGGGGGAGGGCCGCATGAGCCTGCTTGAGGACATGGCGGCCGAAGGCGTCACCGCGTCGATCACCGTGATCGCGCCGGGCCGCTTCCACGCCACCCTGGACCATCCCAAGGGCGGGCTGGCGGTCGAGCACAAGGCGCTGGAGACCCAGGACGCGGCGGAAGCCTGGCTGCTGGCGAACGTCGAGACCTACTACCCGAAGCGCAACTTCGCGCGCCGTGCTTTCTGGGGTCGCCAGCGGGAGGCCTCGGATTCATGACGCGCCAGGGTGTAGCTCAGTCGGGAGAGCGCCGCGTTTGGAGCGCGGAGGCCGCCGGTTCGAGCCCGGCCACCCTGACCACATCCGGCCAGCCCAGGCAACCGGGCAGCTTCTTCGTGCTGCAGGGCATGACCGCCCGGATCATGGGAAGGCCGCAGTCGGTCAACCCCCACCTGCGTGGTTCGGCTCAGCGCGCCCTGTGGCTCTACGGTTGGGGCCGGCGCACCTGGCCCAAGCTGGAGGCGGCATCGGATCACAGCGGCGATCCGCGAAGAAACGTTCCCCGTGAAACACACCCCGGCCGCGGACGGGCCCGGGCAGGGCTGCGCCGCGAGTACACGGCGCGCGAAGACGACGTGCTGAGGCTCTGCCACGGCTGGCTGCAGACCCGGGAGATCGCCGACATTCTCGGGCGCTATCCGCAATCGGTCACCGCGCGCATGCACCGCCTGGGCCTGAGCCGGGAGACCGGCGATGGCTGACACCAGGCCCTGGAGCTGCAAGCAGAACTCCCCTGAGTATTTCGGGCGGATCGTCGGGCGCAGTGCGACCCGCAAGGCGGCGATGAACCTGGTGGACGGGCGGCCCTACCAGCGGGGCATCTTCACGGTCAAGCACAAACGCACCGGCGAGACCTGGGTCCGCCGCGGCGGCAGCTGGTCGAAGACGTCATGAGCGGCGGGCAGGAACAACAGGCCCTGGTGCTGGCCGAACTCGCCTCCATCAAGACCTGGGAGCTCATCGCCTGCGTCTTCCAGGCGCGCGAGGCCCGGCGCGAGGCGACCGAAGAGAGCAACGACCCGGCGACCCGCGTGGCGTTTCAGGAGCGCGAGCGGCTGTGGTTCGAGCGCGCCTTTGCGCGCCTGCAGATCCTGGAGGCCGAGGCGCCGATGCTGTGCGCGCGCCTCGAAGAACTCGGCTACCGCATCGACAACGACGACCGCGACCCGAACGTCCGACCCCCTGGCGGAGGGGCAGCGGCATGAGCGGGCACCGCAAGCCGATCCCGGCGGAGTACGCCCCGGTCCTCCAACAGCTGGACAGGGTGGTGGCGGCCGCGCGCACGACCCGCTGCCCCGACTGTAAGGCGCGCAGTCGCGACGGCTGCGCGAAAGACGGCATCCGCTGCGCGGCAATCTCTGCAGGCCTGGCACACCTTTGGTCCGAGCTCGACAAGGCGGATCGCGCCGTCGAAGCCTCGGGCCTCGTCCAAGCAAGTGAGGAGACGGGATAATGGGTTTCGAGAGGTTGAAGCGGCCGCGTCGCCAGAATGTTGGCGCAAGGTTGCACGGGGTCAGGGTCGCCATCAGTGTGACGAAGGACGGTTACGCCACTGTTCGGTTCGCGATGGGCGGCGATGTTCTGGAGCGGCTTGGCTGGGAAACCGGCGAACGCTTCGCCCTTCACATCGGCAACAGCGACGACGCGGGAACCGTGATGCTCGCCCCGGCACGGGCTGACGACAGCGACATGGTCTACACGCTGCTGAGGCATAAGCAGTGCACAATGGCGAACATCCTCATTCCCATTTGGGAGGGGCTGCCGGATTGGCGCTGTCCGTCCACCGACACCGAGTTCCAGGTCGAAGAGGATGAACAGCAGTTGATCGTCACGCTGCCGGCGTTCCCGCCGCGTCCGGAAGAGCCGGAGGCGGGTGGCGCTCACCCCGCTGCGAAGCCGCCCGGGGGGGGGCAGGCGCTAGCCTCTTCAGCGCCTGCTCCCGCGGCACAGGCGACGCAGCCGTCGGCGCCGGCGGGCGACCCCGACGATCCCGATCCGCTCGACGAGCTGGAGGACCAGGTCCTGACGGCGGTCATCGAGAACCCCGGGCTCACGCCCAGGGCGCTCGCCATGGAGACCGGCATCGAGCACGCGGGCCTGCTGCGGCGCCTGCGCTACCTAGCGGAGAAGGGCTACATCGTGCAGGTCGGCGAGGCGATCACGGTGGTGCGTAACCCCGACGGCTCCATCCACCAAGACGAGGCGGCCGCGTGAGCGGCCTGCCGACATCGGGCTTCCGGCGCGTCCCCCGCGCCGTGAAGGGCGGCGCTCCCCACGCGCCGCCACCGCCCAACGGGCGTTTCTCCCTGGAACTCGGCGGTGCGGCTGTCCCTGCCAATTGCGGCCGCACCGCCGCCTTTTCGGGAGAGCCCTTCGGACGAAGCCCCAGGGACGCATCACCATGACCCGGCCCGTGGACATCAAGGACCTAGTCGCCATGCTGACGCATCAGCTGGACGCCTTGCTGCAACAGCTCTGCCCGGGCGGGCACATCGAAAGCGGCGACTACGTGGTCTTGAACCCGATCCGCGAGGACCGGCATCCGGGCTCCTTCCGGATCTGCGTTGCCGGCGCCAAGCGGGGCATCTGGTCGGAGTTCGCGACGGGGGACAAGGGCGACGCCCTCGACTTGGTCGCCTACCTCGGCCAGATCGACAAGAAAGACGCGGTGGCCTGGGCCAAGCGCTGGCTTGGCCTGGAGGATGCGACCCCGCAGCAGCTGCAGATCCGCAAGCGCGAGGCCGCAGCGGCACAGCGCCAGGCGCAGGCCAGGGCGCAAGAGCAGCGCGAGCGGCGGCGGCGCCAGGCGCAGCGCCTTTATCTCTCGGCCCAGCCCATCGCCGGCACGCCGGCGGAGCGCTACCTGCGCGACGAACGCGGCATCGACCTGGCGCGGCTGCCGCGCATGCCGCGCTCCCTGGTCTATCACCCGGAGCTCTACTCGGTCGAAACCCAGACTGCCTGGCCCGGCATGGTGGCGGCCGTCGTCGGGCCGCAAGGCCAGTTCTTAGCCGTGCATCGCACCTTCCTGCAGGTCCACCGCAACGGGCGGGTGACCAAGGCGCCGCTGCGCGACGCCAAGCGCACCCTCGGGCTCTATCAGGGCGGCTGCGTCCGGCTGTGGAAGGGGGCGGCGAACAAGAGCCTGTTCCAGGTGCCTGAGGGCTCGGCGGTGACGATCTCGGAGGGCATCGAGGACGGCCTGACCTGCGCCGTCGCCGACCCGTCGCGCATGGTGCTCTGCGCCGTCTCGCTGGGCGCCATGGCGGAACTGGTGCTGCCCGACCAGGTGAGCGCGGTCCACATCGCCCAGCAGAACGACGGGGCCAACAAGAAGGCCGCCGCCGACCTGACCCGGGCCATCGATCACTTTTTTAAGGCCGGCAAGCGCGTCTTCGTCTTCGCCCCGCCGAAGGGCGTGAAGGACGTGAACGACCTGCTGCGGCAGTCGGGCCGGGAAGAGGGGGTGGCGTGATGCGTGCGCTCGATCTGTTCTCCTGCATCGGGTGTCATGCGCTCGGACTGCAGCGTGCCGGGATTAAGGTGGCCGCGCTTTGCGAGATCAAAGCCGAGCGCCGGGTAGAGCTGGCCAAGCGGTTTCCGGAGGTTCCCATCTATGACGACGTGCGTTCCTGTCCCTCAGTCGAGGTTGAAATCGTCATCGGCGGGCCACCGTGCCAAGCTACGTCGGTTGCCGCAGCCGTGCACGGCCGGCGGTCTGGCACATCGTTGTGGCCCACCATGCTCGCCATCATCCGCCGCGACGACATGGCAGCAGAATGGGTTGTCGTGGAACAGCCACCCGGAAACAAGGCGTGGGAAACCCAAGTCGCTGGTGACCTTTGTGCGTCTGGGTACAGCTCAGCCCGACTTGAGTTTGCGGCTTGCGATGTTGGTGCGCCTTATCTTCGCCGGCGAGTGTTCATACTTGCCGGCGCCTGCGTGTCGCGACTGGCGCTCGCCTGGAAGTCGGTTCCATCCGCGATTGAGCGGGTCAAGAGGGCAGCAGATGCCAGAGGTGATTGGGACCCGCATAAGCTCGGATCTCTACCAGTGGATGCTCGGTCTGCCGGAGAAGGCGGCAAGACCAGAAAGGAGCGCATAGAAGCGCTTGGAGACAGCAACCCACCGCACATGGCCGAGGTCATCGGTCACGCGATCATGGAAGCCGCAGCATGACCTGGCTGCACAATCTTGTGATCGGTGCGATGCGCCCAACCGAAACACGCTGGAAGTGGGCGATCCGCACGATCCTCGTGCTCACTGGAGTTTATGCTTTCCTGCTGGGTGTTCTGGCCGCCGAAGCCTCGCCGGCCCAGGGCGAGATCGACATCCCGGTCATGCGCTGTGGGGTCGCGGCGGTCGTCTTCGACGAAGAGGTCCAGGGCTTCGCGCCCTATTTCATCGGCGACGCCGGCGATAGCAGCGTCGTGGTGGAGATCTTCTCCCCGGAGCTTGCCTGCGTGCGCCACCACGGCCTTGGCGCCCACTTGCGGGACCTGTCCGATGAGTGACGCCGAAGACAGCGGGATCGCCGCCGTGCGCAGCGTGATGGACAACGCGCGGGAGATCATGCCGCCGGCGCCGGAAGATCCGCCGCCGGCGGAGCCGGAAGGGCCCAACCAGCCGGTGAACCCAAGGCGCAAGGGCAGGCTGCCTGACGACTGCCCCGTCAAGCCCTTGGGCATCAACGGCGGCTACTACTACTACCTCGATGCGTCGCGCCAGCTGCGCGAGCTGAAGGCCCGCGAGCATGGACGCCTTGACATTCAGGGCTTGTTCGGCATGGAGATCGACGAGCTCTACACGCACTGGCCGCGCCACGACAGGTCAGGCGCGGTGACCGGATGGCGCCCCGAACAGGCAGCCGAAGCGCTGATGGAGGCGGCGGCGAAACGCGGCGTGTGGAATGTCATGGGCCGCACGCGCGGGCCCGGCGCCTGGCTCAGCGAAACCGGCGAGCTCGTGTTCCACGTCGGCGACGGGCTGATCCGGTCAAGACCGCCCGGCGAAGTGATCGCGACCCACACCCGCCCGGAGATCGAAGCCCCCGGGCCGGACGGCAAGTACGTCTACCCCGCCGCCGCTGCGCAGCCCCGGCCCTGCGACCAGGCCGTCGCCGCCGGCGACGCCGGGCCGGGCCCGGAGCTCCTGGCGCTGCTGAGTACCTGGAATTGGAAGCGCGGCGACACCGATGCGCAGCTGCTGCTGGGCTGGGTCGCGGCGGCCATCGTCGGCGGCGCCCTGGACTGGCGCCCGCTCGCCTGGGTCACCGGCGATGCGGCCTCGGGCAAATCGACCTTGCACAAGCTCATCGGCTGGGTTCTGGGCGAGGGCCTGGTCTCGGTCGCCGATGCGACACCGGCGGGCATCTGGCAGAAGCTCGGCCATGCCTCCCTGCCGGTGGCCTTCGACGAGCTCGAAGCCGAAGAGGACAATCGCCGTGTCAACAAGGTGGTGGAACTGGCCCGCCTGGCGGCGAGCGGATCGCTGATGCTGCGCGGCGGTGCGGACCACGTCGGCAGCGAGTTCGTCGCGCGGTCCTGCTTCCTGTTTTCCTCCATCCTGATTCCGCCGCTGCAGTCGCAGGACCGCAGCCGCATGGCGATCATGGACCTGCAGCGGCTCGACGCCACCGACCCGCCGAAGATGGACGCCAAGTCTATGGGCGCGCTCGGCGCGCGTCTCAGGCGGCGCATGCTCGACCAGTGGCCGCGCTTCGCCGAGACCCTGGACGCCTACCGCCAGGAGCTCGCGGTCAACGCCGGGCACGGCGGGCGCGGCGCCGATGTCTTCGGCACGCTCCTGGCCTGCGCCGACCTGGTGCTCGACGACCACCCGCCCGACAGCGAAGTCCTGAAGGGCTGGGCCGACAAACTGAAGGCCGCGGCGCTCGCCGAGACGCGGGACGCGGTGAGCAACCACGACTACCTGATCGACCACCTCCGCACCTCCGTCCTCGATGCCTACCGCGACGGCACCAAGACGACAGTGGGCGCCTTCATCCTGGAGGCCTCGGGGCGCGGCAGCGAACAGATCGGTCTAGGCGGCGCCAGCAAGGCGCAGGAAGTCCTCGGCACCTATGGCATGCGCTATGTCTTGAACCCAGCGGGCGGGCGCGCCAAGCCGGAAGGGGAGTGGGTCGCCTTCGCCAACAGCCACAACGGCCTGGCGGGGCTGCTGAGGGACACGATCTGGTCGAAGCGCGCCGGGACCACCGGCGTCTGGGTCCAGGCCCTGGAGCGCGTCCAGGGGGCGCAGCGGGGCAACCTGCGCTTCGCCGGCGTCGCCTCGCGCTGCGTACTGGTTCCCTACGACCAGGTGATCCCGCCCGCTCAGTCGGACGAAGGGGGAGACGGGTTTTGAGCGTGCAGTGTGAGCAGCTGGGCAACGGCCAGGGCGACGGTCGGCGGCACCGCCGCCTGGCCCCGCTCCATCGTGCCCCACCACTTCCGGGTGATGCCCAGGCGGGTAGCGATCTGCTCTTGGGTCAGGCCCAAGGTCTCGCGGGCCTTCTTCAGGTCGGTGCTCATGAGCGGGACTCCTATCACAGAAACGGCGGGGGCCGAAGCCCCCGCCTAGGTGGTGGGTCAGTGGTGACCCGCGTCAAAGCAGTCTTGGCAAATCTCTGCGCCGTCCGGACAGCCGATGATCTCCTCTACGCTCTCACCGCACTCTTCGCAGATGGTCTCGCCGGCGCAGGCCTGGATCATGGCTTCGAGTGCCAATTGGATTTGCTGGCGCAGGGTCGGATCGAAGGCGGAGGACAAAGCGTCTGCGGCAAGCGTTTCGTCGATGACCTCCCAGGCCCAACGCGGAGCGCAGCGGTCGACCAGTTCGTTTTGGTAGTCTGTGGTCATGGCTCAGTCCTCCTCGGCCTGGAGCTTTGCCAGGTCGTCGACGACGCATTGCGCGGCCCAGCGTCCGCTGTTGTTCAGCTGACGCTGCCAGGCGCCTTCCGACCGTGCCCAGCGAAATCCCCGACCCTTCAGCTCCTGGCGCACCGCGGGGGGCGGCTTGCCGTCAAAGAGGAACTGAATGCGGTTGATGTCCTGGTTTTCGCGCAGGGTATAGCCTTTGCCCTGGACATCCGGCACCGCGGGCCGCTCGGCCGCAGCTTCCAGCTGCGCCAGGCGCTGTTTCAGCCGCCGCACCTCGGCATTGTTGTTGCTGAGGCTGTAGCTTGGGAAAGGCCCTTTGCGCTCCCAGCTGTAGCACTGCTCCGGATCATAGGCCCTGACCCGTTCCTGCATGGCCTGAGGCAGAGCCTCCATTGCCTTGCGTGCCGCCGGCGCCTCCGGGTTCTTGTTCCAGGTCCGCCAGGCCTTGTTGGTCGCGACCATCAGGCGCTGCGCTTCTTCGCGCCTCGCCAATTTCTGGCGCAGCTTGGCGATAGCCTCCGGATCGTCGCTGCTGATGCCGCCCGTACCCACCGCGGCAGCCTGGCCCCGCAGGTGGCGGGCGTCGTTCTGGGCGTCCAGTCCCTTGCGCATGTGGTTGTGGCAGCGATCGAGGGCGCGCCGGTGTCGCCCTTCGGAGTGATGGCCCACAAGGATGGGCTGGCCCGGGGGAATGCCGGCGATTGCGTCATCCGACGCTTTGAAGCGCCGCCGCGCCTCGGCGTCCGCCCTCTCGGCACGGGCCTCCAGGCGCTCCCGGCGCCGCTCTTGCTTCTCTTCGTACCAGTTGGTCTTATCGTTCTCGGTCATGGTCGGTTTCTCCTGTTGCAAGGGGTTGGCTGTGATCGGGCCCGGACGGCGTGCCAGCGCCGCCGGGCCGCTGCGGTCAGGCCGCATCGCGCGCGGCCTCGATCCGCTTCTCGATGCGCTCCAGCTCATCGACTTTCGTCTGGTACTGGCGCAGGTCCGCGCGCAGCTGGCGGCGCAGCTTCCGCAAGATCTGCGGGTCATCGTCCAGGTGGTCCAGAAGCTCCAGGATGTTCTCGGAGACTTCATGGGCGCCATGAAGCGATCCCAGGGCGCGCCCGGCATCAAGACCCTCGGCACGGCCTTCGCCGTAGGCCTGCTCGTAGTCGATGGCGTCCTCTTCGGCTTCCGCCTTGCCGGCGACCTTGCCGTCATGGTGGCCTTGGTCGTAGCCCTCATCCCAGCCCGCGCTGCGGACCTGGGAGAACGCGCGATCAATCGACTGCAGGTCAGTCGGGTCTAGGCCGATCCATTGGCCATAGGCCTGGCTGCGGTCGCTGCGGTGGAGCCAGCCACCATCGGCAAGGGGTTCAAACACAAGCTGCATTGCTGCTCTCCTCAATAAGAAAGGGAATTCAGTTCCCATTGCGTTTCATGGATATGGGAACACAGTTCCCTTTGTCAACACAGAGAAGGGAATTCAGTTCTCTTTTTTTGTCTCCGCGCCCTCAAACCCATTGGATCAATCAGTTCGCGAAGCGGCGCGGGGTTGTTCGCACCAGCGGTTTAAGGTGCAACGGGTGCAACAGCCTGCAACAAGCCAGTGTTGCAGCTAAGTCACTGCCATCATTAAGGAAAAAGGCACTGCAACGCCTGCAACGGTAAATGCAGGGTCGCAGACGCGCGCGCACGCGCGCGCATACGTGCGAGGAATACCGTTGCAGCCGTTGCACCGTTGCAGACAGGTAAAAAGGTAAAGGGATCAATGGTTTATCGGCTGATTTCCTGCAACGCCGCTGCAACGGCTGCAACGCCAGCCGGAAAACCAATTAAATATCAGGTGTTTAATGGCTGATCAGGACAAGGAAGGTCTCAACGCGGCCCTGACCGAAGCCATGGATCAGGTCGGCGAGATGGCGCCGGAAGAGAAGGCCGAGCAGCTGGCCCTGCTTCCGCTGCCGTTGGACGAAGACGAGCAGGCGACCGAGGCCGACCGGCGCGGACCTGGTCGGCCTGCCGGATCTCGGAACAAGCGGACCGAGGCCTGGACCAGCTTCCTGCTGTCCAACTACCGCTCGCCGCTGGAAGCGCTCGCCCAGATCGTGGCGGCGCGCGTCGAAGACTTGGCGGCCCGCCTGGACTGCAAGCGTGTGGAGGCCTTCAAGCTGCAGATCATGGCCGCGAAGGAGTTGGCGCCGTACCTGCACCAGAAGCAGCCGGTCGCGCTCGACATCCAGGGCAAGCCGCCGGTGTCGCTCACGATCCAGACAGGGCCCGCCGAGGCCGCGCCGGTGGCGCAGCCGGGCGATGATGCGGTGGTGATCACCGGCCAGGTCCTGAATTCCGAAAAGCCAGAAAAAACAGAGGGTTAGCGCCATGTGCTCCGGAGAGTTTGACAGTCGCGAGTTGGACAACGGGCCGAAACGCCAGGGTTTCCGCGCCTTTCGGCTGTTGGCGCGGCAGATGCACACTCTGACGCTAGGCCCCGCGACCTGGCCGCGCGGCCGCCGCCAGACCCACCCCCCTTCGAAGCCACCCCACCCCCCCAAAACCGCCGCTGCCGATGGGAGCGGGGGGGAGGCTCCGGCAGCTTTCGGAAATACTGGGTCGCTTCGATCCTGTTTGGAGATCCTGACGGCGCGAAAACTCAAGGCCTCGCCACAAGGGTGGGGGAGTGTGGCGGCGAAACAGCAAAGTCGCGCCAACGGGGTTGGGGGGCTGCTGTGAGCGACGAGTTAAACCTTCGCTGGGAGTCGCCGGGACCGGTTGCGCGGGCGTTTTTTGTCAGCCGCAACTTCCTCGATGCGATCATGGGGCCTTTGGGTGGCGCTAAAACCACAACCAGCTTTTTCCGCATGATCTACCAGGCAGCGGAGCAGCAGCCTTCAACGCTGGACGGCCAGCGCAAGTTCCGCTTCTGCGTCGTCCGCGACACTTACCGGCAGCTCTGGAAGACGACCATCGCGACCTGGAACGAGTGGATGCCGCAGTCGATTGGCGAGTGGGTTGGTTCGCAAGATGGTCCAGCGACGCACAAGATCAAGTTCCAGCTGCCGGACGGCACGACCGTATTTCTCTGGGTCGACTTCGTCGCCATCGGCGAGCACAAAGCGGAGGACGTGCTAAAGGGCTACGAAGTCACGGCGTTTTATCTCAATGAGGCCGACCGGCTGCACCCCGACGTTTTGACGTACTGCATCGGGCGCGCCGGCCGCTATCCCAAGATGGCTGAGGGAGGGCCCACCTGGCGCGGTGTGATCATGGACTTCAACGCACCGGACACGGACAGCTATCTCTACGAGCTCCTAGTCGAAAACAAGCCCGACAGCTGGGGGTTCTTTCGCCAACCGTCCGGCCTCTCGCCGCAGGCCGAGAACCTGCACAACCTCGTACAGGGTTACTACGATCAACAGATGGCCGGTCAGAAGGACTGGTACATTCGCCGTTTCATCAAGAATGAATTCGGGTTCAGCCGCGACGGCAAGCCGGTTTACCCGGAGTACAACGACCAGCTCCATTGCTCGCTGCAGCGCCTGATCGCGGTGAAGGGCCTTCCCCTTGTCATGGGCTTCGACGCCGGCGGGACGCCAGCGGCGACGGTGTGGCAGCGCATGCCCAACGGCCAATGGCGGGGCCTGCGCGAGATCGTGGTCACCAACGAGAGCACCATGGGGCCGACCCGCTTCGGCGAGCTCGTCAACAAGATCCTGCGCGAAGAGTTCCCGGGCCACCAGGTCTCCGGCTGGGCCGATCCTTCGGCGGCTTTCGGCGCCGACAGAGACAACGACGAACGCGACTGGATACAGATCGTCGCGGCCAAGACCAAGATGCGCATTCGCGCCGCGCCGACCAACAACCTGACACCGCGCCTCGATGCGGTCCGGGTGCCGCTGACGAAGAACATCGACGGCCACTACCCGGGCCTGATCATCTGCCCGAGCATGAAGATCCTGCGCAAGGGCTTCAATTCCGGCTACCGCTACAAGCGGGTGCAGACCGCCAACGGCGGCTACGATGACAAGCCGGACAAGACCGGGAAGAGCGGCGACTACAGCCACGTCCACGACTCGGCGCAGTATGCGCTGATCGGCGGGGGCGAGTATCACGAGGTGATGGGGCGGGATCGGGAGCGCTACGACACCACGGCGCAGACGGCGGCGCGGACCGAGAGCAACCCGCAAGGCTCTTACCGCGATGCGTTCTATCGGCGCGGCCGTCAGACGCGGGCGCGGCTGTGATGGGCCGCCCCTGCCGCAGCCATCTTTCGATGGGCGTCGAGGTCCTGCAGCTGCGCGAGCAGAAGGTGACCTGGAAGGAGATCTGCGCACGCTTCGGTTATGGCCGCACGCGCCTGACGCAGCTCATGAAGATCGCCCGGGCCCAAAGAGCGCAGGACGGCGGTCCCAAACCTAATCATTCCGCGCGAAAAGATGTTCATGAACATCTCCAACCTGGACAAGCGCGTCTGGCCGGTCCTACCGATGGTCGACTGAGACGAGAAGCCCGGCTGCTTGGCCGGCACATCCTCGGAGCCCCGCGATGAGTTTTCTGACGCCCAGCCAGCCCTCGCCGCCGCCCCCGCCGCCGCCGGCCCCCACGCGGGAGGACCCGGAGGTCGAGCAGGCGCGGCGCCAGGCACAGACCGATGCCCGGCGGCAGCGCGGCCGGGCTGCAACCGTGATCACCGGCGGCCAGGGCACCACACAACAGGCGCCGGTGCGCACCAAGCGCCTGCTGGGCCAGTAGGAGCCCGTCTTGGAAGACCAGCTGGCAAAGGACCTGATCCGCCGCGCCGACAAGATGAAGAGCACGCGCGGCGTCTGGGAGTCGCACTGGCAGGAAATCCGCGACTACCTGATGCCGCTGGTCGCGTCTTTCACGGGCATCGAGACTCCCGGCGTCAAGCGGGGCCAGGAGATCCTGGACAGCCACGGCGAGACCGCCTCGGAGATCTTCGCGGCGGGCATCTATGGCCTGGTCATGAACCCGGGCACCAAGTGGTTCGGCCTCCGGCCCCGCCGGCGTGCCTTGCGCAACAGCTTTCTGTCCACGACGTGGCTCTCTCAGGCCATGGACGTGATGTACGATGTTTTCGACGCCACCGAGAGCGGGTTCAAGACAGCGGCACCCGGTGTGTTTCGCGGCATCGGCGACTTCGGGATCGCCGGCTTCTACATCCAGGATCGGCCCGGCCGGCTGCCGCTCTATCAGGAGCGCCCGCTAAGAGAGCTGTTCATTGCAGAGAGTGCGGAGGGCCGCGTCGATACGGTGTTCCGCCGCTTCATGCTCTCGGCGCGGCAGGCCCTGCAGAAGTGGGGTGACGCCGCGGGCGCGAAGGTGATCAAGGCGGCCAACGGCAAGAACCCGGATCAGGAGTTCGAGTTTCTGCATGCGGTGTTCCCGCGCCGGGAGCATACGCAGGGTCTGAGTGATGCGAAGCGCATGCCCATCGCCTCGGTCTGGGTCAACGTCTCAGAAAAGCTGACCATGAAGGTCTCCGGCTACCGGGAAATGCCCTTTCTGGTGCCGCGCTGGCACGTTGCCAGCAACGAGGTTTACGGGCGCGGGCCCGGCACGCGGGCGCTGTTCGACGTGAAGTCGCTGCAGCGGACCATGCAGATCACCTTCGAAGGCGCGGAAAAGCAGATCGATCCACCGTTGATGGTGGCCGACGACGGGGTGATCGGCGATGTTACCTTGCGCCGCGGCGAGTTGAACCATGTGCGCAGCGAGCTCATGACCGGCCGGGCGGAAGCCATCAAGCCCCTGCTCACCCAGGGCCGTCCGGATCTGGGCGAGGATCTGGCCGAAGGCATCCGCCAGCGGATCGAGCAGCGCTACTACAATCACCTGCTGCAGCTCTCCCGCGATCCGCGCATGACCGCGACGCAGGTGATCAAGCTGGACGCGGAAACGCTTCGGGTCCTTGGGCCCTTTGTCGGGCGGGTGCAGGACGAGCTTGTCGGACCGGTGGTCGAGCGCTCATTCATGATCCTGCTGCGCGCGGGCTTCTTTCCGCCGATGCCGGAGGAGCTCGCCGGCGAATCCATTGAGGTCCACTACACCTCGCCCATTGCCCGGGCGCAGAGCCTCAGCGAAATCTCCGCCTTCGGTGAGTTCAACGATGTCACCGCGCCCTTGGTCGCCCGCAATCCGGAGCTTCTGGACAACCTGGACGAAGACCGGGCCTATCGGATCACCGCCGACCGCCTGGGGCTGCCGGCGGAATTCATGCGCGATCCCAAGAAGGTGGAGGCACGGCGCAAGGCACGCCAGGAAGAACAGCAGCGCCAACTGCAGGCCGAAGAGGTCGAGCGCGGCGCCTCGGCAGCGCAGTCGGCCGGTCAGGCCCTGGCGGCTGTCCAGGGCGCGGGCCTGGTGCCGGCAGCCGGCACTGGAGGTGGATCGTGACGCTGCTGGAGAAAGGCGCAGAGATCTACGCTCAGCTGGTGGGGCGGCGCAACGACTACCAGATCACTTTCTCGACGCCGGAGGGGCGGCGGGTGCTGAAAGATCATCTGCGCGCTTGCGGAGCTTTTTCGCCAAGCCATGTGCCCGGCGATTCCCACAGTTCTTCCTACAACAATGGCCTGCGCGACGGTGCTTTGCGTCTTCTCCGTCAGATGGACATGGACGATGAAGCCCTGATGCGCTTGGCGCGCGAAAGGAGCAAGTGATGGCAAAGGCCACGAAGAAGAGCACGGCGAAGACCACGAAGCCGCGCGGCATCTATGACCGCAAAGCCCGGACGGCGATCAAGGCCGTGGCGGAGTGCCTGAGAGCTATGCCAGGCCTGCCCAGCGAAGTCGAGCGCCGGCGCGCAGAGGCGCTGAAACTCGTTGAGGACCTGTAGACGAGAGGAGACGACAGGTGACAGAAGAGACGGGGGCGGGAGCCCCGGGAGGAGACGGACAAGTCACGGGCGCCGGCGCATCTGACGGCGGTGAGCCGCCTGCGGGGGGTGATCCCGCGCCTTCACCTCCGGCCGATTGGAAGAGCGGCCTGCCGGAGGAGCTGCGCAACGATCCGTCGATTGCCAACGTGAAGGGCGTCGAAGACCTGGCGAAGGAGCATGTCAACGTCCAGCGGCTGATCGGCAAGCGCGGCGTCACGCTGCCCGGCAAGGATGCCACTGCTGAGGAGTGGGATAGTTTCTACAACGAAATCGGGCGGCCGGAGAGCGCTGACCAGTACGACCTGAAAGACTTCAAGCCGCCGGAGGGCCTGCCCTGGAATGCTGACCTGCAGGGCAAGATGGTCGAGAAGGCGCACGCACACGGCCTCACGCAGACCCAGCTGCGCGGCATGATCGGCGATTACGCCGAGGCCCAGGCGGCGGAGTGGCAGGCCTTCGAGCAAAGGGCGAGCGACATCGCCGATGCCAACGAAGAGCAGCTGCGCCAGGATTGGGGCAGCAACTTCGACGCCAACATCGAGCACGCCAACCGGATGGTGCGCGCGGGCTTCGACGACATCGAGGGCGCCAAACAGATCCGCCTGATGGACGGCACTTACCTGCTGGACAACCTCGCGGTGGCGAAGGCCTTCGCCAAGATCGGCGCGGCGCTCGGCGAAGACGGGGATCTCCCGGGCGATCCGTTGCCTGGTGTGGTTTCCGGGCCGGAGGCGGCTCAGGCCGAGATCGAGAAGATCCGCGCCGCTGCAGCGGAAGACCCAAACCATCCCTACAACAACAAAAAGCATCCGGAGCACAAGGCGATCCACAAGCGCATGTACCAGCTTTATGAGGTGGCTGGCTCCGATGGCGGACACCCGGAGTAACCTGAGATGCCGAACAGTAAAACGACGGAAGGCCAGAAACCCGAGGCCGCAAGTGTTGATCCACCGGTCCTGATCGCCGAGCGTGACATTACCGACCTTGAGCGTGCCAAACTGCGGGTCGAGTGCCTGAAGTGCGCCATCCAGCTGCGCACCGTGCAAAAGCCGGTCGCCAGTACGATCGCCGAAGCCCAGGAGTTCGAGGCCTATGTCATGGGCCATCAAGACACCCCTGGCAGCGAAGGGGAGACCAACTGAAGCCCGGGTAGCGCTCCATCAAACGGGGCGTCCGGCTGACCGCCTGAAAGCAGGCCGCCGAGCGGGGCGTGAACCGCCAGGAAGGGTCCGAACACAAGGCAGGCGCAGGCCTGCGGGCAACGGGCAGCCCTCCCGCCAGATGCAAACGACCGCAACTGACAGGAGGGAGCCGTGAGCTTCTCTATCCCTATCGCCTTTGCGCAAAAGTTCCGCGACGACGTGATCATGTTGTCGCAGCAAAGGGAATCGCGCCTCGAAATGTGCGTGCGTGACGATCCCGACAACCTTCAGGGCAAGGCCGGCTACTTCGACCGCATCGGCGCCGTCGAAGCTCAGGAAAACACAAGCCGTCACAGCGACACGCCCATCAACCCGACGCCCCATTCCCGGCGCCGGATCATCCTGCGGGACTTCGACTGGTTCGATCTCATCGACAAGAAGGACATGCGCCGGCTGCTGATCGCAGGGCAGCTGCCGGCCCGCTACACCGAGAATGCCGTCTGGGCAATGAATCGCAAGAAAGACGATCTGATCATCGCTGCTGCGGTCGGCCCTGCGTACTCGATGGACGAGGACGATGGGGCGACGGCAATTCCGCTGCCGTCTTCCCAGCTCGTCGGCGTCGATATCGGCGGTGCCGGCAGTGGGCTCAATCTCGAAAAGCTTCTGCAGGCGAAAGAGCGGATCGACGGCTCCGATGTGGACGAGGATGAAGAGCGTTTCGCGGCAGTCTCGGCGAAGCAGGTCACGAACCTCTTCAACACCACGGAAATCAAGAGCGCCGACTTCAACACCGTGAAGGCTTTGGCCGAGGGAAAGATCGACACCTTCATGGGCTTCAAGTTCAAGCGCACGGAACGCCTGACGGTTGACGGCAATGGCGACCGCCAATGCCTGTTCTGGGCGAAGAACGCCATCGGCCTGGCGAAGGGCCAGGAGATCGAGAGCGACATCGGGCCCCGCCGCGACAAGCGCAACTCGACCCAGGTCGGCGTGGACTTCTCGATGGATGCCACGCGCGTCGAAGACGAGAAGATGGTCGTCGTCGCAGCGCGCGAGAGCTGATCGCCATCAACCATGGCCGGCGTGCTGGTGCGCGCCGGCCACAAGACTAGGAGGGTAAGGTTTTGACCAACGAAGCTTCCACACAGTTGGCGCGCACGCTCGCCGTGCCGCCCAAATCCGTTGCGACCCATGATTGGTGGGGCCGCATGCGCTGCATGTTCTTCGACTTCACCCAGGGCGCCGTGGCTGGCGCGGACGGTTCAACCGCGCGGCTGTTCAAGCTCCCGGCGGGCAAGGTCCGCCTTATCCTGCCGCTCAGCCGTATGCATCACTCGGCCTTCGGCGCGAGCCGCGTGTTGAACCTGGGCTGGGAGGCTTACAAGAACCTGGCCGGGGCCGATGTCTTGGCCGATCCGGACGGCCTCGACGCCGCTGTCGATGTGAGCGCCGCCGGCAACTTCACGCCGGCGGGCACCCTCGGCACCCACGAGACCCTTCTGTTCGAGAGCCAGGAGGGCGTGGTGATCGCCGCAGAGATCACCGGCGGCACACTCCTGGCGGGGGCCGAGCTGTCCGGGCATCTCGTGGCCGTCCAGGACTAGGTCCTGCAACGGCGGCGGCGGCCGGCCGGCGCGTCTCCTCTCTGCCGGCCGGCTGGCCCGTCGCCTCGGGGGTGATGGATGCCGAGCAAGACGACCATCTTCAATGCGGCCCTGACCCATATCGGGGCAGGCCTGGTGAGTGCGGCCGACGAAAACAGCGAAGAAGCGAAAGTCTGCCGCGCGCGCTATGACCAGGTGCTGGACGCCACCCTGCGCGGCCATCCGTGGAACTCGGCGCGGGCGCGCAAGGCGGTGGGCTCCAGCGGGACGCCGGACTTCGAGTACGCCAAACAGTACACTCTGCCGCCCGATCCCTTCTGCCTGCGGGTGATCGATCTCTACGACAGCGAAGAGCCCTGGGTGGTCGAAGGCCGGCTGCTGCTGACCGATGCGCCGGCGCCGATCAAGCTGCGCTACGTCTTCCGGCTGACGAACCCCGGACTTATGGACGCGCTCCTGCTCGAAGCGCTCAGTCTTCATCTCGCGGTCTCCATTGCCTACAAGCAATCCGACAGTTCCCGCCTGGAGGGGCGGCTTTGGGACCGCTATGTCGCCTGGCTGCGGATGGCCCGCAACGTGGACGGCCAGGAGGGCATCCCGAAGAACTTCTTCGAAAGCGAAATCACGGCGGTGAGGGCCTGACGCCGTGGTCAATCCCATCAAGACCAACTTCACCGCCGGCATCCTCGACCCGCGGCTGTTCGGGCGCACCGACCTAAGCTGGTACTACAACGGCTGCGAGGAACTGCAGAACATGATCGCCCTGCCGCACGGCCCCGCGATCCGCCGCGTCGGCACGCGCCACATTGCCGAGGTGAAGGACTCCGCGAGCTTCCACCGGCTGCAGCCCTTCGAGTTTTCCAAAGAGGTGACCCAGGCCTATGGCTTCGTCTTTGGCGACAAGTCGCTGCGCCTTCTCCGCGAGCGCGCCGAGGTCGTGGTCGAGGCGACTGACGCCGCGATCAGCAACGGGACTTTCGACAACGACATCACCGGCTGGGATGACCGCTCTAACGGATCCGCTGCCATTGAGCATAACCTTGACCTGGCGGCCTCTGTCGACACACTGCAATTCGCAGGGACCTTCATCCGCAATTGGGGCGATGCGGCGGCGGCCGACCGCAAGCATGTTGCGCTGAAATTCACCGCGCCGGAGAGCGGAACGGTTGTGAATGCGTCAATCGCTGTTGTCGGCGTAACGGCAGCCATCACGGCAGAGGCGGCGATCTACACTGATAACGCGGGGAGTCCGGGCAGTATTGTCGGCACTGCCAGCGATACTCTGGTCATCGGCACCACCGGCACCTTTACGCTGGTCTTCTCGACTCCGCCAGCGGTTACAGGCGCCACGGACTATTGGATTGTCTTTTCCGACACCTTGACAACCGGAAACGTCAACGTCAGCGCTTGCGCCGACCAGGGCAGCGCTTTCGCAACGGGCCGAAACGACACGATCACGAGCATTACTGACGGATCTGGGCCAACAACCGGCGATCTTCGCGTGAAGATCAATATCGCGACGGCGGCCACCAACGGCCGATTGGCATTGGTCGGGGCTGGGTCCAGTGTTGCAGCGGCTGAGCAGGATGTCACGACAACCAACACCGGCCAGTCGCACGTCTTGACGTTTCGGGTCTTGGGTGCGCTAGGGGACACAGTGACGCTGAGGATCGGCAACACGTCCGAAGGCGACCAGGTCCTGACCGAGACGGAGTTCGCTGTTGGCACGCACTCCGTTGCTTTCACGCCGCAAATGAGCCCCTTCTACATCCAGTTTCGCAATGCCCAGAACAAGACAGTCGCCGTTGATGACGTGACGCTGCTGGGCAGCGGCGCCGGCGCGGCCGTCCCTTTCGAACTGGCGACGCCCTATGAGACCGCAGACCTGCCGCGCCTGAAGCTCAACCAGACCTTCGACGTGGTCTACCTGTTCCATCCGCAGAGGCCGCAGCACAAACTGCTGCGCTTCGGCGATACGTCGTGGTCAATGGTCCAGATCGACTTTACGGACGGGCCTTATCTGCCCGAGAACGTCGATGAAACGAAAACCCTGCGGCCCTTGGCGACGAGCGGGGAAACGACCGTTGAGGCCGTGGGGCACATGCCCTTTGCCTCTACCGACGTCGACCGCCTGATCCGCATCAACCACAGCGGCACCTGGGGCGTGGCCCGGGTGACGGAGTTTATCTCCGCGACCGAAGTGCGGGTGACGGTGCTGACCAACTTCGGTGCCGCCACTGCGCAGGCGGCCTGGCGTCTCGGCCTGTGGTCGGAGACATCGGGGTTCTCCACCCACGGGACGATCCACGAGGAGCGCCTGGTGCAGGGCGGTGCCGCCGTGGCGCCCGACCGGATCGACGGCTCCAAGATCGGCGCCTTCGAAGACTACACGCCCGGGACGGAAGACGACGATCCGCTCAGCCGTTCCTTGGCCGGGAACCAGGCCAACAACATCCTTTGGATGATTTCGGCAGAGGCCCTGCTGATCGGCACGCTCGGGCGGGAGGTGCGCCTGGTGGCCGACGATCAGCAATCGGCCCTGACGCCTTCCAATTCGCGCGCCCGCAAGGCGACGACAAGGGGAAGCGCGGACATCCTGGCCGTCGAAGTCGGCGACGCCGTTCTCTTCGTGCAACGTCAGGGCAGAACCGTGCGGGAGCTCGCGTTCAACCTGGAGAGCGACGGTTTCCGCGCGCCCTCGATGACGCGGCGGGCCCAGCACCTGCCGCTCAGCGGTATCCGCGACATGGCCTACCAGCAGGAGCCCTGGTCGGTGCTCTGGGTCGTTCTCAACAGCGGCGATCTGCTCGGCTTCACCTATGTGCGCGAGGAAGAGGTGCTGGCCTGGCACCTCCACAAGCTCGGCGGCAACGGTGTCGTCGAGGCGGTTACGACGATCCCGGGCACTGCCCAGGACGATGTCTATCTGATCGTCCGCCGCACCATCAACGGGCAGACCCGGCGCTACATCGAAGTGCTGGAAAACGAGTTCGAGGCCGACACCGCCCAGGAGGATGCCTTCTTCGTCGACAGCGGCCTGACCTATGACGGGGCGCCGGCGACGACGATCTCCGGTCTCGATCATCTGGAAGGCGAGACCGTCCAGATCCTCGCCGATGGCGCGGTCCATCCGGATCGCACCGTTTCCGGCGGCCAGATCGTCCTGCGCAGCGCCGCCAGCAAGGTGCATGTCGGGCTCGGCTACCAGTCGCGGCTTAAGCCGGTACGCTTCGACGCCGGCGCGTCGCCGGGCAGCAGCGCCCAGGGCCGCAAGCAGCGGGTCAGCTCTGTCGTTGTGCGGCTCAACCGCTCCCTGGGGTTCAAGATCGGCCGCGACGACGCCAGCCTGAACGAGGCCTTTTTCCGTTCCACAGACGACCCGATGGGGAAAGCCCCGCCGCTCTTCACCGGCGACAAAGAGCAGGCCATGCCCAGCAAGTGGGACCGCGCCAACGACATCCTCATCGTCCAGGACGCGCCGCTGCCGCTGGAGGTGGTGGCTCTGATGCCGCAGATCACCGTG
Source organism: Rhodospirillales bacterium BBD 1991-14 (assembly GCA_001657395.1). Lineage (GTDB taxonomy): Bacteria > Pseudomonadota > Alphaproteobacteria > Kiloniellales > Kiloniellaceae > Pelagibius. Next base: position 342,902 of record LYSY01000008.1, on the reverse strand, counting down.
AGCGAGGACTAGATGATCGTCTTCCGGCCCTTCGACCCCGAGCACCTGGCCGCACTGCAGCTGCTGCCCGAGCAGGCCGCGCTGCAGGCCCGGATCTCCGAATTCAGCCTGGGGGCGCACCTGGTGCAGGGCGGTTTCAGCTACTCGGGCTTTGTTGAGGGTGATGACGGCGAGCTTTGCGTCGGCTGTGCCGGCGTGCTGCCGCAGTGGCCGGGGAGGGCGCTGGCCTGGGCGATCTTCGGCTGTATCCCGAAGCGCTGCTGGCCGGCGGTGGTGGCGCGGACGCGGCGCGTTCTGGACCGCGCCCGGCGCCGCGGCTTTCGCCGCATCGAGGCGCACGTCGATGCCGAGTTCGCCCAGGCGATCCGCCTCGCCGCGATCCTGGGCTTTGCGGAAGAGAGCACCATGCCCCTGTTCACTCCGGACGGCCGCACCTCCCTGATGTATGTGAGGCTGAACCATGGCTGATCCCGCGACCCTCAGCGCCCTCGGCCTGGCAGGGGCCGCGATTGGCGGCGTCAGTGCTGTGGCGCAAGGATTTTCAGCGAAGGCGGCGGCGGATTTCAATGCCGACCTTGCCGAGCGTGACGCTGCGATCCTGCGGGAACAGGGCAAGTTCGAGCGCGAGCAGATCCGCCGCGACGCGCGTTCCGTCGTCGCGCGCCAGCGCGCGGCGGCGGCTGCCTCCGGGGCCGGGCTGGAAGGCACGCCGCTGCTGATCATGGCGGAGACCGCCGCCGAGGCGGAGTTGGACATTCTCGCCAGCCGCTTCTCCGAGACCGTTGGCGTGCAGAACGCCCTGGCGAATGCCAGCCTCGCGCGCTTTCAGGGCGACCAGGCCGTCGTCGGGGGCATCGGGAAGGCCGGCGCCTCTCTTCTCACCGGCGCGTCCCGCGCCGGGGATCTGTTTGGTGAGGACGAATGATCGAGCTGCCGCGTGTCCAGAGCCGTGCCAGGCTGCGGGTCCCGGTCCGCTCCCAACGGGTCAACCCCGCCGCCGGCGGCGCCGGCCTGGGGCAGCTCTCTCAGCTTGCCGAGGCCTCGTCACAGTTTCTCTTCGGCATGGCCGAACAACAGGCCGAGGCGCGCCGCGTCGCCGACCTGGTCGAAGCGACGGGCACGGCAACGCGGCAACTGAACGACCTTGAGTTGACCTTCGAGCGCGATACCGACTTTCGGACCGCACCGGCGCGCTTTCTGGAGCAGGCGGAAGCCATCGGCACGGCGACGCTTGAGGGCATCGAAGATCGGGCGGTGCGCACGCTCTTCGAGCGGGACTACCTCAAGTCGGTCGAGACCAAGCTCACCTCGGTGAAACGCAAGGCCTGGGACCGGGAAGTCCAGGACAGTGTCGCCCGGCTTGATCTGCTGCTGCCCGAGTACACCCGCCTGGCCGCTGCGGCGGAGAACGATGTCGAGCGCCAACAGATCATCGGCCGCGCCCGGGCCGCCATCGCCGGCTTTGAAGCCGCCGGCTACATCACCGCACCGGATGCGGTGGCGCGGGCGCAGGGGCTGCTGTCCGATATCGATCAGGCCGAAGTGCGCAACCTCATCACCTTCGATCCCGATGCGGCGGTCGACGCGTTGCTCGATGATGGCCGTTTCCAGAACCTCGACGAGCTGGCCCGGGCGCGGCTTACCGACACCGCCGTGGCCCGTGCGGACAGCCTGGCCAAGGAACAGGCCCGCCTGGCGGAGAAGGCGGAGCGCGCGCTGGAGAAGGCCCAGCAGGAGCGCGCGGAAGCCTTGATGAAGGAGGCCTATGCCCTGCACCAGGATGGCGAACTCACCCGCGAGGCGGTCGAGGGCTTCCGCGAAGAGGTGGGCGCGTCCGACTACCGCAACCTGCTGCGCCTGGTCGATCCGGCCACGGACAGCTTCCGCGACGATCCCGAGGCCGTCCAGGACCTGCAGGGCCTGCTGGCGGAAGAGCCGGAGCGGGCGGCCGACCTGGCGGGCCAGCTGCACCGCGAGGGCCTGATCTCCAACGACCGCTACATCGCCACCACCAATGCGGCGCGCAACCTGGCGCGCCAGACGGGCCCGCGCAGCGAATACGAGCGCTCCCGCTCGTTCCTCCAGGGCGCCCTGGACCCCGGACCCTTCGTCCAGGACCCGCTGGGGCGCCAGCGCGCCGCCGAAGCGCTGCAGGTCTTCGATGACTATGCCGCTTCCGGGACCCGCAGCGACGAAGAGCTGCGCCGGCGCGCGCTGGAGATCCGCGACCAGTTCGCCCTTGTCCGGCTGTCCGAGACCCTTGTCGGGCTGCCCCATCCGCGCTTCGGCTTTGTGCGCCGCACGCCGGGGGATCTGGACGGCATCGAGGCGGATGTTTCGGCGGCCGAGGCCGCGACCGCCGCCCGGCTGCGCGCCGGCGAGATCGACGAGGCCGAGGCCCGCACGGAAGCGGTCTTGCTGCAGCGCTGGCGCGACTTCCTGGCGCGGGAGCGCGCCAAGCCGCCTGAGACCGGAGGGCGCCGATGAGCGACCGCATCAACACCCAGCGCATCGAGATCACACCGGAGTTGCCGCTGACCAACAGCGAGGACCTGGGGCTGGAGTATCTGCGCACCAAGACCGAGGAGCCGGGCAAGGCCGCCCTGGATGCCATGCTGGGCCGCGTCGATGGCCAGCTGCAGGGGCCTGGCGCGCCGCCGCCCGACAGTCCGCGCGGCCAGGCCCTGCAGCCGCCTCTGCCGCCGGCGGTGGAGCAAGAGAGCGGCCTTGACCGCGCCCTCGATATCGCCGCCGATCCGGCCCGGGGGGTGGTGGAGGCGCCACGGCAGATCGCCGGCGGCGCCCTCGATGCCGTCCGCGAAAGCCAGGAGGCGGGGCTGTCGCTCTTCACGACGCTGTTCGGCGATGTGCTCGGCGTTGAGGACCCGACCGGCATGGGCCGCTTCCTGGACATGGCTCTTGCCGAAGAGCCGGAAGCCGAAGGCCCGGGTGCTGAGAACCTGCCGAACCCGCAGCTGGAGGCGGCGGCCCGCGCGATCGAGGGCAGTCTGAGCCGCCTGGTGCCGGAGCTCGATGACCCGAAAAGCGCCACCGGCGGCGCGATCCGGGCGACGTCGCAGTTTCTGACCGGCTTCCTGCCGGCGCTGAGAGGGGCAAAGGCCGTCGGCCTCTCCGGCAGCGTCGCGGGCGCCACCGCCGGGGCAGTGACGGACTTCACCGTCTTCGATCCCCACGAAGCGCGCCTGGCGAACCTCTGGCAGGACCTCGGCCTGCCGGAGACGGCCTTGACCGGATTTCTCGCGGCCGATCCTGGCGACAGCGAAATGGAGGGCCGGTTCAAGAACCTCATCGAGGGCGCCGGCATCGGCGCGCTGGCGGAAGGGGTGTTCCGCGCTGCCCACCTGATCCGCGCTGCACGCATCGCCCGGCGCGGTGAAGAGGCCTCCATCGTTGGGGAGGGCGTCGCCGGCGATCCCTTGGCCGATGCCCGGGCGCGCTTCGGCGAGGTCGAGGATCGGGATTTCCTGCTGCTGGGCGATCCCAACGAGCCGCTGTTCGCCGTCGAGGCGCCGCCGCCGGCCGATGGCGCTGCGAAGCTGCGCGAAAGCCAGGCCCGGGTCGATGACGCCTTTCCGCCCATCGTCGAAGCGCCGGAGCTCTCCATCGACGAGCTCCTGACGCTGCCGCCGGACGATGCCCGGTTCCAGCGTATCCCCGGTCACACGCAGAATTTCCTGAAGGGCGCGGACGGTTCCGCAAATCTCACGGTCCTGCCCGACGTGGCGGGCCAGCCGGAGCTGCCGCTACGCCTGCGCCGCTCGACACTCACGCACCTCAACACCGCCGGCATCAATCGCGACGCCCAGCGCCTCGGCTACCGCGACGGCTTTCACCTGATGCAGGATGTGGTGGCGAACTGGGATGCGGTGCGCGAGGCCCGCAATGGCCGCCTGATGCTGACCCGCACCTTTGGGCCGGACCGCAACTCGGTGGCCATCGTCACCCTCGCAAAGGCGCCGGACAGCGACTTCTGGCGCGTTCTCACAGCCGGCGCGCGGCGCGACGAGCAGCTGGGGGATGCGCTGCGGTCCCGGTCGCCGGTCCAGGAGGCCGGGCCCGGCGCCCGGCCGCTTTCTCAACGCGGTCTCGGTCAAGGCCGGGAAGACGGCGATTTGGCTCCAGCCCGCAGCGTCGAAATGGTAGGCGAACCGGCGATCCGGGTCAATTTCGCCGCCATCGACGAACCGGACGATGTCCAGGCCGTCCTGGGCGACATGGTGGAGTTTTTCGCCGGCGACATCGATGAGGCCCGGCGCGGCCGCCAGTCTTTCGAAGAGACCGCCGCCCTGGCCGATCAGCTGGGCATGACGCCCCAGGACCTGCTGGCCCGCCGGAAGGGGGAGCCCTTCAGCGCGGAGGAAGCCCTGGCCGCGCGGCGGCTCTGGGCCGCCTCGGCGGAGCGGCTGCTGGAGGCCGCGCGGATCGCCGCCTCGCCCCAAGCCGGGGCCGCCGACCAGTTCAACTTCCGGCGCATGCTTGCCATGCACCATGCGATCCAGGCGGAGGTGATCGGTGCCAGGACCGAGACCGCCCGCGCCCTCAATGCCTGGAAGATCCCGGCCGGCGGTTCGGTTGAGAAGGCGCGCGCGCTCGACGAGCTCCTGAACGCCATGGGTGGGCAGCAGGCCTCGGCGGAGATGGCCCGGCGCCTGGCGATCCTGGAGGCCTCCGGCGCGCCCGATGCGGCGATCAGCGATTTTGCACGGCGTGGCTGGGGCGCAGCCACCATGGACGCGATCAAGGAGGTCTGGGTCAACGGCCTGTTGTTCTCACCGAAGACCCACATCGTCAACATCACCTCCAACGCCGGCGTCGCCGTGCAGCAGATCCTTGAGCGGGGCGCGGCGATCCAATTCGCGCGCCTGCGCGGCATCAACGACGGCGTTGTGCCAGGCGAAGCGGCCGCCATGACCTACGGCCTGATCTCAGGCCTGCGCGATGCGTTCCGGCTGTCCTGGCGGGCTCTGGTCACCGAGCAGACCGGCGCCGCGCTGGGCAAGATCGACCTGCCGCGCAACCGGGCCTTCTCCGCCGATGCGTTCAACCTGAACCAGGCCGGCGCCGCGGGCCGAACGGTGGACTTCCTGGGAACAGTCTTCCGCGTCCCTGGGCGCCTGCTGGGTGCCGAGGACGAGTTCTTCAAGACCATCGGCTATCGGATGGAGCTGCACGCCCAGGCCGTGCGCCAGGCCGCCCAGGAGGGCCACCAGGGGGCAGCCCTCGACCGGCGCATGGCCGACATCCTGGCAAACCCGCCGGAGCACATCCGCATCGCTGCGGCCGACGCTGCGCTCTACAACACCTTCACCAACCAGACGGGCTGGTTCGGAGACGCCGTCCTGAAGCTACGCGGCGCAGACAAACCGCTCTCGCCAGTCCCCTTCATCCTGCCCTTCGTCCGCACGCCGGTGAACATCGCGCGCTATGCCTTCGAACGCACGCCGCTGGCCCCTCTGGTCGGCCAGTGGCGCGCGGACGTGGCCGCCGGCGGCGCGCGGCGCGACCTGGCGCTGGCGCGCATGGCCACCGGAACCACCGTCATGCTCCTGGCTGCCGACCTGGCGGACAGCGGCATGGTTACCGGGCGCGGTCCGCGCGATCCCGGCGAGCGCGAAGCCCTGCAGCGCCAGGGCTGGCAGCCCTATTCGATCAAAGTCGGGGAGCGCTGGTACAGTTACAACCGCGCCGATCCCTTCGGCATGACCATGGGTTTCGCCGCCGACATCAACGAGGCGATCAAGCGCGGCGACATCGATGCCGACGACGTGGACGAAGCCCAGGAGGTCATCGCCATGGCCATCGCAGCGGTCAGCCAGGTCACCATCAACAAGACCTACATGCAGGGCATGGCTGAGTTCATGGAGATGGTCAGCAACCCGCAGGCCTACTCGGAGAGCTACATCAACCAGTTTGTCGGCTCCTTCGTCCCCTTCAGTGCCTTGGCCGGCGCGGTCGAGACCGCCGTCGATCCGGCGCTGCGCGAGGTGAACTCGCCCGCCGATGCAGTCTTTCAGCGCATCGCCGGTCTTTCGGACAGCTTGCTGCCGCGCCGTGATCTCTGGGGCGAGGTGGTCAAGGCGGAATCCGGTCTCGGCAAGTCCTACGACTTCTTTGCGCCCTGGTCGTCCCGCGCCGTGAAGAAGAGCCCCATCGACGCCGAGCTGACGCGCCTGGTGCTCGATATCCGCCGCATTCCAAAGAAGGCCGAATTCGAGGGCGTCCGCGTGAACTTCCGCGACTGGCCCGAGGTCTACGACGCCTACACCCGCCTGGCCGGCAACGGGCTGAAGCATCCGGCCTGGCAGCTGGGCACCCGCGACTACCTGGACGCCGTGGTGGAGGGCCGACACCCCATGTCGCAGGTCTACCAGACGCTGTCGGACGGCAAGGACGGCGGCAAGGCGGGCTTCATCCGCAAGGCCGTTACCGATGCCCGCAAGCTGGCGCGCCAGGCGATCCTGACCGATCCGCAGTTCGCCCGCTTTGCCGAGCACATCCGCGCCGCCCAGCGCGACGCGCAACAGCGCCGGCAGCCGAGCTTCGCGCAGGGGGCACCCGCCGGCGGCGTGCCTGGTGGCGCCCCTGTCGGTGAACCGGTCTTCAGTGGAGGTCCGCAATGACGACAGATACCGATGTCTCACGCTGGGAGCATGACGGCGACGGGGTCACCACGCAGTTCGCCTACGAAAACCGGATCTTCGAGGCCGGCGATCTGGACGTTTACCTGAACGGCACACTGCAGACGCTGTCCATCCACTATTCGGTGACCAACGTCGGCCAGAAGGCCGGCGGCGTCGTGGACTTCGTCACGCCACCGGGCGCCGGCACCAAGAATGTCGTGATCGTCTCCGACATCGCCCAGAAGCAGGAGGTCGATTACAACGAGCTGGAGGACTTCTCCGCCGAGGTCACGGAAACCGCGCTCAACCGCCTGACGCGCATGGTTCACGATCTGCAGATGCGCATCGACCGGGCCGTGCGCCTGCGCGACGAGCTGGTGACCACGGCAAGCCTGCTGCTGCCGGCACCGGAAGCCGGCAAGGTGCCGCGCTGGAACGCGGCAGCTGACGCCCTTGAGAATTCCGACCTCCCGGCATTCCTGGACGGGTCCGGTGCGCCTGCCGGGTCCCTGGGCAATGTCGATGACCGCTACATCGACAACGACACGGGCGACTACTACGAGAAAACCGGCGCAAGCAGCTGGACCTTGACCGGGAACTTCGAGGGGCCGCAAGGGGTGCAGGGCATCCAGGGTCTCCAGGGCCTGCAGGGCGACACGGGCGCGGCCGGTGCCGATGGTGTGTTCGCCGAGATCGCCAGCCAGGCCGAGGCCGAGGGCGGGACAGAGAACACGAAGGGCATGACGGCCTTGAGGACGGCGCAGGCCATCGCGGCGATCCCGCCGGCAGACAATGCGATCACCAATGCCAAGCTTGCCGATGTCGCGACGGACACCATCAAGGGACGGGCCACGGCTGATACGGGAGATCCCGAAGACCTGACGCCCGCGCAGGTCCGCACCATGATCAACGTGGCTGATGGCGCCAATGCCTACAGCCACCCTAACCACAGCGGCGACGTCACCTCCAGCGGCGACGGCGCGACGACGATTGCCAACAACGCAGTGACGAACGCCAAGGCCGCCGACATGGCGCAGGCCACCCTGAAGGGCCGGGCCTCGGGCGCCGGGACGGGCGATCCTACGGATCTCACACCGGCGCAGGCACGGTCGATCCTCAACGTGGCCGATGGTGCCAACGCCTACAGCCACCCGAACCATACCGGCGATGTCACTTCCACCGGCGACGGTGCGACTGTGATCGCGAACAACGCGGTGACGAATGCCAAGGCCGCCGACATGGCGCAGGCGACTCTGAAGGGGCGCGCCGCGGGCGCAGGCACAGGAGACCCGACGGACCTGTCAGCAGCGCAGGCGCGGGCCATTTTGAACGTCGCGGACGGCGCCCAGGTGAACCCCGACCAGGCGTTGATCGTGGCGGTGGGCGACGAGACGACGGCGATCACGACGGGCTCGGCGAAGATCACTTTCCGCATGCCCTTCGCCTTCACCCTCTCGGCAGTGCGCGCCAGCCTGACGACGGCGGGCACGACACTTACCACTGTCGACATCAATGAGGGCGGCGCGACGATCCTCTCGACCAAGCTCACCATCGACGCCAACGAGAACACTTCCGAGACCGCGGCCGCGGCCGCGGTGATCTCGGACACGGCCTTGGCCGACGACGCGGAAATCACCATCGACATCGACGGCGCCGGCACCTCTGCGGCGGGGCTGAAGGTGACGCTGATCGGCAAACCAACGTAATGCTGAACCTGCTCAATCCGTATCGATTCGGGGAAGGCGGCGGCGGCCCGGCGTTTCCCGTTGTTGAATCGATCACGCCGACGTCGTTTCCTGTGGCCGGTCAAACTCACAATGTGCTGATGCCGCCTGTCGTGAATGCGGGAGAGCTTCTTCTCAACTTCATGACGTCGCATTATACCTCGGCAACGAGCACCACTCAGGGGACAATGAACACGCCTCTTGGGTGGACTCAGGTGGCGCAGTTTGAGACGTCGGTTAGCTCGGATTTCGTTACGGGTGTTGCTTGTTTTGCGCGGGAGGCTGACGGCGCTGAGGACGGATCTTCGGTGAACTTCTCAACGAGCGGATCATCCCCGAATGCGACAGCAGCCGCCCAATGCTACAGGGTGACAGGATGGACAGGAGTGCTGTCGGACATCGAGGCCGGAGGCGCAGCAGCCAGCGCGTCATCCTCACCTAACCCTCTGAACTTTTCTCCTTCTTGGGGATCGGCCAGAGCTTTGTGGATTCCGGTCGCGGGTCATGTACAAAGCGATGCTTCGGTCTCGTCGTACCCCAGCAACTATGTGAACGGAATAAACACCGTGGCGGGGGCCGCAAGTTCCTCGGCAGCAATCGCGACAGCGCGTCGAGAGCTGGAAGCGGCTTCTGAAAATGTCGGGGCGTTCTCGCTGAGTACGGCGCAGATATGGGTCAGCTTTGCTGTGGCGATCCTGGCGGCCGCTTAGAAGGGCGCCAATGCCTCATGCCGCTGCCACCGTGGCCGCCTTCGATGCGAATTTCATCGAGCGCATCGTCGCTGATTCCGTCTTGGTCGGTGGGGCTCGGTGTATCCGCAGGATCAGGGTCGTCTTGACGATCCGCGGGTGGTTTGCGGTCTTCCAGCATGGGTTCTCCTCCACCGCCGATTGTGCCTAGCGCGCTTGGAATCACGCAACTGGAAAATGAACCTAAACGGTCTAATTGCTCCCTTTAAGCGAAATCGCTGAGGCGGCTGGGCGCCGGATATTGGGGTCTTTGGTCCTATGGCTAAGCGTTTCGGGCAGAAAAGTGTTCATGAACATCTCGGCGCTGGACCCGGAGTCCCGGGCGGTTTAGGCCGGTTGGATGAGCGACCGCGCGCAAGCCCAGATCAACACCCGCGCCATCGAAATCGCCTCGGCCACGGAGGCGCGGCAGTCCGCACACGAGGACCTCAGCAATCGCCGCGAAGAGCTGGCGGCTACGAGCCGGGCGGAGCTGAAGCTGGATATGCAGCGGGGCTTCGACAAGGTGGAGGGGATGATCGCGGCCTTGGCCGACAAGGTCCACGCGCGGATCAGCGACGAGAAGGACGCGCGCCACCGCCTGGTCATCACCATCGGCGGCGCCTTCATTGCGCTGCTGCTGGCGGTCAGCGGTTTCCTGTTCCTGAAACTGATGAGCTGGGCTAGAGCGATGATCGATCCCGCCGAACTGCGCGGCCATGTGATCCGCCCGACGCTGGAACACATCGGGCTTTATTCACCGGCGGCCGCAAACCTGCTGCTCGCCACCGTGCTGGCCGAGAGCGTCGTCGCCGGCCGCCAGCACCTGGTGCAGCAGGGCGGGCCGGCGCTCGGCATCTACCAGATCGAGCCGGCGACGCATCGGGACGTGTGGGACAACTTCCTCAGCTATCGCCCAGACCTCGGCGACCTTGTGCGCGAATTGGTGTCTGGCAAGAAGTCTGATGAGGCCCGTCCTGGGCCTCTCGAACTCATCTGGAACCTGGCCTACGCCACCGCCATCGCGCGCCTGGTCTACTATCGCCGCCGCCCCCCGCTGCCACCGGCCGACGACCTTCCGGGCCTCGGCGCCTACTGGAAGCGGTTCTACAACACGGCAGCCGGCAAGGGGACCATCGAGGGCTTCCTCCAGAAGGTCGAGCCTTTCTCTGAGCTCTTCACCGGAGGCGCCGATGTCTGACAGCCGTCAAGACAGGGCGGGGACCGTGCTGGTCGATCAGCCCTCGATCAAACCGACCCGCAAGGTGCTGCTCGGCGCCGTCGCCGCCGTCCTCGCCGCCGGTCTCAATGCCCTGCTGGTCTGGCTGATCGGCAGCCACGAGGCCTTCGCCTGGCTGGACGACCCCAACGTCCGCAGCACCGTGCCGATCTTCGCCGGCTTCGGCGCCGCCTGGCTGTTCCGCGACCGCACGCCGGCAGCACCGCCAACCAACGTCACGCCTTTGCGACACTAGAGGAGGGGACAATGCGTTTGAAGATGATCGCCGCGGCCGTGGTGGCCGCCTTCACCCTGGGGGCCTGCGAGACCTTCGACCAGGCGGGCAGCCTGCACCTGACCGAGGACGAAGTGGAGTACGGCAGCGACAAGTCGATCTCCCTGGTCCATTGGGCGCCGGGCAACTACGACGGCCAGAACGCCGGCCGGATCATCATGCCGAACCCGGAGGGCGGCGATCCGGTGGTGGTGGAACTCGTCGGGGCCAAAGAGCAGGGCTCGGTCGCGCTCACCTGGGACATGCCGGACGGCACCAAGATCACCTACTCGGCCACCGACGTGCGGGCGTTCCAGGGCCAGGAGGCACGCAACAACGCCAACGCGGCCCTGGCGGCGGCGCTCGGCGAGCTCTGGCAGAATGTGACGCCGGACATCAAAAGCGGTGCGATTTCAGCGCTTTGCCTGGGTTTGACCGGGGCGCCCTGCTAGTTCATCAACTTGATGAACTGATCGCTGGACATTCCGACAGGTTGTCGGCAAAGATGCGGCGTCACAAGATGTGATGCTGCGAATCGGTGAGCCCCCAGACGCTGTTGGGCATCTGAGGGCTCGGGAGGCCCCGGGGCGTATCCTCGAAAGGTCCCTTTTGGAAGGGGAAACCCCAGTTCGGGCTGGGGAAGGTTCCCGCCAGGACCGCAAGAACTTATCCAAAAGGCCCCTTTGGACGGGGTAGGGATGTGGAGCGCGACTCCGCATCCCTTTTTTGTTCTCACCCCACCAACTTGCCCAGCAGTCCGCAATCTGTCATCATGAACAAAATAAGAACATTAAGCATAGTAGGGCGGAGCTCCTGGGCGGTGTCGTAAGGAGTCGTTGATTGTCGTTGCATGGCAGAAGTGACCGGCAAGAGGAGGTCGATGACGAGCGCCTGGCGCAGCCGCTCTGCTTCGCCCTGAAACAGAACCGCAAGGCCATCGTGCGCTTGCAGCCGACCGACGACGCCGGATTCATGGCCGTCGCCCGCCGCTTCGTCGCGCAGCTGCGGCTGTCGGGGATCATCACGGTGAAGGAGCGCAAGGACCTGGGCGGCGCCTCGGTGCTGCGCGGGCCCCATGAGGCTTCTGACCAGGACCGGTCATGACCGCCCTCAAGCCGCACACGCTCTACCACCAGGTCGCGATCTTTGATGAGGCGGCCATGCGGGTGACACGGGCGGTCTACGTCGAGGACCCGGAGGCGGGACCGGCGGCCGGCGCGGACGAGTTCCGCGTGCTGATGCACAGCGCCACCACGGACGCCAAGGGGCGGATCGTCCTGACCGATGGAGAGGGCGCCCGCTACGTGCAAGACCCGGCACTCCAGGTGGTCCCGGCGGCGCCGGCGGTCCAGCTGAAGGTTGTCAGACTTTCGCCTGTAGACGAGGGAAAAAACGGGGCGATTTGTTGGACAAAGCCCTGATCTCAAAGGCTTTCCGGCACACTCAAAATCTGTTTCCCGCAAGGGAGTGCCTGTTCGAGTCAGGCCAGGGGCACCAACACCGCAGCCGCGACTGAACCGACTTTCTGCAAGACCTGACCCCGCACCGTTTGGGATCAAATACTGCTGGAATCGATGGCTTTGGGTCTTGCGCCTTTCAGCCCGCGCACCTTTCAGCCCGCGCACCTTTCGGTGGTGCCGCCCTTTCCGTGCAGAGCATCGGCGGGCGGTGGTCCCATGGCTGTCATCGTGCCCTCTCTATCGTGCCGACCTTTGACGGGCCGCCGGAGGCGTTTATGGTGCGCCTCGGGGTCGGCCAGCGGCTTGGAATTTTCCGGGAGCGGCCTAGTTGATGGTCTGCGAAGGACTTTGGAGGTCGTGATGAACAGCAAGGCAGAGAACGTCAGCAACATCCTGGCGCTGGAGCGCAAGGAGGCGGCGGCGCGCAAGCCCGACCGCGCGGAAGCCGAGGAGGCCGTCCGCACCCTGCTGCGCTGGGCCGGCGACGACCCCGGCCGCGAGGGCCTGCTCGGCACGCCGGAGCGGGTGGTGCGGGCCTACGAGCAGTTCTTCGGCGGCTACCTGATCGACCCCGTCGACATGCTGCAGCGCACCTTCGAGGAGACCGACGGCTACGACGAGATGGTGCTGCTGCGCGACATCCGTTTCGAAAGCCACTGCGAGCACCACATGGCGCCGATCATCGGCGTCGCCCATGTCGGCTATTTCCCGCGCAACCGGGTGGTCGGCATCTCCAAGCTGGCACGGGTCGTGGAGGTCTACGCAAAGCGCCTGCAGATCCAGGAGAAGATGACGGCGCAGATCGCCAACACCATCGATGCGGTGCTGCAGCCCCACGGCGTGGCGGTGGTGATCGAGGCCACCCATCAGTGCATGACCACCCGCGGCATCCACAAGCCCGGCACCTCCATGGTGACCAGCCGCATGCTGGGCGCCTTCCGGAACGACCCCAAGACCCGCCAGGAGTTCCTCGGCATCATCGGCAAGTGAGCAGCGGGTGGGCGGGCGCCGCCTTCGTCCCACCGTGTTCCCTTTCGCCCGACCGTCTTTCTCCATGAAAACCCCTTCGCGATGACGGAAGCGCCGCAAACGCTCGAAGACCCGCGGCTGCCGCGCGCGGCCCTCGTCACCGGCGCGGCGCGGCGGGTCGGTGCGGCCCTCGCCACCCACCTGGGGGCCCGGGGCTGGTCCGTGGCGGTGCACTACCGGGACTCGACAGCCGAGGCCGAGGCGCTGTGCCGGACGATCACGGCGGCCGGCGGCAAGGCGGTGGCGCTGCAGGCGGACCTTGCCGATCCGCAGGCCCTGGGGCCGTTGGTCGAGCGCGCCGCGGAGGCCTGCGGGCCGCTCGGCCTGCTGGTGAACAACGCCTCGATCTTCGAGTACGACGATGCCGACAGTGCCGATCATCAATCCTGGCAGCGCCATCAGGACATCAATCTGCGCGCCCCGCTGGTGCTGACCCAGCGCTTCGCCGCCCTGCTCCCGCAGCAGGCGGCCGGTCTGGCGGTCAACCTGATCGACACCCGCGTGCTCAACCTGACGCCGCGCTACCTCAGCTACACCGTCTCCAAGACCGGTCTCTGGACCCTGACCCAGACCCTGGCCCAGGCGCTGGCGCCGCGCATTCGCGTGAACGGGATCGGTCTGGGACCGACCCTGCCGGTGGAGGGCCAGACCGACGCCGACTTTGCCGAGCGCTGCAGCCGCCTGCCGCTGGAGGCGGGCCCCAGCCTGGAAGAGGTCTGCGCCGCGTTGCAGTTCCTGCTGGAGGCACGCTCCATGACCGGACAAATGCTCGGCCTGGACGGCGGCGACCACCTGGCCCGGGCACCGGCGGGTTAAGGTGGCGGCTGCGGGGTGCAGCCTTTTCTCATTCTCCGCTCGTCCCCCGATTCCCTGCCTTTTCCCTGTCTTTCGCCGTCCCCCTCTCTGCCCTCTTCACGGGCGCTTTCACTGGCCTCTTTCCTGGCCCCTTCACCGGCTTGTGATGTGACTTTTGTGGCCGCCCCGGGGAGGGCGGGCCATCTGCCTGCGTAAGGTTCACCAAGCAGGGATTGGCTCAAGGTCCTGCGTCTTGCGGGATTTTGCACGGCAATGCCCCTGCCGACGCGCACAACGCTGCGCAGAGACCTGACGTAAGGAGGCTGCGATGGTTGCCATCAGACCGATTCCCCGTGCTTACCGTCTTGGGGCCCTGCTTGCCGGCGCGCTGGCGCTGGCGGGGGCCTTGGCCGCCGCCCCGGCTTCGGCTGGCGCCCTGGCTTCGGTTGGCGTTACGCCGGCCGCAGCGCCGGCTGTGTACACGCCGACGGATGCCGCGGCGCTTCACCTCGCGCACCACCGGAGCCATCACCATTTCAAGCCCCGCCACTTCAAGCCCCGCCACTTCAAGCCCCGCCACTTCAAACAGCGTCATTTTTCAAAGCGTCACTTCAAGCATCGCCACTTCAAGAAACACCGCCATCTCAAGCGCCACCACGTGAAGCGCCATCATCGCAAGCATCACTTCCACGCCTACAAACCTCATCGCCATCACGGCCACGCGCATCCGCGGCGGCACCATGGGCACTTCGCCGGCCGCGGCTGCCATGACGTCACCAAGATCGGTTTCCGTCACGGCAGGAAGGCGCTGATCGGCGGCGTGATGTGCTACGACGGCTATGGCCGCGGCTATGTGGTCAAGAACAGCCGCTACCTGATCCGCTACCTCCACTGATCCGCCGTGCCTATCGATAGATAGGGCGGCCGCCGGCGGGATTGCGGGTGGGTTTCAGGCGGCGAAGCTCATCACCGCTGCGCCGAGCGCCTCGGGCAGGGGTGTGATGCCGAGGCCCGGGGCGTCGCTTGCGGCAAACCTGCCCTCGCGGCGCTGCGGGGCGCCTTCGGCAATGCGCTTGGTCACGTAGCTGTTGAAGTCGGTCGCCGTGAAGCGGAAGCGGGCCGGAGTGGACTGCGCCAGGGCGGCAATGGCGGCGGTCACGATGTCGCCGCCCCAGCTGTCCTCGATGGTCATGGCCAGCCCGAGCTGTACGCAGAGGTCGCGCAGCTGCCGTGCTTTGCTGAGGCCGCCGACTTTGCTGAGCTTGATGTTGATGGCGTCCATGGCGCCGTCCCTATGCGCCCTCAGCAGGCTGTCGAGATCGGTGATGGACTCGTCCAGTACAAAGGGGTGATCGCAGGCACGGCGCACCGTCAGGCACTCCTCGTAGCCGAGACAGGGCTGCTCGATGTAGACGTCCAGGGTCCGCACAGCGCGCACCACGCGGCGTGCCTGATGCGGCAGCCAGCCCGTGTTCGCATCGGCGATCAGAACGTCGCCCGCCTCCAGCACTTCGGCTGCCGCTTCGATCCGCGCAATGTCTTCGTCCGGATCGCCGCCGACCTTCAACTGAAAGCGGCGGTAGCCTTCGCCGCGGTACTGGCGGATACGCGCGGCCATGGCCGCCGGCGTGTCCTGGGAAATCGCCCGGTAGAGCGCGACGCTCTTCCCGAAGCGCCCGCCGAGAAGCAGATGGACGGGCAGTCCCGCGGCCTGGCCCAGCAGATCCCAGCAGGCCATATCGACGGCCGACTTGGCGGCCGGCTGGCCCTTCAACCGGGTATCCATCTGCGCGCCGACGGCATCGATGGCGCGCGGGTCGCAGTCCAGCAGGTCGGGCGCCAAGGCGCCCAGGGCGGCGCGCACGCCGGCGGCAAAGCTGGGCAGGTAAGCCGGCCCCAGGGGGCAGACCTCGCCGTGGCCGACCAGTCCCGAATCGCAGGTGACCCGGACGACGGTCGAATCGAAGACATCGACCGACTTGCCGCCGGCCCAGCTGTAGCGCCCCTCGTGGAGCGGCAGGTCGACCTGGTGGATATCGATCCGGATTATTTTCATGTCCTGGTTTCGGCTGTCTTGCGGTGGGGTCCGGCGGGTCACTGCGGTGCCGGGACGGCGTCCCGATGGATGCCATGTAGATCTAGCATTGATGACAGGCGCTTGGGAATTCATGCTGCCCTGACGCAGACCCAAGACCGTGTTTGGCTAGCGGGGAGAGGCCGATTGGATCAGGCGCATTCAAACCAAGAGCAGAGTCTGTTGCTGGGCGCTGAGCACCAGCTGCGCCAGCCGCTGAACGCGATCAGCCTGCTGATCGGGGAGCTTGCGCAGACCGACTCAGCCCGTGAGAGAGACGCCATCCTCGAGGACCTGCGCTATGCTCTCGGCCTCAGCAACGGCTGGCTCGACGCCCTGGTCGAGCTTGAGAAGCTGAACCGGGGCATGGTGAGCCCTGAGCCGCGGGCGCTGGCGCTCGACGAAGTCTTCGCCCGCGTGAAGGACGACGCCGCGGAGCGTTTCGCTGCCCAGGGCATAGCCTTCCGGATCGTGAACAGCGGATTGCGCGTCCAGGCCGATCCGGTGCTGCTGCGCCGCATTCTCGGCGCTCTGCTGGATAATGCCGCCAAGTTTACGCGCGAAGGCAAGGTGATCCTGGGCGCGCGCCGCCGGGGCCGCTTTGCGCGGGTCGAGGTTGTGGACTCCGGCCTCGGCATTCCTGTCGAGGATCAGTCCAGGATCTTCCGGCCGTTCTACCGCCTGGAAAACGAGGTCCGTCCGCGTGAGCGGGGTCTCGGCCTTGGCCTCACCCTGGCAGGGCACATGGCGATGCTCTGCGGAGACAGCCTGGAGGTCGATTCGAAACTGGGGCGCGGATCGCGGTTTTCCCTGACCTTGAAGGCATCCGGAAAAGCGCCGGGGAACAAACCCGGGCAGGGTGGGGATGCCGCAACAGATCCCGGCGGGGCCGTTTCCTCCGATGCTGCCTTTGCCGACGTCGAGATGCCGCTCAATCCTCTGCAGGAGGCTGACGTTGTGGTTTTCGACAATGCCGATGCGCAGGCCGTTCGGGACCATCTGCAGGGCTGGGGCGCACGCGCCCGGGCTGGCGCCATCGATGCGCAAAGGCTCGCCGAGTCCCTGGAAGGCCCGCCGGTTCTCGTGATTGCCGATATGGCGGACTTCGATGCCGCCCGCGGGCACGACCAGCTGGCCGCCGTCCGGCAGCGCGGCGGCGCCGCCCCCGCCGTGGTGCTGCTCAGCGACCGGGGCAAGAATGACAGCGCCGCCGTCTTGCCCGGTCCGGTGCATGTGCTCTTTCGGCCGGTCAAGCCGGCACAGTTGCGGGCGCTCTGCCTCTACGCCTTGGCGCAGAGGTGATCAGGCGTTGCGGGTGCCGCCCGGGCTAAGCCGGGTGTCTCCGGTGAGGGCTCAGGCGTGCTTCTTTGCTGAATCGATGCTGCGATGAATCGATACGGGGCCGGCCTGTCCAGCCTGATTGTCCAGCCTGATTGTCCCGCCTGCGCGCCGAAGCCCCTCAAGCGACGGACAATGCCGTCAGGCTCAGTAGTTGGCGGCTTCCGCCTCGTCTTCCATCGCCCGGGCCTGGGCTGCGGCGCTGATGGCTGCCTGGGTCCGGCTGTCCAGGTTCAGCCGCTTGACGATGGCTGAGACGTGGACGCGCACCGTATGCTCGGACAGGCCGAGTGCTTCGGCCACCTGGGCATTGGACATGCCCTGGCCGAGCAGTTTGTAGACCTGGAACTGACGCTTGGTCAGTGCGCCGGAGACATCCTCGATCGATTTCTCATTGCCGAAGGCGTAGACCGCCTGCTTCTTGGCGGAACTCCGTTGCTCCAGCAGGCGCCGCGGGAAGGCGACACCGCCGGCGAGCACGGTCTGCAGGGCCGACTCAACCTCATCGCTCTGGGACGACTTAGGGATGTAGCCCATGGCGCCGGCCTCGATGCAGCGCAGGATCTCGTCACGGTCTTCGATGGCCGACATCACGACCACAGGCACCTGCGGCAAACATTCCCGCATTGCGCGCAGTCCTTCGAAGCGCTTCATGCCCGGCATCAGCAGATCCAGGAGAATCAGGTCGAGATCCGGGTTGGCCGAAGCGAGATCCAGCGCCTGGCGAAAGTCAGCCGCCTCCAGAAGCTCGCTGCCGCTTTCCAGCCGGTCGATCAGGTGGCGGGCAGCGCTGCGCGTGATCCAGTGGTCGTCGGCATAGAGGACTTTCATAATTTAGAGAACCCTAATTTGATCTTTGTATGAGATCGGAACGGACCGTTTGTTACGCTGTCTGTGTTGGCCCGTTGTCCTACCCGTCCGCAACTTAGTGTTATGGCACGCCAGACTCAAAGGCCCGCCGATTTGGCAGAGGCATTCTGTCCGGCAATGCTGCTGGCGGCCCATTGTCCGAATTTTCGCAGAGTTATCAACTGGAAATCGTCTATCCGCTGGGCGATTCCCGGGGCCACCTCCGGTATCGTCGCTGGGCCCGTGAGCCCTTCTTGTTTGTACACAGCGCGTATCTCGTCTGGACAATATACAACCGAAAATTGATAGCCGTTTTGGTCCGCCCGGCCGTCCTGCTGTGCTGATGACGCTTTGTCTAGGCGTCTTCGGCAAGGATCTCGATGATGCGATCCGTATTCACCGGTTTCCTCAGCAGGTGGAGCCCGGCGCTCCGAACCGCGTTTGCGACCTCCGTAGAGCTGTCGCCTGTGATGATCAGTGCCTTGATCTGGTCGCCGACGGCGTTGCGGACGGCCTTGGTGGCGACAAGCCCGTCTTCCTGCCGCGTGAACCAATAATCCGCGATGATCCAGGTGGGGGTTGCGCCTTGCTCCCGCAAGTGCGCGACGGCTTCTGCGCTGGTGTTGCCAACGACCACCTGAGCCCCCAGGCGCTGCAGCATGCGCTGGGTTGCCCGCCGGACGAGGTCGTCATCCTCGAACAGGACGATGGTTTCGCCGCCAAGCGGCGGATCGGCTTTGCTTCCGGTACGGTCCGCAGCATTTGTCATCGGCCTACCCCAACGATCTGGAGGCCGTCTGTCAATTGGTTGATTTCTGTTCCCTATTTTGCAACGCATGGCGGTGGCTGGCGGTTTGCCGCCCGGCCTTGTGCCTAGCCTTGCGCCCGACCTTGCACTGGGGCGGCGCATCGGTCAAATGGGAGCGGCGGCCGGTTGCGCCGGGCCGGGGGCCTGGCGGAGGCTCCGGCCGTACGGAAGCGGCAGCAGGGAGCAACAGAGTGGGAGGGGACGAAAGGGACGCGATGATCACGATCTACGGACTGAAGAATTGCGACAGCTGCCGCAAGGCGAAGGCCTGGTTGGAATCCGACCATGACGCGGTGCGTCTGCACGATCTGCGCGATGACGGTGTCCCGGCGGCGGAACTGGAGGACTGGCTTGCCCGTCTGGGCTGGGAACGCCTGTTGAACCGCCGCAGCACCACCTGGCGCGGCCTGTCCCCGGAAGAGAAGGAGGGACTGGACGGCCCGGCTGCTGAACGGCTGCTGCGGGCCCATCCGACCCTGATCAAGCGTCCCGTCATTTGCGCCGGTGGGCACCTGGTCGTCGGCTTTTCGGCCAGCGAACAGGCAGCCTTGCGGGACGTTCTGGCCGGGCGCTGAAAGTTTTCGCGGGAACGTGCTATCGGGCCGGTCGGATGGTGCGGGGCTGGCCGGGCTGCGGAAGCCGTTCCCGACCGCTCTGGCAATTCGCCCGTCCGCGCCTGGCTTTGGCGCTTTTCCGATAGCGCAGCCTTTCTGCCCCCGGCATAAGCTGAAAGCGGTAAGCGTCGAGGATTGCTAGGAAACGACGGGATCGGTCATGTTCGCTGCTGTTCGCTCCGCCTGGGCGCTCTTCGTCGGCCTCGGCATGATCATGCTGGGCAACGGCCTGCAGTCTTCGCTTCTGGGTATCCGGGCCTCGGCGGAGAACTTCGGGACCGAGACCACCGGTCTCGTCATGTCCGGCTACTTCGTCGGCTTTCTCGCCGGCGCCCTGGTCACGCCCCGGGCAGTGGGCAACGTCGGTCACGTGCGGGTTTTCGCGGCGCTGGCCTCGACCGCCTCGACGGCGGCGCTGGTGCACGCGGTCTTCGTCGATCCCTGGATCTGGACCGGGATGCGGTTTCTTACCGGGTTCTGCTACGCCGGTCTCTACATCGTGGCCGAGTCCTGGCTGAACGACCGCTCGACCAACGAGACCCGTGGGTCGATGCTGTCGGTCTATATGCTGGTGGTGCTGGGCGGCATCGCCGGCGGGCAGTTCCTGCTGAACCTCTCCGATCCCAACAGCTTCGTTCTGTTCGTGCTGGCCTCTGTGCTGGTGTCCCTGGCGCTGGTGCCGATCTCGGTCTCGGTGGGGCCGGCGCCGGACTTCACGGCCCCCAACCCGGTCGGCATCCGATCCCTTTACCGGGCCTCGCCCCTGGGCGTGATCGGATCCCTGGGGACCGGCGTCGCCAACGGCGCGATCTTCGGAATGGGCGCGGTCTATGCCAGCCTGGCAGGGCTGGAGGTCTCCGAGATCGCCTTTTTCGTCAGCATGCTGATCTTCGGCGGCATGGCCTTTCAGTGGCCCATCGGCCGCCTCTCCGACAAGCTGGACCGCCGCCGCGTTCTGGCCGCGGTCACCTTCTCAGCCGCGCTTGTCGGCATTGCGGCACCGCTTTTTTCCGGCGACAACAGGATCGGCCTCTATGCCGTCGCCTTTCTTCTCGGCGGCATGAGCTTTCCCATGTACTCGCTCTGCCTGGCCCACACCAACGACTTCCTGACGCCCAAGCAGATGGTCGCCGCCAGCGGCAGCCTGATGCTGGTCAACGGCAGCGGCGCCATCTTCGGCCCGCTGGTGGTCTCGCAGCTTATGGGCCGGGTCGGTCCGGATGGGTTTTTCACCTTCGTTGGCATTGTCCACGCCGCCATCGGGGTCTTCGCCATCTACCGCATGATCCGGCGGGCGGCGGTGCCGGTGGACGAGCAGGGGCCCAGCGTGCCGGTGACCACCTCCATGAACGCGGCCACCGCGACGCTGCCGCTTGATGCCTTCCGCGATCACCGCGACCGGGATCTGGCCGCCATGACCACCGGCCGGGGCCGCCGACGTTAAACCCCAGCCGCAAACCCCAGCCGCACGCGATGGGTTTGGCGGCGGCCACGCATTGCCGAAAAGGCCCGCCAATAAGGCAAATTTTACCAACAGGCGTCATACTTTGGTCGCCTTCGCATCCGCGAATTCGCACTTGCGAAAAAGGGCCTGTTCCACTAAAGTGGAAGGAATAAAGTTACCGAAAAAATGCGGCTTTAGTAATATTATTTCATTGGCAGAGGTTCAGAGTCTGATGCGCGAGAAGCACGGCTACTTCATCGAAGACCTGTCGCCGAAGATGACGGCGGTGTTCGCCAAGACGGTGACCGAGGCCGATATCACGATGTTTGCCGGTATTTCCGGGGACACCAACCCGGTTCACCTGGACGAAAGCTTTGCCGAGAAGACGATGTTTTCCGGCCGGATCGCCCACGGCATGCTTTCGGCAAGCTTCATCTCGACGGTGTTCGGAACCCGCCTGCCGGGGCCTGGCTGCATCTACCTGCGCCAGGACCTGCGCTTCAAGGCGCCGGTCAAGGTCGGTGACACGGTCGAAGCCCGTGTCACGGTGCGGGAGATTCAGGCCGAAAAGAAGCGGGTCATCTTCGACACCGTCTGCACGGTGGGCGATACGGTGGTTCTGGAAGGCGAAGCCACGCTGATGGTGGCCAGCCGCAAGGACCTGCCCGAGGCCGAACCCGAGGCGACGCAGGCGGCCGAGTAACGCCCGCGCCGGCTTGGCGCCGGCGCCGGCCGGTCCGCACTCTTCAGAGTAACGCAAGGTCCGCGGGACGAGGCTTCGTGACGAGGCGGCGGCACATCGCTTTCCGCGCCCTGTTCACGCGGCTCCATGCGGGTTATCTTCGCGCCGTGTCGGCGAATCGGCTGGACTAGCCGCGGTTTTGCGTTTAGTTCCCCGCCTTGACGCCCGCATCGCCTGGCGGCGGTAAACCGCATCCATCCAACTCCGGCCCCCATACAACCGGCCCTTTGATCCCCGAGCCCTTCGACCACCCTTTCCGGCACCGCAAAGCTTCTCGACAAAAGGCGTCAGTCCGGCCTGCTCATGGCGATTTTCCGACACAGCTCAGAGATTTCCGACGAGGCCCGGGGCAGCGTCGTGGTGATCGGCAACTTCGACGGGGTGCACCGCGGTCACCAGACGCTTCTGTCGGACGCCGGCGACCAGGCGGCGGCGCTGTCCTGCCCGCTGGCGGTTCTCACCTTCGAGCCGCATCCGCGCTCGGTCTTCGCACCGGACCAGCCGCCCTTTCGGCTCACCTCCCTGCGGTCCAAGGCCCATGCCCTGCAGGAACAGGGGGTCGATCACCTCTTCGTGCTGCACTTCGACAAGGCTTTCTCCCTGCGGCCGGCCGTGGCTTTCGTGGAGGAGGTGCTGGTGGCCGATCTGGCCGCCCGGCACGTGGTGGTCGGCTGGGACTTCTGCTTCGGCCACAAGCGTCAGGGCAACGTCGCCTTGCTGAAATCGATGGGGGCCAAGCTCGGCTTCGGCGTTACCGCGGTCGATCCGGTCATGACCCATGGGGGGGCGGTCTATTCCTCCTCCATCATCCGCCAGCACCTGCGTGACGGTGCTCCGCGCCGGGCCGCCGAGCTGCTCGGCCGGCCCTGGGAGATCGAAGGGCGGGTGGAGAAGGGCGATCAGCGTGGCCGCACGATCGGGTTTCCCACCGCCAACCTGGCGCTCGGCGACTATCTCTGCCCGGCGCTGGGGGTCTATGCGGTCTATGCCGGCCGCGATCCGGGGGTGGAACACGGCCTGGAAACCCAGTGGATTCCAGCGGTCGCCAATCTCGGCCGGCGGCCCACGGTGGCCGGCGAGGACCTGCGCCTGGAGGTTCACCTCTTCGACCACGATGCCGATCTCTACGGCGAAACCCTGCGGGTCCGCTTTATCGACTATCTGCGCCCGGAAAAGAAGTTTGACGGGCTTGACGCTTTGCGGGCACAAATCGCCCTCGATTGCGATCAGGCCCGCGCGGTCCTGGGGCAGATCGGCCCGAACTGACCGCGGGCCGCCCTGGCCGGAGCCCCGTCCCAGCGCCAGGCGCTACAGGCGGGCCGCATACCGACTGGTCCAAATGCGCGGGGCGCCTGCAGCCTGGGCCTGGAACCGACGAAGAAGAAGCACGCGATGAGCGTTGATTACCGACCGACAGTCTTTTTGCCGAAGACCGACTTTCCGATGCGCGCGGGCCTGGCCAAGAAAGAGCCGGAGACCCTGGCGCGCTGGCAGGAGATGGACCTCTTTGCGCAACAGCGCCAGCAGTCCGAGGGGCGGGAGAAGTTCATCCTCCACGACGGTCCTCCCTATGCCAACGGCCATCTCCATATCGGCCACGCGCTCAACAAGATCCTGAAGGACGTCATCAACCGGGCGCATCAGATGCTGGGCAAGGATGCGCATTACGTGCCCGGCTGGGACTGCCATGGCCTGCCCATCGAGTGGAAGATCGAAGAGCAGTACCGCGCCGCCGGAAAGGACAAGGACAGCGTCCCGGCGCTGGAGTTTCGCCGCGAGTGCCGCGACTTCGCCGACAAGTGGGTGAAGGTGCAGACCGAGGAGTTCCAGCGCCTCGGCGTCCTGGGCGACTTCGAGCGGCCCTATCTGACCATGTCCTTCGATGCCGAGGCGCAGATCGTCCGGGAGATCGGCAAGTTCCTGCAGAACGGCGGCATCTACAAGGGCTCGCGGCCGGTGCTCTGGTCGGTGGTGGAACGCACCGCCCTGGCCGACGCCGAGGTCGAGTACCACGACCACGTCTCGCAGACGATCTGGGTGCGCTTCCCGGTGGTGCGGAGCGAGACGCCGCTACTGGAGGGCGCCAGCGTCCTGATCTGGACCACCACGCCCTGGACCATCCCCGGCAACCGCGCCGTGGCTTTCGGCGAGGAGATCGCCTACGGCGTCTGGCAGGTCGAAGCCCTGGCGGAGGACAGCCATGCCCTGGTCGGCGAGAAACTGGTGCTGGCCAAGGATCTGGCGGAAACCGTCAAGGCCGATGCGAAGATCGAGTCCTGGAAGCATCTGGGCGATCTCTCGCCTGCGGACCTGGCCGGCGCGCTCTGCGCCCATCCCTGGCGCGGTTTCGCGCCGGCGGCCGGCGGCTACGATTTCGACGTTCCGGTGCTGGCCGGCGATTTCGTCACCACCGAGCAGGGCACGGGCTTCGTCCACATCGCGCCCGGGCACGGCGCCGACGACTGGGCGCTCGGCCTGCAGCACGGCATCGAGATTCCCCAGACCGTCGATGGCACCGGCATCTTCTACGACCACGTGGCCGTGGTCGGCGGCGCCGTGGTCTATGACGAGAACGGTAAGCCGGGGGATGCCAACGGGCGCGTCATCGCGGCCCTGGCCGAAGCGGGCCGGCTGCTGCACCGCGGCAGGCTGAAGCACAGCTACCCCCATTCCTGGCGCTCGAAGGCGCCGCTGATCTTCCGCAACACCCCGCAGTGGTTCATCTCCATGGAGACCAACGAGCTGCGGGAAAAGGCCCTGAAGGCAATCGACGAGACGCGCTTCGTACCGCAGACCGGCCGCAACCGCCTGCGCTCCATGATCGAACAGCGCCCGGACTGGTGCATCTCGCGCCAGCGCCTCTGGGGCGTCCCGCTGCCGATCTTCGTCGACAAGAAGACCGGCGAGCCCCTGCGCGACCCGGCGGTGATCGAACGGGTCGCGACTGCCTTTGAGGAAGAGGGCGGCGACGCCTGGTTCTCCAGCGACCCGCAGCGCTTCCTCGGCAACGAATACAAGGCCGAGGACTACGAGCAGATCACCGACGTGGTGGAGGTCTGGTTCGATTCCGGCTCCACCCACAGCTTTGTCCTGGAGGCGCGGCCCGAGCTGAAGTGGCCGGCCGACCTCTATCTCGAAGGCTCCGACCAGCACCGCGGCTGGTTCCACACCTCGCTGCTGGAATCCGCCGGCACGCGCGGGCGCGCGCCCTATGACGCCGTGCTGACCCACGGCTTCATCCTGGAGGAGCAGGGCAAGGAGAAGATGTCGAAGTCGAAGGGCAACGCCCTTTCCCCGCAGGACGTGGTGGACAACCAGGGCGCCGACATCCTGCGTCTCTGGGTGGTCGCCTCGAACTACGAGGAGGACCTGCGCTTCGGCCCGGAAATCCTGAAGTACCAGGGCGACGCCTACCGCCGTCTGCGCAACACCCTGCGCTTCCTGCTCGGCAATCTCGACGGCTTCACGGAAAGCGAGCGTCTGGATGCCGCCGAGATGCCGGAGCTCGAGCGCTGGGTGCTGCATCGTCTGGCGGAGCTGGACCGTCAGGTCCGCCGCAACGTGGAGGGCTTTCACTTCCACGCGCTGTACCAGGCGGTCTACACCTTCTGCGCCGTCGATCTCTCGGCCTTCTACTTCGATGTCCGCAAGGACGTGCTCTACTGCGACCGCCCGGACTCCCTGAGGCGGCGGGCCTGCCGCACGGTGCTGGACGAAGTTTTCTCCTGCCTCACCGCCTGGCTGGCGCCGATCCTGTGCTTCACTGCCGAAGAAGCCTGGTGGACCCGCGGCAAGGGGCCCGAGGCCAGTGTTCATCTGCGCACCTTCCCGGAGGTGCCGGGCGCCTGGCTCGACGAAGATCTGGCGGCCAAGTGGTCCAAGGTGCGCGACCTGCGCCGCGTGATCACCGGCGCCTTGGAACTGGAACGCGCCGACAAGCGCCTCGGCTCCAGCCTGCAAGCGCATCCGGAGGTCTTTGTCGCCCGGCCCGACCTGCTGGCCGCCGTGGACGGGGTCGACATGGCTGATATCGCCATCACCTCGGCGATTACCCTCACCGAGGGCGAGGGCCCCGCAGACGCCTTTCGCCTGGACGAGGTTGCCGGGGTTGCGGTGGCGGTGCGTCTGGCCGAGGGCAAGAAGTGCGAGCGCTGCTGGAAGGTGCTGCCGGAGGTGGGCAGCATCCCCGAAGCGCCCGGAACCTGCCGGCGCTGCGCCGATGCCGTGCAGCACCTCGGCGCCGCGGCGCAGTAGCGGACCGCGGGATCCACGGCGCCCATGCAGCGGACCCTCGGCCTCGCGGCGGTCATTCTGGTGCTGGACCAGATCACCAAGGCGGCGATCCTCGCCACCATGCCCGGTCCGGGCAGCGTCATCGAGGTGACCGGCTTCTTCAATCTGGTCCTGACCTACAACACCGGCGTCAGCTTCGGGCTGCTGCAGAACGACTCCCCCTGGGGCCCCTATCTGCTGTCCGGTCTGGCCCTCGCGGTGGTGGCTGCCCTGCTGGTCTGGGTCAAGCGCCAGCCGGTCGGCCTGCTGCCCTATGGGATCGGCCTGGTGGTCGGCGGCGCGATCGGCAACGTCATCGACCGTATGCACCAGCCCGGCGTGGTCGACTTTCTGGACTTCCATCTGGCCGAGTTGCACTGGCCCGCGTTCAATGTTGCGGACAGTGCAATTGTGTGCGGTGCAGCGTTGATTGTTGTTGATGGCTTGTTCGAAATGGGCAGGAAGAGTAAATAGGGGGCCGGGGTTAGGGAGGTAGTCAACGATGGATCGAGCGATGACTTTCCGTTTACTTGTTGTCGGCAGTCTTATGCTGGGCTTGGCCGCCTGTGGCGGGTTCCGCGAGCAGCTGGGCCTGACCAAGCAGTCTCCTGACGAATTCCGTGTGGTGTCACGGGCGCCGTTGACCGTGCCGCCGGACTTTTCGCTGCGTCCGCCGGAGCCGGGCGCGCCGCGGCCGCAGGAAGGCACGCCGGCGCAGCAGGCCGAGCGGGCGGTCTTCCGCAATTCCGCCGGTCAGCCGACGGTGGTGACCCAGACCGCGATCAACCCCAACCGCTCCCCCGGCGAGCAGTCGCTGCTGAGTGCGGCGGGGGCGCAGAACGCCGAACCCAATATTCGCCTCCTCGTTGATCGCGAGACCAATCAGATCAACTCAGAGTCTGAGCGTTTCGTCGATCTGCTGGTCTTCTGGAACGACCAGGTGCCGGCCGGGACCATTGTCGATCCGCAGGCTGAGTTGCGCCGCCTGCAGGAAAATGCAGCCCTCGGCCAGCCGCCGACGACCGGCCCGACCCCGCAGATCGAGCGCCGCCGCCGGGCGCCCCTGGAAGGCATCTTTTAGGTAAGGCGCTTTTAAGCCCTGCTTCCCAGACTGTCGGCTTACGACAGGTAAGGGCCGTCGCCGGATGGCCGGCCACCAGGGGCCCGGTCAGCAGGGGGCCGGTCAGCGGAGGGGCAGCCTCCCGAAGGGGGTTTCTGAACGGTTTTGTGACCGAAAGTTCATGTCCGCAGGCGGCGCCGCTGCTTGCGGGCCCTTGCTTGCGCGCCATATAGAAGCTCATGACGGTCCGTTCCAGGCTCGCCATCAGATAAGGGGCATGCGCTCATGAAAGTCCTGAACAACGCATACCGGCTGCTGGTCATCGGCGTTCTTGCCCTTGCCGTCCAGATCGGCGGGCCTGCTCCCGCGGCTCAGGCCAAGGTTTTCGATCCGGTCAGCTTCACGCTCGACAACGGTCTCCAGGTCGTGGTCGTGGTGAACCAGCGCGCGCCGATCGTCCACCATTCGGTTTGGTACCGCGTCGGCGCGGCGGACGAACAGGCCGGCGAGTCTGGTCTGGCCCACTTCCTTGAGCACCTCATGTTCAAAGGCACCGAGTCTCTGGCGCCCGGGGAATTCTCCGATATCATCGCCGCCAACGGCGGGCGCGAGAACGCCTTCACGTCCTGGGACTACACCGGCTATTTCCAGACCGTCGCGGCCGATCGCCTTGAAATCATGATGCGCCACGAGGCGGACCGCATGGCCAACCTGGTGCTGAGTGACGACGTGGTGGCGCCGGAGCGCGATGTGGTGCGCGAGGAGCGGCGCAGCCGCATCGACAACGAGCCGCGCGGGCAACTGGGCGAAATGATCCGCGCGACCCAGTTTCTCAACCATCCTTACCGCATCCCCATCATCGGCTGGGACCATGAGATCGAGCAGCTGAACACCGAGGTGGCGCTGCGCTTCTACAAGCGCTGGTACGCGCCCAACAACGCAGTTCTGATCGTCGCCGGCGACGTCGATCCGCAGGAGGTGCGGCGCCTGGCGGAAACCTACTACGGCCCGATCGCGGCAGGTGACATCCCGCCGCGCGAGCGGGTGGCGGAACCGCCGCAGAACGGCGCCCGTGATGTGACGCTGCGCAGCCCGCGCGTGCGCCAGCCGAGCCTCTCGATCAGCTATCTGGCGCCCAGCTACCGCCAGGCCGAAGGGCCGGAAGCCTACGCACTGCAGGTGCTGTCGGAGATCCTCGGCGGCGGCGCCACCAGCCGGCTCTATAGCAGCCTTGTCGTCGAGCAGGGCATCGCCGCCTCCGCCGGGTCGGGCTACAACCCGATGAACTACGACTACGCCACCTTCACCTTCTACGGGTCTCCGCGGCCGGGCGGAGACATCGAAGCGGTTGAGGAGGGCCTGCGCGCAGCGGTCGCCAGGCTGCTCGAGACCGGTGTCACCGAGGAAGAGGTTACGGCCGCGAAAAAGCGTCTGGTCGCCGGCGCCGTCTACGCGCGCGACAACCTCAGCACTGCGCCGCGCGTCATCGGCACGGCGCTCACGACCGGCAGCAGTCTTGAAGACATCGAGGCCTGGCCGGAGCGCATCGACGCCGTGACCGCCGAGGACGTGAACAGCCTGTTGGAGAGTGTTTTCCGCGAAGAGCAATCGGTCACCGGCTATCTCCTGCCGAAGCCGACCACCTGACGAGGCCGAAGCCCATGCACCGACATCAGACGTTTCAGGCCGCCACGCGGCGCCCCTCACAGGACCGGCCTGCGGCGCGGGTTCTTGCCGCAGCTTCCGCCGGCCCCTCCTGGTTTGCCGTTGTCGTGGCAGGCCTGGTGGCTCTGGCAACGCTCCTTGTCGCCGCTCAGGCCCGCGCCGTGGAGGTGCAGAGGGTCGTCAGCCCGGGTGGGATCGAGGCCTGGCTGGTCGAAGATCACAGCAATCCGATCATCGCCCTGGAGCTGGTGTTCCGCGGCGGCGCGTCGCTGGACCCCGAAGGCAAGCCAGGCCTGGCCTACATGGTTTCGGGGCTGGTCGACGAGGGGGCCGGGCCGCTCGACTCCCAGGCCTTTCAGGGCACGCTGGACGATCTCTCCATCGGCCTGCGGTTCCAAGCCGGCCTGGACAACTTCACGGGATCGCTGACCACGCTCACGGAGAACCGCGAGCGCGCGTTCGAGCTTCTGCGCCTTGCGATCACCGCGCCGCGCTTCGACGCCGAGCCGGTGGAACGGATCCGCAGCCAGATCCTGGCCCGGCTGTCCCGCGAGGCCGAAGACCCGGACATGATCGCCAGCCGCACGCTGCGGCAGCTGATGTTCCCGGACCATCCCTATGCCCGGCCGACACGGGGCACGGAGGATGCGATCCAGTCGATTACCGTCGACGACCTGCGCGGCTTTGTACGCGACCGCTTCGCCCGCGATCAACTGATCGTCGGCGTCGTCGGCGACATCACCGCCGATGAGCTGGAGACGCTGCTCGATTCCACCTTCCTGCCGCTGCCTGCGGCGGCCGAGCCCTTCTCCGTTCCGGAAGCGGCCATCGGCAATGCGGGGGACCTCGTGGTGATCGAGAAGAACATCCCCCAGTCGGTGGTGTCGCTGGGCCAGGGCGGGATCAAGCGTGACGATCCGGACTACTACGCGGCCTATGTGGTGAACTACATTCTGGGCGGCGGCGGCTTTTCCTCGCGCCTCGTGGAGGAGGTGCGGGAGAAGCGCGGCCTGGCCTACTCGGTCTATTCCTACCTCAGCCCCCTCGACCATGGCGCCCTGGTCGCCGGCGGCGTGGCGACCCAGAACGAGCGGGTCGGCGAATCGCTGGACCTGATCCGCCAGGAATGGGCGCGCATGGCAGACGCGGGTCCGACCGAGGCGGAACTCGATGCGGCAAAGCGCTTCCTGACTGGTTCCTTCCCCTTGCGCTTCTCAAGCTCCGGGCGCATCGCCGGCATGCTGGTCGGCATGCAGCTTGAAGACCTGGGCATCGGCTATCTCGACGAGCGCAACAGCTTCATCGAAGCGGTGACGCTGGAGGATGCCCGCCGGGTCGCCAAGCGCGTCTATCGTCCGGACGACCTGACCGTCGTCGTCGTCGGCGCCCCCGCCGGTGTCGAGGCAACCCGCGAGGCGCCGACCGACGGCAGCTAAAACACGGTCTGCCGGTTTGCAGCCTCCCTTTAGGCGAGCGCCTCCAGCACCCGTTCCGGTGTGAAGGGCAGGTGGCGCAGGCGCCGCCCGGTCAGCCCGTGGAAGGCATTGGCGACGGCAGCGGCGACCATGGGCGTGCCCACCTCGCCGATCCCGGTCGGCGGTCCGTCGCTGACCTGCAGTTCGATGTCGATCTCCGGCACCTCGTCGGCGCGCAGGATCTCGTAGTCGTAGTAGTTGCTCTGCACCACCTCGCCGCCCTCAACGGTGATACGTTCCTTCAGTGCACTGCTCAGCCCGAAGATGATGCCCCCTTCGATCTGCGCCAGGGCGTTGTCCGGCGCCACGATCAGGCCGGCGTCGACGGCCGCCCAAAAGCGCGTGACCGCAAGCCGCCCGCTGTTTCGGTCCAGTGCCACCTCGGCGATGCCGGCGGCCATGGAGTCGCCGTAGCCGGCAAAGGCGAGGCCCAATGCGGTCTCCCCTGGGGCGCGGCCCCAGCCGGCCATCCCGGCAACGCGCTGCAAGAGCTCGCGCCCGCGCGGATTGTCGTCCAGCAGGCCGAGGCGGAAGTCCAGAGCATTGGTGCCGGCGGCCTCGGCCAGTTCGTCCATGAAGGCCTCGGCGGCGAAGCTGGTGTAGCTGGCGCCGATCGCGCGCCAGGGCGCCAGGCGCGCGCGCCGCTCGGTGACCACGTGTTCGGCCTGGAGATCGGCGATGCCGTAGAACTTGTTCTCCGAACCGCGCATCGAGATGATGTCCTTCGGTTCGACCTGGTCCCAGCGCAGGGGATTGAAGTAGGCGATGACCGAGGGCGTCGCCACCCGGTGGTGCCAGCCGCTGAGCCGGCCCTCCGCCGTCAGCCCGGCGCGCAGGCGCTGGGCCGCCGCCGGGCGGAACCACCCGAACTTCACGTCGTCCTCGCGGCTCCAGACCACCTTGACCGGTCTGCCGGCCGCCTTTGAGGTCAGCAGGGCGTCGCGCAGGTATTCCTGGGTCAGGGCCGTGCGGCGCCCGAAGCTGCCGCCCATGGTCATCATGTGCAGGCGAATGCGGTCGGCCGTCGTGTCCAGAACCTCGGTGATGGTGCGCATGGTCCAGCTCTGGGTCTGGGTTCCGACCCAGACCTCCGCGCCCCTGCCGTCGGGCTCGACCGCCGCCACCGCCGCCATCGGCTCCATCTGGGCGTGATAGGCATAGTCGGAGCGGTAGTCCGCCTCCACCACCCGCGCGGCCCCGGCGATGGCTGCCGCCGCGTCGCCCCTGGCGGCCCAGGTGACGCCTTCGCGGGTGCCGTCCGCCGCCGCTGCCGCATAGGCGGAGAGGTCCGCCGCGCTGTCGTAGCCGCGCGCCGGGGCGGTCTCGCTCCAGGTCACGTCCAGCAGCGCCTTGGCGGCCAGTGCCGCCTCCAGGCGTTCGGCAACGACGGCGATCCCGTCGGGCAGGCGGACGGTCTGCAGCACGCCTGATACCGCCAGGGCGGCGGCGTCGTCGACCTGCACGGCGGTCTCGCCCTCCACCGGGCTGCGCAGCACGGCGGCGTAGGCCATGCCGGGCACCCTTACGTCGATGGCGTAACGCTCGCTTCCGCTGCTCTTGGCCGGCACGTCGCGGCGCGGCAGATCCTGGCCGATCAGGCGATAGGCCGAGCGCGGCTTCAGGTCTTCCTCGCCGATCTCGGCGACGGCGGGCAGTGGCGCATTGAGGGCGGCGATCTCGCCGTAGCTCAGCCTTCGGCCGCTTGCACTGTGGATAACGGCGCCCGGTTCGGTGGCGACGCTGTCCAGCGGCACCGACCAGGTCTCCGCCGCGATCTGCATCAGCAGGCGCCGCGCCTGGGCGCCGGCCTTGCGCAGGGTATCGAAGTATCCATAGACCCCGGTGCTGCCGGCGGTGTAGAGGACGCCGCCGAAAATCGGGTTGCCGAAGCTGCGGTCGTCGCGGTCGAGCTGGTCGATCACGACCCGGTCCCAGTCCGCATCCAGTTCCTCGGCAAGGATCAGCGGCAGCGCGGTCGAGCTGCCCTGGCCCATTTCCGTGGAGGGAAACACGATGGTGACGGTGTCGTCGCCGGCGATGGTGAGCCAGGCGCTCGGCTTCAGCGTCTTGTCCGCTGCCGCGGCGTTCGCCCCGGCGACGGAGACGAGCCCGCCGCTGCCGATCGCGAAGGTGAGGGCGGCGGTGCCGGCAAGAAAGCCGCGCCGTGAAAAGGCAGGTGCCGCGGAGATCGTGTCTGTGCTGTTGTCGCGTCGCATCTCAGGCCTCCCGCGCGGCGCGCTGCACCGCCTTGACGATCCGGTTGTAGGTGCCGCAGCGGCAGAGGTTGGTGCTCATGGACTCGAGGATCTCCTGCCGGCTGGGATCGGGGTTTTCTTCCAACAGCGCCGCCGCCCGCATGATCTGGCCGGACTGGCAATAGCCGCACTGCGGCACCTGTTCGGCCACCCAGGCCCGCTTCAGGGGATGCTCTTCCCCACCGTTAAGGTCCTCACCCAGCCCTTCGATCGTGGTCACCGTGGCGCCGGCGACATCGCCCACCGCGGTGAGGCAGGCGAAGGTGGGTATGCCGTCGACATGGACCGTGCAGGCGCCGCACATCCCGGCACCGCAGCCGAACTTGGTGCCCGTAAGGCCCAGGTGCTCGCGCAGGACCCACAGCAGCGCAGTGTCTTCGGGCGCGTCGACCTGTACGGGGCGCGCGTTGACGGTGAGGTCGATCATGGTGGTCTCCCGGTTTGTGGGCCGCTACTCGGCGCCCAGAGTCCGCAGGTAGGCGATGAGGTCGGGGGCGTCCTCGGCGGTGCGCAAGGCGATACGCATGGAGGTGCCGGGCAGGAAGCCGTTCGGGTCGGCCAGATAGGCGGTCAGGGTCTCGTCATCCCAGACGATGTCGGCCTCCCGCATGGCCCGCGAATAGCGGAAACCCTCCACGGCGCCGGCCTGCTGGCCGAAGACGCCATAGAGCGAGGGACCGGCCCTGTGGCGGTCGGGCTCGACCGTGTGACAGGCCGCGCACTGGCGAAAGACGCGCTCGCCGGCGGCGGGGTCGCCGGCTGTCGTTTGGGCGCCTGCCGGCGCCGAGACGGCGGCCGCCCCGAGCAAAACCGTCAGGGCGGCTGCGCCGGCGGTTATCCCTTCTTTCTGACTGAACCCGATCATCCCGTTCGCTCCCACTTTGATCGCTCCGCAATCCGCCGGCGGATCGCCGCCGGTCGTGTTACTGCGCTTGAACGCGCCGTTGCGCTTGAATCTGGGGGCGGGGCCCCTATCTGGCTTTCGAGAACCGGTCAATGTCTTTGGATTTCCAGCCATGCGCGACGGTTCAGACTATGACCTGCCAAACTATGACTTGGCGGACCACCCGGCGGACCTTGCCACTGCGCCGATCGTCGGTGAGCACTGGGACGACCCGGGCCCGCGCAGCCTTGCTTGGCACAGTCACCGCCGGGGCCAGTTGGTCTACGCGCTGCGCGGCTGTGCGTCGGTGCGGACCCGTGACGCGCTCTTCGTGGTGCCGCCGCACCGCGCCGTCTGGCTGCCTCCCGAAACCCTGCATGCCGTCGACTATCCGCGCGAAGTCGCCTTTCGCGGCCTCTTCGTCGCCCCCGACCACTGCCGCGACCTTCCCGGGCAGACCACCGTGATGCAGATCGACCCGTTGACCCGCGAGCTGATCGATGCTGCCGCGCGCCTGCCCTGGGACTATGCGCCCGATGGGCGCGAACACCGCCTGATGACGGTTCTGCTGGACCAGTTGGTGGCGCTGCCGGCATCCCCGCTGCGCCTGCCGGAGGGTGAGGACGCCCAGGTGCGCAAGGTCATGCATGCCCTGCGCGCCAATCCTGCCGACAACCGTGCGCTCGACCGCTGGGCTGAAGCCGTCCACCTCAGCGAGCGGACGCTGGCGCGCCGCTTCCTGCTGGACACCGGCATGTCCTTCGGCGCCTGGCGCCAGCAGTTGCGCCTGGTGGTTGCTTTGGAACGCCTCGCGGCGGGCGAGGCCATCACCACGGTGGCCCTCGATCTCGGCTACCGCACCCCCAGCAGCTTCACCACGATGTTCAAGAGGGCGCTCGGCGTGCCGCCCAGCGCCTATTTCGAGCACCTCGTTCCGCCGCGCTGACGGCGCGGCGCGGTGTCTGATGGTACGCCCGGAAGTCGGAAAGTGCTCTAGCCGCGGCGGACCTCGATCTTCTTGCCGGCGGGTTTGGAGGGGGCCTGCTTGGCGATCTTCAGGCAGAGCACGCCGTCGCTGAAGCTGGCGTCGATGCTCTCCGCGTCGGCATCCGGCGGCAGCCGGAAGGAACGCTGGAACAGCCCGTACTCCCGCTCGGAGAAGAAGAAGGTGCGGCCCTTCTCCTGCCGCGTATGGCGCTTTTCGCCGCGGACGATCAGGTTGTTGTTGTGGATCGAGACGTCGACGTCGTCAGGATTGACGCCGGGCAGCTCGACGTTGATCTCGTAGGCGTCTTCCAGGGTCGAGGCGTCGGAGCGCGGGGCGACCCAGTCGGCCACCTTCTGGCCGAGAGTCTGGAAGGGTTCGTAGAGCCGCGGCCACCAGCCGGCGGTGTGGGATTGCTCGACCATCGGAACCTCGCATTTGGTATCGGGGCATCTGGTATCGGGATCGTTGGCGCCAATTTGATCGTGCGCAGGGACCGTCTGCCTTGATCCGCGTCAATCGTTGCAAGGCTTGAAACCCCGGTTGCGCAACGGCTTTTGTGAATGCCCAGGCCCGATGGGGCAGGTGCGGATGCCTTGTCGATGATAACCGCCCGCCGGCCACGGCCAGTCTTAGTCGGCCTGGAATTGAACCTTTCCTGCTGTGCACCCCACCAATGCAATGCGGACGCTGTCGACCGCCGCGGTGCCGCTTTTTGATTTGTGCACAGAAGGAAAATCACCATGAACAGAGCAACTTTTGCCGTGGCCGCCGCCCTGGCACTCGGCGTCGGTTTCACAACCCCGGCGTACGCGGGACAGGGATGTTGGGCGATCGTTCACGCGGTCTGTGACTGGCTCTATCCCAGCGATACCACGGTCGAGACCGAGATGCAGTACGGATCCTGCATGACGGAAGGCGGCTCGAGCTGCAACAGGGGCCGTGAAGACCAGGTCAATCCCACCTACCTGAAGCGTCATGTCGAACAGTCGCCGATGCCCGATGCCTCCGTTCTGAAGAAGTACCAGCGCAACGGCTGGCAGAACGGCACCCGGAGCGGCGCCCGAAAATAGCGCTTGTCATTGGCGGGCCTGATTGCCGCGCAAGGGTGATCCTCTGCCCTCCGTCGACAAGCACGGCTGGATCCCGCCTGCGGAACCTTCCGCGGGCGGGGACGGCCGTGACCCTGCCCTGTTCGGGGGCCCGCCTGCGGCAGGCAGCGGCAGTGGCCGAAACGCCCGCCGAGGCTGAGGCCCGGCGGATCTGCCCGGACCGCGCCGCCTTCCCGCGACTCCATCGGTTCTGGTATGGTTTCGGTTGCTGAAAACCGAAGCCTTTCCAAGAGACCTGCGTCCTATGCCCATCCGCCGTCTGCCCGAAACCCTGGTGAACCAGATCGCTGCCGGCGAGGTGGTGGAGCGGCCGGCGGCTGCCGTGAAGGAGCTGGTGGAAAACGCCCTCGACGCCGGCGCGCGCCACATCGACGTGGTGCTGCGCGACGGCGGGCGGGCGCTGATCGCCGTCACCGATGACGGCTGCGGCATGACGCCGGAGGAGATGCTGCTGGCGGTGGAGCGCCATGCCACCTCCAAGCTGCCGGACGACGACCTCGTGCACATCGCCTCCCTCGGGTTCCGGGGCGAGGCGCTGCCCTCCATCGGTGCGGTGGCGCGCCTCAGCGTCACCAGCCGTCCGCCCGATGCCGAGGAGGCCTGGGCCCTTTCCGTCGAAGGCGGGCGCGTGGGGGAGCCGCAGCCGGCGGCTCATCCCAAGGGCACGCGGGTGGAGGTGCGCGACCTCTTCTTCGCCACCCCGGCGCGCCTCAAGTTTCTGAAGACGGCGCGTACCGAGGTTTCCCATGCGCAGGACACGCTGAACCGCCTCGCCATGGCCCATCCGGAGGTGGGCTTCACGCTCGCCGACGGGGAGCGCAAGCTGATCTCCCTGGCGCCGGCGGAGGGCGCGCTTTTCGACGCCCGCCTGAAGCGCCTGGCCGCCGTCATGGGCCGCGACTTCGCCGACAATGCCCTGCCA
This sequence comes from Rhodospirillales bacterium BBD 1991-14, assembly GCA_001657395.1. Lineage (GTDB taxonomy): Bacteria > Pseudomonadota > Alphaproteobacteria > Kiloniellales > Kiloniellaceae > Pelagibius. The sequence goes on along the minus strand of LYSY01000008.1, from coordinate 306,534 downwards.
ATCTCCGCCGAGCGGGAGGGGATCGGCCTGACCGGCTACATCGGCCTGCCGACCTTGAACCGCGGCAACGCCCAGCATCAGTACCTCTTCGTCAACGGCCGGCCCGTGCGCGACAAGCTGCTCTACGGCGCGGTGCGCGGCGCCTACCAGGACTTCCTCGCCCGCGACCGCCATCCGCTGGTGGCGCTGTTCGTCACGCTGCCGCCGGAGCAGGTGGACGTGAACGTGCACCCGACAAAGGCGGAGGTGCGCTTCCGCGATCCCGGTCTCGTGCGCGGCCTCATCGTCTCCGCCGCCAAGCACGCCCTGGCCGAGGCCGGCCACCGCGCCGCCACCACGGTCTCCGATCTGGCGTTGGGCGCACTGCGTCCCGGCAGTGGGATGGGCAGCGGGGCGGCTGGGGGCGTATCCTGGGGACAGCCGCAGGGAACTCGTCTGCCCAGGGGGCTTGCCGAGGCGACCGCGCACTACCAGGCACCTCTGAACCCTGCGACGCCGTCGGTTGGTACGCTGCCGGGGCTCGCCCAGGCGCCCGCCGCGGCGGCGCCCAACGTCCACAGCGAAGCGGAACCGGCACCGGTGGGGGACGGCTTCCCCCTCGGCGCCGCGCGGGCCCAGGTGCACGGCACCTACGTGGTGGCGCAGACCGGCGACGGCATCGTCATCGTCGACCAGCACGCCGCCCACGAGCGCCTGGTCTATGAGCGCATGAAGGAACAGCTCGGCGAGACCGGCGTGGCCCGCCAGATGCTGCTGCTGCCGGAGGTGGTGGAACTGGAAGAGACGGCGGCATCGCGCGTCGTCGCCCGCGCGGAGGAGTTGGCGGAACTCGGGCTGGTGCTGGAGGCCTTCGGCCCCGGCGCCGTGGTGGTGCGGGAGGTGCCGGCCCTGCTCGGCACCGTCGACGTGCCCGGTCTCGTGCGCGACCTTGCCGACGAGTTGGCGGAACTGGGCGAGGCGCTGGCGCTGCGCGACCGACTGGAGCACGTCTGCGGCACCCTGGCCTGCCACGGCTCGGTGCGCGCCGGGCGCATCCTCAACGTCGAGGAGATGAACGCCCTCCTGCGCCAGATGGAAGAGACGCCCCACTCCGGCCAGTGCAACCACGGCCGGCCCACCTATGTGGAACTGAAGCTGGCCGATATCGAAAAGCTCTTCGGACGGCGCTGAGACAGGACAAGTCTGCAACGGCTGTCGTTTCGCTTTCGCGCCGAGGAACGACTTCGGATCAACCTTCGGGCTAAGCACTGGCGATAGAAGGGACTGGCGATGGATCAGAGTGTCGCGCTTCAACTCGAGGCCCTGAAGCTGCTGCAACAGTGGACCGTCTGGCTCATCACCATTTCCGCCGGCCTGCTGGGCCTCATGGGCTTTGCCCTGAAGAGCCTGCGGGGGAGGTTCGAAGTCCGGGCGGCGCGGATCGCGATTCTCTGTCACATGCTGACTGTTGCCGTCGCGGTCGTCCTCTTCGGGGCGATCCCGGATCTGGTCCAGCGCCTGGAGCCGGATACCCGCAGCGTCTCCCTGCTGTTCGGGTCGGAGCCCCGGGGCATCTACGGCTACGATTACCTGGGCCTGGTGCCGCTGTGGATCCTCGTCCTTATGCAACGCGTTGCGTTCTTCTGCGGCCTCCTGGCCATGGCGGTCTTCGCCTGGGTGAGCATCAGCCCGTCGCGGCCGGGTGGTGTGCGGGACGGAGCGGACGGGACGCGCTAGGCTGTTCTTGCGTTCTTGCGTTGCCTGACTGCTGCAGCGGCGCAGGGCCGGCGCCGTTCCCCCTCACCCAGCTTCGGCTAGGCTCGCTGCGCTCACCAAGCCTGCGCAACCCTCTCCCGCCAGGGGAGAGGGGTCTCAAGGAGGGGAGAGGGTTTCTCTTTTATCCCTCTCCCCAAGGTCTTTGCGAAAGAAGGGGGAGAGAGAGGGGCCCGCGCAGCGGGAGGGTGAGGGGGAGCGGCGTTCCCGATGCCCGGGCATGACGGGGAGGGCGTGGGCCTGAAGCGTCACGTCACTTTTGCAGACAAACGCCCGGGCCACGGGTGCGGGTTTCGTCGAGGAAAACGACCCCAGCCGCTTCAAGCGCAGTGCGCAGAGCTGCCAGATTGCTCGGATGGGGTACGAGGTTGCCGCGTTCCAGGCGTGTGATTGTCGAGCGGCCAATTCCGGAAGCCGCTGCAAGGTCCGGCTGAGACCAATCCAAGAGAGCGCGGGCTGCGCGACATTGTTCCGGAGTCAGCGTCATTTCTTACGTGAGAGGAAAACCAATTGACGATTCGGCGTGCCGAGAACAGCTTTCAAAAGTGACGCGTTTTGCTTCACTTTTGAAAGCTGTTCTCGGCACGAAAAGATGCGTGCAACACCTTTCCGCGCCTGACCACAACCCGACTTACGAGGAGTCAGGGTATGGCTGGACCTATCCTTAGCACGGATTCGCCGTCCCTCAACCAAAGCACTCCCGACACCGGCGGGCTGCTCACCCGGGAGCAGTGCCGGGCGGCGCGGGCCATGCTGTATTGGAGCCAGGACGATCTCGCCCGGCGCGCCCGGATCACCGCGGCGACGGTCCGTGGCTTCGAGCGTGGCCAAAGCCGGCTCAAGCACTCCACGGCGCGGCTGTTGCGTCTGACCTTTGAAGCATCGGGTATCTGTTTCATCGAGGCCGATGCAGGGGCCGGCGTCTGTCTCGCCAAGCAGATTCCCTGAGGCAGGCCGGCGGTGCCGGTCCCCCTCACCCAGCTTCGGCTAGGCTCGCTGCGCTCACCAAGTCTGCGCAACCCTCTCCCGCCAGGGGAGAGGGTTCCCAAAGAGGGGAGAGGGTTTCTCTTTTTTTCCCTCTCCCTGGTGGGAGAGGGAGGGGCCCGCGTCAGCGGGAGGGTGAGGGGGACCTAGAGCGCCCGTCCCTTGGCGACAAGCTCGGCGAAGCGCGCCTCGCCGATGGTACTGCCGCAGAAGATGACGCCGACGCGCTTGCCCGCCAGCGCCTCGCGCAGGGGGCCCATGACCGCGGCGGTGGCGGCGGCGCCGGCCGGCTCCAGCGCCAGCTTCATGGCGTCGTAGACCAGCGCCATGGCGCGCAGCATTTCCGCATCCTCGATCAGCACCAGCTCGTCCACGTGGTCGCGGGCGACGGCGAAGGAATAGGGCAGGGCCTTGGGCGCGCCCAGGCTGTCGGCGATGGTGTCGACCCGCTCCAGGCTCTGCGGGCTGCCGGCGGCGAAGCTGCGGCTCAGGCTGTCGGCGCCGCTCGGCTCCACGCCGATGACCCGGCAGTTCGGCTGCAGCAACTTGATCGCGCGGGCCATGCCGGCGATCAGACCGCCGCCGCCGACGGGAATCACCATGGCGTCGAGACCGGGCATCTGCAGCGCGCACTCGCGCCCGCAGGTGGCGGTGCCGAGGATCGTCAGCGGGTTCTCGAAGGGGTGGACGAAGCGCCGTCCTTCGGTCTCGACGATGCGGTCGACCTCGGCGAAGGCGCCGTGGATGTCGTCGGCCAGCACCACCTCGGCACCCAGGGCCTTGCAGCCCGCGACCCGGACCGGGTCGGCGGACTTCATCATCACCACCTTCGCCGGCACGTCCCGCTGGCCCGCCGCCCAGGACACCGCCAGCGCGTGGTTGCCGGCGCTGACCGCCGTCGCGCCATGGGCGCGTTCGTCTTCGCTGAAGTCGAGAAGGTTGAGGAGCGCGCCGCGCGCCTTGAAGGACCCGGCCTGCTGGAAAAGCTCCAGCTTGCCCATCACTTCCGCACCGTCGGGCAGGAACGGCGTCAGCACCCCGGCGGTCAGCGGCGTCACCGGGGTTTCCACGATGCGGCCCTTCAGCCGTTCCGCGGCGGCCTCGATCTCGCCCAGGCTGGGGGCTGCGATGGTCTCTGGGTCCGGGGTCGCCATGCGTCTTGCCGTCCTTCCTGCGTTCTTTCCTGTGCGCCAGTTGTGCTTGTGGGTCAGTCGTGCGGCGGTGAGGGGTCGGGCTTCAGGAACACCAGGCGGGCCTTGCCGTAGGTGCGGTTGTCCAACTCTGCGAAACCCTGCGGCAGGGTGAAGTCCTCGGTCTTCATCAGTTCGACGGAGACCAGCGCCTCTTCGGCGATCCAGCCGGCCTTGTCGAGGGCGGCGAGGGCCTTCTCGGCGAGGCCCTGATTGTAGGGCGGATCGAGGAAGACCAGGTCGCAGGGCGCGGGCGGGCGGACCGGATGCAGCACGTTGCAGGCCAGCAGGTCCGCGCGCTCTTCCTCTCCCAGCGCCTTGATGTTGGCGCGGCAGATCTCGATGGCCGGGGCGTAGTTTTCCATGAAGGTGACCTGCGTGGCGCCGCGCGAAAGCGCTTCCAGCCCCAGGGCGCCGGTGCCGGCGAAGGCGTCGAGGACGCGGGCGCCGGGCAGGCGCCGGCCGCCTTCTTCACTCAGCTTTCCGCTGGTCAGAATGTTGAACAGCGCCTCGCGGGTGCGGTCGGCGGTCGGCCGCACGGCAAGGTCGGCGGGGGTCTTGAGGCTGCGGCCTCTATGACGGCCGGCGACGATTCGCATGGCTCTTGGATCTGGCCTTTACGGACCTGGACTTGGCGGGCTTGGATTTGGCCGGCTTAGATTTGGCCGGCTTGGACTTGGCAAACTTGGGCTTTGAGGATTTCGACTTAAGCTCAGTCGATTTGGACTTGGCGGCTGTGGATCCGCGCCGTGCTGCGCCCGCTTTCGAAACGGCCTTCTTCGCACCCGGCTTCTTTGCAGCCGTCTTTTTTGAGGCGGTCTTCTTGGTGGAGGTACCTTTCCTCTTCGGCGCGCCATCGCCGCTTTCGCCATGCTCCGGTTTCTTGAAGCCGCGGCGCGAGCCCGGGCGGTTCGGCTTCGGCTTGGCCTTGGCGAAACCCTTGCCGTGCTTTTTCTTTTCCTTCTTCTCCAGGCCGAGCGCCTGGCGCAGGCGCTGGGCAGGTATCTCTTCCAGGCCGCGGTTCGGAAGCTTGCCGAGCGCGAAGAGGCCGTAGGAAACGCGGATCAGGCGGTTCACGGCGAGGCCCAGGTGGGCGCAGATCTTGCGCACCTCGCGGTTCTTGCCTTCGCGCAGGCCCACGGTCAGCCAGGCGTTGGCGCCGGTCTGCTGGTCGAGGCGCGCCTCCACCGGCCCGTAGTTCACGCCTTCCACGGTCACGCCCTTGGCCAGGGCCGCCAGGCGCGCGGTATTGACCCGGCCGTGCACGCGGACCCGATAGCGGCGCAGCCAGCCGTTGGCCGGCAGCTCCAACTGGCGCTTCAGGGCGCCGTCGTTGGTCATCAGCAAGAGGCCTTCGGAGTTGATGTCCAGCCGACCCACGGCCTGCAGGCGCGGCAGCTCCGGCGGCAGGCGGTCGAAGACCGTTGTCCGCCCCTGGGGGTCGCGCGCCGTGGTCAGTTCGCCGCGCGGCTTGTGGTAGCGCCAGAGGCGCGCAGGCTCCGCCTCCGGCAGGGGCGTGCCGTCCACTTCGATATGGCTTTCGGCAGTCACCAGGGCGGCCGGGCTGTCGAGCACACGGCCGTCGAGGGAAACCCGCCCGGCGGCGATCCAGGCCTCGGCATCGCGGCGTGAGCAGAGCCCGGCACGGGCAATCACCTTGGCGATGCGCTCGCCTTTTTGGATCTCCGCCATCGCTCCGCCTCTTACGCGGCCGCGGCGGTGCTGCGGTGCAGGCTGTACCCGGAAGAGTTCGACCACATGCGCGCCGTCTCCGAATCCGGAGCGGTTCCGACCAGCGGCGTCTCTGCGAAGCGGTGTGCCATGGCGGCACTTTAGGCCGCGGGCGGAGGGCTCACAAGCCCGCCGGGCGGCGGGCGCTGAAGGGGGCTGTTTTCAGACGGGATTGTCCCTAGACCGGGTTGCCAACATCCTCGCAAGAGTGGCCGAGAGCGGTGAAGCCCTCTTCCAGCAGGTCGCCGAACAGCGGCATGCCCATGATGTAGTCGGAGGAGGGGCCGGTGTGGCGCTCGTTGGCGGCGGTGATGGCGCTTTCCCATTCGCTGCGGTCGAAGTCGCCGCGGCCGACCCAGATCAACGCCACCAGTTCCGCCTGCTGCTCGTCGTTCAGGTCGTCGATGACATGGCGGATTTCGTCGGCCACCGGGTCGTCGCCGTGGTCTTCCAGCACGTCGTGCAGGTCGTCCTCGCCCGGCTGCGAGATCTCGTCGCGCTCGGCGGGCGCCACCTTTGCGTCGAAGGCACGCCCCTTGGCGATCAGGAAACAGACCGTTCCGGGGTCGATGTCCAGCTCGATAGCGTCCTGCTGTGAAACCATTTGTCCTGTCTTTGCCATGGCAACGCTCCTTTCCCTCTGGTCCCCACGGGCCCGTCCTTCGCGTAGGATTCGGGCGGCCCTGGCTGCCAGTCTCCGGTCGGTGGAGGGCTGCCGCATTGACCTACCGCAAGGGGCAGGGCAGGCTCCGCCGGCTAGAGCCGGGGCTGGGAGCCCGGCGGATCACAGCAGGGGCGCGATGCAGAAGTCCGGGAGCAGACCCGATTACATGGCCGAGGCGCTGGCCGAGGCGCGGGCTGCGGCAGCGGCCGGGGAGGTGCCGGTGGGCGCCGTGCTGGTGGACGGCAGGGACGGTACGGTCCTGGCGCGCGCCCACAATCGGGTCATTACCGACAGCGACCCCACCGCCCACGCGGAGATCCTGGCAATCCGCGCCGCGGCGGCGCTAACAGGCGCGCCGCGGCTGGCCGAGGCGGAGCTCTACGTGACGCTGGAGCCCTGCCCCATGTGCGCCACGGCGATCTCCTTCGCCCGCATCCGGCGCCTGGTCTTCGGCGCCTACGACCCCAAGGGCGGCGGCGTCGACCACGGCCCGCGCATCTTCGAGCAGCCCACCTGCCACCACCGCCCGGAGGTCATCGGCGGCGTCCAGGAACAGGCCTGTGGCGCCCTGCTGCAGGATTTCTTCAAAGTGCGACGATAGCCGCAGCCGCCTGCACAAGCGTAGGAGCGCAAGATGACTTCATCACCATCGAGCGGAAGCGCCTATCGTTCGTTGTGGGCCTCTGAATCCGGGGCGCTCATTTGATGATGGTGAAGGTCACACGGTCCAGGTGGCGGAGCCTGTGCTGCAGGTCTTCGACGAAGCGATCGACGAGGCCCATGGGCAGGGGCTGGTCACCGTTGGCGTAGATCCCGACATCATACCGCAGATCGAGGATGTTCGGATCGTTGACGGGTATGGCGAGCATCTTCACATCCCGGCGCCACATCCAGATGGGGATGTCTGTTGGATCGAGTAAAGGAGGTACTACGTGCACTTCGAAGGCGTTTTCGGCGGCAAGCTCGGAAATCTGATCCACGAACCGCGCGTGTTCCTCATGGGCCATCGTGATCTTGACGACGCGGACAAGCAGTTCGCCGCTCGCGCCCGCCGCCGCGATGTATCCTATGGTGACTGCCGACCACAGGCCGCAGGCAATCAAAACCACTGCCAGCTTGCGCCACTTCGTCATCACATCCTCACCGAAAGAAAACGCCCTCCTTGCAATTGTGGCGCTGAATTGTGCGCGAGGGTAGCAGAAACGCGCTCGATCTGCGCCCATCGAAGGAGGCCCTGTCCGGGTGCCCGCGCCCATCACAAGCGCGTGGGCGGGTGGTGACGCCGGCTACCTGCGGGACCATATTGGGGGCTGGACAGGAGGGGACGCCACCCGATGCCTGAGGATATCGCCGCCATCCGGGGCTATCACGCCCATGTCTACTACGACGCCGACAGCAAGCCGGCGGCGGCGGCGCTGCGCGAAGCCATCGAGGCACGCTTCGCGGTGCGCATGGGGCGCTGGCACGACCGCCCCATCGGGCCGCACCCCCGCTGGAGCTATCAGGTCGCCTTCGAGCCGCCGCTCTTTGCCGAGATCGTGCCCTGGCTGGCGCTGAACCGCGGCGACCTTGTGATCTTCATTCACCCGGAAACCGGCGACGACCTGCCCGACCACCGCGACCGCGCCCTCTGGCTGGGCGACTGTCTGGAGCTGAACCTCGATGCGCTGCGCTAGGGCCTTCGCCTTCTTCCTGGCCGCCCTGATTCTGGGTGCTGCACCGGCCTCGGCTGAGTCCGCAGGGGCCGAGCCCGTCCAATTGAACGACCAACGCGCCGAAGCGCTGGCTGCTCTGCCGAACCTGCGCGGCGCCGCCGTAACCTCTGAGGCGCTGGCCGGAAAGGCCGTGGTGGTGGCCTTCTGGGCAAGCTGGTGCCCGCCCTGCCATCCGGAATTCGACAACCTGGCCCGGCTTCAGGAGACCTACGGCGAGGACGTGGCCATCGTCGCCGTGAACATCTTCGAAGAGTTCGGCCGCTTCACCGGCACCGCCCGGCGCGATGGCTTTCTGGCCAAGAAGAACCCGCCGTTCCACGTGGTGGCCGAGGGCGAGCAGGTCGCCGGCCTGTTTCAGGACGTGACCCGCATCCCCACGGTCTTCGTCTTCGCCCCCGACGGCCGCCCGGTGATGCACTTCATCCACCACCAGGGCGCCACCAAGACCCATGCCTCCTACGCGGACCTGGACGCGGCGGTGCGAACGGCCCTGGCGCGGCAGGCCGCCGGCGGCTGAGCGTCTTTGCATCCAATCGTGGGTTTCAGGCCGCCGGCGCGGACCTTACGTAGCTCCAAAGGCTCCACAGGCCGAGAGCGATGAAGCCGCAGCCGGCCAGCAGCTTCAGCGGCAGCACCGCCAGGTACCGCTCTGCCGCGAATCCCAGGCCGACGGCCAGGGCGGTGGACAGGGTCAGGGCGGCGGTCGCGGCGGCGAAGACCCCGAGCGGGCTGCTTTGACGGTCGGCTGCGAACATCAGGGTGGCCAACTGTGTCTTGTCGGCAAGCTCGGCCAGGAACACCGTGGCGAAGATGACAAGGATTTGGGACATTGGCAGATACTCCCGGAGCCGCAGAGACGCAATGACGTGCCGTGCGGGCCGGCTCCATGCCCCACGGAACGTCATAGGTCTCGCCAAATCCGGAGGATCTCCCTGCACCATGGCCGGGCATCCGGCTTCGGATGCCGCCCGCCAAGTCTGTTGATGCAGGGCCCCGTAACTGCGTGCTTCGAATTCCGCGCGGCCCGAGGCGGCTACTCCCCTACGAACCCCACCGTCTTAAGTGATCCCTGTTCCGGCGGCAAGAGCGCAGATTCGGGCCGGCCGGACAGCCGCCGACCCTTGACGGGGACCGCCTGCCCCGGCTTGAGTCTCTGCCATGCTGCGCCCGCGTTAACCACTTCGCCGGCAAACAAAAATTTCCCTTGCATTGTCAGGCGAAAAACAGGAAAACCCGCCCCTCAGTTTTTACTGGGTCAATCTACTGGTTGCGTTGGAGGACAGATGTCTAAGGCACAGGCCCTCTTCCAACTGGGGATCGACTTGGACGAAAACCCAAGCGCCTCCAAAACGGAAGAACAAGAAACCGCACTCCCGGCCGATGATCAGGCGGAGGCGCGTAAAGACTTTTTCATCGAGCGCGATGGCGAGCGCTATGCCGGCACCCATTTGATCGTCGATCTCTGGGACGGCGAGGGCACCGACGATCTCGCCTTCGTCGAGGAAACGCTGCGCGAGAGCGTGACCGCCGCCGAGGCGACGCTGCTGCACATCCACCTGCACCACTTCACGCCGAACGACGGGATCTCCGGCGTGGCCGTGCTGGCGGAATCGCACATCTCGATCCACTCCTGGCCGGAATCCGGCTATGCGGCGCTGGACATCTTCATGTGCGGCGACGCCAAGCCCCACAAGGCGGTGGAGGTGCTGCGGGAGCGTTTCAAGCCGGCGCGCATCGCGGTCGAGGAGCATCGCCGGGGCCGCGGCGTATGAGCCGCTGGCGGGCCGCGCCGTGAGCGACTGGCGCATCGAGCAGCTGCACCACGACTTCCAGCTTGGCCTGAAGGCCGACAAGCTTCACTACGACAGCGAGACCGAACATCAGCGTCTCGTGGTCTTCGAGAACGCAACCTTCGGGCGGGTGCTGACCCTCGACAGCGTGGTGCAGACGACAGAGAAGGACGAGTTCATCTATCACGAGATGCTCGCCCATCTGCCGATCCTGGCCCATGGTGCGGTGCGCAAGGTGCTGATCATCGGCGGCGGCGACGGCGGCATGCTGGAAGAGGTGCTGAAGCACCGCGGCGTGGAGAAGGTTACCCAGGTGGAAATCGACGCCGGGGTCATCGATTTCTCGAAGCAGTATCTCTCCTCGATCTGCAAGGACGCCTATGACGACCCGCGCCTGGACCTGGTGATCGCCGACGGCGCCGACTTCGTTGCGGCCTGCGAGGAGCGCTACGACGTTGCCATCGTCGACTCCACCGATCCCATCGGTCCGGGCGAGGTACTCTTCACCGACACCTTCTACGGCAAGGCCAAAAACTGTCTTGCCCCCGGCGGCATCCTGGTGACCCAGAACGGCGTGCCCTTCCTGCAGAGCGACGAGTTGGTGAACACCATGCGGGCGTTCCGCGCCCTCTTCGCCGATGCCGCCTGCTACCTGGCCACGGTGCCCACCTACGCCGGCGGGCCCATGGCCTTCGGCTGGGGATCGGACGATCCGGCGAAGCGCCGGGTGAGCCTGGAGACCCTGGAGCAGCGATTCCGCGACGCCGGCATCGCGACCCGCTACTACAACCCGGCGGTCCATCCCGCCGCCTTCGCCCTGCCCACCTACATCGCCGAGATGATCGGTTAAGCGGCCTCGCCGAGCAGCCGGCGGGTCGTGACAGCGTCGGGGAAGGGGATCGCCGCTGACCCGTGCTCGTGCACGATGCGCCAGTCGCCGTCGCCCTGGCGCTCGAAGATCAGGGTGACGCGCGCTTCCGGCAGGTCGATGGGGTCGCCGTCCTGGGTCTCGCCGCTGCCGGCCAGCGACAGGGTGGTCCAGGCGATGTCGCCCTGCACGGTGACGCGCAGGTCCTCGCCGGGGGTCAGCGTCCAGCGCCGCGGGATCGCCATGAACCCTGCGTAATAGGGTGCCGCCTTGTCCCAGCCCTCGACGCCGGTGTGGGGCCGCCCGAAGTCGTAGGAAAAGAGACGGTGGTCCTGGACGTAGAGATCGGCGATCTGCTCGATGGCGAAAGGGGCTTCCGGGCTGGTGTGCCAGCCGGCGACCCAGGCACGGGTCCTGGCTTCCAGGGCGGTCCGGTCGGCGGTTAGGGTCTGTTCTGAAGCGGTCATCGGTCTGTCCTTTCAAGAGTCGGGTTGTGTCTTAGTTTCCCAGCCGGGCGTTGGCCCAGCGGGTTAGGCGCGGCATCACCACAAAGCTCATCAGCGGCACCAGGATCGCGGTCAGAACCAGCGTCCGGAGCGGCAGCGGCAAGGCGGCCAGCAGGGGATCGCCGATCAGCAGCAGGCCGGTGATCAGCGGCCAGATCGCGATCCATGTGAGAAGAGCGCCGCGTGCGCGTGTGTTGTTGATCAGACGGTTCATCGTTCAGCCTCCGAATTTCTTGGGCCCTCGAATTTCTTGGGGTCGTCGCTGGTGATGTGCTCGCCGACGATGACCCAGGTCCCGCCCTGCCGGCGCCAGGCCTGGGTGACGTGCTGCGCGGCGGAGACCGCTTCGCCCGTCTTGGTCACGCCCTCGCCCAGGAACACGAAGGTCACGACGGCAAGGTCGCCGGAGGCCTGGATCCGCGGCGTCTCATGGGGCCGGATCGCCCAGTCGGCGAAGCCGGCCATCACCGGGGTCCAGGTGGCGGCATAGCCGTCGAAGCTGTCGATGGTGACCATGCGGTCGCCGAAGTCGTCGATCACCCGGATCTCGCCCTCGGCAAAAAGCGGGCGCATCGCCTCGGCGTCGAAGGGTGCCCGGCCCGGGCTCCAGCCGGCGAACCAGCGGTCCAGTTGGGCGCGGATTTCGGTCTCTGCGGTCATCTGTTTTCACTCCGTTATTGGCGGGGACAGGCGGTGTCCCGTTGCTGAAGAGGAAGATGGCAGGGGCCCGTGCTCAACGGTAGACGTTGAACAAGATGGAGTGTTATACGGTGAACGTATGGGAAATGCCGCCGATTCTCTCCAACTGCTGCAAACCTTCACCCGCATCGCGGAAAGCGGCTCGCTTTCCGCTGCGGCGCGCAGCCTGGGAACCACCCAGGCCAGCGTCAGCCGTCAACTCGCGGCGCTGGAGGCGCGTCTGGGGACCGCCCTGGCGCGGCGCTCCACCCATGACCTGACTTTGACCGACGAAGGCGAGCGGCTGCTGCCCCGGGCGATGGAGATGCTGGCCGCCTGGCAGGCGACCCGCGAAGCCCTGGGGCAGGCGGTCTCCGCGCCGAGCGGGCTGCTGCGGGTCATCGCCCCCTCGGGCATCGGCCCCACCATCGTCGCGCGCACGGCCGCCGCCTTCGCGCGCAGCCATCCGGAGGTCGATGTCGATCTGGTGTTCACCGACGCCTCGGTGGATCTGGTGGGGATTGGCGCCGACCTGCAGGTGAAGGTCGGCCCGGTGGACCGCCAGGAGCTGCTGGCGCGGCGCATCGGCGCGGTGGAGCGCTGGCTTGTGGCAGCGGCGGACCTCGACCTCGGCGACCATAGCGATAGCGCCGGTGATCTTCGCGACGGGCTGCCGCTGGTCGCCCTGGCGCCGCTCTACGGCAGCCGGCTGCAGATGACCGCGGGGGACGGCAGCGCGCGCCAATTGACCTGCCGCGTGCGCCTGCGCTGCGAGGTCCTGAACGCGGCCTACGAGGCGGTGTTGGCCGGGGCGGGCGCCGGGCTGCTGCCGCGCTGGCTGGTGGGCGATGATGTCGCCGCCGGCCGGCTGAAACGTCTGGCGCCGGCCGCCGGTTTCGCCTCAGTGCCGATCCATCTGGTGTTTCCGCCCGGCCGCTACCGGCCGCTGCGCACGCGGCTCTTCGCCGAGCAGGTCGAGGCGGCCATCGGCGCGATCCGCTGAAGGAGCAAAGGGTTCCGATGTCAGGTCTTGGGTGGGCGCTCCATCAGGATGGCGGGGCCGCCCATGTAGTCGGTCTCTGTCCAGAGCGTGAAGCCGCACTTCTCCGCCACCTTGATGGAGGCGGTGTTTTTGGGATCGACGATGCAGACATAGCGCTCCGGCCCGCGCGCCTGCTCGGCCCAGGCGAAGACGGCGCGCATGGCTTCGGTGGCATAGCCTTTGCCGTGGGCGGTGGGAGCCAGCACCCAGCCGGCTTCCGGCGCGCCCTCGAACCCGGGTGTGATGTCGCGCTTGAACTCCGCCATCCCGACCTCGCCGAGGAAGCGTCCGCTCTCCCGCTCTTCCACCACCCAGTAGCCGAAGCCCATCAGCGCCCAGTGGCCGACGTAGTTCAGCAGCCGCGCCCAGGATTCGCGCGGCGTCGAGGGGCGGCCGCTGATGTGGAGGGTGACGCGGGCATCGCCCCAGAGGGCGAGGGTGTGCTTGTAATCCTCGGCCGTGTGTCCGCGCAGGATCAGCCGCTCGGTGCCCAGCACCGGAACCCGTCCGGGGGAGGCCTGTTCGGGAAAGGGCAAGGTGTCTATTCCTCCTCGCGGGCGACGGCGCGCCAGCCGATGTCGCGCCGGCAGAAGCCCTGCGGCCAGTCGATCTTATCAACGGCGCCATAGGCGCGGGCCTGGGCCTGGGCGATGCCGGGGGCCATGGCGGTGACGCCGAGAACCCGGCCGCCCGATGCCAGCAGGCTGCCGTCCTCGCCGCGCGCGGTGCCGGCATGGAAGATCTTGATGTCGTCGGAGTTGCCTTCCGCCTCCTCCAGGCCCTTGATGACCGAGCCCTTCTCGTAGGCGCCGGGGTAGCCCTTGGCGGCCATCACCACCGTCAGCGCCGGCTCGTCGTACCAGCGCAGGTCGAAGGTGGAGAGCACGCCGTCGGTGCTGGCGATCAGCGCAGGCAGCAGGTCGGACATCAGGCGCATGAGGACCACCTGGCATTCCGGATCGCCGAAGCGCACGTTGTACTCGATGAGCTGCGGCCCTTCCGCCGTGATCATCAGCCCGGCGTAGAGCACGCCCTTGTAGGGGCAGCCCTCCGCCTTCATGGCGGCCACGGTGGGGCGGATGATGCGCGCCATGGTCTCTTCGATCAGCGCTTCGGTCATCACCGGGGCCGGCGAGTAGGCGCCCATGCCGCCGGTGTTGGGGCCCTGGTCGCCGTCGAAGGCGCGCTTGTGGTCCTGCGCCGTCACCAGGGGCAGGGCGAAGTTGCCGTCCATCAGTGCGAAGAAGCTGGCCTCTTCGCCCTCCAGATAGGCTTCGATCACCACCTCGCCGCCGGCATCCCCGAAGGCGCCCTCCGAGAGGGCGGCGTCGATGGCGGCACAGGCTTCGTCCTCTGTCATCGCGACGGTCACGCCCTTGCCGGCGGCCAGGCCGTCGGCCTTCACCACGATGGGCGCGCCCTGCGCGCGGACGTAAGCCTTGGCCGCTTCGGCCTCGGTGAAGCGGGCATAGGCGGCGGTGGGGATGTCGTACTTGGCGCAGAGGTCCTTGGTGAAGCCCTTGGACCCCTCCAGGGCCGCCGCCGCCGCGCTGGGGCCGAAGGCCTTCACGCCGATGGCGGCCAGCCGGTCCACCAGCCCCAGGACCAGCGGCGCCTCCGGCCCGACCACCACATAGTCGATGGCCTCCTCCTCGACGAAGGCGAGCAGCCCGTCGATGTCCTCGGCGGCGATGGCGACGCACTCGGCATCCTCGGCGATGCCCGCGTTGCCCGGCGCGCAGAACAGCTTGTGACAGAGCGGAGAGGCCGCCAGCGTCCAGCAGAGCGCGTGCTCGCGCCCGCCACTGCCAACCACCAGAACTTTCATGCAAGGACCCTCGGGAAACTGGGTTTGAGATCGGGTGCGCGGTCCGCCGCGCGCGCCTAACGGGGCATGGCCTCGACCGCGGGGCTCTTGTAGCATAGCGACTCCGAACGACGGCCCAAATTCTCAGCCCGCCGGCAGCCGGCGGGCACTCTGGAAAAGGACCCCTGTGGCAGCAGGCCCCGCCATCAGCAACATCCCGGAATTCTCGGTTTCCGAGATCTCCCAGGCAGTCAAGCGCACGCTTGAAGGCACCTTCGATCGTGTGCGCGTGCGCGGCGAGGTTTCCGGATTCAAGCGCGCCGCCTCGGGCCATCTCTATCTCGCTTTGAAGGACGAGAACGCGGTGCTCGACGGGGTCTGCTGGCGCGGCGTGGCGGGCCGGCTCTCGATCCAGCCGGAAGACGGCATGGAGGTCATCGCCTCCGGGCGGATCACCAGCTATCCCGGGCGCTCCAAGTATCAGATCGTCATCGACTCGCTGGAACTGGCGGGCCAGGGCGCCCTCCTGAAGCTGCTGGAGGACCGGCGCCGCAAGCTGGCCGAAGAGGGGTTGTTCGACGAGGCGCGCAAGCGCCCGCTGCCCTTCCTGCCGGAGGTGATCGGCGTCGTCACCTCACCGACCGGCGCGGTGATCCGCGACATCCTGCACCGCCTGGAGGATCGCTTCCCGCGCTGCGTGCTGGTCTGGCCGGTGCTGGTCCAGGGGGATGGTGCGGCGGAGCAGGTGGCGGCTGCGATTCGCGGCTTCAATGCCCTGCCCGCCGACGGCGCCGTCCCGCGCCCGGACCTGCTGATCGTGGCGCGCGGCGGCGGCTCCCTGGAGGACCTCTGGGCCTTCAACGAAGAGGTCGTGGTGCGCGCCGCCGCCGAATCGGAGATCCCGCTGATCTCCGCCGTCGGGCACGAGACCGACACCACGCTGATCGACTTCGCCGCCGACCGCCGCGCGCCGACCCCCACCGCCGCAGCGGAGATGGCGGTGCCGGTACGCCGTGACCTGATGGTGCAGAGCGCCGATCTGGAGCGCCGCATGCTGGCCGCCTCCAACCGCCTTCTGGAAGAACGGCGCATGCAGCTCGAAGGTCTCGGCCGCGGCCTCGTGGACCCCCGGCGCCTGCTGGAGGAGATGGCCCAGCGCCTCGACGAGCGCACGGAGCGCCTGCGCGCGGCCTGGGAGCGGCTGACGGCGGAGGGGCGCGGGCAGCTCGATCGCCTCGCCGCGGCGCTGCCCCATCCGCGCCAGCTCCTGGCGGTGAAGCGCGAGCAGTCGGCCGCTGCCGGCGAGCGGCTGGAGCGGCTGCGCCCGCGCCTGCTGACGGAGCGGCGCAGCGAACTGGACGGCCTGGGCCGCGTTCTGGAGAGCATGTCGTACAAACGGGTGCTGAAGCGCGGCTACGTCGTGGTGCGCGGGCCGGAAGGGGCGATCACCGACCCGGACGCCGTGACGGCGGGTCTGGCGTTGGACCTCGAGTTCGCGGACAACCGCCATGCGGCGGCAACCGGCGGTGCCGATCAGCCGGTCACCCGCGGCGCCGAAAAACCATCAGCCACGACCGCTGCGCTTAAAGCGCCTGCGTCCAAAAAACCTGTGCGCCGCAAGACCGATGACTCTTCCGACGATCCCCAAGGCTCGCTCTTGTGAAGGACCCGCTTGCCATGATGCGTGCGTTGCTGGCTGCCGTCTTGCTTGTCCTGACCGGGGCCGGCGTTGCCCAGGCCGATGATTCTCTAACGCTGAGCGGCGACCTGTCTCAGGGCGGCCTGGTCTTCGGCAAGGCGGCACCGGGCGCCTCGGTGGCTTTGAACGGCAAGCCGCTGCGCATGACCGAAGACGGCCGCTTTATCTTCGGCTTCGGGCGCGATGCCGCCGCCTCGGCGACCCTGACGGTGACGGCGGCCGACGGCGGGGTCACCACCCGCGCACTGGAAATCGCCCAGCGCGAATACCGGGTGCAACGTATCGACGGCCTGCCGAACAAGTTCGTGACGCCGCCCGACGACGTCGTCACGCGCATCCGCGCCGACGCCGCGGCGGCGGCTAAGGCGCGCGAGACCGACCGCTCCGAAACCGACTTCGACAGCGGGTTCCGCTGGCCGGCGATCGGCATCGTCTCCGGCGTCTACGGTTCGCAGCGCGTCCTCAACGGCGAGCCGCGCCGCCCGCATTTCGGGATCGACATCGCCGCGCCCCAGGGCACGCCGGTGGTGGCGCCCGCCGATGGCGTTGTCACGCTGGTGCATCCGGACATGTACTTCACCGGCGTGACCCTGTTCCTCGACCACGGCCACGGCCTGTCGTCGGCCTTCCTGCACCTGGAGCGCGTGACGGTGGAGGAAGGGCAGAGGGTCAAGCAGGGCGAGCAGATCGCCACCGTGGGTTCGACCGGCCGCTCCACCGGCCCGCATCTCGACTGGCGCATCAACTGGTTTACCGAGCGGCTGGACCCGGCCCTCCTGGTGCCGCCGATGCCGAAGCCGAACTAGGGATCAGGGCCGGTCCCAGCGCCGGTGCAGCCACAGCCAGTCCGCCGGGCGCGCGGTGATCCAGCGCTCCAGCGCCTGGTTCATTTCGATCATCATGGCTTCCGCCTCGGCCTGCTTGTCGCCCAGATCAGGACGCTTCAGCGCCGCTTCCACGGTCAGGCGGAAGCGCGCGCCGCCCAGGCGCTCGAGCTGGATCGGAAAGACCGGGGCATCGTAATCGATGGCCAGCTTGGCGATCCCCAGGTTGGTGCGCGCCGGCCGGCCGAAGAGCGGCAGGGCGACGCCCTGGCTGTTGCGCTGGTCGACCAGGACACCCAGGTTCAGCCCCTGCCGCAGCAGCTTCAGGGCCTGGCGGGCGCCGTCCACGCCTTTGGGGATCTTGCCCCAGTTGCCGGTCGGCCGCTCGCGGAAGAAGATCAGGATGCGCTGGATCAGCGGATTGTTCACCGGCCGCGAGACGACGCTCAGGTTGTGGCCGGCGCGGTAGGCGGCGATCGGCATCAGTTCGAAATTGGCCATATGCGCCGAGGCGACGATGAAGGGCCGCCCCGCCGCGCGCAGCGGGTCCAGCCGCTCGGCGCCGTGGACCTCCATGCGGCCGGAGGCAGGGTCGGCGATGGTGCCGAGATGCGGGTACTCCGCCACCATGCGTCCGAAGTTGTCCCACATGCCGACCAGAATGCGCCGCTTCTCTGCCTCGTCCATCTCGGGAAAGGCGATGGCCATGTGATCGAGGGCACGGCGGTTGACGCCGAGGCGCGGGCCGACGCTGCGGGCGGCCCAGCCGCCCAGCCCGGAGGCCCAGTCCACCGGCAGCAGCCAGCAGAGCCCCAGCACCAGGCACTGCGCCAGGCCTTCGCCGCCCTGGCGCAGACGGCGCAGGGCGCGGTAGACCGGGTGTTGGCGGCGGGCCCAGCTCTTTCTCTTGGTCATCGCCCTGCTGCGGCTTCCGGGGAGGGGTTTCGGTGGTCCGCCGGCAGCACACCCGCCAGCAGCGCGTCCAGCGCCTGCTTGTCGTCCCA
Organism: Rhodospirillales bacterium BBD 1991-14; assembly: GCA_001657395.1. Lineage (GTDB taxonomy): Bacteria > Pseudomonadota > Alphaproteobacteria > Kiloniellales > Kiloniellaceae > Pelagibius. The sequence goes on along the minus strand of LYSY01000008.1, from coordinate 288,280 downwards.
GGCGAGCGTGACGTCAAGCACGCTGATGTCCTCCGGCACGGCGGGGCCCAGGCGGGCGGCATCCTTCGCCGTGGTGACCAGTCTGGCGTCCAGGGCCTTTGCCGCCGCGCGCAGGCGCGCCAGGGTCGCTTCGGAGTAGGGCTGGTGGTCGGCGAAGGCCTCGCAGCCGGCCAGGTCGGCCCCCAGGCCGCGCAGGGTCTCGAAGAACTTCGTAGGCCGTCCGATCCCGGCGAAAGCGAAGACTCTGGTGCCGGCAAGGCCGGTGTCCGCGGGCACCAGCCATGCTCCGAGGACCGGCAGGTCGTCCAGGAGGCGGCGCTGCTCGGACACAAGGCGGTCTTCACCCACCATCACGACGGCGTCGGCGCGCGCCAGACCGCCGCGCAGGCTCTCCCGCAAAGGACCGGCCGGAATGACGCGCCCGTTGCCGAAACCGGTCGCGCCATCTACGACCACCAGGGAAAGGTCTTTGTGCAGACCGGGGTTCTGAAAGCCGTCGTCCATCACGATGACCTCGGCGCCCGCCTCGGCGGCGGCGCGCGCGCCGGCGGCCCGGTCGCCGGCGACCCAGGTGGGCGCGGCGGCGGCCAGCAGCAGCGCCTCGTCCCCCACCAGGTCCGCGTTGTGGTCTTCGGGCTTGACCCGCAGCGGTCCTGCGGCGCTGCCGCCGTAGCCGCGGGTGATCGCTGCAGGCTTCAGCCCCCGATCTTTCAGATCGGTGATCAGGGCCAGGACGACCGGTGTCTTGCCGGCGCCGCCGGCAACGAGATTGCCGACGCAGAGGACCGGGACCGGTGCCCTCCACGGCGCCGCGAGCCGGCGGCGCAGCAGGCCTGCAAGGTGGTATGCCTGGCCCAGGGGTGTCAGCAGCCGCGGCAGCGCGCCGTCGCGGGCCCAGAAGTCAGGCGCGCGCATGGCGTCCCCGCGCCTTATCGGACCCCTTGCTGTCCGAGTCTCCCTCCGGCGCTGCCTCGGTCTCTTCCTGGCCCAGGCTGCGCTCGGCCTCGTTGGTCAGGCGGTTCAGGGACTCCTCGACGGCCTGGCGGCAGGCCTCCAGCATCTCCGCGTCGGCATCGCGTGGCACATAGATCGGCGGGCCCCAGTAGACCGGCGCCCGCGACAGCGGCAGCGGCAGGCAGAAGCGGTCCCAGGTCTTGAAGAGCTTGCGCGGCGCGGCGCTGCCGGTGAAGGCGACCAGCGGCACGCCGGTGATCTGGGCGGCTTTCACCGCCCCCGCCTTGGCCCGCATGCGCGGGCCCTTTGGCCCGTCGGGGGTGATCGCCATGGGCGTGCCCGCGCGCAGGTGGCGGCTCATCTCCCTGAGCGCCATGGCGCCGCCGCGGCGGCTGGAGCCGAGCACCGACGTATAGCCAATGCGCACCAGCGCCCGGGCGATCAGCCGGCCGTCGCGATGGGCGGAGTTGAGGAAGCCGAGCGTCTTCGGCCGCTTGCGCCAGGCGCCGGCGAGAAAGAACATGCGGCCATGCCAGTAGCAGATGATCACCGGCTTGCCCGCCTCCAGAAGCGCGCGGGTCTCCGGATCGATGCGGCGCTGCCAGCGCACCGTCAGATAGAACAGCCAGATCAGCCCGGCCAGAACGACGGACAGGATTGCCTGGGCCTGATCGGTCTTCAGCCAGGTCTTGAGAATCTTCATGGCTTCAGCGGTTCGATCAGCACACCAACCTTAGGCCTGCGCCCGCAGGCTCTGGTCCGGCGAGGCCTCGGCGGGCGCTTTGGCTGCCGCGTCCTCCTGCTGGGCGAACTGCAGCGCATAGAGCCTGGCGTAGTGCCCGCCGCGGGCGAGAAGTTCCGCATGATTGCCCTGCTCCACGATCCGGCCGCTCTCCATCACATAGATGATGTCGGCGTCGACCACGGTGGAGAGGCGGTGGGCGATGACGAAGGTCGTGCGCCCGGCCATCAGCGTGTTGAGGGCGGCCTGCACATGGCGCTCCGACTCGCTGTCCAGGGCGGAGGTGGCTTCGTCGAGCAGCAGGATCGGCGCGTCCTTCAGAATTGCGCGGGCGATGGCGACGCGCTGGCGCTGGCCGCCGGAGAGGTTGCTGCCGCGCGGGCCGACCTGGGTCTCGTAGCCGTTGGTGAGGTCCGTGATGAAGCCGTGGGCCCCGGCCATCTGGGCGGCCTTTTCGATTTCCTCGGCGCTGGCGCCGGGGCGGCCGTAGGCGATGTTGGCCCGTACCGTGTCGTCGAACAGCAGGATTTCCTGGCTGACCAGGGCGATGGAGCGCCGCAGCGAGTCCAGCGTGACGCTGCGGACGTCCTGGCCGTCGATGCTGACCTGGCCGGCTTCGGGATCGTAGAACCGCGGGATCAGGTTGAGGATCGTCGACTTGCCGGCGCCGGAGGGCCCGACGAGGGCCACCGTCTTGCCGGCCGGCGCTTCCAGGTCGACGCCGTGGAGGGCGGCTTTCGCGCCGTCGTAGGAGAAGTGCACCTGCTCGAACCGCACCCGGCCGCCGGCGACCGCGAGTTCCCTTGCGTCCACCGGATCGCGGATTTCCTGCTCGCGGTCCAGCACCTCGAACACGCGCTGCGCCGCCGCCAGGCCGTTCTGCAGGATGTTGTTCAGCTTGCTCAGGCGCTTCAGCGGCTCGTAGGCCAGCAGCAGCGCGAAGATGAAGGCGAAGAGGGAGCCGGGCTCGCGGTTTCCGGCGATTACCTCGTTGCCGCCGTAGAGGATGACCGCGGCGATGGCAAAGCCGCCCAGCGCCTCCATGATCGGGTGCAGCACGTTGCTCACCCGCGCCTGTTTCATGTTGAGCGCGAAGACCTCGTCGATGGCCTCCTGCGCGCGCTTGGACTCATAGCCTTCCATAACATAGGACTTCACGTGGCGAATGCCCTGGAAGGCCTCGTCCAGCAGCGTCGTCAGGCGGCCGACCTGGATCTGGTTCCTGCCGGAGACCTTGCGCATGGAGCGGCCGACCCGCACCGAGGGCATGATCGCCAGGGGCAGCACCACGCAGGTCAGCAGCGCCAGCAGCCAGTCCTCGTAGAACATCACGCCGATCAGCGCGATGGCGGTCAGGCTGTCCTTGCCGATGGCGGTCAGCGTGTTTGAAGTGGTGTTGCGCAGCAGGTTCACGTCGTTGATGAAGCGCGCCACCAGGGCGCCGGGGGCGTTGTGGTGGAAGAACGCCAGATCGGCACCGATCAGCTTGTCGAAGAGCTGCTGCTGGATCTTGGCCACGACCCGGTGGCCGACGCTGCTCATCAGGACCGCCTGGCCATAGGTGGCAAAGCCGCGCAGCGTGAAGACGGCGATGGTAGTCAGCGCGACCGGGTAGAGCAGGTCCGCGCGCTTTTCGCCGAAGATGTCGTTGACCACCGGCTTGATGAGCTGGGTGAAGCCGGCGGTGGTGGCGGCCACGATCGCCATGCCGACAAGGGCCAGCGCGATGCGGTACTTGTGCTCGATCACGTAGTCGCGCAGCAGGCGGCGGACCAGGATCTTGGTCGACTCGTCGCGAAGGTCGATCTTCTGCTTCGGGGATTTGCTTTTGTCTGACAATGCGCACCGTGCCGGCCCCCGGGCAGGGCCGGCCAAACACCGTTGCTGGATGGCGGAGCTTACCATGCGGCCCCGCGGGAGGTCACGGCTCAAGAGGCCGGATTCTTAACCCTTTCCGGCCATGCTGCGACGCACAAGAAGAGACGTTAGACAGCCCGGCGAAAGTCAGTATGATCCCGCCTTCCATGCCCGATTCGACCACCCTTGCCAGAGCCGCAAGACGGCTGCTGGTGATCTACAATCCGACCGCAGGCGGCAGCCGCCGGCGGCGCTTCGAAGCCGTGCTCGCCGACCTGGCCGACCTTGGCTGCGCCATGGACGTGCGCCCGACCACCGGCCCCGGGGATGCCGGGCACTTCGCCGCCGAGGCGGATGTGCAGGAGCATGACCTGGTGGTCGCCGCGGGCGGCGACGGGACCATCAACGAGGTGGTCAACGGGCTTGTCGCATTGACGCCGCCGGAACGGCGCCCGCCCCTGGCGGTCCTGCCCCTGGGCACGGCCAACGTGCTGGCGGCGGAACTGGGCCTGCAGATCGTGCCGCGGCAGATCGCCCGGGTGATCGCCCGCGGGACGGTCCGTCCTGTCAGCCTGGGCCGCACCGAGGGCCCGGACGGTGAGGGCCGCATTTTTTCCCTGATGGCCGGCGCCGGGTTCGATGCGCGGGTGGTGGAGGGCCTGGATCTGCGCCTGAAGCGCCTGATCGGCAAGGGCGCCTACGTGGTGGAGAGCCTGCACCAGATGTGCCGCCGCCAGCCGCCGCCGCTCCAAGTCACCGTGGACGGCGTGTCTTACGAGGCGGCCTCGGTGGTGGTCAGCAACGCGCGCTTCTACGCCGGGCGCTATCTGCTGGCGCCGGACGCACGGCTCGACGAACCGCTTTTCCAAGTCTGCCTGTTCCGCTACGGCGACGCCTTCAACACCCTGCGCTACGCTGTGGCGCTGCAGCGTGACCGCTTGCCGGTTTCGCGCGGTTTCAAGATCGTCTCCGGCCGGGACATCCGGATCGAAGGCGAAGGCCGCGCGCCGTTGCAGGCCGACGGCGATATTGTCGCCCGCCTTCCGGTCACCATCCGGCCGCTGCCCAATGCGCTGCAGATGGTGACCTCGGCGGGGCCCGCCTAAACGGCTTCTCGCGAGAAGGCTGAAGCCGTCATTTTCCGGCAGTGATCGCGGACATCCCTCGGCCAGGCGTCGATCAAGGCGCCAAATCGCGCCCGGTCGCCGGCAAAGAGAGCCCGGATAGCGTCCTCGAAGCCGGGCAGATCGCCGGCCAAAGCAGCCATGAACTGGTAGGCCGCTTCGCGCGCCTGCCGGGGGCCGGCGGCATCGTTCTTCCGTGCCGCGTCCACCAGCTTGCGCAGGCTGGCTGAGGCGCCGCCGGGCTGGCTGCGCAGCCAGTCCCAGTGCCGCGGCAGCAGGGTGACTTCACCGGAGACCACGCCCAGCTTGGGGCGTCCCCGCGGGCGGCTGCTGCGGTCGGCTGAGGGCTTCCCGGAGGCTTGGGGCGGGCTTGAAAGGCGGGCGACAATCTCCTCGGCGTCGCCCCTGGTATCGACATCGATAACTTGGCCGCTGGCGTCGTCGAACACCAGCAGCGGCGCTTCGACGCCCTGCTCCTCGGCACCCTTCACCGCCAGGGTGACCTCGGCCAGCGATCCGGCGGCCAGGCGGGTAAAGCCTTCAAAGACCGTAAAGCGGCCGGTTTCTGTCCCTGACATCATCGTTCCTTCCGGGAATCGCTGTCTCTTCCCGGAATTTATACCCGGATAAAAATCCTTGTCAATTTTATCCGGGTATAAATATGCTGGAACGTCGATCAGGCACCCGCCAGGGTCATGCCGTCGATGCGCAGGGTCGGGGCATTGGTGGCGTACTTGAAGGTCAGGTCGTCCGCCGGGGTCAGATTCAGGAACATATCCTTCAGGTTGCCGGCCACCGTGGCCTCGCTGATCGGCGTCGTCAGTTCGCCCTTTTCGATGCGGAAGCCCGTGGCACCGCGCGAGTAGTCGCCGGTGACGCCGTTGATGCCCATGCCCATCATGCTGGTGACGTAGAAGCCCCGCTCGATGCCGCCCAGCAGGTCGGCGCGGCTGACGCTGCCCGGTGCCATGTAGAGGTTGGAGGTCGAGGGCGAGGGCGGGCTGGACGTGCCGCGCGACGCATGGCCGGTGCTTTTCAGGCCGAGCTGGCGCGCCGAACTCAGGTCCATGACCCAGGTCTGCAGGACGCCGTCCTCGACCAGGTTCAGCCTGCTGTTGGCCAGGCCTTCGGCGTCGAAGGGCTTGGAGCCCAGGCCGTGGGGACGGTGCGGGTCGTCGATGATGGCGATGCCCTCGGCGAAAACGCGCTCGCCCATCCTGTCTTTCAGGAAGGAGGTGCCGCGGGCGATGGCCGGGCCGGAGATGGCGCCGGCGAAGTGACGCAGCAGGCCCATGGAAACCCGCGGGTCGTAGACCACCGGCAGTCTTTCGGTTTCCGGCTTCTGCGCGCCGAGGCGGCGCACGGCGCGCTCGCCGGCGCTGCGGCCGACCTCTTCCGGGTCTTCCAGTTCCGCGCCGAAGACCGCGGTGGAAAACTCGTAGTCGCTTTCCATGCCCAGGCCTTCGCCGGCGACCACGGAGGTGCCGACCGAATGGCTCGAGCGGGCATAGCTGCCGACGAAGCCGTTGGAGGTGACCAGGGTGATGCCGGCCCGGCTCCAGCCCGCTTCCGCGCCTTCGGAGTTGGTGACACCCTTGACCGCGCGGGCCGCTTCCTCGCAGGCCCGGGCGCGTTCGATCAGCAGCTCGGCCGGCGGTTCCTCCGGATCGAGGATGTCCAGGTCCGGAAAGGCCCGCGCAAGCTCGCTTTCCTCGGCAAGCCCGCAGTAAGGGTCCTCCGGCACCACCCGGGCCATGGCCACGGCGCGCTCGACCAGCTGGCCCAGGCTCTCGGCGCTGACATCGGTGGAGGAGACGATCGCCTGTCGCTTGCCGATCATGACCCTGAGACCGATGTCGTGGCTCTCCTCGCGCTCCAGCTTCTCGGGTTTGCCCAGGCGTTGGGCGTGGGCGAGGCCGATGGATTCGAAATGAACGGCATCGGCGCCGTCGGCACCGGCCGTCTTGGCCTTGCCGATCAGGTCTTCAAGCAGGGAACGGGGGTCTTCAGGGAGGCTCATGGCGGGGTCGTCCTGGCGATCTTCACAGGCTTTGAATATAGGGCGGCGGCCGGCCGCTTGCACCCTGGACCGTCAAGGTGGCGGTTCCGCCCCATTCATTCCGGGCTTTTCAGGTGGCGTAGCGGGTCAGACGTCGTAGTAGAGCACGGGCAGGTAGCGGTCGGCGCCGCCCGGGCCCTTCACCGGCGCGCGCATCTTGCCGGCCAGGGTCGCCCCCATGGCGCGGTAGAAGCCCATGGCGAAGGGATCGCTCTCGATTTTCAGGCGCTTGATGCCCTCGCTGCGGGCCTTGGCCACCAGATCGTCCCAGAGCAGCCGCCCCAGGCCATGACCGATGGCTGCCGGCTCGATGAAGAAATGGCGCACGTCGGCCTCCTCCGGACGCCGTTCCGGCAGCAGGGCATAGAGGCCCAGAACGGTCGCTTCCTCGACCAGGACCACCACCCGCCCGGATTTCACGTGCTCGGGCCGGATGGTCAGCTCGTCGCGGCAGGCCTGAATGAAGTTCGGATCGTAGCCCCAATAGGCCTTGGAGCGCAGCGCCAGCGCCGTCAGCGCGCCGCATTCCCGGACCGCGGCAGGGCGCAGGAAACGACCGGATCCCTGGCCCGGCTTCCCGCCGGACCCCGACTCTTGGCCGGACATAGCGCATCGACCTCGTCGCAGCGGGCCGCCGCCGGCTTGCTTCGCGCCCATCGCACCGGTTCGGCCGCCCCTCTCTCCCGCCTCTTGCATAGCCCGCGGCAGAGGGGCTGACAAAGGGATTTCCGGATTAGTCCTCTTGGGGGACCAGCGTGGGCTGCCGACCCCCCGCAGGGAGGATGCAAAACCGCCGGCAAGTCCGGCGCCGCGCCGCTCAGGCGGCGCGCCCGGGGGCCTTGGGTTCCGCCGCGGCCATCTGATTGACCGCGGAGATCACCGCATCGAGGGAGGCGACCACGATGTTGGCATGGCGCCCCACGCCCCAGTAGACGGTTCCATCGGCCGCTTCGGTTTCGACGTAGGCGATGGCTTTCGCATCGGCGCCGGCGCTGATGGCGTGCTCGTGATAGTCGTGCACCTTGATGTCGATGCCGCATTCCTTGCCGAGCGCGTCGACGAAGGCGGCGATGGGGCCGTTGCCGGTGCCTTGAATCTCGCGGCGCTGTCCATTCTCCTCGATCACCGCGGTCAGCAGGCGCTTTTCCGAGGCATGGGTGTCGGGCACCGAGCGATGCTCGACGAAGGCATAGGGCTGACGCGGGCTCAGGTAGGTGGCTTCGAAGAGCGACCAGATCTGCTGCGGCGTGATCTCCTTGCCGCTGGTGTCCGCCTGCTCCTGCACCTTCTGGGTGAAGCTGGCCTGCAGCTTGCGCGGCAGGTCCAGGCCGTACTCGGTCTGCAGGATGTAGGCGACGCCGCCCTTGCCCGACTGGCTGTTGATGCGCACGACGGCCTCGTAGGTGCGGCCGACGTCCTGCGGGTCGATGGGCAGGTAGGGCACCTCCCAAAGGCCGGAGTTGCTCTGCTTCATGGCCGCCATGCCCTTCTTGATGGCGTCCTGGTGAGAGCCGGAGAAAGCCGTGTAGACCAGATCGCCGGCATAGGGATGGCGCTGGTGGACCGGCAGCTGGTTGCAGTACTCCGCCGTCTCGCGCACCCGGTCGATGTCGGAGAAGTCGATCCCCGGGTCGATGCCCTGGGTGAAGAGGTTCAGGCCCAGGGTGACGACATCGACGTTGCCGGTGCGCTCGCCGTTTCCGAACAGCGTGCCCTCGATGCGGTCGGCGCCGGCCATCACGCCCAGTTCGGCGGCGGCGACGCCGGTGCCGCGGTCGTTGTGGGGATGCAGCGACAGCACGATCGACTCGCGGTCCTTGATGTTGCGGTGGAACCACTCGATCTGGTCGGCATAGATGTTCGGCGTCGACATCTCCACGGTGGCCGGCAGGTTGAAGATCACCTTGTTCTCCGGCGTCGGCTGCCAGACGTCCATCACCGCCTCGCAGACCTCCTTGGCGAAATCCATCTCGGTGCCGGTGAAGCTCTCCGGCGAGTACTGGTGGATGATCTCGGTGCCGCTGACCTGCGCCGTCAGGTCGCGGATCTGCTCGGCGCCCTTCACCGCGATGTCGACGATGCCGGCACGGTCGAGACCGAAGACCACCCGCCGCTGCAGGGTGGAGGTGGAGTTGTAGAGATGGACGATGACCCGCTTGGCCCCTTCGATGCTCTCGAAGGTGCGTTCGATCAGGTGTTCGCGCGACTGGGTCAGGACCTGGATGGTGACGTCGTCGGGTACCAGATCGTCCTCGATCAGTTCGCGCACGAAGTCGAAGTCGGTCTGCGAGGCGGAAGGAAAGCCCACCTCGATCTCCTTGAAGCCCATCTCGACGAGGAGACTGAACATGCGGCGCTTGCGCGGCCCGTCCATGGGTTCGATCAGCGCCTGGTTGCCGTCGCGCAGGTCGACGGAACACCAGATCGGCGGTGCGGTGATCACCCGGCCCGGCCACTGGCGGTCGGGCAGGTCGATGGGTTTGAAGGCGGCGTACTTGTCGCCGGGGTTTACCGCCCCGCCATCTGCGGGGGTCTTGCGCGGCGTCTCGCGGGTCATGGTCTTGCTCCTTGGCGCCGGCCGGGGCGGACTCTCACGATCTCTTCGGAAGTCCGGCGTCCCGCCGGCAGGTGTCTCTTAAAGTCAGTGTCTCGGGTCTCTGTGGCCTCGGCTACAGCCGCTGCGGCGCCACCCTTTGTCTGATCGACAGGGCGCAGCGGCGGCCGATAAGTCGCAGCCGGGCGTAACGACCCGCAAGACCGCCTGCAGGACCGGGCCTCAGGCAGCCGCGCACAATGCTACCACTTTGAAATCTTGAGCTTTCGGAGAGTTTGGCGCTCATGGGAGCGAACCTTTTTCAGGGCTTGGGACTGTCGGACGACGGCTTTACCCGGCGCGCTCTTCAGGCGGCCGGGGCAATAAGTCGAAGCGACAGAAGTCCCTGAATTCCGGTCATAGTCCCCGGACCCTAGGCGCCGGGCCGGCCTTCGTCAAGAGCCTAGGCCGGCTGCCGAGTTTGGCCCGTCTGCGCTCTGACAGTCCGCTGTGCGGGCGGACCGCACGACCTCAGAAGCGAAGCAGGACGCCGGCCATCGGTCCGTGGGTCACGGTATCGTAGGCGAAAAAACCGGGCGTCCCGCCTTCGTCGTTGTCATAGTCGACGCTCAACACCCGGTAGCCGAGGGCGAAAGAAACGTTCTCCCAGGCATCGTAGATCGCCAGCACCTGGGCGTTGGCGCTGAAATCCGAGGCCGCGCCGAAGCCGCCCAGATCGCCGGCAAGGCTTATGCGCCAGCCGGGCCACCATTCGGCGACCCAGCGGGTGCCGATCACCGGATCCACCCAATCGTCACCGCCGTCGAAGAGTTCGCCGGGGCCTGGGGCGCCACGGCGGCTCACCTCCACGTCGATGTCCCACCAGCGGATGCCGGCATAGAGGTCGAGCTTGTGATCCGAGAGATCGAAACGGTAGCTGCCGTAGGCTTCCAAGGTGCCCTGGAACACATCGCCCTTGATGGTGGTGCCGGGCAGAAGCGGCCCAGAGGATTCGCTGGAGAGATCCATGAAGGCATAGTCGACGATGACGCCGAAGCCGCTGCTGTGCCGCACCTCGGCGTGGATCATGCCGCCGAGATCGAGCGCCTCCAGAATGTCGCGCGTATCGACGTCGACCCCGGCGCCGTTCAGGAAGCGCCCCGCACCGGCCTCGCCTTGGATCGTCGGCGCGAGGAAATAGGGTGCCAGGACAAAGTCCCAATTGTCGGCCGGTTTGGCCGAAGACGGCTGCATCAGTAGCAGGGCCGGCAGCAGCAAGGACCCGAAGCGGATGATCATTGCGGAAACAGGAACTGCACCTGAAAGCGCAGCGACCAGTCGGGTCCGGCGGTGGGGCTCTCGAGATTATAGTAGCTCTGGAGGCTGGAGTTGATCGGCTGGCTGCCAATGGTGAAGATCTTGCCGAGGCCGCCGCCGACCGGCGCCACCCAGCGGTCGTCGGAATCGGCTTCCCAGTTCGCCGTCAGGATCGGGGCCGAGACTAGGTACCAGCCGTCGTCGAGATTGTAGTTTACGAAGGGCTGCAGCAGGAACTGGCTGACGTCCGCCCGGTCGTCGTCACCGGCGAAGGACCAGAGTTGGCGGACCAGGGCGCCGGCCACCCAGGGCTTCGGCGTGATCAGCACCACGGCGGAGGGCCCGGCGCTCCACTTCTCCGACCCCAGTTGCTCGTCCGTTGCCGTCGGTAGGGTGATCGACGGTCCGATGCCCCAGATGATGTCGCCGGGCTGAGCCGGCGATACAAAGATGGTGTGGTTGATGTCGCCGAGCCCGAAGGAGCTGCCGCCCTCGATGCCCTCGGGCAGACTCTCCAGGCCCCGGGTAAGGTCGGGCAGATAGATGACCGGCGCGATGGTCCGGTTGATCAGGTTCCAGTCGCCGATCGTGAAGGGGATCACCGGCTGGATGTTCAGCACGTTGGCTGTATCGTCGTCCGCTCCGACCCCGAAGAAGGTGTTGTTCTGCAGCGGCAGGCTGATGAGGTTGGCGACCGGGTTCTGCGCCGCCGTGGCGAGTTCGCCCTCGGCGTTCTGGGCCAGAACAGCATCGATCTGTGCCGGCAAGCCAAGAGCCGCGAGAAGGCAGATCGCAAACGCCCGCATGCCTTCATTCTCCGCTCGCGGTTTGATTGGAAAATTAGCAGACTCTACAATTCATGGTCGCATACACTATGGGGCGGATCGCGCGCTAGATCCACCTTGGTCGGGTGTCAATTCGATGGCAGGGAGCCGCGGCCAAGCTGTCGGGAAGACCAGCAGCCTGCGCGCAAGAATCGGATTGACGGCCCGACGTCCCCTGTGCAGCCTGCCGCCGGACCTTGCCGGCCGCATCGGACCGTCCTTTCTTTGACAGCGTCACAGGACCCTCGAAATGGCTTGGATCGAACGCGGTCTCCTCAACCGCCTGAATAAGCAGAACCCACGGCAATTCGGCTGGCTGCGCGACGCAGCCGGGGCCAGCCCGGGCATCTTCTGGAAGCTTCTGTTCTTCTTTCCCCTGGCCGGGCACCGGCGCGCGGCTTCGCGGGCCCTCATCACCATGGCGCGGCTCGGTGCACTCCGCGCGCAGGACTGCGGCGACTGCCTGCAGGTGGCGGTCGATTACGCCCTCAAGGACGGCATACCCGCCGACCGCATTCAGGCGGCCCTGCGCAACGCCAACAGCCTGCCGCCGGGCGAGCGCCTGGCGCTGGAGTACGGCCAGGCGGTGGCCGGGAGCTGGCCGGACCTCGCCGCGCGGGTCGAGGCCGTGCGCCGCGAATTCGGCGAAGCGGTCCTGGCCGAGCTTGCTTTTGCGGTGGCGACGGCAAGCCTCTTCCCGCTCGCCAAGCGGGGGCTCGGCGTGGCCGCCGCCTGCGACCTGGATGCCATCCGCGTCTAGGCACCGGGGAAGAGCACCAGCCGCAGAAACGTATCTTCCGTTAGGACGCCGCCCAGCCCCTGCGGAGGCTTTCCGATGCTTGACCTGACCCCGGTGGATGGCCTGGTTTCACGGCATGCCCTGACCATCCTCCTGCCGCCCCACCCGGTGCTGTTCGAGTTCGCGGCGGCCTTCAGCGTTTTCGCGATCGGCGCCCGCGGGCGCTACCTCGTGCGCTCCTGCCATGCGGGCCGCGGGCCGCTGCGGCCGCACGAGGGCATGACGCTCGGGGTGGAGGAAGGTCTGGCAGCGGTAGAGACGGCGCAGACCGTGGTGGTTCCAGGGACCATGGCCGATCTGGACCGGGGCTTTGCCGATGGCCTTCCCGGCGAACTTCTCGCCGCCCTGCGCCGCGCCCATGCGCGCGGCTGCCGCATCGCAGCGCTCTGCACCGGCTCTTTCGTCCTTGCCGCCGCCGGGCTGCTCGACGGCCGCCGCGCCACCACGCACTGGAAATGCGTCGATGGCATGGCGGCACTCTTCCCCGGGGTGCGGGTCGACCCCGACGTGCTCTACGTCGACGAGGGCGATATCCTGACCGCCGCCGGCGTGACCGCGGGCATCGACCTCTGCCTGCACATGGTGCGCCGCGACTTTGGGCAGGCCTTGGCCAACGAGATCGCCCGCCACATGGTTTTCGGCCCCCACCGCGGCGGCGAGTACGCCCAGCAGATCCCCTGCGCGCTGGGGCCGGCGCGGTCCTGCAGCCTGGAGCCGACGCGGCGCTGGGTGCTGGAACACCTGGCCCGGCCCCTCACGGTGGCGCAGATGGCAGCCCATGCCTGTCTCTCGGTGCGCGCCTTCACCCGCCGCTTTCACGACGAGACCGGCTGTCCGCCGCTGCGCTGGCTGGCGGTCCAGCGCCTGCGCCTGGCGCGTCAGGTCTTGGAAACCTCCGACCTGATGGTCGAGGAAGTGGCGCTGCGTTGCGGCTTCGGTTCCGCGTTGACCCTGCGCAAGCACTTCCGGCGGCACTTCGACGCCACGCCGCAAGCCTACCGCCGCGCCTTTCACGCACAGCGCCGGCGGCGTGCCTTGCCCTCGGCGGCCTGAAGAGAAGGCGCGGCTGCTGCCTAGCAGCCGCAGCATTTCGGACTCCAAGCGTTCCCTTTCGGCCAGACGGAAGCCGCCCCCCTGTTTTCGGCGGCATCGCTTCGCTATCTCGGCCTCGAACCCAGCCGCGGAACAGGAGACGAGATGCCTGACGCAGACGACACGCATTCGTACGACACGCATTCCTACAGCTCTCTGGGCTTCGAGAAGGACGGCCCGATCGGCTGGCTGGAACTGAGGCGCCCGCAAAGACTGAACGCGATCGCCATGCGCGGCGCCGAGGAATTGCTGGACGTGGCGCAGCGGATCGCCGTCGACCCTTCCCTGCGGATGGTCGCCATCACCGGCCAGGGCCGGGCCTTTTCCACCGGCATCGACCTCAAGGATCTGGCGGCGGGCCTGATAGCGCCGCGCTACTTCGAGATCTGGGAGCAGGCGCTGCGGGTCTTCGAGACCATGGACAAGCTCGTCCTCTGCCTGATCCGCGGCTATGCCCTGGGCGGCGGCCTGCAGCTCGCCCTCGCGGCCGACCTGCGGGTCTGCACGCCCTCGGCCAGACTGGGCCTGCCGGCGGTCAAGGAGGGGCTGATCCCGGGCCTCGGCACCTGGCGGCTGGCCCGCTACATCGGTCTGGGGCGCGCCAAGGCGATGATCATCGGCGGCGCCATGATCGGCGGGTCCGAAGCGGAGCGCATCGGCCTCGTCGATCACCTGGTCGAGGAAGACGATGCCGAGAAGGCTTTCGAGGCGCTGATTACCGACTACGCGGGCGCCAACTCCGCCGGCTGCCGCTACGCCAAGGCGTTGCTGGCGGACTGCTTCGACACCGGCTTCGACCCGTTCTGTGACGGCTACCGCGCCCTGCAGCGGCGTGCGCTCGAAAGCGCCGACTTCGCCGAGGCCATGGCGGCCTACCGCGAAGACCGCGCAGCGGTCTGGGGGTAAGGCCATGGCGACCAAGAGTCACGCAGGTCTCGATCCCATCGAGACCGCCAGCCGGGACGAGATCACAGCGCTGCAGGTGAAGCGGCTGAAGTCTGTGCTGGCCTATGCCTACGACAGGGTGCCCCACTACCGGCAGAAGTTCGAAGCCGCCGGCGTGCACCCCGTCGACTTCCGCGAACCCGCCGACCTGGCGAAGTTTCCCGCCACCACCAAGGAGGACCTGCGCCAGACCTATCCCTTCGGCCTCTTCGCCCTGCCGATGGACCGGGTGATCCGCCTCCACGCCTCCAGCGGCACCACCGGCAAGCCTACGGTGGTGGGCTACTCGCGCCGCGACATCGAGACCTGGGCCGGGCTCATGGCGCGCTCGATCCATGCCGCCGGCGGGCGGCCCGGCGACCGGGTCCACATCGCCTACGGCTACGGCCTTTTCACCGGCGGGCTGGGCGCGCACTACGGGGCCGAGCGCCTGGGCTGTACGGTGGTGCCGGTCTCCGCCGGCCGGACGCTGCGGCAGGTACGGCTGATCCAGGACTTCGCGCCCGACATCGTCATGTGCACGCCGTCCTACATGCTGAACCTGGCCGATGCTTTTGAAGCCCAGGGGCTGGACCCGGCCCGGACGTCGCTGCGCATCGGCACCTTCGGGGCGGAGCCCTGGTCCGAGCCTATGCGGCAGGAGATCGAGCGGCGCTGCGGGCTGGACGCGGTGGATGTCTACGGTCTCTCGGAGGTCATCGGCCCCGGGGTCGCCTGCGAGTCCGTCGAAGCCAAGGACGGCCCGGTCATCTGGGAGGACCACTTCTATCCCGAGATCGTCGACCCTGAGAGCGGCGCAGCGCTGGAGGACGGGCAGGAGGGGGAGCTGGTCTTCACCACCCTGACCAAGGAGGCGCTGCCGCTGATCCGCTACCGCACCCGCGATCTCACCCGCCTGCTGCCGCCGACCGCCCGCTCCATGCGGCGCTTCGCGAAGATCACCGGGCGCGCGGATGACATGATCATCCTGCGCGGTGTCAATGTCTTTCCCAGCCAGTTCGAGGAGCTGCTGCTCGGCGACACGCGCCTGGCCCCGCACTACCAGTTGGAGCTTCTGCGCAAGGGCGCGCTCGACGCTCTGACCCTGAAGGTGGAGCCGCGCGACGGCGACAGCCTAGCCCAGGGGCCGGAGATCGCCCGCGACCTGCGCGAGCGCGTGAAGCAGACCATCGGTGTCACCAGCGAGGTCTGCCTACTGCCGCCGGGCAGTATCCAGCGTTCGGAGGGCAAGGCGGTGCGCGTCGTCGACCGGCGGGGGTGAGGACCGGCGCCGTCAAAGCTCACGAAGTCTAAACGAAGCCCACCGTGACGAAGAGCATGTTGACCTGATCGTCGTCGTCGGAGAGCGGCATGATCAGGTCTTCGGTGGTGAGGAATTCCTTGTTCTTGCCGACATAGGGCACGTCGCTGCTGAGCGGTGCCCGCGATTCGAAGACCTGGCGGCAGGAGGACCAGATCCGGCTCGGCGCCTTCTGATGCGGGATGGCGCTCATCCAAAGGCCCGTGTAGCTGCCCATCATGTGCTCGTCCATCTTGGTGCCGATCAGCCGGTAGCGGAAGTCCAGGGGCTCGGCCCGCACGTCGAGCAGGAAGATGTGCGGCAGGATCTTCAGAATCTCCGAAGGGTCGATGTCGCAGCGCGCGGGCATGCACCGGCTGCCGCGCTTGGCATTCCAGTAGTCGAAGCCCTGCTGATTGATGGGGGACTTCAGGGCCAGCAGCGGCATGCTGCTGTTGGCGGGAGCGTTGCTGTTCACCGCGAAGCGTAGTCTCTCAAAAATGCGGCAAAAAAAGTCTTAGGCAGTTGAAAATTAAGCAAATTGGCGTAGGTCGGCTGCAATAATCGCGTAGGTCTAATGAACAAATGTAGCGCGAATCGGCGTTATTTCCAAATCGTCTTCCCACTTCCCGGCAGCCCCAGTTCGGGCCAGAGGCGGTCGATCCGGTCGATGACGTCCCGGTCCATGCGGATTTCCCGGCCCCACTCGCGTTTGGTTTCCGGCGGCCACTTGTCGGTGGCGTCGAGCCCGATCTTGGAGCCCAGGCCGTCTTCCGGCGAGGCGAAGTCGAGATAGTCGATAGGGGTCTGCTCGATCAGGGTGATGTCGCGGGCCGGGTCCATCTTGGTGGAGATGGCCCACATCACGTCCTTCCAGTCGCGGGCGTTCACGCCGTCGTCCACAACGATCACCCACTTGGTGTACATGAACTGGCGCAGGTAGGACCACACGCCCAGCATCACCCGCTTGGCGTGGCCGGGGTAGGCCTTTTTCATCGAGACCACGGCGATGCGGTAGCTGCAGCCCTCCGGCGGCAGCCAGAAGTCGGTGATCTCCGGGAACTGTTGTTGCAGCAGGGGCACGAAGACTTCGTTCAGGCCCTCGCCGAGAACCGAGGGCTCGTCCGGCGGTCGCCCGGTGAAGGTGGAGAGATAGATCGGGTCGCGCCGCATGGTGACGGCGGTGACGGTGAAGACGGGGAAGGGCTCGGCGGCGTTGTAGTAGCCGGTGTGGTCGCCGTAGGGGCCTTCTTCGGCGGTTTCCTCCAGGGAGACCTCGCCCTCCAGCACGATCTCCGCCTCCGCCGGCACCTTCAGCGGCTGGGTCTTGCAGTCGACGAGGTCGACCTTGCGGCCGCGCAGCAGGCCGGCGAAGTGATACTCCGAGAGGGTGTCGGGCACCGGCGTCACGGCGGCCAGGATGGTGCCGGGGTCGGTGCCGATCACCGCCGCGGCCGGCAGCGGCGCCGGCTTCTGCTCCTTCCAGCGCCGGTGGTGCTGGGCGCCGCCGCGGTGCTTCAGCCAGCGCATGATGGTCCTGTTGCGGCCGATCACCTGCATGCGGTAGATGCCGAGGTTGAAGGCGTCGCTCCTGTCGCCGCCGGGGTTGGGCCCCTGGGTCACAACGAGCGGCCAGGTGATCAGCGGCGCCGGTTCGCCCGGCCAGCAGGTCTGCACCGGCAGGCGGGCGAGGTCGATGTCGTCGCCGGTCAGCACCACGTCCTGGCAGGGGCCGTAGCCGGCGGTCTTCGGCTTCATCGCCAGTACCGACTTCAGGAGCGGCATATGCTGCCAGGCCTCGCGCAGGCTGCCCGGCGGCTCCGGCTGGCGCAGGAAGGCCAGGGTCTCGCCCACTTCGCGCAGCTGCCCGGGCTCGCGGTCCATGCCCCAGGCGACCCGCTCGACCGTGCCGAAGAGGTTGACCAGCACCGGCATCTCCGCCTTGCGGCCGTCGGCATGGACGACGTTCTCGAACAGCACCGCCGGGCCGCCCTCGGCCAGCAGGCGGGTCTGGATCTCGGTCATCTCCAGTTCCGGCGCCACCGGCGCGCTGACCCGCACCAGCCGGCCGTCGCGCTCCAGCCGCGCGATGAAGTCGCGTAGCGAAGAGAACGGCATTTAGGGCTTGTAGCCAGTTAGGTTGCGGGTTTGGCGGAAGCGGATTTTGGTCTGGGTTAGGAGAGGAAAGCGCCGTGGTGTGGACCACCACAAGCTTTTCTCGACGCGGCCCAGACCAAAGTCCGCTCCGTCCCTTTGGGATATGGCGAAATCGGCCTGCTGCCGCGTCGCTCCTCCTCGAATATGCTTTAGCATGTCCATCGTTGTCGCTCCTAACAGCAGGCCGACTTCGCTCATACCAAAGCCCGCAACCTAACTGGCTACAGGCCCTTAGTCGCGCTCGACCTGCAGTACCGTGCCGTCGATGCCCACCACCTTCACCCGCGTGCCGGCGGGCAGGTCCTCGCCCTCCACCTTCCAGCGCGTGTCGTCGATGTGCAGCAGGCCGGTGCCGTCCTTGATGGGCTCGCGCAGCGTGAAGGTGCGCCCGACGTAGCCGGCGCCGCGCTTGTTGAGGTTCGGCTGATCGCTCGGCACCGGGGTGCGGTTGCGGGCATAGAAGCGCCAGGCGTAGATCGAGACCACCGAGACCACGGCGAAGAGCAGCAGTTGCATCTGCCACATCATGTCCGGCGCGATCAGCAGCACCAGCCCGACCACACCGGCGGCGATGCCCATCCAGAGGAAGATGGCGCCGGGGGCGAAGACCTCGATGCCGATCAGGAAGATCCCGATGACCCACCAGTTCCAGTACTCGATCTGTTCGAAGCTGATCATGGGCGCGAACTCCCGCTGCCTCCGCCCCCGGGAGCGCCGCCACCGGTGTTGTCGTTGCCGCTGGGCGGCTCCCAGGGGCCGCGCGCGGCCTCGCGCTGCTCCATGGATTCACGCGCGATCTCGGCGATGCCGCCGATGGCCCCGATGACCCCGGCGGCGTCGACCGGCAGGAAGAAGGTTTTCTGGTTGGCGGAGTCGGCGAACTTGCCGAGCGCGTCGACATAGCGCTGGGCGACGAAGTAGTTCACCGCGTTCACGTCGCCGCGGGCGATGGCCTGGGAGACCATGGCCGTCGCCTTGGCCTCCGCCTCGGCCTCGCGCTCGCGCGCCTCGGCATCGCGGAAGGCCGCCTCGCGGCGCCCCTCGGCGGCCAGGATCTCGGCCTGCTTCATACCCTCGGCGCGCAGGATCTCGGCCTGCCGGTCGCCCTCGGCCACCAACACGGTGGCACGCTTGTCGCGCTCGGCCTTCATCTGCCGGGCCATGGAGTCCACCAGGTCGGCGGGCGGCGTGATGTCCTTGATCTCGATGCGCGTCACCTTCACGCCCCAGGGCTCCGTCGCATCGTCGACCACCTGCAGCAGGCGCGTGTTGATGCTGTCGCGGTTGGACAGCAGTTCGTCCAGGTCCATGGAGCCCATGACTGTCCGGATGTTGGTCATGGTCAGGTTCAGGATCGCGCGCTCCAGGTTGCGCACCTCATAGGCCGCCTGGGCGGCGTTCAGAACCTGATAGAAGACCACGCCGTCGACCTGCACCAGGGCGTTGTCGCGGGTGATGACCTCCTGGGAGGGCACGTCCAGCACGGTTTCCATCATGTTGAGCTGGGCGCCGATGCGGTCGATGATGGGCAGGATCATGCCCAGCCCGGGGGGCAGGGTCTTGGTGTAGCGCCCGAAGCGTTCGATGGTGTACTCGTAGCCCTGCGGCACCGCCTTGACGCTCATGGAGACGATGATGATCGCCAGGATGACAATGGCGATGACCAGGATGCCGAAGCCGCTGATATCGATTGGCATGGTTGCGGTGTCCCCCTTCTTGAATCCGCTCTACTGACTGCCCAGATCGACTTTGAGTCGAGGCCGCCCTGCAATCAAGAACTATCGGTTTGGTTCCAGGGCAGGAGGCCGACTCTATCCTGTGTTGCAAAGCCAGTAAAAGGGCGGTCTGGTCTTATCGTTTGTTGTCCGGGACGGCCGGGGCAGGAAAGAAATGGGCGCGGATAACACAAACTCGGTAGACCGGATTAACCAAGTTGCAATGCCGTTTTGGCACTATACATGACGCGCGCTTTTTCCCTATTGTTGACAGTGTCTTGGCAGGAATTGCGCGGAGTCGCCCGGCAGGGCGGCACAGGATGCGAGAGGCTTTTTCGGGCCGAGTCATTTTTTTCAAGTTGTGAGGCTTGAACCTGATGATGCAGTACTACGTTGTCGGCGGTGAATACACGGATACGCGCTTTCGCGAAACCGTCGGCGGAAACGAGGAGTGGTTTGGTCCCTTCACCGACTACGAAGCGGCGAAGGCGGAGTGGGCCAGACATGCCTGGCAGACGGTCGATGACTGCACGACCCGTTATCGGATCGAATGCATCGACAACGACGGGCCGCCGCCCTGCACCGACTAGCGGAGGGGAGGCGCGGTCCGGTACCGGATCGCTCCGCCACTCCAAAGTCGACGGGCCAGCGGGCGCCGGCAAGGGCCGGTAAGGGAATGAGACCGACGCGCCATGCCCTGGCCGCTTCCTGAAACCGACGACGCACGCCTGCGGCTGGCCAAGGGCTATCCCTACGCCGCGCCCGGCGCCTCCTATCTCTACCGCGACGGCGAGGCTGTCCCGCTGACCGCCGATATCGGGCCGGCGGTGCTGCAGGGCCGGGTGCCGGTCATCGCCCATGGTTCCAACCGGGCGCCCGAACAGATTCACCGCAAGTTCTCCCATCTCTCCGGCGCCGAGTCCGAGATCCCGGTGACCCGCGCAGTCCTCGGCGACCATGACGTCGTCTACTCCGCCCATATGACGCGCTACGGTGCGGTCTCGGCGACGCTGCACGCTGCGCCGGGTACCCGGGTGACGGTCTTCGTCACCTGGCTCAGCGAGGCGCAGCTGCCGCGCATGCACGAGACCGAACTGGGGCTCGGCAACTACGCCTACGGGCGCATGACCGGGATCGACCTCGCCGTCGAGGGCGCCCGGCACTTGAATGCAGCTTTCGCCTATCTTTCGGTGCACGGCTGCCTCGCGGACCCCGAAGCCGATGATGCGCCGCTGGCGCTGGCCGCCGTGCCGGCCGAGGACCGCCGCCACCGGGCCGTCCACCAGGAATCGGCCCTCGCCGTCCTGCGCGACCACCACGCGCCGGAGGCGGAACTGGACGGCCTCATCCTCACCGCCATCGCCGATACCGCCAAGCGCCGCCGCCTCATCGAGACCCTCCAGGCCGCCGCCGTGCCCTGGGAAGTCCCGGGCTTCGAGATGATCCTGCGCTAGCGCGGCAGCCGGTGCCGGCAACCCGCTAATCAGATCGCGCGTATTGTCCGCAGTTGCGTTCGCTTCTAAATTGCTGCGCGGCTTACCCTCCGCTTCCCGCATGCTTACCTGGAGACGCCGATGCACAGGCTTGCTTTGGTCCTCGTTCTCGCTGCCGGCCTTGGAGCCTGCGCGGCCTCACCCTCGAAGGACCTCACGGAAGCCCACCGGCTCTGCAAGCAGATCGAGCAGGGCGTGACGACGCAGGCCACTATTGATGGCTGTACCGAGATCATCGAACACAGCGCCTTGCTTGATGAGCGCGTGGAGGCCCTGAACCGTCGAGGTGTGGCCAACGGGGCTTTGGGCCGCGTCGAGGCAGCCTTTGCCGATTTCGACGAGGCGGTCCGTCTCGCCCCCTACTTCTCGGCGGCCTACAACAACCGGGCCACTCTGTTCAGCACGCAGGGCAACGACGCCCGCGCGGTCCAGAGTTTTCTGGCGGCCATCCGTGCGAACCCGGACAACGCTGCCGCCTATAACAACTACGCCTGGTATCTCGCATCGCGCGGTGACTATGACGGCGCCCTGGTGCGCGTGGAGAAGGCGCTGGCCTTGGACAGCGACTATGGCGCCGCCCTCGACACCTACGGGCATGTCCTGATGGGGTTGGGACAGGCGGAGGCGGCGATGAGCGCGTTCGAGCGGGTCATCGTCTTGGAGGGCGCGGAGGTCGTGCGCGCGTACCAGGAAGCGCTGGAAGGGTGGGGCTACGAGCCGGGCCGGACCGACGGTGTCATGGACGCGCAGACCGACGCGGCGCTGTCCGCCTGCATTCGCGACAACTGCCGCCTGCTGCTGGAGTGAAAGGCAGAGGTCACGGCATGGCGCGGCGCGCAGGAAGGACGGCGAGAGGGCTGGCCCTCTGTGTGGTTGCGGTTTGCTGGCTCGCGGGCGGTGTGGCCGGAGCAGCACCGGCCCAGGACCGCGCATCGCTTGAGACGGAGGATCGCACCGCGCTCCTCGTCGCGCAGATGATCGCCAAGGTACGCAGTGTGTCTTCATCCGAGATCCGTATCGCCTATGCCGAAAGCCTTAGAATGGTGATCCGGTACCTCGCGGGCGAGGGCAGGCTTGAGAGCATCGACGACTCCCACATCGACGAGATGGCGGAGCTGCTGGAAGACGAGAGCGACGCCCTGCGAGGCGTGGTTGCGGGCGCGCTTGGACACCTCGGACCGAGGGCTGCGCGGGCGGTGCCCGCCTTGGAAGAGGCGCTCCGGAAGGTTGACGCCATGCGGCGGGCCTTGCCGATCCAACCGCAGGCCGACTCCCGACAGAGCGTCAAGTGGGCGCTCCGGAAGATAACAGCGCCCTAGCCTCTTGGGGCTTGGCCGGGTGAGCCCGGATCAGACGGCGTCGGCGAGTCCGGCGGCGCTGCGGAAGCGGGTGCGGTAGGCGTTGGGACTGACCCCGAGATTGCGCAGGAAGGCGCGGCGCATGATCTCCGCGGAACTGAAGCCGGCGGCGGTGGCGATGCGCTCCACCGGGTCCTCGCTCTGTTCCAGGTGGCGTCGGGCCGCTTCCAGGCGCTGCGCCTCGACGTAGCGGGCCGGGGTCTGGCCGGCCTCGCGGGTGAAGCTGCGGGCGAAGGTGCGCGGGCTCATGCCGGCCCGCGCGGCCAGCGCCGGGACCGAGAGGTCGGCGGCGATGTTGTCGGCGATCCAGTGCTGCAGGTCTTCGATCCTGCCCACGCTGCCGCTGCGCGCGCGCAGTTGGGTGGCGAACTGGGACTGGCCGCCCGGGCGCTTCACGAAGAGGACGAGTTCGCGCGCCACCGCCAGGGCCAGTTCCGGCCCGTGGTCCAGCTCCACCATGGCCAGGGCCATGTCCATGCCGGCGCTGACCCCGGCGGAGGACCAGAACTTGCCATGGCGCATGAAAATGGCGTCCGGCTCCAGCTCGATGTCGCGGTAGCGCTGCTGCAGGTCGTCGGCCCAGCGCCAGTGGGTGGTGGTGGCCTTGCCCTCCAGGGCGCCGATCTCCGCCAGCAGGTAGGCGCCGGTGCAGACCGAGCCGACGCGCTCCGCCGCCGCGACGGTGCGGCTCAGCCAGGCCAGGGTCGCGGCGTCCTTCAGGGCGCCGCGGCGCCCGGCGCCGCCGCAGACGATCAGGCTGCCGAGCCCGGTCAGATCGCTGGTGAAGTCCCGCGTTGCCTGCAGCACCAGCCCCTGATCGGAGCGCAGGGCGCCCTTGGTCTTGGCCACCAGGTCGATGCTGTAGAGGTCCGCCACGCCGAACTCCCGCACGATGTGGTTGGCGGCGGCGAAGACCTGAAACGGCCCGGACATGTCCAGCAGGTTGGCGTCGGGATAGCCGAAGACCCAGACGCTCTGTCGGCGGTCCGGATCGCGGATCATCTCCCGGGCCAGGCTGTGGGGTTTGCGGATCTCCTGCATGACCGGCCTTTCCGTAGGGGTCACTTTCTAAGGCTGCGGGCCAAGACTGCGGGCCAAGACTGCGGGCCAAGGCTGCGGGCCCTCGCAAGCTAATCACGCCGGGTCCGCTGGCCGCAATGACAAAGACCCCACAGTTTCTGCCAAAACGGCTGTGTTCTGTGAATGAGGCGCTGGCTTCGCCCGGAACGGATATGATATCTACGCGTATGTTCGAACTATTCTTTCGCGCGAGAGTTGCTGCATTCTGTTTGGCGATTCCTTCAGCCTGCGGCCCGGCTGTGGCAGAAGGCCTCACGGCCGATCAGAAGGCCTGTGCAGATCCGGGGCCTCAGTCGATTGCGGCGTGCGATCGGCTGATCGAAGCCGGGGTCTCGGGACGGGATCTGTCAATCACCCTGTATCTTCGTGGCGACAGCCGGCTCGACAGCGGCGACCTGGATGGCGCACTCCGGGATGCCTTGGAGGTCGTTCGTCTCGATCCGGCCTATCGTTGGGGCCACTACCTCAAAGGCAACGTTCACCTGGAGCTGGAACAGCCGGAAGAGGCCATCGTGGCGCTGACGCGGGCCATAGAGATCGAGCCGGACTTCGCGGTGGCGTATTCGTCCCGGGGAAGAGCCCATCTGCGCCTTGACCGGACCGCCGCTGCTTTGGCGGATCACAACAGGGCGGTGGCCCTGGATCCGGAGGACCACATCATCCTGAACAACCGGGGCGTCTTTTTTTGGGCGACGCAGCGGGATCATCTCGCTGCGATCGACTTCGCCGAAGCGGTGCGCCTTGAACCCGGCTTTGCCCTGGGTCACCACAATCTCGGCGACGCCAATCGGAGCCTCGGCAGACAGGATGCGGCGCTTGCGGCCTATCGCGAAGCCTTCCGGCTCGGTTCTGAAGACCCGATCCTCCTCAACGACCTTGCCTGGACGCTGGTTCTCGTTCGGGAGTTTGAAGAGGCCGAGCCGATCGCCAGGCTTGCGACTGCGAAGGCCCCGGAGCTGCCGGAATACCTCGACACCCTGGCACACGCGCTTATGGGCCTCGGGAAGCAACGGGAAGCGGAGGATGCTTTCGCCAAAGTCATCGACTCCGGCGCCAGCGACTTGATCGAAGACTATCAGGAAAGCCTCGCCGCCAGGGGTTACGAACCCGGTCCGGCGGACGGCAAGGACAGAGCATCGCTGCGTGCCGCGCTCGCCGACTGTATCCGCGACAACTGCCAGCCTCTGGTCGACTAGAGCGGATCATGTTTAGACTGAAACGCTTTGGGTTTCCGTCTAAACATGTGAATCCGCTCTATACTTAGGAGTTAGAGCAGATTCACCGGGTTGGACGAATCGCTTCCGCGATTCCATCCAATCCGGATCTGCTCTATGCCGCAAGCAACGCTGGCGCGGCCCCTCTGCTTCGCTATAGTGCGCCGATGTTGGGGATCCCTCTGCGTGCGGGTCTGTCCGCGCTTCTGCTTGCCGGGCTGGCGGCCTGCGAAACGCCGCCGCCGGAAACCGCCGGGCGGCTGGACCGCCAGGTCACGCTGTTCGATCCGGCCACCGCGATCCAGGAGGACTGGATCGAGATGCCGCTGGTCGGTGAGACCGAGTACCGCCTGAGCAGCCTGAACGACCGCCTGTCGATCCGCGCGGTGGGCCGCCGTTCGGCCTCCGGCCTCGTGCTGCCGGTGGAGTTCGATCCCAACGACTGCCCGGTGATCGCGTGGTCCTGGCGCATTCAGGAACTGCAGGAATCGGCCAGCCTGGTCGAGCGCGACCGCGAGGACGTGGCCGCCTCCATCTTCGTCATGTTCGGCGATCCCGGTTCCTTCGCCGCACCGCGCAAGGTGCCGACCCTGCGCTACGTCTGGACCAACGCGCGCCAGCAGATCGAGGACATCGTCGACTCGCCCTATCTGCCGGGGGTTGTGCGCTCCATCGTCGTGGAGACCGGCGTGGTCAGTCCAGCGGTCTGGGTCGACGAGAAGCGCGATCTGCTGGCCGACTATCAGGCCGCCTTCGGCGGCCAGCCGCAGGACAAGGTCTATGCGATCGCCATCTTCACCGACAACGACCAGACCGGCGAGCCGGTCGAGGCGCACTACGGCCGCGCCGGCCTGTTCTGCACGGTGAGTTCGGGGTAGCGGGCTGGACCCGTATCGACGCCAGTCGATCCAACGCTAGGACGAAGCGACCTTCCAGACGACGGCGTTGCGCAGGTCGGTGTCCTCCAGTTCGCGGCTGGTCTTCACCGCGTAGGCGGTCACCCGCTCCAGGCCCTCGCGCGGCAGATAGGTGCGCCCGGGATCGCCCATCAGCACCAGGCAGTCCGGCCCGGCGAGGCTGCGTAGCCAGGCGGTGATGCGCTCGGCCGCCGGGCGCTCGTAGCAGACGTCGCCGGCCAGCACCACGTCCCAACCTGGATTGGCCCGGCCCACCAGATCTTCCCGGCGCACCGTGACTTCGACACCGTTGGCGGCGGCGTTCAGCCGGCAGGCGGCGCAGGCGAAGGCGTCGATCTCCACCGCCTCGACCGACGCGGCGCCGGCCAGCGCGGCGGCGATCCCCTGCAGGCCCGATCCGGCGGCGAAGTCGAGCACCCGCTTGCCGCCCACCACCTCCGGGTGGTCCAGCAGGTAGCGCGCCAGCGCCTGGCCGCCGGCCCAGGCGAAGGCCCAGAAGGGTGGCGGCAGCCCCTCGCGGGCCAGTTCCTCCTCGGTGGCCTGCCACAGCGGCACCACCTCGCTGGCCAGATGGAGCTTCACCTCCGGGATCAGCGGCGGTTCCTGCAGGCGGGTGTTGGCGCGGACGAAGTCTTCGGGATCGGCTTTTGCGGCGAGGGTCATGGCGCGCCCAGCACCCAGGCATTCAGCCAGGGGCTGCCGGCCAGGATGCCGGCCAGCAGCAGCCAGCCGGTGAAGCGGTTCGACTTGAACTTGGCGAGACAGTCTGTCGGCGTATCCATCTTCAGATCGGCCACCTGCCAGAGCAGATGCAGGGCGACGGCGCCCAGGCCGATCCAGAACGGCCAGGCGAGCCCGGCGGCGAAGCCCGCCAGCCCGAAGAGCGTCGTCGCAAGGCCATAGAAGCCCAGCAGCCAGGGCTTGGTGGTGGCGCCGAAGCGGAGCGCCGTCGACTTCACGCCGATCAGCGCATCGTCCTCCTTGTCCTGATGGGCATAGATGGTGTCGTAGCCAAGCGTCCAGGCGATGCCGCCGAGGTAGAGCAGCACCGGTGGCCAGCCGAAGCCGCCGGTCACCGCCGTCCAGCCGATCAGTGCGCCCCAACTGAAGGTGAGGCCGAGCCAGGCCTGGGGCCAGTAGGTGATGCGCTTCATCAGCGGATAGGGAAAGACCAGCAGCAGCGAGGCCGCGCCCAGCAGGATGGTCAGCGCGTTCATCTGCAAAAGGATGACGAAGGAGGTGAGCAGCAGCGCCAGCAGGAACAGCCCGGCCTGCAACAGGCTGACCTCGCCGCTGGGCAGCGGGCGGTCGGCGGTGCGCGCCACCCGGCCGTCGAAGTCGCGGTCCAGGATGTCGTTCACCGTGCAGCCCGCCGCGCGCATCAGGAGCGCGCCGATCCCGAAATAGAGATAGAGCAGCCAGGAGGGCGCGGCCGCCGGCATGGCGGCGTCGCCCAGTGCGATGGACCACCAGCCGGGAAACAGCAGCAGCCAGACGCCGATCGGCCGGTCGAAGCGGGCGAGGCGGCAATAGGGCCGCAGCGCCCGCGGCGCCAGGCGCAGGACCCAGTGGTCGGCGCGGATGTCGCTGGCCGTGTTGCCGGCGGGGCTGGGCGTTGTGCCGTTCATCGCCTAATCTTTAGCCGCGAATCCTTGCGGGAGAAAGACGTGCGGCCGGGGTGCGACGATGGCGCAGGCTAAAACGAGAGCGCAGCCGGCCACCCGGCTCCATGTCGACGACATCCTGGAGGAGGGCCGGACCCTCGGCCTGGACCGCGACCGGGCGCACTTCCTGCGCTCGGTGCTGCGCCTCGGCCCCGGCGCGCGCCTGGCGGTCTTCAACGCCCGCGACGGCGAGTGGCAGGCCGAGATCGAGGGGCTGGGCAAGGGCTGGTGCTCCCTGAATGTCGGGGCGCAGCGGCGCAAGCCGGTGCCGGAGCCCGACCTCTGGTTGGTTTTCGCCCCTATCAAACGCGCGCGCATCGATTTCATCGCGGAGAAGGCCACCGAACTGGGGGTCGCCGTGCTGCAGCCGGTGATGACCCGCTTCACGGCCGTCAGCCGCGTCAACGAGGAGCGGCTGGCCGCCAACGCCCGCGAAGCGGCCGAGCAGTGCGAACGCCTCAGCATCCCGGAGGTGCGGGAGACCCGCAGCCTGGGCGAGGTGCTCGACCAATGGCCGCAGGGCCGCCGCCTGCTGGTCTGCGCCGAATGGGGCGCGGCGCAACCCATCGCCGAGGCGCTGCAGGCCGTGCGCGCCGGGCGGGAGGGAAGCGGGACCTTCGCCACGGATCCCTGGGCCATCCTCACCGGGCCGGAGGGCGGCTTTGCGGAGAGCGAACTTGACGCCCTCCGCAAACTGCCCTTTGCTGTGCCGGTCGGGCTGGGGCCGCGCATTCTGCGCGCGGACACCGCGGCGCTGGCGGCGTTGGCCTGCTGGCAGGCGGTCCTGGGCGACGGTGCGGAACGTCCGCCGGCGGAGCTGGCGGGCTTTCCGACGGGCTAAGACGTGATTTTGGGGACCAGCTTGGTCGGAGGTTTGCAATGCGCGGGCGAATACGAAGTTTCAAGACGCGGCAGTGATCCAACAGTGATCCCCAGAACCTGAAGACCTGAGCGAAGGCCCCGCCGAGAGGGCCGCCGAACCAGGCGATCAATCAGGCAAGCAAGCAGGGCAAACAAGCAGGATCGAGATCCACCAGTCGGGCGTGCCGGGGGGCGGGCGCCGATACCATCCACCAAAAGGAAGATCTTCAGGGTCCGACGGCGTACCGGCACAACAAACTCCGGCACAAGGTCGATCCCGGTGTAAGGTAATCCGGCACAAGGTTCGAAAACGGCATGTCCGCTCCTCCCCAGGTTCAGGGCGAGACCCTGACCGACAAGGCGCAACTGATCGCCTATCTCGAGGCTGGCTGCAAACCCCCCGCAGACTGGCGCATCGGCACCGAACACGAGAAGTTCTGCTACACCCTGGACGACTTCCGGCCCTTGCCCTATCACGGCGAGCGCAGCATCGAGGCGCTGCTGAAAGGGCTGCAGGCCTTCGGCTGGGACGGGGTGAAGGAGGGTGAGAACGTCATTGCGCTCACCCACAACGGCGCCAGCGTGTCGCTGGAACCCGGCGGCCAGGTGGAGCTTTCCGGCGCGCCGTTGGAGACCATTCACGACACCTGCAGCGAGGTGCATATTCACCTCGACCAGATCAAGAAGGTGACGGAGCCCATGGGGGTCGCGGCCATGGGGCTGGGCTTCCAGCCCAAGTGGGCGCGCAGCGACATCTCCTGGATGCCCAAGGGACGCTACAAGATCATGGGGGCCTATATGCCCAAGGTGGGCAACCTGGGGCTCGACATGATGCTGCGCACCTGCACGGTGCAGGTGAACCTGGACTTCCAGTCCGAAGCCGACATGGTGAAGAAGTTTCGCGTCAGCCTCGCCCTGCAGCCCATCGCCACGGCGCTCTTCGCCAACTCCCCCTTCACCGAGGGGCAGCCCAATGGCTTTCTCAGCTACCGCAGCCACATCTGGACCGATACCGACCCGGACCGCACCGGGGTGCTGCCTTTCGTCTTCGAGGACGGCATGGGCTTCGAACGCTACGTCGACCACGTGCTCGACGTGCCGATGTACTTCGTCTACCGCGGCGGCAAGTACATCGACGCTTCCGGCCAGTCATTCCGCGATTTCCTCGACGGCCGGCTGCCGGCCCTGCCGGGCGAGAAACCCAGGCTTGGGGACTGGGCCGACCATCTCTCGACGCTGTTTCCGGAGGTGCGCCTGAAGCGCTTCCTGGAGATGCGCGGTGCCGACGGCGGGCCCTGGAAGTCGCTCTGCGCGCTGCCGGCCTTCTGGGTCGGCCTGCTCTACGACGACACCGCATTGGACGCCGCCTGGGATCTGGTGAAGGACTGGACCCTGGAGGATCACCGCTACCTGCGCGCCGAGGTGCCCAAGCAGGCCCTCCACACGCCGTTCCACGGCAGGACGGTCAACGCCGTTGCCCACCAGGCGGTGGAGATCGCCGCCGAGGGGCTGAAGGCGCGCAACCGCCTGGACGGCCAGGGCGATAACGAAAGCCATTTCCTCGCCCTGCTGCGCAGCCGCGTGGAGCGCGAGAAGAGCCCTGCCGAATACCTGCTCGATGACTTTCATGGCCGCTGGGGCGGCAACATCGATCCGATTTTCACCGAATGCGCCTATTGACCGGGTGAACACACCAATCGGGTGGCGCCTGTTCACCGGGTTCGCCCTCTGGTAGGCAAACCGGCCGCGAAGTGGCCGCTCGCCCCTCCAAATGATCGAATTTGGTCACAGGTCCATTGAACCTGGGCGTGCATACTGCTCGACATCCGTTCAACGGCAGAAGCCGAGAGACCGGACAGGGGCAGGGGACACGCAGGGGGCATACCGTTGGACGAAAAAAGGCGCAGGGGGGACGCCGGGTTGCGGGACTTGCACGCGGCCGAAAAGGTCATGCCCGCCTTCGACAAGCCCGCGTTTGACACCCCCACGTTTGGGAGCTACGAGGGCCCTGTGTCCGACATCACCGACCGGATCGGCGTCGAAGTCGAGGCCCCGCATGGCGCGGGTATCCTCGTCATCTATGCCCGCGTGGGTCCGCTACCCGAAAACCCCGCGGCTGCGGCGGATCTTCTCGTGAAGGCAATGGCCAGCAATCTGTGTTTGGCGGCGACCGGCGGGGGCTCGCTCGGCCTTGATGCCCGGTCGGGAATGCTGGTTCTATCCTACATTGAGGAATCCAGGGAAACCGACCGGGAGCGTCTTGCGGAGGTCGTTGCATTGTGCCGCCGCAAGACTGCGGAACTGCGCGGCAGTCTGCTGGAAGACCGGCACTCACAGACCTGGATAAGCGTCTAGTCCGTAACCGCCGCCGGTGCGCCTTGTGCTGCTTCCTTGGCACGGGCCTGCTTGGCCAGTGTGAGCGCACGCACCAGGGCCGGCGGCATGTCGCCCTGCGCCTCTTCCTGCGCCGGGGTCAGACCCAGTTCCCGTAACTGCGCGGCGGCCTCGGTCGCCAGGATTTCCGCCCGTAGCGCCGCAATCCGGGAATCGACGGTTGTGCCGCGGGCAAAGCTGCGCCGGGTGGCGACGCCGCGGAAGGTGCGCGGCTGGGTCAGGGCCGAGCGGCCGGCGCCGATGACGTTGGAGGTGCGCGGCGGCGTGCCGGTCACGGCGAAGTTGCCGACCCGCTGTCCGGCGGGGCCGTTGTTGAAGATGATGGTCCTGCCCACCGTGTTGTGGGAGCCGCGGGTGCCGCAGAACACCGAGGAGCCGATGGAGGTGCAGGAGGCCTGCGCCGGCGACGGCAGCGTGACGGTGGAGGCTGCGGCCATCACGGCGGGGGTCAGGAAAGCCGCCCCCCAGAGGAGGGAACGTGCAAGAGCGTTCATTGCCTTACTCCCTTGTTGTCGGCGGTCTGAAAAACAACCGCATGCAAGAGATACGGGGCCGTCCCCCGTTCGGCTTCAGCGTCAGTATGCCCCCTGTGTCCGCAAGGGCCAAGGACAACAGGGGCCAAGGCAACAGAGGCCAAGGGCAACAGAGGCCAAGGGGTGCCTTCCGGGGCACCCCTTGCCTGCTGATCCTAGCCGTCGCCGTCCGCTCCGGCGGATGCCGCTTCCTTGGCGCGGGCCTGCTTGGCCAGGGTGAGGGCGCGCATCAGGGCCGGCGGCATGGTGGGTGCCGCCGCTTCCTGGGCCGGGGTCAGGCCCAACTCGCGGAGCCGTGCCTCGGCATCGAGGGCCAGGGCCTCGGCGCGCAGCGCGCGGATCCGTGAGTCGTCAAAGGGGCCGCGGCGGAACCCGCTGGGCCGCGGGCCAAAGAGGGTGGTGCTGCTCAGGCGGCTGCCGCGCACCAGGGGCAGGGTGCGCCCGCGCAGGACACTTGATCCGCCGAAGCTGCGATCACGCCGCAGCAGCCCGGACGTCAGGGAGTTTCCAAAGCGGGTCGGCGCTGCCGAACTGCCGAAGCTGCGGTCGCGTTGCAGGAACCTGCTGTTGAAGGAGGAGTTGAAGCCGCGCGGGCCGACCGATGAGCGGTTGCTCCGGAACGTGCTGCGGAACGTGCTCCGGTTGCTGCGTTTGCTGAAACCGGCCAGATGGAGGCGCGCCGCAGCGGGCTGACGGTCCACGACGGCGGTGCCCCCCAACAGGGCTCCTGCGGCGATCCCGCCTGCCGGCGCGGACCCCTGAGGGCGATCAAGGGAGCCGGTGAGGGTTACTGGGTTGAGGGCGGCCGCGCCTTGCGCCGCAACTGCCGGGGCGATCAGCGCCACAGCCAGGATGGCTGCACGCCGGAGACTCTGAACGGGTTGAAATCTCATGTCTTTCCTTTCCTTTGGCGCCCCCTGGCTGCGCCCCTTGGCCGTTGCCTACACCCCCTTTCGAAAATCCCCATTTCCTGACCTGTGGTCGGGCTTCTGTCCTGGCAAGCGAGATGGCCGGCGCCGGCGCTCCGCTCAAGGCACGATTTCGCGAGGTCTGCGTCAGGAAGGGCCGCCCGCGAGACCATCTGCGCCGGTTCGCATCGGTTCGCGCCGGGTCGCCCCTGGGTCGCCCCTGGGTCGCCCTGGCCGTTTGCGCTTCGCCCGGAGCTGAGACAGGATAGCGCCGGGCCTGCCGAACACCCTGGACTTCGATCGGCGGGCGCCTGGGGGCGACAGCCAATGGATTCGAACGACCAAAACACGAATGATCGGCGCTGGCTGAGATACTGGGCGCTGCGGATCGGCGCCACCGCCTACCTGCTTTTCGTCTTTGCCTTCCTGGCCGGTCATCCGCGGCCGGGCAGCGTCGAAAGCCTGACCCATGCCCTGACCATGGCGCTTGTCCCCGCCCTGATCGGCACGCTGGTGGCCCTCGCGGTCATGCTTTATCTGCGCCGCCGCTAATGTTTCGCTCCGTTCCGGATTGACCCTCGCCGCCACTAGCCCAAGCCTGCGTTTGTCGCTTAAGCTGCTGTGCAGGGGGCTCAAAGGGAGGGCTCAGGCTAGGCGTCGCACGGACGGGCGCGGGCCCAAAGAGGAGCAGCAGGCATGCGCATCTTGCACACCCCCGGGGGCATCGCCCCGCCGTTCTCGCGCTACAGTCACGGCGTCGAAGCCAAGAACGTGAGCCGCTGGCTGTCGGTCTCCGGCCAGGTGGGCGTCGCCAGCGACGGAAATCTGGCGGAAGGCGCGGCTGCCCAGATGGAACAGGCCTGGCGCAATATCTTCGAAGTCCTGGCCTCCGCCCGGATGGCGCCTGAAAACCTGGTAAAGATCACCGCCTTCCTGACCAGCCGCGAAGACCTGGGCACCTTTCGGGAGGTGCGTGACCGCCTCCTGGGGGCCGCGCAGCCCGCTTCCAGCCTGGTTGTCGTCGCCGGCCTTGCCGATCCCGCCTGGCTGGTGGAGATCGAGGCGCTCGCGGCCGCCTGACGGCGGCGCGCGGGCAACCTCATTTCGTCAGGACCGATCTCAGGTCACGGCAAGCGGGTTACCGGGGGACCCGGTCGCGCCCTTGATCGGCAGCGGTGCAAAGACGTAGGCGAACTGCCAGGTGCCGTCGGCGGCCAGGCTCTCGAAATCGAGGTTCTCCTGCAGATAGATCCCGTGGCGGACCAGCAGCTCCTGATGCACCGGGAACACCTGGTTGCTGTCGGGATTGGGCACCACCTCAACGCCCCAGGTGTCCGCACCCACCAGCGATACCTGCCGTTCGGCAAGGTAGCGGGCGACCTCCAGGCCGATGCCCGGTGCCCCGTTGTTGTAGCGGGCGTTGTCTTCCTTCCACAGCAGGCCCCAGCCGGTGCGGACCATCACCACGTCGCCGGGCGTAATGGCTTCGGCGGAGAGCCCCTGGCGTTCCAGCGCCGCCAGCAGGTCGGCCAGGGTGACTTCGGTGCCGGCCTCCAGCATGCCGCCCTTCAGGCCCATGACGTCGACCAGCAGGCCGGGAGTGAAGAAGGGCTTGACGTTTTCCACGCCCAGCTTCTTCAGCCCGTAGGGCGAGGCCGCCTCGGCCATGGTCACGCCGTTGTAGAGCCGCCGCCGGGTCTGCTCGCCCGGTGCGCCGGCCTCGACGCCGATATGACCCAGACCGTCGAACTGGGTGCCGACCTGGCCGATCTCCGTGGCCAGGAACTCGTCGTTCCAGATGATCTTGTTGTCGCCGAAGGTGCCGCCGGTGGGCATGCCGGGCGTGCGCAGTGCGAAGACACGCTCGCCGAACAGCGGCATGTCACGTTCATAGACCCGGCCCAGGCTGTGCACCTTGCCGGTCCTGATCTGCTGGACGGCCGCCAGTGTCTTTTCGGGGGTCATGTGGTTGGAGGCGCCGGCCTGATCGTCGGGGCCCCAGCGCGAAGGCCACCACTTCTCGCCGATCGGCGTGTCGGCTGCACCTGCCGTCCCAGGGGCGGCAATTGCCCCGAGGGCGGCTCCGGCCAACCCAAGCCCGGTCAATCCAAGCCCGGCGCCGGCCAAAAACCGGCGGCGCCCTGCCGCGACCCCGCCGGGCGCTTCGCCGGAAACACCGCTGTCGGCGCCCATCGTCTTTTCCGCCCCGGCCATTGGCGCCGGGGACGTCCCATCTCCCTTGATACCCATACTGGCTTGCCTCGCTTTGCTTGACAGTTGACCTGTTTCAGCCGGGCAATCCGTTGTCCGTCCCGTTTCCTCCTTTGCTGCGCAGGTCGTCTTGCCCCCGCCCAATAGAGGCGAGGGGAGATACGGACCTCTGGTTGCCGCTTCAGGCTGCCGTGCCGCCGACGGTGATGGCGTCGATCAGCATGGTCGGTTGCCCAACCCCCACCGGCACCCCCTGGCCTTCCTTGCCGCAGGTGCCGACCCCGTCGTCGAGCTTCATGTCGTTGCCGATCATCCTGACCTTGGTCATGACATCCGGCCCGTTGCCGATCAGGGTCGCGCCCTTGACCGGTGCGCCGAGCTTGCCGTTCTCGATCAGGTAGGCCTCGGTGCAGGAGAACACGAACTTGCCGGACGTGATGTCCACCTGGCCGCCGCCGAAGTTGACCGCGAAGAGGCCGCGGTCGACGGAGGCGAGAATCTCGTCCGGGTCCTTGTCGCCGGCCAGCATGACCGTGTTGGTCATGCGCGGCATCGGGATGTGGGCGTAGCTCTGGCGCCGGCCGTTGCCGGTCGGCGTCATGCCCATCAGCCGCGCATTCTGGCGGTCCTGCATGTAGCCTTTCAGGATGCCGTCCTCGATCAGCACCGTTGGCTGGGTCGGCGTGCCCTCGTCGTCGATGGTCAGCGAACCGCGGCGGTCCTGCATGGTGCCGTCGTCCATCACCGTCACGCCGGGGGCCGCGACGCGCTCGCCCAGGAGGCCGGAGAATGCCGAGGTTTTCTTGCGGTTGAAGTCGCCCTCCAGGCCGTGCCCCACCGCTTCGTGCAGCAGGATTCCCGGCCAGCCGGAGCCCAGCACCACCGGCATCTCGCCGGCCGGGGTGTCGACGGACTCCAGGTTCACGAGGGCGCGCCGCAGCGCCTCCTCGACCCCGGCCTGCCAGTAGACCGGGTCGAGCAGCAGGTTATAGGCCAGACGGCCGCCGCCGCCGTAGCCGCCCGCTTCCATGCGGTCGCCCTCGCCGACGACCACGGAGATGTTGAGGCGCACCAGCGGGCGGATGTCGGCCGCCCGCTCGCCGCCGGCGCGCAGGATCTGCACCGCCTGCCATTCCCCGGCCAGGGAGGCGCTCACCTGCTTGACCCGCGGGTCCTTGGCGCGGGCGAAGGCGTCGATCTCTTCCAGTAGCTTCACCTTGTCCTCGAAGGGGACGGCGGCGATCGGGTTGTCATCGCGGTAGAGAATGCGGTTGGTGCGTGCCGGGCCGTCGGCCATGGTGCCGGAGTGGCCGGACTGCACCGCCCGCACGGTCTCCGCCGCGCGCTTCACCGCCGCCTCGGAAAGCTCGCTGGCATGCGCATAGCCGGCGGCCTCGCCGGCGATGGCGCGCAGGCCGAAGCCCTGCGAGGTGTCGAAGCTCGCCGACTTCAGCCGGCCGTCGTCGAAGGCCAGGGCCTCGGACTGGCGGTACTCCAGAAACAGCTCGCCGTCGTCGGCGCCGGTCAGGGCATCGTCGACGGCCGCCTCCAGGCGGCTGCGGTCGAGGCCGGCTTTGGTGTAGAAGAGCGCGTCGGTTTCGGCGAGATGGGACATGCAGAGATCTCCAGGATCCGCTTGAGGTCTGGCAAAGTGCCGTTAGCTTGCCTCAATATGGGGGCCGGCGGCCAGGATATCATCCCTTGGCCGGACCGCCGGGTACACCGCCAGGGGGCCCGCGAGGGGAATTCTGAAGGGATCAGAGGGGGCGACAGCCGTGATCGACGGAATGCGGGACCATCCGCTGCGGGCGACCTTGAATGCCGAGGTGCATTCGCGGCCTTTCGCCAGCCTGCAGTCGCCCGAACGCATCACCCATCTGGCCCTGCTGTCCGGGGAGCGCTCCGCCGAGCGCGACCGCCAGCATGTGGCCGCGCTCTGCACGCGTTTCGGCCTTCCCGCGCCGGGTGCCGGCGACAACCATTTCATGGTCGATCTCGGCGATTTCCGCCTGAAGTGGGAGCGCCATACCGAGTTTTCGACCTACACGTTTTTCCAGAACGGCACCTTCGAGGCAGAGGCCTTCGGCGGCTTCGCCCTCGACCGGGTGCCGCGGGACTGGGTCATCGGTCTGCCAGGGGACCTGCTGGTCGGGGTGCACCTGGATCTGCTGACCCGTGATGCGCCCGCGCCCGATGCGGCTGCCCTGGTGCGCCATTTCGGACACGACAACATCATCGGCAGCCAGGTCTCCGGCGGCTCCGCCGAGGTCTGGATGGACTTCACCGTCCAGGCCGACGGTTTCGCCCGTATCCTGCTGCGCGACCGGACCCTGAAACCGCGCCAGGCGGGACGGCTGGTCCAGCGCCTGCTGGAGATCGAGACCTACCGCATGATGGCGCTGCTGGCCTTTCCCGCCGCCAAACGGCACGGCGGTGCCCTTGCGGAGACCGGCGAGCGGCTGACCGGTATCACGGGGCGCATGACCGAGATCGAGGGCATGGGCGAGGAGCGCCGGCTGCTCGACGAACTGACCGCCTTTTCCTCGGAGATCGAAGACGTGGCCGCGGCCACCAACTACCGCTTCGGCGCCGCCCGGGCCTACTACGCCCTGGTGCGCCGCCGGGTCGAGGAACTGCGAGAGCAGAGGGTCGAAGGCCTGCAGACCATCGAGGAGTTCGTCGACCGCCGCCTGGCCCCGGCGATGCGCACCTGCGAGGCGGTCTCAGAACGGCTGGAAACCCTCTCCCGGCGCGTCGCCCGGGCGAGCGAGCTGCTGCGCACCCGGGTCGATATCCAGCTCGAGGCGCAGAACCGGGATCTGCTGATCTCCATGGACCGCCGCGCCCGCCTGCAGCTCCGCCTGCAGGAAACGGTCGAAGGGCTCTCGGTCGCGGCCATCACCTATTACCTGGCCAGCCTTGTCGGTTATCTCGCCAAGGCCCTGAAGGATGCCGGGCTGCCGGTAAACCCGGCGATCGCGGCGGGTGTCTCGGTTCCGGTGGTCGCCATCCTGGTGTGGCTTGGGGTGCGGCGCCTGCGGCGAATCGTCAATCGCGAACAAGGCGCCGGCGACTCCGGCTGAAACCCTCCGGAAGAGGGCCTGCGGCCGGATTGCGGCATTCGGTCGCACCGGCCAACAAGGCTCGCCACCTGCGCTATCCTGGGACGATAGCAGGAGAGGGGAAAGGCAGTCTTTCGGCGGCTTTCCCCTTTCTTGCGGAGCAAACTCGCATGGGTTAGGTTGCGCGCGCAGTGGCGGATCAGGCACCTCGACAGGGGAATCCCGGCGGATCGCAGTCGATCGACGGGGCTGGCATGGGGGAGACCGCTCTGCTTCGCGGGAAAGATTGGGATAGCTTGCTATGACATTGCTGGGACGGTTGGGCATCTTGGCCGCCGCTTTCTTGTCGACCCTGGGCATGGCCCAGGCGTCGGAGCCGCAGAACTACCAGCTGGGCCTTCAGGCCCCCGTCACGCCGGTGGCCGAGCGCATCTCGAGCTTCCACGACATGCTGTTGATCGTGATCACCCTGATCACGCTCTTCGTGCTGGTGCTGCTGCTCTACGTGATGTGGCGCTTCTCGGAAAAGCGCAATCCGAATCCTTCGAAGACCACGCACAACACCACCATTGAGGTGCTGTGGACGGTGGTGCCGATCATCATCCTGGTGGTCATCGCCATCCCCTCCTTCCGGCTGCTGTATTTCGCTGAGACCATCGAGGACGCCGACATCACGGTGAAGGCGATCGGACGGCAGTGGTACTGGTCCTTCGAGTACCCGGACCACGGCAACTTCACCTTCGACGCCTACATGGTGCCGGACGACGAGCTGCAGCCGGGCCAGCCGCGCCTGCTGGCGACGGACAATGCACTGGTGCTGCCGGTGGACACCAACATCCGCTTCCAGATCACCGCCAGCGACGTGCTGCACAACTTCGCCATGCCGTCCTTCGGCCTGAAGATGGACGCGGTGCCCGGCCGCCTGAACGAGACCTGGGCCTATGTGCCGGCCGAGTTCGCCGGCCAGACCTTCTACGGCCAGTGCTCGGAGCTCTGCGGCACCGGCCACGCCTACATGCCGATCATGATCCAGATGGTCACGAAAGAAGAGTTCGCTGCCTGGACCGAGCAGGCCCAGCAGGAATTCGGCCGGGTTGACGAACCCGCGCCGGTACGGGTGGCCGATGCCGCCGCCACCCCTGAGTCAGAGTAGAGGAACCCATCGCCATGGCTTACAGCAGCAGCGACGCGCACGATCATCACGACCACAAGCCCGGGTTCTTCATCCGGTGGTTCTGCTCCACCAATCACAAGGACATCGGCACCCTCTACCTGCTCTTTGCGATCATCGCCGGCATCATCGGCGGCCTGTTCTCGCTGATCATGCGCATGGAGCTTCAGGACCCGGGGGTTCAGTACCTGCTCGCCGACGGTGAACCGGACGGCCAGCTGTGGAACGTGATCATCACCGCCCACGGCCTGATCATGGTGTTCTTCGTCGTCATGCCGGCCTTGATCGGCGGCTTCGGAAACTGGTTCGTGCCGCTGATGATCGGCGCGCCGGACATGGCCTTCCCGCGCATGAACAACATCTCGTTCTGGCTCATCGTGCCCGCCTTCCTGCTGCTGCTGGGCTCGGCCTTCGTCGATTCGGGCGCGGGTACCGGCTGGACGATCTATCCGCCGCTTTCGGGGTCGCTCGGCCATAGCGGGATGTCGGTCGACATGGCGATCTTCGCCCTGCACCTGGCGGGCGCCTCCTCGATCCTCGGTGCCGTGAACTTCATCACGACGATCTTCAACATGCGCGCACCGGGCATGACGCTGCACAAGATGCCGCTGTTCGTCTGGTCGATGCTGATCACCGCCTTCCTGCTGCTGCTGTCGCTGCCGGTGCTGGGTGGCGCCATCACCATGCTGCTGACCGACCGCAACTTCGGCACAACCTTCTTCGATCCGGCCGGCGGCGGCGATCCGATCCTGTTCCAGCATCTGTTCTGGTTCTTCGGTCACCCCGAGGTCTACATCATGATCCTGCCGGCCTTCGGGATCGTCAGCCACATCGTCTCGACCTTCTCGCGCAAGCCGGTCTTCGGCTATCTGGGCATGGCCTACGCGATGGTCTCCATCGGCTTCGTCGGCTTCATCGTCTGGGCCCACCACATGTACACCGTGGGCCTGGATGTCGACACCAAGGCCTACTTCACCGCCGCCACCATGGTGATCGCGGTGCCCACGGGCGTGAAGATCTTCTCCTGGATCGCCACCATGTGGGGCGGATCCATCCGCTTCACCGTGCCCATGCTCTGGGCCATCGGCTTCATCTTCCTCTTCACCGTGGGCGGTGTGACCGGCGTGGTGCTGGCCAACGCGGGCATGGATATCGCCATGCACGACACCTACTACGTCGTGGCCCATTTCCACTACGTGCTCAGCCTGGGCGCCGTCTTCGGCATCTTCGCCGCCTTCTACTACTGGTTCGGCAAGATGAGCGGCCGGGAGTTTCCGGAATGGGCCGGCAAGCTGCACTTCTGGACGACCTTCATCGGCGTGAACCTGACCTTCTTCCCGCAGCACTTTCTGGGGCTGGCCGGCATGCCGCGCCGCTACATCGACTACCCCGACGCCTTTGCCGGCTGGAACGCGGTTTCCTCCTACGGGTCCTACATCTCGATCGCGGCGACCCTGTTCTTCGTGGTGATGACGCTCTACGCCCTGGTGGCCGGGCGGCGCGCCGAGGCCAACCCCTGGGGCGAGGGGGCGACGACGCTGGAGTGGACCGTGTCCTCGCCGCCGCCGTTCCACACCTTCAACGACCTGCCGCAGGTCCGCTGAGGCCGGGAGGTTGCGAACGAAGACCATGACCTGGCTTTGGGCGACAGAAGGAAAGCTGCGGCGTGAGTGACGCGACGATCGGTATCGCGGCGGGCGGGGCCTCCCTGGCGGGGGCCTCTGCCGTACGCAGCGGCCGGGTTTCCGA
Source organism: Rhodospirillales bacterium BBD 1991-14 (assembly GCA_001657395.1). Taxonomy (GTDB): domain Bacteria; phylum Pseudomonadota; class Alphaproteobacteria; order Kiloniellales; family Kiloniellaceae; genus Pelagibius. Next base: position 248,268 of record LYSY01000008.1, on the reverse strand, counting down.
CTATTTCGCCCTGCTGAAACCGCGGGTGATGACGCTGGTGGTGTTCAGCGGCTTTGCCGGCCTCTACGCCGCGCCGGGGACGATCCACCCCTTCCTGGCCGCGGTGGCGGTGCTCTGCATTGCTGTCGGCGCCGGCGCCGCCGGTGCCATCAACATGTGGTACGAGCGCGACATTGACGCGGTGATGGACCGCACCCGCGGCCGCCCGCTGCCGCGCGGGCGCATCGCCCCGCAGGAGGCCTTGGCTTTCGGGGTCATTCTCAGCCTCCTGTCCGTGATGCTGATGGGCCTGGCCCTCAACTGGGCCGCGGCGGCGCTGCTGGCTCTGGCCAATGCCTTCTACGTGTTCGTCTACACCATCTGGCTGAAGCGCCGCACGCCGCAGAACATCGTCATCGGCGGTGCCGCGGGGGCCTTCCCGCCCATGATCGGCTGGGCCGCGGTGACCGGCGGGGTGGACATACAGTCCATCGCGCTCTTCGCCCTGATCTTCATATGGACGCCGCCGCACTTCTGGGCACTGGCGCTCTATCGCCAGATCGACTACGCCAAGGCCAAGGTGCCGATGCTGCCGGTGGTGGCAGGCAAGGCGGCGACCAAGCGTCAGATTTTGCTCTACAGCCTGCTGCTGGCGCCACTCGGTCTGGCGCCGGCGCTGCTCGGCACCGCAGGGGCGGTCTACGGCCTGGTGGCCGCGGCCATGGGCGCCTTCTTCGTGCTGCTGGCGCTGCGCGTGCTGCGCGACGACAGCGACCGCGCGGCCAAGCAGCTCTTCGGCTTCTCGATCCTCTATCTTTTCGTGCTGTTCAGCCTGATTATCGTCGATCGGGCTCCGGGTATGCTGGCGCCGGACCTCCTGGCCGATACGGCAGGTCTGCTGCTGGCGTCGTCCGGCTTTGCGGGATGAGCGTGATGGACGATCAGGACGAAAAAGAAAGACTGCGCCAGCAGAAGATCAAGAACTGGGCGCTGCTGGCGGTCCTGGTGACCTTTGTGGTCGTGGTTTACTTTGTTTCCCTGATCCGGATGGGCGGAGGTGGCGAATGACCGACAGATCGACTGGCGAAGAGCGGCAGGCGCGCAGCAACGGACGCGTTGCCTTTATCTGCGTGAGCGTCGTGGTCGCGATGATCGGCCTGTCCTATGCCTCGGTTCCGCTCTACGAGCTGTTCTGCCGGGTCACCGGCTTCGGCGGCACCACGCAGGTTGCCGAAAGCATGCCGGAGCAGGTTGGCGAGCGCATGATCACCGTGCGCTTCAACGCCGATATCAGCCCCGACCTGCCCTGGGCCTTCCAGCCCATCGAGCGTGAGATGCAGGTGCGTGTCGGCGAGGCGGGCCTCGCCTTCTACCGCGCCACCAACCAGGCGGTGCAGAGAAATGCCGGCACCGCGACTTTCAACGTCACGCCGCTGAAGGCCGGGCAGTACTTCAACAAGGTCGCCTGCTTCTGCTTTACCGAGCAGCAGCTTGCGTCCGGCGAGTCCATGGACATGGCGGTCAGCTTCTTCGTCGATCCGGCGATCGAGGAAGACCGCAATCTGGATGACGTGAAAACCATTACCCTCTCCTACACCTTCTTCCCCGACCTCGATGCGGTAGTCGAGCAGCCGGTCGCCGACCTGTCACAGGCAGAGCCGGCGCCCGATCTGGGAACGGGGGTGCCGGAGACCTCAGTGAATTGACGGCGGCGCAGTCAGAACAGCTGCCGAAAGTAATCAAGCGGGGAAGATCATGAGTGCAGGCCACGAACAGAACCATCCCTATCATCTGGTGGATCCCAGCCCCTGGCCGTTCTTCGGGGCGATTGCCGGCGGCGTGCTGGCGACGGGCATGGTGCTGTTCATGCACGACGTCACCCCCTGGCTGCTGCCGCTCGGCGTTGTGCTGGTCGCGGCGACCATGGTCTTCTGGTGGCGCGAGGTGATCAATGAGGCCACCCATCAGGGCCACCATAACAAGGTGGTCCAGCTTGGCCTGCGCTACGGCATGGTGCTGTTCATCGCCTCGGAGGTGATGTTCTTCGCCGCCTTCTTCTGGGCCTTCTTCGATGCCAGCCTCTTCGCCGGCGAGGCCCAGCAGTTCGAGCGGGTCGAGCACACCGGCGGCGTCTGGCCGCCGGTCGGGGTCGAGGTCTTCCCGGCCTTCCACCTGCCGTTCCTCAACACCATGATCCTGCTGCTGTCCGGCTGCACGGTGACCTGGGCGCACCACGCGCTGCTGCACGGCGACCGGCAGGGCTTGCTGCAGGGCCTGGGGGTCACCATCTTCCTGGGCGCCCTCTTCACCGCCGTGCAGATCTACGAGTACGGCCACGCGGCCTTCGGCTTCACCGACGGGATCTATTCCTCGACCTTTTACATGGCGACCGGTTTCCACGGCTTCCACGTGCTGGTCGGCACCATCTTCCTGATCGTCTGCTGGTTCCGCGCCTACCTCGGTCACTTCAAGCCGGACCACCACTTCGGCTTCGAGGCGGCGGCCTGGTACTGGCATTTCGTCGACGTGGTATGGCTGTTCCTCTTCGTCTGCGTCTATTGGTGGGGCGGCTGACCGCCTGCGACGGCCGGGGGCCGACGCCACCTTCCATGCAGGCCGTGGGGGCGCCGTCATGACGGCGCCCCGCGAGCCCGCGGGACCGCAGAAAACACCCAAAAGCTATCCGCCGCTCTCGCCTTTCCGAACCGGGTTGGCGAGCCGCTGCCCGCGGTGCGGCCAAGGCCGTCTCTTTGCCGGCTTCCTCACGGTGGCGCCGCGTTGTACGGTCTGCGGGCTGGATCTCAGCAAGCAGGACAGCGGCGACGGGCCGGCGGTCTTCATCATTTTCATTCTCGGTGCTGTCGTCGTACCGCTGGTGTTCTGGGTCGAGTTCACCTACGAACCGCCCATCTGGCTGCACATGGTGATCTGGGTACCGGTCATCCTGGGCGGCGCGCTCGGCTTGTTGCGGCCGATGAAGGCGGTCATGATCGCCCTGCAGTTCCGCAACAAGGCCAGCGATACGGGAACCGTGGATTATGACTGACTCGCCCGAGAGGCACGGGGATCAAAGGCCGGGGGATGCGCGCCAGGGCGGGCGCCGCCGCTTCCGCCCGACCTTCTGGGCGACGGTCTGTGCCGTGCCGGCCCTTGCCATCCTCATCGCCCTCGGCACCTGGCAGGTTCAGCGCCTGCATTGGAAGGAAGGCGAGATTGCCAAGCGGGTCGAACGCTCCCAGGGGCCGGCGATCGCCCTGCCGGGAAGCTTTCCCGACCCCGCCGCCGTTGAGTTCACCCGCGTGGGCTTGAGCGGCAGCTTCCTGCACGACCAGGAATTCTACCTGGGCGCCCGCACCGAGAACGGCCGCGTGGGCCTGAACATCGTCACCCCCTTTCAGCTCGACGACGGCCGCACGCTGCTGGTGAACCGCGGCTGGGTGCCGCAGGAGAGACGCGATCCGGCGACCCGTGCGGAGGGACAGATCGCCGGGCCGCTGGAGATCGAGGCCCTGCTGCGCACCGACGGCTGGAAGGGCGTCAGCTTCGCCAAGCCGCCCAACAAGCCGGAGGAGCGCTTCTACTTCTGGCTCGATCTTCCGGTCATGGGGGAGGGCGTCAGCCAAGGGATCATCACCGAGGTCTATGCCGATGCCGTGGCCGCGGAGCTTCCGGGTGGCTTGCCGATCGGCGGCCAGACCCGCATCGCCCTGAAGAACGACCACCTGGAATACGCCCTCACCTGGTACTCCTTCGCGGTCATCCTGCTGGTGATCTATTTCCTCTTCCACTACCGCCGCGAAGAAGAAGGACCGGACGAGACGGCCTGACCGCGGTAGCGTTCGATGGTCGAAAGGATTTCCTGGGCGCTGCCGGCTAAAGGCAGGGTCGCGACCGTCATCGCCGAGTATCCCATCATGGGATTCAGCCGTGCGAGAAGTCCGCGGAAGGAGAGTGGAGATGGCAGGTAGGGTTTCGGGTCGACCAGGTCGAGGTTGATGAACCGGGTGTACTTCACTTTGCGGATATAGGCGTCGCGGATTTGCGTCCAGGGAATGGGTTGGCGGGACATCCGCTTGTCCCATAGGCCACCTGCATCAATCACCAGGATCGGTCCGCGTATGAAAAGATCGGCCACCCAGGTCACGAGGGTAAGCCCGAAGAATCCGGCGCAGAAGAGTCCGATGAGCTGCTCGTGGAGGTCCGCATTCCGATTCAGGAAGACCAGGTAAAGGCCAAGGGCCACGAAGCCGACGTTGAGGGTCAGAATGAGGAAGACAGTGGGGCGGTCCAATCCGTACGTCGTTGCCCCTGGCGCCTGCTCGGGCTGATCGCCGGCTGCGGCTGACTCCGGGGATGACTCCATCGATCACTTTCCCATATTGATAACGCATGACAGCGTGATGGCCTTGTCTGCGCAACCACTACCCGGCGCCCCGCTTTCCGGCTGTGCCGAAATCCAGGGTAGGCCGAAGTTCAGAGTAGGCTGAAATCCAGAGTAGAATGAATTCGGAGTTCCTTCCATGACCGCTTACGACCAGCTTTCCAGAAAGTTCAAACGCCTGCATGCCCTGCAGGAGGCGGCGGGGCTGCTGTCCTGGGACATGTCGACGGTCATGCCTGCGGGCGGGGCGGAGGCGCGCACCGAGCAGCTGGCGACGCTGGACGTGGTCTGCCACGAGATCCTGACCGACGCCTCGCTCGACGAACTTTTCGATCAGGCCTCCGCCGAGACGAAAGAACTGTCGCCTTGGGTCCAGGCGAACCTGGCGGAGATGCGCCGGCGCTGGCTGCATGCCACGGCGGTGGACAGCGATCTCGTCGAGGCGCTGTCCAAGGCCTGCAAACGCTGCGAGATGATCTGGCGGGAGGCACGGCCGAAAGCCGACTTTGCCGCCGTCCTGCCGGCAATGAAAGAGGTTCTGAACCTGACGCGCCAGGAGGCCGCCGCCAAGGCCGATCGCCTGGACTGCTCCCTCTACGACGCGCTGCTGGACCAGTACGAACCGGGCGGCGCCTCGGCGCACATCGATACGGTCTTTGCCGATCTGGCCGACTTCCTGCCCGGCTTTCTGGAACAGGCGATGGCGCAGCAGGCGGCGAAGCCCGCGCCGGTGCCGCTGCCCGGGCCCTTCCCGCGCGAGCAGCAGGAGGCGCTGGGCCGCAGGATGATGGCCGCCGTCGGCTTCGACTTCGACCACGGGCGCCTCGACGTTTCGCTGCACCCCTTCTGCGGCGGCGTTCCGGACGACGTGCGCATCACCACGCGCTACGACGAGGACGACTTCATGACCGCGCTGATGGGCGTGCTGCATGAGACCGGCCACGCGATGTACGAGCGCGGCCTGCCCCGCGACTGGCGCCTGCAGCCGGTGGGCGAGGCCCGCGGCATGGCGATGCACGAGAGCCAGTCGCTGATGGTCGAGATGCAGGCCTGCCGCTCGGCCGAGTTCGTCGCCTTTCTCGCGCCCATCGCGCGGGAGACCTTCGGCGGCGAGGGTGCGGCCTGGGAGGCGGAGAACCTGCTGCGCCACTACAACAAAGTGGAGCCCGGCTTCATCCGGGTGGACGCCGACGAGGTAACCTATCCGGCCCATGTCATCCTGCGCTACCGCCTGGAGAAGGCGCTGATCGCCGGCGAGATGGAGCTGGAGGCGCTGCCCGGGGAATGGAACCGCGGCATGCAGGAGCTGCTCGGCATCACGCCGCCGGACGACCGCCTGGGCTGCCTGCAGGACATCCACTGGTACGACGGCGCCTGGGGCTACTTCCCGACCTATACCCTGGGGGCGATGACGGCGGCCCAGCTCTTCGCCGCCGCCAGGCAGGCCCGGCCGGAGATCCCGGAGGCGCTGGGCCGCGGGGACTTCTCGCCCCTGATGGACTGGCTGAAGGCGCATGTGCACGGCCAGGCCTCCTCGGCCAGCGGCGAGGCCATTCTGGAACAGGCCACCAGCGCGCCCCTCAACCCCGAGGTCTTCAAGGCGCACCTGAAGGCGCGCTACCTCGCTTGATCGCTTGCAGCGGGGGCCCTGTATCGGTTGAACCGCTGCGGTCAGGCCTCTACATGAAGGGGCGGCGACTAAAGGCAGGAAGGAAGGACAGGCATGGCCATCGGCGGGCTTGGAGGCGGTATCGGGCGGGTCGGCGCGCGCGCGGCGGAAACGGCGGTCGGCCTCGTCCAGGATCTCACCGGCTCCGGAGTCTATCCCGCCAGCGACCAGGCCCTGGCGGCCTATCTCTTCGAGCGCATCGCCCAGGCGGAAAAGGAAACCGCCACCCAGGACCGCGACTACTACCTGGATCTCATGGCGCGCTGCCTGGCCACGGTACGTGAGGCCGGCCCGAGCGAAGCCGCGGCTCCTCCAAGAGAGTAGCGCTCTCGACCTCTCCCCAAAAGAAGATGTGACCGCCCTTTCGGGGCGCGAACCGTCTCGGCTTTTCGCCCGACACATCCAATGCAACCTAGACCAAGGGGAGCATTGAAGCGATGGGTCGTCTTTCTACTGCAGGCGCGGTTGTGGGTGCGCTTGCCTCTGTATTGCTGTCCGCCGCCCCGGCCCTCGCCGATTCGCAATATGTGACTTTGCAAGAGCTGCATACCAAGTCGATCGAGGTGACGGGCACAGGTTTCCAGTACGGCAGCGTGAATCCGCTTTCCGCCATCTCCGCAAAGACCTGGGCGAAGGTGAACGCCGGCGTCAGCGGCCGCATGAAGAGTTATGCGGTCTGGCTGGAACTGGGCAGCACCAAGGGGTCGATGCCGGGGTTCGAACACGCCATGCCCCACCATGCCGCCAAGCGGACCTTTCCGGTTAAGGAACGCCCAAAGCTGTTCAAGTGGACAAACCACCTGAGCGTTCCCGCAGTGGCCTGGCAGGCCTTTGTGGTGGCGCAGTGCAACGATCTGGTCGCAGATCTGCGCAAGTCCGGCCAAAGCGATGAGCAGATCTTCAGCAAAGACCGCATTACCGCGATCCGCGTCCGCGCGGTCATCAAGGTGGAGTTCTCCGGGGTTTCCGGACCCAACGAATACGACCCCGCCGATGCCGCCATCGGCGAGATCAAGGTGATCTGCAGGGCCCAGGCTGCAGTCATGCAGGTCAATGCCGATGCCCTTCCGAAGCCGGGGCCGGTGGTCACCAAGGCCAAGCTGGATGTGTTCCCGAATACCCACAAGGGCGCCTGCCCGGCCAAGGTCAACCTGGTTGTGAACTTCGAGGGGGAGAGCGCCGGCGATTTCAAGTATCTGATACGAGTGTTCAAAAAGCAGGATGCGGCGATCCCTGGTGCGGTTGTATTCGGCGATGAGATTCACATTGCCAACGTCGGCCCGTTTCAGGGCAAGACCGCCAAGAAGAGCAATGGCAGCTTCCGTACGACCACTTCGCATCATCTGGACATGCCTTTCAAGAAGACCCAGGTCGGCGGGCTGACCGCGAAACCTGTGTCGCCTTTGGAGAAGACGACCTACAACTTTCAGGCCGAACTCCTGGGCCCGAAGAAAGTGAAATCGAAGTCCAAGTCCTTCGTGCTCGATTGCGGCGCGGTCAGGAACCCTGCAATCGGCGGTGGTCCCGGCGGTATGACCATCGGACAGTCCGGCCTCAACCCCGATGGAAAGCCCAAGCCGCAGACGTCGAAGCCCGCACAGGTGCATGTCGTGCCAACGGTGTTTCCCGATCTTCGGGTCGAAAAGATGACGTCGGTGAAAGCCGCAGCGAAGAAGCTGCGCGTGCGGGTGAGGAACGACGGCACCTTCGCGGCCAAGGCCACAACCCTGTCTGGCACTTACAAGAAGCAGGCCGGTGGTCTCTACACGGTCAGCGCGGCGGTTCCCGCCCTGAAATCCGGCGCCGCGGCCTGGGTGACCGTCACTTTCAAGGATGCGGTGAAGCAGTCGAAGGCCATAGAAATCCGCCTCGATCCCGCCAACAAGGTCAAAGAGGCCAAAGAGACCAACAACACGGCCGTCTATCAGCCCTGACGCTCCGCCGGCCGTCCTTCGCTCCGGCGGTTCGAAGTCCGTTGTTCACCAGGACGGCCGGTCCTTGCCGTGGCGGGGCACAGATGCAAGCCATAACTTACTCTGTGGGGAGTATGAAAGATGAAACGCTTAATCTCAGCGACCGCCGCGCTGGCCGGTTTGATGCTGTCTTCTACGGCATCAGCCAGCATCGTGGCGACACTGGAGGATTACGCCCCCAAACTCATTGAGGTTGAAGGGCAGGGTTCCAAGTACACAAAGCTCAATAGCGATCTGACCTTCCTCACCGCGAGGGTCCATGCTTTCGTCGACTACAAACATTATTCGGGATCCAAGGTCAGGATAAAGAACTACTCTGTCTGGCTAAGGCTTGGCGAGCAGCACGGCAGCAGCATTATCTGGCACAACATGAAAGGCTATGCCCAGGGAGAGACGTTTCCGATCGGCAAGCGGCCCGACAAAATCGTCGAAACACTTCGTTTCAAGATCCCCACAGTTGCCTGGAAAGACTTCGTTATCGCCCAGTGTAACAGGAATGCCAACGCCCTGCGCAAGGCGGGGTATAGCGACGACCAGATCTTCAGCACGGACCGGAACACGCTGATCGCGATCGATGAAGTTTTTACGATAGAGACGAACGACGGTGATGGTCCGGAAAATTTCGATTTTCATGGTACATTCAAGACCTTCAGCAAAATCCAGGTGGTCTGCAAGGCGCACGTGGCGACCACCGTGCTCAACCCCGATGCCCTGCCAAACCCGACCCGCAAGAAGCCAAAGGTGACCCGCTGGCTCGGCTCCGTTTCGCCTAACAACCACAAGGGCGCCTGCCCCGCCAATGCGCAGTTATCGCTGAGCTTCTTTGGTGCCAGCGCGGGGACCTTCAGCTATCTCGTCAAGGTGTTCAACGTCGATGCCTCGCACGGCGGCGGCCTGGAGACCCTTGGCGGTGTTCATATCGCCAACGTCGGTCCCTTCAAGGGAAAGATGACCCCGATGCCGGACGGCAGTTTTCGCACCTCAGCCGTTCAGAACCTACAGTTTCCCCTGAAGAAGACGCAGAGTCAGATCGGCGGCTATGCGGCCTCCGCAAGCAAGCCCTCCGGAAAAACCACGTATCGTTTCGAAGTCGTGTTCCCGAGCCAAGCCTACGAGCCGATGCAGGAGCATGGCGTTGTTCCGTTTGAGTACACCCAGGACTGCGGACCGGCCAGAAATCCGGCCGTAGCCGGCGGGCCCGGCGGTTTGGCGCAGACGGATCGGCCAAACACAGCGCCCGGTTCCCTGTCGACGAGCCAGATGCTCCCCGATCTCGAGCTCGTCAAGGTGAAGAAGTCGTTCAAGCCTTTTGAGTTGCTGGTCCAGGTGCTGAACAACAGCTTCATCCCGACCAAGGCGACCCAGCTCCGGGCGACCTACAAGCAGGGTGGCAAGAACAAGCAGATGGTTACAGCGACTGTTCCGGCCTTCAAGCCCGCCGGCTCCGCCTGGGTCTCTCTGACCTTCAAGACCCCGGTTGCGGAGGCTGACTCGATCCACGTCCAGCTCGATCCGAACAACACCGTGAAAGAGGCCAAAGAGACCAACAACACGGCCGTCTACCAGCCCTAGCGGGTCTTCTGCGCGCCCGCGTTGGGGGCGCCCGCCACTCAGGCAGAGCGGCGGGCGCCCCGTCTTCTCACTTCCGTCTTCTCACTTCCGCCTTCTCATCTTCGCCGCGCCGCTTTGCCGGGGCCGCCGCGCAAGGCCGAACCGCTCACGCCAGGGCCGCGACTTACCGGGAAACCGCCAACGCTCCCGAGGAGTCATCACCGTGAAAGGTTCCCTTTCGGCAAGTGCAGCCGTGGCCGGCGTCCTGATGGGTCTCATGCTGCCGGCAGGGCCGGCTGCCGCCGCCCAACAGGATCTCGAACTGACAGCCGTCACGCCGGCGTTGATTGAAGTCACCGGCGCGGATGGAAAGTACACCTCGGTCAAGGGGCCGGCGCTGACCGCGGCGGCCGACCTCTATCTGAACGGGGGTGGCGGCAGCACCAGGATCGAATCCTGGCGGCTCTGGCTTCGGCTCAAGGCCAAGGGTCTTGCCGGAACGGGCGACTTGACGACCGTCCTCAAGCCCTTCTCCCTGTTCCAGACATATCCGGCCGGCGCCTTGCCCTTTGTCGTCGACGAAGAGCTTGACGTGACCCTGCCGAAGGCGAACTTCCACCAGTATGCGATCGTGCTCTGCAACAAGAATGCCGATGCGCTGAAAGCCGGCCTTCTCTCGGATCAGAATGCGCTCAGCAAGGACTACGAGATCGGTGTCGAGGTCGAAGTCCTGGGCGAGGCCGAATATACGGTTCAGCAGGAGACCAGCCCGACCTTCCAGTCCGGCAAGAAGTCCTTCGTCCTTGTCTGCAAGGGGCAGGAGGGAAGTCCGCAGACGGTCCTCTCACCCAATGCACCCCTTGTGAAGAACGTCAAGCTCGCCCTCAGTCCCAGGACCTACAGAGGCAGCTGTCCGGTCAACGTAAAGATGGTCATGACCTTCGAAGGCGACTCGCCGGGGGTCGTCCACTACCGCGTCGTCACCTCCGACAAGCGTATCGTCGGCGGCAGCCGAAAGGCGACGATGACGGTCAAGTCCGGTGGCCAGGGCGCCCGGGCGGTCGCCACCGAAAAGCTGCTTGTGCCGATTCTTCAAGGTGCCCACGGCCACGGGCAACAGCCTGGCGGACTGAAGACCACACCGGGCCAAGGTCCGATCGGCCTCACCGACGTGCCGACGCCCGATGCCGTGCACAAGCTGGGTCTGCGGGTCGAGATGCTGGGCGGCTCCAAGGTCAAGTCGAACTGGCAGACCTACATCATCGACTGCCGGGCGCCCCGTCCCGGCGCCGGTGCTCCGGGCGGTTTCAAACCGGGGGCCAAGCCCTCCGCCGATGGCGGCAGCGCGTCGGCAGGCCCTTACCTGCCGGACCTCGCGGTCTCCAAGACGAAAAAGTCGTTCAAGCCTTTCGAACTGCTGGTCCATGTGCAGAACCTCAGCTTTTTTCCAAGCAAGGCGACCCAGCTTCGGGCCACCTACAAGCAGGGTGGTGCGAACAAGCAGAAGGTCACGGTCCAGGTTCCGGCGTTGAAGACGCTCGGTTCCACTTGGGTAACGGTCACCTTCAAGACCCAGGTCGCCCAGGCGGACTCGATCCACGTCCAGCTCGATCCGAACAATGCCGTTAAGGAGGCGAAAGAGAACAACAACACGGCCGTCTACCATCCCTAGCGCGCGTGGCGGGCTGGGGACTCCGCCTGCGCCCGCAGGTCTCCAGGGGCTGATCCGGAACACGCGCGTGACAAATGCATCGTTCGAATCTCCAGGAGCAAAGACAGTGAGACGCTTCGATCTGATGGGTGTGCGCAGAGCCGCCTTGGCCTGCCTTCTTCTTCTGCCCGCGGCCACTCTGCTTGGGCCCGTGCCGGGGAGGGCGGCTCCGACTGCCGCGCAGCTTCAGCAGGGCGGCCCCAGCCTTCCGCCGCGTTCGTTACAACCGTCAACCTTGTTCGGAGGACCTGCCGTGAAAGTGAACTTCCTTGCCGGCTTTGCTGCCGTTGCGTTGACCGGCCTGCTGCTGCCAGCCGTTTCGGTGGCGGCTGCGGGCCTTGAACAGACCCCGGGCGATCGCGCCGAACCGGTCCTGGTTGCGGCGGCGCCCAAGGGCAGCAGCCAGCCCGGCAGCAAGAGCAAGCCCCCGCACGCCGGACCGAAATCGGAGTTGCCTCAGCAAAGCGGCGGCGCCAAAGGCGGGGGCGGGGCCGGGTTGCCTGAGAACCCTAAACCGGGCAGCAAGGCGCCGGTGCTGAAACCGGGCGCAAAGTCCGATCCGCCCGGCCAGGCCGGTGGTTCCAAGCCCGGGGACACGTCCAAGGCGGCGGGCAAAGCGGTCGAGATGACCGTCGGCACGTACCTCCTTCCCGATCTCAAAGTCGTGCAGATCGGCGTCCACAAGCTGAACAGCGCCAAACTCCGCATCAAGGTGGAGAACGCGGGCGACGGATCGTCCAAGCCGACGGTGCTCGATGTGACCTCTACCGAGAAGAAGACCGGCAAGGTGAAGAAAACCACCGCCAAGGTCGCGGCCCTGCTTCCGAAGGACTCGGCCTGGATCACGGTCGACAACGGTGTTCCTGTGAAGATGCTGAAAAAGGTCGACGTGCGTGTCGACTGGCAGAACCAGGTGAAAGAGTCCAACGACCGGAACAACAGGGCCGTCAGGTACTTCTAGGCTGCCCTTCAAGAAGCCTTCCCCCGTCAAGGCCGCGGAGAAGGAGCTGCGGTTTCGGGTGGCCGGGTGCAACCGCCCGGCCGTCGCCCGACACCGCTCCTGCCAGGGTGGCGGCGCAGGGGTCATTAACCAGAGCTGCTCTCTAGGTGTTTGTTTTGTATGATTTTTTCGGAGAAATACGGGATTTGATTCAGATTTGAACCATCTCCGGGCACGGCGCGACACAAGGACAAGCGAACACATGGTGCAAACGGAGAGAACCCATGTTTACCAATACGATGACCAAGGGCCTGCTGGTGTCCGCCGCCGCGCTGATGCTCGGGTCCGGTATTGCCGCGGCCGACAGCTCGGTTTCCGGCAGCCTGATCGGCGACGCCGCCGCCCAGCTCGCGGCGCGGAGCGACGTTTTCCAGGCCACCACGGCCAACCTGGATGTGGTGCCGATGCACATGGCGGGCTCCTGCCCCCTGGCCTATGCTTTCAACGTGCGGCTTGGCGCCCAGTCGCCTGGCACGCTGTCCTACAAGATCGTGACCGACGACGGCCGTGAGTCGCAGGTCTTCAAGGCGAGGACCAGCGTGACCGAGGACGGTCTCTTTGCCGCTCAGGCGAGCCACCAGATCGCGCTCGCCAAGAGCGCGCAGACGGACGCCGACGCTTCGATCGTCGTCTTCGATCCGCCGGCCAAGTTGAAGGAGGCCCGCGAGCCGGACTTCTTCGAGCGCCTCTTCGGCACCGGCCCCGCGGCCCAGCAGGACGACCCCCAGGGCCTGCGCAACCTCTCCTTCAAGGTGATGGTTGTCGCCCCGAACGCGGTGGACTCCACGTTCGACAGCCACACGGTGTCCTGCGAAGAGCATCGCGATCCGCGGATCATCCGGGCCAGCACCGAAGATCAGCGCGACGGCCGTGATCCTGGTGATCGCGACCCCGGCGACCGTGATCCCGGCGACCGTGATCCCGGCGACCGTGATCCCGGCGGTCGTGACGGCCGCGGTGGCGGCGATCCCTCCGGTGGCCCAAGCGGTCCCGGCGACCTGTAGGACGCGATCGCCGGCAACATCCGGAACCGGATGCAATCGACAACGAAGGCCCGCCTGATGGCGGGCCTTCTCTTGTGTCCGGGCGCTCTGTGCCGGACAGCCGCGGTCGGGCTGCAAGCCCTTGGGTCTTGGGAAATCCCCGCGCCGGCCCCGGCGACTTCAGGCCGGCTGTGAACCATCCGGGCATCCGCGCCGACCTACTGGCTAGCGAACACCCGGGGCAAGGGGAGAACACTCATGCTCGTCAATACAATGACCAGGAGCCTGCTGGTTTCCGCCACGGCGCTGATGCTGGGATCCGGCCTTGCCGCGGCCGAGAGCGGCCTGCCGTCCGGCAGCCTGACCGGCGATGCCGCGACGCAGCTTGCGGCGCGCAGTGACGTCTTTCAGGCCACCACTGCGAGCCTCGACGTGGTGCCGCTGCAAATGGCCGGCTCCTGTCCGATGGCCTATGCGCTCAACGTGCGGCTCGGCGCCCGGTCGCCGGGGACGCTGTCCTACAAGATCGTCACCAACGATGGCCGCGAATCGCAGGTCTTCAAGGCGCAGGCCAACATCACCGACGACGGCCGCTTTGCGGCACAGGCCAGCCATCAGGTCGCCCTCTCCGAGAGCACGCAGACGGATGCCGGCGCCTCGGTCGCCGTCTTCGATCCACCTGCGGAGCCGCGCGAGACCCGGGATCCGGACTTTTTCGAGCGCCTCTTCGGCACCGGCTCCGCAGCAGAGCAGGACGATCCCCAGGGTCTGCGCAACCTTGCCTTCCGGGTGCAGGTCGTCGCGCCGAACGAAGTGGCTTCGGTCTTCGACAGCCACACGGTGTCCTGCGAAGAGCAGGCCGACCCCCGGATCATCCGTGCCACCGAGGACGATCAGCGTGACGGTGACGGTCGCGACCGCGGCGGCGATGACTCCAACGACCGCGGTGGCGGCCGTGACAGGACCGTCGACTGATCGAACCGCTCTGCCCTAACAGCGAAGGCCCGCCTGATGGCGGGCCTTCTTCTATGTCCGCACCCCGCTTGGGGCCGGACCGCCGAGGCGAAGCGGATGCTCAGGCCGTGCCTTCGGCGCCGCTCTCCGGATTGGGCCGCTTCGGCAGGGCCGGCGGCTGGGCGTCCTTGCCAACCCGCTCGCCGGCGGCTTCAGCCGAATCGCCGTCATCGGCGGTTCCGTTGCCCCGGGACTGGCCGTCTCCGATACCCTGGGACAGCCGGTGCAGCATGGTGTTCGGGTTCTCGCCGGCTTTGAAGCCGAGGTCGGTGAGCAACTCGTCCACCAGCGGGGCCTGCATGCGGTAGTTCAGCAGCGACTGGACGATGTTGTCCGGCAGGCTGCCGCCGCCCTGCAGGGCGCCGCCGGCATGGCTGCCCGTACCGCCGCCGTTGGGGCCGGCGAGAGACGGCATCAGGCCGTTGCCGCCGGGCATGCCCTGGCCGAAGTCGATGACGCGGATGTCCTTGATCTTCTCCACCGCCTTCATCGAAGCGGCCATGACCTCCGGCATCACCTCGATCAGGGCCTTCTTCAGCTCCAGGGCGATGATGCGGTCGTCCAGCACGTTGCGCGCGGCGTTGATCGCCTCCTGGCCCTCGGCCTCCACCTGGTAGCGGGCGGCGTCCGCCTCGGCGGCGATCTTCGTCGCTTCCGAGCTGGCGCGGGCGGTGATCAGGGTCGCCTGGGCCTCGTCCTCGGAGGCCTGGCGCTCGGCCTCGGCGGCCACGGTGACGCCGACCGCGTTCTTCTCGGCCTCTTCCTGGGCGGCGACGATGGCCACCGCCTTCTGGCGCTCGGCCTCGGCGACGCGGGCGACGGTCTTCACCTGCTCCTCCTCGCGCACCGCGTTGGCGCGAGCCTTGTTGGCCTCGGCCGCCGCCAGCGATTCCTCCTGCGACTTGGTGGCGACCGTGATCGCCTTGTCCTGACGGGTCAGCTCCACGTCGCGGTCTGATTCGATCTGCTTGCGCTCCACCGCCAGCGTGGCCTGGATGGCCGCCTCGTCTTCAAGCCGCTTGGCCTCGGCCTCTTTCTGCGCCGTCTCGGCGCGGGTCTCGGCGGTGTAGTTCGCCACGTTGCGCTCGGTCTCCAGCCTGGCGTAGTCCTTCTCCTGGCTGATCTCAAAGGCGCGGCGGTCGGCCTCCAGGTTGCGCTGCTCGATGGCGACGCGGGTCTCCTGCTCGATCTCGTTGCGCTCTTTCGCCTTCTGCTGGGTGATTTCCGTCAGCCGGGTCAGGCCCTCGGCGTCAAAGGCGTTGTTGGGGTTGAAGAACTCGGCCGAGGTCTGGTCGAGGGTGGTCAGCGAGACCGACTCCAGTTCCAGGCCGTTTTGTTCCAGATCGCCGGCGACCGCGTTCTGCACCTTCTGAACGAAGTCGGTGCGCTTCTCGTGCAGGTCGTTCAGGTTCATCTGCGCGGCGACACCGCGCAGGGCGTCGACGAACTTGGCTTCCACCAGTTCGCGCAACTGCTCGCCCTCCAGGGTGCGCTCGCCGAGGGTCTGGGCGGCCAGGGCGATGGCTTCCCGGTTCGGTTTGACGCGCACGTAGAACTCCACGCCGATGTCGACGCGCATGCGGTCGAAGGTGATCATCGCCGCTTCGCGCTGGCGGTTCACCTCCAGGCGCAGGGTGCGCAGGTTGACCCAGGTGATGTCATGCAACACCGGCAGCTTCAGGGCGCCGCCGTCCTGGACGACCTTCTGGCCGCCGAGGCCGGTTTTCACGAAGGCGAGGTCCTTGGGCGCCCGCACGTAAAGCCGGGCGAAGATGAATCCAATGACGACAAGACCGAGTGTGCCGAAACCGGCGAGAAAAATGATTTCCATTGTTTATTCCCCATCCTGATTTTGATTGGAAGAAAGGCTGCCCGGCGGCGCGATCACCTCGAAGAGGGAACGCTTGTAGCCGACCAGCAGCACCTCCGCGTCCGTCTGAAAGCGTTCACCCCGGCTGGCCGCGCGGACGCGGACGAAATGCAGGTTGCCGTGTCGGTCGGCGACCTTGGCTTTGCCGGCCGCCCGTCGGGTGACGGGCCCCAGGGTGACGGTGGCAACGCGCCCGACGAGGTCGTCGTTGCCGGTTGCATAGGTCTCTTCACGCGGGACGATGCGGGCGAGGCCGCGGCTGGTCCAGCGGGTTGCCGGCAGGGCGGCGGCCAGGGCTGCCGGCGCGGCAAGCAGCGCGGGCAGGTAAAAGCCCAATGCGCCGCCGACCAGAAGCTGCAGGCCGTAGCCGCTGACGGTGAAGAGGGTGAGAAAGGCGATCAGCAGAACCAGAAAGGGCACCCGGCCGACATTCAGCCAGGACATCGCATCGGCCAGAATGCCGCCGCCGCCGTCCGGCATCTCGGCGTCGAGGTCGCCCTCGATATCCAGGTCCGGCATCACGTCGTCGATCAGGTCCGACAGGCCGAGGCCCAGCAGAACGCTCAGGATCTCGATGCCGGCAATGACCAGGGTGATGACAGCGGTTACCAGAAACGGACTGTTCTGATCCGCGAAAAAGAATCCGACCGAAGACATGGCGCAGGCTCCCCTCTGTTGATGCTGTCACTCCTCCTTTGGCGTGCTTCCTCTGACGTGACCGCCAAGCCCGGGGCCGCTAATCGGCGCTCTTGAGGCGGGCCTTGTGCCGCGCCAGGCGTTCCTGGATCGCGTGCTGGCGATGCAGTTCCGCCAGGTCGTCGAGGTCGCGGCTGCTGATGGTGCTGTCCTCGGCCGGCAGGCCGGTGAACTTCTCCCCCAGGCGCTGGGCCGCATCCATCGCGGCATCGGCCTGGCTCTGGGCCTTGCTGCCGCCGGCAGGCGCACCGTTGCCGTTGGCCGGGGCGGCGGCCTTGAGGTCGCGCAGCCGGCTCTGGGCCTCGCGGCGGCTGGCCTGCAGGGCGGCCAGCGAGTCGGTCAGCTTGGTGATCTCCTCGTCGGCCTCGGCCAGGGTGCGCTCCAGCAGCGCGAGCTGGTTCTCGATGTCGAGCTGGCGGCCGATGCCGGCCTCCGCCAGGTCCTCCTTGGTTTCCTCGACGGCAAGCGCGATCTTCTCGCTCAGCGAGTCGTGCTCCTGCTGCAGTTCGGCCATGCGGCGGCGCGCGTTGTGCTTGGTCGCCTCGTGCTTGCCGACCTCGCTGCGCACCTCCTTGACGGCATCGTCGATGTCGCGGATCGCCTGTTCCATGATCGGCACGGAGGCGGCCTGCTCGGCCTGCTCGATCGCGCTGTGGGTCAAACCGGAAACCAGGCGGGTGATGCGGTTCAAAAGGCTATCGGGCATGAACTGCTCCTTTCCTAGGCGGTGACGGTGCAGCAGGTCCTCGCTGAGCGCGGTGCGCAGGATGAAGACCCACTCGCCGTCGAGATGGCAGAGCTCGGCGCTGCCAACCAGAAACTCCCCCTGGGCATAGGTCGACAGCGTGCAGGGCACGACGACCCGCCCCGAGAGCGTGGAGAGGGAGACCGCGTCGACCGACTTCATCGAGTAGAGGTGCCGGTCGAAGGGCACCGGGCCCTCGGCTGAGACCTTGGGCACGACCACCGCCTTGCGGCAGAGCCGGGCGATGTGCTTCAGGCACAGCACGGCGGCCTGGGCCGGCAGGTCGAAGCGCTCCCTCAGGCGGCTGTAGTAGAGGCGATGCAGACGGACCTGATCGGTGATGCCTGCGTCGAAGACGAGCTGGGCCAGCCAGTTCGCGGCCTCCGCGTAGCGCACGGCATAGCTGCGCATCTGCTGGCCCTGTTCCTCCGAGGGGTGCAGGTGCAAAACCGCTTCGGTAGAATGCATCGCTTCCTCCACGCTTCATGGTTATATAAGGGGATGATTTGTCCTTTCGTCAAGGGACAATATATGACCTTTTGACGACAGTGTCATGAGGTCCCTGCCGGATCGCATCAAAATATTGAAAAATATAGGAATTTTGAACGTCCGCCCTCCGTTCGGGTTGCCGCCGCGTTGGCCGCGGCGCCGAAGTCCGGTCGCTCGCATGGAGCACAGCCGGGCCTGACGGACCGCTCAAGGTCGCGCCCAGGAGGGGGCCTTTGAACTTTGCGTGTCCGGCAGGCGACCCAGGAACAGCACCAGTGGTTTCAGACACCCATGCCGAACAGGAGAGCGATCATGCACCGCCACCTCTTCGCCACGGCATTCACGACGGTGTTCCTCACCAGCAGCCTGCTGACGTCACCGTCCCATGCCGATATTGGCAGCGTATATGTTCAGTCCCTCGTGACCGACGAGATTGTCGTCCAAAGCAACGGCAGCAGCTATCACAGGCTGGCGCCGCTTTCGAACCTTATCGCCAATGTCCATGTCGAGGTCGACGCCGGCCAGTTCGGCCGCGTCGTGTGGTTCACCGCCTGGCTGGGCCTTGGCCTGGAGGGTGTCGGCCGGCAGTACTGGCCGCAGTACCGCGAGGACGGCCATCACAAATCCTTTGGCAACGACCGACCCCGGTCCTGGAGCGGCACCGTCCCCGTGACGGTCCCCGGATCTTCCCTGGAGACCCTCGCCCTCGGCCAGTGCAACAGCCTTGCGCAGAGCCTGCGCGCCGGCGGCCTGGGCGACAAGGCGATCTTCGCCGAGGACCGCAGGATCGAACTCGCCGTTACGCCCCACCTCGCCTACGACATGACCGGTGCCGCCGGCAGCGGAATCCCCGGCGAGGGCGAGCCGTCCTGGGACGACTACAAGAAGCTGACTCTGGTCTGCCAGAAATGGCCCGGTGCCGTGCCCCTGGGGGCCGCCGGCGGCCTCACCATCGGCGATGCCGAGGTCGAGCACGCAAGCCTCTCGCTGCTCGAGCAGTACGGTCCTTCAGGGCTCTGCAAGATCGTCCTCAGCGGCGTCATCCAGACCGACCGGGCGGATACGGAGGTGCGCTTCCGCTACAGGAACCAGGACGGCCGCCTCAGCGAAGTCCACAGCGTCACCACCGACCATGCCAGGACGGCGATGTTCAGCCACCAGTACAGGATCAAGAACAACTATGATGCCGAGCACGATATCGACTGGGCGGAAAGCGGCTTCGTGCGGATCGTCGGCGTCAGCCACGATTTCAGGACACCCTGGGCGGAATACACCATGGAATGCGTAGAGCCCGGCGCGACGGACTTCCAGACCGTCCTGCGGCCCGAGGTGAAGATGCAGGTGGTCGCACTGGAGAAGGTCATGGTCGGGCGCCAGCTTTGCGTCGACACCATCCGCCTCTACGGCATGATCGTCGGCCGCGGCCCGGCCGCCGGCTATGCCGGTTTCGTCGGCAACGGCTACCTCTCAAAGCCCGAGGCCTATGCCGTGCAGCAGGGCGACGTGGCCTTTGTCGTCGCCGAGCGCAAGCTGAACTGGCAGACCGATCCGCAGGCGACCCTGGCGACCGGCCCCTCGGATGGCGGCTTGAAGAAGCAGACCGTCGATCTGGCTTTCAACGTGACCGGCGAGAGCGGTGCGATCATCGCCTCGGTGCCGAAACGCGGCTACGAGTTCGCCTGTGTGAACCCGGCCATCCGCCCCGATGTCGCCGGGGGCCGCGGGCTGACCCTTGAGCCGCGTCCCCAGGGCGGGGCGCGTGCGGCCGCCCCCTCCGGCCTGACGGCGGAGTCGGCCTCCCCGGCGGCGCGCCGCAGTGCTGCGCCCCTGGACCGAAAGACTGCCGTGCTGGCTCTGCTGCCCGACCTCGTCATCCAGCGCAGCGTGAAGGGCAAGGGGAAGGCGCGCCTGCGGGTGCTGGTGGTCAACCGCGGTGCCGGCCCGGCGGCGGCGACCAACCTGCGCGCCATCTACCGCAAGGGCGGCGGCCAGCGGATCCGGCGCAGCGTCGCTGTGCCGGCGCTGGAAGCCGGCGCCAAGGCCTGGGTGGTGGTTGATTTTCAGGCGCCCTTAAAAAAGGCCGGGAAGATCACCCTGAAGGTCGACGACCCCAACAGGGTCGCCGAGCAGGACGAGGCCAACAACAAGGCGCTCTTCGGCGGTTAACCATGCCGCCGAGCCCCGGGAACCCGGCGGGGAACCTGCGGGGGAGCCGCGCCTTGCGGCGCCCCCGCAGCGCGTCTAGATTAGCCCTTTCGCCGCTGGGGCTTAAGCTTGCCCAGGGGTTTGTGCGACTGGGGCTTTCGGATCGCTGGCCATGAAGTACATCTCGACACGCGGCACCGCGCCCGTGCTTTCTTTTGACGACGTGTTGCTGACCGGCCTGGCGCGTGACGGCGGCCTCTACCTGCCGGAGAGCTGGCCGAGCTTCTCGCCGGAAGAGATCCGCAGTCTGGCCGGCAAGCCCTATGCCGAGGTCGCCTTTGCGGTGATCCGGCCTTTTGTCGGCGGCAGCATCGCCGAGGCCGACCTGAAACGCATCCTTCAGGAAACCTATGCCGACTTCGAGCACCGGGCGGTGGCGCCCTTGAAGCAGCTCGACGAGCGGACCTGGCTGATGGAGCTTTTCCACGGGCCGACCCTGGCCTTCAAGGACTATGCGCTGCAGCTGGTCGGCCGCCTGTTCGATCATGTCCTGAAGGCGCGCGGCGAGCGGGTGACGGTGATCGGCGCGACCTCCGGCGACACCGGCTCGGCGGCCATCGAAGCCTGCCGCGACCGCGCCCAGGTCGACATCTTCATGCTCCATCCCAAGGGCCGCACCTCGGAGGTGCAGCGCCGGCAGATGACAACCATCCTGTCGCCCAATGTCCACAACATCGCCCTGGAAGGCACCTTCGACGACTGCCAGGATCAGGTGAAGGCGATGTTCAACGACATGGCCTTTCGCGACACCATGAACCTCTCGGCGGTGAACTCCATCAACTGGGCGCGGATCATGGCCCAGATCGTCTACTACTTCGTCGCCGCCGTGGCGCTGGGGGCGCCGGACCGCGCGGTGGCCTTCTCCGTGCCGACCGGCAACTTCGGCAACATCTACGCCGCCTACGCCGCCGGGCGCATGGGCCTGCCGGTGAGCCAGCTCATCGTCGGCTCCAACAGCAACGACATCCTGACCCGCTTCTTTAACAGCGGCACGATGGAGATGGCAGAGGTGAGCCCGACGCTCTCGCCCTCCATGGATATCCAGGTTTCCTCGAACTTCGAACGCCTGCTCTTCGACGTGCTGGACCGCGACGGCGAGGCGGTCGCGCAGACTCTGCAGGGCTTTCGCCAGACCGGGCGCTTCGCGGTCGCGCCCGAACAGCTTCAGCGCCTGCGCCGTCTCTTCGACTGCCACCGTCTGGACGATGCCGAGACCCTGGCGGAGATCGCCGCCCGTCACAAGGCCAGCGGCGAACTGCTGGATCCGCATTCGGCCATCGGCACGGCTGCGGCTGCGGCGGCCCTGCGCGACGACGTGAGCGTGGTCGTTGCACTGGCCTGTGCGCATCCCGCCAAGTTTCCCGATGCCGTGAAAAAGGCCGCGGGGGTGCACCCCGACCTGCCGCCGCGGCTGGCAGACCTTTACGAGCGCGAGGAACGCTGCACCGTGCTGCCCAACGACCTCTCGGCGCTGCAGCGCTTTATCGGCGGCAACCGCCCGCCGGCCGACGCCGACACGCGGGGCGCGGCGTGAGCGTGCAGGTCACCCGCCTGCCGTCGGGGCTGACCGTCGCCAGCGACGCCATGCCGGGGACGGCAACGGTGTCCCTGGGTGCCTGGGTCGGTGCGGGGACGCGCCATGAAACGCCCGAGGTGAACGGCATCGCCCACCTGCTCGAACACATGGCCTTCAAGGGCACGGAGCGGCGCTCGGCGCGCGACATCGCCGAACAGATCGAGGCTGTCGGCGGCCACCTCAATGCCTACACAAGCCGCGAGAACACGGCCTTCTACGCCAAGGTGCTGTCCGAGGATGCCGGGCTGGCGCTGGACATCGTCGCCGACATCCTGCAGCACCCGACCTTTCTGGAAGAGGAACTGGAGCGCGAGCGGGCGGTGGTCCTCCAAGAGATCGGTCAGGCCCTCGACACCCCCGACGACATCGTCTTCGATTATTTCCAGGAAACCGCCTATCCGGCGCAGGCCCTGGGCCGCCCGGTTCTGGGTGAGAGCGCAACGGTGGCAGGGCTCAGCCGGGCCGCCCTCTGCGACTACATGCAGAGCCACTACGGTCCCGGCCAGATGGTGCTGGCCGCCGCGGGCGATGTCGAACACGAGCGCTTCGTCACACAGGTCGCGGAGGCCTTCGGCGACACCGCCTTCGGCACCAACGGCGCCACCGATCCGGCTGCGTACCGCGGCGGCGACCGGCGTGAGAACCGCGAGCTGGAGCAGGTGCACCTGCTGCTCGGCTTCAACGCGCCCGGCTATCTCGACGACGACTACTACGCACTGACCCTGCTCTCCATGCTCTTCGGCGGCGGCATGTCCTCGCGGCTGTTTCAGGAAGTGCGGGAGAAGCGCGGCCTGGTCTATTCCGTCTATTCCTTCCACTCGGCCTTCCTGGACGGCGGGCTGTTCGGGATTTATGCCGGCACCGGCGAGCGGGAAGTGGCCGAACTGATCCCGGTGGTCTGCGACGAACTGGCCAAGCTGACCGGTGCGATCGACGAAGAGGAACTGGACCGCGCCCGCGCCCAGGTGAAGTCGTCTCTTCTGATGAGCCGCGAAAGCTCTTCCGCCAGGGCCGAACAGCTGGCGCAGCAGCTCCTTATCTACGGGCGCTCGCTTCCGGTATCGGAGGTGCTCGAGAAGATCGCCGCCGTCACCGCCGCCGATCTGCAGGGCGTGGCCGCCGGGCTGCTCGCCTCCGCCCCCACCGTAACCGCCCTTGGTCCTCTCTCGCAGCTGGAACCTGCCGAGCGGCTTGCGGCGCGGTTCGCGTGATCGGGGACCTGTCGTGCTCTTCACGGTCTTTCGCGGCGACGGCCCTCTCTCGGTCCGTCTCGAAGGGCCGCGGGTCTATCTTTGCCCGCCGCGCATGGCGGACTGGAGGACCTGGGCGCTGCTGCGCGAGGAAAGCCGTGAGTTCCTCGTGCCCTGGGAACCCACCTGGCCGCACGACGCCCTGACCCGGCAGGCGTTTCGCCGGCGCCTGAAGGCCTATAACCAGGAATGGCGCCAGGGCAGCGGTTTCAGTTTTCTGGTCTACCGCCTCAGCGACAGCGGCCTCATGGGCGGTGTCACCCTGTCCAACGTGCGCCGCGGCGTCGCCCAGGCGGCGAGCATGGGTTACTGGATCGGCGAACGCTTCGCCCGTCAGGGCTACATGACCGAAGCGGTGCTGGCGGTGGTGGAGTTCGCTTTCGAGGAACTGGGCCTGCACCGCATCGAAGCGGCCTGCCTGCCGCACAACGACCCCAGCCGCAGCCTGCTGCTTAAGGTCGGGTTCCGCCAGGAGGGCTATGCCCGCCAGTACCTGCGCATCAACGGCAAGTGGCAGGACCACCTGTTGTTCGAACTGCTGCGCGACGACCCGCGTCTTTGATCGGCTGAGGGATCTGCGACCAGGCCTGAGAGGCTGGCCCGGGGATCAGGCCGGGAGATCAGGCGTGCCCGGCCTCGCCGGAGAGCATGGAGACGTCGACGCCGAGCTTGCCGATGGCACGCTCCCACTTGTTGTCCAGGTCGCTGTCGAAGACCAGCTCTTCGTCGGGCGCCACATGCAGCCAGCCATTCGCCTGGATCTCGGAATCGAGTTGCCCCGGCCCCCAGCCGGCGTAGCCCAGCGCCAGCAGCCGGCGCCTGGGGCCGGCGCCCGCGGCGATGTCGCGCAGGATGTCGGTGGTCGCGGTCAGCGCGATGGCATCGTTCACCTGCAGGGTCGAATCCTGGTTGTACTCGCCGGAATGCAGGACGAAGCCGCGCCCCGATTCCACCGGCCCGCCGAAGTGGACGCGAATCTCTTCGTTCAGCCGTGGCGGTTCGATGCCGAGCTGTGCCAGGAGGTCGGTGAAGGTGATGGCGCCGACGAGGCGGTTGATCACCAGCCCCATGGCGCCGTCGGGGTGGTGGGCGCAGACATAGATGACACTGCGGGCAAAACGGGCGTCGCGCATGCTGGGCATGGCGATGAGCAACTGGCCGGTTAGGAATTCCTGGCTGTCCATGAGCTTCGTCGATCCGGCCCCGAGGGCTGTGGCAGGGGGCTCGCTGTTCTCCTATCTGCGCCGTTAAGCTCTTGCAATCCTTATCTTAACCTCATTCCGGCCGGGGTCCAAATCCCCACCCGGGCGCCGGTGACACGATATTGTGAGCGCGGCATCAAGGCCACTGGATATTATGGGGCGGGCCGGCTATATGCCCCAGAGACTTTTGTGGCCCAGATCATTGCAGGCAGAGACAGTCTGGCCCGACAATGCGGTGATTCTGGGGCGTAGCCCCCGGGCGGTGATTCTGGGGCGTGGCCCCGGGCGGTGATTCTGGGGCGTGGCCCCGGGCGGTCATTCTGAGGCAGAGCCGCGGGATTGGCAGTATACGAATGGCAATGAGCGGACAGAGCCGGGACAGAGCGGTCAGAAGCAGCGGGCTGAGAGCCTTTGCCTTCGCGGCTATGGCTTTGGCCGGGCTTGCGGCTGCTGCCGGAGATGCGCTTGCCGCTGCCAGCGACTGGGCGGCGGAGGAACAGGTGCGGCTGCGCCTGGTGTCTGCCGGGCAGACGGTGTCCGGTTCCGAGGCCCTGCTGGGCCTTGAGTTCGATCTCCAGCCGGGTTGGAAGATCTACTGGCGCAGCCCCGGCGATGCCGGCTTTCCGCCGTCGATCGACTGGAGCGGCTCGCAGAATCTGGCGAGCGGCGAGATCGCCTGGCCGGTGCCGCACCGCTTCTCGCTGTTCGGCCTGGAAACCTTCGGTTACGGCGACCGCGTGGTGCTGCCGGTGGACGTGGTGCCGGCCGACCCGGGCCAGCCGCTGTTCCTCACCGCCAGCGTCGACTACCTGATTTGCGAAGAGATCTGCATTCCCTATCAGGCGAACCTCAGCCTCGACCTGCCGGCGGGCCCGGAAACGCGTGCGCCGGAGGCTTTCTTCATCGAGAGCTTCAACCGTCAGGTGCCGGGCCGCGGGGCCGAACGCGGGCTCAGCCTGGAAAGCGCGGCCCTGACCGGCAGCCTGGAGGCGCCGGTGCTGAAGGTGACCGCGCGTTCCGAAACGCCCTTCGATGCACCGGATCTGCTGGTGGAGGGGCCGCCGGGCTTCACCTTCGCCAAGCCGGAGGTGGTCCTGTCCGAAGACGGGCGGCTGGCCACCCTCAGCGTTGCGACCAGCACCCACCTGGAGCAGGTGGTGCTGGAGGGCAAGCAGTTGACCCTCACCGTGACCGACGGACTGCGCGGGCTGGAGCAGCCGAGCATCGCGCGCTTCACGACGGCCCCGGCGCCAAGCGGCGGCACCGGGAGCATCTTTGCCGACCCCGTAGCGCTGCTGGGGCTTCTCGGGCTGGCGATGCTTGGCGGCCTCATTCTGAACCTCATGCCCTGCGTGCTGCCCGTGCTCTCCATCAAGCTGCTCTCGATCGCGGAGCAGGGCGGCAAGGAGCGCCGCCAGATCCGCGCCGGCTTCCTGGCCTCTGCGGCGGGGATCCTGTTTTCCTTCCTGGCGCTGGCCACCGCCGCCGTGGCGCTGAAGGCCACCGGCATGGCGGTCGGCTGGGGCATCCAGTTCCAGCAGCCGCTCTTCCTCAGCGCCATGGCGCTGGTGATGGCTCTCTTCGCCTATAACCTCATGGGGCTCTTCGAGGTGCCGTTGCCAGCCTTCATCGGCAACCTCGGCTCGGTTGGGGGCGCCAACAACTCTCTGGCCGGAAACTTCGGCACCGGGGCGCTGGCGACCCTTCTGGCGACGCCCTGCTCGGCGCCCTTCCTCGGCACCTCCGTCGGCTTCGCTCTGTCGCGCGGAGCCGCGGAGATCTACCTGATCTTCACCGCCCTCGGCATCGGGCTTGCCCTGCCCTACCTGCTGGTGGCAGCGGCGCCGCGCCTGGTGTCCTGGCTGCCGCGGCCGGGCGCCTGGATGATCACCCTCCGCCGCGTCCTCGGGCTCTTGCTGGCCGGCACCGCGGTCTGGCTGCTCTCCGTCCTCGCGGTGCAGATCGGCCTGGCGGCGGCCCTGGTGGCCGGCGGCCTGCTGCTCGGTCTCGGTCTGGTGCTCTGGGCCGGACCGAACCTGATGCAGAAGCACCGCCTCGCGACCCCGGCGGCGGCAAGCCTGCTGGCTTTGGCCGTCCTGGCGCTGCCCAGCGGGCTTCCGCAAACCGCGGTCGAGACGCGCGGGACCGCCACAGAGGCGGCCTGGCGTCCGCTCGACCAGGCGGCCATCGCCGAACTGGTGAATGCCGGTCAGGTGGTCTTCGTCGACGTAACCGCCGACTGGTGCATCACCTGTCAGGTCAACAAGAGGCTGGTGCTGGATAGCGAGACGGTCACCGGGCTGCTGGCAGCGCCGGAGGTGGTGCAGATGCGCGGCGACTGGACCCTGCCGAGCGATGAGATCTCCGCCTATCTCGCCGGGTTCCAGCGCTACGGCATTCCCTTCAACGCTGTCTACGGGCCCGGCGCGCCGGACGGCCTGCCGCTGCCGGAACTGCTGAGCGTGGACGCCGTGACCGAAGCCCTGGAAGCCGCAGCCGGCAACGCGACGGCGGGCACAGCCGTGCCAAAGGCGGGCGCTGGGGGTTCCTGAAGCCGGTCTGCCGCGCAGGCCGCGCCTTGCCCTTGGAATGCCACGCATTGCGGCCTATCTTTCGGTCAGCGCCTCGCGCGCCGGGGCCCTGGCGCCTCTCACGACAGAACTCTTCACGCCCGGACATCTTCCTGCAGGTCCGCCCCATGCGGGCATGCCGGGACCGGGCCATCAATTCAGGGGAAACTGCACCATGACGATCAAGGTTGGCGACCGCGCACCCAGCGGCTCCTTCAAGCACATCACCGGCGAGGGGATGGAAGAGATCTCCACCGACGACCTTTTCGGCGGCAAGAAGGTGGTGCTGTTCTCGCTGCCGGGCGCCTTCACGCCCACCTGCTCGGCCAAGCACCTGCCGGGCTTCGTCCGGCACGCCGGCGACCTCAAGGGCAAAGGCGTCGACACCATCGCCTGCATGTCGGTGAATGACGCCTTCGTCATGGACGCCTGGGGCAAGGACCAGTCGGTCGGCGATGCTGTGGTGATGCTGGCCGACGGCAACGGCGACTACGCCAAGGCCCTGGGGCTGGACTTCGACGCCAGCGGCTTCGGCATGGGCACCCGCGCCCAGCGCTTCGCCATGATCGTGGAGGACGGCACGGTCACCACCTTGAACGTGGAAGAGCCGGGCGCCTTCGAGGTCTCCAGCGCCGAGGCCATGCTGGCGAAGCTGTAAACCCGATCCGGTTCCAGGACGGCAGAACGACGGCCCGTCTCCGGCCCTGTTTGGGCAAGGGGAGGCGGGCCGTTTGACGTTCACCGCATCCGGGTCTTGTATGATCCTGCCATGACCGCTTTCCAACCGGATGACGACAGGCTCTACCAGGACCCGGACCTGGCCCAGTTCTACGATCTGGAGAACGGCTGGGCCGCGGATTTCGACACCTGCCTGGATTTGGCGGAGGGGGCCGCATCGGTCCTCGATCTCGGCTGTGGCACCGGCGAACTGGCGGCGCGCCTCGCTGAAGGCCGGTCGGTCGTCGGGGTCGATCCAGCGGCGCCGATGCTGGCGGCGGCGCGGCAGCGGCCCGGCGGTGACAGGGTCGAATGGGTGGAGGCCGATGCCCGCGGCCTCGATCTCGGCCGCCGCTTCGACCTCATCGTTCTCACCGGTCACGCCTTCCAGGTCTTCCTCACCGAAGACGACCAGCGCGCCGTGCTCGCCACCATCGCCCGCCACCTGACGCCCGAGGGCCGCTTCATCTTCGACTCGCGCAATCCGGCGGCCGGGGCCTGGCACAACTGGACGCCGAAGGGCTCGCGACGCAGCCTCGACCATCCGAGCCTGGGTGCGGTGGAAGCCTGGAACGACGTGGCGCGGGACTCGGCAACCGGGATCGTCACCTACAAAACCTACTATCGGATCGCCGCCTCCGGCCAGACCTTCTCCGCGGCCTCTAAGCTGCGCTTTACGGAACGCGAGACGCTGGCCGCGATGCTGGAGGACGCCGGGCTGCGGGTCGAGCGCTGGCTCGGCGACTGGCAGGGCGGCCCCTGTGCCGAGGACTCTCCGGAACTCATCCCCATCGGGCGCCTGAGCTGATCAGGCCCCGCCCGGCGGCTCGGCGCAGACCTGGTCGTAGCGGTAGCGCTCCTTCAGCAGGCCGTTGTAGGCGTAGATATCCAGCGTCGCCTCGAATGCCTTTTGGGTGATCTCCGCATGCGGGGTCCAGCAGCCGAGCTGCTGATAGGTGGCGATGCAGTCGGCCAGCACGGCTTCGTCGATGTCCGGGAAGTAGGGCTTCTCGGCGCGGGCGATCTCTGCCGCCGGGGTCTCGTTCATGTAGCGCCGCGTCTTGGCGTAGGCGCGCATGAAGGCCCGGGCCATGTCGGTCTTCAGCCAGTCCGCCTTGGCTGCGAGGCTTGAGAACCCGCAGGGGCCGATCTGCCGGCCCACCTGCGCCACGATGTGGCCGAGGCCGTCGGCCTGAAGCTGCTGGGGAAAGGGCCCCTGCTGCTGCACGTAGTCGCCCTGGCCGGCGCGGAAGGCCGCGTCGATGGCGGCCGCGCCGCCCGGCGTGATGAGCTTGATCTTCGCAAAGTCGATATCAGCTTTGTGGCAGGCGTACTTGAACATCGCCAGTGGCTGGCCGCCGCCGAAGGCGACCACCTCCGCGCCCTCCAGTTTGTCCCAAGTGAAGCCCGAGTCGGCGCTGCGGGCGGTGAGGAAGAAGCCATCCATCTCGTTGATCTGGGCGAAGTGGACCGCCGTGGGTGCCTCGCCCTTGTTCAGGGTCGTAAGGCCTTGGCTGAGGGCCGACTGCACCACATGGGCCGAGCCGTTCTCCAGCGCCGCAATGGCGGTAACGCCGGGGGCTGCGACGGACCACTCGGGATCCAGCCCTTCGGCCTTCAGGAAGCCGCCGGACATCGCCGAGATCAGCGGCGAGTAGAAGGCCGAGAACAGCGTGAACTGAATGTTGATCCGTTCCAAGCGCCGGCCCTCTCTTCAGGTATCGCGCAGAACCTGGTCGATGCGCTCCAGCGCCCAGTCCACCTCGTCGCGCGTGATGACCAGGGGCGGGGAGATGCGCAGCGTGTCCTCGTGGGTTTCCTTGCACAGCATGCCGACCGCGCGCAGGGCTTCGCTGTACTGGCGCGCGCCGCCGATCTCCGGATGGAATTCGATCGCCAGCATCAGGCCGCGGCCGCGCACCTCCTTCACCTTGTTGTTGCGCAGCTTCTGCAGCTCATCCAGGAAATAGGCGCCCTGCTTTGCGGAGTTTTCGATCAGCCCCTCTTCGGTCAGCACTTTCAGCGCTGCGCGGGCGACTGCGCAGGCCAGGGGATTGCCGCCGAAGGTGCTGCCGTGCTGGCCGGGCTGCAGGACGCCCAGCACCTCGGTGTTGGAGAGCACCGCCGACATCGGATAAAAGCCGCCGGACAGCGCCTTGCCCACCAGGGTGACGTCGGCCTCCACGCCCTCGTGCTCCTCGGCGAAGAGCTTGCCGGTGCGCCCCAGCCCGGTCTGGATCTCGTCCATCACCAGCATCACGGTGTGGGCCGAGCAGATCTCGCGGATGCGCTTCAGATAGCCGGCGGGCGGAATGTTGACGCCGGCCTCGCCCTGGATCGGCTCCACCAGAAAGGCCACGGTGTTGGGCGTGATCGCCTGCTCCAGCGCCTCGGCGTCGCCGTAGGGGATGATCTTGAAGCCGGGCGTGAAGGGGCCGAAATTGCGGTGCGCCTTCGGGTCGGTGCTGAAGCCGACGATGGTGATGGTGCGGCCGTGGAAGGCCTCCTCGCAGACGATGACCTCGGCCTTGTCGTGGGGCACGCCCTTCACCTCGTAGCCCCACTTGCGCACCGCCTTGATCGCCGTCTCCACCGCCTCGGCCCCGCTGTTCATGGGCAGCACCTTGTGGGAGTTGGTGAGTGCGCAGATCTCCTCATAGAAAAGCGCGAGCTGATCGTTGTGGAAGGCGCGGGAGGTGAGCGGCAGGCGGCTGGCCTGATCGATCAGGGCGTTCAGGATCTTGGGATGGCAGTGGCCCTGGTTCACCGCGGAATAGGCCGAGAGGCAGTCCATGTAGCGCTTGCCGTCCACGTCCCAGACCCAGATGCCCTCGCCGCGGGTCAGCACGACCTCAAGCGGGTGATAGTTGTGCGCGCCCAGCTCGGACTCGATGTCCATCAGTTGCTGCGCCGAAAGCTGTTCTTGCGCCATGGTCTGCTCCTGCTGTTCGCGCTGGCCCAGAACCTGGAGTCCAGGGTCTAGAGCGTCGAGTGGTGGCGGCTGAGGATCTGTTCGCCGAAGAGGCTTTCGACGAGTTCCACCACCAGGGCCGCCGTGCGATTGTGGTCGTCGTAGGCCGGGTTCAATTCCATGATGTCGAGCGAGCTCATAAGGCCGGAATCGTAGATCATCTCCATGCAGAGCTGCGCTTCGCGGTAGGTCGGGCCGCCGGGCACCGTCGTGCCGACCCCCGGCGCGATGGCCGGGTCCAGGAAGTCGACGTCGAAGCTGACATGCAGGTGGCCCCCAAGGCTGGCGATGCGGCCGAGGATGACGTCCATGGTCTTGCGCATGCCGTTCTCGTCGATGCGGCGCATGTCGTGCACTTCCAGACCGGAGTCCACCACCATGCGCTTTTCGATGCGGTCGACGGAGCGGATGCCCAGCTGGATGATGCGCGCCGGGTCCATCATCGGCGTGGTATGGCCCAGGGCGGTCAGAGCCTCGGGCCCGTAGCCGGCGGCCACGGCCACGGGCATGCCGTGGATGTTGCCGGAGGGCGAGGTCTCGGGCGTGTTGAAGTCGGCATGGGCATCCAGCCACAGCACGGTCAGGGGCGTGTCCTGCTCGGCGCAGTGTTTCGCCAGCCCGGCGATGGAACCGATGGCCAGGCAGTGGTCGCCGCCCAGAAGCATCGGGAAGTCGCCGGCCTGAAGGGCATCGTAGATCGCGTCGCGCACCGCCGTGCACCAGACCGTGACCTCAGCCAGATGCCGGTAGCCGTCGACCGGTGCCGTGTTGGGGTTGGATGGGCCGGCCAGATTGCCGCGGTCTTCCACCGCGTAACCCAACAGCCGCAGCGCGTCTGCCAGGCCCGCCACCCGCAGCGCTTCCGGGCCCATCGATCCACCCCGATGGCCGGCGCCCACGTCGGTGGGCGCGCCGATCAGGGCGATGGTCTGGCCGTCCTCGGCCTTTCTCTTGATCATCCTATCCCGCTCTTTCGCGGCAGATTCGCGTAACGCTCGACAGGCCGACAGAGTGACCCATCTGCCGGGAAATGCAATCGTGCCCAGGGGCTGCAAGCGCCCCCAAAAGCCGCCCCGACGACCTCATTTATTCATCGACATTTAGCTATAAATAGATTAATTGAATGCCGATGAGCGACCGGATCGAACAGAGCAAGGCGCTGGCCAGCGATGCGCGGATGCAGATCCTGGACTGGCTGAAAGACCCGCGTCTGCACTTTGCGCATCAGAAGACCGGCGACCCGGCGGAGATCGGCGTCTGCGTGACGCTGATCGCCGACAAACTCGGCATGAGTCAGCCGACCGTCAGCCGGCACCTTGAGCTGTTGCGGCGCGCGGACTTCGTCGCCGTGAACCGCATCGGCCGCTGGTCCTACTTTTCGCGCAGCGAGGGCGGGCTTGCGGACTACCGCGGATGGTTGAATGACACCCTCTAAACCCTTGGCCGAGATCCCTTCGCCCGCAGACCTGGACGCCGCGCTGCTGCCCGGCTTCGAGCGGCGATGGGTTGCGGCGCCGGAGGGGGAGATCCTCGCCCTGGTCGGCGGTGCGGGGCCGCCGCTGCTGATGCTGCACGGCGATCCCCAGACCCACCTCTGCTGGCATGGCATCGCGCCGCGTCTTGCGGAGCGCTTCACCGTCGTCCTGACCGACCTGCGCGGGCGCGGCGAAAGCCACAAGCCGGGGGCCAGCCCCGATCACCTGGCCTATCACAAGCGGACGATGGCGGCCGAGCAGTTGGCGGTGATGGAATACCTCGGCTTCCGGCGCTTTGCTCTCGTCGGCCACGACCGCGGTGCGCGGGTGGCCCGCCGGCTTGCGCTCGACCATCCGGACCGGGTGGAGCGGCTGGCGGTCATGGACATCATCCCGGCGCTCGATTTCTACGAGCGGGCGGACAGCGCCATCGCCCAGGACTACTTTTACTTCTTCTTCCTGACCCAGCCGGCACCCCTGCCCGAGCGTCTGATCGCCGCCGACCCCCGGGCCTTCATGGGCCAGATCCTGACCGGCTTGGCCGACCGGGCCGTGCCCTACGATCACCGCGCGCTGGAGGGCTATCTCTCCGCCGCCTCCAGCGCGCCGGCGGTTGCCGCGATGTGCGAGTGCTTTCGCGCCGGGCTGAGCGGCGACGTCGCCGCCGACCGCGCCGACCGCGCGGCGGGCCGGCAGATCACCTGCCCCACCCTGGTGTTTTGGGGCGAAGAGGGGGTGGTCGGACGCCACTTCGACATGGCGGCGATCTGGCGCGCCTGGGCGCCTGAGGCAGGCTTCGCCCCGCTGCCCTGCGGCCACTTCATTCCGGAGGAAACGCCGGACGCGGTGACCGAGCGGTTGCTGGCATTCCTGAGTTGATCCTGCCGGGCCGCCCCCTACCTCCGCCGCCGATGGGCGGGCTAGAGCGCGGAGCCGGAAGCTGCGTCCGGCCGCTTCAGCACCAGAAAAGTGTCGCGCTCGCGCAGGAAGAACAGCACCGCCAGCAAGGCCAGGACCGGCACCGCGGCCCAGAACAGGTGGTTCGGCGGCGTGAAAGGGTCCAGCAGGCGCGGCGCAGACACGAGGACCGAAACGCTGTGCATGACCAGCAGCGCGCCGTAGGTCCAGAAGCGGAACAGCCCGGCCATGAAGGCGAGGATGACGAGGCCCTGCAGCACGCCGATGGCCAGCAGGACCCCGTCAGATGGTGAGGAAAAGTAGAAGACCTCGAAAACGCGCCGGGCGATTTCCGGCGCCAGAATCTTTTCCACGGCCCAGATCAGGAAGAAGGCGCCGGTACTCAGGCGCAGGGCCGCGAGGCTCAGGGCGAGCGGGCGGTCGTTGGCCACAGCCATGGCAAGGTCTCCTTACGGTTTGGGGCCGGGTATCGGCGCCCCTCCTGACGGCAGGTGGGGTGTCGGACGTCCGTGTTAAGCAGGGTTTGCATCACGCTTCGAAGCAGACGCATCACGAAGAGGTGAGTGCATCGGGTGAAGGCGGGGCCGGTCCCGCAGAACCGGCCCCGCAGAACCGGCCCCGCAGAACCGGCCCCGCAGGTCTGCCTTACCTGAATGCGGCGTCGCTGCGCACCTCCGCACCGCGCTGCTCGGCGACGAAACCGGCCACCGCGCTCAGCACTTCGATGCGCGCGTTGCCGCCGACGCCGTGCCAGTAGGGATAGCGGGCTTCCAGATCGAAGGCGATGGTCTCCGCCTCCGCGCCATCGAGCACGCCGTCCCCGATGGCCGCTGTCACCGCGGCGCCCAGGTCTTCCAGGTAGGCACGTTGGGCCGCCAGTGCCGGCGCGAGGGGGCCGTGCGGGCCGTGGCCGATGTAGACGGTGGTGTCGGCGCCATAGCGCGCCTCGATCTCGTCGAGCTGGACCAGCCAGTTGTCGAGGCTCTCCAGCGGCGCCGGCACGAAGCCGTCGTTGATCAGGTCGCCGGCGAAGAGCAGGTCATGGTCGCGCAGATAGAGCATGGAGGTCACCTCCGCTTCGCTCGGCCCCATCTTGTGCACTTCGAAGCGGAGGCCGCCCAGCTCGACCACGTCGCCGTCGTCGATCGTGCGGTCCGGCAGGTTGGCGCTGATCACGTCCTGGCTCGGGAAGATGTCGCCGTGGCGCGCCTTGCGCGCCGCGTTGTAGCCGCGGCTGTCTTCGCGCATGGAGCGGGTCGTCTCCGCGGCGGCGAAGACCGGGGCATCCGGGAAGGCAGCCTTGAAGAGCGAGAGCCCGCCGTAGTGGTCGGTATGGGCATGGGTGATGAAGATGCCGAGGACCGGCTTGCCTGTTCTCTGGATGTGGCGCAGCGCGCGTTCGGCCTCGGGGAAGACGCGCTGGGTGTCGATGACGATCACGCCCTCGTCGGTCTCGACCCAGTGGGTGTTCGTGGTGTCGACCAGCTTGGGTTGGGCGGCGAAGCTGTGCACGGTCGGCGCCGCTGCGGCCTGTACAGGCGCGCTGGTGGCGAACAGGGCCGGGGTGGCGAGCGCGGCCAGGGCAGCGGCCGGGATGACGGATTTGAAGAAGGCGCCGGTGCGCAGACGCAAGGCCGAGGGACGCAGGGCCGCGGGGCGCAGGGCCGTGAAGCCCGGGGCCGCGAATCTCGGGGCACGCGGGCGGTCTTTGGCCACAGACATGGCTGTTTCTCCTCATGGTTCTGGGGCCGGGGATCGGCACCCGTCATGACGGTAGATGGGATATTTGACATCAGTGTCAAACATTGTTTTTATGACGCTCCGATGC
This sequence comes from Rhodospirillales bacterium BBD 1991-14, assembly GCA_001657395.1. Taxonomy (GTDB): domain Bacteria; phylum Pseudomonadota; class Alphaproteobacteria; order Kiloniellales; family Kiloniellaceae; genus Pelagibius. The sequence continues at coordinate 213,495 of LYSY01000008.1, read as the reverse complement.
CGTCGCGCCGCAAAGGCGCGCGGCTCTCGCGTGGAGGAGGGTGTCCATGGCCGGCGTGCGGCAGTTTGACGAGGACGCGGTCCTCCAGGCTGTGATGGAAACGTTCTGGGCGAAGGGCTACGGCGAGACTGCCATGGCCGATCTCGCGGCGGCCGCCAAGGTGCAGCGCGGCAGCCTCTATCATGCCTACGGCGACAAGGAGGCCCTGCTGCTGCGCGCCCTCGAGCGTTATGGCGAACGCTATGGCGGTGCAGCGCGCGAGGCCCTGGCCGACCTCGACCCCCGCCGCGCCCTTGAGCGCTTCTTCGAGAGCCACCTGGCGCGCATGGCCGAGGCCTCCACGCCCGACGGCTGCCTGATGTGTCAGACCGCGATGGAGTGCGGCGGCCGCGACCCCGTGCCTGCGGAGGCCGTGAAAGCGAACTTCCTGCGCACGGAGGCGGCGCTGAGGGAGACGCTTGAGCGCGGCCGCGCCGCGGGCAGGCTTCCCGAAGACACGGATACGCAAGCCCTGGCGCGTTTCTTCCTCGGGGTCACCCGCGGCATGGCGGTGCTGCACCGGGTCTATGGCGACCTCGGGCCCGTCCGCGACACGGCGCGCAGCGCCTTGCTGGTCCTGGATCAATCCGGCAGGCCGTAGCCGTGACGTTTCGAGGGCTGCTCACCGGAGCCCGCGGGAATCCTCCCTGGCCCTTTTCCGCAACCGCCCCGTGCTGACCGGCCAGCGCTTGAGCAGGGCGGCGAGGGCGGCGACGATTGCCAGGGTGAAGGCCAGCCGGCCCACCAGCACGATCCAGACATCGGCGCCCAGCGCCAGCATCAGTGCGGTGTCCTCGATCAGGGCGTGGGACAGCGACAGGCAGGCGAGGGCGAGGAAGCGCGCGCGGGCATCGAACTGCTGATCCTTCGTGGCCTGGATGATGAGCGCACCGCCGTAGGTGAGGCCCAACAGCATGCCGATGGTGGTCATCGGCGCCATGCGCGGATCGAGCCCGATGCCGCGCAGCAGCGGCTCCAGAAGTCGCGTGGTCCAGCGCAGCACGCCGAGCGCCTTCAGCCCGTCGAGCAGGGCGAAGAGCAGGGCGACGATGACAAGGATAGAGGCCAGAGAGACCGCCGTCTCCACGGCCCAGGCGCCCCACCCGGCATCGGCCGCGCCGCCCCCGAGCAAGATGGGTTCCAGCGGTTCGGAGAGGGCGCCCGTTGCTGCGCAGATCCAGGCCACGGTCGCGCCATAGGTCAGAGCGGCGCCGACCCGCAAGAGGCTGGTCAGCAGAAAGCTGGCGCCGGCCCGGCGCACGATCGCCTGTTCCACGGGCAGGGCATGGGCGAAGAGGATCATGGCGCAGAGGATGCTGTGCTGCGCCACCGTCATGCCCAGGTCCGGCAGCAGCACCAGATAGGCGCCGATACCGCCGTAGACGCCGGTCAGAAGGGCCGTGGCCCAGACAATACCGGTCTCCGGCGGCAGTCCCGCCAGGCCCATCACCGGCGCGAGCAGCCAGGCCAGGGCCTCCGACAGCCCGAATGTGTTGCCCAGGCGCACCAGGATCATGACCGGCAGCATGATCTGGAGCAGCTCGGCAAAGGTGGTCAGGCTGCGGCGGGCGAGATCGGTGAGATAGCGTGTCATGGTGTCTTCGGCCTCCGTCGGGGGTGTCAACGAGCGCCGAAGAATTGCTCAGGTTTGCCGCATTTTGCGGGCAAAGATTGCAGAATCTTCGCCGTGGATTGCGTAGCTTGGGCTTCTACGCAATAATTGTGTTGCGATGGAGCTTGACCAGATCGACCATCGGATTCTCACGCTGCTGCGTAGGGATGCCGATCTGCCCAATACGAGCCTGGCCGAGCAGGTGGGCCTGTCGCCCTCCGCCTGCCTGCGGCGCGTCGCCCGGCTGAAAGACGGCGGGGTGATCCGGCGCATCGTGGCGCTGGTCGATCCGGCCCAGCTCGACCGGCGGCTTTCCGCGGTGGCTACGGTGAAGCTGGAGCGGCACGGCCCGGAGTTTCGCCGCGACTTCATCAAGCGCGTGAAGGCCGAAGCGGCGGTGTCCCAGTGCTACATGGTCACCGGCAACATAAGCTGTGTTGTGATCCTGCATGTGGCCGACATGGACGAGTACTCGGCCCTGGCCGACCGCCTGTTCCACGCCGACAGCAACGTCGTCGCCTTCACCACCTACCTGGTCATGAGCACCCTGAAGGCCGAAGCCTCGCTGGCCATGGAATAGACTCGCGCAGCGGCCTGGGGCGCCTGTGTCCCTGGCGGTTCAGTCAAAGCGAGCCGCTGCCCGGCAGCGTGGGCACGCCTTCCCCTAGCAGGGCTTTTCGACCACCACCACGGGTTCGTTGTTGTAGCGACCGGCGCACTCCGAGACCGATGACTTCACCAGCACCTTCTTCATGCGCAGGTCGTAACCCAGCCAGCGTTTTCGCAAGTCCGGCTTTACGCCCGCCTCGACGAGCGATTCCTCGAGCAGCGCATGACGGAGCATGAAGACCTCCTCGGTGATGAAGAGATGCACATGGGCGCTTTTCGGCGGCCGGCCCCCGTAGATCTTGGGGCCGCCGAACACGCCGGCCATGAAGTCGGTCTGCTGGGATTCGAGATGGTGGCGCGGCACGCCCTCGAAGAAGCCCTTCAGCCAGGGGTGGCTGAGAAGCTTGCTATAGAAGATCCGGTGAACCCGCTCCAGGCAGCCCATGCCGCCGAGTTCGTCGAAAAAGCTGTCGGCCATGGTCCGGCACCCGCTGCAATCCGCCGTGCAGCCCCCCAAGGGGAAGGACTGCCGGGGGCCAAGACTAGCCGCCCGGATTGAATGATCGGTTAAATGCCGTAGGCCGGCGGATCCAGGTGCGTCGCGGCGCCTTAGCGGGCCTGCTCCAGGCCGGCGCGGGCCAGCTCGTCGGCGCGCTCGTTTTCCGGGTGGCCGGCGTGGCCCTTCACCCAGTGCCAGCGCACTTCGTGCGGCCCGAGCGCCGCTTCCAGGCGCTGCCAAAGGTCGACGTTCTTCACCGGCTTCTTGGCGGCGGTCTTCCAGCCGTTGCGCTTCCAGCCGTGGATCCACTTGGTGATGCCGTCGCGCAGGTAGGTGCTGTCGGTGTGCAGGTCCACCAGCGCCGGGCGCTTCAGGGTCTCCAGCGCAACGATCGCAGCCATCAGTTCCATGCGGTTGTTGGTGGTTGAGGCCTCGCCGCCGCAGAGCTCCTTTTCGTGGCCCTTGAAGCGCAGCAGGGCGCCCCAGCCGCCGGGCCCCGGATTGCCGGAGCAGGCGCCGTCGGTGAAGATTTCGATGCTGTCGGGGTCTGCCGCCATGGCGCCGTGCCCAAGCTCCTTCGATCGGTACGGGTGTTGCTAGAGGTCCAGGCCGTAGGCGCCGGGTCCGCGCACCTGTTGGTGAAAGCGCAGCTTCTTCCAGTACTCCAGGGGATCCTTGGGCTGGACGAAGGCGCCCTCGGGATGATGCAGCCAGTCGTAGAGGCGCGTCAGCAGGAAGCGCAGGGCCGAGCCGCGGGCCAGCAGGGGCAGCGCCGCAAGCTCTGCGTCGGAAAAGGCCCGCACCTTTGAATAGGCCTGGAGCAGCATGCGCGCCTTGGTCACGTTGAAGGCGTTGTCGTGCTCGAAGCACCAGGCATTCAGGCAGATCGCCAGGTCGTAGGCCAAGAAATCGTTGCAGGCGAAGTAGAAGTCGATGATGCCGGTCAGCCGTTCGCGGCGGAAGAAGACGTTGTCCGGAAAGAGGTCGGCATGGATGACGCCGGCCGGCATCTTCTCGGGCCACCGGCTTTCCAGCAGCGTCAATTCCTGCTCCAGGGCTTCGGCGAGACCGGGCATCACCTCGTCCGCGCGCGCGGCGCAGGAGTCCAGCAGCGGCCGCCAGCCGGTCACGGAAAGCGCGTTGGCGCGCTGCAGTTCAAAGTCGGCGCCGGCCAGGTGCATGCGGGCCATCGCCTCCCCCAGGGCACTGCAGTGGTAGGTCTGGATGCGCCTGGGCCAAAGGCCTTCGAGGAAGGAGATGAGGGCCGCGGGGCGCCCGCAGAGCTCGCGCAGCGCCTTGCCGTCCTTGGCGTGAAGGGGGACTGGGCAGCTGATGTCCTTGTCGGCGAGATGCTCCATCAGGCCGAGGAAGAAGGGCAGGTCCGCCGCCGCCACCCGCTTTTCGTAGAGCGTCAGGATGTAGTTGCCGCTTTCCGACTGCAGCAGGTAGTTCGAGTTCTCCACGCCCTCTGCAATGCCCTTGAAGGCGAGCAGTTCGCCGAGGTCGTAGTCGGCGACGAAACAGGCGAGATCCTCTGCGGAGACTTCGGTGTAGACAGCCATGGGCGGGAAGGGGGTTCGTTCGCGGAAGCGGGCAGGGCTCCAGGGGCGCCCAGGTCCGGGGGTTCAGGGTCCGGGGTCCGGGGTCCGCCGGGATGTCAGGCCGTGGCGGCCCGGTCGGAAAGCTCTTTCGGCAGTTTGAAGATCACGTCTTCGACGACCCCGCTGACTTCCTGGATGGTGACGTCGAAATGGGCGCGGCAGGCTTCCAGGACCTCCTCCACCAGCACCTCGGGCGCGGAGGCACCGGCAGTCAGCCCCAAGGTCGACACCCCGGCCAGCTGCGACCAGTCCAGGTCGTCGGCGCGCTGCACCAGAAGCGCCGTCTTGCAGCCTTCCCGTTCGGCAACCTCGACGAGGCGCTGGGAATTGGAGGAATTGGGCGCGCCGACCACGAGCAGGGCGTCGCAGTTCTGGGCAATGGACTTGACCGCTTCCTGCCGGTTGGTGGTGGCGTAGCAGATGTCCTCTTTCTTGGGCCCGTGGATCTGCGGGAAGCGGCGGCGCAGGACCGCGATGATCTCGGCGGTATCGTCGACCGAAAGGGTGGTCTGGGTGATGTAGGCCAGGTTCTCCGGGTCCTCCACGGTGATCTGCTCGGCCTCGGCGGCGCTCTCGACCAGACGGATGGCATTTTCCGGAACCTGACCCATGGTGCCGACCACCTCCGGGTGACCGGCGTGGCCGATGAGCAGGATGTGACGGCCGACCCGCACGTGGCGCTCCGCTTCCCGATGCACCTTGCTGACCAGCGGACAGGTGGCGTCGAGAAAGAACAGCTCGCGGCGCTCCGCCTCCGTCGGCACCTCCTTGGGCACGCCATGGGCGGAGAAGATCACCGGCACCCCTGCGGGCACCTCGTCCAGTTCCTCGACGAAGACGGCGCCCTTGGCCTCCAGGGATTCGACGACGAAGCGGTTATGGACGATTTCGTGGCGCACGTAGACCGGGGCGCCATACTTCTGCAAAGCCCGCTCGACGATCTCGATGGCGCGCTCGACCCCGGCGCAGAACCCGCGGGGATTGGCCAAAAGGACGGTTAGCGGCCTCTTGCTCATCGTGGTGATCTCTGACCTCTCGGCACTTGTCGGAAGGGAAACACCCTCGGGGTTACTATCTCTCGGCGTTAATATGGCTCTCGGCGTTAATATGGCGCGCGGACCCGCTTGCGCCAATGGTGCAGGGCCCCCGGGAGTGCACAAAGGCGGGCCTTGTCGCCCGCCCGGCGGTTCCCTAAAGTCCGGCAGTCGAACGAAAGCCGGTCAATCGAGTCGGATGCAGCCCCACTCCTGCGCCCGCCCGCGGACAGTAAACCAGCCGGCCAGCAGAAGGAAGGCTTCATGTCAGACCCGATTCCCGCGCAAAAAGAGCCTTACAAAGTGCAGGTGGAGGCCGGAAAGAAGTACTTCTGGTGTGCCTGCGGGCGGAGCAAGAAGCAGCCCTTTTGCGATGGATCGCACTCCGGCACGGGGATCACGCCGGTCATGTACGAAGCCGCCGCCAGCAAGGATGTGTTTTTCTGCGGCTGCAAGCACAGCAGCAAGCAGCCGCTCTGCGACGGCAGCCATACCCGTCTTTAGGGCAGCCGTACCCGTCTTTAGGAAGGCCGCCGCCCGAAGCGAAGCCGAGGCCAGCCAGCCAGTCTGTGAGTTCCGATGAAAGCTATCCGATCCGCGTCCTCCGTTCTCCGCAAGTCGCCTTTGGCTGCTGCCTTCGCGTCCGTTGCGCTCCTGGCCGCCTGTGCCGGCGACGATGTACCGCCGGGGCCCTGTCCGGACGTGGTGCTGCTCTCCGATGCCTCCAAGCAGGTGAAGTTCAACGGGCAGGGGCGTGACCTGACGGACGTGCTCTTCGAGGCGGAGATCGAGCCGGCGCTGGTCGCCTGCGAATATGACGAGAATGTCCTGGACGTCGATCTCCAGGTGCGGGTGGTCGCCTCCCGCGGTCCCGCCAACAGCGACCGCCTGGCGAACATAAACTACTTCGTCGCCGTGGCGCGTGCCGACCAGACGGTGCTGGCCCGCGAGGCCTTTGATATCGCGATCCCCTTTCCGGGCAACCGCACCCGGGTTTCCGGGCTGGAGGAGATCGGCCAGATCATCCCCCTCGCACCGGGGGAAACCGGCAGCAACTACCGGATCTACCTGGGCTTCGACCTGACGCCGGAAGAGCTCCAGTTCAATCGCGCCAACCGCTGATCCGGACCGGCGGGAACTTCCCTGGGCTCAAGGACTTGCGTGCCTTTGACCGGCCCCTCACGAGAGCCTGATCGGTCGGTGGTTGAAAACCGGCGAGCGAAGGGCTAGCTTCCGGTCAGCAACGAAGTGGTCTCACCACTTCGTCACTGCGATGCCAGTGATCCCTAGCGGGAGAGACCGGTCTGTTGATCAGACCGGCGCCGAAGGAGCAACCGCCCCGGAAACTCTCAGGCAAAAGGACCGCAAGGGGGAGGCGCTTCTGGAAAGTGGTCGCAATCCGCCCTGTGGGCGCTTGCGCCTCACCGAAGGAGTAAACCGCGCTATGGCCCTGCGACGGGCGGCGCGGCGAATCTCTCAGGTATCCATGACAGAAGGGGCCGGAACCACTGAAACAAGGTGGTGACGGCACAACGACCTTTGTCGGAGGAACTGGGAGTGGCCAATAACGGCGAATCGGCGGTTGCGGCGGAACCGAAGCACACCCCGCTCTACAACCTGCATCGGGAACTGGGCGGCAAGGTGGTGGACTTTGCCGGCTATGCCCTCCCGGTCCAGTATCCCGCCGGCATCATGGCCGAGCACCAGCAGGCCCGCCGGACGGCGGCCCTCTTCGACGTCTCCCACATGGGCCAGCTCCGCCTCGAGGGCGCGGACCGGGTCGCCGCGCTCGAAGCCCTGGTGCCTGCCGACATCGCCGGCCTGGCGCCGGGCCGGCAGCGCTACAGCTATTTCACGGCAGGGGATGCGGGCATCCTGGACGACCTGATGATCAGCAACCAGGGGGACTGGCTTTCCCTGGTGGTCAATGCCGCCTGCAAGGATGCCGACATTGCCCATCTGCAGGCAAACCTGCAGGGCGATGTCCGCCTGGTGGTCGAGGAGGACCGGGCGCTGCTGGCCCTGCAGGGACCGGCATCCGCTGCGGTGCTGGCACGCCACGCGCCGGGGGTCAAGACCCTGCGCTTCATGGATGCCGTCCCCGTCGAGATCGCCGGTCTCGGTTGCCGGGCCAGCCGCTCCGGCTACACGGGCGAGGACGGCTACGAGATTTCCGTGCCGGGCGGCCAGGCCGAAACGCTTGCCCGCCGCCTGCTGGCGGAGCCGGAGGTCGAACCTGCCGGTCTCGGCGCGCGCGATTCGCTGCGCCTGGAGGCGGGCCTCTGTCTTTACGGCCACGACATCGACACCACCACCACACCGATCGAGGCGGACCTGGCCTGGGCGATCCAGAAGCGCCGGCGGAGCGAGGGCGGGTTTCCCGGGGCCGCGGTCGTTCAGCAGCAACTGGCCGAGGGGCCGCCGCGCCGCCGTGTCGGGCTGCTGCCCCAGGGCCGCGCGCCGGTGCGCGAAGGCGCACCCTTGAAGGACGCCGACGGGCGGGACATCGGACGCGTCACATCGGGCGGCTTCGGGCCCAGCGCCGGCGGCCCCATCGCCATGGGTTACGTCACAAGCGAACAGGCATCCGAAGGGACCGAGGTGCAGGCGGAGGTGCGCGGCAAGTTGCTGCCCTGCCGCGTCGCAGCGCTGCCCTTCGTCAAACACAACTATTATAGAGGCTGAGAGGGGGAACCTTTGCCATGAGCAATCGTCGTTACACGGAAGACCACGAGTGGCTGAGCGTCGAGGGAGACGTCGCCACTGTGGGCATCAGCAATCACGCCCAGGAACAGCTCGGTGACATCGTCTTCGTCGAGCTGCCGGAAATCGGCAAGACCCTGGCGAAGGGCGGCGAGGCGGCGGTCGTCGAGTCGGTGAAGGCGGCCAGCGAGATCTACGCCCCGGCCGACGGCGAAGTGGTCGAGGTGAACGAGGCCCTGAATGACGAGCCGGGCAAGGTGAACAGCGAGCCCGAAAGCGGCGGCTGGTTCTTCAAGATGAAGCTTGCCGATGCCGGTCAGCTTGCCGATCTGATGGACGAGGCCGCCTATGGGTCCTTCGTCGAAGGACAGGGCTGAGAAGCCCGGGTAAAGGTTTGGGGGTTTCCGGTCGGTGGCAGGGACCAAGAAGGACCAAAAGGGAGACAAGCATGAGTGACGCAGTGCGCAGCCTGGCGGAGTTGGAAGTGAAGGACGACTTCGTTCGCCGTCACATCGGCCCCGGCGAACCGCAGACCCGCGCGATGCTGGACAGCCTGGGCTTGGACTCTCTGGAGGCCCTGATCGACAAGGCGGTGCCGTCGGCCATCCGCAGCGAGACGCCCATGCCCCTGCCGCCCGTCGTCAGCGAACGCGGCGCCCTCGAGGCCCTGCGCGCCATGGCCGACAGGAACCAGGTCATGGTTTCGATGATCGGCATGGGCTACTCCAACACCATCCTGCCCGGTGTCATCGTGCGCCGCGTGCTCGAGAACCCGGGCTGGTACACGGCCTATACGCCCTACCAGGCCGAGGTCAGCCAGGGCCGGCTCGAAGCGCTGCTGAACTTCCAGCAGATGGTCATCGATCTGACCGGGATGGAACTGGCCAACGCCTCGCTGCTGGACGAGGCGACGGCGGCGGCGGAAGCCATGGCCATGGCCCACCGCGTCGCCAAGTCCAAGTCCGACCGCTTTTTCGTCGCCGAGGACTGCCATCCTCAGACCCTGGCGGTTCTGCGGACCAGGGCGCGGCCCCTGGGTATCGAGCTTGTCGTCGGCGACCCCGACAGCGATCTTGCCGGCCAGGAGGTCTTCGGCGCCCTGCTGCAGTATCCGGGCACCTATGGTCATGTGCGCGATCTGACGCCGGTCGTCGAGACGCTGCATGGCCAGAAGGCGCTGGCCATCGTAGCCGCCGATCTGCTGGCGCTGACCCTGATCACGCCGCCGGGCGAGATGGGCGCCGACATCGTCGTCGGCTCCTCCCAGCGCTTCGGCGTGCCGATGGGCTATGGCGGCCCGCACGCGGCCTATTTCGCGACACGCGAAGCCTATAAGCGCTCGGTGCCCGGCCGCCTCATCGGCGTCTCCGTCGATGCCGAGGGACGGCCGGCCCTGCGCATGGCCCTGCAGACCCGCGAACAGCACATCCGCCGCGAGAAGGCGACCAGCAACATCTGCACCGCCCAGGTTCTGCTCGCCATCATCGCCGGGCTCTATGCCACCTATCACGGCCCGGACGGCCTCAGGACCATCGCCCAGCGCGTGCAGCGCCTGACCGGCATCCTCGCCGGCGGCCTCGCCCGCCTCGGCTATGTCGTGGAGAACGACAGCTACTTCGACACCCTGACGGTGAAGGCGCCGGGGCGCGCCGCGGCGCTGGTCGCCGCCGCCCGGGCCGCGGGCATCAACCTGCGCCCCATCGACGGCGACCGCCTGGGCATCGCCCTCGACGAAGTAACGACCCGCGAGCACCTGGACCTGTTGCTGGAGGCCTTCGCGAAGGGCGACGCGCCGACGGTGGAGACCTTGGAGAACGAAGCCCGGTCGGGAATCCCCGAGGCGCTGCGCCGGCGCAGCGATTTCCTCACCCATCCGGTCTTCAACCTCTATCACGCCGAGACAGAGATGCTGCGCTACCTGCGCCGGCTCCAGTCCAAGGACATCGCGCTGGACCGCGCCATGATCCCGCTCGGCTCCTGCACCATGAAGCTGAACGCGACGACGGAGATGGAGGCCGTCACCTGGCCCGAGTTCGCCGACCTGCATCCCTTCGCGCCGCTTGACCAGGCCGCCGGCTACCGCCAGCTCTTCGACCGGCTGGAGGCCATGCTCTGCGCGGTCACCGGCTTCGAGGCGGTCTCCCTGCAGCCCAATGCCGGCTCCCAGGGCGAGTACGCCGGGCTCATGACCATCTGCAAGTACCATGAGAGCCGCGGCGAGGGGCATCGCAACATCTGCCTGATCCCCTCCTCGGCGCACGGGACCAACCCGGCCTCGGCCACCATGGCCGGACTGCGCGTCGTCGTGGTCGCCTGCGACGACCAGGGCAACGTCGACGTCGAGGACCTCAGGGCCAAGGCCGCCGAGCACCGCGACAACCTGGCGGCACTGATGGTCACCTACCCCTCGACCCACGGCGTCTTCGAGGAGGCGATCCGCGAGATCTGCCGCATCATCCACGACAACGGCGGCCAGGTTTACATGGACGGCGCTAACCTGAACGCGCTGCTGGGCGTCTGCAAGCCGGGGGAGATCGGCGCCGACGTTTCCCACATGAACCTGCACAAGACCTTCTGCATTCCCCACGGCGGTGGTGGCCCCGGCATGGGGCCCATCGGGGTGATGGCCCATCTTGCGCCCTTCCTGCCCGACCATCCGGTGGTCCCGGGCGTCAATCCGGCGGCGGGGCCGGCCGGCACCATCGGCACCATCTCCGCCGCGCCCTGGGGCTCCTCCAGCATCCTGCCGATCTCCTGGGCCTACATCGCCATGATGGGGGCGGAGGGGCTGACCCGGGCGACCCAGATGGCGATCCTCGGCGCCAACTACGTGGCGCACCGCCTGGCGCCCCATTTCCCTGTGCTCTACACCGGCCAGAACGGCATGGTGGCGCACGAGTGCATCATCGATCTCAGGCCTATCAAGGAAGCTTGCGGCATCTCCGTCGAGGACGTGGCCAAGCGGCTGGTGGATTACGGCTTCCACGCCCCCACCATGTCCTTCCCCGTCGCCGACACCCTGATGATCGAGCCGACGGAAAGCGAGTCCAAGCGGGAGCTGGACCGCTTCTGCGACGCCATGATCGCCATCCGGCGGGAGATCGCCGAGGTGGAGAACGGCGCCGCGGATGCCGCGAACAACCTGCTGCACAACGCCCCCCATACCCACAGCCTGCTGCTGGGCGACTGGGACCGGCCCTACGGCAAGGCGCGCGCCTTCTTCCCGCTGCCCGGCATGCAGGAGGACAAGTACTGGCCGCCGGTCGCCCGCATCGACAACGTCGCCGGCGACCGCAATCTGGTCTGCACCTGCCCGCCCATGGAGGCCTACCAGGAGGCGGCGGAGTAGGCGGCGCGGCCCGTCCCAGGCGGCATCCGGTCACTCGTCGTAGTGGCCGGAGCCGAGCAGCAGATCGGTGGGTTTCGTTGCATCGTCCTCGTCCATCATCGCAAAGGACGTGGTGAGCCGGCGGCCGTTGTCGTAGACCAGCTGGATGACGTTGCCGTCGATGCGGTACCAGCCGGTGCTATCGCTGCTGGCAAGCCCGGCGGAGGCCGGGCCGCCGGACCCGCCGGAGGCTAGCGAGACGGCCTTGTCGTTGGAAAAGCGCCCGTTCCCGGCGAAGCACCAGGTGTTGACGGAAAAGGAATGGGTGGCGCCGGCCCCGAAGCCGATCGAATGACCGCTGCGGGAGGAGAAGCAGCCCTCCAGGCGCTTGTCGGCGGCGCCGGCATCGGTGTGGCGCGTCAGGTAGAAGTCGCTGAATGTGTCTTTGCCGGCCCAGCGTATCTCCAGTTCCCCCTTGCCGTTGATCCGCCAGACGCCCCAGTCCTTGGGATTGCGCTGCTTCGAGACGGCGATGCCGTCGGCGAAGATGGTGTCGATATCGTCGGAGACCGTCTTGTCGGCGAAGGTGATGACCGCCTTCTGGCGCGCGGTCATGCCGGCGATGCCGGGCACGAAGTCGCCGATGTACCAGATGCGCTCGAAGCCTCGCGGCGGTGCGCCGGGTTGCAGGGTCGGACGCTCCAGAGGCGGGCGGGTTGTCGCTTCCTGCGGGCGCGGGTCGGCCCAGCCGGGTTGGTCCGGCGATCCGGCGGCCTGCGGTGGCGTGGCGCAGGCGGTTTGGGTGATGGCTTGCGCTTCGCGCTGCACCGCCCGCTTGGCGAAGGCGGCCGGCGGGCCGTAGAGGTTCGCCACGAGAGCGCGGCCTTCGCGCGCGCAGGCGGCCAGCATGGAGGAGGCCTTGCCGCCCCCTTGCGGCTCCAGGCGCCGGGTGACGATGGCGAAGGCGTAGCCGCCGCGTGCGTCCGTGCCGCTCAGCGCCTTGGGGCCGTCGCCGGTGCGTGCGGCCACGGCCAGGGGGCCCAGCGGTGCGTCCCAGCGTTCGCGCAGCCAAGCGGTGAGCGGCTGGCCGCCGAGCGGGGCCCAGGGCAGCACGCGCAGGGTCATGGCCTGTCCACCGAAAGTCTTGCGGAAGACCTGTACCGCGCCGTCCCGTTCCAGCGACCAGCCGGCGGGCGGCGCAACGGGCGAGATCTCGTCGGCCTGTGGCGACAGTGCCGCGGCCGGGGAGGCCACAAGCAGTAGCCCCAGCAGCGCTGCCGAAGCCGGCAGGAAGGTCGCAAGGAGGTTCATGGGCACCGTCCTCTCGCAAAGCTCAGGCGGACTCCATCAAGACGCGCCGCAGGACTGCCAGGTTAGACCGCTACTGTGACAGCCGCGCGGTGGCCCTGCGGTGTCACCGGCGGAGCCGTTGGCAGATCATTGGAGGTAGACGCTGCCGCCAAGCCGGTCCTGCCTTTTCAGGATGGGCTAAAACAAAGCCTTTGCATTTTGAGGTCGGCGGGAGGACCTTGCGCGGCGCCGGCCGCGGGTGGGGCCGGAGTCCTTCTTGGGTATTGTTGTTAGTGGGAGATTCTATGGCTCAGGCAGCCAGGTTTTGGGACAACGTTGCGCTTCGTTATTCGAAGAAGCCGGTCAGTGACGAGGCGTCCTACCAGAAGAAACTGAAGATCACACAGGAGTATTTCCGTCCTGATATGGAGGTGCTGGAACTCGGCTGCGGCACCGGCTCGACCGCCATGGTCCACGCCCCCTTTGTGAAGCACATCCACGCCGTCGACATCTCCGCCAGGATGCTGGAGATCGCCAAGGGTAAGGTCGAGACCGCCGGGATCGACAACATCACCTTCGCCTGCGCGGCGATCGATGACTTTACCGCACCCGATGAAAGCCTCGATGCCGTGCTGGCGCTCAGCCTGCTGCACCTTGTGACCGACAAGGAGGCGTCGATGGCCAGGATTCACCGGATGCTGAAACCCGGCGGCCTCTTCGTCAGCAGCACCGTCTGCCTGGGCGAGAGCATGATGCGCTACATCGGGCTCATCAATCCGCTGGGCCGGATGCTCGGCCTGATGCCGATGGTCAAGGTCTTCAAAGCCAAAGAGATGGAAGACAGCGTGACGGCCGCCGGCTTCGAGATCGAGCGCCTCTGGCTGCCGCCCGACGGCATCACCGCCTTTATCGTCGCCAGGAAGGCGGAGGTGTGAGCGCCGGCGTTCACTCCCCAGCGCGCGGCCGCTTCGCGTCAGTAGCGCTGCCGGACGCTGTCCAGGTCGGCGATGATGCTGTCGTAGTTGTCCAGGATCCAGAGCAACGATTCGACGTCGGTCCGCTCGCGGTCGAAGACATTGCGGGTAAACCTGCCGTAGCTCCTGCCGCTGCGGTCGCGCACCACCGGGGCGTCGGTGGAGTGCGGGTGCCAGGGGCTCAGGTCGTTGTAGGGGGAGCCGTAAGGGCTGGCCTTGCTCCAGATCGTCGAGCGGTCGTGTTCGGAGCCGTAGGCGCCCGCCTTGTTCCAGACCGAGTCGCCGTCAAAGCGCGAACAGTTCAGGCAGCCCAGGAAGATGTTGAGGTCCCTGCCGCCGTAGAGCAGGTACTCCTGCTCCTGCGCGCCTGCCGGGCCGGCGCCGGCGCCAGCACCAGCCACCGTACCGGCGGCGAGCAGGAGAGCGGCCCAGAGGCGGGTCATTCCGTTCATGATCTCTTCGCTTCGTTCTGTTGGCGGGCTTTCCGGGGCTTTCCGGGGCGTTTCGGAGGCCGAGCGGTCACCTGTCCACTGTAGGTCGCGGTCCGCGGCGCAGCGGTTCAAGCCGGGAAGGCGGGCGCCGCGTCAGCAGCCGGTTGTTGCCGGAGTTCCCGATCCTGCGAAGGCGGTCGGGCCAGACAGATCCGCCACCCAGGGCGTCTCCACCGGGCGCAGGGCGGCTTCGCCGGAGAGGTTGGCGAGCAGCCAGTCCAGATCGCCCTCTGCCTGGCGCTGGCTGCGCCGGCGCTCCGGCGCCATGGCTTCCAGGCCCTCGGCGGTTTCCTCGGCAATGGCGAAGCGGAAGACGTAGTTGGGCGTCATCCCCATGCGCAGGTCGGAGACCACGACCTCCCCGTCTTCCAGGTCCACGCCGTAGAAGCCGTCGCTGAAGGCGGCAAGCTTGTCCAGCGCCTCCGACTCGCCGAGGCATTCCAGATGCTCGGTGCCGCGCGGGTGGATGTAGGCGGTGATCCGCTCCTGCGGCCCGAAGAGGGGAACATAGAGATTGACGTAGCGGTCGCCGGTCACGGCGATCACTTTCCAGAACAGGCTGTTGAAGGGCGTCGGGTTGGCCAGCAGGCGGTCCGGGTAGACGCCGGCCTCCGCCAGCAAGGTGCGCGCCCTTGTCTCTACTGCCTGCTGTGCGGCCAATCCGGCGCCGAGATAGGCGGTGGAGACGATGAGCGCGGCGGTCGCCGCCTTGCCGAAGCGCGGCGTCCAGTTTCCTTTGAAAAGGGCCCAGATCACCACCACAAGCAACGGCAGGGTATAGAGCGGATCGATGATGAAGATCGATCCCGCGCCCACCGGGTCCGGGAACAGCGGCCAGAAGACCCTTGTGCCGTAGACGGTCAGCGCGTCGATGATGGCGTGGGTGACGAAGATCAGGTAGACGGCCAGATAGCTCCGCAGCCGCTGGTCGCGCAGGCCCTCGAACAGCCGCACCAGCGCTTCTCCGAAGACCGGGGCCGCCAGGGCCTGGACGAAGAACGAGTGGGTGGCGCCGCGGTGGAGGGTGAAGGCATCGATGGGATCGTCGAAGGGATAGAGCACATCCAGGTCTGGCAGGGTGCCCAGCAGGCCGCCGGCGATGGCGGCCCTGCGCGGGCCGATGCGCGGCCCCAAAAGGGCGGCGCCGACAGCGGCGCCCAGCGCGAATTGGGTCAGGGAATCCATGGGGTCGGGCGGGCTTCCTGAAGGTGGCAGGTACGTCTTCGGGTCGGTCCGGCGGCAAAGCCGGTGGCCCTGCATTGATCGCCCTCAATGACATATAGCGCGGTTCCGGCCATTGTCACGGCTGAACTGCCGGGCCCTTCGGGGCGGCCCTGCCGGTTTCGACAAAGGCCCGGCGGGTCGGGTAGAACGACACCGGCGTGTAAACCCCGTTACGGTCAGGTATGGGAGAACGCAATGGCCGAAGCCAGCAAAGCGACCGCAAGCTGCCTCTGCGGCGCGGTGAAGATCACGGTGCGCGGAGACCACAGGGAAGTCGGCGCCTGCCACTGCAATATGTGCCGGCGCTGGGGTGGTGGCCCGGGCATCGCCGTCTATGTGGGCAAGGACCCGCTCACCATCGAGGGCGAGAACAATGTGGGCGTCTACCGCTCCTCCGACTGGGCGGAGCGGGGCTTCTGCAAGACCTGCGGCAGCAACCTTTTCTACCGCCTTGTCGAGGCGGGCGACCACTATCTCTATGCCGGCCTGTTCGACGACCAGGACGACTTCGCCATGACCACCCAGGTCTTCATCGACGAAAAGCCCGGCTACTACGCCTTCGCCAACAAGACGAAAAACATGACCGGCCCCGAGATCTTCGCCATGTTCGCCCCGCCGGCCGAGCAGCCGTAGGCCAGTGGGGGATCGGGTGGGCAGGCGGCATCACCCCCGCATCAATAAAGCGCCGCCACCGGCTCCAAGTCACATCTGTCATACTCGGGCTTGACCCGAGTATCCATGACGGCGGCGGTCCGGGTCTTTCCGGCAAGGGTCCCAGCAACGGCCCGGTGGACCCTCGGGTCGAGCCCGAGGGTGACAGCATTGAACGCCG
The DNA here is from genome assembly GCA_001657395.1 of Rhodospirillales bacterium BBD 1991-14. GTDB lineage: Bacteria > Pseudomonadota > Alphaproteobacteria > Kiloniellales > Kiloniellaceae > Pelagibius. The sequence goes on along the minus strand of LYSY01000008.1, from coordinate 197,259 downwards.
CGCCACACTAGGAACCCCTCTCTCCTGGTGGGAGAGGACACCGAAGGCGTGGCTCACCCCCCCTCCCGGCCTCCCCCCATCAAGGGGGGAGGGGATCTTTTGAGCCGCCGCCCCAATCCCTTCCCCCTCCCCCTTGGATGGGGGAGGGATGGGGTGGGGGTGAAGGGATAACGCGCCTTCGTCAGGACATTTCCTCTCGTCATGTCAGGGCTCGACCCGAGTATCCATGGTGGTGGCGGTCCGGGTTCCTCCGGTAAGGGTTCCAGCGGGAGGTGCTATAGACCCTCGGGTCAAGCCGGAGGGTGACTCTGTGGCGGAGTGTCGGCGGTGCGTGTCCCCCTCACCCTCCCACCCTTTATTGATTTCGGGGGTGGGCTCCTCCCTCTCCCACCAGGGGAGAGGGAACCAAGAAGCGCCTCGCCCCTGCATTTAGATCCCTCTCCCCTGGTGGGAGAGGGTTGTGCAGGCTTGGCGAACCCGAAGGGTGAGCCTAGCCGAAGCTGGGTGAGGGGGACCCGTTAGCGTCCGCGCTTGGCAAAGCAGACGCCCACCCCGCCGTGCTCGTCCGCATCGATGAAGTCCACACCGGCGGCGTTGAAGATGAGGCGCAGCGACTGAGCGGTGGCGGGCCTGATGGAGTTGTGGCGGCGCTCGAAGGTGCGGATGGTGACCGTGCTCACCCGGGCGCGCCGGGCGAGGTCGTTCTGGCTCCAGAACAGCAGGGCGCGGGCAGCCCGGCATTGCTCGCCTGTGATGGGCGGACCCGTGATGGGTGCCGGCTCGCGGACCGGCGGCCTGCCGGCCTCGCGCGGAGCGGGGGCCGCATTGCTGGGGCCTGCATTGCTGGGGCCGGGCGAATCCGTGATAAGGGTATGGTCAGCCATGACCGGACTCCGTGTAAGTCTGGTTGCGGTCAGGCGCGGGACGGGTGCGCTAACACCCCCTCGCGCCGCTTGCTTGCCCGGCAGACTGTCGCTGCTCGGCAAGCAATGGGTAGGAAGCATAGTGCCGGTAATCGAAATATCTGTCAAACTTTTTCTAACCAAGTCCGATAATGTCAATTAACCCTGCACAATGCCGCGCTGCCAGAGCATTGCTGAAGCTGTCACAACACGAACTTGGGGAGATGGCGCACGTCTCTGACGGGACCGTTTCAAACTTTGAGCAGCAAAACAAAGTCTTGTGGTTCAACAACCTGCAAGCCATCCGCAGCGCCCTGGAGTCCGCCGGTGTCCGCTTCCTGGACGCGAACGGCGGCGGGGCAGGGGTGCGGCTCCGGAGCCGGGGCGGCGGCAGCGGCGGTGACGGCTTCTCCCCGGCACTTTGCCGCGCCGGGCGCTTCCTGCTGAACCTCTCCCAGAACGACCTTGCCGAGTCCGCCGGCCTCGGCCGCTCCACCATCGCCGACTACGAACGCGGCGCCCGCGTGCCCAACCCGGAAAACCTCGCTGCTCTGCGCGCCGCTCTCGAAGACGCCGGCACGGTCTTCATCCCCGCCGGCAAGGACGGCGGCCCGGGCGTCAGGCTGAAGGGATAAAGCGCCTTCGTCGGTACGTTCTAATCTCGTCATACTCGGGCTTGACCCGAGTATCCATGGTGGCGGCGTTCCGGGTTTCACCGGGAGGGGTTCCAGCGAACGGCCCGGTGGACCCTCGGGTCGAGCCCGAGGGTGACAGCATTGAACGCCGCGCCACACTAGGAACCCCTCTCTCCTGGTGGGAGAGGATACCGAAGGCGTGGCTCACCCCCCTCCCGACCTTCCCCAATCAAGGGGGGAGGGGAACTTTCTAAGCCGCATCAATACTTTCCCCCTCCCCCTTCGATGGGGGAGGGTCGGGGTGGGGGTGACACCCCTTCCACAGAAAGCCCTGCGCCCTTGAACCTTCGATGTTCTGTCCCGAACTGAAGCCGTTGCCTCAAACGCCTGACAGCACAAGCCTCTGCGCGAAACACCAAAACGCTAAACCGGACGGCCGTGGGCTTGACCCGAGGGTGACAGTCTGGAGCAGGGGACTCCCCAAAGAAAACGCCCGGTCCTCGTGGTGAGGGCCGGGCCTTTGTCTCTTCGGGACGGGCGGCTGCCTGTAGTGCTGGCGGTCAGTGCAGCTTGGCGCCGAGGTCCTTGATGGCCTGGTCGACCATGGCCTGATCGCGGCCGGGGTCGACGTTCTCGGAGAGCAGCTTGGCCGTCGCGGTCATGGCGATGTCGACCGCCTGGCTGCGCACCTCCTGCAGGGCCTGGGTCTCGGCCTGGGCGATCTTGTCCAGGGCGGCCTTCTCGCGGCGCGCCAGCACGGCTTTCAGCTCTTCGCTGGCCTGATTGCGCAGCAGCTCGGCCTCGTGCTTGGCGTTGGCCAGCATCTCCTCGGCCTCCTTGGCGGCGTCGCGCTGCTTGCGCTTGTACTCGGCCAGGGCCTTCTGCGCTTCCTCGCGCAGGCGCTGGGCCTCGTCCAGCTCGGCCTTGATGCGCTCGGCGCGGGAATCGAGCCCGGCCAGAATCGGCTTGCCGGCCTTCCAGGCAATCAGCCCCATGAAGAGGAAAAAGGCGACCGCGACCCAGAACGAAGGATCCTGGAACATCAGCGTCCTCCTCCTTTGGTCTGGTCTCCCATCACCTGGCCGACCACGCGGGTGACCTCCTGCTCGCCGGCCTTGACGCCGATCAGCTTTTCCGTGGCGGCGACCACCACCTCGGAGACCGTGCCTTCCAGGCTCGCCAGCGCCGAGGACTTGGCCGCGGCGATGCGCGCTTCGGCCTCCTCCGTCTGGCTGTTGAGCTTGGCGGCCAGCGCCTGGGTCTCCCGCTCCGCCTCTTCTTTCAGGGCGTCGTGGGCGGCCCGCAGCTCCTCATGGGCCGAGGCCTGGGCGTCGGCGCGCATCTTCTCGTATTCCGCCAGAATGGCCTCGGCCTCGTCCTTGAGTGCCGTCGCCTTCTTCAGGTCGTCGTCGAGCTTGCGTTGCCGGGCCTCCAGCACCTCGCCGATGCGCGGCAGGGCGACCCGCCAGATCACCAGGTAGAGGATGGAGAAGGTCAGCACCAGCCAGAAGAGCTGGGTCGGCCAGACGGAAGGATCGAGTTGGGGCATGGCCCGCGTCCTCTCTCAAACGGTTCTGCAGGGCTTCGGGAGAAGCGCCCCGGGAAACCCCCAGGAAGCGCCCCGCCGTCGGCCTGTTAGCCGAAGAGAATCAGCAGCGCGATGACCAGGGCGAAGAGCGCGATGGCTTCCACCAGGGCGAAGCCCAGCATGGTCATGGTGAAGACTTCACCGCGGGCGGCCGGGTTGCGGCCGACGGCAACGATGAAGGAGGAGAAGATGCTGCCGATGCCGACACCTGCGCCGATGACGCCGATCACGGCGAGGCCGGCGCCGATCATTTTGGCGGCTTCAAGTTCCATTGATAAAGCTCCCTTTGAGGTAAACCGAAAACGGATGGTGGATAAGGGCGGCTGGCAGTCTGCTGTTCCCCGGGATCAGTGCAGGTGCAGCGCGTCGTTGATGTAGAGGCAGGTCAGAATGGCGAAGACGTAGGCCTGCAGGAAGGCGATGAGGATCTCCAGGCCGGTCAGCGCCACGACCAGGGCGAAGGGCAGGATGCCGAAGACACCCATCACGCCGATGAAGCCGGCGATGACCTTCAGCAGGGTATGGCCGGCCAGCATGTTGGCGAACAGCCGGACCGAGAGACTGATCGGCCGCGAGAGATAGGAGATCACCTCGATCGGGATCAGCAGCGGCCACATCGCCACCGGCGCGCCCGGCGGCACGAAGAAGGAGAAGAAGTGCAGCCCGTGCTTGGCGATGGCCAGGATGGTGACGCCGGTAAACACCGTGATGGCCAAAGCGAAGGTGACGATGATGTGGCTGGTGAAGGTGAAGCTGTAAGGCACCATGCCCAGCATGTTGCCCACCAGAATGAACATGAAGAGCGTGAAGATGATCGGGAAGTAGCGCCGGCCCTCCGACCCCACGGTTTCCGATATCAGCCCGGCGATGAACTCGTAGGAGAGCTCGGCCAGGCTCTGCATGCGGCCCGGCACCAGGGCGCCGCGGCGCATGCCGAGGATCAGAAAGGCCGAGATCAGCACGACCGCGATCACCATCATCAGCGATGAATTGGTGAAGTCCAGGGTACCGATTTCGCCGGGGTCGCGGGCGGGGAAAATGCCCTTGATCTCGAACTGCTCCAGGGGGCTGTGCGCGCCGCCTTCCGCCATGACTTAACCCTTATCCGTCCTTGTCCCGCTTTTCGGGTCCCGCTCTTCGGCGGGGTTTTGCCCATTTTCGGACTCGCTCGGTTCGCTCTTTTGGCGGTATCCGACCTGTCCCCCCAGACCACCGACAACCCTGAAGACGTTCACAAATCCCGCGGCGGCGCCGAGCACGAAAAACAGCAGCAGAAACCAGGGTTTGGTTCCCAGCCACCGATCGAGGAAGTATCCGATCGCAACGCCGACGATGAGCGCCGCGACGATCTCCACCCCGATCCGCATCGCAAAGGCCAGTCCCTGTCCGCGTTCGCGCGGGTCCGGCTCTGCGCTGCGCCGCTTGGCTTTCGCCGCACGGAGTTTTTCGTCCAGCTGTTCGAGGGATGGCGGGGGAGAGTCGTCTTGCATGCGCGCTATCGTCCCACTCGCCGGGTGACCGTTCTCCCCAAGAATTGATGGAGGTCTGAGCTGAATTCGCGCGCACAGTATGAAGACTCCTCCCCCCTGTCAAGGCGAAGAGAACCCGCGATTCCCTTGGCCTTCGGCGGTCTTTCCGGCGCGTTGAAGACGGCCTGCGGCGGGCTCTGAAAGGGGGCTCCCGGCCGACCCCGCCGGCTGCCCGGCTGCGCCGCCGAACCGGTGTTGGGGGCAGCGGCAGGTGGTGCCTGCGCGCTTTGTGGCTGCCTGTGCCCCGGCTGTGGGCGGGTTGGCGGTCAGGCTATCGCAGGGCCCGCCGTGCAGCCCCTGCGGCCGGCCACCCGGCGCAGACCCGCGGCCTTCCTTGCAGACAAGGTATTCCTAATCAAAGTTGTAAGTGAGATAAACATAGCAATTATCAATTGTTTAGGAAGTTTCTTGTAGGGGTAGCATAAGTCAAAAGAAAGCTCTCGCAGGCGCCATGTTCCGGACCTTCTCCAAGCCGCTCGCCCTCGGCCTCGTGTTTGCCGCCCAGTTCGGCATTTTCGGCCTGCTGGCCGTGATGTCCTATGAGCGCACGGTGGAGCAGGAGCGCCTGCGCCTGACGGTGGACGCGCGCGCCACGGCGGAGCAGATCGCCTATGCCATGCGCCTGGTCGACACAGAGCTCGATCACCTGCAAGAGCTTGTCAGCCAGAACCCCGGTTGGACCGAGGAACTGAACGCGGACACCCTGGCCGCTTTGGGGCGCGCGGCGGAATCTGGCGACCATGTCATGGGCGCCGCTTTGGCCGACCGCTTCGGTATCGTCCGCGGTCTCGTCACCGCCGGCGGCGGCACCAAGGTCAGCGGCCTCGATATCTCCGACCGCTCCTACTACGTCGTGCAGCGCGACGGCCTGGTGAGGGGCTCCTTTCTCAGCGAGCCGATCGTCAGCCGGGTGCGCGGCGAATGGCTTCTGATCGTTTCGCGCCGCCTTTCCGCGCCCGACGGCAGCTTTCGCGGCGTCCTGATGATGTCCGTGAAGCCATCCTACTTTGCCCAGAAATTCGCTCTTCTGGGCGACTTTCCCATCGCGCGCCGCGTGCTGACGGACGACGGCGAACTCGTCGCCATCAAGCGGCCTGACGGTGAGGCGGCGGGGGAAGGGGAAACCCCGCTCGTCCTCGAGCAGGCCTATCTGGGCAGGGCCGGCATCTTCTGGGAGCGGGGCACCCAGGGGCGTTACGTTCTGACGGCAACGGCCCCGGTGGCCGGCTGGTCCCTGACGGCCGCCGCCAGCATGGACATGAGCGCCATCCTGTCCGACTGGAAGGCCAATCTCATGGGCAAGGGCCTGGCCCTGCTGCTTTCGCTGCTCGCCATGCTGGCCCTCATCCTCATTGTCTACCGGCACCAGGATCGCGGGATCAGGCTGGAGCGCCGCTTCCGATCCCTGATCGAAGAAGCCATCGACGGCGTCATCATTCACGACCGCGGGCAGGTGCTCTTCGCCAACGATGCCGGGGCCCAGATCCTCGGTCTGGAACACGGCACGGAACTGCGCGCGCGTGTGCTTGCCGACTTCATGCCGGAAGAAAGCCAGACGCGGGCGCGGACGGGCTGGCGTCACGTGCAGGAAAGCGGCGAGCCGGAGACGGTGCGTCAGTTCGCGATGCGGCGCGTCGACGGTAGGCTTATCTACATCGACATCTCGTCGCAGGCCATCGACTGGGGCGGCAAGGGCGCGGTGCGTTCCTCGCTCAATGAAGTTACGGAGCAGGTACTGCTGGCCGAGCGCGACAAGCGGCGCGCGGCTGTGCTGGCGGCGGTCAACGACGCCCACTCGATCTACCTCAACCAGACCCGCAACCGGGCCGCCTTCGAGCAACTGCTCGAGAAGATCCTGGATCTCGGCGGTGCCGATTACGGACTGATTGCGGAAAAGCTCGAGGACGAAGCGGGCACGCCCTACCTGAAGACGCTGGCCATCTCCAACATCGCCTGGGACGAGGAAACCCGCCTCTGGTACGCGAGCGCCGCCAAGGGTGGCATGGAGTTCCGCAATATCGATAACCTGCGCGGCGAGCCGTTGCGCACGGGCAAGGTGTTGATCGCCAACAACCCCAAACGTCATCCGGCTTCGTCCGGCGTGCCCTGCGGCCATCTGGCCATGGACAACCTGATGATCCTGCCCCTGGTCCTGGAAGACGAGATTCTGGGTGAGGTGGCCCTGGCCAACCGGACCGGCGGGTTCGACAGGACCCTTGCCGACGAACTGGGCCCGATCGTCCAGGCGATCACCCGGATCGTTGCCGACTATCGCTCCGTGCGCCTGCGCCAGGCGGCGGAACGCGCTTCGCGGTCGAAGTCCGAGTTTCTCGCCCACATGAGCCACGAGCTGCGCACGCCGCTGTCGGGCGTCATCGCGAACCTGGAGCTGCTGGCCGGGACCCAACTCGAGCGCGAGCAGGCCGATCTTGTGGAGGCCTCGACGAGCGCTGGCCAGGCCTTGCTGGGAATCATCGGCAACACCCTCGACTTCTCCAAGATCGAGGCCGACGAACTTGTGCTCGACATGACTGCCTTCGATCCCGCCGCTTTGGTGCGGGAAGTACAGTCGATTTTCACGGCCGCCGCTCTGGAAAAGGGGCTCCACATTGCGGCCACCATTGATCCGCAGGTCCCGCGGGTGGTGACGGCTGATGAGAAACGGCTGCACCAGGTCCTGGCGAATCTTGTCGGCAATGCCATCAAGTTTACCGACCGCGGCAGAGTGGAGGTGAGCCTGTCGGCCCAGCGGATCGGCAGCGATCAGGTCCAGCTGCGCTTCTCGGTGGATGACATGGGCATTGGATTTGATCCGGACATGGCCGAGACCCTGTTCAAGCCCTATGGCCAGGAAAGCCGGTCGACAACCCGAGTCTTCGGTGGCACGGGGCTGGGCCTGACGATTGCACAGCGGCTTGTCGGTCTGCATGGCGGTGCCATCGACTGCAGGTCGCGCCCGGGCTGGGGCAGCAGCTTCGTTGTCTCCCTTCCGGCAAGGGTTTCGGACTGGGGATGCCCGCAGGTTCCGCCACTGCAGGGGTACAGCCTGACCTTCCTTTTTCCAGGGGAGGCCCCCGGCAATGCGCTTGTTTCAGACCTTCGGGATGCAGGGGCCGAAGTGCAGATCGTGACGACGCCCGTGGGCCTCGGCCAAAGATCGTCAGGCGACGTTGTCGGGAAACAAACGCTGCTGATCGACTGGGATTCAGCCGAAGGTATGGACGTTGGCGCCGTCCTGGCGCGCTACGGTGAGGACTTCGAGCGAATCTATGCGGCGGTCTCCTGCGACGACCCGGACTACCGGCGCCAGGCGTTGTTTCACCCCTTGCTGAGTTTGCTCGACAAGCCGCTGAGCGCCGTAAACGTCTCCCACGCGGCTTCAGGCGAGAGATACAGGTTTGACGACCGCAGCAATGAACCCCCGTTTCCGGCCGGTGAGAGTTATCAGGTCTTCGCGCCCGGCCAGGCACCGAAGATCCTGGTGGTCGAAGACCAGCCGATGAACCAGCTTGTGCTGCGCCGCCAACTGCGGCGCCTCGGCGCCGACTGCGATCTGGCCGAGCACGGCGCCGAGGCCCTGGAGATGCTCGAGCGGGGGCCTTACGACCTGATCATCACGGACTGCTCGATGCCGGTCATGGACGGCTTCGAACTGAGCCGCGCGGTGCGGGCGCTGGAGGCCGAGGGCCGCCCGCGCAGCGCCATCATCGCGCTGACCGCCAATGCCGTTACCGGCGATGCGCAGCGCTGCTATGACGCCGGGATGGACGCCTACCTGTCCAAGCCGGCCGGCCTCGCCGAGCTGTCCCGCGCGCTCGAACAATGGTGGCATCCGTCCCTCAAAGAGGGCGCCGCCGAGCCGACGGAGGACGTCGAGCCACCGGAAACCCCGCAGGGCGATGGGGCCGGCCAACCGCCGATCGATCGACAGGCGCTTGCCGAGCTGATCGGCGAGGATGATGAGGACACCATCAACGCCCTGATCGCCGATTTCTTCGACAACTGGCAGACCGCGCTCTTTGCGCTGCATGAGCCCTGGTCGAGCCGCGATGCCGTTCGGTTGCGCGCCGCGGCACATGCCGCCAAGGGCACCGCCCGCTACGGCATGGCGCCGTTGCTGGCGGCAACCTGCGAGACCCTGGAAAAGCAGGCCGAAGGCGGGGACTGGGACAGCCTGCGCGGCCTCATCGAAACACTGGAAGCGGAGACCGATCGTCTTCAGGCCCATCTGCAGAACCAAGGACTGATAAACCATGCTGAACGCCAAAGCGCTTAAGTCGGTTTTGGTCGCCGATGATCAGGCCTTCGTGCGCACCCTTATGGTGCGCATGCTCAACGATCTCGGCTATGCGACGCAGACCGCCAGCAACGGCAAGGAAGCCTTGATGGCGCTCGACTTCGTCAACGGCGCCCTCATTCTCGACCATCAGATGGACGGGATGACCGGCCTGGAGATCCTCCACGCCGTGCGCACCGGCGAAACGCCGCTGGAGCGGGACTTTCCGATCCTCATGCTCACCGGCCATGCGGAATCCGACCTCGTGATGCGGGCCAGTGCCCTGGATGTTTCGGCCTTTCTCTCCAAGCCGGTATCCAAGGCAAAGTTGGGCGAACGCATGGCCTATGCGATGGAGCGCAAGCTCGTGCTCAAACCTTCTGTCGAGTATGCCGCGATCAAGGTTCCCAGGGCAGGCGGCAATCAGCAGGAAGCGGACCAAGACCCTTCCAGGCGTTTGAAGGAGATGCTGGAGTCCCCTGATGCCGTCGCGGTCGAAGGGCCGTCCCAGCAGCTTCACTACACCCTGGTGGAACCGGGGATGGTTGTTGTCGAGAATTTCTACAGCGCCGGCGGCACCCTGCTTCTGGAAGCCGGGACCGAACTGACGGTGGAACTGATCGACCAGATCGCCATCAAGTGCGCCGCCAACACGGAGATTGCCGTGATCACGGTGGCCCAGGGTCGGCGCTGAAGAAGCCGCGTTTAGATCAGGCGCTCTCGCGCAGGCCCTCGGCGGCCTGCAGATCCACCGAAACCAGCTGGCTGATGCCGCGCTCGGCCATGGTGACGCCGAACAGGCGGTCCACGCGGGCCATGGTCATGCGGTGGTGGGTGATCACCAGGAAGCGCGTCTCCGTCGCCTTGGTCAGTTCATCCACCAGGCTGCAGAAGCGGTCCACATTGGCATCGTCCAAAGGCGCGTCGACCTCGTCCAGCACGCAGATCGGGGCCGGGTTGGTCAGGAACACCGCGAACAGCAGGGCCAGCGCGGTGAGCGCCTGCTCGCCGCCGGACAGCAGCGACATTACCTGCAGGCGTTTGCCCGGCGGGCTCGCCATGATTTCCAGGCCGGCGGCAAGCGGGTCTTCCGACTCGGTGAGCTTCAGATGCGCCCGGCCGCCGCCGAAGAGCCGGACGAAGAGCTCGGAGAAGTGGCTGTTGACGGCCTCGAAGGCGGCCACCAGGCGCTCGCGCCCTTCGCGGTTGAGGCTGGCAATACCCTGGCGCAGCCGGCTGATGGCGGCGATCAGGTCGCTGCGCTCGGACTGCATGCCGACGATCTGCTCGTCGAGTTCCCGTGCTTCGGCTTCCGCGCGCAGGTTCACCGCGCCCAGGTTCTCGCGCTCGCGGATCAGCCGGGCCAGCTTGGTTTCCACCTCTTCGCGCGGCGGCAGTTCCTTGTCCGGATCGACCTCGGCCACGGCCAGGGCCTGGTCCAGGGCGCAGTTCAGCTTCTCGCGCACTTTCTCGGTGACGGTATCCAGGCTTTGACGGCCCTGGGAGACCGCCCCCTCGCAGCGGATGCGGTTTTCCCGCGCGTTGGTCAGCCGCGCTTCTTCCGCCTTCAAGGCCTTGTCGGCGGCACTCAGCCGGTTCTCGCCTTCGGCCAGCGCGTCGGCGGCGCTGCGGCGGCGCGCCTCGGCCTCTTCGATCAGGGCGGCCAGAGCCTCACGGCGCTCGGCAAGGGCCAGCGGAATGGCCGCCAGCGTCTCGATCTCGGTTTCCGTGGCGCCGCGCCGGGCTTCCAGGTCGGCCAGATGGGCCTTGGCCTCCTCCGCACGGCGCTGCCAGGACTGGCGTTCCGTGGCGATGTCCTGCAGCCGGCGGCCGCGCGCCTCGGCTTCGCGCTGCAACTGGCCCAGGCGCCCCTGGCGCTCGACCAGGCCGTCGCGTGCCGCGGCCAGCGCCTCGCGCAGGTCGTCCGCCCGTTGGTGCTCCAGGTTGAGGTCGGGCAGGCCCGCTTCCTCGCCGCGCGCCTGGGTCAGGGCGCTTTCGGTCTCCGCTTCGTCGGCCTGCAGGCGTTCGATGCTCTCGTCGAGGGTCGCCAGCCGCGAGGCGACGGCGCTGGCCTTGCCGGCAAGCTCCGTGTGCGCCTGCCGGGCCGCATTGACGCCGTCGAAGGCCGCCGTTTCGCGTTCGCGCGCCGCCTTTTCCGCCGCTGCGGCCTGCTCGACCGCGGTTTCCAGGCTGCCGTGATCGGCACCGGCGCGGGCGGTTTCCCGCTCGACGCCGTCCAGTTCGCCGCGCAGTTCCGCCAGGCGGTTGCGCTGGGCCATGCGTTGGGCGGCCGCGGTGGGCGCGTCGGCCTTGGCCGTGAAGCCGTCCCAGCGCCAGAGGTCGCCGTCCTTGGTCACCAGGCGCTGGCCCGGCTGGAGGGTGCCCTGCAGGCGCACGCCGTCCTCGGCGGAGGCGACGACACCGATCTGCGAGAGCCTGCGGTCCAGGGCGGCAGGCCCGCGCACGCTGGCCGAGAGCGGCTCGGCCCCCGGCGGCAGGGCGGGCGCGGCGGTCATCGGTGCGAGCTGCTGCCAATGCACCGGCGCAGCCTCGTCGGCGGAAAAGGTCAGGTCGTCGCCGAGTGCGGCCCCCAGCGCTGCTTCGAAGCCGGGGGTCACCGAGATCGCGTCGACCACCGGCGGCCACATGTCGGCCTCGGCTGGCTCCAAAAGCGCGGTGAGGGCCGAGATCTCCGCCTCGAGCTTCGCCTGGGCCGCCTCGCGCCCGCGCAGAGCCTGGCGGGACTCCGCCTCCGCCGTGCGCGCGGCGGCGGTCGCCTCGGCGGCCGCGGCACTGGCCGCCCGGCACGCGGTCAGCGCGGCCTCGGCCTCTGCAAGGCGGGTCTCGGCGGCGGAGAGCACCTGCGGGTCCACGGTTTCGTCCTGCAGGCTCCGGCGCTGCGCCAGGGCTTCCTCGCTCTGCCCGCGCAGGCGCTGCAGGCGCTGGGCCAGCTCCTCGCAGCGCCGCTGCAGCGCCGCGGCCCGGGCCTCGTCCTGGGCGATCTTGCTGGTCACCTGGCCCAGAAGCTGCTCCTGCTCGCCGGCCTTCTCCGCGGCCTCGGCACGATCCTGCTCGGCAGCGGCCAGGGCTTCCCGCTCGCCTTCGGCGGCCTGGGTCAGGCCGTCGCGCTCGCCGTCCAGGCGCGCCTGGGCGGCCTCGGCGTCGCCCGCCAGTGCTTCGGCGCGGCTCTGGTCGCCCTGCAACTGCGCCAGGCGCTCCCCGGCCCGGCTCTTCGCCTCGACGGCCTGGGCCTCTTCTTTGTCCAGGGTGTCGCGGTCGACGGTCAGCCGGTGCAGGGCTGCGGCGGCTTCCGCCTCGCTTTCCCGCAGGGCCGGCAGCGCGGCGGCGGCCTCGGCCTGCTCGCTGGCACGGGCGGCGGTTTCCTGAGTGACCTCCGCCACGGTCCGCTCGGCGGCCTCGTAGGCGGCCTCGGCGGCGGCCAGGGCCTCTTTGGCTTCCGCCCCTTCCAGGTGCAGGACGATGGCCTCGGAGCGGCGGATATGTTCGTTCACGTTGCGGTAGCGGGTGGCCTGCCGGGCCTGCTTTTTCAGGCTCTGAAGCTGGGTCTCCAGCGTCGCGATGACGTCGTCCAGGCGCTCCAGGTTGGTCTCCGCCGCGCGCAGGCGCAGCTCGGCCTCGTGGCGGCGCGAGTGCAGCCCGGTTATCCCCGCCGCCTCTTCCAGGAGCGAGCGGCGGTCCGCGGGCTTGGCGTTGATCAGGGCGCCGATGCGCCCCTGGCTGACCAGGGCGGTGGAATGGGCGCCGGTCGCGGAGTCGGCGAACAGAAGCTGGACGTCGCGGGCGCGCACTTCCTTGCCGTTGACCCGGTAGGTCGAGCCCTCGCCGCGGTCGATCTGGCGCGTGACCTCGATGTCGTCGAAATCGTTGAACATGGCCGGCGCCTTGCGCTCGGCATTGTTCAGATAGAGCGTGACGTCGGCGACGTTGCGCGACGGGCGGTTGGCGCTGCCGGCGAAGATGACGTCGTCCATCTCCTTGCCGCGCATGCTCTTGGGCGAGGTTTCGCCCATCGCCCAGCGCAAGGCCTCGACAAGGTTGGACTTGCCGCAGCCATTGGGGCCGACGACGCCGGTCACGCCCGGTTCGATCACCAGTTCGGTGGCATCGACAAAAGACTTAAACCCGCTCAAACGAAGCTTGGTGAACTGCACCACGCCCGGCTATTCCCCCTTTGCCGTCGAACCAGAACTCATACGCCCCCCTGCAAGTCGCCGCGCCGCCTCCGCTTTCCCGTCACATCACCGCCACTGCACGCCGGTCTCAGGCGTCCGGCGCGAAGCGGGTCAGCACCGCTGCGAACTCGTCATAGCTGCGGGCGCCGACAACGCGTTGACCGTTGATCACAAAGCTTGGAGTCGAAGCAACCTCGTAGGTGTCGCGGCCGTCTTTTTGGACTTCAAGAATGCGGGTGATGGTTGTCTCGTCGGCGATGCAGGCCTGGAAGGCTTCCGGGCTGAGGCCCGCCAGCGCCGCAAACTGCTGCAGCGCGCCGATCGGATCCTGGCTGCGGCTCCAGCGCGGCTGATTGCTGAAGAGCACGTCGAGGAAGCCGAAGAAGCCGTCGCCCTCGATGCAGTTGGCCGCCGCCGCGGCGCGCAGCGCCAGCTGATCCAGCGGGTAGTGCCGGTAAACCAGACGCGCCTTGCCGGTGTCGATCCAGTCGGTTTTCACCTGGGGCAGGGTGCCCTGATGGAAACTGGCGCAGTGGGGGCAGGTCAGCGAGGAGTATTCGAGAATGGTGATGGGCGCGTCCGGCGCGCCGAGAATACGATCGTCCTCAAAGAGCTGCATATCCCCGGCGGCCGCAAGCTGCGGCGCCGGCGCCTGCGAGGCGACCTGCGGGCCGTCTTCCGGCCGCTGCACGAGAGCATAGGCGCCACCGACGCCGGCACCCAGGGCCACCGCCCCCATTCCGATCAGTATGTTCCGTCTCTTCATGGCTTTACCTACCATATGTTGTGCATGCTAGTGGGCCATCTGCGATTCCACAAGCGCCCATTTGCCCCGGATTCCGGGGCTTTGGCGGGGTCTCGCGCGGGGTCTCTCGCCGGGTCTCTCCAGGTCTCCCGGACCTGAGGGATGTGGGCTCCGAAAGGCACGTTTTTAAGCCCTTTCCGGCCTCTGGACCTGTTTTTGTCGAAGGGCGCGACCGAGGCGTTCAAGGGCCTGGCGCAGCTCGGGATCGTCGATGCGGGCGAGCTTATCCACAAGGCCCGCCTCGAGCGCCGCGTCGGCGGGCCGGCCTGCGGCAGCGGTTCCGGGCTCTGAGGTCTGCCGGGACTGCGGCCCCGATTTTGGTCCGGTCTTCGGGAGGGGGCCCTGCTGCAGGGTCAGCCGTTCGACCGCCCGATAACCGAAGAAGCCGTTGACCCGCTCCAGGAGCAGGGTTTCCAGGTGCTGGATCTCCAGGGCCCAGGCGGGCGTCACCCGCAGCGTCAAATCGCCCTCCCGCGTTTCACCCGGACGGCGAAACCGCAGCCGCCGGGGCCGGCAGTGGCGGGCGAGGTCGGCGCCGACAATCGCCGGCCATTGGCGGGCCAGTTCCGCCCCGCTGAGGCCGCGCCGGGCAAAGGCCCGCTTGGTCACCGCCGGCAGGTCGCTGGCCAGGGCACGCAAGCCGCTGCGGCGCTTGCGGGCCGCGGCGCTGCCGTATGCATCCTGCCGCCGGCCCTTGCTGTTGGAGGTCTGGCCTTTGGGGGTCTGGCCTTTGGGAATCTGGGGGGTCGACTTGGCCATTGTCGCGGTGACAAAACCTCGCTTTGCCGTGGTGCGGCGGCTCAGTATATGAAGACATCGACTATAGAGATGTTTATGCCCTCTGTCGCATCTTCTCCGGATCAGGCGCCCGCCGCGGATGCCATTCATGCCACGCTGCTGACGTGGTACGACCGCCATGCGCGGCGCCTGCCCTGGCGTTCGCCGCCGGGCGCAGCGGCGCCGGACCCCTATCACATTTGGTTGAGCGAGATCATGCTGCAGCAGACCACTGTGGCTGCGGTCGCGCCCTACTATGCCGACTTCCTGGCGCGCTGGCCGGATGTCGGGGCGCTGGCCGCGGCGCCTCTCGACGACGTCCTCACCGCCTGGGCCGGGCTCGGCTACTACGCGCGGGCGCGCAACCTGCATCGCTGCGCCCAGGTCGTGGCCGGCGATCTCGGCGGGCGCTTCCCCGACAGCGAGGCCGAGCTGCGCCGCCTGCCGGGGATCGGCGTCTACACGGCCGCCGCCATTGCGGCCATTGCCTTCGGGCGCCGCGCGGTGGTGGTCGATGGGAACGTGGAGCGCGTGGTCGCGCGTCTGTTCCATGTCGAAACCCCGCTGCCGACGGCAAAGCCGGAGTTGAAGGCGCTGACCGACCGCATCACGCCGGAGCGGCGGGCCGGCGACTTCGCCCAGGCGATGATGGACCTGGGCGCCACGGTCTGTCTGCCGCGCCAGCCGAAATGCCTGCTCTGTCCGTTGGAAGACCACTGCCGGGGGCGGGCCGCCGGTGCCGCGGCGGAGCTGCCGCGCAAGCTGGCCAAGGCCCCGAAGCCGACCCGCCACGCGGTGGCGTTCTGGGTCGCCGCGCCGGACGGGACCCTGCTGCTGCGCCGGCGCCCGGAAAAGGGCCTGCTCGGCGGCATGATGGAGGTGCCCTCGACCCCCTGGCGCGAAGGTGTGTGGGCCGCGGCGGAGGCCGGGCCGGCCGCGCCGCTCCAGGCCGACTGGCAGGTGCTGCCCGGAACCGTGCGGCACACCTTCACCCACTTCCATTTCGAGGTGACGGTCTGGGCCGCCTCTGCAGACAAGACCGGGTTCCCCGCGGAGGTCGGCCGCTGGGTCGCACTGGACGCCCTGGACGGCGAGGCCCTGCCCACGGTCATGCGCAAGATCATCGCCCACGGGATGAAGCAGACCGCCCTTGCGGCACCCGTCAATGAAGATGGCTGATCAGCCGCAGGGCATGGCGCCTGTTACCGCCGAGGGTCCGGTGCGTCAGGAGGCGAAAGGCCTGCTGCTGGGCTTCATCGGCGTCGCCATCTTCAGCCTCACCCTGCCGGCCACCCGCATCGCCGTGGTCGACTTCACCCCTGTGATGATCGGCCTCGGCCGGGCCATCCTGGCCGCCGCCGTGGCCCTGGTCATCCTGCTGGCGACACGTCAGCGCCTGCCGCGGCGCGGGGAGTGGCGCAGTCTCGTCATCGTCGCCCTGGGTGTGGTGCTGGGCTTTCCCCTGCTTTCGGCCTGGGCCATGCAGAGCGTGCCCGCCGCCCATGGCGGCGTCGTCCTTGGCATCCTGCCGCTGGCCACCACCCTGGCGGCGGCGGTAATGCTGCGCGAGCGCCCGTCGCCCGGCTTCTGGTTCGTCGCCCTGGCCGGGGGCGGTGCAGTGGTGGCTTTCTCGCTGCTGCGCGGCGGCGGCAGCTTCGGGCCCGGCCATCTGGCTCTACTGGCCTCGGTGGCCTGCGCCGCCATCGGCTATGCGGAGGGTGCGCGCCTCACCAGGACTCTCGGCGGCTGGCAGGTGATCTGCTGGGCGCTGGTGATCGCCGCGCCCTTCCTGGCGGTGCCGGTCGGCCTCTCCCTGGCCGAGCACGGCATGCAGGGCTCACCGGCCAGTTGGGGCGCTTTCCTCTACGTCGCCCTGTTCAGCCAGCTCCTGGGCTTCTTCGCCTGGAACCGCGGCCTTGCCATCGGCGGCGTCTCGCGGGTCAGCCAGGTGCAACTGCTGCAGACCTTCCTGACCATCTTCGCCTCGGCGCTCCTTCTCGGCGAGGCGGTGGACGCCATCACCCTGGGCTTCGCCGTCTTCGTGGTCGCCAGCGTCGCCCTCGGTCGCCGCATGCCGGTGAGGTAGGGGGAGCGGGCCGGTGCCGTCACAGCCGGAAACACCCTAGTTGGAGCAGCCGCGGGCCTCGATCGGCCAGAGCGCCACCAGGGCGTCGCCGCGGATACAGTGGTAGAAATCGAAGAGGTTGATGGTGGTGTCGCAATGCGGCACCTGCAGCGCGATCAGATCGCCGACCGCGGGCGCCTTGCCGCCCGGTGCCAGGGTGAGCTGGCCGAATTCGTCGCCGGAAATGGCATAGCGGCTGCCCGCCGCGGCGCCGAAGACCACCTCCGGCAAGGGCCCGTCGGTGGAGAGCGTCTTGGAGCCGGCGTCGATGGTGACGAAGTCCGCATGGCTGGCGCTGATCACCCGGCTGTAGACGAAGAGCCCGGCCGTGAAGGGGCGCGCATCCGCGCCGGCCAGGTCGACGGCGCCGTACTGGACGTCCGAGACGATGTAGGAGCCGGCCTGCAGATCGGTCAGCAATCCGGCCTCGTGATCGAAGGCGTGGCTGCCGGTGCCGCCGCCGGTGACGATGGGGCAGGGGTGGCCGGCGCCCTCCAGCGCGTCGCGCACCTCTGCCAGCGCCCGCAGCGCGGCGTGGGAGGCGTGGCGGCGTTCCTCAAAATCGGCAATGTGCTGCAGTTGGCCGGCGTAGCCCTGCAGCCCCCGAAAGGTGAGTTGCGGATGCGCGCCCATGGTCTCCGCAAGCGCCAGGGCGCTTTCCGCGCCGACGACGCCGGTGCGGTGCTGGCCGATGTCGACATCGATCAGCAGGTCGAGGCTTTGCCCGCGCGCTGCCGCCGCCTCGCCAAGGTCGCGCAGGTTGCCCGGGCCGTCGACCACCGCCAGCAACTCCCGGCAACGCGGCTGCAGATCCAGCAGGCGGGCGATGCGCCGTGCCCCGGTGACCGGCGAGGTCAGCAGCAGGCGGTCGAGCCCGCCGGCGGCCAGCGCTTCCGCCTCGGCCAGCTTGGCGCAGCACAGCCCGACCGCCCCCTGATCCATCTGACGCTTGGCGATGGCCACCGACTTGTGGGTCTTGGCGTGGGGGCGGAGGCCGATGCCCTGCGCCTTGGTGATGGCCGCCATGGCGGCGATGTTGGATTCCAGCGCATCGAGGTCGAGCACCAGGGCCGGCGTGGTGATCTCCAGCCGACTGCCCGGGCGGGCGATGAGGTCCTGGTCGTTGGGGGCCTGGGTCATGCGGGTCCTTGCCGTACTTGAGAAGGCCGCAAGACTATCGCGAGTCCGGATACCGTTACAAAGATGCGTGTGCTCGGGCGCAAAAAAAGGGGCGGTCCTTTCGGACCGCTCCAAGGACGCAAAAAAAAAGGGCGGTCCCAAGGGACCGCCCAGGAGGCAAGCTTCAAGAGGGAAGCTTCGGGAGGAACTCAGTTCGCCGGACGCCGCGGTGCGGGCCGCTCGGGTGTCGGGCGTGTCGGTTTTGCAGGAACGGCTTTCAAGACCGGCAGGCGCTGCGGCACGACGATGGTGGCCTTTGCCGGCTTCTGCCGCTGCGGCACTGCCGGCCTGGCCTGCAGCGGAAGCTGCGGCTTCTGGCCGACGCCGGGCTGGGGCAGCTGGGTGTAGCTGGTCTGGGTATCGTTGTTGAACTCGTTGGCTTCCACGGCGGCGTTCCCGGCATCGGCGGTGACGCTGAAGATGTAGGTGCCTTCCGGCCAGACCATGTCGTCCCAGACGCTCAGCACATGGTTGTAGCTTTCGCCGGGGGCCAGTTCGGGAACCTCGATGGTCGCATGCTGGGGATAGGCGGGGTTCTCGTAGATGCCGAGATCCGGGGCATCCGGGCAGCCACCGCCGCCGGCCTTGCCGAGCTTGTCGCAGCTGATGATGAGCTGGCTGGCGGGGGCCGGGCTGTCGCCGATGTTCTGAACGCCGACGTTGGCCGACATGGGGGCGGTGACGATGGGCACCAGGTCAGGCTGAGCGGCAGCCTGGCCGGCGCCGATGACCGTCAGGGCGGCAATAAGGCTCACGGAGGCCAAAAGGCCCTGGACACGGTACTTGCGCACGGTTCTCTCCTGCGAGAAAGGGTCAGATTGACCATGGGTCGCAGGGAGCCTGGAGAAGGTTCAATTCAAGGGCGCTTGACGCCCGAAGACGGTTAGCTGCGCGAAGCCGCCAGATGGACGCCGAGCGCCACCAGAATGGAGCCGCCGATGGCCCGCACCACCCGTTGGCCGGCGGCGCTCTTGCGCACCAGCCCCACCATGGTGGAGGTAGCGGCCACGGTGATGAAATCGACCGTGGAGAAGGCCACGTTCACGAAAGTGCCGAGGATCAGTAACTGGACCCAGAGGGGCCAGGCCGCGGCGGGATCGACGAACTGCGGCAGGAAGGCGATGAAGAACAGCGCCGCCTTGGGGTTCAGCACTTCGACCAGCATGGACTGCGCGAAGGCGCGCCGCGCGTTGCGCTGGGTTACCGCGGGCAGCGCATCGCTCTGCGGCGTACGGAAGAAGGAGATGCCGAGCCAGATCAGATAGAGCGCCCCGGCGATCTTCACCGCCAGATAGGCCTCCGGGACGTAGCGGAAGACGGCGGAGAGGCCGGCCGCCGCGGCGATGACGTGCACGTAGCCGCCGATGTGGATGCCGAAGGCCGCCATGGCGCCGCCCCGCCGCCCGCGCGCCATGGTCTGGGCGGCGGTGTAGAGGATGGCCGGTCCCGGCATCACCGCGAAGAGCAGCGTCGCCGCGAAGAAGGGGAGGAGCAGTTCGAAGGCAGGCATGGCGGGTCCTTGTCAGAGGAGCGGAGGCTAGCAGAGACCGGACTGCCGCAACCAGCCCAAAGTTGTCCGCGCACCGAAGCGCCTGCCGTCCTATAGTGGGCCTGACCGACCAACGGGGTTCCGTCATGGCGCAGGTTCGTTACATCGTTCACGACGTCGATCAGGCCGTCGCCTTCTACCGCGACCGGCTCGGGTTCGAACTGCAGCAGCAGTTCGGGCCGGCGATGGCGATCATGACCCGGGGCGATCTCGGCCTCTGGCTTGCCGGTCCGCAGGCCTCGGCCTCCAAGCCCATGCCGGACGGCAGCCGCCCCCAACCCGGTGGATGGTCGCGCATCGTGGTCACGGTTGACGATCTTGCGGCGACTGTCGCCGCTTTGCGCGCCGAGGGCACGGTCTTCCGCAACGACATTCTCGCCGGACCGGGTGGCCGCCAGATCCTCTGCGAGGACCCTTCCGGCAATCCGATCGAGCTGTTCGAGCCTGCCTGACGCCGGGAGTCCAAGCGTATGCACCAGCACCTCGGCCTTGTTGCGCTCCTGGTGGGCGACTACGACGAAGCGATCGGCTTTTACGTCGGCAAGCTCGGCTTCGACCTGATCGAGGACAGCGACCAGGGCGGCGGCAAGCGCTGGGTCGTGGTCTCGCCGCCCGGGGCGAAGGAGACGCGTCTCCTGCTGGCGAAGGCCGCCGACGGGTCGCAGCGCGAGAGGGTCGGCGATCAGACCGGCGGGCGCGTTTTCCTGTTTCTCATGACCGACGACTTCGCGCGCGACCACCGGGCCATGCAGGCGGCCGGCGTGACCTTCCTGGAAGCACCGCGGCAGGAGCCCTACGGCACCGTGGCCGTCTTCGAGGATCTCTACGGCAACCGCTGGGATCTCCTGCAGCCGGGCGAGCGCTAAGCAGCCTCAGCCAAGCCGCGCCTTCAGCTTGTCGATTGCCCCGCCCCAGCCCCAGGTCACCAGCTCCGAATAGGTCGGGTTCAGCCCGTCCTGGGTCAGAACGATTTCCGACTGGTCGCCGTGGCTGATGAACTCGACGGTCACCGGCGTCGGGGCAATCTGCGGTTCCACCTCCGGCGGCAGGTCCTTCGCACAGTGTTCGGTGATCTCGAAGACCAGCCGTGTCGGCGGCGAGATCTCCCGGTACACCCCTGTGATGCGGCTGGCCTCGCCGTCCTCGGCGGTCATCTCGATCTCGAAGCGCCCGCCGGGGTGCAACTCCATCACCAGGACCTTGCTGCGAAAACCTTCCGGCCCCCACCACTCCGCCAGCATCTCGGGGTCGGTCCAGGCGGCGAAGAGTTCCTCGACGCTGGCGTTGAAGCGGTACCGCAGGACGACGCTGCGAAGATCTTCCGCGACTGCTTGGCTCATCGCTTCTTTCTCCTCTGTACTGCCCTTCTCTGTATCGCCTTGTCCAGGCGCTGCAGCTTGCCGACCCACATGCGGCGGTAACGCTCCATCCAGCGGTCGACCTCCGCCAAGGTTTCGGCGCGCAGGGCGCAAAGCCGGCGCTGGCCGTCCCGCCGCCGTTGGATCAGATCGGCCTGCTCCAGCACGTTCAGGTGCCGCGAAACGGCAGATTGGGTGATGGGGAAGTGGTCGACCAGTTCGCCCACGGAGTGTTCGCGCTCCGCCAGCAGGTCCAGGATCGTGCGCCGTGTCGGATCGGACAGGGCCGCGAAGGTTGTATCCAACATATATCACCTATTGATCATATGTTGATTAATAGATATCAAAGACGGAGCCGGTTGTAAAGAGGCCGGAGGAGGCCCCAACCAGAGGAGACCTGACCGTGAAACTCTACAATGCTGCGGCGGCGAGCCCGCGCCGGGTGCGCATCTTTCTGGCGGAGAAGGGGATGGACCTGCCGCGGGTCGATCTGAGTCTCGATGCCCAGGGCACCCGTGGCGAAGCTCTCCGAAAGAAGAACAGCCTGGGCGAGGTTCCGGTTCTGGAACTCGACGACGGCACGATCATCTGCGAGTCGCAGGCGATCTGCCGTTACCTTGAGACCCTGCAGCCCGAACCGAACCTCTTCGGCGGAGATGCCGTCGAGCAGGCCCGGATCTACATGTGGGACCGCCGGATGGAGCTGGAAATTCTGACTCCCCTGGCTCTGATCGCGCGCCACAGCTTCGACTTCTTCAAGGACAAGCTGACTCAGGTGCCGGCCCTCGTCGAGGCGCAGCGCCGCGACCTGCCGGCCAAGCTGGCCTGGCTGGATAGCGTGCTGTCCGACGGCCGGCCCTTTGTTGCCGGAGAGCGCTTCACCGTCGCCGACATCACCGGGATGACGGCGCTGTTCCTGTCCGACTTTGTGAAGGTGCCGATCCCGGAGGGCCAGGATCATCTCAGGCGGTGGAACGACACCCTGCGCGCCCGGCCCAGTTGGGACGCGTGACCAACTCGGACGCCTGACCAGTTGGGACGCCTGGACGGTCGGGGTGCCTCAGCAGGCGCGCGCCAGAAGCAGGGCGTCGCCGTCGGCGTAGTGCAGGCTGGGATGGGGCACCAGGGGCCGCCGCGCGGTCTCGCGATAGCCGCGGCGGCGGTAGAACGCCAGGGCCCGCGTGTTGCGCTCGAAGCAGATCAGCGAAACCCGCGGCAGACCCTTGGCGCGGGCCAGTTCCTCCACGCAGTCCATCAGCTCGGCGCCGATGCCCGCGCTCCGGTACGCCTCTTCGACCGCCAGGCCGGAGAGGTAGAGCGAGCCCGGGTCTTCCAGCTCCGCATAGGGCCGCAACACGGGGTCCTCCTCCTCGGCGGGCCCGGGGTCTGCCTCCATGGGAAAGGCATGGGCCATGCCGACGACGGTCCCGCCGGCGAGGGCCAGCAGGCAGTTTTCGTAGGAGAAGGCGGTGCCGCTGCGCGCGTAGCGGGCGGCCCCGATGTCCTCCAAGCTTGCGTCGCCCCTACTCAGGCCCGGCATTTCGATCCGGCTCCAGATGTAGGCGGCAAGACCGTCGGAGGAGACGAGGAAGAGGCGCGCGATCGCACGCGCCTCCTCCGCCTTCGCCCAGCGGATATCGAGATCGGCGCGGGAGGCTTTAAGCAACGCTCCCTCGCCGCTGTCGCCGGCCTGCATGGCGTCCTCCTGGCAGTTGCCGGGCGCCGTCTAGGCGGCCTGCTCGCCGCCGGAACCGCCGGCCCGGGCGCGCTCCAGGAAGCCGCGGTTCACCGGGCTGTGGGGCTTCAGGGCCAGGCGTTCGTTGGCCAGTGCCGTTGCGACGTCACGGAAGCCGCCGCGCAGGGCCGCTTCGGTCAGCGTCCAGTCGATGACGTCGCGCTGGGCATGGCTGCCGCCGAAGCGGTTGGCGACATAGCGCGCACCATGCAGGCGTTCGACCGCGGTCTCGTAATCGCCGCGCCGGAAGGCTGTGAATCCCTCGACCAGCGCCAGCCCGGTGGTCCTTGCCCAGCCGCTGGTCTCCGCCTGGGGATCTGCTGCGTTGCGCAGCGCATCGGTGATCCGGCTCACGTCGGTCTCGCGGCTAGCGCCGAGATAGGCCATGACCGCATGCCAGTCGTTGAAGGCATAGAGCCGCCCGTCGGCATGCTGGTCCCAGGCCGTGGCGACCTCGTTCCAGCGTTCGCCGACCTCGTGGCCGGCCAACTGCAGGCGCCACAGCAAGGCCGAGGCATCCACCAGGTCCAATGCGACGGCGCTGCGCTCCTCCCGGATCGGGCCGTCGTAGAGGGCGAAGACCTGGTCGACCTGGCCGAGGTCGAGGTGGTAGAGCGCGCGGTGCCACCAGTTGTGGACCTTGAAGAAGTTGTCGTCACCCGACCAGTGGGGCTCGCGCGCGATCATCCAGCCGATGCCGTCCTCGGCCCGGCCCTGCATCTCCATCACATGGGCGACGGCATGATGCGCCCAGCAGTCGAGCGGCTGCAGCTCGACGGCCCTGCGCCCCATCTCTTCGGCGCGGGCGTAGTCGCCGCTTTCCTCCAGGCCGAAAGCATACATCCCCAGCACGATGGAGTAGCCGGGCATCTCCGGCGACCACTGGGGCAGGGCGCGGGCGATGCGGTCGCGCATGTCGCGCGCATTGGCGCGGTAGAAGTCCATCAGGTGGCCGGACTGCAGCGCCACGAGGTCGCGGGGGTAGCGTACGAGATGATGGTCGAGGGCGACGGCCGCCGCCGTCCAGCTGCCCTGCAGCAGCAGGTCCAGGGCGTCGAGGTGAGAGGCTTCGCGCTCGTTCAGCGCGCGCGTCTTGACTTCGGCTACGATGTCGCGCGCCTCTGCCGTGGCTTCCGGCTCGGTCGCGAGGCCATAGAGATGCGCCTTCAGGATGCGCGCCATGGCGAAGTCCGGCGCCTGCGCGATGGCCTCGTCGACAAGGGCGATGGGGTCGCCGCGGTAGATGTTGAAGGCCTCGACGGCCTGCTCGTAGAGCGTGAGGGCCGCGGGCGTGGCGCCGGAAAGCGTGTTTCCCTGGCGGTCGCTGGACATGCGTGATCTCCTTTTCGGCTGACGCCAAATTCATAAAACAATACGCGCGCCGGGGGCGGCGCGGCGTCGATTATTTTTCAGCGGCGGCAGGGACCTTGCGGCGGAGAACTCCCTGTACCCCAAAGGGCGTGAGGGGCTGCCTCACGATGTGAGGGCTCCCGCATTTTCCTGAAGCCCGGCTTGGGCTATGCTCGTAGATAAGGCCGCTGATCAGACGAAAAGACTAAGCCATGACCGGCCCAATGCCCGGCCCCCTTTCAGGCCAGAATCCAAGCCAACCCCCAAGCCAACCCCCTGTCCTGGCTGTGCTTCCCTTTCAGGTTGCGGACAACGGCGCCGCGGGCGACCCCCTGGCGCAGGGGCTGCTGGAAGACATCTGCGGCGAACTCACGCGCTTCCGCAGTCTGCAGGTCATCTCCTGGATGTCGGGTATGGCCGTGGCCGGCCTCTCCGACCGGGAGGCCGGGGCACGGCTGGGGGCCAGCCATCTTCTGCGCGGCAGCCTGCGGCGCGCGGACGAACGGCTGCGGGTGACGGCCGCTCTTGTGGACTGTGCCGGCGGCCGCCAGCTCTGGAGCGAGCAGTACGACTTCTCCGCCGGCGATGTCTTTGCGGTCCAGGACGAGGTGGTGGCCTGCATCGCCGCCACGCTTTCGACGCGGCTGGAGGAAACGGCGCGCGACGACCTGCGGCGCAAGCCGACGGACTCCCTGGCCGCCTACGAACTCACCCTGCGGGGCCTCGCCTTGCTGCGCCAGGGCAGCGCCAGCGCGGACGAAGAAGCCCGCGGCCTTTTCGAACGCGCCATCGCGCTCGACCCGCACTACGCGCGTGCCCATGCAGGCGTTTCCCTCTCCTGGTTCAACGAGTGGAGCTGCCATTTCTGGGCACGTTTCGAGGAGAACGGCCAGCTTGCCTACACCCACGCCCACCGCGCCCTGGAGATCGACGACCGTGACGCCCTCTTGCATGTGGTCATCGGCAAGGTCCTGAACTACAGGCGGGAGTTCGACCGCGCCGCCTGGTACTTCGACCGCGCCCTGGCGCTCTGCCCGAACGACGCCGACATGCTGATGGAGATGTCGATCGGCGAGGCCTTCCTCGGCCGGCCGGAGCTGGGCGCCGAACATGCCGAGCGGGCCCTGCGCCTCAATCCCTGCCATCCGAACCATTACTTCGCCTGTGCCGCCATCGCCCATGCCGCCGCCGGCAATTACGAGCTGGCCGCCGACCTGGCCGGGGCCATCGACGGCTTTCCCATCGTCGATGTGCCGGCCTTCGTCGCCATCGCCTATGCCAACCTCGGGCGGATGGAGGAGGGGCGGGCGATGCTGGCGGTCTACGAGAGGGAGTACCGCGACTGGATCAACGGCGGACGCGAGCCTGCGCCGGGCGAGGCCTGCCGCTGGCTGCTGACGGTCAATCCCTACCGCCGCGCCGAGGACCGGGCGGTCCTTGCCGAGGGCTTTCGCCTGCTGGACGATGCCTGCGGAAAGCCGTCCGAGGCTGCGGCCTCCGATACCGCCCCGGGCGGCGATCCGGCATCGGCGGAAACGGCGGCGCTGGTACCGGAGGCCGGCCAGTGGCGGCTGTCCTTTGGCGGACAGACGGTGCGGCTGCCGGACCTCAAGGGTCTGCACGACATCCGCCGCCTGCTGGAGCGTCCGGGGACCGAGGTGCACTGCCTCGATCTGGCCGAACGCGGCGACGAGCACTTCGCCGGCGACGCGGCGCTCGACGAGCCCGCTCGGCGGGCCCTCAAGGCGCGCATCCGCGACCTGCAGGAAGACCTGGCCGAGGCGGAGGACCGCAACGACCCGCTGCAGGCCGAGCGCCTGCGCGGCGAGATCGGGGAACTGGTCGATACCCTGGCCAAGGCCCTCGGCCTGGGCGGGCGCAGCCGCCGCCTCGGCAGTCTGGCCGAGCGGGCGCGCACCACCGTCACCTGGCGTATCCGCCATGCCCTGCGCAAGATCGAGGCCGCCCACCCGGCCCTCGGCCGCCACCTGGCCAACAGCCTGCGCACCGGCACCTTCTGCGCCTACCGCCCGGAACGGACCATCGCCTGGCAGCTTTCAGAGAATCCGGCGGCCAAGGAGCCGCGGTCCTCGGCGAACCGCCTCGGCGTCGTCAGCTAAAGCCGGTCCGGGTTCAGTTCCCGGGTTCAGTTCCCAGGCTCAATTCAGCGTCTTGCCCAGGTTGGCGCGCAGTTTCTGGCGCAGCACGTCGATGGAGACCGGCTTGCCGTCGGCCTTCACGTGCCAGAACGACCAGCCGTTGCAGGAGGGCGCGCCCTGCAGGTGGGCGCCGACCTGGTGGATGGAGCCCTTGAAGTCGCTGGTGATGAGGGTGCCGTCGGCGCGCACCTTGGCGCGCCAGCGCTTGTCGGGCCCGTGCAGCACGGTGCCCGGCTCCAGCAGGCCGTGCTCGATCAGCCAGCCGAAGGGAATGCGCGGCTCCTGGCGCTTGGCGGGTGTCTCCACCAACTCCAGGTCTTTCACCGGCTGCACCTGGGCGATGCGCTTTTCGGCCAGCTTCACGTAGCCTGCATCGCGCTCCAGGCCGACGAAGCGGCGGCCCAGCTTCTTGGCGACGGCGCCGGTGGTGCCGCTGCCGAAGAAAGGATCGAGCACGACCTCGCCCGGCTTGGTGGCGGCCATGATGACGCGGTGGAGCAGGGCCTCGGGCTTTTGCGTCGGGTGACCCTTCTCGCCCTGGTCGTTCTTCAGCCGCTCGCCGCCGCTGCAGATGGGGATCAGCCAGTCGCTGCGCATCTGCAGGTCGTCGTTCAGCCGTTTCATGGCGTCGTAGTTGAAGGTGTAACGGGTGTCCTTGTCCTTGGCCGCCCAGATCAGGGTCTCGTGCGCATTGGTGAAGCGCCGGCCGCGGAAGTTCGGCATGGGGTTGGACTTGCGCCAGACCACGTCGTTGAGGATCCAGTACTCCAGGTCCTGCAGCGCCGTGCCGACGCGGAAGATGTTGTGGTAGCTGCCGATCACCCAGAGGGTGCCGCTGTCCTTCAGCACGCGGCGCGCGGCGCGCAGCCAGCGGCGGGTGAAGTCGTCGTAGGCGGCGAAGCTGTCGAACTGGTCCCAGGCGTCGTCCACCGCATCGACGCGGGTGTTGTTGGGCCGGTAGAGCTCGCCGTCGAGCTGGAGGTTATAGGGCGGGTCGGCGAAGACCATGTCCACCGAGGCTTCCGCCATCTCCTCCATCAACGCGATGCAGTCGCCCTGCTTGACCACATCTTTCTGCACGCCGGTCGGTCTCCCCCCTCATTTGCGCGAAAGCGGGCATCCTGAGTCACCCGGCGACTCCCGTCAAGAGTCTTTGGGACTCAAGATGTTAGGGTCAATTGTTAAGAAACTTTGGCGATTGCCTCGCGGACCGGGCGGAAGGAACGGCGGTGCTGTGGCGTGACGCCCAGGCGGGCGATGCCCTGGCGGTGTTCGGCGGTGCCGTAGCCCTGGTTGCGCTCCCAGCCGTAGCCGGGATGGTCGCGGGCCAGGGCGGCCATGGTGCGGTCGCGGCTGACCTTGGCGATCACCGAGGCCGCGGCGATGGAGAGCGAGCGGGAATCGCCCTTCACCACGGTGCGCAGGGGGCAGGGCAGGTCAGGTTTCTGGTTGCCGTCGACCAGGGCGGCATCGGCCCTCAGCGGCAGCGCTGCCGCCGCGCGCCCCATGGCCAGGAGGGAGGCCTGGAGGATGTTCAGGCGGTCGATCTCCTCGACGCTGGCCGCGCCCAGCGCCACCGCGCCGGCCTCCGGCGGCAGCGCCTGCAGCGCATCGAAGAGCGCCTCGCGCGCCCGCGCCGTTAGCTTCTTGGAGTCGTCCAGGCCGTCGCGCAGCGCCGCCGGCAGGCCTTCGCAGCGCAGCCAGACCGCGGCGGCCACCACCGGCCCGGCCCAGGGTCCCCGGCCGGCTTCGTCCAGGCCGATAACCCGCGGGCCGGCGCGCGGATCGCCTGGGCCCAGGCTTTCGGCGAATGCGTGTTCGAGAGAGAAGTCCGGCACGGCAGGCAGGGTCCGGCAGGGGTGAGGGACTGGGTTGAACGACCGGGTTGAAAGATTGGCCGGCCGTCCGCGGTTGCGGTCAGTCCGCTTCCGCCCCGCCGGGATTGAGGGGCGGCGAAGGACTGCGCCGGGATGGAGCGGCGGCACTGCCATCATGGTCGCCGCCATTATCGGTAGGTCTGGCGCCCGGCGCCAGCGGCTTTTGGGCGCGCCGGGAGGATGCCGACAGCTTTGGCAGCAGCGGGCGAAGGGCGATCAGCAGCCAGTCGCCGATGTGACCGCCGGATCGGCCGAGCGCCTTTGCCTCCGGTCCCAAGGTGAGGCGCAGGGTCTCGCGGCCGGAGGTGATGCCGAGGAGGGCGATGCGGTGCAGCCGCCGCGCGGCCTCCAGCCAGATCGGGCTGCCGATCAGCGACAGCACGGTGACGGCCACCAGCAGGCGGTGTTCTTCCGGCGAGATGACGCCGGCGGTGAGGCCCAGGGCGGCGAGGATGAAGGAGAACTCGCCGAGCTGGGCCAGCATGACGCCGGAGAGAAAGGCGCGCGGCCAGGTCTCTCCCATGGCGCGGATGACGACGATGTTGAGCGCGGTCTTGAGGACCGCCACGAAGGTGACGATGAGGATCACCGTGCCGAGGTTCTCCCAGATGTAACCGAGGTCCATCAGCAGGCCGATGGTGAGGAAAAAGACCATCAGCAGTACGCTCTGGATCGGCGCGGTGTAGTGCATCATCACCCGCCGGCTGGTGGAGTTGCCGATCACCAGCCCGGCCAGGAAGGCGCCGTAGGAGGCGGAGAGTTCCAGCAGGCCGGACAGCGCCGCGGCGCCGAAGCAGAAGGCGAGCCCGGCCAGCGGCGTCAGGTCGGCGTTGCGCCCGACCGACTTGGCAAAGGGCAGGCGCAGTCGGCGGCCGCGGCCGAGGTAGACCAGCAGGATCCCAAGGAAGGCGATGGAGAGGCCGAGCTTGATGAGCGTCCCGGCACCGATCGAGGCGTTTTCGCCGGTGAAGGTGCTGACCACCAGCATCATCGGGATCACCGCCAGGTCCTGGGCGATCAGGATGCCGATGGTGACGTTGCCGACACGCGTGCCCTTCTCGCCGATCTCCTCCAGCATCTTGATGGCGATGGCGGTGGAAGAGAGGGCGACGACGAAGCCCAGCACCACCGTCAGGCCGATGGGCCAGTCGAGGTAGAAGCCGAGCAGCGACATGGCGAGCACGCCGACGGCGATTTGGAAGAGGGTGGTCATCAGCGCGATGCGCCAGACCGCCTTCAGGCTGCGGAGTTGGAGCTCCATGCCGATGAAGAACAGCAGCATGAGCACGCCGAGTTCGGCGAGCAGCTGCACCTGATCTCGGTTTTCAACGAAGCCGAAGCCGGAGGGGCCGAGGGCGGCGCCGGCCAGGATGTAGCCCAGCAGGATCGGCTGGCGGAAGGACCGGACGATGAGCCCGCAGCAAAGTGCGGCGACCACCACGATCGCCAGTTCGGTGATGCTGCTGGTATGGCCCTCCATGACCGGTCTCTGATCCTGCCAAATCGCCAGGGCGCGCCGCCACGACACGCCTCCTTCCTGTTTAGCAGGCTGCTGCTTTCAAAAGAGTGAAGGCCGGTCAGGGTCTTAGCCGTGATTTCGCCGGACCGGCGGGCAAGGGCGCCTGAAGGCGCGATAGCGGGGATTTGCGCTAAAAGAACGAGAGCTGGCGCCTGTCGGTCCTGGCCTCTGCCGGCGGCGGCTCGAACTGGCTGCAATCGAGGTCGCCGAGGCCCCTGCGCTTGAAGCCCCCGCGATTGAGGCCCAGGCGGCGTTCGGCCCGCTTGAAACGCTGGGCCAGGAGGTCGGCGTAGACCCCGCTGCCGCGCTGGCGCAGGCCGAACTCCGGCTGGTAAAGGGCGCCGTCGCGGGTCTCCCGCACCAGCTTCATGACCTTGGACCTGCGGTCCGGGAAGTGGGCTTCCAGCCACTCGACGAAGAGGTCCTTGATCTCCAGCGGCAGGCGCAGCAGCACATAGCCCGCCGTGGTGGCGCCGGCCCGCGCCGCTGCCTCCAGCAATGCTTCCAGTTCGTGATCGTTGATGGCCGGGATCATCGGTGCGGTCAGCACCCCGGCGGGCACCCCGGCGGCGTTGAGAGTGCGCAGCGCCTGCAGGCGCCGCTCCGGCGTCGGCGCGCGCGGCTCCATCACCCGGCTCAGCTTACGGTCCAGGGTGGTGACCGAGATCATCACCCGCACCAGCCGCGCCCGCGCCATGGGGGCGAGGATGTCGAGGTCCCGCAGGATCAGGTTGGACTTGGTGACGATGGTGAAGGGGTGGCGGGTGTCGCGCAGCACCTCCAGGATCTGGCGGGTGATCTTCAGCCGCTTCTCGATGGGCTGATAGGGATCGGTGTTGGTGCCCAGTCCTATGGGCTGGGGCTTGTAGTTCTTGCGCGCCAGTTCGGCCCGCAGGAGGTTGGCCGCTTCCGGCTTGGCCAGCAGCTTGGTCTCGAAATCGAGCCCGGGCGAATAGCCCAGCCAGGCGTGGCTCGGGCGCGCAAAGCAGTAGATGCAGCCATGCTCGCAGCCCCGGTAGGGGTTGATGGAGCGGTCGAAGGGCACGTCGGGCGAGGTGTTGCGGGCGATGATCGTGCGCGTCGCATCCCAGGTCACCTCGGTCGGGCGGGGCGGCGGATCGGCCCCGAAGCCTGGCTCGCCGAAGCCGCTGCTGCCGGGGTCCTGCCCCCAGCCGTCGTCTATGGCGACGCGGGTGAAGGGCTCGTAGCGCCCGCTGGCATTGCTGACGGCGCCACGGCCCTTGCGTGGTTTATCGGGGATCAGATCAACCATGCGCAGAAGGTAGCGCAAGGAAGAGAACAAATCAAGAACAAACGACTATTCGCCGAGCACGTCCGTCAGGGCGCCGGGGGTCAGCCATTCGCTCCGCATGCGGGCCAGAACTTCAGGCGAAAGGTAGAGCGCGACCCGCCCGGCGACATGGGCAATGAGCGCGGGATCGCTGTTTTCGGCGGACCAGTCCTCGGTGCTGTCAGCCTCCGCCTTGTCGGCGGTGCGGGCCCGGGCGTGCAGCACCTGCCACTTGGCGCACCAGGTGACGGCGCGCAGGAAGAGCAGGCGGCGCAGCGGCAGCAGCCAGGGGCGCAGCCGCGCCGCCCAGGCGGCGCCTGAGAGTTCGGTGGCGACCTGCAGATAGCGGGCATAGAAGGCGGCGACGTCTCCGATCTCCAGCTCCGCCGAGGTCGCGACGTCCCAGGTGGTCGAGGAGTAGACGCTGGCGTGGGCGAGGTCGATGCCGGGGGCGCCGTAGAGCGCCTTTTCCAGATCGACGATGATGGCCCGGCCTTGGCTGTCGATCAGGAAGTTGCCGGGGTGGGTGTCGGTCAGCACCAGCGCGCGGGGCTGCGGCGTGCCGGCCTCTGCAATCTCGGCGGCGTAGGCGCGCGCCCAGGCCCGTTCCTCCGCGATGGCACGGGCGCTTTCCGGATCGAGACCGGCCTCCGGCAGGAAAGCGGCCTGGGCCTCGATCTCGGCCAGGGCGCCGGCAACCGGGTCGCGGTGGTCGGCCAGGGGCGCCCGCGCACCCTCCGGCGGCAGCGGCAGGCTGTGCACCCGGGCCATGGCCTCGGCCAGGGCCCGCAGGTCCGCCGGCAGGCGCGGCGGACGCCCGTCGATCCGCTCCACCGCCAGGGCGCCCATCGGCAAGCCCTCCTCCGGCGCCAGCACGCCGAACAGCCGGGGGCCGCGGGCGCTCGCGGCGACCCGCTCGAAACAGGCGGCCTGATAGGCGAGGTTATCGGCGGCATTGAAGGCGAACTGGCTCTGCCGCGGCACCCGCAGCAGCACTGCCCGGCCCTCAAGGCGCAGACCCTCGACCGTCACGTGGTCATGCGCCAGGCCGGTGGTCGGCATGAGCGCGAGTTGGTCCCGCGCGACGCCGGCAAAGGCCGGCAGCGCCGTCAAGCCGCGCAGCAGTGAATCGAGGTCGGGTCCGTCGGGCAAGGCCGGCTCCGGGTTCGGGAAAGATGCCAGGACCGCTAGCACGGGCGCCGCCACACCGCCAAGTGCGCGGCGGCGTCGATCACGAAAACTTGGTCCGCTTCGATGTCCGCGCCCTGCGGCGCATTGTGTTCGACCTCCAGGCCTCCGTGCTAAGTCTTCGGCCATGCGCCGCCCTTCGCTCGCGATCATCATTCCCACACTCGACACCGCCGACGGTTTGCGGGCCTGCCTGGCTGCGCTGGCCGAAGCGCGCCGGGACGGCCTGGTAACGGAGATCGTCCTCGCCGCTGCCGGTGACACGGCGGCCAGCCGCGCTCTGGCGGAACAGGCCGGTGCCAGGGTCATCGAAACGCCGCGCGGCAGAGGGTCCCAGCTCCGCGCCGGGGCGGAGGCTGCCAGCGGCGACTGGCTGCTTTTCCTGCACGCCGACACGCTGCTTCAGTCCGGCTGGGCTGATGAGGCCGCTGCTTTCATGACTGCCGGGGCCGCGGGGGCGCGGGCCGCCTGTTTCCGCTTTGCGCTGGACGATCCCGCCCCGCAGGCACGGCGTATCGAGCGCCTGGCCAACTGGCGCAGCCGGCGCCTCGCCCTGCCCTACGGCGACCAGGGCCTGCTGATCGCCCGCGGCCTTTACGATCAACTCGGCGGCCTGCGCCCGCTGCCGCTGATGGAGGATGTCGACTTCGTGCGGCGCCTGGTGCAGCGGCAGGGGCGCAGCGGCCTTGCGATGCTGGAGAGCCGGGCGGTGACCTCCGCGGTGCGCTACCGCCGGGGCGGCTGGCTGCTGCGGCCCCTGCGCAACCTTTCCATCCTCGCACTCTACTTTGCCGGTACGTCACCGCGGTTCCTGGCGCGGCTCTACGGTTAGAAGAGAGCGAGGAATGCTGGAAAACCATCTTGTGGTCATGGCCCGCGCGCCGCGCCTGGGCACCGTGAAGCGGCGTCTCGCGCACGACCTCGGCGCGGTCGCCGCGCTGCGCTTCTACCGCAGCCACACCGGCGACCTGCTGCGCCGCCTGTCGCCCGATCCGCGCTGGCGGCTCTGGCTCGCGGTCACGCCGGACAGCGCCGTGCGCGACGGCAGGGGGCTCTGGCCCTTCGACGGCACGTTGGTGGCCCAGGGCGGCGGCGATCTCGGCCGGCGCATGGGCCGGATGTTTGAGGATCTGCCGCCCGGCCCTTTGGTGATGGTGGGCAGCGACATCCCCGGCATCCGCCGCGACCACATCGCCGCGGCCTTCCGCGCCTTGGGGGCCAATGACTGGGTCTTCGGCCCGGCGGCGGACGGCGGCTACTGGCTGGTCGGTGCCCGCCGCCGCCCGCGCATCGTGACGCCCTTCGACGGCGTGCGCTGGTCCAGCGCCACGACGCTGGCGGACACGCTGGCCAATCTCACGGGTTATGACGTCGGCTTCGTCGAGACCCTGCGCGACGTCGACACGGCCGCCGATCTTGTGGCCCTGAGCAGCGGAGGCTGATCGCCGCCTTCGTCACCGGAAGGTCGCGATCTCGTCGAGGGACTTCTTGCGCTTGGCGTGCTTGGGCACGGTGGCGTCATCCGTGGCGTGCCCGGCGACCAGAATCATGTAGGGCTTCTCGTTCTCCGGCCGGCCGCAGATCTCGTTGAGGAAGCGCATGGGGTTGGGCGTGTGGGTGAGGGTCGCCAGCCCGGCGCAGTGCAGGGCCGTGATCAGCATGCCGGTGGCGATGCCCACCGACTCGTTGATGTAGTAGTTCTTGACGATCTTGCGGTCGGCGGAAACGCCGTAGCGTTCGGCGAAAATGACGATCAGCCAGGGTGCGGTCTCCAGAAAGGGTTTCTCGTCGTCGGTGCCGAGGGGCGCCAGGGCGGCCAGCCAGTCGTCGCCGGCTTTGCCGTCGTAGAAGGCCTTCTCCTCGGCTTCCGCTGCCTGGCGGATGCGGCGCTTCACCTCCGGGTCGCTGACGGCGACGAAGTGCCAGGGCTGGCGGTTGGCGCCGCTGGGCGCGCGCCCGGCAGCCAGGATGCAGCTCTCGATCACCATGCGCGGCACCGGCGTGGGCGCGAAGTCGCGGATCGAATGGCGGGTCTTCACCTCCTCCAGGAATTTCGCGGCGCGCTCGGCCATCTCCACGTCGGTGAAGCTGCGGCGGTCGGGCAGGGGAATGGCCTCGTAGCCTGCGTTGGCCAGACCGCTGTCGGCGATGTCCGCTTCGTTCATGGTGCCGTCGTTCATGCCGTCAGTCATGACTGTCTCCTCCAGTCGCGCGCCTGCCTGGCGCGTACCCTGGGCAAGAGTAAAGCCTCTCGCCCCCGGCTTTCAAAGCGGAAAGGCGAATGCGCGCGCAATCGTGTTGCGCAGCGGGGTCGGTTGCTTGGGGGTTCCCGGGCCCTGGGGGCGCCGCGATCAGCTCGCCGCCTTCAGGTGTTCCTTCAGGCGCGGCATTAGCTCGACCAGGTTGCAGGGCCTGTGGCGGGAGTCGAGCTGGTATTTCAGGATCTCCTCCCAGCCGTCCTTGCAGGCCGAGGGGGAGCCGGGCAGGGCGAAGAGATAGGTGCCGTCGGCGACGCCCCCGATGGCGCGGCTCTGGATGGTGGAGGTGCCGACCTTCTGGAAGCTGATCCAGCGGAACAGCTCGCCGAAGCCCTCGATCTCCTTTTCCATCACCTGCTTGAAGGCCTCCGGCGTCACGTCGCGGCCGGTCACACCGGTACCGCCGGTGGTGATCACCACGTCGACTTTCGGATCGGCGACATACTTGCGCAGGGTGGCGACGATCTTGTCGCTGTCGTCGGTGACGATCTCGCGCGCCGCCAGACTGTGGCCGTCGGCGGTGAGCATCTCCTGCAGCCGCTGGCCCGACTTGTCGTCCGCCAGCGTGCGGCTGTCGGAAATCGTCAGGACGGCAATGTTGACCGGCAGGAAGGGCAGGTTTTCGTCAATTCTGGCCATGTTGCGCGACCTCGGCACGGGTTCCGTCCAAGGCTACGTAATGCGGCCAGTCGCCGCCTGCAAGACGTTCCAGCGAGGGCGCGGGCTGGCCCAGGCGCTGGCGGTAGATCCAGAGGTTGGTCAGAACCCGCTCGATGAAGAGGCGGGTTTCCTTGGACGGCAGGGCTTCGATGAACAGCAGCGGGTCGTCGCCGGCCTTCATGTGGCGCTGCCACTTGCCCAGGTTGCCGGGCCCGCCGTTGTAGGCGGTGGTGAGCCGGAAGAGGTCGCCCTGCACCCGCTCGTGGCGCAGCAGATAGGCGATATAGCGCTGGCCCAGCTCCATGTTCAGGCTCGGCTCGAAGAGTTCGTTGCGCCCGTTCTTGCCGCGATAGCGCCGGTCGCGGGCCATGTAGCTGGCGGTGCGCGGCATAAGCTGCATCAGGCCACGGGCACCGTCAGGGCTCTTGGCCCGGGTGTTGAAGCCGGATTCCTGGCGCATCAGGGCGTAGATCAGGGCGCGGTCGACCTGAAAGCCGCTTTCCGGCTGCCAGGGCGGGATCGGGTAGAGCGCGGCGTCCAGCGCGCCGGGGGTCGCCCGGTTGTCGCCCAGGCGGGCCAGTTGGGTGCCCATGCGAAAGGCCAGCGACGGCATGCGCGCATGCTGGGCCAGTGCCAGCAGGGCCTGGCCCATGCGCGGGTCGTTCCAGGACCCGGCCTTCACCAGTTCTCGCTCGGCAGCCTCGCGGTCGCCCACCTGCATCAGCGCCAGTGCGCGGCTGCCGACCCGGTTGTTCTTCAGCAGCGCCGCCATCTGCGGGTCCATGCGGTGGGAGCCGAAGTCGAACTCGATGGGCATGCCCAGCGCCCGGCGTGCCAGCAGGCCGTAGAAGGTGTGCGGGTAGAGCGCGGCGCGCTGCAGCAGCGGGCTGATGCGCTCCGGCCGCTGCAGGCGCAGGTGGGCGCGCGCCGCCCAGTAGGCGCCGGCGGCGATGTTCCAGCCGGCAGCGCGGTCGGTCTGGCCCAGGACCTCGAAGAACCCGGCCGCGGCCTCCAGTTCGCCGAGGCGCCAGGCGGCAAGCCCGGCGGTCCAGTTGATCATCGGCGCCGCGTGGCCCGAGCGCTTGGCGGCGGGCGCCGCCAGGGCATAGGCCCGCTCCGGCCGGCCGTAGTAGAACCAGCCGGCCGCGACGCGCGCGCGGGCCTGATCCAGCTCCACCTGGTCCAACAGTTTCTGGGTCGATTTGCGGTTCAGCAGGTCCTCGGTCACGGTGAAGCGCTGGCGCAGCACGTTGCGGCGCACCTGACGCTTGATCTTGGCGACCCGGCTGCGCGTCGCCTTGCTGCGCTGGCGCGGCGAGACGTATTCGCTGCTGACGCGCTTTGCGGAGGACAGGATGCCCTTGCCCGGTGTGATCGGCGGCTGCGGGCGGCGGTAGTTCGCCGGGCGCCGCTTCAGGGCGAGCTTGTAAATGCGCGGCGCCTGCGGATGGTCGGCATAGTCGTCCATCCAGGCCTTCAGCTCCTTGTAGCGGGAGCGGTAGGCCGTGGGGTGCAGATAGCGCTGGGCCAGGACATGCCCCATCAGCACGCGGTTGTCGAGGGCGGCGATCAGAGCGTCCGCTTCCTTCCAACGGCCCTTTTCCTGCACGGCGAAGATGCGGCGGTAGCGGTCCGCATCGGCAGGCGAGAGCACGGCCGGAAGTCCGTCGGGGCCGGGCAGGATGCCGCCGGGCAGCGCCGCGGCGTCGCCTGGAAGACTGTTGTTGAGGCCGGGTTGCCGGCTGTCAGGCTGAAGGTCGCCCGGCTGCAGCACCTGCGCCTGGGCCGCTGCGCCGAGCGCCAGGGTGCCGGCCAGGCCGGCGGCGGTCAGGGCGGCTGTCAGGGCACCCGTGAAGCGCAGCCGCAGCTTCGCCGCGCAGGCTCCCGCGCGGGCGATCTGACGGGGGATCGACAAGAAGAACCGCGCCCCGGAAAACTGGGCGCGGACCCTACTCCTGAACTGCACTACCTCTCCCGGTGTTCTCATGGCCCCGGTGTTAGATAAAGGTTAATGAAGCGCTCACAAGACTGCAACTGCCGTGGCCCTCAGAAGGCCACAGCGCGGGTTAAATCCCCGTTAAGCTTTGCGCCCGCCCGGGTCTCGGCGTCGGGGCGTGGAGCGAACTTCGGGGGCGCCTCGGTTCGGGGGCGCCTCGGTTCGGGGGGACGGCCGGGCCGGATATCAGGCCGGGCCGGACATCAGGCGTTGGGGGAGAGCCCTTCGCGGTTCATCGCCTCGCGGAAGGCCAGCAGGTCGCGCCAGGCCTCCCGCTTCTGCGCCGGTTGGCGCAGAAGATAGGCCGGATGCAGGGTCGGCAGGGCGGGAATCGGATCGCTGAGGCGCGGATGGCGGTAGTCGTCCCAGCGGCCGCGCAGCTTGAGGATCCCCTGGTTGCGGTTCAGCAGGGTCTTGGCCGACATCCCGCCGGTCAGCAGCAGCAGTTTCGGTGCCAGCAGCTCGACCTGGCGCTCCAGGAAGGGCAGGCAGACGGCGATTTCCGCCGGCGTGGGGTTGCGGTTGCCCGGCGGACGCCAGAACAGCAGGTTGGTGATGTAGACCTGGCTGCGGTCCAGCGCGATGGCCGTCAGCATGCGGTCCAGCAACTGGCCGGCCGGGCCGACGAAGGGCTTGCCCTGCCGGTCTTCCTGGCCGCCCGGCGCCTCGCCGATGATCATGACTTTGGCTTCGGGGTTGCCGTCGTAGAGGCAGAGGTTGGTGGCGGTCGCCTTCAGCGGGCAGCCGTCGAAGGCCTCCAGCGTCTTGCGGATGTCCTCGACCGAAGAGGCCGCCTGGGCGAGGCGCTGGGCATCGGCCTGGGTTTCGCTGGCCGAGGTCAGGCTGGCCGGGCGGCGGGCGCGCGGCGCTGCGGCTGCAGCCTCCCGCAGGCCCTGGGGAGCGGGCGCTCCGGCTGCCGGTGCCGGCTTCGGCGCGGCCTCTGCTGGCCGTTGCGGTTCGGGCAGACGGGTTCGGTCCAGCGCCGTCTCCCCGACGGCTTCATCGGCGCCGGCATCGATCAGCCACTGCAGGGCGGCGAGGGCCTCGGCTTCGCGGGATACTGGATCTGCCATGGGCCCAGGCTAACAGAACCGCCCCTTGGCCAGAAAGGCCGCAGTGGCCGGCTTTAGCAGTGGCCGGCTTTAGAGGTGCGGCGCAGCGGCGCCCGGCTGCGTCGTATCGCCTCCTGGGAGGTGCCGCAGCCTAGCGGTAGAGTGGCGAGACGAAGAGCACCAGCAAGAGGTTGCCCATCAGCACGCTGACGATCATGAAGACCAGCAGGGTGTAGCGATGGACGTTGGTTTCGCGGGAGGATTTGATGGCGCGAATCGCTTTGGCGTAGCTGGAGAGATGCAGACCGATCTCGCGCAGCTTCTTGCGCTCGGTGTTCTGCCAGGCCTGATAGAGCGCCAGCGAGTAGATGACGCCGCCGCTGCAGACAAAGCTGACGGCGATGATCAGGTTGGTCAGCAGCGGCTTTTGCTCGGCCAGCTGCGACAGGCCCATCAGCGCAATGAAGACCACCAGAATTGCACCAACGGATTTCCATTGCTGGGTTTTGGCAAAGCGGACGACCTCGACGGATTCGGCATAGAGCATGCGCATCTCCGCGTGGGTCAGGTCGTCGAGCTCGCTCGGGACGTTGTCCGGGCGCTCGTCGGCGTCGAATCTCGTAAGGTCCTGTACGGCCATGGTTTTGCTTCTCCTGGCCTTCCAGCATGCCGGGCATTGGTAAATCCTCCGTAAAGCCGGATTCGGGAGTTCCAGGGGGCCGGGAAGGGCGGAAAATGGCCAAAAAGCGGCGTCCCTGCCTTGCGCGGGAAAAGGGCGGCATCTGTACTCTGGCGGCATAAATCTATAGGACAGACCCAGAACGTGGGCCAGCCACGGCAGTTGAGGAGTGAGGGATCTTGGAACGCGAGTTCATGGAATACGATGTGGTGATCGTCGGGGCGGGCCCGGCGGGGCTGTCTGCCGCTATCCGTCTGCGCCAGTTGGCGCAGGAAAGCGGCCGGGAGATCACCGTCTGTGTGCTCGAAAAAGGCTCCGAGGTCGGGGCCCATATCCTCTCCGGCGCAGTGCTGGAGCCGCGCGCCCTCAACGAACTGATCCCCGACTGGAAGGAAAAGGGCGCACCGCTGAACGCGCCGGTCGGCGACGAGAAGTTCATGCTGCTGAGGGAGAAGGGCAGCTTGTCGCTGCCGGTCTGGATGCTGCCGGGCCAGATGCACAACCACGGCAACTACGTGGTCTCCCTGGGCAACGTCTGCCGCTGGCTGGCCGAACAGGCGGAGGGCCTGGGCGTCGAGATCTATCCCGGCTTTGCCGCCGCGGAGGTGGTTTATCACGAAGACGGTCGCGTAAAGGGCGTCGCCACCGGCGACATGGGTGTCGGCAAGGACGGCGCGCAGAAGGCGTCCTACCAGCAGGGCATGGAACTGCACGGCCGCTACGTCTTCTTCGGCGAAGGCTGCCGCGGCTCTCTCACAAAGCTGCTCGAGCAGCGCTTCGGCCTGCGCGACGATGCGGATCCGCAGACCTACGGCATCGGCATCAAGGAGCTCTGGCAGCTCGATCCCGCCAAGCACAAGACCGGCACGGTCATCCACACCGCGGGCTGGCCGATGAACACCACCACCTGGGGCGGCTCCTTCATCTATCACCTGGAGGACAACCAGGCCTATGTCGGCTATGTCGTCGGGCTCGACTACGACAACCCGCATCTCTCGCCCTTTGAGGAGATGCAGCGCTTCAAGACCCATCCGGCGATCCGCCCCATGCTGGAGGGCGGCAAGCGCATCGCCTATGGCGCCCGGGCATTGAACGAGGGCGGTCTGCAGTCCTTGCCCAAGCTTACCTTTCCCGGCGGCCTCCTGATGGGCTGCGCGGCGGGCTTCCTGAATGTGCCGAAGATCAAGGGCAGCCACAACGCCATGAAGACCGGCATGCTGGCGGCGGAAGCGGCTTTCGAAGCACTGACCGCAGAGGGCGAAGCACCGGCGGAGTTGACGGCCTTCACCGGGAAGGTCGAAGGGTCCTGGGTGCACGAGGAACTGCACAAGGCGCGCAACTTCCGCCCTTCCTTCAACAAGTGGGGCCTCTACGGATCGATGCTCTACGGCGCTTTGGACCTGAAGCTGCTCGGCGGTAAGGCGCCCTGGACCTTTCGGAACAAGCATGCAGATCACGAATGCCTGAAACCGGCGGCGGAGATGCCGAAGATCGACTATCCCAAGCCTGACGGCGTCATCACCTTCGACCGCCTGTCCTCGGTCTTCATTTCCAACACCAACCATGAAGAGGATCAGCCGGTCCACCTGACGCTGAAGGACGCTTCGGTGCCGGTCGCGCACAACCTGGAGCTCTATGATGAGCCGGCCCAGCGCTACTGTCCTGCGGGCGTCTACGAAATCGTCCGCGATGACGACGGCAGCAACCCGCGCTTGCAGATCAACGCCCAGAACTGTGTCCACTGCAAGACCTGCGACATCAAGGACCCGACCCAGAACATCGTCTGGGTGACGCCGGAGGGCGGGGGCGGCCCGAACTACCCGAACATGTAGCGGCCGCAGAGGCGCCCCCCTCCCCCCGGGCTCGTCTGGATTCAAGGGGTTAACGTGAGGGTTCCTCCCTCTCCGCCCTTGCGGCCCGCCGGCCGCGGGCCATGTTCTGGGGGAGGGGTGCTCGCAAAGGCGTGACGGCCGCGCCGAAGCTCGGCGTTGTGAGCCCCGGGGGGCCTCAGGTAGACTGAACCCCACCGATCGGGACCAAAACCGCCAGGAGACTGCTTTGTCACAGACACGCTCGTATGGAAGGCGCGGCTATGAAAGGCGTGGCTTCTGGGCCCGCACGGCCGTGGCTGTCCTGGCGGCAACCCTGGTTCCGGCCGCCTGCGCCGCCGAAAGCCCGGTGCGCCAGGCGGACCTCTCGCCGCAGCTCGCCGCCAACACCCTGCCGCAGGGCGCGAACGCCTCAGGCGGGTCTTCTTCCTATGGTCCCTATCTGGCCGGGCT
The DNA here is from genome assembly GCA_001657395.1 of Rhodospirillales bacterium BBD 1991-14. Lineage (GTDB taxonomy): Bacteria > Pseudomonadota > Alphaproteobacteria > Kiloniellales > Kiloniellaceae > Pelagibius. The sequence continues at coordinate 156,297 of LYSY01000008.1, read as the reverse complement.
CGTGGCCCGGCGCGACGGCGACCTGGAATCCGCCGCCGACTACATGGTGCAGGCGCTGCGGTTCGATCCGGACAATCCGGAGGTGCTGCTGCCGGCGCTCGAACTGGCCGCGGCGACGGGCCGCCAGGAGGAAGCAGCGGGCCTCGCCCAGCGCGTCGCCGCCCTGCAACCCACGAACTCCCTCGCCAACCTGATCCTCGCCATCGAGGCGACGCGGGCCGGCGACCTGCAAAAGGCCGACGAGATTCTCGACAGCCAGCCTGAGCGGGGCATCAGCCAGATCGTCGTGCCGATGTTGCGGGCCTGGATCCAGACCGGCGCCGGCGATCCCGACGGCGCGCTGGAAACCCTCTCTGTGCTGCAGCGTGAGCGCGGCTTCGCCGTGCTGCACGGACTTCACGCGGCGCTGATCAACGAGGTTTCGGGGCGCAGCGAAGCGGCCTCGGCCGCTTACGAACAACTGCTGACCGATGCCAGCCGGCCGACGCTTCGCCTGGCCTGGCTGGCCGGCAGCTTCTTTGAGCGCCATGGCCAGCGTGACCGTGCGATTGCGGTGTACCGCGAGTTCCTGACGGAGAACCCGGGCTCGGACATCCTCGCGCCGATGCTGGAAACGGCCGAGCAGGGCGGCACCAATACGATCGAGGTGGCGCAGGCCAGCGACGGCGTTGCCGAGGTCCTGTTCAACATCGCCAGCCTGCTGAGTCAGGAGGCTGCGGGCGAAGAGGCGCTGATCCATCTGCATCAGGGGCTTGCAGCCCGGCCGAATTTCATCCTGGCCCGCGTTCTTCTGGGCGAAATCCTGCAGAGCAAGGGCCGCAGCGCCGACGCGATCGCGGCTTATCGCACGATCCCGGAGTCCTCGCCCTTTTCCTGGGTCGTCCGCCTGCGCGTGGCCGAAGAGCTGCAGCGCATGGAAGAGATCGAGCGCGCCTTGCAGGAGCTCGACACCCTGGCGGCCGAGCGGCCGGACCGCTTCGAGCCCATGATGCGCAAGGGCAACGTGCTGCGCGCGGAAGAACGCTTCGAAGAGGCTGTGGTCGCCTATGACGCCGCGGTCGAACGGCTGCCCGAAATTCTGCCGCGGCACTGGTCGCTGCTCTACTTCCGCGGCATTGCGCTGGAACGCTCCGATCAGTGGGAGCGGGCGGAGGCCGACTTCCTGAACGCCCTCGGCCTGCAGCCCGAGCAGCCCTACGTGATGAATTATCTCGCATACTCCTGGGTCGAGCAGAAACAGAACCTGGAAGAGGCGGAAGAGATGCTGGTGCGGGCGGTCAAGCTGCGTCCGCGCGACGGCTACATCGTCGACAGCCTGGGCTGGGTGTACTACCGGCTGGGCCGCTTCGAGGAAGCGGTGACGCAGTTGGAAAGGGCGGTGGAACTGAGGCCGCAGGACCCCGTCATCAACGACCACCTGGGCGATGCGCTGTGGCGCGTGGGGCGCGAGATCGAGGCGCGGTTCCAGTGGAAGCGGGCGCTCAGCCTGGAGCCGGAGGAAGACCAGATCCCGATCATCGAGAAGAAGATCGAAGAGGGCATGGAGGTCCTGCCGCAGGACATCTAGCGCGGCCTCTTTAAAACTTCCTGGCCGCGGCTGCTCCGGCCGCCGGCATCTTCGGGCGTAGAGCTGTGGAAGCGATCGAAAAAACGGACAGGCCGCGCGGCCGTCTGCTGGCGGCGGAAACCGCCTGGGCCAAGGTCAATCTTTCCCTGCAGGTCACCGGGCGGCGCAGCGACGGCTATCACGAACTGAGCAGCCTGGTCGTCTTCACCGATGCCGGCGACCGAATCGAAATCTTCGACGCAGAGGCGCCGCAGCTTTCGATCAAAGGGCCTTATGCAGGGGCGCTCGACGCCGGGGAGGACAACCTGGTGCGCCGTGCGGCGCGCGCCTTCTGTGCCTTGACCGGCCTTCCCGACCGCTTCGCCATAGTCCTCACCAAGACCCTGCCGGTGGCCGCCGGCATCGGCGGCGGATCGGCCGATGCCGCGGCGGTGCTGCGCGGTCTCGCAGGCCTTGCGCCAGAGGCACCCGACGCAGCGGCCCTGCACGACCTGGCACTGAGCCTGGGGGCGGACGTGCCGGCCTGTCTGGACTCGCGGCCGGTGATCATGTTCGGCATCGGTGAGAAGCTCGAGCCGATAGGCGCTTTGCCCCGCGTCGCCATGGTGCTGGCCAACCCCGGGGTTCCGCTCTCCACTGCAGCGGTGTTCCGGCGGCGCGACGCGCCCTACGCCCAGGTCGAGCGGGTCGCGCCTCCGGCGGATCTGGAGGGGCTGCTGTCGTGGCTGGCCTTGCGCGGCAACGATCTGGAGGAGCCGGCGCGAGTGCTCTGCCCCGAGGTCGCGCAGGTTCTGGAGGCGCTTTCGGCAAGCGCCGGCTGCCGCCTTGCCCGCATGTCCGGCAGTGGCGCGACCTGCTTTGCGCTTTACGAGAACACGGCGCAGGCGGAGGCCGCCGCGCGCGTCCTGGGTCAGCGGACCGCTTGGTGGGTCGTCGCCACCGGCCTGCGCCAGGATGGTCAGCCTAAAGGCAGTTAGCCTGAAAGTGGATCTTCAGCCGCCGCCGTAAAGCGAGGCAACGGCGCGCAATTCGCTGAGCAGTGCGGGGGTCGCCCGGCCGTCGACGCTCAGGCCGGCCATCTCCTGGTAGCTGCGAATGGCGCCTTCAAAGGCGGTGCCTGGCTGGGGGCCGCCGACCGGCACGACACCCGGCTCCAGCCCGATGGCGCGCAGCAGGTCGCCGATCTCGCGCATCTCAACCGCGGTCAATGCCGTGTTTGCGCCGGGAACCGGCGTCGCTTCCGGGGCGGCGGTGCCCACGCTGCTTCCATCCCCTGAGCCTTCGCCTGCAGTCGCTCCGCCGGCGGCCGGCCGGCTTGCGATTTCATAGCCGGCCTGAGGGTCCGGGCTTGGCATCGACATGATCCACCAGCCAAGGCCGATGCCCGCAACGCCGATGCCAAACAGCAGCCAGGGGTTCGACCGGCGGGTCGAGCGTTCGATCAGCGGGCCGTGGTTTTGCGGGGCGATCGCCGGCTTGGTGGCGCCCAGGGGAACCGGCTGCGCCTTGCCGTCACCCGGCGCCGTCTTGCCGGCCGATGTACCCCCTTTGGGCCCATCCTTCTGCGCGCTTTCCGCTTTGACGCCGGACGGCTTGGTTTCGGTCTTGGCTGCTTCGCCCGGCTTTGCCGTCGCCGGCTTTTCGCTGGCGGCCTTTGGCGCGGCCGCTGCCGTTGCTTTGCTGCTGGCCGGTGCCTTGCTGCTGGCCGGTGCCTTGCCGTCCGTTGCTTTCGCTGCGGCAGAGAGACCGGGCTCGGGCTTGCCGGGCTCGGATGTGCCGGGCCCGGACTTAGTGGGCCCGGATTTAGTGGGCCCGGATTCAGTGGGGGCGGCCTTGCCGCTGGCCGCGGTGCCGTCACCGGCAAAGCTGGAGAATGTCGTCCCTTCGGCCTTTGCCGGGCTGCTCTGCGGGCCACTGGATTTCAAGGCGCCCGCCGAAGGGCCGGAGAAGCGCAGACCGGAACTCTTCGGCCCGGAGCTTTCCGGCTTGGGCGGCGGCGGCGCGACGATGGGCCGGTTGCTGCCGAAGGTCACCGTGGCAGGGTCCGGTGCCAGCCCGTCCCGGGCCGCTGCGGCGGAAGGGTCGGTGCCCGCGCCAGCGGGGCCGCGCTCCTCTGCGACCGTCTCGGCCGGCTTCGGGCTATGCGTTTGTGAGGGCGCCGTTGGAGCGCCGAGCGCCGTTGACGGCGCAGCATCGGCGTTTGCAGGCTTCTCTGGCTTCTCTGGCTTCGCCGAAGCTTTGCCGCTCGCTGCAGGGCTGTCGGCCTTGGCCGCCTTGCCGGACTTGGTCTTGGCTGGCGCTTCAGTGACGGGCGCCGCAGCCTTGCCGCGCGCGCCCGATGCCGTGCCCGATGCCGCCCGCGTCTTGCCGCCGGTCTTGCCGCTGGTCTTGGATGCCGCCTTCTGCCCGCCGGCGGCCGCGCGCGACTTGCGGGGCGCCCGCTTGGGTGCGGGTGCCTTGCGCGGTTTTGGGCTCGCCTTTTCGGTCTGGTCGCTCATGCTCTCTTGCGGGTCGGCGGCTTTCCGTCTCAAGCCGTTGGCCCCGGACCCCTTGCTAGGCGCAAGGATTCCGAGGTGCGATAGACCGTTATGGGCCAGCCGTGGTTAACGGAGCCCTAATTCGAAGTCCTTAAAAAACCTCGATTTTTGCCTGTCACGGCGTTGTCAAAGCGGCCCGGGGCCGTCTATAAGCGGGGATTGCTACAGGCGTGCGCTGTGGGGCGCGTTACAGGGGCCCAATGTCTTCAGGAATGGGCGATTCACGGTCTGACTGGCTGGCAGCCTGGATCGGCTGGGTCTGCGGCCGGGCCGGGATTGTTGTCCTAGCCGCCCTGCTCTCGGCCGCCGGCCTGCTTTGGTATGCAGCGTCCAGCCTGACCATCAACACCTCCACCACCGACATGCTCTCGGCGGAACTGCCGTTCCGCCAGAACAACGTGGCCGTCGATGCCGCTTTCCCGCAGCGCAGCGGCACTCTGATCGTCGTGGTCGAAGGCCCGGACAGCCTGGCATCGGCGGAGGCTGCGCGGGCCCTGGCGCTTGCGCTCAAAGATCAGCCCGGGCGCTTCGAGGATGTCTTCGACCTGGAAGGCGACCCCTTTTTCCGCCGCAACGGCCTGTTGTTTCTCTCACCGTCCGAACTGGAGGCGCAGGCCGACCGCCTGGCCGCCGCCCAGCCGCTGCTGGCCGCCCTGCTGGCCGATCCCTCGCTGCGCGGTCTCCAGGACCTTCTCTCCTCCGCTCTGGAGAGCGGCGAGAGCCCGGTGGCCAGCCTGGAGGCGCTGCTGAACCGCCTGGCAGCGGTGGCCGAAGCCCTGCCCGCCGATCCGCACGCGCGGCTGTCCTGGGAGGCTCTGCTGCAGGACAGGGCAGAAACCGCGGCCGACCGGCGGCGTTTCCTGATCGTCAAGCCGCGCGCCGATTTCGCCACCCTGACACCGGTGGCCGGCGCGGTGGACGCCATCGAAGCCACCGTCGCGGATCTCGGCCTGACCGAGACCCCCGGCCTTCGCGTCCGCATGACAGGCGAGCCGCTGATGCTGCAGGACGAGCTGGAGTCGGTGCGCAGCGGCATCGGCTTCGTGGGGCTGCTCTCGGCGGTTCTGGTGGCCTGCGTCCTCTTCATCGGGCTCAGGACCTGGCGCCTGGTGGTGCCGATCCTGCTGACCCTGGCGGTCGGGCTGTGCTGGACCGCCGGCTACGCGGCCCTGGCGGTGGGGCAGCTCAACCTGATCTCGGTGGCCTTCGCCGTGCTCTTCATCGGGCTCAGCGTCGACTTCGGTATCCATTTCGCGCTGCGCTATCGCGAGGTGCTGGGCCTGGCGCCGGAAAATACTTCTGAAGGCGGCGACGTCACCGCGGCCCTTCGCCGAAGCGGCGCCCTCATCGGCCGCCCGCTGCTGCTCTGCGGCCTGTCATCGGCTATCGCCTTCTTCGCCTTCCTGCCGACGGCCTATCGCGGCCTGTCCGAACTGGGGCTGATCGCCGGCGGCGGCATGTTCATCGCCCTCTTCGCCAATCTCACGGTCCTGCCGGCGCTGCTGCGCCTCTGGCCGATCCCGGCGCGGCCCCTGGGGCGCGGCCCGGTGGCGGCGCTGGGGGCCTGGATCCACGATCAGGCCGGGCGCCGGGCGCCGGTTCTGCTCAGCCTCGGCCTTGTGCTGGCCGTCGCCTCGGTGGCGGCGCTGCCCCAGGCCACTTTCGACGACGACCCCCTGAATCTGCGCGATCCGCGCTCGCCGTCCGTCGCCACCCTGCTCGATCTGCTGGCCGACGAGCGGCTGGAGCCTTACGAGGCGGAGGTGCTGGCGCCCGATCTCGCCGCGGCCGAGGCGCTGGCCACGCGGCTGGATGCCGTGCCGGAGGTGGCCGCCGCCGTCAGCCTTGCCGATTTCGTGCCGGCGGCGCAGGACGACAAGCTGGCGGTCATCGACGAGATGGCGCTTTTTCTGACCCCGCTGTTTCTGCCCGCCGCCGAAGCGCCGCCGGCGGATGCGCCCGCCCGCCGCCGGGCCGTGGCGGACCTGACCGCCGACCTCGCCGCGGCGCCGCCGGCGCTGGCCGCGCCCGCAACGCGCCTGCGCGCCGCTCTGGGGGGTCTGAACGGCGACCCCGATGCCCTGGAACGTCTGGAGCGCGCCTGGCTTGCCGGCTTCGCGCCCCAGATGGACCGCCTTGCGGACGCGCTGGAAGCGGGGCCGGTCGCTCTGGAAGATCTTCCGGCCGGCCTCGCAGCGCGCTACCTGGCCGCCGACGGCCGCGCCCTGGTCGACGTCCGGCCGCGCGACGACCTGCGCGACCCGGCGGCGCGCGCCCGCTTCGTCGATGCGGTGCAGGCGGTGGTGCCCACGGTGTCGGGCCCGCCGGTCACCATTGTCGCCGCCGGGCGCGCGGTGATCGAAGCCTTTGCCCAGGCGAGCCTGCTGGCCCTGGCGGCCATCGCCCTCCTGCTCCTGGCGGTGCTGCGTTCCTTCGTCGACGCGCTCATGGTCCTGGTGCCGCTGCTGCTGGCGGCGGCGATGATGGTGGCCGCCGGCGTGGTGCTGGACCTGCCGTTCAACTTCGCCAACGTCATCGTCCTGCCGCTGCTGCTGGGCCTGGGCGTCGACAGCGGCATCCACTCGGTGATGCGCGCCCGCGAGGAACGGCGAATACGGGCCGGAACCGCCGGCGCGGGCGGTGCTCCGGCGGCGCAGGCGGCGGGCCTCAACTCGACGCCGCGGGCGATCCTCCTGAGCGCGCTCACCACGCTGGCCTCCTTCGGCGCCCTCGGGCTTTCCGACCATCCGGGCACCGCCAGCATGGGCATGCTGCTGACCCTGGCCATCGCCATCACCCTGTTCTGCGTGCTGCTGATGCTGCCGGCCCTGCTGGCCGTCGCCGAAGGCCGCCGGAAAGGCTGAGGCCAAGGGGCCCGGGACTCTAAGGCCGTTGCGGCCCAAGACCATTGCGGGCCTGCCGCCGCGGCGCTAAGTTGCCGCCCGCCTGCCGCTGTTCTGATAGCTTGGGCCGCGGGCAGCTTTGGGGCGTAGCCAAGTGGTAAGGCACCGGTTTTTGGTACCGGCATTCGCAGGTTCGAATCCTGCCGCCCCAGCCAACTTCATTTTTCCTGATCTCCTGCTGGACCTCTTTTGCGCCTGCGCGATCATCCGCGCTTCGGCGGCTCCGGCGCGTGGGGGGCGATGAGCTTTTCGCGCAGGAAGCGCACGGTGCGGTTCCAGGCCAGCGTGGCCGCGGCCGGGTCGTATTGCGCCGGGCGGTCGGTTTCGAAGAAGGAATGGCCGACGTGGTCATAGACCTCGAAGGAGACGTCGCAGCCGGCGTTCTTCAGGTTTGACTCAAGGGCGCGGATCTCCGCCAGCGGCGTCAGCACGTCGGTCTTGCCGAAGTGGCCGAGGAAGGCCGCGCGGCTGCGGCGGTAGTGGCCGCGCTGCAGGCCGTAGAAGATGACGCTGGCGGCGACGTCCGCCGGCATGGCCTCGGCCAGCGCGAGGGCCCAGCGGCAGCCGAGCGAAACGCCGAGCGTCGCCATGGGGCGGTCGCCGGTCTCCGGATAGGCCTGCAGGTGTTTGGCGGCGCCGGCCAGGCGGCGGCCGACGGAGTCGTCGTCCAGCGCGTCGCGCAGGCGCCGTGCCTCAATGGCGGTGCGCGCCGTGGCGCCGTCGAAATAGTCCGGCGCCAGGGCGACGAAACCCATCGCGGCCAGCCGCTGGCAGAGCGCGCCGTAGAAGGGGGTCAGCCCCCACCAGGAATGCAGCACCATTACGCCCGGTCCGCTGCCGGACTTCGGGATCGCCAGATAGGCGCCCAGTGAGTCCGGGCCGATCACGATCTTGACCGGGCCGTCCATTACCTTGGTCAGCGACAAGTCCCTCCAACGCGGCCGGGACCTGCAGTGATGTGGTGTCGGAGATCTTCTCGACGTCCCTTCGGGACGGCTGCTGTCTCGTTGTCGTTGCGGGTGCCCGGCGGAAGCTCCCCCAAGGCCTCCATGGTGCCGGATCTGGCTTAGGGAAAGGTGAACACGCGGGCCTGATTGAAGTCCTGTCCAGGGCGATTCGCCCTAGCTTCGCAACCGGTATTTGCCGGGTATTTGGCGAACTCTCTAACCGGCAATGCCGAAAGCAAAGACGACAGCGCCACCCAAAGGAAACGCACACAACCGCAGCCACAAAGCGTCGCCCGCGCCGATCAACGCGCGGCTGATCAACCACAGGCCGATGCCGATCTTGAGCAGAGCCGCGAGGGCGAGGAGCAGGTCGGTGTCGGGCGCGATGAGGGCCGGGTTGGCGACGAAGGCGAGCGGCACGAGGTAGAGCCCGAGGCCGAGGCGCATGGCATTGCCCGCCACGGGCAGCCAGGGCGTTTTGGCCATGCCGGCGGCGATGAAGACGGTGCCGCAGACCGGCGGTGTGATGGTCGACAGCAGCGCGTACCAGAAGACGAAGAGGTGGGCCTGCAGGGCCGGCAGGCCCAGTTCCTGCAGCGCCGGCCCGGCGACCGAAACGCAGATCACATAGGCCGCCGTGGTCGGCACCTCCATGCCGAGGATGAGGCAGGCCAGCGCCGTCAGCAGCAGCGCGCCCCAGAGGTTGCCGCCGGACAGACCGACGATGACCGAGGTCACCTTGACGCCGAGGCCGGTCAGGTTCAGCACGCCGATGACGATCCCCGCGCAGAGGATGATGGCGGCGATGGTGGCGATCTGGCCGGCGGCGTTCACGCAGGCGGTCTCGAATCGCCGCAAGAAGGCGCCGGGGGAGACGCTGCCGCTGCGGTCGGTGATCAGCAGCGCCGCGGCGGCGAAGATGGCGAGGCCCGCGGCGAACTGCGGCGTGTAGCCGGTGGCGAAGAGCACCACCAGCAGCAGGCCGAAGGGAACGAGAAAAAAGGGAACGGTGCGCAGCAGCGTATCACGGCTCGGCAGGGCGTCACGTGCCAGGCCCTTCAGGCCGTGGGCGCGGGCGAAGCGGTCGACCCCGCACCAGGCGGCCCAGAAGAACAGCAGCGCCGGCAGAATGGCTGCGGCCATGATCGCCGTGTAGGGCAGGCGCAGCAGTTCCACCATGATGAAGGCGCCGGCGCCCATCAGCGGCGGCATGATCTGGCCGCCGCTGGAGGCCACCGCCTCCACCGCTGCGGCGAAGGAGGGCGGATAGCCCAGGCGCTTCATCGCCGGCAGGGTGATGGCCCCGGTGGAGGCGACGTTGGCCGAGGCGGAGCCGGAGATCGACCCGAAGAAGGCGGAGGACAGCACCGACACCTTGGCCGCGCCGGCCCTGAACCGCCCGGCCAGGCGCGTGGCCAGGGCCATGAAGCCGGCGCCGCCCTCTCCCGCGCCGACGAAGGCGCCGAGGATCACGAAGACCGCCACCACGTTCACCGAGACCCCGGTGAGCGATCCCCAAATCCCGCCTTCGGCAATCACCAGGGTGCCGAGGAAGGAGTTGGCGGGGATGCCGGGATGGCCGAACTCGCCGGGCAGGTGCTGGCCGAACAGCCCGTAGGCGAGCGCGATGACGGCGACCAGCGGCAGCGCCAGCTTGATGGCCCGGCGCGCCATCTCCAGCACCACTACCAGCAGCACCCCGGCGAGGACGAACTGCCAGGGCCCGCGCAGGCTGCCGTACTGTTCGTCGAGACTGTCGAGATCGGCGATGATGTAGCTGCAGGCAATAAGCCCGGCGAGGCAGAGCAGCCGGCCGCTCCAGCGCTGAAAGACGCCGCGCGGTTCCGCCGCCAGGAAGACCCAGGGCAGGGCCAGCATCAGATGCAGCGGGCGGCTGACCAGATTGGGGATCAGCCCGGCGAAGATCAGCCAGAGATGGAAGCCGACGGAGACGAGGGCGAGGAGTGAGAAGAAACCGCGCCGGACACCCGTGGCTTCGACACTGTCCGGCCCGGCTGCCGCCTCACCGCCTCGCACGCTCCCCTCTTGGGCGTTCTGCGCGCCCAATCCGAACTCTATTGCTTCCGGTCTACATCATCTGGGCGGCTTGCGGCAAGCCGCGCGACCCGAAGCGGGCCGCTACACCGGCTCATTGCGCGCTGCCGTGGCTGAGGAGCCCGGCTTCCTTGTAGTAGCGCAGGGCCCCCGGGTGCAGTTCCGCGCCCAGGGTCGACAGCATGTCCGCGGTGACCCCGTCCCACCAGGGGTTGGCCTTGCCCATCGTGCCCTTGCCTTCCCAGAAGGTCTTGGTCAGCAGGTAGGCCGTGTCGTCGTCCATCGCCGTGGTGGTATAGGCGCCCACGGGCAGGGAGGTGGTGGTCACATCGTAGTCGATGCCCGGATAGGTGCCGGCGGGGATGACCAGCCGGGTGCGCTTCGTTGCCGCAAGCTGGTCTTCGGACATGGAGAGCAGCCGGATCTCCGTGCCCGCGGCGGCTTCCAGAACGTTGGGCGCGGGGTAGGAACCGGCGGTGGCAAAGCCGTCCACCTGGCCGTTCTTCAGCGCCGGTACGGCGGCGTTCAGTTCCACGTCCACGAGCTTCACCTGGTCTTTCAGGCCGAAGAGTTCGAAGTTCTTGGCCGCCTCGCGGGCGCCGAAGCTGCCTTTGCCGATGATGAAGTCCTTGCCGGCCAGCGCGGCGAAGTCGTCGATGCCGGCATCGGCGCGCACCACGTAGTGCATGGTGAGGGAGGGGATGGCGAAGAGTCCGCGGATCTCCTCGAAGGCCGGGTCCTTGGGTTCGAACATGCGCTGCCCGGAAAGCGCCAGCTTCACCAGCCCCGGCGGGGTGGTGAAGACGTAGTTGCCGCTGCGGTTGGCGGCCTCCTTCACGTTCTGGACCGAGCCCTGGCTCTCCTCCACGGTGACGATGATCTCGCCGCCGCTGCCCGCCTTCATCGCCTCGGCGATCTGCACCGCCATCTGATAGTAGGACGAGGTCGACTTGGCGGACTTGTAGGTGACGCGGGTCTCTGTGGCGGCCGATGCGGCAAGGCCGGCGGCGGCGAGGCCTGACACCAGGGCGGCCGCCGCCAGCGCGGCGGTAAAGGTTCTGCGGATCATGGATGCGGCTCCCTTTGGTTCCCGGTTCCCGGCGCTGTGCGCCGGGCCGGGTTGGTGATTGGCGCAGAGCCTGCCGCAAACGCCCGGGACGGGCAAGCCAACTCGCTTTCTGTCATGTGTAAGAAAAATCTTTCATATAAAATGTTTGCTGTATAGATTGAGGCGCATGGGACGGACAGCGATGAGACGCACGCCGCTGCGGCGGATGAGGGAGCGGGTGACCGGCGACGATATGCTCGCGGTGCTGGCGGCCTTGGCCAACCCGCACCGGCTGCGCGTGCTCGCCGCCCTTCAGGCCGAGGGCCGCAGCTACGTCAGCCAGCTTGCCCGCAGGATCGGTATCAGCCGGCCGCTGCTGCATCTTCATCTGCAGAAGCTGGAGGCGGCCGGTTTGGTGACCAGCGCCTTCGAGGTCTCCGAGGACGGCAAGGCGCTGAAGTTCTTCACCGTGGCGGACTTCAGCCTGACGCTCAGCCCGGAAGTCCTGGCCGAAGCGGCGGCGACGCTTACGGTCTCCGCCCCCGCGGACCGGACCCCGAAATCAGACGCGCAAAGCAATTGAACCCGCAAGAGGAGTTGCAGACATGGTAGGAGCAGACATGGCAGAGGCACACATGGCAGAGCATGCAGGGACCTTTTTCCTTCTCTCGGTCCTCACCCTGGTCACCATCCTGTCCATCTTCAGCATGAAGTACTTTTCGGCGGCGCGCCGGGCGCGGCTGCGCGGCGCCAATGAAGAGGCCTATCGCACCCTGGCGGAAAAGGCGGCGGCCGCGCAGGCCGCCAGCGCCACCGCGCTCGCCGGCCTGGAGGCCGATCTCTCCGAGATGAAGGGACGGGTCGCGGCGATGGAAAGGGTGCTGAAAGAGGTGGAGTGACAGCAGAGGCGGCGTGACGAGCGCCAAGGATTGGTATGGGCCCACCACGGCCGTTCCCCCTCACCCCGACCCTCTCCCCCCAGGGGATAGGGAGAATCAGAAGAGCGGTCAGCGGCTTTCCCTCTCCCCTCGCGGGAGAGGGAGGGACCCGCGCAGCGGGAGGGTGAGGGGGACCCGAAGTTGTCGCTTGCAGTTTGCAGCGGATGGACCGATATCAGGGCCGGCAGAGGGCCTTGGAAGCAGAGGACTTCGGAATAAGCGGATGACGTCATTGCACGGTCGGTCTGTGCAGGGTCGCTCTGCGGCGGTGCGGCGGTCCATGTCCAAGGCACTGTTCTGGGCGGTCGGCCGCTATCGCCGGCTGGAAGCCGTGCGGCTGCGCCGCATCCTGGAGGATCAGGGCCAGGGCTCTTTCGGCTGGTCGATCCTGCTCTTCGCCATGGTCAACATGCTGCCGCTGCCCTTCGGATCCAACGTCATCACCGCGCTGCCGCTGCTGCTGCTGACGGGTCAGATGGCCCTCGGCTTTCCCTTTGTGCGCCTGCCGGCCTTCATCAACCGGCGGCGGGTGCCGCGGCGCGCCTTTCAGCGTGTCATCCTGCGCTTCAAACCGTTCTTCCGCCCCATCGAAAGGGTGATCCGACCGCGCCTGCCGCAGTTCTTCACGGCCAAGGCCGAACGGCTGATCGGCGGGCTGCTGTTCGTCGTCTCGGCGGCGCTCTTCCTGCCGATCCCTTTCAGCGGGCTGCTCTCCGCCGCGGCGCTGGCGGTCTCCGCCATGGCGCTGATCGAACGCGACGGCGTGGTCATGGTCGTCGGCCTTGTCATGGGCGTCGTCGCCATCGCGGTGACGGCAACCGCGGCGACGGCCATCGTCATCGGCGCCAACAGCTTCATATGAGGCCTGTGTAAGCGTTTCCCCCTCACCCCGACCCTCTCCCACCAGGGGAGAGGGAGAACCAGAAAAGCGGTCGCCAACTTTCCCTCTCCCCCAATCTCTTGTCTCAAGGGGCGGGAGAGGGAGGGGCCCGCGCCAAGACAGAGAATGGGGCGGGAGGGTGAGGGGGCAGCGACCGATGCAGGCAGGCCGCTCAGTTCACCTCTTCAATGTCCAGGTACTTCACGCCTTCGGGTGTCGGGACCTCGACACCTTCGCCGGCGCTCTTGCCCATCAGGGCGCGGGCGACGGGCGAGCCGATGGAGATCTCGCCGCGGGCCATGTCGGCCTCGTCGTAGCCGACGATGCGCACGGTCTGGCTGCGGTCGTCTTCGTCGATGTAGGTGACGGTGGAGCCGAAGCGCACCTTGCCGCTCGCGGTCTGCTGTTCCGGACGCACCACCACGGCGTTCTCCAGGCGGCGGCCGAGCCAGGAGGCACGGCGGTCGATCTGACGCAGGCGCTGCTTGTTGTAGATGTAGTCGCCGTTCTCGCTGCGGTCGCCGTTGCCGGCGGCCCAGGCGACGATGCCGCAGACCTCGTGACGTTCCGCCTGCAGCCGTTTCAGTTCCGCCTGAAAACGCTCGAAGCCTTCGGGGGTGATGAGGGTGCGGATGTCTGCTGCCATGGCGTTCGGGCCAAGCCCTGTTCCGGGAGTTTGACTGCGACAGAGACTACGTCACCGGCTGCTGCTGTGCGAGCGCTTTGCCTGCCGTCCCAGTCGGCAACCATCTTTGTCGACGGTTTGCCCTGCCCCTTCGTTCAGGGGCAGGCGCCGGGGGGAACATCGGACAGCGGGCAGTACTGGATGTTGGTCGGTGGGAAAGCTGTTGCGGTCAGATCGAGGCCGCACGCCGTCTCATAGCTTGTCGCGCCCAGGATCACCGACACGCCGCCGCTGTCGGAGCGCAGCGGCAGCATCAGCCGCTCGACCCGCGAGACCGCCTGGCCCTCCGCCAGGACGACCTCGCCTTCCGCGCGGACGATCTGGTTGTGATCCAGCACCGCCTCCCAGCGCGGCCGGAACATGTCGAGCGCCTGCGGGCTGAACAGGGATGACGTATCGGTGCCGCGTCGAATGCCGCCGTGCATTTCGGTGATGGCCTGGCCCGCCAGACGATAGCGGTAATGTCCGTCGTCATGACGCTCCATCAGCCAGACCATGCTCAGGCTGTCCTGGAACTTGGTCGGATCGACGGCGCAGCGGCAGGGAACCGAGTCGTCCTGACGCAGGGCAAGCCAATGCCGGATCATGTGTTGAAATCGCGGGTCGGTGAACGCCGCCATAAGCTGGTGGAGATCCAGTTCGCTCCACAAGCTCTTACCACCCCTCATGTACCGAACCCCACCCATTCAATCCAAACGCGAAGCTTCGGCGAAGGCTGTTAACACGGGGTTAAACGGCATGCGTTCGGGGACCGGGCGGCGTTGAGCCCGCCGCGGCTTTCCTCTGTCGAGGCTGAAGAAGCGCTCGGCGCGGTTACTCCGCGGCGGCGGGCCCGGCCAGGGGAACGCGGCCCACCATCACCTCGTCGCCGGGGCGCGGATCGTGGGGCACGTTCAAGGCCAGCAGCAGGGAGCCGGCGGCCAGCGCGGCGCCGGTCAGGAAGACAGCCGGCGGAGAGATCAGCCAGAGGAAGCCGTAGGCGGCCGGCAGCAACACCGCGGCGATGTGGTTGATGGTGAAACTCACCCCCGCCGTCGCGGCGATGTCGGCCGGGTCCGCGATCTTCTGGAAGTAGGTCTTGATGGCGATGGCGAGTGCAAAGAACAGGTGGTCGAGCACGTAGAGTCCCGCGGCGATGGTCGCGCTCTCGACGAAGGCATAGGCGGTGAAGACGCCGATCAGGCCGAGGTATTCGAAGATCAGCGCCTTGCGTTCGCCGATGCGTCCGATCAGGCGGCCGATCTTGGGCGCCAGCCAGACGTTGACCGCGGCATTCACGAGGAACAGGAGGGCGATGGCGCCGACGTCGAAGCCGAACTTCTCCACCATCAAAAAGCCGGCGAAGACGATGAAGATCTGCCGCCGCGCGCCGGAGAGGAAGGTGAGGGCGTAGTAGAGCCAGTAGCGCTTCCTGAGGATCAGCGTCTTGTGCTGCTCCACCTGCTGCGGGAAGGCGGGGAAGGCGAGCCAGGCGACAAGCGCAATGGCCATGGTCGCCCCTCCACCGATCAGGTAGATCCAGAAATAGTCGAGCGCCAGGATGTCGCTGGTCAGCCAGATCAGCGCGAAGACGATGATGGAGGCGAAGGAGCCCACGGCGATGATGCGGCCCAGGGTCTCCGGCGCCTTCTTCTTGTCGATCCACTGCAGTGACAGCGAGATCTGCAGGGTCTCGTAGTAGTGATAGCCCACCGACATGATGACGGTGGTGATGTAGAGCCCGATCACCGTGGGAAAGGCGCCGGTGATGGCCGTGCCGAGGCCCAGCAGAAGCAGCGAGATATAGGCCAGGCGCTGCTCGCGGATCAGCAGCAGCAGGAAGACCACGCCGAAGGCGAGGAAGCCGGGGACCTCGCGCAGCGACTGCAGGATTCCCATCTCGGCCCCGGTGAAGGCCGCGCGCTCGATGGCGAAGTTGTTCAAGAGCGCCTGCCAGGTGGCGAAGCTCAGCGGCACCGCGGCGGCCATCAGCAGCAGCAGCACCTCAGGCCGGCGCCAGGTGGCGGGCGCGGATTCGGAAGGTACCGTCGGGCGGGAGCGCAGGAAATCGATCATGAGGCCATTCGAATTTGGGGTTTTGCGGCGCCGGCCCGCTCCCCCTCCCGGCCACCCAACGCGAGTATCCTATGGGTGGCCGGGAGGGGGAGCGGGTTGGAACCGTCACAAATCTAATGCTGTTCTGTTTTGCCCGTCTCGCTGTATTATGTCACTTGATGACGGAAAACAGACAAACTCCAGGCAAGCAGACTGCGGAAGGGGCCTCCTGGCGTGCCAGGCCCAGCGATCCGCCCGCGGGGCATCCGGGTGAACTGGAGGACAGGGCGCGGCCCATCGCCCCGTTGGCGCGGGACTACGCCGGGCCCAGCCGCCGCCACTGGCACCACCACCGCCGCGGCCAACTGCTTTACGCCTCTTCCGGCGTGATGACAGTGCAGACGGCGGCGGGCACCTGGGTGGTGGCGCCGGAGCAGGCGGTCTGGATTCCGCCGGAGGTGGAACATCAGGTGAGCCATGCCCAGGACATTGCCATGCGCACGCTCTACGTCGACGCGGGCGTTGCGGATAGCCTGCCCGGCGAATGCTGCGTCGTGGCGGTGCCCGCGCTCCTGCGCGCGCTCATCCTGCGCGCCATCGAGGTCGGCCTGGACTATGGGCCCGACGGGCCGGGCGCGCGGATCATGGCGGTCATTCTGGACGAACTGCGGGCGCTGAAGCCGGAACCCCTGCACCTGCCGCAGCCGCGCGACCCGCGCCTCTTGAAGGTGACCGCGGCGCTGATCGACGACCCCGCCGACGGCCGGCCCTTGTCCGCCTGGGCGAGGGACGCCGGCGCCAGCGAGCGCACCCTGGCCCGCCTCTTCGTGAAGGAGACCGGCTTGACCTTCGGCGAGTGGCGCGAGCGCCTGCGCCTGACCACCGCGGTTGCCCGCCTGGCCGAGGGCGCGGCGGTGACGGCGGTCGCCCTCGACCTCGGCTACCAGAGCCCCTCTGCCTTCATCGCCATGTTCCGCCGCTCCCTGGGCGAGACGCCGGGGCGCTATCTGAAGCAGGCGGGGGAGGGGTAGAGGACTTCCGGCTACTTCCTGCCGAAGACGCGATAGATGAGCTTGACCAGAAGGAAGAGGAACAGGCCGGCGAGCGCCACGGCCAGCAGGGCGACAACCACAAGCTGCCAGGGCTCCAGGTTCTGGAACACCCGTGCTTCGGGATCGAACCAGGGCCGCGCGGCGGCCGGTTGGGCGGCAGTGGCAAGGAGCATGGCTGATACGGCGGCAAGGCTGCGTGACGGGCGCAAGGAGGTCCTCCTGGTGATTGCTGTCCGGTGGCGCGGCGGAAAGGCCTCGAAGGAAAGTCTCCCCTTTTCGGGAAAAGGTTCAATCATCCGGAGGGGGCGGCTTTCCGGAACGGCCCCGCGGGCTGCCCGGCTAAGAGCGTCGGCGCGGAAAGCAATCGGACATCGGGTCTGTGGCTCACCCTCCCATCGAGGGGGGAGAGGGAGGGGCCCGCGAAGCGGGAGGGTGAGGGGGACACACCATTCCGCGCAGCGGCAGGACGAGGAGGGCAGCAGCCGGAGCGGCCTAGCGCGGCTCAACCGCCTCCCCGTCGCTGGTGAACTTCGGCAGGGCGTCGTCGATGTCGTAGTAGTCGCCCTTCTCATCGACGAAGATGTGGGAGGCGAGGGTGAGGCCGGTGGGCGCGTCCAGGCTGCCGAGGTTGAAGCTCAGTTCGTCGCCGTCGTCGCTGGCCCAGAACAGCACCGAGCCGCAGTCGCCGCAGAAGCCGCGCTGCGCCTTGGCGGAGGAGCGGTACCACTTGAGGCCGCGGTCCTCCAGGAAGGTCACCGCGTCACGCGGCGCCTCGGCGGCCACGACATAGTGGCCGCTCTGGCGGCGGCACTGCGTGCAGTGGCAGGCATGGGGTTCGGTGACGGCACCGGCGATTTCGAAACGCACGGCCCCGCAGAGGCACTGGCCCTTGAGAGTATGGCCGGCTGCGGTCATCAAGCGGTCTCCTGGATTGAGCTGTCAAGCAGCGGCAGCAGGGCGGGCGGTGGCTGCGGGCCGGCATCGTCCCGGCCCAGTTCGTATTCCACGCCGGGGCCGAGGGGGTAGGTGACATCGCGGCGGAAGCGCATGCCCAGGCGCTGCAGGACGGCGATGGAGGCGGTGTTGGGTGCATCGGCGCCAGCGAAGACGCAATCGATGGCGGGGCTTTCGAAGGCCCGGGTGACGGCGGTCCAGGCCATGCGCCCGGCCAGGCCGCGGCCCCAGAGCGCCGGGTCCAGCAGGTAGCTGACCTCGGCCTCCCGCGCGGCCAGGTCCGGCTCCAGCCAGACCGCGCCGCCTGCGGCCCGGCCCGGCTGTTCCAGCATCCACAGGCCCAGGCCGCTGGCTGCTTCGTTGGCGACGAAGAGTTCCAGCCGCTCGGCGAGAAGAGCCGGTTCCGGCGCCGCGCCGTCGAACATGAAGCGGTAGACCTCCGGCTTGGCGGTCAGCGCCAGCAGGTCGTCCAGGTCTTCCATCACTGCCGCTCTCAGCTGCCAGTCGGTCACAAGGAACGCTCCGCTGTCTCACGCTACGGGGCCGGGGCTTCCCGGCTACCCGATCCCCCGTCCCGCCGCAAGGGTCAAAGCGCTCCCGTTGCCACCTATGCTGATGTAGGCTCGCCGCCGGAACGCGAGACACGGGAGAGTGCCGCCATGGCCTTCGCAATCAAGACCCTCGACCACGTGGTGGTCTGTGTGCGCGATATGGAGCGTGCGCTGAAGTTCTATACCGATGTTCTGGGCTGCCGGGAGGAACGGCGGGTCGAGTCCATCGGCCTGGTGCAGATGCGCGCCGGCGCTTCGCTGATCGACCTCCTGCGGACCGGCGACGGCGAGGAAGGGGACCTGCCGGCAGGCCGCAACATGGACCACTTCTGTGTGCGCATCGAGCCCTTCGACCCGCCCTCCCTGCGCAGCCATCTGCAGAGCCACGGTATCGATGTCGGCGAGGTGGTGGAGCGTTACGGCGCCGAGGGCACCGGCCCCTCCCTCTACATCCAGGACCCCGACGGCAACACCATCGAACTGAAGGGCCCGCCTGCTGCAGATTGATTCGGCACCAATTGCCTCTTTAGGAAAGCTGGTTGATGGAACCTTCCCAGCCCCCGATCGAGACGACGCTGATCATTGCGACGGTGGTGGCTGTGCTGGCCATCCTGGTCGTTTTCCGGGTCTTCAGGGCAAGGACGCCCTGGATGCTTTTTTTGCGTTGGGGCCTGATCATCCTGATCGCGCTGGCTTGGCAGATACACTTTACGGACAGCTTTCTCATGCAGCATGAGGTTCGGACGCCGCCTCCGCTGGAGGAAGCGCTTCCGGCGCCGTCGGAGCTGCCGGCCCCTTTGCTGATCTCACTCGTGCTGGCGGCAGTAATCTGGGTGGGCGGCATAAACTGGGTCGTCATCCGCCAGCGGCGCAGGATCGGGCGAGGTTGGGCTGAGATCCTGAATCCCTTTAACTCGCCGTTTCGTGACATGGACAGGAAGGCATTTATGCAGATCGCGGTATTGGCGGCGCTTGGCTTGGCTGTTGTGACTGTCGGTGCCGAACTGTCAGTGCCGGACCAGCCCGCGCATCCGGTCTCTTCGACGGGGCAATTGCAGGACTAACCCTCTTTCCGCCCCACCAGCACATAGCTGAGCGGCAGTTGATGGGGCTGGTTTTCCATGTGCGCGTGGGAGCCGATGTTGTGGGGGAACTCCTCGAAGTCCTCGAGGGCGAAGCCGGCGCGCAGCAGGCCCATGATGACATCGCTCATCTTGTGGAAGGTCCAGTAGTTGGGCTTGGCCTCGTAGTCCTGCTGGGCCCAGTAGTCGAGGCCGTTGTCGCTGCGGTAGGGGTCGGAGCGGAAGTAGGACTCGTCGGCCTGCGGCGGACCGCCGGTATCACGGTCGTCGTACATGTTGAGGATCGGGTGGCCCTCGTAGACGAACAGCCGTCCGCCGGGTTTCAGGATGCGCCGGGCGGTGGCGAAGAAGGCCGCCAGATCCGGCTGCCAGCCGAAGACGCCGATGGTGACCACGGCGAGATCGAAGCGCCCGTCGTAATCCGCCGGAATGGCATTGATCTCGGTCTGCACGAAGTCCGCTTCGATGCCGCCGGCGGCGGCCAGCTCGCGGCCCTGGGCCAGGAACTCCTCGGCGAAGTCGAAGCCGGTGACGCTGGCGGCGCCCAGGTTCTTGATCGACAGCGCCTCGCGCCCGTTGTTGCAGCAGAGCTGCGCGACCGTCTTGCCCTCCAGGCCGATGGTCTTGAGCCGCTCGGTCATAACATCGTCGAGCATGGAAAAGCCGGGCTCGGCGAAACCTTTCAGCAGCGCCTTGTACTGGTCGTGGTCGCGGTGGTGGGCGGCGGCCTCGTTCCAGGAGTCGCGGTTGGCGGCGACGATCGCGTCCTTCGTCGGGGCTTTGGGAGGCGTCAGGGACATGTCAGCAACCTTCGTGTCAGGCGGCGTATTTCTCTGGGCAAGCGGCGCGTCCACAGGAATCATCTGGCTCTCGCCAAAGATCAAGCAGCAAAAAGAAACAGGAGGCGCGCCGTGGCGTCCTTTCAGAAAATCTACGACCGCGCCGCCAAGCGCAAGGGCGGGGAGGCGGCGCTGGAGAAACTGGTCGCCGACGCCAAGCCCAAGAGCAAGGCGGCGCTGAAGAAGCTGGGCGACGACCGCTACCTCGCGGAGATGACCAAGCGCATCTTTCAGGCGGGCTTCGTCTGGCGCGTGGTCGAGCAGAAGTGGCCGGACTTCGAGGCGGCCTTCCAGGGCTTCCATCCCGGGCGCATGGCCCTGCTCTCCGACGAGGACCTGGACGTGCTGGGCCGCGACACCCGCATCATCCGCCACGCCGCGAAGATCGCCGCGGTGCGCTACAACGCCATCTTCGTGACCGACTTGGCGAAGGAGCACGGCTCGGCCGCCGCCTTTTTCGCCGACTGGCCGTCGGAGGACATCGTCAGCCTCTGGGCGGTTCTGAAGAAGCGCGGCGCGCGCCTGGGCGGCTACACCGGGCCCTACTTCCTGCGCTTCATGGGCAAGGACAGCTTCCTGCTGTCGCCGGATGTCTCCGCCGCGCTGATCAAGGCCAAGGTGGTCGACAAAAACCCGACCGGCAAGGCCGACCTCGCCAAGGCCCAGGCCGCCTTCAATGCCTGGAAGGAGGAGACCGGCCGCCCGCTGACCCAGCTCAGCCGTATCCTCGCCTGCTCCATCGACGCCCCGCGGGCAAAGTAGGCTCCGCTGCGCGGAGACTCTTTCGTCCGCCCGCTGATGCCGGCGTTTCCGCCTCACCCCGACCCTCTCCCCTCGTGGGAGAGGGAGGGGCCCGCGCAGCGGGAGGGTGAGGGGGATGAAACCTTCCGCGTCAGCGGCCGGGTCGGGGGCGCTGGTTGCCGCCCTCAGCGCTGCGGCAGGCGGCCTTCCAGGAGGTCGCGGTGGCCGAGGAAGGCTTCGGCCATGTAGTCCATGAAGGCGCGCACGCGCGCGGTGGCGCGCAGGTCTTCGTGGGTCAGAATCCAGATGTCCCAGGCCGGCTCCGGCCGGCCGGGCGGTACCCGCAGCAAATCGTGTTCGGTGTCGCCCATGAAGCAGGGCAGCATGGCCAGGCCCATGCCCGCCTTGGCGGCGGCGAGCTGCACCAGCGCGTTGTTCAGGCGGCCGCGCACGGGGGCGTTTGGATAGGCGCTGTCGCGTACCCAGCGCGGGTGGCGGCTGCGGTCGTCCCAGCCGATCCAGGCCGTCTTCTCCGGCTCCCGCTCCACGTCGTGGCGCGCCAGGTAATCGCGCGAGGCATAGGTGGCGCGGGCGTAGGTGATGATCTTGCGGCCGACCAGCGGCTCCGGCGGGTCACGGGTGATGCGGATCGCCACGTCGGCCTCCCGCCGGCGCAGGTCGAAGGGCGTGTAGGAGATTGCCACTTCAAGATTGATGTCCGGATAGTCCTCCCCGAAGGCCACCAGGTCCGGCATCAGCAGCTTGGCCGCCAGCAGGTCGGGCATGGTGACTCTGAGGTCGCCGCGCAGCCGTGCGTCCTGGCCCAGCACCCGCCGCTCCAGACCGTTGACGCTGTCCTCCAGGCGCCGGGCGGTCTGCAGCATGTCTTCGCCGAAGGGGGTCAGAACATAGCCGTCGGGCAGGCGCTCGAAGAGGCGCACACCGAGATCCTGCTCGAAGGCGTCGATGCGCCGCGAGATGGTGGAGTGGCTGACGCCCAGGTCGGCCGCGGCCCCGCGCACCGACTTTTCGCGCGCTACGGCCAGGAAGATGCGCAGATTATCCCAGTTCATCGATTCTTGTCACAACCTAAAGCCGCAGCGCGACTGTTCAAGGACTCTTAAATTCCTGGTGCAAATCTGCACCGCCCCGCCGCAGATGTCGACCTTTCAATCCGCAAGGGGAATCGCATATTCAGGGGGTGCGGCGCAGGGCGACTCCCCGCGTTGCACACGCGCCGGAGACAGGGCCCAGAAACATGACCCGGAGACACGACCCGGGGACCGGGCTGGGAGGCCGATCTGTGAAACGCAGAACCGAGAGTCCGCGGCCGGCCCAGGTGTCGCGCGCATCCGTGGCCGCATCATCGACCAAGTCACCGACCACGTCACCGAACCGTCTTCCAGACGACACAGAGAGACGACAGAGCCGGCGCTACCGTTGCGACCGCTGCCGTACCACCGGTGTGCGGCGGGCGACGGGAACAAGCGCGCGCCCGCGGCGTCTCACCAGAGAGCGATAGCAAAGGGGGCTTCCACCATGCAGCAGGCAGCACGCATCGCACTGCACGAGAGGGCGTCGCCCGGGGCTGTGGCCGACAGCCTTGGTGATGAATCGCGCGCGCGTTTGCGCCAAGGCTTCGAGACGGTACGGGCCCGCAGCCTGGCGCTTGCCGCGCCGCTGTCGCCGGAGGACATGACCGCCCAGTCCATGGAAGACGCCAGTCCCACCAAATGGCATCTGGCTCATACGAGCTGGTTCTTCGAAACCTTCATCCTGAAGTCCTTCCGGGACGGTTATCGCGTTTTCCACGACGGCTACGGATTCCTCTTCAACTCCTACTACGAGGCGGTGGGCGCGCGCCACGCCCGGCCGCGCCGCGGTCTCCTGACCCGTCCCCCGGTGACGGAGGTGCTGGACTATCGGCGCCACGTCGACGCGGCGATGCTGGACGTTATCGATCAGGCGGATGAGGAGACCTGGCAGCGCATAGCGCCGCTGCTGGAACTGGGCCTGCATCACGAGATGCAGCATCAGGAACTGCTGCTGACCGATATCCTGCACCTGCTGGCGCAGAACCCGCTGGCGCCGGCCTATCGGGAAGCTGCTCCAGTGGTTCCGGCCCAGGCAGCTCCACAGGTAGCTCCCCTGCGCTGGTGCGATTACGACGGCGGGGTGGTTGCGATCGGCCACGATGGCGAGGGCTTTGCCTTCGACTGCGAGGGTCCGCGGCACCGGACGCTGCTGCAGCCCTTCGCCCTGGCCGCGCGCCTCGTCACCAATGCGGACTGGCTCGCCTTCATGGCCGACGGCGGCTACGCCAAGCCCGGGCTCTGGCTGTCGGACGGCTGGGCGCGCTGTCAGGCGGAGGGCTGGCAGGCGCCGCTCTACTGGCAGCCACTGGACGGCGACAACCCGGACGGTGGTTGGGCGTCGATGAGTCTCGAAGGGCTGCAGCCGGTCGATCCGGCCGCGCCGGTCTGCCACGTCAGCCTCTACGAGGCCGATGCCTTCGCCCGCTGGGCCGGGGCGCGCCTGCCCACGGAGGCGGAGTTGGAGGCCGCGCTTGAAGCGTCGGTTCCGGAAAGCGGTTCTCTTGCCGGAAACCTGTTGAGCAGCGGCGCCTTGAGGCCGCTCCCCGCGGTGGCCGGCGAAGCTGCCGCACCGGCGCAGCTGGTCGGCGACGTCTGGGAATGGACCCAGAGCCCTTACGCGCCCTATCCCGGCTTCCGCGCGCCCGAGGGCGCGGTGGGCGAGTACAACGGCAAGTTCATGTGCAACCAGTTCGTGCTGCGCGGCGGCTCCTGCGTGACACCGGACGCGCAGCTCCGGGCCAGCTACCGCAATTTCTTCTATCCCCATCAGCGCTGGCAGTTCACCGGCCTGAGACTCGCAAAGGACACCTGATGACCGCACCCTCAGAGACGGTCCTGGAGGCCGAAGGCGACGCCGGTGGCGATGCCGCTGCGATAGATCAGGCCATGCTGGCCGAGGTGCTGGCGGGCCTGGCGGCGCCGCGCAAGACCATCGCCAGCAAGTTCTTCTACGATGCCGAAGGCTCCCGGCTCTTCGACGCCATCACGGAGCTTGAGGAATACTACCTGACGCGCGCAGAGACGGCGGTGCTGCAGCAGCAGGCGGCGGATCTGGCCGAACGCATCGGTCCCGGCGCGACCCTGGTGGAGTTCGGCAGCGGTTCCTCGGTGAAGACGCGCATCCTGCTGGATGCACTGTCCGGGCTCAGCGCCTACGTGCCCATCGACATCTCCGGCGATCATCTGGATGCGGCGGCCAAGCGGCTGGCGGCGGACTACGGCCTGCCGGTCATTCCGCTCCATGCCGACTACCACGCGCCGCTGGAGCTGCCGCCGCAGGTGCCGCGGGACCATCTGCTCGGCTTCTTTCCCGGCTCCACCATCGGCAACTTCGAGCCGGAGGATGCAGCAGAGTTCCTCCGCCGCCTGCGCAGTTTCCTGGGCGGCGCCGCCCGCCTGCTGGTTGGTGCGGACCTGCAGAAGGATCCGGCCCGCCTGGAGGTTGCCTACGACGATGCCAAGGGTGTCACCGCGGCCTTCAACATGAACCTGCTGGTGCGCTTCAACCGCGAGCTCGGCAGCGACTTCGACCTCAAGGGCTTCCGCCACGAGGCGCACTATGACGCCGACCTCGGGCGGATCGAGATGCACCTGGTAAGCCTGCGCGATCAGACGGTCACGCTGGATGGGCAGCGGATCGCCTTTGCCGCCGGCGAGACCATCCACACCGAGAACTCCTACAAGTACACCCTCGAGTCCTTCGGCGCCCTGGCGCAGCGCGGCGGCTGGCGCAGCGAGGCGTCCTGGACCGATCCGGAGAACCTCTTCAGCGTCCACCTGTTGATCGCGGCGTGAGGCCGATGTCAGCCTTCGGCCAAATCTGATCTGATTTCAACCCGGACCTGATTTCAGGCGTTTGGCCGTCTCGCCGATTCGCAAACTGGTCACCCCGGACTTGATCCGGGGTCCATCGCGCCGCCAAGCACACCTCTTGCCGAGAGAATCGACGCGCATGCAGCCATGGATCCCGGGTCAAGCCCGGGATGACGACCGGGAAACACGCTCGACGGAGCGAGATTGGCAGGGACTCTAGGTGTTGAAGTGCCAGTGCACCGGCGGGCGGCCCATGACGTCGGTGCGGAAAAAGGCAATGCGCTCGCCGAGCAGGCAGCCGAGGAAGGCGGTGCGCAGGTCGCGGCCGCCGAAGGCCAGGCTGGAGATGTTGCGCAGCTTGCGGCTTTTGATCTGGTCGAGGTGGGGCCGGTCCATGGTGCCGGCCTGAAAGGCCTTTTCCACTTCCTCCAGATGCGCCGGGTCGCAGTCCTCCAGGATCAGTTGCTGGCTGCCGTCCGGCGCCACGCGAATCACGCGGTTGCTGACGATGGAGGTGATCCAGAGGTGGTCTTCCATGTCGAAAGCCAGGCCGTCGGGGAAGGTGCCGGGGCCGAACTCGGTCACCACCTGCTTGTCGTGCAGTTCGCCGTGCTCGCCGATGCGAAAACGGCTGAGGCGGCGTGCGAAGGTCTCGTTCACATAGAGCCAGGTGCCGCGGCTGTCGATCTGCACCTCGTTGGTGTAGCCGAGGCCGTCCGCGACGATTCGCGAGCCCTTGCCGTCGATCATCACGATGAAGCCGTCGTCGACGTCCGGGCGGTAGCCCAGCGCCCGCGGGCTGCGCCGCGTGGAGACCGTCACCCAGACCCGGCCGCGGTCGTCGACCATCACGAAGTTTGTGGCCGGCAGGTCGATCCCGTCGACCTGGCGCAGGACATCGCTCAGGGTGCCGTCGCGGTCGAGGCGGAAGACGCCGCCGGAGTCGTCCAGATTGGCGATGAGGAAGGAACCGTCCTGCTGCAGGGCGATGCCGTTGGGCTTGATGGCCTCGGCGCCGCCCTCTGCCTGAAAGAGCTGATGCGGGCCGAAGGCGCGGGACTTGGCCACGCCGCCGCGCCAATCGGCGCTGTAGATGTCGCCGTTGGAGGTGCAGACCAGGCATTCCGGTCGCACCAGGCCGGAACCGATCAGGGTTACGTCGTCAAGGGACAGCGCCGCTTGGCTTTCGGGCAAGGCTTCCTCCTGTCAAAGCGCGGCGAACCTACTATAGTTTCGCCGGCTTCGCCCAGCCCGAAGAAAGGCCCAGGCATGCCCTCGGTTTTTGGCGGCGAAGCAGGGGTCGAAACGGAAGGAGGCAGGCGTGCCGGAACCGGACCGGGTGGTGGATTTCTGGTTTGCCGAGGGCAGAGACAAGCAGTGGTTCGACGGCGGCCCGGCCTTTGACGCGGCGGTGAAGGCGGCCCTTGGGCCGGCTTTCGAAGCGGCCCGGGCCGGCGCCCTGGAAGCATGGCGGGACACGGCCAGGGGCTGCCTTGCGCTCTGTATCCTGTTCGATCAGTACCCGCGCAACGTCTTCCGTGGAACCCCTGAGGCCTTCGCCTGGGACGGCGTGGCCCTGGAGGTTTCCCGCCATGCCCTGGCCCGGGGCTTCGACGCCGCATTGACCCAGACCGAGCGCCTCTTCCTCTATCTGCCGCTGGAACACAGCGAAAGCCTGACCGATCAGAAGGACTGCCTGCGGCTGGTGGCGGCCCTTGACGAGAACCCGGAGTGGCTCGACTACGCCGTGGCGCACCACGACATCATCGACCGCTTCGGCCGCTTCCCCCACCGCAACGATGTCCTCGGTCGGTCCACAACCGACGAGGAGCATGCCTTCCTCAAGAAGCCGGGGTCTTCGTTCTGAGCTGTGGGCCGGGTCTGCTTGCATTTTCGCTAGAGCCGACACCATCGGCTCAGCGTGTCACGGCACCAGCCAGGAGGTCTGCAGCCTGTCCTCGTCGTCCCAGGCGAAGGTCGCCCGGCGGTGGCCGTAGGGCGTGAGGTAGAGCCAGTCCATCTGCCGGACCGTGCAGACCACCACCGCGAAGTTTCCCTTGCCGATCCTGCTTTCCTCGTCGCTCGGCGCGCGGTCTTCCAGCGCCGGCGGCAGTCCGGAGGTGGGCCAGGCCCAGGGCAGCCCCGGCGGGCCGGAGACCATGTAGTCGCGCCGGCGGTGCGGCGGGACCTCGGCCCAGGCCGCTGCGGCAAGCGCATCGCCGCAGTGAATGCGCGCCCTTGCCTGAATGCGAAGCTGGGTGTCGTCGGTGTGGGAAAAGAACAGCAGGGCGACGCGGGGGTCGGCTTCGATCTCGCCGACCTTGTGGCTGCGCAGGTCGGTGTAGAAGCTGATCTCGCGGGTCTCGCGGTCCGCGGCCCGCAGGACGACTGTGCGCAGGCTGCAGCCCTGCGCGCCGCCGCCGGTGGCCAGGGCCAGCGTATGAAAGTCGTGCTGCGTCTGGTTTGCGCCGTCCAGCAGCATCTCCCAGCATTCGCTGAGCACGGCGCTCAGCCGCGGCTCCTCGTCGCTGCCCCAGAGATCGAGTCTTTCTATGGCCAAGGCGGACACCTCATGGCGGTCTGGCTTGCGACTTCCGGCCGGGGGCCGGTGAACCGGTGCTGCGGCCCAGCTTAGTCTGCTCCCTTCGATTAGAAAATGCTTTCCTGCGCTGGATCATAGGCGGACAAACGGCGGCGGTGGTACGAGGGATCAACAGGAGCAACGCCAGCGGAGGGCCACTTTGCGCATCGCAACCTTCAACCTGGAGTCCCTGGACCTGGTGCCCGGAGGCGAGGCGGCCTTGGACCGCCGCATCGCGGTGCTCGCGCCGCAGCTCGATGCGCTGGGCGCTGATGTGCTCTGCCTGCAGGAAGTGAACGCCCAGAAGACGGCCGCACCCGAGAGCGGCGTGGCGAAACCGAAACGCCAGCCCACGGCCCTGCGCCGCCTGCTGGCGGCCACGCGCCACCGTAACGATCATCTGATCACCACCCGCTCGCTCTCAGGCGACGGCCCGGCGGATGTCCACAACCTTGCCGTCGTCAGCCGTTATCCGGTGCTGGAGCAGCGGGAACTGCGCAACGACCTGGTGCCGGCTCAGCCCTACCATGCGGTGACGGCACTTCCGCAGGAAAGCGCCGACCTGACCCTGAGCTGGGACCGGCCGCTTCTGCACTGCCGCTTGCAGGCGCCCTCTGAGGTACCGCTGCATGTGATCAACCTGCACCTGCGCTCGCCCCTGGCGGCCCCCATTCCCGGCCGCAAGACGGCGCCCTTCGTGTGGTCGTCCCTGGCCGGCTGGGCGGAGGGCTACTTCGCCGCCACCATCAAGCGCAGCGGTCAGGCGCTCGAAGCGCGGCTGCTGGTGGAGGCGATCTTCGACAATGAGCCGGAGGCGCTGATCGCCGTCTGCGGCGATCTCAATGCCGATGCCGAGGAGACGCCGGGGCGCATCCTGCGCGGCACGGTGGAGGACAGCGGCAATCCGGCCCTGGCCGGACGCGTGCTGCATCCGCTGGAGGAGAACCTGCCGGAGGATCTACGCTTTTCCGTTCTGCACGCCGGGCGCCGGCTGATGCTCGATCACATCCTGGCTTCGCCCGCCCTGAGGCGGCGCTTCAGCGACATCACCGTGTTGAACGACGCGCTGCCCGACGAGCAGGCGATGGCGCCAGACGACCCGCGCTCCAACCACGCGCCCCTGGTGGCGGCCTTTGATCTTTGAGCGCGGGTTGATAGGCGGCTCGGCACATCCCCCTCACCCAGCTCCGGCCCAGGATTCTTCAAGGGGCTCGCTGCGCTCACCAAGCCTGCGCAACCCTCTCCCGCCAGGGGAGAGGGTTTCATTTCTTAGGGCGTCTCAGACTTCCCCTCTCCCCTTTGTGGGAGAGGGAGGGGCCCGCGCCAGCAAAAAGAATAGGGCGGGAGGGTGAGGGGGCTTTGGTTTTGGTGCCGTTCACGCCGCCCATCACGCTGCCTTCAGGCGTTCGCGATCGTGCGGCGCCGTATAGTCTACCGCCGGGCCCTTGGGCACGATGCCGGTCGGGTTGATGGTCTTGTGGCTGCCGTAGTAGTGCTGCTTGATGTGGAAGAGATCCACCGTCTCGGCGACACCGGGCACCTGATAGAGATCGCGGACATAGTTGGAAAGGTTGGGATAGTCCGCGATGCGCCTGAAGTTGCACTTGAAGTGGCCGTGGTAGACCGGGTCGAAGCGCAGCAGCGTGGTGAAGAGGCGCCAGTCGGCCTCGGTCAGGCGATCGCCGACCAGATAGCGCTGCCCTGAAAGGCGTGCCTCCAGGTCGTCCAGCGTCGCAAAGAGCGCATCGAAGGCTTCTTCGTAGGCCTCCTGCGAGGTGGCGAAGCCGCACTTGTAGACGCCGTTGTTCACGTGGTCGTAGACGACGGCGTTGACGGCGTCGATCTCCCCGCGCAGATCGGCGGGGTAGAGGTCGAGGGTCGATCCGGTGAGGCCGTCGAAGGCGCTGTTGAACATGCGGATGATCTCGGAGGACTCGTTGCTGACGATGGTCTGGCGCTCTTTGTCCCAGAGCACCGGCACCGTCACCCGCCCGGTGTAGGCCGGGTCGGCCTTGGTGTAGATCTCGTGCAGCCGCGCGGCGCCGTTCACCGCGTCGCCGGTGGCGCCCGGGCCGGTCTCGAAGGTCCAGCCTTCGCTGCCCATGTGCCAGTGCACCATCGAGACCGGGATGATCTCCTCCAGTCCCTTCAGCTTGCGCAGGATAAGGGTGCGGTGCGCCCAGGGGCAGGCGAGGGAGACGTAGAGGTGGTAGCGCCCGGCCTCGGCCTTGAAGCCGCCGTCACCACTGGGCCCCGCACTGCCGTCGGCGGTGACCCAGTTGCGGAAGGCGCTTGCCTTGCGTTTGAAGCGCCCGCCGCTCGATTTCGTGTCGTACCAGCGGTCCTGCCAGACGCCGTCCACCAGAAGTCCCATGACTTTTCTCCCGTTGCGTTTTCAGTCCTTCAGGCCCCGTTGCCGGTTAAGCAACGTCGGCCAGCAGGATCTCGGCGTCTTCCGTCGCCGTGATGACGACCTCGTCCAGATCGCGGACCACAACGCCGTCGCGCGGGCCGGCCTCCGCGTCATTCACGGTGATGCGGCCCGTGGCCGGCACCAGGTAGAGATGGCGGCCCGCGTCCAGGCGGTGGGTCACCGACTGCCCGGCCTTCAGGGTCGCGCCCAGGATGGCGGCGTCCTGATGGATCGGCAGGGCGCCTTCATGCTCCGGGCGGCCGGAGGCCAGCGGCACCAGCTCGCCGGTCCGCTCGCCCTTGGGGAAGCTGCGCGTCTCCCAGCGCGGCTCGACGCCCTGGACCGCCGGCTCGATCCAGATCTGGAAGATCTTGGTCGGGTCCTCTTCCTGGTTGAACTCGGCATGCATGATCCCGGTGCCGGCGGACATGACCTGCACGTCGCCCGCTTCGGTGCGGCCCTTGTTGCCCAGGTGGTCCTGGTGGGTGATGGCGCCTTCGCGCACGTAGGTGATGATTTCCATGTCCCGGTGACCGTGCATGTCGAAACCGGTACCCGGGCGGATGGTGTCGTCGTTCCAGACGCGCAGGCTGCCGACGCCCATCTGCGCCGGGTCGTAGTAGTTGGCGAAGCTGAAGTGATAGCGGGCCGCCAGCCACTCGTTCTGGAACTGGCCGAGGCCGTCGAAGGGTTTGATCTCAATCATCGCTCTTGTCCCGGAAAAGGGGGCGCGGCAGGCGGGCCGCG
The DNA here is from genome assembly GCA_001657395.1 of Rhodospirillales bacterium BBD 1991-14. Taxonomy (GTDB): domain Bacteria; phylum Pseudomonadota; class Alphaproteobacteria; order Kiloniellales; family Kiloniellaceae; genus Pelagibius. The sequence continues at coordinate 125,835 of LYSY01000008.1, read as the reverse complement.
CCCGGTTCATTTCGTACTACTTGGCCAGCTTGGCCGCGATCTCCGCCACGTGGCGGCCCTGGAAGCGGGCCATGCCCAGCTCCTTCTCGCTGACCTGGCGGCTGCCATCGCCCGCGGCGATGGTCGTCGCGCCGTAGGGCGAGCCGCCGGCGATCTCGTCCAGGGTCATCTGGTCCTGGCAGCTGTAGGGCAGGCCGACGATGACCATGCCCTGATGCAGCAGGGTCGTGTGGAAGGAGGTGATCGTCGTCTCCTGCCCGCCGTGCTGGGTGGCGGTGGAGGCGAAGACGCTGCCGACCTTGCCGATCAGCGCGCCCTTCATCCACAGCCCGCCGGTCTGGTCCAGGAAGTTGCGCATCTGCGCGGCCATGTTGCCGAAGCGGGTCGGCGTGCCGAAGATGATGGCGTCGTAGTCCCCCAGTTCGCCCGGCTCGGCGATGGGGGCGGCCTGGTCCAGCTTCACCCCGGCGTTCTTGGCCACGTCCTCGGGCATCAATTCAGGGACGCGCTTGACCGTGACCTCGACGCCCTCGACCTCGCGCGCGCCCTCGGCGATGGCACCGGCCATCGTTTCCACGTGTCCATAGCTGCTGTAGTAGAGCACGAGTATCTTGGTCATCTTCGCCTGTCCCCTTGGTTCGTATGTGTTCCTCTGTGTCTCGGCGGCTCCTGCGCCGCGCGATGGACCATAGCTAAGGCGTTCTCTTTAGGATAATAATACTGTGTTACGGAACATGATTGTTTCCAGGGAGAAACAGTGCCATGCCGCGTCTGGATGCCATGGAGGTTTTTGCCGAAGTCGTTGAGGCGGAGGGCTTTTCAGCGGCCGCCCGGAGCCTGGGGATCAGCAAATCCGCGGTCTCCAAGCAGATCGGCCGGCTGGAGGACCGCCTGGGCGTGCGGCTGCTGAACCGGACCACGCGCCGCCTGTCGCTGACCGAGGCCGGCGCCACCTTCTACGAGGCCAGCCGCCGGGTGCTGGACGAGGCCGAGGCGGCGGAGACGGCGGTCAGCAACCTGGCCGAGGCGCCGCATGGCCTCCTCAAGCTGAACGCGCCCATGTCCTTCGGCTTTCTCCACCTCGCCCGGGCGATCCCGGAGTTCCATGCCCGCTATCCGCAGATCGTCGTCGACGCGGTGATGAACGACCGTTTCGTCGACCTGATCGAGGAGGGCTACGACCTGGCGATCCGCATCGGCGGCCTGCGCGACTCCAGCCTCATCGCCCGGCGCCTGGCGCCCAGCCGCGCGCTGCTCTGCGCCAGCCCGGACTACCTGGCGCGCCGCGGCGAACCGCGGCAGCCGGCGGAGCTGGCCGAGCACGACTGCCTGATCTACTCCAACGTCGACCAGCGCGATCTCTGGCGCTTCCAGGGGCCGCGCGGGCCACTGCGGGTCAAGGTGAAGGGGCCCTTCCTCGCCAACAACGGCGATGCGCTCTGCAGCGCCGCCCTGGCCGGCATGGGCATCGCCCTGCTGCCCAGCTTCATCGTCAGCCCGCACCTGCTGAGCGGCCGTCTGGTGCCGGTGATGTGCGGCTTTCCCCTGGGCGAGCAGGGGATCTATGCGGTCTATCCCCATCACCGCAATCTCTCGGTCAAGGTGCGGGCCTTCGTCGACTTCCTGATCGAGCGCTTCGGCCCGGAGCCCTATTGGGACCAAGGTCTGGAAGCGGTCCTGCGCCCGCGGCCGTGAGTGCAGCCGATACGGCGGGACTGGCATCTTTTAGCGAACTGTGATAATGCAGCCCGCCAGTGCCGCTGGTCGCATGCCGATTCGCGCTGACGCGGCAAGGATTTGAAGGAAGAGGACGATCCCTTGAGGACCCAGGAGAGACTGCGACGACGACGTTGAGCCACCGCGCCTTGCGCGCGCCCTCACGCCTGCAGTTTCCCTGCGCCGTTTCCCCCGACACAACGGGGCCGGCCATCCTGGACAAGAGATCATGACCTTCACCCTGGTGCCCGAGCGGCCCGACGACGCCGCCCTCAATACTCCCCTTCTTGACCGGACCTTCGGCTTCGACCGGACCAAGCGCACGGTCTATCGCCTGCGCCGGGGCATCGACCCGCTGGCCGAGCTCTGCTTTTCCGCCATCGCCGAAGACGGCGGCCTGCTGGGCTCGATCCGCTACTGGCCGATCCGCATCGACGAAACTCCGGCGATCCTGCTCGGCCCCCTGGCGGTGGAGCCGGCGCAGCAGGGCCGCGGCATCGGGCGCGCCCTGGTTGCCCACAGTCTGGAGACGGCCGCGAAGAGGAAGCACCGGATCTGTGTCGTGGTCGGCGACCCGGTCTACTACGGCGCTTTCGGCTTTTCCTCCGCGGCGGCGGCGGGCCTTTCCCTGCCCGGCCCGGTGGAGCCGGAGCGCTTTCAGGTGAAGGCCCTGGTGGCCGGGGCCCTGGAGGAGGTCTACGGGGTCATCGCCCGTGCCGGCAAAGCCAGCGGCTCTTCACGGAGGCGTCTTCGCCGCTCCGTCGCTTAACGGCTAGCTGTTGAGGCGCCAGATGGCGAGGTTGAGGGCTCCCGCATAGCCGAGCCAGAGGATGTAGGGCAGAAAGAGCCAGCCTGCGGCGCTCTGGATCTTCGCAAAGGAGAGCGTGGTCGCCACCACCGCGCCGATCAGCGCGGCCAGAACGAGGAGCCCCAGCAGCGGGTCCTGCAGGCCGAAGAAGGCGAAGGACCAGGCAACATTCAGTCCGAGCTGCAGGAAGAACAGCCCGAGCGGGAGGCCGAGTTCGCCGCGCTCCGCGTGTTTCCAAACCAGCCAGGCGGCAATCCCGATGGCCAGGAAGATCAGCGACCAGGCCACGGGGAAGACGACGTTGGGCGGCGTCCAGTCCGGTTTGACCAGGGTCGGGTACCAGGTGTCCAGCGCCGGCGCGGTGATCATCGCCCCCAGCCGCCCGGCAAGCAGGCAGAGGATAACGAAGACGAGCAGCATGATAGGGCTCGTCAGCGGCGCGAGTCGCTTCTGGCGTTGCATGATGGCTTCTAGCTAGCGCCCTTCGCGCTGCCACGCAAGAACCGCGGTGCCCAATGCAACCAGGAGCACAAGCAGCGCGGGCAGCAAGGGGATCTGGAGCACGCCGGTGACGACGTAGCCGTCGCCGCGCTTCACGCCGATCCAGTTGCGGCCGAAACGGTCGCGGGTGGCGCTGACCTTGCGCAGTTCCGGCAGGTCCTGCCCGGCCAGGCGGCGCACCGTACCGCCGCTCTCGCGGGTGAGCGGCTGCACCAGGGCGCCCGAAGAGCGCGGGTCGCGCAGTTCCAGCGGATTGAGCGGGCCGGCGGCGGCCAGGGTGGTCAGGGTGCCGTCGGTGATCTGATAGAGGCCGTCTTCCTCGACCGCCAGCAGGGCGCCGGCCCGGCCCGGCCCGTCGGGCGTCAGGGTCAGGCTGCGCTGCTCGCCGGACGGCAGGGTCACGGTGATGCCGGGCAGCTCCTCGGCCAGGGAGCGCCGGGTGATCTGGAGCTGGCCGCCGCGCACCCGGGCGCGCAGGTCTTCCTCTTCCAGATCCGGCTCTTTCATCAGCCAGTGGGAGATGCGGCGCAGCAGTTCCGCCTGCGGACCGCCGCCCTCGAAGCCCCGCGACCAGAGCCACATGTGATCGCTCATCAACTGGGCGACCCGGCCCTCGCCGACGCGGTCCAGCAGCAGCAGCGGGCGGTCCTCGACGCCTTGCATCACGATGGCGCCGCGGCTGCGGTCGGCATCGATGTGGCGGAACCAGCGGCCCCAGGGCGGCGCTTCCGGTGCCTCCGTGCCGTCGGTCAGGGTGGCACCGTCGGTCAGACTGCCGCCATCCAGACCCGCGGTGACCGGGTGGCGCCGGCCCAGCTCCGTCACCTCCGGATAGAAGCCGCCCTCGAAGATCTGGCCCGTCGGTTCGCCCGGCAGCACGCGCCCCAGCGGCGTGCGGTAGAGCGACAGGGGGGTCGCGAAGGTGGGGCCCACCGCCTCGAAGAGGGCGCCGCCCTTTTCGACATAGTCGGCGACGTTCTCCAGGTAGATGCTCGGCAGCACGCCGCGGCGGCGGTAGCGGTCGAAGATGATGAGGTCGAATTCGTCGAGCTTGATCTCGAAGAGTTCGCGCGTCGGAAAGGCGATCAGCGACAGCTCGCGGATCGGGGTGCCGTCCTGCTTTTCCGGCGGCCGCAGGATGGTGAAGTGCACGAGATCGACCGAGGGGTCGGACTTCAGGATATTGCGCCAGGCGCGCTCGCCCGCATGGGGCTCGCCGGAGACCAGCAGCACCCGCAGGCGGTCGCGCACCCCGTTCACCACCAGGGCGGCGCGGTTGTTGGCCAGGGTCAGCTCCTCCGGGCCCGGCGAGGCCTCGATCTCCAGGACGCTCGGCCCACGGTGATCGAGCTCGAAGGGGATTTCCTGCTCGACGCCGATGCGCACCTCCAGGCTCTGGGTGACCTCACCGTCCTGGCGCAGGATGACGCGCCCGCTGCCGCGCGGCCCGGTGTCCTCTTCGCCGACTTCGCCGATCAGGTCGTCGACCCGCACCTTGACCGTCAGCTGATCGCCGACGATGCCGAAGCTGGGCGCCTGGGTCACCATCAGGCGGCGGTCGCCTTCGTTCTCTTCGCCGGTGAGCAGAAGATGAACGGGCGCCTCGATCCCCAGGCTCTCGACGGTTTCCGGCAGATCGTGGATCTGTCCGTCGCTGACCAGGATGATACCGGCGATGCGTTGCCGCGGCACCTTGGCGAGGGCCTGGCGCAGCGGTGCGAAAAGGCGCGTGCCCGCGTCCTCCAGGGTGCTGCGCCCGGCACCGGCGCGCACCAGCCGCACCTCCGTATCCGGCAGCAGCGCCAGCTCTTCGAGCAGGTGATCGACCGCCGTTTCCGTCTGCCCGCGCCGCTCGCCGATGGCCTGGCTGCTGCTCTCGTCGGCGACCACGAAGACGACGTCGCTCAGGGGGTCGCGCTGCTCCTCCACCAGGGAGGGATTGGCCAGCGCCAGCAGCAGCACGGCAAAGGCCGTGCCCCGCCAGAACACGCCGGAGGCACGCCGCCAGAGCGCGAGGGCCAGCAGCACGACGGCGAGGCCCGCGAGCACCGCCAGCAGGGCGGCCGGGATCAACGGTGCCCACTGCAGGGAAAGCGCGCTCACTGGCCGAGCCTTTCAAGAATGAAGGGGATGTGCACCTGATCGGCCTTGTAGTTTCCGGTCAGCGCGTACATCACCAGGTTGACGCCGAAGCGATAGGCCATTTCGCGCTGGCGCGGGCCGCCGGGCACCACGGCGTTCATCGGCCGGCCCAGGCGGTTGACCGCCCAGGCACCGGCCCAGTCGTTGCTGCCGATCAGCACCGAGGCCACGCCGTCGTTGATGTTCTCGCTCTGGGCCTCGAGCCACAGCGCGCCGCCGGTAAAGCGGCCGGGGAACTCCTCCATCAGATAGAACGACTTGCGCAGCACATGGTCGGTGGGAACCGGCTCCAGCGGCGGGATCGAGATGCCGCGGGTCAGGCGTTGCAGGTCGCGGGTGCCCTGGCTGCTGGCGCCGAAGAGCTGCATGCCGCTGCTTGCTTCGCGCAGGTCGAAGAGGATCGTGCCGCCGTTGGCCAGGTAGCGGTTCACCTCTTCCACTGCTCCGGCATTCAGGTCAGGCTGCTCGGCGGTCACCGGCCAGTAGATCAGCGGGAAGAAGGAGAGGTCGTCGCGGCCCAAAACGATGCCGAGCGGCTGGCCGGCTTCCACCGAGGTGCGCAGTTCGAGCACGCGGGTCAGCCCGGCAAGGCCGGCGCGGCTGATCTCGTCGATCGAGGAACTGCCGGTCTCGATGAAGGCGAGGCGGGTGGTGAGCGTCGCTTCCAGCGCCCTGTCGTCGTTGCCGGCAACGTTCTGGCCCCCGCTCTGGGGCCCGCTTTGCGCCAAAGCCCCCGGGCTTGCACCCATGGCCACGACGGCGAGCAGCAGCGCGGCGGCGGCACCGCCGGCGGCGCGCCGGCCCGCCAGCGGCAGCAGGCCGCGCAGGGCCAGGGAAATCAGCAGGTCCGCCAGCGCCAGAATCAGCGCCGCAGTCAGCAGCCAGGGCTTCAGATCGGTTTCCGGGCTCTCGTGGTAGAGCCCCTCGGTGGCGCCGCCCGGCAGGTCGCCGAGCGGTTCCAGCGCGGTGACGCTGGTGCTCATGTTGTGGGCCTGGCGCAGACTGTCGTTGCCGTAGTAGCCGGGCGGCTGCTGTGCGGTGACCACGGCCGGGCGGTCCTCATCCGGTTCGATCGCCAGGACCGCGGCAGAGGGCAGACCGAGGCTGCCGAAGCCGTCCATGACCTCGATGGGCGGCAGGGCCTGTCCGCTGGCGCTGCCGCTGATGCCCTGGCTCACCGCCATCACGCTGCGCAGCATGTCAACGAAAAGGCCGGAGATCGGCAGGTTGGACCAGTCGGTGTTGGCGGTCGTGTGGAACAGCACCACCCAGCCTTCACCGCGCCGGTCGGCGGTGACCAGCGGCGTGCCGTCGGCCAGGCGCGCCCAGGTCTTTTCGGCAAGATCGAGGGAGGGTTCGGCCAGCACCTGGCGGCGGATCAGTACGTCGTCCGGCAGGGCCAGTTCCGCAAAGGGGCTGTCGCCCGCAAAGGGCGCAAGCTGGGCCGGCGTATCCCAGGTCAGGGCGCCGCCCAGAACCCGGTCGCCGCCGCGCAGGCTTACCGGCAGCAGGTCGCTCTGTTGTTCGGCTGCCGCGGCCTCCGGTGACAGGGAGACGATGCGCGGCCCGGCAAAGCGCAGCAGCAGGCCGCCGCGGCCGACCCAGGCGGTGATGGCCTCGCGGTCGGTTTCGCTGAGGCTGACGGCGTCGGGCACTACCATGACGGCAAGCTGGCGCTGCAGCAGCGTCTCCACGCGGCCCTGGCGCAGTTCCGTGAAGGGCTCCAGCGCGCGGGCGAGGAAGTATGTCTCGCTGAGCAGGGGCTGGTTTTCCTGGCTGCCGGCGTCGACCAGCCCGACGGGCCGCCGCCGCCAGCGCTCGTCCAGCAGAACCGTGGCGCCGGCCGTGGTCTCGCCCTCGATCGCGATGCGGGCGATGCGGTTGCGCATCTCCGTCGGCAGGTCCAGGAGCGTCCGGGCCTCGGCCTCGCCGGGGGCGAAGAGCAGGGGGGCCTTGACCAGGATACGGCCGTCGGCGGCAAGCCCCAGGGCCTCGGCCCGTCCGGGCCCGCTGGCATCGGCCCGCAGGGCACGGGCCACCAGGTCGACGCCCTCGGTTTCCGGCGGCAGCATCAGGTGGGGCAGGGCGCTGCCCTGCTCGCGCAGCACATGCAGGCTGCCGAGCCGCTGCAGGGCTTCCGCCAGGGCCCGCGCGTCGCTGTCGCCGAGACCGTCGGACAGCCAGACCACCGGCGAGGACCCCTCGCCGGCGAAGGCGTCCAAAGCCTCCAGCGCCGCCGCCCGGTCGCTGGGCCAGGGCTTCGGGCGCATGCCCTGCAGCACGCGCCGTGCCTCGGCCGCCGGCAGCAGGCTGGAAACCGTGGGCGGGTCGCCCTGGGCATCGGGGGCGGTGGTCAGGATGGCGGCCGCGCGGCCCTCGCGTTCGGCCTGGGCCAGCAGGTTGCCGCCGATGATCTGGCGTGCCTGCCAGAAGCGCGCCGACGACCAGCCGTCGTCGACCACCAGCAGCATGGGCCCGTTGCCGGAAAGCTGGGCCGCCGGGTTCAGCAGCGGCTGGGCGAGGCCGAGGATGATCAGCGCGGCGATCAGCAGGCGCAGCAGCAGCAGCCACCAGGGCGTGCGCGCCGGGGTTTCCTCGGGAACCCGCAGGCCGATCAGCAGGCGGATGGCGGGAAACGACAGGCGCCGCGGCGCCGGCGGTGTCAGCCGCAGGAGCAGCCAGAGCACCGGCAGTCCCAGCAGGGCCAGCAGCAGCCAGGGCTGGGCGAAGGCGAGCAGGCCGAGGTTCATCATGGGGCCGCCCTCATAATCGTTCCGCCCTCATACCGGGACCTGCGACAGGGTGGTGTAGAGACGCAACAGCGCCGCCTGCGGCGGCTGATCGCTGTGATGGAAGTCACAGCCCCAGCCGAGGGCGCGGGTGATGTCCCGCAGTCCCTCGCGCTGTTCTGCCAGGCGCTTGCCGTAGCTGTCGCGCACCGATTCGACCCGCGACACCAGCCAGGGCGCTTCCTCTTCCAGTCCCTCGAAGTTGACCCGGCCCTCGTAGGGCAGGCTCTCCTCGGCCGGATCGAGCACCTGCAGGACCGTGCCCCTGAGGCCGCTTTCGCCGTAGTAGCGCAGCGCCCGGTCGATCTGTTCCAGCGGCGCCAGAAAGTCGCCGATCAGCACGATCTGCGCGCTGCGCGGCAGCGGAAAGGCCGGCGGCAGTTCCTCCTCCGAAAGGTCCTGGTTTTCCAGCATATGGGCAATGCGCGAGAGCGTTGCGCGGCTGCTGGAGGGCCGGAAGCCGGAGCCGAGCAGCGCCACATGCTCCCCGCCGCGCATCAGCAGCACCGAAAGGGCCAGCGCCAGCAGGTCGCTGCGCTCCCGCTTGGTGGGATGATTGCGGTCCGAGGTCCAGGACATGGAGCGCGAGGTGTCGCGCCAGATCCAGACCGACTGGGCAGCTTCCCACTCCATCTCGCGGACGAAGACCATGTCGGACTTGGCCGACTGGCGCCAGTCGATGGACTGCGGCTGGTCGCCCATGTCGTAGTGGCGGAACTGCCAGAACGTCTCGCCCTGGCCCACCCGGCGGCGGCCGTGCACACCCTGGGCCACGGTCGAGGCAACCCGTTCAGCCGCGACCAGAAGCGGCGGCAGGGTTGCCGCCAACTGCTCGGCGCGATGCCGCAGCGGAAGGGTTGCGCTCATGCGCGCTTAACGACCCCGCGCCTTGTCTCCACGTCGGTTTTCTTCACGTCGCCTGTTTGCAGCCTGATCCTGGCCCCAGTCTTGCCCATGGTGTCCCTTCGCCGATCAGCCATAGGGGGCGGTCAGATGTGCGATGATGTGGTCCAGCGTCACGCCGTCGGCCCGCGCGGCGAAGCTGAGCGCCATACGGTGCCTCAGCACCGGACCGGCCAGATGCACGACATCTTCCACCGAGGGCGAGAAGCGCCCGTCGATCAGGGCGCGGGCCCTGACGGCGAGCATCAGGGCCTGGCTGGCGCGCGGCCCCGGCCCCCAGGCGACCTGGCTGCGGACCTCCTCCAGGTCGCTGGTCACGGGCCGGCCGTTGCGCACGATGGCGAGGATGGCCTCGACCACGCTTTCGCCCACCGGCACGCGCCGCACCAGGCGCTGGACCTCCATCAATTCGTTCGCGTCCATCACCGCTTCCGCATTGGCCTGCTCCGGACCGGTGGTCTCCAGCAGGATGCGCCGCTCAGCGTCCAGTTCCGGATAGCCGACGTCGATTTCCAGGAGAAAGCGGTCAAGCTGCGCTTCCGGCAGGGGATAGGTGCCTTCCTGTTCCAGGGGGTTCTGGGTCGCCAGAACGTGGAACGGCCGGGGCAGGTCGTGGCCATGGCCGGCCACGGTGATCCGGTGCTCCTGCATCGCCTGCAGCAGGGCGGACTGGGTCCGCGGGCTCGCGCGGTTGATCTCGTCGGCCATCAGCAGCTGGCAGAACACCGGCCCCGGGATGAAGCGGAACGAGCGGCGCCCCGATTCGCCCTCCTCCAGCACCTCCGAGCCCAGGATGTCGGCCGGCATCAGGTCCGGCGTGCACTGCACGCGCTTGTCTTCCAGCCCGAAGACGGCGCCCAGGGTCTCCACCAGGCGCGTTTTGGCCAGTCCCGGCACGCCGATCAGCAGGGCATGGCCGCCCGCCAGCAGCGTGATAAGGGTTTGATCGACGACCTCCTGTTGGCCGAAAATGACCTGGCCGATGCTCTCGCGCACCCGGGCAAGCTTGTCGCCCAGTTCCTCGATGTGTTCGGCCAGCGCGGCGGAGTCCGCAGGGGCCTGTTGGGTCGGGGTTGTCGTCACGTGGCAGCGTCTCCCAACGGTAAGATGGGTTCAGGCAGACCCTTGCCCAAGCGCTGATCCGCGAAGCACCGATGCCTGAAGCACCGATGCCTGAAGCGCCGGGGCGCGGCCGACCGCTGATATGTTAACGTTAAGGATAAGGCTTTCGATGGCCGCTGACCAGTCACCAGGCGCCGAAGTGTTCGCAGAAGCGAACGATTTGGACATTCGAATCGCCCGCGACGGCACCTGGTTTCATCAGGGTTCGGTGATTCATCGCAAAGCCCTGGTGAAACTCTTCGCTTCGGTGCTGCGGCGCGACGGCGAGGGGGCCTACTGGCTGCAGACACCGGTGGAAAAGGGGCGCATCTCGGTCGAAGACGTGCCCTTCGTGGCCGTTGAACTTTCCGTGAAGGGCCGCGACAGGGGCCAGACCCTCAGTTTCCGTACAAATCTGGACGACTGGGTAGAGGCCGGCGCGGCCCATCCGCTGCGGATTGCGGCGGGTGCAGCCCAAAACGCCGATGAGGGGAACGGCGATGAAAGGGCCGGACCCAGGCCCTATATAGAAGTACGGGACGGGCTTGAGGCGCGCATCCTGCGCCCGGTCTACTATGAGCTTGCCGAGCTGGCGGTGAGCGCGCCGGCTGATGACGGAGCGCCGCCGGGCACCCTCGGCGTCTGGAGCGGCGGGCTGTTCTTCCCGCTGGGAAGCGCGGCCTGAGGCATGAAAAAGAGGCACGATGCGGACGTGAGAGGGCCAGCGGCGTGAGATTGGACGATATCCTGCTGCGTCTGGCGGATCTGCCGGAGCCGTCCCGGCGGGGCGCGCCGGAGTCGCCGGCCACCGCCGCTGCGCCGCGCGGGGATCACGATCTCAACCCGGACCTCTACGATCCCGCCAGCCCGCTGCGCGACGCGGCGGTTCTGGTGCCCATCGTCAACCGCGGCGCCGAGGTGACGGTCATGCTCACCCGCCGCAGCAAGGATCTGCCCGATCATCCCGGCCAGATCAGCTTTCCCGGGGGCCGGATCGACCCGGGCGACGACGGGCCGGAAGCCGCCGCCCTTCGGGAAGCCCAGGAAGAGGTGGGGCTGAGCCGCGAAAGCGTGCGCCTTGTCGGCCGCCTGGACAGCTATGTGGTGCGCACGGGTTATTGCGTCATTCCCGTGATCGGCCTGGTCACGCCGCCCCTGATCCTGCAGGCCGAGGCCGGGGAGGTGGACGAGATCTTCGAGGTCCCGCTGACGTTCTTCCTGGACCCTGCCAACCGCCAGACACACAGCCGTGTGTTTCACGGCAAGACCCGCTACTTCTACGCCTATCCCTTTGGTGACTACTTTATCTGGGGCGCCACCGCGGGAATGCTTTCCAACCTTGTCGAGGTCCTGGAGGACCGGGATTTGTTGAACCCATGATCCGAGTCTTTCTGGTCGTCATCCTGCCGATGCTGGCGCCTTTCATTCTCTACGGTCTCTACGTCTGGTGGGCGCGCCGCCAGCGCGCCGCCGCCGCTGACGGCCGCGTGCTGCCGGGCGAGGAGCCCGTGCCCTGGCTGTGGATGGCGCTGGCCGGCGTGGTTCTGATGACAGCCTCCCTGCTGCTGGTCGGCTTCGACCGCGGCGTGGCCCCCGGCACGAAAGTCTTGCCGCCGGCCTTCGTCGATGGCGAAGTGGTGCCGGCCCATCCCGCCGACTAGAGCGGGTCATGATTAAACGAAAGCACTTTGTGGTTTCATTTAATCATGTGAATCCGCTCTATTTGTAAGAGTCAGAGCAGATTCACAGGGTTTGCTGGATCGTCTTCGGCGATCCAGCAAACCCTGATCTGCTCTGGCTCGTCGGCGCCGTCAGGGGCCGCGTCGGAATGATGAGGGGCTGCGGGGCCAAAGCATCATGTCTCAGCCGGACCGGCTGGAAATCCAGGATTGGATGGTCGCAGCGGAGACGCGCCAGGTGGTCGCTGCTCTGACAGCGGGCGGCGGCGAGGTGCGCTTCGTCGGCGGCTGCGTGCGCGACGCCCTGGCCGGGCGGCCCGTCAACGACGTCGACATCGCTACCGCCGACAAGCCGGAGAGCGTGATGGCCCTGCTGCGCGACGCCGGCATCAAGGTCATCCCGACCGGACTGGATCACGGCACGGTCACCGCCGTTGCCGGACACAAACCCTTTGAGATCACCACCCTGCGCGAGGACGTGGAGACCGACGGGCGGCGCGCGGTCGTCGCCTTCACCGACGACTGGATGGCCGACGCCTCGCGCCGGGACCTCACCTTCAATGCCATGTCCTGCAGCCCCGACGGACACCTCTTCGACCCCTTCGGCGGGCGGGCGGACCTGGCCGCCGGGCGGGTCCGCTTCGTCGGCGACCCCCGCGCCCGCATCGAGGAGGACTATCTGCGCCTGCTGCGGTTCTTCCGCTTCCACGCCCACTACGGCCGGGTCCGGCCGGACGAGGCGCTGCTGGCGGCGATGACGGCGCTGGCGCCGCGGCTGCGCAGCCTCTCGGGCGAGCGGCTGCGGGTGGAGTTCCTGAAGCTGCTCGCCGCAGGCGATCCGCTGCCGGCGCTGGCGTTGATGCGCGACCACGCGATCCTTCAGGCGTTTCTCCCGGAGGCCGGGGATCTTGCGACGCTGGAACGTCTCCTGACCCAGGGCGAGGTCGGCCACGACGACCCGGTCATGCGCCTGGCCGCCCTGTTGCCGGCGCAGCGCCCGCCCGCCGCGGCGGTGGCCGGGCGGCTGCGGTTTTCCGGGGCCCAGACGGAAAAGCTGGAGCGCCTCGCCGACCCGCCACCGGCTGTGAAGGCGGCACGGCGCGGCCTCGACGCGGCAACCGATGCGGAAGCGGTCCGGGTGGCCCTGCGTGGTGCCCTCTACCGGGCCGGCGCATCGGCCGTGGCCGACGATCTGGTCCTGCAGGCGGCGCGGGATAACAGCGATGTGGAGCAGCTGCAGGCCGCGCTCGGCCAGGTCGTGACCTGGACGCCGCGGCGCTTTCCCTTGAACGGCAGCGACGTGCTGGCGCTTGGCGTCCAGCCCGGCCCACAGGTCGGCGACCTGCTGGAGGCCGTCGAGACCTGGTGGATCGAGCGCGACTTCGCGCCGGACCGCAAGGCCTGCCTCGCCGAACTCTCAAGGCGGGCCGCTTAGCACCGGGCAGCCTAAAGCAGGCCGCTTAGGGCCAGGCGGCTTCGGGGGGCAGGCTCATGAGGATGGCCTCGACGTTGCCGCCGGTCTGCAGGCCGAACTTGGTGCCGCGGTCGTAGAGCAGGTTGAACTCGGCGTAGCGGCCGCGGCGGAAGAGCTGGTGGCGGCGCTGTTCGTCGCTCCAGGGCGCGTGCATATGGCGGCGCACGAGCTGGGGATAGATCTCCAGGAAGGCGCTGCCGACGTCCCGGGTAAAGGCGAAGTCCTGCCCCCAGTCGCCGCTGTCGATGTAGTCGTAGAAGATGCCGCCGACGCCGCGCGCCTCGCCGCGGTGGGGGATGAAGAAGTATTCGTCGCACCACTTCTTGAAGCGCGGGTAGTAGTCCGCGTCGTGGCGGTCGCAGGCGGCCTTGAAGGCAGCGTGGAAGTCGGCGGTGTCGCCGTCGTCGGGAAACATCGGGTTGAGATCGCTGCCGCCGCCGAACCAGCTCTTGGTGGTGACGATGTGGCGGGTGTTCATGTGCACCGCGGGAACCAGGGGCGACTGCATGTGCGCGACCAGCGAGATGCCGCTGGCCCAGAATCGGGGGTCTTCATCGGCCCCGGGGATCTGCTTGGCGAACTCCGGCGAAAAGCTGCCGAACACCGTGGAGACGTTCACGCCGACCTTCTCGAAGACCCGGCCGCGCATCAGGGCCATGACCCCGCCGCCCCCGTCCGGCCGGTCCCAGGCCTTGCGCTCGAAGCGCCCCGGCGCGCGGTCCGCGAAACGCTCCGCGTTGGGGCCTTCGATTTCGTCCTCCAGGGCTTCGAAGGCGGTGCAGATCCGGTCGCGCAGGTCCTCGAACCAGGCCTTTGCCTGCTGCTTGTGGTCTTCGTTCGGGTCTGTCATCGGCCCGCTGTTCCCCCAAAGTCCTGCCGTTGCCCGGAGCTAGGTTTCCGTGTCCTTCCCGGGAAAGCCGCCGGGAAAGCCAGCCGTCTGCCGCAGCGCCTCGCCCAGAGCCATGGCGCCGGCCAGGGCGACGTTCAGCGACCGCGTTTCCGGGCGCAAGGGGATCACCAGTCTGGCCGTGGCGGCATCGTGCACGGCATCCGGAACCCCGGCCGACTCCCGCCCCAGCAAAAGGGTATCGCCCGTCTGGTACTCGAAGTCGGTGTAGGCGGTGCCGCCCCGGGTCGTCAAGAGCAGCAACCGGCCGTTAAGGTGTTGCTGATAGGCTTCCCAGGAGCTGTGGCGGCGGAGTTCCGCTTGGTCATGGTAGTCCAGCCCGGCCCGCCGCAGGCGCTTGTCGTCGAGCAAAAACCCGCAGGGTTCGATGATATCCAGCGGGACGCCCAGACAGGCCGTCAGGCGGATCAGGGCGCCGGTGTTTTGCGGGATATCGGGCTGGAAGAGGGCAAGGCGCATAGGACGGTGGAATTGCAGCTTCAGATGGTTCGCGGATCTGGCGAGTCCCGCCGGAGTCACCGGTGAGTCCCTAGCGAGTCCTGGGGGGCGGGGCCGAATTCAGGGGCTTTGCGTTCCCACGGAAATTACTCTATATCGACCCCGGTAAGCGAGCGATGGGGGCGTCGCGCTGCGGCAGCTTGCCACATGTCTGATGCCCCCAGAGACGATAAGTTCGTACAAGGCGGCGCTTTCGGCCCGTGGTTCTGCAACATGGGCTCGTGGCCGGTAGAGCGCCATCAGTGGGATCTCTAGGGGAAGACGTATGGCTGATACCGCCACACCTGCCCAGGTCGAAACGGGCGAAACGCGGCGCGATTTTCTCTACTTGGCTGCCGGTGCCATGGGCGCCGTCGGCGCCGGTGCGGTCGCCTGGCCGCTGATCGATTCGATGAATCCTTCGGCCGAGGTGCTGGCTCTCTCATCCACCGAGGTCGATCTCTCGCCGATCGCCGAAGGCCAGAGGATTACAGTCACCTGGCGCGGCAGCCCGGTCTTCATCGACCACCGCACGGCAGACCAGATCACCCAGGCCGAGGACGTGGCGGTCGCCACCCTGCCGGATCCCGAGAGCGATGCGGACCGGGTCCAGCGGTCCGAGTGGCTGGTGGTGATCGGCGTCTGCACCCACCTCGGCTGCGTGCCGCTGGGGCAGAAGACCGGCCAGAACCGCGGCGAGTTCGGCGGCTGGTTCTGCCCCTGCCACGGCTCGCACTACGACACCTCCGGACGGATCCGCAGGGGCCCGGCCCCCACCAACCTGCCGGTGCCGCCCTATGAGTTTACGGGCGACACGACCATCGTGATCGGCTAGGGGAGAACAGGCCATGAGCGGTT
This sequence comes from Rhodospirillales bacterium BBD 1991-14, assembly GCA_001657395.1. Taxonomy (GTDB): domain Bacteria; phylum Pseudomonadota; class Alphaproteobacteria; order Kiloniellales; family Kiloniellaceae; genus Pelagibius. Next base: position 110,480 of record LYSY01000008.1, on the reverse strand, counting down.
TTCAGACCAACAACACGGTGATCAAGTGGATCGAGCATCGCCTGCCGATCTTCTCGTTCCTCGATCACTCCGTCGGCTCCGGCTACCCGTCGCCGAAGAATCTCAGCTACTTCTGGAACTTCGGTTCCCTGGCCGGGATCACCCTGGTGATCATGATCGTCACCGGCGTCTTGATGGCGATGCAGTACACGGCCCATGTCGATCACGCTTTCGAGTCGGTCGAGCGCATCATGCGCGACGTGAACTACGGCTGGCTGCTGCGCTATGTTCACATGAACGGCGCACACTTTTTCTTCATCGTGGTCTATATCCACATTTTCCGCGGCCTCTACTACGGCTCCTACAAAGCGCCCCGCGAACTGCTATGGATGCTCGGCGTCGTCATCCTTCTGCTGATGATGGCCACCGCCTTCATGGGCTATGTGCTGCCCTGGGGCCAGATGAGCTTCTGGGGCGCCAAGGTCATCACCAACCTGTTCTCCGCCATTCCCTTCTTCGGCGACGGCATCGTGGTCTGGCTCTGGGGCGGCTTCTCGGTGGACAACCCGACGCTCAACCGCTTTTTCGCCCTGCACTATCTGCTGCCTTTCGTGATCGTCGGCGTGGTGATCCTGCACATCTGGGCGCTGCACCGCTTCGGCTCCAACAACCCGATCGGCATCGACACCAAGGGCCCGCAGGACACCATTCCCTTCCATCCGTACTACACGGTGAAGGACGCCTTCGGTCTGGGCGCCTTCCTGGTCGTTTTCTCGGCGGTGGTGTTCTACCTCCCGAACTACATGGGGCACGCGGACAACTACATTCCCGCCAACCCGCTGTCGACCCCGGCGCATATCGTGCCCGAGTGGTACTTCCTGCCGTTCTACGCGATCCTGCGCGCCATCACCTTCGACGTCGGCATCCCCTTCACCGGCGTGGTCATCATCGAGGCCAAGCTGGGCGGCGTGATCGCCATGTTCGGGTCCATCGCGGTGCTCTTCGTCCTGCCCTGGCTCGACCGTTCGCCGGTGCGCAGCGGGCGCTTCCGGCCGATCTTCCGCCTCTTCTTCGTGCTGCTGGCGATCGACGTCGTGCTGCTGGGCTTTGCCGGCGCCAAGCCGGCGGAGGGCCTCTGGCTGCTGATAGCTCAGGTGTCGACGGCCTACTACTTCCTCCACTTCCTGGTCGTGTTGCCGCTGCTCAGTGTCTTCGAGACGCCCAAGCCGCTGCCCACCTCGATCAGCGAGCCCGTCCTGAAAGGCGGCGGCGGCGCTATGGCCGGGGCCCCCGCCAAGCCGATGGAGAAAGCCTGATGCGCAAGGGTATGATTTTTGGTCTGGCGGCGCTGGCCGCTGCCGCCGGTGCGACCGTCGCGGCGCCCGGCACCGCCCGCGCAGCCGGCGAAGGCATTCCCCTGCCCAGTTTTGAATGGTCTTTCGACGGCATCTTCGGAACCTACGACCGGGCCTCCGTGCAGCGCGGTCTTCAGGTCTATCGGGCTGTCTGCGCCGGCTGCCACAGCATGGACTACATCGCCTTCCGTAATCTCGCCGAGCTCGGCTACTCCGAGGACGAGATCAAGGCCATGGCGGCGGAGGCCATCGTCATTGACGGCCCGAACGACGAGGGCGAGATGTTCGAACGGGCAGGCCTGCCCTTCGACTACTTCCCGGCGCCTTTCCCGAATCCGCAGGCTGCCGCCTTCGCCAACGGCGGTGCTCTGCCGCCGGATCTCTCGCTGATGGCCAAGGCTCGTGCGAACGGGCCGAACTATCTGCTGGCGCTGATGGGGCACGGCTACGAGGATCAGGTTTCCGACGAAACCCTGCAGCAGATCTTCGCGCTCGAAACCGAGAAGCGGCAGGTGCAGTACGAGGCCGCTCTCGAGAACTACGAGACCATGCTGGAGGTCTACGAAGAGCGCGTCGAGGCCGGCGAGGACGCGAACCGACCCGACCCGCCGGAGGAGCCGCAGCCGGTCGAGAGCATCGAGGATCTCGGCCTTTCCGAGGGCTTGAGCTTCAATGCCTACTTCCCGGGCTACGGCATTGCCATGGCGATGCCGCTGTTCGACGACGGTGTCGAATATGCCGACGGGACGCCGGCGACGGTGGAGCAGATGGCCACCGACGTCGCCAACTTCCTGATGTGGACGGCAGAGCCGAAGCTGGAAGACCGCAAGGGCATGGGTATCAAGGTCATCCTCTTCCTGCTGGTCTTCACCGGCATTCTCTACGCGGCCAAGCGCAAGGTCTGGGCGGACGTTCACTGACCTTCCCCCACTGATCCGGCGCTGAGCCTCTGAAGCAAAAGGGCCGCCCGCTCCTGGGCGGCCCTTCTTCGTTTACGCTTTCCTGGCGCGCTTTCCTGGCGCGCTTTCAGAATGGCCGATTGGACGGCGGGTCCTTGGCAAGCAGGGCAGCGTCCAGTACACGGGAGACTCCAACAGATGGAGCCTCCAATAGACGGCAGCCTCCAATGGACGGGGGGCCCAGCGGGAAGGTCCGGACGGCAGGACCGGATGGCAGGATCGAACGAGAGGAAAGGAACGGAGCATGGCGCAGCCCGGGGCGGAAGCCGGCCTGCCACCGGTGATCGGGATCATCGGCGGCAGCGGCATCTATGAGATCGACGGCCTGCAGAACGCCGAATGGCGCCGGATGGTCTCTTCCTTCGGCGAGCCTTCGGACGCGCTGCTGTTCGGGGAGCTGGACGGCCAGCGCCTGGTGTTCCTGCCGCGCCACGGCCGCGGCCACAAGGTGCCGCCGACGGACCTGAACTTCCGCGCCAACATCGACGCGATGAAACGCGCCGGGGTGACCGAGATCCTCTCGCTCAGCGCGGTGGGGTCGCTGCGCGAGGACCTGCCGCCGGGCCATTTCGTGGTCGTCGACCAGTTCATCGACCGGACCTTTGCCCGGCAGAAGACCTTTTTCGGGCCGGGCATGGTGGCCCATGTCTCCATGGCCGACCCGGTCTGCGGGCGCCTGGGCGATCACCTGGAGGCGGCGGCCGGCGCGCTGGACCTGCCCTGCCACCGCGGCGGCACCTACATGGTCATGGAGGGCCCGCAGTTCTCGACCCGGGCGGAATCGGAGCTTTACCGCTCCTGGGGCTGCGACGTCATCGGTATGACCAACATGCCGGAGGCCAAGCTCGCCCGGGAGGCCGAAATTTGCTACGCGACGGTGGCCATGGTGACCGACTATGACTGCTGGCACGACGGGCATGACGACGTCACGGTCGACCAGGTGGTGCAGACCCTGCTGGCCAACGCCGACAAGGCGCGGGCGCTGATCAAGCAGGTGGTGCCGAAGCTGGCCGCCCGCGACACGCTCTGCGACCGCGGCTGCCACCGCGCCCTGGATGCGGCGGTGATCACCCCTGCGGAGGCGCGCGATCCGGAGGTCATGGCCCGTCTGGATGCCGTTGCAGGTCGGGTTCTGTAACGGCAGGCCGGAGTCGATAGAATAGGGAAGCCGAATCGGGGGCGGCTCGACTGACCTGTCCGAAGGGAGGGCGCACAGCCGATGAAGCTGGTGGTCACTGACCGGGGCGTTGAGGCGGCCCGGCCGATCCGCGGGATCGATCATGTTCTGGTCGGGGTGCGCGGCCTGGAAGCGGCGCACGACGCCTATCAGCGCCTGGGTTTCACCCTGTCGCCGCGCGGCCGCCATATCGGCTGGGGCACCGCCAACTACTGCGTGATGTTCCGCGACGACTACATCGAACTGCTGGGCATCATCGACCCCAGCCAGTTCACCAATAACCTGAACCGCTTTCTGGAATCCCGCGAAGGGCTGCTGGGGCTGGCCTTCGCCAGCGACGACGTGTCCCTGGCCGCACGCGCGCTCAGCCGGGCCGGGATTCAGCCCGGCGACATGCGCGATCTGAAGCGCATTCTGGAGGATCCGGAGGGCGAGGTCTGGCCGCGCTTCAAGCTGCTGCATCTGCCGCCGGAGGCGACCCCCGGCACCTCGGCCTTCGTCTGCCAGCACCTGACACCGGAGCTGGTCTGGCAGAACGGCTGGAGCGAACACGCCAACGGGGCCACCGGCCTGATTGCCATGACCTCGGTGGTGAAGGACCCTTCGGCTCTGGCGATCCCCTATGCCGAGCTCTTCGGCTTCGACCGGGTGCGCGCCGGCGACGGGGTGGTGGAGGTGGACTGCCTGGGCACCTGGCTGCGATTCACCACGGCCGAGATGCTGCCGCTGCTGCATCCCGGGCTGGCCGGCGCCCCCCGCCTGCCGACCCCCTGGCTGGCGGCGCTGCGCATCGCCGTCGAGGATCTGGCACGCACCGCAACGGTGCTGGAACGCTCCGGCCTGCCGGTCCACTGGGACGGCAAGCAGGTGTTGCGCCTGCCGCCCCATGTCGCCTGCGGGGTTCTGCTGGAGTTCGCGGAGCCTGTCTGACGCCCCTGCAGGGCCCTATTTGACGGCAGCGTCGGTGAAGTTGCCGAGGGCGCCGCTGATCCGCTGGAAGACCTCCTCCCGGTCGGTGATGGCATGGCGCCCGGCGAGGTAAGCCGGATCGTTGTAGGCGAGATAGACGTCGCCTGCGGCATCCTCGTAGGCGAGAGCCTTCTGCGGCAGGTCGAGGCCGATGGTCTGGCCGCTCTGCATCAGCGGGGTGCCCAGCTTGGGATTGCCGAAAACCAGCAGCATCGTCGGCCTCAGCTCCAGCCCGGCTTTCTGGGCGCCGGCCTGATGGTCGACCTTGGCGAAGATCGTCAGACCCTTTTCCTTCAGGATCGCCTCCAGCCGGTCGATGGTCGCAGCGACCGAGTGGTTGCTTTTCTTCACGACGGTGCCTTCAGCGGCGACGCCCGAGGCGGCCATTCCGGGGGTGGCAAAGGTGAAGGCGGCGGCGAGCAGGGTCAGGGCAAGGCAGAGCGCATGCAGCTTGGACACGGAAGAGGCTCCCTCGTTGATCGGCGGAAAGTGGCCCTTGGAAAATGACCTGTGACTTGGGCGGCCAAGGTAGCCCGCCGGGGGCGGCCGGGGGGGTCACATCCTTGTGTTCCGCGGGCCTGGGGGCTGTGTCTTCTTAAGGACCTTCGGCCTTCTGACTATCCTCCGCGGGCGGACGGACAACCCGGTCGGTCAGGCGCTCCACCACGGCGCGGGCGTCGTGACGCTTGCCGCCTTCGGGCGGCGGCGCGCCGGAATAGGGCTCGATGGTCAGGACGGCGCGGTAGGTGGTCGATTCCCGCTCGATCGGCGTCAACGGGCGATAGCTGTAGTAGCGGTAGCGCCGCGAAAAGCCGGAGTAGGCCCAGGGGTCGTGGCTCCAGTCCCTGGTAATCGTGGTGAGCTGCTCGATCAGCGTGTCGTGGACGACGAAGGCCTCCGCCTCCAGTTCCAGGGTCAGCTCCGCTGCGCGGAACAGGGCGTAGGTTTCCGCCTGCTCGCGCGCGGTGACCCGGTTGCCCTGAAAGGAAACCTTGTACAGCCCCTTCGGCAGGGTCTCCTCGGCATAGCCGTCGCGGCCCTCTTTGGGCGCATAGAAGCTGGGCTGCGGGCCGGCACAGGCGGCCAGCAGGAAGGCGGCGACCAGAAGGACAGCGTGACGCGCCATGCGCCAAAGATGGGCGCCCCCGCGTTCCTTGGCAAGCTGTGGTTCGCGACGCGCTCGGGACGGCGCTGATCGCTGAATTCGATCAATCACGGTTCTGTAAACCGCATTCCCCGGGCCCAGATCTATGGGAACGGGGCCGAAGCACGGCACCGCACCGCGGGCCAGTGAGGGCCCCGGTTTCACGATCACTTCCGAAGGAGAGTCGCAGGATGCGGGTTTTGCCCCTGGCTGTCGTTGCCCTTTTCGCCCTTCCCCTCGTTGCGCCCGCCGCCATGGCGGCCGAGATCACCAAGATCGGGGACATTGAACGGGGCGCCAGCGTCACACTGCAGGGCGAGGTCACACGCATCCTGGATGAGGACGAGTTCCGTCTGCAGGACGAGACAGGCAGCGTGCGCATCTACATCGGCTGGCGCAACCGGGTCATGGTCGAGGTGGGCGAGGAGGTCACGGTGAAGGGATTCGTCGATGACGACCTGGTCGACTATTTCCGGCCGGAGATCTATGCCCAGCAGATCGTGCGCGCGGACGGCGAGACGGTAACGCTGAACTGACGGCCAACTCAAGGCTCTGCCGAGGCGCTCCAAAGCCCGTGAGAGCTTCGGTTGGGTTTGGCCGGCAGCGGTGGCTCTGCCGGGACCCGCAGCACGCGCGCCCGGCAGACCCGCCTTTCAAATCACGCTTCTCGAATCACGGCTGCAGAGGGTGCAGCCGAGTCGATCAGCCTTTCCGCCGCCTGCAGCGCCTGGGTGGCCGCGCCGCTGTCGCCGCAGATCTGTGCCTGTACCGTCGCTCCGTCGAACAGCAGCTGCAGCTGCCAGGCCAGGGCCGCCGGGTCGGTGGCGCCGGCCTCACGTGCCAGACCCTCCAGGAAGCCGCGCAGCAGGCGCTTGTGCTCGGCCGCCAGGGCGTGGATGGGGTCCCGGGCGTCGGGATAGTCGGCGGCAGCCTTGGTGAAAAGGCAGCCATTGAAGGCGGGCTCTTCCACCCAGCGGGCCAGATCCTCGAACACCGCCAACAGGCGCGTGCGGGCCGATCCGCCGCGCGCGGCGATGTCCTGCGCCAGGTGCGCCCTTGTCTGCTCGTCGGCGCGCCTCAGGGAGGCCAGGATCAGCTCGTCCTTGGACTTGAAGTGATTGTAGAGCGTCATCTTGGCGACCCCGGCCTCGGCCAGGATGGTGTCGATCCCGGTGGCGCGAAAGCCGTGCTGGGAAAACAACTGCGTCGCGGTTTCGACCAAGTGCTCGCGTCTGCTGGAGACCATCAGCGTTCTCAATGCGGTTAGACAGGTCTGTCTAAATATTGGGTGTCTGCGTCGCGGGTCAAGATGGACCGCCAGGAGCAGGCAATCTGAGCGCGGTGGAGGGGCCGGCACCGTTCACGCGGCTGTGAACGCTTTTGGTCTTGATAAACAGACAAGTCTGTCTATTTCCTAGAAACCGCAGCGTTCCGCGGCGGTCGTGAAACGAACCCCCCGATGATCGGTGCCGCCCGCTGAGGCGGCGCGATCGAACCCCGGTCCCCAAGGGAATCGCGCAAGAGCATCGTGACGTCCCGGGGCCGGTACCTGAAGGAGCGAAGACCATGGCTCGCATTGCCGCTGTTGATCCCGCCGCCGCCGAGGGCAAGACCAAGACCCTCTTCGAAGCGGTCGAAAAGAAACTGGGCGTCGTGCCCAACCTGTTGCGCACCCTGGGCGCCTCGCCGGCGGCGCTGGAGGCCTACCTGGGCTTCAGCCAGGCGCTGGGCGGGGCAGGGCTGGACGCCAAGACCCGCGAGTCCATCGCGCTCACCGTGGCCGGCGTGAACGGCTGCGACTACTGCGCCTCCGCCCACACCGCCATCGGCGGCAGTCTGGGCATCGGTGCCGAGGAACTGGCCGACAACCTGGCCGGCCGCTCGGGCGATGCAAGGCTGGCCGCGGCCTTGGACTTCGCGGCGGCGGTGACCCGTAAGCGCGGACTGGTCAGCGACGAGGACCTGGCCGCTCTGAAGCAGGCCGGCCACGACGATGCCGCGGCCATCGAGATCGTAGTCACCGTGGCCTTGAATCTGCTGACCAACTACGTGAACCATGTGGCCGAGACCGAGATCGACTTCCCGGAAGTCTCGACCGCTGGCGCCAGCGCGGCGGCATAGGGCCGCCCGCCCAACGGCAGATCCAGGCAAGGGGTCCCGGCTGCAGGCTTCGCCTCCAGCGCCTGCGGCCGGGCTCCGTGCCAAGGAGGTATGAGAAATGCAAGACCTGACCCCAAAACCAAGAGTCAAAAGAGACCTGGATGCCCTGGTCTGCCTGCTGCAGGGCTACGAGCACTACGGCAGCGTGAGCGCGCCGCCGGACTGCCTGGACAGGCTCGCCGGTGCGCGGGCCGCAGGCCGGCAGGGCGAGCCGTGAAGCGGGTCAGCGACGTTGCCTTCAGCGATGCCGTCAAGGCGGAGCAGGCACGCCGCGGCTCCCGCACCGGCTACGCCCGCATGGCGGAAAAGCAGGACTGGCGGGACCGGGTCACGCCGGACCTCGCCGCCTTCCTCGCCGAGCGGGACTCCTTCTACCTCGCCACCGCCAGCGCCACCGGCCAGCCCTACATCCAGCACCGCGGCGGACCCAAGGGCTTTCTGAAGGTGCTCGACGACCAAACCCTGGGCTTCGCCGACTTCGGTGGCAACAAGCAGTACATCACCCTGGGCAACCTCTCGGAAAACGACCGGGCGCACATCTTCCTGATGGACTACGCCGGCCGCCAGAGGGTGAAGCTCTGGGGCCGGGCCCGGGTGGTCGAGGACGATCCGGATCTGCTCGGGCGCCTGGCCGACCCGGGCGCCGACGGCCGGCCGGAGCGGGTGATCCTCTTCGACATCGCGGCCTGGGACATCAACTGCCCGCAGCACATCACGCCGCGCTACAGCGAGGACCTGATCGCGCTCGCCGTCGACAAGCTGCGCCAGCGTATCGCCGAGCTGGAGACAGAGGTTGCCCGGCTGAAGGACCGCGGCATCGGGTAACGGCCTTGCCGGCGGCGGAGGAAGGCGCGCCGCCTCCAAGATGACGGCGACAGATTTACGCGTTGTGCGCGCAATTGGCAGAAGCAGTCGCGTAAATTGACTTTGGCGCGGAGGGTCGGCGATGGCTTCCGCCGAAAAACACTCAAAACATAACAATTAGATTACAAATATAATTTATATGATTATATTCGATCTAGCTGGGCAGGTATTCCCGTCTTCTCCCGGAGACTCCGAGTTTAGTGTTTGGTGTCACTTTAACTGTTGCGGTGATTGGGCTTTCCCTGACGTTGCAGGTTGCGGCGGCGTTGAAGGCCCTTTTGCTGACGCGCGTCACCGGCTGGCGTTTGGCCTGGGTCGCTATTGCCGTGGCGCTTTTGCTGATGGCCGGGCGGCGGTCGATCACCCTGTTTCGTCACCTCAGCGACAGCACAGCCTTTCCGGCCGACCTGACGGCTGAGTCTGTTGCCCTGGTGATCTCCGCCTTGATGTTGCTTGGCGTCGTCCTGGTCGGCGAAATCTTCAGACAGGTGAACCGTGCCGAAGACGCGTTGCGCAGGAGTGAAACGAACCTTCAGCTTCAGATTGCCGAGTTGCAGGAAACGCGCCGTCGGTTGGAAGACCAGAAGACCAGCCTGGGTCTGGTTGCCGGTCAGTTGCAGGTCGCGCGCGATCAGGCAGAAGCCGCGAACCGCGCGAAGTCAGAGTTTCTGGCCAACATGAGCCATGAACTGAGGACACCGCTGAACGCGATCATCGGGTTTTCGGAACTGATGAAGGACCGAGACCGGATCCCGCCGGAAAGCGGGCGCTATCAGGACTACGCGCAGGGCATTTACGAGTCCGGACGTCACTTGCTGGACGTCATTAACGACATTCTCGATCTCTCGAAAGTCGAGGCCGGTTCCGCCGAACTTCGTGATGAACCCATCGACGTGGCCGGGGCCGTGTCGGCTGCGGTGGTGCTTGTCCAGCAGCGTGCGGCGGCCGGCCAGATTGCCATCGAGGTTTCCCTGGCTAATCATCTGCCCGCGCTCAAGGCCGACCCATGCAAGGTCAGGCAGATCCTCGTCAACCTCCTGACCAACGCCGTGAAGTTTACCGTACCCGGAGGCCGCATCGTTGTCCGTGCTCTGTGCTCGCCGCAGCAGGGCTTTGTTCTTCAGGTGGAGGACAACGGAATCGGGATTGCCGGCGCGGACATTCCCGTGGCCCTGTCGCAGTTCGGACAGGTCAGCAGCAGCATGAACCGCAAACATCAGGGCACAGGCCTTGGCCTGCCGTTAAGCATGTCGCTTGCGGAACTCCACGGCGGTACGTTGAGCCTTGAAAGCGAGGTCGGCAAGGGAACCTGTGTGACGGTGCGCTTTCCCGGCTCGCGTATCCTCTGGCCGTCGCAGCAAAGCGACCATGCGCGGCCATCCACGTCCTGCGCATAGCACCGCGCCGGCTCGCTCAGGCGCGGGCGCTCTGCCCCAGCAGCGGCGCCAGGAAATCCAGACTGCGCTGCCGCGCCAGGGCGGCGCTTTCGGCGTGATAGGAGCCGCGCAGGTCGCAGTTGAAGCCGTGGCCCGCTGGATAGGTGAAGAAGGGGCAGTCCGGATGGGCATCGCGGACCGCCTCCGCCTGGTCCAGGGGTATCCCCGTATCCTCTTCCCCAAAGTGGAACATCACCGGGCAGGCGGGTTTCTCGTCCCGAAATTCGTGGATGTGGCCGCCGTAGTAGCAGACGGCGGCGGCCGGGGAGAGACGGCAGGCTGAAAGCCAGGCGACGGAGCCGCCCCAGCAGTAGCCGATCACGCCGACCTTGCCTGCCCCCTCGTTGCGCATTGAGGCCGCAAGGCCCATCGCGGCCGCGACGTCATGCATCGTCGCTTCCCAGGACACCTGCGGGCGCAGGGCCCGGCCTTCGGCGACAGCGTCGGCCTCGTAGCCCAGTTCGATGCCCGGGCGGATGCGGTCGAAGAGGGCGGGGGCGACGGCCAGGTAGCCGTCCTTTGCGAAGCCGTCGGTCACCGCGCGGATGTGCGCATTCACGCCGAAGATCTCCTGCACCACAACCAGGCCGCCTTTCGCCGGACCTTCCGGCCGGGCAACGTAGGCGCCCAGCCTGTGTCCGTCGGTGGCGGTCAATGAAACCAGTTCACCCATGTCTTTCTCCCGTTGTCGCCATCAGACGCTCTGCATCAGGCGATCAGGCCCTGGTCCAGACGTCCCTCAGGAAGACGGGCAGGTCGTTGGCCGGCGGCCTGGCCGGGACCTGATACATCATGTCGCTGACGAAGCCGCGGTGATAGGTCCCGTGATTGACGACATGGAGCAGGATGTCCTGCCGCGTCATGGCACCCTCGCCGCCGCCGACGAAGGTGAAGGTCACGGTCTCTGACAGTGCATCTTCACTGAGCGTATCGGCGAGGTCGATGTACCAGCGGTCCATTTGCCGGGTGGCCTCCCAGAGATCCGCGAGGGCCGGCGCCGTCTCCGTGTTGCGTGCGGCGTAGCCATGCTCGCGGCCTTCCAGGTGCGCCTTGAAGATGTCGTCGACCACATAGACATGGTTGAGCGTCATCAGCATGCTCTTGAAGAGAGTCTGCCGCTCTTTGACGACCTCCTCCGCCGGCAGGGCGGACACCGCCCCGAAGATGAGGTCGTTGGCCCAGGCCTTGTAGCGGGTCAGCATCTGCAGGTGGTTCGCGCGGCCCGGCGGCTTCGTCTGGTAGATCGCCAACTCTCTGCTCCTTCGACGGGCTTAAGGATCGCTGGGTGCACCGGGCCTTTGTCGCAAATCCCCTATCGGGCGTTCACACGTTGAAGCGGAAGTGGAAGACGTCGCCGTCGGAGGCGACGTAGTCCTTGCCTTCGGCGCGCATCTTGCCGGCTTCCTTGGCCCCCTGTTCGCCGTTGCAGGCGACGAAGTCGTCGTAGGCGATGGTCTCGGCGCGGATGAAGCCGCGCTCGAAGTCGGTGTGGATGACGCCGGCGGCCTGCGGCGCGCGGCTGTGGCGCTTGACGGTCCAGGCGCGCGCTTCCTTGGGGCCGACGGTGAAGAAGGTGACGAGGTCCAGCAATTCGTAGCCGGCGCGGATGATGCGGGCGAGGCCGGTCTCCTCCAGGCCAAGGGTTTCCAGGAACTCGCGCTTTTCTTCCGGATCTTCCAGGGCCGCCACCTCCGCCTCGATGGCCGCGGAGACCACGACGCAGGCGCCGCCCTCCGCCGCCGCGCGCTCGGCCACCCGGGCGGAGTGGGCGTTGCCTGACGCGGCGTTTTCCTCTTCCACGTTGGCCGCATAGAGCACCGGCTTGGCGGTGAGGAGCTGCAACTGGCGGAAGGCCGGCTGCTGGTCGTCGCTGAGGGTGACGCTGCGGGCCGGCTTGCCGTCCTGCAGCGCCGCGATGACCGGCTCCAGCACGGCCAGGCGCTCCTTGGCTTCCTTGTCGTTGCCGCGCGCCCGCTTCACGCCGGCGTCACGCTGCTTCTCGGCCGACTCCAGGTCGGCCAGCAGCAGTTCGGTCTCCACGGTCTCGGCATCGCGGATCGGGTCGACCGAGCCGTCGACATGGGTGACCTCACCTTCGAAGCAGCGCAGCACATGGACGATGGCGTCGACCTCGCGGATGTTGGCGAGGAACTGGTTGCCCAGGCCCTCGCCCTTGGAGGCGCCGCGCACCAGGCCGGCGATGTCGACGAATTCCAGGTAGGTGGGAATGACCTTGGCCGACTTGCCGATCTCCGCCAGACGGTCGAGGCGCGGGTCCGGCACCGGCACGCGCCCGACGTTGGGCTCGATGGTGCAGAAGGGATAGTTCGCGGCCTCGGCGGCAGCGGTCTCGGTCAGCGCGTTGAAGAGGGTCGACTTGCCGACGTTGGGCAGGCCGACGATACCGCAATTGAATCCCATGGGTCAGCCGGTCTCTGTGGAAGGGGTTTCGCCGTCCTTGGCTGGAGACTTGCCTCCGGGCTCGGCGGGGTCACGTTGGGGCGGCTTAGGGCCTTCTTTCTCGGCCCGGCGCTCCTGTTTGGCCGGGCCTTCTTTTTTGACCGGGCGCTCTTTCTTGGGAGGCCGCGGGTTGATGGCCTCGGCCACCTTGGTCATGAAGTGGGGCGCATCGCCGCGCGCGAGTGTCGGCAGCTCCGCCGCCACGGCGTCGAGCAGCTTCTCCAGCCAGGGCTGGTCCGCCTTGGCGAAGTCGCTCAGGACGTGTCCATGCACCCGCTCCTTGTCGCCGGGATGACCGACGCCCAGGCGCACGCGCCAGAACTCCTTGCCGATGTGGGACTCCAGGCTGCGGATGCCGTTGTGGCCGCCGCTGCCGCCGCCGCACTTGACCCGCAGCTTGCCGGGCGCCAGGTCGATCTCGTCGTAGAGCACGATGACGTCTTCGGGCTCCAGCTTGAAAAAGCGCAGGGCCTCGCCGACCGCGCGGCCGGACTCGTTCATGTAGGTCTGCGGCTTCATCGCCAGCACCTTGTCGCCGGCCATCCGGCCTTCGGCGGTCTCCGCCTGGAAGCGCTTGCGCCAGGGCGAAAAGCCGTAGCGGCGGACGATCTCGTCCACCGCCATGAAGCCGATGTTGTGCCGGTTCTGCGCATAGCGGGGGCCCGGATTGCCGAGCCCGACAAGCAGCAGCATGCGGGCCTCCCGTAGCGTAAGGCGGCGGCTCCGGGCAGACCGGAGCCGCCGGGAGCAGGCTTAGCTCTCGCCGCCCTCGCTCTCGCCCGTGGCTTCCGCCGGTGCTTCGGCCTCGCCGGCCGCTTCGCCTTCCGCCGCGGCTTCGGCAGCCGCTTCGGCAGCCTCGTCCTTCACCACCGTCGGCGCGGCGATGGTGGCGATGGTGAAGTCGCGGTCGGTGATGGTCGGCTCGACGCCGTCCGGCAGACTGACCATGGAGATGTGCACGCCGTCGCCGATTTCCAGGCCCGCGAGATCGATCTCGATCTGCTGGGGAATGGCGTCGGCGCGGCAGGTCAGCTCGACCTCGTAGCGCACCACGTTCAGCACGCCGCCGCCGACCAGGCCCGGGGACTGGTCTTCGTTCAGGAAGGTGACGGGCACCTGAACGGTCACCGTCGTGGCGGCGGAGACGCGCAGGAAGTCGACATGGACCGGCTGGTCGGTCACCGGGTCGAACTGCACGTCACGCGGCAGCACGCGCTCGGAAGCGCTGCCCACCTTGATGTTGAACAGGGTGGAAAAGAAACCGCCGCTGTGCAGCAGCTTGTTCAGCTGCCGGTTTTCCACGGCAATCATGATGGGGTCTTTTTTGGCACCATAGATCACGCCCGGCACCTGGCCGGCGCGACGTGCTGCCCGGGCTGGCCCCTTCCCGGCCCGTTCCCGCGCGCTGGCGGGAAGATCGACAATCTCAGACATCGCTGTCTCTCCTTACACACAAAGCCTCCCGCGGGAGGCACGAAGGGCAGGGACACAAAGGCTCTGCCCGCTGGTCCGACCCGGCCTCCAGGGGTGCCGGCGTCGGATGACTGAAACCTGCGTTCCTGCCGGGCGCTACATCGCCGGCACGTCGAAGAGGCTCGAAACCGAGCGCTCGTCGCTGATCCGCTGCATGGCCTCGCCGATCAGCGGGGCGATGGAGATCTGGCGGATGTTCTGCGCCACCCGCACCGCCTCGGTCGCCTGGATGCTGTCGGTCATGACCAGCTCCTCCAGCGGCGAGGAACTGACCCGCGCGACCGCGCCGCCCGAAAGCACCCCGTGGGTGACATAGGCCGAAACGGCGGTGGCCCCGGCTGCCTTCAATGCCACGGCGGCGTTGCAGAGGGTCCCGGCCGAATCGACGATATCGTCCAACAGGATGCAGCGGCGGCCCTTCACGTCGCCGATGATGTTCATCACCTCGGAGACCCCGGCACGCTCGCGGCGCTTATCGATGATTGCAAGGTCGGCGTCAAGCGGTTTGGCGATGGCCCGGGCCCGCACGACGCCGCCCACATCGGGGGAAACGATGGTCAGATTGCCCTTCCCGTTGCGCTCCAGGATGTCCTTGGTGAACACCGGGGTCGAGAAGAGGTTGTCGGTCGGAATGTCGAAAAAGCCCTGAATCTGGCCGGCGTGGAGTTCCAGGGTCAGTACCCGGTCGGCCCCGGCGGAGGTGATCAGGTTGGCCACCAGCTTGGCCGAGATCGGCGTGCGGCTGCCGGTCTTGCGGTCCTGGCGGGCGTAGCCGAAGTAGGGCAGCACCGCGGTGATCCGCCGGGCCGAGGCGCGCTTCAGCGCGTCCATGGCCACCAGCAGTTCCATCAGGTTGTCGTTGGCCGGGTAGGAGGTGGACTGGATGATGAAGACATCCTGGCCGCGCACGTTCTCGTGGATCTCGACGAAGATCTCCATGTCCGAGAAGCGGCGCACGCTCGCCTTGGTCAGCTCGAGATTCAGGAAAGCGGAAATCGCCTCGGCCAGGGGCCGATTGCTGTTCCCGGTCAGAATTTTCATCGCTACACCCCTAGCTGGGCCTTGGCACTGCGCGGATCTGCGGGCAGGGAAGAGAGGGCGCCGGCAAAGAGGCTCCCCCGGAGATTTCCCCTGGCTTTCCCCCTTGTCCCGATCGGTCTCTCCGGCCCGGGCGGCGGGACCATATCAACGCGCTTGGGGCCTGTAAACGTCCTTGGATGGACAAAATGTGACAGAGTTCCGGGGGCGCCCGATAACGGTCAACGCGCCCCGAAATCCGAAGCCTCGACCGCTGCTGCGGGGGCCGTGGCGCGGGGCCGCCGCTACATCAGGAAGCAGCTCGCCAGCAGGCCCAGCAGCAGGAACATGACAAAGAAGGCCATATGAGGCATGGGACCTCCCTAACTGTTGGGCCCTGATTCTTCAGCCCTGGTTCCTCAGCCGGGTCAGCGGCTTTCCAGATCCAGCCCGGCGTGGGAGAGCGGCTCCGCGCCGCCCTCGGTCACTAGATTCGTGCGGCCCAGGGTCATGGCAACCCCGGCCTCGGAATTGAAGATGATCATATGGCAGAACACCACCATGCCGGGAACCAAAACCGCCGGATTGCCGTGATAGAGCATGGGCCAGTCCATCCAGGTCGGTGCGAAGGTCGTGCCCAGGGAGTAGCCGCAGGCGTTCAGGCGGTGGGCGGCATAGCCGGCAGCGTCCATCACCGTTCCATGGGCATCGAAGGCCTCGCCGAAGGTGTTGCCGGGCTTGAGGCGCTCCTCCACCGCCAGCAGGGCGTCGTGGGCGACGGCATGCATCTCCCGGTGCAGGGGCAGCGGCTGGCCGATCGGCAGGGTACGCATCATGGCGGCGTGGTAGTGGCGGTAGGTGCCGGCCCACTCCAGGGTCAGCTGGTCCCGGGTGTCCAGGTGGCGACGGCCCGTGTGGTAGCGGCAGAGCAGCGCCTGGGGGCCGGAGCCGATGATGAACTCGTTGCCCGGGTCGTCGCCGCCGCCTGAGAAAATGGCCCCGTGCATGGCGGCCAGGATCGCGCCCTCGAAGGCCCCGGGGCCGGCGGTGTCCAGGGCCGCCTGCCAGGCCGCATCGGCCAGCTTCGCGGCCTCGCGGACATAGGCGATCTCCTGCGGGCTCTTCACCGCCCGCAGGCGGGTCACCAGGTCCGAGGCATCGCCGAGGTGGCAGAAGCCGTCCAGCGCGGTGTCCAGGCGCTTGCCGTTGGCGGCGGTCAGGCCGTAGGCCTCGTACTCCACACCCAGCTTTTTGCCGGCGCAGCCGGCCTCCTCAAGGATGGCCCGCAGGTCCCGGAACGGCTCGGCCTCCGGATGGTCGACCCAGACGCGGATGTCCTCGATGGTGGAGGTCTGCTGCGCCTGGCGCAGGTCCGGCGCCCGGGTCAGCAGCACGGTCCGGCCGTCGGCGCCCAGGTAGAGGCACTGGACGAAGCAATAGCCGAAGGTGTCGTAGCCGGTCAGGTAGTACATGGATTCCTGGCGGAACATCAAAAGGCCGTCCAGGCCGCGGTCGTCCAGCAGGCGGCAGGTTCTGGCCCGGCGCTCGGCCAGCTCCTCCTCGGAGAAGTGCAGGGGCATCGTGCTCGGCTTTCAGGGTATCGGGGTTGGGCGGACTCAGGGTTCCAGGTAAATGGCGGAGAGGCCGCGGCCGTAGTCCGGCTCCCGGCGCAGGCAGGCGCGGCGATAGCTGAAGAAGCGGCCGTCTTCGGCGCAGGTGTCGCAGGGCAGGGTCTGGATGGCCGTCAGCCCCGCGCCGACCAGGCGGCGGGCGACGTAGCCCTTGAGGTCGAAATGGGAATGGCCGGCGCGCTTGCCGGGGCAGAAGAAGTCGGCGTTGCGGTCGTCCTGCTCCAGAAAAGGGTCCGGAAACTCCGGCCCCACTTCGTAGGAGCGCTGGGAGATCGCAGGGCCGATGCCCACCTGGATCGCCGCAGGTCGCGCGCCGAGCGCCGTCATCGCAGAGACGGTCGCCTCCAGCACGCCGGTCAGCGCGCCCTTCCAGCCGGCATGGGCGGCGCCGATCACTTCGGCCTCCGGGTCGGCCAGCAGCACCGGCACGCAGTCGGCGGTCAGGATGCCCAGCGCAACGCCGCGCGCGCGGGTCACCATGGCGTCGGCCTTGGGGGCGTCCTCGCGCCGCCAGGGCTCTTTCACCTCAACCACATCGGGGGAGTGGACCTGATAGGCGGTCACCAGCCGCGCCTCTTCCAGGTCGATCCGCGCCATGGCGCGGCGGCGGTTCTCGGTCACGTGTTCGGGCGCATCGCCCGAGCCGTAGCCGCAGTTGAGGCTGGCGAAGAGGCCTTCGCTCACCCCGCCGTTGCGCGAGAAGAATCCGTGCCTGACCGAGGCGGTGTCATTGAGGGCTGCGACCGTAAGCATGCCGGCGACTCTATCCCCGTCTTGCGGCCGGCGATAGGGCTGCGTTCATGTTGGGTCCCTGCCTGGATGCCGCTCGGGAAAACCGGCAGGCGTTTCCAGACCGGGCGCGGTCAGCGCCAGCGCCTTGAAGAGACTGCCCATCTGTTCGGACGCCGTCAGCCGCCGCCGCGCCGCCGTGATCTCCTCAGCCTTGGCCGGTGCGGCTTCGGCCAGGGCCTCGGCGCGGGCGTCGATGCCCAGCGCTTGCAGGAAAACGCCCTGTTCGACAGGCCCGAAGGCCCGCGCACCTTTGGCCTCGGCGGCTTCGGCGAGGCTTTGGAAGTCGACGTGGGCGGTCAGATCCGCGCTGCCGGGATCGGCCAGCACGTCATGGCGGCGGTGGCGGCGGAGCGCCTGGAGCGTGGCGCCGGCGGTGGGGACGGCGGGGCCGTAGTCGACGATCAGGGCTGCGCCGCCCTGTTGTGCCAGCCGCGCGCCCAGATAGGCTGCAAGGCTGAGGCCCTGGGGGCAAAGCTCGGCCAGGCTGCCGGCCGGCGCGCCGCGCAGGCCCGGCGGAATTAGCGACGCGTTGAGCGGGGAGGGCGCCGCCAGAGCCATGGCCAGGCCGTCCTCGCCGTCCGCCACCACGACCCGCTCCGCCCAGCCATCGGCGGTCTGCTCGAACTGGCGCACCGGCAGGGCATCGAAGAACTCGTTGGCGATCAGCAACAGCGGGCCGTCGGGCAGTGCGGCCAGGGAATCCATCCAGGTCACTGCCCGGCCGGCCGAATAGGGGGCCAGGGCCGCCTCCTGCTGCCGGCGCAGGGCCGGACTGACCTCCACCAGGTGGATCCGCAGCGCCTCCGGAAAGCCGGGCAGGGCGCGTGCGGCCCGCAGCGCATCGGCCATCAGGGTGCCGCGGCCCGGCCCCAGCTCCACCAGCAGGCAGGGGTCGGGGCTGCCCAGGCGCAGCCAGGTATCGGCGCACCACAGGCCGATCAGTTCGCCGAACATCTGGCTGATCTCCGGCGCCGTCACGAAGTCGCCGCCCGCCGCGCGCGGCGCGCCGAAGGGGTCGCCCGCCATGTAGTAGCCGTGCTGCGGATGGGTGAGGCAGAGCCCCATGTAGTCGGCGAGCGTGAGCGGGCCCTGGCGCTCGATCCGGGTCAGCAGTTCGTCCAGGAGAGCCATGTCGGGCCAGCGGTTCGGGGGCGGTTCGGGGCGCGGGCCGGATCAGGCGCGCTGCCGCAGCGCCCAGACCGTGACCACCAGGCCGACCAGGAACATGGGCAGCGAGAGCACCTGGCCCATGGTGATGCCCTGGACGATGAAGCCAAGGAAAGCGTCGGGCTCGCGGTAGATTTCCGCCACGCTGCGCGTTACGGCGTAGCCCATCATGAAGACGCCGGAGATCAGCCCGGTGCGCTGCAGGGCGCCGCGGCGCACCATGAGGTAGAGCACGACGAAGAGCAGCAGGCCTTCCAGCAGAGCTTCGTAGAGTTGGCTGGGGTGGCGCGCGATGGGGCCGGCCTCGGGATGAGGGAAGATCATGGCCCAGGGCACGGTCTCGGGATCGGCAGCCCGTCCGAAGAGTTCTCCGTTGATGAAGTTGGCGACGCGGCCGAGGAACAGCCCGATGGGCGTGGCGGCCCCGACGATGTCCGAGAGGGTGAAGTAGCTGACGCCGCGGCTGCGCGTGAACAACAGGATGGCTGCCAGAACCCCCAGCATGCCGCCGTGAAAGCTCATGCCGCCCTGCCAAATGATGAGGATCTCCAGCGGGTTCTGCAGGTAGTAGCCGGGTTTGTAGAACAGCACGTAGCCGAGCCGCCCGCCCAGCACCACGCCCAGTGTCGCCCAGAGCAGGAAATCGTCGAAGTCGACGGGCTTGAGGCGGTTGGGCGGCAACTTTGTCATCCAGCGGCAGTAGAGCCAGGCGAGGATGAGGCCGGCGATATAGGCCAGCGCATACCAGCGCACATCGAAGATCCAGATACTGACGGCGACCGGATCGAAGTTCGGATGCTGCAGAACCAGGAAGGTCGGGATCGGGGTCTCGGCCATGGAGCCTCAGAGATAGGGGTCGGGCTTCTGGAGATAGTCTTTCACGTAGCGCGCCACCCCATCCTCCAGTTCGGTGAAGGGCCGGTCGTAGCCGGCGCTGCGCAGGCGCGCCATCTTCGCTTCGGTGAAGTACTGATACTTTTCGCGGATCTCCTCCGGGGTCGGTACGTAGCGGATGTTCTCCGGCCGGTCCATGGCGGAAAAGACGGCGCGCGCGAGATCGGCGAAGCTGCGCGCCTTGCCGGTGCCGACGTTGAAGAGGCCGCTCACCGCGGGGCTGTCCAGCAGCCAGAGCATCACCTGAACGCAGTCCCCGACCCAGATGAAATCGCGCAGCTGGCCGCCGTCCGGATAGTCCGGGTGGTGCGATTGGAAGAGGCGGGCCGGCTCGCCGCGGCTGAGCTGGCCGAAGAGGTGCCAGGCGACGCTGGCCTGGCCGCCCTTGTGGTACTCGTTGGGCCCGTAGACGTTGAAGAACTTCAGGCCCGCCCACTGCGGCGGTGCCGGGGCCTCGGCGGCGAGGCGGCGCTGCACCCAGCGGTCGAAGAGATGCTTGCTCCAGCCGTAGCCGTTCAGCGGCCGGAGGCGTGCCAGATGGGCGCTTTCGGCGCTGTCGTCGAAACCCTCCGCGCCGTCGCCGTAGGTGGCGGCGGAAGAAGCGTAGATCAGCGGGATTTCCTCGCGCGCGCAGTGGTCCCAGAACACCTTGGAGAGCCGGAAGTTGTTGGCCATCAGCGCATCGCCGTCGGTCTCGGTCGTTGCGGAGATGGCGCCCATGTGGAAGACCGCGCTCAGCCGGCCCTCGGCCCAGCGCAGGAAGTCCGGCAGTTCCTCCGGCGGGATCACGTCCTCGATCGCGTGGTGGGCCAGATTGCGCCACTTGTCGCCCTGGCCCAGGCGGTCGCAGACCACCACCGGCCGATCCCGTTCCGCCAGGGCGGCCACGAGGTTGGAGCCGATGAAGCCGGCACCGCCGGTGACGAGAAGCATGGGCAGGCAGGTCCTCCAGTCGCACGAAGGCCCGTTTCGGGCGCCGCTCCTTATAGGTGGCCGGGCAAAGCCGGGGCAAGTCCGGTGTCGGCCGGCGCCAACCCGGCCCTGAGGAGCGTCTCTACATCCTGGCAGCCGGAAGGCGGGCCGCGGACTGGCGTTGGGCGTCGCGCTCGCCCGGCGGCAGCGGCACGAGGCCGAGGCACACCAGGTAGCCGCCGTCGCCGGACGCGGCCTCGCTCGAAATCTCGGCGGCGTAGTCGGCAAGGCCGGGCACCGCCCCGACCTGTTCGCGTTTCACATAGATATAGAGCGGCTCGGCCGCGCGGTAGCGGCCGTCGGCGATGGTCTCGGGGCTGGGGATGACGCCGTCGATGGCGACGGCCTGCAGACGCGCGCTGTTCTGCAGCGCGAAGGTGAAGCCGAAGATGCCCAGGGCCGCCGGATTGGCCTCCAGCCGTGACAGGCTTTGCGGGTCGTCGGCGGGCATTTCGGTGAAGACGCCGTCGCCTCTGATCTCGACAGAGCTGTCTTGTGCGCTCCGCCCGGCGCGCCCGTTCCCGGTCATGATCAGGCGATCGAAGCTGCCGCGCTGGGCGCTGGTCGGCGGCGGGCCGAAGGCCGCAATCGGCGTGACCGGCAGGGAGAAGTCGATGTCACTCCACAGCCGGTAGGGATTGTCAGCCGGGCGGCCGTCGATCCGCACCTGGGCCGCCAGGGCCTGGAAGAGCTGCGCGTGCGTCAGGGCCAGGGCGGGCCCGCGCCGCGCCTTCGCGACCACGACGGCACGGTGGCCGATCTTGATCTCGGCGACGCTGATTCCTCTGCTGCGGCAGCCCTGCTGCTCGCTTGCCGTCATCCGCCGCTCGGCGGTGGCGATGTCCGGATGCTCGGCCCCCTTGCCGGCGCAGAACAGGGCGAAGCCTTCGCCCGTGCCGTTGGCTTCCACCACCGGTGTCGGCCGCCCCGTCTTCAGGTGAAAGGCCTCCGCCGCCGCGACGGCCAGGGGAAAGACCACCTTGGAACCGACGATCTGCAGGCGTTCGCGCTCGGCCGCGGAGGCAGCGCAGGCCGTGGCGATCAGAAGGACCCCGGTCAGCGCAGCGCGCCGCAGTTCGCGATGAATGATCATGCCGCTCCGTTCCCCAAACCCTGGCATCTCCAAACCTTGGACTGCAGGCCCTGCCGGCGATTCGCCCGCGCAGAAGTGAAGCCGCTTCGAAACTGCGGCGCAAGGCCGCGGAGGCTGCGGCCCGGTTGAAGCCGCCGGGGCGCCGGGCCATAGTGAGCGCTCAGCTACCGGGTGCGCAGCGAAAGGGGGGCACCGTCATGCAGAGTGAAAACAAGATCCTCGACGACTTCGCCCGTCTCGCCAGCAGTGCCATGGGCGTGGCCGTGGGCATGCGCAGTGAGGTCGAAGCACGCCTGCGCGAACAGCTCGAACGGCTGCTCGCCCAGATGGATCTGGTCCCCCGCGAGGAGTTCGACGCCATGAAGGCCGTCGCCATTGCCGCCCGCGAGGAGCAGGAGGCGTTGAGCCAGAAGCTCGCGGCCCTGGAAGCGCGTCTGGCGGCCCTGGAAGGCGGCAAGACGGCGGCCGGGAAGCCGGCCCAGAACGCCACCAGCAGGAAAGCCACCGCCAAGAAAGCTGCGACACAGAAAGAGTCCGAACCGAAAGAGTCGGACTGAAGAGGCGCCGCAAGGCGCCGAGTCCAACCGCGCCATCTCGTCCACAGCTTTCTTGGCCGCGGCGCTGCGTCGCGGAAATTCCATTGTTGCACAGCGGAATCGAATGAGGCACGCTACATGTGGTAGCGGCGGCGTCGCAGTATTCCATATGTCGGGGCGATTGAGGCGCTCGAGCCCTGCCACTGCCAACCGAAGAGGCTGCGTCGACATGGTAGAACTCGTTCAGGATTCCCACCAGCCGATCAACCCCCTCGACCTTCTCGAAGAGCTCGGCAGCGCCAATGACTGGACCTGCGACCGCCACAGCGAGTCCGAGCTTCTGATCGAAATGTCCGGTCATTGGTGCGAGTACCACATGTATTCCGTCTGGCAGGCTCAGGTGAGCTCGATGTTCTTCTCCTGCCACTTCGATCTCAAAGTCCCCAAAGCGCAGCAAAAGGAAATCTGCGCCCTTCTGGCCCGCGCCAACGAGCGGCTCTGGCTCGGCCACTTCGACCTCATGGCCGAGGAGGGCGCCCTGATGTACCGTCATACCATTCCCCTGCGCGGCCTTTCCGGCGCCTCCCTGGAGCAGTTGGAGGATCTGGTCGAGGCGGCGCTGATGGAATGCGACCGGATCTATCCGGCGCTGCAGATGGTGATCTGGGGCGGCTCGACGGTCGACGAGGCGTTGGACGCGGCCTTGATGGAGACCGTCGGCGAAGCCTGAGCGGCGCGGGCAACGGTCCGCCCCCGGCCCTGCCAAGGGCCGCCCCCAAAGCGAGGTGCAGGAGCGATCTTATGAAACTGGCCGGTCCGCTGCTGCTGGTCGGCTGCGGCAAGATGGGCGGCGCCCTTCTGGAAGGCTGGCTGGGCCAGGGGCTCGACCCGGACCTAGTCTGGATCGTCGAGCCCCATCAGGACGCCTTGCAGGCCTATCTGGCGCGGGGCGCCCATCTGGTCGCCGGCCCGGCGGAGCTGCCGGCGGAGCTGCAGCCGGCGCTGATGGTCTTCGCCGTCAAACCCCAGATGCTGGCCGATGCCCTGCCGGCCTACCGCGGTTTCGCGGAAAGGGGCGCGGCGGCGCTCTCCATCGCCGCCGGTTGGCGCGTCGCCGCCTTTGAAGCGGTGCTGGGCGCCGAAACCCCCATCGTCCGTGCCATGCCCAACACCCCGGCCGCCGTCGGCCGGGGCATGACCGTGCTGAGCGCCAATGCCCGCTGCGACCAGGAGCTGCGCGACCTGGCCGCCGACCTGCTGATGGCCGTCGGCGCCGCCGCCTGGATCGACGACGAAGGCCTGATGGACGCGGTGACCGCGGTGTCCGGCGGCGGCCCGGCCTATGTCTTCCTGCTGATCGAATGCCTGGCCGAGGCCGGCGTCGAGGCGGGCCTGCCCGCCGACCTCGCCATGCAGCTTGCCCGCGTGACGGTGGCTGGCTCCGGCGCCCTGGTCGACCAGTCCACCGAGCCCGCCGCCACCCTGCGCCAGAACGTCACCTCCCCCGGCGGCACCACCCAGGAGGCACTCCGGGTGCTGATGGCCGAAGACGGCCTGCAGCCGCTGCTCACCAAGGCCATTGCCGCGGCCACGGCCCGCAGCCGGGAGCTGGGGTAGGCCGCTAATCGACAGTCAACCGTGCAGCCGAACCCGGATGGCGGCGGCTTTTGACGAACGAGAAGGGCGGCTGCCACTGGCAGCCGCCCTGGATAAGATGCTTCGGGTTTTGCGGGCAGGCCGGTGGGGGGCCGGCTTGTGCCCATCGTTCTAGTTGTTGGTCAAGCCGCCCGGTTGCTTGATCTTCGGAACCTTGAAGTCGCTGGTCTTGCAGGCCTGTTGGCCCTGGTTGGCCGGGCAGACCCGCAGGCGCCAGTCGCCGTCCTTCATCCCGCTCAGCTTGAAGGTGTGGTTGTTGCCCGTCATGCCCTTGGGCAGACCGAGCCGCACCACGCGATAACCTTTGTCGGTCTTATGGAAGAAGTTCAGGTTGTACTTCATGCTGGGCTGACCGCCGGACAGACGGATCTCGCCTTTGCTGATCTGGCCCTTCGGTGCCTGGATGGAGAAGCTGGCAGAAGGCTTGACGACCTGCTGGTTCGAGATGCCGCCGGCCTGCTGACTGTGCGTCGGCTGGTCGAACTGGCCCGCCAAGCCTCCGCCAAATGTGGGCTGGCTGACCGCTGGGGCCTTTCGGCAGCTGAACTGTATTTTCAGCGTCTTCTTGTCGACCTGCTCGTCTTTGCTGTTGGTGACGAACAGATTGAAGGCCACCGACTGCCGCGGGATGCCGCCGCTCAGGGTGATGACATTCCCCCAGGAGATCTTGTGAATGGTCGCAATGAGGGAGCTTTCTCCTTCTTCAAGGTCGTAGGGTTGCTGCGCGATGATCTCGTCCTTCGTGCCCAGCCAGGCGGTCCCTGAAGCCGGCCCTCCCGCGGTCTTGACCCTGCCGATGACCTGCACCTCTGCCGGGCAGGCGTGGCCCTCGTGCATGGTTTCCGTCCTGACGGCATGGGTCACCACCGCTGCCTCGGCCGGCACTTCCGGGGTCGGCGCGAAGCCGCCGGCCGCACCATCGGCAACGCCGGTCGTTGCCGGCCGCCGGCAGACGAACTTCAGGTTCTTGTTGACGATATCGACCTGGTCGCCGGCGGCGTTGAACACCTTTACCTGGAACAGGCGCGATTGCTCTGGCGGCTCCTGGCCGCTGGACACCTGTTGGCCCGCTTGGCCCGTACCAACGAAGCCACCGCCGATACCGCCGGGCGTGCCCCAGGTCAGATCGTGGAGCGTGGTGCGCAGCAACTCTTCGCCATCCTCGATGTCGTAGCTGTCTTCTGTCTTCAAGACACCGTCCGCCCAGATGGAAAAGGTGCCCGACGCTGTTCCGCGGCCATTGAGCTCGGCAATGATGTTCAAGCCTACCGGGCAGATGAATCCATGGTGCATCGTATTTTGCATAGTCTCCACCTCCAGGCTCGCCTTTGGAGGCAGAAGAGAGACAAGACCGTCGGCCGGGCCGCAGTCCACCTGATAGTCGGCCCAATTCGACGTGAACGCGTGGCTGCCGCCAACGATGCGGATCTTGCCGCCGGTCTTGGTCTGCAGGTCCAGCGCATAGCTGTGCTCGAACTCGGCCTCGCCAAAGCTGTCGGTCGTGATGGATTTCAGATCGCTCTGCTTGCCGGTCTCATCGACATAACGAAGGTGGATCTGCGTGTTCGGCATGTTCGAGGCTAACGACCCGGTGAGATTCAGTTCGCAGGCCCCGCTCAGATTGTTTGCCTGCGCCGTGGAGGCGTCGAGGACAACTTCAGAGACGTATGGTTCCAGCAGGTCCGGGTCGGCAAGACAGGTGACCTGAAAGTGCTTGTAACTCTCCCACAGCACCTCTTCAACCTCGTCAGGTGGGCCGCTCGGGCCCGAAAGGTCAGCGATCAAAGCCCCATCAACAGCAACTTCTATTACATGGTCGCTGCTGAAAATCTGCGTATTACTCAACCCATTACTGCGCAGGCTGTCGGCATATGCGTTGCAAGCAGCGATCGTGGCCTGTGCGTAGTCCGACACAAAAAGTGTGACGGTATGTTCTTCATTGACTTTCTTCGGACGGGGGAAGGAATAACTCTTCGATTTCACCTCGGATGAAATGGGAACCCTCCTAGGTTCCATGTCATGCCGCTGGTACATCAAATACGGTGTATAACTCCAGGACCTTATCCGACCCGATACCCCGGAGTTGATCGAGATCTTTACCGAAGCGGTGATCATGCTGCCAGCGCCGGGCACTGCCGAGTTGTAGGTATTCCCGCTCGATTCGACCTTGACGCTGGGGGCAACGATCCACTGAACTTCATCGGATACGGTATCCGCCAGAGCTAAACCTGTTGTGCCAAGGCCGGCTGCCATCGCGGCGGCGAGATACAGCGCATGGCGCGATGTCTGGTACCGAAAACGAGTTCTGCTCATATCACTCTGTTCCTTGTTTTGGCCGCAACGGCTGCGTGTATGGCCATGGGTTGGATTTCGGCGGCGGGCGGTCAAAAAAGTCTGATCTGGCTGAGGAGGCTCGAGTGGCCTTGCTCGATGAGATGAAAGCGCCACTTGCTTCGGCCCCCGCGCGGCGGGGCCGCGTTCTTGATGCGGTTCCGGGCTTCAGGAGCCTTTGACTTCCCCGCCTGGCTCGCCATGTAAATGCTGGAGGGTTAGCCTCATCCAATTGGGAGGAGCGGCGGCGATGACGGAAAAGTCCTGGCAGATTTCGCGGCGTGCGTTGCTGGGCGGCCTGGCGGCGCTGCCGTTCGCCGGCCCTCTCGTGTTTCCCCGGGCGGTGCGGGCCAACGGGCTCATGACCCGGCCGATCCCGGCAAGCGGCGAGCGGCTGCCGGTCATCGGCATGGGCACCTGGATCACCTTCAACGTCGGCGGCGACCAGCGCCTGCGCGATGCGCGCAGCGACGTGCTGCAGGCTTTCTTCGATGCCGGCGGCGGCATGGTCGATTCCTCGCCCATGTACGGCTCGGCCGAGGCGGTGATCGGCCACGGCCTGGAGCGCACGGGACAGCCGCCCGGGCTGTTCTCCGCGACCAAGGTCTGGACCTGGGGTCAGTCGGACGGCGTCGAGCAGATGGCGGAATCGCGCCGCCTCTGGGGCGTCGAGCGTTTCGACCTGCTGCAGATCCACAACCTGCTCGCCTGGGAGGACCACCTGGAGACCCTGCGCGCCATGAAGGCCGAGGGTCAGGTGCGCTACATCGGCATCACCACCTCCCACGGCCGCCGCCACGGCGACTTCGAGGCGATCATGCGCGCGGAGGATATCGACTTCGTCCAGTTCACCTACAACGTGGTGGACCGGGAGGCCGAGCAGCGCCTGCTGCCGCTGGCTGCCGAGCGCGGTCTGGCGGTCATCGTCAACCGGCCGTTCCGCCGCGGCGCCCTGTTCGACCGCTATGCCGCCAACCCGCTGCCGGGCTGGGCGGCGGAGATCGACTGCGCCAACTGGGCCCAGGTCTTCCTGAAGTTCATTGTCTCCCACCCGGCGGTCACCTGTGCGATCCCCGCGACCTCGCGGGTCGACCACATGGCGGAGAACATGGGCGCGCTGCACGGCCGCCTGCCGGACGCCGCGCTGCGTGCCCGCATGGCCGCGGACATCGAAGCGCTCTAGGACCGCCCGCCGGTGCTGGCCTTTGACGTGGAGGTGCTGGCTGCGCTTTTCGCCCAGATCAACCGCGCGCTCTGGCCCTGGCAGATCGCCTTTCTGGCGGCGGCTCTGGCTGTGCTCGGCCTCGCCGCCTCCGGCCGACGTTCTGCGGGCCGTGCTACCGGGGCGATCCTGGCCGCCGGCTGGCTCGCCTGCGGCCTGATCTTCCATCTGCACTACTTTGCCCAGCTCAGCTTCACCGCGCCGGCCTTCGGCGCGCTGTTCCTGGCGCAGGCCGCGCTTCTGGCCTGGAGCCTGATACTGCGTGGCGGCGGGGCCTTTGCGGTGGGCCGCGGCGTGGCGGCGCGTCTCGGCGTTGCGCTGCTGGCGGCGGCGTTGCTGGCGCCGCCCTTGCAGGCGTCTCTGGGCGAGGGCCTGGAGACGGCGCGGATCGTCGGCCTCGCGCCGGGCCCCACGGCGGTCTTCACTCTCGGGGTTCTGCTGCTGAGCGCGGGGCGCTGCCCGCTCCACCTGATGGTGCTGCCCTTTGTCTGGACCCTCATCGCCGGCGCCACGGCCTGGGAGCTGGAGATGCCGGCGGACTTGGCGCAGCCGGTTCTCGGGGCTGCGGCGCTGGCCGCAGGGGTGCTTCATAATCGCAGGCTCGGCCGCAACCCTGCTTAGGACCCGTCCCGGTCGAATCCCTTTTCGATGGCACGCTCGAGCAGGGCGCGGAGTTGGGCCATGCCGTCTTCGCCCAGGCCTTCGGCCAGGCGCGCCTCGATCTGCCGCTTGATGCGCACACCGTCCTTCAGCGCAGCCTTGCCCTTGGCCGTGTAGTGAATGACTTTCGCCCGCCGGTCTGCCGGGTCCAGACTGCGGACGACCACCCCGGCGGCCTCCAGATCGTCCACCAGTTGCTGCACAGCCTGCTTGGTGAGGCCAGAGCGTTCCACGAGGTCTCGCTGCCGGGTGCCGCCCTTCGGATTCAGGAAAGCCGTGATGTTGCTCTGGGCCCGGCCATACCATTCGTGCCCCGCCGCCTGCATGGCGGTGATGAAGGCCTCCTTCCACAGAAAGGCGGCCTGCCACAGCGGCCATCCGATGTGGTCGGGCAACAGGTCCGCATCGTCGTCCGCTTCGCTCAAGGCGGTCTGCTCTGATTTTAGTCAAGATACTTGACGATATGATCGTCGTGACATATAGTCAAGCATCTTGACCAAAAGCGCAAGGGCTGACGATGCCAGGGTTCGACCGACGCTGCTTTCTTGCCGGAGCCGCCGCCGCGGCGGCCCCGGGCCTGACCGGCTCAGCCGTGGCAGAGCCCCTAGCCCCGGGACGCCAGGCCCTCCTGCGCGAGGATGGGGAATGGCGCAGCCTTTTCCGCGGCGGCATGCTGTTCCGTTGGCGCCACGAAGAGGACTCCTTGCTGGGAGAGGTGAGCGCCGCGACCGCCGGCTGGATGGCCGTCGGCTTCAATGACACCGACAGCCTGAAGGGCACCTGCTTCGTCATGGCGCAGCTTTCTGTTCCTCCAGCCCGAGTGGAGCTGCGCCGCGCCCTCGTTCCGGACCACATCCGCATCGACGACCCGGCCGTGCAGGAGGCTTTGCAGGTCCGCCGCCGCAGCTATGCCACGGGGCGGTCCCAGCTCGACTTCCGCCTGTTGCACGCCGTTGGGGACACCCTTGGGGTGAACCTTTCGCCCGGCGCAACGACGTATCTGATGATGGCCTGGAGCCGCTCGCCGGACTTCGCCCATCACTCGGCGTTCCGCGACCACAGGGGCGTCGTGCTCTAACCCGCTGTTCACCGCCGCAGTCACCGCAATACCCGCGTCCCGGCCTCTCAGGGGTCGGGGGAAAGGATGCCTGTGCCTTGAAGACCCCGACACACATTCTGATCGGATGGGGCTGCGCCGCGGCCTTCGGCTGGGACGGCGCCCTGCGGCGGGCCTGCGTCATTGGCGCGGTGGTGCCCGACGTTCCTGTCATCGCCCTGTGGTCGGTGATCGCCGCCAAGGTGACCTGGCAGAACGGCGGCTACGTCCAAAGCCAGGTCCAGGCCGGAATGGACGCGCTTTACTTCTCCCACCCTCTGGTCATCGGCCTCCACAACCTGCTGCATTCGCCGCTCAGTCTCTTGGGTCTGGCGGCTCTCGCCCTGCTGGCCTTCTGCCGCAGCCCGGTCTGCCGCCGCCTCTGCCTGGCCTTCCTGGGCGGCGCCATGACCCACGCGCTTGTGGATATCGCCAGTCATGTCACCGACGGTCCGCTGCTGTTCTGGCCGCTCAATGAAAGCCTGCGTCTCGCTGGCCCGGTCAGCCACTGGGATCCGGCCTTCGGCGGACACTGGGTGACGGCCGTCGAGCTGTCTCTGGCGGCCGGCTTTGGGCTCTATGCGGTTGCCTTGCGTTGGCGCCGCAGCGCCGCCATGGCCGGGTAAACCTTTGCAGCCGCGCCAACTTCCGCTAACACCTCTGCAATCAGGTTTGTCGGGGGAGGAGCGGATGAGCGAACCGGCTTTGAAGGACAGCGCCAAGCGCGTGCAGGTGGCGCTGGAAGGCTTCGGCTTCGACTTCCGGGTCCGGGAATTCCCGGCCTCCACGCGCAGCGCCGAGGATGCCGCCGCCGCCATCGGCTGCTCGGTGGCGCAGATCGTCAAATCGCTGATCTTCCAGGCCGCGGAGAGCGGCGGGCCGGTGCTGATCCTGGCCAGCGGTGCCAACCGGGTCGACGAGGCTGCGGTGGGGCGGCTGCTGGGCGAGCCGATCGTGCGCGCCAAGCCGGACTTCGTGCGCGAAGTCACCGGCTTTGCCATCGGCGGCGTGCCGCCGGTCGGCCATAGCCGGAAACCCACCGCGCTGATCGACCGCGACCTGATGGCCCTGGAGGAGATCTGGGCTGCGGCCGGCACCCCCAACGCCGTCTTCGCGCTCACCCCCGAGGCGCTCTGCCGCATCACCGAGGGAACCGTCGCGGACATCAAGCAGGCTTAGAAGTCAGGAGAGCCGGGCGGCCGGGCGCGGTTCCGCGTCAGGAGGCCGCAGCACGGCATCCGGGCGCGGGCTTCCCGCGGCAGGTCTCCATGCCTAAGATAGGGAGATGGAGACAGCAGTCCCAAGGGGTTGAGACGCCAGAGTAGCGGAAACCGAGGAGCGGAAACCATGGTCAAGAAAGCCGACCTCCCCAAGCACATCATCGACACCGCCTTTGCGCTGGCGGCGGAGCGCGGCTGGCGCGACCTGTCGCTGGCGGAGATCGCCGAGGCGGCCAAGGTTCCGCTCTCCAGCCTCTATCCGCTGTTCCCCTCCAAGCAGGCCATCATCCGGGGCTTCGCCGACCAGGTCGATGCGGCCGTCATGGCCGAGGAGGATGCCGAGCGCAGCGAGGCGCCGGCGCACGACCGGCTGTTCGACGTGCTGATGCGCCGCTTCGAGGCGATGCAGCCCCAGCGCGAGGCCATAGGCGCCATCCTGCAGGACCAGATGCGCGACCCCCTTTCGCTGTTCTGCGGGCTGTCCCGCTTCAAGCGGTCCATGGCCGCGATGCTGGAGATCGCCGGCTTTTCCACCAGCGGCCTGCGCGGGGTGATCCGGGTCGAGGGCATCTCCGCCGTCTATCTGGCCACCCTCAGGGTCTGGCTGCGCGACGAAAGCGAGGACATGGCCAAGACCATGGCGAGCCTCGACAAGCAGTTGCGTCGCATCGACGGTCTGGCCAGCCGTATGGCCGGGCGCATGGCCGGGCGGGGTGAGGGTCAGACCGCCTAGAGCCGACCCGCTCTGGAAAACCTCCGGTCGCATAGCCACCGGGACCTTCAGCCGTTCCCGTGCCCGCAGCCGAGGCCCTCCCGTACCTCTTTTCGCTGCGGTCGCTAGCGGCTGAAAGGCCAGGTTTTCTGCCGGTTTCGTGATTTTTTTGTGCAGTGCAATAAAAACTGCTTGACCGTCAGACGGGCTCCTCTTATATCAGCGTCACCACAGGTATTGTGCGGTGCAACATAAGGCGGGCCGCGCCCGCACAGATCGAGGAGTTCGAGTGATGGCTGTTTCTGGTAACCCTTTCCTGAACGGTGAGTTCGCCAAGTTCGACTTTGCGTCGCTGATGGATCCCAGCAAGCTCGCAGAGCAGTGGGAGAAGATCGACTTCACCGCCGTTCCGGAGCAGTTCAAGGTCCCCGGCGTTGACGCCCAGGCTCTGGTGCAGGCGCAGAAGCGCAACATCGAAGCTGTGGCCTCTGCCAACAAGATCGCGCTGGAAGGCGCCCAGGCGGTGGTCCGCCGTCAGGCCGAGATCCTGCGTCAGTCCATCGAGGAAGCCTCCAAGGCTTTCAGCGAGCTGAACGCTGCCGGCACCCCGCAGGACAAGCTGGCCAAGCAGGCCGAGCTGATGAAGCAGGCTTACGAAGCCTCTCTCGCCAACCTGCGTGAGCTGACCGAGATGGCGACCAAGTCCAACGGCGAAGCCGCCGAGCTGCTGACCTCCCGCGTCAGCGAGAGCTTCGGTGAGTTCACCAGCGAAGTGAAGAAGACCGCGAAGAAGAAGTAAGTTTCGCGGACGCTTTTTCCGAAAGCCTCCAAGAAGGGCCGTCTCCGGACGGCCCTTTTGCTTTGCCGGGCCGGCGGGGCTTCCGGCCGGGCTCAAGCCTGCTGGCTGTTGCGTTCCGGCTCCAGGGGGGCGCCGAGGCGCCGGCCATGCCGGACGATGGCCTGGGCTTCTGTGAGCCGCGCAATCTCCCAGTCCTGAAGGGCTTCGGGCAGGAGTGCCGGCCGGGACGCGAGCGCCTGCGCCAGGGCAAACGCATCTCCCGCCGCCTTGTCGATGCCGCGTGCCGTATGAGGCCTGACCACGGCGGCCGCATCGCCGATCAGGGCGACCCGCCCATAGAGCAGGCGCGGCGCCTGGAGGTCGTGGATCGCCTGGATGAAGGGCGCCGGCGTTGCCGCCACCGCCTCGGCAAAGGCGGGCGGCAGAAGGTCGGCTGCCGCGGCTTGCATCTCTGCGGCGACCGCCGGATCCAGCCTGTCCGGAGTCATGGAAATCCTGTGGCGGTGACCGTTGCGGTCCGTCAGCAGCCGGTCCAGCGGCGCACCGCCCGGGGCCTGCCGGTACCAGACCCAGTTGTAGCGCCGGGCGCCGGGTTCCGTGGCTCCGTCCGCGCCGGGAACCAGGTAGCCCAGGATGTGCGAGCCGTCCAGGCGATAGAACGCAAAGCGCCCGGCGAGGTCACGATGGGCCTCTGCCCCCAGCGCGGATTCGGGAATCAGGCCGCGCCAGGCGACGTAGCCGGCATAGCGGGGCGCCACCCCGGGCGCGACGAGGTCCCGCACTGCGGACAGTGTGCCGTCGGCGCCGATCAGCAGGTCGCCCGCCGCGCTGCCGCCGTCGGCAAACTCGAGCCGGACTTCGCTGTCGTTCTGGGACAAGCCGGTGACTGTATGGTCCAGATGATAGTGCGCTTCGGGAAAGCGCTCCCGCAGGATGCGGTAGATCCGGTCCCAGGCATGCTGGGTCTGATGGCCGCGATCCTGCGTGATGAAGCGGCCCTGCCGGTCCAGCGTCACCCGTTCAAAGGCGGTCACCCCCAGGGACTCGACCGCTGACACCCCCAGGGTATGCAGCGCCCGCACCAGATCGGCCTGCTCGACCAGCCCGGCGCCCTGGCTCTCCAGGCTGCGGGGGGAGCGTTCGAAAATGTCGACGGTCCAACCCTGCTGCCGCAGCAGGGTGCCGGCGAAGAGCCCGGCCAGGGAGCCGCCGGCAACAAGGGCGCGGCGCCTTGAGGCCGTGGATGGCGTCGTCGAAACCAGGGTGGGGGTTGTGGACATGGGGGATCTCCTTGTTGGGGGGAGCTGTGCCTGCTCCGGAAGATCGCCCTTGTCATGAAGAATGATAATATCGAGAATTCGGGCATTATCATTGCATCATACGCAAAGCTGAGATCCGATGGATCAGTTCGCCTCTATGAAAGCCTTCGTTTCTGTCGTCGAGGCCGGCGGTTTCGCCCCGGCCGCGCGGCGCATGGGGCGCGCCACCTCCTCGGTGACGCGCCAGGTCGACGCCTTGGAAGCCAGGCTGTCGGCCCGGCTGCTGAACCGCTCGACCCGCAAGGTGACCCTGACCGATGCCGGGCGGGGCTACTACGAGAGGGCCGTGCGGTTGCTGGGGGACCTGGAGGAGGCCGACCGCTCCGTCGCCGGCGGCGAGCGGCCGCACGGGGTCCTGCGGGTCAGTGCCCCCCTGGCGTTCGGCCGTCTGCACCTGGCGCCGGTCTTGGGCGCCTATCTCGAAGCCTGTCCCGAAGTACGGCTGGACCTTCTGTTCACCGACGCCCTGACCGATCTGGTGGCTTTGAACATCGATGTCGCCATTCGCCTGGGAGGGCTGGAGGACGGTGCCCTGATCGCGCGCAAGCTGGCCGGCCACAGGCGCCTCGTCTGCGCCAGCCCGGCCTATCTGCAACAGCAGGGCCGCCCGGAGACGCCGCGCGACCTGGCCGACCACAGCTGCCTGACCTTCGCCTATGGCCCCGGCCGCGACGTCTGGCGCTTCCAGGCGGATGCCGGGCCCGAAGCTGTCGAGCTGGCGGCCCGGGTGCGGGCCAACAGCTCCGAGACCCTGGTCCAACTCGCGCTCTCCGGTCTCGGCTTCGTCATGATGCCGACCTGGCTGGTCGGTGCGGAGGTGGCTGCGGGCAGGCTGGTCCCCGTGCTGACCGGGTGGCAGGCCAATCCGGGAGCCATGGAGACCGGCATCCACGCCGTCTACCTCGAGAACCGGCGTGGCGTGGCGAAGGTCCGCAGCTTCATCGACTTTCTGCTGGCGCAGTGGCAACCGCAGCCGCCCTGGGAGCGCGGACTCGAGATCTGATCGCGCGGGCCGAGCGCCGTGTATCCGGGGTTGCTCCCTTGCCCGGTGCCGGGCGCCGGTGATAGCGTCGCCCGCGCCGCCCCGCCGAACGCTCCCCGCGACCCTCAGAGCCGATCATGACCGAGACCGCCCCCATCACTTTCGATGACTTTCTCAAGGTCGACGTGCGCGTCGGCACCATTGTGGATGCGCAGCCCTTTCCCGAGGCGCGGCGTCCGGCGATCAAGCTTTGGGTGGACTTCGGCGCGCCTCTTGGGGTCAAGAAGACTTCGGCCCAGATCACCGTCCACTACGCCGTCGAAGACCTGCTCGGCAAGCAGGTGGCCGCGGTCGTGAACTTCCCGCCCAAGCAGATCGGCAAGTTCATGTCGGAGATCCTGGTGCTCGGCTTTCCCGATGATGCGGGCGAGGTGGTGCTGGTGACCGCCGACAAGCCGGTGCCCAATGGCGGACGCCTCTACTGACCCTTAGCGGTTCTCTTCGCCGTCACGGCGCGCAGGCGCGGGAGGCTTCGCCCCTGCCCAGGTATTGATCGCGCCGGGTCGGGTCGAAGGCAGGGCCGCTGATGGTGCAGGCCCGGGCCACGCTCAAGCTGTCCCAGAGCAGCACCCGGCCGTCGTCGCCGCTGGTGGCAAATCGCTGGCCGTCCGGATGGACCGCCACCCGCCAACTGGCGCCGTCGTGGCCCCGCCGTCCTTCCGCCAGGCGCCGGCCCGTCGGGACATCCCAGAGATGAAGCTGCCCGCTGCGGTCGGTGACCACCAGTGTCACGCCGTCGGCGAGATAGGCCAGATCGGTGGCGCCGCCGGGGTGACCGGTCAAGACGCCGAGTCTTTCGCCGGTCTCGACGTCCCAGAGCGTCACCACCTCGTCGCTGGACGCGGTGGCGAGGCTGCGCCCGTCCGGGCTGAAGGCAAGGCTCCAGACCACGTCGTCTTCGGCCTGGAATTCGCGCCGCAGGCTGGCGTCGTCCAGATCCCAGAGTTGGATGCGTCCGTCGGTCGCGGCCACCGCCAGCACCCTTTCGTCGGGGGCCAGCGCGGCGCGGGTCACCGCGCCGCCGTCATGATCCAGCACTGTCTCGCGGGCTGCCTCCGCGACGTCCCAGAGGCTGACGCCGCCGTCGCTGGCCGCGATCAGCCGCTGGCCGCCGGCGGCAAAGGCCAGCGACCAGACCGCGCCCTGATCGACCTTCAGCAGACTGCGCTGGCCGCCGCTTTCGAGGTCCCAGAGCCGGACCTCCCCGCTGCGGTCGCCGGCGGCCAGCAGGCGCCCGTCCGGTGCGAAGGCCAGCGCCCAGACCTGGTGGCGGTGGCCGGTGAGGTGCTGGGCGTTGCCGGGGGCCTCAGGGTCCCAGACCGTGACCACGCCGCTGTCGTCTCCGGCGGCCAGCCGGCGCCCGTCGGCGCTGACCGCCAACCCCTTGGCCGCCGCACCCGGCACCCGCTGTGCGCTGGCCAGGGGCCGTTCGACCCCCATCTGCCAGAGACGGACAAGCTGGTCGCGGCCGAGGGTCGCCAGGCGGTGGCCGTCGCGGCTGACCTCGATGTCGATGATGCCGCGGCTGTGTCCGCTGGGCGTCGAGGCGATGGGTTCGTTGCGGATCGGTTGCCAGAGGTGCAGGGCGCCGTCGCCCCCGCCCCCGAACAGGGTCTCTCCGTCGGGGGCAAAGGCCACTTCGTTGATCGCCCCGGCGCCGGTGAAAGCCTGGCCGATGATCCGGCCGCCGGGATAGTCGACCAGCATCGAGGTGGCATCGCTGCTGGCGGTGGCGAAGCGGTCGCCCTGCGGGCTGAAGGCCAGGCTCCAGACGTCGCTGGTATGCGCGCTGCGGATCGGCTCGAAGACGAACTCCGCCGTCGGCAGCGCCCAGGCGAAGATGTCGCCGGCTCCGGTGCCCGCGACCAGCCCATTGCCGTCGGGGGTGAACCGGACGCTCAGAAAATCGCTGGCGCGATCGATCAGCGGTGGGCGTGGCGGGGCGCCCTCCGCCATATCCCCCTTTGGCACGTCCCCCTTCGGCAGGTCCCCCTTCGGCAGGTCCCCCTTCGGCAGGTCCCAGAGCCGGACGCTGCCGTCTTCGCCGGCGGCGGCGAGCCGATCTCCCGCCGGATCGACCCTTACGCCCCAGACGATGTCCTGCGACTGGGCGATGGTGCGTGCCTGGCCGCCCAGGCCGTCGCCGACAGCCCGGATGTGGACGGCGCCGTCGTCGCCGGCGGAGACCAGGTGGCGCGCGTCGGGCGTGAACTGAAGATCCTGGATGCCACCGCTGTGGCCCTGCAGGCTGGGGCCGACGGGCCGGCGCATGGCGACGTCGATGATCTCTATGGTGCCGTCGCGCCGGCCGGTGGCCAGCAGTGTCCCGTCCGGTGTCATGGCGATGGCCAGGGCATCCCCGGCGGGGATGGGGCTGCCGACGAGAAAGGGGCCTTCGCCGGTGAGAGCATCGCGCGCGGCGATCATGGAGGCGCGGGCGTCGAAGCCCTCGGCGCCCGGCCCGGCACGGGCGACCGCCTCGGCGGCCAGGGCCAGGGCGAGCAGCGGGTCGGCCTCGACCAGGCCGTTGGCTGCAGCGCCCAGCGCCCCGGCGAAACGTTCGGTCGCTTGGGCGGTTGCGCGCTCGGCCCGCTCCTCGTTCTCCTGGGCCTCGCGCAGAGCCAGGAAGGCAACGACCGAGGCGACCGAGGCGCCGGCCGCCAGAAACGACAACATCGATACTGCTATGCGGCGGGTGCGCCGCTGGCGCCGCCGCCGCTCGGCGGCTGTTGCAACGGCTTCGGCCTTGGCCTTGGCCGAGGCCTCGATAAAGGCGCGGTCGAGTTCTCCCGGCAGGTCGGGCCGCTTGGCCGCCCAGTCCTGCGCGGTCAGCAGGGGGGTGCCGCGGTACAGCAGGTCGGCATCGCGGCCGGCGGCATCCCACTCCGCCGCAGCGCGGGCGAGACGTTGGCGCGTGCGCAGGTCGTCGCGACTCTCCTCGATCCAGTCGCGCAGCCGCGGCCAGGTGCGCAGCAGCGCTTCGTGGGCGATCTGGACGTTCTGGGCGTCGACGGTCAGAAGCCTGGCCTCGGTCAGGCGCTCGACGACACGCTGCAGGACCTTCGGGCTGCTGTCGTGTTCGATCTCATTGCGTGCGAGGATGCGGCGCGTATCGGGTGTCTCTTCGCCCGGCGTGACCAGACGCAGAAAGAGACGCCGCGTGGCGTCGCGCTCGGCATTGCCGAAGCTGCTCTGGTAGGTGGCCTCGGCGGTCTGGCTGATCGCACCCGCGACGCCGCCGGCTTCCCGATATCCGGCGACCGTCAGGCGGTTGCCCTGGCGCCGCAGCCAGGTTTCCACCAGCGCGTGGGCGACCAGCGGCAGGGAGCCGGCTTCTTCGCCCGCCTCGTCGATGATCGCCTCGATCAGATTGCGCTCGACGTAGAGGCCGGCGCGGCGCGCCGGTTCGCTGATGGCGCGGCGCAGCTCGGACCGGGTCATCGGTCCGACCAGGACCTGGTTGCCGGAGATGCGCTCCGCAAGCCAGGGCACTTCGGCGCAGGCCGCATAGAAATCGGCCCGCACGGCGATCACCACCCGCACGGCGCTGTCGGCCGGATCGGTCATGGCCGAGAGGGCGCCGATAAAGGCCTGGCGCTGGCTTTCCGGTGCCAGGGTGAAAAGCTCCTCGAACTGATCGATGCACAGCAGGACCGGTGCGTCGGTCTCGTCGCTGCGCCCCAGATGCCGGGCGAGGCCGGGACGTGCCAGCAGGTCGGCCACCGGAATGGCGCTCTTGCCGGCGGGCAGGGCACTCGTAAGGGCATAGTGCAGCTCCGCCAGCGGGTCGCGGCCCGGCGTCATCAGGATGGTGCGCCAGGCATCGCTGCCGAGCAGAGCGCCGGCTTTCAGCGCCGGCACCAGACCGGCGCGCACGAGGGAGGACTTGCCGCTGCCCGAAGGGCCGCCGACCACAAGCACCCGCTCCAACTGGATCCGCCGCACCAGCTCGTCGACCAGCGCCTCGCGGCCGAAGAAGTCTCCGGCATCTTCCGGCTGATAGGCCGCCAGGCCCTTGTAGGGGCAGGCCGTGTCGCGGCCGCCGGCCTCGGGGACGATGCGGGTCGGGATCTCTTCCTCGGCCTCGGCAACCTGTTGTGCCAGCACATCGTGGATTGCCGCGCGCCAGCTTTCGATGCCGGTGAAGCGCGCCGCGGGATCGAGAGCCATGCCCTGTTCGATCACCGGATGCCACGCGGCGGCCAAGGTCGGCAGGTGGCTTGCGACCACCTCTGCATGGGGCGGGCGCTGGCCCGTGAGAACGTGCCACAACAGAGCGGTCGCCGAGTAGATGTCCGCAGCCGGCAGTACATCGCCGACCCCGTCGCGCTGCTCCGGCGCTTCATAGAGCGGGGTCCCGCCGACGATCGTCGCCAGCGGTCCATGCTTGACGAGGTCCTTGGCGATGCCGAGGTCGCCGACCAGAACGCGCTCGTCTGCGGCCACGAGCCGGCGCGGCGGAGCCTGCGGCGGAAGCTGCTCGTTCACCAGCGTCGCATCGGCTTCGACCGGCGCGCGGCGCGCAAGCTGGAACAGAATGTTGGCCGGCTTGACGTCGCGGTGCACCAGTCCGGCTTCGTGGATCGCTGCCAGGCCGTCGGCCAGGGCGTCCACCAGCACGGTGACCTCCCGCGGGTCCGGGCCGGTCCCGTCGTCCGGGCGGATACGCTGCGCCAGGGTTCCGCGGTCGGCGAAGTCCATCACGAAGTAGGGTCGGCCGTCGTTCAGACGCCCGACGTCGTGGACGGTTACCACCTGGGCCGAGCGAACCCGCCGCAGGAGGCGGGCCTCTTCAACGAAGCGCGCCTGCAGGGCTTCGTCCTCGGCGAGATTGGGATGAAGGATCTTGACCGCTACGGACGATTCAAGCTCTTCATCCCAAGCCCGCACGACGGTCGCGAAGCCGCCTTTCGCAATCTCATCGCAAACCCTGTAGCGGCCGACGTAGGTGGGCAGCGTCATCGGCAGGTCTACAGGTGGTCACGCACGTCCACGCAGTGATAGGCCTTGGCATCGAGAATGTCGTGGTTCCTATCGGCCGCCGTCACGCAGAGCGTGTGGGCGCCGTTGCGCGCGCCCGTCGATACGGCGCTTTGCGTGGTGTAGGCCGGGTAGGCATCGGTGGGGTGCCAGTCGCCCTGCTTCACGCCGTAGGTGGGCTCGGCGTTGTTGCTGACCTGCTCGACCGTATAGCTTTCGCCCCACCAGATATGGATGTGGTTCTTCGACAGATCGGGCATGAAGTTGGCATCGAAGGTCACGGCCAGTTCCGTCCCCGCCTTGGCGATGCCTGCGATCTTTACCACGCAGCCGTCGACCGGACAGGCGTTGGGCATACTCGACTGGGCGAGCGCCGTGACCGCCAGACCGAGGGGCGCGCCGCCAAGAGCGGCACAGAGTCCCACCGCAAAGATGTTCGACAATTTCATTGGACCGCCTCCGCAAGTGATTGAAATCACCCTGCCCCAATGCCGTCAGGGTTCGCCCAAGGGCTGCGGGAGTCAAGGCCTCCGCCATGACACCTTGGTGGCGCGGGCGAGTTATTCCGGGGTATTGCCCGCCTTCAGTGCGGGCCGCCCGCGCGTTGCAGGCAGAGGTTGGGGCAGGCAGAGGTTGGGGCAGGCAGAGGTTGGGGCAGGCGGGGGTTGGGGCAGGCGGGGGTTGGGGCAGGCGGAGGTTCGGGCAGGGAGATTGCGCCGGCCAGACGACTACGCCGGCCGGGCTGCGGCAATCAGACCGCGGCAATCAGACCGCGGCAATCAGACTGCGGCGGTCCCGGAAAGGATCAGGTGATGTTGAAGCGTTGCAGCACGTCGGCCAGGTCGTCGCCGAACTGGGCGCCGCGGCGGATCAGCCCGACGTTCATCGGCAGCGACTTCAGGTCCGGATGATCCGGATCCAGGCTCGTCAGGAGCGCGATGGGGATGGAACGGGTCGACGGCATGGCGGAGAGGGCACAGGCCAGATCGACCCCGCTCAGCCGCGGCATCACCTGGGCGGTGATCACCAGGTCGGGCTTGGTTTCCAGGATCAGTTCCAGCGCCTCGATCGGGTTGGTGACGCTGGTCACCCGGTAGCCGCAGGCGGCCAGCTCGCGGCCCACCACCTTGGCGGCGGCGCGCTGTGGGATGATGACCGTCACGTCCTTGTCGGTGATCTCCACGTCATCGACGTTGAAGGCGCTTTGCTGCGGCAGAGCGTGCAGCACCTCGGAGACGTTTTCCGCGTCCACGGCCTCGCCGTCCAGCAGGCTGCCGATGCGGTCGGCAAAGGCGATGAGGTCGTTGGCGTGACGCTCTTCGACCGCTTCGATTTCGCTGAGGTACTCATCGAGGCGATGGGTCAGGGGACCGAAGCCGACGAGGTTCACCGCGCGGGCCTTCATGCGCAGGTTGGCCGACTCCATGGCCAGGGTCCGCGCCGCCTCGCGGGGATCCAGAACGCCGTTCTTCACCTGCTGAACGCGCAGTTCCAGGTTCGACACCAGATCGCGGGCCTCGTCGAGCGCCTCGCTCTCGCTCTGCGAGTCGACGGCTTCTTCGGAAATCAGCGCATTCGTGGGGTTCATCGGTCACTCCGTCCGGGCAGGGGTCTTGCGGCCGGCAGCATAGGGAGGCAGTGGTTAAGGCTGTCTAAAGGCGCCGCTGGGACTGCGGGCTCTGTCAGGTCGGCAACCAGATGCGGGCGCGCAAACCGCCGCCCGGCGCCTGATCCAGCACCAGATCGCCGCCATGGCTGCGGGCGACGTCGCGGGCGATGGTCAGGCCAAGGCCCACCCCGCCGGTGGTCGGATTGCGCGACTGCTCCAACCGGAAGAAGGGTTTGAAGACATCTTCATAACGCTCCGCGGGAATTCCCGGTCCGTCGTCGTCGATGATGACCTCGACCACGTTCCTGCGCCGGCCGGCGCGCACGGAGACCTGCTGGCCGTAGCGGCGCGCATTGCCGATCAGGTTGGTGAGGCAGCGGCGCATGGCCTCCCGGCGCAGCGGCAGCGCGATCTCCTGTTCCAGGTGCAGGTCGATGGTGCCGCCGTCGCGTGACATCTGGCCGACGACATCGCGCAGCAGGGCGCAGAGGTCCGTCGTGACCGGGGCTTCCTTGCCTTCACCGCGCGCGAAGGCGAGGTAGCCTTCGACCATGTGTTCCATCTCGGCCACGTCTGACTGCAGCTCCTCGACTCCGGCGGCATCGTTCAGCATGGCGAGTTGAAGTTTCATGCGGGTGAGCGGCGTGCGCAGGTCGTGGCTGACGCCGGCCAGCATCTCGGTGCGCTGCTGCACCTGGCGGTTCAGGCGGTCGCGCATGTTGATGAAGGCGACGGCGGCCTGGCGCACCTCCGTCGCGCCTTCCGGCTTGAACTGCGCCACCTCCCGGCCCTTGCCGAAGGCCTCGGCGGCGCTCGCCAGCCGGCGGATCGGCTTCACCTGATTGCGCATAAAGATCAGGGCAACGCCGAACAGCAGAATCGAACTGCCGATGGTCCAGAAGATGAAGAGGTAGGTGGTGGAGGAGAACAGGCGCTCGTCGCTGACCAGCACACGCAGCACCCCGCGGTTCAACTGCACCAGGATCTCGACGCGTTCGTCGAGGCTGCGGGTGTCGACCACAAAGGGCACGCCCAGGCGCTCCTCCAGCGCATCCTGCAGGCGGGAGTCGACGATGCCGCGAATGACGATCTCGTCGGGGACAAGCAGTTCCGCGCCCTCGCTCAGTGAAAGCTCCAGGCGCATGGTGCTGTTCGCGAGGCTGAAGATCCGCACCAGTTCTTCGTCGGCCTCGGCGCGGTTGATCAGTCGCACCACCGCTGCCACGTCACCGGCCAGCCCCTGTGCCAGCCGCTTGGTGATGGTGTCGTAGTGGCGGTCGTAAAAGATCCAGGTGGTGATCACCTGGAGCAGGATCAGCGGCGTGACGATGATCAGCAGCGACCGGCCGAGCAGGGAGCGGGGCAGGAAGCGCCGGATCGGGCCCGGGCCGCCCTGGGGGTAGAGCGGGTTCAGCAGGCTCTCGCGCGAGCCCTCGGGCATCGCGGATTCGTTCTTGGCTGCTTGGTCCCCGGCGGCCGGGTTCTTGCCCGGCTCGCTTCTGATCGCGTCGCTTTGCATCAGTCGGTCATCAGCACGTAGCCGGTGCCCCGCACGGTCTGCAGATAGCGTGGAAACTTCGGATCGCTCTCGATCTTGCGCCGCAGCCGCGTGACCTGCACGTCGATGGTGCGCGCGTTGCCGCTGACCTGACTTTCATCGGAGAGCACCTGCCGGGTGATGGGCTCGCCCGCGTGCCGTGCCAGGGCCTTCAAGAGGGAGGTCTCTGCGGTGGTGAGACGCACATAGAGTCCCGCGCGTGTGAGCTCCTCGCGGTCGAGGTCGAAACTGAACTCGCCGAAGGTAATGGCCGAGGAAGTCTTGGGCGCCGCCGCCGGCACCCGGCGCAGGATGGCATTCACGCGCAGCACCAGCTCGCGCGGCTCGAAGGGTTTGGGCAGATAGTCGTCGGCGCCGGACTCGAAGCCGGCGATGCGGTCCTCGCTCTCGTTCATGGCGGTCAACAGCAGGATCGGCACGCTGCTCTCCCGGCGCAGGGTCTGGGTCAGCTGCAGGCCGGTCTCGCCGGGCATCATGATGTCGAGCACCAGCAGGTCGAAGGCGAAGGAGGCCAGTTTGGCGCGCGCATCGGCGGCATCGACGGCGGTGGTGACGCGAAAGCCCTGTTCGCTGAGATAGCGCTGCAGCAGATCGCGCAGCCGCGTGTCGTCATCGACGACCAGGATGTGCGCGGGCTCGCTGGCGGAGGCTCTCATGGCTCAAAGTATAGGTTGTGCGGCCCGTCAATCCTAGCGCCCGTCAATCCTAGCGCCCGTCAATCCTAGCGCCTGGCAATCCTAGCGCCTGGCAAGTCTAGCATCGGGCAATCCTAGCGCCGGGCGGGTTGCTTTGGGGCGGGCTGCTTGGAGGCCGGCGCTTCGGGCCGTTCGAAGCGGGCGCGGTCCGGCTCGTCGATGATGTTGGTCAGCACCGTGCGAAAGCCTTCCACCGCCGCGGCCCCGGCCTTGCGGTAGGCCCGGGCGATGCGCACCCGCTGGCGTTCGCTCAGCTTGCCTTCCAGCTCGCGGCCCTTCTCGGTCAGTTCCAGCAGGCGCTGGCGCCGGTCGCGCAGGCCCGGGCGCTGGGTGATGAAGCCCTCGCGCACCAGCTGGCCCAGCACCCGCGACAGCGACTGCTTGGTGATCCTCAGGATCGCCAGCAGCTCGGAAACGGTGATGCCGGGGTGGCGTCCGACGAAGTAGATCACCCGGTGGTGGGCCCGCCCGAAGCCATAGTCCACCAGGATCTGATCCGGCTCTCCGGTGAAGTCGCGATAGGCGAAAAACAGCAGCTCCATCGCCTGCCGCAGCTCCTCCTCGCGCAGGAAGAGGGGGTTGGGTCCGCCTTTTACGTCAGCCATGTTGACATATCTGCCTAATCTTGTTACACCTGAGGGACCGGAATTGATAAAAAGTATCAATTCGAGACTATCTGATGAATAAAATCTCTGTTTGGTGAGCAATACTGACTGATTTTCCGGGCGGATTGAAGGCCGCTGCGAAGTTTCTGTCGAGCATTATGTCCGTGATCTACGCCGAAGCGTTCCATGCAAAAGGGGACCGGCAAAATGAGGATCATCCACTGGGGGTCTGGGGGTTAGCCATGCGGGCGGCACGGGCCGGATTGAGCCGGATCGCCTGCCGCAGCTGCCCGGGAACGCAAACGAGCCGCCTTTAGAGCGGCCGAGTTTTAAGGACGAAGAGAGCGATGTCCATACTTCCCTTCGACGACCGTGACGGCGTCATCTGGTACAACGGCGAGATGCTGCCCTGGCGCGATGCCAAGGTGCACGTCCTGAGCCACGGGCTGCATTACGGCAGCTGTGTGTTCGAGGGCGAGCGCTCCTATGCCGGGCGCATCTTCAAGATGGAAGAGCACCATCAGCGCCTGCTGGATTCCGGCACGCTGCTGGGCTTCGAGATCCCCTACAGCCGCAAGGAAATCGACGATGCGTCGATGGCGGTGCTGGAGGCCAACGGCATCGTTGACGGCTACGTCCGCCCGGTGGCCTGGCGCGGCAGCGAGATGATGGCGGTCTCTGCCCAGCATACCCGGATCCACGTCGCCGTCG
The DNA here is from genome assembly GCA_001657395.1 of Rhodospirillales bacterium BBD 1991-14. GTDB lineage: Bacteria > Pseudomonadota > Alphaproteobacteria > Kiloniellales > Kiloniellaceae > Pelagibius. The sequence continues at coordinate 66,187 of LYSY01000008.1, read as the reverse complement.
CCGCCTGGCAGTGGCCGGCCTACTTCACGCCGGAAGCGCGCCTCAAGGGCATCCGCATGGCCTGGGCCGAGTGGCGCCGCCCGGCGCCGGAGACTGCGCCCTGCAAGTCCAAGGCCGCCGGCCTCTACATGATCTGCACGCTCTCCAAGCACGCCGCCGAGGCCAAGGGCTACGCCGACGCGCTGATGCTGGACCACCGCGGCCAGATCGCCGAGGCGACCGGCGCCAACGTTTTCCTGGTGCAGGACGGCAAGCTGCACACGCCGATCCCCGACTGCTTCCTGGACGGCATCACCCGGCGCACGGTGATCGATCTCGCCAAGCGCCGCGGCTACGAGGTGATCGAGCGGGTGCTGATGCCGGAGGAACTGGACCGCACGCAGGAGGTCTTCCTCACCGGCACCGCCGTCGAGGTGACCCCGGTCTCGGAGATCGAGGGCCGCCACTTCACCCCGGGCGAGATCACCCGCAACCTGATGACCGACTACGACGCCCTGGTGCGCCAGCACGCGGCGGCCAAGGTGGCCTGACAATCCATCGCCGATTGGCGTTCAAGAGGGCGGTGCCGCAGAGGCGCCGCCCTTCGCCTTTTTGGCCCCTCGTCCAACGCGCGCAATGCCGCGGTGCGGGCCCATAGGGTTCAGGCCGCCCGGATCTGCTCGAGGAAACGCTGAACCTGCGCGCGCAGGCCCTCCGACTGTTCGGACAGGCCGGTCGCCGAGTCCAGGACGCCGCCTGCCGAAGCTCCGCTGTCGTCGGCTGCCTTGCGCACCCCGTCGATGTTGCTGGAGACTTCTTGTGTTCCTTTCGACGCTTCGTGGGCGTTCTGCGCGATCTCACCGGTGGCGGCGGACTGCTCCTCGACGGCCGAGGCGATGGCGGCGGTCATCTCGTCGATCTGCCCCATCACGCTGCGGATCTGATCGATGGCGCCCACCGTGTCCCCGGTGATCTGCTGCATGCCGCTGATCTGCTGGGCGATTTCCTCGGTCGCCTTGGCCGTCTGAGTGGCCAGCGCCTTGACCTCGCTGGCCACCACGGCAAAGCCCTTGCCCGCCTCGCCGGCGCGCGCCGCTTCGATCGTCGCGTTGAGCGCCAGCAGGTTGGTCTGTTCCGCGATGTCCTGGATCAGGGTCACCACGTCGCCGATCTTCTGCGCGTTCTCCGACATGGTCTGCACGGTCGCCGTTGCCTCTTCGCTGGTCTCTACGGCCTGCCGCGAGACGACCTTTCCCTGTTCGACCTGGCGGCCGATTTCCTGCACCGCGCTGGACAGCTCCTCCGCGGCACTGGCCACGGTCTGAACGTTGGCCGAGGCCTGCTCGGAGGCGGCGGCCACCGCCGCAGACTGCCGCGTGGTTTCTTCGGCTGCGGCGGACAACGTTCCGGCGACGCCCTTCATGTCGTTGGCTGCGGAGGCCACGCCCTCGACGATGCCGAGGACGTTGGCCTCGAAATCCGCCGCCAGGCGCACCTGCTCGGTCACCACCTTCCAGCTCACCATGGGGCCGAGATAGCGCCCGTCCAGGGCATGGATCGGCGAAATCTGAAGTTCGATGGTCTCTTCGCCGACGCACACACGGGCACGGTGCGGCAGCCTTTGCGGATCGGCGATAAGGTCGCGCTTTCCCGACGCCTCCTTGTGGAAGACGTCGATGCTGGAGCCAACGATCTGGTCGACCGGTACGGGCAGGTGTTCCTGCAGGCCGGTCAGCACCTCCGTGCTGTGCCGGTTCATGTAGTCGATCTCGAAGCTCTCCGGATTGCAGGTCATGACGCCGAGGGGCATGTCCTCGATCATTCTGGCGAGGCGCTGAACCTCGACCTGCTTCTCGCGAAAGACTTCATAAGCCTCGGCGAGGCGGCCGACCTCATCGCGCGAGCGCACGGAAAGCGCCACCGAGGTATCGCCCTTGGTGAGCGCGGTGAGGGCCGCCGTGACCTGGGCCAGGGGGCCCGCGACCAAGCGCTGCGACATGAAGATGGTCAGCCCGAAGCCCGAAACGGCGGCCAGCAGCGAGAGCGCGGTGAGGGTCTTCAGGGCACTGCGCTCATGCGCCAGCGCCGCCGCAGCGGCGCTTGCGGTAAACGCCTGAATCTTCTGAACCATTGCCTGGAGACCGGCGTTGAGGGCACTCTCTTCGGCCTCGATCGCATAGATCGCCTGCTGCGCTTCGCCGATCCGGCCGGCTTCCAGCTTGGCGAGCAGTTCGGCGGCGTGCTCGGCGAAGGCACCATAGGCCGTCTCTGCCTCGGACAGCAGGGCGGAAAGCTGTTCGAACTCCGTCCGGGCAGCGGCGGTTGTGGCCGTTGCGACGGCCAGAGCGGCCATTTCTCCGGCCTCGGCGAAGTCATTCCCGACGGTTTCTTCAAGGGCCGTGAAGCGCTGGCTGGCCTCGGCGAAGCGCTCGCGGGCGCCGGTGCTCTCGCCGCCGTTCCCGCCCCCGTCGCCCGCAAGGATGGTGCCGTAGCGCAGGGCGCGCTCCAGCTTGGTCGACTGCTCCAGTTGATGGGCGGTGATGCGCGAGATGACCTCCGTCAGGGGGATGTCGCGCTCCGCAACCTCGGCCAGTTCCTTGCCGATGCTGTCGATCTGGAAGATCGCGTAGCCGGCCGTGACCAGCAGCAGGGCGATGCAGATGGCGACGATGCCGAGAAACTTCTGGGCGACGGAAGCCCCGATCCTGACCTGACCCAATCGTGCACGGACGGACATGTCTTGCTCTCCTCTGGCTTGCCTTTGCCAAGGCGGGATGAAGCCTGTCGCTGTCCTTGCAATACTGCGACGCGATTTGGGTGATCCAAAATCTGACGTAAACAAACAAGGTCTAATGCAAGGTGTTTGGAGTAGTACGTCTTTTCATTTAAATATTGATGAATCGTATATTTATAGTATTGTATAGTTATATTGTATCGGGTTTGTACAGATGTATAGCTGACTTATTGTGTAAATATCCGACATGTAATCCTTATGAATCTTGTGGGATAAGGACTTGCCAATTTGTCTTGATCGGACCGATGGGTTTACCTACGTAATGAGGAATTCAAGCGGGCGTGGCTCGCTCATGGGTTTAGTGGGGCGGTCAGACAATGAGGGCTCTGATTGGGGGGCGGTCCGCCGTTCACCGGGCCGGAATCGCAACTTTTCTAAGGCAGGTCGTCGACGACGCGGAGGTCTGCGAAGCCCCGTCGCTGCAAGACGCGGTCGATGAGGTTCTTCACGCACCGGACTTCGGTCTTGTCGTTTTGGACCTGGAGGCCTGTAACGGGGAGCCGTTGCGCCAGCTCAAGGTTGTCAGCGATGCGGTGCGCCCGGCTCCGGTTCTTGTGATTTGTGACGCCGTCAACCGGCAGAGCGCCGTGCGGACTCTCGAGGTCGGCGCCGCCGGCTGTCTGAACCGCAGTGCATCGGAAGACCAGACGGTGGCTGCCTTGCGGCGTGTTATCGACGGTGACGTCTGGGTGCCGCCACCGGACGGTCAGCCGGAAAGCGACGCGCAGAAGATGACCACGAAGCTGTCGGACCCTGCCGCTGTGCCGGGGCCGTCGGACGGCAAGCTCAGCCTCCAGCAGATGGAGATCCTGGAACAGCTGCGGGACGGGCGGACCAACCGCGAGATTGCCGCTGTGCTCGGAGTCTCTCCTTACACCGTCCGCTACCACGTGTCGGTGATCCTGCGGGTGCTGGGCGTCACCAACCGGACCGCCGCGGCGATGCGGGCCGCGCAGATTCTTGGCTCGGGCGGTCAGGGATAGGCGCCATCGCCTGAAAGAGCGTCGCCGGCGATCAGGAACTGGAGATGGTGGCGACTGGGTATGAGGCAGATGAGTCGTAGAAGATCGGCTCGTCTCCCCTTTTCTAGTCGGTGTAGATGCAACCCGTGTCGCAAGGGGGCAGCCGGGCTTCCATTACTGCAGCGCGTTCATTGAGCGCTGCCGCTTCGCGGCTCAAGCCGATGACATCATAGATGTAAGCTTGATCGCGCAGGGCGTGGACAAGGCGGCTAGTTCGCACCGGGCTTTGCGGCTTCTTGTCGAGGTGATCCTCGACGATTTGTGCCTGGAGGTCGATTAATTCTCTGGCCGACCAGCTGTCCCCAAGGTCCACTTTCAAGTGCGCCCAACTCGTAAGGATCCCGATGCTCAAGAGGGGCAGTGACTCCGCATGACTGATTTCAAAAGCAATCTTGAGAGCGTTGTCGGCCTTGAGCAGCTCTCCATGATTCCATCTGTGTCCGGCGACCGACTCCAATAGCCCGGCAAGCAGAAGACCGGTTCTTTCGGATGTCTGCGTATTGCAGACCTCTACTGCCCGTAACAGCGATGCCTCGATGGCGCTGAGAAGCGCGTCACTCAAGTCGTCCACACGGACCCGATCGCTGAGGAACCTGAAGGCAGACCCATCGACTTCTCTTAACGGAGGTGGGCACAGGCGGTCGATCACAGCCTCCTCGCTGGTCAGTCCGCGGAAAGGTTCACCCGAGAGTTCCGTCTGTTGGCCGGTTAGAGATAGATCCTTGGCCACTGCCTGAAATGAGGTGTTGCCGAGCGCAAGCAATGCCACAAATGCGAAGGCCAACAGCTTCTTCATCGCGAGGCTACCCCGAAAGAGTCGTCGAGCTCAGATATGGGAAGTGTTGCATCTCCTAAACCCCCGGGCCGCGCTCCAGGTAGGTGTTGAGGACGATGTAGGACTGGGTGCGGATCATGCCGGGCACCTGGTAGAGGCGGTGGAGGATGTCCTCCAGCGCTTTCGTGCTCTCGCAGCGCACCTTCAGGATGACGCAGGTGTCGCCGGCGACGGCGTGGATCTCCTCGACGCGGGAGTCGTCCTGGATCTCCATCAGCTCCGGCGACTTGCCCCAGCCCTCGGTATCCATGTGGATGAAGGCGCAGAGCGGGCGGCCGACCGCCGCCCCGTCGAGGCGCGCCACCGTGCCGGTGATGGCGCCGGCCTTCTTCAGTTTCTTCACCCGCTCGTGCACGGCCGGCGCCGAGAGGTGCAACCGCTCCCCCATGTCCTTGTAGGAGAGGGTGGCGTCCCCGGCCAGCAGGCCTAACAGCTTTCGGTCCATCGCGTCCATCGGGTGACCTTATCAGGTTCGGCACGGAACGCCATTCGTATTTTCTCGGATGGGGTTAATTCCGCCTTGAGCCGAATGATGTTCGGAAATCTATAAATCCCCGTTCGACATCACACGACGGAGGAGAGCATGGCGGAGACGACCCTGGGCGCCGCAGGCGCCAAGTTCACCGGCGCCCAGAGCCGCCATCTGGCCTGCCTGATGCTGGGCATCACCGTGGTCGGCATCCAGGCGCTGATGGTGGCGCCGATGCTGACCGACATGGCGCGCGACCTGGGGGTCGGGCCGGCGGCCATCGGCCGCGCCCACGGCGCTTATGGTGCGGGCGTTGCCCTGGCGGCGTTGGCCGCGGCGCCGCGCCTCGACCTCTGGCCGCGGCGCCCGACCCTCATCGCCGCCATGCTGGCCCTGGGGGCGGCGCTGCTGGCGGCAGCCCTTGCGGCGAATTGGTGGATGCTCGCTGCGGCCCTGGCCGCCTGCGGCCTGGCGGCGGGGGTGATCCTGCCCTCGGTCTATGCGCTGGCCGGCGACCTCTCGCCCGAAGCCCTGCGGGCGCGCGCCGTGGGACGGGTGATCACCGGCTGGTCACTGGCCCTGGTGCTGGGGGTGCCGCTGGCCGCTGTTCTCTCCGACCAGCTCGGCTGGCGCGGTGCTTTCGGGGCACTGGCCGGCCTGGCGGCGCTCTCGGCGTTCAGCTTTCTCAGCCTGCCGCGGCGCGGCGCCGGTCAGGCCCCCGCACAGACCCCTGCACAGGCCTCCGCCGGTGTCACCTACCGCCAGGCTTTGACCCAGCCGGGCGTGCTGCGCCTGCTGCTGGTGACGCTGGCCTACATGATCGCCTTTTACGGCACCTATACCTTCCTCAGCGATCACCTGCGCGGGCTGCACGATGCGGGGGCCGGCCTCGGCGGACTGGTGGCACTGGCCTACGGCCTCGGCTTCGGCGCGGCCATGGTCTTCGACGGCCTGCTCGACCGCCTCGGCCCCTGGCGGGTGGCGGCGCCGGTCTTCGTTCTGCTGGCCCTGCTCTACTTGGCGCAGCCCTGGGCCGCTGCCGCCGGGCCGACGGCGATCCTGCTGCTGTCGGGGCTCTGGGGCGTGCTGAACCACATCGGCCTCAACATCATCGTCTCGCAGCTCTCGGGCGGCCCGGAGCAGACGCGCGGTGCGGTCATGGGCCTCTACAGCGGCGTCACCTACATCGCCCACTTCCTCGCCGGCGCCGCCATGGGCCTGGTCTACGCCGACTTCGGCTTCACGGTGCTGGCCGTCGTTGCCGCCTGCTGGCTGACGCTCGCCGCGGCACTGACGCTGGGGCGGATGCCGTCATATCTATCGTCACCCCGGACCTGATCCGGGGTCCACTGTGGGGTCAGGCGCGAAGCGGATGGGAGAGATTTCAGCGAGCAGCCCTATGGATCCCGGCTCAAGGCCGGGATGACGGGCGGAGGAGTAACGAAAGGCGAGGCTTCACTCCGCCGCATCCGGATCTCACTTCACCCAGCGCGCCGCGGCGGCATCGTCGCTGGAGCGGGCGTCGACCCATTGGGCGCCCTGGTCGGTTTCTTCCAGCTTCCAGAAGGGGGCCTTGGTCTTCAGCCAGTCCATGAGGAACTGGCAGGCCTCGAAGGCGGCCTCGCGGTGGGCGGAGGCGGCGGCCACCATGACGATCTGGTCACCGGGCTCCAACCGCCCGTAGCGGTGGATGATGAGGCTCGCCTCCAGCGGCCAGCGCCCCTGCGCCTCGGCTTCGATCTCGGCCAGCATCTTCTCGGTCATGGCCGGGTAGTGCTCCAGGGTCATGGCGCTGATGCCGCTGCCGCCGGCCCCCTTAGACCCAACGTGGTCCCGCACCAGCCCGACGAAGACGGCGAGCCCGCCGATGGCGGTGTTGCCTTCGGTCAGCCTGGCCAGCTCTGCGCCGACGTCGAAGTCCTGCTCCTGAACCCTTATCACCTCTAACCTCCCGTCACCGGCGGGAAGAGGGCGATCTCGTCGTTGGGGCCGACCGGGTCGCCGGATTTGGCGAAAGACTGGTTTACCGCCACGCGGATGGCCTCGCGGTCCGACAGCGCGTCGGCGAACTCCGGCCCGCGGCCCTCCAGCCATGTCAGCAGCTCGGCCACGGTGGCAACGTCCTCGGGCGGCGTCACCTCCTCTTCAGAGAGGCCCGTCTTGGTCTTCACCCAGGCGAAATACAGCAGCTTCAAGGCCTTCTCCTTACTGCGCCACTTCGCTGAAGGGCAGGAAGTCCACCATCGCGCCCGCCTCCAGGCGGGTCAAGTCCTCGGGCAGTTCCACCAGGCCGTCGGCGGCGACCAGGGAGGAGAGGATGCCGGCGCCGTCGCGCGGGAACTTCTCTGCCGTCAGCGCCCCGGAGGGATCGTCGACCAGACGCGCGCGCACCCACTCGCGCCGGTCTTTCTTTTTCTTGTGGTCGAAGCCGGCGCGCACGCGGAAGGTATGGGGCGGCGCGTCCTGGCCACCCATCAGGCGGAGGATGAGGGGGCGCACGACCGTCAGGAAGGTCACCACCACGGCGACCGGATTGCCGGGCAGGCCGACGAAGGGCACGCGGCCCACCTGGCCGAGGGCGATGGGCCGGCCCGGCTTCACGGCGAGGCGCCAGAGATGAAGCTGGCCCAGCGCCTCGACGGCTGATTTCACGTGGTCCTCCTCGCCGACCGAGACGCCGCCGGAGGTGACGATGAGGTCGTGGCGTCCCTCCGCGCCGTCCAGGGCGTCGCGCACGGCCTCCAGCCGGTCGGGCAGAATGCCGAGGTCGTCGACGGCACAGCCGAGCCCGGTCAGGAGCGCGTGGATGGTGTAGCGGTTGGAATCGTAGATCGCGCCGGGGCCGAGGGCGCCGCCCGGCTCGCGCAGCTCGTCGCCGGTGGAAAACAGCGCCACCTTCAGGCGCTGCGAGACCAGAAGGTCCTGCCGCCCGACGGCGGCGGCCTGGCCGACGTCCTGGGGCCGCAGGCGCTGGCCGGCGTGGAGCACGGTCGCACCTTCGGTCACGTCCTCGCCGGCCTTGCGGGCGTTGGCGCCCGGCTTGATGCCCGGCCGGATGATGACGGCCTCGCCCTCCAGCGTGCAGTCCTCCTGCATCATCACGGTGTCCGGGCCTCCATCCTCGCCGGCCGGCATGCGGGCACCGGTGAAGATGCGCACCGCTGTGCCGCGCTTGGCTTCGGGCAGGTCCTGCTGGCCGGCGGTGATGCGCCCGGCGACCGGCAGGCGCGTTTCCTTATCCGGGTCCAGGTCGGCGTGGTAGACCGCATAGCCGTCGACGGCGGAGTTGGGCGCCGGCGGGATGTTCACCGGCGAGACCACGTCCTCCGCCAGGATGCGCCCCAGCGCTCCGGTCAAGGACACGCGCTTGCGTTCCGTCACCGCGGTGATGCGCTCGCTCAGCAGCCGGCGTGCCTCGGCGACCCGCATCAGCGGTCCGCCCTGGGCAAAGCAGTCGTCGGTGAGCTGGGCCATGGGCGTTATTGGGCTGCCGTCTTCGCGGCGAGGCCGCAGTGGTCGACGATGAAGTCGGCGATGGCTTCGATGTCGTTGAGGTCGAGGCGCGGCACCGGCAGGCCGGGCAGGTCCGCGTCTGATGCAACGGCGACCACCTTGGGGTCGTCGGGCTGGATCAGCGGCTTGCCGTGGGCGGGGCGGTGGATCTCGATCTTCTCGTGGCCTTCCTTCTTCCAGCCCTCGATGATCAGGAGGTCGACCGGGCTCATGTGCTTCATGAGGCCGACGCTGTCGGGCTCGGCCTCTTCGCGCAGCTCGTGCATCAGGGCCCAGCGCTTGCCGGAGCCGATCATCACCTCGGTCGCCCCGGCGGCGCGGTGCTGGTAGGAGTCCTTGCCCGGCTTGTCGACGTCGAAGGCATGGTGGGCGTGCTTCATGGTCGAGACCGTGACGCCGCGCCCCACCAGGACCGGGATCAACTGGGTGACCAGCGTGGTCTTGCCGCTGCCGCTCCAGCCGGCGAAGCCGATGACTTTCATCGAATGTGTTCCTTCACCGGCTGCCGCTTTCCTCGCCGACCATGTGCTTCAGGCCGCGGGCCAGATAGTCGTAGCCGGTGATGGCGGTCAGCACGCCGGCGATCCACAGCCCGGCCTCGCCGATGAACTGCACCGGGATCACCGCCGGGCCGGCGTCGCCGACAATGAGAAAGCCGAGGGCCAGCATCTGGATGGTCGTCTTCCACTTGGCCAGCTTGGTGACAGGCACCGAGACCTTGATCTCGGCCAGGTACTCGCGCAGGCCGGAGACCAGGATCTCGCGCGCCAGGATGATGATCGCCGGTATGACGAGCAGACCGGCGATCTGCTGGGTCGCCACCAGCATGACGATGAGCGAAGCCACCAGCAGCTTGTCGGCGATGGGATCGAGAAAGCGGCCCAGCGGCGAGACCTCGTTCCGGTGGCGGGCCAGATAGCCGTCGAAGTAGTCGGTGATGCAGGCCAGGATGTAGCCGGCCAGCGCCAGCCAGCGCAGCAGCGGCGTGTCGAAATAGATCAGGATCAGCAGCAGCGGGATGGCCGCGATCCGTGAAAGCGTCAACAGATTGGGCAGGCTGGTCAGCATGACCGCCGGTCTTCCTTCCTATACTCATACGGCGCCGGGAACAGCGCTCCGGAACTGCTGCAACGACCCCTCTTTGTAGCACAGCCGCGGCGGGCGACCCACTGCGTGAAATGTTCACGCAAAGGCCGGCGCCATCAGCCCTCCCGGTGGAAATGGTCGTAGATCTTGCGCGCCACGGTCTTGCTGATGCCCTCCACCGCCTCCAGGTCGGCCAGGCCGGCGCGGGCCACGGCCTTGGCGGCGCCGAAATGCAGCAGCAGGGCCTTCTTGCGCTTGGCGCCGATGCCCGGCACCTCGTCGAGGACGGATCGCAGCCGCGCCTTGGAGCGCCCGGCGCGATGGCTGCCGATGGCGAAGCGGTGCGCCTCGTCGCGCAGACGCTGAATGAAGTAGAGCAGGGGGTCGCGCGGCTGCAGCATGAAGGAGGGCTTGCCGGGCACGAAGATGCGCTCGCGCCCGGCGTCGCGGTCCGGCCCCTTGGCAACCGCGGCGATCGGCAGGTCGCCGAGGCCCAGGTCGGCCAGCACCTCGCGCCCGCTGTTGAGCTGTCCCTGGCCGCCGTCCAGCAGCACCAGGTCGGGCCAGGTGCCGCCGCTGCGCTCCGGGTCTTCCTTCAGGGCGCGCTTGAAGCGGCGGGTCAGGACCTCGCGCATCATGGCGTAGTCGTCGCCGGCGGCGGTCCCCGGGTCCTTGATGCGGAACTTGCGGTAGGCGTTCTTGACGAAACCCTCCGGTCCGGCCACCACCATGCCGCCGTAGGGCTCGCTGCCCTGGATGTGGCTGTTGTCGTAGATCTCGATGCGCTCCGGCGTGCCGTCCAGGGCGAAGACCTCGGCCAGCTTCTCCAGCAGCCGGCGCTGGCTGCTGCTCTCCGCCAGGCGGCGGGCGAGCGCCTCGCGGGCGTTGTGCAGCGCGTTGTCGATGAGCTTGCGCTTGGCGCCGCGCTGCGGGCGCAGGATCTCGATCTTGCGCTCCGCCTTCACCGACAGCGCTTCGGCGAGCAGGTCTTCCTCGTTCAGGCGGTGGCTGACCAGGATGGTCTTCGGCACCGGCTTGTTTTCGTAGAACTGGGCAAGGAAGGCGCCCAGCACTTCGCCGATGCCCAGGCTCTTGTCATGGCTGGGGAAGTAGGCGCGGTTGCCGTAGTTGCGCCCGGCGCGGAAGAAGAAAACCTGCAGGCAGATCTGCCCGCCTTCCTCGTGGGCGGCGATGACGTCGGCATTGTCGACGCCTTCGATGTTGATGTCCTGGTGCGACTGAATGTGGGCGAGGGCGCGGATGCGGTCCCGGTAGGTGGCCGCCGATTCGAAGTCCAGGGCCTCCGCCGCCGACTCCATGGCTGCGGCAAGCTGCTGCTGCACCTCCTGCGAGCTGCCGGTCAGAAAGTCGCGGGCCTGGCGCACCAGGTCCTGATAGTCGGCTGCCGAGATGCGCTCGACACAAGGGGCCGAGCAGCGCTTGATCTGATACATCAGGCAGGGCCGGGTGCGCGCGGCATAGACCGCATCGGAACAGGAGCGCAGAAGAAAGGCGCGCTCCAAGGCCGTGATCGTGCGGTTCACCGCGCCGGCCGATGCGAAGGGGCCGAAGTAGTCGCCCTCGCGGGTCTGGGCGCCGCGGTGTTTCGTGATCTGCGGCACTGCGTGATCGTCGGTCAGCAGGATATAGGGGAACGACTTGTCGTCGCGCAGCAGCACGTTGTAGCGCGGCATGAAGCGTTTGATGAGGTTGCTTTCCAGCAACAGCGCTTCAACCTCGGTGTGTGTCTCGACCACTTCCATGGCGACGGTCTCGGCGACCATGCGCTGCAGACGCCGCGGCAACTTGCCGATCTGCGTATAAGCCGTGACGCGGCGTTTCAGATTGCGCGCCTTGCCGACATAGAGCGCATCGCCGCGCCGGTTCATCATCCGGTAGACACCGGAACTGGCGGTCAGGGTCTTCACCGTTTCGGCGATCACCGCGACGCCGCGCGCCAGACCCTGGCCGAGAGTGTCGTCTTCCGGCGTTTCGGCAAACCCCGGTGCGGCCGCCTCACCCTCTGCCGCGGGCGGCGGCAGATAGGGTTCGGCAGGGTCCTCTTCCATGCCCATGGCGGAGCGTTTGCCACCGATGGAGGGGTCGCTCAGGCGGCGCTTTGGGGGTCGGGCCATTGCAAATCAAGTGGTTAGGCTGAGGTCTTCGGCAAGGAGAAAATCAACACCCGGGCCGCCGGTCAATGCTCCCGAGGCCCTGGGGATTCTATCCACCAAAGCTGTGGATAAAACTGTGATTATCTAAGGTGGCCAGAAGTCGAGTCTTAGGGAATTCTACATTTTTATTAATCTGCTTAATTTTTAGGCAAATGATGTCAAATTATTGATTTATCGTAAGAAAAAACAAGTCAAGAATAAAGTAAACGGCGCTGCCTCAAAAAAGTCATCATACACGAAGGGGGTAATCGAAGTCCTGCAGAACCTGTGTAAAACTGATGCTCCATAGGAGCCGGGATTGGCTTCTAGAGCAAGGGTTTAGCGGAATCGAGTCCGGCTTCAGCGGCGCTGTCGGCGGCGCTTGATCTCGATGCCGATGCCACCGATATCGGCGTAGCGATCCAGCTTCTCGATCCTGATCCGCGCCTCGAGGACCTGCGGAAAGCCGAAGCAGATCCCGGCCAGGTCTTCGGCCAGGGTTTCCAGCAGCCGCACGCCCCCCGCCACACTGCGCTTGCGGATCGCCTCCGCCAGCACGCCGTAGTCCAGCACCTCGTTGATGTTGTCGTGCTGCGGCGGCTGCGGCTCGACCAGCAGCTCCAGGTTCAGGCGCAGCCGTTGCCGGCGGGTGCGCTCTTCATCGCTGACGCCGATGCTGCAGGAAACGGTCAGATCGCGGATGACGACACGTTGGGCCAGAATCTCGCAGTCGGCGTTCGGGTCGGCTTCTGGAGCAGCGCTTGGCGCCTGCGGGTCGGCTGGGGTTCTGGTTGTCGCGCTCATGCAATCAGTATCGGCCTTTGCCGGTCCGCGGGCTAGCCCGGGCTCGCCAGAGACAGGGCGTGCCGATTGCTGCTTTCGTTTTCAAGGGACTCGGCCACCGCCGGCTTCTGCGGTTCGAACTGAATCCAGATGAAGGCGACGTAAAGGGCAATGAACACGGCACCCGACACGCGGCCCATGCGTTTGCCGATCAGCATGACCGGAACCGCGATCAGGGTTGCCGCCGCGAGGATCCAGATATCGAAGCCCAGGACCTCGGGCGAGACCACCACCGGGGTCAGAATGAAAAGGGAGCCGAGGATCAGGAGAAGATTGAAGATGTTGGATCCCAGGACGTTGCCCAGCGCCACCTCGGTATGGCCGCGGATGGCGGCGACGATGGCGGTCGCAAGTTCCGGCAGCGACGTGCCGAAAGCCACCAGTGTCAGGCCGATGACCGATTCGGACACGCCCGCGGCACGGGCTATCTGCAGGGCGCCGCGCACCAGCAGCTCCGAGCCCGCAGCCAGGGCGACGATCCCGCCGATCACCAGCACCAGCGCCAGCCAGGTCGAGCGCGGTGCGGCGCCGGCCTCCTCGATCGCCTCCAGTCCGGTGTCCGCGTCGTTGCCGCCTTTGATCTCGGCGCGGTAGCTGGCCCAGAGATAGGCAACCAGCAGAACGATCATGATGACGCCGTGCATCAGGGTCATGGTGCCCATGAAGGCCAGCGCCATGAAGACCGCGGTGGCGCCGACCATGACGGCAATGTCCCGGAGCAGACGCTTGGGCTCCTTGAGGATCGGGCAGAGCAGTGCCGAGACGCCGAGGATCAGCAGGATGTTGGCAATGTTCGAGCCCACCACGTTGCCGATGCCGATGTCGGTCGAACCCTGGATTCCGGCGGTCAGGGTGACCACCAGTTCCGGCATCGACGTTGCAAAGGCGACCACCGTCAGGCCGATCAGCAGGGGAGACAGGCCGAAGCGCAAGGACAGGCCGACGGCGCCGCGCAGCAGCACCTCACCGCCGATGAACAACAGCACCAACCCACCGCCAGCCTGCAGAAACGCTAATGCTGTCATATCCGCAACTGGTTCTCGGGCTGGTTAAGGAGGACGGGTGGCAATCAGGGTGCCGGGTCTGCAAGAGGAGAACCGGCTGCGGCGGCCCGCACAATGGCTGAGCTGCCCTTAAATGTCGATTGTTCTCACGGTTTTCAATTGCTTCTGTGCCGGCGCGGCTGATTTCTGCCGCCTTGAGCCGGATCAGCCGCCGCAAACCGGGGTGCGGGAGGCGGCGGGGCCTGCTCTAGCCCCCCTCGCGCGGGGCCGGAACCAGCTTCAAGGCCGCGGAATTCATGCAGTAGCGCAGGCCTGTCGGCGGCGGGCCGTCCTCGAAGACATGGCCGAGGTGGGCATCGCAGCGGGCGCAAAGCACCTCGGTGCGCCGCATCCAGAGGCTGCGGTCCTCGCGGGTTGCAACCGCGGCGGGACCGATCGCCGCATAGAACGACGGCCACCCGGTGCCCGAATCGAACTTGGCCGCCGAGTCGAAAAGGGGCTGGTCGCAACAGATACAGTGATAGCGGCCCGGGATCTTGCAGTCGTGGTAGCGCCCGCTGAAGGCCCGCTCGGTGCCCGCCATGCGGGTCACGTAGTACTGCTCGCGGGTCAGCATTTCGCGCCACTCGCGATCGCTTTTCTCGATCTTCGCCGACATCGACCGGTCTCCCACGCTGGCTGCCCTGCTTCAATCAGTCGTCTTCTCGGACAAGGATGCTACGCCCTGGCGGGCTGACTTCAAAGCTTGGGCGGGGCGGATCTGCGTCTGCGGCCGGGCTGGAGAGCGCTCTAACCGACGACGCGCCTTAGCGGGCGGTGCGGGTGAGCCGCAGAATGGTCTCGTGCAGGGCGGAGAGGAAGGCAGAGCGGTCGCGCTTGGAAAACGGCCGGGGCCCGCCGGTCACCTGGCCCGCCTCGCGCAGCTCGGTCATCAGGTTGCGGGTCGCGAGCTGCATACCGATGGAGCGGTCGGAAAAGGTCTTGCCGCTGTGACCGAGAACGGCGGCGCCGGCCTTCACGCAGCGGCCGGCCAGCGGCACGTCGGCGGTGATCACGACATCGCCCGGTCCGGCCCGTTCGGCGATCCAATCGTCGGCGGCATCGAAGCCCCCGTCCACCACCACGCGTTTGATCAGGGGATGGACCGGCAGGGCGATGATATCGTTGGCCACTACCTGTACGGTCCAGCCGTGCCGCTCTGCGACCTTGTAGATCTCCTGCTTCACCGGGCAGGCATCGGCATCGACGTAGATCGTTCCTGGGATGGTGCCGGGGGGCGGTGCGGGCGGAGTCATCTGAGCTTCGTCATCTGCGCTTCGTCATCTGCGCTTCAGTGGGCTGTCGGGTCCTCGGGCGAGGCGGATACTATAGGCCGATCTCGCGGGGTCTTGAACCCGCCGCCCTGGGCCCGCGACTGAATGGGGACTGTTGCCGCAGAGATGGTGGCCTGCCGTCTCTGCGGGACCTGTCGTTTCTACGGGACCGGTCTTCTCTATGGGAAGGGAGTGCGGGAGCCTATGCCCGAACACGTCATGATCCTGCGCAAGATTGCCATTCTGGCCATCGGTCTGGCGATCGCCTACACCCTTCTCGCCGTCGACCTTCTGTTCCTTGCGGCGGCCGGGCCGGGCGCGCTGTTCTACGCCGCCCTCGCCATGCTGGCCGGCCTCGGCTTCTACGCAGCGGGCTGGGTGTTCGGTGTTGTCGAGGCCCTGACCAGCACGGCGGCGGGGGAGTTTCTCCCGCTGATGATCCTGCTCTGGGTGCTGGCGATCGCGGCGATGGTTGTCCTGCTGCCGCTGGCCCTGCTGGTTCTGGTCGTGCGCTACCGGCGCGCCCGCCGCGGCTTTCTGATGGCCGAAGACGAAAGCGACGACCCGGCCTGACCCGTTCTAGCGCCGGCGGTTCACCGCCGCCGTCCCCCGGAACGCCCGCGATACTTGCCCTTGCGGGATTTGCTGGCGGCTCCGGCCTTGGCGATGCGGTCGGCGAAGCCGGCGCCGCTGCCGTCGCCACTGGCCGAGCCCGGCTTGTCGAGGCCCAGCTCCTGGTCCTGCAGGCGCTTGATCTCGTCGCGCAGCCGGGCCGCTTCCTCGAACTCCAGGTCGGCGGCGGCGTCTTGCATGCGCTTTTCCAGGTCCTCGATGTAGGCGCGCAGGTTGTGGCCGATGAGGTGCTTGGTCTTTTCGTCGCCGGTCTTCACCGTGACGTGGTCGCTCTCGTAAACGCTCTCCAGGATGTCGGCGATCTGCTTCTTGACCGATTCCGGCGTGATGCCGTGGGCCTCGTTGTAGCCCTGCTGCTTCTCCCGGCGGCGGTTGGTTTCCTCCAGCGCCGCGGTCAGGCTGTCGGTCATCCTGTCGGCGTAGAGGATGACGCGGCCGTCGACGTTGCGCGCCGCCCGCCCGATGGTCTGGATCAGCGAAGTGGTGGAGCGCAGGTAGCCCTCCTTGTCGGCGTCGAGGATGCAGACCAGGGCGCATTCGGGAATGTCCAGGCCCTCACGCAGCAGGTTGATGCCCACCAGCACGTCGAAGACCCCCAAGCGAAGATCGCGGATGATCTCGATGCGCTCCAGGGTGTCCACGTCGGAGTGGATGTAGCGCACCTTCAGGCCGGCCTCGTGGAGGTATTCGGTCAGGTCCTCGGCCATGCGCTTGGTGAGGGTGGTCACCAGCACCCGGTTGCCCGCGGCCGCCATCGCCTTGCACTCGCCGATCAGGTCGTCGACCTGGCTCTCGGTCGGGCGGACGATGCAGACCGGGTCGATGAGGCCGGTCGGGCGGATCACCTGCTCGACGAAGACGCCGCCGGTCTGCTTCAGTTCCCAGGGGCCGGGGGTGGCTGAGACGTAGACCGTCTGCGGGCGCATCTGCTCCCACTCCTCGAACTTCAGCGGCCGGTTGTCGATGCACGACGGCAGGCGGAAGCCGTATTCGGCCAGGGTCGACTTGCGCGAGTAGTCCCCGCGGAACATGCCGTTCAACTGACCCACCGTGACGTGGCTCTCGTCGACGAAGAGCAGCGCGTCCTCCGGCAGGTACTCGAAGAGGGTCGGCGGCGGCTCCCCCGGATTGCGCCCGGTGAGATAGCGCGAGTAGTTCTCGATCCCGGCGCAGGAGCCGGTGGCTTCGATCATCTCCAGATCGAAGGTGGTGCGCTGTTCCAGGCGCTGCGCCTCCAGCAGCTTGCCCTGCTGGTTGAACAGCTCGAGCTGGATCTTCAGGTCTTCTTTGATCTGCTTGGCGGCCTGCTGCAGGGTCGGGCGCGGCGTCACGTAGTGGCTGTTGGCGTAGACCTTCACCGACTCCAGGCTGTCGGTCTTGTCGCCGGTCAGCGGGTCGAACTCGTGGATCGTCTCCACTTCGTCGCCGAAGAGGGTGAGGCGCCAGGCACGGTCCTCGTAGTGGGCCGGGAAGATGTCGAGGGTGTCGCCGCGCACCCGGAAGGTGCCGCGGTGGAAGTTGCCGTCGTTGCGCTTGTACTGCAGCTCGACCAGCTTCTTCAAAAGGTCGGCGCGGCGGATCTCCTGCCCGGCCTTCACCTCCACGATCATGGTGGCATAGGTCTCCGGCGAGCCGATGCCGTAGATGCAGGAGACCGAGGCGACGATCACCACGTCGCGCCGCTCGAAGAGCGCGCGGGTGGCGGAGTGGCGCATGCGGTCGATCTGCTCGTTGATCGAACTTTCCTTCTCGATATAGGTGTCGCTGCGCGGGACGTAGGCTTCCGGCTGGTAGTAGTCGTAGTAGGAAACGAAGTACTCCACCGAGTTGTTGGGGAAGAAGGACTTCATCTCCGCATAGAGCTGGGCCGCCAGGGTCTTGTTGGGCGCCAGCACCAGGGAGGGGCGCTGCAGCTCGGCGATGATGTGGGCGGCGGTGAAGGTCTTGCCGGAGCCGGTCACCCCCAGCAGCACCTGATCGCGTTCCCCCTCGCTCAGGCCGCCGGTCAGCTCGGCGATGGCCTGCGGCTGGTCGCCCGCCGGCACGAAGTCGGAATCGATCCTGAAGGGCGTCCCGCCAGAAGCGTTGGCGGTGACATCCACCGGCTTGGCCGGAAAGGGGGTGAGGACGGAGTTCGGCATGCCTCTTTATATGCGCCGCACCCCCGCCGATGCCAGAGGCCAGAAGGGGGCCTCCTGCCAGCAGTCTGTCAGGAGAGTCGGGAGCCTGGCAGGAGCGCGCGGCCGGCCTCTTGACGGCCGGCCCGCGATCTCATATATTCAACCATATGGTTGAATATTCTGAAGAGCGCCTGGACCGCACCTTTTCCGCCCTCGCCGACCCGACCCGGCGGGCCATTCTGGGCCGCCTGATGGCGGGGGAGGCGCGGGTGACGGAGATCGCCGAGCCCTTCGACATGTCCCTCAATGCCGTTTCCAAGCACGTCGCGGTGCTGGAGCGGGCAGGGCTCGTGAAGCGCGACGTGCAGGGCCGGGTGCATCAGCTTTCCTTCGAAGGCGCACCGATCCTGGAGGCGGCGCGCTGGATGGAAGAAACACGGCGCTTCTGGGAAGCCCGGCTGGACGCCCTGGACGCTTTCCTCAAGCGGCAGAAAACCCGGGACAACTCCCCCCACGGATCTGATGGAAAGGAACGAAAGTCATGAGCGATGCGCTGAGCAGCGAGAGCGTGGCGCCGGCCGCGGCCTTCGGGACTGCGCCGACGGTCAGGATCACCCGCGTCTACGAGGCCACGCCCCAGGCGGTCTTCGATGCCTGGACCAAGCCCGAACAGTTGAGCCAGTGGCTCTGCCCCTTCGACCTGCACGTCGCCGACGCCGCTGTGGACCTGAGAGTGGGCGGCGCCTACCACGTCCTGATGCGCGGCGAGGACGACCACGAGCACCACGGCGTCTTCGAGGTCATCGATCCGCCGGGCCGGCTGGTGATGTCCTGGGCCGGCGGCGGCCTGAAGGGCGTCGAAAGCCGCCTGACCATCAGGATCGAGGAGGCCGAGACCGCCGACGGCAAGCCGGGTGCGCGGATGACCCTGATCCACGAGCGCTTCCCCGATGCCGAGACCTCCGGCAACTACGAGGGCGGCTGGAACAGCGCCTTCGACAAGCTGGAAGCGGCGCTGAAGCGCTGAACGAAGGCTTTGCGACACAGCAATGGGAGACGGACGATGGTGGAGACGGCCTTGAGCAAGCCTGTGGTGCGCCTGACCCGGCGTCTGGATGCCAGCCCGGAACTGGTCTTCGATGCCTGGACCGATCCGCAGATGGTGCGCCAGTGGCTGGTGCCGGGCGAGATGGTCATGGCCGCCCTGGAGCTCGACCTGCGCGTCGGCGGGCGTTTCGACTTCGTCATGAAGGGCGAGGAGACCTACTCCCACCGCTGCGTCTACCGGGAGATCGAGCGGCCGCGGCGTCTGGTCTTCACCTGGTCCTCCTCGGCGACCGAGGGCAGGGACACCCTGGTCACCGTGCAGATCGAACCCCTGGGTGAGGGCTCGGAACTGACCCTGATCCACGAAGGCTTCGCCGATCAGGCCATGGCCGAGCTGCACAACGGCGGCTGGACGGCCTGCTTCGAGAAGCTGGTGCCTTTCGTGGAGGATTGAGATGCCTGAGACGCAATACAACCCGATGCAAGAAGCCCTGGCGCGCATGGCGGCGCGCTCGCCGGTCCTGCTGCCCCATGCCAGCGACAAGCAGCGCCGGCTGCGCAGTGAGCTTATGGAGGCCGAGGTGGCGCTGAAGGAGCAGCGCGAAAAGGTGGCCGCCCTGCGCCGCCGCCTGCCCTTGGGCACGCCCCTGGAGACCGACTACGTTTTCCGGGAGGGGCCCGCGGACCTCTCCCGCAACGATGCCGCCGATATGACGGAGACAAGGTTGAGCGAGCTCTTCGCCCCGGGCAAGGAGAACCTCATCCTCATTCACTTCATGTTCGGCGCGGCGGCGGAAAACCCCTGTCCCATGTGCGCCATGTGGGCTGACGGCTACGATGCGGTGGCCGAACACGTGCGTCAGCGGGCCGCCCTGGTGCTGGTCGCGAAGGCGGAGATCGCAAAGCTGCGCGCCTTTGCCGCCGGGCGGGGCTGGAGCCACCTGCGCCTGCTGTCGAGCCACGACACCGGCTTCAACGCCGACTTCGGCATGGAGGACGACTTCGGGCAGTGGCCGGGGGTCTCCGTGTTCCGCAAGGGCGAAGACGGTGGCGTCTATCACTTCTACACCGGCTCGGCGCCCATCGGTGCGGACCTCGCCCGCGGCATCGATCTGATGTCGCCGGTCTGGCACCTCTTTGACCTGCTGCCGGAAGGCCGCGGCGACTGGTTCCCCAGCCTGCGCTACGACTGACCTCTGGCTCCATTCCAGCCGCCGCCCATCAAGGGAGGCGGCGTGCGGAAGGCGCGGCGCAGAGCCACTGCGCCCTCCTCTTCACTGGAAGCGCTCCGCAGTTGAGGGTCCTGGGCGGGCGCGAGGGTCGGCGTGGCGGGGCCGGCGAATGTCCGGAGCGGGATGGATGCCATCGGGGTCTTCCGTTTCCAAAGCACTGTTCGTAAAGCAGGGTCACCTAAAGCAGGGGCGCGAAGAGCAGCAGCGCGGCGCCGAGGCCGACACCGACGAGGGCAAGGACGAAAAGCCGCGCCGACCAGCGGCGCAGACGGCTGCCGCGGTCCAGCGGTCCCGGCTTGTGCTGGGTCATGAGCGTGGGGTCAAAGAGCATGGGCTGAGGATACCTTTCCTGGTTCAACTCCCCCGATTGCGTTGTTTTCCCCGTTGAAGTCAGCGTGTTCCGCCGCAGCGGTCTCTTCGACGTCGGTTTCCACTGCGGCGGCTTCCACTGCGGCGGCTTCCACTGCGGCGGCTTCCACTGCGGCGGCTTCCATGGCCTCGGCGGTGACCGCGTAGCGCAGCGGGCCGCCCGGCGTCATGGCGTCGAAGGGATAGCAGGTGACCAGCGTCAGCAGGTGCCGGTCCCGGCCGGGCTGCAGGATCACCTCCTGGCGCACGTCGAGAACGGCGTGGCCCCGCACCCGGTAGTCCCGCCAGGCACCGCTGCGGTCCTGCAGGCGGAAGCGGCTGCCGGGCTCCAGGTGGCGCAGGAAGGCGAAGTGGGTGTCGCGGTGGCCGCCGAGCACGTCGTGGTTCAGGCGCTCCGTGCCGGCAACCCAGCCGGGTCCGAAGGCGAGGGTACGCCCGGAGGCGCCCGCCAGCACGAAGAGGTCGATGTCCCTTCCCGGCACCTGCAGGCGCGCCACCGGCCATGTGTCGGCCCAGGGCCAGGGTTTGATGGCCACGGGCTTGGCGGCCCCGTGTTTGGCGGAGTCCGATCCGGCCAGGGTCTGGGTCCAGGCGTGCTCCATCAGGTGCTGCGCGAGCCAGGCCTTGCCGTGGATCAGGGCGGCCCCGCCGAGCTGCCAGAGGCCGAGGCCGACAAGCAGCAGGGCGAGGCCGCAGAAAGCCTGCCTGGCTTTCGAAGCGCTAAGCAAGCCGCACCGCCTTCCGCCGTCGCAGCACGAGCAGCAGCAGGAGGCCGGCGGTCAAGGCGAGGCTGCCGAAGAGGGCCATGCGCTCCGCCGCGGTCGCACCCTGCGGCAGCATGATCGGTTGGCCGCCACCGGCGGCATCGGCCTGCTGCAGCAGCGGTGCTGGCAGCGCGAAGCTGCGCATGGCCTTCGTTTGGGCTGCATCCATAAGCGGCGCCTGCGTGGGGGGCACCTGGAGACGGGCCGGGTCTAACGTGGACTCCGCCTCGGCGCTGCCGAAGACATGTTCCGCGCTCCAGCCTTCGGGCAGGTTGCGGGCGATCTCCTCGCTCTGGAGGGTCTCGTCTTCGGGCCGGGCGCGTTCCTCGTCGATCGCCACCAGGCTGGTGTAGCGGGTGACCAGACGGTGCTCCAGGGCCAGGGCCAGGGCATCGGCGCGCACGGCAGCGCTGTCGACCCCCGGTGTGCCGTAGAATCGGTCCTCGATGGCGACCAGCTTGGCCCGGGCCCAGAGGCTGGCGGTGCCCGGCGCTGCGGTCAGGCTGTCGAGGGAGAGGCGCTGCTGCCAGGCGCCCTCCGATCCGGTCCCGGTGATCAGCATCTGCCCTTCCAGCTCTTCCAGGGGAACGCCTTCCAGGCGGGCGCTGAAGGTCACCGGCTCTCCTTCGTAAAGATCGGGCAGGGGGCCGGGGTAGGCCTCGACACGCTTGCCCGCGGCGATCGGCCAGCCGACGCGGATGTCGGTGAGGGCCGGGTTCTCCAGTTTCGCGAAGAGCGCTTCCATGCGCGTGGCCACCTCATCCAGGTCGCCGATGTGGGTGAAGCTGCCGCGGCCCAGATCGGCCGACTTGCGCATGAAATAGCTGTTGGGCGCTGAGCCGATGCCGATGGTGAAGAGGCGGCTGTCCCCCAGTTGCTCGGCGACCATCTTGAAGAGTTCGTGCTCGTTGCCGACGGCGCCGTCGGTCAGGAAGACGATCTGGCTGAGATAACCGTCGGCGGTGCCGCCGGTCAGCGCGAAGTCCAGCGCCGGGGCCATCTCGGTGCCGCCCTCGGCCTCCAGCGCGCTGACGTAGTGAAAGGCGCGCGAGACGTTGGCGACGGAGGCCACCATCGGCCGGCGGTAGAGCGCATTGGTGACGCTGTTGAACTGCACCACGTTGAAGCGGTCTTCGGGGTTGAGGCTCTTCAGGGCGGCGATGACGGCGGCCTTGGCCTGATCCAGGGAGTCGCCGTGCATGGAGCCGGAGGTGTCGATGACGAAGACCAGTTCGCGCGGGAAGGGGGCGGGCACCGGCTCGGTGTTTGTCCAGGTGGGTTCGGGCGGCACCATCATCACCAGCAGATGGGTGTCGGCGCCGACCTGCTCGGCGAAGACGGCGGCCTGGGGCGCGGCGCTGGGGACGGGCTGCCATTCCAGCACGAAGTCCCGGTCCGCCGGCACACTGCCGTCGCGCAGGTCGATGCGCTGGCGGCCGTCCTCCAGGGTCTCGATGACCACCGGGTGGTAGAGGCTCTTCACGTCCTGTAACGGGACGCCGGCATCCAGGGTGATGGCCAGCGACAGCGGGTTGCGCTTCCCGCCGGTCTCGACCGGCCCGAAGACGTCGCGGGCTTGATCGTCTTGCGCCGGGTTGACGGCCGGGGTGGGGGTGACAGGGGTCGAAGGCGCCTCGACCACCGCGGGCGGTGCCGGGCTGTAGCGCGGCGCCACCACCATGGGAAAGCGCAGGGCGAAGACGCCGTTCTCGTAGGCGACGGCGTCCTGATAGCCGATCTCGATGGTGATGCTTTCGCCGGGCCCGATGTTGGCGACCGAGGTGACGAAGACGTTGGGCCGCTCGCCGCTGACCAGGCTGGCGCGCTGGCCGTTCTCGGCGGCGGCCTGATAGGCGCGCTCGGCCTCGGCCTTTTCCATGATGCGGCCTTCCACCTTGCGGTCGCCGATGGTCATGGTCAGGCGGTCGACGGCGGAGCGTTCGGGCAGCGGATAGACGTAGATGCCCTCCAGCCAGCGGTCGCTGGGATTGTGAAAGACCTGGCGCACGGTGACCCGGTTCACCAGGCCGTTCACCGTCATGCTGACGTCGCTCTGAAGCACCGGTGCCTCCAGCCCGCTCTGTCCGTCGCCGGAGCGGAAGAAAAGTCCGTTGGGCAGTTCCTGACCCGCTTCGGCACCATAGGCGGCGGGCAGGCCGCGCAGGGCGAAGCTCAGGATCAGAATGGCGATGGCAAAGCCCAGCGTGCCGCTCACCACAAAGACCGAGCGCAGGCAGGCGCGGATCATCTGTGGCGGGATCAGGCTGGCCGGCCGGTAAGGCAGCATGTCGTGACGCATCATGGTCGTCCCCCAGGTCTCTCTCTCTCGTCCCTTGGACCGCCGCCGGTCCGAAGCTCCATTCACTTCGTCGGGCCGAAGCCCCAATCCGTTCTATCGGCCTGCCACCCAATCGGTTCATCGGGCTGGTCATCGGGCCGAGGGCCGGGTACGGCGGTCTTTCCAGGACGCCAGTGGGCCAGGGGACCGTGGCGAGAGCGGACCGAGATTGGGGCGATTCCGTGGTGGCTTGTGACCGATTAAGGCGCTGATCCCCCGTCTATCGCCCATCCATCCCTGGTGTGGCGGGCGGGCGGTGGCGCCCGCCGCAACCCAGCCTCCCGGCTTTGCCGGTTGCCAGCCCGACGGGGCGGGGACTAAGTTGGCGTTTCAGACGTTGTCCTGGCGAGAACCGTCCCTCATCGCCATTCATCTTTGCGGGAGAACTACCGATGTCCGTGATCGCGGAGCGTTTGTCGCGAATCAAGCCCTCGCCCACCATTGCCGTCTCGACGAAGGCGCGCGAACTGAAAGCCGCGGGCAAGGACGTCATCGGCCTGGGCGCCGGCGAACCGGACTTCGACACCCCCGACAACATCAAGGCGGCGGCGGTCGCCGCCATCGACGCGGGCGAAACAAAGTACACCGCCGTCGACGGCACGCCAGCGCTGAAGGAGGCTGTTGCCGCCAAGTTCAAGCGCGAGAACGGGCTGGACTACAGCCCGGCCGAGATCACCGTCGGCACCGGCGGCAAGCAGGTGCTCTATAACGCCTTCCAGGCCACCGTGAACCCGGGCGACGAGGTGATCATTCCGGCGCCCTACTGGGTGTCCTATCCGGACATGGTGCTGCTGGCCGAAGGCGAGCCGGTGATCGTGTCCTGCGGCGCCAACCAGAACTTCAAGCTGCAGCCGGAGGCGCTGGAGGCGGCAATCACGCCCAAGACCCGCTGGCTGATCCTCAACAGCCCCTCCAACCCGACCGGCGCCGCCTATTCCCGCGCGGAGATGAAGGCGCTGACCGACGTGCTGATGCGCCATCCCCAGGTCTGGGTGCTGACCGACGACATGTACGAGCACCTGGTCTACGACGACTTCGAGTTCGTGACTCCGGCCCAGGTGGAGCCGGGCCTGAAGGACCGCACCCTCACCATGAACGGCGTCTCCAAGGCCTATGCCATGACCGGCTGGCGCATCGGCTATGCCGGCGGCCCCCAGCCGCTGATCAAGGCCATCGCGAAGGTACAGTCGCAGTCGACCTCCAACCCCTCGTCGATCAGCCAGGCGGCGGCGGTGGAGGCGCTGAACGGCACCCAGGACTTCATCCCGGAGCGGGCCGAGGTCTTCAAGCAGCGCCGCGATCTCGTCGTCTCCATGCTGAACGATTGCCCGGGCCTGCACTGCCACAAGCCGGAGGGCGCCTTCTACGTCTATCCCTCCTGCGCCGGCTGCATCGGCAAGAAGACGCCCGACGGCAAGACCCTCGAGACCGACGAGGATTTCGTCACCTACCTGCTGGAATCCGTCGGCGTTGCGGCGGTGCACGGCGCGGCCTTCGGTCTCTCGCCCCACTTCCGCGTCTCCTACGCCACCTCGACCGAGGCGCTGGAGGAGGCCTGCAAGCGCATCAAAAAGGCCTGCGAAGCGCTTACTGACTGAAATCCGGGCCGACTGAACCCGGAACGATTAGCACAGCCCTGGGCGGCTGACGCGAAAGGGGGCGCTTTGCCGCAGGACGCCCTGCTGGACCAATACGACGGGCTCGGCCTCGCCGATCTGATCCGCCGTGGCGAGATCGCCGCCGCCGAGGTCCTGGAGGCGGTGATCGCGCGCATCGAGGCGCGGGACCCCAGCGTCAATGCCGTGGTCCACCGCTTCTACGACGAGGCGCGCGCCGAACTGGCCGAGGGCGGCTGGGACGGCCCCTTCGCCGGGCTGCCTTTCTTGCTGAAGGACCTCTACACCTTCCGGCGCGGGCGGCCCTGCGGCAACGGCAGCCGCTGGTGCGCCAACTACCACGCGCCCTTCGACGACCCCATGGTGGCGCGCTGGCGCGCGGCCGGGCTGGTTGTCGTCGGCAAGTCCGCCACCTCGGAGTTCGGCCTCAACGTCAGTACCGAGACGGCGCAGCACGGTGCGACCCGCAACCCCTGGAACCTGGACCGTTCCTCAGGCGGGTCCAGCGGCGGCGCCGGGGCGGCGGTGGCGGCGGGCATGGTGCCGCTGGCGCACGCCTCCGACGGCGGCGGCTCGATCCGCATCCCGGCCTCCTGCTGCGGGCTCTTCGGGCTGAAGCCCAGCCGCGGGCGCAACGTCACCAATGACGCCTGGGCGGGGATGACGGCTTTTCACGCGGTGACCCGCTCGGTGCGCGATTCCGCCGCGCTGCTCGACGCCACCTGCGGCCCGCCCGCCTATCATCCCTACAGCCTGCCGAAGCCGGAGCGCCCTTTTCTGGAGGCGGTCGGGTCGGATCCTGGGCGGCTGCGCATCGCCTGGCACCGGCAGACGCCGGAGGACGTGCCGGTCCATCCGGACTGCACGGCAGCGCTTGGAAAGGCCGTGGCGCTGGTGGCCGACCTCGGCCACGAGGTCGTGGAGGCGGCGCCGGACATCGACTACGCCGCCTTGCGTCAGGCCATGACCGTCATCGTCGGCGCCAACATGGCCGATGCCCTGGGTCCCGGCAATCCGCTCTGGCCGAAGGGGGCGGGCGAGCAGGACCTGGAGATCGTCACCTGGCGCTTCGTCGAGCTGGGCAACGGGATCGCGGCCAAGGACTATCTGCGCGCCCAACAGGTGGTGCGCTCCGTCGGCGAGCGCCTCGCCGCTTTCCTGGGTGACTATGACATCGTCCTGTCGCCCACCATGGCGCAGCCGCCGCCGCGCCTCGGCACCATCGACACGCTGCGCGACGACTTCGACGGCTTCATTGCCGCGGTCCAGCCCTACGTCGCCTTCACCCAGATGTTCAACATGTCCGGCCAGCCGGCGGCCTCGCTGCCGCTGCATTGGTCCGATGACGGCCTGCCCATCGGCGTGCAGATCGCGGCACCGGTGGGCGCGGAGGCGCGCCTCTTCGCCCTGGCCGCCCAGTTCGAGGCCGCTTGTCCGTGGTTTGGCAGGAGGCCGCCGGGCTAGGCTAAGCTCCTTGTGTCAGCAGGTCGAAGGGATGGGACTGGCCATGTACAAACTTTACTGGGCGCCGAACACCGGGGCCTTTGCCCCGGAAGTGCTGATGGAACTGGCCGGTGCTCCTTTCGAGAAGGTCTCCATCGACTACGACGGTAAGGAACAGCATGGCGAAACGTATCGCCGGCTGAACCCGATGGGGCAGATCCCCCTGCTGATCCTGCCGGACGGCACGGTCATGACCGAGTCGGCGGCCATGGTGCTGCATCTGGTGGACTGCTTCCCCGACGCCGGCCTGGCGCCGGCGCCTGGCACCCCGGAGCGCGCGGTCTTCGACCGCTGGCTGGTCTT
The DNA here is from genome assembly GCA_001657395.1 of Rhodospirillales bacterium BBD 1991-14. Lineage (GTDB taxonomy): Bacteria > Pseudomonadota > Alphaproteobacteria > Kiloniellales > Kiloniellaceae > Pelagibius. The sequence continues at coordinate 39,251 of LYSY01000008.1, read as the reverse complement.
CGCGGCGGTGAACCTCTACACCGCCGATCTGCGCTACTATTACTGCGACCGCTACTCGACCGATCCGGCCGCGGCGCCCGGGGTCAAGGCCGCGGCGGCGCGCGACCTGGATCGTCAGTTTGCCATCGTCGAAGAGGCGCTTGGCGACAGCACTTTCCTGCAGGGTGAGCGCTTCAGCGCCGCCGACCTCTATGTGATGATGCTGGTCGACTGGTACCGCCCGGCACAAAGCCGGCCGGTTCTGGCCCGGTTGCGCGAACGGCTGCTGGAAGAGCCGGTGATCCGCGCGGTCTGGCAGCGCTATCAGAAATCCGGTTCCTGAAGCTGCACCCTGTCGGAAACCGGGCCCGGGTTTCGTCTAGGACAGGAGAGTGGACAGCCAAAAGGGGGACGGATCCATGCTCTATACGCTGTTGATCTATCAGGCCGAGGAAGAGGTCGAGGCGATGAGCGCCGCCGAGGAGGAAGCAGCCCTGGCGGAGCACCGCAAGCTGCATGAGGTCACGCGCGGCAACGGCACCTTCGTTGCGGCCAGCCGGCTGGTGCCGACGGGGGCGGCCACCACGCTGCGCCGCAAGGACGGCGCCGCGCGGCTGATCGACGGGCCCTTTGCCGAGACCAAGGAGCAGTTGCTGGGCTTCTACATCCTCGACTGCGCCAGCCTGGAAGAAGCCACCGGTTATGCGAAGATGCTGCCCAGTGTGCCCACCGGCTGCATCGAGGTGCGCCCGATCATGTATATGTCGGACCCGCCCGAGAAGCGCTAGCGGTCCGGAGACAGGTCCGGAAAGGGCCCCGGCGCGCGAGGAGGGGGAATGGCGTCAGCCCAGGAGATTGCGTCAGCCCGGGAGATTGCGGCGGTCCTGAAGATTGCGCGGCCCAAGGCCCTGGCGACCCTCATCCGCCTGCTCGGCGGCCTGGACCCGGCGGAGGACGCGCTGCAGGAGGCCCTGGCGCGGGCGCTGGAGGTCTGGCCGGAACGGGGCCTGCCAGACAATCCCTCCGCCTGGCTGATCCAGACCGGGCGCAACAAGGCCATCGACCAGATCCGCCGCCGCTCCCTGGAATCGGCCTATTGCAAGGCCGAGCGGCAGCTTGCCTCCGGCGGCCCGCCGGACCTGGACCTCAGTGCCGACGCGCTGCGCCTCCATCTGCGCGACGACCTGCTGCGGCTGATCTTCACCTGCTGTCATCCGAGCCTCAGTGAGGACCTGCAGATCGCGCTCACGCTGAAGACAATCGCCGGGCTCTCGGTGGAGGAAATCGCGCGCGCCTTTCTGGTGCAGCCCGGCGCCATGGAGCAGCGGCTGCTGCGCGCCAAGCGCCGCTTGGCCGAGGAGGGCGTGCCTTACGAGGTGCCCGATGCCGGCGCCCTGCCGGCGCGCCTTGGGGCCGTGTTGTCGGTCGTCTATCTGATCTTCAACGAGGGTTACAAGGCGCACCGGGCGCCCGAACTGGTGCGCCGGGACCTCTGCCTGGAGGCCATGCGCCTCGCGCGTTTGCTGAAGCGTCTTTACGGCAGCGAGCCGGAAGTGGGCGGCCTGCTGGCGCTCATCCTGCTGCAGCATTCGCGGCGCGATGCACGGCTGGACGGCGCCGGGGATATCGTGGCGCTGGACGAACAGGACCGCGGCCTCTGGGACCGCCAGATGATCGTCGAGGGCCAGGCGCTGGTGGAGCAGGCGCTGCGCCGCAAGCGGCCCGGGCCCTACCAGATCCAGGCCGCCATCGCCGCGCTGCACGCCGGGGCGGAGACGGCCGTGGCAACCGACTGGACCCAGATCGCCGAACTTTACGGGATTCTGGAGCGCTATCAGGGCGGGCCGGTTGTGCGCCTCAACCGCGCCGTCGCCATCGCCAAGGCGGGTGACCTCGCCGCCGGCCTCGCCATGCTGGACGGCCTCTCGGACCAGCCGGAGATGCAGCGCTATCACCACTTCCACGCGGCCCGTGCGGCGTTGCTGGCCGAGGCCGGCGACGCGCCTGCGGCGCTCGAGCGCTACGAGGCCGCCCTCGGCCTTGCGGCCAATCCCGCCGAGCAGGCCTATCTGCGGCGACGTATCGGCGCGCTGCGGAGAACCTGATCGGGTCCGCTGGCCGCGAACCCCTGCCCCAGGATGCTGAAGCGACGGTGGGAAGCGCTACCCCCGGTGATTGCTCGCCTGTCACGTGTGCTGAGGGCGCTCCGACGAAAACTCTGAGGCGATTAAACAAATGATAAGGAGCGCTTGAATAGATTGCGTAGCCATCATGGAGAGAGATGTCTTTGGCGCTAGGGAGAGAGAGTGGGAGTTATGAAATCCTTGTTTTTCATGAACAATATCAAGCTGACGACCAAGACGATGGTTCTGACGATTGTCTTGATCGTGCTGGCGGCTGCTGCCTGTGCGACGGCGGCCGTCTTTGCCATCCAGGGTGAGATTCGCGACCAGGTCGTCGACCGCCAGTCTTCGAGCCTGCGCATCGCCGCTGACATCTTCGCGGAGCGCTACCCGCAACTGCAGGTCTCCCGCCAGGGCGCGCAGGTTCAGCGGGTGACCATCGACGGCATTCCCGACTTTCCCGATCACGCGATGATCGACCGCATCGGCGATCTGACCGGCGAGACGGCTACCGTGTTCGTCTGGGAAGACGAAAGCCGGGATTTCTGGCGCCGCACGACCAACATCAAGAAGGACGACGGCAGCCGCGCCATCGGAACGCCGCTGGGCCAGAAGGGGGCGGTCTATCCGGTCGTCACGAAGGGCGAGACCTTCCGCGGCGAAGCGGTGATTCTCGGCAAGGCCTACTACACCATCTATCAGCCGATCTTTTCCCCCGGGGGCGAGGTGATCGGCATTCTCTATGCCGGCGTGCTGAAGTCCAACGTGAACGCGGTGCTCGACTCTTTGACCAGCAAGCTGGCGATCACCGCGGCCATCGCCATCGTCGTCACGGCACTGATCGCATTCGCCGCCTTCCGCATGCTGCTGCGCCCGCTGCCCCGGCTGGCTGAGGTGATGAACCGCCTGGCGCAGGACGATACCGCCGTGGAGGTCGCCTATCAGCGGCAGGGTGACGAGATCGGCGATATGGCGCGTGCCGTTCAGGTCTTCAAAGAGAATGCCCTGGAGAAGCGTCGCCTGGAGCAGGAGCGCCACGAGCAGGAAGCGCGTGCGGCCTCGGAGAAGCAGCAGGCGATGAGCAACCTGGCGAACGAGTTCGAGCAGTCGGTGGCCGGCAAGGTCACCAGCGTGCTGGAAGCGGCCAGCAACATCGACGCCGCCACCCGCCAGGTGCGCGATCTGGCAACCGAGACCAGCGAGAAGAGCGCCCTGGTCTCCGGGGCGGCCGAGGGTGCGAGCGGGAACGTGGACAGCGTCGCCGCGGCCTCGGAAGAGATGTCGGCGTCGATCGGCGAGATTGCCCGGCGGGCCAGCGAGTCGGCCAAGATCGCCTCGGGCGCGGTGCAGGAGGCGGAGTCGACGAATGAGACGGTTCAGTCCCTCGACACCGCCGCGCAGAAGATCGGCGACGTGGTGAAGCTGATCAACGAGATTGCCGAGCAGACCAACCTGCTGGCGCTCAACGCCACCATCGAGGCGGCCCGCGCCGGCGACGCCGGCAAGGGCTTTGCGGTGGTGGCCAACGAGGTCAAGACCCTGGCCTCCCAGACCACCAAGGCGACGGAGGAGATCTCCGGCCAGATCAACGCCATGCAGCAGGCGACGACCGAAGCGGTCTCCGCCATCGCCAGCATTCGCGACGTCATCGGCCAGGTCAACGAGTCGACGACGGCGATCGCCTCGGCGGTGGAGGAGCAGAATGCCGCGACCCAGGAGATCGGCCGCAACGTCGAGTCGGCTGCGGGCGACACCGCCAAGGTCTCCTCGACCATCGTCGAGGTGCGCGGCGCGTCCGAGCAGACCATGACCGCGCTGCAGCAGGCCGTGACGGCGATCGAGGGCCTGAACGGCGATGCCAACGACCTGAAGCAGCAGGTCGCCGCCTTCCTGGGCAAGGTGCGTCAGAGCGCCTGACCCGGAGGGCGCCCTACAGGGTTATCGGAGGGGGCGGCCTGGTGGCCGCCCCTTTCTCTTTGCGTGACGTCTCTGGCTTTGCACGATTTCTCTGGCGGAACTCCGCGGCGATGCTGTCGGGTTCCGGGCCTCCGCTTCGTCTAGGATCGAGGGGCCGGCGCCCGCGCCGCGCCCGGACGACGAACGAAGCGGAAATGAGGAGCGGAACGATGAGCGATGCCTTCCAGACCCATGGCGCCTTCAGCTGGTGCGAACTGCAGACCGACGATGCGGAGAAGGCTAAGGCCTTCTACCGCGATGTCGTCGGCTGGGAGACCGAGGCGATGGAGATGGCCGACGGCGGCACCTACACCGTGCTGATGGCCGGCGGCCAGCACGTCGGCGGCATCCTGCAGCGCCCGCCGGAGATGGCCGCGCTGCCGGTGCGCTGGGCCAGTTTCATCACGGTGGACGACGTGGACAAGCGGGCCGCCGCAGCGACTGCCGGCGGCGCGGAACTGCTGGGCGAGCCCTTCGACGTGCCCGGTGTCGGCCGGATCGTCACGATGAAGGACCCCTTGGGTGCCCTCATCAGCCTCATCACTTACGAGAAGAAGGACTGAGACCGGGCAGGCGGGCGGCCTAGGCGGCCAGGCGGGCGTCGAGGCCGGCCTGCGGGTCGAGGCCCAGCATGAGGTTCAGGTTCTGCACCGCAGCGCCGGAAGCGCCCTTGCCGAGGTTGTCGAGCACGGCGGCCAGCACGGCCTGATCGCCGGCGGCATTGCCGAAGACGTAAAGCCGCATGGCGTTGGTGCCGTTCAGGCCCTCGGGATCAAGGTCCTCGAGCCCGGCGCTTTCCGCCGCCGGGGCGACGGAGACGAAGTCCTGGCCGGCGTAGTGGCTGGCCAGCAGGTCGCGCAGGTCGTCCGCCGCCGGGCGCCCGGGCAGCGCCCAGAGCTGCAGCGGCACCTGCACCAGCATGCCCTTGTAGTAGTTGCCCACCGCCGGCACGAAGAGCGGGGTGCGGTCCAGCAGGCCGTGCTGCTGCATCTCCGGCAGGTGCTTGTGGGCGAGGCCCAGGGCATAGGCGCGGTAGGCCTTGTCCAGATGGTCGGGCGCCTCATCGTCCTCGTAGCGCCGGATCAGTCCCTTGCCGCCGCCGCTGTAGCCGGAGACCGCGTTCACGGTGACGGGAAAGTCGGCCGGCAGCAGCCCGGCGCTGACCAGGGGCCGGATCAGGGCGATGGCCCCGGTCGGATAGCAGCCCGGATTGCTGACCCGCTTGGAGGCGGCGATGGCGGCCTGCTGAGCCTTGTCCATCTCCGGAAAGCCGTAGGTCCAGTCCGGATCCGTCCTGTGTGCGGTGCTGGCGTCGATCACCCGCACCTCCGGGTTCTCGATCAGGCCGACCGCCTGGCGCGCTGCGGCATCCGGCAGGCAGAGAACGGCCAGGTCGGCTTCGTTCAGGGCGCGGGCCCGCGCAGCAGTGTCCTTGCGCTCGGCCTCGGCCAGGCGGATCAGGCTGACATCGTCGCGGGCCTCTAGGCGCGCGCGGATCTGCAGCCCCGTCGTGCCTGCCTCGCCGTCGATGAATACCCGCGCCGTCATGATCCTCTGGCCTTTCCGCCGTCGCTTTCTGAAAGCAAAAAAATGCCGATCCCCAGGGGGAACGGCGTAACCCACAAAAGTTAACACCGGACCAAGAGAATTCCAAGGTGCCGGATTGCTGCCGGTTTTCGGGCCCGCGCGGCCGGGTCCGTAGTCTACTCCGGCGTCTACTCGGGGCCTACTCCGGGCCTACCCCGTGTTTTTTGTTGCCAGCGGCGGGCGATCTTTGAAACCATAGGCCTACATAGCGGTCGTAAAGACCCCGTGCCCTTTCGTTTAAGGGCCCAACCACTTGAGGACAGTTCGCCCCAGGCTCGCCATGGGGAAACTCATGGTCCCATCCCGCCGGGGGCGACGGGGAGGAACCATGACGTCAAGATCGGTATCGTCGGCGCGCTGCGCCGCTCTCGTGGGACCCTACACCAGCGGCAAGACGACGCTGCTGGAAGCCCTTCTTCTGAACGCCGGTGCCATTCACCGCAAAGGTTCGGTCGTCGACGGCAACAGTGTCGGCGATTCAGCGCCCGAGGCACGGGCCCGCCAGATGACGACGGAACCCAACTTCGCCCACTGCGAATACCTGGGCGAGCGTTGGTCGTTCATCGACTGCCCCGGCTCGATCGAGCTGATCCAGGACAACCACACCGCCCTGATGGGCGTCGACATCGCCGTGGTCGTGGCGCCGCCGGAACCGGAGCGCAGCCTGACCCTGGCGCCGATTTTCAAGTTTCTCGACGACTATCAGATCCCGCACATTCTCTTCGTCAACAAGATGGACAAGGCGGCGGTGCGCGTGCGCGACATGCTGGAATCGCTGCAGGCGGTGTCTTCCAAGCCGCTGGTGCTGCGCCAGGTCCCGATCCGCGACGGCGAGGAGGTGACCGGCTTCATCGATCTAGTGAGCGAACGCGCCTGGCGCTACAACCTGAACAAACAGTCCGACCTCATCGAAATGCCCGACCAGGTGAAGGACCGCGAGCAGGAGGCCCGCCAGGAAATGCTGGAGTCCCTGGCGGACTTCGACGACGGCCTGCTGGAACAACTGCTGGAAGACAAAGTTCCCGCTTCCGACGACATCTACGAGCAACTGAGCAAGGATCTGGCCGACGATCTCATCGTGCCGGTGCTCTTCGGCTCGGCGGAACTGGGGCACGGCATCACCCGGCTGATGAAGGCCTTGCGCCACGAGTGCCCGGAGCCGGCGGTGACCGCCGCGCGCCTCGGCGTGCCGGAAGGCGAGGGTCTGGCGGCCAGCGTGATCCGCAGCTTCCACCAGTCCCACACCGGCAAGATGTCGGTCGCACGGATCTGGCGCGGCTCCCTGAAGGACGGCGAGACCCTGGGCGACGACCGGATCTCCGGGCTTTACCGCCTGATGGGCGGCGACCACCAGAAGATCGAGCAGGGCGAGGCCGGTGACCTCGTCGCCCTGGGCCGCATGGAGGCCGTGGCCACCGGCGATCTGATGACCGTGGAGGGGCGCGACCCGGAGGCCGGGCTCCTATGGCCGGACACGCCGCAGCCGGTCTTTGCGCTGGCCATCTCGCCCCACAACCGCCAGGACGAAGTGAAACTCACCGCCTCCATCGGCCGCCTGGTCGACGAGGACGCCTCGTTGGTGATGGAGCACAACGGCGACACCAACCAGATGCTGCTGCGCGGCCAGGGCGACATCCACCTCAAGCTTGCGGTGGAGCGGCTGAAGAACCGCTACAACGTGGAAGTCGACTCGGAGCGGCCGCAGACCGCCTACAAGGAGACCATCCGCAAGGCGACCAAGCAGCATTCGCGCTTCAAGCGCCAGACCGGCGGTCACGGTCAGTTCGGCGACGTCCACGTCGAGATCCGGCCGATGCCGCGCGGCGAGGGCTTCGAGTTCGTCGACAAGGTGGTCGGCGGATCGGTGCCGCGCCAGTACATCGGCGCGGTGGAGCACGGCACCAAGGAATACCTCGACCGCGGCCCGCTCGGCTTTCCGGTGGTGGATGTCTCCGTCACCCTCTATGACGGCCAGCACCATTCGGTCGATTCCTCCGACCAGGCCTTCAAGACCGTGGGCCGGATGGCCATGGCCGAGGGCATGCCGAACTGCGAACCGGTGTTGCTGGAGCCGATCTACGAGGTGACGATCTCCGTGCCCAACGAGTTCACCAACAAGGTGCACTCCCTGGTCAGCGGGCGGCGCGGCCAGATTCTGGGTTTCGAGATGCGCGCGGGCTGGAAGGGCTGGGACGATCTGAAATGTCATCTGCCGGAAGCCGAGCTGCAGGACTTGATTATCGAGCTGCGTTCCCTCACCGTTGGGGTCGGCAGGTTCGACTGGCGCTTCGACCACCTGCAGGAACTGACCGGCCGGCTGGCCGACCAGGTGATCTCCCAGCGTCAGGGCGGCGAGGCGTGAAGCGCCGCGCCCAGCGACTTTGGGACCGGGTTCTTCAGGGACAGCGTTTGTCAGATAAAAGGTCTTTCCAGGCATAGGCCCAGGGGTGGGCAATGCGGGCGTTTCCAGGTAGGAAACGCCCTTTGCCGGTCTCTGTCATTAATTTGGAATAATTCCAAAGAGACTTGTAACCTGCAGCAAAAATACTATATTTCTCTATGAAGGACGAACCGCCACAAGGCGGCCAGACGGAGAGAGGACGAGAGAGATGGAGATCAATACCGGCATTCCCGCTGACGACCGCAAGGCCATTGCCGAGGGTTTGTCCCATGTCCTGGCGGACACCTACACCCTCTACCTGAAAACCCACGGGTTCCACTGGAATGTGACGGGGCCGATGTTCCAGACCCTGCACACCATGTTCGAGGAGGAATACACCGAGCTCTGGGCGGCCCTGGACGAGGTGGCCGAGCGCATCCGCTCCCTCGGCGAGCCGGCGCCGGGCAGCTATGCGGCCTTTGCCAAGCTGACCTCCATCGAGGAAGAGGCGGGCGTGCCGGAAGCCCGGGAGATGATCCGCCAGCTCGTGGCCGGTCACGAGGCCGTGGCCAAGACCGCACGCTCGGTCTTTCCCGCCGCCGAGGCCGGCAACGACGAGGTTACGGCGGACCTGCTGACCCAGCGCATGACGGTGCACGAGAAGACCGCCTGGATGCTGCGCTCCCTGCTCGATTGAGCGATTTTCGCGCCAAAGGCATTCATTCCTAGTTTCTGTTCTGCCCGCGGCCCTGCCCCCGTTACAGGGGGCGGGGCGCTCGCATTTTGTTGACTTGTCCGGCCGCGGGCTGCGGGCTACCTCCAGAAGTGTCGCCCGTAACTGTTGCCTTAGTCGGTTGAAGGGGCCCGTTCCAGGCCCCCGAGGGAAGGGAATCGCATGCTGATTCGGATCAAGCGCGGCTGGGAACTGCCGGAATCCCAGGCCACACCGGAAGATGTTTTCCTGAAGCGCCGCAGCCTCCTGAAGGCCGCCGCCGCCGGGCCGCTGCTGCTGGGGGCCGGCGGGCTGCTGGCCGCCTGCGACGAAGCGCCGAACCAGGTGGCCGAGGCCGCCGAAGATCCAAAGCCTGCGGAAGACCCCTCCGCCGGCCTCTATCCGGTGGACCGCAACGAACGTTATGTCCTCGACCGGCCGATCACCGACGAGACGCTGGCCACCACCTACAACAACTACTACGAGTTCGGGTCGTCCAAGAACATCTGGCAGAAGGCCCAGGCCCTGCCGATCCGCCCCTGGACGGTGGCTATCGACGGCATGGTGGAAACGCCGATGCAGATCGGCATCGACGACCTGCTGGCCAAGATGCCGCTGGAGGAACGCCTCTACCGCCACCGCTGCGTGGAGGCCTGGTCCATGGCCGTGCCCTACAGCGGCTTTCCCATGAAGGCACTTGTGGACCTGGCGCGGCCGCTGTCGTCGGCGCGCTATGTGCGCATGGAAACCTTCCTCGACCGTGACACGGCTTCCGGCCAGAACGCGGCCTGGTACCCCTGGCCCTATATCGAAGGCCTGACGATGGCCGAGGCGACCCACGAACTGGCCTTCATCGCCACCGGGCTCTACGGCAAGCCGATCCCCAAGCAGAACGGCGCCCCGCTGCGTCTCGCCGTCCCCTGGAAGTACGGCTTCAAGCACATCAAGGGCATCGTGCGCTTCGAGTTCACCGACCAGCGTCCCGTCTCCTTCTGGGAGGAGATCCAGGGCGGTGAGTACGGCTTCTGGGCCAACGTGAATCCGGAGGTGCCCCATCCGCGCTGGAGCCAGGCGACCGAACGGGTGCTGGGCGTCGACGAGCGGGTGCCGACCCTGCTCTACAACGGCTACGGCGAGTTCGTCGCCGACCTCTACAAGGACATGGACCCGAAAGCAGAGCGGCTGTTCATGTAAGGGCTGCCTGGGGCCGGTCGACCACTACGGCTGTCCGGCCAAGCGCGTTGTTGCGGAAAACAATCTGACATCGAGTCTGAGGCTCACCCCCCTCCCGACCTCCCCCCATCAAGGGGGGAGGGCATTCTTTTTGGCCGCCGCAATGGATTGCCCCTCCCCCTTGGATGGGGGAGGGATGGGGTGGGGGTGACAACCATTCCGCTGCAAGCCGTTCGCCCCTGCTCTATCGCATCCCCGGCCTGCCGCATCCCCCGCCTGCGCCGCTTGGCGCGCCTCAACCCCAAAAGAAAAAAGCCGGGCCTCGAGGGCCCGGCAAGTTGAACAGGGAGGCTTCACGTCTGGGAGACGTAGGACCTCGGGGCAGGGAGGGAGCCCTGCGGTGAGGCCCTTCTCCGAGCGGGGGGCGCTCGGAACTGAGTGCCGGCGGGAGGGTGCCGGGAACTCGGGGATGCTGCGTCGCAACATCCGATGATTTGAAAATAGGCTTTTGAGGTTATTTTACTACAGACATATGGGCAGTGGTGATATGCGGGCGCTGCATACCTTGTTAAATAACTGAAACATCGCGAAAAAAAGGCAGCGGCGGCATGCCCTTAGCCGTCTATTCCGCTGCGTTGCGAGGTCGCGTTAAAGGTTTTAGAACTTCGACTCTGCAACTTTTCGGAGCAGAAAATCCCGAAACACGGAGATCCGCTTAGACCGTCTCATCTCTTCGGCATAGACGAAATAGGCATCGAACTGGGGCCCCGTGAGCTCCGGCAGGATCTCCACGAGATCGGCGTTGCTGGAGCTCATGTACTCCGGCAGGGCGCCGATTCCGGCCCCGGACTGCACCGCTTTCATCACGCCGTAGACGTTGTTGACCGTCATGGTGGGGCGGCGCAGCTTGCCCTCCTTGTAGCCGACCCGGAGCAGCCAGTTCACGTCCGGCACCGGCGGGCGCACGTCCTCGCCGTAGACCACGATGCGGTGGTCGTCCAGTTCCTCGGCGGTCTGCGGCACGCCGTGCTTCTTGATGTAGCTGGCGGCGGCGTAGATGTGCATCTGCACCGTCATCAGATGGCGCTGGATCAGATCGGCCTGGCGCGGCGGCGAGAAGCGCACAGCAAGATCGGCCTCGCGCATCGACAGGTCGACCTCCCGGTCGAGCAGCAGCAGGTGGCACTCGATCTCCGGATAAACGTCGAGGAACTCGTGCATGCGCGGAGCCAGCCACTGGGAGCCGAAGGCCACCGTGGTGGTGATCTTCAGGGGCCCCTTGGGGCGGTCCTTGCTCTCGGTGAGCTGGGCCTCGGTCATCGCCAGCTTGCCGAAGACCTCGTGCGCGGTGCGGTACAGCAGCTCGCCCTGCTCGGTGAGGATCAGGCCGCGGGCATGGCGGTGGAACAGCGGCACCTTCAGGCTGTCTTCCAGGGCGGAGATCTGGCGGCTCACCGCCGACTGGCTGAGGTTCAACAGCTCGCCGGCATGGGTGAAGCTGCCCGCCTCCGCCACCGCGTGGAAGATGCGCAGCTTGTCCCAATCCATGATGGTGGCGCCGAGACCCCGCTTCTGGGGCAGGCCAACATCGTCCAGCAAGAAAGCCTCCCATGGCTAAGGGCAGACCGCCGGGTCGGCGGGCCTGCCGGGATGATGGGTTCTGAGGCCCTGGTCTAAGGGCCGGCGCGGTTCGGGTGAATCGCTCTTTAGTATAGGCCCAAGTATAGGCCAGACGGCCCCGCCGCGCTATTCCGCCGCTTCGGTCGCGGAATCTTCCATTTCCGCCAGATACTTCTCGGCTTCCAGGGCGGCCATGCAGCCCATGCCGGCGGCGGTGACCGCCTGGCGGAAGACCTTGTCGACGCAGTCGCCGGCGGCGAAGACGCCGGGTATGGAGGTGCCGGTGGCGCCGCTCTCCGACAGCAGATAGCCTTCCGCGTCCATCGCCAGCTTGTCCTTGAAGACGGCCGTGGCCGGGTCGTGGCCGATGGCGACGAAGACACCCTCGCAGGCCAGTTCGCTGAGCGCCCCGGTCTTGGTGTCGCGCAGGCGCACCGCCTCCACCCCGTCCATCGGCCCGTCGCCGCCCAGGATATCGTCCACCACGGCGTTCCAGCGCACCTCGATCTTGGGATTGCGGAACAGGCGGTCCTGGCCGATTTTCTCGGCGCGCAGGGCATCGCGGCGGTGCACCAGCGTGACCTTGGAGCAGATGTTGGAGAGGTAGAGCGCTTCTTCCACGGCGGTGTTGCCGCCGCCGACCACCACGACCTCCTTGTCCCGGTAGAAAAATCCGTCGCAGGTCGCGCAGGCGGAAACGCCGCGGCCGTTGAACTTCTGCTCGCCGGCGATGCCCAGCCAGCGCGCCTGGGCGCCGGTGGCCACGATCACCGCGTCGGCGGTATAGGTGGTGCCGCTGTCGCCTTTCAGCACGAAGGGGCGGCGGGTGAAGTCCACCTCGGTGACGATGTCGGAGATCAGCTCCGTGCCGACATGCTCGGCCTGCTTCTGCATCTGCTCCATCAGCCAGGGGCCCTGGATGACGTCGGCGAAGCCCGGGTAGTTCTCCACATCGGTGGTGATGGTCATCTGGCCGCCCGGCTGCAGGCCGTGCACCAGGGCCGGGCTCAGGTTGGCGCGGGCGGTGTAGATCGCCGCCGTCAGCCCGGCGGCGCCGGAGCCGATGATGAGGACTTTCGCATGCCGGGGCTGGCTCTGGCTGGTCTGCGCCATGGGGGAGACTCCTGACTGGGTAGTTCCCAAAACATAGAGACCGTCAGGGGGTGCCGCAAGGTGGCGGAAATCCAAAGCTGGGGACGAATTCCGCTGGTTTGCCGGCTGGCTTGACAGCACCGCCGCGGCCCAGGATCTTGGCGCCCGCCGTGCCCCTTTACCACCCCGTTTGAGAGCGCCCCATGTCCGTTTCCATCAGAGAAGCCCTGTCGGGGGACCGGGAGCGCCTGGTCGATCTCATGCTGCAGCTCAACCGCAGCGAAAACGCCATCGAAGCCAACCGGCGCACCGACCGGGCGGGTGCCGAGGACAGCCTGCAGGCCGCCGAGGAGCAGGTGGCGAAGACCGATGGCTTCATCCTGGTCGCGGAGGTCGAAGGGCGGGTTGGCGGCTTCCTGACCCTGACCTTCGAGGAGGGCCCGGTCTACGTGGTGCCGGAGGCGCGGCCCTACGCCCATATCGGCGATCTCGCGGTGGACGAAAGCCTGCGCCGGCGGGGCATCGGCCGGGCGCTGATGACGGCGGCCGAGGCGGCGGCGGCAAAGCGCGGCTACCGCGAACTGGTGATCGGCGTGCTCTCCGGAAACACGGCGGCGGAGGCCGCCTACCGGAACCAGGGGTATCGCGATCTCGGCCTCAGCCTGATCAAGCGCATCGCGCCGGCGGCACAGAGCGGGGACTGAAGAGCTGCCTTACTCCTGCGCCTCGGGATTGAGGCGGCTGGCCACCGGCGTCGCGGCATGGCCGACGGGCAGGGCGGTGCCCGGCTCCTGGGCCCGCTGCGCACCGAGCGCCAGCCGGGTGGCGGCCAACAGGGCCGTTGCCGCCTGCAGAACCGCGAGGCAGTAGAACAGCGTCGGTGCGCCCAGGTGGGTGATGGAAAGGCCGCCGGCCAGGGGGCCGAGAAAGATCCCGAAGTTCATGACCAGAACCAGCGCGCCGGAAGCCGCCACCATCTGCGCCGGTGCCAGGCGGTCGTTGCAGTGCGCGACCCCCAGCGAATAGAGCGGCAGGGTGAAAGCGCCGACCACGGCGATGGCGGGGAACAGCCAGGCACCGGGGGCCAGGGTTTCGTTTGCGAGACCCACGGCGAGGCTGGCGGCGAAGGCGATCGTGGCGGAGCCGGCGATCACCAGCCGCCGGTCGATGCGGTCGGAAAGGGCGCCCAAGGGGAACTGCGCCAGCATGCCCCCCAAGGTGCCGGCAGCGACCAGCAGGCCGACCTGATCGCCGGCCAGGCCGACGGCGACGCCGAAGAGCCCGAGCCCGACGTAGAAGGCGCCCTGGGAAAGGCCGTTCAGGAAACTGACCGAGAGCCCCAGGGGCGAGATGCGGAACAGTGCGCGCACCGACAGGCGCGCCGGCACCTCGAAGTCCTGGCCCTGGCGTGCCGACAGCAGCATCGGCACCAGGGAGAGGGAGATCAGGATGGAGACGATGACGAAGAGCAGATTGCCCTCGCCGTCGGGAATGTAGAGCAGGAACTGGCCGAGCGCGGCGCCGCCGGTCTGGGTGATGAAATAGATCGAAAGCAGGGCGGCGCGGGTCTGGTTGTCGGCGCGCCCGTTCAGCCAGCTCTCCGAAACCACGTAGAGCCCGGGAAAGCAGAAGCCGGCAAGCCCGCGCATGGCTGCCCAGCTGTAGGGATCGGCCGTCACCATGTGCACCAGGGCGGCGATGGAGCAGAGGGAGGCGAGAGCTCCGAAGCTGCGGACATGGCCGACCGCGGCGACGATGCGCGGGGCGACGAGACAGCCGAAGAGCGCGGCCAGAGGATAGGCCGCCTGCATGAAGGTGATTTCCGTCTGCGAAAATCCGAGGTCGGTGGCACGCAGGGTGACCAGGGTCACCATCAGGCCGTTGCTCAGCATCAGCAGCAGCATGCCGAGAAACAGCGGCCAGGAGTCGACGACGGCACGGCGCAGCACCGCAAGATCCTCCTTCAGACAGGTGGACGAAGACCAGACCTGCTCCCCTAACCGAGTTCCGATGTTCTGCCAAGCCTAGTGAGGAGGTGCCAATGGATTGCCATCTCCCTGGTGGGAGAGGGCTGTGGAGCCTTTGCGCGATCGCAGATTGCGCTTAGGCGAAGCTGGGTGAGGGGGAGCCGCCTCAGGCGCTGCAGGCGAAGACCTTCTGGCGTTCGAGCGCCGCGCTGCGGTGGGGGTAGACGCTGCGGTAGGCGGCGTCCTCGTGCAGCGCCAGCAGGGCCTCGGTGTCGGGGTAGGTGCCGACGACCACCAGGTCCCAGTCTTCTTCAGCGCCCATCAGGGCGGCCTCGAAGGGGGCCAGCAGCAGGAAGCGGCCGCCGACCTTCTCCAGCGTCGGTCCGCTGACCGCGGCGTAGCGGTCGAAGGCCTCCTTGCCGCTGACGCCGGGCGTCTGCATCGTCTCGGCGCCTTCCGGATAGACCGCCTGTCCGCGCAGCTTGAAGAAGTTGACGACGGTGACCGGCTGGTCCGCCGGGCGTTCCAGCAGGGCGCGCCACTGGGCTCGCGTCGGAGCCGTGCCGTCCGCGCCGTCGCCGTACCAGGCAACGAGCCGGTCGAGGCGGGCTTCGGTCCCATCAAGGGTTTCAGTGTTTGGATTGCCGTAATCACTGTTGTGGGTCATGCCTGACTCCTTGTAATTTGACGCGCGTAAAATATCGGATTTTTTACACGTGTCAAAAACAAAGAATGCGGCGAAGACCGTCCGCTCGCAGCGCAGCCGCGCCGAAATCCTCGATGCGGCCTGGGACCTGATCGCCGCGCGCGGCGCCGATGTCTCCCTGGCGGAGATCGCCGAGACGGTCGGCATGACCCGGCAGTCGATCTACGTGCACTTCGGCTCGCGCGGCGGCCTGCTGGTGGCGCTGGCGCGCCGTGCCGACGAGCGCGAGGACATCTTCGCGAAATTCGATGCCGCGCTCGCGATTGCCGATCCGGCGGAACGGCTCGACCGCTACGTGAAAGCCTGGCTGGTCTTCGTGCCCAAGATCCATCCCGTGGCGTCAGACCTCATCCGCCTGCGCGTCACCGATCCGGACGCCGAGCGTGCCTGGAGCGACCGCATGGCCGACCTGCTGGACTGTTTCCGGGAGTTGGCAACAAGCCTGGCGCGCGACGGCGCCCTCGCTGATGGATGGACGGCGGCGCGCGCCGCCGACTACCTCTGGGCCGCCTGCTCGGTGCAGGCCTGGGCCCTTCTGGTCTGCGAGCGCGGATGGCGCCCCGCCGCCGCCTCCAAGACCATCCGCGCGTCGCTCGCGCGGGTGCTGCTGAACTGATCGGCAGGGAGAGTTCAGTCCGCTCCTGCAGTCTTTCGGGCGCGTGTTTGCCGCAATTCAGGGCCATTGCCGCCGCATTCACAGGCGCATGATGACGCCTAGGTGTTTTCGAAGCTTGGGACCGGCGGTGAATTGGGCCTGCGGAAGAGTGTTCTGATCGTCGGGCTACCGTGCGTCGCAGTCCTGGCGTTGCTGCTTTCCTGGCGCTTTATCGTGTTCGTTGCCGTCTTGCTTATGTCCCCGCTCTGCGGCAACGAAATCGTCCGGGAAGCGGTCGCCCCGGATGGCACGCGCCGGGCCGTGGTGTTTCAGCGCGACTGCGGCGCGACCACGGGGTTCTCCACGCAGATTGCAGTTGTCTGGGGTTCGGGCAACTTGCCGGACGCGCCAGCGAACGTGTTCATCGCCGATGGTCATCCGGACAGGACGAAGACCGATGCTCGATGGTTGAACTCGGCAACCTTGGTGATCGGCACAAACGCGCTGGCCGATGCGTATAAAGCGGAACGCCACGTCAATGGCGTCAGTGTCACCTATGAGCGCCGCTAGAACCCGAACATGTGGTCGAAGGAGAAGGCCTGCTCGCCGTTGGTGAGGCCGTGGTAGCCGAAGAGGCGGCAGGTGATGTCGCGGATGATGACGTAGCCTTCCGGCCCGGCGGTCTCCATGTCTGATGTCGAGAAGTAGTCCGCCGGGCGCCAGAGGAGGGAACCGCCGCAGGCGATCTGCACCTCGTGCTCGGCGATCAGCGCGCCGTTGCGGTCGTGCAGCATCAGGTTGGTGCGGCTTTTCTCGTGCCAGGGCGTCGAGGCCGGGTAGATCAGGTGGCAGAGCGGCTCGTAGGGCTTGGGCCCGAAGGAGAGGAACAGCCGCGTGGAGAGCCCCGGCGCGCGCCCGGCGTAGGACTGGGGCTCGTTCTTGTAGGTCATCACCGTGTTGAAGACATGGGCGCCGAAGGAGGTCTCGGCGATGTGGCCGGAGGCCTTGTCCTCGTAGCGGAAGAGCCCGTGCAGCCAGCCGTCGGCCTCGCCGCCCTCGGCGAAGTCGTAGACCAGTTCCATGTGGCCCCAAGACGTTTCGTCGCCGTCCAGCAGATCGGCCACGTCGATCATGGTGGCGTGGCCGCGTGGCAGCTTGCCGAGGCGCTTCGTGGCGATCTCCCGCCCCTCCGGGTCATAGGCCAGCAGCGCCAGGGGCAGGTTCTCCTGGCAGGTCGACATCGGCGTCGGGAGGGCAATGGAGCGGAAGCGATCCCTGGGCAGGATCGGTGCCGGCAGGATGAAGCCCTTGCCGAGGAGGTTCGCCAGCTCCGGAATGCGCGGGTCGGGCTTCAGGTCGACGCGCTCCACATTGGCATGCGCGATGCGGCTGCGCGGCGGCGTCACGGCGCCGTTGGCGAAGACTTCGTAGCGGGGCCTGACGAAATGCTTGCCGGCCTGCACCTCGATCTGCTGCGGCCAGCGCGCTTCGGGCAGCAGCGCCGCCGTGTCGATGGCGCGGGTGCCGAAGGGGGGGATCTCCTCCTCCAGCCAGGCGACGGTCTCGTCGCCCATGAGGTTGAGGCCGACGCTGCCGGCGGGCACCGGCGCCGGGTGGCTGTTTTGCACCCAGAGCAGGACCTGCTCGCCCGCCTTGGGCGCGGGCAGGCCGCCGTAGAGATCGGCGGGCCAGGAGTTGGCGTCGTGGGTGCAGGACAGCACCGCGTCGCTGTCGCCATAGGTGTCGAGGGCGTACTTCACGATGTCATGCCCGGCGATGCCGCAGACATGGAGGAAGAGGCTGCCGGTGAAGGCCTCCAGCCCGAAGCGCGCGCGCACCTCCTGCGAGTCGATGACGACGCTGGCGTTGGCGCCGGGCAGCGGGTCCTGCCACTCGGCCAGGGTCTCGCCGGCCTCGTCCATCAGCAGGCACCAGGCGCTGGGCGCCTTGGCGCCGTAGGCCGACCAGTAGTTGGCGGTGGCGAGGCGCGTGTGGTGGCCGCCGCCTTCGCGGAAGAACACCAGGTTGGTGGCGAAGTTCAGCCCGTCGAGATAGTTGCGGGTGTTGGTCAGCATCTCCGCCGGCAGGCGCAGGGCATCCAGGCTCACCACCTCCGCGCCCGCGGGCAGCAGGTGGCGGATGTGGGCGATCAGCCGCTCGGCATCGAAGGCGGTGACCAGCACCTTGGCCGCCGGGCTGCCCGGCAGGTCGGTCACCGGCTGCGCCTGGCGGCCGAGGATGTCAGCACCGATCTCTTCAAGGTCCTGGACGTAGACGGCCTGGATGTCGAGACCGGCGAGATCGTAGATCTCGGCGAAAGCCCTGGCGAAACCCAGCGGATCGTAGACCGCCAGCGGCACGCCTTGCAGCTCGCTCAGCAGGGCGCGGGCCTTGCGCGCCGCCAGCGGGTGGCCGATCGCCTTGAAGAAGGCGTTGCCGCCCTTGGCATTGCTGAAGGTTTCGATGTTAAGCGCCATGGCTGTGAGGCTACTTTCTTCGCGGAAGATCTTAAAGAGGCTGGCGGACCTAAGTGCCGAAGCGCAGCACCCGCTTGGTCCAGGCGGAAAAGGCGTGGCGGCCGAGTTCGCGCTTCAGCACGCTCTCGTCGGTCAGCCAGTTGAGCTGGATGGAGCGGCGCTGGCCGACGAAGGGCTTGTGGCCGTGGTAGGCGTTCTCCGAACAGCGGAAGCAGACCAGGGTGCCGGCCTGGGGCGGCACCTCGGCGGCATAGTCTTCCAGATCGTCGGGGCGGTTCAGCATGCGCAGCCGGCCGCCGTCGGCCTCCCAGGCGCTGTTCAGGTAGATCAGCGCGGTCACCAGCTTGGTCTTGGAGTCCGTATGGATCTGGCCGTCCTTGGCGCGCGACTGGCCGCGCAGGGTGACCATGGTGGGCCGCCCGCTCAGGTCCATCGCGAACTTCTCGGCAAAGGCCGCCGTCACGGCGGGGCCCTGAAGCTCGGCCAGCAGGGCCGTGAAGTGCGGCCCGCAGGTCAGGCTCTGGGCCGGAAAGCTGCCGCCCTTGGTGATATCAGGGAAGTCCTGCTCGATGGCCGGCAGCGCCTCGGGCTTGAGGAACGCCGGGACGATCAGAAAGTCGAAGGGCTCGCGGCGCAGCGGCGTGGCTGCGAAACGCTCCAGGTCGAGCGGCGATGTGTCCCTCGGTTGGGCGGCGGGGCTGGCCACGTTGCAAATCCGTGAAGGCGGCTGTTGGCCTTACTTATAGGCAGCGACGGCAAAGATCAATTGAGCCAGGTCAAAGGTCGTCGAAATCCCGCCCGCCGGGCCTTGGGCCTGGACAGCGGTGTGCAGCGCCGGCGCCACCGTCAGGTGCATTGCGTCTTGGCTAGGCGCTTTGTGCCTCGGCGCGGTTGTGGCGGTCGATCAGGCGCTGACGGATTTCGGCGGCAATGCGCTGGGTTTCCGCGAGGGGCTCGTAATCCCAGCGCTCCAGGGTGCCCGCGAAGGGCCGGGTGATGCCGGCGGCGCGCAGCGAGCCGTGAAAGCGGCCGAACTTGGCCGAGCCGCCTTCGAGCTGCACCACCTGGACCGGCTTTCCGGTGCTGGCCGCCTCTGAGACCATGTTCACCGAATCGCCCGTCACCACGATCTGGTCGGCCAGGCCCAGGATGCCGAAGTAGGGGTTTTCGCCCTCGCCGTCCCAGATGTCTGCGGGCAGGCCCGCCAGACCCTTGCGCAGGATCGCTTCGTTCCTGGACCCGGTGCGCCGCGAGGGCGTGATCATCAGCCCGCAACCCTCTTCGCGCGCCAGGCGGGCGAGTTGCTCTGTGAGCTGCGTCATGACCGCCGAGGTCATGCGGAAAGCCCTGTTGTCGCCGCCGATCAGCACGCCGATGCGCGGGCGCGGCAGGGCGGCGTAGCGCGCCGCGAAGGCGGCGGCGGCGTCCTCGAGGCGTTGCGGCGTCACCCGGCCGAGGGCGCCGCGGGTCGAGAGCACGTTGGGGGCGTTCAGCAGATCGTGGTCCGGGGTCACCACCAGATCGACGCAGGCCGGATCGATCACCGGATTCTGCACCTGTACGGTGAAACTGCGGCCGCCGGAAATCGCGCGCATGTCGCGGCTCAGCGGCACGGTCTGCCGGCCGCTGGCAATCCAGAGGTCGGGCCAGGGCGGGGACAGGCGGTCGCCCTTGGGACCGAGGGTCGCCAGGGGATCGCGGATCATGCCCGGCGCCATCCAGCGCCAGGGCTTGGTCACCTGAATGCGCTTCACCACGGGGGGCAGGCCGATGGCCTCGGCCAGGCCCAGGCACTGGATTTCCATGCCCGCCTTGCCGTCGGTCACCACCCAGCAGGTCAGGCCCTCGAGGGCGGCGGCCCCGGTGGCCGAGGCGGCTCCGGTGCCGGATTCGCCAGCGTTGCGGGAGGCGGGGTCGTCTGGTCGGGCCATTTCGGCGCGACTATGGGCGGGAGACCGTTGCGGTGCAAGCGGTTCTGCCGCGGGATTCCGCCTGAAGTCGCTCTGCCTGCGCCGGCGGCGGGCGCAGCGGTCTGCCCGGCAAACCAGCCTGCCCGCGGCTTTCCGTTTCGCCCAGGCTTTGCGGCACCTCTGCAGCACCGGCCCAAGGTTTTGCACAACCCATTGGGGTTGCGCGGCTTCCGGGCCTCGGTAATATTGTTGCGCGCGACGTCTGCAGGGGGGCGCGATCTTTTAAGATGACCGGAACGGGGCCGCCGGGGCTGCCCCGCGGGCCGGAAGCGAAGGGTGAGAGTTCTATGCGTCGGGTCAAGTTGGACCGAATCGATCTCCAGATACTGCAGGACCTGCAGGAGGACGGCCGCATCACCAATGTCGAGCTGGCCCGCCGCGCAGGCATTTCCGCACCGCCCTGCCTGCGCCGCGTGCGTGCGTTGGAAGAGGCGGGCTTTATCCGCGGCTATCATGCCGAGTTGCAGGCCGAGGCGCTTGGCTTCGAAGTGACCTTCTTCGCGCTGGTCGGCCTGGACAGCCAGTCGGACGCGGTGCTGACCGAGTTCGAGAGCCTGGTCGGCGGCTGGTCGGAGGTGCGCGAGTGCCACATGGCCCGCGGACCGGATGACTTCGTGCTGCGCCTGGTCGCGCGCAACACGGCGCATGAGAACGAACTGACCCAGCGTCTGACCGCGGTGCCCCACGTGGTCACCGTGAAAACCATCCAGGTGATCCGCACCGCCAAGGCCTCGCCCGGGGTGCCCATCGACGTGAACCAGGGCCTGGAGCCGGCGGCGGACTGACAGGGCTCGAATCACTGACAGGGATCGAACCCGCGTGACCGACGAGATCTCGTATGTTCCGGCGGAGGGCGAAAGCCTGCGCCTGGTCGCAGTCACCGCGGACAACTACCTGACGGTCCTGCGCCTCGAGGTCACCGAGGATCAGCGTCGGTTCGTCGACAGCAACGCGGTCTCCCTGGTCCAGGGCCACTACCACGACAGCGCCTGGTTCCGCGCGGTCTACGAGGGCGACAGTGCGATTGGCTTCCTCATGCTGCACGACCCCCGCCGCGACCCGGAGGCGGACCCGAGCGAGCGCAGCCGGCTCTTTGTCTGGCGCCTGATGATCGACCGCGCGCACCAGGGGCGGGGCCTGGGCCGCCGGGTCATCCGAATTCTTACCGACGTGGCCCGCAACAACGGCTTCACCCATCTCTGTGTCGACTTCGTCGAAGCGGAGGGCGGCCCGGGCCCCTTCTACGAGGCCTGCGGTTTCGTGCGCAGCGGCCGCGTCATCGACGGCGAAGTCGAAGCCTGCCTCGACCTCAGCATCGACGGGTCGTAAAGCAGCGCGGCAAAAGCGCTGCCGTTCAGACGTATTGGACTTTCAGGATCTCGTAGGCCTTGGAGCCGGCGGGGGTCATCACCTCGACCGAGTCACCCACTTCCTTGCCGATGAGGGCGCGGGCCAGCGGTGCGGTGATGGCCAGACGGCCGGCCTTCACGTCGGCCTCCATCTCGCCGACGAGCTGATAGGCGGTCTCGGCGTCGGTGTCCTCGTCCACCAGGGTGACGGTGGCGCCGAACTTGACCGTGTCGCCGTCCAGAGAGGTCACGTCGATGACCTCGGCCCGGGCGATCTTGTCCTCGAGCTCGGCCACGCGGCCCTCGATAAAGCTCTGGCGCTCACGCGCAGCGTGGTATTCGGCGTTCTCGGAAAGGTCGCCGTGCTCGCGCGCTTCTGCAATCGCGCGGATGACTTCCGGCCGCGCGGTTGTTTTCAAGTAACGCAGTTCTTCTTCAAGGCTGGAATAGCCTTGCGCCGTCATTGGTACTTTGTCGCTCATGGGAGCAAACCTGATGCTTCCTAATTGCCAAGAGAACAAGTGTGCCTGATTTGGCAGGGCTGTAAAGTCTGCAGCACAACTACGAAGACCTAAAATAGGATTGCAGCGGAGCGACTGCAAGATCAGCCGAACGCATGGCCTCAATGGCCTGAACCGCTGCTTTCGCGCCATCTGAGGTAGTACTATAGGGTATCGAATTGGTTAACGCGGTGCGCCTGAGTTCGAAGGAATCGGCGATCGCCTTGGCATCTTCGGTGGTATTGAAGACGAGTTGAACCTGGCCCGACTTCATGGCATCGACGATGTGGGGGCGGCCCTCCCGCACCTTTTTCACCGCCTCGACTTCAAGCCCTTGTTCGGCAAGGTATTTGGCCGTGCCGCCGGTGGCCATGATGCGGAAGCCGAGCTTGGCGATGGCATGGGCGACCGGGGCGAAGGCGGCCTTGTCGCCGTCCTTCACCGAGATGAAGACCGTGCCGCTGTCGGGCAGGGTGACGCCGGCGCCCAGCTGCGCCTTGAGGAAGGCGCGGGCGAAATCGCTGTCCAGGCCCATGACCTCGCCGGTCGAGCGCATCTCCGGACCCAGCATGACGTCGACGCCGGGGAAGCGCGCGAAGGGGAAGACCGCCTCTTTCACGGCAATATGGCCGTTGCCGCTCTTCTTGAGGTCGAAGTCCTTCAGCTTCTCGCCGGCCATCAGGCGCGCGGCGATCTTGGCGATGGGCAGGCCCGTCGCCTTGGCGACGAAGGGCACCGTTCGGCTCGCCCGGGGATTGACCTCCAGGATGTAGATGTCCTCGTCCTGCACGGCGAACTGCACGTTCATCAGGCCGACGACATTGAGGGCGCGGGCAAGCTGCCGGGTCTGGCGGCCGATCTCCTCCACCAGGGCCGGGGCCAGGGTGTGGGGCGGCAGGGAGCAGGCGGAGTCGCCGGAGTGGATGCCGGCCTCCTCGATGTGCTCCATGACGCCGGCGATGAAGACCTCTTCGCCGTCGGCCAGCGCGTCCACGTCCACTTCGATGGCGTCGCGCAGGTAGCTGTCGATCAGCACCGGGTTGCGGCCGGAGACCTTCACCGCCGTCGCGATGTAGCGTTCAAGCTGCGCCTGCTCGTGGACGATCTCCATGGCGCGTCCGCCCAGCACGTAGGACGGACGGATCAGCACCGGGTAGCCAATGCGCTCGGCCACCGCCAGCGCCTCTTCGCGCGTCGTGGCCGTGCCGTTGGGCGGCTGGCGCAGGCCGAGGTCGCTGAGCAGCGTCTGAAAGCGCCGCCGGTCCTCGGCCAGGTCGATGGCATCGGCGGCCGTGCCCAGGATCGGAATGCCGGCAGCCTCCAGCGCGTGGGAGAGCTTCAGCGGAGTCTGCCCGCCGAGCTGCACGATGACGCCCTTCAGTGCGCCGCGGCTCTGTTCGGTGCGGGCGATGGCGATCACGTCCTCGGCAGTCAGAGGCTCGAAGTAAAGCCGGTCTGAGGTGTCGTAGTCCGTCGACACGGTTTCCGGATTGCAGTTGACCATGATGGTCTCGTAGCCGGCCTCGCTCAGCGCGTAGGCGGCATGGACGCAGCAGTAGTCGAACTCGATGCCCTGGCCGATGCGGTTGGGTCCGCCGCCCAGGATCATCACCTTGTTGCGGTCGCTGGGGTCCGCCTCGCAGGCCGGCGGGCGCTCCCCTTCGGGGCCTTCGTGGCCGCCCTCGTAGGTCGCGTACATGTAGGGCGTGACCGAGGGGAACTCCCCGGCGCAGGTGTCGATGCGCTTGTAGACGGGGCTGAGCGACAGACCGTGGCGCCGGGCCGCGACGGCGTCTTCCTCGGTCGATGCCAGCTCGGCAAGGCGGGCATCGGAGAAGCCCATCTTCTTCAGCGCCAGCCAGTCGTCGCGGTCCTGCGGCAGGCCGTTCTGCCGGATGCCGTCCTCGGCTTCCACGATGGCCTTCACCTGGCGCAGGAACCAGGGGTCGTAGTGCGTGGTCTCCAGGATCTCCACCAGGGTCAGGCCGTGGCGGAAGGCCTGGGCGATGGTGAGCAGGCGGTCGGGCCGTGGCGCGCCAAGCGCCGTGCGGATGGCGTCGCGGTCGACCGCGCCGTCGCTGTCCAGCGCGCCGGGAATCTCCACCTCGTTGAGGCCGGTAAGGCCGGTCTCCATGGAGCGCAGGGCCTTCTGCAGGGACTCGGCGAAGCAGCGGCCGATGGCCATGGCCTCGCCGACCGACTTCATGGAGGTGGTGAGCAGGGGCTCGGCGCCGGGAAACTTCTCGAAGGTGAAGCGCGGCATCTTGGTGACGACATAGTCGATGGTCGGCTCGAAGGAGGCCGGCGTCACCTTGGTGATGTCGTTGTCCAGTTCGTCCAGCGTGTAGCCGACCGCCAGCTTGGCAGCGATCTTGGCGATGGGGAAGCCGGTCGCCTTGGACGCCAGCGCCGAGGAGCGCGAGACCCGCGGGTTCATCTCGATGATGACCAGTTCGCCGTCCTCGGGGTTCACCGCGAACTGCACGTTGGAGCCGCCGGTGTCGACGCCGATCTCCCGCAGCACCGCGATCGAGGCGTCGCGCAGGATCTGGTACTCCTTGTCGGTCAGGGTCAGCGCCGGCGCGACGGTGACGGAATCGCCGGTGTGCACGCCCATGGGATCGACGTTCTCGATAGAGCAGATGATGATGCAGTTGTCCGCGCAGTCGCGGACCACCTCCATCTCGTACTCCTTCCAGCCCAGCACCGACTGTTCGATCAGCACCTCGCTGGTGGGCGAGGCGCGCAGGCCACCGCGCACGATCTCCTCGAAGTCGTCCGGGTTGTAAGCGATGCCGCCGCCGGTGCCGCCGAGCGTGAAGGAAGGGCGGATGATCGCCGGCAGGCCGATGTCCTCCAGCGCCGCCGTGGCGTCTTCGTAGCTGTTCACCAGGCGCGAGCGCGGCGACTTCAGGCCGATCTTGTCCATCGCCTCGCGGAAGCGCTGGCGGTCCTCCGCCTTGTCGATGACGTCGCCCTTGGCACCGATCATCTCGACGCCGAACTTGGCCAGGGTGCCGTCGCGCTCCAGCGCCAGGCCGGTGTTGAGGGCCGTCTGGCCGCCCATGGTGGGCAGCAGGGCGTCGGGGCGCTCGCGCTCGATCACCTTGGCAACCATCGCCGGCGTGATCGGCTCCACATAGGTGGCGTCGGCCAGGTCCGGGTCGGTCATGATGGTGGCGGGGTTGGAGTTCACCAGGATCACCCGGTAGCCCTCCTCCTTCAGCGCCTTGCAGGCCTGCGCCCCGGAGTAGTCGAACTCGCAGGCCTGGCCGATGACGATCGGCCCGGCCCCGATGATCAGGATGGACTGGATATCACTGCGCTTGGGCATGCTTGGTCTTGGCGGCTTTCTCTGACTCGATCAGATCGACGAAGCGCTGGAAAAGGTAATGGCTGTCCTGCGGGCCGGGGGAGGCTTCCGGATGGTACTGCACGGAGAAAATCGGCCGCCCCGCCACCTTGAGCCCTTCGTTGGAGCGGTCGAAGAGGGAGACGTGGCTCTCCTCCACGCCGGCGGGCAGGCTTTCGGCCAGCACGCGAAAGCCGTGGTTCTGGCTGGTGATCTCCACCCGCCCGGTCTCCAGGTCCTTCACCGGGTGGTTGGCGCCGCGGTGGCCGAGATGCATCTTCTCGGTCTTCGCCCCCAGCGCTAGCGCCAGGATCTGGTGGCCCAGGCAGATGCCGAAGATCGGCAGGCCGGTTTCCATCAGCGTTCGGATGGTGGGCACGGCGTAGACGCCGGTCGCCGCCGGATCGCCCGGCCCGTTGGAGAGAAAAATCCCATCGGGCTGATGGTTCAGGATGTCTTCCGCCGTCGCGTCGGCCGGCACCACGGTGACATCGCAGCCGAGGCTCGCCAGACAGCGCAGGATGTTGCGCTTGGCGCCGAAATCGACGGCGACAACCTTGTGGCGCGGTTCGGCCAGGCTGCCATAGCCCTGGCCGATGGCCCAGCGGGTCTCTGACCAGCGGTAGGTCTGGCGGCAGCTCACCTCGGCGGCCAGGTCCATGCCCTCCAGGCCCGCCCAGGCCGCCGCTTCGCCACGGAGCGCGGCCAGGTCCGGTGCCTGGGCGCCGTCGCCCTGGGCCCCGTCGCCATAGTGGACGATGCAGCCCTTGGGGGCGCCGATGTCGCGGATGCGCGCCGTAATCGCCCGCGTGTCGACCCCGGCGAGTCCCGCAAGGTTGTGGGACTTCAGCCAGGCGTCCAGGTGCTGGGCGGCGCGCCAGTTGGA
Source organism: Rhodospirillales bacterium BBD 1991-14 (assembly GCA_001657395.1). Taxonomy (GTDB): domain Bacteria; phylum Pseudomonadota; class Alphaproteobacteria; order Kiloniellales; family Kiloniellaceae; genus Pelagibius. The sequence goes on along the minus strand of LYSY01000008.1, from coordinate 12,827 downwards.
GGGGTCGGTAATCTCCGCACGCAGCACCAGCCCGCGCACCGCCGGGGTGGTGGTCTCGATGTCTTCGGGGTTGGCGCCGACGTTGCCGATGTGGGGAAAGGTGAAGGTGATGATCTGCCCGGCGTAGGAGGGATCGGTGGCGATCTCCTGATAGCCGGTCATCGAGGTGTTGAAGCAGACCTCGCCCACCGCGTGGCCGCTGGCCCCCAGGCCGCGGCCGCGGAACATCGTGCCATCGGCCAGAATGAGTGCAGCTTCGCCCGGCAAGAGATCGGGCGCAGGAAGCGGCGGCCCGTCCTTGGCGGACGGGTTGGAAGCGGTCGGGGCGTCGTTCATGAAGCGGATCCTAGAACGCAGGCGATCAGATGTTTAACGGCAACGGGCCGCGAGGAAAAGCCCCCCTGGAGGGCGCCTCAGGAAAAAGTCCATAATTTATATATTTCAATTAGTTAGACTGTCATAAGGTGTTTTGCCAAATCGGGGTAATTGGGCTAACCTCCCGCGCCTTGCGAGGGAAAGGGAAGACCATTCATGTTGCGCACCCGTCTGAACGACGCTTTGAAGGACGCGATGAAGGCCAAGGAGGCCGAGGCCACCTCGACCCTGCGGCTGATCCTGGCGGCCTTGAAGGACCGTGACATCGCCGAGCGCGGCAAGGGCAACGGCGAGGGTGTGGGCGACGAGGCGATCCTGGAAATGCTGCAGAAGATGGTCCGCCAGCGCCACGATTCCATCGAGATGTACACCAAGGGCGGGCGTGACGACCTCGCCAAGCGCGAGGCCGAAGAGATCGGGGTCATCGAGCGCTTTCTGCCCAAGCAGATGGACGAGATGGACATGCGCGCGGCCATCGAGGGCGTGATTTCCGAACTCTCCGCCGCCAGCGTCAAGGACATGGGCCGGGTCATGAGCACCCTGAAGGAGCGCTATCCCGGGCGCATGGACTTCGGCAAGGCCAGCGGCATCGTCAAGGAAGCCCTCGTCTGACCCCTGGTCCGACCCCAGAGGCGGCAACGGCCGTCTTCCGCAAGGCCCGCGATGCCGACGCGCCGGCCTGCGCCGCAATCTACCGCGACGCCCGCCGTGCCGCCTTCCACTGGGAGGATCGGGACTACGGCCTTGAGGAGTTCGCCGGTTCCACCTACGGCGAGGCGCTCTGGGTGGCCGAGGATGGGAGCGCCGGGGACGGGAGTGCCGGGATCCTGGCCTTTGCCTCGGTCTGGCGCGCCCCCGGCTACTGGTTTCTCCACAACCTCTTCGTCGCGCCGGCCTGGCAGGGCCGGGGCATCGGCTCGGCCCTGCTGCGCGAGGTGCTGGCGGCCATCGGCCGTCCGGTGGAACTGAAGACCGACACCCCGAACACGGGCGCGCGGCGCCTCTACGAGCGCTTCGGCTTTCAGGTGGTCGAGGAAGACTCCGCCGCGCCGACGTCCTGGTTCAAGATGCGCCTGGACTAAGGCATCACAGACGCACTGATTGATTCTATCCCCGGTCTTCACCTTGAAACTCACAGGATTTCCACCGCCTTTTTGCCAATCGATCCAGAGTGTCGTGATCGAGAGCGTGTTTCGCGGCTGTCCGGCGACTCCGATCTGCTGATAGTCTGTGCAGCCGGCGGCTTGGACTGAGGAGCGCGTGAGCGTTGGGAGGCCGCCGGAAAAACCCTGGCCCGACACCGATCTGAGTTGCCTTCACCGAATGGCTTTTCCACCGGATTTTCTGGACGAACTGCGCAACCGCATCACCCTCTCGGAGGTGGTGGGCCGGCGGGTGAAGCTGGTGAAGCGCGGCCGCGAGCACAGCGGGCTCTGCCCTTTCCACAACGAAAAGACGCCCTCCTTCACGGTCAGTGACGAGAAGGGCTTCTACCACTGCTTCGGCTGCGGGGCGCACGGCAGCGCCTTCGACTTCGTCATGAACACCGAGGGCCTCAGCTTTCCGGAAACCGTAGAGCGTCTGGCGGGCCTCGCCGGCATGGCGGTGCCCCAGCAGGACCCGCAGGACCGCGCCCGGGCGGAAAAGCGCGCCGGCCTTTTGGACGTGCTGGAGGCCGCGGCGGTCTGGTTTCAGGAGCAGCTTGCCGGCAGTGCCGGCGCCGAGGCGCGCGACTACCTGGCCGGGCGCGGCCTGGCGCCCCAGACGGTGGCGGCCTTCCGCCTGGGATTCGCCCCGCGGGAGCGCGGCGCCCTGGCCCGGGCGCTCCGGGCGCGCGGGATCGCGGTGGAGCAGCTCATCGAAGCCGGGCTGGTGAAGCGCGATGAAGGGGCGCCAAGCTCTGAGGAGGCGTTGCGGGACTACTTTTTCCACCGTGTCATCTTCCCCATCACCGACCGCCGCGGGCGGGTGATCGCCTTCGGCGGCCGGGCCCTGGGGGACTCCAAGGCCAAGTACCTGAATTCCCCGGAAACCCCGCTGTTCCACAAGGGCCGGGAGCTCTACAACCTCGCCCGTGCCCGCAAGGCGGCGCACGACAGCGGCGAGGTGCTGGTGGCGGAGGGCTACATGGACGTCATCGCGCTGGCCGAAGGCGGCTTTCCGGCGGCGGTGGCGCCTTTGGGCACCGCCATCACCGAGGATCAGATCGCCGCCCTTTGGCGGCTGGCGCCGGAGCCGACGCTCTGCTTCGACGGCGATACGGCGGGCCAGCGTGCCGCCTTCCGCGCCGCCGAGCGCGCCATGCCGCTGCTGAAACCGGGGAAAAGCCTGCGCTTTGCCCTGCTGCCGGCGGGGGAAGATCCGGACAGCCTGCTGCGCAACCGCGGCCCCCAGGCCCTGCGCGGGGTGCTTGATGCCGCCGTGCCGCTGGCCGATCTGGTCTGGCGCAAGGCGGTCGAGGGCCGGCCCGCCGACACCCCGGAGCGCCGGGCCGCCATCCGCGCCGCGCTGCGCGACCAGGTGGGGACGATCCGCGATCCGGAGTTGCGGGAGGACTACCGCGCGGAGATGGACCGCCGCTATGGCGAAGTCTTCACCTCGGGGGGTGGGCGCCAGGTCCGCGGCGGAGGACGATTTTCCCAGGGTTTCCGGGGCGGACGCGCCGGCAAGGCCCGGTTCGGCGCTGGCCGCGGCTGGCCGCCGGACCCCTATCCGCCGGCCCGGCGCCGTTCGGCCAGCGAGGTGCCGGCGCCCAACCGCACGGAAGAACTGCTCCTTGCCGCGCTGATCAATCACAACAAATTATTAACCGAGTTCGTTGAGGATTTGGCAGGTCTGGACTTCGCTGACCGCGATCTCGATGGCTTGCGGCAGGCTTTGATCGACTGTATCGCCGGCAATACGGACCTTGACAGTGAAGGTGTGAAATGCCACCTCTCAGAACTGGGGTTTTCGGGGCTTTTGGCCACGCTTTTGGCCCCGGAGCGTTATGTGCATGGCAGGTTTGCCCGACCCGACGCCTCGGAAGAGGTGGCGCGGCAATCCGTTATGCACATTTTGGGGGTTATGCGTGAGCGCCGGCTTGGTCCTCTGGTTGTCGAGGAGGCCAATGCGCTTGCGAAGGATATGGCGGAGGAACAGCTGAAACGCATGCAGGCTGCTCAGAAAATCCGCGACCAAGAAGAGGGCCGCAAAGTGGACCTGGATCGTTTCGAGGCCCTGTCCGAGCGATCCGTGCATAAGGCGGACTCTTGAACCAAGACGACTGAAACAAGACCACTTCCGGCTAGCGGGATCTGGGCCCCCGCGCAGGCCGCCGGACACTGTGGTCAAGGCATCTGAGGTAGTGGGCTGAATGGCGACGAAGGCGAACGAGAACGCTGAAGCGACGGAATCGCGCGAAGAATCCTCCGACGGACCCCTGATGGACTCCATGTCCGCGGCGGTCAAGAAGATGATCGCGAAGGCAAAGGAGCGCGGCTACGTCACCTACGACGAGCTGAACGCGGTCCTGCCGCCCGATCAAATGTCCTCCGAGCAGATCGAGGACACCATGTCCCTGCTTTCCGAGATGGGCATCACCGTCATCGAGAGCGAGGAACAGGAAGAGGCGGCCGCCGAAGACGACGCCAAGGAAGGCACCGCCACCGCCACCGGCAATCTGAACGACGACGACATCGGCCGCACCGACGATCCGGTGCGCATGTACCTGCGCGAGATGGGCTCTGTCGAGCTGCTGTCGCGCGAGGGCGAGATCGCCATCGCCAAGCGCATCGAGGCCGGCCGCGAGAAGATGATCGGGGGCATCTGCGAAAGCCCGCTGACGATCCGTGCGCTGCTGGTCTGGCGCGAAGCGCTGATCGAGGGGCGCATCCTGCTGCGCGACATCATCGATCTGGACGCGACCTACGGCGGCGGGCCGACCGAAGACGCCATGAACCAGGCGGTCGCCGAGATCGCCGAGATGGAAGACGAGCCCGAAGCGAAGCCTCAGGAAAAGTCCGAGGAAAAGTCCGGGGAGAAGTCCGACGACAAGGACGCCAAGGACGAAAAGGCGGCCAAGACCAAGAAGGTCGGCAAAAACGGCGCGGCGCCCGCCTCCGAGGAGGAGGAGAACGAGGAAGCCGAGGCCAAGGGCGAAGGTGAAGGCGAGGGCGAAGACGAGGACGACGAGGAGGAGGAGAACTCCATCTCCCTCGCCGCCATGGAAGCCGCCTTGCTGCCCCAGGTGCTCGATACCCTCGACGACATCGCCAAGACCTGGAAGAAGATCACCAAGGTCCAGGAGCGCCGCCTGACCGCCTTCCAGAAAGGCGAGAAGACTACACCGCAGACCGAGCGCCGCTACGAGAAGCTGCAGCAGGAACTGATCGAGCTGATGGAGGGCGTGCACTTCAACAATGCGCGCATCGAACAGCTTGTCGACCATCTCTACGGCCTCAACCGCCGCCTGCTCGGCTTCGAAGGCAAGATGCTGCGCATGGCCGAGCGCTGCGGCGTGAAGCGCCAGGACTTCCTGGACCACTATTTCGGGCGCGAACTCGACCCGCGCTGGGTCAGCCGGGTGAAGCGCCTGACCGGCAAGGGCTGGTCGAAGTTCGCCGAGCGCTACGGCGACGACGTCAAGAAGATCCGCAAGGAAGTGGCGGAAGTCGCCGCCGAGAGCGAGCTGCCGATCAACGAGTTCCGCCGCATCGTCAAGACGGTGCAGACCGGCGAGAAGGAGGCCAGCAAGGCCAAGACCGAGATGGTCGAGGCCAACCTGCGTCTGGTGATCTCCATCGCCAAGAAATACACCAACCGCGGCCTGCAGTTCCTCGACCTCATTCAGGAAGGCAACATCGGCCTGATGAAGGCGGTCGACAAGTTCGAGTACCGCCGCGGCTACAAGTTCTCGACCTATGCCACCTGGTGGATCCGCCAGGCGATCACCCGCTCGATCGCCGACCAGGCGCGCACCATCCGTATCCCGGTGCACATGATCGAGACCATCAACAAGCTGGTGCGCACCAGCCGCCAGATGCTGCACGAGATCGGCCGCGAGCCGACCCCGGAGGAACTGGCCGAGCGGCTGGTCATGCCGCTGGAGAAGGTGCGCAAGGTCCTCAAGATCGCCAAGGAGCCGATCTCCCTGGAGACGCCCATAGGCGACGAGGAAGACAGCCACCTCGGCGACTTCATCGAGGACAAGAACGCGGTCATCCCCCTGGACGCGGCGATCCAGTCCAACCTGCGCGAGACGACGACGCGGGTGCTCGCCAGCCTGACGCCGCGCGAGGAGCGCGTGCTGCGCATGCGCTTCGGCATCGGCATGAACACCGACCACACCCTGGAAGAGGTGGGCCAGCAGTTCTCCGTCACGCGCGAGCGCATCCGCCAGATCGAGGCCAAGGCGCTCAGGAAGCTGAAGCACCCCAGCCGCTCGCGGAAGCTGCGTTCCTTCCTGGATACGTGACGGAATCGTGACGCGACAATGACAAGGGCCGCTCCCCGGAGCGGCCCTTTTTCGTTGATTTTCCAATGCTTTCTTACGGCGTCTAACCCCGCTGAGCGGTGGCTGCATTGCACAACCTGTGGTACCGTCGCGCCCCTATCCGGGGGAGACTACAGACGGGGGCACCACGGCCATGCGAATCACCATCGGCACCTTCAACCTGAACAATCTGTTTTCGCGCTACAACTTCTCGGGTCAGGTGGAGGCCATCAAGAAGAACGACACCGGCGTCAGTTCCAAGGTCACCTACAAGTTCACCGAAGGCGACGTCTACCGCCTGCGCACCTTCAAGGGCCGCCTTGTCAAGACCAAGGACAAGGACGACCGCGCAACGATCGCCGCGCGGGTCAAGGCGATGGACGTCGACGTGCTGGCGGTGCAGGAGGTCGAGAACATCGACATCCTGAAGACTTTCAATCACCAGGACCTCGGCAGCCTCTATCCCTACTACACGCTGATCGAAGGCAACGACCCGCGGCTGATCGACGTCGGGCTGCTTTCCAAGTATCCCCTGGGACAGGTGACAAGCTGGCACCAGGCGGTGCATGAAGAAGATCCGGACGAGCCGATCTTCGGGCGCGACCTGCTGCAGGTGGAGGTGCTGAACCCGACGCGGCGGCGCACCCTCTTCACGGTCTTCAACACCCATCTGAAAAGCCACTTCGTCGACTTCCGCGACGACCCGGTCGCCGGCAAGCAGAAGAACGACACGCGCCGCCGCCGCCAGGCGGAGGCCGTCAGGCGGATCATCGAGGACCAGACCCGCCCCAACAGCCGCTACATCCTGACCGGCGACATGAACGACCCGCCGGAGGCCGCACCCCTGGCCGCCTTCGCCAACTCCGACCTCGGCCTCGTCAACGCGCTCGCCGCGCCGACGGAGACCCGGCCGCCCAAGGCCGACACGCCGATGCCGCCGGGCCCCGCCTGGACGCACCGCTTCAAGCCTTCGGGAAAGCCCGCCGAGTATCACCTCTACGACCACATCTGGCTCAGCCCGTCGCTGGCGCCGCGCCAGACCCTGGCGATGATCGACCGCCGCACCAAGCACGGCGGCGACGGCAGCGACCACGACCCGGCCTGGATCGAGCTGGATCTCTAGCCGGCTGCCGAAAGCCATGCTTCGAGACGCTCGCGGTGCTCGCTCCTCAGCATGAGGGGAGATACTGCAGTCGCCTCGTCCTCATCCTGAGGAGCGTGCCGGAGGCACGCGTCTCGAAGGATGGGCAAGCGACGGGCCGGCGTTTCCACGGCTCCTTGAGAGTGCCGCCCTTTTTCGTTGCCTGGGCCCGCCGACCCGCTAGCCTGCGGCCATGGAGTTCGTTTTTCTCGGCACTGGCTGTCCGGTGGTCTCGACGGAGCGCTACGGGCCCGCGCAAGTCATCCTCGCAGGCGACGCGAAGGTGCTCGTGGACTGTGGATCCGGCGTGACCCAGCGCCTGCTCGCCGCCGGGGTGCCGGGACGCGATCTCGATGCGCTGCTGCTGACCCATCTGCATTCGGACCACTTGGTCGACCTCTTCCAGCTCATCGTCTCTTCCTGGCACCAGGGGCGTGACCGGCCGCTGCCCATCTTTGGACCACCGGGCACACGCCGCTACGTCGAAGGCCTGATGGCGCTCTGGGAGCCGGAACTGACCCAGCGCATCGCCCACGAGAAACGGCCCTCCACCGCGGCCCTGGAGATCGACGTGACGGAGATCGCGGCGGGCCAGGTGCAGAGCTTCGGCGGGCTTGCGGTCGCCGTGGTGGAGGTGGACCACAAACCGGTGCGCCATGCCTTCGGTTTCGTCTTCGAAGCCGGTGGAAAGCGTCTGGCGCTCTCCGGCGACACGCGGTACTGCCCGGCGCTGATCGAGGCCGCCCGCGGCGCCGACCTTCTGGTTCACGAGGTCTTCGTCCACCGCGAGATGCCGGTGGTGGAAGGGGTGCGCTCGGCGGAGACCGTGGCCAACGTGGCCGGCTATCACACCCTCTCCAGCGAGGTCGGCAAGATCGCTGCGGAGGCCGGGGTCGCCTGTCTGGCCCTGACCCATTTCGTGCCGCCCGCCGCCGACCGTGACCGACTGCTCGACGAGGTGCGGGCGGACTATGCCGGGCCGATCCTGCTGGGTGAGGACCTGATGCGGGTCGATCTGCTGCGGCGGAGCCTCAGCCACGCCGGTGCTGTGCTAAGCTTTGGGGCCTGAGCTTTGGGGGCCCGGGCTTTGGGGGCCTGGACGGGCGAAGTCCTTGATTTATCTGGCAAGGCGCCAACATCTATAGGTAGTACCCTTCTCTGATCCCTGCCGTTTCCGCGAATCCTGATGAGCCTTCAAAGAACCCCATTCGAAGATGTCGACCGCGACGTTCTGGCCAAGGCCATGGCGATCCAGCATTGGCTGATCGGCGAGGCGCGCTTCCTCGACAATCCCGACGACACCGTGAACGGTTTCGTCAGCCGCCTGATCGAAGCCGGCGTGCCGCTGGACCGCATGACCAGCGCCATTCCCACTCTCTATGCGGTGCGCCAAGGGTTGGGCCGCAACTGGACCCGAGAAGGGGGGATTGAGGTGCTGGAGTTTGCCTGGGGCAATGACGATCTCTATGAGGCGAGCCCCTACTTTGAGGCGCACCGTACCCGTGACTGGGTGATCTTCCGCCTCGACGAGATCGACGATGCGGCTTACGGCATCGTCCCGGATCTCCGCGAAGAGGGCTATACGCACTACATCTGCGTTCCCATCTTCTTCCGTGACGGCACCGAAGGGGGGCTGACCTTTGCCACCCGTCACCCCAACGGTTTCAGTTCCTCGGATCTGGCGCTCCTGCGCGCAATCGAGGACTCCATGGCCATCCTTCTCGACCTCAACCGCGTCTGGATCCTGCTGCGCGAGACCCTGCGCATGTACGTGGGCGAGGAGCCGCAGGCGCGCATCCTCTCCGGGCAGGTGCGGCGCGGCGACATCGTGCCCATGCGCGCCGCGATCATCTTCGCGGACATGCGCGGCTTCACCGCGCTCTCTTCCACCATGACGGTGGAAGGGACGGTGGACCTGCTGAACCGCTACTTCGACTGCGTCGTGCCGCCGGTGGAAGAGGGCGGCGGCGAGGTGCTGAAGTACATCGGCGACGGTGTGCTGGCGATCTACGGCGCGGGCGACGACGACGCGGCGGCCTGCGCCCAGGCCCTCACCGCGGCGAAGGCCATTCTGGAGCGGGTCGAGGCCGCGCGCGCAGAAGCCCCGGAGGACCGGCGCTTCGACATCAAGATCGCGCTGCATTTCGGTGAGGTCGCCTACGGCAACATCGGCTCCGGCGCCCGGCTCGACTACACCGTGGTCGGCAGCGGCGTGAACCTGGCGAGCCGTCTGGCGGATCTCGCCGGCAACCTGGGGCACAAGCTGCTCGTTTCGGCCGACTTCGCCGTCCATCTGCCGGACTGCGCCTTCAAGAGCCACGGCGAGCACAGCCTGCGCGGCGTCGCCACGCCGCAGACCGTCTTCGAACCCGGTCTCTGACCCACTCTCTATCCCACTCCCTATCCTTCTGCCAGGACCTCCACACGGACCCTGGTCAGGCCGTCGTCGATGAAGCCCAGCGCCTTGGCGGCCGCGAAGGAGAGATCGATGATGCGCGGCTTTATGAAGGGGCCGCGGTCGTTGATGGTCACCACGATGGAGCGCCGGTTGGACTCGTTGGTCACGCGGACCCGCGTTCCGAACGGCAGGCTTCGGTGCGCCGCGGTCATGGCGTTCATGTCGAAACGGCTGCCGCTGGCGGTCAGACGGCCGTGGAACCGCCTGCCGTACCAGGAGGCAAGGCCGCTGAAGGTCTCGGTGACCCGTTCGGCGGGTTCCGCCTCCCCGAGACCGCCGGCTGGAGGCAGGGCGGCCAGGGAAGCCCCCGATTGCCCTCCCGACTGGCTTTCCGGGGCAGCCGGCGATGCCGGGCGCAGCGTCGTGCGCGCCGGCGTATCGTCCGTCCGGGTGGTCGTGGCCGCCGGTCCGCCGCCGGACACGTCCCCCGATCGGTTCAGGGGACGGTCCTCGGGCGCGGTCGCCGCACAGGCGCCCAACAGGGTGAACACCAGCGCCGATACGAGCGCTGGGAACGCGGCTGGACTGTTCCGCGACGGCATGCGGGTCCCGCTGGGGTGCAGGATCGGACGGCTCTAGGGTGCGGCCGAATCTATTTCCAGAAAGGGTCGCCCAGATCGATGGTGTCCTCGTCGGTCAGGGCACCGGTGAGGCCCCCTGCGGCGGCGCCGATCAGGGCGCCTTCGACGATGGTGAGGCCGGTGACGGCTCCGACCACGGCACCGGCGCCCGCGCCGATGCCGGCGCCGCTGAGGCCGCGGTCTCCTGTCGAGGACCCGCAAGCAGAGAGCGCAAGAGCCATGGCAGTCATAAGAATCGGTAGGCGAATCATAAGGTTCTCCTCAATACAGCGCTTCATTTCCCGCAGAGTCCCGACAGCCCCAGGGAAGATATAGGCGGCCCGGACTCAGCACAGCTATGTCAAAACTGTGCCCTGAGAACGCTTTAGGGAGACCTTTTATTCCCCTGCCGTATAGAATTCTTGCGTAGGGCCTGATCGTGACTTGCCCGCGCGATCCGTTAACTCGGATGCCTTGACTTGTTGAGGCTGGGAGCTAGCTTTGAGCGCTGGGCAGCAGTCCATCGGGGTTTGGTGGAAAAACAATAAGGGCCGGTCTTCGGGTCCTAAGGTGTGTTTGGGGGAAAGTCGTTTCTTGCAGCTTGCCGTGTCTGCCCGCCGTTCCGGCGGGATGAAATACACCATATGGAATCGCTTGCCGCGGCGCGTGGGCGCCTCAGCGGAGGCCGGCCGACGGCCGGTCCGGTCGAGGCGCACGGCAATGCTGACCCGCCTGGCCGCCATCGGCCTCGTGGGGCTGGTTTCCGCTTGCGTGACGGCCAAGCCGCCGGGCGACTCCCAATTGGGCGTTTCCGAAGCGGCTGCGCTTGCCGGAGGCGGGGCTGTTGCAGCCTCACCCAACGCAGCGGACGTGGTGCCCGCAGCGGGCGGAGAGCGCCGGAGTATCGCGCCGTCCTCTGCCGCGCCTTACGGTACAGCGCCCTTCAGGCGGGCCGTTGGCCGGTTTGCCGACGAACCTGCCGTTCAGGCGAGCCTGGTCAGCCTGCCGAAGTTGCCGCTGCCCACCCGGCCACGCCCGGCGATCGTCTCGGCCGGCCGCCATCTGGAGTGCGTGCCCTATGCGCGCAAGCTTTCCGGCATCCAGATCCGCGGCAATGCCTGGACCTGGTGGGCCAAGGCCACCGGCCGCTATGACCGTGGCGCGGCGCCGGAGCCCGGCGCGATCATGGTCTGGAGCAAGACCAAGCGGCTGCGCCAGGGGCATCTGGCCTATGTGGTGGCGGTGCTGAACGAACGCGAGGTGCTGGTGCACCAGTCCAACTGGCTGAACCGCGGCCGCATCCACCGCTACACGCCGGTGCGAGACGTCTCGAAGAACAACGACTGGTCGGTGGTTCAGGTCTGGTACACCCCGGGCCAGCGCTACGGCAGTGGCCGCTACCCGATCTACGGCTTCGTCTATCCCAACGACCCGGACGACGTGCAGGTCCTGCAGGCGGCGAACTGAAGGCCGGCTTGCGGGCCGGCGCTCCGCTGCCCTGCTTTTCGCTGCCCTGCTTTCCGCTGCCCGGCTTTCCTCTGCTCGGGCTTACACCGCCCTTTCCCGGGCCGGCAATTCACTTGATCTATAGGCTTGCAGCGGCACAATGCTGCCGGGCCCGTAGTTCAGCGGTTAGAACCCACCGCTCATAACGGTGTTGTCGCAGGTTCGAATCCTGCCGGGCCCACCACTCCCTTGTCTGTCTCCGCTGCGCCGGACCCTTGGCTGTCATCGATAAGGGTGTTGGGGTCCTTGCTCACATGAAACAGGCTCAAGGCTGTGGGGTTTATAGAACCTCCTGCCAGGCCCGCCGCTTTTCTGACCCTTTGACTTTCTCTCCGCGGCCGGTGGTCCGCTCTTTGCGGCCCGCGGCGATGCGATTTCTGCTGATCGCTTACCGCTTTCGGCGAGGTGTTCGCGTCAGGCGCTACTCCCTTGGGGGTACACAACGCTGCGGTTACAGAACTGAAACGATAAAGGGGCTGAAATCTCCTGCGGGTTTTGTTAGAACACCGCCCGAGCGGAAGCTCCTGAGGTTTTGGTGGAGGAACCTGGGGCTGCTTTGCAAGGCGAGAGCCTTGCTCCGTCATCATGCTACGACCGTGAGGACTGGAATGAGCAACACCGAATTCTTCCACGCAAGGCCTTTCCCCTGCGTTCCCCGAATTTACAGACCGTGTGCCGATGTGTGCCCGGGTACTGGCGTGTGCCCAGGTACTGTTGGACGGGGACGTCTTGCGCTGAGCTGAGTGCCCGGGTGACGCTGTGCTGCCGTTGATGGCACTGCGGGCATCCTGACACGGCCTCTTCCCAAAACAGCCTTGCTGTCAGCAGGCGGCGTCTTCGCCGAAGACCGCGCGCCTGCGGCCGTCGGTCCTGACACCATCGGCCCTGACACCATCGGTCAGGCAAGGCTGGGACCGTGTCGCCGCAGGCAGCGCCGATAGCGCGACGACTGCCGGGCTTCTTGCCGCTTCAAGGCGTGAAATGGCCCGCCGTCTTTCAGCACGCATCCACCCCCTTGCGCTCCCCGTTCCGCGGCGCGCCGCCACGGCGGCCGCTGCGGAGAGGGCTCTTCAGGAGTGACCGCTTTTTTTCGAGAAGGTTATCGCAACCCAAGCATAGGAGATCGAGGTATTATGTTTCGCAAATTGAACCTTGTCGCTGCCGTCTCTGTTATCGGACTGTTTTTCGGCAGTGGGGCGATCGACCAAGTCCAGGCCCAGGACAAGGAAGCCGTTGTCCCTGAAGTCGAGTGGAACACGGCCCTGAAGAAATTCCAGGTCGACAGCGACAAATTCATCGGCCAGCGCTTCTCCG
>LYSY01000007.1 GCA_001657395.1 Rhodospirillales bacterium BBD 1991-14 | reverse complement strand
ATCGTCATACTCGGGCTTGACCCGAGTATCCATGGGTATGGCAGTCCGGAGCTTTCCCGAGGTGGGTTCCAGCGGGCGGCGCTATGGACCCCCAGAAACCATTGGGGAACAAGTCCGAGGGTGACGCTTTGAGAGTCTGGAATAAGGCGACGTCCGAGGCGACTGTACATGCAGGGGTGGGAACCTAGAAGCATCCGGCTTTCCGCTGTCGCGCGCCTAACCCCTTTGGATTACCCCTCCCGTTGCTTCGCGCAGGCGAAGCGTGTATTCCGTTAACCGTCCGTTCGTCATTGGGGGCGCAAGGTCTGAACGGACATCTCCCCCGCATCGTATCCGCTTCAGAGAGGACCTAAGGCGGCATGGACCACAGGGCTCACCCTTTGTCTGCAAGGGCGGCGTCGCGCCGCCGATTCGTGACCGCTGCGGCCACCGGTGCCGCGGCGCTGACCACCACGATGCTGGTGCCCGGCCTCGCTTTGGCCGCCAAACCCATGCCGGCGACCCGCAGCCTGGCCTTCCGCTCCCTGCACACCGGCGAGGAGGTGGCCGCCACCTATCTGCGCGACGGCGTTTTCCAGGCCGAGGCCCTGGACCGGCTGAACCACGTGCTGCGCGACTGGCGCAGCGGCGAGGTCTGGCAGATGGACCGCAACCTGCTGGATCTGCTCTATGCCCTGCGCCGCTCCATGGACAGCGAGCAGCCCTTTGAATTGATCTCCGCCTACCGCTCGCCCAAGACCAACGCCAACCTGGCCTCCAAGAGCAACGGCGTGGCCAAGCGGTCGCTCCACATGCGCGGCATGGCCGTCGACGTGCGGTTGCCGGAGCGCGACCTGAAGGCCCTGCAGCAGGCAGCGCTGGCCCTCCAGGGCGGCGGCGTCGGCCTCTACACCAAGTCCGGCTTCATCCACGTGGATACCGGCCGGGTGCGCCACTGGGGCGCCTGAGCGCGGCCCCCAGGTCTCCCACAGGCCCCCCAAAGACCCGCAGCAGGCCCGGAAACCAGGGCATGGCTGTCCTGCGTGCGCGGGGCTTTGACCTTTTCGCCTGACCTCTTATGATCCGCTTCCGGAACGGGGCAGCTTGCCGCTGCCCGCTCCAGAAGAACATGAGAGAGCGATGGACAAGTTCACCACCCTGACCGGGGTCGCGGCGCCGCTGCCGCTGGTCAACGTCGATACCGACATGATCATCCCCAAGCAGTTCCTGAAGACCGTGCAGCGCACCGGGCTCTCCAAGGGCCTGTTCTACGAGATGCGCTTCGACGAGGCCGGCAAGCCCAAGGAGGGCTTCGTTCTCGACCAGCCCGCCTACCGCGACGCCAGCATCCTGGTGGCGGGGGAGAACTTCGGCTGCGGCTCCAGCCGCGAGCACGCGCCCTGGGCGCTGCTGGACGCGGGCATCCGCTGCGTCATCGCCCCCAGCTTCGCCGACATCTTCTATAACAACTGCTTCAAGAACGGCATTCTGCCCATCGTGCTGCCGCAGGAGCAGGTCGACCTGCTGATGGACGACGCCGAGCGCGGCGCCAACGCGGTGGTCAGCGTCGACCTGGAGAAGCAGGAGATCACCGGGCCCGACGGCGGCAAGATCCGTTTCGAGATCGACGCCTTTCGCAAGCACTGCCTGCTGAACGGGCTCGACGACATCGGCCTGACCATGGAGAAGGCCGATGCCATCACGGCTTTCGAGGAGTCGCGCAGCGGCAGCCAGCCGTGGCTCTAGTCCTCTAGTCCGGTCCGGGAGCGCTGGCGCGCGGGCGCGAAGCCGGCCCCTCCGCGGGGCAAGACAACCATCCGACACGGGCCGGCCGGTCCCTTGAGGGCCAGCCGGCCCCTTCAAACGAATTCTGGTGCGGGGGAGACGCGAGACATGGCGTCCAACAAGAAGCTTCTGTTTTTGCCGGGCGACGGCATCGGTCCCGAGGTGATGGGCGAGGTGCGCCGGGTCATCGACTGGATGGACAAGCGCCGCGCGGTGACCTTCGACGTCGAGGAGCGGCTGGTGGGCGGCGCGGCGATCGATGCCGAGGGCGCGCCGGTGAGCGACGCCACGGTGGACAAGGCCATGGCCGCCGATGCGGTGCTGCTGGGGGCCGTCGGCGGACCGAAGTGGGACGAGGTGCCCTTCGAGCTGAAGCCGGAGCGCGGCCTCCTGCGCCTGCGCAAGGACATGGAACTCTTCGCCAACCTGCGCCCGGCGCTGTGTTTCGACGCCCTGGTGGATGCCTCCAGCCTCAAGGCTGAGGTGGTGTCCGGTCTCGACATCATGATCGTGCGGGAGCTGACGGGTGGCGTCTACTTCGGCGAGCCGCGCGGCATCGAAACCCTGCCGGACGGCACCCGCCGGGGCGTCAACACCCAGGTCTACACCACCCCGGAAATCCAGCGCGTCGCCCGGGTCGCCTTCGACCTCGCCAGGAAGCGCCAGAACCGGGTCTGCTCGGTGGAGAAGTCGAACGTCATGGAATCCGGGCTGCTGTGGCGCGAGGAGGTGACCAAGCTCCATGCGGCCGAGTATCCCGAGGTCGAGTTCAGCCACATGCTCGCCGACAACTGCGCCATGCAGCTGGTCCGCGCGCCCAAGCAGTTCGACGTCATCGTCACCGACAACCTCTTCGGCGACATGCTCTCCGACGCGGCGGCCATGGCCACCGGCTCGCTCGGCATGCTGCCTTCCGCCTCGCTGGGGGCCGCCGATGCCAGCGGGCGCATCCCGGCGCTCTACGAGCCGGTGCACGGCTCGGCCCCCGACATCGCCGGTCAGGGCAAGGCCAACCCCCTGGCCACGCTGCTGAGCTTCGCCATGATGCTGCGCTATTCCTTCGACCTGGCCGAGGATGCGGACCTCATCGAAAAGGGCGTCGAGGCGGTGCTGGCCGCGGGGCACCGGACCGGCGACATCGCCGGGCCCGGCAGCACGCTGGTTTCGACCTCCCAGATGGGCGACGCGCTGCTCGCCGCCCTGGAGTCCCGGGCTGCCTGAGGCCTGGGAGACAACAATCTCAGATTGCAGAGTCCGGAGCCGTTTCAAGGGCCCTGAGGGCCAAGCCCTGACGCCGTAAGGCTTTTTTGTGACACGAGTGGATCAGATATTTTACCACTTAATCACAGAAGCTATAGTTCCCCTACAACCATAAGAAACAAGCGTTGGGGGGACGCTCCGTGGCAAGTCATTCTGCCCGCCGCCGGCTTAAGGCGGCACTTTCAATTCTCACAATTTCGACTCTTAGCCTGGCTGCGCTCACGCTGCCCAAGGTGATCGGCGGTCCGGCCTGGGCCGCGGGCTTTGCGATCAAGGAGCAGAGCGGGTCCTCGCAGGGTCATTCCTTCGCCAGTGCCTCGACCGGCATCGAAGACATCTCGACGATGTTCTTCAATCCGTCGCTGCTGACGTTTCATGACGGCAACCAGATCGTCACGGTCGGCAGCATCATCATCCCGCAGGCCGACTTCAAGGACGGCAGCGGCAATTTCACGCCGGCGGTCGGCGGCGGGGCCATCGGCAACGGCACCGGCTTTACCGGAAACCAGGACATCGGCGTGGACGCCTTCGTTCCGGCGACCTATGCGATGATCTCGCCGACCGAGGACCTGCGTCTGGGCCTCGCCCTGACCTCGCCCTTCGGCCTCAGAACCACCAATCCGGAAGGCTGGATCGGGCGCTATCACGCGCTGGACTCGCGGCTCACCACGATCAACATCTCACCGACGGTGGCCTACCGGGTGAACGACTATCTCTCCGTCGGTGCCGGCTTCGTCGCCCAGTATGCCGATGCCAAGCTGTCCAACGCCATCGACTTCGGCACCATCGGCGCCGGTCTGGGCGGTGTCCCGGGCCAGGAGGACGGCCGGGTGGTGTTGCGGGCCGACGACTGGGGCTTCGGCTTCACCCTGGGGGCGACCCTGACGCCGAGGGAGGGCACGCGCATCGGGCTCGGCTACCGCTCCATGGTCTCCCACACCCTGGAGGGGGATGCCGACTTCGATCTCGGCACCGGCATCGGCGCCACGGTTTCCGGGGCCACCGGCGCCTTCGTCGACACCGGCGCCGACGCCAGCACCCAGCTGCCGGAACAGGTGAGCCTTGGCATTCATCAGGACATCACCGACGAGCTGTCGATCATGGGCGAGGTGCAGTGGACCCACTGGAGCCGCTTTCGCGAGCTCAGGGTGAACTTCGACAACCCGGCGCAGGATCCCAGTGTGACCGAGGAGAACTGGACGAACGTCTGGTTCTTCGGTCTCGGCGCGACCTACAAACCCTTCGAAGACTGGACCTTCAAAGCCGGGGTGGCGTTCGACGAGAGCCCGGTGCCCGACCGTACGCGTACGCCCCGCATCCCGGACGAGGACCGCTATTGGATCTCCGGCGGCGTCTCCTACGATCCGTACGACTGGCTGTCCGTGTCGCTGGGCTACACCCACATCTTTCTGCCGGATGCGGACCTCGACCTTGACTTCGACGACCCCAACAACGCATCCCGCGGCAGCCTCGAGGGAACCTACGAAACCTCCATCGACATCATCGCACTGCAGGGGAAGATCACGTTTTGACGGCTCGGGCTGACGGTTCGGGCCCCGCTGTTGGGGGGCGACCCTGTCCCGGTCCCAACCTTGGCCCGGGCGGCGCGGTCACAAATCGATCAATTGACCGCCGACCGGGGCGGGGCTAAAGTCCGCCGACACGCTCCATTGGGAGAAGACCTTATGCAAAAGACCCTTACCGCCCTCGTGGTTGCGGCAGGCGTCGCCGGGTTCGCAGGCTCTGCCTTTGCGGCCGGCTGCGGCGGCTATTCCCAGACCGTCCAGATTTCAAAACCCGTCGTCACGGCGGACGCTGAGCAGTCGACTCCGGTCATCAAGACCACTCCGGAGACTGCCAAGAACTAGGCGACCAGACCCATGGACGATACGAAAGGCCGTCCCTCTGGGCGGCCTTTCTTCTTAAGGGGCGCCTTCCAGGGATACGACAACAGCATCGATTTGATCCGCCGCTCAGCGGCGGGCCGCCGGGCTATACAGGTCCGCCGCCAGCCCGCCGCCGAGCCAGGCGAAGAGCATGCGGAAGTCGCTGATGAAGGACCACAGAGGGTGGGTGAAGGTGGCCGGGCGGTTGCGCTCGATCGCCGCATGGGAAAGCCAGGCAAAGGCATAGCCGCAGACCAGGGCCGCCGGAAACAGCCACCACAGACCCGTGGCGACGCCGCCGGCCAGCAGGATGAGCCCGAGAGAGGTGCCGAGATAGTGCAGCGCGCGGGTCGCCGGCTTGTCGTGCTCGCCCAGATAGCGGGGCCAGAAAGACCGGTAGTCCTTGGAGCGTTCCATCGCGCGTCCGTTCCCCTCGCCGCTTCAGCCTTGCCGCCGGCCCGACCCTTGAGGCCCAGCGTGAGCCCCGGCTTGAAGCGGGGCCCCGACTTTGACTTAACCCCTCCCGCGGTCCCGGACAACCGCGGGCCCGTTGATTGAGAAAGGCAGATAGGTAGAGTCATGGGATACAGAGTAGCAGTGGTCGGCGCCACGGGCGCCGTGGGTCGCGAGATCATGACGACCCTCTCCGAACGGGCCTTTCCGGTTGATGATATCGCGGCCCTGGCCTCCGAACGCTCGGTCGGCAGCAAGATCTCCTTCGGCGAGGACGACGAGGTGAAGGTCCAGAACCTCGCCGCCTTCGATTTCAAGGGCACCGATATCGTGCTGTCCTCGCCCGGGGCCTCGATCTCCGCCCAGTTCTCGCCCAAGGCGGCGCAGAAGGGCGCGGTGGTGATCGACAACACCTCCCACTTCCGCATGGACCCCGACGTGCCCTTGGTCGTGCCGGAGGTGAACGCCGATGCCCTGGCCGGTTATTCGAAGCGCAACATCGTGGCCAACCCCAACTGCTCGACCATCCAGATGGTGGTGGCCCTGAAGCCGCTGCACGAACTGGCGCGCATCCGCCGCGTGGTGGTCGCGACCTATCAGTCGGCCAGCGGCTCGGGCAAGGACGCCATGGATGAGCTCTTCACCCAGACCCGCGGCATCTACGTGAACGAGCCGGTGCGCCCGGAGATCTTCACCAAGCAGATCGCCTTCAACGTGATCCCCCACATCGACTCCTTCATGGACGACGGTTCCACCAAGGAAGAGTGGAAGATGGTGGTGGAGACCAAAAAGATCCTCGACCCGGCCATCAAGGTCTCGGCGACCTGCGTGCGGGTGCCGGTCTTCGTCGGCCATGCCGAGGCGGTGAACCTCGAGTTCGAGAACCCGATCTCGCCGGAAGAGGCGCGCGAGGCCCTGAGCGCCCAGGAGGGCGTTACCGTGATCGACCACCGGGTCGACGAGGGCTATGTCACCCCGGCGGAATGCGCCGGCGAGGACCAGGTCTATGTCAGCCGCATCCGCAGCGATCCGACCGTGGACAACGGCCTGTCGATCTGGGTGGTTTCAGACAATCTGCGCAAGGGTGCGGCCTTGAACGCCGTGCAGATCGCCGAGACCCTGACCCGCGATTACCTGTAGGTTCTCGGAGTAAGCCGCCGAATAGACTTTGGGGCGCGGGCCTCGCCGCCGCCCGCCCGCGTGCATTGCGAGCAAGGGAAGAAACCATGTCTTTCGAAAGCTGGTTGGTCTTCGTGGTGGCGGCGCTGCTGATTTCGCTCTCCCCCGGCGCCAACAACCTGCTGGCCCTCACCAACGGCCTCAGGTTCGGGGCCGGCCGCTCCCTGGCCGCGGTGGGCGGGCGCATCGGCGCCTTTACGGTGATGATCGTCATCGCCGCGCTCGGCCTGGGGGCCGTGCTGGCGGCGTCTGAACTCGCCTTCCAGGTCATCAAGTGGGCGGGCGTCGCCTATCTGGTCTACCTGGGCCTGCGGGCGCTCACCGCGCCGGCGGCTTCGCCGAGCGATCCCGGCGGCGGCACCGCCCGCGCGCACCAGTCGGTTGCGGTGATGGCGCGGCGCGAGTTTCTGGTGGCGCTCGGCAATCCCAAGGCCATCCTGGTCTTCACCGCCGTCTTCCCGCAGTTCGTGGTGCCCGGCGAGCCGGCGCTGCCGCAGTTCGCCGTGATCGGGCTCACCTTCCTGGCCACCGAAGTCCTGGCGGCCTTCGCCTACGTGCTCTCCGGCAAGGTCTTCGCGCCGTTGCTGCGCGACCGCGCCGCGCTGGTCAACCGCATCACCGGCGGCCTGCTGCTGGCGGCGGCCGGGCTGCTGGCCAGCGCCAGCCGCCGGAGCTGAACTGCAGGGAACGTCCATACACGTGCCCAAGAAGAACCCGCTGAAGCTGAACGCCCTGCACCTGAAGACGCTGATAGTTCTGCAGCCGTTGGCGCGCAGTCCCGATCACTGAGCCCGGCTTGCGTCACTGTGACCTTCGGGCTGCTGTGGCGATCGCTTCACGGTCCCTCTCCTCAGACAGGTCCAAGCAGATCCGCCAGCCGTCCTGGGGTGGCTTTCTGAGCCAGCGCGACCCCGGCGCCGAGAGCACGAGCCTGCCGCTGTTCTGCAGGCGATGCAGGCGGCTGCGCGTGACGCCGAGTTCCGCAGCGAGGAGCCGGTCCAGACGAAGCCTTAGCGGCGTGGCAACGGCAAAGTCGATCTCAAGGCGCCGCGGTTCCGTGCCGCAGATACAAAGTGTTTCTCTTCGCACCAGGGCTTCGGCAAAGACCTCGATGCGCGCAGATCTGCGGCGCAGGTCTTCGATGTCGAAGGCCAGGTGCCGCGCCAGGTGCGGGTCGTTCTGCTGCAAGGCTGCCAGGAGTTGCGGATCGACCGCAGCGGCGGGACGGCGTTCCAGAAGCGGGCGGTTCCATGTCTGGCTGCAGGCCGTGCAGTGGTAAATCAACCAGGCATCGAGGCGCTTGCCGTTGGCGTTGAGGCGGAACTTGGTGCTGCTTTCGAAGGGCCTGGAGTCACCGCAGTGGCTGCAGTGCAGCCAGGGTTGAGGGGCTCTCTGGGGAACCAGCGTCCAGAGGACGCGCAGGGTATCGGACATGCCGGCTTGCTCTTCCCATTGGGAAGTTCGTCAAGACGACGGCAGCGAGAAGCCGAGGAGGCGCGGTGCGAGGGGAAGCGAAAAGCTTGAAAATCAGCCGCGTGGCGACGTGGGTGCCGGTCGCGGTTCAGCCGTGCCGTACCGGTCTCGAACCGCCACCAAGAAGAACTCACAGACTTCGGTTCGGCAGCGCGCAGCGCTGCCGTGTGGGCTGGTGGAACAGGTGAGACCGGCTGTTACGATGGCACGGTGCGCTGCGCCCTTTGCTGTGAGTGGGCGGGTTCTAGCGGAATCCGCCGTGCTTGTGAAGGGCCGATGCCTAGAGCGGATCATGTTTAGACGGAAACACTTTCGTGTTTGCGCCTAAACATGTGAATCCGCTCTACACCTAGGAGTTAGAGCAGATCCGGGTTGGATGGATCGCTTTCGCGATTCCATCCAACCCGGATCTGCTCTAGAGCGGTTGGACGGCGAAGCGGCGGCGCGGGCTTTCCAGCCGCTCCTGGGCGGCGATGAGCTGCAGTTCTTCCGCGCCGCTCTCCAGGGTGGTGTCGAGGATCTCGAAGATCGCGGCGGCGGCGGACCCCAGCGCCTCGGGCAGTGCGCCGGTTTTCAGGTAGAAGCCGAGCAGGAGGGCGGCCACCGCATCGCCGGCGCCGTTGGGCGATAGATCCAGGCGCGGCGTGGCGACATGCCAGGCGCCTTCGGCACTCACCGCCAGCATCTCCATCTCGCCTGCGGCGTTGCCCTCCGGGCTGAAGCTGGTGACCACCACCGCCTTCGGTCCCTGTGTGAGCAGCGACGCGGCGGCGTTGCGGATGGCTTCGAGCCCCTCCGGCTTCCGGCCGGTCAGGATTTCCAGTTCGAAGAGGTTGGGGGTCAGAATGTCGGCGGCGGCCAGCGCCGGGCCGCGCAGAAAGTCCGGCACGCCCGCGCGCACAAAGAGGCCCCGGCCATGGTCGCCCATCACCGGGTCGCAGAGCCAGAGCGCGCTGGGGTTGGCGGCGCGGATGCGCGCTGCGGCATCCAGGATAACCGCGCCCAGTTCGGGATCGCCGATGTAACCGGTCAGCAGCGCATCGCAGCCTGCCAGGGCGCCGCGCGCCTCCAGCCCGTCGATCAGGCGGGCGATATCCTCGGCGGCAAAGACCTGGCCCTGCCAGTCGGGATAGCCGGTGTGGTTGGAGAACTGCACGGTGTGGACCGGCCAGACCTCGATCCCCAGGCGCTGCAGTGCGAAGACGGCCGCCGCATTGCCGACATGGCCGTAGGCGACGTGCGACTGGACGGAGATCACGTTGAGGGCGGGCATGGTGGGTTCCGGCGGATAGCGGCGGGTTACGGAATGGTCTCGGGCCCGCAGCTTGCCACAGGGCGGTGGTGCATTATAGTCGCCACCCGTGTTCGCAGGTGCGGGATAACCGCCCGCCGCCGCTGTCGTTTCGCCATCGGGAGGCTTTGTCGATGACCGTCCGCGCCCGTCCGCGCCGTTCCGTTCTTTACATGCCCGGCTCCAACGCCCGCGCCCTGGAAAAGGGCCGGAGCCTGCCGGCCGATGCGCTGATCCTGGATCTGGAAGACGCCGTGGCGCCGGATGCCAAGGAAACCGCGCGCCGGCAGATCGTCGAAGCCCTGGCCGCGGGCGGCTATGGCGCGCGGGAGCTCATCGTGCGCGTGAACGGTTTCGACAGCCCCTGGGGCGCCGACGACGTTGCGGCGATCGCCCCCACCACGGCCGACGCGATCCTGCTGCCCAAGGTCGAGACGGCGGCCATGGTCCACGATCTGGAGGCACGCATGGACGCCGCCGGCGCGCCGCCAGCGATGGGCATCATGTGCATGATGGAAACGCCGCTGGGTATGCTGAACGCGCAGGAGATCGCGGCGGCCTCGCAGCGCGTGACCTGTCTGGTGATGGGCACCTCCGACCTCGTGAAGGATCTTCAGGCCGAACACACGCCCGAGCGCCTGCCGGTGCTGACCAGCCTGGGGCTCTGCATCCTGGCCGCCCGCGCCTACGGCAAGGCCATCGTCGACGGCGTCCACCTGGATCTTTCCGACGACGAGGGTTTCGCCGACCATTGCCGACAGGGCAGGGAACTGGGCTTCGACGGCAAGACCCTGATCCATCCCAAGACCATCGCCAAGGCCAACGAGGTCTTCGCGCCCTCGGGCGAAGAGGTCGCCTGGTCGCATAAGATCATCACCGCCCATGCCGAAGCGGCGGCGGCCGGCCAGGGCGTCGTCGTGGTCGACGGCAAGCTGATCGAAAATCTGCACGTCGAGAACGCAAAGCGGCTGGTCGCCCTGGCCGAAGCGATTTCGGATCTGGAGAGCGCCGCCTAGATGGCTTCAGCGATGACTCCTGCCGTGTCCAAGCAGAACCCGGGGAACCATTTCGAGGACTTCCGCCTCGGCCAGGTGCTGCGCCATGCGACACCGCGCACCCTGAGCGCCGGCGACCAGGCACTCTACACAGCGCTCTACGGGTCGCGCTTTGCGCCGCAGTCGTCCGACGTCTTCGCCCGGGCCATCGGGCTGCCGCGGGCGCCGCTGGACGACCTGCTGGTCTTTCACGTGGTCTTCGGCAAGACGGTACCTGACATCTCCCTCAATGCGGTGGCCAACCTGGGCTATGCGGCCGGCCGCTTCGGCGCGCCGGTCTATCCCGGCGACACGCTGTCGGCGGAGAGCGAAGTCATCGGCCTCAAGGAGAATTCGAACGGCAAGACCGGCGTCGTCTACGTGCGCACCAAGGGGGTCAACCAGGACGGCGCCATGGTGGCGGACTACATCCGCTGGGTCATGGTGCGCAAGAAGGACCCGGCGGCCCCGGCACCGCAGGCGATGGTGCCCGATCTGCCGGAGGCTGTCGGCGCCGAGCACTTCGTCCTGCCCGAAGGCCTTGATCTTTCCGGCTTCGACGTCACCGCTGCCGGCAGCCCGCACCGCTGGGACGACTATGCGGCAGGCGAGCGCATCGATCACGGCGATGCCATGACCATCGAAGAGGCCGAACACCAGATGGCCACCCGGCTCTACCAGAACACCGCGCGGGTGCACTTCAACCAGCACGCCGAAGGGCAGGGGCGCTTCGGCCGGCGTATCGTCTACGGCGGCCACATCATCTCGCTGGCCCGTGCGCTCAGCTTCAACGGCCTGGGCAACGCGGTGAAGCTGCTGGCGATCAACGCCGGCACCCATGCGGCGCCCAGCTTTGCCGGCGACACCATCTATGCCTGGTCGGAGGTGCTGGAGAAGCTGCCGGTCGAGGGACGCCCGGACCTCGGCGTCCTGCGCCTGCGCTCGGTGGCGGCCAAGGACCAGCCCTGCGACGGCTTTCCCCACAAGGGCGCCGACGGCAAGTACGATCCGGCGGTGGTGCTGGACCTGGACTACAGCGTGCTGGTGCCGCGCTGAGGACAGGTGCCAGCCGGAACCGGCCTTGCGACCGCCCGGACATGCCAAATCTTGTGTGAAAGTTCGATGACCCCACAAAATTTAGTTGAATCTGCGGAATCGCTCGTGTAATGACTGAGGCGCCGGGTGCAGAGGAGGAAACCTCCACTGCGCTGTGCCCCGGAAGAAAGGGCACACCCGACGCCTCAAGAGCTGGATCCAGCTCAGCGCGATCGCGGCGGCGAGTGAGGTCTTTGTCATAATCTGCGCGCAGATACCGGGCCTGGCGTGACCGATAAAGCGCTGCGAGATCGTGACCCTCCCCGAAGGGAGCGAACTCACTTGGATGGCACCCACTTTCTCTCGTAGCCGGTCTTCCAGCCTCCGATCAGCCTGTCGTGCTGTGGGCAAGCCCACTGCAAACAGCCCTCCCGGACCGGGCACGGGCGTGGCTCCGAGGAACCAGCTCCCGCTCAGACGGCGGCGCAGGGCACGCCCTCCGACCTGAAGCCTCCAAGAAACAGCCTCCGAAGAGCCTCTCTCTTTGACCCCTTCGGTCCGCAAGCGAGCCGCCGGTGTCGGGAGACTTCGCAGGACCGGTGAAGGTCCTGCCGTCCCGGATTGACCAGCCCCCCGACACGGGGAAGGGGAGCGGCCACCGCTGGAAGATGACAGACAAGGTCTGGCCGACACCTTCCAAACCAATGATCAAGAACTGCAGGGCAACCCGATCATCGGCGCCGGACAAGCTGCCTCCGAAGAGACCACCCATCCCCGAACGCTGGACCCTGCGACCCGACCTCTCAAGCCCCCGAGAGGGCCCATGAGGCGCTGTCCCCCGGCCCGAAGGCCGCCGTCTCATCGGAGTCAGACCCGAAGATCCGCCTCCTCCGATCCGCAGAGGCCGAAGCCCCCGGGAACCGCTGCGATCCAAAGTCCACAAACCCGAAGGCCCAAGGTCTTCGTACCGCTTTCCGATGGGCCGAAACCCTCCGGAAGGGCCGCGTTTCCGCCGTTCGGCGCTTTCGCGTGCAAGAAGATGCTCGCCCGAATTCGCCCTTGCGACAACACGAAATTTCCGTGACGACTGAGAATCTTGTGCATAATTTCTTCGATCCTGCACAATTCCTTCACATCTTGCCCACAGCTCTGTCCACAGTTGAAGTCCGGCTGCCCTTTCGCCGGCTGCGGCAGCCAACGCTGGGGCGGTCTTTTCTGAGCCGCCCGCAAAGACCGTAACCGTCCGGGGCCGCGGGCCATCTGCTGATGGCGGACGCTGCGCCGCGCTGCGGCCTGACCGCACCGGGACCATGCCGAAAACCCTTTGATTCAGTGGTGTTTTTTGGGACGGCTTGGTGTGGGAAGGTGGCGCGCCACGTTGACTTGTGCTGCGCTGCGGTCTAAATCTCAAGCGGTCTAGACGGATTGTTGAGGTTTACCGGGTATGAAGGTCCGCGCGGACAGACAAAGCCCGGCCGCCCGCCTCACTGTCGCCGCCTGCCCGGTCCTCCTGCATCGCCGCTGTCGACCGGGATCCGAGCGACAATCCGGACCATCCATTGGCAAGCAGCCGAAAGAAAGCAGCCGCGTATGAGCAGTTCCAATCGGCCCCTTTCCCCCCATTTGCAGGTCTACCGGCCGCAGATCACGACGACCCTATCGATTCTGCACCGGATCACCGGGGTGGCCCTGGCCGTCGGGACCCTGCTTCTGATCTATTGGCTGGCGGCGGCGGCGAGCGGTCCCAGCGCCTTTGCCTCCGCGCAGGAACTGCTCGGCTCCGTCATTGGCCGGCTGCTGCTCTTCGGCTGGACCTTCGCCCTCTTCTATCACCTCTGCAACGGCATCCGGCACCTGTTCTGGGATGCTGGCTACGGCTTCGAGATGCGCACGGCAGAGCGCAGCGGCCTTTTGGTGGTCGCGGCCAGTGCGGTCCTCACCCTCGTGAGCTGGATCGCCGGCTACACCATGATGGGAGGGGCCTGAGATGAGTCTGCGCTCCCCCCTCGGACGGGTCAGGGGCCTTGGTTCCGCCAAGGACGGCACCGGCCACTGGTGGTCTCAACGTCTGAGCGCCGTCGCCCTCATTCCGTTGACGCTGTGGTTCTGCGCATCGGTGATTGCGCTGAGCGGCGCCGACTACGCGGCGGTGGCCGCCTGGGCCGGATCGCCTGTGGTGGCGGGTCTTCTGATCCTGCTGATCGCTGCGACCTTTTACCACGCCTACCTCGGTTTGCAGGTGGTGATCGAAGACTACGTCCATAGAGAGATGGTCAAGATTGCCGGCCTGCTGCTGGCAAAGGCGGCGGCGATCGTGCTGGCGCTGACCGGGATTCTCTCGGTCCTGCTGCTGCTGTTTGGGCAGGGTTGATGGGGGCAGGGCTGATTTGGGCGGGGCCGATAGACTGGGCTTACAGGAAGCGGGCCGCAGGGGGCATCGGGGGATGCGCAGTGACCGCAACAAGGGGAATTGAGGGCCGAGCATGACCAAGTCCTACGAGATAGTCGACCATACCTATGACGTCGTCGTCGTCGGGGCCGGCGGCGCCGGTCTCAGGGCCACCCTGGGTCTGGCGGAAGCGGGCCTGAAGACCGCCTGCGTGACCAAGGTCTTCCCGACCCGCAGCCACACCGTGGCGGCCCAGGGCGGGGTCTCCGCTTCGCTCGGCAACATGGGCGAGGACGACTGGCGCTGGCACATGTACGACACCGTCAAGGGTTCTGACTGGCTGGGCGACCAGGACGCCATCGAGTACATGGTGCGCGAGGCGGCGCCGGCGATCCTCGAACTGGAACACTACGGTATGCCCTTCAGCCGCACCGAGGACGGCCGCATCTATCAGCGCCCCTTCGGCGGCATGACGACCCACTACGGCGAGGGCATCGCCCAGCGCACCTGCGCGGCGGCCGACCGCACCGGCCATGCCATGCTGCACACGCTCTATCAGCAGAGCCTGCGCGAGCACGCCGAGTTCTTCATCGAGTACTTCGCCCTCGACCTCATCATGGAAGACGGCTCCTGCCGCGGGCTCATGGCCTGGAACCTGGACGACGGCACCATCCACCGCTTCCGCGCCCAGATGGTGATCATCGCCACCGGCGGCTACGGGCGGGTCTACTTCTCCTGCACCGGCGCCCACACCCAGACCGGCGACGGTAACGCCATGGTGGCGCGCGCCGGCCTGCCTTTGCAGGACATGGAGTTCGTGCAGTTCCATCCCACCGGTATCTACGGCGCCGGCTGCCTGATCACCGAGGGCGCGCGCGGCGAGGGCGGCTACCTGACCAACTCCGAGGGCGAGCGCTTCATGGAACGCTACGCGCCTTCGGCCAAGGACTTGGCCAGCCGTGACGTGGTCAGCCGCGCCATGACCATGGAGATCCGCGACGGCCGCGGCGTGGGTGAGGCGGACGACCATATCCACCTGCACCTGGAACACCTGGAGCCGGCGCTGCTGCACGAGCGCCTGCCGGGCATCTCCGAGTCCGCGCGCATCTTCGCCGGCGTCGACGTCACCAAGGAGCCGATCCCGGTGCTGCCCACCTGCCACTACAACATGGGCGGCATCCCGGCGATCTACAGCGGCGAGGTTGTGACCGAGAAGAACGGCAACCCCAACACCGTGGTGCCCGGCCTCATGGCCATCGGCGAGGCGGCCTGCGTCTCCGTGCACGGCGCCAACCGCCTGGGCTCCAACTCGCTGCTCGATCTGGTGGTCTTCGGCCGTTCGGCGGCCAAGCGCTGCGCCGAGATCCTGACCCCCGGCGACACCCAGCGCCCGCTGCCGGAGGATGCCGGCGACTCTGCCCTCGACCGCCTCGACAGGACGCGCCATGCCAAGGGCGAGACGCCGACGGCCGAGCTGCGCCTGGAAATGCAGCGCGCCATGCAGAGCCATGCCGCCGTCTTCCGCACCGGCGAGTCGCTCTCAGAAGGCGTCGGAAAGCTGGACCGGGCCTGGCAGAAGCGCGGCGACATCGCGGTCACCGACCGTTCGATGATCTGGAACTCCGATCTCGTGGAGACCCTCGAACTGGACAACCTGATGTTCCAGGCCAAGGTGACCATGGAATCGGCGGCCCAGCGCACCGAAAGCCGCGGCGCCCATGCCCGTGAGGATTTCTCCGAGCGCGACGACGCCAACTGGATGAAGCATACGCTGGCGTGGTGTGGCGAAGACGGCAAGGTGCGCTTCGGCAGCCGCCCGGTCAGCCTCAACACCCTGACGAACGAGGTCCAGACCTTCCCGCCCAAGGCCCGCGTCTACTAGGGCGCGTGCCGGGCCGGGATCGACGGACCGCCCTTTAGCCTTTCCCGAAGTCTGAGAAGAGAAAGATTTCGATGGTCGAGTTTGCGCTTCCCGCCAATTCCAAGATCGGCAGCGGCAAGACCTGGCCGAAGCCGGCCGAGGCCGCGAAGACCAAGACCTTCCGGGTCTATCGCTGGAACCCCGACGACGGTGAGAACCCGAAGGTCGACACCTACGAGGTGGACCTGGAGTCCTGCGGGCCGATGGTTCTGGACGCGCTGATCAAGATCAAGAACGAGATCGATCCGACGCTGACCTTCCGCCGCTCCTGCCGCGAGGGTGTCTGCGGCTCCTGCGCCATGAACATCGACGGCACCAACACGCTCGCCTGCACCAAGTACCTGAGCGAGATCAAGGGCGAGGTGAAGGTCTATCCGCTGCCGCACATGCCTGTCGTCAAGGACCTGGTGCCGGATCTGACCCAGGTCTATGCGCAGTACGCCTCCATCGAGCCCTGGCTGAAGACCGAGACCCCGGCGCCGGAGCGCGAGCGCCCGCAGAGCCCGGAGGAGCGCGCCAAGCTGGACGGCCTCTGGGAGTGCATTCTCTGCTTCTCCTGCTCCACCTCCTGCCCCAGCTACTGGTGGAACGGCGACCGCTACCTCGGCCCCGCCATCCTGCTGCAGGCCTACCGCTGGATCGCGGACAGCCGCGACGAGGCGACGGGCGAGCGGCTCGACCAGTTGGAAGATCCCTTCCGGCTCTACCGCTGCCACACCATCATGAACTGCACCAAGACCTGCCCCAAGGGTCTGAACCCGGCGAAAGCCATCGCCGAGATCAAGAAGCTGATGGTGGAGCGCAAGGGCTGAGGCGCGCTGGCGGTTTAGTCGTCCAGAGGCCGCGTACAATCCTGGCGTTTGGCGCGGCGGCGCACTACTTCTAGGACATGATCCTGATCCTGCGAACGGTTCTTGCGGTGGTGATCGCCGGCGCCGCCGGGACGCTGGCCAATGCGGCGGCGGCCGGCCTGTTCCTGCGTCCCGACCTCTTCGAGCGTCTGGCCGTGGTGCCGAACCGCTACGTCATCGCCATTGCCTTCGTCGCCGCCGTACCGCTGATCTACCGGCTGCTGCGCGGCGCCTGGGGCGCCGTCGTGGCGCTGGTGCTGCTGACCCTGGCGCCCTCGCTGCTCGCCAAGCTCGGCCTCGGCGCCATGACCCCCTGGTCCACCGTGCTGGCGCTGAACTTCGTTTACGGTCTCGTCGCCCTCATCGCCTACCGCCTGGTGCTGCGCTAGAGCGGCGTTCAGCCGAAAAGTGGTCCGCCGTGTTCGGTCTCTAGTGGTCCTTTTGCAGAACCGCCTGACTGCCTAGGTTGCGCCGCCGCACCCCAGTCAGACCGGACCCGTCCCATGTTCGTCCCCAAGGTTTTCCGCCTCGACGACCGCCGGCAGATCGCCGCGGTCATCGAAGCCTTCAACTTCGGCCTCCTGATCACCGCCCCCGACGGCGCGGCGCAGGCGAGCCACCTGCCGTTCCTCTACGACCCGGCGCCCAACCCCGACGGCGGGCCCGAGGGCACGCTGCTGGCCCATCTCGCCCGCGCCAATCCGCAGTGGCGCGACTTCGAGGCCCTGGCCGCCCGCGGCCAGCACGCTTTGGCGGTCTTTCAGGGCCCGCACAGCTACATCTCGCCGACCTCCTACGGCGGCGGCCCGCCGACGGTGCCGACCTGGAACTACGTGGCGGTGCATGCCTACGGCACGCCGCGGATCATCGACGATCCGCTCGCCCTGCGCGGCATGCTCGACCGCCTGGTGGCCCTCCATGAGGACGGGACGCGGCAGCCCTGGTCGACGCAGGGCTTGGAGGACGGCTTCATGACGGCCATGATGCGCGGGGTCGTCGCCTTCGAGATTCCGGTGGCGCGGCTGGAGGCCAAGGCGAAGCTCAGCCAGAACAAGAAGCCCGAGCAGCTTGCCGCCGCGACCGCCGTGCTGGAGACGGCGGAGGACCCGCTGGCGCGCCAGACCGGTGCCTGGATGCGCGCCGCCCACACGCGCCTTGAGGAGAAGGTCCGAGCCGAGCATGACGCCAAGCGAGAGCCCAGGCCAGAACCCGAGCGAAAACAGGGAGCCGAAGGACCCGGCTGAGCCGCCCCGCAAGCGCCTGTCGCGGGCCTCGCGCTTCTGGCTCGGCTGCACCCTCGGTCTCCTGGGCCTCGCCGCCGTCGCCTTCTTCTTTCCCGGCGATCCGCCGGAGGCAGGGTTGAGCCGCATCGCCGCGTCCTTCGATCTCCAGGGCCATCGCGGCGCCCGCGGCCTGATGCCGGAGAACAGCCTGCCGGCCTTCGAGGCGGCGCTGGCGCTGGGCGTCACCACCCTGGAACTGGATACGGTGTTGACCGCCGACGGCGTGGTGGTGGTGCATCACGACCGCCGCCTGATGCCGGAGCGTACCCGCGATACGGCGGGCAACTGGCTGGAGGAGGAGGGCGCCGCGCCCGTGATCGGCCTCACCCTGGCCGAACTGGCCGCCTACGACATCGGCCGCGCCCGGCCGGGCAGCCGCGTCGCACGGCGCTATCCCGAACAGCAGGGCCTG
Organism: Rhodospirillales bacterium BBD 1991-14; assembly: GCA_001657395.1. GTDB lineage: Bacteria > Pseudomonadota > Alphaproteobacteria > Kiloniellales > Kiloniellaceae > Pelagibius. The sequence continues at coordinate 224,859 of LYSY01000007.1, read as the reverse complement.
GACGGGGTCGCCATTCCCACCCTGGCCGCGGTGCTGGCGCGGGCCGAGGCACTGAGCGGCGGGCAGATCCGCTACAACATCGAAACCAAGATCTCGCCGCTCTCGCCTGACGATTCGGCGGAGCCGGCAGCCTTCGCCGACGCCCTGGTCGCGGCCATCCGCGCCGCCGGTGTCGCGGAACGGGCGGCGGTGCAGTCCTTCGATTGGCGCAGCCTGCTGCGGGTGCAGGAGATCGCGCCGGAGATCGAAACCGTCTACCTCACGGCGGAGCAGTCCTGGCTCGACAACCTCGGCCGCGGCGCGCGGGAGCCCTCGCCCTGGATCGGCGGGCTGGCCATTGACTGGTCCGAGGTGACGCCGCCGGCGGCGGTGAAGGCGGCCGGCGGCGCCGTCTGGTCGCCCTTCTACCGCGATCTTCGCGCGCAGGACCTGCGGGAGGCCCAGGCGCTCGGCCTGCGCGTCGTGGTCTGGACGGTGAACGATCCGGACGACATGACCTCCCTCATCGATCTCGGGGTCGACGGCATCATCACCGACTACCCGGACCGCGCCCGCCGCGTCATGGAACAGAAAGAGGTGCCGCTGCCGCCGGCCTTCCCGGCGAACTAGACTGCGGCAAGCCATCCTCTATCGCTTGCACCGCTGCCCGGCTAGACTTCGCGGTAGAGTCGTCGGGGGAATCGTTTTCGATGCGGGTTTTGATAACCGGTGCCAATGGCTTCATCGGCGCTCAGTTGACAGCCGCGCTCATTGCTTCGGGGCACCAGGTCGTGGCGGCGGTGCGCGATCCAGCCAGGCTCGCGGCCCGCTTTCCGGACATCGAGACGATTGCCGCCGACATGAACCACGACACCACGGCGGCCGTCTGGCGCGAGCGTTTGGGGGGCGTGGACGCCGCCATCAACTGCGCCGGTGTGCTGCAGGGCGGGCGCGGACAGGATATGGAGGCGATCCATCACCTGGCGCCGGCGGCACTGTTCGACGCCTGCCAGGAAGCGGGCATAGAACGCGTGATCCAGATCTCCGCCATCAGCGCGGACGCGGAGGCCGGGACGGACTACGCGCTCTCCAAGAAACGTGCCGATGATCACCTGAAGGGTCTCGATCTCGACTGGGTCGTGCTGCGGCCCTCGCTGATCTACGGTGAGGGCGCCTACGGCGGCACCGCCATGCTGCGCGCCCTCGCGGCCTTCCCCGGGGTGACGCCGCTGGTGGGCGGCGGTGGCCAGCCGTTTCGACCGCTGCATGTCGAAGATCTCGCCCGGACGGTGATCGCCTGCCTGGAGCGGGCCGATCTGGCGCGCCGCGTGCTGGAACCGGTCGGACCCAAGACCGAGACTCTGAAGTCCATCGTCGCCCAGTACCGGGCCTGGCTGGGCCGCCCGCCGGCGCGGCCGCTGCCGATCCCGCTTTCCCTCGTCCGCGCGCTCTGCCGCCTGGGGGATTTCTTCGGGCGCGGGCCGCTGTCCTCCAACGCGCTGGCCCAGATGGAGTACGGCAACGCGGGGCGGGAGACCGGTTTTATCGAGGCCATCGGCTTTCAGCCGGCGCCGCTCACCGAGCGTCTGCAACGGCGCCCGGCCCAGACCCAGGACCTCTGGCACGCCCGCCTCTACATGCTGCGCCCGCTGCTGCGTGGTGTGCTGGTGCTGCTGTGGCTGATCTCCGGGCTGCTGGGGCTGGCGACTCTCAAGGCCTTCGCCCTGCCGCTGCTGACCGGCTTCGGCCTGCCGCCGGCGCTGGCCACGGTGACCGCCATCGCCACCTCGCTGCTCGACCTGGTGATCGCCGCCCTGCTGGCGGTCAACTGGCGCCCGCGCCTGACGGGGCTGCTGCAACTGGCGGTGATCGCCGGCTATACCGCGGTGCTGACCCTGGCCGCACCGGCGTTGTGGGCCGACCCCTTCGGACCGCTGCTGAAGAATCTGCCGATCCTCGTGCTGGTGCTGGTGCAGATGGTGCTGGCGGAAGAGCGGTGATGGATCCCTACGTTTTCGTGCGCGGCCTGCACATCTTCAGCGCCTTCATTCTCTTCGGCACCGGTCTGGGCACCGCCTTTCACATGTATGTGGCCTGCCGCAGCGGCGCCGTCGCGGGCATTGCCCGTGTGGCCCGCCAGGTGGTGCTGGCCGACTGGCTGTTTACGCTGCCGGCGGGCTTTGTCCAGCTCGCGACCGGGCTGTGGCTGGTCCATCTGGCCGGCCACGACCTCGCTGCGCCCTGGCTCCTGCTCAGCTACCTGCTTTACGCGACGACCGGTGCAGCCTGGCTGGTGGTGGTGAAGCTGCAGTTGGACCTGCAGCGTCTGGCCATCACCGCCATGGATCAGGGTGCGGAACTGCCTGATCGCTTCTGGCAGGCTTTCACGCTCTGGGTGCGTCTCGGCTGGGTCGGCTTTCTCAGCCTGATCGGCATCTTTGTCCTGATGATCGCCAGGCCCGCGCTGTGGTGAGCGGCTGAAAGACCTCAGCCGAGCGAGATGTCGCCGGTGATTTCGTGGCTCAGGTCCAGCCCCTCGATGGAAAGCACAATCTTGGCTTTCAGGGTTTCGGAGCCGCCGAGCTTGCCGCTGTCGATGGCGCTGCGCACGGCCCCTTCGATCTCGCGCTGGGAGGTGACGCCGACTTTCTTCAGGAACTTGCGCAGTTCCATGTTGAAGGTTTCTTCGTCCATCACGAGGCTCCTATTCTAAGTATTGGGGTGATTTCGCATTTGGGTCCTTGATAGCGATCCGTCTCAATGATGCCAAGCTTTGTAGCGGGCGGAGACGAAGAGCCTGCTTGTGGAGAGACGAATGGACAGAAACGGAGTTATTGAGCGCTTGGTGAATGAAGGGCTACTCAATGATCGATGGGCCGCCGCGTTCGTCGATGCCAAGGGAAGGTGTGAATACTGTGCCCGCGACCTGCTAATGGATCGTCTCGGGTACGCAGTGGCGGAGTTGGATCACATCATCCCGCAGAGCAAGCTTGGACCCGATTCCGGACACAACATCGCCCTGGCCTGTCGGTTGTGCAACATCGTCAAGAGCGGCTGGACCCCTGTCGAAGAGGGAGAGAGCGCAACAGAGCTGCTGGCGAACGACCGGGCACTGCTGGTTCAACGTGTTCGTGAACGGATTGCCCGAAAGATGGAGTCGCATGATGAGAGTTGGCGGAAGGCCACCGAGATCCTGCACAGGATGTGGTGGAGTTAAAGCGCCACGAACTGCTCGCGATGCCCGCTTTGCCAGCAGCGGCGCTTTGAGGGATACTGGAGTGCAAAGACATCAAGAAGCGCCGGTACAAGGTGCCTTTACCCAGAGCAGATCCGGATTTGATGGAATCGCGGAAGCGATTCATCAAACCCAGTAAAGCTGCTCTGAGTCCTTAGATGTAGAGCGGATTCACATGTTTAAGCGTAAACACGCAAGTGTTTCCGTTTAAACATGATCCGCTCTAGGGAGATTACGCATGCTGCTTACCGACGCCCAGCGCGCGGACTTCGACCGCGATGGCTATGTCTTTCTGCCGGAGGTATTTTCGGAGGCGGAGACCGCCGTGCTGCGCGCCGAAGCCGGACGGGTTTTCACGCTGGAGCGCGAGGAGGTCTGGCGCGAAAGCTCCGGCGCGGCGCGCACGGCCTTCGCCGCCCAGACCTACAGCGAGCCCTTCCGCCGCCTCGGCCTGCATCCGCGGCTGGTGGAGCCCGTCATGCAGTTGCTGGACGGCCCGGTCTACCTGCACCAGTACAAGGTCAACGCCAAGGCCGCCTTCGACGGCGAGGTCTGGCAGTGGCACCAGGACTACGGCACCTGGGCGCGCGACGACGCCATGCCGGAGGCGCGGGCGATGAACATCGCCCTCTTCCTCGACGCGGTGACGGCGGTGAACGGCCCGCTGATGTTCATCCCGCGCAGTCACAGGCAGGGCGTCTTCGAGGCCGGGCACGACCTGGAAACCACGTCTTATCCGCTCTGGACCCTGGACCGCGAAACGGTGACGCGGCTGGCCGAGGAGGGCGGCATCGTCGCGCCCACCGGCCCCGCAGGCTCGGTGCTGATGTTCCACTGCAACCTCGTGCATGCGAGCCCGCCCAACATCAGCCCCTGGCGGCGCACCATCGTCTATCTCTCGCTCTGCCACGTCGACAACCACATCCGTCAGTTCAAGCGGCCGGAATGGGTGGCGCACCGCGATTTCGCGCCCATCGCGCCGCTGGCCGACGACTGCCTGTCCGAACTCGCGGCCGGCGCTGCTGCTGAATAGCCCGGAGGAAAGACCCGATGAACCTGCACAGCCTTCTCGCCCGCCGGGCGGCGGCGGACCAGCCCCTGCGGATCGGCCTGATCGGCGCCGGCAAGTTCGGCGCCATGTTCCTTTCCCAGGCCGGGCGTACGCCCGGGTTCCACGTGGCGGCCATCGCCGATCTGTCGCCGGAGCGGGCGCGCGCGTCCCTGCAGCGCATCGGCTGGCCGGAGGAACAGGCCGGCGCCGGGGACATCGACGCGGCCCTGGCCCAGGGCACGACCTGGATCACCGACGATGTCGAGGCGCTGTTCGGAACCGATGCGATCGAGGTCGTGATCGATGCCACCGGCCATCCCGCCGCCGGCATCCGCCATGCGCGCCTGGCCTTTGCCCACGGCAAGCACATCGTCATGGTGAACGTGGAGGCCGACGCCCTGGCCGGGCCGCTGCTGGCCGCCGAGGCGGAGCAGGCCGGGGTGGTCTACAGCCTTGCCTATGGCGACCAGCCGGCCTTGATCTGCGAGATGGTCGACTGGGCGCGCACCTGCGGGCTTCCCGTGGTCGCCGCCGGCAAGGGCACCAAGTACCTGCCGTCCTACCACAGCCTCACGCCCGACGACGTCTGGGAGCGCTACGGAATCTCTCCGGAGGATGCGGCGCGCGGCGGCATGAACCCGCAGATGTTCAACTCCTTCATGGACGGCACCAAGTCCGCCATCGAAATGGCCTCGGTGGCCAACGCCACCGGCCTCACGCCGGCGCCGGGCGGGCTGGAGTTCCCGCCGGTCGGCGCCGACGACCTCGCCCGGGTGCTGCGGCCGGCGGCGGAGGGCGGCTGTCTTGCCCACAAGGGCCAGGTGGAGGTCGTCTCCTCCCTGGCGCGCGACGGCAGTGCGGTCGACCGCGACCTGCGCTGGGGCGTCTACATCGTCTTCGAGGCACCGAGCGACTACGTGAAGCACTGCTTCAGCGAGTACGGCCTGGCGAGCGATCCGGAGGGGCGCTACGCGGCGATGTACAAGCCCTATCACCTGATCGGCCTGGAACTCGGCATCTCGGTCGCCTATGCCGGCCTGCTCGGTCAGCCGACAGGCGCGCCGCGCGGCTGGAACGGCGATGTGGTCGCCACGGCCAAGCGCGACCTGAAGCCCGGAGAGCTGCTCGACGGCGAGGGCGGCTACACGGTCTGGGGCAGGCTGATGCCGGCGGCCGACAGCCTCGCCAAGGGTTGTCTGCCGCTCGGCCTCGCGCAGGGCATCACGCTGGCGCGGCCGGTGGCCGAGGGCGCGGCGCTCTGCTGGGACGACGTGGTCGTCGATGCGGACGATCCCAGCGTCGCCTGCCGCCGGGACATGGAACGGCACTTCGCGGCGCGCGGCACTCAGGCCGCAGAGTAACCGACCCTTTCCGTGCTGTTGGGGCTGGTTCCGACCTGCACTGTCCGAGAGTATCCCTAGGACAAGAGGCCTGACCGCGCGGGTCTGCGGCTTGCCCGCAGCGGCGCGGAACCCCATATGTTGTATGGAAGCACAACAGCTTCTTAGGTTCGGCAAAAGCCGGGAACCTATGGCGAGCGGTCCTTTTGTGAACAGCGGGCCGGATCTCACCCCGGTCGCAGATAGTGCCGGCACATAAGGGTTTCGCCTGATACCAAAAGTCTAGGACCCCATCCCTGAAGGGTCCTGCGGCCACGCCGGAAGAGGCGGGGCCTTGTGGCAAAACCCACCGCATCTCCGCAACGATGACGGCATGATGGGTCCTCGGTTGGGAATATACCCGCCGACTCGGCGTTGTCACTGTGAGATCCGAACGAAGACATCGCGGACATACAGGCACCGCCGAAAACGAGGAAGGAGACAGTATCATGCGCAAGAAGAACGCACATCCGGGGGGACTGATGAATCGCCTGGGCGCGTCGGTCTTCGCGCTCACGCTGTCAGCCCCTCTCGTGCTCGCGGCCCTGACCGCCGCATCCGATCCCGCCGAAGCGCAGGGCCCGCAGTGCGCGCCGCGTGAGGCGATTCTGAAGAGCCTCTCAAAGAACTACAAGGAAGCGCCGGTCAACATGGGCGTGACTTCGACCGGTTCGCTGCTCGAGGTTCTGGCCAGCCCGAGCGGCAGCTGGACGATCCTGGTGACCGTGCCCGGCGGCCCGACCTGCATGGTCTCATCAGGCGAAGGCTGGCGTGATTCGCCTGTTCAGGTCGCCCAGGAACCGGCGGTCTAAGACGCCGGAAAACTACGTTACCGATCGAAGCATGCTTCGAGACGGCGCTTCGCACCTCCTCAGCATAAGGGCTTAGATTGATCCTCATCTTGAGGTGCGGAGCGCAGCGGAGCCTCGAAAGATGGGCGGGTGACCGCCCGATCAAGCGGCTGTGTCATAAGCGGTGACTGATCGCGCCAAGCCATCGAAGAGGTCGAGCATGCAGCTGCGCCAGACGCGCAGGGCGCTTTCTTCTGCGGCCAGGATATCCTGGTCGCAGACGGAGCGCGCCCACTGGAACTCGGCAAAAATCAGGTAGTCGCCATAGGCCGGGCGCTCGCCGCAGAAGAACGGCGATTCGTTCAGCCGCTGGCGCAAGGGCTCCAGGACCGGATTAAGCGCTTCCAGAAAGACGGCGCGCTTGGTCGCCAGTGCTTCAAGGCTTTCGCCGTAGCGCGCCTCGCGGGTCTGGCGGTAGTAGGTGCGGTCGTCCGGGTGCGCTGCTGCCAGCGCGTAGGGCGCGAGGATCGAGCTCAGGGCCTTCTGCAGGCCATGGTCGACCCAGAGATTGACGAAGCGTGCCATGGCGCGTCCGCCCGAGCCGTCGAACAGCGAGGGGGCGTCGGGATAGTGGTCTTCCAGGTAGCAGGCAATGTTCCAGGAATCGCTGATCACCGCCTCGCCGTCGACCAGCACCGGCACCTTCGACTGACCGCTGAAGGCGACACGATCGGCTTCGGTGAACTTCACCGTGCGGTAGTCCGGCTTGAGGCCCTTGTGGGCCAGTGCAAGGCGGGCGCGCCAGCAATAGGGGCTGGGCCGGCGGTCGTCCGCGCAAAGTCTTTCATAGAGTTCCAGGGCCATGGTCTTCGCCTGCCGCCGTCAAGAAAGAACCTGGGGCGGATCGTGGCGAAGAGAAGGAGCCTTGCCAAGCGTGATCTGGCCAAGCGTGATTTGGCCAGGACCGGATTTGACCCCCGGTGTCGGCGATCAGCGCGCCATGGTGGCGCGGTCCCAGTCGGCGTAGTCCGGCGAACCTTCGACGCGCACGGCCCCTTCGTAGCCGAACTCGATCATCTGCACGGTCACCGATCCCTGGTCGGCGAAGATGACGGCGTAGGACTCCGGCAGGTCGCTGTTGGACAGAAACGTCGCTTCGCGATAGTTCGGCCAGCCCGCATGGTTGGTCCCGCGCGGCGCGCTGGTCGGGATACCGCGGAACGATCCCGAGAGCGGCAGGTGGCAGTGTCCGTGGAAGATGTGGGCGATCTTCTCGCGGTGCGCGGCGACCACATCGCCGAAGGCCTCCGCGTCCAGCAGCATGATCTTGTCCATCGGCGGAATGTGGGTCGGCGCCGGATTGTGGTGCATGAAGAGGAAGACCGGGCGCTCCGCCTCGGCCAGCCGGTTATGCAGCCAGGCCAGCCGGGCTGAATCGTAGTGTCCGGCATGCGACTCCGGACCCCAGGTGTCGATGACGATGGCTTCCCCGGCAGAGAGTGCGACGACCTGCTGCACATGGCCGTCCTCGTCGGCAAGCTCCGGGAAGATGTCCAGGAAGGTCGGACGGTCGTCGTGATTGCCGATGCAGAGGTGAACCGGCAGGGGACAGTGTTCCACATGGCGGCGCAGCAGTTCGTAGTCGGCCTTTTCGCCCCAGTCGGAGAGGTCGCCGGTGATGAACACGGCTTCGGCGTCCGGGTGATGTTCGACCGCGTGGTTCAGCGCCCGGGCGAAGTTGGCGTTGGGGTCCCGCCCGGCGATGGTCTGGCCGGGTGTGGTCAGATGAATGTCGGTCAGTTGTAGAAGCTTCATGGCGGTCTCCAGGGACGGCGCTCAAGAGACAGGGGCGGCCGGCCGGACCCATGGGTCCGGCCCAGTCGGCTTTTCTGCCGGCCGCCCCTGCCGCATGAAAGAGAACAGCGATCTCTGCCTTAGTTCAGCAGGTCGCCGACTTCTTCCGAGAGCTCTTCCTGAAGCTCTGTCATGTCGTCGTGATCACCGACGACGATCCCCTCGATGCCGTCATAGATCACCTGGGTGATCGCCAGTCCGTTGTCGCCCGGATAGGCCTGCCACTCGCGCAGCAGCGGCAGCTGGTCGACGGCGGTCTGCTTGTTGGGGTTCTGCTGATAGAAGTCCGCCAGAATGATTTCGTTGGCGGCCTTGTTGGGCGGCATGTAGCCGGTGGTGCGCGCCACGTCCGCCGCGCCTTCGCCTGAGGTGATGAACTTCAGCCACTTCCAGGCGGCTTCCAGTTCCGCCGGGTCTTCTGAGGTCGAGACCAGCATGGCCGAGTTGCCGCCGGCCGGCAGGCCCCTGGGCGTGCCCTCGATGCCGGGGAAGGGCCCGGTCTTCAGTTCGAAATCGCCCTGGGAGCGCTCCACCGCGCCCAGCGCCGAGGTCGACCAGAACATCATGCCGATCTCGCCGGCGGAGAACGAAGAGAGCGCGGCCTTCCATTCCAGGTTCTGCATCTCACAGCCGCGGAAGATCTTTTTCATGGTCTCCAGAGAGGTCAGGGCCTCAGGGCTGTCGAGCGAAACCTTGGTCCCCTCGACGGTGGGTTTTTCCTGCGTCCACATCAGTGCCTGCAGGAACCAGTTGCCGGTGATGTTCCAGCCCCAGAAGACCGGGTTCCTGACGCCGTTGGCCTGCATGGTCTCGCAGGCGGCCACCACCTCGTCCCAGGTCTGCGGCAGTTTGTCGATGCCGCCGGCCTTCAGCACGTCCATGTTGTAGTAGCCGACGGGCAGGGAGACCGAGAACGGCAGGCCGTAGACCTGGTTCTCGAAGGTGCCGAGGTCCAGCATCGCCTTGTGATAGCCGTCCTTCTCGAAGGCGGATTCCCGGGCGATGAAGGGCTCCAGCGAACGGGCGATGCCCTTCTCCACCAGGATGGCCTGGCGGTTCAGGCCCTGCATGGTGACGTCGGGCAGGTTGCCGGCGACGGCTTCGCGCAGAATGGTGTTGGTGCCGTCCTCGTAGGATTCGTAGGTGGCGCGGAACTTGATCTCGATGTTCGGGTTTTCCGCGTAGAACTTGGGCAGGATCCTTTCGTAAGTCACATCGAAGAGGTGGCTGTAGGGATAGCCGAACTCGACGACGATCTTGTCTTCGGCCAGGGCCGGTCCGCTCAGCAGTCCGACGACCGCCACGGTGGTCAACAAAGCTTTCATGCGCTATTTCTCCTCCTGTCACAGAGGCGGCGGAGGGTGAGGCTGCCACTTCGCTCCCTTCGACCGCCCGATCGATCCCGCTTCGGCGGGAACCTTGCTACCCGGGGGTGCGGCTCTGCCGTACCCCCGATCTTTTTTCGGCGTCATTTCATTCCGGTCAGCGTGATCCCCTCGATAAAGCGGCGCTGGGCAATCAGAAAGGCGACGATCAGCGGGGTGACGATGATCGTTGCCGTGGCCATCATGGGGCCGAAGAAGCTGCCGTCGGCATCGCCCTTGAACTCGCGCAGGCCGAGCGGCGGCGTGAAGAGTTCGCGGTTGCCGGTGACCACGATGCGCGGCCAGAAGTAGTCGTTCCAATGGGCGACGACGGAGAAGATGGCGAAGGCCAGCAGTGCCGGCACCGCCGTCGGCAGCATGACCCGCCAGATGATGGCGAACTCGTTCATCCCATCCATCCGCGCAGCGTCGATCAGGTCGTCCGGCACGGTCAGGAAGAACTGGCGCATCAGGAAGATGCCGAAGACCGAGATGGTCCAGGGAATGACCAGAGCCGCATAGGTGTTCGTCAGCCCCACCTTGGCGAGCATGATGTAGAGCGGCAGGGCGATGGCATGCACCGGGATCAGCAGGCAGAACAGCACCATGGAGAAGACGACCTCGCGGCCGCGCCAGCGCAGCTTCGCCAGCGCATAGGCGCAGGGCAGGGCGACGAGAACCTGAATGAAGAAGATCGAGGCGGTGACGATGACGCCGTTCAGCAGGTAGCGCAGCAGCGGCGCCTCGGAAAACGCCATGGTGTAGTTGAAAACCGCCGGGCGCCGCGAGCAGGCTGCGCGCAGCTCGGCCATCAAGGCGGCCTGGATTTCCAAGTCCGTGCTGCCGGGAAAGCGCTCCGCGGCGGCGGCGATGGCCGCACGGTCCGGCTCGCCGCGCTTCACGCAGCGCTCGTCGATCATCATCGCCTGGCTGCCGAAGAAGCCGCCTTCGTTGCGCTCGATCTCGCCGGGGGACTTCAGCGAGTAGGACAGCATCACGTAGAACGGCAGGATGACAATCAGCGCGCCGACGATCAGCACGGCGTGCTTCCAGGTCTCGGCGGCGGAGAAGCGCGTCATGCGTAGTGCACCCGGCGTTCGACCAGCCAGCGCTGGATCAGGGTGAGGAAGAGGACGAAAACGAGGAAGATGATGGTGACCGCCGAGCCCAGGCCCATGAGGTTCTGCTGGATGCCCTTCTCGAAGATCGCGAACATCATCACGTAGACGGATTTCGAAGGGCCGCCGCCCTGCGGATAGAAGGCCTCCACCGTGTCGAAGACCTGGAAGCTGCGGATGCAGGTGATGGTGACGACGAAGACGGTGGTCGGCCCCAGCATCGGCCAGGTCACCAGGCGGAAACGCTCCCAGCCCGAGCGCGCGCCGTCCATCTCCGCAGCGTGGTAGAGCTCGCGCGGGACGGAGGTGAGCCCGGCCAGATAGAGCACCATGTTGAAGCCGAAGCCCTGCCAGACGCCGATGAAGGCGACGGTCCAGATGGCGTAGTCCTTGTCGCCGAGCCAGAGCGGGAAGTTGCGCGCGCAGCCCTGGGCGAAGAAGGGAATCGCCTCCAGCGCCGTGCCGCAGCCCATGGCCAGGGTCTCGTTCACCAGGCCGACGGTGGGGTGCAGCGTGAACTCCCAGACGATGGCCATGGCCAGCAGCGCGGCCATGACGGGCAGAAAGTAGATCGTCTTGTAGAAATCGCCGAAGCGCTTCAGGGAGTTGATCAGCAGCGCCGCGCCGAGGCCCAGCCCGACCGCCAGCGGCACCACCACCGCCACGTAGGTGAAGGTGGCGACGAACATCTTCTGAAAGGACGAGCGGCTGACGATGCGGTCGTAGTTCTTCCAGCCGATCCAGTCTGCCGTCGTATTGCCGAGGCTGTAGTCGGTGAAGGAAAGGGTGGCAGCCACCACGATGGGCGCGATCAGAATCACGATCATCAGCACCACAGCGGGTGCGACGAACCAGATATGGGCGAAGGAGCGCGGCATCACGACCCGGCAGCGGCTTCGCGCTGCGCGGAGCCTTGGGGCACGGCGGCTTGGACCGGACGGGCAAAGGGCTTTGCGGCGCGCGCGACGGCCGACAAGCCGGCTTCGGCGCCGGCGGCTTCGTCGCGGAAGCGCAGGCGCTGCCCGTCCTTGGCGAAGACCAGCGCCTTGTCGTGCCTGGGCACGGCGTTGACCCGTGCCCCCAGGCTGTAGTCCCGCGCCTCCTCGACGCCGGCGCGCACCACCAGCCGCGTGGTGCCGAGATCCAGGTGGAGATAAACATCGGCGCCCAGGTTCTCGCGATAGACCACGCTGCCGGAGAGCGTGTCGCTGCCGGCCTGGGCGGCCAGCGTGAAATGCTCAGGCCGCAGGCCCACTGTGACCTGACCCAGCGTCACCGGTCCTGTTGTATGCCCAGTGTCGGCGCTGAGCTGCCGCGTCAGCGCGATCCCCAGGCAGTGGACCCGCCCTTCCGCATCAGCCGCGCCGGGCAGCGCGTTGATCTTGGGGGAGCCGACGAACTCCGCCACCCGCAGGTCCGCCGGATCGTCGTAGACGGTCTGTGGGCGGTCGAGCTGCAGGATCTCGCCGCCCATCATCACCGCCATGCGGTCCGACATGGTCAGGGCTTCGGCCTGGTCATGGGTGACGTAGATGAAGGTCGTGCCCAGGCTGCGGTGCAGTTCGGCCAGTTCGGCGCGCATATGCACCCGCAGGGCGGCGTCCAGGTTCGACAGCGGCTCGTCCATAAGAAAAGCCGTGGGCTTGCGCACCATGGCCCGGCCCAGGGCGGCGCGCTGGCGCTGACCGCCGGAAAGCTGGCCCGGCTTGCGGTCGAGCAGCGCGTCGAGCCTCAGGACCTCGGCGGTTTCCTTCACCTGGCGGCGCAGGTCGGCGTACTTGCCGTGGGCCAGCAGCGGGCCGAGCAGGGGCAGGCGCTCCCGGAAGGCGAGGTCGCGCAGGCGCAGCGGCACCAGCATGTTCTCGGCGACGGTCAGATGCGGATAGAGCGCGTAGGACTGGAAGACCATCGCCAGGTTGCGCTCCGCCGCGCGCACGCCGTTCACCAGCCGCTCGCCGATGTGCACATCGCCGGCGCTCTGGGCCTCCAGGCCGGCGATGATCCGCAGCAGGGTCGACTTGCCGCAGCCGGAAGGGCCGACCAGGGTCAGGAATTCTCCGGCGTCGATGGCGAGATCGATCCCTTTCAGGACCTCGGTGCTTCCGAACGACTTCTGGATTTCAGTGAGACGAATGGTCGCCAACTGGTTGCCCCCCGCGGATGGAAACGCCGTTGTTCCGATGCGCAGGAGATATCAAATTAGATTGAACTTGATGTGACATCATATTAGTCACGCTAATATGAGCTTTGAACGCGGTTTTCCCCGACAGGTGATCCGCAGCCGGGAAGCCCAGCCGCGAAACCCAGCCGGGACGCAAACGACGCCATGAAGCCGAGCCCCTACCAGATCACCGCTTTCACCGCCGCGGCGCGGGAGCGCAGCTTCTCCAAGGCTGCGGAGTCGCTCGGCGTTACCCAGTCGTCGATCACCCAGCATGTGGCCAAGCTCGAAAAGATCATGGGCACGCTGCTCTTCGTCCGGCGGCGCGACGGCCTGGAACTGACCCCGGCGGCGGAGGAACTGTTTCAGATCTCCGACCGCCTGCGCACGCTCGAGCAGCTGGTGGACGAGAAGGTGGCGAGCTACGGCGCCCTGTCGGACGGTCATCTCAGGATCATCGCCAATGCGCCGCGCCCGGCATTGCCGGTGATTGCGGCCTATTCCCGCCTCTATCCGCAGGTGCGCATCGGGTTCAGCCTCTACAGCTGGACCATCGCCATGCAGAAGCTGCACGAGCGCGACATGGACATCGCCATCATCACCGAGCCGGAGGTTCTGGAAGGCGTCTCCATTCACGAGATCAACCAGACGCCCTACAAGGCCCATCTGCGGCGCGACCATCCGCTGGCCACGCGGAAGTCGCTGTCCCTCCGGGACCTGGCCGAGGAGACGGTGATCATGCCGGAGGACGGGTCCTTCACCCAGCGGGTCGTCTCGGCCAAGACGCGCGAGTACGGCATCGAACTCTCCCGGGTCATCAAGACCTCGACATTCCCGGTGGTGAAGGAGGCGGTCCTGCATGGCGTCGGGGTCGGCATCGTGCTGGAGGACAGCCTTTTTCCGTCCCGCCATCTCGTCGCGCTGCCGCTGAAGGAAATGCCGGAGGTCTATCGTCACTGCCTGGTCACGCCGCCTTACAAGCAGGACCTGCGCCTCGTGCGCAGCTTTCTGGATGTGGCGCTGCAGTGAGCGGCTCCTGATCCAACTGGCCCGGCAACTGGCCCGGCGGGGAGCATCGATGCGGTTCTTGCTGCGGGCCTTGCTGCGGGCCGGGGGGCTGCGCTACCTTTCCAGCTTCCATTCGGCCGCGATTGCCGCCTGACGGCCCCTTTTTTCGCAATCTGAGCGACGCTCTTCCCGGCGGAGGCCTTTCGCGCGCCCATGCAACATGCATCCTTCTACAACGCGTCCCTTTACGGCCTGACCGTTCTGATCTGGGGGTCGACCTGGATCGCCATCGAATACCAGATCGGCGTGGTTTCGCCGGAACTCTCGGTGGCCTACCGCTTTGCGCTGGCCTCTGTGCTGGTCTTCGCCTGGGCCTGGGCTGCCGGCTACCGCCTGCGCTTCCCCTGGCGCCGCCATGGCCTGCTGCTGGTGATGGGGGCCTGTCTGTTCTCGACGAACTTTTTTCTGTTCTACCATGCGGCGGTCTATCTCACCTCCGGCCTGATGGCGGTGGTCTTTTCCATGGCCGTTGCCATGAACATCATCAACGGCCGCCTGCTGCTGGGCCGCCGCTCGGAGCGGCGCACCCTCGTCGGTGCCGCGCTCGGGGTGGTGGGGATCGTGGCGCTGTTCTGGCCCGAGGTGCGCAGCGTCGACCTGAGTGACAGCGGTGTCGTCGGTCTGCTGCTGTCGCTGGCGGGCACCTTCTGCTTCTCGCTCGGCAACATCGCTTCGGCCCGCGCCCAGGCGATGGACCTGCCGGTGCTGTCCTGCAACGCCTGGGGCATGGCCTATGGCGCGCTCATCATGACGGTCCTGGCGCTCGCCGGGGGCGCGCCCATCGCCTTCGATCCGCGGCTGCCCTATGTCGCCTCCCTGCTCTATCTGGCGGTCTTCGGCTCGGTCCTGGCTTTCGGCGCCTATCTGACCCTGCTGGGCCGCATCGGCGCCGACCGGGCCGCCTATGCAACGGTGCTGTTCCCCCTGGTCGCGCTGCTGATTTCGACCATCGTGGAAGGCTATGTCTGGACGCCGGTGGCGCTTGCCGGCGTCGTGCTGGTTCTCTGCGGCAACCTTCTGGTCCTCCTGCCGGCGCGCGCAAGGCTGTCCAAATCCGCTGCCAGCCAGTCCTCTCAGTAACTGTCGGGAGTGCTTGAGATGTCGGGAACCCTGCTCGTCACCGGTGCCAGCCGGGGTATCGGCGCGGCTGTGGCGCGCCTCGGCGCTGCCCGCGGCTATGCGGTTTGCGTGAACTATGCCGCCTCAGCGGAGGCGGCGGAGGCGCTGGCCGCCGAGATCCGGGAAGGCGGCGGCACGGCCCTGGCAGTGCAGGCCGACGTGGCGCAGGAGGACCAGGTCGAGCGCCTTTTTGCGGCCCTGGATGCCGATCTGCCGCCGCTCAGCGGCCTGGTCAACAATGCGGGTCTCGCCGGCCTCGTCAACCGCCTGGAAGACGCGCCGGCGGAGACCATCCGCCATGTCATGGACCTCAACGTACTCGGCACAGTCTGGTGCGCGCGTGCGGCGATCCGGCGGATGGCCCGGCGGCACGGCGGCCGGGGCGGGGCGATCGTCAACATCTCCTCCGGTGCGGCGACCCTTGGCAGCCCCGGGGAGTATGTCTGGTATGCCGCCTCCAAGGGCGCGGTGGACAGCCTGACCATCGGCCTGGCCAAGGAAAACGCCGCCGAGGGCATTCGCGTCAACGCGGTGGCGCCCGGTTTCGTGAACACCGGGATTCATGCGGCTTCCGGGATGCCCGACCGCCTGCAGAAGATCGCCCCCACCATGCCGATCGGCCGCGCGGCCGAGCCGGAGGAGATTGCCGAGGCGGTCCTCTGGCTGCTCTCGGATGCGGCGTCCTACACCACCGGCGCCGTCCTGCGCGTTGCCGGCGGACGCTGAGGGCTTTACCACCTCCGCTGTTAGTCAGCCCATCGCCTCTCGCGATCATTAGTAGACAGTGATACGCGATTGGGTGCATCCTTCTTCCCAAGTGATTGGGGGATCATGAAGAAGGGGGGGAAAGCCAGTGTCGCGGCCGATCTTGGCATGGGCGCTTGGCGCCGTGATCTGGGCAACGACGGCGGGCATACCGCCGGCCTTGGCCCAGGATGGATTTTACGTCGGTATACGGGGAATCGGCTCTCTCGGCGAAGTGGATGTCAGCTCCAGCGGCTTCGGCGGCGCCGAGTCGGTTGATAACGACGATGACCATGTGATCGGGGTGGGCGCCATCGTCGGCTACCGCTGGCAGGACATCCCGCTGCGCACCGAGATCGAGGGCGGCTATCGCTTCCGCTTCGACATGGACGTGCGGGATTCCGGGCCGCCGACGGTCGACTACGAAACCAACATCGCGACGACGACGGTCTTGCTGAACGCCTACCTGGAGTGGCGCAACGAGTCCGATTTCACGCCCTTCGTCGGCGGCACCATCGGCTGGGCCCGCAATGCAGCGGAAAACAAGCGCACCGTTCTCGGGGCCTCGGTCAGCCAATCCGACGATGCCGACGAAGACAACCTGGCCTGGGGCGTGGCGGCCGGCGTCGACTGGCTGTTTCTGGAAAACGTTTCGGCTGAGCTTGCCTACCGCTTCATCAACCTCGGCGACGTCGATGGCGGCAGCTTCGCCGGCGGCGACAGCGTCGAGGCCGAGGACTACATCTCGCACGATGTGATGCTCTCGGTGAGTTACCGCTTCTAGGGCAGCCGGCGCATCCGGAACGGGCGCCCATCTCTGGTCCGTCTCTGGCCCCGGCCCTTTTCCAACGGCCGGCTTTGCCGTAAGAAACGGCGCCATGGTGCAAGACCGGCAAGACGACAGCGCAGAGTCGAAAGACCCCGAAGCCAAAGGTTCAGACGCGAAAGGTCCGGAAACCAAGGACTCTGCCGGGCCCCTGGCCGCCTACCGCGCGCGCCGGCGGGCCGGTGAGCTGCGCCACGATCCGGGCCAGGAACTGGCAGCGGAAAAACTGCAGAGCCTGCACAACGCTCTGCGCCGCTACGAGCCGGCCGCCGGTGCCGGCGGCTGGAAGGCGCGCTTCGGTCTGGCCCGGCGCCGCACCGAGCCGCCCATGGGCCTTTACATCTTCGGCGGGGTCGGCACCGGCAAGTCGATGCTGATGGATCTCTTCTTCGACGGTGCCCCGCTGGAGAAGAAGCGCCGCGTCCACTTTCACGCTTTCATGCAGGAAATGCAGGAGCGCCTGCATGGCTGGCGCCAGGACGAAGCCAATGCCGACAAGGCCGACCCCCTGCCGGACCTGGCCGGCGAACTGGCGCAGGAGGTGTGGCTGCTCTGCTTCGACGAGTTTCATGTCGTCAACATCGCCGATGCCATGATCCTCGGGCGGTTCTTCGAGACGCTGTTCGAGAAAGGGGTTGTCGTCGTGGCCACCTCCAATTGGCCGCCCGACCGTCTTTACGAAGGCGGGCTGCAGCGCGAGCGTTTCCTGCCCTTTGTCGCGCTGGTGAAGCAGCGCCTCGACGTTCTGGAACTGGACGGCGGAATCGACTACCGCCAGCAGCGGCTGAAGGACATTGCGGCCTATCATGCGCCCCTGGGGCCGAAAGCCGATGCGGCGCTCGACAAGGCCTTCGCGGAGCTGACCGAAGGCGCCACGGCCGCGCCGGACCAGGTGCTTTTCAAGGGCCGGGAGATTCCGGTGCCGCTGGCCGCCCGCGGGGTCGCGCGGTTTTCCTTCGCCGATCTTTGCGAACAGCCGCTGGGGGCCGGCGACTACCTGGCCATCGCCGGGCTCTATCACACGCTGGTGCTCTCCGGCGTACCGCGCCTTTCGGAGGACAAACGCAACGAGGCGCGGCGCTTCATGACCCTGATCGATGCGCTCTACGAACACCGGGTGAAGCTGATCGTCGCCGCCGAGGCGCCGCCGGAGCGCCTCTATCCCTCAGGCGACGGCTCGACGGAATTTCAGCGCACCGTCAGCCGCCTTCAGGAGATGCGTTCGGCGGATTACGTTGCCGCTGCGCACATGACCTGAAAGCACAGCCTTAACGGGACGCCGGGGCGCCTTGCCCCGCCCCTGAAATCGCGCTAGGTAAGCCCCGCCCGCGGCGGAAATCCGAGCACAAAAACGGGCGGCGGGCGCGCATCACTCCGGACAGGTCTCATCCATCAGGGAAACATCACCATGGCTCGCAACAAGATCGCGCTCGTCGGCGCCGGTAACATCGGCGGCACTCTGGCCCTCCTCGCCGGCTTGAAGGAACTGGGCGACGTTGTCCTCTTCGACATCATCGACGGGGTGCCGCAGGGCAAGGCCCTGGATCTTGTCGAGTCCTCCCCGGTCGAAGGCTTCGATGCCAAGTTCGTCGGCGCCAGCAAGTACTCGGCGATCAAGGGGGCCGATGTGGTCATCGTCACCGCCGGCGTCGCCCGCAAGCCGGGCATGAGCCGTGACGACCTTCTCGGCATCAACATCAAGGTGATGAATGCGGTCGGCGAGGGCATCCGCAAGAACTGCCCCAAGGCCTTCGTGATCTGCATCACCAATCCGCTGGACGCCATGGTCTGGGTGCTGCAGCAGGCCAGCGGCCTGCCGGCCAGCCGGGTGGTCGGCATGGCGGGCGTGCTGGATTCGGCGCGCTTCCGGTACTTCCTGGCCGAGGAAATGAGCGTCTCGGTTGAGGATGTCAGCGCCTTCGTCCTGGGCGGCCATGGCGACACCATGGTGCCCATGGTGCGCTATTCCACCGTCGCCGGCATTCCGCTGCCGGACCTCATCAAGATGGGCTGGATCACCAAGAAGCGCCTGGACGAGATCGTGCAGCGCACCCGCGACGGCGGGGCGGAGATCGTTGGTCTGCTGAAGACCGGCTCGGCCTTCTACGCGCCGGCCTCTTCCGCCATTGCCATGGCGGAGTCCTACCTGAAGGACAAGAAGCGGGTGCTGCCCTGCGCGGCCTACCTGAACGGCCAATATGGGATCAAGAACCTCTACGTCGGGGTTCCCTGCGTGATCGGGGCCAAGGGCATCGAGCGGATCGTCGAGCTGGATCTCAACAGGTCCGAACAGTCGATGCTGAAGAAGTCGGTGGGCGCGGTCAGCGGTCTGGTCGACACCTGCAAGAAGATGATGAAAGCCGCGCCTGCGAAGAAGGCGCCGGCAAAGAAGGCCGCCGCCAGGAAAAAGGCCTCGGCCTGAGGCGGGCGGGCGCCGCGTTGCCGGCTGCGTCGGTGGCGACAGCGCCGGAGCTCCCGGAGCCCCCGGAAATCGCAGTCTTGGCGGGTTTTCTGCCGGTTGCGCTACCCCGCCGGGGTGCTAAGGTACGGCTGAAAGCGGCACGAAAGGCCGTGTCTCGGTGACTTCGGCGGGGGGCGTCGGGGTGCGGGACGGCACGGTGGCTGGGACCGACGTTATGCAATACATCCGGACAGAGCGTTGTTGCTTCGGCTGTCCCGGCTCCTCCAACCACACTAAAGACGGCGGGTCATGAATATTCATGAGTATCAGGCCAAGGCTCTCTTGGCGAAGTTCGGCGTTGCGGTCCCCAAAGGCGGGGTCGCGTTCACGCCGGAGGAAGCGGAAAACGCGGCGCGCGAACTGGGCGGGCCGATCTATGTCGTGAAATCGCAGATCCATGCCGGCGGCCGCGGCGCCGGGCGCTTCACGGACGATCCTGACGGGCAGGGCGGCGTGCGGGTCTGCAAGTCGCTGGACGAGGTGCGCGAAAACGCCCGCAAGATGCTGGGTCACGTGCTGGTGACCAAGCAGACCGGACCCGCCGGCAAGGAGGTCAAGCGCCTCTACATCGAGGACGGCTGCGACATCGCCCGGGAGCTTTACCTGGGTATGCTGGTGGACCGGGCGACCAGCCGCATCACCATCATGGCCTCCACCGAGGGCGGCATGGAGATCGAGGAGGTGGCGGCGGCCACGCCGGAGAAGATCCTGAAGCTGGCCATCGATCCGGCCGAGGGCTTCATGCCCTATCACGGCCGCCAGATCGCCTTCGGCCTGGGCCTGGAGGGCAAACAGGTCGGCGCGGCGGTGAAGTTCCTCGCCGCCATGTACAAGGCCTTTCTTTCGCTCGACGCCTCGATCGTCGAGATCAACCCGCTGGTGGTGACCGGCGGCGGCGAGGTCATCGCCCTGGACGCCAAGATGAATTTCGACGACAACGCGCTGTTCCGCCACAAGGACGTGGCCGACATGCGCGACGAAGACGAAGAAGACGCCATGGAGCTGGAGGCGGCCCGCCACGACCTGAACTACATCAAGCTGGACGGCCAGGTCGGCTGCATGGTGAACGGTGCCGGCCTTGCCATGGCCACCATGGACATCATCAAGCTCTACGGCTCCGAGCCGGCCAATTTCCTGGACGTCGGCGGCGGCGCCACCAAGGAGCGGGTGACCGCCGCCTTCAAGATCATCCTCTCCGACAAGAACGTCGAGGGCATCCTGGTGAACATCTTCGGCGGTATCATGCGCTGCGATGTCATCGCCGAGGGCGTGGTCGCGGCAGCGCGCGATGTGGAGCTCCACGTGCCTCTTGTGGTGCGTCTGGAGGGCACCAATGTTGAACTGGGCAAGAAGATCCTGGCCGACTCCGGTCTGCCGATCGTCTCGGCAGACAATCTGGCCGACGCCGCCGAAAAGGTGGTGAAGGCGGTGAAGGAGGAGGCAGCGTAACATGGCGGTTCTCGTCGACAGGAATACCAAGGTTATCTGCCAGGGCTTCACCGGCGCCCAGGGCACCTTTCACTCCGAGCAGGCGCTGGCCTACGGCACCGCCGTGGTCGGCGGCGTCACCCCGGGCAAGGGCGGCACCACCCATCTTGACCTGCCGGTCTTCAACACCGTGGCCGATGCGGTTGAACAGACCGGCGCGAATGCGAGCGTGATCTATGTGCCGCCGCCGTTTGCGGCCGACGCGATCCTGGAGGCCATCGATGCCGAGGTGGACCTCATCGTCTGCATCACCGAGGGCATCCCGGTTCTCGATATGCTGCGCGTTAAGCGGGTATTGGCCGATTCAAAATCGCGCCTCATCGGACCCAACTGCCCGGGCATCATCACGCCCGAAGAGTGCAAAATCGGCATTATGCCGGGCCATATCCACGCATCCGGCAAGATCGGCGTGGTTTCGCGCTCCGGCACGCTGACCTACGAGGCGGTGGCGCAGACCACGGCGGCCGGCCTGGGCCAGACCACCTGCATCGGGATCGGCGGCGACCCGATCAACGGCACCAACTTCATCGACTGCCTGGAGCTCTTCCTCGCCGACCCGCAGACCGAGGGCATCATCATGATCGGCGAAATCGGCGGCAGCGCCGAGGAAGATGCCGCGGAATTCTACAAGGCGTCAAAGATCAAGAAACCTATCTGTGGTTTCATCGCCGGCGTGACAGCGCCGCCGGGCCGCCGCATGGGCCACGCCGGGGCCATCATCGCCGGCGGCAAGGGCGGCGCCGACGACAAGATTGAGGCATTGAAGTCGGCCGGCTTCCTGGTTGCGGATTCGCCGGCCAGTTTGGGATCGACAATGCTGCAGGCCATGGCCGCCTAGGCAGCGCAGAGAGAAGGCGGCCCGGTCCGGTTTCGCCCCGGCCGGGCCGGGACAGGCAATGACCATCTACTCACCGTCCCAGGCGGCGGTTCTCGCGGATCTCTATCGCCAGTACAGCCAGGCGCCCGGGTCCGTGGACCCGCAGTGGCAGGCGTTCTTCGGCGATCTGGACCCTGAAGCGAAGGCCATCATCGAAAAGCTGAACGGCGGCGCGGCCAACGGGGGCGCCGCGGAAGCCGTCGCGGGGGCGGCAGCCAGCCCGGCTGTCGGGGCCGCGACCGGGGCCGACGTCAGCGACGCCGGGGTCAGGGCGGCCACCCTGGATTCGATCCGCGCCCTCATGCTGATCCGTGCCTACCGCGTGCGCGGCCACCTGGAGGCCGACCTCGACCCGCTGGGCCTGAAGCCTCTCGAACCGCATCCCGAGCTCGATCCCAAGAGCTACGGCTTCACCGAGGCGGACATGGACCGCCCGATCTTCATCGACAACGTGCTGGGTCTGGAGACCGCGAGCCTGCGCAAGATCGTCGAGGTCGTGCGCGCCACCTACTGCGGCACCATCGGCGTGGAGTTCATGCATATCCAGGACCCGGCGCAGAAGGCCTGGATCCAGGAGCGCATCGAATCGATCCGCAACCAGCCGGACTTCACGGTAAACGGCAAGCGGGCCATCCTGGAGCGCCTGACGGCGGCGGAAACCTTCGAGCAATTCCTCAACAAGAAGTACACGGGCACCAAGCGCTTCGGCCTGGACGGCGGCGAGTCCATGATCCCGGCGCTGGAGCAGATCCTGAAGCGCGGCGGCCAGCTCGGCCTGAAAGAGGTGGTCATCGGCATGCCCCACCGCGGGCGCCTTAACGTGCTGGCCAACTTCATGGGCAAGCCGTTCTCGGCGATCTTCTCGGAGTTCGAGGGCGGCGCCGCCCATCCTGAGGACGTCGGCGGCTCCGGCGACGTGAAGTACCACCTCGGCACGTCATCCGACCGGGAGTTCGACGGCAACGTCATCCACCTCTCGCTGACCGCCAACCCCTCCCACCTCGAGGCCGTGAACCCGGTGGTGGTGGGCAAGGTGCGCGCCAAGCAGGAGCAGGGCAAGTACAAGGACCGCAGCGAGGTCATGGCGCTGCTGATGCACGGCGACGCCGCCTTTGCCGGCCAGGGCCTGGTGCCGGAGACACTGGATCTCTCCGAGCTCAAGGGCTACCGCATCGGCGGCACCATCCATTTCATCGTGAACAACCAGATCGGCTTCACCACCAATCCGGTGAACTCGCGTTCCGGGCCCTATTGCTCCGACGTGGCGAAGATCATCCAGGCGCCGATCTTCCACGTGAACGGCGACGATCCGGAGGCGGTCACCCACGTGGCGCGCATCGCCACCGAGTTCCGCCAGACGTTCAACAAGGACGTCATCATCGACATGTTCTGCTATCGCCGCTTCGGCCACAACGAGGGCGACGAGCCGGCGTTCACCCAGCCGCTGATGTACAAGGCCATCGCCAAGCATGCGACCACGCGCCAGGTCTACGGCCAGAAGCTGGTCGCGCAGAGCACCTTCACCCAGGACGAGGTCGACGGCCTCGTGCAGCAGTTCACCGAGCGCCTGGAGCAGGACTTCCAGGCGGCCAAGGCCTACAAGCCCAACAAGGCCGACTGGCTGGAGGGCGCCTGGTCCGGCCTCGACGTCGCCCGCGGCTACGATCCGCGCCGCGGCAAGACCGACGTGCCGGTGGAAACGCTGCAGGAAGTCGGGCTGTCGCTGACCAAGGTGCCGGTCGACTTCAAGCTCAACCGCAAGATCGCGCGCCAGCTCGACGCCAAGCGCAAGATGATCGAAAGCGGCGAGGGCATCGACTGGGCGACCGCCGAGGGCCTGGCTTTCGGCACCCTGCTGGTCGAGGGCCATCCCCTGCGCCTCTCCGGCCAGGACAGCAACCGGGGCACCTTCTCGCAGCGCCATGCCGCCTTCATCGACCAGGAGACGGAGGCGACCTACAAGCCGCTCGCCCATATCCGCGATGACCAGGCCCGCCTGGAGATCGTCGATTCGCCGCTCAGCGAGCTCGCGGTGCTCGGTTTCGAGTACGGTTTCTCTCTGGCCGAGCCGCGCGCGCTGGTGATGTGGGAGGCGCAGTTCGGCGACTTCGTGAACGGTGCGCAGATCATCATCGACCAGTTCATCGCCTCGGGCGAATCCAAGTGGCTGCGGCTCTCCGGCCTCGTGATGCTGCTGCCGCACGGCTACGAGGGGCAGGGGCCGGAACACTCCTCGGCCCGTATCGAACGCTTCCTCCAGCTCTGCGGCGAGGACAACCTGCAGGTCGTGAACTGCACGACGCCGGCCAACTACTTCCATGTGCTGCGGCGCCAGCTGCACCGCGAGTTCCGCAAGCCGCTGATCGTCTTCACGCCGAAGTCGCTGCTGCGCCACAAGCGCTGCGTTTCCAAGCTGGACGACTTCGGCCCCGGCAGCTGCTTCCACCGGGTGCTCTACTGCGACGACCTGCCGAGCCCGAAGGAAAAGGCCAAGCAGTTGGTGATCTGTTCCGGCAAGGTCTATTACGACCTGGTCGAAGAGCGCGAGAAGCGCGGCGTCAAGGACGTGCACTTCCTGCGCCTGGAGCAGCTCTATCCCTTCCCGGCCGACGGCCTGATGCAGGAACTGGAGCCCTATAAGCATTGCGACCTGGTGTGGTGCCAGGAAGAACCCCGCAACATGGGCCCCTGGGCCTTCGTGTCGACCTTCATCGAAGAGGTTGCGGAAGAGGCCGGCTTCAAATGCCCGCGGCCGCGCTACGCCGGCCGCCCCTCGGCTGCCTCTCCGGCGACCGGCTCGCACAAGCGCCACGTCGCCGAGCAGGCGGCCTTGATCGACGATGCCTTCACCCTCGGCAAGAAGGCCATGGGCCGCATCCAGTCACGCAAGGCCGCGGTCGAGGCGCGGCAGAAAAAGAGCAAGGGCGAGGCCGCCGAGTAACGGGCCCGCCGAGTAACGCGAACGCCCTGCAGCCTGGCGGCAGAAGAGAAACGAGACGGATATGGCGACAGATATCGTGGTGCCCACCCTGGGCGAGTCGGTGAGCGAGGCAACCGTGGCGCAGTGGCTGAAGCAGCCCGGCGAGGCGGTTGCGGTCGACGAGCCCCTGGTGGAGCTGGAAACCGACAAGGTCACGCTGGAGGTCAATGCAACGGCCGCCGGCGTTCTGGCCGAGGTCATCGCCGGCGAAGGCGACAACGTGGAAGTGGGCGCGGTCCTGGGCCGGATCGGCGAGGGCGACGGCGCGGCAGCCGCAAGCCCAACACCTGCAAGCCCAACACCGGCCAAGACCGAGGCAGCGCCTGCGCCTGAAGCCGCGCCCGCTCCGGTCGCAGCCGCTGCTGCTGCGGCCCCTGCTGCGGCCCCTGCGGCCGGCAACGGCGGCAGCCTGGACATCGTCGTTCCGACGCTCGGCGAATCGGTCAGCGAGGCGACGGTCGCCCAGTGGCTGAAGAAAGCCGGCGAGGCCGTGGCTGCCGACGAGCCCCTGGTGGAGCTTGAAACCGACAAGGTCACGCTCGAGGTCAACGCGCCGACGGCCGGCAGCCTGCAGTCGATTGCCGCCGAGGAAGGCGCCACGGTCGAGGTGGGGGCCCTGCTCGGCGTGATCTCCGCGGGCGGTGCGGCAGCGGCTCCTGCCGCCGCGCCTGCTTCTGCGCCCGCGCCTGCTGCGGCTGTTGCTGCTCCTGAACCTGCTGCCGCCGGTGACTCAGGCGGCGCTGCGCCGATCCTGCTTGATCCGGCGGCGGCCTCGCGCACCGGCGGCAAGATCACCAAAACGGACCTGGAAGCCTTTCTCGCCGACTCCGCGGTCGGCAATCTGGGCCCCGCCGTGCGCAAGCTGATCGAGGAGAACAGCCTCGATCCCGCCGTCATTCCGGCCAGCGGCAAGGACGGCCGGCTGACCAAGGAAGACGTCGTGAACTTCCTGGACGGCAGGACCCAGCCGCTTCAGCCGCCCGTTTCCCCCAGCGGCCCGGCGGGCGCCCCGGCCAGCGCCCCCACCAGCGCTCCGGCCCCCGCTTCTGCACCCCAGCAGGCCCCTGCCGCTGCGGGTCCGCGCGAGGAACGGGTGCGCATGCCCAAGCTGCGCCAGACCATCGCCCGCCGCCTGAAGGAGGCCCAGAACACCGCGGCCATGCTGACCACCTTCAACGAGGCGGACATGTCGGCGGTGATGGCGCTGAGGGCCCAGTACAAGGACAGCTTCGAGAAGAAGCACGGCGTGAAGCTGGGCTTCTCCTCCTTCTTCACCAAGGCGGTGGTGGGCGCGCTGCAGGAACTGCCGGCGGTCAACGCGCGCATCGAAGGCGACGAGATCGTCTATAATCACTTTTACGATATCGGCATGGCGGTCTCCACGCCCAATGGGCTGATGGTCCCGGTGATGCGCGACTGCGACAAGAAGAGCTTCGCCGAGATCGAAAAGTCCCTGGGCGAACTGGCGGGCAGGGGCCGCGACGGCAAGCTCGGCATGGACGAGATGACCGGCGGCACCTTCACCATCACCAACGGCGGGGTCTTCGGCTCGATGATGTCGACGCCGATCCTCAACATGCCGCAGTCGGCCATCCTCGGCCTGCACAAGATCCAGCAGCGCCCGGTGGCGGTGAACGGCCAGGTCGAGATCCGCCCGATGATGTACCTGGCCCTGTCCTACGACCACCGCATCATCGACGGCCGCGAGGCCGTGACCTTTCTGGTGCGCGTGAAGGAAGCCATCGAGGATCCGCAACGCCTTCTGATCGGGATGTAATGCCCTTGGCGCAACGGGCCGGGTGAGTCACTCTGCGGCGATGAGCGACGACGATCTCAACGAGTCCCAGCAGCGCCGGCTCAAGCGGCTGCTCAGCCGGTCCGGCGGCAGCGACTATGAACTCGACCTCACCGGCCTGGACCTTGCCCATTCCATCGGCTCCATCGACCGCATGGTGGAGCGTCAGCGCTTCCGCAGCGAGGAGCGCCGGGTGACCATCCTGATCGACCCGGCGACGCCGGACAGCGGGGAGACGCAGTTCGGCCATCTCGGCCGCCATCTGCTCGACCTGCTGCGCCGCGGCCTGATCGCCCGTATGACTCCGCTCGATCCCGAGCGGGCCGCCGGCTTCGACGTCGAACTGCCGGCTGGTAAGGAGGCACCGCTCGAAGAGACGGCGGGCGGGCAGCCGAATGGCGGAGACCCAAACGGCGACGGCTCCCTGGTCGACCTGGCTCCGGAGCCCGAAGACGACCCCACACCCGGCGGCACCTAGCAGAAGCCGCACTATCGGAGAGCGATGGTCCATGCTTCGAGACGGGCCTGGCGGTCTTCCTCAGCATGAGGCTGTGTCTGATATCGGCTTACGACCTCATCCTGAGGTGCGGAGCGCAGAGTAGCCTCGAAGGATGCGCCACAGGTCTCCTGCGGAACGAGTTGTCGCAATGCTTCGACGGGCGGCCTCAGTCCAGGGTGCGTTTGTAGCGCAGCATGGCGATCGTGCCGACGGCGAGGATGAAGAGGCCGATGGCGAGGAAGGCGCCCTGCATGTCGGCGTAGCCGGCGCCCTTCAGCATTACCCCGCGCACGATGCGCAGGAAGTGGGTCAGCGGCAGCGCCTCCCCGATCACCTGCGCCCAGGCGGGCATGCCGCGGTAGGGGAACATGAAGCCGGACAGCAGGATCGACGGCAGAAAGAAGAAGAAGGTGAGCTGCATCGCCTGCATCTGCGACTTGGCGATGGTGGAGAAGGTGAAGCCGAGGGCCAGGTTGGCAACCAGGAAAAGCACGACGCCGCTGAGCAGCAGCCAGAGCGCGCCGGCGAAGGGCACGTCGAAGAGGTAGCGTGCGGCCAGCAGGATGATCGTGGTCTGAACGGCGCCGACCCCGATGTAGGGGGCGATCTTGCCGATCATCACCTCCAGGGGCCGGGCCGGCATGGCCAGCAGGTTTTCCATGGTGCCGCGCTCGGCCTCGCGGGTCATGGCGATGCCGGTGATCATCACCAGGGTCATGGTGAGGATCACGCCCAGCAGGCCCGGCACGATGTTGTACTGGGTGATGGCTTCCGGATTGTAGCGCGCATGTACTACGACCTCGACCGGACCTGCGCGGGGTGCGAGGTGGGCGAGGGCGCCTTTCAGATCATGCCGCAGGGCGCGGTTGACGATCTCTTCGGCGCGTCCCACCGCGTTGGAGGAGGCCGAGGGGTCGGAGGCGTCGGCTTCGATGAGGAACTGCGGGCGCTCGCCGCGCACCAGGTCTTCGGTGAAGCCGGCGGGGATCGACACGACGAAGGAGACCTCGCCGCGCGCCAGCAGGGCCGCGCTCTCCCGCGGGTCGTCGGTTTCGAAGACCAGATCGTAGTAGCCGGAGGTCTCCAGCGCCGTCAGCAGGCTGCGCACGATGGGGGTGCGCTCCTCTACGTGCACGGCGGTCGGCAGGTCCTTGGGGTCGGTGTTGATGGCGTAGCCGAAGAGCACGAGCTGCAGGACCGGGATCGCCAGCATCATGGCGAAGGTCATCCGATCGCGGCGCATCTGGATCAGCTCTTTCATGAAGACCGCGACGATGCGCGACAGACTGGCGGCGATGGCGTTCATCCCCGGGGCTCTCATCCATGGTCTCGCTGGTCGCCGCCGCTGCGGGCCATCAGGGTGATGAAGACGTCCTCCAGGCTGGGCTCCACCTCTTCCCAGACGGCGCTGCCGCGGCCGATGCCGTCGATGGCCTGCTCAAGGGCGCTGCGCTCCGGGCCACTGACGTGAAGGGCGGCGCCGAAGTAGGCGGCATGCTCGACGCCGGGCGCGCCGCGCATTCTCTCGGCCAGCTCGCGCACGCCGGCGCCGCGGGCGCGGAAAGTGATAAGGCCCGACTGGGCGATGATCTCGGCCACCGGTCCTTCGGTGACCAGCCTGCCGTGGGCCAGGTAGACGATGCGGTCGCAGCGCTCGGCCTCGTCCATGTAATGGGTGGAGACCAGCACCGTCAGGCCCTCGGCCGAGAGGCGGTGGATCTCGTCCCAGAAGTCGCGGCGCGCCTGCGGGTCGACGCCGGCGGTGGGCTCGTCGAGGAGCAGCAGCTTGGGTTCGTGCATGGTGACGGCGGCAAGGGCCAGGCGCTGCTTCCAGCCGCCGGACAGCGCGCCCGCGAGCTGGTGCTGGCGATGGCTGAGGCCGAGAGTCTCCAGCGTCTCGTCGACCCGGCGGCGCAGGCGCGGCATCCGGTAGAGCCGCGCGACGAACTCCAGGTTCTCGCGGATGGTGAGGTCGCCCCAGAAAGAGAACTTCTGGGTCATGTAGCCGGTGGCCAGCTTGATGCGCGCCGACTCTTTCAGGATGTCGAAGCCCAGGCAGCGCCCTTCACCGGCGCTGGGCCGCAGCAGGCCGCAGATCATGCGGATGGTGGTGGTCTTGCCGGAGCCGTTGGGGCCGAGAAAGCCCCAGACCTGGCCCCGCGGCATCTGGATGTCGACGCCGTCGACGGCGGTCTTGTCGTCAAAACGCTTCACCAGGCCGCGCACGTCGATGGCGAGGTCCTGCGGGGCGGTCATGGCAACCGCACGTCGACCGGCAGGCCGGGCCTGAGGGCCGGACCGGCGAGATGCGCCTCCACCAGGAAGACCAGCTTGTCGCGCGATTCCGCGCTGTAGATCACCGGCGGCGTGAACTCCGCCTCGCGGGCGATGTGGGTGATCGTTGCGGTCAGCGGTGCGGCCTGCCCGTCGGCCAGCACCTCTACGGTCATGTCCATGGCAATGCCGGCGAGCGCAGCCTGCGGGACGAAAAAGCGGACCTTGGAGGCATCGTCGGGCAGCAGCGCCAGCACCGGATCGCCCTCCCGGACGTATTCGCCGGCGCGGTGGAAGACCTCCTCCACCGTGGCATCGACGCGGGAGAGCACGCTGCGCTGGGCAAGCCACCATTCGGCCTGGGCCAGGGCGGCGGCGGCGGCGTCGCGTTCGGCGGCGGCGGCCTCGCGGGCGCCGTCACGGGCGGCCAGGTTGGCGACGCGGATGTCGGCCTGGATGGTCCGCACCCGGGCCAGCGCGGCTTCGTACTCGGAGGTTACCTGATCGCCGCGGGCCTTGGGGGCGGTGCCGCGCGCCACCAGTTCCATCCAGCGCGTCTGCTCCAGCTTGGCCAGCTGCAGGTTCGCCTCGGCTTCTTCGAGCTGGGCCTCCAGAGCCAGGATCTCTTCCGCGCGGGCGCCGGTCGAAAGGTCGCGCACCTGGGCCTCGGCCTGGCGCAGGCGGTCTTTGGCTTCGGTCACCTCGGCGTGCTGGCGGTCCTTGTCGAGCTCGAAGAGAACCTGTTCGCGCACCACGCTGTCGCCTTCGCGCAGAGGGGCCGTCACCATCCAGCCGGACACCGGGGCGGCGACGTAGACCAGCTCCGCCTCGACATAGCCGGTGAAGCGCCCGGCTTCCGGCGCCGGCTCGCAGGCGGCAAGGACCGCCAGCAGGGACAGCGCCAGCAGGCGCCCTGCTGTCGGCCGGGCCGTCACGCCGCCGCTCCCTTCTCGGGCGCCAGGGCGCGCAGCAGCATGCGTTCGTGCTGGGCGAAGAGAGCGTCGAGGTCCACCTTCGCCTCCGGGTCGATTTCGAAGACCACCCGCCAGATGGCCGAGAGGATCACCGGCGCCACCACCAGCCGGGCCGTGAGCTTCGGGTCCTCGACGGCCAGCTCGCCGCTCTCCTGCCCGCGCGCCAGGATGCCGGCGATGATGCCGAGCACCCGGTCGACGATCTGGGTCCGGTAGCGGCGCACGACGTCGGGGAAGGCGCGCGAATCGGCAAGGATGACCTTGGCGACGCGGGGCAGGGGCGTGTCCCGGATCAGCCGGGGCGCCAGGGTCATCAGGGCGTGCAGCGCCGCGGCGGCGGAGGGGGCGGCGGCGGCGGCGCGCTCCAGCCGCTCCACATTGGGGGCGGCGATGGTATCGATCAACGCGGTGAAGAGGGCTTCCTTGGACTCGAAGTAGAGATAGAGCGCGCCCTTGGAGAGCCCGGCGCGGCGCGCGATGTCGTCCATGCGGGCGGCGGCGAAGCCGCGCTCGAAGAACTCGTCCAGGGCGGCGGTCAGAAAGGCCTGACGGCGTTCGTCCTTGGCCTCCAGGGTGCGGGCGCGCAGCATGACCTCTCCAAATAACTGACTGGTCAGTTATTTAATGTCTGCGCCTGGGGAATTCAAGGCCGGTCTCGCCCTTGGCTTGGGGAATTCTATTAAATCAATAGGTTGCGGCGTTGGGACGGTCAGGCAAAGTTGGGACGGTCAGGCAAAGTTGGGACGGTCAGGCAAAGAAGCGCAGGGCCGCGGCGACGATGGCTTCCGGGGCGTCCTCCTGCATCAGATGGCCGGAGCCCGGGATGCGCTGGAGGGTCGCGCCGGGGATCATCGCCTGCAGCGCTTCGCCGCGCTCCAGGGGGATCCAGGCGTCCTCCTCGCCCCAGAGCAGCGCGACCGGACAGCGGATCTCGCCGTACTTCGGTTCCACCTCGTCGGTATAGCGCAGATCCATCTGGACGATCTGCCGGTAGAAGGCCGGCTGGCCGACGGGACCGCGCCAGGGCGTGCGGTAGGGCTCCAGTTCGCCGTCGGAGAGATCGCGGTGGACGGCGCTGCGCAGATAGGCGGTCAGCAGCGCCTCGTGCAGGTAGGGCGGCAGGCCGGTGAAGGCTTCCTCATGCCGGCGCGTGTGCTGCACGAAGGGCGAGCCCCAGGGGCGGATCGCCACCGGGTCGATCAGCAGCAGCTTTTCGTAGTCGCAGCCGTTCAGCAGGTGGGCGCGCAGGCTGGTTGCGCCGCCGAAGTCGTGGGCCAGGACCTTGGGGCGCTCGAGGCCCCAATGGTCCAGAAGCGCTGCCAGCACCCGGTTCTGCACGCCCAGGGAGACGTCCTGTCCCGCACGCATGGTCGACTGGCCGTAACCCAGCAGGTCGAAAAGGTGGACCCGAAAGCCGCGGGCCAGTTCCCGGGCAATGGCGTGCCAGACGTAGGAGGAAAAGGGCGTTCCGTGGACGAGGACCAGGGGCGCTCCCTCGCCCATGACGTCGTAGGCAATCTCGTCGCCCTCGAAGGGGAAGCGCCGGCTGAGGGACCAGTCCGTCATGGCTCGTTCCTAGCTCCGTTCGGCGCGCAGCAGCGAAACCCCGAGGCCGACGAGCAGCGCGCCGGTGATCCGGTTCTTCCAGCGCTGCACTCCGGGGCGTGCGACCAGCCGCGCCAGCGATCGACCGGCCAGGGCATAGAGCCCGAGGGCGGCCATGAAGAGGGCGAGATAGCTGCCGCCCAGCAGCAGCAGGTCGAGGCTGCCGCCCGCCGGGGCGAACTGCGGCAGCAGGGCGAAGTAAAACAGCAGTCCCTTGGGGTTGGTGGTGGAGGTCAGGAAGGCCTGCAGGGCGAGGGCCCGGTAGCGCAGACCCGGCAGCGCCGACGCGGCCCTTGGGAGCGTCAGAGTCGTGGCCGCCCGCCAGTAAGATATCCCGAGCCAGATCAGATAGGCGGCGCCGACGAGCCGCAGGACAGTGAAGGCGGTCTGCGAGGCCAGGATCACGGCGGCAAGGCCGAGCACGGTGACCGCGATCAGCACCAGGTTGCCCAGCAGGGCGCCGAGGATGAGGCTGAGCGGCCGGCGCGGATCGCCTGTAAGGGCGTGGGACAGCACCAGCAGCGTCGAGGGCCCCGGCGCCAGCGCCAGCAGGGCCGCCGCGGCGAGGAAGAGCAGATAGGCTGCGGTGTCCACGGCGACGGCGGCCTCAGGCGACCTTGCCGCCGGCGCTTTGTTCGGCGAGCGCGCGCTGCAGGGCCAGGACGCCTTCGACGATCTCCTCCTCGCTCAACGCCATGGCGCCTTCGCGCACGGTGATCTCGAAGACGCCGAGGCCGTCGTAGGGCGAGTCCAGCGGTTCGTTGAAGAGCCAGAGGCCGCTGGACTCGGCAACGTCGAGGGCGGCCTCCATCAGGTCGGCGCCGCCGGTCTCGAGGATCACCAGCAAGGCGTTGGCCTGGGGCGGATCGGGGGAAACCCGAACCCCGGGCAGGGCGGCGAGCGCGCGGGCGATGGCCTTGGCTTTTTCGTGGTAGGCCGTCATGCGGGGCAGGCGCTCTTCCAGGCCTTTCATGGCTGCGGCGACATAGGGAAAGAGGTGTATCAACTGACCGCCGCAGCGCTGGCGCCAGAGGCGCACTTCGGCAACGACATCTTCCGGCCCCGCCAGGGCACCGCCGGCAAGCCCGCCCAGACCCTTGTAGAAGGACACGTAGAGGGAGTCGAAGGGGGCGGCGATCTCCGCCGGGCTGCATCCGTAAAAGGGCTGGCTCTCCCAGATCCGCGCCGCATCGGCATGGAACGGCAGCCCGCGCGCGCGGGCCAGCGCCGCGAAGGCCTCCACATCCTCCCAGGGATGCAGGCGGCAGCCGAGGCGGCGCAGCGGGATCTCCAGGGCGACGGCACCCAGAGGCTCGGCGATGGCCTCCAGGTCCTCCGGCCGCGCCAGCCGGTTGGGTACGCCCAGGGCGGAGCCCTGCAGCCCATAGACCCGTTCTGCGGCCTCGGCCTCTTCCGCGGCGATATGGCTCTGGGGGTGCAGCGCAACGGTGCGGCATCCCTTGCGGTCTGCCCAGACCCGGAGCGCGGCGTTCTGCAGCATCTTGCCGCTGGGCCCGAACACAGCGGCCGGCTTGCCGAGCATGGCAGCAATGCGCTGCTCGAAATCCTCGATCACCGCCCCCTTGCCGTAGAAGTCCGCCTCCGCGTCCTCGGGCAGAACCTCGGCCAGGGCGGCCAGGGTGCGGCGCGGGTTCAGCGGCTGGTCGTGCGACAGGAAGCGGTCGCAGGCCCGGCGCAGGCTTTCCTTGTCTCGACTTGCGGTCATGCAGGTCCTCTGGTTCGGCTGGCTCTGGTTCGGCTGCGGCGCCCCGGGGTGGTGCGCTTGCTGTAGCCTAACCCCTTCTCCACCCCGGCGCGAGATCCCGGCGCGAGGGCCGGAGAAATTCGGACCACTATAGGGCCTGAAGAGCCGCGGGCACCATGCATCGGCGGCAGGGCAGGCTTCCGCCTGCAGCAGCCCTTCCGGCCTTGTCCGCCCTGGCGCGATGCGGCAAGCTGCCGAGGCATTCCGCCCTTTTCAGGTGCCGCGAGGGAAAGCGAAGTCATGAGCGATACGCAGTATGATCTGGTGGTGATCGGCGGCGGGCCCGGCGGCTATGTTGCCGCTATCCGGGCCGCGCAGCTCGGCCTCAAAACGGCCTGCGTAGAAGGCCGCGGCGCGCTGGGCGGCACCTGCCTCAACATCGGCTGCATTCCCTCCAAGGCGCTGCTGCAGTCCTCCGAAAAGTACTCGGACGCCGCGAAGCACTTCGCCGAGCACGGCATCACGGTCAAGGGCCTGGGTCTCGACCTGCCGGCGATGATGGGCCGCAAGGACAAGGTGGTGAAGGATCTCACCACCGGCATCGAGTTCCTCTTCAAGAAGAACAAGGTGGACTACATCAGAGGATGGGGGGCCATCCCCGCGGCCGGCAGCGTCAAGGTGGCGCTGAGCGACGGGGGCGAACAGCTTCTCAATGCGAAGTCGATCCTGATCGCCACGGGTTCGGAATCGACGCCGCTGCCCGGGGTCGACACCGACGAGCAGCAGGTCGTCACCTCCACCGGCGCGCTCTCCCTCGACCAGGTGCCGGGCCACATGGTGGTGATCGGTGCCGGCGTCATCGGGCTGGAGATGGGCTCGGTCTGGTCGCGCCTGGGTGCCGAGGTGACTGTTGTGGAGTTTCTCGACCGCATCCTACCGGGCATGGATGCGGAGATCGCCAAGCAGACCCAGCGCGTGCTCACCAAGCAGGGTTTGAAGTTCAAACTGGGCACCAAGGTCACCGCCGCGGCCAAGGCCAACGGCGCCGTCACCCTGACCCTGGAGCCCGCCAAGGGCGGCGATGCCGAGGAGATGAAGGCCGACGTGGTGCTGGTCGCCATCGGCCGGCGCCCTTTCACCGAGGGTCTTGGCCTGAAGGAACTGGGGGTGGCCATGGACAACCGCGGCTTCATCCAGGTCGACAAGCATTTCCAGACCTCGGTGCCGGGGATCTATGCCATCGGCGACTGCGTACCGGGCCCGATGCTGGCCCACAAGGCCGAGGAAGACGGCGTGGTCGCGGTCGAGGGGATGGCCGGTCAGGCCAGCCACATCGACTACAACCTCGTGCCGGGCGTGGTCTACACCTGGCCGGAGGTTGCCGGCGTCGGCAAGACGGAAGAGCAACTGAAGGAAGAGGGCGTCGACTACCGGGTCGGCAAGTTCCCCTTCACCGCCAACAGCCGCGCCCGCGCCGTGGGCGACACCGACGGGCTGGTGAAGATCCTGGCCGACAAACGCACCGACCGGGTGCTCGGCGTGCACATCCTGGGGCCGCTGGCCGGCGACATCCTGGCCGAGGCGGTCACCATCATGGAGTTCGGCGGTTCAGCGGAGGACATTGCCCGCACCTGCCATTCCCACCCCGGCATGGGCGAGGCGGTGAAAGAGGCCGCGCTTGCCGTCGACGGACGGCCGATCCACATCTGAGCCAGGGATCTGAGCCCGTGATCTGAGCCAGGGATCTGAGCCTGGGGCCCGCCGCCTTCAGCGGCCGCGCGCAGAACGGCGGAAGGCCCCCGGGCCGATGCCGAAGGCCGCCTTGTAGCGGCGGCTGAAGGCGGGCAGAGAGGCGTAGCCGCAGCGCTCGGCGATCTCCGCCGTCGATAGATCGCTCTCCGCCAGCAGCCGCCGGGCCTTCATGAGCCGCCAGCGGGTGAGGTAGCCGATCGCCGTCTGACCGACCATGGTCGCGAACTTCTCGGCAAAGCGTGCCCGCGACATCCCGGCGGCCCTGGCCAAGGTGGCCAGGGTCCAGGCGCTCGCGCAGTCCCGGTGTATGGCCAGCAGGGCCTTCGAGAGCTGCGGATCGGCCAGCGCTGCCATGTATCCCGAGGTCTGCGGGAGTCCGGTCTCGCCGCTCTGCCGCATCGCCTGAATAAAGAGGATCTCCAGCAGCCGCGTGAGGATTCCCTGCATGCCCGCGCCGGCCAGTTCGCTCTCCAGGTCGAGCAGCCGCAAGGTGGTCCGGGTCCAGGGCTGGCGGCCAAGGTCCTGCGGACGCAGCACCATCAGGGACGGCAGGTTGGCGAGCACCGGGTGGTCGATCTCCTCATCGAACTGGCAGAAGCCGCAGAGCAGCTCGGCGCGCCCGCCGCCCTCGCCGTAGCGCAGCACGCCATCGTCCCCCGGCGGGGCTGCAGCCAGCACGGCGGGCAGCGGCAGCGGCGGCCGCTCGGCCGTATCGGACAGCACATGGGCGCCGCCGTTGGGCAGAATGACCAGTTCCCCCTCGCCAAGCTGGACCACGGCGCTTTCTGCTTTGGCCCGCACCCAGCAGGCGCCGCGGCGCAGGAAATGAAAGCGCACAAGGCGCCGTTCCGCCGGCACCTCGACGGCGAAGGGCCCCGCCAGGTCGGCGCGGAAGTAAAGCGCGCTGCGCAGCCGGAGGGTCGCGAAAACTTCGCTCAGAAGGTCCTGATTATCCATTTCGCGTCAATTCTGAGACGATCTGATAACAAATCTGGACGGACAGACAGTTACGCCAGCGGCCGTTTGGGTCAAGCTCCAATGAAACCGCCCCCCTAAGACTCCCCCCTAGACTGCCCGAACGGTGCTGAAATGGACGCAAACCTGATCCTGGCCCTGGCCGGCTTTGCCTTCGTAACCTCGGTGACGCCGGGGCCCGGCAACTTCCTGCTCCTGGCCTCGGGCGTGAACTTCGGGTTTCGGCGCAGCCTGCCCTTGGTGCTGGGCATCAGCTTCGGCTTTCTCTTCATGGTCCTGGTGATCGGATTGGGCCTTGGCCCCGTCCTGCAGCGTTATCCCCTTGCAGCCACGATCCTGAAGATTGCCTGCCTGGGTTACGTCTTCTGGCTGGCCTGGAAGATCTTCCGCAGCGCGCCGGCGCCCGGCGATCCTGAGAGCGCCGCGGGACGGCCGCTGCGGTTTCTGCAGGCCGCCCTGCTGCAGTGGCTCAACCCGAAAGCCTGGGCGGTGGCGCTGATCGTCACCGTCTCCTACACCGCCGGCGGCGGATCGACGTCGGACTATGTGGCGAGCCTGGTTCTGGTGATCCTGCTCTTTGGCGTCGTGAACCTGCCCAGTATCAGCCTCTGGGCGGTCTCGGGCGTCGCGCTGCGCCGCCTGCTGGACGATCCGCTGCGCCTGCGGCGCTTCAACGCGGCGATGGCGGTTCTGCTGCTGCTGTCCATGGTGCCGGTTATCCTGGACGTCTCGATCTTCTAGAGCTGCGGCCGGGATGGCGCCGGGATCGTGGCCCGGGCCAGTGACGTGCGCGTCAGTCGGCGGCACCCAGACGGGCGGTGGCGCCGATTCCCAGAAGGCCCGGCAGCGCTCCCATGTCGGTGAAGGTCTGGCCGCCAGCAGCGGTCAGGGCGTCCTCGTCGCCCTCGGCGGCATAGGCCAGCACGCGCATGCCGGCGGCAATCCCCGCCGCGGTGCCGAGCAGGCTGTCCTCCACCACCACGCAGGTCTCCGGCATCTGCCCCATCTGTTCGGCGGCGAAAAGGAAAAGGTCGGGATGCGGCTTGCCGCGGGCGACCATGGTGGCGGAGAAGATGTGCCCCTCGAAGTGCTCTTTCAGACCGGTGAGGCCCAGGGTCAGGTCCATTTTCTCGAGGTTGCCGGAAGACGCCACGCAGATCGGAACGCCGCTCTTCCGGATCGTCTCGATCGCCGCGGCGACACCGGGCACGGGCTGCAGCTCCGCGCGA
This sequence comes from Rhodospirillales bacterium BBD 1991-14, assembly GCA_001657395.1. GTDB lineage: Bacteria > Pseudomonadota > Alphaproteobacteria > Kiloniellales > Kiloniellaceae > Pelagibius. The sequence goes on along the minus strand of LYSY01000007.1, from coordinate 187,556 downwards.
AAGGCCGCATCGCGCCGGGCCTCGAAATCGGCCTTCCAGCCCGGCGGCAGCGGGCGGCCGAGCCACTGCTCCACCGTGTCGATGACACGTTGCAGGGTGCCGCCGACAAAGCGGTTGCGGCAGTCCTCATAGGTGATCGGCAGGCCTGCGGCGGTAATGCACTCGGCCATGATGCGGTTGGCGATGGTTTCGCTGTCGACCAGCACGCCATCGCAGTCGAAGACGACAAGAGCGGGAAGCATGGCTCCAGTATAGCGGATCTGCCTAGGGATTCCGATCCTTTCCGCAGGCCCCGGCTGCGGCGGCCGAATTTGGCCAGTCCGGCACTCTCCGGCCCTCATTGAACCCCCGGAGCCGGTTGGGGCGACACACCATCGGTCCAGGTAACCCCTCCCTCTGATGCACCGCCCTAGGGGAGCGGCGAACAGGTGCCGTCGTTCCGTCTCGTCATCATGGAAAGGAAAAACGATGACTGATATCAAGAATACCGTCTCCGAAGAGGAGGTGCGCTCTGCGCTCAAGTTCTCGATCGGCAGCAAGTCGATCATTCTCGCCTACGTGCTGTGGTTCTTCCTCGGCGCCCTGGGGGTCCATCGCATGTATCTCGGCAAGATGGTCTCCGGCGTGATCATGGCGATCCTGACCGTGGTCGGCTGGTTCACCCTGCCGTTCGTCGTCGGCATGCCGATCCTCGGTGTGGTCTTCCTGTGGTGGGTCGCCGATGCCGTGCTGATGTTCCTGGCGGTCCGCAAGCAGAGCGATATCATCGACAACATCGGCAAGTAACACCGCCGGCCCCTTTCCCTGCTCCCTGTCCCGGGCGCCAGGCATTTTCTCGGCAGTGCCGCTGCAAAGCAGCTAGGCTTTAGGCGATTCGTTGCGTCGGGGCACTGCCGGGAACGACCGCTATGGTGTGGGGATCGGAGCTGAAAGGCTGGCGGCTGGTGGCGTTGCTTTGCCTGACCCAGGTTCTGGGCATGCTGAGCAACGCCACCTTTCCCGCGCTCATTCCGGTCTTTCAGCCGCTCTGGGCGCTGAGCAACACCGAGGCCGGCTGGGTCAGCGGCGTCTACTACGCGGGCTACACGGCGGCGGTGCCCGTGCTGGTCACGCTCACCGACCGTCAGGATGCGCGCAGCATCTATCTGCTGTCCTGTCTGTTGGGCGGACTTGCGGCCCTGGGGTTCGCCGTCTTTGCCGACGGCTTCTGGACCGCCATGGCATTCCGCTTCTGTGGCGGCATCAGCCTGGCCGGGACCTACATGGTCGGCCTGAAACTGCTGTCCGACCGCCTGCCCGAGGAAGGGCGCGCCCGCTCCGTCGCCATCTATACGGCCCACTTCGGCATCGGCGCCTCACTCTCCGTTTTTGCCGCGGGGGAGGTGACGGCACTGGCCGGCTGGTCCTGGGCCTTCGTTGTCGGCGCCGCGGGGTCCTTTGCATCCCTTCTGCTGATCGCCCTTTTTGTGCGGCCGCTGCCGCGGCGCGCGGAGGCTCCGGCCCCGGCGGCGGCTGTCTTCGATTTCCGCCCCGTGTTCCGCAACCGCCCGGCGCTGGCCTACACCCTCGGCTATGCCGCCCACATCTGGGAGCTTTTCGGCTTTCGCGCCTGGCTGGTCGCCTTTCTGGTCTTCGCCTTCACTTGGCAACCGGTCCTGGCCGAAAGCAGTTGGACGCCGACCCAGGTGGCGACGGTCCTGCTGCTGCTGGGACTGCCCGCCTCGATCCTCGGCAACGAAGTGGCCACCGCTTTCGGGCGCCGCCGTGTCGTCTCCCTGGTCATGGTCGGCTCCGGCGGGATCGCGCTTTTCCTCGGCTTCATCGCCGCCGTGCCGTTGTGGCTCCTCGCCGCGGTTCTGCTGGTCTACAGCATTCTCATCATGGCGGACTCCGGGGCACTGACTGCCGGCGCGGTGATCGCCGCAACGCCGGAACGGCGCGGCGCCACCATGGCGCTGCATGCCCTGCTGGGTTTCGGCGCCGGCTTTCTCTCACCGCTGGCCTTCGGCGTGGTGCTGGATCTCGGCGGCGGCGCCGGGGCCGGGCTCGCCTGGGGCCTTGCCTTTGCACTGCTCGGCCTCGGTGTCCTGGTTGGACCCTTGATCCTGGCCCTGCTGGGACGGGAGGCCGTCCGTCGATGATGCTGGAGACCGATCGCCTGCTGTTGCGTCCGCCGACGCTGAAGGACGTGCCGGCGCTCTTTGCCTTTCTCGGCGACCCGCAGGCCATGCAGTTCACACATCTGGACGAGTCTCTGCGCCATTGCCGGCGGCGCATCGCCCTGCACGAGCGTCGCCGCCGCCGCGACGGCTATGCGCCCTGGGCGATCCTGACCCGCGACGCGCAGCGCATTGTCGGCTGGGGCGGTATCTACGAAGATCCCTTCGATCCCGGATGGGGGGTGGAGGTCGGCTACGCCTTTCATCCGGAAGCCTGGGGAAAGGGTTATGCGACCGAGTTGGTGACGGCCGCCCTGGACCTGGCCGATGGGGCGCTGGGTCTGCCCGAGGTCAGGGCCTTCGTGCGCGAAGACAACCCGGCCTCACGCCGGGTTCTGGAGAAGGCCGGCTTCGAGGAACAGCGCTTCGTTCCCGAACTCGGGCGGCTGCTGTACCGGCGCCTGCGCCCGGGCCGGGAATAGGATCTTCAGCGTCCCTTCGCGCGCGGATGGGTCCGAGGATGCGCCCGGTCGTAAACCTCCAGCAGGCCGGCGACATCGACGTCGGTGTAACGCTGGGTGGTGGAGAGCGAGGCGTGACCGAGAAGTTCCTGGATGGCGCGCAGATCGCCCCCGCCGGCCAGCAGGTGGGTGGCGAAGGAGTGGCGCAGGGCGTGCGGGGTGGCGCCTTCCGGAAGGCCGAGCAGACTGCGCAGGGCCGCCATCTTTTCCTGAACCCGCCGCGGGCCGAGGGCGCCGCCGCGGGCGCCGCGGAACAGCGGTGCTCCGGCGTCGCCGCCGAAGGGACAGGCAGCCAGGTAGTCGGCGACGGCTTCGCCCACCATCGGCAGCAGCGGCACCATGCGCTGCTTGTTGCCCTTGCCGGTGACCAGCAAACTCTCCTGGCCGGGCTTCGGCGCCTCGCCGCGCGTCAGCGCGAGCGCCTCGCCGATGCGCAGCCCGCAGCCGTAGAGCAGAAGCAGCACCGCGCAGTCGCGCTTGCCGGCCCAGTCTGCATCGCTCAACTCCGCCACGCTGTCGACCACCTCGCCGGCTTCGGCGGCAGTCAGCGCCCGCGGCACCGCCTTGCGGACCTTGGGCGTCCGCAGGGTGGTCAGGGCGGCGTTTTCCGCCAAGCCGCGCCTGGTCAGCCAGCGGTAGAGGCCGCGCAGGCTGGACAGTGCCCGCGCGGTGGAGCTGCGCTCCAGCCCCTCGGCGGCGCGGGACGCCAGCCAGGCGCGGAAGTCGCCGGCGGTCAGCGCCGAGAGATCCTTCAGGCAGGCCGGCTTGCCGCGGTGTTCGGTGAGGAAGACGAGGAAGTGCTGCAGATCGCGCTGGTAGGCCAGGAGCGTGTGGGGCGAGGCGCGCCGCTCGTCCTTCAGCCAGGTCTGCCAATCGCGAAGGGCTGCCTGCAGGTCGGGCGCCGCCGCCGTCAGCACTCCCTGCAATTGGGTTTCGCGGCGTTTGACGCCGGGCTTGCCTACAGCCTTGGCGGCAGGTTCAGCCATGACCGGAACGAGACCTCCAGCACCTGCGACAGGAAGCTCAGGAGTTCGGTCCCCTGGCCGGCGTGAAAGGCACCGGTCTGGCGGGAGCCGAGCGCCAGCAGTGCCGGCGGAGTCGTCTCGCTGATGTTGAGGCGGATCAGGGCATCGGACTGCACGATGCCGGCGGCGCCGTCGAAGATGGCCGGATCGCCGGTGATGTTGTCGCGCAGCAGCAGAGTGCCGCTTGGGCCCAGCAGGGCGTCGATGCTGCCCGCCTCCAGACAGTAAACCCCGGCTGTGGGGCGCCAGGTGCTGCCTTCGCCGGTTTTCTCGACGCCGATGGTGACCACGTCCAGATCCAGGATCGCCGCCATGTCGGTGGTGATGGTCTCGACGAACTCCTCGAAGCTGCGCGCGTTGAGAATTGCCAGCACCGAGCGGTGGACGCGGTTCTGGATCGAGAGGTTGTTGCGTCCTGCGGAGAGCAACTCGTCGCGCAGGGAGGTCAGGTTGCCGACCTTGTCGCGCAGGCGCTGGACCTGAACCTGCTGCAGGTCGATCACGCCGTCGCCCTGGGCGCGCGCGGGCGGTTCCTGACTGTCCAGAAGGTCGGGGTTGTCCGCCAGGAACTCCGGATGGCGGCGCAGATAGGCCGCGACCTGGTCGCCGGACACCGCCTGCCCCACCTTCGATGTGGCCGTCTTCGATGCGGCCTTGTCGTCGCGGTCCGGAGTCTGGTCAGAACCGCTCTTCGCGGTGCCGTTGGTTCCGGCTTTGGTCTCGCGGCCTTTGTCGCGACCCTCTTTACCCTGGGTTTCGCTTTCAGGCACTGCGGCGCTCGGCGCTGTCGTCGCGCTGCAGGATGGACTGTCCGGTCTTCGCCCAGTCGGCCAGGAACGCCTCCAGCCCCTTGTCGGTCAGCGGATGCTTGTACATGGCGCGCAGCACCGCCGGCGGGATGGTGGCGACATGGGCGCCCATCTTGGCGGCCTCGATGATGTGGCCGGAGTTGCGCACCGAAGCGACCAGAACCTCGGTGGTGAAGTCCGGATAGGCTTCGTAGATCTCGACGATGTCGGCGATCAGTTCCAGCCCGTCGATGCCGGTGTCGTCCAGGCGGCCGACGAAGGGCGAGATGTAGGTGGCGCCCGCCTTGGCCGCGAGGATCGCCTGAGCCGCCGAGAAGCAGAGCGTGACGTTGACCTTGGTGCCTTCGTCGGAGAGCGTCTTGCAGGCCTTCAGACCGTCGACGGTCAACGGCGCCTTGACGACGATGTTGGGGGCCAGCGCAGCCAGCTTGCGGCCCTCGCTGACCATCTCGTCGTAGTCGACGGCGGTGACCTCGGCACTGACGGGGCCCGGCACGACCTCGCAGATCTCGTGCAGCACCTCGAAGAAGTCGCGTCCGGTCTTTGCGACCAGCGAGGGGTTCGTGGTGATGCCGTCCACCAGTCCGGTGGCCGCCAGATCGCGGATCTCCGCCACATCGGCGGTGTCGATGAAGAACTTCATGCTGTCCGGTTCGTCCTCTTCCTTGCCGGGTTTGCTGCCGGGGGTCTAGCCTGCCGGGCGATGGCCCTTCCCTTTGGCGTCGGCTAGAGTGTAGCCCATGCCCAAGCGCCTTGCCAGCACTGCCACCCTTCCTCTGGAGGATGGCGCAGCAGAGACACAGCCGCAGAGACAGGCCCAGACACAGCCGCGCCGCGCGGCGGTGCTGCTGCCCCTCCCGCTGGCCGGTGCCTACGACTATCTGGTGCCCGAGGGTCTGGAGGTGGAAACCGGCTCGGTGGTGACGGTACCGCTCGGTCAGCGGGAACTCTTCGGCGTGGTCTGGGACCTGCTGCCGGACGACGGCCGGCCGGCGGCCGGCGACGGGGGCGGGAAGGTCCTGCCGCTGGAGCGCCTGCGGCCGGTGATCGACACCTGCCCCGTGCCGCCGCTGACCGCTGTCGCGCGGCGCTTCCTCGCCTGGGTTTCGGACTACACCCTGGCGGCGCCCGGTGCGGTGCTGCGCATGGCGCTCAGTTCGCCCTCGGCGCTGGAGCCGCCGCGGCTCGTCACCCTCTACCGCCGCGCCGAGCGGTCCCTGCCGCCGGACCTGCGGCTCACGCCGGCCCGCCGCCGCGTGCTGGAAGAGATGGAGGACTCGCCGGCCCGCCCGCTCGCCGAGATCGCCGCGGCGGCCGCTGTCGGGACCTCGGTCGTCAAAGGGCTGGAGAAAGCCGGCGTCGTGGAGGCGGTGTCGGTGCTGCGCGAGGCGCGCTTTGCGGCGCCCGACCCGGAGCGTTCCGGGCCGCCGCTCTCGGACAGTCAGAGCGCGGCCGCGGCGGCGCTGCGTCAAACGATTGCCGCCGACGCCTTTTCGGTCACGCTGCTGGACGGCGTAACCGGCTCCGGTAAGACCGAGGTCTACTTCGAGGCTTTGGCCGCTGTCCTGGCGACGGGCCGACAGGCCCTGGTGCTGCTGCCGGAGATCGCGCTCTCGGCGCAGTGGCTGGAGCGCTTCGAGGCGCGCTTCGGCGTCGCGCCGGCACTCTGGCATTCAGACCTCACTTCGGCCCAGCGCCGCGCCACCTGGCGGGCGGTTGCTCATGGCAACGCGCCGGTGGTGGTGGGCGCGCGCTCGGCGCTCTTCCTGCCGTTTCCCGACCTCGGCCTTATCGTCGTCGACGAGGAGCACGAGTCCGCCTTCAAACAGGAAGACGGCGTGCCCTACCACGCCCGCGACATGGCGGTGGTCCGTGCCCAGCTCGGCGGCATCCCCGCCATCCTCGCCTCGGCGACGCCGTCGCTGGAAACCCTGAACAACGTGCAGGCCGGGCGCTATGCGGAGCTGAGTCTGCCGGAACGCCACGGCGGCGCCCGCCTGCCGGAGATATCGCTGGTCGATCTGCGGGCCGACAAGCCGCCGCGCCTGGAAACGCCCGGCGGCTCTTCTCCCGGCGGCGGGCAGGCCTGGCTCTCCACGGCCCTGCGCGGGGCGATCGCCGAGACCCTCGACGCTGGCGAGCAGGTGCTGCTGTTTCTCAATCGCCGCGGCTATGCGCCGCTCACCCTCTGCCGCGCCTGCGGCCATCGCCTGCAGTGCCCGAACTGCACGGCCTGGCTGGTGGAGCACCGCCTTGCCGGGCGCCTGCAATGCCACCACTGCGGCTTTTCCGGGCGTTTGCCGCGCAACTGCCCCGACTGCGGCAGCGAGGGCAGCCTGGTCGCCTGCGGCCCCGGCGTCGAACGTCTGGCGGAGGAGACGCGGGTTCTTTTCCCCGAAGCCCGCAGCGGGCTGATGACCAGCGATACCCTGACCGGACCCGACGCGGCGGCAGACATGGTGCGCGCCGTCCAGCGGCACGAGATCGACCTGTTGATCGGGACCCAGATCGTCGCCAAGGGCCACCACTTCCCGCAGCTCACGCTGGTCGGCGTGGTCGACGCCGACCTCGGCCTCTTCGGCGGCGATCTGCGCGCGGCGGAGCGCACTTATCAGTTGCTGCATCAGGTGGCGGGCCGGGCCGGCCGGGCCGAGCGGCCGGGCCGGGTGCTGCTGCAGACCAGCGAGCCGGAGCACCCGGTGATGCAGGCGCTGGCCGGCGGCGGGCGCGATGCCTTCCTGGCCGCCGAGTCCGAGGCCCGGCGGGAGGCGGGCCTGCCGCCCTTCGGCCGCCTGGCCGCGGTCATCCTGTCGAGCCCGGACCCGGGACAGGTCGATGCCGTGGCCGCGGCCCTGGCACGCACGGCACCGCGGCAGCCGGGGCTGACGATTCTCGGGCCGGCCCCCGCCCCGCTGGCAGTGCTGCGCGGGCGGCACCGCCGCCGTTTTCTGGTGAAGGCGTCCCGCGGCTTTCGCCTCCAGGCGGCGCTGCTGCCCTGGATTCAGGCGATAAAGCCGCCCTCGAACCTGCGCCTGCAGGTGGATATCGACCCCTACAGCTTTCTGTAGCCGCCCTTCCTCCTGGCCATCCTTCCGGGCCGAAGCGGTATGGGGTCGCGAAATTTCCCTGCGCAGGCTGCAATGCTATGCGTTAGAATTCTCTCAATCACCGCAGCGCTGAAGAGTTCCGGCAGTCGATCGCTCGCTGTGGTTGGGTGATGCCGTCTCGCGTAGCAGGTCGGCAGCCGGCGCTTTCGAAGCCGAAAAAAGGCCCAACCAGAAAGGGAGAACGAGATGAGCAAAGCAGCCAGTGCAATACCGGAAGGCATGCACACGGTCACCCCGCACATCGTGGTGAAGGACGTGCCGGCGGCCATCGCCTATTACGAGAAGATCTTCGGCGCCCGCGAGGTGCTGCGCATGCCGGCCCCCGACGGCAGCTTGGTGATGCACGCAGAGATCGAGATCGGCGATTCCCGCATCATGATGGCCGAGGAGATGCCGGATTTCGGCAACACCTCGCCGCTCATCCTGGGCGGGACGGCCGTCAGCCTGCATCTCTATGTGGCGGATGTCGACGCCACCTACGAGGCGGCGGTGGCCGCCGGAGCCCAGGGCGTGAACCCGCCCGCCGACATGTTCTGGGGTGATCGCTTCGGGCGTATCGTCGACCCCTTCGGGCATTCCTGGGGCCTCGCCAAGCACCTGCGCACCCCCAGCATGGAGGAGATGATGGAGGGCATGAAGGCGGCCATGGGGGCAGCGCCGGAACCGGCCTAAACCCTTTGGCTTCAGGGGCTTTCCGGCTGTCGCCGAGGTTCCTTGCAACGCCCTTTCAGCTATGATACCAAACCCGCGCTCGTCGGCGGGAACCCCGCCGTGTGCAAGGCCCAGGCGGGATCGGACCTCTTCCACGTATTCCACGTAACCGATTTCCGGATAATGGGTTAGCCGCGCGGGCAGGGGTAACAAGGACTTTCGAGGAAATCGGGCTTGGCTGGTGATAACACGAGCTTGAGCGACCTGGCAGGGCGCTATGCCTCCGCGTTGCTTGATCTGGCCGATGAGCGCAAAGCGCTCGATGAGGTCGCCGGGGACCTGCAGCAGCTGCGCAGACTCATCGCCGACAGCGGCGATCTGCAGCGCCTGCTGTCCTCTCCGCTGTATTCCCGCGCGCAGCAGAGCAAGGCCATCGCCGCGGTGATGGACCAGGCCGGCATCGGCGAACTGACCCGCCGTTTCGTTCTGGTCGTCGCCGACAACCATCGGCTCTTCGCGCTCTCCGCGATGATCGAAGGCTACCTGGCCGAGCTGGCGCGCCGGCGCGGGGAGGTGACGGCAGAGGTCACTTCGGCCCGCAGCCTTTCGGAAAGCCAGCAGGCAGCCCTTCTCGATGCCCTGCGCTCGACGGCGGGCAACAAAGTCAAGCTCGACCTCAAGGTCGATCCCGCCCTCATCGGCGGTCTCGTCGTGAAGGTCGGCAGCCGCATGATCGACTCGTCCCTGCGCAGCAAACTGCAAAGACTTCAACTCGCCATGAAAGGGGTCGGATGATGGACATCCGCGCCGCGGAAATCTCCGCCATTCTGAAAGACCAGATCGAAAACTTCGGCAACGAGGCGGATGTCGCCGAGGTGGGCCAGGTGCTCTCCGTCGGTGACGGCGTGGCCCGCATCTACGGCCTCGACAACGTCCAGGCCGGCGAGATGGTCGAGTTCCCCGGCGGCATCAAGGGCATGGCCCTCAACCTGGAGGTCGACAACGTCGGTGTCGTCATCTTCGGCGAGGACCGCGGCATCAAGGAAGGCGACACCGTCAAGCGCACCGGCGAGATCGTCGACGTGCCGGTGGGCCGCGGCCTGCTCGGCCGCGTCGTCGACGCTCTGGGCAATCCGATCGACGGCAAGGGCCCGATCGAGGGCGCCGAGCGCCGCCGCGTCGACGTGAAGGCGCCGGGCATCATCCCGCGCAAGTCGGTGCATGAGCCCATGCAGACGGGCTTGAAGGCCATCGACGCGCTGATCCCCATCGGCCGCGGCCAGCGCGAGCTCATCATCGGCGACCGCCAGACCGGCAAGACCGCCATCGCGCTCGACACCATCATCAATCAGAAGCCCATCAACCAGGGCGACGACGAGTCGAAGAAGCTCTACTGCATCTATGTCGCCGTCGGGCAGAAGCGCTCCTCGGTCGCCAAGTTCGTGAAGACCCTGGAAGACTACGGCGCGCTGGAATACTCCATCGTCGTCTCGGCGACGGCCTCCGAGCCGGCACCGCTGCAGTTCCTGGCGCCTTACACCGGCTGCACCATGGGCGAGTTCTTCCGCGACAACGGCGCCCACGCCGTGATCATCTACGACGATCTCTCCAAGCAGGCCGTCGCCTATCGCCAGATGTCGCTGCTGCTGCGCCGCCCGCCGGGCCGCGAAGCCTATCCCGGCGACGTCTTCTATCTGCACTCCCGCCTGCTGGAGCGGGCAGCGAAGATGGGCGATGATGCCGGCAACGGCAGCCTGACCGCCCTGCCGGTCATCGAAACCCAGGCCGGCGACGTCTCCGCCTACATCCCCACCAACGTGATCTCCATCACCGACGGCCAGATCTTCCTGGAAACCGGCCTGTTCTATAAGGGCATCCGCCCGGCGCTGAACGTCGGTCTCTCGGTCAGCCGCGTGGGCTCTTCGGCGCAGATCAAGGCGATGAAGCAGGTGGCCGGCACCATCAAGCTGGAGCTGGCCCAGTTCCGCGAGATGGAAGCCTTCTCGCAGTTCGCCTCCGACCTCGATGCCGCCACCCAGCGTCTGCTGGCACGCGGATCGCGCCTGACAGAGCTGCTGAAGCAGCCGCAGTACTCGCCGCTGGCAGTCGAGGAGCAGGTCGCGGTGATTTTCGCCGGGGTGCGCGGCTATGTCGACGGCGTGCCGGTCAACCAGGTGACTGCCTTCGAGGCCCAGCTTCTGGCGAAGCTGAGGGCCGAAGGGACCGACATCCTGACAGCGATCCGCACAGAGCAGGCCATCTCCGAAGGGACCGAGGAAAAGCTGAAGACCTTCCTCGATTCCTTCGCCAAGACCTTCGCCGCCTGATCGCGAAGCGGTTTGATCCACTAGCAAGAGGGCGGAGCGGGGACGGCTTATGCCGAATCTCAAAGACCTGAAAGTTCGGATCGACAGCGTCAAGTCGACGCGCAAGATCACCTCGGCCATGAAGATGGTGGCCGCCGCCAAGCTGCGCCGTGCGCAGGAGCAGGCGGAGGCCTCACGGCCCTACGCACAGCGTATGGAGCGCATGCTGGGCTCCCTGGCCGCTGCGGCGGCCGGGCAGGCCGGTGCACCCAAGCTGCTGGCCGGCAGCGGCAGCGACGAGACCCATCTTATCGTTGTGGCTACGGCCGACCGCGGTCTCTGCGGCGGCTTCAACACCTCCATCGTGCGCGAGGCGCGCCGCACCGCCAATGCCCTGCTGGAGCAGGGCAAGACGGTGAAGTTCATCTGTGTGGGCCGGAAGGGGCGCGACCAGCTGCGCCGCGACTTCGGCGAGCGCATCATCGACACCGTCGAAGACATCGCGCGGCCCAGCCTTTCCTTCGACAAGGCGGCGGCCATCGGCGAGCGGGTGGTGGCGATGTTCGAGGCCGGCGAGTTCGACGTCTGCACGATGTTCTATGCCGAGTTCCGCTCGGCCATTTCGCAGATCGTCACGCCGCAGCAGTTGATCCCCTTCGCGGCGCCGGCGAAGGCCGAGAATGGGAACGGCGACGAGAGCAGCGCCGACAACGGGGCTGATGAAGGCGACGGCAACGACGCACTGAACGGCGCGGTCTATGAGTACGAGCCCGGTGAGGAGGAGATCCTCACCGCCTTGCTGCCGACCAACATCTCCATTCAGATCTTCAAGGCTCTGTTGGAGAATGCGGCCAGCGAGCACGGCGCCCGCATGACCGCGATGGACAACGCGACGCGCAACGCCGGCGAGATGATCAACAGCCTGACGCTGGTCTATAACCGCACCCGTCAGGCCGCGATCACCGGCGAACTGATTGAGATTATTTCCGCTAAGGAAGCGATGTAACGGCGGCTGCCGCGGCGCGCTCGTCACGGCGAAGGGCGCAAGCGGCTACCAAGGAGCAAGACTATGGCAGACAACCTCGTTGGCAAAGTTACCCAGGTGATGGGCCCGGTGGTGGACGTGCAGTTCACCGGCGACCTGCCGCCGATCCTCAACGCGCTGGAGACCACCAACGACGGCAAGCGCCTGGTTCTGGAGGTTGCGCAGCACCTGGGCGAGAACATGGTGCGCTCCATCGCCATGGACGCCTCCGAGGGCCTGGTGCGCGGCCAGGAAGTGAAAGACACCGGCAGCCCGATTTCGGTGCCGGTGGGCCCGGAAATGCTGGGGCGCATCATCAACGTGGTGGGTGAGCCCATCGACGAGCGCGGACCCGTGAACACGGCACGCAGCGCGCCGATCCACCGCGAGGCGCCGGAGTTCGCCGATCAGTCCACCGAAGCCGAGATGCTGGTCACCGGCATCAAGGTCGTCGATCTGCTGGCGCCCTATTCGCGTGGCGGCAAGATCGGCCTCTTCGGCGGCGCCGGCGTCGGCAAGACGGTGCTGATTCAGGAGCTGATCAACAACGTTGCGAAAACCCACGGCGGTTATTCGGTTTTCGCCGGGGTCGGCGAGCGGACCCGCGAGGGCAACGACCTCTATCACGAGATGATGGAATCCGGCGTCATCGATCTTGAAGGCGATTCCAAGGTGGCGCTGGTCTTCGGCCAGATGAACGAGCCCCCGGGCGCGCGCGCCCGCGTCGCTCTGACCGGCCTCTCCCAGGCCGAGTACTTCCGCGACGAGGAAGGCCAGGACGTGCTGTTCTTCGTGGACAACATCTTCCGCTTCACCCAGGCCGGTTCCGAGGTCTCGGCGCTGCTGGGCCGCATTCCCTCGGCGGTGGGCTATCAGCCGACTTTGGCCACGGACATGGGCACCTTGCAGGAGCGCATTACGACGACCAAGAAGGGCTCCATCACCTCGGTGCAGGCCATCTACGTGCCGGCCGACGATCTGACCGACCCGGCGCCGGCCACCTCCTTCGCCCACTTGGACGCGACGACGGTGCTGTCGCGCCAGATCGCAGAGCTGGGCATCTATCCGGCGGTCGACCCGCTCGACTCCACCAGCCGTATTCTCGACCCCCAGGTGGTTGGCGAGGAACACTACAACGTCGCCCGTGAGGTGCAGCGCATTCTGCAGAGCTACAAGGCCCTGCAGGACATCATCGCCATCCTGGGCATGGACGAGCTCTCGGAAGAGGACAAGCTCACCGTGGCCCGCGCGCGCAAGATCCAGCGCTTCATGTCCCAGCCCTTCGACGTCGCCCAGGTCTTCACCGGCAGCCCCGGCGTGCAGGTCTCCATCGAAGACACCGTGCGCGGCTTCAAGGGCATCTGCGACGGCGAGTACGACCACCTGCCCGAGGCGGCCTTCTACATGGTCGGCGCCATCGAGCAGGCCGTCGAAAAGGCCCGCAAGCTGGCGGCTGAAGCGGCCTGATTTCTTAACCCGCGGGCAAACGAAAGCCTGGAATAAAAGGCGGACGAAAAGGTCATGGCCGAAGGCAAGGTGTCATTCGAACTGGTTTCTCCGGAGCGGCTGCTGCTCTCCGAAGAGGTCGACATGGTCGTGGTCCCGGGCGAGGAGGGCGACTTCGGCGTGCTGACCCGTCACACGCCGTTGATCTCCACCCTCAGGCCCGGCGTGATCCAGGTTCACAACGGCGGCGCGGTCAGCGAATCGATCTTCGTTGCCGGCGGCTTTGCCGAGGTGACTCCCGCCCGCTGTACGGTCCTGGCCGAAGAGGCCGTCGCGGTGGGTGAGATCGACCGCGCGGCCACCGAGCAGCGCCTGAGCGACGCCCGCGACGACCTTCTTGACGCTAAGGACGACGCTGAAAAGGCCAATGCCGAGCGCCGCATCGCGGTCGCCGAGGCCATGTTGCAGGCAGCCGCTTAGGCACCTTTCCGCGGCCTTTTCCGGGACCTACCCCTCTTGCGAAAGGCCGCGTTCGTTCGCACCTGATTGTAGTGGTTGATTGTCCGCAACCCTATGTTAGGCTGCGGCGATTCTCCGCGATTCACTAAAGTGTCATAGTGCTGGAACGCGTTTTTTTGGTGGGCGTAGGCAATCACGATGGCGGTCGGTCACTGGACTCTCGACGACATTTCCTGGCAGCGCTTCGATCCTGAAAAGGTGGATCCGGAGCTGCTCAAGCTCGTTAAAGCAGCCGGCATGGTCGAGTATAACGGCGGCGTTTATGCCGATTATCTCTGCAACGTCTTTCCCGACGATGCGGAGTTCCAGCAGGCGGCCAAAGTCTGGGCGCGTGAGGAGGTCCAGCACGGCGAAGCGCTTGGACGCTGGGCGGCGATGGCGGACCCCAGCTTCGATTTCGACGCCTGTTTCGAGCGTTTCCGCGCGGGCTATCAGATCCCGGTGGACGCCGCGGCCTCGGTGCGCGGCTCGCGCTCCGGAGAGCTTGTGGCCCGCTGCATCGTGGAGGTCGGGACCTCGTCCTTCTACGCTTCCATGGCGTCAATGACCGATGAGCCGGTCCTGAAGGAGATCTGCCGGAAGATCGCGGCTGACGAACTCCGGCACTACAAGCTCTTCTACACCCATCTGAACCGCTACCTGGAGCGGGAGAAGATCGGCCGCTGGCGCCGCATCGGGGTGGCCCTCGGCCGGATCGGTGAAAGCGAGGACGACGAACTCGCCTATGCCTTTTTCGCGGCCAACGACGACGGCACCCCTTACGACCGCAAGCGCCATGGGCAGGCCTATCTGAACCGGGTCTACGCCTGCTATCAGCCCGATCACGTGCAGCGCGCCGTTTCGATGATCTTCAAGGCGGCGGGCCTCAACCCGCAGAGCCGCTTGTCGTCGCTGGTGTCCCGTCTGGCTTTTGCCATGCTGCGCCTGCGCAGCCGCCGCGCCGTCGCCGCCTAAACCCCGCCTGGCCTTAAGGGCTTCCCACTCTCTGTTCGCCGAGGGCCGCCAGCCGCATCTCACGCGACAAGGTGCGCGAATTCCTGCAGCACGGCCTGATAGGTGTCGCGCTTGAAAGCGATGGTCAGGTCCGGCAGCCGGTGGAAGTCTTCCCAGCGCCAGTCGCTGAACTCCGGATGCTTGGTCTCCAGATTGATCTCGCTGTCGGCGCCGAGGAAGCGCATGGCAAACCACTTCTGTTCCTGCCCGCGGTAGCGCCCGCCGCGTACCCGCTCCACCAGGGCCGGCGGGAAGTCGTAGCGCAGCCAGTCGCCGGTCTCGGCAAGCACCGTGACGTTGTCGGTGCCGATCTCCTCGTGCAGTTCGCGCAGCGCCGCCGCCTTGGGGTTCTCACCCTTGTCGATGCCCCCCTGGGGCATCTGCCAGGCGAGCGGGTTGTCCTTCTTGGCATCGATGCGCCGGGCGACGAAAACGCGGTTCTCCCCGTTCAGCAGCAGGATGCCGACGCAGGGGCGGTAGGGCAGCTTGGCGATCTGCTTCGGGCTCAGCATCAGCGGCTCTCCTGCCGGCCCACCAGGGCGGAAATCGGGGCGATCACCATACCGCGGGCGTTGATCTCCGTGGACCAATCGGCGAGGCGCTGCAGGGTGACGGGATAAGGCTGGGCCATGGCGACGGCCGATCCTTCCGACAGCGCGATGCGCTCGATCTGCGCCAGTCGCGCGTCGATCGCCACGCGGCTGGCCTGGCGTTCGTCGATGGAGCGGTTGTTGAAGGCGCTCTTCAGGCCGATCTCGGCCGCCACATCCGGCGCCACCGAGCGTTCCGTCGTGCGGTTGTCGAGAAAGATCAGGCCGCGCGACTTCAGTTCCCTCAGCAGGGTCTCCATATGCTCGCGCGAGGCGGTGAAACGCGAACCCATGGTGCCGGCCACGCCTACGTAGGCGCTGCCGCGGCTCAGCACCCAGTCCAGGCGGTCGAGATTGTCTTCCGCGCTGAGACTGGTGAGCAGGGCCTGCGGGCCCGGATCGTCGTTGGGAAAACTGGCCGGCTCCATCGGCAGGTCGATCATCACCTCGTGGCCGCGCGCGCGGGCCAGGGCGATCCAGCGTTCCAGACCGCGGGCGTAAGGACTGAAGGAGAGGGTGATGGCCGGCGGCAGATTGTCGATCGCCGCCTGGGTGGCGCTGTCGGAAAGGCCGAGCCCGGTGAGCACCACGGCAATCCGGGGCCGCTGATCCTCGGTGTTGAAAGGTTGGCGAAAGCGTTCCCAGTACGGCAGATCCTCGGGTGCCGGGGGAATGATCGGCACGCTGACACTTTGCGGGGCCTCGGCTTCTGCATCAGGCAGTGCGGCCACTTGATCAGGTGTGGGGTCCAGCCCCGGGTTCGGTGTTGCGGCCAGATCGCTTTCGGTCAGCGCCGCAGGGGCCGCCGGCTTGGGCTGTGGCAGGGCGACGCTGGCTGCTTCGCCGCTGCCCGTGGGCGCGGCGGCCTCGTCTGGGACGCTTGCCTGCCGGGCCGGTTGCGGAGCTTCTTCTGCGGCCTCGGACGCGCCGCTCTCGGCGGCCGTCGCCGGAGAGTCTGTCGGCGACTGGGCGTCCGCGCTCTGCGGCGCGGGGTTCGCGGGTGCCTCTTGGGCCTCCGCCGGGCCGGGAGCGCTCGGTGCCTCCGGCGCGGGAGAGGCGGAGGCAGCCGTGTCGGAGGTCTCTGCTGCGCCGGCTTCTGCTGCGCCGGCTTCTGCTGCGTCGGTCTCTGCGGCCCCTGTTTCTGCGGTCCCTGCCTCTGCGGTCCCTGCCTCTGCGGTTCCGGCCTCTGCGGTTCCGGCCGCTTCGGCCGTGGCCGGCGTCTCCTCGTTGCCGCCGTCCCCGGCTGTCGCTTCTTCGGGGGTGGCCTGAGGGGTGGCCTGAGAGGTCGCGGGCGGGGCTGGCGGAGGGTCGAGGGCCACGATCATGGCGGGAGGCGGCGACGGCAGGGCGACCTGGACCGGATCGGCTGACGGCGGCGGCGCGGTCAGCAGCGCAAAGGCCGCCAGCGCCCCCAGACCGCCCAGCACCAGCAGCCAGGCGCCGGCCAGCAGCAGGGAACCGATCGAGGGTCTACGCAAGGCGGAAGCCGTTACAGCGCCGCAGGCCGCGCGCAGTCATCCCACGCGCGGCGCTGCGGCCAGCGAGCTGTCCCAAGACGACTCGTCATGCTTCGATTCCGGGCTCCTATGGCGGCCCGCTCTCCGGCACCCCCTGCGCCGAATCAGCGTTCGTATCCTTTCGCTAGTTTACGACACGCTGGTTGTAAAGGGCCAGACCACGCAGCAGGTCGATGGCGCGGGCGAGCTGATAGTCCTGCTCGGCCGCTTCGGAGAGCGCGTGGACCTCCCCTTCCGGTTCGCCTTCGACGGCAGGCTCTTCCTCACCGAGTCCGTTGTCGCCGTTCGGATTGTCCAGCGCTCCGCGCAGGTCCGCCTCGCGACGCCGCGGCCCGTTGCTCTCCTCGGTCTCGATGGTGGCCGGCTCGACCACGATGTCCGGGTCGATGCCGAGTGCCTGGATCGACCGGCCCGAGGGCGTGAAGTAGCGCGCGGTGGTCAGGCGCATGGCGCCGTTGAGGCCGAGCGGGATGATGGTCTGGACCGACCCCTTTCCGAAGGAGCGCGTGCCCATGATGATCGCCCGGCGATGATCCTGCAGCGCCCCTGCGACGATCTCCGAGGCGGAGGCCGAACCGCCGTTGATCAGCACCACCAGCGGCAGCCCTTCGGCCAGATCGCCGTCCTTGGCGTTGAAACGCTGGGAGTCATCGACGATGCGCCCGCGTGTCGAGACGATTTCGCCCTGATGGATGAAGGCGTCCGACACGTCGATGGCCTGATCCAGCAGGCCGCCCGGATTGTTGCGCAGGTCGATCACATAGCCCTTCAGATCGCTGCCGAGTTCGGCCTTGATCTCTTCGATCGCCGTCTTCAGGCCCGGCGTGGTCTGCTGGTTGAAGGTGGTGATGCGGATGTAGCCGACATTGTCCTCGACCCGGCTGCGCACGGAGCGAATCCTGATGATGTCGCGGGTGATGGTCAGTTCGAAGGGCTCGGAGCCCTCGCGGCGGATGGTCAACTCCAGGTCGGTGTTGACGGGACCACGCATCTTGTCGACGGCCTCGTTGAGGGTGAGACCGAGAATGGGCTCGCCGTCGAGATGGGTGATGAAGTCCCCGGGCTGCACGCCGGCCCGGTGTGCCGGTGTATCGTCAATCGGCGAGACCACCTTCACGAAGCCGTTCTCCATGGTCACCTCGATGCCGAGGCCGCCGAACTCGCCCTTGGTCTGTACCCGCATATCGCCGAAGGAATCGGCGTTGAGGTAGCTTGAGTGGGGGTCCAGCGTGGAGAGCATGCCCTGAATGGCGAACTCGATGAGCTGCTCGTCGGTCACCTCCTCGACGTAGTCGGCGCGCACCCGCTCGAAAACGTCGCTGAACAGCTTCAACTGCCGATAGGTATCGGAACGGTCTTCCTGTGCAATGGAAACCGTGGGCAGGACAATGAGAAATGCGGCCGCAAGAGCCGTAATCTGGAATTTGCGCATTAACCTCGCACCTTGTCATCTTTGGTCGCCAGCCAGGGCAGAGGATTGATTGCCTGCCCGGTGCGGCGAAGTTCCAAATAAAGCTCCGGATTACGGCCCGCCAGGTCGCTCATCTGCGCTACCGGCTCGCCTGCCAGAACCCACTGTCCGACCACGGCATCGATACGATCGAGACCGGCAAGTATGGTATGATATCGCTCGCCGTGGTCGATGATCAAGATTTGGCCATAGCCGCGGAAATCCCCGGCATAGGCGACTCTGCCGTCGAAAGGGGCGACAATTTGCGCCCCGGGGCGGCCCTGAATGGTGATTCCCTGGGCCGTATCACCATCTGTTGAACTCCTGTGGCCGTAAAGCCGCACGATTTCACCGCGCATCGGCATGTTCAGGCTGCCCGGATCGCTGGGAAAGGGCCTCAGGCTGCGCGGCGGCGCCAGGCGGGCGGTCTGCTGCGCCCGTGCCGCGGCATCGGCCCTTGCCCTGGCCTCGGCGGCCTCGCGGCGCGCGGTTTCGGCCCGGCGCTTTTCCTCGGCGGCGCGGCGCTCCGCCTCGGCCAGGCGGCGCTCCTCGGCGAGCCGGCGCTCCTCCGCCAGACGGCGCTCCTCGGCCAGGCGGCGTTCTTCGGCCAGCCGGCGTTCCTCTTCCAGGCGCCGCTGCTGCTCGAGCCGGCGCTGCGCTTCCGCCTCCGCCTCCAGCCGCTCCATCAGTTCGCGGAGGTCACCGGCCTCACGGGCGAGGCGGGCAAGCCGCTTCTCGGTCTCCTGGCGCTCGCTCTCCCGGCGTTCCTGCAGGCTGCCCTTGCGCGCGAGCAAAGCGGTCAGCCGCTCGCCCTCGATGGTCAGAGCCCCCCTGGCGGTCTGCAGGTCGTCGCGCTTGATGGCAATGCGCGCCCTCAGCACCGCCAGATCGCCCAGTTCGGCACGCAGGATCTCGGCCCGCGCCTCCAAGGCCGGCACGGCCACGCGCAGCAGCATCGCCGCGCGGGCGCTGTCTAGCGGCTGCTCGGCGCGACTCAGCGCCGCTTCCGGCGGCTGCAGCGCCAGACGCTGGAGGGCGCCCAGGGTCTGTTCCAGCTGGTCGCGGCGCGTCGCGAGGTCGGCGGCCTTTGCCGCTTCTTCGGCGCCGAGGCTCTCGAGGTCCTGTTCGGCGGCAACGATTTCACTCTCCAGGTCCTGGGCGCGCGCGGCGGCGGCGATGGACTGCTGGCGCAGCGATCCGACTTCCTCGGCCAGGGCGCGCGCTTCGCGGGTCAGGGCCTCGGCGCGGGCGCGGTCTTCCTTGATGGCGCGTTCCAGGGCCTGCAGGTCGGCAGCAGGCTGCTGGGCCGCAACCGGCGGCGCAGACAGAACGGCTGTCAGTGCCAGCAGGCACAACCCGGGCAGGGTCAGCCCCGTAGTCAGCCCCGGGCGGCGGACAATGCCGGGCTGGGAGCGCCGCATGGGGGAGCGCCGCATGGGGGAGAGCCGCATTGGGGAGAGCCGCAGACTCAAGGCTACTCCGCCGCCTCGCCGCGGCTGGCCGCCGGCTTGATGAGACTGCTGCCGGTCATCACCGCCGGGCAGGGCAGCCCCAGGAGGTCCAGCACCGTGGGGGCGATGTCGGCGAGGCGCCCATCGCTGAGGCCGGTCACCCGTTCCGGGCCGTTGATCAGCAACAGCGGCACCTTGTTCATGGTGTGAGCGGTGTGCGCCTGGCCGGTGGTCTCGTCGGTCATCTGTTCGGCGTTGCCGTGGTCTGCGGTCAGCAGAATGCATCCGCCGGTGTTCTCCACCGCCTCGGCCAGGCGGCCGACACAGGTGTCGACACAGGCAACGGCCTTCATGGCGGCGGCGAGGTCGCCGGTATGCCCCACCATGTCGCCGTTGGCGTAGTTGACCACGACCAGGTCGAAGCGGCCGGAGCCGATGGCCTCGACCAGCTTGTCCGTGACTTCCGGCGCCGACATCTCCGGCTTCAGGTCATAGGTGGCGACGTCGGGCGAGGGCACCAGAATACGCTCCTCCCCCTCGAAGACGTCCTCGCGGCCGCCGTTGAAGAAGAAGGTGACATGGGCGTATTTCTCGGTCTCGGCGATGCGCAGCTGCTGCCTGCCGTGCCCGGACACAACCTCGCCCAGGGTTTCGGCAAGGTCCTCCGGCGGGAACAGGGTTGTCAGGAAGGCGTTGAGCTGGGCGGAGTACTCCACCATCCCAAGGGCACAGGCGACGCTCACCCGCTTCTCCCGCGCGAAGCCGTCGAAGGCCGGGTCGAGCAGGGCGGTCAGGATCTCCCGCGCCCGGTCGGCGCGGAAGTTGGCCATGAAGAGGCCGTCGCCCTCGGCCATCCCGGAATAGTCGGCTATCACCGTCGGCAGCACGAACTCGTCGTTGGTGTCCGCCGCGTAGCTCTGCTCGACCGCCTGCAGGGCATCGTCGGCACGCTCCCCTTCACCCTGGACCAGCGCGCGGTAGGCTTTTTCGACCCGCGCCCAGCGCTTGTCGCGGTCCATGGCGTAGTAGCGGCCGGAGACCGTGGCGACCGCGGCGTTGGGCGCCTTGGCCTGAAAGTCCTTGAGGAAGTCCGTTGCGCTGCGCGGCGGTGTGTCGCGGCCGTCGAGGAAGGCGTGCACGGCAACCGGAATGCCGGCGCCGGCCAGAACCTCGGCCAGTGTTGCGATCTGGTCCTGGTGGGAGTGCACGCCGCCGGGCGACATCAGGCCCATGACATGGGCGGTGCCGCCGGACCGCTTCAGGGCGGCAATGGCGTCCTGCAAAGGCTGCATCGCCGCGAATGACCCGTCGGCGATGGCGGCGTCGATGCGCGGCAGGTCCTGCATCACCACCCGCCCGGCGCCCAGGTTCATGTGGCCGACCTCAGAGTTACCCATCTGGCCGCTCGGCAGGCCGACCTCTCCTTCCGAGGCGTCGACCAGGGCGTGCGGCAGTTCCTTCAGCATGCGATCCAGGTTCGGCGTCGGCCCCTCGCAGATGGCGTTGTTCTCGCAGCTCGTGCGGTGGCCCCAGCCGTCCAGGATGCAGAGCACTACGGGCCTGGGTGTGCCGGGGTGTGTGCCGGGCGTGTTGGTGCCCGCTGAGACAGCGGCTTCGGTCATGTCGATCTACCCAGTTCGTCTCGATCCGGCCGTTGTTATAGCACGGCTGCGGATGTGGGCCGGCTCTCAGGCTCAATCAATCTTAGGCCCGGTGATAGGGATGGCCGGAGAGAATGCTCTCGGCGCGAAACAACTGCTCCGCCAGAAGGCCCCGGACCAGCATATGGGGCCAGGTCAGGCGGCCCAAGCGGAGAATGACGTCCGCGGCCTGGCGCGCGGGCTCTGAAAGGCCCTCGGCGCCGCCGATCATGAAGGCCAGGTCCTGCACGCCGTCGTCCTGCCAGCGGCCCAGCAGGCCGGCGAATTCCGCGCTGCTGAAGTCCTTGCCCCGCTCGTCGAGGGCGATCACCTTGGCGCCGCGGGGCAGCGCGGCCAGCAGCAGTTCGCCCTCCTGCTCGCGCAGCAGATCCGGAGCCAGGGGACGGCGTTCCTCCACTTCCTTGAGGCTCAGTTTCCAGCGCAAGCGCGTGCGATAGTGATCGAAGAGGTCTTTTGCAACGCCGGCCTTGGCCCTGCCGACGGCCGTCAGCGTAATCCGCATGCCTGAACCCTGCCCGAGCAGATATGCCTTACCCGCTGCGCCGGCGGCCCTTGCGCGGGTGCCGCTGCAGGCTCGGCGAGACAGGCCCAACAAGGCAGGAACAGCGCTCAGGTGCCGCCCTGCCGCAGACGCTAAGCGTCTCGGGGCCGCTTGGTCAGGCGGTACCGACCGTCGCGCCCGCTTCTCCGTCCGCCGGATGCAGATCCACGCCCCACATCTTCTCGAGATTGTAGAACTCCCGGACCTCCGGGCGGAACAGATGAACGATGACGTCGCCGCTGTCGATCAACACCCAATCGCTGCGCTCCATGCCTTCCACGGCAACGCCGTGAACGCCCGCAGCCTTCAGCTTCTCGCGGAGATGCTCGGCCATCGCGCCCACCTGCCGCTGCGAGCGGCCGCTGGCGATGACCATGAAATCTGCGATGCTGGATTTTTCGGCGAGATCGATGACGACCATGTCGTCAGCCTTGTCGTCCTCCAGGGAGGACCGGACCAAGTCCAGCAGGTGCCGGCTCTGGGCGAGGGCGTCCTGCTTGTCGGGCTCTAGGGCCCCGGTATCGTGCAGTATGACGTTACATCTCCTGTCTGTTTGCACTTTTGCCAGGCGCCGCCGCCGGGTCTTACATACCGTCTTGCACACCGGCCGCACGGCTTTGGCGGTCGTTCGCTGCCCGGATATCGGTCGCTGATTGGGGGTTCAAGCGGCATCGAATGAATACCCAAGCCGGCGGCCGCTCCTCCGCCAGGCGCCTCGCCGAACCTTCATGGAGACGGTACCGGGCAAAGGAAAGCGCTGCTCTTCCAGACAACGCCCTAAAAGCATAGGAGGGGCGGTCAAAAACCGCAACGGCTACGGTGTTAAAGATTTGCTGCCAATCCTGCCAATGATGAACTTGAATCAAGTTATCTGCCCCCATCAGCCAGACGAAGCGCACCCGGGGCAGCAGGCCCGCCAGGGCCAGCAGGGTGTCGGCGGTGTAGGAGGTGCCGAGCCCCGCTTCCAGCCCGGTGGGCAGGATCCGGGGGTCCCGCGCCAGCGCCCGGGCGCTCGCCAGCCGCTCGGCCAGGGGGGCCATGCCGTGGCGCGATTTCAGGGGGTTCTGCGGGGAAACCAGCCACCAGACCCGGTCCAGCCCCAGGCGCTTCAGGGCCTCCCGGCTGATCTCCAGATGGCCCTCATGGGCAGGATTGAAGGAGCCGCCGAGAAGGCCGATCCGCGCGCCTGCCGGGGGCACCTGGCCGCCCAGGGCGGCGCCCAGGGCGGCGGGGGTCAGCGGCGCCATGCGGGCCCGGCCCGCGTTCATTCGGCAACGTGGCAAGCCACGCGGTTCTGGCCGAGCTGGCGCATTTCCGGCCGCTCCTGGGTGCAGCGGTCGATGGCGAAGGGGCAGCGCGGGTGGTAGGCACAACCGTTGGGCGGATTGATCGGGTCGGGAATCTCGCCCTTGGGCGGCGCGACCTCGCGGCCGAAGCCGTCCAGCTTGGGCGCCGCGGCGAAGAGCATCTGGGTATAGGGATGCTTCGGGCTTTCGAAGAGCGCGTCGCGCGGCGCCTCCTCCACCAGCCGGCCCAGGTAGAGCACGCCGATGCGGTCGGCCATGTGCTCGACCACCGTCAGGTCGTGACTGATGAAGAGGTAGGTCAGGCCGAACTCCTCCTTCAGGTCGCTCATCAGGTTCAGCACCTGGGCCTGCACCGAGACGTCGAGCGCTGAGGTCGGCTCGTCGCAGACGATCAGCTTGGGCTCCGATGCCAGCGCGCGGGCGACGCAGATGCGCTGGCGCTGGCCGCCGGAGAACTCGTGCGGGTACTTGCTGGCGTCGCTGGCGGCGAGGCCGACCTGCTCCAGCAGCCGCTCGGCCAGGCCGTCGGCCTTGCCGCCGCGGGCGGTGACCGGCTCCGCGATAATGTCGCGCACCCGCCAGCGCGGATTGAGGCTGGCATAGGGGTCCTGGAAGACCATCTGGATGTCGGTGCGGATCTTCTCGACGCGCACCTGGTCCGCTTCGCGGAAGAGGTCGACACCCTCGATCTCGATGACCCCGTCCGACGGCGCCAGCAGGCGCACGACCATCTTGCCGATCGTCGACTTGCCCGATCCGCTCTCCCCCACCAGGGCGTAGACGCTGCGCTCCTCGATCTCGAAGCTGACGTCCGAAACCGCATGCAGAAAGGCCTTGGGCTTGCCTTCCAGCAGCCGGTTCAGCCAGGGCTTCGAGACGTCGAAGATCCGGGTCAGGTTCTTGACCGCGACCAGCGCGCTCATGCCACCTCCTCCGTCGCGAACCAACAGGCGGCGCGCCCGCCGCAACCGCTAAGGGTCGGGCCGGGGTCGCTCAGGCACTTGTCCTGAACCTCGGGACAACGCGGATGAAAGGCGCAGCCATTCGGCAGCCGGGCCAGCGGCGGCATGGCGCCGGGGATCTGGTTCAGGCGCTTGTGGCCCTTGGAGGCCAGCGGTGTCGAGGCCATCAGACCGCGGGTGTAGGGATGGGCCGGGCGGGTCAGCACCTCGCGCACCGGCCCCAGTTCGGCCAGCCGCCCCGCGTACATCACCGCCACCCGGTCGACGGCCTCGGCGATCACCCCCATGTCGTGGGTCACCAGCATCACCGCGGTGCCGCGCTCCCGGCAGAGCTGCTTCAGGAGCGCGATGATCTGCGCCTGCACCGAGACGTCGAGCGCCGTGGTCGGCTCGTCGGCAATCACCAGCGATGGTTCGGCGCAGAGCGCGAGCGCAATGACCACACGCTGGCGCATGCCGCCGGAAAACTCGTGCGGGTAGCTGTTGATGCGCGCTGCGGCGGCGGGAATGCCGACCTCCTCCAGCGCGGCGACGGCGCGGTCCTCCGCCTCCTGCTTGCTGACCGGCAGGTGCTCCAGGATGGTCTCGGTGAGCTGCTCGCCGATGGGCAGCAGAGGATTGAGGGAGGTCAGCGGGTCCTGGAAGACCATGCCGATCTCCTTGCCCCGGACGCTGCGGATCTGGTCCCTGCGCAGGTTGTCGACACGCTCGCCGTTCAGCCAGATCTCGCCGCTGGCGATGTGGGCGGGTCGGTCCAGCAGGCCGATCACGGCGTTGCCGGTCATCGACTTGCCGGCGCCGCTTTCGCCGACGACGCCCAGGATCTCGCCCGCCGCGATGTCGAAGCTTACCTTGTCGACCGGGCGCAGGACGGCATGGCGGGTCGGAATCTCAACCACCAGGTCGCGGACGCTGAGCACGGACTGCGCCATCAACGCAGCCTCGGGTTCAGCACGTCGCGCAGCCAGTCGCCCAGCAGGTTCACCGAAAGCGCCAGGGCGAGAAGGGTGACCGCGGGGAAGAACAGGATCCACCACTCGCCGGAGAAGAGGAAGCCCTGGCCGATGCGGATCAGGGTGCCGAGGGAAGGCTGGGTCGGCGGCGCGCCGACGCCGAGGAAAGAGAGCGTCGCCTCGGCGATGATCGCCAGCGCCAGGCTGATGGTCGCGATCACCAGCACCGGTCCCACCACGTTGGGCAGGATGTGCCGGATCATGATCCCCACCGCCTTGCGGCCGTTGAGGTGCGCCGCCTGCACGTACTCCTTCCGCTTCTCCACCATGGTCGCGCCGCGCACCACGCGCGCGAACTGCACCCAGTCCGACAGGCCGATAGCCAGGATCAGCACCCAGATGGCCATCTGATCGCGCAGGTGGACCGGGGTGAAGCCCTTGGCGATGCCGAAGATCAGCATGGCCACCAGGATCGCCGGGAAGGTGAGCTGCACGTCGGCGATGCGCATGATGACCGTGCTCACCATGCCGCCGGAATAGCCGGCGATCAGCCCCAGGGTCACGCCCAGCACCATGGCGAAGAGCACGGCGCAGAACCCGACGAACAGCGAGATGCGCATGCCGTAGAGAATGGTCGAGAAAACGTCGCGCCCCTGATCGTCGGTGCCCAGCCAGAAGACATCCCCGGTAAAGGCGTTGGGCTGCATCGGCTGGGAGAAACCGTTCATCAGGTTCAGCGAGGCGGGATCGAAGGGATTGTGGGGGGCGACCAGCGGTGCGAAGACCGCGCCGGAGACCAGCACCAGCACCATGAAGAACGAGACCACCGCCACCGGCGAATGACGGAAAGACCACATGAAGTCGGAACGCCAGGCCTGGGCGAGTGCGGTCATGGGCTCAGCCCTTTGCCGTTACGCGGTCGCCGCGCAGGCGCGGATCGATCACGAAGTAGAGCAGGTCGACGACCAGGTTGATCGCCACGAAAAGAACGGAGATCAGCATCAGGTAGGCGGCCATCACCGGGATGTCGACGAACTGGATGGCGTTGATGAACAGCAGGCCGACGCCGGGCCACTGAAAGACCGTCTCCGTGATGATGGCAAAAGCGATGATGGCGCCGAGCTGCAGGCCGGTCACCGTGATCACCGGCACCAGGGTGTTCTTCAGCGCATGGCGGAACAGCACGGACTTTTCCTTCAGACCGCGGGCACGCGCGAAACGGATGTAGTCCTGGCGCAGCACCTCCAGCATTTCGGAGCGCACAAGGCGCATGATCAGGGTCATCTGGTAGAGCCCGAGCGTGATGGACGGCAGGATCAGCGCCTTCAAGCCGGACTCGGTCAGGAAGCCGGTGCGCCACCAGCCGAGGTCGATCACCTCGCCGCGCCCGAAGCTGGGCAGCACGTTCAGTTCCACGGCAAAGACGTAGATCAGCAGGATGCCGATCAGGAAAGTCGGCAGCGACACGCCGACCAGCGAGAGCGTCATGATGGTGTTTGCGGCCCAACCGTCCCTTCTGATCGCTGTAAAGACTCCCAGCACGAGGCCGAAGAAGATGGCCAGCACGGCGGACACGCCGGCGAGTTCCAGGGTCGCCGGCAGGCGTTCGCCGATGATCTCCGCCACCGGCCGGCCCTGGCGGTAGCTGACGCCGAAGTTGCCCTGCACGGCGCCTTCGAGGAAGCGCAGGTACTGGACAGGAAAGGGTTGGTCGAGCCCGAGTTGCGTGCGCAGCCGCTCGATGTCGGCGCCGGTGCGTTCCTGGCCCAGCATGTTCTCGATCGGGTCGCCGACGAAACGGAACATGGAAAAGGCGACCAGCCCGACGACGAGCAGGACGACGAAGGACTGGAAAACGCGGCGGATTGTGAAAGCGAGCATCGCGGCAGTTACCGGCTGGTGGCGCTCGGGCCGAACACGCTATGGAGACCCGGCCGGGGCGGCGGGAGGTCCTCCTTGGAGGCCTCCCGCCTGTCAAGCCCTGCTAGTTCAGGGTGAAGTACTTGAACTTGGCCACGTCGTCCGGCGCGACGATGGTTTCGACCTTGTTCGCCATACCCCAGTTCAGCACCTGGTGATGGATCGGCAGGTAGAGCACCTCGTCCTGCACCACCGACCAGATGTTGGCGATCATCAGGTTACGCTCGTCCAGGTTGGTCTCGGACGCCAGACGCACGATCTGGGAATCCAGGTCCGGGTTGGAGTAGCGCGTACCGTTCCAGGAACCGTACTTCTCGCCCTTGGTATGGGCCAGGAAGTTGAAGATGTACTCGGAATCATAGGTCGGAACGCCCCAGCCGAGCATGTAGAAGTCGGTTTCCAGGTTGTTGATCAGCGGGAAGTGCTGCGCCTTGGGCTTGGCGTCGAGGCGCACGTTGACGCCGATCTGGGCCAGCATGCCCACGGCCGCCTGGCAGATCGCCTCATCGTTGATGTAGCGGTCGTTCGGGCAGTCGAGCTGGATGGAGAAGCCGTCGGCGTAACCCGCGTCGGCCATCAGCGCCTTGGCCTTGGCGATGTCATTGGCCGGAACCTGGTCGAGGGCTTCGGTCCAGCCGTTGACGAAGGGCGGCATGGCGACGCCGGCCGGGATCGACTGGCCGCGCATCACCACTTGCTTGATGGCATCGCGGTTGATGGCCATGTTCATGGCCTGGCGCACGCGCTTGTCGGCGAAGGGGTTCTTGCCGTCCACGTCGTCGGCCTTGAGGTCCGCATCGCCCTGGTTCATGCCGAAGAAGATGACGCGGTTCTGCGGTGCGGTGATGACCTTCAGGCCGTCGGTCGAGCTGACGCGGCCGAGATCCTGGACCGGCACGTCCTGAATGAAGTCGACCTCGCCGGAGAGCAGGGCGGCCACGCGGGTGGCGGCGTTCTGGATGGGGGTGTAGACGATCTCCGTCACCGCCATCGGAAACTCGTCCTTGCCCCAGTAGGTCTCGTTGATGGCGAGAACCGTCTTGGCGTCGGGCTCGCGGCTGACCAGCTTGTAGGGGCCGGTGCCGTTGGCGTTGCGCGCCGCAAAGGTGTCTTCGCCACCCTCGAAGTCCTGCACCTTCACGGCGTTGTTCGCCTCGGCCCAGTCCTTGTCGATGATGAAGAGGTTGGTCAGGTTCGACGGCATGATCGGGTTCGGGCCGTCGGTGACGATCTCGAAGCCGTACTTGCCGTTGGCGCGCACTTCCTTCACCGAAGCCAGCAGCTCCTTGAAGTCGCTGTCCGGGCTCATGGCGCGATTGAAGGAGAAGACCGCATCTTCGCTGTCGAACTCCGCACCGTCGTGGAAGGTCACGCCTTCCCGCAGCTTGAAGAACCAGACGTTGGGGTCTTCCTCGCTGGGCGCCCACTCGGTGGCCAGTGCCGGCACGATCGCGCCGGTCATGTCGCGGATCACCAGTGATTCCATGATCTGATGCGCCAGCGCCGTGGTCGGGCCCTCGTTCTGCGCATGGGGATCAAGGGTCAGGCTGTCACCGGCGCGGGCCCAGCGAAGGGTCTCAGCGGTGGCAAAGCTGCTCGTGCTGGCCAGCAGTACGGCGGCCAGCAAGGCTGTTTTGGACTTCATTCTTTGTCTCCCTGTTACTTGAGCTTCTACTTTGACGTCATGCTGTCAGCAACCGGACGGAAGGTCCAGGGCAGCTTGGACATTTTGGGATCACTTTAAGGAGGTCGGTCTTTGCGCCCCGGGACGGCCTGCCTTGCGAAGGGACGGCCCGGTTTTCGCGGGGAATCAGGCTGCAAGGGGGCTATCGAAGATCGCCGGGCAGACCAGCGCCCGTATTAACCAAACCTGCTTGGGCTCTCCCAGCCCGGCGCAGGTCGTCTTCCCCACAATTGCCAGATCACCCCATGCTCAAATCGGCCCCACCATCCTCACGCTGCCAAGGTCCCTGTTCTCCCTGGTTCTCCCTGCGGCTGCCTTTGCGGCTTCTCTGCGCACCTCACGGTGCATGGAGCGGCTATATCGCGCTCTCTCTGAATGTGCAAGCTACAGAGGGCGTGGATTGTATGTCAACGAACAAGAAGATCGGCCTGGCCCGCAGAAAACCTGGCTTTCTTGTTTGCAGGCAGCCGGTCTGAGGCCAGGGACCCGGCTCTCGGGCCGCCCCTCAGGGCATGCTCTCAGGGCCTGCTCTCAGGGCCCACTCCCAGGGCCCACTCTCAGGGCCGCGTCTGGCCGCTGCCGATGACCTTGTACTTGTAGCTCGTCAGCTGCTCCGCCCCGACCGGCCCGCGGGCATGCATCTTGCCGGTGGAGATGCCGATCTCGGCTCCCATGCCGAACTCGCCGCCGTCGGCGAACTGGGTGGAGGTGTTGTGCATGACGATGCCGGCGTCGACAGCATTCATGAAACGGGCGGCCGCCGCCTCGTCCTCGGTGATGATCGCCTCGGTGTGGTGGGAGCCATGACTGTTGATGTGGTCGATCGCCTCTTCCAGGCCGCTTACCACCTTCACGGCGATGACCGGGGCCAGATACTCGGTGTCCCAGTCCTCGGCGGTCGCCGGGACGACGCCGGGCAGGGCCGCCTGGGCGGCCTCGTCGCCGCGGATCGCACAGCCCGCCTCCTGCAGGGCGCCCAGCAGCGGTGCCAACTGGCTTTCGGCGGCAGCCCGGTCCACCAGCAGCGTTTCCGTCGCCCCGCAGATGCCGACCCGGCGCATCTTGGCGTTGACCACCAGGTCGCGGGCCATGGCGGGGTCCGCCGCCGCGTGGACGTAGGTATGCACCATGCCGTCGAGGTGGGAGAACACCGGCACCCGGCTTTCCCGCTGCACCCGCTCGATCAGGCCGCGCCCGCCGCGGGGTACGATGACGTCCACCGTGTCGCTCATGGTCAGCAGCATGCCGACGGCGGCGCGGTCGGTGGTGGGCAGGCGCTGGATGGCGGTGGCCGGCAGGCCGGCCTCTTCCAGGCCTTGTTGCAGCGCCTCCAGGATCGCGCCGGACGACCGAAAGCTTTCGGAGCCGCCGCGCAGGATGGCGGCATTGCCCGACTTCAGGCACAGCGCACCGGCATCGGCGGTGACGTTGGGCCGGCTTTCGTAGATGATGCCAATCACGCCCAGGGGCACCGAAACGCGGGCGATCTTCAGGCCGTTGGGCCGCTCCCACTCGGCCAGCACCCGGCCCACGGGGTCGGGCAGCTCGGCGATGTCCTCCAGGCCCTTGGCCATGGCCTCGATACGCGGCGGTGTGAGCTCCAGGCGGTCCAGCAGGGCGGCGGTCAGGCCCTTGTCCCGCCCGCCGGCCATGTCCTCGGCGTTTGCGGCGGCGATCTCCGCGGCGCGGGCGCGGATCGCCGCGGCGGCGGCCCGCAGGGCGCGGTTCTTGGTTTCCGGATCGGCCAGCGCCAGATCAGCGGCAGCCTCGCGCGCCGCCTGGCCCAGGGCCGTCATTTGCGCCTGCAGGTCTTGCTCCTGCTCTGTTTCGCTGAGGGGCGCAGCTTGCGCGGGCATTGTCTTTGTCTCCCTTTCTGGGCGGCTTTACGATACCACCAGGTCGTCCCGGTGGATCAGCTCTTCGCGGCCACGGTAGCCGAGAATGGCTTCGATTTCACGGCTCTTGTGGCCGATGATCCGGCGCGCGTCGGCGGCGGAATAGGCCGCCAGACCGCGGGCCACCTCCTGTCCTTCGGGGTCGCAGACCAGCACCGCATCGCCGCGCTGGAACGCCCCCTCCACGGCGGTGACGCCGGCCGGCAGCAGGGACTTGCCGCTGCGCAGCGCGCTGAGGGCACCGGCGTCCAGGCGCAGCTTGCCGCTGGGCTTCAGGCTGCCGGCGATCCAGCGCTTGCGGGCGGTGCGCGGCTCCACCGAGGCCAGGAACCAGGTGCAGCGCGCGCCCTCCATGACGGCGGCCAGAGGATGCAGGCGCTGCCCGTCGGTGATCACCATGCGGCAGCCGGCCCCGGTCGCCACCTTGGCGGCGGAGAGCTTGGTCACCATGCCGCCGTTGGAGTAGTCGCTGGGAGCGACGCCCGCCATGGCCTCGATCTCCGGCGTGACGGCCGCCACCTCGGGAATGAAATCCGCCTCCGGGTTTCGGCGCGGGTCGGCGCTGTAGAGCCCGTCGATATCCGACAGCAGCACCAGGGTGTCGGCGCCCAGCATGGCCGCGACCCGGGCCGCCAGGCGGTCGTTGTCGCCGACGCGGATCTCGCTGGTCGCCACGGTGTCGTTCTCGTTGATCACCGGCAGGGTGCGCATCTTCAGGAGCGTGTTCAGGGTGGAGCGGGCATTGAGGTGGCGCCGCCGTTCCTCGGTGTCGTCCAGGGTGAGCAGGATCTGCGCCACCGAGATGTCGTGGCGGGCGAGGGATTCCTGATAGGCATGGGCGAGGCGGATCTGCCCGGTCGCCGCGGCGGCCTGCTTTTCCTCCAGCTTCAGGCCTGATTGGGTCAGCCCCAGGTGGCGGCGGCCCAGCGCGATGGCGCCGGAGGAGACCAGCACCACCTCGGTGCCCGCCGCCATAAGGGCGGCGACGTCTTCGGTCAGCGCGTCCAGCCATTGGCGGTGGATCGCTCCACGGGCGTGGTCGACCAGCAGGGCCGAGCCGATCTTGACGACAAGACGCCGGGCGTGGCGCAGGTCCTGCCCGCCGCTCGTCTTGGCCTGCTTCTCGGGTTGTGCGGCGCTCATGGCTGGTAGGCCGCCGCCCGGTCTTCGCCGCGCGCCGCCTTGATATGCTGCAGCAGGCGGGCGAGGACGGCGTCCACGCCTTCGCCGCTGGCGCCGGACAGCAGCAGCACCTCGGCTCCCGAGGCGGCTTCGAGCGCGGCCTTCCTGGCGTCCCGTTCTTCCGGCGTCAGGGCGTCGATCTTGTTGAGGCCGACCACTTCGGTCTTGTCCGCCAGGCCGCCGCCGTAGGCTTCCAGTTCATGGCGCACGGTGCGGTAGGCGCCGGCAACGTCGTCCTGCGTGCCGTCCACCAGATGCAGCAGCACCCCGCAGCGCTCGATATGGCCGAGGAAGCGGTCGCCCAGGCCGGAGCCTTCGTGGGCGCCCTCGATCAGGCCGGGAATGTCGGCCAGGACGAAGTCCGCCTCGCCCAGCGTGACGACGCCGAGCCCCGGATGCAGGGTGGTAAAGGGATAGTCGGCGATCTTCGGCTTGGCCCGGGACACGACGGACAGGAAGGTCGACTTGCCGGCGTTGGGCAGGCCGACGAGGCCGGCGTCCGCGATGAGTTTCAGGCGCAGCCAGACCCAGCACTCCTGTCCCGGCCAGCCCGGGTCCGCACGGCGCGGTGCCTGATTGGTGGAGGACTTGAAGCGCGCGTTGCCGAAGCCGCCGTCGCCGCCCTCCAGAAAGGTGACGCTCTGGCCCTCCTCGGTGAGGTCGGCCAGCACCGTCTGCTTGTCGTCGTCCAGCACCTGGGTGCCGACGGGGACCTTGACCACCAGGGGCTTGCCGGCGGCACCGGTCATGTTGCGGCCCTTGCCGTTTTCGCCGCGCTTGGCCTTGAAGTGCTGGCGGTAGCGGAAGTCGATCAGGGTGTTGAGCCCGCCCACCGCTTCGAAGACGACGTCGCCGCCGCGCCCGCCGTCGCCGCCGTCGGGCCCGCCGAACTCCACATACTTCTCGCGGCGGAACGACATGCAGCCGTTGCCGCCGTCGCCGCTCTTCAGGAAAACCTTGGCCTCGTCGAGAAATTTCATGATGCCATGTCCAGACCCGCCTGCCAGTCCGCGCGCTCCAGGATGAAGCGCCTGCAGGTCACGAAATCCCGGCGCGCGACACTCCATTCCTCCGCATCGGAGGTCGGATGGAATCCGCATTTCTCGAGCACCCGGCCGGAGGCAGGATTGTCGGCGAAGTGGCCGGAGGTCACTGCGCTCATCTTGGGGTGGGCGAAGCCATGGGCCAGCAAGGCCCGGGCGGTTTCCGTCGCCAGGCCCCGGCCCCAGAACGCCGGCGCCAGCCAGTAGCCGATCTCCGCGGTGTCGGGGCCGTCCTGCTTGGGTTCCGCCCGGTGGAGACCGGTCGCGCCGATCACGTCGTCGTCCAGGGTGACGGCAAAGACGGACTCGCCGTTTTCCTTCTCCATGGCCGCGTGGGTGCAGATCCACTCGGCAGCCGAGCCCGTCGGATAGGGGTGGGGAATGCGGGTGGTCATGCGCGCGACGTCCCAGAGGCCGGCATAGTGCTGGACGGTCTCGGCATCGGCAGCGCGAAACGGTCGCAGCAGCAGGCGTTGCGTCTCAATCTCTCTGCGCTCGATGGACCAGGTCATGGGTTTCGTTCCGATGGTCGGCCCCCCTCTGGGACATGGAGCGGGAGAAAGGGGCACAGAAAAAGGGAGATGGCGGCCCATCTCCCTCGTCATCAGATCCTCAAGATGGGCGCCCCGGCGGACACCCACCGGCGTTATTCAGCGGCGCTCGGCGACGGCTGCTCGGCCGCGTCGACGGAGACATAGGTCCGGCCGCCGGACTTGGTCTGGAAAGAGACGGCGCCGGAGACCTTGGCAAAGAGGGTATGGTCTTTGCCGATGCCGACGTTGCGGCCCGGATGGAACTTGGTGCCGCGCTGGCGCACGAGAATGTTGCCGGCCAGCACCGCCTCGCCGCCGAACTTCTTCACGCCCAGCCGGCGCCCGGCTGAATCGCGGCCGTTGCGTGAACTGCCGCCCGCTTTCTTATGCGCCATGGCTTAGTCTTCCTTCTTCTTCGCAGCCGTCTTCTTGGCGGCGGTCTTTTTCGTGGCGGCCTTCTTGGCGGTCGCCTTTTTGGCTGTTGCCTTCTTGGCCGGCGCTTCCTTGGCGGGTGCGTCGTCAGCCTTGGCCTTGGCGCCCTTATCTGCGCCCTTATCTGTGGCACCCGTGTCCTCATCGGCCTTGGGCGCGGCTTTCTTGGCCTTGGCCGCCGCCTTCTTGCCGTCGGTCAGAATATCGGTGATGCGCACCACCGTCAGGTCCTGGCGATGGCCGTTCAGGCGGCGATGGTTCTTGCGGCGCTTCTTCTTGAAGATCAGCACCTTGTCCCCGCGGGTCTGCTCGACAACCTCGGCGGCCACGCTGGCACCTTCTACGAAGGGCGCGCCGGCCTTGGTCTCGGCGCCCTCGCCGACCATCAGCACGGAGTCGAAAGACACGGCCGCACCGGCCTCGCCCTCGAGCTTTTCGATGACGATCACGTCGTCCTTGGCGACTTTGTACTGCTTGCCGCCGGTCTTGATCACTGCAAACATTGCGCTGGCTCGCCCATCTTCGGCTGGACCGTCCCGGCAGGCGCGAAATCGCGCGGTTTTCCGGGGCCGTCAACATAAAACGCCGCGGTCCAGAGGGCCGCGGTTAACGGTCGCGCACTATAGCTCCGCCGCCCGGGCTGTCAACGCCCTTTTCGGCGGTTTTCCGGTGTCTTTCCCACATCCTTCAGGGTTCGGCGGGACGCCTCGGAAGATGGACGAAAGCGCTTTCGGAACAATGGCTTCGCGACGGCGGCCTGAGGGTCTCCAGAAACCGGGCCAGCAGCACTTGGGCACAGTCGCTTTCATAGAGCACCCCATGGCTGACGCCCGCCAGGGCGTAGGCCCGGCCGTTGGAAAGATGGGCGGCGGCCGACTGGGCCAGCGCCGGCGGCGTGATGGGGTCGCGCTCCCCGGCCAGCAGCAGGGCCGGCACGGCGCTGGCGACCGGCGTGTTTTCGATTGGATCGGCCGCTCCGGCCGGCCAGTGGGCGCAGAGGTAGCTGGTCCAGGCACGGTCGATCAGGTGACCCTGGGATCCGGCCGCGGCCACGGCGGCGGCAATCTGCTCGGGCGATTCGAAAGGTGCCTCGTCGTGGCAGACGTGGGAGAGGTAGACGGCCGCGTGCACGCCGTAGGAGATGGTGTAGAGCAGGTAGTCGCGAAACCGCTCCCGCAGGATGGTGGTGCCTTTCTGTGCGGTCTGCTGCAGCAGCCGCGGAATGCCCAGGCGCGCGTCGGAGCTGTAGAGGGCATCGAAGAGCAGTTCGTCCAGCGTCGGCTTGTCGAAGAGGATCGCCTGATCGATCCAGTCCGCGTCGTCATCGGGGCTGTAGCGGTAGCGTCGTGTCCCTACCGCGAACACCGCTTCAACGGGACCGAAGATCTCCCGCAGGGTGTAGCTCGGCGGACTGGCCTCCAGCCAGGCCCCGGCCGCCGCGTAGGCCGCGCGCAGGTCGCCGTAGCGTTCCCGGCAGGCCGGCGCCGCCGCGCAGTCGTCGAACACGCGCTGCAATGCCGCGTCGAAGTGCTTGGCGAGGTCGACGGTCTGATTGCCTTCAGGCGGGAACACCGAGTCCAGCACCACGGCGCGCACGCCTTCGGGGTGATAGCGCAGCGTGCTGAGCGCGAGGCGGGTTCCGTAGGAGATGCCGTAGAGCGTCCATTCGTCGATGCCGAGCGCCTGGCGCAGTTCGGCGATGTCGGCGGCGCTTTCCCGGCTGTTGTAGGCCGTCAGATCGACGCCCCTCTTGGTCAACTGCGCTGCGCAGTCCGTTACGGCCTTGATGGTGAGAGCATGGACGTCCGGGGGCGGTGTGCCCCTCTCATAGGCCAGCAGGCCGACCTCCGGCGTCGAAAACTCTTCGCAGCGAAAGTCCGGCTCCGCCAGCCCGGTGCCGCGCTGACCCATGACGATCAGATCATGGCCCTGGGGGAAGAGGCGGCGCTCCTGCCACCAGCCGTCGATCTGGTGTTGCGCCGCCAGATAGGCGGAGCCGCCCGGGCCGCCGGTCAGATAGAGGATCGGCTCCTTCCGGGGGACGTGGCTTTGCGCTTCGAAAACCACCACCGGCAGGCGGATCGTGCGGCTCTCAGGGTCGCTGCGGTTTTCCTTGACCACCATGAAGCCGCAGCGGGCTTCCCCGGTGATCCCGGTGGCAAACCAGCAGGCCCGCGCATGGAAGCCGGGCTGAGTCAGTTCCCAGGCCTGCCAGCCGCGGTATCCGGCGAATGCCAGGATGCCGAGCAGGACAAGGGCCAGCACGGCCCTGCCTGGGTTCACGGCTGTGCCTTGGCGGCCAGCAACTCCGTCACCGCGGTGGCCGGGGCGGCGGAACCGTCTTTGGCGGTCTCGAAGCCCTGGGCCACGAGGCGCCCGCTGGCGGGCTCGGCATAGAGCGCCAGGCGGGTGGTCTCGTTCAGCACCGGCGGCTTCAGCCAGGCCAGGTCGGGACCGGCCTCTGCGGCCTCCGCCCGCATCAGCCGTCCCCGACCTTCCGAATCGACGCCGCGCGGGCGGGCCCGGGGCAGGGGGCCGAGCCAGTGGTTGGCGGCCACCTGCGGGCCCTCATGAACGACGGCGTGGTGTTCGATGCGCTCGATCACCGCCTGATCCGCGGGGCCTGGCCCGACGAGGGAAAAGATCGCCGGCATTGCCAGCGGGCTTTGAATGAGCTGTTCCCTGGCCTCGGCAAAGCTGCGCGCGCGCTCAAAGACCTGGCGCAGCAGGTGGCCGGGCGGCAGGGCGCGGCGGCCCCAGAGGCCGATGCGGTCGAGCCCCCAGTCGATGACCCGCGACGGGCTGCGCCGGCGCATGGGGGCCTGGTTGAAGGCCGCCGCAAAGCGCCCGGGCGCCATGCCCTGGATCGACCCGGTGAATCCGGGCCAGGTGAGGTTGATCCACTCCCCGGCCGGGCCGCTCTGGCGCACCGCCAGGACCTGGGCGCCGAGACCGTCGAAGGGCCAGTCCAGCACCCGGGTCAGGCGGCTGGTTCGGCCGTCGGCGGTGGGGCCGACGCTGCAGGTGCAGGCCCATTCGTAGGAGAGGTTGAGGAAATAGGCGCCGGGCCGCCCGAGGGCCCGGTCGACGGTTTCCACCTCCTCCAGATAGGGGTTGCCGCTGCGCTCCAGCCAGCGCCGCGACAGCCGGTCGCCCAGCGCGATCACGGCCCGGGGGTAGCTGCGCTCCGCCGCGGCGATCAGCGCATTGAGCCGGCCGCGCTCGGCCTCGATCAGGCCCGCCATCCCGCCGACACGGCGCAGGGGGATGCGCGGCAGGGCGGTGCTGTCGGCCGGGCCGGGCCTCGGGGGTGGGGTCATGGCTGCGGTGCCTCGCTGCGGTGCCTCTGGCGGATCGTTCCGGGTGAGGTCGCTCCAGGTTGGGGCGACTATAGCAACACCGGGGAACGCCATGCTGGGAAATTCCGGGCCGGACGTTCAACCCGGGCGAAAGCCCGGGCGCAGGCAGGGCGCTGCGGGCCGCGTCGGGGGCCGCCGAAGCCCGTGCTTGCAAGCGGCGCGGCGCTTGGGCTAGTAAAGGCCCGCCGTTCGCGGCGGCTCGGTACTCTGTGGTGTCCGTGCCGCCGTCGTCCCTTGCGGAGGGGTGCCGGAGTGGTTGAACGGGGCGGTCTCGAAAACCGTTGTGCGCGCAAGCGTACCGAGGGTTCGAATCCCTCTCCCTCCGCCATTTGCCGCCGACTGTGCGACGTTCCGCTGCGCTGGCTGCTCCGACGGGTCGATGGCCGCCTTGCGGACAAAAGCAACCGTCGGCGCTGCGCCAAGCTCAGCGTTCAAGGCCCTTCAAGAGCACCCCGATGCTCTTTGACGCCAGTTCGAAGCGGCCCTCGGGATCATCCGCAGCGGCAATCCAAAGCGCCGCGTCTACGAGTGCGCCGTTGAGCATTCGGGCCACCGTTTCCGGATCGCAATCCACGATACGGTCTTGCTGGAGCAGGTCTTCGATCGCTTCAACGAGCGGAGCGATCGAGCTTTCTTCATCGATCTCGCGCATACGCTGCCCCAGAACCGCGGGCGCGTCCTTCAGAAGGATCTGCTGTGTTTCCGGATCGAGCGCCAGGCGCAGGTACTCGACACTGCAGGCGCAAAAAGCCTCCCATGGGTCGCTGATCGTCTGATAGTGGCGCTCAAGGTGTGCGCCGATCTCGCTGTCGAGCTCGTAAACCACCTCTTCAAGAAGCGCTTTCTTGCTTCCGAAATGGTGATAGAGCGCGCCGCGCGTCAGACCGGCATCATCACAGAGAGCATTCATGGACGTCTGCGCATAGCCCTGCTGAGCGAACGCCTTCCGAGCCGCGGCGAGCAGCTTGGTTCGGGTCTCTGCGGTCATCTCCGCATGCGTCCGGCGGACCTGCATTCAAGCACCTCCTGACGAAGACGTATTGACATACGCGGTGTCCGCAAATATTTCAATACGTACAGAATGTATGTAATTTGGGGCGAGCGATGACCAGGCGTTATGTCGTGATCGGCGCAAGCAGCGGAATCGGTGCGGCCTATGCCGCTGATCTTGAGCAGCGAGGTGCCGAGCTGATTTCCGTTTCGCGAAGGCCCGCGCAGCACGGCACTTGGGTCAAGGCCGACATTTCGACCGATGAGGGCGTCGACACAATCGTCGAAGCGGTGGGTCATGCACCGCTTGACGGGCTGCTGTTTCTCGGCGGCACCTGGGAGCAGGGTGCTTTCACCGATGACTACGACTTCGCGTCGTCTCCGCGCTCTGAGACCCGCAACGTCATAGCCGTCAATCTGGTTGCGCCGATCCTCTGTTCGCAGGCGCTCGCCGCCAGTCTCGCGAAAGCGCCCAACCCGCGCATCGTCTTCATAGGAGCGTTGTCCGGTTTGGATAGATCGGCAACAGCAGAAGTCGCCAATACGGCGGCGAAATTCGGGCTCCGCGGTGCAGCTCAAGCTTTGACCATCTCGTTGCGAACGCACGGGATCGGGGTGTCCGTCATCAATCCCGGCAACATCGCCACCCCGGAGGTGCAGAACGACATCAAAAGTGGCGCGTTTGGCGATCAGGTTCCCATCCCGCTTGATGATCTGTTCGCGACGATCAACTTCATCCTTGCAGCTTCAAAAGACTCCGTACCTGAAGAGATCAACCTCGCACAAAAGCGTCCAGCGCTTTGATGTGACGGTGACCTCCGCGCCAGGACCTCGACTTGTCGAAGAAGCCATTGGAACCCTGCGTTTGGCGGTTCCAATCGTCATTGGTTTGGCGTCATCCACCCTGATCGGGGTTGTCGACACGATCATGATCGCGCCGCTTGGAACGCAGGCGATGGCGGGCGCGGCGCTTACGACAAGCGCACTCGTGATCCTTTACTCAGCGCTCTATGGACTGATATCGGTTCTGGCCGTCGAAATGGCCAACCGCTTCGGCGCGGGAGATGCTGCTGCCATCAGTCGTTTGGTACGCAACGGTTCAGGTCTTGCGCTTGCCGCCGGCGGCCTCACGGCACTCCTCATGATTGCCGCTTTCCCCCTGCTTGAATTGCTTGGCCAGCCCGAGACCGTTGTTGCCGCAATGTATCCCTACTGGGTGGCGATGGGGTTGGTGCTGGTTCCCTTCACAGCGCTCTACCTCTTCAAAGGTCTCTACGATGCGATTGGGCGGCCATGGGTCGGCACCCTGTTTGCAATGCTCGGTGTCGTCATCAATGTCCCCTTCAATTGGGTCCTGATCCACGGCATCGGCCCTTGGGGCGGCTTGGGACTGCTGGGTGCCGGCCTCGCCAGCCTCCTTGCCGAATGCATGGCATTGCTGGCTGCATGGGGTTTCTGGAAGCTCCGGCCGTCAATGAAACCCTACCGGCAGAAGGCGGAGTTGTCCCTCCATCTGATGCTGCGCCAACTTCGTGAAGGCTCGCCGGTGGCTCTAGCCTACACGGGGGAAGGGGCATCCTATGCGTTCATCGGCATCATGCTCGGCTGGATCGGCGCATCGGCACTCGCCGCCAATCAGATCGTCGGCTCAATCGGGGCCGTCATCTACATGCTTCCCTTGGGCATGGCGGCAGCGGTTGGCATTCGGATCGGCCAGGCGGTCGGCCAAAAGGCCCCTGCACGCGTGCGCGTCATAGGCTTGAGCGCAATCGGAACGGTCGTGCTGTGGATGCTCGTTGTTGCCTCAGTCCTTCTCCTGTCACGGGAGGCCATTGCAGATGCGCTTTCCGATGATCCGGCAGTGATTGCCATCGCCGCCGTAATGTTCCTGACCGTCGCCATCATGCAGGTGGCCGATGGCGTGCAGTCAACGGCGCTCGGAGCGCTTCGCGGTCTCGTCGACAACCGGGTACCATCCATCATCTCGCTTGCGGCCTACTGGCCGATCGCTTTGCCTCTGGCCTACTTGTTCGGCTTCGTGCTCGGGCTCGGCCCAAGCGGTGTATGGATCGGGTACGGCTTAGGACTGGCGGTCGCCTCAGTTTCATTGACCCTGCGTTTTTGGGATCGATCGCAAGCGCACAGGCTGGCAGTCCCGTGAGGGTTCAAAGCCGTCACAAGCAGAGCGGCACCTGGAAGACCAATGCCCTCAACCCGCTTGCATGGGTCTCTAGCTGTCGGTGTCGAGAAAGCCCTTCGTGATCTCGGCTTCACGCTGCAGCATCATGCGCTGGGCCGCGCGCATATGCACCTCCATCACCGCCCGGGCGGCTTCCGCGTCCCGCGCCTCGAAGGTCTCGATGAGCTGTTCCTGGTAGGAAACGCCGCGCTCGCGCAGTTCCGGGTTCGGTTCGTCGTAGATGCGTTTGCAGACCGCAAGGTCCTTCAGGAGTCGTACCAGAAAACCGCAGAAGAACCCCAGCACCGGGTTCTGGGAGTAACGGGACAGAACCGCGTGAAACTCGAGCTCTGCGACGCGCTGGCGCCGTTCTTCCTCGATGGAGGTCGGCGGCTCCGTATAGGCGCTCATGACGCCGCGCAGCTCGGCAACCTGGGTCTCGGTGATCTTCGGGGCCAGTTCCTGGACGAGCTGCGGTTCCAGGGCGATGCGCAGTTCGTAGATATGTGCGATCGAGACGTCCTTGAAGAAGAAATGGTTGGCCAGCAGGGCCGAGGCGTGATCGGCGCTGACTTCGGTGATGAAGGCGCCGCCGCCGGGCCCGGTCCGGGTCCGGATCAGCCCCTGTGTCTCCATCACCTTCAGGGCCTCGCGGGCGGTTCCCTTGCTGACTTCAAGCCGCTCGATCAGTTGGTGCTCCTGGGGCAGCCTGTCGCCGGGCTCCAGGTTGT
Source organism: Rhodospirillales bacterium BBD 1991-14 (assembly GCA_001657395.1). GTDB lineage: Bacteria > Pseudomonadota > Alphaproteobacteria > Kiloniellales > Kiloniellaceae > Pelagibius. Next base: position 146,616 of record LYSY01000007.1, on the reverse strand, counting down.
GGGCGATGATCCAGTCCTTGATGGTCTCCGCGACGGCCAGCGGACGGTTCCGGCCTTTGCTCGCGCCCGCAGCCGCAGCCCCCGTGCTCTTCTCGTCGGAAGCGGTGGGCTTGGCCTCGGGTGGGGGCCCGGTTTGGGCCTCTGTTTGGGCCTCGGGCGGGGTCTTAGTTGGCATGGTGACAGGCGGCTTCATGATGCTCCGAGAATGCCTCCATTGCCGGGACCCTGTCACGGCATAGCGCCGTTGCTTTCGGACAGCGCGCGGCAAAGGCGCAGCCGGGCGGCGGGTTCAGCGGGTCCGGCAGTTCCACGGCCTGGGATTCGGTGCGGCCCAGATCGCGCCCGACGATGGGGGCGCTGCGGGCCAGCAGGTCCGTGTAGGGGTGACGGGGGGCGGTGAATATCGCTTCGGCGCGGCCGATTTCCACCACCCTTCCGAAGTAAAGCACGGCGACGCTGTCGCTCACTGCCTCCACGACCGCGAGATCGTGGCTGATGAAGAGGTAGGTCAGGTCCATGGCCTTGCGCAGCTCGGCCAGCAGGTTCAGCACCTGGGCCTGGACGGAAACGTCGAGCGCCGAGACCGGTTCGTCGAGAACCAGGATTCGCGGCGCCGCCGCCAGGGCGCGGGCAATGCCGATCCGCTGCGCCTGTCCGCCGGAGAACTCGTGCGGATAGCGGCTCAGGAACTCCTTGCGCAGGTTCACGGCCTCGAACAGCTCGGCAATCCGCGCCCTGCGGCTGCCCTCGTCCATGCCAAGAAGGTGGATCAGGGGCGCTTCCAGGATCTCGCGGATCGTCTTGCGGGGGTTGAGAGAGGATATCGGATCCTGAAAGACGTATTGGATCAGGCGCCCGAAGGCGGCCGGGTCGCCCATCTGATCCGAGAGGTCCCTGCCTTCGATGGCGATCTCGCCTTCGCTTTGCTTCAGCAGCCCGACCAGCATGCGGGCGAGGGTCGACTTGCCGCAGCCGGACTCCCCGACAATGCCCAGCGTCTCGCCCCTGCGCACCGACAGGCTGACGTCCCGCACGGCGTGAACCGCGGGGAGCGGCTTGCCCGTCAGGCTGCGCCCGCCGCCGAAGGTCTTGCGAAGACTGCGGACCTCCAGTGCCGGGGTCATGCCGTCATCCCTTCCGGCTGCAGGCATCTGACGGCGCGCGTCTCGTTGCCGCGGAGGGCGATGTCGCCGGACCGGCAGAGATCCTGCGCCTTGTCGCAACGGGGCGCAAAAGCGCAGCCAGCGGGAAGGTCGTCCACCGGCGGCGGCAGGCCGGGAATGGCCGATAGCGCCCGCCGCCCGCCGCCGAGTTCCGGCACGCAGGCGATCAGGCGCTTTGTGTAGGGGTGACTGGGGTTCTCCAGGACCGCCTCGGTCGGGCCGGTTTCGACGATCCGCCCGGCATACATGACCGCGACCCGGTCGCAGAGCTGGGAGACGACGCCGAAGTCGTGGGTGATGAAGACCATGGCCAGATTGCGCTCGCGGCGCAGATCGTCGAGCAGCGCGAGCACCTGGGCCTGGACCGTGACGTCCAGGGCGGTCGTCGGCTCATCCAGGATGAGCAACTCCGGATCGTTGACCAGGGCGAGGGCGATGCCGACCCGCTGGCGCATGCCGCCGGACAGCTCGTGCGGATAGGCCTTGGCCCGAAAGGCGGCATTGGGGATGCGCACCTGTTCCAGCAGGGAGACGGCATGGTCCCAGGCCGCCTGTTTCGGCATCGTGCGGTGGCAGCGGATCGCTTCCACCATCTGGTCGCCGATCCTGTAAAGCGGATGCAGCGTCGCCAGCGGGTCCTGAAACACATAGGCGACTCTTCCGCCGCGCAACTGCCGCAGGGCCTCGCCGTTCATGGAAAGCGTATCGGCGCCGTCGATGCGCACCGCACCGCCGGCGATCACCCCCGGCGGCGAGGCGACCAGACCCAGCAGCGACAGGGCGGTCACCGACTTGCCCGAGCCGGACTCGCCGATGATGCCGAGGCATTCGCCGGCGCGCAGCGTGAAGTCGACACCGCCCACGGCGCGATAGGTCCGGCTGCCGAGCCGGAATTCGGTGCGCAGGTCGTCGACCTTCAGCAGCGCTTCCGCGTCTTCGGTCTTCGCAGGGGTTTCGCTGCGGTCGACGCGCGTGGCTGCCGCCGGCCGCGAGAGCGCGCCGGAGCGCAGCCTTGGGTCGAGGGCGTCACGGATGCCGTCGCCGAGCAGGTTCACGCTCATGACGATGATGAAGATCATGACGCCGGGCACGATGGAGGCATGGGGTGCGGTAATCAGCAGCTTGCGCCCTTCGCCCAGCATGGAGCCGAGGTCGGCCTGCGGCGGTTGCGAGCCCAGGCCCAGGAACGACAGGCCCGCGGTTTCCAGGATCATCCAGCCGATGGTCGTCGACATGGCGATGACGATCACCGGCAGAACGTTGGGCAGGATCTCCCTGGTGATGATCTGCCAGTCGTTCATGCCGGACAGACGCGCGGCATCGACGAATTCCCGGTGGGCGAGGCTCACCGTCACGCCGCGGATGTTGCGCGCGAAAAAAGGAATGTTGACGACGGCGACGGCGTAGAGCGCATTCAGGAGGCCCGGACCCAGCACCGCGACGATGGCAAGCGCCAGCAGGATGTAGGGAAAGGCCATCAGCATATCGATGCCGCGCATGATCAGGCCGTCGGTGCGCCCGCCGAAGTATCCGGCAACGATCCCGATGGCGGAGCCGATGACGGCGGCGATCACGGCGGCCGCTGCGCCGACCACGAGGCTGAGCTGGGTGCCCCAGAGCAGCCGGGCGAGAAGATCGCGGCCCAGATGGTCGGTGCCGAGCAGGGCGCCCTCGGTGAAGGGCCGCTTCAGCCGGTTGGCCGGGTCGGTCAGGTCCGGGTCGGCAATCGGCAGGAAGGGAACCAGCAGCGCCATCGCAATGACCAGCAGAAGGACGATTCCGCCGAAGGCAGCAAGATGGTTGCGCGCAATGAGCTTGAGGGTGGTCATCGCTCTGCGCTCACGTCTTGACCCGCGGGTCGAGCCAGCTCTGCGCGAGATCGGCCAGAAGATTGAACAGGACGTAACTGCCCGCCACGACCACCACACCGCCCTGCACCAGGAGAATGTCCCTCGTGGAGATCGCCTGAACCAGCATGCGCCCGACGCCCGGCCACTGGAACACGGTTTCGATATAGACGGCGCCGCCCAGCACGAAGCCGGCCTGAATGCCGATGACCGGGATGACCGACACCAGGGCCGCCTTGAAGGCATGGCGGTAGAGAACGCCGGTCTCCGGGACGCCTTTCGCCCGGGCGGTGCGCACGAAATCCTGACGCAGCACCTCCAGCATGGCCGAGCGGGTCAGGCGCGCGATCACGCCGGTGGCAACGACCGATAGCGTGACGGCGGGCAGGATCAGATGGCGCAGCAGATCCGGCAGGTCGCCGCCGCCGTAGATGGCGAACATGCCGCTCGCCGGCAGCACCCGCCATTCGACCGAGAACAGCAGGATCAGGAGCAGGCCGAGCCAGAAAGACGGGACGGAGATGCCGATCAGGACGACGAAGGTCAGGATCTTGTCGGTCCAGCCGTACTGCCGGGCGGCGGTCCAGATCCCGATCAGCAGGCCCCAGACCGTGCAGAGCAGCAGGGCGGCGCCGGCCAGGATCAGGGTGGCGGAGAACCGCTCCAGCACCTCATCGAGAACCGGACGGTTCAGACTGTAGGACCGCCCCAGGTCGCCCTGAAGCAGGTTGCCGAGCCAGATGAAGTACTGCTCGAAAATGGACTTATCCAGGCCGAGGCTGCGGTTCAGTTTCTCGACATTCTCCGGCGTCGCATAGGATCCGAGGATCGCTGTCGCCGGATCGCCGGGAATCAGCGCCATGATGGCGAAGACGATGACGGTCAGGCCGATCAGGATCGGGACGATCGCCAGGAGGCGCTTCAGGACGTAGAGGTGCATGGATCACTGCCCGCCGGAGGAAGCCGCGGTGCCGGCCGGGAGGAATGCCCTCCCGGCCGGCTGTTGGTCCGCCTTCTAGCCCTTCGTAACATCCTTCAGCAGGAGGAAGAAGGACGGCTGAAGCTTGAAGCCTGCAACCCGATCGGAGGTCGCGGCATTCTGCTTCCAGTTGGCGATGAAGGCCCAGGGCGCATCGTCATAGACGATTTCCTGCATCTGCCGATAGAGCGCCGCCCGTTCGGCCTGGTCGGTCGCGCTGCGGGCCGCCTCCAGAAGCGTGTCGACTTCGGGGTTGGAGTAGTAGCCCGAGTTGAAGCCGCCTGCGTCCGGCCAGGCGCCGGTCCGCAGGGCCAGGTAGGGCAGGGTATCCGGATCGTTTGTCATCCAGGCCATCTGCGCCATGTCCGCCTTGCCTTCGAGCCCCGGGTTCACCTTGCCGAGGAAGGTGTTCCATTCATAGGTCTCGATCTTGACCGAGAGGCCGACCTTGGCGAGGTCGGCCTGGATGGCGGTGCCCATGGGCACCGGGTCCAGCATGCCGGAGCCGCCTTCGGTGACGTAGAAAACCAACTCGGCGCCCTCGTGGCCCGCCTCTTTGAGAAGAGCCACGGCCTTTTCCGGATCGTAGGGATAGGGCTGGAGCGCTTCGTTATAGGCCCAGGAGAAGGCCGGCGGGGTCGGGCCGGATGCGATTTCCGCGGTGCCCTGCAGGATGTTCTCGACGAGGGTCTTCTTGTCGATGGCATAGTTGATCGCCTGGCGCACCCGCTTGTCGGCAAAGGGGCCTTCCTTCGCGTTCAGGATCAGGAACCAGAGATGCGGGCCTGCCTGTTCGAGCAGGCTGAAGCCGTTGCCGTCGAAGGAGGCGACGGAGTCCGGCGGGATCTCGACCATGACGTCGATGCCGCCGGAAAGCATCTCGGCGACGCGGGTGTTGGGGTCGGTGATGGGCCTGAACACGACGGCTTCGAGCGCGGGCGCGCCGTCCCAGTAATCCTCGTTGCGGATGACGACGACCTTGGCGTTGGATTCCCACTCGGCAAACCTGAAGGGGCCGGTGCCGACCGGACTGCGGCCGAATTCCTTACCGCTGGATTTCACGGCTTCCGGCGAAACGATCAGGCCGGTCGGATAGGCCAGGTTCGACAGGAAGGGCGCATAGGGTGCGTTCAGCGTGAACTTCACGGTGTCTCCGTCGACGGCCTCGACGTCTTCCACGGCCGAGAAGAAGAACGACAGGGGGAAGGGCCCCGTGTCGTGGAACGGATGGTTCTCGTCGAGCATCCGGTCGAAGTTGAACTCGACCGCCTCGGCATTGAACGGGGTGCCGTCATGAAAGCTGACGTCGCCGCGCAGGTCGAAGGTGTATTCCGTCCCGTCCTCGCTGATCGTCCAGCTCTCCGCCAGGGCCGGTTCCACCTCCAGGGTGCCGTCCTTATAGCGGACCAGACCGTCATAGACGTTCATCAGAATGCGGAAGTCGTTGACCGCCGTGACGGCGGCGGGATCGAGGGACTTCGGCTCTGCGATCTGGCCGACGACCAGAACGCCGGGCGGGGTCTGTGCCATGGCCGCCTGCGCAGCGAACGCCACGGCGGCCAGGCTGAGTCCGAGCCCGGATTTGTACAGGTATCCCATGTTCGCCTCCTGGATATTCTTGTTTGATGTTCTGAATTTATCATAATAAATTTGCAGAAACAAGTTCATCATGATAAATTCAGAAAGTCGGCGGAAACGCTGGCGTTGCAAACCAGAGGATCCCGGAAGGTGACCTTCTCTATTCTAGCAAGGGACGAAAAAAGCGGCGCGATCGGCTGCGCGGCCGCAACGGGGAACCTTGCCGTCGGCGCCTGGGTCCTGCGCGCCTCCGCCAGGGCGGGTGCCGTGGCCACCCAGGGCTTCAGCGTGAGCCCGCTCTGGGGCGACGACGCGCTTGTCCATCTCGGACAGGGCGCCTCGGCGCGCGACACGGTGGACCGGCTCACCGCCGCCGACACCGGCCGCGACCACCGGCAACTCTCCGTTCTGGATTGCTCGGGCGGCGTCGCCGCCTGGACCGGTGCCGAGAACACCGACCATAAGGGTCAGATCGAAGGCCGCGGCTATGTGATCGCCGGCAACTGGCTGGCCAGTGAAACCGTGCTCGGCGAAATGGAGGCTGCGTTTCAGGGCGGCGCCGGGAAGCGCGCTGACTTTGGCCGGCAGCTTCTGGACACCCTCGCCGCAGGGATCGCGGCAGGCAGCGATTCCCGCGGCACGCTTTCGGCGGCAATAAAGATCGTGCACCCCAAGCGGGCGCCGCTGGATCTGCGCGTCGACTACGACCAGGACCCCTTGGGACGCCTGAGCGCGATCTATGACCTTGCGACCGCCGAGCCCTACGCCTCTTGGATCAACGTCGTTCCCACTCTGGAGGACCCCCACCGATGTTGATGTCTCCTACCTTGCCCGCGGACACCGGGCTGACCCTGATGCAGCGACTGGACGAAATTGCGCAGTTCTCCGAAGGCGGGCCCGGTGTGACGCGGCGCCCCTTCACCGAGGAGCACCGCCGCGCCAACAAAATGATCACGGCCTGGATGCAGCGGGCCGGCCTCGAGGTGCACATCGACGCTGCGGGGACCTTGGTCGGACGCAAGGCCGCTGCGCCGGGCGCCAAGACGCTGCTCATCGGCTCCCACCAGGACACCATCCGCCAAGGCGGAAGGTATGACGGCATCTTCGGCATCGCGCTGCCGATCCTGGTTCTTGAATCGCTGCGCGAGCGGACGCTGCCTTATGCGGTGGAGGTTCTGGCCTTCGCCGATGAGGAGGGCGTGCGCTTTCCGACGGCCTTGATGGGTCCGCGCGCGCTTGCCGGCACCTTTGACAGCGCAAATCTTCTGAAGACCGACAAGGACGGCGTTTCCCTTGCAGCGGCTCTGTCGGGTTTCGGTGGCGATCCGGACGGCATCGCGGCGGCCAGGCGGGACCCGGACGATCTCCTCGGATACCTGGAGATGCACATAGAGCAGGGCCCCGTCCTCGAATCGCTCGGCCTGCCCGTCGGCATCGTCACGGCGATCTGTGGGATCGAACGCTGGACGGTGGAGCTGACCGGCCAGGCCGCCCACGCCGGCACGACGCCAATGGACCTGCGCCGCGATGCTTTTGCCGGGGCTGCGGAGGCTGCGCTGGAGGTCGAATCCTATTGCCGCGCAACCGACGGCCTGGTCGGGATCGTCGCCTCGGTCTCGCTGCTGCCGAACGTTCCGAACGCCATTCCGGGCCAGGCGACGTTTTCCATTGAGCTGCGTGCCTCGGAGGATTCGATCCGCGAAGCCGCCGGCGCCGTGATCTCGGACGCGGTCGAGACCATTAGCGCGAGGCGCGGTCTGGAGTGCCGCCTGACAAGGACCTACGCACAAAATGCCGTTCCCTGCGATCCCGGGCTCAGAGGCGCCCTTGCGCGATCCTTGATTCAGAGCGGTTGCTGTCCGCACCGGCTGATGTCCGGCGCCACGCACGATGCCTCGGCCATGGCGGACCTCTGCCCGGTGGCGATGCTGTTTACCAGATGCCGGGACGGCCTCAGTCATCATCCCGACGAAGCGATCACCGCCGAGGATGCCCAGGCTTCGGCGGAGTGCCTCGCGGGCTTTCTTCAGACCCTGGATCCGGATTGACCCTCTCGGCTTTGCCGCACTTGCAGATATCAGGTTGGGTTGGTCACGGTGCCAGCAGGATAGGGTTCCGGTTGCGGGTCAGTCCGCTGTCCCGTGAAGAGCGCTCCGAACGGGCGCGCCTCTTCCCCGCTCCGGCGGAGGCCTAGCCGTCGAAGCGGCTGCCGTCGCGGGTCAGGAACACGTCTTCGTCTCGAGTCGAGCGGCGATTCACGACCGCATTGCGATGCGGAAAGCGGCCGAAACGCGCAATGACGTCGTGATGGGCGCGGGCATAGGCGACCCCGTCTTCCGGGCCGTGGGTCAGGAGCAGATCGACGCAGCGCCGCTGGTCTTCCAGGTCCTCGCTGTGCATCAACGGCATGTAGAAAAAGGCGCGCCAACTGTCCGGGCGGTGGGTCTTGAGCCACAGGTCGTCGCCGCGCCGCAGTCCCAGCCGGACGAGGCCAAGGGCTTTTGGGTCTCCGGCGTAGGCTGCGGGTTTATCCCGATGGATGTTCCGCGAGAACTGGTCGAGGACAAGGATGAGGGCCAGGCGGCCCTCCGGCGCTTCCGAGCGGCGGCCGCCATCACACCAATGATCCAGCACGCCCGCCGCAGCCTGCGCAAGGGTCCCGGAGAACCTGTCGCGGACCTGCGCGTCGAAGTCGCTGCCGCCGAAGAACCACTTCGGTTCGGCCGCGGCGGAGAACCAGAAGTCCAGGATCGGGCGGGGTCCGCCATCCGCGGACATGGCTTCGGTCCCCTTCATCCGGGACGCGCCTTGCATGGTCGGGCGCCGACGATCAGGGCCACCGCAAGCGCCGGCGCGGCCATGAGCGCGCCCAGCGCCCCGAGGGCGCCATAGCCCTGCGTGGCAATCGTCAGGCCGCCGAGCACCGCCCCGAGCCCCTGGCCGGCATAGATCATGGAGGTGTTCATCGCCAGGGTGAGTGCACTCTGCGAAGGTTCGGCCTGCACCAGGACCTTTTCGACCACCGGCCCGAGGGCGAAGAGGACGGCGGACGAGCAGAAGAAGGCGATGCCGAGGGGAAGGGCGATCCACAGGCTGCCGAGCTGCGGGGCCAGGAAGCAAAGCGAAAAGACGGCTTGAGACACGACGAGGCCGGCAAAGAGCCGGCGCGTGTTTTGCGCAAAGGGGCGTCCGTCCGCCATGCGTCCGCCCACGACGATCCCGAGGATCGATCCGAAGCCGGCCATCGCCTGCAGGGCGGCGATACCACCGCTCTCCAGTCCCGCGCCGGTCTCTGCGAGCGGCCCGATAAAGGCGAAGACCGGATAGCTGGCCGCAAAGGAGACGACGCTCACCACGAGGCCCAGGGCAACGACGGGGCGCGCAAGAACGCCGAAACTCCCGATTGAGGCGCGGCGCGCGGCCTGTGACCACGGCACCCAGCGCGCGATCGCCGGGACGACCGACAGCGATACGAGACCGGCAAAGACGAAGGTCGCACGCCAGCCGAACAGTCCCCCGATCACCGAGCCGAGCGGAACGCCCAGGATGAAGGCCAGGGTCAATCCGGAAAGCACGAGCCCAAGGGCGCGGCCCTGCCGGTCCGGTTCGACGAGGGAGGCGGCGATGGCACCGGCCAGGGGTATGATGACGGATGAGCAGATCGCCAGCAGGACCCGCGCGGCAACCAGCGCTTCAAAGCTTGGCAGCAGCGCCGCGCCGATGTTCACCGACCCGATCAGCAAGAGACTGATGATCAGAACGCGCCGCCGCTCGATGCCGGAGAGAGCATTGGCGACGAGAGGGGCGGCAACGGCGCTGGTGACCGCAAAGGCAGTGGCGAGCTGGCCGGCCGTGGCGACCGAGACCCCGAGGTCTGCCGCAAGATCGGACAAGAGACCCGTGAACACATAGGTCTGGGTTCCGACCGCAAAAGCCGCCAAGGCCAGAACGTAGTTTGCCGCCGGCATCCGCTGTTGCGCCCGCCGGGTCAGGCGACCGCCGCCCCGGCGCCCCAGCCCTGCGCCCGGAGGAAGACCTCGAGGCTTTGGGCTTCCGGGTGCCAGCGCCGCAGGTATGCCGGCACGCCGTCCATGCCGAAGTCGTCGAAGTAGCGGTACATCAGCGTCAGGTCCTCGCCCTGGGTTTCGCGGCAGGTCGCCCAGGACATCTGCGCGTAGCGGACGTCGCGCCCCAGGACCCGCGCAAAGGTCGCGGCGATTTCGAGCGGCGTTGCCACGTCGCCGGCCAGCGGCGCGATCTGCCCGGCCCAGACCTGCGGTTGCTCCAGGGCCGTCACGGCCATCGCCGCAATGTCGGCGACCGCTATCTGGCGATAGGGTGTGTCCGGGCGCAGCGGCAGGCTCAGCACGCCGTCGCCTTCAATGGCCTCGCGGTCCCAATTCCAGTTGTCCATGAAGGCCGCGGGGCGAAACACGGTCCAGGGAACCTCCAGTGCGCGCACGCGCTGCTCGATCCGCCACTTGCTGTCGAGGTGCGGGACGCCGGTGTTGCGGTCCATGGTGGAGGCGCCGCTGTAGACGATATGTCCCACCTGCGCAGCCGCGGCGGCCTCTGTGAGCGCGAGGCCCATCCGCACTTCCGCCTCCACCCCGGCCTCCAGGAAATTCTGCACGGAGAACACGGCGCCCGCGCCCCTCAGGGCGGCGTCGAGCGAGGCCCGGTCGTTCAGGTCGGCTTCGACCACCTCCGCTCCGATGGCTGCGAGCGCCCGTGCGGCGGGCTTGCTTGTGTCTCGGGTCAGGGCGCGAACCCGGTGGCCGCGCACGAGGAGCCGCCTGGCCACCGCGCCGCCCTGCTTGCCGGTGGCGCCGGCGACCGCAACGGGCCGATCATAGATTTTGATCGGGTTCTGTGGCTCGGTCATGGATATCCTCCGCTGTTTTCCTGAAGATTTTCAAGGATGGAGGGTATGTAGTCGGCTGTTGGGTTCCGGGGGATTGCTAAAATCGAGAGCAATATGATCTATTGAACTGATCATGCTTGATGGCCTGACCCTCGACCAGCTGCGTGTTCTGGTCGCCATTGCCGATGCGGGCAGCTTTCGCGCGGCGGCCGCGCGCCTCGGACGTGCCCAGTCCGCCATCAGCCATGCGGTGGCCTCTCTTGAGAGTCAGCTCGCCGTGACGCTGTTCGACCGGCGCGGCTACCGGCCGGTTCTGACGGCGGAGGGCCGCACGCTTCTGGGCGACGCGCGCCGCGTGCTGGCGCAGGCCGAGGGCATCAAAGCGCGCGCCCGCAGTTTCCGCACCGGCATCGAGTCCAGCCTCGACATCGCGGTCGATCCTTTCGTTCCCTCCGACCGCGTTGCGGCGGCGCTCGGCCGCGTTCACGGCACCTTTCCCGAAGTCGCCATCCGGGTCCGGACGGCGGCCCTCGGCGGCCCGCTGGTGGCCGTCCGCGACCGCGGCAGCCTGTTCGGTCTCTCCGTCTCCGACGAGATCCGCGACGACGCCGTCATCATGGAGGCGGCGGGTGAGGTGACGCTGCTTGCCGTGGCCGCACCGGACCACCCGCTGGCCGGCCGTGAGGCGCCGGCCGACGTTGGCGACCAGCTCAACATCCTGATCGCCGATCCCACCGAGGTGACAGCGGGCATCGCCTACGGAGCGGGCGGCAGCAGGGCCTGGCGGGTGGACGACCTGGAGACCAAGCGCGCGCTTCTGCTGGCCGGTGTCGGCTGGGGCAACATGCCGGCCCACCTCGTGGCGGCCGACATTGCCGGCGGCCGGCTCGTACGACTCGCACCGCGGGGAATCGGCAAAGGCGGTCTGACCCGCATGCCCGTCTACCTCATCCGGCGCAGCGGTCCGCTGCCGGGTCCGGCAGCCTCGCTCCTGCGTGAAGCTTTGCTGCGGCTGGATCAGGACAGTTCCGACGGCCTGGCCTGAAGCGCATTCCGGCCGGCGTTTGAGCCTGCCTGGGCCTTCAGGACAGAAGCCGTCCCGAAGACCCGACATTTGTCTCTGCTTCCCGATTCTGCCCGGCCGTCAAGCTGCCGTTGGCTCTGCGATCAAATGCTCGGAAGGTTGAAATAACTGTTGCGAACTATACCAAAAGCTGTCAGTACTCGATAATCAATTTCACTATGTTTCAACCGAGAGGGGATGGGGGAACGATGAGGAGTGCACTGATATCTGCTGTAATCGGGCTGACGGTGACGGGCTGCTCTAGCGTCTTTTCGCCAAACGATCCGTACTTCGAATTCCAGAGTGAACGTTACCGGACAAAGGCTGCTCACGAGGCCTTCATCGGCTCAATCGGGCTTCTCCGCCGTAGCGGACGCAACCATTTCGAGATCAAAGCTCAGCCAGAATGGGCCAATATTGAGGTAACGCAGACAGCGTCAATTGCCTTGGATGCGATGAGCACCAGGGCACTCGAAGCGAATGCGACATCAGGAGAGGCGGGCCAAATCGGCAATCTGAAGCTAGCCGGCAAGCTCCAAACCGAGGAGCAGAACAAGGGAAGTTTCAGCATCTTCAAGGTCACCAATGTTTGGCAACTCCGCGACCAGCTCAACTCAGATGAAAACTCAAAAATCCTAGATCAACTGGCATCGGACCCCGATTACCGGATCGTTCTCTTGATGGCCACGGTTTACGATCACAGGTACACGCAAAAGTTGGAAGGCAAGACGGGCATCGACTGGACCCTGACCAAAGAAGAAGACGGTGCACCTAAACTAAATGCGGAGATTAGTGGAGGGGGTACGATATCTCTCAGTTATAGTGACGGCACCCGATACGCTTATCACGTGGGTCGCTTCTGCTGGATAACGAACGAGGACGGCGAGAAGGAGATCTACGACATCCTAGTCGACCTTCCAGGTTTGGATGCCGCGGAGTGCCCAGGCAACTCTAAGGCGATTGCTGCGCAGGCAACTTAAGATGGGCCAGCACCTAAGAGTTCATTCCTGCACACCTGAAGCTTGAAGAAGTCGGGACCTCCGGCTTTTGCACCGCTCTAGGTCTACTTGGCCCGGGCCTTCGGGACGGTTTCTGTCCTGAAGGCCCGGCCTTTGTCGGCGGGTTAGTTCCGGCCGGCCATCACGCCGCCGTCGACGTCGTGGATGGCCCCGGTGGTCCAGCCGGCCTTGTCGGACAGCAGGAAGGCGACGTGCCGGGCGACGTCTTCGCTCTGGCCGATGCGCCCGAGGGGGTGAAAGGTGTCGAAGCCTTCGCTCAGGGTTTCTTCGATCTTCTCAGGGTCGATGAAGGCGCCGTAGATCGGCGTGGCGACCACGGCGGGGGAGACGGCGTTCACGCGGATGCCGTGCTCGCCAAGCTCCATGGCCAGGTGCTGGGTCAGGGAGTGCAGCCCCGCCTTGGCCATGGAATAGGCCGAGGAGGGCGTTGCCTTGATTGCCTGGCGCGCCCACATGGAACCGATGTTCACGATGGCGCCGCCGCCGTGGCGGACCATGTTACGGGCGACGGCCTGGGTGACGAAGAAGGTCGCGCGGTTGAGGTCCAGGTACTTGTCATAGTCGCCTCCGTCATGTTCCAAAAAGGCCTTGGGGAAGAAGGTGCCGGCAGCGTTCACAAGCTGGTCGATGTGGCGGTCGTCGCCGGCGATGCTGTCGATCAGTGCCTGGGTCTCGCCTTGATCGTAGAGGTCGGCCGAGCGGGTCTCCACCGTCGCGCCGGTAGCGGCCTCGATCTCGGTCTTGGCTTCGGCCAGGCGCCCGGCATCCCTGGCGATCAGCACGATCCGGCGGCCCTCCGCGGCCAGCAGCCGGGCCACGGCCCGACCCATGCCCGTCGAGCCTCCGACGATGAGGCTGATTTTCTCTGCGGCGCCTGCGCCGTTCGCTTCGCTTGAGTTCTGCGACGTCGTCATGTCTTAACGTCCTGTATCTATCAGTAGGTAGAGAAAACGCATGTAGCCTTGAATAGGGCGATTTCAACATCTATCTTTCGATAGGTAGGAGAAAGAAATGCAGAAAGCCGAGGATACGGCAGAGGCGATCCTGGCCGCGGCAGAGTGGCGCGCAAGGCGTGCCGGCTACCGGGGGTTCAGTTTTCGCGATCTGGCCGGGGACGTTGGCGTCAAGAGCGCCAGCGTCCACTACCATTTTCCCAACAAGGGCGATCTCGCGGCGCGTCTGGTGCAGCGCTACCGCCGGCGCACCCTGGAGGCTCTGGGCTCGCCGCAAGACTGTTCTGCGCGTCAGGCCGTCGAGCGGCTGGCCGCACTTTTCGTAGAGGCCAACGAGACCCACGATCTGATGTGCCTCTGCTGCCTTCTCGGCGCCGAAAGCGATGCCCTGCCGCGCAACGTGGTGGCGGAGGTTTCCGGCTACTTCGCCGAACTCTGCGGCTGGCTGGAGAGCGTCTTTGGGCCGGACCATGAAGGCCTCAGTGCCCAGACCGTCGTTGCCGCGCTGGAAGGGGCTTTAGTGATCGCCCGCACGCGCCGTGACCCGGAGGTGCTGCGCCGCTGCGCCCGGGAGATCGCTGCGGGCTTCTAGGGCGCCGCAGTATCCTCTCTTGAGCATGAGAGGGCTCTGGGAAACCTCACGGGCGGTGCTGCCCTCGGCAAAAAGAAACACTCCGGGCCGCCTCAGACAGAGGCGGCCCGGAGCGGTGCTGGGATTCGGTCAGCTTCCGGGAAGGATGACCGTGTCGATGACATGGATGACGCCGTTGGAGGCCTCGATATCGGCGGCCACCACGCTGGCCTCGCCGACCTTCACGCCGCTGGTCGCGTCGATCGCCACTTCACTGCCCTCCAGCGTCTTGGCCGAAAGCTGCTTGCCGGCCAGATCGGCCGACATGACCTTGCCGGGCACGACGTGGTAGGTGAGGATGGCCACAAGCTGATCCTTGTTCTCCGGCTTCAGCAGGTTCTCAACGGTGCCGGCGGGCAGTTTGGCAAAGGCTTCGTCGGTGGGCGCGAACACGGTCAGCGGCCCGTCACCGTTCAGCGCGTCGACCAGACCGGCCGCCTGTACGGCAGCGACCAGGGTGGTCAGATTGTCGGCCTCTGCCGCATTGGAAACGATCGTCTTCTCAGACGAGAGGTGCCCGCCCGCAACAGCGGAAAGGCTGGTGCCGGCAAGCATGAACGCAGCCGCGACCAGGGTAAAGAAACGACGCATCGAGGATCTCCTTCGGTATTGATATATTGGTGTGTGGACGCAGGTCGTTGCGGTCAGCGTTCCGTTCTCACAACGCTCTGTTCGGGCAACGCCCGGACCCGACATTGATTGCGCTCGTTCTGATACGCGGCGCGTCGGGCTTTGGATGAGCGCGCCGGGTCTGGCCCGCTCCGTCGATGTCGCTTTCCCCGTGCCGAAGTCAAGACCGGTCGGTCGTTGTATGGTATTCCCGGGGCTCATTGACGCGAGCCCTGCCGGGAACAGGTAGAGAGAAGTCACGGCGGCATGGGCTGGTTCGGGCCGTAGATATGTTTGGAACGCGATGCCGGAAGGTCACACCATCCACCGCGCGGCAAGGGATCACCGCCGGGCGCTCGCCGGCCAGGTCCTGGCCGTTTCTTCGCCGCAGGGGCGCTTTGCCGAAGGGGCGGGGCGGATCGACGGCCGACGCTGCCTGACCGTCGAGGCCTATGGCAAGCACCTGCTCTATGGCTTCGAGGGCGGCGCCACGCTGCACATTCACCTCGGCCTGTTCGGGCGCTTTCGTGTCCGCAAGCTGCCCGTGACAGAACCGCGTGGAGCGGTGCGGGTCCGGCTTGTCAGCACGACCCATGTCGTCGACGTGAATGGCCCCAACACCTGCCGCCTGCTCGACGAACCAGAGACGCTGTCGCTGATCGGGCGCATCGGGCCCGACGTGCTGCGCGCCGATGCCGACCCGGAACGTGCCTTCAGGCGCATCAGCCGCAGCCGCGCCGCCATCGGACGCCTCATCATGGATCAGTCGGTGATGGCGGGCATCGGCAACATCTACCGCTCCGAAATCCTCTGGCGCCAGGCCGTCCACCCGGAAACGCCCGGGCGGGCCATAGACCGCGAGACCTTCGACCGCATCTGGCGGGACGCCAAAGCCCTGCTGTCCATCGGGGTCAGGCGCAATGCGATCATCACCGTGGACGGCGCGGCGGCCTCGCGCAGCCGCTACGGCGAGCGCGTGAACATCTTCGGGAAGACCCGCTGTCCCGCCTGCCGGGGAGACATCCGGCGCTTTGAGATCGACGGCCGCCGCACCTTTGTCTGCGAGGCCTGCCAGCCCCTGCAGGCTGCGCCGGTGGGGGCGACGTCCTAGGGAAGATCCTCTCCTAGGCAGACGGCGCTGACCGGGCGTAGGGTTGAGCGCAGGAACGGGCGGGCAAGGAGTCGCGTTTGGCCAAGATCCTCGTCATCGGTGCCAGCAAGGGGATAGGGCTCGCCACCGTCAAGCGTGCGCTTGACTGCGGGCACGCGGTAAGGGCCATGGCCCGCAGCGCCGGGCAGATCCCGCTGCGTCATGAAAGCCTGGAGAAAGTCACCGGCGACGCGCTGAAGGAGGCGGACGTCGCCGCGGCGCTGACGGGGATCGACGCCGTGATCCAGGCGCTGGGCGTGCGGGCGGGCCCGCAGATGATCTTCGGGCCGATCACGCTGTTCTCCAAAGCCACGCGTGTTCTGGTGCCGGCGATGGAAGCCGCCGGCGTCACGCGCCTCATCAGCGTCACCGGCTTCGGCGCCGGCGACAGCCGGGCCGCGATCGGCTGCCTGCAGTATGTTCCGTTCCGTCTCCTCCTCGGCCAGGCCTACGACGACAAGACCATCCAGGAGGCGGTGATCAAGGACAGCACCCTGGACTGGACAATCGTGAGGCCGGGCGTCCTCACCAATGGACGGAGAAGCGGGCGCTACAGGGTCCTGGTGGAGCCCGCTCAGTGGCGCAATGGCCTCATATCGCGCGCCGACGTCGCTGACTTCCTGGTGAAGCAGATCGACGACGACAGCCTGCTGCACAAGGCGCCGGTCATCGTCTATTGACCCGTGATTCTCCGCCAACCGCCGGCCGGTCAACGGCCTGCGTACTGCGGTCGCCTGGACCTCTTATAGATAAATACGATCAAAACGCGCCGCTAATTCGACTTTCACAATACATCCCCGATCCCCATCTGCGCCCAGATTGCAGGGTTGCAGAATCGCAAGACCACGGAGGATCGAGATGAACGTAGAGGCGAAGCTGGGCGATGTCGTCAAGAAGCAGATGGCATCGACCAGCAAGGGGGCCGTGCCGGTTACGGTCGCCTTTGGCGACGGGATCGGCCCGGAGATCATGAACGCGAGCCTGAAGGTGCTGATTTCCGCCGGGGCGGATATCGCCATCGAGCCGATCGAGATCGGCGAGCAGGTTTATCTTGCTGGCAACAGCGCCGGCATCACCGCCGATGCCTGGGACAGCCTCCGCCGAACCAAGGTCTTCTACAAAGCGCCGATCACCACGCCGCAGGGCGGCGGGTTCAAGAGCCTCAATGTGACGGTGCGCAAGTCGCTGGGGCTCTTCGCCAATGTGCGCCCCTGCAATGCCTACATGCCCTTCATCGCCAGCAAGCATCCGGGCATGGACGTGGTCGTGGTCCGCGAGAACGAAGAAGACCTCTACGCCGGCATCGAGCACCGCCAGACCGATGAGGTCTACCAGTGCCTGAAGCTGATCAGCCGCCCGGGCAGCGAGAAGATCTGCCGCTATGCCTTCGAGTATGCCAAGGCCTATGGCCGCAAGAAGGTCACCTGCTTCACCAAAGACAACATCATGAAGCTGACCGACGGGCTGTTCCACAAGGTCTTCGACGAGGTGGCCGCCGAGTACCCGGACATCGAGAGCGAGCACTGGATCATCGACATCGGCGCGGCCAAGCTGGCAGACACGCCCGACGCCTTCGACGTGGTCGTCATGCCGAACCTTTACGGCGACGTGCTCAGCGACGTGGCCGCCCAGATCGCCGGTTCCGTCGGCCTCGCGCCTTCGGCCAACATCGGCGCCCACTGCGCCATGTTCGAGGCGATCCACGGCTCGGCGCCGCGCCGCGCCGGGCAGGACGTCGCCAACCCCTCCGGCCTGCTGCTGGCCGGCGTCATGATGATGGCCCACCTCGGCCGTACGGAGGTGGCGGAGCGGGTCCACAATGCCTGGCTGAAGACCATCGAAGACGGCATCCACACCTACGACATCTTCAAGGAAGGGGTCTCCCAGCAGAAGGTCGGCACCGATGCCTTCGCCGATGCGGTGGTCGAGCGCCTGGGCCAGAAGCCGGCCGAACTGCCGGCGGCGCGCTACGGCGACGATGCCAAGCCCTTCATGATACCCGAGCCGACGCAGCGCCCCGCGGCCAGGAAGGAGCTGGTGGGCGTGGATATCTTCGTGCACTCCGCCGAACCTCTGGCGGAACTGGCCGAGAGCATGCAGCGCGCTGCAAACGGGCTCATGAAGCTGGAGATGATCACCAACCGCGGCGTCAAGGTCTGGCCCGAAGGCCTGCCGGAGACCTTCTGCACCGATCACTGGCGCTGCCGCTACGTGGCGAAGCAAGGCCAGGTGTTCAACAAGGCGATGATCGTCGAGCTGCAGAAGAGCCTCGCCTTCAGCGGCGTCGACTTCATCAAGACCGAGCACCTTTTCACCTTTGACGGCGAGCCCGGGTACTCACTGGGTCAAGGGCAATAACAGCCCGGGGATAACGCCGCGCGGCCGGACCCGAAAGGGACCCCGGCCCGACAGGGAGGCGGTCGCGTGAGAAGCGGCGGGTCCAGCACTGGGCCCGCCGCTTTTCCGTGCTGGCCGCCCTCTCCGCTTGACTTCTCGCTATAAATTGTATACATTTGCATACAACAAGGCAGCGAGATCCGGTGGAAGACTACGACGTGCTCATAGCCGGCGGCGGCAACGCGGCGCTCTGCGCGGCCATCATGGCCCGCAAGCAGGGCGCGCGCGTGCTGGTCGTCGAGGCGGCGCCCAGGGACTGGCGCGGCGGCAACACGCGCCATACACGCAACCTGCGCTGCGCCCATGACGAGGGCAACGGCATCCTGACCGGACCCTATCCGGTCGAGGAGTTCATGGACGACCTGTTGCGGGTCACCGAGGGCGAGACCGACCGCGACCTGGCGGAACTCACGCTGGAGGAGTCGAAGACCCTCTGGGACTGGATGGAGGCGCAGGGGGTACGGTTCCAGCCCTCCCTCGGCGGCACGCTTTCCCTGGGGCGCACCAACGCCTTTTTCCTGGGCGGCGGCAAGGCGCTGATGAATGCCCTTTACATCACTGCCGAGCGTCTGGGCGTTGCGGTGCGCTACGACACCGAGGTGGTCGACCTGCAGATCGAAGACGGCTTCTTCCTCGGCGCGACGGTGGCTGGCGAACACGCCGAAGAGTTCATTCCGGCCCGCGCCTTCGTCGCCGCCTCCGGCGGCTTTGAAGCCAACATCGACTGGCTGAAGGAGGCCTGGGGTCCGGCGGCGGAGAACTTCCTGATCCGCGGCACGCCCCACAACAAGGGCCGGGTGCTGCGTCTTCTGCTCGACAAGGGGGTTCAGGCCACCGGCGATCCCAAGCAGTGCCACGCCGTGGCCGTCGACGGCCGCGCGCCCAAGTTCGACGGCGGCATTGTCACCCGCCTGGACTGTGTGCCCTTCGGCATCGTGGTCAACAGGAACGCCGAGCGCTTCTACGACGAGGGCGAGGACTTCTGGCCCAAGCGCTATGCCATCTGGGGCCGGCTGGTGGCGGACCAGCCAGAGCAGGTCGGCCATGTCATCATCGATGCCAAGTCCATCGACCTCTTCATGCCGTCGGTCTTCCCGCCCGAGACGGCGGAGACCATCCCGGACCTGGCGGTGAAGATGGGGCTCGACCCGGCAGCGCTTAAGCACACTGTGACGGCCTTCAATGCGGCCTGCCGGCCGGGTAGCTTCGATCACACGGCCCACGACGACTGCCGCACCGAGGGACTGGACCCGCCCAAGACCCACTGGGCCCGGCCCATCGACCAGCCGCCGTTCTACGGCTATCAGCTCCGCCCCGGCATCACCTTCACCTACCTGGGGGTCAAGGTGAACCGGGAAGCGCGCATGGTGATGGCCGACGGTGCGGTTTCGCCCAACATGTTCGCCGCCGGCGAGATCATGGCCGGCAACGTGCTGGGCAAGGGTTATCTCGCCGGTATCGGCATGACCATCGGCGCCGTCTTCGGGCGCATCGCGGGCGAGGGGGCCGGGCGTTATGTCGCTAACTGAGCTGGCCTCCGGCAAGGCCGAGGAAGTCGCCCGGGTGATGGGCATCTGCAACGCCTGCCGCTACTGCGAAGGGCTCTGCGCTGTCTTTCCGGCCATGGAAAAGCGCCGCGTCTTCGGCCAGGGCGATGTCGATTACCTGGCCAACCTCTGCCACAACTGCGGGGCCTGCTATCACGACTGCCAGTACGCGCCGCCGCACGAGTTCGGTGTCAACGCGCCGGTGGCGCTCGCCGAGCTGCGCGAGGAAAGCTACCAGCGCTACGCCTGGCCCGCGGCCCTGGCGCCGCTCTTCGAAAAGAACGGCCTCTGGATCACCCTGCTGGCTGCGTTCAGCGTCGCCGGTTTCATTGCCGGCTTCGTCGCCTGGCACGATCCGGCGGCGCTCTTCGATCCCCATGTCGGCGACGGCGCCTTCTACCGGTTGATGCCCCACAACGCCATGGTGGCGGTCTTCGGCACGGTCTTCCTCTTCGCCCTGCTGGCCATGGCCATGAGCCTGCGCCGCTTCTGGGTGGAGACCGGCGCGCGGGGCAGCCTCGACGGCACGACGCTCTGGCAGGCGGTGAAGGACACCGGGCGCCTGCGCTATCTCGACGGCGGCGGACCCGGCTGCATGAACAGTGACGAGAAGCCGGACGATACCCGCCGGCTCTACCATCACCTGACCTTCTACGGCTTCCTGCTCTGCTTCGCCTCGACCTCCACGGCCACGGTCTTCCACTACGGCTTCGGTTGGGAAGCGCCCTATTCCTGGTACTCGCCGGTGAAGATCTTCGGGGTGCTCGGCGGTATCGGCCTCTTGATCGGTCCCTGGGGCCTGGCGGTCGCGAAAGCGAAGCGCGCGCAGGCGGTGAAGTCCGCCAGCGCCTCCGGCATGGACACCGCCTTCCTCGTCATGCTGTTCCTCACCAGCCTGACCGGTCTCGCCCTTTACCTGCTGAGGGAAACGCCGGCCATGGGCCTCCTGCTGGCCGCGCACCTCGGCATCGTCTTCGCCCTGTTCCTGAGCTTCCCCTATGGCAAGTTCGTCCACGGCCTCTATCGTTTCGCCGCGCTTGTTCGCCACGCAGCAGAGGAGCGCAAACCGTGATGGCCACTCATCCCACCCCCTCCGGCTGGCCGCTGCCTGAACCGGGCCGGGACCGGTCCCGCGAGCCTTGCAATGACCGCCGACCGTGGTGGCTGACCCTGCCGGGAAAGATCGCCGCTTTCCTGCGGCTGTTCGGTGCCGCCCGGCGCCTCGCCGACGCGCGGGAGTACGGCCGGCCGCCGGCCGCCCGCGATCTGGAAACCCTGGGCATCGACCCGGACCGGTTCGGGTAACCTCTGATACCGGGGCGCCAGGGCGTCCCCCTCACCCAGCTTCGGCTAGGCTCGGCTGTCGCCTCACCAAGCCTGCGCAACCCTCTCCCACCAGGGGAGAGGGTTCTTCATGAGGGGCGAGGTTCCTCTGTGTGCGGTGCGGCAGTTCTCATTCCCTCTCCCCTTCGTGGGAGAGGGAGGGGCCCACGAAGTGGGAGGGTGAGGGGGCAAAGCCGTCCCACGTCAGCCCTGCTGAAAGGCGATCTCGCAGCGGGTGCCCTTGCCCGGACCGGGGGCGGCCAGGCGGAAGACGGCGCGGTGCTGGTCGGCGACGTCACGGGCGATGGTCAGGCCCAGGCCGCTGCCGGCGGTGGTGGTGGCCCCGCTGACGAAGGGCTCCAGGATCTTCTCGCGGTCTTCTTCCGCGATGCCGACGCCGTCGTCCTCGACATAGACCACGGTACCGGCCTCGTCCGCGGTGACGCCGACGGTGACGGTGGTCGCCGGCGGGTTGTGGACGATGGCGTTGTCGATCAGGTTGGCGATGGCCTCCTCCACCAGGGTGCGGTGGGCGGTGACGCGCAACGGCGCCGCCTCCGCCTGGAATTCGAGCGCCTGATCGGTCTTTACGGCCTTCGGCACGAAACGCTTGGTCACCTCGCGGGTGGTCTCCACCAGGTCGATGTCCTCATGGCCGGTGATCCCGGCCTGGGCGGAGTGGATGCGCGCGCTGGTCAGCAGCTGGTTGACCAGCCGGCTCACCCGGTTGCTGGAGCGGACGATGCCCTCCACGCGCCGGCGCATGTCGGCCTCGGTTTTCGCGCCGGCGGCGGTCTCCGCCTGGGCCTTCAGGCCGGCGATGGGATTGCGGAGCTGATGGGCGGCATCGGCGATGAAGCGCTCGCGCAGGTCGATGGAGGCGCGGACCTTGTTGAAGAGCGCGTTCATGGCCTCGACCAGGCTTTGCGCCTCCGCCGGCACCGCGCGGCGGATCGGCGAGAGGTCGGAGGAAGAGCGCTTTTCCACCGCTTCGCGCAGATCGAGCAAGGGCTTCAGGCCGATCCGCACGGCGAACCAGACGATCAGTCCGGCGCTGACCACAAGCAGCCCGAGGCGCAGCAGCGAGTGGCCGAAGAGCCGCAACGACAACTCCTCGCGCTGGCTGGTGCGCTGCCAGGCTGTCACCGTGATCCAGCCGTTGAGGTTGCGCTCGGAGACGAGCTGGCGGATGGCGACGACGCGCACCGGGTCGCCCTGGTAGCGGCCGTCGTAGAACAGCGGTACGCCGCCCTCCAGCGCCTTGTCCGGCGGCCGCCGCGGATAGCCGGAATAGCCGGTGACGAAGACGTTGTCGGGCCCGGAAACATGATAGAAGAACTGGTCGCCCAGGTTCTCGGTCAGCACCTCCAGCACGTTCTCGGACAGCAGGTCGCCGTCGGAGGCCAGCACGTTTTCCGACACCGTCAGCATCACCGCCAGCAGGGTCTTGTCATAGAGCTCGTCGGCGGTCTTGCGTGCCGTGAGGAAGGTCTCCGAGGCCGCGGCCACGGCGATCAGGCTGAGCGGCACGATAAGCCAGAGCAGCAGCCGGGTGCGAATGGAGCGCGGCGCCCTCACCGCTGCTCCTCCATGCAGTAGCCGAGGCCGCGGAAGGTTCGGATCGTCAGGCCGCAGCCGGTGATGCGCTTGCGCAGGCGGTGGACGTAAAGCTCCGCCGCCGCTTCCTCCGCGTCCGAACCGGTGCCGTAGAGATGATCGAGGATCTGATCCTTGGAGACCACCTGGCCCAGCCGGTTGGCGAAAAGCTCCAGCAGAGCGAACTCGCGCCGGGGCAGCTCCAGCGGCTTGCCCTCATGGAAGACGCGGCGCGCACTCTGGTCGAAGACCAGAGCGCCGACCGCCATCTGCAGGCTGTCGCTGTTTGCGCTGCGGCGCAGCAACGCCCGCACCCGGGCCAGCAGTTCGGCGATGTCGAAGGGCTTCACCAGATAGTCGTCGGCACCGCTGTCGAGGCCGACGACGCGGTCCTTGGTTTCCGAGCGGGCGGTCAGCAGGATCACCGGCACGGCCGAGCCGGCGGCGCGCAGTTCCGTCAGTACATCCAGGCCGCTCTTGCCCGGCAGGTTGATGTCCAGGATCACCAGATCCGGCCTTTCCCGGCCCAGAAAGAGCGCCGCATCGCCGCCGTCGTGGATGACGTCGACGCCATGGCCCTCGTCCGTCAGGGAGGCGGCGACGGCTTCCGCCAGGGATTCATTGTCTTCGACGACGGCGATGCGCATGAAGTCCTGGGCTTTCCCTGTTCCGACAAGAAAGGTTGATGAAAGGTTCGCGATGTAATCACACTTGCTAAATGTTCGCCATCCTGTCGAGAACACGCGGTGAAGCGTGCCGGGGATGGGTGTTTTCTTGGGGAGGTGGGGCCGCAGGACGCGGGCCCGATGGGGATTCTTTCCGGCCTCCCGGCGTGTGACCCTATGGGAGGAACCAATGTCACGAAACTTCCTGTCTTCCTTTGCCAAGACCGCGGCCATGACCGCGGCTGCGGCGGTGATCTCCGGCTCGGCGCTGGCCGCCGACTTCTCCGGCGAGACCATCGAATGGATCATCCCCTTCTCCGAAGGTGGCGGCTCCGACAAGTGGGCCCGCTTCTATGCGCCCCTGCTGTCCGAGGCGCTGCCCGGCAAGCCCGCGGTGGTGGTCAAGAACATGCCCGGCGCCGGTTCGACCAAGGGCGCCAACTTCTTCGCCGACCGGGCCCGGCCCGACGGTCTGACCATTCTCGGCACCTCCGGCTCGACCCAGTTCCCCTTCCTGCTCGGCGACCCGCGGGTGAAGTTCGACTACGCCGACTGGAACGTCGTGCTGGCCTCGGCCACCGGCGGTGTCGCCTACCTGCCGGCCGATCTCGGCGCGCAGTGGAAGGAAGACCCGAAAGCGGTCATCGAAAACACCAGCTTCATCTACGGGTCGCAGGGCGCCACGCGCCTGGATCTCGTGCCCCAGCTCGCCTTCGAGCTGCTCGGCATGCAGGTGGACGTGGTCTTCGGCCTGAAGGGCCGCGGCGACGGCCGGCTGATGTTCGAGCGCGGCGAGGCCAACATCGACTATCAGACCTCCTCCAGCTTCCTCTCCAAGGTGACGCCGCTGGTGGACGAGGGCCGTGCGGTGCCGATCATGACCTGGGGTGCGCTGGATGCTGACGGCAACATCGTCCGCGATCCGACCTTCCCGGACATCCCGACCTTCAAGGAGGTCTACACCCAGATCAAGGGTGAGGAGCCCTCGGGCGAGGCCTGGGAGGCCTGGAAGGCCTTCTTCGTCGCCGGCTTCCCGGCGCAGAAGATGGTGTTCCTGCCCAACGGAACGGATCAGGAGATCATCGATGCCTACACAGCTGCCTTCCAGGCGGTGATCGAGCGCCCTGACTTCGCGCAGATCTCCAAGTCGCGCCTGGGCGTCTATCCGCAGGCTACCGGCGCCAAGGCCGAGACCTTCAAGACCGCCGGCACCGTGGTGGCGGATGAGCCCATCGTCTGGGTGAAGGGCTGGCTGAAGGACCGCTACGGCGTCGAGCTGAAGTAACCGGCTAGCGCCGATACTTCCGCTGGAACCAGCATCTCTCGAAGCCGGGCGCAGGTAGACCCCTTCCAGCGCCCGGCTCTTTCTTTACACTCCCGTACTTTCCACCCGCCTCGGGGGGAGGCCCGCCCATGGACATCTTCGCAACCGCCCTGCCGGCGCTGAACGAGGCGTTCTCGCTGATTCTGCAGCCGCAGCAGATCGCCTACCTCGCCACCGGCGTGCTGCTGGGGCTTTCGGTCGGGGTCTTCCCGGGCCTGGGCGGCATCGCCGGCCTGTCGCTGGTCCTTCCCTTCATCTTCGGTATGGACCCGGTCTCGGGCCTCGCCCTCATGGTCGGCCTGGTGGCGGTGATCCCGACCTCCGACACCTTTGCCTCGGTGCTGATGGGCATTCCCGGCTCCTCGGCCAGCCAGGCGACGGTGCTGGACGGCTTTCCCCTGTCCAAAAAGGGGCAGGCGGCCCGCGCCCTGGCGGCGGCGTTCGTCTCGTCGCTGTTCGGCGGGCTTTTCGGCGCCGTGGTGCTGACTTTCTTCATCCTCATGGCGCGCCCGCTGATCCTCGCCTTCGGTCTGCCGGAACTGCTGATGCTGACCATCCTCGGCTTTTCCATGGTCGGCGTGCTGGCCGGACGCAGCCTTCTGAAGGGACTGGTCGCGGCCGGGCTGGGCATGGCCATCGGTGCCATCGGCGAGGCCCCGGCCCAGGGCAGCCCGCGCATGGACTTCGGCTTCTGGTACCTTCAGGACGGCCTGCAGCTTGTCATCATCGGTCTCGGCATCTTCGCGATTCCGGAGATCATCTCCCTGCTGCGCCAGAACCGCGCCATCTCCGAAACCTCACGGCTGGGCGCCGGCTGGATGGACGGCATCCGCGACTGGTGGCGCAACATCTTCCTTTCCATCCGCTGCGCCACCATCGGCGTCATCGTCGGCGTGGTCCCCGGCCTCGGCGGCTCGGTGGTCGACTGGATCGCCTACGGCCACACGGTGCAGACCTCCAAGAACAAGGAGAACTTCGGCAAGGGCGATATCCGCGGCGTCATCGGGCCGGAAAGCTCCAACAACGCCAAGGAGGGCGGCGGCCTGGTGCCGACCCTGCTGTTCGGCATTCCCGGTTCCGGCTCCATGGCCGTCTTCATCGGCGGCATGATCCTGCTGGGCTACGAGGCCGGACCGCAGATGATCCGCAACGACCTGCCCATAACCTATACCGTGGTCTGGTCGCTGGCGCTGGCCAACGTCTTCGGCGCCGGGCTCTGCATCTTCCTCTCCGGCGGCATCGCAAAGCTCACCACCATCCGCTTTCCGCTGCTGGTGCCCTTCCTCTTCATGATGATCTCCTTCGCCGCCTTCCAATCACGCCAGACCCTCTGGGATCTCGGCGCGCTGGTGGCGATCGGTCTGCTCGGCATCTTCATGCGGCGCTTCGAATGGCCGCGCCCGGCTTTCCTCATCGGCTTCGTGCTGGCCGATCAGGCCGAGGTCTACACCTACCAGGCAACCCAGATCGCCCTGACCCGCTTCCGCCGCGGCTTCGGGGAGGGGCTTGAGTACATCTTCTCGCCGACCGTCGTCGTTCTGCTCGTCATCACCGTAGTCTCCATCTGGCTTGGCACCCGGCAGAAGCCGGGCGGCGATGCGGAGGCGGATCGCATCCGCCCGGGCACCAACAGGATGGCGCCGGTGGCCTTCGCCGGCCTGGTGACCCTCTTCATGGCGGTGATGTTCCTGGTCACCGCGCAGCTTTCCGTCATGATCGACAAGGTCTTTCCCATGGTGGTCTCGGGCTTCGCTTTCATCGGCGGCCTCATCCTGCTGCTGCAGATGTGGCGTGCCCCGGAAAGCGGCATCCTCTTCGCCGACGGCGAGACCCGGGGCGAGGATTCCATCGCGCCCCACGGCCTCTGGGAGACCCTGGTCTGGTTTGTCGGGCTCTTGGTGCTGACGGCGCTCTTCGGCTTCGTCATCGCTCTGGCGCTGTTCTTCGTGATCTTCCTTCGCCTGCGCGAGCGGTTGAGCTGGGTCCGGATCGGCATCATGACCGCCGGCGGCATCGGCGTGCTGCTGGTCATGGCCGGCGCCCTCAACCGTGACTTCCCGCCGGGTTTGCTGCAGGCTCTGGTGGAACTGCCCTGGCCCTTCGCCGGGCGCTAGGTCTGTCTCGACTTATGTCGAGGCGGTTCCAGCCCGCTCCCCCTCCCGGCCACCCACGCGCGTATCCTATTGGGTGGTCGGGAGGGGGAGTGGGCCGGTGCCGAAGAAATCAGGTTGATCCAAGCCCAAGGAGGTCCTGTTGGCCCAGAGAGACATTCCCTGCATTCTGATGCGCGGCGGCACCTCCCGCGGCCCCTACTTCAAAGGCGCGGATCTGCCCGCCAACCGCGAGGCCCTGGCACAGGTGCTGATCGCCGCCATGGGTGCGGGCTCGCCGCTGCAGGTCGACGGCATCGGCGGCAGCCGGCCGACCACCAGCAAGGTGGCCATGCTCTCGCCCTCCGACGACGACTGGGCGGAGGTCGACTACTTCTTCGCCCAGGTTCATGCGGAAAAGGCCGAGGTGGACTTCTCGCCGAGCTGCGGCAACATCCTGGCCGGTGTCGGGCCGGCGGCGCTGGAGATGGGGCTGGTTCCGCCGGAGGGGGAGGAAACGCGGGTGCGCATCCGCAACGTCAACACCCGTTCCCGCATCGAAGCGGTGGTGCAGACGCCGGGCGGCGCGGTGCACTACGACGGCGAAGCGCGCATCGACGGCGTGCCGGGCACCGCCGCGCCGGTGGTCCTCAATTTCATGGACGTGGTGGGCTCCAAGACCGGTGCGCTCTTTCCCACCGGCAACCCGGTAGACGTCATCGACGGCATAGAAGTGACCTGCATCGATGTCGCCATGCCCATGGTGATCGCCCGGGCCGAGAGCTTCGGGCTGACCGGCGCCGAGAGCCGCGAAGACCTGGACGAAAACAAGGCTTTCTTCGAGCGCATGGAACCGCTGCGCATCAAGGCCGGCGAGAAAATGGGCCTGGGCGACGTTTCCGACTCAGTGGTGCCCAAGTTCGGCCTGCTGGCCCCGCCGCGCGCCGGCGGCGCCGTTGCCGCGCGCTACTTCATGCCCTGGAACTGCCACCCCAGCTACGCCGTCACCGGGTCGATCTGCACCGGCTCCTGCCTCTTGGCGCCGGGCACGGTGGCGGCGGGGCTGGCCGTCCTCCCGCCCGAGCATCCGACGCCGGTCAAGATCGAGCATCCCTCCGGCAGCATCGACGTGGTCTTCGACTACGAAGTCGTCGACGGCCAGTTCACGCTGAACTCGGCGGGCCTGCTGCGCACGGCGCGCAAGCTCTTTGCCGGGGCTGTTTCGATCCCCGGGGACGTCTGGCCCAAGGACGCGGCGTAGGGCAGGGCGGGGCCGGGTCCATCGACGCCATCACCTTGGCCCATCACCTTGGCCCATCACCTTGGCACTGTTCGTTCACGCAGATTCGGCCTAAAACTGCACAGCGCGGAGCGCTTGCCAGCCGAAGGTCTTGAGGCAGGGGACCGCGCGGCCCGGCAGTCCGGGCTTCTCCCGCCTGCGCGCAGGAACACCCGCACAAGGATCACCATGACGACCGCAGACTTCGACTACAACCTGGCTGTGTTCTGCGACTTCGAGAACGTCGCGCTGGGCGTGCGCGATGCGAAAATCCCGAAGTTCGATATGCAGCTTGTGCTCGAACGCCTGCTGCTGAAGGGCAGCATCGTCGTCAGAAAGGCGTATTGCGACTGGGACCGTTACAAGGCGTTCAAGCCCGCAATGCACGAAGCCGCCTTTGAACTCATCGAGATTCCGCACACGCGGCAGTCCGGCAAGAACTCTGCCGACATCCGCATGGTGGTCGACGCCTTGGACCTCTGCTACACCAAGGAGCATATCGATACCTTCGTGATCGTCAGCGGCGACTCGGATTTCTCGCCGCTGGTCAGCAAGCTGCGCGAGAACGCCAAGACGGTGATCGGTGTCGGGGTGAAGAACAGCACCTCGGACCTGCTGATGAACAGCTGTGACGAGTTCATCTTCTACGACGACCTCGTTCGGGCAAGCGGTTCGGCCAAGGCTCAGCGCAAGCGTCCCGCGGCAAAGAAAGCGGCGGCCGGCAAGAAGCAAGGCAAAAAGTCGGCGCCGGCCAAGAAGGCCGGGCGCGCGGAGAGCACCGAAAAAGAGCCGGACAGGCGTGACGAGGCCATCGATCTGCTGCTGGAAACGGCAGACGCCCTCTTCGTCGAACGCGGCGACCGGGTCTGGGGCTCGATGATCAAGCAGACTCTGAAGCGCCGGCGCCCGGGCTTCAACGAGAGTTACTTCGGTTTCCGGTCGTTCAGCGACCTTCTGGAGGAAGCGGAGGAGCGCGGCCTGTTGGACCTTGAGATGGACGAGCGCTCCGGGGGCTATGTCATTCGTGCCGTGCATCGGCGTGACTGAACCAGGAGGGCGGATCGCCGTCGCGACCTGCGACCGCGCGACGCTTGCGGCTGAGGCGGAGTAATCGTCCTGAACGGCCACTTGTCATCGAAGAGTCACAGCGCACCCACCATTGACGCTTAGGCCCGCCAGGCGATTGCGTGTTTTACTGCAGGTCTCTTTAGCTTGCCTTCCGGGTGGAAGGGTCTTTCGGAATCCGAGAGCTGCCATGTCCGTTGCACTGCGCCGACGCGCTGTCCTTCTTGCCTTTTGTGTTCTGACTCCCATCACGGGGGTCCGGGCTGCCGAACCGCTGCCGGCGCTGCAGCTCAACCCCGCCGGCACCACGGTCTCCGGGCTGTCGAGCGGCGCCTACATGGCGGTGCAACTGCACGTCGCCCATTCGAAAAGCATCATCGGTGCCGCCGTCGTCGCGGGCGGCCCGTACTTCTGCGCCGAGGGGGAACTGCTGACGGCGCTGAACCGCTGCATGCAGACGACGGCGGGGGCGCCCGACACTGCGGCGCTCCTCACGCGGGCGCAGAGCCTCGCCGACGCCGGACGCATCGATCCGCTGGCGGATCTGGCCGGCGACCGCGTCTATCTCTTCAGCGGGACCGAGGACAACACGGTCACGCCGCCGGTGATGGCCGCGGCGCGCGATTTCTACCGTCAGGCGGGGATTGTCGACCAGGACATCCAGGCGGTGACCGACGTTGCCGCCGGTCATGCCTTCATCGCCGAGGGAGCGCCCGTCGCCTGTGGCGACACCGAAACGCCCTTCCTCAACGACTGCGGCTTCGACCAGGCCGGCGACATCCTGCAGCATCTCTACGGGGCGCTGCTGCCGCCTGGAACGGCGGATGCCAGCCGTCTGATCGTCTTCGATCAGGCGGAGTTCCTGCCCGACCCGGAAAGCCACGGCATGGCGGCCACCGGCTTCGCCTACATCCCGTCGGCCTGCGCCGACGGCGGGGACTGCCGCCTGCACATCGCCTTTGCCGGCTGCCGGCAGACGCCGGCGCATATCGGCGACCTCTATGCGCGCACCGCCGGCTTCAACCGCTGGGCCGAGAGCAACCGCCTGGTCGTGCTCTATCCGCAGTCCAGCACCTCGCCCGGCAATCCGAACGGCTGCTGGGACTGGTGGGGCTACGACGACTCCGCCTATCACACCAAGAGCGGGCGGCAGATCAAGGCGGTGGCCGCCATGGCGGCGCGCCTGGGTGTCGCCTTCGCCGATCCGTCGCCGTCCTTCTGTGAGAGCTATGACGCCTGGAACTGGCGCCATTTTCTGGACGACCGTGTGGAGGCCTGCGGCTGGGTTTCCTTCTGCGCCGTCGGCAGTGAAGACCCGGTGGGATACTTCTACGGATACTCGACGCTCTACGAGAGCCCGGAAGGCACCTTCTCGACGGCGTCCTGCAGTCCTTAGTGCCGCAGCAGAACCGCACAGACGATCGCCACGGCGGCGCCTGCGGCCAGGGTCGAGAAGGCGATGCCCCAGCCAAGGGCGGCGGGCGAGAGATCCAGCGCGAGGCCGAAGACCGCCGGTGAAAGGGCGCCGGCGCCGACACCGAGGACCGAGCGCAGGCCCAGCACCCGTCCCAACTGCTCGGGTGGCACGGCATCGGTCATGGCCGATGACAGGACCGAGGAATCGCCGATGGTGGCGAAGCCGTAGAGGGCCGTTGCCGCCAGCAGCAGGACAACGCCGAAGTCCCCCATCCAGCCGATGGAAAGCGAGCAGACGGCGCCCAGCAGGGCAAAAGCGATGAGGACGCGGCGGGCGCCGAAACGGTCGGCGGCGTAGCCGGAGAGGAAAGACGCGAAAAAGCCCGAGACATGAAGCGCCAATGCGGTCCAGAGCCCCAGTTCGATGGGCGAGACGGTCCCGCTGGACAGCAGCGTCGCCGCGAGAAAGGCGGGGATCCAGGCCCAGGCCCCGAAGAGTTCCCAGCAGTGGCCGATGTAGCCCAGGGTCAGCAGCCGCGAGCGCTTCTTCATTGCCCGGTCGAAGGTGCCGACGCCGGGGCCTGCGTCCACCAGCAGTTCGCGTGCATGGCGGACGGCGATCTGGCCGAGCAGCCAGCCGAACACCGTGATGGCCGCGGTGGCGAGGAAGGCGGTCTCGTAGCCGTAGAGCGCCAGCAGGGCGGTCGACAGAAAGATCGAGATCACGTAGCCCGCCGACATGCCCGCCAACACCCAGCCGATGGCGGAGGCCTTGCGTGTCTGTGGCGTGTTGGCAGAGACCAGCATGATCGCCGGGGTGTAGGTGCCGCCCTGCGCCAGGCCCATGATCGCCATGAAGACGATGGCGGTTTCGAAGGAGCGTGCGAAGGCGGCGAAGAGCAGCGCCGCCCCTGCCGCCAGCAGCGTCGACACGGAGAACACCCGCTTCGCCCCGATCCGGTCGCAAAGGAAGGAGGAGACCAGCAGCGACAGGGCGAAAGCCGCCGTGAAGACGCCCTGAACGATGCCGGCCCGGGTCGCCGTCATCTGCCATTCGCCCAGCAGCGCATTGAGACAGGCCGGGTAGGTCATGAAGATGGCGGTGGTGCAGACCCGCGCCATCACGAGTGAAGGCAGGTGAAGAGCCCCGCTCTTGGGGGTGGCACTGGCCTGGGCCGTCATGGAGTCCGTTCCCTGGCGACCGCGGCAGCAAGCAACGGTCATCGCACCGGCTCCGGCGGGAAGCGGGCGTGGCGCGGTGGTGGCGCGGCGACGTGAGGACTGTTACGAACGGCCCGGCTAGTGTAGCCGGCCTTCGCGGCGCAGGAAAGCGCGCCCGGCATCGGTCACCGTGACCAGGGCTTCGCCTGCCTCGGTCTGCGCGCGCGCCAGATAGCCGTGGTCGACCGCATCCTCCCAGACCGAGAGACGCGGGCAGGAGGTGCGCCAGGCCTCCATGACCTCGTTGTAGCGCCGCGGCTCCCGCGCGACCCATTCGACGAGGTCGAGCACCAGAGAGGGGTTATCCATGGTCATCGGGTCCTCCTTTATTTGAGCGCTCACGCGCGGTACGCCAGCCAGAAGAAGTTCAGGGCGCCGACCACCGTCAGGGCATCGATGAATCCGCTGTGGCCCGCGTTGGTCAGGCGCCGCAGGATCGCCCGGCCGATCCAGTTGCCGGGTATCGTGACCAGGCCGACCAGCACGCCCAGGAGCAGGAACTGCGCGTCCAGCAGGTCCGTGCCGCCGAAGACCGAAACCCGCGTGATGTTGGTGGTGAGCGCAATGACCGCCAGGGTGGCGACGAAGGCTTCCTTGGTGAGGCCATATCCCAGCATGAAGGGCACCAGCAGCATGCCCGGCCCGACAGAGGCGCCGGAGAGGCCGCCGTAGACCGCGCCGGCGGCATGCAGGGCCGGGCGGCTGGTCTTGATCGCCCGCGCCCTGGCCCAGTGGCGCAGGGGGATGGAGGCCAGGATGATGCAGCCCAGCAGTACGCCGATGGCTGCGGCCGGCAGGCGTCCGTAGAGAATGGCCCCGGCGACAATGCAGGGGACTGCGGGAAGCGCGATCGCGAGAAAGACGCCGCGGTCGAAGTCGCGCAGATTGAGCAGCGCGCGGGACCCATGGCTGATCAGCAGCGCGACGCTCATCACCGGGACCACCGCCTTGACCCCGATGATCGGGGCGATGGCCGCCGCCATCAGGAACCCGCCGGCCACCCCGGTCGCCCCGTGAATGGCGGAGGTGGCGATCACCGCAAGGACGAGCACCGCGATCAGGGGCCAGCCCAGATCGGTGACGAGGCCGGTCAGCAGCGGCTCGATCACGGCGCGATCCGATTGATCGGCGCGCCGTCGAGCCAGGCCTCGGCCGCGGCCAGGGTTTCGCCGTAGAACACCGCATAGGTCTCCCGCGTCACGTAGCCGATGTGCGGTGTGAGCAGCAGCCTGGGCGTGCTGAGCACCCAGTGGTCCGGCGGCAGCGGCTCCTGGTCGAAGACGTCGAGGGCGGCCCCGGCGATCATGTCACCCACCAGGGCGCGCTCCAAGGCCTTGGCATCGACGATGGGACTGCGCGAGGTGTTCACCAGATAGGCTTCCGGCTTCATCAGGTAGAACTCCTCCGCGCCGACCAGGCCGCGGCTGCGCTCCGAAAGGCGCAGGTGGATGGTGATGAAGTCCGCCTCGGCGAAAAAGCGCGCCTTGTCGCGGTAGCCGACGCCGGCCTCGCGGCAGCGTTCCTCCGTCAGGTTCTCGCTCCAGGCAATGACCTCCATGCCGAAGGCCTTGCCGAAGCCCGCGACCTGGCTGCCGAGGCGCCCGAGGCCGAGCACCCCCAGCGTCGCGCCCTTCAGGTCGCGGCCGATGCCCTGCTGCCAGCGCCCCGCCTGCAGCGCGTTGCTCTGCGGCACCAGGCCGCGCGCCAGGGCGAGGATCAGGCCGAAGGCCAGTTCGGCGGTCGCATGACCGGGGGAGGGCGTGCCGCTCACCGTGATGCCGCGGGCGGCGGCGGCGGCGACGTCGATCGCCGCATTCTTCATCCCGCTGGTCACGATCAGTTTCAGCTTGGGCAGCGCCTCGATCACCTGTCGCGGAAAGGGCGTGCGTTCGCGCATCAGGCAGACTGCGTCGAAGGGCTGCAGCGTTTCGATCAGCTCTGCTTCGCCGACGATGGGCTCGGCGAAAAAAGTGACAGTCGCACGTCCTTCGAGGCGCCGCCAATCGGCAAAGTCTTGGGCAAGCGACTGGTAGTCGTCTAGAACGGCAATCTTCACGGGACACCTCTTGCCCTTATTGTATGCTAATGTATACAATAAGGGCAAGGAGAGATTGGAACACCATGGCCTCGCACGGCGGCACCGACATCTTCCGGCTCCTGGTGGAAGCCATCGAAGCCGGGGACCTGGCGCCGGGAACGCGCCTGCGCGAGACCGAGCTGGCCGAGCGCTTCGGGGTCAGCCGCACGCCGATCCGCGAGGGCCTGAAACAGCTTGAGGCCCAGGGCCTGGCGCGCCACGAGCCCAACCGGGGCATGGTGATCCCGGTGCTCGACAACGACGAGATCAACGAACTCTACGTGATCCGCGAGGTGCTGGAAGGAACGGCGGCCCGCCTGGCCGCCCAGCACGCGACGGAGGCGGAGATCGCCCTGCTGCAGGACATGGTGGCCGCTGACCAGGAGCGGCTGGAGGACGTCCAGGCCCTGATCGCCTCCAACCAGGGCTTCCACCGGCGCCTCACCCTGGCCTCCCACAACCGCTATCTCGTTGCCCAGATGGAGCACATGAAGCAATACCGCCTGCTGTTGGGCGGCACCACGCTGGCGGATACCGAGCGGCGCGCCAGGGCGGTGGCCGAGCATGCCAAGCTGGTCGAAGCCATCGCCGCGCGCGACACGCAGAGGGCCGAGGAACTGGCCCGCGCCCACATTCTGAGCGCCCACCGCGCCCGCCTGGACATCCTGTGATTCCGTTTCGCCTCCATTTCCTTCTGCGGCGGCGCGGCCTACCCTGATCTGCCCTGCCCGCCGAGGAGATTGCGCGCTGAACACGCCGACCCACCTTTTGATCGGCGCCGCCGCCCTGGCGCGGCCTGCGGAGGATGCCGCGGCACGGCGGCACAATCTGGCGATCCTGGCCGGGGCACTGATTGCCGATGCTGCGATCTTTGGGCTCTTCGTGTGGGCGCGCCTCATTCAGGGCATTTCGGAGGCCAGGCTCTGGGGCGAGGTCTATTGGCAGGAACCCTGGCAGACCCTGGTTGCCATCGGCAATTCGCTGCCGCTCTATCTGACGCTTCTGCTGGCCGGTCTCTGGGCCCGAAGCCGCATTGCCATCGTCTTTGCCGCCGCGGCGCTGCTGCATCTCGCCTTCGATCTGCCGTTCCACCGTGACGACGCCCATCCGCACTTCTGGCCGTTCAGCGACTGGCGCTTCCGCTCGCCGGTTTCCTACTGGGATCCGGCCCACCACGGTGCGCTGGTCTCCCTGGCCGAGGCGGCCCTGGGTCTGGTGCTGATCGTCTTTCTCTGGCGGCGCTTTCGGTCCCTGCCGGTGCGCGCGGCCCTGCTGCTCGCCTTTGCCAGCTACATCGCCGTTCCGGCCTACTTCACTTTGATGCTGGGCTAGCCCTTTTGGGATGCTGGGCTGGACCGCAGAGGCTCTAGAAGCGCGGCGTGCTTTGCAGTTGCGGCAGACCCTCAACCGTGTCGCGCCGCCACTCGATGACGTCCTGGACGGCGTCCAGGGTCAGCGGTTCGCCGGTCTCTTCATTCACCAGAGAGTCACCGACGGGCAGGCCGGAGACACTGCGATAGACCGGACTTGAGACGGGGCTCGCGAAGCTGCCGGCCGCCGGTGCGATTGCGGGCGCAACGATCGCCCGGTCGGCCGCGGTGAGAGGCGACACTGTTGGCGGTGTGACGGGCGGCGCTGTGACGGGCGGCGCGAGCGCTACGGACGGCACAGTGTTGACGCCGGGGCTGGCCCCGGGGCTAGCACTGGGGCTGACGCCGGGGCGGGCCCCGGCCGGCATGACGACGCGCCCGAGAATTGTCGGCGTCAGGGAACTCAGCTTCGGCGTCTTGGTTTTGGAGACCGGGGCCTTGAGCGCCGGCATCTGCACCGTCGGCACCGTCTTCGGTGCCTCGACTACAGGTGCTTTTACAGGTGCTTTGACGGTCCGGGCCGTTTCCTTGGGAACCTTCAGCTTATAGACCACCAGCGGTCCGTGTTCGCCCTGTTGCACCGTGAAGACAGTGGCCAGCGCCATGGCAGCACAGGTGGTGATCGCATGTTTGGTCAGCAAAAGACTCCCCCCGGTCCAGACAAACTGTCATCGCCTGCAAGGCGCGGCGGCAAACCGCGACCACCATAGGCAGTGTCGGAGTCGCTGTCTAAGAGTTTTTGTGAATAACAAGTTATAAGTCTGTGTAATATATGGGGCTAGACACGCTGACCCTTGGCGCTCATCCGGCCTCAGGCCGCCGGTGAGGCATGGTTCTGGGCATTCAGAATGCGCTCGACCGGCAGGCTGAGCACGGCGGTGGTGCCCTGGCCCGGCTTGCTTTCCAGATGCAGGGTGCCGCCGTGCATTTCCACGAAAGACCGTGCGATGGGCAGGCCGAGGCCGGTGCCCTCGCGCGGCCCGATTTCGGTTGCCGACTGCTCGTAAGGGCGGAAGACGAGGTCGAGCATGGCGGGTTCGATCCCCCGGCCCTCGTCGCGGATGCGGATCTCCAGGACTTTCGGCAGGCGCTTGACCGAGACGCTGACGACGCCCGCCTCCGGGCTGAACTTTGCCGCGTTGGTCAGCAGATTGATGGCCACCTGCTTCAGCAGCCTGAGATCGCCGCGCAGATGCAGCCTCGGTTCTTCGCAGTCCAGGCGAAAGGCCTTGGAACGCCCGTGGCCCGTGGCCCCGATCATCTGGAACCCGTCACGGAAGAGCCTCAGCAGGTCTACGTCGCCTTCCTGCAGGTTCATCTTGCCGGCCTCGATCTTGGCCAGGTCCAGCAGGCCGTCGATCAGGCTCAGAAGGTGTTGGGCGGAGTGATGGATGTCGCCGACGTAGTCCTGGTAGCGGTCGTTGACCGAACCGAAGACGCCGAGCTGAATCGTCTCGGAGAAGCCGAGAATGGCATTCAGCGGTGTGCGCAGTTCGTGGCTCATGTTGGCCAGGAACTCGGACTTCGTGCGGTTGGCTTCCTCGGCCTGGTCGCGCGCGACCACGGCCTCGAAGGAGATGCGCTCCAGCTCGGCGGTGCGCTCGCGTACCCGCTTTTCCAGCTCGATGTTGAGATCGGCGAGCCGCGCTTCGGCTTCCACCCGCTCGGTGATGTCGGTTTCGGTCAAGACGATGATCCATTCGCCGCTCTGCGGGTCGCGGCCACGCTGGCCGTTAACCTGATGCCAGCGCGGCCCCTTGGCGGTAGGGATGCGCAGGTCCTGGTGAAACCCGTTGCCGGCAAGAACCGCCTCGCGCAGGGCTGTCGCCAGCTCTGCATCGCCCAGATGCTGCGTCAGGGCCGGCCGCGCATCGTCCCCGCCAGGCCCCGCGCCGCCGGCACCGAAGGCCTCGACCGCCGCCGGGTTGCGCGACAGCAGGTCGCCTTCCGGTGTGAAGATGCTGACCATAAGAGAGGTGTAGCGGGTCGCCTCGAGAAGGCGGGCGATCTCTTCGCCGCCTTTAACTTCCAGCGGTTCGGAGGACTCGATGAGGATTGCGTCGATCCCGTCCTCGATCAGAATCGGGGTCAGGGCCAGCTGCAGGGTGACGGGATGGCTGCCGGGGTAAAGCGTCCAGGTCTCGCTCGCCACCGCGCCGGGCGGGGTGTTCTCGACGATCTGGGCCAGGCGCCGGCGCACCGTGTCGCTGTCGGAGCTGTAGTCCCGCGCCAGAAGATCGTCCAGCGAGTCGGCCTGCCAAAAGGCTATGGCACGCTTGTTGGCCCACCACATACGATGGCGCTGCACATCGAAAACCCACAACGGGGTATGCAGAAGATCGTAAGAAGCGAGCGCGGCGTGGGTTTGAAATCTGGGTTTTTCTGATCGTCCCATGTACGCGCAAGTCGGTCTGTCTATCGGGTCCGCCCCCGGATGGCGCCTCTAACCCGCCATCCAAGCCAAAGAGTCTTAACGAAATCCTAACGCGCGGCGGAAAACGGCGGAAATCAGCGGTTTTCTCAAGTGAATCAATCAGCCGGGAAACCGTCCCGCAGGCCACTAAACCGTCGCGCTGGCCGAGGCCGCGCAGGTCGCCGGCGTCAAGGAATTGCCACGAAAGCGCAGCATCGGCGTCACGAATCCGGCGTAAGACTTGCCGATTGTCACCATGAGCATTCTGTCGCCCACGACCGACTTCACCTACGCCTCGCCGGAGGATGCCCCTTGGCGGCGCACGGTGATCCACACAATCGAGCAGCTCACCGGCAAGCCGCGCCTCTGGCGCCTCTATGAGGATTACTGTCGCGGGCCCGCGGCAGAGAATTTTTTCTCCGAGGCGGTGCTGCGTCTCTGTCTCGATGTGGCGGTGGACGAGCGCGATCTGGCGCGCATTCCGCGCGAGGGGCCCTTGGTCGTCGTCGCCAACCATCCTTTCGGCGTGGTCGACGGCATCGTTCTCGGCTATCTGATCTCGCGGGTGCGCCGCGACTTCCGCATCCTCGTGAACTCGGTGCTCTACCGCCTGCCGGAGCTGCATCCCTACATGCTGCCCATCGACTTCGCAGAAACCCGCGCGGCCTTGAGGACCAACATCCAGACCCGCCGCGCGGCGCTCCGCGATCTCGCCGCCGGCAAGGCGATCGCGATTTTCCCCGGCGGCACCGTGTCCACCGCCAAGCCGCCGGGCGGCGTGGCCGTCGATCCGGAATGGAAGCCCTTCGTCGGCCGCCTGATCCAGGAAGGCCAGGCCACCGTAGTGCCGTTCTTCTTCGAGGGGCAGAACAGCCGGCTCTTCCAGTGGGCCAGCCTGATCTCCATGACCCTGCGCCTGTCGCTGCTGTTCCGCGAGGTGGTGAACAAGATCGGCAGCGACGTGCCGGTGCGCATCGGCGAGCCCATCGACTACGGCGAACTGGCCGCCTTCGAAGACCGCCGTCAGCTCACCGACTACCTGCGGGTCCTGACCTACGCGCCACAGCGGCAGGTCTGAGGCCCGTCAATCCGGTTGCGTCTTCAGCCCGCGCAGGAAGTTGCGGATCAACAGTTCGGCCATGTCGGCGGCGGTCATGCCCTCGGGCTGGTTCAGGCGCGCGGTGACATGCAGCAGCGAGATGCCGTGCACGCCCGACCACAGCACCCGGCCCGCCGCATCGCGCAGCCGCTCCTCTCCTGCAGCGAAATAGGGGGTCAGGCAGTCGGCCACCACGGCGAACAGCAGGGCCACCGCCTCTTCGAACAGCGGCGGCGGCTTGCTGTCCGGGGCCGGGCGGAAGTCGAAGACCGCGAGCCAGGGCTGGGGGTGCCGGGCCGCGTAGTCGACATAGGCGCGGCCCAGGGCGACGGCCCGCTCCAGGGGATCGGTCTTGTCGGCGAGAGCCGCCATGGCAAAGGCGGCCAGCTCCCGCAGGGTGCCGGCATTCACCTGGTAGACGATGGCGTCGATGTTCTCGAAGAGGTTATAGAGCGTGCCCGGCGAATAGCCGATGCGCTTGGCGATGGCGCGCGCGGAGACCTGGGCCACGCCCTCCTCGACCATGATCGCCCGCGCGGCCTCCACCGCCAGGGTCACCAGCTCTTCGCGCGAATGATCGGAACGCCGTCCCACAGAGTCTCCCGCCGAGTCGGTTCGGATACTCCCTCGTTAGCACAGCCGGTGAACGCCGTTCAAATTCGCAGTCCCGCCTGCGCTGCCGCTCTGCGCTCTCGCGCGATGCCATGAACATAAGTGTGAGTTTGCGGCCCAGCCCGGTGGGCTTCCTTGACTTCCGCAGCCGAAACGATCATAACCGTCTCCGGAATTCGCGGCACGCGACCGTGCCGCAGCAGAAAATCAACGCGACAGCAGCGACTGACAAAGAACAGATAGACGTACGATGAAACGGGTCCACCTCATTAATCAGACGAGCGTACAGAGCGCCAAGCCGTGGATGGCTTACGGCGATCGTGCGTTCACTCTGTTGCGCCTGAGGGAGGGCCTGCCGGAGCGGCTGTAGAAACAGCGCCACCGGTTCAAGACACCAAGGACCCTCCCGCGGCAGAAGCCACGGGAGGGTTTTTCTTTTTGCAGTGCCCGCCCGGTGGAATGTGAGGAACCGCCAGGATGAAGACGAGGAGAGAAGAGATGGCGGCATACGAGGAGTTTCAGACCGGACGGGCCCCGGTGAAGGCCTGGGTCAAGGGTGTCCCGGTGGAGGATGCGGCGCGGCGTCAGCTCGAAAACATCGCGCGCCTGCCGTTCATCCATTCCCACGTGGCGGCGATGCCCGACGTGCATCTCGGCCGCGGGGCCACCGTGGGCTCTGTGATCGCCACCAAGGGCGCCATCGTCCCGGCAGCGGTCGGTGTCGACATCGGCTGCGGCATGATGGCGATGCGCACTTCGCTCACCGCCGCGCAGCTGCCGGACTCTCTGGCGGCACTGCGCAGCGACATCGAGCGCGCAGTGCCCCATGGCGGCATCGGCGTCAAGGGCGGCTGGAAGGACGGCATCCCCGATGCGGTGGGCAAGCGCTTCGCGGCTTCGGGCCTCGCTGCGCGGCTCGACGCCATCGAGGCCAAGCACGGGAAGATTGCGGGGGCGAACCACGTGGTCCACCTCGGTACGCTTGGCACCGGCAACCACTTCATCGAGATCTGCCTCGATGAGGAGGACCGGGTCTGGGTGATGCTGCACTCCGGCAGCCGCGGCATCGGCAACCGCATCGGCAGCTACTTCATTGCCGAGGCGCGCGAAGCGCTGTTGCGGCGCGACGGGGCGGCGGCTGTGCCGGACCGCGACCTCGCCTGGTTCGAGGAGGGCGAAGCGCTCTTCGAGGACTACGTCGAGGCGGTGCATTGGGCGCAGGATTTCGCCCGTACCAACCGCGAGGTGATGATGGCGCGGATCCTCATGGTTCTGCGCAATCACTTCCCGGCCTTCCGGGTCGAGAAGGAGGCCGTGAACTGCCACCACAACTACGTGGCACGGGAGCGGCACTTCGATGCGGAGGTCTGGGTCACCCGCAAGGGTGCGGTCCGGGCCGGCAAGGACGAGCTGGGGATCATCCCCGGCTCCATGGGCGCGCGCTCCTACATCGTGCGCGGCCTCGGCAATGCCGAGTCCTTCCAGTCCTGCTCCCACGGGGCGGGCCGCACCATGAGCCGGTCGGAGGCGAAGCGCCGCTTCACTCTGGCCGACCACGCCGCCGCCACCGAGGGCGTCGAGTGCCGCAAGGACCAGGGGGTCATCGACGAGACCCCCGCGGCCTACAAGGACATCGACGCCGTCATGGCCGCCCAGCGCGACCTGGTGGCGGTGGAACACACCCTGAAGCAGGTGGTCTGCGTGAAAGGGTGACACCCGGACCGGCGGCGGCGGATCGCCGGCCCGGAACGGGGCCGGCGGTTCTCACCCAGCCGCCGGCCCCGGGCGACGGAAAGAGATTGGGGACAGGGCAATGCGTGAAGACATGTTCAAGGTGATCGTGGAACGGCCGCGCGACGGCAACACGCTAAAGTCGCGGGGTGGTCGGCGTGCGCGCTTCGCCGGCATTTCGGGAAAGATCGGGTCCCGGCGCTTCATCAAGATGACGGAGCGCGATACAAAGAGCCTTAACGAGAACCTGGCGCCCCTGCAGCGCTATCTCGCCAAGCAGGTGGGGCGGCCTTGGAACAAGGTCTACTCGGAGATCTGCGCGAGCCTCGACGCCAGTCATACTGTGAAGCAGCATGTGCGCGACCACCTGGAGGACTTCGTTGCCTACCGCCTTGGCATTGGCCGCGACGGCGAATTTCTGGACAAAGGAAGCCCGTTTTGGTCCCGCAGCGACCATTGGCGTCAAGACCTCTACGTCGATCCGAAAGATGGGATTCTGAAGGATTCGGCGAAGTACTGGCGCAATCAAAAGGCTTGCCGACGACCCGCGTGGCATCAGCCGGACCGAAGCAATGCGCGTGCCGATGTGGTGCCGATCAACGACGATCTTAAGCTGCACCGCGTCAAAGGCTTGTGGTTTGCCGTGACCTACGCCGGGCCGCGCGAGGCTTCAGAAGACACCAATGTCTACGACGTCATCAAGGACCATCCCGTCGAGGCGCACGAGCGCTTTGCCGCCAGCAAACGCCAGCTGTCGCGACGCGAACTGAAACTGTATGGCCTGGAGAACGACAACCGGGCTCAAGACGGCGTCAAGCCGCAGAGGCACAAGAGTAAGAGGAGGAAGACATGACCGCGCTGGCCTATGCCCCTATTGCAGCGGAGCCCCGCGCCCTCATCGCCGAGCGGCTGGATGCCATCGAGCGCGATCACGACGTGCGCCTGCTCTTTGCCGTCGAGTCCGGCAGCCGCGCCTGGGGCTTTCCCTCGCCGGACAGCGACTACGACGTGCGATTCGTCTACGTGCAGCGGCCGGAACGGTATCTCTCCATCGAACAGCGCCGCGACGTCATCGAGCTGCCGATCGAGGGCGATCTCGACATCAACGGCTGGGATTTGCGCAAGGCGCTGTCCCTGCTGTTGAAGCCTGACCCGGTGCTGCTGGAATGGCTGCGTTCGCCCATCGTCTACCGCGCCGATGGGGAGGCCATGGTGAAGCTCGTTGACCTGGCGGAGAAGACGGCGCAGCGGCGCCCTTCGGCCTATCACCACCTGCACCTCTGCCGCGGCCAGTACCGCCGCTTTATCGAGGGCAAGGAGCGCGTGAAGCTGAAGACATACTTCTACGCCCTGTGCCCGGCGCTGGCGCTGATGTGGCTGCGTCGTCACCCCGACCGTGCGCTGCCGATGAACTTTGCCGAACTGCGGGCCGGGCTCGAGCTGCCGACCGGCCTCTCCGACTTCCTGGACGAGATGCTGGCCCGCAAGGCGCGCAGCCGGGAGCTCGGCCACGGACCGCGTCTGGTGGTGCTCGACGCCCTCATTGAGGAGGAGATGGCGCGCGCCGAACGGACCCTGCCGGGCAGTGCGCCGGAGGCATCGGACCTGAGGGCCGAGGCTGATGACCTGTTCCGGAACCTGGTCTGCGGTGGCGCTGCCTATAGCGAACCTTCCGCTGCTTGACCGCAATAAGGGGGCAGAGGTTACACCTCTGCCCCCTCCCCATTTGCCCCCGCCCCATTGACGCCGCGGCTTGGATGGGCGGAGACTGACGGCCTCAGCCGACACGCAACGGGGGGTGTGCCATGCCGGGCTCCGCGAACGACGAGCGCCGCGCCTTTACCGGGGTCACCAAGGATCCGCTCGACCTGCGCGATCTGATCTACGAGAGCAGTCTTCAGGAGTTACCCTTCACCCTCGATCACCGTCCCTATGTCCCGCGGGTGCTCGACCAGGGGCGCGAGGGGGCCTGCACCGGCTTCGGTCTCGCCGCCGTGGTGAACTTCCTGCACTACAATCGCAGCGAGTTCTCCGAGGCGCGGCGCCGCAGGTATCGCAGTCAGAAGAATGGCGCCTCGGCGCGCATGCTCTACGAGATGGCGAAGCGCTACGACGAGTGGGAGGGCGAGAACTACGACGGCTCTTCCATCCGCGGCGCCATGAAGGGCTGGTCGCGCCATGGCGTCTGCACCTGGGGCGACTGGCCCTACGAGGCCGACGACCCCGGGCGCCTGACGCCGCAGCGGCAATTGGCCGCCCTGAAGCATCCGCTGGGCGCCTACTACCGCGTCCGCCACCTGCACCTGAACCAGATGCAGTCGGCCCTCAACGAGGTGGGCATTCTCTACGCCAGTGCCGCCGTCCACGAAGGCTGGTACGAGGTGGACAAGCGCAGCGGGCGCATTCCCTACCGCAGCGCCAAGGTCGGCGGCCACGCCTTTGCCATCGTGGGCTACGACGAACGCGGCTTCTGGGTGCAGAACTCCTGGGGCCCCACCTGGGGGCTGAAGGGCTTCTGCCATCTCGGCTACGACGACTGGCTGGAAAACGGCTACGACTGCTGGGTGGCGCGCCTGGGCGTGCCGACCGCGGCCCTGGCGGAAGAGGGCACGCGGCTGCGCGGCCGGGTCGCCGACTTCGACTACATCCCGCATGAATCGGTGGTGCTGGAAAACATCCGCCCGCACTTCGTCAATCTCGGCAACGACGGGCGTTTCTCCTCCACCGGCCTCTACTCCAGCGACGAGCGGGAAGTGGACGAGGTGGTGCTGGAGGGCTTCAAGCAGACCTCCGCGGCCTGGGAGGGTCCAAAGAAGCTGCTGGTCTATTGCCACGGCGGGCTCAACAGCGAAAAGGCCTCCGCCGCGCGCATCGCCAGCCTCAGGCCCACCTTCCTCGCCAACCAGATCTACCCCCTGCACTTCATGTGGGAGACCGGCTTCGGCGATGCGGTTTCGGGGATCGTCGAGGACGCCTTTCGCAAGGGCCGTTTCAAGGGCTGGGGCCGCGAACTGAAGGAGCGCTTCTTCGATCTGGTGGACGAAGGGGTGGAACTGGGCGCCCGCGGCCTCGGCAAACCGGTGTGGAGCCAGATGAAACAGAACGCTGCCCTAGCCTCTACCGACCCGGAGGGCGGCGCCCGCTACACGGCTGCGCGCATCAAGGCCTGCTTTGCCGAACTGGACGGCAAGGCGGAGCTGCATCTGGTCGGCCACAGCGCCGGCAGCATTTTCCTCGCCCACCTGATCCCCGTGCTCAAAACACTGGATTTGCCGGTGAAGACGCTGACGTTTTATGCGCCCGCCTGTTCCACCGCGCTGTTCGAGGACACCATCCTGCAGGAACTCGGTGAGACCGTCGAACGCTGTGCGGTGTTCAATCTCACCGACGCGACCGAGCGCGACGACTCCGTCGGCCCGGTCTACCACAAGAGCCTGCTCTACCTGGTCTCCGAGGCGTTCGAGGCCAAGCGCGGCACGCCGCTGTTGGGCATGGAGGCCTTCCTGGAGACGGGGCCGGGCGCGAAGGCACGCCGCGCCCTCGGCAAGCCGGTCTTCGACAACGGCACGTCAGTGGTGCGCGGTTTCAACCTGCCCGCCGCCTTCAAGCCCGCGTCCGAAAGCACCACCCACGGCGGCTTCGACAACGACGAGGCGACCCTCAACGCCACCCTCCGGCTGGTGACCGGAAAGCAGCGCCTGGCGCAGCCCTTTGCCTGAGCCCCGGTTGACTGAGATCCACGCATGACGGCTGCAGAAGCAGAGGACATCC
This sequence comes from Rhodospirillales bacterium BBD 1991-14, assembly GCA_001657395.1. GTDB lineage: Bacteria > Pseudomonadota > Alphaproteobacteria > Kiloniellales > Kiloniellaceae > Pelagibius. The sequence goes on along the minus strand of LYSY01000007.1, from coordinate 101,764 downwards.
TCAAGGAGCGGGCGCGCAAGCTGCCGCTGTGGTCCGGCATCGTCGAGCCCAATCGCCTGGAAGGCGGCATCACCAACGTCAACTTCCACGTGGTCGACGGCGATGCGGGCTACGTCGTGCGCCTCGGCGACGACATCCCGGTGCATCACGTCATGCGCTTCAACGAAGCGGCGGCCAGCCGCGCCGCGGCGGCGGCCGGGGTGTCGCCGGAGGTGGTCTATGCCGAGCGCGGCGTGCTGGTGGTGCGTTTCGTCGAAGGCCGCACCCTGGGAGAGGCCGACCTGCGCACCGCCGCGATGCTCGACCGCTTCGTGCCGCTGCTGCAAAGGGTGCACTGGCAGGTGGCGCGTGCCTTCCGCGGCCCGGCCCTGACCTTCTGGCCCTTCCACGTGCTGCGCGACTACGGGCGCACGCTGGAGGAGGGCGGGAGCCGTCACCGCGCCGAGCTGCCGGAGCTGTTGCAGATCACCGAAGACCTGGAAGTGGCCGTCGGAAAGATCGATCTGGTTTTCTGCCACAACGATCTGCTGCCCGGAAACATCCTCGACGACGGCGACCGGCTCTGGCTGATCGACTGGGACTACGCCGGCTTCGGATCGCCGCTCTTCGACCTTGCCAATCTCGCCACCAACTGTGGGCTCGACCAGGACCTGGAACGGCACCTGCTCGAACGCTACTTCCAGGCGCCGGCGGACGCGGTGCTCTACCGCCGCTTCAGCGCCATGAAGTGCGCGTCGCTGCTGCGCGAAACCCTCTGGTCCATGGTCTCAGAGATCCATTCGACCCTGGACTTCGATTACGCCGCCTACACGGCGGAGAACCGCCGCCGTTTCGAGCGTGCCTACAAGGAATACACGGCGCTGTAAGGGGCGTGTTTCTAAACGGCTTCGGCCTGCAGTTCAGCCAGCAGCTCTTCCAGCAGGTCCATACCGGAAGCCCAGCCCTTGTCGGCGCCCGCCATCGCCTCGGCAAAGCAGGCGATCTCGGCGGCGTTCGCCTCGTGCGGCACCCAGGTCAGCCGCAGCTTCGTCCGCTCGCCGTCCTCCTCAAAGGTCACGGTGGTCAGCAGCACCCGCGGCCAGTTCTCCATCATCGGCGAGGCGATGACATTCCAGTCGGCATCGGAAGAGGAATGCAGCCAGACCAGCCGCTCCGGCGGCGTCACCTCGGTGTACTCGACCCTCTGGAAGTGCGCGTTGCCGCCCCATCGCATCTCGACCAGCCACAAGCCGCCGGGCTTGACCTCCAGCCGGTGGATGATGGTTTCCACCTGCGGCCCGTACCAGCGCGGCAGCAGCTCCGGGTCGGTCCAGGTCTTCCACACCAGCTCCCGCGGTGCGTTGAAGACGCGCTCCAGCACATAGGTCGGCAGGTCACTCACGCTTGGTCCCCCTGTTGTCCGCTTGCTTCAATTCTTCCAGCAGGTCGTCGAGCTGATCGAAACTCGACGACCAGAACCGCTTGAACTCCTCCAGCCACTGCACGGCGGCGGCCATGGGTTCGGCCTTGAGGCGCGCCGGACGGCGCTGCCGGTCGACGGCCCGTTCCACCAGCCCGGCCCGCTCCAGGACGCGCAGGTGCTTGGAGACGGCAGGCTGGCTCATTGCGAAGGGGGCGGCGATCTCCTTCACAGAGGCTTCGCCCGCCGCCAGCCGGGTCAGGATCGCCCGCCGGGTCGGGTCGGCCAGGGCGGCGAAGACCGCATCGAGCGCTTCAGGCCGATTTTCATAACCGATTTGTTCCATAACAGTTTAGTTATCAAAAATCTCGGCAATGTCAAGACCCTGGCGTCCGCACGCCTTGCGAAGAGGCCGCGGGGCAGGGCAGACTCCCGGCGGTTTTGCCGGGCGGGGAGTGGGCGGTGCTGCCGAAGGACGCGAAGATCATCATCATCGGCGGCGGCATCATCGGCTGCTCGACCGCCTATCACCTGGGCAGGCTCGGGATCACCGACTGCCTGCTTCTGGAACGGCACAAGCTCACCTCCGGCAGCACCTTTCACGCGGCAGGACTGGTCGGCCAGCTCCGCAGCTCCGCCAATATCACTCAACTGCTCGGCTACTCCGTCGATCTCTACGACCGGCTGGAGGCGGAGACGGGACAGGCCACGGGCTGGAAGCGCAACGGCGGCCTGCGCCTGGCCTGCAACGACGAACGCTGGACCGAGGTGAGGCGCCAGGCGACGACGGCCCATTCCTTCGGCCTGGAGATGGCGCTGCTGACGCCCAAGGAAGCGCAGGACCTCTGGCCGCTCATGGCGGTGGAGGACGTGGTGGGCGCGGCCTTCCTGCCGAGCGACGGCCAGGCCAACCCCTCCGACATCACCCTGGCTCTGGCGAAGGGCGCCCGGCAGGCCGGCGTGACCCTGATGGAAGACACGCCGGTCACCCGGGTCGTGCTGGACGACGATGGCCGCATCGCCGGGGTGGAGACTCCGCAGGGGACGATCGCCTGCGAGAAAATCGTGTGCTGCGCCGGGCAGTGGTCGCGGACGCTGGCGGCTGGCGTCGGGGTTACTGTCCCGCTGGTTTCGGTCCAGCACCAGTACATGGTGACCGAACCCATCGAGGGTGTGACCCGCGACCTGCCGACGCTGCGCGATCCCGACCGGCTCACCTACTACAAAGAAGAAGTGGGTGGCCTGGTCATGGGCGGCTACGAGCCCAATCCGATTCCCTGGGCGGTGGACGGCATCCCGCCGGACTTTCACTTCAGTCTGCTGCACTCCGACTTCGACCACTTCGAACCGATGATGGAACTGGCGCTCGGCCGCGTGCCCGCGCTGGAGCGCGCCGGCGTGAAGCAACTGATCAACGGTCCCGAGTCCTTCACCCCCGACGGCAACTTCATTCTCGGCGAGGCGCCGGAACTGGCCGATTTCTTCGTCGGCGCCGGCTTCAACGCCTTCGGCATCGCCTCGGGCGGCGGTGCCGGCATGGCCTTGGCGGAATGGGTCGCCAAGGGCGAGCAGCCTTTCGATCTCTGGCCGGTGGACATCCGGCGCTTCGGACGGCCCCATGCCGATACCGACTGGGTGCGCCGGCGCACCCTGGAAGCCTACGGCAAGCACTACACCATGGCCTGGCCCCATGAGGAGCACAGCTCGGCGCGGCCCTGCCGGCGCTCGCCGCTCTACCAGATCCTGAAGGATCAGGGCGCCTGCTTCGGCGAGAAGCTGGGATGGGAGCGGCCCAACTGGTTCGCCGATCTTGCGGCGGGGGAGGTGCCGGAAGACGTTTACAGCTTCGGGCGCCAGAACTGGTTCGGGGCCGTCGCCCGCGAACACCGGGCAACGCGCGAGGCCGCGGCGCTCTTCGACCAGAGTTCCTTTGCCAAATTCCTGCTCCAGGGCCCGGACGCCGAGGCGGCGCTGGGCTGGATCTGCGCCAATGACGTCGCACGGCCGCCGGGCAGTGTGATCTACACCCAGATGCTGAACGACCGCGGCGGTATCGAATGCGACCTCACGGTGACGCGCCTGGCTGCCGACCGCTACTACATCGTCACCGGCACCGGATTTGCCACCCACGACTTCGACTGGATCCGCCGCACCCTGCCGCCGGACACGCGCGCCGAACTGCTGGACGTCACCTCGGCCTACGGCGTGTTGGCGCTGATGGGCCCGCGCGCACGCGACATCCTGCAGGCGGTGACCCCGGCCGACGTTTCGAACGCCGCTTTTCCCTTCGCCGCGGCCCGGCCCCTTCCCATCGCCGGAGCCACGGTTTGGGCGCTGCGCCTGACCTATGTCGGCGAGCTCGGCTGGGAACTGCACGTGCCCACGGAGTCCATGGTCGCGGTCTACGAGGCCCTGAGGACGGCGGGCGTCGCCGCGGGGCTCCGCGATGCCGGCTACCGGGCGATCGAATCGCTGCGGCTGGAAAAGGGCTACAGGGCTTGGGGCGCGGAGATCGGGCCGGACCACACGCCGCTGGAGGCCGGCCTCGGCTGGGCGGTGAAGCTCGGCGGATCGTGCGACTTCCGGGGCCGGACGGCCCTGGAAGCCCAGCGCAGCGCCGGCGTGAAGAAGCGCCTTGCCGCCTTCCTGCCCGACGACCCGGAGGTCGTCCTGCTGGGGCGGGAGACCATCTACCGCAACGGCGCGCGCGCCGGCTGGCTGACCAGCGGCGGCTTCGGCCACAGCCTGGGGCGGCCGGTCGGCTACGGCTACGTCCGCGCCGAGGCACCGATCGGACGGGACTACCTGGAGGCTGGCGACTACGCCCTGGAGGTTGCCGGCGACCGGCTGCCCTGCCGCCTGCACCTCGGACCGCTGATCGACCCGGCAATGGCCAGGATAAGGGCCTGATCTAAAACAGCATTTTTATTAATTAACCATCCTCTAATGCTTCAGTGCTGTGTTGCTGCTATAGTCCTGCCGACAATCAAAATGGGTTCAAGAGGTGGCAGAGCCGCAAATCCTGGAAGCCGTGCGCTGGTTTCTGGCGCTGTTTTTCCCGGGCGTAGCCTTGTTCTACATCCTGCGCCTGATCAGGCGCCGCTCTGTTCTGGGTTACTCCGCGGTGTCTCACGGAACCGTCGGCAGCCAGGCCTGGTGGCTGGCCAAGACCTTCGTTTTCTTCCGCACCGCCATTACCGTCGCCATGTTGGCGCGGGCGTTCTGGCCATCGCTGGACGGCTACCTGTTGGCCTGCTCCTGGCTGATGACGCCTGTAGTTGTCGTCACCGGGGTCGCGATGATGGTGGGTGCCTTCACGGTGGTCGTGGTTCTGAACCTGACCATGGGCGACGCCTGGCGCTCCGGCCTCGTGACCGCAGGCGGCCCGCCGCCCCTCATCACCACGGGGGTTTTCGCCTGGACCCGCAACCCGATGTTCCTGGCGGTCCAGGTCGCCCAGCTCGGGTTCTTCCTGGCCTTTCCCAGCGGCTTCACTCTGCTCTGTCTGGTGGTCGGCGTGATCGTGCTGCATCTGCAGGTGCGTCTTGAAGAAGCCCACCTCTCGCGCGTTCACGGTGAGGCTTACCGCGACTACGCGGCGCGGACACCGCGCTGGTTCACGCTGCGCCACCTGCTCGTCAGAACGAAGATCCTGCCGGCTTCCGCCTGAGCGGCGCGCTCTGCCCGTCCTCCCGCTTCTCTGCCTCTTATTTGTCACGGCCCCTAGCGAAAACGTCGCTATGCTGTGAGAATCGTTGGTCGATTCCTCCGGAAGGTTACATCGCTGTCCGCAGGAGCGGCCCTGGGTTGTGAGCCGAGCCGTCGCGGCAGCGTCAGGGAGCCTGCTCGCCTTGCGGGCAGGGGGACGCGCTTTGCTGCGGGCTCACCAAGGGAGGGGAGACTATGGCCGTAGCAGGCGAACTCCAGGCACTACCGTTCGGGTCCTTGATCGGCGGCCCGCTCGACGCGGCGATCGAAGCGCAGGCCAAGGCCGCCGTTTCGTCGGTGAACTTCATCCGCTCCATCGGTTTCGACGAGAAGGGCGCGGTTCAGAACATCACCTTTACCGCCAAGAAGGGCAGCACGGAAACCGAGATCACGGTGCCGCTGCTGACGATCGTGCCGATCCCCTTCATCCGCATCGACGAGATGACCATCGATTTCAAGGCGAACATCACCTCCAGCAAGGAGAGCGCCGACAAGACGGTGGAGTCGACCAGCAAGAGCGCCAAGGTCAACGCCAGCGCCCGCTACCTCTTCTTCAAGGCGAGTCTGGAAGCCTCGATCTCCTCCAAGAAGGATTCGGAGTCGACCAAGAACTCCAAGTACTCGGTGGAGACCACGATCGACGTGCATGTCCACGCGGTACAGGACGAGCTTCCCGCCGGCCTCGCCAAGATGCTGAATATCCTCGCCGATACCATCCAGGCACCGCCGCCCGTAACCGATCAGACCGGCGGTGGCGGCGGCGGTGGTGGCGGCGGTGGCGGCGGGGGCGGCGGCTCCCGGGGAAACTGATCGCGCTGGGGCCGTCCAGGGCCGCCAGTCTGCCGGGCCGCCCCAGCACCCTTGCCCGTTCCCGTCCGGTCCACACCCGCCTCTGGCGGCGGCTGTTGGATTGGCTCGGGGGATGGCATAGTGCCTGGAGCGCAAGCTAAGGACGGGTAACGTCCGCATGAGGGGGGAGGCGGTTTAGGCAAAGATGGCGGATCTGCAACAGATCGTCGGGGCGATCCTGAGGGATCTCGCGAAGGCGCGCTTCAGCGCTGATCTCTACTCGCGCTCGATCGCGCGCTACTACGAGAACGACTACCTCCTGCGCAAGTTCCCGGTGCCGCGCGCCGACGTCGAAGAGGTGGAGATCGATCTGAAGTTCTCCATTGCCGGCGTGCCCGACAGCGAGGTCAACAACGAAAGCCAGGAAGCCAACGCCGCCGTCCTCTTCGAGCGCTCGGTGGAGCGTCTGGTCGCCAGCTTTCTCGACATCGCGCGGGCACGCAGTCAGAGCGACCAGAGCTTCAACGAATCCTGGTGGAAGTATCTCAGCAAAGGCTTCAACTCGACCGCCCTGCGCATCGAGATGCGCCAGAAGGTGCTGCGCTACTTCATCGAGTCCTACACCCACATGATCGATGACGACGGCAACTTCGATGCCGCGCTCGTCCTCGGCGAACTGGAGCGGCCCTTTCGCTGGGCGATGGAGGCCTTCGCCAAGGAGGACTTCACCCGCGATGAAGAGGCCGAACAGCAGATGAAGAGCGATCTGCGCGAACTGATCCTGCCCATCATCGGCGACGAGGCGGTCAAGCAGGCGGTGGCGGCCATGGCCAAGCCCATCAAGACCATCTGGCAGGGCAACAGCGATGCGCGCCTGGAGATCATGGTCGAGGGCGGGCAGCTTTCCCAGTTGAGCGATGCGGCGCTGTCCAGCGTGAAGATCAAGGCCGTGGTGCGCAACATGGTCTGGACAGAGGTGAAGGTGGGCGACCGCACGACGCGCCACGCCCTGACGTCCGAGTAGGCGCGCGCAGAGAGGAGAGCGGCAATGTCTGACGAGACACCGGAGGACGCGGCGGTGCCGGCATCCGCTGGAAACGGCCAGCCGCCCGGCAGGGGCGGTGACGGCGGCGGGAATGGCGGTCGCCCGTCTTCTTCCAGCGGCGACCTGCCGGACCCGCAGGGCTCCGTGCTGTCCCTGGCCCAGCTCATCGGTGCGCCGATCCACGCGCTGGTGGATGCCGAGGCGCAGTCGGCCATGGCGACGGCCCGCTTCATCCGCTCGGTGGGTTTTGTCGGCAACGGCGACGGCATGGGCGAACTGGGTGACCTGCAGATGGCCCGCTTCAAGCGCCGCCGCAGCAATGCCGACGGCAGCGACGAAGAGGTCGAAGTGCAGATCCCGCTGCTCTCCATGCTGCCGATCCCGGCGCTGCAGATCAAAGACGCGGAGCTGGACTACACCGTGAAGATCATCCAGACCGAGGCGCTGCCGCAGCGCCAGGCCGAGATCAACCAGTTGATGACCACCAAGCGCCAGGGGCCGCTGGGCGAACCGCCGGCGACCCTGCGCGCCGCTTTCGCCCGCGAGCAGCGCCCCGGCGACCGGCGTTCGGTCGATATGCTCCTGAAGATGAAGCTGCGCATCGAACAGGCCGACATGCCGGCCGGCCTCGCACAGCTTCTGGCGCTGGCCGGCGAGTCCGCAGGCCAGAAGGCGGTGACCGCAACAGAGAGTGAAGAAGCAGAGAGCGAAGACGACACGCGCGGCGACAAGGACGACTAGGCCATGACGGCAATGCAGCCCGGGGAAATCCCCTGTCCGTCCTGCGGCCGCCCGCTGCCCTTGCCGGTCGCCGCGGTGCTGTCCGGACAGCCCATCGTCTGCGCCGGCTGCGGACTGGAACTGACCGCCCAGCGCGAGACCTCGCGCGAGGCGCTGGACGCCCTCGGCCGCTGGTACGAAGAAACCGGCGCCGCCCGCGATATGGCTGCATCGGCTGCCGGCGCGGGCGGCAAGGGTGCTGCAAAAAAGCGGCGGTCGCGGTAACTCCGTTCGCCGCGCCCCGGGCACGCACCTTGTCCGCAGCCCGCCATAAGAGAGCCTGACTGTGGCCAGGCTTGAAAGCTGGTTCCGGCCCTGGCTGGACGACCCCGGGCCCTGGGATCCCTGGGAGATGGAGCCTCCGGAGGCGGCGGCTGTCGCGGAGCTTCTGCGGGGTGCCGCGGGTCCGGCCAGAGAGCGCCTGGAGAGCGATTTTGCCGCGGAGGCCCGGCGCTTCGGCGCGACCGCCCTGGCCGACCGCCTGGCGGCAACACCCGCGGAGCCCGAGGCCCTGTTCCGCATCGTCCTGGCCCTGGCGGCCATCGATCACTACCGGGCCCGCCTTGCCCCGCCGCGCCCCGACCCCGGGGGCAGCACCAACGCGACGAACCGGGAGCGCTGGGCCGCCCTGCGGCCCTATCTGCTGCGACGACTTCACGCCTGGGCGGAGGACAATGCGGCGGACTCCCTGATCTGGCGGGCCGTTGCCGGACGGATTGCCGACAACTGGATCCCGGCGGAGCAGATCAGCCGCAGTCTCGAGCGCCAGTTGTCGGAGACCGGGCTTTTCACCTCGGTCGCTGTGGACCTGGACCTCAAGCCGCCGGTTCCAGGCGGTGGCGCCTGGGTGAGGGCCCGGACGGCTGAGACGCTGGAGCGCATCAAGGCGGCGCTCGCGCAGCGGCAGCCCGTTGCGGTGGAGGTGCTGCGCGACCCCCTGACCGCGCCGGCTGGGGCCCAGGTCCTGGTCGTCTACCGCCTGGAGGACCGGGGCGACGGCTGGCTTTTCCTCACCGGCTATGATCCTGCGACGCCCGGTGCACCGCAGCGCATGCGGCTGCAGCTCGGGCCGGAGGCGTTGCGGGTCCGCGAGCCGCAGGACAGCGAGGGCCGCCCGGCTGTGAAAGGTCTGCGCTGCATCGACGCGCCGCCGGGCGAGCCGCCGCTGTTCGGCTGGCGCCGCCGGCTGCGCCGGGTTCTGCCCTGGGGGCTCTTCTGGTACCTGGGGCGCCGCTGGCGGCTGTTCCGCGACCGCAAGCGCGACCGGGCTTGAGGAGGGGCGGCCTTGCCGGCTTAGACAGCGGTTGTCGGCGGCGCTTCCTCGATCAGCAGGACCCGCAGCGGCGCGACTTCCCTTTCGATGTCCGGGAGCAGTGCGACCAGTTCCGGGTCCTCGACCGCCGCGGCATAGAGACAGACCGCGTTGTCCGCGCGGCGGATACCCACTGCGTGGATACCGCAGCGGCCGAGCAGGCGGTGCTTCAGCCGCCGCTTCGCATCCTCCAGAGGGTCGCCCATCGGCCAGGCTTCCTAGATCGGTTCGATTTCCAGACTCTCCATCACATCATTCATCTGGTTGGCGATGCCGTAAACCCCGCTCTGCGGTCCGGCGAAGAACAGGCCCACCGCGCGGGCCGCGGCCCGGTTGACGATCAGCGATCCGCTGTCCCCGCCGAGCCCGATGGCGCTGTAGGGCGGCGTCACCTCGATGCGAAGCTGATCGACGAAGAGCGCCACGGCAGCGGGGTCGAAGGCGTCCATGCCGACCAGCGCGTCATAGGACTCGTCCGTGATCACGCCTTCGGTATAGCCGGTCGTGCGCCCGTGCTTGCGCACCTCCATGCCCTCGACACCGCGTTCGGCCCCGGAAAGCGGCCCGATGCCGCAGACCTCCGCCCGGCTTTCGGTCTCCGGCAGCAGCAGTCCGACGGCGGCGTCGATGCGGTTCGGCGTCTGTCCGTCGATGACGATTTCCTGGAAGCGCTGCAGCGTCGCGACGCGGTCGGCGACCTGTCCGCCGTCGGCGGGGCCGGGCTGCAGCAGATCGTCGCCGATGAGGGCACGGTTGGTGTCGGCGAAGACGTGGTTGTTGCTCAGTGCCAGCACCTGGCCGGGATCGTCGCCATCGCGGGTCGAACGGCAGAAGCAGGCGAGGGTGCCGGCGGTCACATCCTCATGGGCGACGCTGATGCCGGCGACCACCGGACGCTGGCGCGACTGTCTGGCCTCGCTGCAGTCTTCCTGGCGTGTTGCGCTGCGGCGCTTCGCGGCGGGTCTGGCGGTTTTCGGCGGCGGCTTCTTGACCACTGTGCTGGCCAGCGCGAAGGCGGGCGCCGTCTCGATGACGTCGGTGGCCAGCCCGTCGATGGTCTCCGGCAGGCGGTCGCGCGGCGCCAGCAGCGACAGCGGCAGTTTCTGTGCGACATAGAAGCGCACGCAGCTCTGCTTCGTCGCCCTGCCGGCAACGACCTTCTTCCCCACGCCCACCGCATGCACGTTGGCGCCGGCAGCGGCGATCGCGCCGGAGAGCCGCCCGGAGGTTCCCGAGGGCCGGCGCGCGGTCACGGTGCCGCCGCGCAGGGCGGCACGCAGCAGGCGCGGTCCAATGGCTTGCTTGGCTTGCAGAAGGTCGGTGGGAATCGGCATGGCGCGTCTCCTCTGATCGTGGATCCTCGGGCTCGGCGCTCTCTCCAGGTCTATAGGTGGGGACTGCGCTGCAGGGGCGAAGGGAAGGTTTGTGACATTTCTGTCCTTTCCCTGTTTCCCGATACCCCACCTTGCTTTGTGTCGCCTATCGCTTGCGCCCGGGTGGCGCTCTGTGGCTAGCTGATGGTCATGCAGGATGCCGTTTTTCGCCGCATTGAGGAAAAGCAGGAGGACCTGGTCGCGCTGACCTGCGATCTGATCCGCTTTCCCACCGTGAATCCGCCGGGCGAGGCCTACACGCCCTGCGCCGAGTTCCTGGGCGAGCGGTTGCGCAAGCGCGGCTTCGATGTCTCCTATCACCGCGCCGAAGGCGTCGTGGGCGATTCTGCGCGCTATCCGCGCACCAACGTGGTCGCCCGCATCGAAGGCAGCCGCCCCGGCCCTTGCGTTCATTTCAACGGCCACATCGATGTGGTGGCGGCCGGCCGCGGCTGGTCGGTCGATCCCTTCGCGCCGGTGGTGCGCGACGGCCGGGTCTATGGCCGCGGCGCCTGCGACATGAAGGGCGGGATCGCCGCGGCGGTGATCGCCGTCGAGGCGCTTGTTGAGCAGGAGGGCGGCTTTGCCGGGGCGCTGGAGATCTCCGGTACGGTCGACGAGGAGTCCGGCGGCTATGCCGGCGTCGGCTATCTGGCGCAGCAGGGCCTCTTCTCACGGCCGCGGGTCGACCACGTGATTATTCCGGAGCCGCTGAACGTCGACCGGGTCTGCATCGGCCACCGCGGGGTCTGGTGGGCGGAGGTGGAGACCCGGGGGCGCATCGCCCACGGCTCCATGCCGTTTCTGGGCGACTGCGCGGTGCGCCACATGGGCGCCTTCCTGCAGCGCCTGGAAAGCGAGCTTTATCCCGCCCTGGCGGAAAAACGCACCGCCATGCCAGTGGTGCCGGAGGGCGCGCGCCAGTCGACCCTCAACATCAACGCCATCCACGGCGGCCTTGCCGAAGACTTCGAGGGCCTGCCGGCGCCCATGGTGCCGGACTCCTGCCGCATGGTGCTCGACCGCCGCTACCTCATCGAAGAGGACCCGGAGGCGGTGAAGAACGAGATCGTCTCGATCCTCGAGAGCCTGAAACACGACCGCGCCGGCTTCGACTATGCCTTGAAAGAGGTGCTGGCCTTTCAGCCCACCCTGACCGATGCCGGGGCGCCGGTGGTGCGTGCGGTCTCCGCCGCCATCGAGGCGGTACTGGGCCGCCCGGCGGAGCAGGTGGTCTCCCCCGGCACCTACGACCAGAAGCACATCGTGCGGGTCGGCCACCTGGAGGACTGCATCGCCTATGGCCCGGGTATCCTCGATCTGGCCCATCAGCCGGATGAGTATGTCGGTATCGACGATATGATTGCTTCCGCCAAGGTCATGGCCTCGGCGACATTGGCGCTTTTGGGCAGCGCCGCGGCTGGCTAAACTCCCCGCAAAGCAAGGGACGGCGCCGTTCGGCGGCCCAGCACCCGTCCAGAGGCCAAGGAGGAGGCAGAGCGGACCGATGAACAGAGTTCTTGCACGCAGCATTCAGGCAGGCGTGATCGCCTGCGGCCTGCTGGGCCTCGGCGCGCTGCCGGCGGCCGCCAAGGACAGCATCACCCTGGCCATGCCGCTCGAGCCGCCGCATCTCGATCCCACCGCCGGAGCGGCGGCGGCCATCGACGAGGTGGTCTACGCCAACATCTTCGAAGGTCTCACCCGCATCGACAGCGCCGGCGCCGTACAACCAGCCCTGGCCGAAAGCTGGGAGGTCTCGGACGACGGCCTCATCTATTCCTTCGCCCTCCGGTCGGGGGTGCGGTTCCACGACGGCACCGCCTTCGACTCCGGCGATGTGAAGTTCTCGCTCGACCGCGCCATGGCCGAAGACAGCGTCAACGCGCAGAAAGGGCTCTTCGAGTCCATCGCTTCGGTGGAAACCCCGGATGCGCAAACCGTGGTGATCACGCTGAAGCAGCCTGCGGGGAATCTGCTGTTCAATCTCGGCTGGGGCGATGCTGTCATCGTCGCGCCGGAAAGCGCCGCGAACAACAAGACCAATCCCGTCGGCACCGGGCCCTTCGCCTTCGAGCGCTGGGTGAAGGGCGACCGTGTGGAGATGGTCCGCAACGGCAACTACTGGGGCACGCCCGCAAAGCTGGCCAGGGCCACCATCAAGATCATTCCCGACCCCGCCGCGGCGACCGCGGCCATGCTGGCCGGCGACATCGACGCCTATGCCAACTTCCCGGCGCCCGAGGCGCTGGCGCAGTTCGAGGCCGATCCCCGCTTCAAGGTGGTGATCGGCAGCACGGAGGGGGAGACCATTCTCGCCATCAACAACGCCCGCGGCCCGCTCAGCGATCTGCGCGTGCGTCAGGCGCTGGCCCACGCGGTCGACCGTCAGGCGGTGATCGACGGGGCCATGTTCGGTTACGGCACACCCATCGGCACGCACTTCGCCCCGCACCATCCCGCCTATGTCGACCTGACTGGCAGCTATCCCTACGACCCGGACAAGGCCAAGGCCCTGCTGGCCGAGGCGGGCTACGGTGATGGGCTTTCGCTCAGCCTGAAGCTGCCGCCGCCCAGCTATGCACGCCGCGGCGGTGAGATCATCGCCGCCCAGCTTGCCGCCGTGGGTGTTGCGACAGAGATCAGCCAGGTCGAGTGGGCGCAGTGGCTGGAGCAGGTCTTCAAGGGCACCGATTACGATCTCACCATCGTCTCGCACACCGAGCCCATGGATATCGGCATCTACGGCCGCGAGACCTACTACTTCAATTACCAGGACGCCGACTTCAAGGCGCTGATGGCCAAGCTCAACACCACGGTGGAAGAGGGCGCGCGCTACGGCCTGCTCGCCGAGGCGCAGGAGAAGCTGGCGGCGGACTCGGTGAACGTGTTTCTCTTCCAGCTTGCCAAGCATGGCGTCTGGAACAAGGACCTTGTCGGTCTCTGGGAGAACAGCCCGGTGCAGGCCAACGACCTGACCGCGGTTTCTTGGCAGTAGTTCTTGTTTGAGCCGCGCAAGGAGAAGCCTTTCCCCCTTTGCGGGGGCAATGGCTCAGCCACCGTCTAACGCGCCATGGCTCTCTTCCTCGTTCAGCGGCTGACCGCGCTGGTCATTACCCTGCTGGTGGCGAGCCTGCTGGTCTTTCTGGTGATGGAGGTGCTGCCGGGCGACCCGGCGGCCATCATCCTGGGTGTGAACGCGCGCGCCGACACACTGGCGGCGTTGCGTGCGGAGATGGGGCTCGACCGGCCGGCGGTCGAGCGCTACTTCGTCTGGCTCGGCGGGTTGGTGACCGGCGATCTCGGCCGCAGCTACACCTACGGCGTTCCGGTCTGGGAACTGGTGGGCGAGCGCATCGGCCTCACCCTTCCTCTGGCCCTGATGGCCATCGTGCTTTCCACGGCGCTGGCCATTCCGCTCGGTGTGTTGGCGGCGGCGCGGCGCAACAAGCCTGCCGACGTCGGCGTGATGGGGTTCACCCAACTCGGTATCGCCATTCCCAACTTCTGGTTCGCCATGCTGCTGATCCTGCTCTTCGCGGTACACTGGCAGGTCTTGCCGGCCGGGGGTTTCGCGGGCTGGGATGCCGGCTTCTGGCCGGCGCTGAAGACCCTGATCCTGCCCGCCGTTGCCTTGGCCTTGCCGCAGGCGGCAATCCTTGCCCGGGTCACCCGCTCCTCGGTGCTGGAAACCCTGGGCGAGGACTTCGTGCGCACCGCCCGGGCCAAGGGCCTCAGCCGCCGTGCCGCCCTCTGGAGCCATGCCGTGCGCAACGCCCTCATTCCCGTTGTCACCATCATGGGGCTGCAGTTCTCTTTCCTCCTGGCCGGCACCATCATCATCGAGAACGTCTTCTACCTGCCGGGCCTCGGGCGTCTGATCTTTCAGGCCATTGCCCAGCGCGACCTTATCGTGGTGAAGGACCTGGTGATCCTGCTGGCGGCCAGCGTGGTGGTCGTCAACTTCGTGGTCGACCTGCTCTACGCCGTGCTCGATCCGCGGCTGCGCGGAGGCCATCATGTCGTCTGAGACACAGCCCTCGGCCCTTCGCGAGTACTGGCAGCGCGGCCGCGGCCAGGCGAACCTCATGATCGGTCTCGCGGTGACTCTGACGCTGATCGCGGTGGCCCTGGTGTCGCTGGTCTGGACGCCCTACGCCGTCAGCGTCATCGACATACCCGGCAAGCTGCAGCCGCCTTCGGCCGATCACTGGCTGGGCACCGACCAGTTCGGCCGCGACGTGCTGTCGCGCATCATGGCCGGGGCGGTGAATTCCATCGCCGTTTCCCTGGTGGCCGTCGGCATCGGCGCCGGCATCGGGGTGCCGCTCGGTGCCCTGGCGGCGGCCCGCCGCGGCTTGGTGGAGGAGGTCGTGATGCGCTTCAACGACTTCACCTTCGCCTTTCCCGCCCTGCTGTCCGCGGTGATGATCACCGCGCTTTTCGGGCCCGGGGCGATCAACGCCATCATCGCCATCGGCATCTTCAACATTCCGGTCTTCGCGCGCCTGACCCGCGCGGCGGCCCTCAGCCTCTGGAAGCGCGACTTCGTCCTGGCTGCGCGGGTGGCGGGCCGCGGGCGCACCCGTATCACCATCGACCATATCCTGCCCAACATCGCCAGCCTGCTGATCGTCCAGATGACCATCCAGTTTGCGCTGGCGATCCTGGCTGAAGCGGGGCTGAGTTATCTCGGTCTCGGCACCCAACCGCCGAACCCGAGCTGGGGCAAGATGCTGAACGAGGCCCAGACCCTCATGTTCATCGCCCCGCAACTCGCGGTCTTTCCGGGCCTTGCCATCATGGTCACGGTCCTCGGCCTCAACCTGCTGGGCGACGGCCTGCGCGACCTCCTGGACCCGCGCCTGCGGCGGTTGCGGTGAGGACGTCATGACGCTGCTCAGCCTGCAGGATCTGCGCGTCACCATCGCAACGCCCGACGGGCCGGCGACGCTGCTGGACGGCGTCAGCTTCGACCTTGCGGCCGGCGAGCAGCTGGGGATCGTCGGCGAGTCCGGTTGCGGCAAGTCGATGACGGCGCTGGCCGTCATGGGGTTGCTGCCGGCGGCGGCCCGGGCCGAAGGCCGCATCCTCTTCGAAGGCGGCGACCTCCTGGCGCTGGACGAGGACGCGCTCTGCCACATCCGCGGCCGGCGCATCGCCATGGTCTTTCAGGAACCCATGACGGCGCTCAACCCGGTGAAGACCATCGGAGACCAGGTGGCCGAGGGGCTGCGCTGGCACCTGGGTCTCGGGCGCGGCGAAGCGGAGACCCGGGCGGTGAAGCTGCTGGACCGGGTCGGCCTGCCGCAGCCGCGCTTTGCGCCCGGGCTCTATCCGCACCAGCTCTCCGGCGGCCAGCGCCAGCGCGTGGTGATCGCCATCGCCCTGGCCTGCGACCCGGCGGTTCTCATCGCTGACGAACCGACCACCGCCCTCGACGTGACCAGCCAGGTGGAGATCCTCGATCTCCTGGCCGATGTCACGGTCGAGGCGCGCATGGCCCTGATGCTCATCACCCACGACCTCGCCGTGGTCTGGCAGAACACGGCCTCCATGCTGGTGATGTATGCCGGCTGCGTGGTGGAGCGCGGCACCACGGCGGCAGTATTCGAGCGCATGGCCCACCCCTACACCCGCGGACTGCTGGCGGCCTCGCCCCATGCCCTGGACAGGGCTCTGCCGGCGGGGCGGCGCCTGGCCACCATCCCGGGGCGTGTACCCGATCCGCAGCATCGGCCCCGGGGCTGCGTCTTCGCCGGGCGCTGCCCGCGGGCGGCGCCCGATTGCCTGCCCGGCCCGCCGGCCGAGCGGGTGCTGGAGGACGGGCACCGCGTCGCCTGTCTTTATCCGCACGGGACGGAGGTGCCGGCATGACGGCCGGCGCGACGGCCCCCATGCTGCTGCGCGTCGAGGGCCTCACCCTCGACTACCCCCTGCCGCGCGAACGCCTGCTCGCGCCGGCGCCGCGGTTTCGGGCGCTGAACGCCGTCAGCCTGCAACTCGCCAAAGGGGAGAGCCTGGCCGTGGTGGGCGAGTCGGGCAGCGGCAAGTCCAGCCTGGCGCGCACCGTCCTGGCGCTGGAGCGGCCGACGGCCGGGCGGGTGGAGATGATGGGGCAAGATGTCTTCGCGCTGCCGCCGGCCGGTCTGCGGGCCCTGCGGCGCCATGCCCAGATGGTCTTTCAGGACCCCTACGGCTCGCTCGACCCGCGGCGCAAGATCGGCTGGACGATCGCCGAACCCCTGGACGCGCTGGAGAGCGGCGTGAGCGCCGCCGAGCGCAAGGCGCGCATCGCCGAGGTTCTGGACTCCGTCGGCCTGAAGCCGCGCGATGCGGAGCGCTTTCCGCACGAGTTCTCCGGCGGTCAGCGTCAGCGTATCGCCATCGCCCGCGCCCTGATCACCCATCCCGATCTCATCGTTGCCGACGAACCGGTCTCGGCGCTGGACGTCTCGGTGCAGGCCCAGGTGCTGAACCTCTTCATGGACCTGCGCGAACGCCTCGGTCTCAGCTACCTCTTCATCTCCCACGACCTTGCCGTCGTCCGCCATGTCGCCGACCGGGTGGCGGTCATGCGCCACGGCGAGGTGGTGGAGGAAGGGGGCGTCGAAGCCGTCTTCAACGCCCCCCAACATCCCTACACCCAGGCGCTTCTCGCCGCGGTCCCACGCGTCGGCGTGCCGCGGCGGCGCAACGCCGGCTCTTAACTCCCTGCGGTTGGCTGTCCCTCGATCACGGCTGCGGTATGGCCGACGGTTCTGCCCGCCCGGTGCAGCTTGAGGGCGCTGGCCGGATCGATCCGCTTCGGCGCCAGCGCGCTTTCCAGGGCCAGCGCCTCGCTGGTGGACTGCACCGGGATTGCGCCGGCGAAGGCCGCATCCAGGTCCTCGGCCAGGTAGAAGTGGAAGGGGCCGTGCCCGTCTTCCTGGGCTTCGGCATAACCGCCGATCACCTCTTCGGCCTCGCTTTGGATCTTCCAGCTGTAGAGCAAAATCTCGGCGCTGAAGTCCACGGCGGCAAAGCTGCGCAGCACGGCGCGCAGGGGCAGACGCGCGCCGATGGAACAAAGGACCGTGCCGCCGGGGCTGAGGAAGCCGCGCGCCTGCAGCAGGAAGGCGATGTGCAGGTCCAGCAGAAAGTCGCGGGCCAGCGGCGGAACGGCTTCGCCGCGCGGCGCGATGAAGCTGGCGCTGGCCTGCCCGTCTTCCAGGGAGATGTCTGCGGGCAGTGGAATGTTCGGAAGGTTCTCGTAGATCAGATCGAAGCGGAGACCGCTGCCGGCGAAAGGTGCGAGCAGATCGCCCACACCGCTGCGCAGGATGACGCTCTCCGGCCGCTTCAGATTTGCAAGAACGTTGGCCATGGCCTGGTCGACCACGGCGCGGTGCAGGTCGGTGACCGCGATCATGGATGGTTTCAGCACCTCGGCTGCGGCCAGGGCGTCCAGCCCGGCGCCGGTGCCGATTGTGCAGAACCGCCTGAGCGCCGCGGCGGCTTCCGGGTGCTTGCGGCGGTAAGCCAGGAAAGCCGGACAGGCCACCCGGGCAACCCAGTCCCGCAAGGGGGCATCGGCCTTAGGCAGATAGCATTGGTCGGTGAGCCGCAAACGCAGGGTCTCTGTCAGACATGACGGCTGCGCCAGGCCGAGGAAGCTTTTGGCGGAGACCTCCACGCTTGCCAGGTCAAGCGTGGAAGCCTCCGAGGGAATGTCGTTGGCAATCAAGAGATCAGCAGCATCTGACACGGTGTCGTCTCCTTTTGCACTGAGGTTCGGGAAAGGGGGAAGAACCGCAATTGACGTGTCACCGGAAGGGGCCGGAAGCCTCTCCCAGCGACTGCACTAGGCGCCGGCTGCCAGTGTCGGAAGGTCGGAGACAGCCAGGCGAAGACCGAGGAACACGAAGACGATGCCGGCGGTGGCATTGATCCAGCCCTGGGCGCGGCCATAGGCGGCACGGATCTGCGGCCAGGCCAGGGTGGCGACCACCAGCGAGTACCAGGTGAAGGAGGTGACGGCCATGATGGTCACGGCCGCAAGTCCGACCCAAAGCGGCGCGGGAGCCGGCAGGGTCGCAATGAAGAGGCTGCCGACGAAGGCGACGGTCTTGGGGTTGGCGAGGTTCGTCAGCAGACCGCGGCGCCAGGCCGAAACCTGCGATGGCGGGTTTTCCTGCAAGGCAGCGCCCAGGCCGGACGCGCCGAGCGCACTGTAGACAAGGCGCAGGCCGAGATAGATGAGATAGCCGCCGCCGATGACCGAGAGCAGGAGAAAGGCACCGGGCGCGGCGGCCATCACAGCGGAGAGGCCGAAGAACCCGGCCAGCCCCCAGACCACAGTGCCGCAGACGATCCCCAACACTGTGGCCAGGCCCTTCCTGCGTCCGAACAGCAGGGTGGACTGTGCGGAGATCAGGAAGTTGGGTCCTGGCGACATGGCGGCGATGGCCCAGACGCCGGCAACACTCAGCAGTCCGAGGTGGGTTTCCATCAGGCCGCGCCGTCCGGTTTCAGTGACACCCGGCCCAGGCATAGCGTGGAGAGCGTCTGGAAGCCGCGGGCACGGCTGATCGTCTGGGCCTGATAGGGCAGCAGGGATTCCGGGGCCGTCGGCTTGTAGATGAACTGACGCAGGCCCTCCGTCGTGCGGCAGAGCACGCGGCTGTCCGCGGCGGTGCTGCCGGCGATGCGGGCGAAGATCGCGGCCTTGGGCTCGGCCAGAACCCCCACCAGAATGACGCTGTATTCGGCAAAGTCCACCGTACGGCCGTCGGCGGCGATCACCTGCAGGCTGTCGGCCAGGCCCAGGCGGTCGATGACCGCGCCGGCCTGCGCGGCCCTGTCGCGGAGGATCTCGACGGCGTCGACCCGGCAGCCTGTCCGGCGCACGTACTCCATCGCCGTGATGGGCAGGCAGCCGGCCCCGACGAAGACGACCCGGTCCTGCGGGCCGATCCCGGCCAGGGCAATCTCCGCCGCCGCCAGAGCGCGGTAGCGTGCGAGGTAGCCGCGCGTTTCCGAGTCGCAGTCGCTGAGGTAGCGCTGCGGATCTTTGACCCGGTCGATGTCCGCTACGAAGGCGTCTTCCAGGCGGCATTCGAAGTCGGCGAACAGCCGCTGGCTGGTCGCCATGGCGGCCTGCATGTCCTCGCCATGCACCACTTCGCGTGCTTCCGGATCGGACAGCAGATCGCTCAGCAGCACAGCCTCCAACGCCAGCAAGGCGGCGATGTGGCGTTCAGGGTCGCCGTCCTCCGCCGTCCGCTCCGCGGCCTCAACTAAGGATTGGATGTGGTCTCCGAACCGCTTCAGCAGCTCGGATCCGGGGTAGAAACCGGCAAGCCCGCGCAGCAACCCTTCCTGGATCCGCTCTTCCATCTTCCTGCCTTCCTGTCAGAGGCACAGCGTACCGAGTAACCCCAATGATTGCTCAAACCACAACCCTATGTCACATTCGTAATTCGGATACATGTCAGAGGGGATTTCGATGGATTGGCACGCACCGGTGCATTATCCCCGCCCTCAGCTTGACTTGGAGTTGCTGAGGACCTTTGTCGCGGCGGTGGAGGCCGGCAGTTTCACCGGGGCCGGACACCGGATCGGGCGCTCCCAGTCGACCATCAGCAACCAGATCTCCAAGTTGGAGGCCCTCACCAAGGCGCGGCTGCTGGTGCGCTCCAAACAAGGGGTCGCGGTCACGGCGGAGGGGGCCGTTCTTTTGGGGTATGCGCGCGATCTGCTGCGCATCGAAGGCGATGCCGTGGCGGCCCTGCGTCTGCCGGTCGGGTCCGGCAAGGTGCGGCTCGGCACGCAGGAAGGACTGGCGGTGACCCAACTGCCGCCGCTGCTGAACCGCTTCATGCGCCTGCACTCCGCCTTTGAGATCGAAGTGGTCTCCGGCATGGCGGTGGACCTGACCGAGCTGCTGCGCGCCGAGCAACTGGATCTTGTGCTCATGCGTCAGCCCCGCCAGGACGCACCGCCGGGCAAGGTGCTCTGGCGCGAGCCGATCCTCTGGGTCGGCCATGGCCAACTCCTGCAAAGGCAGGACACGCCGCTGCCGCTCGCGGTCTACCCGGCCGGCTGCTTCTATCGGGAGGCCATGTTGGAGAATCTCGCCGCACGCGGCATCGAGCATCGCCTAGTCTACACCGCGGCCTGCACCGCGAGCCTGCAGGCCGCCGTGCTGGCCGGGCTGGGCGTTTCGGCCTTTGCCGCCGGCACCATCGGCGAGGGGGTTCCGGTCCTGGGTCCGGCCGGCGGGCTACCGGCCCTTGGCGATGTGGTGGTCCGTCTCTACCGCAGCAAGAAGAAGCAGAACACGGCGGCCGAAGCACTGGCCGAGTTCATCGAACGCTCGCTGCGCCCGACGCCGGCCGGTATGCGGGTCGCAAACGCGCGGCGATAGAGTGTTCGGACGGGTTTAGAGCAGGGCGCCGGCGATGGCCGCCCACTCCTCGTCCAGGGGGCCCTTGGGGTGGTCCTTGCCGGCACGGCGATACCAGTAGCCGGCGTTGCTCTCGTCGCCTTCCACCCGGTGCAGATAAGCATGGACCCAGGCGCCCGCAGCGCTGTCGTCGGTCTGGGCGAGGCGGTGGGCGGCATTCCAGTCGCCCTTGGCGGCCTGCCACAGCGCGGCGAGGGGCAGGCTCAGGTCCGCCGGCGGTTCGCCGGCCTGGAGGCTGTCACGAAAGGCATCGAGGTTCATGGGCCGCATCCAAAAGAAAGGCGCCTAGTCCTTGAACAGGCGGTCGCCTTGTTCGTCGATGATCTGCCGTCCCTTCACGAGCGCGAAGTCGTCGGCGTCCTGCTGCGAGGCATGGGTATCGGCGCGCAGGAAGCTGTGCTCCTTCATCTCGCCGTCGACTTCCTTGCGGATCACGCCGGCGGTAAGCCACTGGCCGCCCTGCCGCCGCGCTGCCGGCTGGATCTGAAAGCCCTTGTACTCGATCGCGTCCGCGCTCGGAGCCGCAGTCTCTCCGCCGCCACCGCCGAACAGCTTGCTCAAGAAGCCCATGGTTCCGATCCCCGTTCCGTGCTCTGTCTCGTCGCAACAGGCTGCACGCCTGCCTTGCGATGCCGTTTCACCGGAGCATAGCGCGCCCGGGCCGCTCTTCCTAGAGCGGGCCACCCTTTGCAGAAAGCCTGAAATCCAATAGACCGTTCTGATGAGCCGTCTCTATCACGCCAGCCTCTACGACCGTGCGGCAGCGGTCGGCAGCTACTGGGAGGCTTCGGCCCCGCCGCTGGACCGCGAGACACCCGCCCTGGCCGGTGAGGCGGCCTGCGATGTGGCCGTCATCGGCGCCGGCTACACCGGCCTGACGGCGGCGCTGTGCCTCGCCGAGGAAGACAGTATGGATGTTGCGGTGTTGGAGGCGGGGACCCCCGGCTGGGGCGCCTCCGGGCGTAACGGCGGCTTCTGCTGTCTGGGTGGGGCGAAGCTGGATTATGGTGCCATGGAGCGCCGCTACGGCCGCGAGGAGACGTGCCGCTTCTTCCAGGCCCAGGTAGAGGCCATCGACCTCGTGAAGGATTTCTGCGCCAGCCGCGGCATCGCAGCGGACCTGACGGGCGAAGGCGAGATCGTCCTCGCCCACCGTCCCGGCCGGCTGGCGGAGATGCGCGCCGAGCAGGAGACCCTGCGCCGGCTCTTCGGTCTCGACTGCCAGATCCTGTCGCCTGCGGACCTTGCCGGGCGGGGGCTCGCGGCCAGCGGCTTTCACGGCGGCTTCCTGGTTCCTCTGGGCACCGGCCTTCATCCGCTGAAGTACCTGCGCGGCCTGGCGCGTGCTGCGATCGACGCCGGGACCAGGGTTTTCGGCAACTCGCCCGTCCTCGCCGTGGAACGCAGCGCTGCCGGTTTCCTGCTGGTCACGCCGCAAGGCCGGCTTTCGGCGCGCAAGGTCATCATCGCCACCAACGGCTACAGTGAGGAGCAGCGCCTGCCCGGGCTGGCGGGCCGGCTGCTGCCGGTGCTCTCCAACATCCTGGTCACCCGGCCCCTGAGCGAAGCGGAACGGGCGGCGCAGGGCTGGACGGCCACCACCATGTGCGCCGACAGCCGCCGGCTGCTGCATTACTTCCGCTTGCTGCCGGACGGTCGCTTTCTTTTTGGCGGGCGCGGCGGGGTGTCGGGCTCTCCGGCGGCCGCAGAGCGCGGTGCGCAGCGCCTGCGCCATGCTTTCGAGCGGCACTTTCCTCTGTGGCGTGAGGTTGAGACAGAGTTCTTCTGGCGCGGGCTGGTCTGTCTCAGCCAACCGCTGGTGCCCTTTGTCGGCGCCCTGGAAGAGGGGCGTGGCGGGGGCCGGGAGGCGGGGCTCTTCGCCGCCCTGGCCTATCACGGCAACGGCGTTGCCTTTACCGCCTATGCCGGGCGGGCGCTCGCCGCCCTGGTCGCCGGGCGTCAGGGGGCCGAGGCCCTGCCGGCGGTGCTGCGCGCGCCGCTGCCGCGCTTTCCACTGCCGTTCCTGCGCAAGGCCTACCTGGCGGCGGCCTACGGCTTCTACGGACTGCAGGACGCGCGCGGCTGAGCCGCCGCACGCCGGTGGCGGTCAGTCGCGCACGATGTGCACCGAACAGGGTGCGTGGCGGGCGACCCGCGCCGTGTTGGGGCCGAGCAGATAGTCCTTCAGCGAGGGGCGGTGTGCGGCCATGACGATCAGATCCGCGCCGATCTGTTCCGCCGCTTCGACGATCTTCTCGTAGATCGTCCCGTGCGCGGCGATGATGCCGCCGAAGAGATCGTCGGGAATCAGCTCGCCTGCCAGTTCCTTCAAACGCCCCTCGGCCTGTTTGACGAACTCCTTCACGTCATAGTCGATCGAGCCGTGCTCCTCGCCGCGGATGGCATAGCGCCAATCGATCCCGGATGGAATGTGCGGGACGACCGTCATCAGCCAGACCTCGCCCCCCAGGATGCGGGCCTGATCGACGCCGTTGGGCAGCGCCTTGGCCCAGGAGCTTTTGTGTTCCAGGTCGATGGGAACCAGTACTTTCTTTGTCATTGGCGCGTCCTCCCCCGATCACTCGCCGGTGCTGTCGGCCGACCTGGCCGGTGTTATGCGGATGTCGCTGGGCTGATCCGGCGCGCGCCGCGGTCTGGCAACCAAGAGATAGACCATCCAGACCAGGAACAGGCTGGCGACGAGGTTGATCAGCGAGGTCGCCGGGTCGGCGACGAGCGGCTGCGGGCCTTCGTCGAGCGTGGGCCTGAGAGCGGCGGCGGCCGGCGCCGCCGGGTCGACCGCCTCGGCCGAACCCAGAGCCTTGGCGAGCTCCTGAACGGTGGAGGCCGGCAAGGGCTGCGTGGCCGCCGTGCCGGTGGTGCCGGGGCCCTGCGCGCCGAAAGCTTCCCGTCCGCCGGAGGGACCGGCCAGCACCATCTGCACCCCGAGCGTCTCGATGGCGGCCTGCTGGCCGTCGTAGGTGCCCTGCGGGATCTGGATCTGACGCAGGAAGGAAAAACGCAGCGGCGCGTTGCCTTCGGTCCAGCCCGGGATCGGCAGCAGCTTGAACGAGCCGCCTTCGAGCAGCTCCAGCACCGCCGTGTCGCCGAGCGGGGCCATGACGAACAGGGCGTCCACCAGTCCCTTGGCCATGGCCTCGAACTGGATTCCCAGTTCCGCATCCTGGCCGGCGACCACATTCACCTCGGCCAGCCCGATGCCGGCGAGGGCCATGCGCGCCACCCGGTCGGAGGAGGAGCCGGCCTGCCCGACGCCCAGCTTGCCGACCTCCGCCAGGCCGGCCGGGCCGTTCTCGCGGGTGATCACATGGGCCACCTGGAAGCCGACCACACCCAGGGCCTCGGCCGGGCTGGTCAGCATGGCGCTGTCGCCCTCGACCTCGTAGAAGGAGTCGACGCCGGCCACAGCGAGGCGTGCAGCCCCGGAGGTGACGAGATCGAGCGGGTTGGGGGCCCGCTCGACGATGACGGAGCGCTTGGGAAAGACGCTGCGCGCCGCGCGCACGGCCTTTCCGGCCGGCCCGGCGAGCGAGTCCAGCTCGCCCATCGCTACCACCAGCGGATCGGCCCCGCCGCCGCCGGTGTCGCCCGCTTCTGATGCC
This sequence comes from Rhodospirillales bacterium BBD 1991-14, assembly GCA_001657395.1. Taxonomy (GTDB): domain Bacteria; phylum Pseudomonadota; class Alphaproteobacteria; order Kiloniellales; family Kiloniellaceae; genus Pelagibius. The sequence goes on along the minus strand of LYSY01000007.1, from coordinate 77,288 downwards.
GCCTGCAGCAGGCCTGATGCGACAAGATAGTCGAAGGCGACAGCGGCCACGCTGCGTCCCTCCAACTCGACCTCGGCGATCATCTCCCGCATTGCGTCGGCGGTCAGCTTATTCTCCAGCTTTGCCAGCGCGGGCCCCAGTTCGGGAAAGCGGTTCAGCGCCTCGCGGCGCACCAGCGGGGAAGGCTCGTAGACCGGGAAGAAGGCGAGGTCGTCCTGCAGAACCACCAGGTCGAAGCTGTCGATCTGCTGGTCGGTGCGGAACAGCTCGCCGACGAGAGCGTCGCCTTCCAGCACCGCCTGGGCGATGGCGTCCTTGCCGCCCTCGTCGAGACTGTAAGTCAGAACCTTGCCGGGCCGCAGCCCGTAGCGCCGCACCAGCGGGTTGAGGCCGTCGAGCGGGCGCTCGACGAAGGTATCGTCGGTGGCGAAGTCGACGCTCTCCAACTGCGCGAGATCGCTGATCCTGGCGATGTCCTGGGCCTGGGCGACCTCCGGGCGGACCACCAGCACGTAGTCGCTGGAAAAGCCGAGGCGCTCGCGCCAATCCAGCTCGAGGGCGCCATAGAGCTCGCGCACCCGTGCCAGGGCCGCATCGCCGTCGGTCATCGGCGGCTGGCCGAGGTAGACCAGGCCGGTCCCGTTGTATTCCGGATAGAGGTCGATGCGCCCCTGCTTCAGAGCCTCGAAGGTTTCCGCCGAGGAGCCGTAGGGGATGGCCCGCTGCACCGCCAGGCCGTCCTCTTCGGCGATGCGGGCCATCATCTCGGCCATCAGCATGTTTTCGGTGAAGTTCTTCGAGGCGACGCGCACGATCTTCGCGTCTTCTTCCGCGCAGGCCGCAAGGCCGAGGCTGGCGGCGAGAACGAGGGCGAGGGCGGCGGTTCTGCTTGATCTGGTCATTGTTCCTCTCCCCCCTTAATCCGCCGATCCGCCGCCGGGCTGCGCCTGGCCCTGGGCCTGAGCCTGGGCATGCGCCATACGCCGCGCCATGCGAAGGTCGCGGTTCTCCGGCGACTCGTCCTCTCTCAAGGCTCGGAAGAACCCGACCAGTTGGAAGAAGACGATGAAGGTAAAGGGTATGGCGCCGGTGATCGCCATCGCCTTGGCCACCGTCACACTGCCGGAGACCAGCACGCCGAAGGTGATGGCCGACATGATGATGCCCCAGAGCAGCTTGGTGCGCACATCCGGGTTCAGATTGCCCCGGGTGGTCATCATGGAAACCACGAAGGTTCCGGAATCGGCGCTGGTCACCAGGAAGACGAAGATCAGGATGACCGCCAGAATGTTCAGCAAACCGGTGCCCGGCAGATAGCTGAAGAAGGTGAAAAGCGCCTTGGTGACGTCCTCGAAGACCACCTCCGCCAGGCCGCCGCCGCCGTTCATCTCGATGTAGACCGAGGCGCCGCCGAAGACGGCGAACCACAGCATGGAGAAGATCGTCGGCACCATGACGACGCCGATGCAGAACTCGCGGATGGTGCGCCCACGGCTGATGCGGGCGATGAAGATGCCGACGAAGGGGCCCCAGGCGATCCACCAGATGAGGTAGGTCAGGGTCCAGCCGTGGGTCCAGCCGCGCAGCGAGTCGTCATAGGAGAAGATGCGGAACGACAGGAAGATGAACTGGCTGAGATAGTCGCCGATGGAGTTCACGAAGGCGTTGAAGATGAAGGTCGTGGGACCGGCGAAGAGCACCACCAGCATGATGACGATGGCGATCACCATGTTGAGGTTGGAAAGAATCTTGATGCCTTTGTCGACGCCGGTACAGGCGGACAGCAGGAAGGCAATGGTCATCACCACCAGGATGCCGATGGCCACGGTGAGCGACGCCGGGTCGGTGCCGAAGACCTCTGCCAGGCCCGAGCGCACCAGCAGGGTGCCCATGCCGAGCGAGCCGGCAAGCCCGAAGACCACCGCCATGACCGCCAGCACGTCGGAGGTCACGGAGATGACGCCGGTCGCGCGGTCGCCGAGCAGAGGGCGCAGGGCGTATTCGATGGGCGTCGAGACCATCGAGGGGGCGTCCTTGCGGAACACGAAATAGGCGATGACCAGCGCACAGACGCCGTAGATCGCCCAGGCGTGAAATCCCCAGTGCAGGTTGGTGATGACGAAGGCCATGCGCGCGGCTTCCGCGGTCTCCCCGTCCATGCCCGGCGGCGAGTAGAAGTGGTACATCGGCTCGGCCACGCCCCAGAACAGCAGGCCCGAGCCCATGCCGCCGGCAAACAGCATGGCGATCCACGAGGCCGTCGAGAACTCCGGCTCCTCTTCGTCCTTGCCCAGTTTGATCTCGCCGTAGCGGGTGATCGCCAGGTAGACGACGAGGAAGACGAACATTGTGCAGGTGAGCATGAACAGCCAGTCGAGGTACTCCAGCGCACCGCTGGTCAGGGCGACGGCGGCGCCGGTCACGTCATCAGGTGAGACGACGCTCCAGATACCGATGATGGCGCTGAGTCCGACGGAAATGATCAGGACGGGATTCTTGAAAAGCATGCACACCCCCCCAGTTATGTGCTTCCGCATTTCTTTGCGTTGCGGAGGCTTTTTTTGTTGCTCGTGCTTAGTCGTGGTGTCTCGCGACCGTAGCACGGTCCGGGACTGCTGTCCCCGGTTGAGTGGCCAGGATAGATGCTCGCAAGTGCCGCCGTGTGCTTCTCACGACCCTTACTTTGCTTGAGACGACGTTGGCGCGCCCGGATCTGCTCTAGCCGTCCGCCGCCTTTTCCCAGAGGGTCGGAAAGAATTCGCTCACCAGGGCGTCGCCTTCGCGGTGGCCGGCGGCTTCCATGATGGCACGCTCCTGTTTGGCCCAGTCCCCGCGGTAGCGGATCCGCGCGTCTTCCTTGGCCATTCGCAGGGTGTAGCGCCGCCGCGTCTGATCCGGCGTGTGGGCTGAAAGAGCACCGTGCAGACAGCGCATGTCGAAGAAAATGCAGTCGCCGGCTGCGCAATCGAAGGACAGAAGCTCGTAGTCCTGCGGGTTGGCATCGATATCCGGCGGCGCCTCGTAGAGCTTGCCGTTGACCATCCCCGGCGCGGCGGCAGGGCGGTGATCGGCGAAGAAAGTGCGCATAAAAAGGCGGTTCCAGAGGTGCGAGCCGCGTACGAAGGAAATCCCCTCCGCCTTGCTGGTCGCCTCCAGCGGCAGCCAGAGCACGCACATGCTGCCCTCGAAGTCGAAATAGGAGATGTCATGGTGCCATGGCGGCCGGGCCGAGGAGCCGGTCTCGCGCAGGAACCAGTTGTCCATCACCAGGTTGATCCGGTGTGCGCCCAGCAGTTGGGCCGCCAGGCCTGCGGCCGGCGACTGACGCACGAAGGTTTCGAAGGCCGGGAAGTCCGCCCAGACCCAGAAATCCTCTATGTAGCGCGGCCCCTCCTGGTTGCCCTGGGCACGGCGAACTTCTTGGCGCGGACTTGGATTCCTCAGGTTTTCCGAGATGCCCTGATCAAGCAGCTCCAGCCAGCGCCGGTCAAAGGCCTGCCGCAGGCAGACGACCCCGTCTCGCTGAAACGCGGCGATCGCCGCTTCGGGGAGTTGCGCTGTGTGCTCTGCTGATTCGGTCTGATCGGGCATGTTCTGCGGTTCCCTGTTCCGGCCTGCGGTCCCAGCCGCCGCACGCTGCTGCCAGCCTAGAGCACTTTCCGACCAACTGGGACCTTTTGACCGGCCTGTCCTTCGGCCCGATCAGCCGGCGTGAAAGGAGACGCTGGACAGTGCGGTCTGCGATTCCGCATACTTATTGCAACGAAAAGTTACAAATGTTCGGCTTATCGGGGCCTGCAAACCGGCCGTCGCGGCGGTATCGCGCTGAGACCGGGGTTGCTGCGGGCTCCCGCTGTCCTGGGGAGGTCAGACCCATGTGCCATGTTTTTTCCGGACAGGATCCTGAGACCTATCGTTTCGTGACGCGGTCGATCCGCATCAACGGCCACAGTACCTCTGTCAGGCTGGAAGCCCGTTTCTGGGACATTCTGGAGGCTATGGCGCGGTCACAGAGCATGACGGTGCCGCAGTTCGTCTCTGAACTCTACGAAGAGGTTCTGGAGCTTCAGGGCGAGATCAGCAACTTTGCCTCGCTGCTGCGTTGCGCCTGCCTTGTCTTCCTGACCGATGAACGCTTTCCGCAATCGGTTCGGCCGTCGGCCAAGCTGCCGGTTGAGGAAAGCATCGCGGTCTAGACACAGATCTCGCGGCGACGATCACGCCTCCCTGCTGCTGTAGTAGCGGCATAACACCACCTGTCCGCTGCCGGACGGTAGACTCCTCACCAACGGCCGAGAGAACGCGCAAAGCGAAACGGCCCGGGAGGATGAACGGCTGTGCCGACCGCTCTCCACAGGTTGTGAGTCTTGCTGCCCGATGTGCGCCTGCGCCCTGCCTCTCATGGCGCCGGCGACGCGCCCTTGGCGCTGGCTGTCACCAGACGCCGCGGGCGGCCTGATCGAGGCAGCCAGCAGATAAAGCGAGGATGACCGCCATGGCCAAAGCCATCCACACCATGATCCGTGTAATGGACGAGACGCGCTCGACGGACTTCTACAGGAAGGCCTTCGGGCTGGATGTCGCCGACCGTTTTGACTTCGACGACTTCACGCTGATTTATCTGCGCAACCCCGAAAACGACTTCGAAGTCGAACTGACGGTCAACAAGAGCCAGAGCGAACCTTACACACACGGCACCGGCTACGGGCACCTGGCGGTGGCGGTGGAAGACCTGAAGGCGGAGCACGAACGCTTCGAGGAACTCGGTCTCAACCCCAATCCGATGAAGGAGTTTCACCGCGACGGCGCGCTGATGGCGGCCTTCTTTTTCGTGCAGGACCCCGATGGCTACAAGATCGAGGTGCTGCAGCAACACGGCCGCTACCGCTGAAGGCTGGGCGCCGACGCGCATACAGAAAAACAAAGAACAAAGCAGAGGATCTGAGGAGGAAAGACCCATGAGGACGTTGGATAAGCGCACGAAGGTGACGCGCCGGCGGTTTCTGAAGACCGCCGGGGCCGGCACCGCCGGCATCATCGCCGTTGTCAACGGCGGGATCGTGATGGGCTCCGGCGGGGCCTGGGCCATGGAGGTGAAAAACCTGCGGCCCGCGAGCATGGCAACGCTGGTGCAGATGGCCCGCGACACCTACCCGCACGATCACCTGGCCGACAAGTTCTATGCCCAGGCGATGATCGGCTATGACGCTTCGGCCGGCGAGGACGCGGCGCTGAAAGCCATGCTGGAAGGCGGGGTCGACCTCTTGGATGCGACGGCCCAGGCGCGCCACGGCGGCGGCTATCGCGATGTCGCCTGGGAGGAGGACCGCGTCGCCATCCTGACCTCCATCGAAGACGGCGCCTTCTTCCAAAAGATCCGCGGCGGCCTGATCACCGGGCTCTACAACCAGCCGGAGGTCTGGGCCAAGTTCGGCTACGAGGGCGCCTCGGCGGAGAAGGGCGGTTACATCAGCCGCGGCTTCGACGACATCGACTGGCTGGAAGCCTGAGCGGGGAGGACGGACCATGGCAAAGACATTCGATCTGAACGACGACAGCGTCGTCGTCGTCATCGGCTCAGGCGCCGGCGGCGGCACGCTGGGCACCGAGCTCGCCCTGAAGGGCATCCGGACCGTGATCCTGGAGGCCGGCGGCCGCCACGAGATCGACGACTTCGAAAACGACGAGTGGGGAATGTTCGGCAAGATCTCCTGGCTCGACGCGCGCACCACCTCCGGCGACTGGCGGGTCGCCAAGGACTTTCCCGGCCTGCCGGCCTGGATCGTCAAGGCGGTGGGCGGCTCCACCGTGCACTGGGCCGGCGCCTCGCTGCGCTTTCAGGAGCACGAGTTCAAGGTGCGCAGCACCTACGGCGAGATCGCCGGCGCCAACCTGCTGGACTGGCCGATCACGCTGACCGACATGGAGCCCTGGTACGCCAAGGCCGAAGACCGCATGGGCGTGACCCGCACCCACGGCATCGACGGCCTTCCGGGCAACAACAACTTCAAGGTCATGAAAGCCGGTGCCGACAAGCTGGGCTACAAGAGCTGTCACACCGGGCGCATGGCGATCAACTCCGCCGACCGCGACGGCCGCGGCGCCTGCCAGCAGATCGGCTTCTGCTTCCAGGGCTGCAAGACGGGCGCCAAGTGGTCGACGCTCTATGCAGAGATCCCCAAGGGCGAAGAGACCGGCAAGCTGGAGGTGCGGCCCAACAGCCAGGTGCTGCAGATCGAGCACGACAGTTCCGGCAAGGTCACCGGCGTGCTCTATGCCGATGCCGAGGGCAAGCAGCATCGGCAGAAGGCGCGGGCGGTCGCGGTCGCCGGCAATTCCATCGAATCGCCGCGGCTGCTGCTGAACTCCGCCTCGGCGATGTTCCCCGACGGCCTGGCCAATTCCTCCGGCCAGGTGGGGCGCAATTACATGCGCCACATGACCGGCAGCGTCTATGCCGTCTTCGACCGCCCGGTGCACATGTACCGCGGCACCACCATGGCGGGGATCATCACCGACGAGTCCGTCAACGATCCTTCGCGCGGTTTCGTCGGCGGTTACGAGATGGAAACGCTGTCGCTCGGCCTGCCGTTCATGGCCGCCTTCCTCAACCCCGGTGCCTGGGGGCGCGGCTTCACCTCGGCCATGGACATGTACGACCACATGGCCGGCATGTGGCTGGTGGGCGAGGACATGCCGCAGGAGACCAACCGAATCACCCTGCACGCGACGATGAAGGACCAGCACGGTCTGCCGGTGCCCGACGTGCACTTCGACGACCACGCCAACGACGTCGCCATGCGCAACCATGCCTACCGGCAGGGTGCGGCGGTCTACGACGCGGTGGGGGCGGTCAGGACCTTCCCGACGCCGCCCTACCCCTCGACCCACAACCTGGGCACCAACCGGATGAGCGAGAAGCCGCGCGACGGCGTGGTGAACAAGTGGGGCCAGACCCACGACATCGCCAACCTCTTCATCTCCGACGGCAGCCAGTTCACCACCGGCGCGGCGGAGAACCCGACCCTGACGATTGTCGCCCTGGCCCTGCGCCAGGCCGACTACATCGCTGACCAGATGGGCAAGAATGCGATCTGACCGCGCATTTCCCGTCTGATCACCTGGGCCGCTCAGATCCGCTCGATCTGCCGGGCGGTCCGCAACTTGCCACTGGCGGCGGTCTCTTCAGTGAGGCCGCCGCACTTTTTTGTGACCTCCGCGACCGCCTTTTGCGTCGATGGCCGTTCCACACCACATGAGAGGCATGAGACCGAAGTTCTTGATGCTGGTGCTGGTGCTTGCGCTGATGCCAAACGGATTGGCTGCCGCCGAGAGCCCAGAAGATCTGACGGGCTGGGGCGCGGCGCGCTGGGGCATGACCGCCGGCGAGTTGGAGGCGGCCCTGGGGACGGCGGCGCAGCCGTTGCCCGGGCGCTGGCTCTACGGCGGCGCTTATGCGGACCTCAGCGTGCCGGACGTCGCTGTCGGCGGCCTGGCCTTCACCGCCTATCTGCAGATGGACGAGGCCAGCGACCGCCTGCGCCAGGTGTTGCTGGAGCGCCGCCGCGTCGGCGCCACGCCGGCCGCCTTCGAGCGTCTGGTGGAGAGCCTGGAGGCCGCCTACGGTGAACCCAGCCAGGTCTGTGCGCAGGCCAAGAGCGGCGGGGTGCCGCTGGACTACCACATGATCTGGCGTTTCCCGACCACAACGGTGCACGCCAAGTTTCTCGACTTCTCGACGACGGCCGCCTTCAGCCGCGACCCCCAGGCCGGCTTCGATCCCCGGCGTGCGGAGCGCGATGTCCGTCGCAACCTCAGGCGCTTCTTTCCGCGGCGCATCCTGCTGCGCTTCCACGACGCGCGGGAGAGTGATCTGGACCGCGGCTGCTCCTGAGCGACATCGGGGGCGGTCCCTTGAGGGACCGGCGGCCCGCTCAGGGGTTTAGAAGACCTTTCACCCGCTCGGCCGTCTCCTGCAGGTCTTTGCGCGGCAGCGCCGGAAAGTCCGGGCTGTAGAAGCGGGTCATGCCGTTCGGCAGCTTCTCCTCGACGGTCTCGCCCTTGATCATCTGATCGTTCAGCGCGTCGCCGGCGCGGTGCGGGGCGAGGTGAAGGTGCAGGTGCGGAACGCCGTCGCCGAAGATATAGACATAGACGACCTCGGCACCGGTGGCTGCCTTCAGCGCAGCGGTGCAGCGCGCCAGGGCCGGCCCGAAGGTGCTGGCCTCTTCGCCGTCCAGGGCGTGGATGTGGGTGATGTGGCGTTTCGGCTCCAGGTAGGAAAAGCCCATCACCTCGGACGAGAGGCTGAAGGTCAGCCGCCAGTGCGCATCCTGCCAGACCTCGATGCGGTCGAGTTCGCCGTCGGCTTCCGCCCCACGGCACATGATGCAGTCCGTTTCGGGCATGCGTTGAGTCCCCGCTGAAGGAAGCGCCTGTCCCCGTAGCTTACACCCCCTTCCGATGTGGTCGGGCCAATTCAACAAGCGCCTCATTCGTCTGATTAGGAAGACCGTTCATCCGATTAGAGAGGCCGCGTGAAAGTCGCCAAACGGCCTCCAAATGTCACCTGCCGGGGATTGTCGGTGTCCCGCGCCGGCCACATCTCTAGATTTTGTAATCCTTCGGAGTCGATGACCATGCGTGTTTCCGCCGCTGCTGTTCCCTCCCTCGCCGCCGCCGCTCTGATGCTGGCCGCCGGGGCCGCCCCCGCCTTTGCCGACGGCCATGCAGCGCCCGTGCAGGCCCAGGCAACCATCATCAATCTTCAGGGGGAGGAGATCGGCACGGCCTCCCTGCGGCAGGGACCGACGGGCGTCTTGCTCCATATCCGGGTGTCGGGGCTGACACCGGGTGCTCACGGCTTCCATCTGCACAGTCACGGGGCCTGCGATCCCGAAGAGGGCTTCACCACGGCAAAGGGCCATATCGGTCTTATCGAGGGCGGCCATGGGCTGCTGAACCCCGATGGGCCGGAGGCCGGCGATCTCCCCAATCTCTTCGTCGGGGCGGACGGCATCGGCGAGATGGAGGCTTTCAACACCCTGGTGTCGCTTGTCGAAGGCCCGCACAACCTGCTCGACGAGGATGGGTCGACCTTTGTCATCCATGAGAACCCGGACGACCACATGTCCCAGCCGATCGGCGGTTCGGGGCCCCGGGTCGCCTGCGGGCTGATCGAGGCCGCTCAGTAAGGCGGCGAGCGACCTGAAGTGGGCGCTGCCGGTCGGCTGTGTATCGATACTCCTGACTATTGAATTATTCCTCCAATGATGCTCCTGAAGTATCATTGGAGGCATGGAGCTCAGGCATCTTCGGTACTTCGTTGCCATCGCCGATCATGGCGGTCTGCGTCATGCCGCAGACCGCCTGAACGTGGCGCAGCCTGCCGTCTCGCGGCAGATCAAGGATCTTGAGGCCGAACTCGGCTTCGATCTGTTGCGCCGTGAGGGGCGCGGCGTTGTTCTGACGGATGCCGGAAAGGTTTTTGCCGGCGAGGCGCGCGACGTGCTGGCACGGACCGCTGCGGCCGTCGAAAAGGCGCAGCGCGTTGCACGCGGGCGCGCGGGAACGCTGAAGATCGGTCTGCTGGAAAACGCATCCTGGTCGGGGCCGCTGCCGCGCGCGTTGAACCGCTTTGCGCGGGCCTATCCCGACATCCAGCTTGACGTGGTGCCGCTTGGATCGATCGCGCAAATCGACGCGGTGCGCGATGGCCTGCTCGATGCCGGCTTCGTCTACCGCCAGGACAACCTCGTCGACGGCAAGCTGGCGGTCCATCCGCTGGCCACGGACGACGTGGTCCTTGCGGCCTCCACCGACATGGCCTTCGATCGCGACGGACCACTCAATCCGGCTGATATCGATGGGCTGCCGATGGTCTCCTTTCCCCGCGAGGCCGCACCCGCCTACTTCGATCGCCAGAACGCCGCAATGGCGGCGCTCGGCCTCGAACCGCGAATCGTTCAACGCGCCAACAACGAGACAACGATTCTGAGCCTCGTCTCGGCCGGGGTCGGCTGCGCCCTGGTCAACTCGGCCAACATGCAGCGCCCGCCGCGCGGCGTTCAGTTTCGCAAGGTGAAGGGGCTGTCTGTGCCGCTGGAATTCGTCTTCATCCACAGGACAAATCCGGGCAGTCTGGCGGCGCTCCTGATCGAAACCGTCCTGGATGAATGATGCCTGAGAAGCATCGCTCCCAGACCATAACGGTATTTGTGGTTATGGGTTGAGCCGCCTATCTCCAGCCTACCAGAACACAACGTGATGGAGATGGCCGATGAAGACCCTTGCCCTCGCAGCCGCCCTTGCCGTGGCGCTGCCGCTCGCCGGCCCTATTCAGACCGCGCAGGCCCAGACCCCAGGGCCGGCCCTTCAGGGCAGTCCGGTCACCGCCGAGACCCTGGTCGACCGGGCCGAGATGATCCGGATTGCCGATACCCTGGACGCCGCCGTCGACGCGAAGGACTGGGCGCTTGCCCGCAGTCTCTTCACGGATCAGATCGATGTCGACTTCACCTCGCTGGTGGGCGGGGAGCCGGCGACCATTGCCGCCGACGACCTGATCGCCGGCTGGTCCGCCAACCTGACGGCGGAGAAGGAAAGCTTCCATCTGCGCGGCAACCACCGCATCACCTTCACCGGCGCCGACACCGCCCTGATGCTCAGCCACGGCTATGCCTGGAACCGCATGGAACGCGGTGCCCTGCCGGAGAACGGCGGCAACCCGCTGTGGGAGGTCTGGGGCACCTATGTCCACGGCTTCGCGCGGGTTGACGGCGCCTGGAAGATCAACGCCATGACCTTCACCGCAACCGCCGAGCGCGGCAGCAGCTTCGTGCGCAACACGCCCGGCAGCTAAACCCGCAACAGGCCCGGACCGATTACAGCGAAGGCTTGAGCAGGACCGGTTCCACGCTCGGCCCTTCTGACCCCTGTTTGAAAGGACCCCCGCGATGACATCTGAAACCGACGCCACCCGCCGCTTCTTCCTCACCCGTGGGGCACTTGGCCTGGCCGCGACCGCGGCCACAGCGGCGGCGGCCTCCACGGCAAAGGCCAACGCGCTGAACCCGGTTGCGGCGCCCGACCGTGCCGATCCGCAGGGCGCTTTCGCCGGCAAGGTGGTGGCGATCACCGGCGGCAACTCCGGCATCGGCGCGGCGACCGCCCATGCCTTCGCCATGGCCGGCGCGCAGGTGGTCATCACCGCCCGCCGCGATGCCCTGGGCAGGCAGGTCGAAGCCGAGATCCGCGCCAAGGGCGGCGCGGCGACCTGGATGGTGACGGACGTGCGCGACCCCGCGCAGGTCGAGGCCTTCATCGCCGCAACCGTCTCCACCTACGGCCGGCTCGACGTGCTGTTCAACAACGCCGGCATCTTCATGACCCCGGGCCTGATCGAGGACATCGCGCTCGAAAACTTCGACGACATGCTGCGCACCAATACCTACGGCGTCTTCTACGGCATGAAGTACGCGATCCCGGTGATGAAGGCGCAGGGCAGCGGCGTGATCGTCAACATGGCCTCCGTCGCGGCCCACCGCGGCTTTCCCAACACCGCCCACTACAATGCGTCCAAGCACGCCGTGGCCGGCCTGACCAAGGCCGGCGCCCAACTGGCCAGGGACAACATCCGGGTGGTGTCGATCTCGCCCCTTGCGGTCGATACGCCGATGCTGCGGGAGAGCTTCGACTACCAGGGCTTCACCTACGAAGCCGCCGCGCCGACCTTTGTGACGCCGCGCATCATGGACCCGCACGAGATGGCCGAGGGGGTCATGTTCCTCGCCTCCGACGCGGCCACGGCTTTCAACGGCATGGACCTCGATGCGACGGGCGGACAGCTCGCCTGATTCACCTGGGTCTGGCCGCTCACATATAGGTTCCCGTCAGCGTAAAGACTTCGCCGCCGAGGCCGAGTTTGAAGCGGGCAATGCCGGGCTGGCTTTCGGTGTTCACGCCGCCGAGGTCGAGCCAGCGGCAGCCGCCGGCCTTCAAGGCTTCGATGCCGCGCCACAGCAGCAGGTTGTGGGCCTGCCCGGCGCGCCCGGCATCGCTGGTCCAGGAGGCGAGGTAGGTGGCGCTGGCGCCGTGGCGCACCAGGATGACACCGGCGACAAGATCGCGCTCGCGGCGCGCGGTGAGGGCGATCACGGCCCCGCGGTCCGCCCTTGCCAGGGCGGCGATGAAGTCGCCGTTGGGGCCGAGGAAGCGCTTCTTGCGGCGGAAACGGTCGTAGAGCAGCAGCATCTGGTTGAGGCGGCGCGGGTGGTCGACCGCCTCCACCGTGATCCCGGACTTCTCAGCCTGTTGCAGGGCGTTGCGCCACTTGCCGTGGAGCTTCGCGCGCAGGGTTCCCAGCGGCGGATCGAGCTCGAGCCAGACGGAGCTGTAACCGGTCACCACCGGGCGCAGGCCCTGGGCACGCAGCATGGTGTCGCTGCGCGCGTCCTGTGGCAGCTCCGCCAGCCAGAGGAGGAAGTCGCCGAAGCGGCGCCGACGGTGATGATCTGCGATCGCCGCGCAGACCTGCGGTGCGCGCGCGTCCGCCAATGGGTCGATCAGCCAGACCGGCCCGCGCATCACCCGGGCGAAGCGGACGAGCGCCCGGTTGCGGCAGAAGCTCTGGACCAGGGCCAGGGGCTCGCCGCCCGCGGCGACCAGGCCGCGCTCAACCGTCAGCCCGTGCTCGCGCTCGACGGCCGCGCCGTAGGCCCAGGCCTGCTCAAGGCCGGACTTGCCGGCTGCGCGGAACAGCGCCTCCCAGCGCTCGCGCGTGCAGGGCTCCCAGGCGACTTCCGCGGCGGTGTCCGGAACGGCGACCATGGGCGCAGTCTCCCGGTTTTCTCACCGCCCCACAATGCTTAGTCTGCGGCCATGGCTGAGCCTTCCACCGAGTCGCCTGGGTCGCCTGGGTCGCCTGGGTCGCCCGGGCCGCCCGGGCCGGCGGTTCCCGAGATCCGCGGCCACCGCATTCCCAAGCGCCGCTTTACCGGCTGGGCGCTCTATTACTTCCTGCTCTACGTCGGGCTGCCGGTCCTCGTCCTCGGCCTGCTGGTCGATGCGGTTCTTTACTTCGTTTTCAACGGCCTTTTCGGCCGCTGCTACGCGCTGTTCTGCCTGTTTCTCTGAAGCGTCATTTGACCGCAGCGGCGGCGGCAGGCTAAGCCGGGACCGTCTTTGCGTTGTAACAAACCCGCCACCCAGGGAACCATGGTTGCTCTCACGATCTCCTCAGTCTCCAAGCGCTTCGGCGACACCCGCGCGGTGGACGCGGTCAGCCTGGATGTGGCTGACGGCGAATTCCTGGCGGTGCTGGGCCCCTCCGGCTGCGGCAAGACCACCCTGCTGCGCCTGATCGCCGGCTTCGAGCGGCTGGACGCGGGCAGCATCCACCTGGGCGACCTTCTGGCGTCTTCCGACGCCCATCACCTGGCCACCGAGGACCGGCGCATCGGTATCGTGTTTCAGTCCTACGCCCTCTGGCCGCATATGAGCGTGGCCGGCAACGTCGGCTACCCGCTGCGGGTGCAGAAGGTGCGCGGCAGCGACTACGACCGGCGTGTCGCCGCGGCGCTGGAGACCGTGGGCCTCAAAGGCCTGGAGGACCGGCGCCCGGCGGAGCTTTCCGGCGGCCAGCGCCAGCGGGTGGCGCTGGCGCGCTGCCTGGTGATGGAGCCGCGCATCGTGCTGCTGGACGAGCCCCTGGCGAACCTCGACGTCCATCTCCGCGCGGCGATGGAGGAGGAGTTCGCGGCCTTCCACGCCAAGACCGGCGCCACGATGGTCTACATCACCCACGACCAGGCGGAGGCCATGACCCTGGCCGACCGTATCGCCGTGATGCACGACGGCCGCCTGGCCCAACTTGCGGCGCCGCGCGATCTCTACCGCAAGCCGCAGAACGATATGGTTGCGGACTTCATCGGCCAGGGCAGCATCGTGGCGGCCGAGGTCTCCTCCCTGCTGCGCGAGGGACGCTGCACCGCCACCCTGCTGGGGCGCGACTTCGTGCTGCGCTGCGCACCGGACCAGCGGCAGGGGCCGGCCAGGGTCTGCCTGCGGCCGGAGGATCTGGTCCTCTCGCCGGAGGGCGCCATCCGCGGCCGGGCGCTCAGGGTCACCTACAAGGGCGGCGTGACGGCGGTGGAGGTGGCGCCGGAGGCCGACCCGGCGGCGCGGCTGCAACTTACGCTGCCCGACGACGGCGCGCCGTCGCGCGGCGACCCTGTGCGCCTGACGGTGCAGGACGGCTGGGTGATCCCGGCCGGTTGATTGGATTGGTTTTCGGCACCGGCCCGCTCCCCCTCCCGGCCACCCAATGCGATTATCCTGTTGGGTGGCCGGGAGGGGGAGCGGGCTGGAACCGCTTCGACGCAAGTCGAAAAAATCAGGCTTCCCAGGGCAGCACGCCACGCGGCAGACGCTTGGCGAGGCCGCCGGCCAGCAGCATCAGCCCCAGCACCACGGCGACCACCATCACCGCGACGGCGGAGGCCATGGACGAGCTGCCGCTCTCGTCCAGGAAGAAGATGATGACGCCGATGGTCTCGGCGCCGGAGGAGGTGAGCAGGGCGGAGACCTGGATCTCGTTGAAGGCGGTGAGGAAGACCAGCAGCCCGCCGGCGGCGGCAACTGGCGCGGTCAGCGGCAGCACGATGGTTGCCAGGCGCCGGAAGAACCCGGCCCCCGCCATCTGTCCCGCCTCCTCCAGCGTGCGGTCGAGCTGGTAGAAGCCGCTGATCACCGGGCGCAGGCCGAGTGTGAGAAAGCGCGCAAGGTAGGCGGCGAAGATGATCCACAGCGTGCCGTAGAGCGACACGCCGAGCAGCGGGATCGGTTTCAGGAACACCAAGATGGCGGCGATGGCCAGCACCGCGCCGGGCAGGGCATAGGGCAGCTCCGCCAGGCCGTTCAGCACCCGCAGCAGGGCGGTGCGGCGCCAGACGATGAAGTAGGCCAGCGGCACCGCCAGCGCGATCAGCAGCACCGCCGTCGCGCCCGCCAGCATGAAGCTGTTGACGAAGCCGCGCGCCGTGGCGTCGTGACTGAGGACGGCATCGGCATAGTGGCGCAGCGTGAAGGTCTCCGGCGAAAGCGACAGGCCGTAGGCCTTGACCAGGGAGGCGGCCAGAAGGGCCGCCAGGGGCAGCACCAGAATGAAGACGATGACCAGCCAGCACAGCGCCTCCACCAGCCGGCGCCGGGACCCGAGCTCGTAGAACAGCGGCTGGGAGGGCGCGCCGATGGTGCGGTAGTCGCGCCGCCGCAGCAGCCAGGCCTGGAGGCCGAAGCCCGCGGCGGCGATAAAGCTGACCAGCACAGAGAGCACGGCGATCTGGCTGATGATGTCGGGCCCGAAGTCGGAGAGCCGCTGGTAGATGAGGGTCGGCAGCACCGAGTAGCGCGCCGGGATGCCCAGCATGGCCGGAATGCCGAAGTTGCCGACGGCGGAGACGAAGGCGAGCGCCGTGCCGGCGACCAGCGAGGGCATCATCAGCGGCAGCACGATGGTCTGAAAGACCTGCCGGCCCGAGGCGCCGCTGGCCCGCGCGGCCTCCACCATCTCCTTGGGCATGGCGCGCAGGCCCGCGCGCAGGGCAAGGAAGACCAGCGGCGCGTGCTGGATGCCGAGCAGCAGGATGATGCCTTCGCGCGAGTAGAGCGGATGGGGTGTGCCGAGCGGCGGAGCGAGGCCCAGCATGTTCAGCAGGCTGCTGGAGGGACCGAAGACCTGGATCCACGACAGGGCGGTCACCTGCGGCGGGATCATCATCGGCAGCATGAAGCAGAACACCAGCACCGCCTTGCCGCGGATGTCGGTGAGCGCGACGAGGAACGCAAAGAAGCTGCCGAGCAACAGGCTGATGACCGTGCCGCCGAGGGAGACTTCGATGCTGTGCCAGGTCGCGCGCCACGTGGAGCGCCGCGCCAGCACCTCTTCGATGGTCGCCAGAGACGGCGTGCCGCCGGGGGCCACCGCCTCCCACAGCAGCCGCGCCAGAGGCAGCACGGCGATCAGGCCGACGAAGAGCACGAGAAAGGCGAACAGAGCCTGTTCGCCCTTGCCGCGCCAGAGGCCCGAAACGGGGCCTGTTCCGGGACCGGCCCCCGGGCTCCGGGCCAGGGGGCCGGCCTCCGAAGACGGCATTACTCGCCGAACAGTTCGGTGAACTTCATCCGCGCGCTCTTGTCCGTCTCGATCGCCTGGGCGGCATCAAAGCCGATCAGCTTGATCTCGGACTGCGCGGGAAAGCCCGGCGGCGGGGCGACGGCCGGATGGGCGGGCAGGAAACCCTGGTCCGCGGCCAGCGTCTGGCCCTCTTCCGAGAGGATGAAGTCGACGAAGGCCTGGGAGGCCGGAACGTTCCTGGAGGTCGAGAGAATGGCCACCGGTTCGGTCACCGCACTCACCCCTTCCTCGGGGAAGACGAAGTCGACCGGCGAGCCTTCCAGCTTGTTGCGGATGGCCAGGAAGTCGATGACGATGCCGTAGAGCTTCTCGCCGCTGGCAACTGCCTTGAAGGTGCCGCCGTTGCCGCCCTTGGGCGTGATGTCGTTGCCGGCCAGGCCTTCGTAGTAGTCCCAGCCCAGGCCCGGTGCATTCACGACACTGTGCATGTGGTTGAGCGCGGCGCCGGAGTAGAGCGGGCTCGGCATTGCGACCAGACCCTTGGCCTCGGCGGCCAGCAGATCGCTCCAGGACTTCGGCTTCATCGGCGCGGCGGTGTTGTAGACGATGCCGGTGGTGATCAGCTTGGTGCCGAAATAGGTCATGTCGGCGTCGTAGAGCGCCTGATCATAGGGGCCGACGGCGGCCTCCTTGTAAGGCAGCAGACGGCCTTCCTTCTTCAACTGGCCCATGTTGATGATGTCGGCGATCAGCAGGACATCGGGCTTGATCTCGCCGGCGGAGATCTCCGCGCGCAGGATGTTCATCAGCTTCGAGGTGCCGTTGCGGGTCCACTCCACCTCGACGTCCGGATACTTGGCCTTGAAGGCATCGACGGTCTGCTGGGCGTCCTTCTCAAGCTGGGAGGTGTAGACGACCAGCTTGCCCGAGACGGCCAGGGCGGAAGAGTTGGGAAGGAAGACGGCGAGCGCGGCGAGCAGCAGGCCGGCAACAGCATGACGAAGCGATGGCATCGTGGGAGCCTCCGGTGGAAATGTCGGGAAGAAAACTCAAGCGCGCTCAAGGGCCGAATGCCGGGGCCCGACCGCGGAACGCCGGAGAGTAATCCTGCCCCATGATTGGAAGGTTACAGATGTATGACGGCTTGATGAAGCCCAGACGTCCGGCGCACATCTACTGCCGTGGCGCCGGGACTGCTCCCGGTAATCCCCGCAGGCATCCCCCGCAGGCATCTCGGGGCGCGTCTCCGGGCGCATTAGGCCTTTGCCGCATCTCCGGGCGAGACCGACTCGATCTTGCGGCGGCCCCCGGGCGTCATGGCCACAGAGTGTATCCCCGGACTGACCTCGGTGATGGTCAGCCAGCCCTTGGCGCGGCACTCGCGCAGGGTCCGCCAGAGAATGGTTTCCGACGTCTGTTCCGTGACGCCGATCTCGCCGGACATGCGCAGCAGTTCCAGCACCAGCTGTTGTTGCGGAAGCAGGGAGGACACGTTCGGTTCGGCCTTGGGTCTTCTTTGTCTGCTGCGGGCAGGGGCGCAAAGCGCCGCACCCGGACCGGATCCGGCGGTGCAGGCTTCGACCCCGCAATCAGTGTGCCGCCTGCGCGATCCGGGGACAAGCGGCCGGGGACAAGCGGCCGGGGACAAGCGGCCGGGGTGCGCAGACCGGGCAAAGCCCAGGTCATTTAACCGCTGGAGTGGCGGTTTCCTGGAAGGCAAAGGTCGAGGAACGGGACTGCCGGGCCATCCGCAGCCTGGCAGTCCCCGTTCAAAGCCGATCGCAGACCCTCAGTCAGACAGGCTTTCAGTCAGACTGGCTTTCAGTCAGACTGGCTTTCAGTCAGACTGGCTTTCAGTCAGGCCGGGCCTCAGTGAGGCCGTCCGCCGTCCGCCAGGACGCGGCACAACTGGCTCACGGCCTCCTGATGGCGGTCGTTCGAGATACGGGTGAAGTTACGTGCCAGATCCAAGCACATCCGTTGACGCTCGTTCAGGCGCCCGTCTTCGCTGTTCAGGCCCTCATAGAAGAACCCGATGTCGACACCAAGCACCTTGGCGATCTCGAACAGCCGGCCGGCCGAAACGCGGTTGATACCGCGCTCGTACTTGTGGGCCTGCTGATAGGTCACGCCGATCATCTCCGCAAGCTGCTGCTGGGTCAGCCCCAGCATGGTACGCCGCTCGCGGATACGTTGACCGACGAACTTCTCAACGCTTTGAATATTAGCAGATACAGTTTCCACTCGATCCCACCATCTTTGTTGTGATTCCCGCTCAACCTTAAGTAAGAATCTAATCGATACGGTGATATTGCATAATCACTTTATGAAGTAAATAAGGCAAGAGTTTTTTCGCGAGGACACTTTTAAAACCCTGGCGGAACCGTCTTTATAGGCTGTTCCGGCGCAATGTCCTTACGCGAGTATGGAGTATCTAAAATACCGAAAGATAATTCATTTTCGCGCCGCGCGCCTGTCGTGGCGCCGGACTCCATGGTCCGCGCCGGCCAGGGACCCATCAATCTTTGGGCTGCCTGAGCTCCTGCTATTCAACTTGGGGCCGCAAGAAAGCCATGCAACCCTGACTCACAGACTTTTTGAGCGGCGGACGTTGCCGAAGGCGCCGGACCGGTCCTTCGGTGATTGCATCGTGACCGCGTCAACCTCTCGTACAGGATGAATCTATCGCTGCCTCGGCGGCTCTACGCCAGGGTCAAAATAGGGGCGATCCAGGCTCCTCTGCCCCTCTTTGTGTAAACGATGGGCGTCCTTGGCCACCGCGCAAACCATTGTTCATCGAGGGCTTGTGGGTATGCTGTGCGCGATGCACGGCCGTGCGGGGGGCAGGGCCGGAGTCGGGAGAGGCCGTAGGAACAGTGGACGTTAAGCCCAGCGCCGAGTCGCAACAGACCTTTGCCTTCTTTCTGCTGCCCGGTTTTTCCATGCTGGCGTTCAGCTGTGCTGTGGAGCCGCTGCGTGTGGCCAACCGTCTGACCGGCAGCCCGTGTTACGACTGGCAGATCGTGACCGAGGACGGCGGGCCGGCACCGGCCTCCGACCGGCTGCGCATGTTGCCGGACTGTGCGCTCGATGCCTGTCAGTCGCCGGACTACTTCATCGTGGTCGGCGGCATGGACATTCACCGTTTTCGGGAGTCGCCGGCCATATCGGCCCTGCGCCGCCTGGAGCGCAGCGGCAGCCGTGTCGGGGCGCTGTCGACCGGCAGCTACCTGCTGGCCTGGGCCGGCCTTTTGAAGGGCTATCGCTGCACGGTGCATTGGGAGAACCTCGATGCGTTCCGCGAGGACTTTCCGGAGTTGGACATCACCGGCGAGCTCTTCGAAGTCGACCGGGGCCGTCTGACCTGCTCCGGCGGGACCGCCTCCCTGGACATGATGCTGAGTCTGATCGGCGAGCGGCTGGGCCGCGATCTCGCCACCCGGGTCGCCGAACAGTTCATTCACGAGCGCATTCGCGAGACCCACGATCATCAGCGCATGAGCCTTCAGGGCCGCCTCGGCATCAGTCACCCGAAGCTGCTTCAGGTCGTGGAATTGATGGAGACCAATCTCGAGGAGCCGCTGTCCCGGGCCGAACTCGCCCGCCGGGCGGCGCTGTCCAACCGTCAGCTCGAACGCCTGTTCCGCAAGTACCTGGCCCGGACACCGACCCGCTACTACCTGGAACTGCGGCTTTACCGGGCGCGCGCGCTGCTGAAGCAGACTGCGATGTCCATCCTGAACGTCGCACTGGCCTGCGGCTTCGTTTCCGCTTCTCACTTCTCCAAGTGCTATCGGGAATTCTTCAACAAGATGCCCCGCGAGGAGCGGCAGGGTCGTGACCAGGCTGCCGGCGCCGCAGAACACAGCGAACGATAGGACGGGACAAGCCGGGCGCCGCTCCACAGGCCGGCGGAAGACACCATCAATTGAATCAACTCCGCCTCAATTACCCTTTTTAAGAGAATCTTTCCGGGTCCCGGCGCAGCTTGCGGGCGCAGGCTAAGCGTCCCTCGCGATCCGGGAGATTTCCTCATGAGCAGGCTGCTGATCAAGTTCGTTCTGATCCCTCTGGGTCTTGGCGGGCTCTTTCTCTATGCGCAGTTCGACCGTGCCACCAACTACGAAGAGACGATGGCGCGGGTGACCAAGGTCGAAGAACTCTGCTACATGACGAAGCGTGAGCGCGGCGTTCTTTCAAAGACCACGACGACGACCGATCACGGTCCCTGCGCCCCGATGCAGCGTATTCATGAGACCCATCCGGCCTACAAGGACTACAGGTTGGTCAAGGTCACCTATGTCGAATACCGCTATCGCTCGCCGGCCGATGGCAAGGTCCATCGCGGCAAGCACGAGCAGGTGAAGCATCCTGACGGCAAGTCTGTGAAGTCGGGCGATACGCTTCTGGTTTTGGCCCACAAGACGGAGGCCGACAAGACGCGGAAGTTCTGATGGCGGACTGCGCTGGGCTGCCGGTTGCCGGTCGACCGGAATCGTTGACCGGCAATCAAGTCCCGCTGATCGGCGCAAGTCGGGGCTGGAGTTCGGCGCTGTCCACTTCGTAGGACGGCTAGACGGCGAAGCGCACCAGCGTTGCGTTGTCGGGCATCAGCTCCGGCTCGCCGCCGGCCTTGCGATAGAGATCGCTTCCCATCAGGGCGCCGTCACGATGCTGTGAAAGCGGGGTCTGCGCCGCCGCGGCCGGCGAGCGCTCCGCCAGGGCCTGCTGGCCCAGGACCTGCACCATGAAGGGCATGGACGACAAGCGGGAGAAACTGGCGAGACGTCCCTTTGCCGGCTCCTGCGATGCCGCGGTCCGCTCCCGCCCGGCCGAACCGTCGCGGCCCTCCCCGGCACGTTGCTCGACAAGGGCGCGGGCAGCGGCCTCTTCGCTGCCGGCGCGCGGCGGCGTGGTTCTGACCACCGCCTCGATCACCTGCCGCGATCCGGACCCCTGGCCTGCAGCGCCTGAAGGCGCCAACGGCTTGGCGCCGGGCGCTGGCAACAGCTGCATCTTGGGAACACCGGTCATCGGGTCGGGGTCCAGTCCTTTCATCCTCGCATACAATAGATGCATCTTATGAAAAATTTATCAAGCATTGAATCTAACTTGGTTTATATATTAACCAATAAAATTATCTATAAAACTCAGAAATATAAACGAAGTGGGCGATATTTACTAAAATAATACCACGTTCAGGTCAAAATTTACAACAAACTCTCCTCGAACGTTCATGTTTCTTTAAGGGGGCACTGCCAGATTCTCATGTATCGGGTGCCAGATGGCGCCTCTAAGGCCGGGGACGGTCGCGCCAGCACTGAGGGCGCCCAGTATCGGGGGTGTCCAGCATTGGGGGGCGATGGTTCAGCTTCAGGTAGGAGAGCAGCGGCGTGATCGATGCCAGAGGCAAGGACGACACGGAAATGGAACTCGGGCGCCTGCGTGCGGCGATCCGGGCTTCCGGCGATGTCGTCTACGACTGGGACCTGGCAACCGATCAAATCTCCTTCAGCGGCGATGTCGAGGCGCTTTTCGAGAACGACGAGCTGCCGGTACCGCGCAGCGGCGAAGAGCTGCAGCTGCGGATCAGCCCCGAGGACATTCCCCGCCGCCGCCGCCTTCTGTCGGACCATTTCGCCGGTTCAGCAAACTACGACTGCGAATTTCGCATTCGCACCGGCCGGGGCGATTTCCAGTGGCTGCATGACCGCGGCAGCGTGGAGTACTCGCCGGCCGGCGTACCGGCGCGCATGAGCGGTGTGATCCGGCTGATCACCCAGCGCAAGCGCCACGAGGAACGCCTGCAGTACCTCGCCAACTTCGACGACCTGACGGGCCACTACAACAAGCTGCGCATGCGCGAAGCGCTTGAGCACGCGCTCACCCAGTCGCAGCGTTTCGGCCAGCCCGGCGTCTATATCGTCATCGGCATCGACCATCTCGACCGCATCAACACCGGCTACGGCTACGAGGTCGGCGATGCGGTGCTGGTCGAACTTGGCCGGCGCCTGGACGACTGCCTGCGCGCCGCCGATGTGATCGGCCGGCCCAGCGGCGACTGCTTCGGCGCGCTGCTGTCGGTCTGCAGCGAGGAAAAGGCTCAGGCCGCGGCCGAGCGTATTCTGTTGCGCATGCGCGACGACCCCGTGGTGGTCGGCGGTGAGCGCATTCACGTCACCGTCTCCATCGGTGCGGTCGCCTTCTGCAGCCAGAGCAAGACGGCCGTGGACACCATGACCAAAGCGGAAAGCGCTCTGCAGCAGGCCAAGGCGGCCGGCCGCGACTGCCTGCGGTTCTATGAGCTGAGCGAGGCGCAGCGCCTGGACTACCGTGCCTCCATGGATATCGGCGAGGAAGTGCAGGAAGCCTTGCGCGACGACCGCATCGCGCTCTCCTATCAGCCGGTCGTCGACGCCCGCTCCCACGCGGTGCGCTACTTCGAATGCCTGGTGCGGATGTACGACAAGGCCGGTGCCCTGGTGCCCGCCGCCCAGTTCATCCCCGCGATCGAACAGCTCGGTCTGATGCGCTCCATCGACAACAGGGTGCGCGACCTGGCCCTCGCCGCCCTGGAGCGCTACCCGGATGTGAGGCTGGCCATCAACATCTCCGGCCTGACGGCCACGGAGCGGTCCTGGCAGCGCGGCCTTATTGCCCGCCTGAAGGGGCACCGCGACCTGGCCTCCCGGCTTATCGTCGAGATTACCGAGACGACGGCGCTCATGGACGTCGACGAGACCTCGCGCTTCGTCGCATCGCTGCGCTCCCTTGGCTGCGAGGTTGCGCTTGACGACTTCGGCGCCGGCTTCACCACCTTCCATCATCTGCGCGCGCTGACCGTCGATGTCGTGAAGATCGACGGATCCTTCATCCGCGACATCACTGCGGACAAGGAGAACCAGATCTTCATCCGCAATCTGCTGGCCCTTGCCCAGGCCATGGGCGTGGCCACGGTGGCCGAATGCGTCGAGACCAAAGAGGATGCCGATTACCTCTCGGCCGAAGGTGTCGACCTCTTGCAGGGCTACTACTTCGGCCGGCCGGAGGTCGACGAGCGCCTGCTGCGCCGCCAGCAGGGGGATGCGGCGCCGAAGGGCGCCCTGGCGGTGGGCGATTAGGGGCCGTGGGCGACTAGGGGCCGTGGGCGACTAGGGGCGGTCAGCGGCTGAGGCCGGGACCTGCCCGGACCTCTTTATCAAAGCTCTTCTAGGTCTTGTCTTTGGTGAGCGTGTTGATCTGCTTCTGCAGCTGATCGATCTGCGCCTTCAGGTCTTCCAGGGATTCCGAAGAGGCCTCGGCCTTGGTATCGGCGCGGCCGTTCTCGGCCGCCGGCTTGTCGCCGTTTTCATCCTGGTCGGCGGGGAAGGGGGAGAACATGCGCATGGCGCTTTCGAACAGCGCCATGTTCTGCTTGCCCATTTCCTCCAGATTGCCGAAGGGGAACATGTTGCCGAAGGTTTCCTGCATGGACTGGCGCATGCGGTCCTGGTTCTGGGCGAAACTCTCCATCATATGTTCGAGGTAGCGCGGAACCATCCACTGCATGGAATCCCCGTAAAAGGAGATAAGCTGCCTGAGGAAGTTGATGGGCAGGAGGTTCTGGCCCTTGGATTCCTCCTCGACGATGATCTGCGTCAGCACCGCGCGGGTGATGTCTTCGCCGCTCTTGGCGTCGTAGACGACGAAGTCGACATCGTCCTGCACCATCTGGCAGAGATGGTCCAAGGTCACGTAGCTGCTGGTCGCGGTGTTGTAGAGCCTGCGGTTCGCGTACTTCTTGATCGTGATGGGCCCGTCGTTCCCATCCCGCTTCTTTCCACCTTTGCTGGAAGCAGCCAAGTTCCCTTGCCTTTCCCGCCGCGCGTCCCGGTCATGAACTCTTCATGGGTATCCGGCACCGGCGTTTTCATCGTTTGCGGGCGCGCGGGCCTTGGGTCCCGGGCGCTGCAGCGGCGCCTCAACCGGACGTTCCGCTCCCGCAGGGAAGATATTGCTGCGCCGCATCACGGCCTGTCAACGCCCGTCTCCGGGCGGGTCTTCGGGCCCTTTCGGCCGTTTTCACCCTGACTTCCGCTGTTTCCGCGGCCGCAGAAGGCCGCCCCTCGTCTGGATCCCGTCTGGATCCCGTCTGGACCTCGTCTGGCCAGGGGCCGCGGGAGCCGGCTATACTGGCCCGGTCATGAGCCAGACCGAAGAGCTTGAAGACTTGGCGCGGCGCTACGTCGACCTCTGGCAGGATCAGATGACGGCGCTGGCGGCGGATCCGGACTTTGCTGAGGCCATGCAGCGGGTGATGGCCTCGCTGGGCGTCACGGCGGCCGGCCTGCCGGCGGTCTGGGGCGCCTGGCCGGCGGCCATGGCCAGCATGCTGGCGGCCGCGCAGGGCGGTCCGTCCGCCGGGCTGCAGGCCGCTGCCGGTGCCAAGACCGGCGGGCCGGAAAAGGATGGGGCGAGGAATGGACGGCGCGAAGACCTGCGCGGGAACGATGGGGCCGCCGGGTCGGCTGGGCCCGCGCCCGCTGCCGCTGCACCTGACGGCGGCCGGGCTGACCTGGGCGTCATCGCGGAGCGCCTTGCCGCTTTGGAGCAGCGGATCCTTGCCCTGGAAGGGGGAACTGGCAGACCGCGCCGAAAGCCTAAGGCAAAAACTGGGGGCGGCTGACCCCGAGGTCTTCTCCGCTGCGGTGGAACGCGAGGTGATGCAGCGGATGACCCTGCTCGCCCAGGGTATCGAGGCCTACCGCCATCATCCCTACCGCCGCCTGCTCCCCGATCCTCCGGTGATCTGGCAGGAGGGCGACACCCGCCTGCTCGATTACGGCGCCTGCGCCGAGGCCGGCCCTGCCGTGCAATCGGCGGCGCCTCTGCTGGTCATCCCCTCGCTCATCAACCGGGCCTACGTTCTGGACCTCATGGAAGGGCGCTCCTTCCTGCGCTGGCTGGCCGCCCGCGGCCTGCGCCCGCTGCTGGTGGACTGGGGCCGCCCCCGCGCGCAGGAGCGCGCCTTTACTCTGACCGACTATATCGCCGGGCGCCTGGAGCGGGCGCTCGACTTTGTTGTCGAGGAAAGCGGGCGCAAGCCGCTGGCCATCGGTTACTGCATGGGCGGCCTGCTGGCGCTGGGCCTGGCGGCCCGCCGTCAGGAGGATCTCGAGGCCCTTGTGCTGCTGGCAACGCCCTGGGATTTCCACGCCGACAACGCGCCCCACAGCCGTCTCGCCGCGGCCTGCCTGCCGCTGGCCGCGCCGCTCCTGGAGGTCATGGGCGAGATGCCGGTGGACCTGATCCAGGCGCTGTTCGCCAGTCTCGACCCGCATCTGGTGGTGCGCAAGTTCCTCAGCTTCGCCCGGCTCGATCCCGCATCGTCGAAGGCCGAGGCCTTCGTGGCCCTGGAGGATTGGCTGAACGACGGCGTGGCGCTGGCTGCGCCGGTGGCGCGCGAGTGCCTGGGGCGCTGGTACGGCGATAACAGCGCGGCCCAGGGCCAGTGGCTGCTGGCCGGCCATCCGGTCGACCCGGCCGCCGTCACGCTGCCGGCGCTGAGCGTCATCCCGGCGCAGGACCGCATCGTCCCGCCGGCCTCGGCGCTCGCCCTGGCCAACGCCTTGCCGGCGGGAGAGACCGTCACCCCCACGGTCGGCCACATCGGCATGATGGTGGGCGGCAGGGCGGAGGCGAGCGTCTGGCAGCCTCTGCAGGAGTGGATTCTGGCCCGCGCCGCAGGACCGGACTAGCCGCGGGACGGCGCGCGTCTCCCGCACGGCTTGCACCGCAGGCTCGTCTGTCCTTATATCAAGGTCAGGTTCGTCAAGGCTGCGCGTCCTGAGCCCTTCCGGGACGCAAGGATTGCGGGTCGCCGCTTCATCGCGAAGAGAAGCGCTCCGCCCACAACACGGGAGATCTCCGAAATGACCGAAGTCGTAATTGCCGGTGCGGCCCGCACCCCCGTTGGGTCCTTCAACGGGGGCCTGTCCTCCGTGTCGGCCTCCCACCTCGGGGCGGTGGCCGTCAAGGAGGCCATGAAGCGCGCCAAAGTCGAGGCCGAAGAGGTCGACGAGGCCGTTCTGGGCCAGATCCTTACCGCCGGCGCCGGGCAGAACCCGGCCCGTCAGGCCGCCGTGGAGGCCGGGATTCCCGTCGAGAAGACGGCTTATCAGATCAACCAGCTCTGCGGCTCGGGGCTGCGCGCGGTGGCGATCGGCCAGCAGGCGATCAAGACCGGCGACTCCCGTATCGTCGTGGCCGGTGGCCAGGAAAGCATGAGCCAGGCGCCCCATGTCGCCCACCTGCGCAACGGCCAGAAGATGGGCGACCTGAAGATGGTCGATTCCATGATCAAGGACGGGCTCTGGGACGCCTTTAACGGCTACCACATGGGCAACACCGCGGAGAACGTCGCCAAGCAGTGGCAGATCACCCGCGAAGAGCAGGACGCCTTCGCCGCAGCCTCGCAGAACAAGGCCGAAGCGGCGCAGAAGTCGGGCCGCTTCAACGAGGAGATCGTGCCGGTCACCATCAAGACCCGCAAGGGCGAGAACATCATCGACGTCGACGAGTTCCCGCGCCACGGCGTGACGGCGGAGTCTCTTTCCGGTCTGCGCCCGGCATTCGACAGGGAAGGCTCGGTGACCGCCGGCAACGCCAGCGGCATCAACGACGGTGCCGCGGCGGTGGTGCTGATGTCCGCCGAAGACGCGGCGGCCCGCGGTGTCACGCCCCTGGGGCGCATCGTCTCCTGGGCCACCTGCGGTGTCGATCCCGCGATCATGGGCACCGGCCCCATCCCCTCCAGCCGCAAGGCGCTGGAAAGGGCCGGCTGGTCGGCCGGCGACCTCGACCTGGTCGAGGCCAACGAGGCCTTCGCCGCCCAGGCCCTGGCCGTGAACAAGGACATGGGCTGGGACACCGACAAGGTGAACGTCAACGGCGGGGCCATTGCCCTCGGCCATCCCATCGGCGCTTCCGGGGCCCGCGTTCTGGTCACCCTGCTGCACGAGATGGGCAAGCGCGACGCCAAGAAGGGTCTCGCTACGCTGTGCATCGGCGGCGGCATGGGCATCGCCATGTGCATCGAGCGCGACTGAGTGCTGACAGCGGGCCCTCGGTCCGCCAAAAAAAGCGCAACCGACGAAAAACCGGCCCGCCCTTGTGCGGGCCGGATTTCGTCTCTGCCGTGTCCGGCTACTGCCTACCCTGGCCCGCGCCGTCGATCAGGTGAATGATCCCCGCCGGGTTGCTGATCCAGAATCCGTCGAAGCCTTCGGGCAGCGCTTCGATGCCGTCGCAGCGGCGGACGCCGGCTCCGTCGAGCCGCTCTGCTGCGGCGCGGCTGTCGTCGCAGGCCACCTGCAGCCAGAGTTCCGCCTGGCTCATCTGCGGACAGCAATCCAGATGCAGCGTCATGCTGCCAAAAGCGAAGGCCGTCGTTTCGTCATCACTGTTCAGTTCTCTCAGGGCCAGCACGTCGCGGTAGAAGGCCACGGTCTGGGCGTAAAGCGGCGCCGGCACCTTCATCGCAAGATTGGGGCCGGCTTTGAAGCCCGTCTCGTGATCTCGTTGTTCATGCGCTTCTGGCATGGTCGTCTCCTTTGCTTCCGACGCGTCGGGCAAACGCGGCGCATTTCTCCTGCCAGCCCTGGCGGAAGCTTTCTTCTTCCGGCGCGCTGGCCAGGCCGCGGTGCCGGATCGCCAGACGGCAGCCGGTCCCCCGTTCGGTCAGGGTGAAGCTGACCGCTGTCGGGCTGCCGATGCCCTCCTCCATCCAGGACCAGACCATAAGGTGCGGTGGCTCCAGCGTCAGAACGCGGCAGCGCACGGTGCCGCCACAGTCGGTGTCCTCCGGCCCGGCGCGGAGCTCGAAGGCCGCGCCGACCACCGGGCGGAAAGTGTTGGGCATCAGCCAATCGGCCAGCGTGGTGCTGTCGGTCAGGGACTGCCAGAGCGACTCCCTGTCCTCATCGAAGTCCTGTGTCAGGACAAGGTCTATCGGCCGGCGCATGCTCATTACGATTAATCCTTTGCTGCAGGCTTTGTTGCAAGGTGCCGCCGCAGGCGCGCGAGCCGCGCCTTCCAGAAGCGTTCGTACTGATCGGTCCAGGCGCGTACCTCGGCCAGCGGCGCAGCCTCCAAGGCATAGATCCGCTTGCGGCCGGCGGGGCGGCGGTGCACCAATCCCGCCGCCCGCAGTATCTGAAGATGCTGTGAGACAGCCGCGAAACTCATGTCGAATTCCGCGGCCAGATCCTGCACCGGGCGATCACCCTCGGCCAACAGCTCGAGAAGCCGGCGGCGCGTCCGGTCGGCAATGGCATGAAAGACGGCGTCATTTTCAATGGCCTGCATGGCCGGAATAATATTAAAGCGATCACTTTAATGTCAATTCCTCAAATTGGGCTGCCGGTTGATGCGAGCAGCGGTTGGCGGCGGTTGCGATCCATGGTTTGATGCACCTGAGAACAGACCGTTGTCCTAAAGCGGCGGTGATCGCTAAGGGCTTAATCAGTGAGCGGGGAGGTGCACGATGGCGCGGGTGGCATTGGTGACGGGGGGAACGCGGGGCATTGGAGCGGCGATTTCCGTCGCCCTGAAAGACGCCGGCTACAGCGTGGCGGCGAGCTACGGCGGCAACGACGAAGCCGCCAACAAGTTCAAGGATGACACCGGCATCGCCGTCTACAAATGGGACGTCGGCGACTTCGAGGCCTGCAAGGCCGGCATCGCCCAGGTCGAGAGCGACCTGGGGCCGGTGGACGTGCTGGTGAACAACGCCGGCATCACCCGCGACGGCACCTTGCACCGTATGAGCCTGGAAAACTGGCAGTCGGTGATTGCCACCAACCTGGATTCGCTCTTCAACATGACGCGTAACGTCATCGAAGGCATGCGCAGCCGCAACTACGGGCGGATCATCTCGATCTCTTCGATCAACGGCCAGAAGGGCCAGCTCGGCCAGGCCAACTACTCCACCGCCAAGGCCGGCGTCTTCGGATTCACCAAGGCGGTCGCCCAGGAGAACGCCTTCAAAGGCATCACCGTGAACGCCGTTGCGCCGGGCTACATCGGCACGGAGATGGTCCGCGCCGTTCCGGAGGAGATTCTCAACAGCAAGATCCTGCCGTTGATCCCGGTGGGCCGGCTGGGCGAGCCGGAGGAGATCGCCCGCTGCGTGGTCTTCCTCGCCAGCGAAGAGGCCGGCTTCATCACCGGCTCGACGATCTCGGCCAACGGCGGCCAGTACATGGCCTGACGGCGGACACGTCGGACAGGGTACGGTGTCGGAGGAGTCTTCTGCCGGGAAACCCCTGCCAACCAAGCTGATTCTCTTCGATGGCGTCTGCGTGCTGTGCAACGGCTCCATGCAATTCATCCTGAAGCACGAGCGCGCGGCGGAGTTTCGCTTCGCCGCCGTCCAGTCGGATGCCGGGCGCCGCGCCCTGGCCGCCCACGGCCAGCCGACCGAGGACTGGGATTCGGTCGTCGTGGTCGACGGTCCCGCTGTCTACCTGAAGTCCGACGCGGCCATCCGCATCGCGGGGGACCTGCGCGCACCCTGGTCCTGGCTTCGGTTTCTGGCGATCCTGCCGCGCGGTCTGCGCGACTGGTTTTACGACCGGGTGGCGCGCAATCGCTACCGCCTGTTCGGCCGCTACGACCAATGCCGTATTCCCACCGCCGAGGAGCGCGGGCGGTTCCTGCAATGAGCGCAGCCGCAACAGGCAGCAGCGCCTTTGTGCCGCTTTACCGCCGTGTTCTGGGCGGCGCCCTCGACCGGCTGCCGGGGCCGCTGCGGCGCTTGCACGATCATGACGGCGCCAGGAGCGCCGCCGGGCGCTGCGATGTGGAGCGTGGGGACGGTCTGGCCGCGCGCCTTGTCGCCGCCTGCTTCCGCATGCCGCCCGCCGGACGCGACCTGCCGGTGCGGGTGCGCTTTTCGACCCGCGACGGGGTGGAGACCTGGGAGCGGGACTTCGCCGGGCATCGCCTGACCAGCCGCCAGGGGGCGGAGCCGGCCCGTCCGGGGCACCTCTACGAGCGTTTCGGCATTGGCCATTTCACCCTGCGGCCGGAGGTTTCGGGCGAGGGGCTCGATCTCCGGCTTGTCGGCGTGCGGTTTCTGCGTCTGCCGCTGCCGGCTCGCTTGTGGCCGCGCATCGTCGGGCGCGAGCGGGTCGACGGCGCCGGCCGCTTTACCTTCGAAGTCTCCATCGTCCTGCCGCTGGCCGGGCTCTTGATCGCCTACCGCGGTTACCTCGTTCCGGAGGGGGAGGGCGCCGCGTGAACGACTATCCCAATCGTCCGCTCATCGGCGTCGGCGTGGTGGTCTTCAAGGCGGATCGCGTGCTGCTGATCCGCCGCGGCAAGCCGCCGCGCGAAGGTCAGTGGTCGCTGCCCGGCGGGCGCCAGCGCCTCGGCGAGCGCATCGAGGCTGCGGCCCGCCGCGAGGTGCGGGAGGAGGCGGGGATCGAGATCGCGGTCGGCCCCCTCGTCGACGTGGTCGACTCCATCACCCGCGACGAGGCGGGCGCCGTGCAGTACCACTACACGCTGGTCGACCTGCTGGCAGAGTGGCGCGCGGGAGAGGCGGCGGCCGGTCACGATGCGGCCGAGGTCGCCTGGGCCGACCCGGCCGACCTCGGGCCCTTCGGTCTCTGGACCGAGACCGAGCGCATCATCGCCCTTGCGGTGCAGAAGCGCGCGGTGTCCTGAGCCGTGCCGCGGGCTTGCCAGCCTGCGCGTGCAGCGCTATCAGCCAGACCATGAGTTCTTCCGCCCCGGCCTCCGCTCCGCAGCGTCTGCGCGCCACCCTGATCGGCGGCATTGCCGTCTTGCTGTGGTCGCTGCTGGCGCTCTTCACCACCGGGGCGGCGGGCATTCCGCCCTTTCAACTCCTGGCCATGACCTTCGCGGTCGCCTTTGTCACAAGCCTCTGCGTTCTTGCCGCCCGTGGCCGCGGCAGCTTCGCCGCATGGCGCCAGCGCCCGCCGGTCTGGCTGCTGGGGGTGGCCGGGCTCTTCGGCTATCACTTCTTCTACTTCGTCGCCCTCGGCAACGCACCGCCCGTCGAGGCCGGCCTCATCGCCTATCTCTGGCCGCTACTGATCGTCGTCTTCTCGGCGCTGCTGCCGGGCGAACGGCTGCGCTGGTTCCACCTCGGCGGGGCGCTGTTGGGTCTGGCCGGGGCGGCGCTGCTGGTTACCCGCGGCGGGCAGGTCGCCTTTCGGGCTGAGTTCGCGCTGGGCTATCTGGCCGCGCTCGCCTGTGCGCTCACCTGGTCCACCTATTCGGTCCTCAACCGGCGCTTCGGCGCAGTGCCGACCGACGTGGTGGGCGGCTTCTGCGGGGCCGTGGCCTTCCTGGGCGCCGCCTGCCATTTCTTGCTGGAGACCACCGTGGTGCCCCAGGGCCTGCAGTGGCTGGCGATCCTGGGGCTCGGCCTGGGCCCCGTGGGTGCCGCCTTCTTCGTCTGGGACTACGGCACCAAGCACGGCAACATCCAGGTTCTGGGCGCCTTCTCCTACGCCGCGCCCCTGCTGTCGACGCTGCTGCTCATCGCCTTCGGCCAGGCCGAGGCGACCTGGATCGTCGCCCTGGCCTGTCTGCTGATCGTCGCTGGAGCGGTGCTGGCCTCGAAGGAACTGCTGCGCAAGTCCTGACAGGAAAGAGAGTTGGGGCGCCTATCGGGGGAGGGGCCGCCAGTCCGGCGGCGCCATCTCGAAACCCTCGAACTGGAAGCCGGGGGCGACGGTGCAGCCCACCAGGGTCCAGGCGCCCAGGCTCTCCGCCGTCTGCCAGACCCGCGCCGGGACCACCACCTGCGGGCGCTGGCGCGCCGCCAGTTCAGGCCCCAGGACCTTGGCCTCGGCGTCGTGGCCGTTGGCCGACATGGTGAGGACCAGGGGCGCGCCGGCGTACCAGTGCCAGACCTCCGCCGCGTCGACCCGGTGCCAGTGGGAGACTTCGCCGGCCGCCAGCAGGTAGTAGATCGCGGTGGAGGCCGCACGCCCCTCGATGCCCCCGTCGATGGCTGTCGGGTCGCGGAAGGTCTCGCGGAAATGTCCGCCCTCCGGATGGGGCTGCAGGCCCAGGGTCTCGATGATCTCCGCCGCGTCCAAGGCCGTCCTCCTGTTACGGGTATCTTTCTGTTGGGCCATCATCCTGTTAAGGCTTTGTTAACCATAGCAGACCTGTGTTCGCCTGGAACGGGCAACTGTGATAGGCTCCGCGCCCATGTGGCATGACGTTGTCGATCTGCGGGAGTTCTACGAGACCCGCCGCGGCCAGGTGGCGCGCCATATGGTGCGCCGCGCCGTGCGCTCGGTATGGCCGGACGTGACCGGCCAGCGCGTGCTCGGGCTCGGCTTCGCCACGCCCTATCTGCGCCAGTTCAGGAGCGAGGCCGAGCGGGTGCTGGCCTTCATGCCGGCCTCCCAGGGGGTGCTGCACTGGCCGCCGGAAGGGCCGGGGGTGGTCTCCCTCGTCGAGGAGACCGAGCTGCCGCTGCCCGACTACTCCGTCGACCGGGTGCTGCTGGTCCACGGCCTGGAGAACAGCGAGGCCCTGCGCGCCCTGCTGCGGGAGATATGGCGGGTCCTCACCGGCGACGGCCGCCTGCTGGTGGTGGTGCCCAACCGCCGCGGCATCTGGGCGCGCTCCGACCGCACGCCGCTGGGCTGGGGGCATCCCTACAGCGGCGCCCAGCTTTCACGGCTCCTGCGGGAGAACATGTTTACCCCGACGCGGACGGAGCGGGCGCTCTACGTGCCGCCCACCACCTCCCACACCCTGCTGCGCTCGGCCCCGGCCTTTGAGCGCATCGGTGCGCGCTTCTTTCCCACCTTCGCCGGCGTCGTGATGATCGAATCCGGCAAACAGCTCTACGCCGGTTCCGTCAAGCGGGTGCGCGGACGCATTGGCAAGCCGGTGGTGGTTCAACTGCCCCAGGCTGCCGGCCGCGTGCACCGCGAGAGAACCCCGAAGCCGACCTGAGCCGGTCGCGCGATGGGGGCGGCCCCGACGAACACCTATGACCTACGAGGAGTTCAACGCCTTCTGCAAAGCCCTGCCGGCCACGAGTTACGTCGTGCAGTGGGGCGGCTCCCATGTCTGGAAGGTGGGCGGCAAGGTCTTCGCCATCGGCGGCTGGGCCGACGGCGCGCCGGCCTACACCTTCAAGACCAGCCCGCTGTCCTACGAGATCCTCCAGGACCAGCCGGGGCTGCGCCCGGCGCCCTATCTTGCCTCACGCGGCATGAAGTGGATCCAGCACTACGCCGAGCCGGGCCTCGCGGACGACGCGCTGAAGGACTATCTGCGCGAATCCCACCGCATCGTGGCTCTGGGTCTTCCCAAGAAGAAGCAGCGCGAACTGGGGCTCCTGGAGGCTTAGGGCCGCCTAGACGGTTTCCTGGTTTGACGGAACCGGCCCGCTCCCCCTCCCGGCCACCCATAGGATACTGGCGCTGGGTGGCCGGGAGGGGGAGCGGGCTGGAACCGATCCGCCGTAAGTGGAAAACGCTCTAGTCCTTGCGCAGGCGGAAGATCGCCTTTTCGCCGAGCAGGTTGGCGAGCGGGCCGCCCCAGATCGACCCCAGCAGGCCCCTCTGCGGACGGTCGTTGCGCAGCACCATGGTTTCCTCGATCTCCAGCCCGCAGGCCTCACAGAGCGCGATGAAATCCCGGATCGTGCAGAAGTGGATGTTCGGGGTCTCGTACCAGGCCTCCGGCAAGGAGTCCGTGACCGGCATGCGCCCGCGCAGGGTCAGGTGCAGGCGCACCTGCCAGTGGCCGAAGTTGGGGAAGGAGACGATGGCGTGGCGGGCGATGCGCACCATCTGTTCGAGCACCCGCCGCGGGTCGCGGGTCGCCTGCAGGGTCAGGCTGAGGATGGCGTAGTCGAAGGCGCGGGCCGGGTATTCCACCAGATCGGTATCCGCATCGCCCTGGATCACCGAGAGGCCCCTGGCCACGCAGGCATTCACGTTGCGCTGGGACAACTCGATGCCGCGGCCGACCACCTCGCGCTCGCGGATCAGATGGTCCAGCAGCGCGCCGTCGCTGCAGCCGATATCGAGCACCCTGGCCCCGCGGTCGACCATGCGGGCGATCAGCGCGAGGTCGCTGCGCAGCGGGGCGGCGCTGCGGGCGGCGCTGGTGTCGAGCGGGCTCATCGGTCGGGTTCCGGTTGCGGCAGTCATGGGAAGCTGAGACCCCGATGTTCGGCGCAGCCGTTCAGGAAGCCGGCCAGGGTTCCGCGGAATTCCGGTTCGTCGAGCAGGAAGGCATCGTGGCCGGCGTCGCTTTCGATCTCGACGAAGCTGACGTCGGCGGCCACGGCGTTGAGGGCATGGACCACGTCGCGGTTCTCCGAGGTCGGGAACAGCCAGTCGCTGGAAAAGGAGATGACACAGAATCGCACCGGCGTGTCGCGGAAGGCCTGGGCGAGCTGGCCGCCGGACTCGGAGGCCAGGTCGAAGTAGTCCATAGCCCGGGTGATGTAGAGGTAAGAATTGGCGTCGAAGCGCTGCACGAAGCTGGCGCCCTGGTGGCGCAGATAGCTTTCCACCTGGAAGTCGGCGTCGAAACCGAAGGTCAGGCCGCGCCGGTCCTGCAGCCGGCGGCCGAACTTGCGGTGCAGCGCCGGCTCGGAGAGGTAGGTGATGTGCGCGGTCATGCGCGCCACCGCCAGGCCGCGGTCCGGGTTGCGCCCCTCGGCGATGTAGCGCCCGCCGCACCAGTCCAGATCGGCCATGATCGCCTGGCGTCCGACCTCGTGGAAGGCGATGTTCTGGGCCGTGTGGCGGGCTGCGGTGGCGATGGGCACGGCGGCGAAGACCTTCTCCGGGTAGCTGGCCGCCCACTGCAGCACCTGCATGCCGCCCATGGAGCCGCCGGTCACGCAGAACAGCTTGTCGATGCCCAGCCGGTCGATCAGCAGCTTCTGGGCCCGCACCATGTCGGCAATGGTGATCACCGGAAAGTCGAGCGCCCAGGCTTCCCCGGTCGCCGGGTTTGCCGACTTCGGTCCGGTGGTGCCCATGCAGCCGCCCAGCACATTGACGCAGATGACGAAGAAGCGGTCGGTGTCCAGCGCCAGGCCGGGACCGACGATCTGGCTCCACCAGCCGGGCTTGCCGGTCACCGGGTGGGTGCCGGCCAGAAACTGGTCGCCGGTCAGGGCATGGCAGACCAGGATGGCGTTGGACTTGTCGGTGTTGAGACGGCCGTAGGTCTGGTAGGCCAGGGTAAAGGGTCCCAGCGCCACGCCGCAGTCGAGCATCATCGGGGTATCGCCGCCGAACTCGGCGGTCAGGCCGTCCTGCCGCGCCTGCTGCTGGGCTGACTCCGCCGCATCCTCCGCCTCTTCGGCTGCCCCTTCGACCGCCCCTTCGACCGCTGTGGCTCCCGGCTGTTCGCTCACCGTCACTCCTCTGTCTTCGCCCGTTCCCGGGTCTTGGCCGCTGCACGG
Organism: Rhodospirillales bacterium BBD 1991-14; assembly: GCA_001657395.1. Taxonomy (GTDB): domain Bacteria; phylum Pseudomonadota; class Alphaproteobacteria; order Kiloniellales; family Kiloniellaceae; genus Pelagibius. Next base: position 41,685 of record LYSY01000007.1, on the reverse strand, counting down.
ATCCGGCGCCCCTTCGGCTGCCGCCGCGGCGCCCACTCCGGCCAAAAGGCCCCTATCCTAGCGAGAGGGCCCTTAGCTAGGGAGCAAGGACCCGCTCTGTCAACCTTTCCCATGGTCGCACAAGCGGCGCAGCAGAAGGCGCAGCGGGGCGCGGACCGCCCTCTGGCCTGGCTCCCGGGGTGGTACCTGGGATGGCCCCTGGGATGGCCCCTGGGATGGCCCCTGGGATGGTGCGCGGGGTGGTCCCTGGGGCGGCCGGCTTAGTGTAAGGTTTCCTTTGATTTTACCCAACCCAGCGACTATCAGTAGCTCCGCCTTGGCTGCAGGTATCAGGCCCGAATGTCAGAAAAACCGCCATCTCTGGACGACTTGCGTCGCCAAATCGACGAAATCGACAACGCAATCCACGACCAGCTCATGCGCCGCACCGAACTGGCGCGCCAGATCGCCCTGGCCAAGGGAACCAACGCCGTCATCATGCGCCCGGGGCGGGAAGCCCGGGTTCTGCGCCGGCTCGTGGGGCGGCATCAGGGGCTTTTCCCCAAGCCGGTCGTCTGCCGCATCTGGCGCGAAATCATCTCGGTCTTTACACGTTTGCAGGGTCCCTTTGCGGCGGCGGCCTTCGCGCCGGAGCACGGCACCGACCTCTCGCTGCTGGCGCGCGACCACTTCGGCTCGCTGACACCGATCACCGGCTACGGATCGGAAATGGGGGTGCTGCGGGCGGTCAGCGACGGCAAGGCCAACATCGGGATTCTGCCGCTGCCGGAATCGGACCGGGGCACGCCCTGGTGGCCGAAGCTGGCGCGCAGCGGGCGCGCCTCGCCCAAGATCATCGCCCGTCTTCCTTTTGCGCCGCTGGATGGTGGTCGCCGCTCGGGACCCGAGGCGGTGGTGATCTCCCTGGCCGAGCCGGAGGAAAGCGGCGGCGACCGCGGCTACCTGATCGTCGAACTGGACGAGGCGGTGTCCCGCGGCGCCCTGAAGACCTTGCTGTCCGATGCCGGCTTTGCGGTGCGCAACACCCAGGCCTGGGTCGATGCGCCGGACCGCACACTGCACCTTGTCGAGGTCGAGGGTTTACTGGCGAGCGACGATGCCAGGGTCGCCGCGCTGGTCGAGGAGGTCCCGCAGGTCAGCCACGCCTGGGCGGTCGGCAGCTTCGCCGTGCCGCTGACGCCTGAAGATCTGGCGGCCCAGCCGGTTGCCGCCATCATGGCCGGAGCCGGGGCGGGGGCAGGGGCAGGGGCCGGAGCAGAAAGCAGCGGTGCGTCATGACGGCGGCAGAAGGCCCGACGCCGCGCCCCGGGATTATGGATGTCGCGCCCTACATCGGCGGTGAGTCCAAGGCCGCCGGGGTAAACCGGGTCATCCGCCTGGCCTCCAACGAGAATCCGCTGGGGCCCAGCCCCAAGGCCGTGGCCGCCTATGCCGCGGAGCAGGACGATCTGCACCGCTATCCGGACGGCGGCGCCCTGGCTCTACGCCAGGCCATTGCGGAATCCGAGGGGCTGGATCCGGCGCGTATCGCCTGCGGCGCCGGCTCCGACGAATTGATCGCGCTGTTGGTGCGGGCCTACGCCGGCCCCGGCGACGAGGTGCTCTACAGCGAGCACGGGTTCCTGATGTACGGGATCTCCGCCCGCACCGCCGGGGCGACCGTGGTCGCCGCGCCTGAGGTGGCGCTGACGGCCGATGTCGATGCCCTGCTTGCGCGGGTTACCGAGAAAACGCGCCTCCTGTTCCTGGCCAATCCCAACAATCCGACCGGCAGCTACATCTCCGAGGCGGCGCTCAAACGTCTGCATCAGGCGTTGCCGCCCGGTGTGCTGCTGGTGGTCGATGCCGCCTATGCCGAATACGTTGCTGCAGCGGACTACCCGCAGCCGGCCCGCCTTGTCGAGCAGGCCGACAACGTGGTCATGCTGCGCACCTTCTCCAAGATCCACGGCCTGGCGGCGCTGCGTCTCGGTTGGGCCTATGCGCCGCCGGCGGTCGTCGACGTCCTGAACCGTGTCCGCGGCCCCTTCAACGTCAGTCAGGCCGCACAGGCGGCGGGTATCGCCGCGGTGGGCGATGCGGCCCATGTGGCGCGCTCGCGCGCGCACAACGACGAGTGGCGCGGCTGGTTTGCCCGGGCGGCAACGGCGGCGGGGGTCGAGCCTCTGCCCAGCGTCGGCAACTTCGTGCTGCTGCGCTTTCCCGGCGGGCAGTCCCAGGCCGAGCAGGTCCTTGCGGCCCTGAAGCGCCGCGGCGTGCTGGTGCGCGGTGTCGCCGCCTACGGTCTCGCCAACTGCCTCAGGGTGACCGTCGGCACCGAAGAGGAAATGCGGGTGACGGCCGAGGCGCTGCAGGAAGCCCTCTCGGAGACGGGGGCATGAGCAGCGCCGCCGTATCCAAGGTTGCGAAATCCAAGGCTGCGAAGGGTGGCGAAGGGCCGATGTTCGGCCGTGTCGCCTTGCTGGGCGCCGGACTTATCGGTTCTTCCCTGGCCTGGGCGATGCGCGCACGGGGATTGGCGGACCATGTCGCCGCACATTCCAGAAGGACCGAAACCCGCGCGAAGATCGAAGAGCTTGGGTTCGCCGATTCCGTTCATGCCGATCCCGGCGATGCGGTGGAGGGGGCGGATCTCGTTTTCTTCTGCGTGCCCGTGGGCGCAAATGCCGCGGTGGCGGAGGCGATCGGTCCGCGCCTTGCCGCCGGTGCCATCGTCACCGATGTCGGCTCGGTCAAACAGGCGGTGATCCGCGATATCGGCCCCACCTTGCCCGAAGGCGTGCACTTCATTCCCGGCCACCCTGTCGCCGGTACCGAGTTTTCGGGGCCGGAGGCCGGCTTCGCCGACCTCTTCGAGCAGCGCTGGTGCATCCTGACGCCGCCGCCGGGCACCCACGAGGACCAGGTGGAACGGCTGGTGCGTTTGTGGCAGGCCCTGGGCTCGACGGTCCAGATCATGGATGCGGCCCATCACGACAAGGTGCTGGCCATCACCTCCCACCTGCCGCACCTCATCGCCTATACCATCGTCGGCACGGCCACCGACCTGGAGGAGAGCGAGCGCGCCGAGGTGGTGAAGTTCTCCGCCGGCGGCTTCCGCGACTTCACCCGCATCGCCGGCTCCGACCCCATCATGTGGCGCGACGTCTTCCTGCATAACCGGGAATCGGTCCTGGAGATGCTGCAGCGTTTTTCAGAGGACCTCACGGCGCTGCAGCGCGCGATCCGCTGGGGCGAGGGCGAGACTCTGGAGGGCCTGTTCCGCCGGACGCGGGAAATCCGCGCCGGCATCATCGACGCCCACCAGGCCGGTTCCTTCGATCCTAGAGAACCGGAGCGATCGGGAGCAACGGGACCGGTCCCAGAAAAAGCAGGCCGTCCCGCAGAGTAATCGGCGCTTCCAGCACCGTCGTGCCGCTGGCGGCGTCGCGCCGACCCATGGCGGCGACGGCAAGCTGTGCGGCGAAGGCGGCTTCCGGCTTAATGCGCCCGTCTTCGACAAGCCGGTCGATGATTTCGTCTGCCCCCTTCAGCCTGGTATCGAACAACCCGGACGGGCGCAGCGCCTGATCGAGGCCGAGCCGCCCCTTGGCCTGAAGGTCCAGGGGGCCCCATAGCGCCGAGAGGCTTTCGAAGCGCCAGAGGCCGCCGGCATCGCGCCATTGCGGCAGGGACTCCGCCGGCTTGCCGCGGGGAATGCCGCCGACCACCGTCGAGCGGAAAGACAACCGCTCCAGGGAATCGCCGAGGGGGCCGCCTTCACCCTCCGGCAGGCTCACGGAGACCGCCTCTCCCGTCAGGTTCAGCTCGTCGGGGTCGCCGTCCTGCGACTGGCGCAGCGGGCCCAGGCGGGCGGTCAGCTTGTCCACGGTCAGCGGTTTCAGGTCCGGCCCGTTCACCTGCAGGGCGCCGAGATCGAGGGAGGCGCTGTCGACCTGGCCGTCGAAGGCCAGCACCACCTGCCCTCGGGCCTCCTCCGTCGCGACATCGGCGGCCTGTTCCTCCTGCCCTTCGGTCAGGCGGAGCCGGTGCGTGCCGGGGAACTCCAGATCGATCGTGAAGGGGTCCCAGAGCTTGGCTTCCCCCCGGATCGGCGGTCCCTGCCAGCTCAGGCCTTGGGGGCTGACCGCCCTGGGCTGATTGAAGGTGACCGTCAGGGCGAAGGGAAAGCCGCCCATATGGGGACCGTCGTAGTCGATCTCGTAGCCGCGTTCGATCTGTTCGGCACGCCAGCGCGCGATGCCTTCGGCCAGGGCCTGTGAAGCCCAGTACCAATAGGCCGGTAGCGCCAGCGCAAAGACAACGACGGCGACAATGGAAAGGTGGACGAGGCGGGTGCGACGCATGCGCGCTTTTTCTCCTTTCCGGCGGGGGTTCGGGCTTTGGCCTCGCAGGTCGGCGCATCATACCCCTGCTGGGGTCCCTGTTGCCGAGTCAATTGCCCCCGGCTCATTCCAGGGACCCATTCCAGGCCAGGGACCCATTCCAGGCCAGGGACCCATTCCAGGCCAGGGACCCATTCCAGGCCAGGGGCCCATTCCAGGGACCCGGGCGGCGGCCCCGCTTCTCCGTCCGAAACGGCCGGCAGCGGGAGGAATCGAAGCAGGCTTGAGGGGGCGGCTGCGATTTGTTGGTATAGCAGCCGCTGCGCAGATGTATCGGAACACGACATGACGGAAAGCCGGTGGCCGGAGTTTGACGACCCCGACAACCTCACGCCCGAGGAACTGGCCGCCCGCCGTCTCGACCTCCCGGATGGTCAGGATTTCTGGGTTTTCGGCTACGGCTCGCTCATGTGGCACCCCGGCTTTCCCCATGTCGAGGTGCGCATCGCCCGCCTGAACGGCTTCCACCGCAGCTTCTGCGTCTTCTCCCACCGCTACCGCGGTACGCCACAGGTCCCGGGGCTGGTGCTGGGGCTTGACCGCGGCGGGTCCTGCCGCGGGCTGGTGTTCCGGGTCCCTGCGGGCGAGGGCGAGGAGGTGCTGGACTACCTCTATGCGCGGGAGATGATCACCGGCGTCTATCATCCGTCCTGGCGGGCCGCCAAGACCGATCAGGGCAGCGTGTCTGCGATCACCTTCGTCGTCGACCGCGCCCACCGCCAGTACGCCGGCGGGCTCAGCCACGACGACATGGTGGGCCTCATCCTGCAGGGCCACGGCGCCCGCGGGCCCTGCATGGAGTACCTCGAGAACACCGTCCACCACCTCCAGGCGCTGGGCCTGCGCGACCGTGCCCTGGAACGCCTGCTGAAGGAAGCCAAGGCAAGGCGCGCCGCCTCCGGGTCCTCCGACGCCGGTTCTTCCGGTTCCGGGCCTGCCGATGAGGGGCCCGCCGATCAGGGGTCCTCCGATCAGGGGCTCGTCACATCTTAGTGTAGTGTCGTGAATTGATCGCAGGGGCTGTTGGTCAATATTTCTAGGCCATCAGGCACCCGCCTGTCCCTTCAACAGGAGATGCGAGGTTCTCCCCCATGATGCGCAAGCTTTTACTGGCATCGGCCCTGTCGGTGATGACCGTTGGCGCGGCCCAGGCCGGCGAGCAGTACGTTGACGAAACCGGCTACGCGATCAGCGGCTATGACGCGGTGGCCTATTTCGACCTGAAGCAGAACCCCGTCGGCTCTGCGCAGCCCCGGGCGGTGCGGGGCAAGGCGGGCATCACCGCCGAGTACAACGGCGCCACCTGGGCGTTTTCGAACGAGGCGAACCGCGACAAGTTCGTCGCCGACCCGGCGAAGTACGCCCCCCAGTACGACGGTCACTGTGCCTATGGCCTGGCCCAGGGCGGCAAGGTTCCCGCCAACCCCAACCTCTGGCGCATTGTGGACGGCAAGCTCTATTTGAACATCACGCCGACGGTGGTCGGGTTCTGGGAGGGCGACATTCCCGGTAACCTCGAGAAGGCCGACGGCATCTGGTCGAAGAAGGAACCCCTTCCCGCTTCAACCAAGAGCTGGAAGGCCATCAATGACAATGACGGAACCTACGAGGGTCCGGCCCCCATTGAAGGATAGCCTTCGGCGCACACCGGACCGCGTTTCGGATCTGTTGTAAGCTCTGCCAGCGGGGCTTCCGCAGATCGGGGATCGGAGAGGAACGTTCATCAAGAGGAGACATCAGTCTATGGCTGAAAAAGGGAAAGTTGTATCAGCGGCGATGATCGCCGGTGCCGTGGCTCTGGCGGTTTCGGCAACCGCGCAGGTGACGCCGGCCAGCGCCCAGGCAAAGGAAAAGTGCTACGGGATCTCTCTGGCCGGACAGAACGACTGCGCTGCGGGCCCCGGCACGACCTGCGCCGGCACCTCGACCGTGGACTATCAGGGCAATGCCTGGACCTTGGTTCCGGCTGGTGACTGCCTGAAGTACGGCGTCGAGGAAACGACGGCGGACTTCGAGCTTCCGGGTGACCGCAAGGGCTCGCTGGAGGCTATTGACCGCGACCTGCCGGCCTGACGCCGGCCTCAAGGACCGCCGGCTCGTCCTTGGACGGGGCGGTTTGAAGGGGAGCGCCGGTCCGGGCAAAGCAGCAGCGATGACCGGACCGGCGTTCGCCTCTTTTCTCTCAACCTTGAACCTGTTCAATCCTGACAGATGCTGTGACTGGTGATGGCGCGTTCCTCGACAATTCCGGCCCGCGCGGGTGTTGGCCTGAAGGCCCAGCACTACGAGGCTGTTCTTGACGGCCGGCCGGACCTCGGCTGGCTCGAGGTTCATGCCGAGAACTACATGGGCGCCGGCGGGCCGCCGCATCACTACCTGGAGCGCATCCGCCGCGACTACCCGCTTTCGCTGCACGGCGTCGGGCTGTCCATCGGCGGGGCGGCGCCCCTGGACGAAGCGCATCTGGCACGCTTCAGGGATCTGGCCGGGCGCTACGAGCCCGGCCTGGTGAGCGAACACCTCGCCTGGTCGACGCACAACGACATCTACTTCAACGATCTGCTGCCGCTGCCCTACACCGACGAGACGGTGGTGCGGGTGAGTGATCACCTGGAGCGCATGCAGGATGCGGTGGGTCACCGCGTTCTGCTGGAGAACCCCTCCACCTACGTCACCTTCAGGGAAAGCACCATGAGCGAGGTCGATTTCCTGAAGGCGGTGGTGAAGCGCAGCGGCTGCGGCCTGCTGCTGGATGTGAACAACGTCATGGTCTCCGCCACCAACCAGGGGACCGCCCCGGAGGCCTACATCGACGCCTTTCCCCTGGAGCATGTGGGTGAGATCCACCTCGGCGGGCACGCCCGCGAAGACGACGGCCAGGGCAACACACTGCTGATCGATGCCCACGACCGGGCGGTGGATGACGCCGTCTGGCGGCTCTACGACCGCAGCCTTGCCCGCGGCGGTGCCAAGCCCACCCTCATCGAGTGGGACAACGACCTGCCCGACTGGGAGACGCTTCATTCCGAGGCCCGGGCCGCCGAGCAGCTGCTCGAGGTCCGCAAGATCTCCGGCCGGGTGCCGCCGCTGCAGAAGCGCCGCAGAGCCCATGTCGCCGCAAGCTGACTCGCTCGCCGTTCTGCAGCAGGCGTTCTCCGCCGCGCTGCGCGATGCCGCGCAACCGGTGCCGGCACCAATTGCTGTGAGGGCCGAAGGGCCCGCTGTCCGCGGCTTCGACGTCTACCGCAACAACGTGGCGGTCAGCCTCATCGAAGCGCTCGAGGCCGCCTTTCCGGTGGTCCGTCGGCTGGTCGGCGCGGATTTCTTCAAGGCGACGGCCAGGGCCTACATCGCCGAGGAACCGCCACGGTCGCCCGTACTGCTGCTGTACGGCCGCAGCTTCGGGGACTTCCTCGAGGACTTCCCCCCGGCTGCGGGCGTGCCTTACCTGGGGGACGTGGCACGGCTGGAGTGGGCGCAACTCTACGCCTATCACGCCGGCGACGCCGCAGCCCTGGAGATCGACCGCCTTTCGGCGGTGCCGCCGGCCGAGCTCGGCAGCCTGCGCTTCGCGCTGCACCCCTCCCTCCATCTCATCCGCTCGCGCTGGCCCGTCGTCTCGCTCTGGGCGGCGAGTGGCGAGGCGGCTGTTGAGACTGATATCGACATGAAGAGCGGCCAGGAGGCTGCGGTCGTTCGACCGGCCCTGAAGGTGGAAGTCCGCCTGCTTCCGGCTGGCGGCCATGACTTCATCGCCGACCTGATGGAAGGCGCAACGTTGGGCGCGGCCGCGGAGCGGGCCGTCGAGCGCGACCCGGCGTTCGACCTTGCCATCCACCTGCAGGGCCTTTTCGAGATCGGCGCCGTGACCGCGCTCCTGCCTTCGGGCCCTGATGCGCCAGACACTCCAGCGAGGATGAACGAGAGATGATGACCCGACTGACAGCAGTTCATGGCCGGATCTTCGGTGCGGTGGAGGCGAAGCTGGACGGCTGGTTCCTGGGCCTGTCTGCGCGCCTGGTTTTTGCAGCCGTGCTCGCGGTCTACTATCTGCATTCCGCCGCCACAAAGGTGGGCGAGGGTGTCCTCGGGTTTTTCAGCATCGGCGACAACGCCTACTTCCAGATCCTGCCCTCGGTGGTGGAGGCCTACGGCTACGATGCCTCCCAGGTGCCCTTCTTTCCCTACGACCTCATTGTCTTTGCCGGCACCTACGCCGAGTTCGTCCTTCCGGTGCTGATTGTGCTGGGGCTTTTCACGCGGCTTGCCGCCCTCGGCATGATCGGCTTCATCGTCGTGCAATCTTATGTGGATATCGCCTTTCACGGCGTCGACGCGGCCACCATCGGTACCTGGTTCGACCGCCTGCCGAGCGCGGCCATCCTCGACCAACGGGCGCTCTGGGCCTTCGTCCTGGTTTATCTCGTTGTGCGTGGCGCCGGCGCCCTCTCTCTGGACGCTGTGTTCGGGCGCTTTTTGACGGGAAAGAGCCCCGCCGCCGCGGGTCAGATGCACTTGCAGTAGCCGCCGGACCGGCTGGGCCTCGCGAGCCCTAAAGCTTCGTCACCAGGTTGATCCACTCATCCTTATCGCTGCGCCCGAAGGGTGCGACTTTCGGGATGCGCTTTCCGGTGGGCTGGTAGCCGAAGTTGCGCTCGTACCAGGCGACCACGCGCTCGTCATCGGCGTTTGTATAGAGCTCCTTGATGCCTTGATCGCGCAGATAGTCCTGGCGTGTCTGTTGAAGCGCCGCCCCCACGTTGTGGCCGCGATAGGCCGGATCGACCGCCAGCAAGGTGGTCTTAGCCGTGGTGGCATCGAGGATCCGATAGCCGCCGACGCCGATCACGACGCCATCGAGTTCCGCCACGAAACAGTCGCTGAGCGGGAAACTGGGCATCTCCGGGCCGCCGATGTGATGAAAGTTGGCGCCTTCCAGCACTTCCATCATGCGCGGCCAGTCTTCCTCGACCGGGCGGCGGATCTTGACCTTGGGATCTGCGGCGGGCTTGTCCAAAGCTTCTGGCTTCCTAGCGGGGGCCGAATCTTCCCGGCACTCTCTGATGGGCGGAATCTTAGGGGATTGTGAGCCGGAAGTCTTTCCGCATTCTAAACCGGCGGTCACGGCCTGCCGGCCCGGCGGTCCCTCAGATACGCTTGGGCCTCAACTGCACTTGGAATAGCCGCAGCTTGTGCAGAGGTCGCAGCCCTCCTGGCGAATCAGCCCGGCGCTGCCACACTTCGGACACTGGGCGAAGCGCTGCGTTCCTGCGGTGGCGGCGATCTTGACGGCGCCGTCCTGCGCACCGAGCTGCGGGCGCTCCTTGGGCTGCAGAAAGCCGATCTCAATCATGTGCTGCTCTATGACGCCGCCGATGGCCGCCAGCAGGGAGGGCACGTAGCGGCCCTCCATCCAGGCGCCGCCGCGCGGATCGAAGACCGCCTTCAGTTCCTCCACGACGAAGGAGACATCGCCGCCGCGCCGGAACACGGCGGAGATCATGCGGGTCAGCGCCAGCGTCCAGGCATAGTGCTCCATGTTCTTGGAGTTGATGAAGATCTCGAAGGGTCGCCGCCGCGGTTCCTTGCTGCCCCCGGCCTTGCCGGGAGACTCCTGCAGAATGTCGTTCAGGGTGATGTAGATGGCGTGATCGCTTTCCGGCCAGCGCAGCTTGTAGGTGCAGCCGGGCAGCACCGCCGGCCGTGCCAGCGGGTCGGTCATGTAAACGACGTCACCTTCGGCCGGCGGTGCCGGCGGCGTGGCCGCAAGGCTTGCCTCGGGCGTTTCCGATTGCCGCTCTTCGCTTTGAACGGTCAGCACGGCCCCGGTGATCTCGTTGGGCCGGTAGGTCGTGCAACCCTTGCAGCCGAGATCGTAGGCCTGGGTGTAGACATCCTTGAAGGCCTCGAAGGAGATGTCGGCGGGCAGGTTGATGGTCTTGGAGACCGAGCTGTCGATGTAGCGCTGCACCGCGGCCTGCATGACCAGATGCGCCGCCGGCTCCAGGGTCTGGGCGTCGACGAAGGCCTCGGTCAGCGGGGCGTCCGGTCCTTTGAGGCGGCGGTAGAGACGGTAGGCGTGGTCGCTGACCTCCTCCTCGCGCCGGCTGCCGTCGGGCTGAAGGATGCGCCGGGTATAGGCGAAGCTGAAGACCGGCTCCAGGCCCGAGGAGATGTTGTCGGCGAGCAGGGAGATGGTGCCGGTGGGCGCGACCGAGGTGACCAGCGCGTTGCGGATGCCATGCTGTGCGATGCCGTCACGCAGATCCTGGTCCAGTTCGCGGATCGACTCGCCGGCCAGATAGGCATCCCGGTCGAACAGCGGGAAGGGGCCTTTCTCGGCGGCCAGGTCGATGGAGGCCTGATAGGCGGCCTTGCGGAAGGCGGTCATCCAGCGCTCCGTCGTCGCGACGGCTTCGGAAGAGCCGTAGCGCAGGCCGCAGCAGATCAGCGCGTCGGCCAGCCCGGTGATCCCCAGGCCGATGCGCCGCTTGGCCTGCGCCTCCTGGCGCTGGGCCTCCAGCGGGAAACGCGAAACGTCGATGGCGTTGTCGAGCATCCGCACCGCCGTCGGCACCAGTTCTTCCAGGGCCGTCATGTCGAGGGCGGCACCGTCCTCGAAGGGCTGCGTCACCAGGGCGGCGAGATTGATGGAGCCCAGAAGGCAGGCGCCGTACGGCGGCAGGGGCTGCTCGCCGCAGGGGTTGGTGGCGCGGATGGTCTCGCAGTAGTGCAGATTGTTGCGCCGGTTGATGCGGTCGATGAAGATCACGCCCGGCTCCGCCGCCGCATAGGTGGCGCGCATGATGCGCTCCCAGAGGTCGCGGGCCTGCACCACGCGGTAGACGGTCCCGTCGAAGGTCAGCGGCCAGGCCTGGTCTTCGCGCACCGCCTGCATGAAGGCGTCGGTGACCAGAACCGAGAGGTTGAACATCGACAGGCGGCCCGGCTCCTGCTTGGCCTCGACGAAAGCTTCGATGTCCGGATGGTCGCAGGCCAGGGTCGCCATCATGGCGCCGCGGCGCGAGCCGGCGCTCATGATGGTGCGGCACATGGCGTCCCAGACGTCCATGAAGGAGAGCGGACCCGAGGCGTCGGCGCCGATGCCGTGCACCACGGCGCCGCGCGGGCGCAGGGTGGAGAAGTCGTAGCCGATGCCGCCGCCCTGCTGCATGGTCAGGGCCGCTTCCTTCAGGTGCTCGAAAATCCCCGCCATGTCGTCGGGGATGACGCCCATGACGAAGCAGTTGAAAAGAGTGACGTTCCGTTCGCTGCCGGCGCCGGCCTGGATGCGTCCGGCCGGCAGGAAGCGGAAATCGCGCAGAGCGTCTTCGAATCGCGTCTCAATAGAACTTCTGGTTGTCGAATCCGATTCGGCGGCGGCCAGAGCCCCCGCGATGCGCCGCCAGCTGTCGCCCAGCGTTTTGTCCACAGGCTCCCCGGAGGGGGCCTTGAGGCGGTATTTCATGTCCCAGATCTCTTGCGACAGGGCCGAGAATTCAGACATGGGCAAACCTCTCGCGGGCCCTAAGGTCCCGCATTTGTGCGATATTTCGGCGGAAACGCTGTGCTGACGATAGGTCCGCCGAAGAACCCGGTCAACGGGCTTCGTCCGGTGCCCCGCCTTCCGATTCGCCGCCTGCGCCGGCCTTGGCAAGCGGAGAATCAGTCAAAACGGCCGACGGCCCGGGAGCTGTCCACAGCTTTGCGCACAAGCTAGCCGGCCTGCTCCAGCCGCCCCTCTGCACGCCCATGGGTTGCGATTTCCGCCAGCTCCCGGCTGCGTCCCTCAACCGCCGCTTCCAGCCGTTGCAGGAAGGCCTTGCGGTTCAATCCCGGCTCGATGGCGGGCAGGAATTCCAGGGTGATCCGGCCGGGCTGCTTGACGAAGCTGCGGCGCCCCCAGAACAGCCCGGAGTTCAGAGCGACCGGGACCACCGGAATGTCGAGCTGCCCGTAGAGCGCCGCCACGCCGGGGTGGTAGGGCCGCTGCTGGCCGGGGGCGACCCGCGTGCCCTCCGGAAAGATCACGATCGGGCGGCCCTGGGCGGCCACCTTCTTGGCCTGGGCCACCATCTTGCGCAGGGCCTTGCTGCCGCCGGCCCGGTCGACGGGCACCAGACCGGCCCGGATGAGGTACTGCCCGAAAACCGGGATCCAGGTGAGTTCCTGTTTCAGGACGAAGCTGTGGTCCCAGAGCAGCAGCGAGTAGATCAGGGTGTCCCAGGCGGACTGGTGCTTTGACGCGACCAGGAAGGCGCCCTGGGGCAGGTTCTCCCGGCCGCGGATGTCGTAGCGCAGGCCGCAGAGGACCGCGAGGGCGGCCATGATGCCGCGTACCCAGAAGCGGCCCAGGTGATAGAGCCCGCTGCGCGGTCCCAGCATCAGCGGCAGCCCGAGAAGCAGGACGACGGTGGTCCAGAGATAGAAGAAGACGTTGAACAGGAAGGAGCGCAGCTTGGTCATGGCAGATCAGTCATCGCAGATCAGTCATGGCAGGGCGGCGACCATGCGGTCGAACCAGCCGCGCACCACGGCGACGAGGTACTTGCTGTATTCGGTGACGAGCAGGGACGAACTGCCCGGCCAGAGCCACCAGTCATCGTGCTTGAAGGGTTCGGGAAAGACCGGGTGAGGCACGATCTCGGCCTTCGGCATGCGGCGCCGGAACTCCAGAAGCGAACGCGGCATGTGGTAGTTGGCGGTGACGAGCCGCAGGGAGCGTGCGTTCTGCGCTGCGATCCAGTCCGCTGTTTCGATGGCGTTGCCGCGGGTGTTGTCGGCCTCGTAGCCCAGGAAGACGCAGCAGGAAAGCTCTTCCGGCGATTGCTGGAAGAGTTCCAGAAGCTGACGGACATCGACGCCGCGGTAGACGCCGGAGACGAAGAGTTTGTCGGCCTTCTGCTCGGCCAGCAGGTCGAGCGCGATGTTCAGCCGGTCGCTGCCGCCGGTCAGCACCACGATGGCATCGGTGCGGCTGTCGCTGTCGGCCACTGCGGTGGGCAGCAGCGTCGCGAACCACAACAGGCCGGCGCCCCAGGCCAGGGCGGCGATGACGGCCAGGACCAGCAGATTGCGCAGGCGGCGGAGGCCGCGGCTGAGCGGCGAGGCGCGGTCCTTCTTGATCGTACGCAGGCGCATCAGGGCATTCTAGCCAGGGTGCGCAAGACTGTAATCCGTGCTGTCATCATGGCCACCAGCGCCGAAGCCACCGGCAGCAGCACCAGAAGCGACCATTCGATCGGCAGAAGCTGCATCTCCGGCAGCAGGCCGCTGTCGATTCGCTGCAGCAGGTGACGCCCGAGGTAAAGGGTCGGAAGCGCGCAGAGCAGGCCGATCAGGCCGCCGCGCAGTCCGAGGCTGAGGGCGTGGCTCTGAAACTGGCGTGCGACGTAGGAATCCTGTGCCCCGATCAGATGCAGAACCTCAATGGCCTGCTCATGGGCCGCCAGACCCATGCGTGTGACGAAGGCGACCATGATGGCGGCGGCCAGGACGACCAGCGCGACCACCACGATGGCCATCGCCTCGATGGCCCAGGTCAGGTCCAGCAGATGGCCCAGCCAGCGTTGATGGTCGTCCACCAGGCTGCCCGGCGCAACCGCCAGCACCGAGCGGCGCAGGGCGTTCAGGTCAGGCGGCTGATCGGCGTCCACCGTCACGGCAATCAGCCCCGGCAGCGGCAGCTCCGCGGTCAGGCCGGCGTCGCCGAGCCAGGGCTCCAGCAGTGCGGCGATGTCCCGGTTATCGAGCCGCTCCACCGCGGTCACGCCCGGCGTGTCCCGCAGCAGGGCAACCACCTGCTCCGCCACGGGGTCGCCCTCGGCGCCTTCCGCCGCGGCGGGCCCGGCGGCCGGAAGCTGTACGGTCAGCGCGCCGCTCAGCCCGCTGTCCCAGCGGTCGGCGAGCTTGCTGGCCACCATCGCGCCGGCCAGGGCGAGGGCCGCGAGGTAGACCATGATCGCGACCAGCAGCGGCAGGTAGCGCCCGGTCGCGTCGCGGTCCAGCGGGACTGCCTGGCGCCGTCGCCTCATGGGCTTTCCCGGCCGGCCACGGCGGCCGCGGACTTGGCAGCGGCCGGGTTTGCGCCGGGGCCTGCGGCGGGCGTCTCGGCTGCCCCTCCGGAGGGGGCGATCGCGCCCTCGCTGAGGCGGGTGACGGGATGGGGGAAGCGGTCGACCAGCGATTCGTTGTGCGTGGCGATGACCACGGTGGTGCCGATCTTGTTCAACTCCTCGAAGAGGTAGAGCAGGCGCACGGCCATGCGGTCGTCCAGGTTGCCGGTCGGCTCGTCCGCCAGCAGCAGGTTGGGCCGGCCGATAACCGCCCGGGCGATGGCGACGCGCTGCTGCTGGCCGCCGGAAAGCGTCGGCGGCAGGGCGTCCATGTGGTCGGCCAGACCGACCCAGGTCAACAGTTCCTCGACGTCCTTGTCGCTGCGGCCGTGGGCCTGGCCGCTGATCTGCAGGGGCAGGGCCACGTTCTCGCGCGCGGTCAGATGGTCGAGCAGGCGAAAGTCCTGGAAGACGACTCCGATTCGCCGGCGCAGCAGCGCCGTTTCCGGGCGCGACAGTTCGGTGACGTCCCGCCCGAAGAGAGTCACCCGCCCGGCGCTGGGATGCTGGGCCAGGTACATCATGCGCAGCAGCGACGACTTGCCGGCGCCGCTGGCGCCGACCAGAAAGTGATAGGATCCAGGGTCGAACTGCAGGGAGATGTGCTTCAGGATCTCCGGCCCAGTGCCATAGCGCAGCGCGACGTCCTCGAAGCGAACCAAGCTCGGATTCCCCTTTGCGGAAGCCTGAATCGAAAATGGCATAGGCAAGTCAGTCCCGTAAAGGTTCCTGCTGATGCCTTGCTTTGATTATACCCCGACCATATAAGGTTATCGGATTACCTGCCTTTGGGGGGCAGCCGGCCGTTCATGATTGTTACCTGTCCAGCCTGTGAAAGCCGCTTCGCCGTCGAGCGTGAGCTCCTCGGTTATGACGGGCGAATCGTACGCTGCGGCAAGTGCGGCAACTGCTGGCACCAGATGCCGGAGGAGGAGCCGCCCGCCGCAGCGCCGGAACCGGCCGAAGCCCCGCCGCCGCCCCCGTTGCCCAAGCGCCGTGCCGCACCTGCGAAGGCCAAGGCCAGAAACAGCGCCGGCCTGGGTTGGCTCGCCCTCCTGGCGGTGCTGGTCGCGCTGCTTGCCGGTGCCTGGTTCGGGCGCGAACAGATCGTCGCCCAGTTCCCGCAGTTCGAAACGCTCTATGCCACCCTGGGCATTCCGGTAACCGCACCCGGGCCGACCCTTGAACTGCGGGTCGGTGAACCGCGGGTCACCCAGCGCGACGGCGACAGCATCATCCTGCTCAGCGGATCGGTGACCAACATTACGGACCGCAAGCAGACGGTGCCCAGGCTGCGCGCCCGCCTGACCGACAGCGCCGGCGCGGTGCTGCGGGAGTGGGAGTTCGAGGCACCCAGGGCCGAGTTGGATGCGGGCGCAGCGGTCGATTTCGCGACCGAGACTGTGGATCCGCCGGCCGAAGGCCAGAACCTCACGATCACCTTCGTTCAGGACGAGGAATAGCCGGCCTTACCGGCGCCTCAGACCTGCTCCATTAAGGCTTGTTTAACCACGCGGTGGCAGTTTGGCGAAGAGGCCGTGCGGGGGTATGGCCGGCCGCCGGGGGCGTCACGCAGACGCGGTAATCGGCCGGGCCCTCTCATGGAAACGCCTGAAAAGCCGCAGAGTCCGGGCGCCCGCCCGAGACGAGAGGCCGCTGGAGACCGTTACACAATGGCGCATATCCTGGTCGCCGAAGACGACACCGCAGTTCAGAGTTTTGTCAGTCGCGCACTCGCCCACCGCGGTCACAAGGTGACGTCGGTGGAAGACGGTGTGCAGGCCCTCGAGGCCCTCGGCGGTTCCAGTTTCGACCTCCTGATCACCGACATCGTGATGCCCAGCCTCGACGGCATCGGCTTGGCGCTCAAGGTCGCCAAGGACTATCCCAGCATGCCGGTGCTTCTGATGACCGGCTACTCGGCCGAACGCCAGCGTGCGCACAACCTCGAAGAACTGATCTGCGAGGTGATCACAAAGCCTTTCACGCTGCTGGAGATCTGCGAGGCCGCCGAGGCGGCGCTGTCCAGCGAACCGATGACCTGCCACTAGAGTGTTCAGGTTCCGTCGGACGCAGGTAGTGGTCTTGCCGGAACACTGAAGGCCGCTCGCGACACCATCGTTCTCTTCTGCTTGAGGGCGTAATCGGCGCCCTTGCCGGTGTGTCTCAGAACCGCTTCAGCAGACGGTCGATGTACTCCAACTCCTCAGCCGGCCGGTTGCGTTCGCCGCGCCGCCGGCGCAGTTCGTCGACGATCTCGCGGCTGCGCTGCAGTTCCATTTCTTCGGGGATCTGCACGCCCTCGTTGGAGAAGGCTTCGCCCGCCGGGCGGTTGTTGTCGCGTCCCAGCGGGTCGCGGCCGTTGGGCCCGAAGCGGCCTGAAACGCTGCCCTCGCCGGTCTCGCCGGGCTGATTGGCGAACATCTCCATGAAGCGGTCCAGGGTGGCCTGCATGCCCTGCTGCAGCTGGTCCAGTGACCGGGTCTGCGGCGGCACCGCCTGACCGGGCTGTTCGCTGTTCAGCGCGTCTCGGGCATCGCGCATCTCGCGTTCGGCGCGGCCCAGCGGGCGCGGAATGTCGCCCATCACGTCGCCAAGCTGGCGCATCAGTTCGCCCAGGCTGCGGCGCAGGGCTTCCTGGCGCTGGGCATCGGTCAGGTCTGCGCTCTGCTGGCCTTGTTGTCCCTGCTGCCCCTGCTGCCCCTGTTGTCCCTGCTGCCCTTGCTGGCCCTGTTGCCCCTGCTGCTGGCGCCCGCGCTGGGAGCGCTCGAAGCTGCGGTCCAGCAGATCCCGCTGCTCGCGCATCATGTTCTCCAGGTTCTCCATCATGCGCGAGGCGTCCTGCATGTCCTGGTTCATCTGGCCGGCATAGGGATTGGCGGTCAGATTTTCGAGCATCTCACGCAGTTGGGAGAGCAGCTCGCGCGCGGCATCGCGGGCGCCCGACTGCGCCAGCTCGCGTGCCTGATCGATCATGCTCTGCAGATCCTGGCGGTCGAGCAGCTGTGCGTTGGGCGGCAGTTCCTGTTCGCCCGGCTGCTCGCCACGGGCCATCTGCTCGCGCATCTGTTCGGCCAGTTCGTCGAGGAAGTTGTCGAGCGCGGCCTGCAGCTCGTCGATCAGCTGCTGGATCTCGTCGTCCCCGGCGTCGCGCGCCAGGGCGTCCATCAGCGCCTGCTGGGCATCGCGCAGGGCGCGCTCGGCGATCGCCAGCTCACCTTCCTCGATCCGCAGCGCCGTGTCCCAGAGCAGCTGCTGCACCTGGGTGATGGCCTGCGCTGACGAATCGTAGATCAGGCGGCGCTCGGCGGAGCGGATCGCCAGCGCGACCACCAGATCGTGGAAGAAATGGTCGGGGCGCTCGTAAATGGCGCTGAGGGCCTGGACGATCGGGAGGCGCGCCTCGGGCTTCAGGGTGAGCTGCTTGCGCAGTTCGACCAGGGCCCGGGCAACGGGATGGTTGAAGACGCGTTCCGGCAGTACCGTGCGCAGGGTTTCGCTGCGCCCCTCCTGGCCCGGATGGTCGCGCGCGATCAACTGGATCTCGACGGCCAGCCCGGCCCAGGGATGCGGTGTCAGATCGCGGTAAGTCGTCGCGGCGGTGGCCTTCGGGGCGGCCCCGGGCACCACCAGATCGACTTCGATGGGCGGCTCTTCGGGCTTGTCGATGCGCTTGATCTCGGCTCTCGCCGCAACCACGCCATAGTCGTCCTCGGCCTGATAGGCGAGGCGCAGGGCGGCACGCTCGCTGCGGCCCGGCGCCGATTCGAAGACGATGCTGGGCGCCGTGTCGGGAACCAGTTCCAGCGGCCACTCCGCCAGGCTGCGGCTGCCCTGCCGGATGGCCAGGCTGGAGCCCTCGGTCAGGACATGTTCCAGGCGGTAGGCTTCCTGCGCAAAGGGCTCAAAGGCTTCGGTACTCTCATCGATCCGCAGGTTCGGTGCCGTGCTGCCGCCCTGCACCTGGGCCAGCAGCACACTGCCGCTCGGCACCCGCAGGCGTTCGCCGTTCGCTTCGCCGCTGTTTTCCGCATCGAGGTAGAGCGGGGCCAGACCGGTGTAGGTCGGCGGGTTGATCCAGGCATCGAGACTGGGGGGCAACGTCGGTTCGCCCTGGAACTGCGGGGTCATCGCGCTGGCCAGGCGGGTCGTGACGTTGCCGTCGGAACTGGCGAAGCCGACAAAGATCAACAGCAGCACGAGGCCGCGCAGGGCCCAGGGGTCCAGCCCGGCGAGCCCGGGCCGCGGCAAGAGAACCCGCAGGCCGGTAAGGCGGCTGATGGCGCGCTTCTGGTGGGCACGCCACAGGGCTTTCGATTCGACGTCGCTGAGGCCTGTCACCATGCGGTCGTCCAGCGCCGTCAGGGGTCGGTGGGTAAGGTCGCTGTCCCGTTCCAGCCGGCGCTTGCCGGCGGCCTCGTCGGGCAGCGCCACCACCGTGACGGCGCGCCAGAGGGCATAGCCGAGTGCCGCAACGAAGCCGATCAGGATCAGGCTGTGGAGCCAGGCCGGCAGCGCCGGCAGGATTCCGAAAAGGGCCAGTGCGAGGAACAGCCCGCAGATCCCCAGCATGGGCCAGGCTGCGCGCCAGATCGCTTCCCAGGCCACAGCACCGCGCGCCAGGCTCAGCAAAACGCCGAAACGCCGCAGGCTGCGTTCGGTGGCGCGGCGCTCCTCGGCGCGGCTCACGCCCGCTGACCAGCGGTTCTGATTCGGGCTGGTCTGATTTGGGGCGGCGGTCTTGGGGGGCTCGCCTCCCGGAGCGGGACCCCGGGCATTGCCAGTGGCGTTGTCGCCGGCGTTCTTGCTGGAGTTGCTACTGGAGTTACTGCTTGAGTTACTGGGCCAACTCGAGGTCATTGTCCCTCCTGTCCTTTCGTCCCCCAGCTCTCTGCCCCCAGATCGGCCCCCAACCTGGACCGTCACGCAGATATCGACGCCTGCGGCCCGAACGCTTCAGCCCGCAGCCTTCCTTACAGCCGGCTGGGCGGCCCCGTCGCTCAGCCAGTCCGGCAGGTGGTCCTGCCCGATCATTGTGTCATAGTTCATGCGCTCGCGCACCATCGCAAAGCGTCCGCCGCGTACCAGCACCTCCGGGGGCAGTGGGCGCGAGTTGTAGGTCGAGGCCATGACGAAGCTGTAGGCCCCGGCAGAGCTGAACACCAGCAGGTCGCCCTCGGCCAGCGGCGGCAAGGGGCGCTGCTTGGCGAAGGTGTCGGTGGATTCGCAGACCGGCCCGACCACGTCGACCGGCCGCAGCGCCGTTCCTTCCGGCGCCGCCTTCACCGGCAGGATTTCGTGCCAGGCATCGTAGAGGGAGGGGCGGATCAGGTCGTTCATCGCCGCATCGACGATGACGAAGCGGCGCGTGTCGTTGTCTTTCACGTAGAGCACGCGCGTGACCAGCAGTCCGGCGTTGCCGACCAGCGAGCGCCCGGGCTCGAACACCAACTCGGCGTCCAGACCTTCGACAAGCCCGCGCACCATGGTCGCATAGTCGCGCACCCGCTTCTCGGTCTCCGCGAACTGCGCCTGCAGATCGTGCTTGTAGCTGATGCCGATGCCGCCGCCGAGATCGACCCGGCGCAGCGGCAGGCCTGCGGCGCGCAGCTCATGATAGAGCGCGATAAGCCGCTGGAACGCCGTACGGTAGGGTGCGATGTCGGTAAGCTGCGAGCCGATGTGCACCGCCAAGCCTTCGAAGCGGATGCCCGGCATGCTCTTGATGTTCAGCATATAGTCGCGCGCCGCGCCGGCATCGATACCGAACTTGCTGTCGGCCCGCCCGGTGGTGATCTGGTCGAGCGTGCCGGCATCGACGTCCGGATTGACGCGCACCGCCACCGGGGCGGTGGCGCCCCGCTGACTGGCGACCTGGGAGAGCAACTCCAGCTCGGCCAGCGACTCGACATTGAACTGCATGATCCCGGCGTCCAGGCCCGCGGCCATCTCTGCCGCGGTCTTGCCGACACCGGCAAAGACGATCTTCTCGGCCGGAACGCCTGCTGCTAGGGCGCGCCGAAGCTCGCCTTCGGAGACGACATCGGCGCCGGCGCCCAGGTCGGCGAAGGTCTTGATCACCGCCTGGTTGGAGTTGGCTTTCAGGGCATAGCAGATGGTGGCCGGCAGCCCGGAAAGGGCGGCGGCGAAACTGCGGTAGCTGTGCTCCAGGGCATCGCCGGAATAGCAGTAGAAGGGTGTGCCGACCTCTTCTGCCAGGCGATCGAGCGCGACCTCAGAGACCTGCAGGCCGCCGTCGCGGTAGGCAAAGAAGGTGCTGTCCATAAAGAGGTCCTCGGCGTTCGCAGCGCTGCTGCCGGCTAGTAGGTCGTGGTCTTGGTGCGGCTGTCTTCGAAGATCGAGAACGGCCCACGGCTTTCCTGCGGGTCCTCGCCCTCGGGCGGCGGCCCGACGGTGCGCGGCGCCGGAAAGGCCTGCGGGTAGGTATAGGCCTCTTCCTCGCCAGCCGGCGGTTTGGGCGAGCCCTTTTTGCCGCAGGCGGCGAGGCCCCCCGCAAGCAGGAGGCTTGCAGCGGCCAGAACCAGGGCACGGCGGTAACGGCCAGCGGTCATAGAAAACGCTCCCTTGCTGCGGCGATGGCCCGGCGCACGGCCTCAGGGGCTGTGCCACCCTCACTGTTGCGGCTTGCAATCGCCTTTTCAACGCTTAAGACCTCGAAGACTTCGGCATCGATGCGCGGCTCGACCTCTTGCATTGCCGCAAGAGGCAGGTCGGCCAGGGCGCAGTCGCGCTCCTCGGCCAGGCGCACGATGCTGCCGGTCACGTGATGGGCCTGCCGGAACGGCATATCCAGGCGGCGCACCAGCCAGTCCGCCAGATCGGTCGCGGTGATGAAGCCGTGGTCGGTGGCCTGGCGCAGGTCCTCGTGTCGGGCCCGCATGTCCCGGACCATCCCGGTCATTGCCGTGACGCAGAGCTGAAGGGTGTCGGCGGCGTCGAACAGCGGTTCCTTATCTTCCTGCATGTCCTTGCCGTAGGTCATCGGCAGGCCCTTCATCACGGTCAGAAGGCTGTTGAGCGCCCCGATCACCCGCCCGGCCTTGCCGCGGATCAGCTCGGCCGCATCCGGGTTGCGCTTCTGCGGCATGATCGATGATCCGGTGGTGAAGGCATCGGAGAGGTCCACGAAGCGGAACCCGGCCGAGCACCAGAGCACCAGTTCCTCGGCGAAGCGCGAGAGATGCAGCGCCAGGATCGAGCCGGCGGCGATGAACTCCAGCACGTAGTCGCGGTCGGCGACTGCATCCATGGAATTCGCCATGGGCCGGTCGAAGCCGAGGCTGCGCGCTGTCGCCGCCCGGTCGATGGGAAAGGACGTGCCGGCCAGGGCGGCCGCGCCCAGGGGCGATTCGTTGAGCCGCTGCCGGCAGTCGGCCAGACGGGCCCGGTCGCGCCCCAGCATCTCCACAAAGGCCATCAGGTGATGGCCGAGGGTGACCGGCTGGGCGGCCTGCAGATGGGTGTAGCCCGGCATGATGGTGTCGGCCTCGCGCTCGGCCTGGTCGATCAGCGCGGCCTGGAGGTCGCGCAGGGCCGGGTCCAGGCGGTCGATGGCATCGCGCGTCCAGAGGCGCACGTCCAGGGCGACCTGATCGTTGCGCGAGCGCGCGGTGTGCAGGCGGCCGGCAGCCTCGCCGATCAGGTCCCTGAGGCGCGCCTCGATGTTCATGTGGATGTCTTCCAGGCTTGCCTTGAAGACGAAGCGCCCGGCCTCGATCTCTGACAGGATCGTGTCTAGACCCGAGAGGATCGCGGCCCCATCTTCTTCAGAGATGATGGCCTGGTCGACCAGCATGGCGCAGTGGGCCTTGGAGCCCGCGATGTCCTGGGCATAGAGGCGCTGATCGAAGGAAACGGATGCATTGATCTGTTCCATCACCTCCGCGGGGCCGGCCGCAAAACGGCCGCCCCACATGGCGTTGGCGCCGATATCGCCCGCGCTTCCGGGGGCCGCGGCGGTTTCCGGCTTCGCGGTGCCTTCAGCCTTTGTTCCCGCTTGCGCGCCGGCCTTGGCGGCCAGATTTTGTGTCTCAGCAGTCATCTGCCTTTAGGAGGCCTCTCGCAGAATGATCATAAACAACGGGGTCAGGACAATCGCCGCCATGCTCCACGATCTGAGGTCTCTCACGCCGCGGGCGGGGCGTTTCATGCGAAGAGCCCTCGCGGCCGTCGTGCTCGCCGTCCTTGCCGTGGCCTTTGTGATCTATCCAGACCTGGTAAGGGCATCCGGCGAAGCGCCGTCGGCCCTGAAGGGCCCCTTCGTTGAGAACCTTACCTTCTGGGACCCGCCGTTGCCAGCGCCGAGCACGGCCTTCGAGACCCTGGACGGCAGTGCCCTGGCATTGCAGGAATTCAAAGGGGAAGTGGTTCTGGTGAACTTCTGGGCCACCTGGTGCGCGCCCTGCATCCGCGAGATGCCGGGCCTGGAACGCCTGCACCAGGCCTTCGAGGACCAGGGCTTCCTGGTGATGGCCGTCTCCGAAGACCGCGGCGGTGCCGCACAGGTGGTGCCCTTTCTGGACCGCCTGGGTTTAACGGAACTGCCGGTTTTTCTGGACCAGTCCGGCGAGCGCCGGGGCGCGCTGGCCCGGGCGTTCAGCCTCAACGGCCTGCCGGCCACCTTTCTGATCGACCGCAACGGCACGGTCGTTGCCGGCATGACAGGCCCGGCGGAATGGGATTCTCCGGAGGCCATGGAAGTGATCCGGCACTATCTGGCCCAGCCTGCCGAAGGACCTAAAACCTAAGGTAGAGACAACCGAGAATTTTCCCAAATTGCACGGAAAGCTTGTAGCGGGCTTCCGCCCTGGCCAAGATAGAGCGTGCCGTCGATCCAGGCCGCCAGGGTCAGGAGGTGATGTATGCGCAGCAGTGATCGGTGTCTTGGCCGCTCCGGCACCACAGCCGCGGTGGCGCCGTGGCAGGTGCGATGGGGGGTCCGTTGGCGCCGGCTGCGCCTGGGCCGGCGCTGCGGTCTGGCAGCCCTTGTCTTCGGTCTGCTCGCCTCTGCGGCGGCCCTGGCCCAGGAACGCCTGGTCTTCGACGTGCTGCGCGACGGCGAGACCATCGGCAGCCACCACTTCGAGTTCGAGCGCGAAGACGAGGCACTGAAGGTTTCGGTCGAAACGGCGTTGGCGGTGAAGGTGGCCTTCATCACCGTCTCGCGCTACGAGCACAAGCGGGTCGAACGCTGGCGCAACGGGCTCCTGCTGTCCCTGGCTGGAATGACCAACGACGACGGCGAAGAGACCGAGCTCTCCATCGTGCTCAAGGACAAGGAGTACACCCGCACGGTGAATGGCCAGGACGAGCAGTTGGCCGCGCCCATCGGCGTTGCAAGCCTGTGGTCCAAGACCGTGCTCTCCGGGGGCAAGCTGCTGTCGCCGGCGAAGGGTGAAACCTACAGGGTCCGTGCCGATTTGCTGGGCCGTGAGGTGATCACGCTGGGGAGCGGTGACGTCGAGGCGGAGCGCTATCGCCTCAGCGGTCAGTTGAGCCGCGATCTCTGGTACGGCCCCGACGGCAGACTGGTCCAGATCCGCTACGAGCACGAGGGTTCCGTCGTCGAATTCGTCCGCCGCTAAGGCGTTGGCACCGCAGGGTCAGCAGGGCGCTGCCGCACGGGCTGCCAGCAGTCCGGCGGTCGAGGACGCAATGCGGTCCAGGTAGCGGTCATGGCCTTCGATGATCGGCAGGTCCGGATCCGCCTTTCCTCGCGTACTTTGCAGCGCCAGCTGATGGCAGAACCAGTTCAGCACGGCGCCGCGCGGCAGAGCCTCCGCCGGCGGGAAGCCGCGCTCGGGCGCGGGGGTGGCGGCAATGTCGCCGGCCAGAAGCTTCCTCGGAAATGCCGGATCGAGAATGAAGGGGCGGCCCATGCCGATCAGGTCGGTTGCGCCTTCCGCGAGGGCCTGGCGCATCACCGCGGCTGAGCGGAAGCCGCCGGTCACCATGACCGGAATGCCGAGCGCCTTTTTGATGTCGCGGGCGTAGTCCAGGAAGTAGGCCTCGCGTGCCGCCGTGCTTTGCTTTTGCGCCGTGCTTTGCTTTTGCGCAGTGTGTTGATAGGCGACGGGCGTCTCGAAGGTGCCGCCGGAGATCTCCAGAAAATCCACGCCCTCCCGCTCCAGCATGCGCGCCGTTTCGATGCTTTCTTCGTGGGTGAAGCCGCCTTTCTGGAAGTCCGAGGAGTTGAGCTTCGCGGCCACGACAAAGTCCGTTCCGCTCGCCGCGCGTACGGCCCGGATCACCTCCCGCAGCAGACGGCTGCGATTCGTCAGGGAACCGCCCCAGCGGTCCTTTCTGGTGTTGATGCGCGGCGACAGCGCTGAGCTGAGCAGATAGCCGTGGGCGCCATGAACCTCCACCCCGTCGAAGCCGGCCTTTTGCGCCAGGCGGGCCGCCATTGCAAAGCGCCCGATGACCGCCTGCAGTTCATCCTCGCTGGCCATCCGCGGGGTGCCGTAGCCGGGCAGGTCCAGCGCTTTGTCGGAGATCGACAGCGGCCGGGCGTTGATCGCTTCGGGGGTCTGTCGCCCGCTGTGGGCGATCTGAACCAGCGCCAGGGCGCCGCCGCTCCTGGCCGCCGCTGCCAGGCGCCGCGTCTTTTCCGGATCGCTTCTTTCGTCCAGGACGACGTTGGCGGCGTGCTCCAGGTGGTCGCGGTCCACCGGCGTGTTGCCGGTGATCAGCAGAGCGGCCCCGCTTTGGCCCCAGCGTTTGTAGAGGGCGATCATCCCCTCCGTCGGGTCGTTCCGGGCATCGGCCAGCGCCTCCGACATGGCGGATTTCACGATGCGGTTCTTCAGGCGTGCACCGCCGGGCAGCTGCAAGGGGCGGTCGATCATGGCTGCGCCTTGGTGACGGCGTCTCGGAAGGCTTCGGCGAAGGCGGCGATGGCGGCCTCGTCACGACGGTAGAAGGTCCACTGCCCGTGGCGTTCGGAGACCACGAGGCCGGCCTGCTTGAGCAGCGCCATGTAGCTGGAAACCGTGGACTGGGAGAGGCCCGCTTTTTCCTGGATGTAGCCGACGCAGACGCCATCCACCCCGGCGTGCTCGGGCAGGGCGGGGGGAAAGTTGCCGCGGTCCTTCAGCCAGTCGAGGATCTGGCGGCGCAGCGGGTTGTTGAGAGCCGTGAGGCCGGCTTGTAAATCCATATATCGAGATATAGCGATATAGCGGCCCGTGTCAATCCCACTTGGCGGATTTGGGTCAGATGCCCGCCCAAGCTCATGGCTGCTGTGGGGGATGGCGATCCTTGTGGCCTGCCATTGTGGCCTGCCGCAGGGGACGCCCGGTCAGCGGGTCGGAACGGGTTCGTCGCCGGAGTAGTCGTAGAAGCCGCGCCCGGCCTTCTTGCCCAGCCAGCCGGCCTCGACGTACTTCACCAGCAGCGGACAGGGCCGGTACTTGGTGTCGGCCAGGCCGTCATAGAGCACGTGCATGATCGCCAGGCAGGTGTCCAGGCCGATGAAGTCGGCCAGCTCCAGCGGCCCCATCGGGTGGTTGGCGCCGAGCCGCATGGCGGTGTCGATGGACTTCACCGAGCCGACGCCCTCGTAGAGCGTGTAGACCGCCTCGTTGATCATCGGCAGCAGGATGCGGTTGACGATGAAGGCGGGGAAGTCTTCGGCGGAGGCGGTGGTCTTGCCCAGCCTCTCGGCCATCATGCGCACGGTCTCGAAGGTCGCCTCGTCGGTGGCGATGCCCCGGATCAGTTCGACCAGCTGCATCAGCGGCACCGGGTTCATGAAGTGCATGCCCATGAAGCGCGACGGCCGGTCCGTCACCGAGGCGAGGCGGGTGATGGAGATCGACGAGGTGTTGGTGCAGATGATGGCCTGCGGCTTGATCAGCGGGCAGAGCGCCTTGAAGATCTCGCGCTTGGTCTCTTCGACCTCGCTGGCGGCTTCGATGACGAGGTCGCTGTCGCCGAAGACTTCCAGGCTGCCGCCGGGGACGATCCGCGCCAGGGCGGCGTCCTTGTCGGCAGCCTCGATCTTGCCGCGCTTGACCTGGCGGTCCATGTTGCGCGCGATGATGTCGAGCGCCGCCTTGGCCTGGTCCTCTGAGATGTCCGAGAGCTGCACGTCGTAGCCCGCCAGGGCGCAGACGTGGGCGATGCCCGTGCCCATCTGGCCGGCGCCGATCACGCCCACCGACTTCACGTCCATCGGGCCTTCGGCGGCCGCGTCTTGATCTGCCATCAGTTCCAACTTACCCCGTCCTCATGCCTGATCCGGTCCTTGGTGTTTGCGGTCCCGTTGGGTCTTGCACCGGACCTTCGCCGGCTTCCTGCCGGCGCTTTTGCAGCAGGCCGACTTCAGCCCAGTTCCTTCTCCAGCTCCGGCACCGCCTGGAAGAGGTCCGCCACCAGCCCGTAGTCGGCGACCTGGAAGATCGGCGCTTCCTCGTCCTTGTTGATGGCGACGATGACCTTGGAGTCCTTCATGCCCGCCAGATGCTGGATGGCCCCGGAGATGCCGATGGCCACGTAGAGGTCCGGCGCCACGACCTTGCCGGTCTGGCCGACCTGATAGTCGTTGGGCACGAAACCGGCATCGACGGCGGCGCGCGAGGCGCCGACGGCGGCGCCGAGCTTGTCGGCGACCCGCTCCAGCATGGCGAAGTTCTCACCCGACTGCATGCCGCGGCCGCCGGAGATCACGATCCCGGCGGTGGTCAGCTCCGGGCGCTCCGACTTGGTGAGCTCCTGGCCCTTGAAGCTGGAAAGCCCGGCATCGCCGGTGCCGTCGACGGCCTCCACCACGGCGGAGCCGCCTTCGGCCGCGGCGGCATCGAAGGTGGTGGCGCGGATGGTCAGCACCTTGACGGCGTCGCCCGACTTCACCGTGGCCAGCGCGTTGCCGGCATAGATCGGGCGCACGAAGGTGTCTTCCGATTCGATCGCCGAGATGTCGGAGACCTGCTGCACGTCCAGCAGTGCCGCGGCGCGCGGCATCACGTTCTTTCCGAACGTGGTGGCGGCGGCGATGACATGGCTGTAGCCGTCGGCGAGCTTGGCCACCAGCGGGGCCAGGTTCTCCGCCAGGCCGTGGCCGAAAGCGGCGTCGTCGGCTTTCAGGACCTTGTCGACTCCCGCCACCTTGGCGGCGGCCTCGGCGGCAGCGTCGCAGCCGGTGCCGGCGACCAGCACGTGGGTTTCGCCGGGCAACTGGCCGGCGGCGGTGACGGCGTTGAGCGTGGCGGGCTTCAGCTCCGCATTGTCGTGCTCGGCGACGATCAGCGTCGACATCAGATCACCTTCGCTTCGTTGCGCAGTTTTTCCACCAGCTCGGCGACCGAGCCCACCTTGACGCCGGCCTGGCGGGCCGGCGGCTCGTTCACGGCCACCACGGTCAGGCGCGGGCTGACGTCGACGCCCAGGTCCGCCGGGGTCATGGTGTCGATCGGCTTCTTCTTCGCCTTCATGATGTTGGGCAGCGAGGCATAGCGCGGCTCGTTCAGGCGCAGGTCGGTGGTCACCACCGCCGGCAGCTTGATGTCCAGCATCTCCAGGCCGCCGTCGACCTCGCGGGTGATGGCGAAGCTGCCGTCGGCCTTTTCGATCTTGGAGATGAAGGTGCCCTGCGGCCAGCCCAGCAGCGCGGCCAGCATCTGGCCGGTCTGGTTGTTGTCGTTGTCGACCGCCTGCTTGCCGAGGATCACCAGTTCCGGGCTCTCCTTCTCGACCACCGCCTTCAGAAGCTTGGCGACGGCCAGCGGCTCGGGATCCGCATCGCACTGTATCAGGATGCCGCGGCCGGCGCCCATGGCCAGTCCCGTGCGCAGGGTTTCCTGCGCCTGCGCCAGGCCGGCGGAGACGACGATGACCTCGCTGGCCGTGCCCGCCTCTTTCAGGCGCACGGCCTCTTCCACGGCGATTTCGCAAAACGGATTCATCGCCATCTTGACGTTGGCGGTTTCCACCCCGCTGTGGTCCGGCTTCACGCGGACCTTCACGTTGGCGTCGATGACGCGCTTGATCGGTACGAGTACTTTCATCGCAAGTCTGCGACCTACCTCTCGGCTAGGAAATGTCAACGAGTCCGGCAGCGGGGTTGCCCAAAAAAGCCCCCAAGCAAGCCCCTGGGCAAGGCCCGGAAGCCGGACGGACGAACGCATAAGTTACTATCTCGCGGTCGCACAATAGGAGTCCGGCAGGGGAGTGTCAACGCCGCGTCAGCCCAGGGTTTCCGCCGATAAACCGCGGATGAGCCGGCGCTGACCCGGTGATGACCCGGCGATGAACTGACGACTCAGCCTAGCGGTTCGCGCCGGGCACCCAGAGCACGTCGCCGGTGCCCTTGTCGTTCACGTAGCGGCTCATGACGAAGAGCAGATCGGAGAGGCGGTTGATGTAGCGGATCGCCTCCGGGTTGATCGCCTCGGCCTCCGCCAGCGTGGTGATTTCGCGCTCCGCGCGCCGCGCCACCGTGCGGGCCTGGTGCAGGAAGGCGGCGGCCGGGGAGCCGCCCGGCAGGACGAAGGAGTTGAGCGGTTCGAGGTCGGCGTTCAGCCGGTCGATCTCCCCTTCCAGCCGGTCCACCTGCGGCGCGGTGATGCGCAGCGGCGGGTATTCCGGGTTCTCCACTTCCGGCGTCGCCAGGTCGGCGCCGAGGTCGAAGAGGTCGTTCTGCACGCGGCCCAGGATGGCGTCGACCTCCGGGTCTGGCAGGCCTTGCGTGTGCAGGCGCGCCAAGCCGACGGCGGCGTTGGCCTCGTCCACCGTGCCATAGGCGGCGACGCGCGGGTGGTGCTTGGCGACCCGCTGGCCGGAGCCCAGCGCCGTCTTTCCCTTGTCGCCGCCCTTGGTGTAGATGCGGGTGAGCTTCACCATCTGCCGAACTCTTTAGGTTTTGAAGGTGTACGGGGCCGGCCCGCTCCCCCTCCCGGCCACCTAGCTCCAGTATCCTATGGGTGGCCGGGAGGGGGAGCGGGCTGGAACCGCCCTGATATGAATCGAGCCCGGCTTCCGGACTTCAGTCCTGGGCGCCGGCCAGCACGGCCAGCGCGAAGAGGGCCAGGGCAACGCCCTGGGCGATGACCCGGGCGCGCATCAGCTTGTTGCCGTACTTGGCGTTGAAGTCGCCGCCGCGGGCCATGCCGATGATGCCGGTGGCCAGAACCCCCAGGGTGATCAGCATGGCGATGAGAATGAGAACGAAGAAGACGCCTTTCATGCCTCAGACCATAGACCCGCGCCGGGGCGCCGGGCCAGCGAAAATCCGCCTGCGGCAGTTTGTCGCGCGCCCTTCGAGACGCAGCCCTGCGGACCGCTCCTCAGGGTGAGGCTTTCATTTCGGCCCTCATCCTGAGGAGGCCCGCCCAATGAGTCGGAAGCGGGCCGTCTCGAAGGATGATGCCCCGTGCCAGTTCCGCCCAGGACCGGATGCCCTTGCCGAAAGCGCTCAGCGCCAGCTCTTCTCGGTGTTCTGCGCCGCGCGGATGCGCCAGCCCTCGTCGCCGCGCTGCAGCAGCAGGGTCATGATGCTGCGCGACAGCCGGGTCTTTGGTTCGGGCGTCTGTTGAGAGGCCGCCTGGTTTTCGGCCTGGGGCCGGGGCGAATCGCCGCCGGCGATCTTCTTGCCCACCTTCTTGCCGGCTGCTGCCCCCGGAGCATTGCTTTCGGGAACCGGAACCTGCAGCCGCCAGTCGACCTGCGCCAGCGCCAGGTCCGGCGCCAGGGCTTCCAGCGAGCGCAGTTGGCCCTCCAGCACAGAGCGGGCGTAGGGCCCGGCGTGTGCGGCGCGGTGGCGCTGGGCGATGGTCTCGCGGTCACGCCACCACAGGCCGTGCACGTTGACGAAGTCCGCCCTGTCGCGGAACAGGCCCTCCAGCGCCGTCATGTCGTGGGCGTTCCAGGCGTCCTGAAAAGCCGCGACCACGGCCTCCGGTGTTTCCATTGCGGCGACCTTCCGTCTCCCTGCGTGCCCTAGCGCCGCGCCAGGGCGAGGCCGACGCCGGTGCCGATCAGCAGCGTGCCGGTGATGCCGTGGCGGATGCGGTTGGCCCGCGCGGAGACGAAGAAGCGCCTCACACGGCTGGCCAGGACCGCATAGAGCCCGTCCAGCGTGGTGGCGATGATCACGAAGGCGATGGACATGGCCAGAAGCTGCGGGCCCGCCGCCAGCGCCGGGTCGATGAATTGCGGGAAAAAGGCGGCGTAGAACAGGATGGTCTTGGGGTTGGTGATGGCCACCAGCACCCCCTGGCCGAAGACCCCCTTGTGGGACTTCATGGGCGCCGCCTCGCCCTGGGCCCCGGCGGTGAAGACCGCGCGCCACTGCTTGATGCCGAGATAGAGCAGGTAGGCAACGCCGGCCCAGCGCAGCACCTCGAAGAGGCCGGCGGCGACGGCCAGCAGGGTGGTCAGGCCCAGTGCCCCGGCCGCCACCAGGATGGCGTTGCCGCTGCTGGCCCCCGCGACCGTCGCCAGCCCGGTGCGCTGCCCGTAGGCCAGCGAATTGGCGATCACCAGGGTGACGATGGGCCCCGGCATCAGGATCAGCACGGCGGTGGCGAAGAGATAGGCGGCGAAAAGCTCCGGATTGACGGCAAGCATGGGACTCAGTTCCTGCGTGTGGTGCGGCTGTAGCGGGAAGCAAAGACAGGAAGCCGGAAGGATGTACAGCGCTAATCTGGGCGGGCCCCAAAGGAGGGGGAGGGCCGCGGCGCGCAGGACCTGGGCCGGGCCTCAGCGCGCGTGGGCGGGGAGAACAATCGGACACCAGATGTGTGGCTCACCTCCCTCCCAGCACCACTCGTCATACTCGGGCTTGACCCGAGTATCCATGGCGGTGGCCGTCTCGGACGTCTCCGGTAGGGTTCCAGCGAACGGCCTAATGGACCCTCGGATCAAGTCCGAGGGTGACAGTTGTGAGCGCGCCCAGGTCCCCCCGGCACTCCTCGTCATGCCCGGGCTTAACCCGGGCATCCACCCTTCGAGACGCCGCTGGCGCGGCTCCTCAGGGTGAGGCCGTTTTCTTCCTCATACTGAGGAGCGCCCGCAAAGGGCGCGTCTCGAAGCATAACGGGCCGGTTGCATGCACGGACTCCCATGAAGCCGGAGGAAAGCACGTCCTGACGTGACAGGTGTGGAGCGCGCCCAGGGCCCCCAGCACGACTCGTCATACTCGGGCTTGACCCGAGTATCCATGGCGGTGGCCGTCTCGGACGTCTCCGGTAGGGTTCCAGCGAACGGCCTGATGGACCCCCATGAAGCCGGAGGGGAACAAGTCCTGACGTGACATCTAAGCCGAAGTGGAGCGTGAGGGGGGGAGGACGCAGGCGCAGCGGAAGCGGTGGTCTGCCACAGGGCCCAGAGCGGCCTTTGCATTTCGCGGCAAGTTTGGCTCATATGACATTCCCGCCATGTAGGCAGCCCACCCCATCGCCCGTCCACCACATCAAGGGGCCCGCATGTAATCCATCTGGGCACCGCAGGAGTGCTCCCCCCGTGCTGACGCTTGACCACCTCACCGTGATCGCCCCGACGCTGGCCGAGGGCGTCGCGCATGTGCGCGATTGCCTCGGCCTCGAGGTGCCCTTCGGCACGCGCCACGACTACATGGGCACCCACAATCACCGGCTTCAGCTCGGCGGTTCCGTCTATCTGGAGATCGTCGCCCGCGACCCGGAGGGCGTCGATCCCGGCCGGGCGCGCTGGTTCGGTGTGGACGACCCGGAGCAGGTGCGGGCGGACTGGGAGGAGGGCCGGCGCCTGCGCGGCTGGGTCGCGGCGACGCAGGACATCGGGTCCCTTGTCTGCAGCCAGGGCACGGTCTTCGGGGAGCGGGTTCCCCTGCCGCCCGCCGCCCCGGCCTTCGACTTCGCCATTCCGGCGGATGGGTCGCTGCCCCTCGACGGCGCGGCCCCCTCGCTCATCGATCACCGCGGCGACCCGACGTCGATGGCGGAGATCCCCGACCTCGGCGCGCGCCTGCTGTCGCTCACCCTGGAGCATCCCGATCCCGCCGCCGTCGAGATGCTCTACCGCGCCCTCGCCATCGACCGCCCGCCCGCCGTCGTTCAGGGCCCCCGGCTGCGCTACCGCGCGCGGATCGAGACGCCGGACGGCGTGAAGGTTCTGACCTGAAGCCGCTGCGGTCTCCGCGAAGAGACCGGTGTCACATGGCCGCAATGAGCCCGCACTACCCGTTCGCAGGGTCGCTGCGGGACTCCGTCTTCGGGTTTACGCCGAGAAACGCAGCGCGGATCGCGGATTTCATCGTGGCCAGCGGCGCGCCGCCCGGCGCCGTGCCGCCCGCCATCACGAGCTTGGAGGTCGGCGTCGGCGCGAAGCCGTAGGTCCGATCCACGACCGTCAGACCGGCGTGAAGCGATGACCGGCCCAGGAGCCCCACGGCGATGCCCGCCTCGACCGCGGCGAGCACGCCCGACACGCTCTGGCTGGAGTAGACGATGCGGTAAGGCCCGCCGCGCGCGTCCAGGGATCTGACGGCTTCGTCCCGCCACCAGCAGGCCTGATCGAACAGGGCCACCGGCAGTGTTCCGGCCGTGGAGAAGTCCTGGTCGAGGGCGGCCACCCAGCAGGTCGGGTCCTCGCTCAGCAGTTCTTCGCCCGCCTGCAGCGCCTCGACTTCGTAGATGGCAAGATCGAGGTCGCCTTTTTTCAGGGCCGCGGGAAAGCCGGTGCTGAGGGCGCAGGTCACCTCAAGCTCGACCTGCGGGTGCCGCTGCGCGAAGGCGGCGATGATCCTGGTGAGTTTCGCCCGGCCATGATCGTCCGGAATGGCCAGCCTGATCTTGCCGGCGACGGCGGTGTCGGAAAGCGCGCGCAGTGCCGTGTCGAGACGGGCCGTGACGTCCCGGGCGACGGGCAGCAGGCGGCGTCCGGCCTCGCTCAGCGCGATGCCCCGCCCGTGCCGCTCGAACACCGGCTGTCCGACAATGGCCTCGAGCCGCCGGATCTGGACGCTGGTTGCGGATTGCGAGCGGTGGATCCGTTCCGCCCCCTCGGTGACGCTGCCGGCCTGCGCCACGGCGAGGAAGGTGCGCAGCAGGTCGCTATCCAGGTTGTCCATTCACACCTTTGGTATTCATGTTTCCGATGGCTGATATGAATATCATTCGTTTCATGTATGTCTGACCCGCTCCTATCCTGCAAGGCCGAAGGAGCGCTCCCATGGTTCAGCAGGTTCTGTCCGCCGCCCGCGCGAACAGGCGGTGGGTTTGCTACGGGGGCGTTACAGCCCTTCTGGCGCTGGCCGCCTTCGCCTGGCCGGGGCACGCCGCCGGGGCCGCGGTCTTTGTCGTCCGGGGGCTGATCGTCGTCGCGCCGATCGTCATTCCCGGCATCCTCCTGGCCGCCTGGATCATCGCCAGCGGCGCCGACTCCCACATCGCCGGCGCCTTCGAGGGAAGAACCCTGCGCACCGTTCTGGCCGCGTCGCTGATCGGTGCGGTCACGCCCGTCTGCGGCGTTGCCGTGCTGCCCATGATGGCGGGGCTCCTGGCCGCCGGGGTGCCCCTGGCGCCGATCATGGCGTTCTGGCTGTCCTCGCCCGTCACGGACCCGGCCATGCTGGCCACCACCGCCGCCACCCTCGGGCTCTCCTTTGCCGTCGGGAAGACCCTCGCGGCTTTCGGGCTCGGCCTCTTCGGCGGCCTGGCCACGGCCGTCTTCGCGGGGCGGCCCTGGGCGCGGTCGGCGCTGCGGGATACCGGCCTGGCGCGCGAACTGGGAACCACCTGTCTGGGGACCGCCCGTTGCGCTGCGGAGCGCGGTTTCGAACCCTACGTCTGGCGGTCGCGGGCCCGCCGCCGGACCTTTGCCGAGCAGTTCCGGGCGACCACTCGGCTCATCCTGATCTGCCTGATCCCGGCCTTCGCGGCGGAGTATGCGCTGAACGCCGCGCTCACGCCGGACGCGCTCACCGCCTATGTCGGCGAAGATCAGTGGTGGGCCATCCCCGCCGCCGTCTTCGTCGGCGCCCCGGCCTACATCGACGGCTATGCGGCCCTGCCCCTGACCCGGGGCCTGATGGACAGCGGCATGTCCGCAGGCGCGGCCATGGCCTTTCTGGTGTCGGGCGGCGTCGTCAGCATCTGGGGCGCCATGGCGATCGTGCCGGTCCTGAAGCTCAAGCCCTTCGTGCTGTACCTTGTGCTGGTGGTCCTCGGCTCCCTGGCCGCGGGCTACGTCTTCCAGTGGTCGGTGTGAAGGGTCTGAGCTTCCCCACCGCGCCAGTCCCGCAGGGCACGCCCTAAGACTTCGGGTCGGGGCTCCTCTGTCCCAGGCGCGGTTCCATCCCGGCCAGCAGCCGCTGGATGTTGGCGCGGTGGAGCGCGATCACAGTGAGGCCGCCTGCGGCGACCAGCAGGCGATAGGGCAGGGGGTGCTCCAGGCCGAAGACGATTGCGATCGCCGCCAGGGCCGCGAGCATCGAGCCGAGAGAGACGATCCGGAAGACGGCCAGCACGGCAGCGAAGACCGCCGCCGCCCCCAGACCCACCGGCCAGGACATCGCCAGCAACACGCCGAGCCCCGTGGCGGCGGACTTGCCGCCTGCGAAGTTCAGCCAGACCGGGCGGCTGTGTCCCAGCAGCGCCGCCAGTCCGGCCAGGGAAACGGCCCAGGGCAGGAAGGTCTGCGGATCGGGCGCTGCGGGCGGCGTGACGGAGGGGACCGTGTAGATCCAGGAAGAGAACCAGCCGGCAAAGACGACCGCGCCCACCCCTTTCAGCACGTCCGTCAGGAGCACCACCAGGGCAGGCCATTTTCCCAGGGTCCGCAGGACGTTCGTTGCGCCGATGGATCGGGAGCCGTGCTCCCGGATATCGATGCCCCGGAGCAGCCTTCCCGCCAGATAGCCCGTGGGCAGGGACCCGAGGAGATAGGCGACCGCCAGTCCGGCCACGCCCGCTGTCCAGAACACCATGGGACTCCCCTCAACGCTTTCAGGCCGTCATCGTTCGGCAGGCATTGTTTGGCAGGCTTCGTTTGCCCGTCCGGAACAGGTACGGTCATCGGATTGATTTAACCGGATGACCGCTGCGCCCGCAAAGATGTCGTTCGCCGCCCGGCGCCGTCTGGCTCGGCCTCTTCGTTCTGGGGCCGCAGACCACCTGTTCCGAACATGCCCACGCCTCGGCCGGGATCTACTCCATTCTCGGCGGCGAAGCCTACCGGCGTGTCGACAGTCCGGAGCAGGAAAGGCTCTTCAGGCCCGGCGCGCTTGTCTTCACCGCGCCGCACCAGCGTCCCGAAATCCGCACCGGCGCCCTGCCGATGCTGGCGGCCTATACCTGGAAAGCCGACCCCGCCGCGCCGAGCTACCACCGCAGCGGCGGCCCCTGGCGCAACGGCCCGCGCAGGGAGCCGGATCTGGTGAACCGGTAGGGCGGGGCAAGCCGCCCAGACCCCGGCGCCAGCCGAACCAAGGAGAAGTTGACCGGCCGTGTTTCTCTTTGCTCTACTTTGAGCTGAATTTTTGAGTTTGCGCGGCAACCATGATCTATCTCGAAATGTCGAGAGACAAGGTGCACGGTGGTGGCACCTGGGCTTTCCCGAAGTGCCTGTGGGCGCCGGTCGAAAAGCAGGGCGGCGGCTCTTGGACTTTCTGGACCAAGATTCTTCAGGTGACACCCGGTGATACCATCATCCACCTGCGTGGTGTTCCGCCTGACGCTGCTTTCGTGGGGTACTCGACGGCAACAGGCGACGGTTTCGAAACTGGGCGCCGACCACCGCAGCCGGGAAAATGGGACTACTCGGAACGGTTTTTCAGGGCAGACCTTGAGGGGTTCACGCCGTTCCATGAAGCGATCAATCTGGATGATCTGTTTCAGCAGAAGCGTATCGCACTTGAGGATTACTTTGATCGAAACAAGAGCCGTGGGCGTGACAAGGCCAATATCTTTTACGTCCGTCAAAGCGGCAGACTTCAGTGTCTGAACGGTGCCTACCTCTCGGATGTTGACGAGGATTTGCTGAGCGTCTTGTTCGGGTCTGAAGATGCAACCGTTGCGTCCGGTGCGGGTGATCCGGTGGTATCGGTTGCCACCGGTTCGCAGATAAGGACGGTGCGCGCCCGTCTCGGCCAGAAAAAGTTCTCAGATCAGGTCAGACGAAACTATGGCAACAGGTGCTGCTTTCCCGGCTGCTCCATATCTGACCCTCGGTTTCTCGTCGGCGCCCACATTACCCGATGGACCGACAACGAAGAACTGCGCGGTCATCCCGGCAACGGCCTTTGTCTCTGCCTCGTGCATGACAGGGCTTTTGAGCTCGGGCTCTTCACACTGGATGAACAACATCGGGTGTTTGTGAATCCGAAGGAGCAGGAATCAGCCTCGGAAATCGCCCGAGATCTAAAAGCTCATAACGGAGAACCGATTTCGGACGGGGAGGTCAAACCACTGGATGACGCATTGCTGGAACACTGGATCAGGGTGGACATCGAACCTTGAAGACTTGGGCAGCCCTCGCATGCATGATGTCGAGATCTCTTTAAACTAATCCTCTTTCCGCTCGATACCGGCATTTAATGTGAGGTGAGAAGTTACGCCTCTCGTAACTGGCATGAACAGGGCTGGACTTGAAGGGCGTTAAACGCTCAAACAACTATCTTAGATCAGTGGCTAAATAGGCCCCAAGTTCAACGGTTCTCCAGCTGTATCGGGTGACAAGATGTCGGCCACTTCATTGAGAAGCAATGCAAGCTTCTCTCGGTCTGTGTGCTGCATTGATTTCTCAATGGAAGAGTGGCTCCACGGATACCCGAATCCGTTCAGTGTAGCCGCGGTTCTTCGTAGTTCTCGGGCGTCGTCGTCAAGACGTTCTTTGCTTGGCGGAGATTTGTCATTGAGTCTTTCTTGGATTCTTTGCTTTAGCTGCTCGCTATGGATGCCTCCATCTCTGACAATAGCTAGCGTTGAGAGGGCACACATGGATCGATGTAAGATATCCCAGCCTGTTAAGTACTTGCCGGCCTTGAATGCCCATGAGAAAAGTATCTTCTCAGCCTCATCAGAAACGTCTTCGCATCCACGGCGATAAGCGTTTAGTGCTACTTCGAATAGCGTTTCTGTGAGCTTAGCGCTTTCCGCCTGCCGTACGGCAGCTTCCTTGTCAGGTACCCAACTGAAAACATAGAGAAGGCGGCACGCATGGTGCCGAAGCTTGTCGCGCGAGTGATCGGTGCACGCGCTTCCGTTCGAAAGTGCAAGGAGAACATCTGCTATATGAGCGTTCCAATGAACTACATCGAATATGAAGTGAGACTGCTTCTCGATCGAAAGCAGCAAGAGATCCTTCTGAATTTGATGAAGGTGCTCGGCCCAATGCTCAATGTTGCGAATTATGTTTTCAGTGCGCGTATCACCTTTAGAGCTATCGGAAAGTGCATTCGTTAAATCAGTCATCCAGCGAGGTAGCGCATTCATTTGGGTCACTGAATAGAAGGGGCCAAGGAAGGGGGCGTGCACCCCAAAAAGCGGGCTCTCCGGAACCATAAGGGTTACTTTCGCGACCATTGAGACGTTTTCCATGGTCTTCTTGAGGGCGAACCTCGGGTCATGTTTTTCGCAGTGAAACAAAGCAAATGTGAGCCTTGCGAACTCAAGAATTCCTTCATGTGTGACAGGGCGTAGACTCTCCTTGGCGACACATCCTCCAGCGATCACGCTCATTTTGTCGGTCAGTATTGCTGTGTCGTTTGGGTCTGCGCGATCAGCGAAGTGCCGACATGATGTGCCCATGAACCGCATCCATTCCATGAGTACATCCGCCATCTGATGTGGCACGACTGCTTCGGCAGAGTTGGAGAGATAACTTGCTGCAAGGTGTGCATGCATTTTGGATGCATGTTCATTGGAGTAATCAATCTCAAGGTACTCGCTTGTTAGCAAGGCCATAGCCTGCAGCGTCTGCGTAGTCTGCAACTCATCCTTTCGACTTAGTGCTAGGTTCAGGTTTCGCTTAAGGCACTCTAGTGTTTCGTTGATAAAGGCATCGGTGGAAAGTGGGTTGTTGAACAAGAAATCTGATGTAAAGAAAGTCTTTCCCTTCGCCTCGATATAGGCGCGATTGATGTTGACTATCGCAGTAAGTGCCGTGCCGGAAACCTCATAATCCCCTTGTTCTGCATACTGACCTGCATACGATGTTGCATAAAGAACTGCCTGCTTTGCTTCGTTGGTCCACCAAGGATTTAAGCGGAAGTACACAATCCTTTTGATGTCATGAGTTGACCGAACGCTCGGTGAAAGCCCAGACTCTAGATCATCTGATTCTTTGATGAGGGGAGCTGCACGACGCGCCCTACCCGACCACTTGCGTAGGTCGCTGCTAGCTGCATCAACAACAAACCTAAGTTGTTGAACCGGATTCACCAGAGAAAGCGCGCGCCTGTAGGCATAGAGAAACAGGAGGAGAGTTAAGAGCGTAGAAAACAAAACCCCAAGCACAGCAATAGAGACCCAGGACTCATTGGGTATCATCGAAAGCGAGGCGGTCAGGATTGCTAGCAGAAGCGTCAATCCAAATGCGCTCAGCAGACGGCCATCAGTACTGACCTTACGGAACATGCCGTGAGGCATGCGCTCGACATTCACTTGTATGGCAAACAATACGAGCGAGAAAACGATTGCGGCAGCGCCTATCAGCGCTCCACCAATCGTGAGGACCAAAGAGCGGAAGTTGTCTAAAGCTTCTGCTTCTCTGAAGTGTGGTTCCAAGATGATGTTAAGTGACGGAAGCCCAATGGCCGAAACTACAATGAGAGCGGTCAGGCAGCCTAGGGCGACACTTAACCGGTAAGGAGCGATCCAAGAGAGACCTCGATAACAAGCCCATTCAACGCGAAGCCGCACACTCGCGTAGGCAACCTCAAATGACTTGGCCGTTTTCCTTTGCCACACGGTGAAACCGGACTTCCAAGACTGTATCTGCTTCTGCAGACCCTTCCGAATTGGCGTGATCTTGATCATCCGTGCCGCCCTACTTCCGCACCCTTAACCCCGGGCCTTTGGTTTTGGTTTCGGGGAGGAATTCGATGCCGGCGGCTTCGAGGGCTTCGCGGATGGCGACGAGGTTGTTGGGGTGGGGTGGCCGTCCGCCGCGTTCGAATCGCGTGATGGTCTCAGGCGCGAGGCCGACGGCCTCGGCGAGGTCGGCCTGTGTCCAGTCCAGAAGGGCGCGGGCGGCGCGGCAGAGGGAAGGAGTGATGTCCATCAGGCTCTTTTCGACACAAAGCAATTGACGCTTCCGCGCCTTCTTGTTATCAAACACAAACGTCATTTTTCCTGACGAATATGAATCCGCTATGACGGCGCGAGAGCGTGCTGCAACACGGCTCCCGCGCCTGACCATACCCCGACTTCACAGGAGTCAGGCCATGGCTGCTTCGGCTTGTAACACAGATTCTTTGCCTTCCGGAAACGCGGCGCAACAGGAGCTTACCGGCGTGCAGTGCCGCGCGGCGCGGGCGCTGCTGCTGTGGAGCCAGGAGGACCTCGCCCGGCGGGCGCGGGTCAGCGCCGTCACCATCCGCACCTTCGAGCGTGGCCAGGGCAGCATCCGCCCCGCCACCGCGCGCCTCCTGCGCCTCACCTTCGCGGCGGCGGGGGTGGAGATGATCGCCGGGGAGGATGGGGGAGAGGGCGGCGATGGGGAGGGCGGGGGCGGCCTCGGGCCCGGCGTGCGCTTCGCCCGTCCGGTGGGGAGGTAGGGGCGAGGGAGTCACCCCCACCCCGGCCCTCCCCCATCAAGGGGGAGGGGGATTCAAAGAGGGGAGAGGGATACCGAAAAAGGGGAGAGGGATAACAAGGTCGGGAGGGGCATGCCCTTTCATCCCCCGCCCCTTGCGCGGCAGGGCGGGGGTCCCGACGTGGGAGGGGGAGGGGAGACGGCGCCGCCGCGCGCCGGGGCCCCCAATTGGCGCCCCCTCAGGATGGCATCCCGTCACGACGCCGCCGCAACCGGAGACACCCATGCTGGTCACCCCCAAGCCGCTCTCGGCCTATCCCTGGTTCATCCGCCTGTTCTTCTGGAAGCAGAAGCGCAGCTACGGCAAGGTGCTGGAACCGGGGCTGCTCTGGGGCCGCTCGCCCTGGGTCTTCGCGGCGCTGGCGCTGCTCTACGGGGCGCTGAACCGCCGCGGCTCGCCGCTGGACCCGGCCCTGCGCTCCCTCGTCACCGTGCGCATCTCGCAGATCAACCACTGCGCCTTCTGCGTCGACGTGAACGCGGCGACCCTGGAAAAGCGCGGCGTGGCGGCGGAGAAGATCCAGGCCCTGCACCGCTGGCGTGAGAGTGGAGACTTCACGGCGGCGGAGCGCGCGGCGCTGGACTACGCCGAGGCGGTGACCCGCACGGGGGAGGCCGTCACGTCGGCGATGGCCGCCGCCCTGACCGAGCAGTTCGACGAGGACCAGCGCGCCGAGCTGACCGGCCTCATCGCCTTCCAGAACATGTCCAGCAAGTTCAACGCCGCCCTGGAGGTCCCGCCCCAGGGCTTCTGCCACCTGCCCGAGGTGACGGTCGACGGGGTCGATGGCGGTGTGGAGGCGGTGGGGGCGGAAGGGAAGGGCGTGAAGACGGACGCCTGAGGGCGGGCGGCCCGCTGTAGTTCCCCTCTCCCCCAGGTCTTCATGAAAGAGGGGGGAGAGGGAGGGGCCCGCGTGAGCGGGAGGGTGAGGGTGCTTTCCATTTTCACTGTCATGCCCGGGCTTGACCCGGGCATCCATGGCTGGGCGCGACCGGGGCCTTGGAACCCCGGTCCGTGCAGCGGATGCATGGACCCCCATGAAGCCAAAGGGGAACAAGTCCGAGGGTGACATCTGAGCTGAAGCGGGAGGGTGAGGGGGCTTTGGTTCCGCATCTCCGAGCGAGCACGGCCCCCGCCACCGCAGTCCCCCTCACCCAGCTTCGGCTAAGGCTCACCTCCCGGTTCGCCAAACCTGCGCAACCCTCTCCCACCAGGGGAGAGGGAGGGGCCCACGCCCAAGAAGAGACGTTGGGGGAGGGTGAGGGGGACGCCACCCCCCCCCCCCCCCCCCCCCACCCCGCAGATGCCGGGGGGGGGAGTCAGCGGCCGGGCGGCGCACCCCCCCCGCCCCCCGCGCCCCCAGTCACGGGGATGGTGGCGGGGGGGGGGGGGGGGGGGGGTGCGTCCCCCTCACCCTCCCCCAACGTCT
>LYSY01000006.1 GCA_001657395.1 Rhodospirillales bacterium BBD 1991-14 | reverse complement strand
ATCCGGGCATGAAGAAGCTGGTCGGCTCCATCCGCAACGGCGTCGAGACCAAGAGCGGCGGCGGTGGTCACACCACCATCTCCTTCGTCGACTCACCCTTGCGCGCAGCCGCAGCGCCGGCGCAGAACTAAAAGAGCGTTTGTTCCAAAGGTGTGCGAGCGGACACCGCCGCGCTCGCACCGCCCTCACGTCCTAGAGCGTGTCTGCTCTAGGGTCCCCCCAAGACCAAAACTGTCGGCTCGCGCGGCAGAGTCCGCAAGGAAACCTCCATCGTCGCCTCGCGCGAGACCTCGATCTCGAAGGCCTCCACCATGCCGGCGAGGAAGAGCCGCAGCGACTCGCCGCCGAAGTAGTGCATGGGGATCACCAGGCTGGCGCGCAGATCCTGCAGGACCTCGATCATGTCCAGCAGGTTAAGCGTGTAGGTGCCGTCGACCGGTGCGAGGACCACGTCGAGGCGCCCGATCAGCGCCAGTTGCTCCTGGGTCGGCTTGTGGTGCAGATGGCCCAGATGACCAATGCAGAGATCAGCAACCTCGAAGATGAAAATCGAGTTGCCGTGGCGCTCCAACCCGCCGCCCCATCTTCGGATGTCGGTGGGCACATTCCGGATATAGACATCGGCCACCGTGAGATCGTGTTCAGCGGGACCGCCCTCCGGATTCCAGCCGCGCAGGACGTGCTGGATCGCCGGATCGGGAAACGGCGTATAGTGGGTTTCATGGGCGTGGTTCATGGTGACCACGGTCGGCACCGGCCCGGGCCCGGCATAACCGGCGTAATCGGTGGCGATGATTACCCCCGCGGGCGTCGTCAGGCGGAAGGTCGCATGGCCCACAAAAGTGACCTCCACCGTGTCTGCCGCCTGCGCCGGGGCATAACCAACCGGCACCAGCTGGGCGCCGTTGTCGACATAGGCAACGCATTTGCTCGCCTCAGCCGGGGCCGCAGAGAAAAGAGTCCAGGTAAGAACGGCCAGGGCGGCCAGCACGCCTTTCCGGAGAACCGTCATGCCACGTCTCCCGCGATCGCTTATCTGAGCAAGGGCACTTCGTTCGTATGCGGTCAAGCGCCCTGTCGATTGCTGACTGTCATTGTGTCAGCACCGGCGCGCGCGGACCAGAGGGATCGCTGTGTTCGCGCTCCTGGTCTTATGCCCGTCGCTTCGGGCGCAGCACGTGGACGTGATCGGGGTCGTAAAGTCGGCTGTCGCTGAAGTCGCTGGTGGCCAGCACCCGCCCGACCAGAATCAGCGCCGTGCGGGTGATCTTGGCGGCCCTTACCTTCTGGCGGATATCGGCCAGGGTGCCGCGGATGATCTGCTGGTCGGGCCAGGAGGCGCGGTAGACCACGGCGACCGGGCAGTCGGCACCGTAGAAGGGCGTCAGTTCCGCCTCGATGTGCTTCAGATTGCGGATCGACAGGTGGATCGCCAGGGTGGCGCCGCTCTGCGCCAGGGTCGCCAGGTCCTCCCCCTCCGGCATGGCCGAGGCCTTCATCGCCGTGCGGGTGAGGATCAGTGTCTGGCTGATGCCCGGCAGGGTGAGTTCGCTCTCCAGCGCCGCCGCAGCGGCGGCATAGGCGGGCACGCCGGGGACGATCTCAAAGGCGATCTCGGCGGTGCGCAGCCGGCGGATCTGCTCGGCAATGGCCCCATAAAGCGAAGGGTCGCCGGAATGGACCCGCGCCACGTCCTGGCCCACGGCGTCGGCCTCGATGATCTGATGGATGATCTCATCCAGGGTCATGGAGGCTGTGTCCATCACCAGGGCATCGGGCCCGGCGAAGCCCACCACCTCCGACGGCACCAGGGAGCCGGCGTAGAGCACCACCGGGCAGCGCGCGATCAGGTCGCGGCCGCGCAGGGTGATGAGATCGGGCGCCCCCGGCCCGGCACCGATGAAGTAGACCGTCACGCCGCATCCTCCGATGACTTCCCGGCCTTGGCAGCATAGCCGCGCGGGGTGTAAACCCAGGCACCGCCGTCGCCGCGAGCGACCCGGCGGGTTTCGCCAGAGCCGACGAGCACAACGGTCAGCATGTCCACCTTGTCCGGCGAGAGCGCCTCAAGGTTCATGACCGAAAGGCTCTCGCCCGGGCGGCCCAGGTTGCGCGCCAGCACCACCGGCGTTTCGGCTGGACGGTGGCGGCGCAGGATCTCGACGGCTGTCGCAAGTTGCTGGCGGCGGCGCCGCGACACGGGATTGTAGAAGGCGATAACGAAGTCGCCCGCCGCCGCCGCTTCGATGCGCCGCTCGATCACCGGCCAGGGCGTCAGCAGGTC
The DNA here is from genome assembly GCA_001657395.1 of Rhodospirillales bacterium BBD 1991-14. Taxonomy (GTDB): domain Bacteria; phylum Pseudomonadota; class Alphaproteobacteria; order Kiloniellales; family Kiloniellaceae; genus Pelagibius. The sequence continues at coordinate 290,867 of LYSY01000006.1, read as the reverse complement.
CGACAGAGAGATGGTGCAGAAATCGTGGCCCAGCGGCGCCCCGGCGCGCGCGGCGGCAGCCTGCAGCGCCGAGACCCCGGGCATGACCGTGATGGCGGCGCGCCTCCAGGCGGCGTTCCCGCCGCGCTCCAGAAGCTCGAAGACCAGAGCCGCCATGGCATAGATGCCGGGATCGCCGGAGCAGACCAGCGCCACGTCGCGGCCCTCCGCCGCGAGGTCGAGGGCGACCCGCACTCGGGTCTCCTCTTCGCCCAGGTCGTAGCCGTGGCGTGCCTTGCCGGCGGCCAAGGGCCCGAGCAGATCGAGATAGAGGCCATAGCCGACAAGGTCGCTGGCGCGCAGCACGGCCGCCTCGACCTCCGGCGTCCGCCAGACGGGATCGCCGGGCCCGGTGCCGACCACAGCGAGGCTGCCGCGGCCGCGCCCCAGCGCCTTGGCGTCGAGGATGTCGGGCGCCAGGGCGACCGCGCAGGTGGCGCGCTTCGACTTCGTCTTGGCGACGATCAGCTTTGCCTGCGGACCCGCCGCGGCCAGCGCGGCACCCTCGGCCACGCCGTGGCAGCCCACCTCCCGGAAGACGAGATCGGAGGGGTTGGCGAGGCGCGGCGTTTCGGCCTCGAGTGTCGCCGCATCGAAGAAGCGCGCCGGCACGCCCAGATCCGCGGCGAGATCCTGCACCGCCGTTTCGTCCGCCTTCACATCGATGGAGAAGACACCCGCAACCGCCAGCGGCGACAGCCCGGCCTGCGCCAGGGTTTCCTCAACCAGCGTGGCAAGTTCCGCCGGGTCGGTGCCGCGCTCGCAGCCGACGCCGAGGGCGAGCAGCGCCGGATGATAAACCAGTTGAGCTTCGGCCGGGTTTCCATTTTTTTCAGTAACTTGCAGGACCAAGCTGCCGTCCGCAGCCAAGGACAGATCGCTGTCCGAAAGCCAGTCTGCTTCACCCTCCATCTTAACTTCCGCGCCGGAGAGAAGAGCGGCGGCGAAGCCCTTGTAGTGCTGCGGATTTCCCAGGCGCCACCCCTGGGGCGGCGCGTCCAGGGCCACCCCGAAGCGCCGGTCGCCGGCAGTGGTGATTGCGGCCTCGATGCCGAGCTGGCCGGCGATCCGCCGGGCCAGGTCGTTGGCCCCGCGATGGCCGCCCAGCAGAGGCACCACCGCCCCGCCGTCTTCAGCCACGGCGACGACCGGCGGCTCTACCCGCTTGTCGGCCAGAAGCGGCGCCAGGGCGCGGATGACCGTTCCACTGGCCGCGATGACGACGAGGGGCCGGCCCTCGAGAAAGGCGCCCTGCAGCGTGGCGGTGAAGTCGTCGAAGACGACATCGGCCTCTTCGATCCGCCCGCGCCGGCCATGAATCAGCGCCTGGGGCAGCACGTCGCGGAGGCGTTCGGCGAGGGCGCGTCCACCGGCGGTCAGCACCACGACGGCAGGGGCCAGTTGCCGAGAGTTCAGTTGCGGCGCGCTCATGTCCAGGCTTCCCCGCGGCGGTGGATCAGGATCATGGAGAAGTAGGGTGCCCCCTCTTCTTCCAAGCTGTCCAGCGGCAGGATGCGCTGCTGTGTCATGGTGGCCCGCTCCACGTAGCGCGCCCGGTCCGACAGGCCAAGCCGGGCCAGCACGCGGCGTACCTTCTGCAGGTGCCGCCCGACCTTGATGACAGCCGCCGCCTCCACACCGCGCAGGCGCTCGGCCAGAGCTTGCTCATCGAGCGGGGCCGGAATCACCGTCAGCACGTCGTTGCGCGCCGCCAGCGGCGCCCCGAGCACGGCGGCGCAGGCGGTGAGCGAGGAGACGCCGGGCACCACCTCCACCGCATGGGTCTCCGCCACCCGGCCGAAGAGATACATGAAAGAGCCGTAGAAAAAAGGATCGCCCTCGCAGAGCGCCGCCACATCGCGGCCCGCCTCCAGATGCGCGCCGATCTCGCCCGCCGCCCAATCGTAGACCTCCTGCGCGGGAAAGCGCGCCGCCACCATGGGCATGCGGATGGCAATCTCAGTCTGGCCGCCGGGCAAGTGTGGCGCGACGATGGCACGCGCCAGACTGTCGCCGTCTTCCGGGGCCGGATAGGCGATCACCGGCGCGGCCTGCAGCAGGCGCAAGGCCTTCAGCGTCAGCAGCTCCGGATCGCCGGGGCCGATGCCGAGACCATAGAGCCTGCCGGTCACGGGAGCCTGCCGCTCACGGCGTGTCCGCCGCCCGCCGGGCAGCCCGCGCCTTCGTCTGGGCGTAGTGGGTCACCGGCATCATCGGACGCCAGCCCTGAAAGGGCCCGACCGCCTCGGCCCGCGACACCGAGAGCCGGCTGAGCGTCCCCCCTTCACGCTGCTGCCAGGCGAGCAGCGCCTGCTCCCCTTCCAGGGTGACCGCGTTGGCCACCATACGGCCACCAGGCTTCAGTGCCGCCCAACAGGCTTCGATGACGTCCCGTGACGACACGCCGCCGCCGATAAAAACCGCATCCGGCGCTTCCAGCCCGGCCAGGGCGGCGGGCGCCTCCCCGGCGACGATCTCCAACATCGGCGTGCCCAGGGCCTCGGCGTTTTCGGCGATCATCGCCCGGCGCTCCGCCTTGCGCTCGATGGCGACGGCGCGGCTGCGCGGCGCCGCGCGCATCCATTCGATCGCCACGGAGCCGCAGCCGGCGCCCACATCCCACAACAACTGGCCGGCGACAGGGGCGAGCGAGGCCAGGGTCACTGCCCGCATCTCCCGCTTGGTCATCTGGCCGTCGTGGCGAAAGGCCTCGTCCGGCAGGCCGGGCGTCGTCGGCAGCAGGGCCGCCGCCGGCCCGGCGATGCAGTCGACGGCCAGGGTGTTGAGCGCCGCCACGTCGTTGACCTGCCAGCTTTCGGCGGTCCTTTCAAGGTGGCGTTCGGCAACACCGTCCATATGTTCCAGGACCGTCATGCGGCTTTCGCCATAGCCGCGCTCGCAGAGCAGCGCTGCGACCGCCGCCGGCGTCTCCGCCCCCTCGCTCAGGATCAGAAGCCTGGCACCCGGCTGAATGGTGGACTGAAGCAGAGCCAGGGGGCGTCCGTGCAGAGTCAGGGTCTGCACCTCCGCCAGAGGCCAGCCCAGGCGGGCGGCGGCCAGCGCGAAAGCCGAAAGCCCAGGAAGCAGAGTCATCTCTGCGCGCGGGATACGCTTCAGCAGGGAAACGCCGATGCCGTACCAGAGCGGATCGCCGGTGGCGAGCACGCAGACGCGTTGGCCGCGCCGCCCCTCGATCTCATCGAGCAGGGCGGCAAGCGGGCTCGGCCAGGCGAGCCGCTCCCGCCCGTCCGGCGGCACCATGGCCAGGTGGCGCTCCCCACCGACCAACACCTCGGCATCGTCGACCAGTCGGCGGGCCGCAGGCGTCAGCCCATCAAGCCCGTCCTCGCCGATCCCGATCAGCGACAGCCAGGGGCTGGTTTCCGTCTTGCCCGCCATGACCATCACAGGCCGGCGCGGGCCAGGGCGTTCACGGCGGCCGCCGCCATGGCGCTACCGCCGCGCCGTCCGCGCAGGGTAAGATAAGGAATGCCAAGGTCTGCGGCGATCAGCGCCTCTTTCGATTCCGCCGCGCCGACAAAGCCGACCGGAAAGGCGAGGACCACCGCCGGCCGGGGCGCGCCGCCCCGGAGAACCTCGATCAGACGGTACAGCGCTGTCGGCGCGTTGCCGATGGCAACGACGGCGCCATCGAGATCCTTTTCCCAAAGGTCCACCGCAGCGGCGGAGCGGGTCGTGCCCAAGGTCTTCGCCAGCGCGGGCGTGCGCGCATCGCCCAGAGTGCAGATCACTGCGTTGTCGGACGGCAGACGGCTGCGCGTGACACCGTCGGCGACCATGCGGCAGTCCGCCAGGACCGGACGGCCCGCCTGCAGAGCACCGCGCCCGCCAGCAACGAGAGCGCCGGCACAGGCCAGGTCGCCGGCAATTTCCGGCATGCCGCAGGCATGGACCACCCGCAGAGCGACCTCCGCCACGTCAGGCGGCAGCGCCGAAAGATCGGTCTCCGCCCGCACGATCTCGAAGGAGCGGCGGGTGATCTCCGCGGGATCGCGGATGTAGTCGTCGAGCGCAGCGGTCATGGCGAACGGCGGTCTGTGGCTGTCACGCCGACTTCTTTTTCATGCTGACCGGGCCCAGGGGGTGGTCGGCATGGGGATAGGGATGATGGTGGTGGTCATGCCCGTGGCCGTGGCCGTGTCCATGATCATGTCCGTGCCCATGATCGTGGCTGTGGTGGTGGTGCCCATTTCCGTGGCCGGGCCCATGGTCATGATCGTGACCGTGATCATGGTCGTGGGAATGGCCGCCGGTGCCGACGCCCTCGACGTGATGGTGGTGGCTCTCCTGGGCCAGACCGACCTCGGCCTCGAAGCCCAGAACCTGCTCGCGGTACTTGCAGAGCTTGCAGTTCATCAGGTTCTCGCCGTCGAGGATCTCCTGCACGCGCTCGGCGAAGGCATCCAGCACCGCCGGATGGTCGTTCAGGTAGGGCGCCTTGACGAACTCGATCTCCGGATGCCGGGCCGCCACCTGATCGGTGTAGTCGTAGATGCGCTTCACCAGGATGCCAGTGAAAAGGAAGTACGGAAACACGACGATGCGGCGATAGCCGAGACGCGCGGCATGCTCCAGGCCCGGCTCCACCAGCGGGAAGGTGACGCCGGAATAGCAGGTTTCGCCCCAGCCGAAGCCCAGCCCCTCCCAGAGCATGCGCATGACCTTGGCGACGTTGGAGTTGGCGTCGGGGTCGGAGGCGCCGCGGCCGACCACCATCAGCAGCGTCTCATGGCGCGGCACGTCGTCGCTCAGTCCGCTCATCGCTTCCTCGATGCGGTCGCTGGCGGCCTTCAGCATCTTCGGGTCGATGGCCAGCTCGCGCCCGTAGTCGATCGACATCTCCGGATGCTGGGCCTGATAGGTGTTAAGGACCGACGGGATGTCGTTCTTGGCATGGCCGGCGGCAAAGAGCATGCCGGGAATCGCCAGGCACTGGGTCACACCACGTCCACGCAGCTTGTCCAGGCCGTCGCGGATGATCGGCCGGGCGAACTCCAGGAAGCCGCTCTCCACGTCAAAGTGGGGCAGGCGCTCGCGGATACCGCGGGCCACAGCCTCGAACTCCCGCACCGCGCCTTCATCGCGGCTGCCATGACCGCAGACCATCACACCGATCTTGCTCATCCGTCTCTCCTTGTACGCCCCTTTGCTCTGTTTCGAGCAGGGACTTTAGGGGGCCTGGCGGGGTTGGGGCAAAGGGAAATGCGCCACCTCTCCGCCCCGGGCGATCTCCAGGATCCGGTCCAGTTCCAGGTGGCTCTCCAGATGCCCCGCCAGGGCGTCCAGAGTCTCCTCCACCATCGATTCGTAAGCCAAGCCCGCGTGGGCCTGCGCGCCGAGCATCGCAAGCAGCCCCTGGCGGAAGGCATCGGACGTAAAGAGGCCGTGCAGGTAACAGCCTGCCGCCTTGCCGTCAGCGGAAACCGCCCCCTCCGGGCGTCCGGCCAGCTCAAGATACGACCGCGCACGGTCCGGCCCTTCGGTGACGCCGACGTGGATCTCGTAGCCCCTGACCTCTGCACCGCTTTCCAGGTGGTGGCCCTCCACCTCCTGAAGCGTCTTCTCATCCGTCAGGCGCGTCTCGACCGCCAGCAGCCCCAGGCCTTCCGCGGTCCCGCCCGCGGGTCCCTCGATCCCCTGGGGGTCGCTGATGCGCCGCCCCAGCATCTGATAACCGCCGCAGATGCCCAGCACCCGGCCGCCGCGGCGCAGGTGGGCGCGCAGATCGAGGTCCCAGCCCTGGTCGCGCAGGAACGCCAGGTCTGCGAGCGTCGCCTTGGAACCCGGCAGGATCACCAGATCGGCGTCGCCGGGCAGCGCCCGGCCCGGCTCGACAAAGTCCAGTGCCACGTCGGGCTCGGCGATCAGGGGATCGAAGTCGTCGAAGTTGGCAATGCGCGCGAGCTGCGGCACAGCGATCCTGATCTCCCGACCCTCGGCTACACGGCTGTGCGAAAGCACCACCGCATCCTCCGCCGGAAGACGTGCCGCCGCCGGAAAGAAGGGCACCACCCCCAGGGAGGGCCAGCCTGTGTGCTCGGTGATGATGCTGAGGCCGTCGTCGAAGAGGCTGACGTCGCCGCGGAACTTGTTGATGACGTAGCCAGCGACGCGCCGCGCCTCCGCAGAGGCAATGACGGCGTGGCTGCCAACCAGGCTGGCGATGACGCCGCCGCGATCGATGTCGGCCACCAGCACCACCGGCAGATCGGCCGCCTCGGCGAAGCCCATGTTGGCGATGTCGCCGGCGCGCAGGTTCACCTCCGCCGGGCTGCCCGCCCCCTCGACGATCACCAGATCGGCTTGCGCCGACAGACGCCGGAAGCTTTCCAGCACTTTCGGCAGCAGCTCGCCCTTCAGCGCCTGATAGGCGCGGGCCTTGGCGTTGCCCCAGATCCGCCCCTGCACCACCACCTGGGCGCCGATCTCGCTTTGCGGTTTCAGCAGGACCGGGTTCATGTCGGTGACCGGTGCTACGCCGCAGGCGCGGGCCTGCAGCGCCTGGGCGCGGCCGATCTCGCCGCCGTCGGCCGTGACCGCCGCGTTATTGGACATGTTCTGCGGCTTGAAGGGCCGCACCGTCAGGCCGCACCGGGCAAAGGCACGGCAGAGCCCGGCCACGATCAGGGACTTGCCGACATCGGAGCCGGTGCCCTGGATCATGATGGCCGGGATCGAACTCAAAACTCGATCCCCACCTGCGCCTTAACGCCCTGCTCGCGGAAGGGGTGTTTGACCTGGGTCATCTCGGTCACCAGATCGGCGGCCTCGATGAGCTCCGGCTTGGCGTTGCGCCCGGTGACGACGATGTGGAGCATCTCCGGACGATTGTCGAGCACCGCCACCACCTCCTCCAGCGGCAGGTAGTCGTAGCGCAGCACGATGTTCAGTTCGTCCAGGACGATCATGTCATAGGGACGGCCCTCTTTTGAATTGGCAGGGCCGCGGCAGGCCTCGATCATCTCCTTGGACTTCTCCCAGGCCGCCTTGGCCGCGGCGATGTCGCGGGCGCGGTCCTGGGTGTCCCAGGTGAAGCCCTCGCCCATCGCTTTGATGGTCACCTGGTCGGAGAACTTGTCCAGCGCCGTCCGCTCGCCGGTCTCCCACTTGCCTTTCACATACTGCACGATACCGACACGCATGCCGTTGCCCAACGCCCGGAACACAAGGCCAAAGGCCGCAGTGGATTTGCCCTTGCCCTTGCCGGTGTGGACGATCAGCAGACCCTTTTCCTTGGTCTTGTCGGCCAACATCTTGTCGCGGGCGGCCTTGCGCTTGCGGGCTTTCTCGTTGGCCCGCGCATTGATGTCCTCTTCGCTCATCTCCGCCATGTTCAGGCAACCTCCAGCTTGGTGAGCGCGGCGAGTTCTCCGGCGGCGGAGTTGGAACGGGCGCGCCAGAGGCCACGTTCCTGCGCCTCGGCCAGACGCGCCGCCATCTCCGCCAGGGCCGCCGGATTCTTGTCTTCCAGAAAGGATCGCACGGCCGGGTCTTCCAGGTAAGCCTCGTAAACGGCATCGAAATGATGATCGGCGACCGCACCGGTCGTGGCGGCAAAGGCGAAGAGATAGTCCACCGTCGCCGCCATCTCGAAAGCGCCCTTGTAGCCGTGGCGCATGACCCCCGCGACCCACTTGGGATTGACCACCCGGGCGCGCACCACGCGGGCGATTTCCTCTTCCAGCGTGCGGATCTTCGGGCTTTCGGGGCGGGAGTGATCGTTGTGGTAGACCCGCGGCCGGGCGCCGGAGAGATGCTCCACCGCTGCCGTCAGCCCGCCTTCGAACTGATAGTAGTCGTCAGAGTCCAGCAGATCGTGCTCCCGATTGTCCTGATTGTGGACCACCGCCTCCACACTGCCGAGCCGCGCTTCGAAGAGATCCTGCGCCGCCTGCCCGCCGGCACCGGCACCATAGGCGTAGCCGCCCCAGGCCAGGTAGGCCCTGGCGAGGTCCGCCGTCTCGCGCCAGCCGCGCTCGTCGATCAGTGCCTGCAGTCCGGCGCCGTAGGCCCCAGGCTTGGAGCCGAAAACCCGGAAGCCGGCACGCCGCTGCGCCTCCTCCTCCGACATCCCCTCGGCCATCAGCCGGGCTCTGTCGTCGGCCACCTGGGCGGCCAGGGGGTTCTGCTCCGGCGGTTCGTCGAGCACCGCCACCGCGCGGGCGGCGGAGTCCACCAGATCGATCTGCGCCGGAAAGGCATCGCGAAAGAAACCGGAGACCCGCAGGGTCACGTCGACGCGCGGCCGGTCCAGCACCGACAGGGGCAGGATCTCGAAACCGGTGATGCGGCGCGAGGCCGTCTCCCAGGTCGGTTTCACACCCATCAGCGCCAGGGCCTGGGCGACATCGTCGCCGCCGGTGCGCATGTTGGCGGTGCCCCAGGCGGAGAGCGCCAGGCGCCGCGGCCAGCCCCCTTCCTCCTGCCGGTGGCGCAGCAGCAGTCGCTCGGCGGAAGCCCAGCCGAGCTGCCAGGCCGCCGGGGTCGGCACGGTGCGGGTGTCGACGGAGTAGAAGTTGCGTCCCGTCGGCAGCACGTCCAGACGCCCGCGGGTCGGCGCTCCGGACGGCCCGGACGCGACGAAACGGCCGTCGAGGCCGCGCAGGAGACCGGCAACCTCCGCCGCGCCGGAAGCCGCCACGGCGGGCCGGACCTGCGCTTCGATGCTGGCCAGAACGGCCCTCGTTTCCGTCCAGTCCGGATCGGCGGCCTGGGTTCCGGCCACAAGCGCCTGCGCCAGCAGTTCCAGGCGTTCGACCGTGTCGCCCTGACTGCGCCAGCCTGCCGCCGGACCAAGTGAGGCCGGCTTCGGCCCGCACCAGGGGTCGCCCAGCACACAGTCCAGCGGGTTGAAATCCTCAAGGCCCAGATCCTGCGCCAAGGCGCGGATCAGCGAGGCATCGCCTCCATCCCCCCGGCCGCGCGGCAGGCGGGTGAGCGCCACCAGCAGATCGGTTTCCTGGCAGCCATGAGGCGACTCGCCGAAGATGTGCAGCCCGTCGCGGATCTGCATTTCCTTCAGTTCGCAGAGGTGGTTGTCGAGCTTGCCGAGCGCGGTCTCGGCATCGTCTTCCGTGGCAATGCCGCAGTCCTTGTCGAGACCGCTGGCCGCAGAGAGCTGAAGGATCTCCTCGCCCAGCACCTTCAGACGCCGCGGATCGAGGCCGGCGGCGTCGTAGTACTCGTCCACCAGGCGCTCCAGTTCCGCCAGCGGGCCATAGGTCTCGGCGCGCGTCAGCGGCGGCGTCAGGTGATCGACGATGACCGCCTGGGCGCGGCGCTTGGCCTGGGTACCCTCGCCCGGGTCGTTGACAATAAAGGGATAGAGGTGCGGCAGCGGTCCGAAGACAGCCTCCGGGAAGCAGCCTTCCGAAAGCGCGAGAGCCTTGCCCGGCAGCCATTCCATGTTGCCGTGCTTGCCCATGTGGACGACCGCATGCACGCCCATCGTCTCACGCAGCCAGGCATAGAAGGCGAGATAACCATGCGGCGGCACCAGGTCCGGATCGTGATAGCTGGCGACGGGATCGATGTTGTAGCCACGCGCCGGCTGCAGGCCGACGACGACCTTGCCGAGACGAAAAGCCGCCAACCGAAACGTGTCGCCCTCAACGAAGGGATCGTCGGCGGCATCGCCCCAGCGTTCCGCAACGGCACCCTGCACCGCCCGCGGCAGCCGGGCGAAGAAGCGCCGGTAGGAAGCCAAGGGATAACGCTCGCCGCCGGGGCGCTCGGCACGCGCCGTCAGGTCGTTGGTGGGCCCCGCCGCGAGCCGCTCGATCAGCGCCTGTCCGTCGTGCGGCAGCTCGCCGGTGTCGTAGCCCTCGGCCTTCAGGGCGCGGAGCACATTCAGGGTCCCCGCCGGGGTGTCGAGCCCGACGCCGTTGCCGAGGCGCCCGTCCTGGTTGGGATAGTTGGCGAGGATCAGCGCGACCGAGCGCTTGCCCGCCGGCATGCGGCGCAGCCGCAGCCAGTTGGCCGTCAAGGCAGCGACAAAGTCGATGCGATCCGCGACGGGTTCGTAAGCGACGACGGAGGTCTGTGTCGCCGGATCGTAGCGCGCCTCGCCCTTGAAAGAGACGGCGCGGGTCAGCACCCGGCCGTCGACTTCCGGAAGCGCGACGTTCATGGCGATATCGCGGGCCGAAAGGCCCGTCATTCCCTCCGCCCAGACGGCCTGATTGCCGCCGGAAAAGACCACCTGCAGGACCGGCCCGTCACAGGCGTCGAAGGGCGTGCTGCCGCGCTCGGCGCCTGGCGCCGTCAGGGCGAAGCCCGTGGCATTGAGAACGGTTTCCGTCCCCGCCTCGGCCAGCAGGGCCGCCGCCACCTCCGCCGCCTGCGGGTCCTTAAGGCTGCTGCAGTAGAGCGGCAGCGGATTGACCCCCTGCGCTTGCAGTCCGGCGATGAGCGCATCGACGGCGGCGAGGTTTCCTGCCTGGAGCAGCGCACGGTAGAAGACAATGGCGGCCACCGGAGCGGCAGCGCGCCAGTGCCGCTGCAGGTCCTGCAACGCAGGCTGGGCGGCGGCCGGCCAGTAGAGGCCGGCCCGCAGCAGCGGGCGCGGTTCCTGCCAGCTGCTCTCCCGGCCCAGCAGGCTGGCGGCGTAGCGCAGCAGGTTGAGCGCATTCTCCGGGCCGCCCTCGATGCAGTAGCGCCAGAGGCGCAGCGCCGCGTCCTCCGCCAGGGTTCCGTAAGCCGAAAGACCGGGGTCCGGCTGTTCGTCGCCCGGCAGCATGGCAAGGGCGATGCCCCGCTCACGGCAGGCCGCATGGATCTGCTCGACACCGTAGGGCCAATAACTCTCGCCGCCCAATAGGCGCACGATCACCAGACGGGCGCCGGAAATCACCTGCTCGACGTAGAGATCGACCGAAAGGTTGTGGCCGAGTTGCATGAGATTGGCGAGGCGCAGGCTTGGCGCCTTATCCCCCAATGCCGCCTGTGCGGCGGCAAGCGCGGCCAACTCCGTGTCCGCCGCGGAAAGAAAGACGATGTCACCGGGCGTCTGGCCGAGATCCACCGCCTCCGATCCGTCGGCAATGGCCCCCGGCGTCGCCTGCAGCAGGTGCATGGGCTCAGCCCGCCAGCGCGGCCCGGATCGCTGCCTCGTCCAGGCCAGTCTCGCCGATGATCACCAGGCGGGTCCGGCGCGTTTCGTCCGGCCGCCAGTCGCGGTCGTAGTGGTGCTGCAGCCGGTCGCCGACCCCCTGCACCACAAGGCGCATGGCTTTGCCGGTCACTGCAGCGAAACCCTTGACGCGCAGGATTCCGTGCTCGGCGATGACCGGGAGCAGCCGGTGCACCAGTGTCTCCGGGGCGTCGGTCTCATCCAACTCCAGCGAGAAAGACGTGAAGTCGTCGTGGTCATGCTCACCGGCGGCATCGATGTGGGAGGGACGCGAGTCGAGATCGTCCTCCGCCGCCGCGTCGAGCCCCAGAAGCACCGCGGCATCGACCGCGCCGTGCACCGAGCGAACGGTCTTCACCGCCGGGCGCAGATGGCGGGCGACACTGTCCTCGACCCCGCGCAGCGCCTCCTCCGCCAGCATGTCGGTCTTGTTGATCACCACCATGTCGGCGCAGGCAAGCTGTTCCTCGAAGAGCTCTTCCAGCGGCGTATCGTGGTCGAGGGATTCGTCGGCGGCGCGCTGGGCGGCCAGGGCCTCGGGGTCGCCGGCAAAGAGCCCCTCGGCAACGGCCGGACCGTCGATCATCGTAATGACTCCATCGACCGTGGTGCGGGTGCGCACCTCGGGCCAGGCAAAGGCCTTCACCAGGGGCTTGGGCAGCGCCAGGCCGGAAGTCTCGATGACGATGTGGTCGGGCGGGTCGGCGCGGTCGAGAAGCGCCTGGATCGTAGGCAGGAAGTCGTCGGCCACGGTGCAGCAGATGCAGCCGTTGGCCAGTTCCACCACGTCGTCTTCGCCGCAGTCTTCGATGCCGCAGCCCTTCAGGATCTCGCCGTCGACGCCGAGATCACCGAACTCGTTGATCACCAGGGCGATACGCCGCCCCTTGGCGTTCTGCAGGAGATGACGGATCGCCGAGGTCTTGCCGGCGCCCAGAAATCCGGTGATGACGGTTGCGGGAATCTTCCTCTGTTCTTGCATCGTCTCTCGTGCTTCCTGCTGATGGGACGGCTGCCAACGCGGCTCCTGCCGGCGGTTCGACCAAGCCTCATTAGGGCCCAGAGCGGGTGCCGAAACTGTCCCGGCTGCGACCTCTAAGCGCCCAGATGCCGGCCCCGCCGCGCACCCTGGTCAAGCCGCCAAAGCCAGCGGGCCTCAGTCGGCCTCCATCGCCTTGACGATGTGTTCGCACATCTTCTTGGCGTCGTCGAACAGCATCATGGTGTTGTCGCGGAAGAACAGCTCGTTCTGCACGCCGGCGTAGCCGCTGGCCATGGAGCGCTTGACGAAGAGCACCGTCCCGGCGTTCTCGACGTCGAGGATCGGCATGCCGTAGATCGGCGATGCCGGGTCGGTCTTGGCGGCCGGGTTAGTGATGTCGTTGGCCCCGATGACGAAGGCCACGTCGGTGCCGTTGAAGTCCCGATTGATCTCGTCCATCTCGAAGACCTCGTCATAGGGGACGTTGGCCTCGGCGAGCAGCACGTTCATATGACCGGGCATGCGTCCGGCCACCGGGTGGATGGCGTAGCGCACATCGACGCCTTCCTTCTTCAGGAAGTCGGCCATTTCACGCAGGGCATGCTGGGCCTGGGCGACCGCCATGCCGTAGCCGGGGACGATGATGACCTTGCTGGCGTTCTTCATCAGGAAGGCGGCATCGTCGGCCGAGCCGGCCTTCACCGTGCGGTCCTCGTCGTCGCCAGCCGCGGCGCCCGCGGTCTCGCCGCCGAAGCCGCCGAGGATGACGTTGATGATGGAGCGATTCATCCCCTTGCACATGATGTAGCTGAGGATGGCACCGGAGGAGCCCACCAGCGCACCGGTGATGATCAGCAGGTTGTTCTGCAGCGTGAAGCCGATGCCGCAGGCCGCCCAGCCGGAGTAGGAGTTCAGCATGGAGACCACGACCGGCATGTCGGCGCCGCCGATCGGCAGGATCAGGAGGAAGCCGAGCACCAGGGCGATCAGCACGATCAGCCAGAACACCAGGCCCGACTGGCCGAGGCAGAGGGCCACGACCAGCACCACGAGCAGAATGCCAAGGAGGGCGTTCAGCGGGTGCTGCATCGGGAACACCAGCGGCTTGCCGGTCACAAGGCCCTGCAGCTTGGCGAAGGCGACCACGGAGCCGGTGAAGGTGATGGCGCCGATAGCGACACCGAGCGACATCTCGATCAGGCTGGCGATGCTGATGTCGCCGGGCACGCCGAGGCCGTAGGCCTGCGGCTTGTAGAAGGCGGCAGCAGCGACGAAGACCGCCGCCAGGCCGACCAGGGAGTGGAAGGCGGCCACCAGCTGCGGCAGCGCCGTCATCTGAATGCGCAGGGCGATCACGGTGCCAATGGCGCCGCCGATCAGCATGCCGACGATGATGAGCGCGTAGCTGACGACGCCCGGCATCGCCAGGGTGGTGATGATGGCGATGGCCATACCGACCATGCCGTAGAGGTTGCCGGTACGGCTGGTGGTCGGGTGCGACAGCCCGCGCAGGGCCATGACGAAACAGACCGATGCAACGAGATAGAGCAGCGCGGCGAGATCAGCGTTCATGGTTGTCCGGCCCCCTTATTTCTTTTTCTTGAACATGGACAGCATGCGCTGGGTCACGATAAAGCCGCCGAAGATGTTGACCGAGGCCAGGATGACGGCGAGGAAGCCCATCACTTCGCTGAAACCGAAATCGGCCGGTCCGGCGGCGATCAGGGCGCCGACGATGATCACCGAGGAAATGGCGTTGGTCACCGCCATAAGGGGAGAGTGCAGTGCCGGCGTAACGCGCCAGACCACGTGATAGCCGACGAAGACGGCAAGCACGAAAACCGTGAGGCCGATCACCAGGGAAGAGGTACCGCCCGCCGCCGTGCTTTCGGCCGAAAGCCGGCTGGCCTCCACCGCGAGGGAGGCGACATCGTTGGCCAGCGCCTGCGCCTCGTTGGCGATCTCTGCAGCCCGTTCGGAGAAAGTCTCGTTTGCCATGACCGTCAGCCTCCTTGTTTGTCGCCGCTGGGCTTGTCGCTGCCGGGCTCTGGCCCTGACTCGGGTTCGGTTTCAGGCTCCCCCGCAGGGGGTTCAGGCGTTGCCGCTTCAGCCGCTGGCGGCGGCGCATCCTTGGGCGCAAGCGCAGGATGAACGAGCTGTCCGTCGCGGATGATGCAGGTCTCGGCGACGATCTGATCTTCCCAATCGATGGCGAGCGCCTTGGACTCCTTGTCGACCAGCAGATCGATGAAGGTGAGGATGTTGCGGGCGTAGAGCGCCGACGCATCGGCGGCAAGACGGCCCGGCACGTTCACGTGGCCAACGATCTGCACACCGCCGGTCTCGACGATCTCGCCTGGCTCGGAAAGCTCGCAGTTGCCGCCGGTCTCCACGGCCAGGTCGACGATGACGGAGCCCGGCTTCATGGAGGCGACCATTTCGGCCGACACCAGTTTCGGCGCGGGCCGGCCCGGAATCAGTGCGGTGGTGATCACCATGTCCATCTTCTTGATGGTCTCGGCAATCAGTTCGGCCTGCTTTTTCTGATACTCCGGGCTCATTTCCTTGGCGTAGCCGCCGGCGGTCTCAGCCTGCTTGAACTCTTCGTCCTCGACCGCCACGAAGCTGGCGCCCAGACTTTCCACCTGCTCCTTGGCGGCGGGACGCACGTCGGTGGCCGAGACAATCGCGCCCAGGCGCCGCGCCGTCGCGATCGCCTGCAGGCCGGCGACGCCCGCCCCCATGACCAGCACCTTGGCCGGCGGCACCGTGCCGGCAGCCGTCATCATCATCGGAAAGGCGCGGCCGTACACCGCTGCGCCGTCCAGCACCGCCTTGTAGCCGGCCAGGTTCGACTGCGAGGAGAGAACATCCATGGACTGGGCGCGGGTGATGCGCGGGATCAGGTCCATGGCAAAGGCCGTGACACCGGATCTCTGAAGAGGCCCCAGTTCGTCGCCGGCGCGAAAGGGATCGACGATGGAAATCAGCAGCGCACCCGACTTCACACCCCTCAATTCGTCCGGCAGGGGGCGCCGCACCTTGGCGATCACGTCGGCGTTGCCATAGGCCACCGTCGCATCAGGCGCAATCGTAGCGCCGGCTTTTTCGTAGGCTTCGTCCGTGACGGCTGCACCCAGGCCGGCGCCGGTCTCGACCGAGACCTCGAAGCCCAGGTTGATCAGCTTCTTGACCGTTTCCGGCGAGGCTGCGACGCGCGCCTCGTCCGGGCGCTGCTCCCTGGGTATCGCGATCTTCATTTGATGGAGTTCCCCTGTCTGCCCCGCGGCCTTGAACAGCCGCGTATAACCACCCGCCTGACCGGAGGGCGCCGTCGGGGTGACCCCCAGGATGTGTGACGCCCTTTCCTCACAAAGCTGCCGCCTAAGCGCGTATCAGCATTCCGTGATGCGGCATCGGGCGGCTCCTTCTTTAATGACTGCCGCGCCCCTGGGTTTCAAGCCCTTTTGCCGCGCCGCACCGGCTGAGGGCGCGGAGCGGGCGGCCTTCGGCCGCCAATGAATGAGATTGGAATAAATTCTCAAGGCAGGGGCCTCCTGGGTCACCGGGCCTGTGGACAAGCCCGACCCCGCCGGATATGCACGGGGCACAGAGAGCTTCCGCAGGCAGGGGATTCGCGGCATGACGTTTATGGCGGGCACAGATGAGCTCGGCACTCTGCTGGAGCGCGTGGGACTCTTCATCGTGACCGGGGTCACCAAGTCCGGCACCACCTGGCTTCAGCGGCTGCTCGACAGTCATCCGCAAATCGCCTGTGGGGGCGAAAGCAAACTCAACGTTTTGCTTACGCACCTCGCCCCGGCCATCCGCGAGTACAACACCGCCCTCTCCAAGACCAACGCAAAAATCTACAAGGAAGACGCGGTCTACCGGGAACTGGGCGAGCCCCAACTGCTGACAGCCATGCAGTACTTCTTTCTCGACCGGCTGTCCGCGGTGCAGCGCACGGCAGAGGCCGCGGGCAAGAACGGCGCCCTGCGCTGGATCGGCGACAAGGACCCGGACTACAAGCGCCAGCTCAGCACCTGGCGGGCCATCCTGCCGGAAGCCCGGGTCATCTCGACGACCCGGGACGGCAGAGACTGCTTCGTTTCCCTCTGGTTCCACCTCTTTCCGGACCGCGAACCCTTGGCGGCGGAAAACCGCGCGGACTTCGTTGGCCGCATCAAAGGCCACGCCGCCACCTGGCGCGACACCATGGCCAAGTTTCAGAAGGACTCGGCAAGCTTTCCCGGCCGTCATTTCTCCCTCCGCTACGAAGCGATGCTGGGAGACACGCCCGCCGAGATGACCCGGCTTTTCAACTGGCTGGACTGCGACGCAGAGCCCGCCACCATCGAGGCGGTCGTCGCGCGCAACAGCTTCAGCGCCCTCAGCGGCGGGCGCCAGCCCGGCGAGGCGGATGCTCAGAGCTTCCTGCGCAAAGGCATCGCGGGCGACTGGAAGAACCATTTCGACGAGGAGTGCAACGCCCTTTACTGCGAGGTTGCAGGCGAAGCCCTGGTGGCCGCCGGCTACGAGGTGCGATGAACCCAATCTATGTTGTCACCGACATCGAGGTGAACGGGCCGACGCCTGGAGAACACTCCATGCTGGCCTTCGCCTCGGTCGCCATAGACGCAGAGGGCGAGGAGGTCGACTTTTTCCAGGCCGTGCTGGCACGCCTGCCGGAGGCCGGCGAAGACCCGATCACCATGGAGTGGTTCAAGGGCTTTCCAGAAGCCTGGGCGGCGGCGACTCACGACCCCAAACCGCCGGCAGAGGTAATGCAGAGCTACGCCGCCTGGGTGCGCAGCCTGCCCGGCCAGCCGATCTTCGCAGCCCAGCCGCTGGCCTTCGACGGGGCCTGGATCGACTACTACCTCAGGCGCTTCGCCGATATCCGTATGCTCAAGGGTCCCTGGATCGGCGAGCGGCTGTTCTTTACCGCCGGCCTTTGCATCCAGGCCTTCGCCGCCGGACGGACGGGCCGGGCCTTGCATGAGTGCTCGGCCGAGGCCTTTCCGCCGGAGTGGCTGGGCCACGTGCCGCACAACCACATCTCGATCGACGATGCCCGCGGCACCGCGAACCTGCTGAAGACCTTGCTTCAGATCAAGGCACCGGCCGAACGCTAGCGCGTCACCGCCGCGTGGCGCTGTGCAGGTAGAGGATCGCCTCGGTGCGCGAACGCACACCCAGCTTGCGGAACAAGTTGGAGGCATGATTGCGCACGGTGCGCTCCGAAAGGCTGAGCACGGCGGCGATTTCCGGGTTGGACTTGGCCTCGCAGATCAGCGAGAGGATCTCGTTCTCGCGCCGGGACAGGCCGCCGAGCCCGTGGGCATGCCCGCGGCTGCTCATCGGGCTGCGTTCCATGAAGTCGAGCACCGCTTCCTTGAGACGTATCCAGGCGGCTTCGTGCTTGAGCACGATGTGGTTGTTGGTCTCCAGCTCCACGAACTCCGCATTGGGCAGTTCGCTGGCCAGCATGCGGCCCTCCCTGAAGGGGATCACCTCGTCGCGGTTGGGATGGATCACCTGCACAGGCACCGCAACGCGGCTCAAGAGGTGGCAGACGTCGACGTCGGCGCGCGACTTGAGCAGCCGCCCGGCCATCTCCGCCGTCATGGTCCGCAGGCAGAGGTCGTTGTACCAGTCGACCTGCTCTTCGCTGCCGCCGGGAATGTAACGCCGGGTGATGAGTTCCCGGAACACCGGATTCTCCATCTCCCATCCAAGGGCGACCAGTTCAGCGATGGACTTGGCCAGCTTGGCGCCGCGCGGGTCGCCGCGTGCGCCCCAGCCCTGGGCATAACCGCCATAGATGATGATGCGGGACACCCGGTCCGGATACCTGGCCGCATAGGCAATCGCCGTGGCCGCCCCCTTGGAAACCCCAAGGAGGTTCACCGGACCATCGATCCCGGCGGCGTCGATCACCGCCTCCAGGTCCTCGACCCAGCGGTCGAAGGTCAGGTCCTCCACCTCGCGGTCCGAGAGGCCGCAGCCTCGCTCGTCGTAGCGCACGAACTGGAAATGCGCGGCAAAGAAGTTCACCCAGTGCGACCAGACCGGGCTTTGCAGGTCGTATTCCAGGTGGGTCGGACAGTTGGATGTCTTCACGAGGGGTACGCCCTCGCCCAAACTCGCCCATCCAATGGCAGTGCCGTCGGCTGAGCGAGCGTAGCGGATCCGCTGCTTCACGCCTTTAAGCCCTCACTTGGCTCCCCATGCTGCGGCGACAGCTGGCCGCATAGTTATCGCAAAAGGGAACCGCTGCAAGGTGGTGAAACAAAGCAGCAACATATTAGTTCTTCCGACTATCCTTTGGGGGTAGTGCGGAGGGCGCGGGCAGCGGTGCCCTTCCTAAGGCTCTGCTGCGCCATGGCGCAGCAGGATCGCCTCGGCCCGGGACTTCACGCCCAGCTTGCGGAAGAGGTTGGAGGCGTGGTTGCGCACCGTGCGCTCCGAAAGCCCCAGAGCTTTGGCGATTTCCGGGTTCGACTTGGCCTCGCAGATCAGGGCCAGGATTTCGCGCTCACGCGGCGACAACCCTGCCAGGGCGGCGCCCCCCGTGCCCCCGCGCCGCGGCGTCTGCCCCATGAAGTCGAGCACAGCGTCCTTGAAATGCGCCCAGGCCGGTTCCGGCTTCAACAGGATGTGGTTGCGTGACTCCAGGCTGACGAACTCGGCATTGGGCAGGTCGGCGGCAAGGCCGCGGCCCTGGGCAAGAGGGACCACCTCGTCACCAGCCGCATGCAGGACCTGAACGGGGACCTGCACCTGGGAGAGCAGCGGACCCAAGTCGACGTCGGCACGGGCGCTCAAGAGGCGCGCGGCGGTCTGCGCCTCGACGGTCCTGCAGCAAAGATCGTTGAACCAGGCGATCTGCTCCGCCGTTCCTGCCGGAATGAAGCGCTTGGTGAAAAGCTCACGGAAAACCGGATTCTCGAGATCCCAGCCCAGGGAAATGACATCGACGATGGAACGGTAAAGCTTCGCTCCCTGCGGATCGCCGCGCGCCCGCCAGCCTTGTGAATAGCCGCCGTAGACAATGATCCGCGATACCCGTTCAGGATAGCGGGCCGCATAGGCCAGGGCGGTTGCGGCCCCCTGGGACACGCCGAGCAAGGCAACCGGCCCTTCAAGCCCCGCCGCCTCGATGACAGCCTCGAGATCCTCGACCCAGCGTTCGAAAGACAGGTCCCCGGCATCGCGCTGGGTCAGGCCGCAGCCCCGCTCGTCGTAGCGCACGAACTGGAAATGCGCGGCAAAGAAGTTCACCCAGTGCGACCAGACCGGGCTTTCCAGATCGTATTCCAGATGGGTCAGCCAGTTGGACGCCTTGACCAGCGGCTGCCCCCGGCCGGCCGAGGCCCAGGCCAGCGAGGTCCCGTCATTGGAGCGGGCGAACCTGATGCGCTGTTTCAACTTTGCCGACACGTCCGACCTACGATCCGGCGTCTGAAAACGCCTGAGAACCGCCCTTTTCCCTCCAAGCCGGGACAGCTGTACCGGTTGGGAGGAAGAAATCAAGGCGAACCGGGACAGCTGCCCGATTTCCCGGACCAGGGCCTTCGGCGATACCTGTCCGCGCCGCCGGTCCGAGGCCCAGCCACCGCCATGACCCTTCGCCATGACCATTCTACGTAAAGCGCTGCCGTTCGCACGCCTGGATTCCGATCATCCGGTGCCGGTCGTGGCGTTGCACTGTTCGGGCTCCGACGCCCGGCAATGGCGCCATCTGGCCGCCAGCCTGGACCTGCCGTTCCACCTGATCGCCCCGAGCTTCCTGGGCGCCGACGGCCGGCTTGACTGGCACGGTGCGCACCCCTTCGCCCTGGCGGACGAAGCCGCGCCGATCCTCGAGCGGATCGATGCCTTGAACGCACCCTTTCATCTGATCGGCCATTCCTATGGCGGCGGCGTCGCCCTGCACATCGCCCTGCAGCGCCCGCATGCCGTCACCAGCATGACGCTCTACGAGCCTTCGGCTTTTCACCTGCTGAAAGCAGCCGGAGCCGCCGAGGCTGCGAGCTTCTCGGAGATCCGTGCGGTCGCCGAGGCCACGGCGCAGGGTGTTGTCAGCGGAGACTACCGCGGCGCCGCATCGCACTTCGTCGATTACTGGAGCGGCGAAGGGGCCTGGGCGGCCCTGCGGCCCTCTCTACAGGAGGTCCTCACACGCTGGCTGCCAAAGGCGCCGCTCGACTTTCATGCGTTGATCGAAGAACCGACGGCGCTGTCGTCGTATCGCCGTCTTGAATTCCCGGTCCTGCTTCTCCGCGGCTCCTTGGCGCCGCCGCCGACGGCAGCCGTGATCCGGCTTCTCCACAGCGTGCTGCCCCGCTCCAGCATCGAGACAATTGCGGGCGCCGGGCATATGGGGCCGATCACCCACACAGAAGACGTGAGCCGTCACATCCTGCGCTTTCTTCATGCCAACCAGAAGCCATTGACCCCTCCGTCTGCGGGCGACGCAGCGGCAGACCTCCCGGAAAGATGATCCGAGACTCAGGAGACAACCATGCAGATCCACACCGAAACCCAGATTGCCGATAGCGACCGCGCGCGTTTTGCACGCTGTATCGAAGCCTCCAAGCGTGTCAACTGGGACATCGATCGCGACGTGATTCGCGGGCGCGCCTTCGACCTGGACGAGACATTCCTGCCCCAGGGTCTGAGCAAGGTCCAGGAGCTGGGCTTCCTCACCACCGCCGAACAACGCTTCCTGAGCCAGATCCAAGGCCGCACCTATGCCTACATCTTCGGGCTGGTGGAGCGCTTCATCAATGCCAAGGTTCTCGATCTCAGCCGTGCCCATGCCCTGGGCGACCAGACCGCACTGGAAGCCCTGGTCCGCTTCAGCGAAGAAGAGCTGAAGCACCAGGAGCTTTTCCGCCGCATCGAGGCGCTGACCGAGGAGCAGATGCCCCCGGGCTACAAACAGGCCGGCGATCCGGACGCCATCGCCGCGGCCGTCCTCAGTATGGAATCCTGGGCAGTGCTGATGCTGACCCTCCACATCGAACTCTTCACACAACTGCATTACCGCGAGAGCCTGGAGCCGGACGAGAGCCTTTCGCCCCTGTTCAAGGACGTCTTCCTGTTCCATTGGAAGGAAGAGAGCCAGCACGCGATCATGGACGAGCTGGAGCTGCGCCGCCTCGATGCAAGACTGAGCGATGCGGAACGCGACAAGGCCGTCGATGACTTCATCGCTCTTGTCGGCGCCGTCGACGGCTTGCTGCAGCTCCAGGCGGCCGAGGATACCCGCTATTTCCTGGAGACCTGCGGACGCAGCCTGGACAGAGCCGAGCAGGAGGCCGTCGGCGCAGGCGTGCTGAAGGCCTACCGCTGGCAGTACATCCTTTCCGGCGCCCAGCACCGCCCGTTCCAGCGCATTCTCGGCGACCTCATCACCGAAGCGCAGGCGCAGCGCGTGAACCAGGCACTCAGTCCGCTGATGGACGCCTAGACTCAGCAGAAAACTTACTGACGGACGAGGGCGGGCCGCCGGCAGAAGCTGCGGCCCGCCTCGACGCACATAACTTGGGGATGATCAATGAGCCGTCGATACGAGAGCATACTGGAGACGATCGGGCGCACACCGGCCGTGCGCATTCGCAAACTGGGACCGGACGGCGTGAAGCTCTACGCCAAACTGGAAGCCTTCAACCCGATGGCCTCAGTGAAGGACCGCCTGGCCCTGGGCGTGATCGAAGATGCCGAACGGCGCGGCTTGTTGAAGCCCGGCCAGACAGTCATCGAGGCGACCAGCGGCAACACCGGAATCGGTCTGGCCATGGTCTGCGCCAGCAAGGGCTATCCCCTGGTGGTCACCATGGCCGAGAACTTCAGCGTCGAGCGCCGCAAGCTGCTGCGCTTCTTCGGCGCCAAGGTGGTGCTGACGCCGGCTGCGGAAAAAGGCAGCGGCATGCTGATCAAAGCCGAGGAGCTGGCGGAGACCCATGGCTGGTTTCTCTGCCGCCAGTTCGAAAACGAGGCCAATGCCGAGATGCATTCGCGCACGACCGCACAGGAGATTCTCGCCGACTTCGCAGATGGCGGTCTCGACTACTGGGTGACCGGCTCCGGCACCGGCGGAACCCTGAAGGGCGTCGCCCGCGTCCTGGCGGCGGAGAGCCCGCAGACCAAGGTGGTTGTCTGCGAACCGGACAACGCCCAGGTCCTGGGCAGCGGCATAAGCCAGCAGCGCAACGCCGACGGCAGCCCCAGCGCCAGCCATCCGCATTTCCGCCCGCACCTGATGCAGGGCTGGAGCCCGGACTTCATTCCGCGTCTGACCGAAGCGGCCCTGGACGCCAGGCACGTCGACCGGATCATCCCGGTGGATGGCAACGAAGCCCTGCGCCTGTCGCGCGCTCTGGCGCGCGAGGAGGGCATCTTCACCGGGATCAGCGGCGGCGCAACCCTGGCCGGCGCGCTGGAGGTCTGCCGCACCGCGCCGGCCGGCAGCACGGTGCTCTGCATGCTGCCCGATACCGGCGAGCGCTACCTCAGCACGATGCTGTTCGAGGATATCCCGGAGGACATGACCGAGGAAGAGGTCGCCCTTTCCCGCACCACGCCCTCGGCGCGCTTCGACAGCGTGGCGCCCGGTGCCCCCGCCCAGCAGACCGCCAACGGCGCTGCCGCGAAGCCCGCCGAGGAGAGCGATGCCGAGGCGACGGCCTATCTGGCGCAGGCGATCGGCGACCCGACGGAGCCGGTGGTCATGTTCGCACTGGAGTGGTGCGAGTTCTGCTGGTCCGTGCGGCGCTTTTTCGCAAGGCTTCAGATCCCCTATCGCTCCGTCGATCTGGACTCGGTCGCCCTGCAGGCTGACGACCTGGGCGGCCGGATCCGCCGGGCCCTCAACGCTCGCACCGGCTGCGTCACCATTCCACAGATCTTCGTCGGCGGGCGCTTTATCGGCGGCTGCACCGAACTCTTCGAAGCCTACGAAGACGGCAGCCTCCGGGCCCTGCTGTCCGATGCCAAGGTCACCTTCAGGACAGACCTCGATTTGAACCCCAAGGAGCTCTTTCCCTCCTGGGTCCAGCCGCGTCAACGCCAACATTCGGGAGAGGCACAAGACGCCTAGGAGCGCTATGGCAATACCACTGCAGGCCATCGAGAAAGAAGAGGCCTTTCAACGCCTTCTGTACAGAAGCGTCACGTTGCAAAAAGCCGTGCCCGGCGCTCTGCTGCGCGTGGAGTCGCCCGGCTTCACCTGGGCCGGCGCAGCCGGGCTGCGGGATCGGGTCTCGGGCGCGCCGCTGCGGCCGGGCGATGCCTTTCACGCAGCCAGCATCACCAAGATGTTCACCGCCACGCTCTGCCTGCTGCTCGCCGAGGAGGGCGCACTCGATCTCGACCGTGGTATCGGCGCCTACCTGCCCAATGCCTTGCTCAGCGGCCTGCATGTCGTCCGCGGCCTCGACCGCGGACGTTTCGTAACACTGCGCCAACTGCTGGGACACACCAGCGGTCTCGCAGACTGTTTCGGCGATGGAAAGCCTCTCGAGGACGGCCGCTCGCCCTTCATGGCCGAACTCATGGAAGACCCGGAGCGGCTCTGGCAGCCACCGGAGGTCATCGACTGGACCCGGGAGCACCTGACCGCCCACTTTGCCCCCGCCGGCGGCTGGCACTATTGCGATACGGGCTTTGTGCTCGCCGGACTGGTGATCGAAGCCGTAACCGGCATGCCCCTGCACCAGGCCTACCGCGACAGGATCTTCCGCCCCCTGCGTATGAACGAGACCTACATGCTGTTCCGCGAAGCACCGCCGAGCTTCACGGCCGCAGTGGTCTCGCAGCCCTACGTGGGCGCTCTTCACTACGGCGGTATGCGCAGCATCTCAGCCGACTGGGCGGGCGGTGGCCTGGTAACCACCGCAGCGGACCTCGCACGCTTTCTGCGCGCCTTTGCGGAGGACAGGATCTTTCGCGACCCCAGAAGCCGCCAGCACATGATGGCCTGGCGCGCCACCGGGGAACGCGGAGTCTCCTACGGTCTGGGCATGCGCCACTTCAATCTCGAGGACCTCGGCGCGCCGGGTTTCGGTGAACTCTGGGGTCACACCGGCTTCCTGAAGAGCTTTATGCTGTACTGGCCGGCCGCCGACGCGGTCATCTGCGGCACGGAGAACCAGAGCGATGCGGCGGGCGTCTTTTCCCTGCAGCGTCCGGCCTCCTCCCTGGTGCCGGCGATCCTGCGCCTGCTCGCACCCGGTTAAGGCGTCTGCTCTGCGGGGTAGAGAATAAAGCCGCTGTTGACGTCATCCTGATCGTCGTCGAGGCGCTGGCTCTTGTCGATCTCCATGATGTCGGGCACCGGACCCATACCCTTCATGCGGATTTCCGCCTCCAGATCGAAGAGGGCAAGCTTCTCGGCCGTCGTCTGGTCGCCTGCGGCCACCGTGCGTACGACATAGAACCCCAACTGCTCGTCGTCACCTGATTCGCCCGGGACGGAGAGATACTCTCCGCGCAGCACGACACAGAAGCGCGGCAGCCTGCCCAGGTCCTGCCCTTGGATGGCGGCGTAATCCGGCATTTGAAACAAATGGCTGTTGATGACATCGACCGTCCCCTATTTGATAGGGTCAGGGTTAAGGCTTCGATAAGGGGGCGAAGGATGCTGGAAACTGAAACACGGCCGGTCATCGAGAGCGCCATGACCATCGTGCCGGTCAGCGACGTGGAGCGCAGCGTCGCCTTCTACACCGATACCCTGGGGTTCGAGACCCGATTCCTGGCCGAGGACGCCAGCATCGCCATCGTCATGCGCGAACCGGCCGTCGGCCTGCAGCTGCTCCACTGCGACGACCCGAAGGCCCTGGAGGCCACCGCCAACAACATCGCGATCTACTTCCACGTTCGCGGCCTCAATGCCCTCTACGAGGATCTGCGGGCCAAGCTTGAGACCCTACCGGAGGATCGGCTGCGCCCGCCCTTCAATCAACCCTACGGCATGCGCGAGTTCCACGTGAAAGACCCTGACGGCTGCCTGCTGTTTTTCGGTGAGGATGTCTGAGCGGAGCGCGCCGAACCCCATGCTGCAGGGCGAAGGCTTCTTATCGGTTCCGATCGTTTGAGAACCTCCGAATTGCCCGCGCGATGTGATGAGCCGTAGCCAGCGACAAGGACGCTGCGCTATGCTGGCGGCCTCAGGAAGGCGAACGAGGGACAGGGAGCATGAAGCGTCTATTGCCGGCTTGCCTTGCCGTTCTGGCGCTCGCGGCCTGCGGCGAAAGCAACACCTACGTCGAACCGCCGCCACCTAAGGTCAAGGTCGCCGCCCCCCTGGTCCAGAACATCACCGACTACCTCTACTTCACCGGCATCACCCAGGCGGCCGCGGTGGTCGACGTGCGCGCCCGGGTGCCCGGGGAACTCGTCGAGATGACCTTCGGCCCGGGCACCGACGTGCAGGCGGGCGACCCGCTTTTCATGATCGACCAGCGCGAATACATCGCCGAGGTAGAGATTGCCAAGGCGCAGCTGGAAAGCGCAAATGCGTTGAAGATCGAGGCCGACAGAGCCCTGGAGCGCGCCGAAACCCTGATCCAGCGCGGCAACGTCTCGCAGGCTACACTGGACGAGGCAGAGGCCGCCGCACGCTCGGCCACGGCAGAGGTCGCAGTGAAACAGGCAGCGCTGCGCCAGGCCGAACTGGACCTGGAGTACACCGACATCCGCGCGCCGATCACCGGGCGCATCGGGCGCAACCTTGTCGACACCGGCAATCTTGTGGGTGAGAGTGACGCGACGCTGCTGGCCACGATTACCGACAGCAATCCAATGTATGTCTACTTCTCGATCAACGAACGCGATCTGCTGGTGGCCCGGGCCGCCTATCGGGCGACCGCGATCGATGCCGGCGTTACCAACGAAGCGGAAATGCGCGAGACCGTGTCGGTGGAGATGTCGACAGCGGACCAGACGGATTTCGTCTACAAGGGTTCGCTGGACTTCGCCGAGTCCGCACTCAATCCCGAGACAGGGACCCTGCAGCTGCGCGCCAGCTTCGAAAATCCGGGGCCGATCCCGGCGCTGATCTCCGGGCTCTTTGCGCGGCTGCGCGTCGCCGCGGCGGAACGACCGGACATGCCGTTGGTCACCGAGCGGGCCATCGGCCTCGATCAGACAGGCCGCTACCTCTATGTCCTGGGCGAGGAGAACGTCATCGAGAAGCGCAGCGTGAGGATCGGCCAGCTGATCGACGGCATGCGGGTGATCGAAGAGGGCCTGGCCAACGATGAAAGGGTCGTCGTGGTCGGCCTTCAAAGGGTGCGCGGCGGGTCGACAGTCACGCCCGAGGAGGCAGACATGGCGGACTTCACCGCCACGGCCCTGACCGCCGCGCGCCAGCAGCTCAGCCAGGGCGCGGCGCCAGGCCGCGCTTCCGAGACCGCAACGCAATAGCGGGGGGCAGCCGCAGTGTTCTCTGCCTTCTTCATCCGACGGCCAATCTTCGCCTCGGTGATTTCCATCGTCATCGTCATCGCCGGCATCGTCACCCTGGGCGTCCTGCCGATCGAGCAGTACCCGGAGATCACGCCGCCGACGGTTCAGGTCTCCGCCGTCTATCCCGGCGCCAGCGCCGAGGTGGTGGCCGAAACCGTTGCAGCACCGATCGAGCAACAGGTCAACGGCGTCGAAGGCATGATCTACATGTCTTCGACCAGTGCCAGCGACGGCTCCTATACCCTGACGGTCACTTTCGAGGTCGGCAGCGATCTGGACCTGTCGCAGATCCTGGTTCAGAACCGGGTTGCTCTGGCCGAGCCCAATCTGCCAGAGGAGGTTGTCCGCCAGGGCGTCAACACCAAGAAGCAATCCAGCAACATCATTCTCTTTGCCGCACTGCTCTCCGAGGGCAACCGCTACGACGAGCTCTTCCTCAGCAACTACGCCACCCTCAACCTGCGCGACACGCTGAGCCGGATCGATGGCGTCGGCGAGGTCTTCGTCTTTCCTGCCAGCGATTACTCCATGCGCGTCTGGCTGGACCCGACGGCACTGAAGTCACGGGGCCTGACGACGCAGGACGTGGTCGCCGCTATCCGCGAGCAGAACGTCCAGGTGGCCGCCGGGCAGATCGGCCAGCCGCCGGCCCCCAGCGGCCAGTCTTTCCAGCTTTCGGTGAACGTGCTGGGCCGTCTGACCGAGATCGAACAGTTCGAAGACATCATTATCAAATACGGCGCCGATGGCGGCATCACCTATCTGAAGGACATTGCCCGGGTGGAACTGGGTGGCAAGAGCTACGACATCACCTCGCGCCTCTCCGGTATCCCCTCCGCCTCGATCGGGATCTATCAGCTGCCCGGCGCCAATGCCATCGCCGTGGCCAGCGACGTCCGCCAGGCCATGGAGGAGATGAGTCAGCGCTTCCCGCAGGGCATGTACTACGAAATCCCCTACGACACGACGATCTTCGTCAGGACCTCGATCCAGGAGGTCTATGTGACCCTGTTCCAGGCGGCGGGACTGGTCTTCCTGGTGCTCTTCCTCTTCCTCCAGGACTGGCGCGCCACCATCATCCCGGCGATCACCATCCCGGTCTCGCTGATCGGCACCTTCGCGGTGATGGGAGCGCTAGGTTATTCACTCAACATGCTCACCCTCTTCGGTATCGTCCTGGCCATCGGCATCGTGGTCGACGACGCCATCGTGGTGGTCGAGGCCACGGCGGTGAAGATCGACAACGGTCTCTCGGCCATGGACGCCGCCATCGAGGCGATGAGCGAGGTCTCCGGCCCGGTGATCGCCACCACCCTGGTCCTGCTGGCGGTCTTCATTCCGGCCGCCTTCCTGCCCGGGATCACCGGGCAGATGTATCGCCAGTTCGCCATCACCATTGCCGTGGCGACCGTCTTCAGTTCGGTCAACGCACTCACCATGGCCCCGGCTCTGGCAGCCCTGCTGCTGAGACCGCAAAAGGCGCGCAAGAACGCCTTCTTTCGCGGCTTCGACCGGGTCTTCGCGGCCTCGGAAAACGCCTACATGGGCCTGACCAAAAAGCTGACACGGATAACCGCGGTCATGATGCTGCTGTTCGTCGCGCTCGGCGGCTTCACCGGCTGGCAGTTCCAACAGCTGCCGACGGCATTCCTGCCGGTCGAGGATCAGGGCTATGTGATCATCTCGGCCCAGCTCCCCAACGCCGCGGCGCTGGAGCGGACCAACGAGGTGCTGGATCGCATCGACGCCATCCTGGCAGACATTCCAGGCCTGGCGGACTGGGTCTCCCTCGGCGGCTTCTCTATAATCGACGGCACCAACGCCTCCAACGCGGCAACGGTCTTCGTCACCATGACACCCTGGGGCGAGCGGCTGGAGCCGGCCCTCTCCCAAGGCGCTATCCTGGGACGCCTGCAGCAGGAACTGTCCCAGATTCAGGAAGCGATCGCCTTTGCCTTCCCACCCCCGGCCATCCCCGGCCTAGGGGTTTCAGGCGGCTTTCAGATGCAGCTTCAGGACCGGCAGGCGCGCGGCCTCCAGGAACTGCAACGGATGTCTCAGGAAATCCTGGCCGACGGCAACGCGCAATCGGGTCTGACCAACCTCAACACCACCTTCCGCGCCGACGTGCCGCAGCTCTTCGCCGAGGTCGACCGCACCATGGCCAAGTCCCTGGAGATCTCCCTCGACGAGGTCTTCGGCACCCTGCAGACTTACCTCGGCTCGGCCTACGTGAACGACTTCAACAAGTTCGGGCGCACCTGGCAGGTAAAGGTGCAGGCGGACCACAGGTTCCGCGTCAAGCCGGAGGACATCCGCCAGCTCGACGTGCGCAATGCCGCCGGCGAGATGGTACCGCTGGGCACCCTGGTCGCGGTGGACGAGATCCTGGGCCCCCAGACGGTGCTGCGGTACAACCTCTACCCCAGCGCTTCGATCACCGGTCAGGCGGCACCGGGCTTTTCCTCCGGCCAGGCGCTCAGCCTGATGGAACAACTGGCCGAGACGAAGCTGCCGGCGGGTATGGGATTCGAATGGACCGGCATGTCCTTCCAGGAGAAGCAGGTCGGCTCCGAGGCAATCCTGGTTTTCGCCCTGGCCATCGTCCTGGTCTTCCTGGTGCTGGCGGCGCAATACGAAAGCTGGACAATGCCGGCGGCGGTCATCCTGGTGGTGCCCCTTGCCCTCCTTGGCACCATCGGCGCGCTGGTGGCACGACAGTTCGACAACAACGTCTACACCCAGATCGGCATTGTCCTGCTGATCGGCCTGGCCAGCAAGAACGCCATCCTGATCGTCGAGTTCGCCAAGGCCGAGCGGGAGGCCGGCAGGTCGATCCTGGAGGCCGCCGCCTCGGCGGCCAAGCTTCGCTTTCGCCCGATCTTGATGACTGCCATCTCCTCCATCGCCGGCTTCATGCCGCTGGTGGTGGCCAGCGGCGCCGGAGCCGCCAGCCGCCAGGCCATCGGTACCGCCGTGGTTGGCGGTATGACCGCCGCGACGGTGATGTCGCTGGTCTTCACCCCCGTGTTCTATGTCATCATGCAGCGGGTAAGCGAGCGCGCCGGTGGAAAGAAAGGCCGGGACGAGAAACCGGCCCCGACTGAACCGGAGAGCGTGGCAGGGCCCGCTTCCGACTAGACGGATGGCCCGGTGGGCCGCTCGCCGCCTTCGGGCCCGTACATCATCACCCAGGTCTCGAAGTCGTCGGTGAAGTCCTCAAAGCGGTGCAGCCTGCCGGCGGCCACGAAGATCGCATCGCCGGGGCCGAAGGCCTTGCGCTCAAGGCTGGCCTCGCTGTCCCCCACAGCGAAGGTACCGAACCCGCTGACGATGACATAGACCTCATCCTGGTCGTGAACCGGCTGATGGTCGGCGCCGCGGGGTTCGTAGAAGAAAAGCTTCAGGCTGCCGTGTTCGAAGATCTGCGCGGCGGGCAGGCCAAAGGGTGCCGCGCCCGATGAAACAGCTTGCCGGACGGCCTTGCGGGCCTGGGTGAGAGGGGTCGCCAAATCCATTTCCGATCCTCCGATCGAAGCGATGGTGCGGCGACTGAGACTTAGTGGAGGCGGTAGCTTGGTGGACGCAGGCCGTCGCGGCCCGCCCGCCTCCGCCAAAGAGATAGGCCAACCTCGCCAGGAGCTAAAGAGGCCCGCTCTGTCACCTTTTGTCGCAGGCCGGCAGCCAGGCGTTACAGGCCTTCGATCAACACGGCATTGCAGACCACCGCGGACTGCCGCAGGGCCTTGAGCGCGCTGTAGTCCTCCGAGTTGTACCAGGCCCGTGCCTTGTCCGCGTCGTCGAACTCGATGATGACCGGGTACCTTGGCTGCCAGGACCCTTCAAAGGCGGTCATCGCACCGCCGAGGACCCGGTAACGCCCGCCGTACTTGGCCACCACCGGGCCGACGCTGTTCTTGTAGGTCTCCAGGGCCGCCGGGTCCGTAACCTCCAGGTTGTCGAAGAAGAAAAACGCGCTCATGACTGAACTCCGCTCTGTGCATGACCATCGGTCCACCGGCTCCGGCCTGCTGCCCGGCTGGAGCCGGTGAGACGAGGCAAACGATGACTCGTCAGGCCGCCGCCTGGCGCGGCTTGACCGAAGGGAAGTCGACATCGACATCGAAGGCCACGTTGACGTAGTTGGTGAAGAGGTTGAGCGCCACATGGGCGACAATTTCGACGATCTCCTCATCGTCGAAGCCCGCCGCGCGCAAATCCTCGAGATCGCTGGCTTCGACATGGGCACGTGCTTCCACCACCTTCAGCGCGAATGCAATGGCCGCCTGGTTGCGGGGATCGGCCGAACGGCCCTGACGGGCCTCCTCCATCGCCTCTGCCGACACGCCGGCCTTCTTGCCGAGTACGGTATGCGCGGAAAGGCAGTACTCGCAGCCATTGGCATTGGCGACGGCAACGGCGATCTGCTCGCCAAGAGCGGGCCCAAGCCGGCCTTTTCCGAGGGCGGCAAAGGACCCGAGCATGCTCTCCAGCGCCGCCGGCGAGTGGGCGACGGTCCCGAACATGTTGATGACGCCGCCGAACTGCTGTTTGACGGCATCGATCAGTTCCTTGCGGTCGCCTGCGGCTTTGTCGTGGGGATAGGGTGTGAGTCTGGGCATCGGAATCTCCATTCGTATCGAGTCGATATTATCGAGGTAATCCCTGAGCCTCCGGCTTGCAAGGAAAGTTTTTAGTCGATACTATAAAAGGATGAAGACCGCCGATGACCTGGGCCTTCTGCTGGAGCGGCTCGCGCGTGTCCTGCAGAACGAAGCCCATGCGGAGGGCCTCAAGCCGACGCAGTGGGAGGCCCTGCGCTATCTGTCGCGGGCGAACCGCTTCTCGCGTACGCCCTCGGGCGTCACGGCCTACCTGGGCATGACCAAGGGAACGGTTTCCCAGACGCTGAACGCGCTGGAGCGCAAAGGTCTGATCGGCAAGCGGTCCGACCCGCAGGACCGGCGCCAGGTCGCCCTCACCCTCACGGCCAAGGGCAGGCGCCTGCTGGCCCGCGACCCGATCGAGGCGCTGCTGCGCGGGACCGCAAACCTTTCCGCCGCGCAAAAGGAGACGCTCACGGGGGGCCTTCACCGCCTGCTCGCCGAAACCCTGCGCCGGCGCGGCAGTCGGCCTTTCGGTCTCTGCCGGACCTGCCGGCACTTCAGCGCCGGGGACCCCACCGGCAGCCCGCACCGATGCAGGCTCTTGGAGGTGCCTCTGACCGAGGAAGACGGCGGGCTGATCTGCGCCGAGCAGGAAGCGGCTTAAGGGAGCCTTTCCTACTCGCCGACCCGGGTCACCTGGATCTCGTGCAGCACCGTCGTCCCCGGCGGGAAAGCGTTCAGCCGCGCGGCGTTCTCTTGCAGGCTCGTGTTGGCCTCCGGATCGGCGGCCAGGATGCCGATGCGGTAGACATAACCGATGTCGGCGCGGCCGGGGCGCCCGTGGCTGAGATCATGGATCGCCCAGATGCCGGAGGCGCCCGGATCGCGCTCCACCGGCCGCAGGTAGTACCGCCGCGGCTCCGGACTGAAGCTGAAGTACCAGAGCTCGTAATCGTCCTCGAGGTCCCGGAAGGTGCCGAGCACTGAAGACCCCGGGGTCACGTCGTCGCCGTTGGCCGGATACTCGATGCTGCCCGCCGGACCCGGAGCCTGAATGGCCGTGACCTCCGCCGTGCCGGGAGCGACGATCGCTGCCCCACCACGCAGCGTATTGTCTTCCAACCGCTTCGCGGCCGCCTCCCCGGCGCCCTCGTTCAGATAGACGGCGTAGCTGTAGCGCCCGGCAACCCCGGCGGGATC
This sequence comes from Rhodospirillales bacterium BBD 1991-14, assembly GCA_001657395.1. Lineage (GTDB taxonomy): Bacteria > Pseudomonadota > Alphaproteobacteria > Kiloniellales > Kiloniellaceae > Pelagibius. Next base: position 258,406 of record LYSY01000006.1, on the reverse strand, counting down.
CCATTCGACAAAGATTTGGGCCAAGCCCTCAGGTTCCAGGCGCCCCAGCGCGCAGGATGCCGTTCCCACGTTCACGACGCAGGGCACGCGGCGCACCGGCCGGGCGCTGTCATCGAGACTCGGAACCACCGCATAGACACTGCGCAGAAAGCGCAGGCCCTGCGGAACGGCCTGCTGGGTTTCGATTGCAAAGTCCAGTTTCAGACCCACGGCGTCCTGCGGAATGGTTCCGTCGTTCTCAACCCAGAAGCTGAAGCCCTGAGGCTGAAGCGCCTCTGCCTCCTTATCGCTATGTCCCCTGAACACACGCAGGTCGGCGACGGACTCCCCGGTCGCGAAGATCGCAGCGCCGCCGCTCACAGCGTTGTCCCGCGTGCGGGCGGCATCGCCGGCCTCGCCCTGCCCTTCGGTGATCCGTGCCTCGTAGCGGTAGCGCCCTGCGGCAAGGTCTCCGGAGTTGATCTCGAAGATAATCGAGTCGACGCTGCGAGGCCGCAGCGTCCCCAGCGAGCAGCGGGCCGCGTTGCCCGAGACCGCGCAGGCTGCCTCCATAATCTCGCCGGGGCGGTCCGGGTTGTCCAGCAGGGCGGCGGCGCGCGTCAGGTGGCTGCCCGGAGCCGCAATGCCGTTCTCATCGGTGAGATCGAGGCGCAGGTCCAACACCACGTCGTCCTGCGGCCAGGTCCCCTTGTTGCCGATCTCGAGTTGGATCACCTGAGGCACGCCGGGCTCCAGGTCTTCCGCCGGCAGGTACTCCGCGACATAGAGGTCGGCAACGCGCTTGCCGACACTGTATTGCGCGTAGCCCTTTTCATTGGCCGTCGAGGGATAAGGAAAGCGGTGGCCCGGCACCGACAACTCCCATACCAGCCTAAGCTCGCTGCCCTCGGCCCCAGCCGGCACAGGTGTTGTAACGACGAGGATCTCGGCCGGCGTCTCTTTCGAGAACGCGCCCAGAGTGCACTCGGTAGTGCCCGAGGCGAGTTTCACGGCCTTGCAGCCTTCGACCGTCTCGATTGCGAGGCCGTCGGCGTTGCCGCCCTGTGGGAACAGCTGCAGTGCCCCGCCGGGGATGGAACCCCGCCCGCGGTTGGCGACGTCGAAGGACGCGACGATCCGCTGTCCTTCGGCCACCGTCGACGAGGGCGCCGGGGCAAACCCCACCGTCACGACCGGGTCGACGTCCATCCCGGTCTCGTAGACATGGTCCTGCGTTGACCGGCCGGCGCTGGCCGCAGCCTCCACCATGAAACGGCGACCGTAGCGGAAAGCGGCATCGACCTCCACGCTCTGTCCCGGCGCGAGCCCGGCGATCACGCAGTCGGCGGCCTGCCTGTCCGTCGTCTTCGGGCGGCCACAGGGCAGCGCCGCTCCCGAGGCGAGAGAGACCGACCGTACTTCGCCCGTGCGGGTAAAGAAGTCGAGCGCTACTTCGCGGGCATGCCCGCCCTGGCGGCTGTTGAGAAGGGCGTAGCGCAGGGTGATCTCCCTGCCCTCGTGCAGCGGCAGGCGCGGATTTTCGCTGTAACCGTATGGTTCTGGCGTGGTGCCCAGGAGCCGCAGGCCGAGGATCGGACCGGTGAAGGTGCTTCGTTCCGAGGCCGTGGCCTCGAGCTTCCCTGCTTCGCCGGTCGTGGCAGATGCGCGCGCAGTCACGGACAGCGACCCCGGCTCCCAGGCCGTGACCTGAAACAGGATGCTGCGCGCCTCGCCGGGTTCGAGATAGGTCCTGCCCCCTTCGACCCGGTCGCCGTAGCCCAGCGGACAGGTTGCGTTTGTGCCATCGAGCGCGCAGGTGATGTCAAAGAAGGCCGCTTCCGCATCCTGCCGTGGCTTGGCCGGCGCTGCGTCGAGCTCTGCATCTTCCGAAACCGCCTCGCCGGACAAAGCGAGTTCGAGGACCGGGGCATAGATCCGTTCAGCGCCGGTGTTGGTGACCGTCACAACACTGTCCAGAGGCTCACCGGTAAGAGCCCGGGAGCCGCCACCCTCGTTCTCCAGGGGTGTCACCTCTACCAAAAGCCCTTCCGGCGTGCTCACAGCCGCGACATCTCGGGCCGCGCTTTCGCTCCCGGCCCCGGTGTTCAATGCTTCGACAGCATCGATGTCCATGCCGGGCCGCACGCCCTGGCAGAGTCCGCGCTCATCGGTGATGCGCACGAAGAAGAAGCGCTCGTTTGCTTCAGCAACAGAGGAGATGTCGAAGCTGCTGTTGCCGCCCTCCGCCCGTCCCACAGGCCGCCACTGGACCCCGTCGACCGAGATCTCGACGCTGTAGGCTTCCCGGTCGCCGGGCTCGAAGATCCGCAAGTCGGCCCCCGCACCGTTGACTAGGTCGTTGTCGCTGAAGCGCACGACGATCTGGCCGCCACAGCCGAGGGTGACGATGCCGGGGTCGCGGTGGCTGCCGGTGTAGTCGGGCGGCCCCAGGGCGAAGCTCGGCTTGGAAGGGCCCTCGCTGGACCGCGGACTGCCGAAGGTCCAGGAAACCACCGCGTCGGCATAGGGGTCCGGCGCCTCGGTATCGGCGCACTGCGCACCGGTCGCCGGCGCCGCTTCTCCAATCCACCGCCCGTCGACACGGCCCAGGTGCAGCGGCTTGTTGTTCGGCTGACTGACCGTGCCGCTGTAAACGTCGTTGCCCTGCCGGACCATCGTTAAATGCGTTCCAAGCTCGTCGTGCAAAAGAAACTCGAGCTCGGTGGCATTGATGCGCAGAATCTCGGCCCTTTCGGGGCCGTAGCTGCCAAATCGGATGCCGTAATCATTGCAGGGCCGAATGACCTCGAACCGCCATTCCCAAACGTCGGTGGTTTGGCTGTAGCTCGACACACCGGACCACTTCCCGAGCCAGGCGTCCGCCGGCCGGAAATCGACGCGATCTGCATGGGCTCCTGCCGGGGCGGCCAAGGTGTTGTTGCTCTGGCCCGCAGCGGGCGGCGCGATCACCGCCGCTGCCGTCAAGAGCACGGCAGGTAACAGGAGCTTCGTCATCCGGACCCCCTCCTCGCCTGTGTCAACGGGCCGGGGCGCTGCGCCGGCCGGCGAGACAACTCCTCCCTACCTCGGCTTTGTGGCAGAGGTGGGGCGCATTCTCATTAGACGTGATTTGCCGACGGCAGGCAAATTGCGCGCGGAGCGCGAGGCGGCAGGGCTGTTTAACTCGGCAAAGGCAGGTCGAGCTTCTTGAGGGCCTTGGTCTGCCGGTCTTCCAGGGCGTCAACGTCGAAGCCGCTGATCAGATCATGGAAGACCTGATGCCAGTTGATCTCGGCGTCCAGGTGCATGAAGACCGAACCCAGACCGACGGCGGCACGGTCCATCAGAACGAACTCGCGCGGCGGCTTCACCCCGCCCAGGCGGCGCAGTTCCTTATGCACCTCGCCCGCCACCTCGGCACCGTAGAGGCTGCTCTTGTCGCCCATGATCTTCTGCGGCTTGTCCTCCAGCAGCGGCGCATAGAGGAAGGCCGCCCAAAGATTGAGCGCCGCCAGCAGTTCCTTGCTGATCTCGGTAAAGCCCCAGGTGCGGTAGGCTTCCACCGCCAGCTCCGGGTCGTCGCGCTCCAGCGCGAAGTAGAGGTCGATGACCCCCTTCACGAACTTCGGCGGGAAGACCCGGATGCAGCCGAAGTCCAGCAGGTTGACCGTGCCGTCCTCGCGGATGGTGTAGTTGCCCAGGTGCGGGTCGCCGTGGATGATGCCGTAGAAGTAGAACGGCACGTACCAGGCGCGGAACATGTTCAGCGCCACCGCGTTGCGCTGCTCAACGCAGTCGGTGCCGGCGATAAAATCCATCAGCGGCTTGCCTTCCAGCCAGGTCATGGTGAGCAGGCGCTGGGTGGAAAGCTCCGGCAGCAGGTCGGCGACATGGACGCCGTCTTCCTGCGCCAGCATGGCCTGATAGAGCTCCATGTGGCGGCCTTCGCGTTCGTAGTCGAGTTCCTCGCGCAGGCGGTCGGCCAGTTCGTGGTAGATGTCCGAAGGATCGATGGCGCGGTCGTAGCGCCGGTAGATGCCGAAGAGGATCTTGAGCTGCTGCAGGTCGGCCTCCACGGCGGAGAGCATGTCCGGGTACTGCAGCTTGCAGGCGAGACCGCGGCCGTCGGGACTGACGGCACGGTGTACCTGTCCGAGAGAGGCAGCAGCCGCCGCTTCGTGCTCAAAGGACTTGAACTTCTTCTGCCAGTCCGCGCCCAGCTCGGCGCGCATGCGGCGCTTGACGAAGTGCCAGCCCATGGAGGGCGCGTTGGACTGAAGCTGGCGCAGTTCTTCGGCGTACTCCCGCGGCAGTGCATCGGGAATCGTGGCAAGAATCTGGGCAGCCTTCATCAAGGGGCCCTTGAGCCCGCCCAGCGCTGCCTTCAGCTCTGAGGAGTGCTTGCCGCGGTCGAGACCCAGACCCAGATAGCGGGCACCAACCACCTGGGCCGCCAAGCCGCCCACCGAGGTGCCGACCCGTGCATAGCGCCGCATGCGGCCTGAAAAGCGGGACCGGTCGTCCTCGTTAAGCTCTTGGTTTTCGTTATCAATCTCGGACATGCCCATGAACTTGGGCCCAAGGCGTCCAGAAGTCCAGTGACAGTCATCCGGCGGCGCCCCGGAAGCCAGCGTTTCTGCGGTTCTTTACCGCTCGTGGACATAGAGGCCCGGGGCGGCCTCCAGGGCAGGGAATCCGGCCTCCGGCCGGCCCATGGGCGGCGGCGGCCCGGGTGGCCCGGAGCGTTCGGCCAGCCAGGACTGCCAGGCCGGCCACCAGGATCCCTTGTGGACCGGTGCCGAGGCGCGCCAGCGTTCGGGGTCGATGTAGCCCTCGTGATCGTGCATCCGGGTGATCTGGTAGATCCGCCGCGGGTGGCCCGGCGGGGTCACGATGCCGGCGTTGTGGCCGCCGCTGGTGAGCAGGAAGGTGACCTCGCTGTCTGTCAGCAGCACGATCTTATAGACCGAGCGCCAGGGCGCGACATGGTCCTTGGCGGTGCCGAGGGCGAAGACCGGCACCTCGATGTCGCCGAGGGTGACGGGCCGGCCGTCCACCGGGTAGCGGTTTTGGGCCAGATCGTTGTTGAGAAAGAGCCGGCGCAGGTATTGGGTGTGCATGCGGTAGGGCATGCGGGTGGCATCGGCGTTCCAGGCCATGAGGTCGGTCTGATCGCGGCGCTGGCCGAAGTAGTAGTCATGGACCATGCGCGACCAGATGAGGTCGTTGGAGCGCAGGAGCTGAAAGGCACCGGCCATCTGGCTGGTATCCAGATAGCCCTGCGACCACATGATGTCCTCCAGGAAGGTGAGCTGACTCTCGTCGATGAAGAGCATCAGTTCGCCGGCTTCCGTAAAGTCGGTCTGGGCGGCCAGCAGGGTCATCGATTGCAGGCGATCGTCACCATCACGCGCCATGGCCGCGGCCGCAATGGCCAGCAGGGTCCCGCCCAGGCAGTAGCCGACCGCATGGACCTTGCTGTCGGGAACGATGGCGGTCACCGCATCCAGCGCCGCCATCACGCCGAGGCGGCGGTAGTCCTCCATGTCTAGGTCCCGGTCGTCGGCACCGGGGTTTCTCCAGGACACGGCAAAGACCGTGTGGCCGGCGCCGACGAGATAGCGGATCAAGGAGTTCTGCGGCGAGAGATCGAGGATGTAGTACTTCATGATCCAGGCGGGCAGGATCAGAACCGGCTCCGGGCGGACCTCCTTTGTCGCCGGGCTGTATTGGATCAGCTCGATCAGGTCGTTGCGGTAGACGACCTTGCCCGGCGTGATCGCCAGATTGCGCCCGGGCTTGAAGGCCTCGGTCCCCGCCGGCCCGTGACCGCTGACGCGCCGCTCCCAGTCCTCCAGCGCATTCAGACAGCCGCGATAGAGATTGCTGCCGCCCTGGGCCAGGGTTTCCTGCAGCAGCAGGGGGTTTGTCGCCAGGTAGTTGGAGGGCGCATGCACGTCCAGCAGTTGGCGCAGGGTGAAGGAGACCACGGCCTCGTGGTGCTGCGAAACGCCGCGCACGCCGCTGGCCGCCTGCCGCCACCAGTCCTGCGCCAGCAGGAAACTCTGGCAATAAAGCGCGTAGGGCAGCCGGCTCCAGGCCGGGTCGCGAAACCGCTTGTCGCCCCGCGCCGGCGATATCGCGGCCGCACCTTCTGCCCCGGCTGCGTTGCGCGAGAGGGCAACGGCGAGGCGCAGGGTGGCCGACCAGGCCGCCTCCGCAAGCTGAACCTGCTTGCCCGGCGCCAGAGCCAGATGCGCCCACCAGTCGGTAAAGGCGAGCCCCAGCGCTGCCGGGGAAATGCCTGCAGTGAGGCGCGCAAGGCCGGCGTGCAGCATGCGGTCGAACGCCTCGCCGCCGAAGAGGCCCGCCAGGGGGACCGTCGGCGGCGCCATGATCTCCCCAGCAGGGCCGCCGACCGGGTGGCCGGCGACATCCGGCAGGCGGTCCGGATCGGGGGGTTCGATAGCGGTATCCGGCGCCGGCAGCGCCTTGCCGTCCTTGGCCACCAGGCGGGGGGATTCGGGGTGGGGTGATCCGGGGCGGGGCGATTCGGGGGGCGCTGGCACCGAAACCTCCATGCAGGCGGGAATGAGACCGCGCCTCTTACCCGGCATCCTTTAAAGGCCCGGGACGGCGCGACCTTGCGGGCCCAATTGAAGCGGAAGTGCCCCCACGGCGCCTTGAGCCACATCAGCCCAAGCGCTCAACGCTCCATCGCGCTTCCGCAAAGGACCCGGTGCCTAGTCCATATCCTCGAGCTGATCGATGAAGCTCTCGATCAGAGAAAGCCCGCGGTCCCAGAACGCCGGATCGGAAGCATCCAGGCCGAACGGCGCCAGAAGCTCGCGGTGGCGCTTGCTGCCGCCGGCGCCCAGCATCTCCAGGTACTTCTCGGCAAAGCCCTGTTCGGCGTCCTGATAGACCGCATAGAGCGAGTTTACCAGGCAGTCCCCGAAGGCATAGGCGTAGACGTAGAAGGGCACGTGGATGAAATGCGGGATGTAGGCCCAGAAGTGCCTGTAGTCCTGGTCGAAGGCAATGGCCGGACCCAAGCTGTTGCTCTGGGTTTCGAGCCAGATTTCGCCCAGCCGGTCGGGCAGCAGTTCGCCGCCGCGGCGCTCGTCATGCACCCGGGTTTCGAACTCGTGCATGGCGATCTGCCGCACCACCGTGTTCAGCATGTCCTCGACCTTCGAGGCCAGCATGATCTTGCGGCGCTTGGGCTTGCTTTCCGCTTTCAGCATGGCCTGGAAGGTCAGCATCTCGCCGAAGACAGAGGCGGTCTCAGCCAAGGTGAGCGGGGTTTCCGCCATCAGATGGCCCTGCGGCGCGGCGAGGACCTGGTGGACACCGTGGCCCAGTTCGTGCGCCAGGGTCATGACGTCGCGCGTCCGGCCCTGGTAGTTCAGCAGCAGATAGGGGTGGGCCGAGGGCACCGTCGGATGGGCGAAGGCCCCGGGCGCCTTGCCGGGACGAACAGGGGCGTCGATCCAGGACTGATCGAAGAAGCGCTTGCCGATGGCGGCCAGCGCCGGCGAGAAGGCCGCATAGGCGTCCAGCACCAACTCACGCGCATCCCGCCAGGGGATCAGCCGGTCGTCGTCTTCCGGCAGCGGCGCATTGCGGTCCCAATAGGGCAGCGCTTCCACCCCGAACCACTTCGCCTTCAGCGCATAGTAGCGGTGCGACAGGCGCGGATAGGCGCGGTGGACGGAGCCGACCAGGGCATCGACCACCTCGTCCTCGACGAAGTTCGCAAGATTGCGGGAGGACACCGGGCGCGCGAAGCTGCGCCAGCTGTCCTCGATCTCCTTGTCCTTGGCCAGGGTGTTGGTGATCAGGGAGAAGACCCGCATGTTCTCGCCCAGCACGCGGCCCAGGGACTTGGCGGCTTCCCGGCGCGCCGCGGGATCGCGGTCGGTCAGGCGGTTCAGAACCTCTGCCGAGGTCAGGGTCTGGTCGCGGAAAGGAAACCGGAGGGCCGCCATGGTCTCGTCGAACAGCCGCGTCCAGGCCGCGCGCCCCGCAACGTGCTTTTCGTGCAGCAGCCGCTCGGCCTCATCGGAGAGCTGGTGCGGGCGCATGGCGCGCAGGTCGCGCAGCCAGGGCGCGTAGCGGGCCAGGCCCGGCGCCTTCAGTTTCTCCGCCAGGGCCGCCTCGTCCAGGCGGTTCAGTTCGAGACTGAAGAACAGGAGATCGCTGGAAATTGCGGTGGAGCGTTCCTGCATACTCTGAAAGAAACGCGCGACCTCCGGGTCGGTCATATCGCCGGAATAGACCAGCTGCGCATAGCTCATGATGCGGCCGAGGTCCTCGTGGATCTCCTCGTAGGCCGCGATCGCCGCGCCCAGGGCCTCCCCGTCGAGTTCGGCCAGACTGCCCGCATAGCGCTTGCGGAAAGCCTGGGCGCGCTGCTCGCTGCGCATCAGGTCCTGGCCCAGTTGGTCGGACTCCGGCCCGCCGTAGAGATCGCTCAGATCCCAGGCAGGAAGTTCCCCCAAGGCCTCGTCAACTACCGGTTTTGCGTCCACGTCACCACCTCAGCGCTTGACCGTGAGGGTCCCTACTACTAAATCCGGCCGACACAACAACTTGACCCCTTGCGATATAGACCGCAAATACTGGAGAACCAAGGATAAAGGCGCAGGATCGGGTTTCGGACTGGTCACGGGTTTCTGGCCGGTCACCGGCGCAAACACCGGGATAAGGGCGCAGCGCAGGGGCGGCGAGGCTTCCCATGGGAGACGATATGGATTTCACGGCTTGGCCGTCGCTGACCGCGATGTTCTTCGAGCAGGCGGCCGCGCGGCGCGACAAGAACTTTCTGTGGTCGAAGGTGGACGGCACCTACCGGCCGCAGACCTGGGCTGCCGTCAGCGAGCAGGTCAAGGACCTGAGCCGGGGCCTGCGCGATCTGGGGCTGGAGCGCGGCGACCGTGTGGTGCTGGTCTCGGAGAACCGCCCCGAATGGCTGGTGGCCGATGTCGCCGTGATGGCGGCCGGCGGCATCACCGTGCCGGCCTACACCACCAACCTGCCCGGCGATCATCTGCATCTCCTCAGCAACAGTGGCGCCGTTGGCGCCATCGTGTCCACCCGGGCCCTGGCGAAGAAGCTGATGCCCGCCGTCCTGGATGCCCCGGACTGCCGTTGGGTCGTTGCCATGGAGGACCTGCAGCAGGGCCAGGCCGGTCCCAAGGCGGTCCACAACTGGGACGCGGTGATGGAGCGCGGGCGCGCCCTGCCCGACGATGTCGAAGACTACGCAGCCGTGGCCGAACGCGGCGACACGGCCTGCATCATCTACACCTCCGGGACCGGCGGCGTGCCACGCGGCGTCATGCTCAGCCATGGTGCGATACTGTGCAACTGCATGGGCGCCTATGACCTGCTGGTCAAGGTCGGCCTCGGCCATGAGGTCTTTCTCTGCTTCCTGCCGCTGTCCCATGCCTACGAACATACCGCCGGCCAGTTCTTTCCCATGACGATCGGCGCGGAGATCTATTACTCCGAGGGTGTCGAGCACCTGCTTCGCAATCTGGGCGAGGCACGGCCGACGATCCTGACCGCCGTCCCGCGGCTCTACGAGTCCATGCACCTGAAGATCCGCCGCGGCATCGACAAGCAGGGCGGCTTCAAGGCCAGGCTCTTCGCCAAGGCCGAGGAAATCGGGCGCCGCCGCTACCTTGCGCCGGAAAAACTCACCCTTCTCGACCGCATCCAGGACTTCTTCCTCGAAAGGCTGGTGCGCAAAAAGATCCGCGAGCGCTTCGGCGGGCGGATCAAGGCGATCGTTTCCGGCGGCGCGGCGCTCAATTTCGACATCGGGCTGTTTTTCACGGCTCTGGGCCTGCCGATCCTGCAGGGCTACGGACAGACCGAGACCGCGCCCGTCGTCTCGGCCAACCCGCCATGGAAAGTGAAGCTCCACACCGTCGGCCCGCCCTTCACGGGCGTTGAAGCCAAGATCGCCGAGGATGGCGAGATCCTGATTCGCGGCGAACTGGTGATGAACGGCTACTGGCGCGACGAGGAGGCAACGGCGTTGGCGCTGAAGGACGGCTGGCTGCACACCGGCGACATCGGCAAGATCGATGACGACGGCTATCTCATCATCACCGACCGCAAGAAGGACATCATCGTCCTATCGGGCGGCGACAACGTCTCCCCTGCGCGCGTCGAGGGCATCCTGACGCTGCAGACCGAGATCACCCAGGCCATGGTCTACGGCGACAAGCGCCCCAACCTGGTGGCCGTGCTGGTGCCCGATGAAGAGTTCCTCTCCGGCTGGGCCAAACAAAACGGCAAGCCGGCGGACCAGGCGGCCCTGGCCGAAGACCCGGACTTCCGCGCCGCCGTTGGCGCGGTGGTCGACAAGGTCAACGGCGAGCTTTCGCCCTTGGAGAAGATCCGCCGCTTCGCCATCCTGCCGGAGGCCTTCACCGTCGAGAACCACATGATGACCCCGACCCTGAAGATCCGGCGCCACAAGATCCGGGAAGCCTATGGCCCGGTGCTGGAGGGGCTCTACGAGAAACGGGCCTGATCGCGCCCTGGACCTGATCGTGCCCTGGGCCCGATCGTGCCCTGGAACGCCATCCGGGAAAGCCGGCCGTGAAACCCGCGGGCCGGCCGGCGCATCGGAAAAGCGGCGACCGGCGGGTGGGAGGCCCGGCATTCCCCCGCCCGGAAGGCGCAATTCAGGATGCTGGATCGCGGCCACAAGCTGTGACATAAGGGGAGCGGATGGCCCGTTCCGCCGGCCAGTATGTCACAGCTTGCTGGGCGGGTCTGATCTGTCGGGGACCGTTCAGAATCGGGGGATTCCAAAGGTGATAAGACGCTTGGCGCTTGTGGCGGCGCTGTTCTGCTTGGCCGTTTTCAGCTTCAACCAGCGCGCAAACGCGCAGGTGACCCTTAACGAAACGCCCGCTGTCTTCAGCGCTGCCGTCGGCTGGTTCGACCTCGTCCAGGATGACGATCAGGCCGTGGACTTCCGTCTCGAGTACCGGCATGGGGAGGACTTCCTCTTCCTGAAGCCCTGGGGCGGTGTGGAAGTCACCACCGACGGATCGGTCTGGGGCGGCATCGGCGTCCTGGTGGATGTCGTCTTCTTCGAGGACATCGTCGTCACCGCCAGCATCGCGCCGGGCCTCTATGAGGAAGGTGACGGCAAGGACCTCGGCAGCACCTTCGAAATCCGCAGCCAGATTGAGCTGGGCTACCAGTTCGAGAACCTGTCGCGGGTTTCTCTCGGCTTCAGCCACATCTCCAACGCCAGCACCGACGACGACAATCCAGGCGCAGAGGTCCTCAGTCTCTACTACCACCTGCCGCTGGACGCGGTCTTCTAAGGCAGGCAGCCAAAAACCGAAACGGTACGCGGATCAGGCAGCGCCGGCTTCTTCCTTCGGCGGGAAGGTGGGCGGCAGGGACTTCAGGCGCTTGGCTTCGTCCATGATGGGCATGAGATCGCTGGTGACCAGATCGTAGAGCTGCTGGGCCGACTCGATCACGTAGTAGACGCGCTGGAAGATGTCGATGCGATAGGGCGTGCGGAACACGGTCAGCGCATCAAAGGGCCGGCGTTCCGGCTCCGGGCTTTCCACCGCATAGGGCGTCTCGCCGGCCGAGGAGGCGATACCCGCGCCGTAGATCCGCACCCCCTCCTCCGTGCGGATCAGGCCGAACTCCACCGTGAACCAGAACAGGCGCTGCATCATCCAGATGTAGGACTTGTCGAGTTCCAGCGCCTTCTCGCCGTACTTCTGCAGGAAGTTGGCGTAGGTCGGCAGGGTCAGCATCGGGCAATGGCCGAAGATCTCGTGGAAGACGTCCGGCTCCTGCAGGTAGTCGAACTCCTCGCGGCGGCGGATGAAGGTCGCCGCCGGAAACTTGCGCTCGGCGAGTAGCGTGAAGAAGCGTTTGGGCGAGATCAGCGCCGGCACCGCCTCGACGCCGAAGCCGCTGATCTCCTGCAGGCGGGCGTTGACGTCTTTGAGCTGAGGCACCCGGTCGCGCGGCAGGTCCAGCGCTTCAAGGCCGTTCAGATAGGCATTGCAGACGCGGCCGGGCAGCAGCGCTTCCTGGCGAGCATAGAGGTCGCGCCAGACGGCGTTCTCCTCCTCGCTGTAGGCGATGATCCCGTTTTCGTCCGGGATCTTGGATTCATAGCTGGTCGATTTCGCCATGGTCCTTCCTCGTTCCCGTTCTCCGGCCCGTTTTCCGCCCCGTTCTAGGGCCCGGTCCCGGGAAGTCTCGTTCAAACGATGCGGGCACCGACCTGACGCGTAAGCTTGCCTGACGTATCAGCTTGACAGCAGCGTCCTTACCCAAAGGTTAATCCTAGGCCTCCGCCTTCAACACACCGCGGCGGATCTGGTCTTCCTCGATGGAATCGAAGAGCGCCTGGAAATTGCCCTCGCCAAAACCTTCGTCGCCTTTGCGCTGGATCAGCTCGAAAAAGACCGGGCCGATGACATTGCGGGTGAAGATCTGCAGCAGGCGCCCGCCGTCTTCCGTCGGCGCGCCGTCGATGAGGATCTTGTTGGCCGCGAGGCGCGCCAGATCCTCGCCGTGGCCCGGCAGGCGCGCATCCACCTTTTCGTAGTAGGTGTCGGGCACACCGGACTGGAATTCGACGCCCTGGTCGGTCAAGCGCTCCACCGAAGCGTAGATGTCGTCGGTGCCCAGGGCGATGTGCTGGATGCCCTCGCCCTTGTATTCTTCCAGGTACTCGGCGATCTGCGACTTGTCGTCGGCGCTTTCGTTGATGGGAATGCGGATCTTGCCGCAGGGGCTGGTCATGGCCTTGGACTTCAGCCCCGTCAGCTTGCCTTCGATGTCGAAGTATCGGATCTCGCGGAAGTTAAAGAGGCGTTCGTAGAACTCCGCCCACTCCTTCATGCGGCCGCGATAGACATTGTGGGTCAGGTGGTCGATGTAGGTCAGGCCCGCGCCCGGCGGGTGCTGATCGACGCCCGGCAAGGGCTTGAAATCGACGTCGTAGATGGAGCCGTTGTCGCCGTAGCGGTCGACGAGATAGATCAGCGAGTCGCCGATGCCCTTGATGGCCGGGATGTTCAACTCCATCGGCCCGGCACTCGACTCGACCACCCAGGCGCCCAGTTCCTCCGCACGCTTACAGGCCGCCGCCGCGTCCTTGACCCTGAAGGCGATCGCGCAGACCGAAGGGCCGTGCAGCAGGGTGAAGGCCTGGGGAAACCCTTCGCCTTCGGCATTCAGGATGAAGTTCACATCGCCCTGGCGATAGAGCGTCACGTCTTTGGAGCGATGCTTGGCGATGGCGGTGAAGCCCATGGTCTCGAACAGCCGGCCCAGGGCCGCCGGGTCCGGCGAAGTGAACTCGATGAACTCGAAGCCATCGGTCTGCATCGGATTGTCCCAATGGTCCGCCATGGCGGGTCCTTTCGTCTCTCTTTGTGCTCCCGGTCGCAGCGCAAGCTGTGATCAATCATGATCCGGCGCGACATCTCTTTGCCGGCACCACTAGACCGGCAGGATGTAACCATCAATATACCCTCAATATAGGCGCGGCAGAGGGCGCATTGAATGGGCAGCGCGTGCGGCGACGCGCACCGCGCTCATGCTGCACAGCAGCATTGCGAAGCGCCGGAGGCTCCGGCCTTGGCAATTCTTTCGCCTATCGCGGAGGGCGCATTGCGATATGATCAAAGCCGTTTCCAGATTCGGTTTTTCCTTGCTTTCTTTGGCCGCGGCCGCCGCGTGAAATTGTCATTTAGGTCAGTATCTATTACCTTTTTATGGAGCCCTTCGGGTCCAAGGCGCCGTAACAGCAAGCAGGAACTGTGGCATGGCTTTGCAGGCGGTATCCCTCGACGACAAGTATGCTCTTGAGCGCGGGCAGGTTTTCCTAACCGGTACGCAAGCGCTGGTGCGTCTGCCGATGATGCAGCGGCAGCGCGACCTTGCCGCCGGCCTGAACACGGCGGGCTTCGTCACCGGCTACCGCGGGTCGCCCCTGGGCGGCGTCGATCAGCAGATGGGCCGCGCGGCGCCGTTCCTGAAACGCCATCACATCCATTTCCAGGCCGGCGTCAACGAGGACCTGGCCGCCACGGCGGTCTGGGGCAGCCAGCAGGGCGAACTCTTCGGCGACAGCAACTACGACGGCGTCTTCGCCATGTGGTACGCCAAGGGCCCGGGCGTCGACCGCTCCGGCGACGTGCTGCGCCACGGCAACATGGCCGGCGCCGGGCGCCACGGCGGTGTGCTGCTGCTGGCGGGGGACGACCACACGGCGAAGTCCTCCACCACCGCCCACCAGTGCGAATACACCTTCATGGATCTCATGATCCCCGTGCTGAACCCGGCCGGCGTGCAGGAGTTTCTCGACCTCGGTCTCTACGGCTGGGCGATGAGCCGTTTCTCCGGCTGCTGGGTGGGGTTCAAGACCATCGGCGAAACAGTGGATTCCTCGGCCAGCGTCTCGATCGATCCGGCGCGCAACCCGATCATCCTGCCGAAGGACTTCGAGGTTCCGGCGGGCGGCCTGCAGGTGCGCTGGCCCGACACGCCGCTGCAGCAGGAAGAGCGCCTGCACCGCGACAAGATCTATGCCGCCCTGGCCTTCGCCCGCGCCAACAGGCTGGACCGGATGGTGCTGGGGGCCGAGAAACCGCGTTTCGGCATCGTCACCGCCGGCAAGGCCTATCTCGACGTGCGCCAGGCCCTCGACGACCTTGGCATCGACGAGGCCCGTGCCGCCGAGATCGGTCTGGCCGTCTACAAGGTGGGCATGTCCTGGCCGCTGGAGCGCGAGGGCATCCGCCGCTTTGCCGAAGGCCTGGAAGAGATCCTGGTGGTGGAGGAAAAACGCGCCATCATCGAGAACCAGGTGAAGGAACAGCTTTACAACTGGCGCGCCGACGTGCGCCCGCGGGTCGTCGGCAAGTTCGACGAGAACGGCGAGTGGATTCTGCCGTCCATCGGCGAGCTGACGCCGGCACGCATCGCCCGGGCCATCGCCAAGCGCATCGCCCGTTTCCATTCCAGCGAGGACATCGACCAGCGCCTGCGCTTCCTGGTCGCGAAGGAAGAGTCTCTGCAGGCCGAGCAGACGCCCATGACCCGGGTGCCCTACTTCTGCTCCGGCTGTCCGCACAACACCTCGACCCAGGTGCCCGAGGGCAGCCGCGCGCTCGCCGGAATCGGCTGCCACTACATGGTCCAGTGGATGGACCGCAACACCGACACCTTCTCCCAGATGGGCGGCGAGGGCGTGGCCTGGGTCGGCCAGGCGCCCTTCTCGAAGACCAAGCACGTCTTCGTGAACCTGGGCGACGGCACCTATTTCCACTCCGGCATTCTGGCGATCCGCGCGGCCATCGGCGCCGGGGTGAACATCACCTACAAGATCCTCTACAACGACGCGGTGGCGATGACCGGTGGCCAGGCGGTCGACGGCCCGCTCGATCCCGCCATGATTACCCGCCAGGTCGCCGCCGAGGGCGTGCAACGCATCGTCGTGGTGACCGACGAGCCGGACAAGTACCCCATCGGCACCAACTGGGCGCCCGGCGTCACGGTGGAACACCGCGACCGCCTGGACGCCGTCCAGAAGGAACTGCGCGAGATCGACGGCGTCACCATTCTGCTCTACGACCAGACCTGCGCGGCCGAGAAGCGCCGGCGCCGCAAGCGCGGCCTCTTTCCCGACCCGCCCAAGCGCGCCTTCATCAACGACCTGGTCTGCGAGGGCTGCGGCGACTGCTCGGTGAAGTCCAACTGCGTCTCGGTGGCGCCGGTCGAAACCGAGTTCGGGCGCAAGCGCGCCATCGACCAGTCGTCCTGCAACAAGGACTTCTCCTGCGTAAAGGGCTTCTGCCCCAGCTTCGTCTCCGTGCACGGCGGCAAGATCCGCAAGATGAAGCCGCTGTCGCAGGGACCGAAGAGCGACGCCGACATCTGGGAGCATCTGCCGGAGCCCCAGGTCCCGGCCCTGGACAGCCCCTTCGGCATCGTCGTGACCGGCGTCGGCGGTACCGGCGTGGTGACCATCGGCGCGCTGCTGGGCATGGCCGCCCACCTGGAAGGGCGCGGCTGCTCCGTGCTCGACATGGCCGGCCTCGCGCAAAAGGGCGGTGCGGTGGTGAGCCACATCCGCCTCGCCCCGCAACCGGAGGACATCCATGCCGTGCGCATCTCCGCCGGCGGCGCCGGGCTGATCCTCGGCTGCGACCTGGTGGTCGCCAGCGGCTTCGAAGCGCTGTCAAAGGTCAAGCAGGGCGAAACCCGCGCCGTCATCAACAGCCACCAGGTGATGACCGGCGATTTCACCCGCAATCCTGACCTCGCCTTCCCCGGCGGCGAGCTTGAACGGCTGATTGCCGAGGCCAGCGGCCCCGGCCAGGCGGACTTCATCGACGCAACGCGCATCGCCACCGCCCTCCTGGGCGATTCCATCGCCACCAACCTCTTCATGCTGGGCTATGCCTGGCAGAAAGGTCTGGTGCCGCTGAGCGCCGATGCCATCAACCAGGCAATCGAACTGAACGCGGTGGCGGTGGAGGCCAACAAGCGCGCCTTCCGCTGGGGCCGCCGCGCGGCGCACGACCTGGCCGCGGTCGAGCGCACGGTGACTCCGGCCGAAGAACCGCAGAGCCATCATCTCTCCCAGAGCCTGGAGGAGATCATCCAACGGCGCGTCGACTTCCTCACCGGCTATCAGAACGCCGCCTATGCGAAGCGCTACGCGACGCTGGTCGAGCGCCTGAAAAAGGCGGAGGGGGAAAAGGCCCCGGGATTCTCCGGCCTCGCCGAGGCCGTGGCGCGCTACTACTTCAAGCTCCTGGCGGTGAAGGACGAATACGAGGTGGCGCGGCTCTACGCCGGCCCGGAATTCGCCCAGAAGCTGAACGAACAGTTCGAAGGCGACTTCAAGCTCTCCTTCCATCTGGCGCCGCCGCTCTTCGCCAAGCGCGACCCCGATACCGGCGAACTGCAGAAGCAGGAATTCGGCGCCTGGATGCTCCCCGTCCTGCGCACCATGGCGAAACTGAAGGGCCTGCGCGGCTCGGCCCTGGACATCTTCGGCTACTCCGCCGAACGCAGGATGGAGCGCGGCCTGATCCGCGACTATGAAACGCTGATGCAGGAGATCGCCGGCAAGCTGACGCCGGACAATCACGCCCTGGCGGTGGAGCTGGCCTCGGTTCCGGAGAAGATCCGCGGCTACGGCCACGTGAAGGAAGCCCACGTGAAGACCGCCAAGGCCTGCGAAGCCGATCTGCTGACCGCCTTCCGCGACCCGGCCCAGCGCCAGACCGCCGCGGAGTAACAGGGGCCTCGTCACCTTCCCTCTCCCCTTCGTGGGAGAGGGTTGCGCAGGCTTGTTGAGCGCAGCGAGCCTAGCCGAAGCCGGGTGAGGGGGAGCCAGACGGTCCGAACCGTTCGCCGTTCCCCTTACAAAACCAAAGCCCCCTCACCCTCCCGCTCCGCGGGCTCCTCCCTCTCCCGCGAGGGGAGAGGGTAAGTAGTGAGGGCAGCCGCCCGCCTAATCGTCTCAGGTCAAACGCCAGTAGCTGCCGATGTCGTTGACGCGGCGCTCTCTCTTCTCCAGGAACTCCTCGTCGAGTTTGCCGTTCAGCACCTCGACCATGTCCTGGCGCACCCGCGCGTTGTTGCGGAAGTACTGGTGTCCCGTGGGGTCGGCGGCCCAGGCGTTGGCACCTTTCGACTCCCAGATGATCTTCGGGGCGACGTTCACCACGGCGACCTTGTCCGAGAGATCGGCTTTCCGTCGCGGCCCGCTGCGGCCCAGGCGGTCCGGGTTGCCCATGGCATAGTCGCTCGCCTTCAGGGCCAGGTCCTGGTGGTTGTAGTAGACCGTCAGGCGCCGGCAGCCGCGCAGCAGCGGCGCGATCTTGTGGCGCGCCTGGACCGTATCGTCGTCCTCGTCGGCGGCAGTCAGGATGACCTCGTCGAGCAGCGGCGGAATGTTGTCGCCGACGAAGGTGCGCATGGCCTGGACCGCGCCGCGGATCGCCCAGTTGCCCATGGAGTGGCAGAGCAGGTGGATGCGCCCGTCGCAGCGCTCGGCGCGCGGCGTGTTGCGGATGAAGTCGGTGGCCTTGAGGATCGCCCGCCCCAAAGCTGCGCCGGAGGCCTCGGCCCGCCTGCGGTCGTCGGCATAGGTGCGGCGCCCCACCCCTGCCCCCGCGGAAGGCCAGGAAAACAGCAGCACTGTCATGTCCTTGCCGCCGGCCGCCAGCCACTGCTGGAGCTGCGCCGCGCGGCCCGCCGCCTCGCGAAAGGTGTGGTCGTAGCCATGCACGAAGATCAGGGCGTCGCCTTTTTGGAGCATGTCCTGGCGCACGGCATCGAAGACCGCCGCACTGCCCAGCTTCGACTTCGCGGCGTCGTCTCTGTCCAGCCGCTCCGGCGCCAGGCTGATCTTGGCCTTGTCCATGAAGTCGGCGAGATCCTTCTTGAAGAGATCCTTGCCGGCGAAGGCGGCCTTGCCGAAGCGCAGCTCGTCGATGTTGTCGGGGTGGAAGGCCTCCCCGATCTCGGCATCCTCGCCGCTCTTGACCACCTTGCGGTTGGTCGCGAAATAGATTGTCACAGCCATGTCGCGGTCTTCCCTTCAGGACTTGCGTGTCCAAGCGCTCTCCAACGCAGCGCGAGCCTAGCAGGCTTTGCCGCGGATGGGCAGGACGCGAAGGGATAGGCCCGATCGGGACAATGGTGGCATCTGCGCGTCAACCGGGGCCGCCGGATGACCGGCCTGCGCTTTCCCGCTATGCTCGCCCGCAGTCAACCGGGAGCGGTGGCATGTCCAAGGACCTCGTCTTCTACACCAATCCGCGTTCGCGCGGCCGCATCGCCCGCTGGATGCTGGAGGAAGTGGGCGCGCCCTTCGAAACCGAGATCGTCGCCTACGGCGAGGAGATGAAGGGCCCCGGCTATCGCGCCATCAACCCAATGGGCAAGGTGCCCGCAGTCCGCCATGGCGAGACGGTGGTCACCGAGTGCGCGGCGATCTGCGCCTATCTGGCCGATGCCTTTCCCGAAGCGGGCCTGGCGCCGCCGCCGGGGGAGCGCGGCAGCTACTACCGCTGGCTGTTCTTTGCCGCCGGCCCGGTCGAGGCGGCCGTCATGGACAAGGCCATGGGCCTCGAGCCGGATGCGGACCAACAAGGCATGGTCGGCTACGGCACCTTCGCCCTGGTGATGGATGTGCTGGAGCAGGCGCTCGCCCAGGGGCGCTACATCGCCGGTGACCGCTTCACCGCCGCCGATGTCTTTCTGGGCGCCCAGATAAACTGGGGCCTGCAGTTCGGCACCATGGAAGCGCGGCCGGGTTTCGCCGACTACGTGGCCAAGCTGACCGCGCGCGAGGCTTTCAAACGCGCCGCGGCCCTCGACGACGCCGCGATGCCGGCAGAGACCTAGTGATGGACCCCGTGACGTGAATCCGGCGCCGGGACGCGGCACGATTGCGCTGCGGCGCGCAGGACCGGACGACGCGGCAGCCGTCGCGGCTGTCTACTCCCCCTCATACCGCCTGCTGACTTTTCTGCCGGCGCTGCACACGGCCGACGAGGATCGTGAGTTCATCGCCGGCATCATCTTCAAGGAATGTGAAGTGACGGTAGCAGAGCTTGCGGAGCGCATCGTTGCCTTCCTCGCCCGCGACGGCGAGGAGGTCCGCCTGCTCTACACGCACCCAGACTTCATCGGGCGCAGTGCCGGCGGGCGGCTGCTGGAAGCGGCCAAGCAGGAGGACGTCGAGGCCCTCGAGCTCTGGTGCTTCCAGGCCAACACCGCAGGGCGTCGTTTCTATGAAGCCCATGGTTTCAAAGCCATCGCCCTCACCGATGGATCCGGCAACGAGGAAAAGACGCCCGACGTTCGCTACCGCTGGGAGCGCACGCGGACACCCAGAAAAGCATAGGACGTCAGGGGCATAGGACACCCCAGATCCGGGCGACCAAAGCGGTCTTGGGGGTCTCTTAGCAGAACCAGCCGGGGGTTGCCTAAGCCGCAGCTGCCTGAAGCGCCGCGTCGACCGACTTTTCCGCATCGGCTCTGTAGGAGGCGGGGTAGTCGATGGCCGCCGTCTCCCGGACCATCGCCAGTCTGAGTTCAAGTTCCTCCAGGCGTTGCTGGGGCTCTGCGACTTCGATCTGCAAAAGGGAACGGTACCGTGTCGCAAGCCCTTCGAACTCCTGCACCAGGCGGCGGCTCTCGGCCTGATAGAAGTCGCAGTTGCGGCCCTTGTGCACCGCCACCAGCAAGGCGCTGAGGAGTGCGGCTCCACCGCTCCAGACCTTCCACTGTGCACCCAGGACATTGGCCTCCGAAGCTTCGAAGATTGCCGCCCCCGCAAAAGCCGAGAGCAGGGCCGGGGCGACAATGGTGATCCAGTTGGTCCTTGACAGCAGCGCCAGACGCCTTCTGAAGGCATGGGCTTCGACCAGGCATTCCTTCACGCGCGCTTGCGCGGTGGACTCGATACTCCGGCTTGCGACCTCCATCATGAGCTGGCTCCCCTCATGCGTTAGGGTGATCGGCCCGCGGGCAAGCCAGCGCCTCCACGCGGAGCCACCCTGCAAGAGCCCACGAAAGACTGCTATGGGTCCGGGTTCTTCGGCAGGGTGACGCCGATCATGCAGTCGCGGGTGACGAGGTCGGCCAGGGCAGCCTCGTCCAGGCCCTCGCTGCCCGCCGGGCGCGCCGGCAGCACCATGTAGCGCAGGTCGGCGGTGGAGTCGTGCACGCGGACCTCCACAGCCTCCGGAATGCTCGTGCCGAACTCGGTCAGCACGGCGCGCGGCTCGCGGACCGTGCGGCTGCGGTAGCTGCGCGCCTTGTACCAATCCGGCGGCAGGCCGATGAGGTTGCGCGGATAGCAGGAGCAAAGCGTGCAGACGATGACGTTGTGCACAGCCTCGGTGTTCTCGACCGCGCGGATGGGAATGGTGCCGGCGTCGATGCCCATCTCTTCCGCGGCCTTGTTGACGTCCGCCAGCATGCGCGCCTTGAAGTCGTCATCCACCCAGGCGCGGGCGACCATGCGCGCACCGGCGGCCGGGCTCTTGGAATCGATCTGCTCCAGCACGGCGCGCAGTTCTTCGCCCGAGATGACACCTTTCTCGATGAGGAGCTGGCCCACCGCCTCGGTCATGGCCTGATAGTGGGTGAGCGGAGTCTCCTCCAGGTCCGGCTGATGCGGATGGGGGTGCGAGTGATCGTGCGCCATGACGTCAGGCCTCCGACGGATTCAGCCAGTTCTCGTAGATGTCCACCACGGTGGTGTCGCCCGAAGCGCCGTCGTAGCCGTCCCAGAGCTCAGCGGTCCGGAACAGAACGCGGTAGAGCGGCAGCGCCGGATCGCCGCTGCGCCCGTAGGCCAGCGCCTCCGGATTGCGGTAGGGGCCCAGGATCTCGGTCACCACGCCGGTCTTGCCGCGCACGAAGAAAGGCGTACGCACATGGCCGGGTGGATAGGCCGCGCACACCGCAACCCGGGCTCCGATATCGAAGCGGGCGGTCATGACGAACCGCCGGCGGTTTTCGGTTCCGCCTCGGTCACGCCGCCGGCGGGCCAGGCGTCGGTGATCTCGGCCATCCGGCGGCCAAGCTCCTCGATCTCGATGACGCCCTTCTCGATGAGGATATTGGTGACCGAAGCGATCCAGCGTTCGTAGTAGCTGAGCTCGTCGTAGACGCCGGGCCCCAATTCCTCAATGCCGCGGCGCAGTTCGTCCACCGTCATGATCTGGCGCTTCCGGTCGCTGACGAGACGCAGGATGGCGTCGACCTTTTTCTCCCAGGGCGCGTAGTCGTGCTCGGCCCCGGGCCCGAAAGGGTCGACCGGTCCGGCATCCAAACCACCCATGTCGTGATGTCTGCGTAGCATCCCGCTCTCCCGATTTTCCGCGGCTTTTGGGTCTTGGCGAGAAGTATCGGGCAGGCACATCGCCAGGGTCAATGGCGGAAGCGCCGTTGGAGGATCCCGGTTGCGTGAAGCACCAAAACGTGAAGACGCGCCGGGCCGTGCCGTTGATCTTGCCGGCGACCCAACTCATATCTCAATCATAGACGCCACAAAGGCAGCCCAGGACATTCAGACCATGGCCGTGAAGCGCAACCGCGTCGCCGACAGCAAAGCCCACTCTGCGTCGCAAGATCACCCTTCGCTGTACGACCGCCGGCATCTGCTTCGGAACTGGCTTTTCGCTCCGCTGGCCTTTTCCCTGGTTGCCGCCGCGGGCTGCGCGAACAGAAAAGACCTGCCTCCAGAGCGGCGGACCAGAGGCAGGTTCGGTCAGGGAAGACCCTGACCCCCTAACCCACCATGCCGAGGGCCTGTTTGTAGAGGTCGAGGATGGCCTCCTGTTCCTGGCGGTCGCCGGAGTCCATCTTGCGCAGGCGGACCACCTGGCGCATCACCTTGGTGTCGAAGCCATCGCCCTTCGCCTCGGCATAGACCTCGCGGATGTCCGCGGTCAACGCCGCCTTTTCCTCTTCCAGGCGCTCGATCCGCTCAACGAAAGACCGCAGCCGATCCGCCCCGATGCCGCCGACATCAGCCATAGACGTACAAACTCCTCTAGATGCGCCCGATCCAGACTGCTGATTCAGGCCTGCTGAAGGGCGCCGAGACTAGACCGCGGCCGGAGGACTGACAACGCGGGAAAGCTGTGGATAACGGGGGAAAGCTCCCAGGTCACCGCAGAGCGGCGAGACCGCTCAGCGGCGCTTGTGACCGGTCAGCCGTGCTTATGGCTGGCCTCGAAGGCGGCCTTCTGCTCCGGCGTCGCCTCGGTTTGGTACTTGGCCTTCCAATCGGCGTAGGGCATGCCGTAGATCAGCTCCCGCGCCGAGTCGTAGTCCATCTCGATCCCCTTGTCCTCGGCCGCGGCCCGGTACCACTTGGACAGGCAGTTGCGGCAGAACCCGGCCAGGTTCATCAGGTCGATGTTCTGCACGTCCGTGCGCTCGCGCAGGTGCGAAACCAGTGTGCGGAAGGCCGCAGCCTCCAGTTCGGTGCGGGTCTTGTCGTCCATTCTTGCTCTCTCCCTGGCTCTTTTTTTGGCTCTCCCGGGCCAAAGGAATTGGATGCTTCAGTAGAATCTGGGGACTGCGGCGCCGAAGTCCAGCCCTTCAGGCCGCCTCGCCGGGCACGGTCTCCGCGATCAGGAAGTCCACCACCTGGGCCAGAGCCTCGCGTTTGTCCGCCCCCGCGGCAATCGCCGCGTCATAGGTGGCAATCTGGCGGTGGGCCGAGGTGCCGCGGTTCAGGATGTCGCGGGCGTGTGCCACCTCCTCCAGGCAGTTCAGGGCCCCGGCGTGTTCGGAGACCAGCCCGATGATCTCCTCAAGAAGGGTCCCATAGGAAACCACCTCGCCCTTGCCGAAGTCGACCAGGCCCTCGTCGAAGCCGTAGCGCTGCGCCCGCCAGCGGTTCTCCTGAATCAGCATGTTGCTGTACTTGCGCCAGCGCTGGTTGTCGCGCTTCAGGGCATAGAGCATGCGCATCAGGCTGACGTAGAGCGCCGCCACGGTGACCCCGTCCTCGATCCTGGTGCAGACATCGGCAACCCGCATCTCCAGTGTCGGGAATCGCGCCGAGGGCCGCACGTCCCACCAGATCTTGGTGGCATCCTCGATCAGCCCGGCGCTGACCATGGCATCGACATGGCGCTGATACTCGCCGAAGCTGTCGAAGGACTCCGGCAGGCCGGTGCGCGGCAGTTCCTCGAAGACGGACAGGCGATAACACTTCAGGCCCGTCGTCTCCCCCCGCCAGAACGGCGAAGAGGTGGACAGCGCCAGCAGGTGCGGCAGGAAGTAACTGATCTGCTGCATCAGATCGATGCGCAGCTCGTCGTCGTCCAGACCGACATGAACGTGCATGCCGCAGATCAGAAGGCGGCGGACCACCGCCTGCATGTCGCGCGCCAGCTCGTCGTAGCGTTCCTTGCGGGTGTGCTTCTGGGCGTCCCACTGGGCAAAGGGATGGGTTGAGGCGGCGATGGGGGCAAGGTTGTAGTCCGCAGCCACGCGGGCGATGCAGCGGCGCAGCTCCGCCAGTTCCTCCGCCGCTTCACGCACGGTCTCTCTCTTGGAGGTGCCGACCTCGATCTGCGACTGCAGAAACTCCGGGCTGACCCGCTCGGCAAGCTCCGCCTCGCAGCGGGTCATCAGGGCATCCGGCGGGTCGACGACCAGGTCCCGCGTCTCGCGGTCGACCAGCAGGTATTCCTCTTCGATGCCGACGGTGAAGGAAGGCTCGCGTCGCATCAGCCGTAGTGCTCCACCTTGTAGAGCTCCGGGTCGCGCAGCACCTCTTCCAGCACAGGCCCCAGGCGCTCGGCCCACTCGGCGGCACCGTGATGGGTGTCGATCAGATCCTGGCGGACCTCGATGAGGGCGTTGGCCAGGCCCCGGCGGTCCCCGTGGACGTGCTGGCTGTAGCCGTGCTCGTCGGCCCCGGAGTAAGGCAGGTTGTCGCCGACGGTCAGGCCATCGGCCCGCAGCCGGTCCATCAGCGGCTTGGGCAGGCGCGGGTCCTTGTTCCACAGGATACCGATCTCCCAAGGCCGCTCCTGGCCCCTCATCACTGGCGTGAAACTGTGCATGGAGATCAGGGCCGGCGCGGTCCCCGTCGCCATCATCCGGTCCAACTGCCGCTCGATCGCCTCATGATAGGGATAGAAGAAGGCTTCCAGACGGGCCGCGACAGCCTGCTCATCGAGATCGCGGTTGCCGGGCACGATGACACCGTCGCTGATCTCCGGGATCGAGGTGGGGTTGTTCACCTGACGGTTGGGATCGACGATCAGGCGCGAAAAGTGGCTGAGGACAGCCGGTGCCTCCAGGCGCTCGGCGAGACGACGGGTCACCTCGGCGATGCCGATATCCCAGGCGATATGGCGGGAAAGGCAGGCTTCGTCGAGCCCGAGGGCGTTCAGAGAGCG
The DNA here is from genome assembly GCA_001657395.1 of Rhodospirillales bacterium BBD 1991-14. Taxonomy (GTDB): domain Bacteria; phylum Pseudomonadota; class Alphaproteobacteria; order Kiloniellales; family Kiloniellaceae; genus Pelagibius. The sequence goes on along the minus strand of LYSY01000006.1, from coordinate 233,453 downwards.
CGGAATGAAGCGGGTGGCGTGATCGCAGATCAGCAGCACCGGCGCGCGGCCGGAGAGATTGAAAAGCTCAAAAGGGCGCGGCTCGTCCTCGGCCAGAAGCTGACCCCCGGCCTTCTCCTGGTCTTTGCGGTCGGCGACGATTTCGGGGCTGTCCATGGTTGCGATCGACATAAGAGGCCGACTATAGCCGCCGCCGCACGGCCAGGCAAAGCCTCCCGGCGCGCAAAGGCAGCCAAGGCGCGGGGGGCCGAAAAGCGGCGCCCGGGACCGCCCCTTTTCCCGGCCACCACCTTGATCCCCCGACCAGAACTGCGGAGAGCCTAGCCTCCCTGAGAGGCCAGTCCAGCCGGGGTCTCGGACGGGCTTTGGATCGGAAGGAGTTCGGCAACGGCCTGCTCCAGACCGGAGAACTGCTCCGGCGAGAAAGAAGCGTCCGAGAGCGCCTTGCGGACGGCGGCCGCGCGGTCCGGCTTCAGAGTCGAGAACAGCACAGCACCCTCGCCGTTCTCCCGAAGGGCATGGGCGAGCAGCAGGGTCGCCACGGCGGCCGGATCGCCGCCATCCGTGCCGGTGGCTTCGGCGAAACGGGCCGCATAGGCCGCGTCGGCTCCGGCCTGTGCGACGATCTCCGGCAGCAGTGTCTTCAGCGCCGAGTGGGTCACGACAAGGCTGCCGGAGGCCCTGCGGTAGAGGGGCAGATTGCGCGCCCGCGCATCGCTGGGGCCCTGCACCACCTCGATAGCCGCAGGCTTTCGGTCGAGGATCTCTGTGGTCGCCTCCACCGTGGTCGCAATCCCGCAATGACGCACCTTGCCCTCCTGCATCACGCGGAGGAGGAAGTCCTGGGTTTCCGCGCGCAACGCGTCGGCCGGCGTGCATTCGTGCAGCAGCAGGATGTCCAGGTGATCGGTGCGCAGCGCTTTCAGGCTCACCTCCAGGCTGCGGCGCAGCTGACCGGGTCCAAAGGCACCGAAGAGCGCAGCCGCCGGCTCCGGCGCGGCGATCAAAGCCCGGGCAAGGCCGCCCCCCCTTCTGACAAGGCGCCGCGCGCGGTGGGCGATCCGCCGCCCGCTGCGCATGCGCCAGGGCAGGATCCCCACCTTGCTGGCCAGCACGACCTTGTCGCGGCGGCCCGCCACCGCCGCACCGATCACCGATTCCGCGCTGCCGTCGCCGTACATCCTGGCCGTATCGATGTAGCGGAATCCATGGTCGAGCGCGCTGTCAATCAGGCGCCGCGAGGCCTCGGCGCGGTCCCGCCCATAGACGTCGCCGGTGCCGAAGCCGAGCCGGGGCCCGCCGTCCGCAAAGGCCTTGCCCAACAAGGCGCTCAAGGTCTCCGACCTCATCCGACCGGGGCGCCGACGGGTTGGCCGACTGCCGGCCTGCCGTCGTTCTGAGCGGCGGTTGCTGACGCCTTCAGGTCACGCAGGGCGTGATCGCAGGCCCGGGCCGTCAAGGCCATGATGGTCAGGGTCGGGTTCTGCGCGCCCTGCGACGGAAAGCAGGCGCCGTCGGTGACGTAGAGGCCCTTTGCGTCCCAGCATTGATTGGAGGGATCGAGCACGGAGGTCTCCGGCGTGCTGCCCATGCGGGCCGTACCGCATTCATGGATCGCCATACCGGGCGGGGTCGATTGGGTGTTCAGGTCCGATAAGGTCACACCAAGGACATCTGCAATGGCCTGCAAGGCCGCCGACTGCCGCCGGGCCTGGTCGATCTCCTGCGCGCTATGGCGGCAGCGGATCGAAAGCGCCGGCACGCCCCAGCGGTCCCTCACCCTGCCGTCGAGCGCGATGCGGTTCTCCGGGCGCGGTGTCATCTCGGCAAAGGCCACCGCCTGAAAGAACGAAGCATCGGCGCCCTTGGACATCCGGTAGAGCTGAACGCCGAAGCCGCGCCCCGCCCCTTGCGCCTGACCATCCTCTCCCCCCTGCAGGTCGAAGCGCGGAACGTAGACGCTGCGGCCGTCGACGAAGGTCGCGCGGCCACCCGGCAACGCGGGCCCGAAGCCGCGCCCGCTCATGACCACGTGGTCCATGAGGTTGCGGCCGAGAGCGCCCGATGCACCCCCAAGGCCTTCCGGATGCCGTGGAGAACGCGACAGCATCAGAAGGCGCGTCGACTCCAGCGTCGACGCGCAGAGGAACACCAGTGGCGCCTCGACGCGGAGCTCTGCGCCGCTGGCATCGTCGACGAAGCTGACCCCGCAGACCGCGCCCGCGCCGTCCACATGGATCTGACGCACGACGGCCCCCTGGCGGCAGGTCAGCCGGCCGCTGCGCGCCGCCAGGGCCAGAGACGCCAGCGGTGGGGCAAAGCGGCCGGAGATGGGGTGCAGATGCGGCCAGCGGCGGATGATCGCCGTCATCAGATCGGCCTCAGCCGGCGTCGGCTCGATCGCCTGAGCGATCTCGCTGTCCGGCACCCAGGGATGGCCTTCCCGGCGGCCACGCAGCCCCAGCCGGCGCTCGACCAGCGCATACCAGGGCGCCAGGTCTTCGGCGGTCACCGGCCAGGGCGGGCTCAAGCCATCCCGCGGGTGGAGGTCGGCGGCGCTCAGTCTGTAGTACTGACGCCCGTGACCCGGCACGATCATGCGCCCGCCAAGCTGGCGGGACCGAAACCAGCAGAACGGGCCGTCAGGATCGGAGACATAGGGGTTGTCGCGGTCGTCGACCAGACAGTCCGGCTGCAGCTCCCAGGCAAAACAGCGCGACTGTACGGGCTGACGCAGCCGTCCGGCCAGGCGCAGGGCCTTGCGCCCCAGGTTGGAGACGCTCAGCGGTAGGCGTTCGAACATCTCGGGCGTTGCGACGCGGGTCACGACCGCCGACAGCGCCCGTGAATAGGGTGCCTGGAGAAAGCCTTTCCGGACGCCGGCATCGAGGGTGAGGACCTGTAGGCCCGCCTCGCAAAGCAGCAGCGAGGCCAGGCCGCCGGCCGCCCCGCCACCAACGACAATGGCATCCACTGGGAGGGACGCGATCCGCTCCGGCGTGGTCTCGAGCAGGACCGATTGCAGGTCGTCGAACGTTTCGGCCATCTGCGCCTTGCTGCCCCTGAAATGCCAGAGCGCATGTAACCGCCGCAGCACTGTGCAAATCCAGTGTCATGACCGTGACGCCACGCCCCGGTTGCCGGCATTGCCAAAGGGCAGGGCGGGGCCGATACTCGGCACCCATGAGCGGGGCACCCGGGCCGGTGAAGCCCAACACCTTTTTCTGCATCGACGGACACACCTGCGGCAACCCGGTGCGGCTGGTCGCCGGCGGCGGCCCGGCGCTGGAGGGGTCCAGCATGAGCGCGCGGCGGCAGGACTTTCTCGCCCGCTACGACTGGATCCGCACCGGCCTGATGTTCGAGCCGCGCGGCCACGACATGATGTCCGGCGCCATCCTCTATCCGGCGACGCGCGAGGACTGCGACGTCGGCGTGCTCTACATCGAGACCAGCGGCTGCCTGCCGATGTGCGGGCACGGAACCATCGGCACGGTGACCTTCGCGGTCGAACGCGGACTGGTGCAGCCGCGCGAAGCGGGACGCCTGATGCTCGATACCCCCGCGGGCCCGGTCGAGGCGCGCTACGACCTCCGGGCCGGCTATGTCGAGTCGGTAAGGCTGACCAACGTCGGTGCCTACCTGGCCGCCGAGGCCGTGACCGTGGACTGCCCCGGCCTTGGCCCGCTCAGCGTCGACATCGCCTACGGCGGCAACTTCTACGCCATCGTGGAACCGCAGCCCGGCTACGAGGATCTCGCGCAGCTCGGCGCCGGCGACATCCTGCGCTTTTCCCCGCTCCTGCGCCGGGCGCTGAACGATGCGGTGGAAATGGTTCACCCCGAGGACCCGACGATCCGCGGCGTCAGCCACATACTCTGGACCGGCGCGCCCACCAAACCCGAAGCGGACGCGCGCAACGCGGTCTTCTACGGCGACAAGGCCATCGACCGCAGCCCCTGCGGCACCGGCACCTCGGCCCGCATGGCCCAGCTTCACGCCAAGGGCCGCCTGAAGACCGGTCAGCGCTTCGTGCACGAGAGCATCATCGGCAGCCTCTTCACCGGGCGCATCGAAGGGGAGACCAAGGTCGGCAACCATGCCGCCATCGTCCCCTCCATCGAAGGCTGGGCACGTATGACCGGTCTCAACACCATCACAATCGACGACCGCGACCCCTACGCCCACGGCTTCCAGGTGGTGTAATCGCCGGGCATCACTCCGGCCATGCCCGGACGCCGGGTGGCAGCCAGCAGCCGGCGCTGGAACCAAGGCCGTGGAACAGGAGTGCCTCGGAAACGACGCGGTTGCGCAATGACGTTCTCCCGCTATGGTTGATGGACATGCCTTCGAGGCTTTGTTACGCGGGAGAGGCCGATGAAACGCTGCGCAAGTCTGAAAGCCGCCGGCTGCGCGGGCCTTATGGCGTTCCTCCTGGGCGGTTGCGACCAGGAAGCCGTGCCGATCTCCCAGGAGTACAGCGACTTCGTCGGGGTCTGGGAAAGCGGCGTTCTGGGCGAGGGCAACAGCTACCGCTTTCTGCAGGTCACCGCATCGGGATACGTGACCCACGCCCACTGGCAAAGACAGGGCAACAGCAAAAGTTGCGTGATTATCGACTCTATCCCGGTCAGGACGCTCTCAGCATCATTGATTCACGGATCGGCATTCTGGGTGATCAACGTCGAGCTCGTCGTCGATTCGCCGCCCAAGGACACCGACGGGGTCATGCGTATGACCGTGGAAGGCGAAGAACTGATAAGAACCGACGATCGGCAAGAGGGTTTAGACTTCGACTGGGACTGCGTCGACGGCGGCCTGGCGCAGACTCCTCTGACCTGATGCCCGGCAGCTCATCCGGTATCTGATCCGGTGCCTGATCGTGGCGCCGCTCTAGGCGATGTCCCGCGCGTCTTCCGCCGCTTGCCGGTCGAGGCGGCGGACCTGGGTGGAGAAGGTCAGGCAGATGCCGCGCTTGCTGCTGCGGATGAAATCCAGCATCTCTCGCACTTCCGGCACCTGCGGGCGTGCCTCGAGCTGCGCCACCGCTTCGGATACCGTAAGGCCGCTGCGAAAGATCGTGCGAAAGGCCTGATCCAAGGCCGCCGTCACATCAGCGGCAAAGCCGGCGCGGCGCAGGCCGACCTTGTTCAGCGCCCTGACGGTGTTGGACTGGTCGACCAGCACGAAGGGAACCACGTCTTTGCCGAGGGCGGTGAGCCCCCGCACCATGACCCGCCGACCGATCCGTACATGCTGGTGCACGACGCAGTTGCCGGAAACAAAGGCGTTGTCGCCGATCTCCACATGACCGGCGATCAAGGCGCCGTTGGCCAGCACCACCTCGTCCCCCAGGCGGCAGTCGTGGGCGACATGGCTGGAGCCCATGAGGTAGCAGCGGTCGCCGATGCGGGTCTCGCCGCCTTCGGCCATGGCGCGGTGGATGGAGGCGTATTCGCGCACCGTGTTGCCGACACCCAGCACCGCGCGGCTCGCCACCGGCTGCCACCCCGCGACCTGCGGGTCGCCGCCGATCTGGGCAGCCAGTCCGATGGTGTTGTCGGGCCCCAGGCGCGCGCCGCCACCGATGAAAGCATGCGGACCGATCCTGCAGCGCGGACCGACCACCGCGCCGTCCTCGATGACCGCGCCCGGACCGACTGCGACCTCCGGACCGAGGGTGGCCCCTTCTCCCACAACGGCGCTGTGATGGATCTGCGCCGTCCGATGAATACCCGACATCGCTCCGGTCTCCCCAGAACCGGCGGTGCCCGCCGGTTCTCAAGCGACCGTGGCGCACCACGAATGACAGCTCGCGCCGCCCCGCGCCGATGCCTTCCCCCGGCAGTTGCGGAAACGGCGGGCCTACCGGCAATCATAGCCGACACCCTGGGCCGTTCGTCTAGTCAGATTGTGTGGTAGCGCACTGTGTAGCAGCGCACGGGGTGGAAGCCCGCTGTGGACACGACAGGCCGTGCCGCCGTTTCAGGCGCTCTTGGCCTCGCGTTGCTCCAGGGAGGCCAGCAGGTCGGCGAAGCGCTCGCCCTGCACCGTCACATGGGTGCGCATGGCCTCCGCGGCGGCCTCGGCATCGCCGGCTTCGATGGCCGCGATGATGGCTTCGTGCTCGGCAAAGGACGCGCGGACGCGGTCGCGCGCACGCAGCTGCAGTCGGCGATAGGCTTTCAGACGCTTCTGCAGGGCGCTGGCCTGTTCGACCAGGAACTCGTTGCGGCTCGCGTCGCGGATCGCCTCGTGGAAGACTTCGTTCTCATAGTAGTAGCCGTCGCAGTCGCCGCGCTCCGCGGCGGCCTCGCAGCCGGCGTGGGCACGGCGCAGGGCGGCCAGATCCTCCGGCGCCGCGCGGCGGGCGGCCAGGCGCGCGCACATCGCCTCCAGTTCCGCCATGACGTCGAACATCTCCATGAGGCGCCGCGGACCGAGTTCGGCCACGAAGGTGCCGCGCCGCGGCCGCTGCTCGATGAGGCCGGCGGCCGAAAGCTGGAACAGGGCTTCACGGATCGGCGTGCGGGAAACGCCGAAGCGTTCGGCCAGCAACAGCTCTTCCAGCCGGTCTCCCGGCCTCAGCACACCGGTGAGGATCTCCTCCTCCAGCACGTCCCGCAGCCTTTCCGCCCGCTTTTCCATTGCACACCCTTCCGATTCGGACCTGGATACAATAATGCAATTCAATAAATACCGCAATTGCATTCATGTATACATAACGATTGACCGTGCACTCATGTGGTGATATCCCAGTGTTCGATGAAGACCGCTCCGGTCCTTCGATGCCGACCAAGCGGGCCACGGGCTCGAAACAAGAAACCCGGGAGGAACCCCATGTTGAAAACCACATCCATCGCTGCCGCCGCAGCGGTTGCCACGGCTGTGTCCTTCGGCGCCGTGCAGGCGGCCGAGCTGAAGCTCAGCCATCAGTGGTCGACCAGCGACGTCCGCCACAAGGTCGCGGAGATCGTCGCCAACGAGGTCGCCGCCGCCAATGTCGACCTGGAGATCAAGATCTATCCCTCCAAGTCGCTGTTCAAACCGCGCGAACAGTACAACCCGCTGACCCGCGGCCGGCTCGACATGGTGGTGCTGCCGCTGTCCTACGCCGGCGGCCAGCAGCCGGCCTACAACCTGACCCTGATGCCGGGCCTGGTGAAGAACCATGACCACTGGTCGCGCCTGGTCGAATCGCCCTTCATGGACAAGCTCGAAGAGATCATGGCCGGCGACGACGTAATGGTGCTGGTCCACGGCTATCTCGCCGGCGGCTTCGGCGGCAAGGACCGCTGCATCACAGGGCCCGACGACGTGAAGGGCCTGCAGACCCGCGCCGCGGGCAAGGCCTTCGAGCAGATGCTGGCAGCCGCCGGTGCCTCCATCACCTCGATGCCGTCCTCGGAGATCTACTCCGCCATGCAGACCGGCGTTCTGCAGGCCGCCAACACCTCTTCCTCCAGCTTCGTCTCCTACCGGCTCTATGAGCAGCTCAAGTGCTACACGCCCGCCGGCGACGTGGCGCTGTGGTTCATGTACCAGCCGCTGCTGATGAACAAGACGACCTTCGACAACCTCAGTGCCGAGCAGCAGGCGGCGCTGAAGGCCGGCGCGGCAAAGGCCCAGGCCTACTATCTGGACGAAGCGAAGAGGGCCGACGCGGCCTCGGTCGAGGCCTTCAAGAAGGCGGGCGTCGAGATCGCCTCCATGAGCAACGACGACTTCACCGCCTGGCGCGAGATCGCCAAGACGTCGTCCTACAAGGCCTTCGTCGAGCAGACGCCCGGCGGCCAGGAGCTCCTGGATCTGGCCCTCTCGGTCGAGTAAGCGGACCCCCGGGAAGCCGGCGGCGCGGCGGCGCCCCGGCGCCGGCTTCCCCTCCAGAACCCTGTCCTCGCGAAGGCCGGCCGGAGCGATGCCATGACAGAGCACGCGAGAGAGCGCGCTGCGCCGCGCGACGGCGCCTTTGCCAGATCCCTTTTCTGGGCGATCGGACTGATCTCCACCCTCTGCGGGATCGCGGCCGCGACGATGATCTTCGCCTCCGTTCTCATCACCTGCCAGATGATCTGGATGCGCTTCGTCATGAACGCCTCGACCATCTGGCAGACGGAGATGGTGGTCTATCTGATGATCTCCGCCACCATGATCGGCCTGCCCTACGTCCAGCGCCTGCGCGGCCACGTGAACGTCGACCTTCTGCCGATGCTCCTGCCGCCGCCGGCCCGCCGCACCCTGGCCGCCGTCACGCTCTGTCTCACCATCGCGGTGGCCGGCGTCGTCGCCTTCTACGGCTTCGAGCTCTTCCATCTGGCCTTTGAGCGCAACTGGAAGTCCGACACCGTCTGGGGCGTCTCGCTCTGGATTCCCTACCTCGCCATCCCGCTGGGCTTCGGGCTCTTTGTCGTGCAGCTCGCCGCCGATCTCTTCGCGGTGGTGACCGGCCGCGAAGACGCCGGCGCGCCGGGCGTACCGGGCGCTCACGGCTCTCGGGGGGAGAAGGACTGATGGACCCGCTCGTTCTGGGCGCCCTGGTGGCTGTCTTCACCATCCTTGTGCTGTTCTCCGGCGTCTCCGTCGCCGCGGGCCTGCTGATCGTCTCGGCCGGCTTCCTCATCGTCTTCGACGGCTTCGGCTCCATGGAGCTGCTGCCGGAGATCTTCTTCGGCAAGCTGGACAACTTCGCCCTCCTGTCCATCCCCATGTTCATCATCATGGGCGCTGCGATCTCCTCAACGCGTGCCGGGGCCGACCTCTACGAGGCGCTGGAGCGCTGGCTGACCCGCGTGCCCGGCGGCCTCGTGGTTTCCAACCTCGGCGCCTGCGCCCTTTTCGCCGCCATGTCCGGCTCCTCGCCCGCGACCTGCGCCGCCATCGGCAAGATGGGCATCCCGGAGATGCGCAAGCGCGGCTATCCCGACGGCGTCGCCGCAGGTTCGATCGCCGCCGGCGGCACCCTGGGCATCCTGATCCCGCCCTCGGTCACCATGATCGTCTACGGCATCTCCACCGAGACCTCGATCGGGCGGCTCTTTCTCGCCGGCGTGATCCCCGGCCTGCTGCTGGTCCTGCTGTTCATGGTCTGGTCGATCTTCGACACCTGGCGCCAGGGCGGCGGCGAGGTCGCCCTCGGCCGGCTGCGCTATTCCTGGGTCGAGAAGCTGGAGATCCTGCCACGGGTCCTGCCCTTCATCGCCATCATCCTGGGCGTGCTCTACGCGCTCTATGGCGGCGTCGCCACCCCCTCGGAGACCGCAGCCGTCGGCGCTCTGCTCTGCGTCATCGTCGCCGTCATCATCTACCGGCTCTTCGCACCGCGCTCGCTCTGGGCGGTCCTCAGGGATTCCACCCGCGAAAGCGTGATGATTCTCTTCATCATCGGCGCCGCGGGCGTGTTCTCCTACATGCTCTCCAGCCTCTTCGTCACCCAGGCCATCGCCGAGTGGATCGCCGGCCTCGACGTCAACCGCTGGACCCTGATGATCGCAATCAACCTCTTCCTCCTGGTGGCGGGCTTCTTCCTGCCGCCGGTGGCGGTCATCCTGATGTCGGCGCCGATCCTGCTGCCCATCGTCGTCTCCGCCGGCTTCGATCCCTACTGGTTCGCGGTGATCCTGACCATCAACATGGAAATCGGCCTGATCACTCCGCCGGTCGGCCTCAACCTCTATGTCATCAATGGCATAGCGCCTGATATCTCGCTGAAGACCATTCTGAAGGGCTCCCTACCCTTTGTGGTCTGCATGGTTCTCGCCATTGTCATCCTCTCGGTCTTCCCCGGTCTGGTAACCTGGCTGCCGGATGTCGTCATGGGACCGGTGATACAATGATCAGCAGCAGCATCTTCAACGACCTTGTGGCGCGGATTGCCGAGGCCGGGCGCAGTCTGGCCCTGGGCACGCAGGCGACGGCGGGCGACCCGCTGGCGCTCTGCGAACGCCTTTTGAGCGGCAAGGGCGAGGCGACGGGTCTGGCCATCGCCCAACAGGTCTTCGATGCCTACGGCGGGCTCGACCCAGAAAGCAGGCAGGGCTTCTTCCGCCAGGTCTCCGAGCGTTTCGGTGTCGACGACGGAGCCCTCGAAAAAGCCGTCGAGACCTGGCGGCAGGAGGGCAGCACTGCGGCACGGGCCCTGCACTTCGCCTCCGAGCCGCGCAGCCAGGAGCTGATCCGCCGCCTGAACCGCGCGCCGGGCGGCACCAAGGCGCTGGTGGACATGCGCGCCGACCTGATCGATGCGGTCGCGGAGGACGCGACCCTGCAGCAGCTCGACACCGACTTCCAGCACCTCCTGGCCTCCTGGTTCAACAGGGGGTTCCTGGAACTGCGGCGCATCGACTGGTCGACCCCGGCCGCGATCCTGGAGAAGATCATCGCCTACGAGGCGGTGCACGAGATCGCCGGCTGGGACGATCTCAGGCGCCGGGTCGCGGCGCCGGACCGGCGCCTTTACGGCTTCTTCCATCCGGCCCTCAGCGACGACCCGCTGATCTTCGTCGAAGTGGCCCTGACGGCTGCGCTCCCCGACGCCATCCGGCCCATCCTGGCCGAGGACCGGGAGCCGCTGGAACCCGGCAAGGCAACCACCGCCGTCTTCTACTCGATCTCCAACTGTCAGAAGGGCCTGCGCAGCATTTCCTTCGGCAACTTCCTGATCAAGCAGGTGGTCGAGGAACTGCGGCGGGAATTCGATGGTCTCACCACCTTCGTCACGCTCTCTCCCGTGCCCGGCCTGCGGCGCTGGGCGGAGCGCGAGGCGGAGGACGAAGAGGGCCTGCTCGGCCCGGAACAACGCACGCGCGTGGCTTTGCTGAACAAGGACGATCCGGCGGTTGTCGACGACGAACTGCTGGAACTGGCGGCCGTCTACCTGCTCCAGGCCCGCGGCCGGCGCGGCGGTGCCCTGGATCCGGTGGCCCGCTTTCACCTCGGCAACGGCGCCCGCCTGGAACGCATCAACGCGGCCGCCGACCTCAGCGAGCGCGGGCGCGCCAATGCCTGGGGCGTGATGGTGAACTACCTCTACGATCTTAAGAGTATCGAGAAGAACCACGAGGCCTATGCCAACGACGGCAGCATCGCCGCCTCGACGGCCGTCCAGCGCCTTGCCAGAAGCAGCAAACGGAGCTCTGTCCATGTATGACCGCAACCACCTCGCCAGCCGTCTGCGCTCCGCTTCGCTGGACCGCGAGGCGGTGGGCTTCGCGGAACTTGCAGAGCAACCGGGCCGGCCCGTCGTCACCTATGGCGCTCTCTTCGAGGCTGCGGAGCGCTGTGCGAAAGCCCTTGTCGGCGCCGGCCTGCAGCCGGGGGACCGGGTGGCGGTGCAAGTCGAGAAGTCCATCGAGGCGATCGAGCTCTACCTCGGCAGCGTTCTCGCCGGCGGCGTCTTCCTGCCTCTCAACACCGCCTATACGGTCGCGGAGATCAGCTATTTCCTGGGCGATGCGGAGCCGCGGGTTTTCGTTTGCGATCCGACGAAGCTGGAGGCCTTGAGCGCCGTTGCGGCGGAGGCCGGTGTCGGCGCCGTTCTCACCCTCGCCGCCGACGGCAGCGGCAGCCTGACCGAAGCCGTCGCCGCCCAGGACACCGGCTTCGAGGCCGTGCCCCGCGGCGCAGAGGATCTGGCGGCCATTCTCTACACCTCCGGAACCACCGGCCGCTCCAAGGGCGCCATGCTGACCCATGCCAACCTTGCTTCCAATGCAGAGGTGCTGACGGAGAGCTGGCGTTTTACCGCCGATGACGTGCTGATCCACGCCCTGCCGATCTTTCATACCCATGGTCTGTTCGTTGCCACCAACGTGACTCTGGTGAGCGGGGCAAGGCTCATCTTCCGCGGCCGTTTCGACGCCGAGGCCGTGCTTGGCGATATGGCCGAAGCCACCGCGCTGATGGGGGTGCCGACCTTCTACACCCGGCTGCTGGACTGCCCGGGACTCGGGCGGGAGGCCGCCGCTGGCATGCGCGTCTTCATCTCCGGCTCCGCGCCTCTGCTTGCCGAGACGCACCGGCAATGGACCGAGCGCACCGGTCACGCGATCCTGGAGCGCTACGGCATGACCGAAACGGGCATGAACACCTCCAACCCCTATGACGGCGAACGGCGCGCCGGCACGGTGGGGTTCCCGCTGCCCGGCGTCGAGATCCGCATCACCGATCCGGAAAGCGGCGCCGTGCTGCCGCCGGGCAAGGTCGGCGGCATCGAGGTGCGCGGGCCCAATGTCTTCAAGGGCTACTGGCGCATGCCGGAAAAGACGGCAGAGGAACTACGCGAGGACGGCTTCTTCATCACCGGCGATGTCGGGGTCGTCGACGCCGAGGGTTACATCGCCATCGTCGGCCGCTCCAAGGACCTCATCATCTCCGGGGGCTATAACATCTATCCCAAGGAAATCGAGGCCCTGATCGACGATCTTGCGGGCGTGCGAGAGTCGGCGGTCATCGGTCTGCCCCATCCCGACTTCGGCGAAGGCGTGGCCGCGGTCATCGTGCCCGAGGGCGGGAGCCGCCTCACCGAAGAAGAGGTCGCCGCGGCACTGAAGACCGATCTGGCGCGCTTCAAGCAGCCCAAGCGCATCTACTTCGAGACGGAACTGCCGCGCAACGCCATGGGCAAGGTCCAGAAGAACCTTTTGCGCGACCGCTACAAGGACGCCTTTGCGGCCAGCGCACCGCCGGCCGCCGGAGCCCGGGCCTCAGGCTGAGGCCCTAAAGCGCGCCGTTCGGCATCAGCAGGATCTTGCCGCCGCGGCTTTCCGCATGGGCATGGGCCAGCGCCTCGCGCGCCTGCTCCAGGGTGTATTCCGCCTCCACCGGCGAAACCAGCACCCCGTCCTCGAAGGCGCGGGCCATCTCCGCATACATCGCCTCGATCTCGAAGCGCGGGGTGGAGCGCATGTAGCCGACGAGCCAGAAACCGGTGAGCGTGAGGCCGTGGATCACCGTGTGATAGGGCGTCATGCGGCAGGCCTCGCCGGAAATGAAACCGTAGTTCACGACCGTGCCGCCGTCGCTGAGGCAGTCTGCCAGGATCGAGGTGGAGGCGCCGCCGACGGCATCAATGCCGAGACGGATCGGCGCGTCGGCGCCGGCGGCATCCCGGATCTTCGCAGCGATGTCGCCCTCGTCGGTGACCACAACATCGGCGCCCAGGGCCGTGAGTTCCTCGATCAGCGGCGTGCGCCGGACGATGTTGGCCGTCTTCAACCCGCGGGCCCGGGCAAAGCGGATGATGTGGCGGCCGACGGCGGAGTTGGCGGCGTTTTGGACGACCCAGTCCCCGGGTTGCAGGTCGACGTACTGGCTGAGCATCAGATGGGCGGAGGGCGGGTTGGCCTTCAGCTGCGCCGCATCGCGCCACGCCAGGCTCTTGGGAATGCGCATGAACTGGCTCGCCTCGGCCTTCACCTTCTCCGCCCAGTTGGCCCGCCCCAGGCTGAGCACGTGATCGCCGGGTGCCAGATCGACGCCCTCGCCCACCGCCAGCACTTCCCCCGCCCCTTCGATACCGACAAAGGCCGGCAACTCTTCGGGGCCGGGATAGCGCCCCTCGAAGATCAGCAGATCGGCCGGGTTGATCGCCGCTGCGCGGATCGCCACCACCGCCTCCCCGGGCCCCGGTGCGCCCGGGTCGGGCACGTCAACGGATGCACAGGCGAGATCCGGGCGCGCATGGCGCTGAAGCTGAACGGCGAGCATGGGGAAGACTCCTGCGCGGGACTTTGGGGACAGGCATTCGGCCGGCAAAACACTGCCTGGGCGATAGAACACCAGCACGCAGTGCCGTGCAATCGCTCACTGCCACCTGCCAGGCCATCCTCCGAACCGCTGCAAAGCGCCCTTGCGGCCCAGCAGGGGACCGATCAAACTATCCCAACCCGCCGAACATCAGCGACGTAAGGACCGGGCTTCGGCTCCGGCAACGCCGCTTGTCAAAGAGACAGACAGAAGGACAAATCCATGGATGCAGGACTGCTATCGTCCTGGCTTGTCGAACTGATTGGGAGCGCCGCGGCCATCCTCGGCACCCTCTGTTGGCTGCCGCAGTCGGTCAAGGTGATCCGTGAGAAACAGACCGCCGGCATTTCGCTGGCCGCCAATCTTATGCTCTTGAGTGCGGTCAGCCTGTGGATGATCTATGGGCTGATGATCGGCTCCTGGCCCCTTGTCGTGGCCAACGCCATCTCGACCGCACTCGTCTCGACCATCGTCTTCATGAAGCTCCGCTACAGCGCGACGCCAGGTTAGCCGGCGCCTGCCTTCGATCTCGGCCGGCAATCCGTCTCAATCGCCGCGGTTCACGCTGCCTTGGCGCCGGGCCGGGTGTCGATCGCCTGCTGAATCAACGCCGTGATGCGGGCCCGCTCCTCCCCTTCCAGGGCGAGGCGCGGCGCCCGGCAGGTCTCGCTGCCGTAGCCGCACAGGGCCTGAGCCAGCTTGATGTACTGCACCAGCTTGGGATGGCAGTCGAGGTGGAGCACCGGCATGAACCAGCGGTAGAGGTCCAGCGCCTCGGCATAGCGGCCCTGCACGGCCATCGCCCAGAGCTGCAGGGTCTCTTCGGGAAAGGCGTTGACGAGGCCGGCGACGGTGCCCTGGGCGCCCAGCATCACGGACTCCATGACCAGGTCGTCGACGCCGCCGAACAGGATGTAGCGATCACCGCAGGCATTCACCAGATCGGTGAGCCGGCGCGGATCGTCGGAGGACTCCTTGATCGCCACCAGGGTCGGCTCGTCGCCAAGCTCCGCGAACATCTCCGGCGTGATGTCGACCCCGTAGGTGACCGGGTTGTTGTAGCACATGATGGGAAGCGCGCTGGCCTGGGCAACGGCGCGGTAGTGGGCCATGGTTTCCCGCGCATCGGACCTGTAGACCATGGCCGGCAGCACCATCAGTCCCTGGGCGCCGATCGCTTCGACATCGGCGGCAAAGCGGCAGGCCTGGGCCGTGGTCGTCTCCGCCACCCCGGCCAGTACCGGAACGCGGCCGGCTGCGGTTTCAACAGCAGCCTGCATGATTGCGCGCTTCTCATCGGCACTGAGCGAGCAGTTCTCCCCCACCGTCCCCAGCATGACAAGACCGTGCACCCCGGCGCGGATCAGCATGTCGATGTGCGCGCGGGTCGCTTCCATATCCACGGCCTCGGCGGTCGTGAACTGGGTGGTCACGGCGGGAAAGACGCCTTGCCATTCAACGGTCATCGCACCACCTCCTGCCCTCTTGTTTGGCCCTTTTGCATTCTCGCGCCGATCCGGTCCTGGAACTGACCCGGCCCTTCGGCTTAGCATGCGCATGCTGCGCTGTCATCGGCCGCAATCGCTTCCCGCCCGGCCGCTGCGGAGCGGCCCATCGGAGGGCAGGACCATATCGTTCAAGACCGACATGCAAGGAACCGCACGGCGCTCAAGGCGCCCCCCGGACAGCGTGCCGCTGCTGTCGGTGCTGGCGGTCGTGGTCCACGACGGCGCGGTGCTGCTGGTGCGCCGCGCCAATCCGCCGCAGGCCGGCGCCTGGGGCTTTCCCGGCGGCAAGGTGGAACTGGGGGAGACGGCCGCCGCGGCGGCGCTGCGGGAACTGCACGAGGAAACCGGACTTCGTGGCGGCAACCCGCGCGCCCTCGCCGCCGTGGATCTGATAGAGCCCAGCGCATCCGCTGATCCGCAGGCCCGCAGGGGGGCGGCCCATCACCTGATGTTGGCCCTCCGGCTCGACTGGCTCGGCGGCAATCCAGCCGCGGCGGACGATGCGCTGGAGCTCTGCTGGGCAACACCGGACCGTCTGCCTCAACCGCTCTGCGCCGACGTCGCGCGCGTGGCCCGCGCCGCCGTGGCAGCCTGACCGGCTCCCTCATTGATGCCCCGGCGCCTTGACGAAGCCGTCCGCGGCGCCCATAAAGAGGCATTCAAATTGGTGATACCAAAATGCCAGTCAGACCACTCGGGGGACCGGACCCCTCTGCGAGCGGCGCAGGCGGGCATGAACACCCAGGGGGCCGGTGGCGACAAGCCCACGGTCGGAGACGATGGATCCGAGGTTCCAGGAGATTCCACGCGAGCGCGTTGCCGACCGCATCGCCAGCGAGCTGCTGCGCCTGATCACCAGCGGTGAACTGGCGCCGGGGGAACGGCTGCCGGGCGAACGCCAGCTGGCGGACATGATGGGCGTCAGCCGCGTTTCGATCCGCGCCGCGCTGCAACAGCTCAAGGCCCAGGGCTTCGTCACCGCCGTCCAGGGCGGCGGCACCCGGATCACGGCAGCCGCCGATCAGCTCGACTCCGCACTCGCCCGCCTGGTCCGTTCCAACCGCAACAACCTGCACGACCTGGCCGAAATCCGCTCGAAGCTGGAGGTCTGGGCCGCGCGGCGGGCGGCGGAGCGGGCGACGCCGGAACAGCGGACCGAGATCGACCGCGCCTTCGTCACCATGACCGCCGCCGGGCGCCCCTCGCGCTTCAAGGCGGAAGACGACCTCAACTTCCATCTGGCGATCGCCAAGGCTTCCGGCTCCGCGGTCTACCTCCATCTCATGTCGGTGCTGGGCGACATCCTGGAGCAGATGCTGGCCTTCCACCGTTACAGCCTCTATGCCACCCCGGCGGACGACCAGCGCTTCACCCAACAGCACCGGGCCATCTGGTCTGCCATCAAGGCGCGCGACGGCGACGCAGCCGCAGCCGCCATGCAGGACCACCTGACCACGGTTCTGTCGCGCTACGAAGAGAATGATACCCCATCCCAGGACGCCGAAGCGCAAACCGAAGCCAAGGGGACGGCCAGCGGCTGAGCGCCACTTCAAGGCCCCGCCGGACCTCATCGAATCCCTCCATCCAAGGCTCAGCGCAGCATGACAGCGACATCAGATGCAAACCCGGCCGATTTCGTGCGCCGGCTTTTCGATGCGGCCCTGGCGGCCGCCGACCCCGCCAAGGCGGTGCCGGCCTTCCTGCCGCCCCGCCCCAAGGGGCGAACGGTGGTGATCGGCGCCGGCAAGGCGGCGGCGGCCATGGCCAAGGCTGTAGAGCAGCACTGGGACGGTCCCTTGGAAGGCCTGGTGGTGACCCGCTACGATCACGGCGCCGACTGCCAGCGCATCGAAGTCATCGAAGCGGCCCACCCGGTGCCGGACAGCAAGGGGCGCGAGGCCGCCGGACGCATTCTCGGCATGGTCGAGGGTCTCGGCCCCGACGACCTCGTTCTTTGTCTCATCTCCGGCGGCGGCTCGGCCCTTCTGGCGCTGCCGGCGGAGGGCATCACGCTCGAAGAAAAGCAGGCGCTCAACCGGGCCCTGCTGAAGTCCGGCGCCGCCATCGACGAGATGAACTGCGTGCGCAAGCATCTCTCCGCCATCAAGGGCGGACGCCTCGCGGCCGCCGCAGCACCGGCCAAGGTGGTCAGCCTGCTGATCTCCGACGTGCCGGGGGACGACCCCTCGGTCATCGCCTCCGGCCCGACGGTCGCCGATCCGACCACCTTCGCGGACGCCCGCGCGATCCTGGAGAAGTACGGCATCGCCGCGCCCGAAGGCGTCGCCAAGCTGCTCTGGGAAGCGGCTGACGAAACGCCGAAGCCCGGCGATCCGCGCCTCGAAAAGGCGGAGACCTATGTCATCGCCAAGCCGCAGGCCTGCCTGGAGGAGGCTGCGGCGGCCGCCCGCGAAGCCGGCATCATGCCTGTCATCCTGGGCGATTCCATCGAAGGCGAGGCACGCGATGTGGCCCAGGTGATGGCGGGGATCGCGCGGCAGGTGGTGCACTACGGACAGCCGGTCCCGGCCCCCTGTGTCCTGCTCTCCGGCGGCGAGACGACGGTAACGGTGCGCGGCGGCGGGCGTGGCGGACGCAATGCCGAGTTCCTGCTGGCCCTGACCGTCGCGCTCGACGCTCTGCCGGGGGTCTACGCGCTGGCCTGCGACACCGACGGCATAGACGGCAGCGAAGACAATGCGGGAGCGGTTCTGACGCCCGATACTCTGGCGCAGGCCGCGGCCGCGGGCCTGGACGCCAAGGCCATGCTGGCCAACAACGATGGCTACGGGTTCTTTTCCAGGCTTGGCGCGCTGGTGGAGACCGGGCCGACGCGGACCAACGTGAATGACTTTCGCGCAATCCTGATCCAACGTATACACTAGACGTCTGTGTGCGGGGGGCTCAATAACAGGATGTGCTGATATCTCTTGGGCTTGCCTGTCAGAGCGGCGGGCCTGCTCTTCAAGAGATCGTCAGACCGCCGTCACGCTGCCGAAACAAAGCTTCACTTAAGGTAACCGTCCTGCCATGCGCCGTAGCCGAAAAGCCAAGATCGTCGCCACCCTGGGTCCGGCGACATCGACGAAAGAAACCATCCGCGACCTCTTCGTTGCGGGGGCCGATGTCTTTCGCCTCAACTTCAGTCACGGCAGCCATGACGACCACAAGGCGCGTTACGACACCATCCGCCAGGTTGAGCGGGAGGTCGAGCGGCCGATCGGCGTCCTGGCCGACATGCAGGGGCCGAAGCTGCGCATCGGTACCGTCAAGGACGGCTCGGTGGAGTTGGAGGCAGGCCAGACCTACAGGCTGGACCTCGACCCGCAGACGGGTGACGAAACCCGGGCGCCGCTGCCGCATCCGGAAATCTTCGCGGCGATCTCGCCGGGCACGGCTCTGTTGATCGACGACGGCAAGCTGCGGCTGGAGGTTGCGGAGAGCACGCCGGACTATGCGATCACCAAGGTCGTCACCGGCGGCCCCTTGCGCGACCGCAAGGGCGTGAACCTGCCGGGTGTCATCCTGCCGATCTCTCCCCTGACCGACAAGGACCGCAAGGATCTGGACTTTGCCCTCGACCTGGGGGTCGACTGGGTCGCCCTCTCCTTCGTGCAGCGGCCCGAGGATCTGACCGAGGCGCGGCGGTTGATCGGCGACCGCGCCACCATCATGACGAAAATCGAGAAGCCGGCGGCGCTCGACTGCCTGCCGCAGCTTGTGGCCCTGTCGGATGCCGTCATGGTGGCGCGCGGCGATCTGGGCGTGGAGATGCCGCCGGAGAGCATTCCGGCACGTCAGAAGCAGATCGTCCATGCCTGCCGCCTCTCCGGCGTGCCGGTGGTCGTCGCGACACAGATGCTGGAGTCCATGATCGCTGCGCCGGCCCCGACCCGCGCCGAGGCCTCGGACGTCGCCACCGCGGTTTATGACGGCGCCGATGCCGTCATGCTCTCCGCCGAGACCGCTGCCGGTCAGTACCCCAACGAGGCGGTGGCGATCATGGACCGCATCATCCAGAGCACGGAGATCGACCCGTCCTATCGCGGGATCATCCATGCCCGCGACGGCGAAACGGAGGCTACCGGCGCCGACGCCATCTCGACGGCCGCGGCCCAGGTTTCAGCGACCATCTCCACCGCCGCCATCGTCAACTACACCATGTCCGGATCGACCGCCCTGCGCGCGGCGCGCCAGCGGCCCAACGTGCCGATCCTGGTGCTGACCAACGAGATCCGCACCGCCCGCCGGCTGGCCGTGCTCTGGGGCGCTCACTGCGTGCATACCGAAGACGTCTCCAACACGCAGGAGATGGTGGACAAGGCCAGCCGCATCGCGGTGCGCGAAGGTTTTGCCAATCTCGGCGACAACCTGGCGATCACCGCCGGCGTTCCCTTCAGGACACCGGGCACGACCAACATGCTGCGCATCGCCAAGATCGAGCAGTAGAGGCGCAAGCCGGGACGGAAAGCGGGTGCCATGGCATCATCGACGTCTCTCGATCTGACACGGACCTACCTGGATCTGCAGGACGGCGGCAAGGTTGCCGAAATCCCGGTCACCGACACCTTCTGGCAGGACCTGATGTCCGGCGGGGTCCGTATCGAAGGGCGCATGGTGATGGCCGCGGAAATGACTGCGGACATGGGGCACTGGGAAATGCATCCGGCAGGCGATGAGGTCCTGATCCTGATGAACGGGCGGGCCATCGTCGTGCTGGAAGAACCGGAGGGCACGCGGGAGATCGCGGTCGCGGCCGGAGAGACGGTCATCGTGCCGCGCGGCCGCTGGCATCGGGTCAAGGTCGTCGAGCCGGGCAAGATGGTGTTCATGACCGCGGGCGAAGGCACCGAACATAAGCCGCTGGAAGACGCCTCCTAGAGCGGATCAAACCCGGATCTGCTCTAGATCTGCTTCTCGCGCAGGCTCTTGCGCAGGGCCTCGGCGTTGACCGCCGCAGAGACGAGGTTGGGGTGAATGGCCAGCGCCTCCTCGAAGGAGTTGAGGGCGCGCTGCTCGTCTTCCAAGGCGACGTAGACGAGGCCGCGCCCGGACAGGGCGCCGAAGTGACGCGGCTCCAGTTCGAGGGTGCGAACGATGTCTTCCAGGGAAGCGCTGTAGTTGCCCATCAGGTAGTGCACGGTGGCGCGCTTGTTCCAGCCTTCGGCAAAGTCCGGCGCGATGGCGACCATCTGCTCGAACCTGGAAAGCGCCCGGCGGTAGTCGCGCCGCGACATGGCGGCCACGCCGTCTTCCATCAGCGCCCGGACGGCGCCGTCGTCGGACTGCCCCCAGATATGCCAGATTGCCCCTTCGATGATTTGCGCCTCGGCGGGGCCGGGAGCGGCGAGCAGCTGCGAGAAGAGGTCCTCCAGGCGCGCGTCCTTCTGGTCGGCCAGGGCGGGCGCCGCCGACAAAAGGCTAAACAACACAATAATCGTCTTAAGGCCGAGTTTTCTCATAGACTAGATTATGGCGGAAACGGCCAGCCTGCCAAAGGACTTGGTTGATCCGCCGGAATCACATTTCCATGAAGGGACCCGCACGATGACCGTGGCGCGCTATTTTTCGCAAGACTACTTCGAGGCCAGACGCCGCTTCGCCGAGGCCGGCGAGCGCGCCGGCGCGGAGCTTGCGAGCCACCGTCATCCCGGCTCCGGGCCCGATGGCGAGGCGCTTTCGACCGACGTCGCCTGGCTGGGCCCCCGCGATGCGGAACGCGTGCTGGTGAGCATCTCGGGCACCCACGGTGCCGAGGGCTTCTGCGGCTCCGGCGTGCAGGTCGGCTGGTTCGAAAGCGGCCTGGCCGGTGAGCTGCCCGACGGTGTCGCCTATATGGCGGTCCACGCCATCAATCCCCACGGCTTCGCCTGGCTGAGGCGCGTGACCGAGGACAACGTCGATCTCAACCGCAATTTCGCCGATTTCTCGGCACCCCTGCCGCGCAATCCCGGCTATGAGGAGCTGGCAGAGGCGCTCTGCCCGCCCAGCTGGGACGACTCCACCATCGCCGCCACCCGCGATGTGCTGGTGGCCTACGTGGAGGCCCATGGGCGGGCCGCCCTGCAGGCCGCTGTCTCCGGCGGGCAGTACAGCCATCCCGACGGCATCTTCTTCGGCGGCCAGACCCCGACCTGGTCGCACAAGACGCTGAAGGCGCTGTTCTCGGAAGATCTGGCCGCTGCGCGTCAGATTGCGGTCATCGACTACCACACGGGGCTGGGGCCGCGCGGTCATGGCGAACGGATCTGCGCCGCCGACCCACAATCGCCGGGCCTGGCGCGGGTCGAGGCCTGGTACGGCGACGACCACACCTGCCCGGCGCTCGGCACCTCCTCGTCGACGGAGATCCGCGGGCACAACGTGATCGGCATGCAAGCGGCGGCACCTGACGCCGAGGTGACGGCCATCGCCCTGGAGTACGGCACCCTGCCGACCGAGGAGGTCAAGCTGGCGCTCCGGGCCGACAACTGGCTGCATCTTCATGGCGCCGTGGACTCGGCCAAGGGCCGCGCCATCAAGGCGCAGATCCGCGAAGCCTTCTATCAGGACGCCGACGACTGGAAGCAGATGGTCTGGGACCGGGCGGTGGAAACCCAGCGGCTCGCCCTCGCGGGCCTCACCAGCAAGCAGTCCGAGGCGGTCAGCTAGCCCGTTCGATCCCCACCCGGTCGACCCCTGCGCGGTCCAGTGCCGGCGGCGTCGGTCCGCCGGTGGCCCAATCCAGCAATTCGACCGTATGCACGACCGGAACCGCGGTGCCGCCGCCGATCTGTGTCATGCAGCCGATGTTGCCGGTTGCGATGATATCCGGCCGGGTCGACTCGATGTTGCGTACCTTGCGCTCTTTGAGCTGCTTGGCGATCTCCGGCTGCAGCAGGTTGTAGGTGCCGGCCGAACCGCAGCAGAGGTGCCCCTCCGGCACCTCCTTCACCGCAAAGCCCGCCTTGCTCAGAAGGTCCTTCGGCTGGCGCCGGATCTGCTGGCCGTGCTGCATGGAACAGGCCGAGTGATAGGCGACGGTGAGGCCTGCGTCCTCCCGCGGGGCGATCACGTCCAGGCTGTCCAGGAACTCCGTGACGTCCTTGGTCAGCGCCGCGATGGTGGCGGCCTTGTCCTTCCAGGCCGCGTCCTCGCGCAGCATGAAGCCGTAGTCCTTCACCGTGGTGCCGCAGCCCGAGGCGTTGATGATGATCGCATCGAGGCCGTTGCCCTCGAGCTCGCGCGTCCAGGCGCCGATGTTGGCACGGGCGCTTTCCAGGGCGGGCTCTTCCTTGCCCATGTGGTGGACCAGCGCACCGCAGCAGCCGGCGCCCTTCGCCACGACGACCTCGACGCCCAGGCGCGTCAGCAGGCGTATCGTCGCCTCGTTGATCTCCGGCGCCAGCACCTTCTGCGCGCAGCCGGTCATCAGCGCCACCCGCGCCCGCCGCTTGCCCTCGGCGGCGAAAACCTGCGGCCGGTCCACCTTGCTGGGCGGGCGCACCTCCGCCGGAGCCATGGCCAGCAGCCCCTTCAGGCGGCCGGGCATCAGCGGCGCCAGCGGCTTGGCGAAGAAGGCGCCGAGCAGCGCCAGGCGAAAGCGAAAGGGGCTCGGCAGCACGAAGGCCAGCAGCCAGCGCAATGCGCGCTCAGGCAGGGGGCGGCGGAAGGTCTCCTCGATGTACTTCCGGCCATGATCCACCAGATGCATGTAGTGCACGCCGGAAGGACAGGTGGTCATGCAGGAGAGGCAGGAAAGACAGCGGTCGATGTGCTTGACCACCTTGGCCGAGGCCGGCTGCCCCTTCTCCAGCATGTCCTTCAGCAGGTAGATGCGTCCGCGCGGACTGTCGAGCTCGTCGCCCAGCAGGGTGTAGGTCGGACAGGTCGCGGTGCAGAAGCCGCAGTGCACGCAGTTGCGCAGGATCTTTTCGGACTCGGCGGTATCCGGATCGGCAAGCTGAGCGAGAGAAAAGTTCGTTTGCATCGGCGCCTCGCCTCAGAGCCCGGCGTACATGCGGCCGGGGTTCAGGATGCGGTGCGGGTCGAAGCCCTCCTTCACCCGCGCCTGCAGGGCCGCCATCGCCGGGTCCTGCGGCTGGAAGACCGCCTCCGCCGCGCGCACCTCCGCCGGGGCCCGGATCAGGGTCGCGTGGCCGCCCAGCGGCTGCAGCACGTCGCGAATGCGCGCGGCCCCGGCGTCGCCGTCGGCCGAGAGCGCCAGCCAGACCAGGCCGCCGCCCCAGTCGTAAAAGGCCTCACCCTCGGCGATGCTCGCGACCACCTCCGGCCCCAGGCCGGGGGCCACCGAAAGGCGCCAAACGGCTCTGTCGCTGTCTGTCCAGAATGGCCGGACATCGCGCAGCTCCCGCCAGAGCGCGAGCGAGTTCTGGCTGTGCAGCTCCTCGGTTTCACCGAGGTCGGCCAGTTCCCGGCGCAGGGCCGCGCAGCGGTACTCGACCGAAGGACCGGGCCCTTCAAGACGCAGGGCAGTGACCGCACCGCCGGCCCCCGCGACGTAGGAAACCTGAGAGCCCGCCGCCAGGGCAGCGGGCAGATGGGCCGCGCCGGCGACCTCGTGCGGCGAGCCCAGGGCACGGCTCATCGCCTTCACCGCCGTTGCGTCATCGAGGCCGAAGAGCAGAACCGTGTAGGTCTTCTGCGGCCGCGGCAGCACCTTCAAGGTCACATCCGTCATCACGGCCAGCGTGCCGTAGGAGCCGCACAGCAGCTTGCAGAGATCGTAGCCGGTGACGTTCTTCACCACCCGGCCGCCGGACTTGAAAACCTCGCCGCGGCCCGAGGCGGACTCGACGCCGAGGAAGTGGTCACGCGCCGCGCCGGCCTTGATGCGCCGCGGGCCGGAAAGGTTGCAGGCAAGCATGCCGCCGATGGAGCCATTGCCCGTCTCGGTTCCGAGCAGCGGCGCGAGGTCCGCCGGCTCGAAGGCCATCATCTGGTTTTCCGCATCCAGGGCCGCCTCGATTTCGGCGAGCGGCGTGCCGGCACGCGCGGAGAGGACGAGCTCCTCCGGCTCGTAGAGCGTGATGCCGCTCAGCTTCGACAGGTCCAGGCTGTGGGCCGCCTGCACCGGGCGCCCCAGCGCACGCTTGCTGCCCCGGCCCAGGATTTCCAGCGGCTGTTCCTCGGCGGCCGCCCAGGCAACCGCCTCCACAACCTGGTCGCGGTTCTCCGCGGAAAAGGTCGATCCCATGGCGTCCGGCCCGGCTAGAAACGCGGCAGGTCGGGGAACGGCAGCTTGCCCCCGCTGATGTGCATGCGCCCCAGTTCCGCGCAGCGATGAAGCTGCGGGAAGACCTTGCCCGGATTGAGCAGCGCCTCCGGATCGAAAGCGCACTTCACGCGCTGCTGCTGCTTCAGATCGGTCTCACTGAACATCTCGCCCATGAGATCGCGCTTCTCCACGCCGACGCCGTGCTCGCCGGTGAGCACGCCGCCCACCTCGACGCAGAGCTTCAGGATCTCGGAGCCGAAGTCTTCAGCGGCCTCCAGTTCACCCGGCTTGTTGGCATCGTAGAGGATCAGCGGATGCAGATTGCCGTCGCCGGCATGGAAGACATTGGCAACGCGCAGCCCGTACTTCTCGCTCATCTCCCGCATGCGCCGCAGCACCAGCGGCAACTGCGCACGGGGGATGGTGCCGTCCATGCAGTAGTAGTCAGGCGAGATACGCCCCACGGCCGGAAAGGCGGCCTTGCGCCCGGCCCAGAACGACAGGCGCTCCTCCTCGCTGTCGCTGACCCGGCTGGTGATGGCGCCGTGCTCCTCGGCGATCCGCGAGACTTCAGCCAGCAGGTGGTCCACCTCCGCCTGCGGGCCGTCCAGTTCGACGATCAGCAGGGCCTCGACGTCCAGGGGGTAGCCGGCCTGGACGAAGTCCTCGGCGGCATGAATGGCGGGCTTGTCCATCATCTCCATGCCGCCGGGAATGATCCCGGCGGCGATAATGGCGGCCACGGTATCGCCGGCCTGCTCGGCGGTTTCGAAGCCCAGCAGCACCGCGCGGGCCGTCTCGGGCTTGCGCAGGAGACGTACCGTCACCTCCGTGACGACGCCCAGCAGGCCCTCCGAACCGGTCATCAGGCCCAGCAGATCATAGCCCTCGGCATCCAGATGCTTGCCGCCCACGCGCAGGATGGTGCCGTCCATCAGCACCATCTCAAGGCCCAGAAGGTTGTTGGTGGTCAGCCCGTACTTCAGGCAGTGCACGCCGCCGGAGTTCTCCGCCACATTGCCGCCGATGGTGCAGGCGATCTGGCTGGAAGGGTCCGGAGCGTAGTAGAAGCCGTCGGCCTCCACGGCCTTGGTCACGCCCAGGTTGGTGACGCCGGGCTGCACCACGGCGCAGCGGTTCTCCAGGTCGATCTCCAGCACGCGGTTGAACTTGCCGAGGCCCAGAATGATCCCGTCCGCCAGTGGCAGCGCGCCGCCGGAAAGCGAGGTGCCCGCGCCGCGCGGAACCACCTTCACGCCACGCTCCCGGCAGCACTTCAGGATCCGGCTCACCTGCTCCGTCGTCTCCGGCAGCACGACGATCAGCGGAAGCTGTTTGTAGGCGGTCAGCCCGTCGGTCTCGTAGGCCCTCAGTTCGTCCTCGTCGACGATCACACCCTCGCCCGGCACGATGGCCTGGAGGGCGGCGACGATGTCGCGCTTGGCATCGATGATCGCCTGATCTGGCTCGGGCATCTGCATGGCATCGCTCTCCCCGGGTCCCGTCGCATTCGGACGGGGGATTGTTTCTCCAGGGTGCTGCGGCGGCGCGGGTCTTGCCTGCCCTTCGGTGCTGCGCCGTCCGGACGGTCCCGGGTCTCACCGGGACCGGCCCTGGGTCGTTCCATAGACCGCAAACTGGCCATAGGCTGCAAAATTGGTATTACCAATTTCTTTGACTATGGCGTGGGGCCGATGGCGGGTCAATGGCCGAGGCTGCCGAAGCGGCAAAAAAGCAGCCGGAATCCGCCCGAGCGGGCTGGTTTTCAGACCGCTGCGGTGATCCCTGCGGTTGCCAAAAGCAAGGCCGCGCCCCCGATTGGGGGCGCGGCCTTGCGGTCATCCGTATGTTCCGCGCCGGCCAGCCCGGTTGTCCGGGCGCGGCCGCGGAGGTCCTCAGCCCTGGCGGGCCTTGAACCGCGGGTTCTTCTTGTTGATCACATAAACGCGGCCACGGCGCCGGACGACGCGGCAGCCCTTTTCCCGCAGTTTCGCGGTCTTCAAAGAGTTAACGACCTTCATCTTTCTACTCTCTACCCTCTCTGCCGCCGGGTTCAGTCCCGAGGCGAAAATCGCGGCGAACATAGGCAGCGGAACAGGGGCTGTCAAGCGCGGCCGGCCTGGAATTCGGGGGATTCTCGATGCCCTCTGCGGTAGCCCGGGCTACCAGTCGGAGAGCATCTTCTCTCCCTCCTTCTTCAGGGCATGAAAACGGCAGAGGCGCAGAGCGCCGCTCTCGATGGCCTTGGTCCGGCGCGTCCAGAGATCCACCGCTTCGTTGATGGCATCGGAGGTCGACTTGTCGAGCTCGCGCCCTCTGAGGCTTGCCAGGAACTCCGCCCAGGCCGAGGTGATGATCTTGTAGACCTCGTCCGTGATGTCTTCCTTGATGCGGATATCGAGCCGTGCCTCGGTCAGAGTCTGCTCGTACTGGCGCTGGGTCCAGGGGTGGGGCGTCTCCGGCTCGCCGCTGACCCAGGCCTGGACGTCCTTCTTGGCCGCGTCTTCGGCGAAGACATAGTCGGTAAAGAGCAGCTGCCCGCGCGGCTTGATCATATTGATGATTTCCGCCAGCAGCCGCTTCTTGTCCTCTACCACATAGAGGGATTCCTTGGAGAAGACGCAGTCGATCGAGGCTTCGCGGAACTCGTAGTGGTCGACGTCGAAGTAGTGGACCGGCGCCTTCTTGGCCATGCCGGCCATGGTCGAGAGTTCCATGCCGGCATCGGCCACCTCGCGGTCGGCCTCCAGGCCGGTCATCCAGATGTCGAAGTGCTCAGAGATCACCCGGGTCGCACCGCCGAGCCCGGCGCCCACCTCGATCACCGTGAAAGCCGGGTCCAGAGCCAGCGGCTTCACCAGCTTCAGGATGTAAGCCGCATCGCCGGGCCCGGTCATGCCCTTGCCCCAGATCTCCTGCATGATCTCCAGGCGTTTGGACATCCACTCGGGCGAATCGTAGCGCACGGCATCCTGGGAAAGGTCGCCGGTGTCGAAGGGAATTGCCTGCTTCTCGCGAATCGAGAGGTCGTAGCCTTCCCACCACGCCTTCAGCCGCATCCAGAACGGAATGCGGACCTTATTGCGCGTCTGCGGAGCCGCTTTTGCGGTACCGGCCATGGGACTCCTCTGCTCCTGCGGCGACTGTTCGGACGCTTCCAAGCGGTGACTCAGGTTGGACGACAGCCATGCTTAACAAGCAATAACGACAATTCCTTTATCCACCCTTAAGCGCATGGCAAAGCTGGATTATTAGTCTTAACAGGCGAATCATTCTCCATACTCAACCAGAGCGCGCATTGGCCCGCGGAGGGTGATGCGGCTCTTCGGCAGGGAGCGCTGGAACGGGCTGGAGAGAAGCCTAAACCGTTGAGCGCGGCGTCAGCGCGGCCGGCGAGATGCGGAGCTCCAGCACTGCCGGGCGCCGGGACGTACGCGCCGCTTCGCGGGCGCGGGCCAGGGCGTCGGGGAAGTCCTCATCCTGACTCACCAGCTCGCCGTAGCCGCCATAGGCCGCCGCAAGGGCGGCAAAGTCCGGGTTGACGATATCGGTCCCGGACGGGCGGCCGGGATAGCTGCGCTCCTGGTGCATCCGAATCGTCCCGTAAAGGCCGTTGTTAGACACCAGCACCACCACACCGGCGCCATACTGGGCGGCGGTTCCCAGTTCCTGCATGGTCATCTGGAAACAGCCGTCACCGGCGAGGCAGATCACGTCCCGATCCGGATACTGCAGCTTGGCCGCCACCGCTGCCGGCAGGCCGTAGCCCATCGATCCGGAGGTCGGCGCAAGCTGGCTGCGCCAGGTCTTGTAGCGATGGTAGCGATGCAGCCAGGCCGAGTAGTTCCCGGCCCCGTTGGTGAGAATCGCATCGTCAGGGAGAACGCGGCCCAGGTGGGCGATGACCTGCTCCATCTTCAAGTCCCCCGGCGTCTGCCGGGGCTGTTGCCAGTCCTCATAGTCGGCCCGGGCAGCCGAAAGCCAGTCGCCCGGCCCTTGGCGGGAGCCTGCCGCGGCCTCGGCGAGCTGCTGGACGAAAACACCGGCCGCGGCCGCCACGGCCCGCTCCGGCCGGTAGACACGGCCGAGCTCGCTTGGGTCGGGATGCACGTGGATCAGCCGCTGGCGCGGATTGGGGATGTCCACCAGGGTGTATCCGCTGGTCGTCATCTCGCCGAGCCGCGCGCCGAGGACCAGCAGCAGGTCGGCCGCCCTGACCCGGTCCGCCAGCTTCGGGTTGATGCCGATGCCCACGTCGCCGACGTAGCAGGGGTGCCGGTTGTCGAGATAGTCCTGGCAGCGGAAGGCGGCGCCGACGGGAAGGGCCGTCGCTTCGGCAAAGCGCCCGAGGGCCTGGGACGCCGCAGCCGACCAACCGGGGCCACCGACCACCGCCAGCGGCCGCTGCGCCCCCTGCAGGGCCTCGAGAACCGCCTCAACGTCGGCCTGGGATGCCCCACCCGCGGGCAGGCTGGCCGGAAGTGCGTCCGCGGCGTCGGCCTCGGCTGACAGCATGTCC
The DNA here is from genome assembly GCA_001657395.1 of Rhodospirillales bacterium BBD 1991-14. Taxonomy (GTDB): domain Bacteria; phylum Pseudomonadota; class Alphaproteobacteria; order Kiloniellales; family Kiloniellaceae; genus Pelagibius. The sequence goes on along the minus strand of LYSY01000006.1, from coordinate 204,466 downwards.
TCCGGCAGGGCCAGGACGACGGGGCCCGGCCGCCCTGAAGCGGCGACGTGGAAAGCCTGGCTCACGTATTCGGGAATCCGCTCGGTCACCTCGATCTCGGCGACCCACTTGGCCAGGGGGGCGAACATGCGGCGGTAGTCGACCTCCTGAAAGGCCTCCCGGTCGCGCTGATCGCGGGCCACCTGGCCCACGAAGAGCACCATCGGCGTGGAGTCCTGGAAGGCGATATGGATGCCCGCGGACGCGTTGGTGGCCCCGGGCCCGCGGGTCACGAAAGCGACACCGGGCTTGCCGGTGAGCTTGCCATGGGCCTCCGCCATCATGGCGGCCCCGCCTTCCTGCCGGCAGACCACCGTATGGATCTGGCTCTGATGCAGCCCGTCCAGCGCCGCCAGGAAGCTCTCGCCGGGGATGCAGAAGACGCGCTCCACGCCCTGGATGCGAAGCTGGTCTACGAGGATCTGGCCACCATGGCGCGCCGACATGTCTGGTCTCCGGAGGATCACGGGCCGGGCGCGGAACGCCCCTGCCCCCTGCCCTTGCCACAAGGACCGGAAAACGGCAAGGCTGGCGACCCTCGAACGCCTGCTTTGGCCGCCGCAGCTCCCATGATCCGGCGACGGGCAATCACAGGGGTGGCAGCGACATCGACGGCCCAATCCGGCCAGCAAAGAAGAAGAGGGAATTCGCCATGGTGGTGGCCGCGAGACTGCGAACCGAAAGACTCACACTGGACCCGGCAACACCGGGAGACCTGGATGAGATCTTCGAGATCGCCCGCGACAAGAAAAGCATCGAGGACTTTCAGCACGCAGCCGAGGGCATCCAAGACGTCAGAGCCTGGTTCGATCCGAGTCTGGAAGATCCCTTGAACCTGGTCTGGATCATCCGGAAAGACGGGCGGGCCATCGGGCTCTTCGATCTTTACTTCGGGGCCGAGTATTCGCAGACGGCAGACAACGTCTGCCGGGTCGGGTACTTCGTCTCTCACCGCGAGCATCGCAAGGGCTATGCGACCGAAGCACTGGCAGCGGTCGCAGACTGGGTTTTCAGCGAAACCGCGGCGACCCGGATCGAGGCAGGGGTCACCCTGCGCAACACGGCGTCTTTCCGTGTGCTGGAGAGAGTTGGATTTGTCCGGGAGAAAGTGGCCCCCGGCAGCTGGGCGTGGCGGGGCGAAGTCCATGACAGCGCGTACTACTGCCTGACAAAGGGCTCCGCGGCGCAGGCGGCACGGAACCTCGGTTGAAGGCGGCGGCCTTGGCAAAAGCGGCGATCCGGCCGGAGTCCATCGATAGCCCGGGCCAGATCGCTGCGGAGGTTCCGGAGACCCTCGGCGCCGAAAACCGGTCGCCGAGGGTCCCGCAGTCGAAATGATGGATCAGGCGGCCTCTGCCGCGCTCAAGGAGTCGTAGAAGGCAGTTTCCAGTTCCAGATAGCCCGTGAAGGAGGCCGGGTCTCCAAACGGCAGGATCTGTGTTGCCCAGAATCCTCCGAAGCCGTTCCGGCGGTCGATCCAATAGAACAGATTGGCAAGACCTGCCCAACCGATCGCTCCGGCAGGCCGGCCCGTCGGCGCCTGCTCGTCGTTCACCATGAAAGTGAATGACCACGACTTTGAGAGCCCGGGGAAGAACTCCGCATCGTTCGACAGCGACGGAATCACGCCTTTGAAAGGTGTGATCTTGCGCTCACCCAAGTGGTTCCGCGCGGCCATTTGAACCGTATCCGCTTTAAGAACACGGCCGTTTTCGCCAGCGCCGTCGTTCAGCCACATACGGATAAAGCGCATGTAGTCGCCGACAGTGCCGTAGAGGCCGTGACCGCCCATATGGACTTCCGGCTTGTCCGGCAGTTCGAAGTCCATCGGCGTCAGGCTGCCGTCTGCTCCGCGCCCGTGCATCCCGGCGAGGTTTTGCCGAAGCGTGTCATTCAGCTCGAACGTCGTGCTCGTCATCCCAAGCGGTTCGAAAATCCGCTTCTGGAAAACCTCACCGAGACGGCGATTGGCAATTCCCTCAACGACCTGCCCACACCAGTCGACACTGGTGCCGTACTCCCAGCTTTCGTCGGGATCAAACAGGAGCGGCGTCATCAGGGCCGCCTTCGATGCGGTAATGACGCTGGGTTGGCCATGCTCCTCAGCGAGGCGGTTATAGGTCTCGCTGAAGAAGTCGTAACCAAAACCCGCGGTGTGCAGCATCAGCATGCGCGTCGTGACATCGCGTTTGGGCGCACGCAGCCGTGGCTCGCCATTGGCTTCGAAGCCCTCGATCACCTGAAGCTTTCCGATATCGGGTGCGTAGTTCTTTGCCGGCGCATCGAGATCGAGTTTACCCTCTTCAACCAGTTGCAGAACTGCCGTGCCGGTGATGGCCTTGGTGGTCGAAAAGATGGCGAAGACGTCGTCGGTGGTCATCGCCGCCTTCCCGTCGATGCGACGCAGACCCGCCGCACCTTCATAGATGTTCCTTTCGCGGTCTGTGACCATCGCAACAACGCCGGGCACACGCGGATCGGAGGTGACGACACCGTTCAGGATGGCGTCCGCATTGAATTTGTGGCTCATGGAATCCTCCCATTTTCGGGGGCCGGTTCCGCACCTGCCCCAAGTCTTGCCGGGGCAGGCAATCGTTTCCGGGCCGGGGTTAGAGGGCCGGGTTCAGGCGTCTTGAGGAGCGGCCGCCTTGCTGAGTGAGAAGAGCGAATAGCCCTCCCTCGCGATCGCGTCGCACTTGTCGCGATAGGTGCCGACGCCACCGGTGTAGGAGAGAACGCGCCGCGGTTTGCCCGGGACGTTCGAACCGGTGTACCAGGAACTGGTTTTGGCAATCAGCGTGGCATTCGCGGTCTCATCGTGATGGCGGACCCAGGAGTCCTCACCCTCGCGCGTCGGCTCGATCACGTCATTGCCGGTTTCGCGCATATGGCGGATGCAGCCCGAAATCCACTCGGTCTGCTGCTGCAGGCAGGTGGTCATGTTGCAAAGCGCCGCCGAGGGTGCGAGTGGCGCGCCGGTCATGAACAGGTTTGGAAATCCGTACTTCTGTATGCCCAGTGTCGTGCGGATATCCTTGTTCCACTCGTCGGCCAGCTTCAGCCCTTCACGGCCCGCGATATCGATCCTGGACAGCGCGCCCGATCCCGCATCAAAGCCCACTGCCATGATGATGATGTCGAGTTCGTAGACGGTGCCGTCCTCCAACCTCAGCCCTTCGGCGACGATCTCGGCGATCGGGTTGTCGCGGACGCTGACCGCCTCGACGTTGTCGCGCAGGAAGGCTTCCAGGTAGTTGGTCTCGAGGGGCACGCGATGAGTGCCAAAGCCATAGTCACCGGGCTTGGGCACGAGAATGTCGATGAGCCGAGGATCCTTCAGGCGCGCGCGCATCTTTTCGCGCACGAACTCCGAGATCTCCTCGCTCACCTCCTCGTCGAAGAACATCTCCGCGAAGGAGGCGAGCCACAGCTTCAGCGAGCCATCGGCATGGATTTCCTCCAGAACCGCGCGGCGCTCCTCGGGCGTAAGGTCGGCCCATTTGTTCTCAAAGTCGTACTCGAAGCCGGTGAAGGTGTGCGGCAGGTTTTCCTTCAGCTCCTCGAAACGCCCCTTGTACCAGCGCGCCTCGTCGGGCCCGTACTTCGGGTTCTTCATCGGCAGTACATACTGTGGGGTGCGCGCGAAGACCGTCAGATGGTCGACTTCTGACGCGATGGTCTGAATGACCTGGATGCCGGTCGCGCCGATTCCGATCACGCCGACACGCTTGCCCTCCAGGTCGAGCCCGGCCTTCGGATACCGCCCTGTGTGCACGATCGCGCCCTTGAAGGTGGATTGGCCAGGGAAACGGTCCTCAAGCGGCGCCGAGAGCATGCCTGTGCAGCCGATCAGGAACTGAGTGTCGATGACGTCGCCCTGGCCGGTCTCGACCTTCCAGCGGCCGCTTTCTTCGTCGAAGGCTGCGCTGGTTATGGTGGTCGAGAACGAGATGTCCCGGCGCAGGTCCAGCGAGTCGGTGATGTAGTGCAGCCAGCGCTCGATCTCGGGCTGGCCGGGGAAGCGTTCACTCCAGGTCCAGCCCTTGTAGAGCTGTTCATCGAAGAGGTACTGATAGATGTAGGCCTCGCTGTCGAACTTGGCCCCCGGATAGCGGTTCCAGTACCAGGTGCCGCCGACATCGCTTGCAGTATCGCAAGCATGCGCCTTCAAGCCCATCTCCCTCAGCTGATGCAGCTGATAGAGCCCGGCCACACCCGTTCCGATCACCAGCGCGTCGAGCTGCGCAGGCACGGGCTTCCGATCCGCCGGAACGGCGGTTTGCGTTGTGTCCAACATGACTTCCTCCCGTTGGGTCGCGGCCATTTGCTGCCGGCCGCTTGATGTGTCCGGATGGGGGCCTTTCGGCCCGGCCTCCTAAGACAAGCTGGCAGCCTGCCAAGCCGCCGGCAGGCGGTCTTGAAGGATCGGTGGGGAAGTTTTGAACGATCCGGGCGCGATCCGGGCGCGATCCGGGCGCGGGCCGGGCGCGGGCCGGGCGCGGGCCGGGAACAGTCAGAGCGCGGTGCGGTACTGTCCGGGGGTTACGCCCATTGCCTTGCGGAAGCTGCGGGTCATGTGTGCCTGGTCGGAATAGCCGCAGGCGGCGGCAATGTCCTTGAGCGCGCGGCCTGGCTCGCGAAGCATGGTGCGGGCGCGTTCCAACCGCTTGTGCTGCACAAAGGCGTAGGCTGGCAGGCCGACACACTCGCGCAGATGCCGGTTGAACGTCCAGACCCCCATTCCGAGCACGCCTGCCAACTCGTCGAGCGAGAGCGACTCGTGGAGATGGGCGTCGATATACTCTTCCAGCAAACTGAGTTGCCTCTGCGACAGGCCGGCGGCACCTGCCGCTTTCCGGCTTTCGAACGAGGCGTAGTTGCGCAGCAGATGAACGGCCAGCTGCACCGAAAGCGCCTCGGCATAGAGTCTACCAGCCGGTCCGTCGTCGGCAGCCTCCATCGTCAGTTGATCGGCGATATGGCTAACGACCGGATCGCTGCCCTGCAGGACGTCGTGCAGGCAGACCTGCCCGACATCCTTGTCCTGGATGTCACGGGCGACACGGGTCATTAGCGTGTCATTCAGGTACAGGTGCGACACCACCAGCCCCTCGGTCCAGTTCCAGTGTGACTGCATCGAGCGGGAGAGCAGAGAGAAGTGGCCGGGGCCGCATCGCGTGCGCGTCCAGCGACCGTCGAACTGCCGGTCCATCGGCGTATCGCCCTTGCGGTACTGCACGATCATGAAGGTGTTCATGGGCGGGATTTCGACGTCCTGACCATGATAGCGGTAGGTGCGTTGAGCCACCCCGTTCCAACCGAGCCCCTTGCTTTCGCAGAGAACCGTACCCGGCACCCAGATCGGCAGTTCGTCCGGGTCTATGAGCCGCGTCTCTTGTTGGGTCGTCGCTTTCATCTCGGGATCCGCCGTATCCCTCTTCCCGGTCGCGGGAAAACCGGTCCAGTCGCGACCGTGCCATCGAGGTGGAAGATGCGTCGGCAAAGCCGGAACGCCGACGTCTTTTCCCGTTCGCCTAGCGCAAAAGGTAGGGGCGGCCCAAGAGCGGGTCAATCCGACCAAGGTCGGAGCACGGTCTGCGCGTCGACATCTTCCGATGAGACCCACGCGCGCTCACGAGCGCCGAGCGTCAGGCCCGGTTGTCAGACCAGGCGCCGGGCCAGAGTGTCGGGCCAGGGTGTCGGGCCAGGGCAATCGACTATCACAGTTCACGGATCGGCCAGCGCCGCTCAAGCCGGCTTACCGCGCCAAACCTACCCGGCTTGAGATTGCAGAACCGCTTAGCCTGCTCAATCTTTTAGTGTGAACAGACGCGGTGCCGGTTCGGATTTGCACCCGAACTGCACCCGAGAGGTCAAGCGCCCGACCTTCCGACTAACTGCTAAGTGCTTGAAAAAGAACCGTGGGCGCACCTGAGATCGAACCACGGACCCCCCTTGCTGTCAACGAACAGCCGATACTCCTATAAATAGAAGCATCAAGGGGGGTTAGGCGGGAATTGGGAGGTTTAGGGTGGGCTAACGGTTGATGAAGACAACCGCAGCATCAAGACATGCGACCGGAAGGCCGCGCGAGCAGAAGTCCGCCAAGAACTATGAACCCAGCCGGCAGGGCGAACTTCAGCCAGTCGGCGGCTTGCTCCGCATGGTAGAGGACTTGAGCCTTCCAGACGGAACATCCGCCGGCAGGGTAAGCGATATAGTTGTGCCTCTGCGGCTGCTGGAGAGCCGCCTTGATGTCAGGCCACGCATCGTACAGCACCAGAAGCGACTCGTTCTCGCTCAGCTCGGCGACGCTGGCGACCGTGCCGTTAGGCTTTGGCACGATCCCGAACGTCGGGTCGTACATGTGCCATGCGCCATCATACCAGGACTCCATGACCACATGGCCGATCAGCCCCACGTGCCGGGAAGGAATGCCTGCCTTCTCCGCGAGTGTCAGCAGCAGATAGGATTGCTGGCCGTAAAAGGCAGAATCCGTGTAGCGCAGCAGATTGTTGGGCCTGCGGATGGTACCTAGGTCAGAGTCCACGGTCCCGAGCGCCCACATGATCCGGTTGGTGAACACCGTATGAGTGGAAGGCGTACTATCCGGTATGCGATCTGTGACGCACTATAGAGCCGCTGCATCTGAGCTGCTGGCGAGAGCGTCTTGAAGTCTCATCTGGCGGCTTGGGCGAACAGGCTCTCCACCGTCCGGGGAGCACCGTTCGCAAGGCGGTCAAAGCCCTGGTAGAGCCCCGAATGTCCCGCCAGTGCCGCGACCAGCAGGATCGCGCCGGCAAGCACCAAGCCAAGGGCAGAGCCGCGCCTGATGCTGAGCCTGCTTTCCTGCCGATGTGTGGAGAGCACAGCCAAACCTCTCCCCCCTCAAGCTACTCCGCAACAGCACGGGACAGAATCGCACGCGCCCCGTCGCGTTTTGCCTGAGCCCTGCTTTCCCGGGTGGTTCATTAAAGATCCGATACGCGTTGGCGAGCCCGCCTCAATTGGCCGTGATTATGGCCGGGCGCGAGGCATCAGTTGACCAGCTTTTCCTCCGCACCCGGGCTCAACGCTCGGCTTCGCTTCGACCTGGCCCGCCTGCGGCCTTGGTACAACTGCTCAGTTTGGACCGCTGCCATCGGGCTGCAAGCGGCGGTCTACCCGGGGCCCGCAGGCTGCGGAGGGCAGATCGACCGCGGCGGCTGAGATCGTCTCCGGCGGCACGGATTGGACGGGACATGACACCAACGTCATGAAAATCGCCATCGCGACCCGTTACTATGCGGAAGGCCGGCGGATTTCGTGCTAAGAGGGGCACTGTGACAACTGCCCCAGAAACCCTCGCCAACAACCGGCACCGCACCGACCGTCTCAGCTTTGCTCTGACGCTCTTTACACTGCTGTTGGCGCCGCTCGGTCTGCTGGCAGCCAAGGCGGTGGTGCCGCTGGTCATCGCCGCAGCGATCGGGGGCGGCTTGTTACTTGGCGCCCCCGCTTTGCCCTGGCGCGTGATCAACCGGCATCTGGCCGTGGCGCTGGCCCTTTTCACTGCATGGTGCCTGGTGACGGCGTGGTGGAGCTTTCATCCGCTGGACGCCGCCACTCTCGCGCTCAGAGTGGGCGTGCTGCTGCTAGTGCTGACCTATCTGGCCAGCCTGATGCAACTGCTCGACGACCGCCAGCGCAAACGCGTGATGCATGGCTTCTGTCTCGGTTTTGCCGTTGCGGGCGCTATCGCCGTGATCGATCTGCCGTTCGGCACGCCTATCTTCGACCTGCTGAAAGGCACGGCCCAAAGCGAGAGTGCCGCCTATGCGCGGCTGAACCGCGGCGTCTCCGCCTTGGCCATCCTGATCTGGCCGTTCGCTTTGTTTGCCTGGCGGCAGGGGTGGCATACCGCCGCGCTGCTGCTGCCACCGGCCTTCTTCGCCTTGACCCTCTTGTCCCAATCCTCCGCCTCCATCCTCGCCCTTGCTGGCGGTATTCTGGCCGGAGCGATGGCTTGCCTCGGGCGCGCTACCGCGCGTCTGATGCTTGGAGCCGCCATAGCTGGCACGCTGCTCGGCGCCCCACTGGCCGTGGACCTGATGCAGCGGGCCGGCCTCGAGCAGAGCGACCTGATCCACGAGAATGGCCTTCATCGCCTGCACATCTGGGGAGTGGTCAACGAGCGCATCGCCGACCGTCCGCTCTTCGGCTGGGGCTTCGATGCCTCGCCCGACCTCCCCACGCCCGGTGTTGAGCCCTTCAAGCCGGGAAGAAAAGTCATTCCTTCTCATCCACACAACGCATCGCTGCAGATCATGGTGGAGACCGGGATAGTCGGCAGCCTGCTTGTCATGGCCATACTAGTTCTGATCGCCCAGCGGATTGATCGCCTGGCGCTGCCAGCCCGGGCCTGTGCGACCGCGATGTTCGTCGCCGTTCTCGGGATTGCCTGCACCGCCTACGGAATCTGGCAGAGCCACTGGCTGGCAATGATCGGCGCCGCCGCGGCGGTTTTCGTCGCCGTACAGCCGGCACCGCAGGCGAAGATCACGGGGAGCGCCTCGCCCGCGGCTTCTTCCCCGTTCTTCAGGTCTAAAGACCTTTCGACGTAACGGACGGGGGTCCGACCGACGCCGGCACGCTCTGCGCCGGCGGATAGATAACAAGACCCCGCGGCTCGTGAGGCGCCGAGGCGACTGCCCGGCTACTGCACAGCAATCAACGACCGTGCGAGCCCTGATGGGCAGCCCCCCTTCCCGCAAGGGCTGGTCAAGGCGCTTGCTGTTGTCGCGTCGCTGGTTGACCGTCGGCTTGATCAGGCAATCCGGTTCTATCAAGCTCCATAGCCGAAAGCATCCTCTCATTGATCGCTCTAACATCGAAGCGCTCCTCGGCAAGCCGGCGGCTGTTATACCCCATAACGCAGACTTGCTGTGGATTCTCGACGAAATGAAGCATCGCGATCGCAAGAGAATCGACGTCGCGCGGAGGAATGAGAAAACCGTTCTCGCCAGGAATAACGGTTTCTCTGCAACCGGGAGAATCCGTGGTGATCACAGGCCGCCCTGCGGCGAGAGCTTCCTGGGTACTGCGCGGAACACCCTCACGGTAATAGGAAGGGAGTACGAAGACGCTGGTTTGCGCCAGCCATGGCTGCACATCCACATAGCCCGGCCACTCCACTACGCCGTCAGCGACCCAAGAAGCCAACTCTGCTTCTCCGATGGCAGAAGGCCTGGCGTCTATCCAGCCAAGAAGTAGGAAGCGCACCTCGGGGTGCCTCGCCTTGACCCGGCGAGCAGCGGCGACGTACTCGCGCACGCCTTTTTCCGCCAGCAATCTGGCGACCAGCGCAAAGGTCACCGGTGGGGGCGGCAGATCCATCTGAGGCCACGCAATGAGATCGACCCCGGTCCCGTTAACTCGAACGATCCGATCGCGCCAGACAATGTCCAGAGCGGCAAGTTCATCGGCATCGTCAGGGTTCTGCACGAAAACCACTTCGGCCCTACGCAGGGCCAGACGGCAAAGTTGGCGTGATATCATCTGCACTATCCGGTCGCGAAGTGACCTGCCCTCGGAGAAGACATAGCCCAGGCCCGCGATAAGCGCAAACCGCCGAGGGAGGCCCGCGATCGCGGCGGCAAGGATGCCATAGATCGCCGGCTTCATCGCGATCGCCAGAACAGCGTCCGGTTTCAGTCGGCGCATATGCGCGTGCAAACCGATGATGTCACGGAGATCCCGAAGAGGATTCATCCCTGTGCGCGACAAGGAGATATCGACTGGCTGGACGCCGATGGCGCGGAGTTCAGAGCGCGTCTCGTCATCGAAGTCCGGGGCCAGCGCTGAAACCTCATGACCGTAGGCCTTTATCGCCTGCATCAGAGGGCTGCGAAAGTTGACCAAATAACGGGCATGAGCCCCGATGATAGCGACGTGTAGACATGTCATCGTGCTGTGCCCGCGCTTAGGCCCATCCAGTTATCAATGGGCTGGACTAGATTTGATGTGGTGACTTTCTTAAGTGACATTTGCCAGCTTGCAAAGGAACCACGCTAAGCTGAGACGTTTCAAGAGGCAATCCGACATGGTCGACAGGAGACCCGATCTCCATGGCGTTTGCAGACGGCCGGTAGAGTGTTACTTCACCAATCTTCGCCCGTTAGATCTTCGACAGCAAACACTGCTTTGCACTGGATTCTACCGGACGAACTGTGCGTCAAGCTATCATCTCTACGCTCGTCGGAACACGGCTCTTCAACTGGAAAACCGTTCAAGATCTGGGTTTCGGGTCGTAAGGCAGCAAGTTCGCCGGCTGGCAGGGAGAGTGGCGTCCGAGACGGGCGATGACATCTGCGAGAAAGGATTGGGGCTGAGGGACGTAGAGTCCGGCGCGTCAAGCTCAACTCACGGCGCGGAACACTGAGCGGCACACTGAGAACGTCGCAGCGCTCCTTCTACAGGGGATCGATCACCTCCGCCGACCGTCTCGCGGCAGCCGAGCACCCAGGCAGGCATTCTTTTAAGGCCATACATATCTTGAAGAGCCTCTTACAGAACGGCCGCCCGGAATTGCTGCCGGATGGTTTAGGCGGACGACATAGAGGCCAGCCGAACAGCGGGAAAACTTATGCTAGCAATCCGGCAGGTTAGGTCAACGCGTGGGATTGCTGATTTGATCAAAGATCAAGCCATCTGCTGTAGAGTGACCCATGCCACGCAACGGTCTCCTCAACGCCGCCCGTAGTTGTCTTCCAGGCGCACGATGTCGTCCTCACCGATGTAGTCGCCGCACTGAATCTCAATGATCTTCAGACTGCCGGGGCCGCGATTGGCCAGACGATGCTTCTGGCCGGGTGCAATAAAGGTGGACTGATTGGGTTTCAAATCGAAAACCTCGCCGTCGCGCGTCACCTCCGCGGTGCCGTCGACCACCACCCAGTGCTCCGAGCGATGCTCGTGGTACTGCAGAGAGATCGCCGCACCGGCGTCGATGTTCAATTCCTTAACCTGGAACTTCGGGCCGTAGGTCAGCCCTTTGTAGGAACCCCAGGGCCGGTAGACCGTGGTGTGAGTAAGGTGCTCTCTGCGCCCTTCCTCGGCCAAGCGCTCGATCACCGCCTTAACAGCGGTGCCTTCGTCACGCCGGGTCACCAGGACCACGTCCTCGGTGTTGACCACGACCACGTCCTCCAGCCCGGCAACCACTGTCAGAGCCTCGGCTGCGCTGTAGGCAAGGCTCCCCGAAGTGTTCTGCAGGATGGCGTCGCCGATCACCGCGTTCTGCGCTGTGTCTTTCTGCGACCGGGCCCAAATCTCCTGCCAGGACCCGATGTCGCTCCATTCGAAAGCCACCGGCAAGACAGAGGCCCGATTCGTCCTCTCCATGACCGCATGGTCGATGGAGATGGCAGGTGACTCTCCGTAAGCGTCCGGATCAAGCCTTAGAAAGTCGCTATCCTCCTGCGCTCCGGCAAGGGCGGCATCGGCGGCAGCCAGGACATCCGACGCGAAGCCCTGCAACTCCCCCAGCAGAGTTCTGGCCGAGCAGAGAAAGATACCGGCGTTCCAGTAATGCTTGCCATCCTTGACGTAGCCCTTGGCGGTTGACAGGTCCGGCTTCTCGACAAAACGCCGAGCATCGACGGGCGCCGTGCCATCCCCGACTGTCTTCGCCACCTCGATATAGCCGTATCCGGTCTCCGCGCGGGTCGGACGAATGCCAAAGGTCACGATCCGCCCGGCCTGCGCTGCCGGGACAGCCTTTAGAACACAATCTCGAAATGCAACTGAGTCCGGGACAACGTGATCTGAAGGCAGTAGCAGCAAAAGCGGGTCTTCCTCCTCCCCTGCATCCCGCAGGGCGCAGAGCGCCGCAACCGCGGCGGCCGGTGCCGTGTTGCGGCCCTCAGCCTCCAAGACGATTCCAGCCGTGTCGATCGAGGCGTGCCGGAACAGCGCGGCAACCAGAAAACGGTGTTCCTCATTGCAGATCACAAGCGGCGCCGCAAAGGCTTTGCCCTGAGCACGCTTGGCCGTCGACAGCAGCAGTGGATCCTCGCCCCCGAACTGAAGCAGTTGCTTTGGATAGAGCATACGCGAGAGCGGCCAAAGTCGCGTTCCGCTGCCACCACAGAGAAGAACTGGATGAATGGTCATGTCGTTAAGCGGTTTCCCTGACCCGCTCGGTGGAGACCCATTCTTCGCGCACGCGCACTTTATAGAGATCCGCAGGTTTCATTGCTCTTGAGCCTTCATACAACAGATAGCGGTAGAGAACTCTACTCAGTGGAAGCATCAGACTCCTTGCTCGCTTGAGCCTAACGGGCCGACTCCTCTTCTACCATTAACGATTGGCCTCTCAGCTTGTCGCGCACGGACTGCAGCGGCGTCTCGACGGCATGCATGAGAGCCCACGACAGCGCAATAGACGCGGCGATCGACACCGCTTGCACCGCAAACCCGGTGCCCTCGGTCAAGGTGTACATCGCGACGATGACGACCCAGTGATTGAGGTAGATCGGATAGGAGAGGTTGCCGAGCCGCCAGTCAACTGACGTAAAGCGATCGATCCTGATGTGCGCAAGACGCCATAGTACGGCCGGCACGGCGAGCAGCAGCAGGATCGGGATCGCATGGCCCGGTTCGAGCAAGCCGCTTGCCCATTCGTTGAAGAGCGGAATCTTGCCCTGGACGTAACGGCTGAAATGCAGCGACATCAGGGCGTAGGAGACCGCGAAGCCGGCAAAGGCTGCGCGGGACCGCAGGGTCAAGCAGAAGTAGAGCGAGACGCCGATCAGGAAATAGGGCGCAAAGGTGAAGCCCCATCGTCCAGGAAACGCCACAATCTCACGGCCGGCATACTCCCCTGAGACGTGGAGAGCCGTCGCAAAGACCATCGCCGCGGCGACGACGCTCCCACCGAGGCGCATCCGTTTTACCAAGGGAACCACTGTCAGCGCCGCGACGAGGAAGGTCGCGCCGTAGAAGAGTAACTCGATGTAAACCGCCCAGTAGAAACGCACGAACCCGTAAAACGGGTGGTCCAGTGCCATGGTCAATTCCGATGGACGGGCGAAGATCTTGAGAGCGTTCTCCACAAGGCTGCTGGCGTCCAGGGCGCCGGACGGCATCGTCTCTGTCGCCGATGTTCTAACCGGGCCATCCTGCGCGAGCGCCGCGTGAATGCAAACGGAGACGAACAGTGCGGCCCAATAAGGTGGGACGATGCGCGCCAGCCGGTTGCTCATGAAGGCGATCGGCCTGCCCGAATAGAACGCGTGATCGCTGCTTCCGATATGATGAAGCCGGACAGGATGAAAAAGCCCATTACGGCAACGTTGCCGATTCCGATCTGCCGCAGAAGATGATCGTCGGGAAAGGTCATCGGGAACGTATGACTGACCACGACCGCGATCGCGAGCAGGAAGCGGAAGGTACCAAAGGGACGATAGACGGGGACCGACGGGTGTATGACGTTAGGTATTTTCTTGGACTCTCGATTGTGAATTGGCGTCTAAGTACCTACTTTTCGGGCTGCCGTCCTGAGCCCCGTTCTACGCGCGGACTGACGGTGGCGTCGCGCCCCAATTGTTGACCGCCGCCCCCAGTTCGATGGCTTCGGTCGAGACATCAAGCTGCGTTCCGTCGAACGTCGGCTCAGAGTTGCTGTTCGATCCACCACCAGAATGAGCCCCGGCCACGCTGACGCAAATCTGTACACTTAGACGGCAGGCGATATCTCTGACCGGCGATCGGCGTACTTGCCGTTGCCTATCGCTGCGTAGAGGCCCTCATACTGGCGCACGACTGCTGGCAAGGAATAGTGCTCCACGATTCGCTTTCGGGCCGCCTCTCCCAGGGAATTGCGCTCCGATGGACCCGCATCCGCCAGAGCCGTCCACGCCGCAGCCAGCGCCGCCGGGTCGGCCGGCGGAACGACATGCCCGGTTTCGCCGATGATCGCAGCAGAGTCTCCGACGTCGGTGGCGGCACAAGGCAGGGCGCAGGCCATTGCCTCACCGATGAAGTTGGGGAAGCCCTCACCGAAGGCCGACGACAGAGTCGCCACATTGAAAGCCTGCAAGACCCGCGGAATGTCCGCACGCTCTTCAAGCAACAGCACCCTACCCTGCAGTCCTTTTGCGTCAACATCGTCTGCAAGCGCGCTGGATTCGGCCTTGAGACCTTGACCAACCAGGATAAATCGCGTTTGTGGATGGCGCTCGGCATGCAGCGCGGCAGCCCGCAGAAAAGTCTCATGGTCTTTCTTGGGATCGAAGCGGGCCGCCATGCCCACCACGAAGGCGCCTGGCGCCAGCCCCAGTTCCCGACGGATGTCCGCCGCGGCGGCCGGATCGGGCCGGAAACGGTTGGTATCGAAGCCGTTCGGAATCAGGACCCAGCGCTTCGGGCGATAGCCAAGCGCTTCGTGCGCTACGCGACCCGCCCGTGAATTGGCAATAACGGCAGCCGGAAGCCGCGATAGATGGGGCAGGATCGCGAGGACTGTCCGCGACGCAAGGGAGTACCGCCGCATGTCCATGTCCGAGCAACGGATGTTCCAGATGAAGGGAAGTCCACACAGCCTTGCGCACACGCCTCCAACCAGGTCGCCGTGATAGAGCCAGGTCTGGACAACGTCGGGTCTCAGCGCTCGCATATGGCGCTGGAGCGCGAAGATCGCCTGCGGCCCTTGCACCGGCGAACTTATGCCGAGGCTGGTGAGACTTCCGCAGTGTGGCTCGACTTCGTGCCAAAGACTACCACCGGATAGAAGAGTTACGACATGATTCTCGAACCGTGTGCTGTCCATCCGCGAGAGCAATTTAGCCAGCATCGCTTCGGCACCTCCGCGCTGCAGGCCTGTTATGACATGCAGGATGCGCATCACCTGGGTTCCTTCACTCGGGGCCGCCTTAGGCGGCGGAGACTCGCGGTCGTGATCCCACTCATTGCCGTACCCCGTCCACAACAGACCTATGCCAGGACTGGAACATCAGTACGCACCAAAGCGAGTGGTGCCAGCTGCGCCGTCCGGACAGGTGTTCTTGCCATCGGGTACGGATGGGCGCAGCGTTCAACAGGCCGTGGGCTTCCAGTGCCGGCTCCGCCAGCATCGCCTCCGCCCATTCGCGAAGCGGCCCACGCAGCCACGCGTCCAGCGGCAGGCCAAACCCCGTCTTGGGCCGCTCGAACAGTTCGCTTGGTACGTAACGCTCCAGGACACGCCTGAGGATCCACTTTCCGCTGCCGTTCCGAAGCCTGAGCGAGCGCGGCAGACGCCACGCCCATTCCACCACCCGGAAGTCAAGCAATGGCACCCGGCCTTCGAGACTGACCGCCATCGTGGCCCGATCCAGCTTTGTCAGAATGTCGTCGGGCAGGTAAGTCACTTGATCGAGATACTGCATACGCTCCATCAGGCCCGGCAAGGTGTCTTGCAGTCCGGGCGCGTCCTTGACCGTGTTCCGTCCCGCTGCACCACGCACCACACCCGTCTCGGGTTTCCAGTGGCTCAGCAGGCGGGCATACATGGCATCGCTGTCTTCACCGGTGATCACATCAGCAACCTTGTGCACCTTGTCGCCGAACTGGGAGTATCGGCGCCGGCCCGGCAGAAACCCGTGGACCGAATCCCATCCGTCCGGCGACACCATCTTCATCGCGCCAGACAGCGCGCGCCGAACCGGCAGAGGCAGGGAGCCGAACCGGCGCCAGATCAATTCCCCTAAGGCATAGCGGTTGTATCCCGCGAACAGCTCATCGCCACCATCGCCCGACAGGGAAACAGTAACTGAGCTGCGGGCGAGTTGGGAAACCAGCAAGGTCGGAATCTGCGAGGAATCGGCAAAGGGCTCGTCGTACCACTGGGCCAGGGACGGAATGAGATCGAGTGCCTGACCAGCGTCCACATACAGCTCGGTATGGTTGGTGCCCAGGTGAGCGGCAATCGCCTTTGCATAGGCCGCCTCGTCGTGGTCGCTCTCGCGGAAGCCGATAGAAAAAGACTTCACTTTGTGTGTCGACTGGCTCTGCATCAGGGCAACGACAGTGGAGCTGTCGATACCGCCCGAGAGGAAGGCCCCCAACGGGACATCGGCAACCAAGCGGCTTTTCACGGCGTCGCGCAAGAGCCGGTCCAACTCTTCGATGGCATCTTGCTCAGTAAGCTTGCTCAGGTCACCCTGCCCTGTCTCGGCGACCGACCGGGCATCCCAATAGACCGTATCCCGGACCGTGCCGCCGGCCTCAAGGCTGAGGATCCGCCCCGGTTCGATCTGGCGGATACCCCGGAACACCGAAAGCGGCGACGGCACGTAGCCGAATTGAAAATAGGCCGCCAGCGCCTCCTGATCGACTTCGCCTCGCCACGCAGGGTGTGCAGCGAAGGACTTGCTCTGAGATCCGAAGAAGATCGTTCCGCCCAGTTTTCCCCAATAGAGCGGCTTGATGCCGACGCGATCCCGCACGAGCTGCAAGCGCCGATCCCGCCGGTCCCACAGAGCAAAGGCGAACATGCCATTCATCCGCGCGACCGCCGCCTCCACACCCCAGGCCTCGCAGGCCTCGAGCACCACCTCGGTATCGCTGTGTCCGCGAAAACGAATGCCCAGGGCTTCGAGGTCAGCCCTGATCTCGGCGGCGTTGTATGTTTCGCCATTATAAACGATGACATTGCGGCCACTTGCCGAGATCATCGGCTGATCGCCGGCCGCACTCAAATCAATGATCGCCAGGCGGCGAAAACCAACCGCAAATCCGGCTGTTGCATCGGCCCATACACCGCCGGCATCCGGACCTCGGTGCCGGATCGGATCGACCATAGCCTGGGCCAGCCGCTCCAGTGCGTCCTGGGGTGTCGAAGCGCTAATGTCGATAAAGCCGGCGAAGCCGCACATGGCCGCTCAGTCCTCTCCGCCGGCGCGTCGCCGGCGGGCGCCGTCACAGAGTGCTTCGTAGATTGGCAGATAGCGGGACCGTGACAGCAATTCGCCGGCCTTCTGGGCGACGACGGCGCGGTTCTGCTCCGGAGCGGCAAAAATGGATTCCAGCTCAGGGGCGATTCGGTTGCCGAGTCTGTCCGCTATCCTGGCACTGTCTCGAACCGCATCCGTCATAATCACGGGCAGGCCGGCAAGGCAGTACTCCGCAAACTTCGTTGGCGAGGCGACCCGGTTCACGGGCGTGTCTTCCCGCAACATGAATGCGAGATCGGCGGCATTGAGGTAGGCATTCACCTCCTGATACCGCGCCGACAGTGACGTGAAGCTGCCGTCCGGAAGCCGGCTCAGGACCGCGTCGGCCGCTGCCTTCTGGGGAGTCATGACGAGAAGGTGGGTCTGCGGCCGAGAGGCATGGAGGGAGCGAAACAGGTCGACAGTCTGGGAAAAACACTGATAGGCCACGAGACTGCCGCTGTAGACGAAGACCGTCACGTCGTCTGGCAGGGACAGTGCGGCCCGTGTCGTCTGCCGCAGCCCGGGGTCGAAATGCATGTCCTTTTGTGACGCGACGCAGGGAATGACAGCCGCCGGCTTGTCACTCAGCAGCGGGGCGCAGAGCGCCTGCAGCGGCTCGGAGACGAACAGTGCCCCGGCAGCGTGCTGTGCCGCAATGCGCCGAGCTTCGACCAGCTTTGCCGAGCGCCAGCGCCGCAGCAGCCCCTTTGCGAGCCCGCCCTGGTCGGCGCGGGCCTCGAACTCCGCGACGCTGTCGCCGCGGCAGTCCCAGATCATGGGAACTCCGTGCCGTCGCGCGATCGGGCCCATTGCCGCGGCCGTATAGTCGGTCCGCGCGTGGACGAGGTCGAAGGCTGGACGGCCTTTCCCAAGCGCCCGCGCAAGGAGCAGTCCATTTAGCCGGTGGCTCAAAGGCACGGCCGGCTGCACCCCGCGCAACACACGGACCCTGCATCCGGTGTGCTCCTCCACGGCCTCCCTGCGGCGCAGCGATTGCGTCATGCCGCTCGACGTGCAGGCGACGGCCAAGAGCTCAAACTCCCAGCCGAGGCCCTCACGCACCGTCCGGATGTGCGCCGCCACCTGCGAATCGATCACCGTCTCCGGCAGGCCCTCGAACAGGACGTAGAGGGCCTTAACTCTGTCGGCCATAGCCCAGGCAGCGCAGCGGAAGCTTCGAGAGGGGCCGGAGGCCATCCGCACTGTCGGTTCCGTCGATGATCGCGATCCTGTCCCCCTCGATCAGGATGGCGCGCCATAGGCTTCCCTTCGATGTCTGGAGCAGGCCGGCGACGCCGTCTGCCCGCCAGGCAAGACATCGGCCAAAGCCCTGCCGTCGGAGCTCGAAGAGCGCCTCTCCAGGGGCGGCAACATCCCAGCTGGCGGCGCGCGGACAGTCATGGGCTGCAGCGGACCGATAGGAATCTCGGGCAGCGCGCGATGCCGTGTAGACGTAGGTGCCGGGATCTTCGATGACGGCAGTACCGCCGACGATCAGCTCAACGGAGAGATCGTCATCGTGCCGATGGCCGGTCGGGGCGTCTGCTGGCGCGGCCGGCGCGCAACGAAAAGAAATGCGGTCGTTCCCGCGCCAGAACAAGAAGGATCCGAATGCCGGGAACGCGCAGCGCGACCAAACGTCCTGGCTTGCGCCGGTATCGTACTGCCGGCAACGGCGCTGTCTTTCCGGCAGGCCGCGCAGCATCGTCACAAGCGAGTCGAGATCGCCGAAGCTAGCCAGCGGTTCCTCCCCGGCGCCAGGCAGCGTCGTGCCGCCCGACAAGGAGCGGATGACGGCGGTTTCGATCCGAGTGGAACGCGCGCCATGGTCGCCACGCGCAGGGCCGGAAGTATCGGACAGGGCCGCGACGGCCGAGGTGAAGGCCGTGGAATCCAGGTCGTTTTCTCGCATGGTGGACGGGTCGAGCTGCGGCTCCAACTTACAGAGGCGGCCGGAATCCGTATCACCGACCTGCATGATTGCTCCGTCCGGACGCCGCAGCCGTCGCGCAAACCGGGCCGCCCGCTCCAGCTTCGTCCAGGCGGCCGGTGAGACGACAGACCGCACGCCGTTGTCGTGCCGGTGGGACGGCAAGGTCCCTTGCGCAAACGGCACCCTTACCTTGATGGCCTCTGGATTGAAGCTGTCGAACAGACCAGGCGTGCGGGCTTCCAGGCCCAGGACCAGCGCCAGGCCGAAGCTGGCCAATTCGCCGGACAGGCAATGGTAGTTGCTCGATCCCTCATAGTTGCCGCCATCATCCAGAAACTGAGCGTCGGTTTCATTGACCAGTTCCCGGGCGGCGAAGGCCGCCGCCGCACGGCCATGGCCGTCCAACGGCAGATAGGCCGATGTCCAGAGCACGCCGACGATATCGGACAGGTAGTGGTTGCTGCGTCCGGTTTCCGACCATTCCAAGTGAGCGAGCACATGGTCGCGATGCTCCCGCGCGGCGCGCGCCAGCTCGCGCTGGAGGTCGGTACCCAGCGACAAGCCCGCACCGGCCAGCAGATCGGCTGCGAGGAGCAGGTTGACGGAGCGGATCGCGACATCCATCGGACACAGCCAGTTGACGCCAAAGCGCGGCGGGTTCTGGGCCAGGAAATCCAGGATCTGATTGCCGATCTCGCCGACAATCCGGTCTCGGGGTGGCAGCGCCTGTCCATGACCGTCGGCAGCGATGGCCGCCAGCGCCAGACGGGGCAGATGCTGAAGCCGGCCCAGCTCCCAGGGGACCTTGACGTCGGCCCCCACATCGACCGGGATGGTCAGGTCGTAGGCATGGCGGTCTTGCTGCCAGCGGTAGCCCGACTTGAAATCAATCTGCCAGTCGATGGGCCGATATGCGGGATCGTCCACGAGGCGCCAGATCCGCTGCGATTCGGCAAGGTTCGAGCGATTGATTATCCCTTCGAGCCAGGTCCCGTCGCTGTCCGGCTCGACGGCCGGGCCGGGCGGATAAGACCGCCCGAACATGCCCGGACAGGCAATGCCGTGCGCCACCTGGGTCCAGCCCGAGCCCAGCAGGTCGAACCGATGGTCGAGATAGAGCGGCGAGAGCTGGCCAAGGGCGCTGACGAGATCATCCGACATCGCATCGGCCGTGATCGTCATCAGGTGCGCCAGGCCGGCTTCCATGTCGAGACGGCCATGGCTGCCGGCACGCAGATCTTGGGCACGCCGGCGCCGTGCCGCCATGGTCCGCCGGCCAAGGCCGATCGCCTTGCGGACGGCCCTGTGCGGCGGCATGGAAAGGGCCCGCTTGACCAGGTGAACCGCCGTGCTCACGGGCGCGGCGGCCCCAGGCGGTCGCTCAGAGCATCGAGGATGCGGGTCGTGTGTCTGTCCCAGGTGTGGTGTGCGACCGCTGCAGCTCGGGCCGCCGCTCCCAGTTCGGCGCGCCGCTCCGGAGAGCCAACCAAGTCCTCGAGCGCCCGGGCCAGTTCGCCGGCATCGCCGGGCGGCACCAGAACGGCCGTCTCCTGATGCTGCAGGACGGTGCCGATCTGTTCCAGGTCGGAGGCGACGATGGCCCGCCCCATCGCCATGTACTCGAACAGCTTCGTCGGTGACCCGAAGAACCGCGAACCGTCGCTGTTGGGGACGTGTGGCGAGACGAGGACGTCGCAGGCGGCAAGATGCTCCGGCCCTCTGGCCTGGGGCACCGTTCCTGTGAAGGTGACGTTCCCTGCAAGGCCCAGGTCCCGAGCCCGACTTTCCGCCTCTGATTTCATCAGCCCGTCACCGACCATGAGCAGGTGGACCCGGTCGCGTAGTGATGGCCGGTCGTTCAGCAGGTGAGCAAACGCTTGGACCAGAATGTCGGCGCCATGCCAGCGTCCAAAAGTGCCGATGAATCCGAACACGGTGCGATCATCGAGACTGTACTGGGCCCGGATGCCGGACCCGTCGACCGACGGGTTGTAGATATCCGGATCGACGCCGTTCGGATTTGCCAGGATCCTGTCCGGATCGTAGCCGCGCTCGATCAGTTCGGCCCTGCTGGCGTCGCTGACGACCACCACCAGGTCCGCAGCCCGCAGCGAAAGGTCTTCTGCTGCGAGCGCGAGGGATTCGAAAGGCAGCGGCCGCGCGCCCCAGTGCCGCTGCATCCACGCGAAGGATCCATTGTATTCCAATACGAGCGGAGTTGATGTCAGCGACCGCAACCAAGCGCCGGCGAAGTTGTTGAAGCTCATACGCTGGTAAAGGAAGTCCGCCGGGTCGCGCTGCAGTTCTTCGCAGGCTGCCGACACCATTGCATTGGTGTAGATCAGTTCGGGAAAACCGGGAACGTTGCGGCACAGACCATACTCTGGGGTCAGCCGCTTGAACGAGCGGTCTTCAGGAACGCCCGTCAGAGCATCGGTGCTGATCACGTCCGTCTCGACGCCGGCCCGGCGGAGGCCGGCGATCACACCGCTGACATGTCCCACAGAGCCACCCGACCGAACATTGAACCAATGGTCCGAGCGCAGATAGAGCGCGCGCCGAGCCTTGAATGGTTCCGCGGAACCGCGTCGCGGCGCAGGTAACGTGGCAGAGGCCCGCGCTGCGAGCTTCGCGATCAGGCGGCGGTAGCGCGCCAGCGTGAAGGGAAACACCACAGCGTCGCGCGCAAGACAGACGGCATTCCGCAGGACGCCGTCCGCTGCGGCGGCCTGTCCGGCCGGGTCGCGCCAGAGAAACGATCGGGCGCCGCGCAGACGGGCGTAGAGCTCGATGGCGTCCCGGAACTGGATGCACGACAGGTTTTCCACCTCCGTCTCGAGACTTCGGCCAGGCATCGGTCGGAAAGCCCGGATTCGGGATACGACGTCGGATCGGCTGAGTGTGACGGTCGACAGGCCGTTCGATGTGGTCACGCCTGCCCTGCTTCCCGGCCGTCACGGACCATCGTGAAATACCAGGTCGACACCGCCCAGGCCGGCAGGCTGTCCGCGAGCCGGACGTTCCAGTCGGTCAGGCTCGTGCTGCGTTTGAGTATGCTGCCGGAGATCGAAGCGCCTACAAAGGCACCATGCCGGAAGTCGACGATACGCAAGCCAGCCTGCGCCACCTCTTTGTGCAGATGGCCTCGAGTGAAGAACACCAGGTGTCCGGAGTCGTGGTTATAAGGCCTGTCGGCGGGGGGCGGCACCTCGCGTCGGAGAAGCCTGCGTCGAGCAATAGACAAAGCCGCAATCCTCTCGCTCAAACGCAGCTTGCGGTTCAGCCATTCCTCGACCTCGAACGGACCGAACCCGTTCGGTACCGATCCGATCATGCATCCGCCGGGGGCCAAAAGCCGCGCATGCGCCGTCAGAGTGTCCCCCGGCGCAGCCAGATGCTCCAATACGTCGGCATACACAATGATGTCGAACTGCCGGTCCTCCGGCACCTCTGACAGAAACTCCGCATGAGGTCCGCCAAAATGCTCACGGGCATAGACGAGCGACGCTGGATGGAAGTCGACGCCGACATAGTCGACCTGCTCGGAGATGAGATAGCGCGAGATGAACTGCCCGTTACCGCAGCCAAAGTCCAACAGCCGCAGACGGCCCTCCTTCTCACGGCCATGTTCAGCGATACGCGACAGGATGTAGCGTAGTTTCTTGGTGTGACCGTAGGCATTCTCCGGCGGCAGTGCTGCGGCCGGGCGCCGTTCATTTTCTTGCATCGGCAACGAGGTACCATCCGAAACGGCCGGCCAGCATCGGCCCGAGGAATTTCGGCAGGAAGCGCCCGCCCGGCAGCTGATCCACAGTCAGATGGGCGGTACGGATTTTACAGTGGCTGAAATCTTCCAGAAGCCAGCGGAGCTGTTGCCGGGTGTAAAGCTTCACCAATGGCTTCAGGTTGATGCCATCGGCGCCGTATTCGATGGTCGACAAGAGGCCGTCCCAGCCCAGCCGCTTGCGCTCGCCCTTGAGATATCCGCGATACAACACCAGGTTCAGCCAGTGATACAGACTGTGGCGATGATAGACCGTGAACAAGAGCCGCCCGCCGGGCTTGAGGACACGCCAAATCTCGCCGATACAGCGGACAGTCTCGGGCGTGTGATGCAGAACGCCGTTCGAGTAAACCATGTCGAAGGTCGCATCCGGATAGTCGATTGCCGCAGCATCGCCCACCCGAAGATCCGCGTCGATGCCGTGCAGCTCAAAATTGAGCGATGCGAGCCGGTGATGTTGCGGCGTGGCGTCGATGCCGTGGACCCGCGCGCCCCCCTCGGCCCAACGGACAAGATCGGTGCCAATCCCATAGCCGATCTCGAGAAGATCCTTGCCCTTCGCTGCGCTGAAATCGATGAGCTCAGGCATCCAGGTGTCGGTCATCAGATAGCGCTGGTCCCGTATGCGGTCGAAGTAGGCCAGGCTCTCGGGCTCCACGCCTTCCAGGAAGTCGCCAGTGCCGCAGGGGTGCGCCGTCCACTGGGCACGAACCGATTCCTTTGCCTCCACGTCAGTCATGCGAAATTCTCTTCCCACCACAGGGCAAGGTTCAACAGCGTCCAGGTTTCCGTAGACTGGCCGCTTTTCAACAATGATTCCACACCGCCGGCATCAAGAAGATCCGTCTTTCGGACAAAGCTGCGCAGCGTATCCTGGGCGAATGCGCCCAGGCCCGACACCAGCCAGTCGTGCACGGGCACGCCAAACCCCTGCTTGGGGCGGTCGATGATCTCCTGCGGGATCAAGCCGTGGACGGCCTGCTTCAGGACGGCTTTTGCCACCCCGTCTCGTGTCAGCACGGCTTCGTCGATAGACATGGCCAGTTCGACGAGCTCGTGGTCCAGAAACGGCACCCTGCCTTCCAGGCTGACACCCATGCTCATCTTGTCCACCCGCATGAGAAGCAGCTCGGGCAGGCGGTAGTTCAAGTCCAGGTAAGTCATCCAGGCGAGCCGGGATTTCAGTCCATGCGACTGGAAACGCCGGTGGATCGGCTCCAGCACATCCCAGGATGTCCGTCCCGCGAAGTGCTGGCGCAGCCGCGGGCTCAAGAGTCGTGCCCGCGTTGCGTGGGAGAATGACTCCGCGCCGCCCCAGAACACTGGCTGACCCTTCGTCGAGCGGTCGAGCCAGTCGTAGGGAAGATGGATATCCTTGCCCAACTGGCGCAGGGCCCAGAGTCCAAGACGGCGAATTGCGTTCGGAACAGGATACCGGTCGCTCATACCTTGCAGTTTCAACTGCTGGTGCCAGCGCGGATAGCCGCAAAACAGCTCGTCGGCACCCTCACCGACCTGGCAGACGACGACACCATGATCACGTGCAAGCTTCGAGACGTAGTAGACCGGCACGCAGACGGGGTCACCGATTGGCTCATCCTGAAGCTGGACCATCCGGGGTAGGAAGTCGACCAGGTCCTTTTCCGTCAGGCGCAGTTCGTGGTGTTCCGTCCCCAGCTCCGACGCGACGCGGCGCGCGTGATCGAGTTCGTTCTGATAGCTGCCGTAGTCCCGGTCGTAGCCGATCGAGAATGTCTTGACGGGCCCGTTGCTGTGTCGGGCGAAGAGGGCGGCATTGGTGCTGGAGTCGATGCCACCGGAAAGAAAGACACCCACCGGCACATCGCTCACCATGCGGCGCCGGACCGCCTCGGTCAGCCTTTCCAGCACCTGGTCCGCAATCGCCGCATCGCTGAGTCCTGTCAAGTCGATCCGGCGATCCAGCGCATCCCAGTAACGGCGGATCTGCACGCTCCCGTCCGGACGGGCCAGAAGCCAGCAGCCGCCAGGAAGCTTCTCGATGCCAGCGAACATGGTCTGCGGCGCTGGCGGCACCAGAAACGAGAAGTAGGCGAACATCGCCTCTTCATTGACTGCGCGACGCTGCTCGGGATCAGCAAGCAGGGCTTTGATCTCCGACGCGAATGTCAGCCTTCCGTTATCCTGGCTGTAGTAAAGCGGCTTGATTCCGATCCGGTCTCGTACCAGCCACAGTTCGTTCGACCGGCCATCCCAGATGGCAAAAGCAAACATACCGCGAAGCCGCGCCAGGCAGTCGCGGCCCCATTGCAGATAGGCTCGCAGCAGCGCCTCGGTATCAGAGTGATCGGTGCGGAACCTGTGCCCGAGCCCTTCGAGTTCAGACCGGATTTCCTGATGGTTATAGATCTCGCCGTTGTAGACGAGCTGAACCCTGCCGTCGTCCGAAGCCATCGGCTGATTGGCCGCGGCGGCAGGATCGATGATCGACAAGCGCCGGTGCGCAAAGCCGATGCCGCCATCTTGCCGGTACCAAAGGCCGGCGCCATCGGGTCCCCGATGGGCGATCCGGTCGCTCATGCTTTGCAGGACCGGTTGCGGAATCCCGGAACCGCCGTCGAAACGCAGAAAGCCGACCAGCCCACACATTGCGCTAAGCCTCGCTCTCCGCCGGCCCTGTCATTTTTGCCGCGGAAATGGCCTTTTCCACGGCGAGTGCAATGCGTGTCGCCTGGACCTGCTCCCACAGCGGCAGGGGCCAGGGTCCGCCGGCCTGAATTGCCTCAACAAAGGCGATGATTTCCGCTTTGTGGCCCTTGTCCTGCACCCGGCTCTTGACCGGTTTCAGGTCGCTGCCTTCAGCTTGCAATGACCTGAAGTCGGAGATGCTGAACACCCGACCGTCGTTGTAGACATCGATCAGTTCCTTGGGATGACCGGGGGCTCCCAGCGCGGTGTAGGTCAGGCTGGCGATGCTGCCGTCTGCAAAGGCAACCGAAGCGACGAAGTTGTCGGATGTTGTGTAATGGTCCGTCGTCGGCCGCAGCGCCGTCGCCGAAACCTCCGTCATCTCGGCTTCCGTGAGAAACGTAAAGAAGTCGTAGAAATGGCAGGCTTCACCCAGATTTCGGCCACCGCCAGCCGCACCGTGAACCCAGTGGTCGCGCGGAACATGGCCGGCATTGACCCGGTAGTTGATGATCATCGGATTGCTTCGCCCGGCGAGGCCCTCCTTCAGCGCGTGAGCGTAAGGCGAAAAGCGCCGGTTGAAACCTGTCATCAGGATCGGCTTGGGTTCATCACCTGTTGCAAAGAACGCTTCGATCTCATTCAGTTCGTCAAGCGTCAAACACAAGGGCTTCTCAACGAAAACATGCTTGCCGGCCCGCAGGGCCCGCAGTGCGATCTCGGCGTGCGAATCGTGACGCGTCGCGATCATGACCGCTTCGATCGCCGGGTCCGCGATGGCGGCATCCACGTCGGTGGACGATCGCGCAGCCTCGTACTGGCGCGCCAGACTATCCGCCTCATGACCGCGCCGGGAAACCACAAGATCCAATTGAATCTTCTCCGGCAAACCCTGAACGATCGGCAGCAGCATGCTCTTGGCGAAGCCGCCGGCACCGATCAGAGCGAGCCGAAGGCAGCCGGAGCCCTGCCTGGGTGACGGCCGAACCTCGACCACCCGGCGAATCTCCTGATCCGGACCGTCGGGATACGTCAGCCAGGCGAGCAGTGGCCTGTCCTCGCTGGCGCCTAGTGACTCATAGGCTTCGCTGGCACGGTCAATCGGAAAGGACGGCGCTTTGGCGTGCTCCAGCGACACCCGGCGCTCCGCCAGCAAGCGCAGGTACTCAGCCATGTTCCGATTCTCGGTCCAGCGGACGTAGCCCAGCGGATAGTCCAGCCCCTCCTCTTCGTAGCGCCGGTCGTAGCGTCCCGGCCCATAGGAGGTGGAGATCAGAACGTCCAGTTCCTTGGCATAGATGTCCGCCCGCTGGATGTCCAAACCCACATCGCCGACGATGACAACGCGGCCCTTGCGGCGGCACATGCGGCAGGCCGTCGCGATCACCTCGTCTGAGCTGGAGGCCGCCGTGATGACGACGCCGTCAGCGCCCTGGCCCTCCGTCAGGCGAATCACCTGCCCGATGGAGTCCGCATCGCCGGGCCGCAGCACCACGTCCGTGAAGTCCCGGACTTCTTCCACCCGCTTGGGATCCAGGTCGGAGGCGACGACTCGGGCGCCTGCAGCTCTGAGCAATTGGACCGTTAGCTGGCCGACCAAGCCGAGACCGATGACGACAAAGGTCTCACCGAGTGTCGGCGCCAGCCGACGCAGGCCCTGGAGCGCGATAGCGCCCAAGGTCACGGTGGCGGCAGCAGCATCGTCAACGCCCTCGGGCACGGGGACG
Source organism: Rhodospirillales bacterium BBD 1991-14 (assembly GCA_001657395.1). Classification (GTDB taxonomy): domain Bacteria; phylum Pseudomonadota; class Alphaproteobacteria; order Kiloniellales; family Kiloniellaceae; genus Pelagibius. The sequence goes on along the minus strand of LYSY01000006.1, from coordinate 177,361 downwards.
CAGAGGTTGCGCGGCACGCGGACGATTTCAGCGTGATGGGCATGCTGGGCGCCTGCGCAGGCGACACGGTCGCCAGGCCGCAGATCCTCGATGCCGTCGCCAACGCTCAGCACCCGCCCCGTCAGCGAGTAGCCGATCGGATGGGCCGCGGCCAGTTTGGTCCTGACCAGCGCCTGCGTGGAGGCGATGCCGTTGCGGAGCGTCAGCTCGGCGAGTTTCTTGACCTGCTGCGGCCGTTCCAGGACGCGCTGCCAAAGAGCCTTATCGGACTCCCGGACTCCGCTCATTTCGGTTCCGACGGAGATACACGACCGGCTCGTCCGCACAAGGATGTGTCCGGCCTCGATCGCGGGCGCCGGAACATCCCGCACGTCTACGCCGGATCGGCCAAGCAAGACTTGCTTCAAGGGATCACTTCCGTTCTGTGAGGAGGGATGGGGCTGCGGGCTGCGGCATAGCCCGGCCCGCGGCGTCGATCAGGGCGTTTTGAAAAAGGCCGCGTACCGTTTCCGCATCGTGTCGATTCCGGGCGACCGTCTGGGCGTGAGACTGGAGGTTTTCGCGCAACGGCATGTCGGTCAGGATGGTACGAAGCGCCTCTGCCAGATTACCATCGTTGCGCTCCGATACCACGAGCCCCCAACCGGAGTCGGCCGCATAGTCGACCTGGGCAACGCCGCGCGGCCCGTACACCAGAATGGGAGTGCCGCTACTGAGATAGGCCGGCACCTTGGTCGGCATGGAATAGCGGATGAAGGTGACGCTGCGCTGGTCGAAGTTCACAGGCAGGACCAGCGCATCGGCCCGGGCGATCCGGTCGTAGAAGACGTCGTCCTGCTCCATCGGTTCACTGATCTTTACGCTCTCGTGGACTTCCAGATCCTGGCGATAGGGCGCAACCAGGAAAGCCGGGCTGGAGATTTCGAACTCGACGCGGAGTCCCGAGTCGTTCAGTTTGCCAACGGCGCGGGCGAGGTCCACCAGCGATTGAAGCTGTGCAAAGGCATAGACCGACCCGACATAGAGAAGCTTGTAGGGAGGCTTCCCGATAGCTGCATTCCGTCGCGCCTTTGTTTGCCAGCGCGGGATGTCGACGGCGTTCTGCACCGACAGGAACGGGCGGCCGTAACGTTTTTCGTAAGCAGCGCACATGGCATCCGAAATGCCCAGGCACGCGGTTGCCGCCTTCAAGTGGCGCACCACGCGGCGGCGCTTCTTCAGCCATTCGCTGAAGCCGAAAGCGCCAGGCTCGGGCCGCGCGCTGGGCCAATCGTCCATCATGTGAACGACCATGGGCAGCCGAAAGCCGAGACGGATCTGCTCGATGAGATCCATCATGGCGTTGCTGCCCAGAACTGTGAACAAAATGTTAGGCCGGTACGCGTCGATCCACGCCGCCAGTTCGGCGCTGAGCCGGGCGCGTTGCGGCGGCGCACTGCCCAGGAGCCCAAGGGCGATCTGCTTCATCAGGCCGGACTGCCTCGCTGCCGTCTGAGGGTTGCCCTGCGGCAGTCCACCGGCGCCGGACGATGCATCGGACCGGCCGCCCCTTGCTAGATCGCGCAGCCTGTCGAGGGGCGGTGCCAAATCGAGTTCGCGGCGGCCCAGCACGTAGTAGCGGTTGCAGACATCGTCGGCAGTGGGAACAACGTCGTTGTGGATCGTTGCCAGGCGGTCGCGCGGCCAGCCCTGAAACAGGTTCGAGAACGTCACGCCGCCGCCGGTCAGGTGATTGAAGGCGTGCGAGGTGACGAACAACACGCGCGGATGGTCGCGGCCTGCACCGCCCCCACCCATCGCCTGAGGGGCTGCAACGGGCCCAGGTTGATCGCTTGGCAGAGTCGCCGTCATCCTCTCACCACTGCCGGACCCATGCCGACCAGGCGCCGCCCCCGGACACCGGCTAACACCAAATTGAGCATCGGTGAGGACCGCGCCTCCAGACCATGCATGTCCTCCAGCACGTCCTGTGGAAATGCAAAGTCCTTGTGCTCCCCGGGCTCGCCCTTCCTGAAGAACTTCCCCTTGGGATCATTGCGCGTCTGCCGCATTCGTTCCAACGACAGTTGATCTTCAAGCGCCTTCAGGTCGACGCCTTCGACACCGGCAAAGTCAAGCATTCGGCGCGCATGTGCCGGGAAGTCCTGCTTGAGATCCTCGAAGTTGACCTGGAAAACCCTCGGATGGCCCGCCAGCTTTCCCCACCCCCGGCGATAGAGCAGCTGTCGGACGAAAAACTGTCGACCTTCTGACCAATAGAAATCGGCAAAGCTGTCGTATCCTGGGGGACGCCTGTTGTTTTCGAAATGGAAGGAGGAAATCATCACGTCGCGGAGGTGGCGCCAGATCAGGAAGACCTGCAATGACTGGACGGACAGGAGGAGCCGCCGCTCGATCACATGACCCCAATGCCCCTTGCACAGATAGCGCTGGCCACGGTGGCGATGCAGTTGGTTCAGTAGTTGCCAACCGGCGACCCACTTGTAGGCGTGGAAAATCTCATTGCCGGTAACCGTGAAGTCCAGGCCGCGCTGTTTCAGCGCCTCCTCCACGATGAAGCGCTGATAGTGGCTGGCATTCTTTTCAGCGCCGCAGAAGAAGTAGATCATGGATTGACTGGAGAGGTTGTTATCGGCCGGAAAATTCAAGCCAGTGCCAGATGCCGGCGCCGTCGGGCAAGCCGCGCCCCGAGCACGAGATACTGCTTCCAGCCCACCGCCAGAGGATGAGTTCGTGGCTGAAAGCCTGGGTCGACCGCGCGAAGCGCACCCATCGCCGCGCTCAACTGCTTGACATAGGGCAGATAGACCAGCCGCCTCAGACCGGCGGGAATGTTCCAGTCTCCGTTGTATAGCGTGTAGAGTCGCCGCCCATGCATGCGGAGCGACTGGAAGTGGTAGATCAGCAACGGTTGGCCGTCCACGCGCACCTGCCCACCCGACTCTGCGATCGTGTAGTTGTCCGCATTCCAGGGCGCAAGATTGACGCCCGGATGATCCAAATCCGCGACACCGGGTTCCTCGGCACCGATATGATCCAGGATCTTCTGGTCAAAAGTGTCGCCGCGCCGATCCTTCAGGCTCGGCCGCGCCAGGCAGTCGGCGAACCAGCGCTCGAGCACGCGATGGGACTCGGGCGACCGTCGGAAGGCGGCAAAGCCGGCATTGTGAACGCCGACTTTTTCGATCCAGTGCGTCATGGACGGGCCGAAGCGATGCGGGGTGAAAAGGCCGAAGGTAGCGGCGTCAGCAGATTGCAGGACCGGCTCCGGATTACCGAACATGGCCATGTCACCGTCCAGATAGCAGGCCCAGTCGGTATCCGGGCGATCCTCCAGCATGAAGCGGATCGCAAGCGGTTTGTTCGCCCAGCAGATCTCACCCATCGTCCGCCAGCCGCGTTGTAACTCCAGCGCATCCCGCGCAAGGTCCGCCGGGGGTACCACACGTGCGCCGCCCAGCGACAGAGCCTCAAGGATCCGGACGGCCGCCTCATCCATGGTGAAGAAATAGAATGATCCCGAGCGAACGGCGGCCTGCCAGCTGCGATAGAGCGCAAGGCCTTGGGGCAGGTAGCCCGAGTCTAAAATGATGCCGTAAGCAACGGTCATGGCGATTCAGGCAGCCGTGGCACAGCCGGTTTTTCGAAAGTCTGCAATTGCCTACCGGACAGCAGCGCCAATGTTTGGATTCCTGATATGCGTCATCGGTTCTTCGAAGTACCGGAAGAAGGCTTCGTTCTGGCTTACGTCATCGGACACAATGACTTTGGCGCCGGCTTTCGTGGCCCAAGCATACTCGAATACCATGTGCGCATAGGAATGATCGCTATCGTGAAAGAAGTGGTCGCAGCGCTGCAGCTTCGGCAATTCCGCTGTGGCGTCACCGGTGATGAACTCCCATCCATCCTTATACTTGTCGGGAACCATGATCGCGCGGGCCTTCGGATCCAGGTCATAGGTCATACCGCCTCGTCCGGCCTCTGGAGGAAGATCAACGCTAATGAGACGACCACATTTATTGGCATGAATGGCTGCAAGGTGGAGCGAGGTGGTAGAGCCCATCGCAACCCCAGTCTCGATGACAGTCTCCGGCTTGAGTACACGGATCAGCACATAGAAGAGATCAACGTTGGCCATTAAGAAGCCGTTACGCGTGGTGAATCGTTCATCCCAACCTAAACGAGGTTTATTCGGTCTAATCTTGGCGATCACCGGGGCAGCAGTCTCTTCGTACTGTCTGCGCAGATCTGTATTGCCGAGAACTTCCTGGCGAAGCTGGGATAGTTGATCCGCCGTCGGTGGCGACACCCCAAGCTTAGCAGCTATCACAGAGACTATATCTTCACGCGCACACGCCAGATGCGGGGGTTTCCGCCTGAGTATTCTCCTGGCGAGCCGTCCAAGCATTGATTCCTCCATGAATAGCCGACTGTCTGGCTGAGTTGGTTGTTGAGAGAGCGCTACAGAATCGCCCCACCGACCGACAAAGGTCGCGTCAGTCCGGGCCTTCGCTCCAAAGCTGCAACTTGGCGCCATTATCGAAATCAGGTTGGCCAGTTCCACTGTTCTGCTGCGCTAGGAATGCGCCCAGGTCGCGCGGTTCGGGAGCGCGGGTCACTCTGAGCGGCCCTCGCGGATGTCGCTGGCGAAAACGCTTGGGTCGTCTTCTTCGGCCACCCTGGGCGCGACAAACCGGTCCGCGCCGGGCGCGAGTAGATCTTCTTCGTCGCCCTCCACCGCCCAGGATGCCATGCGCCAAATATCCGGAGCGGTGGTCAGATCAGGCGGACAGGCGGGCGAGAGCCAGACGTTACTCTTCAGCGTCCGGCTCTTCAGGCCAAACTGGAACTCCATGCTGGTCAACGGCATTGGACGCCAGCGCAGTGTGGCGTGGGCGTAACGCCGAGCTCGGTTCACCGTCGCTTCGTCCAGGCGCTCGCGTTCCTGCAAACCGGCCAGCAGCGCCCGATAGGCCTGGGGAGTATCCGGGTCAATGGTGAAGCCTCTGCCGGAGTAGCGTCCCGTGCCCGCGGTCACGACGGGAATCCCGAAACATGGCAGCTCCAGGCCGATCGTGCCACGGACCGTCAGGCCGAAATCCGCCACTTCGAACAGCGAGTAGGTATTGATCGGCGTATCAGCCGCCATGAACCGGACGTGATCCGGCAATCCCCCGAACGCCGCTTGGAGCACGTTCAACTCCAGTGGCTCGACGGCAACACCATCCATCCGCGAGCGCCAGACATTGACAGGATGTGCTTTGATCACCCAGTTCAATGATGGATTGGCGATGGCGCAGCGGACCGTCTCCACCAACCAGCTCTGGTAGTCAGGGAACAGGCTGGTGCCGTAGAAGAAAGTCGCATCATAGAGGATGTGGCAGAAGATGACAGCGGTCTTCTTCGCGGGGTCCAATCCGAGTTCCCGATGAACTTCAGATACGGTCTTTATCCTCTTGCCTGTCTGCAACTGCTGCCGATTGTACCAGGCGCCTGACTGGTAGTGGGAGCGCAACTGGTCCAGGAGCTGTTCATCCTGCTGCGCGCGCCAAGGCATCCCACTGGCAGCACGCCAACTTTGGTCCGACAAGGACAGCGGATGCATGGCCCTGTTCGCGGTGCGGTACCGCTTGAAGAGATGCGTGCCGTCCATTGGCGCAGCTACCCACTGTATGGCATCGGCTCCGGCGAGGGTGCACACATCGAAAACCTCTCCGGCCGGCGTGTAACCTCGCTCACAGAAAAACGCCGCCTTGAATGGTCCCTCCTTCATCATGCTTCGAGCGCCTTCGGCGGCGGCGAGCGATTGGCACAGGTAGTCCGCGACCGCTGCGCGGTGAGCGGCATCGCCATTGTCGAGCCGCCCAACCCGGAACTGCCGAACCGTTTTCGACAGCACGTTGCGTCCGACCCGCACACCGTCAATCTCGAGCGACAGCAGGTCGTTGAGATCATCGTACTCGGACAACAGTGTTTCCGCACGACCGCGGCGCGTCTCTGGATCTGGCGACAGGTTTTCCAGATAGTAAAACTCTGTCACGCCGGCGCTGCGATAGTTGCGCTCGATTACCGCGTTTGGCCGATCCAGCAGAACAACGCTGTCATAGCCCAGTTGCCGGAGCGCCACCGCATAGAGGCTCTGGGCCTTGCTGACCGCATAGGAGCCCACGACGTCGCAAAAGAGGATCTTGCCGCGCGCGCGCGGACTGGCCGATTGCCGGAGCCGCCCCAGCTGGCGGTGCCAGCGCATCGAGTCCAGCCGAAGCACAGCCATCGACTCGATGGCCTTCAGATAGCCGATCATCCTTCTCATCGGGCATCCAGCCGCGCTTCAGCACGGCGCCAGTCATCCTCGTCGTCGATATCGACCGAGTCCTCCATCGACATCTCGTAGGGCAGCAACCGGCCGCCGAAGACGAAGTCCTTGATCCGCTCTGTCCGGGTGATGTAGATCGCCGCCCCGTTTCTTGCATAAGCGGCGCCCTTGTCCTGGCGCCGCGTAATCGTCGGTCCGTCGAAGTAGGGTTCCAAAGCCTGGTCGCCGGTCAGGCGCATCATCGAGTTCGGATGGAAAATGTGTGGCACACGGACACAGCTCACCAGGCTGTCCGCCGAAGGATCGGACGCGAATCGGGCAGCCGCCTCGTCGATGTGCCGTGCCGTCCGCAGCGGCGAGGTCGGCTGAAGCGTGAGAACGGCATCAGGCGCATAGCCGTCACCTGCCAGCGTTTTCACGGCGTGCTCGATGACAGGGCGCGTCGGCGTGTCGTCCTGGGCGAGAGCAGCCGGCCGCTCGACGACCTCCGCCCCGTTGTCGAGCGCCACGGATGCGATCTCTGTATCTTCCGTTGACACCACCAGCCGGTCGACGGAAGACGCCGCCTGACCGGCGCGGATCGAATAGACGATCAGCGGCAGGCCGGCGAGCGGTCGGACGTTCTTTCTCGGCAACCCCTTCGAGCCGCCGCGTGCGGGTATCACTGCCAAGAGGCGCATAGTGTTGTTCTGTAGGCTCTAACGCCAGTGCCTGGCTAGTAGGTGATGCGTTTCTGCACCTCGACGGCACCCAGACCTGCAAGGGTGTCGGCGATTCTCATCCCTGCGCGGCCGTCGCCGTAGGTGCTTTGGGACTCCCATCGGCCGTTACGCTGCTGCTGCGCCATCGCATCGGCGATCGCCGCTCTGTCGTGATCCACATGCACCACGTTGTCGCCGTGCTCTCGCCCGGCCTGGCGGCTGCCGATGTTGACCACCGGCGTGCCGATGAACCCAGCCTCACGGATACCGCTGGATGAATTGCCGACGAGGCAGGCCGCGCGCCGCATCAGACGGATATAGACGTCGACAGGCAGGTTCTTGAAGAAGTGCATGTTCTCCGCTTTACCCTGCTCCCGCCACTTGCGTAGGCCGCGGGCAATGTCGTCCGAACCCGCATCGGGATTCGGCCACAGCACGATGGTGGGATGACCGATCTGGCGCACGGCATGCAGAGTCTCGGTGATCTGACGCTCGCCTTCGCCGTACTCCGTCGTCACCGGATGCTGGCTCATTACAACGAAGGGGCCGGACAGGTCCAGGCGATCACCGACGCCGGTGTCGAACAGATGGCTGTTCACGTCGGCTTCGTCCCGTTCCAGCACTTCGGCGACCAGGTCGATACGCGGGCAGCCCACCTGAAAGATCGTCTCCGGGCGCTCCCCCAGCTTCTCGATTCGCTCGGCCGCGTCCCTGCTGGCCGGGAAATGGATGTGCGCGAACTTCGTAACGGCGTGCCGTATGCTCTCGTCGATGGTGCCGGTGACCTCGCCGCCCATTGTGTGGGCAACGGGGATGTTCATGTAGGCCGCCGCCAAGGTGGTCGCCATGGTTTCGAAGCGGTCGCCGATGGTCAGAACCACGTGGGGGTCGAGACGCGAGAAGATCTGCGGCAGTTCGATCATGCCGACACCGGTGGACATCGCCATGGTTACGGGCGTCTCGCCCTCGATCAGCATGTGGACGCGAGCATCAGCGCGGAATCCGTCCGCTTCGATCAGGTCCACCACCGAGCCATAGCGGTCCAGCAGCGCCGAGGCGCCAATAACCAGCTGGAGCTCCAGTTCCGGATGCTGGTCGACTGCCCGCAGCGCCGATTTGATGGAGCTGTAGTTGGCGCGCGAACCAATAACGACACATATGCGTTTCACGTCAGGTCCTGTTCTGTAAGTCTGTGATGGGCCGGAAGCGGCCGGCTGGCGCGGCGGCCGATGACGTCCCGGTAGTCAGCTGCGGAGATCCCGTCGCCCGGCTTCATGAAGGCGAGATCGGCGTATTGCAAGACCTGGCCTGCATCGACAGCCCGCGCCGTGACCACGCTTTTCTCGAACACCCGCTTCATCTCCCGGAAGGGGCTCAGATCGTCCTTGTCGACGGGGTGCGACCGCATCGTCCAGATCGCGTGCAGCCCGTCGGCCATCGACCGGAACTCATCGGGTTCCATGGCGTTCGCGGCGTCGCTGCCGTACATGCGCCGCGAGAACGTGAAGTGCTTCTCCACGACCGCCGCGCCCAGCGCGGCGGCGGCGAAAGCGGCTGCCGTGCCATTCGTGTGATCGGAAAAGCCGACGGGACGGTCATAGCGCGTTTGCATCTCTGCAACCACGTTCAGGCCCACATGCTCCGGCGGACAGGGATACATCGAAGTGCACTGCAGGATGGTCAGATCCGCAACGTCCCCGAGGGCTTCGACGGCCCGGTCAAGTTCGGTCCAGTCGCTCATGCCGGACGACAGCAAAACAGGTTTGCCTGTCTGTGCCACGTGCTCCAACAGAGGAATGTTGGATACCTCGCCAGAGGGTATTTTGTAGGCGCCGACGCCAACCGTCTCCAGAAGATCCACTGCCTCCAAAGAGAAAGGCGACGACAGGAAAGTGACGCCGGCTTTCCCGCAAGCCGCCTTGAGCGCGCGCCACTGATCCGGGCTGAACGCTGTGCGCCTGAAATAGTCGAATCGGGGTTCGCCGTCGAAGTAAGACGGGTTGGGCGCATCCGGCAGGGTTTCCGCCTCGGCGATGTGGGTCTGAAACTTGACTGTGTCCGCACCGCAGGCTGCTGCCGCCTCGACCAACCGGCAGGCATTGCCGAACGATCCATCATGAACAGATCCGATTTCCGCTATCAACTGCATCGCTTCATACCCCCGGGGAAGATCCACCGGATATCTCGTGTGTCTCCGCAGACCTGCTGATTTCGCGTTGACGGAATCCGGTGTCCACGAACTGTAGGGTTCTGTTCAGCCGCCGCGTGATCCGGGCAAGAAGCGCGTTGCGATTGAGCTCGACAATCGCCAGCCGGACCCTCTCCACCAAGTGGCTCGAAGACACGCTCTTCCGGGCACCGCCGTTCTGGTGGCGGAAGACGCAGGTGGTGACGTGGTCCGAAAACTCAAGCTCGCAGGACAGTGTCGACAACATGGCGCTCAGTGTCGCGGTCGAGAAATACCAGACATGGGCAAGGTGCGTTTCCTCACGGAAACCGCCCGGCCGCTGCCCCAGGACAAGCCGGTCAACCAGGGGCACCTCGATGACAACGAGGCCGCCGGGCCGAAGGTTGGTCTCCACGAGCTTCCTCAAGTCTTCGCGGGGATGAATCCAGTGTTCCAGCGTGTGCGAGAGGAATATGCAGTCATACTGCTTGTCGGCGATCCAGCGCTTCATCCCTTTGGACACCGCGAAGTCAAGGAAGGACGGGTTGAGATCCGTCCCATAAATCGCGATCCCTTCGGCCGCAAGCGGCAACAGCTTGCCGCCCGGCCCGCAGCCGTAGTCGAGAATGCTGTCCACGTCCTTCAAATAGCGTCGCAGGTAGCGTTCCGTCTGCAGGTTACGCTGGCGCTCGAAGAACTGCTCCGGCTCGTGCGTTTCTTCGTAATGGCCTTCGTAGAACGCCGTCGCCTGCTCCGGCGTCATGCGCGGCTCGAGTCGGATCGTACCGCAAGCGGTGCAGATGACGCTGACCAGAGGCTGGTTCCAGCGGTCGCGCCGGCTCACGACGCGGCAGCCGGTTTGCCCGCACCAGCAGGGCTGACTGGGCATCGGCGTATCTGGAATGGGGTACTTGACCTGCATTTCGGACATCGTTCTTACGCCTCTACCGGTTCCAGTGTGATCACTGGCGACCAGCCGGCAATCGTTTCATGAAGCAAGCGTTCAAGTTCCTCTACCGCGATATCGTGGGTATAGCGATTCTTGAAAACCTCCCGGCCCGCTGCGCCCAGACGCGCGCGCAGGGCCGCGTCACCGGCTGCCTGTGCGACGGCGTCCGCCAATTCCTGACCCGTTCTGCCCAAAAGGCAATTCACGCCATGCTCGAGTTCAGGAATGCCCAGGGTGTTGTTCCGATGGGCGACAACACAACAGCCGTAGGTAAAGCCGGACAGGATTCGCGTCCGGGGACCGGTCTTGGCTGGCACTGTCACCAGCAGGATATCCGCCTTGAGGAACTCCTCGTCAGGCCGCTGAACGGCCCCACGGAAAATCACGTCTTGCGATGTGGTCCAGTGCTTTAGGTGTTTGGGCAGACGGGCATGGTCGCCCACAATGTGGATCTCGTAGCTGCCGGGGCGCATCCGGGTCTTGAGAGCGGGAATCACCTCTTCGAACAGAACGCCGATGCCCGATGCATTGTTTGTGCTGTGCAGGTGCCCGATGCAGAGTATGCGCGTCTTGTCGTCCTTCTGGATAGCGGCGCGCCGAGCCCGCCAATCGAGGCCGCCGCCGTCATGGGTTGAGGTGCTGAACAGGCTCACCCGGCCGAGACCATGGCGCTTGGCCCAAGCGACGTAGTGAGGGGCTGAAAAGGCGATTCGCGTTGGCCCCGCACAGTGCTTAACGTCCAGCCTCTGGCGCGCAATGACCTCCAGCTGCTGGCGCAGACGCCGCAGGCGGGCGTGCAGCTTTAAGCCGTGCAACGGAGCCGCGGTGTATTCAAGACTGGTCGCCATGTTCAGATGCATGGTTTCCGACATCAGGGCGAACACGGGGCAGAAATCGATGTCCTGAACGAACACGAGAGGGTCCGGCGAGAAACTCATGACGCAATCGGGCGCGATAGACCGCACCGCCTCGGTCACCGCCGGGCGGGTGGCCGCTTCACTCCCGGCGAGAGATCTTTCCGGCTCGACAAAGATCCTCCACAGATGACTAAGACCGCCGACGGCGCGATCAGGGGCCGGTTGATAGTCCAGCACCCGAAGCCTTACGCCGGCCTTGGCGACCGCGTCGCGCATCGCCTGGCTGACCGGACGGTTCGCATGCTTGCCGACGACCGAAATCAGGTGCACGTCATGACCGCGGCCAACGAGCCCCCTCATCAGCCCAGAAATTCGGTCGGCACCCCCGCCGAGTCCGAAGCGGGGCACGCCCGTCAGGACCAAGCAGATCCTCACCGGGGACGGCCGATCCAAGGCCGGCAGCCAAACCCGGCGATGGTTCCCTTGATAAGGCGCGGCTTCATGGTTGGCACGCTGCTGCCCTGTCATCGTAGACCCGACGCGGCGCCGCCAGTCCGTAAACGGTGAGTTTTCCGCTGGGCTCGAGTACCCGCTCAATCTTCATGGGAACGAGCCCTCCTGCCTGAAAGACCGTAGCCAGAGCCTCAGGCGAGTAGAGATGGTGGTGTAGGGCGCCGAGTATGTTGTCTGCGGGCGGTCGGCGACCGATCGTCAGCACGTCCGGGACCTCCACATAGAGCAGGCCATGCTCCGGATCCAACACGCGCGCCGCCGCGGCAATCAAGGCATTGGGATCGGCGACGTGCTCAAGCACCTTGTTCAAGGTCACCAGGGAGAACTGCCCCAGATCGCTCTCGGCCGTCAGAAGCGCCCGCTGCACTTCGAATTGCCCCAGTGTTTCTAGATGCGCTGCGGAGTCAGGATCCGGTTCCAGCGCCGTGGCGCTCCAGGCTGTGCCGCCGGATCGTTCCTCGGCCAGGAAGCGGGCCAGGAAAACACCCAGGCCAGCGCCGATATCAAGAGCCCTCAGCGTCCCTGCCCTTCCGCGAGACAGCCAGTCGCCCAGGAAAGACCGAATCCTCGCAACGCGCCCGGCATTGTCGGAACGGTCCGGAGGCAAGGCCATGATCCTGGCGAAGCGATCGGCAGGCGGCGTATCCGGAAAGTCGATGTGATAGTATCCGTCCGCCACGGCGGCCAGCTTTTGCACCGAGTTCGCGGGCAGAATGTTCTGCGCACATCCGCAGCCCGCGCAGGTCCACCATTCCCGCCGATACCTGTCCGTGCCGACCCCCGCATGGCGTTCGAACCGGTCCGGAGTCTCGATCACCAAGGCCAGTTCGCTGAGCACACCGTCGCAGATGGCGCAATTCCGCACGTCCAACCTATCCCCCGCTCGGCTTTCTCGAACTCTTGACGAACCATCTCTGGATGGCCGCGTACTCAAGATAGAAAAACATAAGCAGCCTGATCTTGCGGATGATGTATGCTGCGATAGACATGTGACGACTCCGCTTTGTCGCGGTGATCCAGAACTTTGATAGAACGCCGCTGGCGATCCGGGCGCACCTTTCCGGCGAAAGCGCATGACCGCAAATTGGCGGGGCGCATCGTCCGCTACCACCAGCCCATGAAGGCGTGCGTTCGACATTCATCGCACGAGCCAGTTCATGCTTGGCTGGGCCACGGCGTTTGGGCCGTCATTGAAATCAAGCCCTGTCACCTCGGCAGTCGTTTGTGCTACGCCTGAGCTCTCTTGCGGGCGACGACCGATATGCCGGAACCACACTCGTAGATCCGTGAGATTTCCAAGGCGAGTTCCGCGCACCAACCCTGCACTTCATCTACGGTGTGACGATGGGCGATCGGCGGATGGTACCAATCGAAATTGGTAAGCGCGTTGTTCTCGTAGTCTATGGTCTCGTTCCAATAGCACTTTATAAAATGGTAATATATGAACCTCTGCAAGTTGTAGGAGCCCTTCTTTATACCGAGCAACGGTATGTCCGATCGTATGTTGATCGTGGCATTCAGATCATGGAGGTCCTTACCCAGATCCGTGATCTGCTCCGAGAATTCGAAACAATCCTCTTCACTCATCCCGACCGTCAATTCGCGGAGATGAGTGTCCACCAATTCCCTTATGAACGCCTTCTTCTTGTAGACGTAGAACAGAATGACTCCATCGACCTTCAAGGTCTGCACCAAGGATTGAAGCGTTCGCTTCGTATCCGGCGTGTGATGCATTGCTTGATCGCAGGCGACAAAATCAAAAGTATTCGGGCGAAACGGCAGCCGCGTCATGTCGCCTCGTACGAAATGCAGGTTCTTGCGCTCCCCAAAGCTCTTCTGAGCGAGAAAAATCCCCTCTGAGAAATCCAAACCGACAACCTTTGCCGACGTGTTCATGGAATAGAGATCGGCATCGCGTCCGTGCGCGGTGGCTGCATCCAACACCCAACCGCTCTGCGGGAGGAGTTCCCGGATATCATCCGGCTGGATTAGCCCGAACCTTTCGCAGTACCACTCTCGATAGTGGGCCGTTGTCGCTTCGCGATAACTGGTCCCGCGCTTCCATTTTGCATTGAAGCTTTCAAAGGTGCCGGATTCCAGATCGTCCTCATGGATTTCCTTCAGATTCAGCAAGACTGGAACGCCATGCTGAATCTCGTACCTGTGACCGAACTCGCTTTTCAGACAAGCCGAGTCATCGGATTCGGCGAAATACTGGAGCCTGTGTTCCGTTCCAGGCACCACCAAGATATCCAGCAGTTCTTCAGAAAAATCACTCATGTCACACACACACCGCTCGGGGGGTCGTAGATGGCTCTTGCGCGCTCATTTACACGTTTGAGTTGATCTCTAGTTGGCAACCAGTTTCTTCTGGGTCTCATAGAGTTGATGCATGCACTCTCGGATCAGCCAGGCATTCCAATGCCCTCGCTCAAACCCTTCACGATGGAATAGCCAGAGGTTCGCCGGCGCGGGCAGGCCGTGCTTAAACTCTCGATCGAGAAGCTTCAGTCTTCCGTAACGCTCGCTGATCCTTTCAACGGCACGACGGACCACCAGTTTTCCAAAGTTTCCTTGGCGACGAATTGTCGGGTGAAGGCGCACCGAAAACTCAATCAAGCGGTAATCCAGGAATGGGTTTCGCACCTCCAGGCCATGCGCCATGCTGGTGCGATCGGCCATTGTCAAGAGAGGCTGGAGGGGAATCAGCGTTTCAAACCGCGCAAGATTGTGTTCAAAAGGTTCTTCGTCATTCCAGTCTCTCGCGATCAGCTTGACCAATTCAGGACTTAGATCTCCCGGCTGACGCTGGGCCATGCGCGCCACTCTGGCGGCTCCGGATCCGAAGTACTTTTCGGCAAGTGAACGATAGGCGCCTCCGGAATGCGTCTGAACCAATTCGTTCTCTTGCATCAGCATGATGTTCCGGTGATATCCATTAAAGATCTCATCCGAACCTTCACCCGATAAGGCAACGCGGAACCCGCTCTCCCGCGCGGTCTTTGACAATACGTAGAGCGGAAAGATTGAGAAGCTACCGACAGGGTATTCAATGGCCCGAGCGAAGTCGGAATAGAGAGCGTTGAAGTCTTCCTCGGTGGGGGTGATGATCCTGTTATCGAACCCCATTCGCTGACCGAGATCACGGACCAGTTCTTCCTCTTCAATGGTGTCTCTGAACTCTTCGAACTGGATGGTGAAGGCTACGTCCGACTCGCAGATGATCTGGATGAGAGACGAATCGATTCCGCCCGACAGGAAAGTGCACACCGGGACGTCCGCGACCTGACGGAGCCGGCAGGACTCCTTGAAAATGGCCAAGAACTCGTCAACGGCATCATCAATGTCCGTGATGTCGCCTTTGTAAGAGGGAAACTGCCACCAACGCCCAGTCGACAGCCCTTGGGCCGGCGACCAGGAGACCCAGCCCCCACAGGGGACCGAGAATAGGTCTTTGAAAGGCGTGTGCGTATCGAAATAGAACTCCAGGAGTTCGCAGAGGACGTTGGGCGCATGAATGAGCGACTCGAAGGCCTTCATTTCTGACGCGAAAGCGAACCTATCGTTTTCCATCTTGTAGAAGAGCGGCTTCTTGCCCAAGCGATCTCGTGCCAGCCAGAATTGCTGACCATCGAATATCGCAAACGCAAACTGACCATTGAACCTCTCAAGACAAGCGGCTCCCCAATGAATGTAGGAAACCAGCGCGACTTCGATGTCTGTGTTGGTAGAGAAGGCATAACCCTCTTTTTCCAACTCCCTCCGCAACTCGCGCCAGTTATAGATCTCACCGTTGAACGTGATGGTGTACCCATTTATCTCCATCGGGATCCGGATATCGTGCCGATCCACGATATTCAGGCGTGTCTGACCGACAATCAGGGAACCATTCTGATCACTCGGGTCGACCACTTTGGTTGACTGTTGGTTCGGCCCACGATGATAGAGAACATCTTGCACATTGGAGAGCAGCAAGGTCTCGTGACCACCAAAAATCCCGCACACAGTTCTTTCCAGCGTTTTCTGAAGACTGATTTCTTTAGGCGTTAGATCTCTTTGCCATAAAACTGCGCGGACTCCCTGGAGAGCTTCCTCTGCAGAACAAGGTAGGCAAAGTACCCGGGTACCGAGAGACCGTAGCGGCTACGAAGTGCTCTGAAGAGTCCCTTCGAATACGCGATCACAGAATGCAAGAACGAGGTCGATGAAAAGCGATCCTTATGGCGGGAAGCGGTCAACTGTTTCCTTTGCTCCATTTCTGCTCGTCTAGCCACATACTTCTGATGTGAATGAGATGCGACTTCCGTTTGATCCGGCGGACACCATGACGGGAGAACATCAAGCTTAATCGGCGAAGATCCGACGTCTCTCTCAGCCCTGTTCATTGTTCTGCAAAGCATGAGAAACCTGTCGATTGCGCTGTGGCTTCGATGCCATATCAGAACTGGGCTGCTTTTGGAGTTTATCCGCAGATAATCCTGGTAAAGAGGTGTGCTTGGGTCGTGATTCAACACAAGAGCAATTTCTTGATCGTTCAATGGGCGCAAATTAAGCTCATTTCGTATCTCGTCAGGGTTTGTCGATGCGGTTGATCGACGCCCACCCTGCCTGCGCCGGCGCCATGGAATTACACCGCCAATTGGCGCATTCTGACAGTAAACGCGGTAACCCAGCTGCATCCATTGGAGTGAGTTTGTTGGCAGATCGTCGCCGTATTGGCAGATGAACTGCGTGTCAGGATGTTTCCTTACGGCCTCGAGATTCCAAAACCCTGTCGTCGTGAACCCGCGATCGATGCGGTATGCTTTGACGCTCGAGATATACCGAAGTGTCCGGTCGTACCTGATAATCCGGCGAAAGAACAGAGGATGAAGCATTATGCAGTCTTGGGCTTCGCTGAATACGCGCTCAACGTATTCCATCTGGTCAGGCCGCTTCCAAAGCAGCTGCTGGTCGTCTTCCATGAACAGGCAGTGCCGGTATCCCTTGTCCACAGCGTAATTCAGCGCGAACCGCATGTTCGGGTAGTAGTTACCGTAGTGGCGGTTTATCTTCGGCCCCAGGTCTGGCTGTATTACTTTCCAGTCGGACGAGTTTTTCAAGTTTTCGAATATTTCGAGACAATCCGGAGAATTGCTTTTATCGTCAATAATTATTTTGTCCCCACTGGGGCCAAACAAATCAATAGATCGCATACAATTCAACAAAACTGGTGAATTGTAGTTGAAAAGAAAAATCACGAGATCTTTCATCTCATACGCCACTGCTGTTTTCGAATTGACCGTCTGCCCAGAGAAAAGGCGGTTGGACCGAACCACGAGGTGGCTTACGACCAGAACCGGTTTGGCTGCGTGATCCGAATGACCGGAACTTGAGGATCTGTGATCGATACCGATCGATGCTCTGGCCGAACCGGTTGTCTAGCCAAATCGTGCAGTAATAATCACCGGGCTGCAGAAAGCTTTTAGGCAGACTTATTTCAAGCGAGTTCTTTGGTCTTTGGGTCAGATAGCGCCCAAAATAGTCGGCAAAACTTGATTCCGTTACGTGGGATCCATTGATGTTGGTTATACAGATCGTGACGTTTACGTCTTCCGTCTGATCAGATTCCAGCACCAGGGAGAAGCCGGTCTCTTTCTCAGTATCAAGCACCGCCGCCTCCGCTTCGAGGCCTCCTTGATGAACATTCACGGAAACAATGCCATGGCGCGCGCCCCCAGAACTTGTGCCACGCACGTTCGGCACCTGCGGCTTTGACAAATACGCGCGGATACACTGCTCCGAGGAACCATCATGGCTTACCGATCCGCGCTCCAAAAGAATGCTGCGATGGCATAGCCGATTGATTGCATCCATGTTGTGGCTCACGAAAAACACCGTGCGGCCTTCCTGGCTCACGTCCTTCATCCGGCTGATGCATTTGCGCTGAAACTCCGCATCGCCCACCGCCAGCACCTCGTCGACGACGAGGATCTCCGGATCAAGATGGGCCGCCACAGCAAAGCCCAGGCGCACGTTCATGCCGCTGGAGAACCGCTTGAGCGGCGTGTCGATGAACTTGTCAACGCCGGCGAAGGCGACGATTTCGTCGAACTTGCGTGTCACGTCGCGACGATCCATGCCCAGGACTTGACCGCTGAGATAGATGTTCTCCCTGCCGGTCAACTCTGGATGAAACCCGGTCCCGACCTCCAGAAGCGATGAAACCCGGCCCCGGAACCGGATCTCGCCCTCGGTTGGCTCGGTTACGCGCGACAGAATCTTCAGCAGCGTACTCTTGCCGGCGCCGTTCGCCCCGATGATGCCCAGCACCTGCCCGCGCGGAACGTCGAAGCTGACATCGCGTAGAGCCCAGAACGTCTCGCGGCGCCCGCCGCCGGAGGCCGATTTCTTCAACAGGCCGGCCAAGCTGTCGCGCAGCGTCCCATAAGCCTGCGGCATGGCGCCCAGCCGATACTGCTTGCCCAATCCGTGAATGGAGACCGCGATGTCAGACATGGGCCGGCTCAGATCACGTCCGCGAAACGCCATTGCTGGCGTTCGAAAAAGATCAGTCCGCCCACAAGCAACACCGCACTGACAGCAATGGAGACAAGCATAGACGACCAGCTCGGCTCAGCGACTCCCAGCAACGCCCAGCGGAACCCCTCGACGACCCCCACCATCGGGTTCAGGGCCAGAATGCTGCCCCAGGGCTCGCCGATCATCGACGACGGATAGATCACCGGAGTCAGGAACATCAGCAGTTGGATCAGGAACGGCAGAGCAAACCTGAGATCCCTATAGAACACGTTCATGACGCAGAGCCAGATCCCGACCGACAAGGCGGTCAGCCAGGCCAAGGCCAGAAAGATCGGCAGCCAGAAAAGGCGCTCCGTGACCGGTACCTCGAAATGGATCATCAGAAAGATCAGGATTACGAAGGCAATCGCAAATTCCACCAGCGGCGGGATCGTAGAAGCGATCGGCAACAGCAGCCGGGGAACATAGACCTTTGTCACCAACGCCGCATTTGTGACGATGCTCTGGGAACAGGCGGTGAGCGATGAGGCGAACAACAGCCAGGGCAGCAGGCCACTATAGGAGAAGACCGGATAGGGCACGCCATCAGACGGGATTTGGCCGAACCTGCCGAACACCAGGCTGAAGACAACCATCAGCATGACCGGTTGGACCACGGCCCAGGCGACACCGATCAGTGTCTGCTTGTAGCGCACGGAGATGTCCCGCTTGGCCAAGGTCCAGGCGAGACCACGCCGCCGCCAGAGCTCGGGAAGCTGGCCGAGCAGCTGAAAGCGCCTGGCGCGTATAATCGTCTCGGTCTGATCGGTCATGGGTCGTTATGCCGCTGCCGCGACTCCTTAGACATGCTGGCAGACATGCCGGCGGAGGCTGTCGGCGACGCGTTCTGCCGTCCTGCCGTCCCACAAGTCAGGACGCCGGGCCCCGGACGCGCCGTCCTTCAGCGCCGCCCGTGCTTTCGACAGCAGAGTGCCGGTGGTCACCAACTCGTTGGTACCCTCGGTGATTGTGATGGGCCGCTCTGTCGAATCGCGCAAGGTAAGGCAGGGAATTCCCAGATAGGTGGTTTCCTCCTGAATTCCGCCCGAATCGGTGATGACCAGGCGGGCGCCGGTCACCAGTGCCATGAAGTCCACATAGCCCAGCGGTTCCACCACGCGCAGGTTGGGATGTGAGAACCGGTCCTGGAGTCCAAAACGGTCGATCGCGGCACGGGTTCTCGGGTGGACCGGAAAGACCAGCGGCAGGTCCCCGGCAAGCGCAACCAGCACATCGCAATTGGCAATCAGTTGCTCCTTGCTGTCCACGTTGACCGGCCGGTGCAACGTGACGACGCCGAATCCTCCCTGCTGCAATCCCGGGGCGGCGCTTTTGGCCGCTGCTTCGATCCTTGGTCGCAGCCGCTCATACGCGTCGAGCATAATGTTACCCACGCGCTCGATAGTCTGGTCCGGCCGCCCCTCGCGACGGAGGTTCTCGTCAGCATCCGGCGACGGCGTCCAGAGCAGATCGGCGATCGCATCGGTCACAATCCTGTTGATCTCTTCAGGCATCGACCGGTCGCCGCTACGCAGTCCAGCCTCCAAGTGGGCCACCGGCAGACAGAGCTTACGGGCTGCAATAGCGCAGGCCGCCGTGGCGTTGACGTCGCCGACCACAACGACCCAGTCGGGCGGCTGGCGAAGACACAGCGCCTCGTAGGCAATCATGGTCCGGCCGGTCTGCTCCCCGTGGGTGCCGCTGCCGATCTCCAGGTTGTGATCGGGCGCCGGAAGGCCCAGATCGTCGAAAAACGTGGCCGACATATTGGTGTCGTAGTGCTGGCCCGTGTGGACCACGACGGGTTCCGCCCAGGAACAGGCGGTCAGGCTGTGCCACAAGGGCGCGATCTTCATGAAGTTGGGACGCGCACCGGCCACCAGATGGACCACCGTCTTGCTGTCGCTCATGCGCCGGTCACGGCCTCCAGTTTGCCTGGAACCAACGCCAGGTCCGAGCCAACCCGTCTTGCAGCGAGGTCTGCGGGTCGTAGGCGAGATCGCGCCTTGCCTGAGTGACGTCACACCAAGTGGCGTGCACTTCGCCCGGTCGCGCGTCCTCGTACTTCACGGTGAACTCGACGCCCGCCGCGACCTTCCTGATCAAGTCGATCAGCTCGTTCACGGTCGTCGGCCGGCCGCTGCCGAGCTGATAGACGCCGCGGGCATCGGTCGCGACGATGGCCGCAAGCGCATCGGCGAGATCGACCGAGAACAGAAAGTCGCGCACCTGGCTGCCATCGCCATAAACCACGAGCGGTTCGCCGGCCATGATGCACTTCATGAAGTGCGCTACCACGCTGCCCTTGTGGTAGGAGAACGGCCCGTAAACGTTCGAGAACCGCAGCGAGACCGTGTTCATTTCGTAGCTGCCGGCAAATGCGCTCAGGTACCCTTCGACGGCGAGTTTCGAAGCGCCGTAAGGCGCCAAGGGCCGAGCGACCATCTCCTCATGGACAGGTGGCTCCGCTTCGCCGATGATGGCGCCGCCGGTCGACGCGTTCACGATGCGCTCAACGCCGAATTCCCTTGCCACCTGCAACAGCTGAAACGTGCCAACGACGTTGGTCTCGAAATTGTGCTGCGGGTTCTCGATAGAGTCCATAACGCGCGTATCGGCAGCCAGGTGCACGATGGTGTCCTGGCCCCTGATCGCGCCGCGGAGGTCGTCGATATTACGAATGTCGCCGGCGATGAAGCGCACACCGTAGTCGGCAATACTGGCCCGACGACCCAGACTCTCGTTGTCGAGGACCGTGACTTTGAAACCACCCAGTTCGTTGAGCCTGGCGATCAAGTTGGTGCCGATAAAGCCGGCACCACCAGTGATGAGCAACTTCATAGAGCTACGGCTGTCTTGCTTGGCCCGCAGCTCTTACCACTGCGAAACACACGGGATCTTGGACTGGTCGGCTCGATCCGCGTACTTGCGGGCGATTTCTTGAACCTCATCGAGTAACCCCACCTCGAGGGTGATCGGTTTCAGCCCCAAAGACAGGAACGTGTCGGCAGCCACATGCAGGTCGTTCTCGTCTGCCTCCTTGCGAGGGTTCTCCAGGTGGCAGATTTCAGCACCAGTCAGGTCGGAGAGCATCCGCGCCAGGTCAATCACCCGATGCGTCTCAGTCATCTGATTGAGAATCCGCACGCGCTCGCCGGTCTGGGGCGGGTTCTCGATCGCCAATTGCACACAGCGTACAGTGTCCTGAATATGAATGAAGGCGCGTGTTTGCCCGCCGCTGCCATGAACCGTCAAGGGGTAACCGATTGCCGCCTGCATCAGGAAGCGGTTCAGTACGGTCCCATAATCACCATCATAGTCGAAACGGTTGATCAGCCGAGGATCAAGCCGGGTCTCCCTTGTCTGCGTGCCCCACACAATCCCCTGGTGAAGATCCGTGACCTTGATGCCGTCGTTCTTGTTATAGAACGCAAAGAGCAACTGATCCTGCGTTTTCGTGAGGTGATAGATGCTTCCGGGATTGGCCGGATAAAGGATTTCCTGTTCGATCTGTTCACCATCATCCGCATCAAGCTTAACGCGGAGATATCCTTCGGGAATGCGCATTCCGGCCGATCCATAGCCATAAACGCCCATCGTGCCCAAATGTACGACATGGCTGCTCACACCAGCTTCGACGATGGCAGCCAAGAGGTTATTTGTGGTGTTTAGGTTATTGCTGACAGTGTAGCGCTTATGCCACGACGATTTCATGGAGTAGGGCGCCGCGCGTTGCTCTGCGAAGTGAACGATCGCATCCGGCTGCAGCTCGACAATCTTCGTGAGCAGGCGATGATAGTGCTCCGCCAAGTCGAAGCGCTCAAAGACGATCTCTTTCCCGGAGTGTTCACGCCATGCCTTCAGGCGCGCGCTCATGGGCTGTATAGGCGTCAACGATCCAGCCTCGAGCTCGTTCTCAATGTTCCGCCGGGACAGGTTATCCACGATCGTAACTTCGTGCCCTTGGGCCGACAAATGCAATGCTGTGGGCCAGCCGCAGAAGCCATCTCCACCCAATACTAGAACCTTCACGTCAATCCACCCTGCTGTTTGATTGTGCCATCGGCACGAGAGCGCTTGGCACTGTCATGCAGACTGGTGGCAAAAAGCTCAGCCCGCACAGCTCAGCACAAAGCGCACCAGCCTGCCGGTTCTTCCTGTAAAACATAAAGCCGTTCACGTGGGCCCGCCCATGACCTTGAGGTCTGCGTCGATCATCTCGGCGATGAGATCGTCGAATCCGGTCTTGGGCTGCCAGCCGAGCACCTTCTTCGCCTTGCTCGCATCGCCTTGAAGCAAGTCGACTTCGGTCGGGCGAAAGTAGCGTGGGTCGATCCGGACCAGGACATCCCCTGAAACGGCATCACGGCCTTCCTCCTCGACACCAGTCCCACACCATTCGATCTGACGGCCGACGCGTGCAAATGCCCGTTCCACGAACTCGCGTACCGAGTGGCTTGTTCCCGTCGCCAGCACGTAGTCACCGGGCAAGTCCTGCTGCATCATCAACCACATGCCTTCCACATAGTCGCGTGCGTGCCCCCAATCCCGTCGGGCATCAAGATTGCCGAGATAAAGGCAGTCTTGGCGGCTGTGGTGAATCGCGGCCACGGCCCGCGTGATCTTCCGAGTTACGAAAGTCTCGCCGCGGATTGGGCTCTCGTGATTGAACAGGATGCCGTTTGAGGCATGCATCCCGTATGCCTCGCGATAATTCACGGTGACCCAGTAGGCATACAGCTTTGCAGCCGCATAGGGCGAGCGAGGATAGAAGGGCGTTGCCTCGGATTGCGGCGTTTCCTGTGCCTTGCCGTAGAGTTCGGAAGTGGACGCCTGATAGAAGCGAGCCGATTCCTCCATACCCAGGATGCGCATCGCCTCGAGCAGCCGTAAGGTACCAAGGGCATCAGCGTTGGCGGTGTACTCGGCGGTTTCGAAACTCACCTGAACGTGGCTCTGCGCAGCGAGGTTGTAGATCTCGTCCGGCTGCGTCTCCTGCACAAGGCGGATCAGGTTGGTGGCATCGGTCAGATCGCCGAAATGCAGATGAAAGTTGGTGTCGCCTTCGTGCGGGTCCTTGTAGAGGTGATCCACGCGCGCCGTGTTGAATGACGACGAGCGGCGCTTGACGCCATGCACCTCATAACCCTTGTCCAGCAGAAACTCGGCAAGATAGGCCCCATCCTGGCCGGTGGCACCGGTTATCAATGCGCGCTTGGACATGCCAGACTCTTCACCTACTTACTCAGAACCTGAGGGCGTCCCGATTTTCCTGAAACCACTGATAGTAGCGGCGCAGGCCGTCGCCCAGAGCGATCTTGCTGGTCCAGCCCAGCGCCTCCATGCGGCTGACATCGAGGAGTTTGCGGGGCACGCCGTCCGGGCGCGTCCTATCGAAAACGATTTGCCCCTCATAACCAACTATTTGGGCGATCATAGCGGCAAACTCCGAGATCGTGACGTCCTCTCCGATCCCCACATTTACAGGTTCCTCTCCGGAGTACCTGCACATCAGAAAGATGCAGCCATCGGCCAGGTCGTCCACGTGCATGAATTCCCGGCGCGGGGTACCGGTACCCCACACCACAACCTCCGTGTCACCGCGCTCCTTTGCCTCATGGAACCGGCGCAGTAAAGCCGCAGGCACATGGCCGAACTCGGGGTCGAAGTTGTCGCCAGGGCCGTAGAGGTTGGTCGGCATGACCGAGATGAAGTCACAGCCATACTCGCGCCGATACGCCTGGCACATCTTAACCCCGGCAATCTTGGCCACGGCGTACCATTGATTCGTCGGCTCCAGCGGTCCTGTCAGCAGACTCGACTCGTGCATCGGCTGCTCCACACCCCGCGGGTAGATGCAGGACGAGCCCAGAAACAGCAGCTTCTCGACTCCAGCCTCGTGGGCCGCATGCAAAACGTTAGCCTCGATCATCAGATTTTCATACAGGAACCGAGCCGGCAGCGTGTTGTTTGCATGGATGCCGCCGACCCTGGCGGCTGCCAGGAAGACGGCGTCGGGACGATTGTCTCGAAGCCAGGTCGCGACCGCGTCCTGGCGGGTCAAGTCGGTCTCGTCACGTTCCGCCGTTAGAACGTCACAGGAGATCGCCTTGAGTCGACGCATGATCGCCGAGCCAACCATGCCTCTGTGCCCGGCGACCCACACCCGTTTTCCGGCGAGCTCGTAGCGGTGCACTTCCGCGATCTCAAGTGACATTGCGGCAGCCGATGTGTTTGTGGATGGTTGGCTTCAATTTGAGATGCGGCGAATAGTCACTCGCCCCGGATAGCTACCGCAGTCCAGGTGAATTGGCTTCGCCTAGATCGTCACTTGGAAATTGGAATGGAAGGACACAACGATTTCGCGCCCCGGCCCGAACATCCCTCTCAGAGAGCTGAGGCCAAGAAGTTGGAACACTAGGTCTTTCACATGCCGTCGTTTTTGTCACGTTCATCACATCAACGTCAAGGCACTGACTGCGCTATCTCTTGTTTTCGGACATCGGAGCGCAGGCGGCGAATCGACGCTTGCTTTCGGTGTCGCTGCCCTCGCCGGGCGCTCTGCATCATCAATGACTTTACCCTCAAGAGCGGTCGGTGCATGAAGAGGAGCACGGCGGGGCTGTCGACAATTCCTGGACCGCCAGGAGGATGATCGGCAGCCACATGGGGATCCGTTCGCGGCCCGGGTTCTAGACTATGCGACGTTATCGAAGGGCGGGGCCACGAGGTCAAAGGCCAGAAGTGCGATAAAGGTCGGTTCTCTGTTGCTTTGCTCATGCTACCGCACTTCGGGTGACAGCGACTCGTCCCCCGAAGCCATAAGTTGCGGTCCGGCGACCGGCGCCACGCGGCTCACGCGGCGGCCAGGGTCTCCGGGTCGATCAGGGCGCGCACCTTGCGCCCGAGAAAGTCGACGAGGACGAGCGCCCGCTCATCCGCCGTCAGACCCTGATAAAGGCCAAGAACGCTCTCGAACACGCCTTCTGTGACGCGCACACTGTCGCCGTTCTTCAGATGGCGCTGCGGCTCAAGTCGGATGCAGCCATCTTCGCCCTCGCGGGCGCGCAGTCCCTCGATCACCGCCTCGGGCACCGCGGTGGGCGCCTCCGCCGCAGCAACCAGGCGCGCCACACCCAGTGTCGAATTGATGGCACGCCAGCCCTGGCGGCCCGAGTCAACGGCGACGAAGAGATAACCGGAAAACAACGGGCGCGCGATCCGTTCGGTCTTGCGGGCGTGGCGGCGCAGGCGGGCGTACTTCGGCAGATAGACTCCATAGCCCTGGCGGCGCAGGTTGAAAGCTGCCTTGTCTTCCTGGTTAGACTTGGTCTGCACCGCATACCAGCTCATATCTTCCCCTCTTGTGACGCGTCACCGCCGCCCGCTGTCGGCGTCGAAATGGCCTGAGCGATAAGGTCCGGCACCAGCACCCGAGCGGCGCCAAGCTCGGCCACCGCCGCATCGTAGGCCGCCTGCGCGCCCGTGATGTCGGTGATCAGCGCGCCGTCGAAGGGCTCGGCCACCGCGTCGAACTGGGAAACCAGAGGCACGGCTGCGAAGGTCCCTGCCCCGTCAGCGGCACCCTCGTCGACCAGCGCCACGATGCGCAACGGATGGTGCAGCGTGCAGACCAGCGCGATCTCCGCCATGTCGCTGCGCCCGATCAAGATCAGCGACTTCCACCCCCTGGCCGCTGCCAAGCCCAGGGCCTTCTCGCAGGAGGCCCGCGCTTCGCGGAAGAACTCGAAGGAATAGAGCAGGTAGGTGGCCGTGAGGCGCGACTTTTCGGCGAATCCCTTGGGGGTCAGGTAGTAGGCGTAACGCCGCGCCGGCACCTGCTGGACCTTGATCAAACCCTTGTTGACGCAGCGCTTGAGATAGGCATTGACAAGCCCGACGGCGATACCGAGCTCGGCGGCAATGCGGCGCTGGGTGACGTCGCGGTCGCCGTCGACCGCGTTGAGCACACCCAACGTGATCCGGGCCGCGACCTGCTGCTGCTCTTCTGCGCTGTCGTGCATACCCATGCGCTGCGTCGCGCCCTCCAAGAGCGCTGATTCCCGCCATCCTGGCGGCTCGTTCACGGGGTGAACGTATACTGCGTTCACGCCGTGAATGTCAAATGAAGAGGCAACAAAGGGGAGGCTGCCCCCCGCGCTGACATGGAGAAACCGGGACAATCGCCGTGAT
The DNA here is from genome assembly GCA_001657395.1 of Rhodospirillales bacterium BBD 1991-14. Taxonomy (GTDB): domain Bacteria; phylum Pseudomonadota; class Alphaproteobacteria; order Kiloniellales; family Kiloniellaceae; genus Pelagibius. The sequence continues at coordinate 151,104 of LYSY01000006.1, read as the reverse complement.
TTCAGGGCCGAACCGCGGTCCACGCTTCGCGTGCCGCGGCCGTCGGCCATTTCCCGGCCATCAGCAGGCGATCGGCAACCTCGAGAGAACCTCACGGCCTGGGTTATGTGACCACATGCTTCCTTGTAAATGGCCACCAGGACCGCACCATTCCATGGTGGGGCCAATCATCTAGAACACGAGGCGCTTCAAGACGGCGCGGGTGCTGTAGTGAAGCATGCACCAACCTGCTTCCATGATCCCCAGTTTCTCGACCTTGCGGTAGACATCCCAGACCCAGGCGGCCGAACGGATTGGCTTGCTGGAGAGTGATCCGGGCACCACTCGGTAGCGCGCGAGGTCCTCCCGCAAGCCGTGGGCCACGAAGCCGCGCTTCAGCAGCGACAGCCAGAGGATGTAGTCGTCGCGGCGAACTTCTGTCATGCGGATGGGGCCAGTCTTCGTGGTGTCGACCATACCCGTTAAAGTTGCAATAGCGGTATTCTTCAGAAGCCTCTGGTAGTTCAGCCGCGTGGGGATCGAAATCAGTCGCCCGATCCGCCGCCCCGACTCGTCGATACGCCGAAACGCGGTGTATGACACAGCAGCATCCTGCTCCTCCATGAAGGCCACCTGGCGCTCGAGCTTTTGCGGCAGCCAGAGGTCGTCGCTGTCGAGGAAGGCGATAAAGCGACCCTGCGCGGTTTCCAGGGCAAGATTGCGGGCTTGGGCGACGCCACCGTTGCGATCCAGCCGGAAGAGGCGAATGCGCGGATCCTGGGCGGCCGCTGCGGTCACAATCGCAGTGGTCCGGTCGCTCGAGGCGTCATCCGACACCAGCAGTTCCCAATCACCAAGTGTTTGCGCCTGCACCGAGGCGATGGTCTCCGCGATGAAGGCCTCCGTGTCGTAGGCGGCCATTATGACCGAGACAAGAGGTGCCGTGCTCACACCAACCTCCATGGCGCGCACTGCTCCCGCACTTGCGACGTGACCGGAAGTCTGATGGTCCCCCAGGCGGCGTTTGCAGTCGGCCCCTACAACCGAGGTTGATCCGTCGGGCGGTTCTTTTGCACTGGCGTCAAGTCTTCGCTGCGACACGCGGGTTTCGGCGCCCCCCTGCCCACTAGTTCCTTTGCCGGATAGCCTATGGCCCTCAATAAGCACGTCTGTGGCACTTCGCGCCTCACTTGTACATCCAAATGTGCCACACGTGAACATACTAACCAAGATCCTGCCTTAGGATTCGGTGGGCTGCTCTCCGACTGCGCGGCCCCTGGCTGGAAGGTCTCCCTCTGCCGGTGATCGAGGGAGGCGATCTGCCTTTCCGTCCGTTGCTTCATATGTTAGCCGTTGAAGCTCCGCCGCCAATGCCGCCTCACTTCAATGCCGATTTCGAACGCCGCCGCCGTACTGTTTGCTCTCTTTGTTTTTGCGGGATACTACAAAGCAGCTGACGCTTTGCAGTTTATGCCGATTGACCTGACGCTGCTCTTCGCAGCAGGCACCTTGGTGTTCTGCGGCTTCGAGATCTGGCGCACACTTTCATTGGGCCCCGGCATACTTCCGATGCTGGCCGTCTTCGCGGCTTTGACGATCGGGCTCCACTGGCCAGAAAATCTCGGTTCCTATCCGGTGCAAAAGGAGTTGAGGCTCTTTTCGCTCACGGCACTCTCGGCTTTTGCTGCACTCATCCTTCTCCGGACGGAGGCTCGACGCCGGACCTTTACCTACACAATCTGCCTATTAGGACTGGTTATGGCCGGCCTTGCGGCTATTGAAGCCGCGAGGCACGGTCTCTCTGCGCGCACACTGATCTTCAATGCCAATCCGATTCTCCTGGGTCGCACCAGCGGCTTCACCGGCCTGGTTCTTTGCCTGTTGTACTGGCGCGGGTTGCTCAGTGCCTGGCTCTTTGTCCCTGCTATGCTGGTTGCATTGGTTGGACTGGTGGCTTCCGGCACCAAAGCACCTCTTCTAGCCCTGCTGCTGACGGTGCTTGTCATCGCCCATATCGCCGTGGTCAATGGCGCGAGCTTGAAGCGGACTTGGGGAACACTGATAGCCGGCTGTCTCGGCTTGGCGGCGGCGCTGGCTTATCTGTCCTGGAATGGCGTCCACGTCGCTCGGCGTTTTGTGTTCCCTCTGATGGGTGAGTGGAGACCCACAGACGACTCTCGACTGGCGCTCTGGCAGCAGACTCTGAAGCTGATCCCCACGCATCCTTTCGGGATCGGCTGGGGCCGCTTCAATGAATGGATCCAGGTCTTCGATGCCGGAAGGCTCATGCGACACCCGCACAACATCGCGCTGGAGATTTTCGTCGAGGCCGGCTGGCTTGCCGGCATCGCCTTCCTGATTCTTGTGGTTGCCTCACTTTTCTTGAGCTTGCGCGCGGCCTACCAGGCGCCAGCAACGGTAAGCCCAGCTTCTTCGGCAGGCATGCTGCTGGTGCCGGCGGGATTGATGTACTGGCTGATCTGCGCGGCGTTCAGTGGCGATGTCAACGACAACCGCCCGCTCTGGGCCCTGTTGGGCATGACCTTGGCGGCGCTCGGTAGCTGGAAGCATGCCAGGTCCGGCGGATTTGAAGGTGGAGCCGAAGCCAAGAAGGGACGAGAGTCGGCCACCGGTGTCTAGACGTATCTTACACGTCTCATCGGCTCATCGCGCGTCCGATGGCCGCATTGCGCAGAAGCAGGCAAAGACCCTGGCTGATGCCGGCTATGCCGTTACGGTTTTGGCCCTGGAGCGTGCGTCGGGCACGGCATTGCCGGCCGGTCCGGCGTTCATCGAACATGCTGCGCCGGCAGCGCGTCTGCGCCGCTTCCTGCTGCGTCTGCCATGGCTCCTCGCCTATTGCATCCGGCACAGGTTCGACGCTTACCACCTCCACGACCCGGACCTCATCCTCGTCGGCATCGCCCTGAAGCTGCTCGGCCGGCGCGTCGTGTATGACGTGCACGAAGCCTATCCCATGGTGATCCTGGACAGGGCCTGGATCCCAAGTGCGCTGCGCCCGATGCTTTCCCGGTTCTGGCGGATGTTCGAGTCCGCCTTCGTGCGCTGGGCCGACATGACCGTCACTGCCCATCATGCCGTGGAAGAGCAGTTCCCGAATGGCAACGTGGTTACGGTGCGGAACTTTCCGATTCTGGAGGACTGGGCGGGCAAGGCCGGCACGCTGCCTATGGCCGAAAGGCCCCACCGGGTGCTGTACCACGGCGACATAACGGCTCAGCGCGGGCTCTTCACGATGGTTCAGGCGATTGCCGAAGTGGATGCGGACCCGCCGCCTATCCTGCGGCTCGGAGGGAGCCTGTCGCAGTCGCTCCAGGAGGCGATCAAGCATGCGTTAAGCTCCGGGCGGACGGAATTTCTCGGCTGGTTGAACAAGGGCCGGCTCGCCGCGGAGCTGAGCCAAGCGCGTGCGGGACTGATCCTCCTCCATCCCACACGCAATTACAGCGTCATTCGTCCGAACAAGCTCTACGAATACATGGCCGCGGGACTTCCCGTCATCGCATCTGATTTCAGCCATTGGCGCAGGGTTGTCGCTGAGGAGGGCTGCGGCCTGCTCGTCGACCCGTTGGACAGCGCGGCCGTCGCCAAGGCCATCGAGTACATCTTCGACCACCCGGAGGAGGCAGCGGCCATGGGGGAACGTGGCCGCAAGGCAGCTGCCAGGCGATACAATTGGGAAAGTGAAGGCGAAACGCTGCTGGATGCCTACGGACGGCTGTTTGGCGGCATCGCAGCCTCGCCAGCACCGGCCGCGCCCCGGCGATCGTGAAAGATGGCTTTGCGAGCCAGTCCGGCGGCCTCCCGGCGTTACCGCTTCCCGCAACCGCTCACCGTAGCACGACGCGCAGCTAGGCCTGCCGGCGGCCAAGATGGGGAGCAATGGGCGGTCCGAGCGTCGCAGACCGGCCTGCAACGGAGAGCGCCCCTGTGACCCGTCACGGTCCGGCAATCAGTCCAACTCGAGCCAGCATAAAAAACCTGCGCCGGTCCGGGATTGCACCCGAACTGCACCCGAAAGGCCAAAGGCCCGGGTGTCGGAATCTCTGCTAAGCTATTGAAAGGAATGGTGGGCGTACCTGGGATTGAACCAGGGACCTCCTCGATGTCAACGAGGCGCTCTCCCGCTGAGCTATACGCCCTCTGTGCCGCTGCTGCAGCCTGGCTGGCCTGACGCGACAGACCCTGCCGTTGGCCGACCGTGCCGTTGGCCGACCATGCCGATGGGAGGAGGCGGAGTAGCATCATCGCCGGGCTTTTTCAAGAGCCCCAGCGTCAGGGGCTCCGCTCCCGGTTTTCAGGCCGTGAGCATCGATTCCACCTCCTCCACCAGATGGCGGAGATGGAACGGCTTGGACAGAATGCGCGCCCCGCGCGGGGTCTGGTCCCTGTTCTTCAGGGCCACGGCGGCAAAACCGGTGATGAACATGACCCGCAGACCCGGCTGCAGCTTGGCGGCCCGGCGCGCCAGCTCGATGCCGTCGAGACCCGGCATCACCACGTCGGCCAGCAGCAGGTCGACCTGGAACCCGTCCAGGGCGGCAATGGCATCGAGGCCGTCACCGACCGCCACGACATGGTGACCGGCCTTGCGCAGGGCCTTCGCCAGGAATTCCCGCATCGAGGCATCGTCTTCAGCAAGGAGGATTTGCGCCATTATCCCGTTTGGCCGTCACGTCGAAGCAATGGTTAACCCCGGCCGCTGCCCAATTGGGGGAGGGCCAAACTCTTCACAGGCTACCATGCCGGCGCCGAAAGAGAGCTTAATGCGCCCCGGGCGGGGTGGAAAGCCACCATTGGCGAACCAATCTGCCAGAGGGTGCGCATCGGGCATGACAGCGCGGGCGCTTTGGCCTAGAACACTAGGAAGAAACAGGCTCTTTGGAGATATGGACGCCCTAGCCCCAAGCGCCCAAACCGGCAGGCCACACGAGATCGTCTGGCCGTCCCGGCAGACCCTGCCGTTGGTCTTCGCCTCGCCGCACAGCGGCAGCGACTATCCTCCGGAGTTTCTGGCGTCCTCCTGCCTCGATCCGATCAGTCTGCGCCAGTCGGAAGACAGCTTCGTCAACGAGATCTTCAGTTGCGCGCCGGAGATGGGTGCGCCGCTGATCCATGCCCTCTTTCCCCGCGCTTTCGTCGACCCCAACCGCGAGCCCTATGAGCTCGATCCCGCGGTCTTCAAGGAAAAGCTTCCCCCCTACGCCAATACGCGCTCGCCCCGCGTCGCCGCGGGGCTGGGAACCATTGCCCGGGTCGTCGCCAGCGGCGCCAACATCTACCGGGACAAGCTGAGCCTGGCCGAGGGGCTGGATCGCATCCGCAGCTGCTATTGGCCGTACCACGAGGCGCTCAGGATGCTGGTTCAGCAGACCAAGGAGCAGTTCGGCTGGTGCATCCTGGTCGACTGTCACTCCATGCCCTCCGCCAGCAAACTGGGGCATAGCCGTGGCGCGACGAACCGCACCGCTTTTGTCCTGGGCGACTGCCACGGCAGCAGCTGCGCGGCGGTGGTCACCGACACGGTCGAGCGGATACTGCACCGCAAGGGCTATCAGGTTGCGCGCAACAGTCCCTACGCCGGGGGCTTCGTCACCCGCCACTACGGGAAGCCGGAAACCGGCGTCCACAGTCTGCAGATCGAAATCAACCGCCAGATCTACATGGACGAAACGCGGATGGAACGGCGCCCGGCGCTGCGCGCGCTGGCCCAGGACATGCGCGATGTCGTCGCCGCACTGGGCGGCCTGCAGCAGGGGCGGCTGCGACCCAACGGCCGGTGAGCCAGGCCATCAGACCGGATCGGACCGCGGAGTTGCGCGACGCCCGGCCGGAGGACTGTTCAGCCCTGCAGGCGATCTACGCCGACCATGTGATCCACGGCGTCGCCTCCTTCGAGGAGACGCCGCCCGACCTCGCGGAGATGCAGCGGCGGGTTGCCGCGGTCCAGAAGGCGTCCCTGCCCTATCTCGTCGCCCAGGCGCCGGGGCCGGGCGGCGACATCCTGGGCTTCGCCGCGGTGGGGCCCTATCGCACGCGCCCGGCCTATCGTCATACGCTGGAAACGACCGTCTACCTGCGCAGAGGGCTGGAAGGTCGAGGGATCGGCAGCCTGCTGCTTTCGGCGCTGATCCAACGCTGTGAGGCGATGGGGTACCGGCAGCTGGTGGCGGTCATCGGCGACAGCGGCAACCTGGCGTCCATCGGCCTCCACAAACGCCACGGCTTTCGCGAAGCGGGTGTTCTTCGCGCCATAGGGTTCAAGCATGGCCGCTGGCTCGACTCGGTGCTGATGCAACGCCCCCTCGGCACGGGCGCCGATTCGCTGCCGGACGACTGAGGCGGACCGCCCGGGCCCCTGGCGGACCTCTGCGCAAGACCGGGCCAAGACCCGAATCCCCCCTCGAACGGCGGCGCCGGCAAGAAAAAAGGGCCGCGCAACCGCGCGGCCCAAGTTTAGGGAGGAAATGCCCTATGGAACTGCGATACCGACCGCCGTAGGCAATCGCATATCGCAGTGCACAATATGCGCCGCTGCCCGGTGGATTTCAACAGAGAATTCACCAATTCATTGATTTGCATACAAATTTCACAAGATCATCATTTCTCTCCCACCTCTGTTTGGCTAATCATATTGCGTTGCACCATCTAAGTGCAGTGGTTAGGCCCCTTTGCAGCCTTTGGCACGCGGGTTGCTTCGTTCGTGGCATGAGAAAAGCGCTCCCCCAGGCCGGAAAGGCCCGAACCGCGCCCCTAGCGGCCCTGCTGGCCCTGCTGTGGCTTGCGCTGGCGCCGGCCGAGGCCGCCGGTGACCCCGGCCGGAGCCCTGAAGATCCCTGGACTCTCTGCCGTCTGGGCATCGAGGCCGCCGAGCGGCAGCACCAGTTGCCACCGCTGCTGCTGGGGGCCATTGCCCAGACCGAATCGGGGCGTTGGCACGAAGGAAAGGCGGAAAGACTTGCCTGGCCCTGGACCGTCATGGCCGAGGGCAAGGGGCGCTTTCTGCCCAGCAAGCAGGCAGCGATTGATACGGTGAAGGCCCTGCGCGCGCGGGGCGTGCAGAACATCGATGTCGGCTGCATGCAGGTGAACCTCTACCACCACGCCGAGGCCTTCGAAGACCTGGAGGCCGCTTTCGATCCTCTGCGCAACGCCGCCTATGCCGCCGGCTTCCTGGCGGAGCTGCGCAGCGAGGCGCGCTCCTGGACGCGCGCCGTCGGCCATTATCATTCCCGCACCATTCTCCGCGCCAATGCCTACCGGGCGAAGGTCTTCAAGGCCTGGAGGGCGGAGCGCCACCGCGCCAACCGCGAGCGCCGCGCCCGCCTGCAGGCAGAGCGCGAAGCGGCACGTAAAAAATCCTGACCGGCCCTTGCCTTCGGCCCTGCCCCACCGCTAACTAGCGGCGGTGACAAGAGGGGTCGGGGCGACAACAAGGGTCGGGGGGAGACGTGATCGATCTTGCGAAGGTAAGGCGCGACACCAGCGCCTGCGAAAGAGTTCTGCACTTCAACAATGCCGGGGCGGCGCTGATGCCGGACGCCGTGGTCGCCCGCCAGGTCGCGCATATCCGGCGCGAAGGCGAGATCGGCGGCTACGAAGCAGCGGCGGAAGCCGCGGAGGAGATCGACGGCGTCTACCGCAGCGTCGCAGCGCTGCTGAACGCCGCGCCGGGCGAGATCGCGCTGATGGAGAATGCGACCCTGGCCTGGAACGCCGCGTTCTTCTCCTTCGACTTCCAGCCCGGCGACCGCCTCCTGACCGGCGAGGCGGAGTACGCCAGCAACTACCTGAACTACCTGAAGCTCGCCCGCAGCACGGGGCTGGTGATCGAAGCGATCCCCTCCACTGCGGAGGGCGAGCTCTCGATTCCCGATCTGGAAGCGGCCTGCGCCAGGCCCGGCGTGAAGCTGATCACGGTCACCCACGTGCCGACCAACGGCGGGCTGGTGAACCCGGCCGAGGAGATCGGCCGCGTCGCCCGCGCCCACGGCATCCCCTTTCTTTTGGACGCCTGCCAGTCGGCCGGGCAGATCGACCTGGATGTCGGGAAACTGGGCTGCGACCTGCTCTCCGCCACCGGGCGCAAGTATCTCCGCGGACCCCGCGGCAGCGGTTTCCTTTATGTGCGCCGCGGCTTCCTCGACCGGGTCGAGCCGCCGGCCCTCGACCTGCGCGCCGCCAAGTGGGTGGCCGCGGACCGCTACGAGCTGCGGCCCGATGCCAAGCGCTTCGAGAACTGGGAGTACAACTACGCTGCCGTACTGGGGCTCGGCACCGCGGTGGACTACGCCCGCGCCATCGGCCTGCCGGCCATCGAGGCGCGGGTGGCGGACCTGGCGGCGGGCCTGCGCGCGCGGCTGGCCGAAATCCCCGGCGTCACGGTGCAGGACATCGGTCGCCGGCGCTGCGGCCTCTGCGTGTTCGAGGTCACCGGACGGACGGCGGAGGACGTGAAGGCAAACCTGCGCCGCCAGGACATCAACACCTCGGTGACCGATCCAAACTCGACGTTGCTGGACGCGACCAAACGCACCCTGCCCGACCTCGTGCGCGCCTCCGTGCACTACTACAACAGCGACGAAGAACTCGACCGCTTCGCGGCGGCAGTGAAGGCCATCGCCGCCGCATAGAGGTACGCAATGCCCGACGCTAGCGCTTCGGTGCGTCGAAGAAGTCGACCGGCGCCATCAGCTTGTTGGACTGGGAGATGAGCGCCCCCAGCTCGGCGGAGCGGCGCAGGTAGTCCTGCCAGTCCGGGTCGGCCTGCATGGCGGCGCGCTTGGTCTCGCGGTCGCCGGCATTCTCGTAGACCCAGATGTGGACATATTCGTTGGGGTCGCCGGTCTCCGTGCGCAGATAGGCCAGCGGCTGGCCCAGGTGGCGGGTCTGCGCCGGCTTGCCGTACTGCTCGTAAAGATCGAAGTGGGCCTTCATGGTGTTGGGTTTCACGCGGTAGGTGCGCACGTCCAGAAGCATATCCATCCTCTTGATTGCTGTGGTTTGTGAAGGGGTGGCCGCGAGGCGGTCACAGTTGAAGCGTCAGTTCCAGTCCAGGTTCACCGACATACAGTTCGCGCAGAGCAGCGCGCCGCGCGGCATGGGATGACCGCAGTAGTGGCAGCCCTCGTTCTCCTTGCGCAGATGCAGGACAATGGCCTTGGCCTCCCGGTCTCCACAGGGCACGGCCTTCTTGAGGTAGTCCATGGCCGCGACTGCACTCGACGCCTTGAGTTTCGCTGCCTTCCGGCGCCGGCGGTCGGACAGCGACTGGCACAGCAGCACCGGCGTACGGCACTGCGGGCAAACCACATGCGGTTTCCCTCGACGTCGACCCTCTCGTAGGACGCGCTATGGTCCCGATATTCCTCGATGTAGCGGGGGATCATTCTTCTGGGCATTGGTCAACGCCACTCCACTGTGCCTTGCATGGCGACAAAGCCGTCGGGGTCGGTGACCCAGAGGTCGGCCCGCGTATCCTCGGGCGCACCGCAGACCGTGAAGGGCCTGGTATCGAAGATGGGACGCAGGGCGCGGAAGCGGAAGGCGGTGGCCACGGCCCCGGGCCGCTCGCGTCGCAGCAGGCCGATCATCAGCGTCGCCAGCAGGGGGCCATGCACGACGAGGCCAGGGTAGCCCTCCTCCCCCGTCGTGTAGGGCTGGTCGTAGTGGATGCGGTGGCCGTTGAAGGTCAGCGCCGAGTAGCGGAACAGCAGCACCGGGTCCGGCGTCACCGGATGGACCCAGGCGGCCTCCGCCGGCGCCGCTTCGCCCGGCGGCACCTGCGCGCCCTTCGCCGCGGCCTCCCGGTAGACGATGTCGTGTTCCTCGACGATGCAGTCGCCGGCGGTATCGGCAACGACATGCTCGACGGTGACGAAGGCCAGCACGCCGCTGCGCCCGGTCTTGTGCTCGACCGATTTGATGGTGGAGCGGCGCGCGACTTCGCTGCCGACGGACGGAAGCCGGAGAAAGGATACGCGGCTGCCGGCCCACATGCGCCGCGGCAGGTCGATGGGCGGCAGAAAGCCGCCCCGGGCCGCGTGGCCGTCGGGTCCGAGGTCCGCCGTCGCCGCCGTGGTCCAGAAGTAGGCCCAATGCCAGAGCGGCGGCAGGGCATCGCCTGCGGCCAGCGCATCCTGCGGATCGTCAAGGGTCGCCTGCAGCGCCCGCGCACGATTGAGGTCGAGGCTGTCCACGGCCTCTTCGCGGTGCCCCACCCAGTCGGCCCAGTCCTGCGACGCGTCGCTCATGCCGCAAACTCCGCCCGCAGGGCCGCGCCGTGCTGGTCGAGAGCAGGAACGGGGCCGAGTTGCAGGGCCTGCCCGCGCTCCCGGGCCGGTGGCGCGACCAGGTCGATGGGCCCGCCCGGCGTCTCCACGGAAACGCGCCGTAACTGCGGGTGGGCGCTGAGATCGGCCGGGCTGTTCACCGCACCGAAGGCGATCTGAGCCGCCTCCAGCCGGGCAACGACGGCGGCACGGTCGAGCGCGCCAAAGCAGGCTTCGATCACCCGGTCGAGGGCCGGGCGGTTTGCGACCCGCGCGGTGTTGTCGCTGAAGCGCGGATCCTCCGCGAGGCCAGGCTGCGCCAGGACCTGGGCGGCAAAGCGCTGCCATTCGCGCTCGTTCTGAATGCAGATGACGATCTCGGTCCCGCCGGCACAGGCATAAACGCCGTAGGGGGCGATGCTCGGATGGTTGAGGCCGACACGCGGGGGCGCACCGGGCCCGTAGTCCTGGTGCAGCAGCGGCACGGTCATCCAGTCGGCCATAGCGCTGAACAGCGACGTGGCGAGCGCCGCGCCCTCGCCCGTCCGCCCGCGCCGCAACAGCGCCTCCAGCACCGCCTGGTAGGCATACATGCCGCAGGCGATGTCGCAGACCGAAACGCCCACCCGCCCGGGCCCTTCCGGGCGCCCGGTGACGGCGGCCAGGCCGCTCTCCGCCTGCACCAGCAGGTCATAGGCCTTCATGTCGGCGTAAGGTCCGGACTCGCCGTAGCCGGAGATGTCGCAGGTGATCAGGCGCGGATCGGCGGCGCGCAGGTCCGCAGACCCCAGGCCGAGACGCCGGGCCGCCCCGGGGGCCAGGTTCTGCATGAAGATGTCTGCCTGCGCGACCATGCGCTTCACCAGGGCCAGATCGCCGGGCGTCTTCAGATCGACGGCGATGGACTCCTTGCCGCGGTTCAGCCAGACGAAATAGGCGCTTTCCCCCTTGGCGGCACGGTCGTAGGCGCGGGCGAAGTCACCCTCCGGCCGTTCCAGCTTGATGACGCGGGCACCGGCATCGGCCAGGCGGCAACTGCAGTAGGGCGCCGCCACGGCCTGTTCCAGGCTGACCACCAGGACACCTTCAAGGGGCCGGGTCATGGAACAGCGGGAGGAGTGTAGGTGGACTGAACAGAGGACCGCGCCGAAACCTGTGTCCACCATCGCTCCAGGTTCGGGTGGGCCTGCAGTTGCTGCTGTCCCTCCTCGGCAAAGAGGAAGTACTGAAACATCGGCACGGCCTGCGCGTCAGCCCGGCTGAAGGCGGCGCCTGCGAAATAGGTCTGGTCGCCGAGCAGTTCGGCCAGCGCCGCCAGGCAGCGCGCCGTCCTGGGCAAAGCGTCGGCGATGGCCTCGGCGTCGTAGTCCAGCTTGCGGGCGCGCTCCAGCGCCTGCACGAAGACCGCGCGCACCATGGGGCGGTAGCCCTGGCCGTCGAGCACGGAGATCACCTGCTCCATGCGCGCAGTCTCCGTCGCACGGCTCGGCTGCAGCGGCGGCCCCTCGAAGGCTTCTTCGACGTAGCGGGTGATGGCGCGGGCCTCATAGAGACGGAAGCCGTCATGCTCGAAGGCCGGCACCAGACCGAAGGGCTGGCGCTCCAGCCAGTCCGCCGGCCAGTCGTCGCGGTCGAAGACGTCGAACTCGGTATGGTCGTAGTCGACACCCTTTTCGATCAGCGCAAGGCGGGCGATGCGGACGTAAACGCTGTAGCTCGGGCCCAGAAGGAGGGGTTTCATGCGACGGCCTCTTTAACTCTGGCACTAGTAGCTGCGGGGAAGGCCAAGAACGTGTTCGGCCAGATAGGCGAGGATGAGGTTGGTGGATACCGGCGCCACCTGATAGAGCCGGGTTTCGCGGTACTTGCGCTCGACATCGTACTCCTCGGCAAAGCCGAAGCCGCCGTGGGTCTGCAGGCAGGCCTCCGCCGCCGCCCAGGAGGCTTCGGAGGCGAGCAGCTTGGCCATGTTGGCTTCCTTGCCGCAACGTTCGCTTGCATCGAAAAGGGCGGCGGCGCGGGCCACCATCAAGGACGCCGCCTCGCTCTGGGCATAGGCGCGGGCGATGGGGAACTGGATGCCCTGGTTCTGCCCGATGGGCCGGCCGAAGACCTTGCGCTCCCCGGCATAGCTTGTGGCCTTGTCGATGAACCAGCGGGCATCGCCAATGCACTCGGCGGCAATGAGGATGCGTTCGGCGTTCATACCGTCGAGGATGTAGCGGAAGCCCTTGCCCTCGGCGCCGATCAGGTTCTCCGCCGGCACCTCCAGGTTGTCGAAGAAAACCTCCGTCGTGGCGTGGTTCATCATCGCCCGGATCGGCTTGATGGTGACGCCCCGACCGAGCGCCGCGCGCAGGTCGACAAGGAAGACCGAGAGGCCCTCGCCCTTTTTCGCAACCTGGTCCTTCGGCGTCGTGCGCGCCAGGAGCAGCAGGAGGTCGCTGTGTTCGGCGCGGCTGGTCCAGACTTTCTGGCCGTTGACGACGTAGCGATCGCCCTCGCGTCTGGCCGTCGTGGCGAGGCTCAGGGTGTCGCTGCCGCTGGTCGGCTCGGTCACGCCGAAGGCCTGGAGCCTGAGCGAGCCTTCGGCGATCCCCGGCAGCCAGCGCTGTTTCTGCGCATCGCTGCCGTGCTTCAGGAGGGTACCCATGGTGTACATCTGGGCGTGGCAGGCCGCGCCGTTGCAGCCGGCCTTGTGGATTTCCTCCAGGATCGCGCCGCCGGCGGCCAGCGGCAGGCCGCTGCCGCCATAGGCCTCCGGGATCAGGGCAGCGAGATAGCCCGCCTCCGTCAGCGCCCGGACGAAGTCGTCCGGATAGGCGCGCCGGGAGTCCAGGTCCCGCCAGTAGGATCCGGGGAAGCCGGCGCAGAGCGACCGCAGGCCGGCGCGGATGTCTGGAAAGCTCTCGTCTTCTGTCATGGCGGGTTCGGACATTGCGGGCGCCAGCCTAGCGCATCGCGCGGAGGCCGCAAGAGCAGCGCGCGGCAAAGTCACTGCGCCGGCAATAGGCCGTCACCCGCGGATGTGATAGCCGCCGTCGATGTAATGCACGCAGCCGGTGATGTTGGCGGCCTCCGGGCTGGCCAGAAAGGCGGCATAGGCGCCAACGTCCTCGATGCTCACAAGCTCGCGGGTCGGCGCCTGCTTGGCGGCGCGCTCAAGGAGTTCGTCGAAGCGGTCGAGCCCGGAGGCGGCGCGGGTCTTCAAGGGCCCGGGCGAGAGCGCGTGGACCGAGATCTTCCTGGGGCCGAGCTCAGCCGCCATATACCGCGTGACCGCCTCCAGGGCCGCCTTCACCGGGCCCATCACGTTGTAGTAGTCGACCACCTTTTCGGAGCCGTAGAACGACACGGTCATGCAGGTGCCTCCCGACGGCATGAGCCGCTCGGCATGATGGACCATGCGCATGAAGGAATGGACCGAGACGTCCATCGCCGTGACGAAGCCATCGCGCGAGCAGTCGACAACCCTGCTGTGCAGATCCTCGCGCGGGCAGTAGGCGATGGAGTGCAGGCAGATATCGATGCTGCCCCAGGCCTTGCTGATCGCATCGAACAGGGCGGAGACCTGACCGTCCTCACGGACATCGAGCGGCAGGAAGATGTCCGCACCCAGCGCCTCGGCAAGGGGCTCGACATGCGGCTTAGCCTTTTCGTTCAGATAGGTGATCGCGAGGCTGGCCCCCTGATCACGGAAAGCCTTGGCACAGCCATGGGCGATCGACGATTCGTTTGCAATGCCAACCACCAGCGCTTTCTTGCCTTTCAGGGAGAACATGGTCTCTTTCCCGTTTTGTTGGACTCTCAAGCTATCGGTCGAAAATGACAGCCAGATGGCCGTCCGGTGACGGATCTGACCGGGCATGACCGCCGCGGTTATCCAGCCGCCACCGGCGGGCAGACTGCTGTCAGGGGGCTGGCACCAGCCTTATGGGCAGGTGCTGGCGAATCCCGGTGCCCGCAGCCTAAAATGCCGGTCCTCATAGCGACTTGAAAGCCGATGACTCAAGGCCCCCTGGAAAAACACACCGCCGTCCTGCGCGACCGCCTTTCTCTGGCCGGGGCCCGGGTCGCCGACATCGGCTGCGGCGACGGCGGTCTGGTCCGGGTGTTGACCCGCGCCGGCGCCCAGGCCATCGGGATCGATCCGCAGCCCCATCAACTGGCCCGCGCGCGGGCGGCCGAAGCGGCGGGGTCGGAGCGTTACTGCGCCGCCCAGGGTCAGGCGCTTCCACTCAACGATGCCAGTCTGGACGTGGTGGTCTATTTCAATGCGCTGCACCACGTCCCCGTGGCGCAGCAGGAGGCCGCCCTGGCCGAGGCCGCGCGGGTGCTGCGCCCGGACGGGCGGCTGTACATTCAGGAGCCTTTGGCCGAGGGCGCCTTCTTTGAGATGGTGCGCCCCATCGAGGACGAAACCGAGGTGCGCGCCCGGGCCTTCGAGGCGCTGAAGCGGGCTGCGGACGGCAAGACCCTGGCCGAAGAGGAGGAGTACGTCTACCGGGCGCCCCACCGCCAGGCGAGCTTTGAGACCTTCCGCGACGGCATGGTCGCCGTCGACCCTTCGCGCCGACCACAGGTCGAGGCCCGGGAGGAGTCGCTGCGGCAGAGCTTTATGGCGGCAGGCGAACAGCGCAACGGCGCGTTCTGGTTCGAGATACCCAGCCGACTCAATCTCCTCAGGCGGATCTGACCGATGCCCATTCGCTACATATCCAAGCACGACTCCCCGGACGATCCCGGCGGCATGATCCGCGAGGTTCTGGAAATGGGGGAGAGCTTTCCCGGCCCCGCGGAAGACCTGATGCTGGCCTGGGTGCTGCGCCTGGGCGAGGGCCGCGACCCGGCCGCCGCCGCCGGGCGCCTGATCGAGGACTACCGCCTCGAAGACGAGCCGCTGCCGGGCGGCGCCTGCGGGCGCCTGATCGAGATGCTGAAGGAAACGGCGCTCTACCCCGGCGACCGCATGGCCCGCCACCTCTGCAAGCCGGCGCGGCGCGGCGGCTGGCGGCGCAACAGGGGCAAATGACACCGGGCACCGCATGACTCCGCGACTGATCGATACCCGTTCCGCCCGTCGGCTCTTGCTTCAGCGTCAGGGGCTCTGCGAGTCGCCCTACCGCAAGATCGGCCATGAGGATCTTCTGGCGCTGATCGACCGCCTGGGCTTCGTCCAGGTCGATTCCATCCAGACCGTCGAGCGCGCCCACCACATGATCCTCTTCGCGCGCAATCAGACCTACCGGCACCGCCAGCTCAGCCGCCTGGTGGAAAAGGACGCCGCGCTCTTCGAAAACTGGACTCACGACGCCTCGCTGATCCCCAGCCGCTATTTCCCCTATTGGAGGCGGCGCTTCGCCCAGCGGAGCGAGCAGCTTCGCGCGCGCTGGGGCAAGAACCGCCGCGGCAACTTCGAGGACGAGCTCGAGGCCGTGCTGGGGCACATCGAAGACAACGGCCCGGCCATGGCCCGCGACCTGGGCGGCGAGGACGTCAAGAGGCCGAAAAGCAGCAACGGGTGGTGGGACTGGCATCCGTCAAAGACAGCCCTGGAGTATCTCTGGCACAGCGGCCGCCTGGCGGTTTCGGCCCGCAGCGGCTTTCAGAAGGTCTACGACCTGACGGAACGGGTGATCCCCGAACCCCACCGCAGCGAGTCGCCCTCCGAAGCGGCGATCATCGACTGGGCCTGCCGCAGCGCGTTGGAGCGCCTGGGCCTTGCCACTTCGGGCGAGATCGCCGCCTTCTGGGATCTTGTGACGCCCGAGGAGGCCAAGGCCTGGTGCCGCGCGCGAAGCGGAAAGGACCTGGAAGAGGTTCTGGTTGCCGACACCAAGGGCGGGCGCCCGCGCGCCGCCTACTGCAGCGCCGCCGCCGACCCGCTGCAGGACCTGCCGGAGCCGCCGAAGCGTCTGCGGGTCCTCAGCCCCTTCGACCCGCTGATCCGCGACCGCAAGCGCTGCGAGCGGCTGTTCGGCTTTCACTACCGCATCGAGGTCTTTGTGCCGGCAGCCAAGCGGCGCTACGGCTATTACGTCTTTCCGATGCTGGAGGGCGACCGGCTGATCGGGCGGATCGACATGAAGCACGAGCGCGAGAGCGCCACCCTGCGGATCAAGGGCCTGTGGCTTGAACCGAAGGTCAAGCTGTCGCGCGCCCGGCAGGACCGGCTGGAGGCCGAGTTGGAACGCCAGCGCCGCTTCACCGGCGCCGAACAGATCGCCTTCGATGATCGATACCTGCGGACCGCCGGCTGAGCGCGGTCACCGCCCGCAGCGCTTCGCCAGTTCCTTGGGCGAGAGGTAGTGATAGGCCAGGAGTTCTCCGTCCTTCACGATGGCGAAGACGCCGTAGGGAGTCGGCGAAAGCCGCCGCACCTCCCTGGCGCTCGTCATCTCGATCTCGCGAAAGGCCAATCCCCTGTCCGCCGCGTGGTCCGCGACGATCCGCACGGCGTTGTCGAGATAGGGACACTGGTCGCTGCGGAACACGGTGAGGCCCCTGCCGCCGCCCGGCAATGCCTCCAGCTTCTTCCGCCAGCCGCCGCAGAACGCCGGATCGGGCGCTTTGGGATCCAGCTTGCGCACCATGATGTCGAAGCCGGGCTCAGCCGCGGCAACAGACTCAAAGCCGTGGTGTGCGAGAATGCCGGCGTCGATCAGCCAGTTGCCGGTGCTGGTGACGGCGGCAACGCCCTTGAAGCCGCCGGCCTTCGCCGCCGCCAGCGCTTCCTCGATCAATACCGTTGAATGGCCCTTGCCCTTGCTGCGCCCGACCACCCAGAGGCAGTGGATCACCAGATAGTCGCCGGCCTTGCGGATGGCCCGCCAGGCGAAGTCACCGGGAATGAACTCGATGAAGCCCCGCTCCCCGCCGCCGAGCAGGCGCATCTGCAAGCCTTCGTCGAAGCGCGCCTTCAGCCAGGCGAGCTTGCGCTGATAGCCGGCTTCCTTGCGTGCGCTCATCTTGCAGAAGAAACCGGTCTTCTCCACGGTCTCGGGCGTCACGGTGATGAGTTCCGGCCGCATCGCATTGGGCCTCCCGCAATCTCCAAAGAAACGCTTTGACGCGTCAGGGCGTCTGGCCTTCGGGTACCACGGCGGAAGCGGCCCGGCCATGACGCATCGCAATGCGTGCAAGGCGATAGAGAACGACGGCGTTCAGGATGTGCCAGAAGTAGTGTGTGCCGATGGGCAGCACGTCGCAGAGCGGCAGGTCGATGGTGCGCAGCGTCAGCGAAAGGGCGAAGATGCCGCCGGTGATCAGAATCGGCATGCCCGCCGGGTGGCTGCGGACAACGTGCAGGAATCCGCCCACGACGATCATGGCTGTGAGCGCCACGCCATAGGTGGGCAGGCTGAAGCCGAAGAGGGCCGGCATGGCCGAGACCAGGCCCAGCACCCCGAGGAGACTGAGGGCACAGACCCACACCGGCAGGGCGATCATGCGCCGCAGGGCCAGGTACATATAGAGCAGGATGAAAAGCGCGATCGGGATGACGTCCGTCAGGGCCGCCCAGACGACCGCGAAGGTGTGAAACAGGCCGCTGCCGATGCCGATGAGAAAAATCAGGGTCACCAGCGCGACATTGGCAGGATCGCGCCGCAGCGCCGGGTCCGCCCGCCTGAGCACCTGAACCAGCAGCAGCCCGGCGATGATGAAGGCCAGGTTGCTGATGGCGTTGAGTGGCTCCGCCCAGAACGCCGTCCCGACACGCTCGCAGTAGATATCAATGTGCCGGTCCATGACGGTCGTTCGTCCTCAGTTGATGCGAAGAGGCGGGTTTCGGTGTGCTATCCCCAAAGCGCAGCCTCAGGCGGATGGATGAGGCTGTCTTCGATGCGCAGGGCCGGCGCCCTGTCCTTGGCGAGCAGCAGCGGCCCATCCAAATCGACCACCGGTGCGCCCTGGGCCAGGATCACCGCCGGCGCCATGGCCAGTGAGGTGGCCAGCATGCAGCCCACCATGATGCCGAAGCCTTCCGCCTCCGCGGCGGCTTTCAGTTTCAGGGCCTCGGTGAGGCCGCCGGCTTTGTCGAGCTTGATGTTGACCATGTCGTAGCGGCCCTTGAGGGCTGCCAGGGTCGCCGTATCGTGGCAGGACTCGTCGGCGCAGACCGGCACCGGGCGCTTCATCCCTGCCAGCGCCTGGTCTTCGCCCGCCGGCAGAGGCTGCTCGATCATCTCGACGCCAAGCACCGCCAGCTGCGGTGCCAGCCGGGCGTAGTCTGCCGCCGACCAGCCCTCGTTGGCATCGACGACGATGCGCGCTTCGGGCGCCTGTTCGCGCACCGCCGCCACCCGCGCCATGTCTTCCGGCCCGGCCAGCTTCAGTTTCAGGAGCGGGCGCGCGGCGTTGGCCGCGGCGGACTTGGCCATGTTCTCCACGGTGTCGAGGGAAAGGGTGTAGGCCGTTGTCACCGGGCCGGGTTCCGCAGCGCCGATAAGCTCCCAGTAGCGGTGACCGGCCTGCTTGGCCTCCAGGTCCCAGAACGCACAGTCGACGGCATTGCGCGCCGCACCGGGCTGCAGGACCTCCTGCAGCCCGAGCCGGTCCATCCCCTGGGCGAGGCGCGGACGCAGCGCCTCGATATCCGCCAGCACGCCCTCCATGGTCTCGCCGTAGCGGGTGTAGGGCACGGCCTCGCCGCGCCCGGTCTTGCCGCCGGCGGTGAGCTCCACGACCACGACATCCGCAGAGGTCTTGCTGCCGCGCGAGATCGTGAAGCTGCCCCGAATAGGCCAGGACTCGGAGGAAACCTTGAGGTCAATCATCAAGATGCCCGGACCCGTCCTACTGAAGCCGGTCGACCAGAGGCTTTACGCCATCACGGAAAGGGTCGACAGCAGGCAGTCCGAACTCGGCTTCCAGGCGCTGGAGATAGTCGTCCACCGATGCGCCGGGCATCTGCGAGGTGTTGACGGCAACCCCGATGAACTGCACTTCCGGATTGGTGAGCCGGGCGGCTGAGAGATTGGCATCGATGCAGGCCTGCAGGCTTGGTAGAGAAAAATCCGGAAGGCCGCGCATGTGCTGGCGCGTCGGTTCGTGACAGAGCACAAGGGCATCGGGCTGGCTGCCGTGCAGGAGGCCCATGGACACGCCCGCGAAAGAGGCGTGGAACAGCGATCCCTGCCCCTCGATGATGTCCCAATGGTCGTCGTCGTTCGCAGGCGAAAGATACTCCACGGCGCCGGATATGAAGTCGGCGACGACGGCGTCGATCGAGACTCCTTCGCCGGCGATCAGGATACCGGTCTGGCCGGTGGCGCGAAAATCCGCATCTATACCCCGTGCCTTCATGTCTTTCTCAATGGCAAGGGTTGTGTACATCTTGCCGACCGAGCAATCCGTGCCCACGGCAAGCAGACGCTTGCCGGGGCGCTTGCTGCCGCTGGCGACGGCGAACTCTCGATCCGGGTGACGCACGTCGAACAGGCGGCGGCCGTGTTGCTCGGCGGCCGCCTTCAGGACGGGCACGTCGACCAGCCGGTTGTGCAGCCCGGCAGCAATATCGAAACCGAGCAGCAGAGCCTGCTCGAGCGCCGAGACCCAGGCTTCCGAGAACACGCCGCCACGATTGGCGACCCCGATGACCAGCGTCTTCGCGCCGGCTTCCCGCGCCGCCTCCAGGCTGAGGTCCGGCAATCCGAGATCGGCCTGGCAACCCTCAAGACGAAATTGCCCGACGCACCAATCCGGGCGCCAGTGGGCGATGCCCTGGGCGGTCTTGGCCGCCAGCTGGTCCGGCGCGTCGCCGAGAAACAAAAGATACGGATGCTCAATCGCCATCTGCCCCTAGACCTCTTCCTTGGTGTCCGCCGCCACGCAGCGCCGCAGCATCTTAGGGACAACCTCCGGGCCCGCCAAGCCGGCCGCTCTAGGATTCGCCCGGCACGGCTCCAGCCGCGGGAGTTTTGTTCGCCCGAGTCCTGACCTATCATCGGTCCTGACCTATCATCGGCCCTGCCCAATTCCTCGTCAGTCAACCCATTCGTTCAACTTCGCGGCCGCCTTCCGATATGGACCAGCCTTCCGATCCGAGTACGGCGGCCCCAACGGCTTCCCCTGAACGCCCGGGCGACGACGGCGGAAACTGGAGCCGCAGGGTCTGGCGGCTGGCCGGGCCGATCATGCTGGCCAGTCTGACGACGCCGCTGCTCGGCATCGTCGACACGGCCGTGGTCGGCCACCTGCCCGACCCGCGTTTCATCGGCGGCGTTGCCGTCGGCAGCCTGATTTTCAGCTTCCTGTTCTGGGGTTTTGGTTTCCTGCGCATGGGCACGACCGGCTTCACCGCCCAGGCCTATGGCGCCGGGGACCGGGCCGAACTGCGCGCGGCGCTTCTGCGTCCGCTGGCGCTGGCGCTGGGCTTCGGCCTGGTGATCATCGCCCTGCAGAGCCCGCTGCGCGGTCTCGCACTCTGGGCGATCGACGCCAGCCCGGCAGTCAGCGGCGAAGCCGCCGTCTACTTCGACATTCGCGTCTGGACGGCGCCCGCCGCCCTGGTGAACTTCACCCTCTTCGGCTGGCTCCTGGGCGTGCAGCGCGCCCGGACCGCACTGGTTCTGCAGATCGTCCTGAACGGCATCAACATCGTGCTCGATCTGGTCTTCGTGCTGGGCTTCGGCTGGGGCGTGGCCGGGGTCGCCTGGGCGACGCTGGCCGCCGAGGCCGGCGCTGCCGTGCTGGGCATCGCCGTGGTCTGGCGGCACCTCGGACGGCGGCTGGAACGGGGCGATCTCGAGCGCCTGCTGGACAGGGGCCGCCTGCTGGCCCTGTTCCGGGTCAACATCGACATCTTCCTCAGAACCATGTGCCTGCTGCTCGCCTCCGGCGCCTTCACCGCTCAAAGCGCCGGTCTGGGCGACGTCGTTCTGGCCGGCAACGCGATCCTTCTGAAGCTGCAAACCGTCATCGCCCATGGCCTCGACGGCCTGGCCCATGCCCTGGAGATCCTGGCCGGCAGTGCCTACGGCGCCCGCAACCGGCGCCGGTTCCGTCAGGCAATTGCCGTCTGCGGCCTCTGGGCACTGGGCGCGGCGCTGCTGTTGAGCGCCGTCTTCGCCGCCGCCGGCACCCCCATCATCGCGATCTTCACCGACATCGCCAGCGTGCGTGCCAGCGCGGAAAGCTATCTCTGGTGGATCGTGCTCTCACCGGTGGTATCGGTGTGGAGCTTCCTGCTTGACGGCATCTTCATCGGCGCCACCCGCACGGCGGCGATGCGCAACGCCGCCTTCCTGTCGCTCGGCTGC
Organism: Rhodospirillales bacterium BBD 1991-14; assembly: GCA_001657395.1. Lineage (GTDB taxonomy): Bacteria > Pseudomonadota > Alphaproteobacteria > Kiloniellales > Kiloniellaceae > Pelagibius. The sequence continues at coordinate 129,572 of LYSY01000006.1, read as the reverse complement.
TTCCTGGCAGCGTCCTGGGCTCTGGTGCCACTGCTCGGCAATCACGGTCTCTGGCTGAGCTTCACCCTCTACATGGCCGCGCGGGCGATCACGCTGGGCCTCTGGTACCCGGCTCTCGAGCGCAGCGCGGACGGGCCGGCGGCAGCCCAAGGCCAGGAACGTTAGGCGGTCCGGCCCAGGCTTGCCGGGCGCAGCGGCTGGAGGGGCTGGCTGAGAAGGACGTCGAAGCTGGCGGCGCCTTCGTCGACCGCCGCCGCATCGCAGTGCCAGCAGCTGTAGCGCAGGGCCCAAAGAGGCAGCCGCAGGCGATAGAAGGCATCCATAAGGCGCTGGCAGAGGGCTTGCTCGGCCAGAACATCGTTGGTGACGTCAGCTGGATGAATGAACACCACGATGAGCGCACCGTCGCGTGCCGGCTCGGCGATCAGATAAGGGTCATCGATGGCCGTCATGCGCCCGTCGCTGCCCTGGCGCAAGGACACCCGGCAAAGGGACAACCGCACATGCAGACCGCGCAGGCGCCGCAGACTGTCCTGAATGGCTTCCGGGACGGAGAGTGCCGGCCGGGCTGTCGGGCCACCCGGCCGGCGCAGGGGAAGCTCGGGGGAGAACCCGAAGGGAGGGGCCGTCAGAACGCTTCCCCTGTTTGGCTGCTCACGGTTCCCGAGACGGTCGGGCAGATGCGCCGACATCCCGGTCGGCACAGGACCGTTTCCAGATCCATGAGAACCTTGTTTGCTCCGCATCACGCACAAGGTACTCGCTCTTACAACCAGACGGTGCGTCAAAGTTGTGGCGTGGAACGGGCCAAAAGGTGACGCGATTGCAAGATTTCAGCAATATTTATAGATATTTACCGCAGTGCGGTCAGGCCGCCAGAGGGAACCTCATGACCATGGCGAGGCCGCCGTCAGGACGATTTTCCGCGCGAACACTGCCACCTATCGCCTGTAAGTTGCGACGGACGATCCACAGGCCGATTCCCATGTGCGGATTGCCTTCGCCTCCGTCCTGCTCGGGATCGCCTGCCAGCTTCGAGCGCAGGGAGACATAGCGTTCGAAGATCCGCGTCAGTTCGCCGTGGGGCACACCGGGCCCGCGGTCCAGAAGGGAAAGCTCGGCGCGGTCGTTCACCATGCGCAGTTCCACGATGATCTTGGAGCCGTGCGGCGACACCTCGACCGCATTGTCGATGACGTTTTCGAGCACGGTTTCCAGAAGGTCTTCACCGGCCAGCACCGACACACCCTCCTGCAGACGTGCATCGAGGATAAGCCGCCGGCTGGCGAAGGTATCGGCATAGGCTGCCAGCATCCGCTCGACCATCTCGGTGAGCACGATGCGCTGGCGCGGCGGATCCAAGAGCTCGGCGGTGGTCTCCTCCAGACGCCGTGCGTAGGCCACCAGGTGGTCAAGCCGGTCGATCGAAACCTCAAGGACGTCCAGCGCCCGCTGTCCGCGCACCTCTTCCGGCGCGACCAGGCGACGCAGCGGTTCGAGGGACTGCCGCATGATGGCAATCGGTGTCTTGAAGGCGTGGGCGTTGTCCTCGGCGGCGAGGCGGATACTCTCCGCCGAGTCCTGCAGGGCCAGCGTCATGCGGTCGAACTCCTCGGCGACCGGCGCCAGCTCCGGAACCCTGTTCTGCTTGCCGAAGCTGACATGGCCCGATTTGCCGGTGCGAATGCTGCGTGCCAGATGCCGGAACCGCATCAGGCCCCGCCAGATCGACACGAAAAGGCCGATGGTGAAGATCGCCATGGCGAAGTAGATCGCCGCGGCAATGCGCACCTCGATGGTCTTCCAATAGGGCTGATCGATCGACGTACCCAGGAATTCCGCCGTCGAATGGGTGGTGATCACCGCCCAGCAGCCCGCCCCGGTGTTGATCGGGGTGATGGAGGTCAGCAGTTCCTCTTCCCCCGAGGGCCGGCGATGACGCAGGGCCATCGAAAGCTCGCCCCAGCAACTCTGGGCCAGATTGTCGAAGACACCCCGTTCCACCAGCCGGTCCCGCTCCTCCGCCAACTCGGTCGGCGCGATGGTCGGCTGGGAGGCGACGAAGAAGAAGCTTTCGGCCCCATACTCTCCGGTCGGGCGGAACAGGATCTTCACCCCGGTCTGCTGATTGGCGAAACGCGCCACCTCGTCGTTCAAGAGCGGCAGCGAGGACACCTCCTGCTGCTCCAGGAGCGGGCGCAGACTTTCGGCCACGACCCGGCCCTGCTCGCGCACGCTTTCCATCAGCAGAAAGCGCTTCTCCGCATCGGCTTCGCGGAACTGGGTGTAGAGAATGACCGGGACTGCACAGAAAATGATCAGCAGCAGAACCAGCTTGCTGACCAACGAGCGGAAGGGCAGACCGAGGTCGAATCCCCGGCCGGCCGCCGCCGGCATCGGCCCCTCCACCCGCGCAACCATGGCCTTAGGCCGCTCCGCCCTTGCCGGCCTGGTCGCGCCAGCGGTACCCGAAACCGGGATAGTTCTCGATGCCGTCGAAGGAATCGTCGACGTCACGGAATTTCTTGCGGATGCGCTTAATGAAGGACCGCACATTGGCGCGGTAGCCATCAGGCCCGTAGCCGGCGACGAAATCCTTGCCGCGGACGATATCGTAGATCTGCCGGTAGGAAACGTCGCCGCCCTGCTGGGTGACCAGGAACAGCACGATGGCAAACTCGGTCAGCGTCAGATCGACCTGCTTGTTGTCCCAGAACGCCCGCGAGATGTCGGTCTTGAGTTCCAGCGGCCCGTTGCGGATGACGGCCGGCGTCTGACCGCCGCCCTCAGCGGAGGGCTTCACGCCTTCTGTGATCAGCTTCAGGCGTTGCAGGATGATCGGCAGGCGGCGCGACTTGTCGATGAAGTCGACCGCCCCCCATTTCAGCGCCGCTTCCTCATAGATCTCGTCGCTCAGGACGGTCAGAAAGATGACCGGCGTCTGGATGCGGCATTCGCGCATGCGGCGCAGAACCGCAAGGCCGTCCAGACCGGGCATACGCCAGTCCAGAAGGACCGCCTCCGCCTCCTCGCCCGACATCATGAACTCCAAGGCGCTCTCGCCGTTGGCGAAGTCCACGACCTCGTAGCCTTCTTCGGCCAGGTTTAGCCCGAGAGATTCCCGGAAAAGATCGTCGTCATCGACGATGAAAACACGATTGAACGTTGTCTCTGTCACGACCGGCTGCACAGCCATCATTTCTCTCGCGCTCTTGGCGCCCCCTTACTGTTGCCTGCTCCTCACTCCTCGCGACGCTAGCTGCCTCCAGCCGCCCCATTCGCCGGCTGCACGACGGATGCACCATCCTGCGCACCGCGCACGGCCTCGGCCTGAGCCAGCAGCTCGCTCAAACAAAGGCGGGCAAACTCGTCCGGCGCCTCGTCGCCACCGGTATCGCCCTCTGTCCCGCCTTTGACCTTGTACGTCAGCACTCGAAAGTCGCTGCCGCCAACCTTTGGATAGAAGAATATATGCAGAACGCAGTTGGTGCCATTGTAGGCCCAGATCTTCGCCGGCGGTTCTTCGATCAGCAGGGCCGGATCCCCCAGCAAGGCCGAGGTCCGCTCAAAGTCCAACCCGACGAGAGCATCGGGGTCGGCCTGCGGCTCCTGGACGGTCTCCAGCATCGCCTGGGTGACCTCCGGCTTGCGCTTGGGGACGGGCGGTGGGGGCTTCAGTTCAACCACCTTTTCCTGCTCGGCACGCGTCGGAAAACGGCCCTGATCGCTCAGCGCCTTGTCCGGGGAAACCGGGCGCGCAGAGCCCTGTGCCGGGCCCTGCGGCGCCGGGAACTGAATCCCGAGCTCGGCACACGCAGAAAGACCCAGCAATGCCATCCCCAGGACCCCGTATCGGAGCCTCATTATCGTTTTCCTGATCGTCGTTCCGTCCGGCCGTACCGGAACCCTGTTAATCGTGAACCGCAAATTCTTAACGAAACCCTAAGGCGACGGCGTCCGCGCGGAAGGCCGCGGCATCCGCAGCGAGAATCGCCGAAACTGGCAGCCAAGCCCTTAATTTAAAACGCATCCTTCGCAGTGTGACAAATTTGTGCAGTGCCGCGATAAAGACCGAAAACAGCCCGCGCGGGATCACAGAAACGCCCCTGCAAAGCACCGCTGCCTCTTTTCAGAACCTGACTGCGTTAACGTATCGCCTTTGGACTTCAACCCTCAATACCGTTCTTTGAACGCGAAAGGCGGCGAAGTTAGGGCAAAGGTCGGGCGGCGCGATGACATCTCCGGGTTGTGGCGTCTTCCCGGCTGCGCGCCCGCATCGTCCCGGCACCGGGATCCCCATGGCCAGGCCAGCGGCCGGCGGCAGGGAAGCGGCCCCGGGAAGCGGCCCCGGGAAGCGGCCCCGGGAAGCTGCCTCCGTAAGGCCGCCGCAGGGCCCCGCGAAGAAGCATTGACAAGCGCCACCGCCCGGCTTGATATCACGGAGAGGTTGGTCGACAGAGACCCAAGAAGGCACCGAAGGTGCTGACATGAAGTCAAGAAACAGGGAAACCGACATGAACAGAAAGTCTTTTCTCGCCTCCGCGGTCGCTGCGGCTGCGCTGGCGCTGCCGCTGGGCCCGCTCGCGGCTCAGGAGAAAGTCGTCAACGTTTTTAACTGGTCCGACTACATCGACGAGTCGATCCTGGAGGACTTCGAGAAGGAGACCGGGATCAGGGTCGTCTACGATGTCTTCGATTCCAACGAGGTGCTCGAAACCAAGCTTCTGGCCGGCGGCACCGGCTACGACGTCGTGGTCCCAAGCGGAACCTTCCTGGCGCGCCAGATCCAGGCCGGCGTATTCCAGCAGCTCGACGCCGACAAGCTGCCGAATCTTGCCAACATGTGGGGCGTGGTCACCGACCGCACCGCAAAGTACGACCCAGGCAACGCCTACTCCATCAACTACATGTGGGGCACCACCGGGATCGGCTACAACGAGGAGAAGATCCTGGAGCGGATGCCCGATGCGCCGGTGGATTCCTGGCGCATGCTGTTCGATCCGGAGGTAGCCTCCAAATTCGCCGACTGCGGTATCCACGTGCTGGACGCGCCGACGGAGATGATCCCCGCCGCCCTGAACTACATCGGCGAGGATCCGGACAGCCAGGACCCCGAGGTGATCCGCAAGGCCGAAGCCGCGCTGTCGGCGGTCCGGCCCTACGTCCAGAAGTTCCACAACTCCGAATACATCAACGCCCTGGCCAACGGCGACATCTGCATGGCGGTCGGCTGGTCGGGCGACGTGCTGCAGGCCCGCGACCGTGCCGATGAAGCCGACAACGGCGTCACCATCAAGTACGTGGCACCGAACGAAGGCGCGCTGATGTGGTTCGACCAGATGGCGATCCCTTCCGATGCCCGCAACGTGGAAGAGGCCCACACCTTCCTGAACTACATCATGAGCCCGGAGGTCATGGCCAAGGCGTCGAACTACGTCTACTACGCCAACGGCAACGAGGCCTCGCAGCAGTTCCTTGAAGAGGACGTGATCGACGATCCGGCGATCTACCCGACGCCCGACGCGCTGGCCACCCTCTATACGACGACCCCCTATGCGCCAAAGGTGCAGCGCGTGGTCACCCGGCTCTGGACCAAGGTCAAGAGCGGGCAGTAGCAGCCTCCAAGCGGTCCCGCCTGAGGGGAGGCGGGACCGTTTCTCACGCGGGGTTTTGCGATCATCGGCGGGCGGGGGCTCTGATATGAGTGATGCCGGATCACCCGGAAGTGCAGTGAAGACCGCGGCGAAGACCGCGGCGAAGAGCACGGGCGCAACGCACACGCGCCAGCGCTGGGAACCCTGGAACGACCCCAACCAGCGCCCCCACGTCGAGATTTCTCGTGTCACCAAGCGTTTCGGCGACTTCGTCGCCGTCGACGACATCTCCCTCAACATCTATCAGCGGGAGTTCTTCTCCCTGCTCGGCCCTTCCGGCTGCGGCAAGACCACCCTGCTGCGGATGCTGGCGGGCTTCGAGATGCCCAGCCAAGGCCAGATCCTGCTGGAGGGCGAGGATATGTCGGGCGTGCCGCCCTACCAGCGGCCGGTCAACATGATGTTCCAGTCCTACGCGCTGTTCCCGCACATGAATGTGGAGAAAAACATCGCCTTCGGCCTGCGCCAGGACGGCGTGCCGAAGCCGGAGATCGAACGCCGGGTCGCGGAGGTCATCGAGATGGTCCAGCTCAACGCCTTCGCCCGCCGCAAGCCGCATCAGCTCTCGGGCGGTCAGCGCCAGCGCGTCGCCCTGGCCCGCTCTCTGGTGAAGAAGCCGAAGATGCTGCTGCTCGACGAGCCCCTGGGCGCCCTCGACAAGAATCTCAGGACCCAGACCCAGTTCGAACTGATGAACATCCAGGAGGAGACCGGCATCACTTTTGTGATCGTCACCCACGATCAGGAAGAGGCGATGACCGTTTCCAGCCGCATCGCCGTCATGGATCACGGCAAGATCGTCCAGGTCTCGACCCCGGCCGAACTCTACGAGTATCCGAATTCCCGCTACGTGGCGGAGTTCATCGGCGAGGTCAACACGCTCGAAGGCCGGGTCTCGGCGCGCGAGGGCGACCACCTGCTGGTCCAGAGCCAGGAAGCCGGCTGCACCATCAAGACCGGCCCCAGCGCCGATGAGCCGGCCGGGCGGCAGGTCTGGATTGCGCTCCGGCCCGAGAAGGTTCAGATCGCGCCGGACCCGCCGCCCGATACGACGACCAACTGCCTGTCCGGCGAGGTCTGGGACATCGGCTATCTGGGCAATCTCTCGATCTATCACGTGAAGCTGGACAGCGGAAAGATGGTCACCGCCACCCAGGCCAACCGGACACGCCTGATCGAACGGCCGATCACCTGGGAAGACCGGGTTTACCTGACCTGGCCGCCCGATGCGGCCGTGGTTCTGCTGAGCTGAACCGCCGGTCATGGCACCGTCCGCGAAAGAGCCCGATCCCAGGCAGGAGGTCGCCTACCTTCAAGGCGACGGCGCCGCGGCCGGCGCGCTCTCCGGGCTGCACGCGAGACTTCTGCTGCTGCCGCCCTACCGGATCCTGGTGACCGTTCTGAAACGCCTCGGCCTCTCCGGCCGCAACGCGGTCATCGCCATTCCCTACCTCTGGCTGCTTGCATTCTTCCTGGCGCCCTTTCTGATCGTCCTGAAGATCAGCCTGGCCGAGGTGGTGGTCGCCCAGCCCCCCTATACGCCGCTTTTCGTCTTCGTTGAGGACGGCTTCATCGCCATCCAGGCAAGCCTGGAAAACTATCTCTTCCTGCTCGAGGACAGCCTCTACTGGAAGTCCTACCTCTCGTCGCTGCGCATCGCCCTGATCTCGACCGCACTGACGCTGCTGATCGGCTTTCCCATTGCCTATGGCATGGCCCGCGCGCCCAAACGTTGGCGCTTCGCGCTGCTGATGATGGTGATCCTGCCGTTCTGGACGTCCTTTCTGATCCGGGTCTACGCCTGGATCGGCATTTTGAAGAAAGAGGGTCTGCTCAACCTGGCTCTGACCCAGCTGGGCCTGATCTCCGAACCGCTGACGATCCTCAACACCGATATCGCCGTCTACATCGGGATCGTCTACTCCTACCTGCCCTTCATGGTGCTGCCGCTCTACGCCAACCTGGAGAAGATGGACCTCAGCCTCCTGGAGGCCGCCGCCGACCTGGGCTGCCGGCCGATCAAGGCCTTCTGGGTAATCACCGTACCGCTCTCCCTGCCCGGCATCGTCGCCGGCAGCTTCCTGGTGTTCATTCCGGCCATGGGCGAGTTCGTGATTCCGGATCTCCTGGGCGGCTCCCAGACTCTGATGATCGGCAAGACCCTGTGGTCGGAGTTCTTCAACAACCGCGACTGGCCGCTTTCCTCGGCCGTGGCCGTGATCCTGCTGCTGGTGCTGGTGGTGCCCATCATGCTGTTCCAGCGCATGCAGGAAAAGACGGCGAAGGCGGAGGGCTGAGGCGGTGAAGCAGGGTGCGAGCTGGTTCAACATCGCCTCCCTGGCGGTCGGCTTTCTGTTTCTCTACCTGCCGATCGCGCTCCTGGTGATCTACAGCTTCAACGAGTCGCGCCTGGTCACGGTCTGGGCCGGCTTCTCGACGAAGTGGTATAGTGAGATGTGGAATAACGAAGGGCTGATGAACGCCGCCTGGGTAACCCTCAAGGTCGCCGTCGTCGCTTCTACCTTCGCCACCTTTCTGGGCACCCTCGCCGGGCTGATCATGGCGCGCTTCGGGGGGTTCCGCGGCCGCACCCTGTTTTCCGGCATGATCTACGCCCCGCTGGTGATGCCGGAAGTCATCACCGGCCTGTCGCTGTTGCTGATGTTCGTTGCGATCTCCCTGGATCGCGGCTTCGTCACCGTCACCATCGCCCATATCACCTTTTCCATGTGCTATGTCGCCGTGGTCGTGCAGTCGCGCCTGGTGAGCTTCGACCGCTCCATCGAAGAGGCGGCGATGGATCTGGGCTGTCCGCCTGGGCGTACCTTCCTGCAGATCACCCTGCCGGTTATCGCGCCGGCGGTGGTTGCCGGCTGGCTGTTGTCGTTCACCCTGTCGCTGGACGACCTGGTGATCGCCAGCTTTACCACGGGGCCGGGCGCCACAACCCTGCCGATGAAGATCTACAGCCAGGTCCGCCTGGGCGTGACCCCGGAGATCAACGCCGTCTGCACAATCCTGGTGGGGCTGGTTGCGGCCGGCGTTCTGGTCGCCTCTCTTGTCACCCGGCGCCAGGAACTGCGCCGGGAAATGGAGGAACGGGCGGCCCAGGCCGCACCTTAAGGCGCCGGCGGGGCCCGGGGCGTATGATCCGCAAGCCCGGAGTTTTCATGGCGCCGCCTATGCTCTAAAAGGCCCTTGTGACGACCCCGACGCAAGACCTCTCCCGCCAACACCCGCGTTTGAACCGCCTGAGCCTGATCCTTGCCGGATTCTGCCTGCTGTTGCCTGTGCTCGGTCTGCTGGCCCCCAAAGCCGTGGTTCCGCTGAGCCTGGTGACGGGCCTTGCCGCGGCTGCCATGGTCTGGACACTTGCGCGGCCCTGGCAGCTCATGGACCGCTCGATCACCCTGGCGGTTTGCCTCTTTGTCGGGTGGTGCCTGGTGGCCTCGCTGTGGAGCCCGTTGCCGCAGGAAGCCGCCGTGCTTGCCCTGCGGGTCGGGGTTCTGCTGCTGATCATCGTCTTTCTCTGTGGCGCAGCCGGCCTGATGGACGCGGCGCAAAGCCGCAGGGCGGGGCTCGGGCTCACCGTGGGGCTGGTCCTCGCCGTGCTCCTCGTGCTGATCGAGTTCGTCTTCGGGTTTCCGATCTACACGGCGCTGAAGGGCCCGTCGGCAAGCGACTATGCCGCCTACTCCCGCCTCAACCGGGGCATCACCACACTCGCCATCCTCGTCTGGCCCCTGGCCGCGCTCTGCTGGCACCTCCGCTTCAGAACGATAGCCTTCGCGGTCCCGCCCGCGGCCCTGGCGCTGGCCCTTTCATCGCAGTCGTCCGCGGCGGTTCTCGGCCTCGTCGCGGGCCTCGTAGCGGCGGCCCTGGCCGGTTTGGGGCGCACGGCCGGGCGCCTGATCCTGGCGGCAGCCATCACCCTGCCGCTTCTGGCCGGTCCGGGAGTGGCCAAGCTGATGAAGGAGGCGGGGCTTCATGAAGCCACCTACCTCAGCCAAACGGCACGCTACCGGGTCCACACCTGGGATTTTGTCGCGGACAAGATCGTCGAGCGACCGCTGGTCGGCTGGGGCTTCGACTCCTCCGCCTCGATCCCGACCGCCGACGCGGAGCCCTTCAGGCACGGACGAAAGGTCATCCCTTCCCATCCCCACAACGGCCCCTTACAGATCCTGCTCGAACTGGGTGCCGTCGGCGCCGTGCTGACCATCGCTGTCCTGTTCTTTATCGCCCGTCGCGTCGATGGCCTGCCGCCCGCAGCACGGGTCTGCAGCCAGGGGATGTTCATAACGATCCTCTGCATCGCCTCGACCGCCTACGGGCTCTGGCAGAGCCATTGGCTTGCTGTCATCGGCGGCGCGGCAGTCGCATCGGTCGTGGTGTTGCCCCGTACGGCACGCGACAACCTGCAGCAAAAGGCCGCTACGGACCCGCCGGAGCCACAGCCCTCCGCAGCCCACAGGGATCGTTGAATCGGCTCAAAGGCCTCCGTCCGAGTGGCGGATGGCCGTTGACCGGTCGCAAGCGGAGTTTCCGCATCAGGGAGGAACGGCCGCTGCCGCGCCCCCCGGTCAGCGAGTCTGGTTTCCTCAGCCGCCGGGCTTTTCCAGCGTGAACGACTCTTCAATGTAGCGGATGATCTGTTCGACGCACTCGCCAACGCTCTCGCCAGCCGTATCCACAACGAGGTCCGGAGCCACCGGCGGCTCATAGGGCGCCGAGACGCCGGTAAACTGAGGGATCTCGCCGGCCCGCGCCTTCTTGTAGAGACCCTTGGGGTCGCGCCGCTCGCAGGTCTCCACATCCGCCTTGATGTAGATCTCGTGGAAGCGGCCCGGCGCCGAGGCGCGGGCACGATCCCGGTCGACCCGGTAGGGCGAGATGAAGGCGGTGATGCAGATGATGCCGGAATCGGCAAAGAGTGACGCGGCCTCGCCGACGCGGCGAATGTTCTCCGTGCGGTCTTCGGGCGAGAACCCGAGGTTGGCGTTGAGTCCGCGGCGCACGTTGTCGCCGTCCAGCACATAGACCTGGTAGCCCTTCGCAAAGAGCCGCTGCTCGACCTCCATGGCCAGCGTCGACTTGCCGGCGCCTGAAAGGCCGGTGAACCACAGGACGCCGCCGCGATGGCCGTTGCGCGCCGCCCGGGAGTCGGCGGTGAGCTGGTGTTCGACGGAGATGACGTTGGTGGACTTGACCGTGATGGCCTGGCGCTGGTCGGGCAGGCCCTCCATGGAGATCACGCCACCGCCGACGGTGTCGTAGTCTTCAATCAGCACGAAGCGGCCGGTCTTGGGCAGGTCGCCATAGTCGTCGAGCCCCAGGACCTGGCGGCTGAAGAGCGTCACCTCGGCGACCGCGTTGCGTTCCACCGCATCGCCGGATGCATTCTCCAGGGTCTGGGTGTCGACGATGCGCTCGATCGAGCGCACCGTGACCTCGGCCTCCTGGGTGAGGAGCTTCAGCTTGTAGCGCGATCCAACCTTCAGGGCCTTGTGGCCGAGCCAGAACAGACGGGCATGAAAGACCGTGCTGAGCTTGGGCGGCTTTTCGGCATGGCTGACGATTTCGCCCCGCTCGACGAAGAGCTGTTCGTCCAGCGTGATCCCGACCGACTCGCCGGCAGCCGCCGTCTCCGGGCCGTGCTCGGCGGGCCAGGCCTCGATCGAGCGCACCCGCGCTGTCTTGTTGGACGGCGAAAACAGCACGGTGTCGCCGACCGAAACCGTGCCGGACTCTATACGGCCGGCAATGATGCGGCGGGCATCGAATTTGTAGACGTCCTGCACCGGCAGGCGCAGCGGTTGCGCACCGACACCCGGATGGCCGTGAAAGCCGTCCAGGGCGGAAATCACCGTCGGGCCGTCGTACCAGGGCGTCCGCGCCGAACGGCTGGCGATGTTGTCACCGCCACGCGCAGAAATCGGCACCACCATCATCGGTGCTGCGCCGATGGAGCGCAGGTACTCGGTGATCTCCTTGGAGACCTCGTCGAAGCGCGTCTGGCTGAAGTCCACGAGGTCCATCTTGTTGATCACCACCGCGACCTGGCGAACCCCCAGGAGATGCAGCAGATAGGCGTGGCGGCGCGACTGTTCGCGCACCCCTTCTTCGGCGTCGACCACCATGATGGCCGCATCGGCGCTGGCGGCACCGCTGACCATGTTCTTGAGAAACTCCCGGTGGCCGGGGGCGTCAATGATCACGTAGTCGCGCAGGCCGGTCTTGAACCAGATCTGCGTGGTGTCGATGGTCACCGCCTGATCGCGCTCGGCCTGGAAGGCGTCGAGCACGAAAGACCACTCGATCTCCATGCCGCGGCGCGCGGAGATTTTTTCCAGCTCCTCCACCTTGCCCGGCGGCAACGAGCCGGTGTCGTGCAGCAGGCGGCCGATCAGCGAGGACTTGCCGTGATCGACGTGGCCGACGATGACGATCCGGTGCAGTGAACGTTCGCCTGCGTGCTCCGCATCGTCAGGGTGCGCGCCGCTCTGGGTGGCATCTTCAGGCAACGTGGACTGGTCCTGGGCTGCAATGGGTGTCGTGTCCGAGGTCATGGCCGTTCCGCTCCCGATCACATATAGCCGCTGGCACGCAGGCGCTCGAAAGCGTCCTCGCGCTCGTGGTCCATGGCACGTCCGGCCCGCTCGGCCGTCCGGGTGGTCTGCAGCTCGGCAATGATCTCCTCAATCGTAGAGGCATCGGATTCCACCGGATGTGTGATGTCCTGATCACCAAGCGACCGGTAGCGCTTGCCGTTCTTGGACAGATACAGCGGGATGATCGGGATCCCCTCGCGCTGAGTGTACAGCCAGATGTCGAGTTCGGTCCAATGCAGCAAAGGGTGGATGCGCAGATGCGCACCCGGCGGAAAGTCGGTCTTGTACTGGTCCCAGAACTCCGGCGGCTGGTCGCGGAAGTCCCACTCACCGCTCTCGCCGCGCGGGCTGAAGACACGCTCCTTGGCCCGGGTCGCCTGCTCGTCACGGCGGATGCCGGCGATCAGGCCCTTGAAGCCGTAGCGGTCGATGGCGCGGCGCAGCCCCTCGGTCTTGCGCGCGGCCGAACGGGCCGCCGGCGGCAGGCTCTGGTCGACCGCGTCGATAGGCGGGCATTCCTCGCGCACGAAGTCCAGACCCCACTCCTTTGCGTAGCGGTCGCGGAACTCGTACATCTCTTTGAATTTCTTGCCCGTATCGACATGCACGACAGGAAAGGGGACATGCCCGAGGAAGGCCTTTCGCGCCAGCCAGAGCATGACGTTGGAGTCCTTGCCGAGCGACCAGAGCATGGCCAGGGGCTCGATCCGGTTGTAGGCCTCGCGCAGGATGTAGACGGATTGCGCTTCCAATGCGTCCAGGCGGTCCATGGTGGCACCAATCCTCAAATATATGCTGCAGGTGCGAAAGGACTTAGCGACTTTGGGGAGCCGAATCAAGGAGCATCCCTGGGATTCCGGCAAGCCCCACCCTTGTCACAGAAGGACCTCAAACTGACGATCTCAGCTTGATTGCGACCGCCCGCAAGCCCGGCTGAGCCTTATGGCCTAGACCCCATGATAGTCCCGGTACCACTGGACGAAGCGCGGGATACCCTCGTCGATGGAGACCCGCGGTTCGAAGCCCAGGTCGCGCTGGGCCGGGGCGATATCGGCATAAGTCTCCTTCACGTCGCCCGGCTGCATTGCCTCGAATTCGCGGATGGCTTCCCGGCCGCAGGCCTGTTCGATCAGCTCGACGAAACGCAGCAACGGCTCCGAACGATGGTTGCCAAGATTGTAGACGCGGTTGGGCGCCTCGCCTTCCGCAGCCGGTTCCGACCGCTCCGGCGGCCGGTCGATGACGGCCAGGACGCCGGCGACGATGTCGTCGATGTACGTAAAGTCTCGGCGCATGTCACCGTGATTGAAGATGCGGATCGGACGGCCCTCCAGGATGGCCTTGGTGAAGATGAAGGCCGACATGTCGGGGCGCCCCCAGGGGCCGTAGACGGTAAAGAAGCGCAGCCCCGTGCTCGGCAGATCGAAGAGATGCGCATAGCAATGGGTCATCAGTTCATCGGCGCGCTTGGTCGCCGCGTAGAGCGAGACCGGCTTGTCGACCCGCTGCTCGACGGAAAACGGCAGCTCCTTGTTGCCGCCGTAAACCGACGAGGATGAGGCATAGACGAAGTGCCGCAGCCCGCCCAACTTGCGCGCCAGCTCCATCATGCAGAGATGACCCATAAGGTTTGTCTGAACGTAGGCGAAGGGGTTCTCCAGCGAATAGCGCACACCGGCCTGGGCGGCGAGGTGCACGATCTCCGTCGTGTCCGGAAACTCCTCGGCCAGGGCGAGGATGGGCTCCCGCTCGGAGATATCGAGCTGGCGAAAGGTGAAACCGTTGTGACTGGCGAGGCGGTCGAGCCGCGCCCGTTTCAGAGCCGGGTCGTAATAGTCGTTGAGGTTATCGATACCGATCACCGAGCGCTCCTGCCTGATCAGCTGAGCCGCCACATGAGACCCAATGAAGCCGGCCACACCGGTGACGATTACTGACATCTCTTCCTCTTTCCGCCAGGCCCGGCCAACGATCCCGGGCTGGGCGCCCAGGCAAGTGCCAGGGCCAAGTTCTAGATGGTCCGCCGCTGCCGCCCGTCCGGCAGTTCGGTCTCTGCCCAGATGTTCTTCAGATCAAATATCAGTCCGTCCGATACCAGCAAAGCCTCGAAGTCCCGCTTGGCGAAGTCGCGATAGGGCTGATGCGCCACGGCGCCGACCACACAGTCGAAGGGCGCCTGCGCCTTCAGGTCGGCAAGCATCTCCAGGCCGTAGTCTTCAAGGGCCTCCTGCGGATCGGCCAGCGGATCGTGAACCGACACCTGAAAGCCGCGCTGGCCGAGTGCCGAGATCAGGTCCACGACCTTGCTGTTACGCAGATCGGGTACGTTCTCCTTGAAGGTAAGGCCTAGAATCAGGACCCGTCTGCCGGAGCGGCCGCGCAGCGCCTCGGCCACCATGCCGGCGAAGTAGGTTCCCATGGAATCATTGGTCCGCCGACCGGCGAGAATGACCTGAGGATGAAGCCCCAGCGCCTCGCTGCAGTGTGCCAGGTAGTAGGGGTCGACGCCGATGCAATGACCGCCGACCATCCCAGGCCGGAAGTCCAGGAAGTTCCATTTGGTGCGCGCCGCGTCCAGGACATCGTGGATCGAGAGGTCCAGGCGGTTGAAAATCTTTGTCACCTCGTTGACGAAGGCGATGTTGATGTCGCGCTGGGCGTTCTCAATGACCTTGGCGGCCTCGGCGGTCTTGATGCTGGCAGCCCGAAAGACACCTGCTTCGATCACCCGGCCATAGATCTCCGCCAGGTAACCGGTCACTTCGGGCGTCTGGCCGGCCACCACCTTGACGATCTTGGCAAGGCTGTGCCGGGTGTCGCCCGGATTGATGCGCTCCGGCGAGTACCCGAGAAAGAAATCGACACCGGGTGTGAGCCCCGAAACCTCGGACAGGATGCTGCCGCAGAGGTCTTCGGTAACGCCGGGATAGACCGTCGACTCATAGACCACGACGGCGCCCGAAGACATGACTTCCCCCACCGCGCGACTGGCGGCAATCACAGCGCGGAGATCGGGCCGGTTGTCGTGGTCGACAGGCGTCGGAACGGTAACAATGAAGACGTCACAGCCGGTCATCCCGGCGGGTTCTCCCGTCAGCACCATCGGCGCCCGCTCCAGGTCGTGTTCCGAAACCTCCCGGGTCCGGTCCCAACCGTCGCCCAGTTCCTTTACACGCTGGACATCGACATCGAAACCGACGACCTTGAACTGATCGGCCAGCGCAACGGCCAAAGGCAGACCGACGTAGCCGAGGCCGACCACGGCTATGGATGGGTGTTCAGGCAGGGTCACGATTCGACAGTCTCCAACGGTTTGCGCCGGACCCGGCGTACCGCCATAGAGCGCATAAAACAAGGACCCGATGGTTCCCGCCTGCGGCCACGGACTGCCATCTCACAGCGCCTCCAAAACACCGGCCCGCAAAATCCGAACCACGGAGCGCGCATCGTCGATTGCACGGTGCGGCGTACCCTCGGGCTTCAGGCCGAGTTTTCGCATGGCCCCGCCAAGCCCCATGCCGCGGGACAGCTTCAGATGCCGGGCGAAGGGCTTCTTGATGTTTACGTAAGGAACGGCCGCAAAAGGATTGTCGATCCCGTGCTTCCGGCAGTCCCGACCAAGCTGGTTGCCGTCATAATCGCCCCAGGCGGCCAGTGTAAAGTCCCCCTCTGCCGCGGCCCAGGTGAAGAAAGCGCCCAGGGCCTCCGGAAAGGCCGGCGCCGCATCGACATCACTCTGGCGGATGGTGGTCAACTCCGTACAGAATGGCGAAAGCTGGGGGGCCATGAAGGGGCGCACGAAGGTCTGAAACTCGTCATCGCCGATCGAACCGCCCTTGGTTTCGGGCCTGTCCAGGTCCATGCGCACCGCGCCAATCTCGATAATCTCGGAAGGTGCCTGTTCGCGGCCGCGCGGCCAGCAGGTGGCCTCGAGATCGAAAATGACGTAGCGCGAATCCATAACTCACATCTCGGTGCCCGCTGAGGCACCAACCCTTCCCAAGTCCAATCAAGCCCGATGGCCGCGGATTAAGGCAGAATCAACCATCCAAATCAATGAAATTACTCAGTTATTCGCAAAATTGTTCATGACATGAACACTTGACAGAGCCTTTCTCGGAGCGCTAGACAGAGCATAGCCGTCGGTAGGGCCCGGCCCTCCGTCACGCCTGGGAGCCGATCTTGCCACCACAAGCCCGCTCGCCTCTGAAACACGACCACGAGGCCGATTCCACCCGGCTGATGCTGAATGCGATCGAGGCTGACGACCGGGTGACTCAGCGAGGGCTGGCGGCGGAACTCGGGATCGCGCTTGGCCTGACCAACATCTATCTGAAGCGGTGCATCAGCAAGGGTCTGGTTAAGGTGCGCAAGGCTCCGGCCAGGCGCTACGTCTACTACCTGACGGCCAAGGGGTTCAGCGAGAAGGCCCGCCTGACGGCCAGGTTCATGACCCGGTCTCTCAGCTTTTTCCGGCACGCACGCGAAGATTGCTCAGATCTTTTCCTGGCCGGAAAGGCCAAGGGATATCAAAGGGTTGCTTTTGTCGGCGCCGGGGACCTGTGCGAGATCGCGATCCTGGCCGCGCTCGACAACGGCCTTGAGGTTACGGTCATCTTCGATGAAGCGACGAACCGCCGGGGCCTTGCAGGAACGCCGGTTGTGCGCAGCCTTACGGAGTTGGCCGAGGTCGATGCGGTGGTCATCACCGACATCAGGGACCCCCAGGCACACTACGACCGGATGGTCGCGCGCTTTGGCCCGGAGCGGGTCCTCGTTCCCAGTGTCCTGCGGCTTTCCCGGCGCAAGCCGACGGTCGTGGCGCGCGACCTTGGGGTGAAGACGCCGTGAAGCGCTGGTATGTTGCGCAGACCCGGATGCGGGCGGAAGAGAGGGCCCGCATCAACTTGGAACGCCAGGGATTCGAAGCTTATCTGCCGCGGTATCTGCGCGAGCGACGCCACGCCCGCCGCAATGACATAGTCAGAGCGCCGCTGTTCCCGGGCTACATCTTCGTCCATCTCGACCTCGAAAATGCGCCCTGGCGGTCGATCAACGGAACGCTGGGGATCAGCCACTTGATCTGCAGCGGTGAGCGACCGGCTGCAGTTCCCGCTGGGGTTGTGGAAAGTATCGCCGCCCGCGAGAATGAAAACGGCGTTGTTCCGCTCCAACGGCGCCCTTTTCAGAAAGGTGAGGCGCTGCGGATCGTGTCGGGGGCCCTGGCGGACTGTTTTGGAGTGTTCGAACGGATGGCTGACGCAGACCGGGTCATCCTCCTGCTCGATCTCTTGGGCCGGAAGGTCACGGTCCAGGCACCATTAGGGGCTGTTGCCGCAAACCAATAGAGCCGCGGCGTCAATCTGGAGAGCTTGGTCTGGGACGCTGTCACCCGGGCTGCGGTAGCATGCCCGGATCCAAATACTGAAGGCGCATTAATACTATTTGTTAAGTAATTCATCAGATAACTGGGGGATGTCGGCTGCTACTGGAAAGACCTTCTCCAACGGGAACGACTTCGACCTGAATGGCAAATCCATCCTGGTAACGGGGGGAACGGGCTCATTCGGGCAGAAGTTCGTACGCACCGTGCTCGAACGCTATGAGCCCCGCCGGCTCATTGTCTTTTCGCGCGACGAACTCAAGCAATACGAAATGGGCATCAGCCTGTCCGTGCAGGACCACCCCTCGCTGCGTTATTTCATCGGCGACGTTCGTGATGCCAGCCGCCTGGAACTCGCCCTTCGGGAAGTTGACATCGTCGTCCATGCCGCTGCGCTGAAGCAGGTGCCGGCGGCCGAGTACAATCCTTTCGAGTGCATCCAGACCAATGTGATCGGGGCCGAGAACGTGGTCCGCGCGGCACTGAGCTGCGGGGTGAAGCGCGTCATCGCGCTGTCTACCGACAAAGCCGCGAGCCCGGTCAACCTCTATGGCGCGAGCAAGCTCGCCTCCGACAAGATCCTGGTTGCCGCCAACAATCTCAGCGGCTCGATCGGAACCAAGTTCTCGGTCGTCCGCTACGGCAACGTTCTCGGCTCCCGCGGCAGCGTCATTCCCTTCTTTCGCAAGCTGATCGACGAAGGCTCCAACAGCCTGCCGATCACCGACGTCGAGATGACCCGCTTCTGGATCACGCTGCAGCAGGGCGTCGACTTCGTTCTTTCCTGCTTGTCCCTCATGAAAGGCGGCGAGATCTTCGTGCCGAAGATCCCGAGCATGAAGATCACCGATCTGGCCAGCCACATGGCCCCAGGTGTTCCGCAGAAGGTCGTGGGAATCCGGCCCGGCGAGAAAATCCATGAAGTGTTGATTACCGAGGACGACGCGCGCAGCACCTACGAACTGCCCGACCGCTATATGATCCTGCCGGAATTCTGGGAGCGCATGCACAAAGCGTTCCCCAACTCGGGCGCCAAGCCGGTGCCCAATGGCTTCCGTTTCGCCAGCAACATCAACGATGACTGGCTGGACGCCGTGCGACTGGAAGCGATGATAGCCGAAAGCGAAAAATGACGCTTTCAGAGATGGTCTTTCTGCCGTACGGCCGCCAGCAGATCGAAGACGACGATATCGCAGCGGTCGTCGATGTCCTGCGTAGCGAATTCCTCACCACCGGTCCAGCCTTGGCCGCCTTTGAAGCGGCGCTCTGCCGGGCTACGGCTGCCCGCCACGCCGTCGCCTGCACCAACGGAACGGCAGCGCTGCACATGGCGGCCCTGGCTTTTGGTTTGGGGCCGGGCGACATTGCGGTCGTGCCCAGCGTGACCTTCCTTTCAACCGCCAACGCGGTACGCCTCACCGGCGCCGAAGTCGTCTTCGCCGACTGCGATCCGGACAGCGGACTGATGGAGGCTCAGCACTTTGCGGAGGCTCAGGCACGGGCGGAGGGCCCGGTGAAGGCCGTTTTCCCGGTCCACATGGCCGGGCAGTGCGGCGACCTCGCAGCGATCCGGGATGTCGCAGACCGGCACGACATCGCAGTGATCGACGATGCTGCCCATGCTATCGGAAGCCGCTATCGTCTGCGCGACGGCGAAACCAGCCCGATTGGCGACGGGCGCCTTTGTCGGATGACGACCTTCTCCTTCCATCCGGTAAAGACGATCGCGATGGGCGAAGGCGGAGCGGTGACGACGAACGACGACGCCCTTGCAGCGCGTCTGCGCCACCTGCGCTCTCACGGTATGACCCGCGACTTCGCGGAGATGAGCCGGAATGACATGGCCTACGACGGCGAGGGCCGGCAGAACCCCTGGTATTACGAGATGCCGGAGGTCGGCCTGAATTACCGGGTTACTGATATTCAATGCGCCCTCGGTCACAGCCAGCTCAAAAAGCTGGACCGCTTTGTGGCGCGCAGGCGCGCGCTGGCGGCGCGCTATGACAGCCAGTTGGAGGGCCTAAGTCCGCTTTTGCAGCCCTTGGCGCAGTCGCAGCACTGCAAGGCAGCCTGGCACCTCTATGCCGTCCTGATCGATTTCGACGCCGCCGGCATCTCTCGCGCGGCATTCATGAACCGCCTGAGGGAAGACGGCATCGGCACGCAGGTGCACTACATTCCGGTCCATCGGCAACCTTACTATCAGCGGCGCTACGGTGAGACCGCCCTGCCCGGCAGTGAGCGTTACTATGCGCGAACACTCAGCCTGCCGCTCTTTGCCGGCATGGCCGACGAGGACGTCGACCGCGTGGTCGCGGCGCTGAAGCGCCACCTCGGAGTATAGAAGGCCAGGCTCGGCGGAAAGACGGACCGCGTGCGGAAAGGGAAAACAGAGGAATGGTGACATTCGGATCACGCAAGCTGGGCGACGACCAACCGTGCTTTATCACGTTCGAGGCCGGCCCGACGCACGACGGTCTGGACTCGGCCAAACGCCTGGTCGCCCATGCGGCGGAAGCCAAGGCGGACGCGGTCAAGTTTCAGATCTTCGACCCCGACCGCCTGGTTGCCGACCGCAAACAGCCCTTCACCTACGACGTGCTGATCGACCGCGACAGCGGCAAAAGGGAGACGGTCTCTGAACCGCTCTACGACATTCTCTGCCGGCGCTGTCTCACCGCCGACGAATGGCGGGCGCTGAAGGATTACTCCGACTCCCTGGGGCTGGCGTTCTTCGCGACCGTTGCCTTCGACGACGAGGTCGACTTCCTGGAGGAACTCGGCTGCCACTCGATCAAGATCGCATCGGCGGACGTCAACCACTTTCCCCTTCTCAAACGGGCGGCAAAGAGCGGCCTCTGTCTGCAGTTGGATACCGGCAATGCCACGATCGGCGAGATCGAGGTCGCTGTCGACCTGATCCGCAGCGAAGGCAACGAGAACATCATCATCCATCACTGCCCCTCCGGATACCCGGCCCGGCTGGAAAGCATCAACCTGAATGTGATCCCAACACTCAAGCGGATGTTCCCCTATCCGATCGCCTACTCCGATCACTCG
Organism: Rhodospirillales bacterium BBD 1991-14; assembly: GCA_001657395.1. Taxonomy (GTDB): domain Bacteria; phylum Pseudomonadota; class Alphaproteobacteria; order Kiloniellales; family Kiloniellaceae; genus Pelagibius. Next base: position 108,864 of record LYSY01000006.1, on the reverse strand, counting down.
CCGGGCTGGGAAATGGATATCGCCGCTATCGCTTTGGGCGCCAACCTGGTCGAAAAGACCATCACCGAGGACCGCACGACCCGCAGCGTCGAACACATCATGTCCATCGAACCCAGCGACATGGATGCCTTCATCCGCTCGATCCGCGAGCTCGAAACCGCGATGGGAAGCAGCCGGCGTCTCATGACCGCCGCGGAGGCCGAGAAACGGATGGCCGTGCGGCGCAGCATCCATGTGCGCCACGATCTCGCTGCCGGACATGTGCTGCGCCCCGAGGATGTCGACTATCGGCGTCCCGGCTTCGGTCTTCCGCCCAGCGAAGCAGAGCACGTCATCGGCAAGGCGCTCGCCCAACCCGTCGCCGCCGGCGCAGCCCTGAGTTGGTCGGACATTTCCGTCTGAAGGCAGAACCGGGTGAAAACACAGCGACAGCAGCGCTGCGGCAAGATTGGAGCAAGGTAACGGCGGCAGGGTAAGGGCCGCCAGGTAAGGAACGTAACCTATGGCAAACAAGCAGGTCGACCTCTGGTCTTCGGACTTCGGCTTCGAATATGCACAACGCGGCGGCAATCAGATCTCCCCGGAAAGCCTGCGCGCGACGATGCGCAACTGGGCCCGTGTCCTGCAGACGACCACCTCCCGCGCGCCGCAGAGCGCCCTTGAGGTCGGATGCAACGTCGGCCAGAACCTCGTTGCGCTCAGCCACTTCGTCGAACAGGTGAAGGGTGTCGAACCCAACGAGCAGGTCTGCGAGATTGCGCGCTCCCAGCCGCAGCTAAGGCACGCGGATATCCGTTGCGGCCACGGCGGCGACCTGCCCTTCGAAGACAGCAGCGTCGATCTCGTCTTTACCTCAGGGGTTCTGATTCACGTGGCACCGGAGCACCTCGGCAAGGTCGTCGACGAAATCGTCCGGGTTTCCCGGCGCTACGTTGTCTGCATCGAGTACTTCGCGCCCGATCCGGTAGGAATCCCTTATCGCGGCATGGAAGGCTTTCTCTTCAAGCGCGATTTCGGCAGCTACTATCTGGAGCGCCATCCGCAGCTCAAGGTATGCGATTACGGCTTCTTCTGGAAGCCGCTCGACAACAGCGACAACACCAACTGGTGGCTGTTCTCCAAGGAAGCCTAGGCCAGGTCGGATGCAAGCCGGGAAGACTCGTCAGCCATGAAAGCGGGAAAAACGCTCGGCCTCATCCCGGCAAAAGGTGGTTCTACGCGGTTGGCCAAAAAGAACATCAGGCTGCTCGGCGGCAAGCCCCTGATCGCCTGGGCCGCGGAAGCGGCGAGAGGCAGCGGCGTCATCGACCGTCTGATTCTGTCCACCGAGGACGAGGCCGTTGCCGAGGCAGCACGCGCGCTGAACGTCGAGGTGCCCTTCATGAGGCCGCCGGAACTGGCCCGTGACCCGGCAGGCGTAGTCGAGGTGGCGCTGCATGCGCTGGACATGCTTGAGCAGGCAAACGACTTCTACGATACGCTGATCATCATGCTGCCGACCTGCCCGTTCCGAACTGCGGAAGACATAAAGGCCGCTTTCGATCTCTTCGTTCAGAAAGACCGTCCGTTCCTGATGAGTGTCGCCGAGTATACACATACCCCTTTCTCCGCCTACCGGCTGGACGGAGAGGACGGGTTGGAACCGGTCTTTCCGGAGTATCTTGACCGTCGTTCCCAGACAATGCCCAAAGCCTTCCGGCCGAATGGTGCGGTCCACGTTCTCGATGTCCCACGTTTCCGGACAGCAGAAGACTATGTGGCACAGCCGCTGGTCGGATATGTCATGCCGCGGGAACGCTCCATCGATATCGACACCGATGCAGACCTTCGGGAAGCGAGCTTCCTGTTGAGCGAAAGGGCTGCAGCCCCCGAGCAGCCGGTGACCTGAATGCATGTTGTCTTCCGAGCCGACGCCTCCCGAGAGATGGGCAGCGGGCACATCATGCGCTGCCTGACGCTCGCCGACTCTCTGGCCGCGATGGGTGCACAGTGCAGCTTTGCCGCACGCCCGGGGAGCCAGGAAACCGTTCCGGCGCTTGCCGAGGCGGGCTACGATCTCATTAGGCTGGAGGCCGCAGCGGCCGATGAGGCCGAGGAGTTGAGGCAACACCGGCCTGACGGCGTGGATTGGCTGGTGGTCGATCACTATGGCCGCGACCGGACTTTCGAGGCGGCCTGCCGGCCCTGGGCCAGGGGGATCATGGTTCTCGACGATCTGGCCGATCGCAGCCACGATTGTGACCTGCTTTTGGACCAGACCCTTGGCCGGACAACGGGGGACTACGGCGGCCTGCTGCCGCCGGCGTGCCGCAAGCTCATGGGTACGCGCTTCGCACTGCTCCGCCCGGAGTTCGGAAAGCTGCGTCAAAGCCGACCAAGGCCTGCGGCATCGCCGCAGGCACCACTGCGCCTGTTGGTGACGCTTGGAGGCACCGACCCCGACAACCTGACCGGGGTCTGTATCGATGCTATTGAGCGCAGCGGGATCCGCGCGGACGTGGACGTGGTTGCCGGCCAGGGGTTTTCGTCCCTGCCCGAGTTGCGCCGCCGGATTGAAAGCCTGGCCGGCCATACCCTGCATGTCTCCCCTGCCAGCATGGGTGAGCTGATGGCAAGCGCCGACCTGGCAATCGGTGCAGCGGGAACCACCTCGTGGGAGCGGTGTTGTCTGGGCCTGCCCACTGTCATGCTCGTGTTGGCGGACAATCAGCGAGAAATTGCAAAGCAGCTGTCAGCGGTCGGCGCTGCCACAGTGGTCGACGGCCAGGGCGGGGATCTCGTCGAGGCCATTTCCGCGCAGCTGCGACATCTGGACGGCGACCGGGCAGCGCTTCAGGACATGTCCCTGCGGGCGAGCGCGGTCTGCGACGGTCAAGGGGCCCTGCGCGCACGGCTGTCTTTCTTGCCGCGGCAGGCAACCAAAAACGGCTCCGGCGTGTTTTTGAGGCTTGCCGAAGCGGATGACGAAGCAACGCTGCTGCACTGGCAGCAGCAGCCCTCAATACGGGCGCTGGCACGAAACCCAGAGATCCCAACCGAGGCGGAGCACCGCGTGTGGTTTGCGGCGCGCATGACATCCGAATGCAGCTTCATCACGATGATCGAACATGGCGACGAGGTTGCAGGGATGCTTCGATTGGATCGGCTGGAGCCGACAGACCAGCATGAAGTCCTCGAGGTGTCGATTGTGGTCGACGACGGGCACAGGGGCCTCGGCGTGGGCCTTGCCGCGCTCAAACAGATCCGCGCATGGATGCCGGAAGTGGAGTTCCGCGCCGAGACGCTTCCGAACAATCACCCTTCCATTGCCCTCTTCCGCGCGGCTGGGTACCGCGCGTTGGAGGGGAACCTTTTGCACAGCACCGCCGCATAGACGTGCAGGCAACGCAGACGGGCAAGCCAGGGGCAGGCAGGAAAAGCATGGCCATTACAATAGAAGACCGGCACATCGGCCACGAGGCAGCCAGCTATCTGGTTGCCGAGATCGGCCTCAATTACAACGGCGATCTGGGCCTAGCGCGCGAGACGATTGACGCAGCGAAGGACAGCGGTGCCGATGCCGTCAAGTTTCAGAATTATGTGACCGAGGACTTTATCTCCGATCACAGTCTGACCCACGAATACATCGAGAACGGCAAAACCGTTGTCCGTTCCCAATACGAGATGTTCAAGGCCAATGAGTTGAGCGAGTCCGATCTGGCAGCGCTGGCAGAATACTGCAGGGAACGCGGCATCGGGTTCCATTCGACCCCGACCAATCCCGAAGGTGTCCGCCTTCTCGCAAACCTCGGTGTCGGCGTGCTGAAGAACGGTTCGGACTACCTTACGAACCTCGACCTGGTCCGCGCCATGGGCGAGACGGGCCTGCCGACCGTGCTCTCCACCGGGATGGCGACGGTCGGCGAAGTCGACGATGCTGTCCGGACATTCCGTCAGACCGGCAACGACAAGCTCATCCTGCTGCACTGCGTCTCCAACTATCCGTGCGACCCCAAGGACCTGAATCTGCGGCGGATCGGCACCCTGCAGGACTGCTTCAACTGCCCGGTCGGCTTGAGCGATCACAGCGAAGGAGCCTTCGCCGCGGCGCTGGCTGTCGGCCTGGGGGCCTGCTGGATCGAAAAGCACTTCACCCTGGACAAGACGCTGCCGGGGCCCGATCACCGCTTTTCGGCGGACCCCCTGGAATTCAAGGCCATGGCGGAGGGCGTGCGGATCGCCGAACTGGCGCTCGGCTCGGCGCAGCTCGGCCCGACCGGGAGCGAGGAAGACGCGCGCCAGGGCTGGCGGCTTTCCTGCGTGGCGGCGCGCGACCTGGACGCCAATCACAAGCTCGAGCGCAGCGACATCGCTTTCAACCGGCCGGGTACCGGTCTGCCCCCTAAGGGCGTGGGCTGGCTCGTCGGCCGCAGCGTAAAGACGGCTCTGACGAAGGGCCATGTTCTGACCCCGGAAGACCTGCTATGACCGACCCTGTTTCCTTCGACCGCATCTGGGAAGAAAAGTATGCCGCCGGCCATGCCCAGCGCTACCCCTGGGATGTCGTCGTCAGCTTCGTCTTCCGCAACGCACCCCGCGACCGGCCCCGCCAGGATGTGCGCATTCTCGAAGTCGGCTGCGGCACCGCCAGCAACCTGTGGTTCGCCGCCCGGGAAGGTTTTTCGGTTGCCGGCATCGACGGCAGCGAGAGCGCGATCGACTACGCCAAGAAGCGCTTCGCCGAGGACGGGCTGGACGGCGACCTCAGGGTCGGCGACTTCACCGCCCTCGACTTCGCGGACGGCAGCTTCGACTGCGTCATCGACCGAGGCGCCCTCACCTGTTGCGGTTTCACTGCCTTGAAGCAAGCTGTGGCGGAAGTGCGCAGGGTCCTCAAACCGGGGGGACGCTTCTTCTTCAATCCCTATGCCGACGGCCACAGCAGCGCCCGGGCCGGCAAGCCCGCCGGCGACGGTCTGACCAACGATATCACCGGAGGTTCCCTGACCGGTGTCGGCCAGATCCTCTTTGTCGGCCGTCAGCAGGTCTGTGAGCTCCTCGCCGAGGGTTGGGCCTTGCACCAGGTTCAGCGCCTGGAACTCACCGACATGCTGGCGCCGGAGGGGAGCATCCATGCGGAATGGCGCGTCGTTGCCGAAAAGACGTCATGACCACGCAAGACGATGACCGCAACACGGTCGACGTGTTCTCGAACAGCCTGCGCCAGCACGGGCAGAGCTTTCGCGCGCTCAACTGGGGCAGCGAGGAAGGCCAGGCGAACCGCTTTCGTATCCTCTGCGAGATCGGGCTCAGCGACGGCGACAGCGTTCTCGACGTGGGCTGCGGCCTTGGTGATCTCTACGCCCATCTCCAAAGCCAGGGTGTCGCGGCCAGCTATACGGGGCTGGACATTACACCCGACATGATCTCCACGGCACGGCAACGCTTTCCAGACGCGGAGTTCAGGGAGGGCAGCCTGCTCGGCACCGTCGAGCCGTCCCTGGCACAGGTCGACTATGTGCTTGCCAGCGGCATCTTTTACCTGCGCCGCGACCGGCCTTTTGAACACCTCCAGGCCTCCGTCCGCCGCATGTTCGAACTCTGCCGCAAGGGTCTGGCCTTCAATTGCCTGAGCAGTTGGGCGGGCACGGCCAGCAGCGATGAGTACAGAGAAGACCCGGCACAGTGTCTGGAGTTCTGCCGCACGGTTTCTCCCTGGGCGGTTCTGCGCCACGACTATCACTCCGGGGACTTTACGATCTACCTGCGCCGGGAGGCCATGCGCCTGTGATTGTCACGATCATGCAGCCTGCCTATCTCCCCTGGCTCGGGTTCTTCGACCGCATCGCCGCCAGCGATGTCTTCATCGTACTCGACCATGTTGCGATCGACCGCAACAGCAAGACGAAGTTCGCCAACCGCAACCGCATCCGCACGGCCCAGGGCTGGAGCTGGCTGACCGTGCCGATCCGCAGCAAGGGCAAGCACGGCGATCTCCGGCTCAACGAGATCGAGGTGAACAACGAAACCAACTGGCGAGCCAAGCACTGGCGGGCGATTGAGCTCAACTACCGCCGCGCTCCCTACTTCGATGATTATGCGCCGCAGTTCCAGGCGATGTTTGAAGCGGCCTGGACCCATCTCGCAGCGCTCAGCGCTGCCGGCTTGAAGATCTTCATGGAAGCCCTTTCCATGGACCAGAAAGTCCTCTTGAGCTCTGAGCTGGACTGCGAGGAAACGAAGGACCGGCTGATCGTGGAACTCTGCCGGAAGGCCGGGGCGACGACTTATCTTTCAGGACCCTTCGGGCGGGACTACCTCGATCCGGCCGCCTTTCAGACCGCCGGGATCGAGCTTCTGTTCCACGACTATGATCACCCCGCATACCGGCAGTGCTTCGACGGCTTCGAACCCTACATGTCGACCATCGACCTGTTGTTCAACTGCGGCGCCGAGTCGGCCCAGACGCTGCGCAGACCGCAGAGTCTGTCGGCCAGCTAGGAGCACCAAAGCGAAAGCCCAAGAGATTTATTCGGAAAGGGAGAACCTGTGGCTTCAGGCAAGGACATTCTGATCGTGGCTGCTCATCCCGACGACGAGGTTCTCGGGGTCGGCGGCACCGCGGCACGGCATGCGGACGAAGGGGACAAGGTCCACGTGCTGATCCTGGCCGAGGGTTCGACCTCCCGCGGCGAACAGCGCGACAGCAATGCCCACAGCGAGGCGATCGACGCGCTGAAACAGGCTGCGCGGGCCGCCGCGGAATGCCTGGGAACCGAGCCGCCGCGCTTTGCCGGCCTGCCCGACAACCGCATGGATCAGCTCGATCTGCTCGATATCATCAAGCACGTCGAGGCGGCGGTGAATGAGGTCGATCCGGCCATCATCTACACGCACCATGGCGGCGACCTCAATCTCGACCACCGCCTGACCCACCAGGCCGTGCTCACAGCCTGCCGGCCCGTTCCAGGAGCACGGGTCGAGGCCATCTACGCCTTCGAGACCATTTCAGCCAGCGAATGGTCGACGCCGGAGATCGGCCGGCCCTTTACCCCCTGCCACTTCGTCGATGTCAGCGGCTATCTGGAAAGGAAGCGCAAGGCCCTGGAGTGCTACCATCAGGAAATGCGCCCCTTTCCTCACTCTCGCTCGATCGAGAATGTCGAGCATCTGGCGCGGTTTCGCGGCGGCTGCGTGGGCGTCGAAGCAGCAGAAGGTTTCAGCGTCTGCCGCCAGCTGCGTTTCTAGCCGCCGCCAGACCCAGACAACAGTCAACGCGACCGAACTTAAGAGCGCAAGTCGAGTGAACGGGGCCTCAATCGAGCGGCGGAACGGGTGCATTAAGGCACGCGGGCGGTGCTGAAGCGGATGGTCTTCTAGGCCGTGGCACGCGTCCTCGTCACAGGCGCCAACGGCTTCATCGGCGCTGCCGTCTGCCGCAGGCTGCTGGCCACAGGCTGGGCGGTCCGGGGGGCTGTCCGGGGGGCGGTGCGGCGGCCGGAGGCGAAGCTGCCGGAGGGCGTTGAGCGCGCCCTCGTCGACAGCCTGGATGGCGGAAGCGACTGGACGGGCGCCCTCGAAAACTGCGAGGCGGTGATCCACTGCGCCGCGCGCGTGCATGTCCTGCGCGAAGAGGCCGCAAACCCGCTGGCCGCCTTTCGCCGCGTCAATGTGGAGGGAAGTGCGGCATTGGCCCGCCAGGCGCTGACGGCCGGTGTAAAGCGGTTGATCTATCTGAGTTCGATCGGCGCCGCCCAGGCCGCCGCAGGGCCCGGTGCGGCAACACCTTATCAGCAAAGCAAGCTGGAAGCGGAAGCCGCCCTGCAGAGGATATCCGCCGGCGGCCCTATGGGCTTGATCGTGTTGCGCCCGCCCCTGGTCTACGGACCCGCTGCACCCGGCAACTTCACCCGCCTCGCAAGGCTGCTGGCAAGAGATCTCCCCTTGCCGCTGGCCGGGATCGACAACCGGCGCAGCCTGATCTACCTCGACAACCTGACCAGCGCCATTGAGGCGGCGCTGACCGCCGATCCGCCGCCCTCCGCACCGCTGGCCGTATGCGACGGTGCCGATCTCTCCACCCCCGACCTGCTGCGCGCCATGGGCCGCGCCATGGGGCAGCGCGTGCGCCTTTGGCCCTGCCCGCCCGCGCTTCTCCGTCTCGCCGGAACTCTGCTGAACCGCCGTACCGCTGTCACGGCCCTCACCGAGTCCCTGACCATTGACAACCGGCCGGCCTGCGAGGCCCTTGGCTGGACGCCGCCCTTCGGTGTAGAGGAAGCCCTTGCGGCAAGCCTGGCCGAAGAACCGGGGACGCCCTGAGCAAAGATTTCGTGACGGAAAGACGTGACGTGAACAACGGCTGCGGGCCGGAGGGGAGCAAGGAGGCCGGCGGCGGGCTGGGAACGCTCGGCGCCCGCATCGTCTATGGCGGCTATACTGTCCTGGGATCCCTGGCCGCCCCTCTGGTGCGCGGACTCCTGCGGCGGCGTGTGGCGCGGGGACGGGAGGATCCCTCGCGGATCGGCGAGCGTTTCGGCGCGCCGGGCCTGGCCCGGCCGGAAGGTCCGCTGGTCTGGCTGCATGCCGCCAGCGTCGGCGAAGCCGTCTCGCTGCTGCCGCTGATCGCGCGGCTGCGCGCCGAGCGCCCGGAACTGAACCTCCTGATGACCAGCGGAACGGTCACCTCGGCAAAGCTGATGCGCGAGCGGCTGCCGGCGGGGGCGATCCACCAGTTCGTGCCGGTCGACCTCCCGGCAGCCGTCGACCGCTTTCTCGACCATTGGCGCCCGGCACTCGGCCTGATGGTTGAGTCCGAGTTCTGGCCCAACCTGATCCGCAGGTCTGCCGCAGCCGGGACAGAGCTGGTGCTGCTGAACGGCAGGGTCTCACCGGCCTCCCACCGGTCCTGGCGGCGCGCACGCCCGCTGATCGCCGAACTGCTGCGGTGTTTCAGTCTGGTCATGGCGCGTTCCCCGCGCGATCTCGCGCACCTGCAGGACCTGGGCGCAGCGGAGGCGTTCTGCCCCGGCGACCTGAAGGCCGCCGCTCCCGCCCTCTCCGCCGACCCCGCGTCGCTGGACGACCTGCGCGCGGCAATCGGCGGGCGGCCGGTCTGGCTGGCCGCCTCCACCCACGAAGGGGAGGAGGAGATTGGCGGCACCGTCCACAAGGCTCTGAGCGCCCGACATGCAGGCCTGCTGACGCTGCTGGTGCCACGCCACCCGAACCGGGCCGCCGCCGTGCGCAGCGCCCTGGAATCGAGGGGCCTGTCCGTGGCCCAGCGCAGCCGCGATGAGGCCATCGCCGCGTCCACCGACATCTATCTCGCCGACACCATGGGCGAAATGGGTCTCTGGCTTCGCCTGGCCGGGGTGGTGTTTCTCGGCGGCTCCCTGGTGCCGACCGGCGGCCACAACCTTCTGGAGCCGGCCAAGCTGGGCTGCGCCGTTCTGACCGGCCCCCACACCACCAACTTCAGCCAGCTGGCCGAAGACATGGTGGCCGCCGGTGCCCTCCGCTGGGTCGCCAACGCTGCAGAACTGGAAGCCGCCGTGGGCAGATTGCTGGAGGACTCCGCTGACCGGCAGGCCCTGTCCGCCGCGGCGGAGCGTTACGCCGGGGCCCAGGCAGGCGTCCTCGACCGCGTGGTCGCGGCTTTGGCACCGGCTCTGGACCGGGCCGTCACGCGGCGCTAAACCAGCCCCGCCTCAAAGCCTCCCCCCCCCTCACCCCCTCTTCATCAAAGAAAATTGATTGGCCCCCATGGCGCCAAGGCCGCCATGATCGGGGCGATGTCTACGCCAGCCGCCTCACCGACCCGGCGCCGCCTGACCGCACTTGGTCTCGCCGCGGTATTCTTCGCCAGCGCCGTTGCGATGGGCAGCGGCGGCACTTTCGCCAACCCGGACCGCTGGTCGTACGAATGGCCGCAGACGGATTTCTCCATGACGTCGGTCGGCTTTGACGAAATCCGCAGCGGCGGACCGCCGAAAGACGGCATTCCCTCCATCGACAACCCGGTTTTCAAGACGGTCGCCGAGGTCACGGATCTCAGCGCCACCGAACCGGTTATCGGACTTTCCATCAACGGCGATGCGCGGGCCTATCCCCTGCGCATTCTCACCTGGCACGAGATCGTCAACGACACCGTCGGCGGCGTACCGGTCTCGGTGACCTACTGCCCGCTGTGCAACTCTGCTGTCGTCTTCGAGCGCACCGTGGCGGGCGAGGTGACGGAGTTCGGCACCACCGGCAAACTGCGCAACTCGGACCTGGTCATGTACGACCGCACCACGGAAAGCTGGTGGCAGCAGTTTCTGGGCGAGGCCATTGTCGGCGAGCGCACAGGCACACGCCTGACGATCGTGCCGGCACGTCTGGAGTCCTGGGAGCGCTTCGCGGCACGCTTTCCCGAGGGGCAGGTGCTGATCCCCAACAACCCGGGCCTGCGCCCCTACGGCGCCAACCCCTACGTTGGCTACGACAGCGCCTTCGAACCCTTTCTTTATGACGGCGAGATGCCGGAGGGGATCGAACCGATGCAGCGGGTGGTGGCTGTCGGCGACAAGGCCTGGAGCCTGGCCCTGCTGCGGGAGAAAGGCACGATCGAAGACGGCGATCTGGTCCTGAGCTGGGAGCCTGGGCAGGCCTCAGCCCTCGACACCCGCGCCATCGATCAGGGCCGGGACGTCGGCAACGTGACCGTGCAGCGCGCAGCGGCGGAGGGCATGGTCGACGTCGCCTATGACGTCACTTTCGCTTTCGTTTTCCATGCCTTCCGTCCGGAGTCCCAGATCGTGAAGTAGCCCGCGTTCAAGCCGGCCGGTGGAGCTTGAAAAAGTCCTCCACCGAGCGCCTTACATGGGCTTCGATCTCCGCCTCGGTCACCTCCTGCTGCACACCGAGAATAGCCTGCATATGCAGCGGATCTTTCAGCATGTTCATAAACCGGACGGCAGCGGCTTCGGCATCCGGCAGCTCCAGTCGCCCCTTGCGGTGCTGCTCGGCCAGGTAGGGCGCGAGCGTCGCGATCCAGCGCAGCGGCCCGCAGTGGAAGAACGTCTGGCCCAGCTCCGGAAAGCGTCCGGCCTCCGCCACCACGATACGGAAAAGCGCAATGGCTTCTGCCGAGGTGACCAGCGGCAGGAAGCGGCACCCCAGGTCGGTAAGCACCTCTTGAGGGTCGCCTGCGGCATCGAGTTCGAGATCGCCGATGCCGGCAACGCTGTCGCAGTGATCCATCATGACCGCCGCAAAGAGCGCGTCCTTGCCCGGAAAGTGGCTGTAAACCGTCCGCTTCGACACCTCGGCCTTGGCGGCAATGGCATCCATCGAGACGGCACCGTAGCCCTGATGCAGAAACAGCTCGGCCGCTGCCGCAACGATCGCCTGCTGCTTTGGCGACGGCGCCTGCTGGGACCTAGTTTTTGACGCCTCCTCCGGTGATTCCGTCAGGAGGCTGTCATCAGTAATCGATTGCGACATAACCGGCGACTTGACTTTGGGTTCAGATTCCTTTGTAAACTGCCTAGGTAAACTGCACAGTGTAGTTTACCTCTATAGCATCTCCCTAAGGCTAGCACAATCGCACCCAGGCAGGCGACGACAGGACGGCAATCATGGCAGAGACCAGAGAAACCAAGGCAGAGAGCGGATCCCTGCCGGGCGCGGACCCGGCAGCAGGCGGGCGCCCGGGGGAGTCTGGGAACGGGCGCGGCGGCTGGATCGTGCCCTATGCCTGGCTCATGATCCGCTTTCGCTGGCTGGTCATCCTTGTCTGCCTCGCTGCCGCTGCCGGCTTTGCCAGCGGCGGCCAGTTTCTGGGCTTTTCCACCGACTATCGGGTCTTCTTCAGCGAGGAGAACCCCCAGCTCAATGCCTTTGAGGCGATGCAGCAGGTCTATACCAAGGACGACAACATCCTCTTCGTCCTGCAGCCCAAGGAGGGCGAGGTCTTCACCGAGAAGACCCTGCGCGCGGTTCAAGACCTGACCGAGCGGTCGTGGCAGCTGCCCTACTCCCGCCGCGTGGATTCGATCACCAACTTCCAGCACAGCTATGCGGAAGGCGACGACCTCACGGTCGAAGATCTTGTCCCGCAGCGGGGCGAGCTGACGCCCGAGCACGTCGCCGCGATCCGTGCCGTCGCTTTGGGCGAGCCGCTCCTGGTAAACCGCCTGATCTCGCCGGACGGGCGGACCACAGGGGTCAACGTGACGCTCACCCTGCCCGGCGAAAGCGAGGCGGAGGTACCGACCGCCATGGCGGCAGCGCGCCAGATCATCGCCGCCTTCGAAGCGGCAAACCCGGAGATCACCGTGGCGACCACCGGTCTGGTGGCGCTGAACAATGCCTTCAGCGAAGCCAGCTTCGTCGACCTCTCGACCCTGATCCCCATCATGTACGGCATCATCATCGCCGGGCTGCTGATCTTCCTGCGCTCGGTGGCCGGCACGGTGGTGACGGTCCTGGTGATCGGCCTTTCCGCGGGCACCGCCATGGGCCTTACCGGCTGGCTGGGGATCAATCTGACGCCCCCCTCCTCCACAGCGCCGACCATCATCCTGACCCTGGCGGTGGCGGACAGCATCCACCTGCTGGTGACCATGCTCCACGCCATGCGCCATGGCGCAAGCAAGCGGGAGGCCATTGTCGAGTCCCTGCGGGTGAATTTCCACCCGATCTTTCTGACCTCGTTGACCACGGCGATCGGCTTTCTCTCGCTGAACTTCAGCGACGCGCCGCCCTTCCGCGATCTCGGCAACATCACGGCCATCGGCGTTCTGGCCGCCTGGATCTACTCGGTCACCTTCCTGCCGGCCTTCCTGGCCGTGGTCCCCCTGCGCGTCAAGCAGCAGACGGAGACGCGCAGCGACCTGATGCAGAAGCTCGCGGAGTTCGTTCTGCGGCGGCGCCAATTCCTGCTCTACGGCATGTCTGCCCTGATCATTGCCCTGGCAGTCTGGATCCCGCGGATCGAACTGAACGACCAGTTCGTCAACTATTTCGACCCCAGCATCCAGTTCCGTGCCGACACCGACTTCGCCATGGAGAACCTCTCGGGCATCTACCAGATCGAGTTCTCCCTGCCGGCCGCCGCGGAGGGCGGGATCAGCGAGCCTGACTATCTGGCAAAGGTCGACGCCTTTTCCGACTGGCTGCGCCAGCAGCCGGGTATCGTGCACGTCCAGACCATCACCGACATCTTCCGCCGCCTGAACAAGAACATGCACGCCGACGACCCGGAGTGGTACCGCCTGCCGGACGAGCGGGACCTGGCAGCGCAGTATCTGCTGCTCTTCGAGATGTCACTGCCCTATGGCCTCGACCTCAACAATCAGATCAATGTCGACAAGTCCTCGCTGCGTTTCATCGCCACCCTTGAGAACATCACCACCCGTGAAGCGCGGACTCTGAAACAGGACTCGGAGGCCTGGATCGCCGAAAACATTCCCGCCTCCGTCACCGAGGCGACGAGCCCCTTCGTCATGTTCGCCTACATCTCCGAACGCAACATCCAGTCCATGCTCTTCGGCACCGGCCTCGCCCTGGTCCTGATCTCCTTCTCGCTGATCGTCTTTCTGCGCAGCCTCAAGGTCGGCCTGCTGAGCATCGTGCCCAACGTTATCCCGGCAGTCATGGCCTTCGGCTTCTGGGGCCTGCTGGTGGGGGAGATCGGACTGGCTTCTTCCGTCGTCGCCGCCACGAGCCTCGGCATCATCGTCGATGACTCGGTACACTTCCTCAGCAAGTACTTGCGCGCCCGCCGGGAGAGAGGAGCCAGCCCTGAGGATGCCGTGCGCTATGCCTTCGCCACCGTCGGCCGCGCCCTCACAGTGACCTCCGCCGTTCTGGTCGCCGGCTTTGTCGTGCTGGCGCTCTCCGCCTTCCAGCTCAACCAGAGCCTCGGACTCCTGACGGCGCTGGCGATCTTCGCCGCCCTGGTCGCGGACTTCCTGCTTCTGCCCCCCCTCCTGCTTGCGATCGACAAGGAGAAAAAGCATGCCGATCAACCCTCAGCGCTCCCCCAGGCCGGTGACTAGCAAAGCGCTTCTGACCGCCTCGCTGCTGGCCTCCGCAGCGCTCACGCTGGTGGCGGCCGGCACGCCGGCCCAGGGCGAGACGCCCGAGGAGAAGGGCCTGGCCATCGCAGAGGAGGTGGACCGCCGGGACCTCGGTTTCGGCGACTCCGCCTCGACCCTGAAAATGGTCCTGACCAACAAGCAGGGCCAGAGCAGCACGCGCGAGCTGCGCATTCAGACGCTGGAAGTCCCCGAGCGTTCCGAGGGCGACAAATCGCTGGTCGTCTTCGACCACCCGCGCGACATCGAAGGCACGGCCTTTCTCAGTTTCACCAAGATCCTGGACCCGGACGACCAGTGGCTCTACCTGCCGGCCCTCAAGCGCGTGAAGCGCATTTCCTCGGCCAACAAGTCAGGCCCCTTCGTCGGCAGCGAGTTCGCCTATGAAGACCTGCTGTCCCAAGAGGTCGACAAGTACAGCTACCGCTGGCTGCGCGACGAGCCCTGCGGCGAGGCGGCGCAAGGCCTGGACTGCTTCGTCATCGAACGCTTTCCGCGCTACGAAAACTCCGGCTACACGCGCCAGGTGACCTGGATCGATCAGCAGGAGTACCGGCCGATCAGGATCGACTACTACGACCGCAAGGACTCCCTGCTGAAGACCCTGACCCTCAGCCAGTACAATCAGTACCTCGACCAGTACTGGCGGGCGGATGACCAGAACATGGTGAACCACCAGACCGGCAAGACGACGCGGCTGACTTTCGATGAATGGGAGTTCCGGGTCGGCGTGAACGAGCGCGACTTCAACCCCAACCGCCTGAAGCGGTTGCGCTGAGCATGCCGCATCTGGAACGGCCGGGGGCGGTGGGCCTTCTCGCCGCCTCTCTCATGCTTGGTCTTGCAGTCCCGCAGCCCGCCTTAAGTCAGGACTTCGATTTCTCCGGCTTTGTCGCGGGCGAAGTCCGCGCCTTTCCGGAGGGTGCCAAGTTTCCGGAGCAGGACGACAGCCACATCTCACCGTCCCTGGTCCTGCAGCCGGAGCTGCGCTACCGCTGGAACCGCCGCGACGACCGCATCACCTTCATCCCCTTCCTGCGCATCGACGCCGACGACGATAACCGCACCCACGCCGACATCCGCGAGCTGAGCTGGTACCACGCCGAAGACGACTGGGACACGGTGGTCGGCGTCAGCAAGGTCTTCTGGGGCGTCGTCGAATCCCGTCATCTGGTCGACATCGTCAACCAGACCGACCTTGTCGAAAGCCCTGATCAGGAAGACAAGCTGGGCCAGCCTATGGTCAACCTGAACCTGCTGCGCGACTGGGGCACGCTCAGCTTCTTCGTTCTGCCGGGCTTTCGAGAGCGCACCTTTCCCGACGACGAGGCACGCCTGCGCGGTCCCCTGCCGATCGACGACGACGATGCCTCCTACGAGTCCGGCCTGGAGGAGTGGAACGTCGACTTCGCCCTGCGCTACTCCCAGACCTTCGGTGGCTGGGACATCGGCCTCGCTCACTTCTACGGCACGAGCCGGGAGCCGCGGCTGATCCCACGTGCCGATGGCGACGGAAACGTCTCCTTGCGGCAGCGCTACGACCTGATCCACCAGACCAGCCTGGACGCCCAATACACCACCGGCCCCTGGCTGCTGAAGCTTGAAGCGCTGACCCGCGACGGCCATGACGGCGACCGCTTCTTCGCTGCCGTCG
Source organism: Rhodospirillales bacterium BBD 1991-14 (assembly GCA_001657395.1). Classification (GTDB taxonomy): domain Bacteria; phylum Pseudomonadota; class Alphaproteobacteria; order Kiloniellales; family Kiloniellaceae; genus Pelagibius. The sequence goes on along the minus strand of LYSY01000006.1, from coordinate 93,147 downwards.
GAGGCTTCGAATACACCCTCTTCGGCATCTTCGAGAGCGCCGCCGATCTCGGCCTGCTGGCCGAATACCTGCACGACGGCCGTGACGACGAAACGCCCGCAACGCCCTTCGAAGACGATGTCTTCCTGGGCGCCCGTCTGGCGCTGAATGACGTCGAGGATACCGAGCTGCTGGCCGGAGTGATCCTGGATGCCGATCAGGAAGAGCGGATCTTCAGCGTCGAGTTCGAGCGGCGCCTCAGCGACAATCTGAATCTCGAGATCGAAGGACAGCTTTTCGACAACATCGACGAGAACGGCCTCCTGAGCGGCTTCGAGAAGGACAGCTTCCTCGAGATCAGGCTCTCCTGGTTCTTCTGACGCAAAGCCCATGCCCAGATGGGCATAGGTACAGATCCCTGGCCGACTGGGGCAAGCTTGCGGAGCGGCGCGCTTGTGGAGCGGGGCGCTGCCGTCGGGCTTGTTGGCGTCCCTCAGGCCCGCTAGACTCCTCGCAAACAAGTGCCCGGGCGCCCGATCGGGGGGTCTTATGGCACTGACAGCGCAGACTCCTCATGGGCGCCCGGGCTGTAGCCTTACAGCTTGGAAGGAGGAGTTGTCATGAACGCCTCTGTCAAGAAATCCTGGATCACCGAACATCGCGGCTGGGAGGACTTCTGCTCGGCCGGCTTGGGCCTTTTGATTGTCCTCTCGCCCATTCTTGTCGGTGTGGAAGCCAGCGTGGCCGTCGCAATCAGCACCGGCCTTGTCGGCGTGCTCATCACCATGGTGGCCCTGCTGGAACTCATGTCTCTGCAGCGCTGGGAGGAGGCCTTTGAGCTTGTCTGCGGCCTCTGGATCGTTGCAGCGCCCTTTGTGCTCGACTACGGCGGCGCGCTTCGCACCGTGCATATCGTGCTTGGCGGTGCCGTGGCCGCCCTGGCCCTGCTGGAACTCTGGCAGGACCGCAAGAAAAGCCTGGCGGACTGAGGCGGGAGCGCCGCTCCAAAGGAAACGCTAGGCCGCACGCCGCCCCTCGGCAGAGCCGCGGCGCCGGTCCAGTGCCGCCAGCAGAACCTCGGGGCCTGCGTCCGGCTGATGCGCCGCCTCTGAGAGGTGGCGCCGCCAGGCGCGCGCACCCGGCAGGCCGTTGAACAGGCCCAGCATGTGGCGCGTGATCGACTTCAGCGGCACCCCTTCGCGAAGGCGGGCTTCCACATAGGGAAGGTAGGCCTCGACGATCTCCTCGCGGCTCAGGGGCGCGGCGGCTTCGCCGAAAAGGCGCCGGTCGGCCTCCGCCAATATGTAGGGAGACTGGTAAGCGGCGCGTCCGATCATCACGCCGTCGACCTCGGCCAGATGCGCCTCAGCCTCGTCCAGGCTCATCACGCCGCCGTTGAGGATGATCTCCAGTTCCGGAAAGTCCCGCTTCAGCGCGTAGACCACCTCATAGCGCAGCGGCGGCACCTCGCGGTTCTGCTTGGGGCTGAGCCCGCTCAGCCAGGCCTTGCGGGCATGAATGGTGAAGCTTCGGCAGCCGGCCGCCGCCACGCGGGCCACGAAGGCCGTGAGCGCGGCGTAGGAATCCTGGTCGTCGACACCGATGCGGGTCTTGACGGTGACCGGCACCTCGACGGCGTCGATCATGGCGGCGACACAGTCGGCCACCAGTGCCGGCTCGGTCATCAGGCAGGCGCCGAAGCGCCCACGCTGCACGCGGTCGCTGGGGCAGCCGAGGTTGAGATTGATCTCGTCATAGCCGCGCGCCGCGCCTTCCCGGGCGCAGGTGGCGAGGTCAGCCGGCTCGGAACCGCCAAGCTGCAGCGCAACCGGATGCTCGCAGGCGTCGTAGGCCAGGAGTCGGTCGCGATCGCCATGCAGGATGGCCCCGGTCGTCACCATCTCCGTGTAGAGCAGGGTGCGCCGGCTGATGGTGCGCAGAAAGGCCCGCTCGTGGCGGTCCGTCCAGTCCATCATCGGCGCCACGGATAGCAAATGTTCTTTCTTTTTCAATTGTTTATTGAGCCCTTCAACAGACGAGGTCGTGAACGTGTGCACCTCAAAATAGCCTAAGTCGCATACGTTTGGACCTCTTTTGATCTCCCTGTTCACACGTAGCGCACACGCGGAAGCGGAACGTACAGGGATGCCATCGATCACGAAACCAGCTTCCGGCAGTTGGCGCGCGCAAGTTCGCCGCAAGAGCTGCAACGCCGCCGGCACCTTCAGGAAACGGAGAGACGCCGAGGAGGCGACCCTCCACAGCCAGCGCTGCATCGACCAGGGGCTCAGCCCGAAACGGCGGCCCAGAGGCCCGGCGATACGCAGGCCGAGAGCGTCCCGGGGCGCCCGGAGAGGCACCCGGACAAGGCTCCTGGCGTGCCGCGCGAGATCGCAGCCAGCACCGGAGCGGTGCGGCCCTCGGGGGTACAGCGGCCAGGCCCACGAAGGAGCGGCGGAAAGGCCTGAGCCTTTGTCTTCGCCGGAGTGTGCGTGATCCGTCGGCACCCGGACGCCCCCCGAGGCCCTGGAGACAGTCAACCGGGCAACGCAGCGTGCGCCAACCGCGTCTTACAGCCCCGCCCTGGATCTGCTGTCTTCCGCGGCTCCGCAAACGTGCTGTGCCGCCGGCGTCTGCCAGACTGCGCGGCTCAAAGCCCCCATCGTCATGGACGCCTGCTGGATGGTGAGATCCAAGAACTCCGGAAGCAGCAGAAGACCGCCGGTGACCGGTTCCGGCAACGAGAGGATGACGCCCGGACGGGGCGCGAAGCGGCCGATCAGATATGGCGAGAGATCGTCAGCGACCCGCGCCTGCCAAGCCTCAACGGTTGCTTCGATACGGCGGCTCATGTCAGCGGGCTTGCCAAGCAGGGCATCGGACTCCCGACGGACCGCGCTTAGCAGGTCGGCCATCAACTGGATGTCTCGCGGAAAGGTCTCGTGGGGACAGAGGTTGAAAACGCCCGCCGGAAGGAGCACGAGGAAGACGGGGCTGATCTCGGGGACCTCCTCGATGACAGGACGAAAGAGCTTTCGCAGGTGCCGGGTGCTCTCGAAGAAGTACCCCCGGTCGCGCGGCGGGTAACCCGCCATAGGAAGACCGCCCCAATGCAGGTGGGGGTTGCAGGGCCGGGTGAGCTGCGGTGGCGGCTCCTCAACATTCGGGAAGTGGCTGTTCAAGACGGCAAGCAGGAGGACGAAGAGGGGCGCGGACATCAACGGCATCTGATCCGGGTAATCCTGGATGCTCTCACCGAACGCCTGCGGCCGCCCGGCCGCGACGATGGGAAAACGGCTGTGTTCAATCAGCTGTTTGGCGGAGTCGTAGCGAACCTCGCCCATCTGAAACCCGCTTCCCCGTCGAACCAGGTGCGTCCGCGCAACCCGGCCGTCTCTACAGGCAATCCGGTCGAAGAGGCGCCGTAGAAGCGCATCCGGGTTCTCATCTCGACGGGCTGCGTTCAGCAGCACATGCAGGATCCGCTCGACCTGCTCTCGATGCTGCAGGAGGAGGTCGGACTGGAATCGGAAATCGACCTGCAGAAGGCTCTCGCAGCGCAGCCTGTGAAGACGCGTCAGCGGCATGACCTCGCCCTCGTGTTCGGTCATAACGAAGGGTGTGAACAATGGATCGCTGCGGTCGCGTCTCGCAAAGGCGGAACCATCCCAGGTGAAGAGCGGAAGCTTCTGTCGTTCTGACCGCTCGACGATGGAGCCGGGCATATAGCTCCAGTCTCCCTGGCCCGGAGCCCCGCCTTCGGTTTGATTGAAGTCGAACAGCAGAGGATAGCCGATCCCCCCGCTGCAGGTTGTCAAACTGTTGTAGTCGCGCGCTCCGGCACGCCCGTGGACGATGTTGGACCAGTTCCCGATGTGGCCGGTCCGCGGCGGCAGGAGCGCTTCATGGAGCCGCAGCGTTTGGAGGAGATCGCGGAGCGTAAGCTCCGACTGGCCCATGTGAACCCAGTCAAAAGAAAGCTCGCGCGCCGCAAAGCGGTTCAGAGATCGCTCGTCAAGCTTAGGCTTGTTGGCGACCTGGTCGAAGAGACCGAGAGATCGCAGAAGGGCCTCACAGTCAAGGAGCGGCGGCCTCCGCAGCGAATCAACGCGGGTTGTCATTCGTCAATCCTCAATCCGGCCGCGGCATCGGCCCCAAGTGGAGGGGATACATCCGGCCCGCTGGTCCCCAGGCTCCAAACGGCGCCCGGGCCCTTAACTTCTGTGCCCGTTGAGGCGAAGCAGGGACCGGATCGATGAGATCGCCGGAGCATGGCGGACTGGTGTGAGCCTCCGTCTGTCCCCCTGCCATCACCTTTCCCTTGGATCCCTTGGGGTCCCTTGGGCGCCTTCCCCCAGGCCGGACAAACCCACGGCAAGGTCGTCAGCGCCGGGGCATCAGAGAGCATCGGGGAGCTATATTCGAGACAATACTCTTGCGAATTCGAGCCTGTGACGGGATTCCTTTTGTCTGGACGAGGACCCGAGCCCACTGGCGGCAACCGCGCGGATGCGAAGAGCAGACCAGACTGTGACGGGGAGTGTTTCGAGGTGGACCGGAAGATCATTCTGACAGGAGACATAAACCTGAGAGGCGTCCGTGCGCCGCAAGAGGTCTTCGCGCAGATCGGCACGGTCACGCAGGCGGCCGATGTGACCTTCGGCAACCTCGAATGCTGTTTCTGCGATCTACCAGATCACAATCCGGCAGAACGCGAAGGGTTTTATGCACCGAGACAGGCAGCGGAGGCTCTTCGTTGTGCAGGCTTTGACGCCGTCGGCACCGCGAACAACGTGACCTATGGAGAAGCTGCAATCCTAGCTTCCCTGGCAAGGCTCGACGAACTGGGTATCGCGCATACGGGAGCGGGTTGTGATCGGACTGCAGCGGGCCGGCCTGCGATCGTCGAGAAAGATGGTGTCACTTACGGCTTCCTGCAGCGAACTTCGATCTTTTGGCCAAAGAACCACGAGGCGACAAGCCGCTCACCCGGGGTCGCCGTCCTCAGAGGCCATACGGCCTATCGCCCCAGGATCGAGGCGCATGCAGCGGACCGACCTGGCATACCGCCTGAGGTCGTAACCTGGGCGGATCCTGAGGAACTCGCCCTCTACCGGCAGGATCTCGCCGCCCTTTCCGAAAGGACGGACTTCCTGGTCGCCTCCCACCACTGGGGCCTCGGTTCCGAGATCCTCGCCTACCAGACTGAGATCGCACGTGCAGCGATTGACTCTGGGGCGGACATCGTATTGGGCCACGGGCCGCATGTCCCTCTTGGTGTCGAAGTCTACAAGGGAAGCGCCATACTCTATGGTGCCGGCAATTTCAGTTTCGAGTTCGGCCATCACGGCAAGCACGATGACTGGACCGGCTACTTCGCCACCGTGACGCTGTCAGACGGAGCCCCGAAAGAGGTTGCCATCACCTTAGTCCGACGGTCCGATCGCAATCAGACAATCCTGCGCCGGCCCGCAGAGGAGCCCGAGACCCTTGAAAGGCTGGTCGACCAGTCCAGAGCATTCGGTACAGACCTCCGCATCGATGATGACCACATCATCGTATGGAAGCGGTAGCTCTTAGGGCTTCCGCAGAAGACCACCTCTAGCCAGGTGCCGGGCCTGCCGGCCTTCGCGCCCCGGCGAGCCAATCGGATGCGCAGCGACCGCTCTGCCGCCGGTCCCCGGACCGCGTTGGCGCGCTTGGAGAGGCGGGCTGCGTGAGCCAAGCCCTGCACCCGTCTTGCTGCGCCTCGGCTTATGCGTCGAAGATCGGAATATATAACCCTCTATAGGATTGAATAGGCCGTTCCGAGCGCTCAGGCTGGACAGTGGAGATTATCGTCGAAGCTCTCCCAGCCCTGGCCTCCGCCACCGATACTCCATGGGGGATAGTTTAGCGGTAGAACTCTCGGCCCTGTCCCGAGCAGCCCTGGTTCGAGTCCAGGTCCCCCACGGAGCCCCCGATGGTGATCAGCCCTGTGCGGTCTCAGCGCTGCCGCTGAACAGGGATCCCCATCCTCTGACGCGGGCGGGGTTGATACCGGCAAGGACAAGAGACTTCCACAGACCGGTAGCCACCGTGTCATAGACCGGGATGCCGATTTCCGCTTCCATGGCCGCGACGACGCGGGCACCGAAAAGGTTGGTGCAGACCACCGCAATCGCATCGGGTCGGCTTGCTGCTACAGCACGGATCCGATCGGCAATGATCCGTTCATCGATCTCGGAGAACGAGAAGTTGCCGGGATCGTTCTCGTGCCGCTCGGCGATGCAATGGTAGCCGGCTTCAGCATAGCTCGCGACGATACGCTCCTGCACGGCGTCGAGATAAGGCGTGACCAGCGCGAAGCGCTGGACGCCGGTACGTGCGAAGATTTCATTCATAGCCAGCACAGAGGAGGCCGAGGAAATGCCTGTTTCCGCACTGATCTGCCGGCACAATTCCTCATCGCTGGCGAATCCCTTCCAGGCGGCGGAGGTCCCGTTCCAGGTGATGACGTCAACCTGGGCCTGGGCCAGCAACCGTGCAGCGGAGAGGATTCGCTCAGGCTCGAACTGAGCCAGTGCGTGTGCGCTCAAGGAGATCTCGGTTACCGCGAAGCGGCTGAAGTGCACCGAAACCTCCGGCAGATCCGCAATCATTGCCGCCGTCACAGGCTCTACAACTGTGTTGGATGACGGGGTCAACATCCCGAGGAGAATCCGAGCGGGCGTTTTGGGCTCGACCCGGTCCGATGAAACAACCTCCCCCATCATGGCACTCATGCCTTCAGAATGCCCGAAGGGAACACGAAGTGGCCACTCTGGTCTGCACGACCGAAAGCCTCGACCATAAACCCCTCACCCGCTATGGTTTCATTTGAAATGCAATCGAAAATTCATCTCGTCTCTGACGCATTATCGTATTATGCCATGTGTACGTATACTGTATCCACTCTTTGACAAGGAAATACCAGAGTTTTCGGGTTCAGCCGTGCCACTTTTTTTCCTCTGGACCGCGCCAAGAGGTCTACCAATATTCTTTCAGGTATACGATAAAGGAATCGCTTATTGGTTGTGGCAGAGAGGCATCCTCAGACAAGGAATCCGTTCATGAAAGACTGGCAGGCTTCAGACGGCCTGGAGCCGTCCCCATCCGGCCCCTTCGGTGGCAGCCACCAAACGGCCCCAGGTCGCGTCTCCCGGGCTCCGATGCATGTGGCTGTCACTGAGCGGGTCCGCAATCTCATCATCGAAGGCAAGCTGCGGCCGGGCGAGCGCATCAACGAGAATGACCTTGCGGAGTTTCTTGGGTGCTCCCGAACGCCTTTGCGCGATGCGCTGAAGGCGCTGCAGGGCGAAGGCCTGATCCTCATCGAGCCGCACAAGGGCACATACGTCTCGCGCATCACAGCAGATCAGACACAAGGCCAGTTTGAAGCGCTGGCACTGATCGAGCGTGTCTGCGGCGAACTTGCGACCCGAAGAATCTCTGATGACCAGATCAGATGGCTGGCGGAACTGCATCGGCAGATGTTCGCTTTTCACAGCGAGGGAAAGCGCCTGGAGTACTCCGAGCTGAACGACCAGATTCACCACTCCTATGCTTCTCTCAGCGGAAATGCGACCTTAATTGAGATTCATGCAAAGCTGATTGTCGGTGCGAGGCGTGTTCGAGTCGCGGCTATTCGGGCCGTCGAGCGCTGGGACGAGTCCGTGGCAGAGCACAGAGCGATCCTAACGGCGATCGAAGGGCGGGAAGCCGAAGAAGCCGGCAGTCTCATCGAGCAACACGTCCGTAAGACAGGAGAGTTTGTCTGCGCCCGTCTTCGGGACCTGGAGATGGAAGAGCCGCGGCCCCGCCGGCGCCGTGCCTACGAGCGCCGCCGCGGGTTCGCGGGCTGAGGCCGGCGCCCAAGGCCCTGCGCTCCGCTACCGGTGCTCTTGGGGCACTGGGAAGTGGGGGCGCCGGGCGGTAGCGAGGTTTGACACCGGCCCGCCGCGAGGCAGCGCCCGACGCCGGACAGATGCCCCTACCGGGCGGCCATCGGCTCAACCTTTCGTCGTGGCCCGCCAGCGTGCCCTCGCACCCGATTGTCGGTGCGGTCAGCCGGGCCTTGTGAGCGTCTTCGAGACCGCGTTCGGGCCTCAAGCCGGCAGCCGGGACTTCCCCCTGAAAAGTCTACGGAAATAGGATTCCGATCACCGGGCGTGCCGAAAGGATCGCTCTTAGCGTGCATCATCCGTCCAAAGGCCGCGCCGCCTGGCCTTCCGATGTCTGCGGGGGGCCGATGTCTGCGGGGGGCCGATGTCTGCGGGGAGAAAGTCATGGACGATCCCGTCCCCCAAGGAAACCTGCTCCCCCCGGAAACGCGTTTACCGCTCCGGGCCAGGCGACGTGATGGCAGTCAGGAGCGTCGCAACCGCGGTCCAAGACGCGGTCTCGGCCAAGCGACCAGCGATGTATGCGGCTTTCTGGCGGCGGGCAATCCCGTCAGCGGGCTTCGTATTTGCTCCCTCAGCAAAAGTATGGATATCGGCTTCCATCGGCGGCACCCGCCCAGACTCAGCGTACTCAACCAACGAATCAAGGGATATAGAAAAAGATGCTATGCTTTCTGTATACTGAACACATAACACCAGAAACCGAATACTATATTGTATATTCAATATACGTATAAAATATATTCAATAAAATTGTCATTCTTTGTCTTGTCGGCTCAGAAATTGACCGTCAATTTACCGTGACATGACAAGGAGATGACGATGCCTCTCGACCGTAGCCAACCGGATCTTCTGAACGCCCCGAGCCGCACCGCAGACAGTCGCCTCCGCGAGCTTATCTGCGGACCGAACCTGAGCTTCCTGATGGAAGCCCATGACGCGCTTTCCGCAGCCATAGCGGAGCAGGCGGGCTTTCAGGGACTGTGGGCCTCCGGTCTGTCAATCTCATCGACCCTCGGCTATCGCGACAGTAACGAGGCTTCGTGGAGCGAGGTCGTCGACACGGTTGAGCGCATGGTCTCAGCCGTTTCTGTCCCGGTTCTCGTTGACTGCGATTCCGGCTTCGGAAACTTCAACAACGCGCGCCTCGTCGCCCGCAAGCTGGCCCAGCGCGGCGCCTCCGGGGTCTGTCTGGAAGACAAGGGCTTTCCCAAGATGAACTCCTTCGTCGGCGAACGCCACCCGTTGGCCGAGGTCGACGAGTTCTGCGGCCGGCTCAAGGCTGTGAAGGACGGCGTCGCAGATCCGAAGTTCGTTCTGGTGGCCAGGGTCGAGGCGCTGATTGCCGGCCGCAGCGAGCAGGAGGCTCTGGACCGTGCCGCGGCCTACCTCGAAGCGGGCAGCGATGCCATCCTCATCCACTCCCGCAAGGCCACAGCGGACGAGATCCTGTCGTTCGCCGAGGCCTGGGGCGGCCGCTGCCCGCTCGTGATCGTGCCGACAAAGTACTACCGTACTGCGGTCGCAGTTTACCGCGACGCCGGGATTTCCACGGTGATCTGGGCCAACCACAACATGCGCGCGGCTGTCGCGGCTATGCGCAGTGTCTGTGAGCGCATCCTGCGCGAGGAAAGCATCGCCGGCATCGAGCCAGAGGTCGCGTCCCTCAACGAGGTCTTCGGCCTGCTCGGCTACGACGAGCTCTCCAGAGCCGAAACACTGTATCTGCCCGCCGACGCGCCGCGCGGGTGATCGAGACCAGCCGGCACGGGTCGCGGGGTCTGATCTTCCCGCCGGAATCAGGAGATGGAGATGTCCAGCACAAGAGCCGCGGGCGCCGCCCCTGCCCTGGCGCAAAGAAGCGAACTCTTCAGCACATCGGGGACCGCCCGTGCGCGGGCCGCTGCAAAGGCGGCCGCCGCGAGTGGCCAGGAGATTATCGACCTCTCAGCCGGGGAGATCTGGGCCGACTTCCCGGATGCGGTACGCGAGGGTGCGCTCGCGGCCATAACCAAAGGCGTCAGCCGGTATACCGACACCATCGGTCTGCTGCCGCTGCGCGCGGCAATCGCGCAACGACTGAGCGAAGACTCCGGCCAACGCTGGGAAGCAGAGGAAATTGCCGTCACGGCCGGCGCGAAACAGGCGCTCTTCAACACCGCCATGCTGCTCTTCGATCCCGGCAGCGAGGTGATCATTCCCCGCCCCTATTGGACGACCTTCCCAGCCCAGGTCGCCCTCGCCGGCGCGAAGCCGGTCTTTGTCGATAGCGCCGCCAGCGGCTACGTACCGCGCCCCGACCTCATCGAGGCCTGTCTCAGCGCCCGCACCCGCGCCATAATCATCAACACGCCCAACAATCCAACCGGTGCGGTCTACGATCGCAGCTGTCTGCGCGGTCTTGCCGAGATCGCCCTGAAGCATCGCCTCTGGATCATTCTCGACAGCTGCTATGCAGGCTTCATTCATGAACCTGGCGGAGCCGAACACCTTCTCGCTGTGGTACCGGAGGTGCGCCCCTTGACCGTCGTGGTGAACGCCTTTTCCAAGCAGTTGGCGATGACCGGCTGGCGCCTGGGCTACATGGCCGCACCGGCCCGCCTCGTCGGCGCGGTGAAAGCCTTGCAAAGCCACACGACCTCGAACCCCAACGTCATTGCGCAGCACGCCGTCCTCAACTACCTGCGCCAAGGGGACAGGGCCTACGAGCGCGAGTTGCAGGATCTGCTTCTTGAGAACCGTCGACAGGGGCTGGAGATTCTAAGCCGCCTCGAGCAAGTCCGAGCCGCCCGGGCCCAAGGCGGCTTCTACTTCTATCTCGACGTCTCACCGCTGCTGACAGTCAAAGGCAGCCGCTTCCAAGACGCCGAGGCGGTGGCAGCACAGCTGCTGACCAGCACCGGTGTCGCGACTGTGCCCGGCTCCGCCTTTGGCGATCTGTCGGGACTGCGACTGTCGTACGGCCTTCCCACGGACGATCTGAAGCGTGCGCTCACCCGCGTGGTCACGGCGCTGAATGCGATCGGGCGCTCCCCTGCTCTGCTCCGCGCAGCGCAGTAACGGCACAAGAAGGGCCAGGGGCCCAGCCCTCAGACAACCCAATAGAAGGAAGTCTCCATGCGACCCACCCCAACGACCCAGCGTGCCGTCATCCTCGCAGCCGGCCTCGGCTCCCGGCTGCACCCGCTGACAGCCGCCCGCCCCAAGCCACTGGTGGCGGTTCACGGCGTCCCGATCCTGCACAACGCACTGCGGAATCTTGCCGCGGTCGGAGTGACGGAGGCGACCATCGTCGTCGGCTACTGCAAGGAGGCCATCCAGCGCTCCTGCGGCACCTTCTTCGCCGGGATCGAGATCACTTACTGCGAGTCCAGCGTCTTTGAGCGAACCGGAAGCGCATACTCGCTCTGGCTTGCACGCCACGCTCTGCTTGCCGGCGATACCTTCCTGCTTGAGGGCGATGTCTTCTTCGACGCTGAAGTCTTGCGGGCGCTGGCCGCGAACCCGGCCGGAGACGTCGCCGCGGTCGCCCCTTTCTCCATGGACATGAGCGGTTCCGCCGTGACCGTGGACTCTGGCGGCCTGATCGATGGGGTCCATATGAACCATGAGCCAAGCGAACAGGTCTCCGCGCCGTTCTTCAAGACCATGAACCTGATGCGCCTGTCGGGCGAGACCCTGGGCCAACAGCTTGTCCCGGCCCTCGACCGCTTGATCGCCGACGGCGCGACGCGAAGCTATGTCGAAGAGCTCCTGGCGCAGTTGATCGGAAATGGCGGCGTCAGCCTCCATGCCGTCCATTGCGGTCAGTTCCGCTGGTATGAGATCGACAGCACAGAGGACCTCAGAGCCGCCGAAGCCATCTTCGCGGAGACCCCAAGACCGGCTTCGCCCGCAGCTTCCGCGAGCGGCGGATGACAGGACAGAAAGCCCGTGGGAGGCTCTCGATGCTTCGCTATCTCTACGACCCCGCCAACGCTATTACGATGCTGGGCCTGCTTTGCTCGGCCCTGGGGCTGCAGCTCGCGCTTTCCGGGTTGCCAGAACTGGGGACGGCAGTGGTCCTTTGGGCCGTTCTCGCCGATGACATCGACGGTCTGGTCGCCAAGCGGTTGCGCAGACGCCACCCGGACGCTGCGGCCATGGGCAAGAGCCTCGACAGCTTCGCCGACCTCGTATCCGGCGCTGTTTTCCCCGCCGTTGTGGTCATTCAGGTGAACCAGGCCGAGCCTCTGGCCTACGCCCTCGCGGCAGCGATTTTGGCGGCCGGCGCCCTGCGCCTTTCCTACTTCAACACCTTCGGGATGTCCACCGGTGGCCGCTTCACGGGCGTCCCTTTGTCCTACGATGTCCCCTTTCTGGCCGTTCTGTTCCTGCTGCGCCCGCTGGTGCCCGAGTCGCTGTTTCCTCTTGCCGTGAACCTCAGCTTTGCGACGCTTGTCCTCCTCCACGTCGCACCCATCCGCGTACCTGCCAAGCGCGGCCTCATGTACCTGGTCAACGGCCTCTTCATCACCGCTGCGTCCCTCACACTGGCTCTGCCGAGGCTGGCATGAGCACGACGAAAGCCTCTCCCGCCCGGCCGTTCGCCCCGCTTCGTGAGCCCGCGACCGGGCGTGGGCCGGCGCCGGGCGAAGTCTTTCGTGCCTTGGGCACCCGGCCGGTGATCAATTGCGCCGGCGTGCGAACCGACTACGGCGGCAGCAATCCCAGCGATGACGTGCTCGCCGCCATGACGTCCGCGGCCGGCGCCTTTGTGCCCCTGGACGAACTGGCGCGCGGCATCGGACAGAGACTCGCGGAACTCACCGGCGCCGAGTGGGGGGTCGTGACAGCCGGAACTGCGGCGACGCTGGCGTTGACAGCGGCCGCCTGTATCGCCGGCAATGACCCGGAGGCCGTTCTGCGGCTCCCCGACACGGGGGCCCTGGCCAATCGCGTCCTCGTTCCGGCCGATCACCGCTTCGCCTACGAGCAGGGCCTGCGCCTGGCTGGGGCCGAGATCGTCTGCGCGGAGGACCTGGATGGCCTGGAAGACTCCCTCGACGGCTCGGTGGTCCTCATCTGCTTGCTCGGCCGCGTTGATGCAAGAGCCCGCACGCCCTTGCCCCTCGTCGCCGAAATTGCACGGCGCAGGGGCGTCCCTGTACTGGTCGACGCCGCCGGGCTCTCGCCCTCCAACCCGGACCGCTGGCTCGTTCAGGGCGCCGATCTTGTCGTCTACTCCGGCGGCAAGTATCTCCGCGCGCCGCAGTCAACTGCCATTCTCATCGGACGCCAAGACCTCTGCGAGGCGGTGTGGCTCATGAGCGCCCCGCATCAGTCCTTCGGCCGCGCCATGAAAGTCGGCAAGGAAGAGATGGTGGGTGCCGTGGCAGCGATCGAGCGCTGGATCACGGCACCCGCGGCTAGGGCGGAGATCGCTGCCTGGAAACCGCGCCTCGATGTCATCGAGCGCGCCGTCACGGCCATTCCAGGTGTTGCAACGGAGCTCTTTTCCAGTCCCGGCTCCGTCACCGCGGTCCGGCTGCGCGTGCGCTGGGACCAAAGCCTCATTGCATTCACCGCCGAAGAGCTGCGCCGGTTTCTCCTTGATCAAGACCCCCGGATTCTGATCCACGACTTCTGGTCGACCGAGAACTCGGTTCTCCTCGACCCGGTGAACATCAGCGATGCCGAAACAGAGGTCGTTGCGGAGACCCTTTCCCATCTCCTTCGCAACCCCGGTCGCGTCGCCAAGCCAGCCGTCCGCGCGCCTGCGAGCGTTGATGTCAGCGGCCAGTGGGATCTTTCGGTCTCCTTCCTGATCCGCTCGGCCGCGCAGGTCTTTCGGCTCACCCAATCCGGGGAGGACGTTACCGGCGTGCATCTGACCGAACACTCCCAGGGCAGCGTCTCCGGCTATGTATCCGCCAACACCGTCGTCTTGGAGGCCGTCCACCAGGCCACGCCCCTGGTTCGCTATTACCGCTTCGAGGGCACCTACAACAGCGGGACGCTCAAAGGCGCGGTAAGCCTGGGCGCAGCGACCCCGGAGCACAGAGGGCCGGTCTTTTGCCGTCAGTTCGGAACCGCGTCTTGGACAGCGCGACTGCAAAGGGCCGAGGTGTGAGTGGTTTTGGAGTGCCAACCAGCGAGCACAGGAGGACAGGCATGAAGATCTTGGTCGTGGGCAGCGGAGGGATCGGTGGCTATTTCGGTGGTCGCCTCGCGGCGGCCGGCCATGATGTGATCTTTATGGCGCGCGGCGATCATCTGGCGGCGCTGCGCGCGAAGGGGCTGAGGATCTTCAGTCGCTTCGGCGATGCGGTTATCAACCCGGTAACCGCGACGGAGCGTCCCCCGCCGGGCACGCCCGTCGATGCGGTCCTGGTCAGTGTCAAACTCTGGGATCTGGAGCCTGCAGCAGAGCTCGTTTCGAAACTCTACAACCGCAACACTCCGGTCTTCTGTCTGATGAACGGGGTCGATAGCGGTCAAAGGCTCGCAGCGGTTCTGGGACCAGAACGCGTGATCGAGACGGTCGTCTCCGCCGCGGCCGAGGTTTTGGCGCCGGGCCAGATCCTCCAGTCCGGAGAAAAGGCGGAGATTAGGATTGGCCTCTACGACGACGCCCGGGCCGGAGCCTGCGCGGCACTCTACCAGGCTTTCGTCGACGCCGGCGTGGACGCCTCGCAGCACCGGGACATTGAGGACGAGGTCTGGCAGGAGTTTGCATTCAGGGTCGCTTTTGGGGGCACGACAGCTGCGCTCGGGCAACCGATCGCGGTCGTCCAGACTGACAAGAGCGCGCGCTCGATGTTCCTCGAGGCCGCGCAGGAGGCTGTCTTGGCCGGCTCCAGACAGGGCCGCAGTCTGGCACCGGCCCTGCCCGAGGCGTTCCTCACGAAGGTCGACCGCCTCGCGCCTGAGCGCACCTCGGCCGCTCTGAGGTCCCTGAAAGATGGACGGCGGCTGGAAACACCCTGGATGAACGGGACCGTCGTGCGTATCGGCCGCGCCTGCGGGTTCGAGACGCCGGCCAACAGCTTCATCGAGACAACTCTGGCTCCGCACGTTATGGGCGCCCAGCCGGGCCGATGACCAGGCAGCGGCAAGGCCTTCTCGCCAAGCCGGGATCAAGTCAGAACTCGGTTGAGGTTGCGGTTCTTCAGGCTCTCTTCGCCGTGGCCCTCCTCACCGCAAACCGCACGTCTCTCAAGTTCCTGGATCCGGCTGTCCCCGCAGTTCAAGCGACCTTCCTGCTCTACCTCTTCGGGGCGGTCTTCGCGGGAGCGGTTCTCCTGGTTCGGCACGAGCGCCGTCAGATGATGAGACCGCAGAGAGACGCTTTCCTCCTCAACGCCGCTCGAGCAGTCTTCGCCGCAGTGACTGCGATCCTACTCATCCTCGCACTTCGCAGCGGATCGATTGCCGGCGTCACCACGCTCTTCTATTCGAAGATCGTGTTCCTGCTGGTTCTCTCGCGCGTTTTCCTCGGCGAACGCGGTAGCCCCGCCGACTGGCTCACAGCTGCTATCTGCATCCTCGGCGTGGTCGTCATCGTACAACCCGAGAACCTTGTCACCGCGCAAACGCTCCTGCTGGTGCTCGGTGCCGCGCTCTCCTCGGCCGCCCTGCAGCTGCTCTTGAAGCCGGCAGCGGCCGTCCAGACACCAATCCTCATCTATTTCAACCTGTCTCTCTTCTCCTCCGCACTGCTCCTGATCTTCGCAGTGCAGAACTGGGTAACACCGAGCCTCGCGGACCTTGGCTTTTTGGCCTTCAGCGGCCTTGCTTCCTGCGGATCGCAAGTCCTCCTGGCCCGTGCCTACAGCGCTGCACCGGCCTCAGCATTGGCGCCGGTCGACGCATCCCAGATGGTCTTCGCAGTCGGGGTCGGACTCCTCCTCTTCCAGGAAGAATTGACGCTCGCCATGGCCTTCGGTATGGCGCTCATTGCTGGCGGAATCGTCTATGGCGGTCTGCGGCGACGCTCCCCTTCCGCCTAGCCTCAACCCGCCCGGTGAAGGTCGAGATAGCAGGCCAGGAGCTCCTTTGCGACCGCGCCAGGCTGCCCACTGCCGACTTTCTGCCCGTCGATCGATACGATTGGTGTGACCAGAAAGGACGCACCGGTCGCAAAGGCCTCCTGAGCCGTCTTGGCCTCCTCGAGGGTAAAGCTTCGCTCCTCCAGCTGCAGCCTGAGCCGCTCTGCCCCGCGCAGCACGGTTTGACGCGTTATGCCCGGGAGCACATTGCTCTTGAGCGAGCGGGTAACCAGCCGCCCGTCGTCTAGCACGATAAAGGCCGTGGAAGAGCTGCCTTCCGTAACGAAGCCGTCCTCCGTCATCCAGGCCTCGCCCGCCCCTTGCGCATGGGCGTGCTGCTTGGCCAGGACCTGGGCGAGCAGGGAAACACTCTTTACATGGCGCCGCCGCCAGCGCAGGTCCGGACAGGTGACCACGGCGATACCTTCAGCGATGCTGCGGGTTCCGACCAGCTGGCGGCGCTGCGCGAAGACGACAAGCGTTGGGGAACTCCGCTCGGGAAAGGCAAAGCCCCGGTCTGCGGCGCCCCGTGTGATCTGAAGATAGATGGTTCCCTCGTCGATGCCGTTGCGGCGCGCCACTTCGCGCTGTATCGCCGTCAACTCAGCCGCGCTCCAGGGACAGGCAATCTGGACCTCGGCCAAAGATCGCGCAAGCCGGTCAAGGTGCGGCACGGCGTCGACCAGCCTACCATCGATGACCGCAGTAACCTCGTAAACGCCATCCCCGAAGAGAAAGCCGCGGTCCATGACGGAAACCTGGGCCCGGCTTTCCGGAACGAAGTCCCCGTTGACGAAAACCGTGCGTTCGGGATCCGGGGCCCTCACGCGCTCCGACACCACCATGCCTTAGATCCTTTCCGTAGTCTCGGCGCCACCCGCGATGGCCTAGTGCAGCCGCGTCGTCGTGCAGTGATGCAACCAGTTCACCAAGCCGATGCCATCCCACACCGGCAAGGCCGTCGCCTCGCGGACCGCTTGCGAATAGGGCCCGACGTTCGCGCACTCGGCAACAAAGCCACAGATCCGGGTGTCCTTCTCCGCCGCCGCTTTACACAACGCAACAATCTCGGCGCGCGCCGCTACGACGTCGAGCGGAACCTCACCGGGCCGCTCCAGAATGGCATCGTGAAACGAGGGTGCCTCCTGCAAGTCGATGACGGAAAGGCGGTCCAACTGGTCTTCGCGCACCCCGGTGCCGCGGAAATGCTCGGCCGTCAGGCTCGCGCCCCGCGCCGCGAGGACTGCAAGCTTTGCCTGGGGGCCGAGGGCCGCCAGGATCGAGGGAATCTGGACCAAGGACGAAGCGGCGAAGGCTACCGGCAGCTCTGCGGCAAGCCGGCCTTGAAGGAGGGCTGCATAGCCACAGGTCGTTGTTATGGCGACAACCCCCTTGTCGACAAGGCGCATGCAGCTCTCATAGATCGGCGCGTAGAGATCATGGGTCTGACCGGGCGAAAGCGCCGGCATGCCGTTCACGCCCAGGACTGTGTCAAAGAGGACCGGAAACCCGTAGGTCGCCGCGTTCGCCATGTCGCCCAGCGGCCTTGGGAACCTGCGATCCATGGTGACGATGCCGACACCGACGCCGTAGATCCGCTTGCCGGGCGGGATCAAGCCCGCATCGTTGCTGTGCATTGTGGTGGTCATGAAAGATCCTCTAACAGAGTGGGCTTGCCTTTGGGGCTTAACGCGTGTTGGGGTCGAGGCGATCGCGCAGCCAATCGCCGAGAATGCCGATCGAGAGGGTGCAGAAGAGAATGACCGCAGCGGGGAAGACAGCCATCCACCAGGCCGAGACAAGGTAATCACGGGCGAAGCCGACCATGTTCCCAAGGCTGGTCGCAGGCGGCTGCACGCCGAGACCGAGGAAACTGAGGGTGCTCTCGAGAAGCAGGGTCTCGGAGAAGTTCAAGGACGCATTGACGATGATCGCGCCGGCGATGTTGGGAAAGATGTGCCGGGCATAGACCCGCAAGGGCCCCACCCCAAGCCCGCGCAGCGCCTCGGCGTAGCCGTGCTCTGTGGCCGAGATGGCCAAAGCGCGCACCAGTCTTGCGTAGCGTTCCCAGCCGAAGACGCTCAACAAGATGATGAAGAGCCAAAGGCTGGGGCCGACAATGGCGACCGCGACCAAGGCCACCACGAAGAAGGGCAGCGATGCCTGAATGTCGATGAAGACCATGACCGCATCGTCCACAAGGCCACGGAAATGCGCCGCGAGGAACCCGAGAGTGGTCCCAAGGATCGCCCCGCCAAGCGTGCCAATGAGCGCCAGCAACAGGCTCATGCGTATCGACGCAATGAGGCGACTGTAAATATCACGCCCAAGCTCGTCCGTGCCGAGCGGATGCAGCCAGGTTCCGCCAAATCCGACTGGCGGCACGAGGCGCGCGCGCAGGTCTATGGCCCGGTGGTCGTAGAGCTGAATGAAATCAGCAAAGACGGCCGCAAAAACGCAGAGACCAAGCCAGACCGCGGCGACGACGACAACCCAGTTGACGCGAGACCGAGACGCCGCTGCCTTTCGGCCGGGCTCAAAGCGGTTTGGCAGGAGTTCTCCGCGCGCTCGGGCAGAGGTTCGCGAAAGCAGCGTCATAGGGGCGCCTTGGCAATGCGGATGCGCGGATCGACGACGACGTAGAGCACATCGACCACCAGGTTGGTGATGACCATGGCCGCCATCACAAGGAAGACAATCACTTGAATGACAGCGAGGTCCCGGAAGCCGACCGCCGTTGTTGTCAGGCGGCCAATTCCAGGCCAGGCGAACATCGTTTCAACGACAATCGAGCCCGCCACCATGGCCCCGACGGTGAGCCCGGCAATGGTCAGGATCGGCAGTGCCGCGTTGGGCAAGACATGTCCGAGCACGACGCGGCGCCAAGGCAGGCCGCGCGCCCGCGCCGCCAGCACATAGGGCTGGCGCAGCGCATCAAGCATGGCCGCGCGGACAAAGCGCAGGAAGACGGCCGCTCCCGAGGCGCCGAAGGTAAAGGCTGGCAGAAGGATACTCTCCCAGGCTTCGCTGCTCGCGACCGGCAGGACGCCGAGCCAAACAGAGAACACCAGGATGAGGGCGATGCCGAGGACAAAGTTCGGCGTCGCATAGAAGACCATTCCCCCAACCGTCAGGACCCGGTCGAGCCGGCCGTTGTGGAACAGGGCGGCAGCAATGCCTGCGGGGATCCCGATCAGCAAGGTGATGGCGAGGCTCGCCGCCATCAGCGCCAGGGTCTTGGGCAGACGCTCCATCACAATCTCGGAGGCGGAGCGGTACTCGACAAAAGAGCGCCCGAAATCGCCCTGCAAAACGTTGCCGACGTAGGTCAGGTACTGTTCCCAGATCGGCTTGTCGATACCCCAGGTCGCCCGAAAGGACGCCATCACCTCCTCGGGCAGCTCCTCGGGACCGAAGATCTCCAGAGCCGGATCCCCCGATAGACGCATCACGACGAAGATAACAGTCACGACGAACCACACGCTGAGCAGAGCACGCAGGACCTTGCGGACAACTGCGGCCATCACGCCCACCGCCCGGCAGGGCCGGACTCCTGCCTGCACCGTCGACCTGCTGCGGCGGCGACAAGGCTGCCCGTATAGCTGTGTTGCGGAGCCGCCAGGACGTCCCGTGTAGCGCCGAACTCCACGATCTCCCCATGCTGCATCACAGCCAGGCGGCCAGAGATCTCCTGGGCCAGCCTGAGGTCATGAGTGATGAATACCAGCGTGACCCCGCGCTGGGCGTTCAGGGAGGCCAGCAATTGGATGATCTGCGCCTGGGAAACCACGTCGAGGGACGAGACCGCCTCGTCACAGACCAGGAGCGACGGAGCGAGCGACAGCGCCCGGGCAATGACGACCCTTTGGCGCTGACCGCCGGAGAGCATGTGCGGGAACCGTGTGGTCAAGCCGCCGTCAAGCCCGACCTGTTCCAGGAGACCGGCAGCCAATGCCGGCCGATCCGCATGGGAGCCGATCCCATGGACCTTGAGGATCTCGACCAGTTGGTCTCCCACAGTCATGCGTGGGTCAAGGGAGCCGCGGCTGTCCTGCTGGACGAGTTGGACTGTCCGACGCAGAGCGCGAAGTCCTTCTCCGCGCCGGTCTCGATGTCTCTTTCCCTCGAGGACGACGTCCCCCGACGTCGGCTCAAGAAGCTTGACGAGGAGCCGGGCCAGGGTCGACTTCCCGGAGCCGCTCTCGCCAACAACGGCCAGGACCTCCCCGCGGGCGATCTGGAAAGACGCGTCCCTCAAGGCATGAAAGGTGCCGCGCCTGAAGCTCAAGCGCCGCGCCGAACGCAGTCGATAGGTCTTGCAGAGCCCCTCGGCCCGGAGAAAAGGCGGCTCGAGCGCGCTCACGCGACCGCCTCGCTGCTCTGACAAGGCCCGCCTTGGAGCTGGACTTGCTGGGCCAGCTTCTCCGGAGGCCCGACTTCGACGGTCCGGCCCTGCTCCATCGTGTAGATTGCATCGGCGTAGTCGCGGACAAGCCCGAGATCATGGCTGACAAGGAGGATGGACAGCCCCTCCGACACGCGAAGGTCGTCGATGAGATCCATGACAAGCCTCTGAATCCGGGCATCGAGAGCCGTCGTCGGTTCGTCGGCAATCAGCAGTCGAGGGCTGCTGGACAAGGCAAGGGCAATCATGACGCGCTGGTTCATGCCGCCGGAGAGTTCGTGAGGATACTGCGAGAAGCGCAAGGCCGCCCGGTCCAACCCGACCCGGTCCAGGAGAGCCAAGGCCTTTTTGCGCGCCGTCTGCCGGCAGAGGCTGGCGTCGTGGACCCGCAGCGTCTCCACGATCTGCGCGCCAATGCTGCGGACCGGATTCAAAGACGCAAAGGGGTCCTGGAAGATCATGGCGATGCCCGATCCTCGCAGCCGGGCGAGCCCAGCAGTGTCGGCCGCCTCGAAGACGCGGCCGGCAAAGCAGATGCGCCCGGAAACCCGGGCCGCTCCGTCGACCAGACCCATGGTGGCCAGGCACGTCAGGGACTTACCCGATCCGCTGGCGCCAATGACGGCGACGTAGCCGCCAAGCGGAACCCGCAGCGTCGCTCCCGCCACCACCTGCCGTGCGGGACCTTGCGGATCGGCGAAGTCAATCCGCAGATCCTCGACAGAAAGAATGTCTCTCCCTTCCGGGCGCAGCGCTTGTCGCGCCGGGGCTGAGGGCCCCGGCGCGATGCCTTCGATCGGCGCTTCGAACATCAGTTGGTCCCGACAAAGGAGAGATTGCCCGCACCGAGATCCATAAAGGCCACATTGTATGGCGTCCATTCGATACCCTGCCTGAGCCCGTAGAACTGGCCCAAGGCATGGAGGATGGTCGACGGCGGGTCCTGCTCGTGCCAGATCTCAAGCATCTTCGCGTGGGCCGCCGCGCGCTTGGCGACGTCGGTTTCCTGAAGCAAAGTCTTGCCGAGGGCGTTGAACTCCGCGTTGCTCCATTTCTCCCGGTGCTCGTCGCCGCCTTCTCGCCCGTAGTTGCGCCAGAGACCGGAGATGGGATCAGCAAAGAGCGGCGGTGCAGAGCCGTTGCGAATGCCGGTGCCCGGCTCGGCAAAGACCTGATCCCAGCTCTCCTTGATCTGCAGGTCGATGTTGAAGCCGACCGCCCTCCACATCGCCGCAACGGCCTCTGATTCCATTATCTCCGAAGGATAGTAGTTGTTGCGGATCCGGTAAGGGATCACCTCTCCGTCGTAGCCGGCTTCCTCTAGCAGCTTGCGCGCGGCCTCGGGATCATAGACCGGAGGTTCACGCGTCGGGTCGTAGAGCGGACCGAATTCCGGCCATTGGAGCCCGTTCGTGATCTCCACCCTGCCCTGCCAGATGGTATCCACCAGGAGTTGGCGGTCGATCGCGAGGCTGAGCGCCTTGCGGATCCGGATGTCCCGGAGAAGTTCGTTATCGAAATCGTAAGTGAGGATGCGGTGGTTTCGGATCGTGCCACCGGCGACACGCAACCCCTTGTGGCTTTCAATCGTCTCGATCTGATCCGGGTTTACTTCGGCGATGATGTGGTAGTCGCCCGCAACCAGACCGGCAATGCGTGTCGAGACTTCCGGGACGTCGAGGAACCTCACCTCGTCGACGCTGGGCGCATCGCCCCAATAGCCGTCGAAGGCCGAGAGCACCAAAGCCTCGCCGGGAACGAAACGTTCGACCCGGAAGGGCCCGGAGCCGACCGGACCGACCGACCAGCGCGACCAATCGCCGCCCAACGCCTCGAAGGCATCCTTGCTGACGATCTGCGCGCCCCAGCCACTGAGGCGCAGCTCGAGGACGGGATCCGGTGCAAAGGTGGTGACCCGAACCGTAAAGTCGTCGACGGCCTCCACGCTCGCGATGGTGCTCAAGAAGCCCTTATAGGCACCGTGGCCCGGCTTGCCCTCACCAAGGCGCTCTTCGCCAAGGCTGAAGGCAACGTCTTCCGACGTGAAGGCGGTCCCGTCATGAAACGTCACGCCTCTGCGGAGCGTCAGCTCCAGGGTCGTGGGGTCCAGGTAGCGCCACCCGGTCGCGAGGCCCGGTACCAGTTGCTGCCCTTCCTGATAGTCAACCTTGATCAGGGTATCGAAGATGTTCGGAAGGACGCGGTAAGCCGTGTTCCTTTGAATCATCACCGGATCGAGAACCAGAGGGTTCTCCTGAACCGCGATCCGGACGCTGTTCTCCTGCGCGCCGGCCGTACCGGCAGCCAGCGCCGTTGCGAGCGCGACGGCGCTGACCAGTCCACCTGCCGAAGCACGCAGAGCCTGAAGACTGCGTAACATAACTCCCTCCTCGAATGGTTGGTTGCGCGCTGTCCCGGAGCGGGGCAGTCGCGAAGGACCAGCCTCAGCAGCAGGCCTCATGTGCCGTTGCTTGCCCCTGCCGTCGGAGTGCCCCCACCGGATCGTCGTTTGCATCCGTGATCCCCACTGTCCATCGCCCCCGCATGCTGTATGTAGGATGATATACCGTATACCGTATGCGATATGCATTGGCCTTTTGGACGCAGCGTAATGGACAGGGGTGACGCCCCGATGACGGCTCCGCGAGAAACCGCGTCATCCGGCCCGGAAACCGGGCGGTGGGTTCTTCAACCGCAGGAAACATAGACTTTGCCTTCCCCTGAAGCGTGACCGGCCGCAGCCCGACCATGGGTCCGCGGCTGCCCTGCTCTTAAGGAAAGACCTGGACACTCATGTTACAAAGATGAGTAAATGCGATAAGGCCGCCCAGAAATCTTATAATGTCGTGAACCCGTCTTGCGGACCCCAGATCGTGAGCAGCTCATGCGAAAGTCGTCGGACACCGTCCCGCTGAACGCCATCCGCGTCTTCATCGCCATTGCACGGGACCTGAGTGTGACCCAGGCAGCCCGCAGTCTGGGGATTACCCAGAGTGCGGCCAGCCGCCATCTGGCCGTCCTGGAGCGCTATCTCGGCGGACGCCTGATCGAGCGTCGGGGACGCCGCATTGCTCTCAGCAGCTTTGGCAAACTGTTCTTTGATTCAACAGCAGACCAACTCGACAGCATTCTGTTCACCGCAGAGCGTATGCGCCGCCAGAGCCCGGCGGTCAGCAGCATAACGGTCAGAACCTCAATCTCAACGCTCGCCTACAGCTTGGTCGTTCCCAAGTTGAGCGATTTCTCGGAGCGGCATGGAGGTGCGACCATCGACATGGTCACCTCGCTTGCGGCGCCCAACAGCACGGATCGCTTTGATGTCTTGGTGACCCGTGATCTCCACCTCGCAGAAGCCGCTGATGAATGGTTGCTGCACCACGAGAGCCTTGCCTGCATCGGTGCTCCGGCACTGATTCACGGACGCACGCCGGAGGCGATCGTGCGGACGGTCCCGCTCATTGCGGTCAGCTCGCGCCCGGATGCCCTCCCTTGCTGGACAGCGGCGCTCGACATCCCGTTGGCGGAAACCCGCAAGGGCCCGCGTTTCGATCACCACTTCCTGGCCATCCCGGCGTTGACGACGGGTCAAGGCGTCCTGATTGCGCCTGAAATCTACTTGAGCGATCTGATCCTCAGCGATCAACTGGCTGTCCTGCCACACTCACGCGTGCGCAGCGGCATGACCTATCGGGCGTATTCTGTCGATCGCAGCGTGGCGCCAGATCTGAGCCAGAAGTTCTGCCGCTGGCTGGTCAGACTCTGCCGGGAAACCGACGCCCGCCTTGCCGCGCACTCACCCTGAGGGAAAGGCACGGGACAGGTCAGGGGCGGGCAGCAACCGCGGCGATCTCGACGAGCGTTCCCGTTGAAAGGACTGCACCTACGCAGGCGCGCTGCGGCCAGTGACGGGGATCGTCTCCGACCCAGGTCCGCCACAGGCCATCGAAAGCCTCCTTGTCCCCGAGGTCCGCAAGCAGCACGTTCACGGAAAGCAGATAGCGCCTGTCGGAACCGAGTTCCTTCAACACCCTCTCGGTCTTCGCAAAGCAGCGCTCGACTTGCTGGGGGAAAGCAAGGGACTTATCGTCCGACGTTGCAACGGTCCACACCAGGGCGCCGAAGGCTGAACCGGAACTGCGGCCCTCCGCCACGCCCTTGGATCGATCAAGGGGCCAGGGCTCGGTCATGGTCTTTCTCCCGTGTTGAGCGACAAAGTAACCATCCCCTTCGCTGCCACCAGCCGCCTCTGGGCGGCGCGAAGACACTGATCACGGTGCCGAGGGGTCGTCGCCCTCGCCCACCACAAGCTGCACGCGATCGCCGGCAAAGCAGGTCACGCCGTAGGCTATGGCCTCGCCTTTCCCGCTGACATCCAGTCCGACCGTCTCGACAACCGGCCGGCCGGGCGGTTGCTGCAAGAGGTGGGCTTCCTCGCGGTTCGGCAGTCGTGCGACGATACGGGTCTGCCGGCGCCTGTAGTCAGCGACCCCCAGCACCTGGAGCGCCTTGGAGAGAGACCTCTCCTCTCGGAACACCCGGCCCAGCTGCGCGAAGCGGGCGGCGGAATAGTAGTTGTGGCCAAGGGAGATGGGGCGGTCCTGCGCACACCCAAGAACGAGCAGATGCAAAACCCTCGCGCCCTTGCGCAGGCCCAACGCCCGCGCCACCTCGCGGCTGGCAGGAAGGGTCCGCTCCCGGATGAGGTGGCGCCCGGGCGCGATGCTGTGCCTCAAGAGGTTTTGCGAGAAGCGAGTGCCACCGCCGATATCATAGGGGATCATGTCGTTGTAGACGAAGGTCCCCCGCCCCTGCTCGATCCGGATCAGCCCCTCTTGCTGGAGCTGCGCAAGGGACTTGCGCGCCGTAATCCGGCTGACCGAAAAGCGCCCGGCGATCGCGGCCTCCGGCGGCATCGGCTCCCCACCGGCATAGCGTCCGTCCTGAATCTCCTTGCGCAAGGTCTCGACAATGACCTGCCAAACCGGCAGGGCGACCGCCTCGCCGGCCGTCACGACCTGCTGTCCCGGCCGGTGCTCCCAGTCGCGATCCTGGATCGGAGCATCCCGCAAGAGTCTGTCAGCGGCATGGCCTTGCGCCTCCTCTGCACAAAGGTATATACCTTTTACCACCGCACCCAGGGGACTTCAAACCCGAAGTCCCTCGCCCAAAACCGGAGGCCGCGCCAAGGCCATGACCCAGCAGCAAGAAAAGGCCGCCCCCTTGTCTGGCGGTTATCGCAGCCCAACGTTCTCAGTGCCTCTCCAAGAAGGCTCCTTGCGGGAGCGGCCGGAGTGAAGAGCCTTGCCACCCTGGTCGCCGAGCGCCGGCCCGTTCAAGCCATGGCAACCCACTCGCCGCTGTCCGCAAAGCTCGCTGAAGAAGCGGGCTTCGATGCACTCTGGGCATCCGGCTTCGAGCTGTCGGCGCTCTTGGGCCTGGCCGACGTGAGTCTGACGACGATGACGCAGCATCTGGAGATGCTGCGCGCCATTGCCGGGCAAACGTCACTGCCAATCGTCGCCGATATCGATACGGGGTTCGGCAATGCCGTCAACGTTGTCCACGCGATCAAAGAGTACGAGCGGGCCGGTGCGGCCTGCGTCGTGATTGAAGACAAGTCCTTTCCCAAAGTGACGAGCCTCTTGTCCGGTGGCCGGCAGGACCTTCTGAGGATCGAAGAGTTCCAGGGCAAGCTGGAGGCGGCTTGCGCCGCCCGCAGCTCCGACGACTTCCTCGTTATCGCCCGTGTCGAGGCCCTGATCGCCGGGCTGGGACACGATGAGGCCCTCAAGCGCGCGGCAGCCTACGCTGAGGCCGGCGCGGACGCCTTGCTCATTCACTCAAAGCAGAGTACGCCGGCAGAGATCGAGGCGTTCATCGCAGCCTGGAACGGCGATGCCCCGCTGATCCTGGTACCGACCGCCTACCCGGAGATGACCGTAGCGCGCATGAAGGCGACGGGTAAGGTCGGGATGGTGATCTGGGGCAACCACAGCATCCGGGCCATGGTCGCCGCCTTGCAGGATGTCTATCGGCGCATTCTCGAAGACGGCGGCATTCAATCCGTCCACCAGGACATCGCCCCGGTCACAGAGCTCTTCCGTCTCCAGGATATGGACCGGGTCAAGGAGATCGAAAGCAGATACCTGCGTTAGCCGCGCAGCTCTGGCCGCGCGGGCGTGAGGGTCTGGGACAGGAGGCTCTGGGACAGAAGGGTCTGGGACAGGAGGCTCTGGGACAGAAGGGTCTGGGACAGGAGGGTCTGGGGCGCGAGGGCGTTGGGCCCTGCGGCCTGCGGGCCCGGCCTCCGCGTCTAGGGCTTCAGCGCGTTCGGCAGCCAGGTGATCAAGGCCGGGGCAGCCAGGCAGAGCAGCAAGACCGCGTATTGCAGCACGATGAAGGGCCAGGCGTGACGCACCAGCGCGCCCATTGAGATCTTCGAGACCCCACACATCACAAAGAGCAGCACCCCCACCGGCGGGGTCATCATCCCGGCCACGAGGTTCAGCACAAAGAGAAAGGCGAAGACGAGAGGATCGATGCCATAGCTGAGCGCAACGGGCGCGAGAAGCGGCACCAGCATAATGTAAGCGGCATTGGATTCGATGAACATGCCAACGACGATCAGCAGGACCATGACGATGACAATGAAGACTGCCGGATCCTGCGTCAGGTCCTGCAGAAAGCTTGCCAGGCGCTGGGGCAGAAGATCGATGGTGAAGACGAAGGTCACCGTGGCCGCGAAGGCAATCAGGGCCGCCACCATGGCCGACGTCACCGCGGCGCGAAAGAGGGCATCGGGCAGATCGGTCAGCTTGAGGCTTCGGGTGACGGCAAAGCCGATGAAGAGGGCGTAGACAACTGCAATGGCCGCGCCCTCCGTGGCCGTAAAGACGCCGCCGACGATGCCGCCCACCACCACCACGGGCATGAGCAGGATCACAAGGGCGCGGCGGGTTTCGACGAAAAGCCGCCTGAAACTGAACTTCCGTCCGGACAGCGGATAGCCGCGGCGTCTGGCCTGCCAACTCGCCAGCACCATGAAACCGGCGGCAAGGATCAGCCCCGGCAAGACGCCTGCCATGAAGAGGTCTCCGACCGAGACACTGGCCCCAGCCATCAGGGCATAGACAATCATCGCGTTGCTGGGCGGGATAATCGGCCCGAGATTGGCCGCGGCCGCAACAACAGCGGAACTGTAGTCCACGGGGTACGACTTGCGCAGCGCCGGCACCAACGTCGAGCCGAGGGCGCTGGCGCTGGCCACGGCGGCACCGCTGACAGCCCCGAAGAGCATACCGGAGATGACCGTCATATGGGCGAGCCCACCGTGGACGTGGCCCACCAGACTGTCCGCAAAGTCGACCAGGCGCCGGACGATGCCCGCTTTCACCATCAACTCGCCGGCCAGCATGAACAGGGGGATGGCCATCAGCGGAAAACTGTCGACGGCATGGAGCATGCGCTGGGGAAGAATGGTGATACCGACGCCTGCCAGGTGCAGCCCGCCAAGCGATGCGACCCCGAGGGCGAAGGCCAGCGGCATCCCAAGGAGCGCCAGTGCGAGGAAGACCGCCACCACCGCGAGGCTCACGCCGGTCGCCCTCCGCTCGCCGCGCCCTCCGGCGTCGGATCAGAGGTCTCCCACGTGCTCGGTCCGCCCCAGGCCTGCAGCAGGAGGTGCAGGCAGCCGTGCCCGGCGGCGATGAGAACGGCGATGTAGTAGACGGCGGCAGTGATCTCAAGGGTCGGCATGCGCTCGCTCCACTTGCCGACCATCACCGGCAAGACTGCAACGAAGACCAGTGCCATGAGCGCCGCCGCAAGCGCGCTGTTCAAGCGATAAAGCAGCAGGCGCTTGCCGGCCGGCAGGAGCGCCACCAGAGCCTCAATGCCGACGTGAACGCCGTGGCGCACGCCGTGCGGGATTGCTAAAAACATAGCCCAGACGAAGAACAGCCGCGCCAGTTCGTCCGCTGAGTCGATCGACGACCCCAGGGCGTAGCGGACAAAGACCTGAACGGCGACGATGGTCGCCATCAGGCCCATGACCAACACGACGCCTGCGTAGGAAAGCCGGTCTACGCTGGCCAAGGCGCTCCGCGCGACCTGGAACAGGGCGCCGGTGGGTACCGGCGCCCCGTCCCTCTCTCTCACCCTTCGGCCTCGGCGAGCACTGCGTCGATGATCTCACTGCCGATCTTGGCCTTGAGTTCGTCGACGACTCCGGCCGTCGCAGCCTGCAGCTGGGCGCGGGTCTCCGCCGACAGCGCGTCAAACTGCATGCCGCGCCTCACCAACTCGGCGCGCGACGCAATGTCTTCCTCTGCCGCCTTTGCGCGCTGCCAGGCAATCGCGGCCGAGGCGGCCTGACGCAAAGCCTCTTGGTGATCCTTTGACAGCGCGTCAAACCGATCCTTGTTGGCGACCAATACAATGAAGTCGAAGAAGTGGCCACTGTCGGAGACATACTTCTGAACCTCGTCAAACCGCCGCGTCGCAATGATGCTGTAGGGGTTTTCCTGCCCGTCCAGTACGTTCTGCTGCAGCGCAGGATAGACTTCCTTGATCCCCATGGCGATGGGGTTCGCCCCGATGGCCTTGAAGGTCGCAAGATGAGTCTCGTTCGGCTGCAAGCGGATCTTCAGGTCCGCAAAATCGGCCATGGTCCGCAGCGGCCGGATGTTGTTGGTCACGTTGCGCGACCCGAGCTCCATGTAGCCCAGAGACTGGAACCCTTTGGCTGCCAGCCGAACATCGAGCAACTCACCCACCTTGCCATCGATCACCCGGAACGCCGCTTCGCGATCAGGAAAGGCGAAAGGCAAGCTGACCGCCTCGAGTTCCGGCACCGTGCGGGAAAGATAGGCAATCCCGATCCAGGTGGCGAAAACCGCTCCCGAGCGGACTTGGTCAACGTTTTCCTGAGCGCCGCCGAGCTGCATGGCCGGGAAGATGTCAGCGCTGAGCGCACCGCCGCTCTGCGCTGTCAGTTCCTGCTTGAATATCTCCATGGCTCTGCTGCTCGAGTGGTCGACGGCGAAGTTGCCGGCGACCCGGATCGTCTCGCCCAACACCGGCGTGCCGCTGAAAATCAATGGCAGCCCCAAAAGAGCAATGCCAAGGAGTCGGCGCAGTCCTGATCTCATGTCACTCTCCCTTTCAGCTTGGGCCTATGGCCCCTACCTCCCGAAACGAGGGCCGGCCCTCTGCTGACCCGACCTCTCATCGCCGCCGCCGACCTCCGTGAGGGCAGGACGCTCGTGACGCCTGTACACTCGAGCGGCCTCCTGCCAGCCACAGGCCGTTTCGCGGCAACCCTCACATACAACCTTGAATAACTTTTGTGAAGACACGATAATCTCATAAAGACATATTTTAGGATACCGTATACTGAATGTCGCCTGTTTTTGGGGTGGAGGCGACTGCAGCCGCTCAGGCCCGAGGATGCGATGCCTGACAGAGCACCCTGGCAGCTGACGCGATTGGACCGGGCCGGCGTTTCAAGCGCAGCGCTGTGCCTGCGGGAACGAGACCCCAGACAGCATGCTCAATCGGAATCAGGCGCGATCTTGTCGCGACCGCTAGAGAGGAGATCTGACACGTGACGAAGTCTTCGGACCCGCAATCGGTCTCCCGCGAACCCCTCGGTGCGGCCGTGACCACGCAACTGCGGTCCATGATCATCCATGGGCGCCTGAAACCAGGCCAGAAGATCAACGAGAGCGACCTCGCAGGCTCCCTGCAGGTTTCGCGCACGCCCCTTCGCGAGGCTTTGAAGACCCTGCAGGAGGAGGGGCTGATCCTTATGGAACTCCACAGGAGAACCTATGTCACGGAGATCACGGTTGAGCAGACAGCCGAGGTGTTCGAGGCCTTGGCAGCCCTTGAGCGCCTTTGTTGCGAGATCTCGGCCCGGCGGATGACCGAGGCCCAGCGCTCTGAGCTCAGAGCGCTTCACGAAAGGATGTATGCCTTCCACCGCGAACGTGACCGAGCGCGCTACTTCGAGCTCAACGATCAGATACACCGGGCCATTGTCGAGGGAAGCGCCAACCGAAGGCTGATCGACTTCCATGCCAAGCTGATCAGCAGCGCCACCCGCGCGCGCTTCGCCGCCATTCACTCCGCCGGACGCTGGGACGCGTCGGTTGCAGAGCATCAGGCGATCCTGGCCGCGATCGAGGCTAGAAGCGCCGACAGGGCGGGGCGGCTCCTTGAGAGCCACGTGCATGAAACCGGACAGTTGATCTGTGCGGTTCTCAGACAGAATCAGCGGCGCGCTCCTTGAGCACGCGCGCCGCCCCCGTCTCGGAGCCAACCGCGGAGCCACTAGGCCGGCAGGGCTTCAAGCCGCAGGGTGCGCGCCCTTGTTTGGGGAACCGGCCGGCATCGCAGATAGAGACGGTTCACACATTCTTTCATGACCTCCGGCAGGAGCGACTGCTCACGTTGATGCCTTCGCTCCAAGGCCTGCACGACAGTCCTTTCGTCGCGTGAAATCAGCCCCAGCGCAATCGTTGCCGACTCCTGCAGGATTGACTCGACCTGACCTTCCATCGTGGCCTCCGTCTCACTGACGAAGTGCAGACGGTCCATGACGTTTTCCAGGCACTTGAGCATCGAGAGGTTTCGCGCGAGCGACATGACGATGGCATTCATCGAGACGCTGCAGCGCCTGTATACACGCAGACGCTCCTCGGTCTTCCTGTTCTTGGCGCCGAGCTCGGCCAGACTTGACAAGACATGCAGCTCTGCCTCGTCGAGTTCAAGGTCACCCACGCCGCGGCGCGCTGCGTAGCTGAGCATCATGTATTTCATTTCCAGGAGATCGGCGATCTCGGACTGTTCCAGCCTTCTCACGAAGAAGCCGCGATGCGGGACCGTTGTGAGAAGGTCTTCTGCACAGAACCGGTTCAAAGCCTCGCGGACCGGTGTGGCGCTGACCTTGAGGAGATCGGCCAGTTCCGGGACATGGAGCCTGTCACCCGGCAGGAACGCATAACCCACCAAGAGTTCCTTGATCCTCTCGTATACAGTGCGGTCCTCGGAGACCTTGTGTTCCTGTTCCATGCGGACACACCCCTTTCAGCGACTTCTGCCGCTTTTGGTGTTACCCCTGCCGTCACGGTGCAACGGCACTGCTGATGTGATTGGGACGACCAAGAAAAAGTATCCATACCTGCACGCAAAGGCACAACCCCAGGTCAGGAATTGTCATATTTCGACATACTGTATTCACGCTGCGTGATTCGAGATTCAGTATGCCCGGGCAATGCCAACGTAACGGCCCTGCCTTGGCGCGAATGCGCTCCGCTGAGACGGCTCCTCCGCACTCGTCTCCCTGGTGCAGGCTCTCCGCTTGGTGCCAACCTGAGCATCCCTGGCGGCATCGCAATATCCTCGGATATAACCGGCAGTATTGAATATCAAATAGCTCTGGCCTGGTCTTAGGTGGCGTCCGGCACATCCCTTGAGCCCAAGCGACTACAGATGCAAGCGCCTTCCCGCTCCTTTGATCCGCTGCGGTTTCTCGAGTTAGACGGCTGTTCCTACAGCTACTACGCGCTCTCGGCCCTGGGCGATCTTGAAGCCTTTGATGCCCGGCGGCACCGCATCGATCGGCTCCCCTATGCATTGAGGCTGCTGATCGAGAACAGTCTGCGCGCCTACGCGCAGGGCCGGTCGGGCCTTGACGATGTCATTTCCTTGATGAACTGGCATCCACGGCATCGGCGCAGGGCGACCGTGCGGTTTCGGCCGGCGCGCGTGCTGATGCAGGACTTCACGGGTGTTCCCGCTCTCGTTGACCTCGCCAGCCTGCGCGACCGCGTGGAGGACACGGGCGGTGACCCCTCCCTCGTCAACCCGACGCTTCCAACCGATCTTGTCGTTGACCATTCCGTCATCATCGAGAAGAGCCAGGAAGGCGATGCCCTGCAGTACAACATGGCCAGGGAAGTCGAGCGGAACGCCGAACGCTACCGTTTCCTGCGCTGGGCTGAAGGCGCCTTTGAGAATCTGCGGATCGTTCCTCCCGGCCAGGGCATCTGCCACCAGGTGAATCTGGAGTACCTCGCCACGGTCGTTACCAGTGCAGGGTCGCCGGAGACCCCGTTGCTGTTTCCCGACAGTGTGATCGGCACCGACAGCCACACCACGATGATCAACGCCCTGG
Organism: Rhodospirillales bacterium BBD 1991-14; assembly: GCA_001657395.1. GTDB lineage: Bacteria > Pseudomonadota > Alphaproteobacteria > Kiloniellales > Kiloniellaceae > Pelagibius. Next base: position 60,633 of record LYSY01000006.1, on the reverse strand, counting down.
GTGTTCTTGGCTGGGGTGTCGGCGGCCTGGAAGCCGAGGCCGCAATGCTCGGGCGGGCCTTGGAGGTGCCCCTGCCGGAGGTGGTCGGTCTGCGGCTCCGCGGCGGCCCCGCGGAAGGCGTTGGCGCCACGGATATTGCCCTCATGCTGACCCAGAAGCTGCGCGAGGCCGGCGTAGTCGGCAGCTTCGTGGAGTTTCTCGGCGAAGGTCTCGACAGTCTCTCATTGGCCGACCGAGCGACACTGGCCAACATGGCGCCCGAGTACGGCTCGACGTGTGCTTACTTCCCGATCGATGCGGAGACCTTGCGGTATCTCACCGCTACGGGCCGTCCCAGCGCGCAGGTCGACAAGGTCAAGGCCTACGCCCAGGCTCAGGCGCTCTGGCGCGACGCGGACACGCCTGACCCAGAGTATTCAAGGACGATCGACATTGACCTGGGCGCGGTCTCACCGGCGCTCGCCGGACCCAATCGTCCGCAAGACCGTGTCACACTCGGCGACCTCGCAGATGACTTCAAGCAACGGCTTGGCACCGGGGGCCGCAGGGAGCGATCCCACATGGTAGCGTCCGAATCGTATGCTATCAGGGACGGCAGCGTCGTGGTGGCGGCAATCACCAGCTGCACCAACACCTCCAACCCCGCTGCGATGGTCACTGCCGGGCTGCTCGCACGCAATGCTGTCAGACGAGGCCTTCGCAGCAAGCCCTGGGTCGCCACGTCCTTCTCCCCAGGCAGCACGGTCGTCAGCGACTATCTCGAGGATCTGGGTGTCCAGGATGACCTGGACCGGCTCGGGTTCCGCGTGGCCGCGTTTGGCTGCGGTGCCTGTGTGGGCAACACGGGACCGCTGAACCACCATCTCGCCAGCACCATTGCAGAGCATGACCTCGCCGTCGCGGCGGTGCTGTCCGGAAACCGAAACTTCGAAGCGCGGATAAACCCGCTCGTGCGGGCCAACTACCTGGCCTCCCCCGCCCTCGTCGTCGCCTATGCGCTGGCCGGCACCCTCTGCCTCGATCTAAGGCAAGACCCGATCGGGATCGACGGCGACGCAGAGCCCGTGTTTTTGCGGGACATCTGGCCGAGCGGCGTGGCTGTGAGCGCAGCCGTGGCAAAGGCGGTCCAACCGACGTCGTTCGTGGAACGCTATGCCCGGCTCTTTGAGGGCACAAAGGCCTGGCAGGCACTATGCGGGGGAACAGGACCCACCTACGACTGGGACCGGCGGTCCACCTACATTCGCCGTCCCCCCTTCTCGGACCTCGCGGGCGGCAACACCGATGATCTGGGGCGCATCGGCGCCGCCCGCATTCTTTTGCTGCTCGGCGACGGTGTGACGACAGACCACATCTCGCCGGCCGGACCGATCCCAGAGGCAGGGCCTGCCGGCGACTACCTGCGCGGTTGCGGCATCGAGACCAGCGACTTCAACACATTTGGCGCCCGCAGAGGCAACCATGACGTCATGGTCCGCGGCGCCTTTGCCAACCCGAGGCTCCGCAACGAACTTCTGTCAGGCCGACAGGGAGGCTTCACGCGGATCTTTCCCAGCGGCCGGGAGGTGAGCATCTTCGAAGCAGCCTCCCACTATCGCCGCACGCACACGCCCCTCGTGATTGTCGCCGGCAGAGACTACGGCGGCGGTTCGAGCCGGGACTGGGCAGCCAAAGGCACGGCTTTGCTCGGTGTCAAGGCGGTCATCGCCGAGAGTTTCGAGCGGATCCACCGGGCCAACCTGGTCGCGATGGGCGTGCTTCCCTTGGAGTTCCCAAAGGGGCTGTCGTGGCGATCGCTAGGGCTTGAGGGCTGTGAGCTCCTGTCGATCAGCGCCCCCGAGGGGCTTTCCCCCCGGGCAAGGCTTGTGCTCTCGATCACGAGGCCTCGGTCTTCGGGTCAGACGGTTGGCCTCCTCTGTCGTATCGATACAGCGCTCGAGATGGAGACGTATCGTGCCGGCGGGCTTCTACCGGTCATGGCAAAGACGCTCGATGATCCAGCGACCCCCAGCGCTCACCTTCCCTCCGCCATTGCCGCAAACCGCGTGAGGACCATTCGACCGTCCAATGAACCTGCCGTCAGGAGTCTTCGATGAGCACCGAGTTCTTCTCCAGTACCCAGGGCATGGCCACCATCACACCGGCCGGCGTCGCCGTCTTCAACAGCCTGGAGGACCTCTTTCTCAACTGGGCGAGCCACTGTGATGCCCAGGAGGTCCGCTACCCCTCGCTTGTTCGCGTGCGCGACCTGGACGCGCTCGACTACTTCCGGAATTTCCCTCAATTGGTCATGTGCGCCTGCACGCTCCACGACGAGGCACAGGACCACTACGGCCAGCGCAGGCAGGGAGGCTCCGGCGCCGAGGCCGTTCCAGCCACTCATCTGCGAGACCCTGAGTACTGCTTACCTCCGGCGGCCTGCTACAACGTCTACCTCAGCCTTCGCGGCCGCGAGCTCCCCAGCAGCGAGTACTTCACCACGGTCGCAAGCTGCTTTCGCAGCGAATCCCACTTCCGCGGCCTGGAGCGCCTGCGCGGCTTTTCGATGCGTGAGATTGTCTGTGTGGGCACTGCAGAGGCGGTCAAGGCTCATCTCAGCGCCTACCGCATGCTGATCGGGACCTTCATGAATCACCTCGGGCTTCCGGTCGCGTTCGAACCGGCGACAGACCCGTTCTTCGACAAAAACAGCACAGCAGCGCGCGCGGGCCGCATCTTTCCGACGAAGGAAGAACTTGTCTATGACGGCAAGCTTGCCATTGCCTCGATCAACTATCATCGCCGGTTCTTCGGGAAGCGCTGCGCCATCACCGTCGAGGGGCAAGAAGCCAGCACCGGCTGCGTCGCCTTTGGGATCGAGCGTTGGATGCACGCCCTGGCTGAAAAGTTCGGCAACAACGCCCAGCGGATCACCGCGTCCCTCAACATTGCGCGCATCGAGACACTGACCCAGCTGAGCGAGCAGCGAAGGATTCAGGCGGTCGGCACGTGACAGACGAAGCCCCCGTTCCGAAAGCACCGCCGGCACCGCGCACAACCTCCGGGAGGACGACATCATGACGGTACAGGAACAGGTCAAGGCCCCGAAAATCCACCGGGGCCTGGCGGGCGTCTACATTGACCGCTCCCAGGTTTCGATGATCGACGGCAAGAATGGAATACTATCATATCGAGGCTACGCGATTGAGGATCTCGTTGAAAACACCTCGTTCGACGAGACGGCTTTCCTCCTCATCAACGGCTGGCTGCCCTCCGAGGCGGAGCTGGCGCACTTCAAGAAGGACCTTGATGCATCGCGCGGCCTTCCGGACAACGTCGTTGCCCTGATCTCCGCCATGCAGGCTTCTCATCCCATGGACGTCCTGCGCAGCGCTGTTTCGGCCCTGGCAGCAAGCGATCCGGACCGCGAGGAGGAGTCGACTGAAGCCGTCAAACGCAAGGCGGCACGGCTCATTGCACAGAGCGCGACCGTTGTCGCAACGCATCTGGCACTCAGGCAGGGACGGGCCCAGCCGATCTCAAACCGGCACCTCAACCATGCTGCAAACTTCCTGAGCATGCTGCAGGGACAGGTGCCTGATCCGGACCTGGGGCTGTTGTTTGACCAGGATATGATCATCCATGCCGAGCATGGCTCCAACGCGTCTGCCTTCACCGCCAGGGTGGTGACCGGCGCCGGGGCGGACTTCCACGCCAGCATCACAGCGGCCATCGGGTGCTTTGCCGGCGCCTCCCACGGGGGAGCCGTCGAAGGCGTCATGCAGATGGTACGGGAGATCAACAGCCCGGAGAACACCCAGGCCTACATCGCCGAGCGGCATCGGCGTAAAGATCCGGTCATGGGGTTTGGACACCGCGTCTATCGGACGGCCGACCCTCGGGCCCGCTATCTGCGCGGACATGCGCAGACCCTGAGCCGAATGGCCGGCAATAACACCTGGTTGGAGATCCTCGACCGTGTCGCCGAGGAGATGCGACCCTACATGCGACATGGGGTCAACGTGAACGTCGACTTCTACGCCGCCGTTTCCTATGCGCTCCTCGGAATCCCGGATGAATTCTTCGGCGCCGTCTTCGCAGTGAGCCGTCTGCCCGGATGGGCTGCCCAGGTGCTCGAGCAAAAGGAAAACAACATCCTGATAAGGCCCTTGCTGCTCTACGTCGGAGACAAGGACAGACCCTATATCCCCATCCATCAGCGGTGAGGTGAACCAGGGGGCCGCCAAGGCCGCCGGCAAGGGTGGCCGCGGTGGCGGGGGCCAGCCCATTCCGCCGCTCTCCGGAAAACACAGCGCCCCGGTCCTTGCGGCCGTCAGCAGCGTCGCCCTGCGTGGGCCTCCGCGAACCCCATAGCCTTGAGCAATTTTCGAATACGGTATACTAAATACCGCACGCTGCGTCGCTGGCCACAGCGCCAAGCGGCCCGGGCGCGCAAGACCGGTGGCAGACAGGACGCCCACAACGAACGACAGCAGAGATGACCCGATGGACACGCAGAAAATGCCAGACAGCCCCGCCACTGAGCCCTTTCCGACCTTCCTGCGCCTCCCCTTCGTCTCCAACGCCAAGCTCTTGGACATCGCCATTGCCGGCGTGCCCTTCGATGGCGGAACCCGCCTGCGGGTCGGCTCGAGGCAGGCCCCGCGCCAGATCCGCACCGCCTCCGAACTGCTCCATGGGCTTCACCTGAAGCATGGATTCTCCCCGCTTGATCTCTGCACCCTTGGCGATGTCGGCGATGTCGTGATCGCACCCTTCGACCAAGACGCCAACCTGGCGGCGATCGAAGCTTTCTTCGCCGAGCTCTGGGACAGCGGGGCAGCACCGGTTGCGATCGGCGGAGACCACCTGATCACGCTTCCCATCCTGCGGGCGATCGGGCGCACCACACCCCTGGCAGTGGTGCAATTCGATGCCCATGCGGATACCGCCATGGCCTCTCCCGAAGGTGCGCGGTTTACCTCGTCGACGCCCTTCCGGCGCGCCGTGGAGGAAGGCCTGGTTGATCCGAGACGTTTCGTGCAGATCGGCCTTCGAGGGACGCTGGGATCGATGGAGAGGATGGACTGGGCCCGCGCGCAGGGCATACGGCAGTTCACGGTCGATGAAATGTACGACATCGGCATCGACGCCGTCATCCGCGAAACCCGCAGCATCATTGGACACCACCCGACCTACGTCACGTTCGACATCGATGGGATCGACCCGGCCTACGCTCCGGGGACCGGAACCCCCGTCGTCGGAGGGTTCTCGAGCTACGAGGCTCAGCGGATCCTGCGCGGATTGAGCGGCGCAGCGGTCATTGGCGGCGACGTCACGGAGGTCTCGCCGCCCTACGACCTGAGGGGTATCACCGCACTTCTCGGCGCGTCGCTCGTGCACGAGATCATCTGTCTTGTCGCGCAGACACGCGCTGGCCGCAAAGAAGGCCTCCAGCCCGCCTCCTCGGCAGCCGCCTCGCCAAACTGACGCCAAACCAGCAACGACGCGCCACCCAGGACCTGCGGGCTTAATCCGTTTCGAGGCTGCTCCTGCGAACGATCGTCAAGCTCTGGCGGCGTCAGAAGCCTGCAAGCCCTCGCCTTCAGGGGCCATCCACGGCACTCGCCTGAGGCAAAGCCAGACCCATCTTCCCAAAGTCCGACCCGAGGCCTCTTTCCCAAGCGTCCTATGCCAACACGAAATTGACTTCGAATACGGTATACCGTATTCTCTGTGCGTTTCAATAAGATCGCTGCGGGCAGGCCGGACGTGCTTGGCTCGGTTCAGCGACTGACCGATCTGAATGAGGGGAGCTAGGGAAAATGTTTGGGACCGGATGGCCCGTAAGGGCCATAAGACTCGGTGCGATCGCGGTGATCGCATCCGGACTCGCTTTAAGCAACGCCATCGCGAAGGATCTCGTCATCGGCACGCAAGGCCTTGCGTTGTCCATGGATCCTTTGTTCGCACTGGACACGGCGTCACTCGACAACAATTCCCACATCTATGAGTCGCTGATCACCTACGACGCAGACGAGAACGTGCAGCCTCGCCTGGCTGTGTCCTGGGAATCGATCGACGAGCGGACCTGGGAGTTCACGCTGCGAAAAGGTGTGCGCTTCCATGACGGCAAGGAGCTTCGCGCAAAGGACGCGGTCGCTTCCCTGAGACGCGCGATGCGCGAGGTTCCGGGCAGCTCTTCCCCCTACACTCAGTTCTTTGTCGGGGTTGCGGAGATCGTGGCCGTGGACGACTACACTTTCCGGGTCATCTCGGAAAAACCGTCTCCGCTGTTTCCGGCAGATATGGATTGGGTCTCGATCACACCGGCCCACGTCGCCGAGCAAGCGGACAACGATGCCTTCAATTCCGGCAAGTTGGCGATCGGGACCGGCCCTTACAGGTTCAAACGGTTTCTTCCGAACAACACCATCGAGCTGGTGCGCAACGACGACTACTGGGGCCCCTCCCCACAGTGGGAAACGGTCACATTCAAGCAGATCAAGAACTCGGGCTCACGCGTCGCCGCGCTGCTCGCCGGTGATGTCGACATGATCAACCTGGTGCCGCCGCAGGACATGCAGCGCCTGCAGCGGCAGGACTCCGTGGCGGTCTGGCAAAAGGTTTCCGACCGGCTGGTGTACCTCTTGATGGACCAGCATCGAGATGTGACGCCCCATGTCGTCGCAAAGGACGGTGAGGAGATCAAGAACCCTCTCAAGATCGCAGAGGTGCGCCGGGCTCTCGCTATGGCCATCGATCAGGGCGCCATTGTGAAGAATGTCATGCGCGGCATGGCTGTTGAAGCCAACCAGCCGTTGGTCGGCGGAATGCCCGGGTTCTCGGGCACCATCCCGGCGAACGCGGATGATCTGGAGGGCGCCCGGGCGCTGCTTGAGGAGGCGGGTTTCGCATCGGGTTTCAAAGTCACTCTGCACGGCCCGGACGGCCGCTATCTGAACGACGCCCAGGTCACACAGGCCCTGGGTCAGATGCTGTCGCGCCTCGGGCTTGACGTTACTGTAGAAACGCTTCCATCGCAGATCTTTTCCTCGCGCGGGAACAAGCTCGACTACAGCCTCGCGCTCTATGGTTTCAGGCTCGATGCCGGACCGCCGACACTTCAGTGGCTGTTGCATTCGCGGAACAAGGAAGCGGGTTGGGGCGCCTCCAACCGCGGACGCTACGCCAACGCGAGAGTGGATGCGATCACTGAGGAGGTATTCCAGACCTTTGACGCCGACAAGCGCGCGGCGATGGTCGAGGAAGCTTCCGAGATCGTCATGTCAGACCTTGGGATTATCCCCCTGTATCATCAGGTCACGGTCTGGGCGACCCGCGCCGGGCTCACCTATGAGGGGCGCATCGACGCGAGGACGCTGGCCATGGGCGTGACGGCAAACTGATCCCGTCCTAAGGCCAGTTCACTTCCCTATCGCAGTGTCGCCGACACCTTCATGCGATGAGCACTGGGGTCATGAGTCGTCAGGGCCCCAGTGCTTCTCGCCGCGCACGGAAGCTCTCCTCCACCGGACTGAAAAATGCTCCCGGCCCGAGAGAACTGCGGCCAGCGGCAGCAGGGCCCTCACTTGCCGGCCCCTGACCGGCGGGCCGGCACCGACACCACCAGGAACACTTTTGCGAACGGATCGCACATGAAGAGACTTCAAATGGACCGCCGAGAAATCTCCGCCCAGGGACTCGAAGGCGTTCTCCATCCTGCAATCGCGCCTTACCGACAGTCCTACCTCGATGTGACGTCAGGTCACCGCCTCTACTACGAGGAATCGGGCAATGCCAGTGGCGTTCCAGTGGTTGTGTTGCACGGCGGCCCGGGCACGGGTTCGTCACCGATCCTCAGAAGGTTCTTCGACCCGGAGCACTTCCGGATCATACTCTTCGACCAGCGCGGTGCCGGCCGCTCCCAGCCGGCGGGCAGCTTGCAGGACAACACCACTGAGCATCTTATCGGTGATATTGAATCGCTGCGCGAGCACCTGGGGATCGACAGCTGGATGGTCTTCGGCGGGTCCTGGGGATCGACGCTTGCGCTTGCTTACGGAGTTTCGCATCCGGAGCGCTGCCTGGGCTTTCTGTTGCGCAGCATATCCCTGGGTCGCGCCAGCGAGTACCGCTGGTGGGCCGACAGCATGCGGTGCTTCTTCCCCGAGGCCTGGCGGGCCTTCGCCGATCAGGTCACCGAACCGGAACAGGGCGACCTGCTGGCCGCTTACCAGGAGAGACTGCAGAGCAAGGACTTCACGGTCCGTGCCGCTGCAGCTCTTGCCTGGCATCGCTACGAAGGCGCTTGCTCCTCTCACCTGCCGTCGCTGCCCCGAAAGATCGAGAATGCATCGACAGAAGCGCTAATCGATATGGCCAGGATCGAAGCGCACTACTTCGTCAACAACGCGTTCCTGGAGGATGGCTGGGTCCTTGCGAACATCGACCGCGTCGCTCACTGCCCTGCCGTTATTGTGCATGGCCGCTACGACGTGGTCTGTCCACCCTTGAACGCCTACCAGCTCGCTGAGGCCTGGGGCGCCGCCCGCTTGAGGATCGTGGACGGCGCCGGCCATTCTTACGTCGAAGCCCCTTTGGCGGGGGCCTTGGTCGAGGAAATCGAAATGGCGAAAACCTGGATCGCCGGCCCGAGCAAGCTTCTGGAATCGCGCAGCAGAAATGCCTAGCCTGCGGTTTCAGGAGGTCGCGACCGCGGAGGGAGACAGCCGTTGATCGCCTTTATCATAAAGAGAACCCTGCAAGCCATGATCGCGCTTCTGGTCGTCTCGGTTATCGTATTCCTTGGCGTCTTCGCGATTGGCAGCCCCGCCGACATCCTCGTCAGCCCGGATGCCTCGCAAGCTGAGATAGACCGTGCCATCCGGGCCTTCGGACTCGACAAGCCGCTGTGGCAGCAATACTGGCTGTTTCTGTCGAACGCCCTGCAAGGCGACCTCGGGCGATCGTTTGTCTTCAATCAGCCCTCTCTGTCCCTCATTCTCCAGCGCTTCCCCGCAACTCTGGAGCTCGCCGTCGTCGCCTTGTCGATAGCTCTTATCATCGGGATCCCGGCGGGCGTCTACGCCGGGCTGCGACCAGAAGCGATGGGCGCGCGGATCCTCATGGGCAGTTCGATCGTCGGGTTCAGCGTGCCTGGCTTCTGGGTCGGTCTGATGCTGATCCTGATCTTTGCCGTGACGCTTGGCTGGCTGCCATCGACCGGCCGCGGCGATACCGTCGAAGTCCTGGGCTTCGAGACCAGCCTTCTTACCTTGGACGGCTGGAAGCATATCCTGCTCCCGGCCATCAACCTTTCGACCTACAAGCTGGCGCTCGTCATGCGCCTGACGCGGGCTGGTGTGAAGGAGGTCATGAGCAACGACTACATAACTTTCGCGCGGGCCAAGGGGCTTCATCCGGTCAGGATCCTCATGGTCCACGTGATGAAGAACGTCTCAATCCCTCTGGTTACGGTGATTGGCCTGGAATTCGGCTCCATGCTGGCTTTGACCGTTGTCACGGAGACCGTCTTTGCCTGGCCAGGAATGGGTAAACTGATGATTGACTCTCTCAACGTCCTGGACCGGCCGGTGGTCGTCGCATACCTGATGATGACAGTGGTCATCTTCATTGTTCTGAACACCGCCATTGACCTGCTGTACTCCTTTCTCGACCCACGAATCCGTCTGGTTGTGAGGGAAGCACGATGAGCGCATCCTCCGAGGTCTTCTACGCCGAAACGCCAACGCGGCGCTTTGCGCGCGGCTTTGTCCAATCGAGACTTGCTCTCACGGGGTTTGTAATCTTTGCGCTGATGGCTCTTCTGGCGCTTGCGGCGCCCTTGGTCTCGCCTCAGAACCCCTATGACCTCGCCGAGATCAGCATCGCAGACGCCGTGCTGCCCCCGGGGAGCGTGGGCAGCAGCGGCATGATCCATCTCCTGGGCACGGACTCCCAGGGACGAGACATGCTGAGCGCAATCCTCTTCGGACTGCGAATCAGTATGGCCGTCGGTCTGTCGAGCGTCTTTATCGCCATGTCGGTCGGCCTCTGTGTCGGTCTCTGTGCCGGGTATTTCGGCGGCAGGGTCGACGGCTTCATCATGCGGATCGTCGACGTCCAGCTCTCCTTTCCAGCCCTTCTCATCGGCTTGGTTGTCGTTTCGGTTCTCGGTTCCGGCACTCTGAACCTCATCCTGGCGCTGGTAATCGTACAGTGGGCCTACTTTGCCCGGACAGCACGCGCCTCAGCCCTTGTGGAGAGAGAAAAGGAGTACCTGGTCGCTGCGCGTTGCCTGGAGCTTGGCGGATGGCGGATCGTCTTCCGGCATCTTCTTCCCAACTGCATTCCCCCGACCTTGGTTGTCGTCACCATTGCCACGGCTGCGTCAATCTCCCTGGAGGCGACCCTCTCCTTTCTCGGGATCGGCCTTCCCGTCACCGAGCCGTCCCTCGGAATGCTGATCGCCGGCGGCTTCGATTGGATGATCAGTGGCGCTTACTGGATCAGTGTTTTCCCCGGGGTCGTGTTGCTGATCACAGTTGCGTCCATAAACATGGCCGGAGACCGCGTTCGCGATCTCCTGAACCCAAGGTTACAACGATGATGGAAGCTGCGCTCCCGAGGTCAGAGACGGCACCGGCCGCACTGGACATCCGCGGACTGAAGGTGCAGTTCGGAGAGGGTCCCTATGCCGTGAAGGCAGTCAACGACGTAAGCTTCACCATCCCGCGCGGACAGGTCATGGGCCTCGTGGGGGAGTCAGGTTCGGGAAAGTCCATGACGGGCCTCTCGATCATGCGCCTCATCCAACGCCCAGGCGAAATAAAGGGTGGCGAGATCCGCTTGAACGGGACCAACCTCCTAGGCCTCTCCGAAAGGGAAATGCGCCGTGTTCGCGGTTCGACCGTCGCGATGATCTTTCAGGATCCCATGATGACGCTCAACCCGGTCCTGAGGATAGGAACGCAGATGATCGAAGCCGTGATGGCGCACCGTCGTGATACGACAAAAGTTGAGGCGCGCCGCATCGCACGCGACGCCCTCGCCCGAGTCGGCATACCATCACCCGAAGAACGCCTGGACGCCTATCCTCATCAGTTCTCTGGCGGCATGCGTCAGCGGGTCACCATCGCAATTGCCATTATAAATCGGCCGTCGCTGATCATCGCTGACGAGCCGACGACGGCACTCGATGTCACCATTCAGGCTCAAATCATTCACCAACTCGAAAAGCTGCGCCTGGAGGACAATCTCTCACTCCTGTGGATTACCCATGACCTCTCTGTCGTCGGAAGCATCGCGGACCGGATCCTCGTGATGTATGCGGGACGTATCGTGGAGCAGGGAACCGCAGACCAGGTTCTTGACCGTCCCATGCATCCCTATACACGAGGCTTGATCAGCTCTCTGCCAAGCGAAGAGCGAAAAGGCAAAAAGCTGCGGCCGGTCCCCGGGGTCATGCCGGCTCCCTGGGAGCTGCCCTCGGGCTGTGCTTTCCGCAATCGTTGCGAGCAGGCAAGCAACAGTTGCGCCGTGGCACCCGCAGACATCGATCAGGGTGCCGCACACTCCGTTCGTTGCTTTCACCCACATCGCTACTAGCCGGGACAGAACGATATGGAACAGGCCACACCGATCCTGGACGTCAGAAACGTCTCAAAGGCCTTTGTCAGGAAAGCTGGCGTCATCGATAAGGCGCTGAGCTTCGCAGGCCTGGGCGCGCAAGACGAGATAGCGATCGCTGTCGACGGAGCCAGCTTCCAGGCCGGGCGCGGCGAGGTGATCGGAATTGTCGGAGAGTCGGGCTGTGGGAAGTCGACACTGGGTCGCGCTATCGCCGGCGTGCTCCCGCCGACGAGCGGCCAGATTCTCTACGAGCAGGAGGATGTCTATGCCGACTGCGATGCGAAAAAGCGTCTGGGCATTCAGTTGATCTTCCAGGACCCCTTTGCTTCGCTGAACCCGAGACTGAACATCGGAAGCATCATTGGTGAGGCCGCCCGCTACCACAAGCTCTTGCCGGACAGCGATCACGAAGACTACGTCGACCGCCTGATGCAGCAGGTCGGGCTCAATGCGAGCTACAAGGCCCGCTATCCCCATCAGTTCTCAGGCGGCCAGCGCCAGCGGATCGGGATCGCTCGGGCTCTGGCCGTCAAACCGAAGGTGCTCGTGTGCGATGAAGCGGTCTCCGCACTGGACGTCTCAATTCAGGCGCAGATCCTGAACCTGTTCCTTGAGCTGCAGGAGACCCTTGGCCTCACCTATGTCTTCATCAGCCATGACCTCGGTGTCGTCCACCATGTCTCTGACCGCCTGCTTGTCATGTATCTCGGACGCGTTGTCGAAAGCGGGATCGCCTCCGACATCCTCGCCGATCCGAGCCACCCCTATACACGTGCTCTGCTGGAAGATTTACCGCGCTTGGGACAGCGCAAGCGAAGCTTCCATCCGATCAAGGGGGAAATCCCCTCGCCTCTGGCTCCGCCCACGGGGTGCCATTTCCACCCACGCTGCCCACACGCCATGGCCGTCTGCAAGAAAGAAGCGCCACCTCTGAGAGAAGTGGCCCCGAAACGCTACGTGGCCTGCCACCTTGATGAAGGCGTGAGCTAAAAGCGCATGCTTCGCCCCTTCGGAAAGGCTGTGCTAGAGTTGCCATCGCCAATGCCCAGACGACGGCAAGGGGCAGATCTCTCCTGGACTTCCTGAGGTTACACCCGATGAATTTGAACGAACTGCTCGCCGACGTCGAGAATTCTCCCGGCCGGCCGACCCGCGCCTCTCCCTTGTTCGAGCAGATCCACGAGCTGCTTTGGAACAAGATTCTGGCCGGAGAGATCGAACCGCGTCAGCGGCTGAAAGACATCGAATGGGCAAGGAAGCTCGGGGTCAGCAGGACACCCGTACGCGAGGCCATGCGGCAGATGCAGCAGGAAGGCGTCCTGCTGCCTCTCGCGGTGGGCGGCTACCAGGTACGACCGGTCTCCTTCGAAGACTTCACGGGTCTGTACCAGTGCCGGGCCGTCCTTGCAGGACTGGCCGCAAAAGAAGCGGCGGCACGATTCACCAAGAAGGCGGAGGCCCGTTTCGTCCGGCTCCTGAAGCAGGTGGACCGGTCGATCGATCGGGAAGACCTTGATGAGGCCTTCTCGCTGAAGACCACCTTCTACAATGATCTGATCGATCTCAGCGGCAACACTCATCTCGTTGGACTCTACCAATCCATCACCAAGCTCGTCATGTTCTATCGCTCGGCACTGCTCAATCAGGCAAAAGCGGAGAAGACAAACAAGGCGGATTACATCAGTGGACTGAAGGGCAGCCAGAGAACACATCGCGCCATCCTCAAGGCCATCACCGAAGGGGACGGCGAGCGCGCCCGCAAGCTCATTGAGACGCACCTCCTGGACTCCATCGACGAAGTCGCGGAGCGCATCATCAAGTGATGACGGCGTGCTCCCTATCCTGTTGCTGAGGTGGATCGGAACTGGTCAGCCGGTTCTGGCATGGTTGCCGGCCATGGCGGAGCTCCCACCAGCATCCAATTCAACTGACTGATCCGGATGCCTGAAAGGGGGTCCGCAAGCGGTGACCCAGACACTCCCCGGAACCTCAATTGAGGACTCGATGCAGACCGCCATTCCCTGTTGTCTGTTTCGCGGCGGGACATCCAAGGGACCGGTCTTCCTCGCAACGGACTTGCCCAAGTGCCGCGAGCAGCTGAGCCGCGTCCTCCTGGCCGTCATGGGATCACCGCATCCTCGACAGATCGATGGCCTGGGCGGTGCAGAGTCACTCACCAGCAAGGTCGCCATCGTGGGGCGATCGTCACGACCGGGTTCCGACGTCGAGTACCTCTTTGCACAGGTGACTCCGGCCAGTGGGATCGTGGACTTCGAGTCGAACTGCGGAAACATGCTGAGCGCCGTTGGGCCGTTCGCTGTCGAAAAAGGCCTGGTCCGTGCGGCCGGGAGCGAGACATCCATCCGGATACACAACCTCAACACCGACAGCATCATAATCGCGCGCATCGAGACGCCCGGGCGACAGGTCACCTACGAAGGCACGACAGCGATTGATGGGGTCGCGGGGACGGCAGCGCGCATCGAGCAGAACTTTGCAGGGAGCGTCGGGAGCGGCACAGGCGCTCTCTTGCCGAGCGGCAGGGCCCGAGAAGAGATCGAAGGTGTCGAGGTGACCTGCCTGGATGCCGGCGTGCCGGCCGTTATCCTGCGCGCGGCGGACCTTGGGAAGACAGGACACGAAGCCAAAGCCCAGCTGGACGCTGACTCGGACCTGATCGCCAGGCTTGAGTCGGTCCGCCTCGAAGCAGGAATGCGTATGGGGATAGATCCCGGCCGCCAAGATCTGATCCCCAAACCGATCATTGTCGCTGCCCCACGGCAAGGCGGCACCTTGGCTGCGCGCGACTTTGTGCCGTACAACTGTCATGCTGCATTCTCCGTAACCGGGGCCGTAGCCCTTGCGACCGCCTGCCTCCTGCCGGGATCTGTACCTCAGGACGTACTCGCGGGCCCATCGATGCGCTCACGGGCTGTCTCCATCGAGCACCCGAGCGGCTCGATTGATGTGCAGGTCGCAGGACAGATGCAAGACGGCCGGCTCCAACTGCAGGAAGCGACAGTGACACGGACCTGCCGCAAGCTCTTCGAGGGCATGGTCTTCGTACCCAGCCGTATTTGGAACGGCCGGCGAAGCCCGGGAGACCTCCCGAGCGGATCACGCTCCTAGCCTGGCCGCCTGCGATCTGCGGTCTGCGGCTTCGAGCGCAGCAGACCTGTCCGGCAGTGCACAGCCATGAAAATCCGACCTCCCACATCCAAGCCATATCGGCCACGGTGGTGGGCGAACGCCGGCGCCCAGCGGTCGATAAGGCAATACCTTGCAAAGCAAGAATCTCTGGCACCGCTGCCGTTCCTCGGCTCTGAACATCGACCTGGGCAATCCTCAGCCGACAAGGACCCCTGAGAAGGAACAGCCACCCCGATCCGGCTTCGCCAAGAGTTCCCCGCGGGACCGGCGCGGTTAGCCCTGCCTGAGAGGTACCTGAACGGGGAAAGCAGATCGAATATTGGCACATATACGCCAAAACATTCAGTTCCATATTCGCCAGCCGGATGCCTCTATGGCTGCGTCAACACCGCCCATCTCGGAGAGACGACCGACTTGAGCAGCAAGTCTCTTGTTGTCGAAGTTTTTCCCGGACTGCTGAGCAGATACCAGAAGAGCTACAGGAATCTTCCCCGAACAGCCTGGGTTCTGGCCACGGTGGTATTCGTTCACAACGCCGGGCGGATGGTTTCGACCTTTCTGGCTGTTTACCTGTTCACCGAGCTCGCGCTTTCAGAGCAGTGGATCGGATTCATCGTCACCGCCTACGGATCCGGTGCTGTTCTCGGTGCGCTCGGCGGCGGTTTGCTCTGTTCTCATGTTCACCCGGTCAGGCTCATTCTCGCTGCCCTGGTCTTCTTGGGTTTCAGCTTCTTCTGCCTTTCGATTGTCGAAGATGCCATACAGTTCACGGTGTTGATCTTTATCGGCGCCATTTTCGAAGGCATGTTTCGGCCTCCGGTGATGTTGCTGCTGATGGACTCGGTCCCAGCAGACGACCGGACACGATGCTATGCGTTGTTTCAGACATCCCTCAACCTTGGTTACGCGATCGGGGCCGTTCTCGGTGGCTTTCTCGCCGAAATCCACTTCTCGCTTATCTTCTGGGTGGATGGCGGCACCAGCCTTTTCGCCGCTCTACTGCTTTTTTGCCTTATGTCCGGACGCGCAAGCAGCGTCTTGGACGGAGGTCCGCGCGACGACCCCAGGGGCCAGGGGAAGGGCATCAACTGGCCCCTTGCCGTACTGTTCCTTGTCGCTCTTCTGAATTACTGCGTCGTCAACCAACGTCTCTCCATCTATCCCCTCTACCTTTCGACCGACTATGGGCTCTATCCCTCCGAGTTCGGCGCCCTGCTCATGTTCAACGGTCTTCTGATTGCGGCATTCGGTGTTCTGGTAACGGACTGGCTCAAGAAAGTCGACCAGCGCTTCGTCGCGAGTTTCGGGTCTTTGCTGCTGTGTGGAAGCTTCGCCCTTCTGCCGCTTGGCAACAGCTTGGCTTTTGCGGTCTTCACCTGCGTCGTGATGACCATAGGGGAGATCTTCTTCATGCCATCGATCGTCACCCTCGTGTACAACTGGTCCCGGCAGGGAGCCGGTGGGCGATCCATGGGCTTTCTCTTTGCGGTCACATCGACGTGCCGGGCGGTCGGCCCAATCGCCGGGGTCTGGTCCTTCGGCGCTCTGGGGTCCGCACTGACGTGGGCGATCTGTGGAGGCCTGGGTCTTGCAACCGCCGCGCTGCTTCTCGGACTCTTGCAACGCGCTCCGGAACGGACGCAATCGAGAGACTGAACCTAAGCCAGACCACTGCCGCACTTCGCCGCTTCTGGACAGTTGTTCTTTCGTGGGAATCACGTGATAACGATGTTGCTGGTGCCTGATTCTTGCCAGCTTCAATTCGCGAGTGCGATCCAGGCCACCTTCGCAGAACCTGGACTGCCGATGCACGCCCGCACACCGACGAGTGCGGGCGATCCTGCCAACATGACCGCACACAAAAGCCAGATCTCATGCTTTCGCTGCGGGCAGATGCGCGGACAGAGCCCAGCCGAAACGTCAATGCGAATGACGCGGCCGGGCCTGCAGCATTGACCGGCCCGGATTTGCGTGTGGATTAAACGACTTTGACGGTCAACGACCCCACCCCCTCGATGGTCGCCTCCATGGTGTCGCCCCGCTCCACGGCACTTACGCCCGACGGCGTGCCGGCCATGATCACGTCACCGGCACGAAGCTCAAAATACTCCGACAGGTAAGAAATCATCTCGGGGACCTTCCAGATCATCTGGTTCAGGTCACCCTCTTGACGCAAATCGCCGTTCACAACCAGCGCGATGCGCCCATGGTCGGGGTGACCGACCTCGGAGACAGGCAGCAGCGTTCCGACCGGGCCCGAGCGTTCGAATGCCTTGCCGATCTCCCAGGGACGGCCCATCTTCTTCGCCTCGCCTTGCAGATCGCGACGGGTCATATCGAGCGAAACGCCATAACCCCAGACATGATTGAGTGCCTTGTCTACCGGAATGTTCGTGCCACCGGATTTCAGCCCGACGAGCAGTTCCAGCTCATGGTGCACGTCCGCGGAATGCGGCGGATAGGGAAACTCGCCCGATGCATCGAGGTTGTCGGGGTTCTTCTGAAAGAAGAACGGCGGCTCGCGGTTGGGATCGTGGCCCATCTCCACGGCGTGGGCCGCGAAGTTGCGGCCGATGCAATAGACCCGCCGAACCGGGAACGCACCGCCACCGCTGGTGGGGATGACGTGCACCTGCGGCGCGGGGATGACATGATCGGACATTGCTCTCCTCCTGAGCGCTTGACAGCCAAGGGCCTGGTTTCGGATCGGACGGACTCGATGCGCCCTATGCCGCGCCCCTCATGGCCAGACGCAGCCGCCGTGAGAGAAATCGCGACGTTTTCTCCTGATTTGCAAGAGTTTCGGTCTTATCCGATCCCAACCATTTCTCGAATTGGTCGACGTGCAACGTGGCGTCAGACGTCGGCCGGAATGCTTTCCGGCAAGAGACGCGAATAGACCGACTTCAAGTGACGGATCATCGCAGCCGCGGCCAGATCGCCGTCTCCCGCGGCGATGGCCGCCACGATGGCATCGTGTTCGCTGAAGCTCGAGTAATCGATCGCCGGCTTGCGGGTCTCGCGCGGCTGCCCCCAGACGATGGATCGCCGGACCGAGTTCAGCGTCTCGAAAAAGTAAAGGAAAAGCTGGTTGCGCGTGGCGCGCGCGATGGCGTGATGCAGATTGTTGTCCCATGCCTCGTAGGTACGCCAGTCCTCGGCAGACCGGCAGCGGCCGGCGCAGAGCTTCATCTGCTCGCGGTCCGAACGGGTCGCGTGGCGCGCAGCCAGCCGACACAGTTCCGGTTCGATGGTGAAGCGGACCGCCACGACTTGCGCGGGCTTGATCTGATCGCGCAGGTAGGTGACGTCCTTCAGATTCAGGACCGGCCGCGACCCGACAAAAGTGCCGCGGCCCACATGCCGCCAGATACGCCCCTGCGCCTCGAGCTCGGCCAAAGCCCCGCGCAGTTGGTTGCGCGTGGTGCCAAGCGCTTTGCACAGTTCGCGTTCGGGCGGCACACGGTCATTGTGCCGGTATCCGGTGTTGTCGATCAGATCGCGCAGTCTTTGCGCGAGGTCGCCCGTTTCGCTCATGAGTTCACCCAATTTGGTGATTGGTTCATTGATCGAAGCAATAAGTCGGCAAAAAATCAATGAAAAGGGAACGGTCGCAGCGAAGCGACAGGCTGGAACGCCACGACCGCCGCGAAGCATGAGGGAGGAGCACCGGGTGCAACTGGCAACGATTTCCGTGGACGGAAGCGCCGTTTGCGTCGCAATCCTGAACGACGGCCGTATGTTGAATGTTGCCCGTGCCGCACAGGACCTGCATGGCCCCGCTGGTGACGCGCTGCGCGCCGGTTCGATGCAACACCTGATTGAGGGCGGCGCGGGCTCACTGGAAGCGCTGCGCAGCCTCGTGGCGGAGGCCGAGACAGGCAAACATGCCGACGCGATAGCTCCCGCGAACGCACCGCTGCTCGCACCGATACCCGTCCCGCGCAAGAACGTGTTCTGTGTCGGGCGCAACTACGCCGAGCATATTGCAGAGGGTGACCGGGCGCAGAAGCAGAACGTCGGTGTGACCGAGCACCCGGTGTTTTTCACCAAGCCGCCGACCTCCATCGTGCCGCCCGACGGCGACGTACTGATTTTTCCCTCGGTCTCCGAGGCCATCGACTACGAGGTCGAACTGGCGGTTGTGATCGGCAAGCCGGGGCGCAACATCGCGAAAGCCGATGCCTACGATCACGTCTTCGGCTACACCATCCTGAACGATATCACAGCCCGGGATATCCAGCGCCGCCACGGCGGGCAGTATTTCAAAGGCAAGGGCCTGGATGGGTCGTGCCCGCTTGGCCCGAGTATCGTGACCGCCGACGCGATCAGCGATCCGCACGCCCTGTCGATCGGCCTTACGGTCAATGGCGAGCAGCGTCAGAACGGCAACACGTCGGACATGATTTTCGACATTCCGACCCTGATCGCCTCTGTGTCCGAAGGGCTGACGCTGGAGCCCGGCGACCTCATCGCTACCGGCACTCCGTCGGGTGTCGGCTATGCGATGGAACCGCCTTGCTTCCTGAAGGACGGCGACACAGTGGTTTGCGAAGTGTCAGAGATCGGCACGCTCCGGAACCCCGTGCGCGCCGTCTGAAAGGCCTCCACCGCAGAACACCGTGGCGCAGAGGCCAAAACATAAGAGGGAGGAGAAACGATCATGATGAACAGAAGAACATTCACCGCCTCATTACTCTCGGCGATTCCGGCTGCAGGCCTGCTGGGAACAAAGGGCTTTGCACAGAGCATGCGCGATATCACCTTTGTGCAGCCGAGCCCGTCGGCCATCAACTCGTTCCCCGTCTTCGTCGCCATCGGCGAGGGCTTCTTCGAGGAAGAGGGCCTGAATGTGCGGGTCGAGGCGATCAACGGATCGGGCGCGGTGCTTCAGGCGCTGTCAGCGGGGCAGGCGCATTTCGGGCGCCCCGGACCTGGCCCCCTGATTGCAGCCCGTTCGCGCGGCGTGGATGCGGTCCACATCTATAACGTCGCCGCTCGCAGCAACTTTGGCATCGTGGTGCAGGAAGGCTCTGATGTTCAGGACATCGAGGGGCTGCGCGGGAAGGTGATCGGCACAGGCACCGCCGATGGGGCAGAAGTGGGCTTTGCCCGCAACGTGATGACCGGCGCCGGGATGAAAGAAGGCGAAGACTACGAGTTCCTGACCGTTGGCGACGGCGGTCCGGCAACAGCAGCCTTCCTTAACGGTGAGATCGACGCCTACTCCTCGTCGACGGCGGATGCGGCAATCTTGAACCAGCGCGGTATGGCGGTGCGTGACATCACGCCAGCCGACTTTGCGCGCTTCTTCGGCAACGGAATTGCGACAATGGCCGCCACCATCCGCGAAGACCGGCAGCTCGTCGAAGGCTGGAGCCGCGCCTTTGCCCGCGGTCACGCCTTCGCGCTGGACGATGCCAACCGCGACGCCGTGCTGGCACATCTGGCCGCCGGCAACCCGCAGGAAGGCGAAGACAAGGCGTTCCAGTCCGCGCTGTTCGACGCGGTGCGCTCCAAGACCATTCCGACCGACATGAGCAACGGCCTGGGCTGGTACCCGGCAGCGGTTTGGCAGGAATGGCAGGATGCGCTTGTGGCCGGAGGCGAGATCTCGGGACCGCTCGACGATCTGGGCGCAGCCTGGACCAACGAGTTCGCCGCCATCGGGAACAAGGCCATCGGCGGATGAGCGCAGCCGTGGCGCAGGATTATTCCGGCGCGCCCCTGGGCGCGCCGGTCTACGAGCTGACCCATGTCAGCAAGACCTACGCCCGCAACAAAGTGGTAGCCCTGGAGGACGTCAGTCTTACCCTGCGAAAGGGAAGCTTCACCTCTGTCATCGGATCGAGCGGATGTGGAAAGTCGACGCTGCTCAAGATCATGGCAGGCCTGATCCCGCCCAGCAAAGGGCGGGTGGTGTTGCAAGGCAAACCTGTCACCGGCCCTCGCCGGGACATCGGAATGATGTTTCAGCAGGCGACACTGTTTCCGTGGAAGACCGCGGTGGAAAACATCGTTCTGCCGATCGAAATCCGAGACGGCAAGGCGGCCGCCAAGAAAGCCATGGACAAGGCGCACGAGCTTCTGGAGATCGTGGGCCTGAAGGGGTTCGAAAACGTCTACCCGAACGAGCTTTCAGGCGGCATGGCGCAGCGTGCCTCGATCTGCCGGATGCTGATCACGGAACCGGCCGTGCTGCTGTTGGACGAACCCTTCAGCGCGCTCGACGAACTCTCGCGTGACATGATGAACATGGAACTGCAGCGGATCTGCCGTGAACAGCACGCAACCGCCTTCCTCGTCACGCACTCGATTCAGGAGGCCGTGATCCTGTCCGACGAGATCGTCGTCATGAAGCCGCGCCCCGGGCGGCTGGCCGAGATCGTCGAGGTCGACCTGCCGCGGCCGCGCACGCTCGACATGATGACCACGCCGAAGTTCGGCGCAATTGTGGACCACATCCGTGGCCTTCTGGACAAGGGAGAAGACATGTGACCGACGCTCAGGTACATCCGTCTTCAGCCGAAGACACGCAGGACACCGTCTGGGTGCAGGAAGTCGCCTTCATCGACTCCGTTCCGCGGTGGCTGGCCATGAGCTTCGTATTCCTGGTTTTCGTCGGCTCTTGGCAACTGGTGACAAGCCTCGGCCTTGTCTCGCCGATCATCCTGCCCACCCCTTTGGAAACGCTGACGGACATGATCTTCGTCGGCCAGAACCTCATGACCGGCGGCTACATGCTTGGGTCGCTCTGGATCACCATCAAGGAGGTGATCTACGGCTTTGCGCTGGCCATCGCGATCGGGTTCTCGTTGGGCGTGCTCGTGGGCGAGACAGCCTTTGGCGAGAGGGCTGTGATGCCCTACCTCGTCGCCATCGACACCATGCCCAAGGTGGCGTTTGCACCGCTGTTCGTGGCATGGCTGGGCTTCGGGATCGAATCCAAGGTGGCGCTCGCAGCCTTCATCGCGACTTTCCCCATCGTGGTGGGCACCGCCGCCGGGCTCCATTCGGCCGATGAAAACGCCCGGATGCTGTTCAAGACGATGGGGGCGAGCCGGATGCAGACGCTGATCAAGATGAAACTGCCCACCGGCCTGCCGCAAATCTTCACCGGGCTCAAGATCGGAGCCGTCGGCGTGATGGCAGGTGCGATAACGGGCGAGTTCCTGGGCGGTGGCAAGGGCTTCGGCGAACTGATCCGGGTCGCAGCCTCACAGCTCAACACGCCGCGCGTCTTTTCGCTGATTCTCTACCTCAGCCTCGTGGGGCTGGCGCTCTACGTGCTGGTGACCTGGACACAGCGCAAGTTCGTGTTCTGGCACAAGGAACGTGTGGGCGCCTACGATGGCTGACAAGGCCGCCATTGCCGCCGATATCCTGCGCGATTTCGTCACGCATGCGCTGCAATCGCGCGGGGTGCCGGAGACCGACGCGGCCAAGGTCGCGTCCCTCATGGTCGAGGCCGACATCTACGGTTACGGCACGCATGGCGTCTTTCGCCTGCGGCAATATCTGGCACGTCTTGCGGGGGGCGGGTGCAACCCCAGACCGGCGATCACGGTGGCCCACGAGACCGCCGCCACCGCGCTGATCGACGGCGACAACGGCCTCGGCCACCTCGCCATGGCCGCCGCCCGCGATCTGGCCATCGAGAAGGCGCGCGCGGCCGGGATCGGCTGGGTCGGCGTGCGGCGGGGCAACCATGCGGGCCCGCTTGCACTCTATGTCCGACCGCAGGCCGAGGCCGGAATGCTCGGCATCGCCGCCGCCGTGGGCAGCGCCAACCATGTGCCGCCCTATGGCGGTACGGACCTGCTGCTCGGCACCAATCCGATCGCCTTCTCGGCCCCTGCCACCGGGCCCGACCCCTTCGTTTTCGACATGGCGACCACCGTGGCCGCGATGGGCAAGATCAAGACCCTTCTGCAGCAGGGGCAGCCGATGCCCGAGGGCTGGATGGTCGGGCGCGACGGCCAACCCCTGACCGACCCGGCCCGCAAATCCGAAGGGTTTCTTCTGCCCATCGGCGGGCCAAAAGGGTTCGGCCTTTCGGTCGCCATCGGCCTCATGGCCGGGGTTCTGAACGGCGCCGCCTTCGGGTCCGACGTGGTCGATTTCACCTCCGACACGACGTCGCCCACCAATACCGGGCAGTTCGTCATGGCGCTCGATCCTGCCGCCTTTGGCATAGGCGACGGCTTCGCCGAGGCCGCGGCGCGGGTCTTTGCCGAGATGCGCGCTTCGCCCCCCCTGCCCGGTCACGATCCGGTGCGTTTGCCGGGCGACGGCAAAGCAGCCGCTGCCGAAGCGCGCCGCCGCAATGGGGTGACGCTCAACCCAGCCCTTTGCCGGGACTTGAACACGCTGGCCGCCGATTGCGGGCTGGCACCGCCCTTTCCGGGCGACGCTGCTGACTAAGGCGCAACGGAAAGCCGCTTTTTCGTGTCGAGCGCCGCCCGCTGGCCGGCGATGAACCCGAGCACAACCGCCGACAGCAAACCGTTGCCCGAGAGATAGCCGCTATCGCCTGTGCCCGAGACACCGACGGCAGCGCCGCCGGCGGCAAACAGATTGGGAAAGGCCGCGCCGTCGGTATGTTTGACGCGGGCCTCCGGCGTCACATTCAGCCCGCCTTGCGTGTGAAACAACGCGCCCGTGACCTTGACCGCGTAATAGGGAGCGCTGAGCGGCGCACCGGCAAAGGTCCGGCCAAACGCGTCGGTGCCGTCGCTTGGGATCGCTGCGAGTGTTTTCCCTAGCGCCGATGCCGGAAGCCTGCAGGCTTCCGCCAGCGCCTCGGGTGTCTCGGCCGTCTTGATCGCACCCGCCGCCTCGGCATCCTTGAAGTCCTGGAACTGGCGCGCAACGCCGGCAATGCGTGCATCGAAGATCGTCCAGGCGATGCCGTCCGCTTGGCTGAGGGCCGCCCGGGCCGCTTCGGAATACCCCTGGCTTTCGTCCCAGAACCTCTTGCCCTCGATGTTCACCTGAACGCCGCCTTCGGTGATCACGGCCCAGGTAATCAGGATCCCGTGCGGGGTTGCGACGTTCCCGTGCCCCTGATAGGCGCCGAGATGCAGGCAATCGGCACCCAGCGCTTCGCCCCAGATCACCGCGTCACCCTTGTTGCCGTCGTGTCCGAACCAAAGGGCGGTTTCGATCTCCGGCATGAACCGGGCCACCATCTCGCGGTTGCCGCCAAATCCGTTGCACGCAAGGATCAGTGTCTCGCAGCCGATCCGCTCAGGGCCTTCCGGCCCCTCGACCTCGACGCCGGTGATACGGTCGCTCTCTCGAAAAAGGGTCACTGCGCGCCGCTTGCAGACGATGTCGATCCCATTGGCTTCACAGGCGGCACGCAGGCGATCCACCAGCTCGCGCCCGGCCCGGGTCGGCAGGCCATGCATGCGGCGTCGGGAATGGCCCGGATAGTCGAAATCCGTCACGACAGAGAAGGGAAAGTCGAACCGATCGGCCAGCCAATCGACAACCGGCCCCGCGTTCGAGGCGAGCAGATCCACCAGCTCCTGAGGGTTCTCGCCTTTGGCCTTTTTCTGGATGTCACCGGCAAAGAGGTCGGCGTTGTCATCGATCCCTGCCGCCGCCTGAATCCGGGTGCCCGCCGCGGGTATGAGGCCCGCCGAAAGCGCGGTTGAGCCGGATGGCGCCGCGTCGGCCTCGACAACAAGGATCTCGCCGCCGGTGTCCAGGGCCGAAAGGGCCGCAACCATGCCGCAGGCCCCTGCACCGATGATCAGAACAGGCACTTCAAGATCAAAGCCTGTTTCAGGGGTCGGACGGACGCACATTCTCAGCCCGACTCGTATCGCCTGCCAAGGGCCAGCATCGCCTCGGTTCCGATCCGCTGGTTCAAGCCGTCGAAGTCGTACATCCGATCGGCGAATGGTCGGTTCGACCCGTTTTCACGGAGGCTGGCATAGTAGTCGCCGGCCGTCCTGGCCAAAGCCCGAACGATGCCGCCTGGAAAGATGACGATGGAATAGCCGAGCGCTTCGAGGTCGGTCGCACTCTGCAGAGGCGTGGCTCCACCCTCGACCATATTGGCCAGCAATGGAACGCGATCACCGAAATGGCTGGACACCTTCTGCAGCTCGTCGCCGGATCGCGGCGCCTCGACGAAAAGGACGTCGGCGCCCGCTGCGACATAGGCCTCCGCGCGTGCGATTGCCTGGTCAAATCCTTCGACCGCGATCGCATCCGTCCTGGCAATGACCAACGTCTCCTCGGACGCGCGGGCGTCGGCCATCGCCGCGATCTTTCCCGCCATCTCGCCGACCGGGACCAGCGACTTGTCCGACAAATGTCCGCAGCGCTTGGGGAATGTCTGATCCTCGACCTGCAGCGCGCTCGCCCCTGCACGTTCGTAAAGCCGCATCGTCCGTTGCGCGTTCAGGGCGTTGCCGAAGCCTGTATCCGCGTCGATGATAACCGGCAGGGACACGCGGTCACGGATCAGCGCCATCGTATCGGCCATCTCGGAGACCGACGTCAGGCCGATGTCGGGACGCCCGAGGCGGGTATAGGCAATAGCAGCGCCGGACAGATAGAGAGCCTCGAACCCGGCGTCTTCGGCAATCGCCGCCGTCAGCCCGTCATAGACACCAGGGGCGACCAGTATGCTCTTGTCCTGAAGTCTGGATCGCAGGCTCATGTCAGATCCTCCAGAACCTCGGCGCAGGTTCGAACCGGAGTGACCGATCCAAGCGAGATCAGCGTTGCGTCATGCACCTCTTGCTTGAAAGCTGCGCAGCCGTCCGACAGCAAGACGGTGTGGATGTTTCTAAGGTGCGCATCCCGCACCGTGCTGGCGACGCCCCCGTTCGTGACGATTCCGCCGATGATCAGGCTGTCGATGTCCAAGGCGCGCAGAATGTACTCGAGCCGCGTTTGGTAGAAGGCGGAGTAGGCGACCTTTTCGACCGTGTAGTCGGCCGGCGCCAGTTCATCGACCAGCGCATGGCCAAAGGCACCCGGCGCGAAGTCGCCCTTGCCGAGGAATGGGCGCAGTTTCTTGAGATGTGGCGCGATCAGGGGCTCTCCGCCCGGTCCCGGAACCAGTGTGAACTGAGCGCTGATGTATACACCGCCCTTGGCGCGGAGCGCCTCCGCGAGCGGCTTAATCCGCGTTGGAAGGCCCGAGATTATCGCAGACGTCTGACCCGCCCGGCCATACGCGCCCTCCGGGTGCAGAAAGTCGTTCTGCAGGTCGATCGTAAGAAGCGCCGTGCGATTTGGATCGATCGTGTCGGTCATGCTTGGGCCCCGTCAGCCTCGATGATTGTGTTGCCGAAAGCGTCGACTCGCCCGGTAAGGCCGGGGTCGATCAGCACGGTGGTATCCGGCTGTACCAATATGGCCGGGCCCGAGATTTCAGCGCCGACCGGAAGAGCCAGCCGGTCAAATATCGCCGTTTCGTGCCATGCCTCGCCGAAGTGGACGCGGCGCGTGTCGGTACGGGCTGAATCGACACTCCCGCCGCGGGGGGCCAGGGCCGTCAGGTCGAACTTGGGACGCCGGCCGATGACCGCGCTGCGCAGGTTCATCACGCGCCTTACGCCGTTGTTCAGAAGCCGGCCATAGGTCGCGTGATAGGCAGCGTCGAAGGCCTTCTCGATGTCGGAAATGGTGAGCGCCTGAACACGGTTCCTGCGCACCGCGACATCGACCGGGACCGAAACCGTGTGGGTTTGCCCTACATAGGCCATGTCGAACTCGAAAACCGTTTCCCGGGCGTCGAAGCGGGACTGGGCCGCATCCAGCAGGGCGAGCCCGTCGTCCACATGCCGCTGCATCACCGCGGCCAGCGCGCCAACGTCCAAGGCAGTCGTCAATGTGTTGATGGTCTGGACAAAATCCTGCCGCATGTCCGCAATCACGCAGCCCATGGCACTTGTCACGCCCGGATAGCGGGGCACAACTGCGCGGCCAATGCCCACCTCGCCCAGTATCGCGCCGGTGTGCAGCGCACCACCGCCGCCAAACGGCATGAATGCAAAGCGCTTGGGGTCGAAGCCGCGCTCGATGCTGACCAGCCGGATCGCGCCGGCCATGCGGGAGTTGGCCACACGAAGGATCGCCTCCGCCGCCTCGGTGGTCGTGAGGCCGAGCTTCGCCCCGACATGGGTGTCTATGGCCTCTGCAGCGGCCTGGACATCCAGGCGATCAAGCGTGCCGCCAATGGGACTATCGGGATCGATCCTGCCAAGGACAACATTGGCGTCGGTTACCGTGGGCCGGGTGTTGCCCTGCCCATAGGCGACCGGTCCAGGCATAGAACCCGCGCTTTCGGGGCCGATGTTCAGGAGTCCTCCCTTGTCCACCCAGGCGATCGAGCCGCCGCCGGCGCCAATCGTCGTGATCTCGATCATCGGCGTGCGCACAACCATTCCGAAGTCGATCGACGTCTGGGGCGAGAGCATCGACTTTCCGTCGGAGATCAGGGCAACATCGAAACTCGTGCCGCCCATGTCTCCGGTAATCACGTTGTCGAAACCGGCAGTCCGGGCGATGTGTCCAGCCGCGATAACGCCGGCAGCCGGGCCCGAAAGCGCAGTCCGGACCGGCAGGCGGCAGGCCGTCTCCGTACCCATCACGCCGCCGTTGGACTGGACGATCATGAACTCGCCCCCGAAGCCGCCCTCGGAGAGGGCGGAGTCCAGGCGGTTGATGTAGCCTGACACCTCGGGCTGGAGATAGGCGTTCAGCGCCGTCGTCGAGAACCGCTCGAACTCCCGAATCTCCGGGAGGATCTCGGAAGAGCCGCTGACATGGGGATTGGGCCACAGCTTGCGGACCGCCGCGACGGCCTTCTGCTCGTTCTCCGGGTTGGCGTAGGCATTGGCGAACAAGATCGCAACCGCCTGGCAGCCTTTGCCGAGAAGCGCTTCCGCCGCGGCGCGCACGGCATCCAGGTCGACGGCGGTGCGCACGGTGCCATCCGCCAGCGTCCGTTCGGGGACTTCCAGGCGGAGATCGCGCGGGACCACCGGATCGAAGTCTCCGCGCAGGCCCCATGTGCGGGGCCGGTCGCGACGGCGCATTTCCAGCACATCGCGCAAGCCTTCGGTCGTGATGACGCCGATCTTTGCGCCCTTGCGCTCGAGCAGAGCATTCGTGCCCGCGGTCGTGCCGTGCACAACGACGGCGACGGATGAAAGATCGTCGACCTGCTGCGTTATGCCCTCGAGAAACCCGCCGGATTGATCCGGGCGGGTGGTCGAGACCTTTGCCACTTCGGCCAATCCGCTGGCTTCGTCCAGCACGAAGACATCCGTGAAGGTGCCGCCCACATCAACACCGATCATGCGGCTCACTGCGCAAACTCCTTCCAGTTCGCGCCGTAGACCTCGGTCGCGGCCTCTGGCGTCAGATAGCCAAGCGCCACGTCCTTTGCGACCGCCTTGGCGGACCGGTCGGCCGCCGCGCCATAACCGCCGCCGCCTGGGGTTTCGAGCCGAACGGCCTGCCCCCTCTCAAGCTTGATCCCCAACATCTTCGATGCGAGCGGCGGCGCGTGCCAGCCGTCCGACTGCTCATAGTGAAAGACGTTCATCGCC
This sequence comes from Rhodospirillales bacterium BBD 1991-14, assembly GCA_001657395.1. Taxonomy (GTDB): domain Bacteria; phylum Pseudomonadota; class Alphaproteobacteria; order Kiloniellales; family Kiloniellaceae; genus Pelagibius. The sequence continues at coordinate 32,287 of LYSY01000006.1, read as the reverse complement.
GCCGCACCGCCGCCAGCGGTTCCTTGCGGCGCAAACCGCCCGCGCTCGCCAAAGAGGAACGCTTCCGCTTTTTCTTCGAGGAGTTCGATCTCGTAAACCGCGCCGAGCCCACCGCGATGCATCCCGGCACCGGCACTGTCAGGCCTGAGCGCCCACTGGCGGAACATCACCGGATAGGCCGCCTCCAGGATTTCCATCGGTGGAATCGTCGCCGTCGATATCGGCGCATTTCCGTGGTTGAGGCCGTCGCTTTCGATGCTGCCGCCGTGTCCGCCGCCGTAGAAGCTGAACATGACCCAGGGCTGACCATTGGCGCGCTTGCCGGCGATGGAAAGCGCGTTGATCGTGCCATAGGCGTTTGCGACAACCCGCTCTGGCGCAGCCTGGGACGCCGCCGCGAAAACGACGTCGATCATCCGCAGGATCGTCTCGGTGTAGCCGCCTACCGGAGCCGGAAACTCCGCTGAAAGCAGCGATCCCTCGGGCACGCGGACGTCGATGGGCCGCATGACACCGGCGTTGGCAGGCAGATCCGGGAAGATGTGCTTGATTGCGACATAGGCGGTGGCGACGGCGGTGGGCAGGGCAATGTTGACCGGCCCCGCGGTGACCGGGGCCGTGCCCTCGAAATCCAGCGTCATGGACTCGCCGGCGATTTCGAGAGCGACCTTGATCGGAAGCGCCGTGTCGGTGATCCCGTCATTGTCGAGATAATCGACAGCCTCCCAGCGTCCGTCGGGCAAGGACGCCAGTTCGCTCCGCATCAGCTTTTCGGCGCGGTCGCCCAGCGCGTCAAGCGCCGCTTTCACCGTATCAGGGCCATATTCGTCAAGCAGTTCGTCAAGCCGCCGCACGCCCAGATCGAGCGCACCAAGCTGTCCGTTCAGGTCGCCCATTGCCGACTGCGGCAGGCGCGTGTTGCGCAGCAGGATGTCAACGATGTCCTGATTGATCTCGCCCTTGCGCGCGAGCTTTACGGGCGGGAGAACGAAGGCCTCCTGAAAGGCATCCGTTGCCGTGGGATTGTAGTTCCCAGGCACCGCCCCGCCGACATCGTGCCAATGGCCCACACTGGCGAGGTAGCAGAACAGCTTTCCATCCCGGAAATAGGGCCGGACGAGCCGCATGTCCGACAGGTGCGTGCCGCCGAGGTGCGCGTCATTCAGAATATAGATGTCGCCATCGGCGAGATCGCCCGCCTCGGCGGACTTGTCGATCACGGCCTTCACGGTAAAGGACATGACCCCCACGAAAATCGGGAGCCCCGACTTGCCCTGAACGAGCGTATCGCCCGATTCTGCATGATAGAGACCGTGGGAGGCGTCGTGTGCCTCTGCAATGATCGGATTGAACGCGGCACGAAACAACGTCGCGTCCATTTCATCCGCAATCTGCTCCATGCGCCCTGCCAGGACGGCAAGCGTGATCGGGTCGATGGCCTCGGTCATTGCGCGCGCACCTCCGCGATGTCGTTCCAGACATCCTGCCTGGCGATCCGGCCTCCCCTCACCTCGAAGCGGTCAATGAAGCGAATGCCGTCGAAGGGGCTTCCATCCGGCCATTCCCCGAAAAGGACGCCGCGGACGTAAACGACCGAAACGCGTCCGTTATGAAAGGCTTCGATGACTTCCCCTTTCTTCTTTACGAAGCGGTATCTGCCTTTCGCCCAGTCAACGACTTCCGTAAGGGACTTCATCGGCTGGCTGCCCGGAAAGACAGTCTCGAATTCGTCGCCCAGGAACGCCTGGGCTGCTGCGAGGTCCCTTGCTTCCATCGCAGCAAGGTAGTTCTTCACAAGCACCGTTGGGTCAGGAGCCGCAGGGGCGGGCTGACGATGGCGCCCCCCGCGGGCATAGGCCTCTGCAGGATACTCGTGAAGCAAGACCGTGATCGCGTCGTCCGGTGCCGGAACGACAAAGCGGACCGCGTCGGTCAGGGCCGAGGTCAGCCGGGCTTTTTCCCCATCGCCGTATCCTTCGAGAATATGAGCCTCGACAACCGGCATTTTCATCCTCCCAGAAATATGTTCTTTCCATATAACAGGTTTTGGGCTATGCAAAGGTCAAAATAATTACCGAGGACTGGGCAGGTAGGCTTGCCGATGCGCCGTCAACGCTAAGCGCACGGCATGCAAAGGGAGGAATGCGGCGGTGGCCATCCACCCGCAATCGACACTTCCGGAAGGTGGCAAGGCGCGCCGCGTCTACTTGCTGCTGCGCGACGACATCGCCAATGACCGCTACTCCGAAGGGGCGCTGCTGCCGGGCGAGCACCGGCTGGCAGAAAGGTTTGATGTCAGCCGCGTTACTGTTCGACGCGCGCTCGATGCGCTCGCAGACGACGGATGGATCGAGAAGCGGACTGGCGCTGGCTCCATGGTTCTGCCGCGGGACAGGGCCGATGCACAGATTGCGGCGAATTTCGCGACGCTGATCCCCCAACTCGTCGAGTTCGACAAGCGAACCACGGCGCGACTTCTGTCCTTCTCGTACGGTCCTGCACCGGCTGGAGTCGCCGCGGCGCTCGGCCTTGCCAAGGGCAGCAAGATACAGACCGCGGTGCGCGTCCGGTTCTCCGACAAGCAGCCGTTTTCGCACCTGACCACCCATGTTCCCGAAGACATCGCCCGCAATTACGACGAAGCCGATCTCGCCACACAACCGCTCTTTCGCCTGCTCGAGCGCAGCGGCGTGCGGGTCGAGAGTGCTCATCAATCGGTTACGGCCACGCTGGCCGCACCGGATGTTGCAGAAGCGCTTGGCGTGTCCGTCGGTTCGGCTCTCTTGTCGTTGCGCCGTGTGGTGAGAGATGCCGACGGGCGGGGGGTCGAGCATCTCTCCGCGCTTTACCGGCCCGACCTGTTCAGGCTGGAGATGAGCCTGACCCGCGTCGGCGCCGACGAAGCGCGGCATTGGGAGCCGGTGATCGGGCCACGAGAAGAATGAGGACCCTGCTCGACAAGCTCTGGGACAGTCACGAGATCCTTCGCCGCGACGATGGTTCAAGCCTTCTGTGGGTCGACCGACACCTCGTGCACGAGGGATCGCACCACGCCTTCGCGAAGATCGCTGAACGGGGACTGCCTGTCGCCGAACCCGGCTTGACCACAGGCGTGGTCGATCACTACGCCCCTACCCGCGGTCCGGCACGGGACCCCGGGATCGCGAATATGATCGCCCAGCTTGAGCGCAACACGGCGGCTCACGGAATTGCGTGCTATGGCCTCGGCGATCCCCGTCAGGGGATCGTCCATGTGGTCGGCCCTGAGCAGGGCTTGACGCTGCCCGGCCTGCTTATCAATTGTGGCGACAGCCACACCTCCACGCACGGCGCATTCGGGACGCTTGCCTTCGGCATCGGCGCGACAGAGGTTGCGCACGTCCTGGCGACCCAGACAATCTGGCAGAAGAAACCCAAGCCGATGCGGATCACGGTCTCCGGCATCCTTGGACCGGGTGTCGGCGCCAAGGACCTGGCCCTTGCATGGATCGCCAAGCTTGGCGCCGACGGCGCAGGTGGACATGCGATCGAGTACGCGGGCGCAGCCGTTTCTGCGCTTTCGATGGAGGGGCGCATGACGCTCTGCAATCTCTCCATCGAGGGTGGTGGGCGCTTCGGCATGGTCGCCCCCGATGAGACCACCTTTGCCTACATCAGGGAACGCCCCTGCGCACCCTCCGGCGCGGCCTGGGACAAGGCCATCGAGGCCTGGTCGGCTCTGCCGACCGACGAGGACGCCGCCTTCGACCGGGAAGTGACGATTGAGGCGGCCGAGATCGCACCCATCGTAACCTGGGGAGTATCCCCGGAGGATGCCCTCCCGGTCACCGCGGAGGTCCCCGACCCGAGCAAGCTTGAGGGCGCGAAGGCCGACCGCGTTCGCGCCGCGATCGACTACATGGACCTGACCCCGGGTCGCGCCCTCTCGGAGGTCTCCGTCGACCAGGTCTTCATCGGCTCCTGCACCAACGCCCGCATCGAAGACCTGCGCGCCGCCGCGGCAGTCTTGAGCGGCCGAAAGTCCAAGGTCCCGGGACTGGTGTCACCCGGTTCGCAGGTCATCAAGGCGCAGGCCGAGGCCGAGGGCCTCGACCGGATCTTCATCGAAGCGGGCCTTGAGTGGGCTGGCGCGGGCTGCTCCATGTGCGTGGCAATGAACGGAGATGTCGTCGCACCCGGCAAGCGCTGCGCCTCAAGCACGAACCGCAATTTCCCGGGCCGCCAGGGACGGGGCGCCCGCACCCATCTGATGTCGCCCGCGATGGTCGCTGCTGCTGCCGTAACGGGTCACCTGGCCGACGTCCGCCCGCTCCTTGAGGGCAGGAGCCTGTGATGCGCGGATGGACCGAACACGAGGGACTGGCCTTGGCGCTTGACCGCGAAGGCGTCGATACCGACCAGCTCATCCCGGCGCGTTTCATGATGACACCGCGGTCGCAAGGCTATGGGCGCTTCCTGTTGAACGACCTGCGGTACGACCCCCACGGCACGCCGATCCCGGACTTCCCGCTCAACCGGCACCCGGAAGCCTCCATTCTCGTCAGCCGCCGCAATTTCGGCAGCGGCTCCAGTCGCGAGGCGGCGGTCTACGCGCTCGTTGATTTCGGTTTCCGAGCCGTTGTCGCGCCGAGCTTTGGGGACATCTTCGCGAGCAACGCCGTGAACAACGGACTATTGCCTGCGCGCGTCGAAAGCGTGGACGAGATCCTTCATGCATTGGGCGCCGGGACGCTGCCCGCAAAGGCGGATCTTGACTCCCAGTCCGTGACGGTCGGCGGCATCACCCGATCCTTCCAGATTGATCGCGCCTGGCGGGAAAAACTCATCAACGGCTGGGACGACATCGATCTGACCATGGCGAGGCGACAGCAGATCGCCGCCTTCCGGGCAGCGCGCGCAGAGGCCGCGCCATGGGCCTTCATGAACGAGCAGGGAAACACATGAACACGGGGACCGGGGACCGGTCCCTTCACAGGGAGGCCAAAGGGCTGCCCAATTGGGTAAAGAGGAGACAACGCCCATGAAGATGAACCTCATCGCCGGACTCGTCGCCGGCTCCACCGCCATGGCGAGCGTGGCCTACGCCGAGGAGACTATCACCGCAGTCCATGCGTTCCCCGAAACGCTGATTTACACCCAGAGCTTCCTGGCCTTCGTCGACAAAGTGAACGAAGCAGGCGCAGGCGTTGTGCAGATCGAAGTCCGGGGCGGGCCCGAAGCCATCGGCATGTTCCAGCAGCCGGACGCGGTGCGCGACGGGATCGTCGACATGGTCTATACGCCCGGCTCGTTCTACGGCGGCGCCTTGCCCGAAAAAGACGCCCTGGTTGCATCGAACCTGACCGCTGTCGAGACGCGCCAGAATGGCGGCATCGAACTGATCGACCGGATTCACCAGGAGAAGATGGGCCTGAAGTATCTCGGCTGGTTCGACAGCGGTGTGTGCTACAACCTCTGGACCCGGGACGAGCCCAGCTTCGACGCCGACGGCAACCTTGAAGTCGAAGGCCTGAAGCTTCGCGGCAATGCCGTCTACAACGCCTTCTTCGCGAACTACCTGGGCGCTCAGGTCATCGACCTGCCGACCGGTGAAGTCTATGCCGCCCTTCAGCGCGGTGTCGTCGACGCGACCGGCTGGACCCAGATTGGCCTGATCGATCTGAAGTGGAATGAGTTCCTCAACTACCGGATCGAACCCTGCTTCTTCTCCACCGACCTTGGCGTGATCGTGAACCTCGACAGGTGGAACGCGCTGAGCCCGGAGGCCCAGAAGATCGTGCAGGACGTGGCGATCCAGCACGAGATCGACAGCGTCAACGCGCTGCGCACGAAGCGGGATGAGGACTTCGCCGCGCTCGACGCGCAAGGCATGAAGGTCGTCTCGCTGGAAGGCGAGGCGAAGGCCAACTACCTGCTTGCCGCCCGGGAGAAGAACTGGGAGCGGATGCAGGGGCTTATGGCCGAGCACCCGATGGGCACCGCAAACTACGACCGGCTGATCGAGCTCTTCTACGATCCCGAAGCCGACAAGTAAGCCCTTGAAGCCTGGCCCGGACGGCGCGAACGTCCGGGCCAGCCTTTGCCCGGAGAGCAGATGCGCCCGATAGTCCGCCTTTATGACCTGCTGCTCTATGGCATGGCCTTGGTCGCGGCAGCGACGCTCGTCTGGCTCATGGTTTCAGTGGTGACCTCCGTCGCGATGCGAAACCTGGGGGTGCAGCCTTTCGCGTGGTTATTCACATCTGCCGAGTACGGGCTTCTCTACATGACCATGCTTGGCGCGCCCTGGCTCGTCCGGGAAAAGGGGCACGTCCATATCGAGCTTGTGACGGCGGCGCTTCCCGGCGGACTTCGGCGGATCGTCAGCAGGCTCATTGCCGCAGCCTGCGTCGCCGTCTCTCTGATCCTGGCCTGGTACGGGTTGGAGCTTTTTCTGACGAATGTGGAACGCAACGACTACGACGTGCGCGCCTACTTCTTCCCGCGCTGGATGTTGACCATCAGCTTCCCCCTCGCCTTTACCGTGATGGCCATCGAGTTTGCACGCTTCGTCTTCGGACCGCAGCTGATGCACTCGGGCGAAGCGGGAATTCACGAATAATGGAGTGGTACGAGGCGCTGGGGCTGCTCGTCGGCTCGATTTTGATTCTGATGGCGCTCGGGATGCCGGTGGCCCTGGCTTTCCTCGCCGCGAACATCCTTGGCGCATGGATTTTCATGGGTGGCGAGCGGGGGGTCGTTGCGCTCTTGAACAACGGCTGGGGCTCGCTGACGAAGTACGCGCTGGTACCGATCCCGCTCTTTCTTCTGATGGGGGAGATCTTCTTTCACACCGGTCTTGGCGGGCGCATGTTCTCGGCCATCGACAGGCTCCTGGGACGGCTACCGGGGCGGCTGAGCTATGTAACGGTCCTGGGCGGCACAGGCTTTTCGACGCTTTCCGGCTCATCGATGGGGTCCACCGCCCTCCTGGGATCCCTGATGGTCCCGGAAATGACCAAGCGCGGTTACAAGAAGTACATGTCAATCGGGCCGATCCTCGGCACCGGCGGACTCGCGATCATCATTCCGCCATCGGCGCTGGCCGTGTTGCTGGCGACCCTTGCCCAGATTGACGTTGGTGCGCTCCTCATTGCCGGGATCATCCCCGGGCTCATCCTTGCGGCGCTCTATATCGGAACGATCTACCTTCAGACGCGGCTCGATCCGGAGGCTGCTCCGGCCTACGACGTTCCCCCACAAAGCATCGCGGAGAAGCTGGGTCTTCTGCTGCGGGATGTGGTGCCGATGATCGGCCTCATGGTCCTTATCGTCGTGATGATGATCAACGGGATTGTCACCCCGTCGGAGGCCGCCGCCTTCGGAGCCCTTGGCGTTCTCTTGCTTGCGGTCATCTACCGCTGCCTCACCTGGGACGCCATCAAGAACTCCGTCCGCAGCGCGCTCAGGGTGACGCTTATGGCTTATCTGATCGTTTTCGGATCGGCGACCTTCAGCCAGCTCCTCGCCTTCTCCGGCGCATCCCGCGGTCTGATCAACTGGGCGACCGGCTTCGATCTGGATCCCGTCGCTATGCTCCTTGTCATGTTCGGGGTCCTGCTGATTCTCGGGATGTTCATGGAGCAGATCTCGATCATGCTGCTCACCGTCCCGATCTTTTTTCCATTGGCGACAAGCCTGGGGTTCGACCCGATCTGGTTCGGGCTCATCATGATGCTCGCTCTGGAGATCAGCTTCACGACACCGCCCTTCGGACTCCTGCTCTTCGTGATGAAAGGCGTTGCACCGTCCGATACGACAATGCGCGAGATCTACCTCTCGGCCATGCCCTTCATCCTTTGCTCGCTGATCCTGGTGGCACTTCTGATCATGTTCCCACCGATCGCAACCTGGTTGCCACAGACCGGCTAGGGCCGAGTACGGAGCATAGGCTGAGATCTTACCCAGACAGCCTGCGACGGATCGGCGAACCGCGCCGACCTGCCGTAGCAGCGGAGGGTGCCAGAATGGAGCCAGATCGGCTACCATCCGGACCGAATCCGGGAGCCAACTGGGGAATCTCGGTTGAGCCACCTGCCCGACCCGAAGGTCGGGCCAGAGCAGGATCCATGTCATGCAGTCCTATGATCTACCCGCGGCCGTTCCCGTCGCCTTCGGCCTTGGTCGTCTGAATGACCTGGGCAAGCTTGCTGCCGAGCGGCTCGGCCCGGAGCAGCGCTTGCTGCTGGTCGCCGATCCCTTCGCCGTCAGCTCCGGCTTGGCGGGGCGCCTAACTCAAGGCTTGGAGGAGGCCGGCCACAAGGCGGCGCTCTTCAGCGACATCGCCAGCGATCCGCGCGAGGGGCACATTGATGCCTGTGCCGAGGCGGCGCGAGACTTCGGCGCCGGTGCCATCATCGCGCTTGGCGGCGGCTCGGCCATGGACGTCGGCAAACTGGCGGCCGCTATCGCCGGCGCGGAGGAAGGCTCGGCGGCCTATGCCCTGTCCATCAAGCCCTTCCCCGGCAATGGCCTGCCGGTCATCGCGATCCCGACCACTTCGGGCACCGGGGCGGAGATGACGGCGGTCTCAGTCTTTTCGCTCGCCGACGGCACCAAAGTCTGGGCCTGGGGACTGGAGCTCTTTCCCAAGCTGGCGCTGCTCGATCCGGAGATCACGGCCAGCCTGCCGGCCCCTCTGACGGCTGCGACCGGCGTGGATGCTCTGGTCCATGCCATCGAGTCGATGACCAACTGCAAGGCACATTCCCTGAACGACCCTCCCGCAATGCGGGCCATTGGCCTGATCCGGCGCTGGCTGCCAAGGGCGGTGGCGGACGGTAGCGATCTCGAAGCCCGCGGCCAGGTGCAGATCGCGGCCTGCCTTGCCGGTGCGGCAATCGCGGTCAATGGCTGTGCGGTGGCACATGGCCTGGGTCATGCCTTGGGCACAGTGGGTCATGTGCATCACGGCCGCGCCGTCGGTCTCTCGCTGCGCGTCGCCTTGGCCGGCAATGCGGCGGCGACGCCGGAGCGTCATGCGCTGGTGGCCGAAGCCTTCGGTATCGAGCGTCAGGGGCGCAGCGATGCCGCTCTGGCTGCAGCGCTACCCGCGGCCTATGACGCCTTCCTGCGTGAGGTCGGCTTGGAGATCAGCCTGGCCGGTGACGGCCTGAGCGGCGCCGACGAGGAGCGCCTGGCCGCGGCCTGCGACACGCCGGAGAACCGCCCCATGTTCGAGGTCAGCTGCCGAGACTTCGACCGTGCTGAGATGGAGCGCCTCTGCCGAGAACTGCTGACGGCGGCGTAGCGGGATACCGCCACCGCGTTGGCGAACGGGATGAAGGGGTATCGGTCTCAGATTTGCCCGCCGTGTTCTGCGTGTTGCCGCTGCGGAGGCGCTCCCCCTCGGCACGATTGTGCAGAACTCAGTCCTCTAGAGGGGGAAACCAGGTGAGTGAGGAATGATGCAACGAGATGAGAACGCGTCCGTCTAGCTTGTGATAGGCGAAGGTGTAGTCGGCGCGGGTCGCATTGCCGTCCCCGTCGATGAAGGTGTAGTGCCCCATGTCCTTATAGCCGAGTCCCCCGGCCTTTAGGATCGGTCCGGCAGCGCTCTGGAAATCCACGCGCTTCCAACCTCGGTTGAGAAAGCCATGGTCGTGGGGATAGTTCGGATCGCCGCCCACAAAGTAGGACCGCGTTCCAGCGCGATCGAGCCGAATAACATCAGCCAAAGTCGGCTTGAAAAGGAGCGGCTCGTCCGGTGCGCCGAAATCGTAGAGGTCCAAGAGTTTGTCGACGTCGCGCTCGGTCACGTACTTGGCCCAAGCACGCTGCGCGGCGACGACTTCCGCCTTGGTCATAGGCTCAAAAACGCGCTCGGAAATCGATCAGACTCCTCGTTGATTGTCTGTACACAACAGTATTGGAAGCGATCGACTTAGTACAGAGTCAGATCGTGCCGCCGGGGCCGCGTAGCGCCCTCTGCTCGGACCAAGGCGGACGGCCTCGCCCACACGTCCGGGCGTTAAGGGTGGCCGCCATGGGCAGCGGCTCCGAAATGCTGGTCGATTCGATGAGACAGTAGTAGAAGCGGTCGTCCGACCTCAAAGCTGCGTCGGATTCGGCGCGTCACCGTAGACGTCCTTCGGGTCAAAGGATTTCCCTGACTCCGTGAACACGAGGCGGGCCGGTCCATCGGTTGGCCCGCCGAGCTCAACCGAACGATAGAAGCAGGAACGATATCCGACATGACAACTGGCGCCCGAATCAGCGACCCGGACGCGCAGCCAGACGGCGTCCTGATCGTCGTCGATGCGCATCTCGACAACTTCTTGGACGAGGCCGCTGGTCGAGCCCTTGCGCCAGAGGCACTGGCGGCTTCGGCTCCAGTAGTGCGCTTCACCGGTCGCGATCGTTTTCTGTAGAGCCTCGCCATTCATGTAGCCCAGCATCAGTACTTCGCCCTTATCGGCCTCGGTGGTGATGCAGGGGATCAGTCCGTCGGCGTCGAACTTGGGCGCCAGGGCGAGGCCTTCTTCGACCTGTTCGACCGTCATCCGGGCGGCGAAGGCGGCGGCTGCCGGAACAGATTTGTCAGGATCCATTTGAGCCACTCCTAGGGCTTCCGATCATGGCGAGAAACTCCCGGCGGGTCGCCGGGTCGTCGCGAAAAGAGCCGAGCATGCGGCTGGTCACCATGCTGACACCCGGCTTGCGGACACCGCGTGTGGTCATGCATTGGTGCGCCGCCTCGATAACGACGCCCACACCGTGCGGATTGAGCACCTCCTGGATGGTGTCCGCGATCTGCGAGGTCAGCACCTCTTGGATTTGCAGCCGCTTGGCGAACACTTCGACGAGGCGTGCCAGCTTGGAAATCCCGACGACGCGGCCCGTCGGCAGATAACCGACATGTACCTTACCCAGGATAGGAACGATGTGGTGCTCGCAGTGCGATTCGAGGCGGATGTCGCGCAAGACGATCATCTCGTCGTAGACAGCACCCTCCTCGAACGTCGTCTCAAGCAGCGCGACTGGGTCTTCGTTGTATCCTGCGAAGAACTCCTCATAGGCCCGCACCACGCGCTTGGGCGTCCCTATGAGGCCTTCGCGGTCGGGGTCGTCACCAGCCCATTCGATGAGCGTCCGCACTGCCGCTTCCGCCTCTGTTTGGCTGGGCCGTTGGCGCCGGCCCGCGTTAGTGAGCATTGATTCTGCAGGCCGGGTACCGACCACTGCTGCGTCCATGTCGAATCCTCTCCTGCAGCCAGGCCAGGCGCTCAGAGGCACTAGGCTATTGTAATTTATGAATACAATGTTATAACATTACGTTCTTTGAAAGCAAGACGGGATAAGGTCGTGGCGCTCCCGACGATCCAGCCCCAGCCCTGCACCGATTCCAACTGCCGTGGGCAGCATGCGCCGGCTGAACGGATTGCGCTGGCAGAGTCCCTCTGCGGTGCGCGCGGCGCGCGGCTAACGCCACTCAGGCGGCAGATCCTGGAGCTGCTCTGGGAGCGTGGTCGCCCGACGGGCGCTTATGAACTGATCGAAGCGCTGAAGCTGAGGGACTCCCGCCCGGTCGGGCCGCCCACCGTCTACCGGGCGCTTGAGTTCCTGATGTCCCAGGGGTTCGTCTCGAAGGTCGAAAGCCGGAACGCTTACGTCCCCTGCGCGCATCCGGAGCGCCAGCATGACTGTCTGTTCTTCATCTGCAGCAACTGCGGGGCATCGGTCGAGTTGGAAGACCAGCGGCTTGAGCGCTTGATCTACGAGGATGCCGCCCTTATCGGGTTCCGCGCAACACGGCGCGTGATCGAGGTCGAGGGCACCTGCACGAATTGCATCGCGGCCGGCGCTGCCTGAATCAAGAGAAGAGAGCGTACCATGGAAAGCTGGGATTCGACCGCGCCACAACAACGCATACCAGTTTCTCTGCTGACCGGCTTCCTGGGCAGCGGCAAAACGACGGTGCTGAACCAGCTCGTGCAACAGCCTGAGCTGGCGAAAACCCTCGTCATCATAAACGAGTTCGGCGAGACCGGCCTCGATCACGAACTCGTGGAGCGGTCCAGCGAAGACATGGTGTTGCTGCAGAGCGGCTGCCTCTGCTGCACGATCCGCAGCGATCTGATCGACACGATGCGCAGCCTGTTCCTGCGCCGCGTAAGAGGAGAAATCCCCGAATTCGACCGCGTGGTCATCGAGACGACGGGGCTCGCCGATCCGGCGCCCATCTTGCACACTCTTATGACCGACCCGCTGATCGCCGCCCGCTATCGCCTCGATGGTGTTATCACAACGATCGACGCTGCCAATGGCCAGCGAACGCTCGACTGTCAGGTCGAGTCCGTAAAGCAAGCGGCCGTGGCCGATCGGCTGCTGCTGACGAAGACTGATCTTGTCGAACCCGATGCTGTCGCGGCGCTGGTCCAGCGCTTGAGTGCGCTGAACCCGGGCGCGCCGATCATCCGCACGATCAACGGCACGGTCGATCCCGCAAAGTTGCTGGATGCCGGACTGTACAATCCGAAAACCAAGAGCCTCGATGTTCGGCGCTGGCTGAACGCCGAAGCCTTTAGCGACACCGACCACCATCACCATGAAACACACCGTGAGCCGCATCACGATCACGGGCACAGTGTCCATCATGGCGCCGACAGTCACGACCACCATCATGACGTAAATCGACACGACGACCACATCAAAGCCGTATGCCTGACGCTGGAAGATCCGATCCCCGGGGATGCTTTTGATCGCTGGCTTGAAGCGCTCTTGCTGCTCAAGGGTCCGGACGTCCTTCGCGTCAAAGGAATCGTCAATATCCAGGGCCTGAAAGGTCCGTTCGTGGTCCATGGCGTACAGCATATTTTTCACCCGCCGGTCATGCTCAAGAAATGGCCGGGTAAGGACAGGCGCACCCGCATCGTCTTTATCACCCGCGATCTCGACGAGACGGTATTGCGGAACACGCTGAAGATATTCACGGCCGGGCTGGAAAGCGTGGAGCAGCCGGTGCAGCCGTTTGGTCCAGGGGACAGTGGGCAAGCCGACATGGCTCAGTTGGAGAACAGGAAGTGAGATGCCCCTCGTCCGAACCAACCCTCCGATACGCCGGAACGAGACCTTCGTTCCGCTTACCTGGTTCGGCGAATATCTTTCGCCTCATCGGGCAAGCAGTCTCTCGCATCTGCTTGCGCGCACTTGCGCAGGCGCCATGGCGCATGTCCCGGACAGCCTTGCCGGGGGAAGCGCATGATGGACCTCGATCTTTACAACAAGCAGATCCTGCGGCTTGCCGCGTCGATACCTCGGGTTGGCAGGTTGGCGACCCCCGACGCATCAGCAACCGCGCATAGCCGGCTTTGCGGTAGTCGGATCACCATCGACCTCAGGCTCAATGAAGATGTCATCACCGACTACGCCCAAGAGGTTAGAGCCTGTGTCATCGGGCAAGCGGCCGCCTCCGTCGTTGCCCGGGTCGTCGTTGGCCTGACTATCGACGAGGTGGACGAGGGCGCAGGGGTTATGCGCGCCGTTCTCCGGGAAAAGACGTTCCCAACACCAGGGCCTTGGGCGGGGCTCGAGCCGTTCCTGCCGGTGGCGGACTTCCGAAGCCGCCATAGCTCGGCACTGCTTCCCTTCGATGCGCTGCAACACGCGATTGCGGAGCTGCGCCTGGAGCGCGCAGGGGAGCGACCCGCCGTCGCGAGTATCCAACAGGAGATTCGAACATGACCCAAATCCCGTCCTCGGGCGTGATCGGGCTGATCCGTCGACGATATACACTGCGCAGGTTGACGGCTTTTCAACTCCCTAGCGTCTTCTCGGTCCCTTGAGGTCACTGTCATGATACAGATTGTCTTGAAAGGCGGCGTTCAGAGCCATGACGGGCCGGTTCGTGGCACAGAGATCGCGGCCCGTGTAGGCGGCACGATCGCTGACAGGGCACTGGCTCTGAGGATCAATGGCGCCTTGCGCGATCTCAACACGCTGATCGAAGACGATGCCGAGGTCGAGATCGTGATCGACGAAGAGCCCGAAGCGATCGAGCTGCTGAGGCATGACGCAGCCCACGTCATGGCCCAGGCCGTAAAGGAACTCTATCCCGAGACCCAGGTCACCATCGGCCCGACGATTGAGAACGGGTTCTACTACGACTTCGCGCGCGAGACATCGTTCACGCCAGAAGACCTCGGGCGGATCGAGGAACGCATGCGGGAGATCGTCGCGCGGGACGAGGTGATTGAGCGCGAGCAGTGGCAGCGCGACGACGCGATCCGCTATTTCGAATCCAAGGGCGAGCGCTACAAGGCCGAGATTATTGCCGACATACCGGAAACCGAGACATTGAGCGTCTATCGCCAGGGAGAGTTCCGCGACCTCTGCCGCGGTCCACACCTGCCTTCGACCGGCAAGCTCGGCATCGCCTTTAAGCTGCTGAAAGTCGCCGGCGCTTATTGGCGCGGCGACCATCGCAATCCGATGCTGCAGCGGATCTACGGTACCGCATGGCGCGACCAGGCTGAGCTCGATGCCTATCTTCGGCAGCTTGAAGAAGCCGAGAAGCGCGATCACCGAAAGCTCGGCCGCGAGATGGACCTGTTTCATTTCCAGGAGAAGGCGCCGGGCGCCGCCTTCTGGCACCCGAAGGGCTGGACACTGTTCCAGACCCTCATCGACTACATGCGCCAGCGTCAGACCAGGGCCGGCTACGTCGAGATCAACACGCCGGACATTATGGAGCGGAGCCTGTGGGAGCAGTCGGGCCATTGGGATAAGTTTGGCGAAAACATGTTCACCACTGAAGCAAAGGAGGAACGTGTATTTGCCCTGAAGCCGATGAACTGCCCCGGCGGGGTCCAGGTCTACAAGCAGGGGATCAAGAGCTACCGCGATCTGCCCCTGCGCATTGCCGAGTTCGGCAAAGTTCACCGGTTCGAGCCATCGGGCGCGCTGCACGGGCTCATGCGCCTGCGCGCCTTCACTCAGGATGACGCTCACATCTTCTGCACGGAAGAGCAGATCACCCAGGAATGTCGAATCGTTTGCCGACTCATTCTGAGCATCTACCGCGACTTCGGTTTCGAAGACGTGCGGGTCAAGTTCTCGGACCGACCTCAGAAGCGCATTGGCTCGGATGCGATCTGGGACAAGTCCGAGGCAGCCCTGCAGGCGGCGGTCGAGGCGACCGGACTTGCCTACACCACCAATCCCGGCGAGGGCGCGTTCTACGGACCGAAGCTGGAGTTCGTTCTGCGGGACGCCATCGGCCGCGACTGGCAGTGCGGCACGCTGCAGGTCGACCTCAATCTGCCTGAGCGGCTTGGCGCCCTCTACGTAGGCGCCGATGGCGAGAAGCACACCCCGGTGATGCTGCACCGGGCCCTCTTCGGCTCGCTGGAACGGTTCACGGGCATCCTTCTGGAACACTATGCAGGTAAGCTTCCGATCTGGCTGGCGCCGGTCCAAGCTGTCGTCGCGACGATCACCTCCGACTGCGACTCCTATGCCAACGAGATCGCCGCCCAACTCACGTCTCTTGGCCTCCGGATCGAGACCGATCTGAGGAACGAGAAGATCGGCTACAAGATCCGCGAGCACAGCCTGGCCAAAGTCCCGGTGCTCCTGATCGTGGGCAAACGCGAGGCGAAAGAAGGCACCGTGTCGTTCCGCCGGATCGGCCGCAACGACACCGAAACCCTGAGGTTACGCGAAGCCATGGTTCGGCTCGAAACCGAAGCACTTCGCAGCACAAGTTCTCCCGTAAACCTTCCGACGGTCGGGGGTCGGAGCGAGGACAAGGAGCAGCTTGCAAAAGCGGAGGCAGGGTGACCGTAATGCAATCTCTGACGACTTACGACGACTGGAAGCATTGCATCACTGTGCTTTGCGGCATCCCGCTCACCCAGGCCTATGTCGAACAACGTCTCGCGGCGCTTCGCGACCCGGCTGACCACCACACGCAGAAGTTCATTGCGACCTGGGGAGAGGCCCATCTTGCGCGCGTAATCGGCTGGTTCGAGCAGGCGGAGCAGGAGACCGGTGGAACGAATACCAGTTCTGCGCCGTCAGGACGAGCAAGCTGATGCGAGCCTTCGATTCCACGAACATTCCAGTCATCGTCAATGCCATCGAGCAGGTTCTCGGTGTTGGGCACCCCATCGCCCGCACCGTTCAAGCCGCGGCTGCCGATCCCGATCTGGTGCGGGAGGCGTGGAACGCCATCGAATCTCTCCCGGTCGAGCAACGACGTGCCATCGCCGGCATATTGGCCAGCACAATGATGCCTGGTCTTTGAAGACGATGAGGAGGCCGCGCCCCACAGGCTGACCTATCCACCGTAGGGCGCTTCCTACTTCATATGCTGGACCACGTCGAAGCCCTCGAAGTGGGGGCCGTTGAGGTACATGTGTCGGTTTCCACCGGCGGAGCGGTGCGCGTCTCGGAAGGCTTCCGACTTCGTCCAGGCCTCGAAGTCCTCGCGCGTGGCCCAGAGGGTGTGGGAGGAGTAGAGCCGGTAATCCTCATGCTCGGGTCCCTTGAGCAGGTGGAACTCGACGAAGCCGGGCACGTCCTTCAGCCGGCTGTCGCGGCCTTTCCAGACCTCCTCAAATTCGGCTTCGTGGCCGTGGCGCACCTGAAAGCGGTTCATGGCGATGTACATGCAATCCTCCAGTGATCCGGATAAGGGGTTGCTGTGCTTGGTATCTGTGAAACCCCGCAATCACGCCGGCACCATGACGGCACGGCCGTTGGCGGGGTGGCGCATCACCGTGACGCGCAGGCCGAAGGCCGCTTCGAGATTGCGCTCGGTGATGACGGCATCGGGTGCCCCCTCAGCCACGATCGCCCCGCCCTGCAGGATGCAGATGCGGTCGGCGTGGAGCGCGGCCAGGTTGGGATCGTGCAGGACGGTCAGTACGCCGTGACCGTGGCCGGTCAGGCGTCGGGCCGCGGCCAGCGCCGTCTGCTGGTGGGCGATGTCGAGGTTGTTGGTGGGCTCGTCGAGCAGCAGATAACGGCTGCGGAGGCCCTCTGGCTCATCCGTGCGCCCTTCCGCGCCGGCCGGCCAGACCTGGGCGAGCACGCGGGCCAGTTGCACCCGCTGCCGCTCCCCACCGGAAAGCGTCGGATAGATGCGCTCGGCCAGGTGTTCGACATCGGCCTCCCTCAGAGCCGCCGCCGCGATCCGCAGGTCCTCCTGCCGCTCCACCTGTCCGGCATAGGGACTGCGGCCCAGCATGACCACGTCGAGCACGCGGAAGGGAAAGCTCAGGAGCGGCGCCTGGGGCAGGACGGCCCGCCGCCGGGCCAGCGCCGCCGGCCGCCACTGCCGCAGGGGCCGCCCGTCGAGGCTGACGTCGCCGTCCTGCGGCTTCGTGGCGCCGGACAGCAGATGCAGCAAGGTCGACTTTCCGGCGCCGTTCGGGCCAATGATGGCGAGCACCTCGCCGGGCCGGACGGAGAGGGAAACGCCGGAGAGGATCGGCTTGGATCCGTAGCGGTATCGCAGGGCCGAGGCGCTCAGCATCACCACATCCCCAGGCCGCGACGGCGGATCAGCAGCCAGAGAAAGAACGGTCCGCCGATGCAGCTCGTCAGAATACCGACGGGCAGTTCCGCCGGCAGCACAATGGTCCGCGCAACCAGATCGGCCAGCAGCAGCAACGCCGCGCCTAAGAGGATCGATGCCGGCAGCAGGGTGCGGTGGTCCGGGCCGATCATCAGGCGCACCAGATGCGGCACCACCAGGCCGATGAAGCCGATGACCCCGGTCAGAGCCACCGAGGCCCCGACGGCAAGAGCCGCCAGCACGATGATCAAGCGCTTGGTGCGCTCCACGTCGAAGCCGAGGTGGGTGGCCTCCGTTTCGCCGAGAAGGAGCGCGTTCAGCTGACGTGAAAACAGCGCGAGGAGAAGTGTCGGCACCAGGATCAGGGGGGCCGCCGAGAGCAGGCTGTTCCAGGTCACACCGCCAAGACCGCCGAGCAGCCAGAACTGCAGATCGCGGAGCTGCTGGTCGTCGCTCACAAAGACCAGCATGCCGATCCCCGCTGCCGCCAGCGCGTTGAGCGCGATACCGGCCAGCAGCATGGTGGCGACCTCGGTGCGGCCGTCACGGCTGGCGATGCGGTAGACCACCAGGGTCGTGGCGAGACCGCCGAGAAAGGCGGCCAGCGGCAGGATCGCCGCGCTCAGCCAGACCGGAAGAACACCCAGCAGCGCACCGCCAAACACGATGGCCGTACCCGCGGCAAGCGCCGAGCCGGTGGAGACGCCGATAAGGCCGGGATCGGCCAGGGGGTTGCGAAAAAGCCCCTGCAGCGCGGCGCCGGCAACAGCCAAGGCCGCACCGGCCAGGAGGGCCAGGATCGCCCGGGGCAGACGAATGGCCAGCAGCACCATCTCCTGTACCCCTTCGTAGCCGCCCAAGACGTCGAGGCCGATCTGGCTCAGAAAAATGGCGAACGTCTCCAATGGCGCGATGGCAACGGCGCCGTAGCCCACCGCGAAGAAGAACGCGGCCAGCAGAACGGTGGCGAAGGCGGTGAGGGCGTATCTCGACCGCCGCGTCTGCCGTTCCGCTGCCTGGCCGATATCGACCGCTACATCCATCGCCACGGAGCGTCAGTTGGCTGACGAAGGAATCGACAACTCCGGATGCAGACCGGCCGCGAGATTGCGGATGGCCTCAGGCGTGCGGGGCCCGAAGCCCAGAAGGAGCAGGCCGTTCATGGTGATCAGCCTTGCCTCGCGACCGGCGGGCGTCGCCGCGATCTCAGGCCGCGAGAGCAACTCCTGCGTCCCGCCGAGCAGATCCAGAGTGCGATCCGTCACCAGAAGAAAATCCGGTTCGGCACCGACCATAGCCTCCGGAGAGAGGGGCTTATAGCCCTCGAAGGCATCGATCGCGTTGCGGCCGCCGGCGAGGCCGATGATGCTGGCCGCCGAGGTGTCCTGCCCGGCCGCCAGCGGTGCGCCCCGCCCGATGGAGAGCAGAAAGAGCACCGAGGGCGTGCGTTCGACATCTTCGAGAGCCTCGCCGAGACGCACGAGATCCTGCCGCAGGCGATCGGAAATCGCCCGACCTTCTTCTTCGAGATCGAGGGCTTCTGCGATGACGTTTATCTTCTTCAGTACGCCTTCGGGCGAGGGGTCGTCCGGTACGATGACCAGCTCGGTGCCGGCGGCGCGAAGCTGGTCGAGGACAGTGGCAGGTCCCGCATCCTCGACGGCCAGCAGCAGGGTCGGCTTCATGGCGAGGATCGGCTCAGCGGAAAGCCGGCGCATGTAGCCGACGTCCGGATGCTCACGCGCCTCCGGCGGATGCAGGCTGGTGCTGTCCACAGCGATCAGCCTGTCCCCCGCCCCCAGCGCGTAGATGATCTCGGTGATCGAGCCGCCGACGGAGACAACACGGCTGCCATCCTCCGCCCCTGCCTCTCCGAAGACCGGCTGCGTGGGCAGTGCCGCCAGAAACAGCACAAGGGATGCGAAGCCCGCCCGGAGAAAACCACGACGCAGGACGTCTATGCTCATATGGACACCGTTCCGGCGCAAACCCGCCGCCTCCTGATCACCAGTTGAGGGAGTAACTGACCAAACCCTTGAAGCTGCGGCCCGCCTCCTTCGAGTCGGTAAAGACCCGCGAATAGTTCTTGTCGAAGGCGTTGTCGACGCCGAGGTCGAGCCGAAGCCCCTGAAGCAGTCCGTCGGAAGGCTGCCAGGCGAAGTAGAAGTCGTTGACGGCATAGCCGGAACGCTCCTCATCGGGGTTATCAACCTTGTCGAAGGTGTCGGCCACCAGCAGCCGCCAGCCGACGATGGAATCGATCTCCGGCAGCTTGACCGCCGTATTCAGGGTGTACTGGTCGGGCGTCAGCAAACCCAGCTTGTCGCCTGTATCCGCGTCTTCTCCGTCGATGGTGGAGAAGCCGAAAGAGAACAGGAAGCGGTCGATCTCGTAGGAGGCCTCGACCTCCGTGCCCCAGAGCTCCGCCTCGGAGACATTGTCCACCTCCGTCGTGCCGTCGCAGCCGCCGGGACCGGCTCCCAGACACGCGGGGAATGCCGGCTGATTAACCGACAGATCGATGAAGTCATCACCCCAGATGCGGAAGTGCGAGGCCTTCACCTGGAAGCGGTCGTTCCTTGTGAAAACCCTATCGAAATCCAGCCCGCCGCCGAATTCGACGGTGCGGGTCGTCTGTGGCTTCAAGTCTGGGTTGGGGATGAACCGATTGACGCCCGGACCGATTCGAAAGTGCACACCGGTCAGGAACAGCTCGTCGAAGGTCGGCGCACGGAATGCATGGGCGTAGTTGGCGAAGACCATCAGCCAGTCGTTCGGCAGGTAGCTGACACCGATACGCGGCGAGATCTCGTCTTCGCTGGTGTCACCATCAGCAACCGAGCTCGATACGCTGAAGTCGTCGTAGCGGATGCCGGGAATGATCAGCAGGTCACCGGGAATGACACCGAAAGGCTCGGTCACCGTGATCTCGGCCTGCGCATAGATGCCGTAAAAGTCCGCGTCGGCATCGGGAACGCCGTCACGCTCCCCGGAACCCGCCGCGCCGTCCTGTTCGTCCCGATAGAACTCCCCGCCGTAGGTGAAGGTGGTGACGATGTCTTCGGCGAACTCCACCCGGGAGCGGTTGTCGAGGCGGAAGCCGATGGTGTCGACATCGCGTTTCAGCACTTCGCCGGTCGGCCCCAGGCCCAGCTCGTCGAGACGAACCTCGTCGGCCTGGGAGTCCGTGTAGTAGGTCAGGAAATCCAGATCGAAAAGGTTATCGTCCGGGTTCTTGTAGCTGTAGGCCGCGCGGTAGGTGGTCGAGCGAATGTCCTTGTCGACCACATCGTCGGCGTCCGGATCCTGGCCGTTGTTCGGCTCCTGCGCATCGTTGTTGAAGGCAACGACAGAGCCCTCGACGCGGTGATGGTCGGCAAAGCCGTAGCTGCCCTTCACGAGGCCGGAAATGATCTCGTCGTCCGTCGCATCGAGTTCGTTTCCGTCGCCGAGTTCGATGGACCCGGAATCGCGCCTGGTGATACTGCCGATGAGATCCAGCCCCTCCATCGGGGTGGTGTAGGCCGTGAAGGTTCCCAGCTGTTCCCGGTTGACGCTCTGGTAGCCGGCGGAGACGGAGGCGCCGAGAGTTTCGCCGGGTGCCAGCAGGTCGCCCGCGTCCACCGTGCGGAACTCAATAACGCCGCCGGTGCCGCCGCTGCCGTAAAGCGAGGAGGCCGGCCCCCGCAAAACCTCGACCTGCTTTAGCAGACTGGGGTCGATGAAAAAACGTCCGTCGTGCGCCGATCCGAAGTTCTGCCGCGCGCCATCGAAGAGAACCACCACATCGGGACCGTCGAAGCCGCGAATGCTGGGCACCTCGCCGGTGCGGCGGGGGCCGCCGGTGAACTCGACGTTCGGCACGAAGCGCAGGACGTCGTCGGGCGTCGAAGGCTGCAGAGTTTGAATCTGCTCGCGGTCGATCACCGTCACCATGCCCGGATACTCGAAAGCACGGATCGGATTGCGCGTTGCCGTCACCGAAATCGCATCCATCTGCACCGGCTGACCTGTCGTTCCTTCCGCCATCTCACCCGCTGGCGTCTCACCCGCTGGCGTCTCGCCCGTTGCGGCCTCGCCTGGCGAGGCCGCCGCCTCCTCACCCGTCTGGGCCATCACCGCCGTCGGGTTCGTAACCGCAAGTAAAAGTGCTGCCACCGCGCAGCTCGTCCTTGGCAATGCCATTCCAACCCCCTCTGCTGCCTTCTTTGCGAAGGTGCGTCCTGGCTGGCTGCCATGCGCCGGAGCGACTTTCGGTGGCTGGCTTGGACCTCTGTCATATCTCTCAACAACCGCATGGCGGACTCGCTATCGTCCCGGGCTGTCTTCGTGGTTATGAGCTTTGTTCTCTGTTCAGGTGCTACTTCGTCAGAATCAGTTTTCCCTTGCTGGTATGACGCAGGCGATAGTCCTCACCGCCGTGCGTGACGATGACCTCCTTGGCGCCGGCAAAGAGATCGCTGCTGGACACGCGCCGGACCGCAAAGCGGCCTCCCGGCACTGAGCGCGTCATCGGCACCTGCCCTCCTGGCTTCTGCGTTGGGTCCTTGCTTTGCCCCATGAACTCCGGCTTCCCCCTCGACCAAGCGGCGGAAAGTCTTTGATGAACAAAGGCTAATAGCGCATCTTCTCCATATTTGCAAATGACTCTCATTCTCATAACGCCTTGCGATTGTAAGAGACCTGTTCCGCATCCTTACGCGATCATTCAAAGCGCTGCCTGATCCACCCCGGCTCAGCGCAGGGAGAAATCCACCGGCACCACCAGGGCAAGCAGGGCGCCGGCCATGTGGTCCGGGAACCGCGGCAGGGGCTGGGCCCGCTCGATCATGTCCTTCGCCTCCCGGTCCAGCACTGTGTGCCCGGAGGTCTGCTTGATGCTGAAATCGAGGACCCGGCCGTCGCGGTCCACCACGAAGTAGAGAAATGCCGTCCCCTCCTGCCCTCGCAGACGGGCACGGCGCGGATACTTCTTGTGCCGCTCCAGCCAGGCCAGAAGCTCGGCCATGTAGTCAGGGGTTGCGGCCGGCTGGCCGCCGGCGCTGGCGGCTGTTGCATCGCCGGCGTCCGGGCTTGCCTGGGTCCCCGAGCGGCCGCCCGCGCCTGCCGGTGCCGTCGTTGCAGTGTCTGCGGCGGTGTTCGCTTTCGGAGGAGCGGCCGTTTCCGTTTTCCGCACAGCCTGACTTACCGGAGATGCCGGCGACCGGGCAACCTGAGACTGCGCCGCCTGAGACTGCACCGCCTGGACGCTCTTCGCCGGCACCGGCTCCCTGGCGGCACGCTGTGGCGGCACAGGCTTGCGCTGCGGCTTCGGCGGCACGGCGACAGCAGCGGCCAGTGCTTCTTGTTGTGGTTCAACGCTTTGGGCTTCAAGGGGCGCAGCTTCCTCCACGGCGACGGGCGCCGCTGCGGCTTCCGCGGTTTCGAGCGGGGGCGAGGTCTCTGCGGCCTCGACAGGGACTGCCGCGACCTCGGTCGGTACGTCGACGCTTTCCACGCCTTTCAAATCCGCAACCGGCTCCGCTGACGTTACGGTCTCTTCGGGTCGCGCGTCGTCGACCTCGACCGCTTCGATCACGGGTTCGGGCGCCGCTTGGGGTGGGACCTCCGCGGCGAGCTCCGCCGGTACGGCGGCAGCCTCCTCGGGACTGGCCGCCGTCTCTGCCTCCGGCAGTTCGGCCTCCGCAGGCATCGGGCTGCCCGGCGCCCCGCCGGCCTGACCGAGGGAAACCGCGATGCCGCCGACACCGCTCCCCCGCGCGCCGGACGTCGGCATCTGCCAGAGGATCGCGGCGGCAAGACCCAGGTGCAGCAGCAAGGCCGCCGAGAGCGCAAAGGCCCAGTGCCGTTTCGCGACCCGCATCACGGCTCCGACCCCACGGTCAAAAGCTGCAGCTGCTCGACCCCCGCTTCGCGCAGCAGTTCCATCACCGCGACGACCTGCAGGGCAGTGGCCCCGCCGTCCGCTTTCAGCCGAACCTGCAAGCCCGCTGCACCGGCAAGACGCTGCGCCACCTGCGCCTTCAGGGCAGTCTCGTCAAGGAGCCCGCCGTTCACAGCCAGGCGTCCGTCAGCCGCCATCTGAACAACGAGATCCTGCGTTGCCGCCGGTCCCTCGCTCACCGACTGAGGCGGCGTGATCCGGAACGGATCGGTGGCAGAAAAACGTCCCGCAAGCATGAAGAAGATCAGCAGCAGGAAAACGATGTTGATGAGCGGGAGGATTCGCTCATCGTCGTTTCGCGGGCGCGGCGGCTGAAACTGCATCTGCTGTCTCAGCGCGCCCGGATGAGAGAAACATCCGTCGCCCCTGCCGCCGCCAGCCGGTCGAGGATCTGCACCACCCGTTGCAGGGCAACGCCTTCAGCAGGCCTGACCAAAACCCGCTGGTCCGGCCGCTCGCGCAGTTGCGCGGTGACCCGCGTCGCCAGCGACTCTATCGAAAGGGCTTCCCCGGAGAGCCGAAGCCGTGCCGGCAAGACCTCCACGAGAATTGCCCCTTCCATCACAGTGTCTGCTGAGGTCCGGGCAGGCGTGCTGAGATCGATGGCACGCCAGTCCAGGAAGCTCGAGGCCAGCATGAAGAACACCAGGAGGATGAAGACCACGTCGATAAGGGGCGTCAGGCTGACCAGGGCGCGGCGGCGCCCGGATCTAGCGGCCCGCCGCCGCGGCTGAAGACAGGCGGTTCGAACCATGGTGCTTCCCTTCCTCGGCATAGCCGGAGAGCGGCGCCGAGAAGCTTCCTGAGAGATCTTCCGTAAAGACCTGGGTGACGATGCTGTCCATTTCGTGCGCCAGGCCGTCCACTCTGCGCTCCAGCCAGTTGAGCAGCACGACCACCGGAATGGCCACCGCAAGACCGACGGCCGTGGTCAGGAGCGCTTCCCAGATGCCGCCGGAGAGAATGGCCGGGTTCACCTGGCTGCCGGCCTGCTCCAGCTGACGGAACGCCTCGATCATCCCCAGGACCGTGCCGAACAGCCCCAGGAGCGGCGCCAGGGAAGCGATCACCTCGAGCGGCCGGAACCCGCTTCGCAGGGACTCCAGGACATCGCCGCCAAAGCGCAGCACCTCCTCGCGCACCATGCTTTCGTCGACTCCCCGCCGTTGCCCGCGAATGGCCTGCGCCAGGGCCTGCGCTACCGGGCTTCGTGCATCCGCCATCAGGGACAGAGCCTCATCAGACCTGCCGGCGCGGTAAAGCCGCAGGGCCTCGCGCGCCGTCCGGCGTTCACCGACACGCGCCGCGCCGAACTGCCCGACTTTCAAGATGACGATAGTCAGCGCGATCACGGACATGACCAGAAGAATGGCCACCACCGGTCCGCCGGTCAGGAGCAGGTCCAGCCCGCGCTCGGTCATGGTCGCAGAATCGCCGGCAAGGAAACCGGGAGCAGCATCCGCCTCCATGGCGGTCTGCGTATCGTCACTCATCGACGCGGATCTCTCTCTTGTTTTGGTCTTTGCGCAGCACGGAGCCTTCGCCAAGCGAACATCTTAGTGCGAATGCGACTCATTTTCATCATATTCCAGCTGCCGTTTCAAGGCACTTAACGCCCCCGGGGCGCCGAGCTTCGCTCTTTGATGCATGCGCTCCTTGATTAGGGACAGTGGTGCGCGGGCCGCCGCTTGGATCAGGGCCAGGCAATCGCCGCGTGGGCGGCTTTGGTCGCCACAGGCCATCACATCGTTCAGCAGCACACGGCCCAGGCGATCACACGGCAGATCCCGGATATCAAAGACCTTGAGGCTGGTCTTGCCGGCTACATCCGGGTCGAACAGCACCCGAAAGCCGCCTCTGCGTTCGGCACCGCGGCAGGGTGTCCGGCATTGTTCGAAGCCGGTGTCGTCAGGCCTGGCTGCTTCGATCGCCGCAGCGAAGATGCACAAGACTGGCCGCGAAGCGGCGGCGCAGGGCGGGAATGCGGGACAACGTCCGGTAGAGACGGGTCCGCCGCGGAAACGGATCGGCATAGCTCTGCACGGAGCGGACTTCGAGTCCGGGAATCCGCCGGATGAAAGCCGGGAGGTCGTCGATCGAAATGCCCCAGGGCATCGGCGGCGCTGTATAACGCCTCGTCACCCTGAGGCCCCGCAGTGTCTTACGCGAGAAGACCGGCGGCATGGCATCGAAGAAGATCTGCGCACCGGGAAAGGCCTCGGCAATCCGGCAGAGCAACGCGGCCACCTCCGCCTCCTCGAAGTACATCAGAAGTCCCGCCGCGGTGATGAAAGGAGGCACTTTCCTCGGCACCGCATCCATCCACGACGGATCCAGTGCGGAGGCTTCGACCAGAGCGCCGCGCGGATGCTCCGGCAGCAGTTGCCGGCGCACGGCCATCGCCTCCGGCAGGTCGACGCTGACCCAGCGCACGCGACCGTCGTCAACGCACCAGAGCTGGGTCTCCAGGCCCTCCCCCAAGGCAACGACAACAGGATCTTCGGTGATGGACTTCAAGTATGCGCGGACCAGGTCGTCGCTGTAGCGGGACCGAACCGGGTGAAAAACGGAGGGCCTGCCGAAGCGGCCCGCGAAGTCGTAGTCGATCCGCGCCACCAGATCGGCCGCCATCGGGTCCTCGATCAAGCGGTCGGCGCGGCGCACTTCGCAGGCGCGGTTCCACAACGTCCAAAGCATGGTTTCCGGGACGCCGGAAAGATCGACGGCATGTGCCTCTGTCGGAGCGGGCGTCTGATGCAGGGCTTGGTTCTGCGTCATGGCCGTCCCGCCTCCACGATATCGGCAAAGGCCTGAAGCCATTGCGGTGTGCGCCGAGCTCCGCAACCGTCACAGAGTGCAGGCGCGGCCCATTTCGTATCCGCGCTCCCCTGATCTCTAGCGACGTTAGGCACTAGCGTCATACTCACGAAGCCCTCCTCCGTGCCGATACCGGACCAGCCGCAAGAAACCAGGATGGCCAGTCCCCGAAACTTCGTCAATGCAAATGCGACGCATTCGCGATATACTGTGCCGGTGTTATGGGCTTCCCCGAGCATGGATCAGCACCATCGCGACCCTAGCCAGATACCTGATCGCGACCGCCCTCGCGTGTTCCCTCATGCCGGCGGTCTCGGCTGAACCCGTGGAAACGATCCTTACGGCGCCGGGCCCGGAGGGTCTGCTGGAAGGAACCCTGCTGAAACCCGCAGAGGGCGCGGGCCAAGTGGTGCTCATCATCCCCGGCTCCGGGCCGACCGACCGCAACGGGAACAGCCCCTACGGCGTCCGGGCCGCCACCTATCGCCTCCTGGCCGAAGGGCTGGCTGATGCCGGAATCGCCAGTCTGCGCATCGACAAACGCGGCATGTTCGCCAGCCGGGCGGCGCTCGCGGACCCGAACGCCGTGACCGTTGCCGACTACGCCGACGATGTTCGGGCCTGGGCAGCGGTCCTGCAGGAGCGGACCGGGGCGGCCTGCACATGGTTGCTGGGCCACAGCGAAGGCGGACTGGTCGCCCTGGCAGCGGTAGAGCAAACCGCCGACGACTTCTGCGGCCTGATCCTGGCGGCGACCCACGGGCGGCCCTTTGCCGAGGTGCTGAAGGAACAGCTGATGGCGAATCCGCACAATGCAGCCGTTCTGGACGAGGCATTGCGGGCGGTGGGCGTGCTGGAAGCGGGCCGGCGCATCGATACGCGAAGCATGGACCCCGCCCTCCTGCCCCTGTTCCACCCTTCGGTCCAGGGCTACCTGATGGATCTCTTCGCCTACGATCCCGCCGCGCTACTGCACCTCTATAGCGGCCCCGTTCTGATCCTGCAGGGCGCGCGCGATATCCAGGTGAGCGAAGCGGACGCCCGGCGGCTGAGCGCCAGCGCGCCTGCAGCGACGCTCAGGTTGCTGGCCGACACCAACCACGTCCTCAAGGAAGTGCGCAGCCCCGACCGTGCCGTGAACCAGGCCGCCTACACCGACCCGGACCTGCCGCTGGCGCCAGGGGTCTTGGACAGCATCACCGACTTCCTGAAGGCGCAGAGCGGCAACCGATAAGCATCAGCTTTGTTTCAAGGCCCGGTCAGGGGGAAAGCCGACGCGAAAGCGACTCTGCGCCCTTCCCTGCACCCCGTCCCTGCAATCACAGACTGACCGTTGATGTCAGCCCGCGCTGCGGGTGGCGCCGGTGCCGCGCACCACGGGAATCCAGATCTCCCTCTGCCGCGCATAGTAGGCATCGACCTCCTGGGGCGTCTTGCTTGGCGGCACGATCGAGCCGAGATCGACGAGCTGGCTGCGTATCGCATCCGACTGGACGATGGCGTTGACCGCTTCGTTGAGCCGGACGACGATCTCCTCGGGCGTGTCCGCCGGCGCCGCGAAAGTGTTCCAGGTCTGCGACACGAACCCGGGCAGGCCCGCTTCCGACACGGTGGGCAGATCCGGCATGGCGACGAGGCGTTCGGGCGCCGATACGCCCAAGCCGCGCACGGCACCGTCACGCACCTGGGGCACCGCCGTCAGGGAGGGATTGAAGACAAAGCTCAGGCGGCCAGCGATAAGATCGCGCAGCGCTTCGCCGCTTTTCGGATAGGGAACGTGCACGACATCGAGGCCGAGTTCGGACAGGAAAAGGGCACCGGTGATGTGGGTCGTGGTGCCGGTCGGGCCGGAGCCATACTGGAAATCCTCCGGTGCCGCACGCAGACGCGCGATGAAGTCCTCCAGATTACCCGCCGGATCGTCATTGTTTATGCACATGACCATCGGGACTTCGTTCATCATGGCAACGCCGCGCAGGGTGGTGGTGATGTCGACCGGCAGCGGGTCGAACAGCGCGATGTTGTGCACAAGCTGGGATGAGGTTCCGACGAGGAAGGTGTAGCCGTCCGGATCGGCGCGGCTCACGGCCTCCGTCGCCTGCATACCGGACGCCGCCGAGAGGTTCTCGACGACGATGCTCTGTCCAAGCGCGGTCTCCAGCTCGGCGGCGACAATACGCGTCACGACATCGGCATTACCACCGGCGCCGGAAGCGACCACCAAACGAATGGGGCCGGCTTTGGGCCAGTCATCGGCAAAGCTGAACCGTGAGGCGGTGATGACCAAGGGGGCGGCCAGGGCGGAACCGACCAACGCGCGTCTCGTAATCATGGGACAATCCTTTGTTCGCTGTGGAAAGGCCCACCGTGTCCAGCGACGGCAAACCGGGAGGTACGGGAAAACTGGATATTGCAAATGAGAATCACTGTCAATAAAACTGCAAGTTATTCTTTGCTTTAGAGAATTCTTAATCTTGGCAACGCGCTCCCGCCTGTTCTCCGTCCTCAAGCCCCCGGCTGTCTTGTGCGCGCTGGGCCTTGTGATGCTGCTTCTGGCATATACCCAGCCGGCCTGGATTGACGGCAGGGTTGGGCCGGGCCTCTTCGCGCAGTGGCTCTCCAAGGGGGTTGTCGCTCTGTCTCTGCTATGGGCTGCACTGGCTGCCTTAGGGCCGCCTGGAGGGCGCAGCGAGGGAGAAAGCGCGCCTTCTTCCAGACCCCTTGGACCGGGTCTCGCGTTGCTGAGCGGCGTTCTCGTTTTCATTCTGATGTTGCCGCTCACCGGCCTGGTCGCCGCCTGTGTCGCAACGGCGCTCATCACCGGCTGGGGCGCCGGTGACCGACACTGGCGCGCCCTCGCCTTATCCGGTTTGTTTGCCGGCGCGGCGACACTCGCCATCGGGCTGACGCTGCTGCCGCCCGCCACCCGCCTCTGGCCCTGGGCGGCTTTCTGAGATGGATGCTGTCGTGAACTGGGCCGCAGACTTCGCGGGGGTTTTGACGCTGCAGAACCTGCTGCTCTGCTTCACCGGCGCGCTCGTTGGCACTGTCGTCGGCGTCCTCCCGGGTATCGGGCCGGCGGCCACCCTGGCCCTTCTTCTGCCGCTTACCTTTACGCTCGACCCCGCCGGTGCGCTCATCATGCTGGCGGCAATCTATTACGGCGCGCAGTACGGCAGCTCGACCACCGCCATCCTGTTGAACCTGCCGGGTGAGTCCTCCGGCGTCGTGACTGCCCTCGACGGGCATCGCATGGCCCTGGCCGGCCGGGCCGGGCCGGCCATCGCGATCGCCGCCCTGTCGTCGCTCTTTGCCGGCCTTGCCTCAGCCGTGTTCATCGCGCTGGTGGCCGGCCCCATAGCGCAGTGGTCGCTGCTGATAGCCCCGGCGGGCCTCGCCGGTTTGATCGCCCTTGGGCTGTTCGCCGCCGCCATCATCGCGCCGGGCAAGCCGCTGGCGGCCCTGACCCTGATCCTGTTCGGCGCCTGCCTGGGCCTTGTCGGCACGGATTCGGGCGGCGGCATGCCGCGCTTCACCCTCGGCATCACCGAGCTGCGCGACGGCATCGGGTTCATGCCCCTGGTCATGGGCCTCTTCGCCATCGCCGAACTCATCCGCGCCCTCGAAAGCGGCAGCCGGCCGCAACGCATTGCCCCGCTGGGCCTGCCATGGCCGACGCGGGCCGACCTCAAGGCCGCCGCCCTGCCGACCCTGCGCGGCACCGGCATCGGTGGTATCCTCGGCGTGATCCCCGGCGTCACCACCGTCATGTCGGCCCTCGCCGCCCGTGGACTGGAACGCGCCTTCAGGACCCCGGACCGGCCGCTTGGCGAGGGCGCCGTTGCCGGGGTTTCGGCGCCCGAGGCGGCCAACAACGCCTCGGCGCAAAGCGCCCTGATCCCGCTCCTGACGCTCGGTCTTCCGGGCAATCCGGTGATCGCCGTCCTGGCCGGAGCCTTGATGATTCACGGCATCGCGCCGGGGCCGAGCTTCATCGACAGCAATCCCGATCTCTTCGCGGCGCTGATTGCCAGCCTCGTCGTCGGCAACGTGATCCTTGTGGTCTTGAACCTGCCGCTCGCGGGCCTCTGGGCATCGCTGTTGCGGGTGCCTTTTCCGAAACTCGTGCCGCTTATCATCGTCTTCAGCCTGATCGGCGTCTACTCGGTACAGAACTCGCTTTTCGATGTCTGGCTGATGCTGGCCTTCGGCGCCCTCGGCTGGCTGCTGGTGCGGCTTGGCCTTGAACCCACCCCCATCGTCCTGGGCTTCATCCTGGGTCCGGCCTTCGAGGAGTACCTGCGCCGCACCCTGCTGTTCTCCCGCGGCGATCCCTCGGTTTTCCTCAGCGATCCGGTGAGCCTCACCAGCATCGCCATCATCGTATGTGCAACCGCGTTCCTGATCCTGCGCCGAACTTACCGACGATGATGACGCTGATCCGGAACCGGGCCGACCCGCCTTGCGGGGGACTGCCCGGGCGGCGGAGAGACGCGAGACAGCGGCGGGAAACCACAGCAAAGAGCACCAAGTCGTTCAGGCGGCTTCACCAGACATTGACCACTGCACGGGTTTCCATGACTGTTATCCCATTCCGCCATTCCTCCCCTTGCGCCAACGGCGGCGCCACGCAAAGTCTCCCAGGAGAGTTCCCCGATGACAGAGATATCGTTCCGCCGCGCCGTCCGTGCGGATCTGCCGGCAATCGTCGCGCTGTTGAGCGACGACGCGCTGGGCAGCGGCCGCGAGGATCCCGCCCAGCCGCCCAACCCACGCTATGGCGAAGCTTTCGATGCCATCGAGTCGGACCAGAACCAGTACCTTGCCGTGGCCGTGACCGACGACACCGTGATCGGCTGTCTACAGCTCAGCTTCATACCCGGCCTCTCCCGCCTCGGCATGTGGCGCGGTCAGATCGAGAGCGTTCGCATCGCCGCCGCGCAGCGCGGCGGCGGCATCGGCCGGCGGATGTTCGACTGGGCCATCGAGGAATGCCGCCGGCGCGGCTGCGGCCTCGTCCAGCTCACCACCGACAAGAGCCGCCCCGAGGCGCTTCGCTTCTACGAAAACCTCGGCTTCCAAGCCAGCCACGAGGGCCTGAAGCTGGCCCTGACCTGATACGGCATTCGGAGTTCTCGATGGAGAGGCAGCTGTAGCCAGAAGAGAGCTGTCAAAACCCGCCGGGCGGCCGGCGCCCTCTATCGTCGCAGAGCGGCCTCAGGTTGCCAGGGGAAAGGAGCGTTCCGCCGGGTCGGTGGATGCAATGTACTCCCGGAGCATCGCGATGAGGATCTGCTCGCCGCGGTCCAGACGCGTGCGTTCGTTGGTCACCATATGAACGTCGACCGCCGGCAGGCTCTCGTAAGGCGGCAGTTGCCAGAGCCGGCCATCGCGCACGTCGCGCGCCATGGCGTGGACCGGCAGCGAGCCGATGCCCATGCCCGCCATGATCATCCGGCGCACCTCTTCCAGGTGTGAGGAGGTGCCGGTCGGCTCCTCGCCGAGCTGCAGGCTGCGGCGGAGTTCGGCCACCGGATGCAAGGCATCGGTGAGCTGATCGGTCTTGAAGGACACATAGGTGCTGTCGCGCATCTCCTCCGCGGTGACGTCCTCGCGCCCGAACAAGGGGTGGCCCGACCCGCAGAAGAATCCGAACTGCTCGCGGAACAGCATTTCAGTCGTGAGCCGGCGGCGCTGATGGGAGAGCAGGCAGATCCCGAAGGAACAGAGGCCGTCTCGCACGGTGCGGATCACCTCCACGCTGGGCATCACGTCGAGGGTGAAGGTCACCGCCGGGTAGCGCCTGTGAAAACGGCCCAGAAGCTGGTCGAACGGCGGAAACACGACGTAGCTTGCCATGGCGATGCGGATCGCGCCGGTCACCTCCTGGTCCGCATCGCTGAGCAGGCCGCCCAGTTGACCGAGCGCGTCGAGCACCTTCCGGCTCTCGCGGTAAAGGACCTCGC
>LYSY01000005.1 GCA_001657395.1 Rhodospirillales bacterium BBD 1991-14 | reverse complement strand
CCGGCTCGCGCATCGTGAAGGCTTCTGACGACGCCGCCGGTCTTGCCATCGGCACGCGTCTGAAGGCCGACGTCACGGCGCTCACCCAGGCGGGGATCAATGCCTCCCAGGGTGCCTCCGTCGTGCAGGTCGCCGATGGCGGTCTCGGCCGCATCGCCGACGTTCTGCAGCGTATGAAGGCCCTGGCGGCCCAGTCGCTGTCGGGCGTGCCGACCGATACGGAACGTGGCTTCATCGATGCCGAGTTCCAGGAACTGGTCAACGAAGTCACCGATATCGCGGAGACGACCCGTTTCAACGGTGCGACCCTTCTGGGCAACGGCACGACCGCGGCGCCTTCCGCTGCGGCGGCCGACTACTTCGTCGGTACCGATGTCACCGACACCATCACCGTCGACTTCAACAACCTGGCGGGCGGCGCGGCGAACTTTGTCGCTACGGCCCTGGGCGTGGACGTTGACGTGGCCAGTGCGGTGGCTGCGACGGCCGCCATGGCGGCGATCGATACGGCGATCGACACGGTCTCCGAGGCTCGAGCCACGGCTGGTGCTTTGATCTCTCGTTTCGAGTTCCGCGGTCAGCCCTCGCTGGAGAACATCGACGCGGCCAAGTCTGCGATCATGGACGTCGATCTGGCGGCTGAACAGAGCAAGCTGGTGTCCAACCAGGTGCTTGTTCAGGCGGCGGTCTCGGCCGTCTCGCAGGCCAACCAGATCCCGCAGTCTCTCCTGCGGGTCCTGCAGTAGGCCCCGAACGAGGCCCGTACTAGGACGGTCGGGGTGGCACTTCAGGGTGCCCCCCCGGCTGTTCCGGGACAGAGGCCGAGCCCGCGCAAGGAGGGCTTAGGACAATGGACACGAAACTTTTGGTTTCCACCGCGCTGGTTGCACCGCAACGCAGTACTCCGGCATCCAGCGGCGACAAGAGCCCGAAGGCCGCAGCCGTTGGCACCGCGAGCCAGCCGGCGACTGTCGAAGCGCCCGGAACGGCACCCCGCAATGACGCTGTGGAGCCGGCGGCAGGGCAGGCAGCCGCCAGCAAGGCGGTGCTGCGCCAGAGTGCACCGAACTCGGCCCTGACGACATACCGCGATCAGGACAGCGGCCGGCTGATTGTCCGGGTCTATGATCGCAAAAGTGGAGATGTTTTGGTGGAATTTCCACCAGAAAAGGCATTCCGGTCAATCGAAGAGGCGCTGCCCAGCGCTGCGCCCAGCTCCAGGTCGTCCGTGATTGTCTAGGTTAACTTATTGATAACCAATAATTCTTAACGAATTTTGAGCGATTGGGGCAGTAGCATTGGACCGTTAGGAGGAGTCTGATGGTTGCAGGTACCCAAGGCACGGTTTCCTTTATCGGAAACTCACCGCTCCTGACCGGGTCATTCTCCGGTCTGGACACGGCGGCCATTATTGAGGCCTCGCTTGCGGTCAAGCGTATCCCCATCGACCGGCTCAACAACCGGATTTCCGACAACGATACGCGGGTCGCCGCCTTCAACGAGTTCACGGCGCTGCTGGAAACGCTGCAGTCGAGCGCTAACGCCCTGCGCAACCCGCCCGGGTCCACCGGCATTCTGAGCAACGTCTTCGAGCAGAAGTCCGCCTTCATCACGTCGGACACAGCCACGGCGGCGACGGAAATTCTGGGCGCGACAGCGACGAACAACGCGGCGCCCGGGACCTATGAGATCGAGGTCCTGCAGATCGCCGAGGCTCACAAGATATCGGGCAGCACCCTGACCGATGTGACCACCGCCCTGGGCGTGACCGAGACTCTGACGATCAACCTGGCGGGCGCTGCGGCCGAGGAGACCGCGACCATCGACATCACGGCGGATATGACGGCCACCGACGTTGTCTTTGCCATCAACGCCGTGACCG
The DNA here is from genome assembly GCA_001657395.1 of Rhodospirillales bacterium BBD 1991-14. Taxonomy (GTDB): domain Bacteria; phylum Pseudomonadota; class Alphaproteobacteria; order Kiloniellales; family Kiloniellaceae; genus Pelagibius. The sequence continues at coordinate 315,342 of LYSY01000005.1, read as the reverse complement.
GGACGACCGGCGTGCGGGCTTCGGCGCTGAAGATCGCCGACAACGATTTCCGCATTGTCTTCACTGCGGAGGAGACCAACAAGGATATCGAGATCACCGGCGACAACGGTGGCGCCACGCTGAACGCCCTGGGTGTCTCCGCCGACAACGGCGCGACCTATACGACCGTCCTGCAGCCCTCGCAGCCGGCGCGGCTTCGGCTGGACGACATTCCCACGGTGATCGAGCGCGACTCCAACGAGATCGACGATCTGATCGACAACGTGACCCTTGATCTGTTCAAGGAAAGTACGTCGTCCGGGACGACGATCACCCTGGAGATCGAGCCCGACCTTTCCGGCGTGAAGGCGCAGATCGAGTCCTTTGTGACCGCCTACAACGACGTCAAGACCTTCCTGAATTCCCAACAGGTCGTCTCCGAAGAGGGGGAGGTCGATGCATCGGCGATCCTGTTCGGTGACAACCTGCTGCGCTCCCTGGGGCGGGATCTCGGGACCGATCTCGCCGATCTGGTGGACGGGCTCGATTCCACGGCACTCGCGACCCTGCGGGGCGTCGGCATCGAGCTTGCCGAAGACGGAACCCTGACCATCGACAACGGGACGCTGGACGCCAACCTGGTCGACAAACTGGACGAAGTGCGCGGCGTTTTCGAGTTCGGTTTTCAGTCGAGCTCTCCCGATATCCGCCTGATCGCCCGCAACGAGTTGCTGAACGTCGGCGACTTCACCATCACCGTTCCGGCGGGTCCCATTGACGGCACCAACCTGCAGGTTGGCGGTGTCGACGCCTTCGAGGTCGACGGCGGCCTGCTGCGCGGGCTTGCGGGGACAGTCTACGAAGGCATGACATTAGCCTTTAACCGCAATCCCGCCGAGCCAGCGGAAACCATCAGTATCTCCACCTCGACCGGGGTCGCCGAGCGGCTCTATCAGCGCCTTGACAGCTACGTCAACAAGGGCGACGGGCTGATCACCGAAGAGGTGAACCGCCTGCAGGCCCAGAACGAGGATTTCGTCGATCAGATCGAATCCCTGGAGGCGCGGCTGGTGATCTTTCAGAACAAGCTGATCGAGAAGTACGCTGCCATGGAGCGCGCCGTAGCCGCGGCCGAGGCTGCCTCGAGCCAGCTTGAGGCTTTCCTCAAGGGCGGCGACGACTAGGCCGGCTTCGCAGAGGCTTTCCCATCCCTGATCATGCTTGAGGTTCGGTGACTTGACGCAGTCTTTCAACGCCCTTTCCGCATACCAGACCGCCTCCAAGATGGTCTCGTCCCTGGGCGCAGTAGTGCTGCTCTATGACGCGATGATCAAGGAGGTGGCCAACGCGAAAACGGCCATCGAAGAGGGGCGCATCGAGGACCGCTTCAACGCCACACAGAAGGCCTGCAAGATCCTGGTCGGCCTGCAGTCGCACCTGGATTTCGAGAAGGGCGGGAACATCTCGCTGATGCTCGACCAGTTCTACCATACGATCTTCCGCGATCTGCAGCAGGTCAACATGAAGAACTCGGCGTCGATCTGCGACGGTATTATCACGGCGCTCAGCGAGGTGCGGGCGAGCTGGGCCGAGTTGGCCCAGAACGAGCAGCGCACCGGGTCGCCGGACGGCAAGCAGCAGGCAGCGAAACCCGCCAAGCCCGCGCAGGAGCCCGACCGCCCGCCCGAGGCATCCTCGCTTACGATCTCCATCTGAAGCGCCGTCCCTTGGTCGCCGCAACCGCCGGCAGTTCCAAGAACCGAGTGGCTTTCCGCCTGCCGTGCGCTTGGCGCCGTCTTTCGCGACCGGAAAGTTAACGGCCGGAAAGGTTCTTTTAGTGAATCGGGGCTTAACTTGCCTGTTCACCCGGCGGTAACCGTGGCCCGGCCCGCTTGGCAGTCGCAATCCTAGGCATCCGAAGAGCAGGACATCATGAGCTACGAGCAGGCAGCCCCAGACGCCAGTGCGGAGGTGAGCGAAGGACCCAAGGCCAAGGGAGCCGCCAAGAAGCGCCGTCGGGGCGAAGGCAAGGGTTCCCGGCCGCTGCGCAACACCGAGAAGATGGTCGATGCGGCGCGCGAGAAGATCGAGGCGAAGCGCTGGAAGGATGCCGCAAACCTCCTGAAGCGTGCCCTCAACGCCGACCGCAGCAACGGTGTCGTCATGGCGCTGCTGTCCCATGTGTACATGAACCAGCGCAAGCTCGCCGACGTTCGCAAGCTGATGAAGCGGGCGCTCGAGGCGGCGCCGATGGAGCCGGAGGTTCATCGGCTTCACGGCAAGATGCTTCATGCCATCAACGAGATGGATGCCGCTGCCAACGCCTTCAGCTATGCCTTGCACCTCAATCCGGAATACAGCGATGCCTACCGCGATCTGGCGGTTCTGCTGATCGATGCCGGTGTCCTCGATCAGGCGACCGAGGCTCTCATCATGACGGTCAAGCTGAACCCGAAGGATGCCATCGCTTTCTACCATCTCGGCCTGATCAAGAAGATGCAGGGACAGGAAAGCGAGGCCATCGACGCCTACAGCATGGCGGTTGCCCTTAAACCCGACTACGCCGAGGCCCACGTCAATCTCGGAAAGATTGCCATCGATCACGGCAAGCATGAGTTGGGGGAAAAAGCCTGCCGTAAAGCCATTGAAGCGGATCCGGGCATCGCACAGGCCTATGTGAACCTGGGGATGGTGCTGCGCGAGCAGAAGAAGCTCGAGGAAGCGCTGGAGTACTCGCGAAAGGGTGTCGAGCTCGATCCGCGCAGCGGCGCATCCCAGTCCAATCTCGGTAATGTCTATATGGATCTGCATCGCTACCGGGAAGCCCTGGCGTGCTTCCGCAAGGCGATGGAATTCCAGCCCAGCTTCGCGACCAGCTACTTCAACTTCGGCAACGCCCTGCGCCTGCTTCACGATCTCGACAAGGCCCATGCATCCTATGACCAGGCTCTCGCGCTGGAAGATGAGCGCGGTGAATTCCACCACAACAAGGGTCTGGTCTATCAGGAGCAGGGGCTGCACAAGGAAGCGCTCGAGAAGTTCCGCCTTGCCCACAAGCTGAAGCCGGAACACATGGGCCTTGAGTTCTCACTCGCCCGGTCTCTGTGGAACAACGGCTTCTTCGAGGAGTCCTGGGAGCACTTCGATGCCGGCCTGACCGGTGAACTGCGCCTGCCGAACCGCCGGTTCCAGGTTCCCCGCTGGCGCGGCGAAGACATCCATGACAAACGGATCCTCGTCTGGCGCGAGCAGGGTGTCGGTGACGAAATCGACTTTGCGCGCCGGTTCCAGCACATTATCGACAAGGCGGGGGAAGTCATCATCGAGGCAGACAAACGGCTCGTCGATGTGTTCCAGCGCAGTTTTCCGAAGGCCAGATTCCTGCCGGAGCGCCTGGACGGCAAGAACGATTGGGAGCGGGAGGATTGCGACCTGCACTTGCCCGCCGGCAACCTGATGCAGTATTTCCCGCTCAGCCAGCAAGAGGTCGATGTTGCCGGCGCGTACCCGGAGGACGATATCGAAGCGGCTTTCGCCTGCCGGGAGCGGGGCAAGGACAGTAAAGGCTATCTGGTCCCGAACCCCGAAAGGTTCGATGAAATGACCGAGCGCCTTGCCGGCATGCCGGAGGGGCCGAAGATCGGCATCTGCTGGCGCAGTAAGTTTTCCCACCGCGATCGTGACATTCACTATACCGACCTGGAGATGTGGGAGCCGATCCTGCGGATTCCCGGGGTGAACTTCGTCAACGTGCACTACGACCCCAACGAGGAGGAAGTGCGTGGTGTCGAGGAAAAGTTCGGCATCAAGATCCATCGCTGGGACGATCTCGATCTGAGGATGGACCTCGACGGCGCCTTCGCCTTGACGGCGCAGCTCGACATGGTCGTTTCGACGTCTACCTCGCCGAACCGCATCGCCGATGCGGTGGGCACCGAGGTCTGGCTCATGATGGCTGGTGGTCGCTGCCTCGAGCAGCCGGTGAGCGGTGACTACGGGCTGCCGAACCGCATGGTCTGGCAGCGTCACTGGACAGAGGAGTGGTCCGTCCTGATCGAACGCATCGCCCGGGCGCTCAAGGCACGGGTCGAGGCGAAAGCCTACTGATCTTCCACCCGGCCGTAGCGCCGGAGCCTGGGCTTCGGCGAGAAAAACGGAAGGGCCCGCGGCCTGGCGGGCCCTTCCGTTTTGACTCTTGCTCTTTGTCTGCCGGCCGGGGGCGGCGAGAGCGTTTTCCTAAAGCGTATGGCGCACGTCGTAGCGGTCGTTCGGCAGGATGTGCTGCCAGGCAAGGCGGTTCGCCGTGTCGATGAAGATCGGCGCGCGCATGTTGACCGAAGTCTCGAAGCTGTTGCCGATCTTGCGGAAGGTTGCGATCAGCATGATCGCGCAATCGCCAGGTGCGATTCCGAGATGCTGCTGGGCGGTTTCGATATCCTTCGGCTCGATCAGGGCCGCGCCGGGGTCGTAAGGCAGCACGATGAAGGAAAGATCGGTCGGATCCAGCGCCTGAAGCAGCATGAAGCTGGACTGGGTCTCGCTGGGGACCATCGCCAGACCGAAGGTCTGGTAGCCGACGAATCCGGGAATCGCCTTCGGGAAGGTCAGGGCCTGGGCCAGATCGAACTCGATGGTCCCGAAACGGGTATCGACCGTCTTTTTTTCATTCCCCGCGGACAGCGGTGCCGAGGCCATCGCTCCAGGGGACTCTGGTGCTGCCTTCTTGGCTGCCATGTGTTCGTGGGGCATGGTTAACTCCTTACTCGTGACGAAGCTATTATCGCCGCCTTGTGGTTACGAAATCGCTATCTAAGGTAGTTTAAAAGACTTAAATCGCTGATCCTGGAGATCGCCAGGTAGGAGCCCTGAAGCTGAACCTCGTCCTGGGCCAGGCGGGTCGTCGCCTCGGCGACATCGACGTCCTCCAGGGTGGATACCAGATTGGTGGCATAGGTCAGGTAGTCGTCGTGGCCGCTGCTGGCGGCCTCCAGAACCTTGCTGCTGGCACCGATCCGCCCGCGGATGTCGCTGAGGCCGTCGACTGCGGATTTCATCATCGTGTAGGCCTGTTCCAGAACGGCGCCGTCCAGGTTGGCGCCGGCATAGTCCATGTAGGAGAGGGCGCGCAGCATCTCCTCGAAGGCCGGCTCATCGGCGGTGATGCCGTAGCTCGTCTCGAAGGTCTCGTCGGCCCGCACCGACAGGTTCAGGTTGTCGCCCTGATAATAGTCGAAATCTGCGGTGAAGACGCCCGGCAGGCCTGCCTGCGGGGTGTAGGCGGCATCGGCCAGATCGACCGCCGGCGCGTCGGTCTGCGATCCGGCGAAGAGGTAGCGGTCTTCGTGCGAGGTGTTGAGCAGCGACTCCGCCTCGGCCAGGAAGGTCGCGGAGAACTCCTGAAGCGGAACATCGTTGATGTTCTCGCCGGAGATCGCCGAACTCATGATCGCCAGCACCTCGGTGGCCCGCTCCACCATGATGGCGACCGAGGACTCCATGATGCCGAGCCGGGTCAGGGCCTGATCAATGTTGCGGTTGAACTGCTCCGTTCGGGCGACGGAGCGTTCGATGTTGACCAGCTCGCTGGCATCGGTGGAGATGCTGGAGTACTGCTGCGCACGCTTGCCGCTGGCGATTTCGATCTGCCGCTCGGCGACGCTGCTCTGGGTGCGCATCGTGTAGGACAGCGTCAGCTGGTACTGGGCGAAGTCTGCAACGCGGAACATCAGCGGGCTCCCATCCTTAGGTCAGGTTCAGAAGCGTTTCGAGCATTTCATCGACCACCTGCACGACCCTGGCCGAAGCGTTGTAGGCGTTCTGGAAGATGGTCATGTTGGCCAGCTCTTCGTCCATGTTGACGCCGGCCTCCGAGAGAAACTTGGCCTGGAGGTCCTCGAAGAAGAAGGTCTGGAAGTCCAGAGTGTCCTCCGCTGCGGCGGTGGCCGATGCGTTAAAGGACAGGACCACCCCGGCATAGCCGGAAAAGGTCGTGCTGGTGGACGAAGGGCCGTTGGCAACGCTGTTGTAGGTGAAGTTCTCCCCGAAAGCGTTGGCCAGTTGCTGGGCGATCTCGTTGTCGCCGGTCCCCAGCGAGAGGGCCGGGGGCGTACCGCGCAGCATGCCCCTGGACAGGTAGGAGGGATCGTCGACAAGCGACTGGCGAACCGCAATGGTGCTGGAGATGCCGGTCTGGCTGCCCTGGTTGGCGGCGGCGGGAATGCCGGTGCTCAGTTCCGGCGTCTCGAACATGTCGTTGAGGCCGAAGAAGTTGGAGAAGCCCATATAGGTTTCCTGCGCGGTGTCCCCGTCGGCATCGAACTGGATGGTCGCGTCGCCGAAGTCGGCGGCCGGCCCGTTGTCGAGAATGGCCAGGCGAAAGCCCGGCTCCATTTTGATCTCCATGCGGTCGGCGTTCCAGGCGGCGGTGCCGTAGCCGGGCGCTGCCGTCAGATGGCCGTTGATCGCAGCGATGATCGCATTGGGCGTCGTGGCGCCGGCGGCGATGGTCAGCGGAGCGCTGACGGCGTTGCCGTTGGCGTCGAGGATGGCGAAGCTGACGTCCGAGCCCAGGGTCAGGGGATCGGTCGGTGTGTTGATGACCCTCGTCCCGTACATCGCTGCCGGGTCGGCGGCGCCGGTGCCCTGGCCCATCGGCGTGTTGGCACCGCGGTTGTGCACGCGGTTCAGGGCATCGCGCATCTGGCCGGCGAGCTGATCGAGCTGCTCCGTCATCGCCGGCAGGACGTTGTCGCGCATGTCGATCAGGGCTTCCAGCTTGCCGCCGCGGATTTCCGTGGTGATGTCGCTGGTCGGCGGCGGCGTGGCGCCGCCGTTCAGATAGATGCCGCTGATGGTCGTCGGGTAGGTCTCGTTGGCCGTCATGAAGGGCGTGACGGTGTAGGAGAGGGCTCCGAAGGAGGTTCCGGAGACCAGCGAACGGCCGGAGGACGTGAACAGCCGGATCTGGCCGAAGGAGTCCGTGAACTCCTGCAGTTCCATGTACTCCGAGATGGTCTTGACCGCCACGTCGCGCCGGTCCTGGAGGTCACCGACCGGCAGGCCCTTGGTCGTGTTGTTCGCGATCTGGGCGTTGAGATCGGCGATGATTTCCAGCTCGGCGTTGATGATGTCGACCGCGGCATTGATCTCCGCGTCGGCCTGTGTCCGCAGGTTCTGGACGTTGGTGCCCATGTTGTTGAAGTACTGGGCCATCTCGACCGCTTCGTTGACGGCGTCGAAACGGTGGGCCGCCACCTCCGGGCTGTTGGCCACGTTTTCGATCGCAAGCGCGAGGTCGGTGATGGAGTTGCCCAGGGCGTTGTTGTTGCCCAGCGACCCGAACATGGCCTGCATGCGGTTGTAGTAGTCAGCCGTGACTTCTGCGTTGCCGAGAACCGTGGTCTCGGTCATCAGATCGCGGCGCAGGAACTGGTCGATGCGCCTGACGATCTGGGCGGTTTCGACGCCGTTACCCTGGCCGCCGAGAACCCGGTTCTGCTGCTGGTGAATCTTGCGGGCATAGTCCGGCGTGTTCACGTTGGCCACGTTGCCGGAAGTAACCTGCAAGGCGGTCTGGTTCACCTGAAGCCCCGCCAGGGCGCTGGAAAGAGCGATACTCAGCGACATCTTTGGCGTCTCTCTCTTTTGGTCTGCTGCGTGCCTTGGCTGATGTCTAAAGCTGCTGGTCGATTTGCACCGAAACCGGCGGCTGGCTGGTCGTGCGGCTGGCGCCGCCCTTGTTGGAATAGCCGCTCGCTTCGCTCTGGTAGCTTTGCACGGCGTTGACGATGGCCGTGGCGATGCGCTGGTTGGCGGCCCGCGCGGCATTGATGGCGGTTTCGTTCTCCGACATCACGGCGTGCATGCGCTCCATGACGTCGGTCAGCTCCTCGCGCAGGCGCGGGTCGATCAACTCGGCAAAGGCGGGGTTGCTGCGCAGCGACTCGGTCTGTTTTTCATAACTCTGGACCAGCGCAAGCTTGTGGTCCTGAAGCTCGCCGAAGTCACGGACCCGCATAGCCCGCAACAGCTCGACTTCGCGGCTCATCACGGCCGTCAGGTCTTCAACCAGTTGGATGACCTGGCGCAGTTCCGCCGGCGATGGCGGCTGTGCGTCGGACTGCTGCTCGATCATGACTGCATCTCCTGCATCTTGAGGATTTCGCGCTGCACCGTTTCAGCGATGCCGACGCCACCGGCCTTGGCCACGGCCTTGCCGTACTCCTGAACCATCATCGATCGGTAGATCTCCTCGCCGGAGCCACCGCCGAAAAGGCCGTCGGTCTTCAGATCCTTGAACACCGGCGCCAGCATCTCCGAGATGAAGAGGGCCTCGAATTCCTCGCCGGCCTTCTTCGCCGCGCGCTGGGCCGCCTCCATGGTTTTCCCGGGCATCGTCTGGGCAGACGCGCCGCCTTGGGGCCTCGTGGCCTCCAAGCCGGCGGTGAAGGGACTTACGGGAGCCGGCAGCATGGTCAGAGCACCTCGATTTCGGCTTGCAGGGCGCCGGCGGCCTTGATCGCCTGGAGGATAGAGATCATGTCCCGCGGTCCGATGCCGAGGGCGTTCAGCCCGTTGACCAGCTCCTGCAGGCTGACACCGGCGGGAACGACGGCCAGACGGTTGTCTGCGTCCTCGTCGATCTCAATCTCCGTGCGGTCCACCACTTCGGTGTTGCCGGTATTGGAAAAGGCGTTGGGCTGGCTGACCTGCGGCGTCTCGGTGATGCGGATGGTCAGGTTGCCCTGGGCGATGGCCACGGTGCTGATACGCACGTTCTCACCCATGACGATGATGCCGGAGGCCTCGTCGATGATTACCCGGGCCGGCTGATCGACCCGGATCGGAAGCTGTTCGATATCGGTCATCATGGCGACGGTGTCGCCGTTGTAGCGGGAGGGCACCGACACCCGCACCGTCATCGGATCGAGGGAGCGGGCGGCGGTCTCGCCGGCAAAACTGTTGATCGCCTCGGCGATGCGGCGCGCGGTCGTGAGATCGGGGTTGCGCAGGGCGAGCTTGATGGAGCGCATCTGCTCCATCTCGAAGCCCAGTTCGCGCTCGACGATGGCCCCGTTGGCGATGCGCCCCGCGGTGGGGACGCCACGCACGATGGTCTCGCCGTTGCCCGCGGCGCTGAAGCCGGCCACCGCGATGCCGCCCTGGGCGACGGCATAAACTTCGCCGTCCGCGGCCAGCAGCGGCGTGACGATGAGGGTGCCGCCCAGGAGGCTCTCGGAATCGCCTATTGCGGAAACGTGAATGTCGATGCGTGTGCCCTGACGGGCAAAGGGCGGCAGGTTCGCCGTCACCATCACCGCTGCGACGTTGTCGGTATCGAGATCGTCGTCCCGGGCGTTTACACCCATGCGTTGCAGCATGCCGATCAGGCTCTCACGGGTGAAGACGGCGCTGTCCAGGTTGTCGCCGGTGCCGTTAAGGCCGACCACCAAGCCGTAGCCCACCAGCTGGTTGTCGCGGATGCCTTCGAAGTCCACCAGATCCTTAATCCGCGACTGCGCCTGGGCCCCGGTAGCGCCCGCAACCAGCAGAAGGCAGACCGCCAGGCCGAGGCACAGCAGCATCCGCGCGGCAGCGCCGGCCGGCTGGGTCTTCGGTGACGGGGCCACGGCCAAGAGCGGGGCCGGGAGCAGGGACAGGACAGGCTTCATCAGGTCGATCCGCGTCATGGGTTCCTTGTTCGGTCTAATGAATGCGAAAGCCGTGCCAACTGCCGGCCCCCTGGTATACCGCCGGAAAATGGCGGAATTCCTGGGTTTTGCACTGCCGGCAGCGCGATGAGGCCGCCCGCCCGGCAAAAGGGGGCACCCTGGTCTGGGAAAATATTGCCGCTTTTTCAGTGGGTTAACCCGTTGTTAACCGCACCGGCGCAGTGTCGCAGCAGGATCAGCCAGTGTTGGACAGGCCATGAAGATTGACCGCCTCTCGGGGCCCCGCAGCGCGGCAAAGCGCAAAAGCACCGGCACCACTTCCGCCACCGAGGGCGGCTTTGCCCGGGCCCTTGAGGGCTCCGCGCAGGAGGCCAGTGGGACCAGCGGCGGCGGGCCCGTTCAGGCGGTCAACGCGCTTCTCGCGATTCAGGAAGTATCTGATGCCACAGCAGGGCCCAGCCGCGGCCGGCGCCGGGCGGAAGATATTCTCGACCAGCTGGAAGACCTGCGCCTCGCGCTGATGTTCGGCGAGGTTCCGATAGCCCAGCTGGAGCAGCTCGGCACCCTGCTGGCCCAGCGGGAAGGGGCGATCGAGGACCCAAAACTGGCTGAAATCGTTAACGAAATCGAGATCCGCGCGGCGGTCGAACTGGCCAAGCGCGGGCGCTGACCGGCCGGCGGGGAACCGCACGAGAGCAACGCTCGACGGCCCCCTGCCGGGACGTCTCGCCACAAGAAGATTTGATGCCTTCAAAGGCTTGCCGGGCAAGGCAAATTCCATATACTCCCGGCGCGATTTGGTACTCATTAACGGGACCAGGGATGACTGTAAAGCTGCCGAAGAATTATCGTCCCAGTGAGGACGAGACCTTCATGAACCCGAAAATGCGTGAGTATTTCCGTCAGAAACTGCTGGCCTGGAAGGATGAACTGCAGCGCGAATCCGGCGAGACGTTGCAGCACCTGCAGGAAGTCTCCTTACACGAACCCGATATTGCCGACCGCGCCTCTCTGGAAACCGATCGTTCGCTGGAACTGCGGACGCGTGACCGGGAGCGCAAACTGATCTCCAAGATCGATGCTGCGCTGCGCCGCATCGAGGAAGACTCCTATGGCTATTGCGAGGAGACCGGCGAGCCGATTTCGCTGCGGCGCTTGGAAGCCCGTCCGATCGCGACCCTGTCCATCGAGTCTCAGGAACGCCACGAGCGCATGGAGCGGACCCACCGCGACGACTGAGGTCGCTTGCCGCTCACAGCCAAGAGCAAAAGGGCCGCGTCACTGACGCGGCCCTTTTTTGTGGTCTGCGGAAATGGCACGAGGACAGTTGGCCGTCAGAACGGCCAGATGATGTCGAAGACCTGCTGGCCGTAACGCGGCTGCTGGACGTCCGAGATCTGGCCGCGGCCGCCGTAGGCGATGCGCGCCTCGGCGATCTGATCGTAGCCGATGGTGTTCTGCGAGGTGATGTCCTCCGGCCGGATGATGCCCGCCACCTGCAGCTCGCGTTTCTCGAAGTTGACCCGGACCTCCTGGCGGCCGGCGAGAACGAGGTTGCCGTTGGGCAATACCTGGGTGATCAGTGCGGCGACACGCAGATTGATCGACTCGGTACGGTTGACCCCGCCGCTGCCTTCGGAGGAGGAGGTGCTGTCGAGGTCGACGAGGTCGGTCGGGTCGACAGCCTCCGGCAGGATGTCGGCGAGGCTGGCCTCGTAGCCCAGGAAGGCGCTGGCAGAGGCGTCCTCGGCGTTGGTGCGGCTTCGCGTCGTCGTGTTGTTGATCGCCGCGTTGTCCTGAATCTCGATGATCACGGTCAGGATGTCGCCCACGGTCCCGGCCCGCTGGTCCTTCAGAAAGGCGCGCGACCCCGGCCGCCAGAGCGAGTTGGGCTGGCGTTCCACCTCAACCGGTGCCGGCATCGGCAGGGAGACCGCGTCAGGTCCGGCCAGCGGGGCCGGACTTTCGATGGCCGAGAGCTGCGGTTCCTCGCCGACTTCGGACAGCCGGGTCAGCATGTTGCAGGCGCTGAGCGACAGGCCGGCCAGGCCGAGCAGCAAGGCTCGGCCCAGCAGCGCGGCAAGGCCCCGTTGGCGGGTGTTGGGGTTGGAGATCATGCTCTGCGCTCCCGTCAATTGCTTTGCGCGGTGGCGGCGGGGGTGACGACGACGTTTCCGGTGTCGATCACCACGGCGTTCACCACACTGTTGGATTTGGTGTTCATGACCCTGATGACGTCGCCCTGGGCGCCGTTCTCCAGGGCGCGGCCCTGTACCGTGAGCTGCATGCGCTGGGTCTGAAGGCGGATCGTCACCAGGCTGTTCTTGGCAACAACCACGGGCGTCTGCAGGTCGGTGGTGCGGATCAGCTGTTGCGAGCGGATCGGCCGGCGCGGGCTCATGCCGAGCAGGGAGTCCTGGGAGCTGACGGTGCCGCGGGTCAGCCGGTTCACGGGCATCGAGATCCACTCGATATCGCTGGTCCGGATGACGTCGCCCGGCCGAAGGTCGCGGCGCAGGACCGGCACGTCGGTCAGCATCACGGCGCGGCCGGTCACCGAAGCGCGGGCCACGGGCTCGCCATTGGCCGGCGCGATCACATGGGCAATGAAGCGCCCGCTGGCGGAATCCAGCGACAGCCCGGTCACGGCGATGCTCGGGTCATCGGAGCTGGGGAGTTGAAGCTCCAGGCTGGGGTTGTCCAGCGCCAGCTCCAACTGGCCGCTGAGACCGCGGTCGGCCAGGGCCACGCGCAGGGCCGTCTCGATCTGTTCGGTGCCGATGCGGTGGCTGGCGCGCCGCAGCGTGATGCGGTCGTAGCGCGAGCGTGGTTGCCAGTTGAGATCGTGAGCCCGGGCCACGGCCAGCAGCCAGCGTGCACCGATGTCCACCGTCGCGCCGGGGCTGGGCGCCCGGGCGACGGGCGTTTCCGCCAGCGCAGGCTCGGCGATGCCCTCGAAGAGGTCGCCCAGGCGCACCACGCGGTCGTGGATCATGGCCTCGACCTTGAGGGTGACCAGGTTCGCGACCGCATGTTCTGCACCCGAATGCTCTGCACCCGAATGTTCTGCGGCCGGGGCCTGGCCGGCCGCCCGGCTTTCGGGGGCCGCCAGGATGGCCAGGGCGGCAAATGCCGCCCAGAGGGCCTTGGTTCGGAACGATTTGAGTGGATGCCTATGCATCATGCTCTCCCGCTCTAGCGGAGCTGCGTCACGCTGCGCATCATCTCGTCGGACGACTCGATGACCTTCGAGTTCATCTCGTAGGCGCGCTGCGCGGTGATCAGATTGGTGATCTCGGCGACCACGTTGACATTCGAGGTCTCCAGAGCCCCCTGGATGATCCTGCCGAAGCCGGCCGATCCGGGGGTCGCCACCGTCGCCTGGCCCGAGGCCGCGGTTTCCAGCAGCAGGTTGTTGCCGATCGCGTCCAGCCCGGCCTCATTGGCGAAGTTGGCGAGCTCCAGCTGTCCGACCCTCTGCGGCGCCGTCTGACCGTCCAGGTCTACGTAGACCTCGCCGCTTTCGTTGATGGTGATCGACTGAGCGTCTTCGGGAACCGTGATGCCGGGCTGTACCACGTAGCCGTCGGCGGTCACGATGTCGCCGTCAGGGCTGAGCTGCAGGGAACCGGCCCGGGTGTAGGCTGTCTCGCCGCTCGGCAGCTCAACCATCATCAGGCCGCGGCCGTTCACCGCCAGGTCCAGGGGGTTTTCGGTCTGCAGGATGTTGCCCTGGCCGGAGAGGCGGTAGATCGCCGCCGACTTGACGCCGAGGCCAAGCTGGACACCGGTCGGAACGATGGTGCCGGCATCCGAAGAGGCTGCCCCGACGCGGCGCAGGTTCTGATAGAGCAGATCCTGGAACTCCGCACGCTGGCGCTTGAAGCCGGTGGTGTTCATGTTGGCGATGTTGTTGGAGATGACTTCGACGTTCAGCTGCTGGGCCAGCATGCCGGTCGCGCCAATGTTCAGAGATCTCATGGCTTGTTCCTCTCCTATGCCCGTGCCGGGCTGCCAAGCGCCTGGATGGCGCGGCGCATGCGTTCGTGTTCGTCGTTGACCATGCGGCCCGTCGAGCTGTAGCTGCGCACGGTCTGGATCATCTTCGTCAGCTCGACGATGCCGGCCACGTTGGATCCCTCGATCATGCCTTGGACCACTTCCGAGCCCTCGGCGGCCAGAGCTTCCTGTCCGTCGGCGTCGTAGAGACCGTTGGCCAGCTTGACCAGGCTCTGCTGATCTTCAAAGCGGACGAGGCGAATCTTGCCGACCGGCCCCTGGTCGGAGGAGACGGTGCCGTCGCGGGTGATGCTCACATCGCTGGTGTTGGGCGGCAGGACGAGGGGATTGCCGCCTTCGCCGAGAACCTTGTCGCCGGCGGCGGTGACCAGTTCGCCCTGGGCATTCAGGTGAAAGCTGCCGTTGCGCGTGTAGCGCGGGCCGAGCGGCGTCTCGATCTCATAGTAGCCGTCACCGGAAATCGCCGTGTCCAGCGGATTGTCGGTGGCGGTCAGGTTTCCTTCGGTGAGATTGCGGACCAGGGCGATATCCTGGACGAAGCTCATCTTCTCGCCGGAGTCCGTGGATTCCAGGTGCTCGACGAAAAGCATGCTTTCGCCCTTGTAGGCATTGGTGTTGAGGTTCGCCATGTTGTTGGCGATCACACTCATTTCCCGCCTCAGGACCATTTGGCGCGATAGCGCGATGTAACCGGCGTTTTCCATGTTCTTACCTGACACTCGTTGGGCAGTTGCGTTTGGGCAGTCGGTCGGCCGCTAGGGCCGTCGCCAGAAGAGAAGCAAGCGCTGTGCCAGTCTCATAATGTCGTAATTTCAATAACTTAAGCGCATTAACCGTGTCGGATCGGGTGGTCTTGGGCGGGCTCTTGGCAGGGCTTGCCCGGCAGATCTTGCCCGCGCCCCGATCCACTGGAAATGCCCGGAAACCAGCGCCTTTCAACCAAGTCTTAACCAACCATCCGTAGGCTCTTGGCAGTCGAAAACTCAAGATAACTGAATAGGTTGACCGCGATGGCCGATCAGGCTGCAACTTCGGACGCCGGTGATGTCGAGATCGAAGCCACCCCGAAAGGGGGCTTGAACGGCAAAAAGCTCGTTCTCTTCATCATTCTGCCGATCCTGCTGCTTATTGGCGCGGTCGCCGGCGCCTACTTCTCGGGGCTTCTGGACTCGCTCCTCGGCAAGGCGCCGGAGCCGGTGGTCGAGGAAGAGGTCGCGCCGGTCGAGAGCAAGGCGGTCTTCTACGATCTGCCGGAGATGCTGGTGAACCTCAACTCCAGCGGACGCAAGACGAACTACCTGAAGATCTCCATCAGCCTGGAGCTGGCGCGCGAGGCCGACCGGGCCGAGATCGGCACCGTGCTGCCGCGCATCGTGGACAACTTCCAGGTTTACCTGCGCGAACTGCGCATCGAGGACCTCCGTGGCTCTGCGGGTCTGCAGCGTCTGCGCGAGGAGTTGCTGATCCGCGTGAACACGGCGGCCCAGCCCATTCAGGTCCGCGACGTACTGTTCAAGGAGATGCTGGTTCAGTAACCGCAGCGCGCTGTGCTGCGGTCGATGAGACCCTGCGACGAGGAAGTCTGAGGTAGATGGCCGACGAAGAAGCGATGATGGCGGAGTGGGAGGCCATGGCCGAGGAGGGCGAGGCCGAGGCTGACGGCGACGCCTCCGAAGAAGCCGCTCCGGCCGGTTCCACGCGGGTCCTCGATCAGAGCGAAATCGACAGTCTGCTGGGGGTTGCCGGCGCCGGTGACGACGAGGGCGAAGAGTCCGGCATCCAGGCCATCCTCAACTCGGCCCTGGTCTCCTACGAGCGCCTGCCGATGCTGGAGGTGGTCTTCGACCGCCTGGTGCGCATGATGTCGACTTCGTTGCGCAACTTCACCTCCGACAACGTCGAGGTCAGCCTCGATAACATCACCTCGGCGCGCTTCGGCGACCACATGAACTCCATCCCGCTGCCGGCCATGCTCTCGGTGTTCAAGGCCGAGGAGTGGGACAACTACGGCCTGATGACCGTCGACAGCGCGCTGATCTACTCCATTGTCGACGTGCTGCTGGGCGGTCGGCGCGGAACGGCGGCCATGCGGATCGAGGGGCGCCCCTACACGACGATCGAGCGCAATCTGGTCGAGCGGATGGTTCATGTCGTGCTCGCCGATCTCTCGGCCGCCTTCGACCCGCTTTCGCCGGTTACCTTCCGTTTCGACCGGCTGGAGACCAATCCGCGCTTTGCCACCATCGCCCGGCCGGCCAACGCCGTCATCGTCGTCACGCTGCGGGTCGACATGGAAGACCGCGGCGGCCTGATCGAGCTTCTCATCCCCTACGCCACGCTGGAGCCGGTGCGCGAACTGCTGCTGCAGATGTTCATGGGCGAGAAATTCGGCCGGGACTCGATCTGGGAAGGCCACCTGACCGCGGAGCTCTGGCAGACCGATATCAGCATTGATGCCGTGCTGGACCAGGTGGAGATGCCCTTGGGCCAGGTCCTGGAATGGATCGAAGGCAGTCAGCTGGAGCTGAACTGCACCCCGAATTCGAAGATTGAACTGCGCTGCGGCGACGTTTCCATGTTCAAGGGCCGCATGGGCCGGCGCGGCGGCCATATCGCAGTTCAGGTCGCTGACAAGATCGTGCGTGAGGGAGACTCCTAAATGACTTGGCTGCAGGACTACGGTCTTGTTTTTGATGTTGCGATCTGCGTCTTGCTGGTCACGACCATTGGCTATGCCATGGTGCTGAACCGCAAGCTGACCGAACTGCGCCGCGCGCGC
Organism: Rhodospirillales bacterium BBD 1991-14; assembly: GCA_001657395.1. Lineage (GTDB taxonomy): Bacteria > Pseudomonadota > Alphaproteobacteria > Kiloniellales > Kiloniellaceae > Pelagibius. The sequence continues at coordinate 298,893 of LYSY01000005.1, read as the reverse complement.
GGCGACATGGAGAAGCTGTTCGGCGAGTTTTCCGCTGCGACCGGCCGCGCCGAGGGCGGACTGCAGGCGCTCAAAGAGGGCAGCGTCGAGGCCGGTGACGGCTTGGCCCGAAAGGTCGACGATGCCTGCCGCCTGGCCGACGAGATGGCCTTTCTGGTCAAGAAAGGCCACGAGATCGCCGACAGGCTGGAAGTCTCCATCGCCGAGTCCCGCAAGCTGGAGCGGGAGGCCAACGGCGCCGTCGGGAGCTTGTCGAAGCAGCGGCTGCACCGCGCGCCGATGGACATTACCAAGATGGACAAGAAGCCCTTGGACGAGCCCCAGGCGCCGCCGCCGGCCGCATCGGGCGAACCGGTCGGTGGGCCAGTCAATGGAATCGCGAAGCTGGCGAAGAAACGTCTCTCGCGCTCCGACAGCGAGCTGATGCGCACGCTTCAGGCGATGCGCTAGAAATCCTTTCAAGTTCAGGAATTGGCGATGCGTTTCAGGCTTCTGCCTCTGTTCATTCTGGTCGCCGGCCTTGCCATGACCGCCAAGCTGGCGGGCATCTGGCAGGACATCGGCGGCTCGCAGCCGGCCCTGGCGCAGGAAACTGCGGCGGGCGAACCGCCCCAGGCTGCCCCTCAGGCCACGCCTGCGGCAGCCGGCGCGCCCGCGGCGTCTGCGGATGCCGCCACCGAGACTGCCGAAGTACCCGCTGATCCGGTGCCGCCGGGGCAGATCACAGATCTTTCCGCCGATGTTTTCGACCTGACGGACGAGGAACTGGGGCTGCTGCAGTCGCTGTCCCAGCGCCGCGAGGAACTGGAACAGCGGGCCCGCGAGGTTGACGAGCGGGAAGTGTTGCTGAAGGCCGCGGAGCAGCGGATCGAGCAGAAGATTCGTGAGCTCGAGGGGCTGCAGGAGTCGATCGAGGCGCTCCTCGTCGAGCATGATGAGCAGACCGAGGCGCAGATGAAGAGCCTGGTCAAGATCTACGAGAGCATGAAGCCGAAGCAGGCCGCCCGGATCTTCGAGGAACTGGACATGGAAGTCCTGCTGGAGGTGGTCGAGCGGATGAAGGAGCGCAAGTCCGCACCGATCCTCGCGCAGATGAACCCGCAGCGCGCGAAAGCCGTCACGCTTGAACTGGCGCAGCGCCGCGAACTGCCGGTTCCGCGCGAATAGCTGAAAATTCAAGCCTTTTCAGCCTCTTTTACTGACTGTTAACGCCGATTCATTAGCTTTCCCCTCAGACCGTTTCGCACCTTCTGCGGGCCAGAATTCACGGGAGTTTGAGATGTCGACAGTCGACATGAGCATGCCGATCCTGATCGTGGACGATTACAAGACCATGCTGCGGATCATCAGGAACCTGCTGAAGCAGCTGGGTTTCAACAACGTCGATGAAGCCACCGACGGCAGCGCCGCGCTGCAGAAGCTGCGGGACAAGGAATACCACCTGGTGATTTCCGACTGGAACATGGAACCGATGAGCGGCATGCAGCTTCTGACCGAGGTGCGCGCCGATACCAAGCTGAAAGAACTGCCTTTCATCATGATCACGGCGGAAAGCAAGACGGAAAACGTGATCGCCGCCAAGGAGGCGGGTGTCAGCAACTACATCGTGAAGCCGTTCAACGCGGCGACGCTGAAGACCAAGCTCTCGGCTGTCCTCGGCAACTTCTAAGCGCCCTGTATTCTTATGTAAGGAGCCGCATTATGGCTGTTGCGGCGGTCAAAGAGAAAATCGCATCGCAGCTCCTGGAGCTGCAGAAGTCTGAAGGTGCGGTGGCACCTGAGGAGATTGTGGCCATTGTCGAGTCGATCGTTGAGACGATCGAGGGCGACATGTCCGCCGTTAGCCTGAAGGTCTATGCGGACATCGAGGCCTTGGCGCGCTACATCGACACTGCGCGCAGCGAGATCGCCGATCTGCGCCCGGACGACATCAACGCCGAGCACCTGCCCGCTGCCACGGACGAACTGACAGCCATCGTCGGTGCGACTGAGCAGGCCACCCACACGATCTTCGAGGCGGTCGAGGCGATCGAGGAGTTGGCTGAGAAGATGCCGCAGGAAGTGGCCGACCAGGTCTCCGCGGCGGTGACGTCGATCTACGAGGCCTGCGGTTTTCAGGACATCACCGGCCAGCGGATCACCAAGGTGGTCACGGCCCTGCAGAAAGTCGAGTCCAAGGTCGATGCGCTGCTTCACGCTTTCGGCGACGAGACCTTCGCCGGCGAGCGGCCCAAGCAGCCGGAGAAGAAGACCACCGCGCCCAGCGGTGCGCCGGCGCGCCCGGACGAGGATCTCATGAACGGTCCGCAGCTTCCTGACGAGGCGATCAGCCAGGACGATATCGACGCACTCTTCGGGTGATCCCCGATGGCAGGTCTGCAGCACGATCCAGGCCGGGGGCAAAGCAACAGCCACATCATGGGCCTTCTCAGTTTGAAGGTGCTGCTGCTGGCTTTCTTCATTCTCTTGAACGCACTTGCAGAGTTTGAGACCGAGCGCAGCACCGCTGTGCTCGACAGCGTCCGCGAGGCCTTTCGCGGGGTGGTACCGGCGCACGAGAGCATCAGCGAGGAGATTGCCGCCCTGGAAGTGCTGGACGGCGCCGAAGACATCACGGAGGCGCTGGGACGGCTTTTTGACGACAGCCTGCCCGTGTTGGAGCGTGAGACCGCTGGCGGCAGTCGCAGCCTTCAGGTCGACATTCCAAGCGAAGATCTGTTCGCTCCAGGCAGCATTGTGATCAACGGCGAGGGGCTGGATCTGTTGATGGCCATCGCCTCGGTCCTCGACGATGCGCGCTTTGCGGATCAGGCCTATCGCCTCGATGTCCTCTACGGTGTGAGCGGCGCCGGGGAGGAACTTGGCAGCCGGCTGCTGGCTGTCCGCCGCGCCGGGGCGATGGTGCAGGCCCTGGAGAGCGAGGCGGTGCCGGCGGACCGACTGTCCGCGGGCTTGCTGCCGTCCTTTGCCGGCCAGGTGCGCCTCCATTTTATCCTGCCGGCGCCCGATGACGCCGCTGCCGCTCCGGCGGCCGAAGGCGGGTGACATCATGGCGCGCCAAGGCACCAAAGCGAAAGACAAGGGTCGGGGCTGGCAGGGCCTGACCTTCGCAGTGCCGGTCTACCGGGGGCGCCCCGACGACGGTGGCCAGGCCTGGCTCCTGACCTTCACCGATCTGACGGCATTGCTGCTGACCTTTTTCGTGCTGCTTTACTCGATGTCGACCATCAACAGCGATGACTGGCAAAACCTCGTCGACGCGCTCTCGCCGAAGCTGCCCAGCGTCCAGGAAGTGACGGTGGCCCTGCCGAGCCAGGACAAGGATGCCGAGGCGATCGACCGCACGCCGGGTACCGACCTCAGCTATCTTGCCAGTCTCCTGGAGGACCAGGTGACGGAAGACCCCGTACTGGCGCGGGCGGATATCAGACGCGAGGACGAGCGCATTGTCTTCGCCTTGCCGGGCGACCTGCTGTTCGCATCCGGCTCCATAGACCTGAGCGACCAGGGCAAGGCAGCGATCTTTGCGCTGAGCGGTGTCCTGCGCAACCTGCGCAACGTGGTCGAGATCGCAGGCTATGCCGATCCGCTGCGACCGCGCCGCACCTTCGCCAGCAACTGGGAACTCTCGCTGGCCCGGGCCACGACCCTCGCCGACATGATCACCACCGCCGGCTACAAGGGCGAGATTCTGGTGCGCGGCTACGGTCACGCCCGCTACGAACCGCCGGCGCAGGCGGCCGACGAGGCAGCGCGCATGGCCGAAGCCCGGCGCGTCGAGATCATCATCCACGCCTATGCGTCGGAGCGTCGCTGATCATGCGCTGGCTGCCGTCCCTCTGTCTGGTCTTCGCGCTGCTGCTGCTTCTGCCGCTTCCGGTTCCGGCCCAGGCGGCCGAGGAGATCACCCTGCGCGGCGGCCTGCACCCGGGTTATGGCCGGCTGGTCTTCGACTGGCCGCGCGACGTCGACTACGAGGTCCGCATTGCCGAGGGCAAGCTGATCGTAAACTTTGCCGAAGACGCGGCCTTCACCGGCAGCGTGGTGACGCGCGGTCTGCGCGGCTATGCCGCAGCGCCTGATGTCGCCGAGGACGGCCGATCGCTCAGTTTCGATCTCACTGGCGAGGTGGACCTCAAGCACTTTCGACTGGGGTCGAAGGTGGTGATCGACCTGCGCCCGGCTGCGGTTGCCGCCAGGCCTGACGAGGGCGGTGACGACCGCGCCCTGCCCGCGCAGGGCGAGGCAACGGCGGATTTGCCGCAGGTAAGGGTGCGCGGCGGCCGCCATGCCGACTACAGCCGCCTCGTCTTCGACTGGCCGGAACCTGTCGAAAGCCGTCTGGAGGAGAGTGCGGACGAGGTGCGCCTGCGCTTTGAGAGGCCGGCGCGCTTCGACATCTCGGCGGTGCGGCCGGAGGGGCTGCCCCAGGTGGCCGGTCTGACCGCGGCTGAGACCGGCGTTGCGGTCGCCTTGCCGCGCCCCTCCCGCGTGAAGCTGTCCCGCAGCGGCAGCAAGACGGTCCTGGACATCTATGCCGCCGCCGATCCGCAAAGCGCCAAGGACGGGCCTGCGCCGAAATCGGCGGCAAGCGCAACAGACCCGAAAGAAAAAGCCGAAGGGGCAGCGGGCGTTGTCGATCTGAGCCCGCGTCCTGCCGAGGCACCTCCCTCCGCCGCGCCGGCCGGAGAGGCCCCGACGTCGCTGGTGCCGGAATCCATGGGCGGGGCGGCTCAGGCGGCGCCCCGGGCCGACGTTGCAGATCCGAGCGGCAGAGCGCCGGCGAGCCCGAAAGCGCCGCCATCGCCAGCCTCCGAGGGCGCAGCGAAGACGGCCACCGGCCAGAAGACGGCGGACGAGGAGAACGCTGGTAGCGGTCAGAAGGCCGCCGCCGAACCGGAGCAAGGGGATGCCGCCGCATCCGGCGCCGCGGATTTTGTCGCTGCGGCGACAGCGCCGGCCAGGCCGATCGACGATGCGGCACGCGGACGCCTCCGGGTCGATCTGGAGCCGGTGCTGACCTTCGAAAGCTCTTCGGCCCAGGGGCCCACGGCGGACCGCTTCGTTCCGGTCGTGCTGACGTTCTCCTGGGATCGCCCCACGGCAGCCGCGGCCTTTCGCAGGGGACCGAACCTCTGGCTGCTGTTCGACCGGCCGCCGCCAAGGAACCTGGTCAAGGCCCTCGCGGCGGGAGCGCCCCACCTGGGACCGGTCCGACTGATCGAGGATGGCGAGGCAACGGTTATCGTCATCGGTGCGCTGCCGACGGTGGCGCCGCGCCTGACCCGCGAAGAGAACAGCTGGCAGGTTGATCTGCGCCCGCGCAACACCCTGCCGCAGAAGGCGCTGGCAGCGCCGGTGGTGGAAAAGGGCGACTACGCCCGGGTCCGCTTTCCGCTCTCGGGTGCACGGCGGGCCTACTGGGTGACCGACCCCGATGCCGGAGACCGCATGGTGGTCGTCCCGACCCGTGGTGCCGGAATGGGGCTGGCGCTCGGCTACACCTATCCTCAGTTCCGCAGCCTGCCGACCCAGCAGGGTGTGGTGTTGCAGCCGCTCACCTCCAGCCTGGAGGTTGCTGTCGTGCGGACCGGTGTGCTTGTCCGCGATGCGAACGGGTTGCTGGTTTCTGGCCGCGAGCAGCGCCGGCGCCTCGGTACGCCGGGAAGCGCTGAAGAAAGCCGGCGCCTTTTCGATCTCGAGGCCTGGCGCCGCGGCAGCCTGGATGATTTCCAGCAGATCCGCGGCGATCTGATGCGCGCGATGGTCGGCGCGGACAGGGAGCGCCTGGGTATCTTGCGCACCGATCTCGCCCGATTCTATTTCGCCCATGGCTTCGACAGCGAGGCTCTGGGGTCGCTTCGGGTGATCGATGAGGAGCACCCCCGGCTGGCGCAGGACCCGGCGCACCGCCTGATGCAGGCGGCCAGCCAATGGCTGATCCAGGACTACCGCTCCGCAGCGGCCGGGCTGGCCGATGCGTCCCTGGCCGGTGAGCGCGAGGCGCTTTTGTGGCAGGCAGCCTTGGCGAGTGCGGCGGAGGACTGGGAGGCCGCGGCGAGCGCTTTTGCTCTGACCGGCGACCTGATCGACAGCTATGCACCGCAGGTGCGCCTGCGTCTGCGCCTGGCGGCCGCGGAAGCCTTCCTGAAGGCAGGTGACGACGGTGCCGCCACCCTGCAGATCGGTGCCCTGCGGCGCGACGATCTGGGGCCGCGGGAAGAGGCGCAGATCAACGTGATCCAGGGGGCCATCCAGCTCCAGCGCGGGAACCCGGAAGAAGCCCGCAGCCTCTGGAGTTCCGTGCGCGACAGCCGCCATCGCTCGTCGCAGGCGCGCGCCCGGCTGGCGCTGATCGATCTGGGGCTGGAGGATGGCTCGCTTTCCGCACAGGCGGCTATCGAGGAGCTGGAGCGTCTGCGCTTTGCCTGGCGCGGCGATCAGTTCGAGTTCGTGCTGCTGCGCAGGCTGGCCGATCTCTATGCCGGCCAGAGCCGGCACCGCGAGGCGCTGCACGCCTTGCGGCAGGCGGTGACCAGCTTCCCCGACAGCCCCGGCGCCCGGGCGTCCGCCCAGCGTATGCGGGAGATCTTCGCCGACATCTACCGCGGCCCCGGCGATCCGGCGGTGCCGCCCCTGCGGGCCCTGGCCCTCTATCAGGAGTTCCGGGAGCTGACGCCGGCGGGCCCTGCCGGGGACCGGATTATTGCGGCTCTCGCCGACCGTCTGGTCGAGGTCGATCTGCTGGACCGGGCCGCCGAGCTCCTGGACGGGCAGGTTCGATACCGCCTGGAGGGCGAGGACAAGGCGCGGATTGGTGCGCGCCTGGCGCTGGTGCATCTTCTGGACCGCAAGCCGGAGGCGAGTCTGGCGGCGCTGGAAGCCAGCGACATCGAAGCTCCTTCCGAAGAGGTGAGGCTGCAGCGCCAGCAATTGCGGGCGCGGGCCTTCGCCGAGTTGGATCGCGCTGAAGAGGCGCTGAAGATGCTGGCCGGCGATGAGAGTCTGGACGCGGAGACCTTGCGTGCGGACATTCACTGGCGCCTGCGCCGCTGGCCGGAGGCGGTCGCCTCGCTGTCCAACCTCATCCCGCTGCTGCCGCCGCGGCGCCCCATGACCGTCGATGAGAGCCAGCTCGTGGTCAACCTGGCCGTTGCCCTGATGCTTTCCAATCAGGCCGTCGAGTTGGAGGACCTGGACCGGCGCTACGGCGCGGCCATGGCCGAGGGGCCGCACAGCGACACCTTCACGCTGCTGGTCGGCGATGGCGAGAAGGCGGCCATCACCTCCATCGCCGACGAGCTCAGCAAGGTCGGCCGGGCCCAGGATTTCATGGCCAATTACCGAGAGCGCATCCGCGACGGCGAACTCAGCCAGGTGAATTGATCACCGAAGGGGGGCTAAGGCTCCGGCCGCAGGCTTCTGAACCCGTCCTCGCTCCAGACCACGGCCTCGTAGCAGCGCCGAAGATTGGTGCCGCCGCAGTCGCTTCCATGGACGGCCAGCAGCAGGATCGCCTGGCCGTCCCAGTCGACAGTCCGCCAGGCTTTGGCAAGGAACGCCCGCGCGGTCCCGTCTGCCACGACGGTGATCGTGCAGCCGCCGGTTCCGCAGAACAGCGATGCCGCCGAGGAGCAGGTGAACGCCCGGCTGTCGACGATCTCCTCCGGCTGCCCGTCGCCAGTCAGGTCAGCCTGGACGACCGCGTTTTCGCCCAGCGTCAGTGTGCCGTTTTCGAAGGCCCGGCAGTCGGCACGGGCCTGCGCGATGATGCGCTCGGCGGTTTCGGCCGCCAGGGCCGGCACCGGAAGCCAGAAAACCGCGCTGATGAGAAGGATCCCCAGTCTTAGCATGTCCGTTCCCCAATCCGTCGGCAGGCGGTCTTGAAGATAAGGCAGCCTGACGGGCGGACCAGGGCGAAGGATCGGTCAGCCGCCGTAGCTCTGGACCAGGCTGCCGGCGACCATGTACCAGCCGTCCACCAGTACGAAGAAGATCAGCTTGAAGGGCAGGGAAATCATCACCGGCGGCAGCATCATCATGCCCATGGACATGAGGATGGAGGCCACCACCATGTCGATGATGAGGAAGGGCAGGAAGAGGAGAAAACCGATCTCGAAGGCGCGGCGCAGCTCGCTGATCATGAAGGCCGGGATGAGCGCGCGCATGGGCGTCGCCTCCGGGTCCTCCACCGCCTCGGTGTCGGTCAGATCGAGGAACAGCCGCAGGTCCGATTCGCGAACGTGGCGCAGCATGAAATCGCGCACCGGCGCCTGGGCGCGGTCCAGCGCCTCGAACTCCGTGATCTCCTCGGCGATGAGGGGCTCCAGAGCCTCGTCGTAGACCGCCTCCAGCGTCGGCATCATCACAAAGGCCGTGAGGAACAGCGCCAGGCTGACGATGACCGAGTTCGGCGGTGTCTGCTGCAGGCCGATGGCGGTCCGCAGGAAGGACAGGACGACCACGATCCGGGTGAAGGAGGTCATCATTACCAGGATTGACGGCGCCAGCGAGAGGATGGTGATCAGCGCAACCAGCTGGATGATGCGTCCGGTCGTCGTACCGGCGGTCTCGGCCCCGAGATCGAGGGTCAGAGCCTGGGCCAGCGCGGCGTCGGGCAGCAGCAGGGCCAGCAGGGCGGCCAGAGCGGATGCGATGGCGGAAGCCCGCCGGGCGGTGCCGGCCGTCACGACGCGGCTCCGCGCAGCTTCGCCGCGACACGGGCGAGGGGGCCGGTGTCGGCGGTCTCCGCATTCGGCGCAGCAGACTGCCTGGAGATGGGGCTTTCGCTCGCCGGCCGGGCGGGAATGGCGCTCTCGATCAGCAGGTCGCTGCCGTGACCCAGGAGTACCAGGTGCTCGCGGTCGTCGCGGCGGATCAGCACGAGCTTGCGTTTGGCATCGATCGGACGCACCTCGACCAGGTCGAGACGGCGCGGCCCGTTGGACTTGGTGACGGCCAGGCGGTCGCCGAGCCCGGAACGCCGCACCAGCGCCGCCAGGCCGGCGATCAGGACCAGAACAAAGCCCAGCGCTAGGAAGAAGCGGACATACTCCGCAAGATCCATCCGAAGTCTCCGGAAATCAGGCGATCAGGGCTTGTTCATTTTCTGCGTGGCGTAGGCGGAAAGCGCGCGCCGGCGCTCGCTGGCAGCGCCCAGCAGCTGGGCCAGCTCGCCCAGGCCGGCGCGCAGGTTCTCGCCCAGGTAGTTGATTTCTTCCAACAGGCCCATAAGGCGCGGTCGCAGGTCCCGGGTCTGCTCGCGCGGAAGCGCTTCAATCGAACTGCAGAGCCAGCGGACATCTTCTTCGATCGGCGTCAGGTCGACGATGGAGCCCTTGGCCAGCGTCTGCCGCGCTGACCTCAGCCGCGCTGCCAGAGCGCCCACTTCCGATTCGATGACGCCCGGCTGGGCAAGCTGGTTTCCGGTCATTGGCGGTTCTCCTCGGCTGTAGGCGTCGCCCCAGCGCCCGTATCGGTTTGATTGTCACTGTCGGTTCGGTGGTCACTGCCGGCTTGGTCGTCGCTGCCGGCTTGGTCTTCACTGTCGGTCTGATAGAGGTAGCGCAGGATCTCGGCGACGCCGGCGAGCGCGGCCAGCGGGATCTCGCTCTCGACCTCGACGACCGAGAGGATTTCCGCGAGATCACTGTCCTTACGGACCTTGATCCCCCGCTCGAAGGCGATCTGGAGAATCTGTTCGGCGACCGCACCGCGGCCCGAAGCGGTCACTTTCGGCGTACCGCCCGGCGCACCGCCCGGCGCACCCCCTGGTGTGCAGCCGCGTGCAGCGGCTGAGCCCATGCGGTCGAGCGCGCCGGCGTTGACGTTCTCCAGGGCGATAGCGAGGCCCGCGGGTTCCGCAGGAGAGGATCCAGCCGTGCCGGTGCCTCTGCGGGCCTTTGACTGCTCCAATGGCCGGTTTTGTGTCACGCCGCGGTCCGTCCTGCCGATCCTTGATTGCCCCACTTCCGCCTCCTTGGTTGTGGTGTGGCGAGAAGGGGCCGCGGAGTTTCCCCCGCAGGTTCAGCAATGGTGACCGATCATGCTTAATGATTGGTTAGAAGACAGGCCAAATTCGCGAAAAAAGCCGAATGACTTGAGCGGCTTAGGAGCCTGTCTCCGTTTTTGGGGGAGTGGAGGGCGGTGACGGCGGACTGCCGGCATCGCGGATGGCATCGGCCAGGGCTTCGCTGCCGACTGCCGCGGCGGCCCGATTCTCTTCCTGAATGCGCTCGAATATCTCGCGCCGCAGCACGGTCGCGGAGCTGGGGAAGGTAAACCCCAGCTTGATCGATTTGCCGCGGATATCCACCACGGTTACCTCGATGTCATCGTTGATGATGACGGACTCGCCGATTTTGCGCGTCAGATAAAGCATCGCCCTTTCGGCTCCCCGGCCCCCCGACCATGGTTAATGGATACAATTTAGCGCGTTTTACGGATTCTTAACAAGGCAGGCTTGATCATAGAGCGTAGACGCCTGTGGAACCGGGGGTTTCCTAGGGTACCGCCACTTGTCGATGCTGGCACGGGGACGTCATGGACGGGAAACCTGGACTCTTCAGTTTGCTCGCCAAGCGTATGGATTGGCTCGGTCAGCGCCAGAAGGTTCTGGCGCAGAACATCGCCAATGCCGATACGCCCGAGTTTATGCCGCATGATCTGAAAGCGCAGGAATTTCGTCGGCTGATTGAGCGGCAGGCCATGCCGATGATGCGGCCGGAGGCGACGCAGGCCGGGCATATCCAGACCTCCAGCCTGGGCGACAGCCACCGCAGCACCGAGCAGAAGGAGCGCTACGAGACGGCGCCTTCGGGCAATGCCGTTGTGATCGAAGAGCAGCTTGTGAAGGTGGCCCAGACGCAGAGCGACTTCAATGCCATCACCAACCTCTACCGCAAGCAGGTTGCGATGATGAAGATGGCGCTGCGCGGGCGCGCCCAGTAGTGGCACCCAGTAGCGGCGGCCCTTGAGCCAGAGCAGGAGGCCTGAGCGACGTGGATCTAGATAAGTCTCTGAACATCTCGGCAGCGGGCATGCGCGCCCAGGGTTCGCGCCTGCGGGTCATCGCCGAGAACATTGCCAATTCCAACTCTACGGCGCAGACACCGGGCGGCGAGCCCTACCGCCGCAAGCTGGTCACCTTCGAGAACGTGCTGGACCGGGCGCTTGGCGTCGAGACGGTGCGGGTCGATTCCATCGTCAACGACCGCGGCTCCTTCGGCCGCCGCTTCGAGCCCGGCCATCCGGCCGCAGACGAAGACGGCTATGTGCTGACGCCCAACGTGAACACCCTGATGGAGATGGCCGACATGCGCGAGGCGCAGCGCAGCTACGAGGCCAATCTGAAAGCCATCGAAACCTCGCGCGCCATGCTGCAGAAGACCATCGACATCCTACGCTAAGCATCATCCATTCATCGCGCCGCCAGGAAGGCGGCGTCGACAGCCAGGACGGCCACCGGAGGGCGGAGCAAACGCCCTTAAGGAGTGAGCCATGATTACCAATCCCAGCGGCGCCATCCAGGCATACGACAAGATGCTGCGCCAGGGCGGAACGTCCGGCCTGGAAGCGCGTGACCAGGGCGGCGCGGACTTTTCCTCCATGCTGCGCCGCGCCGCCGAGCGTGCGGCCGACACCGTGCTGGAGGGCGAGAACCAAACCCTCCAGGCCGCAGCCGGCACCGCAGACCTGAACGAAGTGGTGATGGCCGTCTCAAAAGCGGAGATGACTCTTGAGACGGTGGTGACCCTGCGCGACAAGGTCGTCCAGGCCTATCAGGAAATCCTCAGGATGCCGATCTAGGGCGGCGGGTTCCATGCGGACCGCTTGTCCGGGCCGTCAGAGGGGCCGTCAGAGGGGGTGCAGCGCGTGAACGGTACCGAAGCCATAGAGATCGGTCGCGAGACGATCTATGTGATGCTGAAGGTCGGCGCGCCGGTCATGCTGATGGCGCTCGCCGTCGGCCTGATCATCGCCCTGTTTCAGGCGCTGACGTCGATCCAGGAGATGACGCTGACCTTCGTGCCGAAGATCATCGTCATCTTCGTCGGTGTCATGCTGCTGCTGCCCTTTATGCTGACCAGCCTGACCACCTTTTCGCAGACGCTGTTCGACCGCATGATCGCCCTCGGCTAGGTTGCCATGCTCGTCGAGCTGCTCCCCAACCAGATCTTTGCGCTGCTGCTGATCTTCACCCGGATCGGCACCGCGCTGATGCTGCTGCCGGGCTACGGCGAAAGCTACATCTCGACCCGCATCCGCCTCCTGCTGGCGCTGGCCGTTTCGGTGGTGATCCACCCGGCCATCGCCCCGGGCCTGCCGGCGCTCCCGGCCAGCGCGGCGGCGCTCTTCCTGCTGGTCTTCGGCGAGGCTTTCATCGGACTCTTCCTGGGCTCGCTCTCGCGCCTTCTGATGGCGGCGCTGTCCATCGGCGGCATGATCATCGCGACGGTGACGGGCCTGGCCAACGCGCTGACCAACGATCCCACGGCGGCCCAGCAGGGCTCCATCGCCGGGTCCTTCCTCTCGACCTTGGCACTGCTGATCATTCTGCTGCTCGACCTGCATCACCTCCTGCTGCGCGGCGTGATCGACAGCTACCAGCTTTTTCAGCCCGGAGCGCCGCTCTTCGTCGGTGACATCTCGGAGATGATCTCCCGGGTCGTGGCGAAAGCTTTCCTGCTGGGCTTCCAGATCGCATCGCCCTTCGTGGCCGTCGGCCTGATCTTCAATCTCGGCCTCGGCCTGCTGGCCCGGCTGATGCCGCAGATGCAGGTTTTCTTCATCGCCATTCCGCTGCAGATCCTGGTCGGCATGGCCATCCTCATGATCGCTTTGCCCGCGATCATGGGCTGGTTCATGACCGGCTTCCAGGAGACGACCCTGCCGTTCGTCGGACGGCCCTAGGAGTCCCGGGCCATGGCGGGTGAAGACGACGACTCACAAAAAACAGAAGAACCGACAGGCAAACGCCTGAGTGACGCGCGCGAGAAGGGCCAGGTCGCCCGCTCGCAAGAGGTTTCGCACTGGTTCATGATCCTGGCGCTGGCGATCGTCGTAGGCCTCTTCTCCGAACCCATGATGGCGGACATCGGCGGCCTAATGCGCCCCTACCTGGAACAGCCGCACCGCCTCTCCCTCGACACCGGCATGCTGCAGGAGGTGCTCAGCGGCACTGCCATTGACATCATGAAGGTTTCCGCCATTCCGCTGGCGATCATTCTGCTGGCCGGTCTTCTGGCCGGCACCATCCAGAACGGCATCATCGTCACCGCCGAGCAGATCAAGCCCAAGCTCTCCAACATCGGCTTCAAGCGCGGCTTCAAGAAGATGTTCTCCAGCCGGGCGCTGACCGACTTCGCCAAGGGGCTCCTGAAGCTGGCGATCGTCAGCACGGTGGTCGCGATCATGGTGTGGCCCGACCGCAACCTAGTGCTCGACATGCCGACCATGGAGGTGCAGGACCTTCTGATAATGGTGCGCTTCGAGGCCGTGAAGGTGGTCATCGGCGTGCTCTCGGTAATGACCATCGTCGCGCTGATCGACGTGCTCTACCAGCGCTACCAGCACCACAAAGAGCTGCGCATGACCAAGCAGCAGGTGAAGGACGAGCACAAGCAGACCGAAGGCGATCCGATGATCAAGGGCCGCCTGCGGCAGATCCGCGCCGAGCGGGCCCGAAAGCGCATGATGGCGGCGGTCCCTGAGGCTGACGTGGTGGTCACCAACCCGACCCACTTTGCCGTTGCCCTGAAGTACGACCAGGCGACCATGGAGGCGCCCAAGGTGCTGGCCAAGGGCGCCGACAACATCGCGTTGAAGATCCGCGAGGTGGCGGAGGAGAACGACATTCCCATCGTCGAAAACCCGCCGGTCGCCCGTGCCCTGCATGCCTCCGTGGAGGTCGACCAGGAAATCCCGCCCGAGCATTACAAGGCCGTGGCGGAGATCATCGGCTACGTCATGAAGCTGCGCCGCGGTCTGGGTCACAGGGCCCGCTAGCTGCTTCCCGCGGTTCTCCGCCCCCGGCCGGTCTAGGCCCCTGATCCCCTGATCCCCTGATCCCCTGATCCCCTGATCCCATGATCCTTGCCGAGGACTCGGGCGCTGTGGTTAATCTTGGTTAACCATTGGCGGCTAGGATCGCGCGTATGGCTGAAGACTGTCCGAAGAGGCCTGCACCGGCAGTGTGCAACCGGCCGGGTGGCCGGAGTAAGGGCCGGGGAGGGGTTCGCTAGTGCTGGAACTGCTGTTGTTTGCCCTGGGCGGCGTCCTGGGGGCGCTGGGCGGTGCAGCGGGGGCCTGGTACTGGCAAAAACGCCGCAGCCTTTGCCGTGCGGTCTTTGCCGCCGTACCGAAGCCCTGGCAGGTCGTCTCGCCCGAGGGCAGAAGCCTGCTCGCCAATCCGGCACTGGAAGAGTTCTTCGGCGGCGATCCAAGGCCGATTCCCGTGCTGCTTGCCGAAGAGGTGAAGGATGATCCGGAGGCGCGCCAACAGTTGACCCGGCTGGAGGAGCAGGCCCGCAGTGGGCTGGCCGGGCACTGCGAAATCCGCGTGCCGGCGGGCGGCAGCGGGTCGCGCAACGGCGCAGGACCGGCCCAGGAAGCCGGTGAGGGCCGGGATGTGAATGACGGGGATGTGAATGACCGGGATGTGAATGACCGGGGCGCGAATGCCGCTTACGACTGGCGCTTCGTCGCCGCCTTTCCGTTGCCGGAGCATCCGGGCTGCACCTACTGGATGGTGGACGACATTACGCCGCAGCGTCAGATGGAACAGATCATGCGCCAGGAGCAGGAGCGTTTCGTCGACCTGCTGGAGAACGCCCCGGTGGGCTTCTACTCCTGTGACGCCGAGGGCCGCTTCCTCTTTGCCAACCACACCCTCTGTGAGTGGCTGGGTCTCGCCCAGAACGATCTGGAGCAGGGCCGCATCCGGCTGCACGACGTCGTTCAGGAGGGCGCGCTGGACGGCGCAGCACCCTTCGACCCCTTTGGCGACGACGGCCGGACACAGGGCGAGGTGATCCTGAAAGGGGCCGGCGGCGAAGGCTTCCGCGCCGCCGTGCGCCAGGATGTCGTGCGCGATCAGGATGGAAAGGTTCTGCGCACGCGCTCGGTCGTGCGCGATCTGTCCCGTGAGGAGGCGATGGCCGCGGCGCTGGAACAGTCCGAGCGGCGGTTCGAACAGCTCTTCGCCAAGGCCCCGGCCGGAATCGCGGTGATCGATCCCCAGGGCGTGATCCAGGAATGCAACGACGCATTTGGCCGCCTCATCGGCAAGGCGGCCGTCGGCCAGCGCGGGGTTTCCCTGTTCGAGCTGTTGGCGGAAAGCGACGTGGCCGGCCTGCGTGCGGCGCTGAACGCCTCGGCCGAGCGCGGGGACAAGCATCTCGCGACGCCGATCGAGGCTCATCTGAAGGGTGAAGAGGGGCCGGTCTGCGCGCTCTATGTGAACCGGACGGAAGCCAGCGACGGCGCGCTCGACGGCTTTGTCGTCCACTTTATCGACAGCACGGAGCAGAAGAACCTGGAGCGGCAGTTCGCCCAGTCGCAGAAGATGCAGGCGGTCGGGCAGCTGGCCGGCGGGATCGCGCACGACTTCAACAATCTGCTGACTGCGATGATCGGCTTCTCCGACCTGCTGCTGCTGCGCCACCGCCCGGGCGACCAGTCCTTCGCCGACATCATGCAGATCAAACAGAACGCCAACAGGGCCGCCAACCTGGTGCGCCAGTTGCTGGCCTTTTCGCGGCAGCAGACCCTGCAGCCGCGTCTGCTCAACATCACCGACATTCTGGCCGAACTCTCCCATCTGCTGCGCCGGCTCATCGGCGAGAACATTGAACTGAAGATGAACCACGGCCGCGACCTGGGCGTGATCAAGGCCGACCAGGGCCAGCTCGAACAGGTGATCATCAATCTGGCGGTCAATGCCCGCGATGCCATGTACGAAGGCGGCGTGCTGACGATCCGTACCGAAAACATCCAAGTCGAAGAGGAACGCAAGATCAAGGACGAGGCGATGCCCCCCGGCAGCTACGCCCTGATCGAGGTGGAAGACAGCGGCTGTGGCATTCCGCCTGAGAACCTGGACCGCATCTTCGACCCCTTCTTCTCCACCAAGGAGGTCGGTGCCGGTACCGGCCTCGGCCTCTCGACGGTGTACGGCATCGTCAAGCAGACGGGCGGTTACGTTTTCGTAGAGAGCAAGCTCGACGAAGGCACTGTGTTCTCCATCTATCTGCCTCAGGCCGCCGAGGAGGAGGTCGCCGAGAGCATGGCCGATGCCGAAGCGCAGGACCGCCGCGACCTGACCGGCGCCGGCACCCTAATGCTGGTGGAGGACGAGGACGCGGTGCGCGCCTTCAGCGCCCGGGCCCTGCGCAACAAGGGCTACAACGTGCTGGAGGCGAACTCCGGCGAGACCGCCTTGGAGATGCTGACGGGTGAGGGCGAGCCCATCGACCTGCTGGTGACCGATGTCGTCATGCCGCGCCTGGACGGGCCCAGCCTGGTTAAGGAGGTGCGTGCCCAGCGCCCCGACCTGAAGGTCATCTTCATCTCCGGTTATGCCGAGGACAACTTCCGCAAGCGCCTCGACGAGGATGCCGGCATTCACTTTCTGCCCAAGCCGTTCAGCCTCAAGCAGCTGGCCGGCAAGGTGAAGGAAGTGCTCGGCGAATAGAGCCTGGGCCCGGCTGATCGGGGAGGGAGGCCGGTCTGCGGCCGGCCTCCGCGTGGCGCAGCCTGCGAAGAGTCCGGCTCTCCCGCATTTTAGGCAAATTCGCCCTAAATTTTTTCGTTTGTTCTCACTTTGGTCCATTTCTCGCTTGGAAGATGAGAACAAATATGGTACATCAGACCCGCGTTGCAGTCGCTCGGACCCTATGAGATAAGGAAACGACTTCATGGTTCAGAACGCTTTGCGGGTGGTGGAGACAGACTCAGTGGATAAGAAAAAAGCCTTGGATTCCGCGCTCAGCCAGATCGAGCGCGCCTTCGGCAAGGGCTCGATCATGCGCCTTGGCGAAAACGAGGTGGTGGAAACCGAGGTGGTCTCGACCGGGTCGCTGGGCCTGGACATCGGGCTGGGGATCGGCGGGCTGCCGCGCGGCCGCATTGTCGAGATCTACGGGCCCGAGAGTTCCGGTAAGACGACCCTGGCGCTGCATGTGGTGGCCGAGGCCCAGAAGGCCGGCGGCACCTGTGCCTTTGTCGATGCCGAGCATGCTCTCGACCCGGTCTATGCCAACAAGCTGGGCGTCAATGTCGAAGAGCTGCTGATTTCCCAGCCCGACGCGGGCGAGCAGGCTCTGGAGATCGCCGACACTCTGGTGCGCTCCGGGGCGATCGACGTTCTGGTCATCGATTCGGTTGCCGCCCTGGTGCCGCGCGCCGAGCTGGAAGGCGACATGGGCGATTCCCTGCCGGGCCTGCAGGCCCGGCTGATGAGCCAGGCCCTGCGCAAGCTCACCAGCTCGATCTCCAAGTCACAGACCCTGGTGGTTTTCATCAACCAGATCCGCATGAAGATCGGCGTGATGTTCGGCAATCCGGAAACCACCACCGGCGGCCACGCGCTGAAGTTCTATTCCTCCGTGCGCCTCGACATCCGCCGCATCGGTGCCATCAAGGACAAGGATGTGGTGGTCGGCAACCAGACGCGGGTCAAGGTGGTGAAGAACAAGATGGCCCCGCCTTTCCGCGTGGTCGAGTTCGACATCACCTACGGCGAGGGCATCTCCAAGACCGGCGAGTTGCTGGATCTCGGGGTGCAGGCAAGCATCGTCGACAAGGCTGGCGCCTGGTTTTCCTACGACGGTCAGCGCATCGGCCAGGGGCGCGAGAACGCCAAGACCTTCCTGAAGGAGAATCCTGAGATCGCCGCCCAGATCGAGCACCGGGTGCGGGAGAACGCGGGCCTCGTCTCCGCGGCCATGCTCGAAGGCGGGCCCGAGGGCGAAGGGGCTGCCGACAAAGGTGCCGTGGGCGAAGAGGCTGCTTCGTCCTGATCGCCGTCTCCGGCTGCTTCGCGGCAGGGGCCAAGCAAGTAGGGCCCCTCGCGAGCGAGGCCGTATCGACAGAAACGGGCCCCTCTCGGGGCCCGTTTGCTTCTGCTCTGCGGTGCCTTCTCGGTCCTGCGATGCGCGCCCTGCGAAGTTCGCCCGATTCTACAGTACCGGCCAGACCGACCGCTTTGGGCCGGTCCTCATCGAACCTTGGCGTAGCCGGCCGTGAAGCCTTGCAGCGAGAAGGGCACGTTGATGGCCCCGCCGGTACTGGACTGCACCGATACCATAGCCTCGTTGCCGGCCCTGAAGGCATTCACCAGGCTGTCGTTCAGGGGCATGTAGGCCCGGCAGCCATCGCGCCGGCAGACCTCGAAGGCCTGGCTCGAGATCTCGCGGCCGTCGACGCTCACCCGAATGCCGTTGGCAAGGGGAATGCCCAGCGGCATGGCCACAAGCATGGAGTGCTGCGGGTTGGAGCGAAACGGCCCGACGGTCACGATCAGGATCGGCTGCTGGGTGTTGGGCTCCAGAAAGCGCTGCGAGATGAAACAGGACTGGTCCGAGGCGGCCTGATCGCCAGCCGCCGCCGGGTCGTTCGGGACCGTGCAGATCAACTGCCAGCGCCCGAAGCTTTCGCCGGTCGGCTCCAGCCTCTGCTGGGGCGGCGGGCCGGGAACCAGCCCCGGTGCCTGCTGCTGTTGCTGCTGAGCCTCTGCTGCCGGCGACAGCAGGCTGGCGGCTGCGAGCAGGGTCAGGCACGCCGCGAAGGGGCGGATCAGCCGGGCCGGGAAGCCGGGGGAAGCCTTCTGGACAGCAGGAGACGGGCCAGAGGAAGACGGGCCAGAGGAAGACGGGGCAGGGGAAGACGGGGCAGGGGAAGACGGGGCAGGGGAAGACGGGGCAGGGGAAGACGGGACGGCAGAAAACGGAGCGGCAGTCGCAGCGGCCGGCTGCGACCGGCGGAAACCGCCGAAGACGGATTGCAAAGCCATGAGGGCGGGCGTTCTCCAAACGAATGATACGCTGCCCGGCTGCCGCAGCCGCCGGGCGATCTCCCCTTCACATAATCGGACGCCGGCGAAAATGCCAGCGCTAAGCCTGAGGCTTCGCGGCATCGTGAGGGTTCTTGAGGGCTTTGGCGGGTTTCCGGCGGGCGGGCTTTCGGTGGACAGGTCCTGAGGGCCGCGCTACAACGCCCTGCCCTGCGGCCCAGGCTGCCGGCTCTCCCGATGAAACCTGGAGAAGTTCTAACTTGAGGCGCAAGCCTCTGGCGAATAAATATAGACCATGAGCACTGGCAACGAAATCCGGACCGCGTTTTTGGACTATTTCGGGCGTAACGGCCACGAGATCGTCGACTCCTCGCCGTTGGTCCCCCGCAACGATCCGACGCTGCTGTTCACGGCGGCGGGCATGGTGCAGTTCAAGAACGTCTTCACCGGCAACGAGACGCGGCCCTACAGCCGTGCGGTCACCTCACAGAAGTGTCTCAGGGCCGGGGGCAAGCACAACGATCTGGAAAACGTCGGCTATACGGCCCGCCATCACACCTTCTTCGAGATGCTGGGGAACTTTTCCTTCGGCGACTACTTCAAGGACCTCGCCATCGAGTTGGCCTGGAACCTGGTCACCAAGGAATTCGGTCTGCCGCGCGACCGTCTGCTGGTGACGGTCTATGCCGAAGACGATCAGGCGGCGGAGCTGTGGAAGAGGATCGCCGGCCTGCCGGAAGAACGCATCCTGCGTATCGCCACGTCAGACAACTTCTGGGCGATGGGCGACACCGGGCCCTGCGGCCCCTGTTCGGAGATCTTCTTCGACCATGGCGAACACCTTCCCGGCGGCCCGCCGGGCAGCCCCGATGAGGACGGTGACCGCTTCGTCGAGATCTGGAACCTGGTGTTCATGCAGTACGAGCAGGTCGATGCGCAGACCCGCAACGATCTGCCCAAGCCGTCGATCGACACCGGCATGGGCCTGGAGCGCATCTCGGCGGTGCTGCAGGGCAAGCACGACAACTACGACACCGATCTGCTGCGCGCCATTATCGAGGCTTCGGCGGAATACTCGGGACAGGCCGCGGACGGCGCGCACGCGGTCTCCCACCGGGTGATTGCCGACCACCTGCGGGCCAGCGCTTTTCTGGTCGCCGACGGTGTGCTGCCATCCAACGAAGGGCGCGGCTACGTGCTGCGCCGGATCATGCGCCGGGGCATGCGCCATGCCCATCTGCTGGGCTGCAAGGATCCGCTGATGTGGCGGCTGGTGCCGTCGCTGGTATCGATGATGGGCGTCGCCTTCCCCGAGCTGGCGCGCGCCGATGCCCTGATCACCGAGACCCTGAAGCTGGAGGAAACCCGCTTCAAGGACACGCTGGGCCGGGGACTGAAGCTCCTGGAAGAGGAAACCGACAAGCTGAGTGCCGATGGTGCTCTCGACGGCGAGGTCGCCTTCAAGCTCTACGATACCTATGGCTTTCCGCTCGACCTTACCCAGGACATCCTGCGGGGCCAGGGCCGCAGCGTCGATACCGCCGGCTTCGATTCCGCCATGGAGCGGCAGCGGGCGGCGGCCCGCAAGGCCTGGGCCGGTTCCGGCGAGGCGGCGACCGAGACCCTTTGGTTCGAGCTGCGCGAGCGCTTGGGCGCAACCGAGTTTCTCGGCTACGGCACGGAGTCCGCAGAGGGTCAGGTGGTCGCCCTGGTGGTCGACGGCCAGGAAGTCGCGGAGGTTTCTGCCGGCCAGAACGTTCAGCTGCTGGTCAACCAGACGCCCTTTTATGGCGAGTCCGGCGGCCAGGAAGGGGACCGGGGCGCGATCTTCAGCGCGTCCGGCGGCGAGCTGCATGTCAGCGACACCCAGAAGAAGCTGGGCGACCTTCACGTGCATGTCGGTGTCATGGCCCACGGCAGCCTGAAGGTCGGCGATGCCGTCGAACTGCGGGTCGACGGCGAGCGGCGCAGGGGCCTGCGGGTTCATCACTCCGCCACCCACCTTCTGCACGAGGCGCTGCGGCGTCGCCTGGGTGACCATGTCACCCAGAAGGGATCCCTGGTTGCCGAGGACCGGTTGCGCTTCGACATCAGCCATCCCAAGCCGATGACGGCAGAGGACGTGCAGGCCGTCGAGGCCGAGGTCAACGCCCGCATTCGAGAGAACTCGGCCGTCGAAACCCGCTTCATGACCCCCGACGAGGCGATCGAGGCAGGGGCCCTGGCGCTCTTTGGGGAGAAGTACGGCGACGAGGTGCGAGTTCTCTCCATGGGCGGAGAAGATCCGGTCAAAGGCGGGCAGCAGTTCTCCACCGAGCTCTGCGGCGGCACCCATGTCGTCCGCACCGGCGATATCGGTTACTTCAAGGTTACAGGGGAATCGGCCCTGGCTTCGGGTGTACGGCGGATCGAGGCCCTGGCCGGCGCAGCGGCGGCGTCCCACGCGGCCGGGCAGGCCTCCGCCCTGGCCGAGGCGGCCGCCCTGATGAAGGTGGCGCCGGAGGATCTCAACGCGCGCATCGAAGCCCTCATGGAAGAGCGCAAGCGTCTCGACCGCGAGGTCGGCGACCTGCGGCGCAAGCTGGCCACCGGCGGCGGCGGCGCTGCCAACAGCGACACCCGCGAGATTGCCGGACTGAGGTTTGCGGCGCGGGTGCTGGAGGGCATTCCACCGAAAGACCTGAAGCCCATGGCCGATGATCTGAAGAAACAGATCGGCTCCGGCGTCGTGGTCCTGGTTGCCGTCAACGACGGCAAGGCCTCGCTGGTGGTCGGCGTGACGGACGATGCCACCGCCAAGGCGAGCGCGGTGGATCTGGTGAAGGTCGGCTCTGCGGCCTTGGGCGGCAAGGGCGGCGGCGGCCGGCCGGACATGGCCCAGGCCGGCGGCCCCGACGGTGCCGCCGCGGCCGAGGCCGTCACCGCCATTGAAGCGGCCCTCGCCGCCGGCTAGGTCAGGTCCGGTTTAGTCGGGCGCGCCTGACTTTGGCGGGTATGCCGCTTGGGACGGTGCTGTAGCGCTGTCGTTTTGCGCCGCTTCGGAAACCACATGCACCTCCCGCTGGGGGAAGGGGATGGTGAAGCCCTCCGCTTCCAGTGTCAGCTTCGAGGCTTTCGTCAGGTCGAAGAGCAGGGGCCAGTAGTCGTCCTTGCCGCACCAGCAGCGCAGGTTCAGGGTCACCGCGCTGTCGGCCAGGCTGTGCACCAGAACCTGCGGTGGCGGATCGCCCAGCACCCGGGCGTCGCCGGCCAACAGTCCCATAAGGACATCCTGGCCCCTGGCGAGATCGTCGCCGTAGCTGATGCCCACCAGCAGATCCAGTCGCCGCGTCGGCAGCCGGCTGTAGTTCATGATGGAGGCGTTCCACAGACGGGCGTTCGGCACGGAGCGGTAGACTCCGTCGAAGGTTGTGAGCTGGGTCACGAAGAGGCCGATCTCCTCCACCGTGCCGGCCTGACCCTCGGCGTCGATGTAGTCGCCGACCTGAAAGGGGCGCAGGAACAGTAGCATCATGCCGGCGGCGATATTCTGCAGAGTACCCTGCAGAGCCAGGCCGATGGCGATGCCCGCGGCCCCCAGCATGGCAATGATGCTGGTGGTCTGCACGCCGAACTGGGCGAGCACGGCGACGAGGACGATGATCAGGATCGCATAGCGCACGGTGTTGGCGATCACCGGGCGCAGGGTGCGGTCCATGCGCGGCGTGCGGTCCAGAACCCGCAGGATCGTCTTGCGGGCCCAGCCGGCAAGAACCCAGCCGATTGCCAGCAGGATGATCCCGGCCAGCAAGTCCCAGGCATAGGCGATCAACTGGTCGCCCAGCCGGCTCAGGGTCGCGATCTGTGCGGCGTCCAATTCCATGGCGGGGATCCGCTAAGCCCCGCCGCCGCAAGGGGGCGGGGTGCCCGGCGGCTTCAGTCGACGTCGGCGGCGACGCGCAGGGTGATGATCTTGTCGGGATCGCGCACCGTGCCGCTCTGGTCGCCGCGCGGTGCCTTCTTGATCTGGTCCACGAACTCCATGCCTTCGACCACGCGGCCCCAGACGGTGTACTGCTTGTCTAGAAAACGGGCCGGGGCGAAGGTGATGAAGAACTGGCTGTTGCCACTGTTGGGGCTCTGCGAGCGCGCCATGCCGACCACGCCGCGCTCAAAGGGTTCGGCCGAAAACTCCGCCGGCAGGTCGGGCAGGTCAGAGCCGCCGCGCCCGGTTCCGGTCGGATCGCCGGTCTGTGCCATGAAGCCGTCGATCACCCGGTGAAAGACGATGCCGTCATAGAATTCGCGCCGAACCAGGGTCTTGATCTGCTCGACGTGCTGGGGCGCCAGGTCGGGCAGCATCTCGATCCGCACCACCCCGTCCTTCAGTTCCATGACCAGGGTATTCTCGGGGTCCGACTGGGCGCCGGCATCGTTGCTTGAGAGGGTCATGGCGAGAATTCCAATCGCGAGAAGTGAAAGAAACGATCTCATTGCAAAAGCTCCAGCGCGCAGGGTTTTGGCAGGCTAGCTCATGGCCTTTTGCAGGTTTTCATCCAGCTTGTCCATGAATTCGTCGGTTGTCATCCACTTCTGATCGGGGTCGATCAGCAGAGCGAGATCCTTGGTCATGCATCCGGATTCGACGGTTTCGATGCAGACGCGTTCCAGATCGCCGGCGAACTTCACCACCTCCGGCGTCTCGTCGAAGGTGCCGCGGAAGTGCAGCCCGCGCGTCCAGGCGAAGATCGAAGCGATGGGGTTCGTGGAGGTCGGTTTGCCCTGCTGATGCAGCCTGTAATGGCGCGTCACCGTCCCGTGCGCGGCCTCGGCCTCGATGGTCTTGCCGTCGGGGGTCATCAGCACCGAGGTCATGAGCCCGAGAGAACCGAAGCCCTGGGCCACGGTGTCGGACTGCACGTCGCCGTCGTAGTTCTTGCAGGCCCAGACATAGCCGCCGGACCACTTCATGGCGGCGGCCACCATGTCGTCGATCAGCCGGTGTTCGTAGTGGATGCCTTTGGCCTCGAAGGCGTCCTTGAACTCCTTGTCGAAGGTCTCCTGGAAGATGTCCTTGAAGCGCCCGTCGTAGACCTTGAGGATGGTGTTCTTGGTCGAGAGGTAGACCGGCCAGCCGAGATTCAGGCCGTAGTTCAGGCAGGCCCGGGCAAAGCCGCGGATCGACTCGTCGAGGTTGTACATCCCCATGGCAACCCCGGCCTCAGGGAAGTCGAAGATGTCGTAGGTTGTTGGCTCGCCGCCGTCGGCGGGCTGGAAGGTCATGGTCAGCGTGCCGGCGCCGGGCACCTTGAAGTCGGTGGCCCGGTACTGGTCGCCGAAGGCATGACGGCCGATGACGATCGGCTGGGTCCAGCCGGGAACCAGCCGCGGCACGTTGTTGATGATGATGGGCTGGCGGAAGATCGTGCCGCCGACGATGTTGCGGATCGTCCCGTTGGGCGAACGCCACATCTTCTTCAGCCCGAACTCCTCCACCCGACCCTCGTCCGGCGTGATGGTCGCGCACTTCACGCCGACGCGGTGTTCCTTGATCGCATTGGCGGAATCGATGGTGATCTGGTCGTTGGTCTCGTCGCGCTTCTGGACCGAGAGGTCGTAGTACTTCAGATCGATGTCGAGGTAGGGCAGGATCAACTTCGCCTTGATCTTCTCCCAGATGATGCGTGTCATCTCGTCGCCGTCGAGTTCGACGATCGGGTTTTTCACCTTGATTTTGCCCATCTGGAGTCTCCGGAGGTACTGAGGGTGGGAAGAAGGCCCGCCGGCTGCCCGGGAAGGCTGGCGCGCTGCGCCGCAACATAGCAGGCTGTCCGCTGGGCGCAAGGGAGCGGCGGCTGCCGCTTATCCAGGGGCCTGAGGCACCTGCGGGCGCAGTCGGCGGACCCCGCGGCCGGGGCGCGGCTACATCTGTTCGATCTTGTCGGGAATTGCGGGGCTGGGGGCCTTTGCCGCAGCCTCCAGGACCTCTTCAACGCTGTTCACGACCTGGAACAGGCCGTCAGTGGGACCCCGCAGATAGCCTTCCTCGATCTGATGGTCGATCAGGCGCAGCAGAGGGTCCCAGTAGCCGTCGATGTTGACGAGCAGGATCGGCTTGTCGTGCAGCTTCAACTGGCGCCAGGTGATGATCTCGAAGGTCTCGTCCAGGGTGCCGAGCCCGCCGGGCAGGGCGCAGAAGGCATCGGCCCGCTCGGCCATTAGCTGCTTGCGGCTGTGCATGGAATCGACCACCAGGTATTCGCTGGCATTGCGCAGGCCGACCTCGAGCGCTTCAAGGTGATGTGGGATGATCGCCACAACCCGTCCGCCCGCCGCCAGAGCCCCCTCGGCGACGGCCCCCATCAGGCCGACGCGCCCGCCGCCGAAGACGATATCGACACCGCTTTCCGCGGCCAGACGTCCCAGCCGCTGGGCGGCATTCAAGTGGCTTTCGCGGACCCGGCCCGAGGACCCGCAGTAGACGCAAAGTGCGGATAGTTTCGTCATCACAAACCCGTTACCGGCCGGGGGCCCTTAATGGCACAATTGAATTTGCCCCCTGATGCGGTAGTGTGACCCTGCGTCACAACCGCGTGATCGCCTTCTAGCACAGCCCGGCGGCCCGCCGCCAGCGATGGCCGTCTGCCGTGTTTGTGGAAAAGAGGTGAACTCACCTGCGCCGCTCGCAGGACGCAAGACAAAGGCCCGAGTAGTCAGAACGGGGCCGGGTGACAACAATCAAGGAGCAGATCAAGATGCTACGGAAGTCGATTCTTGCAGCAGGGGCCTGCGTATTTGCCGCAGGCGCCGTGCTGATGTCGAACAGCGTGGTGCAGACCTCCCATGCGAGCGACCTGCAGGTTGCCGACGCCCATGAAATGGCGGCGGTCAAGCAGCGCCAACAAACGATGAAGGACGTTGGCGGCAACATGAAAATCATCGCCGAGTTTGTGAAGGCCTCCAAGGGGACGGCGGCTGAAGCCTCAGCAGCGGCAGCCAAGATCGGCGAACTGGCCACCTCGATCCCCCAGATCTTCGAGGTGAAAGCGACGCTTGAGGAAATGGATAGTGTCGGCAAGAACCGGTCAAAACCGGAAATCTGGTCTGACTGGGACGGCTTCCTCGAGCGTGGCAAGGTGTTGGAGGACGAGGCCGCAAAGATGGCCGCCGTGCTCAACAGCGGCGATGCCGGAACCATCCAAGCCCAGTTCGCGACCTTTGGGAAAGAGGGGTGTGGCGGCTGCCATACGACCTATCGCGGCCCCGAGACCTAGATTTCAAGATCGGGCTTCAAAAAGCCGGGCCAAGGGATGGCGGGCGCGGGGCGACCGCGTCCGCCGTCGCCGCGCGAACGTCTGTCTCAACCGCGACGGCTGGTGAGCATGATATCTAGTGCAGGCAGAGTGCAGGCACTGCTGCGCCGCTTGGCGTATGGGGCGGTCTGCGGCGTTGCGGCCGTCTGGTCGGCGCCGGTAGCCGGCCAGTCCGCCGAGCCACCGGCGGTTTCGGCAGAAGACGCATCGGAGGACGCGTCAGTCAGCGACGCTGTTCAAAGAGGTGCGTACATTTTCCGCGCTGCCGGCTGCCACAGCTGTCATACCGATACCAAGGGCGGTGGCGCACCGCTGGCCGGCGGCCGCGCCCTGAAGACGCCCTTCGGCACCTTCTACAGCCCCAACATCACACCGCATCCGGTCTACGGCATCGGTGCCTGGAGCGACGAGGATTTCGAGGCGGCCCTCCGCCACGGGGTTTCCCCGGACGGCGATCCCTACTATCCCTCCTTTCCCTATACGTCCTACACCGGGATGAGCGACGGGGACATCGCGGACCTGCAGGCCTACCTCTTCGCGCAGGAACCGGTGGAAACCCAGAACAAGCCGCATGACCTCGACTTCCCCTACAGTCTGCGCTTCACGCTGGGGCTCTGGAAGACCATGTTCTTCGAGGCCGGTGCCTACCAGGAAGACGACCAGAAGGATGCGGCCTGGAACCGGGGCGCCTATCTGACCCGGCACCTCGGGCACTGCGGCGAGTGCCACAGTCCGAGAGGCTTTCTGGGTGCAGTCGACGACAGTCTGGAACTGGCCGGCAACCCGGAGGGGCCGGACGGCGGCAAGGTGCCCAACCTGACGCCGGCGGACAACGGCCTCGCGGGTTGGAGCGAATCCGACATCGCGGGCGCGCTCAAAATCGGGATCACACCGGAGGGCGACTTCCTCGGCGACTCCATGGGCGAGGTGATCGAACATGGCACCAGCCATCTCAGCGACGAGGACCTGACTGCAATAGCCATATACCTCAAGAGCTTACCGGCCAATAGCGGACCTTGATCCTAAGCCGGCCGGCATTGCGCCCCTGTGCCCCGCGTACTAGGCTGTTTCGCAGGGACAGGAGGCTAGGGGTTTGAAAAGGCTTGTACTCGGTCTGGGCGTGGCCGCCGTTGCGGGGGCAGCCCTGATAGGATACCTGCAGTTCGGCGGCGAGGACACGCCTCGGCCCGTCGCCGGAGGCACGGCTCCGCCCGAGAGCGCCGCAGCGCAAAGCCCTGAATCGGTGGAGACAGATGCGGCGGGCAGCGGATCGGAGACGGCCGCCAGCCCGGACCCTGTTACCCCGGCTGCCGGCGACGAGGCCGCCACGCAACCAGTGCAGCCGGAGGTGAAGCGCCGCGAGCAGCAGGCCGCCCTGCCGACGACAGGCACGGAAGAGGCCGCGGAGGGTACGGCCCCGACTTTCGATGTGGTCCGTGTGGAGCCCAGCGGTGAAGCGGTCATCGCCGGGCGCGCCGAGCCCAACAGCGAAGTGAAGGTCACCCTGGGTGCCGATGGCGCGGTGGGAACGACGAAGGCCGACAGCAGCGGTGCCTGGGCGATCGTTGCCGAACAACCGCTGGCGCCGGGCAGCCATGAGATCGGGATCGAGGCCAAGGCGCCGGACGGCGGCAAGCAGCTTTCCGAGGACCTGGTGGTCGTCATGGTGCCCGAACCCGCACCGGCTTCACCGGCGCCGGGCGCCGAAGGGGCCGCGCAGCAGCAGACCGGAGAGACTGCGGCCTCGGGCGAAACGCCCCCGGTTATGGCGGTCCTGACACCGCGGGACGGAGGTGCCAGCAAGGTGCTGCCGCAGCAGCCGGAGGAGGGCATCGCCGCCGGCGGCCTGGTGCTGGATTCCGTGGACTACGATGAAACGGGCCGGGCCATCCTCGGGGGACGGGCTGCGCCTGGCGCGCGGATGCTGGTCTATCTCGACAACAAGCCCATCGGTGAAGCGATCGCAGACGCCGACGGACGTTGGGCCCTGTCACCCGCATCGCCGATCCTGGAGGGGCTGCACGACCTGCGGGTGGACCAGCTGGCGGACGATGGATCTGTTATGGCGCGGGTGGAAACCCCGTTCTCGCGGGAGCCGGCGCGGCAGATTGCCGAGGGCGAGGACTACGTCATCGTGCAGCCGGGAAACTCTCTCTGGCGGATCGCGCGCCGCACCTACGGCCAGGGTCTGCGCTACTCCGTGATCTACCAGGCCAACGCGGACCAGATCCGCGACCCGGATCTGATTTATCCGGGCCAGGTCTTCGCCCTTCCCAGAGTGAACTGACGCGTTGCTGACCTGCTAGCGGGCTATCCTGAGGCGGAGCTTCTCGGCCTTCCTCTCCTTCAGGTCGCTGCTTCGGTTGCGCCGCCTGCTGTGTCGTCGGTGTCGGCCACGGTGCCTTCGGACGCCGCAGTCTCCCCGGCCTTCTCTGCGTCCTCGTCCGCCGTCTCATTGCCGCTGAGCGCCGGACGCGGGATGGCGACAGCCTCACCGAGAAGATCGAGATAGGGCTTGCAGGCTGCGACAATACAAGCGGCTGTGGCGATGACGTTGACCGGCGTGCGCGGGGCCGGTGGCGCCAGTTCGGCCGTCAGGACCATGTCCTGCTGTTCCGAAAGCATGATCTGGCCGCAGCCCAGGCGGTCCGTGGCCGCCATGACCGAGCGGGCCAGGCGCCGGCCCTCGGGCGATTCGGCGGTGTAGGGCAGCTTGCCAAGGTTGGCTTCCAGCCGAAGCGGTGCGGAGCTATCCGCCAGTTCGGCCTCGAAGCGGATGCCGCAGGCGGTAAAAGTGAAGTGCAACGGCTGGTCGGGGTCACGGCGGCTGATGTGACCGTCTTCGCCCAGCGCGATGGATCCCACCTCCAGCGGCAGCCCGGCATCGGCCACGGACTTGACCGCCGACTTCCCGTCGTCCTTCGAGGTCGTGGATTCGCTTGGCTCGTTCCCCGGGGCGTCCAAGGCAGTATCTCCCGCATCAACAAGCCCCAAGGCTAGCAGTTCGGCTTTAACGATCGGTAAAGCACCAGTTTCTCAGAATTTTCGGCTGTTTGAGGGCCGGCGGCTGGTCTATTACTGCTGTACCGATTCAGGACTGGGGGCAGGACAACCGCGTGTTCAGAAGCGTATTGGTTCCAATCCACCGGGCCGGCTGGCCCTTCATCGCGGCGGCGCTGGCTGCGGCGATCCTACTGGGCCTGCTGTGGGAGCCGCTGTTCTGGCTGGGTCTCCTGGCCGCGGCTTTCTGCACCTACTTCTTTCGCGATCCGCCGCGGGTAACGCCGACGCGGCCGGGCCTGGTCATCGCTCCGGCCGATGGTCTGGTGCAGATGATCGAGAGGGCCGTACCACCGCCGGAACTGGAGATGGGAGGGGAACCGCTTACCCGGATCTCGATCTTCCTCAACGTCTTCAACGTGCACATCAACCGGGTTCCGATAGACGGCAGGATTTCGGCCGTTGCCTACCGGCCGGGCAAGTTTCTCAACGCGGCGCTGGACAAGGCCTCGGTCGATAACGAGCGCATGTCGCTGAAGGTCACGACCTTCGACGGTGTCGACATCGCCTTCGTGCAGATTGCCGGTCTGGTCGCGCGGCGTATCGTCTGCAATGTCTCGGAGGATCAGCCGGTGCGTGCAGGTCAGGTCTTTGGTCTGATCCGTTTCGGCAGCCGCATGGACGTCTATCTTCCCGAGGGCGTGGCACCGCTGGTGTCGCTCTACCAGACAACCATTGCCGGCGAGACCGTGCTCGCCGACCTGCAGTCCGGAGAGCCCGCACGCCAGGGAGAGGAGCGCTAAGGTGGCGCGCCTGCGCAGACGGCGCGTCTCGGCGCTCTCGATCAACCGGATGATCCCCAATGCACTGACGCTGCTGGCGCTCTGCGCCGGGTTGACAGCGATCCGGCTGGCGTTGCTGGACCGCTGGGAGGCAGCGGTGGGGGCTGTGGTGGTAGCGATGCTGCTCGACGGGCTGGACGGCCGCATCGCCCGCCTTATGGGGGCGACCAGCGAGTTCGGGGCGCAGCTTGACTCGCTGTCGGACGTCATCGCCTTCGGTGTGACGCCGGCGGTGGTGATCTATCTCTGGACGCTCTCCGATGCCGGGGGGCTGGGGTGGGCGCTCTGCCTGGTGTTTGCCGCGTGTTGTGCCCTGCGTCTGGCGCGCTTCAACGCCGCCCTGGGAGAGGACAGTCCGCAGCCCCTGGCCGCGCGGTTCTTTGTCGGCGTGCCGGCCCCTGCCGCTGCCGGCCTTGCCCTGCTGCCGTTGACCATGAGCTTTGTCTTCGGGGACAGCATTCTGCGCAGCGATCTGCTGAACCTGCTGACCCTTCTGGGCGTCGCCATCCTGATGGTGAGCCAGGTCCCGACGTTCTCCGCCAAGCGCCTGAAGCTGCGCCCGCCCCAGCGCCGGATCGCCATGGTGGGGCTGGTGCTGTTTGCCGCCTTCCTGATATCCGAGCCCTGGATCACCGTGACCCTGGTCGGTCTGCTGTATCTGGCCAGCATTCCCGTGGCGGCCGTTCAGTACCGCAAGGAGGCCCGCGCGCTGGCCCTTGAGCAGGAAAACGGCGAGAAGCCCGAGGCGGCAGCGGACGACGACGAAGGCCCCGACTAGGCGTTCATCCGCTGGGCGCCTTCGGGCCGGGCAGGTCTCCGATCTGGGAGTCTCGCTTTACTCCGCAGCCTGCGGAACACCCGGGCCGCTTTTCCCGATTTCGCCGGCGCCGCTTTCCGGGTCGGATTGCGGCGCGTCGGGTGCCCTGCGGCGGCGGCCCCGCCTGCGCTCCAACATGCCTTTCAGATTGTCGCGGAGCATAAGCGCGCTCGGGGTCACGAAAAGCGTGAGCAGCGTCGCGAAGGTGAGCCCGAAGACGATGGCCGTGGAGAGCTGGCGCCACCACTGGGTCGAGGGCGCGCCGACCTGGACCGTGCGGGAAAAGAAGTCGATGTTGGTCGCCAGCACCATGGGCATGAGCCCCAGGATCGTAGTGATGGTGGTCAGCAGCACCGGGCGCAGGCGCTGGGCGCCGGTCCGCAGGATGGCCTCCCTGGCGTTTGCCGTCGTCGCGCGCAGCCGGTCGAAGGTATCGATCAGCACGATGTTGTTGTTCACGACGATGCCGGCCAGGGCAATAACGCCGATACCGGACATGACGATGCCGAAAGGCTGATTGGTGACGAGCAGGCCGATCATCACGCCCACGGTCGACATGATGACCGCAGTCAGGATCAGGAAGGCGCTGTAGAAGCTGTTGAACTGGGTCACCAGGATGATCGCCATCATGAACAGCGCGACACCGAAGGCCTTGCCGAGGAAGTCCGAGGCAGCCTTCTGTTCCTCGTCCTCGCCCTTGAAGGTGATGGCCAGCAGGGGGTCGAAGTCCTGCTCGGCAAGCCAGCTGCGGATTTCCTGCACCTTGTCGTCGGCCAGCAGGCCCTGCGCCACGTCGGCCTTGATCGTCATCGCACGGCGGCTGTCGGTACGCTTCAGGAGGCCGACCCGGGGCTTTGCCTCACGGGTCACGAAGTTGGAAATGGGGATCAATCCGGAAGAGGTCTGTATTCGGATCAGATCGAGCTGCTCGATGTTGCGGTACTGCTCGGGCAGACGCACAACGATGTCGATCTCCTCGGTGCTGTCGTCAGGCCTGTAGTCGCCGAGGTCCATGCCGTTGGTCAGCATGCGCACATAGCTGCCGATCAGGCTGACGTCAGCGTTGAACTTCGCGGCCTGGGCACGGTCCACCGCCAATTCCCACTCGATGCCGGGAATCTGGGTGCCGTCTTCGATGTCGACAAAGCCGCCGATTTCGGTCATTGCCCGGCCGATACGCTGGACCGCCGGTTCGATCAGGGACGGCTGAGCGGAGGCCACCTCGATCTGCACGGGCTTGCCGACCGGGGGTCCCGACTCTTCCTTGCGTGCCTCGACGAAGACACCGGCAAAGATCGCGCTGCGTTCGCGGACCTCATTGAGGATCTCATCCGCCGGCCGGCGCGAGAACCAGTCGGTGAACTCCACCGTGATCTTGCCGATCACGTCTTCGGCTTCGTCGCCGCCCTGGGTGCCGGAGGAGGCCATGGACTGAGCGCTGATGGCGTGGAACTCGCCGTATTCGCGCTGCATGGCCAGGACGACACTCTCGACCTGGCGGACCAGCTCGTCGCGTTCCTCGACCGAGAGGTTGCCGCGGGCATGGAGCTGCAGCACTGCGTTCTGCGGCTCCACGTCAGGGAAAAACTCAACGCCGCGGCCGAAGGTGGCGTAGGCCATCTGGACACCGACCAGCAGCGCGACGGCAAAGAGCAGGATCTTCGCAGGGTGCCGCAGGACAAAGCTGAGCACGTTCAGGTAGGTTCCGGTAAAACCGCCCACATCCTTCAGATCGCCGGTTTCGCCGGCAGCCAGCGCCTTCATCGTCTTGGGGTCGGCGGTGCCGCCCGGCTTGCCGAAGACCGAACCCAGTGTCGGCACGAAGATCAGGGCCATCATGAGCGACGCACTCAAGGTGGCGATCAGGGTGATGGGCAGGTACTTCATGAACTCGCCGACCACGCCGGGCCAGAACATCAGCGGCAGGAAGGCTGCCAAGGTGGTGGCCGTCGCGGCAATGATCGGCCAGGCCATACGCTTTGCGGCCAGCGCATAGGCTTCCCGCTTCGGCTGGCCTTCGCTCATCTTGCGGTCGGCATACTCGGTGACGACGATGGCACCGTCGACCAGCATGCCGACGGCGAGAATCAGCGCAAAGAGCACGACGATGTTGACTGTCAGGCCGCCGATGGCGAGCACCAGGATGCCGGTCAGAAAGGAACCCGGAATGGCGATACCGACCAGCAGGGCGGAGCGCAGGCCAAGGGCGGCAACCACCACCACCATCACCAGCAGCACGGCGCTCAGAACGTTGTTCTGAAGGTCGAGCAGGTTATTGCGAATGTCGGTCGACTTGTCTTGACTGTAAGTGACGGAGACAGTCTCAGGCCATGTCTGGCGCGCCTCTTCGACCACGGCACGCACGTCCTCGATGGTCTCGATGATGTTCTCGCCGGTGCGCTTGGAAACCTCAAGGGCCAGCGCCGGCTCGCCGTTCAGCCGCGCAAAGCCATCGGAGTCCTTGAAGGTGCGCCTCAGGCTGGCGATGTCGCGAAAGCGGACGACGGCATCGTCATTCACCTTGACCGGCAGGTTGATGATGTCCTCGACGGTCTCGAAAAGGCCGGGAACCTTCACAGCGAAGCGACCCTGGCCGGTGTCCATGGACCCCGCCGCCACGACGCGGTTCGATTTCGAGACCATTTCCAGAATGTCGGTGGCGTTGAGATTGTAGCTTTCCAGCGCCAGTGGATCGATCACCACTTCCACCAGTTCGTCGCGGTCGCCTGCGATCTTGGCTTCGAGGACGCTGGAAAGGCTCTCGATCCTGTCCTGCAAATCCCGTGCGATGCGCAGCAGGGTCCGCTCGGGCGCATTGCCGGAAAGCGAAACGGTCAGGACGGGGAAGAGGGAGAGGTTGATCTCGTGCACCGTTGGCTCGTCGGCGTCGTCCGGCAGCTCCGGCTTGGCCAGGTCGACCTTCTCCCGGACGTCGATCAGGGCCTGGTCCGCATCGAAGCCGGCGTCGAACTCCATCACCACATTGGCGCCGCCCAGATAGGCGGTCGACGTCATCTCCTTGACGCCCTCGATCGCCCGCAGTTCCTTTTCCAGCGGCTTGATCAGAAGCCGCTCCGCGTCCTCGGGCGATATACCGTCATGGGTCACCACGACGTAGAGCGTCGGGATGTTGATGTCGGGCGAGTCTTCCTTGGGAATGGAGACATAGGCCACGCTGCCCGCAACGAGGACCAGAATCAGGGTTGAGATTACGGTTCGGCTGCGCGAGATGGCAGCGTCAATGACGGCCTTCACGACGCCAGATCCTTCAGCCGTTCCTCAACCTCGGACTCCTGTACCGCCTTCACCTTTTCGCCGGGACTCACGTACTCCTGGCCCACGGTGATCAAGGTCACGTCTTCCGGAAGCCCGGTAATCCAGATGCCCTGGTTGTCGGTGTCGACGATCTTGGCCGCGTGAAAGACGACGCGGCCTTCCCCGTCCACGGCCTTCACCCCGATCAGTCCGCTGTCGGAGAGGGTCAGGATTGCGGGCGAGACGATGTGGGCCTGTGTCTCGGCGAGGGGCAGGGCAATCTCTGCGGTCATGCCATCGGCGATGCGTCCGTCCGGGTTCTCGACCTCGAGCTCGACGCGGAAGGTCCGGGTCGCCTCGTCGGCGACCGTGGAGATGTGCCGGATATGCCCGGTCACCTGGTCGCCGGTCATCAGCCGGGCGGCCCCCGCATTACCCAGTTGCAGGCGCTGGATGTCGCGTTCGTTCACCTGGGTGACGATCAGCATCGGGTCCAGCTCGACCAGGTGTGCGATGGCGTCGCCGCGATCGACATAGTCGCCGATCTCCATCATCCGCTCGTCCACGATACCGTCGAAGGGCGCCTGAATCTCCGTGTAGGCCAGTTCGACCTCGGCAATCTTCACCGCCGCTTCCGCTGCCTGCAGCGAGGCCTCTGTGGCTGCCACCTGGGTCTCCGCGCGGAACCCTTTCTGGGAGAGTTTTTGGTCGGCCTCGTACTCGATCTTGCGCTGGGCGAGCAGTGCCTTGGCTTCTGCCAGACGTGCCGGGCGGTCGCCGGCGGACAGCCGCGCAATGACGTCCCCAGCCTCGACCACGGTGCCGTCGTCGACGGCCAGCTCGATCAGGCGTCCATCGGTCTCGACCTTGATCTCGACCTTGCGGTTGGCCTCGGTGCGGCCACGCAGCAGATCGACGATGGCATGGGTCTGCGCGGTCGAGCTGCGCACCCGCACGGTCGGCACTCTGTCGAGCGCGGCAAGGTCGGCCGGCGGCTTCTGCGCTTCCGGCTCGGCGCCGCTCTCGCCAAGCTGGCCGGAGGCGACCCAAGCCGCCGCCGCAACGGCGAACACAAGTGCCAGGATAAAGGAGCGTTTCATCTTGCTGTAATCTTCTAAATGTCTCGTTGTGCCTTCGGGGGTGATACGCAGGAATGCGGCTTTGTGTTTCCCTCCCCGTGGATTGCGGCGCTGATTCTTTTTTTCAGCCTCACTCGGCGACCTCTTACTCGGCGACGAGAGCTGCCGGATGGGCGATCTCGCCCAAAAGGGCCTCGCGGTTTGTTTCCAGGTATTCCGCCGCTGCACGGTAAACCGCGATCCCCATGCCGCGCACGAAGCAGGCCCCGGAGGGGCCGATGTTGTTGGCGGCGCAGTCTTCCATGCGTTCGAGGGATTCCCGATACCAGGCGATACGCTGATCGATCAGTTCGGCGACCCGCGCCGGCGGCAGGCACTGGGCGAAAAACAGAATGAAGAGGAAGTCCGAGCGCACGCGGTCAGCGTCCGGTTCGACCAGCAGAGCCCCGGTAAAGGCTTCCTCGCCCTGCGGCGTAATGGAGTAAATCTTCTTGTCGGGACGCTTCTCCTGCGCCTCCGCCCGGCAGGCCACCAGACCTTCCGCGCTCAACGCGTTCAACGCCGGATAGATCGATCCGAAGCTGGCTTGGTGGAAGTGGCTGAAAGGGCCTTCCGCGAAAGCCTTTTTGATTTCGTAGCCGCTGGCCTCCCCGCGCGAGAGGACACCCAGGCAAAGTGTCTTAACGTCCATGGCAGACTTCCGGTTGGCTGAGGTGTGACGGCCAGTTTGTTATATCGGCCCGAGATATATCAATTCAATATATACAACGGACACCGCAACGGCTTGTACAACGCTGTCTGCAACGCGGCCATGCGGCGGACGCAAGGCTGCATTTGGCACAAATGCCGGAAAAATTATCAACAATATCAAATATTTGCATGAATGCTCGAGGCTCAGTAAAATCAGGTCAAAGTCAATTTCGGCATGGCAGGACCATGATTCAGGGTTTCTCGATTTCGGTCTCCGGCCTGATGGCGCAGAGCAAGCGCCTCGCCGTTTCGGCCGACAACGTGGCGAACATGCGCAGCCGCGGGGTCGATCCGGAGGGACCGGCGGAGCAGCCGGGCGCGTACCGGCCCAAGCGGGTGGTCGACGTGACCGCGGGCGGCGGCGGCGTGCGTGGCGAGGTGCGTCCAATCGCGCCGGCTTCGGTCGAAACCTACGAGCCGAGCAGCCCGGATGCCGATGCCGAGGGGCGGGTCAACCGTCCGAACGTCAACCTGGCCGAGGAACTGGTGACCCAGATCCAGGCGCAGCGGGCCTACGAAGCCAATGCCGCCGCCATCCGGACCCAGGACGAAGTGACCGAAAGCTTGCTAGACATTAAGTCCTAGTCCAGATTCGTCCAGCGGGGCTGCGATGGCGAAGACAGCCTGCTTTCTGGGAGGCTGACACCCCCCTCAGCCGGGCGGGCCCGCACACCCATCGATTTTCAAGAATCCCAGCATTTCTGCGCACCCTGAGACGACAGGGGCGGCCTCGCTCTGAGGCATAGTCCCGCTGCGTATGAGTGCGCTCTAAACGGCATTTAAAGTTGCGTAATCATTTTGTGCAGTACTGGCCGGCGTTTGCGACTTCGCCATGAGGGCCGGACCATGATCGGTGACATTTTCAGTAGGTTTAAGATCCGCACCAGAATCGGTGTTGCCTTGGCGGTGCCGCTGCTTGGCCTGCTGGTGCTCGCTGCCATTGCCGTCGGTGGACAATGGCGCATCGCGGGCGAGATGGACCGTCTTGACGCCCTGGCCAGCCTGGCGCCGGAGATTTCGGCCATGGTCCATGAGCTTCAGAAGGAGCGCGGCGCCTCCGCCGGCTTTATCGGCAAGAGGGGGCAGGGGGCCTTCGCCGAGAGACTGACCAGCCAGCGCCAGTCTACGGACGCTCAGTACGAGCAGTTCGCTGCGGCCATCAACGCCTTCGACACCGCTGCTTACGGCCCGGTCTTTCAGGGCAAGCTCAAGGAAGCCCTGGACATGGTCTCCCAGCTGCAGCAGCAGCGGGCCGCGGTCAGCGCCCTCTCTCTGACTGTCGGCGAGATGGCGAAGTACTACACGACAACCATCGCAAGACTGCTTGATAATGTCGGTGAGATGGCCGTGCTCAGTACCGATGCCAGTGTCGCCAACTCGATCGCGGCCTACATCAGCTTTTTGCAGGCCAAGGAGCGGGCGGGAATCGAGCGCGCCATGGGCGCCAACGGCTTCGGCAAGGGCAGCTTCGCGCCGGCCATCCATCAGCGCTTCGTGTCCCTGGTCGCCCAGCAGCAGGCCTTTCTTTCGATTTTCCGCGCCTACGCGTCAGAAAGTCAGCGTGCGTACCTGGCCGAGACCGGGAAGGCAGGGGCGTTCGGCGAGGTCGAGCGCATGCGCGGGCTCGCAATCGGCAGTGCCTACGGCGGCGACCTCGGCGGCGTGACCGGGCCGGTCTGGTTCGACACCATCACGCAGAAGATCAACCTTCTGAAAGATGTGGAGGACCGCATCGCCGCCGACCTGCAGGTGCAGGTCAGCACCCTGGGTGCGCAGGCGCAACGCACCCTCCTCATTGACGTGGTCATAACCTTGGCTCTGTTGATGGGCACCCTCGCGGTTGTAACGGTTGCGGTGCGCAGCGTGACCGGTCCGCTTGCCCGTACGACGGAGCAGATGAAGGTTCTGGCGTCCGGCGATCTCTCGATTGAGATCGACGGGGCGGCGCGGCGCGATGAACTCGGCGACATGGCGCGCGCGGTTCAGGTCTTCAAGGATCAGGGAATCGAGGCGGAGCGCCAAAGCAAGGAACGCAAGCGCGAACGCGAACGCTCCGAGCAGGAAAAGCGCGACGCGATCCGCTCCCTTGCCGCGGATGTCGAGGCCAGCCTCGATCCGGTCGTCAACGAGGTTTCCACGGCTTCGAACCAGCTGCGTATCACGGCCGAGGGACTGTCCACGGTCGCATCCCAGACCAGCGACAGTGCCAACGACGTCTCGGCGGCTGCCGACCAGGCTTCGGCCAACGTTCAGACCGTCGCTTCTGCCGCAGAGGAACTCTCCAGCTCCATCGGCGAGATCACCCGCCAGGTCTCCCAGTCCCGGGAGATTTCCGGCAAGGCCGTCACCGAGGCCGATCGCGCCAGCGAGACGGTGAACGGTCTCGCCGAGGCCGCGCAGAAGATCGGCGATGTGGTCAACCTCATTCAGGATATTGCCGAGCAGACCAACCTCCTGGCCCTCAACGCGACCATCGAGGCGGCGCGGGCCGGCGAGGCGGGCAAGGGCTTTGCCGTGGTCGCCAGCGAGGTAAAGTCTCTCGCCAATCAGACCGCCAAGGCGACCGAGGACATCGGGGCGCAGATCAGCGGCATGCAGGCGGCCACCGGCGAAACGGTGGATGCGATCACGGGTGTGCGGGGGATTATCGATCAGATCGGCACAACCGCGACCGCGATCGCTTCGGCTGTCGAAGAGCAGTTGGCGGCAACCCAGGAGATCTCGCGCAATGCCCAGGAGGTGGCGCGTGGCGCCACGGAGGTGACCTCCAACATCGGTGCTGTCACCGAAGCGGCGTCGAATTCCGGGCAGTCCGCCGGCGAGGTGCTGCGCGCCTCCGAGCAGCTGTCGAAGGGCTCGGACGTCCTGCGCAGCAAGCTCGACGAGTTCCTGGCCCGACTCCGCGCCGCCTAGAGCGGATCATGTTTAGACGGAAACACTTTGGCTTTCCGTCTAAACATGTGAATCCGCTCTATTTCAAAGTGTTAGAGCAGATTCACCGGCTTGATGGATCGCCCCCCTGAATGACGATGGGGCCGATTCCATCAAACGCGGATCTGCTCTAGGCTGCGGCCCCCACACCCGCGCAAGCGACAGGGCTGTCGAGAAGCGGTACGCCTCCGGGCCGGCGGTCGAGAGTCAGACCTGCAGCGCCGGTAGCGTTGCCAGTAGCGTTGTGGAAAGGGGGGCGGCTTCGGAACGCGGGGTCGCGGGATGGTGCTCCAAGCGGTCAGCAAACAAGCAAGAAGCCCGCAATCCCTTTCGGGAGAGCAGGCTTTGGTTCCCCAGTACGCGCTGGCTCAGTACGCGCTGCTGGCCAGCAGGTTAAGCGGCAATGCCCTCGCGCCACGCAGAGGTGGACTTGCAGGACTGGCAAATGCGCTCACCCGGCCAGGTGCTCAAGAAGTCAGTGCGGCACATCAGGCAGGCGCGCTTTTTCTTCTCGTATGAGCGGTCGGACTTCGGTTTGGAGTTTTTTGTTGAGTTGCTCATGGGCGGGTAGATACCAGCCTGGACGTTTCTATTGCAACAAAAATGTTGCACTGCGGTGACGATTCGTTGCAAGTCAGATTTGCAACCTTCGCATGGCATCGGACCCTGTGGGCGTGAAGTCCGGTCGGGTCTGCTGTCGACTTCGGCGCCCCTGCGATGACCGCCCGTCCGCGTGCGGACCGGTGCTGTACCAAAAGCGATAAGATTACGGTCCCAAGCGCGGTCCCAGAGCCTGCCGCCGCGCCTCGGTTCGTCGGGGTGAGCGGCGCTCTGCGGTTTTCAGTCGGCAGGCGGATGCGCCGGCCATCGCCCTGCCGCGGTGAGTCAGACAGAACCGAAAAACAACTCGAGGTAGTAGATCCGATCCGGTTCCGCAGGGCCGTTTGTCGCCGCATTAAGGATCTGGTAAGCTTTTCATACCTTCGCGGCTTTGTGACCCCGGAAGGTATCGGGGAAAACCCGGAAGGCATCGGGCAGCGACGGCCAAAAACCAAAGGCAAGCAGAGACAAGAAGCACGCCGAAATAAGAAGCACAGGGAGAGGTGCGATGTACCGTTCTGTCATTGAAAGCAAGCAAGAGGGCAGCGAACGCCGGCGCATCCTGCGCTGGGTTGAAGGGGTCGCCGTGGCGGCCGTTGTCGTTGTCGGGGTGACCTACCTCTTCGGGCTGCTTCAGTTCTAGATCGACGGACAAGTGCCCCCTGGCTGAGGCCAGACGCCGTCCTCAGAAAAGGCCGGTTGCCCAGGACAGGCTCTGATGCGATGGCGCGGCGATCACGGCGGCCTCGCGCCACGTGACCGCGACCAGCAAAACCACTGCGAGGGCGAGGGCCATGCTGAGGAGGTCGCGCCGCGTTACCAGCGCGCGGTGGCGGAGGGCTCTGCGTCTGGGTTTGATCATCGCGCTGCCTGGCCTCCAATGCTTAAGCGTCATTGCTCTGTCGGCAAACCCCGGGCGGGGGTTCAAGCACGCGTCGCTTTAAGGCGACCGCTAACCCTTCCTACGCTCGAAGAGCGGGTTTCGTTTCCGGGACCGCGAAGAAAACTTCAGCGCCAACGCAGCAGGCTGCGCTCCAAGGCCGTGATGGCCGCGCCGAAGACGAGACCGAGGACGGACAGGCAGACGACCCCGGCCAGCAACTGGTCGGTGGCCATCAGGTGACCCGCCTGCAGGACGAAGGCGCCGAGACCGTACTCGGCGCCGATCATCTCGGCCGCCACCACCAGAATGAGGGCGACGGAGGACGAGATCCGGAAGCCGGCGATGATGGTGGGCATGGCGCCGGGCAGGACCACCTTGCGGACGATGTCGCGCGGCGGCAGGTCGAAGGACTGGGCCATGCGGATCAGATTGCGGGCGACTCCGTCGATCCCGCTGTAGCAGTTGATGACGGTTGGGAAAAAGACGCCCAGCGCGATGGTGGCCAGCTTCGAAGGTTCCCCGATCCCGAACCAGAGGATGAAGAGCGGCAGCAGGGCGATCTTGGGCACCGGGAAGATCGCGGAGACCAGGGGCATGCCGATGGAGCGGGCAAGCGTGAAGAGGCCCATTGCTGTGCCGAGCGCGAGGCCGGCGGCCGTGCCGATCGCCCAGCCGCCGAGGATGCGGCCGAGGGAGGCGGTGAAGTGGCGCCACAACTCGCCGCTGGCCGCGACGTCGTAGAGCGCCTGGGCGATGTGCGCCGGGCTGGGCAGGAAGAGGGGGTTGATCCAGCCCAGGCTGCTGCCGCCCTGCCAGAAGGCGATCAGTGCGGCGAAGACCAGCAGCGCCGGTCCGCGGCGCTGGCCGGGGGCGAAACCGCCGCCGCGGAAGCGCACGCGGTCTTGCTCTGTCTCGCGACCGAGCTCAGCCATCGGCCATCTCCCGCTCCGCCGAGCGCGCCTCCTCCTTGATCAGGGTCCAGAGATGATGCTGCAGGCGCGCCAGTTCGGCCTGCGCCTCGGGCTTGCCGCGCGCGCTCTGCGGAATGGCGAGGGGAACGATTTCGCGCAGCCGCCCGGGTCGCCGCGACAGCACCGCTACCCGGTCTGCCAGGCGCAACGCCTCGGTCAGGTTGTGGGTCACGTAAACCGCGGTCGTCTTCTCGCGCAGCCAGAGGTCCAGGAAGTCCTCCATCAGCAGGTCGCGGGTCTGGGCGTCGAGGGCCGAGAGCGGTTCGTCCATCAGCAGCACGGCCGGGCGCACGGCGAGGGCCCGGGCGATGCCGACCCGCTGACGCATGCCGCCGGAGAGCTGGCGCGGATAGGCCGAGGCGAAGTCGCTGAGCTTGGTCCGCTCCAGGACCTCGGCGACGCGGCTGCGCTGCTCGCTGCCGGAGAGGGTGTGATGTTCCAACGCCAGGGAGACGTTGTCGGCCACCGTGCGCCAGGGCAGCAGCGCGAAGTCCTGAAACACATAGGTCAGGGGGTTGAGGCAGTCCGCCGGTACGGCGCCCTCGGCCACGACCCGGCCGCTGCTGGGCTGCAGCAGGCCGCCCAGGATGCCCAGCAGGGTCGACTTGCCGCAGCCCGAAGGGCCGATGAGCGCCAGGGTCTCGCCCGCCTGCACGGTGAGCGAGATGTCCTCCAGAACCGTCAGATCGTCGTAGCGGTGGCCGACGGCCTCGAGACGCAGTTCCATGAATAGCGGCTGGACAGATCGTTCAGTTGGTCGGTACGTCCAGGTGACCGTCGATAAAGCTGAGGTCGACGAAGTCCGCCGGGTCGACATCCCTGCCGACCAGCCCCTGGGCCTGCATCCAGGCCACCTGATCGTAGATCGACTGCACTTTCAGCCGGCCTTCGGGGTCGATGAAAGGGGCGCCGGCCTTGATCGAGGCTGGCTTGGCCTTGGTGTACTTCTCGATGATCGGAATGAGCGCCTCGGCCTCGGCGCCGAAGACGCGCTGGCCGGCGGCGTCCCGCTGCATGAAGGCCTCCGCATAGTCGGCCGCGGCGCGCTGGTAGGCGCGCACGAAGCGCTCCACCACGTCACGCCGTTCCTCGACATTGCGCGAAGAGGTGAAGAGCCCACCGAGCTGATAGGGCGTGTACTGGTGGACCCAACCGATGATCTTCGCCGAGCCGTCGTTCTCCAGCCGCGTTGCGATGTGCGCCGGCAGGATGATGGAGTCGACCTGGCCCGACTTCACCGCGCCGATCATGTTCGGCACCTTCTCGAGCGGCTTCAGTTGGATGTCGCTAACGTCCATGCCCAGCCTGTCGGCCAGCATGCCGATCATCAGGTGGAAGGAGGAGCCCTTCTGGGTCATGCCGAGGGAGCGGCCGGCGAACTTCTCCGGGCTGTCGAAGCCGGCCGCGTAGGCCTGGTTGGAGGCGATGTAGGCGGAGAAGTCGAAGCCCGGCTCCTCGCGGCTCTGGGCGCCGATCACCTTGAGTGCGCCCTTGCCGGCAAGGTTGTAGAAGCCGGCGGTGAAGGCGGTAACGCCGAAGTCGGCATCGCCCGAAGCAATGGAGACCGCCACCGGCTGTGCGGCGCGGAAGAACTTGAACTCCACCTCCAGGCCTTCCTCGGCGTAGTAGCCCTTGTCCTGGGCGATGAACAGCGGCGAGGAGGACACGAAGGTCAGGGCGGAGATGGTGATCTTCTCCGCCTGCGCAGCCGTGGCGCCGAGCGCCAGGCTGCAGGCGAGGGAAGCGGCGGCAAGGCCGCGGCGCAGCGGGCGAAACATGATGGTTCTGTCCTCCCCGAAAGCATTCTTTGTGTATTCTTTGAAGGCCTGCACGCTATCCGCGGGCTTGTGCCGGGTCAATGGGCGCCCCATCAAGCGGGAGGACGTTGGTGTACTTCACCTGCTTGAGCGCGAAGCTGGACTCGATGGAGGCGACGTTGCCGACGCGCGTCAGCTTGGTCTTGAGGAAGCGCTCGTAGGCCGCGAGGTCGGCCACCACCACGCGCAGCAGATAGTCCTGTGTGCCGGTCATGAGGTAGCATTCCAAGACTTCGGGGTAGGCGCTGACCTCCGCTTCGAAGCGGTCCAGATCCTCCTCCTGCTGGCGCTCCAGCTTGATGGAGATGAAGACCGAGACCGGCAGGCCGACGGCGTGCTGCGCGACCAGCGCGACATAGCGGTCGATGATGCCCGCTTCCTCCAGAAGGCGCACCCGCCGCAGGCAGGGCGAGGGGGAGAGACCGATCTTCTCCGCCAGGTCGACGTTGCTGAGCCGGCCGTCGGCCTGCAAGGCGGTCAGGATCTTGCGATCGATGGTATCGAGGTCCATGACTGGCAGGATATGCCAAGAATAGCTTCCTGGCGATGCAAATGTGTCAGAGTTGGCGAAACTTGCGGCGCCTTTGGCATGTCATGCCAGGGCCCTTTGGCGTAAGCTGCCGCTCCGCGCCGCTTCCTTGTGAAGGCCGAGAGTCGAGTGATACCGATGACGGACTCCCATACCCTGAAGATGCTGGAGGCGCTGGAGCAGAAGGTGCTCTGGCTGTCCTCCTGGATGATCCACAACGCCAACCACCTGCGCCCCAAGACCGACGGGCTGAAGGTGGGCGGCCATCAGGCGTCCAGCGCCTCGCTGGTCACTCTCATGACGGCGCTCTATTTCCATGTGCTGCGGCCCGAGGACCGGGTGGCGGTGAAGCCCCATGCCAGCCCGGTTTTCCACGCCATCCAGTATCTGCTGGGCAATCAGAGCCGGGAGAATCTCGAAAGCTTCCGCGGCTTCGGCGGCGCGCAGTCCTATCCCTCGCGCACCAAGGACAGCGACGATGTGGACTTCTCCACCGGCTCGGTCGGC
This sequence comes from Rhodospirillales bacterium BBD 1991-14, assembly GCA_001657395.1. Taxonomy (GTDB): domain Bacteria; phylum Pseudomonadota; class Alphaproteobacteria; order Kiloniellales; family Kiloniellaceae; genus Pelagibius. The sequence goes on along the minus strand of LYSY01000005.1, from coordinate 254,608 downwards.
CTCGGTGTCGCCATCACCTCCTTCGCCAGCATGGTGCAGGACTACGTGCGCCTGAAGGGCTGGTCCGCCGGCGCGAAGACGGCACCTGAGGGGCGCATGGTGGCGCTGGTGGGCGATGCCGAGCTGGACGAAGGCAACATCTATGAAGCCCTGATGGAGGGCTGGAAGCACGGCCTGCGCAACACCTGGTGGGTCATTGACTACAACCGCCAGAGCCTGGACGCGGTGGCGCGTGAGGGCCTTTACGGCCAGTTCGACAAGCTGTTCCGCTCCATGGGCTGGGAGGTGGTGACGATCAAGTACGGCCACCTGCTGCAGGCGGCCTTCGAGGAGCCCGGTGGTGAGGCGCTGCGCGACTGGATCGACCGCTGCCCCAACCAGCTCTACTCGGCGCTGACCTTTCAGGGCGGGGCGGCCTGGCGCAAGCGCCTGATGGACGACCTCGGCGATCAGGGGCCGCTGACGGCGCTCATCGAGGCGCGCAGCGACGACGAGCTGGCGCGGCTGATGACCAACCTGGGCGGCCATGACCTGCCGGCGGTGCTGGAGGCTTTCGAAGCCGTCGACCACGACCGCCCGGTCTGCTTCATCGCCTATACGGTGAAGGGCTATGGCCTGCCGCTGGCCGGCCACAAGGACAACCACGCCGGCCTGATGACCCCCGACCAGATGGCGGCCTACCGCGGCGGCCTCGGCGTTCGCGAGGGTCAGGAGTGGGAACCGTTCGAAGCGCTGGCCGCCCCCCGCGAAGAGGCGGAAGCCTTTCTGAAGGCCGTGCCCTTCAATGCCAAGGGCCGGCGCCGTTACCAGGCCGCGGCGGTGCCGGTCACGCCGTTGCCGGCACCGGCGGGGGAGGTGATGTCGACCCAGGAGGGCTTCGGCAAGATCCTCAACGAGCTGGCGCGGGAGGACTCGCCCCTGGCCCGGCGCATCGTCACCACCTCGCCCGATGTGACGGTATCGACCAACCTCGGCGGCTGGGTGAACCGCCGCGGCCTCTTCAACCGCACGCCGCTCGGCGACACCTTCCGCGACGAGAAGGTGCCTTCGGCGCAGAAGTGGATCATGGGCCCGGAAGGTCAGCACATCGAACTCGGCATTGCCGAGATGAACCTCTTTCTGCTTCTCGGCGCGCTGGGGCTCTCGCATTCCCTTTTCGGTGAACGGCTGCTGCCCATCGGCACGCTCTACGATCCCTTCATCCAGCGGGGCCTCGATGCGCTGAACTATGCCTGCTACCAGGACGCCCGCTTCCTGCTGGTGGCCACGCCGTCGGGAGTCACCCTGGCGCCGGAAGGCGGTGCCCACCAGTCCGTCGGCACGCCGCTCATCGGTTTGGCGCAGGACGGCCTCGCAGCCTTCGAGCCGGCCTTCGTCGACGAATTGGCGGCGATCATGACCTGGTCCTTCGACTACATGCAGCGGGACGGGAAGGGAGAGCCCTCCGGCCCCTGGCTGCGCGACGAAAAAGGCGGCTCTGTCTACCTGCGCCTCTCGACCCGGCCGCTGGAACAGCCGAAGCGGGCGCTCGACGAGGCTCTGGCGCAGGACATCATCAATGGCGCCTACTGGCTGCGCCGCCCCGGACCCAACTGCGAGGTGGTGATCGCCTACCAGGGTGCTGTGGCGGCCGAAGCCATCGCGGCCGCGGGCCTGATCGGCGAGGACCGGCGTGATGTCGGCGTGCTGGCGGTGACCTCGGCCGACCGCCTCAGTGCCGGTTGGCATGCGGCGGAGCGGGCGCGGCAGGAGGGGCGGCGGGACGCCCGCTGTCACATCGAGATCCTGCTGGCGCCGCTCGACCGGGACACAGGCCTCGTGACCGTCCTGGACGGCCATCCGACGACCCTCTCCTGGCTGGGCGCCGTGCAGGGCCACCGGGTCCAGGCGCTGGGAGTCGAGCACTTCGGCCAGACCGGCACGGTCGGCGACCTCTACGCCCATCACCGCATCGACACCGCCGCCATCGTTGCAGCCGCCAACGCCGCCTCCGCCGGCCGTCCGATCCGCTACCTCCGCGCCGTGCCTTAGGCTTTGGTTAACCAACGTCTTTAGAAAGCGGCCCAACAGACGGTTCTGTTTGCCTTTGGGAGTTGCCCTTCCTATCTAACGGACGGGTATAACGAGAGGTAGAGCATGAATCCCCAAAGTCTTCTGGAGCAGTTTCTCGGACCCAATGCGGCCGGTGCCGCAGGCGGGGCGGTCCAGAACGCCAAGGGCAAGCTGGCCAACAGCGGTCTCGGCGGTGTGGCCGGTGGCCTGGCGGCAGGCGGCCTGCTGGGCGTTCTGATCGGCAACAAGAAAGCACGCAAAAAAGTTGGGAAACTGGCCGGTGGCGTTGTCGGTTACGGCGGCGCGGCCGCGCTCGGTGCGCTGGCCTACCGCGCCTACCAGAACTGGCAGGACGGCAAGCAGGCGCCCCAGCAGGTTCCGCCGCAGGCGCCCGGGGCCGGCACTGCGGGGCAGGTGGCCTATCAGCCTGCACCGGACGCAGCCGGCTTTGCCAGCGCCCCGCCGCCGGCAGGATCGAAGTTCCATCCCGAAGCCGCACCGGCCAGCGACGGAAAGCCTTTCGAACTGGCGCTGGTGATGGCGATGATCGCCGCTGCCAACGCCGACGGTCATATCGACCCCGACGAGCAGAAATCGATCTTCGAGCGCGTGGGCGAACTGCCGCTGGATGCCGAGGAGAAGGCCTTCGTCTTCGATGCGCTGGCCGAACCGCCGAGCCTGCAGGACATCGCCGGTCTGGCCCAGGGTCCGGAGCAGGCGACCGAGCTCTACCTGGCCTCGCGCCTCGCCATCGATCCGGACCATCCGATGGAACAGGCCTATCTGGAAGCGCTGGCGAGCCGGCTGTCGCTGCCGGCGGACCTGGTCGCCCACCTGGAAGGACAGGTGGCAGCCGCATCGCCTGCGTAGCCTTTGGTCGGAGCTAGCCGTTGGGCCGCAGGGCGGCCTTGACGGTGGAGAAGTCGCCCTCCAGATAGCGCTGAAGCAGCGGCTCCACCTCCGCGAACGAAAGGTTCGCCACCCAGTCGGCTTTGCAGCGCCCCGCCAGGCCGACCGCCGTCTGGAACTGCGTCATCGAATAGACAAAGGCGCCAAGGAGCCGCCGCTGGCTTCTTATGAAGGCCCCGGCGTTGGCTTCCAGGTCGGGCGCGGCGAAGCCCATCAGGACACAGGTCCCGGCTTTACGGGTGAGTTCAATCGCCTGCCGCCGTGAGTCGGCCGAACCGACCGTGTCGAAAACAACATCGTAGCTGCCCCCCGGGTGTGCCTCGGTGTCGTTTCCGCAGGCCGTTGCACCGAGTTCGGCAGCCGCGTCGAGGCGGGTCCGGGAGAGATCGCTGACAGCGATCTGCGCGCAGCCGGCGCCGGCAGCGCAGGCGACCAGCCCCAGGCCCAGACCTCCGGCACCGAGGACCGCGACCGAGCAGCCGGCATCTGCGCCGGACAGCTCCCAGGCGTTTACGGCGTTGGCGAAGGGCTCCACAAAGGCGGCCTGTTCCCAGCTCAGGTGGTCCGGAAGCGCCACCATGGCCGCTTCAGGCACCGCGACCTGCTGAGCAAAGCCGCCGTCCGACTGGACTCCGATCAGATGCCAGTCATCGCAAAGCTGATGGAGTTCGCGCCGGCAGTATTCGCAAGTGCCACAGCTTCGCAGGGGATTGACCGCGACCCGCCGGCCTTCTGCCGTTGTGCCGGCGAAACCATGTCCCATGATGTTCGGCAGATTTCGTATGCCCGGGTTGTTGTATCCCAGGTACTCGCTTCCGCCGACTCCGGCGACAGCAACGTCGATGACGACCGCGTTCGGCTCCGCCGCGGGTGGCTCGACTTCCAGCACGGACACTTGCCGCCTGCCTTCAAGCACCAAAGCTTTCAGCTCTCCGTTCCTCCGATCCAACGTGATGGCCAGCCGCGCAAGATAGGAGCGGCGGGCGCGGTCCGATAGAGGAAACTTGAATTTAGAAGCGGATTTGCGATTTCTGGTTGTGCTCTTCCACAGATGCGTTCGTCAGGTGCTTCGCCCCGGCGCTCTTTTTTTCCGTCGCGGCTTGTGGCCGCCGGAACTGCGGTCCGGCACCTGCCGCTCGATACCGTCGAGCAGTGTCTGGAGCATGGTCTCGTAGATTCCGCCGGGCCGCTGCTTGCGGTAGAGGGGAAGCAGGCGACTGGTCACCGGAAAGTCCTCCGGCGGCAGGGCCTTGACCTCGGTCAGGTTCTCTGCCGTCGCCGGCTGCAGCAATCCACCCAGCTCCGCAGCGGCGAGCCCCAGGAGGCTGGCATAGAGGCCGCAGCAGATCTGCGCGAGCTGCGCGTCCTCCAGTCCTGCGTCTTCAAGCGCCTGATAGATCGCCTCGGCATGGCGGTAGTCGGCCGGACCGGTGACCCAGAAGCGGTTCAGCAGCGGAAAAGTCTCCGGATAGCGCAGCGCCAGGTCGCGGTACTGCCGGGCGAGGTCGGCCAGGCGGTCGCGCCAGGGCAGCTCCGGGTCGACGGGCCGCAATTCCGCATTCAGCAGATCCGCCATCGCCCGTTCGAGCCCGGTCTTGGAGCCGAAGTGGTAGAGCACCGCCATCGGATCGCAGCCGAGCTTCGCCCCCAGCTTGCGCAGGCTGAAGCCGCGTTCCCCTTCCGCTTCCTGCAAGGCCACAGCGGCGCGGACAATCTCCTCCACGGACAGTCCGCGTGGACCGGGGCGCGGATCTTTCTTTGGCAAGGCAACTCCGTTCTTGAAGTCTCTACGCCGTAGAATATATCTCTACAGCGTAGAGATCAACGCACTTGCCAAGGGCTGCCCTGTGGCTGTCCCATGACGCTGACCCGGAGGAAGATCGAGATGCCGTCCGTTGCACCGGAGAACCTGTCGCCACGCCAGCGCGTCCTCAGCCTTGCGGCCGTCATTGCCTCGACAGTGGGCGTCGGCATCTCCTATGGCATCGGCTACCCGATCACGGCGCTGACCTTCGAAAGCTGGGGCACGCCGAGTTGGTACACCGGGCTGGTCGGCAGTGCGCCCGCCCTTGCCATCCTGCTCTGTCTGCCGTTCTTCCCGAAGTTGGTGGGCGCCCTTGGGACGATCCGGGCTATGGCGCTGGGTTGTGTGCTGGTCGGCGGCGGCTTCCTGCTGATGCCGGTCTTCCCTTCGCCGGAAGCCTGGCTTGTGCTGCGCGCCATTATGGGCGCCGGCATCGCGCTGCCCTGGCTGGTTGGCGAGACATGGATCAACACGGTTGCCAGCGACAAGACGCGCGGTCGCATGATCGCGCTTTATGCCATCGTGCTCTTCGCCGGCTTTGCCGCCGGCCCCTTCATCCTGGAGACCATAGGGATCGACGGATGGCTCCCGTTCCTGATCGCGGCAGGCGGGATCCTCTTGGCCGTGGTGCCCATCGTGGCCGCTGCACATCTGGCACCGCAGATGCCGGAACATCCGGAAACCGGCGTCACGGGGGCTTTCCTGCTGGCGCCCATCGCCATGGTGGCGGGCGTCGTCGGCGGCCTGCTGGAGATGGGGCATTTTGCCTTGCTGCCGGTCTACGCGCTGCAGTCCGGTATGTCCGAGACCGAGGCGCTCCACCTGCTGACGCTCTTTATGGTCGGCGGCATCGCCTTGCAGTTCGTCGTGGGCTGGTTGGCCGACCGCGTATCGGCGCAGCGGGTTCTGATCGGCGCGGCTCTGATGTTCGCGGTGCTGGCCGCCAGTCTGCCGCTCATCGCCGAGCCCTGGCTGCGCGCGGCAGCGGTGTTCACGCTCGGCGGCCTGGGCATCGGCTTCTATACCTTGGGGCTTGCCTTCATCGGCCAGCGGGTCCGGGTTCACGACCTGGCGGTCGCCAATGCGGCCTTCCTCATCACCTATCAGGTGGGGGCGATGGTCGGGCCTTCCGTCGGGGGGATCGCCCTGGACCTCTGGCAACCGCATGGCTTCGTTGCGGCCATGGCCGTTGCCGCTTTGCTGGGGGCCGGAGCGATGGCCCTGGCGGCGCGCCGTCGCGGCAGCGACAGGGCCGGGGGTCGTCGCGGCAGCGACAGGAATGTCGCTCCTAAGGACGCCGGCTGCAGCCTTCCCGCGCCAGACTGATCTCCTCAGACAGAGTCCCCAGGAGGGCAGAGCCCCCAGAAGGGCAGAGCCCCCAGAAGGGCAGAGCCTCCAGAGGGGCAGAGCCTCCAGAGGGGCTCTCGGAAAGGAGGTCACCATGAGCAGCTGGCTGCCACGGGAGATCGAGGCGCAGCGCGAAGCGCTGCAGCAGGTGCTGTTGCCGATTGCGGAGGCGCGGGGCCTGCCCAATGCGGCCTACACCTCCGAGAGCTTTGCCGCAGTCGAGTGCGACCAGGTGCTGGCGCGGGGCTGGACCTGCATCGGTGTCGGTCGCTGGGTCCCGCAGCCCGGCGACCTGCGCCCGGTCCGGCTTCTCGGCCTGCCGCTGCTGATGCTGCGCGATGCCGCGGGCGGCCTGAAGGTCTTCCACAACGTCTGCAGCCACCGCGGCCTGGAACTGGTCGCCGCCCCGGGGCGCTCCAAAGGACTGATCCGCTGCCCCTATCACTCCTGGAGCTACGACCTGGACGGCAACCTCAAGGCCACGCCTTTCGTCGGCGGCCCCGGCACCCGCGACTGCCCGGGTTTCGACAGAACGCGCCACGGCCTGAAGCCGGTGCGCAGCGCCGTCTGGTGCGATGCGGTCTTCGTCGACCTTTCCGGCGAGGCGGAGGATTTCGAGACCTTCATCGCGCCCCTGGCTGAGCGCTGGGGGGCTTTCGACGGCAGCCGGCTCCGCCACGGCGGCGCGGACTCAGCCTTCACGATCGAGGTCGCCTGCAACTGGAAGCTCGCAGTCGAGAACTACTGCGAGGCTTATCACCTGCCCTGGATTCACCCCAGCCTGAACCAGTACTCGCGTCTGGAAGACCACTACAACATCGCGGTCGAAGGCCACATGGCGGGGCAGGGCAGCACCGCATACCGCCCCACCTTGAGCGACGACGGCCGGGCCTTTCCCGAGCATCCCGACCTGCCGGAGGCCTGGCGCGGTGCGGCGGAGTACCTGGCGCTCTTTCCCAACGTGCTCTTCGGCATTCATGCCGACCATTTCTATACCGTGGTGCTGGAACCTCTGGGGCCCGACCGCACCCGCGAGCACTTCGAGATCTACTACTTCGGCGAGGCGGCGCTGGGCGACGACCTGGCCGACCTGCGCGCCGCCAACACCCACCAGTGGCGCGGCATCTTCGAGGAGGACCGCGGCGTCGTGGAGGGCATGCAGGCAGGGCGCGCTTCGCCGGCCTTCCGCGGCGGGGTCTTTTCGCCGGCGATGGACGGCCCGACCCACTGCTTCCACCAGTGGATGGCCGGCCGTTTATTGACCTGAGCGCAGATCGGGGACCGCCGGAACCTGTGGACTCTGTCCAGTGCGCGGTCGTAAGCTCTCTATAGGTTGCAACGACCACAGGAGCTTAACCCATGGCCGCTGCGAAACCGGGCCCTGGAAAGAAGAAGCGTACTGCTGCGGCGAAGCGTTCGCCGAAGGCCGAGGCGCCGAGCGGAAACCCAACCGAAGAGCAACGCGACGTCCTGAGAGCGCTTATCATTGAGACTGCGCTCGACATCGCCGAGGACTGGGGCTGGTACGACATCCGCCTGCATCATGTGGCCGAGCGGCTGAACCTTCCGCTTGCCGCGATCCGCGCCGAGTTCCGCGACGGCGATGCGATCGCCGATGCCTGGATCGCACGGGCCGACACGGCGATGCTGGCCGGGCAGGGGGCGGGCTTTGCGGCCTTACCGGCTGAAGAACGCCTGCAGGTCACCCTGGAAGCCTGGCTCGATGCTCTCGCCCCGCGCCGCAAGGTGACGGCGGAGATGTTCCTGGGCAAGCTCTGGCCGGTGCACGTGCACCATAACCTGAAGCTCATCACCTGGACCTCGCGCACGGTGCAATGGTGGCGCGAGGCGGCGTTGCTGGACGGCAAGGGCCAGCGCCGTTCGGTCGAGGAGATGGGGATGACCCTGATCTTCCTCTCCACCCTGGCCTGTTGGTGCCGCGACCGTTCGGAGGGGCAGGAGCGCAGCAAATCCTACCTGCGGCGCAGCCTGAAGCGCGCCGACGGGCTGATGGCGCGGGCGTTCCGGGCCCGGCAGCGCTTCGCGACCTGAGCTACGCACTCTCTCGGTGCAGCCGGGGTCTCGTCGCGCTTCACCTACGCAATCTGCAAAGAAATCGAAGTAATATCGTCATCATATCGTCATGGCCTGGCTGTAGAGCTTGAGGCGTTCCGTGCAGCGCCGCAGGGCTCAGGGGGGCCTGCCTATGTCTGTGATTACCATATGTCAGTGATCAAGCTGGCGCGCGTCCGTAAGTCCTTCGGCGCAAAGACGGTTCTCCAGGGTGTCGATCTCGAAATCGGCGAAGGCGAGATGGTCGGCCTGATCGGGGCCTCCGGCTCCGGCAAGTCGACGCTGATCCGCCTGATCTGCGGCCTGGAGCGCATGGACCGCGACACCGATGGCCGCATCGCACTGTTTGGCAAGGACACGCAGATCAACGGCCGCTTCAGCGAGCACAGCGAAGCCCTGCGCCGCGACGTCGGCGTCATCTTTCAGCAGTTCAATCTGATCAGCCGGCTGGCGCTGCTGACCAACGTCCTGGCCGGGCGGCTGGGCCGGATTCCGCGCTGGCGTGGCTCGCTCGGTCTGTTTCCGCAGCAGGACAAGGTCAAGGCACTGCAGGCGCTGGAGCGCGTCGGAATGATCGAGCAGGCGCACCAGCGCGCCTCGACGCTTTCCGGCGGCCAGCAGCAGCGTGGCGCCATCGCGCGGGTGCTGACTCAGGAGGCGCGGCTGATCCTCGCCGACGAACCCATCGCCTCGCTGGATCCCGCTTCGGCGAAGCTGGTGATGTCGACCCTCAGGGAGATCAACCGGCAGGACAAGACGACCGTGATCGTCTCCCTGCATCAGATCGACCATGCCTTCGAGCACTGCGACCGCATCATCGCGCTGAAGGGCGGGGAGGTTATCCACAACGGGCCCACCGACGACATCACGCCGGCCGACATTGCCGATCTTTACGGCGTTGAGACCGGCAGCCTGGACCTCATCAAGGCGCGCCCGGCAAAGCCGGCGGCGCCTGTGCCGGGCCGCCCCGGCAATGGATTGGATCATCAGGACGACCTCGCCGCACGCTCTGCCGCGAGCCTCTGAGATTCGCCTACCAAGCTTTCGTTGCATCTGACTGACAGGAGTAAATGATGCTCAAGACCCTTACCGCATCCGCCGCCGGCATCGCGACGGCGCTTGCTCTCGGCGCCACCGCCGCCAAGGCCGAAATGCCGGAGCAGCTCAACTTCGGAATCATCTCCACGGAATCCGCCACGGTGCTTGAAGCGAACTTCACGCCCTTCCTCGAGGACATGGAGAAGTCGCTGGGCGTGACGGTGAAGCCCTTCTTCGCCTCTGACTATGCCGGCGTCATCGAGGGCATGCGCTTCGGCAAGGTGGACGTTGCCTGGTTCGGCAACAAGTCGGCCATCGAGGCTGTCGACCGCGCCGGCGGCGAGGTCTTCGCCCAGACCATCAAGGACGACGGTTCGCGCGGCTACCATTCGCTGCTGATCGCTCACAAGGACTCCAAGCTGAACTCGCTGGAGGACGTGTTGGCCTGCGACCAGACCCTCAGCTTCGGCAACGGCGACCCGAACTCCACCTCCGGCTTCGCGATCCCCGGCTACTACGTCTGGGCGCTGAACAACAAGGAGCCGGAAGACTGCTTCGGACGGGTCACCAATTCCAACCACGAAGGCAATGCCATGGCGGTGGCCAGCGGCAAGGTCGACGTGGCGACCAACAACACCGAGTCCATCTATGCGCGTCTTGCCAAGACCAATCCGGAGGCCGCGTCCAACATCAAGGAGATCTGGCGTTCGCCGATCATCCCCTCCGACCCCATGGTCTGGCGCAAGGAGCTTTCCGCCGAGGTGAAGCAGAAGATGTACTTCTTCTTCATGCAGTACGGCCGCTTCGGTGACCTCGAAAAGGTCAAGCGTGAGCGCGCCGTGCTGGCAAACCTCTCCGACGGCTGGGGGCCCTTCCTGGCGTCCTCTAACGCCCAGCTCTTGGACGTGCGCCAGATCGAGGCCTTCAAGGACAAGATCAAGGCCCAGAACGCCGGCGACGAGGAGGGCGTGAAGGCCGCCGAGGCCAAGCTCGCCGAGTTGCAGGCCTACTCCGGGATCGTCGGCCAGGCCGGCTACTGATCCTTTCGTCCCGGGCGGCGCGGGTGGAGACCTTCTTCCGCCCCGCCGCCTGCGGGCGTCATCGACTTCTTTTCAAGCCGAACCATCCGTTAGGGGCGTCCGCCCATGACTCTCGCCAGCGCCAGTCCTGCCGTCACCAAGCCGCTTGAAATCTCTCCCGAAGTGCGCGAGGCCTTGCGGCCGCGCTGGAGCGGTTTCCTCAACAAGGGCGTGATTGCGCTGGTCATCGCGGTGCTGCTGGGGGTCTCCTACTATCCTGCGGAGGTCGACCGCTGGACCTATCTGATCACCGACGCCGACAACATGGCGGTCTTCATCGGCGACTTCCTGAGGCCCGACTTCACCGATCTCGAACTCTTCGTGCTGAAGATGGTCGAGACCGTGCAGATCGCCATCTGGGGCACCTTCCTCTCCATCGTGGTCGGCGTGCCCTGCGGGCTCCTGTCGTCCAACAATATTGCACCGGTGTGGATCGTTCAGCCGATGCGCCGGCTGATGGATGCCGCCCGGGCCATCAACGAGCTGGTCTTCGCCATTCTGTTCGTCGCCGCCGTCGGCCTCGGCCCCTTTGCCGGCGTGATGGCGCTGTTCGTCCATAACCTGGGCGTGATCTCGAAGCTCTTCTCCGAAGCCGTTGAGGCCATCGATCCGCGCCCGGTGGAGGGCATTCGCGCCACCGGAGCCAGCCGGCTGCAGCAGGTGATCTACGGCGTCATCCCCCAGGTGCTGCCGTTGTGGAGCAGCTTCTCCCTCTACCGTTTCGAGACGCTGGTGCGTTCCGCCACGGTGCTGGGCATCGTCGGCGCCGGCGGTATCGGCTTCACCTTCTACGAGTCCTTCCGTGCCTTCCAATACGACCGCGCCGCCGCCGTCATCATCGTGGTCGTCGTGGTGGTCTCGATCATCGATATCCTCTCCTCCCAACTCCGCAAGCGCCTGATCTGACGTCATCGTTACAGCTTGCGCCTTGCCAAGGCGCGGGGATCGGCTGAGACTTGCACCCAAGAACACCGCACCGGGTCCCTTCCCGGTGCGAACAACCGGGGGCGAGGAAACGCGATGATCAGATGCGGCGTGGTCGGGCTGGGCGATATGGGCAGCGGCCTGGCGAAGAACCTTATTGCAGCGGGTCTCCAAACGGCAGGCTTCGATCTCTCGGAGCAGCGCATGACCGCCTTTGCGGAGATGGGCGGGCAGGCGGCGGAAAGCCCCGCTGACGTTGGCCGCCAGGCCGATGTGGTCTTCGTCATGGTGATGACCGGCGAGCAGGCCAAGGCCGTGATCCTGGGGGACGGGCTTGCGTCCACCCTGCAGCCCGGCTCCGTGGTGATCCTCAGTGCCACCATTCGCGCGGCCGAGGCGCGGGAGATCGCCGAGGGTCTGGCCGGCAGCGGGATTGATCTGATCGATTCCCCGGTCAGCGGCGGCTTTCCCGGCGCACAGGGCGGCACCCTGACGATGATGGCCGCCGGCTCCGACGCGGCAATGGAAAAGGCCCGCCCGGCCATGGAGGCGGTGAGCAAGACCATCCACCGGGTCGGCAGCGAACCGGGCATGGGCCAGACGGTGAAGGCCTGCCTGCAGTCGCTCATCGGCGGGGTGTTCTCGGCCACCTTCGAGGCGGCGGCGCTGGCGGCCAAGGCGGGCGTCCCCGGCCAGGTGCTCTACGACGTGGTCTCCACCTCCAGCGGCGGCAGCATCGCCGCCAACACGGCGCTGGAGAAAATCATCGACCGGCAGTTCGTCGGCACCGGCAGCCAGATCAGCACCATGCACAAGGACCTCACCATCAGCCTCGACCTGGCGCGGGAGCTGGGCGTGCCGCTGTTCACCGCCACTGCGGCAATGCAGCTCTTCCAGGCCGGCAAGACCAAGTACCCGGAGGGCGACAACTGGATCGTCACCCGCGTGCTGGAGGAGATTGTCGGCGCTGAGCTCAAGCGTTAGGGGGAAGCGATGAAACTGGGTGTCATCACCGACGGCATCAGCCGCGACTTCGAACACGCGCTCATGGTCATGGACGAGTTCGGCCTGGATTATGCCGAGTTGCAGTTCGTCTGGGACAAGGAGGTGGGCAACCTCGACACGGCGGAGCGGGCACGCGTCTGCGACCTTTTGGAGCGGCACGGCAAGAAGGTCTCCAACATCTGCCACCACGTCTTTGCCGGCATGCCGATGACGACCAGGCCAGGCGAGCCGCTGCACGTGAAGCACATGGACACGCTGAAGCGCTGCATCGAGATCGCACGGCAGGTGGGCTCGCCCAGGGTGCGCATCCTCTCCGGCAAGAAGGAGATGATCCTCTGGGGCCTGCACGGCGCCGAGCAGTGGAACGTCGCCAAGGGCGCCTGGGACGCGCTGCTGCCGCTGATCGCCCCGGCGATCGACCTGGCCCGCGCGGAGGGCGCGCAGTTGGTCGTCGAGACCGGCAACGGCACCATGGTGAACTCCTGCTGGACCGGCAGGCGTCTGATCGACGACCTGGATGCGCAGGACGTGCTTACGGTGCTCTGGGACCCGGCGAACAACTGCTGGGCCCATGAGGACGCCTGGCCGCAGGGCTACGAGACCCTGGGCAGCGCCGCGCCGGGCGGTTACCTCGGCCACATGCACGTGAAGGACGTCCGGGCTGACACCCCCAAGGCGACCCTGGAAGTGCGCCCTTTCGGCGAAGGCCAGCTCGCCGCCCAGTGGGAGCCCCTCGCTGCCGCCTTGAAACGCGACGGCTACGACGGCGTGATCTCCTACGAGAGCGTCTACCACCCCGGCGACGGCGACTTCGAGGTGGGCTTCCGCGGCTCCGTCGCGCGCTTCAAAGAGATCTTTCAGTAGAGGGCAGAGCGCGCAGTGAACCGCCGGTGCTTCGCAAGCGACTTCCTCTTAGGTGCAACACGGGAGTCCTGCGCAGCCGATGATCGCGCTATTGAAACGGCAGCTTGAAGTCTGGCGCTGGGTGGGAGAGATCGATCTGGATCTCTCGCATCTGCCAGTGACTATTCGCCAGGCGCCAGCACCGTGGAACGCGATGCTCTTGGGCGTGCTGGGCCTTGCCGGCATCGTGACTGCCGTCGTTGCCGGCGGAGTGCTGGGCACCTCCGGCCAGCTTCAACCGGCGGCCGTTCAGCTTCTGACATTGCCGCCGCTCGGCGGCGGTATCGGCCTCCTGTATCTCGCTGTGCTGTCCTATCGGTCGAGACGCGAGCTCGCCTTTGCGCCAGACGGCGTGACGGTAAGGGGCCGATGGTTCCGCCGGACCGAGAACTGGTTTGCGCCCTACAGCGCCTTCGAGGGCGTTGAGGGCAGGGCACGGCGCGTACTGCGTGGACGCTATTATCGGACCTTCTCCGTCATCGAACTGCGCCACCCGGAACCGGAGAAGTCGATCCCGCTGTTGGTCTGCGTCGCCGATCGTGGCTCCGGCGAAACGGTTCTCCGGCAAAAGGCGAGAGATTACGCGCAAGCTCTTGGTGTTTCTGTGCTTTAAGGTCGTGCTTCACATGAGGCTTCAGGCTTTTTCGACCGCCACCTTGTCCCTGTAGAAGGCGAGGTGATCCTTCACCCCGGCCACCATGGGCAGGGGGTCGGGGTAGTACCAGGCGGCCCGTTCAAGCAGCCCGCCGTCGACCGCGATATCGTGGTAACCGGCATCGCCCTTGATCGGGCAGAAGCTGCGATGGTCGCTGGGGCGCAGGACGGCGCGGTCCACGTCCTCCAGCGGAAAGTAGATCATCGGCGGGTAGGTCTTGCGCGGTGACACTTCTTCCAGGATGAGCGCACGGCTGCTCCGCGCAATGACTGTATCGCCGACCTTCGCGACATAGGGCGCCGTCGCCGGGGACAGAGTGGCCCGATGGGCGGGCTCGGACATGAGGGATCTCCTGTTTTGAGCCGGAAATTGCGTTAGCCGGGTGGGCTCTCCGAGAGGTGTTCGCGCTGCAGCTCGATGATCTCGAAGGTCTTGCCGGCCTGCACGATGGGCTGAGGCGGACCCTGCTTGCCATGGTCGAAGACCTGGCTGACCAGGATGAAGGCGATGTCATCCGACTGCGCATCGCGGCGAAAGGGCAGCATCAGGCGGCGGGTGTCGAGGGCGCGCCCCTTGTCCCACTGAAAGCGGCTGTGGGAGAAGATCGGGCCGCGGCGCGCGATGCACTCGTCGAAGAGCCCGCGGATGAAGCCGTGATACTCGCCCTCCATGATCTCATCCAGGCGCTGGCCCGTGAAGTCGCCGCCCCAGGCCTCTACCATGTCGGTGCCCACCAGCCGGAAACAGAGCGCGTCCTCTTCGATCCGCTCCACCAGCACCAGCGTGGACAGCGCGCGGGGAAAGGCGACGGGGTCGAAGGCCGCGCGCGGCGGCACGGCGCCGAGGGCCGCCTGTTCGCGGCACCAGGCGTCGTAGATCTCTTGCTGCCGTGGGTCCAGTGTCACGGGCATCAGGTCTCAAGCGCGGCTGACGACCAGCATAGAGCCAATCCACCGGCTGCGCCAAGCCGCCGCCCGGTTGTTTCCCTCCGCTCTCTAGACGGGCAGCGTGTAGCCGGTCTTCACCGTGGTGTAGAACTCCGCGGCGTAGCGGCCCTGCTCGCGCGAGCCGTAGCTTGATCCTTTGCGCCCGCCGAAGGGGACGTGATAGTCGACGCCCGCCGTTGGCAGATTCACCATCACCATGCCGGCCTGGGCATGGCGCTTGAAGTGGCTGGCGTGCTTCAGGCTGGCGGTGCAGATCCCCGATGACAGGCCGAAGGCGGTGTCGTTGGCCACGTACAAGGCCTGGTCGTAGTCGTCGACGGCGATGACCGAGGCGATGGGGCCGAAGATTTCCTCCTGATTGATGCGCATGGCATTGTCGGTCTCGGTGAAGAGCGCCGGCTGCAAGTAGAAGCCCTGGGTCGCGCGGTTGAGGCGCTCGCCGCCCCAGGCCAGCTTCGCACCCTCGTCGCGGCCGATGTCGAGATACTTCAGATCCTGGTCGAGTTGGGACTGGTCGACCACCGGGCCCATCTGGGTTCCTTCCAGCAGGGCGTTGTCCACTTTCAGCGCCTGCATCTTCTCCACCAGGGCGTCGACGAAGGCGTTGTGGATGCCCTTCTGCACCACCAGGCGCGAGGAGGCGGTGCAGCGCTGGCCGGTCGAGAAGAAGGCGCCGTTGAGGGCGCAGTCCACCGCGGTGCCAAGATCGGCGTCGTCCAGCACCACCAGGGGGTTCTTGCCGCCCATCTCCAGCTGCACCTTGGCGAGGCGTGCGGCGCAGTTGGAGGCGATGCGCTTGCCGGTCTCCACCGAGCCGGTGAAGGAGATGGCGGCGACGTCCGGATGGTTCACCAGGGCCTCGCCGACCACCGAGCCCTTGCCCATGGCGAGGTTGAAGACACCTTCCGGCACGCCTGCGCGCTGGATGATCTCGGCCAGCGCATGGGCTGACGCCGGGGCGATCTCCGCCGGTTTGATGACCACGCAGTTGCCGTAGGCCAGTGCCGGGGCGATCTTCCAAGCCGGGATGGCGATGGGGAAGTTCCAGGGCGTGATCAGGCCGACGACGCCCAGCGGCTCCCGCGTGATCTCCACGTCGATGCCCGGGCGCACCGAGGCGATCTTCTCGCCGCTCTGGCGCACGACTTCGCCGGCAAAGAAGTCGAAAATCTGCCCGGCGCGCATCACCTCGCCGATGCCTTCCGGTTTGGTCTTGCCTTCCTCGCGGGCCAGCAGCTCGCCCAGTTCCTCTTTGCGGGCCATGATCTCCGCGGCCACCGCGGCCAGCATGCCGGCGCGGGCCTGGATGGAGCCGGTCGACCAAGCGGGGAAGGCCGCCTTGGCGGCGGCGACGGCGTCGTTCACTTGGCCGGCATCGGCGCGGGCGTAGCTGTCGATCACGTCGTTCAGGTCGGAGGGATTGATGTTGTCGACCGCGTCCGGGCCTTCGACCCAGGACCCGGCGATCAGGTTGTTCTGCACGATGCGATCTCCTGAAAGGATGGGGTTGCCAGAAAATAACGTCTTTTCAGAGCTGTGGAGCCTGTGACTCTCACATCAGGTTAACAGTCCGCGCTGGGCCAGGTTGCGCATCAGCGCGAGGCTGCCGAAGGTCCAGGGGGCGATCTTGTCGCAGTGGTTTACCCGGTTGACCAGTGCTCCCAGCTCCTTGGAGCGGATGGTGACGATGTCGCCAAGCTTGTGGGTGAAGCCTTCGCCGGGCACTTCCCGGTCCTGGATCGGCGCGAACATGGTGCCGAGAAAAAGCACAAGCCCGTCAGGGTATTGGTGGTCGGCGTTGAAAGCCTGTCTAACCAGTTCCTCGGGGCTGCGGCTGATGGCGGAGAGCGGATAGGTGTCGGCGATGGTGAATCCGTCTTCGCCGCTCACCTCCACTTCGATGGCGGTCCGGGCGAGGGCGGCCATGTCGAAGCTCTCGTCCAGCAGGCGGATGAAGGGCCCCAGCGCGCAGGAGGCGTTGTTGTCCTTGGCGCGGCCCAGCAGCAGGGCGGAGCGCCCCTCCACGTCGCGCAGGTTGACGTCGTTGCCGAGCGTCGCACCGACGATCTCTCCACGCCCGTTCGCCACCACGGCCACCTCCGGCTCCGGGTTGTTCCAGACGGAGGATGCGAGAATGCCGATCTCGGCGCCCGGGCCGACGGCGGACATGGGCTGGGACTTGGTGAAGATCTCCGCGTCCGGGCCGATGCCGACCTCCAGATACTGGGACCACTGGCCGCGCTCGATGAGGCTCTCCTTCAGCTTCGCGGCCTCCGGCGAACCCGGCTTCAGGCTGGCGAGCTGGGTGCCGATCTCCGCAGCCAGGCTTTCGCGGATCGCCTCGGCCTGGGCAGGGTCGCCCTTGGCCTGTTCCTCGATCACCCGCTCCAGCATCGAGTCGACGAAGGTCACGCCGCTGGCGCGCAGGGCCTGCAGGTCGCAGGGGGCGAGGAAATAGGCGACCCCCTCCCGCCGCGCATCCCAGGCGGAGTTCGACAGGATGGCTTCAAGCTCGCCGATGGCCGTCAGCTTGCCGCCATGAAGCGCGGCGCGGATGCGTTCGGTCATCTCCTCCAGGTCGAGCAACGCCGAGACGGTGGGCGCGAGCGCAGAGAGGTCGTGCACCACGTCATCCGCCAGCACCACCGGGCTCGGCCCGGCCGGCGTGCCGGGCAGCCAGGCCCTGCCGATCAGCAGGCCTGAGGTCTTGTCGTCGGGCAGGATGAAGTCGGCGGAAAGGTCCATCGGGTAGGTCTCGCTGGCAGGTCTCGCTGAAAGCATCTTTGGAACCGGCGCTCTTGAAGCGGGGCGCCGTGAGGAGACCGGCACTTTAGAGCCTTCGCCGGGCAGTTTGAACCTTTGTCCTGCAGTGGCGGTGTCAGGGCTTCGGCCCCGTCTGCCCGGATGAAAAAATCTCTGGAAATTTCACCACGGGAAAGGCAGGCTCACCTGCAGGACCTTCAATCAGGAGCGGGCAGAGTGAGCCAGGGCAACGGCCAGCAGAACGTCTTGGACGCGCAGGGTGCAGAAACCCTGACCGGCGCGCTTGCCTCCGGCGTCGGTCGGGACCTGCGGGCCCTGCGCAAGTCCCGCGGGCTGACGCTTGCCGACCTTGCAGCCGAAGTCGGCCGCTCGGTGGGCTACCTGAGCCAGGTGGAACGGGGGCTCTCGGAGCTTTCCATCAGCGACCTGCGGCGGCTGGCCGGCGCGCTGGGCGCGCCGCTGTCGTGGTTTTTCGTGCACGAGGGCGTGCCGCCGGAGGAGCGCGGCATCGTCGTACGGTCCAGCGCCCGGCGCCCGCTGGGACTGGCGGCCGACGGCCTTACCGAAGAGCTGCTGTCGCCGGACCTGGGCGGTGCCTTCGAAGTGATCCGCAGTCTTTTCGAGCCCGGCGCCGAACTGAAGGAGCCGGCCCTGCGCGATACGGAGGAGACGGGCTATGTCGTCTCCGGCGCATTGGATCTCTGGATCGGCGGGCGGCAGTTCCGCCTGAAGGCCGGAGACAGCTTTCGCATCGAACGCGAACCCTTTCGCTGGCGCAACCCCGGGCGGGTGCGCGCCGAGGTGATCTGGGTGATCGCGCCGCCAATCTATTGAGCCGCCACTTTTTTTGAGTTGTCTTGGAAGCGGTCGTTCGAACGGGAGAGAGTCATGTCAGATCTGCCCAGCCATGCCAGGGTCGTCATCATCGGGGGCGGCGCCGTCGGGGCCTCGACGCTCTATCATCTGGCCAAGATGGGCTGCAGCGATGCGGTGCTGCTGGAGAAGAACGAGCTGACCTCCGGCTCCACCTGGCACGCAGCGGGCAACTGCCCGACCTTCTCGGGCAGCTGGAACATGATGAAGCTGCAGCGTTACTCGGCGGAGCTCTTCGACCGTCTGGCCGACGACGTCGACTACCCCATGAACTACCACCGCACCGGCTCGATCCGCATTGCTCAGTCCGACGCCCGCATGGCGGAGTTCCGCCACGTCGCCTCCATGGCCGGCTATCAGGGCATGGAGTACGAGGTGCTGGGGGTGAACGAGGTGAAGGACCGCTACCCCTTCCTGGAACTGCACGACCTGAAGGGCGGGCTCTGGGACCCCATGGACGGCGACATCGACCCGGCGCAGCTCACCCAGGCCTATGCCAAGGGCGCCCGCGACCTGGGCGCCAAGGTGGTCCGCTTCTGCGCCGTCACCGGGCTCTCGCAACTGCCGTCGGGCGAGTGGAAAGTGGAGAGCGAGAAGGGCACCATCATTGCCGAGAAGGTGGTGAATGCCGCCGGCTACCGTGCCGCGGAGATCGGCCGCATGGTGGGCCGCGACGTGCCCACCGTGGCGATGTCGCATCAGTATCTGGTGACCGAGGAGATCCCGGAGCTGGCGGCGCTCGACCACAAGGTCCCGCTGCTGCGCGACCCGGACGACAGCTACTACCTGCGCCAGGAAGGCAAGGGTCTGATCCTGGGTCCCTACGAGTGGCAGGCGACACCCCACTGGCTGGACGGCATGCCCGATGACTTCTCCTTCCAGCTCTACCCGGACGACCTGGACCGGCTGGAATGGTACATCGAGCAGGCCTGCGCGCGGGTGCCGATGCTCGCCAGCGGCGGCGTGCAGCGGGTGATCAACGGGCCGATCCCCTATACGCCGGACGGCAACCCGCTGGTCGGCCCGGCGCCGGGCCTCACCAACTTCTACGAGGCCTGCGTCTTCTCCTTCGGCATCGCCCAGTCCGGCGGCGCCGGCAAGACCATGGCGGAATGGATCGTGGAGGGCGAGCCGGAGTGGGACCTCTGGGTCATCGACCCGCGCCGCTACACCGACTTCGCCACCAAGCGTTACGTGGTCGACAAGGCGGTCGAGTTCTACCAGCACGAATACGCCATACACTTCCCGCACGAAGAACGCCCCGCCGGCCGTCCGGCCAAGGTCTCGCCGCTGTATGAGCGGCTCAAAGCAAAGGGCGCGGTCTTCGGCGCCCGCGGTGGCTGGGAGCGCGCCGTCTGGTTCGCGGAAGCCGGGGCGCAGCCCGAGGCCGACCTGACCCTGGCGCGGGAGGGCAACTGGTATCCCGCTGTCGCTGCCGAGAGCAAGGCGGTGGCCGAGGCGGTCGGCATCCTCGACCTGCCGGGTTTCGCGCGCTTCGAGGTGAAGGGGCCGGGCACGGCAGACTGGCTCGATGGGTTGGTGGCCGGGGCCCTGCCCAAGGTCGGGCGCATCTCCCTCGGCTACTTCTGCTCACCGCGGGGCGGGGTGGTCACCGAGATGACCCTGACCCGCCTGGGCGAAGACCACTTCTGGCTGATCTCCGCGGCGGCGGGGGAGTGGCACGACGAGGACTGGCTGAGGAGCCACCGTCCGGCCGATGCCGCCTTCACCCTGGAAAACATCACCAGCCGCTGGAGCACCCTGGTGCTGGCGGGTCCCCGGGCGCGCGATGTGCTGGGGCCGGTGACGGAGAGCGATCTTTCCAACGGCGCCTTTCCCTGGCTTTCGGTGCAGCCCATCGAAGTCGCCCAGGCGCGGGGTTTTGCCATCCGCGTGAACTACGTCGGCGAGCTGGGCTGGGAGCTGCACCTGCCCATCGAGACCGTGGCGCCGGTCTACGACCTGCTGTGGCAGGCGGGCGAGGCGCACGGCATCCGCGATTTCGGCATGTACGCCATGGACTCCCTGCGCCTGGAGAAGGGCTACATGGCCTGGAAGCAGGACCTCGCCAGCGAGTATTCGCCGCTGATGGGCGCCCTGGACCGCTTCGTGAAGCTGGACAAGGCGCAGTTCGTCGGCCGCGAGGCGCTGCTGAAGGAAAAGCAGGCCGGCCCCCGCGAGCGCTTCGTGCCGTTGCTGGTGGAGGCAAAGGATGCCGACGCGCCCTTCTGCGCCACGGTCTGGAAGGGCGAGCGCCGGGTCGGCCTGGTCACCTCGGGCGGTTACGGCCACCGCATCGAGAAATCCATCGCGCTGGCCTATGTGCAGACGGACCTGGCCACGGAAGGTGAGGCCCTGGAGGTGGAGATCTACGGCGAGCGCTGCCCGGCGCGGGTCGGCACCTCGCCGCTCTTCGACCCCAAGAACGAACGCCTGCGGGCCTGACCAGGAAATCGGGAGAGGGACCATGAGCGAGCTTCCCACAAAGGCCCGCGCGGTCATCATCGGCGGCGGCGTCATCGGCTGTTCCGTCGCCTATCACCTGGCCAAGCTCGGCTGGCAGGACGTGGTGCTGCTGGAGCGCAAGCAGCTGACCTGCGGCACCACCTGGCATGCCGCCGGGTTGATCGGCCAGCTCCGCGCCACCCTGAACATGACCCAGCTCGCCAAGTATTCGGCCGAGCTTTATGGCACCCTGGAGGCGGAGACCGGCGTGGCCACCGGCTTCAAGCAGAACGGCTCGCTCTCCGTCGCGCTCACCGGGGAGCGCCTGGAGGAACTGAAGCGCGGCGCCTCCATGGCCAAGACCTTCGGCCTGGAGGTCGAGGTCCTGACGCCGAACGAAGTGAATGCGGCCTATCCGCTGCTCTCCCTGGAGGGCGTCACCGGCGGCGTCTTCCTGCCCAAGGACGGCCAGGCGGACCCGGCCAACATCGCCCTCGCGCTGGCCAAGGGTGCACGGCAGAAGGGCGTGAAGGTCTTCGAACAGACCAAAGTGACCGCCATCGAACAGGCGGGCGGGCGCGTCACCGGCGTCGTCACCGACAAGGGCCGCATCGAGGCCGAGGTGGTGGTGAACTGCGCCGGCATGTGGGGGCGCGAAGTCGGCCGGCTGGCCGGGGTCGACGTGCCGCTGCAGGCCTGCGAGCACTTCTACATCGTCACCGAGAACATCCCCGATCTGCCGCGCGACCTGCCGGTGCTGCGCATTCCCGACGAATGCGCCTACTACAAGGAAGACGCCGGCAAGATCCTGCTCGGCGCCTTCGAGCCGCTGGCCAAGCCCTGGGGCATGGAGGGCATCGCCGAGGACTTCTGCTTCGACCAGTTGCCGGAAGACTTCGACCACTTCGCGCCGATCCTGGAGGATGCCGTCGCGCGCCTGCCGATCCTGGAGACCGCGGGCATCCACACCTTCTTCAACGGGCCGGAGAGCTTCACGCCGGACGACCGCTATCTGCTGGGCGAGGCGCCGGAGCTGCGCAACTTCTTCGTCGCCGCCGGTTTCAACTCCGTCGGCATCCAGTCCGCCGGCGGGGCGGGCAAGGCGCTGGCGGAATGGATGGATGCGGGCGAGCCGCCCTTCGACCTCTGGGATGTCGACATCCGCCGCATGCAGCCCTTCCAGAACAACCGCACCTATCTCTACGAGCGCGCCAAGGAGAGCCTTGGCCTGCTCTACGCCGACCATTTTCCCTACCGCCAGTTCGCCACGGCGCGGGGCGTACGCCACAGCCCGCTGCACGAGCGCCTGGCCGAGCGCGGCGCCTGCTTCGGCGAGGTGGCGGGCTGGGAGCGGGCCAACTGGTTCCTGCCCGCCGACGCTAAAGCCGCCGGCGGGACGGCGGACTACCGCTATTCCTGGAAGCGGCAGAACTGGTTCGACTACGCCGCGCAGGAGCACCGCGCGGTGCGGGACGGCGTCGGCCTTTTCGACATGTCCTCCTTCGCCAAGATCCGGGTCGAGGGCCGCGATGCCGAGGCGGTGCTGCAGCGGGTCTGCGCCAACGACGTGGCGGTGCCGGTGGGCAAGATCGTCTACACCCAGTGGCTGAACGGACGCGGCGGCATCGAAGCGGACCTGACGGTCACGCGCCTGTCGGAGACCGCCTTTCTGGTCATCACCGGCGCTGCCGTCGGGCGGCGCGACCTGACCTGGCTGAAGCGCCACATCCCCGAGGAGGCCCATTGCATCGCGACCGAGGTGACGGCGGCCGAGGCCGTGCTCTGCGTCATGGGGCCGAAGGCGCGCGACCTCTTGCAACCGCTCACCGCCACCGACCTCTCCAACACGGCCTTTCCTTTCGCGACGATGCAGGAGATCGAGATCGGCGCCGCCCTGGCCCGCGCCCACCGCATCACCTATGTCGGCGAGCTGGGCTGGGAACTCTATGTCTCGGTCGACATGGCGCGCCACGTCTTCGACACCATCCTGGCCGCCGGGGACCCGCAGGCTCTGCGGCTCTGCGGCATGCACGTGCTGGACTCCTGCCGCATGGAAAAGGCCTTCCGCCACTTCGGCCACGATATCTCAGATGAAGATCACGTGCTGGAGGCGGGCCTGGGCTTCGCCGTGAAGCCGGACAAGCCGGCGTCGCGCTTCGGCGACTTCCTGGGCCGCGAGGCGGTGCTGCGCAAGAAGCAGCTCGGCCTCTCCAAGCGCCTGCTTCAGTTCAAGCTGGAGGACCCGGAGCCGCTGCTCTATCACAACGAGCCGATCTGGCGCGACGGCCGCATCGCCGGCTATCTGACCTCGGGCAACTACGGCCACCACCTGGGCGCCGCCATCGGCCTCGGCTACGTCGCCTGCGAGACGACCGAAAACGCCGAAGCCGTGCTCGGCTCGCGCTACGAGATCGAGGTGGCCGGCGAACGCGTCCCGGCCCTGGCAAGCCTCAAGCCGCTCTACGACCCCAAGAGCGAACGTGTGCGCGGATGAGGGTACCGCACGAAAGGCCATTGGGCGGCTTTTAGCCGGCAGCGGACCCTCCATCGCAGGTTCGGGACATCCGAGAAGGGCCAGCTGCGGCTACCGGTCCGGTCGTGCGAACGTCGGCAGTGCGGACAAAGCCGACCTTGGCCGAAAGTCCGTGGTATGCGAGAGCCGCCCGTGGCAGCTCTAAATCATCCGAAATCCTTGCCCAATTCACTCGTTTGGCGCATCGTCCCGAAATGTCCCAAGCAGCATTGCCCTTAGTATCCGAGTTTACGCTGGCGATGAGTGGCCGCACTGCGCCGGTTCGGCCGCCGTCGCCACCCAATGCTAAGACCGCGACACTGATCGGGGGCAGCGCAGTTCTGGTATGGTCAACAGCGGCCAGCTTTGCCGTTCTTGGTACGGCCCTGCCGCCTATGCTCTTCATCGGAGGAGCGTTCGCGTCGGGATTTGTTGCGTTCCTGGCGGCGCGGCTGGTCAGGGGTCAACCTGTCGCCGGGATGTTGGCCGTGCCACTTCCGGTCCTCTTTTTGCTGGTGCTGGGGTTTCTCGGTCACAACGGGCTCTACGTGACGGCTTTGCGCTATGCGCCGGCTGCGCAAGTAAATCTGATTTCCTATCTGTGGCCGCTTCTGATGGTGACAATTCTGGCCCTTAGCGGTGTGGCCACTCCTACGCGTAGGCAGCTGTTCGGCAGTCTTCTCGGCTTTGCGGGGCTGGCATGGTTTGTTTCGCCGGGGTCCGGCGATGGCAGTATGTTCGGCTATGTTCTCGCATTCTCTGCGGCTTTGTGCTTTGCGGCCTACAGTGCGCTGCGAGCCAAGGTTGCAGGCGGACCGGCGGACGCCGCTGGCACTGCTTGTGGTGTCGCGGCGCTTGTCGCACTTTCTCTTCATCTGGTGTTCGGCTCTGACACGCCCATCGAAATCGAGCCCGAAGCGATCCTGGCCATGGTCCTTGTCGGCGTCGGGCCGATGGGTTTGGCTAATTTGCTTTGGGATTATGGCGTGCGCTATGGCGACGGGCGGGTACTTTCAACCCTCGCGTATCTGACACCGGTTTTGTCCACGCTGCTTCTGGTCGGTCTCGAGCTGGCCACGCTAACATCACAGGTTCTGATCGGTGGTGGACTTATCCTGGGCGGCATCGCACTGTCGGCGGCGGGGGGGAAACAGTCCTGATTGATTCTGGTCAGCGTCTTTCGAACATCAATCTCGCCGCCAACCCCAGAAATATACACCCCGTGGCCACCGGTAGCGCCTTGGCCAGTCGTACGCTTCATGAAATCGCTTTGCCTATCCGTCCTGCGAACGCGTTGCCGTCCTGGCTGGACTGAAGCCGATGCACGATCCAACGGCGGGGGTGAGATTAGCGAATCAGAACCTCCACCCGAGCTGCACCACCATGCCGTCGTCCTCCGGCCTGACGCCGAGGGCGAGGCGGTCTTCGGTGGCGGGGGCGAGGAAGGCTTCGGTGGCGAAGACGGCGAGGAAGTTGCCGAGCGCCATGCCGGCCAGGACGTCGGCCGGGTGGTGCTCGCCGGCCTCCAGCCGCGCCCAGGAGGTCGTCAGGACCAGTCCGGCCAGCGCCACGTCGCTGCCGATCTCTGCGGGGCGGGAGAGGTCGTAGTACGTCAGGGTGTCGCTGGTGAGCCGCGCGGCGGCGGCGGTCATGCTGGCGTGGCCGGAGGGGAAGGCCTCGTCGTCCTGGTCCAATGGCCGTTCCCGGTCGGTCACGGCCTTCAGGCCGTCGGTCGCGCCGCGGGTGGCGAGCAGGGTTCCGGCGCCGACGGCAAAGCCCTTGGACTTGCTTTCCAGCCAGGCGCCCTCCGGCGCGGGAGCGGCCAGGCCGGCGGCGCCGTAGAGCACGTAGCTGCCGATGCGCAGCCCGTCGCTCACGTCGTCGGCGGTGTCGCGGGAGCCGAAGAGCGGCCGCTCCTCGTTGGCCCAGTCGGCGACGTCTTCGTCGGCGCCGCCGATCTGCAGCGCCGCGGCCCCGGCGGCGGGCAGCCAGGTGAAGGGATCGGTCGCTGCTGTCAGGGCGGCCTCGCCCAGCCGCTCCCAGCCCGGCAGCGCCCGCGCATCAGCCCCCCAGAAGGCGCGCTCCGGCGCACCCGCGCAGGCCGGCAGCCAGAGCAGCGCCAGCCCCAGAGCCAAGGATCGCCAAGCTGCTGTCATGGTCCGCCGCCCCTCCGTGGAACCCGTCCGTTGACATCTCTCCATCCGGGACCTCAAAGCGTTCCGCGCCCCACCCGCGGATCGCCGGTCGCTCCCGACAGCCCAGCGTTTCTCAGTCTAGGGCCTTTGGCGGCCCGGCGATAGGCCTTCCGGCGGCCCTCCTGGTTCCCCTCCAGGCTTCGTGCACGGCCGTGCCGCGCTGTGCTAGGCTTCGCGGCAAAGCGGTGGCGAGGGCGGCCGGCTGCGCGCCGGGCCCGCTGCAAGGATCGGGAGGTTAAGTCATGGGGATGGAGGTACGGCGTCTGACGGAGGACGACGCCGAGAGCTATCGGGAGATCCGGCTGGAGGCGCTGGAGCACCACCCCGAGGCCTTTCAGGCGACCTACGAGAGTGTGGCGGACCTGCCGCTGGATGCCTACCGCCAGCGCCTGCGCCGCTATGCGCTCTTCGGCGGCTTCATCGACGGCAGGCTCTGCGGCTTCGTCGGCTTCTTTGCGCTGAAGAACGCGAAGATTAGGCACAAGGGCCTGATGTGGGGCATGTACGTGAAGGAAAGCGCCAGGGGCAGCGGGCTGGCCGGGAAGATGGTGGAGGCGGTGGTCGATCATGCCCGCGACGAGGTGGAGCAACTGCTCTGCTCCGTCATTGCCGACAACGAACGCGCCAGCCGCT
The DNA here is from genome assembly GCA_001657395.1 of Rhodospirillales bacterium BBD 1991-14. Classification (GTDB taxonomy): domain Bacteria; phylum Pseudomonadota; class Alphaproteobacteria; order Kiloniellales; family Kiloniellaceae; genus Pelagibius. The sequence continues at coordinate 228,451 of LYSY01000005.1, read as the reverse complement.
TTTACGAGAAGATGGGCTTCGAACTCTACGGCACAGAACGCCGCGCCCTCAAGATCGGCGAGCGCTACTACGATGAAGAGTTCCGGGTGAAGTTTCTGGGGTAGATGTGAGGCAAGCGTGTCGATCCGTGGACTCTACTGTCTGACTGAGCCGGGCGGGGCGAGTTCGGCGACGCGGTCTGTACCCGCCAAGTCAACGATTCCTTGAACGACCTGCCGAGGTCGTTTGGCTGCCGCGAGCAGCACAGGTCTTGATGTGGTCGATCAGGGCTCTGGTCTTGGCCGGGACGTAGGAGCGCGAGGGATAGAGGATCCAGGCCGCGGTGTCGAAGGACTTCGCGGCGGCCTGCCAGTCAGGAAGAAGGTCGACGAGGCTGCCGTCGGCAAGATCCTGCTCGATCGTCCAGTCGGCGAGGAGCGCGGGACCCAGCCCGTCGAGCGCAGCGCGGCGGACCGCAAGCGCGTTTGAGATCATCAATGAAGCCCGGACGGGGACCTCGACGGTGTCACGGCTGCCTCTGCGGAACCTCCAGTACGACCGGAAGCCCGGCAGCGTGAAACAGACGCACCGCCTTTCCGAGAGATCCTTTGGGTCCGACAGCGGGCCGGAGGCGTCGAGGTAGTCGGGGCTTGCCACGACACGGTATCGCGTCGCCATCAGCTTGGTCACGACGGCGGCTTCGTCCACGCTCGGACTCAGGCGAATCCCAAGGTCGATGCTCTCCCGCACCAGATCAACCACCGCATCGTCGAGCATCAGTTCCAGGGTGAGATCCGGGTAGCGCTGTTGGAACGCCGGAAGGCGCGGCAGCAGCCAGCGCTCGCCGAAGGCCACCGACGTGGAAACGCGGAGTATGCCCGCCGGCGCACCGACCACATCGGCGGCCGCGAGGCGCGCCTCTTCCAGCTGGGCCAGAAGACCGGCGGCGCGATCGAAGAAGACCTGTCCCGCTTCGGTCGGCGCGAGCCGGCGCGTCGTGCGCTCGAAGAGGCGAAACCCCAGGGTCCGCTCCAACGCCGAGATCTGGCGGGAGACCGACGAGCGGTCCAGACCATGTTCGCGGGCTGCCGCCGAGAGCGAGCCGCGCCGCACGGCGGAGAGGAAGACGTGAAGCGACAGCAGAGGGACATTGCGAAGATTCATTGTTGCACAAACTGCACCACAGTGGGGCACATGTCGACCTTCCGACGCACGGAGCTGACCCTATATCTCGAGCAATTGCCTCCGATTGATTCTGCAACGACCGATGCCCTCGAGGTTATCTCATGAGCCGTTTCCCCTTGATCCTCGCTGTCTTTGCCTCCGTTTCGGGAGCCGCGGCCGTTTTCCTCACCCTCTCGCCGGGGCCGCTCTACGCGTCCGGTGCTCTGGACCTGATGCCGGCCTTCTCGCTGCTGCTGGACGCCGCGCCGGTAGCGGCAGTCGCAGCGTTTGCGTTGGGCTTCGCCGGCATCATCTCCGGGGTTCTTCTGAAAGCGCGGCGGAGCGCTGCTCTTGCCGTGGTGGCGGCCCTGGTCGGAGGTGCGGTCTGGCTCGCCGTGGATGATTTCAAGAGCCGTGCCGCGGCAAATCCGCTGCATGACGTCACCACGAATGTCGACACGCCTCCGGCCTTCCTGGCCATCGCGCCACGCCGCTACGAGGAGGGGAGCGCGGCGGCCCGTGCTGCCTATCCGCACCCTGCCTGGCGGGAAACCCACGATGCGATCTACCAGGACCTTGAGACGCTGGTGCTGCCGCTTGCCGTGGGCGAGGCGGCAAGCCGCGCCGGAGAGATTGCCGAAGATCTCGGTTGGTCGATTGAGGCAAGCAGTGTGGGCGAGAATGCCGGGCGCTTCGAGGCCGTCGACAGGACCGGCTGGTTCGGCTTTGTGGACGATATCGTCATCACGATAACGCTGCGGGGAGAGGACTCTTCAGCTGTCGACGTGAGATCCGTCAGCCGGATTGGAATCGGCGACGTCGGCAAGAACGCCGAGCGGATACGCACTTTCCTCTCGCGCCTTCGGGAGAGTTCTTAGATGCAGAGTGGTTACCCGGCAAATCCCCACCGGTTATGGTCAGCCGCAATCCCTCACTGACATTTGAAGTTATCGCTCAGCGTGCCCATCACCGCCTTGCCGGCGCTGAGATCCTTGCGGGCGCTGTAGTCCTGGTGGACCCAGCGCATGTAGGCCCAGCGGATTTCGTCGGCGGTGTTGCGGGGCGGCGGGCAGATGGTGGTGTCGCCGGTCTCGGCGAGGGCGTGAACGAAGCCCATCATGTACTGCTCGCATTCCAGCTCGGCGACGAAGCCGTCGCGGGAATCGTTGTCGGCGACGGTGCAGGCGCTCAGAAGGTCGTGGGCGCTGTAGGCCTGGGCGGCGGCCGGGCCGGCCGGAATGCCGGCCGTCGCTGCGACCGCGGCAAAGCCGATGAGCGCGGTGGCGAGGATGACTGGCCGGAGGATGATTGGGCGCATGAAGACCTCCCGAAAACTCTGATCTGACTCGACGACCCTGCTGCATCAGGGTCCGGGGATGGGGCGCCGCGGGCGGCCGGGCCACCCGCTTTGCCCGCTTGGTACCTGTTAGCGTCCGGTTGTGTTACCCAACCGGTCTGGCCGTCAGTTGCCGTCGCTCTTTTCCTTGGCGAGGGCGTGGATGGCCTGGTTCATCACCGCCTGGTGCTCGGCGTTGTTGACGAACTTCGGCGAGTTCACCTGCGACCAGAGATCCTCGTTCACCATGTTCTGGTGGCAGCCCATGCAGAGGCCGGTGCGCTCCATCTTCTCGCGCATGGCCTGGGGCAGCGGCCCGGTCAGCGGCCAGTGGGAACCGACGGTGACCAACTGCTCGCCCTCGCGCGTCACGATCTGGCTGAGGTCGTGGTCGAGGCTGGGGATCGGCTGCGACTGGAGCTGGGTCTGGCGCGGGATGATCTGGCCCTGCGCGGTCTCCAGGTCCACGGTGAAGCCGTCCTCGTAGCCCTTCATGAAGCGCCCGCCGGAGATGCCGTAGCCCAGGGCCTTCGGGTTGTCATGGCAGCTCTCGCAGGTGCGCGCCTGGCGCCCGGCGGTGTGCGGCTGCACGGCGGCATGGTCCAGGCCCTTGGTGCCCCCGGCATCCGGCGTCATCCAGGTCTCGTTCTGGACGATGGTGTTGCCGTCCTTGTCGATGACCGTGGTGATCACCTGGCAGCCGGGCATGAGGGGCGAGACGCGGCCTTCGCCGTTGATGCCCAGGGTCGGCTCTTCCCAGCGCAGGTAGGAGCGGGTCTCCGAGACCTTGCCGGCGGAGGTCAGGCCGTTGGTGCCGAGCGGTGCGTCGGCGGTTAGGCCGTCCTCGCCGCGGGCATTGGCGTTGTTGATCCAGTCGATGTCGGTCTTGCCTTCCGAGTAGTCGACGGTGATGTGGCAGCCGTAGCACTGCGGCGCCCAGTCGGCGTGGCAGGCGTAGCACTCCATCGATTCCATGTGCTGGCCGACGGCGCCCATGGCGACCTCGGCGCTCTGGCTCTTCCAGGTTCCGTCGAGGGCGATCTGCTTCAGCACCGGCACCTCAAAGTCGAGGCCGGAGGCGGAGTGCATGATCACCTTGTCGCCGCGCCGTACCACGTTGCCGTAGGGATTGCCGCGCGCGGTCAGCAGGTAGCCGTCCTCGGCGTCATAGACCTCGGCGAAGTACTGCTCCGGCGTGATGTCGTCGGCCAGGCCGCGCGGCGTGTCGCCGATGTCCTGGGCGTGCTCCTCGCCGTGACCCAGCGGCAGCTCCCAGGGGAACTTGGAGACCGTGCCGTGGCAGTCCTCGCACTCGATCTCCACCTGCGCCAGGGTGGTGCCCGGCAGGTTGCCGTCGCCGTGCATGTCGACGGTGGTGTGGCAGTCCTGGCAGAGCATGCCGCCCTCCGGATTGCCCGGGCGCGACTGCACCTGGTGATGCAGGTCGTCCTTGATGAAGAGATAGTTCTTGGTGTGCAGCTTGGGCTGCTTGCCGCCGCTGGCGGTGTAGGGCGAGCCGTAGGGGAACTCCATGATGCCCTGGTAGCTCACGCCGATGCGCTTGCCGCGGTTGTGGCAGGAGTTGCAGGTTTCCGTCGGGATGCCGGAGTAGGTGAGATCGCCGATCTGCACCTTGGACTTGCGCGAGCCCTGCATGCGGTGCAGCAGCAGCTTGCCCGGCTGGTCCTTGGCGATGGTCGGGTCGCCGCCCTCGTAGAAGCCATCGTTGGAATAGGGCACGTGGCAGGACGAACAGCCGGCGCCGCGGAAGTCGCCGCGCTTCTCGCGCCCGTTCACGCCGACGTGGCAGCGCTGGCACTGCTGGCGGGAATAGGTGATGCCGGCCATGTTGGGATTCTCGGCGATCAGGTTCACGTCGACCGCCGGGATCTGCTTCATCTCCGAGGGCATCTGGTCGGGATGGGCCGCGACATAGGCGGTCATGTATTCGATGTAGGCCTCGGTGCCGACGGCGGGCTCCGGCCCGTCCTCGTCGACGAGGTCGTAGTTGCCCCAGACCACCTTGTGGTCGCTCTGCAGGCCCCAGGACCAGAGGTTGCCCTGCAGCTTGCCTGCTTCGGTGTTCATGAGGGACTTGGCCAGCCGGCTGGCGTAGCCGTCGTGGCACTGGCCGCAGGCCTTGTCGGCGACGGTGATGGCGCCGGGGTCGGGATAGAAGACGTGCGGGCCTCCGGCCTCGACGAGGTCGCTGGGGCTGCCCTGGTGTGCCTCTTGCGCCGTGGTGGCGCCCGGCGTGCCGCCGTGACAGACCACGCAGCCGGCGGGATCGTTGAAATCGGCGCCCATGGCTTCGATCTGCTCAATCATCAGGCCGTCGGTGAACTTCTCGATGCCGTCGTGGCAGGCGAGGCAGCCCTTCTCGGCGGCAAGCTGCGCATCGACGGATGTCTGGGCGGCAGCGCCGGTCGCGAAAGCCGCAGTTCCGAAGCAGAGCGTCACAAAGGCGAAAAGGGCCGATCTCATCGTCGTCTCCCGTAAGAGGGCCGCCCGCCCGATCAAGCGGGCAAACGAACGCCGCGCAGTCCTTCCGGCAGCGTCGTGACCGAACGCTAGGAGGATTCGGAAACCGCCGCCCTGACCTTTGTCAGAAATCCCTAATGCCAATACGGTTTTTTTGCCCGCTGCGGATTTGCCCCGAACAACCGTGGCTTGGGACAACGGCGGGTTGTTGATCCACCTCAATGCTTGTGTGAAATCGAGTCCTAGACTTCAGCCTCAAGAGCCGAGGGGCCGGCTCGACGTCTGCAGGAGCGGGGGAACGCGATGGATTGCTGTCTCTGGGGTGACAGTTATCAGGAGACCGATCCGGGGGCAGGGGGTCCAGGAACAGGCGGCCCCGGTGAAAGGATCGGCTGCAAGGCTGCCGAACCCTCTCGCGGCTGCGTCAACGGGGTCTGCGGTCAGCTGGGCGGCGGCCCGCCGGTCCCCCGTCTGCGCAGCATGGCGCGCGGGGAGCGTCTGGAGTCCGGGACCGGCGTGAGGCTGTGGACCGTACTCAGCGGCACGGTTGCGCTTTGCACCGCGCTGGCCGACGGGCGCCGCCAGATCGTCTGCCTGGCAACCCGGGGTGACCGCTTCTGCCCGCCCGACGAAGACGAGAGCCTGAATTTCTGGATCGAGGCGCTGGCGCCCAGCCACCTCTGCGAGCTCGATCTCTCCGGTCACGCCGGCACCATCGCCGGCAATGCCAGCCTGAGCGCGGCGCTGTTCCGTGCCGCACGGGACCAGGCGCGCTGCATCTATGCCCACCTCGTCACCCTCGGCCGGCTCGACGGCATGGAGCGGGTCTGCCTCTTTCTCGCCGACATGGCCTGGCGCGTCGGTGAGCATTCGGCCCAGGGCTGGCGCGTGCGCCTGCCTTTGGCGCGCGAAGACATCGCCGACTACCTGGGCCTCAATGCCGAAACCGTCAGCCGCATCTTCAGCCGCGTGAAAAAGGCCCGTCTGGCTGACTTCCACTCACCTACGGAGTACGTCGTGCGCGATCTCGCCGGGCTGCAGAACCGCGCGCCGATCCTGGCACCCCACAGCGCCGACAAAACGGCTGCGCAAAACGCGTCCGGGGCGGCGCTTCAGGAGATGGAGGTTCATCGCTAATGCCCGACATCGTCGTCGAGTTCGGCCACTTTGCCCTCTGTCTCGCCCTCGCGGTCGCGGTGCTTCAGTGCGTTGTGCCCCTGGCAGGCCTGCGCAACGACTCGCTGAGCGCGCTGCGTTTTGCCGATGCCGGTGCCCTGGTCCAGTTTCTCGCCACCGCCGTGGCCATGGCAGCCCTCACCTATGCCTACGTGGTCTCCGACTTTTCCGTCGCCACGGTGGCGATGAACTCCCACTCCGCCAAGCCGATGCTCTACAAGGTGACCGGCGTCTGGGCCAACCACGAAGGCTCCATGCTGCTCTGGGTCCTCATGCTGGCGCTGTTCGGGGCGCTGATCTCCGTCTTCGGGCGTTCGGTGCCGACGCCGATGCGCGCCACCGTGCTGGCGGTGCAGGCGGCCGTCGGCGTCGGGTTCCTCGCCTATATCCTCTTCACCTCCAATCCCTTCGAGCGCCTGGCGCTGCCGCCGCTGGACGGGCAGGGCATGAACCCGCTGCTGCAGGATCCGGGCGTCGCCTTTCACCCGCCGATGCTCTATCTCGGCTATGTCGGCTTCTCGACCGCCTTTTCCTTCGCCGTCGCAGCGCTGATCCGCGGGCGTGTCGATCCGGCCTGGGCACGCTGGATGCGGCCCTGGGTGCTGATCGCCTGGGCGGGACTCACCCTCGGCATCGCCCTGGGAAGCTGGTGGGCCTATTACGAGCTCGGCTGGGGCGGCTTCTGGTTCTGGGACCCGGTGGAGAACGCCAGCTTCATGCCCTGGCTGCTGGCCACCGCGCTGCTGCACTCGGCCATCGTCGTGGAGAAGCGCGAGTCGCTGCAGAAGTGGACCATCCTGTTGGCCATCCTCACCTTCGCCCTCAGCCTGATCGGCACCTTCCTGGTCCGATCCGGCATTCTTTCTTCGGTTCACTCCTTCGCCACCGATCCGGAGCGCGGCGTCTTCATCCTGGGGCTGCTGGCTCTCTTCATCGGCGGTGCCCTGGCGCTCTTCGCCTGGCGGGCGCCGATGCTGAAGGACGGCGGCTACTTCGCGCCGGTGTCCCGCGAAGGGGCTCTGCTGCTGAACAACGTGCTGCTCGCCGCCGCGACGGGCGTGGTCTTCATCGGCACCCTCTACCCGCTGTTCCTGGAGCTGATGACCGGCGAAAAGATCACCGTCGGCGCGCCTTACTTCAACCAGACCTTCCTGCCGATCTTCGGCGTCACCGCCGCCGTTGCGGCCGTCGGGCCCTTCCTCAGTTGGAAGCGCGCCGACCTGAAGGGGGTGCTGCAGCGTCTTCGCTTCGCTTTCGTGGCGGCGCTTATCGTTGCGGTCATACTGGCGATGGCCGGCTGGCGCGAGCCGCTCGGCCTGCTGGGCCTCGCCCTAGCCGCCTGGCTGGCCTGCGCCACCGTGGCGGACCTCCTGGTTCGCATCGGCCTGCCGAAGGTCGGCCCCGGCGTCGCCCTGCGGCGTCTGGTTGGCCTTCCGACCTCGGCCTGGGGCTTGGTCCTGGGGCACTTGGGCGTCGCTGTCGCCGTTGCCGGGGTGGCCGCCATCTCCGTCTGGCAGAGCGAGTCGATCCAGGTGCAGCAGCCGGGCGACGTGCAGCAGGTCGCCGGCTACGAGTTCAGCCTGCTGGATGTCGGCGCCGGGCGCGGGGCCAACTATCAGACCTCCATCGCGACGGTGAAGGTGACCCGCGACGGAGAGACCGTGGCGCTGCTGTTTCCGGAGCGGCGCTGGTATCCGGTTGAACGGCAGCCGACCACCGAGGCCGGCATCGTGACCCTCTGGCACGGCGACCTCTATGCCGTGCTGGGCGATCCGGACGGCGCCGGGGGCTGGGTGACGCGCTACTACTATAATCCGGGTGTCGCCTGGATGTGGGCAGGGGCCCTGCTGATGGCCCTGGGGGCGCTGGTTTCGGTCAGCGACCGCCGCCTGCGGGTCGGCGTGCCGCGCCGCGCCCTGCGCCCGGCCGTGACCGCAGCTCTCGCGCTTATGCTGGTGGCGAGCGCCGCGCCTGCGGTGGCCATCGAGCCCGGCGAGATGTTCGAGGACCCCGCCAAGGAGGCGCGCGCCCAGAGCATCGGCAAGCAACTGCGCTGCCTGGTCTGCCAGAACCAGTCGATCTTCGACTCCAACGCCGGTCTTGCCGGCGACCTGCGCGCCGTGGTGCGCGAGCGCATCCGGGCCGGTGACGACGATCAGGCCGTGCTGGATTACGTCGTGGCACGTTATGGCGACTACGTCCTGCTGCGCCCGCCGGTCAAGACCCATACGCTGGTGCTCTGGGGCGCGCCCTTCGTTCTGCTTCTGCTGGCGGCTGTGGTGGCGCGGTCCTACACGCGGCGGCGCCGGCGGCCCGGCGACCTGACAGCGGAGGAGCGGGCCCAAGCCCGCGCGTTGTTGCAGGGAGACGCGCCATGACGCTCTGGATTGCCATAGCCATCGCGATCGCCTTGACGGCCCTCTGGCTGACGCGCCCCTTCCTGCATCGCGCCCAGTCGGAATCCAACGAGGCGGAGCACGCCATCTCCATCTATCGCGATCAGCGCGAGGAGGTGCAGCGCGACGCCGAGAGCGGCTTGATCACGGCGGCGGAGCGCGATGCCGCCGAACAGGAGATCGAGGGCCGCGCGCTTCGCGCCGCACGCCTGTTGGACACTGGGATTTCCGTTACCCGGCGGGCCCCGCTGACGGCGGCGGTGCTGGGATTGCTGGCCTGCGCCGGGGCCGTCGGCCTCTATGCTTCCATGGGTGCACCGGGTGCCGTCGACCAGCCGCTTGCGGATCGCCGCACGGCAATCCTGGAGCGCCAGGCGGCCTCGGGTGACCTGGAAAGCCAGGCCATGCTGATGATCGAGCGCGGCGAAACCGAACCCGAGAACTTTGAGAAGTGGTGGACCCTGGCGCGGTCCCACGCCGCGGTCGGCGACTACGCCTCCGCCGCCGATGCCTACCGCCGGGCGGCGGAGCTGTCGGACGACGATCCCGCCGTGCTCTCCGCCTATGCGGAGGCGCTGACGCTGGCCAACGGCAACAAGGTTCCGCTGGCGGCCAAGCTGATCTTCTCCCAGGCGGTGCAGAGCGGTAACGATCCGCGCGCCCGCTACTACCTTGCCCTCGCCAAGGCCCAGGCCCAGGACTTCGAAGGGGCGCTCGCCGACTGGGTACACCTGCTCGGCGAGTCCCAGGTCGGTGCACCCTGGGTGCCGCTGGTGCGCCGCGACATCGTCAATATGACGCGCTTCCTCAAGCGCGATCTGGCGGCGGTGCTTCCGGACGCCACCGAGGCGGAGCTGGCCCGGGCGGCGTTGCCGGTTCAGGGGCCGGTCCAGGGTCAGGTGCAGACGGCTTCGACAAACAGTCCGGCCCAAGATACCGAGGAACTGGCGGCCGCCCTGGAGGCCGACCCCAAGGACTGGCAGGGTTGGATCCGCCTGGCCCGCCTGCGGGCCGGAGCCGGATCGGCTGAGGAGGCCAGGGCGGCGCTGGCGTCGGCCAGGGAGCATTACGCAGCTGCGCCTTTCGTCCTGGGAAAGATCGATGAGGCGGCTGCCGAGCTTGGCCTCGCGCAGCAGCGGGTGGCACGCGGCCCCAGCGACGAGGACGTCGCCGCCGCAGCCAGCCTGAGCGAGGAAGAGCGCGACCAGATGGTGCGCGGCATGGTGGACGGCTTGGCGGCGCGGCTGGAAAGCCGGCCCAACGACCTGGAGGGCTGGCTGATGCTCATCCGCTCCTATGCCGTGCTGCAGGAGGCCGAGGCCGCGCAGCAGGCGGTGCGCGATGCCAGCCGGGCTTTCGAGAGCGATGCCGCCAAGCGTCGGCAGATCGCCCAGACCGCCGACAGCCTGGGGATCCCGCCGGTCCAGTAGACGACGGCAACCGGGCGCCGGCGCAGCGGCCAACAAAAGGCCTTCCGCGGGCCAGGATTCTGGAGGAAAAGCTGAGACTCTCAGGTAGGGTGGCGGCTAAGCTGGCGTCAGCCAGAACCCCTCCAAGGGTCCGTGTAACCCCAAGAGTCTGCCGCCAGGAGAGAGTCATGTCCGGCCTGCTGAAGAACGTCGATCCCGACGGACTTCTCGAATACTCCGTGGTCTTCACCGACCGTGCCCTCAACCACATGTCCCAGTCCTTCCAGGGCGTGATGCGCGACATCTCCGACACCCTGAAGCGGGTCTACAAGGCCGAGGCGGTGGCGGTGGTGCCCGGCGGCGGCACTTATGCCATGGAGGCGGTGGCCCGGCAGTTCGCCGGAGGCAAGAAGTGCATGGTCATTCGCAACGGCTGGTTTAGCTATCGCTGGACGCAGATTTTCGAAGCCGGTGACATCCCCGATGAGGTCATCGTCCTGAAAGCGCGCCAGACGGCGCCCGGCCATCAGGCGCCCTTCGCCCCGGTGCCCATCGAAGAGGCGGTGGCGGTTATCGAGGCTGAGAAGCCCGATGTGGTCTTCGCGCCGCACGTGGAGACCTCCGCCGGCATGATCCTGCCGGAGGGCTATATGAAAGCCCTGGCGGAGGCGGTGCACGGCGTCGGGGGGCTCTTCGTCCTGGACTGCATCGCTTCGGGCACGGTCTGGGTCGATATGGCCGCGACCGGTGTCGATGTCCTGATCTCGGCGCCGCAGAAGGGCTGGAGCGCCTCGCCCTGCAGCGGCCTTGTCATGATGAGCAAGGCCGCCCGCGAGCGCATCGAGGGGACGACCAGTTCCAGCTTCGCCTGCGATCTTAAGAAGTGGCTGGAGATCATGGAGGCCTATGAGAAGGGCGGCCATGCCTATCACGCCACCATGCCCACCGATGCGCTCGCCGGCTTCCGCGATGCCATGCGCGAGACCGAGCTGACCGGCTTCGACGCTGCATGTGAGGCCCAGGAGGAGCTGGGCGCGCGCGTGCGGGGGCTGCTGGCCGACGCCGGCTTCCGGAGCGTGGCCGCAGAAGGCTTCGGCGCCCCCGGCGTGGTGGTCTGCTACACCGACGATCCGGAGATCAAGAGCGGCAAGAAGTTCGCCGCCCAGGGCCTCCAGATCGCTGCCGGTGTGCCCCTGATGTGCGACGAGCCGGCGGATTTCCAGACCTTCCGCATCGGCCTCTTCGGCCTGGACAAGCTGGCCGATGTCGAGCGCACGGTCGCCAACCTGAAGGCGGCGCTCGACAAGGTGGTGGGGACCGCAAACCTGCGGTGACGGATTGCCGCGTTCAATCCGGCGGGGACCTCAGGAGTTTGGATGACAACGGTTACGCCAAGGGAACAAGCGTCGCGGTTCTTGGATCACTTGGATTCGGTCTTTTCACTTGAACCCAAGTTCGTCGCCTTTGACTCCCTGATGCCCGGGCTCCCGAAGGTGACCTGTATGGTCTACCGCGATGTGCCGGAAAAGGGTTGGACCACCGGGGTAACCTACGGACTGTCTCTTGGCGAGCATCCGTCCTGGACTGTTGGAAGACCGGAACTGACGATAACCGTGGAGTCTCCCGACGAAGCCTGGCCATTCGCTGTTGCGCAGATGGCCAACAAGCTGCGTGGCACATGTCCGTTCACATACGGCGAACGGATCAATTTCGGTGAGCCGGTTTCCGAAGGTTCAGATATGTCGGCCTTCTTCGTGTTTGCCCCGTCGATTCTGCCGCCCGAAGCAAGCAGAGGCATCGATGTTGGCGCGCGCCTGCCTCTCAACATCTGCGGAGTCTACCCGATCCACGCAGCAGAGATGGCGGTCATGGAGAAAATCGGACTCAAGGCGTTCTGGCACCACGCAGACTACGACCAGTTCAGCGTCACTCGGCCTCCCATTCTGGCCTAGCGAGGGGCCATGACTTCCACCATCGCGTGCTTGGCCTGGGGCTCGCTGTTCTGGTCGCCGCGCAGCCTGCCGATGCAATCGCCGTGGCATGAAGACGGGCCCCTGATCCCGGTTGAGTTCGCACGCAAGTCCAAGCGCAACTACATCTCCCTGGTCATCGAGCCGGCCGCCCGGCCGGTGCCCACGCTGTGGTCCGTTATGTCGGTGCAGTCCATGCAGGCGGCTTGCGAGGCTCTTGGGGAGAGAGAGGGGACCACCGACCCTGCGCACATCGGCCGTTGGGTCTCCGGGGAGGAGGAGCCGGACCTGATCGCCGGCCTGGCCGACTGGGCAGGCGCCCGGGCCCTGGACGGTGTCGTCTGGACCGCGTTGCCGCCGAAGTTCGACAGCGCAAGGACCCCCAATGTGGATGAGGTCCTGAGCTTCCTCGCAGGCCTCAGCGGAGCCGAGCGTGCGTTTGCCGAGCGCTATGTGCGCAGGACGCATCCGCAGATCAGAACGCCTTATCGCGAGCGCATCGAAGGCACGCTGGGCTGGCATCCCGAAGACGTCTAGGCGGACGCACGGCCAAAGGTGAGTGCGGCGCTGGACCAGGGCAGGCGCCAGATCGGGGCCGGGCGGGGTCGAGCAATCGTGATCCGGATCGCCTTTAGGTTCGTTGAGGCGGGTTTCCCCCTGTGACATTCTTGTGCTGTCGGACCGTAGCCTTTGGGCAAGGTCCGGTAGGCAAGGAAATGAAGGGGGGCCGCATTTCATTGCTGAACCGGGGTCATTTTCGCGCGGGTCCGGGATCCGTGCTGCGGCGCTTTGCGCCTGGGTTTGCAGGGCTGCTTCTGCTGGCGGCCTGCGCCGCGCCGTACTTTCCGGCGCCCCAGCCCTCTGCGGGATTCACCAATTTCGAGACCGAGCCCCTGCGCCCGCTCGCGCTGTCCGGCGACGGCGGTCATCTCTATGCGCTCAACACGCCCGATGACCGGCTGGAGGTATTCGCGACCGGTCCCGGCGGCCTGAAGCCGGTGGGTGAGGCGCGCCTGGGGCTGCGCCCGATCGCGCTGACGCTGCGCAACGCCGGCGAGCTTTGGGTATCCAACCATCTCTCGGACAGCGTCTCCGTCGTGGATATCAGCGACCCGGCTGCGCCCCGGGTTATCCGCAGCCTTGATGTCGGCGACGAACCGCGCGGCATCGTCGCGGCGGGACCGGAACGGCGCTGGGTGATCGTCGCCACGGCGAAGCGGGGCGACAGCCTGCGGCCGGGAACCGGCCGCGCCCATCTCTGGGTCTTTGACGCGGAAGCGCCCGAGCGTCCACCGCAGGTGCTGACCCTCTTCGGTGCGAAGCCTCGCGCCCTTGCAGTCTCGCCGGACGGTCTTTCGGTCTACGCCGGCATCTTCCATTCCGGCAACAGGACCGCCAGTGTCGGCGGCATCGAGGCTGCCTCCATCGGCCGGGCCCCCCTCTACAGCTTCGACAATCCGCCGCCGCCCGACGCTCCGCCGAAGGCCGGCGCCATCGTCCGCCAGGTGAACGACACCTGGGTCGACGGCGAGGGGCGCGACTGGTCGCGCCTGGTGCCCTTCGATCTGCCCGACTACGACGTCTTCCGCATCGATCTCTCCGGCGACCGACCGAGGGTTGCCGAGGCGATCAGCGGTGTCGGCACGGTGCTCTTCGACATCGCCGTGCGCCCGCGAGACGGTGAAGGGGGTGACGCAACACGCCAGGAGGTCTGGGTCTCCAACAGCGAGGCTACCAACCTGACGGTCCACGAGCCGCGTCTGCAGGGCCGCTTCGCCGAGAACCGCATCACCCGCCTGCGGCGCAGCGGCGACGGCTGGGAGGTGTTGCCGCAGGATCTGAACCCCCACGTCAACCCGACGCGCATGCCGGTGTCTTCCGCGCTCCGCACGAAGAGCCTCGCCCAGCCGCTGCAGATCGTCTTCGAGCCCTCGGGGGAGAGGGCCTACGTGGCAGCCTTCGGGTCGCGCAAGGTCGCCGTGCTTTCGCCCGATGCCGAGGTGCTGGACCGTATCGACGTCGGCTTCGGTCCGGCCGGGCTGGCCTACGACGCAGCGAGGCGGCGGCTTTACGTCTTCAACCGCCTGGATGCCTCGATCTCCGTCGTCGACGCGCAGGGTGGCAAGGTCGTCGCCACTGTTCCTTTGAAACACGACCCAACGCCCGCAGTGATCAAGGCCGGGCGCCCGCTGCTCTACGACGCCGCGGCAACCTCCGGCCAGGGCACGCTGTCCTGCGCCTCCTGTCATGTCTTCGCCGATCTCGACGGCCTCGCCTGGGACCTCGGCAATCCCGAGGGCGATCTGATGGCCATGCCGGAGGCTCTGGAGCACGGGCTCTTCGTCCCGCAGCAGGAGTTCCATCCCCTGAAAGGCCCCATGACGACCCAGAGCCTGCGCGGCATCGCCGATACCGGGCCGCTGCATTGGCGCGGCGACCGCTTCGGGCGCGACAGCGATCAGCCGGGCAGCAACCTGGCGAGCTTCATGGACTTCGACCGGGCTTTCGTGGATCTGATGGGGTTGGATCAGGTCCCCGACAAGGCGGAGATGGAAGCCTTTGCCCGCTTCGTGCACACGATCCGCTATCCGCCCAACCCCAACGAGGCGCCGGACCGCAGCTACAATTCGCGCCAGCAGGCGGGCTTTCGCATCTTCAACGACGGTATCGACATCGACCGCGGTCTCCTGAGCTGCCGCGACTGTCATGCCGCGCCGCTGGGCACCAACGGCCTCATCAACTTCGAAGGGATCGATGCCGGAATCGATATGAAGACCGCGCACCTGCGCAACGTCTATCAAAAGGTCGGCCGCTTCAACCGGCCCGGCCCCCAGGTCTCCGGCTTCGGCCTGGTGCACGACGGCAGCATCGACACCATCATCAACTTCCTGAAGCTGGACGTCTTTCACATTCCCGGGAAGACGGAGGAGGAGCGCGACAGTCTACGTGCCGACCTGAACGCCTTTGTCATGGCCTTCAACACCGGCATGGCGCCGGCGGTCGGCCTGCAGACCACCGTCAGCGGGACGGCGGATGACGGGCAGGTGGCGCGCCTTGACCTGATGACCGGGCGGGCCGCCGCCGGAGACTGCGATCTGATCGCCTGGGCACGCGCGGAGGGGCGCGAGCGGGGATGGCTCTGGCGTGCGGAGGGTTTCCTGCTGGACCGCGAGGGCGAGGTGCCGTGGCGGGTGGACGACCTGCTGGCGCATGCGGCTGTCGCGCCGGTGACCTTCGCCTGCGTGCCCCCGGGCGACGGCTGGCGCAGCGCGCTGGACCGGGATCTCGACGGACGGCTTGACGGCGATGAGCCCGGCCCAAGGAGCTCCCTGCAATGACCCGCTCAAGGAGCAAAAGCTCGCGCATCGCCCGGCCACGCTGCGCCTTTGCATTTCTGCTGCCGCTCTTCGCCCTGCTGGGGGCCTGTGCCACGCTGCCGGATACCCTGCCGGCGAGCGGCGTTTTGGGCGGGCAGCATTTCTCCGTCGGCGTCGACTCCGAGGAAGCGGCCTATCTGATGGAGCACTATTTGGCCGGCGCCCGTCTGCGCCCCGAGTTCGACCAGCGTATCGATGCCCTCTACGCGGAGCGCGGCGAGGGGGGGCTGCCGGACCGGGATGCCCTGAACCGCATCGCCGATGCCTTTTCCGTCGACTTCGCGGCCATTTACTTTGCGGACCTGATCAACCGGGCGCCCGCAAATCAACTGCTGCGCCGATCCTACGAGGTGCATCTGGCGCGGGCCCTGAAAGGCTATGCCGTTGAGGAGGGGCGGACGCTGCTGCCCCAGGCCGCGGACTATCAGCTCGTCTTCGTTCCGGCCTATCACTACGAGAGTCACAAGAACACCGGCGCAGACTTGTCTGACCCGCGTCTTGCGCTGAGCGATGCCGGTCTCACGCCGCAATTGGTCAGAACCGACGAGATCGGCTCTATCGACACCAACGCGCTGGTCGTGGCCGACTACTTGCGCCGCAACACGGCCCCCGACAGCAAGGTGATCGTGGTCAGTGCCAGCAAGTCGAGCCCGGAGGTGGCGCTGGCGCTCTCCGCGCTCGAACCGGACTATGCCGGGCGTATCAAGGCCTGGATCAACATTGTCGGGACCCTGCAGGGAACGCCGTTGGCGGACGAGGTCCTGGGCGACGGCCCGCTCTCCAAGTATCGCGCCTTCGTCGACGATCCCGGCATGCATTCCATGCTGACGAAAAGACGCCGGGCCGCGTTCAAGCAGATCCGGACGGATGAGGATCTGCTGATCGTCAACTACATCGGCATCCCGGTGACCGGCACCATCTCGGACGAGGTGCGCGATACCTACATCATCCTGAGGCCCTACGGGCCGAATGACGGCCTCAATCTGCTGGCCGATCTGATCGCGCCTGAAAGCGTGACGCTCGCCGACTTCGGACGCGACCACTACATGGTGGACGAGACCCTGCGTCAACGCACCATCGCTCTCGTCAACACCACGATCCAGTGGCTGGAAAGCTGCAAGCATCGGCGTGGAGGCGGCTGGCCCACGCTGGCCAGCGTGACGGACTGCAGCCTGGCGGAGCGATAGGCATGGACTAGCCGGGCGCGCCGGGGGAGGGGCGCATGGGAGATGATCTTGAAGGGAACACGGTAAGAGAGATACGTGCCGGCGATCGGCAGCTGCGGCTGCTGGTGTCGCTGATCATGATGTTTGCGGCAGGCGCCTGTGTCGCCAGACCGGCGATGGTCGAGGCCGTCGCCTTCGAGAGCCGAAGCTATGGCTTCGTCGATCAACTGCTGGCCGGGGAGGCCGGGGAGGCGCAGCAGGCCGAGGCGGTATTGGTCCTGCCGGAGGACAAGAATTTCAAACCGCCTTATCCGGCCCTGGTCCTGCTCCACACCTCCAACGGTCAGGGTTCGCAGGACTGGCTCTATGCCCAACGCCTGCGGGAAGAAGGGGTGGCCGTTCTGGCCGTCGACAGCTTCTCGCCGCGCGACGTTGACCATACCGTACGCGACCAGACCCTTGTAAGCACCGCCTCGATGCTCGCCGATGCCTACGGCGGGCTGCGGTTCCTGCTGCGCGATCCCCGGATCGACCCCCGGCGCGTCGGAGTCATCGGCTTCTCGAAAGGCGGTATCGCCGCGCTCTACGCGGGCTATGAGGCGATCCGGCAAAGGCTGGCCGCTGCGGAGGTGCGCTTTGCGTTGCACGTCGCCTACTATCCCTGGTGCGGCCTGCGGCTGCGCCGGCCCGTGACCACCGGTGCACCGATCCTCATTCAGGCCGGTGCGCTGGACGACCTGGTTCCGCCGGAGCGCTGCGCCGATCTGGCGGCAGCGACACGCGGGCCGGAGGGTCCGAACAACATGAAGCTGGTGGTCCACCCGGATGCGCGGCACGCCTTCGATCATCCTCTTCTGGAGATGTTCGGCAAGGTGGATATCACTGCGCCCTCGCCAGCCTTTTGCCAGTTGGAGCAACAGGAAGACGGTGGCTTTTTGGAAACCCGCAGCGGGCTGGAGATCGATGCTGCAAACCTCGGCGCCGTGCTGGCCGGCTGTAGCCGCAGCGGGCACGCCGGCGGCAACGAGGAGGCGGCGGAGCGGGCCTATCGCAACACGCTTGCCTTTCTGAAGGCCGGCGGCTTCCTGACGCGCCGTTGATGCCGCGCCGCGGCCCGCAGCCTAGAACATGTGAAGCCGCTTTACACCTAAGAGTTAGAGCAGATCCGGGTTGGATGGATCGCCTTCGCGATTCCATCAAACCCGGATCTGCTCTAGGCCAGGGAGATTCCGTAGGCGGTCTCCTCGGTGTGGCAGAGTGAGATCCGCCATTCCACCGGATTGCCATCCAGGGCGAGCGCCACGCGATCCACCTCCAGCAAGGGCGTGCCAGGCTCCAATCCCAGGTGCCGCTGGGCGTCCGGCGTCGCCGTGACGGCGCGCAGGCGCTCGACGGCCTTGGTGACCGTCACGTTATAGTGGTGTGCGAAGAGGGTGTAGAGCGTATTCGGCAGTTCCCGCCGCTCGGCAAGGTCAGGGAACAGCCGCTGGGGCAGGACGATCCGTTCCAGGATCGCGGCCTTGCCGTCGATGGTTCGCACCCGGGTAATCCGGAAAACGGCTTCCTCGCCACGAAGCTGGAGACGCAGAGCCTCGTCCTTGCGCGCAGCGCCCAGACTACGGCGCAGAACGCGGCTCTCCGGCACCACAGGCTCGCCGTCGCGTCCGATCATCTTGAAGAAATGAAAGAGCGCGTGCTCCTGGTCGTGTTCGGCGACGAAGGTGCCGCGCCCCTGGCGCCGCACCAGGAGGCTGCCGGCCGTCATCTCGTCCAGGGCCTTGCGGACCGTACCCTGGCTTACGTTCAGCTCCGCCGCCAACTGAAACTCGCTGGGCAGCAGGTCGCCCGGGCGCCAATAGCCGCCGACGAGGCGCTCCATGAGCAGGTCCTTGACCTGCTGATAAAGCGGACGGAGGCCGGGAAGGGGCTGTGATTGCTCGGCCAAATCGAAGTTCCTAATTCTGAAGGCCCAAATCTGAGGGGACCGGGCTGGCGCGAAGCCTGCCTGCGACACAGGCCGGCCTCCACGCCCGTTCGATCCGCAAAAGAAATTTCTTGTCTTATATAAGATATAACATATAAATTTAAAACGCTGAACAGACAAGCGCCCGGGCCCGGCATGAAGGGCCCGTCGGGCCGCTTCTTTTGTCATGCTTCAAGACGAACAGGTAAGGGAGAACATCCGAAATGTCGGCGCCAGACTTCATTGTGCACGATGCCGAGGACACGGTCGGGGTCATCGTGAAAGAGGGCATTGCCGCGAACACCACGCTCTCCGGCTGGGTGATGGCCGACGACTCGCGCGTCGAGATCGCCTGCATCGATCCGATCCCGCTCGGCCACAAGATTGCGCTGGGGGACATCGCAGAGGGCGACACCATCCTGAAGTACGGCAACGACATCGGTAAGGCCGTCGCTGCCATTGCCAAGGGTGGACATGTGCATACCCAGAACGTCAAGACGAAGAGGTGGTGAGATGACCGCACAGAAGATTCACGGCTATCGCCGGGAGAACGGCCGGGTCGGCGTTCGCAACCACGTTGTCATTCTGCCGCTCGACGACCTCTCCAATGCCGCCTGCGAGAAGGTGGCGAACAACATCGATGGCTGCCTGGCCTTGCCGCACCACTATGGCCGGCTGCAGTTCGGCGAGGATTTGGAATTGCACTTTCGCACCCTGATCGGCACCGGGAGCAACCCCAACGTCGCCGCGGTGATCGTGATCGGGATCGAGCCGGGCTGGACCGGACGCGTGGTCGAGGGGATCGCCAAGACCGGCAAGCGGGTTGAGGGCTTCGCGATCGAAGGCCACGGCGAGATCAAGGTTGTGGCTGATGCTTCCCGCAAGGCCAAGGAGTTTTCCCAATGGGCCAGCGAGCTGCAGCGCGAACCCTGCGATCTGAACGAACTCTGGGTCTCGACCAAGTGCGGCGAGTCCGACACGACTTCGGGCCTTGCCTCCAATCCGACCGTGGGGAACTTCATCGACAAGTTCGATGAAATCGGCGCCACCACCTGTTTCGGCGAGACCTCGGAACTGACGGGGGCCGAGCAGGTCTGCGCGACCCGCGCCGCGACGCCGGAGGTCGCGCAGAAGTTCCTCGACACCTGGCAGGCCTACATGGACGAGGTCATCGAGCCGCACAAGACGAGCGACCTCTCCGACAGCCAGCCGACCAAGGGCAACATCGCCGGCGGGCTGACCACCATCGAGGAAAAGGCCTTCGGCAACCTGCAGAAGATCGGCAGGAAGACCAAGTTCGTCGACGTTCTGCAGCCCGCCGAGCAGCCCGCCAAGGGCCCGGGCCTCTACTTCATGGACACCAGTTCGGCAGCGGCGGAATGCGTGACCCTGCAGGCGGCCGCGGGCTTCGTCGTCCATCTTTTCCCGACCGGCCAGGGCAACATCATCGGCAACCCCATCGAGCCGGTGATCAAACTGACGGCAAACCCGAAGACCGCCCGCGAAATGGGCGAGCACGTCGATCTCGACGTCTCCGGCATTCTGCGCGGCGAAATGAACATGGACGAGGCCGGCGATGCGCTGATCGACATCACGGTTCGGACCTGCAACGGGCGTTTGACGGCAGCGGAAGCCTTGAAGCACCGCGAGTTCGTCATGACCAAGCTTTACCGCAGTGCCTGACGGCGCGGCGGTGGAGCGGCTGACGCCGGCCGAGGCGCGCGACCTGGTGGTCGGCGCCTTGGTGGCGTCCGGCACGGCGGAGGACAATGCCGCTTCCGTCGCTGCCGCGCTGGTGGCTGCAGAGGCCGATGGACAGAAGGGACACGGTCTCTCGCGGGTGGCCTCCTATGCGGCGCAGGCCCGCAGCGGCAAGGTTCGCGGCAAGGCATCGCCGCGGATGGAGCGGCTCTCTCCCTCTGCAGTCCGCATCGATGCCGGCGCCGGGTTTGCCTTCCCGGCCATGGACCTTGCCTGCAAGGCGTTGATTCCCATGGCGCGGGGCCAGGTGGTGGCTCTGGCGGCGATCCACAACTCCCATCACTTCGGACAGGGCGGCTACCACGTCGAACGGCTGGCCGGGGAAGGGCTGGTCGGACTGCTGCTCGGCAACTCGCCGCAGGCCATCGCCCCCTGGGGCGGCAACCGGGGTCTTTTCGGAACCAACCCCATCGCGATGGCCGCCCCGCGCCGCAGCGGCGCACCGCTGGTGATCGACCTGTCCCTCGCGAAGGTTGCCCGCGGCAAGGTCATGGCCGCGGCCAAGGCCGGGGAGGAAATCCCCGAGGGCTGGGCGCTGGATGCCGACGGCAGTCCGACCCGCGATCCCGAGGCGGCCCTAGGCGGCACCATGGTGCCCATGGGCGAGGCCAAGGGCGCGGCGCTGGCGATGATGGTGGAGGTGCTGTCCGCCACGCTGGTCGGCGCCAACCACGGCTTCGAAGCCTCCTCCTTTTTCACGGCCGAGGGCGCGGCACCGGCTGTCGGCCAGTTGCTGATCGCCATCGATCCCGTGCCGCTTTCCGGCGGCGGCTTCACGGACCGGCTCGAGGTCCTGATCGAGGCTCTGGAGGCGCAACCCGGTGCGCGTCTGCCGGGAACGCGTCGTCTGACTGCCCGTGCCGCCGCCGAACGCGACGGCCTGTCGATACCGGCTGCCGTCTTGTCGGAGATCAGGGGCCTGTTGACTTAGCGGCTGCCGCGTAGGCCGAAAGCCAAAGGCGCGTGCGGGGCGACAGGTATCCGGCGTGTCGAACCGGGGCCGCTCAGATCCGTTCCAGAGAGTTGAGCAGCTTCTCCGCCGCGCCCAGCGAGGCCGCGAAATAGTGTTCGGCTGCGGCCTCGTAGACGACCAGATTCAAGCCTTTCTCATCGTCGATCAAGCCAATGACGACGCCCTTTTTCTCCAGACCGTTGGTGTTGAAGGCCGTGTACTCGAAACGAAAGGCATTCTGGCCCGAGATCTCATGCGGCCGTAGATCGAGGATCTGTATCTGCGCGTAGTCGCGGGCGGTGAGGACTGCTTCATAGAGGTCGACAATGTCCGAGGCAGTCATATCGCTGCGGAAGGTCGGCGCTTTTTCTCCCTGAAGGCGCGGGGCAATCGCTTTGCCGTCCGCCACGTTGGTAATGAAAGAAACAGACTCCAGGCCGATGCCATTGATGGTCCAGGTCTGGTTGTTGCCGTCCTTTGCCGCGCTCCACAAAACGCCTGGCTGAACGCGAAAGACGCCGCCGATCACCTGGGGTTCCGATGATGGCACCTCCGAAAAGGTCGTACAGCCCGCGGCCAAACCGGCGACAACCAGTACTGCGAACACCCTCAGTCCTCGGATCACGATTCTGTCTCCAGTTCACTCAGGTAGTATTGGACAATTTCACGGTCCTCTGCATCCGGAGCGGCCTGCAGGTAAGTTGCAAAGGCCGCACGGGCTCCGGCAACGTCGCCGTCTTTGGAAAGCAGGATGCCCAGGCTTCGGTGAACCGCGACAGGCGCATCGGCGTGATTGAGCGCTTGCCTGTAGGCGGCTACCGCCTCTGATCTGTCCTCGGAACCCGGATTTCGCCGCAGGACCTCGCCCTGGTAGTACCAGGCAAGGCCCTGGGAGTGCCCGCGCTCTTTCAGGCGGTCCAGAAGGACCTGAGTCTGCGCATAGCGTCCAAGGTCGACCTCGTCTTCCAACCAGGCTTCGAGATGAGGTGTCATGGTGTTTCGAAAACGCAGATCCCTGCCTTCAGCCTCCGACTGAACCGTCACCTCCGCGAGGGCATTGGCCATCTCTCTGAGCGACTCCATCCGCTCCTCGCTCGGCGGGTGAGAGGCGAAAAAAGGATCGGGTCGATCCGCTTCAGCGGCCTCTCTTTCCGCAATCAGGTTGCTCCAAACCTGGGCCGCCGCCTGGGGGTCGTAGCCATGTTTCGCCATGAGTTCGAAACCCAAACGGTCCGCTTCGCGCTCATGGTCCCGGCTGTAGGCCTGAATGTGTCCAATGACACCAAGCTGCGCGAGGCCGCCCACCGGCACGCCGACGCCGGCGGTCATGACACCGAACACCATGGCCGCCGTCAGCGAATCGCGGGCCGTTTCCCATCTCTGCACGGAGTGGCGCCTGACATAGTGCGCGATCTCATGACCCAGAACGGTTACCAGCTGGTCCTCGTTTTCGCAGCGCAGCAGCAGGCCGCTCCACACCGTCATGAATCCATTGGGCGCCATCGAGGCGTTGAACCCCGGCTGACGGACGACGTAGGTCCGGATCTGGCCGCAATGATCGCCGGCCAGTTTGCAGGTCAGATCCTGGACGTAGCTTTGCAACGCAGCATTGGGGATGACCTTGCCGGACGTCTTGAGCTGGGCTTCGGCCCGCTCCATGACCATCCAGAGGCCGCCTTCCACGCTGTCGGCTGCCGGCGTCGTACCCGGCTGCAGGTCGGGCCGCGGGGCCGCCGTGCAGCCGCCGACCGTAATGGCGAGCACCGCGAGCAGGCAGGGCAGCCTCATAGAGGTGCGCTGTCCAGAAGGGTATCGATGGTACCGCGTGCCAGTTCAGGGTCACGCAGATCGCCGACACCACTGTTCAATACGTTGAACCAGACCACCGATCCGCTATCCATGTCGACCAGGGAAGCAAAGGCGATCTGCTGTCCGCCCTGAATACCGACACCGAGGATCGCCAGGGCGACTGTCAAGGCGACACGGCCCTCGCTGGAGAAGGAGTCCTCGGCATAGACAAAGAGGGCGTAGTTCCCGCCGTGCGACTCCCGCAGGCGCTGGACCCCTTCGCCCAGGGTCCAGTCGAACTTGTCCTTCTTGGTCGGCAGGGCCAGGGCGGGTATGAACTTGTGAAGCGCAATGGCGCCGCCGACAGCTTCGTGCAGCTTCACCAGTTGAAGGTGCTCCGGTTCGACTTCATAGGTCGGATTGCTGTCGTCCGCATAGGAAACGACCTTGATGTTTCGCTCTTCCATTTCCGCTTTCAGCGCGGCAACGACGTTGCGGCGACCCTGCTCGGTCCAGGCCGCATTGGGCTCCAGGAGACCCCCCGTGGTCAGGAGCGAGATCTCGACGTCTGCTGGCATCAGCAAGACCGTCACTTCACCTGTTGGGCGCTGAAAGGCATCGCCGGCATCCAGGCTTCTGGTCTGTGCACAGCCGGCCGCGAAAAGCAGCGGCACCAGCAAGATCAGCCGGAGCCGCAGCAGAAAGCGCAGGTCGAACCGCTTCCGCTCTGCTGGAGACATGATGTCGTTTTCCCCCACATTTAGGTCCCACCCCGCCGACAAGACCCGCCCGGCAAACCGGTCTCTCCCATCGGCCGCAACACATTACCTATAGTTGATTTTCATGGGAAGCCCGATTCCAATCGAGGATTGATCAGATCGCTGGGCCTTATGCTGCGCGGCGTGCCCTCACGCAGCGGATCCACAGCCTGCAGTTTGCGAAACAGAGGCAGTCCAACCTGTGCATTGTGATCGCTGCGCCTTGAGCCTTGTCCGCTGTGCTGGCGCAGCCAGCCCTGCAAGGGATGGGACGATGAATCAGTGTTTTAAAGGGTTAACGCCGATCCTGCCGTGAAACCGGCCGCAGGAGTGCGGTCGCGACAGCGTCGCGGAGGAGAGGGACTCCATCGCTTGAGCTAATCGATTTGTTGATTGATGGCCAGCGCTCCGTGCTATCCTGAGAGTTGTCGGGGCCGGCCGCAGGGAAGTTTCAAAGCATGCAGCAACGAGGCACTCATAGATGGCGGCGCTTGAGCGCGCCCTCATGGAGGCCCGCTCCGACCCTGGCCGCTCTGGTCCTTTCCGCCGCGGACCGGCGGCCAGCTCTTCGCGACCCTTCTCGTCGAGACCGATGCCTGCGGCCGTGATGCTCCGCCGGTGGACCCTCCGCGCGGCCTTCTGGGTGGGGCTTGCGGCCGTGGTCCTCTTACGGTTCGCCGATCCCAATCCCTTTCCGACGCTCCGCTACGCGTTCTTCGATGTCGCCCAGTCCGTCTTCGCCGGCACCGTCGAGCCGCAGCGCCTGCCGCTTGCGGTCGTGGATATCGATGAGCGCAGTCTGGCGCAGCAAGGGCAGTGGCCCTGGCCGCGCGACATCGTGGCGGACCTGGTGGGCCGCATTGCCGCCAACAAGCCTCTGGTCCTTGGGATCGACATCATCTTCGCCGAGCCTGACCGGCTTTCGCCGGAAAGTCTCCTGAGGCGCTTCCCGCTGGATGCCCCCTTGCGGGAGAGCCTCTCAGCCCTGCCGTCGAACGACGCCATCCTGGCCGCCAAGCTGCGCATGCTGCCGACAGTGCTGGCGGTTGCGGCCATCGATGACGGCGAAGCGCCCGTTGGGCAGAACGGTATGCAGGCCCCGATCAGGCTGCGTCTCGGACAGCAGAGCGTTTCCGAGCTGCGGCGCTACCCCGGTCTGCTGCGCAATCTTCCGGTCCTGGAGGAAGCCAGCAGCGGTGTCGGGGTAGCCAGCCTGGAGCTTTCGGGCGACGGCGTGGTCCGCAAGATGCCGGCGGTCATGCTGGTCGGCGATGCCGTGCTCCCGAGCTTTGCCTTGGAGGTGTTGCGCATTGCCCGGGGTGGCGAGGCCGTCTCCGTGGAAATCAACGGTCCGGGTGTTGCTGCGGTCTCTTTAGCCGATACGGAGATTCCCACGACCTACTCAGGCCACGTCTGGCTTCGTGACCGGCCGGCCGACAGCCTGCTGCGCGTGTCGGCGGCAGACCTGATGTCGGGCGCGGTGCCGTTGGCGAGCCTTCAGGGCCATATTGTTCTGCTTGGCTCGACCGGTGTCGGACTTGGGCGCGAATTCGTCACCCCCAGCGGGAGCCTGCGCTCCGACGTGGATGTGCAGGCCCTTTTCCTCGAGAACCTGTTGACGGAAAGCTTTCTCGTCAGACCCCAGGCGGCCGCCCTTTGGGAGGCTTTGCTGGCTCTTGCCGTGTTGTCTCTGGTCGTTCTGGCCGTGCCGCGGCTGTCGGGCTACACCAGTCTGCCTGCCATGCTCGGGCTGTTGGGCCTGCTCTTTGCCGGCAGCCTGTTTGCGATGCAGAGCAACGGCCTTCTCTTCGATCCCACATACACGGCGGTTGTCGGGTCCATCGCCTATCTCGTCGTTCTCGGGCGCGGCCTTGCCGAGGCACAGCAACAGCGCAGGCGCAGCGCTGAGGAGCGCGAGATGGCACTGATCCTGGCCGAGGCCGGCAACCGGTCCAAGACCAGTTTTCTTGCCAATATGAGTCATGAACTGCGAACGCCGCTCAACGCCATCCTGGGGTTCTCGGAGATGATGAAGCGCGAGATCCTCGGACCGATCTCGCCGCCGAAGTATCGCGACTACGTTGAAGACATCCATCACATGGGCAGCCACCTGCTGTCGCTGGTCAATGACATTCTGGAGATGTCAAAGGTCGAGGCGGGTGAAAGCCATCTCTCGGAATCGGAGTTTCCCCTCCAGGACGTTTTGGCGGACTGCGTACGGACCGTCCAATCGGCCTATCGCGATAGCGGGATCGCCGTTTCCTTCGGCAGGGAAACCGTCGCGCACAGGCTTTGGGCGGACAAACGGATGTTCACGCAGATGGTTCTCAATCTGGTCTCCAATGCGGTCAAGTACACGCCGAAGGGCGGTGAGGTCCGGCTGACCGGAAGCGTCGATGAGCGAGGGGATTTTCGCCTCTCGATCTCTGACACCGGCATCGGTATGTCGGACAAGGAGGTCTCCGAAGCCTTCGTTCCCTTTCGGCGTATCGACCACGCCCTCGCTTCGAATTTGGAGGGGATCGGCCTTGGCCTGCCCTTGACCAAGGCAATGATCGAAATGCACGGCGGCAGGCTGGAGCTGACCAGCGTTACCGACCGCGGAACAACGGCGATTCTGGTGTTTCCGGCATCGCGCCTGCGCAATCTAACGGATCGAAAGGGCGAGGAGGCCACACGCTTTGAAGAATCCGCATAGAGCCAAGTCCGCAATCGCGGGCCTAAGTCTGGGCCTGGGCCTTGCTGTCGCTATCGCGGCGGGTTGGGTTGTGCCGGCCGCAGCACAGCAGCAAGAGGTTGCCCTCGTGAAGGTCGTGGATGGCGAAGCTTTTGCGCAGCGCGCCGAGCAGCGCGCCCAACTCGACGTCGGTGAGGCCATCTACGCCATGGATGTGATCGAAACCGCCGAAGGCTCCGTCGGCCTGACGTTCAAGGACGGCACGCGCATTTCCATCGGCCCGAATTCCAGGGTCCAGTTCACGGAGTTCGTCTTCGTCCCGGCCGAAGGGCGGCTTTCCTTCATCGTCGAACTCTTTCGCGGCACGATGCAGTACATATCCGGGGTGATCGCAAAGTTGTCGCCCGATGCCGTAAAGGTGAAGACACCGGTGGCCACGGTTGCCGTACGCGGTACCCGCTTTCTGGCCGAAGTGGCGGGAGACTGATCGGATGCTGCGCAAAGTCTTGTCAGTGGTCTTGATGCTGGGTTTGACCGCCTGCGCCGGGGGCAACCGCTTCGTTTTGCTGGAAGAAGAGGACGGCAGCGTCGGTGCGATCACGGTGGAGAATACAGCCGGCGCCCAGACCCTCGAAAGCCCCGGGGTTGCGGTCAAGGTCGCCGATGCCGGAACCGCGCCCGGCCGTCCGCAGGAGATCAGCCAGCAGGAAATCGACGAAACCTGGGGCACGACCATCGGCGCCAGTCCGCGCAAGCCGCGGACGTTCATCCTCTACTTCATCATCGGTTCCGACCGGCTGACGGAGGAATCGCGGGTGCAGCTGCCGGAGATCCTCGACTCGATCAAGGAGTATCCGGCTGCTGAGGTCTCGGTCGTCGGGCATACGGACCGCATCGGCGGAGAGCGGCGCAATGCTCAGCTTGCCTTGCAGCGCGCCGAGGCGATCCGGAGACTGCTCATCGCCGAGGGCCTGGAGCCCGACCTGATCGAAGTCGACTCCCACGGCGAAAGCAATCCGCTGGTCGAAACCGCTGACGAGGTGGCGGAACCCCGCAACCGGCGCGTTGAGGTCACGGTGCAGTAGGTCTGCGCTCGTTCACTGCCTCCGGGCCGTCGTCAACGGGGCCACGCCGGCATGCCTGCCGGGTCTTCATCTTTGACAAGATGAACCCCTCCCGTCCGAGGGCCGACAAAACTTGATGGACTAAGGTGCAGCCAAGGCCATAAGGCTGCGCGGTCGCGGAAAGTGGGAGAGGGCTTTTTGAATGCAGCGCCTCGTCGGCCTTTCCTACCTTGCCTATGCCGTCGGGTTTTCCGGTCTCCTGGCGGCCTGGACTCTGTTCCTGAGCCATGCGCTGATCCAGGCGGCTGTGGATGCGGGGCGTCTGCCGGCGCCCTGGCGGGAGGTTGCCGATGCCATCGCGCGCAATGCGGAGGTCGCCGTCATCGTTCCGGCCGCCGCGACAGTTCTGGCCTTGTGTGTCGCGGTTCTGCCGCAGTCCAACCCGTCGCCGCTGGAGCAGGGTCATCGCGGCTATCAGCGGCGCCTCGCGCCCTTTGCCGGGGTCAGCGTTCTGCTGGTCCTGCTGGCGGAGGGACGGATGGGCAGCTACGACGCTGACCTCGGCAGCCTTGCATCCCTGGGACTCTCCATCGGGCTTTTGATTTTCGCCTGGCGGCGCTACCGCCGCGGCGCGCAGGTGTCCGCTCCTCCCGGTTGGCAACTGGCGCTCGCCGCGGTCCTGCTTATGGCTGTCGGCGGCGCCGTGGTCCTGTGGCTGCTGCGCGACGGGATGACCCGGCTGTTCTGAGGCACTCCAGCGACGCCGCTCCCTCCAGGGTGGCACTTCCTTTGCGCCCTGGGCACCTCTGCCGCGCCCTTACATTGTTCCAATGGCTCCTTGACGCGGCTTGCCCCTGGGCCGAGGCTTTTGCTGCAGGTCGTGGAAGGGAGATGATCCATGGCAATCGTGCCGCGCCCGGTGCAGGGCTCCTATGATGAGGCGCTGTTCGACTTCATCGCGGAGAGCGAGGGCTTCGTCCCGCGCGTCTACACCGACCATCGCGGCATCCCGACGCTCGGTCTCGGCTACGCTCTCTTCGTCGATGCGCCCGGCTGGCCCGACCGCGACGGTCTGGACGCGGACTTGGCCGCTATCGGCGCGACCCTGACGGACGCGGACCGAAGGATTCTGGACAAGCTGCGCCGGGCGCTGGTCAGCGGCGCGCCGGCGGAAGCAAAGGCGCTGGTTCCGCCTTTCTCCTTTGGCGAGGATCCCGGGCAGCGCAATGCGCTGAGTTTCCTGATCTCACGGGAGCAGGGCCGCCGCCTCTTCGAGCGTATCCGGCCGGCGTATGAGCAGGTGCTGCAGCGGCGTCTTGGCGACGTCCTCATGCAGACGCTCAGGGGTTCGCGGGAACTGATGGTCCTGTTCTCGCTCTGCTACAACAGCCCGGCGCTCATCGGCCCCGGGCTGAGCGCAGCCTTGCGTGAGGGCCGGCGGGAAATGGCCTGGTATGAAATCCGCTTCGGGTCGAACCGCGAGCGGCACAAGGGCCTTCAGAACCGGCGCGACAAGGAAGCCGAGGTCTTCGGCGTCTTGAATGCGCAGCCCTCGGCCGAAGAGCGACGGGCCTTGAGCGCATTGATCGCCGAGCGCCGGGACCGCATGACCCGCTACCTGGGAGACCTTGGCCTGGGGAGCGGCGAGATCGAGTCGGTGCTTGCCGGCCTGGAGACGGAGGGCGGCGACAGCCGTCTGGCGTGAGCCCGGTCATGTGAGCCCGGTTGTTTGGGCCCGGTTGTTTGGGCCCTGTCATTTCGCTCGGGAGGCTGGGGCGATTTGGCTTGGTTGACTTGGCTGGGGGACCTGGATTCGAACCAGGGCTGCTCGGGTCAGAGCCGAGAGTTCTACCGCTAAACTATCCCCCAAGAGAGGTGGTTTGCCTTGGGTCCAACCAAGAGGCCCGGACAAGCGCCAGGGCCGCAAACCCTCGTTTGCGCGCGAAGGCATTACATAGTCCCATCAAGGGGGGCTTTTCAACTGATTTCCGTAGCTTTTTTGCGGTCTGGTCGACCCAACCCGAGGGTCGGGACTGGTGCAAACCCGCGGCTTCACGCTAAGATCAGAAGTTAACGGCTGGCGGCAAAAGTTCGGCCGGAAAGAACAGGAGCAGTGTTTTTAGGTGGCAGCCTTCGGAAACGGGCAGCGCCGGCCGGGTCGGGCCAAGCGCAAAGGGGCTTCCGCGCGCCGTAACGGGTCGGCGCGGCCCAACGGCGTCTATGCCGCCCTGGATCTGGGCACCAACAATTGCCGCCTGCTGGTCGCCCGCCCGCAGCAGGACGGCTTTCGGGTGGTCGATGCCTTTTCGCGGATCGTGCGTCTGGGCGAGGGGCTTTCGGCCTCCGGAAGGCTCTCGGACGAGGCGATGGCGCGCACGCTCGATGCGCTGAAGGTTTGCGCTTCCAAGATCCGCCGCCGCGGCGCCACCCAGGTCCGCGCCGTTGCCACAGAGGCCTGCCGCCGGGCCCGCAACTGCGAGGCCTTCCTGGCCAGGGTCAGAAGCGAGACCGGGATCGAGCTTGAAATCATCTCTCAGGACGAAGAGGCGAAGCTGGCGATCTACGGCTGCGCCCCGCTGATCGACCCGCACGTTCCCGACGTTCTTCTCTTCGACATCGGTGGCGGCAGCACAGAGGTGTGCTGGCTGAAGGCCGCCCAGCCAAATGGAAGGGGGCCAAATGGAAGGGGGCCAAATGGAAGAGGGCCAGATGGAGCAGGGCCAAACGGGTCGGGGCCGGACCGACTGACCGGTGAAGACCTCTCCCTCTATGCCTGGTCGTCGATTCCGATCGGTGTGATCTCCATGGCCGAGCGGTTCGGGGGAGGCGACCTCACGCCCTCCGACTACGATGCGATGGTGGGGGTCATGCGCGAAGCCATGTCCGGCTTTACCGAACTTCACGACCTCGGCGCGAGTGTCGCCGGCGGCGAGGTCCAGATGCTGGGAACCTCCGGCACGGTGACCACCCTGGTCGGCGTGCATTTCGATCTGCCGCGCTACGACCGATCCTTTGTCGACGGCAGCTATCTGGACATGGAGACGGTGCATCGGATCTGCCGGCGTATTGCGGCGATGAGCTATGGCGAGCGCGCCGATCACGCCTGCATCGGCGCCGAACGTGCGGACCTTGTCGTGGCCGGCTGCGCCATCCTGACCGCACTCTGCAGCTTCTGGCCGGCCGAGCGGCTGCGGGTGGCCGACCGCGGATTGAGAGAAGGGATGCTCTACACCATGATGCACGGCCGGGACCGCCGCTCCGGCCGGCGCCTTCCTCCGTCGCGGGCATAGGGGTATGGCGCGCCATTCCGGTGGGCGCTCTGGCGGACGCGGCCAGGGCGGGCGAGCGGGCGCCGGCAGGGGAGGCTCCGGCGCCAGAGACAGCGGGCGCGGTCTTTCCGGTCGAAACCTGAAGGTTCGCGTGAAAACCGCCAAGCGACGCTCAGCCTCGTCCGCGCGCTGGCTCGAACGGCAGCTGAACGATCCCTACGTCGCCGAGGCTCGCAAGCGCGGCTACCGTTCGCGAGCCGCTTTCAAGCTGACCCAGTTGGATGACCGCTTTCGCTTTCTGAAGAGCGGGGCCAGGATTGTCGATCTTGGCTGTGCGCCGGGTGGATGGCTGCAGGTGGCGGCGGAGCGCTGCGGCCCGTCAGCGCACATCGTCGGCATCGATTTACTGGAGGTGGAGGCGGTTGCCGGCGCCGACCTGCTGCTGGGGGACTTCCTCGATGATGACGCGCCGGAACGTTTGAAAGCCACTCTCGGCGGGCCGGCCGATGTCGTCCTGTCCGACATGGCGGCCTCCTCCACGGGGCACGCCAAGACCGACCACCTGAAGGTGATGGCCTTGGTCGAGGCGGCCCACCTCTTTGCGCAGGAGGTTCTGGCCCCCGGCGGCACCTTTGTCGCCAAGGTTCTCCAGGGCGGCACCGAGCGGGACCTGCTGGCCCAACTGAAGCGCGACTTCGAGAAGGTCCACCATGTGAAGCCGGCGGCCAGCCGCGCGGATTCCTCCGAGATGTATCTGGTGGCGACCGGCTTTCGCGCCGTCTCCGCGACCGACTAGAGCGCGATCACCTTTTCCAGGTGCTCCGGGAGTTCGGCGTCGGCCAGGGGTGTCAGGTCCTTGGCCAGTTCGGCGTGGACTTTCGCGGCCGTTTCCTTGCTGAGGCCGCGGCGTAGATCCCCCAGGGTCTTTGCCGGGGCGACCAGGATCAGCCGGTCGTAGCTCCGCGCCGCGGCCGCCGCGTTCAACCGATCCGCCAGCCTGGCGGCAAAGCGCTGCTTTTCCTGGCGATGGGCGTCGCTCGGCGGCTCCATGGCGTGCCGGCCCGGGCCGAGACGGTCGTGGGTGCGGCCGGGGCGGTCCGCGTTGATCTCCCGCGTCGGGCGATGGCTGTGGTGTTTTTCCTCTTCGGGAAGGGGGGAGAGGCCTTTCCCGGGGCCGTCGTTCTCCAGGATTCGGGCGTGAGCCCCGTCGGCGACGACAATCCAGCTGCGTACGGGCTTCATGATGGCTCTTCTCGCGGGACGGTCTTGGAACTCTGCCAAGTCTGCCGCTCCGCGCGTGGCGCCGCGATGATGCAGGTCAAGGCCGCGGGCGGTCTGGAGGTCCGCCGGGCGGGCCGGCCGGACGAGCTATGCCAAGGATGCGGCCCAGGGCTGCACGGCAAAGCGCTTGGCATTGCCAAGCCCATGTGTATGATGCAGCGCCAATCACCGCCAAGGGGATCGGCATGGATATTCGTCAGGCTCTCACATTCGACGACGTTTTGCTCGAGCCGGCGGAATCCGCGATCCTTCCAAACCAGACAGACACCAGGACGCGTCTCACCCGCTCGATCGAGCTGGGGATCCCGCTGCTGTCTTCGGCCATGGATACGGTAACCGAGGGCCGTCTGGCCATCGCCCTGGCCCAGGCCGGCGGCCTGGGCGTCATCCACAAGAACCTGGACATCGCCCAGCAGGCCGACGAGGTGCGCCGGGTGAAAAAGTTCGAAAGCGGCATGGTGGTTAACCCGGTGACCATCCACCCGGACGAGCCGCTGGCCAATGCCCTGGCCCTGATGCAGAGCTACCGGATTTCCGGCATTCCGGTGGTCGAACGCAAGACCAAGAAGCTGGTCGGCGTGCTGACGAACCGCGATGTGCGCTTCGCCGAGAACCCGCAGGAACCGGTCTCGGCGCTGATGACCAAGGACAACCTCATCACCGTCAAGGAGGGCGTCAGCAAGGAGGAAGCGCAGCGCCTGCTGCATCAGCACCGCATCGAGAAGCTGCTGGTGGTGGACGAGAGCTATCGCTGCATCGGCCTGATCACCGTCAAGGACATGGAGAAGGCCCAGGCCTTCCCGAACGCCTGCAAGGACGAGCAGGGCCGCCTGCGCGCGGCGGCGGCGACCGGCGTTGGGCCCGACGGTCTGGCGCGCGCCGAGGCACTGTTGGAGGCCGAGGTCGACGTCATCGTCGTGGACACCGCCCACGGCCATTCGCAGGGCGTGATGGGTGCGGTCGGGCAGATCAAGCGCCTGTCGAATTCGACCCAGGTGATCGCCGGCAACGTGGCGACCGCCGAGGGTGCGAAGGCTCTGGTGGATGCCGGTGCCGATGCCATCAAGGTGGGGATCGGTCCGGGGTCCATCTGCACCACCCGCATGGTGGCGGGGGTCGGCGTGCCGCAGTTGACCGCGCTGATCGACACGGTGGAGGCGTGCCAGGGCAAGGACATTCCGGTGATCGCCGACGGCGGCATCAAGTTTTCCGGCGACCTGGCCAAGGCCATGGCCGCAGGCGCCTCCGCCGCCATGATCGGCTCACTTTTTGCCGGCACCGAGGAGAGTCCGGGCGAGGTCTTTCTCTATCAGGGGCGCTCCTACAAGTCCTACCGCGGCATGGGTTCGGTGGGCGCCATGGCCCGCGGATCCGCGGACCGCTACTTCCAGCAGGAGGTGGCGGACAACCTGAAGCTGGTGCCCGAGGGCGTCGAGGGCCGCGTGCCCTACAAGGGCCCGGTGGCGGCGGTTATCCATCAGCTTGTCGGCGGCCTGCGGGCGGCGATGGGCTATACCGGCAGCGCGACCGTCGTCGACCTGCAGCGCAAGGCGCGCTTTCTGCGCATCACCAATGCGGGCTTGCGGGAGAGCCACGTGCACGACGTCACCGTCACGCGCGAGGCCCCCAACTACCGCAACGAGATGTGACCGGGAGCGTTCTGCACCTCTGTCCAGGACGCGAAGCCGGATTGCGCCTTGAAGCCCCGAAGCGCCTTGAAGACTTGCCGGGGGTGCGGTGAAGCCCGGTGCCCGCCTTCAGGCTGCGATAGAGGCCCTCGAAGCGATCGAGGCCGCGGAGCGGCCTGCCGACCAGGTGATCGCCGACTATCTTCGCAAGCGGCGCTACATCGGGTCGAAGGACCGGCGTGCCGTGTCTTCCCTGATCTACAGCGTTTTGCGTCACCGTGCCCGGCTCGGCTGGTGGCTGGGCCGTGTCGGCCAGACAGAGGCCGAGCCGCGCCTTTGGGTGCTGGCTGACGTCGTGCTGCGGGCTGCGGAGACAGTCGAGGCACTCGACCGCCTCTGTGGGGCCGAACCCTACGGTCCGGCATCGCTCGCTGATTGCGAGCGCAACCTGCTGCGGATCCTCGAAGGCAAGGATCTGGATTCGCCGGAGCAGCCGGCGGCGGTGCGCCTCGAGATCCCGGAGTGGTTAATGCCGGCCTTGGAGCGGGCTTTCGGATCGGACCTGGAAGCCGAACTGGCGGCCCTGGGCACCCAGGCATCGACGGACCTGCGGTGCAACAGTCTGAAGGCGGACCGGGCGACGGCGCGGGCGGCCCTGGCTTCCGAGGGGATCGAGAGCGAGCCGACGCCGCTCTCGCCGCTCGGCCTGCGGCTGTCCGGGCGCCGCGCGGTGCAGGCAAGCCGGGCGTTTCGGGACGGCTTGATCGAAATCCAGGACGAGGGCTCCCAGGTGGCGGCGCTGCTCTGCGATGCCGCCCCGGGCATGGCCGTCGCCGACCTTTGCGCCGGGGCCGGCGGCAAGACCCTGGCCCTGGCCGCCGCCATGGCAGGGCAGGGGCGGCTGATCGCCAGCGACCCGGACCCGCGGCGCCTGGAGCGCGCGGGCGCACGTCTGCAGCGTGCCGGTGCCGACTTCGTGGAGTGCCGGGTCCTGGCCGGGGCGGAGGCGGGCAGCGATCTCCATCAGGCTTTCGACCGCGTTCTGGTGGATGCCCCCTGCTCGGGCAGCGGGGCCTGGCGGCGCCAGCCCGATGCCCGATGGCGCTTGACTGCGGCGGAACTCTCGGGCTATCGCGCAAGCCAGCGCGACATCCTGTCGAAGGCCGCTTCCCTGGTCCGCCCGGGCGGGCGGCTGATCTATGTGACCTGTTCCCTGCTGCGGGAAGAAAACGAAGACCAAGCGGAGGCCTTTTTGGCGGCGCAGGAAGACTATGTCGTTCATCCGGTCGATGAACTCTGGGCGCGTCATTTGAACGGGCCCTGCCCGGCGAAAGGCGAATGCCTGACACTTACGCCGGCCGTCAACGGCACCGACGGTTTTTTCGTTGCCGTCTTCGACAGGCGCGCAGAACCATGACCGAAGCAGACGCATGACGGACGACGTCATTTTGCGCCCGGCCCTGATCCGCGATGCCGATGGGATTGCCCGGGTCCATGTCGAAACCTGGCAGAGCACCTATGC
Organism: Rhodospirillales bacterium BBD 1991-14; assembly: GCA_001657395.1. Taxonomy (GTDB): domain Bacteria; phylum Pseudomonadota; class Alphaproteobacteria; order Kiloniellales; family Kiloniellaceae; genus Pelagibius. The sequence continues at coordinate 193,334 of LYSY01000005.1, read as the reverse complement.
GGGGCTGGTTCCGGCCGACTATCTGGCACGCATGACGGTGGCGCGGTCCTCCGCCCAGTGGCATCGCGCCGCCGCCAATGCCACCAAGGGCAACGATCTTGTGGTGGCGGAGATCGACGAGGAGATCGTCGGCTTCGTCACCTTCGGACCGTCGCGCAGCAAGGGCCTGCCCTTCAGCGGCGAGGTCTTCGCGCTCTACGTCACGGTCGACTGGCAGAGCCAGGGCCTGGGGCGCCGCCTTCTCGCGACCGCCTTTCACGGGCTTGAGGGGGAGGGCCATCGCGGCGCCCATGTCTGGGTGCTGGCCGAAAACCCCTCGCGCTTTTTCTACGAGGCCATGGGCGGGCAGCGCGCCGGCGAGCGGGTCGAGGAGTTCGCCGGGGTCGGCCTGCAGGAACTGGCTTACGGCTGGCCCGATCTGGAAACCTGGACGGCGCAAACCGAAGCGTGAGCAAACCGAAACATGACCCGCATTGACACCACACATCCCGCATCGCCGCCGCAGGGCGAACGGGCGCCCACTCCCAAGACCGATGGACCTTCCCTATGACCGACCGCATTCTCATTCTCGATTTTGGCTCCCAGGTCACCCAGCTCATCGCCCGGCGTGTCCGCGAAAGCGGTGTCTACTGCGAGATCCTTCCCTTCAACACCGACCCCGCGAAGATTGCCGACTTCGCGCCGAAAGGCGTGATCCTCTCCGGCGGCCCGGCCTCGGTCACCGGCAGCGACACGCCGCGCGCGCCCCAGGCGGTCTTCGATCTGGGCGTGCCGATCCTCGGCATCTGTTACGGACAGCAGACGCTCTGTGCCCAACTGGGCGGCGAAGTCGAGGGCTCCGACCATCAGGAGTTCGGCAAGGCCTTCGTCGAGATGCAGGAGAGTTGCACGCTGACCGAGGGCGTCTGGGCGACCGGCGAGAAGCACCAGGTCTGGATGAGCCACGGCGACCGCGTGGTGCGCCTGCCGGAGGGCTTCAAGGTCTATGGCACCTCCGAAGGGGCGCCCTATGCCGTGGTCGCGGACGAGGCGCGCCGTATCTATGCCGTGCAGTTCCATCCGGAGGTGGTGCACACGCCCGACGGCGCCAGGCTGCTCGCCAACTTCACCCACAAGGTCGCCGGCTGCGGCGGCGACTGGACCATGGCGGCCTTCCGCCAGCAGGCCATCGAGGCGATCCGCAAACAGGTCGGGCAGGGCCGCGTCGTCTGCGGCCTCTCGGGCGGTGTCGACTCCTCCGTCGCGGCGGTGCTGATCCATGAGGCGATCGGCGACCAGCTCACCTGCATCTTCGTCGATCACGGCCTGCTGCGCCTGAACGAGGCAGAGGAGGTGGTGAAGGTTTTTCACGACCACTACAACATCCCGCTGGTGCATCGCGACGCCAGCGCCGTCTTCCTCGGCAAGCTGGAGGGCGTCGCCGACCCGGAGCAGAAGCGCAAGATCATCGGCTCCACCTTCATCGACGTCTTCGAGGAAGAGGCGCACGAGATGGGCGGCGCCGAGTTCCTTGCCCAGGGCACGCTTTACCCGGACGTGATCGAGTCGGTTTCCTTCACAGGCGGGCCCAGCGTGACCATCAAGTCGCACCACAACGTGGGCGGCCTGCCGGAGCGGATGAACATGAAGCTGGTGGAGCCGCTGCGCGAACTCTTTAAGGACGAGGTGCGCGCCCTCGGACGGGAACTGGGCCTGCCGGAGCGCCTCGTCGGCCGCCATCCCTTTCCCGGGCCGGGACTGGCGATCCGCATTCCCGGGCCGGTGACCCGAGAGCAGGCGGACATCCTGCGCAAGGCCGATGCGGTCTATCTGGACGCCATCCGCAAGGCCGGCCTCTACGACGCCATCTGGCAGGCCTTCGCCGTGCTGCTGCCGGTGAAGACCGTCGGCGTGATGGGCGACGCGCGCTCCTACGACTACGTCTGCGCCCTGCGCGCCGTGACGTCGACCGACGGCATGACCGCGGAGAGCTATCCCTTCGACCACGAGTTTCTGGCCGCCGTCGCCACGCGCCTCATCAACGAGGTGCGCGGCATCAACCGCGTGGTCTACGACGTGACCTCGAAACCGCCGGGAACCATCGAGTGGGAGTAGGGGAAGAGTCGGGGTAGGGTATCCCGCCTTAGGCGTGGCCGACCTGGAGGCAGCGTTGGGGCAGCAGGGCGGCCATGATGCTGGCCACCTTCTCCGGGTCGTCGTGGAAGCAGATGCCCAGCGTCTCGCCGCGGCGCCACACCACGGTGCCGCCGAAGTGCACCGCGCCGGCGAGGACCAGCGTCACGGCACTGCCGACCGGCACGTCGCCGGCCGTCCAGACCTTGACGCCGTTCAGGGAGGCATCGAGGACCGTGCCCTCGAAGGCGCCCCGGCGGGTCAGCAGGCGGGCGCTCAGGACCGTGGCGGCGCGGATGAAGCGCCGCCGGTCGGACCCATCGGACCCGTCGTTGGCGGCCTGGTCGATCTCTGTAATTTCCGAATCCCGCGCCATGGTCTGCACCTCTCCTCAGCGGCCCGACTTCTCCCAGCCCCAGCCGCAAGAGGAGGCATCGCCTGCGCTGATCTGCAAGCGCGCCGCTACCGGTCCTCTGGGTCGGGGTGGGCCAGCGGCAGTTGGGGGAGTCCGCCGCTGGCCCGATCGAGACAGATACTCTTCCTCAAGCCGATTGGGGAAAGCTCAGGAATTGTCCCATGGTCCCACGAAGAGATTGCCCGCAGCTTAAAGGTTTAGGTTAAGAATTCTATCGCTGCGATAGCAGGGAAGCTGCCTTTAGCTCATATGAATCAGTAATTTATAACTGATCTTAAAGAGATCGCTTGGGGATTGAACACACTGCGATCACGCGGTGCGAGTGTGCCTTAGCAGACGACCTTCAGATGATTTCTGAAGACTTTAAGGGCATCAGGCAAGGTCTTGGCCCTCTTCAGTTTTTCCCGGCCTGAGAAGACCACGAATTCCGGGCTGCGGCTGCTGCCCTGCTTGGCGATGGAGAACAGCGGCGCATCATGGGTGTGCCGGAACACCGAGAATATGGCAGTGCCGCCGATCTGGTCGATGGCATAGTCGCGCCAGTTCCCATTGGCGACGTTGCGGCTGTAGAGCGACAGCAATTGATTGAGTTCGGAGCGGCTGAAGAATACGCGCCTGGGCGCCTTGCGGTGTTCGCTGAAGCGGTACAGCTGGCTCATGGACGCGGACAGTCTCCCAAGCGTCATAGTCCCTAGGGCTTTTAGTGTTCCCGAATTTTCAGCCGCCGTCCAGAGAGGACATTTGTGCGATGCAACATGGCGGCAGGCTCCCGCCTGGGATGCCGAACGCATGGCCAGGCGGGGCCAGGGCGTGCCAGGGGCACCCGCGATCAGCGGACGCGGGCCTGGGTGCTGGCGAGACTGTCGGCTTCGCGGAAGCAGTTGATGGCGCCCAGGGTCCGGTAGCAGTAGGTGTTGGCCTGCTGGGCTGCGGCCGCCGACTCGGCGGCGTGGCGCTCCTCCTCGGTGACGAAGCGCTGGCAATAGGGCTCGCCGTCGGCCGCATAGAGGACCGAGCAATCCTGATCGAAGGCCCAGGTCGCCATGTGATCGCCAAGGGTCTTGTCCGTATGGACGAATGTCACGAGGCTGGCGCCGGCCAGCATGGCCTGGGAGGCGGGATCGCAGGCACCCAGGCTCAGCCCCAGCACGGGGACCGCGGTGCGCAGAAGAACGGACAGGCGGCAGCGTCTCATACCTTGATCCTCTTGGCCTTTATCCTCTCGGGCCCAGATTTCTCTCGGGCCCGGGGTACCTGGCGACCTGCATCCTGCAGATCCGGGGTGGCCTGGAGCCAAAACCCCAAGCATCAGTCTGTCCTGTCGCGTTGAAAAAAATGTTAACGTGCGCCGCTTGCCGGAAGCTGTCATAACGACCACCTAAGCTTCTGAATTAAAAGACTCTTGCGGAGGGCAAAAGATGGCGGCGGTGCCACCGATTTGCGACTTTGGATGGAAGGCGGTCGACTTCTCCCTGCAGGGGATCGACGGACGGACCTACAACCTGGACGACGTGGCGGGCCCCAAGGGGACCGTGATCGTTTTCATGTGCAACCACTGCCCCTATGTGCGCTCGGTCGCCGGGCGTCTGGCCGAAGAGGCCCGGGCCCTTCAGGCGATCGGGATCGGCTTCGCCGGGATCAACGCGAATGACGCCGCCGCCTATCCGGAGGACTCCTTTGAAAACATGAAGGAATTCGCCCGGGAGCACGGTTTCGGCTTCCCCTACTTGGTGGATCCGACGCAGGAAACCGCGCGGGCCTACGATGCCATTTGTACCCCGGATTTCTTCGGCTTCAACGCCGACTGGGAGTTGCAGTACCGCGGACGCCTGGACGAATCCCGGACCACGCTGGTGCCTGACGCCCGGCGGGAACTCTTCGAGGCCATGCAGGCGGTGGCCGAGACCGGGCGTGGCCCGGAAGAGCAGGTCGCCTCGATGGGCTGCAGCATCAAATGGAAGGCGGCCTGATCCGCAGAACCTGATCCGGGCAGACCCGCTTGGCCGCGGCCCGGGCGATAGCACGAATAGAAGGTTGATGACGGCCCCCCGGGGCATTATCAAACGGGGCGCGGTCGTGTTGCAGAACGATGACCCCCTGGGATAACGCCCGGGGGTGACCTCCGGAAGCGTAAATGAAAATCGCATGCGGGGACGGTTTTGAGGCCGGTCGGGGAGAGAGCGTCGAGGAGTCTTGAGTGTCCGACATCTTTAAGGAAGTCGAAGAGGACCTGCGCCGCGATAAGGCGGCCGACTGGTGGAAACGCTACAGCCTCTACATCTATCTGGTCGCGGCGGTCGTGGTTCTGAGTACGGCGGGCTATCAGGGCTGGCGGGCCTACGACGAGAAACTGCGCGGCGAGCAGTCGGATGCCTATTCCGCAGCCCTGGCGCTGATCGAGGACGGCAACGAGGCCGCGGGCCGACAGGCCCTGCGGACGCTGAGCGATCCCAGCGGCAGCGGCTATGCGCTTCTGGCGGCGCTGACAGAGGCGCATCTGGCCGCCGAAGCAGGGGATACGGCGACGGCGCAGGACATCTGGAACCAACTTGCGCAGAACGGCTCTGCGCCCCAGGCTGTCAGCGGCCTCGGGGCGCTCAACGCCGTGATGCGCGATCTGGATGACGGCGACCCGGCCGAACTGCGCGGCCGTCTGCAGCCGCTGGCCGCTCCCGGCGCACCCTACCGCTTCACCGCTCTGGAACTCCTGGCTGCGGTTGCCCTCAAAGATGGGGATGAAGAGGAGGCGCGTGAGATCCTGACCGAGATCACCGACGATCCCGAAGCCCCTGCCAGTAGCCGAACCCGTGCCGCCCAGTTGCTTGCCGCACTGCCTGGATGATCCCGCTGATGTCTTTTTCCCGCCTGCGCGTACGCGCGCTGCCGACCCTTCTGTTCGGTCCGCTGGCCCTGGTTCTGAGCGGCTGCAGTTTCGACGACTTCTTCGGTGCGCCGGAGGATCCGCCGCTGCCGGGCGACCGGATCGCTATCCTGGCCATCGAGCGCGGCCTGCGCCCGGACCCCAGCATTGCCGATGTCGCGGTCCGTCTGCCTGAGCCCTATGTGAACACCGACTGGGCGCAGCCCGGCGGCTCGGCGGCCCATGCCATGTACCACCTTTCGCTGAGCGCCAATCCCCGGCGCATCTGGAGCGCGGACATCGGCGAGGGCTCCGGCGATGTGGCACAGGTCCTGGCCCAGCCCCTGGTGGTGGGCGATCTGGTGTACACCATGGACGCGCGCTCCGTCGTCTCCGCCTTTTCCGCCAGCAACGGCAGCCGCGTGTGGCGCGTCGACCTGGAGGACGATGACGAGGATGACGGCTTCTTCGGGGGCGGCATTGCCTACCAGGACGGAAAGGTCTTCGTCGCGACCGGATTCGCCAAGCTCTTCGCGCTGAATGCACGCAGCGGCGAGGTGCTGTGGGAGCACAGGGGCCCCGCCCCGATGCGCAGCGGGCCCGCAGTGAACGACGGCCGCGTCTTCGCCGTAACCTTCGACAACCAGATGATCGTGGTCGACGCCGAAAGCGGCGATCGGCTGTGGAACCATGTCGGTGTGCAGGAAACGGCGGGCCTGCTGGGCTCCGCCAGTCCGGCCGCGGCCGGCAACCTGGTGGTGGTGCCGTACTCCTCCGGCGAGATCCTGGCCATGCTGGCCGACAGTGGCCGCGTCGTCTGGTCGGAGAACCTGAGCGCAATCCGGCGCATCGATCCGCTGGCCGACATCGCGCAGATCCGCGGCCTCCCGGTCATCGACCGTGACATGGTTCTGGCGGTCAGCCATGCCGGACGCATGCTGGCCATCGACACGCGTCAGGGGGTGCGGGTCTGGCAGGCCGATCTCGGCGGTATCGAGATGCCCTGGCCGGCCGGTGACGTGATCTATGTCCTGACCAAGGATTCCCAGCTTGTCTGCCTGCAGCGCCGGGACGGCCGGATCCGCTGGGTTCAGCCTTTGCCGCGCTTCGAAGATCCCGACGACCAGGACGATCCGATCCGCTGGACCGGGCCGGTGCTCGCCGGGGACCGTCTGGTTGTGGCCGGCTCTCACGGGCAGGTGCTGTCTGTCTCGCCCTATGACGGCAAGCCGCTGGGGTTCTTCGATGTGGGCAGCGGTGTCGCGGTGTCTCCGGTAGTGGCGAACAACAGCCTCTACGTTGTGACCCACTCGGGCACGCTGGTGGCGTTGCGTTAGGGTGCGCCCCGGCGCGCCCACCCGGCGCCCGCCCTCAGCGCTTGCCAAGTTCAGGCCAGGACCATGACCATCACAGTCGCCATCCTGGGTCGTCCGAACGTCGGAAAGTCGACCCTCTTCAACCGGCTGGTCGGGCAGAAGCTCGCGCTGGTGGACGACACGCCGGGGGTTACCCGCGACCGGCGCGAGGGGGAGGCGAACCTCTTCGGATTTTCCTTTCGCGTCATCGATACAGCCGGCCTCGAAGAGCGTTTTGACGACAGCCTGGAAGGGCGGATGCGCAGCCAGACGGAGCGCGCGCTGGAAGACGCCGACATGGCCCTGCTGGTGATCGACGCCCGCGCCGGGCTGACGCCCCTCGACGAACACTTTGCCAACTGGCTGCGGCGCAGCAACCGCCCGGTGGCGCTGATCGCCAACAAGTGCGAGGGGCGGGAGGCCGAGACCGGGCTGGCGGAAACCTATGCGCTGGGCCTGGGCGATCCCGTGCCGATTTCCGCCGAGCATGGTCTCGGCATGAGCGATCTCTTCCATACCATCCGCTCCGCCCTGCCGGAGGCTGTAGACGCGGAAGCCCTGGAAGAAGACGAGGAGGGAGACAAGGCCGGGGGGCCGCTGCAACTCGCCATCGTCGGGCGGCCCAATGTGGGAAAGTCGACGCTGGTGAACCGCCTGCTCGGCGAGGACCGGCTGCTCACCGGTCCTGAGGCGGGCATCACCCGGGACTCCATCGCCGTTGACTGGGTTTTCGAGGATCGGCCGGTGCGCCTCGTCGACACCGCCGGGCTGCGCCGCAAGGCGCGAGTCACAGAGAAGATCGAGAAGCTCTCCACCGCCGACACCCTGCGTGCGATCCGCTTCGCCCAGGTCGTCGTGCTGCTGCTGGATGTGGACGAGGGGCTGGAGAAACAGGACCTCACCATCGCCCGCATGGTGGTGGACGAGGGTCGGGCCCTGGTCATCGGCGTCAACAAGTGGGACGCCTGCCGCGATCGCGAGGCCGCGCTGAAGGGCATCCGCGACCGGCTGGAACGCTCCCTGCCTCAGACCCGGGGCATTCCGCTGGTGACGCTCTCCGCCAAGCAGGGTCAGAACGTCGACCGGCTGATGCGCGCGGTCTTCGCCGCCTACGAGGTGTGGAACCGGCGGGTGGCGACCGCCGACCTCAACCGCTGGCTGGATGCCGTCACCGCCTCCCATCCGCCACCGGCCAGCGCCGGGCGGCGCGTGCGCCTGAAGTACGTGACCCAGGCCAAGACCCGCCCGCCGACCTTCGCGATCTTCTGTTCCAAGCCGCAGGACCTGCCGACCTCCTACCTGCGCTATCTCGAAAACGGCCTGCGCGACGCCTTCGACCTGCCGGGCACGCCGATCCGCATCAACATCCGCAAGGGCGACAACCCTTACGCCCAGACCAAGACCAAGACCAAGGCCAAAACCAAGACCAAGACCAAGACCAAGAAAAAGAAGTAGTCTGCCCGCAAAAGGACCTGCGGGAGGCGGTATGGCGACGGTCGAAACCGAGGGGGCAAGGCTCTACTACGAAGTTCACGGCGACGGGCCGGCGGTGGTCTTCGCCCATGGCCGCGGCGGTAACGCAGCAAGCTGGTGGCAGCAGGTGCCCGCCTTTGCCGCGCGGTGCAAGGTCGTCGTCTTCGATCACCGCGGTTTCGGGCGTTCACGCTGCGATGCGGCGCAGTTCGACTGCGGCCACTTTCACCGCGACATCCTCGCGATCCTCGATGCCGAGGGCATCGAAAGGGCGAGCCTGGTCTGCCAGTCCATGGGCGGCTGGGGTGGCCTCAAGCTGGCCGCGACCCATCCGGAGCGCGTGGCGGCACTGGTCCTCTCCAACACGCCGGGCGGCGTGGATGCACCGGCGGTCACCGCGGCGATCGAGCATCTGGCCTCCGGCGCGATTCCGCCCGGCTCCGCCCAGCTCGGCGCCAGCTTCAATCTGGCAAATCCGGAGGCAGCGTATCTCTGCGCCCAGATCTCCGGCCTCAACAGCAATTTCCCAAAGCCCTTTGGCCGTATCACCCGGGCCGGTTTCGTGACCGCCGAAGACCTGCGGGGCTATGCCGTGCCGACCCTGATGGTCACTGCGCCGGAGGATCTGCTGTTTCCACCTGCGGTGATCGCAGAGGCCGCTGCCGCGATTCCGGGCGCGCAGCTGGTGGAACTCCCCGGTGCTGGACATTCGCCCTACTTCGAGACGCCGGTTGCGTTCAACGCATTGGTTCTCGAGTTTCTTGAGGCGACATCCGAGTCCCTCTCCCCTCTGTGGGAGAGGGAGGGGCCCGCATCAGCGGGAGGGTGAGGGGGCGGCCTGCGGAGCCTGCACGATCTCGCCGCTGCGCTGGCAGGCGGGGCTGGCGAGTTCGACGAAGAGGTCGCCGAGCGCCTCGGGCGGCTGTACGCTCGCCGGGTCCTCGCCGGGGAAAGCGGCGGCCCGGAAGCCGGTACGCACCGGCCCGGGGTCGATCAGGTTGGCGCGCACCGCGGTCTTGCCGAGCTCCGCCGCATAGCTCGTGACAAGCGCGTTGAGGGCGGCTTTGGTGGCGGCCAGCAGGCACCAGTAGGCTGTGTGCTCCTGCGCCGCTGCCGCGGTCACGAAGACCGCCCGCCCGGCATCGGAGAGGCGCAGCAGCGGGTCGAGGCTGCGGATCAGGCGGTAGTTGGCGGTCACGTTGACATCGAAGGCTTCCTGCCAGGCATCCGGCGGGATGTGGCCGACCGGAGTCAGCGGCCCGAGAATGCCGGCGTTGCCGACCAGAATGTCGAGCTTTCCGTAGCGCTCGCTCAGGGAGGCGCCGAGACGGTCCAGCCCGTCGAAATCGCGGAGATCGTGCGGCACCAGCACCGGCTGGCGCCCACCGGCAGCGCGGATCTCGTCGTCCAGTTCCTCCAGCGCCCCGACCGTGCGGGCAATGAGGATGAGCTGCGCCCCCTCGGCGGCAAAGCGCCGGGCGACCGCGGCGCCGATGCCGCGCGAGGCGCCGGTCACGACCGCGATGCGGCCGTCCAGGGCTCCCGTCGCTGTTGCCATCAGGCCGCCGCCTGCTTGGTCTTACACCGCCGCAGCACGCGCCGCGATCCGCCGCACAGCAGCAAGCCCGCCACAACGCCGACGCCGCCGTAAATCAGCCCTTCGGAGGTCAGCGGCACGGCCGGGGCGAAGTCGCCGATGGTGGCGCTCACCAGATCGGAATCGAAGTGCCGGGCGAAGGCCAGCGGCCGCTCCGTCGTGGTGGCGGTGCTGAGGGCGGAGTAGGCGGCCTCCATGTCTGCCAGTTCGAAGAAGCTTTCACGCATGCGCTCGCCCTCCAGGCTGTGCGGGTCGCTGGCAGTGAAGCTTGCGATGTAGTCGGGTACGGACATGTCCTTGGCGGCGGCGTCTTCTTCGATTTCTGTGACCCGCACGCGGGCCTGGTCGATGCGGCCGCCCAGGCGTTGCAGGTAGTGAGCAAGATACTCGGGGAACTGCGAGAAACTGGCACCGCCCACGGCGCCAAAGAGGCTGTAGAAGAAACGGGCGAACATCGGTCCTCTGTGCAGCCGTTAATCCTTGCTAGGCGCCCTCAGCCAGCAGCGAGAGCTGGGCCGGCTTGTCCGACAGCTCGAAGTCGGTCAGGCGAACCGGATAGTCACCGGTAAAGCAGGCGTCGCAGAAGCGCGGCGCCGCCGGGTCGCGCCCGGCCTCTCCCATGGCGCGGTAGAGGCCGTCGATCGTGATGAAGGCCAGGCTGTCGACGCCGATGTGGTCGGCCATGGCCGCCACGTCCATGCTGGAGGCCAGCAGCTCCTCGCGCTGGGGCGTGTCGATGCCGTAGAAGCAGGAGTGGGTGGTCGGCGGGGCGGCGATGCGCATGTGCACCTCTGCGGCGCCGGCGGCGCGCACCATCTCCACGATTTTGATGGAGGTGGTGCCGCGCACGATGGAATCGTCCACCAGGATGACCCGCTTGCCCTCGATGGACTGACGGTTGGCGTTGTGCTTCAGGCGGACACCGAGGTGGCGGATCTGCTGCGCCGGCTCGATGAAGGTGCGCCCGACGTAGTGATTGCGGATGATCCCCAGTTCGAAGGGCACACAGGCCTGCTCGGCGTAGCCGATGGCCGCCGGCACGCCGGAGTCCGGCACCGGGATCACCACGTCGGCAGGCACGCCGCTCTCCTGCGCCAGTTCCATGCCGATGCGTTTGCGCGCCTGATAGATGCTGGTGCCCTCCATCAGGGAGTCGGGGCGGGCGAAGTAGATGTATTCGAAGACGCAAGGGCGCCGTGGCGCCGGCGGGAAGGGGCGCAGGGAATGAACGCCTGATTCATCGAGCACGATCATCTCGCCGGCCTCGACGTCGCGTACGAACTCGGCGCCGATGATGTCGAGGGCGCAGGTCTCGGAGGCGACGACGTTGGCGTTGCCGACCCGCCCCAGCACCAGGGGCCGCACGCCTGAGGGATCGCGCACCGCGATCAGGCAGCTTTCGGTCATCGCCACCAGGGAATAGGCACCCTCGATCTGACGCAGGGCGTTGGTCATGCGGTCGATCAGCGCGCTGGCATCGGAGGTCGCGATCAGGTGAATGATCACCTCGGTGTCCATCGTGGACTGAAAGATGGCGCCCTGGTCGACCAGGCGGTGGCGCAGTTGACGGGCGTTGGTCAGGTTGCCGTTGTGGGCGAGGGCGAAGCCGCCGCAGGAAAGGTCGGCGAAAAGCGGCTGCACGTTGCGCAGCGCCGTCTCGCCGGTGGTAGAGTAGCGGTTATGGCCGATGGCGGCATGGCCCGCCAGACGCGCCATGACTTCTCCGGAGGAAAAGATGTCGCCGACATGCCCGAGGTCGCGGTGGGCGTTGAAGTGCTGCCCGTCAAAGGCGACGATGCCGGCGGCCTCCTGGCCGCGATGCTGCAGGGCATGCAGGCCGAGGGCGGTGTGGGCCGCTGCGTCCTCGTGACCGTAGATCCCGAAGACCCCGCATTCCTCATGGAATTTGTCGTCATCGGTCTGGTGGTCGTCTGGGCCGGCGCCCGATTGGGGAACCAGCGGGTTGGTGGTGATCACTGCTCGGTCCCTCCTGATGCGGGCTCCTGGGTCATCAGGCCCTCGATGGCCCTTTCGATCTCGCCGCGCATGTCCTCGTTATACTCCGGCTCTGCCTTTGGCGCATCGGCTTTCCGGAGCGGGCTGACCAGAAGCTGATAGGTCTGTTCCTGGCGCCGCAGCTCTTCGGCACGGCGGCGCGCATCGTCGGCCGCTTCGTTTCCGCGCTCCAGCATGCTCTCCGGCACCAGCGTCAGCAGCAGGTCGGCGCCGCGTTCGACCAGGGGCCGGCTCCTGGCTTCCTTTACCCAGTCGAAGATCTCCTCTTCCGGCATCAGGAAGGTGAGCGCCAACCAGCCCAGCACCACGATGACGCCGCCGCGGGCGAATCCGAAAAGCAGCCCCAGGGAGCGGTCCAGCGCACCCAGGCTGCTCTGCTGAACCCGGTTGGAAAGCAGCCGGGTCAGCATGGAAAAGATGACCAGCGAGACCAGGAAGATCACCACGCCGGTGACCAGGCTGGCGAAGAACTCGGTCGGGATGTACTGCTCGACCAGCGGCTGGGCATGCGGAAAGGCGTAGAGCGTCACGAAGGTGGCGGCAACCCAGGAGCCGATGGCGAAGACCTCGTGCACGAACCCGCGCACGAAAGCGAAGATGCCGGAAATCACCAGAACGATGATTATGAGCAGGTCCGCCAGATTGATCGGCAAGCTGTCCATCGGGTCTTTGTCTGTCCTTCGACGTCGATCTAAGGCGCTCTGGCTCCCGCGGGGCTCTAAGGCGCCGAGGTCCGGAAACCAATGGGGTCCGCCTGCGGGCGGGCCAGGCGCGCGACCAGATCCTGAAGATGCGCGATCTCCTCGATCGCGAGGCCGCCGCTCTGCGGCCGGCCTTTACCGGCGCCCCGCTTGGCCCGGGGGGCCACCCAGGCGCGGGAGAATCCAAGCTTTTCCGCTTCTTTCAACCGCAACTCGACCTGGCTGACCGGTCGAATCTCCCCGGAAAGGCCGATCTCGCCGAAAATCACCGTTTCTTCCGGCACTTCCTGTCCCGTTGCTGCCGATACCAGGGCCGCCGCGACGGCCAGATCCGCTGCCGGCTCACCGATCCTCAGCCCGCCGGCTACGTTCAAATATACCTCTTGGCCGGCCAACGCCAGCCCGCATCGCGCCTCCAGCACGGCCAGCACCATGGCCAGACGGCCCGAATCCCAGCCGACCACAGCGCGCCGCGGGGTAGCGAGGGGGGAAGCGGAAACCAGCGCCTGGATCTCCACCAGCAGCGGGCGCGTGCCTTCCAGCCCTGCGAAAACCGCCGCTCCGGCGATGTTGCCGCGCCGCTCTGCCAGGAACAGCGCCGAGGGATTGGCGACCTCTTCCAACCCGCCGTCGGTCATCTCGAAGACGCCGATCTCGTCCGTGGGACCGAATCGGTTCTTGGAGGCCCTGAGGATACGGAAGTGGTGCCCGCGGTCGCCTTCGAAGGTCAGCACGGTATCGACCATGTGCTCCAGCACCTTGGGGCCGGCGATCTGGCCTTCCTTTGTCACATGGCCGACCAGCAGCAGGCTGAATCCCCGCTTCTTGGCGAGGCGGATCAGTTCCTGTGTGGCGGCGCGGACCTGGGAGACGGTGCCGGGCGCGGATTCGAGGCTGTCGATGAAAAGGGTCTGCACCGAATCGACCACGACGACAGTGGGTCCTTTCGGCTGGTCGAGGCTCGCCACCATATCCCGCACCGCCGTTGCCGCCGCCAGTTGCACCGGGGCGGCCCCCAGCCCCATGCGCTGGGCACGCAGGCGTACCTGGTCGATGGACTCCTCGCCGGAGATGTAGGCACAAGAGGCTGCGTCTTCGCTGCCCGCCCTTTTGCCGCCGGCCGCGAGCCGGGCTGCGACCTGGAGCAGCAGGGTCGACTTGCCGATCCCCGGATCGCCCGCCACCAGCACGGCCGAACCCGGGACCAGGCCGCCGCCGGTCACGCGATCAAACTCGCCGATGCCGCAGGTCAGGCGGGGCGGGGCCGGGCTGCGGCTCTGGAGATCGACGAAGGCGAGCCGCTGTGCCGAGCGGCCGCTGCCCGAAAGCCCGCCGGGTGTCTTCTCCACGACTTCCTCGGAAAGCGAATTCCAGGCGCCGCAGCTCTCGCAGCGGCCGGCCCACTTGGCAGAGACGGCGCCGCATTCCTGGCAGACGTAGCGCGACTGGGTTTTCGCCATGATTACCGCCTGTCCTCCGCCGGCCCATGCCGCGGCGGGCACCGGAGCTTCGCATGGGACCGCGAAGCTATAGTGCCCGGACCTGCATCTGGATCGGCCCTTCGGCGCGACCGTTGATGAACTGATCGACGTAGGGATTGCCCGAGCGGTCGATCTCCGCCGTGGGGCCGACCCAAATGATGTTGCCGCGGTAGAGCATGGCCGTACGGTCGGAAATGCGCCGCGCCGAGGCCATGTCGTGGGTGATGGAAAGTGCCGTGGCGCCGAGCTGCTTGACGCACTTCACGATCAGCCGGTCGATCACATCGCCCATGATGGGGTCAAGGCCCGTGGTTGGCTCGTCGAAGAAGATGATCTCCGGCTCCGTGGCGATGGCGCGCGCGAGGCCGACGCGCTTGCGCATGCCGCCAGAGAGTTCGGCGGGCATCAGGCTGCCGACATCCTCGCCCAGGCCGACTGCGGCCAGCTTCTCCAGGGCGGTCTTGCGCGCCTCGGCCCGCGGCTTGCCCTGGCCCTGAATCAGGCCGAAGGCGACGTTCTCCCAGACCGTCAGCGAGTCGAAGAGGGCAGCGTTCTGGAACAGCATGCCGAACTTGCGCCTGATACGGTCCAGGTCCTCGCCCATCAGGCCGACCACCTCTTCGCCGTCGACCTCGATCGAGCCCGCATCAGGATGCAGCAGGCCCAAGATGCACTTCAGCAGCACGGATTTTCCGCTGCCCGATCCGCCGATCACCAGCACGGACTCGCCGGGAAAGACATCGAGGTTCACGTTGTCGAGAACGACCTTGTCGCCGAAAGCCTTGCTGAGGCCGCGGATCTTGATCTTTGGGACCTGGTTGCTGCTGGCGTCGTTCATCGGGCGAAGAACAGCTCGGTGATGAAGTAGTTGAAGCAGAGGATCAGGATAGAGGCGGAGACCACGGCATTGGTGGTGGCCGTGCCCACGCCCTGGGCTCCGCCGCGTGAATTGTATCCGTGATAGCAGCCCATGAGGGTGACGAGGAATCCGAAGACCGCGGCCTTGACCAGTCCCGAGACGACATCCTGGACCTCCACGAAATCACGGGTGTTCTTCAGGTAGGTCGCGGGGTTGAAGTCCAGCTTCTGGGTCGACACCAGATAGCCGCCGAACACGCCGATGATGTCGGCGATCAGCACCAGGATCGGCAGCATGGTGAGCCCGGCGATCAGGCGCGGCGCGATCAGGTACTTGAAGGGATTGGTCGCCAGGGTGTCCAGGGCATCGATCTGTTCGGTCACCCGCATGGTGCCGATCTCCGCAGCCATGGAGGCGCCGACCCGGCCCGCCACCATCAGCCCCGCCAGCACCGGGCCCAGTTCGCGGGTGATAGAGACGACCACCACGTTGGGAATGGCGCTCTCCGCCGAGAAGCGCTCGAAACCAGTGTAGCTCTGCAGGGCCAGCACCATGCCGGTGAAGATCGCCGTCAGCCCGACGACCGGCAGCGAGTAGTAGCCGATCTCGATCATCTGGCGCACGACCAGGCGCGGATAGAACGGCGGCCGGACGCAGTGAGAGAGCGCAATGACGGTGAAAAGGGTCAGCCGGCCGGTGGCTTCCAGAAACGACAGAAAGGTCCGGCCGATCGGCTGGAGAATCGGCATCAACAATCAGCCCAAATAAGTGCGGTGATAGCGCTTTCCGAGAGCGGTCAGGATTTCGTAGCCGATCGTCCCGGCTTCCCGCGCCAAGTCGTCGACCCCGTGCTGTGGGCCAAGGAGGTCCACCATCGCGCCCGGATGCACCTTATCCGGCGCAATCCCAGTAACGTCCAAAGTAATCAGATCCATCGAAATCCGCCCCACCACGGGAACCTCGTGACCGTTAATCCAGGCTCGCGCCCGACCCGAAAGAGAGCGCAGGTAGCCATCCGCATAGCCCGCAGCAACTGTGGCAATTCGAGCCGGCCCGGTGGCGCGGTGGGTCGCACCATAGCCAACGCTCTGGGGGGCGTCAATTCCGCGAACCTGCAGGATTCGCGCCTTCAATCCGACCACCGGAAGGACCGGATTCGCGGCTGCGGGGGTCGGGTTGACGCCATAGACGGCCGCCCCCGGCCGGGCCAGATCGAAGTGGTAATCGGGCCCCAGAAAGATCCCCGGGGAGTTGCAGAGAGAGGCCGGGGCGTCCGGCAGCTTCTGCAGGGCGGCGCGAAAGGCGGCGAGCTGCTGGGCGTTCTGCGGGTGCTGTGGCTCGTCGGCGCAGGCGAGGTGGCTCATCACCAGGGTCGGGATGATGCCCTCCAGGCGTTCCGGCGCTGCCTGCAGGGTTTCCAGGTCCGCCTGCTGCAGCCCGAGGCGGCTCATGCCGCTGTCAACCTGGAGGGCCGCCGGAAGCGCCCGGCCGCGCCGGCCGGCCTCCGCGCGCCAGGCATCGATCTCGCCCAGCGAGTTCAGCACCGGCAGAAGATTGTGTTCGACGCAGGCCGCTTCGGTGCCGGGCATGAGGCCGTTGAGGACATAGAGGCTGAGGGCCGGATGGCAGGCATCCAGCAGCGGGCGCAGTGCAATCGCCTCGTCAGGTTGGGCAACGAAGATCGAGCGGGCGCCTTCCTTCACCAGGACCGGCGCCACCCGGGCCGCGCCCAAGCCGTAGGCGTCGGCCTTCACAACGGCGGCGAGAGGTTTTTCCAGATAGGCAGCGCGCAGGCGGCGATAGTTTTCGGCGACGGCGGCGAGGTCGATGGTCAGCGCCCCGGCTGCCGTGGCGGGGATGTCGGCCTCGCTGGAGGTCGTTCGCTCGCTGTCAGAACTGCTCGGGGAGGTGGTCATCGGCGATCAGGTCGCTGAAGCGGGTGGTGTCCCCGTCGAAGGAGAACTCGCGCGAGCCGATGGGGCCGTGGCGCTGCTTGGCGACGATGATCTCGGCTTTGCCGTAGGCACGCTCGCAGCGTTCTTTCCAGCGCTCAAGGCGCTCGTGGAATTTGTTGTCGTCCTCGCCGTCGCGCTGTGTCGGCTCGGCGCGCTCCGCATAGTATTGCTCGCGATAGATGAACATGACGACATCGGCGTCCTGCTCAATCGAACCCGATTCGCGAAGATCGGCCAACTGGGGGTGTTTGTCCTCGCGCTGTTCGACGGCGCGCGAGAGCTGGGAAAGGGCAATCACCGGGACGTCGAGATCCTTGGCGAGTGCCTTGAGGCCGCGGGTGATCTCCGAGACTTCCTGGACCCGGTTGTCGGAACGCTTGTTGGGCGGCGGCTGCATGAGCTGGAGGTAGTCGACCACGACCAGGGAGAGACCGTGCTGGCGCTTCAGCCGGCGCGCGCGGGTGCGCATCTGGCTGACCGAAAGCGCCGGTGTGTCGTCGACGAAGAGCGGCAACTCGAAGAGCTCGCGGCTGGCCTCGAAGACCTTGTCGAAATCGTCGTCGCGAATATCGCCGCGCCGCATGGAGTCGGAGCGTACGCCGGTGCGCTCCGAAAGGATGCGTGTCGCGAGTTGCTCGGCCGACATCTCCAAGGAAAAGAATGCAACCGGCTGGCGCTGCTCGACGGGATTGCCTTCGGCATCTTTCTCGATACGCGGCGCCGAGGCCACGTTGAACGCGATGTTGGTGGCCAGCGAGGTCTTTCCCATCGAAGGGCGGGCCGCGAGGATCACGAGGTCCGAACGATGAAAGCCGCCGAGCAATCCGTCGAGATCCTGAAGTCCCGAAGAGACGCCGGAAAGCCCGTCGCGCTGCATGGCCGCTTCGGTCATATGAAGCGATTCCAGCACCGCGGAGCGGAAGCCGATCAGCCCGCCCTCTGTCTGGCCGACCTCCGCGAGTTTGTAGAGCCGGTCTTCCGCGCCTTCGATCTGCTGCGTGGCTTCGACGTCCAGATCATGCTCGAAGGCATCGTTCACCATGTCTTCGCCCAGGGTGATCAATTCGCGCCTGAGATAGAGATCGTGGATCGTCTTGCCGTAGTCGGCGGCGTTGATGATGGTGACGTAGCTCGACTGAAGCTGAGCGAGGTACTGGGCACCGCCGACTTCGGCCAGGGCGCTTTCCTGCTCGAAGAGATTCTTCAGTTGAATCGCATTGGCCACCTGGCCGCGTTCGATCAGCTTGCCGCAGGCTTCGTAGATGCGCGCGTGGACGCCGTCGGCGAAATGCTCCGGCTGCAAGAAGTCGGAGACCTTCTCATAGGCCGCGTTGTTGGCCAGGATCGCGCCCAGCAGCGCCTGCTCCGCCTCGTCGTTGGAAGGCGGCAGACGCAGGTTGTCTCCGCTTTCGAGCGGGTCGGGCAGGGCGGTGAGGCTGGGGCGTGTCGATTCCATGGCCGGCTAGAATAGCAAACCGCGGCGGCAGTCCAAGGCGGCGTCGCTGAGAAGCTTTCGGGGATTGAGAGAAAGACGGGGATAAGCATCCCGGAGACTCCGCTTGGCGCGGACAAACCCCTGATATGCGAAAAGAAAAGGCGGCGGTCCGATATCGGACCGCCGCCTCGTCTCTTCTGGCCGTTGCCGGTCTTCCGGTCGTTGCCGGGGCCGCGTGGCTACGCGTCCTTCGGCGTTTCTTCGCTTTCGGCCTCGGCCGACTCCGCCGGGGCGGCTTCGTCGCCAACGCTTTCCGACTCGACGGCCTCGGTCGCTTCTTCCTGTTCGACCGCTTCGACGACCGCCTCGATTTCGGCTTCCGCGGCCTCTTCGGCCTGGCGCAGGTCCTCGGCGGTGACCACGCGTCCGCTCTTCAGCTGGGTTTCCGCCTCTTCCTCCGAGCGGGCGACGTTCGCGGTGATTTCCACAGCCACCTCCGGGTGCAGCTGGACGCGCACGGTATGGAGGCCGAGGGTCTTGATCACGGCGGTGAGGGCGACCTGCCGGCGGTCGATGGTGACGCCCGCGGCGGTCACCGCTTCGGAGATGTCGCGGCTGTTGACCGAACCGTAGAGCTGGCCGCTTTCGCCGGCCTGACGCACCAGGGTGACGGTCATGCCTTCGAGGTCGCCGACGATCCGCTCCGCCTCTTCGCGGCGCTTCAGATTGTCGGCTTCCAGTTGCGTACGCTCCTGTTCGAAGCGGGCGAGGTTGCCCTTGGTGGCCCGCAGCGCTTTTTTCTGCGGCAGGAGAAAGTTTCGCGCATAGCCCGGCTTGACGGTGACCACGTCACCCATCTGGCCGAGCTTCTCGATGCGCTCCATCAGGATCACTTCCATCTCATTGACTCCCGACTGGCCGCTACTTCAAGACGTAGGGCAGGAGCGCCAGATAGCGTGCGCGCTTGATGGCGCGCGCCAGCTCGCGCTGCTTCTTGGTCGACACCGCGGTGATCCGGCTCGGCACGATCTTGCCGCGCTCGGAAACGAAGCGCTGCAGGAGCCGCGTGTCCTTGTAGTCGATCTTCTGCGCCTTGGGCCCTGAGAAAGGGCAGCTCTTGCGGCGGCGAAAGAACGGGCGGCGGGCTCCCCCGCCTGAGCTGACGATACGGACGGTCATTCTGCTGCTCCTTCACTGGCTTTGGCGTTGGCGCCGGCAGCGGTCGCTGCACCGCCCTCGGAGCCACCGCGCGGTGCGCCGCCCCGGTCGCCGCCCCGGTCGCCGCCCCGGTCACCCCCACGGTCGCCACCACGATCACCGCCGAAACGGCCGCCGCCGCGGCGGTCGCCACGGTCACCCCGGCCACCGCGGTCATCGCGGCTGTGGCGCTGCTGCATGACGATCGACGGTCCCTCGGTCAACTCGTCGACCTTGACCGTCAGATAGCGGATCACGTCGTCGCTGAGGCGGACGTTGCGCTCCAGCTCATGCAGGGCCGGGGCCGGTGCCTCGATGTTCAGAAGGACGTAGTGGCCCTTGCGGTTCTTCTTGATGCGATAGGCGAGGGTGCGCAGGCCCCAGTATTCGGACCCGGCAACGCGGCCGCCGTTGTCTTCAAGGATTTTGGTGTAGTCCGCCACCAGGTTCTCGACCTGGGAAGACGAGACGTCTTGGCGCGCAATCAGCACGCATTCGTAGAAAGCCATTTCGTAACTCCTTTTGGCTCTTCGTGGACCGGCGCTGGCCATGCCAGCCGCCCGGCCCTAGCCGACCCCGTTGGAGAAGCCGGCAAGGAGTGTTCGCGCCTCAAGAACGCGAAGCGGGCGGACTATACACACTCCCCCCCGCGGCGCAAGCCGCTATGCCCCCCAAAGGCGCAAGCGGCTATCCCGCAGCGACCGAGGCCTTTCCGGGCCCGCGAAGCGGCTTGACAGTTAACGCAGCCTCGCTATCTCTGGGCTGCAATCGGGGGCGGCGATCCGGGTCGGTGCCCCGCGCCTCTGCAGCCGGCTGTTTCCGCCACTTTATCCAGACAAGGGTTCCGGCAAAGGGACCGAGAATAGGGAGTTGTCCATATGAGCCTGGCTTTCGTCTTTCCGGGGCAGGGATCCCAGGCGGTCGGCATGGGCCAGGCCCTGGCCGAAGCCTTTCCCCTGGCCCGGCACACCTTGGAGGAGGTGGACGACGCCCTGGAGCACCATCTTTCGCGGCTCATGTTCGAGGGGCCGGAAGAAGACCTGCGGTTGACGGCCAACGCGCAGCCGGCCCTGATGGCGGCCAGCCTCGCCACGGTCCGGGTTCTGGAGGCCGAGGGCGGCAAGCCGCTGGCCGAGCGGGCCGCTTTCGTCGCCGGCCATTCGCTAGGAGAATATTCCGCACTCGCGGCCGCCGGCTCCCTGGAACTGGCCGATGCGGCGCGCCTTCTGCGCCGGCGCGGGCAGGCCATGCAGGAGGCCGTACCGGTCGGCGAGGGGGCCATGGCGGCGCTCCTCGGCCTCGACCTGGAGCCGGCGCAGGAAATTGCCGAGGCGGCGGCCGAGGATCAGGTCTGTGCTGCCGCCAACGACAATGCACCGGGACAGGTGGTGCTCAGCGGCCATACAGAGGCCATCGACAGGGCAATGGCGCTGGCCAAGGAGCGGGGCGCCAAGCGGGCAGTGCAGTTGCCTGTCAGCGCACCCTTTCATTGCCCGCTCATGGCGCCGGCTGCCGATGCGATGGCGGATGCGCTGGCCGCGGTGGCCGTCAAGATGCCCGCCGTACCGCTGATTGCGAACGTGACGGCCGGGCGCCTGAGCGATCCCGACGAGATCCGACGCAAGCTGGTGGAACAGGTGACCGGGATGGTGCGCTGGCGCGAGTCCGTCGCCTTCATGGCCGCGGAGGGAGTGACCAAGACCGTGGAACTGGGTACCGGCAAGGTTCTGACCGGTCTCAGCAAGCGGATCGACCGCAGCCTGGAGGCCCAGTCCGCCGGCACCCCCGAAGAGATGGAAACACTCCTGAAGCAGCTCTAGCCTGCCGCCCGGCCGCCGCGGCAGAGTGGCCGCAGGGGATCCGGCCGCCATTGGCTGTCCGACACAAAAACAATCCCAAAAACAACCCCCAGAAATAACCCTTATAAACAACCCCCAGAAGCGCGGAGAAGGCGTGATGTTTGATCTCAGTGGAAAGACCGCCCTGGTGACGGGCGCATCGGGTGGCATTGGCGGGGCGATCGCCAGGCAGCTGCACGCCCAGGGCGCCAGCCTGGCCTTGAGCGGCACCCGAACCGAAGCGCTGGAGGCCCTGGCGAGCGAGCTGGGCGAGCGGGCCCAGGTCATCCCCTGCAATCTGGGGGACCCGGCAGAGGCGGCTGCACTGCCCGGCAAGGCGGAAGCGGCCCTGGGTCAGCTCGACATCCTGGTCAACAACGCGGGGCTCACCCGCGACGGCCTGATCATGCGGATGAAGGACGAAGACTGGGCCCAGGTTCTGGAGGTCAATCTGACCGCCGCGTTCCGTCTCGCCCGGGCCAGCCTGAAGGGCATGATGAAGCGACGCTGGGGGCGCATCATCAGCATCAGTTCGGTGGTCGGGGTGACCGGGAATCCGGGCCAGGCCAACTACGTCAGCTCCAAGGCCGGACTGATCGGCCTGACCAAGTCGCTGGCCCAGGAGGTTGCGACCCGGGGCATCACCGTGAACACCGTTGCGCCGGGCATGATCGAAACCGCCATGACCGACGCGCTGAACGACCAGCAGCGTGACCGCATCCTTTCCGTCATACCTATGCAACGTCTTGGGAAATCAGACGAAATTGGTTCGGCGGTGGTGTTCCTTGCAAGCGACGAGGCCGCCTATGTGACGGGCCAAACCTTGCATGTGAACGGTGGAATGGCCATGATATGAGCAAACCCGGGGGATCCCACCTCAACTATGCGTCTCTGGGGCGTTGGCAAACCTTTAAGAACTGTGATAAGAGGCGGCGCCTTGCGCAGCAGCGGGGACGCTATCCGCAAGACCATTACCTGTTGTGACGGTATCCGTGTCCCGCAAGGGTGCGCAAAAGAACCTAAGGACAAAGTCAAATGAGCAACGACATCGCCGATCGCGTCAAAAAGATCGTCGTCGAGCATCTGGGCGTCGACGATGGGAAGGTAACCGACACCGCCAGTTTCATCGACGACCTGGGTGCAGACAGCCTGGATACGGTCGAACTGGTGATGGCTTTTGAAGAAGAGTTCGGCTGTGAGATCCCCGATGACGCTGCCGAGAAGATTGTGACCGTCAAGGACGCGATCAACTTCATCCAGGAACACTCCTGAGCCGGTGAAGCAAGCGGCAGGCGTGCGGTTTCGCGCGCGTCCGCCCGGAAGTGGTGCCGTGCGAGGATTTCAGGGCGTATGAGACGCGTTGTCGTTACAGGGCTGGGATTGGTCACACCGCTTGGCAGCGGGGTAAAGCCGGTGTGGGACCGCCTGATCAACGGTAAGTCGGGCCTGCGGGGCATCCAAAGCTTCGATGTTTCTGATCTGCCGTCGAAGATCGCCGGCCAGGTCCCGCAGGGCGAGACCGCCGAGGGTCTCTTCAATGCGGACGACTACGTGGCACCGCGCGACCAGCGCAAGCTCGACCGCTTCATCGTCTTTGGCATGGCCGCTGCGCAGCAGGCCATCGAGGATTCCGGATGGGTCCCGGAAGACGAGGAAAGCCTCTGGCGCACAGGTGTGATGATCGGTTCCGGCATCGGCGGTCTGGAGACCATCTACGATGGCTCCATCACCGTCCATGAACGCGGACCGCGGCGCCTGTCACCGTTCTTCATTCCCGCCGCGCTGATCAATCTGGTCAGCGGCCAGGTTTCGATCCGCTACGGCTTCAAAGGGCCGAATCACGCCGTCGTCACGGCCTGTTCGACCGGAGCCCACGCGATCGGCGATGCCGCACGTCTGATCATGCTGGACGATGCCGACGTTATGGTGGCCGGCGGCGCCGAGGCGGCGGTCTGCCGTATCGGCATTGCCGGGTTCTCGGCCTCCCGCGCGCTCTCCACCAACTTCAACGACACGCCTGAGCGCAGTTCGCGCCCCTGGGACGAAGACCGCGACGGCTTCGTGATGGGCGAGGGGGCCGGTGTGGTCGTGCTCGAGGAACTGGAGCACGCAAAGGCCAGAGGCGCGACCATCTATGCCGAGGTGGTCGGCTATGGGCTTTCCGGCGATGCGCATCACATCACCGCGCCGCCCGAAGACGGCAACGGCGGCTACCGCGCCATGCAGGCGGCGATGCGCCGCGCCGGGCTGGAGCCCAGCGACATCGACTACATCAATGCCCATGGCACCTCCACGCCGCTTGGCGACGAGATCGAAGTGGGTGCAGTGCGGCGGCTCTTCGGCGATGCCGTCGAGGACATCACCATGTCCTCGACCAAGTCGGCGATCGGGCATCTCCTGGGGGCGGCCGGGGCCGTGGAGTCGATCTTTTCGATCCTCGCCATCCGCGACAACGTCGCACCGCCGACCCTGAACCTGGACAATCCCTCGCCGGCCTGCGACGGGGTTGACCTGAACCCGCACCAAGCCAAGGAGCGGCCGATCCGACGGGCCCTCTCGAATTCCTTCGGCTTTGGTGGAACGAACGCCAGTCTCATCCTGGCCGACTACCAATAGAGCGCGGTTCATGCGGCGATTAGGCGGCCTTGCCGTTCTCATCGTCCTTTTGCTTGCCGCTGTTTCCGGCGGCGCCTGGGTCTATCTGAAAGAGCAATTCACCCAGCCGGGTCCGCTGGCCGGCGAGGCGATGCTAGTGATCCCGCGCGGTGCCGGGCTGGAGACGATTGCGGCCGATCTGGCCGATGCGGGGGTGGTATCCGATGCCCGCGTCTTTGCGCTCGGCGTGCGCCTCTTCGGGGACGCAACGGCCCTGAAAGCCGGCGAGTACGGTTTTCCGCCCTCGATCTCCATGGCCGACGCGGCGGCCCTGATCGCCAGCGGCCGCACCGTGGTTCACCGCCTGACCGTGCCCGAAGGTCTCACCAGCACGGAGGTGGTGGCACTGCTTCAGGGGGCCGAGGTCCTCGAAGGCGAAGCAGGAACGGTGCCGGCAGAGGGGGCGCTGCTGCCGGAGACTTATCACTTCCATCGCGGCGATACCCGGGCGGAGGTGCTGCAGCGCATGAACCGTTCCATGGAGCAGGTCGTCGCCGAAGTCTGGGAGGGCCGGGCCGAGGGCCTGCCGCTTGCCAGCCCGGAAGAGGCCGTCATCCTGGCATCGATCATCGAGCGCGAGACAGGCGTCGACGAAGAGCGGGCGCTTGTCGCCGGTGTCTTTGTCAACCGCTTGAACAAGGGCATGCCGCTGCAGTCCGACCCGACCGTGGTGTATGGAATCACGGAAGGCAAGGCACCGCTTGGCCGCTCCCTGACACGCAAGGACCTGGCGACCCCGACGCCCTATAACACCTATCAGATCAACGGCCTGCCGCCAGGGCCCATCGCCAATCCCGGCCGCGCGTCCCTGGAGGCGGCGGTCAATCCGGCGGAGACCGAGTACTTCTACTTCGTTGCTGACGGCACCGGCGGGCACGCTTTTGCCAGGACCCTGGCCGAGCACAACAGCAATGTCGCCAAGTGGCGCAAGCACCTGAAGAGCCTGCGGCGCAAGAGCGAGTAGCCGGCCCGCTACCCTTCAGAAGCCGGCTTTTCCGGCAGGCGCGTCAGCAGCGGATCGGTCCAGGACGGCGGCAGCAGCGAAAGCAGCCAGACCACCGCAAAAAGGCGGCGCGGAAAGACGATGCGGCCCTTTCCCGCTGCGAGGCCGCGCTCGATGATGCGGGCGGCCTTTGCGCTGTCCATCAGGAAGGGCATCGGGAAGTCGTTGACCGCGGTCATCGGGCTCTTGACGTAGCCGGGGCAGATGACCGAGACCGTCAGTCCGTCGCCGGCGACCATGCCGCGCAGGGCTTCTCCCCAGACCCGCACGGCCGCCTTGGAGGCGCAGTAGGCCGGCGCCCCGGGAAAGCCGCGAAAGGCGGCGAGCGACGACATGATGGCGATCTGGCCGCGCCCGCGCGGGCGCATCAGTGCGACCGCCGTCAGCACCGTAGAGACCACCCCATCGACATTGACGGAGAGGATCTGCCTGGTCTGGATGGCGTCCTCGCCGAACCTCCCGGTTCCGGCAGAGATCCCCGCGTTCGCAATGACGAGATCCAAGGGGTGCCGCCCGTCCGCTTCGTGCAGCCAACTCTCCAGCGCCTGCTGGTCGGTGATGTCGAAGGCAGCGGTTTCAACCGCGGCGCCGGCCGCCCGGCAGTCGCGTGCCACCTCTTCCAGACGGTGCGGATTGCGCCCGCTGAGCGCGAGGATGCGCCCCCGGCTGGCATAGTGGCGTGCCAGGGCCGCGCCGATTCCGCTCGACGCACCGGTGATTGCGATCGAATTGGGGTCCCGCATGGCGCTCCAGCATCCCAGCTATCAGACAAACACCGGGATAGGCTGCTCAGCGGCCCCGGCGCAAGCTTGTTGTGCTTCTGGGGGGTCAGTATATATGGGGCCGGCATTCGGGGCGCCTGCCAGGCACGGTGGGGCGCAAAGGGATGCGACAGCGCGCAGAGGGGGGAAGGCTCCGGTGACCGGACAATCCGCGGTGGTGCACAGCATGACCGGTTTCGCACGCCAGGAGGGCGGCGACGACAGTGTCGCCTGGGCCTGGGAGCTCAAGACCGTCAACGGACGCAGCCTCGATGTCCGTTCGCGCCTGCCCAGCGGTTACGAGGCGCTCGATCCGATCGTCCGCAAGGCGGTGGCGGCCGTCTGCCACCGCGGCAACGCCCAGGTGAACCTCGTGGTCAAGCGCAGCGAGGCGGCGCAGGCCTGGCAGCTCAACGAAGACCTCCTGCAGCAGGTTCTCGAGGTCATGGAGGATTTGCGCGGTCGGGTGGATGCGGCGCCGCCGCGGCTGGACGGCCTGCTGGCCCTGCGGGGCATTTTGGAGCCGGTCGAAGAAGAGGACAGCCCGGAACAGCGCGATGCGCGGCTGCGGCGCATCGAGGACGATCTGCATCAGGCGCTGAAGGCGCTGGCCGGGATGCGCTCGGACGAGGGCACGCGCCTGGCCGAACTGGTACAAGGACATCTCGGGTCGATCGAGACTCTCTGCGCGGCGGCGGCGGCCTGCGCCGCCACTCAGCCGGACGCCCTTCGCCGGCGGCTGCGCGAACAGCTCGATCTGCTGCTCTCCGAGACCGGTGGCGTCGCGGAGGACCGCCTTGCCCAGGAGGCCGCCATTCTGGTCAGCAAGGCCGATGTCCGCGAAGAACTCGACCGTCTGGCCGCCCATATCGAGGCCGCGCGCGATCTCTTGGGTCAAGGCGGTGCTATCGGCCGCAAGCTCGACTTTCTTTGCCAGGAGTTCAATCGCGAGGCCAATACGCTGTGCTCGAAGTCCGCAGATGTCGAGCTTACGCGCATCGGTCTCGATCTGAAGTCGGCGATCGAGCAGCTGCGTGAGCAGGTTCAGAACATCGAGTAGCGCAGATGGACGAAGCCAAGATCAAGCGGCGCGGGCTGATGTTGGTCCTGTCGTCGCCCTCGGGGGCCGGCAAGACCTCCATCTCCAGGCGCCTTCTGGAGTTGGACGAGGGCCTCTCGCTTTCCATTTCGGCGACCACGCGGCCGCGGCGTCCAGGTGAGACCGAGGGTGTCCATTACTTCTTCCTGAGCGATGAGGGCTTTGCCGAGATGGCTACGGCCGGCGCCCTGCTGGAACATGCGACGGTCTTTGGCCATCGCTACGGAACGCCGCGCGCGCCGGTGGAGAGTGCCCTGGAAACCGGCCAGGACGTGCTCTTCGACATCGACTGGCAGGGGACTCAGCAGGTCGCCGAGCGGGCGCGGGAGGATCTGGTCAGTGTCTTTATCCTGCCGCCTTCAACGGCAGAGCTCGAACGGCGCCTGCACAGCCGTGCCCAGGACAGCGAAGAGGTGGTCCGCGGGCGTATGGCGAAGGCCGCGGACGAGATGAGTCACTGGCCGGAGTATGACTACATCATCATCAACCACGACATGGATGAAAGCGTCGCCCAGGTTCAGGCCATTCTGACAGCCGAGCGCCTGAAGCGTGAGCGCCGCATCGGCCTGCGGGATTTCGTCGAGGACCTGCGGCGCGGCCGCTAGGTGCCCGGCGGGTTCGCGGCCTCGCCCTTTGCGCGGCCAAGCAGACGCGCCAGGCGGCAGAAATCCTCGACACTCAGTGTCTCGGCCCGGGCGGTCGGGTCGATACCGGCGTCGGAGAGCGTTTCTTCGCAGCGGGCGAAGAGGGGCTTCAGGCTTTGCCGCAGCATCTTTCGGCGCTGGCCGAAAGCGGCCGCAGTCACCCGCTCGAGGTTCCCCAGGTCCGCCGGCGCCATTGGCTCTTCACGCGGCCGGAGTGCGACCACCGTCGACGTCACTTTTGGCGGCGGCGTGAAGGCGCGGGGCGGAATGTCGAACAAAGCGCGCACTTCGCAGAGCCACTGCGTGACGACTGTCAGGCGCCCGTAGTGGCGACTGCGCGGCTCCGCCATAAGGCGCTGGGCCACTTCCTTCTGAAACATCAGCGTGAAGGCACTGAATGCGGCAGGGTTACCGGCAAGGGCGGTCAACCAGCCGATCAGAAGCGCCGTCGAGATGTTGTACGGCAAATTGCTGACGATCTGCCGCGGCGCCGTCCCAACCTCCGCCAACGGCAGAGCGAGCGCGTCGCCTTCGACCACCTCCAGGCGCCCTGAATAGAGGGCGGCCAGTTCACCAAGCGCCTCCAGGCAACGGCGGTCTTTTTCCACGGCGATCACGTGGTGCGCACCCTCGCTCAAGAGGGCGCGTGTCAGGCCGCCGGGGCCGGGCCCCACTTCGATAACGGTGCCGGTGCTGATTTCAGGGGCGGCGCGTGCGATCCGCCGGGTCAGGTTGAGGTCGAGGAGAAAGTGCTGGCCCAAGGCCTTGCGCGCGCCCAGGCCGTGGCGTGCGATGACCTCGCGCAGGGGCGGGAGGTTCGCCGGTTCTCTGGGGAGGGGCCCGTTAGACATGGTCGTAAACGGCCGTCTCCTCGGTTCCGCCGGCCTGCTTGTTGGCAGCCAGTGTTCCCGCCAGCGTGATCGCCGCCAGAAGACTCACAGGCGAGGCGTGGCCTTTGCCCGCGATGTCCAGTGCCGTCCCGTGGTCTGGTGACGTGCGGACGATCGGCAGGCCGAGCGTCACGTTCACCCCGTGCTCGAAATCCAGGGTCTTGACCGGTATGAGGGCCTGATCGTGATACATGCAGAGGGCGGCATCGTAGCCGCGCCGCGCTGCCGGGTGGAACAGACTGTCGGCGGCAAGGGGGCCGAAGGCATCGATCCCCTCGGCCTGAAGGCTGGCCACCGCCGGGGCGATCACCAACCCGTCTTCGGCGCCGAGCTTGCCGTCCTCCCCGGCGTGGGGATTGAGCCCGGCGACAGCCAGCCGGGGCCTTGCAATCCCGAACTGCTGCTGCAGCCCGCGCGCCGCCGTCCGTGCTGTTTCGACGATCAGAGCGCTCGTCAGAGTTGCCGGGACCTCCGCCAGCGGCTGGTGCACGGTCACGGGAACGGTGCGCAGACCTGGGGTGGCCAGCATCATGACCGACATGCCCGGACAGCCGCAAAGCTCGGCCAGGAACTCGGTGTGGCCCGGATGCGCAAAGCCGGCATCGAGCAGCACCTTCTTGTGAATCGGGTTGGTGACCATGGCCGCCGCGTCGCCGTTCAGCGTGAGCTTTGTGGCAAGCCTGATGGCCTCCAGAACCGCTCCGGCGGTCGCCGTAGAGGGGCGGCCGGGTTCGGCCTTCACGGCGGCATCCAGCGGCAGGACGGGCAGGCCCCGCTCAAACGCGTCGGAAGCGGATGCCGCTGCTTCGATCGGGACCACCGGCACGTTCAGGTCCAGGCTGCGGCCAAGCGCATCAAGCCGGTCCGGGTCGTCAATCACCAGAAAGGGGGGCAGTTTGAGATCCTTGCGCGCCTGCCAGGCGCGCAGGCTGAGTTCGCCGCCGATGCCCGCAGGCTCCCCCATGGTGACTGCGAGCGGCGCATCAGGACGATGGCGTTCTTTCTCAGCTTGCCCGGAGAAGCTCATGTTTCGGTGCCGGTCACGAACGCCCGCTCACGGGTGCTGGCTCACTGCTGCCGGCTCACGGGCGCGCGCTCAAATGCGAACGTCGACATTCGCGGTTCTGCGCAGCTCCTGGATAGAGCGTTGCGCCAGCTGGTTCACACGCTGATCAGTGAGGTTCTGCTGGATTCTCTGGCGGTCAATCTCCTGTCCCTCGTTCCTGCGCATGTCGCGCAGCAGCAGGATGTGGAAGCCGGCGAGCGTGCGGATCGGCCGGGAGACGTCGCCAGGGCCCATCTGTGCGAGGGCTTGGTTCAGGGAGTCGTCCAGTTCGCCGTCCTGGATCCAGCCGCGGTCGCCGCCCAGGCGCGCGGTGCTGGACTGGGAGAACTGCCGGGCCAGCCCGCCGAAATTGGCCCCTGCGCGCAGCTGTTCGAGAAGCCGATTGGCGTTGGCCAGGGCCTGCTGTTCCTGCGCAGCCGACTCGACGGCGACGAAGATTTCGGAGACGCGCCGCTCGATCGAGCCCTGGCGCGCGGCCAGCCGGTCGACAACCTCCTGAACCTCCTCGTTGGAAACCACCACCGTCGGACGCAGGCGGCGCTGGACGACGGTTTGCCAAGCGATCTGGGCGCGGATCTGGTCGATGAGCGTGGTCGGAATGACGCCTCGGTTGCGCAGCATGGAGAGGAACTGGCCTTCGGACATCCCATTCTGCTGGGAGATCTGCTGAAGCGCATCCGCCACCTGGTCGTCGGTCACTGCGATGTCCAGCCGCGTGGCCTCCTGCATCTGCAGGCGCTCGTCAATCAGGCCGCGCAGGACCTGAGGGGTCAAACGGCGCCGCACCTCCTGGGAATCCTGGACGCCGGCACCGATGATCGCGAGGCGCACGCGCATCGACAGATCGAGGACCGAGATCACCTCGTCATTCACGACGGCAGCGGGACGGAAAGCATCCTGAGCGCGCACGGAGGAGGGCGCAGCCAGCGCCGCGAGGGCGATGCAGAGCAGCGCAAACGCGGTAAGCCAAGGGCTTGGCGCCGGTCGGTGGGGCGGTCGGTAGGCCGGGCGGTCGAACAGTAAAGCAGCCATCGTCTGTTCCCTGAAAAAGCACCGCGAACTATACAGTTGTCACCCGCAGGTGTTCAAACGGAAGCTGGGGTTCGGGTGCAGCTTTGAGGCGATTGCAGGTGTCAGGCAATCACCCGCCTGACGCTTCTCCAAGGTGCTTGAAGACGATCCGCACAAAGACGCTGTCTTCGGCCTCCAGGTCGCGATCCCGGAAGAACGACCGCTCGGCGACGCCTTCGATCAGGAAGCACTCGTCCTGATAGGCAAGGCTGACCGCAGTTTCGAGCGAAGAGTCCTCGAAGAGATCGCGGCGATGACGGAAGCCGACGGTCCAGTGCTCCGTGACCCTCGAACTGAGCGCGATCTGCAGTTCCTCGCGCTCTTCGAACTCGTCGTCGCTCGCCGCTTCGTCGATGAAAAAGTAGGAGAGGTCGAGGTTGAGGGCATCGGGCCCAAGGCTCAGATCAACTTCGCTCCGGTCGGCGCTAAAGTCTTCGTTATCGAGGCGGAAGCGATAAAGGAAATCGACATGCTCGAACGGCTGGAGCAAGACACGGCCGACGATATCGGACTCGTTGTCCTCAAGGCCGGAGCCTTCTGAGAAGGCATCCCGGTTTTCCGAGAAGCGGTAGCTCTGGCCAATGAAAGCCCCGGCCGCGCCCTCGCTGCCGAAAGTCCCGGTCCACTTGACGCCATAGTCAACGCGGCTGCCGGAATCGACCCGGTCATTGCCGGCGAAGCGGTTCAGGTCGAAGAGGTTTGTGTCGTCGAACTCAAAATCGAGGCTGTCCTCGTTGGGGATGGTGCCCGGGTTCGATCCGTTCGGGGCAAGCACGGCCTGAAAGATCGGCTCGATCACCTGTTGGACCGAGCCGTCCTGGCGCGCCCAGGGATAGCGCCACTTGACTGCGAGCTGTGGAAAGATCCGCCCTTCCGTGTCGCTGCCGGGCGCCCCGCCGGGGTTGACGTCCGAGGAGCCGGGCACCACACCATCGGTCCAGTATCCGTCGGTCTGAACCTGCGCAGTCACCTCGTAGATGTCGCCCAGCGGACTGGTGTAGGGAATGTGGTAGCCGCTGACCAGGGAGACACGCCGGCTGTCGCGGCCCTCTTCGCGGGTCAGGACCTGCAGGTTCGCATCGACCGTGTAGCGGCCCCCCGGAAGCCCAATGCCGGGCTCGCTGATGAAATTGTAGTCCGCCAGTGGCACGACGATGGGCGTTTCCGCATCGACATCCGTGCTGCGCAGACCCTGATAGGTCAGGCCGCGCACGGCCGCATGATTTCGGCCTTTCAGGCCCTCCAGATAGGCCGTGCTCGTAAGGGTCCGCTCGGTGTCGAAGTCGAACGCGCGCAGATAGGTGTCGTCCGTCGTACGCTTGACGTCGAACCCCCAGCGCCAGGTCTCGTCCAGTTCGAACTGGCCCTCGGCATCCACATGACCGCGGAAGCGGTCGCTGGCGACGTTGCCGCCGCGCTCGTCACGATCGGCAATGGTTGCGCTGCCGGCGATTTCGATCTTCCCGTTCTCAAAGAGCTGCCGGTATTCGCCGGTCAGGTTGATCCCCTGCTCGGTCGACAGCAGCGGCGCTATGGTCAGATCCTTGTCGTCGTCGATGACCCAATAGTAGGGAATCGTGGTCGAGGTGCCGAGAAAGTCGCTGCTGCCGATGGTCGGCGCGAGAAAACCACTCCTGCGGTCGACCGTCGGATCGGGGTGCGAGAAGTAGGGCGTGTAGAGAACCGGGATGCCGAAGAACTCGAGCCAGGCATCGCGATAGATGATGTCCTGCGCTTCCTGATCATGAATCACTTCGTTGGCTTTGATCTGCCACAACGGGGCGCGGCTGGGATCGTCGCGACAGAGCTCGCAGGGGCTGAAAACACCCTTGCGGAACTCGGTCCGGTTTCCGCCGCTGCGCGTGCCGCTGGCCGCGGCGATGCGGGTGTTGTCAGCCATCAATACCCGAATGTCGCGGACGAAGCCCTCCCTGAGATCGCCGGTTACCTCGATGAAGTCGGCAAAGACGGTGTCGCCGCTTGGCTCCACCAGGGTCACGTTGCCCTCGGCCGCCACGATGTCGGAATTCAGATTGTAGGTGACCTTGTCGGCCAGCAGCACCCGGCCTTCTTGCGAGATCTCCACATTGCCGGAAGCGATGACGAGGCCGTTTTCCTCGTCATAGGTCAGTTGGTCAGCCGTGATCAGGGCCGGAACGTTCTCAAGCGCGTCGACATTGACGTCCTGCGCAGCCGCTTCGCCGCCCCCGAAAAGCAGCACAGCAAAAATCACGGCAGCTGCCGCTGCCGCACGCCCCAATCCCCCCTGCATCGCCTCTAGCCTATCCGTCCTCCAAGTGAAGCAACATTGCTACCCCCAGCATCAACGACACGCCCGCCGGAGTCCAGGCCGCCAACACCACCGGTATGGTACCCGAAAGTCCGATTGCGAACACGAAATTGGACAGGAAGTACAACAAGAAACCTGTCAGCAGGCCCGCCATGATGACCAAGCCCACCCGGCCCCTTCGTTGCAGGCGCATGGAGAAGGTCGCAGACAGCAAGACCATTGCCGCAAAAAGCATCGGCAGGGCAAGCAGTCTGTTAAGCTGCAGACGGTGCGGAAGCGCGGAAAACCCGGCGGCATCCATGATCTCAATGAACTCCGGCAGGTTCCAGAAGGAGATCGTTTCCGGCGGTGCGAAGCTCTCCTGGATCTTGTCGACGGTCAGATCCGTCGGCAGGTCAAGGGTCTCGTGGAAGACCGAGGGCTCGCCGGGCCTGGACAACCAGGCCTCGAAAAGTTTCCAGTGGCCCGACTCCAATCGGGCGCTGTCGGCGTCGATTCGATCGAGAAAGCGGTCTTCGTCGGCGTAGCGGAACACGATTACGTTGTGCAGCAGCGCCGATTCGGCGCTGACCCTTGCGGCGTGGATGACCGACTGGCCCCCTGCGTCGACCTGACGCAGCCAGAGCCCGGTCTTGGAGACCGCGAGAAAACTGGATTCATTGTGAATGTAGTTGGCCTCCATGCGCTCAAATCGGCTGAGGAGGATCGAGGCCAAGGGGTTGAGCGCAGTCACCGTCAGGACACCGACCAGCAGCGCACTGCCCAGAACCGGTAAAAGAAACTGCCAGACCGAAACGCCCGCCGCGCGGGCCACGACCAGCTCATGGGAGCGGGTCAGCCGCCAGAAGGTGGTCATGGCGGCAAACAGCACCGTAAAAGCCATCACCTCCTGGCTCAGATGGGGCAGCTTGAGCAGCGCCATCTGAAAAACCAGCCCGAGCGAGGCATCCTTGGCGGCCATACGGTCGATCAGATCGACAACGGTGGCCAGGAAGATGATGCCGATGATCGCGAAGGCAAAGCTGGCGAACCAGAAGAAGAACTGCCGGGCAATGTACTTTGTCAGGGTCGGCGAGATGCGCAGCCGGCGCATCGCGGGCTGGGTGGCGGCGACGCTCATGCCGGCTGTGTCCCGGCCACATCTTCCTGGGGACGCCGTGCGGGCCGCCGCAGCAGAACGAAGAAGGCCAGAGCCAGGGAGACTGCCACGGCGGCATACATCGCCGGAATCGCCGCAACGTGGCGGCTTGCCAGATCGTGAAGCGTGAGTGAGATGCCTTCCAGCGCCGCAACGCAGGCGATCGCCGCCAGAACACGCTTGACCTGACCGCGTCGGTTGAATTCCCCGGCGAGCAGCGCTGCCATACCGATCACGACGAAGACGAGGCTGTAGAGCGGACCGACGATGCGGTGATGCCCCTCGGCCATCAGTTCCAGCCTGTAGCGCTGATCAAGCCTGTCGTCTCCGGGTCTCAGCAGTTCAGGCAGAAAGCGCTCCTTCGGCTCGCGCCAGCGCGTCTGGGGTGCGTTCTCAAAGTCGGCGAGTTCCACGGTGTAGCGGTCGAAATACAACAGGGAAAACCGTCCGGTTCCGGGCTGCACCTCCTGTCGGTTGCCGTTTTCCATGACCACCCGCGGTCCTGCCTCGCTGGCGACCAGAGCGCCGCGCTCCGCCATCATGGTCACCGGCTTCTCGGGATCGCGGTTGTCGTGGACCAGGATGCCGCGCAGTTCGCCCTCCGAAGAGCGTTCACGGACGTAGACGGTGATCTCGTCGGTTACCGTGGTGAACACGCCCTCCTGCAGCAGGATAGCTGAGAAATCACTTCGAAAAGCGTGCTGCAAGTCTTTGAAATTTCTGAAAGATGCTGGCAGAAAATACAGGGAGATCGCATAGACCGACAGGGTCACGATCACGCCCAGGATGAGCGCCGGCCTGGCCAGTTGCAGCTGCGACAAGCCGGCGGCCCGCATAACCACCATTTCGCTGTCCATGGCCAGTTTGTGATAGACGAACAGGGCTGCCACGAAGCAGGCCACCGGCAGCACCACGCCCAGAAACGACGGCAGCAGCAAGGCCACGAAGGTGAGGAAGGTGGAAGCGGGCAGACCGCGATTGACGATGTAGTCGATCAGCCTCAGAGACTGGGTCAGCCAGATCGCAAAGGTAAGGGCCATGGTGACGAACAACGTCGCCGCCATCAGCTGGCCGAGGACGTAACGCGTAATGGAAGGCATCGGATCCAGTTGCTGCGGTCTGGAAGCCCAGAGATAGCCCGGCGGCCCGGCGTCCGTCCAGCGAATTTCCGCCAGCGAATTCCCGGGGCTTTCGGCTTCGGCATCTGCGCCTTGCGGCTGCGCATCAGGGCTGCGGGGCTTGAACTTGCGTGCCCCGGCTGACAGTTTACTTTGCCAATCAAGACTCGTTCGATTTTCAATCTATCGGAGCCCCGACGGCGGCCACCCGACAAAGCTCTCCGTGAGGACTTTCATGAATATCTCCTTCGCTACGCCCAGCGTCCCGACGTCCGGTGCCCTGATCGTCGGGGTTCTGGAGGGTGGGAAACTCACCCCGTCCGCCGCCAGCCTGAACAAGACAACGCAAGGGGCGCTGGAGAGGGCCATAGACGCAAATGCCTTCTCCGGTAAGCGAGGCGAGCTTCTGGATGTGGTTGCGCCGGCCGGCCTCAACAACAGCCGCGTGCTGATGGTCGGCATGGGGGCCCCGGCGAAGCTGACGGAGAAAGACCTGCAGGATATCGGCGGCAACATCGCTGCACACCTGACGCGGGTCCGCGAGCAGAAGGCTGCCGTCCTGATGGACAAGCTGCGCGGCGGAAAGCAAGCCGCTGAGCGTGCGGCCAACGCGGGCTTCGGGGCTGTTCTGCGCAGCTACCGCTTCAACCGCTACAAGACCAAACAGAAGGCGGAAGAGAAGCCCCGCCTGAAGGAGATCCGTTTCCACCTCGACAACCCGGCCGCGGCCAAGCGGGCCTTCCAGCGCCTGGAAAAGGTGGCGGAGGGCGTGTTCATGACCCGCGATCTCGCGAGCGAGCCGGCCAACATCCTCTATCCCAAGTCCTTTGCTGCCGAGGGCAAGAAGCTGACCAAGCTCGGCCTGAAGGTGCAAGTGCTCGGCGAGAAGGAGATGCAGAAGCTCGGCATGGGCTCCTTGCTGGGCGTCGCCCAGGGCTCCGCCCATGAACCGCAGATGCTGGTGATGCAGTGGCAGGGTGCCCCGAATGCCAAGGACAAGGCACCGCTCGCCTTTGTCGGCAAGGGGGTGACCTTCGATACCGGCGGCATTTCCCTGAAGCCGGCCGGCGGTATGGAGGACATGAAGTGGGACATGGGCGGCGCCGGTGCGGTGGTTGGTCTCATGAAGGCGCTGGCGGGCCGCAAGGCCAAGGTCAATGCCGTCGGCGTCTGCGGACTGGTGGAGAACATGCCCTCCGGAACCGCCCAGCGGCCCGGCGACGTGGTGACCTCCATGGCCGGTCTCACCATCGAGGTGTTGAACACAGACGCCGAGGGCCGCTTGGTGCTTGCCGATGCGCTCTGGTACACGCAGGAGAAGTTCAAGCCCAAGCTCATTGTCGACCTGGCCACGCTGACCGGCGCCATCATCATCTCGCTCGGCCACGAAAATGCCGGCCTGTTCAGCAACGACGACAAGCTGTCAGAGCAGCTGACGAAGGCCGGCAAAGAGGTGGGCGAGGAGGTCTGGCGCCTGCCGATGAGCGCGGCCTACGACAAGCTGATCGACTGCGATATCGCCGATATGAAGAACATCAGCGGCGGGCGTGCCGGCGGCTCGATTACGGCCGCCCAGTTCCTGCAGCGCTTCATCAAGGACGGCACGCCCTGGGCGCATCTGGACATCGCCGGCACGGCATGGACCAGCAAGGACAAGCCCACCGTGCCGAAGGGCGGCACCGGATTCGGCGTGCGGCTGTTGGACACCCTGGTTTCCAAGTACTACGAGAAATAGGATCCGGCGCGCAGGCCGCGCCGCCCCGGCCTCACCACTTGCGCGCCTACGCTCCAGAGGGCACCGCGATGACCGAGGTCCGCTTCTATCATCTGACCCGCACGCCTTTGCATCAGGCGCTGCCGCAGATGCTGGAACGGACCTTGGAGCGCGGCCAGCGGGCCGTTGTCAAAGCCGGTTCGGAGGAGCGGGTGGAAGCTCTGGCCGCGGGCCTTTGGACCTACAATGACCGCTCTTTCCTGCCCCATGGCAGCATCAAGGATGGGCGCGCCGAACTGCAGCCGATCTGGTTGACGACCGAGGATGCCGTGCCCAACGGCGCCGAGGTGCTGTTTCTGACCGACGGCAGCACCAGCGAGGATCTCTCGCGCTTCAGCCTCTGTGCCGTTCTGTTCGACGGCAGCGATCCAGATGCGGTTTCAGCCGCGCGCGCGCAGTGGACGGCGCTGAAGAACGAAGGCCATGGCGTGACCTACTGGCAGCAGGACGAAAGTGGCCGCTGGGGGCAGAAGGCCTAGCCCGGCGCCAGACCGTCTGTCCGAGCCTGGCCGGCTGCTGTCGCCGCGCGCAGCCAGTCGCGGAAGGCTTCCAACTCCGGGCTCAGGTTCCGGCTGTCGCGAAAGACCAGGAAGTAGGCCCCGATCTCGGTCGGCGGCCGGTCGAAAGGCATCGCCAGGCGGCCGGCCTTGAGATCCTCCTCGATCAGCATCAGATCGCCCATGGCGACACCATAGCCCTGAACAGCGGCCTGCAGGGTGGCGTCGAGAAAGTCGAAGTCTTCGCCGCTCTGCGGATCGACGCCGTCGACCGCGTTGCGTGTCAGCCAGAGCCGCCAGTCGCGGTGGTCCGGCACCGCGTGGAGCAGGCGGTGATGGGCCAGGTCCTCGGGCCTGCGCAGGGCGCGAGGGCCTTGCAGCAGGGAGGGTGCGCAGACCGGCGCCATGCGCTCGACCATCAGCAACTCCGCGTTGGGCCGCTCCTCACGGTTTTCGAACACCATGATCCCGGCATCGAAATCCTCGCGCGCGAAGTCGACGTGCCTCCACGCAGTGGTCAGCCGAACCTGGATGTCCGGCCGCTCGGCCTGAAAGCGCAGGATCTGCGGGACAAGCCAGCGCACCGCGATGGTCGGCACCGACTTGAACTTCACCTCGCCGGAGCGTTCTTTCACCCGCTCGGCGGCCACCATGATCTGGTCGAAGGCTGCGCTCAAAGCGGGGAGCAGGCGGTTTCCGGCAGCCGTCAGTTCGACCGAGCGGTGGCCCCTGGTGAACAGGTCGGCGGCGAAGTAGTCCTCCAGGCCGCGCACCTGGCGGCTGATCGCGCCCTGGGTGACGGATAGCTCATCCGCGGCCCTGGTGAAGCTGCCGAGGCGGGCAGCAGCCTCAAAGGCCCGGAGGGCGTTCAGGGGTGGCAGACGGCGTCTCATTGGAATGATTTTTCCTCATGCCAAGAATGAGTAATCATCGATTGAGAGATGAGGATGTCAAGTCTATGTGACTGATAGTGAGAGATTTATGGAGACTTGAAGGAGGCGGAGATGAACGACCTGCGCGCATTTGCCGGTGCTAAGGTAATCTCATTTCCTGCAGGAAGCATGGCGCGAGGCGGCGCAGCCGGGCCCTGCGGAACCCCGGCCTCCCTGGCTGACCGGGCGGCAGGCATGCTGAGACGCCGGGCCTTTCGGCGCGAGCTGGCCCGTCTCCTGGAAGCTTCGCCCCACCTGATCCGCGACATCGGCCTGGACGAGGCGGCGGTGCGCCGCGAAACCCAGCTTCCGTTCTGGCGGCCGGGGCCACTGGCCCTGGAAGGCTTCCGGGACCGCAGCTAGGCGTCTTCCAGGGCGGTCTGCAGGGTGAGCCAGCGCTCCTCCGCCTCGGCCAGCTTCTGCTTGACCTGA
The DNA here is from genome assembly GCA_001657395.1 of Rhodospirillales bacterium BBD 1991-14. Classification (GTDB taxonomy): domain Bacteria; phylum Pseudomonadota; class Alphaproteobacteria; order Kiloniellales; family Kiloniellaceae; genus Pelagibius. The sequence goes on along the minus strand of LYSY01000005.1, from coordinate 154,670 downwards.
CCGAAGGTGATCTGCAGGTCCTGCAGAGTCGCGGTCGGGCCCTCGTAGACCTCCGGGTCGGCAAGCCTGGCTTCCAGTCGGACCTTTTCTTTCCCGAGCTTCTCGATCTCCGCTTCGGCCTGCTTGGCGGCCCTGCGCAGATCCGCCACCGCGGCGCGGGCCTCCGCCGAGGCCCGCCGGCGGTCCTTCTTGGACAGAACTTCGGTACTCTTTGGCCGTTCGCTGCGCTGCCGGGAGCGTTCCTGCCGGCGCTGTTCCATCAGCAGCTTGCGATAGTCGTCCATGTCGCCGTCGAAAGCCGTGACCGTGCCTTCGGCGACCAGCCAGAGACGATCGGCGGTGAGCTCGATCAGGTGCGGGTCGTGGCTGACCAGGATCACCGCGCCTTCGAAGGCCCCGAGGGCCTGGATCAGGGCCTGGCGCGAGTCGACGTCCAGGTGGTTGGTCGGCTCGTCAAGGATCAGCACATGCGGGGCGTCCCGGCTCATCAGCGCAAAGAGCAGGCGCGCCTTCTCGCCGCCGGAAAGCTTGCCGACCTTCACCTCCGCCCGGTCGACGCCGAAGCCGAAACGGCCGAGCTGCGCGCGCAGCTTGGTTTCGGTTTCCAGCGGCATCAGCCGCTCCATCAACTGCAGCGGCGTGGCCTGAAGGTCCAGTTCCTCGGCCTGGTCCTGCGAGAAGTAGCCGATCTTCAGCTTGCCGGAGCGGGTCATGCGCCCCTCCATCGGCTTCAGGCGGCCGGCCAGGAGGCGCGAGAGCGTGGACTTGCCGTTGCCGTTGGCGCCGAGCAGCGCCACCCGGTCGTCCATGTCGAGACGCAGGTCCAGGCGTGAGAGGATGGCCTTGGTGGGCTCATAGCCGACCGCGGCGTTTTCAAGGGTCACGACCGGCGGGGAGAGGCGCCCGGGCTCCGGGAAGTTGAAGGTGATGGTGCGCTCCTCCATGACCGAGGCGATCGGCTCCATACGGTCAAGGGCCTTCAGCCGTGACTGCGCCTGGCGGGCCTTGCTGGCCTTGTAGCGGAAACGGTCGACGAAGGCCTGGATGTGGCGGCGCTCGGCCTGCTGCTTGGCGTGGAGCGCGGCCTGGCGCTCCAGGTGTTCCCGGCGCAGGCGTTCGAAGCGGTCGTAGTTGCCGCTGTAGGCAGTCAGCTTGCGCTGCTCCAGATGGATGATCCGGTTGACCGCCCGGTTCAGCAGCCCGCGGTCGTGGGAGACCAGCAGGAGGGTGCCGGGGTAGCTCTTCAGAAAGCCTTCCAGCCAGAGCGCGGCCTCGAGGTCCAGGTGGTTCGTCGGCTCATCCAGCAAGAGCAGGTCCGGGGCGGCAAACAGCAGAGCCGCCAGGGCGACGCGCATGCGCCAGCCGCCCGAGAACTCGGCACAGGGCCGCTGCTGGGCCGCTTCGTCGAAGCCCAGGCCGGCCAGGATGCGGGCCGCACGGGCGGGCGCGCTGTCGGCCTGAATCGCGGCCAGCCGCTCGTGCAGCTCGGCAATCCGGGTCGGATCGCTGGTCTCCTCCGCCTCGGCGAGCAGGGCGCTGCGCTCCTGGTCGGCCGCCAGCACGGTGTCGATCAGGCTGGTCTGACCGGAGGGCGCATCCTGCGCCACCTTGCCGATGCGCATCCGCCGGGGCACGGAGATGCTGCCCTGGTCGGGATGAAGCTCGCCGGAGATCAGCTTCAGCAGGGTCGTTTTGCCGCTGCCGTTGCGCCCGACCAGGCCCACACGCTCTCCGCCGTTGACCGCGACGGTGGCGTGGTCGAACAGCGGATCGCCCTGAACGCGATAGGATAAGTCGTTAATATGCAACATAAATCCGGCTGCCGGCGTCTGGTCTGGGCCCCTGGCGGGCTGACGGCTTTCGCGGCGCAGGGTGATAGCACGGCGGGTCGCGCGCCGAAAGGCCCGCGGGCCCGGGGTTCGGCGCCGCGCCCGGCTGGCCCGGGGGCCGTTGCCCCTGCCTTACAAAGCGTCTATAAGCCCGGCGAAAATCAGTGCTGGCCGGCTTCCGCCGGCATGCCTGCCCTGAGCCTGCCGATGGGCTCGGCTCCGGGCCGGCGGGCGTCACCCTGCAAGCGAGCGTCAATCAGAAGGAGAGCCGGAGTCCATGGCCATCGAGCGGACCTTTTCAATCATCAAGCCGGATGCGACCAAGCGCAACATCACGGGCAAGATCGTCGATCGCCTGGAGGAGGCTGGTCTGCGTGTCATCGCCAGCAAGCGCATCCATATGACCCGCGACCAGGCCGAGGGCTTCTATGCCGTGCACCGGGAGCGGCCCTTCTTCGGCGATCTCTGCACCTTCATGACCTCCGGGCCGGTGGTCGTGCAGGTTCTGGAGGGCGAGAACGCCATCGCCAAGAACCGCGAGGTCATGGGCGCCACCAACCCGGCCGATGCGGCGCCCGGGACGATCCGCGCCGACTTCGCCGAGTCCATCGAGGCCAATTCGGTGCACGGCTCAGACGGAGCCGACACGGCAGCGGTCGAGATCAAGTTCTTTTTCAGCGACGACGAACTGGTCGGTTAGGCGCCCCAGTCGGTTCGCCGCGGGGGTCCGGCAAGGCCGGGCCGAGCGGGAGACCGGTCAGCAGAATTGGGCGGCAGACATGCAATGGGCGGGTCCGACGGGCCCGCCCATTGTCGTCCGGCTTGGGCCGGAAAGTCTTTCTGCAGCTCAGACCAGGAAGAGTGCCATCCCCACGAGAATCAGCACGACAAACGCTGTCGAATAGGTGATGAGGCGCACAAAGCCCTTCCAATTGTCCTGGTGCTCGCGGAGCAACGGGTCGTCCGACATGTCTTTTCCCTGTTCTCTGTTGTCCTCAGAAGGTTCTGCCATTGCCGTTCCTGAGTTCCCGGAACCCCCCTTGTGACCGGGAACTCCTTGCGAATCGTCGCTTGAGGTTCTAGCGCGAGACAGCTTGCGCGGGCAAGTCCTGCCGGCCGGGCGCGGGCGGCTTCAGGCCGAGAGGTCGGGGCTGAACAGCGCGGAGCCGGCTTCGGGCGTCCCTTCTATCCGGGCCTGCCCGTCATCCAGGCGAACCCGGTCCTCCGCCAGCAGGCGCAGGCAAAGCGGGTAAAGGCGATGCTCGGCCTCCAGCACGCGGGCTGCGAGGCTTTCGGCGTCGTCGCCGGTCTGCACCGCGACCGCGGCCTGGCCGATAATGGCCCCGCCGTCGACGGTCTCATTCACGAAGTGGACGCTGCAGCCGTGCAGCTTCACCCCGGCGGCGAGGGCCCGGGCATGGGTGTCGAGACCCGGAAACAGTGGCAGCAGCGAGGGATGGATGTTGACGATCCGGTTTTTCCAGCGCCGAACGAAGGCCCCGGAGAGCACCCGCATGAAGCCGGCAAGGCAGATCAGGTCGATCCCGGCGCCGTCCAGCGCCTCTGTCAGGGCAGCTTCAAAGGCGGCGCGGTCGGCATAGGACTTGTGGTCGACAACCTGGCTGGCGATCCCGAAGGCGGCGGCGTGGTCCAGGCCGCCGGCATCCGGGCGGTTGGCGATTACGCAGACGATCTCGGCCGGATAGCCGGGTTCCGCCGCGGCCTCCAGAAGGGACCGCAGGTTGCTGCCGCGCCCGGAAATCAGGACTGCGACCTTCATGACGGCCAGCTGCGCTCCAGGTTCTCAATGCGCACGGCCGGCCCGCCAGCCTCGCGGTCCTCGATACGGCCGATGGCGAAGGCCTGCTCGCCGGCCTGCTCAAGAATGCCGGTGATCTGCTCAAGACTGTCCGGCGAGACGACCAGCACCATGCCGATCCCGCAGTTGAAGGTGCGCAGCATCTCGGCGGCCGGGATGCCGCCTGCTGCCGAAAGCCAGCGGAACACGGCGGGAACCGGCCAATCGATTCCCGGCAGATGGGCTGCGAGGCCGTCCGGCAGTACGCGTGGCAGGTTCTCGGGAAAGCCGCCGCCGGTGATGTGCGCCAGTGCCTTGACCCCGCCTGTCGCCAGGGCCTGAAGGCAGGGTCGCACGTAGATGCGCGTCGGCTCCAGCAGCGCCGCGCCCAGCGTGCGTTCCGGGTCGAAGGGGGCAGGGGCGTCGTAGTCCAGGCCCAGGGTGTCGACCACCTTGCGCACCAGGGAATAGCCGTTGGAGTGGAGGCCGGAGGAGGCGATGCCGAGCAGCAGATCCCCGGGCACGACATCAGCCCCGGTGACAACCGCATCCCGTTCCACCGCCCCGACGGCAAAGCCGGCGAGATCGTAGTCCGCGCCCGCGTAGAGCCCCGGCATTTCGGCCGTCTCGCCGCCGATCAGCGCGCAGCCCGCCTGGCGGCAGCCCTCGGCGATGCCGGCGACGATGGCCTCGCCGGCTGCGACCTCCAGCCGGCCGGTGGCGTAGTAGTCGAGAAAGAACAGGGGTTCGGCCCCCTGGACCACCAGATCGTTGACGCACATCGCCACCAGATCGATGCCGACACTGTCATGGCGCCCGACCTCGATGGCGACCTTCAGCTTGGTGCCCACGCCATCGTTGGCGGCGACCAGCAGCGGGTCCTTGAAACCCGCGGCCTTGAGGTCGAAGAAGCCGCCGAAACCGCCCAGGCCGGCATCCGTCCCGCTGCGCGCTGTCGAGCGCGCCAGGGGTTTGATGGCTTCGACCAGGGCGTTGCCGGCATCGATATCGACCCCGGCATCCTTGTAGCTCAGCGTGTTGTGGTGGGGATCCCGGCTTGTTATGGCTTCCTCCCATCACATGGAGTATTTAGGTGGGACGCGAGAGAGCCCGCTTTGCCGGGCGACCATAGAGAATCCGGGACGGTTTGCAATGCGGTTTCGCCAGCGCTCCGGCGCTTCGATACCAGCTTTCCTCTTGGCCCTCGGGGGGCTTGTCGCACTGCTTTCGGTGCCCGTCGCCCCGGCGCAGGCGCAGGGTGAGATCTACACGGTGCGGGGGGTTCCGGTGGACAAAACCGCCGGCACCGCCGCCGAAGCCCGCCAGGCCGCCATCAGCGCAGGGCATCAGGCTGCCTTTGCCCGGCTTGTCGAGCGCCTGGTTCCCAAGGCGCAGCAAGGGACGGTCCCGGTTCTGGGCCCGGGCTTGGTCGAGTTCTACGTACTCGACTTCTCCGTCGACAACGAGCGGACGTCCGCCGTGCGCTATCTGGCCGAGCTCAGCTTCCGCTTCAACCCCCAGGAGGTCCGCACCCTGCTGCGCAACAGCGGCGTGGGGTTCGCCGAGACCCGCAGCAAGCCCCTGGTGGTGCTGCCGGTCTTCGAGGGCGGGGGAGAGGTGCCACGCCTCTGGCTCGAGCCCAATCCCTGGCGTTCTGCCTGGGCCCAGCGCGGGCCGGAGGAAGGCCTGGTGCCGCTTCAGGTGCCGCTGGGCGATCTCAGCGACGTCGCCTCGGTGGACGCCGCCCGCGCCCTGGCCGGCGATGCGGGCGCGCTGAACGCCATCGCTGCCAACTATCGGGCCGGCGCCGTTCTTGTGCCCCACGCGACGCTGAGCGGCGATGCGGCCTTGGGCAATGCGCGCCTGGACACCGTTACCGCCCGCTACGAAGGAGGGCGGCGCCTGACCACGACCCGCGAAGCCTTTACCCAGCAGGCCAGCGAGGGAGCCGCGGCCTTCTTTGCGAGAGTTGCGGGCGCGGTGGATGCGACGGTTCAGGAAGCCTGGAAGCAGCAGAACGTGCTGCAGTTCGGCAACCGCCGGTCCATCGCCGTCTTCGTCCCTCTGACGGATCTGTCGGATTGGCTCGAAGTCAAGCGGCGGATCGACGGTGTGGCAGCCATCGAGACGGTCGGCATCAACACCCTGACGCGCAACGAGGCGGCGATGGACATCACCTTCGTCGGTGATGAGGGGCGCCTGACGCGGGCGCTTGCGCAGCGCGACCTTTTCCTGGCGCTGCGTGAAGACAGCAACTGGGAACTGACCTTGACCCGAGGCGGCGGCGCCCCGAGGCCGGTCCAACCTCTGCCCCCCGCGTCAGGTCAACCCCCCGCGTCAGATCAGGCTCCTGCATCCGGCCAGCCCCCTGCACCCGGACAACCTTTGGTGCCCGACACGCAATGACGGCGCCCCGGGAAGACCCACCGCTTCGTGGCGCCTCTGCGCCCGCGGGCACCGCTGTGTCACCTGCTGGTGCGCCCATCGCCCGCAGCCTGCGGTTCTGGCTGATCCTGCTGGTCGTCGTGCTGGCCTGCGTCTATCTGCTGCGCAGCGTGTTGCTGCCCTTTGTTGCCGGTATGGCGGTTGCCTATCTGCTCGACCCCGTCTGCGACCGGCTGGAAAAGTGGAAGCTGTCGCGGACCTGGGCGACCACAATCGTCACCATCGCCTTTCTGCTGGTCTGCGTGATCATCCTGCTGATTCTGGTGCCGGCCATCATCAGCCAGATCGCGACCCTGATCGAACGGGCGCCGGTCTATCTGAGTGCGATCCAGCGGGAAATCGGCGAACTGATCGCCATGCTGAAGGACCGGCTGCCGCCGGAGACACTGAACCGGCTGCGCGAGGCCTTGGGCGGGTCCGCGGACAGGCTGGTGTCTTGGTTGACGCAGCTCCTGGGCGGGGTGATTTCGGGCGGCGTCGCTTTCTTCAACTTCATCGCTCTGCTGGTCATCACCCCCGTCGTCGCCTTTTACCTGCTGCGCGACTGGGACCGCATCGTCGATCAGGCCGACGACGTCCTGCCGCGCAGGCACCTGCAGACGATCCGCGGGCTGGCGCGGGAGGTCGATCAGACTCTTGCGGGCTTTCTGCGCGGCCAGGGCCTGGTCTGCGTCATCCTGGCCGTGTTCTATGCGGTCGGGCTGACCCTGGCGGGCCTCGACTTCGGCTTGGTGGTGGGGCTGATCGCCGGGTCGCTTTCCTTCATTCCCTATGTCGGATCGCTGGTCGGTCTCTTCCTTTCGGTCGGCCTTGCCCTCGTGCAGTTCGACAGCTTCGTCGACGTTGCAATTGTCGCGGCGGTCTTCTTCATCGGCCAGGCCGTCGAAGGCAATTTCCTCACCCCCAAGCTGGTGGGCGAGAAGGTCGGTCTTCACCCTGTCTGGGTCATGTTCGCGCTGCTGGCCGGCGGTGCACTCTTCGGCTTTGTCGGTGTCCTCCTCGCAGTGCCGGTCGCCGCGATCGTCGGCGTGGGGGTGCGCTTTGCCGTCGCACAGTACCGCCTGAGCCACCTCTATACCGGAGAGGACGGGCCGCCTGGCGCCGAGCAGCCGCCTGCAGACGTTCAAGAGGCGGGACCGGACGACAAGGCGTGAAGGCGACACGGCAGCTTGCCCTCGATCTGAGGCACCGCCCGGCACTGGGGCGTGAGGACTTTCTGGTGGCACCCAGCAACGAACTGGCGGTTGCCTGGATCGACCGCTGGCCACAGTGGCCGGCGCAGGCGCTGGCCGTCTACGGGCCGCCGGGCAGCGGCAAGACCCACCTCTGCCAGGTCTGGCGGCACAGCAGCGGCGCGGTCGCGGTAGACGCAGCCGCGCTGCGGCAGCACGAGCCGCCGGCGCTTCTGGGCGATGCCACCGCCTGCGTCGTCGAAGCGGTCGCCGAGGTGCTTGAGCGGGAACCGGAAGTCGCCCGGCGCCTGCTGCATCTCCACAACATGATGCTGGAACGCGGCGGCTATCTGCTGGTGAGTGACCGCCTGCCGCCGGCGCGCTGGATCTGCCCGCTGGCGGACCTGCGCTCACGGCTTTCGGGCATGCAGGCCGTGGCGTTGAGCGAGCCTGACGAGGCGCTGGTGCAGGCGGTTCTCGTGAAGCTGTTCTCGGACCGGCAGCTGACCGTCACGCCGGAGGTCATACAGTTTCTCGCCCCACGGATCGATCGGTCGTTGGATGCGGCCCGCAGCATCGTGTCGGCAATCGACAATCGCGCGCTTGCGGCGAAACGCCAGATCACCGTGCCGTTGGCGCGGCTGGTGCTCTCGGAAGTCGGCGACGGTCGCCACCAAGAATCTCAGGAAGACAACAGAAATTAGATCGGCAAGGGAGGCCCCGGATGGATCTCGGAATCAAAGGCCGCAAGGCTCTGGTGTGTGCGGCAAGCAAGGGTCTGGGCAAAGCCTGTGCCATGTCGCTGGCGCGTGAAGGCGTGGACGTTACCATTGTCGCGCGCACGGCTGGCCCCCTGGCGGACACGGCCGAGGAAATCCGCAAGGCGGCAGATGTGCACGTGACCGCAGTGGCGACCGACATCACCACGCCGGAGGGCCGCGCCGAAGCGCTTGCCGCCTGTCCGGCGCCGGACATCCTTGTCAACAACGCCGGCGGCCCGCCGCCCGGCGACTTCCGCGACTGGGATCGCGACATCTGGATCAAGGCTCTGGATGCGAACATGCTGACCCCCATCGAGCTGATCAAGGCAACGGTCGATCATATGATCGAGCGGCGCTTCGGGCGGGTCGTCAACATCACCTCCGCAGCCGTCAAGGCGCCCATCGACATCCTCGGCCTGTCCAACGGCGCGCGTGCAGGTCTTACCGGCTTCGTCGCCGGGCTGGCGCGCAAGACCGTCCGTCACAACGTCACCATCAACGCGCTGCTGCCCGGTCCCTTCGACACGGACCGGCTGCGCTCGAACCTTCAGGTGGTGGCGGACAACGCAGGCCGGCCGGTGGAAGAGGTTGCCAGGGAGCGTGCCGATGGTAACCCTGCCGGCAGGTTCGGCGATCCCGCAGAGTTCGGAGAAGCCTGTGCCTTCCTCTGCGCCGCCCAGGCAGGCTACATCACCGGCCAGAACATTCTGTTGGACGGCGGCGCCTTTCCCGGGACGCTGTAGTTTCGGAAGAAGGTCAGGCGCGCTCCGGGTTGACGCGTCGCGCAATCACGTTGCTGTGACATTAAACGGCCGCGGGGATGCGCGGCGCGGCAGCGGCGTAGCACCGATCACACCATGGCTTCGAGGCAGCTTTGGAAGGATCGGGAAAAATGATAAGAACACTTGCGCTCGCCGCCTGCGCGGCTCTGCTGCTGACCGTAGCGCCGGCTCATGCCGACGACGACGATGACGACGGTCACCGCTATCACCGCTGGTACGACTACGACGACGACCACCGGCACAAACACAAGCACTACAAGAAGCACCGCAAGCATCTTAAGAAGGTGGAGAAGCACGTCTACCATCATCACGGCGGTCGTCACGATCATCACTGGCACAAGCCAAAACGCAAAAAGGCCAAGAAGAAGGTCTACGTCGAAAAGCACGTCTATCACCACTATCCGAAGAAGCACCGCCACAAGAAGAAGCACTACCACCGCCACGGCGGCCATCATCATCACCATTACCACAAGCATGGTCACAAGAAGCGCTACCGCGACGACGATCGCGACTGGGCGATCTTCGCGATCCTGGCCCTGCAGATCGTGGACGTGCTGAACGACAGCCAGCGGCACAGCTATGCCCTGGCGCAGCAAAAGGCGACGGTGGCGCCGCTGGGCGATTCCATTCGCTGGCATGACGGCCGTGCTTCCGGGCAGGTGATTCCGGTCCGCGAAGGCAGCGACCCGAACGGCAACTACTGCCGCGAGTTCCAGCAGGAAGTCATCGTCGGAAACCAGCGTCAGGCCGGCTACGACGTCGCCTGTCTCAAGCCTGACGGGTCCTGGGAGATCGTCTCTTAGAAATCTGATTTCATTGGCAGATTTTGCCTTCGCCGTGGTGGCGCCCCCGTCTGCTTTCCGGCAGGTGGGGGCGCTCGCGTCGCTGTCTGCCGGGGGTGCTTTGTTCCCCCGGTCGCAAGCTGTTAAGGTTTCATCGTCAGGGTTGTTGCCGCGATCTCTGCAGGGCGACACCAATCTGTCATCACGTCCGGAGGGGAGCCGTGCTATAGGGGGCGGCCCTACGGGCCAGTGACAAGACGGGAGACTTTCAGGTGGTGAAGAGCGAGAGCGTGGCGCTGGAGATTGAGCAACTCGAGCAGGAGTCCGACCTGCCCGAAGGATCCCAGGTCGCTGCGATCGATCTTGACGCGCCGGAGCGGTTCATCAACCGCGAGATCTCCTGGCTGGCTTTCAACGAGCGGGTGTTGGAGGAGGCCTACAACGCCAACCATCCGCTCTTCGAACGGCTGCGGTTCCTTTCCATCTCCGCAAGCAACCTCGACGAATTCTTCATGGTGCGCGTCGCCGGCCTGTTGGGCCAGATCCGTGCCGGCGTAAAGACCCGCACGCCTGAGGGGCTGACTCCCGGCCAACAGCTCTCCGCCATCAACGAGCGCGTCGCCAAGCTGATGCGCTGGCAGCAGGAGAAGTGGCACGATCTGATCGACGAGTTGAAGGCCGAAGGGATCGAGGTCGTCAGGCCGAAGGAGCTGAAGCGCCCCGAGCGCCGCTGGCTCGATCAGTACTTCACCGAACAGCTCTATCCGGTTCTGACCCCGATCGCCATCGACCCGGCGCATCCCTTTCCTTTCATCCCCAACCGCGGACTCTGCCTTGTCGTCGAGCTGCTGCGCGACGAGGACAACACCCACATCAACGGCCTGATCTCGCTGCCGGGCAAGATCGAACGCTTCCTCCGCCTGCCGGGGGAGGGCGCGCGCTTCATTCGCCTGGAAGAGGTGCTGCTGCTTTACTTCGACGAACTCTTTCCCGGCTTCGAGGTCAAGTCCACCGGCTACTTCCGAGTCCTGCGCGACAGCGACCTGGAAGTGGAGGAAGAGGCCGAGGACCTGGTCCGCGTCTTCGAGACCGCCCTGAAGCGCCGCCGGCGCGGTTCGGTCATCCGTCTCACTGTCAACACGAACATGCCGACGACGCTGCTCGACTTCGTGATCCGCGAGCTTCAGGTCGAGCGGGCGAACGTCTTTCCCCTGGACGGCATGCTGGGGCTGGTCGACACCAAGGAAATCATCCTCGACGACCGCCAGGACCTGCTGTTCACACCCTACAACCCGCGCTTTCCGGAACGCATCCGCGACTTCGGCGGCGACTGCTTCGAGGCCATCCGGGAGAAGGACTTCGCGGTTCATCATCCTTACGAAAGCTTCGACGTGGTCGTCCAGTTCCTGCGCCAGGCAGCCATGGATCCGGCAGTCGTCGCCATCAAGCAGACACTCTATCGCACGTCGGAGAACTCCCCCGTGGTGCGGGCTCTGGCTGAGGCCGCCGAGGCCGGCAAGTCGGTCACTGCGCTGGTGGAACTGAAGGCACGCTTCGATGAGGAGCGCAACATCCGCTGGGCGCGTAACCTGGAGCGGGCGGGCGTTCAGGTGATCTACGGCTTCATCGAGTTGAAGACTCATGCCAAGATCTCCTTGGTCGCGCGCCAGGAGGGCGCGTCTTTGCGCACCTACGTCCACTACGGAACCGGCAACTACCACCCGATCACCGCGCGGATCTATACCGACATCTCGTATTTCTCCTGCGACCCTTTGCTGGCCCGCGATGCGACGCGCCTGTTCAACTACATGACCGGCTACGCCAAGCCGAAGGGGATGGACAAGGTTGCCTTCGCGCCGCTCACGCTGCGCTCGACACTGCTGAAACTCATCGACGATGAGATCGCTCATGCCATGGCCGGCCGTCCGGCGACGATCTGGGTCAAGCTGAACTCCCTGGTCGACCCGGAGATCATCGATGCGCTCTATAAGGCGTCTCAGGCCGGGGTTTCCATCGACCTTGTGCTCCGCGGCATCTGTTGTCTTCGTCCGGGTGTGCCGGGCCTCTCGGAGAACATTCGGGTCAAGTCGATTGTTGGCCGCTTTCTGGAGCATAGCCGAATTGTTTGCTTCGGCGCCGGCAAGCAGCTACCGTCCCGGAACGCCAAGGTCTTCATCTCCTCCGCCGACTGGATGCCACGCAACCTGGACCGGCGGATCGAGACCCTGGTGCCGATTGAGAACGCGACGGTCCACCAGCAGATTCTAGACCAGATCATGATTGCCAATCTCAACGACGAGGCGCAGTCCTGGATCCTGGAGCCCGAGGGCACCTACCGCCGCGTCAGGTCCACCACCAACTCCTTCAGCGCTCACACCTACTTCATGACCAACCCCAGTCTATCCGGGCGTGGGTCTGCCCTGAAGAAGTCGAAGAAGGCGCCGAGGCTGGTCCTCAAGAAGACGTAAAGGCTCCATGGATGTAGCTTCCCGCGCGACGGTCTCCAGGCTTCCGAAATCAGCGACCAAGGATCGGCGGATCGCGGTCATCGACATCGGGTCGAATTCGATTCGCCTGGTGGTTTTCGACGGACTGAAGCGGGCGCCCGCCACCGTCTTCAATGAAAAGGTTCTCTGCGGCCTGGGCCGCGGACTGCAGAGCAGCGGCCAGTTGAACCCGGAGGGCGTCGAACTGGCGGTGCCCAACCTGATCCGCTTTACGGCGCTGACCCATGCCATGGGCGTGGAGCGCGTCGATCTGATCGCAACGGCGGCCGTGCGCGATGCGCAGAACGGGCCGGACTTCGTGAAGACCGTCGAACAGGCCTGCGGCCATCCGGTGAATGTGCTCAGCGGGGCTGAAGAGGCCCGGCTGTCGGCCCTGGGGGTGATTGCCGGCAACCCGCAGGCCGACGGTATCATGGGCGATCTCGGCGGCGGCAGCCTGGAACTGGTCGACGTCAAGAATGGCAAGATCGGTGCGGCGACAACCCTGGCGCTGGGGCCTCTGCGCCTGATGGAAAGCTGCGGCGACAACCGGCAGAAGGCGCGTGCGAAGATCGATGACACCCTGGAGGCGGTCGACTGGCTGCCGGCCGGGGAGGGGCGCTTCTTCTATCCCGTGGGCGGGGCCTGGCGCAATCTTGCGCGGCTTCACATCGAACAGAAGCGCCACCCGCTGCATGCCATTCACGGGCATACGATCGCCAGCGACGAGGCCATCAAGCTGGCCCGCCTCGTCAGCCGCCAGGGCAAGAGCTCGCTCTCCGGGATCAACTTCATTTCCCGCCGCAGGCGCGAGACCCTACCTCTCGGTTCGCTGGTGCTGGGACGGCTTCTGCGGAAGACCAGATCGCGGACCGTGAGCTTCTCCACCTACGGCCTGCGCGAAGGCTACCTCTTCGACCAGCTCTCCAAGCGCCAGCAGGCTGCTGACCCGCTGCTCTCGGCGGCGCGGGAGTTTGCGGAACGGGAAGGACGCTTCGGCGGCCTGGGCGACGCGCTTCTGCGCTGGAGCGATCCGCTCTTCCCGGAAGAGGATGCCGAAGAGCGTCGGCTGCGGGAGGCCGTCTGCCATCTCTCCGACTTCGCCTGGCGGGAGCATCCGGACTTCCGGGCCAGCCAGGCGATGCGGCGCATCCTGCACCATCCGCTGGTCGCCATCGATCATCGCGGCCGCAGCTTCCTGGCCTACACCATCTTCCTGCGCTATGGCGGTCTGCCGACGGCGCGGGAAAGCGAGGCGGCGGTTCTGCTGTTGAGCGAACGCTGGAGAACACGGGCAAGCCTGCTGGGTTCGGCCCTCCGGCTTGCCTTCCGGGTGTCCGGCGCGACCGGCGAGATCCTCGACCGCTGCCAGCTGACTGTGGATGGCAGCGTGCTGGAGCTGGTGCTGCCGAACGACGGAACGGTGCCCGACGGCGAGGCCGTTCACCGCCGCCTGCGCGCGCTCGCGGCCATCGGTGGCTTCGACGACTGCCGGATTGTCGTTTAGGAACCAAGGCAGAAGCGGGCCGGGCGCGGCCTCAGCGGACCTCGATCTCTCGTGTGACATCGATCACCGTGAAGGTGACGTCGCCGCGGCGCCGCTCGAGCCGGTACAGGCCGCGGTAGGTTCCCTTCTGCCAGGCCGGGTTGCGAAGTCGTTTTCCGACAAAGCGGGAGATAACGGCCTGGCTGCGCTCGATGGTCTTCTGCGATCCGACAAAGCGGCTGCCATCAGGGCCGATGATGGTCATGGTTTCGATGTCGCCCTCACGGCTTCCCCAGGCGCCGATCCAGAACAGCAAGACCGGCGCAGTTGCCGAAATCTCTGCCGGCGGCACGATTCCTGCCATGACTTCCCGGTGTTGGGTTTCGCGGTCGAGAAAGCCGGCCGAGAGCAGGCCGCTGGCCCGGTAAGGAATCTGCGCCTGGGCTGCATCCGACCAGAGGCTCTGCCCTTGCTCGCCGCAGGACGCCGAGGGCTCCAGCCCGGTGAAGGGATCGAGCAGCTTGTTTCTGTGGGTGACGGCAAAGTGGACATGGGGGAACTCGCTGTTGCCGGAGAGACCGATGAGGCCGAGCCGGTCGCCCCGCTTCACACGGTCTCCCTTTTTCACCGCCACGGTTCCCTTCATCAGGTGGGCGTAGGTGGTGATCCAGCCGCCTCCATGGTTGATGGCGACCCAGTTACCGTTCCTTTCCTCCCGCGTCTTCCCCGGTCCTGTCTCTCTCATGTGGATGTCGGGCTGGCCGTCGAAGGCAAAGATCACCTTGCCGTCGGCGGCGGCAATGACGGCGGTGCCTTCGCGCATCTCGATCTCCGTCGGGACGCGAAAGTCGACTCCGCGGTGGCCGTCGTAGCTGAGGCTGCCGCAGGTATGGTCCTTCCAGCCCTTGCCGTCGTCGTAGTCGACGTAGTTCTGGATGCTGCAGAGTTCGCCCATCACGCAGTCGACCGGCAGCCCGAAGCCGCCGCCGGGCGGGCTCAGGGTCTCGGCGTCGGCTGGAGACTGCACGAGAACGGCAAGGCCGGCGAGGATACCCAGGCCGGCCAGCAGGGAGGAGAGGACGCTGCGAACGGTCAATCGGCTTCCTCGCGCTCTTTCAGAGTGACCAGGCGCACCTTGTTGCCCCGGGCCGACAGGGCCACGGCGCCGTGCTTCAGGGCGAGGGCGTCGCGCCCGAAAATCTCGTAGCGCCAGCCCTTCAGGGCCATCACGTCGGCCTTGTCGTTGACGGCAATCTGGTCCAGGTCGGCGGAGTTGGCGATCAGCTTCTGCGCCACGTCGTGCTCGTCGCAGCGCAGCTTCAGCAGGACCTTGAGGAGGTCGATGAGCGGTCCGGCGCCGTTGGGGGCGGGGCCTTTCGGCGCCGGCGTCGGCAGCTCGGCGTCCGGCAGGGCCAGCGCGCGGCCGACGGCCTCCAGAATGGCCCGGCCGAGGCGGCCGCGGGCCATGTCCTTGCTGACACCGCGGGAGCGCGCCAGTTCCTCCTCCGACGTCGGGCGGTGGGCGGCAATGTCGAAGAGCTGCTCGTCGCGCAGCACGCGCCCGCGCGGGACGTCGCGCTGCTGCGCCTCTTCTTCGCGCCAGGTCGCCAGCGTCCGCAGGACGGCGAGATAGCGCCGGTCGTTGGAGCGGGTCTTGAGGCGGCGCCAGGCGTTCTCGGGCTCCAGCCGGTAGGTCTCCGGCGACGTCAGCACCGACATCTCTTCCTCGAGCCAGCCGGCGCGGCCCGACTTGGACAGGCGGCCGGCCAGCTTGCGGTAGATCTTGCGCAGATGGGTCACGTCGGCCAGTGCATAGTTGAGCTGGCGCTCGGCCAGCGGGCGGCGTGACCAGTCGGTGAAGCGGGACGACTTGTCCACATGGGCGCCGGTCATCTTGCGCACCAGCGTGTCGTAACCCACGGACTCACCGAAGCCGCAAACCATGGCAGCCACCTGGGTGTCGAAGATCGGCGCCGGCAGGCGGCCGGTCAGATGAAAGAAGATCTCCATATCCTGGCGTGCGGAGTGCAGCACCTTGAGGATCTTCGGATCGTCGAACAGCGCCAGCAGCGGGGCGAGATCGAGATTCGGGGAAAGGGAATCGATCGCGGCCACGTCGTCGGGGCCCGCCACCTGGACAAGGCAGAGCTTCGGCCAGTAGGTCGAATCGCGAAGGAATTCGGTATCGAGGGTGATGAAGTCGGCTTTTGCAAGGCGCCCGCAGAGGACTTCCAGCTCTGCGGTTTCGGTAATCAGGCTCATGCCAGCGGTATACACGTTATCGCTAGGCGGGGGAAGCGCCGAGACGGCCGCAGCCAGGGAAAGAAGTCGGCTGCCGAGTGCCAGCCGCCGCCCCGCCGACCGCCGCCTCCGGACTTGACAAAGCGGCCAATTCCCGGCCTTTTGCGCGCTCGTTGACGGCCCCGCCGACCACATCCCAGGACCTCTTCCGATGCACCCCTATCGTAGTCATAGCTGTGGAGAACTGCGTGCTGCCCACGCCGGCGAACGCGCGCGGCTTTCCGGATGGATCCACCGCAAGCGCGACCACGGGCAGTTGCTTTTCGTCGACCTGCGCGACACACACGGCATCACCCAGTGCGTGATCGACGTCAGCAGCCCCCTGTTCCAGGACCTGGAGCAGACCCGGGTCGAAAGCGTGATTACCGTGACCGGGCCGGTGGTCAAGCGGACGCCCGATACGGTTAATGCCGCGGTCCCGACCGGCGAGGTCGAGCTTCAGGTCGAGGAACTGGCGGTTCAATCCCGTGCCGAGGTGCTGCCGCTGCAGGTCAATTCCGAAGAGGACGCGGGGGAGGAAACCCGCCTGCGCTACCGCTATCTGGATCTGCGGCGGGAGAAGATGCAGGCGCGGATCCGGCTGCGCGGCGCGGTCATCAACTCCATTCGGCGGCGCATGGTGGAGCAGGGCTTCCAGGAATTCCAGACGCCCATCCTGACCGCCAGCAGTCCGGAAGGCGCCCGGGATTACCTAGTCCCCAGCCGCCTGCACCCCGGCAAGTTCTATGCCCTGCCGCAGGCCCCGCAGATGTTCAAGCAGCTGCTGATGATCGCCGGCTTCGACCGCTACTTCCAGATCGCGCCCTGCTTCCGCGACGAGGACAGCCGCGCCGACCGCTCGCCGGGCGAGTTCTATCAGCTCGACCTGGAAATGAGCTTCGTCACCCAGGACGACGTCTTCGCCGCCCTGGAGCCGGTGCTGGGCGGCGTCTTCGAGGAGTTCAGCAATGGCCGCGCGGTGACGCCGCAGCCCTTTCCGCGCATCCCGTTTCGCGAGGCCATGCTGAAGTACGGCTCCGACAAGCCGGACCTGCGCAATCCGGTGGAGATCGCCGACGTGACCGAGGCTTTCCGCGGCTCCGGCTTCGGCATCTTCGCCAGGGCGGTCGAAGGCGGATCGGTGGTGCGGGCCATCCCGGCCCCCGGGGCAGCCGGGCGGGCGCGCAGCTTTTTCGACAAGCTGAACGACTGGGCCCGCAGCGAGGGCGCGGCCGGTCTCGGCTACATCATCTTTGCCGAGGACGGCAGCGCCAAGGGGCCGATCGCCAAGAACCTGGATCCGGAGCGCACGGCGCAGATCAAGGCCGGGGCGGGGCTCGCGGACGGCGACGCCGTGTTTTTCGCCTGCGACAAGGAATCCGCGGCTGCCAAGCTCGCCGGCCAGGTGCGCAACCGGCTGGGCGACGAGCTCGACCTGCTGGAGAAAGGTGCCTTCCGGTTCTGCTGGATCGTCGATTACCCGATGTTCGAGTTGGATGAGGACAGCGGCAAGATCGAGTTCAGCCACAACCCCTTTTCCATGCCGCAGGGCGGGCTCGAAGCGCTGGAGACCAACGAGCCTTTGGAGGTCCTGGCCTATCAGTACGACATCGTCTGCAACGGGGTCGAGCTGTCCTCCGGGGCGATCCGGAACCACCTGCCGGAGGTCATGTACAAGGCTTTCGGCATCGCCGGCTACAGCCGGGAGCAGGTGGATACCGAGTTTGCCGGCATGATCTCGGCGCTGAAGTTCGGCGCACCGCCCCATGGCGGCTCGGCCCCCGGCATCGACCGGATCGTCATGCTGCTGGCCGACGAACCGAACATCCGCGAAGTGGTGGCCTTCCCGATGAACCAGCGGGCCGAAGACCTGATGATGCAGGCGCCGGCAGCGGTGAGCGCGCGGCAACTGGCCGAGCTTCACATCAAGCTGGACCTGCCGCCCGAGTAACGCCGGGGTGGGCGCCGGGGGAGGGGGCCATGACGGAACGGACTCCCGTCGATGACGGCTTCTTCATGCCGGCGGAATGGGCCCCGCACGAACGCTGCTGGATGGCCTGGCCCTGCCGCGGCAGCCTCTGGGAAGACGGGCTCGACAGGGCGCGGGATGCCTACGCGGCGGTGGCCCGGGCGATCGCCGGTTTCGAGCCGGTCACCATGCTGGCCAACCCCACGGACCTGGAGGATGCCCGCGCGCGCTGCGGGGCGGCGGTCGACTGCCTTGCCCTGCCGCTCGACGACTCCTGGATGCGCGACTTCGGGCCCAGCTTCCTGGTTGACGGCAAGGGCGGCCTTGCAGGGGTCGACTGGGATTTCAACGCCTGGGGCAACAGGTTCCACCCCTATGACGAGGACGCCCGGGTCGCCGAGCGGGTTCTGGCGCAGTTGGGCGTGGCGCGTTACCGGGCGCCCCTGATCCTGGAAGGGGGCTCCATCCACGTCGACGGCGAGGGCACGCTCCTGACCAGCGAGGAGTGCCTGCTGCATCCCAACCGCAATCCGGACCTCGACCGGTCCGCTATCGAGGAACTGCTGCGCCGCTACCTCGGCATCCAGGCCATCGTTTGGCTGGGCCGGGGGTTGGACAAGGACGACACCGACGGTCACGTCGACAACATCGCCTGCTTTGTGCGCCCGGGCGTGGTCATGGCGGTGACCTGCGACGACCCGGCGGACCCCAACCACGCGATCCTGCGGGACAACCTGGCCCGGCTTGCCAAAGCGAAGGACGCTAAGGGGCGGGCCCTGGAGGTCATCGAACTGCCGCTGCCGCGCGAGGCCCGTTATCTGGACGGCCAGCGGCTCTCCCTGTCCTACGTGAACTACTACATCGCCAACCGCGGCGTGGTGATGCCGTCCTTCGGCGACCCGCAGGACCCGGCCGCCCGGGAGATCGTCGCAAGGAGTTTCCCCGACCGGAAGGTGGCCCAGGTGCCGGCCAGCGACATCCTGGTCGGCGGCGGCGGTATCCACTGCATCACCCAGCAGCAGCCGCTCGTCTGACCACCGCCGACAGGCCGGTTTCGTTCCCGCGGGCGCGAAGCGAGGCAGTGGGTGCGTGATCAGGTCTCACCGCAGGCGTGGGATCGTCGGTAGGCGTGCATTCCTTCGCAGTCGTTCCCCTTGGCCGGCCCCCGGTATCTCGCAACCAGTCAACCATTCGTTAAGCAAACATTTTGCGTACTTTAGATTGATCAAGTTGCATCGCTATTTGCTGTATTAACGGATACTTCACCCGCATTTCCTATAGCCCTTCCAAGCTTGCAGTTGCCCTTGGGTTTTGATCCGGGAGCTTCAATGGTGAGCGTAAACGTAATGATTAGAAGGGATTTTGGGGATCATGGGAAATCGTCATATGAAGCGTGCGCTGCTGCCGGCCGTTGCATTTGCCGTGGCGGCCACCACAACCATGGCGGCAAACGCTGAGGTCGGTGTTACGGACACCACCATCACCTTCGGCCAGTCCGCCGCCCTCGACGGCCCTGCCGCCGCGCTCGGCACCGGGATGCGTGAAGGCATCCTGGCCGCCTTTGCCGAGGCCAACCGCAACGGCGGTGTTGCCGGCCGTCAACTCGAACTGAAGAGCTACGACGACGGTTACGAGCCGGAGCGGGCCATCAGCAACGTCCAGAACCTGATCAGCCAGGATCAGGTCTTCGGCCTGATCGGTGCCGTCGGCACGCCGACGTCGAAGGCGACCCAGCCGATTGCGACCGACGCGGGCGTGCCCTTTGTCGGTCCGTTCACCGGTGCGGGCTTCCTGCGCGACCCTGCGCTCGACAACGTCATCAACGTCCGCGGCACCTACGGGCAGGAGACCGAGGCCTGGATCAAGCACCTGACCGAGGACCTGGGTTACGACCGTATCGCCATCCTCTATCAGGACGACTCCTTCGGCCGCGTCGGCCTTGCCGGTGTGAACAAGGCGCTCGAGAAGCGCGGTCTCTCGCTGGTCGCGGAAGGCACCTACAAGCGCAACACCACGGCCGTTAAGTCGGCGCTGCTGGCGATCCGCAAGGCCAAGCCGCAGGCGGTCGTCATGGTCGGCGCCTACAAGCCGATTGCCGAGTTCATCAAGCTCGCCCGTAAGACCAAGCTGTCGGCCACCTTCGTCAACATTTCCTTCGTCGGCTCCAAGGCGCTGGCCAAGGAGCTCGGCAAGGACGGCGAGGGCGTGGTCATCACCCAGGTCGTGCCGTTCCCCTGGGATGCTTCGATCCCGCTCGTGAAGCAGTACCAGGCGGCGATGAAGGCGCATGACCCCAGTGCCGAGCCCGGCTTCGTCTCTCTGGAGGGCTACATGGTCGGCCGCATCGCCATCATGGCCCTGGAAAAGGCCGGTGGCGAAGTCACCCGCCAGTCCTTCCTGCAGGCGGTTGCCAACACCGGTGCCTTCGATCTGGGCGGGATCACGCTGACCTACGGCCCGGGCGACAACCAGGGCATGGATGAGGTCTTCCTCTCCATCATCCAGTCCGACGGCTCCTTCAAGGCGGTCGAACGCCTGGGCGGCGCCAGCTAACCGGTCGTGTTGCGAAGGGGCGCCCCGGCCGGGCGCCCCTTCTTGCCGCAGGCCCATGCGGGCTCTTATGTGGGAGTATTGGGGTTAGTGTGATGGGCAATCCAAAAAGCAAGGAGGCGAAGGCCTCCCAGGTGGCAAAGCAGGCTGCCGAAACGTCTGGGATCAATACGTCTGGGGCCAAAACATCTGGGAAGACCGGGAAGTCCGGCCGCAAAGGCTTCCACCAACGCATGAGCGGTATCCGCGCCCGATTGTTCAGCGCGTTCGGCGCCGTTGCCTTTCTGACCGTCGCTGCCAGCGCGGTGGCGCTCATCGCCTTCTCCAACGTCGGGGAGGTGTTCGAGAAGGTCACCAGCCGTAGCGTGCCGGCGATGACCGAGGCGCTGAGGCTGTCGTCCATCAGCGCCGCCCTCTCCGCAGAGGCGCCGGCCCTGGTGGCCGCCAAGGACGACGCGCAGCGCGCGGAACGCAAAGCGGTGCTTGCCGAAATGAGCACCGCGATGAACGCCAACCTCGCGGCCCTGCGTGCGCGCCTCGGCCAGTCCGAACAGCTCGAGGCGATCGAAGGCATGACGGGCGAGGCGACGGCCAATCTGCAGTTGCTCGACGAGGCCGTTGGAGAGCTACTCGCCGCCCGCGCGGCGCGGCAAGCCAAGGTCGAAGAAATCACCAGCGTGCATGCGGATATCCTCTCGATCACCGTTCCAATGGTCGACGACGTGAATTTCGAACTGGTGATTCAGGCCGACGACGCATCGCTGATCGGCGGCGAGGCCGTGACGGAGCTTTTCGACAGCGGCGTCACCTCTCTGCGCGCCGTGCTGCAGGTCGAGGCGCAGTCGAACCTGCTGGACGGCATCCTGCGCGATGCCGCCAACACCAACGACGCCAGCCGGCTGGCGCCCCTCAAGGAGCGCTTCGATACGGCCGTGGCGACCTTGGGCGAAAGCCTCGGGTTGATCCCGGAAAGCGAACAGGCCGAGACCCTGGGCTTTCTGATCGCCAGCCTTGTCGCGCTGGGGGCGGATGAGGTGAACATCTTCACGCTGCGCAAGGGCGAGCTCGGTGCTGCGGATTATGCCGAGGAGGTGCTGGACTCCAGCCGCCAGCTGACGCAGGAACTGGCTGCCCAGGTCGATGCCCTGGTCGGCCAGGCGGCGGACGAACTGAACCAGGGCACCACGTCGTCGGAGAGCGCAATCTCGCAGGGCAAGCTCTGGCTGGCGGTCATTGCTGTGGTCAGCCTCGGCTTCGCCCTGGCAATCGCCTGGCTTTATGTCGGCCGGAACCTGGTGGCGCGGCTTTCCGCGGTGGTCTCGGCCATGCGTGAGATCGCGGGCGGCAACCTGAAGGCGCAGCTTGCGGTCAAAGGCAATGACGAGATCGCCGAGATGGCCACGACACTGATGGTGTTCCGCGACGGCCTGGCGGAGGTCGAGAAGGCCAACGCCAAGATCGAAGAAGAGCGCGCTGCGGCGGCCATGGAGCGACAGGCGGCGATGATGGAACTGGCCGACGGGTTCGAAGCCTCGGTGCTGGGCGTTGTCGAGTCCGTGTCCTCGGCCTCCGGCGAGATGCAAAGCTCCTCGAAAGGCATGGCGGAGCGGGCTGACAATGCGAAAGCGCAGGCCGATGCGGCAGCCGGCGCGGCGGAACAGGCGGCCGGCAACGTGCAGACGGTAGCCAGCGCCGCCGAGGAACTGGCCGCTTCCATCGAAGAAATCGGTCGGCAGGTGAACCAGTCGTCGAAGATTGCCGCCCAGGCGGTCGACCGGGGCCAGAAGACCAACGCGCAGGTCGAAGGCCTGGCGCAGGCTGCGCAGAAGATCGGCGAGGTCGTGAAGCTGATCACGGATATCGCCGAGCAGACCAACCTGCTGGCCCTGAACGCCACCATCGAGGCGGCGCGGGCCGGCGAAGCCGGAAAGGGCTTCGCCGTTGTTGCCAGCGAGGTGAAGGGTCTGGCAACCCAGACCGCGAAGGCCACCGAAGATATCGCCGAACAGGTCAACGACATCCAGGCGGCGACCCGGGTCGCGGTGGATGCGATCAAGGAGATCACGACGACGATCTCCGAGATCGACAAGATCGGCACGACGATCGCCTCCGCAGTCGAGGAACAGTCGGCGGCGACGAAGGAGATCTCCCGCAACGTGCAGGAAGCCGCCAACGGCGCCCAGAAGGCGGGCAGCAACATCTCCGGCGTGCACCAGGCGATCGGCGAGACCGGCGAGTCGGCGCAGCGGATCCTGGGGGCTTCCGGCAAGCTGGCAGAGCAGGCCGGTGAGCTGAAGTCGCAGGTCGGCCAGTTCCTGGAGAAAGTGCGCAGCGCCTGATCCGACGATCCCCCTGATCCGACGATCCCCCTGATCCGATGACCTTTGGGGCGCTGCGGCATCATAGCCGCCGCCCGGGAGGCGCTTCTAACTTTCGGGGCCTTCGTCGTCTGCTATGGTCCAGATGCGGGCGTGATCTTTTGCCCGCTGTGGTTCGACGATGAGGACCCGCTCCGCGATGCCGGCCTCGGTCATTTCCCGCTCAATCGCCAGGAGGCTGCCGAGCTTCTGTGTGCAGAGGCCTGCCGCGTCTTCCAGTTCCCCCCGCGCCGCCAGCAGCGCCTCGGGAAGGCTGGGGGCGCCGTAGTGTTCAACCAGATGGCGGGCGAGTTGCTCGACGAGCCGGAAGAAATCGGCTTCGTCGATCTCCACCACCTCCACTAGGGTCGTGAAGCCGAAGCTCTCGAGGCCCAGCCAGGCCGATCCAAAGGCGATTCGCAGCTTGTTGTCGGCGTTCTCGGCCTCCAGGTCGATGAAGGCAAAGGTTCCGGGAATGGCCCACTCGCCGGGTTCGCAGGCTTTCGGAAGAACCTGGAGGTCGGACTGATCGAGGCGGATGGCACGGGGCAGGCGCATATGCCCAGCCTATAGCATTGGTTCCGGCTTTGCGAAAAGAGCGCTAGGGCGCAAGCCCGCGATGCGACGTGTCTCAGCCCCGGTCTTCTCTTAGCCCAGGTCTTCTCTTAGCCCAGGTCTTCTCTTAGCCCAGGTCTTCTCTTAGCCCAGGTCTTCGCTGGCGACAAGCTGGGGGCGCTTGTTGCGGTAGAGGTCCTGATCGGCAAGGAAGATGAGTGTTTCGGGCTGGCTGCGGCGGTCGTAGTTCGCCATGCCGAAGCTGGCGGACACCGGCAGCAGGGACGCCTGCCAGGGGACGGTCAGACCGTTGATCAGGGTCGAAAGCTTGTGCGCCAGAAACTCGCTCTCCGCGCCCGAGGTATGGGTCATGATCACCGCGAACTCATCACCGCCGACCCGCGCGACATAGTCGCTTTCGCGGATCGAACCCTTCAGCGCCTTTGCGACCGCCCGCAGCATGGCATCGCCCGCCTGGTGGCCGTAGGTGTCGTTGACCGCCTTGAAGTGATTCAGATCGCACAACAAGAGCAGCCCCTTTTCGTCCATGCGACGGGCGCGGGCCAGGGCCCGGGAAAGCTCGGTCTCGAAGCCGCGGCGGTTCAGAAGCGTCGTCAGTTCGTCTGTGACGGAGAGTGACTCCAGAAAGCGGATGCGCGCGCGCTGAAGCGCTATGGACTGTTCGGCCGCCGCTGCCGCTTCCAGGAGTTCGTCCAGCAGTGTGAGGCCGCCGGGCCCCAGAGCCTCGGGCGAATCCTGGGCGATGCGCCGCAAGCGGTCCGCTGCCGAGCAGAGTTGCGGCAGGCTGTCCTGCGCGATCAGGGTCTCGAACCTCATCCCATCCAAGAGATCTGGAATCATCCCATTGTCCACCCACGTTGCTCCCCGTCCCAATCCTGTCGATGCAAGCCGGATGCCACGACAAATACTATAAAAATCAATGAGTTGTGTATGGTTCCCGGGTCTGCACCGGGGGTTTTTGCCGCCTGGCCGGCAAGTTCTGCCGGGTCCGCGAGCCTCTGCCCAACCGCTCCCACCGCTGCGCAATTGGGCCGAAAGGCTTGATATTTAAGAGATATGCTAGCACTTAGAACGGGTGACAGGAGGCAGAGGGGCCGACCCAAGCCGCAGGGGAACTGATTATGCGTTTTGCGAAGTGGACTGTCCTTGCGATCCTGGCCATGGGCTGGGGCGCGCCGGCATCCGCTGCGACCGCCGCGCCGGGCATCGATCTGGTGCCTCACCGGGCGAGCTATGCATTGACGCTGGGCGATGCGAGCAGCGCCAGCCCGGTTGTGCAGGCGCAGGGCCGTTTCGACTTCGAGTGGGCCGATGCCTGCGACGGCTGGACCGTCGTCCAGCGCTTCCGCGTCAATCTGATTTATGAGGATGGCTTTGTCGCCGACTTCGGCTGGAGCCTCTCGTCCTGGGAGTCGAAAGACGGCACGCGGTACCGCTTCTTCATCCGCCGCTTCGATTCCGGCGGCGAGAATGAACGCGTGCGCGGCGAAGCGACTTTGAAGGAGAACGGTTCCGGGCGGGCCGTGTTCACCGAGCCCGAGGAGCGGGAACTCGTTCTCCCGGACGGAACCCTGTTCCCAACCCAGCACACGATCGAGGTGCTGGCCCGCGCGCAGGAGACCATGATTCCCCACTGGCGCCTGGTCTTCGACGGGTCGGGGGAGGAGGGGCTCTTCGGAGTTTCAGCCGCACTGTCGCGCCGCCTGCCCGCAGGAAGCGGGACCGGGCTCGCGAGCCCGCTGCTGACCAAGGTACCCTCCTGGCGCATGACGCTCGCCTTCTACGGCGCCGATGAGTCGAACGCCGAGCCGGAACAGGAGCAGGGCTTGCGCCTCTTCGCCAACGGCATCGTCGACGAGATGCGCTTGAACTACGGCGACTTTGTGCTCGACGCCGACCTCAGCAGCGTGGAGCCCCTGCCGGTACCGGATTGCTGACAACGGACGGCTGACTGACTCGGGACCTGCGCCTGACCGGCTCGAAACAGGTTCTCCCGCCTCGCTAATCCTTGTCACTGCCGCGAACGCTGCCGCTGAGCGCGCGGCCCTTGATGATCGATTCTTCGCCCAGCTTGCTGCGGACCTGGTCCATCACCAGTTCGATCCTGACGCGCTTGTTGCGTTCGGGATCGAGAAGGTCCGGCAGATCGGCATCATCGTCGGCAACCAGATCGGCTGCGCCGACACCGATGAGGCGGAAGGCGCGCCCATCGGCTTCGTGGCGCAGAAGCGGCTCCGCCGTGCGATAAATCTCTTCGGCCATTTGGGTTGGCGTGGACAGGCGGCGTGAACGTGACACCAGCTTGAACTCCGCCGTCTTCAGCTTGAGGTGAATGGAGCCGCCGGCCAGGGATGCACGCTTCAGTCGCTTGGCCACCTTTTCACAGAGCGGCCAGAGTTGGGCGGCGAGCCGCTCGGCGGAAGCGATGTCGGTGTTGAAGGTCGTCTCTGAGGAAATGCTCTTCGTGGCGCCTTCGGGACTGACCCGCCGGGCGTCTTCGGCCCGCGCGAAATGGTAGAGGCGCGTGCCGATGCTGCCGTAGCGGGCGACGAGGGCGTTTTCCTCATAAGGCAGAAGGTGGCGCACCTTCGTGATTCCGTCGCGGGCAAGGGCCGCTTTCAGAGATTTGCCGACCCCCCAGATAATGCCCACGGGGCGGTCCGCAAGAAAGGCGCGCGCCTCCCGCTGGCCGATGACGGCAAAGCCCCGGGGTTTGTCCAGGTCGGACGCGATCTTGGCGAGAAACTTGTTGAAGGAAAGGCCGATGGACGCCGTCAGGCCAAGGTCGTCCTCTATGCTCTTGACCAGGCGCGCCAGGCTGCGCGCAGGCCAGCCATGGTGGAGCGCCTCCGTGCCGCCGAGATCGAGGAAGGCCTCGTCAATGGACAGCGGCTCCACCAGGGGCGTGAGTGCGCGCATGCGTTCGCGGATATCCTTGCCGATGGTGCTGTACTTTGCCATGTCCGGGCGAATGACAACCGCATCGGGGCAGGCCTTCAGCGCCTTGAACATCGGCATCGCCGAGTGCACGCCGTACATTCGCGCGACATAGCAGGCGGCCGAGACGACGCCGCGGCGTCCGCCGCCCACAATCACCGGCTTGTCCCGCAGCTCCGGCCGGTCGCGCTTTTCCACGCTGGCATAGAAGGCATCGCAGTCGATGTGGGCAATCGACAGCCTGTCGAGCTCGGGGTGCCGGATCAGCCGCGGACTGTCGCAGTTGGGGCAGCGCACGCTTTCGGGGGAGTCGTGTTCCTGCGTCTCGGGGACCTGATCCCCACCGAACGCCTGCAAGCAGTCACGACAGATGGCCGGCATGGCGTCAGCCTGCTTCTCTCTTCGGAAGCGGTGCTTCCCCAGCGGGCCAGAGATGGGCTGCGCCGAAGACGCCGCTCGAATCGCCGTGAGCGGCCTTTACGATGGGAGTGACCACCTGGTCCGAGAACACATAGCGCGGCAGCAGGGCCGGGACGTTCGTGTAGAGACGGTCGATGTTGGAGACGCCGCCGCCGAGAACGATGACGTCCGGGTCGAGCAGGTTTATGACCGGCGCAAGCGCGCGTGCCAGCCGGTCTTCGAAGCGCTCCAGGGCCGCATTGGCCGCCGGGTCGCCGCTTTCTGCCCGTTCCGCGATCTCCGCTGCGGTCGCTTTCTGTCCCGTCGCCGCCTTGAAGTCGCGTGCGAGCCCAGGGCCCGAGAGAAAGGTCTCGACGCAGCCGCTGAGCCCGCAGTAGCACGGTGGCCCCGGCAACTCGTCGGGCTGCGGCCAGGGCAGGGACATGTGGCCCCACTCGCCGGCGATGGCGTTCCTGCCGACATGGGGGCGTCCGTTGATGGCGACACCCCCGCCCACGCCGGTTCCGAGGATCACACCGAACGCGATCCCAGCGCCCGCCGCCGCCCCGTTGGTGGCCTCCGACACGGTCAGGCAGTTGGCGTCGTTTGTGATGCGCAGTGGCCGTCCCAGGCGTGCGGCGAGGTCCTTGTCGAGCGGCTTTCCGAGCAGCCAAGTTGAGTTGCAGTTCTTGACTAAACCGCTGGATGCAGAAAAGGCGCCGGGGATGCCGATGCCGACGCTCCCGCGCGTCCCGAGCTCGCGCTCAATCTCCTCGACCAGCGCGGAGATCGCCGCAATGGTCGCTGCGTAGTCCTCACGGGGGGTGGGTACACGGCGGCGGACCAAAGTGGCCCCATTGCGGTCGATGGCAACGGCTTCGATTTTCGTGCCGCCAAGGTCAACGCCGATCTGCATGAATTTCCTGCCTATTTTGCCTCTTGGTGAATGTGGCACCAGACCTTAGTGTAAGCAAAACTTACCAAAAATTAACTTTATCGTTCTATCACTGTGGTGAAGCTGGTGTCGGGGCGCGGCAGGGGAACTGCGGTATTCTCACCGGACTTTGAGACGATCTTGTCGGTGCGGTCTTCCCCGAGGACGGTACCTTTCATCCAGGAATGCCACGGGGCAGGGCAAACAGCATGATGAATGGAACAAACAGCGTTGCGAGCGAGAGCATGGCAAAGACTGTGCTGATTGTGGAAGACAACGAGCTGAACATGAAGCTCTTCCATGACCTCCTCGAGGCGCATGGCTACAATATCCTGCAGACCAAGGACGGCATGGAAGCGCTGCGTCTGGCGCGCGAACACCGGCCCGATCTGATCCTGATGGACATTCAGCTTCCCGAGGTGTCGGGCCTGGAAGTGACGAAGTGGATCAAGGAAGACGACAATCTGAAGGCCATTCCGGTTGTCGCCGTGACCGCCTTTGCCATGAAGGGCGACGAAGAGAAAATCCGGGAGGGCGGCTGTGAGGCCTATATCGCCAAGCCGATCTCCGTCACGAACTTCCTGGAGACTGTCGAGCGTTTCCTGAACTAGCTTCGACAGAGCACGGCCGACACGATGACCGCGCGAATCCTGGTAGTTGATGACATACCCGCCAATGTGAAGCTGCTCGAAGTCAAGCTTTCGGCTGAGTACTTCGACGTCCTGACCGCTTCCGACGGACCGCAAGCCATCGAGATGGCGCGCAGCGAGGCGCCCGATCTCATCCTCAGCGACGTCATGATGCCGGGGATGGACGGCTTCGAGCTTTGCGAGAAGCTGAAGGCCGATCCGGCGACCAGCCATATTCCATTGGTCATGGTGACTGCGCTCAGCGACGTCTCCGACCGGGTGCGCGGCCTGGAAGCGGGCGCCGACGACTTTCTCACCAAGCCGGTGAACGACATCGCGCTCTTTGCCCGTGTGCGGTCTCTGGCACGCCTGAAGCTGATGACCGACGAGCTGCGCGTGCGCCAGGCGGCCAGCGGCAACGGCAACGTGCTTTCGGAGAACGACATCGAGGTCGAAGGCC
This sequence comes from Rhodospirillales bacterium BBD 1991-14, assembly GCA_001657395.1. Lineage (GTDB taxonomy): Bacteria > Pseudomonadota > Alphaproteobacteria > Kiloniellales > Kiloniellaceae > Pelagibius. The sequence goes on along the minus strand of LYSY01000005.1, from coordinate 126,038 downwards.
GGATTGCGGATGCCCGGGTGCTGCTGGCCGACGCAAGCGATACCCTGGCCGCCAAGGTCGCCGACTATCTGGGTGAGGACGGGCACCGAACCGACCACGTGCGGACGGCATCGGAAGCCCTCAACGCCACGCAGGGCACGGCCTACGACCTGCTGATCGTCAGCCTGCATCTGGGCCAGGAGGACGGCCTGCGTCTGTGCTCGCAGTTCCGCTCCCAGGAGGACACGCGGCACGTTCCCATCCTGCTGCTGCTGGATGAAGAGGACCTGCCGCGTCTGCCAAAGGGGCTTGAGATTGGCGTCACCGACTATGTCATCAAGCCGATCGACCGCAACGAGCTGCGGGCCCGCACGCGCACCCAGATCCGCCGGCGCCGCTATCACGACAAGCTGAGCGACATGCTGCGCAGCTCGGTTGCGCTGGCCTACACCGACACGCTGACCGGCGTCTACAACCGGCGTTACATGAACGCTCACCTCGACCGCAAGATCATCGAGATCGCGGAAACCGTGAAGCCCGTCTCTCTTCTGATGTTCGATCTCGATCACTTCAAGAGCGTCAACGACACTTACGGGCATACCTCGGGGGACGAGGTCCTGCGCGAGCTGGCCGAGCGGGTCTCCGACGGGGTCCGCGACATCGACCTCGTTTGCCGCTATGGCGGTGAGGAGTTCGTGATCGTGATGCCCGATGCCGACATCGACGTGGCCGTGAACGTGGCCGAACGGGTCCGGAGCCTGGTCGCCGGCCAGACCTTCGAGGTTTCCGGCAGCGACGCGCCGCTGGAGGTCACGGTCTCGGTCGGGGTGGCGACGACCCGCGATCCGACGGAGACACCGGAGACGCTGATTTCCCGCGCCGACGAGGCGCTTTATGCGGCGAAGGCCGGCGGTCGGAACTGCGTCCGTTCGGCGGAACTGGAACGCCGCGCCCAGCGCTCGTCCTCCGCCACTGCCGCCGGCGCCGACTAGGCCGACCCGCGGGCCCTATCCTGAGGGCCATACCCGAAATGCAAAACGGCCGCGTCAGGGCGGCCGTTCAGCGCTGGGTGATCCATAGCCGCCAACGGCGGCCCGGCCTCACTTCATTTTGGATTCCTTGAAGATCACGTGCTTGCGCGCAACGGGATCGTACTTCCGAAGCTCCAGCTTCTCGGTCATGGTGCGCGGGTTCTTCTTGGCCACGTAGAAGTAGCCGGTGTCCGCGGTGCTCACCATCTTGATCAATTGCGTGGCTGGCTTGGCCATGTCCGCTGTCCTTTAACCTGTACTCGACACCAGATGTGTCGGGGAGTGCGGGGGAAAATAGCGGTCTCGGGCAGACTGTCAAGCCGATCCGGGGCCGGATCGGCTCAAGATTTTTTTCCTATCAGCCTCCGGAGGCCTTTACAAGGCCACCGCTTCTCTGCGCCGTGTCCGGAGCGCCTTCGACGACCCGGGCAAAGAGGGTCGGGTCCTCGAGGAGCTGGGTTGCCACTTCAAGATCGAGCTCGGTCTGCTCTTCCCGCGAGGGGCAGTTGGCCCGCAGGTCCTCGACCGCCTGATCGTCGTTGAGGTCGATCTGCTGCAGCCGCAGACCCCGATCCAGGGGCAGGGCGCCGCTGTCGATCAGCATCACCACATCGTCGAGATCGGAAACCTCGCCGGAGGTGCAGATGTCAGGCATGACACCGCGGCGGTGCAGGGCGTAGCCCGAGGGTGCGTGGAAGCGCGCCCAGGTCAGGGTCAACTCGCCCTGGTTGGGCAGCTGTTCGATCCGCTGCACCGTGCCTTTGCCGAAGGAGGTGCTGCCGACCACCACGGCGCGGCCTGAGTCCTGAAGGGCGGCGGCGACAATCTCGGCAGCCGATGCGGAGCCTCCGTCGACCAGCACGACCATGGGCACACGGGCGATAAGGTCGCCGCGGCCGGCGCTGAAGTACTGATGGCTGTCGGGGTGGCGGCCATGGGTCGCGACAATCCGGCTGTCGCTGACGAAGAGATCGGAGACCTCAACGGCCTGGTCGAGAAAGCCGCCCGGATTGCCGCGAAGATCGAGAATGAGACCTTTCAGGTCGTCGCCGAACTCGTTCTCGATCTGCTTGACCTTCTGCTTCAGGCTGTCCGTGGTGCGCTTGTTGAAGCTGGACAGGCGGATGTAGGCCAGATTGCCTTCCCGGCGATAGGACACGGTCTGCGGCACGATGTGGGCGCGCTTCACTTTCACCTGAAGCGCCGTCTCGCTGGCATTGCGATCGATCGTAAGGTTGACTTCGGAGCGAACCGGTCCGCGCAGGCGGCGGACCACCTGGCGCTGGGAAAGCCCCTCGACAGGCGCGCCGTCGATTGCGGTGATCACGTCATCGCTTGCAAGGCCAGCGTCCTCGGCCGGCGTGTCCTCCATGACCGAGAGAATCAGCACACCCTCCTCGATCAGGCGAATTCTGATTCCGATCCCGCCGAAGCCGTCACGACTGGCCCGGTTTTCCCGTGCGGCTTCGCGTCCGGCATAACGGGAAAAGCTGTCGAGCTGGCTGAGGACACCGTCAAAGACAGCTTCATAGAGCTGCTCCGGGTTGGCGCTGTCGAGATCGACCGAGTGATAACGGCTGGCGCTGATAGCGGCCGCCGTCAACGCACCCCAGGCTTTGGCATCGTCGGAGTTCGGGGCCGGATAGCTGGCCATCGAGGTGCCATCGATGCTGACACGCACCAGATCGCCGTCCCGGGCCACGCCGATGGCCGGATCGATGCTGGCCAGGCTGCCCATGCCCGCAATCGCCAACTGGGAAACGGTCACCTCTTCGATAAAGATGTCGGAAACGTAGCCATAGCCGGTGCTGAACAGGTGGCCGGCCCGCGCTTCGTCGTAACCGGCCGGCGGCGCCGAGTCCTGCGATGCGCAGGCGACCATAAGGAAGGCGAGGCATAGAGGACCCGCGCGCCGCAGCAGCCCGCGGAACTCAAACATTTTCAACTCGATGGTCGTGAACGACCCAGACCTCATTGCCACCCTTAGCAACCCCCGTCGCGCCCCTTGGACCAAACATAAACGAAGTCGTTAACTCCACGCAAAGCGCAAATTCGCCGGCCCAAAGAGAATTTCAACACTTCGCGCCTGTTAGTAAGCACTCTGTAGCGTCAAAGATTCGTTAACGCCCAAGTAATAATTCTCTACCGGTCCTTTCGATCTCTGCGTGCCCGGCCCTTGGTGCCGGGAGGCGATTTGCGCCCGGACTTGATCCGGGTTTTCTTTCTGCCCTGCTTTTGTGGCAATTTTCGGGCCTTGGCCGACGGGGTCCGGGCAGGGTTCAGGGGATCCCACTTTTCACGGGTACTGTCCGATGATTCACTATCCTGGGTTGAGTTATCGCCCGACTCGAGCAGGGCGAGAATGAGGCCGCCGGTGACGGGATTCGACTCCAGCAGGCGCACGCGCACCCGGTCGCCGAGCCGGTAGACCCGGCCCCAGCGTTCGCCCTCCAGACTGTGGCGCGCCTCCACATGACGATAGAAGTCGTCAGGCAGGGTGCTGATGGGGACGAGACCATCGGCCCCGCTGTCGTCGAGGGTGATGAACAGCCCGAAGCGGGTGACGCCGTTGATCCGCCCGCTGAAGTCCGCTCCGACCTGGTCCTGCAGGAAGGCCGCGGTGAAGCGGTCGACCGCATCGCGCTCTGCGGCAGCGGCCTGGCGCTCGGTGGTGCTGATGTGGGTGGCGGCCTCGTCAAAGCGGCCCTCCGCATCCGGCGGCAGTCCGTCTTTGCCGAGCCCCAGTCCCGCAATGAGCGCCCTGTGCACCAGAAGATCCGCATAGCGCCGGATGGGCGACGTGAAGTGGGCGTAGTGGGTGAGGGCGAGCCCGAAGTGGCCGATGTTCTCCGGGCTGTAGATCGCCTGGCTCTGCGCCCGCAGAATGAGGTCGTTGACGAGGCCGGCCTCCGCCTGGCCCGCGACCTTCACCAGAAGCTGTGTGAGCATGCGCGGACGCACCACCTGGCTGGCGTTCAAGCGCAGTCCGAGGCCGCGCAGCACCTCTGCCAGGGCCTTGAGGCGCACCGGGTCCGGCTTGTCATGAACCCGGTACATGCAGAGCTGACCGAGCCGCTCCAGCTCGCGGGCGGCGGCCACATTGGCCGCGATCATGAACTCTTCGATCAGGCGGTGGCTGTCCAGGCGCTCGCGCGCCTCAATGGCGACGACCCGACCGTCCTCTGCGAGGCGGACCTTGCGTTCCGGCAGGTCCAGTTCGAGCGTGCCGCGCTTCTCCCGCGCCTTGATGAGAGCGGCAAAGGCGCCGTAGAGCGGCGGCAGCACCTGGGCCATCACCGCCTCGTTCTTGCTGTCACTCCCCGGCGCCGGGCTGCCCTCATGGGCGGCCTGCACCTCTTCGTAGGTCAGCCGCGCGGCCGAGCGCATCAGCCCGCGCACGAAGCGCTGGCGCAGCAGGCGGCCCTCGGCATCGATCCAAAGATGGACCGCCATGCAGGGCCGGTCCTCCTTCGGGTTCAGCGAGCACCAGCCGTTGGACAGCGCGGTGGGCAGCATCGGCAGGACGCGGTCGGGAAAGTAGACCGAGTTGCCGCGGGCGTAGGCCGAGCGGTCCAGCGGGCTGCCCGGGCGGACGTAGTGGGCGACATCGGCGATCGCGACCAGCAGGTGCCAGCCGCCGGTGTTTTTCGGGTCGTCGTCCGGCTCGGCGAAGACGGCATCGTCGAAGTCCCTGGCGTCGGCACCGTCAATCGTCACCAGGGGAACGGCGCGCAGGTCCTCCCGCTTTGCAAGCTTCGCGGGGCCGGCGGCCTCCGCTTCGGCGACGGCGTCCTCCGGAAACTCGCTGATCAGGCCGTGCTCGTGCAAGGTGATGAGGCTGAGCGCCTTCGGGTCGTCGCCGCGCCCGAGGCGCTGGATGACCCGCACCGAACGGAGGCCGAGGCGTGGCCCCCGGCGGCGCTCCGGTAGAATCTCCGCCAGCACCAGTTCGCCCGGTTGGGCTTCGCCGGCATTCTCGGAAGAAAGGATGAAATCGCGCTTGGCGCGCCGGTCGGTGGGACGCAGGCGCCCGCCTTCGTCGCTCCGCTCGTAGAGGCCGAGAACCCGGCGCTGCGGCCGGTCAAGCTTGCGGATGACTTCGGCTTCGTAGCTCTGATCGCTGGTCTTCTTGAGCCGTGCCAGCACCCTTTCGCCGACCGCCAGGGCGGAGCGGCTGCCGCGCGGCGGCGCGAGATAGATGGTCGGTGGCGGTGCCTCGTCTTCCCAGACGGCGGGACGCGCCCGCAGCTCGCCGTCCTCGTCGAGCTCGCTCACTTCGATCACCATAACCGAAGGGAGATGCCCCGGCGTCGCATGGCGCCGGCCGGTCTGGCGCTCGAGCAGGCCATCGGCCTGCAGATCCTTCAGAAGGGCCTTCAGCCGGATGCGATCATTGCCCTTGATGCGAAAGGCACGGGCGATCTCGCGCTTGCCCACCGGCTCGGCGCTTTCCTTGATGAAGGTGAGGACCTGTTCCTTGGTGGGGAAGGGGGCGGAGCGGGCCTTGGCAGCCGGTTCCTTCTTGCGCGGCACCGGGGGTCAGTCGGCAACCGTCGAGGGGACGGCTTTCGCCTTCTTCGCCGGTGCCTTTTTGGCTGCTGTTTTTTTGGCCGCCGTCTTCTTGGTTGCCGTCTTCTTGGCCGTCTTTTTCTTTGCGCTCTTCTTTGCCGCCGGCTTCTTCTTGGCGGCGGCCTTCTTTTTTGCGGCCGGCTTCTTGGCGGCTTTCTTTTCGGCCTGGGCGGCCAGCAGCGGCAGGGCCTGCTCGAGGGTGATCGTCTCCGGGTCGATATCGCCGGGGATCGAGGCGTAGAGGCGCAGGTGCTTCACGTAGGGTCCGAAACGGCCCTTGCCCTGGGTCACCGGCTTGCCATCATCGGGGTGATCGCCCAGCGGGCGGCCCGCTGCCGCGCCACGCTTCGGCGCTTCGGCGATCAGGGCGACGGCCCGATTGAGCCCGATGGTCAGAACATCGTCGCCCTCGGTGAGCGAGCGATAGGTTGACCCGTGCTTCACATAGGGGCCGTAGCGCCCGATGCCGGCGCTGATCGCCTTGCCGTCTTCCGGATGGTTGCCGACCTCGCGCGGCAGCGCCAGCAGGGCCAGAGCCTTGGCGAGATCGACTTCTGCCGGGGAGAGCCCCTTGGGCAGCGACGCCCGCTTGGGCTTGGTATCGCCCTCCGGCTCGCCGGCCTGGAGATAGATGCCAAAGGGCCCCTTGCGCAGGGTGATCGTCTTGCCGGTTCCCGGATCCTCGCCCAGCGGCTTGGGATTGGTCAGGTCGATGCCGTCGGTGTCGTCTCCCTCGCCGGGGACGGCGAGGGCGCGTGTGAAACGGCAGTCCGGATAGTTGGAGCAGCCGACGAAACCGCCGGTGCGGCTGAACCGCAGACCCAGCCGCCCGTCGCCGCAGGAGGGGCAGGCGCGCGGGTTCTTGTCCGGGTTCTTCGGGTCGTGGGGAAAGAAGTGCGGCCCCAGGTCTTCGTCCAGGGCGTCGATGACCTGCGTGATGGAAAGCCCGCTCGCCCCTTCGACCGACGTGCTGAACGCCGACCAGAAGTCCCGCAGGACCAGGCGCCAGTCGATGCGGCCGCCGGAGATGTCGTCGAGCTTCTCCTCCATCTCGGCGGTGAAGTTGTACTGCACGTAGCGTTCGAAGAAGCTGGCGAGAAAGGCGACGACCAAGCGGCCGCGGTCTTCCGGCACGAAGCGGCGCCGGTCGAGCTGGACGTAGTTGCGGTCCTGCAGGACCTGGAGGATCGAGGCATAGGTCGAGGGGCGCCCGATGCCCAGCTCCTCCATCTTCTTCACCAGGCTGGCCTCGGTGTAACGCGGGGGCGGCTGGGTGAAGTGCTGCTCAGGGCGGACCTCCTGACGGGTCAGGGCCTCGCCCTCGCTCAGCTTGGGCAGGCGGCGGTCGCCCGGCTTGTCGGCATCGCCGTTCGCCTCGCCGTCGCGGTCGTCCCTGCTTTCCTGATAGAGCGTCAGGAAGCCGTCAAAGGTGACGATGGAGCCGGTCGCCCGGAGCTGGGCCACGCCGCCATCGGCCTTGATGTCGACGGCGACCTGATCGAGTTCGGCCGAGGCCATCTGGCTGGCCACCGTGCGGCGCCAGATGAGATCGTAGAGCTTACGGCCGTCGTCATCGAGAAAGGCGGCGATGTCCTTGGGCCGGCGGAAGAGGTCCGTCGGACGGATGGCCTCGTGCGCTTCCTGGGCATTCTTGGCTTTCGATTTGTACTGGCGCGGGCCCTCCGGCAGGTAGGGGTCGCCGTAGTCGGTCGAGATCAAGGAGCGCGTGGACGACAGGGCCTCGTCGGCCATTTGCACGCCGTCGGTCCGCATATAGGTGATGAGGCCGACCGTCTCGCCGCCCAGGTCGATGCCCTCGTAGAGCTTCTGGGCGACGCGCATGGTGCGCGTGGCGCCGAAGCCCAGCTTGCGCGAAGCCTCCTGCTGGAGGGTGGAGGTGGTGAACGGCGGGTAGGGGTTGCGCTTCGTCTGCTTGCGCTCGACCTGGGACACGGCAATCTGCGTTGCCGCCTCGAGCTTTGCCGTCGCCGCCTTGGCCGCGGCCTCATTGCCGAGGTCGAACTTGTCGAGCTTGGTCCCATCCAGATGGGTGAGCCTGGCGGTGAAGCCGGCACCGGCGCTGTTCAGCAGCGAAACCTCGATGGACCAGTACTCCCGCGGGCGGAAGACCTCGATCTCCGCCTCGCGCTCGCAGATCAGACGCAGGGCCACGGACTGCACGCGTCCGGCCGAGCGGCTGCCGGGAAGCTTGCGCCACAGCACCGGCGACAGGGTGAAGCCGACGAGGTAGTCCAGCGCCCGCCGCGCCATGTAGGCGTCGATCAGTTCGCGGTTCAGGCTGCGCGGATGGTCGAAGGCCTCGGCGATCGCCTTTTTTGTGATCTCGTTGAAGACCACGCGTTCGACATCAACCCCGTCGAGGACGTCGCGCCGCTTCAGTTCCTCGACGATGTGCCAGGAAATCGCCTCGCCCTCGCGGTCCGGGTCGGTCGCGAGATAGAGGTGTTTGCTGCGCTTCACCGCATCGGCGATTTCCTTCAGGCGCTTTTCGCCCCGGTCGTCGACCTGCCAGCTCATGGAGAAGTCTTCGTCGGGCCGCACCGAGCCGTCTTTCGCCGGCAGGTCGCGGACATGGCCATAGCTAGCCAAGACCTGAAAGTCCTTGCCCAGGTACTTATTGATGGTTTTCGCCTTGGCAGGCGATTCAACGACGACGACGTTCATGCGCTGAGATGATTCGCTCTGTTCCTTACGATCTCGCTAAAGCGGCGCCTTTCCAGGCTTTCTGCGGCCCCTGCCACAAATGTGTCGCAGCGGGCCCCCGGTCAATGCCCAGTCAATGGGACCGACCTCATAATAGGTCCGCGGGGGCTTTGTAAAGCCGCGCAACGCGGTTACCCGGATGCCGTTCGATGCGACCGGCCAGTTCGAGATCGAGCAAAGCGCTATGGACAACGCCGATGGGCAGGCCGGAAAGCCGCACCAGCTCATCGACCATAATTGGCTCCGGACCAAGCAGTTCTTCCAGGTCCCGGCGCTCGTTCGGGCCAGCCTCGACACCGTCGGAGACCGCTGGAGGGGGCGGCGGCGCTTGCGACGCAGAGGCTTGCTGCAGACCTGTGGCTGCCGGCCCTGGCGCTGACGACCCTGCCGGTGCGGGCGAGGGCGCGCGCAGGTCGTCCAGGATCTGTGCGGCGGATTCCACCAGGGTGGCCCCTTCCCGGATCAGGTGGTTGCAGCCGGCCGCGCGCGGATCGAGAGGAGACCCGGGCACGGCGAAGACGTCGCGCCCCTGTTCGGCGGCAAAGCGGGCGGTGATCAGGGAGCCGGAGCGCTTGGCCGCCTCGACGATGACCAGACCGCAGGAGAGACCGGAGATCAGGCGGTTGCGGCGCGGGAAGTGCCTGGCCTGCGGTTTGGTGCCCAGCGGCATCTCGGAAATCACCGCGCCTTTTTCCTGCAGATCGCGATGAAGGCGGTCGTTCTCCGGCGGGTAGACGACGTCGACTCCCCCGGCCAGCACCGCGACGCTGGGCCTCGGCAGCGCGCCAAGATGGGCGGCGGTGTCAATCCCCCGGGCCATGCCGGAGACGACGGCGTATCCCGCTTCCGCAATCTCCGCCGCCAGGCCCTGTGCGAAGCGCCGGCCGTTGGCCGAGGCATTGCGCGCGCCCACGATCCCGACAGCCGGGGCGGACAGGGCCGCAGGATCGCCAAGGACGATCAGCAGCGGCGGGGCGTCCTCCAGTTCCCGCAGCAGGGCCGGGTAGGTAGGTTCGCACCAAGCCAGCAGGCTTGCGCCGGCCCGCCGGGTCGCGGTCATCTCGGCCTCGGCATCAGCCTCGGAGCAGACCCTGATCCGGCGTTTTCCGCCGGCGCGCGCCGCGACTTCCGGCAGGGCGGAGAGGGCTGCCGCGGGGGATCCGAAGCGGTCGAGAAGCTGGCGGAACACCACAGGGCCGACATTTTCCGAACGGATCAGGCGCAGCCAGGCGAGGCGCGCTTCATCGTCCAGAGGTTTAATGGTGTTCGGTTGCATCCCGTTTAGATCGTCATGCCGGGGCGCAAAGGTCAAGTCCGGACGGACGTCGAAGAGCAGGCAGGGCCCGGGTCAGCCGGTCTTCTGGCCGATCTTCGGTTCCTCGCCCTTCAGCAGGCGGCGGATGTTGGGGTGGTGGCGCCACCAGACAAGCGCGGCAACGGCAGCCGTCAGTTCCACCATCTGCAGGTCGGCCAGCAGGAACCAGGAGAGCAGCGGCGCCGCGGCGACCGAGCACAGAGAGGCGAGGGAAGACATCCGGAAGACCAGAGCCACGAGCAGCCAGACACCGCAGCAGGCGGCACCGACGGGAAAGGAGAGGGCCAGGAAGACGCCGAGCGCCGTGGCGACGCCCTTGCCGCCCTTGAAGCGTAGCCAGACCGGGAAGAGATGTCCGACCACAGCCCCGAGGGCGGCGACCAACGCCATGTCCGGTCCCCAGACCTGGGCAATCAGAACCGCCGCAATGCCCTTGCCGGCATCCAGCAGCAGGGTGGCGGCGGCCAGGCCCTTGCGCCCCGTGCGCAGCACGTTGGTGGCGCCGATGTTGCCGGAGCCGATCTGCCTGACGTCGCCGAGCCCGGCGAGGCGGGTGAGAATCAAGCCGAAGGGCAGGGAGCCCAGCAGGTAGCCGCCAGCAAGGGCGGCGGCCAGGTAGGGCCAGGCAAATTCCCAGGAGATCGGATCGGGCATGGCGCCTGGCCCGCTCAGGCCGCTTCGAAGAGGGTGCGGCCGTCGACGACAGTGCGGCGCACGCGGCCCTGAACCGGCAAACCCTCGTAGGGCGTGTTCTTGGACTTGCTCTCGAAGCGGTCCGGGTCGATCCGCCAGCCGCGGTCGGGATCGAAGAGGATCAGGTCCGCCGGCGCCCCCTTCGCCAGCCTGCCCCCCTTGAGACCCAGGATGGCTGCCGGCCTCTCGGTCAGCCGGCTCAGCAGATCGAGCAGCCCGATGCCGCCCGAGTGGTAGAGCTGCAGCGACAGCGGCAGCAGGGTTTCCAGTCCGACGATGCCGGGCTCGGCGATGGCGAAGGGCAGGCGCTTGGACTCCTGATCGTGCGGGCTGTGATCGCTGGCGATGGCATCGATGGTGCCGTCGATCAGGCCGGCGACCACCGCGCGGCGATCGTCCTCGCTGCGCAGCGGCGGCGAGACCTTGGCGAAGGTGCGGTAGTCGCCCACGGCGATTTCATTGAGGGTCAGATAGTGCGGTGCCGTATCGCAGGTGACGGCAAGACCGCGAGCCTTGGCCCGGCGGATGACATCCACCGTCTCGGCGGTGGAAACATGGGCGACGTGATAGCGCCCGCCGGTCAGTTCGACGAGGCGCAGATCCCGCTCCACCGTCATCACCTCGGCAACCGCGGGAATGCCCGGCAGTCCCAGGCGGGTCGCCATCTCGCCGCCGTTCATGGCGCCGCCGGCAAGGCTGGGCTCCTCCGGGTGCTGCACGATCAGATGGCCGAAGGTCTTGGCGTAGGAGAGGGCGCGGCGCATGACCTGGGCCGAGGCGATGGCGCGGGTGCCGTCGGTGAAGGCGACGGCGCCGTACTCGCCGAGCAGCCCCATCTCGGTCAGTTCCCTGCCTTCGGTGCCCCGGGTGACGGCCGCGTAGGTGTAGACCTTGACGCTTTTTTCTTCGCGGGCGCGCCGGGCGATGTATTCGACCCCGGCGACGTCGTCGATGACGGGGTTGGTGTTGGGCAGGGCCACGACCGATGTCACGCCCCCCGCGGCGGCGGCCCGCCCGGCGCTGCCCATGGTTTCCTTCTGCTCGTCCCCGGGTTCGCGGATGTGAACCCGCATGTCCACCAGCCCCGGCGCCAGGCAGGCGCCCCGGCAGTCGACGGCCTGGATCCCCTGCGGCACGCCCTCGGCAAAGAGCTGGGGGCCGAAGTCGGTGATACGGCCGTCCTCGGCCAGCAGGGCACCCGGCGCGTCGAGACCCGTGGCCGGGTCGAGCAGCCGTGCATTGACATAGGCGGTGCGGTGTTTGGGCAGCAGTTGGGTCGCCGGTTGAGTCATCGGGCCAGACGCTCCGGCGTGTGCTCCGCGGCCATGAGGTTGGCGTTCAGGGTCTCCAGGCAGGCCATGCGGACGGCGACCCCCATCTCCACCTGTTCACGAATGACTGAGCGATTGATGTCGTCGGCGAGGTCGCTGTCGATCTCGACGCCGCGGTTCATGGGTCCCGGATGCATGATGAGGGCATTGGGTTTGGCGGCTTGGAGCTTGTCCTGATCGAGGCCGAAGAAGCGATAGTATTCCCGCGTCGAGGGCACGTAGCTGCCTTGCATGCGTTCGGTCTGGAGGCGCAGCATCATGACGATGTCGCAGCCCTCCAAACCTTTGCGCATGTCATGGAAGGTCTCCACCCCCATGCGCTCGACCTGCCCGGGCATCAGCGTGGGCGGTGCGATCAGGCGCACGCGGGCGCCAAGGGTCGTCAGCAGGTGGATGTTGGAGCGCGCCACCCTGCTGTGCGCGATGTCGCCGCAGATCGCCACCAGCAGCCCCTCCAGGCCGCCGAGGCGGCGGCGGATCGTCAGGGCGTCGAGCAGCGCCTGCGTCGGGTGTTCGTGGCTGCCGTCGCCGGCGTTGATGACGGCGCAGTTGACCTTCTCGGAGAGCAATTGCACGGCGCCGGAATCGGGGTGCCGCACCACCAGAACATCGGGGTGCATGGCGTTCAGCGTCATCGCCGTATCGATCAGCGTTTCGCCCTTCTTGATCGAGGACCAGGCGACCGACATGTTGATGACGTCGGCCCCAAGCCGCTTCGCAGCCAACTCGAAGGACGTCCGAGTACGTGTTGAACTTTCAAAGAAAAGATTGATGACCGTTCGCCCGGCAAGAAGGTCCTTCTTCTTGTCGCTGCCGCGGTTCAGCGCGACATAGCTGTCCGAACGGTCAAGAAGGAAAAGGATCTCCGGTGCCGTCAGCCCCTCGATCCCGAGGAGGTGCCGGTGCCGATAGCCGCCGAAGGCGGTCGCTCTTTCAACCGAGGTCATTAAAGCGGTGTTATGACACCGGGCGGGGGCTTGGGCAAGCGGGACCAACGGTCCTTTGTGAGAACGGCGTCAGATGATGCCTTTTCCGCGCAACCGCGCGCAGTCTTCCGGCCCCATATCGAGCAACTCCTTAAGAATCTCGTCGCTGTGCTGACCAGAGCGCGGGGGTGCGAATCGATACTCCACCGGCGTCTCCGAGAACTTGATGGGGTTGCCGATGACATCCACCTCACCCTTCTCGCTGCGGGGGTAGGGCAAGGCGACCTTCATCCCGCGCGCCAGAACCTGCGGATCGGCGAAGACCTTGTCGAGCGCGTTGACGGGCCCGCAGGGCACGCCGCGCTCCTCCAGGCCGTCGACCCACTCCTGCTGGGTCTTGCGCCTGGTGTAGTCCGGCAGAATGCCGTAAAGCGCGTCGCGGTTGCGCACGCGGGCCGCGTTGGTCTGGAACCTTTCGTCCTCGGCCAGTTCCGCGCAGCCGGCGAAGTCGCAGAAGCGCGCAAACTGCGCATCGTTGCCCACCGCGATGATCACCAGCCCGTCGGCGCAGGGCATCACCTTGTAGGGCACGATGTTGGGGTGCTCGTTGCCCTGACGCTTCGGCACCTCGCCCGAGGTCAGGTAGTTGAGCCCTTCGTAGGACAGCCAGGCCACCTGGCTGTCCAGCAGGCCGAGGTCGATGTGCTGTCCCAGGCCGGTCATGCCGCGGCAGTGGAGCGCGGCCAGGATCGCCGAGGAGGCATACATTCCGCACATGATGTCGGCGATGCCGACGCCAACCTTCACCGGCTCCCCCTCGGGTTCGCCGGTGAGGCTCATCATGCCGCCCATGCCCTGGGCCAGGTAATCGTAGCCCGCCCTGGCGGCATAGGGTCCGGTCTGGCCGAAACCGGTGATCGAACAGTAGATCAGCCCGGGGTGGGACGCCTTCAGGTCGTCGTAGCCCAGGCCGTAGCGGGCGAGGTTCCCGACCTTGAAGTTCTCCACCAGGATATCGCAGTAACCGATGACCTTGCGGGCCAGGGCCTGCCCTTCGGGCTGGGAGATGTCGATGGCGAGAGACCGTTTGTTGCGGTTGGCGGAGAGGAAATAGGCGCTCTCGGTGGTGTCGCTGCCGTCAGGCCCCTGGACGAAAGGCGGGCCCCACTTCCGCGTGTCGTCGCCCTGGCCGGGACGCTCGACCTTGATGACGTCGGCCCCCAGGTCGCCCAGGAGCTGGGTGCAGGTGGGGCCTGCCAGAATGCGGGTCAGATCGAAGACCCGCAGGCCGGAGAGGGGAGCGGTCATGCGACTGGGATCCTTGGCGGCGTGCTCGGTGGCGGGATATCAGCCGTTTTGCCGCGCGGCCATCCCAGGGTCAAGGGCTCGCGGGTCAAGGGCTCGCGGGTCAAGAGCTGGCGCTCCCCGTCAGGCGGGTCTGCGGGCCGCAATGGCGTCGAGGGCCCCCTGGAGGATGTAGGCGGCGGCCATCTTGTCCACCACCTCGGCGCGGCGCTTGCGGGTCATGTCGGCCTCGTCGACGAGGAAGCGCTCCACCGCGGCGGTGGACAGCCGCTCGTCCCAGAATGCGATGGGCATGTCGAAGCCGGCCTTCTCCACTAGGTTGCGGGCGAACTGGCGGACCGACTGACAGCGCGGCCCTTCGCTGCCGTCCATGTTGACGGGCAGGCCGATGACCAGACCGCCGATCCGCTCCTCCCGGCAGATTTCAGCCAGCCGGGTGGCGTCCTCGGTGAACTTGCCGCGTCTGAGGGTTGTGAGCGGCGAGGCGATGGAGAGCAGGCCATCGGAGACCGCGAGACCCAGGGTCTTGCTGCCGGGGTCGATGCCCAGCAGCCGCTGGCCGCGGGCGAGCTTCTGCGGCAGATCCTGGGGCGCCGTTTCCTGCATCGGGCCGTTATAGGCGCAGCGGGCGAAGCCCGGCAAGACGCGCCGGGGCGCGACCTTGCAGGGCGCCGGGGCCGGTGCTAGTTTCCGGCGGTTTTTCAATGCCCTGATCTTCGAGGTGCAGGGCCGCTCCGCGGACCGGCATGCACCGGCGGTCGGGGCCTTCCACAAAGAGGGTGGCTGGCCGATGTCGGTCGACAAGGATACCGTCGCGAAGATCGCGAGTTTGGCGCGCATTCGCATCGATGAAAGCCAGAGCGAGTCCCTGGCCGGGGAGCTTTCGAACATTCTGGGCTGGATCGAGCAGCTTTCCGAACTGGACACCGAGGGCGTCGAGCCCATGACCTCGGTGGTGTCGATGACGCTACCGCTGCGTGAGGACGACGTGACCGACGGCGGCATCCCCGACAAGGTGACGGCCAATGCGCCGGAGGCCGCCCATGGTTTCTATGCCGTGCCGAAGGTGGTCGAGTGATGAGCGACCTGACCGCCCTCACGCTGGCCGGCGCCCGCGACCTGCTGGGCAAGGGCGAGGTCTCGGCCAAGGAACTGACGGAGGCCCATGTCGCCGCCGTCGAGGCGGCCCGGCCGCTGAACGCCTTCATCACCGAAACGCCGGAGAAGGCGCTGGCGATGGCCGAGGCCTCCGACAACAGGCGGGCCGCCGGGGAGGCCGGTCTTCTGGAAGGCCTGCCCATCGGCATGAAGGACCTGTTCTGCACCGAAGGGGTGCTGACCACCGCCGGCTCCCACATCCTGGACGGCTTTCACCCGACCTATGAATCGACGGTGAGCCGGAACCTCTGGGACGCCGGGGCGGTGCTGTTGGGCAAGACCAACCTGGACGAGTTCGCCATGGGCTCCTCCAACATGACCAGCCACTACGGCGCGGTGGAGAACCCCTGGCGCCGGGAAGGGGACAACCGGCCCCTGGTGCCCGGCGGCTCCTCCGGCGGGTCGGCGGCTGCAGTGGCGGCCCGCGCGGCCCTGGCGGCGACCGGGACCGACACCGGCGGGTCGATCCGCCAGCCGGCGGCCTTCTGCGGCATCGTCGGCATGAAGCCGACCTACGGGCGCTGCTCGCGCTGGGGGATCGTCGCCTTTGCGTCCTCGTTGGATCAGGCGGGGCCGATGACCCGGACGGTCAGGGATTCGGCGCTGATGCTGAGGGCCATGGCAAGCTACGACAGCAAGGATTCGACCTCGGTCGACCGCCCGGTGCCGGACTATGAGGCGGCGCTGAGCGGTGACATCCGCGGCATGAAGATCGGCGTTCCCAAGGAATACCGTGTCGAGGGCATGACCGACGAGATCGAGGCGCTCTGGCAGCAGGGCATCCGCTGGCTGGAAGAGGCGGGAGCGGAGACGGTCGAAATTTCCCTGCCGCACACCCACTATGCGCTGCCGACCTACTACATCATCGCGCCGGCGGAGGCTTCCTCCAACCTGGCGCGCTACGACGGCGTGCGCTACGGCCTGCGCGAGCCGGGCGAGAGCCTGGACGAGATGTACGAGGCGACCCGGGGCAAGGGCTTCGGCGCCGAGGTGAAGCGCCGGGTGCTGATCGGCACCTACGTGCTCTCCGCCGGTTACTACGACGCCTACTACAACAAGGCGCGGCGGGTGCGCAGCCTGATCGCCCGGGACTTCGCCCAGGCCTATGAAACGGTGGATGCGATCCTGACGCCGACCGCACCCTCGCCGGCTTTCGGCGTCGGCGACAAGATGGACGATCCCATCGCCATGTACCTGAACGATGTCTTCACGGTGCCGGCTTCGCTGGCCGGGTTGCCGGGGATCTCGGTTCCGGCCGGCCTCTCGGCGGAAGGGCTGCCGCTCGGTCTGCAGATCCTGGGCAAGGCCTTCGACGAAGAGACGGTGTTCAAGGTGGCCGGAGTGCTGGAAGAGGCGGCGGGTTTCGAGGCCAAGCCGGCTTTCCGGGCGGCGTAGCGGCCATGGCGGCGCAGGCAACAGCGATCGCCGTGCGCGAAGCCGGGCCCGGCGACCTCGGGCTGCTGCTGCCCCTGTTCGAGCGCTTCTATGCAGAAGAGGGATTCGAGGGCGCGGTGGCTGGCGTGGCACAGAACCTGCGCCAGATCCTGGTGCGGGACGATACGGCGGCTTTCGTCGCCTTTGCCGGCGAGGATGCCGTCGGGGCGGCGGCGGCCAGCACCTCCTTCGGCCTGGAGGTCGGGCTCTATGCCGAGCTGGAAGACCTCTTCGTCGACCCGGCCTGGCGCGGCAAGGGTGCGGCCTCGGCCATCGTGGAGGCGGTGGCCGACTGGGCCCGGGGCAAGGGCTGTTCGGATATCGAGATCGTGCTGACGCCCCATGCGCAGGCCAAGGCCGGTCTGGTGCCTTGGTATGAGGCGCGGGGGTTCGTCGAGACCGGGCGGGTGATTTACGAGCGGACGCTTTAGTCCGGCAAGCGGAGCGGAACGATGGCACTGGTGAAAGGCAAGACAGGCGATTGGGAGATGGTCATTGGGCTGGAGGTCCATGCCCAGGTGATCTCCAAGTCCAAGCTGTTCTCGGGGGCGTCGACCGCTTTCGGGGCGGAGCCGAACAGCCAGGTCTCCCTCGTCGATGCGGCCATGCCGGGCATGCTGCCGGTGCTGAACAAAGTCGCTGTGGAGCAGGCAGTGCGCACCGGCCTGGGACTGAACGCCCGGATCAACCTGACTTCGGTCTTCGAGCGCAAGAACTACTTCTATGCCGACCTGCCGCAGGGCTATCAGATCTCCCAGTACCTCCATCCCATCGTCGGGGAAGGCACCATCATCCTGGATCTGGAAGACGGCGAGACGCGGGAGGTCGGCATCGAGCGCCTGCACCTGGAGCAGGACGCCGGCAAGTCGATTCACGACCAGCATCCGACCCAGTCCTACATCGACCTGAACCGTTCCGGCGTAACCTTGATGGAGATCGTCTCCAAGCCCGACATGCGCTCGGCGGAGGAGGCAGGGGCCTACCTGCGCAAGCTGCGCACCATCCTGCGTTACCTCGGCACCTGCGACGGCAACATGGACGAGGGTTCCATGCGCGCCGACGTGAACCTCTCGGTCCGCCGTCCCGGCGAGCCCTTCGGCACCCGCACGGAAACCAAGAACGTGAATTCCATCCGCTTCGTGCAGCAGGCCATCGAAGCGGAGACGAAGCGGCAGATCGAGATCCTGGAAGAGGGCGGGGAGATCGTTCAGGAGACCCGTCTCTTCGACGGCATGACCGGCAAGTCGCGTTCCATGCGCTCCAAGGAAGAGGCCCACGACTACCGCTATTTCCCCGACCCGGACCTGCTGCCGCTGGAACTGGACCCGGCCTGGGTGGAGGAGATCAAGGCTTCGCTGCCGGAACTGCCGGATGCCAAGAAGACGCGGTTCGTCGGCGACTTCGGCCTGCCGGCCTACGACGCCGGCGTGCTGGTGGCCGACCGGGAGACGGCGGCCTTTTATGAGACGGTGGCCGAGGGGCGCGATCCAAAGCTGGCGGCCAACTGGGTCACCGGCGAATTCTTCGGTGCGCTCAACAAGAGCGGCGCCGAACTGGCGGAGGCGCCGGTGGACGCGAGGAAGCTGGGCGGCCTGCTGGATCTCATCGCCGACAACACGATTTCCGGACGCATCGCCAAGGAGGTCTTCGAGGCGATGTGGGAAAGCGGCGAGGAGGCCGGCGCCATCGTCGAGGCCAAGGGGCTGAAGCAGATCTCCGACAGCTCCGCCATCGAAGGCCTGGTGGAGGAGATCATTGCCAACAACCCGAAGCAGGTCGAGCAGTTCAAGGGCGGCAACGAGAAGATCCTGGGCTGGTTCGTCGGCCAGGTGATGAAAGCCACCCAGGGCAAGGCCAACCCCGGCATGGTGAACCAGGTCCTGCGCCAGAAGCTGGGGTGACGGCAACCCGGGTGACTGGGGCGGCGGTCAGCAGCCCGTCAGTGGGTTCGCCTTAGTCCTGCTCGGTCAGGCGGCCGATCTGAAACATCACGCTCTCCAGGCCGTCAGGACTGAGCCGGCGGTAGGCCCGCACGAGGTCGGTGACAATGCGCTGTTCCAGGGCCTCAGGGAGAGTTGCGCCATCCTTGCGGCGCGCCTGCAGCACGATTTCAAGGACGACCTGGAACGCCTTTTGAAGGTGGCCCGGCAGGCCGGCCTTGCGGTAGAGGGACTGCAGCGCCGGCGTGCCGGTGTCGCGCAGGACCTTCTGCGCCTTGGGGGCGGAGATGCGGGCAAGCGTCGCGAGCCCGGTGCCGAAGAACTCCAGATGGCCGGCGCAGAGCACCCTCAGCAACAGGGTCGCCGACAAGGTCCCGTTCAAGTGAAGCCGCATGGCTGCCGCCTCGATCTCCTGAGCGGTGGCAAGGGTTACCAGCGATTGGGCAAGCGCCCGTTCGCGGCCATGCCGGGCAAGCTGATCGGCGAGCGCCGCAGGGAAACTGTGCTTGTCAACGAGACGCTCCCGCAGATCCTCGCAGACGAGGGCAACAAGCCGCTCCTGAACCGCGAACGGCAGCGCGCTGCGCTCGACGAGAAGCCTGTGAACATCCGGTTCTTCGGCAAAGGCGTCGAGGAGCTTCCGGTAAGACGTCTCTGAGATCTCGGCACCCGCGTTCGCGAGGAGCACTTCGACCACGCTCTGCTTGCCGGTGTCCACAAGGGCGCCGGACACGACTGCGCTGACCGTATCGCGCGCAGCAATGGCGCACTGCTTCTCGGTGCTGCCGGTCTCGATGATCGCAAGGAGATCCCGGTCGGAGAGTGCAAGCGATGTGCGGAGAATCGGGGTGGCGACAGATTCGATGTCCTGGGCGAGCGTAAGGGCGATGCTGTCCGGCAGCAGGGGTGAGGACTTGATGTGCTCGGCAAAGCTCTGGCGCACATCGACCTCGGTATGGCAGGCCAGCCAGCGGAAGACCTCCAACGCCGCCGAGCGCTCACTGTCGGATATGACGCCGCGGCTGAAGGCTTCGGCAGCCTGGATCGCAAGGTGCCCAGCATTGCGATGGGCCAGGCCTTCCATAGGCCCCTGTTCTTTACTTGCAAGCTCGACCATAGAACAACCTGTTTGATTATCTCGTCGGACGAGAAATCTAGTCGTTCTGAAAATAAGTGTCAATTTTTATTGATTTATATTTGATTTATATTTGTGCATATTTTTATTCGTATTTACGGCAAATTTTAGATAGGTCCGGAAGAGTGCGGGGGCCAAGAAACCGAAGGGCCAGAGGTTAGCGGGCAATCCGCGGCTGCGTTCACGAACCGAGGTTGATCGTGTCTCCTGCGAACGTGCTTCAGAGGTGAAGCGGCGGCGATCAACCCTGCAGGTGATTGCGCTTCAGGTAGAGCGTGGTTTCCGCCGCGGCGGTGAAGGCGGAGGCGAGCCCATGCGGCTCCCGCAGCCAGGCGCCGGCGTTCAGGCGGCCTTCGCCGTTGCTCAGACGCCCTGAGACAATGAAGATCTCCAGGCCGCCTGCGGCGGCTTCTCCGTCGACCAGGGCCGGCGGCAGCGCGGCGCCCGGCGCGAGGCGGAGCAGGCGGATATCCTCCGGATAGCCGGCATCCCGATAGAGCAGCAGTTCTTCAGCACCCGGAGCCGCTGCCCGCCAGCTATCGGCGTTGTTGGTGTCGACGACGACATGCTCGCGGTCGGCCCCGGCGAACTGGCACAGCTTCACGAAGATAATGCAGCCGTCCTTCGAAAAGGGCGCATGTCTGAACCCCTGGGGGTTCAGCAGGTAGGTGCCGGCCGGGTAGTCGCCATGCTCGTCGGAGAAGGTGCCTTCGAGCACCAGGATCTCCTCGCCTTGCGGGTGATCGTGGGGGTGAAAGCGGGACTGGGGATCGTAGCGGACCACCGAGGTGACGCGGCTGAACTCCCCGTCCACAAGGTCCAGGCGCTTGCGCCAGACTGTGGCGCTGGGGCTTGCCTGCCAGTCCATCTTGGCCGTATCCATCGCCGCCGGCTGCGTGAAATCGGCGTTCAGGCTGTCGCTCATCGCCTTCTCCGTGGTCTCTCTACCTCTAGGTAGGCACGCTGTCCTGCGGCCTCAAGATCGATCTTCGGTCTTGCAAAGACTTTCCAGGCACCGCATGTGTTGGCTCATGGGCGGCAGGGGTGCCGCCGGATGGTCCCTGGAAAGGCGCGCCATCCTCCTATGGGGCAAGGGAGAAGGTCATGGCAATCGAGCTCTATTCCTGGGCGACGCCCAACGGGCACAAGATACATATCATGTTGGAGGAACTGGGCGTTCCCTACAACGTGCACGCGATCAACATCGGCGCCGGCGATCAGTTCGACCCGGAATTCCTCAAGATCAGCCCGAACAACAAGATGCCGGCGATCGTCGATCCCGATGGGCCGGACGGCAAGCCCATCTCGGTGTTCGAGAGCGGGGCGATCCTGATCTATCTGGCGAACAAACACGGCAAGTTCTTTCCGGAGGAACCCCGTGCGCGCTACGCGACCCTGCAGTGGCTGATGTGGCAGATGGGCGGGCTGGGACCGATGCTGGGCCAGGCGCACCACTTCAGGAACTACGCGCCCGAGCGCATCGAGTACGCCTATCAGCGCTATACGAACGAAGCCAAGCGGCTCTACGGCGTGATGGACAGACGCCTTGCCGAGGCCCGCTATCTGGGCGGCGAGGAGTACACCATCGCAGACATCGCCGCCTGGCCATGGACCCGCACGCCCGACCGTCAGGGCGTGAGCCGCGACGACTATCCCAACTACAAGCGATGGTTCGAGGAGATCGCCGAACGTCCGGCGGTGCAGCGTGGGGTTGAGGTGCTGGCCAACCTGCGCAGCGAGGGCTTCGACGCCAAGGCCAAGGAAATCCTCTTCGGGGCGACGCAGTACGCTCGGAGATAGGTGCAGAAAGCGGATCAGCGCGTTGTTCATTCAGGGGTGATGCGGAGCAGGGGAGCACTGACAGGTGACTATCGATTTCTATACCTGGACCACGCCGAACGGCAGAAAGGTCTCCATCGCCTTGGAGGAACTGGGGCTGCATTACGCCGCTCATCCGATCAACATCACCAAGGACGAACAGTTCGCTCCTGACTTCCTGAAGATCAGCCCGAACAACAAGATCCCCGCCATCGTCGATCCCCAGGGCCCTGACGGTGAGCCCATTTCGGTCTTCGAGACGGGTGCGATCCTGCTGTACCTGGCCGAAAAGACAGGGCAACTGATGCCGGATGACCCGCGCGACCGCAACGCGGCGATGCAATGGCTGATGTGGCAGATGGGCGGCTTTGGCCCGATGCTGGGGCAGGCCCATCACTTCCGGCGCTTTGCGCCGGAGAAGCTTCCCTATGCTGTCGATCGCTACTCAAACGAAGCGCGGCGGCTTTACGGCGTCTTGGACAAGCGCCTGGAGGAGGTGGAGTACCTGGCCGGAGACTACTCGATGGCCGACATCGCAACCTTTCCCTGGGCAGCCCGCCATGAGTGGCAGGGAATCGCCCTGGAGGACTTCCCGAACGTCAAGCGCTGGTACGATGCCATCTGGGCCCGGCCGGCGGTCGAGAAGGGTATGGCCGTTCCCGGTTAGGTGGGCGCGCCGCGCCCGAGGCGGGATTGACTGCGATCCCTCGAGGTCAGGCGGAGGGCCTGCGGCCCCGGCGCCGGCCCCTCGGGCGTAAAGCGACAATATCGGAGGGCGCCGTCTGGGCGCGGCCGGCCAGGACGGAAAGCTCGTCCTTGCAGCGCTGAAGGTTCAGCAGTTCCCGGGAATCGTCCCTATCATAAACCTCGACGCAGCTCAGCTTGATCTCCACGAGATCGATCAGCGTCTCGACGGAGGATTTCGACAGTCCCATAAGATGCCCCTGACTGTTTTGATTAGATCGAAGGCATTTTTTGTGTAAATCGGTTAAAGGCGCGTAAAGCCCGTGGCCCTTGCACGACAATTTTTGCCTGCCGCGCCAATCCCCGGGCTTACGGGAGGTTGGGCGGCTCGGCCTGCTGCCGGTTGCCGCCGGTTCGCAGCTGCCGGAGGGCCGCGAAGAGGCGGCCGTCGATCACGGCCAGGCCCAGGAAGATAAGGAGCATCCCCGCCACGGCCGCCAGCGTGACCACTTCACCGAGCGCCAGCGCACCGAGAAGAACGGCGGCGATGGGGATGAGGAAGGTGACCAACAGCAGGTTGGTCGCGCCGGCACTGGCGAGAATCCGGAAGTAGAGGATGTAGGCAAAGGCGGTGCTGATCACCGCCAGGGTTGCCAGCGCCGCCCAGGTCGCGAGATCGGGCCGCGCGGTCCAGGGACTTTCGAGCAGCAGCGCAGCCGGCAGCAGCATCACCGCAGCGCAGGCCGTCATGCAGCCGGCAGAGACGATCGGGCTGAAGCGGCTGAGACGGCGCCCGAAGATGCCGGCCATGGCATAGGACATGGCAGCAGCCATGACGGCCATCTGGCCCCAGGACTGACTCCCGATGCCGGCCATGGCCCCGGGGCCGATCAGCACCACCGCCCCGAGGAAGCCGATGCCGACCCCGGCCGCGCCGCGGCGGGTCATGCGCTCATCCTTCGTCAGGAAATGAGCGAAGATAAAGGTGAAAAGGGGCGTCGTGGCATTCAGGATCGAGGCCAGTCCACTGTCGATAGAGACCTGTCCCCACATGATGAGAGAGAAGGGCAGGGCGTTGTTGATCAGCCCCATGAAAGCCAGGGTGCCCCAATCGGTCCAGGCCTTCGGCAGGTCCTCGCCCCGCATCGCGGCAAAGGCCAGCAACACCATGGCGGCAAGGCCGACGCGCGCCGTGGCCAGGGTGAGGGGGCCGAAATCGCGGAGACAGATCTCGGTAAGGAAGAAGGAGATGCCCCAGACCAGCGCCAGCAGAACGATCTGCAGCCAGTCGCCGTAGGTCATTTGCCGTGCGCGCATGCGCCGTCTCCCAAGAGTGTTCCCGCGGACAGCATAAGGACCGCGGGAGGCTTCTATATCCGCTTCTTGCGCTTTACCGCAGGCCGGCGGAAATGTGATCGGGAGCGCCGAGAAGCTGGCGTGCGGCGACGGTCAATCCGGCAAAGGCGGCATCGGGCTGGGTGATAAGCCATGTCGGAATCCTGGCAAGGTAGCCGCTGAGGCGCCCCTTGTCTTCGAAGCGCCTGCGGAAATCCGATCCCGCCAGAAACTCGGGGAAGCGCGGGAGGATGCCGCCGCCGAGATAGACCCCGCCCTGCGCGCCGTAGCAAAGCGCCATGGAACCTGCAAAGGACCCGAGAAAGGCACAGAAGACCTGGAGGGTGCGACGGCACAGTGCGTCCGACCCTTGGATGCCGCGGTGCGTGATCTCTGCCGGGTCCACTGCTTCGACCACGGTCCCCTCGAGGTTGGAGAGCGCCTGGTGGATATTGGTAAGACCGGGTCCGGACAGCAGGCGCTCGGCAGAAACGTGACTGTGATGCCCCCGCAGAAAGGCCAGCACTTGTGCTTCGACGTCATCGGTGGCTGCCATGGTCGAATGGCCGCCTTCACCGACCAGCACCTGAGGGTGCGACTCTGTAGGCATAAAAGCGGCGACTCCGAGGCCCGAACCGGGCCCGATCACCGCCAGCGCGCCGCCGGGGCTTGGCAGGGGCGGCCCAATTGTCAGGCGATCCTCCTCCGTCAGGCGATCAAGCCCAAGAGCAAGGGCGGCGTAGTCGTTCATCAGGCGGACAGAGCGAAAGCCGAAACGCTTGCACAGCTCATCGCTGCGCGCCTCCCAGCCTGAATTGGTCATTTGAGCGCGCTCGGCGCTGACCGGACCGGCGAAGGCGAGAACGGCAGCAGCGGGCGGCCTCTGCGACTCGCCGGACAGCGTCTCCAGTGCTGCGCTCAGGGCGTCATAGGACAGCGCGTGCTCTGCCACCTTCAGCTTGACCAGAGGGCTGGTGCCGCCCGCGCTCAGCAGAGCGAAACGGGCGTTGGTGCCGCCGATATCGGCAAGCAGCGCCGTAGCCTCGTTCGCCGGTGCGCTCAATGGATGTGCTTCCCGTGCTGCAGGGTTTCCAGATAATTGGCCCACCAGGCCGTGACGTCATTGACTGCAATCGCGCGATGCATTGCGCGCCAACGCTCCCGCCTTTCTTTGAGCGGCATGGTGAGCGCTTCCTGAAGACGCTGTGCGACGCCTTCGACGTCGTAGGGGTTGACGATCAGGGCACCGTCCAGTTCCCGCGCCGCGCCGGCAAAGCGTGACAGGACCAGAACGCCAGGATCTTTAGCGGGCTGGGCGGCCACGTATTCCTTTGCCACCAGGTTCATGCCGTCGCGCAAGGGGGTGACCAGCCCAACACGGCTGCTGCGGAAGAAGCCGGCCAGAACCCGCCGGCTGAAGCTCTTGTTGAGATAGCGGATCGGTACCCAATCGTACTCGGCAAAGGCGCCGTTCACGCGTCCGGCCGTGGCCTCCATTTCGTGTCGGATGTCGACATAGTCCGCAACGTCGGCGCGCGAAGGCGGATTGATCTGCAGGAAGACCACATTGCCCCGGTTGTCCGGGTAGGCGGTCAGGAGATGTTCGAAGGCCTCGAGACGGTTGATGAGGCCTTTTGAATAGTCCAGGCGGTCGACGCCGATGATCAGGTCCCGGCCGATGAGGCTCTTCTTCAGGCGTGCGACCTGGTTCGAGGTCTCGCTTTCCTCGGCCATCTTGGCGAAGGCCTCGGTATCGACGCCGATGGGAAAAGCGCCGGCACGGAGGGTGCGGCCGAAGACGCGGATCACCCCGTTTTCGCCGACTTCGCCGCCGACCTCGCGGCGGATGTAGTCCTGGAAGCACTCCAGATCTTCGTCTGTCTGAAAGCCGATCAGGTCGTAGGCGCAGAGCGCCTTGACGATCTCGCGGTGCCAGGGAAGCGCGGTGAAGACCGGAAGCGCCGGCCAGGGGATGTGCAGGAAGAACCCCATCTTCTGCCGGCAGTTTGCGTTGCGCAGCTGCTCGGCCAGAAGGGTGAAGTGATAGTCGTGTACCCAGACGACATCGGAGTCCTTCAGAAGAGGCTGCAGGCGATGGGCGAAATGGGCGTTGACCCTCTCATAGCCCTTCCATGTCCGCTGAGAGAACTCCGCCAGATCGAGGCGATAATGAAAGAGCGGCCAGAGCGTCGAATTGGCGAAGCCCTTGTAGTAGTCGTCATAGTCGCGCTGGGTGAGATCAATGGTGGCGAAGGTCGTCTTCCCGACTTCGGCGACGCTGGGCTGGCCGTAGTCGCGTTCGAGGACCTTGCCGCTCCACCCGAACCAGATACCGCCGTGCTGACGCAGCGCAGCGCGCAACGCTACGGAGAGGCCGCCTTCCGAGCCCGGACGGGAAAGCTTGCTGGCGGCGACACGGTTGGAGACGACGACAAGCCGGCTCAATAGGCTTCCTCCCAGGATTTCGAGAGGCGCATGGCAGAACTGATCAGGCCGACCATGGAATAGGTCTGGGGGAAGTTGCCCCAGAGCTCTCCGCTTTGCGGCGCGAGGTCCTCAGAGAGAAGGCCCATGGCGTTGCGTGCCGCGAGCATGGTCTCAAAGAGCGCGCGAGCCTCCTCGGTCCGCCCGACTGCGGCAAGTGCGTCGATGTACCAGAAGGTACAGACGTTAAACGCGACCTCCGGCGAGCCGAAGTCATCCGGTGCGGCATAGCGCTGTATGAACTGGCCGTGTTTCAGGTGCCTCTCGATCTGTTCGAGGGTGCCCAGGAAGCGAGGGTCGGTGGCCGGCAGGAACCCGATCTCCTGCAGGCAGAGAAGACTGGCGTCGAGGTCGCGGCCGCCGAAGGTCGAGACAAGGCTGCCCAACTCGTCGTTCCAGGCGTGATCGAGGATCCCCTCACGAATGCTTTCGGCGGCGGCGGCCCAGTGGCTCTGGCGCTGCGGCATCTCCAACTGAGCCGCGATCTTTGCCAGCCGGTCGCAGGCTGCCCAGCACATCACGCTGGAGTAGGTGTGCACCTGCTGGCGGGTCCTGAGTTCCCACAAACCGGCGTCGGGTGCATCCCAGAGCTTGATAGCCTGTTCGCCCAGACGCTCCAGCTTTTCAAAAAGGCTGATATCACCCGGATGGTCCAGGCGCCGGTCGAAGAAACTCTGTGTTGAGGCGAGGATGACGCTGCCGTAGCCGTCATTCTGAATCTGCGTATAGGCACTGTTGCCGATTCGCACCGGCCCCATGCTCCGATACCCGGGCAGCGAGGTGCAGACCGACTCGTCAAGCTCAGCCAATTGAGAGATGCCGAAGACCGGTTGCAGGTGGCCGTCGGCGGCATTGGCGCCGACGTTGGAGGCCACGATGTTGGAGATGTAGTTGAGAAAGCCTTCCATCGTCTTGGTCGCGCCCAGACGGTTGAGCGCATGGACGACGAAGTAGGCGTCTCGGAGCCAGCAATAACGATAATCCCAGTTGCGGCCCGAGTCCGGCGCCTCCGGGATCGACGTGGTCATGGCGGCAATGATTGCGCCGGTTTCCTCGTAGCTGCAAAGCTTCAGGGTGATGGAGGCCCGGATCACCGCATCCTGCCACTCGAAGGGAAGAGCCAGGTAGCGGCACCACTCGCGCCAGTACTCGTCAGTCTTCTTGAAGAACTCCCGGCTCGTCTCGTCTACCGGTGCCGTAAGGCTTTCGTCTGGCCCCAGGATTAAAGTGACCGGACGTTCGAGAATGAAAGGAGTCTGCTCGGTGACGTAGGTGATCGGGCCGTCTGTGGTCAGGCGCAAGGTGAGATGCGGCATGACGAAGCGCAGATGATTGCTGCCCCGCGTCACTTCAGGGTCGCGCTCACCATAGTCGTAGGTGGGGCTGATGCGAATACGGATCCGCGGGCTGCCGGAGAGGGGCCTGACGTGGCGGATGATCGACGGCGGTCTGTGAATGCGATCGAAGTGCTTGAAGCGCGGCGCGAAGTCGGTGATTTCAACGACACCGTCGGCAGAGTCGTAGAGCCGGGTGACCACCACCGCCGAATTGTCACGATAGTGCTGCTCGGAGCGCGCGAAATCGAGGAGTTCGATTTCATAGACGCCCCGGGCGCTGTCGTTGCCGGCAACAAGGTTGGAGAACACCGGGTCGCTGTCGAAGCGCGGCATGCAGGCCCAGACGATACGGGCTTTCTGATCCAGCAAAGCTCCGAAAGTGCAGTTTCCGATTACGGCGAGATCAAGCGTATTCACTTTGCGTCAGACCCGGGTCCTGTCAGCAGAGAACTTCGTAAGCCAGCCATGAACCGCCGCCTCGTCCTGCAAGCGAAACGCTGCTTTGGTCAGTCCATCGGCGGGACCCACTTTAACGGAAAGTCCGCCAAGTCGGTTCACTGTCTCGAAGCCGTCTTCGTCGGTAACATCGTCGCCGATGAAAACCGGCACGCGGCCGCGAAAAGGCCGTTCATCCATGAAGGCCGCGATGGCGGTTCCCTTGTTCGCGCCTTTGGGTTTCACTTCAAGGACCATCTTTCCGCGTTTCAGTTCGAGCGCTGCACCGCTGTCCCGCAGCAGGGTCGTCACCATACGCTCGGCCTCGTCTTCAAGCTCCGGCGCCTGGCGAAAATGGAGGGCCATTGCGAGTCCCTTGTCTTCGAGCAGCAAGCCCGGGTGAGACTCCGCGAAACCTGCAAGGGGTTGCCGCAGAGGCTTTAGCACATCCTCCTGGCCTCCGGTAGCGGTGTCGCCCGATGCCCTGCGGCGCTGCAAACCGTGAACGCCAGCGGTGCTCAGGCGCAGCGGTGAGAAGAGCGCGTCCAGTTCGTCGACACACCGCCCGCTCACAAGAGCCAGGGCGCCCTCCAGCCGGTTCTGTATGTCTACCAACAAAGACAGCAGGAACGGCGGAACGCAAACGTCCTGTGGGCGTGGTGCAATCGGCAGCAGAGTCCCGTCGACGTCGAGAAACAGCGCGCAGGGCTCGGCCGGCAAAGGTTCTCTTGGGTCCAATGCTTCGCCGGTCGTCGATTTCAGTGTGACTGATGCGGAATCCATATCGGAATGCTTGTTTGTGGCCCCCAGTCACTAGAGGTGCCGCATTGCCCGGCAACGTCAAGCGTCAATAGCGGTGCGGCGGGCGGCGACGGGGCAGGCCTCCGCAGCCTGCGGCATCGAGCCGCCCGATGCCCGCAGGCTCTGCGGAATTCGCAACGATCGTTTCTTGCGCTGCCAAAACGACGGAGAGCAGAACTGAGAAGATCGCGCTCCGGTTGGACCTGCCGCCGGGAAAAAGGCGGTTACCGCAACACTGCAGGCTAGGGGCGCGGCCTCAGCTTCACCCAGGTCACCGGTGCGACCCACTCGACAGGCACGTTGTGCTCGATCGGGGTGGTGGCATTGACGGAGACGAGGGTCACCTCGCCCTTCTTGTTGCCCGGCTCGACAATCTTCACGAGTTGGCGGCCGTCCTTGGTCTGGACCACGCATTCGCGCCCATAGCAGTTTGCGAGATCCAGCCCTTCTTCGCGGGTATAGCCCAGATGTTCCCCATCCTTGAAGCGCGGGGCCATGGAGTTGCCGCGTACGACCACGCAAACACCGCCGCCTTCGCCGTGCGGCGCATCGATCTTGTAAAGCCCGCTGCCTTTGGCGTGATCGTCGATCGACATGACCGTCTCGCCGGCGCCGACGTAGCCGACCACCAGGCTCGAAGCCTTGATGCTGCCGGCAATGGGCGCGCCGAGTTTGATCATCAAGTCGTCAAGGGGGGTCTCAAGGTAGTCGGCAATCTCGACCGCCTCCTCGATCTTGATGCTGCGGCTCTGATTGAGGATCTCGGTGATCCGGGAGGGGTCTAAACCCATATGCTTGGCCAGGCCTCGCTGGGTCTTGCCGAGCTGGCGCAGGCGTTGCTGGAACCATTGCTTTTGCATCGGGATAAATTGCGAAATTTGCTACGATCTGTCTATTGCAATTTTCGCAACTTCCATCTACATTGGGTTGCGAATTGCGGAACGTATTCTAGGGAGAAAGCGGTGGCGGAAGCAACAGGGTCCTTGTCGGAGAGAGCCGGAAAGACATGTCGTGCTGCGCAGCCCGGGTCGCCGAGGGAGGCGCGGAGGATACAGGCGGCGACCGTGCGCCGGGCGATCAAGGACCTGTTGCGGCGGTCTGCGCCCAACGACTGGACCGTTCGGATGCTGCCGGCACCGGCACCGGCACCGGCACCGGCACCCGCACCGGCATCCGGCGACACGACCGGCGACACGGCCGGCGAGGGGGCCGACCAGGGAGCAGGGCAGGGACGGCAGCCTGACATCGTGCTCATTTCTCCCGCAGGGCGATGCTACTTCCTGTTCGTGAAAGCGCCGCGTGACCGCTGGTGGGACGGCGACCTCAGGCGCGTGGATGCGGAGAAGGTGACCGAAGACGAACGCAGTCTGATGACAAGCCTGAAGCGGGCGGGAAACGGGGCGCGCGCCGTGTGGAGTACGGAGGACGCCAAGCGCGCACTGGCGGCCTGGGGCTGCAGACTGTCAGCGGATCGCGCCTCCGCGCAAACGTCGGCCGGCGGCCAGCCGGCAGCTGGACCGCCCCAGCCGGCAAAGCGGCCGACGCTTCGCTTCTGGCGGGGCGCCTGAGATGACGGTCCGCAACTCGGCAAAGCGTCCCCAAGGTGTTTCTCCAAAGGTCCTGGCGCGGACCAGGTCGGCCCTGGCGCATGGGCGCGCGCTCGCCCGATCCGCCGGGCGCGAGACCCCCGACCTTCGGGACGCGATCTGGGAACTGCTGATGGAGGCGGCGGATACGCTCTCGCGCCTGCCGAACCGCGAGCGCGGCTGGCTGACGGCGGCGAGCCGTGCACACTGGCCGGATGTCGTCCGGCAATACGAAGAAAGCCTACAGGACGGGCATTCGCCACCGTCGGCGACGATGCTGCTGCGCAGCCCGGCCAGTGCCGAGGCCATCGACCGCATGGACACCGTGCTTGCGTGGCTGCCTCTGGCCGGCGGCAGCAATCCGCGGCGGGATCTCGCGGTTCTTTTCGGTCTTGCCTGCGGAGCGAAGGTCGCCGCACTACGCCGGCGCTTCGGATGCGGTCGCCGCACGGTCTACGACATCCGCGACCGGGCTTTGAAGCGTCTCTGCGCGCATGTGTCTGCGGAACTGAGGCTGGAAGCGGATGCCGAAGTCTAGCCGCTTGCCCTCCGTAAGCGGCGCGCCAAGCAGGCGACACTGCGTTCGATCGATGAAGGGATTCAGTTGGTGAGGGACTGGCGCGGCACGTAGTGGCCGTCTTCAAAGCCAGTGAAGAGGTCGTCGACCTGGGGATGGGACACCGCATCGCCGCTTTCGTCGATCACCAGGTTCTGTTCCGACACATAGGCGATGTAGGACGTTTCCGAGTTCTCCGCGAGCAGGTGATAGAAGGGCTGGTCCTTGCGTGGCCGAATATCCTCAGGGATCGCCTCCCACCACTCCTCAGTGTTGGAAAACGTCGGGTCGACGTCGAAGATCACGCCGCGAAAGGGAAAGAAGCGATGCTTCACGATTTGGCCGATTTGAAACTTCGCCGTTCTCATAGTCTGCTTGCCGCGGGGGCGGTCCTGTACGGTTTGTTAATGTCCCTTAGTCATATGCGGTCTTGAACGGACGAGACAAGGGAACAGTGGTGCGCGGGCGGGTCAGAGGCCGGCTGTCGGATCGACGAATCGCTTCGAATTTAGCGCAGTTCCGATCTTGTCTTCTTCTTTGAGCATACTGCAAAAAAGCACCGTAGACCATTGTAGAAATTAGACAAAAGATTTGAGGCAAATTGTCTGAATCATGACTGGCGCCCTTGCCGGCGGCTGCGGTGCCGAGGTGCCTTGGGCAGCCTTTTTCACTTAAGGGTTTGTTAAGCGGAACACGGTCGAATCGTTATTCAGGAGGATCAGGACTCGCGGGCGCCAAGGCGTCGGCGTGCCTCCCTTGAGAGGATTGCGATGCGTGTGAAAGCAAAGAATGGTCAAGGGGAGCGGACCGGAAGCGGCTGCCGAGGCGGACGCTTTGGACGGTCCCTGTTGAGGCGTACCGCGAGCGCCGTCGGGCTGCTGCGGGACGAACGCGGCAGTGCCGTGGTTGAGTTCGCCTTTGTTGCGCCGCCTTTCGTGTTTCTTCTGACCGGGATGCTGGAAGTCTCCGTCATGTTCTTCACGAGCAGCGTGATGGAGGGAGCGACCACGGAAGCGGCGCGGGCGATCCGCACCGGTCAGGTCCAGAGCGAGGCGGACCCCGTCACGGCATTCCGGGACAAGCTTTGCAACTCGCTGTTTCACGTCATCGACTGCAACGAGGTAATGTTCAACGTCCGCACCTTCTCCGACTTCGGGGCCGTGTCCATGCCGATCGAAGTCGATGCCGACGGCGAGATCGTCAACAACGGTTTCGCCCCCGGCGGCAGCGGAGCCGTGACTGTTGTCCGTGCCATTTACCGCTGGGACTTCATGACACCGCTGATCGAGCAGGCGCTGCCGGGCGGGGAGGCGGGCAACCTGCTCATCTCGACCGTCGCTTTCCAGAACGAACCCTACGACGTGAACTGATGTTGAGCCTGGCGCGCAGATTCGCCGCCGATCGAAGCGGCAATGCAACAATAGACTTCGCGGTTCTGTTGCCGGTGATGCTTATGCTCCTGCTCGGCGTGGTGGAGTTCACCAACATGCTGCGGCTCGACAGAAAGGTGGTCTCCGCAGCGCAGACCACGGCCGACCTCATTACGCAGAAACGCATTGTGACAGACGGCGAGATCACCGACATTCTTCGGGCTGCCGAACTGGTCGTGGAACCTTTCTCGTCAGCGCCCCTGGCCCTCGGCATCACTGCGGTCCGCTTCGACGAAGACACCGGCGCGCCGGAGATGGACTGGCAGGAGAGCCGCAACGGCGGTTCGGTGCCCAATGCGCTCACGCTGGCGGAAAACATGGGTCCGCCGGGAGAAGGCGTGGTGATCGTCCGGGCGACCTATGACTACACCCCGATCTTCTTCGGGTTCGTTGTCGGGCAGACCGAAATCGAGGAAGTCTCGATCATGCGCCCCCGGCGCAGCGCCTTTGTCGAGGGGCCGCCGCCGCCCTCGTAACGCCTGCGCCCCGAACAGGGTCGCCTGCGCCGCCACGCGCAACCGGCAATGGCCGCGCGCTCTTGTCTCGAAACCGCCGTAGTTCGCTGCGCTGCACGGCGGTGCATCCAGCTCCGCCTTGCGAGCGATCAGAAAAATTGCGAATTGAGCAATTTTTTCATTGCACAGTCCTGCTAAGGAAGCTACCTTTTTTCCCTAAGCTGCGGATTTTACAGCCGCTTTCCAGACGCGCCCACAGGGACTGTGTCAGCTTTGTGCCAGCTGGGTCGTTCCCGTGCGCCCCCGCCCGCAAGCCTGCTTGCGGGCGCCGGACGTCAGCTCCCCGGTGAGGGCGAAGCCTCATCCTCCGCAGCCTTCTCACCACGCCCCCAGAGGTCGAACCTGTGCCGTCTAGTGACGACACGCACGAACCCTGAGCGATGAAAGAGCTCCTTGAGGCTGTCTTCTGTGAAGCCCGTCTTATGAGTCATCTCATGATACCCAGCAGCGATAGACGCGCTGTGACCGAACAACATATCGAGCGGGGTTATCGGTCCACCTGGTGACTTGTAAGCCACACCGAGAGGGCCAACCTCCAGCAACATCTCTGCAGTCTTTTGAAGGTCCGGCGTTCTCAGAAACACATGGCCGCCAGGGCGCAAGACACGGTGAAACTCCGCCAAGGCAACCGGCACTTCGTAAGCGTGGAGATGTTCGAGGGCGTGAGAGTTCCAAATGGCGTCCACAGAGTCGGACCGGACGTTGCCCATATCGGTCATCGAGGCAACAACATCCGGATTCGTTTCTGGGTTGATGTCCAGTCGGATCTCTTGCCACTCGGGCGCTTGATAGTCCGGGTGAAGTGCATCCGGCCGGTAGCTGCCGCAGCCTACGTGCAGAACGGTCTTGGGGACAGTATTCGCCGACTCGGCCATCACGGCTCCCTTCAACCAGAGATATTGCCGAGTGCCTACCGTTTCACGCAAGCAATTCGTAGGGCCGTGCCTTGGGTGAAGGGCTGTTGGATGAGCCGCTGCTGGCGCCGCGGTGCCACCGTGACACCGGTGCCCTAAACGTCTGGCCTCTAGGCCGCAGCCTTCTGTTGTGCGAACCGCGCTCGGCCGTCGCGCTTGGTCGAGAGAAACAGGATAAGGGCCAGAACGGTCAACGCCGTTAGGTCTCTCATGGTGTTCACCTCCGTTTTAGAGGAGTACGGAGGACCAATAGGACTGGTTCACCGCTGCCTTACTTCTGACACGGACCAAACCAAGTCCGGATCTCCGACGTACAAGAGCCATCGAAAGCAATCGGACTGATACCATGCGAAAGGCGATGAAGGTGTTGGGCTTCGTGGTTCTGGGCGGTTTGGGTCTGGCGGCGGTCGCCGCTGGCGCCTGGTGGTACAACACCAACAACGTCGAGCACCCGAAGTATGCCGTCGTCACGCAGGACGGCGCCATCGAGCTGCGCGACTATCCGGCTTTGATCGTGGCGGAGGTGGTGCGCCGCGGCGACCGCAGGGCCGCCGTGCGCGCCGGTTTCTCCCCCCTGGCGAACTACATCTTCGCCAAGGAGCGAGAAAGGCAGTCGATCGCCATGACCGCGCCGGTCACTCAAACCCGCGAAAAGATCGCCATGACGGCCCCAGTCACGCAGGCCCGAACCGGTGAAGGCGATACCTGGGTCGTGCGCTTCATTATGCCGTCGGAGTATGCCTTGGAGGACCTACCGCTGCCTACCAACGCCGACGTCAGCCTGAAGCCGGTCCCGCCGGTGCGCCGGGCGGCAATCCGCTTCTCCGGGGTGGCAACGGACAGTCTCATTGCCGAGCAGGAGGCCAGGCTTCTGGCCTGGCTGGAGCAACAAGGCCTGACTCCCCAGGGCAGCCCGACCTACGCCTATTACAACGATCCCTTCACGCCGGGCCCGCTGCGCCGCAACGAGGTGATGGTGGAGCTCAGCACCGAGGGCTGAGGCGTTAGGGCTCCGAATGCTCGCGGGCGAACCGCGCCTTGGCGCGCGCATACCGCACAAGTAGGACGACCAGGGCCACGGGCAGCAACGCCATCAGGGCGATCGCAGCCAGAACCCAGAACAGAAACCAGAGCGGCGGGAACTCCGCGACGGCGGAACTGGTGAGCGCCTCGGTTCCTGTGAACACCCAGGCCGCGCTGAAGAAGCCCAGGACGGCCAGCAGCCCCAGGCCGGCATAGAAGGCCGTGCCGGGCTCTGCAGGGCAGAGGGTCAAATCCGTCCCGATCAGCGCATAAGCCAGCACCATGCCCACGCCGAGCACAGCGATCTTGCGCAGCAACTTCCGATGCTCGGGCACGGGGCACCCCTCTTTCAGATCCTGTGGCGGCTCCTGTAGGTCGGAGCAAGGATCCTGAGGGTTCAAGGCCTCCTTTGCTGCGGGGAATATCACAGACCGGCCAACGCGGCCTATGCGTGGACTTCCAGAAGACCGTTGGCCCCGCGGCAGAACCGGCCCCTGATGGCTGTCTGAGGCAGATGTTGGGCCTTGGCTTCGCGCGCCGGGAGGCTGCCCAGGCGATGACCGAGGGGCAGGGCCGTCACCACTGCCTCCAGGTCAATCGGGACATCGGAGATGTAGTAGCGCTCCACAACGGCCGGATTGCGCCACATGCCGGCCAGCGCGATGGCCCTTGCGTCGAGCCCCAGGTCCTGTCGAAGGGTGTTGGCAAAGTTGTGCCTGAACCAATGGGGCGTGGCCTCCTGCATCACCAGTGCGCGCTCATGATAGCCCAGGGCTTTCAACTGCCGAACGCAGCGCCGCTTGGCGCGGGCAAAGGCATGGCGGATGTGACCCCCACGGCCTTCAATTCGCGGGTAAGGCCGCCCGCGTACCGTCAGGAAGGCTTCGGGATGGATGTCGCGCCGGCGGCGGAACCAGTTCTGCATCATGCCGGCGGCGTAGGGGTGGAGTGGCCTGAGATAGCAATGGCCGTTCTTGGTCTTTGGGAAGAACACCTGCCCAAAGTCACCGCTGAAGGTGAAGTGGGCGCGCCTGAGGTGGACGACCTGGCCTACGCGGGCGCCGGTGGCATACAGAACCGCCAGCATGGGCTTCAGATGGTCGGCGGCACAGTCGATAAGCAGTTCCACCTCTCCGGGATAGAAGCGTTTCATGGCGGCGCTGCGCTCTTGGTTGCGGACCTGGATGCGCGGCCAGTAGGGCGGTGCGTAGAGGTAGCCGGCCTTGGCCGCGTAGTTGAGGATGGCTGCCATGAGACCTTCGAGGCGTCGCCGTGTGGCCGGCTGAACATGGCGACAGCGCCGGGTGAAGAAAGCTTCGAGCTCGGTGCGGTCGAGATCAGCGATTGGCACCCGTCCGAAGGCGGCGACGAACTCCCGCACCATGCGGACAGAGTTGGCGACAGGTTGGCGCACACGCAGAAATTCTTCGGCGACATCTGCAAAGAGAGCATCGGGCAGGCGCTTGTAGATGAATCGATCCAGGATTTCCGACTCGCGCTTGATGCGCAGCGTCTCGGCGGCGCTCCAGGCGCCAGGTTGGTAAGCATCGAGGCCGGTGCTCTCGCGAATGCGGATCGCCTTTTTCCCGATGCGGACTGTGCCGCTGAGGTAGAGCTTGGCCGTGTCTCTCCGCTCAACGACCCTCAGTCCACTGGGGCGGCGAGGAGGCAATGCACTGGCTTTCGACATGGTGACCTCATTGGCGAGATTGGGCAGCCGTTTCCGGTCAGCTGCGAGTTCCCGCAGGAGCGCAGCATCACACCAGAGCCAACGAGGCTATCACAAGACCGTTCGTATCAATCCAAAAGCCCGACTTTCTGACAACGCCCAATCCGGTCGTCTCACCCGAGGCAGCGGGATGCTTTTCCGAAGAATCATTCATTGAAAAAACGAGGTGTGCTCATGCTGATCGATCTATCTCACGAAAGCTTCTTGCAGATCACAGTCGGCTGCGCCGTGGTGGTTGCACTTCTGAGACTGACGACAGCCCTCTTGGAAACCGTGCTCAAGGCCAAGCTTCACTTCCGCTTTGCATGTTTTTTTATCTCTGTCGTCCTCGAGTTGGGTCGGCCCTCAGGGGAAGAGGCTTCCATGAACCAGACTTCGAAGAACGAACGAGCGAACCGTTGAGGAACCACTTGGTTCTTACGATCCTGCAGCCTTTGTGCGCTGGAGTTTGCCCGCAGACCGGCCGAACTGCATCGACTTCATGGCCGACTCGACATGCGCCGGAACGTCGGCGATGTAGACATCGTTTACGAGAGAGACGCTTTCCCACATGCCCGCCTCAGCGATGGCCCTGGCGTCCAGACGGTGATCCTGGCGGAGAGTGTTGGCGAAGTTATGGCGAAACCAGTGCGGCGTCGCCTGGGCGATCGCGCGGGCCCGGTCGTGCAAGCCCATCGCTCTCAGTCGTTCAATGCAGCGGTCGCGCGCCCTCCTGAAACTGTGTTGAATGATGCCACCGCGGCCAACCCTGCGTTTGAAAGGCGTGCCCTTGTGGGTCAGGAACATTTCAGGGTGAGAGTCCCGACGCTTTGCCACCCAATGAGCCAGGATGTTGACAGCATAGTCATGCAAAGGTCGGGTATAGGCGTTACCGTTCTTCGTCTTTGGAAAGTGAATCCGGCCGCGGCCAGGCACAAGGACGAAGTGCTCCTTCCTGAGGTGGACCGTCTGGCCGACCCGGGCGCCGGTTACAAGGAGGGTTGCAAAAAGCGGTTGAAGATGCGGAGCGGCGCATTCCACTAGCAGCTCGCCTTCGCCCGGAAGATAGCGCTTCACGAGTCCGGAGCCCTTGCTGCGCTTGACCTTGGTTCGCTCCCAATAGGGAAGGGTTGGCAGGTATCCCTTTCGGACGGAGAAGGCGAGGAGAGCATGCAAGGTGTTTTCGTGGCGCCTTCGGGTCTGCGGCCTGGCGTTTACGAAACGGCAGCGGTAGTAGTCTTCAATGTCTCTGCGGCTCACTTCGGCAACAAGACGTTGGCCAAACGCCGAAACGAGTTCCTGCAAATTGCGGAGATCTGCGGGGCCAGGATCTATGTCTTTGATGTAGTGGCCCGCAACCTCCGCGAAGAGGACCGGCGCCGGGCGGCCGTAGACTGCCTGGTCGAGGAGTTCGGCTTCTGCCTTGATCCGGAGAGCTTCGGCGGCGTCCCAGGCTCCAGGCGTGTCGATATTGAGGCCTGTACTTCTGCGCACACGGACGCTGGATCCCGCAATGCGGACAGTCCCGGTGATGTAAAGTATCTTGGTGCCGTGACGCGCCTCGACCTTGAGGCCGTATCTTCCGCGACAATGGCGTCCTTTAACGCCTGAAACTGGCTCTCTGTCCATACCTTTGATCTGCCTATGAAGCCGTGAAACTGGAAGCGCCGCTCTGCCGGTGCTCGGAGACGATCTTCAGCCAGTCGAGTCTGCACCCAGCGCGGACTCTTGCCAAGTCGTTTTGCAACTTCCGGGAGTGTCAGATGATCGCGGCTCACTTTCAGGTGCGGTTCTTTCCGCTGATCGTTCCAAAAAACAACTCAAGGCGTCACGAGCGATGTCTTGTCACGGAAAGTGCGCTCAGTTGAATATGCACAGTCCGAGATCCAGCTGATGTACAAGGGCGATGTACCTGTCGGAGGCAGTTCATCTCTAAGCCGGATACTTGTCATTTAGGACAACCTTCTTCGGTCAGGGAGCGGACCCGTTCCGTGAAGACCAAAGTTAGATGGTCTGGGAACCGGATCCAAGATTCGCAAGGGCTAGCTCGTCTAATTTAGTCAAACCGCGCGAAACTCTGCTTATGTTATTGGGTAGTTGTTTGTTAAGCTGCAGATAAAATCGCAGTGGTTGAACGCTGCATGCTTTGAAGCTTTAGAAGCAGAGGTTGACGAGGTAAGCGGCATGGACGCATCGCACAGTCATCGAGACCAAAGTAAGAAACCTGAATGCAGCAGAGTTGGGCGCTTTGCCGGTCCACGGTCCAGCCACTTGGCAGAAATCAGCAACGCCGGACAGACACGTCTAGAGCACCGCTTGCAGGTTCAAATCCTGCCCCCGCAACCAATCCAGCACAGCCCCGTCCCCAGGACGGGGCTGTGCTGGTTTCCGGATAAAGTGGCCGGCTTTGAACCTACGCCCATGAAGGTCTGAGCTGCGAGCAGAGCGAGCGCGAATAACGTGAAGGCGGAGGCCGTGAAAGCAACACTCCGGGGGAGCCTTTCTAGGCCGAAGGGCGAGCACGGCCGACAGGCCGCGCGCAGTCTGCGCAAGGGTCAAATCCTGAACCCGAAATCACTAAAGCCTCTCTGCGCCAAGACAACTCAATCAAATCAATAACGAACCAGGGCGGGCCACGGGCCCGCCTTTGTCGTTCGACTAGGAATCAACGGCTTAGCCCGCAGGTGCATATCAACCCCTAACCCGCATGGCCTGGGCGGCGACCTCCGGGGCCATCAGCCGGTCCTTGAGGCCGGCCAGGACCCGCGCCTCCAGATCCGTGCGTTTGATGGTGCGGCTGCTCTGGCAGCTGGCGTTCATCACGTGGTTGGAACAGGCATGGCGGCCCTGGCCGCGCAGGGAGTAGCGCCCACCGCAATGGCGCATATCGCCATGACCCTGGCTTTCCGCAACGCCGAAGCCTCGCGCCTCGCGCCTCTTGAGCACATTGCCCTGATCTGGCCGGTCCTCGCCGACCTGCTGATTTTCCGTCTCGCCATTGCGCCCGCCTTCGTGCTGGGCCTGCCGCTGGTGCTTGCCGGAGCCGCCCCTGCGGGGATGGAGGGCTTGCCACGACGAAAGAAAGCCGCATGACGCTCCGGCGTTGGCTCGTTGATCGACGTTGGGCGCGGTTCTTGAAGCGGCAGCTTTCGTCGCCGGTCTGGACGATGTCGCTGTGATGGGTCAGAACAGTCCGAGACCTTGTCCGATCAGGATGACGCCAAAGAGGACGAAGGCTGCTGCCGCGAGGAGTCTGATCCAGCGCTCCGGTAGGCGCGTGCCGATGGCGGCGCCGACCGCAACGGCGATTGCGTTTGCGGCCACCATGCCCAGGGCCGAGCCCAGCCACACACCGACCGGTTCTTCGGTGGCAGCGAGCGTCATCGTGACCAGCATCGTTTTGTCCCCGAACTCGGCGAGGAAGAACGCCCCACCGATCGCGAGCGGCGCCCAGACGCCCGACAGTCGCGAATCGTCGGCTTTGTCCTCGCCCCCCAGGCCTGAGTGGCGAAGTGTCCATGGGGCAAGCGCGAGGAACACCAGACCGGCGGCGACCTTGACCAGGTCCTTCGGGAGAGCCAGCGCGAGGGCGGCCCCTACGATGGTCGAGCCGGCGCTCAGGAGCAGTGAGGCCGCGGTGATGGCCAGCAGCACCGTAGCCGCCCGGTGGCGAGTCGCGAAGGCCAGCGATATGAGCTGACTCTTGTCGCCCATTTCTGCGAGGAAGACGATGACGAACGAGAGGACGGCCGCGTCGATCACCGTGCGCCTCTACCGCCTAACGTGCGGTCGCGGAAAGGTCATTCGTTTGCGAGCCACTTTGCCTTGCTCCGCATTGCGAGACCGCTCTTCGTGGATCGCTTGGGGCTCCGGCTGGAGCGACGGCCCGGGCTGACACGGGTTGGTGCCTCGCCGCTGGCAGGGAGACACTGCGCCGGCGATATCGGCGGACCCGTACCGCCAGCTTGTCGATGAACGCAACGGCGATGAACAGCAAACCGTAGAACACAGCCATACATGCGGAGGTGGCAGCGTTCAGAACGTAGGCGATCCAGAATCCCCCGAGGGCCCCCACGACGGCGAAAAGGGCCGTGAAGACGAGCATGACTGAGAGGCGCCTGCTGATCAGGTGGGCGGTCGCGGCCGGGACGACCACCAGCGAGATCACGAGGATGGCACCGGCAGCATGGAAGGCAGTAACCACGGTGACCGACACCAGGAACATGAATAGGTTGTTCAGTAGTCTAGTGCGCATGCCAAGGACAGCCGCGAACTGATCGTCGAAGGTCGTCACCTTCAGCTTGGGATAGAACACTGCGATGAACGCGACGTTCAAGAAGAGTACGGCGAGCATGACGTAAAGGTAGGACGGGCCGATCGACACACCGTTCACCATGAGCTGGTGAAAGGCGGCCAAGTTCAGGTCGCCGACAAGGACGACTTCCGGGTGGAGATGGACGTGGTTGAAGTCCAGGGTGATGAGTATGACCCCAGCAGCGAAGAGCGCGGGGAAGACCAGGCCTTGGGGAGCGTCTCCGGTGAGCAATCCGGTGGATATAAGCCACTCGTTGCAGAGCACGACGAGCAGTCCGGCCAGCGCTGCGCCGACAATGAGCCACGGCGAATTCAGATCAAGGGTGAAGGCGTAGCCGACGACGATCCCGGGCAGCACCGCATGAGCGATTCCTTCCACGAGCATGGCGTGCCGCCGCAGAACTACGAACGCGCCGGGTAGCGCGCATGCCAGCGCGGTGACGACAGCCAGCAGGCTCGTACCGACAATGAAGCTCATCTGTCCGTCGCTTCAACGAGCAGCTCACGGCGCAGCGCCTCACGAGCCCGTGCATGACGTAGCGCGGTGGTGATGACGCTGCGACGCGGCGACGCCAAAAGGGAGATGAGGAAAATCACGAAGAGAGTCAAAACGATCACGGGCCCGGTCGGGATACTGCCCAGGGCGATCGACATGTAGGCCCCGACGCCGCTACCGATCGCTCCGAACGCACCTGACAAGGCGACCATGCCAGGCAGCGTGGTGGTCCATTGTCGGGCTGCGGCGGGTGGTGTGACGACGAACGCGATCATGAGCACGACGCCGACCGCCTTAACACCGATCACGATGGCGATGACAATCGTGGCGAACATGAGCGTATCGATGACGCTGGCGCGGAATCCGAGCACCGTCGAGTGGACCGGATCGAAGGTCCGCAGCGCGAATTCCTTCCAGAACACCAGCATCAGGACCAGGGCCACGGCGCCCACGGCGATGCTGGTGACCAGGTCCGCGATCGTGATGACCGATGCATTGCCGAACAGGTAGTCATCGATGCCGCCCTTGCCGGGGAACGGCCCGTCGGAAATGATGCGCAGCAGAATCATGCCGGCGCCGAAGAAGACCGTCAGCGAGATGGCCATCGCCGAGTCGATCTTGATCTTCGTCCGCGCCGCGACCGCATTGGCGAACAGTGCCGCGAGTGTGCCGGTGGTGACTGCGCCGACGATCAGCCACAGCATGTTGCGACCGCTAACGCCTAAGACCACGACCGCGGTCAGGAAGGCCAGCAGCGCGCCGGGCAGGGCGGAGTGGGCGACCACGTCGCTAATCAGGGATTGCCTGCGCAGATACGCGAATGACCCGAGCGCGCCGGCCACCAGACCGATGACAGAGCTACCGAAGAACACCATCCGGAAAATGTGGTTTCCGAAGAACTCGACCGGGTCAATCACCGACCTAGACTGCCGTTTCCAGGAATGCCTCGGCGCCTTCCCTGGCTTCGTAGGCGGTGCGGATGTTCTCCTTGGTGAAGACCTCGTCCGCCGGACCTGAGGCGATCACGCTGCCGTTGAGCAGTGTCACATGGTTGCAGTAATCCCGCACGGTGGCGAGGTGGTGATGCACGATCACGCAGGTCTTTCCTTGGGCACTCAGGTCATATAGCACGTCGACCATCGCCTGCTGACTCTTCGCGTCGATGCTCTGGAACGGCTCGTCCATGAAGTACAGGTCCGGGGCCTGCACGAGGGTACGGGCGAGGAAGGCCCGCTGGCGTTGGCCACCGGACAACTCACCGATCTGCCGGGAGGCGAGCTCGGGAATGCCGGTCTGCTCCAGTGCAGCCATCGCCCTGGCACGCTCGGCCTTGCCGGGGCGCCGGATCCAGCCCAACTCGCCGTAGGTGCCCATCGTGACCAGATCGATGACGGTGGTCGGGAAGTCCCAGTCCACGCTCGCGCCCTGGGGCATGTACCCGACACGGCGACGGACCTGATCCAAGGGTTGCCCAAAGAACTCGGAGGCGCCGGTCAGCGGCGTCACGAGGCCGAGCATGGCCTTGATCAGCGTCGACTTTCCGGCGCCGTTGGGGCCGATGATGCCCATCACGCTGCCTACCGGTACGCTGAAGTTCACGCGGTGGAGTACCGGGTCGGCGCGGTACGCCACCGACATATTCCGGGTCTGACAGGCGATGGGCATCGTACGCACTTTCAGGGGGAGCCCAGCGCCTCTGAGACGGTGCGGGCGTTATGGCGGAATACCCCGAGATACGTGTCCACCCCGGGTTCGGCGCCCAGAGAGTCCGCGAACAGTTCCTTGTCGGAGACCTCGACCTCCCAGCCCAGGGCGCGGACTGCCTCCTTGAGGCTGGTGATCGCCTGGGGGTTGGCGAGGTTGTCCTGGAAGATTACCGGAACCTTGTTCTCGGCGATCAGTTTCGCCAGGTCGCTCATCTCCTGGGGGCT
The DNA here is from genome assembly GCA_001657395.1 of Rhodospirillales bacterium BBD 1991-14. Classification (GTDB taxonomy): domain Bacteria; phylum Pseudomonadota; class Alphaproteobacteria; order Kiloniellales; family Kiloniellaceae; genus Pelagibius. The sequence continues at coordinate 83,131 of LYSY01000005.1, read as the reverse complement.
CACCGACGCCTCGGAAGAGACGAAGTCGGTCGCATAGACCTCGATGTTGTAGGTATTGCCGAAATAGTTAAACGCGTCGTGCCCTGTGACCAGGATGCGCGACTCCGCCGGGATCGTCGACAGCAGCTTCTCGGCCTCTGCGGCTGCGGTCTTGATCTCGGAGATGTAAGCCTTGGCGTTCGCCCGATACTGCGCGGCGCCATCCGGATCGATCTCGCCAAGCTTGTCGGCGATGTGCCCCACGATCAGAGACCAGGCCTCGGGGCTGTTCCACACATGTGGGTCGTGCAGCGGGTTGCCCTCATCATCGGTCTCGGGCCAGTCCAGCAGCAAGGTCGTTGGCAGCAACTCACCGACGGCGACCTGCTTGTCACCCAGGCTCTCCAGCAGGTCATCCATACGGGCTTCCAGATGCAACCCGGTCCAAACCACCGCGTCAGCGTTCCGGATCGTCTCGATATCCTGCGTCGACGGCTGGTAGGTGTGGGGGTCGCCCCCTGGCCCGACCATCGTAGTGATCTCCGCCTCGGGCGCGATCTTCGCGACCGCATCGCCCAGGTACCCGGTCGTCGCGTATACCGTCAGGCTTTGCGCGAACGCAGCTGTCGCTGAGGCTGCCAGCAGCACTGCGGCACTGACTACCACGCCGATTCCTGAGGTCCGTCTAGAGAAACTTCGCATCACATTCCCTCTCTTTCCTTCTCAAAGCTCCCTTTGTCACAGGTCACCCGTCGGCGGTGTGCCACGGGGCCAGCGGTTCGGACTATTGCGCCCCCAGCCAACCCGCCCAGCCCGCAGCTCGAAAGCGAGACCGGCGTGGGCTGGATCCGTCAACTCGTAGAAGGGCGTATGGCCCCCAGCGGACGCAATTGATAATTATTCGCATTCAAGGTCCTTGTCTAGTGGCCAAATGGACAAGGACCCTCAGTCTGATCGGCGGTCGTTGGAAGCCCGTCCTCGTCTGCCATCTGCTCGACGGTCGCAGGCGCTCGAAATCTCCTCGAGCATCTTTACCGCCTGGGCGTTGTGGTTGGTCTTGCACCCTCCGCACCCTGTCAGGCTGCCGGATAAAAGATCGCGCCGGGCAGATAGGCGCGCGGCAGGTCCATGCCGGCTGGCATGGCCCGCCCGGAGGCAATGTGATCATGAAGCAGATGTGTATGTGGACCGGGCTGTGATTGTCCGCCCGGCTGTGGGATCGGTGTCAGGATCTCAATCCTGCCGAGTGCGGTCTCAATCACCCGCGCCGGGCTGTCGGCCAGCAACGCCGGGGCAATACGCGGCAGGTTGGCCGGAAACACCGACCCGGTCGCCGACAACAGCACATCCTTGGTTTGTCCCGGTCCGACACGCACGCAAAAGCGGGCTTCCTTCCGCCCGAGGCCGAGGTCGAAGACCTGCGCATCACGGTCTTCAGGCGCTATGGAATCGACATCGGGACCAAGCCCCGTGAACGCATGGGCGACATCCGGGCCTCCGCGCTCCCGCTTGACCGCGAGAACGATGCGCGAGCGTTCCGGCGGCGTTTCCTTCGTCTCGAAGGTCAGCGCCCGGACATCGTCATCAATATGGAAGCGGAGCCGCGCGCCGGGGGTACTGGCGATGACGGTTTCACCGTTGAGTTCGGCGTCGATGCTCTGCCCGGGCGCGGCCGCGAACTCGCCAACCGCACCGACGATGCCGCCAACCCATGTTCCGCGTCGGCCTTGAAGGCTCTGCAGGACGAACATGCGAATGTCGCTGGTTTCCCAAGGCAGTCGGCGACAGGCCACGCCGAGCTTCGCAAACCGTTCGGGAAGATCGCCCCATACCCCTGCGCGCCAGGCATCGGTCTGCCCGCGCCATTCTGCGATCTCGTCTCCGCTTCGCGCGCATCCCAGACAAAATCCGGTGGCGGCGTCAAGCTTGCACAGTCCGACGCAGGGGCTGATCAGGCTCATGCATAGACCTCCGCGACGGCGTCTTGAATTGCCGCCAGAATGGCATCGAGCCCATCGGTCAGCGCGGCAGGTCCCGGTTGCAGGATGAGCGGGGACTTGATTTCCACGATGCGGCCGTCGCGCACTGCCGGGATTGCGCACCAGCCGGGCCGCGCGGCGATTTTTTCCGGCCGCACCTTCTTGCCGCACCAGGAGGCTAGAATGACGTCCGGCGCGGCGGCGATCACTTGATCAGAGGTGACGATCCGGTCGCGCGCGGCGGGTTGATCCGACTGGGCCGGAAACGCCTCTTGCCCGCCGGCGATCCTGATCAGTTCCGACACCCATTTGATGCCTGAGATCATCGGATCGTCCCATTCCTCGAAATAGACCACCGGGCGCGGCTTGCCTGCAGTCCGCGCGGCAATTGTCGCCAGCCGCGCCTCGTACTGGTCAGCCAGCCGTTCGGCAGCTTCCCCTTGGCCGACCGTCGCCCCCAAATGACGGATCATCGCGAGGATGCCGGCGATGTCGCGCTGGTTGTAGCCCATGACCGTGACGCCGGCCTTGAGAAGCTCCGCCGCGATCTCCGCCTGAAGATCGGAGAACGTGAGCACCAGATCCGGCTCAAGCGCGAGAACCTTGGGGATGTCGGCCGAGGTGAAAGCAGAGACACGCGGCTTCTCCTTGCGGACGCGGGCGGGGCGCACCGCATAGCCCGAGACACCGACGATCCGATCCTCTGCGCCCAACAGATAGAGCGTTTCGACCGTTTCTTCGGTCAGGCATATGATGCGCTGGGGCGGGAAGCTCCTCATCACAAGGGAGGTCTGGCAGGACGGAGACAGCCAGACAAGCGCTTTGCCATTGCGTCAGCGGATCATGCGTCGGAACCGCCGTGCCTGTGCGCCGCCGCGCCGTTTACGCGTCGGCATTTTCAGCGGCAGCGGCTCGATCGGTGACCGCGTCGACGCGACCAGCAAGTCGCAGAACACGGCCACTGCCGGCGAGGTCCACAGAAAGGGTTGCGCCATGGTGTAGGCATGCATGGCCTCGCGCGCGTAGTCGGCATTTGCCGGCAGGCTTGCGAGCCATTGCAGGTAGCCCAATTGCCCCAGTTCGGCCGCCTCATCAGGCGGCACGGTGCCTATATCGAGTTGAGAGATCGTACGTTCCAAAAGCATCGCGCCCTCCGCGCAAGGGGGTGGGCGCAAGCGGGCAACGGCGATCTCGTTGGGCCTAAACAGTCCATCTCGGTCTCTCCGTTCCAGGGCAACCCGCCCGGGTTAAGGTGACTGCGGCGCGGGTTGCGCGCCGGAGATGGCAGGTCTCCTGACTTGCGGGTCAACGCTTTCCTGAACCTTCCCGGGCCTTTCCGCCCAGTGGTTTGTCTCAGGGTCGCTCGCCGCTCACAGTTGCGGGGGCAGTTGCGGATTTGGGGGTATCCCCGCACCGCATTCCCTTTTCAGCCGGTTCCAAAGAACCGAGCACCATCCCGGAATCAATGGCACGAAAAGGCGGACTTGTCCATCAGGCATGACGCCAGTCTGAACCACAGGCGCAGGGGGGTATGTGATAGCAGATCGGTCCCTGCGTCCGCCGAAAGCGGTCAGGACCGGAGTGATTACACTGTCGCCCTCCGTAAACATCATGTCGCTTTCGTTGCCACGAAACTCGGAAACCTGTGTTCGATTGAGCGTGTTCGAGGTGCCGCCTTGCATGCGCTTGGTGGAGAATTGGGAAGCCGGTCGAATGCCGGCGCTGCCCCCGCAACGGTAGCGAAGCAAAAGTCTCGACGACAGCCACTGGGCATTGGCCCGGGAAGGTGTCGAGACGGTCCGCAAGGACGGCTTCGGAGCCCGGAAACCAGCCTCGATCCGTTGGAACTCGATCGATCGCGGTGGGCGATCAAGAGGCAAGACCGCATGGCTTCGGGCGTGTCGCCCCGGGCGTGCGCTGTTCCTCCACAAGCCACCACGGCCGATCCTTGCCTACCGGGCGGGAGGATTGAACATGAATGCGTGGGAACAGGTGCGGCAGCGGCTCCAGGGCCGCAGGCAGGGCTTCTCCTTGGACCGGAGCTTTTACACCGACCCCGATGTCTTCCAGCTCGATATGGAGCTGATCTGGTATCGCCAATGGCTGTTTGCCGGACATGATTGCGAACTGACGCGGCCCGGCAGCTTCTTCACGATGAAGATCGGCGATCATCCGCTCATCATCCTGCGCGACCGGCAGGGCGTAATCCGTGCCTTCCACAACTCTTGCCGTCACCGCGGCAGTCTGGTTTGCACTGCCGAGAAGGGCATGTCGGCGCGCCTTGTCTGCCCCTATCACCAATGGACCTATGACCTCGATGGTGCGCTTGTCTTTGTCCGCCAGATGGGGGAAGGCTTCGACGCCTCGCAGTTCGGGCTCAAGCCGGTGGCTTGCGAAACCATCGGCGGCTACATCTTCATCTGCCTTGCAAAAGAGCCTCCAGACTTCGCTGCCTTTCGCGCAGTGATGGACCCTTACTTCGCGCCGCTCGGCCTGACCGATGCCAAAGTCGTCCACGAAAGCACGATTGTCGAAAAGGGGAACTGGAAGCTTGTCTGGGAGAACAACCGTGAGTGTTATCACTGCTCCGGCAGTCATCCCGAGCTGTGCAAGACGTTCCCCGAAACACCCACGTTCACGGATCTGAAGGCCGTTGAAAACGATCCTGAACTCGGTGATCTCTGGGCGCGCAGCGAAGCGTCGGGCTTGCCGGCACGCTACCGGGTGGACGCCGATGGGCAGTTCCGCCTGATGCGTGTTCCCCTGGTCGGCGATGCCGTTAGCTATACGATGAGCGGGAAACCGGCCGTGCGTCGCAAACTCTCGGACGAGGCGCCTGACGGGCATTTCGGTGCGCTCCTGCTCTACCACTATCCGACCACCTGGAACCATGTGCTCGGCGATCATGCCATCACGTTCCGCGTGACTCCCTTGTCGGCGACGGAAACCGAGGTGACGACAAAATGGCTGGTGCACAGGGACGCGGTCGAGGGCGTCGATTATCGTCTCGATAACCTCATCCATGTCTGGACTGAGACCAACGATCAGGACCGCCGCGTGGTGGAAGACAATGCGCAGGGCATTGCGTCGCCCGCCTATGAGCCCGGTCCGTACAGCCCGATCCATGAAGGCGGCGTCATCCAGTTTGTTGACTGGTATGCGTCGTTCATGGATCGCGCTCTCAAAGACGGCGATGCCGTTCTCAGCAGCGTGGTGTAGGGCAGGCTATGAACGATATAAGCGAGGCGCCGCTTTATCGCCACCTGGACGAGATGGTGCCCTGGGATGACCGGCTGCAGGTGTTAGAGGTCATCGCGGTCAGCGACGAAGTTCCCAACGTCAAGACCTTCACCTTCCGCTCGGACAATCAGACCTGGTTCCGTTACCGTCCGGGTCAGTTCATTACTTTGGAGCTTCCCACCGGCGATGAGCCGATCTTCCGCACCTATACGCTGTCGTCCAGCCCGTCACGGCCGCTGTCAATTGCAGTTACCGTAAAGGCACAGCCGGATAGCATCGGCACACGATGGATGTTCGACAACCTAAGGCCGGGCGACTATGTCCGCGCCTATGGCCCTGTGGGCGATTTCACTCATCACAACCATCCGGCGGCCAGCTATCTGTTCTTGTCGGCCGGATCGGGTGTCACGCCCATGATGTCGATGCTGCGTTGGTTCAACGACTGTGCGCCATGGACCGATGTCGTCTTCATCAACTGTGCGCGGCGGCCGGAGGAGATCATCTTCCGCAGGGAACTCGAACTCCTGGGCAGCCGGATGCCGCGCCTGTCGCTCAGCCTGCTTGTCGAAGAAAGGTCACCGCAGGAAAGCTGGGCGGGCCATGTCGGCCGGATCGACGCGGTTCGATTGCCGCTGCTCGCCCCAGACTTCCTCGATCGCGAGGTGTTCTGCTGCGGCCCGGAACCCTTCATGGCCGCCGTTCGCGACATGCTGGAAAACAGCGCCTTCGACATGGCGCGCTATCACCAGGAAAGCTTCGCTACCACCCCGCCGGAGGCGAACTCGGCCATCGGCGACCAGCAGGATTGCGATGACCTCGGCGACCATCAGAAAATCCGGTTTGCGCTGTCGGAGGTCGATGGCGTCTGCGCCCCCGATCAAACCGTCCTGCAAGCCGCACGCGCCCATGGTCTGCGCATTCCCGCCGCCTGCGAGTCGGGCCTTTGCGGAACCTGCAAGGTTCTGAAGACCAAGGGCTCGGTCGAGATGAGCCACAATGGCGGTATTCTCGATGACGAGATCGAGGAAGGATACATCCTGGCCTGTTGCTCGAGACCTTTGACACCGTTGGAGATTGAAGCATGAGCCTTCGCCCCCCATCCGTTCCCGCCAACGTCAGCATAGGGGATTCTGCAGCCGAAACAGTGTTCTTTCGCAACAGTGTTCAACACTCAATCAGCGCTGACTTGGCAGTCGTTGTCCTTCATTGTGTCGACAAAGCGTCGTTGTGACGGGGTGAACGCATCTCAAGCTGCCGTCTGAAACAGAAACTGCTGATATCGTTGCTTGTGAGCCCTCGATCACATCTGTATCTGTGTTCGGCAAAGGGGCCTGCGGGCCCCGGTAACCAATCCAGCTGAGTTGTTTCAACTAAATCAAACACAAACCAAGGCGGGCCAAGGGCCCGCCTTTTTCGTTCAATCAGGGAAATTAAGGCATGGGCCGAGGGTTCGGCCCATCGAGAGAAGCGAGTTGTCGACTCCACCAAGCTTGGGGAGTGCGCTCGGCCTACAGGACGATCGAGGCTAGGTCGTCGGCAACGTTTCGGCATGCTGATGCGTTGACGCGTCGATATGTCGGTTCCACGCGGCCAGGGTCGGATTAGCCGCGTCGACCTGCTGTGCCTGCCTCAAGGCGACCCGAAGGACTGTGCGGCCCAAGCGTGTGTCCGGGCAAAGGTAGGATGCTGGTTCGTCGCCGCGGCGCAGCGCTGCCAAGAAGCGCGCCTTCTCGGCACGGTGCTCAGGCAGTCCCCAGCGCGCGAGCAGTGACTGGAAGTGCGTGTGGGCCTCGAGGTCGAAGGGCTTGGCACGGCCGAGGCTGTCGACCAGCGGATTGGCAGGATAGAGGCTCAGGCAGGGCAGACTGCCGCGTGGGACGGGAATGTTCGCCGAGTGAGTCCGACCGTTCTTCAGAAGCTTGGGCAGTACGTGGGTGTGCGGTCCTTCCGGCGTTTCGGTCCTTCCGATGGCCTGGTAGACCTCGGCGCGGCCCAGTTTCGACAGGGCGACGCGATGGGGGCTTGCTTCGATGATCGCACCCATCGCCGGGCTTCCCGCGTCGAAGACGGAACGTCCTGTGCAGTCTCGCAGGATCGACAGAAGCGAAGGGTCGCTCGTGCGGATACAGAAGTCGACGTTGCGGGCGCCGAGGCCCATGTCGAAGAGAACACCGCCTCGGTCCTCTTTGCGTACGGCGCCGTCATCGGGACCGAGTTCCGTCAGAGCCGTTCGGCGATGCGACTTGGCAAGCCTCTTGGGCAGGCAGAAGACAATGCCATGCTGCCAGCAGCCCCGCCGCCCGCTGAGCGTCTCGTAGGCGAGCGGCGTGACACCGACGTCCAGATCGATCCTGAAGGCCCCGCGGCTGGTGGCGATCATTAGCCGCGCCGGATCGTCCAGAACCAGCGGCTCGCCTGTCTTGCGGTGAAACTCTGCGATTGCGCCGAATGAGCCAATGCTGAAACTGCTGTCCGGATCGTGGAGGTGGTCGCAGAGGAGACGCTGTAGATCGGTTGCCTGGCTCATTGGCAGTTCCTTATCGGTCTTTCAGTTGGAAAGAGATGGGCACGTCCACCCAGCCGGCTACCGAGACGTTTCCCTGCTTCGCCGGAACGAAGCGCCAGCTCTCGACGGCCGCCAGCGCCGCCTGATCCAGCAGGCGATATCCGCTCGACTGTCGAACCGCGATGGCTTTTGCATTGCCGGCGGCGCTGACCTGCACGCGGAGAACAACACGGCCTTCCTGCCCGTTCCGTCTGGCAACAAAGGGGTAGTGCGGCGCTGGGTTGGCGAGTCCCGCTCCGGCGTAGACGGGCAACGTCGTCGACGCCTCCCCAAAGCCGCCGGTGCCGTGGGTGCCCCGTGCAGCCGGCTGCAGGGAGGCCGACTCCTGGTAGGTCGACTCCGGGGACGTTGACGAAGCATCGTCGACAGGGCCGGCCGCATCGCTTTTCTGGCGTTTTGGTGCGCTGGGCTGGTCTGCACCGTGTTGCTCGGATGCCGGTGCTGTTTGCCGGGGCGGCGCAGGCAGGGGCGCTGGTGCCGGGGTGGCGACGGTCTGCGGTTCAAATGCCAGAAGTGTGGGCGGTTTGCGCGGTGGTGGCAAGGGCGGCGGCGGTACGGGCACCATGGCCGTGTGCTCAGGGATCAGGGTGGCGCTGCTTCTTGTTGCGGCGGTCGGCATCTGTGTCGGTCTGTGCGGCCTGCTTGCAAGGGGGGCGGACCGTAGCGTCTCCGTCAGCGCAACAACCGGCTCGTCGTCCTTCGTCGCCGCAGCATCGCCGTTCTCCTGCCTTGTCGCGGGAGCTTCCGACAACGACGACTCCCCAGAGGTGCTCTTGTGCGGGCTCGCGGAAGGGCCTGTGTTCTGGACGAGCGTGACCGCGATGACTCTGTAAGGTTCCGGCGGCGCCGTCTCCGACAGCAGCGCCAAGCCGGCAAACGCCGACCCGTGCAGGACGAGCGAGAGGCCGAGCGCCCATGCGACCGGTCCTCGCTCCGCCATCCTGAGGGAGCGTCTGTCGACGATCCTTTCAGGGGGCGGCATGGCCGCTGCCTTGCCGGACGCGCCCAAGGGGAACGACGATCGCATTGCCGTCCACCGAGCCGTGATAGGCGCGGATGCCATAGCAGTGCGACAGGCGGTCCGGTGCCAGCACCGCTTCCGGCGGGCCCTCTGCGGCAATCCTCCTGTCATGCAGAAGCACCAGGCGGTGGCAGAAACGCGCCGCGAGCGTGAGATCGTGCATCACCACGATGACAGCCCTACCGGATGCGGCAAGGTCGCGCAGTTTCTCCATCACGTCGAGCTGGTGTCCGGGGTCCAGACCGGCGACCGGTTCGTCGGCTAGAAGAACCTTGGGCTCTCCGGCCAGCGCTCTTGCCAGGAGAACGCGTGACCGCTCTCCTCCCGAGAGCTGGGTGGTGGGGCGCCTGCCAAGATGTGCGATGTCGCAGGCGTCCATCGCCCGGGCGACGGCCGCTCGATCGGCCTCCGTCGGTGCTCGCCAGGGGCCCAGGTGCGGAAGGCGGCCCAACATCACCAGGGTTTTCACGGTTATGTCCCAGTGGCTGCCGCCTTCCTGGGGCAGGTAGGCCAGCGTGCGCCCCAGAAGGGTTCGGTCGATCTTCGCGATAGCCTGCGCCGTCAACCGTATCTCGCCGTTGCTGATTGGCAGAAGGCCGGCCATGGCTTTAAGCAAGGTCGTCTTCCCGGCCCCGTTCGGTCCGATTAGGCCGAGCAGTTCTCCGGCGGAGACCGTCAGGTCGATCCCCTCCAGGATTGGCGTGCCGCCGTACGCAACAGACACCGCTTTCAGGCTCAGCAGGCTCATGACAGCTGTCTCCGCAGCCGCAGGATGAGGAAGAGGAAGAACGGCGCCCCGACCAAGGCTGTCAAAACACCGAGCTTCAGCTCGTGACCCGGTGAAATGAGGCGGACTGCGACATCCGCGCTCAAGGTCAGCACTGCGCCGCCCAGCGCGCTCGCCGGGAGCAGTGCGCTGGGCCTGTGTCCGACGAGCGGCCGCAGGAGGTGTGGAACGATGAGGCCGACAAAGCCGATGGCGCCGGCCACCGACGTTGCCGCGCCGACGCTAAGGGCAACCCCCAGGATCAGTCGGTGCCGCAGGCGGTGAAGGCTGAAGCCGAGCGTCTGCGCGGCGTCTTCACCCAGCGTCAGCGCGTCCAGCGGCCGGCCCAGGGTGGCGAGCAACAGCCATCCGGCAAGCATGAAGGGGGCCGAAAGCCAGACATGCTCGAGGCTGCGGTCGGCCAGAGACCCCATCAGCCAGAACATGATCTCCAAGGCGGCGAAAGGATTGGGGGCGAGGTTGAGGGTCAGGGCGGTGAGGGCGGCTGCGAAGCTGGTGACGGCGATGCCGGCCAGGATCAACGTCATCGAACTGGTCTGCCTGCCGGCCAGCCCCTGCACCAGGATGACCCCGGCACAGGCGCCCGCCATGCCGCCGAGGGGGAGCGCCAGTGCGAAAAGGCCGGCGAGCCCTGTGTAGAATGTCAGCACCGCACCCAGCGAGGCCGAGGCGGTGACACCGACAAGGCCCGGTTCTGCCAGCGGGTTGCGCAGGAATCCCTGGAGGGCCGCGCCCGCGAGGCCCAGGGTTGCCCCGATCGTCAATCCCAAAAGGGCCCGCGGCAGCCGCACTTCGCCGACGATCAAGGCGACGGTATCAGCCCGGCCACCGAACATCGCTTTAACGATTTCCGGCAAGCCGATCGCCGCGGGGCCGACGAGCAGCGATGCAGCGAAGGCCAGCACAACCGCGACGGCCAACAGCGGCAGAAGGTAGGGCCGGCTGCCAAGGCCGCGTCTGCGGGTCATCGCTGCGGTCGTCATCCGCCCTCTTTCCCGTTCTCCTGCACCCCCTCACGCAGCTTGGACAGGCGCTCAATCGCGTCGGCGACGAAAGGCGTTCCGCAGATCCAGAGATGGTCAGGGACGCTGACCGTCGAATGCGCGGCGAAGGCACGCTTCAGCGCGGGATGACGGAACGTCTCGTTGGCCAGGGCAGCGCCATCGCGCTTGCGTCCCATGATGAGGACATCAGCTTCTACGGTGAGCAGCGCTTCCAGCGGAAGCTGGACAGTCCCCTTGAGCTCCAACACACGGCCAAGGGTGCGGAACCCGGCGGCCTCGACCGCGGCGTTGGCCAGCGTATCCACGCCTGACGTAAAGCCGTTGGCCCAGTAGAGGACGGCCATGGGCCGCGGCTCGGAAATGGTCTGCCTCTGTTGCGCCAGCTTGCGGTCAAAGGCGGCGATCAGCGCTGTGCCGCGATCCGTCCGCCCGACCGCCTCGGCCACGGAGCGGATGTTCGAGCGGATATCCTCGAGGGTTGAAGCAACTGGTAGCTCAACGACGCGGTAGCCAAGCTTGCGCAGCAGAAACACTGTCGGCCGTGTGGTAAAGGTGCCGGCCAGCACGAGGTCCGGGTTCATCGGTAGGATTTCCTCGGAGAGACCATGGTTGACGACGAGGCCTTGGGCCGCGTCGGCAAGAGCCGAAGACCGGGGGTCGGCTGCCAGATAGCTGACGGAGGCGATTTGCTCGCGATCCGCCAGCATGATGAGCAACTGGTCCGTACAGAGGTTCATGGACACGACGCGCTGGGGTTTTGCGGCCAGCGTGGAGATATCGGCTGCGAAGGCGAGGAGGGCGGTCAGCACGGCAACCGCCCAGAAAGGGCGGCCGCCGCGCCGGAGCCGCAGTCGATGGTCGGGAACAAACACCATCTAGAACAGTCCCCCTGTTACCCGGACGCCGACGAAGGCGCCGATGCCCGGGTTATCGAAACCAAGCACCTGCTGGTAGTCTTCATCCAGCAGGTTCTCGATCCGGCCGAAGAGCTCGACGCCGTCGGTGAACTCGTAGGACGCGGCAATGTTGACCAGGACGAAGTCATCCAAGGTGATGTTGGTGCTGTCCTGAAAGAAGTTCGAAAACCGGGAGTCTCGTTGTTTGCCGTTGTAATCGACGCCGAGGTCGACGCTTGCCCGGCCATCGAGAAATCCATAGGCGAGGTTTGCGCTGGCCAGGTGTCTCGGCCGGCGCAGAAGCTCCGTGTCATTGGCGTCTTGACCGTTTGTGTAGGTGTACTGGCCGCTGAGGATCAGGCCTTCCAAAACCTCAGCCCTGGCTGTCACTTCGATGCCTTCGATCTTGGAGGTGCCTTCGAGGTTGACGGCGGTGTTTCCAGCCCCCTGAATCAGATCGGTGATCCGATTGTTGAAATAAGTGACGTCCAGGGAGATCCGGTCGTTGAAGAAGGCCTGTTCGACGCCGATGTCCCAACCTCTGCTCTCTTCCGGCTGCAGGTCGGGGTTGGGAACGAAATTTGGTCCGAATCCGAACAACTCGAATAAGGTTGGATTCTTGGCGCCAGTTCCGTAGCTCCCGTGCAGGCGTGTGCCGGTTTCTCTGTGCAGGTAGGCAGCTGTCGCGCGGAATGTGGTTTGGTTCTCGAAGATGTCGTTGTCGTCGTAACGAAGGCTTCCGGAAAGGAAGAGCCGGTCCCACAGGGCAGTCCGGTACTCACCCACGTAACCATAATTGGTGATGTCGAGGTCGGACGCGCCAAAGGCACTGGCTGTTTCCTGGGATTCGTCTTCTCGCTCGACCAGGAAGGTCAGCGTATGCGTGGCATTGGCGACAGAAGGGGTCTCGAAGAAGAGGTTGGTCTGATAATCGTAACGGACTTTCCGGCCTTCGGCCTCGGATGTTCGCACGTCGTCGACGAAAGATTCTGATTCTTCGTTGTTGATGCTGATGCCGGTGATATGCTCCCAGCTTCCGTCAAAAAGGCTGTAGCGCGCTTGCGCGCGGCCGCTCCCCTGTTTGGTGTCGGTCTCGTTGTCGCCGTCGACCGTGCGGATGATGCCAAGTACGCTAGGCTGAGGGTCGGTTTCGACTGAAGATTTCACGAAGCGGCCGGACAGCTCCAGGTCGAGGTTTTCGATCGGCGTCGCCCCGAGTTTCACATTGAAGGTCTGGTTCCAATAGCCGTCTTTTTCAGAGTTTCCTTCTGATTCCGGGGCGATGGAAACGCCGTCCGTTCGGAAGCCTGTCACGCCGAGGGAGAAGTGGTAGTCATCGCCGCCGCCTCTGACGCTAGCTGAGCCATTGCCCGTCGCAAAGGACCCTCCTTCCAAGGAAAAGCTCCCGACGGCGGGCCCGCGCCCTTTCTTCGTGATGATGTTTATGACGCCGCCGATGGCATCGCTGCCATAGAGGGCGCTCTGCGGACCGCGGAGAACCTCAACCCTTTCGATATCGGCGGCCAGCAGGGTGCCGAAGTCGAACTCGGATCCCCCGCTTGGATCATTGACTTCGACCCCGTCTATGATCACCAGGGTCTGATTGCCCTCGGCGCCGCGAATGCGCACTTGGGTGAAGGTGCCGGCACCGCCGGAGCGGTTGACCGCCAGCCCGGGCACTTCCCGCAGCACATCTGCCAGGACGCGCACCTGCTTGCGCTCCATCTCCTCGCCTGTAATCACCGTAACCGCACTGCCAACCTCTTCGGGTGCGACGGGCACGCGGCTGGCGGAGACGACCACCTCAGGCAGGCTTTCTACGTCTTCCTGGGCGACTGCGGGTAGAGCCCCAGCCGTCACGCCGGCCATCACGCCGACCGTCACGAGAGCGGTGCATGCACTGAATCTCTTGAAATCGTGAACCGCGGCCTTGCGGACTGCCGTGCTGGGACCTGCGTCCGGCACGGAAACCATGAATGTCGGCACTGCTGCCTCCCCTTGTTCTTGTAGGACCAAGACGCAACCGGGAAGGCAGAACAGCACGACCTGAGATCCTGCGGGCCACAGGCCCGGCAACGCTCTCAGGCGGCCTCACGAGCCAGAAGGATGCTGGCTCATGTGTTGGCAATGACTCCGGAAAAACTTCCCCCAACATTGGACTCCCCCGGTGGCGACACGCTTTCGCGCGTCACCGCAAACGGGCTTCCGTCCCACAGACACACCCCGATCTGCGGTTGGGTGACGCTGGTGACGGCAGGTCTCCTGGCTCGCGGGTCTTCGTGCTTGTCCGGCCTTCCCGGTTTCCCAGTGGCCACAGGTGGGCAAGCGCTCGTCGCTCACAGTTGCGGGGACAGCCAGGGCTTGGATCGGCCTCTCAAGCAGGGCCCGATCATCCCTGTTCCCTTTCGCTTCCCTTGCGGGAACCGTCACTCCCTACACACTATCGCTGTTGTTGTTGCCAAGACAATCACCGTCGTTGCGGTGAACAGTTGAAAGAATCGGTGCATCGATGTTTCGCATAGCAAAGCTGCGCGAATGAAATAGATGTTCTGGTTAGAACAAACATAGCCGGCTGAATGCGATGTCAGTGGGCTGTGGTCCGCGCTTGCTTGAACATCGGAGAACGGCTTGCAAGGCTGCACACTGTTCTTGCCGCGGGTCTTGCCGCGGGCAGCGAATGAGAAGCCGCTAGATCAGTGTCGCCAGCGAGTGTCGGTCTCGGTGGTTGCGGGCCCCCGCAACCAATCCAGCAGAGCCCCGTCCACAGGAAAGGGCTCTGCTTGTATTCCTCGACCTCAAAATGCGCCGATTGCTCTATTCCAAACTGGAATTACGGATTGAACTCAAGGTCGCTTTCAAACGCTCGGCAAAGTGCTTGGCGATCATGGAGCGCGGTCGATGTTTGGGCGTGAGCATCGCGATGCGGAAATGCACGGTCGGCTCCAGCGGAAGGAAATGCAGTTTTGACTCACCATCCCTGTTGAGCCGATAGGTCTCCGCCGAGATCGGGTCGACGACTGCACAAGCCAGCCCCTGTTCCACATAGTTCAAGAGCGACAGGAAGTACTGGGTCATGTACCGGATATTGGGTGTCGATCCCGACTGAGCGAAGGTGGCCGCGACTTCGTCGAAGACTGCATGTTCCCGGCCCAGGGTCGCGAGGGGCAGCCCCTGCAGGTTTGCAGGTGTAATCCGGTCCTGATTGCTGAGAGGATGGTTTTCGGGCAGGGCGCAGAGACAGCGTAACTCGAAGACCTCTGTGTCGATGAGAGATCCTTCCGAGGCGAGCTCCGGAATGTAGTCCGCAAGGCCGACGTCATAGCGCTGGCCAGACATGAGGCGATAGACGCCTTCAGAACTCCTGGAGACGAGGTTGCTGGAGACATCTGGCTGCGAAGCGCAGTGCCGGGCAATCAGGTTCGGCAGAAAGAACACCGAAGGACCGGGCATGGAGGCAATGTGCAGTTCCCCGGTCTGCAGGGACTTCATCCGATGCATGTTGTCCGAGACGGTCTCCAGACGCCTGAGGATTTCGCCGCACTCGTTGTGAAGATACTGCGCTTCCGGAACCGGATGCAGGCGTCCGCCCTTGCGCTCGAAGAGCTGCATGCCGAGCTCCTCTTCGATGCCGGCTATCGTCGCACTAACGCTCGACTGGGTGCGGTGCAGGTGCCGTGCAGCCTCTGAGATCGAGCCTGTGAGCATGACCTCGTTGAAAGCCATTAGCTGATTGACTCTGAGCATCTTACGCCATCGTTAAAATCGATATCTTTAGCAATATTAACAATTTGTAGCGATGGAACAAGGGTCCTAGCCTCTGGGAATCCAAGGGGCGCGGGCGAACCGCAACCCGCATCCAGGCCGGCCGAGGCCGGGCTGCCTGGGACGCGAAAGAACAGGGAGAACAAGATGAAGATGATTGTCGGTGCACTCAGTGCATCTGTTATCGGCCTTACGGCGTCGATGGCGCTGGCCGCGGAAACAGTGAATGTGGCGGCGCCAAACTGGTCGAGCGCCACGGCGATTGCGCACCTGATCAAGGTGCTGGTGGATGAAAAGGTTGGTGGGGAGGCCACGCTCGTCCCGGGAACCAACGCCACGATCTATCAGGGCATGGACCGCGGCAAGGGCGACATCGACGTTCATCCGGACGTCTGGCTGCCGAACCAGAAGAACTTTACCGATGAGTTCGTCGATGAGAAGGGCACAGTGGTCCTCAGCAAGAACCACTACGCGGGAAAGCAGGGCTTCTGTGTCTCGAAGGATTTTCAGGAAAAGACCGGCATCACGTCGGTCTACGACCTGGCGCGCCCCGACATCGCCGAGATGCTTGACAGCGATGGCGACGGCAAAGGCGAAATCTGGATCGGTGCGCCCGGATGGAACTCATCGAACGTGAACGAGGTGAAGGTTCGCGACTACGGCCTCTTGCCCTTCATGGAGCCGTTCCGGGCAGAGCAGACGGTCAACACCAACCGTGTCGGTGACCGGATCGCCAAAGGCGAAGGCGTCGCCTTCTATTGCTACGCGCCGGAGGCCATCTGGTTCATGCATGACATTGTTCAGCTCGACGAGCCACCCCATGATCCGGCGAACTACAAGATCGTGCAGGCGGCCGAAGACCCGGACTGGCTTGAGAAGTCAAAGATTACCACCGCGGACGCACCGCGCGAGGTCCAGATCGCCTATTCGAAAACGCTGGAAGAGCGTGCGCCCACAATAGTCAAGCTGCTCAACAGCATCGCGCTTGATACGGACACCGTCAGCCAATGGGCTTTCGAGATGATCGTGAACAAGCGGGAAGCTGAAGAAGTGGTGCGCGAATGGATCGACGCGAACCAGGACCGCGTCGACGGTTGGCTCGGCCTCTAGCTTCTCCCTGTCAGCCTGCCTGCTGACGGTGGGCAAGCTGCAATAACTTCCGGCGGGCGCAGAACACTGTGCCGCGCGCCCGCTGTACCTTTCCAAAAAGTTACAGGACTCGGGGAGGTAAGCATGCTCGATGTCACCCGGTCGCCAGACAGCTCTGCACCGACCGCAATTGAGATATCCGGTGTCTGGAAAATCTTCGGTGGGAGCTGGAATGAGGCGCTGAACGAAGTCCAGACGAAGGGCATCTCCAAGAAAGAGGTGCTGGAGAAGTATAACTGTGTCGTCGGTGTTGCCGATGCCAGTTTCTCCGTCAAGCGTGGCGAGATCTTTTGTGTCATGGGCCTGTCAGGCTCCGGCAAGTCAACGCTGGTTCGTCACATCAATCGCTTGCTGGAACCTTCCGCCGGCAAGATCGTGGTGGATGGCTCAGACGTTGTCGGGCTGGATCCCGAAGCGCTCAGAACCTTCCGCAACGAGAAGATCGCAATGGTCTTCCAGAACTTCGCGCTGATGCCACATCGCTCGGTCCTCGACAACGTCGCGATGCCTCTGGAAATCCGTGGGATCAGCAAGAACCAGAGGATGAGGAAAGCCGCCGAAGCGTTGGAACTGGTCGAACTGACAGGTTGGGGCAACAAGTTCGCCCACGAGCTTTCGGGCGGCATGCAGCAGCGCGTCGGGCTTGCGAGGGCTCTGGCGGCGAATCCTGAGATCCTGTTGATGGACGAGCCTTTCAGTGCGCTCGATCCGCTCATCCGCCGCCAGCTGCAGGAAGAGTTCATGCGGCTGGCGTCAATCATGAGAAAGACGACGGTCTTTATCACCCACGATCTCGACGAGGCCGTGCGTATCGGGGATCGCATCGCCATCATGCGCGATGGGGTGATCGTTCAGATCGGCACGCCGGAAGAGATCGTCATGCAGCCGGCCGACGACTATGTGGCTGACTTTGTGGCGGGAATCTCACGCCTGAAGGTCGTTCGGGCCCATGCGGTTATGAAGCCGCTTACAGACTATGAAAGCGGCAATCCGCCGCTTCCAGCCGACGCGCCGGAGTTTGACGAGGATGTCAATCTCAGCGTGCTTATCGATGCGGCCATCAAATCCGACGGGCCGCTCGCCATTGTCGACGGTGACCGCAAGCGCATTGGCGCGATCACCCGCGCTGATCTCCTCAAGACGGTCGTTGAAGGGACCGAAACCTCATGACAACGCAAGCCGTACCCGGCGGCCAAAGTGTCGACCTGTCCGCCTCGTCCCGGGATGACCGGGATGCCTTGATCGATGAGTTCTTGGGCTCGAACGGCAGCTACTACGCCGCTCAGTTCGCCAAGATCGGCAGCACGACGCGCCTGACGTGGACATTCAATCTGGCGGCTGCGCTCTGGGGCCCGATGTGGTTTGGGATGCGTCATCTCTGGCACTGGGGCTTGCCTTTTCTGATCCTTGAGGCCATCGCACTTGTTCAACTTTCTCGGGGACTCTTCGGAGACCTTTCCGTTGACATCCGCGAAAGGATCGCGCAGATCGAGGAGACCCTGGTCCTGCGGCGCGAGCAGCTCGAGGCGGCCATTGCCAACAACGACGGCAGTGCCGCGGTCTTCGAGCGCAACATCAGGTCGCTGGAAGAGGCAATTGGCGGAATTGAAGCCCAGGCCGCCGCTGCAGAGGCCTCCGGTCTGTGGATCGCCTTTTCCGGGCTCGCCCTGCTAGGCATCGTCAAACTGGCCGAGGGCGTGGCGGCCAACACGCTCCTCGAACGACGCTTTTCCGATTGGCTGTCGGACCGTTCCTATCCGGCTGGCATATCGCAGGCGAAGACCCTGTTGAGCGCAGGCTTCGTGGCGCTGATCTTCGCGGTCTGCATCGCACACTACGCTTTTCCGGGCATGTGGCCCGCGGTCGTGGAGTTCCCCGCTCAACAAGACTATCGCCTGGCAGCAATTGACGGTATCCGGTCCTTCTTCGACTTTGCCGTGATCAACGGAGAGTGGTTCTTCGACACGATCACCTATGGCATCCGGGTGATTCTCGACGCCCTCGAGGTGCTTTTCGTCAACACGCCATGGGTTGTGATGGCGGGCATCATTATTCTGCTAACGGGACTTGCCGCAGGTAAGACGGCAGCGATCTACACGGCGGCGTTTCTCTTCTACATCGGAATTCTCGGGTTCTGGGAAAAGGCGATGACGACGCTGGCTTTGCTGGGGACCGCCGCCTGCATCAGCATTTGCATTGGCGTCCCTCTTGGTATGCTCTGCGCGAGACGGCCGCGTCTTTATGCCGTGGTGCGGCCGGTCATGGACTTCATGCAGACCATGCCGAGTTTTGTCTTCATGATCCCGGTCATCGCGTTCTTCGGGACGGGTAAACCAGCAGCGGTCATTACAACCATGATCTTCGGCGGAACACCAGTGGTCCGTTTGACGGTGCTTGGGCTGCGTGGTGTCCCAGAACATGTTCGTGAGGCCGCCATTGCATACGGGGCCTCCAAATGGTACCTGCTGACGAGGGTCGACCTTCCATTAGCAGCACCATCCATCCTCGCCGGCGTCAACCAGACGATCATGCTCAGTCTCGCGATGGTGGTCGTCGCTTCGCTCATCGGCGCCAGAGGCCTTGGCGAAGATGTGCTTGAGGCACTGCAGTACGCCTCTGTCGGCCAGGGCATCCTTGCAGGCTTCTGCATCCTGTTCTGCGCGATGATCCTCAACCGTATCGTGCAGGGGGATCGGCACTAGACGCGATGGCCCAAGAGACGGACCAAGGGTCACAGCCCCGCCCCGACGATGTGACCATTGTCGGGGCAGGCATCGTGGGCATCTGCAGCGCTTTGGCGCTTCAGGAGCGTGGGCTTTCCGTTACCGTCATCGATCGCGACGAGCCCGGGCAGGCAACAAGTTACGGCAACGCCGGGATCGTCTCGCCATGGTCCTGCGTGCCCCAGAGCATGCCCGGCATATGGAGATCCGTGCCAGGATGGTTGCTGGATCCTGAAGGGCCTCTCAGGGTGCGTGTCAGGGAACTTCCCAAGCTGATGCCTTGGATCGCGCGGTTCTTCGCAAATACCCGCCTGCGAAGGGTGCATGAGATCTCCAACGCGATGGACATGCTGATGCAGGGCAACATAGAGGCCTATCAGCACCTTCTGAAGGGAACTGGCCGCGAAGCTCTTCTTCAGCACAGCTGGTTTATCAATGTGTTTCGCGGAAGACGTCAGCCCGACCTATCGGAACTGAGCTGGCAACTGCGAATGGGAAGAGGCGCGCCGGTGGAGATCGTGGATGGGCGCGAACTGCGCGAGATCGAACCGGAGCTCTCTCCGCAAGTTGCCCAGGCAGTGATCGTGAAAGGGCAGGCGCGCGCCTTGGCGCCCGGGGAAATCTGCAGGGCGCTTGCCGAGAAGATGAGAAGGCAGGGAGCCAACTTTCTCCGATGCGATGTAAAGAGCCTTCGACCGAACGAAGACGGCAGCATCGAACTGGAAACAGACCGCGGGCTGATCGCGACAAACAAGCTCGTCCTCTGCGGCGGCGTCTGGTCGGTTGAGCTCCTGGAGCCGCTGGGTATCCAGCTTCCCCTGGTGTCGGAGAGGGGCTACCATCTGGAGTTCAGCGAGCCTGGGGTACGACTGAATCATTCCATTCTGGACGTCTCCGGCAAGTTCATCATCAGCTCGATGGAAGGCGGTGTCAGGAGCGCGGGCACCTCGGAATTCGCGGATGTCGGTGCGCCACCAAACTACCGGCGTGCGGATATCCTGGCGCCCATGTCAAAGCGGCTGATCCCACGACTCAATACCGCGCAATCGCGGCGCTGGGTCGGCGCGCGGCCATCTTTTCCCGACAGTCTTCCGGTTATTGGCAGGTTGGCTGGCATCCGCAATCTCTATGGCGCCTTCGGGCACAGCCACTACGGGCTCGGTATGGCGCCTGCAACGGGACGGATTGTGGCCGAGTCGATAGAAGGTTCCAAATCCAACTTGGACCGCTCCTGTGTCTCTGCGGAACGGTTTTTGTAGAGTACGCTGGAGTCGATGTCGGCATGGCCCTGCATTTTGAAACAATTGCGGCTGCGGCATCCCAGTTGCGCAGCCGGCAGACCTCGTCCCTTGATCTGACGCGCCATTTGCTTCGCCGAATTGAATCACACAACCCCTCACTCAACGCTTTCGTCACCGTCACGAGCGAACTCGCACTGAAGCAGGCGCGCCAAGCCGACGAGGAGCTTGCAGAGGGTCAGGATCGCGGCCCGCTTCACGGCATTCCGGTTGCGATCAAGGACAACTTCGCCACGCAGGGCATTCGGACAAGCTGCGGGTCTAGGCTCTATACGGATTGGGTGCCAGATCACGATGCGGCCGCGGTCGCGCGCCTGCGTGAGGCCGGGGCGGTCTTGCTTGGTAAGACAACCATGCATGAACTCGCCTATGGCATGAGCGGCATCAACCCGCACTTCGGCGCCACGGGGAATCCTTGGGCCTTGAACCACGACGCCGGTGGTTCGAGCAGCGGTTCGGCGGCTGCGGTCGCCGCCGGGCTTGCCTATGCCGCACTTGGTACGGATACCGGTGGATCGGTCCGCCAGCCAGCTCACGCCTGCGGGATTGTTGGCTTCAAGCCAAGCTTCGGTCGGGTAAGCATGGCTGGGGTGCTGCCGCTCGCATGGTCGATGGACCATGTCGGCGCGCTGACACGTTCGGTGGAGGATGCTGGGCTCCTGTTCGGCGCCGTTGCGGGCAAGGATCCGGCCGACCCCTATTCGCTTTCAGTGCAGAACCGGAGCGGAGACCAACGGCCAGCGGGTTCTTGGAGGGATCTCCGTGTTGGCACTGTTCGCAAACCGTTCTTTGAAGGCCGGGTTGACGTTGTAACGGTGGTCGAGAGTGCTCTCGATCTCTTGAAGGAAGCCGGAGCGAAGCTGATCGAGCTGGAGCTTCCAAATATCAATGGAGCGATCGCGGCGACTCGATTGACTTTCGCGGAAGCCAACGCAATCCATGAAGCCAACTTCGCAGACTTCCCGGACTGTTTTGGCCTGGATGTCCGCAAGAAAATCGAGGACGGACAAAGCGTTACCGCTGCCGACTATGCCAGGGCGCAACACTTCCGCCTGGCTTTCCGACGACAGGTGGAGAGCTTGTTCAAGGACTGTGATGTCATCGCAATGCCTACTGCTACGATCACGGCGGCTCCGATTGACAAGCGTCCCGAAGATCACTCAACGCTGTCCTGGAGAAACTGCGGCGTTTTCAACTTCACTGGCCACCCTGCGGTCTCGCTTCCCTGTGGGTTTGTACAGTCGGGTCTGCCCGTCGGCACCATGCTGGTAGGGCCGATCCTGGGGGATGAAGGCTTGCTGAAGCGCGCGGTTCTTGTTGAGGCCGTTTTCAGGTTCAAAAGCAATCCAAGGGGATTCGAGTGAGAGGCTTTGGAAGTGTATTGGAGACCGTGGACCAAGACACTTCTTTGGCTTACACAATCAACGAGGCCCGAAGTCACAGCTTGGTGGCTCAAACTGGCTCTTCATGCCGCCGTTTGGAAAAGACCTTGCTGACACCGTTGGTTGCGGGGCCCCTTAACCAAACGCAAAGAAGCCGCTCTCAGGGCGGCTTTCTTGCGTTTCGGGCTGCAGGGTCAGTATCCGGGCTTGCGCTCATGAAGGTATGAGCCGCGACCAAAGGGAGCGCTAATAACGTCAAGGCTGGTGAGCGACCGTGGCGCCAGTGGCGCCGCGTAAGCGCGAACAAGGTCGCAGTGAGCCAAAGGCGAACAGAAACTGCGCAGGCTCAAACCTGTCCGCCGAAGCCCTGGCATATTGGGATCATGCCCACGAAACCAATCCGGCAGCGCCCCGTCCCCAGGACGGGGCGCGGCGGCACCGATGCTCCTGAAAGACAGGCTCGGTTGACTGAAGCGCCGGAGCAGATCCGCTCTGGTGACTGAGGACCTGGTCCAGAAAGGTCTTCGTCCGCTCGCTCCCCGGATTGGTGAAGAACTCATCCGGATCGTTCTCCTCGATGATCTCATATCCGTCCATAAAGATCACCTGATCGGCGACCTTCCTCGCGAAGCCCATTTCATGGGTCACGCAGAGCATGGTCATGCCCTCATTCGCCAGCGTCACCATGATGTCCAGAACTTCGCCGATCATCTCTGGATCAAGGAAAGAGGCTCAGGTGCTGATCGAGCGTTGGAGGCGACGCTACAACACGATTCGTCCCCATTCAGCCCTCGGATACAGACCGCCCGCACCGGAAGCGGTTGTCTCATTGGACGAGCAGCCCATCATGAACTAACAATTGCACTGGACCAATCAAGCTGGGTTGGTCATCACGTGGTCCACGAGCGCTCTCAGCTTTGGGGCCATATTTCGGCGCTGCGGGAAGTAGAGGAAGAACCCCGGAAACGGTGGCAGATACTCCTGCAGCAACGGAACGAGTTGACCGGTCTTGATGTAAGGTCGAAACGTCTCTTCCGTCGCGAAGGTGATGCCCGCCCCAACCAACGCCGAGCGGAGCATGAATCTAAGATCGTTCGTGGTGATCTGCGGCTCGACGGCCACATCAAATGGCACGGAGTCCTGCTCGAACTCCCATCGGTAGGGCGCGACGTCCGGGGCGGGGCGCCAGCCGATGCAGCGATGATGAATGAGTTCGCGGGGGTGTGACGGAGTGCCGTGCTTAGCGAGGTATTCAGGCGAGGCGACGGCTATCTCGCGCTGATCGTCCGTGACCGGTACCGCGATCATATCCTGCTCGATCACCTCGCCGAGCCGAACGCCAGCGTCAAAACCGGCAGATACGATGTCGAACTCATCGTCCGTAACGGTGATGTCAGCTGTCACCTCGGGGTATGCCTCGGCGAAGGAGGCAATCAGGGGACCGGACAAGAATCGCTCTGCGATCGAGGTGACGGCGACCCGCAGGTGCCCACGTGGTGTGACATCTCCCGCCACCTGCTCGAGCGCCGAATCGATATCGGATAGAGGCTGAGATAGCGCCTCGAACAGCCGCTGACCCGCTTCGGTCAAGCGCACGGCACGGGTCGTCCGCGTGGCTAGGGTAACACCGAAAGCATCCTCAAGCCTTTGCATCCTCTGGCTGACGGCCGAACGAGACACGCCCAACCGGTCGGCGGCGGCGCGGAAATTGCGCTCCTCTGCCACGGCCAGGAACAACGGAAGCAGGTTCAGGTCGATCTTCATTGGTAAGCATTACTTACCACTATGTATCGCAGAGAGCCAGTACCGACGACACTGGGTAGCTGCCATATTCCCGGCGAGATCAAAAAAAGAGGCGTTACGAAATGGACAAGGTCATTCTAATAACCGGCGCATCCAGTGGCATCGGCGAGGGCATCGCGCGGGAACTCGGCGCGTCTGGTGCGAAAGTTCTTCTCGGGGCGCGGCGCAGCGACCTAATTGAGGCGGTCGCGCAAGATATCAGCAATGCCGGCGGCACGGCCGAAGCGATGACGCTCGACGTGACCGAGCGCGCCGCGATGCTGGCTTTCGCACAGAAAGCGATCGACGTTTGGGGTCGGATCGACGTGCTTGTGAACAATGCGGGCATAATGCCGCTCTCGCCGCTCTCCGCGGGCAAGCACGACGAATGGGAGCGCATGGTCGACGTCAACATCATGGGTGTGCTGTGGGGCATCGGTGCGGTGCTGCCCCAGATGGAGCGCCAAGAGAGCGGCCAAATCATCAACATCGCGTCAATCGGCTCGCTCTACGTGGTGCCGACTGCTGCGGTCTATTGTGCAACTAAGTTTGCCGTTCGTGCGATCTCGGACGGACTGCGGCAGGAAAGCTCGAAGATCCGAGTCACCTGCGTCAATCCCGGCGTCGTTGAGAGTGACTTGGCCTCGACCATCACCCATGAGGGCACAAAAGGCCTAATGGACGAATTCAGGGCCATCGCACTGCAGCCCGCTGACATCGCCCGGGCCGTACGTCATGTGATCGAGGCGCCGGAAGGTGTGGACACCACCGAGATCACCATTCGCCCGACCGCGTCACCCGCATAACGCGGGGGGATGATCTCCCGCGGCAAAGACCGCTCCTTCCACCGACCCTCGATGAAAGGACAGACCGATGGTCAACGTCTATCGTGCCATGAACGTGGTTGTCTGCGCGCTTGTTTTGACCACAAGCCCCATAGTTGTACTCGCCGATGTGACATCCGACAACAAAGAGATCGTGGGCCGCGCCTTTGATACGTGGGCTGAGGGGACATACATCTTCAATCAGATCCTTGCCCCCGATGTCGTTTGGACGATCCACGGCTCTGGACCGGTAGCCGGGGTCTATACGAGTATGGAGGACTTCGTTGAGCAGGCCTCCGCTCCGCTGATCAGCCGCCTCGCGACGCCTCTCATCCCGGAGGTCCATGACCTTTGGGCAATAGACGATACCGTCATCATCCGATTCGACGGTTCGGCGACCACGACCTCTGGTGCGCCATACAACAACCAGTTCGTCTGGATTTTCCGGATGGAAGATGGTCTGGTGACCGAAGCCGAGGCCTTCCTCGATCTCATCGCCTATTACGAGGTCGTCGAAAGCAACGAGCCGCGCGCGGAGTGACCGACATTCGCATTGAGTTCGGCGAACCATGCGGCCATTACCGTTCCCACCGACACAACCCACCACGGAGAGACCTATGAAGAAGTCACTCGCGACGCTCGCGATCGTTGGCCTACTCGGCACGGTCGCCGACGTGGACGCACAGGAAACCGACGCCGTAGCCGATCATCCCTATGTCGGCATTTGGGTCACGGCGGACGGTCGCATTCGCCATGAGCTCCTCCCGAACGGCCGCTACGTGGAAGCCCGTGGCGCCCGCGAACGCGCGTACGAGGGACGCTATGAAGTTACGGGCAACTACATCGAGTATTGGGACGACACCGGCTTTACCGCCGATGGCGAGTTCCGGAATGATGTTTTGTATCACGCCGGCATGGTCCTCTATCGACGGTAGTCGGACGTTCTTCACGCGGCTTTGGCAGGGGAGCGGATCGTCCGGCAGCTTCGGTGACGGATCAGATGGTCCGGCGACGCGCATCAGGTTCTTGTTTCCCCGAGAGGGGGTGTTCCACCTCGCGTGCGTAGCAGCGCGGAGTGTGGCCCGTTGTGCGCTTGAAGGCGACGGTGAAGGCGCTTTCGGAGGCATAGCCGACCTCAGCGGCGATCCGAGCCACCGGCGTCTCGGCCCGGCGTAGCTTCTCGGCGGCGCAGAGCATACGCCACTGCGTGAGGTACTCGATCGGCGCCTGACCAACGACGCGCCGGAACCTGACGGCGAAGGATGTCCGCGACAGATGCGCCAGGGACGCCAGCTCCTGCACCGTCCAGGGGCGGGCGGGGTTGTCGTGTATGGCCGCGACCACCTTCGAGATGTGGCGGTCCGCGAGCGCGGCCATCCATCCTGTGGTTTCCGATGGCGCCTCCGCTAGATGACAGCGCATGACCTCCACAAGCACGAAATGCGACAGATGCGCGATCGAAAGTGCGCCGCCGGGGCGGTGATCGCGCAGTTCCTCGGCGATCCGGTCCAGCGACCATCGCACGGCTTCCCGCTGCGAGCCTTGGCGGAGCACGATGATCGGCGGCAAGGAGCCGAGCAGCATCTCCGAGGCCGGACCCGAAAGCAGGAAGCGGCTTCCTGTCATGAAGAAATCCCCGCCGCCGCCATAGACCGCCGTACCGCCGTGATGAACGGGGGCATAGATCGTCTCGGCATCCTCCCCGAAGCGCGCGATCTTCGCGGAAATGAGAAAAGGCTGTCCTTTGGGGAGGATGACGCAATCGCCGGCTTCGAGTCGCATTGGCTCGACTGTGCCCTCGACAAGGAGCCAGCAGCCTCCCTTTAGCACAGCGTTGCACTTCAGACCGGCATGGCGGTTGAACCGGATCGACCAGTCGCCGCCCGCATCCAACCCGGCCGCCACGCAATCATGCGGCCGGAGCAGCGAGATGATGTTTGACAAGGGGTCCATGACCGCCCCGCTGAACGATGGCGACAAAGATTCGCACGTTCGCACATAGTACGTTCCAAAGTCGAGCATATATCGTCGTCAATCCAAGACAGGAGATAAGTCATGATTGTCATCACGACACCCACCGGCGATATCGGGGCACGCGTACTGGATCACGTTCTGGACGCCGGGCGAGACGTCCGCATAGTCGTCCGGAACGTCTCCAGCCTGCCGGACGGTCTGCGCAAGCGTGTCGAGGTCGTCGAAGGGTCCCACGCCGACCGGGACGTGATCGAACCTGCGCTCTCGGGAGCACAGAGCGTCTTTTGGCTGCCCCCGGGCAGTCCGTCGAGCCCGAGCGCCAAAGCCGCCTACGTCGAGTTCTCCCGAGCCTTCTGCGACGTCCTGCCGCCTTCCACCGTGACCCATGTCGTCGGGATTTCCGCCCTCGGCCGTGGATGGACCGAGCCTGCCGGCCACGTCACGGCGAGCCTGCGCATGGACGACATGATCGGCGGTACCGGGATAAACTATTGCGCCCTGACCTGCGCCTCGCTGATGGACAACATCCTGCGCCAGGCGGAGTCAATCCGCGAAGCCGGAGTCTTCTACCAACCGACGCCGGGCGATCTGAAACTGCCCCATGTCGCGAAGTCGGACGTCGCCGCCGCGGCCGCGCGCCTCCTTCTCGCGCCCGACTGGCAGGGCGTGGCGGAGCTTCCGCTCTACGGACCAGAGGATCTGTCGTTCGAGGAGATGGCCGCGACGATGTCGGATGTCCTAGGCCGTCCAATCCGGTTCGAGGAAATGTCGATGGCCCAGCTCGAAGAGATGGCGAAGGCGATTGGCGCAAGCGAAGGCATGGCCCGGTCCATGGTCCTGATGTTCACCGCCAAGAACGATGGGATGGATACGATGACCAGACCCGTCGCGCGCGACGACACGCCGACGACCTTCCGGCAATGGTGCGAGGCGGAACTCCGCCCCGCAATCGCTGTCTGACCGTGACACCCGGGTCCGTCTCGCCGGATTGACGCGTGCCGAGCGCCGCGACTGCCAGCAGCATCGCGAAGGTGCCGGCAACGAACAGCAGGACGCAGACGACGTCGGTCGCAAGCTTCAACACACGGACACCCCCCGGTGGCGCAATTGCGGCGAACGGTGGGATTGTCTCGCTACGGTGAACCTCGTCCCTGAATCGGCGCTTGTTTGCTGAACAAGCCAGCCGATTTTCCAACCCCGCCGGGTCGTATCGGTCTGGAAAAGCTGATGTCACGGGGCGTCGGCCGCAATTTTGCCTCGATCCGATCCCGGCAACCCCTGCGCCAGCGCCTTTGCAAAGCCTTTGAAGAGCGCATCGACTTCCGCGTCCGGCCGCCCCCCGATCATCACCCCGAAGAAATTCACCGAGAACGAAACATGCATGACCGCTGCGAAGAGCATATCGACGTCCATATCCGGTGAGACAGTGCCGCGATCCTGCAACCGCGTGACGCGCTCGCGGAAGTTCGCGTCCGCCTTGCCGTCCAGATGCTCCGCACCCCTTTTGCGAAACTCTTCATCAATGGCAGATCGGCTGATGATGAGACGAATGATCTCTTCATCCTTCAGATCTTCACGCAGCTTGGCGTGCAGATAGGTGTATATCTCTTCCGAAAGCGTCCCCTGTGGTGGATAGGGGAGCCCTCCTTCCCTGCGCGATGCGACGAACTGATCCGTCAGCGCGATGAGCAACCCCTCCTTGCCTCCGAAATACCGGCTGATGAGTGAGAGGTTCGCCCGGGCGACTTCTGCGATCTCGCGCAGTCCGGCTGCATCGTAGCCGCGCCGGGCAAACACGGTTCGGGCGGCATTGAGGATCCGCGCCTCGGTCGCGGCGCGATCCTTCACGGAGCCAGTCGTCTTCTTTTTTGTCGCTGTCGCCTGCATGTGAACAACTGTTTACATGGCGCAGGTGCTGTTGTAAAGAAAACGAGTGTTTACATCATGTCGAGTCGCGAATGCTCCTACCGATAAGCAGGGCTGGAAGCCTCGACCGAGACAAAAAGGGACTCGTCGTTCGTCATGCCCATCTTGCGCACAGCCCTGGTCCTTGGCCTGCTCTCGGCGGTGGGGCCTTTCGCGATCGACATGTACCTTCCAGCCATGCCCGCGATTGCGGCGGGGCTGGATGCGGACGAAGCAACAACCCAATACACGTTGGCCGCTTACTTCGCCGCCTTCGGCCTAGCACAGCTCTTCTACGGGCCGTGGTCCGATCAGGTCGGGCGCAAGTTGCCGCTCTGTGCGGGGCTCGGGATTTTCGTCGTCGCCTCCATCTGCTGTGTGCTTGCTCCCAGCATCGGCTGGCTGATCGCCTTTCGCGTCTTGCAGGGGATTGGTGGAGCGGTTCTGATGGTGCTCCCCCGCGCAGTGATCCGTGACACGCATACAGGGCCTGCGGCCACCCGCCTCATGGCGATGGTCATGCTTGTGATCTCCGTCTCGCCCATGCTGGCTCCGCTGGCAGGCAGCGCCCTGTTGATGATCGGCGACTGGCGTCTGATATTTTGGACCCTAGGCCTCGCAGCCGGTTTCAGTCTTCTCCTCACCGCCACGATACTGCCGGAAACGCTCGCCCCGCAGAACCGTGTCGGAGTGAATCCCCGTAACCTGTGGACCGGCTGCAAGTTGCTCTTCCTTGATCCTGTCTTCATGGGGCTGACCTTCATTGGCGGCTTGGGCTTTGCGAGCTTCATGGTCTTCATCGCGAGCGCGTCCTTCGTTTATTCAGGGCAGTTCGGACTAAGCCCAACGCAGTTCAGCCTCGCCTTCGCAATCAACGCGGTTGGGTTCTTTGCGGCGAGCCAGGCTGCCGGTCCGATCAGCGAAAAGATCGGCGTCCTGCGTGTGATCCGTTGGGCAGCTGCGGGCTTTGCAGGTTTCACCTTGCTTCTTCTGGGAGTTGTCTTGGCCGGACAGGCCACGCTCCCGATCATCATCGCGGGCCTGCTTTTCGGCAATGCCTGTCTTGGCCTTGTCATCCCCACCACGATGGTGATGGCGCTCGACCCGCACGGCGAGATCGCCGGGCTCGCCTCCTCCCTTGGTGGTACACTTCAAGTGGTCAGCGGCGCGGTCATCGTTGTCCTGACGAGCCTGTTCTTCGACGGCACCGCCCTCCCGATGATTGCGGCGATCGCGCTCTGCGCCGTGCTCACGCTCGTCATCACCCTCGTTACCCCGCGCACGATAGACCGTGGCGCGCTTGCCCGGAGCAACGTGGCTGGATCTTCCCAAGCACCCTGAAAGGAAACCCTATGAGCACTGAGATACCCAAGCAATCGACCACCCCCCTCAAGGTGGGGATGCTCGTGTATCCCGGCTTCACTCTGCTCGATCTCGCCGGGCCGCAGGCCGTGCTCGGGATGCACGCGGAAACATACCTGATCTGGAAATCGCGCGACCCGGTGCCGACCGACAGCGGCATGTCGCTGAACCCCACCCATACCTTTGATCAGGTGCCCGATCATCTGGACGTTCTTTTTGTGCCTGGCGGCTACACAACGAACGACATCATGGCCGATGACGAGGTGCTCGACTTCCTGATCGTGGCGGGTAAGACAGCGCGCTACGTCACCTCCGTATGTTCGGGCGCGCTCATACTCGGAATGGCGGGTCTGCTCGACGGCTATCGTGCCGCGACCCATTGGGCGGTCTACGACGTGCTGAAGGCCATGGACGTCGAGACCGCCCCTGACCGCGTGGTCATCGATCGCAACCGGATGACAGGGGGTGGTGTTACGGCCGGCATCGATTTCGGTCTCACGCTCCTGGCCAAACTGCGTGGCGAGGATGTCGCGAAGATCACCCAGCTTATGATCGAGTATGATCCCAAGCCGCCCTTCAATACCGGGCATCCCGATACGGCGGGACCGGACATGGTGGCGATGGTTCACAATTCCATGGGTGATGACCTCCTCAAGACGGGTATCGGAATCGCAAAAAACAAACGCGGGGCGCGGGTCGAAGCATGATCGGCCTCATGCGCGCGGCCATATTCGAGGCCCTGACCCTGCTCGCATTGTTCTGCATAGCAATGCCGCTGAAATACTGGGCGGACATCCCGCAGGCCGTGTCCGTCATGGGTCCGATCCACGGACTGGCCTTCATGGTCTTCCTCTGGTTCGTGATCCGGTCTTGGGCGGAAGGCCTAATCAACTGGTTCGGCGCCTTGCGCCTCTTCATCGGCGCGTTCATCCCGTTCGGCGGCTTTGTCAATGAGCGATGGCTGCACCACCAATCCGAGGACACCTGATGCTCTACGACCTCACTAAAGCCGCCCACCTTATCTCACTCTTCGTCTGGATCGGCGGAATGGTCGCGGTTGCGCTGGCGCTCCGATACCCGTCTCTCATCCATATGAAACCCCTCAAAGCCTATGACCGGGCCGCTACGACGCCGGCGATGATCCTCGCGCTGCTGTTCGGAATCCTGCTGGGGGTGCAAGGTGGCTGGTTCACTTCCGCCTGGCTGGGGATGAAGATCCTATTGGTGCTTGCGCTATCGGGCCTGCATGGCGCTCTGGTAGGTAGACTGCGCCGCGCAGTCTGGGAAAGCTCCGGCGAGGCCAAATCGGGAGGGGGCCGGTTTCTGCCCACCGGACTGGTGCTCCTGACACTGATCGTTCTCCTGGTGACAACGAAGCCGTAGCGACTGCGCTGTTTTCTGATTGGGTCGACGCGCTCAAGTGGAGAGGTTCTATAGAGGATAACGAGGCGAGCAAGTTCAGCGGCAGGTTTGTCCCGCGTTCTCGCCATTGCCATTTTCATGGGACCGACCATAGCAGTGCTGCAGCTTCACGTGATCGCTTCGAACAGCCGCTCGCCATCTTGCACTCAAACCTGAGCGGTTGTTCGGTTGGCTCAGAGTAATCGCGATATGATCGGCAATCCGATCTGATGCGACCCGCAATGGGCTGGCATCAAGATGGGCGTTATGCTCGGTTGTTGCGGCTTCCTTGTGACCGAGCAAGGCACCAACGACCGGCAGCCCCATGCCCGCGCTCGCATTAGTCAACATTCGACTCTCTCCGTTGAGCTCAGGGCTTGGTAGGCAGCTCCTTCGGCTTGCAGGCCACGCAGCAGATGGACTTCAAAGGGCGCTCCGCGGTACGGGCCCTTCGGCTGCCGCAATGTGGATCAGGCCGTCGCCGATGCTTAAGCCAATCGGCTCCAACCAGCAATTCTCTGCAGCTCCAGCCATTCCGTATCCGTCCTCGATGCGAAACTCCGCGAAGTGCATCGTGCAGCGGATGCGGGTGCCGGCCTCGTTGAGGAACATCTCTGCGCGGGCGTTCAGCGGGGAGCTGTAATGCGGGCAGATGTTCAGATAGCCGTAGACGGAGTCCCCCCGGCGCACGACGAACATCGAAAACGCACTCTTGCCCTTGCCGAAGACGTACTCCTTGGCGCCGGGGTCGGGGATCTCATCCAGGGCGCCGAGCAGGGTGCCCGGTTGGGGCGCACGGGGGCGCAGGCGCCAGTAGCTACCGTTCGGTCGGGGCGGCGGGCCGCTCATGGGTGTGTTGGCTCCCCTCCCGAGACGGCCGGCGACCGCAGACCGAAGGGTCTTGGATCGAAGACTGGGTGGAGCGCCGCGATCTCAACCCGGTCAAAGAGTCCGGCCTTTCGATAGGGATCCCCCTTGGCAAATGCCTCGGCGGCGGCCCGATCCGGCGCTTCCACCAGGAGCTAGGTCCCGGTCATTGCCGCGCCGTCGTCGTCGGACAGCGGCGATCCCACCAGCAGCCGTGCCGGTAGATCCGCGCGCCAGATGTACTCCCGATGCGCTTCACGTGTCCTCAGGCGGATCGACTCCTGATTCGGCTTGTCCCGCCCGACAATCAACCAGTACATGTCTCCGCCCTTTGGCGGCGCATAGCCGTGTGGCGCCGGTGCCATCTCGGCTATGCGATGCAGCAGGTGAGCGAAACGTGCCTCTGGCGCGTCTCCGAACATCGGGTCCTCGTGATCGCTGAATGCCTTGTCAATGGCGGCCCAGTCGGTCTCCTTCAGGTGTTCACGGGCGCGCGGCAAAACCTCCATTTCCTCACTGCGCATATGATTCCACTCCAATCTGTGATAGACGCGAAAGGCATCGAAGAAGGCCTTTCCGTCGCTTGGGGACTTACTGCGCTCATAGTTCACCGAGAGCCCGCGCAGACCTGCGAGCAGGCGATAGCCTTCCTGATGCTGGTTCTCCAGTGTCTCCAGCAGTTCCGCCGACTCCGGGTCCCGCTCGCGCAGGACACGGAACAGGAACTGGTCCTCTTTCGGGTGATGATAGCTGTCCAGGAAGCCATCGATGTAGTCGAGTATCAGATGAAACAACGCGAAGTCAGGCTGCAGGTTGCCGCGTTCAATATCGCCGATCACCCCATCGAGACACTGCAGAACGGCGATATAGTTGCGATGCTCCGCTTTGATGATGTCGGTCGCGTTTGGCATGGTCGCATCATCCTTTCTCAGTCTGTCGGCAAGGCTGCTAAGGCGACCGTCACCGTGAGCGCTCTCAGTGTTTTCACATTTCTCCTCCCACAAAGAAGTCTGCGCTAGCTTTCTTGTTTGAGGCCGAAGTCGAAGTCGGCTCGCCAGAAGGGTCCACTGAGGGTCTCTTCCTCCGGGGTTTCAGCCGCAGTCTTCTGCACAAAAGGAACAACCAGAGAGTCCTTGACGCCAAAGACCGCGTCGGACTCGATGTACTCGTCGCCTTCCAGGAAGATATGAGTGGTCACCGGCTCGAAGCCCGGCGCGGAAACGATGAAGTGGATATGGGCCGGGCGATAGGCGTGCCGTCCCATCTTCTCCAGCATTTTGCCGACCGGCCCATCGGTGGGGATAGGATAGGACACCGGCTTTACGGTGCGCAGCCAATACCGGCCATCGGCGCCGGTGCGGAACTTGCCGCGCAGGTTCAAATCTGGCTGAAGGCCCGGCTGCTGAACGTCGTAGAAGCCGTCGCCATTGGTCTGCCAGACGTCGAGAATGGCGTCCTTCACCGGATCGCCATCAGGATCGAGCACGCGGCCCACGACAACACAGGGCTCGCCCTTTCCGTCCTTGCAGATGTCGCTCCCCATCGCCAACTCCTGAGCACCTTCAACATGAAAGGGCCCAAGCACTGTCGACTCGGTCGAGCCCGGTGGTTTGCGGTGGTTGATCGCGTCGACAAGCATGGAAATGCCGAGAGTATCCGAGGCCAGGATCCATTCCTGTCGCTTGTTGTCGCAGATCTGCCCCGTGGCGGTAAGGAACTGGATCGCTTGCGTCCACTCCTCGACGGTCGGTTCGACTTCTTTGACAAAGGCGTGGAGGTGGCGGATCGCTGAGACCATGACCTCCTTAAAGCGGGGATCGTCACAGTTCTCCAGCCGGGCGATGACGGCCTCTTCGGAATTCGCTTCGGTGAAGTACTTGGACACTGTCGCCTCCCTTCCTCAAACCCTCTCGATAATCATGGCGATCCCTTGGCCAACGCCGATGCACATCGTGCAGAGGGCGCGGCGGGCGCCGCGGCGCCTCAGTTCATAGGCTGCTGTTGTCGCAAGGCGGGCGCCGGAGGCGCCCAGGGGATGGCCCAGGGCGATGGCGCCGCCGTTGGGATTGACCTGCTCGGCATCGTCCGGCAGCCCGAGGTCGCGCAGCACGGCCAGAGCTTGCGAGGCGAAAGCCTCGTTCAGTTCGATTATGTCAATATCGCCCAGGCTGAGGGCCGCTTTGGCTAAAACCTTCTTCACCGCTGGTGCCGGGCCGAAGCCCATGATTCGCGGCGGCACCCCGGCGGTGGCCGTGGCGATGATCCGGGCCATGGGCTCCAGGTTATTGTGCCTGGCCGCGGCCTCCGAGGCGACGATGAGCGCACAGGCGCCGTCGTTGACGCCACTGGCATTGCCGGCAGTCACTGAACCACCCTCGCGGAAGGGCGTCGGTAGCTTGGCCAGTTTCTCGATCGTGGTGCCGGGGCGTGGGTGCTCGTCCTGCGCGATGACGATTGGCTCGCCCTTGCGCTGTGGGACTGTCACCGAAACAATCTCCTCTGCCAAGCGACCCGACTTGATGGCAGCAGCGGCTCGGTCCTGGCTGCGGGCAGCAAAGGCGTCTTGGTCCGCGCGGGTGACCTGAAAGTCCTCGGCCACGTTCTCCGCGGTCTCCGGCATGGAGTCGACGCCGTGGAGCTGGCGCATCAACGGGTTGACAAAGCGCCAGCCGATGGTTGTGTCCTCGATGCTGTTGACTCGGGAGAAGGCTGCTTCGGCCTTTGGCATGACGAAGGGCGCCCGCGACATCGATTCGACTCCGCCGGCAATTGTCAGGTCTTGCTCACCCGCCTTGATCGCCCGGGCGGCGCTGCCGATGGCATCGAGCCCGGAACCGCAGAGACGATTGATCGTTGTACCCGGCACCTCGACCGGCAGGCCGGCCAGTAGCAGCGCCATGCGCGCAACATTGCGGTTGTCCTCACCCGCCTGGTTGGCACATCCGAAGTAGATGTCGTCGACCGCGGCCCAGTCGAGCTTTGGGTGACGTTCGGTCAGAGCTTTGATGGGCAATGCCCCCAGATCGTCGGCGCGCAGACTGGAGAGAGCCCCGCCGTAACGCCCAAAGGGTGTACGCAGCGCATCGCAGATGAAGGCCTCGGTCATCCCTGGTTCCCCTCTTTCACAACCAGCCTTCGTCCAACCGGCAACAGCGACAGCCCCCAGCGCTCGACCGCGTAGCCCCATAGACCCTTGGGCGCCTTCAGCATGACGGCGATTGCTATCAGGCCCAGCAGGATCAGGTACCAGGTTCCCCAGTCGGCCGCGAACTCGCGCAGTAGGAAGAATAACAGAACGCCGATGATGGGTCCTTCAACGGTGCCGATGCCGCCGATCACCACGATGAAGATGACGAAGGCGGTCCAGTCGTTCACGCTGAAGGCAGCATCGGGGGAGATACGCAGCTTCTGCAGGAAGATCAGGGCTCCTGCCATGCCAGTGAAGAACGCGGCCGCAATGTAGGTCACATACTTGGTGCGCCAGGCATTGACGCCCAGGCTCTCGGAAGCTTCCTCGCTGTCACGGATCGCAGTCAGGGCCAGGCCGTGGCGTGAGCGCAGCAGGAAGTAGACGATGGCCACCGACAGGATTGCCAGGCCCAGCGCCACCCAGTAGACCGTCATCTCCCGGGCGCCACGGCTGTCGGCGATGGTCCTCACGATCTTGGCGGGAAGGCTCATGCCCGAGCCGCCGCCCAAGGCCGAGATCTGGGCAAATCCCAGTCGAAAGGCCTCGGCGAGGACCCAGGCACCGATTGCGAAGTAGGGCCCGCGGAGGCGGAACAGCAAGGCGCCCGAGGGCAGCGCGATTGCCGCAGCGATCAAGCCGGCCAGCGGAATCGCCAAGAGCGGCGGCACACCGGCAAAGGCTGCCAGGGCGAAGAGCATGTACCCGCCGATGCCGACATAGGCTTGCTGTCCGACCGAGACTAACCCGGCATAGCCGGCCAACAGGTTCCACATCTGGGCCAGAACCAGGTAGTAGTAGATCTCGACCATCAGGCGCATATCGGCGCGGCCGACCCACAGCGGCGCCGCCGCGAGCAGGCAGATCAGAACCAGGCCCGCCGGGGCGGCGATGTTGGAAGCTCGGGTCGAACGAGCGACGCTGTAGGCGATGTCGGTCATGTCTGCCCCCGCTACGCTTTTATTCTTGGGAAGAGGCCTTCCGGTCGCACCGCCAGCAGTGCCAAGAAGACCAAATGCCCCGCCAGAATCTGGAAGCCCGGGTCGATCTGCGCGCCGATCGTCTGGGCAACACCCAGAATGATGCCACCGGCGAGCGTGCCCCAGAGGTTTCCAAGGCCGCCGATGATCACCGCCTCGAAGGCGAAGAGCAGACGTGCCGGTCCGATGGAGGGATCGAAGTTGGTGCGCATTGCCAGGAACACGCCTGCAATGCCGACCACCGCACTGGCGAGCGCCGTAGCGATGGCAAAGATATGGGCGTTGTCGGCGCCCATCAGGCGCACCGTCCTCTGGTCGTCCGAGGTCGCCCGCAACAGGCGCCCCAGGCCAGAGCCGTAGAACAGCCACTGCAGACCGCCGATCACCAGAACCGCAGCGAGGAAGACCAGCAGGGGCAACAAGCCGACCGCGAGGCCAGGCATAATGTTGAAGCTGGCGGTCTCCAGCCAACCAGACTGCAGACGCTGACTATCGGCTGTGAAGATCTCCTGCAGGGCGTTCTGGATCACCACCGACATGCCGAAGGTGACCAGAAGCGGTGGCAGGATATCGCCGCCCAGGGTGCGGTTCAGGATGAAGCGTTGGTTGGCATAACCAGCGATCGCCAAGCCGCCAGCGACCAGGGGAATGGTCGCCAGGGGATGCAGGCCAAGATAAGCCACGCCGATCAGCGCGGCATAGGCCGCCACCACGATGAAGTCGCCGTGGGCGATGTTGACGAAGCGCATGACACCGAACATCAGCGAGAGGCCGGTGGCGAAGAGCGCATAGAGTCCGCCCAGCAGAATGCCCTGGACGATGGCGTTTACCCATTCCATTACGCGGACTCTCGCTCAAGCCCGAAGTAGGCGGCCGTGATCTGGTCACGTGTCAGTTCATCGGGTCGGCCGGA
Organism: Rhodospirillales bacterium BBD 1991-14; assembly: GCA_001657395.1. Classification (GTDB taxonomy): domain Bacteria; phylum Pseudomonadota; class Alphaproteobacteria; order Kiloniellales; family Kiloniellaceae; genus Pelagibius. Next base: position 46,150 of record LYSY01000005.1, on the reverse strand, counting down.
GAGCGAGATCCGCCCTTCCTGCATGCAGTAGATCCGGTCGGCCACCGCCAGCGCCTGGTTGATGTCTTGCTCGACGATTACCATCGTCGTGCCCTGCTCCTTGATTCGTGGCACCGCCTGGTAGATGTCGCGAATGATGATCGGGGCCAGGCCCAGGCTGATCTCATCGCAGAGCAGCAGCTTGGGGTTCGACATCAAGGCACGACCGATGGCGACCATCTGCTGCTGTCCGCCGGAAAGTGCGGTGCCAGCATTGCGTTTGCGCTCCTCAAGCACCGGAAACATCTGGTAGACCTTTTCCAGCGTCCAGGCGCCCTCGCGCCGGACATTGGTGGCGATCAAGAGGTTTTCCTCGACGCTCAAGGAAGGGAAGAGCTTGCGGCCTTCGGGGACCATGGCAAGTCCGGCACGAACGATCTGATGGGCCGGCCGGCCGGAAATCGGCACGCCGTTGAAGCGAACGGTCTCGCCGCTGCTGCCTACCAATCCAGTAAGCGCACACATCAAGGTCGACTTACCGGCGCCGTTGGCGCCGATGATTGCCACCGTCTCGCCTGCGTTGACTTCCAGCGAGACCCCAAAGAGCGCCTGGAAGTCACCGTAGAAAGCGTCCAGGTTTTCGACCTGCAGGAGCGGGGCTGAAGTGCTGGCGTCAGGCATCGACCTCGATCCCCATATAGATTTCCTGCACCTCGGCGCTTTCCATTACGGCTCGCGGCTCACCCTCGCCAATCTTCTTTCCAAAGTTCAGCACCATCAGGCGGTCCACCACGGCCAGGAGGGCGTGGGTCACGTGTTCGATCCAGATGATCGAGACGCCGGTGCTGCGAATGCGGTTGATGGTCGCGATCAGGGATTGGCACTCGCCCTCCGTCAGACCGCCGGCGATCTCATCGAGCAGCAAGAGCTTCGGTCCCGTTGCCATTGCCCGGGCCATCTCCAAACGCTTGCGGTCGAGGAGCGAGAGCCCTCCGGCCACGGTATTTGCCCTCTTCAACAGACCGGTCTCGCGCAAGATCTCGGCACAGCGTCCATAGGCCTCGCGTTCGGTCATGGCATCGCCGAAGGTCGCCCCTACCAGAAGATTCTCAAAGACCGTTATGCCGGAGAAAGGATGCGGCACCTGATACGAGCGGCCGATGCCGGCGCGGCAGCGCTCGGCCGCAGAATTGGCGGTGACATCCCGACCCTGGAAGACGATTGCACCGCCGTCGGGCGCCAGGACGCCGGCAATCAGATTGAACATCGTACTCTTGCCGGCGCCGTTTGGGCCGATCACACCAAGGGCCTCGCCATCTTCAAGCTGCAGATCGATGCCATCGGCAACCGTCAAGGCACCGAAGCTCTTCGTGACCGCCTTCATTTCCAGGATCGCCATGGATGTTATTTTCCAGCTTGTCCGCCTGCGTTTGGCGCCTCTGCGCCGGTCAGGCGATGGCTTCCATTGCGCCGCCCAGCGGCACATCGGAGGCGAGGCCGTTGGCCGTCACCACGAGGTCGTACTTGAACTCGCCACCGCGGCGCCACTGGCCGCCAACCAGCGGAGTCTTGGCGACGTTTGGGACCGGTCCAGCGTTCCAGTCAATGCGGCCGACGATGGTGTCGAGCTGGGTTTCAGCGACCGCGTCGCGCAGGTTGTCGTAGTCAGTCGGATCACCAGAACGCTTCAGCGCATCGACGGCCACCTCGAAGAGGGCATGGGCAAAGCCGATGGGCTGGGTCCACTGCTTGCCGGTGGCGCCGGTAAAGCCTGCCGCAAGATCGGCTGCTGAGGTTCCGGTCAGGGAGGAGCTATAGGGATGGGTCGGAGTCCACCAGATCTCCGAGGAAAGATTGTGCGCCGTGTCACCCAGTGCCTCCACCGCAACCGGGAAAAGCAGCGCTTTGCCGACACTTGCCGCCTTAGGCGTGAAGCCCTGCTGCTTGGCCTGAGTCCAGAACGTGGTGAAATCCGGTGGGATTACCACGCCTGTAACGATCTCGGCACCACCGTTCTTGAAGGCGCTGATCTGGGCCGAAAAGTCGTCGGAGAGGTTCTGGTATCGACCGGGGTCGATCAGGTTGAATCCATGGGCAGCAAGCGGCCTCGGGAAGCCCAGCTCGGGGTCGCTCCAGGCATTGCCATCGCCATCGTTGGGGAAGAGGCCGCCGACCACCTTGTTGGTGTCAAGCTTGTTCCACATCTCGGTGAAGACACCGATGATGTCCTCAAGGCCCCAAAAGAAGTGATAGGTGTATTCGAAGCCACTGTCCGGTTCGCCGCCGCGGGTGAAGAACCAGGGCTGCCAAGGCGCCACGGTGGAGATGCAGGGCACGCCATTGATCTCGCACTGGTCGGCCACCGGGTTGGTGGTCTCCGGCGTCGAGGAGACGACCATCAGGTTGACTTCGTCGCCGAGGAGAAGTTCGGAAGCGACGTCAGCCGCGCGATTGGGATTTGACTGGCTGTCCTTAACCAGGATCTCGACTTCGTAGGTCGTGCCGTCGATGGCAAGGCCATCCTTCAATGCCGCGCGGACTCCTTCCAGGATGTAGTCGTCGGACTCGGCAAAGGGCGCGAGGGGTCCTGTCTTGGGACTGACGAAACCGATCTTCAGCGTGTCGGCCGCCCGCGCTCGGCGCGTAAAACTGAGTGAGGAGATCACGGCGGCTGAGGCTACTGTTTCCTGGAGAAAGCGGCGGCGGTTGATGCGGCGTGTCGTGGTGGACGTGGTCTTCTTGGTCATGGCGGCCCCTCCCTTGGTGCCTTGTCTTCAGTCTTTTTTTGTTGCTGGTCATTACCGGTTCCGGCACCAGGCTATGGCGGTCTTCCTTCGTAGGCCGCCTGCAACATCTCGCGGACCCCTTCGCGCGTTACCGGCCGCGGATTGTAGTATGGGTTCTCCACCGCGATCGCGGCAGCACGGTCGAGATCGGCGGGCGCCATGCCGAGCTCCGCCAGCGACTTCTTCACGCCAAGCTTCTGCAAGAGGCCGTAGAGCGCATCCGGCGCATCGCCGGCATCGAGAGCCCCGGCCGCAAGCCGCATGGCCTCCGGCGCAGCTTCGCGGTTGTAGGCGCTCGAATAGGGGATCATCAGGCAGTGGACATCGGCATGGGGCAGGTCAAAGGAGCCGCCCAGGGTGTGGCAAATCTTGTGGTGAATCGCCATACCGACCGAGCCGAGGCAAAGCCCAGCCAGCCAGGCGCCGTAGAGCGCTTCACTGCGCGCCGCCTCGTCCGCAGAGTCGGCGGCCATCTTCGGTAGTGCGCTGCCCAGTGCGCGGATCGATTCCTGCGCCATCAGGGAAACGATCGGATTGGCGTTCTCGGCATAGAGCGCTTCGATGGCATGGGCCATGGCATTCATGCCGGAGGGGCCGGCGATGAAAGTCGGCAGTGTGGCGATCAGATCGGGATCGTAGATCACCGCCTGGGGCAGCACTTTGGCATCGCGCAGGGTCGTTTTGCGGCCGGCCTCGGTCTGACCGAGGATCGGCGTCATCTCAGACCCTGCAAAGGTGGTGGGGATGGCCAGTTGTGGCAGGCCGGTCCTAAGCGCGATTGCCTTGCCGAGGCCGATGGTCGAGCCGCCGCCGAAGGCCAGGGTCGCCTCGGCGCCGCTTTCCCTGACCACCGTCAAGGCCTCTTCGGTGACCTCGACGGGGGTATGCATCGCCGCCCCGGCGAAGACTCCCGCCACACGGTCTCCCAGGTGCTCTTCGGCAAAGGCGCGAACCTGCTCTTCCTGCGGCGGGGTGGAAAGCACCAGGGCGCGCGTGACGCCGAGGCGCTTCAGCTCCGCTGCCGCGCGGGCCCGCCCCCCCTTGGCGAAGACCACGCGGGTCGGTAGTCCCTCGTAAACGAAATCCATCATCCCGCCGCTTTCTCGCTGGTGGCGCCGTGCGCCTTGGCCGTGCGCACGTTGAGATCGCGCAGGGTTTTCAGCTCCTCCTCGCTGGGTACCGGAGTTTCGGCGACATCCTGGGCGAAGCGCACTCTCCAGCCGCATGTCTCCTGGATCTCTTCGCGGGTTACCCCGGGATGGATCGAGGTGACGGTGAACTCCTTGGTCTCGGGATCGGGTTGCCAGAGACAGAGATCGGTGATCAGCAGCGTAGGTCCCCTGGTTGTGAGGCCGTGCCTGGCACGGTCGTCACCGCCTTGGCCGTGACCAAAGGAGGTGGAGAAGTCGATCTTCTCCACCAGGCTGCGGCGTGACTGCTTCAGGGTGATGAAGATCTGCTGGCATGAGGTGGCGATCTCCGGCGCACCGCCTCCACCCGGCAGACGCACCTTGGGATGATTGTAGTCTCCGATCACCGTGGTGTTGATGTTGCCGAACTTGTCCAGCTGTGCGGCTCCTAGGAAACCGATGGTGATCCGTCCGCCTTGGAGCCAATAGCGGAACATCTCGGCCACCGGCACGGTCGTCACCGCAGTCTCGCAGAGTTCCCCGTCGCCAATGGAAAGAGGTAGCACCTCCGGCTTGGTGCCGATGGTGCCGCTCTCATAGATCAGGGTGATATCCGGCGCATGGGTGAGGCGGGCGACGTTGCAAGCTGCTGAAGGGGCACCGATGCCGACGAAGCAGACATCGTCGTTGCCGAGGGCACGGGCGGCTGCGATGGTCATCATCTCGGTCGGACTGTAGCTCATCATTGCAGGCCTCCCCCCAGGCTGTGAACCCGCACGGCAAAGTCGTCAGGCTTAGCCTTCAGCACGTTCTCCGCCATCCAGGCATCGAAGGAGTCCTGGTCGGCCGCGATCCGGTCCCATGCCAGGTAGGCGGCATTGTCTCGGGCGTAGTAGCCGTGACTATAGGAAGGGTGTGCGCCGCCGGGGACTTGAACGACACTGGTCACCGTCCAGTGCGGCAGGACGCAGGCGTTGGGATGCACCTCGGCAAAGTCCTCGACGATCTCCTCAACAGTGACAATGGCCGTCTTGGCAGCCAACACCGCCTCCTTCTGTACGCCGACGATGCCTTCGATCAGCACATCACCTCTTCGATTGGCTTTCTGCGCGTGGATCACCGTGACGTCCGGCCGCAGGGCGGGCACGGCGGCCAGCTCTTCGCCGGAGAAGGGGCAGACCACACTGCGGATGTTGGGATTTACCTGCGCCAGTTCGGCCCCGCGATAGCCGCGGAACACGGCGCAGGGCAGACCGGAGGCCCCGGCCTCGTAGGCATTGGCCATAGCGGCATGGGAATGTTCTTCGATTTCGATCGGCCGCGGCCGCCCGTTCTCCACTGCGTCGCGCAAGCGCCGCAGAAGTCCGACGCCGGGGTTTCCGGCATAGGAGAAGATCAGTTTCTTTACCCGCCCCATGCCAATGAACTGGTCGTAGATCAAGTCCGGCGTCATGCGCATCAAGGTCAGATCGGTGACGCCCTGGCGGATTGTTTCGTGCGCGGCTGCATGGGGGATCAGGTGGGTGAAACCTTCGAAGGCCACCGTGGCACCGTCATAAAGATGGGCTTCGATTGCTGCTTCAAGGGGAAGAAAGTCTGCCATCGCTTTGTCTCAGCGCTTGTCGATCAGCGGGGATAGTGCGGTGGGATGGCGGCATCGACGTTAACCCAGACCGACTTACTCTGGGTGTATTCCCGCATCACCTCGAAACCCATCTCGCGGCCGTAACCCGACTGTTTTACGCCACCGAAGGGCGAACCAGGATGGACGACCTTGTAGGAGTTTACCCAGACCATGCCGGCCTTAATCTCCCGCGCCATCTTGTGGGCGCGGGAGATGTTCTGAGTCCAGAGGCCGGAGCCCAGCCCATAGGTCACGCCATTGGCGATGGCGAGCGCTTCGTCGTCATCGGAAAAGGTGGCGACAGCGACGAAGGGCCCGAACACCTCCTCGTGCGAGACCGTGTGATCGGGCGCGGCGCGCACCACCGTCGGCTTCACGAAACAGCCCTTGGAAAGCTCCTCCTGCTCCGGTGCCGCACCGCCGGTCAGCACCTCGCCACCTTCCTTCTTGGCGACCTCGACGAAGGACAGCACCCGCTCCTGATGCATCTTGGAAGTTAGCGGCCCCATCTCAGTGGTCTCGTCCAGGGGATTGCCAAGGCGGATCGATTCCGCCAGACCGACGAACTTTTCGAGGAAGGCGTCGGCCACCTTTTCGTGGATAATCAGGCGCGAGCCGGCGATGCAGGCCTGACCCTGGTTATGGAAGATCGCCCAGGCAGAGCCGTTCACCGCGGCGATCAGGTTGGCATCGTCGAAGATGATGTTCGGCCCCTTACCGCCAAGCTCCAGTTGCACCTTCTTCAGGTTGCCGGCGGAGGCCTCGACGATACGCTGGCCGGTGGCGGTGGAACCGGTGAAGGCGACCTTGCCGATGTCCGGATGCTCGGCAATGCGCTGACCGGCGGTCTGGCCATAGCCCGGCACCACATTGACCACGCCCGGCGGGAAGCCCACCTGCTGCATCAACTCGGCGATGCGCAGGGTCGAGAGCGGGGTCAGCTCGGCCGGCTTGATGACGATGCAGTTGCCGGCGGCCAGGGCCGGCGCCATCTTCCAGCTGGTGAACATCAAGGGGAAGTTCCAGGGCACGATCTGGCCGATCACGCCGATGGGTTCGTTTTGCACGTAGTTCACGAAGCCGGGATAGACCGGCGGCAGGTGGCCCTCGAACTTGTCGGCCATGCCGCCGAAGTAGCGAAAGCAGCGCGCCGTGCGCGGCACGTCCAGCATCCGGGCATCACGCACCGGGTGGCCGGTGTCGCGGGCTTCCAACTGGATCAGATTCTCGGCATCGGCCTCGATGGCATCGGCCAGCTTCAGCAACAGGCAACCGCGCTCGTAGGCGTCCATCGCCCGCCATTGGGGGGCGGCCTTCTTGGCCGCTTCAACCGCGCGGTCGACGTCCTCGGCCCGAGCTTCCTCGATTTCGCAGAGTTGGGAGTTGTCGAAGGGATTGAAGACTTCGATCTTGCCGCCGCCGAGCGCCTCGACGAATTCGCCATCGATGTAGAGTTTGGTCTGCATGAGAGGCAAAATCTCCCCTGGGACGGGCCGCAAGTTGGCCCGCCTGATCGCTGTTGCATCGCTGTGAACGGCGCACCCAGCGCCGATCGGAAGAGCCTTCGGCAGGCCTACCAGCTCACCGGAACCACCGGCGCTTTACCGGCCCTGATGAGGTCGGGGATCTTCGGCGAGCCGTTCTCCCAGACCAGCAGCATCGAGCGCTTGTTGGAGTAGCCCTGATGGCGGATGTCGGCCGGCATGCAGGAGACATCGCCCGAGCGCATGGTCACCACCGCGCGCGGCTTGCCCGTGCTCCCGTCCTTCACGTCCCAGATGATCTCGTCGGAGAGCTGAATGAACCACTCGCAGCGATCGTTGCCGTGTTCGACCGGCAGGATGAATTCCTCGGTCGTCGGGCAGAAGAGGCTGTCCTTCACGACCGAGCAGACGCTGGGGTTCCAGGTGACATCGGAGCGGGATAGGTAGGCATAGAGATTGAAGGCCGAGACCTCGTGCTCGAAGCCTGGTTCCACATGGACTTCCGGTTCGTCTTGCGGAACGTCCTGGAACATCCTATTGACCGTGAAGCCGTCCTCGTCGCTGCGGATCGGCGTGTCGCCGGGCAGGCTCACCATACGCTTGGCAGTAACCCGCTGGCGGGTCACGGCAGTATCGTTTTCCCCGTTCTTTGCGCCCCAAGGCGCGCCCGTCTCCATCGGCGCGGCAAAGGGATCGTAGCCTTCATTTGTCCAGTCGGAGATCATCTCGCGGAAGCTCTTCATAAGTTCATCGGACTTGAAGCGCTGGATGAAATCCCGCCCGGCGGAGGTGTAGGCGTCGTTGGTCGCGCCGGCGAAGACCTCGACTTCGCCGTAGTAATTGGTGGTTCCGAAGACAGTGTCGAAATTCACGGTGCCGTAGAAGAAGCCCCAGGCGACGTCGCGCATCAGGGCGCGCAGGAAGACGTCGATGGCCAGCTGATGGCGGCCGCCGGGCCAAGTGATGTGGCAGAAGTACGAGTCGCGTCGGAAGGTGAATTCGCCGACGACGAAGCTCTTGTAGCCATCGACGTTGTCGGCCGGGCGCACGTCGAAGTTTGAGGTGATCGCCAAGCCCCGAGGATTGGAAATCTCCACCGCAGTGGCCGCGCTTTCGCTCATTGCCATGATCTTCTTTCCTCTCTGTCGAATACTGGAGAACCGATGGTAAATCGGCTTGCAATCACATTTGCTGGCAGGTCTCCGCCCATTTCTCGACGGTGACTGGACCCTGGATGGTCTGGATCATCATCGCGCCGGGAGCGCCGCTCTTGAAACGATAGGCAGAGCCGACGGGCAGGATCCCCATATGGCCGCGGCGCAGCACCAGGCGCCCCATCTTGCGGCCGTTCGGATCGCCATCGAGGGCGTGGGCGCCTTCGCTTTGAGGGTCCACTACGGCGTCGGGATCATCCAGCTTCAGCAGTTCGACCTCGATTTCGCCGTCGATGCAAAGCGCGAACTCGTCATGGGCGCAGGAATACCAGCCGCTGGTGCCTTCGGCGCGTACCGCCTCGATCACATATTCGAAGTTCTTGGCGACAGCGACGCGCTCATAGGGTGCCGACTTGGCGGCGACATCAAAGACGTTGGAGAAGACGTAGTTCTTGGGATCGTCGTCAATGACCTGGACTCCGCCTTTGGAATAGTCATTGAGCGAACCGAAGACCGTCGGCTGAACCTGCTCCTGCGCCATTAGATCCTCCCGAGATGATTTGTTTGTTAAACGAACATTAATTCGTATAGCGATCATCTTCTCAGATTGGATCTTGAGTCAAGAGAAAAGTTCGTATAAAAACATTAAGTTCGTATAGTGAACAACTGGATGTTTCCATGAGTGATGACAGCAGCGTTGGGCTGGAGGAGGCGCGCTCGTCCGATTTCGTGACCTCCTTCGCGAAAGGACTGGCGGTAATTCAGAGTTTCGGGGCGGACGCGCCGCGAATGACGCTCTCGGATGTGGCGGAGCGGACAGGCTACAGCCGGGCCACCGCACGGCGCTTCTTGCTGACTCTGGTTACGCTGGGTTTTGCGGAGAGCGACGGCAAGTTCTTCGAGCTGACGCCGAAGGTGCTCTGTCTGGGGCATGCCTATCTCTCCTCCCTGAACTTTTGGGAGGCCGCCCGCCCTTATCTGGCTGAGGTGACGCGCCTAACCCATGAGTCGAGCTCGGCCGCCGTACTCGACGGCACCGACGTGGTCTACGTCGCGCGCTCTGCCGCGCCGCACCGCATCATGTCGGTCTCCCTGACCGTCGGCACCCGGCTACCCGCCCATGCGACCTCCATGGGCCAGGTGTTGTTGGCCGCATTGCCGGACGATGCACTTCGCAAGTATCTGTCTCTGGCACCCTTTGAGAGGTTTACCCGCCGCACCATCGTCGAGGCCGAGGCGCTGGAGAGAAGACTGCAGATCGTGCGCCAGCACGCCTATGCCATGGCCGATCAGGAGCTTGAAGGGGGCCTGCGCTCGCTGGCCGTGCCCATCGCGCAGAACGGCGACCGCGTCGTTGCCGCGTTGAACATCAGCACACACTCGGCGAGGGTTTCGAAGTCGACCATGGTCCGGGACTATCTGCCGCATCTGATCTGTGCGGCTGAGAAGATCAGCGCCATGTCACCCTGAGTTCGCAACTACTCCCCGAAATTGCAATCGCAGATCGATCGCCTCCGGGAGCTCATCTCTCTGCGTCCAACCCTTACACCCTCAGCGGCTCAGGCCAGTAGGCTCGCGCCTGGTATGCGCATGGGTCGTTGGCAGCGATGTTGGCTACGGGCAATCCACTTCTCGGGTGAGAAGATCGGCGTCTTTGGGCGGTCATTCGTGAGCGATCATTCGCCTGACGGAATGCCGGGTAGGATCCGCCCCCTGGGGATGACACAAGACTAGTCTCATTCTCTGGCTAGTCGTGGTTGAGATGGAACTAGCGGTGCGATCTGCTCGCCTCTCCGGGCGCCAGACGGCTGCCATCCTCGACCGAAAACCTGAATGTAAGAATCCGCCTGTCAGAAGTGATAGTGAACCAACAGGGCTACTCGAAGGTGGACATCTGGAATTGGCACAACGCGGAAGGCACCGGTTTTTGGGCCCTAGTCTGGTTTGGCGCGCATAACGAACGGTAAAGGAGTCGATGCTGTAGCGGACGCTGCTCGGGAGGGGAAGGGGTGATTGGCGCCCAAAGCCGTGGTCAGAGCGGTACCGTAAACGAGTGTCGGTCTCATTGGTTGCGGGCCCCCGCAACCAATAAAGCCTCCTGGCGGACCAGGAGGCTTTATTGGTTTCTGGAGATAGGGGTTTGGATCGGCAACCTCCTGTGGTTCTGTGACACCTCATACCATGAAGGCTGAGAGCGTAAAGAAAGCGCTCCGGGGGAGCGCTTTTAGCTCAAAGGGCGAGCACCGGCGAACAGCCGGAGCGCAGTCTGCGAAGGGGCAAAAATACCGTCTGTCTCGTCCCTGCCCGAAAGCACGACCCAAGTCGGAACGAAGAAGAGGCGCTGTTCATGATGAAGAACCGCGCCGGCGCCCATGCTCCTGAAAGTCGGGCTCGGTTGACTGAAGTGCCAAAGCAGATCGGCGATTGATGGAATCGCGCAAGCGATTCAGCAAACCCGGTGGTCTGCTCTAATTCTCAGGCGTAGAGCGGATTCACATGTTCAGACGCAAACACGCGAAGTGTTTCCGTCTGAACATGACCCGCTCTAGTGACTGAGGACCTGGTCCAGGAAGGTCTTCGTCCGCTCGCTCCCCGGATTGGTGAAGAACTCATCCGGATCGTTCTCCTCGATGATCTCACCTCCGTCCATAAAGATCACCCGATCAGCGACCTTCCTCGCGAAGCCCATTTCATGGGTCACGCAGAGCATGGTCATGCCCTCGTTGGCCAGCGTCACCATGACGTCCAGAACTTCGCCGATCATCTCTGGATCAAGGGCAGATGTCGGCTCGTCGAACAGCAGGATCTCCGGGTGCATGCAGAGCGCGCGGGCGATCGCCACGCGCTGCTGCTGGCCGCCGGAGAGCTGTCCGGGGTACTTCAGGGCCTGGTTGGCGATCTGTACCTTCTCCAGATACTTCATCGCCTCCGCTTCGGCCTCGGCCAACGGTGTCTTACGGGCAATCGTCGGCGCCAGCGTACAGTTCTCCAGGATGGTCATATGCGGGAAAAGGTTGAAGTGCTGGAACACCATGCCCACCTCCCGGCGCATCTCCTCGATGTTCGGCGCGTCGGCGTCGATCTGGTGGCCCATGATCTCAATGTTGCCGGACTGGTGCTCCTCAAGCTGGTTGATGCAGCGGATCATGGTCGACTTGCCCGAGCCGGAGGGCCCGCAGATCACGATGCGCTCGCCCTTGGTGACGCTGAGGTTGATGTCCTTGAGCGCATGGAATGAGCCGTAGAACTTGTTCACGCCGCGCATGAGCACTGCGGGCGCTTCATCCGAAGCCATCATGAGTTCATCCTCCCAAAGCCTCGCGCCGTGAGCGCGACCGAGATCTCTTTCAGTATCTCCGGGTCGTCGATGGCCGCCGGCATCTTCCAGTCTTCCGCGTCGGCAATCTTCTGCATCGTTCCGCGCAAGACCTTGCCGGAGCGTGTCTTGGGCAGGCGCTTCACCTCTATGGCGGTTTTGAAGGCGGCGACAGGGCCGATCCTGGCGCGCACAAGAGCAACCAGCTCCTTCTCCAGCTCGGCCTCGTCGCGCTCGACACCGTCATTGGGCACGAAGAAGCCCAGGGGCAGTTGCCCCTTCATCGAGTCGGCCACGCCGATCACAGCGCATTCGGCAATGTCCTCGTGACTGGACAGCACCTCCTCCATCGCACCGGTGGACAGACGGTGGCCGGCGACGTTGATGATGTCGTCAGTGCGCGCCATGATGAAGACGTAGCCGTCTTCGTCGACGATCCCGGCATCGGAAGTGGCGTAGTATCCAGGGAACTCCTCGAAGTAGGCTTTGCGGAACCGCGCCTCCGCGTTCCAGAGCGTCGGGAAGGAAGAGGGCGGTAGCGGCAGCTTGCAGACGATGTTGCCGAGTGTTCCGGGTTCGACCGGCTTTCCGGCGTCGTCGAGCACCTGGATGTCGAAGCCCGGCATTGCCACGCCGGGGGAGCCAGGCTTGACCGGGAGCTGACCGAGACCGACAGGGTTTCCGGCCATCGGCCATCCGGTTTCGGTCTGCCACCAGTGATCGATCACCGGGCGGTCCAGTTTTTCCTCCGCCCAGCGAATCGTATCGGGGTCGGCACGCTCGCCGGCCAGGAAGAGCGTCCGGAAGGTGCTGAGGTCATAGTCTGCGACCAGCGCGCCCTTCGGGTCCTCCTTCTTCACGGCGCGGAACGCCGTCGGTGCGGTGAAGAGGGCGGCCACCCCGTTGTCCTGAATGACCCGCCAGAACGCGCCAGCGTCCGGCGTTCCGACCGGCTTGCCTTCGTAGAGCACCGTCCCGCAGCCGTGCAGCAGCGGGCCGTAACAGATGTAGGAGTGGCCGACCACCCAGCCAACGTCCGAGGCGGCCCAGAAGACCTCCCCGGGCTTCACCCCGTAGTGATGCTCCATGGTCCATTTCAATGCCACCATGTGGCCGCCGTTGTCGCGCACGACTCCTTTGGGTTGGCCGGTCGTACCTGATGTATAGAGGATATAGAGGGGGTCGGTCGCCGCGACCGGCACGCACTCGGTTTTCTGGCCGGTCGCAATGGCGGGTTTGACGGCCTCTTCGTAGTCGAGATCCCGTTGCGACGTCAGCGTGCAACGGTGTTCCTTCCGCTGCAGGATGATGCAGCGCTGCGGCTTTGACTCGGCAAGCGCGATGGCTTCGTCCAACAGCGGCTTGTAGGGAACGATGCGGTTGGTTTCGATCCCGCAGGATGCGGAGAGAATGAGTTTCGGTTTCGCATCATCGATGCGCGTCGCCAGCTCCCTTGCCGCAAATCCGCCGAAGACGACCGAGTGGATCGCGCCCAGCCGGGCGGCCGCCAGCATGGCAAAGATCGCCTGAGGCACCATGGGCATATAAACGATGACACGGTCGCCCTTGTCGAGTCCCTGCGCCCGCAGCACCGCGGCCAGGGCGCCGACCTCGATCTGCATCTCCGCAAAGGTGTAGGCCCGCCGCTGGCCGGTTACCGGGCTGTCATAGAACAGCGCCTTGCGGTCGCCGTGACCGGCTTCGACGTGGCGGTCGATGCAGTTGTAGCAGGTATTGCAGGTCGCCCCTTCGAACCAGCGGCCATAGACGCCGTCATCGGGGTTGAAGGTCCGTGTTGGCGGCGTGAACCAGTTGATTTCCTTGGCAGCCTCCGCCCAGAAGGCTTCCGGGTCGGCCTTCCAGCTTGCGTAGGTGTCGTAGTAGCGCGTTTCCATGGCCCTATCTCAGCAGGTGTAATTCATCCCGAGCCGTCCGCCGTCGACGTAGATCGTCTCACCGGTGATGTAGCTGGCCTTGCTACTGGCAAGAAACGCCACCACGTCGCCGATCTCGCGGGCCGTGCCGACCCGCTTCAGCGGCGTGCGGGACATCACCATCTTCATGGCTTCGGGGTCGGCGTTTACCCCGGCCATCATTTCGGTATCGATCGAGCCCGGCCCCACCGCATTAACCCGGATGTTGTACGGCGCCAGGGCAAGGGCGGTGGCCTTGGTCATCTGCATCACGCCGCCTTTGCTGGCGCAATAGGCGGTGATTGAGGGGATCGAGACGACGGCGTTGATGGAGGACATGTTGACGACCGCCCCTTCGATCTCATGCGCCACCATGGCCTTGGCGGCCCGCTGGAGCGCGACGAAGCTGCCGGTCAGGTTGACATCGATGACCCGTTGAAAGTCGGCAAGCGAGGTTTCCAGAAACGCCCCGGGCATCGCGATGCCGGCGTTGTTGACGAGGACGGAGACCGGTCCGAAGTCGGCCTCCACCTTATCGAACATCGCCGCAATCTGAACAGGATCGCCCATGTCGCAGGCAATCGCAGTCGATCCATTGCCCAGTCTTGCGGCCGCTGCCTTCGCGCCTTCGGCGTTGATGTCGCTCAGGATCACCTGTGCCCCGTCCTCAGCAAGTGCTTCGGCACAGGCGAAGCCGATTCCTTGGGCGCTGCCTGTCACCAGGGCGAGGGGGGCTTTGGCCATAACGTTCTCCCAGCGTCAGTCTTCTTCAAGCCCGTAGTCGGCCCTGGCTTGCTCCGGCGTGATGTAGCCTGCCGCCAGATCCGCCCGGACCTCGTCGTGAGGGCGCTCGGCGGGGTCGCCGTAACCCCCGCCACCGGGCAGTTTGAGCACGAGGCGCGCGCCGTTTGGTACCTTCTGGCGGCCCTTGCCGCGCAGGCTGGTGCCGTCCGACAGGGCCACGGATCCGGCCGCCCCTGCACGCCCGCCGTTGCGGCCGCGTGCCGGGTTCTCGATGCGGTCGAACATGGCATTGAAGTGGAACTCATAACCGTCGCGGGGCTCGATCTCGATGGTCTGGCCGAGGCCGCCGCGGCGCGCTCCGGCACCGCCGGAGCCCTCGCGCAGGTCCTTGCGCCAGACGATGATCGGGCCCACGTGCTCGGTGGCCTCGACACTCATGGTCTTGACGCCGGACGGAAAGGCGGTGGCGGAGAGGCCGTCCGAACCCGGACGCGCACCGGTTCCTCCGGAGTTGAACATCAGTAGTTGCGCGTCGGGCAGGTTCGAGCCGGCATCGACCGGACCGGCGCTGATCTGGATGTTCCAGAGCGCGCTGGAGCCTTCCGCCGGCACGGTGCCGGGCAGACACCTGTGCAGAGCGCCCAGGGCAACATCCGGGACAAGGTGCCCGAGAACGTGCCGAACGGAGACCGGGGCAGGGCGCCGGGCGTTGAGGATGCAACCCTCCGGCGCCGTTATCTCGAAGGGTTCGAGCGAGCCGGTGTTGTTCGGCACCTCAGGCGCGATGGCGCACTTGAGGCCGTAGCAGGCATAGGCCCGGGTGTAGACCATGGGCACATTGACCCCGAAGCGGCTGAGCCCGCTGGTGCCCTCGAAATCGGCGATCAGGCGGTCGCCCTTGACTTCGACCGCCACCTTCATCAGGACCGGTACATCGTAGCCGTCGACCTGCATTTCGTTGCGGTACACGCCGGATGGCAGTTCATCGATACAGGCGCGGGTGGCTTCGCGGCTGGTGTCGATGATGAAGTCCGACAGGCCCTCCAACGCGTCGATGTGAAACTCGGTCATCATCTCCTGAAGGCGGCGGTCTCCCGCCGCGTTGCAGGCGGCAAGAGAGTAGAGGTCGCCGACAACCGCGTCCGGTGCCCGGACATTGGCCCGGATGAACTTGATAACCTCGGCTGAGATCGTTCCGCGGTCGGAAAGCTTGGTGATCGGTATCAATAGGCCTTCTTCGTAGACGTCGTTTGCATCCGGGCCGAAGCCGCGGCCGCCGATGTCGACGACGTGCGCCGTGCAGGCGAAGAAGCCCACATGGCGGCCCTTGCGGAAAGCGGGTGACACCACGGTGATGTCGTGAAGGTGGCCGGTGCCCTTCCAGGGGTCGTTGGTCAGATAGACGTCGCCCTCGTGGATGTTCTCGGGGCCGATCTCGGCGATGAAGTGGAGCACGCTTTCCGCCATGGCGTTGACGTGGCCGGGTGTGCCGGTTACCGCCTGCGCCATCATTCTGCCGCGAAGATCGAAGAGGCCCGCCGAAAGGTCGCCGGCCTCGCGCACAGATGTCGAGAACGCAGTACGGATCAGGGTTGTGGCCTGTTCCTCGACCACCGCGATCAGGCGGCTCCACATGATCTGATAGTCGATGGATGCGATACTCATTGCGCCACCTCCTTTCTCTGCAGAAGCAGCGATCCGTCATTCTGGCCGGTCACCGTAAAACCGGAGGTGACGATGGTCGTTGTTTCGTCCTCCACGACAACCGCGGGGCCATTGACCATCATGCCGGCCGCGAGCTCTGAACGTGCAATTTCGTCGGCCTCGACAGTTTCACGCCGCGCCGCGTCGTAGAACCGGCGTATCCCGTTGGGGGCGACGGGGTGGCCCGCATGAATGCGCTCGACGCCAGGCTGTCTGGGCACAAGCGAGGCGACGGTGACCGACCAGTTGGTTACCTCGATCTGCAGTCCGTCGATCAGGCGGCCGAAGAGGGTGCGGTAAGCATCCTCGAAGGCAGACCGCAATTCGGCAAGTCCCGCCTCGGTGAAGGGGCGATAGGGCAGCACCACGGGTATCTCCCAGCCTTGGCCGGCGTATCGCATCATTGCGGTCAGCTTCGTCTCGGTCACCGCATTCTCCGCCCCGGCGGCGACGAATCCCCTGGCTTCCGCCTCCAGGGCTGTAAGGGCGGCATTGACCGCGGCACTGTCGAAGCGGTCCAGGCGCTGGAAAAGGCCCTTTGAGGCTTCGTAGGAGAAAGGCGCCTTCAGAAAACCAACAGCGGACCCGACGCCGGCGGCCGGTGGAATGATCAGCTCGGCGACACCCAGCTTTTCGCAGAGGCGGCAGGCATGCAGGGGTGCGCCGCCACCGAAGGCAATCATCGTGAAAGCCTCGACATCGCGGCCGTTCTCGACCGTATGAACACGCGCCGCGTTGGCCATGTTTTCATCGACCATCTCCGTGACACCGAAGGCCGCCTCGTCGGGCTCGAGGCCGGTTTGCACGGAGAGCCCGGTCTTCAAGGCGGTCTCGGACAGCGCCTTCGACAAGGGTATCGCTCCGCCGGCGAAGTTGTCCGGATCGAGCCGTCCCAGCATCAGGTTGGCGTCGGTCACGGTCGGTTTCTCGCCGCCGCGCTGGTAGCAGGCGGGCCCCGGCTCCGAGGCGGCGCTACGCGGGCCGACACGGATCTGTCCCATGCCGTCGACATGGGCGATGGAGCCGCCGCCGGCGCCGATCTCGACCATCTCGACGACTGGCGTGGAGACGGGCATGCCCGAGCCCTTTTTGAAGCGATAGGTCCGCGCAACCTCAAAGGTGTTTGCGGTCTTGGGTACGCCGTCTTCGATCAGGCAGATCTTGGCGGTCGTGCCGCCCATGTCGAAGGACATGACCTTTTCCAGGCTATGGGCCGTAGCAAAGTCGGCAGCGAAGATGGCACCGCCTGCGGGTCCGGACTCGAGCAGGCGAACCGGCTGTTCGGCAGCCGTCTCCACAGAGATCAGGCCGCCGCCGGAATGCATCATGAAGACCGGTGCAGTGATGCGTTGTTCGCGCAGACGGGCAACGAGGCGACCCAGGTAATCCGAGACCATCGGCTGCACATAGGCATTTGCGATGACTGTGTTGAAGCGCTCGAACTCGCGCATCTGCGGTGAGATCACGGAGGAAAGCGAGAGTGAGAGCTTCGGCGCCGCGCGGCGCAGGGCCTGGGCAACCTGCTGTTCATGGGTGGGATTGGCATAGGCGTGGATGAGGCCGATTGCCACCGCCTCGTAGCCGCCGGCCAGTATCGCCTCGACCAGGCGTTCAAGCTCGGATGGGTCGAGCGGGCGCAGAACCGCTCCCTCGGCAGCCACTCGTTCGTTGAGGGTGTAGCGGTGCTGGCGCGCGACCAGGGGCTTGGGCAGTTCCAGGTTCAGATCGTACTGCTCGAAACGGTTTTCCGAGCGCATCTCCACGACATCGCGAAAACCCTCTGTCGTAACGAAGGCCAGTTTCGCCCCGCGACGTTCAATGAGAGCGTTAGTGACAAGGGTGGTGCCGTGTATGACCTGACTGATCTCCGCGGCGGCGATGCCGGCTTCGCCTGCAGCCTTCTCGATGCCGTCGAGGATCGCCTGCTCGGGCTGGGAATAGTTCGTCAGCACCTTGCAGGTCGCCATGCCGCCGGCGTGTTCGAGCGCAACGTCCGTGAAGGTTCCCCCGATATCGACGCCGACACGAACCTGCGCTTCCGTCATCCTGCTTCTCCCGGGACTCAGATGGACTTCAGGTACTGGTTGGCGGTGAATGCCATCTGATAGAGCCGCGACATTACCGCGGCCGAGGTGACCCGCTTGGGCTCCGAGATGGGAAGCGGCAGGTCTTCTTCCCGTCCGCCCGCCAGCAGCTCGGCGATGGCCTTGCCGAAGATCGTGCCTGGCGTGATGCCGCGGCCGTTGTATCCGATGGGGGTGTAAAGGCCCTCGGCCAGACGGTGTATGCGGGGCAGGTGGTCGGGAGTCATGGCGATCCGGCCGTGCCAGCAGTGCTCGAACTCGACCTCGCCCAGGTCGGGGAAGAGCCGCCTGAGAGTGCGCGCCGCCCATCTGCGGGACAATCCTGTCATCCCGCCAATCACAGTTCCCATCGATCCGATGATGAGCCTTCCGAAAGCGTCGCGGCGCAGGGAGAACATGATCGGCCCGGTATCCCAGAGTCCTTGTCCGCCGCTCAGAATTGAAGAGCTGCGGCTGCCCAGCGGGACCGTGGCGAGCTGAAAATAGTGAATCATGGTGAAGGTCTGCCTCAATCCCGGCCAAAGGTCGTCCGAGTAGGCGTTGGTTCCCAGAACCACCGACTTTGCGACGACCGAGCCGCGATCGGTCTCGACGATCCACCTTTCCCCCACCCGGCGAAGCTTCTGGGCCGTCACGCCGGTGGCGACCCGTGCGCCCGCGCCCTGTGCGGCCCGGGCGAGACCCCGAACGTATCCCATGGGGTTGATGGTGCCGGCGCGACGATCGACCAGTCCGCCGTAGAATCTCTCACTGCCGATCGCTTCGGCGGCCTGGTCGCGGGACAGCAGATCGACCGGCGCCCCCAGGCGGCGCCACTCATCGGCGCGCCGCGCGAGATCTGCATAGCCCTTCGGCGAGTGGGCCGCATGGATGGTTCCGGTCCGCGTTGCTTCGCAACGGATCTGATGCTTCTGGATCAGCGACTGCACGTACTCGGGTGCGTCGCCCAGTGTTTTGATGAGGGCGGCCCCGCGCTGCTCGCCCATGCGCTGGCGGACATCCTGTGGCGGAAGCCAGAGACCCGCGTTGACCAGCCCGACATTGCGGCCGGATCCGCCGTAGCCGATCTTGCGCGCTTCCAGGACCTGGCATTCGATGCCTTTCTCAGCGGCATGCAGGGCGGTGGAAAGCCCGGTGAAGCCGCCGCCGATGATCGCCAGATCGGCTGTGGTGTCGCCGGTCATCGGCGAAGACATGGCAGGTTCTTCTGCCGAAACGTCCCACAGCGAGATCGCCGATGCTCTTTCCATGACTTCAGCTGCCCCTGATCTCAGCTGCCCAACTCACCAATGAATCGCCTCACGCAGGCGCGGCCGCTCTGCCGCCACGCACCGCCACAACCTTGAACAAGAATCTCATTTGTGTCAATATATGAGATAATTGTTCTGTATATCAATACAAAGGACACGGAGATGCGGGAACTCAAGACTTCGGTCGCGGAGATGGTCGAAACGGCACGCGCGCGCATCGAGGAGGTCGAAACCAAGGACGCCTTGGCGATGCTGGATGACCCTGCGGTCCTTTTTGTTGATCTTCGCGATGTGCGCGAGCGCCACCGCTCGGGCTTCATTCCCGGTAGCTTCCACTGCCCGCGCGGCATGGCCGAGTTTTGGGTGGACCCAAAGAGTCCCTACTTCAAAGAGGTCTTCGGAAAGGACAGAAAGTTCATCTTTCACTGCGCCTCGGGCTGGCGCTCGGCGCTTACCGTTGCGACGCTTCAGGACATGGGTTTTGAGGCCGCCCATCTGAAGGAGGGGTTCTCGACCTGGGAAGAGCAGGGTGGGCCGGTCGAGCATCCGGTCCCCAAGGACAGGTAGCAGCCCGGGCCAAGCCGTTTCGGTTCAGAACAGGAACCCGGCCTCAGGATCTGGCCAGGCGTAAAGACACGTTGTGGGCCGCTGACTTGACGAGTTCACCGATCACTTTCTCGCCGTCGTCAGGAAGGTTCACATCCGGGACGGATACGCCGAGGGCGGCGATAGCCTCGCCGTCAGGCAGGCAGATCGCGGCACCGAAGCTGTAGATCCGGTCGCGGTATTCGCCCGTGTCGATGGCATAGCCGCGTTTCAGAGTTGCCGCGACGTCTGCATCCAAGGCCTTGTTGGTGGTGATCGAGCGGTCGGTGTATCGCGTAAGGTTGCCCGTGATCTGATCGCGCAGACTATCGTAGTTTGCCGCCAAGATCGCCTTGCCGGTTGCCACACAGTGAATCGGGGCGCTGCCGCCGATGGGGTTCCAGGACCGGATCGGTTGGACGCTTTCGATCTTGTCGATGTAGACGACGGAGAGATTCTCCGGCACCGCTAGGTAGATCGCCTCTCGCGTTTCCTTGGACAGCATTTGCATTTCCGGCGCGGCCAGTTCCCGCAGATTGAGGTTCTCCACCACGGCACGGCCGACCTGCCATGTCTTCAGGGTCGCAATGTAGGACTTGGACTTCGTACTCCGGACATAGCCCAGCACGGTCAGCGTCTGCAGGAGACGAAAGGTGTTGGACTTGGTGAGGTCCAATTCACGCGACAACTCTGTCACGCCTTTGCCGGACCGCGACTTTGCCAGCGCTTCGAGCACCTGTAGGCCCTTTGAAAGCGTCGAATCCACCCGCACCGGGCGTTCCGCCTTCGGGGTGCTGGCTTTCTCTTTCAATGACAGGGCCTTCATTCCCAGGTTTCCATTGGAGTGTCCTATCAAAGTGGCTCCGCTCGGGCAACGACTGTCATGTTTCAATCCTCAGCAGCCAGGGACTGAAGGCCTCGACCTCTGGCAGGGGGCCTTCGTGCTTCCTGACTTCCACGAAGGACGACTGGGCCGCCGGACCTTGAGACAGGCGGGATGTGCGAAGGTCGTGGGTCAGCACGTTGGGGTTGCCGTGCCGGTCGAGATGATGAGGGTCGGACAGGTCGGGATCATACCACGCTCCAGTCCAGAGGAAGACGGTTCCCTGGCGTATGTCCTCGGTCACCACAGCGCCGGCCAGACAGCGCCCGCGGGCATTCAGCACCATGACGACATCGCCCCCTGCAATGCCGCGCGCGGTGGCATCCGCCGGGCTGATCAGGATCGGCTCGCGGCCCTGGACCTTGCGGCTCACACTGAACGCACCGTTGTCGTACTGGCTGTGGAGCCGGGTTTCCGGCTGACCGGAGAGAAGGTGCAGCGGATACGCGTTCGCCGCGCGGGTGCCCCAATCCCGCGGCGGCAGCCAGGCCGGATGGCCGGGGCAGTCGTCATAACCGAAGGCAGCAATGGCTTCAGAGGCGAGTTCTATCTTCCCGCTGGGCGTATCAAGTGGATTTGCGTCCGGGTCTTCGCGGAACGCTGAAAGGAAGACGGTTTCCGGCGCAGGGTCTTCAAGATGAATGATGTCGCCGGTGAGGAAGTCATGCCACTCCGGCAGGTCTATGTCCTCGGCAGCGGCCCGCTGCTTCATCGCGGCCCACATCTCCAGTTGCCACTCCTCCGCGGTCATACCGCGGCTGAAGGGGGTGCCGTGCAGCAGACGCCGCTCCAGATCGGCGAAGATCTCGAACTCGATGCGGGCCGCGCCGGGAGGGTCAACCGCCTTCGGCATGGGAATCAGGGCGCTGTCCTGTGTGCCGGCGCCGAAGTCCGTGCGTTCCTGGGGCGCGGCAACGGGCAACACGATGTCGGCGTGGCGTGCCGTTGCGGTCCAGGAGATTTCGTTGACGACAACGGTTTCCGGCCGCTGAAACGCCTGTCGAAGTCGATTGAGATCCTGGTGGTGGTGAAAGGGGTTGCCGCCGGCCCACCAGACCATGCGTATGTCCGGAAAGACCAGGCGCCGTCCGTCATAGTCGTAAGCCTCGCCGGGATGCAGCAGCATCTCCGAGATCATGGCGACGGGCACGAAGACCTCGACCGGGTTGGTCCCCTGGGGAAACGACGGCCATCCGAAAGGCCGGTCCATCGTACCGATGCTCGCGTCCCCGCCGTAGCCTATGCCGAAGCCGCCGCCCGCCAGGCCGATCTGACCCAGCATGGCGGCCAGGGCAACAGTCATCCAGAGCGGTTGTTCGCCGTGGTCGGCGCGCTGAAGGCCGACCGCCGTACAGATGAGGGTACGCCCCGATGCCATCTGCCGGGCCAGCCTTTGCAGCCGCTCCGCTGCCAGCCCGGATTGCTCGGCTGCCCAGTGGGCGTCCTTTTCCACACCGTCCACATCGCCGCGCAGATAAGCGCAGAGCGTGTCGAAGCCGACGGTGTAGCGGGACAGGAAAGCCGCATCGTACAGGCCCTCGGTCAACAAGGTGTGGGCCAGGCCCATCATGACAGCGGTGTCGGAGCCTGGCCGCGGCGGCAGCCACTCCGCGTTCAAGGTATCCGCGGCATCGCTGCGGAGCGGGCTGAGATTGACGAACTCGACTCCCGCCTCTGCGCAGGCCGTCAGTTCGTCGCGCAGGCGATGGCGGCCGACGCCCCCGCCCGAAACCTGGGCATTGCGTAAGGGAATACCGCCGAACATCACGACCAGCCGGCCCTCGCGCGCGACGGTGGACCAACGGGTCGCCTGTCTCACATGGTCGCGGAAGTTGCCGAGGATATGCGGCATCAGAACCAGTGCCGCATTGTAACTGTAGTTGCCTTCAGACCTTACAAAGCCGCCGGCCGCATTGAGGAATCGTTTCAACTGGCTTTGCGCATGGTGGAAGCGCCCGGCACTTGCCCAGCCGTAGGAGCCGGCGAAGATCGCCTCGTTGCCATGCTGGCTGCGGACCCGGTTCAACTCCCGTGAGACCAGGTCCAGCGCCGTCTCCCAGGTAACCTCGACAAAGGGCTCCGCACCCCGTTCAGCGGTGCTGCCGCGGGGGCCGTGCCTCAGATAGCTCTGCCGGACCGCGGGCTGACGCACACGGGCGCTGCCGTGGAGCCCTTCCGGGATGTTTTCGTTGATCCGCGAAGGCTCCAGGTCGCCCGGATGCGGCCGGACGGACACGAGGCGTCCGCCCGACAGGTCCAGCAGCCCGGGGCCCCAGTGGCTTGAGGTCAGGAGCAAGCGCTCAACCGCGTCGTGATCGTCCATTCGATAATTGTGCTGAAATATGGCATGGTAGTATTGAATATTGACACGTCGATGAAGGGCTGTCATCACTCAATACGAAGACTTACAAGTGAGCAGCTTATGCCTTCAGGGAAAGATTGTCTCGCCAACGCGCTTGCACATCTGGGCCGCGGTCCGGCGGGCAGCGGCCGCTCGGTCAATCTCCCAATCTATCAGAGTTCAACCCTGCTCTTCGATACGTTGGCGGAGTTCCAGGCCGCCCGCGCCGCGCGCTATAAACAGCGCACGCTGTACTACGGCCGTTATGGGAATCCGGTCAGCTTCGAACTCGAAGACATGATGGCCAAGCTCGACGGCGGGCACGGGTGCATCACCGTATCGGCCGGCCTCACCGCTGTAACGCTGGCCATCATGGCGGCGGCGCAAGCGGGCAGTCATGTGCTTGTGGCGGACAATGTCTACGAACCGACGCGCGGGTTCTGCGACAATGTGCTGGTCCGTTACGGCGTTGAAGTCAGCTACTTCGATTCCATGATGGGCGAGGGTGTTTCTGAACTCATGCGGGCCAATACCGCCGCCGTCGTGTTCGAGGCGCCGGGATCGGGCACCTTTGAGGTGCCGGATATCCCCGCGATCACGCAGGCCGCGCGGGCCCATGGCGCGATTTCCATTATCGACGGAACCTGGGCGACGCCGGTCTTCTGCCAACCGCTGCGTCTGGGTGTCGACGTCGTGGCGCATTCGGGATCGAAGTACATCTGCGGACATGCCGACGCCATGATCGGGTTCATCGTGTGTAACGAAGCGACCTATGACCGGATGCGCAGGATGACCCTTGCTTTCGGCGATAAGGCCGGTTCCCAGGATGTGTTCCTGGCGTTGCGGGGACTGCGGACGCTGGAGATGCGGATGAAGCACGCCCACAGCGCCGGTTTGGCCGTTGCCCAGTGGCTGGAGGCGCAGCCCCAGGTCCTCAGGGTTCTGCACCCGGCATTTGCGGGCTGTCCCGGGCACGAGAACTGGCGGCGCGACTTTTCCGGCGCGGCGGGGCTCTTCAGCGTTCTGTTCAAACCCTGTGAGGAGGCTCGGCTGCACGCCTTCGTCGATGCGCTCACCATGTTCGGCGTCGGTGTCAGTTGGGGCGGCTTCGAAAGTCTGGTCCTGCCGGTGCGGCCGAACCGCACCGCCAGGCCATGGACCGAGGAGGGCTGCCTCGTGCGTTTCAGCATTGGAAACGAAGATGTCGGGTCGCTGATCGATGATATCGCCGCCGCTCTCACACATCTGAACACGTGAATGGGAGCTGCGGGCATGAGACACCGGATCGACCACTTCGCCATCGGCGCGGAGACGCTCGAGCATGGGGTTGCGGCCCTGTCCGAGGCTCTGGGCGTCGAAGTGCCGCGCGGCGGAAAGCATGACGCCATGAGCACGCACAACTGCGTGATGCAGGCCGGCAACGAGAGTTTCCTGGAGATCCTCTCCATCGACCCGGAGGCCCCCGAACCTGGACGGGCCCGCTGGTTCACCCTTGACGAGCCTGCCACACGGAGAAAGCTGGCAGAGCGCCCAAGGGCCTTATGCTGGGTGGTGAACACGGATGATCTGGATGCCGTCGTTGCGGCCAGCCCTGTTGATCTCGGTGAAGTGGTGCCGTTCAAGCGCGGGGAGCGGTCCTGGCGCCTGACGGTGCCGGCGGACGGGCACCTGCCGGAGGGCGGATTGTTGCCGGCTTTCATCGAATGGTCCCCCGGAGCCCATCCGAGCATGGGCCAGCAGGATCTCGGAGTCACCCTCGACAAGATCGTCCTGAGCCATCCGGAGCCGGCTAGGCTGCGCGGTATGCTGGCGGCGCTGCAGATCGATCACCTGGCGGAGGTCGAAGAGGGGCCGCAAGGGCTGGCCTTTGTCCTCAACAGTCCAAAGGGAACCGTAACGCTGGACTGAGCGCCCGCTGCGCTGCCGGTCCGCAGGGAGGGCCGACCGTCATGAACCTACCTGACATGAACGTCACGCCGGAGGTCGTCGCGTTCTTCGATCCTGCGTCCAACACAATCAGCTATGTCGTGAAGGATCCCGATAGCCGGGTTTGCGCGGTGATCGATTCCGTTCTGGACCTCGACTATGCGGCAGGGCGCATCGCCTTTGACGGCGCGGAGAAGATTGCCGCTTTCGTCGATCAGAACGGCCTTTCCGTCGAGTGGCTGATCGAAACGCACATGCACGCCGATCACCTCTCCGCTGCGCCCTACCTTCAGCGCAGGCTGGGCGGGAAGATCGCGGTGAGTGAAAAGATCACGGTGGTGCAGGAAACCTTCGCCAAGGTGTTCAATGAAGGCACTGAGTTTGAACGTGACGGATCGCAGTTCGACGTCCTGCTGAAGGGCGGCGATACCTACAGGATTGGCGGTATGCAGGCCTTTGCAATGCTGACACCCGGCCATACGCCGGCCTGCATGACCCATGTCATGGGGAACGCCGCTTTCGTCGGTGATACGCTGTTCATGCCGGATGGCGGTTCTGCGCGGGCGGACTTTCCCGGCGGCGATGCGGGGATGCTCTACGATTCAATCATGCGGGTTCTGGCCCTGCCGGACGAGATGCGTCTGTTCATGTGTCACGACTATGGTCCCGGCGGGCGCGACATCGCCTGGGAGACGACGGTGCTGGAGCAAAAGCGGCACAACATCCATGTCGGCAACGGCATCTCGCGCGGGGATTTCGTCGCCCTGCGGGAGGCCCGCGATGCCCAGTTGAGCATGCCGAGGCTGATCATTCCCTCGCTGCAGGTGAACATGCGGGCAGGACACCTGCCCGCGGACAGCAACGGCGATGTCGTGCTGAAGGTTCCGATCAACAAGTTCTGATCTGCTCTAGTGTTTCGCCACAGTCATCCGGCGCTTGAGATACTCGCCATATTGGCCGAGCGAGAAGATGAAGGCCCAGTAGATCAGGCCCACGAAGGCGTAGACCTCCAGGTAATAGGGCGCCCATTCGCCGGTGCCGAAGGCCGCATTGGCCGACGCCAGGATATCGAAGAAGCCGATGATGATGACGATGGCGGTTTCCTTGAAAGTCACCACCACCATGTTGATCGTTCCGGGCAGGGCGTGCCGGAAGACCTGGGGCAGTACGATCCGGCCGAGGATTGTCCAGTACCCCAATCCCAGTGCCTTGCCGGCCTCGAACTGGCCCTTGGGGATGGCCTGGAAACCGCCGCGCAGAACCTCGGCCTGGTAGCAGGCAAAGAAAAGAGCGAAGGCGATGATGACGCGCCAGATCTTGTCTCCCTGCAGCCAGTCCGGCAGCAAGATCGGGAAGACGACCGCGGCCGTGAAGAGGGTCGTCAGCAGGGGCAGGGAGCGGATGAAATCGATCAGCAAGGAAGCGCCGGCACGGATGACCGGCATCGATGAGCGGCGCGCCAGAGCGAGGCCAAGACCCATCGGCATGCCGATGAGGACGACAGAGGAAAACAGGAAGAGCGTGAGAGACAGGCCGCCCCACTGATCGGTGGTCACCTGCACAAGGCCCAGCAGGCTTCCTTCCATCAGCAGATAGTAGGTGGCGAACCCCACGATCCAGAGGCTGGAGAGGCGTTTTGCTGTCCAAAGCATCGGCGCGCAGGACAACGCAACGGTCAGGACAATCGCCAGGCAGGCCAGTGTCGAACGCCAGTGCTGCTCAAAGGGATAGAGGCCGAAGAGGATCAGACGGTGGCGCGCATCGATGACCGACCAGCAGGCTCCCGCCGCCTCGCGGCAGGCCTCGACGTTCTCCGCGGTCCAAACCGCGCTTACAATGGCCCAATCGACCATCAGCCACGCGAGGTAGCCGAGCAGCCCGAAGACGACAATCGACAGGACCGACGCACTGGCGTTGGGGAACGCCCGCTTCTTCAGTGTGCGGGTCATAGCGCTCAGGCGGCCTGGTTGGCTCAGTGCTATCGTCGCCATTTCAGTGCGCCTTCAGCTGCAGGCGCGCGTTCAGGAAGTTGATGAACTGCGCCAGAGTGAAGTTGATCAGAAGGAAAGCAGCCATGAGCAGACCAATCAGCTCCAAGGTCTGACCGGACTGGGTGATGGAGGTGGAGACCAGCATAAAGAGATCGCTGAACCCGATGGCCACACCGATGGTCGTTGCTTTCATCAGAAAGATCCATTGGTTGCCGAGCGGTGGCACGATGGTCCGCAAGGCCATCGGCATCTTGATCCTTGACCAGATTGCACCGCGGCTCAGACCGACAGCCTGCCCTGCTTCGATCAGCCCCTTGGGAACCTCCTGAAGTCCCCCGCGCACCACCTCGGCAATGTAGGCAGAGCCGTAGAGAACGATGCCGATGACCATGGCGATCAGTTCGATCGAAACGGTAATGCCGCCGACGAAGCGCAAACCCTTCAGTTCCGGCAGCGAGAACAGGCTCTCACCTTCGGGCAGAAAGGCCAGGGTCGCGGCACCACAAAAGACGACCATCCCCAAAGACCAGGTCAGTATCTTCATTCCCGGGGTGAACTTGGTGAGCCGCCAACTCGCGGCGGCCGCAAGCAGAGCAACGATCATCATTACCACGGCGAGACCGGGGGTGGTATTGAGCCCCGGTACCATCATGCCGCGGTTTGAGAGAAATACGAGATCCAGGAAGGCGTAAGACTGACGCGGACCGGGCATATGGATCAGCACCGCATACCAGAACACGAGCTGCAGGATGAGCGGTACGTTCCTGAAGACCTGTACGTAGATGGTTGCCGCGCTGTTGACGGCAAGGTTTCGTGCATCCCGTGCCGTCCCGACGGCAAACCCGATGATGGTGGCCAGGACTATGGAGACGACGCCCAAGAACAGGGTGTTCATGAAACCGATCGTCAGGGTGCGCAGGTAGCTGTCGTCGATCGATCGCTCGATGAGGGAGAAGGAGTAGCCCCAACCGGTGGATCGGTCCAGAAAGGCAAAGCCGCTTGTGATGCCGAGGTTGGCAAGATTGGTCTGGGCGCTGGAGACCGCGCCCCAGACGAGAAACACGACAGCGATCAGGAAGACAGACTGTATGATCAGCTTGCGCGTATTCGCGCGCCGTTTAAGGTCAGCGGTCGACATGGCGCCCTCCGGATCCGGAAGCCAAGAAGGGCGTCAGGCCACGCGATCTGTCGTGGCCTGACGCTTACAGCGCATCAGTCCAGGATGGGGGCGTAAAGAACGCCGCCGTGACTCCATAGATTGTTCAAACCGCGGTCCAGTTTGTAGGGAGAGTTCGCGCCCAGATTCCGATCGTAGATCTCGGCAAAGTTGCCGACCGCTGCGATCATCTCGCGTGCCCAGGTCTCGCGCAGCCCGAGGCGCTCGCCGATGCCCGGTGTCGCCCCAAGCAGCCGCGCCACCGTCGGGTTTGGCGGGTTTGCGGCCATCTCGTCGACATTGGCCTGGGTCACATTGTGCTCCTCCGCCAGGAGCAGGGCGGCCAGCATCCAGTTGGTGACATCAACGAACTCTTCGTCGCCCTGGCGCATGGCGGCTGCGATCGGCTCGCTGGACAACTGGTCGTCCAGGATCACGTGGGACTCAGGGTTCTCAATCTCGGTCGCCCGCAGCACCGCCAGGTTCGGGCCCCAGCCGGCAAAGGCGTCACAGCGGTTGGCGAGATAGGCGGAACGCAGCTCGGCCGCCTTCTCGTAAGAGACCATGGTGTGCTCAACGTCAATTGTCTTCATGTAGTCGGCGACGATACGCTCGATCGTCGTGCCGGCTTCGACGCAGACAGTTCCGCCTTCCAGGTCCTTGGCTTCGGTTACGCCGAGATCGCCATGGGCCATCAGCTGTGTACCTCCGAAAAAGTACGGCAGGCTGAACTGCAGACCCAGTTCCGTGTCCCGCCCCATGGTCCAGCCGGTTGCCTTGATGATGATGTCCACGTCGCCGGACTGGAGGGCGGGGAAGCGTTGCGCCCAACTGAGCGGAATGATCTGTGCCTTCGTCGGGTCCCCGAGGATTGCCGTGGTCATTGCCCGGCAAAGATCGATGTCGAGCCCTTTCCACTCATTCTTGTCGTTCACTTCGACGAAGCCGAAGTAGCTGCCGTTATGGCCGCTGCAGAGCAGTGTTCCCCGCTCCTTGATCTTTTCGACCGTTGGGCTCACGGCGGCGGCTGCCCCTGGCAAGGCCAACGCGCAAGCTAAGGCCGCGATGAGCGGCTTGAAGATCTTAGTCATGGTCCCACTCCCTGAACGTTCTTTATATCGATACAGTTGTTCTGATATATGATATAACGCCTTTGCCGATCGCGAGTCAACAAAGTCATGGAATGGGTTGACAAGGAGAAGGGACCGACCGAGGAGCGAGCGGGCAGCCGCCCTATAGGAGCGATGCGGAAGATGGTTCTGAGACCCGCCGGAACCCCCTGCGGTCGAACAAGATCAACTGCGATACCGGCAGCGGACCTCAGGGTGGCGACGATGGTGGCGTGGGGGCCTCCTCCACACACGGCCGTTCCGGCCTCCCGGCCGGATTTCACCTTTGTCGATGGGCCATTCGATGGACTGAGACGGTATGAGAGATCGGGAGTGGGAAGCGACTGTCGCCAAGGCTCTGAAATGAATAGGAAGTCTGGCGATGCTACACTTCTGGCCTCTGGCATGTGGATCAGAAGGCTGTACGTTGGAGCCCTTCCCGGTGCGGCGCGTCGAAGTCTTCGGACGCAAGGTCCGGGTCACGGGATCGAATGGCAGGCGCTCTGGGTTCTGGCCGGATCAGACGGCCTAGAATTGGCGGCGAGCGACGTCCGCATCTATGTTCCAGCGTGATCTATGCTCCAGCGTGGCTGACCAGTCTGGATAACCATGCCGCCGCTTGGAACCGGCCCTGCTGATATCGACGGTTGCGAGGCCCCGCAACCAACTCCAGCCAAGATAATCCAACGGGCAAGGCGGATCTTACACGCCCCCCTTTCGGTGTCAGTGTTGCCCCGAACTGGTTATCGGGGCAACCGAGTGAACTCTTCAACTTCAAGGAAACCCGAGGTTTGGCGCAGCTTGCTGTGATCAGCCGCGCGCAGCTTCCTCTGTGTCAGCGTTCCATCGCCTTGCGCAGAAGCGCAGGTGCACGAACCTTGTGCGGGGTTGTGCCATAGGCCTGTTTGTAACGCCGGGTGAAGTGGGAATGGCTGGAAAAGCCGCAGCTCATGGCAACTTCTGTCACCGAAGCATCGGTTTGCATGAGCAGATTGCGCGCCCGCTGCAGGCGCAACTCGGTATAGTACTGCTTCGGTGACCTGTGGAGATGCTTACCAAAAAGCCGCTCGAGTTGGCGTCCGGAGATGCCGACAGCACCGGCGAGATCCTGGGTCGAGAGCGGCAACTCCAGGTTCTGCTCCATGAGCCGCACTGCCAGCTTCAGCTTCTCACTCACGCCGATCCGACCGTTCAGCGAGAAGCGCTGGGCGTCTTCGTCGCTGCGTACTGCGTTGTAGACCATCTGGTTCGCGACTTCGACAGCCAATTCCGCACCGTGTCGCCGCGCGATCACGTGCAGCATCATGTCTGCGGCCGCCGGGCCGCCTGAAGATGTCAGGACGTGGCGGTCGGCGACAAAGACGCTCCGGCGGAGCATCACTTTGGGGAACTCCTCGGCAAAGGAGTCGTGAAAGTCCCAATGGATGGCGCAGGGTCTGCCATCAAGCAGCCCTGCCTTGGCCAGCAGGTAGGCGCCCGAACAGATGGCTCCGACCCTGACGCCGTGCCTGCGCTGACGCCGCAGATAATCCAGGACCGGGCGGGTCGCCGCACTCCTGGCGTTGATCCCTGAGACAACGAAGAGGTGATCGTCGGAGTCCAGCGGATCGAGCCCCCCATCGACGAGGGTCACAGAACGGTGCGAACAGATGGCCGTCTCGCCGTTCTCCGACTTCAGCATCCAGCTGTAGAGCGTCTTTCCGGCGACGTGATTGGCGATCCGCAGCGGTTCGATCGCACAGGCAAAAGCCAGGTGCGAAAAGTTCTCTATCAGCAGAAAGACGAAGCGCTCTGTGGTTGTCACCGTCGTGCAAGTCCTCGATGCTGGCGGAGGCGCCCGTCACGGGCACCTCCGCTTGCCAGGGTCAGTTGGTGACGGCGAGAGCCGCGGCAATCCAGCTGTCGTAGGCTTGGCGGTTTTCTTCTATCCAGGCCTCGACATGGGTATCGATGTCCGCCGAGCCGTCTTCGCCGTCACGGATCTTCTTGTTCTGCGCCGAGATCGCATTGATGTCGAGCTTCGCCACTTCGAACAGCTTTGCCGCAGCCGGGTTCGCGGCCAGGAAGTCATTAGTCGCGACAACGCGGATGCTATCGACGGCAAAGCCGAGGTTTTTGCCTTTGAAGGTCGTCTCTGCTTCTGAGTCCTCCGGCAGAGAGGTGTACGGCACGGCGAGCCACTCGACGTTCTCGCCCGGCGCCAGTACGCCGGATACCCAGTAAGGGGTCCAGGTATAGTAGAGGATGTGCTCCCCCGAATCCGCGCGGGCGATGGTGTCCGCAATGATCGCGTTGTAGGCGCCTTGGTTGTGGGAGACGGTTTCGCGCAGCCCGTACTCGCTCAGCTGGTGCTCGATGACCCGCTCACAGCCCCAGCCGGGAACGCAGCCCGCGAGATCCGCCTTGCCGTCCCCGTCGGCATCGAACAGGGCGGCAGTCTCCGGGTTCTTGAGATCTTCGAGGCTGGTGATGCCGGCATCGTAGGCCGCCTTGTCGACCAGGTAGCCCTGCAGCGCTCCCTCTATGTAGGTGCCGACCTTGCTGAGAACGGCTTCGCCGCCGGCATCTTCGAAGAAGCTGTGGTGCAGCTTGTTCCAGTGCACGGCGGTAAAGTCCCCGTCGCCGGTGCCCAACGCCAGATGGATGGTCTGATATTCGACTTCCTCCGGCTCGGCCACCTCATAGCCAAGGTCCTCCAGCGCCCGGAACAGAATCCGATGCTGGAACATCTCCTCCAGCGACGGCGCCATAACCGGGCGCACCGTTACGCCCTCGCCGGGTTTGTCGGCGGCAAGGGCACTGCTCGCCAGCAGCGCTGCGGCAAGTCCAAGCGGCGTCAGAAGCCTGAGTCTCATGGTGAAGTCCTCTCCTCAGTCAATTCTATCTTGGTTTGTTGGTTGTTCTTTGGGCTCAACAGGCGCAGCAGGACGCCAACCGGACCGCCCTGCCACCAATGGCGATGGCCGCGCTGGCGCCCTGACTGGCCGAGCCCCTGGGTGATGCGGTCCAGCACGATGGCGAGGATTACGATTCCCAGGCCGCCGACCAGTGCCTTGCCGGCATCAAGCCGACCCATGGCGCGCAGGACTTCGTTGCCGAGGCCCTTGACGGAAATCATCGATGCAATGACCACCATCGACAGCGACAGCATGATCGTCTGGTTCACTCCGGCCAGGATGGTCGGAGTCGCCAGGGGCAGCTCGACCTTCCAGAGGATCTGGCGCGGGCTTGCGCCGAAAGCCGTCGCGGCCTCCACGACGCTGGGGTTCACGCCGCGGATTCCCAGGGATGTCAGGCGGATCAACGGCGGCAATGCGAAAATGATGGTGACGATGACGCCCGAGACATTGCCGATCCCAATCAGCATCACCACGGGAACCAGATAGACGAAGGCCGGAATGGTCTGCATGGTGTCCAGCACCGGGCGGATCGATGCCTCGAATCTGTTGCTTTTGCCTGCCAGGATTCCCAGAGGCAGCCCGATCAGGACGCACAGGATGACTGCGGAGATGACGATGGCGAGGGTGGTCATCGCCAGTCCCCAGGCGTTGGGCGCCAGCAGGCCCAGCACTGTCATTGAGACGACAACAAGGAGTGCGACCCTCCGTCCTGCCGCTTGCCAGGCGATAAGGCCGAGCAGGATCAGCATGACAACCGGCGGTACGGTTTGCAGCGCGCTCTCGATCGCGACGATCATATCGTTGAACAGCGCCTTGACGGGCTGTACATACTCGCGGTTTCCAATGGCCCAGCTCTTCACGCCGTCGGCATAGCCTGCGACGTCGAGATCGATTGCCGAAAAGGGATCGAGTGGGTTGAATTCTTCCTTCTCAGCCATGGGTCTCTTCTCCGGCTGCGAGCCTGCCCTGGATGCCGCGCAGCAGCGCGTGCTTGGTGACGATACCGATGGCTTTGCCCTGGTCCGTCACGATGATCGGATGATTGGTGTCAATCGAGATGTCGACGAGCTGGTTGAGACTCTCGTCTGGCCGGGCAGTCGGCCAATCGGAGAGGTCGATTGGCCCGTTGCGGTGCTCGTAGGCCTGCACCGGCTCCATGATCCTGCCGGCTGAGATGAGGTCGAGCTTGGAGATGCCGGCTACGAAGTCCGCCACATAGTCGTCGGCGGGTGCAGTCACGATCTCTTCAGGCGTGCCGACCTGCACCAGCACCCCGTCCTTCATGATGGCTATGCGGTCGCCGATACGGATCGCTTCGTCCAGGTCGTGGGTGATGAAGAGGGTGGTTTTCTGCATCCCCGCCGAGAGCGCCATGAACTGGTCCTGGAGCTGGCGCCGGATCAGCGGGTCGAGGGCCGAGAAGGGTTCGTCCATGAGCAGGATTGCCGGATCGGCCGCGATAGCGCGGGCCAGGCCGACGCGCTGCTGCATGCCGCCGGAGAGCTCGTCAGGATACTTGGCGTCCCAGCCGTTGAGGTCGACGGCGTCGATGGCCCGGGAGGCCACTTCGTTGCGTGTCCGCTCGTCGATGCCCCGCACCTCCAGGGAGAACACGACATTGTCGCGAACCGTGCGGTGCGGCATCAGCGCCATGTTCTGAAAGACCATGCCGATCTTCTCGGCGCGCAGTTGACGCAGCGCGTGCGCCGATAGCTTGTTGATGTCCTCGCCGCCGATCACGATCTCGCCGGCGGTGGGCTCGATCAGCCGGTTGACGTGGCGGATCAGCGTCGACTTGCCTGAGCCCGAAAGGCCCATGATGCAGAAGATCTCGCCCTGGGCGACGCTGAAGCTGGCATCCTGCACACCCACGACGCAGTTGAACCGATCCCGCACCTCAAGCTTGCCGAGCCCTTCGTTACGGATGGCAAGCATCGCTTCATCGGCCTTAGGGCCGAACACTTTCCAGAGCGACCGGCATTCGATGACCGGCTCTTTAGGTTTGTTGGACACGAAGGTGCCTCCCCGGCTGTCCTGCCTGTATCATCGGCATAAATACACTATGTACACAAGATGAATTTTAATGGTACACAACAAAGCCTGGGCAGACCCTGGCAATCCCCCTTTGGTCGGGCTACCACTGCTTTGGAAGGACGATCTTAAGGATGACCCGGATGAAGCAAGAGGCAGTGAGCCCGAAAGAAGCGCTATATCAGGATCTTAAGCGCAGCATTCTGACCCTCAGGCGCCTGCCCGGCAGCGATATCGACGAGGTTCGCCTGGCGGCCGAATACGGGCTCTCGCGGACGCCGCTCCGCGAGGTGCTGCGCAAGATGGCCGGCGAGGGCTACCTGGAGCTGCGCGACAACCGCGGCGCCCAGGTCTCGGCGATGACGCACAAGACCCTGCGGGACTTCTTTCTCGCCGCACCGATGATCTATGCGGCCACCCTGCGCCTCGCTGCCCAGAACGCCACACCGGAGCAGATTGCCACCTTGAAGGAGGTGCAGCGCAGCTTCCGCGCCGCCATAGATAACGGCAGTGTGGAGGACCGGGTCTTCTACAACGACCGCTTCCACGCATTGATCGGCGAGCTCGCTAATAACATCTACCTTACGCCCAGCCTGCGGCGTCTGCTGATAGACCATGCGCGCATCGCCGGGACCTTCTATCGACCGCGTAACGAGCCGATGCATAAGAATCTCGCCGTTGCCGCCGAGCAGCACGATCAGATGATCGAAAGCATCGAGACCGGCGATGAGGATCGCGCGGCCCAGCTCGCCATCGACCACTGGGAACTCTCGCGTGGCATGATCGAGATGTTTGTTACACCGAAGGGGCTGGATGTTCAGCTCGGCGAGCAGGTCTGACGAGATTTAGCTGACGGATGCCGCTATGAAGTTCGAAGGAATCATCACGCCCGTCATCACGCCCTTCAAAACCGATGGCGTCGTCGACTTCGACGCTTTGGCGGAGCAGATCGACCACCTGCTTGCTGCCGGCGTTCACGCCATCGTCTCGGGCGGGTCGACGGGCGAGTACTACGCGCAAGGCCTGGATGAGCGCATCGCGCTTGCCCGCTTCGCGCGGGAGCGGACCGCCGGGCGCGCTCCGCTGATCGTCGGCACCGGCGCCATCCGGCGCGAAGACAGCATCGCCGTTGCGCAGGCAGCGCGAGAGTTTGGCGCCGATGCCATCCTCATCGGGTCGCCGCCCTATGCGGTGCCGACCGAGCGCGAAAACGCCCTCAATGCCCTGGCGATCGACCGCGCTGCCGGTCTTCCGGTCATGCTCTACAACTACCCAGGACGCATGGGTGTCGAGATGGGACGGGAGTTCCTTGACCGCGTCGGACGCTCACGCAACTTCTGCGCCATAAAGGAAAGCTCCGGCGACATCAACCGTGTCCACCTCCTGGCGCGCGATTATCCTCACATCCAGTTGTCCTGCGGCATGGATGATCAGGCGCTCGAGTTCTTTGCCTGGGGCGCGCGCTCCTGGGTCTGTGCCGGCTCCAACTTCCTGCCGCAGGAGCACATCGCGTTGTGGCAGGCCTGCGCCGTCGAAGGCGATTTCGGCAAGGGACGGCGCATCATGTCGGCGATGATGCCCTTGATGCGGGTGCTCGAGCAGGGGGGCAAGTTCATCCAGTGTGTGAAGCACGGGGTGGAGATGGCCGGCCGCCGGGCCGGACCGCCGCGCCCGCCCCTCAAGGCCCTGAACAAGGATGACAAGCGCGAGCTGGAGCAGGTGGTTCGCGTGCTGCGGGCCACCGTCGCCGGAGTTGAAGATGAGAGTAAGCTGAGGGCTGCCGAATGACCGAGTTGTTGACCGCAGAGGAGTACGCCGCCGTCGCCATCGATCTTTCCCTGCCGACCGCCGCCTTCATCGACGGCGGCTTCCGGCCGGCCCTGTCGGGCCGAACCTTCGTTACGGTCAATCCGGCCACCGGCGCACCGCTCTGCGAGATCGCCGCCTGCGGTGCCGAGGACGTCGACCTCGCCGTGGCCAAGGCACGTGAGGCCTTTGAGGATGGGCGCTGGGCGAAGCGGCCACCGGGGGAGCGCAAGGACGCGTTGATCCGCCTTGCAAAGCTGCTCAAGCGCAGTACCCGGGAGCTTGCGGTCATGGAGAGCCTCGACAGCGGCAAGGCAATCTTCGACTGCGAGACGGTCGACCTGCCCGAGACGATCAACTGCCTGAAGTGGCATGCCGAAACCGTCGACAAGCTCTACGACCAGGTGGCGCCCGCTTCGGACGAGCATATGGCAATGGTGGTGCGCGAGCCGGTCGGCGTGGTCGGCCTTGTGCTCCCATGGAACTTTCCTCTTCTCATGCTGGCCTGGAAGATCGGGCCGGCCTTGGCGGCCGGCTGCTCGGTGGTGGTGAAGCCGGCCGAGGAGACGTCACTGACGGCGCTTCGCGTTGCCGAACTCGCCCGACAGGCGGGTCTGCCGCGCGGCGTTTTCAATGTTGTGACAGGGACTGGTCCGGATGTCGGCGAGCCGCTCGGCCGC
Source organism: Rhodospirillales bacterium BBD 1991-14 (assembly GCA_001657395.1). GTDB lineage: Bacteria > Pseudomonadota > Alphaproteobacteria > Kiloniellales > Kiloniellaceae > Pelagibius. The sequence continues at coordinate 9,574 of LYSY01000005.1, read as the reverse complement.
CATATGGACGTTGACATGGTTTCCTTCACCGGCTCGACCGAGACCGGGCGTCGCTTTCTGCGCTACGCAGCCGACTCGAATCTCAAGAATGTCGTTCTCGAAATGGGTGGCAAGAATCCTTGCGTGGTCATGGACGACGCCGAGAATCTGGATCGTGTGGCGGCCCATGTCGTGAACGGTGCTTTCTGGAACATGGGCGAGAACTGCTCGGCGACGTCGCGGCTCATCGTGCACCGGGACATCAAGGACCGCCTCTTGGACGCCATCATGGCCCATGCGCGCGAATGGCGCATGGGCGATCCGCTCGATCCGCGGAACCGGGTCGGTGCGCTGATTTCAAAGGGACATTTCGAGAAGGTCTGTTCGTATCTTGCCAAGGCTGAAAAGAACGCGGTCCTGATGGGCGGTGCAACGGCCAACGGAACCCATGTCGAGCCGACCATGGTCGATCTCGCTTCCAACGACAACGCGCTGGCGCGCGAGGAAATCTTCGGCCCGGTACTCTCGATCCTGACGGTCGGTTCTTTCGAAGAAGCCATCGCCGTGGCCAACGACACGGCTTACGGCCTGACGGCCGCGCTCTTCACCGCCAACGCCAAGCGCGCCCTGCGCGGAGCCCGGGCGCTCAGGGCGGGAACGGTGACCGTGAACTGCTTCGGCGAGGGCGATATCACCACACCCTTCGGCGGATACAAGCAGTCGGGTTTTGGCGGGCGTGACAACGGAGTTCAGGCCCACGACCAGTACACCCAACTGAAGACGATCTGGATGGACCTCGCCGACGATGCCGACGAGGCTGTCGTTTGAGCCGGGTCGCCCGCCTGCCGTGCGACTCCGGACCCGCCGCCTGGAACGAGTTGCTGCCGCCGGCACCATCTCCGCGCATTCTGGATTCGCATATCACGGCGGACTGGCTGGTGATTGGCGCAGGCTTTGCGGGCCTTGCCGCGGCGCGGCGGCTCACGCAACTGTGCAGCGGCGACCGGATTGCGCTGGTTGAGGCGCAGCGTGTGGGCTCGGGCCCGGCGGGCCGCAACTCAGGCTTCATGATCGATCTGCCGCACAAGCTGACCGCGGGGAACTATGCCGGTGCTGCTGCGGCGGACGCCACCCAGACCGAGATCAATCGGGCCGCTATCGATTTCGCCGCCGGCGCGGCAAAGGAGTACGGGCTGGGCGCAGAGGCTTTCTGTCTCAGCGGCAAGGTGAACGGCGCCGCGTCATCCCGCGGACTTGCGGCCAATGCCGCCTACGTGCGCCATTTGGAAAGCCTCGGCGAACCCTATGAACTGCTCGATGCCCCTGCAATGCAAGAGCTGACCGGCTCTGAGTATTACCTCGGCGGCGTCTTTACGCCGGGGGCCGCCATGATCCAGCCGGCGATGTTTGTGCGTGGGATCGCTGCTGGGATCGCCGGGCAGGTCGAAATCTACGAGAATTCGCCGGTCACCGGTCTTTCCCGCCGAGGCGGCGCCTGGCGGGCAGGCTCGCCATCGGGTTCCGTCACGGCGCCGCGGGTCATCCTTGCGGTCAACGGCCATGTGGAAAGCTTCGGCTACTTCCGGCGCCGCCTCGTTCACATTCACCTCTACGCATCGATGACCCGGGCGCTGACGGGGGAAGAGGTGCGCCGGCTTGGCGGCGCGCCGCGTTGGGGCGTGACCCCGTCGGACCCTATCGGCAGTACCGTGCGCCGAATCTCGGGCACGGGGGGCGACCGCATCGTGATGCGGAACCGGGTAACCTATGACCCCGGTATGGAGACCGAAAGCGCCCGGCTTTCGGTCATGGGCGAAAGCCATGATCGCAGCGTCAGGAAGCGCTTTCCCCAACTCAACGGCGTTGAAATGGAGTACCGCTGGGGTGGGCGGCTCTGCCTCAGTCTGAACGACGTGCCGGCCTTCGGCGAGATCGACGAAGGCTTGTTCGCTGCCTGCTGCCAAAACGGCCTCGGGACGACCAAGGGAACCGCATCGGGGATGCTTGCCGCTGATCTGGCCGCGCAGGGGAACAGCCCGCTTGTTGCTCGAATGACAACCTTGGATCAACCGCGCCGCCTACCGCCTGAGCCGGTTGCCTGGCTTGGCGCGACGGCGACGCTCAAATGGCGGGAATGGCGGGCCGGGCGCGAAATCTGAAGTTCAGATGCCATGGCGGTCAAAAAAGTGGGGCGCTGCTAGGCGCCCCAGTGATTTCCGTCTGGCTGAGATAGGGAGACGGACTATTTCTGCTCAAGCTCTGACTTGAGTCCTTTAAGAATGCAGTAGCACATTGCCACGCAGATTATGGCAAAAGGGAATCCGGTAGCGATTGCAAGCGCCTGCAGAGAGTCCAGACCACCCCCTATAAGCAGAGCGATCGCGATGAGGCCCTCGAAACTGCACCAGAAGAGGCGCTGAGGCATCGGTGCATCGACCTTGCCACCCGCACAGATGGTGTCGACCACTAAGGAACCTGAGTCCGAAGAGGTAATGAAGAACACAAGCACCAGTATGATGCCGACGCTCGATGTAACCGTGGCAAGCGGCAACTGGTCGAGCATGGCAAAGAGGGAGAGTTCTGGCGACCAGTTGATGATTGTCTGCTGTACCCCATCATATCCTGTGTTGACCAGTTGGCTGATTGCCGTTCCCCCGAAGACGGACATCCACATGACACAGACGAGAGTGGGAACAAGCAGTACGCAGATCACGAATTCACGAACGGTTCGCCCGCGGCTGACTCGCGCGATGAACATACCTACAAAAGGTGACCAGGCGATCCACCAAGCCCAGTAGAAGGTGGTCCAGCCGTGGAAGTAGTCAGTATCCTCGCGGCCTATCCAGTTGGACAATGCTGGAAGCTCGGTGACGTAACCGACGAGACCGGAGTAGAAAGTCGAGATAACGTCAACCGTAGCTCCGGCGAAGAACACAAAAAGGAACATGACGAGTGCCATGCCCATGTTGATCTCAGAGAGCAGCTTAACGCCACCGTCGAGTCCGCGATAAACGGAGAACAGCGCGGCGCCGGTTACCACGACGATGATTGTCACCTTGAGATTGGTGGTGACTGCGATGCCAAAGAGAAGTTCGAAACCCGCCGCCGCCTGACTGGCCCCATAGCCGAGCGAGGTTGCCAGTCCTGCCAGTGTTGCGAGGGCGGCGAGGCTGTCGATGACATGGCCAGGCCAGCCCCAGATTCGTTCACCCAGTATCGGATAAAAGGCGGAGCGAATGGTCAGCGGTAGTCCCTTGTTGTAGGCGAAGATGGCGAGAGCCAGAGATACCACCGCATAACCTGCCCAGGGGTGGAGCCCCCAGTGGAAGATGGTTGCCGCCATCCCCAGCCGGACCGCGGCGTCCGCCTCGATACCGGTTTTGACGGTTCCGTCGGGGTTGATTAGACCCTCGCCTCCCAGCGGCGCGGTCAGCGAATGGTTCATTGGTTCGAGGACGCCATAGAACACGAGCCCAATGCCCATGCCGGCAGCGAACAGCATCGAAAGCCAGCTAAGGTAGGAGTATTCGGGTCGTGCCGCCTTACCACCAATACGAACGCTGCCGAGTGGCGAGACGACGAGAAAGAGGCAAAACACTACGAAGATGTTCATAGAGATTGCGAAAACCCAGTCGAACTGAGTGGTGAGGAAGGGGCGTAACGCGCCAAAGGTCTCCGCAGCGAACTCCCGGAACAACAGGCAGAAGAGAACGAGGCCGATTACGGAGAGGCCGCTGATTAGGAACACCGGGTTGTGGATGTCGAGCCCGAAGGGCCCAAGCCTCATCTCGATGTTGTCCTGGCCGATTTCGTAGTCAGTCTCGATCGGGACGCTACCGGGGACCAAGGTTTGTTCTGTCGAATTGGTCAAGATACTGTCCCCCCGGTTCAATTGTTTGGGCGCAGTTACGCCCGGCGGGTTTTCCCGCAGTTTTCAGTGCACTTGGTTGAGTTCGTCGATCGCTGGAATCTCACGTTCACGCCGGGCAATATAGTCGCGTAGAGCGTCGTCTTTGGCCTCGTCGAGCTTTGGCTCCCGGTATTCGTTCAGCAGTTTTCGCGCTTGGCGCAGCGCCCGTTCCGTAATCTCGACCGCGCCATCGGCCTGCCACTGTTCGATGGAGTTGTTGTCGAACATCTGGGGCATGAAGAAAGCGCGCTGGAAGTTCGCCTGGGTGTGCGGATGGCCCAGGTAGTGGCCGCCTGGGCCGACGTCGCGCACGGCGGCAAGAGCCTCGTCGAAGTCGTCCCAGCGCGGTCCCTCGGCCATGCGGTAGCCCATGGCGCACTGTTCGGCATCGACCACGAACTTGGCGACTGAGCAGTGCATACCCGCTTCGTTCCAGCCCGCCGAATGCCAGATGTAGTGCGCCCCGGCATGGAGCACCGCCGACAGGGTCGTGGCGCTCTCGTAGCCGGCCTGGGCGTCGAAGGTCTTGGCGCCCCCCAGATTGCTGGAACTGCGCCAGGGCACACGGTAGAAACGCGCCATCTGGCCGATCATGAAGTTCATCAGGGATATCTCCGGGGTGCCGGCCATCGGTGCGCCTGACTGCATGGAGACGGTCGAGAGGTAGTGGCCGTAGATCGCCGGGCAGCCCTTGCGAACGACCTGGGTGTAGGCGAGGGCGGAGAGCGCCTCGGCATTCAGTTGGGCTACGGTGGGCACGGTCGAGGCTGGCGTGTTGGCGCCGCCGAGCACGAAGGGCGAGCAAAGCACCGGCTGATTGCGGCGGCAGAAGGCCCGCATCGCTCCCAGCATCGTTTCGTCCCAGACCAGCGGCGAGTTCCCGTTGCAGTTACCCGTGGTGACGGGGTGGGTCTCGAGATAATCCGCGCCGAACAGGATGGCGCACATCTCCATCACGTCTTCGGCGTTCTTGGGGCTGGTTGTCATGCCCATGAAGGTCTTGTCCGAGTACTTCATGGAGGAGTAGGTGATGTGCAGATGCCGGTGGCCCACCACCATGTCCATCGGTTCGACAATGTGATGCGCCGACGAGTGCAGCGCTGGCGACATCTGGGCCAGTTTATGGAACATGGCGAGATCATCGAGCGTCGGCAGCCTGCGCTCGTTCTCCAGGTCGCGCAGATAGGGTGCCCCGGTCATCGGCACGAAAATGGAATGGGGACCGCCCAGCTCGACGCTCTTTTGCGGATCCCGGGCGTGATAGGTGAAGCTTTCGGGGATCGTTCGGATCAATTCGCGCACGAGGTCGCGGTCGAGATGCACCCGGTTGTCGCGGATCACCGCGCCGGCGCGCCTCCAGTCCTCCAAGGCGATGTCGTCGCGGAAAACGACGCCAACCTCTTCCAGGATCGTCATCGAGGCGTCGTCAATGCGCCGAATCTGCTCTTCGTCCATCGGCTCGCAGAGCGGCAGGCCCCGCTTCAATGCCGGAAGCATGCCGAAGCTTGGAGCCGTGCGCAGGGCGCGCCGGGCATGCCGGCCGCCCCGGCTGCGGGCCCTGGTCTCGACTGCACCCATGGTTTTCGTCCTTCAACAGTTGTCTCGCCCAGCATTTGCGGGCGACGAGGGTCTGCGCTCCGCGAAATCCGAAGTATTCAAGCAGAAACCGACATGGGCTGACGGAGCAATACCTGGCTGCTGGATCGGCCAGGTCCGTCGGGCTGGATGCTCGGTTGAGGAGGGATAGGAAAAAGAACCGCACCTACTGAGCTCTTTCCAATGCAACACGCGCCTTTGTGCCGATGCCGGCGGGCACTTGGGCGGATGAGCAGCTTCGGTTCCAGACGCAAACCGGCGGTTAGCAGCCTGCGAACCACGGTCTGTCTCTGGGCCATATCTGACCAACTTGTTGCGGTTGTCGTTGGCGGTCTTTGCAGCATCATGTATTTGTCAGAAGACGGGCTAAACGCCTGTCAGACGTCCAAGGCCAACGAGTGTCGGTCTCGGTGGTGGCGGGCCCCCGCAACTAAGTAAAGCATCCGGCCTTGGGTCGCGCGGTGTTCGAGACAAATTGTGCCGCTGCAGCTACCTGGCGCTTCGGGGCGGTTTCGGACCCCCCAGGAAGGCCTCGATCACCGCCCGGAGGCTGGGGCCCAAGGCATCGCTGGCATAGCCGCCTTCCTGCACGACCACGCAGGGCAGCCGCAGTTCGGCAATGCGCCCGGCAATCCGGCTGAATCCCTTTGTCGTGATGGCAAGGCCCTGCACCGGATCGTTCTCGTGGGCGTCGAGACCCAGGGCGATTACCAGAGCGCCCGGCGCGAAGTCGGTGATCTGGTTCAGCGCCCGGTCGAGCGCAGCGAAGTAGCCATCATCTCCGGTGCCCCGGGTAAGGGGGATGTTCAGGTTACAGCCTTCGCCGGCGCCTGCGCCTGTCTCTTCGGCATAGCCCCAGAAGAAGGGATAGAAGCGCACGGGGTCGGCGTGGAGGGAGACCGTTAGCACATCATCGCGTCGGTAGAAGATCTGCTGCGTGCCGTTGCCGTGGTGGACGTCGACGTCGAGGACGGCGACCCTCGGATGCCTGCTGCGCAGCCGCTCTGCCGCGATCGCTGCGTTGTTGAGGAAGCAGAACCCGCCCGCCAGATCACGTGCCGCGTGGTGCCCTGGTGGCCGGCAGACTGCGTAGACGACGGACTCGCCGCTGAGCACCAGGTCTGCGGCATGAACGGCGCTTTGCGCACTGGCGCAGGCGCTGCGCCAGGTCTCTGCGTTGATGGGTGCGGCACCGTCCATGATGTGGTAGCCCACCTGGCCCACGGCGGACACAGGATAGCTGCCCGAAGCCTCGCCTGGCCGTGCGACGGGATGCAGGTTGGGCATCACTTCCTCCGGTGCGCCGGCGATACGCCGCCAGCGCGGCAGTATGGTCTGCAGAAAGGTGAGGTAGCGTTCGTCGTGTACCGCCGCGAGGGCAGCGGACCCGCTGTCTGGCGGTGGCAGCGGGACGATGTCCAGGCTGCGCAGGGTATCGAGAAAGGTCTGCGCGCGCTCCGGGGTTTCCGGGGCTGGCGCGAAAGCGCCGTTGGCCATGATGCGCCCGGGACGGTAGACGCTCTGCGCCGGATCGAAGATGGCTTTCATACGCTGAACCGCGTCCGTACCCTCACGCCCGGTGCCGCGCTGTGCTGGCGGAACCGGCTATGCGGCTCAGCCAGCCCTCCCTGGTGAGTTCGTCCGTACAATCGGCCAGCGTGCGGCGCAGCGCCGTCGAGATTTCGTCGAGCACGGCTTTGCTGCTGTTGAGGGGCGGCGAAACCATCACCCACTCGCCATACTTGCCGTGACTGGTGCGGCGGGCATAGACGATGAGGCCGTTCTGCATCGCCAGGCGGGAGACTCGTTGGGTGATCTCCACCTCCAGCGGGAAGGGTTGCTTTGTCACCTTGTCCATGACCAGTTCGATCGCCATCAGCAGCCCCTTGCCGCGCACGTCCCCGAGAATTGGTGAGTCGCGAAGCAGGGTCCGCAGGCTGTGATCGAGATAGGGTCCGAGCTCTGCGGCATTCTCGGTCAGGCCCTGACGTTCTACTTCGTCCAGGACCGCGAGACCGGCCGCGCAGGTCAGCGGGTTTGCGACATAGGTGTGACCGTGCAAAAAACCGCCGCCCTCGGCGAGCAGATCCACAAGGCCGCGCGGCGCCATCATGGCGCCCAACGGCGTATACCCGGCACCCAGACCCTTGGCGAGGACGACCAGATCCGGTCTCCCCTGCGGCCAGTGGTGCGCGGAGAGAAATCGACCGGTCCTGCCGGCACCGCTCATCACCTCGTCGTAGATCAGCAGCAGTCCGTGGCGGGAGCAGATCTCCCGTACTCCGGCGTAGTAGCTTTCCGCCGCCACCAATGCACCGGTTGCGAGCCCGCCGATCGGCTCCATGACGAAGGCCAGGCAGGTCTCCGGACCTTCGCGCAGAATGGTCTCTTCCAGTGCCGCGGCTGCCGCAGTCTGCCAGCTTTCCGGGGTGTGCCCCTCGGGAATACGGTAGGTGAAGGGTGCGGGGATCTTCGGCATGGCGACCATCATCGGGCCGAACACCTCGTCTGCTTCCTCGTCGCCGGTGATGGAAAGCGCACCCAGGGTGGAGCCGTGATAGGAGGGGTTGCGGGCGATCACCTTCCAGCGCTTGCCTTCGCCGCGCAGCCAGGCGATCTGGCGGGCGAACTTCAGCGCAGCTTCGATCGCCTCCGATCCACCCGACGTAAAAAAGGCGCGGTCGAACCTTTCGCCGCAGAGGCCGGCCAGGCGTTCGCCCAAGGCTTCGTTGGCCTCGTTCACGAAGGCCGTCCGCGAGGCGAAGGCGCAGTTGGCGGCCTGACGGGCGATGGCTTCGACGACGTGAGGGTTGCCGTGACCGATGTTGGTGACCACCGGCCCGCTGGCCGCGTCGACATAGCGCCGGCCTTCCTGATCCCAAAGGTAAGGGCCTTCGGCGCGGGCAAGGCGTGGCAGGCCGCGGCTGGAAGCAGCGGCATAGAAGGCCTGGATGGCCAACTCCCCGCTCACCGGCCGGTCTCCGCTAGGCGGTGGAAGGCCTCATCGGCGGCCTGGCAGATGGTTTCGTCACGGCGCGGCTCGAGGCCGACAGCCTGGTAGAAGGTGAGGGCCGTGTCGTTGCTCGGGTCGACGGAGAGCCGCAGATGGGTGCAGCCGTCGGCGCGGCCCCTGCGTGCCGCCGCGGCCAGGAGCCTGCGGCCGAGTCCCTGCCCGCGGAAGCGCTCGACGACATGGAGGTCCTGCACGTAGACGCCGAGGCACCCGCGCCAGGTCGAGTAAGTATAGAAATAGAGCACCAGCCCCACCGGCGTCCCCCCGGCCTCGGCGATCAGGGCTTCGAAGTGCGGCTTCTCGCCAAAGCCGTGATGCCGGATGGTCTCGAGGGTGCTGCCGCAGGGCGGCGCGTCTCTCAAGGTGCGCACAAGGTCGGCCAGCAGATCGCTGACGGTCTGGGCGTCGCTCTCGGCCGCCTGGCGGATAACTACGGCCGTCTTTGCCATGGCCAAGTCAGAATCCAACCTGGTCTCCTCCCTTCAGAACCAGTGTTGAGCGTGCTTCGTCAGGGCTCGCGACTTCGAGGCCGAGTTCCTCGACAATCCTGCGGATCTTCGCGACCTGGTCCGCGTTGCTCTCGGCAAGCTGCCCGCGGCCGATGGTCAGGCTGTCTTCCAGGCCGACGCGCACATTGCCGCCCAGGATTGCCCCCATGGTGGCCAGCGGCATCTGGTGGCGTCCTGCCGCCAGCACAGAGAAGCGGTAATCGGTGCCCAGCAGGCGGTCCGCGGTCTGTTTCAGGTGCATGAGCTGCTCTGGATGCGCGTCGATGCCACCCAGGACCCCGAGAACGAACTGGACGAAAACGGGCGGTTTGATGGTGCCCTTGTTCAGGTAGAAGGCAAGGGTCTGCAAGTGCCCCGTATCGTAGCATTCGAACTCGAAGCGGGTGCCCGCACCTGCACCCAGCCGTCCCAGGATCGCCTCGATGTCGGCAAAGGTGTTTTTGAAAACGAAGTCGCGGGTCGCCTCCAGGAAGCCTTGCTCCCAGTCGTGCTGCCACTGGTCGTAGCGGCGGGCGAGGGGGAAGATGCCGAAGTTCATGGACCCCATGTTCAGCGAGCACATCTCCG
>LYSY01000015.1 GCA_001657395.1 Rhodospirillales bacterium BBD 1991-14 | reverse complement strand
CGGAGAAGCGCTGGCCGATGAATTTGTCGCTGTCGACCTGGAATTTCTTCAGGGCCGTGTTCCACTCGACTTCAGGGACAACGGCTTCCTTATCCTGGGCCTGAACCCCAGTGACCCCAAGGGACCCAAGCGATGCCCCGACCAGTGCGGCAGCGGCGAGTAAGGGCAGTTTGCGTTTCGTCATCAAAATGTCTCCTTTGCTTTGGCGTTAGGGCAGGCGTCGGCGCGGCGCGGGCCGGTGGCCAACGCATCCCAAAGGCCGGCAACCGGCAAGAGATCTGCCGGGCCGTACTCTGGTGGTCGTCGCGTTCTGCCTGTTGGTTCAAAGAGGCGGACCGGATCGCAGGGACGAGCGGTGCCCGGCCTGGGCCGCTTCGGGTGTTTTCGCTGATTCCCGGGCTTCGCGGGGCTGGAAGGCGCCTGGCTTCAGGCAATCCGGCGCAGCGCGGCGAGTGCCTCACGCAGGGCTTTGGTGAGCACCTTGTCGCGGCGCATGACGAGGGCCAGCGTGCGGTTGAGCTTGGGCGACAGGGACCGGTAGTCGAGCCGCCCGCGCGCGGTCCTGCCACGCACCGCGATCTCCGGCAGCACTGCACAGCCGAGACCGGCACCCACCAGTTCCTTGATGGCCTCCACGTTACCCAGATCCATGACCGGGGTCGGAGCGATCTCCGCCCGTGCGAACCATTCGTTCACCACGCGGCGCGTGTTGCCCCCGGCCTCGTAAAGCACAAGGGGGCGCTTCGCGAGAACCGCCGGTGTCACCAGCTTGGGCAGCGGCTCCCCGTCGGCGGCGGTCACGGCGACAAAGGCATCCTTCATCAAAGGCGTCACCTCGAACATCCGCCCGGACACCGGAAGCGTGACCAGGCCAATGTCCAGCGCATTCTCTTCCAGGCTCTTCAGGACATCGCCGGTATCGCCGGTCCTTACGGTGATCTCCAGCGTCGGGAAGCGGCGCTTCAGATCGCGTAGGGCAGGCGGCAGCAGATAGATGCAGGCGGTGGCGCCGCATCCGATCCGCACACGCCCCAGCGCGCCGCTCGCATGCACCGCCATGGAGTCGACAGCCGCAGAGACGGTTTCCTCAATCTGGCGGGCGTGGTTGAGAAGCTCTTCTCCCGCCGCTGTCGGCGTCGCGCGCTTTCCAACCCTTTCGACGAGGCGCACACCCAGGCGCTTTTCAAGATCGCGGATCTGAAGGCTGACGGCCGGCTGGCTCAACTGCAGGCGTTCTGCCGCCGCGGAGAAGCTGCCCCGGGCGATCACCTCGGTGAAGGTCTGGAGTTGGTCGAGCTTGAGGTTTCTCATATCAAAGCCTTTCTTATGAATTGCATAAGAAAGCAAATATTTACTTATCGGGTAAGGGGCGGTTTATAGAGGAACCACAATCCATCGGTCAAGTTCGCCGTCATCAAGCACGAAGATGGGGGCCGGAATGACAGAGTTTTCAACACGCAGCGATGTTCCGCGCATCGTCGTACAAGCCCGTGACATGGCAAACACGCGGGTGCTGAGGGCGGTCTTGTGCCACTGCGGCCGGCTCGCCCGTTGGCTCCATCGGGTGGCTCCATCGGGTGGCTCCATCGGGTGGCTCCATCGGGTGGCTCCATCGGGTGGCTCCATCCGGCGGCCCGCCGCCGTCACCAGGAAGGTGCGCCGAAGGCAACACGTTAGGTCCTGATCTGAGCGAGGCACCGATGATCGTCGTCCAACCAGAAACATCCAGGAGCGCACGCGATCCGAACGTGATCGTCCGCGATGCGCGGCCATCCGACATGCCGGCAGTCGAACAGATCTACGCGCGCGAAGTCTTGCAGGGGCTCGCCAGCTTTGAAGAGGTGCCGCCCACGGCCAACGACCTGCTGGCGCGGCGGGAGCGGGTGCTCGCGCTGGGTCTTCCCTACCTTGCGGCGGAGCTTGGCGGAGAGGTCGCCGGCTATGGCTACGCCAGCCCCTACCGGCCGCGTCCCGCCTACCGGCATACCGTCGAGAACTCCGTTTATGTGGCGGACGGCTTGCAGGGACGGGGGATCGGCCGGGCGCTGCTGTCGGCTGTGATCGCGCGCTGCGAGGCCGGTCCCTGGCGCCAGATGATTGCGGTGATCGGCAACAGCGGGAATGCCGGCTCGATCGCGCTGCATGCGTCCCTGGGCTTCGAACGTGTGGGCGTTCTGCAGGCTGTCGGCTTCAAGCACGGGCGCTGGGTCGATACGGTCATCATGCAGCGCGGCCTCGGAGCGGGCCGGCAAAGGCCGCCGGAGAACGGTGCCTTGTCCGGGTGCTGACCTGCAATGCCCCGCCGCACGGTTTTCTCCCTGGCCGTTTCACAGCTTATCTGTTGGGGCGTGTCGTTCTATCTGATCGGCGTCTTCGGCAGCAGGATCGGTGCCGAGATGGGATGGAGCGCGACGCTGGTCCACAGCGGCCTGTCCGTTGCCCTCGTCGTGATGGGTCTGATCTCCCTCCCGACCGGCTGGCTGATCGACCGCTTCGGCGGCGGGCCGGTCATGGCGGCCGGCTCCCTGCTCTCCGCAGCCGGCTGTCTCGGCCTCGCGAGGGTCGACGGACTCACCGGCTACTATGCGGCCTGGGTCTGCCTCGGGCTTGCCATGCGGGCGACGCTGTACGAGGCGGCGTTCGCGGCCCTGGCGCGGATCGGCGGTCCTATGGCGCGGCGCCCCATCGCCCAGGTCACCCTGCTGGGCGGGCTGTCGTCCTCCGTCTTCTGGCCGCTCGGTTATGCCCTTGCCGAGGCCTTCGGATGGCGCGGCGCCCTGATCTGCTATGCGGCCCTGGCGCTTGCAACCCTGCCGCTTCATCTCTCTCTGCCGCGAACGCGGCACGCGGCGCCGCCGCAGGGAGCGGGCCGCCGCCGCGCGGGGCCGCCGGCGGGGCACGCAAGGTCCCTCGCGCTGCTCTACGGCGTGATCATGATGCTGACAACGGCCCTCAGCGCCGCCATGGCCGCCCACATGATCGGGCTGCTGAGCGAGTTCGGCCTGGCCGCCGCGCTCGCTGTCACCGTCTCCGCTCTGCGCGGTATCGGTCAGACCCTGGGCCGCTTGCTGGAGGTCCTTTTCGGGAACCGTATCGATCCCATCGACCTGAATCTCGTGGCGACGCTTCTGCTGCCGGTCTGTTTCATCGTCGGCCTTGCCGCCGGCATCTCCCTGGTGGCGGCTGCATCCTTCGTCCTTGTTTACGGCGCCGCAAACGGGGTTATCACCATCACCGGCGGCACCATGCCGCTCAGACTCTTCGACCCGGCGGCCTACGGTGCTTCGGTCGGTGCTTTGCGCAGTCCTGCCTTCCTGGCGGCAGCGGTCGCGCCCTTTGCTTTTGCGGCGGTCTTGGAGCGCTGGGGCGCCGAAGCGGTGCTGGTGGTCTCGACAGCCCTCGCCATCGTCGCTGTTGCCGCTTCGGTGGCTTTGCGGGTTTCGGCACGGCGCATCGCTGCGCCGGCCTCCAGGGCGGATACAGCCAGTGGACAGCGGCCGTGAGGGACTGCTCGTTTCTTTGGCGGGTCGTTGGCGGCCGGATGTTTCAGAACCGCGAGAGCACAAGGCCGGCGCTGACCAGGGCGACGGCGCCGACCCTCTGGAGCGTGATCTCCTTGACCGCAAGTCCGAATGCGCCCGATGCATCGAGGATCAGGGCCGCCGTGAGCTGGCCCAGGATGAGCACCGCGAAGGTGGTGACCACGCCCAGACGCGGAACGCTCCAGAGCACCGCCCAGACATAGAAGGCGCCCAGCGCGCCGCCGGTCCAGCACCACCAGGGCACGGCTTTCAGGACAGCCAGACTGGGCAGGGCACCGCGCAGGCTCACCACGGCGAGCAGCAGGAGAAAGCCGATACCGAAGGAGATCATGGCGGCGGCGACACCGTCGTCGACGCTACGCCCCAGCGCTGCGTTGATCGGCGCCTGCACGGCCAACGCAATGCCGCCAAGCCCAACCAGAACCAAAGCCGTCCAGAACGCTGCCCCCACCTGATCCTCCTGTTGCCGATGTATCGGTGGCGCAGTCTAGCGGGCGCGCCGAGAGGTGGATACGAGGACGTAGATGCTGCGGGCTCCGCAGCTACAGGTGCCGGGCGATCCAGGTCCGGGCCTGCTCAAGGGATTCGGCGGTCTCGCCCGGCGGGCCGGGTGGCCGGTCGATCATCACCACCGGCAGTTCGAGCTGCCGTGCTACGGCGATCTTGGCGTAGGTCGCCGCGCCGCCGCTGTTCTTGGTCACCAGCGCTTCGATCCCGTGGTCCTGGAAGAGGCTGTGCTCACCGCTTTCCTCGAAGGGGCCGCGCCCAAGCACGACGTGACTTTGGCTTAAGGGCAGGCCCTGGCGCGGCGGATCGATCATGCGCACCAGAAACCAGATGTCCCTCAGCGGCTCGAAAGGCGCCAGCTCCTGACGGCCGACCGTCAGGAACACCCGTTTGGCCAGACCGGAGAGCGACTCCGCGGCGGCCTTGGCATCCGGAACCCGGATCCATCGGTCGCCCTCGATCGGCTGCCAGGCTTTGCGCTGGACCACCAGGCGGGGGGTGCCGCTTTGCCGGCAGGCCGCTTCGGCATTGGCGGAGATGCGGGCGGCAAAGGGATGGGTTGCGTCGACCAGCAGGTCGATATGCTCCTCGTCCAGGTAGCGCACCAGCGCCTCCACCCCGCCGAATCCGCCGATGCGCAGGGACCCAGGAAGGGCCAGCGGCTGTTCGGTTCGCCCGGCAAGGGAGGAGATCACCTCGACGCCCGCGGTGCCGGCAAGCCATTCCGCCAGGGCGCGGGAGTCGTCGGTGCCGCCGAGCAGCAGGATCCGCCTTGCATCCCTCATGGCCGCCCGATCATCCTTCCCAGCCCCGCGCGCGGCCGGCCTCTTGGCCCTGGCGGTCGAAGATCATCACCTCGACGGCAATCTCCGGATTGTCCAGCGTGGCAAGCGCCACCGTCCTTGCCTTTTCTGCGATGGCGTCGGCCAACGGCAGCCCGGCGGATGCGGCCATCTCCAGCACCTGCTTGGCGGTGTTCGCCCGGCGTGCCTCCCGGACGATATCCGGCGCCGCACCAAGGTCGCGCAGGACCGCTGCCAGCAGGTCGAAGTCGACCTGGCTGCGGCCGGAATGGAGATCGAGATGGCCCGCCGCCAGCTTGCAGAGCTTGCCGAAGCCGCCGGCAACGGTGAGACGCGGCAGCGGGTGCTTGCGCAGGTACTTCAGCAGACCGCCGGCGAAGTCGCCCATGTCCAGAAGGGCGATTTCCGGCAGGCCGTAGAGTTTCTGCATCGCGGCCTCCGACGTCGATCCGGTGCAGGCGGCGGCATGGGTGAGGCCGTTGGCGCGGGCGACGTCGATACCGCGATGAATGGAGTGGATCCAGGCCGAGCAGGAGAACGGGATCACCACGCCGGTGGTGCCGAGGATGGAGAGGCCGCCGAGAATGCCGAGGCGCGGGTTCCAGGTTTTCTCCGCAAGCGCCGCGCCGTTGTCGACCGAGATTTCGATCTCGACGTCACCGGCGTCGCCGTGTGCCGCCGCGACCTCTTGGACCACGGCCGTCATCATTTGACGCGGCACCGGGTTGATGGCCGGCTCCCCCACCGCCAGCGGGAGGCCCGGCTTGGTTACGGTGCCGACCCCCGGCCCGGCCTTGAAGACGACTCCCTGGCCGGCCGGGGAACGCCGGAGAGTGGCGCCCACGAGGGCGAGGTGCGTGACGTCCGGGTCGTCGCCTGCATCCTTGACGATGGCGGCACTGGCCTGGTCGCCCTCCAGCCTTTCCCGTGCCAGGGCGAAGGCCGGTTGCTCGCCCTTCGGCAGGGTGATGCTGACCGGATCGGGGAACTGCCCGGTGAGCAGCGCGGTGTAAGCGGCCTTGGTGGCCGCCGTGGCGCAGGCACCGGTTGTCCAGCCGCGGCGCAGGTCTCCCTCGGGTTTTCGGGTCATGTCGCTATTCTACAAATCGGCGCATCTTGTTGGCTAGGCTGGCGAGGTGTCGCGGTCTACACTCCAGCCGATGAAACGCGACTCCCTGAACCTTCCGGTCTTTCAGCCCGGCAGCGTCTGGCTGGTGGGCGCGGGTCCCGGCGATCCCGGCCTTCTGACCCTGCACGCCGTCAACGCGCTGGAGCAGGCCGATGTCCTGGTCTACGACGCGCTGGTGGGGGAGGCCGTGCTGAATATGGCGCGGCCGGACTGCGAGCGCATCTATGCGGGCAAGCGCGGCGGGCGCCCTTCGCCGGTGCAGGCCGACATCTCCCAGCGCCTGGTCCGCCTGGCCCAGGACGGGCGGCGGGTCCTCAGGCTGAAAGGCGGCGACCCCTTCGTCTTCGGACGGGGCGGGGAGGAGGCGCTGGCCCTGGTGGCCGCCGGCATTCCCTTCCGGATCGTTCCCGGCATCTCGGCGGGGATCGGCGGCCTGGCCTATGCCGGCATCCCGGTCACCCACAGAGATACCAACTCCGCCGTGACCTTTCTGACCGGCCATGGCGTCGGCGGCAGCGTGCCCGACGGTATCGATTGGGCGGCGGTCGCCAAGGGTTCACCGGTGATTGTCCTCTACATGGCCATCAAGCACATCGCGGCCATCGCCGGCGCTCTGATGGCAGAGGGCAGGGCTGCCGCGGAACCGGTGGCGGTGGTCAGCCAGGCGACTCTGCCGGCGGAACGCATTGTCGAGACCACCTTGGGACGCTGCGCCCAGGACATCGTGGAGTCGGGCATCGAGCCGCCCTGCATCGTCGTGATCGGCGAGGTGGTGCGCCTCAGGGCCGGCCTCGACTGGCAGGGCGCCGCCGCGGGCCGCGTTCTGGACGCGGACCCCCTGGACCTCCGCAGTCACCGCGAGACCGGTTGATGACCGGCCCTGCTGGATGTCGGCCTGCCGGATTTCTGGTTGCGGCACCGGCCTCGGGCAGCGGCAAGACCACGACCACCCTGGCGCTGCTGCGCTACCTGCGCGACACGGGCCGCCGGGTCTCCTCCATCAAGGTTGGGCCGGACTACATCGACCCGGCTTTTCACGCTGCGGCTTCCGGGCGCGCCTGCTTCAATGTTGATGCCTGGGCCATGCGGCCCGAGACGCTGGAGGCGACCCTGGCGCTGGCGGGCCGGGACGCCGACCTGATCGTTGGCGAGGGGGTGATGGGGCTCTTCGATGGAGCCGTCGCGACCGATGTGCGCGGCTTTGCTGCCGGCTCCACGGCCTCCCTGGCCGTGCTCCTGGGCTGGCCGGTCGTCCTTGTGGTCGACTGCAGAGGCATGGGGGCGTCGCTGGCGGCCCTGTTGCGCGGCTTTGCCGAGCACCGTGCGGAGGTGGTGCTGGGCGCTGTGGTTCTGAACGCTGTTGCCTCCGATAGACATGAGGCCCTGCTCCGGGCTGCCTGCCGCGAAGCCGGCCTGCCGGTGCTCGCCGTTCTGAGGCGCGATGGGCGTCTGGCCCGGCCGTCGCGCCACCTTGGGCTGGTGCAGGCCGGCGAAGATCCGGCCCTGGAGGTCTTCCTCGACCATGCTGCTGGGGCCCTGGGCGGGACCTTGGATGCCGACGTCCTGCAGGCGCTGCCAAGGCCTGTGCGCGGGATCGCGGCCGAAGCGGCAGACTTGGAACCCGAACGGCATCGCCCGCTGGTCCGGCCGCTGACGCCGCTGGGCCAGCACATCGCCGTCGCCAGGGATCTGGCCTTCTCCTTTACCTATCCCCTGGTGCTCGAAGGCTGGCGTGCTGCAGGCGCCGAGATCTCCTTCTTCTCGCCCCTTGCAGGGGAGGGCCCCGCTCCGCAGGCTGACGCTGCCTACCTGCCCGGCGGCTATCCGGAGCTGCATGGTGCCGCTTTGGCGGCGAGCAGCGGCTTTGCGGCTGGGATGCAAGCGTTGGTTGCGCGGGGCGGCATCGTTTACGGCGAATGCGGTGGCTACATGGCGCTCGGCCGGTTCCTCGAGGACAAGGACGGTACCCGCCATCCCATGCTTGGGCTGCTGCCGCTCGACAGCTCGTTTCGCGAACCCCGGCGCCGCCTTGGATACCGCCGCGCTGAACTGCTGGCGGAGGGACCGTTGGGGCCGGCGGGCACCGGGTATCGTGCGCACGAGTTCCACTATGCCAGCGCGCAGGGCTGTGCCGGCGCGCAAGGGGCGGCCGAGCAAGCGCTGTTCCGCTTCACCAACGCAGCAGGCGAAGATCCAGGGCTGGCCGGGCTGCGCGTGGGCCGGGTGATGGGCTCCTTCCTGCATCTGATCGATCGCGAACCTGAGCCGGCGGCGGCACTCAGCGGCTGACAGCCTCAAACCCTAAGGTTGTAATCGTCACAGAATTGTTTTTGGATTGGACTTGCGAAAGGCGTTCTAGTCCGGACAGCCTTTCCGAACCGGTCCGCGGACCTCTCTGAATCCGAGGCTACGCGGGTCATTCAGATTTACTTTGCTAATTGATTAGATTACCTAGAAGGCGAACGTCAGCGGCGAACCGGCGGATATCAAGGGCCATATGGACTGCGGTGGGAACGCGGTCCGAAGTATTCGAGGCCTGAAGCCGGTATCGCGGGGTCGCCGCAAAGCAAAGCAGAAGCCAAGACAAGTGCGGGCATGGCGACATCCGTCATGGATCGCGCAAGCGCAGTGGGGGACGGATAGATGGAAGAATCTGTAACCAACGTTTGGGGCATGGTCGTCGGCCTGGTGACCAGCTACGGGCTGAGCGTCGTTGGCGCCATCATTATTCTCATTATCGGTTTCATGGTGGCCGGCTGGGTCAAGTCGGGCGTCAACAGGGCGCTCAGCAAGATCGAGAAGGTCGATGAAACGCTGCGCGCCTTTTTCGCCAGCCTGGCCTATTACGCTGTCGTCATTTTCACCGTCATTGCCGTTCTCGCCCAGTTCGGCATTGAAACGACCAGCTTTATCGCCGTCCTCGGCGCAGCCGGCTTGGCCATCGGCCTGGCGCTGCAGGGCACCCTCAGCAACGTCGCCGCCGGCGTCATGCTGTTGCTCTTCCGCCCGTTCAAGATCGGCGACTATATCGAAGGCGGCGGCCTGGCCGGGACCGTGAAGAGCATCACCCTCTTCGTCACCGAACTGGCGACGCCGGACAACGTGCAGATCATTGCGCCGAACTCCCAGCTTTGGGGATCGGCCATCAAGAACTACAGCTTCCACGCGACCCGCAGGGTCGACCTGGTCCTGGGCATCGCCTACGAGGACGACATCGACCGGGCTCTCAACGCCTGCCTGGACGAGGCGAAAAAGGACTCGCGGGTGCTGGCCGATCCGGCGCCGATGGCGGCCGTCACCGATCTGGGCGACAGCTCCGTCAATTTCACCATCAGGCTCTGGTGCAACGCGGCGGATTACTGGGGGCTGAAGTTCGACATGACCAAGAACTTGAAGAACCGGATGGATGCCGAAAACATCTCGATTCCCTATCCGCAACGGATGGTTCACACCAGCGTTGCGGCCGCGGCCGAGTAAGCGGCCCGCCGCCCGCGAGGGCCTGCGGCTTCTCGGTCTGAGAGTGCTGGCCGCGATGGCGTTCTCCGCCGCCGTGGCCGGTGCCGCGGCGCTGCCGGCCGGCCCGGCGCTGGCCCAGGGCAGCCTGTTCGACAAGGCAAAGGATCTTCTCGGCGGCGAAGGCAGTGCCGGCGCGGCCGGCAGTCTCAGCACCGCCGAGATCAGCGATGGCCTCCGTGAAGCCCTGCGCGTCGGGACAGAGCGGGTCGTCGGCCAGCTGGGCCAGACAGACGGCTTCAACGCAGACCCGGACATCCACATTCCGCTGCCGGAGTCGCTGCAAGGCGTTCAGAAGGCCTTGCAGACCGTGGGCATGTCAGACCTGGCGGACGACCTGGAGCTGCGCCTCAACCGCGCGGCCGAGCAGGCCACGCCCCAGGCCAAGCAAATCATCTGGGATGCCATCTCCGCTATGACGGTGGAGGACGCGGAGGCGATCCTCAACGGGCCCGATGACGCGGCAACCCGCTACTTCCAGGACAAGATGACCGCTCCGCTGGGTGAGGCCATGCGCCCGGTCATCGATCAGTCGTTGGCCGATGTTGGCGCCATAGCGGCCTATGATACGATGATGGGCGAATACAAGGCGCTGCCCTTCATGCCGGATGCCAAGGCGGACTTGACCGACTATGCCCTGGAGCAGGCGCTGGACGGTCTCTTCACCTACGTCGCGCGGGAGGAGGCGGCCATCCGCAGCGATCCGGCGAAGCGCACGACAGAGATTCTGCAGAAGGTTTTCGGGGGTTAATGCGCCGCGGCACCGGCCCGGCGCTTGGTTAGGAGGTCTTGAGCGACATGAAGAAGCTATTGATCGGCCTGGGCGTGATTCTCGTGCTGCTGATCGCGGCCGTGGTCATCGTTCCGATGGTGGTGCCCCTGGAGAGCTACAAGGCGGAAATCCAGGCACAGGCCAAGCAGGCGACGGGGCGCGATCTGCGCATCGACGGTCCGATTTCGCTCTCGCTGTTTCCCGCCATCGCAGTTTCGGTGGAGGATGTCGGATTCTCGAACGCCCCCGGCGCCGGAGCGCCGGAGATGGCCACGATCGAAAGACTGGATGTGGCCCTTCAGATCCTGCCGCTGATTGGCGGCGAGGTGGCGGTCGACCGCTTTATCCTGGAGCGGCCCGTCATCAATCTGGAAGTCGACGCCGAGGGCAAGGCGAACTGGGACCTCGCGACCGGCACGGCTGCGCCGTCCGAACCGTCGGCTTCGGGCGGTGATGCCGCTCAGGATGGCGGGGGCAGTGCCGTCACTGAAATCCGCCTGGGCGAGGTGCGTCTGATCGACGGAACCATAAACTACCTCGACCAGCAGAGCGGGCGCCAGGAAACGGTCAGCGCGATGAACATGGAACTCTCGCTGCCCAGTCTGGCGTCCCCCTTCGCCGCGGAAGGCTCGGCGGTCTGGAACGGTGAGACCATCGCCCTCACCGTGAATGCGGAGAGTCCGCGCGGCCTCATGGCCGGCGAAGCCAGCAATCTGGCCATGAAGGTCGAGGCGGCGCCGGTGACCTTCTCCTTCGACGGGGCCGCCCGCAACGCGGAAGAACTGGGGCTGCAGGGCCAGTTGACCCTCGCGGTTCCGTCGATCCGCAACCTCGCGGCCTGGGCAGGGACTCCCCTGGAGTTCCCCGGCGAAGGCCTTGGGCCCTTTAACCTGGAAGGTATGCTGGAGATGACCGGGGCCAAGGTGGCGCTGACCGAGGCCAAGCTTGCCATCGACGAGATTGCCGGCGACGGTCTGTTCTCTGTCGACGCGCGGGGCGCCAAGCCGGTGATCAAGGCGGAGCTCAATGTCGAGCAGTTGAACGTCAACCCCTACCTGCCGCCGGAGGCGCCGGCGGGTGAGGGTGGTGACGGCGGTACGACTGCTGCTGCGTCCGGTGGCGGCACGCAGGACGCCGGCGACTGGAGCGACGAGCCGATCGACGTCTCGGCTCTCGGCATTCTCGATGCCGACCTCGCCTTCAATGCCGGCGGTATCCAGTTCCGCGAAGTGAAGATCGGCCAGAGCAGCCTGGCCGTGCTGCTGCAGGACGGCAAGCTGACGGCCGAGCTGGCGGAGATGCAGCTCTATGAGGGCAGCGGCAAGGGCACGATCGTCGTCGACGGCTCGAGCGGCCAGCCCGCAGTCGCCGCGGACTTCGACCTGGCGAACTTCCAGGCCGGCCCGTTCCTGAACGATCTGGCCGATTTCGACCGCATCCTCGGCACCACGGAAACCAAGCTTTCGGTCACCGCGGCCGGCGCCTCGCAGCGTGAACTGGTGTCCAGCCTGCAGGGGGACGGCGCGGTGGTGTTCCGGGATGGGGCGGTGAAGGGCATTAACCTGGCCGCGATGATGCGCAACATCTCGGTGGCAGCCATCGATCAGTCCTTCGACGTCGCGGAGCAGACCGACTTCGCCGAGCTTTCCGGCACCTTCCAGATCGACAAGGGGATCGTCTCCAATCAGGACCTCTCCCTCGTCGCGCCCCTGGTGCGGATGACGGGCGCCGGCACCATTCCGCTGCCGCCGCGCACCGTCGACTACGAGGTGACGCCGAAGCTGGTCGGCTCCCTGGAGGGGCAGGGCGGCCAGTCGGATCTGGCCGGTGTGGCGGTGCCCATCAAGGTCACCGGCCCCTGGCACGACATCTCCTACAAGCCGGACCTCGCCGGTGCGCTGACGGATCAGATCAAGGATCCCGGCGCGCTGCTGGAGAAGGTGCCGGAGGCGGGCGACCTGAAGGATGCCACGGAAGGCGGCGCAGAGGGCCTGCTGGACAGGTTGGCACCCGGCAGTGGCGGAGACGGCGAGTCGGAGTCGCCGCTCGACCTCAGGCGCGGCCTGTTCGGGAACTGACCGGAAACGTTATGGCAAGCCGGAGCACAGGCACCAAGAGGTGGTCAAGGGTGGCGCGTCTGATCGCGCTACCCTTGCTGCTGCTGGCGGCAGCCTGTACCTCGACGCAGCCGATTCCGCCGCAGGTCTTCATCAGCGATCTGCGCTTGCTCGACAGCTCGGTTTTCGAGCAGCGCTTCCAGATCGATCTGCGGATCGGAAACCCCAACGACTTTGCCCTGCCGCTGGACGGCATTACCTTCGATCTCGACGTCAACGGGGCTGACTTTGCGAGCGGCTTTTCCAACCAGTCCGCGACCGTGCCCCGCCTGGGTGAGGCCGTACTCTCGGTGACTGCTTCCACCACGCTTGTCGATCTCGTTCAGCAGATGGTTCTGCTGGCCGAGCGGGGCGACCTGAGCTACAGGGTGCACGGGGTGGCCTATCTGGACAGTCTTGCCCGGCGGCGTGCGCCCTACGAGTCCATCGGCACCTTCCGGCTGCTGCGCGAGCAACAGATCAAGGCCGAGCGGGTTCAATTCCAAGCCCTCGACTGAGGGCTGTAGGCCGGCGTTGCGAAAGATCGCCCGCGACCTAATCATTTGTATCGAATCCTAAGCGTTCGGAGTGTTGGCTGCCTCTTCCGCAGTGCCTGGCTTGCGGGTATTCTTCTTGTCAGGCGCTTGTCACAGGGATGGCGGCGCGGGAGGCAGATAAGAACAAAAACAGATGAACACAGAATCTGACAGGCAGTTGGGAGGAGACAGCATGACGGTAACCCACAGCGAGCTGGGCAGCGGATTCCCACCGGTGCGCCGGCTGGAGCTCGAGCGTCCCTGGACCTGGCTTTCCGCCGGCTGGCAGGACATGTGGCAGGCGCCGGGCGTCAGTCTGGTTTACGGTGCCATCTTTACGCTGGTGTCCTTTGTCATCACGGCCGGCGTGCTGCTGGCCGATCTGGCCTACCTGCTGCTTCCCCTGGTGGCCGGCTTCATGCTGGTGGGGCCGATGCTCGCGGTCGGCCTCTACGAAACCAGCCGGCGGCTGGAGACCGGGGCGCCGGTCACTCTGGGCGCCGCACTCTTCGTCGCCACCCGCTCGCCCATGCGCCTGGCCTTCCTCGGCGTCACCCTGATGATCGTGCTGCTGGTCTGGATGCGTTTGGCGACGTTGCTCTTCGCCCTCTTCCTCGGCACCACCGAGGTGCCGCCCATGACGGAAATCGTGCCGACGCTGCTGTTCACGCCCAATGGCCTGTCTCTGCTGATCGTCGGCTCGGCGGCGGGCGCGCTGCTGGCCACCTTGGTCTTCGCCATCAGCGTGATCTCCGTACCCCTGCTGATGGAGCGCGACGTCGATTTCATGACCGCGGTCATCACCTCGATCCAATCGGTACTGCGCAATCCGAAACCGATGCTGCTCTGGGCCTGGCTGGTGGCGCTGCTGACCGCCGGGGGGCTGGTGACGCTCTACCTTGGCCTCATCATCACCTTCCCTTTGGTCGGCCACGCCACCTGGCACGCCTACCGCGATACCATCGGCCGCTGAATGGGACTGCCGCTCCATTTCTGACAGCTAGAGCGGATCCGCACTTGCATTAGCTACGGTCGTGCCGCTCCGACTCTTTCGTTGCGGCCTCATCCTCCTCCTCGTCGTCCAGCAGCACGCGGTGGGCGGCGCCGTCGAGGTCTTCGAACTGGCCGCTTTTGAGCGCCCAGAGAAAGGCGACGAGGCCGAGCAGGCCGAGCAGGAGCGCGACCGGGATCAGGTAGATCAGCGCGCTCATGCGCCGTCGTCCCGGTTTCTCAGGTTCAGACGCATGGCGTTCGCGGTGACGATGATCGACGAGCCGGACATGGCCGCTGCAGCGATCAGCGGCGTCACGAACCCGGCCACCGCAATGGGGACCGCGATCAGGTTATAGAGCATGGCCAGGCCGAAATTCTCGAACACCAGCCGGCGGGCGCGACGGGCGGTGCCGATGGCCTCCACCACAGGCGACAGGCGCTCGCCCTGAAAAACGATGTCGGCGGCGATCTGGCTGACATCGGCGGCCTCGGCCGGGGAGAGGGAGGCAAAGGCGGTGGCGAGCGCCGGGGCGTCGTTCAGGCCGTCGCCGATCATCGCCGTGCGGCGGCCTTCTGCCTTCAGGTCTTCGAGCCGCGCGATCTTGTCGGCAGGGCGGCAATCGCCGCGCCAGACGTCGATCCCCAGGTCTTCGGCAAGTCGGGCCACCACGCCGCTGCGGTCGCCCGACAGCAGTTCCACGGCAATCCCCCGTGCCTTCAGGGCGGCGATCACTTCGGCTGCGTCGGCCCTGGGGGCGTCGTTGAAGGTGAAGCGCTGAGGAGCAAAGTCACCGCCGCTCAGCCAAAGCTCCATCGCGTCGTCGGCAGAACCGTCATCGATGCCGCACCAGCCACGGCGGCCGAGACGGATCGTCTTGCCGTCGATCTCGGTCGAGAGGCCGTCACCGGCATGCTCCTGGACGATGAGGTCTCTTCCGGTGCCCGCTGCCGCTCGGGTCAGGGCGCGGGCCAGCGGGTGGCGGCTGTGACGGGCGATGTCGGCGGCCAGGGCCAGCAGAGCGGGATCGACGTTCGCGGCGTTCTGCAGGGAAGGACAGCCGCGGGTCAGGGTGCCTGTCTTGTCGAAGACAACGGTATCGACCTGGGCCAGACGCTCCAGCGCGTCGGCGGACTTCACCAGGATGCCCTGCTTCATCAGGCGCCCGACGGCGGCGACCTGGACCGCCGGCACCGCCAGCCCGAGGGCGCAGGGGCAGGTGATGATGAGGACCGCAATGGCGATCATGAGGCTGTCCTGCCAGGGCAGGCTGGAAAGGGCGAGCCAGCCGGCGAAGGTCGCAGCGGCCAGCAGGTGGACGACGGGCGCATAAAGACGGGCCACCCGGTCGGCGAGGCGCACGTAGCGGTCGCGTCCCTGCTCGGCGGATTCCATCAGCCGCACGACTTCCGCCAGCAGGCTTTCGTCGGGCAGGGCGGTGACCGCGATGCGCAGGGCGCCGCCGCCGTTGACGGTGCCGGCATAGACCGCGGCGCCTTCATAGACGGGCTGCGGTAGGCTTTCGCCGGTCAGGAGCGAGGCGTCGACCTCCGAGCGGCCGGAGAGTACTTCGCCGTCCATGGGAATGCGCTCCCCGGCGGCCACGGCGACGGTCATGCCGGGTTTCAGCCGGTTGATGGGGAGGCTCTGCAGGCTGCCGTCGGCGGCAACCACCGTTGCCGCCGTTGCCTTCAGCGCCGTCAGGTTCTCGGCGGCCGAGCGGGCCCGGCCGCGCAGGCGCAGATCGAGGAACCGCCCGATCAAAAGGAAGAACAGCAGCATCACGGAGGCATCGAAAAACACATGATCGCTGCCGCGCAGGGTCTCCGAAAGGCTCATGCCCGCAGCGAGGATGACGGCGAGGGAGATCGGCACGTCCATGTTGGTGTGGCCGCTGCGCAGGACTGTCAGGGCGGAGCGGAAGAACGGCCGCCCGGCATAGGCAACGGCGGGCAGGGCGATCATCGCCGAAACCCAGTGCATCAGGGTGCGCGTTGCCGGCCCCATGTCGGTCACCAGGCCGGACCAGACGGAAACCGACAGCAGCATCACGTTGCTGGCGGCAAAGCCGGCGACCGCCATGGCCCAGAGCAGCTCTTTTTCTTCCGCCGCGGAGGCGCTCTGCAACTGCTCCGGGTCCAGCGGCACCAGACGGTAGCCGCGCGCGGAGACTGCCGCCAGCAGGGGCTCGGCTCCTGTCTTTTCGGGATCCCACTGCAGTTCAAGACGGCGGGTGCTGAGGTTGACCCGGGCCTTGATAAGGCCGGGTGCGCCCTCCACCGCCGACTCGATGCTGCGGATACAGCTCGGGCAGTGCAGGTTCTGCACCACGAGGGTCAGCGCCTCGCTGCCGTCGTCCTTGCGGCGGAGCTGATCGGCGAAGTCGGCCGCGGTGAGGCCTGATTCCGTCGTTTGCGCCAGCTCCGCGACGACGCCGCCGGGGCAGCAGCCGGCGGCTGCTGCCTGGGGCGCGGCCGCCTGGCTTGCCGCCTTGGCGCGCGGAAGATCGGGCGCTATTTCAACCATAGGCGCGTCTTCATCTCAAAGGCCGTGCCCTGCGCCGTCGCCCGGCCGCCTTCTGCGAGCAGGGTAAGATCCCAGTTGCCGCGCAGGGGCAGGGTGACGTCGGCCACGTACTCTCCCGGCGCCGCCTCGGTGAGGGTCACCGGCTGGTCGTGGCCGTCATGGGTCGGGCGTTTCAGGACCCCGGTCACCGTAAGGCCGGTCACTGCGGCCCCGTCGCGGTCGCGAAGGGTCACGGTCAGTTCCTCGCCGTCGGCCCCCAGGTCGGTCATGGCCACAGCGGCCTGCCAGCCCAGAGCGCGTTGCGTATCGCGGTCGGCCAGGGTCTCGTTGTAGTTCAAGCCGTCCTGATAGGCGCTGTCCGTCGTCACACCGGTAAAGGTATCGAGGGCCAGGTAGACGAAGACCGAGTTGACGGCGATGATCACCCCGAAGAAGCCGAGCATTCCCGCGAGCACGTGTTTGCCGCGTATCTTCATGGCTGCGCTCTCCATGCCTGTGGTGTTGCTCATCGGCTGCTCCTAATCCTCTGGTCCTAATCCTCGGGCCCTAATCCTCTGGCCCTAATCCTCTGGTCCTAATCCTCTGGGCCACGGAAGACCGTATCGTTGCTGGCGGTGCCGCCGGCCCGGTCGACGATGCGGAAGGTGACGTCGACCGCGCCGTCGGTGACGCTGTCGCGCGGGGCGGTGGCGAAAACCCGGAAGCTGGCGAGGCTGTCCGGTCCGACCGCAAGGGCACCGGGGTCAGCGCCGGCGCCGACCACCGTCAACTCCACGCCAGGCAGGCCCACCAGCTCCAGCCCGAAAGTCCGCTCCTGGTGCTGTTTGTTGATGATCTTCACCGTATAGCCGTTGCGGATCGACCCATCGGAGAGCGCGACGAAAAGCGGATTGCGGTCGCGCAGG
Source organism: Rhodospirillales bacterium BBD 1991-14 (assembly GCA_001657395.1). Classification (GTDB taxonomy): domain Bacteria; phylum Pseudomonadota; class Alphaproteobacteria; order Kiloniellales; family Kiloniellaceae; genus Pelagibius. Next base: position 20,711 of record LYSY01000015.1, on the reverse strand, counting down.
ATGTTGAGATCCAGGTCGGCGCGGGTCACCAGGGTGAAGAGCATGATCACACCGACCACGGCGATCAGACCGGAATAGACGATGGTCCGCGGGCGGATCAGCCTGAGACGGGGCTTTTCGCCGGCGCGGACCCGCTCGACATTGGCCAGGGTGCTGTATTCGATCAGGTTGCGCGGCAGCCCCACCTTGTCCATCACCGAGTTGCAGGCGTCGATGCAGAGCCCGCAGGTGATGCACTCGAGCTGCTGGCCGTCACGGATGTCGATGCCCATGGGGCAGACGGCGACACACTGGTTGCAGGCGACGCAGTCGCCCAGCGCAGCGGGATGGTCGCCCTTTTTGCGGGCACCGCGCGGCTCACCGCGGTCCTCGTTGTAGGTGATGACCAGCGATTCCTCGTCCAGGAGCCCGCCCTGGATGCGCGGCCAGGGGCACATGTAGGTGCAGACCTGCTCGCGCGCGAAGCCGCCCAGGAGATAGGTGGTGAAGGTGAGCACGCCGATGGTGATGTAGGCCACCGGCGCGGCCTGGAAGGCGAGGAGGTCGGCGGCCAGCGTCGGTGCATCGGCGAAGTAGAAGACCCAGGCGCCGCCGGTACAGACGGCGATGATGACCCAGGCCACCTGGGTGCCCGCCTTGCGCAGCACCTTCTCGACGCCCCAGGGCGCCTTGTCGAGACGGATGCGCGCAGCCCGGTCGCCCTGGATCGCGTGCTCCACGGCGATGAAGAGGTCCGTCCAGACCGTCTGCGGACAGGTGTAGCCGCACCACACACGACCGGCCAGGCTGGTGATCAGAAACAGTCCGATCGCCGCCAGGATCAGAAGGCCGGTGATGTAGTAGACCTCCTGCGGCCAGATCTCGATGAAGAAGAAGTAGAACCGCCGGGCCGGGAAATCGATCAGGACCGCCTGGTCAGGCGCGTTGGGGCCGCGGTCCCAGCGGATCCAGGGTGTCAGATAGTAGATCCCGAGGGTCACCGCCATGATGACCCATTTCCACCGCCGGAAGGCGCCCTTTGCCAGCTTCGGATAGATCTTTATCCGTTTCTGGTAAAGGGAGCGCTTCTCCTTTTTGTTGACCGGCTCAGCGTCGGAGCGTTCTACGCCCCCCTGTCGGTCTGCCGTCACTCCCGCGGTGGTGTGCTCCACGACCGCCTGTTCGACCATGATCTCTCCTCATACCAAGGCTTTCCTTGGTCACCACGTCACTCACCGCCCCCGAGGGAGTGAACGTAGACTGCCAGTTGCTTGATGGTCGCCTCGTCGAGACGACCGGTCCAGGCCGGCATCATGCCGGCACGGCTGTTGGTGATGGATTCCACCACAGCGCTCTTGTCGCCGCCGTAGAGCCAGATGGCATCAGACAGGTTCGGCGCCCCCAGTTCATAATTGCCTTCGCCGTTTTCCATGTGGCAGGCACTGCATTGCTCGGCGAAGGTTACCTCGCCCCGTGCCGCCGCCGCGGCGTCTTCCCCGCTCCCGGAGAGGGAGAGGACGTACTCGGCGACGTCGTTGATTTCCTCGCGCGTGAGAAGTTCGTCGCGGCCGTAGGCCGGCATCTCGTTGAAGCGGGTCTCTTCATGATCCGAACGGATGCCGAAGTGGATGGCGTGGCTGATTGCCTCCAGGCTGCCGCCCCAGATCCAGTCATCGTCGTTGAGGTTCGGATAGCCGACGTAGCCGGCCGCGCCGCGCCCGTGGCACTGCGAGCAGTTGACGGCGAAGGCAGAGCCGCCGCCGGCCAGGGCGAATTCCAGAAGCTCGCTGTCGGCGACGATCTCCTCCAGGGAGGCGCTCTCGATGCGGTTCAGGTAGACGCTCTGCGCTTCGCGCGCCGTGGCCACGGTCTTGGCCAACTGCTCGCGCGAGGAGTAGCCCAGCACACCGGCGGTGTGGCTGCTGATCAGCGGCCAGGCCGGCATCACGATCCAATAGGCAAAGGCCCAGAGGCAGGTCGCGTAGAAGGTCCAGAGCCACCAGCGGGGCAGGGGGTTGTTCAGTTCCTTGATCCCGTCCCACTCGTGTCCGGTGGTCTCGACCCCGGAAATCTGATCGACTTCTTTGTTGTCGGCCACGATCAGTCCTCCTCAAGCGGGCGGCGCGCCGCTTCTTCGAATTTCTTCTTGTTCTTGGGCCAGAAGGCGTAGACCAGCACGCCCGCGAACAGCACCATGAGATAGAGCAGGCCGTAAGTGGCGGCGAACTCCGCGACTTTTTCGTAGGTCGAGTCGGGTGTCATCGCGCGGCCTCCTAGCGGTAGTTCGCTTCGGGCTCATAGGTCTCGAAGTCGACCAGTGTGCCCAGCATCTGCAGATAGGCGATCATCGCGTCCAATTCGGTCAGCTCTGGATTGCCATCGAAGTTGGCCACCTTCGCGCCGGGATAGCGCACCAGCAGCGCATCGGCCGCGTCGGTGTCCGGCGTGACCTGGGCCAGAAGATCTGCCTCCGCCGCCTCGATCATCTCGTCGCTGTAGGGCACCCCGACCCCGCGGTTGGCGCGCAGGTGGTCGGCGATGAAGCGGACGTCCAGCGTCGTCTCGGCGAGGAAGGGATAGCCCGGCATGATCGACTCCGGCACCACGGAGCGCGGGTCGTTCATGTGCGCCACATGCCAGTCGTCCGAGTAGCGTCCGCCGACCCGCGCCAGATCCGGCCCGGTGCGCTTGGAGCCCCACTGGAAGGGATGGTCGTACATGCTCTCGGCCGCCAGCGAGTAGTGGCCGTAGCGCTCCTGCTCGTCGCGCAGCGGACGCACCATCTGGCTGTGGCAGTTGTAGCAGCCTTCGCGGATGTAGATGTTGCGGCCGACCAGTTCGAGCGGGCTGTAGGGCCGCATGCCCTTCACCTTCTCGATCGTGCTTTCGAGATAGAACAGCGGCGCGATCTCGACGAGGCCGCCGACGGAAACCACCAGCAGGGTCAGCACCAGCAGGAGGATCGAGTTCTTTTCGATGACGGCGTGTTTGAATGCCATGATTGCCTCCTTACTGCGCGGCTGCGGCCGGCTGCGGCGCTGCGGCGGGAAGGCCGGCGACCTTCTCCTCCTTCAGATCGCCGCGGATGGTCCGCCAGCAGTTGTAGACCATGATCAGAGCACCCAGCAGGTAGAGTGCGCCGCCCAGGGCACGGATCACATAGAAGGGGTGCATCGCTTCCACCGTCTCGACGAAGGAGAACTCCAGGAAGCCGAGGCTGTCGTAGGCCCGCCACATGAGGCCCTGCAGAATGCCGGAGACCCACATTGCGGTGATGTAGAGCACGATGCCGATGGTCGCGACCCAGAAGTGGAGGCTGACCAGGTTGACGGAGTAGAGCCGCGTGCGGTGCCAGAGCTTGGGCACCAGGTAGTAGATGGCGCCGAAGCTGACGAAGCCGACCCAGCCGAGCGCGCCGGAGTGCACGTGGCCGACGGTCCAGTCGGTGTAGTGGCTCAGCGAGTTCACGGCCTTGATGGACATCACCGGGCCTTCGAAGGTGCTCATGCCGTAGAAGGCGACAGAGACCGCCAGCATGCGCAGGACCGGATCGGTGCGCAGCTTGTCCCAGGCCCCCGACAGCGTCATCAGGCCGTTGATCATGCCGCCCCAGGAGGGCATCCACAGCATGATCGAGAAGGTCATGCCCAGGGTCTGCGCCCAGTCCGGCAGAGCGGTGTAGTGCAGGTGGTGCGGGCCGGCCCAGATGTAGAGGAAGATCAGCGACCAGAAGTGGACGATCGAGAGGCGGTAGGAATAGACCGGCCGGTTCGCCTGCTTCGGCACGAAGTAGTACATGATGCCCAGGAAGCCGGCGGTCAGGAAGAAGCCCACCGCATTGTGGCCATACCACCACTGGGTCAGCGCGTCCTGCACCCCGGCGAAGAGCTGGTAGCTCTTGGCGCCGGTCAGCGAGACCGGCAGCGCCAGGTTGTTGACGATGTGCAGCATCGCGATGGTCACGATGAAGGCCAGGTAGAACCAGTTGGCGACATAGATGTGGGGCTCGCGCCGCTTCATCAGCGTGCCCAGGAAGACCAGCAGGTAGACGACCCAGACGATGGTCAGCCAGAGATCGACGTACCACTCCGGCTCTGCGTACTCCTTCGACTGGGTGACGCCCAACACGTAGCCGCTGGCGGCCATGACGATGAAGAGCTGATAGCCCCAGAAGACGAACCAGGGCGCCCAGTCGCCGGCCAGCCGCGCCTTGCAGGTGCGCTGGACGACGTGGAACGAGGTGGCGAGCAGGACGTTGCCGCCGAACGCGAAGATCACCGCGGAGGTGTGTACCGGGCGCAGCCGCCCGAAGTTCGTCCAGGGCAGGTCGAAGTTGAGCGCCGGGTAGGCAAGCTGCAGCGCGATCACCAGCCCGGCCAGGAACCCGACGATCCCCCAGAACAGGGAGGCGATACAGCCGGCGCGGACGACACCGTCGTTGTAGAGAACGCCGCCTTCCTCGCGGGCGATCGGATCGGCGCCGTCGTAGTGGCGCTTGATCATCCAGAAGACGCCAAGCGTGCAGAAGGCGACGAAGAGATAGCCATGCAGGGCGATTGCCCCGTCTCGCGCGTTGGCAACGAGGAATAGGCCCATCAGGCCGCCGGCGGCCAGGACCAGGCCCAGGCCATAGGTGAGTGGTGAGGTAGCCTTGACCTCGCTCGCGCTGTTCATGGAGTGCCCCAGTAGTGACGTGTTCTGGTCCGGCGATGACCGCAGCTGAAGGTGCTTTGACGCTCTTGGCATCGCCGGTTCGACGACGTCGCAATCCCCCCTCCAGCGTCGGCGACCACCGACCCTTTCAGGTTTTTCATGACAGTCTCTCTCACGCTTGCCATTGATCCAGGTCAAAGCCACATAAGCTGCGGTAGACTTCGGGGAAGGCCGCGGTCTCAGGGAATGCTAATCTTCCGCAGGCTCTTTGCGCCATGCGTCACAAGGCCGCGCGGCATGCTGTACAAAAGCCAGCAAAGACAAGCGGTTGGCGGGCGAAGCCTCAGAGGGCAGATCCTGCCGGGGCGGGTCCTTCAGGCCAGACCCGGGCCAGAGCCAGACCAGAGCCAAGGCCGAGCCGCATAGGTTGGGTTAACGCTAGACAACGGAGTGAACCGCAAGGTGCCCGCAAAAGACATTCAGGCCCCAAAGAACGACTCGTCGGGAACCAACGAGGCGGAAGCCGGTCAGCCGGGGCCGCTCGCCGCCCCGGTCGCCCCCCCGGTCGCCCCCAGGCATCCCAAGCAGACCACGCTGCACGGCATCGTCCGTGAGGACCCCTATGCCTGGCTGCGGGCGGACAACTGGCGCGAGGTCATGAGCGATCCCGCCGCTCTGGGTCCCGAAATCCGTGCCTATCTGGAGGCAGAGAATGCCTTCACCAAGACCGGAATGGCCTCGACCGAAGCGCTTCAGAAGACCCTGTTCGGCGAGATGAAGGCACGGCTGAAGGAAGACGACAGCTCGGTGCCGAGCCCGGACGGAGCCTTTGCCTACTATCATCGCTTTGAGATCGGCGGCCAGCACCCCCTGTTCTGCCGCAAGGCGGCCGGCGGCGATGTCGAAGAGGTCCTGCTGGACGGCAACCGGGAGGCGGAAGGGGAGACGTTTTTTCGCGTCGCATCCTGCGAGCACAGCCCGGACCACCGCTTCCTCGCCTATGCCACGGACCGCAACGGGTCAGAGCAGTACGTGATCAACGTCAAGGACCTGGAAGCCGGCGCGCAGCTCAAGGAGAGCATTACCGGAGCTCAGGGGTCCATTGCCTGGGCGAACGACGGCCAGACCCTCTTCTATGTGACCTTGGATGCGGAGCATCGGCCCTCGAAGGTCTTTCGCCACCGCCTGGGAAGCGACCCTGCGGAGGACGTCCTGGTCTACGCGGAGCCCGACCCGGGTTTCTTCATCGGCCTGGGCGTTACCGAAAGCCGGCGCTTCATCGTCATATCCGCTCACGACCACACCACTTCGGAAGTGCGGGTAGTGCCGGCGGACCGGCCGGAGGAGGACGCGCGTCTCCTGGCGCAGCGGGAAAGCGGCGTGGAGTACTCGGTCAGCGATCAGGACGACCGCTTCCTGATCCTGACCAATGCCGAGGGGGCCATCGACTTCAAGATTGTCGAGGCACCGCTCGACGCTGCAGGGCGCGATGCCTGGCAGGACCTGGTGCCGCACCGCCCCGGGCGACTCGTTCTCAGTCTTCTGACCTTCAAGAGTCACTTCGTGCGTCTCGAGCGCGTAAACGGCGTGCCGCAGGCCATCGTCACCGCCATAGCCGACGGCAGCGAACACACCATCGCCTTCGACGAGGAGGCCTATTCCCTGGGGCTGCTGCCCGGCTATCTCTACGACACGGCGACGCTGCGGTTCGTCTACAGCTCGCTGACCACGCCGGTGCGAACTTACGACTACGACATGGTCCAGCGCAGCCGACAGCTCCTGAAAGAGCAGGAGGTGCCGAGCGGACACGATCCCGCCGACTACGTGAGCGAGCGCTTTCTGGCGAAGAGCCACGATGGCGCGGAGGTGCCGGTCTCACTGGTCCGGCACAGGTCCACCCCGCTCGACGGCTCGGCGCCGCTCCTGCTGTACGGCTATGGGTCCTACGGCCATGCCATTCCGGCGGGCTTCTCCACCAACCGCTTCAGCCTTATCGACCGCGGTTTCATCTATGCGATCGCCCATGTCCGCGGCGGCACCGACAAGGGCTACGGCTGGTATCTCGACGGCAAGCTGGAGAAGAAGACGAACACCTTCCTGGATTTCATTGCCGCCGGCGAGGCGCTGGTCGCGCGCGGACTGACCCGCAGGGGCCGTATCGTCGCCCACGGCGGCTCGGCCGGCGGGCTGCTGGTGGGAGCCGCGGTCAACATGGCGCCTGCGCTGTTCGGCGCGGTCATCGCGGAGGTGCCCTTCGTCGATGTCCTGACGACGATGTGCGATAAGGAACTGCCGCTGACGCCGCCGGAATGGCCGGAATGGGGCAACCCCATCGAAGATGCGAAGGCCTACGCAACCATCGCCGCCTATTCGCCCTATGACAACGTGGTGGCGCAGGACTATCCGCCGATTCTGGTCACGGCCGGCCTGACCGATCCGCGGGTGACCTACTGGGAGCCGGCCAAGTGGGTCGCGAAGCTGCGGGCCGTGAAGACCGACCGCAACCCGCTGTTCCTGAAGACCAACATGACGGCAGGACACGCCGGGGCGGCCGGCCGCTTCGACAAGCTCAACGAGGTGGCTCTGGCCTATGCCTTTGCCCTTACGGTCTGCGCCGCGGAAAGCGGCCAGCCGGCCGAGACGGCTGCCGCGGCGGGCGGGTGATCCGCTGACGGTGGTACCCGCCGGGCAGCCCATCAAAAAAATCCCTTCCGAGCCCTTGACCCTTACGTAGCGTGAGGGCCTATCTGACCTTCTCGCGGAGGTGCAGACGATGCCGAAGTTTACGGTGAAAGAGGTGGCAAAGCTGGCTGGGGTGTCCGTCAGGACGCTGCATCACTACCACGACATCGGGCTTCTGACGCCTGCGCTGATTGGCGAGAACCGGTACCGCTACTACGGCGAGGAGGAACTGCTGCGGCTGCAGCAGATCCTCTTCTACCGGGAATTCGGACTGCCCCTGGCGCAGATCGCCGAACTTCTGGATCAGCCCGACTTCGACCATGTGACGGCGCTTGAACAGCACAGGAAGAAGCTGATTCTGGCGGCCGAGCGCTATCGCCAACTCATCACGACGATCGACCGCACGATCGCCACGTTGAAGGGAGATAGAGCAGTGAAGGCAACGGAACTCTACGTCGGCTTTCCGCCGGAACGCCAGCGCGCCTACGAGCGCTGGCTGGCCGACCACTACGGTGGCGAGATGGCCGACACCGTCGCTCTCAGCCGGAAGCGCTTCCAGGCAAAGCCCGAGCATGAAAAAGCGGCGGCCATGGCGGAGCTGGCCGATATCGAAGCCGGCCTGGTGAAAAGACTGGAGCACGGCATCGCACCGGACTCCGATGTTCTCGACCCGCTTCTCAGGCGGCACCATGACTGGATCGCCGCGATGTGGGGCCGGCCCTGCGCCCCCGAGGACTATGCCAGTCTGGCGGAACTCTACCAGTCGCATCCCGACTTCACGAAGCGCTACGAGACGCTGGCCGAAGGCTTCACCACCTACCTGACCACGGCCATGAAAGCCTATGCTGCCCGCCAGGAGGTTGAAGGCTGAAGGAGGGCCGGAGCTTGCGCTTCGGCAAAGAGGCGAGGGGGGCGCGCCGCTGTTTCCGCCCCTGTTCCTCTTTTTCTTGCGGCTTCCAACTGCGACACTGCGGCCCGTCGTGACGGGAGCGGAGGAGATGGCGCGTGAGCCTGAAGATGTACGACCTGGCTGGAAAAGACCCGGCAGTGCGCTTCAGCCCCTACTGCTGGCGCATCAAGATGGCGCTGGCGCACAAGGGCTTGGCAGTGGAGACCATTCCCTGGCGCTTCACGGAGAAGCACGTCATCGCGTTCTCCGGGCAGGAGCGGGTGCCTGTGCTGGTGGACGGCGAGCGGCTCGTCACCGACTCCTGGGACATCGCGCTTTACCTGGACGAAACCTATCCGGAACGGCCGGCACTCTTTGACGGTGCGCAGGCCCGCGCAGCCGGATTCTTTGTCAAGCGCTGGTGCGAGACCCAGCTGCACCCGGCCCTCGTACGCCTGATCCTGGCCGACATCGTCCAGGTTCTGACGCCGGAGGATGCAGTCTACTTTCGCCAGAGCCGCGAGGCGGCACTGGGAAAGAGCCTGGAGGACTACTGCGAGCCGCGTGCGGATCACGCGAAGGCTCTGGACGCCTGCCTCGTACCCTTACGCTCCAGCCTCAAGGCCACCGGGTTCCTCGGTGGAGCGACCCCGGGCTTTGCCGATTACATCGTCTTCGGCGCCTTCCAGTGGGCGCGCTGCTCGTCGCGGGAGCCGGTCCTGCAGCCGGGCGACCCCGTGGCCGAGTGGCTCGGGGAGATGCTTGACCTCCATGACGGCTTAGGCGCCAAGGCGCCCTGCGCCCACGCGTCATAGCTGCAGGGAAGTTTGCTGCAAGTCTGTCCGTAGAGGCCGGGGTCGCTAGCGGGCCATGTAATCCGGGTCCAGTTCCTGATAGACCTCGTCCACCATCCAGTCGCGGATGACTTCCGGAATGTCATTGTCGCTGAACCGGCTTTGCACCGAAGGGCTGGAGGCGAAGGCCGCGATGTGCGCCAACTCGTCGCCTGTCAGCTCGATCTGGTAGCCCATCTCCATTTCCTGCAGCACGATCATGGTCGGGGCGCCGCGCCACATGCGCGCGGTGAAGTCGAGCACGTCCAGATAAGGCGCGTCAGGGTCGGCATCCAGGGCCGGGGCGGCTTTGCCGCCAACGCCGTTCACCGCATGACAGACCACGCAGCCCTTGCCGACGAAAAGGCGCAGCCCTTCTTCAGGGTCGGCGAGGGGAATCACCAGTTTTTGGCTTTCCTGTTCCTGAGCCGCAGTGGGCAGGGCCCAGAGGGCGAGAGCGGCAAGAGCGGTCAGAAAAAGGCCAGCGGCCAGGCGCGCGGCAGGGGTCATGCAAGCATCCTTTCACGGTCAAGCGGTCGGGACTGCCCAGTCATCCCTACAGAATCGAATCGGATGCTAGCATCTATGCTGGCGGCTGGCGACCGTGCGCGCGGCGGTCGGTCGGACGGCGGTGGGCCGGCTGGTGCGCGGCGGCCTCAGGTGTCCTTGGGGACGCTGTCGCCTTCGGGCAGCGGCGTCGGCAGGGGCGGGAGCGGCATCAGTTCGGGCTTGACCGGCGCCGTTTCTGCCGGTGGCTCTATCACGGGGCCGGTCTCCGCCGTTCCGGCCGGCTCGGGCACCATGGTCGAGCTTTCGGAGCCGTCGACTGCGTCGGCCGGTGCAATAGCCGGTGCGATGGTCGCGGATACGGCTTCGCCCGGTCCGGACGCTTTGGCGCCTGCCTCTGCATCCTTGGCATTCCTCTGCAGTTCTTCGCTGATCACCTCGGCGATTTCCAGAAGGCGCTTCTGTTCCATCATGCCGATCAGGCTGTAAGCGAAGCTTCCGCTGCGCCAGAAGAACTGGGACGCTTCGCCTTCGCGGGTGAAGGTGAAGCTGGTGTTGGCGTTGGACCGGCCGGCCCGCATGAAGAGCGAGATCCGCTGTCCGTCCTCGTCCTGGTAAAGCAGTTGCGCGGCACGCTGGCCGCTGGCGCCGGGCGTCACCCGCTCCGCGACGAGCTGGAATCCGAGGCTCTCGAGATCAGGCACACGCAATGGAGCGCCCTCGGGCTGCTCCGACAGCCAGGTGACCACCTGGCGGCCGCCGGTTTCCGTGCCGGAGGTTCCGGCAAGCTGCCGTTCGGCCAGGCGCGCGTGGGCCTCGGCCGCCTGGCGGGTGAAGGCCACCAGGGGATCGGTTGGTCTGAAGGACTGATCGTAGGTCAGCCAGCCGGCGCCGCCCGCGGTGATCATGACCGCTAGAGCCGCCGCCAGGCTGCGCAGCGGCCGGCTGTAGCTGCGCCCGGGCGCAGCGGCCCGAAGCTTGCCGTCGAGCTGCTGTGCCAGCATCGCCATCTGCGGCGGCAGACGGTCGAGATCGTCGGTGCCGCCGGAACCGTCGTTGCTCGAATCAAACAGGCCATGCAGGCCGATGTTCTGTTTGCGGTAGGCGGCCAGGCGCTCGCTCTCGTCGGCGCGCAGCGCCAGGTAGGCCTCGATCCGCGCGCGGTCGGCCGCCGGCAGCAGACCGTCGACATAGGCCTGCAGGTCTTCTTCGGAAACGCTGTTGTCGTTTCCGGAGGGCGGCTCCTGCCACTGCGGCGGTTCCCGGCCGGTTGGGGGCATTGGCCTTACTGTACCTTCCTTAGGTTGGCCATCGGCGCCCCGCTGGTAAGGCGTCTGAGTGCCTCCCGACCACGCGAAAGACGGGACATTATGGTGCCGATGGGCACTTCCATGACGGCGGCAGCGGCCTTGTAGCTCATTCCTTCATAGCCGACCAGCAGGACGGCCTGGCGCTGCTCCTCGGGAAGTCTTTCGAGCGCTTCGGCAAGGTCCCGCAAGGCCAGTCGATCGGTCTGCGATGCCGGCCTGGACAGACGGTTCTCGAGGAACTCGTCGGTGAGATTGTAGCTCCAGCGCTGCTTTTCGTTCAGCCGGTCCACATGCGCATTGTGCAGGATGGCGAAGAGATAGGCTCTGAGGTTGCGGATCTCGGAGCCTTTCTGGCGCCGGGCGAGCGCCCGGCTGAGGCATTCCTGAACGAGATCGTCGGCTTCAGCCGGATCGCCCGTCAGGGCGCGCGCGTATCGTCTGAGACCGGGGATATGCTCCAAGACCGAGGTTTCTGGTTCAGCCACGCTTGGTACCTCCCTGGATATGGTGCTCTCTCGGGAAGGGCTCTCCCCAACCCGATCGATTTGAAGGTAGGCGTCGCGGCTTTGGCTGTCCTGGAACCTTAACGGGACTGATTTATGGCGAATTGTGGCGCAAAGGCGGGCAAACCCGGCGGCCTGCTGCCGCCGGAGTCCGCCTGTGCTGCGGGTGATGGCCGTAACGTGGCCGCGATTGCCCGCAGCAAACATGAAACTACTGCGTGCTGCTGGACGCGGGATCGTCGGCGGGGGCCGGCAGGTCGTCCTGCTGCGGCGCCGTGGCGCCGGCCTCCGGAACGGTCGACTCCGGCGTGGTGGTCGGGGGCAGGGCCGTGCTGCTGCTCGATCCCGAATCGGCGGGCACTGCGCCCTGTTGCAGAGGCTGGCTGCTGCCGTCGCCGCTGTTCTCGGACTGTTGCTGTTGGTCGCAGGCGCCCAGCGAGAGGGCAAGAGCCGCCGCGACAATACTGGTGGAAAGAAGCGTCTTCTTCATAGTCGGATCCTCCGGGTGCAATGTCCGCAGTTGTTGCGGACAATTCTATCGGCACGCTGCCCAGTCGTTCTCCTGGTTCTCAGCCACCGCTGACGCGTGGCTGAGGGAGGGGTGCGGCCGGCGCCATGGGGAGAGAGCTGCGCCGGCCGCCAATACGGGCCGTGAGGGAAGGGCACCGCCCGTAGTTCTCAACGTCACCAAAATCGTCGGGCACGACGTTGCCTGTTTCGGTCAATGCTGTTTCACTTGGCACCTTCACCCGTGCCCCCATCCTCTGCTTTAATCGCGCCGCCGTCAGATGACCGGCTGGCCAGTCCCTGGTTTGCCGGCAGCGAAAGGAAGGAAGTCACAGGCTCCGTGCTTTCATACTTAGAGACCGCCCAGTCTGGCGGTTTATTCCCCATCGCGGCGCCTTGTTTCAGCCGGCCGTTGTGGCGTCGTGTTAACGCCCCGGTAAGCTGCATTCAGGCATTTAGATGGAAATCTGACAGATGGGGGCCCGACAGAAGGGGGCCTGGTGGATGGGCGTCGTCGCGCACGGCGCTTCCCACGGCTCTGGCGGCGAAGGGGCGGCACGCTCACACCGGGATCGCTGACGACTATGCGGTGGTTTGACGGACTTTCAGCGCTTGCGATAAGTGCCCTGGCGACCCTGCTGGTGGCGCAACCCGCCGTACGGGCATTGGAAGGCCCCGCCCTTGATGGTCTCTTTGCCCTCAGGCATGCCCTCTACGGGCAGCGCCATCTTCGCCAGGCATCGCCGACGGTCATCATCGGCGTCGATCGCGAGACGCAGCTGCGGCCGCCTTTTGACCGGCTGCCCTTCGAGCTGTGGACGCCCCAGGTCGCAGAAGTTATGGCGGCCGTGCGTGAAGGCGGTGCCGCGGTTATGGCCCAGTATCACGGCTTCACGGCTTCCGGCGAAGCAGCGGCACCGGGGTATGACGCAGCCTACACCGGCTTCCTGGGTGAAGCCGGACAGGCCGGTCAGCTGGTGCTGGGCCGCCGGGCACCGGGGCCGGACCGCCTCTCGCCTCTGCCCGCGCACATCGCCGCGGTCGGCGGCTACCGCCACGTCCGTCTTGCCGAGTTGCAGCCCGACAGCGACGGGGTCGTGCGCCGGATTGCCCTCTACCATGAACTGCCGACGCCAAGCGGCGTTACACGTCTGGAGCCCTCGCTGCCGCTGGAACTGGCCGCCCGCGCGCTGAACGAGAGGCCGGAACTGGTGGCGGGCAGCGATATCCGCCTCGCCGACCGCTCGGTCCCCGGCTCCGCCGCCAATGCGATGATCCTGAACCCCGACAGCGGCAACGGGGGTATCCCGGTCTACTCCTTTGCCGACCTGCATGCCTGTGCCCAGCAGGGCGAACGCGCCTTCTTTGAAGAACGGTTTCGAGGCAAGGTCGTTCTGCTGGGACGTGTGGAAGCGCCTGCGGGCCGGCATCTCACCTCCGCGCGCTACCTCGACGCCGGCGGCAGCGGGGCTTTGAGTCCCGGTCGTTGTCAGTTGCCGGCCATGCGTAGCTTGGAGGCGCTCGACGGGCCGCCCGGGACGGCCGATGTCGTCGTGGCTGCCACAGCGGTGAACAACCTGCTGCGCGGCGAGGCGGTCAACAGCCTTGTTACCCCGTTCGGTGTTGTCGTCGCCGGGCTTCTGTCTCTTGCCGTGGCGGTCGCGGCCTTGCGGATTCGGATCTGGCTTGTCCTGCCTGCGGTCGCTCTGTTCGCTGCTCTCTGGGTCTACGCAGCCGCCGCCATGCTGGACCGCGAGGCCTGGCTGATGCCTCTGGTTCAGCCGCTGCTGGCAGTCTGCGTCAGCCTTCTGCTTGCGCTTCTCTATCGCTTTGCACCGCGCCGGCGTCGAGTGGTTCTGGGCTGACAGCAGACGCAGGCGGCGTTGTCTTGACCTGCGTCCGGTGCGGGCGATCCCCTGGCTGCTGTTTGAGCCAAATCAAGGCCTTGCCTCTGGGAACCGGCGAGACTTCGAGGGTCAGTCGCATCGCTGCAGGAGTATTCGCAATGCCAGGGAAGACGACCCCGTCGCGTGTTTTTGTGTCTGTCGCTTTGGCCGCCGTTCTCGCGTCATCGCCGGTTCTGGGCCAAACCTCCGAGCAGGAATGGGGTCCGATCCTGCGGGACCAGATGCTGGTCAGCTATGACTGCGAGGTGGCCTTCTTTTCCCAGGTTGCCGAGCGCAGCGTGAACGGAGAGGTCATCGTCATTGCCAAGGTGCACTGCATCGACAAGCGCACCTTCGATGCCTATCGCCCCGGCTCCTTCGAGGCCTTTGAGGTTCACCCCTGCGAGAACCCTGAAAACCGGATCTGCTAGCGGCCGTCAGGCCCGCCGGCTAGGCGGCCTTCTCTGTCTCGAAACGGGCCGGCAGGGTCGGCATCAGAAGGCGGAACGGCACCAGCATGAGTGCCGTCACGGCAAGCTTCACGCCGAAGTCGCCGAGCGCCCAGGTCTGCCAGGGCAGCCCCGTGCCGGCGAAGGCGATCGACCAGAACAGCGCTGTGTCCACCGCCGAGCCGAGCAGGGATGACACCAGCGGTGCCCGCCACCAAAGCCCGGCCCGCAGGCGATTGAAAACGGCGACATCGAGCAGCTGGGCGACCAGAAAGGCCGACCCCGAGGCGACCGCAATGCGTGGATCGGCAAGCCAGAGCGAAAGCACCACGGCCAGCGCGAAGCCCGCGTAGATCACGCGGCGTGCGGCCCGCGGCCCGAGGCTGCGGTTGGTCAGGTCGGTGATCAGGAAGGCGACCGGATAGGAGAACGCCCCCCAGGTCAGCCAGTCGTTGATCGGAAACTGCACCAGGTAGTTCGACAGCGCGACGATCGCCGCCATCGCCGCGACGCCGGCGGCGACACCCTTTGCGGAAACTGTAAAACGCGCTTCGGTCATGCGTGCGGTCCAGACAGGGATCGTGGTTGGCGGAACAGGAATCGGGGCGGGGCAGCGATGGCTCGCGGCCGCCGCCAATGGATGCCTTTCGACCGGGCGGTTTCCTAGCAGACGGTCGGGCCGGGAGCCAGCGCGAATCTTGAATTGATGCGGACCGCAGCCTTGCGCCGTGGTCCTGGAAATCCGCGCTCTTCGCTGATTTCCGGGCCGGCGCGAGGATGCACCGCCTCCTGGGCAGCTCCAGAGAGGCATCTATCTGATTCGCCTATCAGGTGTATTCCATTTGATTAGGTCAGTTAGATCGATCACGATTAGGCGCGAGTCATTTCTTATATTATAAAACTTAAAGATGTAATTCTTAAGACTCTGGTCTTATTTCTTAACCAGTTGCCCTCTTCTGGACATAACATCCTTAATAACTCATACATAATTACATAATTTTCTCCGATGGTGTTCTTGTGAATGCCACAGTCTCTCATACACTCGACACAACCTTAGAGATCAAAGCTGGCGCTGCGCGCCGGCTTTCATCGTCTCTGCGGTTTGCGAGACAGATACATCGGAGATGGGAGAATGATGGAAGAGCTGTCGCAGGGCCAAGAAGGCCGCACCGATATCACCGCAACCCCGGACGCCGCCGGCAGGGAGACCGGCCCCGGCGCTGTTCAGGTTTCCGGCGCTCATGTTTCCGGCGCCCCGGTCTTCGGCGCCCCGGTCTTCGGCGCCGAGGGCGTTCCGGCCGTGATTGGCCAGGCCGGGGCGGTGACGGCTGCGGCTGACGTGGTGACCGTTCCCCGGCCGGCGCCGGGCCAGACGCTGGAGATTCAGGCCGCCGCCGGACAGGTCTACAACCTTGCTTTCGACCCGGCGGGGGCGCAGGTCCAGATTCAGGGCGACGATCTCGTTCTGGTCTTCGACGACAACGCCGATGGCGTTGCGGAGAGCCAGATCGTCTTCGCCGATCTCGGCACTGTGGTTGAAGGCGGCGATGCGCCGAGCTTCACGGTTGCTGGTGCCGAGGTGGGAGCCGACGTTCTGCTGAGCCAGGCGCTCGCCCTGGCCGGCCAGGACGATTCGAGCCTGGAGACCGCTGCGGGCCAGGGCGGGCCCCAGGGCGGCGGCGCGACGCAGTACAGCGACGACCTCGGCGGCATTCTCGACCTCCTGACGGCACAGGGCACTCTCGGCGGCACCGCCCTTGGCTTCGCCGCCGTAGACGTTGAGATCGAAAACATCCTCTTCGAGTTTGTGCCGCCGCCGCTGCTGATCAACGAGATCGGCCTTGCTGTCGGTCTGCGCATTCCCGATCTGCCGGGCACGCTGTCCCCGGCAGCGGAGGAGGAGTCTCAGGAATACAACTACATTGAACTGCTGAACGACACCGACGAAGCGACCGAGATCGAGGACCTGACCCTCGAGATCGTCAACCCCGCTGGCGAGGTTGTGAGCTTCACGGTCCCGGACGGCCTCACGATCCCGCCAGGCGGCTACATCGTGTTCTACCAGCTCGCGGCCGACGCCGGCGAGAACGGCAGCGAGTCCATCGTGGTGCGTGTCTTCGATGCCAGCGGCAACGTGGTCGACGGACTGACCATCGAGGACGCCGACTTCTGGGATCTGGGCCGCGACACCACCGAACCCATTGCGGTGAACGTCGTCTACCGGGCCGGCGAGGACGACCAGGGTGACCAGCACGTAGACGGCTTTGCCGCCAACGGTGCCGGCCAGGGCGAACTGAACAACCCGGACTTCGCCGGCGTACCGGAAGGCTTCGGCTCGCCGCTGCTCGATCTCGACTTCGAGACCTTCAACGGCAAGCTCACCAAAGGGCACCGGATCTTCTCGCGGGTCGACTCCGAGGATACCGACAGCCCGGACGACTGGACCACCGGTAAGAAACCAACGGACGGGCGCCGTAACGACCGTGATGAACCCACCGACGAGCCGGACCTCAATCCCGGCGATCCACTGCACGATGATCTGAACCCGGGGCAGAACAACGCCGACCCCCTGGCCGGGCAGAACTTTCTGCAAGCCGCGGAAGGCGGCGACCTGGTGGAAGGCCGCGGCGGCCCGGATTTTCTGCTGGGTGCCGGGGGCGATGACTCGCTCTACGGCGGTTCCCAGGACCTTGCCGAGGCACAGGCACAAAAGTTCCTCGACTGGTTCGAGCAGCTTGAAGACAGCGAAAAAGCTGTCGCGGATCTCGATGCCGGACCGCGTTTCAGCGACCACAACGATTTCCTCTTCGGCGAGGCCGGCAACGATGCGATGTACGGCGGTGCCGGTGCCGACTACATGATCGGCGGTCAGGGCGACGACTCCCTGGATGGCGGCAGCGGTGACGATCGCCTCTATGGCGACGGCTCTGACGAGGTCGGCGGCCTGCCTGACGATGATCCCAACCATGCCGGCAACGACGTCATCGCCGGTGATGCGCTGAACAACACCCGCGGCCTCGTCGAAGATGAGGATGGCTATGACGCCATCGCGGTGATGGGCGGCAACGATACGATCGTTGCCGGCAATGGTGCCGATTCGGTTTCCGGCGACGCGCTGGCGAAGGACGCCCAGAGCGCGAGGGCTTATGCCCATGCCGACGACAGCGTCAAGCGGCCGGAGGACGATGACGCACAGGAAGACAGCGGTTTCGCCAACGATGTGATCGACGGCGGGGAGGGCGCCGACGTCCTGTCCGGCGATGCGATGGCAGTTGCCGGCGGTGAGGAGACTGCGGGCGCCACGGCCTTCGCCAAGGCCGTGAACAAGGCTGTCTTCGGAGAGTCGTCGGCAGCCGTCGGCAGCGATTCCATCGATGGAGGAGCCGGGCGCGACGTGATTGCCGGCGATGCCCTGGCGCAGGTCGAAACCGATGGCGGCAGCGCCAAGGCGCGTGCCGAGAACAGCACCAAGGGCGAAGGCCGCGCCGGCAACGACAGCCTGAAGGCCGGGGCCGGTGACGATGCCGTCGCCGGCGATGCCTTGGCGCTCGCCCGCGGCGACAACAACACCGTGGACGCAACGGCGCGCAATGACGCCCGGCGCGACGGCGGGGCCGGCAACGATGTGATCGACAGCGGCAGCTCCGAAGAGGGCGAGGTGCTGGCAGGCGACGCCTTGACCCTGGCCGAGGGCGACCACAACGTGGTCGAGGCCGATGCCGAGAACTTCGCCCGCCACAACGGCGTCGCCGGCGGCGACCGGATCATCGCGGGCCGCGGCAACGACTCTCTGGCCGGTGACGCCTTGGTGCGGGTGGACGGCAATCATGCGGAGGTCGATGCGGTGACCGACAACCGGGCCCGCAACGAGAGTGCGGCCGGCAACGACACCATCACGGCCGAGACCGGTGCCAACCGGGTGGCCGGCGATTCCGCGGCCTTCGTGACCGGCGACCATGCCAAGGTGCAGGCCGATGCCGACAACGATGCGCGGGGTCAGGCCGAAGCCGGCAACGATGTGATTCGTACCGGTGGCGGCCGCGACATGGTCGCGGGTGACGCGCTGGCTGTGGTCCTCGGCAACAATGCCGAGGTCCTGGCCCAGGCCGACGGCCAGCGGGCCCAGGGCGCGGCTTCGGCAGGCGACGATGTGATCAACGCCGGCGGTGCCCGAAACTGGGTCTCCGGCGATGCCGCGGCGTTGCTCTACGGACGAGATGGCGTGGCCCGGGCGGACAGTGACAACACGGCCGAGGATGCGGCCTCGGCTGGAAACGACGTCATCACGACGGGCGATCAGACGGACGTTGTCGCGGGCGATGCCTTGGCTCTTGCTCAGGGGCTGGGAAGCAATGCCAAGGCCGAATCGGCCAACACCGCCTCGGGTGAGGCCGAGGCCGGCAACGATGACATCCAGGTTGGCGGTGGCAGGAACGTCGTCTCCGGCGACGCCCTCGCTACGTCAAGGGACGGCAACGCAACTGCTGAGGGTGCAAACGCCGCGACCGACTCCGCTGATGCCGGCAATGACACCATCGCTGCCGGCAACGGCGCGAACAGCGTTGCCGGCGATGGGCTGGCGGTCGCAAAGGGTACGGCTGCGGCCACCGTCAGGAATACGGCTGACGGCGCAGGCGGGGCCGGCAACGACTCCATCACCGCCGGCCGGGGTGCCGACAGCATCGCGGGGGACGCCTTCGCCTTTGCCAGGGGCAAGGGCGGCAGTGCCACCGCCGAGGCGGTCAACAGCGCCGACAACGACACCGGCAGCGGCGCTGCCGCCGCCGCAGGCAGCGACCGCATCCGTGCCGGTAGCGGCGACAACGTGGTGGCGGGCGACGCCCTGGCGATCGCGGAGGCCGAGGGCGGCCGCGCGGCGGCGCGTGTGAAGAACACGGCTGGCAACGAAGCCGGTGCCGGCAACGACACCCTCACCGCGGATGACGGTCAGCATGTGATCGGCGGCGACGCCGTGGCGCTTGGCAACGGCAATCCCGATCTCGCGGAGGACTATCTCGCCGACACCCACAACCTGGCCAATGGTGGCCGGGCCGGCAACGACCGGATCGAGGTGGGCGACGGCCGCGACGGTCAGCGGATCGAGATCCCCGGCGCTCATCCGGACGACGACTTTGCGATCCACGGCTCGGTGATTGCCGGCGATTCCCTGACCCGGGGCGACGATGCCGACGCCCGGGTTACAAACGAGGCGGGCGGCGACCGGGACGGCGTCACCAGTTCCGCCGGCAACGACACCATCATTGCCGGCGGACTGGGCCATGTCGTCGCCGGCGACGCCCTTGCCATGGGCCGCGGCGCGAACGCACGGGTGGTCAATGGTGTCACCAACACAGGCGCCATCGCCATCCTCGGCAGCGATCTGATCCGGAGCGGGTCGGGCAACGACCTGCTCTCCGGCGACGCTCTGGCCGCCGGTGGCGGCGATGCCGTGGTGGAAAACGGCACCGGCGGACAGCCGGGCAGCCGCATCAGCCAGGACACCATCGTCGCCGGTGGCGGCAACGACACGATTGCCGGCGACGCGCTTTCCGTGGGCGGCACGGCACGGGTGAACCGCGGCGGTGACGACTCGATCCTCGGCGGCGAGGGGGACGACCTCATCGCCGGCGATGCGCTGGCCCTGAAGGGCGGGTCCACCGACGTCGGTATCGGCGGCGACGACACCATCCGCGCCGGCAGCGGCAACGACGTCGTCTACGGCGACAGCAACGATGCCAGCGAAGGTGTGGGCGGCGACGACGTGCTCTACGGCGATGCCGGCGACGACACGCTCTACGGTGGCGGCGGAAACGATCTTGCCTACGGCGGTTCCGGCAGGGACCTGCTCTATGGCGGGACCGGCAATGATACGCTTCACGGCGGTCTCGATCCGGACCTGATCTATGGCGATGCGGGCGACGACGACCTCTATGGAGGCGACGGCGACGACACGCTCTATGGCGGATCGGGTAATGACCGGCTCTACGGTGGTTCCGGAAATGACCTCCTCTACGGCGGGCTGGACCGGGACTGGCTGCTCGGCGGCGATGGGGCCGACACCCTCTATGGCGGAGAGCGATCGTCTGGAAGGCGGTGCCGATAACGATCTGCTCTACGGCGGCAGCGGGGGCGATGCGCTCTTCGGCGACGGCGGGGACGACGTGCTTTACGCCGGTGCGGGCGACGATGTGCTCGAAGGCGGTGACGACAACGATCTGCTCTACGGCGAAAGCGGGGCCGACACCCTGCGCGGCGGTGAGGGGCAGGACACGCTCTATGGCGGTGCGGACAATGACGACCTCTACGGCGGCGCCGGGGATGACATCCTGTACGGCGGGTCTGGTAACGACCGGCTTTACGGCGGGTCCGGGGACGACCTCCTCTACGGGGGGCCGGATCGGGACTGGCTGCTCGGCGGCGACGGGGCCGACACCCTCTATGGCGGCGAGAGCGATCGTCTGGAAGGCGGTGCCGATAACGATCTGCTCTACGGCGGCAGCGGGGGCGATGCGC
>LYSY01000021.1 GCA_001657395.1 Rhodospirillales bacterium BBD 1991-14 | reverse complement strand
GGACCAGTCGCCCATGTCCGGGTCGTCCATGGTGAGCTTCAGGCCGCGGACGTCGTAGGTCATGGTGGTGACGACCCCGGCGGCATCGGTCCCGGTCAGGTTGCCGAAGGGGTCGTAGGCATAGGTGGTGACGTTGGAGAGGTTGTCGGTGGCCTGTATCAGCTCGCCTAGCGCGTTCTCCACCCTGACGGAGGTCTGGGTGAGGGCGTTGGTGAGCGTGGTGGTGAGGCCGTCGTAGGCGGTGGACTCGACCCCGCCGTCGGGCAGGGTGACCGAGGTGACGCGGCCCAGCACGTCGTAGGCATAGGTGGTCCAGAGGATGTCCTGGACCGGCGTGCCCTGGAAGTAGGGCTTGGAGACCCGGTGGACCTCGCCGCGGGCGGTGAACTCGGTGTCGACATAGACCGGGGTGCCGTCGAAGCCCTCGGTCTCCGAACGGAAGACGCGGTTCAGTGTGTCGAGGTACTGGATCGCCGTGGCAGAGCTGGCGGTGCCGCCGGAATCGAAGTCCTGGGCCGTCACCCTATAGACGCCGCCTGTGGGGCACTGCGCGGCGCAGAGCTCGTAGGTCCAGCGGGTCTCGGTGCCGTCGGCGCGGGTCTCCGTGGTCTTGCGCCCGAAGCCGTCGTAGACCCAGGTGGTGGCCAGCAGGTTGGGGCCGGTGAGGCTGGTGACGGTGCCGAAGCGCGCGTCGGTGACGTGGGTCTCGGAGTGGGTCAGGGCGTTGGTGGCGGTCTCCAGGAAGCGCCCGTCCGGGGTGTAGGTGGCGGAGGTGGCGCGGCTCACGATGTCGGGGCCGGAGACGGTGGCCGAGAGCTGATTGCCGAAGCCGTCGTAGGTGTAGTCGGTGGTCAGTGCGATGGCGGCGTTGTCCGGCTCGTTCACCTGCTGGGTGAGCAGGGCCGTGGCGGGATCGTAGGCGAAGGACTGCACCCGGGTTTCGCTGACCTGCGCCCAGGCCCCCTGCGGCGCCAGCCCGGCCGCCAGCAGCAGCCCCGCCGCCAGGGCGAGCGGCGTTGTCTTGGCGTCAAGGCGCAGGCCCTCTTTGCGCGCGTGCTGCGGGGCGGTAGCGGCGGAGACGTTACGGGTCATGACGGGATCTCCCGAATGGGTGCTGGCGGAGAGGAGGCGGTGCGGAGAAGCAGGCGGAGTTACGGCGCTGCGGTGGCTGGTCATGGCGTTGCTCCCCTGCTGCGGGTGACCTCGGAGCGGGTGAGGAGCCCGAGGAACCAGTTGGGGATGTCATTGGTGTAAGTGTTGGCGACGGTCTCGGTGAAGGTCTCACCACCGCCTGACGTGGTTGTGGTCAGCGATGTGGGGTTGCCGTAGATGTCGAAGACCGCGCTGGCGCTGCGGCTGACGACGGGCAGGTTGCCGAGGCCGTCGTTGATCTCGTAGTCCTCGGAGACCGAGGTGGCGACAAAGGGATAGACCGTGGCGCCGGCGTTCAGCGAAAGCTGGTCCCAGGTGTTGGCGATGGTCTTGACGGTGGTGCCGTCGGCCAGGGTCTTTGTGGAGCTCTTGACCTGGGCGGTGTAGGGGAAGACCTGCTCGTAGGTCGTGGCCGTGACGATGCCGGTCTGCTGGTCGGTGGCGGTCATCTGCCGGAAGCCGCGGAAGCCGCGCCCCTGGACATGGACCTTGGCGCCGGCGTAGTCGTAGGCCGTGACCTTCTGCCCGCCCAGGCCGTCGTCGGAGGAGACGGACTTCACCACATACAAAGGCGCCTGGATATCCACCACCGGAAAGACCGCGTCGCTGTCCTTGCTGTAGACCGTCCCCTCCGTCAGAGGCGCGTAGTCCAGCGTCGAGACACGGCCGAGGGAGTCGGTGATGGACGTGAGGAGATCAGGCGACGGGCCATTGTGGGTGAGGAGAGCGGTACTGTTGTTGGCGTTCTTGCCCTGGATCGCTGAGGCCATCTCCGTTGTAGTCGAGGATGTGGATGGTGCGCTCGGCGCCGTTCCACCAGCTCTGCGACATGCCCCAGGAATTGGTCAGCGAGGTCATGTCAAAACCGGCGCCGTTGGCCGTCAGGAGAGCGGTACTGTTGTTGGCGTTCTTGCCCTGGAGAAGGATGTCGCTGAGGCCGTCTCCGTCTCCGTTGTAGTCGAGGATGTGGATGGTGCGCTCGGCGCCGTTCCACCAGCTCTGCGACATGCCCCAGGAATTGGTCACCGAGGTCATGTCGTACCCCGGAACGCTATCCTGCCACCCGGGCAGCACCGGCTTGAGGCAACTGTTGCTGGCATCGCATTCGGTAATGGCTGTGATGCGGGATCGGCCGGTGGCGGGGCTGAGCTCGTAGGTGAGGCGATAGTCCTTCACCAGGGCGAGGCCAGTGCCGCTGTCGGTCCAGGTCTCGATCTTGGTGAGGCGCCGGGTCATGGCCAGCTCGGCGCCGGCCAGGTAGCTGGTGCGGATGTCCGGTCGGGTCTCGTAGAGGAAGCGCACTTCGCTCTTGGCTGTGGTGACCGCGGCATCGTAGGCGTAGGCGATCCGATCGAGGCGGTAGCTCTTGTCCGCCAGGTCCTCGATGTAGTGGTAGGTCATGGCGTTGCCTGACGTGTCGGTGACCCTGCTCAGCGACCACAGGCGGATCTCGCTCTGACCCGGCACGCCGAGGCGGGAGTCGGTCGTGTTGCCGTAGTCCAGGGTCTGGCCCGACTTGCTCTCCACGGTGAAGGACAGCGGGCCTGTGCCTGCTGTGCCGTGGGAGGTGATGCGCGCGAAGCCGTCGATCTCGGTCCTGTACTCCGTGCCGTCGGCGCCGTAAGCGCCACTCACCGCCACCAGGCGCTGGCCGTCCAGGCAGAAGCGGTCTTCGGCAGAGAAGTCGACGCCGTGGATGGCGCCATCCTGGGCCAGGGTCTGGCTGCAGCGATGGATGGAGGAGGCGGCACTGAGGGACCAGCCGACACCCAGGCTGCCGTTGCCGCCGTGGCTCCTGTAGACCAGAGCGACGGAGGGCTGCAGCCCGGCGATGCCCGGCGGCACGGCGACGGGGATGGTGTAGCCGGCCGATCCCGTCTCATCCACCGACAGCGCCCCCGCCGTCACACCTGCAACCGTGGTCTGCGCCAGGGCGTGCTGAGTTGCTGCGACCATCAGCAGGCCTGCCGCCAGAGTTAGAGAGTTCCCGACAGTGCCAAGGGTGCAGTCGTGGCGTCTGGTCATGGCGTTGCTCCCCTGCTGCGGGTGACCTCGGAGCGGGTGAGCAGGCCGAGGAACCAGTTGGTGGTGTCGTTGGAGTAGGTGTTGGCGACGGTCTCGGTGAAGGTCTCGCCGCCGCCTGTCGTGGTCGTCGTCAGCGACGTCGGGTTGCCGTAGATGTCGAAAACCGCGCTGGCGCTGCGGCTGACGACGGGCAGGTTCCCGATGCCGTCGTTGATCTCGTAGTCCTCCGACACCGAGGTTGCGACAAAGGGATAGACCGTGGCGCCGGCGTTCAGCGAAAGTTGGTCCCAGGTGTTGGCGATGGTCTTGACGGTGGTGCCGTCGGCCAGGGTCTTGACGGAGCTCTTGACCTGGGCGGTGTAGGGGAAGGCCTGCTCGTAGGTCGTGGCGGTGACGATGCCGGTCTGCTGGTCGGTTGCGATCATCTGGCGGAAGCCGCGGAAGCCCCGGCCCTGGACGTGGACCTTGGCCCCGGCGTAGTCGTAGCTCGTGATCTTCTGGCCGCCCAGCCCGTCGTCGGAGGAGACGGACTTGACGACATACAAAGGCGCCTGGATGTCCACCACCGGAAAGACGGCG
Source organism: Rhodospirillales bacterium BBD 1991-14 (assembly GCA_001657395.1). Taxonomy (GTDB): domain Bacteria; phylum Pseudomonadota; class Alphaproteobacteria; order Kiloniellales; family Kiloniellaceae; genus Pelagibius. The sequence continues at coordinate 352 of LYSY01000021.1, read as the reverse complement.
TCGCTGTCCTTGCTGTAGACCGTCCCGTCCGTCAGCGGCGCGTAGGTGAGTGTCGACACACGGCCCAGGGAGTCGGTGACCGAAGTCAGCAGGTCGGGGGTGGGGCCGTCGTGGGTGAGGAGAATTGACGCTTCCGTTCCCGATCGACCTTGCAGCAGCAAGTCATCGAGGCCATCGCCTCGGTAGTCGAGGATATGAATCTGGCGTCTGTCCGCAGCCCAATGGCCGTCGGTCATGCTCCACGAGTTGCCTATGTCGGAATAGTCGAAACCGGCCCCGTTGTTGGTGAGCAGGATCGTGCCGTGGGTCTGGATCTGACCTTGCAGGAGGAGATCGCTGAGGCCGTCGCCGT
>LYSY01000004.1 GCA_001657395.1 Rhodospirillales bacterium BBD 1991-14 | reverse complement strand
CGGAGATGTGCTCGCTGAACATGGGGTCCATGAACTTCGGCATCTTCCCCCTCGCCCGCCGCTACGACCAGTGGCAGCACGACTGGGAGCAGGACTTCCTGGAGGCGACCCGCGACTTCGTCTTCAAGAATACCTTCGCCGACATCGAGGCGGTCCTGGAACGGCTGGGCGCCGGTGCGGGCACCCGCTTCGAGTTCGAGTGTTACGACACCGGGCACCTGCAGACCCTCGCCTTCTACCTGAACAAGGGCACCATCAAACCGCCGGTTTTCGTCCAGTTCGTTCTCGGGGTTCTGGGCGGCATCGACGCTCATCCAGAGCAGCTCATGCACCTGAAGCAGACGGCGGACCGGCTGCTGGGCAGCGATTACCGCTTCTCTGTGCTGGCGGCAGGGCGTCACCAGATGCCGCTGGCAACCATGGGCGCGATCCTGGGCGGCAACGTGCGCGTCGGCCTGGAAGACAGCCTGACCATCGGCCGCGGGCAGCTTGCCGAAAGCAATGCGGACCAGGTCGCGAAGATCCGCCGAATTGTCGAGGAACTTGGCCTCGAAGTCGCGACACCCGACGAGGCCCGCTCCGCCCTGGTTCTGAAGGGAGGAGACCAAGTTGGCTTCTGACCCGGTCATAGCGAAGACGAAGGTGCACATCCGCCGGGCGGCTGAGAGCGACGCCCAGATCGTCTGCGATCTGCTGGCCGACCTTGTGCGCACCTTGAGAGACGCACCGCCCTGCGGCAGCACCCTTGAGACCATCCGGCATCACGGCTTTGGCGAAAAACGTCAGTTCGAGGCCCTGATCGCCGAGGCCGAAGGCACGCCGGCGGGGCTGGTACTTTATTTCTACACATACTCCACCTGGCGTGGCTGCCTCGGCGTTTATGTCCAGGACCTGCATGTCGTGGAGCGCTTCCGCGGGCAGGGACTGGGCCGCAGGCTCCTGGCCGCGGCGGCACGCAGGGGCCGCGCCGACGGCTGCACCCATCTGCGGCTCTCTGTCGATCCCGGCAACGAAGCGGCCCTCACCTTCTATCAGACCGTCGGCCTTGAGCCGCGCCGGGACGAAACCATCTGTCAGGCCGCCGACGAAGCCTTCCACCATCTGGCGGAGACCGGCCGGTGAGCGGGGAGCTTGCCATTCAGGCCTTCTATGCCGCTGCTTCCAGCCGCGGTCTGCCCCGCCTTGCCCGGGCGGAAGGCCCCTACCTCTGGGACCAGGAGGGTCGGCGCTATGTCGACGCCGCCAGCGGGCCGGTAGTGACCAACATCGGTCACGGCAACCCTCACGTCGTCGAAGCCATCGCCCGTCAGGCCGCCAACTGCGCCTTCGCCTCTCGGACGGCCTTCGTGAACGAGGCCAACGAGGCCCTGGGCGAACGCCTGGCCGGCCTCTGCGGCGAAGGGTTCGACCGCGCCTTCTTTACGTCGGGTGGATCGGAAGCGATCGAAGCTGCGCTGAAGTTTGCCCGCCAGATCGCCTGGCTGCGCGGCGAAGGCAAGCGCTGGAAGGTGATCGCCCGCAACCCCTCCTATCACGGCTCCACCCTGGGCGCGCTCTCCATCACCGGCGACGAGGAAGCGGACGCGGTCTTCGGGCCGATGATGGTCAGAATGCCGAAGATCCCTGCGCCCTTCACCTACCGCATTCCTGACGGGCATAGCCCGGAAAGCTGGCAGGCGGCGGCCGCCGCGGCGCTGGAGGAGACCATCCTGCACGAAGGCCCGGAAACCTGCCTGGCCTTCGTCATGGAGCCGATCGGCGGGCTCGCAACCGGTGCGCTGGTGGCGGCCGACAGCTACTACGCGGCGGTGCGCGAAATCTGCTCCCGTTACGGCTTGCTGCTGATCTACGACGAGGTGATGAGCGGCGCCGGGCGTACCGGACGCTTTCTTTCCGCGCACCACTGGCCGCAGGGAAAGCCGGATCTGGTCGTCCTCGCCAAGGGTCTGGGGGCCGGCTACACGCCGCTGGGCGCCATGATGGCGCCGCGAAGCCTTGTCGACCTTCTTGCCGAAGGCGGCGGGTTCCTGCATGGCCACACCTATGTCGCAAACCCGCTGACCTGCGCAGCCGGTCTCGCGGTCCTGGACGAAGTCGAACGCCAGGGGCTGACCGGAAAAGCGGCCGAACTTGGCCCCTGTCTCGACCGAAAACTGCGGGCCCTGCTGAACGACTCGCCAATTCTCGGGGACGTCCGCGGCAAGGGGCTGCTGATGGCAGTCGAGCTGGTCATGGACAAGGCGACAAAGCGGCCCTTCCCCCTGGAAGTAGAGATCACGCGACGCGTCTCCCGCCTGGCGATGCAGAACGGCCTCATCGTCTATGCGCGACGCACAAGTCACGGCAGGTACGGCGAGTGGGTGATGATCTCGCCGCCCCTCAACAGCAGCGAAGCCGTGCTCGACGAGATTTCCGCGGCACTGCGCCGGACGCTGGCCGACTGTACGGACGAACTCACCAGGGAAGGCTGGCTGAGCGGCACCGCCGGCTCCTCCGGCACGGCGCGGCACCGGGCATGAAGGTGCGGACGCGGTTCAGCGTATGAAAGCCGTCTTCGATCCGGCGCAGAGCGCCTACCGTCCGGGACGGATCATGGCCAACGGCAGTTTCGTGCCAGCCCCGGAGACCCCGGAGCGCGCGCAGACCTTTCTCGATGCCCTCGGAGATCTCGGCATCGTCCCGGTGCCGCCGCCGGACAATGGATTGGCCGCCCTTGCGGCGGTGCACGACCAGCGCTACCTCACGTTTCTGCAGACCATCCTGCCGCGCTGGCGGCGGATTCCCGGCGCGCCAGAGGAGGTGGTGCCCAACCTCCATCCCGTTTCACGGGCCGGCGAGGCCTCGGGCGGCTATCCTGCATCAGCCGTCGGCCAGGTCGGCTACCACATCATGGACGGTGCCGCCCCCATCAATGCGGAGACCTGGGGCAGCGCCTACGCCAGCGCGCAAAGCGCCGTTCATGCCGCAGACCTGGTGCTCGGCGGCGAGGCCCTTGTCTACGCTCTCTGCCGGCCGCCGGGACACCACGCGGCGCGCGACCTGGCGGGCGGGTTCTGCTTCCTCAACAACGCCGCAATCGCGGCGGAGCGGCTGCGCAGCCGGCATCCGAGGGTCGCCATCCTCGATGTCGACGTCCACCACGGCAACGGCACCCAGCAGATCTTCTACGCACGCGGCGACGTGCTGACGGTCTCCCTCCACGCCGACCCCGTGCGGTTCTATCCCTTCTTTTGGGGCTATGCCGACGAAACGGGTGCCGGCGCCGGCGAAGGCTGCAACCTGAACATCCCCCTCGCCCGGGGCACCGGAGACGATGACTACTTCGCCGCGCTCGAGCGGGCGCTGAACCAGGTCACCGACTTCGCGCCGGACGCTTTGGTGATCGCCCTCGGTCTCGACGCCCACGTTGACGATCCGGTGCAGGGTCTCGCCATCACGACAAGGGGTTTTGGCCGGATTGCTGCGCGCATTGCCGAACTGCGGCTGCCCTGCGTGGTCGTGCAGGAAGGCGGCTATGCCAGCGATGCGCTGGGCCACAACCTCCGGGCGGCGATCGGGGCCTTTCTGGCGGGCCCGAAACCGTCACGACGGGCCGGGGCCGCGCAGAGAGCGGAAAGCGCTTCCTAAAAAAGAAAAGAGCCCGGCGGTTTCCCGCCGGGCCCTGAAGGACTTGATACCGCCGTCCGCCTTATGGGCGAACCCCCTCTATCAACTGACGGTAACGTCGATGTCGTTGTCGATCTCTACCGTCGCGCCGTTGAGGTTTGTGTAGACGGTGAAGTCCACGCCAACCACGCCGGCGTTCCAATTGCCACCGGTAAGGTTGACCTGATCACCCGTACCAGCGCCGCCAACCGGATCACCCAGGATCTGCAGCAGGTCGTTGGCATCCGTCATGTTCAGGACATCCGCAGCGGTCAGCGTCAGGTCATCAAAGTCATCACCATCGGTCATATCGATGATCTCGATATCGTTGAGGCTGGTGTTGCCCGTCAGATCGGCGTCGATCGTAATCAGCACGGTGTCGGTGCCGTCGCCACCGTCGATCACGGCATCCAGGGACCCGAAAACCAGGGTGTCGTCGCCGGCACCGCCGTAGACCGAATCCTCGCCGAAACCGCCGTTGATGAAGTCGTCACCGGCACCGCCGTAGATGAGATCGTCGCCCGCGCCGCCGAGGAGAATATCGTCACCGCCGATGGCATCGTCAGGATCGGAGGAGTCGCCGTAGATGGTATCGTTGCCGTCACCACCATCGATGATGTCGTCGCCGGCCGAGTCGATCAGGATCACGGTACCGCCGTCGAGCGCCATGCCATCGCCGGCGATCGAGTCGTTGCCATCACCACCGTCGATCTCGTCATCACCACCGTTGGTCACCGAGGCCGTCCCGCCGACGGACAGGCCGTCGCCGGAGATGGTGTCGTTGCCGTCGTTGCCGTTGATGCTGTCTTCGCCGGCCTGGGACCCCGACTCGCCGACCGGATCGTTGATTACGACCGCATCGCCGGAGTCAGTGGCCATGGCATCGCCGGCGATCAGATCCAGATCGTCGCTGCCTTCAATCAGATCGCTCCCGACGATCGCCGCGGCAGCAGCGTTCGCAATGGTGTTGTGGACCACGGCATTGCCGTTCTGCCCCGTGGCCAGTGCATCGCCGGCGATGACCTTGCTGCCGTTGGCGGTCGACGTAATGGTGTCGTTGCCGGCTTCACGCACCCCCAGCGGACCAAGGGTGTCGACATCCTCAAGAGCCTGGTTCAACACCAGGGCATGGCCGTCCTCGCCGGTGGTGAGGGCGTCGCCCGCCACCTCAGAGGCCTGGCCGCCGGCCAGAATCTCATCGTTGCCGGCCGCAGAAAACCCGCCGAAGGCATCGTTCTGCACTTCCGCCATATAGAAGTCGTCGGCGCCGGTGCCGTCGCCCTCCGCAAAGGCATCACCGGCCAGCCTATGGAAGCCGACGCCATCGGAGTCGATGAAGTCGTTGCCCGCAGAGGCGGAGTTCCCGTCCACGTTCTCTTCCACCCTGGCGGTATTCTGGACGCTGGCAACGGCTCCGTCATTGAGAGTCAGGGCATCGCCGGCGATCCTCTCGCTGCTGTTGGTGGAGCCGGAGTCGATGGTGTCGTTACCCGCCCCGGCCTCCGCGCCGGTGGTATCTTCATCATCCGTGGCCGCGACAGTGGCGGTATTGACCGCCGTGGCGTTGCCGCCATCTTCACCGGTCATGGCGTCGCCGGAAATGGTGTCCCAGCCCCATTTGCCGTTTATGTCATCGTTGCCAGCCAGAGCGGAACCCGAAATGGAGGCCAATGCGGCGTTCTCAGCCGTCGCCTCCCCATCGGCACCGCTCGCCAGAGCGTCACCAGCCATCAGGTCACCGTTGTTGTCGCCTTGGTCGGGACCACCACTGAGAGTGTCGTTACCGACCACGACCGACGCAAAGTCCTGCGCTTCGGCATCGTTGTCGGCCTCCGCAGCACCGCCGGTCCCGGTGGCAAGGGCGCCGCCGGAGATCGTGTCAGAGTCTACGCCGGCCTCGATGGAGTCGCTGCCGACCGTCACAGTGGCGTCGTCTTCGCCGAAGCCACTGTTTTCGGCTCTCGCCAGGGCATCGTCGCCGGTCGTCAGGGCTTCGCCTGCGACGGCATCGCCGTCGTCGCCGGATTCGATGGTGTCGTTGCCGGCGTAGGCATAACCATAGTCCGAGCCCGTGCCTTGGTTGACCGCCAGCGCCGTGGTCCCGACACCGCGGGTCAGGGCATCGCCGGCGATGTAGTCGTCCTCGTCGCTCTGATCATCGAAAGAGACCACGGTTCTGGTTTCGATCAGATCGTTGCCTGCCTGGGCCTCATTGATGAACTCACCGTCGATCTCGCCGGCGGCCGCGGCCATGTTGGTCGCCGTGGCGTTGCCGCCGTCGTCGGCGGTGCTGGCCGCATCGCCGGCGATGACATTTCTGTCGCCGTCGGCATCGATGGTATCGTTGCCGGCAAAGGCATCGCTGTGCGGATCGCCGTCCACTTCAGCGCTGTTCACGACCGTGGCAACACCGTCCTCCGCTGTCGCTAGCGCATCGCCGCCGATTTCATCCGGGCCGTCGCCGCCATGATCGTCGTTCAGGGCGCCGCCGTTGTCGGAGACGATGAGGTCGTTGCCGCCGTAGGCATCGACGTCGCCGACGAGAGCCATCGCCGTATTCATGGCCAGCGCGGTGGCGCCGGCGCCTGCGGCCAGGGCGTCACCGGCAATCCGCTCTCTGCCGTTCTCACCGTCGGCATAGATATCGTCGTCACCGGCTTTGGAAATGTCGTTTGCATTCTCAGAGACGGTTGCCGTGTTCCAGGCCGTGGCGTTGCCACTGTCGGCCCCGAAGGAGCCAGCGTCGCCAGCGGCCCAGTCCTCGCCGGAGCCCAGGTTGATGTAGTCGTTGCCGGCCCAGCCGCCGCCGGCATTCGCCGTGTTGTGGGATTCCGACTGAGCGCCTGCACCGAAGGCCGCGGCTTCGCCGGCGATCTCGTCGTTTCCGCCCTCTCCGCGGAGACTGTCATCGCCCGCATGGGAAGACCCGCCGGTGGCATTGTTGGTGGCCACGGCCAGGCCCAGTTCGCCCTTGACCAGGGCATCGCCGGCCATATCGTCGGAGCCGGCACCGGTGCCGGCCAGTCCCACGTCGTTGCCGGCAAAGGCTTTGAGGCCGGCTGCGTTGTTGGTCGCATGGGCCTGGGCATTCACATCCGCCGTCTCCAGGGCATCACCGGCCACGACATTGTTGCCATCTCCGGCAATGATCTTGTCGTTGCCGGCCCGACTGTTGTTTTGGACGCTGCCGCCCGCCGCCGTGTTTTCGGTGGTCGCGGTACCGCCGAGAACGACCAGGGAGCCCGAGTCGCCGGAGACAGTGTCGTCGCCGTCCCCTGCATCAATGGTGTCGTCGCCAGCCACGCCACCATTCAGGGCCTGGTTGTTGGTGTTCGCCGCACCGGTGTTGCCGATGGCGAGCGAGCCGCCGGCGATGATATCAACGTTGATACCGCCGGTGATCGTGTCGACGCCGGCCACGTTGCCGGCCCCGTCGGCGGTGTTGTCCGTTTGCGCATCGGCATCGCCGCCGGCTTCCGCGTGGGCGTCACCGGCAAGCAGGTTCGACCCATCACCAGCGTTGATGCTGTCATTGCCCGCCAGGTTGCCGTTGCCGAGGGCCGTGTTTGTGGCCGCCGCCGTCGCATCGCCGTCCGTGATGGCCTGGGCGTCGCCGGAGATCCTGTCACCATCGTTGCCAGCTTCGATGACGTCGTTGCCCGCCTGGTTGTCGGCCAAACCGTCGGGCTCGACATCCGTGCTGTCCGCGTGGTTGTCCGAGAGCGCCGTGGCGTTACCGCCGGCCAAAGCCTGCGCATCGCCCGCGACCCTGTTCGCGCCGCCGCCAACGGAGATATCGTCGTTGCCCGCACGGTTGTCGTCGTCGAACGCGCCGGTGCCTGCATCGTTCTCCTGCGACGCATAGGCTGCGTCGTTGGCGATTGCCTGGGCCCCGCCTGAGATTCGATCACTGTTCTCACCGGCAACGATGGTGTCATTGCCAGCGTAGTTGCCGTCGGCGCTGCCGTCGTTGCCGGCCTCGTTCTCACCATAGGCCGCGGCGTCATCATTGTACGAAATCGCCTGGGAATCGCCGGCCACCCTGTTAAAGCCATCGCCGACATCGATGTCGTCGTTGCCGGCGTAGTTGCCGACCTCGTCGTCCCCGCCGGCGCCGGCCCGGTTGATCTGCTCCGCAAAGGCCTGATCGTTGGCCAGGGCCTGGGCGCCGCCGGAAACGGTGTCGGTCTGGTCACCCGTGGTGATGGTATCGTCACCGGCCTGGTTGCCGCTGTCTCCGTTGCCATCACCGGCAATGTTGCTGCCATAGGCCCAGGCATCGTCGTCGGAGATCGCCTGCGCGTCACCGGCAACCTGGTTGTTGCCCTGCCCGGCCTCGATGACGTCGTTGCCGGCCTCGGAGTTATCACCCGTGGCCCAGTTGTCCGTATCCGCCGTAGCGTCATCCTTCGCACGCGCCTGCGTACCGCCCGAGACAATATCGCTGCTTCCGCCGGTGAAGATCTCGTCGTTGCCGGCGCGACCTCCGTCTGTCGCCGCGTTGACGGCGGTGGCTTCGGCATCGTCGCCGGTATTGACCGCCATGGCCTCACCGGCCACGTGGTTGTCGTTGCCGCCCGCATCAATGATGTCGAGGCCCGTAGAACTACTGCTACTGCTTGCTATGTTAACGGACTCGGCGACGGCATCCGAGAAGCCCCAGCCCTGGGAGCGGGCCATGGCATCGCCGGCAACCTCGTCTTCATCGTTTCCGCCAACGTCGGAGTCGATGTCGTCGTTGCCGGCATTACCCTGCTCGGCAGCGTTAACCTGCCGGGCGAAGGCCAGCGCCGCCGCAACGGCCATGGCACCGCCGGAGATGGTGTCTTCGTCGTTGCCGCTTCTGATGGTGTCGTTGCCGGCATCGTTGTCGTTTTCGTCGGCAGCGGTGTTCTCGCCATAGGCCTCTGCCACGCCGTGCGATGCGATCGCCTGGGAGTCACCCGCGATCACATTGTGGCCGTGACCTGCATCGATGAAGTCGTTGCCCGCCCGATTGTCTTCGTCACCACCCACTACGTTGGAAGACACCGACAGGGCATGGAGCTTGGCGATCGCCTGGGCATCGCCGGAGACGGTGTCACGACCATTGCCGCTTTCGATGACGTCATTGCCGGCCGCGTTTCCGCCGAAGCTACCCTCGGCACCGGCCGCGTTCGCGCTGTAAGCCTCGGCCACACCGAAGGTGGAGATCGCCTGGGCGTCGCCGGCGGCCCGGTTTTTTCCTCCGGCTACGTCGATGTCGTCGTTGCCGGCGGAATTGTCGCGCTCCCCATCTCCGCTGGCGCCGGCCTGGTTCACCTGATCGGCGTGGGCGAAGAGCCCGGCCATGGCCTGGGCGCCGCCGGAGACCGTATCGGAGGCGCCACCCGACACAATGGTGTCGTTGCCCGCCGTGTTGTCGCGGTCAGCATCTCCATCGCCCGCGGTGTTGGTGCCGTAGGCCCAGGCCTTGAGGCCCGCGATGGCCTGGGCGTCGCCCGCGACCTTGTTTTTCCCATGTCCGGCATCGATGTCATCGTTGCCGGCCGTGTTGCCGTAGCCGAGCGCCTTGTTGGTCGACCATGCATCCGCGAGCTTCCCGGCAATCGCCTGAGCGTCACCGGCAGCCTTGTCGTCGTCGTCGCCGGTGTGGATCCGGTCGTCACCAGCGGCATTGTTGGCGCCATCCTCAATATCGTCGGCTTCAGAGTGATTGTGGGACTTCGCCGTTGCGAAGGAGAAGTGGTCCTCGGCGATGGCCTGGGCGTCGCCAGCGACCACGTTGTCACCTTCGTAGCCCTGGATCAGATCGTTTCCGGCTTCGTTGTCATCGTCCGCCGAGTCTTCGCCACCGGCATGGTTCTGCTGCTCGGCGAAGGCATCCTTCGCGGCAACCGCCTGGGCGCCGCCGGAGAGCACATCGTCACCCAGCAGCGACCCGAAGATGGTGTCGTTGCCGGCCCGGTTTACGTCATCGCTGCCGCCATCACCCGCGGTGTTTTCACCATAGGCCGAGGCTTCACCGTACTCGGAGATCGCCTGGGAGTCACCGGCAACCGTGTTGTCGCCTTCGCCCGCAACGATGTAGTCATTGCCGGCCGAAGAGCGGTTGGCGTCCTCCTCACCGATGCCGACGACCGTGTTGAAGGCCTTGGAAACGGCAGTGTCCTTGCCCAGGGCCTGGGCATCGCCGGAGATGTTGTCATCCCCCTCGTGGGCCTTGATCTTGTCGTTGCCCGCCTCGACGTCCTCGCCGGCGGCGGTGTTCTGCGCCACCGCCTCGGCATCGTCGGCGATGGCCTGGGCCTCGCCGGCGATCCTGTTGTCGCCCTCGCCGCCGTCGATGATGTCGTTGCCGGTCGCCGCCGTGGACTCGCCATCGCTCACACCATCGGAGTAGACGGCGTTGTTGATGGCCACGGCCTTGGCCTCGGTCGCCTCTTCACTGTCCTCGTCGGCAACCGCGATGGCTGCCGAGTCGCCGGCCAGGGCATCGTCGCCCTCGCCGCCGTCGATGATGTCGTTGGCAAAGCCGGTGTCCGTCGGGAAGGCCCCGCCGCCCGGCACCGCAACGGCGCCGCCCTCGTAGTCAACGTTGCTGCCGATTGCCGCCAGAATGTCGGCTTCGCTGAGGAGCACCTGACCCGCCGGATCGGCCTCGCCGGTCCAGGGGTTCACGCTCTCGAACTTGGCAATATCGTCGCCGTTCTCATTAGTAACGTAGAAATTGCCGTCGCTGTCGAACCAAAACCCACCCTCGAGATCGACGCCACCGCCGAAGACCGCGGTCAATTCAGCATTGCTGAGGAACTCACTCACCGCGCCGTCCGGGGTGACACGATAGAAAGTGTCCGTGCCTTCGTCAGCGACGATGATATCGCCGTTCGGAGCCAGGACCATGTAACCGTCGAGATCATCGAAGGGCGCACCGCTGGCCAGAACCTCCGGCGTGCCGGTGGCCAGATCGATCTGGATAATCGCGTCAGGAGAGCCTTCAGACGTCACATAGAGGCTGAGCCCGTCGGCCGAAGCAATGAGGCCGCCCTCGACGGCGAAGCTGGTGATCCCGCCAAGCGCTTCTACGTCGGCCGCCGCGGTCAGCACCGTGACCGTGCCGTCGGCAGGATCGATCTTCAGGATCGAGTCCGTGTCGTCTTCGGTGATGTAGACGAAGCCGTCCAGCCCCACGACCAAGCCCTTCGGCTCTGGACTGGTTCCGCCGCCGAGCGCCGTATTGATGGCGTCGTTGGAGGTTACGAGTTCCACCTCGCCGAACTCGGTCTTCCTGTAGACCGCGCCGGACTCTTCTTCAGTGAAGTAGATCGTGCCCTCGGCATCGATATCGATGCCGGTTTCCTCGAAAGCGGCAGACCCCAGCCCCGTGAGATCGGTGATGTCGGCTTCAGACACAGCAACCTGGACGTTGCCCAGAGCATCGACCAGAAGGATGTTGCCGCTCTCGTCGTTCTGGACCAGCCCGCCATCGGAGGCGACGCCGTTTTCCGGGCGCAGGAAGCTGTTGTCGGCATAACCCAGGGCGTAGACGGACTCCGCCCCCGTGGCGAGCGCGTCGCCGGAGGCGATGTCATCGCCCTTGCCGGCATCGATGGTGTCGTTGCCGCCGAGGATCGCCGCGGCCGCGCCGTCGTAACCCTCCAGAATGGCCTCGACACCATCCGGGGCCTCCATCTCGGGCTCGACATCGTCGCCGCCCAGCAGGCTGTCGAGGTTGTTCAGGGCATCGCCGGCAAGCACGTCGTCGCCGTACTCAATGGCACCGTCTTCGCCGGTGCCTTCGCCCTCTTCCGGCAGCCCGCCGATCTCCTGCGAACCGTCGCCGAAGATCTCATCGTCGCCGGTACCGCCGTCCATGGAGTCGTCGCCCTCGCCGCCGATCATGTAATCGCCGCCGGAGCCGCCGTACATCTGGTCGTCGCCGGCATCACCGAAAAGGAAGTCGTTATGGTCGCTGAAGAAAGGCTGATGGACGAGCTCGGCATCAAGGCCATCCTGGGTGCCCTCGCCGAGGACCGGAACGCCGGCGCCCTCAAGAAGCTCGAGCTGACCGGCGATCTTCTGGGCCTGCTGTTCGACGAGATCCTGAGAGCCGCCGTAGAGACCATCGTCACCCGCAGCACCCTGAATGAAGTCGGGACCGCCGAAGCCTTCGACAGTGTCGCCACCGTCCGCGGCCTGCAGGAAGTTCTGGCCGGCCAGCGGATCGGGGTTGTTCTGTTCGGGATTGAGATCGTCGTTCAGCGGATCCCAGGGATTGGCATCGACGATGTCCGGCACGCCGTCCAACAGGATCGCAATGGACTCGAGGGACAGACCGGAGGGCAGAAGAACCGTGCTTCCCGGGATCGACGCCCCCGTAACCGGGTCGACCTGGTAAGCCAGGTCGTTCTGCTCGTCGATGGCCCAGAGGTTGCCATCGGCATCGAAGGCAAGCCCCATCTGCTGGCTGGAAGCTATGCCGATCGCCCCCGGCAGTTCGGTGACCACACCGCTGTCGGCAGCGATGGTGAAGAGCTTGACCGTCCCGGAATCCTCACCGATGGCATAGAGCAGGTTCGGGTCGTTCGGATCGGCGGCAAGGCCGGTGATGTCGAAATCGCCAAACTCGGCCGTGGGCGCGATCTCGGTCAGCGAGAAAACGCCGGCACCGAAGACAACCTCGTAAATGCCCTGATTATCGCCGACGACATAGAAGGTGCCATCGCTGGCGACTGTTAGGCCGGAGTTGCTGAGCCCCGCGACGACCAGGTCGTCCAAGGTCCACTGCTCGACCACCTCGCCGGTGGCCGGGTCAACCTTGACGATCCGATCATCGCCGTCGTCGTAGGCGAAGAGGAAGCCAGCATCGGCGCCCTGGCCGAAGGTCAGCCCCTCAAAGTCGCCGGACAGCACGCCATCGCCGTCGAACAGCGGGCCCACCTCGTAGGTTGTGCCGTCGGAGAGATCGATAACCAACAGGACATCCGCACCCGTGATCGTGTAGGCGAAGGGGCCGCCGGGCACACCGGTGGTGTTGAGCCCGCCGTCGGTGGGAATGTTGTTGGTGGTCCAGTCGTTCTGACTGTCGGTGTCGGTGGAGTTCACCCGGGAGAAGATGTGGTGGTTGTCGGTGAACTGGCCGTTGAAGGTCTCCAGGTTCAGGTCCAGCAGGGGGGAGACGAAGTCGGCCGGCGTTCCGGCGAAGCTCGGGTCGGTCAGGCCGGCAAGGTCGTCCTGCGTGAGGTTGGCGGCAAAGGTGTCTAGGGACTCGCCGCCGTCGACCAAGTTGACTGCAATCGGATCGGTGGTGTCGTCGCCCAGGTTCCAGAAGTCGGCGCCGGCCACGTCCACGCCGCCGACGACGTTGCCCTCGGCATCGAAAATGCGGAGGTAGACGGTCTCGCCGTCCTCTTCCGGATCTTCAGCGGCCTGATAGAGCACCACGAAGCCGTTCGGCGGCAGCACCGTGCCGCCCGGCATCACGAAAGTAACAACATCGCCCGCCGGATTGAGGATCTCCAGAGTCATGCCGCTGACGTCGAAGGCACCACCGTCGGTGTTCATCAGTTCGATGAAGTTGACTTCGGAGGCGGTCTTGGCCTCTTCAGCCGCCGCGACGGCGGCCTCTTCGGCCGCTTCGCCACCTTCTTCAGGGGGAAGATCGGGGATGTTCATCTTCACCGCGATGCCGATCTCGTTGATCAGCGGTGTCGACTGCTCCTCCAGGGCGCCGGTCGTCAGTGCGAAGGGGTCTTCTTCCAGATCGATCAGGCCGAACTCAAGCTCGACCGGGGGGATCACACCCTGCGCGATCAGCAGCTCGATGAGGTTGCCCAGAAAGTCGACATATACCGTCGCGCCTGTGCCCAGCGCATCGGGCGCCGCAGCCGTCTCGAGCGTCGCGTCGTCCTGACCGGCGAGGGCCAGGGCCTGGGTCAACAGCACTTCCGCGCCGACTTCCGTGCCCGCCAACGTGAAAGTCGGCGCATCGCCGCCTTCGACCACCGTGGCCATGTCGCTGAAGACGATCCGGCCGCCGTCCTCGAAGGCCAGGATGAAGTCGGAACCGTCGAGTTGGACCTGCGCGCCGGCCGGCGGGAAATCCAGATTGTAGGTCTGCCCGGCTGCCGCCTGGATCTCGACCGTTTGCCCCGCTGCGGGGCGCGAAACGTTGACCACCTCGGCAGCCTGGCCAACGACAGTGGCGGCGCCCTCTCTACCGGTGGTGTAGCTGATTTCAGTGGAGTCGGCCGAGGTGTCCTGCTGGCCCTCGAGGCCACGGGTGAGATCGTCAGTCATTTATCGTCTCCTAAGAAGACGAGCCAGGGTGCTCGCAGGCGCTATTGAGCGCTGTTAACCACCCCTTTACTGATCAATCCCACGGGCCGCAGTCTCGTGGAGAGTTGTGATAAAAACAAGAAAAATATACGAAATTACGCAGCGTTATGTATGAGTTTTATAGGACTTCAATCCGTTTTTCTTTCATATGATTAAGAAACGCTGCCCAGATCGTTAAATTCTGCAATCCGCGATAGTGTATATCGCTCCGAAATTCCCTCTTTTTTCAGCAGCATGCGAGGGCCGACGGGGGCGGATTTGCCTGGAGGAGCGTGGAGGCGGTTTGGGCCTGCAACGGTTTTGGGATCCGTGGAATCGGCCCTTGCCCGCAAGCGGGCGGGGCTGCCCTGGCGCTTGAAGGTGGCGCAGGCGTCCGGCGGGCCTCTCAACCGCAGATCGTGTGAGCACGCGCCCGGAGCGGCAGGGGCGAGATCGACCCGCCCGCCGTCCCGTGACTGCCCGCCAAGGCGGTTTCTCCTTGGAGCGCTGCATAAGGGCATTCGGCAGCCGCGTGCAAAACCGCTGAGATCCGGCTATCGGCCGGCTATCGGCCGGCTCGATCTTCGCTGCGCCAGCCGAGCAGAGTGATCATGTGCTCCGCCTCTGCCTGTACGGCAGGCATGGCATGGCGCATCAGTTCGAGCCGGTCGTAGATCTTCGGGTCGTCGGCAAAGGCCTGCCGCAGGGCGCCGCCAAAAGCCTGACGCAGAACCGTGCCGATGTTGAACTTGCAGACCCCCGTCCCGGCGAGTTTGCGGATGTCCGGTTCGTAGAGGCCGGACGTGCCATGGATCACCAGCGGCAGCCGCACAAGGGATTCGATCTCGGCCAGCCGCCCGTAGTCCACTGTGGCACCGGGCTCGCTCAGGCGATGGACGTTGCCCACCGAAACCGCCAGGGCATCGAGTCCGCCTTCTTCTGCAAGCCGCCGCGCTTCTTGCGGGTCCGTCAGTTCCGATTTGATGTGGTCGCGCCCCTCGGCATAGGGCACCGAACCGATCTCCGCTTCTACGGAAACGCCCTTTGCATGGGCATGATCGACGACGCGGCGCACGACAGCGATGTTGTCTCCCAAAGGCAGTTGCGAGCCGTCGATCATGACCGAACTGAAACCGAGATCGACCGCCTGAAGCACGTCTTCGGCGACATAAGTGTGGTCGAGGTGTGCACAGACCGGTACCCGCGCCCCTTCCGCCAGGTCACGGAACAGCGCCGCAACCATCTTTACCGGCATGAAGTCGCGAAGGTCCAGGTTGGCTGAAAGAATGACCGGCGCCCCCAGGCCTTCCGCCGCTGCCACCACCGCCCGGGCGTCCTCGTAGCCGAAGACGTTGAAGCAGCCGACGGCGTAGCCGCCGTCAAGGGCCGGCTGCAGAATCTCGGAAAGATTGACCAGCATCTATTTGAACTTGGCGATCATGTCCTTGATGCCGGGAATCGTCTCCACCTGATAGGCGTGCTCCGGCTGGAAGTTCTGCACCAGCGGCCGCTGGGACAGCCCGCCGAGGATGGTGAAGTAGTACATCTCATAGCCCGGCGCAGCGACGGAAGGGTGATAGCCGCCGTCGATGACGAAGGTGGAGCCGTTCTTCACGTGATAGCACTGGCCGAATTCTTCGTCTTCGCGCTGGTGGAACTGGGCCCCGAAGCCCCAGTCCGGGTTGAAGCGGAAGTTGTAGACCTCGTCGTGCCGCGTTTCGTTCGGCAGGTCCTCGGTATCGTGCTTGTGGGAGGGAAAGCCCGACCAGCCGCCGGCGCCGACCGTGAAGAGCTCGCTGACCAGCAGCCGGCCGACCTTCCCGGCCTGCTTCTGGCCCAGGATGTGCTTGATCTTGCGATGGGTCTTCGTCTCGTCGGAACCGTACTGCACCGGGTCGATCTCGTCCGGACGGACGGCGAAAGGCTCCAGCACCTCGTCGAACTGCGCCCCGGCGATAAAGACCTCGGCGTCTTCCGACACGCAGGTGAAGCCCGCCTCGCGCCCGCTCGGCACATAGACTCCGGAAGGGTCACCCTCCCAGATCGACGCCCTTTCGCCGATCGCCTCGAAGTGCTGGTTGCCGACGCTGACATCGATGGTGCCGTGGGCGGGCACGCAGCAGGTTTCGTAGCCGTCTACGGCGTAGGAGAACGACTCGCCGCGCTGCAGCTTCACGATGTTCATGTAAACAAGCGGTACCTTCTCGTGATTGGCACCGATGATGGGCAGGTTCTTGTTGTCGTAGGGCTGAATGTGCATGGCTCAACTCCTTGTCGGGTTGAAGGTCATCGCGTGGGACGACAGAAAGCGGGAGAGTTCCGCGGCATCGGGCATGGCGGAGGCACAGCCGCGCCGGGAGACCACCATGGCGGCGGCAGCCGAGCCGCGGCGCATCGCCGCCTCGATGGACTCGCCGCCCAGAAGACCGGCCACCAGTCCCCCCATAAAGGCGTCCCCGGCGCCGTAGGGTTTCAGGGCCGTCACCGGGAAAACGCCGCTGTCGATGCGCCAGTCCGGGCTGAGAACGCTGGCCCCGGCGCCGCCGCGCTTGAGGATGGTCAGCCGCCCGGCGCCGGCGGCCAGAACCTCCGCGGCGGTTTCGCCGTTGCCGTCGCCGGCAAAGACGGTGAACTCCTCGGCATTGCCGACGATCAGGTCGCTGTATTCCGCGGCCATGCCGTAGACATCGGCCGTTTCCCTGGCCGAAGCCCAGGCGTAGGCCCGGTAGTCGAGATCGAAGACGGTTACCGTGCCGGACCGGCGCGCAGCCTCGAGGAGGGCGAGGGTTGCGGCGCGAGAGGGATTGGCCACCAATGCGGTCCCGGTCACGATGAGAACCGCCGCCTCGGCAAGCGCGGCAAAGGCCGCCTCTCCCGCCGTCAACTGCAGGTCCGCGGCATTGTTCCGATAGATCGTGACTTCGCAGTCTTCGGCGCGGACCTCGGCAAGAGCAAGGCTTGTCCGCGGATCGCCGGCGACGGTCTGAAGGTAGCGGGTTTCGACCCCGAAGCCTTCAAGGCGCTGCTGTACAAAGCGGCCCACCGGGTCATCGGACAGCGCAGACAGAAGCGCTGTCGCAATGCCCTGCCGTGCCAGGGCGACGGCGATGTTGCCGGCCGAGCCGCCGAGATCGCTGGTAAAGCCTTCCGCTTCGGCAATCTTGCCGCCGTCTTCGACGGGATAGAGATCCAGGCCCGCGCGCCCCAGGACCAAGGCGCCGAGCGGGCGGCCCCGATCGATCCTGTCGAAGAGGGGGGACTGCGGCATGGCTCAGATACCGCGCCGCTGATGGCGGCGGCCCTCGTCCCATTGCCGCCCGGCGGCCAGGACGCTTTCCCGCGCGGAGACCTCGGGGATCCCCACCTCCCACCAGGCATCGCCCTCGGTCCAGATGTCCTTGTCCACCTTCACCGCGATGACATAGGTGCCCGACGCCGCCCGGGCGCGCTCCAGGGCCGCCTCCAACTCGGCGACGGAGGAGACGGATTCGGCTTCCGCACCCATCGCCCGCGCATGGCCGGCGAAGTCGACGTTGACGAACTTTTCGATGCGGCAGTCCTCGAGCAGGTTGTTGAAGGACTCGTTGCCGCTGTTGTTCTGCAGCTTGTTGATGACGGCGAAGCCCTGGTTGTCGCAGACGATCACGATCATCTTGTGTCCGGCCAATACCGAGGAATAGATGTCGGAGTTCATGATCAGGTAGGAGCCGTCGCCGACGAGCACGAAGGTCTCGCCCGGTGCGCCGGCATCGTCCCTTGCCATGGCCGCGCCCCAGCCGCCTGCCACCTCGTAGCCCATGCAGGAATAGCCGAACTCGATGTCGACGGAGGCGATGCCCTTGGCCTTCCAGTTGGTGTTGAGTTCCGCCGGCATGCCGCCGGCGGCGGTCAGCACCCGATCCTCGCGGCCGCTCGCCCGGTTCGCGGCACCGATCACCTGGGCATAGGACGGCAGGCTGTTGGTCGGCGCGGTGCGCTCCTCGAGCGCCGCGTTCCAGCTTCGATAGAGATCCCGGGCGCGGCCCGTCCAGTCCGGGGGCGCGGACCAGTCGCCGAGCAGCGGATCGAGTTCGCCCAGGGCGGCCTTGGCATCGCCGACCACCGCCAGCGCCCGGTGCTTGGCGGCATCGAAGCGGGCCGCGTTGATCGCGACCAGCCGCATCTCCGGGTTCTGGAAGGCGGTCCAGGACGCAGTCACGAAGTCCTGCAGGCGGGTGCCCAGCGCCAGCACCAGATCAGCCTCCCGCGCCAGGGCGTTGGCGGAGTGGGACCCGGTCGGTCCGATCGGGCCGGCGTTGAGCGGATGATCGTGGGGCAGCAGCGCGCGCCCCGCCAGGGTTTCGACCACCGGGACGCCGCGCCCCTCCGCAAAGGCCGCCAGCTCGGCGGCAGCCCCGGAGTAATGAAGCCCGCCGCCGGCGACGATGAGCGGCTTGCGTGCCGCCGTCACGGCCGCCGCAGCCTCGGCCAGATCCTTGCTGTCCGGCCGCGGACGGCGGATGCGGTGCAGCCGGGGTTCGAAGAATTCGGCCGGGTAGTCGCAGGCCCGCGCCTGGGTGTCCTGCGGCAGGCCAAGAAAGGCGGGCCCGCAGTCCGCCGGGTCCAGCAAGGTCTCGACCACCTGCGGCAGCGACTGCAGGAGCTGCTCCGGCGCGGCGATCCGGTCCCAGTAGCGGGTCACCGCGCGGAAGGCGTCGTTCACCGAGACCGACGGATTGTGGAACTGTTCGACCTGCTGAAGCACCGGATCAGGCAGACGGCTGGTGAAGGTGTCGCCGGCCAGGATCAGCAACGGCAGGCGGTTGGCATGGGCCAGGGCCGCGGCCGTCACCATGTTGGTCGCCCCCGGCCCGGCCGAGGAGGTGGCGATGCAGACCTGGCGGCGCAGCCGCGCCTTTGCGTAGGCCACCGCTGCAAGCGCCATGGACTGTTCGTTCTGCCCGCGCCAAGTGGGCAGGCGGTCGCGGACTTCGTAGAGTGCCTCGCCCAGGCAGGTGACGTTGCCGTGGCCGAAGATCGCGAAGACCGCCGGAAAGAGCGGGTGCTCCCGGCCGTCGATCTCGATCCTCTGGGCTACCAGGTAGCGGACCAGGGCCTGGGCCATCGTCAGGGTGAGGGTCTTGTCGCCGCGCGCCATGGCCGCCGAGTCCTCCCGTGATGGTTCCCTTTGCGCTCTGGGCCATTCGGGCCCGGCGCGGGATACTTGACGAGCGATCCTATATGTCGGATAGAGTTATTGCAACCGGTTGCAGAAAGTAGGTCGATATGAAGCCCCTCGGCGTCGGAGTGATCGGGACTGGCTACATGGGCAAGGCGCACAGCGTTGCCCTGAAAGCCGTCGGCACCGTCTTCGATACGGGCCTGAGGCCGGTCTGCGAGATGATCTGCGCCACCACGGCCGCCGGCGCAGCCGCCAAGGCCAAGGCGTTTGGGTTCAAGCGCTCGACGGACGACTGGCGCAAGCTGGTGGACGACCCGGCGGTGGAGGCGGTGATCATCGCCTCGCCCCAGCGCACCCACCGCGAGATCGCCCTGGCGGCGATCGCCGCAGGCAAGCCCGTCTTCTGCGAAAAGCCCCTGGGCGAGAGCCTGGAGGACTCGGAAGCCATGACCGCCGCGGCAGAGACCGCCGGGGTGGTCAACATGGTCGGCTTCAACTACATCCGCACGCCGGCAAGCCAACTGGCGCGGCAGATCATCGAGAGCGGCGAGATCGGGCGCGTCGTCCATCTGCGCGCCGAACACACCGAGGACTTTTTCGCCGATCCTGAGGCACCGGCCTACTGGCGGACCCGCGAGCCGGGGTCCGGCGCCCTGGGCGATCTCTCGCCGCACATCATCAACGCCGCCCTGCGGCTCGTCGGCCCCATCGAAACCCTGGTGGCCGATGTCCAGACGGTTCACGAAACGAGGCCGGGCCCGGATGGCCCGGAAAGGGTCCGTAACGACGACCAGGGCCACTTCCTCTGCCGCTTCGAAGGCGGCGCCATCGGCTCTGTCACCTTCAGCCGTGTCGCCAGCGGGCGCAAGATGGGCTACGCCTATGAAATCTACGGGACCGCAGGCGCGCTGCGCTTCGACCAGGAGGACCAGAACGCCCTCTGGCTCTGCGACAGCACCAAGGCTTCGCCGCGCGAAGGCTACCGCAAGATCCTGACCGGCCCGGAACATCCCGACTACCGGGCCTTCTGCCTGGGACCCGGACACGGAACCGGCTACAACGATCAGATCATCATCGAGGCGCGGGACTTTCTCCAAGCCATCGAATCCGGCGAGCCGGTCTGGCCGACCTTTCGCGACGGCTGCGAGGTCAACCGCATTGTCGCGGCAATCCGTCAGTCGCACGCGGCGCGCGCATGGGTGAGGGTCGGCGACCTGGGCAAGGGCACCGCTGCGGCCAGCAGCTCATAAGAACCAGCCAATCTGGAGACATCGATGCAGCTCCCCATCGGTAACGCACCCTGCTCCTGGGGCGTCGAGTTCGCGGACGATCCGCGCAATCCTCAATGGCAACAGGTGCTGGACGAAGCCGCGTCCGCGGGCTACCGCGGCATGGAACTGGGACCCATCGGATACATGCCGGAGGATCCGGCGGCGCTGCGCAGCGGCCTTGCCGAACGCAACCTCACACTGATCGGCGGCGTCATCTTCCGCCCCTTCCACGACCCTACCAAATGGGACGAGGTTCTGGCCGCGAGCCGGCGTACCTGCGAGGCGTTGAGCGCGCACGGCGCGAAGAACCTGGTATTGATCGACTCCATCGCCGCCGGGCGCGCGCCGACCGCCGGGCGTGCCGCCGAAGCAAAACGCATGAGCGAGGACGACTGGCAGGCTTTCATCGGACGGATTCGAACCGTCGCCCGCATGGGGACGGAGGACTACGGACTCTCCGTCGCACTCCATGCCCACGCCGCCGGCTACATGGAATTCGAGGACGAGCTGGAACGCGCCCTGGAGGAGATCGAGGCCGGGCTGATGTCGGTCTGTCTGGACACGGGCCACTGTGTCTACGCCGGTTTCGATCCGGTCGGCTTCTACCGCCGGCACGCGGCGCGGGTCAGCTATATCCACCTGAAGGATGTCGATTCGGCTGTGAAAGCCCGCGTGGTCGCAGAACGCATTGGCTTCTACGATGCCTGTGCACAGGGCCTGTTCTGCAATCTGGGCCAGGGCGCCGTCGACTTCCCTGCCATGCGCGATGCCCTGGCGGAAAACGGCTTCGAGGGCTGGGTCACGGTGGAGCAGGACTGCGATCCCGCGGGCACCACCGTTCCAATCGAGGACGCGCGGGCAAACCTCGCCTACCTGCGCGGTATCGGCCTGGCAGCCTGAGGCTCGGAGAGGTTCATGACCAAGCTTTCCTGGGGCATGATCGGCGGCGGCGAAGAGAGCCAGATCGGCGGCGCCCACCGTATCGCAGCGGGCCTGGACGGTGCCTTTCGCTTCGCCGCCGGCGCCCTGGATATCGATGCGGCCAGGGGCCGTGGGTTCGCCATCCGGCTCGGCGCCGAGGAGGACCGGGCCTACGGCGACTGGCGGTCCATGCTGGCGGGCGAGGCCGCGCGCCCGGACCGTCTGGACCTGGTGACCGTCGCCACCCCGAACGCCACTCACTACGAGATCACAAAGGCCTTCCTGGAAGCGGGCTTCAACGTGCTCTGCGAGAAGCCGATGACGGTGACCACTGCCGAGGCCGAGGAGATCGTCGCCACGGCGCGCCAGGCCGGGCGCCTCTGCGCCGTGAACTTCGGGTACTCCGGCTATCCGTTGGTCCGGCAGATGAAGGCCATGGTCGCGCAGGGCGATCTCGGGCGCGTCCGGCTGGTGGTCGCCGAGTTCGCGCACGGCTTCCACGCCGATGCCGCGGATGCCGACAATCCTCGCGTCCGCTGGCGTTACGACCCGGCCCAGGCGGGCGTCTCCTCGGTTCTGGCCGATGCCGGCAGCCACGCGCTCCACATGGCCTGCTTCGTCACCGGCCAGCAGGTGGCCCGGGTCTCCGCCGACTTTGCTTCCTGCATCGAGGGGCGGGCGCTGGAAGACGACGCCGCCCTCGCCTTTCGCATGAGCGGCGGCACGGTCGGGCGCCTCTGGACCAGCGCCGTGGCGGTCGGCCGCATGCACGGCCTGACGCTGCAGGTCTTCGGCGAGAAGGGCGGCCTGAGCTGGGCGCAGGAACAGCCGAACCAGGTGATCTGGACGCCGCTCAGCGAGCCCAGCCGGATCCTGGAGCGCGGCAGCCAAGCCCTCGCCCCCCTTGCGCAACGCGGCTCCCGCCTGGCGATCGGCCATGCCGAAGGGCTCTACGGCGCCTTCGGCAATCTCTATGCGGACCTCGCAGCCGCGATCCGCGCCCAGAAGGCCGGCGACATCATCGACCTCGGCAATCATCCCGTTCCCACCGCGGAGGAGGGTCTGCACAGCGTGGCGGCCATTCATGCCGCAGCCGAGTCCGCGAGGGCTCAAGGCGCCTGGGTCGAGGTTTGAGGGGACGGCAGCAAAGCCGCCTGGTCAGCGCGGGCGCAGCGTCCCGCGTTCCACCGCCTGACAGGGAAAGAGCCGTGCCTCCGGGCTGCGGCCCGGTTCCTCGACAAGACGCACCACCAGTTCCACGGCAGAGATGATGATGTCGCGGATCGGCTGGCGGATCGTCGTGAGGTCGTAGGCGGCCCAGTCGGCCATGGCGATATCGTTGAAGCCGATCAGGCCCATGTCTTCGGGGACCCTGATCGCGCGCTCGCGGCAGACATCGCGCGCGCCCATGCAGAGAATGTCGTCGCCGCAGAACACCGCTTCGACAGGCCCCTCATCCAGCAGCGCCGCCATCGCCGTGCGGCCCGCCGCATAGCTGTAGGTCTCGGCATAGCGGACCTGCGCAAGCGCAACCCCGGCGGCCTGCAGCCTGCGCCGGAACCCCTCGAGACGATCCTCCGTCGACGTCGCCAGCTCCGGGCCGCCGAGAAAGCCGACCGAGCGATAGCCCCGTTCGATAAGCAGATCTGCCGCCAGCTCGCCGCCGTGAACGTTGTCGACGCCCACCACATTGATCTTGAAGGCCGGCGTCGGTTTTCCGAAGGCATGGACCACCGGAAGACGCGCTTCGGCAAGGGCTTTGGAAAACGCCTGCGGCAGCGTCGATGAGGCCACGATCAGGCCGTCGACGCTGTACTGCATCAGCATTTCCAAGGAGGCTTCCGGATCACCGTCATCGGACTGGTTGACCAGCAACGGCCGCAGCCCGCGCTCCTGCAGGCCGGCGGTGAAGAGGTCGAAGACCTCCATGAAGGCGGGGTTCTGAAAGTTGTTGGACAGCAGCCCGATCAGGGCCGTGCGCTTCGTAGTCAGGCTGCGGGCCAGGACGTTCGGGCGATAGCCCAATTCGCGGGCCGCCTTCTCCACCTTCTTGCGGGTCCGGGCGGAGACGCTGGCCCCCTCGGTGAAGGTGCGCGAGACCGCCGAGCGCGAGACTCCCGCCGCCTCGGCCACCTCTCTCAAGGTCACCCGGGTATCGCCCTGCCCGCTCCGTTCCACGCCCCGTGTTCTCGCTCGTTTCCCGCTTCTTCTCGCTCGTTTCCCGTTCCGGCGTCCGCCGGTCCGGCCCGCATTCTCAGCCAACGCAAGGGCCGCCACAACTCTTGCCTCTTTCGCCTGAATTTGCAACCGGTTGCATTTTCTGACTGCCCAGGCTAGGTTGCATTAGGCTCCAGTGATAAGCCTGCGAAGACGACGAACGCGCCCCCGGGGACCCATATTGGGGAACCACGCTGGGGAACCGGGCGCACAATGGGAGGATCGAATGAAGTCATTCATGAAGGCCATCCTTTCGGCCGCTGTCTTGGTCGGCGCCCTTGCTGCCGGCAGTCCTTCGACGAGTCTCGCTTCGGACATCAGGATCATCGCGGTGGTCCATGGCCAGGCTTCGGATCCCTGGTGGTCGGTCGTGAAGAACGGCATCTCGGAAGCGGCCGAAGCCAACGACGTTACGGTCGAATACCGGGCCCCGGAGACTTTCGACATGGTCGCCATGGCCCAGTTGATCGACGCCGCGGTCAACCAGGAACCCGACGGCATCATGGTCTCAATCCCCGATGCCGACGCCCTCGGCCCCTCCATCCAGAAAGCCGTTCAGGCAGGTATCCCTGTCATCTCCTTGAACTCCGGCTCCGACGTCTATGAAAGCCTGGGCGCGCTGCTGCACGTCGGTCAGGAGGAGTACACGGCGGGTCTGGCAGCCGGAAAGGCGTTGAAGGAGGCCGGTGGCTCCAAGGGGCTCTGCATCAATCACGAAGTCGGCAATGTCGCGCTGGACACCCGCTGTCAGGGCTTTGCCGACGGTTTCGAAGGTGAGGTGGTCGTCCTGCCGACGACCAACGACCCCTCGGAGGTGAAGGCCAAGGTCAAGGCGGCGCTGGAATCCGATCCGGATCTCGATACCGCCCTGGGGCTGAGCGCATCGCTGGCCGGCGAGCAGATCGTCTCTGCCGTCGACGAGCTGGGCCGGGCCGGCGAAATCAAGATCGGCTCCTTCGACCTTTCGGGCGACTATCTTGAATCGGTCCGGGACGGTGCGGCGCTCTTCGCCATCGACCAGCAGCCCTATCTGCAGGGCTTCCTGCCGGTCCAGCTTCTGGCCCTGAATGCCAAGTACGGGGTCATGCCCGCCACCGCCATCGGCTCGGGCCCCAACCTGATCACCAAGGACAAGGCAAACCAGGTCATCGATCTGGCATCAAAAGGTATCCGCTAACCCGGCGGCCCGGATCCGGGTAGCCCAAACCGGGGCAAAAACGAAAACCCCTGGTGCCCTGGGCGGCGCGGACCCTTGCCTGCGCCGCCCGTTTTTTTTCGGCAGACCGCGTTCAGCCGCCCGGGCGGATCAGGATCTTGCCGCGCTCTTCGCCCTTGGCAACACCCAGGATCGAGCGTTCCAGATCGTCCAGGCCACGCACGTCCGCGATCAGCCGGTCGAAAGCAATCCTGCCGTCTTCAACGGCCTTCGTCAGCAGCGCCACCGTTTCGCAGAACTCTTCTCTGGGATAGACACGGCTGCCGATGAAACTGAGTTCCTTCATGATGGCGAAGGTGACGTTGTATTGGGCGAAGCGCTCCGCCGGAAACCCCAGCGCGACGATCCGCCCGCGCGGCGCCGCCGCCTCCACCGCGACCCGGATGCCGGCATCGACACCCGAGGTCTCGATGACCACGTCGAAGCCCTCTCCGCCTGCGCGGGCGGCCAGGTCGTCCAGACAGCTCTCCCGCAGGGGGTCGACGGCACCGATACCGTGACTCTCAACGAAGGCACGCCGGGCTTCCATCGGTTCGGTGACAGCGATGTCGCTGGCTCCCAGGTCGCGGGCCACGAGGGCGGCAAAGAGACCGATCGGGCCGCCGCCGATCACCAGAACACGCTCGCCCGGCTGCAGGCCTGCCCGCCGGCAGGCGTGGTAGCCGACGGCAAAGGGCTCGGTCAGCGCCGCCACTTCGTCCGGCAGTTCATCCGGCAGGGCAATCAGCCGCTCCGCAGGAACGCTGACATACTCGGCAAAGGCGCCGTCCCGGTTCACGCCGATCACCACCAGATTGCAGCAGACATGCGGCGTGCCCCGTCTGCAGGCAACGCAGGACCCGCAGGAAACGAGCGGATGGACGGCAACCCTCTGCCCCACAGCCACGCCTCCTCCCACAGGGCCTTCCGCAGCAGCGCCGGCCAGTTCTGCAACTCTGCCAATGAATTCGTGGCCCGGGATGACCGGCGTCCGGGCGATGGGGATGTCGCCGTTGAAGATGTGCGCATCCGATCCGCAGACCCCGGTGTAGCCGACCTGAACCAGGGCCTCGCCGTCGCGTGGCCGGGGGTCGCTGACCTCGCGCACGGAAAGCTGGCGCCAATCCTCTAGTATCGCGGCCTTCATGGTCTCTCTGTCCCTCGGTTCAATCTCGGCACCCCAAACCCTGGCAGCTTCTGTGCCGCCGTCGCTCCTGATAGATGGAATGCCTCAGGGCTTCAGCCAAGCTTAGCGTGTTTTCCAAGGCGCTACGACATCGCGGCGCAATCCCTGACTCGGCTTGGTTGATGCCGGGAAGAGCCAGGGCCCGCGGGCTAGACGGCCTGCCGTGAAAGCCTTGTAACGTCCGGCCTGAATTCTCTACCTTGCATGGAGACCGGGACCGACCGGGCCGCGAAGACGGAGACTGACTGGCCTCCATGCCACGCAAAGCGAACGATCCCATAGAAAGGCTGGTCTTTGTGACCACCGAAGACGGACTGGAGCTTGAAGGCCTGCTCGTAACGCCGCAGTCGGGCAGAGGCAGCGGCCCGCTGGTGATCTGGGTCCATGGGATGCACCGGCGGTTCAGCCAGCGCGAGTTTGTCGAGATCGGCCGCCATGTGGCGCGCCTCGGCCTCCCCTTCCTGGCCGTGAACACCCGGGGTCATGACCTGGGGGCCTGGTTTCGCACCCCGACAGGCTTCCTGCTTGGCGGCACGGCCTGGGAGCAGTTCATCGACAGCCCCTTCGATATCGCCGCCTGGACCGAGCTGGCGCGCAAGGAGGGCTTCAAGAACTACGTCCTGGTCGGTGTCGGCTACGGCGCGCCCAAGGTGGTGTTCTACCAGGTCCAACGCCAGGACCGTCACACGGTGGGCTGTGTGTTTGCGTCTTCCGGCACCATCGTACGCGACAAGATCACCGACCTCGCGCCCGCCGAAACGACGGCCCTGGCAAAGCGGATGATCGCCGAGGGCCGGGGGCAGGAACTGATGGCGATGGGCGCGGTGAAAGACTCCTTCGGCAGCACCGTAAGCGCCCAGGTCTACGCGGACCGGGCCCGCATTCACCGCGAGTTCTATGGCGAAGCCGGTGACCGTCCGCCGGCTCTGGCTCAGATCCGCCAGCCCATTTTCGTCCTCTACGGCGGCCTTGCGGAGACCCGCGAACGGCCGTTGCAGGATTTCATCGAGCGCATTCGCAGAACGGCGGTCCAGTCCCCGGAGGTCAAGGCGAAGATCATCGAAGGCGCCTCCAACACCTTCGTCGGCTTCGAGGCCGCCGCCGCCCGCGAGATCTGCGGCTGGATCAGCCAGACCCTCTCCCTGCCCAAGGCGGTCTGACGTCCTCACCGCTCAATTTATCACTGATTGAAAAATTCGGTCTCATCCCTCATGCTGAAGGATGGAGTCGCCCGGCAGCCCGCCGGTATTCGGCAATGACAGGCATCGCGTAGTAAACCGAGGAAAACCATGGCGGACTTGAAACGCGGCAGGACCAAAACCCGAACCAAGGTTGAGGTCACGCGCACGCTGGACCGGGGCCTGCGCGTGCTGGAGGTGCTGGCCGAAGAAGCCTCGCTATCGCTCTCGGAGATCGCGCGGCGTCTCGATCTGACGCCGGCGACAACCTCGCGGCTGCTGGAAACGCTGCGGCACCGCGACTATGTGCGCCAGGACGAACAGACCGGCCTCTACGATATCGGCCCGCGGGCCTTCCAGGTCGGCTCGGCCTTCACCGGGCGGTTGCGCCTGCACCAGGTGGCGCAGCCGGTGCTGGGCCGCCTTGCCGATGAGCTGGGGGATACGGTGTCGCTGGGTCTGCGCGACCACGGCGAGGTCATCTTCGTCGATCAGCGCGAAGGGCGCGGCATGATCCGCATGGCCCCGCGGCTGGGCGTACGCGCGCCGCTTCACTGTACGGCCGCCGGCAAGGTCCTGACCGCCTGGCTGTGGGAGGCGGCCCTGAAGGAGGTCTTTGGCGAAGAGCCCTTTACCGAGTTCACGGCGTCGACGATCACCACCTGGGCCGGGCTTCTGCAGGAACTCGACAATACCCGCGCCCAGGGCTACGCCGTCGATCTTGAGGAATACGAACAGCAAATCTGCTGCCTGGCTGCACCAATCCGCGGGCGCGACGGCCATGTCGTCGGCGCCCTCTCCGTCTCCCGTGTGACCACCCGTTTTCCCCGCAATGACCCCGGCGTCTTTGGTCAGAAGATCATGACAGCGGCCGCGGACATCTCGCGGCGCCTGGGCTTTACGGACGGCCCCCAGGCCCCGGTTCACCGGGTGGCCCAGGACGGCGGAACCATGGTCGAGATCTTCGACGACTGACGCCGCGCGCGCCTTCTTCAAAGCGATACCCACGATTCTCGACGACAGGCCGACGTGAGGATTGACTTATATTTTTCATTGAATGAAAAAGTTTTTTGTTGATTGACAAAAAGATAACAAACTCCCAGTCTTCCGCAGATCACAAGAGAGCAGTTTGCAGCTGCCGGACGCACTTTTGGGGAGGACGGATCACCATGTCAGAGGAATGGACGGGCAAGCGCGCCCTTGGCGCCATGGCTGCCTTTGCGGCCGCCGTATCGATGGCGTCAGGCACAGGCCTTGCCGCACCCTATACCGAGGCCCCGCAACTGACGGCATTGGTAGAGGCCGGCAAGCTTCCGCCGCTGGCCGAGCGCCTGCCAAAGAACCCGCGGGTTCTCGAGCCGCTGGAAAGTATCGGTGTTTACGGCGGGGTCTGGCGTACCGGCTCCAAGCCAAGCGCGCCGACCTGGAACCTGCGCACCGTCGGCTACGACCACATGTTTCACTGGACGCCCGACTGGACCGGCGTGGTCCCGAACATCGCCGCCTCTTACGAAGTGAGCCCGGACGCCCGGGTCTACACCATCACTCTGCGCGAAGGCATGAAATGGTCCGACGGCGACCCCTTCGACACAGAGGACATCCTCTTCGCCTACGAGAATGTCTTCCAGCATTCGGATCTGGCCGAGTTTCCCGGCTACCTGCGCGCCGGCAAGGAAAGCCCGGCGAAGATCGAAAAGGTCGACGCAATCACCTTCACGGTTACCTTCGAGAAGCCGAAGGCGAGCTTTCTGGAAGGCATGGCCCAGGTCACCACGCAGATCGGCGGCGACGCTTTGACCAAGTATCCGGCGCACTACATGCGCCAGTTCCATCCCGACTTCAACAAGGAGGGATTGGACGCCCTGGTCGCGGAGTCCGGTGCCAGTTCCTGGGCCGATCTCTTCAGCATCAAGGCGGACACTTGGCTGAACCCGGACAAGCCAACCCTGAACGCCTGGATGGTCACGCTGCCCTACGGCGACGGCAACCAGGTGGTGGCCGAGCGCAATCCCTACTACTGGAAGGTCGACCCGGAGGGTCAGCAACTGCCCTATATCGACCGTGTGGTCTTCGAGATCGTCCAGGACCCGGAAGTTCTGCTGTTGAAGGCCCTGGCGGGCGAGATCGACATGATCGGCACCATGGTCAACACTGTCGCCAACAAGGCCGTGCTGTTCGACGGCCGGGCGCAGGCGGACTTCGACTTCTTCGAGCTGATCCCCTCGGACTCCAATCTCGCCACCTACTCCTTCAACCAGATGCACAAGGACCCGGTGCTGCGCGAGGTGCTGGCCAACAAGGATTTCCGCGCCGGCCTCAGCCATGCCATCAACCGCCAGGAGATCATCGACCTCGTCTTCATCGGTCAGGGTACGCCCATGCAGACGGCGGTGCTGCCGAGCTACAAACCGCTCTACAACGAGCAGCTCGCCATGCAGTTCACCGAGTACGACGTCGACAAGGCCAATGCCCTTCTGGACAAGGCCGGCTTCGGGCAGCGCGACTCAGACGGCTGGCGCCTGGGGCCGGACGGCAAGCCCATCGAATTCGCCATCCTCACCCGCGCCGACAAGAAGTTCATGGCCGATTCCAGCCTGATGGTGGTGGAGCACTGGAAAAAGGTTGGCATCAACGCGCGCGTCGACATCGTCGAACGGTCCCTCGTACGTTCGCGCAAGAACGCCAACGACCACGATGTGATCATCGAGGACTTCCCGGGCGGCGCCCGCGATGCCTTCCTGCGGCCGACCCCCTGGGTGCCGATGCATCACAATGCCGCCTATGGCATTCCCTGGTACGACTGGCAGCGCGGCCGCGACGGCGGGACGGAACCGCCGGCCCACGTGAAGCGCCAGCTCGAACTCTGGGACGAGGTGAACTCTCTGGCCGATGCGCAGAAGCGCGAAGACGCCATGCGCGAGATCCTGCAGATCGCCGCCGACAGCTTCTATACCATCGGCATCGTGGTGCCGAAGTCGGGCTACGGCATCGTGTCGAACCGCATGAAGAACGTGCCGCGGACGATGCACGGTTCCTACTGGTTCGCGCCGCCGGGGCCGACCAATCCACCGACCTACTACTTCGTCGGCGGCAGGAACGGCTGAAGATCCGAGATCAGGTTGGCAATGACCCCGGCACCCGTCGGGTGCCGGGGTCGCTGTCTCTGCGTCCGGGGTCTATGATGAAGCGGCAGAAAGAAAGCGGATAGATCGCGGCGATGCTCTCCAACTACGTGCTCAGACGCCTGATCTTCATGGTCCCGACCCTGCTGGCGATCTCCATCGTTTCCTTCGCGATCGTGCAGCTGCCGCCGGGAGACTTTCTCGACACCTACATATCGACCCTGGAGGCCGACGGCGGTGACATCAGCAGCATCGAGGTCGAGAACCTGCGGAAGCGCTATCGTCTCGACGAGCCCCTGGTCATTCAATACTGGCAGTGGATCACGGGCATCCTCTTCGAGGGGGACTTCGGCTGGTCTTTCCAGTATCAGCGCCCGGTCTCCGACGTGCTCTGGGACCGCGTCGGCCTGACCTTCGTAATCTCCCTGGCCTCGCTGGTCTTCGTCTATGTCGTCGCCTTCCCCATCGGTGTCTATTCCGCGGTAAAAAAGTACTCGCTCGGAGACTATGTCTTCACGTTCCTGGGGTTTCTGGGTCTGGCCATCCCCAACTTCCTGCTGGCTCTGATCCTGATGTACGGCGCGCTCACCCTCTTCGGGCAGAGCGTCGGCGGCCTCTTCTCGCCGGAGTTTGCGGAAGCGCCCTGGAGTTGGGCCAGGCTCTGGGACCTGCTGGCGCATCTTTGGATCCCGGTGATCATTATCGGCACCGCCAGCACCGCTGGGTTGATCCGGGTCATGCGCGCCAACCTGGCCGACGAACTCAACAAGCCCTACGTGGAGACCGCGCGGGCCAAGGGCGTCTCCGAGGGCCGGCTGCTGATCCGCTATCCGGTCAGGCTTGCCCTCAACCCCTTCGTCAGTCAGGTCGGCTGGGAGCTGCCGTCGCTGGTCTCGGGCGCGGCCATCACCTCCATCGTCCTCAACCTGCCGACCACCGGCCCGGTCCTGCTCATCGCTCTGAAGTCGCAGGACATGTATCTGGCCGGAAGCTTTATCATGATTCTCAGCATTCTCACCGTGGTCGGAACCCTGGTCTCAGACCTGCTGCTGGCGTGGCTCGATCCGCGCATCCGCTACGGATAGGGCCGACCGATGGCGCTTTCAGATACCCCTCAGACCCTGCCCCCCGGCGACGAGACCGGCGC
Source organism: Rhodospirillales bacterium BBD 1991-14 (assembly GCA_001657395.1). Lineage (GTDB taxonomy): Bacteria > Pseudomonadota > Alphaproteobacteria > Kiloniellales > Kiloniellaceae > Pelagibius. The sequence goes on along the minus strand of LYSY01000004.1, from coordinate 394,602 downwards.
TGCCGATGGTCGGAACTCCGCCTACGCCAGCCAATGGCAGCTCATGTGGTGGCGCTTCAAACGCCACCGCCTGGCCGTCGTCAGCGGGCTGGTGGTGCTGGCGATCTACCTGGTGGCGCTTTTCGCCGAGTTCCTGGCGCCGCTGCCGCCCAACCAGACCAGCACGCGCCACACCTATGCACCGCCCCAGAGCCTCGGCTTCTTCGTGCCCGACGGTGCGGGCGGCTCCGAATTCCGCCTCCACGTCACCGGCTACAAGGTGGAGATAGACCCGGTGGCGATCCGCCGCACCTTCGTGCCCGACGAAAGCAAGATCGTTCCTGTCGGCTTTTTCGTCCAAAGCGACCCCTACCTGCTGCTGGGGTTCATCCCCCTGCAGACCAAACTGATCGGGCCGGTGAACAAGGGCGACCCCTTCTACCTGCTGGGCGCCGACCGCCTGGGCCGCGACATGCTGAGCCGGATCGTCCACGGCGCTCGGGTTTCCATGTCCATCGGCCTGGTCGGAGTCTTCGTCAGTCTCTTCGTCGGGGTGCTTCTGGGCGGCATCTCCGGATACTACGGCGGCCTGATCGACGATATCATCCAGCGGACCATCGAATTCCTGAAAGCCATTCCCACGATCCCGCTGTGGATGGGCCTCGCGGCGGCGATCCCGCAGAACTGGTCCCCTCTCACCGTCTATTTCCTGATCACGGTCCTCATTTCCCTCATCGGCTGGACCAGCCTGGCACGGGAAGTCCGCGGGCGGTTTCTCTCGATGAAGACGGAGGACTTCGTCGCCGCCGCCAAGCTCGACGGTGCCGGCGAGGTGCGCATCATCCTGCGTCACATGGCGCCTTCCTTCCTCAGTCACATCATCGCCACCCTGACCCTTGCGATCCCCACCATGATCCTGGCGGAAACGGCGCTCAGCTTTCTCGGCATCGGCCTGCGCCCGCCGGTGGTCAGTTGGGGCGTATTGCTTCAGGAGGCGCAGAATGTGCGCGCCGTCGCCACGGCGCCCTGGCTGCTGCTGCCCGGCCTTGCGGTGGTCATCGCGGTGCTTTCCCTCAACTTCCTCGGCGACGGCATGCGCGATGCCGCCGACCCCTACGCGGATTAAGGGAGCGCCGCGCGCCATGAACACGCCAGCCGCCGATCTCCCGACCTTCCCGCAGCAGGCAGACCCCGCAGAGGATGTGGTGCTGGAGGTGAAGAACCTCTCCACACACTTCGCCCTGCGCACCGGACTCTTGAAGGCGGTCGACGACATCAGCTTCACCCTCAGGCGGCGGGAGACTCTCTGTATCGTCGGCGAAAGCGGCTCGGGCAAGAGCGTCACGGCACGCTCGATCCTGCGTATCGTGCCCAGCCCCGGCAAGGTGGTCGCCGGCGAGATCCGGCTCCATGGCGTCGACGGCGATGCGGCGCGCGTCGTCGATCTGGCGGCCCTGGACCCGCGCGGGCGTGCGGTGCGCGCGATCCGCGGCAAGGAGATCTCGATGATCTTCCAGGAGCCCATGAGCTCCCTTTCCCCTGTTCACAAGATCGGCTTTCAGATCGAGGAGGCACTGAAACTCCACACCGAGCTTGACAAGCAGGGCCGCCGGGCGCGGACCATCGAACTGCTGCGCCGGGTCGAGATCCCCGACCCCGAAACCACCGTCGACCGCTATCCTTTCGAGTACTCCGGCGGCATGCGCCAGCGCGCCATGATCGCCATGGCGTTGGCCTGCAATCCCTCGGTTCTGATTGCCGATGAGCCGACCACGGCCCTTGATGTTACCACCCAGGCGGAGATCCTGGACCTGATCAAAGAGCTGCAAGACGAGTTCGGCATGGCCGTGATCTTCATCACCCACGACATGGGCGTGGTGGCGGAGATCGCCGATACGGTCTGCGTCATGAGGCACGGCGAAATGGTGGAAAGCGGGCCGGTCGAGGAGATCTTCAAGAACCCCCGCCATCCTTACTCCCGCATGCTGATCGGCTCGGCCCTCCGGCTGGAAAGGCCGGCGGAGTCGCGACTGCAAACCCAGAGCCCCGGTGCGGAGACGCAGCCGATCTTGCGGGTGGAAAACCTGGTCAAGGACTTTGTCGTCCACAAGGGCTTCTTCAAGCGCGAAACCTCCGCCCTGCGCGCGGTCTCGGACGTCAACCTCACCCTGCGCGAGGGAGAGAATCTTGGCATCGTCGGCGAAAGCGGTTCCGGCAAGACGACACTGGGGCGCTGTCTGTTGCGCATGATCGACCCCAGCGGCGGCGCGGTGTTTTATCGCCGCAGCGACGGATCCGAGGTCGATATCGAGGCAGTGAGCAAGGCGGAACTGCGACAGATCTACCGCGAAATCCGGATGATCTTCCAGGACCCCTTCGGGTCCCTCAATCCGCGCATGACTATTGAACAGGTGGTGGGCGAGCCGCTGCTGATGATGGGCTGGAAGCCGAAGGCGATCCGCGATCGCGTCGTCGAGTTGATCGAGCGGGTCGACCTGAAAGCCGAGGTCCTGGAGCGCTATCCCCACGCTTTTTCCGGCGGCCAGCGCCAGCGCATCTGCATTGCCCGGGCCCTGGCACCGGAGCCGCGGGTAATCGTTGCCGACGAGGCGACCTCGGCCCTCGACGTCAGCCTGCGCGCCCAGGTCCTCGACCTGCTGCTCTCGCTGCAGCGGCAGATGAACCTCAGCTTCATCTTCATCAGCCACGACATCAGCGTGATCCGCTATTTCTGTGACCGGGTTGCGGTGATGTACAAGGGCGAGATCGTCGAGATCGGCGAGGCGCTGGCCGTCTGCGACAACCCTCAGCACGCCTATACGAAGGCGCTGCTGTCCGCGGTGCCGAGGCCCGACCCCACACAGCGCAGAATTCACGAACGCCACCGCTATGTGGCCAACGCTTAGGACAGAAACGGAGGTGACATCCATGACCGAGGACGCGACCCCCTGGACCTGGTCCCAGCAACCAGCCGCCGACGAGGCGACGCTGTTGCTGGTCGGCGACACCAACATCCAGGGCCGCGGCGATCCGGCGCAGGCCTTCAAGCGTGTCGGCGCGACCCTGAATGCCGCAGACGTTCTTTTCGGGCAACTCGAAGGCCCGCTCAGCCCGCCGTCCGAGGACCCGGAGAACCCGGACATCGCCCACAAGCTGCTGTGGCGCCACAGCGACCCGCGCATGGTGGAGGGCTACAAGGCCGCCGGCTTCAAGGCCTTCGCCTGTGCCAGCAACGTCTGCTATCCGCCGCGGGCCGCCCTCACCAGCAACGCGACCCTGGATGCTGCCGGCATCGCCCACTGCGGGGCCGGCGCCAATCTTGCCGAAGCGCGCAAACCGGCAATCGTTGAGTCCAAGGGCGTGCGCTTCGGCTTCCTCAGCTACACCTCCGTCTTCTGGCATGTGAACCACGCCGCGACGCCGGAAAGTGCCGGCTGCGCCACCATCAAGATCCACACCGGCTATCAGCCGGGCCGCCGGGCGCTGGAGATGCCCGGCACACCGCCGCTGATCCTCACCGTGCCGGACAGCGAGGAGCTTGCGGCCATGGAAGAGGATATCAGAAAGCTGCGCGAGCATGTGGACGTGGTCGTCATGTCCTGCCACTGGGGTATCTCCGGCAGTACGGAAATCGCCGACTATCAGCAGACCGTCGGACGCGCCGCCATCGATGCCGGAGCCGACGTGGTCTTCGGCCACCACCCGCACGTGGTCCAGGGGGCCGAACTCTACAAGGGCAAGCCGGTCTTCTACAGCCTCGGAAACTTTGCCTTCGACTGGGTACGCATGCAGGGCCGCAATCTCGACGGCATCATGATCCGGCTCATCGCCTCGAAAGCCGGAGTGAGGGACATCTCCGTGGTGCCGGTACGGCGGAACGCGGAAAACCTGGTAGGCATTGCCGATCCGGCCCAGCCGGAGGGGGCCGACATCCTTCGCCAACTGGAGGAACGCTCCGCCCCTTTCGGCACGGCCGTCGAGCGGCGCGGCGCCGATGCCGCCCTGGTCCGCAGATCCTCGGCCAAGGCCGCCTGAGCGCAGAAGGGATCCGGAAGTCTTCATGAAGATCAAGAGCGTCAAACCGGTCTTTGCCGACCGCTTTCTCTATGCCGTCATCGAAACGGAAGACGGCTTCACCGGCACCGGCGAGTGCGGCGCCTGGGGTCAGCTAGAGCCGGCGGCGACGGCCATCGAGAAATGCGGCGAATACCTCGTCGGCCGGGACGCCGGCGCGATCGAACATCACTGGAACGTTCTGACCCGCTGGTCGCATTTCCGCGGTGCCGCGCTTTCCGGCGCTGTCTCGGCTGTCGACGTTGCGCTTTGGGATATCAAGGGCAAGGCCTTCGGCGTTCCGGTTTACCAACTGCTCGGCGGGCCAACCCGCCGGACGGCACGGGTCTATGCTCATGTGAAGGCGAAGACGCGGGAGGAAATGATTGCCCGCTGCCTGGAGCTGAAGGACCTCGGCTTTACCGCCATCGGCCATCTGAACCCTTTCCTCGACGAAGATCGTTCGGTTCCCTATCACCGCCCGCATGCCCGGAAGATCGAGGATGCCGTGGAGATCGTGCGGGATCTGCGCGAGGCGCTGGGACCGGACGTCGATCTTTGCATAGAGATCCACCGCCGCCTGACACCGGCCGAAGCCATCGTCTTCGGAAACGAAATCGCGCCCTACCGGCCGATGTTCTATGAAGACCCGATGGCACCGACGAGCCCGGATTCCATGGCACGTATCGCCGAGAAGGTCACGGTCCCGGTCGCCACCGGCGAGCGGTTCTTTTCTCTCTTCGAGTTCCAGGCCCATATCGCCCGCAAGGCGCTGGCCTATGCGCGGGTTTCGGTCTGCATCTGCGGCGGCATCACCGGCGCGCGCAAGATCGCAGCCCTGGCCGAGGCACATGACATCCAGGTGATCCCGCACAACCCGCTGTCGCCGATCTCCCTGGCCGCCTGCCTGCAGCTCGATGCCGCCATTCCCAACTTCGCCATTCAGGAGTACCCGACGGTGGGGCTGGATTTCTCCGACCCCACCGCGGCGGACCGGCCGGACCATCAGCTGCGCGGCGCCCATCTGGTCGACGCGGTACCGCCGGTCACAGACGGCTTCATCGAAATCCCCACACGCCCGGGAATCGGCATGGACCTGATCGACAATATCGATAAGGTTGCGCCGAAGGTATCGCGGCCGGTCGCAATGCGCGCGCATCGCGATGGCTTCGTGGTCGATCAGTGACCGCCCGCAAGGGCCCAAAGACACCGAAAGGCAAAGCATGACGGCAGTTATCGCAGAACCCTCTGCACCGGTTTCCATCGTCGACATCCGGGAAGCCGTGGTTCCCATCAAGTCGGATCTGCGCAACGCCTATATCGACTTCAGCCAGATGACCGTCAGCGTCGTCGCCCTGGTGACGGACGTGGTCCGCGACGGCAAACCGGTCGTCGGCTACGGGTTCAACTCGAACGGCCGCTATGCCCCCAGCGGCCTGTTGCGCGAGCGTTTCATCCCGCGCCTGCGCAACGCAGAGCCGCTGTCTCTGCTGGACGCGGAAAGAGAAACGCTCGATCCCTTCCGCATCTGGGACTGCCTGATGGCCAATGAGAAGCCGGGCGGCCACGGCGAACGCTCCGTCGCCGTGGGTGTCCTCGATATGGCGGTCTGGGATGCGGTGGCGAAGATCGCCGGCGTTCCGCTCTACCGGCTGCTCGCGGACCGCTACCGCCAGGGCGAAGCCGACGACAGGGTCTTCGTCTATGCCGCCGGCGGCTACTACTACCCGGACAAGGGGCTGAAAGGCCTGCAGGACGAACTGCAAAGCTACCTGGACCGCGGCTACAGTGTCTGCAAGATGAAGATCGGCGGGGCGCCGCTGCTCGAAGATCTGAAGCGCATCGAGGCGGCCATCGAGGTGGTCGGCTCCGCTGACCGTCTGGCCGTCGACGCCAACGGGCGTTTCGATCTCGACACGGCCATCGCCTACGCCCGGGCGCTCGAGCCTCTCGGCCTGTTCTGGTACGAGGAGGCGGGCGACCCGCTGGACTACGCCCTGCAGGCGACACTGGCGGACTACTACAGCGGCCCCATGGCAACCGGGGAGAACCTTTTCTCGCACCAGGATGCCCGCAACCTGCTGCGCTACGGCGGCCTGCGGCCGGACCGCGACTGGCTGCAGTTCGACTGCGCGCTCAGTTACGGCCTGGTGGAATACCTGCGAACCCTGGAGATCATGAAGGCGCAGGGCTGGTCGCCGCGGCGCTGCATCCCGCACGGTGGCCACCAGCTCTCCCTCAACATCGCCGCCGGCCTGGGTCTGGGCGGGAACGAGAGCTACCCGGACGTCTTCTGGCCTTTCAACGGCTTCGCCGAGGACTGCGCCGTCGAGGACTCCTATGTCGGGCTGCCGGACGCAGCGGGGATCGGTTTCGAGCGCAAGCCGGAACTGTTCGCGGTCATGCGCCAGCTCGGCGAGTCCTGACCGCGCCGGCTTTCACGCGAGAAGCAAGACTGACCGTCGCTACTCCGCAGCTTCGGCCCGCGGCTCCCGGCCCAGTTCCCGCTCGATCTCACGCACCGCCATCATGGTACGCAGAAGGCTGTCGGGGGTCAGGCTGACCGAGTCGATCCCCAGACGCACCAGATACTGGGCAACCTCGGGATAGTCCGAGGGCGCCTGTCCGCAGATGCCCGAATGGCGGTTGTTGCGCTTCGCGCCCTCCACGGCCAGACGCAGCATCTCGAACATGCCCGGATCGCGCTCGTCGAACTCGAAGGCAACCTTCTCCGAATCGCGGTCGACGCCCAGGCAGAGCTGCGTGAGGTCGTTGGAGCCGATGGAGAAACCATCGAAGAGCTCGGCGAAACCATCGATCAGGATGACGTTGTTGGGGATCTCGCACATCACGTAGACCTCGAGCCCGTTCTCCCCGCGCGTCAGCCCGTTCTTGGCCATCACATCGATCACCTTGCGCGCTTCCTCGATCCGGCGGCAGAAGGGCACCATGAGTTTCAGGTTGGTCAGCCCCATGTCGTCGCGCACCCGCTTCATGGCCGCGCATTCCAGGGCGAAACCCTCCTCGTAGGCCGGATGGACATAGCGCGAGGCTCCGCGGAAGCCGAGCATCGGGTTGGCTTCCTCCGGCTCGAAGGCCGCCCCGCCGATCAGTGCCGCGTACTCGTTGGTCTTGAAGTCCGAGAGGCGCACGATCACGGGCTTGGGATAGAAGGCCGCGGCAATCATGCCGACGCCCTCGGACAGCTTCTGAACGAAGAACTCCGCCGGCGAAGGATAGTGCTTGACCATGGCTTCGATCTGCTCCCGCTCGCGCTCATCCACAATGCGCTCGGGATGCAGCAAGGCCATGGGGTGGGCCTTGATGTATTCGTTGATGATGAATTCCATGCGGGCCAGACCGACGCCGTCGTTCGGCAGGAAGCTGGTCTTGAAAGCCAGCTCCGGGTTTCCGAGGTTCAGCATCATGTGCGTGGCGGGCCGTTCGAAGGTGCTGAGATCGGTGGTCTCCACCTCGTAAGGCAGCCTGCCGTCATAGATGCGTCCGACATCGCCCTCGGCGCAGGAGATCGTGACCTCCCGGCCGTTCTTCAGGATCTCGCTGGCGTGTTCGGCGCCCACCACGGCAGGAATGCCGAGCTCCCGCGCCACGATGGCGGCGTGGCAGGTGCGCCCGCCCCGGTTCGTGACGATCGCGGCGGCCGTCTTCATGACCGGTTCCCAGTCCGGCGTGGTGGTATCGGCCACCAGCACCTCGCCCGGTTTGAAGTCCGGCAGGTGATGGGAGTCGACGACAACGCGCACCGGGCCGCTGCCGATTCTGGTGCCCACGGCCCGGCCCGTGGCCAGGACGGGCCCGCTCTCCTTCAGCACGTAGGATTCCAGGTTGGTTGCGGCCTGCTGCGAGGCCACGGTTTCGGGCCGGGCCTGCACGATGTAGAGCGCTCCGTCGACGCCGTCCTTTGCCCATTCGATATCCATGGGTCGCGGCGCGCCGGCACGCTCGCTGTAATGGTCTTCGATCTTGATGGCATAGTCGGCCAGCACCAGGACCTCGGGATCGCTAAGGCAAAAACGCTGGCGTGCCGGCTTCGGCGTCGGCTTGTTCACCACCGGCTCGCGGGTGCGACCGGGGGCGTAGACCATCATGACCTGCTTATCGCCAAGGACCCGCCGCAGCACGGCGCGGTGGCCGAGGCGGAAGGTCGGCTTGTGGACATAGAACTCGTCCGGATCGACGGCGCCCTGGACGACGTTCTCACCCAGGCCGTAGGCACCGGTGATAAAGACAGCGTCGCGGAACCCCGTCTCCGTATCGATGGAGAACATCACGCCGCTGGATTCGAGATCGGAGCGCACCATCTTCATGACGCAGGCCGAGAGCGCGACCTTGAAGTGATCGAAGCCCTGGTCGATGCGGTAGGAGATCGCGCGGTCGGTGAAGAGCGAAGCGTTGCAGCGCTTGATGGCGTCGATCAGCAGCTCTTCGCCGCGAATGTTCAGATAGGTGTCGTGCTGGCCGGCGAAGCTGGCCGTCGGCAAGTCTTCCGCCGTCGCCGAACTGCGCACGGCCACGCTGAGGTCCGGCCCGTACTCCTCTTCAAGCTGCCGGTAAGCGGCGACGATCTGCTCGCGCATTTCCGGCGTCAGGCCGGCGGCGTAAACGATCTCGCGCGCTCTGTGACCGGCGGCGGCCAGCGCCTTGACGTCGGTCTTGTCGAGATCGTCCAGCAGGGCGTGAAGTTCGTCCCACGCTCCGGCGACGCTCAAGGCATCGCGAAAGGCTTCCGCCGTTATGGCAAAACCGTTCGGCACCCGAACGCCAAGCGGCGTCAGCTCTCTGTAGAGCTCTCCCAAAGACGCATTCTTGCCGCCAACGACAGGGACATCATCGAGACTGAGGTCGGCGAACCAAGACACATAGGACTTTGCCGGCATTGCTGTCTTCCTCCCTCTCGGCCGCGCAGCCTTCGCAGGCTGCCGCTCCGTTTCATTCGTGCAGGCTCCATTGCTTGACATGGACCATGCCATGAGTGTCGCCCGGCAGCGCTGATGCAGGTCAATGTCTTGGAATGGTCACAAAACGGCACCCCGTCGAATTCACGAGCGTGATCAAGAGGAGATAAGAAGCGGCGCGAAAGAAGTGAATTCCGATTCCGGAATGCCTTCAATCAGTTTTCCCGATCAAGGCTGCCGATGGACAGAGATCACGGAGGACGCAGAATCCGCAGGCGGGCTCTGCGTGGCTGCAGACGTCCTGCCCGAGGGTCTTCATACGCTGGTGGTGTGCGTCGAGATCTTCGGCACGCCACTGCATCGGCAGATAGGGTACGACCCGGTCGTAGGCATCCGGCAACATTGTGCGCGGGCCAACGAGTCCCAGCCTGCGCAGGACGCGCAGGTGATGGGTGTCGATCACCAGGGCGGACATCTTGAGGGTGCTGAAGTTCAAGGTCGCGGCCGCCGTCTTGCGGCCAACGCCCGGCAGGCTTTCCAGCCAGGCGAGCGCCGCCGGGACGCGCCAGCCCGCCAGGAAGTCGAGCGTCAGCGACCCGCGCCTCTGCGTGATCATCGACAGCGCAGCCTTCAGGCGCCGCGCCTTCACCTCAGCATAGGTGACGGCTTGGATTGCATCGCGGATGTCAGCCAAGGAAGCGTCGCGCAGCCGCTCCCATCCGCGATAACGGTCGCAGAGTGCCAAGAAGGCGCGCCGGGAATCCGCCTCGTAGGTGCGTCCACCCACCATGCCGAGCACCAGCTGGCTGACGGGATCCAGCCTGAGCCATGGGCCCTGAGGGCTGTAATGCCGCCGCAACCGCCGGTCGACCTCCGCGAAGCGCGCCTGCCGTCCATCGAGCTGAAGGGCAAGTTGCATAGCGCGGAAAGTATCGCGCAGTGGTTTGAACAAAACAAGAACATTCAGAGTTTCCGGGGCTTTGCAGACTGGCCCGGGAGCGTCGCTGCGGCCGCGCACCATCAGGCGCCCGGGGCGCTATGCAATCAAAGCGCGCCTACGGAGGATGGAAGGAAGCCAGATGCGCCCGCTACTTCGGGCTGGCCAGCATGGCGGACTGAAGGTCCGGCGCCCAATATGCGATCACCGCCTCGATGTGCTGCCTGAGCGTTTCCGCCGCCTCTTCGGCCCGGCCGGCGGCGATCGCCTCGAAGATCTCGCGGTGCTGGTCGCGGCTGGGCCCGCGCAGGTCGTCGTTGGCAGCGGGTCCGCTCTCGCGGCTTTCGTTGCCGAAGGTAAAGCGGTGCATGTGCAGGCAGCAGCGCACAAGGATCGGCTCCAGGGCCTGCATGCCGGAGGCGCGAAAGATCCCCAGATGAAAGGCGCGGTCCAGATCGCTCTTGGCATAGGCATCCAGGCGATCCTCCGCGTCCTCCAGGTCGTCGAGCAACCGCGCCAGTTCGTCCAGCTTTGCCTTGGTGATGGACGGCGTCGCCATCCGCACGCCGGTCGTCTCGATCTCGATGCGGATCTGCGCCATCTTCGCCGCCTCGGCGGCCGTGGTGGCGGAAACGAGCGTGCCCTGATAGCCGCGCCGCGCCACCAGGCCATCCTGTTCCAGGCGCAGCAGGGCTTCACGTACCGGGCCCTGGCTGCAGCCGGCCGCCGCCGCGATCTGCTGCTCGATCAGGGCGTCGCCGGCCTTCAGGGAGCGCAGCAGGATGGCCCGTTTGACCGCGTGATAGACCGCATCGGCCTTGCGCGCGCGGCCGAGCGGCCCGGCATTGTCGTACAGGATCTGAGCAATTTCCGTCATTGGTTGACAGGCGCCCGTGGCTGTCTAAGATTATCAATATCAATAATGATAATACCTATGAACCCAGGGCACAAGCACCTCCCGCACGCAGCAGGGGGTGGAGAGGCGGACGTTTCTTGATGCAGCAAGGCAGTCCCTTGGCCTTTGGCGCCAGGGCGTGCGGACACCATGCCAGGGCGTGCGGACACCATGCCAGGGCGTGCGGACACCATGGAGGCCTCGCGCCGCGACGCCTCACTGCAGGGCCGGAGGCTGCCGGAGCCGGGGTGCGGTCATGACCGCACTGCTCGAGATCAGGGATCTGGTCGTCGAGTTCTCGACCGGCGGCGGCGTGCTGCGCGCCGTCAACGCCGTTTCCTATGATGTGGAGCCCGGCGAGATCGTCGCCGTGGTCGGCGAGTCGGGCAGCGGCAAGTCGGTCACCGCCCTCTCCGTGCTGCGCCTTGTCCCCCAGCCGCCCGGACGCATTGTCAGCGGCAGGATCCTGTTTAAGGGAGACGATCTGCTCGCGCTTGATGACGAGGCGATCCGCCGGGTGCGCGGCGGACAGATCGGCATGGTGTTCCAGGAACCGATGACCTCACTCAACCCGGTGCTGTCCATCGGCCGTCAGATGACCGAAGCCATGCGCCTGCATCTGGGCCTGAGCGCCGCAGCCGCGCGGAACCGTGCCTCCGAGCTTTTGACGATGGTCGGCATCGCCGATCCGGAAAGCCGCCTGAAGGCCTATCCCCATCACCTGAGCGGCGGCATGCGCCAGCGGGTGATGATCGCCATGGCGCTGAGCTGCAATCCGCCGCTGATCATCGCCGACGAGCCAACCACCGCCCTCGATGTCACGATCCAGGCGCAGATCCTGGAACTGATGCGCGATCTCTGCCGGCGCCTCGGCGTTGCCCTGGTCATCATCACCCACAATCTTGCGGTGGTGGCGCGCTATGCCGACCGGGTGAACGTCATGTACGCGGGTTCGGTGGTCGAGCGCGGCCAGGCCCGCGAGATCTACCGCCGGCCGAGCCATCCCTACACCGTCGGCCTGATGAACTCGGTCCCACGCCTCGACCGGCCGCGCGGCGCCCCCTTGGAGCCGATCCCCGGCAGTCCGCCCGACCTTGCCAGCCTGCCGCCGGGCTGCGCCTTCCAGCCTCGCTGCAACCTGGCAACGGCACGCTGCCGGGCGGAACCGCCGGCCCTCTCGCCCGTTGCCGCAGAGCACTGGAGCGCCTGTTTCGAGTCTGAGCGCGTTGCTGGAGAACTCGTGCGATGACCGTCGCGGCGGACATGGACAGGCCGACCGCCAAGGGACCCGAAGCGAAACCGCAGGCAGACGGCCCGCTGCTCGAACTGCGCGGTCTCAGCAAACACTTTCCCATCCGCCGCGGTGCATTGATCCCGCGCACCGTCGGCGCGGTTAAAGCCGTCGACAACGTCAGCCTGACCATCAGGCGCGGCGAGACCCTGGGCCTGGTCGGGGAGTCCGGCTGCGGCAAGTCGACCATTGGCCGCTGTATTCTGAAGCTGGAGACGCCGACGGCGGGCTCCGTTCACTTTGACGGGGCTGACATCGCCGCTTTCGACGGCCCGCGGACCGCGGGCTTCCGGCGCCGCGTCCAGGCGATCTTTCAGGACCCCTTCTCCTCCCTGAACCCGCGGATGAAGGTGGCCGAGATCGTCGGTGAGCCCTTGATCGTTCACAAGATGGAGCCGGACCGCAACGCGCTGGACGCACGGGTCCGCGCGCTGCTGGACGTCTGCGGCCTCTCCCCGCGCCTCGCCGACCGCTATCCGCACGAGATGAGCGGCGGCCAGCGCCAGCGGGTCGGCATCGCCCGGGCGCTTGCCCTGCGACCGGACCTGATCGTCTGCGATGAAGCCGTATCCGCGCTGGACGTGTCCATTCAGGCGCAGATCATCAGGCTGCTGGAGGACCTGCGCGAGGAGTTCGACCTCACCTACCTCTTCATCGGCCACGATCTCAGCGTCGTGCGCCATATCTGCCACCGGGTCGCCGTCATGTACCTGGGCAAGCTGGTCGAGATCAGCGAGAGCGAACGTCTCTTCGCCGACCCCCAGCACCCCTATACCCAGGCGCTGCTGTCGGCGGTGCCGGTGCCGGACCCGGAGATCGAGGAGCGCCGCGATCACCAGGTCCTGAAGGGCGAAATCCCGAGCCCCAGCAATCCCCCCAGCGGCTGCGTCTTTCATCCGCGCTGCCCGCTGGCGGACGAGGCCTGCACCGAAACGGTGCCGGAGCTGCGTGACCTCGGGGATGACCACAAGGCGGCCTGCCTGAAGGCCGGCCAGCCGCCTGCCGCACCTCCCTAGAAGGCAAAACCGAGGAGGACGCGGTTACCCGGAGAAAACAGGGAATACAGACAGGAGAAGGTGACAATGAAGAAAAAAACGACACCCTTGACCGATCGGCAAAGAGCGCAGATCGATGCCGACCTTGCGTCGGCCTACGACTTCGACCCCCGCGACCCGCTGTTCGGCCTCAGCCGCGAGCAGATGTCGGGCCCGCGTCTCAACCGCCGTACGGTGCTGCGGCTGATGGCGGCCTCCGGCACCTTGACGGCAGCGCAACTGCTGCCCGGCATGGGCGCCGTCAAGCCGGCGGCGGCGGCGGGTCATGGCGGCGGCACCCTCACCTGCGGCTGGTCCGGTGTTGCCGAGATCCAGACGCTCGACCCGGCGCAGATCAACCAGGTCCTGCAGTTCCAGATTTCCTCCAACGTTCTCGGCGGCCTCATGCACATCAACGCCGACCTGGTGGCCGAGGGCGACCTGGCCGAAAGCTGGGCCGTCTCGGACGACGGCACCGAATACACGATGAAGCTGCGCGAGGGCATCACCTTCCACAACGGCGACAGCTTCGATGCCGACGATGTGCTTTTCACCTACCAGCGCTCCAAGGACCCGAACCAGTCGATCCACGCCCGCGTGCTGAACAATGTGGCGGCACTGGAGAAGGTCGATGCCTACACCGTGCGCTTCAAGCTGAAGCAGGCCCAGGCCTCCTTCCTGACCAAGGCTCTGGAGCGCTCCAGCGGGCGTGCCATGACCATCGTCAGCCGCGGCGCGCTCGAGAGCATGTCGCCATCACAGTACGGCCTCATGCCGGTCGGCACCGGGCCCTTCCGCGTGACCTTCCACGAGCTTGGTCAGGGCGTGGTGCTGGAGCGCTTCGACGACTACTACGACCCGGAGCGGCCGAAGCTCGACAAGGTGATCATCAAGCCGATCTCTGCGGCGGAGCCCCTGGCGGCGGCCATGGAGGCCGGCGACATCCAGCTCATCGGCGGCAACCCCATCGCGCCGGAGCTGATCGACCGTTTCCTGGAAAATCCGGACCTGGTGGTCGACGAAAAGCCCGCACCCGGCTTCCAGTCGCTGTGGATGAACCCCTGGCACGAGCACATGAAGGTGACCGACTTCGACAAGCCCCTGGAAGAGCTGATGAAGGAAAAGGGCTTCAAGGTCCGCCTCGCCATCGCCAAGGCGCTGGACCGCGACCGCTACCTGAAGCAGGCGCAGTTCGGGCGCGGCACCGCGGCCTACGGCACCATCAACCCGGCCATGGGCTACTACTTCGACGAGGCGCTCGCCGAGACCAGCGCCCAGCGCTTCGACCTTGAGGAGGCACGCCGCCTCATGGCCGACGCCGGCTATCCCGACGGCGAGGGCTTCCCCACCCTGAAGCTGATCACCACGCCGTCGAACCGCCGGGAGTCCCAGGTCGTCGCCTCGATCCTCAAGCGCAACCTCAACATCGACGTCGAGCTGCTGACCAAGGAGTTCTCGGTCGGCATCGAGGACTTCGACACCATGAACTGGGATCTGCGCCGGGCCGGCAGCGGGGGCGACTACGACCCCGACGACGGTCTGGTGGACTGGATGCAGTCCGGCTCCAAGTTCAACGGACGCAAGCGCGACGAAAGCAAGTATCCCTTCGGATACTTCTCCGAAAAGGAGGCCGACGCGCTGATCGACGAGCAGAGCGCCACGGCCGACATCGAGAAGCGCCGCGAACTGGTGCAGAAGGCCAATAAGGTCACCTCCGACAAGGTGGCCTGCGCCTTCCTGTTCCATCCGGCCAACATCCTGGTCCACCACAAATCGGTGAACTACCCGGCCGTCAGCCGGATCCCCGGTCTGGTGGACCTGGACCGCGTAACCCTGTCGTAACCGGCGGGCCGCGACGGGTGGCCGCCAGTCGCCACCCGTCGCCCGCCATCGCGGAACGTAAGGCATGTACGGCTATCTCCTGAGACGCAGCCTCGGCGCCGTCATCGTCATGTGGGCGGTGGCGACCCTGGTGTTCTTCATGCTGCGGATCGTGCCCGGCGATCCCTTCGCCGCCATGCTGGCCGATGCCGGGGACATGGAGGCGGTGGAGGCCCTGCGCCGCAAGTTCGGCCTCGACCAGCCGATGTACGTGCAGTATGTGAAGTGGTTCGCCAACGCCCTGCAGGGCGACTTCGGCACGTCGATCTACGGCGCCCGGGTGCCGGTGCAGCAGTTGCTGATGGAAGCCCTGCCGCGCACCCTCTCCCTCGCCAGCCTTTCCTTCGTCATCGCTCTGGTGATCGCGGTGCCCGCCGGCCTCATCGCCGCGACACGGCGCAACACGGCCTGGGACCACGGCGTGACGGTCTTCGCCTTTCTCGGTCTCAGCATGCCGGATTTCTGGCTCGCGATCCTGCTCATCGTCTTCCTCGCCGTGAACATCTCCTGGCTGCCGGCGATCGGCTACGAGCCGCTTTCCGCCGGCTTCTGGCCCTGGCTTTCCCATCTCATCCTGCCGGCGATCGCCGTCGGCACCGGCTTTTCTGCCATCATCGCACGCATGATCCGCTCGTCGATGCTGGAGGTCCTGAAGACCGACTACATGCGGGTGGCGCAGGCCAAGGGCCTGCGGCAGTCGGCGCTGATCCTGCGCCATGCGCTGCCCAATGCCCTGATCCCGGTGGTGACGGTCATCGGGATCGCCTTTGCCCTGCTCATGTCCGGCGCCGTGGTGGTGGAGAACGTCTTCTCCATCAAGGGGCTCGGCCGCCTGCTGATTCAAGGCATCCTCAACCGTGACTATCCGGTGGTCCAGGGCGCCATCCTGGTGGTCTCGGCCATCTTCGTGTTCAGCAACCTTCTGGTCGACATGCTCTATTCCGTCATCGACCCGCGCATCCGGTACGACACATGACCCAGCACGCAAGCGCTCCGGCAAACGAGTTCATGCCGCGCCGCGTCACCGGCTGGGGGCGCTTCGGGCGGCTGGTGATGGCCGACAAGAAGGCGCTGGTCGGCCTGGTCCTGCTGTCGATCTTTGTCTTCGCCGCGGTTTTCGGCCCCTTGATCTCCCCCTACGACCCCAACGACATGGCCTTCGACATGATCCTGGGGCCCTCCCTCGCCCACCCGCTGGGCACCGACGATCTGGGGCGCGACCTGCTGAGCCGGCTCATCGTCGGGACCCAGGTGTCGCTCTTCGTCGGCATCTCGACCGTGGCCCTCGCCCTGGTGATCGGCGTCACCCTGGGGGTGCTGGCGGGCTACTTCGGCGGCTGGGTCGACCATGTGGTGATGCGCTACATCGACCTGCAGTGGGCCTTCCCGAACTTTATCATCGCCGTCTACCTGGTGGCGGTGCTGGGCACGGGGCTGGTCAACGTGATCGTGGCCATCTCCCTTGCCTTCGTCGACGACTTCGCCCGCATCGCCCGCGGGATGGTGCTCTCCATCAAGGAGGAGCAGTACGTCGCCGCAGCCCGCACGGTGGGGGCCTCCGATTTCCGCATCATGTGGCGCCACATCCTGCCCAACGCGACGGCGCCGATCATCGTCCAGGCCACGGTCAGCGTTTCCTACGCCATTCTCGGCGAGGCCAGCCTCTCCTTCCTCGGTCTGGGCGTGGAGGCCTCGACGCCGACCTGGGGCCTGATCCTCTCCGAATCCCGCAGCTTCATCTCGCGGGCCTGGTGGCTCGGCATCTTTCCGGGCTTGGCCATCATGCTGACGGTGCTCTCCATCAACTTCCTCGGCGACGCGCTGCGCGACTTCCTCGACGTGCGCGAAAGCCGTGATTACTGACGCGCGCCGGCAATGCTCAGCGAAAGCGACAGCAGCCTCGCCGGCTTGCGCCGCGCCCTCGACAGCGGCGCCCTGACCGCCCGCGCGCTGGCGGAGAGCTACATCGCCCGCATCGAGGATCTCGATCACAAAACCAAAGCCGTGATCGAGCTCAACCCGCAGGCTCTGGACGATGCCGAGGCACTGGACGCGGAGCTGAGCCATGGCGCCGTCAAGGGTCCGCTGCACGGCATCCCGGTGATGGTGAAAGACAACCTCAATACCGCGGCGCCGATGACCACCACCGCCGGATCACTGGCATTGGAGGGACTCACCGTCAAGGAGGACGCCACCGTCGTCGACCGGCTGCGAGTTGCCGGTGCGGTCATCCTCGGCAAGACGAACCTCAGCGAGTGGGCCAACTTCCGCTCCGCACGGTCTTCCAGCGGCTGGAGCAGCCGCGGCGGCCAGACGCGCAACCCCTACGCCCTGGACCGCACGCCAGGCGGCTCCAGCTCTGGCTCCGGCGTCGCAGTCGCCGCCGGATACTGCGCCGCGGCGATCGGCACGGAAACGGACGGCTCCATCGTCAGCCCCGCTGCGATGAACGGGATCGTCGGCATAAAGCCCACGGTCGGGCTGATCAGCCGCCGCGGCATCATCCCGGTCTCCCACAGCCAGGACACGGCCGGCCCGATGGCGCGCAGCGTGGCCGACGCGGCGCTGGTCCTGGGCGTGCTGGCCGGCAGCGACGCCGGCGATCCCGCAACGGCGGAGGCGGACCGGCGTGGAAAGCGGGATTACACGGCAAGCCTCGACCCCGGAGGTCTGAGGGGCGCAAGAATCGGCTGTCTGCCGGGCCTCGCGGCAATCCATGCGGGCGCCGCCGCCATCCTGGACGGCAACCTGCAGGCCATCCGCGAGGCCGGCGCGGAAGTTGTTGAAGGCATCGAACTGCCCGAAGCCGAAGCGGTGCGGCCCTTGGAGTTCCGGGTCATGATCACGGAGTTCAAGGCCGGCCTGAATGCCTATCTGGCCGAGTTTGCCGCTGACGGGGCACCGAAGGACCTGAGGGCACTGATCGCCTTCAACGAAGTCCGTCGTGAACAGGTCATGCCCTACTTCCCGCAGGACCTCTTGGAGAAGGCAGAAGCAACAGCGGGCCTGGACGACCCCCTCTACTGCAACGCGCGGCGCGACTGCCTGCGGCTGATCCGCGAGGAGGGGATCGACCGGATCATGGCCGAGCAAGAGCTCGACGCCCTGGTGGTTCCCACCACCTGTGCGCCCTGGCTCATCGACTGGGTGAACGGCGACAACCGCTCCGGCAGCAGCGCCTATCTTGCGGCGGTTTCCGGCTACCCGAGCATCACGGTGCCGGCGGGTTATCTCTTCGGGCTGCCGATCGGCCTTTCCTTCATCGCCCGGGCCTATGAGGAGGAAGCGCTGATTCGCTTTGCCTTCGCCTTCGAACAGGCTACCAAGGTGCGGATCCCTCCGCTCTTTGCCGAAACCGCCAACCTTCAACCCTGCCCGTCACCGCCCGGGGATTGACGATAAGGATAGCCTTGTGACCGCCTTTACCACCCGCCCCGAGATCACCGGCACCTTCGGTGTCGTCACCTCCACCCACTGGATCGCAACAGCCGTCGGGATGTCGATCCTGGAACGCGGCGGCAATGCCTTCGATGCCGCGGTGGCTGCAGGCTTTACACTGCAGGTGGTCGAACCGCACTTGAACGGCCCCGCCGGCGACATGCCGATTATCCTCTACAGCAGCCGGCGCGACGCGGTGGAGGTGATCTGCGGCCAGGGGGTCGCACCGGCCGCCGCCACCATCGCGGCCTTTGGCGATCTCGGCCTCGACATGGTTCCAGGCACGGGCCTGCTGGCCGCCGTCGTGCCCGGTGCCTTCGATGCCTGGATGGTCATGCTGCGCGACCACGGCACCATGGAACCGGCGGACGTTCTGGCTCCCGCCATCGCCTATGCCGAGAACGGACATCCCCTGATTCCCAACGTCTGCGCGGCCATCGAGAACGTTCAGGATGTTTTCGAGAACGACTGGCCAAGCTCGGCTGCACTCTATCTGGCAAACGGAGTGCCCGAGGCCGGCAGCCTGTTCCGCAATCCGGCAATGGCGCAGACCTACCGCCGCGTGGTGCAGGAAAGCGCGGGCGCGAAGACCCGCGAGGCGCGCATCGAGGCGGCCCGCGATGCCTGGTATCGTGGCTTCGTGGCGGATGCGATCGACCGCTTCTGCCGCGAGAACACGGTGATCGATGCCAGCGGAGAGGCACACAGCGGCCTGCTCACGGGCGAGGACATGGCCGGGTGGTCGGCGACGACGGAGTCGCCGCTGACCTACGACTACGGGAACCACACCCTCTGCAAGACAGGTCCCTGGGGGCAGGGCCCGGTCATGCTGCAGTCCCTGGCCCTGCTCAGCGGTTTCGATCTCGACAGCCTGGAGTCCGAGAGCCCGGAGTTCGTGCATCTGATCGTCGAGAGCCAGAAACTGGCCTTCGCCGACCGTGAGGCTTTCTACGGCGACCCGGACTTCGTCGCTGTGCCCACCGACGTCCTGCTTTCCGAGGGCTACGCCGCAGAGCGGCGGACGCTGATCGGCGAGCAGGCCTCCTTCGAGCTGCGCCCCGGCAGCGTCCCCGGTTTCGGCGCCGAACCGGTGGTGCGCATCGCCGCCGCAGAGTCTTCGGACGGCCCGGCCGGAAGCGGTGAACCGACCACGGCGGACTTCCGGCGCGAGGACAGGCAGCAAGAGGACAGGCAACAGGAGGACAGCCGTCTGGCGGACACCAGCCTGGGCGATACCTGCCACCTCGACGTCATCGACCGCTGGGGCAACATGGTTTCGGCCACACCCAGCGGCGGATGGCTGCAGAGCTCCCCGGCCATCCCGGAGCTGGGCTTCTGTCTCGGCACGCGGGCGCAGATGTTCTGGCTGCAGGAGGGACTGCCGGCGAGCCTGGCACCCGGGAAGCGGCCCCGCACGACACTCTCGCCGTCCTTCGCGCTGCGCGACGGCAAGCCTTACATGGCCTTCGGCACCCCCGGCGGCGACCAGCAGGACCAGTGGGCGCTGCACGTTTTCCTCCGCCATGTCCATTTCGGGTTGAACCTGCAGGAGGCCATAGACGCCCCTGAGTTCAACAGCCTGCACTTCCCAAGCTCCTTTCACCCCCGCGAGTGCGAGCCCGGAAAGCTGAAGGTCGAGGACCGCTTTCCCGAGGCAACGCTGGAGGACTTGCGCCAGCGCGGCCATGACCTCGACGTGGGCGAACCCTGGAGCCTGGGCCGTGTCACGGCAGCGGCGCGGGACAACGGCCTCCTGAAGGCGGCGGCCAATCCCCGGTTCATGCAGGGCTACGCCGCAGGCCGCTGAGCGGCACAGGTAACGCCGATCCTGCGGCGCCCAATTGATGTCCCTTGCAATCCGTTCCGGCCCGGCAAACCCTGTCTTGCAGATGCCATAAAGCCGGACGGCAGAAATGCCAGGTCGCGATGGAAACACGCGAAGGGGAACCGGCTGAGCCCGATGGACTGGCGGCCCAAGGCCTCGGTCCGCATCCAGGCGCTTTGGACCAGCTTGGTCCCTATGCGGTTTGCCTTTGGGAGGGGGCTCCGATCCCGCAACTGTGCCTGGCGACCATGGAGCCGAAGGATGGCTGCAGCCGAGGTGCGTCATTCCCTCATCAAGAAGAGCAGGTGGCTTGCCACCGGCGCCCTCGTGGCCGGAGCAAACGTCTTCTCGCGGTTTGACCCTAAATCGGCGATCACCGTCGTCGCCGACCCACGCGGAGGCAGCACCTGGCTGTTCGAAGTCCTGCAGGGAATACCGGGTGTTGCGACCGTCTACGAGCCGCTGCACCTGCAGAACGTGCCCCGCCTGCGCAATCTCGGCATCGGCTGGGAACAACACATCCCGGAGGACGAAAGCTGGCCCGAGGTGATGCGGCTCTTCGAAGATATCTATGAAGGCAAGGTCCTCAACCGCTTCACCTCCAGCTATTCGAACCCCCTGGACTACTATCGCGCCGAGCGCCTGTTGGTGAAGTTCGTCCGGGCGAAGCTGTTGCTGCCCTGGCTGTTGAACCGGTTCCGCTTCGATCTGAAACCGCTCGTTCTGACCCGACACCCCATGGCCGTCGCAGCTTCAATGATGCGCCACACCGGCTGGCGGCATGCGCTCCCCGCTTTCCCGATCCCCGAGGAGCGCTTCGCCGAGTTCTTCGAACCGCACCGCGCCCGCCTTGCCGCTGTCAGCACCGTGGAAGAGCGCCACGTCGCCAAGTGGTGCCTGGCCAACCAGTATCTTCTGCAGCACGCCGGCAACAATCGCGACTGGATCACGATACACTACGAGCACCTGGTGCTCGCGCCACAGGCCGTTCTGGCGCACGTCTTCGACGCCTGGGGTATGGAAATGCCCCGGAGGATCGTCGACCGGCTGGACATCAGAAGCCGAACCACGGTCGACCTGGCAGGGGACAAGTCCGAACAGGTCCAGAAATGGCGCCAACGTTTCGATAGCGAAACGCGCAGGAAGCTTCTCGATCTGATGGATTACTTCGAAGTGGACCTCTACGGCGCCGGCGGGCTGCCCAACCCGAAGTCTTCAGCCGCGGGCTTCGTGCCCGGACAATTCGTAGGCTAACGGCGCGCGGCGCGATGGCAATCCCGCCCGGAAGGCGGATTGAGGCCCTCACGCTGTCCAAGCGATGTCCCTTGCATCGGCAACCAGCCATAGGGACAGTGGTATTGGCTGCGCACATCGGTTCGATGCCAGTCAGCCGTTCGATGCACGTCAGCGCAGCCCTGTGGCTTTCCAAAGGAGCCCCAAGATGGTCGACGCGAACCCCAATCGGCCAGTCCTCGTTCTCGGTTTGATGCCCAGAACAGGAACGAACTATCTAGGCCGAATGCTCAGAACCCACCGCGACTGCACGACGGCGAAGACCCTTTACGAAGACTTCCTTGTCCACAGCCTGCCGGACCTGGATGACTGCGTCGAAGGCATCGCCACGAGCTGGCCCAAACACTGGCCGTGTCACCGCCGCCTGGACGAGCTGCGCGGCCGGCTGGGCGAGGCCCTGCTGGCCTTCCTCGAGGACGACGTGCGGAGCCCGGACAAGCGGCCGGTCTTCAAGACGCCCTCTGTCCGAGGGGTCGACCGCATCGAACACTTCCTGCCTCAGGCGGATGTGGTCATCGTTCTGCGCCAGGGCCCGGCGACCATCGAGTCCGGGATGCGTTCTTTCGGCTGGGACTTCGAGACCGCCTGCAAGCGCTGGGGGACGGCCGTGCAAACCGTCCTTTCGACGGCCGAGCGGCGTAAGGCGGAGGGCCTGAAGCCCTTCGTTCTGGTGCGCTACGAGGACCTGGCAACGGATACAGGCAGCGTGCTGAATTCTGTCGCCGCCCAGATCGGGCTGGACCCGGCTGGCTTCGACCGGAAAAGACTGGCGGAGTTTCCGGTCTATGGCAGTTCCCAGCAGGACAAACTCAACTGGGACCCTGTCGCCAAGGCCACCGACTTCAACCCCTTGGCCCGCGCCGCACACTGGCCGGCCCATGCGATCCGGCGCTTCGACCATCTGAGCGATGGACTCTCGGCCAAGCTTGCCTACGACTTGCCCTACAGCCAGGGTCAAGGCAGGCTTTCGGCCGCACGTCAGCGTCTGCACGATGCGCGCGAGCGGCTGCCCTGGCGGCTTCAGAGCCTGTTGCGGTACAAGCTTTGAGGTAGAGCAGCGTGGCGTCGACCTGCGCACCACGCTCAAGGACCTTCAGGCAGCGGACGGCAGCAGAACGCGGTTGCCATGAATCTCCGCGTCGAGCCTGTATCCCAGACTGAGGATGTTGCTGGCCAGCCAGGCTTCCTCCGGAAGGGTTTCCAGGACCAGGATCGGCTTGCAGCGGGACAGGGTCTGCATGGCGCCGGCCAGGGCCTGTTGCTCAAACCCCTCGACATCGAGCTGAATGATGGAAACCGGCCTGTCCGGCGGGATCACGTCGTCCAGCGCCACGATCCCGACCTCGACCGTCAGGTCCGCAGACAGGGCCGTGCCCTGGTCCTGCAACTGACTGCCGCCGCCCAACGCCCTGCCATCAGGCGATCTGACCTGCATGACCGCGCTGCCTCCGCTGGCGCCCAGCCCGCAGTTCGTCAGATGGACGTTGTCGAGGATATTGAGTGCGCGGGTCACACTGGCGCAACGGAAGTTCTCAGGGTTCGGCTCGAAGGCCCAGATCTTCGCATCACGCGCACAGGCGCGTGACAGCGCCGGCAGAAAATCGCCGAAGTAGGTTCCGGCATGAACGATATCGCCGTCTCCGCAGTGCGCGGTCAGAAACGCGATGGTATCGGGTTCGTAGACCGAGCCCTCGAGAATGCGCCGCGCGGCCGGGCGGTGCCGCGAGGAAAGGGGCACGCAGAACCCGCCGCTCTCGGTGTAGGCAATGCAGCAGGCCAGCGTTTCCGCCGCCCCGTTCACCGGTGCTGCGAACCGCGGCAGAGCCTCCTGCCGGTACCTGCCGTTGCTCGACAGTCGATTGACGACCCCTCTCGGCAGGACCGTCTTTGCCAGGTTCTTCACGGCGCGGTTAACCATTCATCGTCATCCTGCTGACTGAAAAAGCCGCCTTCATCAATAACCGAGCGCCCGCGCCGTGCTGCCGACGGCCCTGCGCAGCATGGCTTTCTCGATCGCGCCCAGCGGTTTTTCCTCTTTGCTGTTCCAGCCCTTCAGCCTGGCCATCTCCTGAAGCCGCGGCACGGCCCACCCGAGGTAGTCGCTCAGGCTCGAAAGCGTGGCGTCATCGCCGAGGCGCTCGTAGTGCAGGAGCACGCCGACATTCTGGTCTCGCATCTCCAGGAACTCGTTGCAGAGGCGGCGCCAATGGCGCCCGAAACTGTGGGGCGTCGCCACCACGTGGTTGGGCCAATCCGCAAACCAGGTCAGCCGGCCGCGGTAGGATCTGTAGGCGTCCAAGGGGTTCCGGATCAGAAAGACGAACTTCGCCTTGGGATAGAGCCACCGCAGGTAGCGCACATGGTCGGAGCCCAGGCGCACCTCCTTCAGCCCCCAGTGGCTGCGCCCCAGGGCCTCCGCCGGCGCTGCGAAAAGGGTCTCAAGGTAGGCGAGATGGGCGGTCCGAAAGGCCTGTGCCGGGGGATAGAGGTTGGCGACCCACTCATTCGACAGATCCGATCCTCTCGGTTCGACGAAGTAGCCGCTGCGGGGCCAGTCTGCTGAAAAGGGCCGCAGCTGGTCGGCCAGCGTCTGGATCGGCGAGGCGATGTCATAGGGCTCGCCCCAGACGATGATCGAGGGATTGTTGGCCATGACCATGCGCTGCAACAGGGTGGACCCGGAGCGCCAGCCGGCCGACAGTATGAAGACGGGGTTTTCGCAAAGCGGCCCGCTGGACGTCTGCAAAGCCGCGCCGGTCAGAAAGCGGCTGTCGAAGGCGTCGAGCTGGCGCTCCAGCCTGGCCGCCTGATCGCGCGCCCCGCGCGAGGTCATCCGGCTGCGGCGCGGGCCCAGGATCGCGCGTCCGATGGATTTCATCCCGAGACCCCCCTTTCCGCCCGAAGGCGGCGCAGGACCGCCACGCCCTCGAACCAGACCAGGTGCCTCGCCGCAGCAGTGCCGGCGACCCAAAGCAAGGCGCATCCGGCGATCACGATCAGGAGTTCGATCAGGTTCATCGAGTCCTGTCCGTTGAAGCGTATGGCCGCAGCCGGCAAAGCTGCAGCCGCCGCTACACCCGCGGAGCGCAGGTAGATTGCGGCGTATCGCCGGACCTGAAAATCGATGAACTCGCGCATCCCCATGAAGTTCACGGCAACGAAGAAGACCGCCGCGACAACGCGGGAAACAGCAAAAGCCTCGAGACTGATTGACGCGCCGACGACGGCGGTCGCCAGCGAAAACGCCGCGGTCAGGCAGCGCAGGCGCAGAAGGCGGGCAACCTCCCCATGCGGCACCAGCACCTGTTCGGGCTGCGGCATGACCGCGATAATCGCCTGACCCAACAGGATCCAGGCAAAGATCTCACCGGCCGGGCGCCAGTTCTCTCCGAAGACGAGCGTGATGAAGGGAACGGCGATCAGCCCGAGCGCGAGGAACACCGGCCACATGAGAACGGTGTTCAGCGCAACCAGCTTCTCCACGCCCTTGGCAATGGAGTGGCCCTCCCGGACGTTCCTCATCCAGGCCGGCGTCAGCACCCTGGCCACCGGCCCGAAAACGCCCTTCCGGTACAGGTTCGGCAGCTGGGCCGCACGGGTGAACTGCGCGACGAGGGCGGGAGAGGTGAAACCGCCAAGGATGAAACGCGTGCCCTGGGTGTTCAGGGTGCCGATCAGATGCGCAAGCGAGAGCAGCCCGCCAAAGCGTGTGATGTCACGCCAGTACACGAACGACGGCAGCAGCAAGGCATAGCGCGGCATCACCAACATGGGCAGCAGCGAGGAGAGGAACGCGGTCAACAGCGTCCCCCAGGCAAGGGCCATGAAGCTGTAACCGGCAAAGGCCAGGCCGACACTGAGCGACGATCCGCAGAGAGTGGCAAAGAGACCGATATTATGAAGGGTGCGGAAGCGCATTTCGCGGGTCAGCAAGGCCACCGCGGGCGCTCCGAAGGGCGCAATCACGAAGCTGACCGCCAGCACCACCATCACCTCGGCGATGCCGCTTCTGTCGTAAAGGCCGGCGATGACGTGCCGCCCCAGGAACAGCAGAAGGCCGAGCGACCAGGAGATCGCCAGCATGACGCCAAAGGCCGAGCGGATCTTGACGAGCGTCAGCTCGGCCTCACGAATGAGATAGTTGCCCACGCCAAAGGTACGCAGCGATGTCAGAACCGCAGATGCCGACATGGCCAGGACGAAGATGCCCATCTCGTCCGGCGTCAGCAGCCGCGCAATGATCACCGATGCGGCAAACTGCAGGCCGAACTGAAAGGTCTGCTCGCTGAAGGTCCAGCCGATGGATCTACGGATCGACAAGGCCGCCGGTCTCAGCCGCTTCTACCGTGCGCCGGGCGCGCCGGTTTCCCGTATTCCGTCATTCGCTTCCCAAGAATGTCACTTCGCCGGTCTGGCGCTCTTGGTGTAGAGACCTGGAACAGGGCTGGGTCCCCCCGGTTCTCCAGTCTCCACAAGCTCCGGTTCCGCTCCGCATGGCTCGTGAAAAACGCAGAGTTCTGTTCTTGCCGAACTGGGGGAAGGCCAATCCCTATCAGAACCTGCTGGCGGATGCGCTTGGCAGACAAGGCTACGCGGTGACCCTCTGCGACTATCCGAAAGCGCGGCTCCCGCTCATTCGCCTGCTGATGCAGCACCCCGATGTCGGCATCCTGCACCTGCACTGGATCAACCCCTGGATCAAGTCGCATTTCTGGTCCAGCAACCCGCTCAAGCGCTTCGCCAAGCTGCTTCTGCTGGTAGCCGACCTCAGGCTTTGCCGCCTCCTCGGCGTGCGCACCGTTTGGACGGTCCACAACCGCGTTTCCCATGAGAGCGCGGACAGCGCCTGGGAACTGCGCCTTCGCCGCCAGATCGCCCGGCACGTGGAGGTCTGCCTCGTGCACAGCCGAAGCGCAGTGAGGGTACTCGAACAAAGTTATGGTCTTCCGTTGGCTGCCAAGACGAGGGTCGTGCCGCACGCGAGCTACGTCGGACAATACCCTCCGGCAAAGCCCGAAGCTGTGACATTGGTGCGCCATGAATTGGGTCTCAAGGACAGCGACTTCGTTTACCTCTTCATCGGCGCAATTCGCCGGTACAAGGGGATCGATGCCCTGATCGAGGCGTTCGGCGCCCTGCCCGCCCGGAACGCCCGGCTCGTCATCGTCGGATCGGTTCTGGATCCGCAGATGGGAGACTGGCTGCGGGACAAGGCGGCCGCCGACGCCCGGATCGTCCTGCGGCCTGAATACGTCGCTGACGAGGCGATTCCCGTGTACCTGGGGCTCGCTTCGGTCGTCGTCCTGCCCTTCTCCCAGACCCTGACCTCGGGCTCGGCCCTGTTGGCCATGTCGTTCGGCAAACCGCTGATCCTGCCGGAGACGGCACGGGTGTACGACTTTCCCGGCGACCGGGGGGCGCTCTACTTCGCGCCGGGAGCACTGACCGAGGCCATGGAAGCCGCGCAGAGCGCCGACCTCGCGGCCATGGCCGACTTCAATCGCCGCGAGGCCGAGGCGCGGACATGGCCCCAGATGGGGGCGCTGACCGCCGCCGCCTACGAGCGGCGGGAGGGGAAACAAAGGGACAAAGCGCAGCTTGAAAGCCGCAAGCCACAGCAAGGGCGGATCTGATGCCGATGGAAGAAAACCCGGCCGCCTGCCGTCGTGTACGGCACCCGGCTCTGCAGCTCATTTACGGATAAAGGCATGATCTCTCATCACCACAAATGCGTGTTCATTCATATTCCGAAGAACGCGGGCCAGAGCATCGAGCACGTCTTCTTCGACCTTCTCGGGCTGACCTACGAGACGCGGGCGCCGCTGCTGATGATGCCCAACGACAAGCCGGAGCTGGGGCCGCCGCGGCTCGCGCATCTCAAATGGCACGAGTACGTCGGCTGCAAGTACATGCCGCAGGAGCAGTTCGACTCCTACTTCAAGTTTGCCTTCGTGCGGAACCCCTGGGACCGCGCGGTCTCGATCTACAAGTATTACAAGTTCCACAAGAAGTGCAGCTACAGCGACTTCGTTGAAAAGAACCTGGGCGATTGGATGTGGCGCGACAAGCAGTGGTTCGTAGGCCCGCAGATGGATTTCATCTGCGACGACGACGGCGCGCTCAAGGTCGATTTCCTCGGCCGCTTCGAACGGCTCAACGACGACTTCAAGCAGGTCTGCGTGCAGATCGGTCTGCCGCCGATCGATCTCCCCCACGTCAACCTTTCCGTCCCCAAGGCCAAGACCGCGCAGGATCAGCCAAAGAGATCCGTCCGCGGGGAGCTGAAGAAAATCTGGCGCGGGCGCAGCGCTGAAGACTTCCCCACTTTCAGCCGCTACCAGGAGTATTACGACGCCAGGACGCGGGACCTGGTGGCCGAGCTCTACCAGCGGGACATCGAGCGCTTTGGCTATCAGTTCGAGGCCGCGTCAGA
This sequence comes from Rhodospirillales bacterium BBD 1991-14, assembly GCA_001657395.1. Classification (GTDB taxonomy): domain Bacteria; phylum Pseudomonadota; class Alphaproteobacteria; order Kiloniellales; family Kiloniellaceae; genus Pelagibius. The sequence goes on along the minus strand of LYSY01000004.1, from coordinate 366,627 downwards.
GCCCAGGCCGGCAGATCGACCCGGTATCCAAACCGCCAGCAGCGCCCAGTAGCCCAACACCCAGTAGCCCAGCGACCAGTAGCCCAGCGACCAGTAGCCCAGCGACCAGTAAACCGGCACCCCACCCAGGGGCGCCTTGACATAGGAATGACATGCAACCGGCCTGTGAAGTTTGACAGGCTCTGGCCCGGGCCTGCGGCATTCCGCATGCCCAAATCCTCAGGATTCCCGCCGGCTGGCGGGCGCAACAGGGGAGTCCCGGCCATCGCAAGCAAGCTTCACCCGGTCGTCCTTTCCGGTGGGTCAGGCGAGCGCCTTTGGCCGCTGTCGCGGCCGCAGCACCCCAAGCAGCTGCTGTCCCTGATCTCGGAACGCAGCATGCTGCAGGAGACGGTCGAGCGCATCGCGGGGGTCGACGGCTGTGCGCCCCCGCTGGTGGTCGCCAGTGCCGAGCATCGCTTTCTGGTGGCCGACCAGTTGCAGCAGCTGGGCCTCACGTCCAAGAGAATCGTGCTGGAGCCCTGCGGGCGCAATACAGCCCCGGCCGCCGCGGTCGCCGCCCTGGTCCTGACCGCAGACGACCCGGAGGCGGTCATGGTCCTGATGCCGGCCGACCACGCCGTGCGCGACAGGGCCGCCTTCCTGAGTGCCCTGGAGCTGGCGCGCGATGCGGTCGCAGAGGGCTTCGTCACCTTCGGCATCCGCCCGGCCCGCGCAGAGACAGGCTACGGCTACATCAAGCGGGGCCCGGCCCTGTCCGAAGCACCGGGGCTTTTTCAGGTGGAAAGCTTCGTCGAAAAGCCCGATCTGGCGACCGCGGAAACCTATCTGGCCAGCGGCCAGTACCTTTGGAACAGCGGGATCTTCGTCTTCTCCGCCGCACGCTACCTCGAAGAGCTCGAGCGGCAGCGCCCGGATATCCTGCACGCCTGCCGCAAGGCGTTGGCGGCCGGAACCCGCGATCAGGACTTCATCCGCCTGGACGCCGCGGTCTTCGAAACCTGTCCCTCCGAGTCCATCGACTATGCGGTCATGGAGAAAGCCGGGCAGGTCGTCGTCATTCCCAGCGATATGGGTTGGAGCGACGTCGGCGCCTGGAACGCCCTCTGGGAAATCGCGGAGAAAGACGACGCGGCCAACGCAGTGCTGGGAAACTGCCTGATCCAAGATGTCCAGGGCAGCTACCTGCGCAGCGAGGACGGCCGTCTGGTGGCCGCCATCGGGCTTGCGGACATGGTGGTGATCTCCACCAAAGATGCGGTCCTGGTGGCGCCGCGCAGCAGCACCATGGCTGTGCGCGACGTCGTGCGAAAACTCAAGGCGACAAAAGCCCGGCGCAAGTCGAGCGCTTAGAACGGGTGATCTTCAGGCAGAAGCACTCTGCGGTTTCGCCCAGCAGGTGAAGCCGCGCTATCGCTGTCAGTCCGAGCAGACCCGGACGGTCAATAGCCCGACTGTAGCGACCCCATCCAACGCGGATCCGATCAATCAGAAACGTTCGATCAGATCCGTGCCCCTGGAGGCGCACACCTTGCCCGGCCGCCGTCTCCGAGACCCCGCCAGCACGACCCATGTCCCGCTTCGACGTTTCGCCTTCCGGGTCGATCTCCGGCAATGGGAACGCCCCGTCGGCCGACCGGACCGCTTCGGCAAGGAAAGGCCAGGGCGTCACCTTTCACCGCCCGGCTTGAGCTCAATGCCGAAACACGAGGGTTCGTGTTCACATGGCTTTCGCGGTGCGGTGGAAATGTGCCACAAGACATGGCACAGCACCCAAGGAGGCTGCCACCGACGAAGGTTGACAGGATTCTTTCGTCGTGGCGGTCAGCTTCGGTGCAGACGAACAGAATAGAGGGAAAATGAGCATGTCTGACCAAAAGGTCGCGGTAATCGGCCTGGGCTCCATGGGTTTCGGCATGGCCCAATCCTGCTTGCGGGCAGGGTTCCACACACTTGGCGCCGACGTCGACCGCGACCTGACCGAGCGGTTTCGCGAAGTTGGTGGGACAGCAGAGTCCTTGGCCGAGGCAGCCGGGTCCCTTCAAGCCGTGATCGTCGTGGTCTTGAACGCCCAGCAGACCGAAGCCGTTCTGTTCGGCGAGAGTGGGATCGTGCCGCGATTGCAAGCCGGCGCCGTCGTGCTGGCCTGCGCCACGGTCGCGCCCGGCTTCGCCCGCGATATGGAAGCGCGCTGCCGCGAGCATGGGGTGCTCTATCTCGACGCCCCGATCTCCGGCGGGGCCGCCAAGGCCGCTGCCGGCGCGCTGACCATCATGGCCTCGGGCAGCCCCGAAGCCTTTACCGCCGCGGCGCCCGTGCTGGATGCTGTCTCAGAAACCGTATTTGAACTCGGCGGGGCCGCAGGGGCCGGCTCGGCGATGAAGGCGGTCAACCAGCTCTTGGCCGGGGTTCACATCGCCACCATGGCCGAAGCGCTGACCCTCGGCATGACCCAGGGCATCACACCTGCCAAGTTCGTTGAGGTCATCAGCAAATGCGCCGGTACGTCCTGGATGCTGGAGAACCGCGCACCCCACATCGTGGCTGGGGACTACACAGCGCTGAGCCAGGTCAATATCTGGCCCAAAGACCTCGGCATCGTGTTGGACACTGCGCGCGCGGCCGGCTTCAGCGCTCCGATCACCGCCGCAGCGCTTCAGCAATACATGGTCGCCGTCGGCCTGGGACTGGGGCGGCAGGACGACTCAGCCATCGCCAAGGTGTACGCCCGCAACGCCGGCCTGACACTGCCGGGAGAGGAATGATCCTGCCCAGCCGCTTCACTGCGGCCGCAGGAACACGAACCTTACTGTGATCCGCCTATCGCAGAGGATGGCCGAAAGAAAAGCCATCGTCTGCAATCCGGCCGATCAGGCTTTCAGCCGCGGCCCTGACCGGCGATGACAGAGCCGGCCCAAAACCGAAGGCGGTCCCGGCTATGCCGATGACGACAAGACGCCCCGGAAGCCGCCCCAGCGTGCGCCCCAGGGCCACCGCTTCGGGCAGACCGAGGCGATGGGTCGAGTGCACGAACCCGGCCCGCTGAAACCCGGGGTCTTCAAAATCCGTGAAAACCCGGAGCGCGCCGGATTCCGCGCCGGGAGCTGCCATGGCATCCACCACCACGCAGACCGGTTGCCCGTCCCAAAGGTCCAGGAGGGCCGTGCCATCGCCGCCATGCACAACGGCGGGAAGTCCCCGGCGCTGAAGCTGCTCCGCCACGAAGGGGCCGACCCCGTCGTCCTGGCGTTCGGCGTGTCCGAGGCCGATCAGCAGCCCCCTGAAGGCACCGCGGTCAGCCGCGCTCGACATGCAGCTTCAGGAAGTGGGTGGCGCAGGAGATGCAGGGATCGTAATTGCGGATTGTCTGCTCGCAGCGCCACTGCAGGTCGTCATCGTCGAGGTTGTGAAAGCGCTCCACCGTGCCGATCAGGTCAAGCTCGATCTGGCGCTGGTTCTGAGAGGTCGGCGGCACGATGGTGGCGGACACGATGCTGCCATCCTCGGCGACCTCATAGCGGTGGTAGCAGATGCCGCGCGGCGCCTCGGTAATGCCATGGCCGGTCCCCGCGCGCAGCGGCGCCTCGACGAAGCTCGGCTCCGGCGGCTGGTAGGCCTTGGCCAGGCGCGCCGCCTCGCGGAAGGCATAAATCGTCTCAACCTGCCGTGCCAGCAGGCTCTTGAAAGGGTTGCGGCAGCCCGGCGCGAGCCCCGCCCGCTCCGCCAGTGCCAGGATATCGGGCGGCAGGCGGTCGGCATTGAGATTAAAGCGGGCGAGCGGCCCGACCAGATAGGGTCGGCCATCGACGGTCGCCCCCTGCAGGGCATTGGAATGGGCGACCTGATGCTCTTCGAAGTGGTCCGGGAAGTCGGCGACGCCGATGTCGAGACCCTCCGAAGAGACGATCCGCCCCTCGGTGATGGGATAGTCGCTGGCGTGCCGGAGCGCGACAAAGAGATAGTCGACCTCCAGGTCGGGGAAGTCGAAACCGGAAAAGGCATCGAGCGCTGCAATGGACATCGCCTCGGCAGCCTCCAGCTCGGGCACCAAGCTGTGGATTGCCTCCTTGTCCGGGGCACGGTAGAAGCCGCCGACGCGGGTGTTGACCGGATGAACGCTGCGTCCGCCGATCACCTCCATCAGGCGGTTGCCGGCCTTCTTCGCCTGCAGGCCGTTTTCGACCAAGCTGCGGTTGGACTGCGCCAGTTCCATGGAGTCCTGCAGGCCCAGAAAGTCCGGCGCATGCAGCAGGTGGGTGTGCAGCACATGGCTCTGAATCCACTCGCCACAGTAGATCAGCCGGCGCAGATCGGCGATCGGCTGCGAAATCTCCCAGCCGAGCGCATCCTCCATGGCCTTGCTCGCCCCCATGATATAGGCGATGGGGCAGATCCCGCAGATCCGCGAGGTCACATCGGGCGCATCCTGGAAGGAGCGTCCACGCAGCAGCCCCTCAAAGTAGCGCGGGGGCTCGAAGATGCTGAACTCGGAGCGCACCACCTTGCCGCCTTCGACGCGGACCTTGAAGCGCCCCTCCCCCTCGACGCGGGCGAGGGCCTCCACCTGGATCGTCCTCGTGCCGTCGGCTGCCTTATCCGTCATGGCGTTCTCTTTCCGCTGCAAAGGCCGGGGCACCGGCGGTGAAGCCACCGAAGAGGTCGCGGATGGTGCGCCGGTCGGCGCCCAGGGCCGCCATTTCAGCCACCAGCGCCCCGGTATTGGCGTTTTCCTTGGGGCCAAAGCAGCCGTAGCAGCCGCGGCCCACCTGGGGACAGAGGTTGCCGCAGCCGCCCTGGGTGACCGGGCCCAGACAGGGGATACCCTTGGTGACCATGACGCAGGCCGTCCCCGCCAGCTTGCACTCGGTGCACTGGCTGTAGTCCGGGATCGCCGGCTTGCGGCCCTTCAGCAGAGCCGTGATGGCTTCGAGAAGCTGGGCCTTGTCTATGGGGCAGCCCCGCAGCTCGAAGTCGACCGCGACGTGATCGGCAATCGGCGTCGAGGTGGCGAGCGCCTCGACGAACTGCGGACTGGGATAGACCGAAGCGCGCAGTGCGTCGTGGTCGCGGCTGTTGCGCAGCGCCTGGATGCCGCCGGCAGTCGCGCAGGCGCCGATGGTGATGAGGATGCGGCTGTCCCGGCGGATCTGCTGGATGCGCTCCATTTCGTCGGCCGTCGAGATCGAGCCCTCGACCAGCGACACATCGTAGGGGCCGGCCCGGGTCGTGCGCGTCGCCTCCAGGAAATAGGCGATCTCCACGGCCTCGGCGATGTCGAGCAGCTCGTCCTCGCAGTCGAGCAACGTGAGCTGGCAGCCGTCGCAGCTCGAGAATTTCCAAACCGCCAGTCTGGGCTTCATCGTTAGAGCTCCCACACCGTCATGAGATCGCGCACCGCCGGATAGGCGAAGACCGGGCCGTCGCGGCACAGCAGGTGCGGACCCAACTGGCAGTGACCGCACCAACCGATGCCGCACTTCATGTTGCGCTCCAGCGACAGATAGACATCGTCCTGGGAGACGCCGGCGTCTGCCAGGGCGTCGGCGGCAAAGCGCATCATGATCTCCGGTCCGCAGAGCATGGCCACGGTTTCCGCCGGGTCCTGCAGCATCGGGGCGATCAGCTCGGTGACCACGCCGACGCGGCCAGTCCAGTCCTCGCCGGCGCGGTCGACGGTGATGCCGACCTGCAGCCCCTCCGTGTTGGACCAGCCCAGGAGCTGCGGCGCATAGAGAATCTGGTCTGGCTCACGGGTGCCGTAAACCACAGAGATGCTTTTCAGGCGGTCGCGGTTGGCAAGCGCCCAGTAGATGATGGGTCGGGTCGGCGCCAAGCCGAGCCCGCCGGCAACCACCATCAGGTGCTTTCCGAGGGCCTGCTCGACAGGCCAGGGAACGCCCAAGGGCCCACGCACGCCCAGCCGCTCGCCCTCCGCAAGGCTGCAGACGGCCTTGGAAACCGCACCCACAGAACGCACCGTCTGCACCAGCGCGTCGCCGTTACCCGGATTGCCGGAAATGCTGACCGCGATCTCGCCGATGCCATGAACATAGAGCATGGTGAACTGGCCGGGCGCAAAGGACAGCGGCGCGCCTTCGAGCGGCGCCATCTCCAGAGTGACGCAGTCGGCAAGCTCCCGGCGCCGCCTGCGCACTTCGTAGATGCTGGGCAGCATGCCGCCGCTCTGCGCCGCCTGCGGGCGGTCCAGGGTCTGGGCGTCGCTCATAGGGCGTTCCCCACCTCCGACGGGGGCGCATAGAGATCGATCAGCCGCAGCCGTGTCGTCTGCAGACGCTCGGCCACAATGGGCAGAAAGCGCTGCATCACCTGATAGCCGGTCGAGGGATCGTCGTCGCATTTTCCGCGCAGGCAGGCGGCATCAATGCCGGTGGCCCGGACATCGCCCACCGCACGCGCGTCGAAACGCCAGCGATAGGGGGGCAGAATCCAGGAGGCACCGACGACCTGGCCGGGGTGAAGCGTCTGCACCGTCAGGCGGCCGCGCCCGGGCATCCGCAGTTCCAGCGCCACGTCCCCGCCGCGCAGCAGGTAAAAGGTGTCAGCCGACTCCTCGGCCTTGAAGAGATAGCGGCCGTCCGCGAAGTGGACGTTCGCCGCGCAGCCCCCCAGGAGATCGGTGATCGCCGGGTCAAGACCGGCAAAGCAGGGATGGGCCGCGAGAATCTCGGCCATGGAGTGGATGTGGCTCTCGGCCATGGGAGGGTCCTCCGATATGCTCAGGCTGCCTGCTCTGATGCTGCCAGGGCCTGCGCCTCCGCCGTGATGTCGATTCCCACCGGGCACCAGCCGATGCAGCGCCCGCAGCCCACGCAGCCGGACATGCCGAACTGGTCATGCCAGTGCGACAGCTTGTGGGTCATCCACTGGCGATAGCGCGAAGCGGTTTCCGTGCGCACGGCGCCGCCGTGCAGATAGCTGAAATCGAGCCCGAAGCAGCTGTCCCAGCGCCGCCAGCGCTCCGCCTCGGCCCCATCGAGGGACGAGCGGTCCTCCACCGTGGAGCAGAAGCAGGTCGGACAGACCAGCGTACAGTTCGCACAGCTCAGGCAGCGCTCCGCCACGTTGGCCCAGTGCGGGTCTTCGTAGCTCTGCTTCAGCAGGGCCGCGACCCCATCGGGCATGCGCCGCCGCTGCGCCTCGGCGCAGGCCTGCGAGCCTGCCCGCGCGGCCTCGCGGTCCGCCGGTCCTGACTCCTCACCCGGCAGCGCATCAAGGACGGCTCGGCCCCGCGCGGAGCCGGAGGCGACAACGAAAACATGACGGTCCTCGTCCATCACTTCGTCGAGGACGAGGTCAAAGCCGCCTTGGGCCCGCGGGCCCGTGTTCATGGAGGCGCAGAAGCAGGTCGCCGCGGGCCGCATGCAGTTGACGGCCACCAGGAACAGGGCCTCGCGCCTCTGCCGAAAACGGTCGTCGACAAAGGGGCCGGCTTCGAACACGGCGGTCAGGGTGTCGAGCGCGGCCAGATCGCAGGGGCGCACGCCCAGCACCGCGATGGGCGGCGCCTCGACCGGATTTTCCTCAAGGGACATCGCCTGCCCCGCGGCATAGAGGCGCTCGTGTGCCGGATAGACCGTGCGCTTCAGACCCTGCATCGGCAGGGTGTGATCGAAAAACGCCGGGCGCGGCCCGTCCGTCAGCCGCACCGTGCCGGGCTCCGCCCCCTCGACCCGCCCGCGGGGCAAATCCGCCGCCGCGGCAAGGGGTGCGAGTGCCAGGGCGCCGTCCCGTTCCTGCGTCCCCCAAACCTGGTAACCCCCGTCTCTCAGAGCGGCGATCAGGGTGTCGAGGCCCTCGGCGGGGATCACGACGGATCGATCGACAGGTTCGGCGGCGGCGCGATCCAAAGCGGTCACTCCTCTTGGCTGGTCCGCAGGCTGTACCCGTTTCATCGCACGGCCCGGCGTTGCTGGGAATGAGCGAGATCAAATTGGTTTTGGGGGCCCAGGTGCCCCAGTCGAGGCCCTTGCAGCCGGCGCCTACTCCGCCGCGTCCTGACCTGGATCGCTGCGGAGCCCGGGGACCGGACGCGATCCAAGTGCCTGAAGAAGGTGACGCAGTTCCTCCGGCTTGATCGGCTTGTTGAGATAGCCGATCCCCTTTGTGTCACAACTCCTGCGCAGCTCTTCGGAGCGGTTGGCGGTTATGAGAGCGGCCGGCAGCTTGCCAAACTCGGCGCGCAGCGCGTCGATTGCATCCAGCCCGCTCTCGCCGTTGTCCAGCTGGTAATCGACGAGCAGAATATCCGGCGCCACGCCGACCTCCCGCAGAAGCGTCAGCGCTTCTGCCTGATCGCGCACATGGAAGACACTGACACCCCAGGTTTCCAGCAGGGTCGCCATCGCCCAGCGCACGTCCTTGTCGTTCTCGATCACCAGCGCAATCACATGAGCGCCGGCCTGTTCGCCCGCCGCGTCCGGCGTCTGCGCAGCCTCCGGCCGCGCGGGGCCGCAGCTTCTGGGCAGAGTCACCGTGAACCCGGTTCCAGCGCCGACCCGCGAATGCAGGCGCAGGGGGTGGTCCAGCAGAGCGCAGGCCCGCTCGACGATGGCCAGCCCAAGGCCCACGCCCTCGCCGGCGTGGCCGGCCGATTCCAGGCGCTGGAACTCCTTGAAAATCGTCTCCCGCTTGTCCTCGGGAATGCCGGGCCCGGTGTCCCAGACTTCGACCCTGAGGTCGTTGCCCTGACGGCGCGCGCCGACCAGGACCTTGCCAGAGACCGTGTATCGGATCGCATTGGCGATCAGGTTCTGCAGAATCCGGCGCAGATAGGAGGGGTCGCTCTTCACCACCGCATCGCAGCCGACCACCCGCAGATCGAGACCCTTCTTGCGGGCCAGCGGCTGAAACTCGTCGCGCAGCGGGGCCAGGACCTGATTCATCGGGAAGGTGGAAAGCTCCACCGAGGCCTGGCCGGAATCCAGTTTGGAGATGTCCAGCAGGGCCGCCAGGATCGACTCGACGCTGTTCAGCGCGCTCTCGATCCGCTGGGTCACGATGAGCGGCTCTTCGTCGAGGTCCATGTTGGCAAGAGAGGACAGGAACAGCTTGGCCGCCGACAGCGGCTGCAGCAGATCGTGGCTTGCGGCGGCGACGAAACGCGATTTCGAGGCGTTGGCCCGCTCGGCCACCTCCAGCGCATCCTTCAGCGCCAGCGTCCGGTCAAGAACGCGCTGCTCCAGCGTTTCGTTCACCGCGGAGAGCGCCGCAATGGCCTCGCGCTCGCCGGTCACGTCGGTAAAGCTGATGACGAAACCCTTGTCGGGCATCTCCTGACCGAAGACATCCAGATGCGTCTTCTCCTGACGCGTCACTTCCAGCGAAAGGGGCGGCCGGCTGCCATTCTGGTGCACCCAGTCGCGCACCCTCCGCAGGGACTGCCCCTTCGCGAAAGCCAGATCGCGGCCGAAGTGTTCCAAAAGCCGGTCAAAGCTGGTGCCCACCCGCAGCAGATGCATCGGCGGGTTCAGAAGAGCCGCCAGACGCCGGTTCCAGCCGACGAGGCGGTGCTGACCGTCGAAGATACAGATACCCTGATTGATATGCTCCAGCGTGGCGCGGATAAGACGGGCCTGATCGTCCAGCAGCTTCTCGCGTTCCTGGCGCTCCAGACGGATCATGTCCGTCACGTCGGTCTGAAGGATTGCCGTCCCCTGGTCCGGCGTGCGGTGCTCGCTGACCTGTACCCAGCGGTCGCCGGTGATCCTGACGTTGAAGTTTACGTGGTTTTCCTTGTGCTTCTGTTTGCGTTTCTCGGCCCAGCTCTCGGCGGTCTCGCCCTCCGGCAGGGCCAGATGGGCGCTCTGACTGACAAGCTGGACATAGCGCTGAAACGTCAGGCCGGGCGCGAGCTGGGCGCGGATATCCGGCATGTGCATACCGAAGCGGCTGTTGCACATCACCATCACATCGCCCGCGTTGAACAGCGCAAAGCCTTCCTGCACCGCCTCGAGCGCGTTCGACAGGTCGCGGCGGGCGCGCTCCGCCGCACGGTTGGCGCGCGAAAGCTCGGCATTCGACTGGTTGAGCAACCCCAGGGTCTGTTCGAGATCCCAGGTCCTTGCCTGAACCTCTTCTTCCAGCATCAGGGCGCGCTGGAAATGGGCATAGGCTGCGCCGCTGTCATCGATGGCCTGCTCGACCCGCCGCATCAGGACCGAGGTGATCTTCAGCAGCTTCCTGTTCTGCTGTTCCAGACTGTCGGCAGGATCGATGAAGGGCTCGGTCACGGCGCCTTCCCACCGGGCGGCGCGTAGATGGCGATCCCCGTCATGGTCTGGTTGACATGGACGGAGTTGAGCTGCTCGCCATAGGTGCTGAAGCCGACCACCTTGTTGGCCGAGAGAATGCCGGAGAGCGCGCGGATCGCCTGTTTCTGCTCCGCCTCCACGCGCCTCAGGATGCAGTCGCAGGCGATGATCGCATGGGGGCGGCTGCGCAGCGCCAGATCGCCGAGCGCGGCATCCAGGTCGCGGGCGATATCGCGCGGATCTGCAAGAGTCAGCACTAGGCCCTCGTCGATGGCGGAGAAGAACGTCAGATCGCCATTGGGCTCGACCTTCTGGATCGCCCGCACGTGGTGCTTGCCGCCGACCTTCACCACCACGGGATGGGCGGCAAAGATAAAGGGCGAGAGTTGCTCGGGGTCCATGCCGAGGAGCCTGGCATACTCGCGCGCCGCCGGCTCGCCGTTGATCTCGCGCACGACACGACGCTCCGGGTCGGCTTCCGTGACCACCATCTTGCGCTCGGTCGGCGTCAGGTGATCGAAGTTGAAAACCTTGATGGCGCAGTCCGTGCGGATCAGCGCCAGAACGGCGGCATCGCGATGGACGCGCCCCTCGTGAATCACGAAGGTCTGCTTGAAGTCCAGGCCGTCGCCGGCGGAGCCGCCGAACAGCGGCGTCGGCCCCAGCGCCGTGCTGAGCGCGGACACCAGTTGATCCTCCAGCAGGGAAAGACCGTCGACCATGAGAAAGGCGAACTCGGACGTCCACTGGGGCGCCACGCGTGCCAGTTCGCCCCGCAGCTTCACCGTGGAGCGGACCACATCCTTGCGCACCATAGCCTTGAGGTCGGCAATGAACTGGATGAGCGCGACGAAGTGGCTGCTGGGAAAGCCCACGGCGACGATCTCGCCCTCCGTGTAGCCGCGCGGCGAGATCTCCCCGGCCGTGGAGCAGCCGATGACAGGGGTGGCGCCGAAGACCGCCGCCGCCTCCGCTGCAATGGCCGGCAAATCGCCGCTGGGCGAGACGAAAAGGACGACAAGACTCAGATCCTCGCCGCCCATCTCCCGGGCAAGCGCAGCCAGTCCTTCACGAGGATCCTGGGCCGACGCATGGGCGGTCTTCACGACACTCGGCACACGCGTCTCGGCCGCCGGCGGCAAGACCGGTGCGTCCATATGACCTCCCCAGAAAACGTTCTTCGTTTCTTCTTTGGGGGTAGGTTAGGTGACCTTGTTGTTGTCCTGCAAGAGCTTTGCGAAATGCGCGTTCTGCGCCAGCAAAACCGCCTGAGTCCGGCTTTGCACACCCAATTTCCGCAAAATAGCCGTCACATGGGCCTTCACGGTGGTCTCGGCGATCGAGAGATCGAAGGCGATTTGCTTGTTTAGCTTTCCCTCACAGACGCACTGAAGGATGCGTGCCTGCTGCGGCGTCAACTGGGTGAGGCGCTGGATCGCGTCTTCCTCGGCGGAAAGCGGCGCGGCCGCATCGCGCTCCACGGGGACGAAACCCTCCGGCAGGTAGACCTTGCCGGACCAGATCTCCGAAAAAGCGCGCAGAAAGACATCGCGTTGGCTGTGCTTCGGCACGAAGCCGGAGGCGCCGGCCTGGATGGCCGAGCCGACGATGCGGTTTTCCGCGAGCGAAGACACGACGATGATCGGTACCTCCACGGCAGCGGTCTTCAGCCGCACCAGACCGTCGAGCCCGTTGACATCGGGAAGATTGAGGTCGAGCAACACGACATCGGGCATCAGCCCGTCGCGGATCAGGGCGATGGCATCTTCCAGCCGCTCGGCCGTCACGATCTTGCCGACCCGGACCGCCGACTTCAGGGTCATGGAAAGGGCTTCGCAGAACAGCGGATGATCATCGACAACCAGCGCCGTGGTGAGGCTGATGGCCTCTGGCTGTTCCGCTTGCGTGGTCGACATGGCCGGCATGTTGTTTTCGGCTCCCGTTCCTCGCCGTCACCCGCTCTTCGAATTCAGCGTAGCGCATGCCGCCGGGGCGCGATACCCGACTAAAGACCTAGATCCGATAATGCGGCAAAACGAAGGGGCGCAGCCGAAAGGCCGCGCCCCCGTTAACCAAGACCCGCTCCTCAGTTGGAGGAGGCCAACTGCTTGGGCACCTTGAAGACCCAGACCAGGCCGCCCTGGTTGAGGTAGTTGACCTTCTTGGCAACCTCGCCGCCCCAGAGCGGGACCGCCCCGCCCCAACCGGAGAGCACGGCGACAAACTGCTCGCCGTCCATCTCCCAGGTGATGGGCTGGCCGACGACGCCGGAACCGGTCTGGAATGACCAGAGCTCCTCACCGGTCTCGTCATTGAAGGCCTTCAGGTGGCCCTCCGGCGTGCCGGCGAAGACCAGGCCGCCGGCGGTCGTCATGACCCCGCTCCACAGCGGCGCGTTGTTCTTGTACTCCCACTTCACCTCGCCGGTCAGGGGATCGATCGCCTTCAAAGATCCGATGTAGTCCTCGAACAGCGGCTTGATCGTGAAGCCGGCGCCGAGGTAGGCCGCGCCCTTCTTGTAGGAAATCGGCTCGTTCCAGATGTCCATCCCCCACTCGTTCGAGGGAACGTAGAACAGGCCGGTCTTCTGGCTGAACGCCATCGGCATCCAGTTCTTGCCACCCAGGAAGGAAGGAATCGAGAAAACGTTCTCGCCCTTCGCGCCGTCAGCCGCAGCCGCGGGGTCGCCGGGGCGATTGTCTTCCACAAAGATGGGACGACCATTCTCGTCGATGCCTTCCGCCCAGGTGATATCGCGCACGAAGGGGAAGGCATCCACGAACGCACCATCCTCGCGGTTCAGCACATAGAAGAAGCCGTTGCGGTCCGCCGTGGCGAAGCGCTTGTTGCCGTTGGCGTCTTCGAAGGGAATCACCTCGTTGGTGCCGTCGTAGTCCCAGCCTTCCCGTGGCGTGGTCTGAAAGTGCCACTTGATCTCGCCGTTCGCAGGGTCGATGCCCAGGCGTGAAGCGGCATAGAGGTTGTCGCCCGAGTTGTCCGGCTTGGGCTCGCCGGCATCGCGCAGGTGGCTGTTCCAGGGCGCCGGATTACCGGTCCCGAAGACAAGGGTGTCGGTTTCCGCATCGTAGCTGCCGCCGAGCCAGGTGGCGCCGCCGCCGGTCTTCCACATGTCGCCCGGCCAGGTGGCGTTGAGGGTGCCGGTCATGGTCGACTCCTCGCCCTTGAAGGTGCCCATGTGCCCTTCGATGACCGGACGCGTCCAGACCATGTCGCCGGTTTCGGCATCGCGGGCCTGCACCTCGCCGACGATACCGAACTCGCCGCCCGAGTTGCCGGTGATGATCAGGCCGTTCACGATCAGCGGCGCAGCAGTGTAGGAATACCCGGCCTTGTAGTCGGCGATCTTCTTGCGCCAGACCACGTCACCGGTCATGCGGTCGAGCGCGACGATACGGGCATCCAGGGTTCCGAAGTAGACCTTGTCGCCATAGATCGCCGCACCACGGTTGACCACGTCACAGCAGGGCAGGATGCCTTCCGGCAGGCGCGCATCGTACTGCCAGATTTCCTGGCCGGTCTTCACATCGATGGCGTAGAGCCGGGAGTACGAACCGGTCACATACATAATGCCGTCGTAGATGAGCGGCTGGCTCTCCTGCCCGCGCTGCTTCTCCCCACCGAAGGAGAAGGCCCAGGCGGGCACCAGGTTCTTGACGTTGGATGTATTGATTATGTCCAGCGGGCTGTACCGCTGAAGATGACGCCCCATGCCGTTGGTGACGATCTGCGTCGTGACCGCCTGGTCGTTCTGCAGGTCGTCTTCCGTCACCTGTGCCTGCGCCAGGCCGGACGCGAGCACGCCGGCGGTCACTACAAGCAAGAACCGATGCATGTCTTTCCTCCCTCGCCGCGTTCGCCACGGCCGATTCCGAAGTCGCCGGCTGCGGCCGGCCTTCCGTGCACTCTGGAGTATCCCTTGGCCGGCTGCGGCTTGAAAATTGCACCATGGTCGTAGCCGAAACGGCCGGCACAGAACCCGGAACGAAACCCAGAGCAAAACCCGGAACAAAACGATGTGCTGCCTTGGTCGTATTCCAACTTTCCGAAGAAGCTGTAGTCTGTGGCACTAAGAGACAAAAAGGGTAGTAAACCAGGGAGGTAGCGCCATGAGGCTTGCCGTCGTACGTCCGAGCCGGCCGTTGGCGGTTGTGCTGGCCGCAGCGCTGGCGGTGCTTCTCGCCGCCGCCGATGCGCTGGCCGAGACGCCGGTTCTGCGGATCTCGGTACTGAAGTTCGGCACCGTCAACTGGGAACTGGACACGATCACCCATCATGGCCTCGACCGGGCGAACGGCTTCGCGCTGCAGGTCGAGGGCGTGGCCGGCGGAGCGGCCGCCAAGGTGGCCTTCCAGGGCGGCGAGACCGACGTCATCGTCTCCGACTGGATCTGGGTGGCCCGTCAACGCGCGGCCGGCAAGGACTACGTCTTCATTCCCTACTCCAAGGCCGTCGGGGGCATTGTGGTGCCCGCCGACAGCCCGGCCCGAACCCTGGCCGATCTCAAAGGCCAGAAGATCGGGGTGGCCGGCGGCCCGCTGGACAAGAGCTGGATCATTCTGCGCGCCCTTGCCGAACGGGCCCACGGCATCGACCTTGAGAGGGAAACGGAGCAGGTCTTCGGCGCGCCACCGCTGATCTTCAAGTCCGCGCTCGGCGGCGAGCTGGGTGGAGCCATCAACTACTGGCACTTCATGGCCAAGATGGAGGCCGCCGGCATGCGGCGCCTGATCTCGGTGGCCGAGGCGGCGGAAAACCTGGGGCTCGACCCGGAGACCCCGCTGCTCGGCTACGTGGTGAAGGGTGAGATGCTGAGCGACAAGCCGCAGCTCATCTCCGGTCTCGCAGCGGCATCGCGCAGCGCCAAGGCCCTGCTCGCCGAAGACGATGCGGAGTGGGAGCGCCTGCGCCCGCGCATGAAAGCCGCCTCCGACGCCCAGTTCGCCGCCCTCAAGACGGGCTTCCGCGCCGGCATTCCGGCACCGGGGCCGGTCGACGAGGACTCGGCGGCAGCCCTGCTGGCACTGATGTCACGTCTGGGCGGCAGCGATCTTGTGGGGTTGGCGAGCGACCTTCCCGATGGGCTCTTTGTCGAAGCCGGAAGCTGACGCCCGGCAACCCTGGGTTCCTTTGCTCTCACTCGCCGGTCTGCTGGCGGGCTGGTCGCTTCTGGCCCTGGCCGGCGGCGATCCCGAGTTGCTGCCGGCGCCCTGGCAGGTCGCGCCCCTGGCGGTCCGGGAACTGGCCTCCGGCGAATTGGTTCGGCACCTGGGCGCCACCCTGGCACGGGTGCTGCTGGCCTTCGTCGTCGCCATGTCGATCGGCAGTGCCATCGGCATGATCATGGGCCGCAGCCTCCGCGCCGACCGCTGGCTGGACCCCTGGCTGATCTTCTTTCTGAACCTGCCCGCCCTGGTCACCATCGTGCTCTGCTACCTCTGGATCGGGCTGAACGAAGTGGCCGCGATCCTGGCGGTGGCGCTGAACAAGATCCCGACGGTGGTCGTGACGGTCCGCGAGGGCGCACGGGCTCTGGATCCGGCGCTGGAGGACATGGCGCGGGTGTTCCGCATGGACCGCGGCGCCCGGCTTCGGCATGTGATCTTTCCGCAGCTTGCCCCCTTCTTCGCCTCCGCCGGCCGCTCCGGCATATCGCTCATCTGGAAGATCGTCCTGGTGGTCGAGTTCCTGGGACGCGGCAACGGCATCGGCTTTCAGATCCACCTCTATTTCCAGCTCTTCGACGTCGGGATGATCCTGGTCTATGCACTCAGCTTCATCGCCGTCATGCTGGCGATCGAAACCTTCGTGCTGCGGCCCTGGGAAGCCCGGGCGGCCCGCTGGCGCCGGGTGTAACCGGACCATGATCTCCGTGGCGATCACCGAAAAGCGCTATCCGGGCGCCGCCGTGCTGGGGCCCATCGCCTTCGATCTGAAGGCGCAGGAGACCCTGGCCGTGACCGGCCCCTCCGGCATCGGCAAGACCACCCTGCTGCGGATCATCGCCGGCCTCGATGAGGACTTCGGCGGCCGGGTCCGCCGGCCCGACCGTCTGGCCATGGTCTTTCAGGAACCGACCCTGCTGCCCTGGCGCAGCGCGCGCGACAACATCTGCCTGACCACGGGCGCCGGGCCTGAGAAGGCGGAAACCCTGCTGGCCGAGGTGGGGCTGGCGGGGATGGGCGATCGCTTTCCCGGCCAGCTTTCGCTTGGCCAGCAGCGGCGTCTGTCGCTGGCCCGTGCCTTCGCAGCGGAGCCGGACCTGTTGTTGATGGATGAGCCCTTCGTCTCCCTGGACCCGGGCCTGACCGGCGAAATGCTGGAACTGACCGAGCGTCTGCTGGCCGCACGGCCGGTCGCGACGGTTTTCGTCACCCACTCGCAGATGGAGGCCGCGCGCCTGGCCAGCCGCATCGTCCGGCTGGAAGGCATGCCCGCCACGATTGCGGTGGACGCGCGCAACGGCGCCGGTTCCCAAAACCGGGACCAGGAAAGCCAGGATCAGAACAGGACCTGATACTTCCAGTTGTCGGCGTCGGGCGTGACCTCGTCGAGGTCATAGCCCGCATCTTGCAAACGCTTTGCCACCTGCAGACCCGCTGCCGCCGCCTGATCGACGTAGCTGCGGCCGAGGTCCATGTCCTGAGCGACGCCGCGCCCGCGCATCAGGTCGAGGCCGTAGTTGAACTGCCCCACCGGGTCCCCCGCCTCGGCCGCGCGCCGGTCCCAGGCGGCCGCGGCCTCCGGGTTCTCCGGCGCACCGAGGCCGTTGTCGTCGAGCTGCGCCATCCAGGTCATGGCGCCGGTATAGCCCGCTTCGGCGCAGCGCTCGAAAAGCTGCCGCGCCATGGCATGGCGCCCGGACTTGGTGATGAAATAGCCCTGGGCGCAGGTCACCATGTCGACCTCGCCCCGCAGCGCCTTTTGCATCACGGTGTTGAGGGACATTTCCTCGGGGTTCAGGGTTCCGTGTTCCAGGGACCCGTCCTCGGCCTGCGCCAGGACCGGCAGCAGGCAGAGGCACCCGACCAGCAGCAGCTTTCTCATGGCGCCTGCTCCTCTTGCTAGGAGGCAGTATAGCGGGAAGCGGCGGCGAGAGCGACCGCGTTGCCCTAGCCTTTTCGTCGGATAAGCCCGCGCGCCGGATTGTAGCCCCACAGCGCCAGGGCCATGAAGACCGTCAGCGCGAGCAGCGTCCAGCCAAGAGCCGGTCCGTTCACCTCAGCGTAGAGGGCAAAGCGGATCAGTTCGACCGCATGGGTAAAGGGATTCACGGCGCAGATGTCGCGCAGCAGCACGGAGCTCTCCGCCATCCGCCAGAGCGGATAGAGGGCCGAAGACAGAAAGAACATGGGGAAGATGACGAAGTTCATCACCCCGGCGAAATTCTCCAACTGACGGATGATGGAGGACAGCGCCAGGCCCAGCGCCCCCAGGGTGAGCCCGCTGATGACAAGGGCCGGCAGCGCCAGCAGGTAGCCGGCCCAGGGCAGAACGATGCCGAAGGCCGCGGCGATGGCGAGAAAGGCGTAGACCTGGAAGATGGAGATGGTGACGCCCGCCAGCAGCCTGCAGAACAGCAGCCACCAGCGCGGCATGGGGCTGGTCAGCAGCAGGCGCATCGATCCCATTTCCCGGTCGTAGACCAGGCTGAGGGAGCTCTGCATGCCGTTGAACAGCTGGATCATGCCGCAGAGCCCCGGCACGATGTAGACTTCATAGGTGATGTAGGTCTCATAGGGCGGCGTGATCGAGAGCCCCAGGGCCGCGCGGAAACCGGCAGCGAAAACCAGCAGCCAGACCAGCGGGCGCACCAAGGCCGCAACGAAGCGGCCGCGCTGGCCGACAAAGCGCAAAGACTCGCGCTCCAGGATGGCATAGAGGCAGATGAGATAGGCGCTCACGAGACTTCCGCCGCGGTCATCGAGAGAAAGGCATCGGCCAGAAGCCTGTCTCCCGCGACCTCGGCGGCCAGGCCCTCCGCCAGAATACGCCCGCGGTGCAGAATGAGAAGCTGGTCCTGCGGCTTCACCTCGTCGACGAGATGGGTCGCCCAGAGCACCGTCAGGCCGTCTTCTTCGCAGAGCCGGTGCACATAGTCGGTGATCGCCCGCCGGCTGGCCGCATCCAGGCCAACGGTCGGCTCGTCCAGCAGAATGACCTCCGGGTTATGGATCAGGCAGCGCGCGATTTCGGTGCGCCGCCGGTGGCCGCCGTTCAGTTCCCGCGCGCGCTCCCCGGCCCGCTCGCGCATGTCCAGGCGTTCCAGGGCAGCGTCGATCCGCTGGGCGGCGGCGCGCCCGGTCAGGCCATGCAGGGCGGCGAAATAGGTCAGGTTCCGCCGCACGGTCAGCTCGAGATCGAGGGTCGGCTGCTGGAAGACGACGCCGATCCGCGCCAGAGCGGCCCGCGGGGTCCTGGCCAGATCGATCCCGGCAACCTCGATCCGGCCGTCGGGGCTGACGAAAAGCCGGGTCAGCAGGGCAAAGAGCGTCGACTTGCCGGCCCCGTTCGGCCCCAGCAGGGCACAGAAGCGGTGCCTGGCAACAGAGAAGCTGACGTCCTGCAGCGCCTCCTTGCTGCCATAGGAATAGCTGACGTGGGAAACCCTCAGCCCGCTGGCAGGCTCCGGCGTCACTGGATGACGATATCGACCCGCTGACTCTCGCCGGTAGACCCGGGAATCTTCAGCTCGTAGCGGCCGGGCTTGATGGCGACGAAGCCGATCTCCATGGTACCGGCCTCGTCGAACTCCACGCTGTCGAGCCCGAGCGGACGGATCTCCAGCCCTTCGATGACGATTTCGTCGATCCAGATGGCGCGGAAGAACTCCGCCCCGGCCAGCGCCAGTTCGGCCGAGCCGTCGGCTTCGATCTCGATCTCGTAGTAGGTGCCGGACTTCAGCATCAGCGGCCCTTCGGCGATGGGCTCGCCGGCTGCCAGGGTGAGGCTCGGCAGGTCCGCCTTGTTGGAGCCGGAGAGCAGCCCCGCCAGACCGAACCGGTTCTCCTCGCCGCCGTGCTGATCCGCAGCAGCGGCCGACGGCAGTGCAACGGCCATGGCCAGTGCGACTAGAATTCCCCTCATCGTGCTTTCCTCCCTCAGGGTCTTGCCGCCGCGCCCCAGGGGAAGCGGCCGACTTTTATGGTCTTGATGGGCTCCAGGGCGGCAACGTCGATGACGGTGACGTCGCCGGAAACGCCGTTGGTCGTGAACAGCAGCGAGCGGTCGGGCGAGAAATCCATGTGCCAGACACGCCGGCCGACCAGAATGTACTTCTCCACCTCGTAGGTCTCGGCATTCACCACCGCCACGTGGTTCGAGGGACCAAGGGCGACGAAGGCCCGCTCCTCATCCGCGGTGAACTCGAAGCCGACCGGCTGCACGCGGTCCTCGTGGACGCCCTGCACCTCGAAGCGGATCTTCGTGACCTCCGACTGATCGGCGACGTTGAAGACCGAGATCGTTCCACCGATCTCCGCGCTCACCCAGAGTTCGCTGCCGCCCTTGATGAACTCGGCATGGCGCGGGCGCGAGTCCACCAGCGTGTTGGCGAAGATCGACTTGCTTTCGGTATCGATCCAATGGGCCATGTTGGTGGTCTCAGAGGTGGTGATGACGATCTTGCCGTCGGGCGAGACGGCCATGCCTTCCGGTTCGATACCGACGTTGATCTGGGCGATCACCTTGCGCGTCTCGGTGTCGACCACGGTGGTCACCGCATCGTCTTCGTTGGCGATGTAAAGGTGCCGGTCGTTGGGGTGGAGGACGAACTGCTCCGGGTCTTCGCCCGACGGCAGTTCATGCAGAATCTCGCCGGTTTCCGGATCCATCACCTGCACCGTGTCGCTGTCGGAGGCGCAGATGTAGAGCCGGCTGTAGTCCTTGGAAAAGGTGATCCCGCGCGGACGCTCCCCGGTGGGTATCGTGCGCACGACCTCCAGCGTCTCCACGTCGATGACACTGATGGTGTCGTCCTTTTCGTTGCTGACCCAGATTTCAGCAGCGCCGGCAGGCACGGCGAGTGTCAACAGGGTGGCTGCCAGGATCGTTCTCATCATTGCGGTCACTCCCCAAAAGCACGGCAGGCGGACTCCGGCGCGTCGAGGCCGAGGGTATCCAGTTCACTGCGCTGGTGCAGAAAACCTTCCAGCGGCGCCAGAGCGACGAGGGCGCGCGGATGCACCAGCGGCACCGGCTGGCGCAGTTGGCCGTTCCAGGCGCGAAAGCTCATCGGGCGACCCTTGAAGCCGGCAAGCTCGAAGGCGTCGGACAGAATGTAATCGCGCAGGGCTTCGGCCTCCGCCACGCCGGTGCGGGTCACGGCCTCGCCGATGCTGCGCACGGCCGCCCAGGCGGCGTAGTCTTCGGAGAACATCCGGCGTTCGGCCAGATCTTCGAAGCGGTTCTGAAGCTGAGCGGCCCCCCACTGCTCCACGACGGAGGACCAGGCGCGGGGCGCAACGCCTTCGGAGCCCGCGACCGGCCGCGGCGCCCAGGTGTTGTAGAGAATGTAGCGCCCGAAGTCGCCCAACTCGTCGGCCACCACCAGGACATCATGGTCGTCCAGCGTCTGCGTGAAGAGCGGCACTTCCTGCGCTGCGTTGCGGCGCATGTCGGCATCGAAGACCCACTGCCGCTCGCTGCTGATCGAAAGGCCGAACTTCCGCGCCGAGGCCCGCAGGGCTTCGGCAAAAGCGGTGTCGCCGGGGTAGCTGCCCTCGACCAGCGCCCAGTCGCTCCAGCGCTTCTTGCTCATAAGCTGCGCCAGGGCATCGGCGCGCATGCCGTAGCTGACGATGGTGTGGAAGAGATTGGGACGGCAGTCCGCGTCGCGCAGACGGCCGTCCTGGGCCGAGGCATTGAAGATCAGGGCATCGGCCGCTTCCGGCAGATCGGCCAGGGCGGTCAGACTCTCAGCCGGTGCCTTCACGACCAAAAGCCTGCTTTCCGCCAGGGCGGCACGGCCCGCGGCAAGAAAGTCTTCCCCTGGCGAAACGGTGACAACGGTCAGGCTGTAGTCGTGGCCGAGAAAGCTTCCGGTCGTGGCGTTGTCTTTGACACCGAGTTCGGCACCGGCCCGGGCCAGATCCTCCGGCAGAGGATCCAGGTTCGACAGCGTCGGCGGCAGATCGATCTGCTCCTCCAGGTAGGCGATCTTCACCGCCACCTTGGTCTGTGCCGGAGCCGGGACTGAAGCGACGGTCGCCCCTACCGCAAAAGCGGTGACTGCGAGCAGCACGGAGCGAGAGCGCCTGCGCATCGATTTCCTCCCTTTTTCAGAAACGTTACCAGCGCTCCCCCCGGGCCCCGAATAAGACGATGGTCTTACGCCCGGACTGTGTAGAACGAGCCGCGTAGATTCCCGATGCCGATGCCGCCTTAGACCGAAAGTCCAATATGGCGCGGTTCAAGGGCTGTGCTACGACTCACCAAAAGCAGGAAAGCTCTGGGAGCATGGACATGCCATCTCTGTCATCTCTGCCATCACGGCGTTGGATCAAGGGAACCCTTCTCGGCCTCTCGACACTGGCCGCCGCAACCATGGTCTACGCGCACGGCGACGTTGCCCCGCAGCCGGTCGATACCGCCGCGCTGCCGGACATCGGCGAGGAGTGGCTGATCGAGAACCCCTATCGGAATGTCGAGAAGGAGGTCTGGCAGGCGGCGATCGACATCGGCGCCTCTGGATATAACCAGAACTGCGCGCGCTGCCACGGCCTCGGCGCGGTCTCCGGCGGCCTGGCTCCGGACCTGCGCTACCTCGAGGCAGAAGAGTACGGCGACGAGTGGTACATGGAACGCTTCCGCAACGGCTACACGCAGAACGGCATCACCAAGATGCCTGCGTTCGGCGATCTGCTCGGCCAGAAGGCGGCCTGGGCCATTCGCACCTACATCGAAACACGGCCGGACGAAGGGGCGCTCGACGCCTTCAGCGGCCGGCTGAAGGAGATCCGCGACCAGCTCCAGACCTGGGCGGCAGAAGAAAAGAGCGATCCGGGCGCCATCGATGCCGTGCGCCAGGAGTTGACGGAGATCGCTTCGGAAGTGGAGACGGGGTCCGGCGCACCGATTGCCGACAGTGTCGCTTTCCGTGCGGCCCGCATACTCGACGGCTCTTCGGAAAGCTTCAAGTCCGCCGCCGAGACGCTGACGATCGGTCTTTCGGCCGCACAGTAGATGATCAAGTCCGCCGCCAGCCTTTGCGCTGCGGTGCTGGCCCTGCTGGCCGCAAGCGCAACCGCCCAAGCCCGCTGCGAAGGCTTCGTGCCCGGGCCGAAGCCGCAGAACGCCAGCCGCGATATCGTCGGCCAGGATCTCGATCAGATTCAGGAGCGCGGCTTCATCGAGTTCGCGGTCTACGAGGACTTTGCGCCCTACTCCTGGGAGGAAAAAGGCCGGCCGCGCGGCGTCGACATCGAGCTCGGCCGCATCATCGCCGAGGCCCTGGAGGTGGAGCCGCGCTTCAACTTCGTGGCTGCCGGCGAAAACGTCGATGCGGACCTGCGCAACTATGTCTGGAAGGGCCCCATCGTCGGCGGACGGGTGAGCAACGTGATGATTCACGTGCCCTACGACAGCGACCTGAGCTGCCGCACGGAGCAGGTCGTACTGACCGGCCAGTACTTCAACGAAAGGATCGCCATCGCCTTTCGCCGCGATGCCTATCCGGAGGACCCGCCGGTTCCGGCCTACTTCCGTTTCGATCTCGTCGGCGTGGAGAACGACACCATTTCCGACTTCTATCTCTCAAGCTTTGCCGGTGGGCAACTCCGAGCCAACGTGCGGCGCTATACGACGCCGGAAGACGCCATGGCGGCCTTGGCGCAGGGTGAGGTGAAGGCGGTGATGGGACCGAAGTCGCAGCTCGAGCACGGCCTGACGCCGGAGCTGGACATTCATATGCCACCGCTCCTGGGCTTTTCGACCGGCGAGTGGACGCTTGGGGTCGCCGTCAATCACCGCTACCGCCCGCTGGCCTACGCCGTGGACGACGCGGTGCGCGCGGCCTTCGAGGACGGGCGCCTGCAGACGGTCTTCGAGGACTACGGCCTCTCCTACACGCCGGCGGAGTGGTAGGCCGGACGACCCTTTCGGCTGTCGCCTACACCAGCGTCGCCTAGGTCAGCGTTGCCACGTCGCCGCCGCGATCCACAAGCACGATGCGCTTCAGCGCCGCGTTCGCCGCCAGGACACTTCGGACAGCGGGAGCGTCCAGCAGGCTGAGCGCCGTCGAGAAGCCGTCGGCCAGCACGGCACTTTCGGCCTCGACACTCACCGTCGACCACGGCGCTGCGCGCAGGGGAAAGCCCGGGTCGAGAATATGCCCCAGTCCACCGTCCCCGAACACGAGCGCCGAGGGGCTTGAGGTGGCAATGGCACCCCGTTCCAGGGAACGGGTCGTGACAAGACCCTGATCCGGGTCGGCGATACCGATCCGCCAGCGGCCGGCCCCGGCCCGAAACTCCCCGATGTTCACCAGGGTCTCCTCGAAACCAAAGCGGGCGAGCACCTCGGCGACCCGGTCCGTCGCAAAGCCCTGGGCGATCCCGTTGAAGGTGAGCGCCATCCCGGGCCGGGTCAACCGCACCGTAGTGCGGTCATAGGCCACGCCGTCCCAGCCGACGCGCGCCCGCGCTTGCTCCAGAACGCCCGCCGGCGGCGCCCCGCGATGGGCGGCCAGGGCCTGCCAGAGCGGCTGGACACTCGGATCGAAGAGACTGCCCGTCGCCGCATGAACCCCGCTGCAGATGTCCAGCAGGGCATGGAAGTCGGGCAAGAGATCGTCGAGCCGGCCGTCGCGGTTGAGACGCGCAAGATGCGAATTCGGATCGTAAAGACTGAAGAGACGCTCGATGTGCCGCAGTTCCGTTCTGGCCGCCTGCAGGGCGCGGCCGGCAGCCTCCTCGGGCCCGTGCAGGGTGATCTCCGCTTCCGCCCCAAGCGCGATCCCGCGCCAGCGCGTCGTGGTCTTCGCGCGCGCCGGCCCAGCGGCCAGACAGGTCGCCGCGATGGCCAGAAAGCGGCGCCGCGACAGCCCCTTCCCGGTCATGCCGTCCCCCGCTTGCGGTTGGCCAGGACCAGCGGCACGCACTGCGCCGCGTCGTCGTGGATCTGCACACAGTCCAGGCATTGAAAGCACTCGGAGTACTGGATCTCACCAGTCTTGGCGATCGCGCCGTACTTGCAGCGCACGCGGCAAAGCTGACAGGGGCTGCCACAGTCCTCGCGCCGGGCGATCCAGTCGCGGCCCCGCAGCAGTCCGCCGATGGCCATGACGGCCCCCAGCGGACAGACGTAGCGGCAGAACCCCTTGAAGAGGAAGAGCCCCAGCACCAGCCAGAAGGCGGCATAGACGACGTAGTACCACTCCCGCACGAAATAGACCGTGATCGCGGTCTTGAAGGGTTCCACCTCCGCGAAAGTGTCGATCATCGACGGGGCGACGAAAACCGAGAGGACGAGGCCCGCCAGCAGCACGTACTTCAGCGCCTTGAGGCGCTGATCCCAGAGGGCGCTGGGTTCGATCTGGCGCAGGCCGAGTTTCAAGCCGACCTGATGGGCGAACTCCTGAAGCGCGCCGAAGGGGCAGAGCCAGCCACAGAAAAGTCCGCGCCCCCAGAGCACGAAGCTGACGATCACCACCGCCCAGATGACCAGCGAGAAGGGATCGTAGAGCAGGAAGGCGAAGCTGCCGCCGTCGAAGGCCGTCCGGATCACCCCCAGCACGGTGACAATGGAGAGCTGACCCTGGCCCCACCAGCCCACAAAGCCGGTCATGAAAGCCAGGACGCCAAGGCGCAGCGGTGTGAAGGCGGAGAGCGCCGCAAAGCTGTTCATGCGTAGGCCGAGAACCGCGACCAGGGCGGCCAGAAACACGGAGAGCACAACAAGGTCGGGAGCGCGGTTGCGCAGGGCATCGACCCAGGGCGCCGCCGGCTCGATGACCCCGGGCCGGGTGAAAAACCGCTCGTCGGTCTGATGCGCGACTGCCAGCGCTACGGTTCCCACCTGCGGCTGAAAGGACCCGTGTTCGCGCACCGCCAGGACGTTCAGGGTCCACTCCCGCGTCGGATCAAAGCCCAGCCTGCGGTCGGTGCGCAGGATCATGGCAGTGCCTTCGGGCACACCGTCGCGAAGCTCCACGAAGAGATCGGCGTCGCGCAGCGCCACCGGCAGGCCGTCCTGTTCCGCCGACATCCAGTCCGGGCTGGTGTTGCGCACGAAGTCCTCCGACACCAGGCCATGGCGGCCGGCGTCGATGACCAGGATCGGCTCGTCGTTCGGCGAGATGGTCAGGAAGTCCTGCAGCTCGGCAAAAGTGTCGTCATCCAGCACCGCCCGGGCGATCGCCGGGGGCCCCAGGTCGACGACCCAGAGATCGAGATAGGCGCCGTCCGGATCGTCCAGCGCCTCCGGGTCGTCATCCGCCCAGACGGTTCCGGCAAAGGCCTGCTGCACCTCGCCGTTGGTGAAGAGGCGGCGGGTCACAAGCCCCTGGTCCACCAGATCCTGCCAGGTCAGGGCCTCGTCATAGCTTGGGTCGGGATGCGCCGGCGGCCCCTTGGCCAGGCCCTGCATCTTCTCCCGGGCCACCGCCAGGGTCGCGGCCAGGATGCTTTCGTGGGCGATGCGCACGCTGGCCGTCGCCTTGGTGACGCCGTCGAGGTAGACCAGCGAGGAAGCGCCGTCGTCGCGCCCATAGGGGACTCCCACGACCAGGGTCGAGGAGATCGAATGGCCGCGATACTGCTCGAAGAACTTTCTGAAAGGCGCCTCGCCGAGGCCGGAGACGAAGATCGGCTCGTTGTGTTCGATCAGCCGGGCGTCGACAAAGCGGCCCTCCAGATCGAGGGTTACCAGCACGTTGATCGGGGCTCCGGAAAAGCCGGGCAGCGGCGCCAGGGGCTGGGTCTCGAAAACATAGCCGGCCTCGGCCCCGCCCGAGTTCAGCAGCGACCAGACGCCCTGATCGTTGAGCGGTTCGCCGAGGGAAAAGGGCGGCATGATGAGCGCGGCCAGTTCGTCGCGCTCCAGCGCAGCGGCGGCGCTGCCCAGCGGCAGGACCACCGCCAGGAGCGCCAAGGCAAAGCGACAGAAGCGCGGAAGGCCGGACCACCCCATCGTGCAAGTCTAGGGAGGCCGCGGGGCCGGGAACATCCTACGAAGGTCGCAAGGCCCGGCCCAGCCCAAGCCACGTGCCGAGGCGTGTTGCAGGAGAACCCTTCCGGGCTTCGTCCCGACCAACAGGGACAGGCCGCCTGCAGAGCGAGGAACCGCAGTGTCTTCAAGCAGATTAAGGGGACATGCCCTGTCTTGGTTGGTGGCGTTCTTGGCTCTTGCGGGCTGCGCCGGCCAGACAGAGGCGCCACCCATCAGCAATCCCTTGATTGCCGCGTTGCATCAGGCCGAGGGCCACTACCGCTGGGATGGCAGCCACGGCCGCCATGTCTTCTCCGACAAAACCGCCCTGGGCGCGCTGGCCGAGGATGCGGATCCGGACCGGGACCTGCCGGTGCTCGTCGGCTGCCTGGACATCGACAGGCCGGCCCGGGTCACCCTCGCCGGCCGGCCCGTCAGCCTGGGACAACTCTGTTACGAACTCCTGGGGCTGATCGCCTATCACGAGCCCGTCGACCGCTACGGGGAGCACAACCCGCTGTGGCCGGGATACCTGACCCCCACCGCCGGGCCCGCCGAGCGCGCCGCCGCGAAACGGGCCTGGCAGGCGGTGCTGGACGCCGGCACCTACGTGTTGCAGTAGCGCCGGCGGGCGAAGCGCCCTCCGCGCCCGGCCATCCCATCTGCGCCATCACCGGGCGCTGCCGGCAGCGTCACCGTTCAGCGCATCGAGCCGGTCGTAGAGGCCGACGGAGGCGTCGAAGATCTGGTCGAAGACCGGTGCCATGCGGTCGTAGCGCTCGCACCAGGCGGGGTTGGGCGCGACCTCCTTCTCGAAGCGCACCATGCGGGCCACGGCAGCCTTGAGATCCGGGGCATCGCCGCTGGCCACTGCCATCATGCAGGCGGCCCCGACGATCCCGCACTCCAGTTCCTCGGGAACCAGGTAGGGCGTGCCCAGCATGCTCGCCTTGATGGCGACCCAGAGCGCCGACTTGGCGCCGCCGCCGGCTGCGACAAAGCGCTCCGGCCGCTCACCGCCGCCCTGCAGCATGGCGAGCTTGCGACGCACCGCGAAGGCCACGCCCTCCAGCACTGAGCGGTGAAGCTCCGGCAGGCCGTGGGCTGCCGTCAGGCCGAAGAACTGGGCGCGGGCGTTGGCGGCTGCGCCGAAGCGCTCGCCGGAGAGATAGGGCAGGAAGAACAAGGCCTTGGCGCCACAATCGGCGCGCTCCGCCGCCGCCGTGACCTCGTCGTAGCTGAGGGTGTTCTCGTGAAAGGCACGCCGGGCCCAGCGCACCGCGTCGCCCCCGGCATCCAGAAGCGCAAAGCTGGCCCAGTGCCCCTCCACCGTCGCCACGTTCGAGACCTGCGGGTCGATGACCGGTGCCCTGTGCAGCACGGAGACGATGGTCGAGGTTCCGGTGACATCGGAGGCCATGCCGGGCTCGGCGACGCCGGAGCCGAGCAGCGCGACGGGATAGTCGCCGCCGCCGACCAGAACCGGAATGCCGGCGGTGAGCCCTGTCTCCCGCGCCGCGGCCTCGCTGAGCGGCCCCAGAATGTCATGGGTCGCCTTGATCTCCGGCAGCAGATCACGCCTCAGCCCCGTCATCTCCAGGAGGGACTCGGACCATCCACCCGAGGACGCATCCATGAGGAAACTCATGGAGGCCTCGGTCGTGTCCCAGGCGCGCTCTCCGGTGAGACGGTAGCCGATATAGTCCTTCGGCATCAGGACCGAAGCGGCCTTGTCGTAGGCCTGTGGGTCGTTCTCGGCGATCCAGCGCAGCTTGAAGGCCGGCCAAGCGGGGGTCGCCAGGTTGGCGGTGGCCGTCAGATAGCGCTCCGGCGCGTGGGCGGCGGCAAAAGCGTCGACCTGGGGCGCCGTGCGCTTGTCGTTCCACAGCAACGCGGTATCGCGGGTGAGCCGCCCCTCCGCATCGATCAGCACCGACCCGTGCATCTGCCCGCAGGCACAGATCGCGGCAATCCGGCCGGCGGCCCCCTCGACCTCACCGACGACCGCGCGGAGGGTCGCCGTGACCCCGTCCCACCAGTCCGCAGGACGCTGTTCCGACCAGCCGTAGTGCGGGACGATCTGCTCGTGCTCCTGATGGCTGAAGGCCAGGATCCTGCCCTGCCGGTCGACCAGGGCCGAACGAATGCCGCCGGTCCCCACATCGATCGCCAGATAGAGATCGCGCGCCATTCAGAAGCCTGCCCCAAGCGGCGACGGTGATAGGAGGTTGCATCGACTCATCCGGGGAGCATAGCGCCTGTTGCGTCCGGATGCCTCGAAGATGTGTCCGCACTGCCATACTATGCCCGACCAGCGGACGAGAGGAGAGAGCATGACCTTCAAGCCTGCGGAGCAGCCGACGCTCTACTTTATCGGCGTCACCACCGGGCAAAGCTCCATCATGCGCGTCTTCCCGGCCTGGGCCTCACACCTCGGGCTGAAGGACGCCCGCATCGAAGGCATGGACTTCGCCCTGCATACGGAGCCGGAGGCCTATCGGCGCGCCGTCACCTTCATCAAGGACGATCCGCTCTCCCGCGGCGCGCTGGTGACCACCCACAAGCTGGACCTCTTCGCTGCCTGCCGGGAACTCTTCGAGATCGTCGATCCTCTGGCCGCGCTGACGGCGGAGACCAGTTGCCTCTCCAAGAAGAACGGCGCCCTTGCCTGCCACGCCAAGGACCCCCTCACGGCCGGGTTGGCCATCGACGGCTTCCTGCCGCCGCAACACTTCGCGGACACGGGGGGCGCCCTCTTCTGCATGGGGGCCGGCGGCGCCAGCATCGCCATCACCTGGCACCTGCTCCAACCCTCGCGCGGCGCCGACCGCCCGTCCAAGATCGTCGTGTCGGACCGCTCAGCGGCGCGCCTCGATCATATCCGCACCATTCACCAGACCATGGGCGCCGACATCCCGGTCGACTATGTGACCGCCTCGGGCCCAGCGGAAAACGATGCCGTGCTGGCCGGCATGCCGCCCGCGTCCCTGGTGATCAACGCCACAGGCCTGGGAAAGGATGCGCCGGGCTCGCCGCTCGGCGATACCGCCCGCTTTCCCGAGCGGGCCGTCGCCTGGGATCTCAATTACCGCGGCGACCTCGTTTTCCTCGACCAGGCGCGCGCGCAGGCCAAAGCCGCCGCTTTGCAGGTCGAGGACGGCTGGACCTACTTCCTGCACGGCTGGACCCAGGTCATCGCCGAGGTCTTCGGCATCGCCGTCCCGACCTCCGGTCCCGATTTCGAAGCTGTCGGGCAGGTCGCCGCGCAGGCCTCCGGCCGCGCGTCTTAGCCTTCAAACCCCCTTAGCGCCTGCGGAGCCCTCGGTCCTCAACCCTGGTGGGGCACCGCGGCGGTTGACATTCGCGCCGGTTTCGAAAAATATTCCACAACTGAAAATAATTTCAACGAAGGCCGCGATGTCCACGCCGGCACGATTTGGGGGAGCGAACGCCCGTCAGGAGGCGGAGATGGCGGCCCGTGCCGCTTGGCTGCATTTCGTCGGCGGCCTGACCCAGAGCGAGGTCGCCAAGCGCCTCAGCGTCCCCAACACCCGCGCCCACCGCTACATCGCCCGCGCCCAGAGCGAAGGGCTGGTCCGTGTCTTCGTCGACATCGAATCCGCCGACTGCGTCGACCTGGAAACCCGCCTGATGGCGGCCTACGGGCTCTCGCTGTGCCGCGTCGCCATGGATGCCCTGGAACCCGGACCGCTCCCGCTGCGTGCCCTCAGCGCCGTGGGGGCCGACTATCTGATGCAGGTGGTGGCTTCCGGCGCCCACCGTGTCATCGGCATCGGCCATGGCCGCACCATCGCCGCCTCGGTCGACGCCATGGGGCGCACGCCGGGCGAACGGATCCGCTTCGTATCGATGCTGGGCGGCCTGACCCGCAGCTATGCGGCCAACCCCTATGACGTGATCCACAACCTCGCCCGCAAGACAAACGCCGAGGCCTACCTGATGCCGGCGCCGCTCTTCGCCAACTCCGCCGAGGACAAGCGGGTGATGATGGCGCAGTCCGGCCTCTCGGCCACCATGGACCTGATCGGCAAGGCTTCTCTGGTGATCGCCGGTATCGGCAACACCGAAAGCGCCGACGGCGGCGCCTCTGCCGCGGCCTTGGATCAGCCCGATGCCATCGACGAACTGAAGCGCAGGGGCGCCGCGGCGGAGATCCTGGGCCAGTTCCTGACGGCAGACGGCGAGGCGCTGGAAACCCCCTACGACGAGCGGGTGATGGCGCCTGGCCTGGAAAGCCTGCGCGGCCGGGAGGTCGTCGCCATCGCCGGTGGCGAGAGCAAGCTGGCCGCCATTCGCGCCGGCCTGCGCAGCGGCCTGCTCAGCGGATTGATTGTCGACGAGGCGACTGCTCGACGCCTTGTCGAAGAACTGTGAGGCGCAACGACTTCCACAGACCAGCAAAACAAGAGCAAACGGGAGGAACACAATGTACGAGAAAGAAAAGGATCTCATTGACGCGTTCCGCCGCGGACAGATGAGCCGCCGCAGCCTGATCCGCGCCCTCGGTGCCCTGGGCGTTTCCGCCGGGACCGCCGGGGTCCTTGTGAACATGGTGTCCACCCAGGCCATGGCCGCCGACTTCGACTGGAAGAAGCACGCCGGCACCGGGGTGAAGCTGCTGCTGAACAAACACCCCTACACAGACGCCATGATCGCCAACCTGGACAACTTCAAGGCCCTGACCGGCATGGAGGTGGCCTATGACATCTTCCCGGAGGACGTCTACTTCGACAAGGTGACGGCCGCCCTCTCCTCGCGTTCCAGCGAGTACGACGCCTTCATGACCGGCGCCTACATGACCTGGACCTATGGGCCGGCGGGCTGGATTCCCGACCTCAACGAGTGGATCCAGGACAGCGACAAGACATCGCCGACCTATAACTGGGAGGACATGCTGGAGGGCGTGCGCAAGTCCTGCGCCTGGAACGGCCGGCCCGGCGGCGAGCTGGGCTCGGACGACGCCAAGCAGTGGTGCATCCCCTGGGGCTACGAGCAGAACAACCTGGCCTACAACGCCGGCATGCTGCAGCAGATCGGCGCCTCGGTGCCCACCAACATGAGCGAGCTGATCGAGGTCGCCGCCAAGGCCACCAAGGACATCGACGGTGTCTACGGCATCGGCGTGCGCGGCTCGCGCAGCTGGGCCACCATCCACCCGGGCTTCCTTTCCGCCTACGCGAACTTCGGCGAGCAGGATCTGAACCTGTCCGGCGACGGCAAGCTCTCGGCGGCGATGAACACCGCCAGCTCGAAGGCCTTCCATGCAGACTGGGTGCGCATGATCCAGGAAAGCGGCGCGGCCGACTGGTCGTCCCACACCTGGTACCAGGTCGGCACAGACCTGGGCGCCGGCAAGTCGGCGATGATCTTCGATGCCGACATTCTCGGCTATTTCATGAACGGCGGCGACAACGCCATGGCCGGCAAGCTGGCCTATGCGCCTTTCGCAGCCAACCCCGCCGCCTCGGCGCCGACGCCCAACATCTGGATCTGGTCGCTCTCCATGTCCAACTTCTCCAGCAACAAGGACGCGGCCTGGTACTTCATGCAGTGGGCCTCAGGACCGGAGCACGGGCTCTTCGGCGCGACGCAGATGGACTTCGTCAATCCTGTGCGCGAGTCGGTCTGGGCCGACAGCGGCTTTCGCGAAAGGCTGGACAAGAGCTATCCGGGCTACGTCGCCATGCACGATGTCTCCGCGCCCGGGGCCAGCATCAAGTTCACGGCCCAGCCGCTGTTCTTCGACCTGACCACCGAGTGGGCCTCCAGCCTGCAGAAGATGGTGGCCAAGGAGCTGCCCGTGGACGAGGGCCTCGACCAGTTGGCCGAGAGCGTCAACCGTCAGCTCCAGGACGCCGGTCTCGGCTGACCCCCTGTTGTCGGCGGCCCGCTTCCCGGCGGGCCGCTGCCTTTCGGACGTCTTGTCCCCGGACCGACAGGCCTGCAGGATCGGGGTGGGTTGAGGAAAGCCCGGGAGAGGAAACCCTATGGCAGCGGCGAGCGACATCTCGATACCCCGACGCCGGTTTGCGGTGTCGCGCCGCCTGTTGCCCTATCTCCTGAGCCTGCCGGCGCTTCTGGTCTGCATCGCCATCCTCATCCCCTTCTTCACCGCGGTCTATTACTCGCTGCAGCGCTTCCGCCTGTCCCAGCCCTGGAACCGGGGCATGAACTGGGGCGAGAACTACCTGAACTTCCTCACCGATCCCGACTTCTGGAACACCCTTCAGGTCTCCCTCACCTATGCCTTCCTGACCGTCGGGCTGGAGCTGCTGCTGGGCCTCGGCATCGCGCTCTTGCTGAAAAAGCGCACGCGCCTCAACAACTTCATCTCCATCATGCTGCTGATGCCGCTGATGACGGCGCCGGCCCTGGCGGCGCTGATGTGGAAGCTGATGACCAACCCGAACTTCGGCATCCTCAGCTACTTCGCCGCCCAGCTCGGCTTCCCCGATTTCCGCTGGGGCTCCTCGCCCGACACCGCACTCTTCACCGTGGTGCTGGTGGACATCTGGGTCTACACGCCCTTCATCATGATCCTGCTGCTGGCGGGCCTGCGCTCCCTGCCGACCCAGCCCTTCGAGGCGGCGGCGCTCGACGGGGTGCCGCGCTTCCAGCAGTTCTGGCGCATCACGCTGCCGATGCTGATGCCCTACATTCTCACCGCTTCGCTGTTCCGGCTGCTGGAT
Source organism: Rhodospirillales bacterium BBD 1991-14 (assembly GCA_001657395.1). Taxonomy (GTDB): domain Bacteria; phylum Pseudomonadota; class Alphaproteobacteria; order Kiloniellales; family Kiloniellaceae; genus Pelagibius. The sequence continues at coordinate 333,482 of LYSY01000004.1, read as the reverse complement.
TCGATCCAGCAGTTCGACATCATCTACGCCATGACCCAGGGCGGGCCCGGAGACACCCTGATGGTCTTCCAGGTGGAGGCCTATCTGAACTTCTTCCAGTCGACCAACGTCGGCCGCTCGGCGGCGCTTTTGATGATCCTCTGGGTGATCACCTATTTCCTCTCCAACATCTTCATCAAGAACTGGCTGCGCCTGCGCGAGCGCGCCAGAGGGGAGGTCTGAGCCATGGACCACATGTCCCCGATCGAACGCTGGCTGCGCGGCATCGCGCTGACGGCTGTGGTCCTCTTCTTCATGTTCCCGATCTTCTGGATCGTGCTCATGAGCCTGCAGACCAACGAAACCATCCTGCGCAGCCCGCCCTCCATGGTCTTCGAACCGACATTCGGGAACTACGTCGCCATCATCGCCGGCCGGCTGGACTCCAACGTCGCCTCCATGGGCATCGCCTTCATGGACAACCTCTGGAACTCGATTCTGCTGTCCGTCGGCTCGGTCGCCGTGGCCCTGCTGCTGGGCGTGCCGGCGGCCTATGCCTTCGCACGCCACAAGTTCCGCGGCTCGGAAGAGGTCGCCTTCACCTTGCTCTCTTTCCGCTTCGCACCGCCGCTCCTCGTACTGCTGCCGCTGTCGCTCTATTTCCAGCAGATCGGTCTGGCCAACACCTATCTCGGACTGATCTGGGTCTATCAGCTCATCTGCCTGCCGCTCATCCTCTGGATCGTGCGCGGCTACTTCGAGGATATCAGTCCGGACCTGGAACACGCCTACCGCATCGCCGGCCATTCCTGGCTCTCGACCTTCCGGCGCATCGCCCTGCCGCTGGCCGGGCCGGGCATCGCCGCTGCAGGGCTGCTCGCCTTCATCTTCGCCTGGAACAATTTCATCTTCGCCCTGGTGCTGGCCTCCGCCGACAAGCAGCCGGTGACCGTCGGCGCACTCGCCTTCGTCACCGCCTCCGGCATCCAGTATGGCCAGATCGCCGCCGCCATCGTGCTGTCGATCGCGCCGACCCTGGCGCTGGCGCTCTACGCCCAACGGTATCTGGTCGAGGGCCTCTCCCTCGGCGCGGTGAAGGGGTAGCGCCATGCCGGAGCTGCACATCGAAGACCTGACCAAGCGCTTCAAGGGCGAGGCGGTGCTGGACGGAATCGATCTCACCGTCGAGGACGGCGAAACCCTCACGCTCTTCGGCCCCTCCGGCGCCGGCAAGACCGTGTTGCTGCGCTGCATTGCCGGGGCCGTCGACCCCGAGCAAGGCCGTATCCTGATCGGCGGCGAAGACATGCAGGACGTTCCGCCGGAACACCGCGGCATCGGCATGGCCTTCCAGAACTTCGCGCTCTTCCCGCATATGACCGCCTTCGACAACATCGCCAGCCCGCTGACGGCCCAGCGCCGCCCGCGCGATGCGGTGCGCGAGGGCGTGGAGCGGGTGGCGAAGCTCCTGAAGATCGACCACGTGCTGAGCCACGCGCCGCGCGCGCTTTCCAACGGGCAGAAGCAGCGCACGGCCCTGGCCCGGGCGCTCGCCGCCTCCCCCGGACTGCTGCTGCTCGACGACCCCCTGCGCAACGTCGATGCCAAGCTGCGCTTCGAAATGCGCCTGGAACTGCCGCGGCTGCTGGCGGACCAGGGCGCCACGGTGATCTATGTCACCCAGGACTACAAGGAGGCCATGGCGCTGGGCGACCGCATCGCCGTGCTCTCCGGCGGGACCATCGCCCAGGTCGGCACGCCGGAGGAAATCTACAGGCGCCCAGCCTCCATCGAGATCGCCCGGCTCTTCGGCGATCCGACCATCAACCTGCTGGACGTGGTGCCGGAAAAGGATGGGGTCGGTATCTTCGCCCGTCTGTCCAATCAGCATGTGCCCCTCAATGCCGGCCTGGAGGCCGCGGTCGGGCGCGATTGTGTTTTGGGCCTGAGGCCGGAGGCGCTGCGCTTCTCTGCCGGCGAGGACGGCATCCCGGTGATGATCGAGGCGGAAACGCCCTTCAACGAGAAGACCGTGACCCTGGTCGTCACCGCGCGCGGCCGCGAGATTCTGATCTCCCGCCCTGCCGGCACGCCGGCGCCGGCCAGCGGTGCCGCGCAGATCGCCGTGGAAGCCACAGACGCCCTGCTCTTCGACCGCGCCACCCAGGCCCGCATCGTCCCGGACCGCGACGGCGGCAGCACCAGCGAGGCCGCGGCATGAGCGAAGCCAAGCTGCAACTGGAGGCGGTCGACAAGATCTACAACGCCGGCGGCGCGCGGCAGGTCCATGCCGTGCGCAGCCTGGACATGACGGTGGCGCCTGGTGAGATCGTCGCCCTGCTGGGCTCCTCCGGCTGCGGCAAGACCTCCACCCTGCGCATGATTGCCGGCTTCGAGGAGGCAACCAAGGGCAGCATCCGCCTGGACGGCCGCGAGATTCACCGCCTGGCGCCGGCCAAGCGCAACGTCGCCATGGCCTTCGAAGGCTACTCCCTCTATCCGCCGCTGACGGTGCGGGAAAATATCACCTTCGCGCTGAAGTCGTCTTCGCTGAGCAAGACCGCGGTCGCAGAGCGCGTCGGCGAGATGGCGCATATGCTGGAGATCGAGGACGTTCTCGACCGCTATCCCAGCTCCATTTCCGGCGGACAGCAACAGCGGGCGAGCCTGGGGCGTGCCCTGATCCGCGACGCAGGCCTCTACCTGCTGGACGAGCCCATGGGCCAATTGGAGCCGCAGCTGCGGGCCCTGCTGCGCGGACGCATCAAGTTCTACATCAAGGAGCGCGGCCTGACCGCGATCCTGGTGACCCACGACCAGACCGAGGCCAACGCCCTGGCCGACCGGATTGCCGTCATGGAAGACGGCCTCCTGCAGCAGTTCGACAGCCCGGCCCACCTCAAGGACCGGCCCGCCAACCTCTTCACCGGGACCTTCATCGGCGAGCCGCCGATGAACGTCTTCGAAGCCGAAGTGCGGGCCGACGGCGGACGCCTGCGCTTCGGCCTTTCCGGCGGCGTCGTCCTGGATTATGCGGAAGAGGAGTTTTCCGAGGCGCTGCGCCATACGCTGGCGCAGAAGCTGCGCGTTACTCTGGGCGTGCGGCCCCATGCAGTCCGCCTCGCGGCCGAAGGGGCGCCCGCGGAAGTGACCGCGAACCAGTGGCTCGGCGATCAGACTCATATCGCCGCGCGTTTTGCCGGCGGCTCCATCGTGACGGTCGAACACCATCATGCCCCCTATGCGAAGGGCGAGACCATCGGGGTCGTCCTGGGCTCGACCGACCTGCACGTCTTCGACAGCCAGACCGGAGCGGCGATCAGCCACGGAGGGGCGCTGGCGTGACGCGGGACCTGCTGATCGGCGTCGATGCCGGAACCTCTGTGATCAAGGCCGTGGCCTTCGATCTCAGCGGCAGCCAGGTCGCGATGACGAGCCGGCGCAACCACTACGTCACCCTGCCCGGCGGCGGCGTCGAACAGGACATGCGCCGCACCTGGCAGGACACGGTCGACGTGCTCAAAGACCTGGGCGAACAGGTGACGGGGCTTGGCGAGCGCGCGCTTGCGCTTTCGGTGACCGGCCAGGGCGACGGCTGCTGGCTGATCGATGCGGAGGGAACACCGATCCACGACGGCTGGCTCTGGCTGGATGCCCGGGCGGCGGCGGAAGCGCGGGAGATTGCCGAGTCCGACGGAATCGACGTGATCTACCGGACCACCGGTTCCGGCGTGAACGTCTGCCAGATGCGCACGCATCTCACCTGGATCAAGCGGCACCAGCCGGAGCTGCTGGAGCGTGCCGCGACGGCCATGCACTGCAAGGACTGGCTCTACTTCAACCTCACCGGAAAGCGTGCCTCGGACCCGACCGAAGCGGTCTTCACCTTCGGCGACTACCGCACCCGCGCTTACGCCGAGGAGGTCCTGGAGGCCCTGGGGCTCGCCGATCTGCGCCGCCTGCTGCCGCCGATCGTCGACGGCGCCGCCGAGGCCCATGGCCTGAGCGCAGCGGCCGCCGCGGCGACCGGTCTGCCCGCCGGCCTGCCGGTTTCGCTGGGCTACGTGGACATCATGTGCTGCGCCATGGGCGCCGGGCTGCACGATGCCGCCGTTCGTCCGGGCCTGACCGTGCTCGGGTCCACCGGCATGCACATGCGCTTCGTACCGGATGTGGACTCCGTCGTGCTGAACGAGGAGCGCAGCGGCTACACCATGGCCTTCCCCGGCCCGGCCTACGCCCAGATGCAGACCAACATGGCCGCGACCCTGAACATCGACTGGGTGCTGGGGCTCGCCCGCGAGATGCTGGCAAGCGAGGGAGTCGAGCGCGAGCTGCACGATCTGCTCGCCAGCCTGGACGAGCGGGTCATGGCGGCCCGGCCGGGCGCGGCCCTCTTCCACCCCTACATTTCCCTCGCCGGCGAGCGCGGGCCTTTCGCCGAGCCCAGTGCAAGGGCGAGCTTCACCGGGCTCGACCAGACCACCGGATGGTTCGATATCGTCCGCGCGGTCTGCGAAGGCCTCGCCCTGGCCGCGCGTGACTGCTATGCCGCCATGGGGCCGACGCCGGGCGAGATCCGCCTCACCGGGGGTGCCGCCCGCTCGGCGGCCCTCAAAACCATTCTCGCCGCCGCCCTGGGCACACCGGTGCGCAGCGTCGCCCAGGAGGAAGCGGGTGCCGCCGGCGCGGTGATGATGGCCGCCGTCCAACAAGGTCTCTATGCCGACATGGCGGCCTGCGCCGAGGCCTGGGTCACGCCCCTGCTGCAGCCGCCCGAAGCGCCCGACACGGGCCTTGGCGCCGTCTACGACGCGCTCTTCGGCGTCTACCTCGACACCCGCCGTGCCCTGGTTCCGGCCTGGCACGCCATGGTCGCCGCACGGGGTGCCGTGTCATGAGCGGCAACTCCAAGCGAAACGGCGCCAAGACGGATATCGCCATCATCGGCGACCGCTTCATGCTCTCCGCCCTCTTCGAGGAAGCCCTGCAGGCTGCCTGCGGCGAGGCCGTCACCTGCCGCAGCCTCGACCTGCCCTGGCCCGACGAACCCATGGAACACGGCTATCAAACGCCGGGCATGGACGGACTGAAGGAATACATGGGCGACCCGGCGGACGTGATCGCCCACGTCGGGCCGGCGCCGGTGCTGGTCACCCATCTGGCGCCGCTCTCGGCCGCCATGTTTGCCGCCATGCCAGACCTGAAACTGGTCGCCGTCTCCCGCGGCGGGCCGGTCAACATCGACATGGGCGCAGCGGCCGAACACGGCGTCACGGTGGTGAACACGCCCGGCCGCAACGCTTCGGCGGTGGCGGAGTTCACCATCGGCGCGATCCTGGCGCAGACGCGTAACATCACTCTCGGCCACGATGCCCTGCGGCGCGGCGAGTACCGCGGCGACCTCTACCGCGCCGACGTCACCGGTGAGGAACTCTCGGAACTCACAGTCGGCATCATCGGGTACGGCAACGTCGGCAGCCGCGTGGTCCCCCTGCTGCGCGCTTTCGGCTGCCGCATCCTGGTGAATGACCCCTATGTGCAGCTTTCCCCGGAAGACGCCGCCGCGGGTGTCACCATGGTCGATTTCGATCAGGTGCTGGCGGAATCCGATGTGCTGAGCCTGCACCCGCGGGTGACGGAGGAAACCCGCGGCATGATGGATGCCACAGCCTTCGCCGCCATGAAACCCGGCAGCATCGTCGTCAACACCGCCCGCGGCCCGCTGATGGACTATGACGCGCTTTACGAGGCGCTCGTCTCCGGCCACCTGCGCGGGGCCATGCTGGAGACCTTCGCCATCGAGCCGACGCCGCCGGACTGGCCCCTGCTGCAACTGCCCAACGTCACGCTGACGCCGCACATCGCCGGCGCCTCGGTGAAGACGGTGCGGATCGCCGCAGCCAAGGCCGCCGAAGAGGTGCGCCGCTGGCTGCGCGGCGAGCCGCCGCTGAATCCCTGTTGACGCCGCCATGCAATCAGCCCTCCGCAACGACCCTGTCGACCTCCTCGTCATCGGTGGCGGCGTCAACGGCGTGGGCGTGGCGCGCGATGCCGCCGGGCGCGGCCTTTCGGTCGTACTCTGCGAGAAGGGCGACCTCGCCGAAGGCACCTCGTCGCGCTCCGGCAAGTACATTCACGGCGGCCTGCGCTATCTGGAGTACTACGAGTTCCGGCTCGTGCGCGAAGCGCTGATCGAACGGGAAGTGGTGCTGGAGGTGGCCCCCCACCTGACCTGGCCGCTGCAGCTCGTCCTGCCGCACAGCCCGGAGCAGCGCCCGCGCTGGCTGATCCGCCTCGGCCTCTTTCTTTACGATCACCTCGGTGGACGCAAACGCATCCCCGCCACCCGCGCACTCGACCTGCGCAGCGCGCCAGAGGGAAGGATGATGCGCGAAGCCTTCACCAAGGCTTTCGCCTACTGGGATGTCTGGGTCGACGATGCCCGCCTGGTGGTGCTCAACGCCGTCGATGCCGCACGCAGGGGCGCAGAGGTTCTGCCCCGCACCGAGTGTCTCTCCGCCCGCCGCGACGGGGAGGTCTGGCACGCCACCCTGAAGGATGCGGAGACCGGGGCCCTGCGCGACCTCAGGGCCCGTGCCATTGTCAACACCGCGGGACCCTGGGTGGAGAAAGTCCTGGGCAACGTGGCCGGGGTGAACGCCAAGCGCAGCGTGCGCCTGGTCAAGGGCAGCCACATCATTCTCAAGCGCTGGTGGCAGGGCGACCACGGCTATGTGCTGCAGGCCCACGACAAACGACTGATCTTCGTGAACCCCTACTTCGACGACCTGGCGCTGGTCGGCACCACCGACATTCCCTTCGACGGCCGTCCGGAGGATGTTGCCATCGACCGCGGCGAGACCGACTACCTCCTGGCGATCCTGAACCGCTATTTCAAGACAACGCTGGACCCGTCGGATGTCGTCTCCTCGTTCTCCGGCGTCCGCCCGCTCTACGACGACGATACGGCCAAGGGCGCCTCCGCCGTGACCCGGGATTATGAACTGGAGATCGACGGCGGCAACGGCCGGGCGCCCATCCTCTCCGCCTTCGGGGGCAAACTCACCACCTATCGCAAGCTCTCGGAGCACAGCCTGGAGAAGCTTGCCGCGTGGTTCCCGCAGATGGGGCCGGCCTGGACCGCCACCGCAGCGCTCCCCGGCGGCGCCATCGACAATGCCGACTTCGAGACCTGGCTGACCGACTTCCAGGCGGCCAGGCCATGGCTGCCCGCCGACCTCGCCCGCCACTACGGACGCTGCTACGGCAGCGAAGCCGCCGAGATGCTGGGCGAGGCAAAGTCCCTCGCCGACCTCGGCCGTCACTTCGGCGCGCTGTTCTATGAGCGCGAAGCCAAGTGGCTGATCAACAGGGAATGGGCGCGCAGCGCCGAGGACATCCTGACCCGCCGCACCAAGCACGGCCTCTTCCTGACGGAGGCGGAGCAGAGCGCATTTCAAGAATGGCTGAGACTGGATGCCGTCGCATGAACCCCTACCAGAGCCTTCGCAACACGCCTGCCTTTGCCGACCTCTGCCGGACTTCCGCCCGCCTCGGCAGAGATCCTCTGCAGGTGCAGGGACCCGGCGGCAACGCCTCCCTCAAGGACGACACGGCCATGCTGGTGAAAGCATCCGGCACCTGGCTGTCCGATGCCGAGACCGAGGACATCATGGTGCCTGTCGACCTTCGACGGCTGCGCAAGGCTTTGAAATCCGGCGACCCCGAGGCCGACAACGGGGCCGCCTTTGTGCCGGAGGGTGAGAACCCCGGCGGGCTCCGTCCCTCGATCGAAACCTCGGTTCATGCAGTCTTCGACTGGCCGGTCGTCCTGCACACCCACTGCGTCGCGACCATCGCCACCGCTCTGCGGGCGGATGCTGGGCAGGTTGTCGCCGAACGTCTGGCCGACCTTGGCGCGGCTTTCGTCCCCTACACCAAGCCCGGCCTCGCCCTCGCCCAGGCCATCGATGCCGTCACCGGTCCGGAGACGCGGGTTCTCGTGCTCGGCAACCATGGGCTGGCCGCCGGCGCCGAGACCGCCGGAGAGGCCGAAAGGCTCGTCCGCGAAGTGGCCGGCCGCCTGGCGCCGGCTCTCTGCGGGCAGGAGCGGGCGGTGCCCGACCTTCCGCAGTCCCTGGGCGACCACGGATGGCGGGCTGTCGACCACCCGGCAACGACCGCTCTTGCCTTCGATCCCGGCATGCTGGGGCGGCTGCGCGGCGGCAGCTTCTACCCGGACCATGTCATCTTTCTGGGCCCGGGAGTCTTCGTCGCCGATCCCGGGGAACCCGCTGAAGCGGCCTTCGCCCGCGCGACCGCAGAACCACAGCAGAAACTCGTCGTCTTTCCGGGACGCGGCGTTGCCATGCCGGCCGACGCCTCGCCCGCCATGCAGGCCATGGCGCGCTGCCTCGGCGATGTCGCCCAGCGCCTCGACCCCGAAGCGGCGCTCACCCGCCTGACGGCGGAAGACGAAGCCGAGCTCCTGAATTGGGATGCGGAAAAGTACCGCCAGACTCTGGACCGCAGTCCGGCAGCCGGCGCTTAAACGATCTGCTCAGTGTCCGACGGCCCTTCCAGTTGGGCGGTCTGCTCGTAGAACAGGGTCGGCGTCGACCAGTTGGGGTTTTCACTGGAGAAGAGATCCAGAAAGGCAATGGCCAGCGCGGGGTCCTGCGTCACGTTCTCCTTGAAGGACCACCAGGTGCGGATGTCGGAGAGATCGGGCGCCAGGGTCAGCGTCTCGTCGAAATCCTGCGCCAGCACCGCCGCGCGTACGTTGAGGCAGTAAGCGACATAGGCATAGCCCTCGGGCCAATAAAAGGCCGGGTTGGAGGCGTCAGAGCCGACCGGCACACTGGTCACCTCCAGCGGCACGTCGCGGATCAACTGCTGCAGCATCAGGCCGGAGGCGAAGTTGGTAAAGGCCCGCCGCGCCGTCGGGTCCTTCGGCTTCTGGGCCTCGAAAGCCCTGAGCCAGTGAATGAAGACCTGGGCCAGGCGGTCGTTGTGGATCTCGTAGACGACACCGCTGGCTGCCGAAATTGCCTCCACCTGACGCGCGAAGGACTGCTTGAACCAGCGCATGCGGCGCATCGCCCGGCGGATCGGGCGGTCGGTCTGCGGCAGGGAATCGGGCAGCGGCAGCGCCATGGTCGCCTCAGATCTTGTCTGCGTAGGCGGAGAGGAGCGCCCGCAGGCGTTCGGCGTCACCCAGGCACTCGGCCACCTCGGTCTTCAGTGCCTCGGCCATGTCGCAACAGGTGAGCAGCAGCGCCTCGGCATCCTCCGGCCCGTCCTGCCGCTCGGCCAGGAACCAGAGGATCAGGGCGAAGATGGAGAGTTTCTCCAGTTCCTCTTCGGTGAGGGGCTCGCCCTCCTCTTCCCTGGCGGCCGGCAGCAGGTCGCGGATGACGCCGCGATCGACCATCTCCTGCATCAGCGCGGCGGCCAGGGCAAAGCGGTCTTTCTCCGCCGCACCGGACTGAATGGCCGCCTTGTAGGCCTCGGCGCTGCGCACTTCGCTCACCAGCCCTTCGCTTGCACCCAGATGGGGCAACGCTCGGGTCAGCCCGTGATAGGCAGCCTGGGCGAAGGCGATCTCGGCATGGCCGATGTGTTCGATGTCTTCCAGCGTCGCTGTGCTCAGACTTTCGCCGCCGCCGCTGTCGAGAAACCGCCGCGACAGGCCGGCAGCCATATCGTTTACGCGATCGGCGATCTGGTCGAAGTCCCGCAGCACAGAGCGGGCCACGTCGCTGATCGGTGAGGGAATCGGGTCGAGCGGCGGGTCAAGAAAACCGCGGCCGCGCTTCATGGTGAAGCGCAGCATCCTGAGGGCGTCCTTCAGCGGCAGACGGGCTGCCGAAGGGGTGAAGCTTCGTTGCGTCGTGGGCATGGCCTGGACCCGCTGTCACCTTCATTATGTAGTGATTCCCGCGCCGGAGACCAGCGCCGCAATCAGACTTTCACCAGCATGGACCTGACCGGTGTCTTTTCCATGAATGCCATGGTCGCCTCCAGAGAGGCGACCACCGCCTGGGAGCCGAGCCCCATGGCATTCTGCGCCGAAGAGGCTTGGCCGAGACGCACGCAGGCCTCCGGATCCAGGCCCAGATGCAGGCCTGTGGCAAAGCCCGCATTGAAGCAGTCGCCGCAACCGCAGGTGCAGACCACGTCGATATCGAAGGCCGGAACATGGAAACGGGTGCCGTCACTGTGCCGGTAGAGCGCCCCTTCCGCCCCCAGGGTCAGCACGACACAGCCCGCGCCCTTGTCCAGCAGGAACTTCGCGACGTCGTCGTAGTCGCTGAGACCGGAGAGCGCCATCGCCTCCTCTTCCGAGGGCAGAAAATAGTCCGTGTAGGGCAGCAGTCCTTCCACCAGCGGCATGTCGTCCTGCGTGCTCGCGAAGACGTCCAGGGTGGTGATGCAGCCACGCTCCTTGGCCTTGCGCATCATGGCAAAGCTGGGGGCACCGTCCATGCGGTCCATCAGCCCGACCCCGCCGATGTGGAAGATGCGGGTATCGAGGACACGGTCGAGACGGTCGTCCGTCACGAAAAAGGCGCCGGTCGCGCCTTTCTTGTGCAGCGCCGGGCGTGCCCCGTCCGGCCGGGTGGTGACAATGGAGGACGAGGTCGCAACGCCGGTGCAGAGCTCCATGTTGACGGTATCGACATCGAAACTCTGCAGCTTTTCCAGCACCCACTTGCCCATGTCGTCGTCGCCGACGCCGCCCACCGCCTGCACGTTCAGGCCGTGCTTGGCCGCTACGATGGCCGCGCTGCCGGCCGCACCGGAGACCGCCAGGGTCAGCTCGTCGATGAAATAGGTCCCGCCGCCGGGGGGAATGTCCGTCACCGGACGGCCCAGGCAGTCGAAGGTGTAGAACCCGAGGGAGGTGTAGTCGAAAGTCATGGAGCCACGCAGGTCACCGAAGCCGCTCGCCCGACGCGGCGTCGAAGAAGTAAAGGCGGTCGAGATCAAAGCTGATCTGGGCCGTACTGTCCAGCGGAGCCCGGAAATCGCGGTCGGCTCTGATTTCGATGAGGGCTTCGTCGCTGCGCAGGCTGACGAAGGTCTGGTCGCCCGTAGGCTCGATCCCGAAAATCCTGCCGGTCAGGTGGCCGGCGGCGCCGTTGACGTGGCAATCCTCCGGACGAACGCCGAGAACGGCTTCGCGGCTGCCGTCCAGGACAAGGCCCTCGACGCGGAGGCCTGCGGCGGTGAAAACTCCGCCCTCCAGGTGCCCGGCGATCAGATTCATCGGCGGGGAGCCGATGAAGCCGGCGACGAAGGTGTTGGCGGGATCGCCATAGATCTCGTGCGGGGTGCCGATCTGCTGGATCTCGCCGCCGTTCATGATGACGATGCGGTCCGCCAGGGTCATGGCCTCGACCTGATCGTGGGTCACGTAGACCGTGGTGATCTTCAGTTGACGCTGCAGGTGTTTCAGCTGGACGCGCATGGCGGTGCGCAGCTTGGCGTCCAGGTTCGACAGCGGCTCGTCCATCAGGAAGACATGGGGCTGGCGCACGACCGCGCGGGCCAGCGCGGCGCGCTGGCGCTGTCCGCCGGAGAGCGCCCCCGGCTTGCGCTCGAGATAGTCGCCCAGTTCCACCATCTCCGCCGCCCGCTTCACCAACGCGGCATGCTGATCCTTTGGCACCCCACGCATGCGCAGGGGAAAGCGAATGTTCTCGTAGATCGTCATGTTGGGATAGAGCGCGTAGCTCTGGAACACCATCGCCACGTCGCGGTCGCGGGCATCGACTTCGTTCACCACCTCTCCGTCGATCACCACCTCGCCGCCGCTGGGGTCCTCCAGCCCGGCGATCATGCGCATGGTGGTGGTCTTGCCGCAGCCTGAAGGGCCCAGAAAGACGACGAACTCCTCATCGGAGATGGTCAGGTTCACATCCTTGACCCCGACGAAGTGGCCCCATTTCTTGGAGATGTTGCGCAGTTCGATCTCAGCCACGGCCTATCCCTTCAATGCGCCCAAAGTCAGCCCCCGCGACAGGTGTTTCTGGATCAGAATCACCAGCAGGAAGATCGGTATGAAGGCCAGGAAGGAGACCAGGGCGATGGCGTTGTAGATCTTGCCGTCCGATCCGCCGGTAAAGTTCGCCAGCGCCACTGACATGGTGTAGGCGTTCTTGGTCGAGGCGATCAGCAGCGTGAAGAGGAACTCGTTGATAGCGAAGATCGCCGCGATGACCGCCGCGGTGATGATCCCCGGCAGGCAGATCGGGATGATGATCTCCCAGAGAATGCGCAGGTCCGAGGCACCGTCGGTGCGCGCCGCATCCTCCAGCTCGTGGGGGATGTCCTGCATGTAGGAACGGATGATCCAGGTGACGACGCTGAGGTTGATCGCCGCGTAGACCAGCATCAGGCCCCAGACCGTGTCCAGCAGGCCGACGTTCTTGAACAGGAAGAAGATGGGAATGGCGACGATGGCCGGCGCCATCATGCGCGTCGAGAGGATGTAGAAGCCGATATCCTCTCGCCCCTTGTAGTCGTAGCGCGCCAGGGAATAGGCCGCCGGAATGGCCAGCACGAGGTCGATGATCACCGATCCGACGATGGCCAGCAGCGAATTGCGCAGGTAGCTGCCCATGGGCCAGTCGTCCCAGATCATGTGCCAGGCATCGAGGGAGAAGGTCGGCCAGTAGATCGGCTGCGGCGTGATGATCTCGGTGCGGGGCCGGAAGCCGATGGAGAGGAACCAGAGGATCGGCACCAGGCAGAACAGCGCCCAGGCCGCCAGCACGCAGTAGCGCAGGAAGAGGTTCTCGCCGGACTTGCGCCGCGCCGCCATCACGCCCTCCCGGAGCGGAAGAACCGCTTCAGCAGCACCTGGGCGATGATGATGGTGAGTATCAGCATGATGGCCGAGGCCGCCGAGGCATAGCCGAAGTTGAACAGCCGAAAGCCGGTGCGGTAGATGAAGTAGCTGATCGTCTCCGTTGTGCCGCCGGGGGTCCCCTGGGTCATGATGAAGACGTTGGTGAACATGGTGGTGATGTCGATGCCGCGCAGGATGACGGCGACGGCGATCACCGGCCGCATCAGCGGCAGCGAGATGTTCCAGAAGATCGCCGGCCAGCTTGCGCCGTCCAGGCGTGCGGCCTCCTCGATCTCCTTGTCCTGGGCCTGCAGGCCGGCGACGAAGATGATGAAAAGGAAGGGCGTCCACTGCCAGACGTCGGCGACGATCAGGGTCAGGCGGGCATTCCAGACGACGCCCAGGAAGTCGATGTTCTCCGAAATCAGGCCGACCCGCATCAGCAGGTCGGAGATCACCCGCCCGTCCATGAAGGCGAGCTTCCAGATGAAGGCCACCGCCGAGGGCATGAAGAGCATCGGCATCAGGAAGATGATCCGCCAGCCGCGGATCAGCGGATCGCGGTAGGCGAAGAACGCCAGCATCAGGGCGATGGCGCACTGCAGCGTCAGCGAGATGCCGCCGATGACCAGGGTGTTCCACAGGGCCGCCCAGAACTCGTCGTCCTGGAACAGGTCGACGTAGTTCCCGACTCCGTTGGGCACCCAGCCGGTGAAGGTGACCACGAAGAACGACTGGTAGATCGCGAAGACCCCGGGATAGAGGGTGATCCCCAGGAGGTAGATCACCGCCGGGGCGACCAGCAGGTAGGGAAAGATCTTGCGCTGAAAGGGGCTGCGGCGCGCGCGCCGGGGGGCGGCGACAAGCGCCGCCCCTTCAGCCTTGAGCGTGGTTTGCGTCATCAGTGCAAGGATCGCACTTCAGCCGGGAAAATCAAATCGGCGAAGGCTTGCCGCGCCCCACCCAGGTGCCCGCCTCCACCGCGGAATAAGGGAAAGGTTCGCGGCTGGTGAAGAAGCCGTTCCGCTTCATGATCGACCGCCAGGCTTCGGCGCCGGCATCGAGCGCCTCCTTGGCGGAGGTCTGGCCGACGACGGCCTTGTTGATCTCGTTACCGAGGACCTGCTCCATCTCGAACATGCCGGGGATGCGCGGCGCGCACCAGGCGTATTCGAGGCTGTCCGCCCAGACCTTGGCCGGCTGCGAGACCGCTTCCAGCCGCGGGTTGGTCAGCACCGACTTGTAGCCCGGGGCCACGCCGTTGGCGTTGGCCTCGTTCATCGCCATGATCGAGGCGGTGGTCAGGAAGGCGAGCATGAGGAACGCGCCTTCCGGGTTCTGCGAGGTCGAGGCGACGCAGGAGGTGGAGCCGGCGATGTTCGGCGGCGCGAAGCGCGCGCCGGCCATATCGACGCGGGGCTCGTAGATGGTGACGAAGTCGTCGACGATCTGGCTCTGATCCGGGCGCATGGCCTGGGTGCCGCTGTCCTGCCAGGAGATGTTGGTGGCAAGCTGACCGCCCAGCCAGGCCGCCCGGTTCTCCGGCCAGCCCCAGCCGGCGACGCCCTGCGCGGCGTTCTTCTGCAGGTCCAGGATGATCTCCAGCCCCTTGATGCCGGCGTCGTTGTTGAAGATCGGGTTCCAGTCGCTGTCGAAGAGGTCCATGCCGCACTGGGCCGCAACGTGCTCCCAGGTGTAGGTCGACCAGAAACCCCGCGCGGCCATCAGGCCGACGCCGGCGACACCCGGCTGAATCTTGTCGAGTTCGCCGGAGAGGCGGATCAGGTCGTCGTAGGTCTCGACCGTCTTCCACTTGTCGATCGGCCCGCCGGTGATCTGCTCGACGAAGCCCTTGCGCAGATGCACCATCTGGATGTCGCAGTCGAAGGGAATGCCGTAAATGCCCTTGTCGCCGAAGTGGCCGTAGTTCAGCAGGTAGGTGTCGTAGAAGTCGTCCAGCGGCAGCTTCCACTTCTCGGCGTAGTCGTCCAGGCGCGCCAGGAAGCCCGGGGCGGCGAAGTCGCCGAGCCAGGGCGAGAAGAACTGCAGCGCATCGAAGCTGGCGTTGCCGGAGATGAACTCGGCGATGGCCTTGTCGTAGAAGCTGTCGTCGGGAATGGGAACCAGCTCGACCTTGATGCCCGAAAGCTTCTCGAAGGGCACCAAGCCTTCAGCGGCGGACTCCTGGTCGGCAGCGCCGATGGCGAAACGCACGGTCTTGCCGGCCTGCTCGGCGCGCACGGCTTCCCAGTCCACCGTGCGGATCCAGTCCTTGTTGGGATCCCACAGCGGTTCGTCGGACATGTTGTAGAGCTTGCGGTAATCTTCCCGCACGTACTTCGGCACCGAAATGTCGGCCAGTACGCTGGCCGGATCCGGCAGCCCGGACTGGGCAAAGGCCGGGGCGGCGAGCGAAGCCCCGACGCCGGTCGCAAGACCGGCTGCGGCGCCCGATTTCAGGAATGTCCGGCGGGTGAACCCGTGAGTGGTACTGCGCATCGCTGTTTCCTCCCTTGTGTTCGTTCTTGTCCCCGCCCAACCCTCAAGAACCGGCCAGCCGGTCCCTAGCCTTGGGCGGACCCGGCAGGCGATCCGCCCGGCCGGGTAATCGCGCGCCAGCGCAGCGCGAGAGACAGGTCAGGGTGCTTTTCGGGAAGGTACAGAGACCACGGCGTTCTTTTCCTCCCCCACCCGCTTTTGAACAATGTTATTCTTTATCAACCAAATGTTCAAGCCAGTTCGCGAGATGTCAAGGGCTTTGTGGCTGCGGTCGGCAGTATACGTTAGAACATGCGTATTGACCATAGAACACATGTTCACTACACTGAGAATGCGAGCGATTTGAAGGAGAACCGCCCTTGCCCACCAATGTCGCTTTGACCGGCCTGGCCAAGGACCTGGCAGCGCGCGCCGAGGCCGGCCGGCCCGTGCGTATCGGGCTTGTCGGCTCAGGGGAGATGGGCACCGACATCGTGACCCGGGTCGCCCACATGCCCGGCATCCGCATCGGTGCCATCGCCGAGCTGGACGTGCCCGCTGCGCTGAAGGCGGTCGCGATCGCTTCCAGTGGCGCTTCCAACAGCGCCTTCGACGGCGATGGCCGGGCCAAGGAGGTCTCCTCCCAGGACGATCTCAACGCCACCATGGAAGACGGCGCCATCGCCGTGACGGACGACGCCGGCAAGCTTCTCGAAAGCGGGCTCATCGACGTGGTCATCGACGCGACGGGCGTGCCGGCCGTGGGTGCCGAGATCGGACTGGCGGCCATGGAGCGGGGCAAGCATCTGGTGATGATGAACGTCGAGGCCGACGTCACCATCGGCGCCTACCTGAAGGCGCAGGCCGACCGGCTGGGCGTGGTCTACACCCTGGGGGCAGGCGACGAGCCCTCGTCCTGCATGGAACTGATCGAGTTTGTGGCCGCCATGGGCCACCCCATCGTCTGCGCCGGCAAGGGCAAGAACAATCCGCTGAACATCGATGCGACGCCGGACGAGTACGTCGAAGAGGCCGAGCGCCGCAACATGAGCCCGCGGATGCTGGTGGAGTTCATCGACGGCTCGAAGACCATGGTCGAGATGGCGGCCATCGCCAATGCCACCGGCCTGGTCCCCGACAAGCCCGGACTGCACGGGCCGCGGGCGACGAAGGAGGACCTCTCCAAGGTCCTGGTACCGGAAAAGGACGGCGGCGTCCTTTCGGACGTCGGCCGGGTCGACTATTCCGTCGGCGCCGGCGTCGCCCCCGGCGTCTTCGTGGTCGCCGAGATGTCCCACCCGCGGGTGTCGGAGCGCATGACCGACCTGAAGCTGGGGGACGGCCCCTACTTCACCTTCATCCGTCCCTATCACCTGACCTCGCTGGAAGTTCCGCTGACCTGCGCGCGCGCCGTGCTCTACGGCAAGGCGGACATGGTGCCGCTGGACCGGCCGGTGGCGGAGGTCTGCGCGGTCGCCAAGCGCGATCTGGCGCCCGGCGAGACCCTGGATGCCATCGGCGAGTACTGCTACCGCGCCTGGATCATGCGGGCCGAGGAAGCCCGCGCCGAGCGGGCCATTCCCTGCGGCCTGCTGACCGACAGCCGGGTCACGCAACCCATCCCCAAGGGCGCGCTCATCACCTACGACAACACCGCCACGCCCGAGGGCTCCAAAATCGCCGCACTGAGGGCCAAACAAGATGAGCATCTCTTCGGAAGCTGAACGCTGCGGCGCGCAGGCGCCGTCCGCAAGCCGGAAGGGCAGCGGCGGCACCGCCCGCCCGGCAAGCCGGCGCGCCGACAAGGCCGTTGCCGGGAATGTACCCTTTGCGATCCGCCACTACAAAGCGGAGGTGCTGCGCGAGGCCCTGCGCAAGATGCTGCTCATCCGCCGCTTCGAGGAAGGCGCCGAAGACAGCTACACACGCGGCCTGATCCACGGCACGATGCATCTCTCCATCGGCCAGGAGGCGAGCGCCGTCGGCGCCTGCCTGGAGCTCACCGATCAGGACAAGATCACCTCGACCCACCGCGGCCACGGGCACTGCATCGCCAAAGGGGCCGATGTCGGGCGCATGTTTGCCGAGTTCTTCGGCAAGGAAAGCGGCTACTGCCGCGGGCGCGGCGGCTCCATGCACATCGCCGACGTCGACAAGGGCAACCTCGGTGCCAACGGTATCGTCGGCGGCGGCATCCCCATTGCCGTCGGCGCCGCCCTCTCGGCCAAGCGGCTGAAGACGGGAACGGTGGTCACCAGCTTCTTCGGCGACGGCGCGGTGAACGAAGGGTCCTTTCACGAGTCCCTCAACATGGCGGCGATCTGGAAACTGCCGGTGATCTTCATCTGCGAGAACAATCACTACGGCATGTCCACCTCGGTCGAGCGCTCGACCGCGGTGCGACAGGTTTCCGACCGGGCCGCAGCCTATTCCATGCCGGGCGTGACCGTGGACGGCAACGATCTCTCCGCCGTTGCCGAGGCCTGCCATGCGGCCATCGAACGGGCGCGCGCCGGCGAAGGGCCCAGTCTGATCGAGTCGGTCACCTACCGCTGGCGCGGGCACTCAAAGTCCGACCGCAACCGCTACCGCAGCAAGGACGAGATCGAAGCCTGGATCGCCCGTGACCCGATCCGCCGCTTCGCCGGCCTGCTGAGCGAGCACGGCATCCTCAGCGAAGACGGTTTCGCCCGGATGGAGACCGAGGTCGCCGAGCAAATCGCCGCCGCCATCGCCTTCGCCAAGGAAAGCCCCGATCCGGACCCGGCCGCGCTCACCCGCGACGTTTACACCGCAGCGCCGGAGAGCGCGGTATGACAGCCCCGGCCGCCGTGCTGGACAGCCCGCTGCGTGAGCTGAGCTACGCAGAGGCGATCCGCGATGCCCTGGCCATCGCCCTGGCCGAGGACGAACGCGTGGTCTTGATGGGCGAGGACATCGGCGTCTATGGCGGCGCCTTTCAGGTCTCCGGCGATCTTGTGCATCGCTTCGGCGAGGACCGGGTTATCGACACCCCGATTTCGGAGCTGGGCGGCGCCGGCATGGCGGTGGGTGCCGCCCTCACCGGCCTCCGGCCGATCTATGAGTTTCAGTTCTCGGACTTCGCCACCCTGGCGATGGAACAGATCGTCAATCAGGCGGCCAAGCTGCGCTTCATGCTCGGCGGCGCCGTCTCGGTACCCCTGGTGATGCGCTTTCCCGCCGGCTCCGGCACCGGCGCGGCGGCCCAGCACAGCCAAAGCCTGGAAGCCTGGTTCGGCCACGTGCCGGGGCTGAAGGTGGTGCAGGCCGCCACCCCCTATGACGCCAAGGGCCTGCTGCTGGCCGCCCTGGACGATCCCGACCCGGTGATGCTCTTCGAGCACAAACTGCTCTACAAGATGAAGGGACCGGTGCCGGAGGGCCGCTACACCGTGCCCATCGGCAAGGCCGAGGTCTGCCGGGTCGGCAGCGATGTCACCATCGTCGCCACCGCGATCATGGTGCACCGCGCGCTCGAAGCCGCCGAGACCCTGGCGCAGGAGGGCATCGATGCGGAGGTGATCGACCTGCGGACCGTCCGCCCCATGGACCGGGAGACGGTGGTCGCCAGCGTCACCAAGACGTCGCGGCTTGTGGTGGTCTACGAGGGCGTGCGCACCCTCGGCATCGGGGCGGAGGTGAGCGCCAGCATCGTCGAGAGCGAAGCCTTCGACTACCTGGACGCCCCCATCGTCCGCCTGGGCGGCGCCGAGGCGCCGATTCCCTACAACCCCGAACTGGAAAAGGCGGCGGTGCCGCAGGTGGCCGATATCCTCTCCGCGGTTCGGGGCGTGGTGCGCGGGACCCGCTGACATGCCCGTCGAGGTCATCATGCCCAAGGTGGACATGGACATGACCAGCGGGACGATCGCCGTCTGGCATGTCGCGGAGGGCGCGGAGGTGGAGAGCGGCGACCCGCTGTTCGACATCGAGACCGACAAGGCCGCCATGGAGGTCGAAAGCCCCGCGAGCGGACGGCTCCATCACATCCTGGCCGAGGCCGGCAGCGAGGTCGCCATCGGCAAGGCCATCGCCTGGATCTACGCGCCGGACGAAGAGGTCGGCCCGCCACCGGACAATGGCAGCGCGGCTCCGGCGCCGGAAACGCCCGACACCGCGGCGGGGGCAGTCACAACTGCGCCGCAGCGCACCAAGCTTGCCCTCCCCGTCTCTCCGGACCATCCCGCGAAGCCGCGCGCCACCCCGGCAGCGCGGCGCCTGGCGCGGGAGAACGCTCTGGACCTGGCAGAGATCGCCGGCTCCGGCCCGGCGGGACGGATCGCGCGCGGAGACGTGGAAACGGCCCTGCGCGAGTTAGGAGAACAGCCGCCCGCCGCAGCGTCCGGCTGGCAGCCGGAGGGCGGCCCGCTCGTGGTCCACCGCGCAGGCGGCAACACCGGCGCCCCGCTGGTCATGATCCATGGCTTCGCTGCCGACTCCGCCGGCTGGCAGAAGCTGGAAGCCTGCCTGCCGTCAGACCGGCCCGTGGTGAGCATCGACCTGCCGGGCCACGGCAAATCGCCGCGCCGCCCGGTGGACTCCTTCCGCAGCCTCGCCCGGATGGTGGTGGAGGCTTTCGACGCCGAAGACCTGGACGGCGCGCACCTGGTCGGCCACTCCCTGGGCGCCGCGCTGGCGCTGGCGCTGGCCGACGTTCGCCCGCGGCGGATCGCCTCCCTCACCATGATCGCCCCGGCCGGGCTGGGCCCGGAAACGAACGGGGCCGTCCTCGCCGGCCTTGCCCGGGCCGGCCGCAAGGAAAGCCTTGCCCCCTGGCTGAAGCAACTGACGGCGGAGCCGCAGATCATCACCGAGAGCTTCGTGATGGCCGCCATGCAGGCCCGCAAGGACCCAGCCCTGCGCGCCTATCAGCAGGACCTGGCCGAGACTCTCTTCCCCGACTCTGTCCAGAGCTTCGACCTCACCCCCGCACTTGACCGCCTTGCGATCCCGGCGCAGATCGTCTGGGGCCGCAAGGACCGGGTGTTCCCCTGGAAACAGGCCCTGCAGGCGCCCGGCCGGGTGGCGCTGCACCTGCTCCATGACACCGGCCACATGCCGCACTTGGAAGCGCCGGAAGAGGTGGCGGCGGTAATCGCAAGCCGGCTGCAGGCGGCGGCCGGTCAGCCTGCAGTCACGCCGGCCTGATGACCCGACTTGGCGGCGCGGCTTGAAGCGACTGCAGACGAAAGGTAGAACTCCGTTCATCGACTCTCAGGAGGGTGCCACTTGGCCCGCCAGGAAAAGCCCCAGGGACGCAAGCGCTCCGCCGCCCAGCAGCTGAATCTGCCGGACGCCAGCCACCGCATGCGCGTGCGGGCCACCTGGATGTACTTCATCGAAGGCCGCACCCAGAGCGAGATTGCCGAGATCCTGGGCGTCGGGCGGGTCACCATCGTGCGCCTGCTGGCCGATGCGCGCCGCCGGCGCGAGGTGCAGATCACCATCAAGGCCCCGCTGGTCGAGGTCACCGAGATCGAGCGCGAGCTCGAAACCCGCTTCGGCATCGAGCAGGCCATCGTCGCCCCGCTGTCGGATGCCGAGAGCGATCCCGGCCAGGTCATCGCCGCTGCCGCCGGCAGCTTCATCTCCCAGGCCATGCGCTCCGGCATGACCGTGGGTGTCGGCTGGGGGCGGACGCTCTATTCGGCGCTGCCTTTCATCACCGGCCGCACGCTGGAGAACTTCCGCGTCGTCTCCCTGCTCGGCGGCATTTCCCAGGCCCGCCGCTTCAACCCGGCGGAGTTCGCCTGGCAGTTCAACGAGCTGTTCCAGGGCGAGGGCTATCTGGTTCCGGCCCCGGCACTGGTCGACAGCCCGGAGACCAAGTACGCGCTGCTGGAACGCTGCGGCATCGCCCAGGTCTTCGAGATGGCCGACAGCCTGGACATCGCCCTGCTCAGTGTCGGCGGCATCTCGACCCTGACCACCTCCTACCGGGTCGGCCACCTCTCGGAGGCGGAGCGCCGCTCGCTGATCGAAGCCGGGGCCGTGGGCGACGTTCTCTACAACTTCATCGACGAGACCGGGGCCCTGGTCGACCATCCGGTCAACGAACGGGCCATCGCGGTTGGGATCGACCGTCTGAAACGCACGCCTCAGAGGGTCCTGATCTCCGGCGGACCTGAGAAGATCCCGGTCCTGCAAGGGGCCATACGCCTGCTGGAGCCCACGGTCTTCATCACCGACGAAGTCACGGCCGGCAGCCTGCTCGCCTGAACCGGCGGCCCGGCGACAGGGGCGGGCGCCGGGGAGTTTCCAAGACCCGGAACATGCTCTAGGCTTGAAGTGCTGGCCGCGCGCCGGCCCATTCCTCGCCGATCAACGCCCGGCGCCTGTCGTCTAAGGCGCTTGTAATCGCAGGCGCTCGTGATCACGCGGCACGCAGACTGCCTAATTTCTGGTCTGCGGCCCCGGCGCGGAAAGCGGGTGCGGGAAGAGAACAGGCGGAGAACCGCCGACGGAGGGGCTGGCATGGGAATTGCTGCTTTTGGCGACTGTGGGTTCGCCCAAAAAGAACAGGGAGATTAAGAGGCATGTTCAAATCCAAGGCTCTACACCCCGCGCTGCTGGCCGGCGCCTGTGCGCTGACGCTCACCCTGGCTGCCGCCCCGGCCCAGGCCGAGGTGGATATCAAGTTTACTCTGGACTGGAAGTTCCAGGGCCCCACGGCCGCCTTCCTCGTCGCCAACGACAAGGGCTACTACGCCGAAGAAGGCCTGGACGTCTCCATCGACAGCGGCAACGGCTCGGCCGGGGCCGTCACCCGGGTCGCGGGCGGCGCCTACCAGATGGGCTTTGCCGACATCAACGCGCTGGTCGACTTCAATGTCCAGAACCCCGGCCAGTCGGTAAAGGCCGTGATGATGGCCTACGACGCGCCGCCCTTCTCGCTCTTCACCCTGAAGAAGAACAACATCGAAAAGGCCGAAGACCTGGTGGGCCGCAAGCTGGGGGCGCCGGTTTTCGATGCCTCCTACAAGCTCTTCCCCGCCTTCGCCCATGAGACCGGCATCGACGAGGCCGCGGTCGAACGGGTGAACATGGACCCGGCGCTGCGCGAGACCATGCTGGTCCAGGGCCAGGTGGACTTCATCTCCGGCCACTACTTCTCGTCCATGCTGGACCTGAAGTCCAAGGGCGTCGCGGAAGACGAGATCAAGTACTTCCTCTATGCCGACTTCGGCATGGACTTTTACGGCAACGCGGTGATTGCCTCGGGCGACTTCATCGAGAACAACCCCGAGGCCGTGGCCGGCTTCATCCGCGCCACCATCCGCGGCTGGAAGGACATCATCGCCGATCCCGAAGGCGCCATCGACGTCGTCGCCAAGAGCGACCCGCTGATCGACAAGGGGCTGGAACTGGAGCGCCTGCAGTTGGCCCTCGACGTCAACGTGCTGACCGACCACGTGAAGGCCAACGGCATCGGCGATGTCGACGAGGCACGGCTGCGCAATTCCATCGCCCAGCTTGCCATTGCCTACGACCTCTCCTCGACGCCGGAGCCGGCCGCCGTCTGGACGTCCGAGTTCCTGCCGCCGGCCGGGGAGCGGATGCTGGCCCCCTGACCGCAATCCTGTTTCAGTACTAAAGGATTGCGTTTGCAGTCGTGACAGCCTTCGTTGAGCTCGATCAGGTGACCATGACCTACGGCGGCGCCGGCAACGGCCCGCCGGCCGTCGCGGATGCGTCGCTGGAAATCCGCCGCGGCGAGTTCGTCGCCATGGTCGGCCCGTCCGGCTGCGGAAAGTCCTCGATCCTGAAGATCGTCTCCGGCCTCATGCCGGTCGATTCAGGGATCGCCCGGGTCGCCGGAGAAACCGTCTCCGGCCCGCTCACCATGGTCGGCATGGCCTTTCAGAACGCCACGCTGCTGCCCTGGCGCACCACGCTGGAAAACGTCCTGCTACCGCTGGAGGTGAGCCGCAGCCACCGCGGCAGCTTCCGTCGCAAGAAGGCCGAGCACATAGAGACGGCCCACGAACTGCTGCGGATCGTCGGCCTGGAGGGCTACGAGAACCATGCCCCGCACGAGCTCTCCGGCGGCATGCAGCAGCGCGCCTCGCTCTGCCGGGCGCTGATCCACGCGCCCGACCTGCTGCTGCTGGACGAGCCCTTCGCGGCCCTGGACGCCTTTACCCGCGAGGAGCTCTGGGGCGTCCTGCAGGACCTCTGGATGCAACGCAAGTTCACCGTGATTCTGGTCACCCACGACCTCCGCGAATCCGTCTATCTCGCGGACCGTGTCTACGTGGTGAGCAAGCGCCCGGGGCGCATCGTCTACGAGCGCCCCATCACCCTGCCGCGGCCGCGCACCCTGGAATCCACCTTCGATCAGGATTTCGTCGACCTGGTGCATGGTCTGCGCGACCACATCGGCGAGGTGCGGGCCGCATGATCTCCTCCACCAAGCTCGCCCCCTGGCTCGCCACCATCGGCCTCTTCGTCTTCTGGGAGGGCGCGGTCCACCTCTTCGCGATTCCCGAATTCGTGCTGCCCGCCCCCAGCCAGGCGATGGCGGCCCTGATCCAATACTGGCCGGCGATCTGGCAGAACGCCTTCTACACCTTCTGGGTGACCCTCGTGGGCTTCGGCATGGCGGTGGTCTTCGGCCTCGCGTTGGGCTTGGTCACCGGGGCCTCGGCCCTGACCTATGCCGCGCTCTATCCCATGCTGGTGGGCTTCAACAGCATTCCCAAGGTGGCCATCGTGCCGGTCCTGGTGGTGTGGTTCGGCATCGGCACCATCCCGGCCATCCTCACCGCCTTCACCATCTCCTTCTTTCCCATCGTGGTGAACGTCGCCACCGGCTTGGCGACCCTGGAGCCGGAGCTGCGCGATGTGCTGCGCTCCCTCGGGGCACGCAAGATCGACATCCTGCTGAAGGTGGGGGTCCCCCGCTCTATGCCTTACTTCTTCGCTTCGCTGAAGGTTGCGGTGACCCTGGCCTTCGTCGGCACCGTGATTTCGGAAACCGTGGCCGGCAACGCCGGCATGGGCCACCTGATGCTGACCGCTTCCTCCAGCTTCCGCGTGCCCCTGGTCTTTGCCGGGCTGCTGGTGATCGCGGTCATGGGCGTGGGCATGTACGCGATCTTCGCCCTGGTCGAGCGCCGCTTCGTCGGCTGGGCCTTCCGCGGCGCGGAAACGGCCTGAGGCTTTACGCCGTCAGGCGCGCCCCACCGCCAGCCCGTCGCCGTCGAAGAAGTGGACGCGCTGCTCGTCGAAGCGCAGGCCCACCTGCTCACCGGGCTTGACGGCGGTATCCCCGACATGGCGCACGGTCATGACCCCCAGGGGATCGCAGTCGACGAACAGCATCACGTCGGCGCCGAGATACTCGGCGACCTCCACCTTGCCGTTGCAATGCCCCTCGCCGGGATTGGTGAGCGCGATATGCTCCGGGCGGATGCCGACCCGGTTGGCGCCGCCCGCGGAGGCGGGGGCCGGGCCGCCGCCCTGCCCCTGCAAGGCGAAGCGGCTGTCGGTCACGCCGCCGGGCACCACGTTCATCTTCGGGCTGCCGATGAACTGGGCAACGAAGAGGTTGTCCGGCCGTTCGTAGAGCGTGCGCGGGCTGCCCACCTGCTCGATCCGCCCGGCCTGCAGGACCACGATCTTGTCGGCCAGGGTCATAGCCTCCACCTGATCATGGGTCACGTAGATCATGGTGGCGCCCAGCGACTGGTGCAGCTTGGCGATCTCGAACCGCATCTCCACGCGCAGCGCTGCATCGAGGTTTGAGAGCGGCTCGTCGAACAGAAAGGCCGTGGGCTCGCGCACGATCGAGCGCCCGATGGCAACGCGCTGGCGCTGGCCGCCGGAGAGATCCTTGGGCCGCCGGTCCAGCAGCGCATCCAGCTTCAAGACCCGCGAGGCCTCGGCCACCTTGCTCTCGATCTCCGTCTTCGGCGCCCCGGCGGTCTTGAGACCGAACCCCATGTTCTCGCCCACCGTCATGTGGGGATAGAGCGCGTAGGACTGAAACACCATGGCGAGGCCGCGGCCCGAGGGCGGCTCCGCGGTCACATCGCGGTCGTCAATGAAAAGGCTGCCGCGGCTGATCTCTTCCAATCCGGAGACCAGCCTCAAGAGCGTCGACTTGCCGCAGCCCGAAGGGCCGACGAAGATGACGAACTCACCGTCGGCGATGTCGAGGTCCACCCCCTTGATCACCTGCGCGTCGCCGAACCACTTCTCGACGGCCTGCAGTCTGATAGCGCCCATCAGTTCCATCCCTCTTTCTTCGTTGGGCTCGCCCAGGCGAGCCAGATCGCAGCGGTCCAGGTGAAATCCGGCCCGCCGGCGCCGGAGCCGTCGCACGGGTCGAAGTACTCGTAGAAGCCGGCTCCCTCGATCAGGCGCCGGGTATCGCCGCGCAGCCGTTCCGCCTCGGAAGTGTGGCCCGCCTCGTGGAGACCGCGCGCCACCATCCAGTTCACCACCGCCCAGACCGGGCCACGCCAGTAGCGCCGCGCGTCGAACTTCGGGTGGCGCGGGTCGAAGCTGGGTACGGCCAGCGGCGCGGCATCGAGAAGGTCATGCAAGGTGGCGAGCAGGCGTTGCTCATGGACCGGATCGCGCAGGCCGGCGTACCAGGCCAGCAGGGCCGCCGAGGAGACACCGTCGGCAAAGGCCCCGCTGCGCTCGTCACGGGCAGCGTAGGCGCCCAGGTCCTCGGACCACAGCGCCGCGGCGGCTTCGGCGCCCGCCTCGCAGTCGGCGCCCAGACGGGCCGCGGCCTCGGTCTCCCCAAGACCCTCGGCCAGGACCCGGAGATCGCGGTCGGCGCGCAATAGAATGAAGGTCATGGTCGGATCGGCGACCGCAAAGGGCCCCTCGGCGGCGATGCGGTGGGTGTCCCAGCCCGCTTCGCGCCCCCAGGCGACCAGCGACAGATAGCGGTCGTAGTCCTCCTTGGTGGGCCGCATGGCGGGATCGACATGGCCGGTATCGCGGCGCTGGAAAGGGCCGAGGTCCCGGATGGGAACCCGGGCCATGGCGCCGTCCCAGTCCGGCGAGTTGTCGCGGCCGGACTCCCAGGGGTGGGTGACCAGGATGGTACCGCTCCGGCCCCGGCGGTCGCGGTGGAACCAGTCGCGCCAGGCCAGCAGCTTGGGAAAGAGCGCGCGCAGACGCGCCAGCCCCACTTCCGGATCGCGCTCGTAGAGGATGCGCGCCACCGTGGCAGCCACCGGCGGCTGGGATACCCCGGAAGAGGCAATCGGGGCACCGACACTCGCCCCGGCGCCCCAGACCGACGGCCCGGGGAAGTAATCGGGATCATCGGCGCGGAACAGGATGTGCGGCCACATGCCGTTCGGCCAGGCGCCCTCGGCAAGCGTCTCAAGCTCGCGCCAGGCGCGGTCGATGTCGAACTCGGCGAAGCCCAAAGCCGCGAAGGCGGAATCCCAGTTCCATTGGTAGGGATAGAGCCCCGCCGTGGGAACGGTATAGCCCCCGCGGTCATTGGCCCGCAGCACCGCCTCGGCCGCTTTGTCGAGATCGCTCACTCTGCTCAGCCCTTCACGGCACCGGCGGAGAGGCCCTGAACCATGAAGCGTTCGAGCCAGAGGAAGATCGCCATGATCGGCACGGTGGCGATGACGGCACCGCCCATCATCAGTTCGCGCGGCAGCTCCGAGGAGTTCAGCGAGGCGACGCCGCGCGGCAGGGTGAAGATGGCCGGATCGTCCAGGAACATGAAGGCGAAGAGAAATTCGTTCCAGGCGATCATGAACACATAGAGCCCGACGGAGGCCAGCGCCGGCAGACTGAGCGGCAGGGTGATCTTGATGATCACACCGATGCGCGTGAGGCCGTCCATCAGACCGGCCTCCTCCATCTCTGCCGGCAGGCCGCGGAAGTAGCCCTGCAGCATGTAGAGCGCGACGGGGATGGTGGTGGCCGGATAGACGATCAGCAGGCCGAGGATCGTGTTACGCAATTCCAGCTGACTGAAGACGGCATAGAGCGGCAGCACCAGAACGATGGCCGGCACCATGTAGATCAGCAGGATCGAGCGGGCGAAGGCATCGCGGCCGCGAAAGCGCAGGCGCGCGACGGCATAGGCCCCCGGCACCGCGATCAGCAGGGTCACCAGCACGGTGCAGACCGAGACAAAGGCAGAGTTGAGGATATAGGTGCCGAAGTTGAACTTGGTGAAGAGTTCGGTGTAGCTCCCGAAGAGGTTCGCCTTGCCCAGGTCAATGGAGAAGTCGAGCGGATTGGCCAGAAGTTCCGCCTGGCTCTTGAAGCTCGTCATCACCATCACATAGAAGGGCAGCACCACGAAGACGGTGAAGAAGATGTAGCCCTGGCCTTTGAGTACGCGGATCACCAGCTTCTCAAAATCGTAGCGCCGCACCGTTCCGGCCGGTGCGTCGCCGACACAGAGCCAGATCGACTGCACGGTGACGCCGATGAAGACAGCAAGGCCGATGAGCTGCCAGATGCTGCCCTCGCTAAGCGGGAGGCCGAAGACCTGGCCGAGGGAGAAGATCACAAGAACCAGAAACATGATCGAAGCGGCGTAGCTGCGCGTGCGGTTGCTGCGCCTTTCGACCGGCGTAAAGGCAACGAAGAGGGCCGCGGCCAGGCCGGCCAGGGCCGCAGCGCCAACCGGCGGGCGCGCCGGCAGGCCGGTCACCAGAGCCAGTGTCACGCCCACGACGATCATGAAGACAAGGCCGAAGGAAAGGCCGGCGAGCGCCGCAACCGCAAGGCCCGAACGCAGGCCGTATCCGCCGGTCTGGGTCAGCGCAGCCATCTCAATCCTCCTTCGGCGAGAAGCGGAAGAACACCAGGGCGAAGGCCAGCAGCACGAAGAACACCACCACGGCAACCGCTGCACCGGCGCCGATGTTCGAAAGCGCAATCGCCTGCTCGTAGACATTCACCGTCAGCGTGCGTGTGCCCGCCGCGCCGCCGGTCAAGAGGAAGATGTCGTCGAACTTGTTGAAGGTCCAGATGAAGCGCAGCAGGAAGAGGATTGCCAGGATGGTTGCCAGCTGCGGCAGCGATAAGTGCCAGAACTGCTGAAAGGGCGTCGCTCCGTCGATCTCCGCCGCTTCGTACATGTCGGTGTTGATCGACTGCATGCGCGCCAGGATGAAGAGGAAGGAGAGCGGGAAGTAGCGCCAGGCCTCGAAAATGATGACCGTCGTCAGGGCCAGCGGAAACTCGACGGTCAGGCCGAAGAGGCTGATCTCGCCCGCGGCGCGCTGGCCCAGGAAATTGATCGGCCCCTCCGTCGCGCCGATCTGCATGAGGATGGCGTTGAGCGCCCCTGAGTTCGGGTCCAGCAGGGTCACCCAGGTATAGGCAACGGCAATGACGGGCGCGACATAGGGAAAGAGGAAGAGACCGCGCAGGAAGGCCCGTCCGCGGAAGGCCTGATCCAGCAGCAAGGCGGCGAAGAGGCCCAGGATCAGGGCGCCGCCGGTGCCGAAGACGGTATAGAGGATCGACGTCCAGAGAACGTCCCAGAACTCGGTGGCATTGAAGACCTTGCGGAAGTTCTCCCCCGTGAAGGACAGGCTGGTCAGCGCGTTCTCACCCCTGCCCTGGGCAACGGCCGCCGTGCCCTCGAGCAGGGACTCGACATTGGCGATATCCGTTTGCGCCGTCGCCTCGAAGTGCAGCCGCTCCCTGCCGCGCGGTTCAAGATCGCCGAAAGTGCAGGTGAGGTTGCGGCCGGACAGAACGCAACGCTCGTCGTCAACGGCGAGATCGACGCCTTCGGGCAGGGTGTCGGTAAAGGCCGCACCGCGCACCGGAAGGTTGGGCGAGGAATTGCGCAGTGTATAGGTGACGCGGAAGGTCTCGCCCGCGGCCACGGCCTCGCCGCTCACCCTTTCGTTGATGGTGGCCTCGGGCGCGCGCAGATCGGCGAGTTGGATCGGCTTGGCGGAAATCCAGAAGTTGGCGACAAGGGGGAGAGCGACGATCAAGGCGACGATCAGGAAGGTCGGCGCCAGCATCGTCCAGGCCAGCCGCGCCTCGCGCCTCTGCAGGGGGCCGACACCCTGCGGTGGGGCTGCCGTTTCCGCCTCGTGCCGGGCGACGCCGCTTTGCGCAACTTCTGCCATTTCGCCTTCCTCCCCCAGTCCCCCTTCTTCGGATCTTCGCTACTCCGATCCGCCCCCTCGCGCGGACCGGCGGCACCGGTCCGCACGGGGATAGGGATCAGAGCTTGCCGAGTTCCTCGTTGATCGCCTTGGCGGCTTCGGCCGCCGAGATCTCATCATCGATGAAGCGTCGCGTGATCTGATTGATGACCTGGCTGTTGACCACCTTGGAGGCGGCCGACAACTGGCCTTCCTCGACGCCCCAGCGCTGTGCCGAGTCAAGCCCGGTCACGATCGAGTCGATCACCTCTGGCGGATAGAGTTCGGTCAGCGGCGCCTTGCGGTCGACACCCACCGGCAGCGTCGACCAGAGCTCGACATACTTGTCGGGATTTCCGTCATCGCCCCGGCGCACCGGAAACTTGCCTTCCGGCGCGATGGAGAGGGTCTGGCCATAGCCCTCGGTCATGGAGAACTTCACGAACTCGATGGCGTTGTCGGTGTCGGCGGAACTGGTGACGCCGAAGTAGCGGATGTCCGCCCAGGCCGCACCGTCGGGGTTGGAGGGCCCGGCAAAGGTGGTGACCACCCCGGTCTTGGAGGCAAGCTCGGTCGAGGTCGGGTCGTCGTTGATGGTGGGCGGCGCCGAATCGCGCAGGCCTGCCAGCTCGTCCAGGATGAAGGGCGACCAGATGATCATGGCCGCCTTGCCGGCGAAATAGAGCTCGCGCGACTGCTTCCAGAACAGCTCTCCGGGCGGCGAAGCCTTGGCGATGGTCTTGTAGAACTCCAGCGCCTCGACCAGCCTCTGCTCCTCGAAGCCGGCGATGCCGTCCGCCGACATCGGGGTCGCGCCGTTGGCCAGCAGAACGTGTTCCAGCACCTGGCTCATGAAGTTCTCGTCGATCTTGGTCGCCGCGACGAAACCATAGACTTCCGGCGGGTTGTGCAGCTTCTCCACCGCCGCGACGATGTCGGCATAGCTGTCCGGCGCGGAGAGCCCTGCGGCCTCGAAGAGATCCTTGCGATAGACCACCATCTGGGTCCAGCCGTCGACCGGAACCGCGGCGGTGTCGCCGTCCACGTCTGCCATGGCGAGAGCGCCCGGCGCGAAGGTATCGAGACCGAGTTCCTCGACAGCCTCGGTGTTGGCGTCGATGTCCAGGATGCCGGCCTCGGCCCAAGGCTGCACGTACTGCAGGGTGTGATAGATGACATCCGGCAGGTCGTTCGCCGCAAAGGCAGCGGTCGCGCGCTTGCCGAGGTCGGTTTCCGAGACGGGGATGACCTCCACGGTCACGCCGGTCTTGGACTCGAACTCCTGCGCCAGGGCCTGCTGCTTGGCAAGACGTTCGGGCTGTTCTTCGGTGGTCCAGAAGCGGATCGTCTCGGCCGCGGCTGTCTGCGCGGCGAAGATCATCGCCGCCGCGGTCATCAGGCCGAGAGGTCTGAGAATCGACATAACTGGGCTCCCTTCCGTGTTGTGGTGTTCTTCTTTCTCGACTGGCCTATTCTCAACTGGCCTATGGCGGGAAAGCGGTGGCCGGCACCTCGGCCAGGCGCTGCCGCAATGCCGCGGTATCCAATGCCGGCGCGCCATCCGAAGCACGGCGCACGAAACCGGCAGGCCTGACTCTCTGAAGGATCTCCGGCGCCGTCCCACTGATCAGCGCAAGGAGCATCTCAGCCACCCAGGCCCCGGCGCTGTCGGCGTCCTGCGACCAGGTGCTAAGCGGTGGTGAATGCACAGGGGCCATCGGCACGTCACCGTATCCCAGGACGGAGACGTCCCTGCCCACATCCAGGCCGAGATCGCGCAATGCGCCCATGGCGCCGAAGGCCAGAAGATCGAGATCGCAGATCAGCGCCGTGGGCGGCTGTTCGCCGCGCATCAGCTCATAGGTGGCACGGCGTCCGCCGTCGGCGGTCAGCCCGACCTCCACCACCAGTGCGGGATCGTAGAAGCCGAGGGACAGCAGCTTCTCGCAAATCGCTTCACGCCGGATGCGCGCAAAATTGACGTTCGGCGAAGCGGTGATGTGGGCGATCCGGCGATGCCCGAGGGCGACCAGATGGGCGACTGCTTCCGCCGCCGCCGCGCCGCAGTCCACATCCAGCCAGGCGAAGTTCTCGGATGTGGCCGTGCGGCCGAAAGCGACAAAGGGCACGGCCTTCTCGCGCAGGTAGGCGACGCGCGGGTCTTCGGAGAGCGTGCGGGTCAGAATGAAGCCGTCAACCTTGCGTGTCACGATCAGGCGGTCATAGGTCTCGCGCCACTTCTCGGGCGCCGGGGCGCTGGCGACCAGCAGGTCGATCCCGCGGGTTTCCAGAACGCGGGTGGCGCCGCGCAGGAACTGCACGAGGAAAGGACTGGAGATATCGAGCTGTTCGCCGGGCAGCACGACACCAACCGTGTCGACCCGCCCGCGCTTGAGATTGCGCGCCATGCTGGACGCCGCATAGCCGGAGGCCAAAGCGGCCGCCTGCACCCGCGCCCGCGTGGTTTCGGCAATGTCGGGATAGCCGTTCAGGGCCCGCGAGACGGTGCTCTTGGCCAGATCGAGTTCGCGCGCAAGCGCGTCGATCGTCACTTTTCCGCGCGAGCCCATGGCCTCCGCGGTTCCTCCCTGAGTTTTTCTTATTTGCACAACCGTAGTCCCACATCGGAACCAATTGCAACGAAACTTTCCGAAACCGAATTCGCTACCATTTATCCGAATTGATCAGTACATACTCGAGCAGCAAAGTCGTCGCCTTGGCACGGCCGACCCTGCTTTTGGGAAGACCCGTGCCGATAAGGGAACAGCACGAAACGGCCAAAAGAGAAACGGACAAGAATGAGCCATTCGGGGCGTCAACAAGCGTCCGATCCGGCCGGACAGGGGATCTTGCCGGGCTGCTCCGGCGCCACCTTCGAGTCCGCGCTGCGGGCTCTGCTGCTGACCATCTACGCAAGCGACCAGACTGAGCGGCTTACGGAACAGATCGCGGCGCTGGTCGCGCAGCGGGGCAGAGATGGCGGCGCACGCTGGGTCGATCATGGCGACGTCGTGCTCATCAGCTACGCCGACAGCATCCGCGATGGCGACACGGCGCCGCTCGCGGCGCTCGAAGCCTTTCTCGCCGAGCACCTCAGCGGCGCCGTCTCAGCGGTGCATCTTCTGCCTTGCTATCCTGCGAGTTCGGACGACGGCTTTTCGGTCATCGACTATCGTGCCGTCAATCCGTCATTCGGCGGCTGGGATGACATAGCCCGCCTGGCGCAACACTTCGACATCATGCTCGATGCGGTGATCAATCACGTCTCGCGGCAGAGCGCCTGGTTCGAGGCCTTTGTCGCCGGCGATCCGGCGCGGCGCGGCTTCTTCCATCGCTGCGACCCGCGGGCCGACTACAGCCAGGTCATCCGGCCCCGGGCCCTGCCGCTGCTGACCGAAGTCGAAACCGCCGAAGGCGGCGCGCACGTCTGGACCACGTTCAGCGACGACCAGATCGACCTGAACTACGCGACGCCGGAGGTCCTCCTTGAGATCCTCGACCTGCTCCTGTTCTATGCCGACAGGGGCGCGCGCTTCATCCGCCTGGATGCGATCGGTTTTCTTTGGAAGAAACTGGGCACGAGTTGCATGCACCTGCCGGAGACCCATGCCCTCATCCAGATCATGCGTCTGGTGGTCGACACAGCGGCGCCCGGCTGTCTGCTGATCACAGAAACGAACGTGCCCCACACCGACAACATTGGCTACTTTGGTGACGGCGGCAACGAAGCCCATATGGTCTATCAGTTCCCGCTGCCGCCGCTGACGCTCTATGCGTTTCAGACCGGCGATGCGCAACCGCTTTCGGACTGGGCCGCGGCACTGGAACCGCCGGCGCCCGGCACCACGTTCTTCAACTTCCTCGCCTCCCACGACGGCATCGGCGTGCGGCCGGCAGAAGGCCTTTTGAGCCCGGACCAGATCGCAGGGATGGCGGAGAAGGTCGAGGCCGCCGGCGGCCTGGTCTCCATGAGGGCGCTGCCCGGCGGCGGCACGGCCCCCTACGAGTTCAACATCTCATTCGTTGACGCGGTTTCCGCACCCGATGATGACGACGCAACACGCGCTGCCAAGTTCCTGGCGGCGGAGGCTGTTCTCCTCTCCGTCATCGGCGTGCCGGCGATCTATATTCACAGCCTGCTGGGTTCGCGCAACGACCTGGACGGTGTGACCAGGACCGGGCGCAACCGTTCGATCAACCGGGCCAAGCTGGATCGCGCCACTGTGGCGGGGGACCTTGCGGATCCAGGGAGCTTGCGGCGACTCATCCTGGACGGCCACCTGGCGCTCCTCCGCCTGCGGCGGACGCGCCCGGCCTTTCATCCGAACGCAGATCAGACCGTCGTGCCGGCCGCTCCGTCGGTGTTCAGCATTCTGCGCTGCGGCGCGGGCGACAGACTCTGGGTGGCCGTCAATGTATCGGGCGCACCGCAACAGATCCAAGCCAACCGCATGACGCTGGGCTTTCCCAAGGCGGACAGACTGCTTGATCTCATCGGCTCGCAGACCGTCGCGCGACCAGGCGAAGAAACCATCCGCTTCGAACTTCGCCCCTACCAGGCGGTCTGGATCGCGGCCGACTGAAGCCGGCCGTCAGGACAGCGCGCCCGCTTTCGCCGTCGCCGGCTCGATCTTGGTCCCCATCGCCTCGAACAGCCGCTGCATGGATCCCAACTCGTCCTTGATGCTGAGCTTGCGCCGCTTTATCCGCCGTACGATCGCCGTATCGGGCATCGGCCGCTTCAACTCGGCCTCAAGCTTTTCATCCAGGCTCCGGTGCGTCATCAGCAGCGCCCGGTAGCGGCTGGCGATCCCGGAACCCGGGCGGGTCCTGGCTTTGCTGGCTTGAGTTACGCGCATTGGGCAGGTCTCCCATAGGTTACTGATCAGGGCAACTGCAGGTCGGGGCACTTACGGCTCGAAAAGCCGCCAACCGTCCCGCCTGTCTTTTGCCGGGCCTGCCGGGCCCGCAGCACGTGCCGTGGATGCTGCAGGTCCCGACAGGCCCGGCGGGGGAACCGGAACGCTACTCGGCGGCGCTCAGGTGGTGAGGCGCCGACCGACCGTTCAACGCCGCCAAGCGCTCGGACAGGCTCTTCTTCTCTTTTCCGGCTGTGCCGCGCGCGGCTGTGAGCGCGGCCGCGAAATGCGGATCGCTCTCCAACTGCTCGGTCTGAAAGAGCCCCGTCTTCAGCTGCAGCGTTTCCGATTCCGCCCGCAACTTCGCGGTCTGCTGGTTCATTGCATCGAGAGCCACACTGAGAGCCGAGATCGAACCAGTGACGCCCGCTGCCTCCTGGGCCCTCCGGTCCTGCACCTCGGGGCGCTCCTTACGCAGGCGGGCCATTTCCAACTGGCGCTTCGCCGCCGTCAGTTCGCTCTGCGACTGCCGCAGCTTCTCGCCAAGCGCCTCGAAGGAACGGCGCAGCTCGGCGCGCCAGGCCTCCACTTCCTGGTCCTCCTGCTCTTCCCGCTCGATCTCGGGCTTCAGTTCTTCGAGCTTCGTGATCACCTTGGTGAGGCTGACCTCGATCTCGGCCCTCGTCTGGCCGCTCTCTTCTTCCCTCAACTTGGCCTCAAGCATCTGGGCGGCCTTAAGGTACTCCTCGTAAGTCCGGCGCAGCGCAGCGGTTTCCTCGTGCTCGCGGCGCACTTCGGCTTCGGCGTCCGCGAGGCGGCGGCCCAGCTTGTGCAATTCGGCCTGCATCATGTCGATCTGCGCGCGGCTTGCAGTCTCCGGATCGAAGGCCACAACAGCCGCGGTAAAGTCCTCCAAGACCCCGCTGGCCTTGTTCATGCCGAAGTGCTTCAGAAAGCGCCACACCATCCTCTGTCTCCTCCGTCCCGGACTCCAGCCTTCATCACAGGAGTAATTGGGGATCGGCCAGCTGATGATCCAATCGGCCCTCGGAGTGTCATTGATAGGAATTCCCGATCTACCCCGAAGATCGGCCATAAATCGGCGCAGATCGGCGGTTGAAAGCCCCATCGTAAGGCACGATATAAACGCCACCTTTGATAGTTCATTCCAATCAGCCTTCCTTTGGGAAAGGACGCC
Source organism: Rhodospirillales bacterium BBD 1991-14 (assembly GCA_001657395.1). GTDB lineage: Bacteria > Pseudomonadota > Alphaproteobacteria > Kiloniellales > Kiloniellaceae > Pelagibius. The sequence goes on along the minus strand of LYSY01000004.1, from coordinate 297,977 downwards.
GGCCTCGTGATTCCCTCGCTGAAGCAGCTGCGCTATCTGGTGGCGATTGCCGATACCCTCCATTTCCGGCGGGCTGCAGAGTTGAGCCATGTCAGCCAGCCGACCCTCAGCGGCCAGCTGCGGGAACTGGAGCAGCGCCTCGGCGTACAACTGGTCGAGCGCAGCCGCGCCAAGGTGGTCCTCACCCCCATCGGCAAGGAGATAGCGGCCCGCGCCCGTGTCGTGCTGCGCCACGTGCAGGATCTTGTCGAGCTTGCCGAGCAGGACAAGGGGGTCCTTGGCGGCACCCTGCGCCTGGGCGTATTGCCGACCCTCGGGCCCTATCTGTTGCGCCACATCCTGCCGGAACTGCATCTCAGCTATCCGCAGCTGAAGCTCTACATCCGCGAAGGCTCCCCCACGGCGCTGCTGCAGGACCTCGATGAAGGGCGTCTCGATCTGTTGATCTTTGCGCTGCCGGTGAAGGGCGCGGACCTGAAGGTAGCGCGGCTGTTCCGCGAACCTCTGCTGATCGCGGCATCGAGCGATCATGGACTTGCCGCCAAAGACTTCGCCGAGCGCGCGGACCTGAAGGGCGAAACCGTTCTGGGCCTGGAGCGTGGCTACCACCTTCATGCCCAGGTGCGTGAGCTCTGCGAACTTTACGGCGCCCGGCTGTCGCTGGACTATGAGGGTACGAGCCTCGACACCCTGCGCCAGATGGTCGGCATGGGCATGGGCCTCACTTTCCTGCCGGCACTCTATGTGCGCTCTGAGATTCCCAAGGACGACGAAGTGGTCGTCCGCCCGCTACGCAGCCGGGCGCCGAGCCGCAGCATCGGCCTCGTCTGGCGTCGCCATTCGGCCCGCAGCGACGAGTTCGCCGCCCTGGCCGGCGTGATGCGGGGTATCGTCAAGAGCGGCGTGCCGGAAGTGACTGTGCTCAGCTAGCGGGCCGCAAGCCGCCGTGGTCAGTGTACGAGCCAACAGCGCCAGCACTGCGCCAAAAATCTGTAGCAACTATCGAGTATAGGCTGAGCATTCATCGGGGTTCTTTGTCGAACCATCGGCACTTCCTATAGTTGCAGAACTATAGCCGTTTGCTCTGGACTTAGGCCGACTCTGTCACTATTTGCAAGGCCAAAACAACTTGAGCACTCGGGGAGGCTCGCCAACGCCGGCAACGGCCTTGTCTTCTGCAGCCGAATTCGGACCCTCCGGACCGCATTCTCCAGTCCCTCTTTGCATCGGCAGAGGCGTTTCGGGAAGCGCTTGTCTCAAGCGCCCATCGACCTTCGAAGAGGCTGCCGGATGCAGAAGGGTTCAGCCGCAGCGGTCGAAGGAAACGCAACGCGATGTCATCGCAGGGAGAACTGCCGGTGAGCGGAGACTACGCCGACCACTTTGACTTTCTGTCACGGGGGCCTTACGCGCAGTTCGTCGTTGAAAGACGCTCGGTCGGACGCCGCCCGATCCGCATGCTGCGCACGGCGCAGCCGGCGGGTGACTTCTCCGATCCCGCGCAGCCCGACGTCATTCTCTACAAGGCCCTGCGTTCCGAAGGCCATACCGTCCGCGATCTCGGCGCCGGCCGCGTGCGCCACCGCTTTCGCAAAGGCGACTTCGACCTGCAGGGCCCGGGGGTGGCCAATCATATCGTCGCGGAAGGCAGTCACGAGCTGATCGACTTCATCCTGCCGATCGAGGCCGTGCGCGAGGTGCTGGATGAACGGCGGCCGGGCTTTAACGGCGACTTCGGCCGCCTTCACGCCCAGCCCTTCCGGGATGTCTTTCTGGAACAACTCTGCATGAGCCTGTGGCGCGAGAGCGAGGCAGGCAACCCGAACGGCAACCTCTTCGTCGAAGGCGTTCTCGTCAGCATGATCGCCATCCTGTCGAGCCTGGCTGAGCGGCAGTCAGTCGCGGAAAACAGCTCCGCCAGCCCGATGCCCTCGCGGACGCTGCAGGAGATCGACAGCTTCATAGAGGCGAACCTGAGCAAGAACCTCTCCAACACGGACCTCTCCAGTCTGGCGTGCCTGCCGCAGTTGCGCTTTACGCGCGCGTTCAAGGCCGCGACCGGGCGCACCCCGCATCAGTACGTTCTCGCCCGCCGTATCAGCCGTGCCCAGGAACTGCTCGCCGCCAGCGACATGCCGATCGTCGAGATTGCCTATGCCTGCGGCTTCGCCTCCCAGAGCCACATGACCGATGTCTTCCGCCAGAAGATCGGCGTCACTCCGGGACGCTACCGCAAGGAAGTACGGGGTTAGGACCTTAGGGTCACCCAGAGCGGATCTGCTCTAAAGATCGACAGGAACGCCCTCGGCAATGGAGCGTTCCGCAGCCGCGCCGATGGCAACGGCCTTTAAGCCGTCGGCGAGGGTAACCTCCACGGCGCCACGCCCCAGCGCTGCCTCGCGGAAGCGCAGGTGCTGGTAATAGGTGGAGCCGTGATGTTCGCCGGCGCCAAGTACCGCTGGATCGACCGGCACCGGCAGGCGCCGGGGATCGATCGGCGCGCGGGGGGAGATTTCCAGCATCGCCTCGCGGGCATGCCCGCCGACCCGCCGCTCCGGGCCGGGAATGCTGCAGGCGACGCGGCCCTTCGCGCCGGTCGCGGTGATCTCCTCCTGAAACCAGGCGCCCTCGGCGAACATGCAGAGTTCCAGCATCGCCCGCGCACCGCCGGCGAAGTCGACCACCGCATAGGCATTGTCGATGATGTCCGGGCAGCGGCCGCCGTAACGCTCCTCCCGGTGGTTCACGTCGGCCCCGCCGGAAGCGTAGATGCGCCGCGGTTCGTCCTCGAGAATAAGGCGCATGAGATCGAAGAAGTGGCAGCACTTCTCCACCATGGTGCCGCCGGTGTTGACGTTGAAGCGGTTCCAGTGGCCGACCTTCTCGAGAAAAGGATAGCGGTGCTCGCGGATGGTCAGCATCTTCAAGGGGCCAGCCACGCCCTTGCGCAGTTCCTCCAGGAGGGCGGCGATGGGCGGCATGTAGCGGTACTCCATGGCGACCCAGAGCGGCGCCCGCCAGGACGCCGCCAGCGCAGTCAGGCGCTCCCCGAGACAGGGGGTGGTGACCACCGGCTTCTCCACCAGCACCGGGCGCGGCGGCCCGGCGAAGACCTGCTCCAAAACGTCCAGGTGGGTGTGGTTTGGACTGGCGACAATGACCGCGTCGACGTCGTCCCGCCCGACCAGCGCCGCCGCATCCTCCAGCAGCGCGGCATCGGGGGCCGCCTCGGCATTGAGCGCCTGCTGGCCGCTGTCCGGGTCGGCAATGGCGGTCACCGCCGAGCCGGGGATCAGCGCCAGGTTGGCGATATGCTCGCGCGCCATCATGCCGCCGCCGATGACACCGTAGCGCAGGGTCTGCGTGGCCGTCACAGGGCGTCGAGGTCCAGAAGCGGGAGGTCGGCCGCCGCGGCTGCCGCCTCGACCCCCGCCTTCACGTCGCCATAGGTGATGGAGACGTGATGCTCCAACTGGGCATCGATGAGGGCGCGCCGCGCCGCCTCCGCGCCGCAGTCGAAGCGGATGACCCCGGACGTCCCGGTGAAGGACATGGGCCGGCGCAGGATCTCGCCGCGCCCGACCACCATCTTCAGTTCGGACTTCGCCTGGCTGATCCGCGCCACGGTGACGCGGCCCGGCTTCAGGGGAAACTCGTGCAGCAGCGGCATGCGCCGGTTGGTGTGGATAGTGGCCCGCGGCGTGAAGTCGGGGTCACAGAAATCGAGCGGCGCGAGGCCGCAGTGCCAGAGCACCGCGGTGTCGTCGTCGGAATCGAAGTCGACGATGTCGGTCAGCATGGCCGGTCCGTCAGCCAGGGTCTGCAGCAGGCGCGAGCCCACCGTCCCCAGCATGTCCGCCTCGCAGGAGGCGGGGATGCGCTCGCCGTTGAGGGTCGCCATAGCGCCACAGACCGCGCAGCCGTACTCGGTGAAGGTTTCCGGCCAGCAGCGCACGGCGAAGCCGTCGAGCTGGCGCTCCTCGGCCATATCGCGCAGGGCGCTGTAGCAGCGCAACGAGCGCTCGACCTGTTCGCCATCGAGGGTTTCGACGCCTTCCAGGCGCTTGGCGGCCTGGCTCTTGAGCGCGCCGATCCGCGCGCCGTCGGCGGCCTTGGCCGCGGCGAACAGCGTCTCCAGATCAATCCGCTCAACATCCACGCCGAAGCGGGAGGTCAGCTCGGTCTCGTCGAAACCGCAGGTGTCGAAGCCCGCCGGGTGTTCGCCGACCAGCCCGACCCGGCAGGCCAGATCCGGTGCCGCCCCGGGCCGGGCCGCCCGCGGCGCCGGTGCTGCTCCGGTATCGGCAAAGAGTGCGGCGAGATCCGGCTTTGCCGTCGCCGGTGCATGCAGCCAGCCGCAGCGCCGGCCGATCTTACCGAGGGCGTGGGAGGCGAGGCTCAGGCCACAGAAGGAGTTCAGCCGCAGACGCCCGCCGTCGCGCGGCTCCGGAAACGCCCAGATCACGACCGGCGCCGCAAGCGTGGCGCCGATGGCAGACGTCATCGCCGCATCGCAGAAGGTGGCCTGGATGATCAGGACGCCGTCCGGCCGCTGGTCCTTTACGGCGTTCAGGCGCGCTTCGACGGCCGGCGCATCCATCAGCAGGTCGGCAGCGCCCAGAACCTCTGCACCGCTCGACGCCAGCGAGGCTACGGCCGTCTCGGCCGTCTGCGACGCCAGCGCCACATCGAAGGTCGGGCGTGCCAGACAAAAGACCGCGATCCGCATCAGAGTCTCCCTTCCAGGTCGGCGTAGGCCCCTTGCATCCACTCGCTCTCCCACCCCGCCGGCCGCGGCAGGCCCTCTGCTCCTTCGTCGAACCAAGCGGTCCAGGGGCGCGCCTGGGCGTCGGCGAGGGCGTTCAGCTCTTTCATATAGTCGGCCGCCGGACCGGACAACGCCGTCTCCATCGCCGCCATATCCGGAAAGTGCTGGAACGCATCCCACCAGATCGCCCGGCCCGCTAGGAAGCCGCTGGCGCCGGCTTCAAAGGCATAATGAAGGACGTTGCGGAAGGCCGCCTGGCTGGCGCCGGCGGAAAGCATGACCCAGGGCCGCCCGGCGAGACGACCCATCTCCGCGAAGAGTGCGGCCGTGGCCCCATCTCCCGGCGGCGGCACGTCCTTGGCGGGGACCGGGCTTTCCAGCTTGAAGACATCGACGCCGTAGTCCGGCGCGGCGAAGGTCTCCACCGTCTTCAGCACGTGGTCGGCCCGCTTGCCGGCCTGCTCCACATAGTCCTTGGTCTGCCCGGTATCGCCCGCCAGCGGATAGAGCAGCATCTCCAGCAGAAAGGGGATGTCGTAGCGCGCGCAAGCCTCGCCCACCCGCTTGGTGAAGTCGCGCTGCGCCTGGCCCGAGGCAGCATCCTGGTCCGGGTGATACCAGGTCAGCACTTTGACCGCGTCGCCGCCGGCCCGCTTGATCTTGGAAACCGACCAGTCGTCGATGGCCTTGGAGAGGCGGCCATCCCTGCCCTCGCCGAAAACCGAGTCCTCCAGGGTGACGACGAGACCGTGGTGCGGCGCAAGGACGGTCATGGCATCACTCAGCGCATAGGTGGGATCGGCCAGCACCGCCGAGGCGTGCGGCGCCAGCGCCTCCATCAAGGCGCGCTTCACCGCCCGTACATCGCCGTAGCGCGGGCCCTCCTCGCCGCGGGCCTCGGCGACCCGGGTCTTGATGGGCGGGCGCTGATCCACGGCCAGCATCTTGAAGCGGCCGCCGCCGTCGGCCATGCGGCGCAGGCCCCAGAACTTGCCGGGACTCAAGACCGGGGTCTGAACGGCCTGAGACGGGATGGCCTGAGATGGGGCGGATTGGGGGGCATTCATAGTCTGGTCTCCAACAAGCTTGTCACTTCCTGTCGCGTCGGAAAGGCGCCGGGGCCGCTGGGCTGGGCAACCTTCAAGGCCGCCGCCGCAGAGGCAAAGCGCAGCGCCTCGGGGAAGGCCTTGCCCTCCGCCAGCGCAAGCGCCGCGGCGCCGTGATAGACATCGCCGGCGCCCAGCGTATCGACGGCCTGCACCGGCACCGCCGGCACTTGCCCGCTCCGCCCGGCTTCGATCCAGAAGGCGCCCTCGGCCCCCGCGGTGACGGCGAAAGCAACCCCGGGATGGCCTTCCGCGACGGCCGCAAGCGCGGCCTGACGTTCCCCCGGCTGCAGGCTCTCGAGGCCGGCGGCACTGAAAATGACGTGGCTCGCCCGGGCCATCAGACCGCGAGCCTCTTCCGGGGCCGTGTCGTAGTCGAGCACGCCGGGAACGCCGGCCAGGCCTGCCGCCTGCAGACCCATGCGCGCCGCTTCGGGCCAGCGCAGGTCGCACATCACCGCATCGGCCCCGGCAAAGGCGGCGCTGTCCGGTGCGCCCCGGAACAACGCCGGATCCTTGTGATTGATCAGCATGCGCTCCCCGCGCGGATCGATGAAAACGGCCGAGGTCGCGGTGACGCCTTCCTGCGGCGTTTGCAGTCCCGCACAATCCACCCCGGCGGCGGCGAGCACGGCGCGCAGGCTTTCACCGGCGGCATCCGCACCCACCCGGCTGACCAGCCGGGCCGCGCCACCGAGCCGGGCCACCGCCATGGCGGCGTTGGCAGCGATCCCGCCGGCCACTTCGCGGCGCGAGACCGCGGCATACTTCGTGGCATCGACGGGCAGGCGCTCAACCTGGAAAACCTGATCGAGCACGGCGATGCCGGCACAGACGACACGCAGGGTCACGCCAGTTCCTCCAGCACGCTGTCGGCGATCATCTCGCTGACGCGCTCGTTGGACTCTTCGGTGACCCCGGCGATATGCGGCGTCAGGATCAGGTTGGGGACGTCGCGAAACACCGCCGCAGAGGTCTCATCCAGAGGCTCTTTAGTAAAGACGTCGAGCGCGGCGCCGCCCAGCCGCCCGGCCTTCAGGGCCTCGGCCAGGGCGGCTTCGTCGACGATGCCGCCGCGGGCGGTGTTGATCAGGACCGCATTGGGCTTCATACGGCCCAAAGCGGCGGCATCGAAGAGCCCGCGGGTCGTCTCCGTCAGCGGCACGTGGAGGCTGAGGATGTCGGCCCTCTCCAGCAGCGCGTCCAGCGGGACCAGGTCCACGCCCTCCGCCGTCTCCACCAGGGGATCATGCGCCACCACCGTCATCCCGAGCGCCTGCGCGCGCCGCGCCGTACGCCGGGCGATGTCGCCGAAGCCGAGAAGGCCCAGGCTGCGCCCAGCCATCTCCCGGCCCTGGCAGGCGGCGCGCGGCCAGCCGCCGGCACGCAGGTCCTCGGTCGCGAAAAAGGCTCTGCCGCGCAGCAGTTGCAGCGCCGCCGAGATGACGTATTCGGCCACCGCATCGGCATTCGCGCCGCGCGCGGGACGAACCGCAACGCCGCGCGCCTCGCAGGCCGCCAGATCGATGTTGTCCAGGCCGACGCCCAGCCGCCCGACGACCCGCAGGGCCGGCGCCGCGGCGAGAAGATCCAGCGTCACCTGGGTGCGGTTGCGCACCACCAGCGCCTCGGCGGTAACCAGCAGCGCCTGCAGATCCGCGGGGCGGTCGACCAGGGTCGGGTCGTAGAAGGTCTGGCGGCTCTGCGCCATGCGGGCCACGGCCGCCTCGGCCATGAACTCGGAGACAACGACAACAGGCTGCGGCATAGGCTCCTTACTTCACTCCAAAAGGTTTTAACGGTCCTGGCGCTGTGGTTCCGGCGCAGTAGTCTCGGCGCAGTCCGGGCGCCCCCAGGATCGGACCTGGGGCGCCCGGATCGGTCGCCGCGGGACCGGCGCAGGGCCGGTCCCGAACACGGTCTTACAAGACGGCTATTGCGAAGCCGCCTCGAACTCCGCCTCGAGCGAGGCCTCGCAGGCGGACACCGCCCCCTGGGCCGCGTCGATCCATTCGCGGCCGAAGTTCTCCTCGTACCAATCCCAAACCGGCTTGGCGGCAGCCTGGAAAGCGGCCTTCTGCTCCGCCGTGGGTGTGTAGATCGTGCCGCCGGCATCGACAAAGGCCTGGAAGGCATCAACGGCCTTGCGCTTGGGCAGCACCCGGGCGGTCATCTTCAGCTCCTGGAAACCATCATAGACGATCCGCTTCTGGTCGTCCGGCAGGCCCTGAAAGACATCCTCGTTCATCCACCAGAGCGCGCCCATGTAGGCGTGGCCGTCCAGCGAGATGTATTTCAGGTGATCCTGGAACTTCATGTTGACGATGTCGGTGATGCCGTTCTTGGTGCCCTCGACAACGCCGGTGCCGAGCGAGGTGTAAACCTCAGGCCAGGCGATCGGCGTCGGCGAACCGCCAAGCGCCTTCACCAGCTCGATCTGAATGTCGGCGCCGATGGTGCGCAGCTTCAGGCCCTCGACGTCCTCGGGGCTCTTCACCTGCTTGCTGGTGGTGGCGATGTTGCGCCAGCCGCCGGTGTTGGAGATCGCCATCAGGCGCGCTGCCCCGACATCCTGCAGCACTGCCTCGCGGATTTTCGCGGTGAGCGGTCCGTCGAAGACGCACTCGGCCACGCGGTCGTTGGGGAAGAGATAGGGCAGGTCGAGGAACTGGGCCGGCGGATACCAGCCGGCAAGGCCGCCGTTGGTGGTGATGTAGATGTCGAGCCGGCCGTCAAGCAGCGCCTCGGAGCATTCGTCCGCATTGGAGCAGAAACGCCCGTTGGGGAAGATGTCCACCGCCAGGGCTCCGTTCGACGTGGCTTCGACGTAGTTCTTGAACACCAGCGAGCCATCGAAGTCCTCGTCGTCCTCGGATCCCAGGAAGGCGATCTTCAGCGTGGTGTCGGCTGCCAGCGCGGCACCTGTTCCCATCGTCAGGGAAAAGGCGGCGGCACCGGCCGCCAGGGTTTTCCATAAGCTCATTCTTTCCTCCTAGTTCGCGTTATTCTTCGGCTTTGGATGTCTCACGAATGAAGCCCCATCACACGGGGCAGGAACAGCACCAGGTCCTCGAAAAAGGTGATCAAGAAGATCACGCCGGCCTCGACGGCCAGGAACGGCAGAATCGCCTTGGTGATCGCCTCGACGCGCTCGCGTGAAATCGACGACGCGACGAAAAGCACAAGCCCCATGGGTGGCGTCGCCAGGCCGACTGTCACGTTGACGCACATGATGATGGCGAAGTGGACGGGGTCGAGGCCGATGATCCCGACGAAGACCTTTGACAGGATCGGGCCCAGGATCAGGATCGCCGGGCCGGCATCGAGGAACATGCCGACGACGAAGAGCATCAGGTTGAGCAGGATCAGCAGCAGATAGGGGTTGTCGGTCAGCGACAGCACGAAGTCGGCCAGCATCTGCGCCGCGCCAACCTGATCGGCGACCCAGGAGAACGACTTCGAGGCACCGATCAGCATGAGGATGATGCCCGAGGCCACAGCGGCGCGGTAGAAGGTCGCCGGCAGGTCGCCGATCCTGAGCGCGCGGATCACAAAGACCGAAACGACCAGCGCGTAGAAGGCGGCGACCCCCGCGGCTTCCGTCGGCGTGAAGAAGCCGGTCAGGATGCCGCCCAACAGGATGATCGGCGTCAGCAACGGCCAGAAGGTCTCGCGCCCCGCGGCCACGACCTCGCGGGCCGAAGCGCGGCGGCTGGCAACCGGGAAGTCGTACTTCTTGGCCAGGCGCCAGGTGACGAACATCAGCCCGCTGCCGATCATCAGCCCGGGAACGATGCCCCCGGCGAAGAGGGCGGCAGGGCTCACGCCCATAATGAAGGCGTAGATGATCATGATGCCCGACGGCGGAATGATCGGCCCGATGACGCTGGAGGCCGCCGTCACGGCTGCCGCGAAGCGCCGGGTGTAGCCCTGCTTTTCCATCGCCGGGATCAGCATGGAGCCCAGCGCCGAGGTGTCGGCCACCGCCGAACCGGAGAGCCCGGCAAAGAGGATCGAACTCAGGATGTTCACCTGCGCGAGACCGCCGCGCAGATGGCCGATCAGTGACTGGCTGAAGCGCACCAGGCGTTCGGTGATGCCGCCGGCGTTCATCAGTTCGCCGGCCAGGATGAACATCGGCAGCGCCATCAGCGGCACCGACGACATGCCGGAGAAGACCTGGCTGAGCAGGGAGTTGAGATCGCGGGGATCGAACTCGGCGCCCAGATCGTTGGCGACCACGATGCCGGAGGCCCCCAGCAGGCCGAAGATCACAGGGATCGAAAGCGCAAGCGAGGCGAGGAAGAGCCAGAGAAAAGCGGTCTGCATCGGCCTACTCCTCCACGTTCGCCGCGACGTCCTCGAAGGAACGCACAGGGCGCACGAGGCGGTTGTCGGGATCGAAGAGGCCCAGCGTGTAGCGCAGCAGCATCTCCACATTGACGATGATCATCAGGGTGATGGCCGCCGGCATCACCATGAAGACATAGCGCCACTCCAATCCCAGAACGGGGATACGCATCTTGGCCTTGAAGGGCCGGATGGAGTTGAGGTCGAGGCCGAAGATGCCGTCGAGAACGAGGGTCAGGCCGTCCCACTTCAGGCCGATCTTGCGCAGGGTCAGATCGAGGGCGATTAACAGGAGACCGAGGATGAGCACGTGGAGCAGCAGCGAATGCACCCGCTGGAGAAAGTGCGGCAGCACGTCGTGCAGCATGTCGAGCGCCACGTTGGACGCGCGGCGATAAGCGATCGGCGCCACGATAAAAGCCAGGGTCGGCAGCAGGATCAGCATCACCTTTTCCGTCCAGGGCGCGCTGATTCCGGACAGACGCGCCACCACCGTCCAGACGACGGTGGCCAGCATGGCGATCACGGTGACGATGATGATCGGGCGCAGCATCGCTTCAAAGCCGCGGTTTATGAGGCGCAGCAGGGCGATCGCACGAGACAGCATGACAACCATTCACTTCCTCCCGGCCCGCGCTTCTCCCGGCGCGGCACCCCTAGCCGTTCAGTTCATCACCTGGCCGCCGTCGACGTTGATGCATTGGCCGGTGATGTAGCTGGCGTCTTCGCTCAGCAGAAACCGTATCACGGTTGCAACCTCCCGTGGTGCTCCGAAGCGGCCGAGCGGGATTTCCTTCAGGAGAAGGTCCCCGCGGCGCTCAATCACCTTTTCCGGCATGCGGGTGAGAATGATGCCGGGAGCAATGGCGTTGACCGTGGCCCGCGTCTTGAACCGGCGGGCCAGCGCCCGGGTGATGCCCACCAGCCCCGCCTTGGCGGCGGAGTAGGCCACCGCATCCACCGCACCGCGGCGAAACGCGAGGGAGGAGGTGAAAACCAGGCGTCCCATGGTTCCCTCCGGCAGTCGTTCTTCAACAGCCGTGGCAAAATCGTAGGCATTGCGCAGGTTATTGGTCATGGTGCGGTCCCACACCGCCGGGTCGTCGCCCAGGTCGGGGTCGTCCTCCATGGAGCCGGCGAGATGGACGAAACCGTGGAGTGGCCCTTCGGCGGCCGCCAGTGCAGCCCGCGCGCCCGCAGCGTCGTCCGTCGTCTGGACGCCGGCGGTTGCCCCCAACCGCCCGGCGAGGTCCTGCAGGCCGCAGTCCTCCCGGTCGATCAGATGGAGACGGCAGCCCGCTTCGGACAGCAGTGTGCAGAGCGCCTGGCCGATGCCCCCGGCGGCCCCGGTAATCGCTATGGTCCCTTCCAATCCGGCCATCGAGGCACACCCCCTGGCGCCTGCTGCAAGACGCTTCGTGTACAAATGCCGCCGCCCTTTATGTAAGCCTTTACATAAGACCGGCCTTGCCGCAAGCAGGAATTTGCCTGTAAACTCGACTTTCACGGTATGTTTTCAGATCGCGGCCTGAACTTCGGATCGATATGCGTAAACGATTACAGAACCGCGGGGCGCGCGTGAGCGTTGCCGAGGTGGCGGCGGCGGCACAGGTCTCGACCGCCACCGTTTCGCGGGTTCTGAACAAGGCGGACTACGTGAAACCGGAAACCCGCCGCGCCGTCGAGGAGGCGATCGCCACCCTGGGCTATATCCCCCACGGCGCCGCCCGCTCGCTGTCGAGCCGCTCCAGCCGCATTATCGGGGCCATCATCCCCTCCATCGACAACTCGATCTTCGCCGCCGGCGTGGAGGCCCTGCAGGCCCACCTGAACGACCGCGGCTACCATCTGCTGATCGGATCGAGCAACTACGACCCGGAAGAAGAGCACCAGGTCGTCCGCAGCTTCCTGGAGCAGAGGGCAGCCGGGATCATCATGATGGGCGAGACCCATACCCGCGACTGCCTCGCCGTGCTGGCACGCCACGGCACGCCCTTCGTCAACACCGGCGTCTACTCGCCCGAGCGGCCCTATCATTGCGTGGGCTTCGACAATGCCGGCGTTGCGACCAAGGCGGTGCGCTACCTGCTGCAACTCGGCCACCGGCGATTCGCCATGATCGCCGGCATCACCGCCGACAACGACCGTGCCATCGGACGCGTCCGCGGCGTGCGCGCGGAGCTGGCCAATGCCGGCCTGACCCTCCCGGACGACCGGGTGCTGGAGCGCCGCTATGACATTGCCGAAAGCCGCGCCGCCTTTCGCGACCTGATGTCGCTGGCGGAGCCGCCGACGGCGATCATCTGCGGCAACGACGTGCAGGGCTTCGGCGCGATCCTGGAAGCCCAGCACAGCGGCGTTCGCATCCCCGAGCAGGTCTCCGTGGTCGGCTTCGACGACCTCGTGCTCTCCCGACACCTGAAGCCCTCGCTCACCACCATCCGCGTCCCGACGCAGGAGATGTGGTGCCGCGCCGCCGATATGCTCCTTGCGCGTCTCGGCGGCGAGGACACACCGCGGGCGGTGGAGATCGAGACCTCCCTGATCGTCCGCGAGTCCACCGGCCCCGCGCCGGCATCGCTGGCCGCCGCCGGTCTCTAGCCGGAGAAAGGCTGGCCTGCATCACCCCAGCGGCTATGATCGCGGCCTGAAGTGCGTGGACGGGGAGCTGGGGAGCAGATGCGCAATGTCTTTGTTCAGCCTTGAGGGCCGCACAGCCCTGGTCACCGGGGCCAGCCGCGGTATCGGCCGGGCCCTGGCCGCTGGCCTGGCGGAAGCCGGTGCCGACCTGATCCTTGCCGCCCGCTCGGAAGAGGCCTTGCAGGACACAGCCGCTGCGGTACGCGCCTACGGCCGCCAGGCGCATGTCTTCACGGCGGATGTCTCGGACCCCGAAAGCATCGGCGCACTCTTCGGGCACATGGATGACGCCGGCCTGCGGGCCGATGTCCTGATCAACAACGCCGGCATGGAAGAGGTGCGGGCCTCCGTCGATGTCGACGAGGCACTCTGGGACCGCATCCTCGACACCAATCTGAAGGGCGCCTTCTTTGTCGCGCGGCACTTCGCGGAGCGCCTGCTGACGGCCGGCCTTCCGGGCGCCATCGTCAACACCTGTTCGCTCACCTCGGCCGTCGGCGTCCCGACCGCCGTGCCCTACACCGCTTCGAAGACCGGGCTGCTGGGCATGACCCGGGCCCTCAGCAGCGAGTGGTCGCCCAAGGGTATCCGCGTCAACGGCATCGGCCCCGGCTACTTCCGCACCGAGCTCACGGAGGTGTTTTATCAGGACGATGGCTGGCGCACGGCCATGCTGGCGAAGATCCCCATGGGGCGCTTCGGCGAGCTGGACGACCTGGTGGGCGCCTGCGTTTTCCTGACTTCGCCGGCCTCGGCCTACGTCACCGGACAACTGGTCTTCGTCGACGGCGGCTATCTGGCGTCGATCTGATTTGGATGTGATCTGACTGCGTCTTCGCTGAGTTGGGACGCGTCGCTTCCCTGGGGCGATAGCGATGTCGGCCGCACAACTTTACGCAGTGATTTCCCGCCACAGCTTGTTCGCCTGAAAACAACCGGCGCGCAAGAGGGCGCAAGTTGTATATACAACACTTGACAGCCGAAGGGGTGGCTGCAACGGTTTTGCCTCTCGCGAAAAAGTGAGCTTCTGGAAGGCAGGGAAGTGGCCGCACAAGCCTGCATGGTCGAGATCCGTGACGTCTCGAAAACCTTCGGTGACGTCCTTGCCGTCGACGACGCTTCCCTGACGCTGCCCAAAGGCGAGTTCCTCACCATCCTCGGGCCGAGCGGCTGCGGCAAGACCACGCTGCTGCGCATGATCGCCGGATTCATCCGGCCGAACGCCGGCGAAATCCTGATCAACGGCGCCGCCGTCGACAACGTGCCGCCCTACCGCCGTTCCATCGGCATGGTCTTTCAGCGCCTCGCGCTGTTTCCCCATATGACCGCGGCACAGAACGTCGCCTACCCGCTGAAGATGCGCGGCTTCGATCCGGCGACGATTCCCGACCGTGTGTCCGAATACCTCCGGCTGGTGCGGCTGGACGGCTTCGAGAAGCGCCGCCCGCAGGAACTCAGCGGCGGCCAGCAGCAACGCGTTGCCATCGCCCGGGCGCTGTCCTTCCGCCCCGACCTGCTGCTGCTCGACGAGCCGCTTTCCGCACTCGACAAGAAACTGCGCGAGGAGATGCAGCTGGAGTTCCGCCGCATCCAGCAGGAACTCGGCGTCACCACCATCAACGTCACCCACGACCAGCGCGAAGCGCTTGTGATGTCGGACCAGATCGTGGTGATGAGCGAGGGCCGCATTCAGCAGTCCGACAGCCCGGAGGCGGTCTACCGCGCACCCTCCAACCGCTTCGTCGCCAATTTCATCGGCCTCACCGCCATGTTCACAGGGGCGGTGGAGGCCAGCGGCGACGGCGGCATCCTGGTGCGCGTCGGTGATACCGCGCTGAAGGCCCGCGCGCAGGGAGCGCTGGGCATGGGCACCACGGTCGACTGTGCGCTCCGGGCCGAACAGGTGCGCATCCTCGGCGACGCTCCGAACGGCGATGCAACCGCCTTCGAGAACGTGGTAACCGGGGAGGTGCGCCAGCGGATCTTCGAAGGCGACCGCATGGTCTACGAGATCTCCGTGCCGGCCCTGGCCGATGCGGTGCTCTTCGCCTTCGACCACGACCCCCTGCACCACGCCGAGCACAGACCGCAGAGCCAGGTGAAGCTCGGCTGGAACGCCCGCGATTTCTTTGCCTTTCCCAGCGATCGACCCTGATCGCCTGGTCAACCAAAACGGAGTGAACAAGAAGAAGGAGGCTCTCATGTCGGATAACCGTGACCCATTCAGGCTGAACCGCCGGCGCTTTCTCAAGGGCTCGGCCCTTGCCACCGGCGCCCTGGCGTTGCCGCAGTTCGCATTCGCGGACGGCCACACGAAAAAGCCCGGCGAACTCATCGTTCGCGCCTGGGGCGGCGCCTGGGGCGAATCCCTGCAGGCCGGCGTTGCCGACCCCTTCACCGAGGCGACCGGCATTCCGGTCAGGCTCGACTTCACGGAGGACAACGAGATCAAGCCCAAGATCTGGGCTGCCGTCGATCAGGGCCGCGTGCCGCCGATCCACGTCAACTGGGACACGACGACCAACGCCACCATCTCGGCGCTGCGCGGCGTCACCGTCGATCTCGGCGACCTCAAGGGTCTGGACGGCCTGCTGTCCATCGCCAAGCCGACCGGTATCGACGGCTGGCCGCTGGTCAACACCTACTCATACGTCTATGTCTGCGCCTACCGGCCGGAAGCCTTTCCGGACGGCCCGCCGGAGTCCTGGCGTGTGATGCTGGATCCGAAGTTCAAGGGCCGCGTGGCCCTCTACGACGACGGCATCGGCTTCAACCCCATCGCCGTCATCGCCGGCGGAGGCACCGCCGCGGACATTCCCGACAACATGGAGCCGGGCTATCAGTTCTACCGCGACCTCAAGAAGAACGAGCCGCTGCTGGGCGAGGATGCCGACTTCACCACCTGGTTCCAGAACGGTGAGATCGACGTTGCCTGCACCATCTCGGTGAACGCCCGCGCGGCCAAGCAGAAGGGCATCAACGTCGAGTGGACCGTGCCCAAGGAAGGCTGCAAGGTCGACACCGACGGGCTGTGGATTCCCAAAGGCCTGCCGGCAAACGAAGAGTACTGGTCCAAGCGCTTCATCGAATTCGCGATCACCCGCGAAGCGCAGGAGAAGTGGTGTTCGCTGTTGGGCCTGCCGCCGGTCTATCCGGGCCTGGAACCGCCGGCCGACCTGGCCGGCGATCCGTCCTATCCGACGGCTCCAGCCGACTTCGAGAAGCTTGTCAGCGTGCCCTCGCCGGTCCTGGTGGAGAACCAGCCCATCTGGTTCTCCAAGTTCAGCGAGATCATGCAGGGCTGACGCCTATGGCGCGATCGGCCGGGACTCCGTCCCGCGCCGGTCGCGCAAACCTCCGGGGAGAGCAGAGCGAGAAATGGCCGAGACCGCCGCGGGTGGCAAACCGCTGTCATGGCGCCTGATCGACGGTGTCGACCGCCTGGTCGCCGCCGCCTGGCCGCGCGGCCTGCATGGCATGAACGGCTATCTCTTCCTGCTCCCCGCGGTCGCACTGGTCTTCATTCTGGTGATCGGCCTCGGCTACATGCTCGAGTTCAGTCTGCATGAGCTGGACCTCGCCACCTATCGCCTGAAAGAGGCCTACAGCCTCACCAACTATCAGACCTTCTTCGAGCGGCCCGTCTATCTCCGCGTGCTCTGGCGCAGCCTGCTGGCCGCCGCCATCGTCACCCTGATCACCCTCGTTCTGGCATTCCCCTACGCCTACCTGATGGTCCGCACCGCCTCCGCCGCGACGCGTAAGTTTCTTCTGGTGGCGCTCTTTCTGCCGTTTTTCATCGGCCAGGTGGTGCGCGCTTACGGCTGGCTGATCATTCTCGGCAAGGAAGGACTGCTGAACAGCATCGTCACCGGCATCGGCCTGCCGCCTTTGGACCTGATCTACAACTATCCGGCGGTGATCCTGGGCCTGGTGCAGTACATGCTGCCCTTCGCCGTGCTGCTGCTCACGCCCGCCGTGGCCGCGATCGGCGAAGACATCGAACTGGCCTCCGAAAGCCTGGGCGCCACCTGGATCGGCACCTTCCGCCATGTGGTCATACCCATGGCCAAGCCCGGGATCATCGGCGCCGGCATCGTCGTCTTCACCCTGACCCTGACGGACTTCGCCATGCCGGAGATTCTCGGCGGCGGCACCTCCGACTTCATCGCCAATGCGATCTACGACAGCTACTTCCAGATCTCCAACATCGGGCTCGGCTCGGCGCTCTCCATCGTGCTGACCCTGGTGGGCAGCGCGCTGGTCGCCCTGATGCTGATGATCGCCGGCACCGGCACGCTGGGCTTCGCGGAGCGGAAGTCATGAGCGGAGGGTTCTCCAAGGCGGCGGTACTCTGGGGGCTGACGGTCTTCAGCCTTATCCTTTTGAGCTTTCCGACTCTGATCATCATCGGCGCCTCCTTCACATCGGGCGACATCATCCGCTTTCCGCCGGAGGGCTTCTCCCTCCGCTGGTACGAGCGGCTCTGGCAGCTCGACAGCTTCAAGGACGCGCTCCTGCGCACCTTCTATGTCTCCATCGTCTGCACCCTGGTGTCGATCCCCGCCGGCACCCTGGCGGCCCTCGGCATCCTGCGCTACCGCATCCGCTTCCGCCGCAGCCTCCAGGTCTACCTGCTGCTGCCTTTCACCATCCCGCTGGTGGTCTCCGGCCTCGGCATGCTGATCTTCTTCGGCGAGCTTCGCATCCTGGGCTCGCTCTGGCCGGTCGGCGTGGCGCTCTGCGTCATCAACCTGCCCTTCATGATCTGGGCGGTCAGCGCCTCGGCCAACGCCCTGGATGCCGAACTGGAGAACGCGGCGGCCAACTGCGGCGCGCCCCCGGTGGTGGTCTTCTTCACCGTCACGCTGCCGGCCGTCATGCCCGGGGTGATCACCGGCGCCCTGCTGATGTTCATCCTCGCCTTCAACGAGTTCCTGGTCAGCCTCTTCCTCGTCGACTCGCGGATCGTCACCCTGCCGGTGCAGATCTACAATTCCATCCGCAGCGTCATCACCCCCGACCTCGCGGCGGTCTCCGTCGTCTATATCCTGATCGCCGTGCTGGCGGTCTGGCTGCTGGACCGCCTCGTCGGGCTCGAGATTTTCCTGCGCTCAAAGTGAACCCGGAGTAAGACCCCTTGCCCAGAGATATCAGTTTTCACAAGCTCTCCGACCTCACCGCCGAAGCGCGCGCCGCGCTGCTGCAGCGCACGGAGGGCAACCTCGATCCCTATCTCGAGAAAGTCGGGCCGATCATCGCCGCGGTCGAGGCCGAGGGCGACGCCGCCCTCGCCCGCTTCGCGCAGGAATTCGACAACAGCCCGGTGGCGCCCGATGCCATCGCCGCCAGCGCGCGTGACTTCGACGAAGCCTTCGACGCGCTCGATCCGGACATGATCGAGGTGCTCACCTTCGCATGCGACAACGTGCGCCGCTTTCACGAGGCACAGATGCCCGAAGAGATGTGGATGAAGGAGATGCATCCGGGCGTCTTCGCCGGCGACCGCATCGTCCCTATCGACAGCGTCGCCTGCTACGTGCCTCGCGGCAAAGGCGCCTTTCCCAGCGTAGTGATGATGACCGCCATTCCGGCGGTGGTGGCCGGCGTGCCGGAGGCGGTGATCATCACGCCGCCCGGCCCCGACGGCAAGGTCGACGCCGCCACCCTCGTCACCGCACGCCTGGCGGGAATCGAGCGCGTCTACAAATGCGGCGGCGCCCAGGGGGTGGCGGCGGTGGCCTTCGGCACCGAAACCGTGCCGCGCTGCCTGAAAATCGTCGGCCCCGGGAGCCCCTGGGTGGTGGCCGCCAAGCGCCTGCTTGCCGGGCGGATCGACCCCGGCGTTCCCGCGGGGCCCAGCGAGGCCATCATCCTGGCCGACAGCACCGCCAACGGCCGGGTCTGCGCGCTCGACCTGTTGATCGAGGCGGAACACGGCTCCGACAGTTCCGCCTATCTGGTGACGGATTCCGCCGCGGTGGCGGAGGCGGCGCGAGCCGCGATTCCGGACTTCTGGCAGGAGATGGGGGAGCAGCGGGTCGGCTTCTCCTCCGACGTGCTCTGCGGACCGCGCGGCGGCATCGTCCTGGCGGAGACCATGGACGACGCAATTGCTTTCGTGAACGACTATGCGCCGGAGCACCTGGAGATCCAGGCCAAGGACCCGCACCAGTACCTCGGCATGATCCGCAACGCTGGCGAGATCCTGATGGGCGAACACACGCCGGTCTCCATCGGCAACTTCGTGCTCGGCCCCAACGCCGTGCTGCCGACCAACGCCGCCGCGCGCACCTGTTCGCCGCTCAGCGTCTTCGACTTCACCAAGCGGATCTCCGTCGGCCACGTCACAAAGAAGGGCTACGACCAACTCGCACCCTATGCACTCAAGTTTGCCCGCTACGAAGGCTTCGATGCGCACGGAAACGCGCTGTCCGAGATGCGCAGCCAGGCCTTCGCCGCGGGTCGGTCGACCTGAAAAATGTCGCCTGAAGCAATAGACACGCTTGGCATTCGACTCCGGCTTGCGGAGATGCTCATAATGGCATCCGACAAGAACGGAAGAGAATGCTAGCAATTCTGCGCCACAAGACCTATCGGCGGTTGTTCTCCGCCCAGGTCCTTTCCCTCGTTGGCACGGGCCTCATGACTCTGGCCCTGGCGATCCTCGCCTACGATCTTTCCGGCGCCAGTGCCGGGATTGTCGTCGGCACGATCCTGGCGCTGAAGATGATCGCCTATGTGGGCTTTGCGCCCCTGGCCAGCGCGCTGGTTCAGCGCCTGCCCATCAAGCCTCTGCTGGTCGCGCTCGACCTGCTGCGCGTGGCCCTTGTTCTGGCCCTGCCGTTCATCGATCAGGTCTGGCAGATCTACCTTGTCGTCTTCGTGATCCAGCTCTGCTCTGCGGCTTTCACGCCGGCCTTCCAGAGCCTGATCCCCGAGGTTCTGCCGGAGGAGGAGGATTATACCGCGGCGCTTTCTCTCTCCCGCTTTGCCTACGATGTGGAGACGCTGTTGAGCCCGCTCCTGGTCGGCCTGCTTCTGACTGTGATCGATCCCGGGCTGCTGTTCTTCGGTACGGCACTGGGGCTCGCCGGTTCCGCCGCCCTGGTGGTGTTGGCGCGGCTGCCCGAGCGCTCGCGCGCCCTGAGCGAAGAGTCGTTCCGGCAGCGGCTGACCAAGGGCTTTGCCATCTATGGCCGCACGCCGCGCCTGCGGGCGCTCTTTGCGCTCAGCCTTACCGTCGCCTGCAGTGGCGCCTGGGTGCTGGTGAATTCAGTGGTCTACGCCCACGAGACCCTGGGCGGCAGCGACCGCAGCTATACCGCGCTGCTGATGGCCTTCGGTGCCGGGTCGATGCTGGTCGCCCTCAGCCTGCCGCGCGTGCTGCACCGGCTCGCCCCCCGCGTTGTCATGGTCGGCGGCGGTCTGCTGCTGGGGCTGGCCCCTCTGGCGATCCTCACGGCGCCCGGCTTTACGGCCAGCCTGATGATGTGGTTTGCCCTCGGCGCCGCGACCGCATCGGTGATGACCCCCGCTGGTCTGCTGCTGAAGCGCTCGGCCCGCCCCGCGGACCGGCCTGCGCTCTTCGCCACACAATTCTCCCTGTCCCATGCCGGCTGGCTCATCACCTACCCGCTGGCCGGCTGGCTGGGGCTGCGCCTGGGCCTGGAGCTGTCTTTCGTGGTCATGGCCTGCGGCGCGCTGGCGGCGGCCGGCGCGGCCTGGATGCTCTGGCCGGCGACGGACGAGGCCGAGCGCTACCATGTCCACCCCGCCTTGGACCACGAGCACATGCACGTCCACGACGAGCATCACCAGCACGACCACGAGGGTTGGG
Source organism: Rhodospirillales bacterium BBD 1991-14 (assembly GCA_001657395.1). Lineage (GTDB taxonomy): Bacteria > Pseudomonadota > Alphaproteobacteria > Kiloniellales > Kiloniellaceae > Pelagibius. Next base: position 277,273 of record LYSY01000004.1, on the reverse strand, counting down.
AGGGGCCGGAACCCCACAGCCATCCGCACCGCCATGCCAGCCACGGCCATCGCCATGTGTACTTGATCGACGATCACCATCCGGTCTGGTCGATGTAGGAAAAGCCGGTGAAACCGGACACCAGCCGATACCCAGAGCCTTAGGAGATGGGACCGCAGATGCAGAAAGAGGGGAAAGCAGAAGAGGGTGCGGCAGGATCCCTGGCCGCGCTTGAGGCGCGGGTCCGCCAGGACCAGCAGTATCTCTGCCGTCCGCCGGAGAACTGGGTGCTGCCGCATGACCATAACGGGCAGCGCGTGCTGGATGCCGTCATCATCGGCGGCGGCATGTGCGGGCAGCTCGTCTGGTTCGCGCTGACCAGCGGCGGCATGCGCAACATCCGCATTCTCGACCGCAGCCCCGAGGGTCTGGAAGGCCCCTGGATGACCTATGCCCGCATGGAGACCCTGCGCTCGCCCAAGCAGCTCACCGGCCCGGCCTATGGCTACGGCGCCCTCACCTTCCGCGCCTGGTACACCGCGCAGTACGGCGAGGCCGCCTGGGAGGAACTGGACAAGATCCCCCGTCCGATGTGGATGGACTATCTGAAGTGGTACCGCAAGGTGCTGGACATCCCGGTCGAGAACGGTGTGGAAGTGAAGCGCATCCTGCCGGAGGGCGACTACCTGCGCCTCGAACTGGCCGGCGCCGCGGCGGAGCAAAGCCTTCTGACCCGCAAGTGCATCATGGCCACCGGCCGCGAGGGCACCGGGCACCCGCAGATCCCCGCCTTCATCGGCGACCTGCCGCGCAGCCACTGGGCACACACCTCCGAGGACATCGACTTCGCCGCGTTGAAAGGCAAGCGCGTTGTCGTGATCGGCGCCGGCGCCTCCGCCGTTGAGAATGCCGCCGAGGCCGCAGAGCACGGCGCCAAGGAAGTGCGTCACCTGATCCGCCGCCGCGAAATGCCGACCGTCAACAAGATGATGGGCATTGGCTCCTTCGGCTTCACCGCCGGCTTCGCGGACCTGCCGGACGAATGGCGCTGGCGCTTCATGCAGTACTCCTTCGCCACCCAGACACCGGCGCCGCGCGGCTCCACCTTGCGGGCCAGCCGCAACGAGAACGTCTATTTCCACTTCGGGAAGGGGATCGCAGGGGTGCGGCCCGACGGCGGAGAGCTGGTGATCGACACGGTCGACGGCCTGCGCCTGGCGACCGACTACATGATACTCGCCACCGGCTTCACCACCGACCCCATGGCCCGCACAGAGCTTGACGGCTACGCCGACAAGATCGAGCTCTGGCGCGACCGCTACACACCGCCGGCCAACGAGCAGAACGACGATCTCGCCAGGTTCCCCTACCTCAATACGGACTTCACCTTCCGCGAGCGCAAGACCGGTGAAGCGCCCTGGCTGAAGCACATCTACTGCTTCAACTACGGCGCCTCCGCCAGCCTCGGCAAGGTCAGCGGCGACATCCCGGGGATCAGCGAGGGCGCTTCGTGGCTGGCGCGCGAGATGGCCGCAACCCTCTACCAGGAAGATGTCGCCGCCTACTTCCAGGGCATGATCGACTACGACAAGCCGGAGCTTCAGGGCGACGAGTGGACCGCCAGCGAAATCGACACCGAAGCCGTGGCGCCCCTCAGCAAGGTGGGGGGCTGATCCATGGCGCCAGAATCCAAGACGGCAGACTCCACAACGGCAGAAACGCCGGAGCAGACCGACGTGGTGCGGCATGCGGCAGCCCTGCCGCCCGACAGCCCGCTGCAGGCGGCCCTGGAGGGCCGTGCCGACATCCTGGCGATGACCCAGCAGGCGCACGATGCCGCCCTCGTTCCGGAGGAGCCGGGCGGCCTCTCCCACGCTCTGCGCGCCGCTCTGGCGCTGCGGGCCACCCTTCTGCACGAAGAAGAGTCCCTGGCCGACCACTACAGCGGTCTGCTGAAGGCGGCCGGCGCCGACGGCGCGTTGGTGGCTCTCGCCGATCCTGCCACGCAGGACTTCGCCGATGCCCGCCTCGCCGCTTTTAGCGCCTATACGGACCTCGCCTCGCTGTCGCCCAAGGATGCGACGGCGGACGATATCGAAGCCCTGAAGGCCGCCGGTATCACCGACGCCGACATCGTCCGCCTGGCCGAACTGACGGCCTTCCTCGCCTACCAGCTCCGCGTCGTCGCCGGGCTGAAGCTGATGCAGGCAACGGCATGAGCACGGCGCTCTCAGACCCCGAGGTGATTCATGACTTCACCGTGAAGGTGCCGCAGTGGCGCCCCCGCGTGCAGCCCATCGACCTTGCCGAGGCGACGCCGGCGCAGCGCGACGCCCTGAAGGTCACGCCTTCCAACACCAAGGTCTCCGACTACGTGCTGGTGCTGGCCAACGACGTGGAGACGCTGAAAGCGCGCACGCCCTTGTTCAACGCCATCATGTACAACCGCGGCGGTCTTGGCCGAACCGGGCGGGAGCTGGGCGCCGTCGGCGCCTCCGTCGTCAATCGCTGCGTCTACTGCGCCGCCGTCCACGCCAGCCGCTACAACCAGTTGACCAAGGACTCCCGGCAGATGGAGCAGATCTTCGCTGCCGGTGAGGCTGCGTCGCTGCCGCCGCGCGAAGCGGCCATCTTCGCCTTCGCCGTGAAGCTCTCCAAGACCCCCAGCGAAGCGACAGAGGCCGATGTTTTGGCGCTGCGCGAGGCCGGCCTGGAGGAGGCCGAGATCCTCGACCTCGTTCTCTCCACCGCCCTCTTCGGCTGGGCCAACCGGTTGATGCACCTGCTGGGCGACCCGGTGGCCACGCAACCCGTCACCAAACAGGCAGGGGAGGCGTGATGGCCGAAGCGCCGCACAGTCTCTCCGTCGGCATCGCCGGCGCCGGTGCCATCGCCTTCGGTGCCGCCGCCCTGCTGGAACAGAGCGGCCACAAGGCAGCGCTCTGGTCCCCTTCTGGCGCGCGCACCGAGCGCCTGGCGGCCGGCGAGGCGCTGGCAGCCACGGGCGCGGTCGAAGGCGCGTTCCATCCCCGCGTCGCGGCCTCCGCCGCCGATCTCGCCGACAAGGCGGAGGTGATCCTGATCGCCCTGCCCGGCTATGGACACAAGGCCGTGTTCGATGCCCTGGCGCCCCATCTGCGCGCCGGTCAGACGGTTCTGATTTCCTCCCACGCCTCCCTCGGCGCGCTCTATCTCTCCAGGCTGCTGGCCGCACGCGGGCTTGTGCTGCCCATCGTCGCCTGGGGCACTACCGTCACCTCGGGCCGGCAGCCGAGCCTGGTGGAAGCGCAGGTCAACACGATCCGCAGCAAGGTCGACATCTGCACCCTGCCGGAATCCTTGAGCGCGGAGGGACTGGCCTGCTGCCAGGCGCTGTTCGGCGACCGCTTCGTCGAACGCGACGGCCTGCTGGCCATCACCCTCAGCAACCTCAACCCGCAGAACCACATGGGCATCGCACTCTGCAACATGACGCGCATGGAACACGGCGAAGCCTGGGGCCAGGGCCTCAACGTGACACCCAACGTCGGGCGCCTGCTGGAGGCGCTGGACCGCGAGCGCCTGGCGATCTGCGAGGCGCTCGGCCTTTCCGTGCGCACCATCTTCGAGCACTTCCACCTCTCCTTCCACGTGCCCCTGGACAGTGTCTCGGCGATGAACCAGGAGATGCACCGCGAGGGCCGCGGCGGCACCGGCCCGGCGACGGCGGACAGCCGCTACGTGACCGAGGACGCGCCCTACGGCCTCCTGATGACCGTCAAGCTCGGCGAACTGGCAGGCCGCCCGGCCACCCTGCACCGTGCGGGGATCGAGATTTTTTCCGCGCTCTACGGACGCGATTTCTTCCACGAGAACCGGCTGCTCGAGGCGCTGGCGCTCGACGATATGTCCCTGGAGGCGCTCAAACGGCTCGCCAGGGACGGTTACCCGACGGGTGAGACAAGGCTGGCGGAAGACCGGCCGCAGGCCCGCCCGCAAAGCGCGGGATGACACCGCGCACCCGAAACGTTCGGCAATCAGTGAAAACCAAGAAAGAGGGGAAAGAGAGATGAGCAAGATTACGACAAACAGACGCCGTTTCATCAAGGGCGCCGCGGCGGGCGCTGCCGTGCTTGCCGCGCCGGCCGTCTGGCGCAGTTCGGCGCGGGCCTCCGGCGTGGTCAACGTCTGGACCTATGCCAACTTCATCCCCGACGACTTCAAGGCCGAGTTCGAGAAGGAAACCGGCATCGAGGTCCGCATCCGCCTCGTCGACGACCAGGGCAAGCAGTTCAACCTGCTGGCCGCCGAGGCCCCCAATCCCACCGCCGACGTGGTGACGGTGGCCGGCCACCGCTTCCTGCAGTTCATCGATTCCAAGCTCCTGGCGCCCATGGACACCGGCCGTCTGAAGAACTGGGGCACCATCAACCCGGTTTATTCGGAGAGCGACTGGGCCACCATCAACGGCAACAAGTGGGGCGCGCCGATTCTCTCGGGTGCCGAGATCATGGCCTATAACAGCGAAGAGGTAACGCCGGAGGAAGCCAGGTCCTGGGACATCATGTTCGATGACAAGTACGCCGGCCGCACCGCCTACATCATTCAGGACATGATGTCGGTGATGATTCTGGCCAAAGGCTATGACGGCAACATGATCGAGTACATGGACAACCCCGCCCAGGCCGCCTCGATCGTCGAGGAGGTGCGCGACTTCCTAATTTCCCACAAGGACAAGGTGCGCAAGTTCTACGACTCCGGCGCCGAAATCCAGCAGATGTTCATCAACCAGGACGTCGTCCTCGCCCATGCCTGGAACGGCCCGATCTCCAAACTGATCATGGACGGCTTCCCGGTGCGCATGACCATTCCGAAGGAAGGCTCCTACGGTTTCGTCTACACCTTGAACGTCGCCAACAACGGTCCAAATTCGGACAACGCCTACAAGCTGCTCGACGCGCTGCTCGCTTCCTCCCAGGTCGGCGCGGAGATGACCAAGGCCTCCGGCTTCATCTCAACCTTCAAAGGCGCCGACGCACACCTGAGCGAGCTGGAGAAGAAGGCAGCCTCCTTCACCGAGGAAGAGCTTGAGGGCCTGCGCTTCTTTCGCGCCGAGGCCAACAAGATGAAGTACGAGCTGATCGACCCGGCGGTCGAACAGATCAAGGCCGCCTGAGGCGCCGGGCCCTGTGAGGCGGGGGCGTCCGGAGCGGACGCCCCTTCTTCACCGCCACGTCACAGGCAGCGGGAAAGGCCGTATGGCACAAAGCGATTCGAAACTCGCCGGCGTCACGCGCGCGGGAGCGGCCGGCAATGGCCGCAGCCTCTGGGGCCGGCTGCTGACCAGCGACCTCTACCAGGCTGTCTCCGCGGTGCTGTTCAAGACCCAGCGGCGGCGGTTCTGGCTGCTGGCCAGCTTCCCGCTGTTCTGGGTGGTCTTTGCCCACCTCGGGCCGATCCTGCGCATGTTCTGGATCAGCTTCCTCGATTCCTATCCGCCCACCGCCGGCGCGGTGCCGCAGCTCACCTTGGCCAACTGGGGCAAGTTCTTCGAGGACGCGATCTTCGTCATGCCCTACTTCCGCACGCTGGGCTTCGCCTTCGTGCTGACGCTCTCGACCCTGGTCCTCACCTACCCCGTCGCCTACTTCCTCGCAAAACATGTCCGTCGCAACCGCCAGATGCTTTTTCTGCTCATCCTCCTGATCCCCTTCTGGGTCGGGGAGATCGTGCGCACCTATGCCATCATGATCCTGCTGGGCAACAACGGCGCCGTGAACCTGATCCTGAAGTTCCTCGGCCTCATCGACCGGCCGATCCCCTTCATGTACACCAGCTTCTCCCTGGGGGTCGGCATCATCTACCTGACCTCGCTCTACATGCTGCTGCCGCTCTATTCGGCGCTGGAGAAGATCCCGAACACCTATCTTGAGGCTGCCGCCGATCTGGGCGCCGGCTCCTGGACCCGGTTCTGGCGGGTGACCCTGCCGCTCTCGAAGGAGGGCATCGCCTCCGGCTGCACTCTGGTGTTCCTGATCTCCACCGGTTATTACGCCACGCCGGTGCTGCTGGGCGGGCCGAGTACCACCGTCTTTGCCGAGACCATCGCCGGCTTCTTCCACGTCGCCGGCGACCAGTGGCCGGTGGGCGCGGCTTTTGCCTCCATCATGCTGATTACCACCCTCACGGCAGCGGCCATCTTCCTGAAGATCATGGGCCGCAGTGGCCGCGGCATGATGCAATGAGGGGCATGATGCAATGAGGGGGATGACGGAATGACGCGCCATACCCGCATCCTGATGTCGGTCATCTACTGGGCCTTCATCGTCTATCTCTTCGTGCCGCTGGTGCTGATGGTGATGATGGGCTTCAAGGATTCGAAGTTCATCGGCTTTCCGATCCGCGGCTGGACGCTGGAGTGGTACACCGGCATCTTCCAGGATGCCGAGGTGCTGGGCGTCTTCGGCTACTCGATGGCGATTGCAATTGCCAGCACCGTCCTGTCGCTCAGCATCGGCACCTGGGTCGCCTGCTTCCTGGGCCCCCACAAGTTCCGCGGCAAGCTGATCGTCTTTGCGCTGACCTGCCTGCCGGCGGTGGTGCCGGGCATCATCTCAGCGATTTCGCTGCGCATCTTCGCCCGCGGCCTGGAGATCGAGCCCGGCATGCTGGCCATTATCCTGGGCCACACGGTGCACAACGTGCCCTTCGTCGCCCTGGTGGTCATGGCGCGCCTCTCGACCCTGCCGCCCAGCCATATCGAGGCGGCGCGCGACCTGGGGGCCGACGCCATCGTCGCCTTCTTCCGCGTCACCCTGCCCTATCTGGTGCCGGCCCTGGTGGGCGCCGGGGTCTTCTGCATGCTGCTGAGCTTCGACGACTTCGTGCGCTCCTTCTTCCTGGGCAGCTACGAGCCCACCCTGCCGGTGCTGATCTTCGCGATGCTGCGCACCGGCATGTCGCCGGAGATCAATGCGATCTCCGCTGTCGTCCTGGTGCTGACCGCGATCCTCGGCCTCTGGGCCGAGCGCTCCATGCGGCGGCTGAACAAAGGTTCCTGAGGATGAGTGCTGCCCCAAGTATCGACATGAGCCCAAACACCGATTCAGGCAGGGCCATCGTCCACCTGGACGGGATCACCAAGCGCTTCGGCGCGGTGACCGCCGTCGACGACCTCGACATGCGCATCGGCGCCGGGGAGTTCATCACCTTTCTCGGCCCCTCGGGCTGCGGCAAGTCGACAACCCTGCGCATGCTCGGCGGCTTCGAGACACCCACACAGGGCCGCGTGGTGATCGACGGCGAGGACGTGACAGCCCTGCCGCCCAACCGCCGCGACGTCAACATGGTGTTCCAGGACTACGCCCTCTTCCCGCACATGAGCGTGGCGCGGAACATCGCCTTCGGCCTGGAGTTGAAAGGGCGGACCCGGGCGGAGATCGCCCGCCAGAGCGACGACCTGATGGACTTCCTGCAGCTCTCGGCGCTCAGGGACCGCATGCCCGACCAGCTCTCCGGCGGCCAGCGCCAGCGTGTCGCCCTCGCCCGCGCCCTCGCGCCGGACCCCAAGCTGCTGCTGCTGGACGAGCCGCTGGGTGCGCTCGACGCCAAGCTGCGCGGCCAGGTGCAGGTCGAGCTGAAGCAGATCCAGAAGCGCACGGGCAAGACCTTCTTCTTCGTCACCCACGACCAGGAGGAGGCGCTGACCATGTCCGACCGCATCGTGGTGATGAACGCGGGGCGCGTGGAGCAGGACGGTACGCCGGAGGACCTCTACTTCCGCCCGCGCAGCCGCTTCGTCGCCGAGTTCATCGGCGAGACCAATCTGATCGAAGGGCGGGTGAAGGGCGCCGAGAACGGCAGCGTCGTGATCGACTGGAACGGCCTCGACCTGAAGGGCGCCGTACCGGGAGCGATTCCCGCAGCGGGCAGCCCCATCACCGCCTCCCTGCGCCTGGAGAGCCTGGCCTGCCACCCGGCGCCACCGGCCGAAGGAGACGCCCTGCCTGGGCGCGTCGTCAGCAAGCTCTTCAAAGGCAGCCGCACCACCCTCGACATCCGGGTCGGCGAGCACGGCAGCGCCGTGCTGCGCGCCTACATGGACGCCGGCGCCGCCGAGCGCATCGCCGAAGACCGGGTCTGGGTCACCTGGGATATCAGCCGCCTGGCGGTGCTGCAGGACTGAGCGGTGAGATCAGGAGTGGCAGCGGCAGCAGATCGCAAAGCCGTAGACGCAGCAACGGGCCTTCCAGATTTCGAAGTTCGCCCTGTTCAACAAGGCTCAGAGCCAAGCCGTCGTTCTATTCCTGGAGACCTTCGCACAAGCTTCTCTGCTTGGGCCAGTTGCAACGGACGCGCTGTCGAACTATTGGCTAGACTGGGATCATCGCAAAGAGTGGATTGCAACCTATCTGCTAGAATGGCCGCGAGCCTGGGATTGGTGGGTAGTCTACAAAGACACTGGCCTTTATGAACTCTCCATGGTGGTCCGTTCCACCTGAGGTCAGTCGCGCACAAGATACTCGAAGTTCTCTGCCAGTTGAGTCTTCGAAGTAGAAATCATCAATGTCAAGAAATCTCTCGAGATTGAGGTCGCTCGTAATTCTTTGTTTAGGATTTCCAGCAACTTCATCAAAATACGCTCTATAGCGATCAATTACATACAAAAACCTGCTGCTTATATCGCCGCCGCTTGATTTGGCGCACCAATCATCAAATGTATTCTCTTGGAAATTGTGCAACTCAAACTGACTTAGCGTTCCGTCTTCGCCAAAACCGAACATTGCAACAAATGGATCGGCCTCGCCTGGTACAACTAGCCCGAGGTATGTCGGCAAGGTAATGACTGCCCAACGCTTGCCGTCCGGGCGGTTCGTCACTTGATAGCTCATCCCAAGCGCAGTCGCCTTAGCCTCAATATCTGAAATCGTATCTTGGAAGCTGATTCTGAAAACACCTGGAATGACAGTCTCACCTCCAATTTCTTCAGTATCAACTTCGGGCGGGCCAATTATCAAACGATCAAAAAGCTTATAGAATTCTTCAGATTTCCTATCGTCATCATATTCGGACTCATTGAGCTGCTCGCATCTAAAGAAAATCATCAGACCGAAAATGTACGCTTGGTAATTTTTGTCTCCAAACTCCTTGCCGGTTTCTGAATAGAACAACCTGAATTGACCATCGATATCGGCATCTGCCTCAACCAATCTTCCAAGGAATCCCTTAACTGCAGCCTTTGCCTTTCCTTGAAACTCTTCTTTGAGTGTACTTTGGTACTTTGGATCTAACCTTTCGCAATCCACCGCAAAACTAGGTAGAGGCAGAAATACCGGTGCTGAGAAGAGAAGCGTAACAAGCCGTCGACCAACCAGCTTTCCAAGCATAATAACTCCCCTCCATTCCGTATCCGAGCCATCTGGCAGTTTCCGCGTTGACAAACGGGGAATGCACCAACTCTCAAGACGCAGACAAGCCTACTCTCCCAACTACTTCTAGCTGATCCCAGAATGAAGCAATGCCACCTATAATTCAATCGGCGCCTTGCCGCTCGCCATGCAGGAGGATGAGGACTAGTTCGGCGGGTTCCGCTTCCGCTGGCAGCCAGACCGCAAGCCCAAGAGCTGAACGCCCGAGCAACGAAAGCTAGGCTGCCCAACTCTCGGCGCATTGGGCAGAGTTGGGCAAGTTCCGCAGGACGGCCTCTAAGTTTCTGAGATGATTGGTGGGCGTACTAGGACTCGAACCTGGGACCCGCTGATTATGATCAGCCGCTCGACCAACTAAGCAACGCGCGCGCCCCCAAAATCGGGGTCCCTGGGCTAGGCCCTCGGACGGGCGGAGGATTGAGCGGGCGGCCTACTGCGCGGCGGAGAGGGAAACCACCTTGCCGTCGCTTGTGCCTTCCGGCCCCGCGGCGGCGCCTTTGAAAAGGGCGGAGTCGCGCAGCGCCTCATTCAGGATGAAGTCGTAGGTCCGGCGCACCGGCCCGCTTTCCTTCAGGTCGTGGTTGACGAGAACCCAGAGGTCGACGGGAATATCGAAGTCCTCCGGCAGGATGCGCTGCAGGGTTTTCTCACTTTCCGCGACGAAGCAGGGCAGCGTGGCGATGCCCAGCCCCGCGCGCGCCGCGGCCAACTGAATGTTGGTGTTGTCGGCACAGAAATCGCAGCCGTCGCTGCCGCTGAGCTGCCGCAGCGCCGTGCATTGGGGCAGGTTCTCGACCGCGCCCTCGGCCCCGATGATCCGGTGCCCGGCCAGCGCCGCCGGGCTCTGCGGCAGGCCGCGGTCGGCCAGATAGGCATCGCTGGCGTAGAGCCCGCAGTGCACCTTGCCGACCCTGCGGCCGAACAGGGTCTCGTCTTCCGGGTCGCCCATCCGGACCGCGATGTCGGCGCAGTAACGCTGCACATCGGCCTTTTCGATGCCGACCTGTACGGCATAGCGCACGGAGGAATCCCGATGTGAAAGACCCGCCAGCTTGTCGGTGAGCCAGAAGTTGGCGAGGTTGAAGGTGGTGGCGATCCGCACCGTCGGGCGCGGCAGCCGCGCGGCGTTGTGCAGGAAGTTGTCGATGCCCTCGGCCTCGCGCTCCATGCCCTCGACGAAGCGCAGAACCGCCTGTCCGGCCTCGTTCAGGCAGACGCCCTGACAGTCCCGCCCGAAGAGGACCTGGCCTGCCTGCTGCTCAAGCTGCTCGATCCGCCGTGCGACGGTGGGCTGCGAAACCCGCAGCGCCCGCGCCGCCGCGGACAGCGAGCCTTCGCGCGCGACCGCCAGGAAAAACCGAAGATCGTCCCAGTTCATCTTCTGCATCGGGAAGGGCTCTCCCACGCGCGCCACCCAGCGATTTGCAGGCTATACGAGATCCGCCTCACGCGGTGGTCACGTTTGATTGATGCGTGCCATCCGGTTCCCTAGGATGCGTCCCGTGTTGGGACACCGGCAAAAAAGGAAGGGCGCTGTGGCCAAGACGCTGTACTGCTGGCGCAGCCGCACGGAGGTGCCGATGCTGGACGAGCAGGAGTGGGAGGAGATCGAGCCGCTCCTGCGCGCCGCCACAGAGCAGATCAAGCACTACCGGGCCGAACACGGTGCCTCGCTAAGCGAGGCACTGGAGGTCGAGCACGGTCAGGACGCTCTCGACCGCTACTTCCAGATCACCGGCTTCCGCGAGACCGACATGAATGCTCTCTGGCACCGCAGGCTGCGGGACCTCGGGCCGCCGTGCGGCGCCTGCGGCAAACCGCTGCGCACGCCGCAAGCGACGTTCTGCGCAGCCTGCGGCGCAACGGTCCCTGCTTCAAGCAGCCCCGGTGATGAGACGGTCTGAGAACCGGATACAAAAAAGCGGAGTTTTGGTGGGCGTACTAGGACTCGAACCTAGGACCCGCTGATTAAGAGTCAGCTATTCTCCTGTAACTCAGAATATCGCTGAGTAACGCTATCCTTGAAAATGCCGGGTTTCCTGGCTTAATGCGACATGCGGAAGCGCGGCGTTACACTCCGTTGCATCGGCATTTGTTTGTCCAGCGTTAGCCCGGAGACGAAAATGGCCCGGCGCAAGGCCGTCAACACAGATAACCAGATCACCGCCCTGAAAGCCGAGGCAGCCAAGTACGCCGTCCGGGTCAAAGACCAGCCTGGGCTCTACGTCCGCGTGACACCAGCCGGCGCCAAGACCTTCTCCGCGGTGGCGCGCGACCCCTACGGCAAGCAAATCTGGGCTACCATCGGCGGGACGGAACTCAAGGTCGACGAGGCCCGCGACAAGGCAAAGGCGGCGATCAAGCGCATCAAGGCCGGGCTCGCTCCCTTCGAGGAACCGCCTGTCCAGCCCGACAGCTTCGAGGCCGTAGCCGAAAACTGGATGACCCGTCATGTGAAGGCCAAGGGCCTGCGATCCGAGGGCGAGCTACGGCGCCAACTCGATATCTACATCCTGCCGGCCTGGAAGGGTCGCGACTTCGTATCGATCCGCAAGAGCGACGTGGCGAAGCTGCTCGACGACATCGAAGACAACCACGGCCCGGTGCAGGCAGACAGGGTGTTGGCGACAGTCAGGGGCATCATGCGTTGGCAGGCTTCCCGAGACGATGATTACGCCTGCGTCATCACGGGCAAGATGCGGCGCACAGACCCGGTGGAAAGGCGCCGGGCGCGCGTTCTGGACGATGACGAGATTCGACTGATTTGGCAGGTGGCTGGAGACTTCGGCACCTACGGCGAAATGGTGCGCTTCGGCCTCCTGACCGGCCAACGCATCGCGAAGATCGCCTCTATCAAGTGGGATGACGTGAATGCCGCCGGCCACTGGCGGATCGAAACCGAGGTTCGCGAGAAGGGCAATGGCACGATCCTTCCCCTGCCCTCTCTGGCTTTCGACATCATTCGCCAGCAGAGCAAAGTAGAGGGTAACGCCCACGTCTTTACCGGCCGCGGCGAGAGCCACTTCAAGGGCTTTGGTAAAGCCAAGCGGCGACTGGACGAGGCAATCACCGCAGCCCGCGCGAAGGCGCTGGGCGAAGCCGTGAACGCCAAGAAGCACAGCCTGCCCGGCTGGAGGTTTCACGACTTGCGGCGCACCGCTGAGACGCTGATGGCGCGGGCTGGCGTTTCCGACAAGATCGCGGACAAGGTGACGGGCCACACCGGCAACGCGATCCGCGAAACATACGACCGTCACGACTACACCAAGGAGCGCGGCGACGCCCTAAAGGCACTGGCCGGCCTGATAGAGCGGATCCTGAATCCGCCGGCCGACAACGTGAGGCCGATAAAGGAGGGTCGTCCGGCATGAAGAAGCCAGCGGACCCACCCGTGGCCGGCAGAGCCCCCCAAGCGGAAACCGTCACGGTCGAAATCAAATACAAGCCTAGCCTTCCAATCTCTCAAGGCCAGTGGGACGCAATAGCCAAGACACTCGGGGTCGAAACAGATAGCGACCATGTGCAGGCTGCCTATGATGCTGTCCGCGCGTATGCCGGCAGGAGGTCCGCTATGGCCGAGTTACCGGCCGGCGACCATCGGGTCCGAGATGTTGAAACCTTGATGGCCCTGGCTCGCGCAATGGAGGGTATGAACCTCAATGTTCGTGCTGCGCTAGCCCGTGAGGGCATAGACTTTACATGGCCTGCACCCGACGACACGGCGCTTGCCGCGCAGCATGCCGCGGAGACGATGGCGCGCGACATACAGCCTCCGAAGCGCGGGCCGAAGCCCAAGACCTCACGCGCGGTGGTCCTTTGCCAGTTGGCTGACATATTCACCACGGCCACTGGAAAGCCAGCAAGGTTCTCTGCTGTGAGCACCGATAAGCAAGATGCGGGCAATCCATCGGGGCCCTTCTTTCGCTACCTGCGCGCGGCCGTCGCTCCCGCCTCAGACCTGGCCGGCCTAACCGACCATGCGCTCGCTCAAGCGGCCAAGAGGGCAATCAAGGAATAGACATAATTGGCGCTGAACCGGCGCTTATTTGTCCATTTTTACCCTGCCACACCGAACGCTCATTTTGTTCCGAGAAGTGACGCCGCGTTACGCGCGGCCCAACCGAAAGGAGCAAAGAATGGCAACCCGTGAGGCACTCCTGGCCGGCGCCGCCCCCGTCGCCCAGAACCCGCCCGAAGATCGCATCCTGCGCATCCCCGAGACCGAACGCCTGACCAGCATGACCAGGATGCAGCTCTGGCGGTTGGAGCAGGAAGGCCACTTCCCTCAGCGTTTCAAGATCAACCCTGCGGCCGGCCCAAAGGGCGCCGTGGGCCACAGTTACGCTGAGGTCATGGCATGGCTGAGAGAGCGTCGCGCATCCCGTAACGCAGAGGCCGCATAGAAACACCCCCCGCCAGGGACAGACCGGCGAGGGGTGTGACAAAACGCTATAGCGGGTGCGGACAACCCCGAATATAGCGATTCTCCGCTTCTTCGACAAGCCGGTAGGTCCCTGTCTCAGAACAGAGGAACTACCACGCAATGCATATTTCTTCCCTCAGCGAACTATCGAATCTCCCGGATCCCCGCAGCCCCGGCAGGAAGCATGAGCCCTATCCCCTCCTGCGCCCGGGCCGTGAGCATGTGAATGCCCTGCGCGGGCTCGGTGCCGACGGCAGTTATCCCCCGGAGGCCGTCGCAGCCGTCAGGCGGGCCCTGCAGTGGCTCGCCGCAGCCCAGGAGGCCCGCAAGGCCACCGACCACCTGAACTGCCTGGACGAGGCCGAAACAGCCCTCCAGGGCGCCGACATGGACTTCCGGTCCCTGCTGGGAGGTGCCCAGTGATGACGGCGATCCCGACTCCCAACAGCCGCTTGATGGCGAACCTCTCGTATCGGCGGGCAATCGAACGGCTCCACAGCCTGGGCCCTCGCGCTGTCGGCGAACTGGTCAGCGACCTGGCCGAAGCCGAGGACTGCAACACCGCGGTTCTGGATCTGCTGTACCGATATGGACGTCTGACACCGCAGATGGTGCAGAAGGCCGGGGGTGATGCGATGCCGCCCAACCCGGTCCACAGCGTCGTTCGGAGGGTCGGTTGATGATCACTCTCCCCAAGGCCGGCAGAGGCCGGCGATCCGCCGCCAGGGAGGCGCAGTACCAGGAGGAACTTGCGGCCTTCTGCGAGGGCATCTTGGAAATCAGGGCAAGGCTCGATTTCGATGTGTCCGCCCGCGGCTGGTGCTACATGCTGGAAAAGGACGGGCTCCTCAAAGGCGACTTCGATGCAGCCGAGCGCCTGATCTGCGAATGCCGCAAGCTCGGGCTCCTTCCCTTCGACATCGTTGCCGATGACTCCGCCCGGCAGTGGGATGGCCTGGAGTATGTCGACGACACCAGCCCGGAGGAAGAGGCCGCCGGCATCATCAAGGACATCAGCTATGCCCACCTGCACTACCAGCCGGTCTCCTTCTGGGAGAACCAAGACTGCTACCTGGAACTGCTGGCGGAGAAGGTTGATTTGAAGGGGCTGTTTGCCCCGATCTGCGAGCGCTACAGCATCCCCATCGCCAATGCCCGCGGCACCTGGGACCTGAACATGCGGGTCGCCATGATCCGGCGCTTTCAGCACTGGGAACAGCGTGGCAAGCAATGTGTCCTGCTCTACTGCGGAGACCATGATCCGTCCGGCCTCGTGATCGGCGAGCGCCTGAAGGACAACATCAAGGACACCGTGGCGGCCGGCTGGGATCCTAGGAACCTAGTCGTCGATCGCTTCGGCCTGAACTTCGACTTCATCGCTGAGAACGGTCTCACCTGGATCGACAACCTAGCCACCGGGTCCGGGAAGGATCTCGCAGACCCTACCCACCACGATCACCACAAGCCTTACGTCCAAGACTACCTGGAGCGCTTCGGCGTCAGGAAGTGCGAGGCCAACGCCTTGGTGGTGGCGCGCGAAGCGGGCCGGCGGCTCTGCGAAGAGGCCATCGAGAAGTACGTCGACCAGGACGCGGTGATCGAATTCAAGCGCGCCATAGATGACGCACGCGAGGAAGTTCGGCGCGAGATCGCCGACAGGATGGAGGCCGGCCAATGGTAGATGAAGCACGAGCCCTCACAGAAGCACTCAACGGCCGCTGGCAGGGCGACTACGGCATGGCCCGCTGCCCGGCGCACGAAGACCGCAACCCGTCTCTCAGGATCAAGCTGGGCGACAATGGCCGGCCCCTTCTGCGATGCTTCACCGGCTGCTCTCAGGAGGCTGTCCTGGACGCCCTGAAGGCCCGCGGGCTCTGGGAGGGTCGAGCCGGCAACTGGGAACCGACCGAGGCCGAACTCGCGGAGATCCGTCGGCGCCGGGAAGCCGAGGAAGCCCGTCAGCGGGAAAAGACAGCCAAGGCCCGCAATTGGTGGCAGGAGGCCAAGCCTATCGACGGAACCCCGGCGGAGACCTACTTGCGGGGCCGCGGCATCACCACTGCTCTGCCGCCGACGCTGCGTTATCACCACAGTCTGAAGCATGGGCCCACCGGACTGTTTCTGCCGGCACTGGTGGCTGCGGTTTGCGCCTGGCCCAGCCGGGAGCCCTCCGCGGTGCATCGGGTCTTCATCAAGATGACCGGCGGCGCGGCACCCGTGAGCGAGTCCAAACTCACCTATGGGCCGCCCGGACGCGGTGCCGTCCGCCTTGCCCGTGCCGGCGAAACCCTGGCGCTCACCGAGGGTATCGAGACGGGCCTCAGCGTCCAGCAAGTGACGGGGATTCCCACCTGGGCCTGCCTCAGCACCTCCGGCCTGATCAACGTGACCTTGCCTGACAACACCAAGACCGTGGTGATCTACGCGGACCACGACAAGAGCAAGCGGGCTGATGGCACCACGTTCAATCCCGGCCGTGAGGCGGCGGAAAAGGCGAAGGCTCGCTTCGTCGACGAGGGCCGCGAGGCGCAGATCAAGATGCCCAAGGAGACGGGCAAGGACTTCAACGATTTGCTGCGAGGTGTGGCCTGATGGAAGAGACGAACATGGATGCCTTCGGCCCAGAGAATGTGGTTGATGTCGATACCGCAGCGCCGGAGTCCGAAGACTCCAGCACGGGTCCGGCTACCGAGAAGGAGGTGGAGGCCACGATCACCCGCCTCGCCGGCCTGAGCCAGGTAGCCTATGAGTTGGCCCGGAAGGATGAGTGCAAGCGTCTGGGGGTGCGCCCGACCATCCTGGACAAGCTAGTGGCGGCCGAGCGTCCGAAAGACGACGACCAGGACGATGGCGGTTTGGGGCTTGTCGACCCCGAACCGTGGCCGGAAGAAGTCGACGGCGCCGCCCTGCTGGAAGAGGTGGCTGCCGGCCTGCGCCGCTACGTGGTGATGCCGGCGCACGCGATAGAAGCCACGGCCCTGTGGGTGGTTCACTGCTTTACCTTTGAGTGCTGGCAGCACACTCCCCGGCTCGGCGTCACCGCCCCCGAGAAGGGCTGCGGCAAGTCCACTTTGCTCGACGTGCTGTCGATGCTCACGCCCAGGGCGGTGAAGACCGAGAACATGTCCACCGCCGTCATGTTCAGGCTGATGGACGCGCACAGGCCCACCTTGCTGGTGGACGAGATGGATACCTTCCTGGTCGGCAAAGACGTCAATGAAGACCTGCGCGGCGCTCTGAATGCAGGCCACGCTAAGGGCGGAAGGCACTTACGTTGTCAGGGCGACAACCACGATCTAAAGGGCTTCAAGACCTTCGGCCCAGTAGCATTGGCTGGCATCGGTAGGCTGCCGAGCACCTTGGCGGACAGGAGCATTCCCATCGTTCTGCATCGACGCGGGCCAGATGATCTCATCGATAACTTCCGCAGTGACCGTGCCGATCATCTCCGGGAGACGGCTCGCAAAGCGGCGCGGTGGGCACAGGACAACGAGGGCAGGCTCAAGCACGGCGACCCCACCATGCCCGATGGCATCGACAACCGCGCGGCGGACAATTGGCGGTCCCTCTTGTCCATCGCTGATGCGGTTGGCGGCCGATGGCCGGATTTGGCCCGCTTGGCCGCCATGTCGCTGGCCGGCGCGAACATGGAGAACGAGTCCATTGGCGTCAGGCTACTGTCGGACATGCGCGACATCTTCAAGACCGTCGGCGACGACCGGATCACCTCCAAGGACTTGGCAGAGAAGCTACACGAGATAGAGGACGCGCCTTGGCCGGAGTACGGCCGCGGCCAGAAGCCGATTACGCCTGTCCAGATTGCTCGACTGCTGAAGTCCTACAGCATCGCGCCTTGCACCATCCGAACCAGCTACGGCACGCCCAAGGGCTACCGCCTGAAAGGTCCGCTGAAGACAGCGTTTGCCCTGTACCTACCGCAACAAGGGCCAACACCGACACAAACCAGCAATTCTGCGGGTTACAGCGATTTGCAAAACGCAACACAGACCCCTGATGTTGCGGATCGGAAATTCGAGAATGCCAGGGTTTCTGGGGGTTGCGGCGATGTTGCGGCTCAAAACGGGAGTAAGGGGGCGGCACACACTGTTGCGGCCCCAGGTGAGGACTCCGGTCCTGAAACGGGCGATCCCGGTGCATGGGACAGCAGCCTATGATCGCCGCCGATCTCGTCCGCCAGGTCCGCGGCCACGGCGTGCGGATCGTGCCGGATGCCGACACCCTGCGCCTGTCCGGCAAGGCGCCCCTGCCCGAAGACCTGATGGCCCGGCTGAAGGAACACAAGCCGGCCGTGCTGGGTCAGCTACGCGCAGAGGCGACCGCGGCGGAATGGAGGGCAAGGGTCGAGTTACTGGATCCGGACCACCCGCCGGCCCATGCGCCCGACCGCTGGTGGGAGGATGTGTGCCTGGGCGCCGTCACCTTCTGCGACGACTGGGCCGTCCAGGCCGTTCTGATGGGCTGGGACGCGCATTCCCTCTTCGGCGCCGATAGGGCCCGGCCCTACGCCCGCACCGACATGTGCGGACTGGTGGGTTTCCTGCCCAGAAAGCAGGTCATCGCCATGACGGAGGACGAGGTGACGCTGGTGGTGGCGTGGCACCAGGATGCCCGGCAGGTCTATCGGCGGGTGGATCTGGCATCCAGGCCAGGGGTGGTGCTGCTGTGGGAGCTAACTGAAGCGGTATGTAATTGATCGACGAAATGAGAGTTACGCCGTATAGTTGCAGCACATCAAACATTGATAATAGTCGATCTGGGAGGGCAGATATGTCTGGATTCAGTGAAGCACCGGATGCTCTCGTATCTGACGAAGCAATCATCCGAAACCTATTTGAGTTCTCTCCTGAACGTTATTTTCCGGGCGCGGTTTTGTGGAGGTATGAGTGGGAGTACCCCGGCAAGATCATTGGTGGCAAAAGAAGCAAGCCACCCTTTTACATCTACAAGGTCGATCTTCAGAAGCCGAAGTTTGTTAGCGGTGTTTCAGTTTACTGCCATGACAAGATCGGCAATGTTCCGAAGGCCATACTACGAGTTACCCTCAATCAAGCGGCCCTTAGACCAGATTGGCAAGACGTCAAAATGGATCGGTCTGTGTTGCTCTACGAGGCTGGGTTCGTGGGGCAGATTCTGCACTTCATCTCGCATCACAAAGGACATCGAGAGGGTGGGGATGAGACGGGCCTTCTTGAGATTATTGTCTATGGGAAGGAACTGCACGACGTGCGCTCCGAGATTGATGAGGCATTGAGCGACGGGCGCTAACGGACGGGGCGCGCGGCCGGTCTCAGAAAGCGTAATCGGTTTAGACCCTGGGTCGACGTGCGACCCAGGGTCATCGAGGTCCTCTGTGGTGCAAGTGTCGACCGAGACTGGCGCTTCCGATTGGTTGCGCTGCCGGCGCTGTTCCTGAAGCAGCGGGGCGAGGTCTTTCCGCTCCATATCCGGGCGGATGACACCGCGCTCCATCGCCATCGCCCAGGTACCGTCATCAAGGCGCGTCAGGTCGTAGAGCGTGCGCCAGCGGTGAACAGTGACGCTATCGACGCCGTAGTCTTCCAACCGTTTCAGACCTGTAAGGGTTGGATTGCCGCCTTTGTTGTTCTGCTCGTCCCACCACAGAACGAACCGCCGCTGCTCTCCGAGCTTGGCCTCGATGGCCTCATAGAGCTTGGTGGTGTCCTTGGCGCGGGCGAAGTATTTCTCTGCGGCCTCGGCCACGGAGGCGGCCTTCAAGCCCTGCTCGGGATCGTAATTGTCCGGGACGCCGCCGCGCCTATCCAGAAATGCTGGGAGTGGAGGCGCGTCGCTCATGCTGCAAGCTTACAACTCCAGCGCCCTCAGTAGCTCACGCCCAAGAGTCTCGAAGGTTACCGCAATTGTGGCCTGAGGAAGAAAGGAAGATACCTCTTCGTCCAAGCGATTTTCGCTACGCAGTCTCGCCAGCCACTGTTGGGTGCCAAGCCTGTCACGAATCCGGACAATACCAAGAGACTCCAACTTACTGAGCGCCAAATCAATTGAGTCCGGTGGCTGGCCGAATAGTAGGTGTGGGTCTCCGATGAACTTAAGAACATCAGAGGGCAGGTTTACATTTAGTGTTTGGGCCTTTGGAAAGCTCGCTTTGAGCCCTTCCTGAAACTCTTTGACGTTCGGTGCTTCTGCGAATGCCACCAGCATGCGCGCGTCCAGCGGCTCCAGTTGGCTCACAAGCTCGATGAACTCCCGCCGCACACGATTATCCCGGTTAGGGTCTGCCGCGTTCGCAAGCAGCCGTGCAAACAACTCTTGAAGATCATCACGGCTTTCGTTGCTGGCAGCTTCAGCTATCGGTATGAGGATGCTCGGACTAAGTTCCGGGCTCTGGTCTTCGACGCCCCGGTCCTTTCGGATCTGGTCTGTACGATGCCTCAGCTTTTCGAGGTTTCGGAGGCGGGCCTCCCGCAGCCAGTCGCCGCCGGCAAGGCCAACCGCATCGGCCGGGAGCGAGCCCAGAGCTTCTCCAATGTAGCTTCCCGCTGCATGGATGACCTCAAGCCCCTTGTTGGTGGCTTTGGCTGTTTCCTCGACAGCCTTCGCCACCTGCTGAACCGTCTTTAGTTCATCGTCCACGCCTCAAACAAATCCTCGGTGATTTCAGGGCAGTATGACATCAAAGCAGGCCAAAGCAGCTCGCAAAGTTTCGTAGGCCGGCCGGAGCGCCGCAGATGTTTGGATGGTCGTGGCAATCCCAACCAGAAGGCTCTGAAGTTTTGTCTGATTCGGCTTGTCCTTGCCGATCTCCGCTCGACAATCCGAAATCATCTCGCGCAGTTCATCAATGCTCAAGCGCTCGTCATCGCGGACGTCATTAAGCGCTTCCGTGAGCTGGTCGAGCGCCTCAGTGATTTGGCTCATCGCTAAGGGATCGACTGAGACACTCACCTGTGATCTTGTCAGGCTACCGGTGATGATTACGTTCTGGTCGCCGGTGACTGAAATCGTGCCGCCGCCGGATGGTTCCATTGCCGGCCGGGCTCGTCTCTCTTTGGCCTCCAAGAGTTCGGCATCGGACTTCAGCTTCAAGAACGCGTTCTCGACCGTCCGATTGTAATTCGCGTCGATTCCGGCAGTTCGAGACACTGGGAGCTCGGTGCTCGATTTGAACGGCGGGCCGTTCTTCATCGACGCCCAGATCTTCTCGGCTTCGGTATGCAAGAGCGGCTCTAGGAAGCTGACAACACTGTCGCTCAGCCCGTCGGCAGTGGTCAGTCCGATATGGTTCAACACGTTCAACAAAGTCGCCCAGGCAACCTCAAACCGAATCTTGATCTCCATCTGGTAGCGTTCGGCGACCGTTTTAATGCTCGCACCGGAAACCAAACCTCCTTTCCTCGCAAAATCGAAAATGATCTGCTCACGGTCTCGCGCAACAATGTTGTCGCGGTCTTCGAAGGCGACCCGAAGCCGAATACGCGCGAGGTGTTTGATTCTTCCGTCGATCATCACAGACTATCCGTGTCCCCAAGAAGCGGAGGCGGCGCCCCAACCGGGAAGCCGTACCTTTGCAGTCCATCGGATAATGTCGGCATGTGCCGCGCTGGCGGAGCCCAGAATGCACAGCGCTGCCAGAAAGCCCCTCATGACTTCCTCAGCGCGACGCCCGGCCCGTTGCCGTTCTCAGGCAGGAAGACGACGCCCGCGGCCTCTAGGGCCTTCTGGATGGCGGCAGCATTGTTGGCTGTGGACTGGACCGGCCCCGAGTCTTTTTCCAATCGCTTTATCGTCTCTTCGGACAGATCGGCCGCCTTTGCCAAGTCCACCTGCCGCATCTTGATCAAGGCCCTTGCGGCTCGCATTTGTGCGCCTGTCAGCACAGAATTTACCTCCAGGGTGTCATAATTTACCTCTCAGGTGTTGAAACCTGAGGTGTGATGAATTACATCTAGGGTGTCAAAGATAAAGCGATAAGCGGCAAAAGGATAGGCCCCATGCAGACCACCCAGACCCAGAAGGCCCGTTTCGCCCAAGTGGCGCAGGAAGTCCGCCAGGACTGCGAGCGAGCCGTGGAGTTGATGGACGTGCTGACGGCGAAGCGCCAGGCCGAAGCGGTGGACCAAGAGGCCGTCGCGACCTGGGAAGAGATCGAAAAGGTCTCCCGCCTGACCCATGAACTGCGGAACGCGGTTTGGGAGCGCGCCGACAAGGGCAAGCCTCTGACCGAAACAGAGCGGCACAATCTCATGGCCGTCCGCGCCACCATTAAGAACCTGTTGGATCGGTAAGGAGTAAATCTGATGCACAAGAGCATTAAGGGCACTCTCAGTCGCCGCAACGTCCTGAAGGGCGCGGCAGTGGTGCCGGTAGCGGCAGCTCCCGTAGCGGCTGCTGCGAGCCCGGCAGGCGTCTCTAAGCGCATTGGCGAATTGTTCCACGACTGGCAGCGGGCATGGCTGGCGCATGGTGAGGCGCTGGAAGCTGCGAGGACTCGTGAAGACGACGACTTCGCCAGCGAATGCGCCCATGCCGCAAGCGATGCCTGGGAGGCCCTGAACAAGGAGCCCGCCCTGAGCTTGCAAGACATCGCCGCGAAGGGACATGCCGCCCGCATTCAGTGGGAGGGACACGGTTTGGACGAAGAAGAGTTGGCGCCGATCTGGCAGGACATCGACCGCCTAGCGCTCGTGAAGGAGGCTTGAGCCATGAAGACCGAAGAAAGCAACGTCACCCGCCGCAGTGTTCTGGCCGGCATGGGCGCGACCGCAACCTTGACCTCTTCTGTGGCGCTGGCGGTATCGGCTCGGGCCGATGAAGTTCCCGCCCTGTACGAGGCATGGAAGCAGGCCAACGCCAGAGCAATTGAACTGGCCCACGCAGTGACCGCGGCCGAGAAGCGCATGGCCGTGGAGTTCGGCTCGGACTGGCCCCGCGTGCAGTACGGTGTCTACCGCGATGCCAGAGGCGACAAGCAACCGCTGTACGCCTCCTTCGAGGGCGAGATCGACGACGCCACCCGGGCCCATGTCAACGTTTACCCCGAGGCCGGCGAGAAGCGCCGCAAGCTGCTGAAAGAGGCGCTGCAGGCCGAATGGGCTCGCTGGGAGCAAATGCGGAAAGACCGCGGCATAGAGCAGCTATCGAAGGGCGCGGACTCTGCCGGTTGGGACGAAAGCGCGGCCTGGGACCGCCTGATGCAGACCCAGGCCACCACCCCCGAGGGCGTCGCCCTGAAGATCAAGGCGGCGCTGTGCTACGCGCCGAACCAGATGGAAGACCTGGAGGATTTGGCCGGCGCAGCGATGGCCTCTGCGTTGGCTGATCTGGAAAGCATGGACGGTGCCCCATGACCAACTCAGGCAATCTCAGCACCACCGATGACCGCTGCCGCGTAGCCTATCCCACGGTGGCCGACCAAGCGGCATCTGCCCTAGCCGGAGGCCGATCCCCTTTGGCTCCGCAGCAGTTCAGTAAGTAGCGAGGTTTCGCCGTCATCTTTCGCGTCTCCGGGCCCCGGCCGGAAGATCGCATTCAGCAAGAGTACGCGCTCATCTTCCGTGACCTGTGTCTCGGCCTTGGCCAAAAGGGCAAGGTAAGTGTTGATCATCATGCGGCGCTCGTTTGCATCATCGGCTCGACGCAGGTTGTTGACAACAAACCGAGACAGCATTCGCATTATCCAAAAGAAGATCAGTGCCGGGATCGTTATAACGACAAGGTTACTAAGAGGAATAGCCTCCGAAGTAGATGCCACATCCAAGACGAATGCGGTACCATAGTATACGAGAGTGGTGGTCCCGCCTGTAGCAACGCCAAAGAAAAGGGCAGTCCAGAACCAGAAACCGATCCGGTGTGTTTTGGCCTTTTGAGCCCAATAGCTGGATACGGACCTGAGTTTCAATTCTTCACTATACGAGGTTATCAGCGCCGCTTTGTCGGCTTCGAATTCCGTGCGGATTGCGTCCATTTCGTCGCGATGGAGCTGTGTCAGTTGTCCATGCTGCGATGTCTGATCCTCAAGAAGTTCGGTCAGTTTCTTGGCCGATTCATCTCCCTCTCGCACGTGTCCATCCAGGAGCTCGGCATGGTCGGCGAACTTGATCGAGTACTCTTCTATGAGGTCATCGAGCGTTCCTGTGCTTAGATCAACCGTCGAAGCCTCCCCGAGCTCGAAGTGGCGCACCAAGTCCTGTGCTTGGACAAGAGCTCTGACATCAGTTCCCTTATCGACTTGCAGGGGCGCGTCACTCCTAAGCGCCATTAGGGCTGCCGCCAAGGTTTGGTCGGTTTGCTTGATCTCGATAATCTTCTTACCAAGTGGCGTTCTGCTAGTTTCGAATCCGCGATCGCCGATTTGGATGAGTTGTTCTTGGACAGAGCGAACCTGCCCAGCGATTTGATCATCGTTCATTTGATCTGTAGTGCTGTCTGCAGTCGATACGATGTGCTGGAACAGCTGTTGATACCGGGCAGCCCCGTCGCGAAAGAGCACAGGCAGCTGGCGTAGCGGCGCGTCGAATGCCTGTCTTTCCTTCAGCGCCCAGCTACGCACCTCATCGAAGGTGCGAAAGCGGATTGCGCCATATCCGGGAACCGTTGCCCTTATTGGCGGCTCCAGTTGCTCCTTGTATGCCAACTTCTTCCCCCGTTTTTTCGTCGCGGCAAAGGTGCCAATTCTACTTCATGGATTAACGGGGATCATTTTCTTTCTGCGGATTGGCTCACTTCGGCGCCGTATGCAAGGCGTCGCCGGGGTGCTATCCAATGACCGACCAGCCCCGCCCCAAGCGCAGGAAGTCGATCCCGTTGGGCGTGAAGCTCCATCTGGCGCTGGACGAGGTGCGCCGGTTGCGCCGGCTCCTGGGTCTGCCTTCCGAGGGTGTTTGGCACTTCGACCACGAGCCCGGCCTGGCACTGCGTCCATGGGATCCGGCGACCCAGGACACTATCCCCCCCAGCAAACGACCCCAGGGCTCTCCAGCTTCTCCTGGACGGCGCCCACAACACCAAGACCAATGGGACGGCCGCCACCACCGCCGGCAGCGACAAGAATCGCATCGCCAAGCAGAACAGGCGGCAGGGACTTACCAAGCAGGGCTCGAAGCGGAAGATCCCCAGCCGCAGCTTTCCCATGCCGCCCAAAGGATACAGACACCGATGGTCCTAATCGTGCGCGACGCCTCCCAGAGCCTACCGCCGGACAGCTTGTGCGGCTGCCCGGCGGGACTTTCATTCTCGGGGAAGGTTTTCTTCCGGGACGCCAGAGAGTTTGGCGAGGTCGCGCACACTTTCTCTCAGGGCCTCGGTGACCGTTTCTGCGATGCCGATCATTTCCTTGGTGCCGTCCAGAAGCGACGGACCGCCCTTTGCAAACTTCGCTGCCGTCTCTTGGAACCTGTCATATTGTCGTGCGCAGCCCAACACCGCGACGACGACGTCCGCGTCCAGGAGGTCCAGTCGCGTGAAGTTCGCTTCCAGGAAGGCCAGTTTGCCGAAATCGAAGGCACGCAACGTCGGCCAGTATCTACTGTCTTGCTTGCCGAGCGGGTTTTTTCGAAGAAACTCTATGTATCTCTGGATCTTGGCGAACGTCAGGCAAAACTCGACCTCAAGGGCTGCCGCCAAGGACCGGACTTCCTGTTCCCGCGCGTGTTCCTGCAGCGCGCGGTTGCGGCGGAAGTTGAAGCCGGCGGCCAGCCAGAAGCCGAAGACCGCGCCGGCGACGGTCAGCAAGGTCTTGACGATCTCGAACCACCAGGACTCCCACCAGCGAGCAACCGGTTGGGCCCAGAGACCCAATCCGGCGGCGCGTGCGTCCGCTTCGGCGGTGCGGTAGCTGGCGACGACAGCCGGCTCTGCATCACTGCCGTGAAGCGTTCTCCGTGCGACCCTAGCCCAGCCGGCTTTGATCAATGCCTTCCCAAGATCAACTCCGCTCGACTTGCAAAGAGCGTAAGGCGTGGAACGCGTCTGGGCGCGGACCGGGACACAGGTCACCTCGCTACCGTGCGTGGTCAGTACTTCATCGACAACGGCTCGCGCATCATAGCCGCCGGGTTCATTGAGTGTCGGGACCCTAATCGCGAAGAGGGAGAATGCACGCCCTTGCAGAAGGATGGTGTTGCCGTCCAAGGCATGAGCAACGCCGGTTACGCCCTCTTGCTGCGGAGTTTCCGTTGCGACTTCGGTCGCCGGCGCTTCGGTCTCTTGCGCCAACGTGACCGACGAGCCGGTGATAAGGACCAGCAATGGGATGATTGCTTTCATGTTGCGCAGTCTGCCTTCAACTATTGCGCGCGTCCAGCAGGGGTGGTGGGTCCGATGCAGAGGGATTGGGCGTGACCAGTGACGACAACGTCATCACAGCGGTGGGCTTCACGCGATCCATTTGTTTCTTGGAGGTTGACACTAGTCTCTAGGAACACGAATTCCCTACTGCGGATTTCCACAGAGCCGACTCCGGGGGGGCTTTGCTAGCCTCGAAGGATGATCGACAAACGACAGCATGAGTTGCGATGCTTCACTATGGATGAAGTGGCAGCGCTTCTACGTATGTCCCGCCGCTGGCTGCAGGATTTCCTGAAGCTGCACCCTCACTATGTCCTGGCGGGGAACCGGAAGCGGTTCACTGAGCGCCACGTCGAGAAGCTGATAGAGGCCATGCAATGCCCCTCTCCCTCAAAAAGCGCGGCAAAACCTACTACGTCCGCGGGACCGTCCGAGGCATCCGTTGTTACGAGACTACAGGCACATCTGACCCCGGCCTCGCGGAAGCGTAGCTGTCGGTCGAAGAGGAAGTGAGATTCGAGATGGGTGAAGACAAGAAGTGCGCCGCGGTTCTGGAAGCCGAGGCAGCCATAATGAAGCTGGTAACGTCCATGGCCCGTCGCCACGCTCGCCAAGATCATGATGCCGAGTTGCAAGCTGCATCGAGTGCAGCTGAGGTGACCCATGCCGTCAGTATCGGAACAACGAACAACATGGGCGACGTGACCACGCTCCCTGCCCTGTTGAGCGAGAAAGAGGCCGCCGATTACCTGGGGGTTGAAAAGGAAGTCTTGGCCCGCTGGCGCCGGGAAGGCAGGATTGGCGCCATCCAGATCGGCCGGGCCTGGCGCTACACCACGCAGCACCTAGCCGACTTTTTGGAGGCGAACACCAAATGCCCAAGGGAAAGGACCGGGAATTCACCGTCGGGGACTTCTGGCTCGCCAAGAAGCCCGGCCGCGACGGGCCCGACGGCAACTGGTGCCGCTGCTGGTACGACTCCGATGCCCGACAGACGCGCTATCACAGCCTTGGCACGGCAGACTTTCCGACCGCAAAACCGCGCTCACGGAATGGTTCCTCCGGCAATTCCGGCCCAGCCGAGCCGAGCCCGCCGAAGTCCTCATAGAGCAAGTGCTGCTGCACTACTTCAACGATCACGCCAGCAAGCTTCCCAGCGTTGGCGGCCCGCCGTCTTGACCTCTCTTCAGAGCGATTTCCGTAAGGGACTAATCCAATTGAACCTGGCAACACACGCGGTCCCTGGCCCTGGTCATCAAGGCCAGGCTCAAGGCCGTCGAAACCGGCACCACCGAGTTTGAGGAGGAGTTTCTGGCGCATATCGTCTGGCCCATCGGCTAGACCGTCGGCTCCTTCGTCAGGCCGCAGATCCAAGCCAAGTATCAGTCCGGGAAGATGCCACCCTTGCTGCCGACACCGTCTTAACTCTTAGTAGGACTGCCCCTACTCCCTCGCGCGTCTGGGTGGTAGTCTGGCAGCCTGAGCGGAGAGGAAGGGAGGCGCGTCATGGAACTCTTTCCGTGGCTTCAAGACATTCCCGGTTGGGCCTATGCCTTTGGCGCCGTAGCGCTGATGTATGGCTTTAATCAACAGGCCGAACGGAAGCGGCGGGAGAAGTGGGAGCAGCGGATCATCGATGATTTCGATGAAGTCGTGGAGTGGCTTAGGGAGATCGACCCCAGAATGCAGGAAGAGCAAGAGCTTATAGATGAGGCCTGGGACGCGGTGGAGAACGACAAGTTCTCTTTGGCGCCGGCCCTCCATCTCGACTTGGAACGGAAAAAGCGAGAGGCCGGCGAGCGCACGGTGACGGACCCCCTCCGCCGAGAATGGCGCCGCAAGATGGAGGAGGAATTTGAGCAAAGAATGAAGAAGTCCAAGTGACCCGCTTCGTCATCACTCTCGCTGCCCTTCTCCTGGCCCTCCCCGCCCACGCCCAGACCTGCTACCAGTGGCTGGTTGAAGGGGTGGCCGACGGAGACACCCTCCATGCTGGCGGCCACAAGATCCAACTCATGGGTTTCGATGCGGCGGAAGTACGCGCCAGGTGCGACGCGGAGGCGGTGCTTGCGAGGCAGGCTACCGTGCGCCTCCAGGAGCTTGCCAGCGAGCATGACGTGCGTTTCTGCCCGGACGGGACCGACCGATACGGACGGACGCTGACGGTGATGCTCATTGATGGGAAAGACGTGGCCGACATTCTGATAGGCGAAGGGCTGGCGCGGGAGTACCACGGGGGCAAGCGAGAAGGATGGTGCGATGGAGACTGATTGGGCCCCGTGGCACTTTGCGTGGGACTTCAACACGGATGGTGCAATAACAATCAGCGATGTCGGGCTGTGGTTGAAGTGGCTGTTCTTCCTTCCTGGGGATACGACCGCCTATTTTCTGGTGGGCACCGCTCTTGGCAATTTCATGGAGCTTGGAGCGCAGTCTTACGGAAGCGTCGGGTCTGGCGTGTTGAGCGCCTTTGCCTGGTTTATCGGGTACGTTTTCTTGCTTGCGACTTTCAACGATTGACCGACACCTCCGTCTTCCGCTCCTACCGTTGACATGCTTCACTAGTCCGCATGTGCGGGCGCTTCACCAATGCGGTTACCTGGAGGGAGCTTGTAGAACTCTACCGGATCCACGAGGACGACCAGGCGGCCTTGAATCTCAAGCCCCGCTACAACGTCGCCCCGTCCCAGGACATCCCCATCTGCCGCCTTGGCGAGGCCGGCCGGGAGATTGCGCAGGTTCGCTGAGGGCTGGTTCCGTTCTGGGCCAAGGACCTGAAGGTCGGCTCCAAGATGATCAACGCCAAGGCCGAGACGGTGGACGAGAAGCCATCGTTTCGTAGTGCCTTCAAGCGGCGGCGCTGCCTTATCCCCGCGGACGGCTTCTATGAGTGGAAGAAGCTGCCCGACGGCACCAAGCAGCCCTACCGGATTTGCCTCGCCCACCGAGGCCCCTTCTCCTTCGCTGGACTATGGGAGACGAACAAGGACCTGGACGTCATAAGCTGCACCATCATTACTTGTCCGCCCAATGAGGTTGCCGGCGCCATCCACAACCGGATGCCCGTCATCCTGCTGCAGGAGGACTACGACGCTTGGCTCTCGCCAGAGACCAGCCAGGACGACGCCAAGGCGCTCCTGAGGCCCTACGAAGGCGACATGGTGGCCTATCCGGTGAAAAAGGCCGTGGGCTTCGCCCAAGAACGATAAGGCGGCCCTGGTGGAGCCCTCTGACAGCCCCCAGCCATGACGGACTTCGGCGGGCTTATGCCCACAGTCCTTGCACCTGAAACGCCTTCCCAGGTCCGTCAGATGCAGGTCGCCATATTCTCGGATGACCTTGGGGATATCCAGGGGGTTGCCGTCCAGTGCTTGGGGCATCTGTGGTTGCCGCAATAGACGGAGATGTATTCCTGCGGGCCTAGTTGGGAAAGGCGGGTCTGGGCTGCGCTCATGCCTAGATCGTAGTTCGATCCGCCTCTGACTCTCTACTGACTGCGGCGAATGCTGCAAACCGATCAATGCTATTCTGAGTAGAAAACACTGCTATACTGCGCTATTCTGTGTTGTCGCAAAGCGTTTGAGGGGGCAAGCTGTGACAGATACCGAGGAGTTACACCCTGATCCTATGGGCTCCGTGGGTCAGGAGGATGGATACTGGTCATACATTGTCGAGAAACACTCAGAGCCTTGGATCTTCTACTTCCAAACAGATCCCACGCCTCGTCGGTTCCTGTTGTTTACGGGGGCGACCAGAACTCCATTGAACAAAGGCAAAAACCAGCGAATCGCGATTTCAAAAGGCCAGTGGTTGCATGGCTTTGTTGATGGCCGATGGAGCCTCTTGACTGACGCCGACCATCGATAAGGCAGGAATCTACGAAAAGCAAAAGGCAGGGGGAGACCGGATATGACGGCTAGCGAAAATGACGCCGACCTTGGTTCTGGGGAAAGCGAAGACCTAGAGGAATTCATAAGCTCCGATGAAAACACCGCGGAAGAGGGCTGCCCGGAAATACCAAAGAGGTTTGCGGCAGCGCTCTATGAACACATCAACTTTCGTGGTTGGGGGATTGGCGTTCCTAAACGGTGGTACGGGCGGCTTGGGGAATACGAGAATAAGGTTTCGAGCTTCTGCATCAGGGACGGATTCAGATTGCACACTTGGGGTAATGGGGACGAGAACTACCAAGTCTACGACGGCCCTGGATCAAAAGCCGATCTCCGATTAGAGGCGTGCGGTAACGACCAGATTGTCAAGATACGGATGGAACCGCGTTAACACCTCTACGGAGTGCTGCGCGCAACGCCCTTTGTTTGTTCGGCACCAGCCACACCGGCCCGGCGATAGCCAAAAGGCAACACGATGGCAAGCAAAGCACTAACACGAAAACCAAAAAGAAGTGACCGCCTAATGGCATGCGCGACGACGGCATTACCCAGATGGAGCTGGCCCGGCGCACCAAGCAGGACAAGACCATCTCCGCCGCCTGCTGGACGTTGACCACCAGCCACATCGGCCTAGTCGAGGATGCTCTAGAGAGGCTGGGCCGGTGGCTGGTGGTGAGTGTCGAGGACGCGGCCTGATAGAACCTGACAACCCTATCGAGCGGACACCTGGGCAACGCGTGTTGCTTGAGGCCATCGCCACCCTGTTCCTTGATCTGTCTACTTCCCTTGATTCTCGCGTCTTTTAAATCAAAAGGAGTTCAAAGCACATATGGGACGTCTTCAGGACTTTGTTGAATGGATTAAAGAGGCATTCGATAATTGGGCTGGCACCGGGCAATCCGTACAAGACGACATAGAGGACGATCTGCTAGATCACATCAATAACAATGGTGGTGATAGCCGTGATCATGAAAGTGGTGGCAACGACCATGACCCTTAGCGGGAGCACCGATAAGAATTCACAAAATACTAGCGGAGTCGTTTGAAAGTACGAAAGGAGAGATCGAGCCAGAAGCCAAGCACAACGCCGATCAACAGGGAGAAAACATAGTTAAACACACTGAAAGAATCGAGCATATCGTTCGGCCCGAAAAAGCGTTCCGGGAAAAATGTGTCGGCAGCGAATGAAAGAAGGAACATGAATACAAAATAGCCAATGCCGTCACAAAGCAAACGCATAATCCAGAAGTTGAGATGCAGCGTTAATCTAAGCGCTTGCTTTCGCCAAAAAGAATAAAGGGCACCAATCACGAAATACATAAAGGTTGTTTCCGCAAGCGCAGTAAACCACCGGTCGCCTAGCTCTACGTCTGTAAAGACAAGTGCGTAGATATGAAAAAATACTGTAAATGCTATTGCTTCAAATGAATGTCTAACCAACTTCACCCAAGCCCCTGTATTCGATTCGTTGTGATTCAACGCCTCCCTAACAAAGAGTCATTACCTATCACAGCCTACGGCAGAGCCATAGGCGCTGTAGCGTCCAGCACTGGCACGCCGGGAGTGGGCGCAAGCATGTCACCATGCCTTACCGGCAACCTACCAGGACGGCTATTGGATGAATTGATGGGGTGTCACTCATGACAGCAGACAGCGAGTACCCCATTGTGTCGGCGATCAAGCGTCAGCGCGAAGAAATCGCAGCGGTCAAAGCAAGGCACAAACAGGAGTTGTCCGAGGCGAAGGCTGAGCTTCACAGGCTGGCTCGCTCGCTCTCTGAGATAGAGGATATGACGGAGCGCTTGAGAGTCGCTCGAGTTTGCCGCGATCAGAAGCTCTGTTCTCAGAACGATCTCGCTTGGGCCGTGTTTGGCAATGAGAAGGCTGGTTGGCATCTGCGCTACGCGCTTCGTCCGATGACGCGGCCGTGCCATCTGTGCAGGGCTGAGGTTCGGACCAACAAGACCAACTTTGAAGGCAGCCACAGCGTCATTTGCGACCGCTGCGCACAGCGCCGCTCTGAAGAGTGGGCCAAGTCATCAGGGGAAAGAGCGCGCAAGCGCGCCGAGCGCGAACGCAGAAAGGCGCGGCTTATGGCCAAGAGCAATCTAACCAAAGAAGAGATCGTAGAGCTTGCGGATTTCATTATTGATGAATTCAAACTCTCTGATTGACGTGGCGCTCATGGCAATACGATATGCAGTCCTGGCCCTGTTGGCGTCACTCTTAGTGGTGGAGACACCTGCGCTCGGCTCAGACGAATCAGCGATAGTCAAAGCCCTCAGGCTGTCGGATGACCTCAGCAGATACGAGAGCGCTTTCGTCAAGGCGACCACCGATCTGGTTGCCTCCGGGCGCTGCGCACTTGCCGACATCGAAGAGAACGGCGGCTGGGTGAAGTCGACGACCACCTACCGCAACGAGCCCGTCTACTTCGTGTACTGCGGCGGGCTGACAGTTGCGAACCGGATCTATCTGAACGCTGAGACCGGCAGCATCTTCAAGTAGCCAGGCCGTCGACTGGCAGATGCCGCTTCCCCAATCACCAAAATGCGCAACCCTGATACGCCATGAATGACGTTGATATCCCTTGGATCATCTGATCATATATCAGAGCGTTACGCGGCGTACTTTGCTGTAATTGCTCTCTGTTTTGCGCTATTCTGGCGACATGACAGATGCGGACAAACAACAGGCTAACAGATCGGCTGAATCGGGTGCTTCTAAGCCCGGTAAGGCCTTGACCGCCAAGCAGCAGCGGTTTGTCGAGGAATACATCGTCGACCTCAACGCTACGCAGGCGGCGATCCGTGCTGGCTACAGCGAGAAAGGCGCGGCACAGCAGGGTGAGCGCCTGTTGAGAAATGTTGAGATCGCATCGGCCGTAGCAGAAGGCCAAAGACAGCGCTCCGAAAGAACCGAAGTCACGGCTGAGCGTGTCCTACAAGAACTTGGGCGCATCGGTTTCGCCGATCTCCGCACTGCCTTCGCCGCCGACGGTTCGTTGAAGCCCGTGGAAGAGTGGAGCGACGATCTTGCCGCTGCGGTTTCGGCAGTGGAAGTCATCACAAAGCCCGCCGGGGTCGACGATAACGGTAGGGCTCTTGTCCAGCACGTCCACAAGCTGAAGCTCTGGGACAAGAACTCTGCCCTGGAGAAGATCGGCAAGCACCTGGCCATGTTCGTCGAGCGCCACGAACACACGGGCAAAGGCGGAGAACCCCTGCTCTGGGCCTTCTTGCGGGAGCTTCCCGAATGAGCGGCGATCTGGAATCTCTCCGAAGGAAGGCCCGGCGGCTCGTCGACGACTTCGCATACTACGCGGAGCACTGCTTGAGGATCCGGCCTAAGGCCGGCGGCCTGGTGCCGCTCAAGCTCAATGCTGTGCAACAGGCCGTTCACGACAGGCTCGAAGCCCAGCGCGAAGAGACTGGCAGGGTCCGGGCCTTGGTGCTGAAAGCCAGACAGCCGGGCGTCTCGACCTATGTCGAAGGCCGCTTCTTCTGGAAGGTGACGCAGGCTCCCGGCATAGCCTCCTACATCCTGACGCACAGCCAGCAGGCCACCGAGGGCCTGTTCGGCATGACGCAGCGGTTTTACGACAGCCTGCCGGCGCCGCTGAGGCCCAGGACGGTGGCGGCCAACGCCAAGGAGTTGCACTTCTCGGCTCCGCTAGATAGCTCGATCCTGGTGTCCACTGCGGGCTCCAAGGGGGCGGGCCGCGGCGGCACCATCCAGCTATTCCACGGCTCCGAGGTTGCCCACTGGGTGGATGCGGCCACCCATATGGGCGGTGTCCTGCAGGCTGTGCCTGACCTACCCGATACCGAAGTCATCCTGGAGTCCACCGCCAACGGCATGGGTGGCCTGTTCTACGCAATGTGGAAACAGGCTGAGCGGGGCGATAGCGAATACGAGGCCATCTTCATCCCGTGGTTCGAACACGGCGAATACGAGACTGAGCCAACGGAGGGCTGGGAGGCGCCGGCCGACATTCGAAGCTATGGTGAGATGTTCGGGCTCACGCCCGCGCAATTGCACTGGGCCTGGCGCAAGAACGCCGAACTCGCCCAAGCCTGCGGGGCCAACTCTGACGAAATCTGTTGGCTGTTCCGCCAGGAGTATCCGGCGACCGCGGCCGATGCTTTCCAGCTTTCCGGCCACGAGAGCTACATCCGAGCAGAGTTGGTGCTGAAGGCCCGCAAGTGGTCGGCGCAGAACCAGGGCCACATGCCACGCATCCTGGGTGTCGATGTCGCCCGCGGTGGTGGAGATAAGACGCGCGTCGTGTCCCGCCAGGGCCGGGTTGCCGGCCACCTCTGCGACGAGACGATAGACAGCAAAGACCTCATGGACGTTGCAGGCCGGGTGGCGCTGGAGATTGAGCGGGTCGATCCCGATGCCGTCTTCGTTGACGTGACGGGCATGGGCGCTGGTGTCTACGACGCGTTGAAGGAGCGCGGCTTTCGGGGTCTGCACGCTGTGAACTTCGGCTCCAAGGCCCGGCACGATGACCGCTACGCCAACAAGCGGGCGGAAATCTGGGGCCGGCTTGGCGAATGGCTCGACGACGAAGGAGGCGCCGACATCCCGGATGAAGACGAGTGGCAGGGAAGCATCTGCGCGCCCGGCTACAGCTTCGACAGCAAGTCCCGCCTCCTGATGGAGAAGAAGGAGAAAATCAAGGCAAGGGTCGGCTTCTCTCCGGACGTGGGCGATGCCCTGGCCCTGACCTTCGCGGAGACGGTACGGCGCAGGCAGGACCACAGGCACCTGCCCACCCACGTCGATGATGGTGGCTACGATCCATTGAGGTACTGACACGATGACCGATGACCAAAGGAAGTACGACAAGGACCGCGAGGACGCTGCGCTGGCTAAGGCAGCCGCCTCGATGGAACTGAAGCTTCACGGGGTCACACGCAACCGCGATGCCAGAAAGCGCCTAGAGGCCGTCCTGGGACCGCTCCAGCCACACAAGGCTGACAATGGGGAAGAGAGCGGCGCCTATGACCCTCTGCGGCATAGCCGGGGCTACGACCCGTTGCGCTATGGACTGAACAGCCGGAGGTGGGGCGAATGACCAAGGGCCCCGTCAATACGCAAGACATGATCTTCGGCGAAGTCGGTATCAGCGACGGCGAGGTTTACATTCACGACTGCGTAACCGGCGAACAGTTCTATCCCAACGAAGAGCAGAGGGAAGCGATTGACTTGCTGTGGCCGGAGTATCTGCGCAAACCGCTTGCCGCTGATCCCTGCCCGTCGCCCTCGGGGGCCATCCACTGATGCAGGCTCTAGAGCTCTCCGGCGGCCTCCATCTCGGCGATGATGGCTTGGACGTGCGGCCGGGCTTCGGCCCATGTCATGCCATTGACCAAGCGGTCGTCGTAGAGGATGCGCAGCAAAGCGAAGTCTATGGGGGTAAGTTCGGTGGCGCCGGCCCAGCCGCCAAAGACGGTGTCCCGGCGGCCGTTTGTATCGAACGTCAAGCCAGTGCTGTGGGCAAACTCCTGTGCCACGCATTCAGCGCGAGTGTTTCCGCGCAAGCTGTCCGGGATGAGAATGATAGCCAGGGGATCACCGCTTCGAGTGTCAAAGAAGTCGACCGCGCAGTCCGATGGATATCGTTCCTTCGCCTGAAAGGCTCGCCACTCGGCGGTGCTGACAAACCGCAGTTCGACGTTGGCGTCGAAGTCGTCCGGCTGGGGAATGACGGCAAGGCCGGTGGCCTCGGTAATCTGCTGGGAGAGGGCATCAATCTGGCGCAAATCGGCCGCTGTGGCGCCCGCGACATAAAGCCTGATGTCTTCGGAACGCTTGAGGATGGGCCACTCTTCGCCGGTCTCCTCGTCGTAGACAGCAACCTGACGGAACCGATCTTCGATGGTGAGCGACCCAACACAGCCGGAAACGGCCAGCGCCGCAAGCCCGAGAACCCAGATGCGAAACACGTTTCGCTTTTGCCGCTCAGCGGTAGTCATGCCGCGAGCTTAACTCAACCCGAAATGGAGGTATAGAAAGATGGCCATTGGTGGCGGTGGATTCAGTGGCGGCGGAGGCCGCGATAGCATTGGTGGCCCCGGTGGTGGGCCGGCCGTCGGTGATGACGGGCGCAATGTCGGTGGGCGCCGGGATCGCCCCGGGGGACGCAGGGAGCGCTCCCGAAGTCGGGAATCCCAACGCGACGCGCCTATCGTCGCCAAGCGGCTCCGCACGACGGCGAATCAGGAAGAACTCCTGAGCGACTCTGACACGGTGGCGCCGGCCCCTAAGGACCCGCCCCCTCAGACGGCTGAACAGATTGCCGCGCGTCAGGCCACTGTACGCCGGCAAGGCCGCGGGCAGACCATCCTCTCAGGTGCTCTGGGCGTGGCTGCCGGGCCGAACGTGAGGCGTCCGACGCTCGGATGAGGCACTTCGACGCCTGGCTTGGCGTGGCGCTCTACTGGCCGTTCGGTCTCTTCGCGGAAGTCGTTGGCTATCTGCGTTGGGGCCGTTCCGGCTGGTTGATGTACCGCGAGCGCAACGCCGAGATGCGGCGACTGTTATTGAGGCGGAGATATCTTCGATGAGTACCGGAATCCTTCTCGGCACTTTGGCTGCTGTTGGCGCGGCGACTTCGGCTGCCGGTTCTATTGCCGAGGGGCAGGCCACAAAGAAGGCGTCTCGGGTACAGTCCGACATCCTCAAGCAGCAGGCGCAGCGAGAGCGTCAGCAGTCCAAGGTTGACGCCGATCAGTTCCGCCGCCGCCAGTCCCGGCTCCTGGCCAGCCAGCGCGCTGGCTTCGGGGCTTCTGGGGTATCTCTGACGGGCACGCCCTTGGCCGTCGGCGCAGACTTGGCGGCGGAGATCGAATTGCAGGCACAGCAGATCCTCAGCGGTGGCGAGGCGGAAGCCACTTCGCTGGAGAACGAAGCCGGGCTTGCGCGCTTCCGCGGCAACCAAGCATCCACGGCCGGGTTCTTCGGTGCCGGCGCATCCCTGCTGAGTGGTGCGGCGCGCGCCGGCAGGTTCTTCGAAGAGGACAGGCCAAAAGTACCCGGAGATGCAACATGACGGAGATGTTTCCCGACACGTCCGACGAAGCGGAGCGAGTTATCCTTGAGGCACAGAAAGTGCTGGCTGCAGGCTTTGACTCCGATGAAGAGGGCAGGCGCCTGGAACTTCTCGCACAGCAAATTCTGGCCGGTGGTTTCCGAAGTGTCACGCTCGGCACAGACAATGTGGTCGACCTGGAGCTAGAGCGCAGCAAGCGGAGGACTGATTGATATGGCAAGGGTTCCAACGGCGCGGGACGTTCCGCAGGTCTCGGCGCCCAGCGGTACGGGGCGGGCCCGCCGCGTTGCAAGGTCTGTCACTTCTGCCAGCGGCATCGGCACAGGGTTGCAGGATGTTGGCGCGGCGCTCACCGGCCTGGCGACCTTCTTCGAAGCGGAGCGCGAAAAGGCGTTTGATGAGAACCGGGCCGTCGCGACGAATGAGGCCATTATCGACTTGCCCTTGGCCTACAGCCGGGTGGTCGATGACCTGAAGAACGAGGCGGAGCCGGGCGCTCCTGGCTTCTCCGAAGCAGTTCGACAGCGCCTGGAAGAGACGCAGCAGACATTTCTGCAGGACGTTCAGACCCGCTTCGACTTGCGACCGCAGGACCTCAAGAACATCGAGCAGCGGGCCGCCAACTTGGCAAAGCCGGTACTGCTGGGAGCCCTTACCTTCGAACGTGGCGAGCGTCAGCGACAGGCTCTTGCCGACATAGCGCCAAAAGTTGATGCGCTTGCCCTCAGCGTCCGACGCAACCCCGTCCCCGGACAGCTCGACACGGCCTTGGTTCGGGGCTTGGGTATGCTCGATAATCTCAAGAGCATCCTGGGGCCCGGGCAGGAAGAGGCGGAAGAACTGGAGCTTCGCCGCAAGCTCCATACGGCCATCATCGAGGGTGGTATAGACCGTGAACCGGGCGCGATGCTCGAAAGCCTCAAGGCTGGCCAGTTTGATCACCTGACAGAGCAAGGCGTGACGGCCGACAAGATAGAGGAACTGACGAAGAAAGCCGATCTGGCCCATCAGCGTGTAGAGGCCGAGCGAGAGCGGGATCGCAAGAAGCAGCAGGCCGCCCTTAGGGCGCAGGTAAACGATGGCCTCAAAGACGACATAGAGTCCATCCGCCGCACAGGCGAGTCCGCTGGGCAAGTGAGCAATGACGACATCCGGGCGGCCTACGAGGACGATCCGGGCCGGGCTGAGCGCATCATTCAGGATCTGGAGGATGAAAAAGCATTCTACGTCACCCTGCAGAGCGTTGCGCTGACTCCGCTATCGGAAGACCTGGCGACACTGCGGGCGAACCAGCCGGAGGGTGAAGGCTTTGCCGTCGAGGCTGCACGTCAGGATCTGTTGGTCAAAGCCATCGATCAGAAGCGCAAGGCGCTGGCGAAAGATCCCTTGGGCTATGCGCTGTCGGTGGGACTGGTCGACGAGGTGACGGACATCTCCAGTTTCAGCGCCGACGCCCTTTCGGCTCGGGGCCGGCAGGCCGATCTTGTCGCTGAGCAATACGGCGTACCCGTGCCATTCCTGCGTGATGCCGAGCAGGACGCGCTTCTGGGGCTGATCAACACAGGCGATCCCGATCAGGCCGTTGCGCTCCTGGGCTCCATAGGAACCCTGGATCACGACCGGCAGCGGCAGATAGCTGATGAGATCGCGCCCAAGTCACCTGAGATCGGCCGAGCCATTCAGTTCGCCAGCCAGGATGACGGCCTCGACAACGCCACGTTGCTCCTGGAGGGCTACCAGCTTGGGCAGAACCCTGACACCAAGATACTCAAGCCCAGCAAGGACAGGCTGACGGGCGTTGTGCAAACCACCTTCGGCGATATCGGGGCCGGCAATGCGCGGGCCTTCGCTTCCTTTGTCGCCACCACAGAGGCCATCTACATGGGCCTTGCCCGGCAACAGGGTAAGGTTGATGTTGACGATGGCCTCTTGTCCCAGGCGGCGGCCCTGGCGGCCGGCGGGCTTCGGGGGCCGGATGGGGTGCGCGGCGGCACCATGGAGATCGCCGGCCGCAAGACGCTGCCCCCGGCGCTGGGGGTGACGGAATCCGAATTCATCGATCTGCTGTCCGCGCTGTCTCCTGAAGACCTGCAGGCATACTCCGCGGACGGCAAACCGCCGGTCTTCACGGATGGAACGCGGCTTACCCCGGAGATGCTGACGGCTGGGCGGTTCGGTCTCACCAACCCGTCGGGGATCTTCAACAGCGACCCATTCTACTTCGAGCCCGTCGGGCAGGGCCGCTATCTGGTACAAACCCAGGCGGGGACTTACGTGCAGACCATCGACGGCCCGTATGTGATCGACCTGGGCCGAGCCTGGCGCGATGGACGGGGCCAGGAAGACTGATGGCCTTCTTCGCGGAAGAGAGCCTGTTGCGCCGCGCTGCGGCACTGCCAGCTACAGGGCCAGCCACGGGCTTCGGAGAGAATGTAAGCGCCTCCTTCGAGTCAGGCCGCATGACAGGCCGGTCCCGTGGCGACCTGCAGGCGCTCTACGATGTCTGGGATGGCTATATCGATGAAGTCGAGCGGGACAACCCAAACCTGCGCCTCGGCAACCCCGTGGCCTTTGAAACGGCGCCGGGCGTGGCTTCCGCCTCCACCGTGGAGGGTGCCGAGAGCATAGCATTCAAGCGCCTGGAAGCAGCGGGCATCGCCCCACGCAGTGCCGAAGACTTGCGCCAGGAGGCCCGAAAGCTTGCCGCGCAGCGCCGACAGGAATCCGAGGACATCGCCAGCCGCGCCACAGAGCTTGGCGGCCTGGGTGCGCTTGTGGGCAGTGGTGGTGCGGTTCTGACCGATCCGCCGGTATTGGGCTCCATGCTCCTGGGGGCGCCGGCCTCGGCGGGCATCCTGCGCACGGCCTTGACTGAAGCCGCGATAGGTGGCGCGTCCGAAATCGCCATTCTGCCCATGCTGGCGGGCAGCCGGGAACGGCTGGAGATGCCCCTGACAACGGATGAGGCGATAGAGAACGTTCTCTTCGCGACTGTCGGCGGTGCCGTCTTTGGTGGCGGCATCAAGGCGCTTGGGAAGGGCCTCGGGCTTGTATCTGACCGCCTGCGCCCCGTCGTCGACCAAGCGGTAGCCGAGGCGGAAGCCCTCCCTGTAAGCAGCGAAATCCAGGACGCGGCGGCCTATGTGACCCGCGCCGAAGAGATGGGGCAGGCCACGCCCTTCGACCGCTCGCTGCCCACTGCCCAGGCAGAACACATCGCGCGCTTTGACGAGGCTTTGAATGCCGGTAGAGAGGGGCGGGCCGCCGACCTGCCCTCAACTGGGCGGGCGCCGGTTCGCCGTGAAATGGTGCAGCGACAGCCCTTGCCGGTGATCGGTGAATTGCAGGCCGCCACCAGAACGCAGCGCGCCGCAGACCTGGGCGAGCAGATACGCCGGGTTGTGGCGCGGGAGGCCGCGGCAGAATCGGACTTGCTGCGTCCGCGTGAGGCCCTGGAACGCTTTCAGCAGAACAATCCCGGCGCGACCGCCGATGATGAGCTTGTGCGGCTTTTCGACATGCTGCGCAATCCGAGAAAGCAGCTGAAGCCCGAAAGCCTGGTGCAGTTTCTCAGGGCACGGGGTGGCCTGCGCGATGATGGCGGCGAACTCAGCCAGGGGCTCGGGCTTTCTCCAAAGGACAGGCCCGGCTTCATCAACAACAAGAGCGGCAAGAACCTGGATGAGGCGGCGCTCGCGGCCCAGGAGGCGGGTTTCTTCCCTGGGCGTAACCTGGAAGCCGGCGACCGTGTGACACCACGGGACCTGCTTGACGCCATAGATGCCGAGTTTCGGGGCGCTCCCCTATTCTCCGAGTTCGACGAGGCGGACGTGCAAACCCTGCGCGACGTGGCCGATCTGGACAGAGCCCTATCGGAAGCCGGTGCCAGCATCGACAACCTCAACGCAGAGGATATTCCTCAGGTCTTGCAGCGCGCCGCGGAGGCCAGGGCCCCGCAGGAGTTGAACGGTGCCGCGAGGAACATGGCAGCGAGCCGGATCATGTTCGAGGGCCTGGAGAACACCGGACCCGAACTGGATGATGCCCTGGAGGCGCGTGTCAGGGGTGAAATCGAGGAACTGGGAGAAGGCGCCGTGTTCGACCTCGACGACGGGAACCCGCTGACGGTCCGGCAGATCCTGGACGATCTGGACGACGACCAGCGGCTGGTGGATGAATTCGCGGCCTGCATTGCGGGAGGTACTGCCTGATGGGCGTTGATCGCTGCATCCTGGAGAAAGCCAGAGCGGGCCGCGTCTCCCTGTCCAAGGTGGAGCGGCTGCTGGACGATCTGAAGAAACAGCAGTCATTCGGCTTCAACGAGGACCGCGCTGCTGTGGAAGTGTTGGAGTTGGCGAAGCGCCGCGCCCAGCAGAAGAAACGCAACCGGCTGCTGTTGGCAGCCAAGCAGATAGAGATCGGCAGGCGCATAGACGCCGCGGACCCGGACCACAAGGCGGCTGCAGCCAAGTCCTTTCTCCACTTCGACGAGTCGGGCCGCTTCGGGGGCGACAACGTAGCCACGCGGCATGAGACTGTCCGCGGTCTGCTGCACGCCAAGATGGCCGACGCCATCGAGCGGTTCCGCTCCAGGGCGGCCGGGATCAAGAAGGCGGGCTCGGATCAGGTGGGCATGCGCAAACTGCTGCGTGAACTGATGGGCGAGTCAACGCGGGACGCCGAAGCCAAGAGCATCGCGGCTGGTGTTGCCGAGGCGCAGGAGCTGGCCCGGCTGCGCTTCAACGATGCAGGCGGCGATATCCAGAAGCGGCAGGACTTCGGCGTTCCTCACATCCACAACCGCGAAGCCCTTGCGCGAGTCACACAACAGGAGTGGGTGGAGTACGTGTTGCCGAAGCTGGACCGCTCCCGGATGCTAAACGCGGACGGCAAGCCGATGACAGACGCCGAAATTAGACAAACCCTGAGCGGCGCCTATGAAGAGATTGTGACGGGTGGCATGAGCGACACGCTGCCGGAGGAAAACGGGTTCAGCTACCGCAAGGCCATCGCCAACACGCGCCAGGAGAGGCGCTTTCTCTCCTTCGCGAATGCCGATGCCTGGCTGGACTACCAGGAGCGTTTCGGAACAGGGAACCTCTTTGAAGCCATCATGAATCACATCGATGGTATGGCCCGCGATATCGCCCTTATGGAGGTGCTGGGGCCGAACGCGGACGCCACGGTGCGGTTCATGAAACGCAAGGTCGAAGAGGGCCGTAGAGCCGCTGCCGTATCGGCGACGGGTAAGGCTGCATCCAGGCTGCTGGATCAAACGGGCATCGGCACCATTGATGCGCTCTACGATCAGGTGTCCGGCCAAGCCTTGATACCGGCTTCCGAAAAGTGGGCCAACAGGATCGGCACTGTTCGGGCGCTCGAGGTGTTCAGCAAGCTCGGTAGTGCCTTTCTATCCTCTGTGTCAGACGTGGCCTTCACGGGCCTGACAGCGGGTTTCAACGGCTTCTCCGGGACACGGGTGATCGGGCGCCTCGTCAGGACTTTTGCCACGGTGAGCAAGGCCGAGCGCGTCAATGCTCTGCGCGCTGGTTTCGCAGTGGACACCTGGACCTCCACACTGGCGGCGCAGCAGCGTTTCGCCGCGGAGGCCGTGGGCCATGAATGGGCGAAGCGGGTTTCCGACGTGGTGTTGCGGTCTTCGTTTCTCTCGGCCTGGACGGAGGCCGGCAAGGTCGCCTTCACGCAAGAGTTCATGTTCCATCTCGTCGACCAGGTGGGTAGGGGCTTCAACGATCTGCCCGGCCACCTGCAGCGTGCATTCCGCCGGCACGGAGTGAGCCCTGAGGACTGGGACAGGGTGCGCGCGGCACCGCTGGCCCGAAACGGCGACGGACTCGATGTCATCGACATACCCGGCATCTATGCCAGAGGTGACGCGACCCTGCGCGGTTCGGCGTTGCGTCTCCAGGGGATGATTCTCAACGAGCAGA
Source organism: Rhodospirillales bacterium BBD 1991-14 (assembly GCA_001657395.1). GTDB lineage: Bacteria > Pseudomonadota > Alphaproteobacteria > Kiloniellales > Kiloniellaceae > Pelagibius. Next base: position 234,278 of record LYSY01000004.1, on the reverse strand, counting down.
AGTTCGCTGTACCCGAAGCCACGGCCAAGACCCGGGCGCTCCTGACGGGCGAAACAAGGGGCGGTTCATTGATGGGCGAAGTTGTTCGGTCCGCGGCCCTCTTCAAGACCTTCCCGGTGACGATCCTGCAAACCCATGTGTTCGGCCGCCTTCTCCGCGACACCCAGATCAGCGTTCGAAACAGGATCGGCTATGGCGCCAAGCTTTTTATCGGGACAACCGTGATGGGCGCCCTCGCCCTGCAGCTAAAGGACATCAGCAGGGGTAGAGACCCGCGGCCCATGACGACGGCCGAATTCTGGACGGCGGCAGCCATGCAGGGCGGCGGCCTGGGGATCCTCGGAGACTTCCTCTTTGCCGATCACAACCGCTACGGCGGATCGCTGACGGCAAGCCTGGCCGGACCGGTGGCGGGCACCCTCGAGCAGGCTGTCAAGCTTACGGCCGGAAACCTGCAAGAGCTACGTGACGAAGGCGAAGCCAAGAACCTGGGGCCGGAGGTGGTGAACTTCGTCAAGAACCTACTGCCGGGCCAGAACCTCTGGTACACGCGCCTCGCCTTTGAGCGCACGGTACTCGACAACCTGATGCGCGCGGCCGATCCCGACTACGCCCAGCGCTTTCGGCGCATCGAAAGGCGGGCCCAGCGCGACTATGGGCAGGGCTTCTTTGCGCCGCCCGGCGGTGGGTTGGAGCGCGGCCCCGATCTGAGCAACGCGCTCCGCTCCTCTTAACGCCTGGATCATCGCTTCTGGTGGCGCCCCGGCCGGCCCCTGCCATCGCGGGCGCCGGAGTAACCTACTCGTGGTTTAGCTCCGGTGGTGCGGTCACGAAGCGTATGAATTCGTCACCTAGTGTTGTTGACCGCTTTGTCATCACCCCTGAGCCGGTCATCGTCACGTGAAAGCCCGCGCCGGAGAGCAACCCCCGGCTTTCCAGATCCCGGCCTAGAAGATCATAGAACTCCCTCTGACCTCTCAACTCCGGATAGACACGCTCGATCATCGTAGAGATTGCACCCATGCTGATGTTCGACATGTCGACCCCCTGCCGTTTCGAGGCGCCGGGCGGGTCTTGTAGCAGGGCCAGCAACCGCAGATGCCAAGACGTTAGATCAGAGATGTAACTCATGAACATCTGCCGGCGATCCTCATCGGGGGATCGTTCAAGAGCTACGTTCACAACAGCATTCGCAAGAGCCTCGCGCTTCTCTTCGGAATTGCTTCGCACCAGGGCCGATTGCGCGTCCATCACAGCGGCTGCGAAGTCGCCCCGATCCTGGAGGGTGCTGGCGTTGAAACCCTCGATTTTCTCTTCCAGTGCCAGCAGGCGGCGCACCACCTCTTCCCGCCAATCTTGAACTTGGCGGTGAACTGGGGCGCTGATGAGCAGACCCAGAAACTCGCTGAGAGCGGGACCCGCCACAGGTACAGCGCCCACGATCCCGCGCGCTGCCGAGCGCGCCAATTCTTTCGCTGTTTCAATGCCAGGCGGCTCAAGGGCGTCCTGTTCTTCGGACATGCTCCCTCCCAAAGCTTCGAAGACTACGGATTATAGGGCCGTGGCCGCGCATTCGGCCGCCTATTTGGCGCATATTGTGGCCAACTGTTTGCCCCGCGTTAGCCAGTTGACACGGAAAGGGCGTGCCTGCTGACCTTTTCGCCTCATAAGTCTTTGAAATGATGGTGGGCGTACTAGGACTCGAACCTAGGACCCGCTGATTAAGAGTCAGCTGCTCTACCAACTGAGCTATACGCCCCCGAAAGTCGGGTTTCCCGGGCCAAGCCCCGCTACGGGGCGCAGAACAAGGGGCCGGGGACGGCCCGGGCGCCGGGATGCGGGGTGATAGCAAGTCCCGCCCGCTTTGTCGAGAGGCTTTGTCGGACGGCCCCCTGCGGAGGGCCGAAAGGGCCGGCAAACGGGCGCGACCGGCAGAAGTCCTGGGTTTTTCGGGGCCTCAGTTCTCCACCGTGCCGCGCCGGGAGATGCGCATGTCGCGGTGGATGTAACAGGACATGATGAGTCCCATGGCGGTCATCATGGTCAGCAGGGCCGTGCCGCCGTAGGAAACCAGCGGCAGGGGCACGCCCACCACCGGGAAAACCCCCATGACCATGGCCATGTTGATGAAGACGTAGAGGAAGAGGTTGGTGGCGAGGCCGATGCTCAGCAGGCGCGCGAACTGGTTGCGCGCGCGAAAGGCTATCGCAAAGCCGTAGGCCAGCAGGAGGAAGTAGAGACCGAGCAGGCTGAGGCTGCCGATCAGGCCGAATTCCTCGGCCAGCATGGTGAAGATGAAGTCGGTGTGCTTTTCCGGCAGGAAGTTCAGGTGGCTTTGGGTGCCCTGCATGAAGCCCTTGCCGGTGATGGCGCCGGAGCCGAAGGCGATCATCGCCTGCAGATTGTGATAGCCGGCGCCCAGCGGGTCGCTGCCCGGGTTGAGGAAGGTCATCACCCGGGCCTTCTGATATTCGTGCAGGAACTGCCAGGCCACGGGGATCGCGGCGCAACCGCCGACGAAGACGATGGCGAACTTCCACCAGCGGACCCCGGCGCAGAAGAAAACGGCGCCCGCCCCCAGCAGCAGCATGCCGGTGGTGCCCAGGTCCGGCTGCTTCAGCACCAGCGCCGCCGGTGCCATCACCAGCGCCAGCGGCACCAGGAGGTAGGTGGGCCGGCCGATATCCTCTATGGAGACCCCATGGAAATAGCGCGCCAGGGCGAGGATCAGGCAGACCTTCATCACCTCGGAGGGCTGGAGACGGATGAAGCCCAGGTCGATCCAGCGCTGCGCACCCATGCCGATGGTGCCCATCACCTCCACCGCCCCCAGCAGGCCGAGGCTGCCGAAGTAGATGAGATAGGCGTAGCGGAACCAGTAGCGGATATCGATCAGCGCCACGCCCAGCATGATCACCAGGCCGAGACCGAAGCGCACGAGCTGGCGCGACGCCCAGGGCGACATCGAGCCGTTGGCCGCGGAATAGAGCATGGCGAAGCCGACGCCGGCCAGCAGGCAGAGCAGGACGACCAGACCCCAGTTGAGCTGCCAGACCTTCTGGCGCAGGGTCATCTCGGTGTTGCGGCTGTTGAGGAAGGTATCGGCCGGCATGGTGGTCAGCCCTGTCGCACGGCGGGGCCACTGGCCACGATGGGCAGCGAAGGCCGCGCGGCGGGATCGCGGCGCTGCACCTCGATCATGATATCGCGGGCGATGGGCGCGGCGACCTTGGAGCCGCCGCCGCCGTGTTCCACCACCACGGCACAGCAGTAGCGCGGCTTGTGGACCGGGGCATAGCAGACGAAGAGCGCATGGTCGCGCCGCCGCCAGGGCAGATGCTCGTTCTTGGTCACGCCGGCGGCGCGCTCGGCCATGGTGATGCGGCGCACCTGGGAGGTGCCGGTCTTGCCGGCCAGCTCCCAGCCTTCGTCCTCGATGCGGGCCCGATAGGCCGTGCCGCGCGGATGGTTGCTCACGGCGTCCATGGCTTCGTGCATCAGCCGCATGTGACCCTCGGGGATGTCGAGGGGCGCGAAGTCCGGTGTCGGGGGGTCCCCGCCCTCGACCTCGGCGCGCACGCCGCGGGTCAGACGCGGGGTGACCGCCTTGCCCGTGGCCAGCCGTGCGGTCATCACCGCGAGCTGCAGCGGCGTCGTCAGCACAAAGCCCTGGCCGATGGATGCGACCAGGGTCTCGCCGCCCTGCCAGGGCTCACCGATGTTGGCCAGTTTCCAGTCGCGGGTCGGGATCACCCCGCCCTTCTCGCCGTAGAGGTCGATGCCCACCGGCTCGCCGAGGCCGAACTGGCGCGCCATGGCCGCAATGTTGTCGACACCGACCTTGCGGGAGACCTCGTAGAAATAGACATCGCAGGAATGCTTGATGCCCTCGATCATGTTCATCCAGCCGTGGCCGTGGCGTTTCCAGCAGTGGAAACGGGCCCGGCCCAAGGTCATGTGACCGGGGCAGAAAACCCGGTGCTCGGGGCTGATCCCGGCCTTCAGCGCGGCCAGCGCGACCACCATCTTGAAGGTCGAACCCGGCGCATAGAGCCCGGAAACGGCCTTGTTGGTCAGGGGCTTCAGCGGATCGTTGATCAGGTCGTTCCACTGCTTGACCGTGAGCCCGATGTTGAAGGCATTGGGGTCGTAGCTGGGCACGGAGCCCAGCGCCAGAACATCGCCGTTTTCGATGTCCATGACCACGGCCGAGGCGGACTTCTCGCTCATCAGACGCTGGTGGACAAAGGTCTGCAGGCCGCCGTCCACGGTCAGCACCAGCTCGTCGCCCGGCTTGCCCTCCTCGCGCTTCAACTCGCGGATCACCCGGCCGTAGGCATTGACCTCGATCTGGCTGTTGCCGGCGGAGCCGCGCAGATCGAGATCGTACTTCTGCTCGATACCGTTCTTGCCGATGCGGAAACCCGGCAACTCCAGCAGCGGGTCGCCGGTCAGGTCGCGCTCGGCCACCGCAGCGACATAGCCCAGAACCTGGGACATGCTGGCACCATAGGGGTAGTCGCGGATCTCGCCCATCTCGATGGACACGCCGGGCAGATCCGGCCCGTTCACCTCGACCCGGCTGGCCTCGCTCCAACTGAGGTTCTCGCGTACGACCACGGGGACGAAGCCGCGCTTGCGCGAAACCTCCCGCAGCACCCGCTTGTGGTCGTAGTCCTCCAGCACGATGAGCTGGGACAGCGCCTTCAGCACCCGCTCGACGTCGCCGGCCTGCTCGCGCACCAGCACCACGCGGAAGTTCTGACGGTTGCTGGCCAGCGCATAGCCGAAGCGGTCGAGAATGCGCCCGCGCGGCGGCGGCAGCAGGCGCAGGTTGATGCGGTTGTCCTCCGCCAGCGTCTGGTAGCGGTCCGACTCAACCACCTGCAGGTAGTACATGCGCCCGGCAAGACCGGCCAGCAGCAGCGCCTGCGCGCCGCCCAGCAGAAGCCCGCGGCGCGAGAAAGCGCGGTGGCGTTCGACGTCTTCGTTCTTCTGCAGCATGTCCTGCTCCCGTTACCGCTGGAACAGACGCTGGCCGCGCAGGAACGCCCAGGCCAGACAGGGATAGATGGCAACGGTCATGAGGTATTGAAAGAACACCGGCCCCGGGTCGATGTAGGTCATCATGGCCAGACAGGCACAGAGCCAGGTGACCGTCATGACGACCGCAGCCACCAGCATGAAGACGCACCAGATCAGGACGAATGAGGCGGCCAGGAAGAAGCGGTGCTGCCAGACCACCAGCGCGTGGGCCAGCAGCAGTCCGACGATGCCCGGCCCCCAGGCCCCGCCGGCCAGAAGGTCCTGCACGAAACCGATGAGAAAGACCGCCCAGATCGGCATGAGGTCCGGGCGGTGGACAGACCAGAAAAAGACGCCGACCAGGGCGACGGCGGGCATGATCGGCGCGATGGCGGCGACCCTGAGCGGAAGCAGCGCCAGCAGCACCAGCAGCAGGGTCACAAAGAACGGCGAGATGATCCGGGCGACGCCGTCCAGGCGGTGCAGAACGCCCTGTCTCACTGCTGCGGACCTTCCCCGGCGGCCCGGGCGGCCCGGGCGGCCTCGGCCGCGGCGGCTTCCGCCTGGGCGGCGCGGGCGGCATCCACCGACTGGAAGTCGAGAATGCCGCTCATCTCGTAGTCGACGACCCGCAGATACTCCATGTGCGCCCAGTCGACAAAGGGCTCGACGCGGATCGAGGTCTCGCTGACGGCGGAGACCACGCCGATGGGCAGACCCGGCGGAAAGACACCGCCGTGGCCGGAAGTGGTCACCTGGTCGCCGATGCGCAGCTTGGCTGTCGGGCCCAGATAGAGGAGCTGAGGATAGTTGGTGTTGTCGCCGGCCAGGACCGCACGGTCGCGCCCACCGCCGACGATCACCGGTATGCGGCTGTTGATGTCGGTGACCAGCAGGATCCGCGCCGAGCGCAGGCCCACCTCGGCGACCCGGCCGGCGAGGCCGGCCCCGGTCATCGCCGCTTGGCCCTTCTCGATGCCGTCGCGGTCACCGGCGTTGATCAGAACGCTGCGCACGAAGGCGCCGCCCGGATCGCCCACCACCCGGGCGGTGATGAACCGCATGCCCGGATCGGGGACCATTCGGTTGAGGTCGCGCAGGGCCGCGTTCTCGGCCTCCAGCTGCCGGGCGACGGCCTGCCAGTGCAGCAGCCGCGCATTCTGCTCTTTCAGGGCGATGTTCTGGCTTTGCAGGTTGGCCAGGGATTCCGCCTGGTCGATGACGCCGCTGAAGGTGTCGACCGGCTGGGAAACCGCGTCCAGGATCGGGGTCACCATATCGGTGACCGTCGTGCGGGTCTGTTCGACAAGAAAACCGTTGGTCCGCCCGATCAGCATCAATCCGAAGGCGGCCCCGACCAGCAGCAAGAGAGCAAAGCGGCTCGCCCAGGCCTTCAGCGGAGAGGCAACGCGAATCTCTGAGCCGGTCGGTTTGTTCACAGGTCCTCCAGTCGCGGCCATCCCCCCATGGGGCCACGAGCGACCGATTCGGGCTAAGTTACCGAACCATCAAAACAAATACAAATGAAGAAACCATTGAGCCTAGATCAACCGCTGCTCAATACATAGAAATGAGGACGTTCTTCAGAACCTTCATTTCTTCAAGACAACGGCCGGTACCGAGGGCCACACAAGAAAGCGGATCGTCGGCAATGGAGACCGGCAGACCGGTCGAGGCCCTGAGCACGTAATCCATGTTGCCCAGGAGCGCACCGCCACCGGTCAGCACGATGCCTTTATCGACGATGTCCGCGGCCAGTTCCGGGGCCGTGTGCTCCAGGGCGACCTTCACCGCCTCGACGATGGCGCCGACCGGCTCGGCCAGGGATTCGGAGATCTGGCGTTCGGAAATAATGAGCTCCTTGGGCACGCCGTTCATCAGGTCGCGGCCCTTGATTTCCATGGTGCCGCCCTCGCCGTCTTCCGGCGGGCAGGCGGAGCCGATTTCCTTCTTGATGCGCTCGGCGGAGCCTTCACCGACCAGCAGGTTATGGTTGCGGCGGATGTAGGCGATGATCGCCTCGTCCAGCTTGTCACCACCGACGCGAACCGAGCGCGAATAGACGATACCGCCGAGGGAGAGCACCGCCACCTCGGTGGTGCCGCCGCCGATGTCGACGACCATGGAGCCGGTAGGCTCGGTCACCGGCAGACCGGCGCCGATGGCCGCGGCCATGGGCTCCTCGATCAGGAAAACCCGGCGTGCCCCGGCGCTTTCCGCCGATTCCTGGATCGCGCGGCGCTCAACGGCGGTGGAGCCGGAGGGCACGCAGACGATGACCTGGGGCGAGGCGAAGGAACGGCGATTGTGAACCTTGCGGATGAAATGCTTGATCATCTCTTCCGCGACCTCGAAATCGGCAATGACGCCGTCGCGCAGCGGGCGAATGGCCTGGATGTTTCCGGGCGTGCGGCCCAGCATCATCTTGGCCTCGTCGCCGACCGCCAGAACCTGCTTCTTGCCCTTCACCTCGGCGATGGCGACCACCGAGGGTTCGTTCAGAACGATGCCGCGTCCCTTTACGTAGACCAGCGTGTTCGCAGTACCGAGGTCGATCGCCATATCGGCGGAGAGCATGCCGAGCAAACCTGAAAACATCGATCCAATCGCCTTTTCTTCAATCCTTACGGGACCGCAGAGACTGCGGCTGTTCGAAACGCACCATCACGGAAACGGCAGGCAAGGCGGCATACCCGGCGAGATCCCCGGCGAGATCCCCAGTGGAACTCGCGGCCATCAGCACCGCCGGCGACCCGGCGGTCAAAGATCTCTCTGAAATCAACAGCGACACTGCCCGTTACACCCTCGTCCCGGACCTTTCGGTCCTTCGTGGCCGCTGTAAATGGCGCCTCGGCGCCTCGGCCACGTCCCGTGAACCCTTCCCTCAAAACCCGCTCACCCCGTCAGCCGCGGCAGCGTGGAGCGGCGAACGAAAAGCACAGGCGCACGGCCGATCCGATGGCCACGGGAAAGGGATCACCGCTTCTGTCGGCCGCCGGTCCGGGGAAGGTTCCCCTTCGGACGGTCATGGCCCTTTCATTTCCGTGCTGTCTCCCGTCTCAGCACGGGCGGCCCGAAGGCCCGCCATTCCGTTCAGAAGCGTGGTTAACGCCTACTTTTCTAAACGCCACTCTTGAGGTTAACAATATCTATTTTGAAAGCGTTAAGAATTGCTGAAGCCCAGGGCCTTCCTACGCTTTTTCCACAACAGGTCTGTGCCGCAGACGAAGGAAAAGGACGCGACTCGAGCCCCAGGGAAGAGACCGGCGAGGGTGCCGGTCAGGCGGTCTCCGCGGCGCTTTTGTCTCCGGCTTTTTGGGGCAGCGCCCAGCCGGCCTTGTGATGCCGGTAAAGCTTGTAAAGCGCATAGGCGATCAGCAGCAGGCCGATCCCCGGGCGGACGATACCGCCCATCATGATGAGGGGCACCGAAAGGGCCAGGCTCGCGACCGGTATGTAGAACAGGGTCCAGCGCATCTTGCCGATGTTGCGCTGGTACCAGGGAAAGGCCGCCGAGAACAGGGCGACGATCAGGAAGAACAGCGACCAGGGGCGGGTGATAAAGAGGGTCAGGTCGTCGTTCGTGCCCACGGCGCGCGAGAGGTTGAGTTCGGCGATGTGTCCCAGCACCACCCCCAGAATGATAGGTGCCAGCGGAAAACCCAGCGATTTCAGTATGTAACCGACAATCCCGAAGATGAAGAGCACCCAGATGTCGTAGGTCAAGTTGCTGAGCGCAAAGACGCCGATCGCGGTGTAGAGCAGGATCACCGAGGCCAGAAAGTACATCGGCATGCGCACGATCATCAGGAAGGCACGCAGGCAGAAGGCCTGCATGAAAACCATGATGAAGTGGGCGAGGAAGAAGGCCACGAAGATGCCGTAGGCCAGCTGCGCATTGTCGGAGATGAAGGTCGGGCTGGGCTGCACGTTGTGGATCAGCAGCGCCCCCAGCATCACCGCCGTCACCACGTCGCCGGGAATGCCCAGCGCCATCATGGTGATGAGCGCGCCGCCGGCCGTCGCGTTGTTGGAGGCTTCCGGCGCGACGATGCCCTCCGGCGAGCCCTTGCCGAAGGCTTCCGGGTTCTTTGAGGCCTTCTTCGCCTGATCGTAGGCCAGGATGTTGGAGATCGAGCCGCCCGCCGCAGGCAGAATGCCGGTGAAGACCCCGATGAAGGCGGAGCGGAAGAGGTTGACGACGTTCTTCGCGACGATCTTGATCGCCGCCAGATGCTCCACGCGCACGGCCCGGGCGGAGCTTTCCATCAGCGGACGACGCGCCTGATCGCGGTCCTGCACGTCGCTGAGCAGCTGGGAAAAGGCGAAGAGACCCACCAGAACCGGCAGGAAGCCGAAACCCTGTTCGATGGGTTCGAAGCCGAAGTCGAAGCGCGCGACGCCGTTCACCTCGTCCTCGCCGATGGTGGCGATCAGCAGGCCCAGCAGGCCGGCGATGATGCCCTTGGTCAGGTTCTCGCCGGACAGGCTGGCTGTGATGGTCAGCGCAAAGACCACAAGGGCGAAGAAATCCCAGGGCCCGAATTCCAGGCCGATGCGCGCCAGTTGCGGCGCCAGCATGACCAGCACGACGGCGGAGATGATGCCGCCGAAGAAGGATGACCAGACCCCCAGCCCCAGCGCCAAGCCCGGCTTGCCCCGGCGCACCAGCGGAAAGCCGTCGAAGACCGTGGCGACGGAAGACGGCGTACCGGGAATGCCGGTCAGCATGCCGGCCATCAGGCCGCCGGAAAGGCCGCCCACGAACACGCCGATCATGGTCGAAAGGCCTTCGACCGCCGAGAGCCCGAAGGTGAACGGCAGGGTCAGGACCACCGCCATGGCGATGGTGAAGCCGGGAATCGAACCGGCGATGAGGCCGGCGGTGACGCCCAGGAACATGAGGCCCAGGTTGTAGGGCGAGAAGACCTCGCCGAAGGCGCCGATCAGCGGTTCGAAACCCATGGTCTCAGGCGGTCCCTGTGGATCTGTCGTTGGTCATGACGTGAAAGCTCATCGACCGGCTCATTGGCCAGTTCACTGGCGGGCTCATCGGCGGGCTCATTGAAAGGAGAACAGCACCCCTTCGGGCAGGAAGACCCGGAGCCCGAAGGTGAAGACCGCCCACATCGCGCCAACGGTGCCCACGGCGATCGCCGCGTGCAGCGGCACCAACTTCAAAGAGGGCCGCCCCAGCGCCGTCAGAGCGGCAAAGACGAAAAGGATGCCGCCCAACAGCATGCCGAGGATCGGCAGGGTGAGCAGAAAGGTGAGGAAGAGGGCGTAGCACAGCAGCGCGTTGCGGTAGCGGCTGATCCAGCCGGCGAGACCGCCCGGCCCGATCCCCGGTCCGGCCCCCGCTGCGGCCTGGGGCGCGGCACCGACATCCTCAGAGGCCGCGCCCCGCAGAGCCTGCCAGAGATAGATGAGGCTCGCGATCAGCAGCGCGCCCAGGATGATGCGCGGCCAGACGGTCGAATCCAACTGGCCGTAGTCGGTCAACTGGATGTTGCCGGACTCCCAGAAAAACACGCCGCAGAGCAGCAGCAGCAGAAGCGCCACCACGACATCGCGATTAAGGCTCATTGCGCGCTGGCCCCCATTGTGCAGCGTCCCCAGGGCACCCGCCGGTGTTTGTAAAAAGCCGTGCAGGCCCCGGCGCAGTCGAAGCACCGGGGCCGCAGCGGTCGCGGTTTATCCACGCGGGTTCTAATTGCCTTTATAGAGGCCGACTTCCGTGGCGATCCGCTTCCAGTTGGCGAAGGTCTCCTCGAAGTAGGCCGTGTAGTCCGCCGGGCCGAGGTAGACGACCTCGGTGCCCTTGGCGTTCATCTCGGCAACCACCGCCGGATCCGTTGCCGCCTTCTGGAACAGGCTGCCGTAGTGGTCGATGATCTCCTGCGGCGTTCCCTTGGGCAGCATGATGCCGCGGTCGGTGCCGTAGACCATGTCATAGCCCTGCTCCTTCAGGGTCATGACCTCGGGGATCTCGCCGTTGCGCTCCGGCGTGGTGATGCCCAGCGCCTTCAGCTCTCCTGTGGCGATGTACTGCTTGGCCGAGGCCAGGTTGATCTCGCCCAGCTCGATGTTCTTGGCCAGCAGCGCGGTCATGCGCTGGCGGGTGCCGTCGTAGGAAACGTGCCGGAACTTCACGCCCGCCGCATCTTCCAACAGCAGGAAGACGAAGTGGCTGGTGGAACCCAGCGTGCCGCCGGCGACGATCTCGCCGGGGTTTTCCTTGGCCGCGGCCACCAGTTCCTTGACGTTGTTGTAGGGCACGTCCGGATTGGCACCGAAGATGGCCGGCGTCCGGGTCAGCATGGCGACCGGCTCGAAGGCGTCCCAGGTGAAGTCGACGCGCCCGTTCAGGAACGATGTGATGGCGCTCTGGTGGATGGCGAAGAGCGTGCAGCCGTCGGCCTTGGCCCTCACGGCCTCCTTGGCGCCCTTGTTGCCGCCCTGGCCGCTGATGTTGACGACCTGCAGCTGCGGCTCGGCGCCCTGATTGTTCACCGCCTCGACAAAGACGCGGAAGATCACGTCGGTGCCGCCGCCGGCGCCCCAGGGCACGATCAGCTTTGCGGTGCGGCAGGAAATGTCCGCCGCTTCGGCCGGCGCCGAGCCGACACCGCCGGTGACCAGCGCCGTCGCCAGCGCGGCCGCGCCCAGTAGAAGCTTACCTTTTACCATATCCTTGGTTCTCCCTTCCCTGTCGCCCGGGTTCGACCCTTCTGGGCCCCGGTCCTCACGGGTCCGGATGTCTCCGGTTTGCCTTCCCCGTTATGGACCGCCCTGGTCCCCGGCGGTTATGGGTCCCATTCTTGGTTGATCCGCCGGCCCGTAGCACATTCGACCGTAAAACAATCGACCGCCCTGGCCGTCTCCGCCCCCTTGCCGGCCCTCATGTCTGATTGCCGGACTCGGGACAGGGATGGCGTGCGGTCGCCTCGCTGCTAGTCTAGCGGGCCCGCCGGCTGAAACAACTGCCGAAGGGCCAAAAAAGGCCGACTCGCCAATCAGGAGCATTACCCTTGCCAGATCAGATTAAGGTAGCGATCGCCGGCCTCGGCGCCATCGGCTTTGCCGTGGCCGAGGCCCTGGATTCCGGCGCCATCGAGGGCATGGCCCTCGCCGCCGTCTCGGCCAGGGACACTGCCCGGGCCGAGGCGCGCCTGGCCGCCTTCCGGGCCCCGGTGCCGGTGCTCCCTCTGACGGCGCTGGCGGAGGCCGCCGACGTGGTGGTGGAGTGCATTCCGGCATCCCACTTCGCCGCGTTGGCCGAGAGCGTGCTGGGGCGGGGCAAGACCCTGCTGCCGCTCTCCGTCGGCGCCCTGCTGCCGCGCCCGGAGCTGATCGACCTGGCGCGGGCGAAGGGCGGCACCATCGTGGTGCCCACCGGCGCTCTGTTGGGGCTCGACGCCCTGCGGGCCTGCGCCGAGGGGCCGGTGGAGAGCGTCACCCTGGTCACCCGCAAGCCCCCCGGTGGCCTTTCCGGCGCGCCGCACCTGGTGGAGAACGACATCTCCGTCGAGGGCCTCACCGAGCCCAAACTGGTCTTCGAGGGCACGGCGCGCGACGGCGCCCGGGGTTTCCCAGCAAACGTCAATGTCGCCGCGGCCCTCAGCCTCGCCGGCATCGGCCCCGACCAGACGGCCCTGCAGATCTGGGCCGACCCGACGGTCACGCGCAACACCCACACCGTGACGGTGGAGGCCGATGCCGCGCGCCTCACCATGACCATCGAAAACGTGCCCACCGAAGAAAACCCGCGCACCGGCAGGATCACGGCCCTCTCGGTGCTCGCCACCCTCAGGCGCATGACCGGCCCGCTGCGGGTGGGGACCTAGCCCCCTCCCCCTCCCGCTGCGCGAGGTGATGTTGTCCCCCTCACCCTCCCGCTGACGCGGGCCCCTCCCTCTCCCACCGAGGGGAGAGGGAAAGAAGAGGAACCCTCTCCCCTGGTGGGAGAGGGTTGCGCAGGCTTGGCGAGACCGCAGATCGAGCCTAGCCGAAGCTGGGTGAGGGGGATTGCCGCGGACGCAGAGCGTCTGCGTCCTTCAAGAACGTCATGCTCGGGCTTGTCCCGAGCATCCATGCTGGACGCAGACCCGAACCTCTGGCTTGAAGGCTCCAGCGCGCGGCCTGATGGACCCTCGGGACAAGCCCGAGGGTGACAAGCGAGTGTGGCTACGCGTTTCGTGACAAAGGCTTCGTCTTCGTCCATTCCTCCCGCCGTATCCTATACAGGACGTGGCGCTCCAGCCGGTGGCCTTTGGGCAGGGCCGGGTGGTCGAAGTCGCCGGCGGGGTCGTGGGTCATGCCGAGGCGCTGCATGACGCGCTGGGACGGCAGGTTCGTGGTGGCGGTGAAGGAGACGATTTCCTTCAGGCCCAGCTCCTCAAAGCCGAAGCGCAGGCAGGCACGCGCGCCCTCCGTCGCGTAGCCCTGACCCCAGTATTCCCTAGCGAGGCGCCAGCCGACCTCGACGATCGGGTCCTGGATCGACGTGAAGGGCGCATCGAAGTTGGGCGCCCAGAGGCCGATGAAGCCGATGAAGGGTGCGCGCCCCGGAACCTCCACGGCAAACCAGCTGAAACCGTGCTTCGCCAGTTCTTCCTGAGCGCGCTCGGCCACCGCATCGCTCTCAGCGCGGCTGAGGGTGGCCGGGAAGTGCTCCATCACCACAGGGTCGGCGTTGAGGTCCGCAAAAGGCGCCAGGTCGCTGTCGCGCCAGGGCCGCAGGAGCAGGCGCTCGCTTCTCAGCACGGGCTGGGTTTCAGCGGGCTGGGTTTCGGTGGCCGTGATCCGGGTCATGGTGCGGGTCCCAGAGGGGAAATGGGGCGCGGCGGGCGCGCACCCTAACCGAACAGTTCTGCAAAGACCATCCCCCCTCACCCTCCCGCTAAAGCGGGCCCCTCCCTCTCCCACGGAGGGGAGAGGGAAACCAACGCGTGCCGCACAAATAAACCCTCTCCCCTGGTGGGAGAGGGATGCGCAGGCTTGGCGAGGCTGAAAGCCGAGCCTAGCCGAAGCTGGGTGAGGGGGAATTGCACACCAACCCCCAAAAACACCTCGGGCCCCGTGCCGTGAAGCGCGGGGCCCGAAACTGGACGCGAGCGTTCGAAAGAAAGCGTTTAGTTCTTTTCCTTGTCTACCAGCTGGTTGGCGGCGATCCAGGGCATCATGGCGCGCAGCTTGGCGCCGACTTCCTCGATGTTGTGCTCGGCCGAGCGGCGGCGCAGAGCCTTGAAGGAGGGCTGGCCGGCCTTGCACTCGGCCACCCAGTCGCGGGCGAAGCGGCCGGACTGGATATCGTCCAGCACCCGCTTCATCTCCGCCTTGGTCTCGTCGGTGACGATGCGCGGGCCGGTGGTGTAGTCGCCGTACTCGGCGGTGTTGGAGATCGAGTAGCGCATGTTGGCCATGCCGCCCTCGTACATCAGGTCGACGATCAGCTTCACCTCGTGCAGGCACTCGAAGTAGGCCATCTCCGGCGCGTAACCGGCCTCGCAGAGGGTCTCGTAGCCGGCCTGGATCAGCGCCGTCAGCCCGCCGCAGAGCACCACCTGCTCGCCGAAGAGGTCGGTCTCGCATTCCTCCTTGAAGGTGGTCTCGATGACGCCGGAGCGCCCGCCGCCGATGGCCGAGGCGTAGCTGAGCGCGATCTCCTGGGCGTTGCCGGAGGCGTTCTGCGCCACCGCGATAAGGCAGGGCACACCGCCGCCGCGGACATACTCCGAGCGCACGGTGTGGCCGGGGCCCTTGGGCGCGATCATGAAGACGTCGAGGTCCTTGCGCGGCTCGATGAGGCTGAAGTGGACATTGAGGCCGTGGGCGAAGGCCAGTGCCGCCCCTTCCTTCAGGTTCGGCTCCAGGGAATCACGGTAGATATCGGCCTGCAGCTCGTCGGGGGTCAGCATCATGACCACGTCGGCCCACTTGGCGGCCTCTTCCGGCGTCATCACCTGAAGGCCGGCGTTCTCGGCCTTTTTGGCGGTCGCCGAACCGGCGCGCAGGGCGACCCGGACATCGGCAACACCGCTGTCCTTCAGGTTGTTGGCGTGGGCGTGACCCTGGCTGCCGTAGCCGACGATGGCGACCTTCTTGCCCTTGATCAGATTGACGTCGGCGTCCCGATCGTAATAGACGCGCATGGCGGCCGTCTCCCTAAGTATTTTTGTTGCTGCGAAAGGCTCGGCGGGGTTCTAAAGCGCCAACCCCGAAAGCGCAACGGGATTCCCGTCATGGCCGCCTGCGCGGGACGCATGGCGGGCTTTCCGCAGTGTTCCGACGCTTATGAGAGGGTCACTCGGCCGCCCGGGCGTGAAGATCCAGGGCTTCGAAGCGGATCTGCCGGTCTGGGCCGACCAGCAGGACTTCGCCGGCCGGCAGCGCCTGCCAGGTCTCGGGCTCTTCCAAGGGCTCCGAGACGATCGACACGGCCTTGCCCGATCCGCCCGCATCGCCCGAACGCCAATACAGACTGGGCGGCCGGTCGTCGCTGGCATAGCGCAGGGCATAGATCGAGCGGCCGTCGGTGAGCGCCGAGGTGAAGCGCAACGGCTGGGTCACGCCGGCGGTCGCCATCACCTCCGTCACCTTGGCGAGGGTGCGCGCAAGAGCCCCCAGGGGATCGGCCTCCAGCCCCTCGGCCAGCAGCATCAGGAAGAGGATCTCGCTGTCGGTCGTCCCCTCGCGCCGGTCGTAGAGGGCATCGGGGATCAGCGCCTCCAGGCGGCGGCGCAGGCGCAGGTAGCCGCCGATCTGGCCGTTGTGCATGAAGAGCCAGCGGCCGCTGGCGAAGGGGTGGCAGTTGGGCCGCGAGGAGGAGGTGCCGGTGGACGCGCGCACATGGGCGAAGAACAGGCCGGAGCGGATCTGATGGGCCAGGCTGGCGAGGTTCTGGTCGTTCCAGGCCGGCAGCACCTCGCGATAGAGCCCCGGTTCCGCCCGCTCCCCGTACCAGCCGATGCCGAAACCGTCGCCGTTGGTCGGGGTCTTGGCCTCCACTGCGCAGAGGCTCTGGGCCACCAGAGAATGCTCCGGCTTGCAGATCAGTTCGTCGAGAAACACCGGTTCCCCGGCATAGGCCAGCCAGCGGCACATGGACCCTTCTTCAGGCGCCTCGTTCAGACATCAAAGACCGAAAGATACCTGAGAAGCATGGAGAAAGGCTTGCGAAGAGGGCGTCAATGACCGTGACAGAGGTAAATCATTCCATAAACCAGAGAAATAGAGGGAAAATTTACCTGGACTGACTCTTTTCCCTAAAGCCCCGAAGGGCCGAGAAGTCTCCTCTTGACACTTATATCTGTCATGCTTATATCTATTTTGCATATTATGAATACTGCACGAAAAGAGCCTCGACGTGTCTGACTTGGACCGCTTCCCGAAACCCGCCGCCACGGTCGACCTTGTGCTGATGACCATGCGGGATGCCCGTCTGACGGTGTTGCTGCAGCAGCGCGCCGCCGACCCCTTTGTCGGGCAATGGGCATTGCCGGGCGGCTTCGTAAGGGTCGAGGAGGGCCTCGACGAGGCTGCCGAACGGATCCTGACAGAGAAAGCCCGCATGCAAGGGGCCTGGATCGAGCAGCTCTATACCTTTGGCGCGCCCGGCCGCGATCCGCGCGGCCGCGTCATCACCGTTGCATACTTTGCCCTTCTGCCCCGCGCCCGCTTCGATGCGGCTATGGAGGCCACCGACGACCTCGCTCTTGCTGCCCTCGAGGTGCCTTGGCAAGGCGAGACCGGTGGCCCCATCAAGGCGGTGAGCGCGTCGGGCGAGGCCTTGTCCCTGGCTTTCGACCACGGCGACATCCTGGCGCTGGCCGTGAAGCGACTGCGCGGTAAGCTTGATTACACGGAGATCGGCTTCGCTCTGCTGTCCGACCGCTTCACCCTGCGCGAGTTGCAGGACGTCCACGAGGCGATCCTCGGCCGCTCTCTCAACAAACCCGCATTCCGCCGCCGCATGCTCGAACGCGGCTGGTTGGACTCCACCGGGAAACGCGAAACCGGAACCGGCTTCCGCCCGGCGGAACTCTATCGTCTGAAATCCAGGAAAGGATAAGGAAAGGACGGTGCGTCATGGCTACCATCAGACAATTCGGTCCCGTGTCCTTGCTGCGCAGCGAAGCCAGCAACCACGTCATCCGCTATCGCAGCGGGCGCCGGGTCGCTTCCGACCGCGGCCTCGTCTTCTGGTTCCTGCCGGGATGGGCCTCGGTCGCGGAGATCCCTCTGGATGACCGCGAGACCACACTGTTCGTCAGAGGCCGCAGCCGGGACTTCCAGGACGTCGCGGTCCAAGGAACGGTCATGTGGCACATCAGCGATCCGGAGCGCCTGGCCGAACGCGTCGACTTCACCATCGATTTGAAGGGTGGCAGCTACCAGGACGTCCCGATCGAAAAGATCGAGGTGCGCCTCACCGGCCTCGCCGAACAGGCGGCCATGCAGTACCTGGCGGAAGCCCCGGTCCATAACCTGCTCGATGCAGGCGTCGCCCCGCTTCAGGATCGCGTCGAAAAGGCACTGGTCGGCGCCCCCGCTCTGGCGGACATCGGCATTGCCGTAGTCGCCGTGCGGCTGGGCAAGCTGGCCCCGTCAAAGGACCTGGAGCGCGCCCTGCAGACCCCGACCTTCGAGGTGCTGCAACAAAAGGCTGACGAGGCGGTCTTCGAACGCCGGGCGCTGGCCGTCGAGAAGGAAAGGGCCATTGCAGAGAACGAGCTGGCCAACCGCACCGAACTGGCGAAACGCGAAAAGCAGCTAATCTTGGAGGAGTCGGACAACGCCCGCGAAAAAGCGAAGGCAAAAGCCGAAGCCGGTGAGATCGCCGCTGATGCCGAAGCCGCGCGCATTCGCACAGTCGAAGGCGCCAGGGCAGAAACGGAGCGCGAGCGGATCGCCATCTACAGCGAGCTGCCGGCGCAGGTCTTGCTCGGCCTCGCCGCCCGTGACTTCGCCGGCAAGATGAAGGCCATCGAACACCTGAACGTGACACCGGATCTGCTGGCGACGGCACTTGGTGCCTTCAAGGCCGCTCCGGCGCACGCGGCCAAAGCCGAGTAACGTCATTGAACGAGGGGAGAAGACACGATGTCCACCATCCCTCCCCGCGCCGTCTTCGTCATCAGGGAGACCGAGTACGAACACCTGCTCGCGCGTCATGCGACGCGTGAGCAGGCCCGGTTCTTCCTGAAGACGCGCGGTCAATCCCTTGAAGAGGTCGAAGCGCGCCATCGGCACTTCTGCAGCGCGCTCAAAACAGCCCATGCCGCCGTTCCGGCGGACTGGCGGCAGGCAACCGTGGGCCGCGCCGACCTCGACCGCTTCCACTTCGCACCTGAAGACGTAGTTGTCGCCGTCGGTCAGGACGGCCTCGTCGCCAACACGGCCAAATACCTCAGCGGGCAGCCGGTGGTCGGCGTCAATCCCGACCCGGCCCTCTTTGACGGGGTTCTGGCGCGCCTAGCACCCGGAAGCCTCGCCCGGCTGCTGCCCGCCGTGGCCCAGCAGGACTGCGCCCTGGAGCGCCTTACAATGGCCGAGGCACGGCGAGACGACGGCGAACGGCTGTTGGCACTCAACGAAGTCTTCATCGGCCACCGCAGCCACCAGTCGGCCCGCTACGAGATCGTCTACGGCGAAAAGCGGGAGGCACAGTCCTCAAGCGGCCTGATTGTGGCATCGGGGACCGGAGCGACCGGCTGGGCACGCTCAATCAGCGAGACCACGGGAATCCGCTTTTCGCTCGGCCGCGAGGAGCCGGCGCTGGAGTTCTTCGTGCGCGAGCCCTTCCCCAGTGTCAGCACCGGCACAACGATCCGCGCCGGCCGTCTGGTCGCAGGCCATCCACTGGCCGTGATCTCGCGCCAGTATGAGGACGGCACGATCTTCGCCGACGGCATCGAACAGGACAGGCTGGAATTCGACTGGGGACGCCGCGTCGAGATCGGCGTTGCCGACGAGACCTTGAACCTGGTCACACCCTGAGCTGAACCGCCGGGGACTGGAGGGAGACGTTAGAGGCCCGACGGGCCCCGCGAGATGGCGACGACGCCGGTGCGGCTGACGTCGACCAGCCCCAGGGGCTGCATGAGGTCGATGAAGACGTCCAGCTTCTCGCTCTTGCCGGTCATCTCGAAGACGAAGTGGTCGTGGCTGGAGTCCACCACCCGGGCGCGGAAGATGTCGGCGATGCGCAGGGACTCGACCCGCTTCTCGCCGGCCCCGGCCACCTTCACCAGCGCCAGTTCGCGCTCCACCGAGGGCCCCTCCAGCGAGAGGTCGCTGACCCGCTGGATCGGCACCAGGCGGTCGAGCTGGGCCTTGATCTGCTCCAGGATCTGCGGCGTGCCGGAGGTGATGATGGTGATGCGCGAGAGCTTCTGGCGCGGATCGACCTCGGTCACCGTCAGGCTCTCGATGTTGTAGCCGCGCCCGGAGAACAGGCCGATCACGCGGGCCAGAACGCCGGGTTCGTTGTCTACCAGCACCGCGATGGTGCGCGTTTCGATCTCTTGCTGTTTGATTGCCATAGTGTCTTGAGGGCCGTGGAACGGCCCCTCGCTGTCTCTTGTCTCTCGTCGTCGGGGAAAGGCGGAGGCGTGCCGACGGCCTCTACACCAGCACCATGCCTTCCTCGGAAATCGGCTTGCCGGCCTTGTCCTCCGGCCCCAGCAGCATCTCGTAGTGCGCGGCACCCGACGGGATCATGGGGAAGCAGTTCTCGTCCTTGGACACCAGGCAGTCGAAAATCACCGGCTTGGGCGTCTCGATCATCTCCATGATCTTGTCGTCCAGGTCGTCGGCCTTCTCGCAGCGGATGCCCACGGCGTGGAAGGACTCGGCCAGCTTCACGAAATCAGGCAACGAGGCGGTGTAGCTCTCCGAATAGCGGCCGCCGTGCAGCAGTTCCTGCCACTGGCGCACCATGCCCATCCACTGGTTGTTCACGATGAACACCTTGACCGGCAGATTGTACTGGGCGATGCAGGACAGCTCCTGAATGTTCATCAGGATCGAAGCCTCGCCGGCGATGTCGATGACCAGGGCGTCGGGATGGGCGCGCTGCACGCCAAGCGCCGCCGGCATGCCGTAGCCCATGGTGCCGAGCCCGCCGGAGGTCATCCAGCGGTTCGGCTTTTCGAACTTGAAGTACTGCGCCGCCCACATCTGGTGCTGCCCCACCTCGGTGGTGATGTAGGGCTCGCGCTCCCGCGTCAGTTCGTAGAGCCGCTTGATGGCATGCTGCGGCTTGATGATCTGGTCCTTCTGCTCGTACTTCAGGCAGTCGCGGGCGCGCCATTCGTCGATCTGCGCCCACCAGGCCTTCAGCGCCTTCTGGTCGAGCTGCAGGTCGCGCGCCTTCCAGGCGGCCAGCAGATCCTCCAGCACCGAGCCGGCGTCGCCGACGATGGGCAGGTCGACCATCACGTTCTTGTTGATCGAGCTGGCGTCGATGTCGATGTGGATCTTCTTGGAGTTGGGCGAGAACTCGTCCAGCCGGCCGGTCACCCGGTCGTCGAAACGGGCGCCGACGTTGATCATCACATCGCAGTTGTACATCGCCAGGTTGGCTTCGTAGGTGCCGTGCATGCCGAGCATGCCGATGAACTGCGGGTCGCTGCCCGGATAGGCGCCGAGCCCCATCAGGGTGTTGGTGCAGGGCACGCCCAGCAGGCGCACGAAGCGGGTCAGCAGTTCGGAGGCCCGGGGGCCGGAGTTGATGACGCCGCCGCCGGCGTAGACGATGGGGCGCTTGGCGCCGGCGATCATCTCCACCGCCTCGGCGATCGCCGCGTCATCGGCCTTGGTCTGCGGGCGATAGCTGCGGTGCTTCACCTCATCCGGGCCGACGTAGCTGTCGCTCTTGGCCTGCACCACGTCCTTGGGCAGGTCGATGACCACCGGGCCGGGGCGGCCGTTCTGCGCGACGTAAAAGGCTTCGTGGACGATGCGCGGCAGGTCGGCCACGTCCTTGATCAGATAGTTGTGCTTGGTGCAGGGCCGCGTGATGCCGGTGGTATCGGCCTCCTGGAACGCGTCGTTGCCGATCAGATGGGTCGGCACCTGGCCGGTCAGGCAGACGATGGGGATCGAGTCCATCAGCGCGTCGGTCAGCCCGGTCACCGCGTTGGTCGCGCCGGGGCCGGAGGTGACCAGCACCACCCCCACCTTGCCGGTGGAGCGGGCATATCCCTCGGCGGCGTGAACCGCGCCGCCTTCCTGGCGCACCAGGATGTGCTGGATGTCGTTCTGCTGAAACAGGGCGTCATAGATCGGCAGGACGGCGCCGCCCGGATAGCCGAAGATGACTTCTACGCCCTGATCGCGCAGCGCCTTGATCAGCATTTCCGCACCGGACATCATCGGCACATCGGTCCACGTTCTTCCAACCATCCGACCTTCTCCTTCGGCCTGTTCCCGGCCTGACATGAGGGCAGCCGGTCCTGGCAGCCCTTCCACAATGCCTGAACCGGCCCCCGCGCGCGGTCCAGGATCATATTTCAGCACAAAAGAGGCCGGCAGAACCGGCCATCGCTTCGTTTCCGGCAGGCGGCCGCCCGAAGGACCAGGACAGGTCCCGACAGCGGCCCGGCAGCCGGACGCGCATCGAACGCCCGGATTCCGCCGGAAAGGAGCCGGACGTTATCCCCTTAACCGGGCCCGGTCAACAGCATTTGACGAATTTTTGCAAATAATTCGGGTTGCAAGCTTTCAGAATATTGCGCATTGAGGGTGATCACAGTTGGATCGTTACCCAGGAATTGGTGCCGCAGCCAGGTCACTTGGCGCTTGGCATAGCGCCGCGTCGCCTGCTGGGCCTGCGCCAGTGCGTCGGCCAGGGTGCTCTCGCCGCGCAGGTGGGCGGCCAGTTCCGGCACCCCCAGGGCCTTCATGACCGGCAGACCGGGATCGAGGTTCCCGGCCAGCAGCGCCCGCACCTCCTCCAGGGCGCCGTGGTCGACCATCGCTTCCAGGCGCCGGTCGCAGGCGGCGTAGAGCGCCGCGCGCTCCGGCAGCAGGCAGACCTTGATGCAGCGGTAGGGAGCCGCCTCGCCCTCCTGCGCCTGCCACTCAGCCAGCGAGGCGCCGGTGGCCGTGACCACCTCCCAGGCGCGGGCGACCCGCTGACCGTCGCCGGGGGCCAGGCGCGCCGCCATCACCGGATCGGCTTCGGCCAGCCGCCCATGCAGGGCCGCGGCGCCGATCTCCGCCAGCAGGTCCCGCGCCTCCGCGCGCACCGCCGCCGGGATCTCCGGAACCGCGCTCAAGCCCTTCTCGAAGGCCCGCAGGTAGAGGCCGGTGCCCCCCACAAGGATCGGCAGCTTGCCCGAAGCGATGGCGCGCCCGGCCTCCGCCAGGGCCAGTTCCCGCCAGCGGCCCGCGGAACAGACCTCGCCACCGGCAATGGTGCCGTAAAGCCGGTGCGGCACGGCGTCCATGTCCTTGGTGCTGGGGCGGGCCGTCAGAACCGCGAGATCGCTATAGACCTGCATGGAATCGGCATTGATGACCACGCCGTCCAACGCCTTTGCGAGGCCCATGGCGAGGGCTGATTTTCCGGATGCCGTGGGTCCGGCGATCAGCACCACGCCCTGCCGGTCGTCGCTTTCGCTCATTCGTCGTCTCTGCGCCTTGCGGGACCCGGCGCCGCCTCGGTATAAGCCGTTGATGCAGTACGTCCTTACCGTGATCGGGGACCCCAGCTCAAGGCCGTTGAACGCGGCAATCATCGAGGCGGCGCGAGGCGCGATCCGCGAAAGCCGGAGCTTGCCCGGCGAACCGGACTGGCTGGCCGAGGGCATTGCCTGCGACGTGCCCTTTGACGGCGACGAGCCGACAATCACCCAGGCGCTGGTGCGTGAGACCCTGGGCCCGGCGCCGCTCGACCTGGCCATCCAGCCGGCGGCCGGCCGGCGCAAGCGCCTGCTGCTGGCGGACATGGAGTCCACCATCATTGCCCAGGAAATGCTCGACGAACTGGCGGGGGTGGCCGGAATCGGCCCGCAGGTCGAAGACATCACCGCCAGGGCGATGGAGGGCAACCTGAACTTCGAGTCGGCTCTGCGCGAGCGGGTCGGCCTGCTGACCGGCATGACCGAGGACGTTCTGAAGACCGCCGCAGAGCGCATGACCCTCAACCCGGGAGCCCGCACGCTTGTCGCCACCATGCACGCCGCCGGTGCCTACTGTGCGCTGGTCTCCGGCGGCTTCACCGTCTTCACCAAAAAGATCCGCGCCGCCTGCGGGTTCAGCGAGGACCGGGCCAACCGCCTGGAGATCGAGAACGGCCGGGTCACCGGGCGGGTGCTGGAGCCGATCCTGGGCCGCGAAGCCAAGCTGAAGGCCTTACGGGATCTCACCAAGAGCCTCGGGCTCAGCCTGGGGGACAGCTGTGCGGTCGGCGACGGCGCCAACGACCTGGCCATGCTGGGGGCCGCCGGCCTGGGTGTCGCCTACCACGGCAAACCAAAGGTGCGCGCCGCCGCGCGCTACCGCGTCGATCACGGCGACCTGACGGCGCTGCTCTATCTTCAGGGCTACCGCCGATCGGAGTTCCGCGAGGATCTGGCGGCCTGAGGGGCGGCCTGAGGGGCTGCCTGACCGGGCACCATCTTCTCGCACGCAACAAAAGAAAACGGCGGCGCCCCGGGAGGCGCCGCCGTCGCATCTTGAGTGAAGCAGCCGGGTCAGCTCTGGTCGATGCGGACTGCGACCCACTGGAAGTCGCCCTGGCGGAACACCAGCAGGGTGACCACGCGATAGCCTTCGGACTTGGCCTTCTCGACCTTTTCGACCACCTCGGAAGGACTGCTGACCTCTTCCTGGTCCACCTCGACGATCACATCGCCCGGGCGCAGGCCCTTCTCGGCGCCGGAGCCGCCTTCTTCGACCTCGGTGATGATCACGCCCTTGGTGTCCTCGTCCAGCTCGAAGCGCGTGCGCAGCTCCGGCGTGATGGTGCCGAGGGCAAGACCGAGGGACTCCATCTTGTCAGGCGCCACCTCCTCCTGGCGCTGATCGGTGGGCGCAGCCGCCAACTGGTCGGCCTCCAGCTCGCCGATCTTCACCTTGACCGTCTCTTCCGCAGAGCGCCGCCAGATGGTGACGTCGACCTCGGCACCGACCGCGGTCTCTGCGACCATGGCCGGCAGGCGGCGCATCTCGGTGACGTCACGGCCGTTGAACTCCAGGATCACATCGCCCTGCTGAATGCCGGCCTCTTCGGCGGGACCGCCCTCGGTGACAGCAGCGACCAGCGCACCGCGCGGTTTGTCGAGGCGCAGGCCTTCGGCCAGCTCGTCGGTGACGTTCTGGATACGCACGCCCAGCCAGCCGCGGCGCACTTCGCCGGACTCGCGCAGCTGGGCGATGATGTTCTTGGCCATGGACGAAGGCGTCGCGAAGCCGATGCCGACCGAGCCGCCGGAGGGCGAGAAGATCGCGGTGTTCACTCCCACAACCTCGCCGGCGAGATTGAACATCGGGCCACCGGAGTTGCCTTTGTTGATCGCCGCGTCGGTCTGCAGGAAATTGTCGTAGCGGCCGGCATTGATGTCGCGCTGGCGCGCCGAGACGATACCCGCCGTAACAGTGCCGCCGAGGCCGAAGGGATTGCCGATGGCAACGACCCAGTCGCCGATCCGCGTCTCGTCGGAGTTGCCCCAGGTCGTCGCCGGCAGAGGCTGGCTCGCCTCCACCTTCAAGAGCGCCAAGTCGGTGTCCTTGTCGCTGCCGACGATGGTGGCGTCCAGCTTGGTGCCGTCGGAAAACACCACCTCGACCTCATCCGCATCGGCGATGACGTGGTGATTGGTGACGATGAAGCCGTTCGGGTCGATGACGAAACCGGACCCCAGCGAGGAGCCGCGCCGGCGCTGCTGTGGCGGCGGTTCGCCGCCTTCGCCGCGGCGTTCAAAAAACTCCTTAAAGAACTCCTCGAACTGCTCTGCCTGACCACCCTCGATGGTCTGCCGGGTCTGAATATTGACCACCGTGGGCAGGAGCCGTTCGACCATATCGGCAAATGAATCGGGCGCCGAGCGCGCCTGCACTGCCGCCGACCATGTCAGCATCAGAAAGGCGCAGGCCGTCGCGACCGCGATCAGCAGCCAGCGTCGGCCCTGGGCCGTGCGGTCTGCCGCCAGGGCCACTGCCTTACGCCGCTGCGTCGAAGAGTATCGCATCACTGTCGGTTATCTCCCTCGCTTGGAGCAGCGCTCCACATCGGCCGGATCAGAGTCCGGAAGAACCAAACGTCTGACCGGGTGTCGGGCGCCCGGGGGCCCTCAAACCCCAGGCTTTCCGGGCACTCGGGCGTTTCCGCCCGAAACGCTCGGACTCTCTGGGCTCCCGCGTGTCGCGGTGAGCATACCCCCTACCCCGCCAACTTGGGCCCTGCAACAGAGACTTTGTAGGCCCGCTCAATAAAAAGTGTAGCACCCAAAGCCTGGGAGACGAAGTGGGCGAATTTATGGCGAGTCCAAAGAAACCCGCGGTTCTCGGCGAGGCCGGGCTGCCGATTGCAACCGTCTCGCCGGCTCTCAGCCGCGCAGCAGCCAGACGAAAAAGACTCCCAGCGCCGCAACCGCAAGGCCGCCGAACCGCAGGGACTCCGGCGTCATTTCCTCGAGCATCTGGAGAATCTGCCTGATCCGATGGGGAAAAACCGCCAGAAACAGTCCCTCGATCACGAGGACCAGGGCCAAAGCGGTCAGGAAATCGGTCATAGCGTCATTTCAGCGCGTGTGGGAGATCGGCCCCGGAAAGCGGACCGGAAAGCGGAAAGGGAGGCCTGAGGTCCTGGAAGCAACAAGGGCCGGCGGGTCGGCCGGCCCTCGTCGGGATAGCTCTTTATTCAGGACACCCCGAATTCCGGGCACCCCGATGGGCGGCTTCTGACTGCCGCCCCTTCGGAATACACCGCCGCGGTGGCCTACTGGGCTGCCCGGCCGCGGTTCACCTGTCCTTCGATCTGTTGAAAGAAGGAGAAGAACTCGCTGTCCGGCGACAGCACCATGTAGGTGCTTTCACTGTCCAGGGACTGGCTGTAGGCCTGCATGGAGCGGTAGAAGTTGAAGAACTCCGGATCCTCGCCAAAAGCGTTGTTGAGGATTTCCGTGCGCAACCCCTCTCCCTGACCGCGCAGGATCTCCGATTCCCGCTTGGCCTCGGCGGCAATGACCGTGGCTTCGCGGTCGGCCGCGGCGGTGATCCGCTGCGACTGTTCGAAGCCCTGGGCCCGGAACTCGGCGGCCTCCCGCTCACGCTCGGAGCGCATGCGGTCATAGACCGATTCCCGGGTCTCGTCGGGCAGGTCGGCGCGGCGGATGCGCACGTCCACCAGGGCAATGCCGAAGCGCTGGGTTTCCCGGTCCACGTTGTCGCGGATGCTCTGCAGGATGCGCGTGCGCTCCGGCGAGAGAACCGAAGACAGGGTCTCGTTACCGAGAACCTCGCGCAGGCGGCCGTTGATGATACCGCCGAGGCGCTGGCGCGCCACGCCCTCGGTGCGCACTGTCTGGAAGAACAGCAGCGGATCCAGGATCTTGTAGCGCGCGAAGACATCGACAATCAGACGCTTCTGGTCGGACAGCAGGATGTTCTCCGCCGGCGGATCCAGGTTCAGCACCCGCCGTTCATAGTATTGGACGTTCTGGATCAGCGGCATCTTCCAGGCCAGACCCGGTTCGGTGATCACCCGTTTGGGTTCGCCGAACTGCATCACGATGGCCTGCTGCCGTTCATCCACGGTGAAGAGAGAGCCGTAGGCCAGAAGGCCGAGGCCTACGACGACGATGGCGATGATCGCATTCGCATATTTGCCCATGGTCTCGCTCCTCAGTTGCCGCCGGCGACGGACCGGCCGCGCAATTCGTTAAGCGGCAGATAGGGAATGGCCCCGCCACCCTGGGCGCCGCTGTCCATGATGACCTTGTCGGTCTCGCTGAGCACGCCCTGCAGGGTTTCAAGATACATGCGCCGCCGGGTCACATCGGGATTTTGCTGGTAGGCACGGAAAACCGAAAGGAAACGCTCGGCCTCACCTTCCGCCTCGTTCTCCAGCCGCTCCTTGTAGGCTTCGGCCTCCTGCACCACGCGCTGCGCATCACCGCGGGCGCGGGGCAAAATGTCGTTGCGGTAGCGGTCCGCTTCGTTGCGCGCACGGTCGCGGTCCTGCTGCGCGCGCAGAACGTCGTTGAAGGCGTCGATCACGGCACTGGGCGGCTGCACATCCTGCAGCACCAGTTCGGTGATCTCGATGCCGGCTTCGTACTCGTTGAGGGTCGCCTGCAGCAGGCTGCGGGTCTCCGCCTCCACCGTACCACGCGCTTCCGTCAGCGCCGGCTGAATGTCGGTGCGGCCGATGATCTCACGCATCGCGCTCTCGGCGGCGATCTTCACCGTGGCTTCCGGCTCGCGGATGTTGAAGAGATACTGCCCGGCATCGGCGATCTTCCACTGCACGGAGAAATCGATATCGATGATGTTCTGATCCCCGGTCAGCATCAGGCTTTCTTCCTCGACGTCGCGCCGGCCGGTGCGCGCGCGCTCGCCGCCCGCGGCCCGAAAGCCGACGTCGATCTGCTGCACCGAGGTGACGCTCGGCGTCTCGACCGATTCCACCGGCCAGGGAACATGCCAGTTGAGGCCCGGCTGGGTTGTCGCGACCCACTGCCCGAACCGCAGGACCACGCCCTGCTCGTTGGTCTGAACACGGTAGAAACCGGTCAGGCCCCAGACGACAAGCAACGCCAGGACAATCAGGATATAGGCTGACTTCCCTAGGCCGCCGCCACCGGGAATGATGCTGCGGACCCGGTCCTGCCCTTTCTTGATGAAATCCTCGATATCGGGCGGGCGCTGCCCGCCGCCGGAGCCGCCGCGCCCCCAGGGACCGCCGCCGCCGCCGCCGGAGCCCCCGGAACCGCCACCGCTGCCGCCCCAAGGACCGCCGCCACCTTTATTTTCCCAAGGCATAACTCATCATCCCATCGCCTAGTTAAACTGCTGAAATTGGATAAACTGCCCCGAAAGGCGTGAATTCGAGGCTGCAAACGCCGTGCGCCGGACTTATATCACGCTGACGCCATTGTTCTAGCAGTGTCTGTACCAGCAATACCTGGCAGGACCTCTTGCCTGCATATCGGCCGTTTCGGGGAGTTTTCAAGGATGAGTGCAGTAGACGAGGCAAGCATTTTCGCGGCCTTGAAGGCGGTTGTTGAGCCAAAAAAACAGCAGGATATCGTCGCTCTGGGCATGGTATCCGGCCTTGTGGTCAAGGACGGCAATGTGGGCTTCGCCATCGAGGTCGATCCGCGCGAGGGCGCGGCGATGGAACCCTTGCGCAAGGCTGCGGAAAAAGCCGTCTACGATCTGGACGGCGTGACCTCTGTGACGGCTGTCCTGACCGCCGAAAAGGGATCCCCCCAGGGTCAGTCCCAGGGTCAGTCCCAGGGTCAACCCCAGGGCCAATCCCAGGGCCAGCCGGCCGGCCCGGCGGGCCAGCGCGGCGGCGGCCAGCAGCAGGCCCTGGTG
Source organism: Rhodospirillales bacterium BBD 1991-14 (assembly GCA_001657395.1). Lineage (GTDB taxonomy): Bacteria > Pseudomonadota > Alphaproteobacteria > Kiloniellales > Kiloniellaceae > Pelagibius. The sequence continues at coordinate 205,700 of LYSY01000004.1, read as the reverse complement.
CCGGGCGTGCGCTCCATCGTCGCGGTGGCCAGCGGCAAGGGCGGCGTCGGCAAGTCCACCACCACCACCAACCTGGCGTTGGCGATGGTGCAGCTCGGCCTCAAGGTCGGCGTGCTCGACGCCGACATCTACGGGCCCTCGCAGCCGCGCATGCTGGGCATCAGCGGGCGGCCGAGCTCGCCGGACGGCAAGATCCTGAACCCGATGGAGAACTACGGCCTGAAGTGCATGTCCATGGGCTTCCTGGTGGCCGAGGACACGCCGATGATCTGGCGCGGTCCCATGGTGCAAAGCGCCCTGCAGCAGATGCTGCGCGACGTCGACTGGGGGGAGTTGGACATCCTCATGGTCGACATGCCGCCGGGAACCGGCGATGCGCAGCTGACCATGGCCCAGCAGGTGCCCCTGACCGGCGCGGTCATCGTCTCCACGCCACAGGACATCGCCCTGCTGGATGCCCGCAAGGGCCTGAACATGTTCCGCAAGGTGGATGTTCCGGTGCTGGGCATTGTCGAGAACATGAGCATGTTCATCTGCCCGAACTGCGGCCACGAATCCCACATCTTCAGCCACGGCGGCGCCCGGCGCGAAGCCGAGAAGCTGGGGATGGAGTTCCTCGGCGAGCTGCCGCTGGACATCGAGATCCGCGAGACGTCGGACGGCGGCCGCCCCATTGTGGTCTCCAATCCGGACGCCGCCCAGGCCAAGGCTTACGGCGCGATTGCCGCCCGGGTCTGGGAAAAGGTCTCCGCCCAGATCGATGCCGGCGGTGCCCGCCAGGCCCCCAAGATCGTGATGCAGTAACTCCCCGGGGTCTCGGTCCCGATCGAAGGCCCCGACCGACCGCTCGCTGCTGCTCGCAGAAACGTGAGAGGCGGTTGAATTGCTGGCCGCGCCCCGGCACACAACTCTTATGGCCAACGACCAGAGCGGTCCCGCCCCGGCGGGATCTGGACAGGAACCACAAGATCCGGGCCTTTCACCCCAAGCCATCGGGCCCAGGCCTCTGAGAAAAAGGGAAAGATCATGGCGCAGATTGACGTTTCCCGCCGCCGCTTCGGTGGCCTTGTTCTGGCGAGCGGACTGCTCGTCACCGGACTGACCCTTGCCCGGCCCACGCTGGCCGTCGACCCGGTCTTCACCGACGGCGGCAAGGCGATCCGCGGCTACGACCCGGTGGCCTATTTCACCGAAGGCAAGCCGGTGAAGGGCAAACCCCTCTTCACCCACGACTACAACGGTGCCACCTGGCAGTTTGCCTCGGAGGCCAACCGCGACGCCTTTGCCGCCGACCCTGCGCGCTACGCGCCGCAGTATGGCGGGTACTGCGCCTGGGCCGTGTCCCAGGGCTACACCGCCTCCATCGATCCCGATGCCTGGAAGATCGTCGACGGCAAGCTCTACCTGAACTACTCCAGGTCGGTGCAGCGCCGCTGGGAGCGCGACGTCCCCGGCCACATCGCCAAGGCCGACACCAACTGGCCGGGCATCAAAGCGGGATCGTGATCAAAGGCCGTTCATGACCAGGACCGGCAGGTCCTGCCGGTTCATCGGGTGAGGTCCGGCGCGAGAGGTCCGGCGCGAGAGGTCCGGCGCGAGAGGTCCGGCGCGAGAGGTCCGGCGCTTGAAGTTCGGCGGTTGAGGGATACTCAGCCGCCGAACATGCGTTTGAGGTTCTCGAATCCGGCTTCGTAGACCTGGCTGATCTGCTCGATCGCCGTGTTCTCGGTAGCGCCCGAGGCGTCGAACTCGCTGGACCACTCGACCGTGCAGCCACCCGATTCCGCCTCGCGCACCCGCAGGGTCGCGGTGTAGTTGGCAACCGGCAGCGGGCTGGAAAGGATCGAGTAGGTGTAGAGCCGCTCGTGCTCGTCGATCTCCTCAAGCTTCTCTTCGATGGTGCCGCCGCCCATCAGCGTGACCGTCCGCAGGGTGGTGCCGCCGTCGGACTTGCTTTCGCTTTTCTGCACCGCCGGATGCCAGTCCGGCAGGCCGTTGAAGTTGCCGATGACCGACCAGACAGCCTGGGCCGGAACCGGCAGTTCCGTCGTGGAACTGACCTTTGGCATGACCGTGCGACCTCCCCTTCCTTGATGATGACTGCCGGGACAGTGTAGAGCCTATCCGGACAAGATTGAACCGCTGCGACCAGGCCGGCGCGACCTAAGGGCCGGGCGCCGCTCCGCTGCGCTCCAGAATCACGAAACTGAAGGCGGGCTGCCCCTCCCCGGGCGAGGCCTGGTCCTCGCGCAGGATCTCGCGCCACTGGCTCGGATCAAGCGCCGGAAAAGAAGTGTCGCCTTCGGGCGCGGCGTGGACCTCCGTCAGATAGATGCGCTGCGCCCGCGCCAGCGTCAGGGCGTAGATCTGCCCACCGCCGATGATCATGACCTCGCGCCGCGGCCCGCCTTCCGGGATCTCGGCCGCCAGGTCGGAGGCCCGGGCGAGCGCCGCCTCAAGATCGGCGAAGACCTCCGCGCCCTCCGGGTGGAACGCGGGATCGCGGCTGACCACCAGGTTCGGGCGGCCCGGCAGCGGCCGGCCGATGGACTGGAAGGTCTTACGGCCCATGACGATCGGCTTGCCTAGGGTCTGGGCCTTGAAGAACCTGAGATCGCCGGAGAGATGCCAGGGCAGCCCGCCCTCGCGACCGATGACGCCGTTCTCGCCGCGCGCCAGAATCAGGGCAATGGGAACCTCCGACATCGCGCGCAAACGAGACCCGGTCAGACGGCCACGGGCGCCGAGATGTGCGGGTGAGCCTCGTAGCCGATCAGTTCAAAGTCCTCGTAGCGAAAGGCGAAGAGGTCGCGCACCGCCGGATTGATGCGCATCCGGGGCAGCGGCAACGGCGCGCGCTGGAGCTGCAGGTCCGCCTGCTGCTGATGGTTCACATAGAGGTGGGCATCCCCCAGGGTGTGCACGAAATCCCCGGGCTCAAGGTCCGCAACCTGCGCCATCATCATGGTGAGAAGCGCGTAGGAGGCGATGTTGAACGGCACCCCGAGGAAGATGTCGGCGCTGCGCTGGTAAAGCTGGCAGGACAGACGCCCATCGGCGACATAGAACTGGAACAGGCAATGGCAGGGCGGCAGGGCCATGCGCTCAATCTCCGCCACGTTCCAGGCGCAGACCACCAGGCGGCGGGAGTTCGGATTGGACTGCAACTGGTCGAGGATCTGGCCGATCTGATCGATATGGCCACCATCAGGCGCCGGCCAGGATCGCCATTGGGCGCCGTAGACCGGGCCGAGGTTGCCGTTCTCGTCGGCCCACTCGTCCCAGATGCGCACGCCGTTGTCCCTGAGGTAGGCGATGTTGGTATCGCCCTTAAGGAACCAGAGGAGTTCGTGAACGATGGACTTCACGTGCAACTTCTTGGTGGTGACCAGCGGAAAGCCCTCGGAGAGATCGAAGCGCATCTGATGGCCGAAGATGCTTTGCGTTCCGGTCCCGGTGCGGTCGCCCTTGTAGACACCGTCCTCGCGCACCTTGCGCAGGAGGTCGAGGTATTGCTTCACGTTCCGTCAAATCCCAAGCTGTAAAGGTCTTCGCCCGGCCAAAGGTCCTGCAGCCTTATCGCTGTGCCCGGCTGCCGCCGGGCCCACCGAGTCGGCAGCGGTAAGTGTAGCGCAACGCCCGCGGCAGTGCATCGCTATCCGGGCAGCGCTATCCGCTGCGCCCCCTGCCATGGCGCACCCTGCCACGGCGCCCGCCGCCGCAACACCTTGAGCTTTCCTTAACCCCAGGTTGCCGGCGCCAGGTCCGACTGTCCGTCCCCGGCCCCCTTCGCGGTTCTTTCAACCGCCCCGGAAAGTGCCTATATTACATGTGCCGGTTTTCCGGCTATGGCGCTAAACAGGCCCGTGGAATAAGCGCGACGGACCCGGGGGCAGTACCCGGCGCCTCCACCAAATTTCCCCCGATTCAGCCGATCTTCGTGGATTTGAGGGGGCCTTTTTGGGGGCGAAACAGGATCGACGTGCGTGGTAAAGATGGGTTTGGTTCCCGGCATGGTACCGCCGTTATCGGGCCATACTATAGTTGCGAACGACAACTACAGTGAGGCACGCCTCGCCGCTTAATAGCGGTCGGGTTAGCCGACTTAAGCCCTAGGCCTTCACACGTCTAGGCGGGGTTCGGGGCGCACCTGGCAACAGAAGCGCCCCACTCGGGGCGCCGGTACAGCACCGGAGCCCGGCCCGCAACCGTCCAGGCCGACGCTTTCGCAGCCCGGCACAGCAGACAAGAGGCGCAGCGGGTCAGCGTGCAGGGAGCGCGAAACCGTGGTGGAGGCTATGGCGAAAGAGGAATTGCGATACGACCGCATGGTCGAAGATGCCCTGCGCAGCGTCGTCAGACGGGCGCTGACGTATGTTTCGGAACACGGTTTGCCGGGCAACCATCACTTCTACATCACCTTTCGTACCGATCAGGACGGCGTGGAGATGCCCTCCACGCTCCGGGACCGCTATCCCGGGGAGATGACGATCGTTCTGCAGCACCAGTTCTGGGGCCTGGAGATCGCCGAGACGGAGTTCTCGGTAACGCTCAGCTTTGCGGACGTCCCGCACCGCCTGCTCGTGCCCTTCTCCTCGGTCACCGCCTTTGCCGATCCGTCGGTGCGCTTCGGCCTGCAGTTCGACGTGGACTCCGCTGCCGGGGGTACGGCGCCCCGTGAGGGCGGCTCGGCCGCCCAGGTCCTGGAGGGAGCGAAATCCGGTCTCTCCGACCAGGGCGAGGGCTCCGAACAGCAGGACGGCGAGCCTGCGGAAACGGCGGAAGCGGACGGCGATACCGAAGGCAAGGACGAGGCGGCCCCCGCCGCCGAGAAGGTCGTTACCCTCGACGCCTTCCGCAAGAAGTAGCGCCCGGAGAAAACCCGGCTTTCGGAGCAGATCGGAACTTTGGGAACCGCCGGGAGAACCGCCGAGGGGCGACCCGGCGCCGCCAGGCCGTCCTCAGGCCGGGTCAGATCGGGCGTTGCTTCTTCGCCTTTGCGGGATCCCAGGGCCGGACCTTCTTCTCCGAAGGCTTGGCCCCCAGCTTGTCCGCGACAGAGGGCCGCCGCATCAGGCCGACGAACTCCTCGAAACGGCGCCTCAGCTCGCGCTTCTCCTCGAAGGTCATTTCGTCCTCGGGGATCTGGCTGAGGTCGCGGTGGCGGATGTCGTCTGCGGCCTCTTGCTTCGGGCGCTCCATAGCAGCCTCTCCAGCGGTTTGCGGTCGTTTTCCGGTCTTGCGGGACCGAAGCGGACAAGGCTTCGGACCCGCTCTATCATTGCCGGGCTTGGTTAAGAGAGCGTTACGCCAGCGCCGTTCCCTTGAAGCAATTCGGCTTAAAAAACATGAACGATCCCAAAGATGTAGCTGTCGAAGCCCCGCATTTCCTGAGCGACGGCCCGGCAAAGGCGGCCCTCACCTTCGCGTTTGCCCACGGCGCCGGCGCGCCGATGGACACCCCCTTCATGCGCTTCTTCGCCGAAGGCCTGGCGGAGCGCGGCTGGCGGGTGCTGCGTTTCGAGTTTCCCTACATGGCCAGGCGCCGCGGCGACGGTAAACGGCGTCCGCCCGACCGCGCCGCGCTGCTGCTCGCCACCTGGCAGGCGGTGATCGACCGGCTGGGGCCCGAGCGGTTGGTGATCGGCGGCAAATCGATGGGCGGACGCATGGCCAGCCTGATCGCCGGGACCGCCGGCGTGCGGGGTCTGGCGTGTCTCGGCTATCCCTTTCACCCTGCCGGCAAGCCCGAGCGCCTGCGCACCGAACACCTGGAAGACCTCTCGGTTCCGACCCTCATCCTGCAGGGCAGCCGCGATGCCATGGGCAGCCACGACGAGGTGGCCGGCTACCGGCTTTCGGCCAGCATCGACCTTCACTGGGCCGAAGACGGCGATCACGACCTGAAACCGCGCAAAGCCAGCGGCCGCACCGCCGAGCAGAACTGGCAGGAAGCCCTCCAGGCGCTGCACGCGTTCCTGCAGCGCCTGCAGTAGCGCGCTCACGCGACGGTAATAGAACGCGCTCACGCGACGATGGAGGCGCTGGCCGGCGGCGGCAGGTGGACCAGCTCGAACTTCATGCCGTCCGGGTCGGCAAAGAACAGCGCGTAGTAGCCCGGCTCGTAGTCGTATTCCGCCGGCGGATCGAGGATCTCGATCCCTTGCCCGCGCAGAAAGTCGTGGCAGCGATCCACCGTCTCCCGGCTGTCGGCATTGAAGGCGAAGTGATGAAAGCCGGGTGCATAGCGTTCGTGCTTGTGTCCGGCATGCTCGGGCCGGGCCTGCCAGAGATTCACCGCGCAGCCGCTGGCCGCGAGCCAGACCGACATCTCCGCAGTCTGGTGGATCACCTCGTAGCCGAGAAAGCGCAGCAGCGGCGCATAGAAGCGCTCGGTCGACTCCGCCAGATCACTGACCGTGATGCCAAGATGGTTCATGGTACCCAGGACCGGCTCCGGCGCGGCGGGCTGCCCGCTGGTGGCCGCATCGGACTCTGCTGCTTGCGCGGTAAGCGTTTCCGTCATCTGTTCAGCCTCTCGTTTTGTCTCGGTTCTTTTGGATCCTGGTCTTTTGGATCCTGGTCTTGTGGATCCTGGTCTTGTGGATCCTGGTCTTGTGGATCCTGGTCTTGTGGATCCTGGGCAAGGCTCCCTCAGCCGAGGGCGGGGTCGGCAAGCGCCAGGATCCGCTCCGCCACGGGTGTCTTGGCCAGCGGCTTGCCGGGGTCGCGGTACTGCGCGGCGTAGTCCGCGGTCGGCTCGGTCGCGGTATAGAAGTCCAGAACGATCCCGTTGGGGTCCTGGATCGCAAAATGACGCTGGCCCCAGGGCTCGTCCCGAAGCGCGATTTCGACCTCGAACCCGCGCCGCAGCAGGTCATCGTGCACGCTGTCGACTTCGGCCACCTCCACCCCGAGGAACAGGCCCTTGCCGTCGAAGCGGGAGCGGAACAGCGGGTGCTGGTTCGCCTGGCCGGGGCGCATGAAGGCCAGTTGCAGGGCCGGATTGGCGGGCCAGACGAGATGGACGTACCACTCGCCTTCAAAGGCGTAGGTGAACTGCAGCGCACGGTAGAAGGTCTTGGTTTCGGCGAAGCGGTCCGTGGTGATGATGGGATGCAGGCTGCTCATCCGCATGGCGGCGCGTCTCCATGGCTCGGGGGCTTATATTCGGGCTTTGTTCTTGCCCCCTTATGTAGCAGAGCCGTCCTGACAACATGCTGTCAGCATCATGTGCGGAAGCTGTCATTAAGGCGCGGAGCCAGCCGGGTGGACGCCCGGCCGGACGCCGCATACGCAGGGTCGCATCGGAGAAATCTGGCCGGGGCCGGCAACGGCCCTGCGGGAACGCAGAGCGGGGCCAGCCCAGGCCAGTCAGGAGTCGGCGCAGCCACCCCGCAGGGCCGTCGCGCCGACGGGTCCGTGGTCAGAAATGCGCCACGAGGTCGAAGTAGACCCGGTAGTCGAAGATCGTGTCGTCCTTATCGGTGATCGGCGTCTCCGCGCCCAGGCCGAACTGGAAATGGTCGTTCAGCCGATAGCGGGCGCCGCCGCCGATCGTGATGGTGGTATCGCGATCCTCGCTGCCGAAGTTGAGGACGTCGACGCCGTCAAGGTCGCCCAGCGCCCCGGTCAGCCGGTCAGCGTTGTTGAAGGCGGTGAAGCCGTTCAGCTCCACGATTGGGAACAGCCCCGGCAACACCTCGTAGTCCGCGTGCACGGAGTAATGCAGGATCGAGGTGTCCTCGTCCGGATCCAATGCGAAGTTGGCGCCGAAGCTGGCCTGCAGCCCGAAGTCGCCGAAGGCGCGGGCTGCGGTGATGAAGGGGTTGAGGAAACCGTCGCCGTTGCCCTGCAGTTCGATGCCGCCCGTATCCAGGTCGTGGATCGGGATTTCGTAGCGCAGGCCCGCAGTCAGGATACCCTCGTTGACCGGGTCGGAAATGATCGCGTATTTGAACCCGAACGCGATGTTCGCGAAGCCGTCGGTATCGGGCAGGGTTTCATCGAAGTCGAAGTCGACGTAGCCGTCTTTGGTCGCGATGAACCCAAGCCGCTCGGTGATCGCCAGCCGGAGCTGGAGGGCCACCAGATTGACATCGCCGCCGTCGGTAACGAAATCCTCCGGCAGCCGGTGATAGAAGTAAATGGCCCGCGCCTCGGTGGTGATGTAAGGGGTCTCGTTGAAGATCGGGTTGGTCAGCGGCGGCACGTAACGGCTGTGACGCCCCTCCCCCAGGGAACCCTTCAGATCCAGACCAAGGAACCCGTCGCCGTTCTCCTCGGCGGCCAGTGGGCCGGCAAGGCCAAGGGACAGAGCAAGGGCGGCAAAAGCGACAGCGTTTCTGGCACCCGTAAACACAGTTGGAAACATCATCCCCTCATTTGTTGGTGGAATACGGGGATGCTTTATCCGCCTCTGTCCGGCCGGGCATTGACCTGGACCTGAATCCTAGGATGAAAAGCAGCGGCATATCGTCGCAAAGCCATGAAATCCGTGACTTCGTGGCCCCCCTGAGTCCGGGGTCGGGGGATCGTTTTTTGCACCCGATTGGGCAGGGTCGGGGAAATCCTCCTGACAACATGCTGTCAGCATGCTTTTGTTAGGCTGTCTGTCAGGAGGAGACAGCATGCGCCGAGCAGACCGGTTATTTCAGATTGTCCAGGAGCTTCGCCGCCACAAGCTGGTGACGGCCCGGCGCCTGGCCGACACCCTGGAGGTGTCGGAGCGCACCATTTACCGCGACATCCGCGATCTGGTCGCCTCCGGCGTGCCGATCGAGGGAGAGGCCGGCGTCGGCTATGTGTTGCAGCGCGGTTTCGACCTGCCGCCACTGATGTTTACGGAGGAGGAGATCGAGGCCCTGGTGCTGGGCGCACGCATCATCGAATCCTGGGCCGATCCGGCGCTCGCCAAGGCGGCCGCCGATGTGGTGGCGAAGGTCCAGGCGGTCCTGCCGGAGAGCCTGCGCGAGCAGGTCGACCGCACGCCGCTGGCAGCGCCCGCAGACCACATGGCCGCCCCCCTCAGCGTCGATGCCGCGGCCATTCGTGCGGCCCTGCGTAACCGGCGCAAGCTCTATTTCCACTATGTGACGGCCGAGGGCCGCCCCAGCGAGCGGGCGGTGCGGCCCCTGGCGCTGGCCTTCTACGGCCCGGTCTGGCTGCTGATCGCCTGGTGCGAACTGCGCGACGATTTCCGCGCCTTCCGCCTGGACCGCATGCACGAGATGACCGTGCTGGAAGAACGCTTCGCCGAAGAGCGGGGCAAGACCCTGCACGATTTCGTCGTGGCCGACCGCGCCCGCCAGCGCGACCGCCGTGCGGCCCCCGCGCCCTTGCCGGCCTGACCCGCGAGCCCGCCTGACCCCCGAGCGCGCCTAGCCCTGAAAACGAAGAGGCCGGGCCCAAGGGGCCCGGCCTCCGCCGCAGGAACCAGGGCGGCGTGACAGCCGCCCGGCGCACGTGGGGACGATGCGTCCTACGCGTCCCACCCCCCGTTTAAGCTGCTTCCATGGTCTTCAGGAAGTCGGCGACGTGACCCTCAAGGGCTTCCGCCTGGCTTGAGAGTTCGCCGGCCGCCTGAAGCACATCCTTGGACATCCGCTCGGTCTCGCCGGTCGCCTGGGAGACCGCGGAGATGTTCTGGTTCACCTCCTGCGTGGCGGCGCCCTGCTCCTCCACCGCCGAAGCAATGGTGGTGGTCACGGAGTTGATCTCCTCGATCGTCTTGGTGATCTCCGTGATGCCGGCCACGGCTGAGCCGGTAGCACCCTGGATCTCGCCGATCTGCTGGGCGATCTGCTCGGTTGCCTTGGCGGTCTGGTTGGCCAGCGCCTTCACCTCGCTGGCAACCACGGCAAAGCCCTTGCCGGCTTCGCCGGCGCGGGCCGCCTCGATGGTGGCGTTCAGGGCCAGCAGGTTGGTCTGCTCTGCGATGTCCTGGATCATGCTGACCACCGTGCCGATGCTCTCGGCCGAGGTCGCCAGGCCGTTGATCATCTTGCTCGCTTCCTGGGCCGAGTTCACCGCCGACTGAGCGATCTCCGTCGAGTGGGTGATCTGCCGCGAAATCTCCGAGATCGAACTGCTCAGCTCCTCCGAGGCGGAGGCGACGGTGGAGGTACGGCTCGAGGTCTCGTCCGCGGTTGCAGTCAGCGAGTTGGCCGACGACTGCATCTCCGCCGAGGCCGCGGAGACCGCCGAGACCACCGAGGAGACGTTGTCGGCCAGGCGCACGTTCTGGGTCACCACCGACCAGCAGATCATCGGCGCCAGGTATTCGCCGTCGTCGTCCATGATGGCCGATACCTGCAGGTCGAGCTTTTCTTCGCCGAGGGAGATGATGGCGCGGTGCGGCAGGTTGCCGGGATCGGCCAGCAGGCCGCGCTGGTGCGCCGGGTTCTTGTGGAAGATGTCGATGCACTTGCCGTGCAGCTCTTCCGGCGGCACCGGCAGCAGGTTGCGCAGCGGCTTCAGGGTCTCGATGCTGGTCTTGTTGATGTAGCTGATTTCAAGCGTGTCCTTGTCCGCCAGCATCACGTTGACGGGCATATCGTCCATCATCTTCATCAGCTTCGCGGTCTCGCGTTCCTGCTTGACCTGCTGGGTCACGACGCTCCAGGTCAGCATCGGACCGATGTAGGTGCCCTTGTCGTCATAGAGCGCGGTCACCAAGAGGTCGAGCCACTCGCCGCCGACCGAAATCTTGGTCGCAAAAGGCAGATTGCCCGGGTCGGAGAGAAGCTGACGCTGATGCGCCGGGTTCTTGTGAAAGACGTCGACTGACTGACCGACGATCTCCTCGGCAGGCACAGGCAAGGCGTGCTGAATGCCCTTCAGCGCTTCTATCGAAGAGCTGTTCGCGTAGGTGATCGTGAAGTCCTTGAGATCGCAGAGCATCACGCTGACCGGCATATTGTCGACCATCTGCTTGTGAATGCTGCTGCCGGAAGATCCCCCCGCGGAGGTCCCCTTCAACCATTTGATTGCCATAGCTCACCCGATTCTTTTAGCGACTGCTTAACTGTACGGTTTCTCTATATAATCATATCATCCGTATTATTTTCGTTAATTCAGACTATCAATCTGGTGATGTTTCCTAGGAATGTTTAGCTATCTACGGTTGCAGATAATCATGGTGGGGGGTGCCCCGTACTAGGAGTCGCTCAGCCCGGGACCCCGGGCTTCGCGGGATCAGACAGCCGCTGACACTGTTTTCAGACCGGACCAAAGGGAAAAAGGCGGCCCGCGGAGAACCCGCGGGCCGTCCGTCAGTACCGCATGACTGAGGGAGCCGCTGAGAAGTACGTCTGGCCCGCGGCTGATTCTCGGGGGCCCTGGTGCTCAGGCGGCCCGCATGTCGGCGATGAAGCGGTCGACCTCGCCGCGCATCAGTTCGGCCTGCTCCGAAAGCTGCCCCGCAGCCTCCAGAACCTCGCTCGCCGAGACACCGGTCTTCTCGGCAGCCTGGCGCACCTTGTCGACGCTGCTGGAAACCTGCTGGGTGCCGGCCGCGGCTTCCTGAACGTTGCGCGCGATCTCCTGGGTCGAGGCGTTCTGCTCCTCGACCGCCGCCGCGATCCCGTTGGCGTTCTCGCTGACCCGCTTGATGACGCCGACGATGCCCTCGATGGCCGAGACAGTGCCGCCTGTGGCCGACTGCATGCCATCGACCTGCTGTCCAATATCCTCGGTCGCCTTGGCGGTCTGCGTGGCCAGCGATTTCACTTCGTTGGCCACCACGGCGAAGCCCTTGCCGGCCTCGCCCGCGCGCGCCGCCTCGATCGTGGCGTTCAGCGCCAGCAGGTTTGTCTGCTCGGCGATGTCCTGGATCAGGTTGACGACCGCCCCGATCTTCTGCGCCGCGTCGGCCAGGCCCTTCACCGAATCGTTGGCGCCTTCGGCTTCGCCCACGGCCTTCAGCGAGACCTCGTTGGTTTCCGCCACCTGCCGGGTGATTTCCGAGATCGAGGCAGACAGCTCCTCCGAAGCCGCTGCCACCGTTTGAACGTTGGTGGAGGCCTCTTCGGAGGCGCTGGCCACCTGCGCGGACTCGCTCTGGGTTTCGCGCGCCGTCGACGACATGGTCTCGGCGGTGGCCTGAAGCTCTGTCGCGGCCGAGGAAACGGTCTGCACGACCCCGCCGATGGTCGACTGGAAGGCGTCGGCCATTTCGATCATCTGGCGGCGCTTCTCTTGCTCTCTGCGGGCTTGCTCCTGCGCGCGTTCTTCCTCCATCCGCTTCAGTTCCTGGGTCTTCGTCTTGAAGGTCTCGAAGGCGCGGGCCACCTGGCCGATCTCGTCGCGGCTGCGGACGTCGACCTGGGCCGAGGTATCGCCCTCCGCAAGGCGGTTCAGGGCATGGACCACCGTGCTCAGCGGGCGAGCCACCGCGGTCCGCGTAAACCAGACGGCGATGACGAGAGCGGCGACGGCGGCGAAGATCGAAACGAAGATCATCTGCTTGATGGCCGCCTTCTCGTGCGCTTCGGCGGTCCGCACGGCGTTCAGGGTGAAGATCTCGATTTCGTGCAGCAGCGCCTCGAGTTCGTGGTTCAACGCATCCTCTTCGGCTTCGATGGCATGCACGAGGTCGACGGCCTGATAGCCCCTGCGATCATTGATCAGCGCGAAGATCTCGACCGCATGCTCATGGTAGGTCTTGTGTTCGTGTTCAACCTTGGTGAGGGCCTCGAGCACATGCTCGAACTCCGCCTTTTCCTCGGGAGAATGGGCATGGGCAATAGCCTCTTCGGCCATGTGCTCGCCCTCGAGGATTTCCGCGTCGACCTTCTTCGAGAGCTTCTCGAAGGCGGCTTCGACTTTGTGCAGGTCTTCATCCGTCGCCCGCGGCGTGGCACTGTCCATGCGCAGCACCCGCTCCAGCAGGATCGACTGTTCAAGCTGGTGGGTGGTGATGCGGCTGATGACCTCGATCAGCGGCATGTCCTGTTCGGCGACCGCTTCAATTTCGCTGCCGATCTTGACCATCTGCCAGATGCCGATCGTTGCGACGGCCACGGTGGAGGCCAGGCAGATCGCGACGATCCCCAGAAGCTTGACCATGACGCTGGGTCCCCCAAGGGATCCCAAACCCAGTTTGATTGCTTTCATCTTTCTCTGCTCCGGCTTGTAGCAGGACTGGCACCAATACGGACCCGTCTCTCAGGGGAACAAACTCGACCTTTTTGCTGGGTCATTTTGATTACCTATTAGAAGATTCGTCTAAAAGGTCCGTAAATCAGTCGATACAGGTTGAAGCGAAGCGGGAGCCCGCCTCCACAGAGCGCCCGATCACGCCGCACCTGCGGATCAGCCGTTACGCAGTCTTGTCGCTTGCCCCTGATGAATCCGTATCCGGCAGGCCCTTGGCGGTGGCCCGCGCGCGGCCTAAACTCCGGCCCGTTTCTCCCGCCCCGCTGCGACAATAGGACTGCCGTCATGACCGAGACCCGTACCGAATCCGACTCCATGGGCGAGATTGCCGTTCCGGCCGATCGCTATTGGGGCGCCCAAACCCAGCGCTCGCTGACCAATTTCAAGATCGGCGGCGAGAAAATGCCGCCGGCGCTGGTCCAGGCTCTGGGCATCCAGAAGCTGGCGGCGGCACGCACCAACGAAGCCCTGGGCGCCCTTGACGGAAAGCTCGCAGCGGCCATCTGCCAGGCCGCGCAGGAGGTCGCCGACGGCAAGCTCATGGACCACTTCCCGCTGGTGGTCTGGCAGACCGGCTCCGGCACCCAGTCCAACATGAACGCCAACGAAGTGATCGCCGGGCGGGCCAACGAGATCCTGACCGGACAGCCCGGCGGCAAGGAGCCGGTTCACCCCAACGACCACTGCAATATGGGCCAGTCGTCCAACGACACCTTCCCGACCGTCATGCACATCGCCGCGGTGCAGAAGATCGTCGGCGAGACGGTCCCCGCCCTGGGCCACCTGCACGCGGCGCTGGATGCCAAGGCCAAGGCCTTCGAGGGAATCATCAAGATCGGCCGCACCCATCTGATGGACGCGACGCCGCTGACCCTGGGCCAGGAGTTCTCCGGCTACGCCACCCAGGTCGCCTATGGGATCAAGCGCCTGGAGGGGGCGACCGAGCGCCTGATGCAGCTTGCCCAGGGCGGCACCGCAGTGGGCACCGGCCTGAACGCTGTCGAGGGCTTCGCAGAGGCCTTCGCCGCCGAGGTGGCCAAGATTACCCAACTGCCCTTCGTCACGGCGGAGAACAAGTTCGAGGCGCTGGCCGCCCACGACGCCATTGTCGAGGCTTCCGGTGCACTCAACACCATCGCCTGTTCGCTGATGAAGATTGCCAACGACATCCGCCTGCTGGGCTCCGGGCCCCGCTGCGGCCTCGGCGAGCTGCGCCTGCCGGCGAACGAGCCGGGCTCCTCCATCATGCCCGGCAAGGTGAACCCGACCCAGGCCGAGGCCATGACCATGGTCTGCGCCCAGGTGATGGGCAACCACACCACCTGCAGCGTCGCCGGATCCAACGGCCACTTCGAGCTGAACGTCTTCAAGCCGGTGCTGATCTACTCGCTGCTGCAATCGGCACAGTTGATCGGCGATGCCTGCGATTCCTTCCGGACCAACTGCGTCGAGGGGATCGAGGCGGACGAAACCCGCATCTCGGATCTGATGCAGCAGTCGCTGATGCTGGTGACGGCGCTGAACCCGCACATCGGTTACGACAACGCCGCCAAGGTGGCGAAGAAAGCCTATGCCGAGAACGCGACCCTGAAGGAGGCCGCCATTGCGCTGGACCTGCTGAGCGCCGAGGATTTCGATGCCTGGGTGCGGCCGGACAACATGCTGGGGCCCCGAAGCAAGGGTTGATGGGCAGCAGTACCTGATGGACGGCAACGGCGAAGGGCCTGCGGATCCAGGGGCGCGGCTCCGCAAGCACTCTGTGAAGCTGTCCGGGCACAGCACCTCGCTGTCGCTGGAAGGCGTCTACTGGGATGCCCTGCACAGCGTTGCAAAGAACAGCGGGCTTTCGGTGACGCGGCTGATCGAGCAGATCGACCGCCAGCGCAGCGGCAACCTCTCCTCCGCCGTCAGGGTCTATCTGCTGCGCTATTACCGGGAACGGGCCGGCGCCGGGCCGCCGGAGACGTAACGGGGCGGGCGGGTCAGCCGCCCAGGCCCTGCAGCAGGTTCTTCAGACCTTCCTTGAGAATGTCTTCGGGCTTCGGCGGCTCCTGCTGCTGCGGTGCGGCCTCCGGCTCCAACTGCTGCGCCGAGGGCGCATCTTCTGGAACAGCACCGCCACCGCTTTGTGAAGACTCGTCGCGGCGCCGGAAGGGTTCGCCGCCGATGCTGATGTTCGGGCGGTCGAGATCGCCGCGCAGCTTGGCGGTCAGATAGGCCGTCTCCGGGTCGCTGTCCCGGAACACGTCGGTCTGGCTGTCCAGCGTCCAGCTCGGCAGGTTCACCGTCGCCGCGGTCAGGGCCCGGGCGTTGCGGCCCTGCACACGGGTGTCCGTCGTCGTGAGCACCCCGTCCTCGACAACAAAGGTGCCGTCGACCTTCGACGGCGCCCCGGCAAAGGCGCTGAACAGCAGAGTGGTGCTGTCGCTGATACCGCGAACCTCGCGGACCTTCTGCCCGAGAATGTTCAGGATCAGAGCGCCCGCCTGCTCTTCCGCCTTGGCCGCGACGGTCAGGGTGCCGTCGATCTTGCCGCTGCCGTTCAGGCTGTTCACCAGGGCGGCTTCGCTGCTGCCGCTGGCATTGAGGCTGGCCTCCACCGTCAGCGGGCCCGACACGCGGTCGCTGTCGGCCAGGTCGCGCAGCAGGGCTTTCAGGTCCATCTCGATGGCCGTGACCGCAGCCGCCACCTCCAGCCCACCCGGCGCCGTCTCGCGGGCGTCGGCCTTGCCGGTCACCGAGAGCGCACCGCCAAAAGCCGTAGCCGTAAACCGCCTGAGATCCACCAGGCCGTCGGTGAGCGTGGCCTCAAGCTGCGCATTATCGAGTCGCGCATCGTCGAGAAGAATGGCCGCGGACTGCAACGCCACTTCGGCGTCGACGGCGCGCAGCGCCGAGAGCTCCAGCGGCTCGCTCGACCAGCGGCCGGCGGGGGCCGGCGCATTGCGGGGCCGCTCCGCCCCCGTGCCGGAACGATTGCCGCCGCCTGAGGCCGCGCCTTGACCGCCGGACGCGGCCGCCGGAGCGGCCAGGGCCGCCAGCGGCAGGGCGCCGGTTGTGAGATCCGCGGTGACCCGCGGCCGTTCGCCCCCCAGGGCCAGGGCAAGATCGCCGCTGAGATCGACGCCGGCGACCGTTCCTTCCAGGGCCGAGACCGTGACCGATTGCGGCGCCGCGGCCAGCCGGCCCTTAAGGTCCGCCGCGCCGAGACCCGCCGGGATCTTCTCCCCGGGCAGCATCTCCCGCAGCAGAACCGTCAGATCCGGATGGCTTGCCTCGACCGCCGCATCCACCAGTGGCGCGCCGGCCGCAAGCTCGGCTTTGCCGGCGGCACGCAGGCTGCCGCCCAAGGCTGCGAGGCGCTGGTCGAAGCGGACGAGTTCCGGCGTCCCGTTGACCGCGCCCGAAAGCGTGAACGACTCCAGCGGCGGCTGGCCTTCCATGGGAAGCGCCAGGGCCTTTGCCAGGCGCGACAGCGAGGCGACCGCGACGTCCAGGGAGCCGTCGAAAGTGGGTTGGCGCGCCACGTTGGCGAGACTGCCGGCGAAACTGGCGCGCGATCCGGCAAGGTCCATCAGCGAGGCTTCGCGCACCACGAGACCGCCCTGCTGCAAGGTGGCATCGAGCCGCAGACCATTGAGGGGCAGGCCCTGATAGGTCAGCGCCCCGACCCTGATATCGAGATTGGCATCGAAAGCATCGAGGACGGCTAGGCCGGCGGGCGCCGCGGCTTCGGGCGCCGTCCGGCTGCCCGGTTGCGCGCCCGCCGCCTGTGATTCGGCGGTCCCCTCCGCGGCCTCTTGCGGACGGGGGGAAGCCTCCGACGGCGCCTGCTTGGGCAGGTAGGCATCCAGGTTGAGCTTGTCGATCGAGAGCCCCACACCCAGCCCAGGCCGCTCGCGCAGTGCAAGGGCGACGCCGCCGGTGATGCGGCTGACATCCAGACGCAGGTCGGTGTCGCGCAGCGTTATCTGCTGCGGAGCCAGATCGACTGCGCTGGTCAGCGCCATCTTGCGCAGGCGGTCGGCAGGAATCGCGTCGATGTCAACATCGAGCCAGGCCAGCAGGGCGCGCAGGTTGTCGGACGCGGCTTCCAGGCGGCCCTGGAACCGCGGCGGCCCCGCGTCATCGCTCAAAGCACTGGTCAGGGCACCGGTCAAAGAGACCTCCGACCCGCCGGGCAGAGAGGCGGAAAGGGTCTCCACCGCCAGGCTGCCCCCATCGAGGCGCGCAGCAACCGTCAGGTCACGGGCAAACTGCTCGCGGTAAACCAGCGTATCGACGGTCAGCTCGAGTTCCGCCGCGATATCCGTGGGCAGGTCCAAGCGTTGCCCCCCGGCATCGTCGCCCGATCCCTCCGCACGATCCTGCGACGGCGCAGAGGCGGACGGTGCGGCAGTCTGCGCAGCGTCTCGCGCGCGCCCACCGGTGCCTTCGGGCGTAGCTTCCGCAGCCTGCTGCAACAGGCGATCAAGGTCGACGCGGGTGGCTGAGAGCCTCGCAAGGATTTCCGGCGTCTCGCCAAGAATGACCTTGCCCTCACCTTCCAGGTTCGTTTCGCCGAGATCCAACTTGAGCGCGGCAGCTTCCGCTTCCGCCGGACCCGCGGTGATCTCGCTTTGCACGGCAAAAGGCTGGCCCAGGAAACCCTGTGCCGCTGCTTCAAGACCGCCGATTTCGAGGACCGAAAGAAGAGTCGCCAGATTCTCGCCCTCGCCCTGCAGCCGCCCTCTCACTGTCTGCAGGTCCTGATGGCGCGATACGGCGCCGGCAAAAGTGGCCGAGGCCGCGGCCTTCGGCAGCCTCAGCCCGATGGAGAACGGTGTTGCGCCCTCATCGCGCCACCGCCCGAGGCTGAGATCGAACGCGCCTTCGATTCCCTGAAAGACGGCACGCCCGTCGGCAGCGAAGGGGCCGGCCAGGCTTTCGGCCGCCAGTTCGGCGTTGACACCGGTTACGCGTTCCTCAAGGCCCGTGACAGCATCGCGGTAGACAAAGGTGCCGTCTTCGATCACGAAGCTGTCGACCCTGATCGTATCCTCGCTACCGGCAGACTGGGAGGCCGGTGGCACCGGAGCGGGTGTCGGCGCCGGCACGGCGCCAGGGCCTTCGGCCGATGGCTCGGCTCCCTCCGGCGCCGCCGCGGCGGCGCCGTTGGCGGGCGCGCCGAAGTCCCAGTTGCGCCGGCCGTCGGGCAGAACCTCCAGCACCACCTCGGGCTTTACCAGGGTGACCGTCTCGACGAGCACCTGTTGTTGCAGGAGCGGAAAGAGCGCCACCTGAACGCGCAGCTCCTGAAGCTGCACCATGGCGTCCTCGCTGCCGCCCTCGATATTGGCCAGGCTCACTTCGTTGGCGGAAAACGCAGGGGACGGCAGCAGCTGAAGACTGAGATCGCCGACGATCTGAAGATCGCGTCCGGTCAGCTTGCGAACCTCTTCGGCGATCCTGCCCTTCTCCGCGTTCCAGTCCCAGAAGCTCGGAAGAATCAAGAGCCCTGCAACCAACAGGACAAGAAGAGCAACGATCGATAGGGCCAGCTTCCTCAACAGCCTACCTCGCTATGAGAAGACGCTTGTCGGTCTCTTGTGCAAAGCGCCCTCGACGGTGGGCGCATCCGACCGGATCCATTCGTGTTACTAAAGGTGAGAGCATTGCAACGCCGTTCAATTCCGCTAAGCTACTTTTATCAGGTCAGGGCCGCAAAGCCGAAGCCTGATTCGGATCGAGTGCGCCGAAGGGTGCAATACCTGATGGTCCGGCGGAACACAGCCGGCGGATAGGTGGTAGTCCAATGGGCGAGATCATCGACCTGGATTCGTATCGCAGCGAAAAACTGAAGCGGCAGCGCGAGGAACGCCGGCGCCGGCAGCGCCAAAGGGGCCCGGCCCCGGAGGCGGGGCAGGTCGGCGAGCGCGCGGAAGCGGACCCGGCGAAAGACGAGCCGGTCTAGGCCCGCTAAAGGGTCTGCTCAGGCATCCGGCGCCTCTTTTCGGCCGATATCCCCTGGGTCTAGTGAGATATTCTCCGGGACTTTCTCCCACTAAGCGCTTTCCACAGCTCCATCACCGCCAACAATGAAAGCGCCAGTGCCAAGACAAGAAGCCATTCCACAAAGCTCATGGGTTCCACGGCCAGCACATGGCTGAGGCCGGGCGTATAGAGCGCGGCAATGTGCAGGCCCTGGGCCGCCGCGATGGCCACGAACAGGAAGGGATTGGCCATCAAGGGGACGCCGAGGGCGGAGCGGCGCTCCGACCGGGCATTCACGACGTGCACGTTCTCGAACAGCACCATCAGCAGGAGCAGCAGGTTGCGCGCCTCGGCCTCCGGGATGCCGCGCTCCAGGCACCAATAGTAGAACGCAAAGCCGCAGAAGCCCATATAGCCGCCGGCCATGGCAACCTGACCGATCATGCGGCGGTCGAAGAGCGCTTCGTCACGCGGCCGCGGCCGGCGCTGAAGGATTCCCGGTTCCCCCTTTTCGAGTGCCAGCGCGACGTGCTGGATACCGTTGGTGACGAGGTTCAGCCAAAGCAGTTGAACGGCGAAGAGCGGAAACGGCAGGCCCGCAAGGATGGCGAGCAGAAACAGGACGATTTCGCCGAGACCCGTTGAGATCAGCAGGTAGATCAGCTTGCGCACGTTGTCGTAAGCGATGCGCCCCTCTTCGATGCCGCCGACGATGGAGGCGAAGTTGTCGTCGGTGAGGATGAGATCAGCGGCCCCGCGGGCGACATCGGTCCCGCCCTTACCCATGGCGACACCGATGTCGGCGGCCGCCAGGGCCGGCGCATCGTTGACCCCGTCCCCGGTGACGGCGACGACATGGCCGGCGCGCTGCAAGGTCTGAACGATTTCCAGCTTCTGGACCGGCTCCACACGGGCGAAGACCTGCGCTGAGTTGACGCGCTCGGCAAAGCCTTGTGTGGCCGGACCGGCGGCCTGCAGCTCCGCCCCGGTCACCACCACAGGGTCGCCGTCCCCGACGCCAAGCTCGCGGGCGATGGCGCGGGCCGTTTCCGGATGATCGCCGGTGATCATGACGACCGAGATCCCGGCTTCGCGGCAGTGCCGTATGGCGTCAGGCACCTCCGGGCGCAGCGGGTCCATCAGCCCCACCAGGCCCAGCAGGCGCAGATAGCGCAGGGAACCTGCATCGGCGCGCGCGGCCGCATCCCGGGAAACGCTGCCACGGGCCACCGCCAGCACCCGGTAACCCTCGGCAGCCATCGCATCGCCGGCGGCCAGGGCACGCTCGGCATCGATGCCGTCGCACATCGGCAGCAGCACCTCCAACGCTCCCTTCACATGCACCGTGGCACCACCCGCGGTCCCGGCACTCACCGGCCCCGCCGCTGCATCGCCGCCGGACACGAAGGAGGCCGCATAGCGCCGCTGCGGCTCGTAAGGAATCATTCCGTGCAGCCGGTAGGAGCCTTTGATTGCGGCATGGTCCAGCCCCAGCTTGGCGGCCAGCACCAGAAAGGCGACATCGACGGTGTCGCCCAGGTGCCGAACCTCTTCCTCCTCGAACGCGATCTCGGCCTCGTTGCAGAGCGCGGCGCTGCGGGCCAGCTCGGCAAAGCCGGCGTGTTCCTGCTGGGAGGGCGCCCGGCCGTCGACCGCAACGGTTCCGGTCGGACGGTAGCCCTGGCCGCCGGCCGTGCCGGCCACGGCCGGGCCCGCATCGTCGAACAGCACCACGCGCTTCGCCGTCAGCTCGTTGCAGGTCAGGGTCCCGGTCTTGTCGCTGGCGATCAGGCTGCAGGCCCCCAGACCCTCCACCGCCGGAAGGGCGCGGACGATGACGTTGCGCCGCGCCATGCGGCCGGTCGCGATCGACAGCGCCACGGTGATCGCCACCGGCAGGCCTTCCGGGATGGCGGCCACGGCCAGGGCGACGGCGACCAGAAAGACGGTCAGGAGATCGAGACCCTGCAGGAGCTGCACGGTGGCCAGAACCGCGATCGCCAGGACGGTGCCGATCCCGATCACCCGGCCCATGCGCTCCAGCCGTGCGATCAGGGGCGGCGGCGCCTGATCGGGCAATGCGAGGGCGCTGGCGATGCGGCCGATCTGGGTTTCGGCGCCGCTGGCAACCACCAGGGCCCTTGCCCGTCCCGTCAGCACCGTGGTGCCGGCGAAGAGCAGGTTGAGGCGCTCCGGCAGCGGCGCGGCAGCCGGGACCACGAGATCGACGTCCTTTTCCAGGGGTAGGGATTCGCCGGTCAGCAGCGATTCGTCGACGCTCAACTCGTGCAGCTCCAGCAGCCGCAGGTCCGCCGGCACGCGCCCGCCGGATTCCAGGCGCACGACATCGCCGGGCACCAGGTCCGCCGTGTCGATCTGGCGCGCCAGACCATCGCGCAGCACGACCACACGGTCGCGCATCATCCGATCCAGCGCCGCGGCCGAAGTCTCAGCGCGCCATTCCTGGTAGCCGCCGATGACGGCATTCAGCTGCAGGACAACGAAGATGAAGAGCGCGTCGCTCCACTCCCCGACAAAGACGGAGACGACGGAGGCCACGAGCAGCAGGTAGACCAGCGGGCTCTTGAACTGCCTGACATAGAGCGCCAGGGCGCCCGGCGCCTTTGCCCGCGGCAGACGATTGGGACCGGCCTCGGCCAGGCGCCGCCCCGCTTCGGCCTCGCTCAGGCCCTCGGCGCGCGACTCCTGAGCCGCGAGAGCCTGGGCAGAGGTCAGCGAGTGCCAAGCGGTCGCCGCCGCCGAACGGGAGACCGTCCGCCCCTTGCCGTCGCCCGGCGAATCCGGCTTCGTCCCTGGCTGCCTTGATTCCGGCGGCCGCGATCCTTCAGACAAGGTCATGACAGCGCAGAGGATGCGCGCGGATCAACGCCCCCGCAAGGCTCAAGAACGCAGACCGCGGGAGGCCTGTCAGACGGTCAGGATCTTACCCGGATTCATCAGGTTCTGCGGATCCAGCGCCAGCTTCACCTGACGCATGACGCTGACGGAGTCTCCATGCTCGGCCTGCAGGAACTTCATCTTGCTGCTGCCCACACCGTGCTCGCCGGTACAGGTTCCGCCCATGGCAAGGGCGCGCATCACCATGCGCTCGTTCACACCCTCGGCCTTCTTCATGTCGTCCGGATCGTCGGGATCGAGCACGAAGGTCAGGTGGAAGTTGCCGTCGCCGACATGCCCGACGATGGGGGCCAGCACGCCGCTTTCGTCGATATCCTTGCGGGTCTCCAGGATGCACTCGGCCAGCCGCGAGATCGGCACGCAGACGTCCGTCGCCCAGCCCATGGCGCCCGGCTTCAAGGCCAGGTTGGCGTACCAGGCATTGTGGCGCGCCTGCCAGAGGCGGTTGCGGTCTTCCTGTTTGGTCGCCCATTCGAAGTTGCTGCCGCCGTAGCCCTCGGCGATCTCGCCGACCATCTCGGCCTGTTCACGCGCCCAGGACTCCGTGCCGTGGAACTCGAAGAACAGGGTCGGCTTCACCGGCAGGTCCAGCTTGGCGTAGCGATTCACGGCGTCGATCTGGTGTTCGTCCAACAGCTCGATGCGCGCCACGGGAATCCCCGACTGGATGGTCAGGATCACCGTGTCGACGGCGCCGGACAGGGTCTCGAAGGAGCAGACCGCCGCCGTCATCGCTTCGGGAATGCCGAAGAGGCGCAGCTGCACCTCCGTGATCACGCCGAGCGTGCCTTCCGACCCGACGAAGAGCCGGGTCAGGTCGTAGCCCGCGGAGGACTTGCGCGCCCGCCCGCCGGTGCGGATCACCCGGCCGTCGGCCAGAACCACCGTCAGCCCCATCACGTTGTCGCGCATGGTGCCGTAGCGCACGGCGTTGGTGCCGGAGGCCGAGGTCGCCGCCATGCCGCCCAGGGAGGCGTCGGCGCCGGGATCGATCGGGAAGAACAGCCCGGTATCGCGCAGGTGCGAGTTCAGCGCCTTGCGGGTGACACCGGCCTGAACCCGGCAGTCGAGATCGGACTCGTTGACCTCCAGAATCTGCTGCATGGCACTGACGTCGATGCAGATGCCGCCCTTGGTCGCCTGAATCTGACCTTCCAGCGATGTTCCGGTGCCAAAGGGGATGACCGGCCGGCCATGCTCGGCGCAGAGCTTCACGATGGCGGAGACCTCCTCGGTGGATTCCGCGAAGGCGACCGCATCCGGCGCCTCCATGGCGTGAAAGGAGGAGTCCTTGCCGTGGTGCTCGCGGACGGCGCGCGCGGTCGACAGACGGTCGCCGAGCAGGGCGCGCAGCGCCTCGATCAGGGGGTCACCGGGCAAATTGCTATCGGGCAGGTTGCTGTCCGGCGAAGCGGCCGGTCGGGGGGCGGCATTGGCCATGTTTCGGGTCTTCCTCTTGCAATCGCTGCACTATAGCAGATCTGGGGTCCCGCGCAGCAAATCCCAGGTCTTCCGCGGTAAGACCTCCGTGATCCCCCAGCAATGTCCCCCCGTTATGGTCCCCGGCCAGAACTCTCGGCCTCAGGGACTGCCGCGCATCTGGGCCGGCAGCCAGGTGGCAATCTCCGGGAAAGCGACCACCAGGGCCACCGCCAGCACCATGATGCCGAACATCGGCAGGGCGGCCCGTGCGATGTAGGGCATCTCGTGCTTGGTCATGCCCTGTAGGACGAAGAGGTTGAAGCCGACCGGCGGGGTGATCTGGGCCATCTCGACCACGATCACCAGAAAGATGCCGAACCACAGCATGTCGAAGCCGGCCTGGCGGACCATCGGCTCCACAACCGCCATGGTGAGCACCACCGCCGAGATGCCGTCCAGGAAGCAGCCGAGGATGATGTAGAAGACCGTGAGCGCCAGGATCAGGGCAAGCGGCGACAGCTCCAGGGAGCCGATCCAGGCGGCCAGGTTGCGCGGCAGCCCGGTGAAGCCCATGGCCAGCGACAGAAAGGCCGCCCCGCCGAGGATGAGGGCGATCATACAGGAGGTGCGGGTCGCGCCCATGAGGCTTTCGACGAAGCTGTTCCAGGTGAGCGAGCCCTGCAGGAAGGACAGCACCAGCGCCCCGACGACACCCAGCACGGCGGCCTCGGTCGCGGTCGCGATGCCAGCGTAGATGGACCCCAGAACGCCGATGATCAGCGCGATCACCGGCAGCAGAGAAAAAGAGGCCCGAATCTTCTGCACGAAGGTCAGAGCCGCCTCGCGCGGCGGCATGGAGGCGGGATCGAGCAGCGCCTTGATGACGATGTAGCCCATGAACAGCAGCGCCAGCATGATGCCGGGAAAGACCCCGGCCATGAACAGCCCGGCGATGGACTCGTTCACCGTCACGCCGTAGACGATGAGGATGATCGAGGGCGGGATCAGCAGCCCGAGGGTCCCGGCCCCGGCCAGGGTGCCGATGATCATGCGCTCGGGATATTCGCGTCGACGGAGTTCGGGGATCGACATCTTGCCGACGGTGGCCACCGTGGCGGCGGAAGAGCCGGAGATCGCGGCGAAGAGGGCGCAGCCGGCGACGTTCACATGCAGAAGCCGTCCGGGCAGGCGGCCGAGCCAGGGCGACAGCCCCTTGAAAAGGTCTTCGCTGAGCCGCGTTCGAAAGAGGATCTCCCCCATCCAGATGAACAGCGGCAAAGCCGTCAGCGTCCAGGAGGACGACGCGCTCCAGATCGTTGTCGCCATGGCGTCGCCCGCCGGACGGGTGGTGAAGAGCAGCATACCGGTGAGCGCCACGCCCAGCAGCGAGAGCCCGACCCAGACGCCGCTGCCCAGCAGGAAGAAGAGGACGACGAGGAAGACCAGGGTGAGGATCAGCTGTTCCATTGCCCGCCCCCTATTCGCTGGTCTGCTCGGCGGCCAGCGGCGCGCCGCGGAGAACGGCGACCAGCCGGTCGACCAGGGCGACGGCCAGCAGCACCGAGCCCGCGGCCATGCCGATCTGCGGAATCCACAGCGGCATGGCGTCTGAGCCTTCGCTGATATCGCCCAGCATGTGGGAGACTCGCACCATCTTCACGCTGAACCAGGCGAGATAGCAGGCAAAGAAGCTGCCCGCGGCCAGGCACCAGATCTCCGCCGCCCGCCGCCGGGCACCGGTCATCTTGCCGAGGAAGAGGTTGACGCGGATGTGGCCGCCGGTGCCGAAGGTATAGGCCAGCGCGAAGAACGACGACGAAGCCATGGCATAGCCGGCGTACTCCGAAAGGCCCGGCACGAAGATGCCGAGCAGCCGCGAGACGATGCTGAGCAGCACCAGCAGCGCGATGGACAGAAGGAAGATCCCGGCCAGAACCCCGCCGGCCAGGTAAACTCGGTCGAGCGCGCCGCCGAGGCCGCTCCGCATGGTCCCCTGCATCGAAAGCCCCCCAAGGATCAGTTCGGATCTCAGCCGGGTTCAGCCCGGTTCAGCCCGGTTCAGAATGCACCGCGGCTCCAGGATGGTCAGCGGGGCCGGCCGCAGCGTGCGGCCGGCCGCCGAGAGGCGGACCTACATGGCGTTGTAGGCGTCGATCACCGCCTGACCCTCGGCACCGGCCTTGTCCAGCCACTCCTTGGTCATGGTGGTGCCGATGGCTTCGAAGTCGGCCTTCAGCGCAGCGCTGGGCGGGCCTACCTCCATGCCGTTGGCGGCAAGCTGCTCCTTGTACCAGTCGGCCAGCTCGCGGGCCTTGTCCCAGCCGGCCTGCTCCGCCTTCGCGGCCTCGTCCAGCACGATCTTCTGCAGGGTCTCGTCCAGCCCGTCCCAGGCCGCCTGGTTGACGATCACCATGTTCTTCGGCAGCCAGGCCTGGACGTCGTACCAGTACTTCACATGCTCCCAGATCTTGCGGTCGTAACCTGTGGAGCCGGAGGAGATCATGCTCTCGGCAACCCCGGTGGCGAAGGCCTGGGTCAGCTCCGCCGCCTCGATCTTGGTCGGCACCGCGCCCATCAGTTCGGCCAGCCGCGAGGTGGCGGCGTTGTAGGCGCGGAACTTCACGCCCTTCATGTCGGAGGCGGCGTTCACCGCGGACTTGTTGTAGAGCCCCTGGGGCGGCCAGGGCACGGCGTAGAGCAGCTTCAGGCCGGCCTTGTCGAGGGTCTCCTCAAGCTGCGGCTTGGAGGCCTGATAGAGCTTCCAGGAATCCTCGAAGCTGGTCGCCAGGAACGGCAGGGCATCCACCTCGAACAGCGGGTCTTCGTTGCCCAGTGCTGAGATCAGGCGCTCGCCGATCGGCGCCTGGCCGGTGCGGATGGCGCGGTAGATCTCGCCGCCCTTGAACAGCGAGCCGCCGGGGTGGGCGACGATCTCAAGTTCGCCGCCGGAGGCCGCGGTGACGGCTTCGGCGAACTTCGCCGCGTTTTCCGAATGATAGTTGCTGGCCGAATAGGCCAGCGGCATGTCCCACTTTTCCGCTGCCTGAGCGGTTGTGGACAGCGGGGTGCCGGCGACCAGCACCAGCGCGGCGGCCGCGGCGATCCCAAAAGACGCTCTCCCGCCCTGAGAGGTAACCCCGCCCTGAGAGGTAACGACGTTCTTCATTCTTGTTCTCCCTGTTTGGCCTGTTTGCGGGGGCGCTCGACCGTCCGCAATTCCTACCCGCGGAAATCCGTACCCGGAGAGCCACGGGGCCAGTCGTCGACTCTAGCCACGCGCGGCAAGGTCAGGCAACCGAGGCCATACAATGACACTTTATCGACAAAATATAAACGTTTTATTTTCGAGTTATCGTAATCCGTTGACTTCTATGAAACTTCATTGCCGGACGCCGGCTTGCCCTGCTGGAGAGGACCGTCGCAGAGCAGGGTGACAAGGTCGTGGACCGGCAGGCCCAGGGCGGCTTCCAGGGCCTGGCGGTAAGGCGGCAGGTTGGTGCACTCCAGCACGATAGCCCCGACGTCCGGGTGGCGCGCGGCGAGCGCCCGCCCGGCCGCCAGCACGTCCGCTTCGGCCGCCGCCCTGTCGAGGTGCGGAAGATCGTCGGCAATGACCCGGTGCAGTTCGGCCCCCTCTTCCATCCCCACCACCGGCGTGTCCGGCGGCGCCCCGGCGGCGGCCAGATGGGCCGCGGAGAGGCGGCGGGAATCATAAGTGAGGACGCCGACGCGCCGGCCTTGCGGCAACGCCGCCGCCACCCGCGGTATCTGCAACAGGCTCGACGTCACCAGCGGCACCGGCAGGCGCTGCTCCAGCTCCGCCTGCGCCGTCACCAGAAATCCGCAGGATGTGGTGAGCAGTCCGGCGCCCGCGTCCACCAGCGCTGCGCCGGCCTCGGCAAAAGCATCGATCAGTTCGGGCGGCAGGGCTTGCTCCGTGACGACGGCGGCGACCGGCGCCGTCTCTACCACTTTGTAGAGGCTCGGACAGGGCCAGGTCGCCGGATTGCCGACGTCGCCGGGCGGCCGCGGAAAGCCGGTTTTCAGCATGAGGACGCCCAGGATGGGCACCTCCGGGACGGGCAACTGCGCAGCGGTCATGGCCCATGCTAGCCGGCGGCCCGCACACCGCAAGCCGCTGCGCGCGAAGGGAGGGATGCTGCGCCGCAAGGGGTAGCCCGGGATAGCGCGCCCTACCCCCGATCCACCCCTGCCGCGGGAGCGCCGCTCCGGGGCATGGTGGGGCGTTATGGAGACCTCCGCCGCCAGGGCCGTGCCGCCGGGCCCTCCCCCCGACATGCCGCCCGGTTCCGCTCCCGACCTGCAGGCAGACGCGGCAGCCGGACACAGCGAAGAAAGCACGCAGTGGACCAGCGTGTTCCTGCTGACCCTGGCGATGGGCGTCTGCGGCCTCGGCCTCGGCTTCAGCTATCCGCTCTACTCCCTGGTGCTGGAGCGCCAGGGCGCCGACGACTTCGTCATCGGGCTGAGCGGGGCCATGACCGGCTTCGGGCTGCTACTCTCCAACCTCGTGGTCCCTGCCCTGCTGCAGCGTTTCGGCCCGCTGCCGGTGCTGGCCGGCGGCTTCGCCGGGGCCGCCGCCTGTCTCGCGCTTTCGCCCTACAGCGATGCGGAGAGCCACTGGTACCTGCTGCGTCTGATGCTGGGTTGCTGCATGAACATCGCCTTCGTCGTCACCGAGGTCTGGCTGAACACCGTCTCCGCCGAGGCCCAGCGCGGGCGCATCATCGGCTTTTTCACCGCGGTAATGGCAGCGGGCTTCGCCATCGGGCCGCTGCTGATCCTGCTGGTCGGCGACGAAGGGGCGCTGCCCTTCCTGCTTTGCGCCGGGCTGGTGCTGCTGGGCGCCCTCACCGTGTTGCCGCTTGGGCGCGGTGCGGATGGCGACACAGACGGCGGCGCGCGCCGCACGTCGGCCGGCGCCTTCGACGGGCTCACTCTCTGGGCGGTGCTCGGCTTTTTCCGCCTGGCCCCGCTGCTGGCCGCGCTGGTGCTGGTCTACTCGCTTTTCGACGGCACGGCGCTGGTCATCCTGCCGATCTACTTCCTGGAAAGTGGCTTCACCGCCGAACAGTCCAGCGCCGCCCTGGCCTGTCTGCTGATCGGCATGGTGCTGCTGCAGATGCCCATCGGCTGGCTGCTCGACCGTTTCCCGCGCCGCCGAGTGATCTGCGGCTGCACTCTGGTCTCCGCCCTCTGCTGCCTGGCGCTGCCTACGGCGCTCGGCACTGTCTGGCTGCTGGGCGCCCTGCTGCTGCTCCTGGGCGGGCTTGCCGTCGGACTCTACACCGGCGCCATCACGCTGCTCGGCGAAGGCTATGCCGGCGCATCGCTGGTTGCCGGCACCACCTGCCTGGCGGTGGTCTACGGCCTCGGCAGCGCCCTCGGTCCCCTGGCCAGCGGCGCAGCCCTCGACCGCTTCGGCCCCGATGCCGTGCCGGGCCTGCTGGCCGGCCTCTTCTTCCTCACCGCCCTCGCCAGCCTGCGCCGCGGCAAAGCCGCGACCGCCTGCGCTGCCGCCCGCTCTCCTTAGGGTCCGGCTGTTTGTCGTCGACTGCCTGTCGCTGATCAGATGACCGGACGTCCTGCATCCGCTCGGTGCCGTCACCGATTGGAGGTCGGGCCCTCAAGGCCTCAGGTCCGTCATCAGGGCTCCGGCGCAGCAGCAACGCTTTCGCGGCGAGGTGCGCGCGCCGGATCACGCCAGGGCCTTTTCCAGGAACACGATCTGGCTGTCCCAATAGGTCTGGCGGCGGGTTTCGCGAAAGCCGAGCCCGAGGCAGAGCGCCAGGCTTTCGGTCATGACTTCCGGGCTGCTGAGCTTCAGCAGCGCGCGGTCCTGACGGCGCGCCTCGCGCTCGGCGAGCCGCAGCAGCGCCGTGCCGAGACCGCGGCCCTGATGATCCGGCCGCACGGCCAGCGCCTGCACCACCAGGTGATCTTCGGCGGCGATCAGTTCCAGCACGGCGACCGGCGCCTCCGGCATCTCGACCAGCCAGACCTCGTGGGCGCGCACCGCGAAGGCATAGTCGGCAAGCATGGGCCGGGGCTTGCGCCCCAGGGCTGGGACGTGGCGGGCGAAGGCGGCGCAGATCAGGTCATGGACGGCCTTGGCGTCGTCCGGCGCCGCCCGGCGCAGGGTGAGATCGGGGTTGTCGGCGAACATCGGCTCTCGAGCGTGGCGGGGCGGCGACGTCTTGGGAGGAGTTACGCAGAGCGCGACGCAGGGGTTTCACAGAGACCCACGACTGTGCTGCAGCCGCGATGCCGCTACTGGCGGGAAGGCATCGCCTCGAAGTCGATCTCGTTGCCGTTGCTGTCCAGGCCGTTGCCCACCAGGGCGTGTCTGATGCTGTAGCGATAGAGCGTGCCGCTGGCCGTCAGGCCATCCTCGCACGCGACCGACCAGATACCGCGCGGCGTGCGCAGGGTACGAAAGGTCCCGGCGCATTCACGCTCGATGCTGCGCAGGGTTATGGAGAGGGAACCGGCATGGCCGTACTCCGGCGCAGAGAGCGTCCCGAGAAGCGGCCCCGTCTCGCCTTCCCAATCCACCGTCACGCTGTAGGCGATCTCCGGCCCCAGGAGGGGTTCACGCTGCCTGCCACCCTGTGCAACACAATCCTTGACCTGCATGTGGCCGGCGGAGCCGTCGTTGAAGACGCAATCCCGCCAGGCCTCGGGGCCGCCCACGGCGTTGTCGGGCGCGCCGGCGGCACAGCCGGCGAGCGCCGCCGCTGCAAGCGCAAGCGGTATCACGGTCGGAAACTCCCACGCACTCATCTGCACCCCCAATAGACGGCCACAACAATCGACGGTAGAGTGCGCCCAGGGGGAAGGCAACAAAATCGATCAATAGGGTTAACAGATGAGGCGAGCGTTCTGGATCGGGCTGGCCGCCGGCACCTGGGCAATGACCGCAACCGCGGCAAGCTTGGCGCAGGATGTGTCGGGCCTGTCAGAACGCTGCATCGCGGAGATCCGAGCCGCAGGCGTCGCACCTGCGTCTGCAGAAACCTGGGCGCAGTGCGAGACCGCAATTTCGGGCGATCTCCACAACGATGCGCTACGGCAAAGCATCACCCGAAAACACATGCTCGACGGCGCACCAGAGCGCGCCATCGGTTACCTGCGGGACGCCGCTGACGAAGGCAACCTCCAGGCAATGGCGGAGCTTGCCTTTATGTATGCGTTTGGATTTGGCGTTGAGCTTGACTACCAGAAGGCATTGCATTGGAACCGGGCGCCGGCGGAAGCCGGTGTCGCAGACGCGCAGAACGCCATGGGTTTCCTGCATCACTTCGGCTTGGGCGTCGACCTCGACCTTGAAGAGGCCCAGCGTTGGTATCGCCTCGCCGCAGCGCAAGGCAACACTCATGCTTATGCGAACCTTGGACAGCTCTACCTGACAGGGCTTGGCGTCGATCAGGACTACGCGGAGGCTGCCACTTGGCTTCGTCTCGCCGCTGAGCAAGGACACAAAGACTCACAGACCGAGCTCGCTAAGCTCTATCGCCAAGGCCTCGGTGTTGAGCGGGACTACACTGAAGCGCTTCGCTGGTACCGTGAAGCTGCCGAGGCCGGAGAGGCCGTAGCGCAGCTCAATCTCGGGCGTATGTATTTGCTGGGTGAGGGTATCGAGCCGGATGATGACGAAGCTGTACGCTGGTTTCGTCTCGCAGCCGACCAAGGGGAGCCTGAAGCCCAGAACGCGCTTGGACTGATGTACCTCTACGGCCGCGGGGTCGAAGAGAGCCTGTTTGAAGGCATGCGGTGGATCAAGAGGGCCGCAGACAACGGAGATTCCGAGGCGCTGTACAACATGGGCTACTTCTACGAAAGCGGAATCGGCGTCGAACAAGACCATGAACACGCCTTGGAATGGTACCGAAAGGCGGCACAAAAGGGCGATGCCGATGCGGCGAAGGCCGTCCGCCGTTTGGAACAAACGCCCTAAAGACTCGTCGCTGCCCTTGCAGCCTGATCGTACAACCCGGAGAGGGCGCGCAGCAGGTCGGCTGCCTGGCCGATCTGTTCGTTGAGGTCCTCTCCCTGGCTGCCGGCAAAGGCGCTGAAGGAGTTCACCAGACAGGCTTCGCGCACCTCGCGGTACTTCAGGCAGAGCGCCTCGCCCTCCTTCGTCGTCGCGTAGAAGATCTCCTTGCCGCGCTTCTCGCCGGCGACGAGGCCGAGGCGGCTGAGCTTCTTCAGCGCGTAATTGACAGTGTGGCTGTCCTCGATGTTGAGGACGAAGCAGATATCCGCCAGGCGCTTGTCGCGGGCGCGGTGGTTCACGCTGTGCACCACCATGACATCGAGGGCGCCCAGTTCCGGCTGCCCGGCCGCCGCCATGCATCTGACAATCCAGCGCTCGAAAGCGTTGGAGGCGACGTAGAGCCCGTACTCGAAGGAGCTCAGCTCCGCCGCCCGCTCCGAAACCAGATGGGCTGACGAAACGATCGCCTGGCGCCCCCCTTCCTTGGGGGCCGCCTTCTTCTTCACCGTCGTGCCGCCCTTGCTCATTCCGCCGCCTCCGCACGCTCCGCCGCGAGCCCGTAGCCGCCGCCGCCCGGCGTTTCGATGACAAAGACGTCGCCGGCCTGCATCTCCGTTTCGTCGCTGCCCTTCAGCTCGTCGACGGAACCATCGGCCCGCAGCACGGAGTTGCGGCCCCGCTGGCCGGGCGCGCCGCCGTCGAGGCCGTAAGGGTCGGTCGCCCGGTGCAGCGAGAGGATGGTGGCCGTCATGGGCTCCAGGAAACGCATGCGCCGGACAACCCCATCGCCGCCGCGGTGCCGCCCGGCGCCGCCGGAACCGTGGCGGATGCGGAAGGTCTCCAGGCGCACCGGAAAGCGCCACTCCAGCACCTCCGGGTCGGTCATGCGGGTGTTGGTCATGTGGGAGTGCACGGCGGACGTCCCGTCATGGTCCGGCCCGGCGCCGGTGCCGCCGCAGATGGTCTCGTAGTTCTGATACTGCTCGTTGCCGTAGACGAAGTTGTTCATGGTGCCCTGGGCCGAGGCCAGCACGCCCAGCGCGCCGTAGAGCGCATCGGTGATGCACTGGGAGACCTCGGTGTTGCCGGAGATCACGGCGGCCGGATAGACCGGGCTGATCATGGAGCGTTCGGGGATCTTCAGCTTCAGCGGTTTCAGGCAGCCCTCGTTCAGCGGGATCTCGTCTTCCACCAGTGTGCGGAAGACGTAGAGCACCGCCGCCTTGCAGACGGCGGTCGGCGCGTTGTAGTTGCCGCGGTCCTGCGGCGAGGTGCCGGTGAAGTCGATGGTCGCCTCGCGCGCCGTCTTGTCCACGGTGATCTTCACCTGTATCCGGCTGCCGTTGTCCAGCGGATAGGTAAAGGCGCCGTCCTTCAACACGTCCAGCACCCGGCGCACCGACTCCTCGGCGTTGTCCTGCACGTGGCGCATATAGGCCTGCACCACGTCGAAGCCGAAGTGGGCGAGCATCTTGCGCACCTCCTGCACGCCGGTCTCGTTGGCGGCGATCTGGGCACCGAGGTCGGCCATGTTCTGCTGCGGATTGCGGCAGGGATACTTCCCGGACTTCAGGAGCGCCAGAGTCTCCGCCTCCCGCAGCACGCCCTCTTCGACCATCAGGAAGTTGTCGATGAGGACGCCCTCCTCCTCAATGGTGGTTGAATCCGGCGGCGCCGAGCCCGGCGTGCGTCCGCCGATGTCGGCGTGGTGGCCGCGCGAGCCGACGTAGAACAGGATCTCCT
The DNA here is from genome assembly GCA_001657395.1 of Rhodospirillales bacterium BBD 1991-14. Taxonomy (GTDB): domain Bacteria; phylum Pseudomonadota; class Alphaproteobacteria; order Kiloniellales; family Kiloniellaceae; genus Pelagibius. The sequence continues at coordinate 172,468 of LYSY01000004.1, read as the reverse complement.
GCCCCGCGTCGTCAAAGACCGGGGTGATCACCGTCACATCGGGCAGATGGGTGCCGCCGTTGTAGGGCGCGTTCAGGGCGTAGACGTTGCCCGGCTTCATGGTTCCCGCGTTCTCGCGGATCACCGTCTTGATGGACTCGCCCATGGAACCCAGGTGGACGGGCATGTGCGGCGCGTTGGCCACCAGGTTGCCCGCCGGATCGAAAATCGCGCAGGAGAAGTCCAGCCGCTCCTTGATGTTCACCGAGTAGGCGGTATTGGAAAGCGTCGCGCCCATCTGCTCGGCGATGGACATGAAGAGGTTGTTGAAAACCTCCAGCATCACCGGGTCCGCCTCGGTGCCGACGGCCTCGGTCTTGGGGCGCGCCACCACGCGGGTCAGCACCAGGTGGCCGCGCGGCGTCATCTCCGCCTGCCAGCCCGGCTCCACGACGGTGGTCCCGGTGGCCTCGACGATCACGGCGGGGCCGTCCACTTTCTGGCCGGGCAGCAGGGCCTCGCGGTCATAGAGCGGCGTGTCGTGGCTTTCGCCGTGGCTATGCATGGCGACCCGGTCGAGCGGTTCGGCTGCGACGGCATCGGCAGGCACGACACGCTCGGGGTCGGCGACCTCCTCGGTGGAGCCGATGGCTTCCACCGAGACCGCCTCCACCACGAGCTTGCGGTCCGGGGCGATGAAGCCGAAGCGCTGCTTGTGCGCCTTCTCGAAGGCCGCCTGCATGGCCGCGAGGTCGGCGAAGTCGATCTGCAGCGGGCTGTCCGTGCCTTCGTAGCGGAGCTGCACCTTGCGCACCAGCGCGATGCGCGCGGGCGCCACGCCCTGGGCCAGCACTTCTTCCTGTGCGCCTTCGGCCAGCTCGCCGAAAGCCGCCTCGATTTCCGCCAGCACCGGCGCGGCGAAGGCCGCCTCGATCTGGCGCTCGCGGATCGCGCGCACATCGGCCAGGCCCATGCCGTAGGCCGAGAGCACCCCGGCGAAGGGATGCAGGAAGACCTTGGTCATGCCCAGCGCGTCGGCCACCAGGCAGGCATGCTGCCCGCCGGCGCCGCCGAAGCAGTTCAGCGTGTATTCGGTGACGTCGTAGCCGCGTTGGACCGAGATCTTCTTGATGGCGTTGGCCATGTTTTCGACGGCGATGCGCAGGAAGCCTTCGGCCACGGCCTCCGGAGAGGTCCTGGGCTTGCCCGTCGCCCGGGCGATCTCCTCGGCCAGGGCCGCGAACTTCGCCCGCACGACTTCGGCATCCAGCGCCTCGTCCGCCTTGGGGCCGAAGACCTTGGGGAAATGGGCCGGCTGGATCTTACCCAGCATGACGTTGCAGTCGGTGACGGCGAGCGGGCCGCCGCGGCGATAGCAGGCCGGGCCCGGATCTGCGCCGGCGGAATCCGGACCCACCCGATATCTGGCGCCGTCGAAGTGCAGGATCGATCCGCCGCCGGCGGCGACCGTATGGATGTGCATCATCGGCGCGCGCATGCGCACGCCGGCCACCAGGGTCTCGAAGGTGCGTTCGTACTCGCCGTCGTAGTGGGAGACGTCGGTGGAGGTGCCGCCCATGTCGAAGCCGATCAGCTTCTCGAAGCCGCCCATGGCCGCGGTGCGCACCATGCCGACCACGCCGCCGGCGGGGCCGGAGAGAATGGCATCCTTGCCCTGAAACAGCCGCGCGTCGGTGAGGCCGCCGTTGGACTGCATGAACATCAGGCGCGGGCCGTCGTTCTCGTCCGCGTCGAGTTGCCCGGCCACCTGATCGACATAGCGCCTGAGGATCGGCGAGAGATAGGCGTCCACCACCGTGGTGTCGCCGCGGCTGACCAGCTTCATCAGCGGGCTGACGCCGTGGCTGGTGGAGATCTGGGTGAACCCGATCTCTTCGGCGATAGCGGCGATGCGCTTCTCGTGCTCCGGATAGCGGTAGCCGTGCATGAAGGCGATGGCGACGGCGCGGATGCCGTCGTCGTAGGCCGCCTTCAGGGCGGCGCGCGCCGGCTCTTCCTCCAGCGGCGTGACGATCTCACCCTGGGCGGAGACCCGCTCAGCCACCTCGACCACGCGCTCATAGAGCATTTCCGGCAGCACGATGTGGCGGTCGAAAAGCCGCGGGCGGTTCTGGTAGCCGATGCGCAGGATGTCGCCGAAGCCCTCCGTGGTGACGAGAAGGGTGCGGTCCCCTTTGCGCTCCAGCAGCGCGTTGGTGGCCACCGTGGTGCCCATCTTCACCGCCGCGACGGCGCCCGGCGGCAGCGCCGTGTCCTTGGCGAGGCCCAGGATCTCGCGGATGCTCTGGACGGCGGCGTCTTTGTACTGCTCCGGATTTTCCGACAGCAGCTTGTGGGTCACCAGCCCGCCGTCGGGCCGCCGCGCCACCACGTCGGTGAAGGTACCGCCCCGGTCGATCCAGAATTGCCATGCCGCAGCCCGCGCGTCGCCGTCCATTGCCCTGCCTCTTCGATCCCAATCTTCGATGTGAAAACGCCCCTTCGGCGCCTCCATACAAAGACATTTTATCGATAAATTGTCAACGTTGTCTCGCGGCAAGCGGCCAAATTGCTGTGGAGCGTTCAGTCATCGGCGTCGGAGGGAGGTCCGTCGTCCTTTTCGCCCAGGCGCCGGTCGGCCTGCTTCAAAAGCCTCTGCCAGTCGTCCAGCGCCAAGCCTTCGTCGCCGACTGCAACGGACTCCGCTTCGGCAGCCGCCGGCCTTGCTCCGCGACGCCCCTGCTTCGCAGCCTCATAGAGCCGCAGCAGACCGTGGAGCGCTGTGAGGACGAACACGAAGACAACCCCGGCCATCAGCAACGTGGCGACGGTTTCGTCCAGACGCGATGCAAGCTCGATGAGCCAGTTCGGCACGGAGTCCTCCCCTTCCCCGGCACTCAGCCTAGAGGCGAAGGGTTAGGCCCGCCTTAACTGGGGAGAACCTCCATTCAGCGTCAAAGCGGGATCTCCAGCCCAAGCTTCACGCTGTCCATCACCACCTGGGTGTGGAACTTCCGGATGTCGGGGTTGTCGAAAAAAATCCGCCGGGTGAGCGCCTCGTAGTGGGCGATATCCTCAGCGACGATGATGACGATGAAGTCGGATTCGCCCGTGACGTAGTAGCACTGCTGCACCTCGGGGATCTTCTGCATGTCGCGCTTGAAGCCGTCGATGATGTCGGCGCGCCCGCGGGCGAGATCGACCTGCACGACGAAGGTTGCGCGCCGCCCGACCCTGGCCGGGTCCAGCACCGCCACGTCGGCACGGATGGTGCCGGCCTCCCGCAGGCGCTTCATGCGCCGCTGGCAGGCGGTGGGAGAAAGCCCGACCGCGGCGGCCAGCGCCTCCGAAGTCTGGCGGTTGTCGCGCTGGAGCTGGTTCAGCAACGCGACGTCAAATTCGTCCAAATCACTCATTCATGCAGATTATCATCAATTCCAATCCAATTAAGCCGAATTTCTGCATCATGCGGCAGTCTTCGCAGAATTCCGGCAGAGCAATCGGCTAGCCTTCCAGGGTTCGCCCAACGCCGAGCCCGGAGACTGCCGCCATGTCCGACCTTGCCCAAACCAAGACCGGCGGAACCCAGGAATCGCAGCTGCCCATGGCGGTGCTTTACGGCCTCGCCGCCGCGGTGATCTGGGGGGCCTGGCCGGTGGTCTCCGCGCTCGGCATCCGCCAATCGCTGGGGGTCGCCGATCTCGCCGTGCTGCGCTTCTCCGTTGCAGGGCTGATCCTGCTGCCGCTGGTGCTGCGCCACGGCAGCGGCGGCCTGGGCTGGAGCCGGGCGGCGGTGCTGGCGCTCTGCGCAGGAACGCCCTACGTGCTCGCCTCCGCCGGCGGCCTGACCTACGCGCCGGCGGGCCAGGGCGGCATCATCACGCCGAGCTGCATGCTGGTGTTCTCGACCCTGGGCGGCTGGCTGCTGCTGGGCGACCGTCCGACCCGCCAGCGCTGGCTCGGCATCGCGCTCATTCTTGCCGGGGTCGCGCTGATCGGCGGACAGGCGCTGCTCAGCTACCAGCCCGGCCAGTGGAAGGGCCATCTGCTGTTCGCGGCCGGCGGGCTGCTCTGGGCCAGCTACACCGTGGCCCTCAGGGCCTGGCGGGCCGATCCGCTGCAGGCCACCGCGCTGGTCTCGGTGCTCTCGCTGGTTTTCACCCTGCCGGTCTATGCCGTGTTCGCCGAGCCGCGGGTTCTTGTTGCACCAAGCGGCGAGCTTTTCGGTCAGGCGGTCTTCCAGGGGCTCCTGGCGGCCATCCTGGCACTGGTCTGCTACAGCCGGGCGGTGGCAATCCTGGGGGCCGGGCGCGGCGCGGTCTTCGCGACCCTGGTGCCGGCGATCGCGGTGCTGCTGGCCTATCCGCTGCTGGACGAAGTGCCTGCAACGACGGACCTGGCCGGCGCCGCGCTGGTCACCGCCGGGATGCTGACGGCCCTCGGCCTGCTGCCCTCCAGGCTTCTCAGTTGGGGTCGGTCTCCCGCATCGCGGGCCGGGCGTTGAAGGCTTCGAACCAGTCCGCCAGGGTGCTGCGGCCGTCGCGCCAGGCCATGTCGCCGTGGCGCAGATCGAGATAGCCGAGGGTGCAGCCGCAGGCGATGTGCCCGAGCGTGAGGGGTCCCGGCTGCACGGCCAGATAGTCCATCATGCTGTCGAGGCCGCGCAGGATGGAGGCGCGCCAGCGCTCCACCGCCGTCGAGGAGCGCTCTCCCTCCGGCCGGCGGCTCTCCATCACCATGTTGACGGCGGAGTCGGTCATGCCCTGGGCCAGCGCTGCGGCCACCAGCACCTGGAACTTGCCCTGCCCGACGCCGGGCACCAGCGGTGGCGCCGAGCCCAGGCCCTCCAGGAAGTCGCAGATCACCGGGCTGTCGAAGACCGCGCGGCCATCGTCCAGAACCAGGGTCGGCACCCGGCCCAGAGGATTCTTTGCCTGCAGTTCCGCCGGGTCTTCATGGGGATTGCAGTCGACCTCCTCGATGCCGGGGATCAGGCCGCGTTCCCGCGCGACGACGCGGCACTTGCGGGCATAGGGAGAGGTTGGGGAATAGAGTAGCTGCATGACTGCCTCCGACAGCGGGACCAGGGTTGGGTCTGCAAGAAAACGGCGGGCCCAGAAACGGCCCCGCCCGGCGGCGCCAGCTTAGGCGAAGGCCATCGGAGGGTCGACAGGATTCCTGAAGTGCGGCGGGCCGCGTGGGCCGTCAGACCTTGTAAGCGAGTCGGACGCTGCCCCAGTGCTTGCCGGCGACCATGATCGGCGCCGAAACGTCCTTCATCATCACGAAGGTGCCGCCGCCCATGTCGCGGCGGTAGGTCTGCAGCAGGAAGGGCTCCCGGTTGCGGCCGGCGGCAAGGCCGACACGGTCATCGAAGATTCGCCGGTTGCGGCAGTTGGCGGCGTTCCACACAGGGTCGTCGCCCTGCGGCTGGGCGAACTTCCGGTTATGGGTCGGCAGATAGCCGTTCACGTCGACGCAGGCGCAGAACACCACCCGCTCGTCGAAACCCAGCACGGGCTCCTGGATCGCCGGCAGCACGTCGTCGGTCAGCGCAACGCAGCCGGCCATGAGCTGTTCGGGATCGCTGCCGGGGATAGGCTTGTAGTCATGATCGAACAGCGCGGCTTCGGCGATGCGCCCCTCGGCCAGGGCCCGCTCGAAGGCCGCCGTCACCTCCGCCGCCACCGCCTTCACCTTGGTGATGAAAGGCCCGTCGACGCTGTTGAGGCTGCTTTGCGCGGTCAGCGAGATCACTTTCTCGCTCACCGCGATCAGGCGATTCACCCGGTCGCGCGCCGCCCCGAGAATCTCGCTTGCACCGGCCACTTCACCGTTCATGGATTCCAGCGTGGCAACGAAGCCGCCGCAGTCCTCGTCGATGCTGCGCGCACTCTCGGCAATGGCGGCTGTGTCCTCCTCGATGCTGCCGACCGCCTCTCCCACCGTGCCGATCACCTCGCCGATGGTCTGGGTGCCGTTGCGCACCGACTCGGCCCGCCCGGTGGTCTCGCTGCCCTGGGCGATCAGCTGTTCGGCCTGCCCGGTGAGCCGTGTCAGGGTTTCGTCGATCTGCGCCGTGGCGGTCGCGGTCTGGGCGGCCAGCGCCTTCACCTCGCCGGCGACCACGGCGAAGCCCTTGCCCGCCTCGCCGGCCCGCGCGGCTTCGATGGTCGCGTTGAGCGCCAGCAGGTTGGTCTGCTTGGCAATGGCTTGGATGCCGGAGGCGACCTGCGCAACCTCGGCCAGGGCCTCCTGCAGACCGCCCAGTTGGGATTCGATCACGGTCACCGCTTCGACCAGGGCATGGATGTCCTTGACCGCCGTCTGCACCGTCTGGTCGGAGTTGCGCACGCTTTCGGCGGTCTGCGATGCTTTCTCGCGCGCCTGGCCCGCCGCGGTGGCGATCCGGCTGTTGCTGTCGTTGACCTGCCCGGCAGAGCGCACCATGCCGCGAAAGGCCTCGGCCTGCTGGGCGATCTGCTGCGAGACCTTTTCGATATCGCCGGCAACGTCAACGATCTCAACGCCCAGGCCGGCGGTCTCCTGGGCCAGCCCGTCGATGATCCGCGCTTCGCCGGTGGTGCCCGGCACTGGTCCTGACATCGGTCTCGTGAGTCCCAAGGCTTTCCGCCCTCATGCCGCGCCGGCGGTCATCGGGCATTGCTGTTTGCAACAGCAAGTATTCAAACCTCTTGGTTAATAAATCTTTAGAGCCAAGCAACCCCGACGCGAAGAACGGGCCCGCAAAGGATGGCCGGGCGCAACAGGAAGACCGGAGCATGGGCCGAAACCCCAACACCGGCGGGCACGATCGCAGGCACGATCAAGGTGATGGGCCGACATCAGGGGCCAACATCGGAGATGGCCTACCACAGCGCTTTGGGCGTGCCGCATTCCGGGCACTCCCAGTCCTCCGGCAGGTTTTCGAATGCGACACCGGGCGGGATGCCGCCATCGGGGTCGCCGAAGGAAGGATCGTAGAGGTAACCGCACTCGGTGTCCGGGCAGCGCACCTGCGTCAGCGCGGGGCCGGCAAGCACCTCCGCAGCGAAGCGGGGGCTGGCCAGCAGCACGAGCCCGCCGGTGAACGAGAGGATTGCATGACGGCGGCCGACCGGGCGCGGCGCCGCCTCGCGGACGGTTCGGCGCAGCCGCTTCAAGGTGCTGTCTCCAGGTGTCACCAGGGGCATGGTCTGTCTCTCCAGTCTCTCGGTCTCTGAGTACGGGGCTCTGAGTATGGGGCTCTGAGTATGCGGCGGGCGATCACACGGTCGCAGGCGGCTCGAACGCCCTGACCGGCGGCGCCGGACCGTCGTGGCGGCGGGCCTGCACCAGGCAGCTTTGCGCGGCGCAGCCCTGGGTCAGGCTCGAGGTGCCTTGATCGGCGGTCACCATGTTGGGATTGCCGTGGCGGTCGAGCCCGCTTTCGGGATCGCGGTCGAGCCAGGCGCCCTCGTAGACCACGATCACCCCCGGGCGCACCCGCTCGGTCAAGGTGGCGCCGGCCAGCAGCCGCCCCCGCGCATTGAAGATCTCCACCACGTCGCCGGGCTCGATCCCGCGGGCCGCGGCATCTTCCGGATGGATCATCATCGGCTCGCGCCCGGCGATCTTGGCGGCGCGCGCCAGCGGCGCGTTGTCCATCTGACTGTGCAGGCGCAGGCGCGGATGGCTCGAGATAAGGTGCAGCGGCGCCGCCTCCGTCTGAGCCGCCGCGCCGAGCCATTCCCGCGGTTCCAGCCAGGCCGGGTGACCCGGACAGTCCGCATAGCCGAAGCCTGCAATGGTTTCCGAGAACAATTCGATACGGCCTGAGGGCGTGCGAAGCCGATTGCCCTCGGGGTCGGCGCGGAAGTCGGCCAGGAAGACGAAGTCCTCGTTGCCGGCGGGAACCTCAAAGGCGCCCTCGGCCCAGAACGTGTCGAAGTCCGGCATCGCCAGGCCGCTGCGCGCACCGCGCTGGCGGCCCCGCTCCCAGATGTGGCGCAGCCACTGCATCTCGTTCCGGTCCTCGGTAAAGGCGGCGCGCTGATCGAAGCGCTCGGCGAGGTCGGCAAGGATGTCGAAGTCGTTGCGCGCCTGGCCGACCGGCGCGATGGCCTGCTTCATGGCCACCACCCAGCGGTCGCGCATAGAGGCGCCGATGTCGTTGCGCTCCAGGGTCGTGGTCACCGGCAGCACGATGTCGGCGCGTCTGGCGGTTGCCGTCCACCAGGGGTCCTGAACCACAATGGTTTCCGGCACCGCCCAGGCACGGCTCAGCCGGTTGAGGTCCTGATGATGGTGGAAGGGGTTGCCGCCCGCCCAGTGGATGTAGCGGATCTCCGGATAGGTGACCGCGCGTCCGTTGAAGTCCACGGTCTCGCCGGGCTGCAGCAGCATGTCGGCGACGCGCGCAACGGGGATGTCGCGCTTCACCGGGTTGCGCCCGCGTCGCGGGCTCGGAAAGGAATGGCCGCCGACCGGCATGCCCACGCCGTTGGTCGAGGTGTAGGAAAAACCGAAGCCGCCGCCGGGCAGGCCGACCTGTCCCAGCACGCTGGCCAGCAGGATGGTCGCCCACCAGGGCTGCTCACCATGATCGGCGCGCTGCAGCGACCAGGCCGTCATGATCATCGTGCGGCCCCGGGCCATGCGCGCCGCCAGAGCCCGGATTTCCTCTGCCGGAATCTCGGTGATCGGCGCGGCCCAGTCGGCGCTCTTGGCGATCCCGTCGTTCTGGCCGGTCAGGTAGGCCTTCACGCGCTCCCAGCCCACCGTGCAGCGGGCCAGAAAGGCCTCGTCGGCCTGTCCGCCGGCCAGCAGTTCATGACAGAGCGCCAGCATCAAGGCGGTGTCGGTGTTGGGGCGGATCTTCAGCCAGTCCGCGCCCACCGTTTCCGCGTCGTCCTCGCGCACCGGGTTGACGGAGACGAACTTGACGCCGGCCGCGTGGGCGGCGCGCATGGCGGGCTCGGTGGTATGGGCGCCGGTACCGCCCCAGCTGATCTGTCCGTTCTTGAAGGCCGCGCCGCCGAACAGGACGACGAGGTCGCTGTGCTCGGCGATCACCGACCAGTTGGTCAGCGGCCCGCTGATCGCCTGGTTGGAGCCCAGCACGCGGGGCAGCAGCACCATGCCGGCACCGTAGGAGTAGTTGCCGACACTGCCGGTGTACCCGCCGGTGAGCGCCAGGAAGCGGTTTGTGAGGTTGTCGCTGACATGGAACCGCCCGGCGCTGCCCCAGCCATAGGACCCGCCGAAGACCGACTCGTGGCCGTGCGCGGCGCGAATGCGCGTCAGCTCCTCAGCCACGAGATCAAGCGCCTCGTCCCAACCCACTGCGACGAAGGGCTCGCTGCCGCGGGCCGCGCGGTCGCTGTCCAGACGGCGCCGAAGCCAGCCCTCGCGCACCATCGGCTGGGCGATGCGCGTGCGGTCGGTGACCAGGGCGGGAAAGTTCTGGATCATCGGCGACGGATGGCTGTCGGCTGCAAAGGGGACGACGCCGGTCAACCGCCCCTCGCTGACGATGGCTTCGAAAGCGCCCCAGTGGGAGTTGGTGAGCACGCGGACGCTACCCGCAGCGCTCCGAGCGGCCTGGGCCGCTGCAGCACCGGGCAGCAAGGCCGCCGCCCCCGCCGCCAAGCCGGTGGCGAGGGAAGACCGCAGAAGCTGCCGCCGCGTCATTCCGGCCGTCTTGTCGAAAGTCTTGTCGGCACCCTTGTCGATGGTCCGCATCGTCTGCCTCCTCCCACGGCTGGTCCTGTTTCGGATCGTTCGCCCGGAATGTGCTTGAACCACCCCACAGCGCCCATGACGCAGATCAAGCCGCAGCGCGAAAAACTTCGATGTCACAAAGCTTTAATGAACGAGAGCGGAGAAGGCGCGGCGGGACCAGGAGGCAATTGCCTGTCCTTGAAGGACGCCCTGGGCAGGCCGCCGCAAAACCCTGGGTCGAACCCGCCATCACCTCGCCACATTGCAACGCCAGTCTGGCGCCTTAGGTATTGTTTGGATGTTTCCTGGGGAGTTCCTGTCTTGGCCCTGATTGCCGTCAGTTTGCGGCGCCTGGTGCTCTTGCTGGCGTTCCTGCTGGCAGGCCCGGCGCTGGCGACGATGACCGACGATGTGTCCCTGGACCGTACCTGGCAGACCGGGTCCCGCGGGAGTGCCGGCCTTGCGCCCGACCCCGCTACGACGCCCGAAGCGATCGTTCAGGTCTACGGCGCCCGCACCGTGCGCTGGCGCGGAGCCTTCGCGGTCCATACCTGGATCTCCGTCAAGCCCCGGGGCGCGGACAGCTACACGACGCACGAGGTCACCGGCTGGCGCTTCTGGCACAGCGGACAGGCTGTCAGGCAGCGCGGCGGCCCGCCGGACCGCTACTGGTTCGGCGCCAAGCCGGAACTCTATGCCGAGTTGCGCGGGCCTGAGGCGGCGGCGGCGATCGATCAGATCGACGCGGCCATCGCCGGCTATGCCTTCGCCCGGGAGTACAAGACCTGGCCGGGACCCAATTCCAACACCTTCACGGCCACCATTGCCCGCCAGGTTCCCGCGCTGGAACTCGACCTGCCGCCGACGGCGGTCGGAAAGGACTACCTTGGGCCAGCGGAGTTTCTGGCGCCGGCCCCCAGCGGCACCGGATACCAGGTTTCGCTGTTCGGGCTGCTCGGCGGTTTGGTCGCGGTCGAAGAAGGGCTGGAGATCAACATTCTGGGCCTCACCTTCGGCATCGACCCCTTGGATCTCGCGGTGAAATTGCCCGGCCTGGGCCGCATGTCCGCGCTTTCCGGCTGAATTGCGGTACCGCAGCCAGATTTGCGGAAGAGAACACCGGCACTTCGCAGTACGCTTGACGCGGCTGGGCCACCGCCGCCATGCTGACGGCTCAGTCCGCATGTTGCATCTCGAAAACTAAGCGAAATCATGAGCGTTTGGGGGAAGATACTCGGAGGCGCCGCAGGCTTTGCCTTGGGCGGCCCGCTCGGTGCGCTGATCGGCGCCGTCGCCGGCCATGCCGTCGACAAGATGAGCGGCGGCACCGCCACGGCCGAGGCCGCCGACGCCACCAAGCAGATCGCCTTCACCATCGGCGTGATCGTGCTCGGCGCCAAGCTGGCCAAGGCCGACGGGCAGGTCACCCGCGATGAGGTCGACGCCTTCAAGCAGGTGTTCCGCATCCCGCCGGAGGAAATGAAAAACGTCGGGCGCGTCTTCGATCAGGCGCGCAAGAACGCGGGCGGCTACGAACCCTATGCCAAACAGCTGGCGCGCATGTTCGCCGACAATCCGGCAGTGCTGGAGGAGCTCCTGGGCGGCCTCTTCCACATCGCCCGGGCCGACGGCGAGGTCAGCCCCGACGAGCTGGACTATCTGGAAAGCCTGGCGGTGATCTTCGGCTTCGACGCCCAGGACTGGGACCGCATCCGCGCCGCCAATGTCGCCGCCGCCGACAGCGATCCCTTTCGCATCCTGGGCGTCGAGCGCGATGCCGACGACGCCGCAATCAAGGCCGCCCACCGCAAGCTGGTGGTGGAGAATCATCCCGACCGCCTGGTCGCCCAGGGCATGCCGCCCGAGTTCGTGGAAGTGGCCAACGAGAAGCTGGCCAAAATCAACGCCGCCTACGACGAAATCCGCAAGCTGCGCGGGATCCGCTGACCGTGGCCGGCGATCCCCCGCTGATCGCGCTGAACGGCGCGCGCCTGCGCTTCGGCGAACGCCCGCTGTTCAACGGCCTCTCGCTGACCCTCTCCAAGGGGGAGCGGGCCTGCCTCGTCGGGCGCAACGGCAGCGGCAAGTCGAGCCTCTTGAAGGTGATCGCCGGGCTTCAGGATCTGGACGGCGGCGAGCGCTTCGTGCAGCCGCGCACCGTGGTTTCCTATCTGCCGCAGGACCCGGATTTCTCCGGCGGCGGCAGTGTCGCCGGCTATGTGGCGCGCGACCCGGCCGGCGGCCCCGACGCCCCGCCGCACGCCGTGGAGGCGGCGCTCCTGCGGCTCAACCTTGATGGCACGCGCCGCCTGAACAGCCTGTCCGGCGGTGAAGGCCGGCGCGCTGCATTGGCCCGCTGCCTGCTCGGCGAGCCGGCGATCCTCCTGCTGGACGAGCCGACCAACCACCTGGACCTGCCGACCATCGAATGGCTGGAAGGCGAGCTGCAGCGCTTCCGGGGCGCCTTGCTGGTCATCAGCCACGACCGCACGTTCCTTGGCAACCTGACCAACACGACGCTTTGGCTCGACCGCGGCCGGCTGCAACGCCTCGACAAGTCCTTCCGGTACTTCGAGGCCTGGGCCGAGGAGCTGCAGCAGCGCGAAGCGGAAGCCCAGCACAAACTGGACCGCCAGATCGTGCGCGAGGAGCGTTGGCTGCAGCGTGGCGTCACTGCGCGGCGCAAGCGCAATCAGGGCCGCCTCGCCCGCCTGCAGGGCCTGCGCAGGGAACGGGCCGAGTGGCTGCGCCAGCTCGGCACCGCAAAGCTGGAGACCGCCAGCAGCGGCCGCAGCGGCGACCTCGTCATCGAAGCGACCGGCATCGGCAAGACCTTCGAGACGCCAGACGGGCCGCTGCCGATCCTCACGGACTTCTCCACCCGTATCCGCCGCGGCGACCGCCTGGGGATCATCGGCCCCAACGGCGCCGGCAAGTCCACCCTGGTGAAGATTCTGACTGGGGCGATCACTGCGGACAGCGGCAAGCTGCGCCTCGGCAGCAACGTCGTGCCGCTTTACTTCGACCAGAGGCGCGAGAGCCTGGACCCCGAGGCCAGCCTCTGGGAAAGCCTGATCCCCGGCGGCGGCGACACACTTCTGGTGCGCGGCCGCCAGCGCCATGTTGTCTCCTACCTCAAGGATTTCCTCTTCGAGGAAGGCCAGGCCCGCCAGCCGGTGAAGGCGCTCTCCGGCGGCGAGAAGGCGCGCCTTCTGCTGGCCCGCCTCTTTGCCCAGCCGAGCAACCTTCTGGTGCTGGACGAGCCGACCAACGATCTGGATATGGAGACCCTCGACCTGCTGCAGGAGGTCATCGACGACTACGAGGGCACGCTGATCCTGGTCAGCCACGACCGCGACTTTCTGGACCGCCTGGTCACCGCCGTCGTCGGCATGGAAGGGTACGGCAGGACGCTGGAGGTGCCGGGCGGCTACGGCGACTATCAGCGCCATCGACAGGCGGAGGGAGAAGCGGCGCGCGCCGCCAGGCAGTCCCGGGCCAAGGCCGGCAAGACTGGAGAAGCGACCCGGAAGGGCAGCGACACAAGGGCACGCAGCCGCAGCAAACTGGGCTACAAGGACCAGCGGGAGCTGGATGCCCTGCCCGACCGCATCGAGGAATTGACAACCGCGGTCGCGAAGCTGGAGAGCGACCTCGCCGACCCGGAGCTGTTCAGCCGCGACCCCGGCGCCTTCACCCGCGCCACCGAGGATTTGGCAAAGCTTCAGGAGGAGCTGGACGCCGCCGAAGAGCGCTGGCTGGAATTGGAATCCCTGCGGGAAGCGCTTACGCAATGAGCACCGATGTCCCCACCGCCGACGGACAGCTGCGCGCCTTCGACGTCGTCGTTCTCTTCGGCGTGATGGCGATCTGGGGGCTGAACTTCGCCGTCGCCAAGACCGGGCTGGAGGAGCTTCCGCCGTTGATCTTCATGGCCCTGCGCTTCCTGCTGGTGGCCGCACTCCTGCTCCCCTTCGCCAAGCGCCCCCACGGTCAATGGCTGCCGCTGATGGCGATCTCCTTCACCCTGGGCATCCTCCACTTCGCCTTTATGTTCACCGGGCTGACGACGCTGGATGCGGCCACGGCGGCCATCGCCATTCAGTTGCAGGTTCCCTTCGCCGCGCTGCTGGCCGCGATATTCTTCAACGACAAGCTCGGCTGGCGCCGCGGCATCGCCATGCTTCTGGCCTTTGCGGGCGTCGCCATCATTGCGGGCGAGCCGCGCCTGGACGGACAGTACCTGGCCCTCGCCTTCGTCATCTTCGCGGCCTGCATGTGGTCGGTCGCCAGCGTCCAGATCAAGCGGCTGGACCCGCCGGTCGACGGCTTCACCCTGAACGCCTGGATCGCCGTCTTCGCAACGCCGCAGCTCGCCCTGGCCTCCCTGCTGATCGAGGACGGCCAGATCGAGGCCCTGCGTGCCGCCGGCTTCTGGGCCTACTTCGCCATCGTCTACCAGGCGGTGGCGGTCGTGGTGATCGGCTACGGTGCCTGGTACTGGCTGCTGCGGCGCTATCAGCTGAACCAGGTCATGCCGGCGATGCTGCTGATCCCGGTCTTCGGCGTGTTCTCCGGCATCGCCTTTCTCGGCGAAACCCTGACCGTAAACCTGGTGATTGGCGGCCTTGTCACCGTCGCCGGCGTCGCGATCATCATCATCAGGCGCCCCAAGGCCACGGCGCCGGGGACCGAGCGGCTCTAGATCGGGGCCGGGTCGGGCGTCGGGTCGGGGGCCAGGCCGGAGGTCGGGACGGGCTGTTCAGCGCCGGTCGAAGTGGACCGAGAGTATCGGGGCGGTGGTGACCGTCACGATGTCGGCCATCCGGGCGATACGCTCGCGCAGCGCCTCCAACGCGACGATGTCTTCCACATCGACCAGCAGCGCCATGTCGATGTCGCCAGCCAGGCTGACGCAGCGCTGCACCTCGGGAAACCGTTCGATCTGCGGCGCGATCCGCGCGCAGAGAGGGCCGGTCATTCTGATGAAGAAATAGGCCTGCAGCCCGGCGGCCTGCCGTGGGGTAGCGGACCGCAGGGTATAGCCGGCGATGACGCCGTCCCGTTCCAGACGCTTAAGCCGTTCCTGCACGGCACTGCGCGAGCGCCCGACATTGGCGGCCAGAGCGGAGAGCGGCTCGCGCGCGTTGGCACGCAGCCGCGCAAGAATTGCGCGGTCTATATCGTCAAGCCGTCGTTTCATCGGGATTGACCTTCTCCTTCCGGCGGAATGCCGGACCGCCGGTCACATTGCCGTCTGCCAAGGGAAGCCCGGGAGCCCTAGGCTCGCAGCGCCCATCTACCAAAAGGCGAGATTAATCCCGAGATGCTAGCAAGCAAGTCTGTAATGATTCCCATCGACATCCAACAGGCCTTCGACAACCCGCGTTGGGGGCGGCGCAACAACCCGGCGATGGAGCTTAAGGCTCTGGCGCTGATAGCGGCGTGGCGAGACGCCGGGCGGCCGGTCGTCCACGTGAAGCACAATTCCGTCGAGCCCGACTCCACTCTGCGTCCGGAGCGGCTGGGCAACGCCTTCAAGTCCGGCTTCGGACCTCAGGGCGAAGAAGCCTTGATCGAGAAGACCGTGAACACGGCCTTCATCGGCACCAGCCTCGAGGACGACCTGCGCCGCGAGGAGATCGAACAGGTGGTGATCTTCGGCTTTACCACCGACAAATGCGTCTCGTCCACGGCGCGGGCCGGAGCCAACCTGGGCTTCGAAGTGGTGGTCGTCGCCGATGCCTGCGCCACCTTCGACCTGCAGGCTCGGGACAGGCAGACGATTCCCGCCGAAGTCATCCACCGTGTCCACCTGACGACCCTGCATGCAGAGTTCGCAAGGGTCGTCGACAGCCCCGCGGTTCTCTCTGCGCTCGGCTGAGGAGGCTCCAGTACTTGACTCGGGCGCGCCAGGCCGTCACCACACGGTCCATGAGCGCCCTTTCGATCCTCCAGCGCCCCTCGCCGAACCACGACCCCCGGCCGGACGGGCAGTCCGTGGATATCCTGCTACTGCACTACACCGGCATGCAGAGCGGCGCGGCGGCCCTGGAACGGATGTGCGATCCCGAAGCCAAGGTCAGCGCGCACTACTGCGTCGAGGAGGACGGGCGCATCTTTCAGTTGGTCGATGAAGGCCGCCGCGCCTGGCACGCCGGCATCGCGCTCTGGCAGGGCGCAAGCGACATCAACGCCCGCTCCATCGGCATCGAAATCGTCAATCCGGGCCACGAGTTCGGCTACCGTGCCTTTCCCGCCGCGCAGATGACGGCGGTGACGGGGCTCGCCAAAGACATTGTCGCGCGCCACCCGATCCCGCCCACGCGGGTGCTCGGCCATTCCGATGTCGCGCCGCTGCGCAAGGAGGACCCGGGCGAACTCTTCGACTGGCCCGGGCTGGCCGCCGCCGGCATCGGCCTCTGGCCCGGCGCGCAAAGGCAGGCCGAGCCGCTATCCGCTGCTGACGTGGCTTCGGGCCTCAGCACCGTCGGCTACGGATACGTGGAAGAGGACCTGCCGGCGGTCATCCGCGCCTTTCAGCGCCGCTACCGGCCGGCCGCCGTGACCGGCCAGGCCGATGCGGAAACCTGCGGACGTCTGGCCGGGCTGCTGTCGCTTCTGCGGACCGATGGCGCCGTCTAAGCGCCTACGTCAGCTCGTCGAAGAGATCAGGATCTGCGTCTCCGCGTCGTTCACCAGGTCGGTGAGCGAGTCGACCGCGCCGGTGCCTGCCTTGGCAAAGACCACCGAAGCGCCGTTGTCGAAGTTCACCACCACCGACTTTCCCGCGCCCTTGTCGGCGACCGATGACACCGAAGCCAGCAGATCGTCGAGATCCACGTCGGAATCGTCGTCGCGGTCGACGAGGTCCCTGAAGGAAAGCTTGTCGCCCCACTTGTTGAAGTCGGAAATGCGGTCGTCGCCATCGCCGCCCGCCTGGTCGAGCCGGCCGAACACAAAGGTGTCGGCCATGCCGCCGCCGGTCATGCGGTCGTCCCCCAGGCCGCCCTCGATGCGGTCACGCCCGCCGTTTCCGGTCAGCCTGTTGTCGCCGTCATCGCCGATCACGGTATCGTTGCCCTTGCCGCCGAGGACGTTCTCCACGGAGATCAGCATCTCGAGGTCGCCACCGCTGCTGGCCTCGCCGGCATCCAGATCGATCAGCCAGTCCTTCGACTCGGTCTTGTAATCGGCGGTATCGATACCGCCGCCGCCGTCCAGGGTGTCGCTGCCCGCTTCGCCGCGCAGCGTGTCGTTGCCGCCCTGGCCCATCAGGCGGTCGTCGCCGGCCCGGCCCAGCAGCATGTCCTTGCCGGCGCCGCCGCCGAGGACGTCGTCCTCCACGGTGCCCACGATCCGGTCGTTGCCGGAGAGATCGCGGTCCGGATCATAGGTCGCCCCTTCGAAGGAGTAGGCACGGATGTAGTCGACCTTGAGGCTGCCCAGGGTGTCCTGGCCCTCGAGCGGCGCGCCGGCAAAGCCGCCGACCGCGAGGTTGACGATCATGTACATCGGGTCGTGCATGTCGTCGGGGGTCTCGGTGCGCGCCACCTCGACGCCATCGAAGTACCAGACGATCTCCTCCGCACCCCACAGCGCGCCGTAGGTATGAAAGCCCGAGGTGTCGGCCACCTTGGCGATGTTGATGTCGCGGGTATGGCTGCCGGTCGCCTCGGAATGGGCGGTCATCACCAGTTCGGTCGGGTTCTGGCCGCGCATCTCCAGGACATCGAGTTCCGGCGGCCATCCGCCGTCGGCAGGCAGCAGCCAGAAGGTCGGCCAGAGGCCCTGCTGGTCCGGCACGTCGGCGCGGATCTCGTAGTAGCCGTAGGTCTGCGCGAAGCTTTCGTAGGTCGTCAGCATGCCCGAGGTGTAGTCATAGCCGTTGATCTCGGGCTTGATGCTGGACGCCGCCCGTTCGGCGGTGATGGACATGACCCCGTTGCTGACGCTGAAGGGATTGGCGCTGGCGGTCGGCCCGTAGTCGTGGTCGATGTACCACTGCAGTTCTTCGTTCAGGGTCGTACCGTTCTCCGCACCCCACCAGTAGTTCGAATCCCAGGTCCCGCTCTCGCCGTCCCAGAGATCCAGGCTGTTGAAGTTGTCGGCGAAGGTCAGCTTCAGGCCGGAGCGGTCGAGCCCGACCTGAAACTGGCTGGCGTCCAGGTCTGCGGCCCTGGTGTCGGCAAGCACCAGAACCTCCCCGTCGCCGAGCCCGATCCGCAGGTCGTCGCCGACCTGGGTGGCCTTGTTCAGCACATCGCCGAAGGATTTGAAGTTGTGGCCGGCCAGGCGCACGACATCCTGGCCCTGAAGATCGAGGATAAGGTCGCTGCCCATGCCTTTTTCGATGACGAAGACATCGGCCCCGGCCCCGCCTTCAAGAACGTCATCGCCGCCCCGGCCGTCCAGGGTCTGGCTGCCATCCGCGCCGGTGATGATGTTGTCGGCATCGTTGCCGAAGCCGTAACGGCCGTCGCCGGTGACCACGAGATTCTCGATGTGGTCCGGCAGGCTGTAGTTCATCCAGGTCTTGACGGTGTCGACACCGGAATCGGCGTTTTCGACGGCGCGGTTGCTGCCGGCATATAGATTGTAAAAGTCGTCGCCACCCCCACCGTACATCGTAACGGTGACACCGGCATCGCCCCAGAAGATCTCGTTGGCGTCGGTTCCCCGGAGTTCCGGCGTGCCGTCGTTGGCGGAAAGATGGGTCTCAGCGGCAGCGCTGTAAGAAAGGGGAATCCCCCTGGCGTTCAGGACTGTGCTCATATGGTTTCGCGATCCTGCGTTTCATGTGTTGCACAAGCCTTCCCTGTCGCCGCCGCAGCCGTCTCCCCCGGTCCGTCGACGGTCGTTCTGCTTTTGAAGACGCAGTTCTGACCGCTCTACTCCATAAGCGCAACCCAAGGTCACTCTTTGCCACATCTTTCCCCTAGAGATTACCGAAAGGTTAACAGAAGGTTGACGGGCGGTGGTTGACGCCCGCTGGCAGACGGCCTAGCTAGCAGGGGCCAGACGGCCGGATGGCCGCCTTTGCCGCCGCTCTGCGGCGGCGGGGGAGGAAAGTCCGGGCTCCACGGAGACAGGGTGCCGGGTAACGCCCGGCGGGGGCGACCCCAGGGAAAGTGCCACAGAAAGCAAACCGCCGGCCTCGAGGCTTTCGGGCCCCGCGCCGGCAAGGGTGAAAGGGTGCGGTAAGAGCGCACCGCGCTTCCGGCAACGGCGGCGGCAGGGCAAACCCCACCCGGAGCAAGATCAAGTAGGGACGGCCGGGCCAGCCCTTTCGGGGGCGGGGCCAGGCGGGTTTTCGCGCCGCCGTCCGGGTCGATCGCGCGAGGCGTCCGGCAACGGGCGCCCCAGATGAATGGCCATCCCCGTGCGCAAGCGCGGGACAGAACCCGGCTTACAGGCCGTCTGGCGCTTTTTACTCATAAAAATCAGCAGGTTGCGGGCGACTGCGCCGCAAACGCCACCATCGGTCAGATGCAGGCCGCCGTACGCGGCAGCGCCCTGGCGGCGGCGGTCAGAATCAAGCTCCGATCCAACTGGAACGAAAAAAGAACATATTGTCGCCCCAATCTCTTGTCACTCTTACTTGTGGGTATTCTGAACTGAACCACTAGGACTGCGATCAGTACAGAAAAATGCCTCAGAATGAGTGCTTTAAGCTGTTGTTAACCCGCAATAATTACTTGTTGCGGCATTGACACCCATGAAATCCCATGATATCCCAAATCATCCCATTTTGAGGGTAAGCTACGGCGATTTTTGCCGGATCGTGGGGCCGGAAAGCGCAGCCCGGGAAGACCCGGGAGGACCGGTGATGTGGACAGGGCGGCCCGAGGAACGGCCAGACCTGGGCAACGGCTGGAAAGGAGCCGCGGGGGTAAGAGGTGGCAGTCTTTATTGGCACCTTCGAGAACAAGGTGGATCAGAAGGGGCGGGTCTCCGTCCCCGCTGTCTTCCGCCAGTCACTCGCCGGCCTGTCGTTCAGCGGCATCGTGGCCTTCCGCTCGCACCGTGCCGATGCGATCGAGGGCTGCGGCATGGACTTCATGGAGCAGATGATCGCCCGCGTGTCGGAGATCGACCTGTTCTCGGAAACCCACGACGACCTGGCGACCACGGTCTTCTCGGACTCCCAGCAACTGCCCTTCGACGGCACCGGCCGCATCATGCTGCCACAGGGCTTTCGCGAACACGCCGGCATCACCGACCGCGCCGCCTTCGTCGGCATGGGTCAGCTTTTTCAGATCTGGGAGCCCAGCGCCCTGGAACGCCACAAGGCCGCCGCCCGCGACCGCGCCCGCACACAACGCCTGACCATCCCCGCCGGCGGGGGCGGAGGGGCGCGATGACGGAGCGCAGCGACATGCCCGGGGGCGCCCACAAGCCGGTTCTGCTCGCCGAAGTGTTGGAAGCCCTGGCGCCGCGCGACGGCGCCATTTACGTTGACGGCACCTTCGGCGCCGGCGGTTACAGCCGCGCGATCCTGGAGGCTGCCGACTGCACCGTCTGGGGCATCGACCGCGACCGCCAGGCGGTCCGCCGCGGGCGCCGGCTGGCCGAGCGCTACCCCGGCAGGCTGCATATCCTCGAAGGCCGCTTCGGCGAAATGGAGAGCCTGCTGAACGGGCGCGTCCCGCAGCCTGTGGACGGGATCGCCCTCGACCTGGGCGTTTCCTCCATGCAGTTGGACGAGCCGGAGCGCGGCTTTTCCTTCCGCTTCGACGGCCCGCTGGACATGCGCATGGAAGGCCCGCGCATGGAAGGCCTGGCCGAGGCGGAAGCTGAGGACACGCGGCCGAGCGCCGCCGAGGTGGTCAATTCCCTGCCGGAGGCGGAACTGGCCGACATTATCTATCGCTTCGGCGAGGAGCGGCGGTCGCGGCAGGTGGCAAGAGCCATCGTCGAGGCGCGGCGCGACAAGGCGATCACCCGCACCGGCGAGCTGGCGGAGTTGGTGCGCGGCGCGGTGGCCTCCGGGCCGCGGCGCGGCGGTGCCAAGGCCATCGACCCGGCGACCCGCACCTTTCAGGCTCTGCGCATCTACGTGAACGACGAACTGGGCGAGCTCGAGCGCGGCTTGGAAGCGGCCGAGGCGCTGCTGGCGCCGGGCGGCCGGCTTGCAGTGGTCTCCTTTCATTCCCTGGAGGACCGCCAGGTGAAACACTTTCTGCGGGAGCGCAGCGGCGAGGCCGCGGGCGGATCGCGTCACCTTCCGCCTGCACAAGCTGACTCGCGCAGCCAGCCCACCTTTCGCCTGCTGTTCCGCGGGAGCAGGCGCGCCGGCGAGGCGGAGTGCCGGGACAACCCCCGCGCCCGCTCGGCCCATCTGCGCGCGGCCGAACGCAGCGCCATCCCGGCGCAGCGGGAAGCGAGGCCGTCATGAGGCGCTTTGTCATCGTCTGCTGGGTCCTCGCCGGCTCGGTCGCTGCCCTCACCCTCTTCCAGATCAAGCAGGAGGTGACGGAGCTGGAGGCGGAGATCAAGACCGTGCACCGCGAGATTCTGCGCGACCAGGAGGCCATCCACGTGCTGGAAGCGGAATGGAGCTACCTGAACAATCCGGCGCGGATCGCAACGCTGGCCGAACGGCACCTGCAGCTCGGGCCGATCCCCGCCGAGCGGGTGATCGGCTTCGGCGACCTGCCGATCCCGGGCGAGAGCGGCGAAGAAAGCCCCGGCGAAACCGAGAACGCGCCGAGCCGGCCAGCGGCCGGCGGTACCGCCACGCTGGTCACGGCGCCCACGTCTTTTGAGGCTCCGGCATCCTCCGGGACATCCTACCGGGGAGGGCTCGCCCGATGATCCGTCGCTACCTCGTGCGTTCGCAGTCCAAGCCTCTGCCGCCGGCGACCCCGGCCGATCTGCCCAGCTTCGACCTTCAGGGCGGACGCCCGGCCGAACTGCACCTCGAAGGCACCCGCAAGCAGGCCCTGGAGACCGGGCGCACCCGCCTGCTGGTCGCAGCGGTCAGCTTCGCGCTGGCCTTCAGCCTGGTCGGCTGGCGCCTCGTCGACCTCGGCCTCATGACCGACCGCCACGAACCGTCCATCGCCCGCTCGCTTGGCAGCGAGGGGCTGGAGACCGGCCGGGCCGACATCGTCGACCGCAACGGCATCGTGCTGGCAACGACGCTGCCCACGGCGTCGCTCTATGCCAATCCGCGCCATGTCCGCGACCCGGAGGCGGCGGCCGAGCGCTTGGCCGCAGTCCTGCCGGAGGTCAGCCCGGCCCAACTCGGCGCCAGACTGGCGAGCGACCGTTCCTTCGTCTGGCTGCAGCGCAACCTGACGCCGCGCCAGCAGTACGCCGTCAACCGGCTCGGCATTCCCGGTCTCTACTTCCAGCGCGAACACCGCCGCTTCTACCCGCACGGCCCGCTGGCCCCGCACGTCGTCGGCTTTACAGGCGTCGACAACCAGGGTCTGGCAGGCATCGAACAGTCTTTCGACGACGTGCTGCGCGCCTCGGCAAAGCCGCTGCAGCTGAGCCTGGACATTCGCATCCAGCACATCCTGACCGAGGAACTGGCTGAGGCCATGACCACCTTCAGCGCCATCGGCGCCGCCGGCGTGGTGATGGACGCGCAGAGCGGGGAGGTCGTCGCCCTGGCATCGCTGCCCAGCTTCGATCCCGCCAAGCCCGCCTCCGCCCCCGCCGATGCGCGCTTCAACCGGGCCAGCCTGGGCATCTACGAGATGGGCTCGGTCTTCAAGATCTTCACCGCCGCCATGGCTCTGAACGAAGGGGTTGTGGCGCTGAACGACGGCTATGACACGCGCAAGCCGATCCGGATCTCGCGCTTCACCATCCGCGACTTCAAGCCCAAGAACCGCTGGCTCTCGATCCCGGAAATTCTGATGTACTCCAGCAACATCGGGACGGTTCACATGGCCATGGATGCGGGCACGCCGGTGCAGCAGGCCTTCCTGAAGCGCCTCGGCCTCCTGCAGCCCGCCAGCATTGAGTTGCCGGAAGTCGGCCAGCCGCTGATCCCCTCGCCCTGGCGGGAGATCAACACCATGACGATCTCCTTCGGGCACGGCCTGGCCGTTTCGCCGGTGCAGCTCACCGCCGCCATGTCGGCCATGGTCAACGGCGGCACCGAGGTACGCCCGACCCTGTTGAAGCGCGACCCCGAGCGCGTGGCCGCCGGCACCCGGCTGATCTCAGAGACGACCTCGGCGACGGTCCGCCGGCTCATGCGCCTGGTCGTCTCGCAGGGCACCGCGCGCAAGGCCAACGCCGAGGGCTATATCGTCGGCGGCAAGACCGGCACCGCCGAGAAGCTGGCCGGACGCGGCTACTCCCGCAACTCGCGCATCGCCTCCTTCGTCGGCGCCTTTCCCATGACCGCACCGCGCTACGTGGTCTTCGTCATGGTCGACGAGCCAAAACCGACCAAGGAGACCCATGGCTATGCCACCGGCGGCTGGGTCGCGGCGCCGGTGATGCGCAGCATCGTCGAGCGCATGGGACCCCTCGTCGGCGTCATGCCCCGGAACGATGGCGAAGCGATGATCGCCGACCTGCTGATGGAAGTGAACAAGAGCGTGGAAGGGCGCCAGCTTGCGTCTAACTGACCTGCTCGCAGAGGAAGAAAACGGAATGCAGCCCGAAGCGGCTTTGGCAGAGGTGGACATCAGCGGACTGACGGCGGACAGCCGGCAGGTCGCCGCCGGCTACCTCTTTGCCGCCCTGCCGGGCAGCCAGGCTGACGGCCGCGACTTCATTCCCCAGGCGCTGGAAAAGGGTGCCGCCGCCGTCCTGGCGCCGAAAGGCACCACGCTGCCTGCCGGCGCGCCAGCCGTCGCCCTCATTATCGATGACAACCCGCGCCGGCGCCTCGCCCTGCTGGCCGCCCGCTTCTACCAACGCCAGCCGGCGACGGCCGTGGCCGTGACCGGCACCAATGGCAAAACCTCGGTTGCGAGTTTCACCAGCCAGATCTGGCACGCCCTCGGCCACGAGGCCGCCAGTCTCGGCACGCTCGGGCTGCAGCCGCCGCGCGCCGATGCGCCGGCCTCGCTCACCACGCCCGATCCGGTGGAACTGCACCGCTGTCTTGCGTCGCTGGCCCGTGATCGCGTCGATCATGTTGTGCTGGAAGCCTCAAGCCATGGACTCGACCAGTTTCGACTGGACGGGATCCGGGTCAGCGCCGCAGCCTTCACCAACCTGACGCGCGACCATCTGGACTATCACGGCAGCATGGAGGCCTATCTGGCCGCCAAGATGCGGCTCTTTTCCGAACTGCTGCAGCCCGATGGCACGGCGGTCGTCAATCTGGATGACCCGGCGGGCGCGCAGGTGGTCGAAGTCTGCCGGGCCCGCGGCCTGAAGACCCTCACCTACGGCAAGGCGGTCTCTGACCTGCAGTTGCTGGAGCAGACGCCCACGGCAACCGGTCAGGACCTAGCCCTGAAGCTGCTGGGGCGCGAGATGACCGTGTCGCTTGGCGTGGCCGGCGCCTTTCAGGCCGGCAACGTGCTGGCGGCCCTGGGACTGGTAATCGCCGGCGGCGAAGACCTGGACCGCGCCGCCGCCACGCTGTCCGGCCTGGAAGGCGTCCCCGGCCGTGTCGAACTGGTGGGCGAGACCGCCGCCGGCGGGCACGTCTATGTCGACTATGCCCACACGCCCGATGCGCTGGAGACCGTGCTGCACGCGCTCAGGCCCCACACCCGCAAGCGGCTGGCGGTCATCATCGGCTGCGGCGGTGACCGTGACCGCGGCAAGCGCCCGCAGATGGGCGCCATCGCGGTGCGGCTGGCCGACAAGGCCTACATCACGGACGACAACCCGCGCAGCGAGGACCCGGCGGCGATCCGCCGGGAGATGCTGGCCGCGGCACCGGAAGCAGAAGAGATCGGCGATCGGGGGGCGGCCATCGCCACCGCGGTGGCCGCGCTGGGTTCGGGCGATGTCCTGGTCATCGCCGGCAAGGGCCACGAAGCTGGCCAGATTGTTGGGGGACAAGTCTTGCCGTTTGACGACCGCGACGTCGCCCGAACCGCCATTCAAGCCGCTGCGGAGGCGAGGCCATGATCGAAGCGGGTCTCTGGACCGCGGAGGAGGTGGCCCAGGCCACCGGCGGCCGCCTGACCGGCGACTGGCAGGCCAGCGGCGTCTCCATCGATTCCCGCAGCGTCGAAGCGGGCGACCTCTTCGTCGCGCTGAAGGGACCCACCTTCGACGGTCACGACTATGCCGGCAAGGCGCTGAAGGCAGGCGCCGCCGCGGCCATGGTGCAGCGCCGCGCCGACGGCATCGACGAAAACGATCCGCTGATCATCGTCGACGATACCTTCGCCGCGCTCTGGCGCCTCGGCACCGCGGCGCGCGAGCGCACCCAGGCCCGCCTGATCGCCGTCACCGGGTCGGCCGGCAAGACCGGGGTCAAGGAGGCGCTGCGCCACTGCCTGGAACCGCAGGGCCTCACCGCCGCCAGCGTCGGCAGCTTCAACAACCACTGGGGCGTGCCGCTCAGCCTCGCGCGCATGCAGCGCAAAGCGGTCTACGGCATCTTCGAACTCGGCATGAACCACGCCGGCGAAATCAGCGAACTGACCGTCCTGGTCCGCCCGCACGTTTCTATCATCACCAACATCGAGCCAGCCCATCTCGGCAACTTCGACTCCATCGCCGGAATCGCCGATGCCAAGGCCGAGATCTTCGAAGGCATGAATGCCAACGGCTATGCGGTGCTGAACCGGGACAACGCCTTTTTCCATCACCTGCGCGACAAGGCGGAGGCGGCCGGCCTGAGCCGCATCCTCAGCTTCGGCCGCCACGGCGAGGCCGACACCCGGGTGGTCGAGGAATCGCTGCATGCCACCTGCAGCTCGGTGAAGGCGATGGTCCGCGGGACGGAGCTGGACTACTGCCTGGCCATGCCAGGCTCCCACTGGGTGATGAACTCCCTGGCCGTGCTGACGGCCATCGGTGCGGCGGGCGGTGATGTGGCCAAGGCCGCCGCGCAGCTCGCCAGTCTGCGGCCCATCAAGGGGCGCGGCGAGCGCCACAGCATCGAGCTGCCCGGCGGCGGCTTCAAGCTGATCGACGACAGCTACAATGCCAATCCGACCTCGATGCGTGCGGCCTTCGAAGTGCTGGGCCGCTCGACCGTCGGCGACGGCGGGCGCCGCATCGCGGTGCTCGGCGACATGCTGGAACTGGGCGATCAGTCTCAGGAGATGCACGCCAGCCTCAGCGACTCCCTGCAAGACAGCGGCATCGATCTGGTCTTCACCTGCGGACCGGACATGGCGGCCCTGCATCAGGCCCTGCCGGAAGATCTGCGCGCGGCCCACGCCGAAGACTCGAAGACGCTCGCCCCCCAGGTAGCAGAGGCCGTCAGGCCGGGCGACAGCGTGCTGGTGAAGGGCTCGCTGGGATCGCGCATGGCCGTGGTGGTCGAGGCATTGCTCGCACTCGGCGCGGACCTGCCCCGCGCCGCCAACGGACAGTAAGGGGATAGCACCGCGATGCTCTTTAACCTGCTCGCCCCCCTGGCCGACGAGCACATCGTCTTCAACCTCTTCCGCTATCTCACCTTCCGCAGCGGCGCTGCGGTGATCACGGCGCTGGTCATCTCCTTTCTTCTGGGGCCGCGCATCATCGCCTGGCTGAAGTCGAAGCAGGGCGAAGGCCAGCCGATCCGCGAAGACGGGCCGGAGGCGCATCTCCTGACCAAGAAAGGCACCCCGACGATGGGGGGCTTTCTGATCCTGATCGCCATCACGATTTCCACCCTGCTCTGGGCCGACCTGACCAACCCCTACGTCTGGGCCGTGCTGCTGGTCACCGTCGGCTTCGGCATGATCGGTTTCTTCGACGACTACCTGAAGCTCACCAAGCGCTCCAGCGACGGCCTGCCGGGGCGCCTGAAGCTGCTGATCCAGGTGATCATCGGCACCGCTGCAGCGGTCTGGGTCTCCTACATCGCACCGCCGCAGATGGCGACCCATCTTGCGGTTCCCTTTCTGAAGGACCTGCTGATCAACCTGAGCTGGTTCTTCGTGCCCTTCGCGGTCTTCGTGATGGTCGGCGCCTCCAACGCCGTGAACCTGACCGACGGTCTGGACGGCCTCGCCATCGTGCCCGTCATGATCGCCGCCGGATGCTTTGCCTTCATCGCCTACCTGGTCGGCAACGCCTTCTTCGCCAACTACCTGGAAGTCCACTACGTGCCCGGCACCGGCGATCTGGCGGTCTTCTGCGGCGCGCTGGTCGGGGCGAGTCTGGGCTTCCTCTGGTTCAACGCACCGCCGGCCATGGTCTTCATGGGCGACACCGGCTCCCTCTCCTGCGGCGGGGCGCTGGGCTCCATCGCGGTGGTGACCAAGCACGAGCTGGTGCTGGGCATCATCGGTGGGCTCTTCGTGCTGGAAACGGTCTCGGTGATCGTCCAGGTCGCTTCCTTCAAGCTGACCGGCAAGCGCGTCTTCCGCATGGCGCCGCTGCATCACCACTTCGAGAAGAAGGGCTGGGCCGAGCCCACCATCGTGATCCGCTTCTGGATTATCGCCTCCGTCCTGGCGCTGGCCGGGCTCTCCACCCTGAAGCTGCGGTGAGGCCGGCCCGACGATGATCGATCTCTCCTTCTTCTCCGGTCTGCCCGTTGCCGTTCTCGGCCTCGGCAAGTCGGGCATGGCTGCGGCCAGGGCCCTTCAGGCCGGCGGCGGCGAGGTCTGGGCCTGGGACGACAGCGAAGACCAGCGCGCCGCAGCGCGCGCGGCGGAGATCCCGCTGGTCGACCTCAACCAGGTGAACTGGCAGGAGGTGACGAGTCTCATCCTCTCGCCCGGCATTCCCCACACCCACCCGGAGCCGCACCCGGTGGTGGAGGCGGCACGCGCCCACAACGTGGAGATCATCGGCGACATCGAACTGCTGGGCCGCGCCCAGCGCAACGCCCGCTTCCTGGGCATCACCGGCACCAACGGCAAGTCCACCACCACGGCACTGGTCGGTCACATCCTGCAGCTTGCCGGGCGGGCGGTCGCTGTGGGCGGCAACCTGGGCACGCCGGCGCTGACCCTGGAGCCGCTGGACCTCGAAGGCATCTACGTGCTGGAGATGTCGTCCTACCAGTTGGAGCTCACGCGCTCCATCACCTTCGACGTGGCCGTGCTGCTGAACATCAGCCCCGACCACCTGGAACGCCATGGCGGCTTCGACGGCTATGTCGCCGCCAAGCGCATGATCTTTCACCGACAGACCAAGCCGCGTAGCGCCGTCGTCGGCGTCGACGACGAAACCTGCTCGGAAATCTACGGCGCCCTGAAGGCCGCCGACGAGCAGGAGGTCATTCCGATCTCCGGCCAGCGCATCGTGCCCGGCGGCGTCTACGTCGAAGACGGCGTGCTCATCGACGACATGGATGGTGCCCGGGTCCCGGCGCTGGACCTGAAGGAAATCGCCAGCCTGCCGGGCACCCACAACTGGCAGAACGCAGCGGCCGCCTATGCCGCCGGCCGGGCCATCGGGGTCGACGCCCCGGTGATCGCCGCCTGTCTGCGCAGCTTTCCGGGCCTGCCGCACCGCCAGGAGATTCTGGACGTCATCGACGGTGTGCCCTTCATCAACGATTCCAAGGCCACCAATGTCGAGGCGGCGGCCATGGCGCTGGCCTGCTACGACAGGATCATCTGGATCGCCGGCGGCCGCGCCAAGGAAGGCGGCCTCGCCGGGCTTGCGCGCTACGCCCCCCGCATCGTCCACGCCTTCCTGGTCGGCGAAGCGGCGGAGGAGATCGCCGGCGTCCTGAAAGACCAGGCACCGACGACCCTCAGCGGCCGCCTGGAAGAGGCGGTGCCGGCGGCGGCGGCGGAAGCCGCGCGCCATCCGGGCGCCGTGGTGCTGCTGTCGCCGGCCTGCGCCTCCTTCGATCAGTACCGCAACTTCGAGATCCGCGGCGATGCCTTCCGCGGCCTCGTGGCTGCCCTGCCCGGCAAACGCGGCGACATCGGCGCCGCCTTCAGCCCGGAAGGCGCGTCATGAGCAGCTTCGCGCGCACCGATACCAGCCTCCTGGGCCGCTGGTGGTGGACCGTCGACCGCTGGACCCTGCTGTCGCTGATCGCGCTGATGGGTTTCGGCGCCGTGCTGATGCTGGCCGCCTCCCCCGCCGCGGCGGAGCGCATCGGCCTGAAATCCTTCCAGCTCGCCAGCCGGCAGATCGTCCTGCTGCCCTTCGCCGCGGCCGTTCTGATCGCGGTCTCCCTCGCGACCCCGCGCTGGGTGCGCCGCATCGCCTGCGTCGGGCTCTTGGGGTCGGTCGTTCTGCTGATCGTGACGCTCTTCGTCGGGCCGGAGATCAAGGGCGCGACGCGCTGGATTTCCCTGGGCGGCGTTTCAATTCAGCCGTCCGAGTTCGCCAAGCCCTGCTTCGCCGTCGTCGCGGCCTGGATGTTCTCCCTGAAGTCGGAGGAAACCGGCGTGCCCGGCGCCAAGATCGCCATCGCCCTCTGGCTGATGATGGTCGCCCTGCTGCTGCTGCAGCCGGATGTCGGGCAGGCGGTTCTGCTGACCGCCATCTGGGGCACCCAGGTCTTCCTGGCCGGCCTGCCGCTGGCCTGGATCGCGGTGCTGGCCGTGGTCGGCGCCGGCGGCCTCGTCGCCGCCTACTTCGCGCTGCCCCACGTCTCCGCCCGGGTCGACAGCTTTTTCGATCCGGCCGCCGGCGACCGCTACCAGATCAACCGCTCCATCGAAGCCTTCATGAACGGCGGCCTCCTCGGCCGCGGGCCCGGCGAAGGCACCGTCAAGGCGCAACTGCCCGACGCCCACTCCGACTTCATTTTCGCGGTGGCGGGCGAGGAGCTGGGGCTCATCGCCTGCCTTCTGATCCTCGGGCTCTTCGCCTTCGTGGTGCTGCGGGGCTTCGCCCGCCTGTTGCAGGAGAACTCGCTCTTCGTGCTCCTGGCGGCCAGCGGCCTCCTGGTCCAGTTCGGCCTTCAGGCCTTCATCAACATGGCTTCGACCCTGCACCTCGTGCCCACCAAGGGCATGACCCTGCCCTTCCTCAGCTACGGCGGCTCTTCGCTGATGGCGCTCGCGCTCGGCATGGGCATGCTGCTGGCCCTGACGCGCCGGCGGGTCGGCGGGGAGGCAAAGCCATGACCGAAACGGCGAAGCTTCCCAAAAAAGTGGCGCTGGCGGCCGGCGGCACCGGCGGTCACATGTTCCCGGCCCAGGCGCTCGCCCGCGAGCTGCTGGCGCGCGGCGTCGAGGTCATGCTCGTCACCGACCAGCGCGGCGGCGGCTTCGGCCCCGACCTGCCGCAGGTGGAGACCTTCCGCATTCCCGCCGGAGCCATGGCCGGCGCCGGGCTGACCAAGAAGCTGAAGTCGGCAACGCAGCTTGCGCTCGGTTATCTCCAGGCGCGCGGCCACCTGAAGCGCAGCGGGGCGGAGGTTGCCGTCGGCTTCGGCGGCTACCCCTCCGTGCCGACGATCCTGGCGGCCGCCCACCGGGGGCTGCGGGTGATCCTGCATGAACAGAATTCCGTGTTCGGGCGTGCCAACCGCCTGCTCGCGCCGCGCGCCGGTCTTCTCGCCATCTCCTTCGATCACGTCGACGGCGTGAACCCCGGCGACCGCGACAAGCTGCGCATCACCGGCAATCCGGTGCGCGCCGCCATCGCCGCCATCGGCGCACGGCCCTATGCGGTGCCTAACGACCAGGATGCCCTGCGCCTTCTGGTCGTCGGCGGCAGCCAGGGCGCACGGGTCTTCAACGATGTGGTTCCCGCCGCCATCGCCACGCTGCCGGAGGCGCTGCGCCGCCGCCTGACGGTGCACCAGCAGGTGCCCGGCGACGCCGGCGACGCCGTCGCCAGGGTCTATACCGACTGCGGCGTCGCCCACGAGCTCGCTCCCTTCTTCGACGACGTGCCCGAGCGGCTGGCGGCGGCCCACCTGGTGATCAGCCGCGCCGGCGCCTCCACCGTCACGGAACTGGCGGCGGCCGGCCGTCCGGCGGTGATGGTGCCCTACCCCTTGGCGACCGACGATCATCAGACCGGCAACGCCCAGGCCCTGGTGGAGGTCGGCGGCGGCTGGCTGATGCCGCAGTCCGGGCTGGATGCGGAGAGCCTCTGCGACCGCCTGACCTCGCTGTTCTCGACCCCCGCCTTGCTGGGCCGCGCCGCCTCCTGCGCGCGGGCCGCCGCCCACCTGAACGCCGCCGCCGATCTGGCGGATCTGGTCTGTGGCATCGAAAACGGCGACGGCGGGCGCCTGCGCCCGGGCACGCGGCCGGGTAAGGAGGCCGCCGCATGAGAGGCCTGCCCCTGAACCTCGGCATCATCCACTTCGTCGGCATCGGCGGCATCGGCATGAGCGGCATCGCAGAGGTGCTGTGCAATCTGGGCTACCAGGTCCAGGGCAGCGACATGTCGGAGAACGCCAACGTCCAGCGCCTGCGCGGCATGGGCGTGGAGATCTTCGTCGGCCATCGCGCCGAGAACCTGGGCGACGCCCAGGTCGTGGTGATCTCCTCCGCCATCAAGGCCGGCAACCCGGAAGTCGACGCCGCGCGCCAGCGCTTCATCCCTATCGTGCGGCGCGCCGAGATGCTGGGCGAGCTGATGCGCCTGAAGTGGTCGATCGCCGTCGGCGGCACCCACGGCAAGACCACCACGACCTCCATGATCGCCACGCTGCTGGACGGCGCGGGCCTGGACCCCACCGTCATCAACGGCGGCATCATCAACGCCTACGGCACCAACGCGCGGCTCGGGGCCGGCGACTGGATGGTGGTGGAGGCCGACGAAAGCGACGGTTCCTTCGTCAAGCTGCCGGCCACCATCGCGGTGGTCACCAACATCGACCCCGAGCACATGGACTTCTACGGCAGCGAAGAGGCCCTGCACGGCGCCTTCGAGGCCTTTGTCGAGAACATCCCCTTCTACGGCTTTGCCGTGCTCTGCATCGACCATCCCTCGGTGCAGGCCCTTATCGGGCGCATCGAAGACCGCCGCATGATCACCTATGGGGTCAGCCCGCAGGCGGACTACCGTGCCGAAGACATTCGCGTCGAAAACGGCGGCCTGACCTTCGACGTGGCGATTGCCGAGCGCGGCGGCGGCAGCGAAACGCGGATGGCCGGCCTGCACCTGCCGATGCTGGGCCAGCACAATGCGATGAACGCCCTGGCCGGTGTTGCCGTCGCCCGCGAGATGGGCCTGGAAGACGACAACATCCGCAAGGCACTCTCGGGTTTCGGCGGCGTGAAGCGGCGCTTCACCCGCACCGGCGAGGCCGGCGGCATCACGGTGATCGACGACTACGGCCACCATCCCGTGGAAATCACCGCCGTTCTGGCCGCCGCGCGGCAGGCTGCCGAGGGCAAGGTCCTCGCGGTGGTCCAGCCGCATCGCTACAGCCGCCTGGCGGACCTCTTCGAGCAGTTCTGCACCTGCTTCAACGATGCCGATACGGTCATCGTTGCCGATGTCTATGCCGCCGGCGAAGAGCCGATCGAAGGCGCCGACCGCGACGGCCTTGTCGAGGGCCTGCGTGCCCGCGGCCACCGTCAGGCCGTCGCGCTGGACTCTCCCCAGGCCTTGGCGCCGCTCGTCAACAATCTGGCGGCGGCGGGCGACCTCGTCGTCTGCCTGGGCGCCGGCAACATTACCGCCTGGGCCAATGCCCTGCCGGCGGAACTGCAGGCGCTGCAGGGCGGCGCATCCCCCTCTTCAGCCGGAGGGGGGCGATGACCGCGATGGCAGCCATGCAAAAGGACCGCCTGATCGACCGCCTGCCGGCCGTGCGCGG
This sequence comes from Rhodospirillales bacterium BBD 1991-14, assembly GCA_001657395.1. GTDB lineage: Bacteria > Pseudomonadota > Alphaproteobacteria > Kiloniellales > Kiloniellaceae > Pelagibius. Next base: position 139,992 of record LYSY01000004.1, on the reverse strand, counting down.
GCGCCTGAGCGAACAGGCGCCGCTCAGCCAGGTCACCTGGTTCCGTGTCGGCGGCCCCGCCGAGGTGATGTTCCGCCCGGCGGACCGCGAAGACCTGCTGGCCTTCCTCGCCGGCAAGCCGGAGGACGTGCCGGTCACCGTTCTGGGCGTCGCCTCCAACGTCCTGATCCGCGACGGCGGTCTGCCCGGCGTAGTGGTCCGCCTGGGCCGCGGCTTCGCCGACATCGAGGCAGAGGCCGGCGACCTGCTCTGCGGCGCAGCCGCCCTCGATATCAACGTGGCGACCAGCGCCAAGCTCTTCGGCATCGCCGGGCTGGAGTTCCTCTCCGGCGTGCCCGGCACCATCGGCGGCGCCCTGCGCATGAACGCCGGCGCCTACGGCAAGGAGATCAAGGACGTCCTGGTCTGGGCCGAGGCCGCCGACCCGGAAGGCGGCGTTCACCGCCTGGGTCTCGACGACATGGGCTTTCAATACCGGCGCTCGGCTTTGCCGGCGGACTGGATCGCGCTCGGCGCACGCCTCGCCGGCGAACCCGGCGATCCCGAACTCATCGAAGCGCGGATCCGCGAGATCCAGCGCCAGCGCGCCGAAAGCCAGCCGCTGAAGACCCGCACCGGCGGCAGCACCTTCAAGAACCCGCCGGGGCACAAGGCCTGGCAGTTGATCGACGCGGCCGGCTGCCGCGGCCTCAAGGTCGGCGGCGCCATGGTCTCGGAGAAGCACTGCAACTTCCTGATCAACACCGGAACGGCAACCGCCGCAGAGCTGGAAGCCCTGGGCGAAGAGGTGCGGCGCCGGGTGAAGGAAAGCAGCGGCGTTGAGCTGGAATGGGAAATCCGCCGTCTCGGCGTATCCGCAGACGAGGGAGGCGACCATGGCTAAGTCGGTCGCCGTCCTGATGGGCGGTCTCTCCGCCGAGCGGGAAGTCTCGCTGAACTCCGGCCGCGCCTGCGCCGCAGCCCTGCGCGAAGCGGGCTATGCAGTGAGCGAGATCGACGTGTCGCGCGACATGGGCGCGCTGGTGGCGGCGCTGACGCCGGCGCCGGATGTCATCTTCAATGCCCTGCACGGCCGTTGGGGCGAAGACGGTTGCGTCCAAGGCCTGCTGGAGCTGCTGCAGATCCCCTACACCCACTCCGGCGTGCTGGCCTCGTCGCTGGCGATGGACAAAGTGATGGCCAAGACGGTCGTCGCCACAGCCGGCGTGACCAGCCCCGAGGGCCGGGTCATCAAAGCCAAGGACCTTGAAAACGGCGACGATCCGCTGCCGCGGCCCTATGTCGCCAAGCCCCTGCGCGAAGGCTCCAGCGTCGGCGTGCGCATCGTGCGCGAGGGCGACAATCAGCCCCCGATCGAGGTGCATGGCTGGCGCCCCGAGCAGGACATTCTGGTCGAACCCTTCATCCCCGGGCGCGAGTTGACGGTCAGCGTGATGGGCGACCGCGCCCTGGCGGTCACCGAGATCCGCCCCCTCGGCGAGGGTTTCTACGACTACGACGCCAAGTACTCCGAGGACAACGCCGTAGCAGCGGTGCATGTGGTCCCGGCGGAGATTCCGGAAAGCACCTACGACGAGGCCATGTCGGCCTCTCTGGCGGCGCACCGGGCACTCGGCTGCCGCGGGGTCAGCCGCTCCGACTTCCGTTACGACGACACGGCCAGCCAGCCGGGCGACCTCTACTACCTGGAGACCAACACCCAGCCAGGCATGACCGCGACCAGCCTGGTGCCCGAGCAGGCCCGCCACATCGGCCTGTCCTTTCCCGAACTCTGCGCCTGGATGGTGGAGAACGCCGCATGCGATTCCTGAACCCCTTTGCCCGCAACACCAAGAAGACCAAGGCCGCCGGCGGAAAGCGTGGCAAGCGCGGCAAACGGAGCCAGCGCCGTGCGCCCGCGCGGATAAGCTGGCGCCTGGTCCGCCGCCTGGTGCCGGCGGGCGCCGCGGTCGCGCTGGTCGGCGGGGTCGTCTGGCTGTGGCAGGACGGCTGGTTCGGACGCCAGGCCGACGCGCTGCAGGCTGCCGCGCTGCAGGGCACGGCGGACATCGGTCTCAGGGTCGAGGACGTGCTGATCGAGGGGCGCAACCGGACGGCCGGCGATGTCATCCTGGCGCGGCTGGGCCTGGAACGCGGCCTTCCCATTCTCTCCGTCGATCCGCAGCAGGCGAAAGAGGCGCTGGAGGCCCTGCCCTGGGTGCAGCAGGCCAGCGTCGAGCGCCAGCTCCCGGACACCGTCTACATCCGCCTACAGGAACGCGAGCCCATGGCGCTCTGGCAGGAGCGCGGCAAGGTAACGGTGATCGACCGGCGGGGAAGCGTCATACAAGGCATCGACCCGCGCCGCTTTGCCCACCTGCCCCTGGTGGTCGGACCGGATGCGGCCAGCCATGCCTCCAAGGTCATTGCCGTAATGAACAGCGAACCCGAGCTGCGCGAACGCGTGACCTCGGCGGTGCTGGTCGCCGGGCGGCGCTGGAACGTCCAGATCGAAGGCCGCATCGACGTGCGCCTGCCGGAGGACGACGCAGCGGCCGCCTGGGCGCAGTTGGCAGAAATCGAGCGCCGGCAGGGCCTGCTGTCGCGCGACGTGGTGGTGATCGACCTGCGGCTTCCGGACCGCCTGGTGGTCCGCACCTCGCCGGACAGCGATCTCGAGGGCAGTGCCGAAGAGGGAGAAAACACGTGATCAGCCTCAATCCGCTGACGCAGACGAAAGGAGCAGAGGTCGCAGAATGAGAAAGGGCCTCGTCAAAGGCGGCGTCGTCGCAGCGTTGGACATCGGCAGCAGCAAGGTCTGCTGCTTCATCGCGCGCGTCGACGACAACGAGGTGCCGCGGGTTATCGGCATCGGCCAGCAGATCAGCCGCGGCATCAAGAGCGGTGCCATCATCGACATGGACCTGGCCGAAACCTCGGTGCTGAACGCCGTCCATGCCGCCGAGCAGATGGCCGGCGAAACCATCGACCGGGTCGTCGTCAACCTTTCCGGCGGCTATCCGGCCTCGACGACCGTCGGTGTCGAAGTCTCGCTCAACGGCCACGAGGTCGGCGAGGCCGACCTGCGCCGGGCGCTGGAGCACGGGCATCAGACCCAGGTGATGCGTCAGCGCGAGGATCACGGCCGCCAGCTCATTCACTCCATCCCCACCGGCTACTCCATCGACGGCAGCCGCGGCATCCGCGACCCGCGCGGCATGTACGGCGAGCATCTGGGCGTGCACATGCACATCATCACCGCAGCCTCCGGCGCGGTGCGCAACGTCGCCACCTGCATCCAGCGCTGTCACCTCGATCCGGTGGCCTTTGTCGTCTCGCCCTACGCCGCCGGTCTCGCCAGCCTGGTCGACGATGAGCGCGAGCTGGGCGTCACCGTCATCGACATGGGCGGCGGCACCACCACCATCGCCGTGTTCTACGAAAACAACGTGATCTTCACCGACATCATCCCGGTGGGCGGCAATCACGTGACCAGCGACATCGCCCGCGGTCTCTCGACCTCGCTGGCGCACTCGGAGCGCATGAAGACGCTCTACGGCCACGTCGTCGCCGTACCGACCGACGAGAACGAACTGATCGACGTTCCCCAGGTCGGCGAAGAGGACAGCGCCGAGTCGCAGCAGATTCCGCGCTCGCTTCTGGTCGGCATCATTCAGCCGCGGCTCGAGGAAACGCTGGAGCTCGTGCGCTCGCGCCTCGAGCTCAGCGGCTTCGACAAGATCGCCGGCCGCCGGGTCGTACTGACCGGCGGTGGCTGCCAGTTGCCGGGCACCCGCGAACTGGCGTCGATGGTGCTCGACAAGCAGGTGCGCATCGGCCGGCCGGTCGGTGTGCTGGGCCTGGCGGAAGCCACCTCCGGCCCCGCTTTCGCCACCTGTGCGGGCCTACTGAAATATGCCGTCACGGCGGATGCCGCAGTGCCGGGCGAAGCCTCTCTGGAGGCACAGGAGATGGGCGGCCTGATCGGCCGCCTGGGGCATTGGTTTCGTGAGCACTTTTAGAGGTTTTTCAGCAGCTATGCGGACGTTCCGGCCGGATCGGAGCAACGAGAACCGGCAAGGCCGGCTAGGGATTATCCCGAGATTTTCGAAAGTCTAGGGCGACTGGAGGCAGATATGACCCTTAACCTGAACGTACCTTCGACCACACCAGACCTGTCTCCGCGGATCACGGTGATCGGCGTGGGCGGTGCGGGCGGCAATGCCGTCAACAACATGATCCAATCCAATCTGGAGGGGGTCGAGTTCCTGATCTGCAACACGGACTCGCAGTCCCTCAGCCAATCGCTCTGCGAAAGGCGGATCCAGCTTGGCCGCAACATCACCCAGGGCCTGGGTGCCGGCTCGCGCCCGGACATCGGCCGCGCCGCCGCCGAAGAGGCGCTGGATGAGATCCTCACCGATCTGGAAGGCCAGCACATGGTCTTCATCACCGCCGGCATGGGCGGCGGCACCGGCACCGGCGCCGGCCCCGTCATCGCCCGGGCCGCGCGGGAGGCCGGCATCCTGACCGTCGGCGTGGTCACCAAGCCCTTCCATTTCGAGGGCGTGCACCGGATGCGTCTGGCGGAGTCGGGGATCAACGAGCTGACCCAGTACGTCGACACGCTGATCATCATTCCCAACCAGAACCTCTTCCGTGTCGCCAACGAGAAGACGACCTTCGCGGACGCCTTCAAGATGGCCGACGATGTGTTGAACTCCGGCGTGCGCGGGGTCACCGACCTGATGGTGAACCCGGGCATGATCAACCTCGACTTCGCCGACATCCGCGCCGTCATGTCCGAGATGGGCAAGGCAATGATGGGCACCGGCGAGGCGGACGGCGAAAACCGGGCCGTCGGTGCGGCGGAGGCGGCGATTTCCAACCCGCTGCTCGACGACGTCTCCATGAAGGGCGCGCGGGGCGTGCTGATCAACATCACCGGCGGCATGGACCTGACGCTCTTCGAGGTCGACGAGGCGGCCAACCGCATTCGCGACGAAGTGGACCCCGAAGCCAACATCATTTTCGGCTCCACCTTCGACCAGTCGATGGAAGGCCGGATGCGCGTCTCCGTCGTGGCCACCGGGATCGACGTCGACGCCCAGACCCGGCCGAAGCCGATCACCCTCAGCGTTGTCGGCGGCCAGAAGCCGGCCTCCCAACGCGATGTGGGCGAAGGCACGCCGGACAGCGGCGCGGCAGTCGCAGCGTCGGCCAGCCAGAACGTGGCCGCACAGCCGGGCGGCAATCCGGGGCTCTTTGCCGAAGCCCCGACCGCTCAGACCACGGCCCAGGCTGCAGGCCAGGCGGCGGGCCAGCCGGCGGCGCCGGCAATGACCATCTCCGCCGGTCAGGCACCCTCCGCCGGAACGGCGGCCCCGATGGTGGTCGGGCAGACCGCTCTCGCCCAACCGGAGCCGGACGTCCATGCCGGCTTCCAGGTCGCCCCGGCAGCCCAGCCGGCACCCCGGAGCGAGCCGGTACGGGCCCGTATGGAGGCCGACAGCTTCATCGCACCGCCGCCGATGACGCCGGAGGCCGAGGCGCCGGATCAGCAGATCATCCACGCTGAACCGGATCCCTTCGCCGAGGCGGCCATCGCCAACGCGGTGCGGCCCGAGGCCAAGACCGTTGAAGGCCATGCGGCCCAAAGCGCCGTCGCCCAAACCGGCACGGCCGCCCCGCCGCCGCTGAAGGAGACCCGCTATCCTTCCCTGGATAGCTCGGCGCCTGCTCCCACGCCGGCACCGGCTCCTGCACCGGCGCAGAAGGCACCGGCCCCCAAGCGCGGCGGCCAGAGCCTCTTCGCAAAGGTCACCGGCGGCGCTGCGCGGGCGTTGCAGGCGGCAACCCAGGGATCGGACAGCGCGGCGCGGACGGCCCAGGCAGGGCAGCCCCATCCGCAGCCGATGCCCCAGCCGGCCCCCGCGCGCGGCAGCAACATCGCCCAGCCGCAGCGGGAGACGCCGGCGGCCAGCCGCACGACGCCGGCTTCCGGGGCCCAGCCGAACCTGGCCGGGCTCGACCCGAACGAGCGCATCGGCCAGAGCCAGGCGGAAGAGGATCTGCTGGACATCCCGGCGTTCCTGCGCCGCCAGGCCAACTAGACAGGCTGCACAAGAGGCAAGAAATGCACGAAAAAGCGGCAGGAACCCGATGTGCAGCGCGGTAACATACTGTAACAAAGAGTGATTTGAGTACTTCAGGGGGACTTCTTATAGTCCCCCTAGTTGTTTTTGCGTAGGTCGATTCCGAGGGGGAATCCAACAAGGGAAGAGGCTGTTACCGGCTGGACGGGATACCCCCGGACGCTTTGAAAACGGCCGAAATCGTGGCTTTGCCCGAGCAGACTGCGCTCTGCCTCATCATCCGGCGCCCGCATGGGTGCGATGGGGCGAAGAATAAGATTTGCGGCTGTTTGGGTCTGTGTAGGTAGATTAGTCTAAGGATTGAGACTGGCACATGGTAAGCGATCGCGCCTCGGCGGGTAATCTCGTCCGCCAACAGACGCTGAAGAACTCCATTCACTGCTCGGGCGTGGCCTTGCACTCCGGTGCCAAGGTCAACATGACGCTGCATCCGGCCGAGGCGAACACCGGTATCGTCTTCCGGCGCACGGACGCGGACGGCGGATCCGAGGTTCAGGCCTTGTGGAGCAATGCTGTCGAGACCCCGCTCTGCACCACGCTGGTGGACGTCCGGGGCAACCAGATCGCTACCATCGAACACCTGATGTCAGCGCTGAGCGGCTGCGGCATCGACAATGCGGTCATCGAACTGAACGGGCCGGAAGTGCCCATCATGGACGGCAGCGCCGCGCCTTTCGTGTTTCTGATCGAATGCGCCGGCGTGACCGTGCAGGACAACCCGCGCCGGGCCATCCGCATCCTCAGCGAGACGACCGTTTCCGAGCCTCACCGCTCGGCCACGCTGTCGCCGGGCGCCGGCTACACGGTGGGCTTCGACATCGACTTCGGCGACACCCTCATCGGCCAGCAGGAGTGGTTCACCGAGGTCACGGAAGGCGCCTTCAAGCGCGATGTCGCGCGGGCCCGTACCTTCGGCTTCGTGCAGGACATCGAGCGTATGCGGGCCATGGGCCTGGCGCGCGGCGGCTCTCTCGACAATGCGATCGTGGTCAACGGCCAGGAGATCATGAACGAAGAGGGCCTGCGCTACGGCAACGAATTCGTCCGCCACAAGGTGCTCGATTCGATCGGCGACCTCTATCTGGCCGGCGGACCGATCGTCGGCCATTTCCAGGGCGACAAGGCGGGCCACGCCCTGACCCTGCGGCTGCTCAACACCCTGTTCGCCGATGCCGAAGCCTGGGAGTGGGCGGAGATCCCGGTGAGCAGCGGCCAGGCCGCTTCGGTTCAGCCCGAACGCGCGGTGGCGGCACGGGCATAAGAGAGTTACGGGCCTAAAGACGTTTTCATGGTTTGGTGAGGGGCCTTTAGGGGCCAAGGATCGGCCCGGTGTCTTCGACGCCGGGCTGATCTCTTTTTTTGCAGCCAGTCCGCGGGTTTCGAGGCCCACGAGGCTGCTTGAGAGACCCGCCGCAAGGACCTATAGTCAGGCGAGATCAAGTCAGGCGAGATCGGGTCAAGCGAGATTGCCGGGGGTTCGCGCGCCGAGGGCGGCGACCCCAACTACAGGTCGAGACCTTCGGGGTACGCGCAAGCACGCGTAGAAAGAGATGATCTTGAGAACCCTCATGTCCCGTTGCGGGGGCCCTTTGGGGCGCCTTTCAGCCATTCTGTTGCTCGCCGTTTTCGTGGCCGCCTGCAGCTCCGACGAGCCGCCGGCCTACGTCGAACGGCCCGTCGAGGAGCTCTACAACGGAGCCCTGGATGCCTTGCAGGCCGGCGAATACGAGGAAGCCGCCCGGCTGTTCGACGAGGTCGAACGCCAGCACCCCTATTCCGCCTGGGCCTCCAAGGCGCAGCTTATGGCCGCCTACGCCTTCTACCAGGAGAACAGCTACGACGAGGCGATCAACGCACTGGACCGCTTCATCGAGCTGCACCCCGGCAGCCCGGACGTCAGCTATGCGTATTATCTGAAGGCGATCTCCTACTATGAGCAGATCTCCGACGTCGGGCGCGACCAGAGCATGACCACGGAGGCGCTCAATTCCCTGGAGGAACTGGCGCGGCGCTTCCCCAACAGCAAGTACACCCGCGACGCCGAGTTGAAGATCGACCTCGCCCTCGACCATCTGGCCGGCAAGCATATGGAAATCGGCCGCTTCTATCAGTCCCGCAGCGAGTACCTGGCGGCCATCAACCGCTTCCGCAACGTGATCGAGCGCTATCAGACGACGACGCATGTGCCCGAGGCGCTGCACCGGCTGGTCGAATCCTACATGGCGCTCGGCATCATCGACGAGGCGCAGGCGACCGCCGCGGTTCTGGGCCACAACTTCCCGGGCAGCGACTGGTATATCGACAGCTATGCCCTGCTGACCGGCGAGAACCTGCGGCCCTCGGAAAGCGAAGAGTCCTGGATTTCCAGCATCTTCTAAAAGAGGGGCCGGCGCTGCACCGGAACAGGTGAATGCTGGTCTCCCTGTCGATCCGCAACATCGTCCTGATCGAGAAACTGGACCTGACCTTTGACGGCGGCGCGCCCGGAGCGCAGCCCACACCGAGCGACCGCGGGCTGGGCGTGCTCACAGGCGAGACCGGTGCCGGCAAGTCGATCCTGCTGGATTCCCTGGGCTTTGCCCTCGGCAACCGCGCCGACGCAAGGCTGCTGCGCGCCGGCGCCGAGCAGGCCAGCGTGACCGCCACCTTCGACATCGCCGCCGGCCATCCGGCCTGGTCGATCCTGAAGGAGCAGGACGTCGAGATCGAGGATGCCGTCCTGATCCTGCGGCGTGTCCTCGCCCAGGACGGCCGCAGCCGCGCCTATGTCAACGACCAGCCCGCTGCGGCCGGGCTGCTGCGCCGGCTGGCCGACAGCCTGATCGAAATCCAGGGCCAGTTCGACCAGCGCGGTCTGATGGATCCCGCCACCCACCGCGGTCTGCTGGACGCCTATGGCCGCCTGCAGCCGAAAGCGCAGGCGGTGGCGCAGGCCTGGCGCGGCTGGCGTGACGCTGTGGCGGCGCGCGAAGCCGCCGCCCAGCGCATGGCCGAAGCGCAGCGCGACGAGGCTTTCCTGCGCCATGCGGTGGAGGAACTGACCGCCCTCGATCCGCAGCCCGGCGAGGAAGCGCGCCTGGGCGCGCAGCGCAATCGTCTGATGCACCGCGAGAAGCTGATCGAAGGCGTCAATGCCGCACGCCAGGCGATCGACGACGAGGAGGCCGGCGCTGCCCTCGGCCTTGCCCGCGCCCAGCGCGCGCTGGAGCGTATCGCCGAGACCGGCGGCGAGGCCCTGGCCCCGGCCATCGCGACCCTGGAACGCGCCCTGCTGGAATGCGAGGAGGCGGCCGCCCAGCTGAATGCCTTTGCCGGCGATGTGGAGCTGGAGGCGGACAGTCTGGAGGCGGTGGAGGAACGCTTCTTCGCCCTGCAGGACATGGCCCGCAAGCATCACTGTGCCAGCGACGACCTGATTGCGCTGCGCGAAGACCTGGCCGCCCGGCTGGCCGCCATCGACGGCGGCGAGGCCGAACTGACCGCGCTGGCCGAGCAGGCCGCCACTGCACGGCGCCGCTATCTCACCGCCGGCGAAGCCCTCTCGGAAGCGCGGCAGAAGGCGGCCAGGCGCCTGGACAAGGCGGTCGCCCGCGAACTGCCGCCGCTGAAGCTGGAGCGGGCACGCTTTGCCACGACCACCGCGCGCCTGGAAGAAGACGCCTGGTCCGCCCAGGGCCTCGACCGCATCGCCTTCGAGGTGGCGACCAACCCCGGCAGCGCACCGGGACCGATCGGCAAGATCGCCTCGGGTGGCGAGCTCGCGCGCTTCCTGCTGGCGGTCAAGGTGGTGCTCGCCAGCATCAACCCGGAGCGCAGCCTGGTCTTCGACGAGGTCGACAGCGGCGTCGGCGGCGCCACGGCCCACGCGGTGGGCGAACGGCTGGCGCGGCTGGCCGGTGACCGTCAGGTGCTGGTGGTGACCCACAGCCCCCAGGTGGCCGCCCGCGGCGCCCAGCACTGGCAGGTCCGCAAGCAGCCGGCCGGCCGCCAGCTGTCCACCCGGGTGCAGCACCTGGCCGAGCCCGAACGCCGGGAGGAGATCGCCCGCATGCTCTCCGGCGCCGAGATCACCGACGAGGCGCGCGCTGCAGCCGACCGCCTCATCGGCGCCGCCTGACCCCGCAACGCAGGACAAGCCGCCGCCTATGCCCAAACGTGCCACCGCGGAGAAAGACGTCGACAAACTGACTGCCGCCGAGGCCGAGGCGGAGTTGGCGCGCCTCGCCGCACTGATCGCTCAGCACGACAAGCTCTACCATGAGCAGGATGCGCCGATGATCAGCGATGCGGCCTACGACGCGCTGCGTCGGCGCAACGAGGCCGTCGAGGCCCGCTTTCCCGAGCTGCAGCGCGCCGACAGCCCCAGCCTGAAGGTCGGTGCGGCCCCGGCGGCGGGCTTCGGCAAGGTCCAGCACAGCATCCCCATGCTCTCCCTCGGCAACGCCTTCGCGCCGGAGGACGTGGCCGAATTTCTCGCCCGCATCGCCCGCTTCCTCGGCCTCAGCGCAGAGGAAGCGGTCGAGGTCATGGCGGAACCGAAGATCGACGGCCTGTCCTGCGCGCTGCGCTACGAAGGCGGCAAGCTGGTGCAGGGCGCCACCCGCGGCGACGGCACGACGGGCGAGGAGATCACCGCCAACGTGCGCACCATCGCCGACCTGCCCCAGACCCTGAAGGGCAAGGGCTGGCCCGAGGTGCTGGAGGTGCGCGGCGAGGTCTACATGTCGCGCCGCGACTTCGCGGCGCTGAACGAGCGCCAGGAGGCCGCGGGCGCCAAGGTCTTTGCCAATCCGCGCAATGCCGCCGCCGGCTCCTTGCGCCAGCTCGACCCCAAAATCACCGCTTCACGGCCGCTGCACTTCTTCGGCTATGCCTGGGGCGAGATCTCGGCGCCGCTCGGTGCCACCATGGCCGAGGCGCGGGGACGTCTTGCCGACTGGGGCTTCACCCTGAACGAACCGGCCGCGCTCTGCAGCGGCCTCGACGACCTGCTGGCCTACTACCAGCGCATCATGTCGGAGCGTGCCGAACTCCCCTTCGAGATCGACGGCGTGGTCTACAAGGTCAACCGCCTGGACCTGCAGCAGCGCCTCGGCTTCGTCAGCCGCGCGCCGCGCTGGGCCATTGCCCACAAGTTCCCGGCAGAACAGGCGGAGACGCGCCTCAACGCCATCACCATCCAGGTCGGACGCACCGGCGCCCTGACCCCCGTCGCCAACCTGGAGCCGATCTCCGTTGGCGGCGTGGTGGTGGCCCGCGCGACCCTGCACAACGAGGACGAGATCGCCCGCAAGGACATCCGCGAGGGCGACCACGTGATCATCCAGCGCGCCGGCGACGTCATCCCCCAGGTCGTCGAGGTGGTGAAGGCCAAGCGGCCGAAGAAAAGCAAGCCCTTCGTCTTTCCGACCACCTGCCCCTGCCCACTGGCGACCCCGGTGGTGCGGCCCGAGGGCGAGGCCGTGGCGCGCTGCAGCGGCGGCCTGGAGTGCCCGTACCAGCAGGTACGGCGGCTGATGCACTTCGTCAGCCGCGACGCCTTCGACATCGAAGGCCTGGGCGTGGAGAACATCCAGGAGTTCTGGGACGCCGGCCTGATCAAGGCCCCGGCCGACATCTTCCGCCTCAGGGGCCACCGCGCGGCGATCCTGGAGCGCGAGCGCTGGGCCGAGCAGTCGGTCGCCAACCTGCTGCAGGCCATCGAGGACAGGCGCCGCATCGGCCTCGACCGCTTCATCTACGCTCTCGGCATCCGCCAGGTCGGCCAGTCGACCGGCAAGCTCCTGGCCCGCAGCTATGGCGAGCTGGCCGCCTGGCAGGCCGCCATGATCCAGGCCGCCACGGAGCGCGCCGCCGCGCCGGAGGCCAAGAAGCCGGCCGAGGTCGGCGAGGCCTATGCCGAGCTCTGCGACATCGAGGGCATTGGCATGAACATGGCCGACGACATCGGCGCCTTCTTCCGCGATCCGCAGCACAAGGCAATGGTCGACGACCTGGCGGCGGAGTTGGAGGTCGAAGCCGTGGCTGCGGCCACGACCGACTCACCCGTCGCCGGCAAGACCGTGGTCTTCACCGGCACCCTGGTCACCATGACCCGCAGCGAGGCCAAGGCCAAGGCCGAGTCCCTCGGCGCCAAGGTGGCCGGCTCGGTCTCCAAGAAGACCGACTACGTGGTGGTCGGCGCCGACGCCGGCTCCAAGGCCAAGAAGGCCGAACAGCTCGGCGTCGCCATGCTCAGCGAAGAGGAATGGCAGGCGCTGATCGGGTGAGGCGTCCTGCGAGATGACCTGCCTTACTTGTTGTTGAGGCCGGGCCAGCCTTTCCGGTCCGGAGTCCGACGACGAGCCGCTTCCTGCCGCAAGAGGTCATTGCTGACAGTCAACCGCAATGACAGGAGCGAGCCCTTCGACGACCTCGATGTTCTGCGGAAAGTACCGGGTTCAAAAGGCTTCTCTGCCTTTCGATGCGATCACTTGACGACAGTCTGAAAGAAACGATCAATCGACTCTGCGGTGTCTTGCGGCTGCTCCACCATCGGCCAGTGACCGGCGTCCTGATAGATCTCATTCGGAATACCGCTGCCAGATATCCAGTCTTGCGTCTCAGGAGGAGTGCTTGCCTGGGACCAGTAATAAAGGCTTGGATGAGAGAGCGCCTGGAAGGCTTCACCGAGTCGATTGCCTTCACTGACGAACTTGGCATCTCTTCCGAGACTCCACATTGTTACCGCGTCACCGACGCAAGACCCTGCATAGTAGTGCCGAAGGGCATGAGAGGATTGACCAAGCTCCCAGATCTCAGTGAGAAAGGCCTCCTTGAACGACCGGGGGTCGTCGAAGTCGCAGGCTCTCCCGGTGAACATCGCATCGGCGGGCGTCAGGTTGCCCTCGATGGAGAAAACGCCGGAAACCCTGTCACCGAGCCGAGACGCAACCTCGACAGCCATGGAACCGGCAATTGAGTGGCCGACCAAACCGATGGGCTGCCTTGTCCACAAGCCGCCCACAAGATCGGCCAATGCCTTGGAGAACTGCGCAAAGGTCTGAACGTCAGGTCGGGCCGGAGAGCCGCCAAACCCCCAGAGATCGACGGCAATCAGCCTATAGGTCTCAGCAAGCTTGCTTGAGAGGAGAAAGTCATAGCAATGACTGGAATCTCCGAAGGCATGAAGCAAAACAAGTGGCGGTGAATCTTTATGCCCGACCGTCCTCAACAGGGCCCTGTGCCCAACACTGATTTCGATCATTCAGCATCGACCCACGGAGGGTCGACGGGTTTTCCGTCAACCCGAACTTCGTCGGCCACATTGTCCAACACGACAGGATTGTCGAACAGTGTAAGGGTAGGCCGCACGCCAAAGCGACTTTGCATCCAATCAGCCCAGCCATCGTTGAACCAGGCTTCCGCGTCCTCTTTGGTGGCGAACTCATAAATACCCCCACCTCCGGCTTCGCTGTTCAGAAAGTACTTCCGTTTGAGACCTTTCACGTCATGGAAAATCTTGGTCGCCTCAACAGATTGCTTGACGACAAAGTCATGATCGCGTTTTGGCTCATCGAGGGGTATTTGAACGAGAGCGATAATCAAAAGCTGTAGCCCTTCCGGTGACATCGGCGCAGCGTCAGCATAGCCGCCGGTTTGAGTGCCCGCAATCAGACGCACTTTGGACATCGGCACACCGGCAGCTTTGTCCCGCACAGCGGTCGTATTGCCTCTTGCCAGCGACCGCTTCGGCTCGCGTTCGGCTCTGGCACCTTACGCCGGCGTTATCACCGCACGGCACCTGATCGCGAGGGCGAAGACGCCAGGCGCCCTCACCGCGTGGCGTACTGGCGGACCATGTGGCCGCCGTCGACGTCGAGCACGACGCCGGTGGTGAAGCTGCTGGTCATCAGGAAGAGGACCGCCTGGGCGATCTCCGCCGTCTCGCCGACCCGGCCCAACGGCAGCGACTCGCCGGTCGCTTCGTACATACGCTCGCGCGCTTCGGCGGGCATCGCCGCATAGGCCTCGGAGCGCACCATGCCCGGCGATACGCAGTTCACCCGGATCGCGGGGCCCAGTTCCAGCGCCAGCGCCCGGGCCAGACCTTCGACGGCGCCGTTGACCGCGCCCAGGCCGGCGCAGTTGAGGCCGGGACGCCGGCTGAGGACGCCGGAGAAAAAGGTGATGGAGCCCCCGTCGCCGATCTGCGGCAGGGCGGCCCGCGCGGTCTGGTAGGGCCCGAAGAACTTGGCTGCGAACATGCCGCTGAGCGCCGCTATCTCCATCTCGGCAAAGGGGCCGTGGGCGGCGCTGGAAGCCGTGATCACCAGATGATCGAGCGGCCCGACGGCGCCGGCCCAGGCGGCGACGCCCTGTGCATCGGTCATGTCGAGCGGCACGGCGGCGGTCCCGCCGCCAATGGCCTGCGCGACCTCGGCCAGCCTGTCGCGGTTGCGGCTCGACAGTGTCACCCGCGCGCCCTGCGCGACGGCAGCCTGCGCCGCGGCCCGTCCGATGCCGCTGCCGCCGCCGACCACCACCACGTGCTTTCCGGTGAGATCCGTCCCGCCCATACCCGTCGTCTCTCCTTTGCTCAGCGCACCGGTTTCACTTCCGGCTGGATGACGTTGAGGATCGTCTGCGGGTCACGTCCGGCAAAGAGAAACTTGATGACGATCGCCGCCGCCGCCTCCAGCTGGTAGGCGTGGGCGTTGCCGCCGAGCTTCAGGGGTTCGGCGCCGACGTCGCGGATCAGGTCCGCGATGGTCTCCGTCGCGCGTTCGGTCTCGGCAGTGAAGAGGGTCACCATGGGCCGCCCGTCGTAGGTCATGTCAGGGTTCGCCCAGACGGCGGCCTGGGCCATGTTGAAGGCCTTGCCGATCTCGGCGCCGGGCAGGACCTCTTCCAAAGCCTGGGTCAGCGAGCGGCCGTCTTCGCGCGTGGTCAGAAAGGTCTCGGTGCTGACCGGGTTGTTGATGTCGATGACCACCTTGCCGGCGAAAACAGCGTCGCCGCCAGCCTGCGCGACGGCGTCGAGTGCATCGTCCCAGCGGGTGGCCAGCACCACCACGTCGCCGAACTCGGCCGCCTGGCGGGCGTTGCCCGCCTGGGCGCCGTAGTCGGCAGCGACCAGCGCCGCCTTCCCCAGGTCCCTGGCGCTGAACAGCAGGTCATGCTTGCCCTGCCACTTGCCGGCCAGGGCACGGGCCATGCTGCCGCTGCCGATGAATCCGATTTTCATA
The DNA here is from genome assembly GCA_001657395.1 of Rhodospirillales bacterium BBD 1991-14. Classification (GTDB taxonomy): domain Bacteria; phylum Pseudomonadota; class Alphaproteobacteria; order Kiloniellales; family Kiloniellaceae; genus Pelagibius. Next base: position 124,631 of record LYSY01000004.1, on the reverse strand, counting down.
ATCACGGTCCTCTTTGTATCTGCTCTTTTCGCAATTGCCCTCCGACCGCTGCGGATGAGCGGCCGTTCACCGCGGGGATGCGGTGCTGCGGGATCTTTTTGAGTCTCAGGAATTGCCATCTGGCCGCCCGGGTTTCATAATTCAAATCGATGAAATTGATTTGACCTATCACTTCAATGGATTTGAAGACCCTCGATCTCAACCTGCTGCGATCCCTGGATGCGCTGCTCGAGGAAAGGAGCGTGACATCAGCGGCGCGGCGCGTCGGGGTCAGCCAGCCGGCGATGTCGGCTCAGCTCGCGCGCCTGCGGGCACTGTTCGGCGATCCGCTTCTGGTCTCCTCGGGCCGCAGGATGGTGCCGAGCCTGCGCGCCGAGGCGCTCCGCGATCCGCTGCGCCGGCTTCTGCAGGACCTGGAGGGGCTGCTGCGCGCCCAGGCGGCCTTCGAGCCGGCCACGGCTGAGAACACCTTCCGGCTCGGCGGCACGGATCATGTGCATGCCATGCTGTCGGGCGGACTGGTCAACCACCTGCGCCGCCGCGCGCCGGGGATCCGCCTGGCGATGATGCCGTTCCGGAGCGACCGGGCCTGGCAGGACCTGGAGTCCGGGCGGCTGGATGCAAGCATCGTCACCAGCTTCGTCACCCTCAACGATGCCAAGGCGCGCCCGCTGCTGCAGGAAGGCTTCGTCTTCGCGCAACGCAAGGGGCATCCGCGTGGTGCCACCCCACCGGACCTGGACGGCTTCTGCAGCCTCGACCACCTGCTCATTTCGCCGGAGGGCGGCGGCTTCGTCGGCGCCGTCGACCGGGCGCTGGAAAAAATCGGACGGGCCCGGCGGGTGCAGGTGTCCCTGCCGAGCTTCCTGCTGGCCGCGCCGGTGATCGAGACCTCGGATCTTGTCTGCGTGTTTCCCGAGCGGCTCGCCATGACCTGCGGCGCCAACCTCGACATCTTTCCCCTGCCGTTCGAGCTCGACGGCTTCGGCCTGCAGATGGTCTGGCATCCGCGCTGCCACAACGACCCGGCCCAGGTCTGGTTCAGAGCTTCCGTCGTGGACTACGTGCGCCAGACCCCGGGTCTCGCCGGCTGACGTCAAACCTCCTCCGCCGTGCCCTGAGGCGCAATGTCGCGGGGCATTCCGGTGACTTTGTCACCGACCGCCCGCCGTCGGCGCTCTAGACAGGCGCAAGAGCGTCAGAGGCCGCCCGTCCCGCGGCGCGGAAACACTCGGCGCACCATCAACCACCCAGGAAGGTGCAATCCGAAATGTTCAAGGAAGATCCACAAGCGCAACTCGCGATGCCGCAACTCAATGCACCGGCGCCGGCCTTCGAGGTCAGGACCACAGCCGGCTCCCGAACCCTCGCAGACTACCGCGGACGTTGGCTGGTTCTGTTCTCCCATCCCGCCGACTTCACTCCGGTCTGCACGACCGAGTTCATCGCCTTTGCCAGGGCATATGACGAGTTTCAGGCCCTGAACTGCGATCTGCTGGGGCTGTCTATCGACAGCAGGTTCGCCCATCTCGCCTGGCTGCGGAACATCAAGGAGAACTTCGGCGTCGAGATCCCCTTCCCCATCATCGAAGACCTTTCGATGGCTGTAGCGCGGGCCTACGGCATGATCCAGCCGGGCGCCAGCGACACCTCGGCCGTGCGCGCGACTTTTCTCATCGACCCCGAAGGCCTGCTGCGCGCCATGGTCTACTACCCCATGAGCAACGGCCGTTCGGTGCCGGAACTCCTGCGGCTGCTCGAAGCGCTGCAGACCAGCGACGTCCACGGCGTGGCCACGCCGGAAGGCTGGCAGCCCGGCGACAAGGTGATCGTTCCGCCGCCGCAGACCGCCGAAGAGGCTGAGGCACGCCGGCAAGACGGCTACGAGTACACCGACTGGTACTTTTGCAAAAAGGAAATCGCGGCCTAAAGCCCGGGACCTGGAGCCCGGGCGAACACCAGTCCGCTTTTCCCGATCAACAAGGAGAAGACGTCATGAGACAGATCGCTGTTGCGGTTGTCATGATACTTGCGAACGCGCTGGGCCTCGGCCCGGCTTTGGCCCCCGCGCAGGCCAGCAGCGACAAGGAAACCCTCTTCGTCGTCGTCACCTCGCCGGAACCTCAGACCCAGGGCATGGCCATGGTGCTGTCGATCCAGGCGGTCCGGCAGGGCGCGGAAGTGGAGATGCTGCTCTGCGGCCCCGGCGGCGACCTTGCTCTCAAGGACGCACCGCAGACGGTTCTGAAGCCGCGCGGCGCGACGCCCCAGGGCATGCTGATGCAACTGATCGAGATGGGGGTGCAGCCCCAGGTCTGCGCGCTCTACCTGCCCAACAGCGGCAAGACCGCCGCCGACCTGATCGCCGGTGTCGGCGTCGCCAAGCCGCCGGCCATCGCCGCCGGCCTGCTGAAGGACGACACGCGGCTGTTCACCTTCTAAGGCCAGCAGGCTAAGGCCAGCAGGCTAAGGCCAGCAGGCTAAGGCCAGCAGGCTAAGGCCAGCAGGCTAAGGCCAGCGTGCTTCGCCCGGATCGACCCGGCTAGATCGATCCGGCTTCGACCATGTAGTTGTTGGCACTGCACATGGCGGCGTCGTCGGAGGCCAGAAAGACCACCATGCGGGCAACGTAGACCGGCTCGATCAGATCGGGCAGGCATTGGCGCTCCCGGTGCTTCTCGATGGCCTCCGGCGTCACCCAGAGTTCCTTCTGGCGTTCGGTCATGATCCAGCCGGGCACCACGGTGTTCACCCGGATCCGGTGGTCGCCCAGATCACGCGCCATGGTGCGGGTCAGGCCGTGCACGGCGGCCTTGGCGGTGGCGTAGGCGGGAAAGCCGCCCCCCGCCTCCCACCAGGAATTGGAGCCCATGTTGATGATGGCGCCGCCGCCGGCTTCGATCATGTCGGGGGCCACCGCCTGGATGGCGAAGAACATGTGGCGCAGGTTGGTGGCGATGCGGTCGTCGAAGTAGTCCGCCGTGGTGTCGCGCCAGTCGTGGCGGTCGTCGCGCGCGGCGTTGTTCACCAGCACGCCGGCCGGGCCCAGCGTCTCACGCAGGGCGGCAAAGGCGGCACGCAGCGCGTCGATATCGCGCAGATCACAGATTTCGAAGGCAACTGCGCCGCCAAGCTTCTCGGCCAAGGCCGCGCTCGCCGCCGCGTCCAGGTCGACGAAGCCGACCTTCGCGCCCTGGGCGGCAAAGGCGGTCACGATCTCAGCACCGATGCCTGACGCGCCGCCGGTCACGAAAACGGTCTTGCCGGCAAGGCTGGGGTAGGTCGCGAAGGTGGCGGACATGGTTTTCTCCTGTCGGTCCTCTGGCGGTGGGAAGTCGGCGCGCGGCGCTGGGAAGGACCAGACGATACAATGCCCAGCGCTGGGCGCAAGCAGCCAGCCAGAACGCGCGGCAGCCAGTGCTTTGCAGCGGCGGCCGTGGTCCCTACACTCGGTCGCGGAGGCTGAAACGTCATGGCATCGCAACCGCGCCCCGGGCAGGTCACGGTCTTCGGCGGCTCGGGATTTCTCGGCCGCGAGATCGTTCGTCACCTGGTCGCAGGGTCCATTCCCGTGCGCGCCGCTGCCCGCCGTCCCGAGCGGGTCGGAGTAGCGGGCGCAGAGGCGGTGCGGGCCGACCTGCGCGACGCGGACTCGGTTGCCGCGGCGCTGCAGGGAGCGGACGCAGCGGTGAACGCCGTCGGTCTCTATGTGGAGCAGGGCGACGAGACCTTCGCGGCCATCCACGAAGAGGGCGCGCGCGCTGTCGCGCAGCACTGCGCGGCGCAGGGGATCGCACGTCTTGTCCAGATCTCCGGCATCGGTGCGGATTTGAACTCGCCGTCCGCCTATGTGCGCTCCCGGGCCAAGGGGGAAGCGCTGGTGCTGGACGTCCTTCCCATGGCGACGATCCTGCGCCCCAGCGTGCTGTTCGGGCCCGGCGACAGCTTCGTCAACGCGCTGGCAGGGATTATCGGGCGCAGCCCGGTGGTCCCGCTCTTCGGAAGCGGCGCCACGCGGCTGCAGCCGGTCTTCGTCGGCGACGTCGCGGCAGCGGTTGGCGCCGCCCTGCAGCATCCGGCAGCGCCGGGGGCCGTCTACGACCTGGGCGGACCCGAAACCTACAGCTACCGCGCGCTCCTGGAACTGGTGGCGGCGCAGATCGGCCGCAGACCGGGCCTGCTGCCCCTGCCCTTTGCTGTCTGGCAGGGCCTCGCGACGCTGGCCTCTGTCCTTCCGCACCCGCCCATCACACCGGCACAGGTCGCCCTGATGCGGCAGGACAACGTGGTCACGGATGGAGCGCTGACCCTCGGCGACCTGGGCGTCGAAGCGACGGCGCTGGAAGCGGTGCTACCATCCTATGCGATCTGAAACCGCAAGGCCGGGGTCAGCCGGTTCGTGGTTTCGTCGCGTTGGAAACATGCGCGGAAACATGCGCCGGAGCACCGGCTGACCGAAAACCCGCCTGTGAAACACTGCCGCAGCGATGTGCCCTGTAAGCAGGATGCCGAGGAGCACGGCGGCTGCCGCGTGCAGATCGCGCGCCGCCGAAGCCAGAGCCGGATCGAACGGCAGGACCGGCAGCGCCAGGACGCCGAAGAGCACGACCTCATAGCCAAGCGCGGCCAGCTTCACATAGCCGCTCAGCGGCAGCGCCAGCAGCAGCAGGTAGAGGGAGGCATGCACGGCCTGCGCGGCCCGGCGCGCCGCCGGCGGCATGTCGTCGGGCAGCGCGGGAACGCCCAGGGAGAGGCGGCAGACGAAGCGCAGAACCGTCAGCACGAGGATCGTCGCGCCGAAAGACAGGTGCGCCTGCACCGCCGCCTCGGCGAGCACGGGATTGCCTTCGTAGACCAGGGCGTTGACCGCCGCCAGCACGACCTGCGCCAGGACCAGCAGCGCCGTCACCAGATGCAGCGCCTGCAGCACGCAGGGGTAACGGTCTGCCGCAGGCTTCAGGGTTCAGCTTCCTTGCTGGGCACCATCTCATAGATCTCGGCATCACACGGGCTGCGCCCGCCGCGGTCGCAGGCAAAGTCCGAGGCCGCCCCGCCCGCAGCGAAAGCTCTCAGGCTCGGCAGCGTGTAGACAAGGTCCGTCTCCGCCGCACCGGCGTGACAGGAGAGGCAGGACGCCTGCGCCCGGGTTGTCAGATTCGGGTCCGATGCCGAAGCCGAAAAGGAACCGTAGGCCCAGCGCCCCGCAACCTTCTGCATGTGGAAGACCGTCGAGACCCGGCCGGGGCTGTAATGGGTTTCCATCAGGATGCGCGCGCCCTCCGGCGGCACGCCCTCCGCCGCCACCGCCGCCAGTGTCCCGGGCTGGGTCAGCATCCGGCGATAGCTGCCGTCGCTGCGCCTGACCGTGGCATAGGCAATGAGGTCCAGGCCGTAGCGGTCGACGAGATCGCGGTCAGGCCCCAGATCCACCAAGTAGCCCGCGCCCGCCGGGTCGCCCAGCCCCGGAAGCGGGACCAGCCAGGCCAAGGCAAACAGCACCGCCGGGACTGCTGCGGTCAAACCGGTGCGTGGTGTCATGACAAGAAGTCCCAGGACAAGAGTGCGGCCTGTGCAACGCCGCGTTTCGCCGGGCGCCCGCTGGCACAGATATCGGTGCGGCCCGCCGCCGGTCCAATTTCAGATTCGATAACTTTGATAACCTGCGCTTATCGAAAGCGCAGCGGCCGGACGATCAGTCTGCCTCAATCAGGTCGACGGCTTTGATGAGCGAGCGGATGACCGGGCGCCGATCCAGGGACCGCCAGGCCAGGCTGGTCTCCATGACGCCGTGTTTTGCGGAGGCTTTCTGCCGGCGGCCGGCGGCCACCGCCCGGTGCGGATAGTCGGCCGGAGCGACGAAGTCGCCATACCCGGCCTGCGACAGCACGATGACCCCCAGGGCCGTGTCCGCTTCGGCGACGCAGTAGCCCCCTTCTTCCTCGGCAGCCTCCTGCCGGCCCAGGGCCGCCATCAGGACCGGTGCCTCGGACCTGGGGTAGCGGATGAGGGCGTCGCCGGCGCTCCTGTCGCCCGCATTGAAGCGCTCCAGAACGACCGTCGCCAGTATCTTCTCGGAGAGATCGGCGGCATGCAGGGGCGGATGCACGAACGCCGCGTCGATCCGCCGCTGTTCCAGCATCGCTTCCAGGGATGCGGTCGTTCCCTCCACAAGCCTGATCCGCGCCATGGGATTCTCGGTACGAAAGGCCGCAAGACACCGCGGCACCACCTGGTAGGCGGCGATCTGGGTCATGCCGATGCGCAGGGTCTGGCCATAGCCCTGCTGAACGCCCAGGGCGGCCTCCGCCGCCTCCTCGGCGGCATCGAGCACCCGCTGCGCCCCCTCCGCGAAGACCAGACCGGCCGCCGTCGGTTCGACACCGCTGCGTCCGCGTTCGAAGAGACGCACCTGAAGCTCCGCCTCCAGCCGCCGGAGACGCGCCGTGAGGGCCGGCTGCGTCACGCCCAGGCGCTCCGCCGCGCGGCCGAAATGACGGGCATCGAGCAGCGCGATCACACAGCGGTAGTCCTGCAGGGCAGCCAATTTCGATAACCCATGTTTATCAAAAATATCGTTTCTTAGCCTTCAAGATCGCAAAAGGCAAACCAGATTGGCGAGGGTCTCAACCCAACGAGGGGACCACCATGCCTTTCAAAGCCTCCCAGCCCAAAGCGCCCCTGCCCAAAGCGCCACTGGTCTTGGCCATCACGGCCCTTCTTGCACAGCCCGCCCTTGCAGACGCGCCCCCCGATTTCCAGGGGCGCTATATCGCCGCCATCTCCGACGCCGACATGCGCGCCTATGCCTACATCGACGGGGACCTGGGCACCCCGCGCGGCAACGATCAGCTTGCGATCGTCTCGCTGCCCCTGACCGGTGACACGCCGACCGGCGTTGCCGAGGTCTCGAACTCGGTCATCAATCCCGTGTTCAGCATCGCCGCCTCCCCCGACGGCAACACCATCTTCGTCGCGGAAACCCGCAAGCCGCGCGCGGAGGGCGATCGCACGATCCAGGATCTCGAGTCCGGCACGACGCTGCGTGCCGTCGATGTCAGCAACCCGGCGCAGCCCCGCATCATCGATTCCATCGAGGTCGGCATCCGCCCGCAGGGTGTTTCGGTGAGCCCGGACGGCAGCACCCTCGTCCTCGCCACCAAGACGCCGGAGGCTCCCCTGGTGTTCGTGAGCTATGACCAAGGCGGCTTCGGAAGAGCAACGGCATCGACGCTGAAGGGCTTCACCGCCATGCCGGAACTGCCGGACCAGGGCATGCTGCCCCACCATGCAGAGTGGCACCCCACCGAAGACATCGTCGCCGTGATGCTGGCCTTTCGCGCGCAGCTTCAGTTCTATCGCGTCGAGCGGCGGGATGATGGGTCGGTCGCCGGCATCGAGCCCTGGGGCAACCGCGTGTTGACCTCGAAATGGCCGATGTCCGGCAAGTTCTCCCCGGACGGACGGTACTTCGTGACCAACGACCTGCACTGGGGCGCGGATGTGCGCGGCATCTACCTGAACGCGCCGCCGTCCCGCCTGACGGTAACCGAACTGGCGCCCCTGGATGCGGAAGAGCCCCGGCATTTCATCGTCGGCGGGGTCAGCCTGCCGCGCCATGCGGAGAGTTTCGCCTTTTCCAACGACGGCACGATGATCGCAACGCTGAACATCGGACAGACCTGGCTTGAGGACAGCGATCCCCGGTACAGCCGGTCGTCCCTGTCGCTGGTAGGCTTCGATCCGAAACACGGCTTGCTGGATCACACCGGCACCTGGGAGTTCGACGGGATCCTGCCGGAGGGAATCGCTTTCGATGCCTCCGACAGCTACGTGGTCGCCGGCGTCTTCGAGTACGAGGGCCCGGAGCCGCGGCGCAGCGCGCTGGAGTTCTGGCGCGTCGACCGCTCGGCGGCGCTCCCGCGCCTGCAGGACACCGGCTTTGCCGTCGAGACCGGACCCGGTGCGCATTCGCTGATCGTTGTGAACTAGCAGGCGGCTCCGTTCTGCCCTTCCTTCCTTCCTCTCTTCAAAGGACATCACCATGCTGAGAACCCTCGGCTGCGCAGCCGCCCTCCTGACCATCGCGCAGTCGGCCCTGGCCGACGATCTGAAACCTCACTCCAGCACCTTCGACTCACCGGCGGACCTCGCCGGCTGGTCCGAGCACGAGCCGGAGGGTTTCGCCCCGAAGTGGGAGGACCCGCGCATCGAGGAGGGAAGGCTGGTGCTGCGGCCGAAGTCTTCCGGCTGGTTCGAGGACAACCAGGCCGGCCATCTCTACAAGCCGGTCAGCGGCGACTTCATCGCCACGACCCGTATCGAGGTGCGCGGCACCGCTGCGGCGCTGCCGCAGACGTCTTTCTCCCTCGCCGGCCTCTTCATCCGCGCGCCGCGGGAGATCAGCGCAGCCGGCTGGGTGCCGGGCCAGGAGAACTGGCTGTTCTTTTCCGTCGGCACCGCCGCGCCCGCGGGCGAGCCGCACTACGAGATCAAGTCCACCACCAATTCCCTCTCGACCCTGAAGATCCTGCCCTCAGGGACCGGGCCGGTGGACCTGCGCATAGCCCGTCACGGGGAACTCTTCACGCTTCTGGTCCGCGAGACCGGCGGCGGCTGGCGGGTGATCGACCAGATGATCCGTCCCGATCTGCCGCAGGTGTTGAACGTCGGGCTCACCGCCTATGCGGACTACGACTCGGTGGCGCCCACCTATCCCAATTACCAGCTCTACAACACCCAGGGCGCGCCGACGCAGAATGCCGACCTCATCGCCTATGTCGACAGTTTCGCGCTGCGGCGTCCGGTGACGGGGCGCCTGCCCATCGCCAACATCGACACCCCCGCCTTCCTGGATGTCATTGCGGAACGCCGGGCAGACCTGCTGTCCGACTGAACCGGCAGTCCCCAAAAAACTTGAGCCCTCCCCGGCTGCACCGGGGAGGGCTCGAACTTTCTCCATTCAGCGGTCGTCAGGCGCCGGTGAGCCCGTGCAGGGACATCGGCAGCTGACGGATGCGCTGTCCGGTCGCCGAGTAGACCGCGTTGGCGACCGCCGGGCCGATCGGCGGGGTACCCGGCTCGCCAACACCGGTGGGCGCCTCGGCCGAAGGCACGATGTGCACTTCTATTTCCGGCATATCGCTGATGCGCAGCGGCGTGTAGTCGTGGAAGTTCGACTGCTCCACACGCCCGCCGTCCAGGGTTACGGCCTCGCGGAGGATCGCGCTCAGGCCGTAGCCGATGCCGCCCTCCATCTGCGCCTTGATCTGGTCCGGATTGACCGCCACACCGCAATCGACCGCACAGACCACCTTCTGCACCTTGATCTCCCCGCCGTCGCCGACGGTGACTTCGGCGACCTCCGCGACGTAGGAGTTGAAGGACTCGTGCACCGCGATCCCGCGGGCGCGCCCGGCCGGCAGCGGGCTGCCCCAGCCGGCTTTCTCAGCCGCCAGCTTCAACACCGCCGCGTGACGCGGGTGTTCGGCCAGCATCTCCAGACGGTACTCGACCGGGTCGCGCCCGGCGGCCTCCGCGATTTCGTCGATGAAGGCCTCCGTCGAATAGGCGGTGTGGGTGCTGCCGACCGCCCGCCACCAGAGCACCGGCACCTTCACGTCGGTGGTGTGCAGGTCGACGGCGAGGTTGGGAATGGCATAGGGCAGGGTGTTGGCGCCCTCGACCGAGGTCTTGTCGATGCCGTTTTGGATCAGCGCGGCGGCAAAGGGCGTGTCGCGGACGATGGACTGACCGACGATGCGGTGATGCCAGGCGACGATCCTGCCGTTCTCATCCAGGCCGGCGCGCAGCCGGTGGAAGTACATGGGGCGGTAACTGCCGCCCTGAATGTCATCCTCCCGGGTCCAGACGACCTTGACCGGGGCGCGCCCGCCGATCGCCTTGGCGATACTCACACCTTCGGACACCATGTCGGCATGGCCCGTCGCCCGGCGGCCGAAGCTGCCCCCGGCCAGGAGGGTGTGCACGCGCACCTGCTCCGGCTGCAGCCCGGAGATCGCCACGGCAGCGCCATGATCGACGGTCGGGATCTGGGAACCCGTCCAGACGTCGCAGGAGTCGGCCTTGAGATCGACGAGGCAGTCGAGCGGCTCCATCGGCGCGTGAACAAGGAAGGGAAACTCATACTCCGCTTCCAACACGCGGTCCGCAGAGGCGAAGGCCTCGTCCACGGCACCGTCATTGCGCGCGACGGTACCGGGCTGGTCGGCCAAGCGCTTGTACTCGGCCATGATTTCGGCCGATCCCCGGGTCTCGCCTGTGCTCTCGTCCCACTCGATGGTGAGAGCGTCGCGGCCCTGGGTCGCCGCCCAGAACCCGCTTGCCACCACCGCCACACCACGTGGCACGGCGACCACATCGGTGACGCCCGGCACTGCACGCGCCGCGGTATCGTCGAAGGACTTCAGGGTCGCGCCGAAGATCGGCGGGCGGGCGATCACCGCCGTCAGCATCCCCGGCAGGGTTTTGTCCATGGTGTAGATCGCCTCGCCGCGTGACTTGGCCCGGGTGTCCAGGCGCGGCGCGTGCTTGCCGATCAGGGCGAAGTCCGCCGGGTCTTTCAGCGTCACCTCGCCGGGCGGTTCCATGGCCGCTGCCCGCTCGGCCAACGCGCCGAAGGTTGCGCTCTGGCCCGAGCCGGCGTGCGACACCACGCCCTTGGCCACCGTGATCTCCTTGGCAGATACACCCCAGGCTTCGGCGGCGGCCATGACCAGCATCGCGCGCGCGCCCGCGCCGGCCTGGCGCATCTGCATGTAGGAGTTGGCGATGCTGGAGCTGCCGCCGGTGCCCTGCACCGGTCCCCAGTGAAGGTTGTTGTAGAGCGTTGCGTCGGCAGGGGCGTGTTCGGCCCGCATCTGCGACCAGTCGGCATCCAGTTCTTCGGCAACCAGGGTCGAGAGACCGGTATAGGTGCCCTGGCCGAATTCGATGTGCTTGATCGCCACCGTAACGGTGTTGTCCGGCGCGATGCGCACGAAGGCATTGGGGTCCACCGGCGCAGCCGCCGCCGGCGCCGCAGCCCGGGCGATCTTGGCGCCGCCCGGCAGCAGGGTCACGCCGATGACGAGGCCCGCCCCTGCGGCGGCACTGGCCTTGAGGAACTGGCGGCGGCTGGGCGCCGCGGTCGGGGCTGCGTCAGCGGTCAGGCTGACGGCGCTGTCTTTCAATCCTGCGAGCATGGCATCAGGTCTCCATCATCTCAGCCGCCTCATGGATGGCGGCGCGGATCCGGACATAGGTGGCGCAGCGGCAGACATTGCCGCTCATCGCCGCGTCGATGTCTTCGTCCGTCGGCTTCTGGTTCTCGCTCAGCAGCGCGATGGCTGACATCACCTGGCCGGACTGACAATAGCCGCACTGGACGACGTCGAGCTTCTCCCAGGCCGCCTGGACGGCCTGTGCCGCCTTGCCGTTGACGGCTTCGATTGTCGTGATCTCGCTGCCTTCGGCATCGGCCACGGCGGTCGAGCACGAGCGGATCGGAAAGCCGTCCATGTGCACCGTGCAGGCACCGCACATCGCAATCCCGCAGCCGAACTTCGTCCCGGTCAGGCCCAGCTCGTCACGGATTACCCAAAGCAAGGGGGTTTCGGGAGCGACATCGAGCTGACGCTCCTCGCCATTGATCAGCAGTCTTACCATTCCTGCGGCTCCAGATCTGAAGTGGTGGGTCGGCGCCGCCCAAAGCGCCTGACGTGCCGGCTCTCTTTGTTGGTGTTATGCCGGCTCGAAGAAAACTGGGGATCGGTAGACTTAACAGTTTACTAAGTAAGAGGATTTGCCTAAGCGGCAAGAGCAAGGGGCGTGAAAGAATCCCCGCATCGGCTGCGAAACCCGCCGAACCACATCTCCCGGCGCAGGGCAGCGCCCCTCAGTCAACTTATGCGGTGGCGGGCGCCGGTCTTCTGGATTTCGTGCGGCGGTCGGGAAGAGCAGGCGAAAAAAAGAAAGCCCCGCCAGAAGGCGGGGCGTGAGTTACAGCAATCAAATGGGTGTATTCGCCTTTACGCGGGCGGATCCGGCTTGGATCACCCCTTGCTGAATTATTTTCTCCACCGCCTGAGCAGATGCGAGAAATCCCAGGGAAACTCCCCCTTTTTCAGCAATCTAAACAATCTCTTTACCCGAGACCTGTAGGTTTCGTCCGGTCAACCTAGCAGGCAGGTGGGAACATGCTGACGGCCGACGACAGTCTGGAATTCATCCTCGATCGCGTCCAGGAACTGGGGCGCGGCGACAAGGCGCATGAAAAGGCCGCCTACAGGGCCCTTATCCATATGACCCAGCGTTGGGCCGAGCCCACGGACCTCTACATCAGCGAAGACCTGCAGATGGCCGAGCGGATCGGCCAGGACCTGGCGGATATCGCCCGCCATATCCAGGATATCCAGCACATCTACATGAAGGCGCTCTTCGAGACGACCGACGAGTAGGCGGGACCGCTCGGTCGCCGTCTAAGCACCCAGTATAAGCACCCAGTCTAAGCACCCAACGGCGCCGTCGCCGCTTCGAGCCAGTCCAACGCCGCCCCTTCAAGCGGGGGGGCGATCGTCTCCCGCACCCGCTTGTGATAGGCGTCGACCCAGGCGATCTCGCCGGCGGTCAGCAGATCGGGCCGGATGAGGCGGCGGTCGATGGGCGCCAGGGTCAGGGTCTCGAAGGCCAGCATGTCGCGCTCTTCGCCGGGGCCGCGGGGGCTCTCCACCACGGCCACGAGATTCTCGATCCGGATTCCGTAGGCGTCGGTCTTGTAGTAGCCCGGCTCGTTGGAAACGATCATGCCCGGCTCCAGCGCCACCGAATTCGGCACCTTGGAAATCCGCTGCGGGCCTTCGTGGACATTCAGATAGCTGCCCACCCCGTGGCCGGTGCCGTGATCGTAGTCGAGGCCGTGCTGCCAGAGCGCGTAGCGCGCCAGACTGTCGAGTTGGCTGCCGGAGGTACCCTTTGGAAAGCGCGCCATGGCGAGCGCGATATGCCCCTTAAGCACCAGGGTGAAGCGCTCGCACATCTCCGCGCTGGGCGTGCCGATGGCAACGGTGCGGGTGACATCGGTCGTGCCGTCCGGGTACTGAGCACCGGAATCGCAGAGAAAGAGCTCGCCCGCCTGCAGGGCCCGGTCGCTCTCCTCGCTCACCCGGTAGTGGACGATGGCCCCGTTGGGGCCGGAGCCGGCGATGGTGTCGAACGACAGATCGCGCAGCTCGCCGTTCTCGCCCCGCAACGCGGCCAGGCGCTCCGCGACCGCCATCTCGGTCAGGGGACGGTCTGCCTCGGCCTCCCCGTCCAGCCAGTGGAGGAAGCGGGCCAGGGCCACGCCGTCACGGCGGTGGGCGGCGCGGGTGCCCGCCAGCTCGGTCTCGTTCTTGCACGCTTTCGGCAGCAGGCAGGGGTCGGCCCCGGCGACCACCTCCGCGCCCGCCGCAGTCAGGCGCTCGAAGACCCAGCGGGCCGCCGTTGCAGGGTCGGCCAGGACCTTCGCACCCTGGGTGCCGAGACGGTCCAGCGCCTCGGCCAAGCGCTCCGGCGCCTCGATGGAGACCGCATTGCCGAGATGGCGCACCAGGGCGTCGTTCACCTTGGCGCCATCGACGAACCACTCCACGCCGCCGTCGGCATGAAGCAGGGCAAAGGACAGCGGCAGCGGCGAGTGTTCGACGTCGCCGCCGCGCACATTCAGCAGCCAGGCGATGGAATCCGGCAGGGTGATGACCGCGGCCGCCACCCCCTTGCCGGCCAGCCCCTTACCCAGGCTCTCGCGCTTCTCGGCGCTCTCCACCCCCGCATAGCGCAGGTCATGGGGCAGGATGGCCGCCTGTGGCGGCGCCGGCTGGTCGTGCCAGACGGCATCCAGCGGATTGCCGGTCAGTGCGACCAGCTCCGCGCCCAGATCGGCGACCGTCTTCTCCAGCCGGCGGATCTGGGCCTCGGTGTGGAGCCAGGGATCGAAGCCCAGGCGCTGCCCCGGCTTCAGGGTCTCGGCCAGCCAGCCCGACAGCGGCTCCTCGGTCACATGCCGCGCGGTAAAGAGGCCGGTGTCCACCTCGTTGTGAACCTGCAGGGTGTAGCGCCCGTCGATAAAGATCGCCGCCGCCTCCGGCAGGACGGCGGCCATCCCGGCCGAACCGTTGAAGCCGGTCAGCCAGGCAAGGCGCAGGGCCGAGGCCGGGACATATTCGCCCTGGTGCTCGTCGGCGCGGGGCACGAGAAAGCCCTCCACGCCGCGGCGGCCCAGCTCCGCCCGCAAGGCCGCAAGTCGTTCAGCCGCCGGGATCCCGGAAGCCGAGGTCTTGGCGGCCGGCGCGGACCGTTCTGCGTCCTTTTCGGCGAGTGCTGCAGGTTCCGATCGGGTCATAGGTAATTTTTCCTGAATCTATCCGGTTTTGCATTCTGTTCCATGCGGATAGCGCAATGCTGCAGTGCAAAAATCCCTGCTTCGATTTCGAGCGTTTGCGCGTATCTCTCAAGTGAAAAGTCATGGCTCGCGGGCCGCTTGGCAAGACCCGTGACGCCCCGTTCGAATTCTGGAGTAAAAACAATGACCCGCCTGTACGACTTGCAAGAAGCCGCCGCAAATGGGGCCGACGTTCGGTGGGCACCTCGATCCGTTGACGTTTTGGATGTCATTCAAACCGCCCGCCACATGAGGGCCCGCTTCGTCGCCGAAACCCTGACCCGGAGTGCCGCCGCCTTTGCGCGCTGGTCCGGGCTAACCGCCCTGGTCTCCGCTCTGTCCCGCGCCCAGCAGCGCCGCCGCACCATCGCCGAGCTGCGCGGCCTCAGCGATGCCATGTTGACCGACATCGGCATCGAACGCGCCGACATCGCCGCCGCCGCGACCACCGCGACGGGGCCGCGCGCCAACCACCTCTCCGTCTGGCACGTGCTGGCCCGGCGGGTTCAGCGCAGCTACCGGCTGCGCCGCACCCTGCGCGAGCTCTCGGCGCTGTCGGACAGGATGCTGGACGACATCGGCCTGGACCGGGCCAACCTGCATGAGGTTGCCGAGGCCCTGGTCGACGGCAAGACGGTTGCCGCAGCCAGCCCGGCCTTCGCGTCGGCGCTGGCGAGCCGGCCTGACGTTCCGGACAGCGTAACCCCCGCCAGCGTGACGGGCACCCTGCCCGACCTGCTGGTGCCGGCGAACGCCAATCTCGGCCGCTCGACGGCCGCCTGAACCGCGGACTTCTAACGCTCCAACGCCAGGAAGGCTCAGCGCCAGGACGGCGAAAGGTGGCGGCGTCTATCCCAGAGGACTTGGGAGAGACGCCGCCATTTTCTTTGCCGGGCCTGAAGGGCCCTATCGCTCCTTTGCCGGGCCTGAGGGCCCTATCGCCGCTCCAGCACCAGGGTCGACCACTCCGCCAGGCGGATGCGGCGCCTGAGCCGCAGGCCCGCGGCGCGGTAGCGCGCGATGACCTGACGCTCCTGCGTGGTCAGCAAGCCGGACAGGACCGTACTGCCGCCGGGCGCGAGGTGGCGCTTCAGATCCTCCGCCATGCGGCAGAGCGGCTCGGCGAGGATGTTCGCCAGGATCAGGTCGTAGGGGGCCTGGGCCGCCACCGCCGCGCTGCGGAAGCCGTCGCTGTGCAAGAGACGGACACTGTCGGCCACGCCGTTGGCGCGCAGGTTCTCCTGCGCCACGGCCAGCGAGGGCGCATCGTTGTCCACCCCCAGCACGAAGCAGGGCCAGAGCCGGGCGGCGGCCATCGCCAGCACCCCCGAACCGCAGCCCATGTCCAGCACCCTCTGAACCGCCTGCCGCCTGGCGAGATCCTGCAGCGCCAGCAGGCAGCCGCGCGTCGTCTCATGGCGGCCGGTGCCGAAGGCCGCATTGGCATCGATCAGAAGGTCTATCGTACCCGGCGGTGCAGGGGTTGTGATGTGGGAGCCGCGGATGCGGATGCGCCCGGCCGTCACCTCCGGCAGGGCTTTCTGGGTTTCCGCCACCCAGTCCACATCCGGCACGGGCTCCAGGCTGTGATCAGGCGTTTCGATCCCCGCGATTTCCGCCGCAAGGGCCAGCAGGCGATCGAGGTCGCCGCCCTCCGGCGGCTCCGCGAGATAGACCTGCCAGGGCACCAGCCCCTGCCCGTCCCGCCCGCCGGTCACCACGGCCCCGCCCAAAGGCTCAAAGACCGCTTCGAAGGCCGCCAGCGCGGGCTCCGGCAGCGCCAGGGTGAGGCAGTAGGTTGCCGTCAAATCTGTTTCTCCAGAGACGCTCACCCCGAACAAGATCCTGAGTGCGCCGGAAATCATCGGATTTCAGCACGCTTGTACAGGCGTTGATCGTCGACGGGAAGTCTCGGATCACCTTCCTCTGAGCCCTTTTCCCGCCATCCCCTTCGCGCCGGCCCGTATCGGCCGGCGTTCGGAACGATCACGAACCATTTGCGCGAAGCACTGATTTTGTCTAATGCATGCATGTGACAATACGCGTTGACGAGGAGATCGCGGATGAGGGCTGACGAACTGAAGGGAAAGCATGTGTTTGTGGCGGGCGCCGGCCAGGGGATCGGTCGTGCCATCGCCCTAGCCTGTGCCGAGGCCGGCGCGTCGGTCACCGCGGCGAGCCGAACGCTATCGAAAATGGATGACCTGCCGGATCAGGCGCCGGCGATCCGGCCCATTGGACTGGATGTGACAGACGTAGATGGCATCGCGGCGGCCGTTGTGCAGGCGGGCGCCATAGATGTCCTGATCAACTGCGCAGGCTGGGTTGCGGACGGCACCGTTCTGGAAAGCGATGCTGCCGACTGGAGCCGCAGTTGGCAACAAAACGTGATGAGCTGCGTCTGGCTGGTGCAGGCGATCCTGCCGGGCATGTTGAAACGGCGCTGCGGGTCGATTGTCAATGTGGCCTCGGTTGCCTCCAGCGTGACCGGCGTCAGCCGCCGCGCCGCCTATGGAACCACCAAGGCGGCCCTTATTGGCCTCACCAAGGCAATCGCGCGCGATCACATCGGCGATGGGATCCGGTGTAACGCTCTGTGCCCAGGCACGACCGCGTCACCGTCGCTGGAGGCGCGCATTGAAGCGACTGTAGACCCTGATGCGACGCGCCGCGCCTTCATCGCCCGTCAGCCATTGGGCCGACTCGGCAGTCCGGACGAAATGGCCGCCGCTGCGGTTTGGATGGCCAGCGACCAAGCCGCTTTCATGACTGGCCAGGTTGTTATCATCGATGGCGGACAGACGCTGTGACCACCGCCGGGCAGACAGAGCCGCCCCAGCCGATCCTTGCAGATTTGTCGCGACTGTCCGGCTTTTGCATCGAGGTGCTGCGTGCTGTGGGGGCCGACTGCGCCACGGCAGATGCGACCTCCCGATCACTGCTCCACGGCACGCTGCACGGGATAGACAGCCACGGCGTGCGGCTGCTGCCGCATTACGCGAAGGTGCTGCGCGGCGGGCGCCTCAATCCCCAACCCAATATGCGGTTCACGCAAATCCGCCCTGCGTCCGGCTTGCTCGACGCCGACCATGCACAGGGCGCTTTGGCGACCTATACGGCCGTCGAACAGGCCTGTGCGATGGCACGTAAATCAGGGATCGCGGCCGTTGGCATTCGCAATTCCTCTCACTTCGGGCCCGCCGGTGCCTATGCGCTGGCTGGCGTAAACGAGGGGATGCTTTGCCTTGTGGCGGGAAACTCCGACAGCTTCGTTCGGCTGCACGACGGCATGTCCAGGTTTCACGGTACCAACCCCATAGCGCTCGCCGTGCCAACCGGCGTCCAGAACCCCTGGCTGGTCGATATGGCGACAAGCGCGATCCCCTACAATCGGATCGGGCTGTTTGAAAGCCTGGGTCAAAACCTGCCGGCTGCAGCGGCTTCGAACGCCCTGGGAGAAGACACGGTGAAACCTGGTGAAGCCGCGATGCTTGCACCGCTTGGCGGCGCGTTTGGCTTCAAGGGAGCCGGCCTCGCTGGAATGGCCGAGATCCTTTCCGCGGCGCTGACCGGTATGCGGTTCAGCCCGGATATTCTGCCGATGGGCGGAGCGGATATCAAAACGCCGCGCGAAATGGGTGCTTTCGTTCTGGCCATAGACCCCGATGGCTTCGCCGGCGCTGCCGTACTGCACGCGGGCATGCAGCATTACCTGTCTCTGCTGCGCAACAGTCCGGCGAAACCCGGTGGCCGTGTTCTGGCGCCCGGTGACCGCGAATGGACAGTCGCCGCCGAACGGTCCCGGACCGGTGTGCCGCTCGACCCGGCGACCGTCGCCGCGTTCGAGGCGCTGGCGAAGGAACTGGGTGTCGCGATGCCCTTCGAGCCGTGATCACTCTGGGCCGGTACAATCACTCTGGGCTGATACAGATGTAAGTCGATCCGATCTAACGCCGGCTTTATCAGACGCGAACTCCGTCAGCTGTTCGCGGGATCATCAACAGGATGAAAAAAACTCAGCGGAGCCAGCTCGATCTTGTCGGCCATGTAGGTCAGTCGTTCCGTGATCCGGCTCAACGACGCGTCCATGTGGGCTTCCATCAGCCGTGCTGCACCGCTGTGATCATCATCGAGCAGCGCTCGAATGATAGCATGGTGCTCGCGGGGAAAGGGCTCTCCACCGAACTGGCTGTGCGTCGCCCGGTAAAGACTGACGTTCGTTACCATCAGCGCATGGAAATGCGACAGAGTCTCATACAACAGGTCATTGCGGCCATAAGCCAGCAGTTCGACATGCAAGCGCCGCTCGAGGCGGTCGTAGTCGGCGGACGTCAACTGATGCGCACTGCCAAGCGCCGCCGAGAGCTCCGCTTCCATGTCGACGAGAACGTGGCGCGGCACCGCCTGAGCAGCGTTGCGCAGTGCGACGGGTTCGAGAAGCGCACGCATCTCGTAAAGGTTTTTCGTGCGCTCGAACGTCATCTTCGGCAAATACCAGCGGTAGCGTGGGCTCTTTCGAAGAATGCCGCGGTGTTCAAGGCGGGCTAGAACCTCACGCGCCACGGTCCGCCCGACATCGTAATGATTGGCAAGCTCTGTCTCGACGACACGCCAATGACCGTAGACCGCGTGAACCGATGCCGCGCCAGCGACGTCGGCATAGATCGCCTCCCAACTGGCGCTGTTATCGAGCGGTTGGGCCAAAGACGCCCTTCGCGCCTGCATGGCCTTCCCGGGCCTGCGATCCTCCGCGACAACCATTCCGCGCGAACCCGAGCGTGTCAGGAACCCCGCATCCTCAAGCTTCTGAAAGGCCTTACGAACAGGGCCGCGGCTGACGCCAAATCGCTCGGCGATCATCTCTTCGGTAAGGTGCTCACCCTTTTCGAAGACGCCGTTTTCGATTTCCTGGGTCAGCGCGGTCTGGATCTGCTCGTGCAGATGCCGCGTCCGCCCAGGCGGCTCAGCTTCCCGTTGGGGTATCGTGACCATAAGCACTCATAACTGCGAGGCTATACCTTTTCTCAAGTGTCATTGATCATAGCCTTTGTTTCGCGCTGCACATAGACGCAGTTCGGCGCTTATTGCAAAGCATTTCCTGCTGGCCGGCGCCATGGCGCTCAGCGCGCTGCCGCGCCGACGGCGCCGCGTCGGCTCGCGCGAAACTCGAAGGCGACGATGGCGGCAACGATGGCGATGGCCGCCACGTTGGCAACGGCGGAGGAAAGCATCACCAGGATGACGCAGCTTGAGAGAAGCGCCAGCTTTACAGCACCGAGCCTTCGGAACAAATAGCGCTCGCCCACGCAGGCCATACACACCACCGTCACGGCGCCGCAGGCGATCGCAGCCATCAGCCGCAACGGGTCGGCATCCTGCCACAACACCAGCGACGGCCAGTAAACGAACACGAAGGGCACGATGTAAGCTGCCATACCAAGCCGCATGGCGGTGAACCCGGACTTCATCACTGACGCATTGGCAATTCCGGCGCCCACATAGGCGGCAAGAGCAACAGGTGGGGTGATCGACGACACGCCGCCCCAGTAGTAGCAGAATAGATGCGCCACAAGCGGCGGCACCCCCATCTGGACCAGGCTGGGCGCAACCAGCGTCGCGGTGATGATGTAGACTGACGTGGTTGGTAACCCGAAGCTTAAGAACAACGACGCGGCAGCCGCCAACAACAGCGCCAGCAGCAGGTTGTCGCCGGCAAAGCCGATGATCGATTGGGTGAGCAGCAAGCCAATCCCCGACAACGCCACCGCACCGACGATGAACCCCACGGACGCGCAGGCGATCGCTGTGGAAATTGTATTGCGCGCACCGAGCACAAGCGCATCGATGATATCGGCAAAGCTCATCCGCGTTTCCCGGTGCGTTGCACTGATAACGACGACCGACAAGATTGAGAAGAACGCGGCAAAAAGTGGGGTGAAGCCGAACAACAGCATCCCGATCAAGACGAAGATCGGCAGCACGAGGTGCCCGCGGGACCGAATGACGGCCTTGACCTTCGGCAGGCGGTCGCGGGGCAAGCCCTCCATGGCCAGCTTCTTCGCCCGCAGATGTACCTGCAGATAGACCGCCGCATAATAGAGAACCGCGGGCAGGATCGCTCCGAGCGCGATAACGGCGTAAGGCATTTGCAGGTATTCGGCCATGATGAAGGCCGAAGCGCCCATGACCGGGGGCAGGAACTGCCCGCCGCAAGAGGCGACCGCTTCGACGGCGGCGGCGAAGTACCCCTTAAAGCCGAGCCGCTTCATCAAGGGAATCGTGAACACCCCCGTCGAAGCGACGTTGGCGGCCGACGAGCCCTGGATCATGCCCATCATGCCGCTGGCCAGAATCCCGACCTTGGCCGGGCCACCAGGCGTGTGGCCGGCGGCGGCAAAGGCTAAATTGGTAAAGAAGGTCGTCGTTCCCGATTTCTGCAGAAACGCGCCGAAGAGAATGAACAGATAGACATAAGTGGCCGAGACCCCCACCGCGACACCGAATACGCCCTCGGTCGACATGTACATCTGGCGAATAATGCGCTCATAGCTGAAACCACCGTGCGCCAGAACACCGGGCAGGTAGGGCCCGAAAGCCAGGTAGCCGAGGAAGACGAGCGACAGCACGACCAGGAACATGCCGATGGTGCGCCGCGCAGCCTCCAAGATCACCAGGCAAAACACAGTGCCCATCACGATATCGGTCTGGGTGGGGAAGCCGCCCCGCATGACGATATCCAGATAGTTGTGGGCGAGATAGTAGGCCGTCACCGCGCCGACGACAGCCAGAGCCACGTCCCAGATCGGCGGACTGCCGCGCCGCGGCGCCTTGCCGGCGGGATAAATGAGAAATCCGAGAAACAGCATGAAAGCCAGGTGAATCGGCCGCTGTTCCATCGCGGCCATCGGCTGATAGCCGGCGGTGTAGAAGTGGAAGAGCGAAGAGACGATCGCAACGCCGGCGAAAATCTTTGCCCAAACGCCGGTCAGTTGGCGCGTGGTGGACTGCGCCTCGGCATTGCCTTGCAGGGCGTCGAGGTCAATGAGGCCTTCGCCTTCGAGATCGGGCCGCGTCCATTCCGTTTTCTGTCGCGATGGCCTTTGATCTCGCTCGGTCATGGTCGCCTCGCTGAATGACGGGAGAAAAGAAGGGCGGCCGCACCAGGCCGCCCTCCTGCGGGGTTTCCGGGGGGTTGCCGGACCACAAGCCTGCTATAGCACGCCCATTTCGCGGTAGAACCGCTCAGCCCCGGGATGCAGCGGGAAAGGTAGCCCGCTCGTCGCGTTCTCCAGCGTCATGTACTCGGCAAGCGGGTGAACACCGATCAGGCGTTCCTTGTTCTCGAACATCGCTTTGACGAGGGCATAAACCATATCGTCCGACATCCCGGAATGGGTGGCGAAGGTGATGGGCGAGGCAAAGGTCTGGATGGGCGTCTCGCCAAAGGGGTTCGCCGAGGCCGGGACCGTATAGGCATAGTCCAGACTGTCCGTGGTCATCCTCTCGATCACGTCGGCGTCCAGGTCGAGGACGCGTCCAAAACCGGTGTCTGCGACCTGCTGGATGCTGGCCGAGCCCGGCGCATCGGGCCAGATGATCGCATCGATCTGCCGGTTCCGGACCTGGTCGATGGCGGCCTGGTGTACCGTGAATTCCGGCTTGATGTCGGCATAGGTCCAGCCAAGGTGATCCATGATGGAGCGCCACCAGTTTTCCCCGGCACCGCCCTGGGTACCCACCGACACACGTTTGCCCTCGAGGTCGCGGAGTGAGGTGATGTCATCGTCGATGGCGATGAACCACTGCGGATTCGGATAGACCGTGGCGATGGCGCGCAAACCGTCATAGCGGCCCTGCGGCCGGTCTTGGAAGCGCCCGGTATTGGTAAAGGCCTGCTGCCCGACGCTGCCGGTCAAATAGGCCACCTCGACCTCCTGGTCGGCGAGCAGATCCAGGTTCTCGACCGAACCGCCGGTCGCCTGAATCGAGGCCTGAGAACCGTCGAGCACGTCGTTGTAGATCGCCGCCAAGCCACCCCCAAGACGATAGTAGTTACCGCCGGAACCTGCGGTCGCGATGCGAATGAAGTCGGTGTCGGCAGCGGCCGGTTGCGGCGCGCTGACGGCAAAAGCGAGCGCCGTGAACCCCACGAGCCCTGCGGCAAATGCTGTGCGAAACATTGTTATCCTCCCGTTTGCAGTGTCTTGACCCTTGCATTGTTACATGCATACACGTAACGAACAGGAACGCAATAGTCGAATCGAGAAGCAGCCGCTGCGCGGAAACATCAAAGGGGAGACCACCTCATGACCGCCTTGAACGGGTCGAACGCGTTGATCATCGGGGGGTCGAGCGGTATCGGCTTGGCCATTGCCGCCGGTTTTCGCCAAGCCGGTGCGCGGGTCGCCATAGCCGGGCGGCGCCAAGATAAGGTTGAAGCGGCGGTGCAGCAGCTCAATGCCGCGATTGGCGTCGATGCCCCCCCGGTCAGCGGTTTTACCGCCGATGTGACCGATCTTGAGGCGATCAAGCGCCTCGGCCGGTCGTTTGCGGAGCGCTTAGGGCCTCTCGACAGCTTGGTCACCTGCCAGGGTACGACCATGCTTCAACCTGCCGGTGAATTCAGCGAAGGCGACTACGACCACCTTATGGACACCAACCTCAAAAGCGTGTTCTTCGCCTGCACTCATCTCGCCGCACCGATGCTGGAGCGCGGTCGCGGCACTGTCATTACGATCGCCTCTCTGGCGGCGCACCGCGGTTGGCCCAATGCGGCGGTCTATGCCATGACAAAGCACGGCGTTCTGGGCTTGACCCGTACGCTGGCAGTAGAATGGGCACCGCTCGGGGTTCGCATCAACTCAATTTCACCCGGTGTGTTTCTCACTGAACTCAACCGCAAGCGGATGTCATCGGAGCGCACGGCAAGGCTGCGTGACCGCACGCCGCTCGGTCGATTTGGCGAAACGTCAGAGTTGGTCGGCGCCGCTGTTTTCCTGGCTTCGGATGCGTCCAGCTATGTAACCGGCGCCGACCTCGTGGTCGATGGCGGTTATCTCGCCAGCGGGATCTAGCCGGCCTGATCGGCGGGCACGACGAAGCTGGCGATGACCTTCTTGTCGCCGGCCTTGTCGAAACGGATGTTGAGGCGCTCGCCCTCCACCGAGGCGATGGAGCCGTAGCCGAACTTCTGATGGAACACCCGGTCGCCGCGCTGGAACGCACCGCTGCCGATGGTCTCGATGCGCGTCGGCGTCACGTCGATGAAGGGGGCGCTCTCCTGGCCCTGGCGCGCCCGCGCCCGGCTGAGGCCCGGGCTCACCCGCGCCTCGCGCCAGGCGCCCATGCCTTCCCCCATGCCGCCAAATGCGGAGCTGGCGGCGCCGTAAATGCCCTGGTCGCTTTCCTGGGCGACATGCTCGCCCGGCAACTCGTCGACAAAGCGCGAAGGAATCGCCGCGGCCCAGGAACCGTGCATGCGCCGGTTGGCGGCAAAGGAGATGATCACCCGCTTGCGCGCCCGTGTCAGGCCGACATAGGCGAGGCGGCGCTCCTCCTCCAGCCCGCGCCTTCCGGTCTCGTCGAGGGCGCGCTGGTTGGGGAACAGCCCCTCCTCCCAGCCCGGCAGGAAGACGGTGTCGAACTCCAGGCCCTTGGCCGCATGCAGCGTCATGATGGTGATGACGTCCTGGCCTTCCTGGGAGATCGCCTCCATGACCAGGGAGACATGCTCCAGGAAGCCGGCCAGGGTCTCGAACTCGCCCATGGCGTTGACCAGTTCCTTCAGGTTCTCCAGCCGTCCGGGCGCTTCCAGCGACTTGTCGTTCAGCCACATCTCGGTGTAGCCGGACTCCTCCAGCACCATCTCCGCCAGTTCGGGGTGGGGCGTCGTCTCCGTCATCTCCCGCCAGCGGTCGAAGTCGGCCATCAGGGTGCCCAGCGCGCGGCGCGCGGCGGGGCGCAGTTCGTCGGTGTCGAGCAGGCGGCGCACCGCCAGGGTGAGGGGCACGTTGCCGGCCCGCGCGGTCTGATAGAGCAACTGCAGGGTGGCGTTGCCCAGGCCGCGCTTGGGCTTGTTCATGATACGCTCGAAGGCGAGATCGTCGTCCAGTGACTGGATCACGCGCAGATAGGCCAGCGCGTCGCGGATCTCCATGCGCTCGTAGAAGCGCGGGCCGCCGACCACGCGATAGGGCAGGCCGAGGGTGATGAAGCGTTCCTCGAACTCCCGGGTCTGGGCGCCGGTGCGCACCAGGATGGCGATCTCCTTCAGGTCCAGGTCCTTGTCCCGGGCCTGCATGGCCTCGATCTCCTCGCCGACGAAGCGGGCCTCGGCTTCGCCGTCCCAGAGGCCGCGCAGGCGGATGAGCTCGCCCTCCTCGCCCTCGGTCCAGAGGGTCTTGCCCAGGCGCCCTTCGTTGTGCGCGATCAGACCGGAGGCCGCGGCCAGGATGCGCCCGGTGGAGCGGTAGTTGCGCTCCAGCCGGACCACCTTTGCGCCGGGAAAGTCTTCCTCGAAACGCAGGATGTTGCCGACCTCGGCGCCGCGCCAGCCATAGATCGACTGGTCGTCGTCACCGACGCAGCAGATGTTCTTGTGACCCTGGGCGAGCAGGCGCAGCCAGAGGTACTGGGCCACGTTGGTGTCCTGGTATTCGTCGACCAGGATGTAGCGGAAGCGCCGGTGGTAGTCGGCCAGCAACTCCGGCTCGTTCTGAAAGAGCGTGAGGTTGTGCAGCAGCAGGTCGCCGAAGTCGCAGGCGTTGAGGGTTCTGAGACGCTCCTGGTAGGTGGCGTAGAGTTCCACCGCGCGGCCGCGGGCGAAATCGCCCGCCTCCCCCGCCGAGACCTTCTCCGGCGTCAGGCCGCGGTCCTTCCAGCGTTCGAAGATCGACAGCAGGGCGCGGGCCGGCCACTTCTTCTCGTCCACCGATTCGGCCTGCAGGATCTGCTTCACCAGGCGGATCTGGTCGTCGGTGTCGAGGATGGTGAAGTTGCTGCGCAGGCCCACAGCCTCCGGATTGCGCCGGAGGATGCGCACCGCCATGGCATGGAAGGTGCCGAGCCACCAACCCTCCACCGAGGGCCGCTCGAGCAGGGCGGCGACCCGGTCCTTCATCTCCCGCGCCGCCTTGTTGGTGAAGGTGACCGCCAGGATCTCCCCCGGCGAGCGGGCGCGCCCGGTCATCAGCAGGTGCGCCAGGCGCGTGGTCAGAACGCGGGTCTTGCCGGTGCCGGCACCGGCCAGCACCAGAACCGGGCCGTCCAGCGCCTCGACGGCGGCGCGCTGGCCCTCGTTCAGGGCGTCGAGATAGGGATAAGGCTGGGGGGCCATGGGCCCCGCCCCGGGTTCCGAGACTTGAGGATCTGACATGCCCTCCTTATAGCGCAAGGCGGGCGGCCGCTCACGCGCGGAAACGGCCCGCCGCCGGGCAACTGACGCGCCCCTGCCAAAGGCCGGGGGCAGGCCGGCCTTGACCGCAGCCGGCGCTGCGCCTTTGATGCCGCCGTCGCCCTCCCTCACAGGACTCCCCCGATGCCCCCCAGGACCGAAACCATCCCCCTGCTCGCCGCCAGCCCCGGCACCAGCCGCGTGCTGACAGTCCACCGTTTCGGGCAGCCGGGTGCGCGGCCCAAGGCCTATCTGCAGGCTTCGCTCCATGCCGATGAGACGCCGGGGCTCCTGGTGCTGCATCACCTCCACGGCCTGCTGGCGGCAGCGGAGGGGCGCGGCGAGATCCGGGGTGAGGTTGTCCTGGTGCCTTACGCCAATCCCATCGGCCTCGCCCAGTTCGCCAACGGCATGCACCTCGGGCGCTACGAGGCCGGCGGCGGCGGCAACTTCAACCGCAACTGGCCGGACCTCTATACCCCCATCGTTGAGGGACTGGCGGACAAACTGGGCAGCGACGAGACGGCCAACGTGGCGGCGATCCGCGCCGCGCAGCGCGCCCACCTGGAGGCCCAGGAGCCGGGCAGCGAACTGGAGTCGCTGCGGCTGACGCTGGCCTCGCTCGCGGTGGATGCCGACCTGGTCTGGGACCTGCATTGCGACGACGAGTCGCTGATGCACCTCTTCCTCATTCCCGCGCACTGGCCCCAGGCGGCCGACTTTGCCGCCGATCTGGGATGCCGGGCGGTGCTGCTGGCGGAGGATTCCGGCGGCAATTCCTTTGACGAGACCTTCTCCACACCCTGGACGCGGCTTGCCAAGCACTATCCGCAGCACCCCATTCCCGCCGCCTGCCTCGCCGCGACGGTGGAGCTGCGCGGCTTCGCCGACGTGGACGATGCCACCGCCGCCGGTGACGCCCAGGCCCTGTTTCACAGCCTGCAGCGCTTCGGCGTTGTTGCCGGTGACCCGCCGCCGCCGCCGACCCTGCGCTGCCAGGCGACACGCCTGGATGCGACCGATTCGGTGCGCGCACCCGCAACCGGCGTGCTGGCCTACACCGTGCAGCTTGGCGATGAAGTGGAAGCAGGGGACGTGATCGCCTGGGTCGTGGATCCGACAGCAGTGCCGGAGCATGCGCGCCTGCCGGTCACCACGCGCGCCTCGGGCCTGGTGCTGTCGCGCCGCACCCAGCGCTATGCCCGCCCTGGCATGCCCATTGCCAAGGTGGTCGGAGAGGATGCTTTGCCGCACCGTCAGGGCGATTACTTGCTCGAAGACTAATGGAAGAGATTAGACGCCTGCGCCTTCGCGATTTTGTGCTATGGTCAAAATAAAGCAGGGGGAAACGCCGCAGCCATAGGAGAGCGGCATGTGGACAGAAGCTCACGGCCTGCCGAAGGCATGCCCCCGGTTATTCGCGACCATGCGAACCCTCGCGTTTTTCAGCCTTCTTCTGCTTTTGGGACTGGCGGCCCTGCCCGCCTCCGCCAACCCGCTGAGCGCGGTCGTCACCGTGCGCGCCGAGGTCCCGCCCGATGCCCGCACTGCGGGAACGCTGGGCACCGAACGGGAAGGCGGCGGGGTCGTCATCAGCGACGGCCTGGTGCTGACGATCGGCTATCTGATCCTCGAAGCCGTTCAGGCCGAGATCCAGTTGCAGGACGGCGCAACGATCCCGGCAGAGATTGTCGCCTATGACTACGACACGGGCTTCGGCCTGCTGCGTCCGGCAACGCCTCTGGACATCGCACCGATTGAGCTCGGCGATTCCGACGACCTTCCGGCGCAGACCCAGGTGCTGGTCGCCGGCCCGGACGGCCCGAGCCCGGCGATGGTGGTCTCCCGGCGGGAGTTCGCCGGCTATTGGGAGTACCTGCTGGACAGCGCCATCTTCACCGCCCCGCCCTACCGCAGCTTCGGCGGCGCGGCGCTGATCGGCGCCGATGGCCGTCTCCTGGGCATCGGCTCGCTGATCGTCGGCGATGCCCTGACCGAAGGCGGGCAGTTCCCCGGCAACATGTTCGTGCCGATCTCGCTATTGGAGCCGATCATGGAAGACCTGATGCGCCAGGGCCGCGCCGGCGGTCCGGCCAAGCCCTGGCTTGGCCTCTTCACCGAAGAGGTCCGCGGCAGGGTCTTCATCAACCGGGTCTCCCCGGACGGACCCGCCGCCTCGGCCGGCATCACGGAGAACGACATCATCGTCGCCGTCCAGGGCGAGCCGGTCAGCACGTTGGCCGACTTCTACCGCAAGGTCTGGGCGCTCGGCAGTGCCGGGATCGACGTGCCGCTCACCATCCTGAAAGGGGACAACGGCTTTCGCGAGGTCTCCATCAAGTCGGGCGACCGCTACGACTATCTGAGGCTCAACCCGACCTACTAGGCGCCGGACGTCTCAGACGATCGTCTTTCCAAAACAGCCGGGCTAAAACAGTCCGGCCAAAACAGTCGGGACCCGCTTGATGCGGGTCCCTTCCGTTTGGGGCGAACCAAACGCCCCGGCCGGCCTTGGCCCGGCCGAGTTCCGGCGTGATCAGGCCTTGCGGATCACCACCTCGACATAGTCCGACGGCAACACCAGGGTGCCGTCGGTGGCCGTGTTGAAGCGCGTCAACAGGGCGCGCAGATCGGCCTCCAGGCCGTCGCTGGCATCGCCGAGCGCGAGATAGGCCTTGTGAATGGGGCCGTAGTAGCGGCGAAAGACATCAATGAAATGATCGACGGAAAGATAGCGGAAGGTGAATTGGCGCGGCGTCACGTCGATGGAAACTGCGGCGTCGCCGAAGAGGTCCTGCAAGGCCTGCTTCGTGCCCCAGCGCGCGGGGGACTGCACGCCTTCGGGCGGCGGCAGGTGCTTGCCGATGGTCTTGAAGACCTGTCCGATGAAGCCCTCCGGCGTCCAGTTGGCCAGTGCGATCAGCCCGCCGGACCGGCAGACCCTGGTCATCTCCGCCGCGGCCTTGGCCTGGTCCGGCGTGAACATGACGCCGTAGGTCGACAGCACCGCATCGAAGCTGGCGTCGGCATAGGGCAGCGCCTCGGCATCGGCCAGTTCGAAAGCCACCTCCAGGCGCTCCGCCGCCGCCCGGGCACGGGCCTTGTCGAGCAGCGTCTCGACGTAGTCGGTGGAGGTGACCTGGCAGAAGCGCCGCGCCGCGGCCAGGGTGGCGTTGCCGTTGCCGGCGGCCACGTCCAGAACCTTGGCGCCAGGGCGCAGGTTCGCGGTTTCGCAGAGCTGCTCGCCGACGATCTGCAGCGTCGTGCCGATGATGGCGTAGTCGCCGGAGGCCCAGGCGGCCTGCTGTTTGGCCTTTACCGCATCCAGTCCTGTGGCGGGTGGGGTTTGTTGCAGGGCAACAGTCATGGTGTCAGTTCCTTAGAGATGCGCCGGTGGCGGGGCTGGTTCCCCGGGGCGCGTAGAGCGGCGAGAGGGGAGATGTCACAGGCTGCCCCGGCCGCTCCAGTTCAGAAACTGAATCGACCCGGTATAGATTCTGAACCGGGGACTCGGCTAAAATCACGGCGGGAGATGAACGCAGAACGGAAAAAATCCGATGACCAGCGGCAGCTATCAGCAGTTCTGTCCGGTGTCCATGGCCGCGGAAATCCTTTGCACGCGCTGGACCATGGTGCTGGTGCGCGAACTGGTGGCCGGCACCACACGCTTCAACGATCTGCGCCGCGGCATGCCGCGGATGTCGCCGGCGCTGCTGTCAAAGCGCCTGAAAGAGCTGGAAGATAACGGCATTGTGAAGAAAGTGCCCGTCGCGGGGGAGCCTGGCGTGATGGAGTATCACCTCACCCCCTCCGGCAAGGAACTGGGCCCGATCGTCGATGCCATGGGGATCTGGGGACAGCGCTGGACCGAGACCCAGCCGCAACTGGAGAAGCTGGACGCCGGTCTGCTGATGTGGGACATGCGCCGCAACATCCAGGTGCCCGAACTGCCGCGCCAGCGCAGCGTGATTCAGTTCATCTACCCGGAGCGCCGTTCGACGGAGCGCAACTGGTGGCTGGTCGTGGACCCAAAGGAGGGGGTGGACCTCTGCATGGTCGAACCGGGCTTCGACGTCGATCTCTTCGTACACACCGACCTGCGCACCATGACGGCCATCTGGATGGGGCTCGAACCCATGGCCAAGGCGATCAAGGACGAACGCATGATGCTGACCGGCGACAAGGCCCTGCAGAAAAACATACTGAAGTGGCTCGGCCTCAACCGCCTCGCATCCGTGCCGAAACAGGTGGCGTGACCTTGCAGGGAGCCACCCATGTTCCGCAAAGACCGACGCCCGAGGCGCCGGGCCCTCCGTTTCGGGCTGCTAACTGCGAAAAAAGGCCGTTACGGGAAGATCGAGCAGTTCCGCGAGACGGTACAGCAGCCCCGCCGGCATCCGCTCGCGGTCCTCTTCGAACCGCCTGACCTGCTCCGCACTGATGCCCAGCATTCTGCCCACCTCGTCGCGGCTGAGATTGCGCTCCTCCCGCGCCAGGCTGATCAGCTTTCCTAGCCGACAGTCTTCCGGTGTCACCGCCAAGCTCCCACATATCGTCAAGTGACGAAATCCAGTCGCCAGTTTGTTAAAACTCAAAGATGAATCAATTCTCTATAAATTCACCCATTACAGAGTATGTCTTTGCATGAGGTGCTGATTCATGATACTGACTGGAACAATAATGTTCCCAAGTGTTTTCGGCGCGCTCGCCAAGCTGCGGCCCCGATTTGTGCGACGTTCAGCGATGTTCGAGGGTCCAGCAGCGTTTTGAACCACCCAATGATCCCCCCCGATGCCGACAGCCGTCAGCCTTCGACGCTGTTCGACATCCTCCGCTCCTTTACCACCCTAGCGCGCACTCTCAACCTTTCCGAGACGGTCGAGATCCTCGGGGTGACCCGCCAGACGGTCCGCCGGCACATCCGCAGCCTGGAGGAAATGAAGGGCATCAAGCTGCTGGAACTGCGCAACCGGCGCTATTTCCTGACCGAGGCCGGAGAGCAGCACCGCCGCGAAGCCGAGCAGATCCTGGCCATGGCGGAAAGCTGGCTGTCGAACCAGAGCATCCGCACACGCGGCCTGAGTTCGCTGGACCGGGTCGCCTATCGCGACAAAAAAGGCTACTCGTTTCATGCCCAGCAGCATCGCCTCAGCCGCATCTGGCACGATGGGCCGCCGATGCTGCGGCGCGGCTTCGAGGCCTGGTCGCAGGCAGAACTGCAGCTCGAACACCCGGCCATGTCCGAAATGAAACCCTACCGTCTGGTCTATCGCCGCCGCGAGGATGCCTGGCTCTGCGTCGAAATCGGCGAAAAGTCGTCCTATGCCACCTGGCTGGGCTGGGAGTGGGCCAAGAGCGCGATCGGCCGTTTCTCCCAGGAAGACCCGATCGGCATCGACTTCGACAACTTCATGTCGCAGGCCTATCCGAAGGTTTTCGAGGATGGCGGCGCGCGGCTCGACCACATCTGCGGCGAAATTCCCCGGACCCGTAACGGCCCCGCGATTCCGGTGCGTTTCCAGCGGCTCCTGCTGGGCTGCGTGTTTCCCGACGGCGAACCCGCCCTAACGCTGTTAGTGGCGCGGACAAACACTATCTCGATTTCCGGCCTCAACCTCAGCGAGCTGCCGGAAATGGATGAGGAGCTCCTAATGGAGTACGAGATCTAGTAGGCTCGCGCCCCGGTTCCACAGGCCCGAAGTGCAATCTTCACCTAGCTTCTAACCCAACGGGCATAAATACCGCTAACCTCTGTCTTCATAACCAAGCGAAGGCAAAGGAGCGTCAGAATGCCTGCAGATCGTCTTTTCTCCGAAATCCAGTTTGTCAGCGCGATCACCGAGATCGCAGCGCGTAACGCCATCGAGATCGAAATCAGCTCGGATTTCGATGAATTCCGCGATCTGCGCAAGCAGCAGAACGATCGGCCGCCGCTTTCGCCGATCTTCGACCCCGCCATCTCGGACCTGGGGTCGAGGAACGCCTTCTGGATCAAGGGCTCCAACAGCAAGGGCGAGGTCGTCCATACCCAGGCCATGCGCCTCAACGATCTGACGGGCTGCAGCCTGGAAGATCACCTCTATCAGCGCCGCTTTGCCTATGTGCCGCCGGGTGTTGCGGTCAATGCGGACCAGTCCCACTTCGGGACCGCCCCGGCCTCCCAGGTCATCACCGGCGATGTCTGCTACCACGGCGAGCTCTGGCTCAAAGGCGGCAACAATGGACTGCGCGGCGGCGGGATGACGGCAGCTCTGCCGCGCCTGGCGCTCGCCCTGGCCCTCCTCGAATGGTCGCCGGACTATGTTTTCGGTCTGGTCCACCCCCTGGCCGCCTGCAAGGGGCTGGCCGCCCGCGAGGGCTACATGCACCTGGCGCCGGGCGGGATCATCTGGCATCCGCAGGACGGCAAGGAGGCTTTCGAGGAATGGCTGGTCTGGATGAGCCGTGAGGACATTCAGCACGTCATGCGGTTTTCGCCGCTCGGCCTTTACGAGAAGCTGGAGCGCAAGAGCAAGAAGCAGCAGGCCTTCGCGGAGCGCGTCGCCGTGGCCGCCTAAGCGGTCGCCGCAGCCCTGCCCTCAGGCCTTGTGCCGGCGGCGCGTGGAGGTGGCCTCGCCGCGTTCTTCGGCACGCGCCGTGTCCAGGGCCCGCTGGTAGGCCAGCATCACCTCGTGCTCGTGCACCAGCCCGCGCATGATCATCGACTGCTTGTCGGCGACCACGGGGACATGAGGCTCGCCGGTGAGGTTGTAGACCTTCACCGCTGCGTCCAGGTGATCGCCAAGCTGCAGCACCGCCGGCACGGGCCTGGCGACGTCGGCTGCGTTGAGTTCGGAATCGTGGCTGGTATCGAAAGCCGCCTCGTGCAGATCGGCATAGGTGATGACGCCACAGAGTTTCTCCTCGCTGCCGATCACGAAGAGTTCGCCCCAGGGCGCCGACTGCAGCTTCAACCGCACCTCGGCAATCGGCGTGTCGAGGCCGACCGAGGAAAAGCGGTTGTCCATGACCGAAGAAATCTTGATGCGGCGCATCAGGCCGGTCTGATGCCCGCCGCGCACGGAAACCCCGCGCCGCTCGAGCTGCCAGACAAAGAACGAACGGCCATGAACCTGCTGGGTAACGACCGAAGCAATGACCGTCGCCAGCATGACGGCGATGGTCAGTTCATAGTCGTTGGTCAGCTCGAAGATCATCAGGATCGTCGATATCGGGGCACCGAGCACCGCGCCGGTGACGGCCCCCATGCCGATCATCGTGTAGGCGCCGTGCCCGGACGACAGCTCCGGAAAGGCGTGGGTGGCGATGACGCCGAAAGCACCGCCCACCATGGCGCCGATGAACAGCGAGGGCGAGAAGACGCCGCCGGCAAAGCCGCTGCCCAGGCAGATCGCCGTGGCGGCGGTCTTGGCGACGATCAGGGCGAACAGTAGCCACAGGGGATAGAGATCCGACAGCGCCGCATCGGTCGCCTCGTAGCCGACCCCCACCACCTGGGGAAAGAACAGCGCAATGCAGCCCAGCAGCAGGCCCCCGAAGGCTGGGGCGGACCAACTCGGGATCGGAAGCCTGGTGACCACATCCTCGGTGAACATGATCGAGCGCATGAAGATGATCGCCGCGGCGGCGGAAACCAGCCCCAGAAGGGCGAAGGCCGGAAACTCCCAGAACGAAACGATCAGCCAGTTTTCGGGCAGGATGAAGGCCGGAAAATCGCCGTAGTGGGCGCGGCTGATCAGGGTTCCGGTGACCGAGGCGATGACGATGGGCGCAAAGGCCGAGAGGGCGTAGTGGCCGACCACCACCTCCAGGGCGAAGAAGGCGCCGGCGATCGGGGCGTTGAAGGAGGCTGCAACCCCGGCGGCGACGCCGCAGCCCAGCAAGGTGCGCGCAAGCACCCGGCCAAGGTGCAGGCGCTTGGCGACCCAGGAGCCCAGCGAGGCGCCGAGGTGCACCACCGGGCCCTCACGGCCGACAGAGGCGCCGATGCCGATGGAGGCCGCGCTGGCTACGGCGGCGCGGATACCGGTGGTCAGAGACATCCGGCCATCCAACAAAGCCGAGGCTTCGATCACATGGGCAACGCCCTGAGGCTTTCCGCCCGGCAGCGTGTAGCGGATGAAGAGGCCGATAACGAGGCCGCCCAGGGTGGGCACCACAAGCACCTGCCACCAGGGCAGCTTGCCGATCTCCGTCGCCACCGCCTCTGTGCTGAAGCCGTAGGCCAGCCACTGGATACCGGCAATGGCATCGCGAAAGGCAATCGCCGCGCCTCCGGCGGCGGCGCCGATGACCACGGCGAGCACGGAGAGCACGACCTGGTCGTTGCGGCCGAAACGGCGCAGAGGAATGAGCACGCGCTTGCGCAGGACGCGCGACGGCCTCATGGCGCGCAGGCTCCCCCGCCCCGTCCCCCGCCCCGACGGGCGCAGGCCTCTTCCTCATAGCCGCCAGGCAGGCCGGGCGCCTTCATGTCTGTCCCGCCCTCATCTCTGTTCCACAACAAGCTTTATCAACGATGTCGGCCGGCAAGCGCGTACCGACCCTCGAACTATAGTCGGCAAAACCGGACCATGTCGTTAACCTTCCAAAAAAGGGGCCCCATGCACCCCCTTTGCCCCCCTTTTTGCTCCCCCCTTTCCTCCCCTGCGCCTCGCAAAGACGTGACCGGCGGAACGGGGAGCGAAGCCGGCCCGGGCTTTCCTCTGTCCGCGCTGAAGCCCACATAAGAAAAGCTGGAACGGTGGCCTGCCGGACGGAGTGTACAGCCGGGCCGGGTGTTCAGCCGGACCGGAGGTTCAAACAGTCGGCTTTTGAGGAGGAGCGCTATGAACACGCTGAAGAGCCCGTCCCGAAGGCGCGTGCTGAGCGTCGCCCTGGGAGCAGGGCTTGGGTTCACCGGCTCCGCCGGGCCCGCGGCCGCCCAGGTCCTGACCCCGAGGCAGAGCGCCGGACCCTTCTACCCGCTGCGACTGCCCGCCGACTCCGATTTCGACCTCACCCGGGTGGAGGGCCGCAGCGCCCGCGCCGCGGGAACGGTGGTGGAGGTCGTCGGCCGCGTGAGCGATGAAGCCGGGCGCCCGCTGGCCGGCGGCCGGGTGGAGATCTGGCAGTGCGATGCCTTCGGTTTCTACCACCACCCGCGCGACCGCGGCGGCCGCGCCGACCCGAACTTCCAGGGCTTCGGGGGCGTGACCCTGGGCGACGAGGGACTCTACCGCTTCACCACCATCTGGCCCGTCGCCTATCCCGGGCGCACGCCCCACATCCACTTTGCGGTGTCGGGCCCCGGGGTCGAGCGGCTGACCACCCAGATGTACCTCGCCGGGGAGCCGCTGAACGCCCGCGACTTTCTCTACAACGCCATCCGCGACCCGGCCGCAAGGGCCAGCGTGACGGTCGCCTTCGATGCAGGAGCAGAGGGCGGCCGGCCGCGCGGCCGCTTCGATCTGGTGCTGGGGAGCAGTTTTCTGCCGCGCTAGAGCCGGTCCGCTGCCGCAGGTGGACCCGACTTCGCCGGCAGCGCCTGGCGCCCCCCGGTCGGCGCTCTGCCGGCTAGTTGCAGCGGCCGATTGACCCCTCGGCGCAGACCCGCTCCCCATCGGTCCAGGTAACGCCGCTCAGATCGGCCTGCGCCAGATCGGCGCCTTCCAGTCTTGCGTCGGTCAGGTCGGCCCCGCGCAGGTTGGCCCGGAACAGGCGGGCACGACGGAGATCGGCGGCCTTCAGGTTCGCATCGCTCAGATCGGCCTTGGTGAGGTCGGCTTCCTGCAGGTTGGCCTCGACAAAACTGGCTTCACTCAGCGTCGCATTGACGAACTTGGCGCGAAATGCGCTCACACTGTCCAGCACGGTGGCACTCAGGTCGGCGCGGAAGAAACTGGCATCGCGCAGCTCCGCGGCGGTCAGATCCACGGCGTTGAGCGGCAGGCGGTCAAAGACGCAGCGGCGCCAGTTGACCTCCGGCCCCGGAGGGTCGGTGCAGGCCGCTATCGCTTCGGAAACGGGCCCCAGGAAAAAGAAGGCCAGGGTCAACGAAAGAGCTCGAACGGAAATCATGGGCCTAAGCTTCACCATCGCGGGGGCCAAAGGGCAACGGAAAATTTTCCGAAGACGATCACAGAGCAGGGAGGGCCGGCTTGTCGATCACCTGGCCGGCCTCCGGGGGCAGGGGAAGGTCCCGATGGGCGGCCAGGACGTCGGCCAGCCGCGCACGTTGCGTCTCCGGCAGGAGCGCCACACGCCGGTGATTGAGATCAACGTAAAGGCTGAGGCTCTCCATGGTTGCCGCCAGAAACCCCTCTTCCGCGTGGTACATCCTGTTGAAGAAACGGATACGCTTGTCGTCGAAGCCCAGAAGCTGGCTGGTGATCCGCAGACCATCGCCCTCTGCCACCTCCCGCTGGTAGGTCAGGCGGATGTCGGCAGCAAAGGTCGATCCGCCGCAGGCCCGGCGGTGGGCGGCATCGAGCCCGAGGTAGTCGAGAAACGCATCTGTCGCATGATCGAAAGCCAGCAGATAGTAGGCGACGTTCATATGCCCGTTGTAATCGATCCATTCCGGCAGGACCTCACCGCGGTAGCGGTCGAAGGGCGATTCGATCATTCCGGGGCTTCTCCTCGATCGTCTGGCTGATCGCAATGGGACATCCTGCCGCAGCCTGGGAACCGGTACGCCCCCGGTCTCTATACACCACGGGCCTCTGCACGCCACGGGCCTCTGCACACACAACCGGGCCTTTGTCCTTTTCGGCAAGGACCGGCGTGGGCGGTCACGGATGGCCGCGGGCCAGAACATAGATCATTGGCCCGGCGCCTCAAAGCCGCTAGCGTTCCAGCCCTCGTGGCCCCGCGGAAAGAACAGATGGAAGAGTGCCCCCACAAGGCAGGCCCGACACAACGCGGACGAGACGTCAGCGGGCGAAGGATTGAATGAGCAGAGTTCTGGCGTTTCTTGGCTGCCATGCGACCTGGGTTCTGTTTCTGGGCGTCTTTCTCGGCCTGGCGCTGCCGGGCCTCGCCGAGCTTGCCCGTCCGCTGTTGGCGCCGGCCGTGGCCGTGCTGCTGACCGCCACGCTGGTGCGGGTCGACTGGCAGGTCATGATGATGCACGCCCGCCGCCCCTGGGTAACGGGTCTGGTGACGGTCTGGCTGCTGCTGGGCTGCCCGCTCCTGATGACGGCGCTTCTGGCGCTCGCGCCCCTGCAGTCGAGCCTGTTCATGGCCCTGGTCCTCATGGCGGCCGCCCCGCCGATCCTCAGCGCCGCGCCCATAGCCCTGATGCTGGGGCTGGACGGGGCGCTGGCGGTGGTGGTCGGGCTCACCGCCACCCTCCTCACGCCGCTGACCGTTCCGCCGCTGGCGCTGGCGCTGCTTGGCCTGAGCCTCGACATCAGCGTGATGGATTTCATGCTGCGTCTCGCGGCGATCATCGCCGGGTCTTTTCTGGCCGCCTTCGCCATCCGCCGCATCCTGGGCGGTGAGCGGCTGTCCAGGATCGCGGGGCACGTCGACGGCCTGGTCGTGGTCGTGATGCTGGTCTTCGCCGTGGCCATCATGGATGGCGTGACCGAGACGCTGCTGCGGGACCCGGCGACGGTCGGCCTGTGGCTCCTGGCCGCCTTTGTCGCGAACCCTGCCTTGCAATTTCTCGGCACACTCGCCTTCTGCTGGCTTGGGCGCCGTGCCGCCCTGACCGTGGGACTGGTCTCCGGCAACTGCAACATGGGATTGCTGCTGGCCGCCTTCCCGCCGGGGACCGACTTCGACATCGTGCTCTATTTCGCCGTGGCGCAGTTGCCGATGTACATGCTGCCGGCCCTGCTGGCGCCACTCTACCGGCGCCTTCTGGGTCCGCCGGAGGGCCCGGAGAGCAGCTCGGTCAAGACAGGCTAGAAGTCCGTCGCAGCACCGTAAACTCTCCCCGCCGAGTGCAGAATTCCGGCGCTTCCGGCGGCCGGGCAAAGTCTGCGGCATTTCTGCAACAGTGATGCAAAGCGACGACAGTCGGCGGGGCGTAACCTCTAGTCATTCCTCGCGCTCTATGATACGGGGATCAATGGTTTTGCCGGTGTCGTTAGCTGGTCAAAGCGGCGGTTTCCTAAGGGTTCGTTAACTGACATTTGTCACGTTCAACAAATCCTTCGACCGATAGGGTTCAGCGTCCTGAGGGTTCGGGCTCTGCGAAAGATTGGCATCAGGGAGCGTTTGTTTCGGTGCGCCGCCGAGCGAACTCCTGTATGACCAGACAGAGGCCTCAGGCGGCTGACAATCAGATTGTTGGGTTTGTTTTCGGGGGTACGGTGATCTCTTCGGTTCCGCAAGCTTTGCGTTCTCTTCTCGCCTGTTTCGTTTTGACCGTCGCTCTGGGAGCCTGCGCCACCGCGCCGGGCCCGGCGGCAACCGGTGCCGGCGGCCCCGCTGCGGGTGCCGAGATCGGCAGCCGCCAGGTCGTGGGCGAGACCGCCGGCGAGCAGCCGATCCCTGAACAGGTCGCTCAGGCCGCTCCGGACGACTGGGCCCAGAGCGATGCCGACGACTTCGGCCCGGAGCCCGACGAGAACGACCCCCTTGAGATCCCCAACCGCATGTTCTTCGCCTTCAACGAGGCGCTGGACTTTGCGGTGATCCGTCCGATCGCCGTCACCTATCGCTTCATCGTGCCCAGCGGCGTGCGCAATTCGGTGCGCAATTTCCTGCGCAACCTGCGCAGCCCCGTGGTCCTGGCCAACGACCTGCTGCAGGGCGATCTGGAACGGGCGGAAACCACGGCGGCGCGGTTCTTCATCAACTCGACCATCGGTCTGCTGGGACTTTTCGACATCGCCGCTGACTCCGGCTACCCCTATCACAGCGAGGACTTCGGCCAGACCCTCGGCACCTACGGGGCCGGCGAAGGCTTCTATCTCGTGCTGCCGATCTTCGGCCCCTCGTCGCTGCGCGATGCCGGCGGCCTCGTGGTCGATACTCTGATCGATCCGTTGACCTACATCGCGCCTGAGGGGGTCGGCCTCGCCCGCGGCGTGGCCACCGGCGTCGATCTGCGGTCGCGGACCATCGACGAACTGGATGAATTGAAGCGCGACTCGCTCGACTTCTATGCGCGCATCCGTTCGCTCTACCGCCAGAACCGGGAAAGCGAGATCAACAACGGCGCGCCGCCCGCCGACGCACCGGAGTTCTCGGTGCTGCCCGAGGAAGAGGACTCCTCCGGTGCGGACCAGAGCAGCGCTGTGGTAGACTAGATCCATGCTGGTTCGAGCCTTCATACCTCTGGCAGCGGTGGTTGTGGCGATCTTCGCCCTGGCCGCCACGCCGGCCGCCGCCTTCAACAATCAGCAGGCAGCGGACTTCCTGGGTGGCCTTCAGGAGCGCGCGGTCGCCGAGTTGAGCGACGCGTCGATCTCCGACAGCGAAAAGGAAGAGCGTTTCCGCAGACTGTTCAATCAGAGCTTCGATGTGCCGGCCATCGGCCGCTTCGTCCTCGGGCGCTATTGGCGCGGCGCCTCCCAGCAGGACCGGGACGCCTTTCTCGCGGTTTTCGAGGACGTCATCGTGCAACGCTTCCTGCCGCTGCTGACGGAGAACAGCGATACACGTTTCGAGATCGGTACGGTCACGCCGATCAAGGACCGCAACGACATGGCCTTCGTCAATTCCCAGATCCCGCGCGCCGAGGGCGAACCCTACAAGGTGAGCTGGCGCATCCGCGAGAAGGAAGGCCAGTACAAGATCCTCGACATCCGGGCCGAAGGGGTCAGCATGGCGCAGACCCTGCGGTCCGAGTACGGCACCGTCATCCGGCAGAATGGCGGCAAGCTGAGCGCCCTGACCGCGGCCTTGCGCGACAAGGTCTCCGGCGGCGCCTTCGCCCCCCAGTAGTCTCCCAAGTAACATCCGGTAACAGCGGCCGGACCGCTTAGAGCGGTTCCCGCCCAGACCCGTTAGCGCGCCGCGGCCTTGATCGCCTCGATGACCGCGAGGCTGCGCGCGGCCTCGCGCCCCGAAACCAGCGGCTCCTCGACCCCCTGAATGACCCGGCAGAAGTGCCGCATCTGCTCGACGACCGGATCGGCGGCGGTCACCCCGATGGAGTCCCCTGTGATGGGCTGCCACCAGCCGCGCTCCTCCCCCTGGTGCCAAAGGCGCAGGTTCGGCAGCTCCAAGGAACCGTGAGTACCGCCGATGAGGTAGCAGGCCTGATCGGTCTGCGGATAGGCCGGGTTCTCCTTGGCGGTCATCTCCCAGCTCCAGGGGCCGACGACGGTGTCGGAGACCAGCACGGTGCCCAGCGCACCGTTCTCGAAGGTCAGAACGACGGCTGCCGTATCCTCCACGTCGTTGCCCCTCACGGCGCGTGAGTCCCGCGCCAGCACCGAGACGATCTCGCCGCAAAGATAGCGCAGCAGATCGATGTCGTGGATCAGGTTGATGAAGACCGGCCCGGCCCCGGCTTGGCGCCGCCACCGGGCATCGAAGTAGTCGTCCGGCTTGTAAAGCCAGCACTGGCCGTGGACCGTGACGATGCGCCCGATCGCCCCGTCGTCGATCAGCGCCTTGGCCTTGCGGATCAGCGGATTGTGACGCCGGTGATGACCGACCAGGATGGCGACGCCGGCCTCGTCCGCCGCGTCCACCAGCCGCTGCGCAGAAGCCACCGTCGTCGCAACAGGCTTTTCGATCAGCATCGGCAGGCCGGCGGCAACGCAGTCGAGGCCCTGGGCCTCGTGGAGCTGGTTGGGGGTGGCAAGGACGATCCCGTCCGGCCTCGCCCCTGCAAGGAGGCCGGCGAGGTCCGGGTACCAGGAAACGCCGCATTCGCCGGCAAAGCCGCGCGCCGCTTCGTCGGGGTCAACGACGGCGGCGAGCTTCGCTTCAGGAGTCGCCGCCATCGCCGCCGCGTGGCGCCGGCCCATCAGCCCGGCGCCGGCCAAGGCGATGCTCACTCTCTCGGTCATCCGCCCCCCTGGCTGCCGCCCGACTGCCACTGCGGGAGCCCGTAAGGCCCGCTAGCGGCTGAGCGGCTTGTACTTGATGCGGTGCGGCTGGTCGGCGGCCGCCCCCAGGCGGCGGTGGCGGTCCGCCTCGTAGTCCTGGTAGTTGCCCTCGAACCACACCACCTGGCTCTCGCCCTCGAAGGCCAGGATATGGGTGGCGATGCGGTCCAGGAACCAGCGGTCGTGGGAGGTCACCAGCACGCAGCCGGCAAACTCGGCGATGGCCTCTTCCAGGGAGCGCAGGGTATCGACGTCCAGATCGTTGGTCGGTTCGTCCAACAGCAGGACGTTCGCCGCTTCCCTCAACATCTTGGCCAGGTGCACCCGGTTGCGCTCACCGCCGGAAAGCTGGCCGACCTTCTTCTGCTGGTCGCTGCCCTTGAAGTTGAAGGCGCCGACATAGGCGCGCGACTGGGTCTCGTGCTTGCCGAGCTGAATGACGTCGAGGCCGTCCGAAATTTCCTCCCAGACCGTCTTCTCGCCGGCCAGGGAGTCCCGGCTCTGATCGACGTAGCCGAGCTTCACCGTCTCCCCCACCTTCAAGGTTCCGCTGTCCGGCTGCTCCTGACCGGTGATCATGCGGAACAGGGTGGTCTTGCCGGCACCGTTGGGCCCGATGATGCCGACGATGGCGCCGGCCGGAATCTTGAAGCTGAGGTCGTCGATCAGCAGCTTGTCACCGAAGGCCTTGGAGATGTTCTCGGCCTCGATCACCAGGTCCCCCAGGCGCGGGCCCGCCGGCACGGTGATGCGCCCGGGTTCCGGTGCCTTGTCGGCGGCGTCGGCCAGCAGCGTCTCGTAGGCCTGCACGCGGGCCTTGGACTTGGCCTGGCGTGCGCGCGGGCTCTGGCGGATCCACTCCAGCTCCTGCTTCAGCACCCGTTGCCGCCCGGACTCCGTCTTTTCCTCCTGGGCCAGCCGCTTTTCTTTCTGCTCCAGCCAGGAGGTGTAGTTGCCCTCGAAGGGCAGGCCGCGGCCGCGGTCCAGCTCCAGGATCCAGCCGGCGACGTTGTCCAGGAAGTAGCGATCGTGGGTGACCGCCACGACGGTGCCCGGATACTCTTCCAGGAAGCGCTCCAGCCAGCCCACGGACTCCGCATCCAGGTGGTTGGTGGGCTCGTCCAGCAACAGCATGTCGGGCTTCTTCAGCAAAAGCTGGCAGAGCGCCACGCGGCGGCGCTCGCCGCCGGACAGCTTGGTGACGTCGGATTCCCCCGGCGGGCAGCGCAGGGCATCCATGGCGATGTCGACCTTCCGGTCGAGGTCCCAGGCATCGGCGGCTTCGATCTTTTCCTGCAGTTCCGCCTGCTCGGTGATCAGCTTGTCCATCTCGTCGGGGTCGGCCTCGGCGAAGGCGTTGCTGACCTCCTCGAAGCGGTCCAGCAGCGCCTTGGTCTCGGCCACGCCCTCGAAGACGTTGCCGGCGACGTCCTTCTCCGGGTCGAGCTGCGGCTCCTGCGGCAAATAGCCGACCTTGATTCCGTCGGCGGCGCGCGCCTCGCCGTTGATCTCCGTATCGATCCCGGCCATGACCTTCATCAGGGTCGACTTGCCCGCGCCGTTCAGGCCGAGAACGCCGATCTTGGCGCCGGGCAGGAAGAACAGGCGGATGTCCTTCAGGACCTGCTTGCCGCCAGGATAGGTCTTGGACACGCCGTCCATCTGATAGACGTACTGATAGGAGGCCATGGATACTCCGGCGCTGGAAGGATTATGCTCGGGAGGACACGCAAACCACGGTCCGGGCGCGGGTTTTAGCCCATCGGGCGGCGGCGCGCAATCCGCCGTCTATGACAGTGCGGTCCCCGCGGCGCCGGCAGCGCTAGAAGTAGAAGGGCAGGAAGAGCGCCAGATCCTGCCAGAACCACAGCAGCACCGCGGTGCAGAGCATCATCACGGCAAAGGGCCAGGCGCCCTTCACCACCTCCTCGATGCGCGCGCGGCCGACCGCCTGAATGACGAAGAGGTTGAGGCCGACGGGGGGCGTGATCAGCGCGGTCTCGATCAGGACGACGAAGAAGATGCCGAACCAGATCGGGCTGATGCCCATGGCCTCCAGCGAGGGGAAAAGCACCGGGACCATGATCAGCAGCATCGAGAGCGCTTCCAGGAAGAAGCCGATGAGCAGCAGCACCCCGCCCACGGCCAGCATGAAGAGGCCGGCGTCGGCGAAGGTGCTGGTCAGCACCTGGCTGATGGTCTGCGGGATCAGGTAGAGCGTGATGGCGTAGGAGAAGACCTTGGCCCCGGCGATGATGAGGAAGATCATCACCGTGGTGCGCATCGCACTGTAGGTCGCCTCGCGCAGCTTTTCCCAGGTCATGCGGCGCATCGCAAAGGTGATGAGAAGCGCCAGCACGAAGCCGACCCCGGCGCTTTCCGACGGGGTGGCGATACCGGCGTAGATGGAGCCGATGATGACGACGGCGAGAAGGACCGTGGGCAGGGCCAGCAGGCTGGCGGCCCGGCGCTCCGCCCAGCCCGCCTTTTCCAGCGGCGTGTAGCCGCCGCCCAGCTTGGCATAGAGCACGCCATAGACGAGGAAGATCCCGGCCAGGAAGAGGCCCGGGCCGACCCCTGCCAGAAAGAGGGTCGGGATCGACTCCTCGGTGATCACGCCGTAGATGATCAGGGGAATGGACGGCGGGATCAGGATGCCCAGGGTACCGCCGGCCGCCAGCATGCCGAGCACGAAGGGCCGGTCGTAGCCGCGGCGCGTCATCTCCGGAATCGCCACCGTGCCGATAGTCGCCGCCGTGGCGACCGACGACCCGGAGATCGCCGAGAACAGCGCGCAGGAGATCACCGTCGCCGCCCCCAGGCCGCCGGGCCAGTGGCCGACCCAGGACTGCACGGCGGCGAAGAGGTCCTTCCCCACGCCGCCGCGCAGCAGCACGTTGGACATCAGAAGGAACAGCGGCACAGCCAGCAGCTCGAAACTGTCCATGGTGCCGTAGAGCCGCTGGGGCACGCCGATCATCGGCAGCCCCTTCAGGTAGAGCAGCACAATGCCCAGGCTGCCGACCGCAAAGGCCACCGGAACGCGCAGCACCAGCAGCGCGACCAGCGCCAGGAGGATGAGAAAGGCTTCCACCTAGTGCATGCCCCCCGGCTGGTCGTCCGCCGCGCCGTGTCCGGCGCGCGGCGGTATCCCCACTGTCCAGACACGCAGGATCTCAACGAGCCCTTGAACGAACAGCAGCCCCAGCCCGACCCAGATGGAGCCGTGGGTGATCCACTTCGGCGTCGCCAGGAAGGTGTCGGTGGTGTGGCCCGCCCGCGTGGCCTTCAGCCAGAGCTCGAAGCCGTACCAGCAGGCGACACCGCAGAACAGCAGGATCGCCAGCAGCCCGAAGGTCTCCACGACCTTGCGCGCCAGGGTCGTCGGGTCCTTGAAGGCAACCTCGATCAGGATCATGTCGCGGTGCTTCAGCACAAAGGCGGCCGCCAGGAAGGTCGCCCAGATCTGGAAGATGCGCGAGACCTCGTCGACCCAGATGGTCGGCAGTGTGAAGACGTAGCGCATCACCACTTCGAAGGTGACGAAGAGGCCGATGGCAAAGAACATCCAGGCCGCGAGCTTGCCCGCGACCTCGGACAGGGTATCGATCAGCTTGATCACGGCGGGCGGCCTGGTGTGAATCTGGTCGCGGGAAAGCCCTATCGCCGAGGGGCCCGCGATAGCGGTGCAGCCCCTCGGCCTGGGATCTTGCTCAGAACTTCTGCGCCTCTTCGACGACCTTGGCCGCCGTCTCGCCGCCCTCGCTGACGAAGCGGTCGACGACCGTGGCGGTGGCCTCGCGCCACTGCGCACGCTCTTGGTCGGTGAGCTCGATCACATTGATCTTGTCGCGCAGATAGGCGAGCGCCTCGGCTTCGATCTCGAAGACACTGTCGCGCAGCTCCTTCTCCACCTTGACACCGCAGTCGTCGACGACCTTGCGGTTGGCGTCGGAAAGGCCCTGGTAGACCTCG
The DNA here is from genome assembly GCA_001657395.1 of Rhodospirillales bacterium BBD 1991-14. Taxonomy (GTDB): domain Bacteria; phylum Pseudomonadota; class Alphaproteobacteria; order Kiloniellales; family Kiloniellaceae; genus Pelagibius. The sequence continues at coordinate 79,852 of LYSY01000004.1, read as the reverse complement.
TCGTTCATCACCGCGACGAACTCGATGTCCGAGTCATAGGTCAGGGTCATGTAGTCCATGACCTCGTAGAGCTTGCGCGACTTGGCACCGGTGAGGCCGGTGATCCCGGCATCCACCGCGCCCTGCTGATAGGCCAGGAACTGCTTGGACCCGGACATCAGCGTCGGCGCCGCCCCCAGGGCCTCGGCGGTCCAGCCCAAGAGCTTGCCGAAAGTGCGCACCTTCTTGCCCTTGATGTCGTCAGGCACGCGGATCGGATCCTTGGAGAGATAGATGGTCCGCCCGAAAGCCTGCCACCAGAGAATGCGCGCGCCGGTTTCCCGCAGCACCGCGTCGTCGATGGCCGCCCGCGCCGGCGAGCCGGGGGCGGTGAACTTGGCGACCTTCTCCGGCGTGTCCAGCAGGAAAGGCACGTAGACGGCGTCGACCGCGGGGACCGAGCCGGCGAAGCGGGTGAGCGAGGCCGTGCCCATCTCGATGGCGCCGGAGCCGACGGCCTCCGGCACCTGGTTGTCCTTGTAGAGCTGGGCCGAGGGGAAGATCTGGATGTCCAACTCGTCGGTCTGCGCTTCCACGCAGCCCTTCCAGGCGTTCAGGTTCACACCCAGAGGATGGGTTTCCGGAAGCTGCAGTGTCACACGGATTGCGGTATCCGCCTGGGCGGTGGCGCCCGCCGCGAGAAAGGCCGCGACGGCCGCTGCGCCCAGAAGGGCGGTCTTCTTCCCCAAGGTCTTCATGGTGTCCTCCCGTTGGCGCGCGGGCTTTCGGCGCCCGCGCCTGTCGTGTCTTTTCGAGTTGGGGATTTTTCCCTGATCGGCGGTTAATGTCCAGCGGTGGTATGCCAGGATTGACGCCCCTCCGCGCGCCCCTATCATCGCCTGGCCCGCGGAGCCCGCACCTGCACTTGTAAGCACTTGCAATCATGAAGGGAGAGACGGCGGCTATGACATCCTCCGAGGCCTACAGCGGGGTCTGGCCCGTCGCCCCCACGCCCTTCGACGAAGCCGGCGGCCTGGACCTGGACGGGCAGAAGCGGGTGCTGGACTGCATGATCGATCAGGGGGTCGACGGCATCTGCATTCTCGCCAACTACTCCGAGCAGTTCCTGCTGTCAGACGCGGAGCGCGAAACCCTGACCCGGCTCTGCCTGGAGCATATCGGCGGCCGGGTGCCGGTGATCGTCACCTGCTCTCATTTCTCAACCGGGATCGTCGAGGCGCGCTGCCGCCAGGCCGCCGCCCTGGGTGCCGCCATGGTCATGTTGATGCCACCCTATCACGGGGCGGCCCTGCGCGCCGACGAGACGGGCATCTACGAGCACTTCGCCCGCGCCGCCGAAGCCGGCGGCCTGCCGGTGATGGTGCAGGACGCCCCGCTGTCCGGAGTGGCTCTCTCCATCGACCTGCTGGTACGCATGGCCCGGGGGATTCCCCTGCTGCAGTACTTCAAGATCGAGACGCCGCAGACCGCCGCCAAGCTGCGCGCGCTGATCGCCGCCGGCGGCGACGCCATCGTCGGACCCTTCGACGGCGAGGAGTCCATCACCCTGATGGCCGACCTCAACGCCGGCGCCACCGGCACCATGTCGTCAGCCACCCTGCCCGATCTCATCCGGCCGGTGGTGGTCGACCACCGCGAGGGCCGCAGCGCCAAGGCCGCGGCCGGCTACGCCCGCATCCTGCCGCTCATCAACTTCGAGAACCGCCAGTGCGGCTGGCGCGCCGCCAAGACGGTGATGATGGAAGGCGGCGTCATCAAATCGGACTTCGTGCGCCATCCGACCTTCCCCCTGCACCCGGCGACCCGCACCGAGTTGCTGGAGATCGCCCGCAGCCTGAACCCCCTGGCGCTGACCTGGGGCCGCTAAAGCACTTTCGCTTGTTCGGGATCGGTGTTCTCTGCGCGGCACGACACGTCCCGTCCGAGATCAGCGATCTCCGCCATGATCGCCGCGACGTCCTCCGGCGTGGTGCGCAGATTCATGAAGCAGGCACGCTGGCCGAACCGCCCGCCGATCCGCGCCGGTCCCAGAAAGGCCTTGCCGCTTTCCACGAGGCGCCGCAGAACCGCTTCGTTGCCGCGGTCGTCCAGGGCGGCAAGGCGAAAGCAGACGCAGTTCAGGGTCACCGGCGCCAGAAGCTCGAACGCTGATGACGCCTCGGCCTGCGCACCCATCTGCCGTGCCAGCGCCATCATGCGCTCGATCACCCGGGCGAAGGCCTTGGACCCGAAGCGCCGCAGCGACCACCAGACCTTCAGCGCCTTGAAGCCACGCGACAGTTGCGGGCCGTAGTTGGCGAAGTCGACGAAGTCCGCGTCCTCCTCCATCGCAAGATAGCTCGGCGTTGTACTGAAGGCGTGGCGCAGCGCGCCGGCATCGCGCACCAGAACGCAGCCGGCCTCGAAGGATGTGAAGAGGAACTTATGCGGGTCCAGCGAGAGGGAGTCCGCCAGCTCGATGCCGGCCAGAGCCTGGCGATGCCGAGGACTGAGCGCCGTCAGCGCGCCGTAGGCCCCGTCGACATGCAGCCACAGACCCTGCGCGCGGCAGATGCCGGCAAGCGCTGCCAGGGGATCGATCGCGCCGGTCATCACCGTCCCCGCGTTGGCGACGACGCAGAACGGCGTCAATCCCCGGGCGCGGTCCCGTTCGACGGCGTCCTGCAGGAGATCGGGCCGAAGGCGAAACGCATCGTCTGAGGGAATCCTTCGCAGGTGGTCGGCGCCCAGGCCCAGGATGGATACCCCCTTGTCGATGCTGCTGTGCGTCTGGTCGGAGGTATAGAGAACCAAAGGCGCAGGCCGACCCTGCAGCCCCGCACCGCGGGCAGCGGACCCCAGATGGCGGTCGCGGGCCGCCGTAAGGGCGATCAGGTTCGCCATCGATCCGCCGCTGGTGATGAGCCCGCCAGCGGCCTCGCCGAGGCCGAAGAGATCGGCAAACCAACGGATGACCGTCCGCTCCACCGCGTTGGCTGCGGGCGAGAGTGTCCAGAGATTGCAGTTCTGGTTCAGCGTCGCAGCGACCGCCTCGGCAAAGGGCGAGACGGCATTGGGCGAGGGTTGGACGTAAGGCAGGAACCGGGGATGGGCCGTGTGGGTGGCGTTGGGCAGGATGACCGCATCCAGTTCCTCGAAAAGATCCTCAACACGGCAGCCCTCCTCCGGAAGGGGTTCCGCCATGAGCTTTGCCAGCGCGGCGCGGTCGACCTGAGGGTAGACCGGGCGCTGGGCAAGCCCGGCGTGGTAGTCGGCCATGAAACGCTGGGTCAGCGCGGCCGCCCGCGCCATCTCCTCGGGGCAGAACTGTAAATCGGTCACGGGGCGTCCTCACGTCTTCGCAATCGGAAACGAGAGGCAGCCTATGTCAAGACGAGACGCTTTCCCTTGCGTTCCTCACGCAGAAACCGCGATAAATTGGCATCAACATAGGAAAAACAGAAGAATCAGAGTATCAAATGCCAATGAACCTGGATCGAATCGATCGCAAGATCCTGTCGGCGCTCCAGCGCAGGGGGCGCCTCCAGAACGTCGAACTCGCCGAACACGTCGGACTTTCGCCATCGCCCTGCCTGAGGCGCGTCAAAAACCTGGAGGCCGGTGGCGCGATCGCCGGCTACGCCGCCTTGCTGGACGGCACCACGGTCGGCCTGCCGCTGATCATTTTCGTGCGCGTGACGCTGGAAAGGCAGGACAAGACTGGCGTCGAGGCCTTCGCGGTCGCCATCGCAAAGGTGCCGGAGGTGCTGGAGTGCTACCTCATGGCCGGTACCTATGATTACCTGCTGAAGGTCGCCGCCGAGGATCTGGAAGACTATCAGCGCTTCCAGATGCAGCACCTGACGCCGCTGCCCGGCGTGCGCAACGTGGTAACGGAGATTCCCCTGAAGACCGTCAAGGCGACCACCGCCTTGCCGGTCAACAGGCCATAGCGCTTCGGCGGATCAGTCGTCGCGTTGTTCGTTGCGCTGCCAAAAGGGCTTGCGATTGGGATCGCGTGGCCGGCTTTGTACGCCGGAGCAGGCGGCAAGGCCCAGGGTCATCAGCCCAATGCCCATCCCGGCCATCATGCGCCCGAAGGCGCGGCGGTCGCTGGGCTGTTCGAGAACCGGAGTACGGCTACGTTCCATGTCGTCCATCCTGTCTGATAGTCAGCCCGCCCCGACCAGGCGGTGCGTTGGTGTCAGCGGGACGTGGGGACGGGAGGATCGCCAATCAAGGCGCAGAAAAAGCTAATATCTACAAAAGGTTGTGATATCCGCGGGCCGGCGATCAGGCGCGCTGCGGATCAGCCGGCGTTGCGGCTGTGGACTGGACCGCCGGCGATATAGGTCGCCCGCACAGCGCGGTCGTCGCCCAGGGTCATGAGCAGAAAGAGTTCCTCTTCCAAGGTCTCGACACGGGCGTGGCGGTGCGCCATGGCCGGGGTCGCTTTCGCATCCAACACCACGATGTCGGCTTCGCTGCCTTTGGCCAGGCGCCCGACCTTGTCCTCCAGTCCCAGGGCGCGGGCGTTGCCCAGGGTGATCCGGTAGAAGCCCTGCAGGGCCGGCAGGTTCTGGTGCTGCAATTGCAGCACCTTGTAGGCCTCCGCCAGGGTGGACAGCATGGAGTAGCTGGTGCCGCCGCCAACGTCGGTGGCCAGGCCGACGCGCAGCGGCGCGGCCGGGTCCTGCGCGCGCGCCAGATCGAAGAGACCGGAGCCGATGAAGAGGTTGGAGGTCGGGCAGAAGGCCGCCACCGAGCGGCTGTCGCTGAGCAGCCGGCGCTCGCTTTCCTCCAGGTGGATGCAGTGGCCAAAGACCGAGCGCGGCCCCAGCAGGCCGAAGCGCTCGTAAACGCCGGTGTAGCTCTCCGCCCAGGGAAAGAGCGCGCGAACCGTCTCGATCTCGCGGTGGTTTTCGCTCAGATGGGTCTGCAGGTAGCAGTCCGGGAACTCCTTCAGCAAAGTGCCGGCGGCTTCGAGCTGCGCTTCCGTCGAGGTCACGGCGAAGCGCGGGGTGACGGCGTAGAGCTGGCGGCCCTGTCCGTGCCAGCGCTCGATCAGGGCTTTCGAGTCCGCGTAGCCCTGTTCCGCCGTATCGCTGAGGCCGGGCGGCGCATTGCGGTCCATCAACACCTTCCCTGCCAGCATGCACGCGTTGCGGCTATGGGCCTCTGCAAAAAGGGCCTCCGCCGACTGCGGATGCACGGTGCAATAGACCATGGCCGTCGTCGTGCCGTTGCGCGCCAGTTCGTCGAGGAAGAAGGCGGCGACCTGCGCGCAGTGCTCCGGCTCGGCGAAGCGCTGCTCCTCCACCAGGGCGTAGCGTTCCAGCCAGTCCAGCAACTGCGCGCCGTAGGAGGCGATGACCTGGGTCTGGGGATAGTGGATGTGGGTGTCGATGAAGCCCGGCAGGATCAGCCCGTCGGGATAGTGGTCGATGGGCGTGGCCGCATCGAGGCGCGGCATCACTTCCTCCGCCGGGCCTGCCTCGGCAATCCGGCCCTCGGCCATGAGGACCAGGCCGTCCTCCGTAAAGTCATAGCTCTCGGCCCCGACCACCGCGGGGTCGTCGCGGAAGCTCAGCAGGCGGCCCCGGATGGCGCGTGTCGAAGACCCGGTCACGGAGGCACTACCACGCCGGAGCGCCGGCGGCGATCCAGGCGGCGAGCAGCCGGCGTTCCTCCGCCTCGATCTCGGTGATGTTGCCCGGCGGCATGGCGTTGCTCAGCAGCACCTGGGTTTCGATCGCGCGGGCATGCCGGCGGATCTGCTCTGGCGTTTCCAGGAGCACGCCTTTCGGCGCGATGGCGATTCCTTCCCAAAGGGGTTCAGCGGCATGGCACATGGAGCAGCGCGCAAGCACCACGTTTTCGACATCGGCCAGTTCGTAGCCCTGCGGCACCGTCGCCTCCTCCACCGGCGTGGTCGGCTGGGCGCTCAGCCAGACGATGGCGACCAGCCCCAGGGCGGCGACGCCCCAGGTCCACCAGGGCTCCTTCCCGCCCTTGTGCTTGGTGTTGAAGAAATGGCGGATCACCGCCCCCATCACCAACACGATGGCAAGGATCACCCAGTTCCAGCGGCTGGCGAAGGTCAGGGGGTAGTGGTTGGAGATCATCACGAAGATGACCGGCAGGGTGAGGTAGTTGTTGTGCAGCGAGCGCTGCTTGGCCTGCTGGCCCAGCTTCGGGTCCGGCTCTTTCCCGGCGATCAGGTCGGCCACGACTTTGCGCTGGTTCGGAATGATCACCAGGAAGACGTTGGCCACCATCATGGTGCCGATGAGGGCGCCCATCTGCATGTAGACGCCGCGCCCGCTGAAGACCAGCGTGAAGAGATAGCTGAGCGCCACCAGAAAGACGAAGCCGACGAGGGCAAGGCGGTTGTCGTCGCGCCCCAGGGGCGAGCGGCAGAGCAGATCGTAGACGACCCAGCCCAGCGCCAGGCCGACGACGGAGACAGCCACCGCCATCCAAGGCGTGAGGTCCATCACCGAGCGGTCGATCATGTAGAGCTCGGCCTGCAGGTAGTAGACCAGGATCAGCAGGGCGAAGCCGGAAAGCCAGGTGGTATAGGCCTCCCACTTGAACCAGGTGAGCTGGTCCGGCATACGCGCCGGCGCGACCATGTACTTCACCATGTTGTAGAAGCCGCCGCCGTGGACCTGCCAGGCTTCGCCGCCGGCGCCCTCCGGCAGGCCCTCGCGCTTCTTCAGGCTGAGGTCGAGGGCGATGAAGTAGAACGAGCTGCCGATCCAGGCGATGCCGGCGATGACGTGCAGCCAGCGCACCGCCAGATCCAGCCATTCCCAGGCCACCGTCACCATTCCATTTGCCCCCAAGGTCCCGTTTCCGGCCGGCGAACTCAGCCGCCCGATTCCACCGGCCCATGCTAGCGAAGCCGCGGCCTTCAAGGAATTGAAAGGCTTGCCCTATCACTTTCAAAAAATCCCGAATAAAATAGCCGCATAAGTGTGAGGCGGCCATGTCCCTGCTGGAGAATATCCGGGTCTTCGTGAGCGTGGTGGAGCAGGACTCCATGTCGGCGGCCGGTCGGCAGCTGCGTCTTTCACCCGCCGTCGTCAGCCATCGGATTCAATCCCTGGAATCGCATCTCGGGGTGCGCCTGCTGAACCGCACGACGCGGCGGGTGCAGCCCACGGAACAGGGCCTCGCGTTCTACCAGGCCTGCCAGGACGTGATGGCGGCGGTGGAGCGGGCGGAGAACGTCGCCGCCGGGGCCGGCGGCGCGCCGCAGGGAACGCTGCGCGTTACCGCGCCGCTCGGCTTTGCCCGCCGCATCCTTGCACCCCTGGTGCCGGAGTTCCAGGCCGCCCACCCGCAGGTGACCCTGCAACTGCGGCTTTCGGAACACATCATCGACCTGCTGACGGAGTCGGTGGATGTCGCCGTGCGCATGGCGATCCTCTCCGACTCCTCGCTGATCGCCCGCAAGGTAGTGGACTGCGAGCGCCTGCTCTGTGCGGCGCCGGCCTACCTCTCCGAAGCCGGCGGGCCGGCGACGCCGGAAGACCTCCTCGATCACAACTGCCTGCTGCTGCGTTTCGCCGGCTCCCAGCAATACCGCTGGACTCTGCAGTCGGACGGCGGCCCGCGCACGCTGTCGGTCCAGGGCCGCTTCGATGCCGATGACGGCGACGTCCTCACCGACTGGGCCTTGGAGGGCCGGGGCATCGTGCTGAAACCGCTTTGGGAGGTGGCCCGGCATCTGCGCAGCGGGCGGCTGGTGCCGGTGCTGCTCGACCAACCGCCGGACCCGGTGGCCCTCAGCATTCTCTATCCCCACCGCCGCCTGCTGCCCGCGCGGGTGAAGGCCTTCGCCGATTTCGCCGCACCGCGCTTCACCGCTGCCATCAAGGCAGAGCTCGACGGCCTGAGCCTGAAGGCCTTGGTCCAGCGGGCAGCAAAGCCCGTGAAAAAGAAGAGATCCCGCCGCGCCTAGCCTGCCTGAACAAGGCGTCCTTGAACGAAGGCTTTCGCGGCTTTGCAGGCCGCCGCCGGCGCCTGGCCGGCGGCCAGGCCCGCGGCGAGGGCGCTGGCCAGCGTGCAGCCGGTGCCGCGCAGGCTCACCGGCGCGCGCGGTGCGGCGAAACAGCGGAGGCTCCCATCGGCGGCGAACAACCGGTCCACTGCCTCCGCCCCTTCGGCGTGGCCGCCTTTCATCAGCACCGCGCGCGGCCCGAGTGCCTGGAGCGCCCGGGCCTGGGCCGCAATCTCCGCCGCCGTGGAGGCCGCCGGAAGACCCGTGAGCTGCGCGGCCTCCGGCAGATTGGGAGTCAGAATCTCGGCGAGCGGTAACAGTTCCTGCTTCATGGCATCGCGGCCTTCAGGGTCCAGGAGTTCGACGCCGGAGGACGACGCCAGCACTGGGTCCAACACCACGGGAAGCCGCGGCCAGGCGGCAAGCACGGCAGCGACGGCCTCCACCGCCTGCGCCCCGCCCAGCATGCCGATCTTGACCGCGCCCGCCGGCCCCGCGACCAAACCCGTCTCCAGCGCAGCCTCAAGCTGAGCCGCGACCAGGGTCGCCGGCATGCGCTCAACCGCCGTCACGCGGCCGTCGGTCTGCGCGGTCACCGCCGTGACCACCGGACGGACCGACCCGCCGAGCGCAGTGATGGTTGCGACGTCGCGCGCGAGGCCGGCGCCGCCGCTGGAATCGCTGCCGGCAATGACGATGACGGGCCGCGTCATGACCTAGGCGGGCACGCGGGTCGCCGCGAGCCATTCGGCGGTGCGCGCTTCCGGGTCCGGATTGAGGGTGATGTCGGTGACGACTGCGGCAGAGTCGGCGCCGGCGTCGAAGACCCCCGGCAGGCGCTCCGGGTTCAGCCCGCCGATGGCGACCAGCGGCCTTGCGCCGATCATCTCCTTCCACTCCCCGATCCGCTCCAGGCCCTGGGGCGCCCAGGGCATCTTCTTCAGGATGGTCGGATAGACGGGGCCCAGAGCCACGTAGTCCGGGTCGTGCAGCAAGGCGCGGTAGAGCTCGGCATGATCGTGGGTGGAGACGCCCAGGCGCAGGCCGGCGCGGCGGATCGCCGCCACATCCGCATTCGCCAGGTCGCCCTGGCCAAGGTGAACGAAGTCGCAGCCGGTGTCGATGGCGACCTGCCAGTGATCGTTGACCACAAGCTGGCAAGCATGACGCCGGCAGACGGCCTGGGCCGCGGAGACCTCGTGGCGCAGAACAGTCTCCGGCCGGTCCTTGATGCGCAACTGCACCAGCTTCACGCCCAGGGGAACGAGGCGCTGGATCCAGGCCGCGCTGTCGACGATCAGGTAGAAGCGGTCGAGGGCAACGGTCATCCCAGCACCGCCTTTCCAAGCACCGGGGTGGAGGGCGCGGCCATGTCGCGCGGCTCCATGGGATCGGCCTCAAAGGCCTGGCGCCCCGCCGCAACCGCCTGGCCGAAGGCCCGCGCCATCGCGACGGGATCGCCGGCCCTGGCGACGGCAGTGTTCAGCAGCACGGCGTCGTAGCCCAGTTCCATCGCACGCGCCGCCTGGGACGGCAGGCCGAGCCCGGCGTCGACGATCAGGGGCACGTCGGGAAAGTGGGCGCGCAGGCTGCGCAGGCCGTAAGGATTGTTGAGCCCGCGCCCGGTGCCGATCGGCGCCCCCCAGGGCATGAGCACCCGGCAGCCGGCGGCCAGCAGACGCTCCGCGACCACCAGATCCTCGGTGGTGTAGGGGAAGACGGCAAAGCCCTCCTCCGTCAGAATGCGCGCCGCTTCCACCAGGCCGAAAACATCCGGGCAGAGCGTATCGTTCTCGCCGATGACCTCGAGCTTGATCCAGGGAGTCCCGAAGACCTCCCGCGCCATCTGCGCGGTGGTCACCGCCTCGGCCACGCTGTGGCAGCCGGCGGTGTTGGGCAGCACGCGGACGCCGAGGGAGCGGATCAGCGACCAGAAGGCCTCGCCCTCCCGCGCACCGGCGGCCTCCCGGCGCAAGGAGACGGTGACGACCTGCGTTTCCGAGGCGCGCACCGCCTCCGCGAGGATGGCCGGCGACGGGTACTGTGCCGTGCCCAGCAGCAGACGCGCGGTGAGATCGACGCCATAGAGGTGCATCGCCTTCACCCTCCCTGCATGGGGACGAGCACTTCCAGGCTATCCCCTTCCCGCAGCACGACGGCAGCCCGAGCGTCGCGCGGCACGAAGGCGCCGTTGACTGCCGTGGCGACGCTCTTGTTCCTGAAGCTGAGTTCGCCCAGCAAGGCCTCCAGCGAAGCGCTGGTCACCTCACGCGGGCGACCGTTCACGATGATCTTCATCCATGATCTCCGGTATGAAGCTTGGATCGGCGACAACCTCCGCCAGCATGCGCGCGCAGGCCGGGGCCAGCAGAAAGCCGTGCCGGAACAGCCCGTTCACGTAGAGCCGGCGGCCGCGCCGGCGAAGACGCGGCAGGTTGTCGGGAAAGGCCGGGCGCAGATCGGCGCCGGTCTCGACGATCTCCGCCTCGGCAAAGGCGGGATGAAGGACATAGGCGGCGTTCAGCAGATCGACCACGCCGCGCGCGGTGACGCCGCCGCGATCCTCCGACTCGATCTGGGTGGCGCCCAGCATGTAGAGCCCTTCCCCGCGAGGCACGAGATAGAGCGGATGGCGCGGGTGCAGGAGGCGCAGCGGCCGGGTGATCCGAACGTCGCGCGCGCGGATCATCAGCATCTCGCCCCGCACACCGCGCAGGTCCGCCAGCGCATCGCGGGCCGCGAAGCCGCGGGCGTCGACGACCAGGCCTCGGCGGAGGTGTTGCGCTTCCGTCCGGTAGCGGATGATCCCGCCCAGGCCGCAGAAGCGGCGGCTGAGCGCGGCCAGAGCGGCGCGCGGATCGAGATGCGCTTCCTGCGGAAAATAGAGCGCGCGCGCGAAGCGCCCGGCCAGCGCCGGCTCCAGGGCGGCGATGCCGCCGTCGTTCAGCAGGTGATGCACGCCGGGCTGAGTGCCTGTGCGCCGGGCGAAACGGTCCAACTCGGGACCGTCGCGGGCCGCGGCCAGCACCAGGGAGCCGCGCCGCTCCACCCCCGGTACCCTTTCATCCCACCAGCCGATCGCCTCCTGCCCCAGGCGCACGACCGGTTCCTCCGCCGTCTCGCCCTCGCACCAGGGCGCCAGCATGCCGCCGGCATACCAGGAACAGGACTGGCGTCCCGGGCCGAGCCCGCGCTCGACCACCGTCACCGGATAGCCGCGCTCGCGCAGCGCCACGGCGGCGCAGAGGCCGGCAACGCCGCCCCCGACCACCGTGATCTCTTGCCTTTCCGCCATGGCGGTCACTCCGCCGCGTCGCCTGCCCGCTCCGCCGGAACATAAAGATCGCCGCCGTCGCGGTAGCGCGCCGCCATCTCGGCCATCCCCTGCTTGCGGGCATCGGCACGGATGTCGTGGGAGATGCGCATGGAGCAGAACTTCGGCCCGCACATGGAACAGAAATGGGCGACCTTGTGCGCCTCCTTGGGCAGGGTCTGGTCGTGGAACGAGCGCGCCGTATCGGGATCGAGGGAGAGGTTGAACTGATCCTCCCAGCGGAACTCGAAGCGGGCCCGCGACAGCGCGTCGTCGCGCACCTGCGCCGCCGGATGGCCCTTGGCGAGATCCGCCGAGTGCGCGGCGATCTTGTAGGTGATCACACCTGTCTTCACGTCGTCGCGGTCGGGCAGGCCCAGGTGCTCCTTGGGCGTGACATAGCAGAGCATGGCCGTGCCGAACCAGCCGATCATCGCCGCCCCGATGCCGGAGGTGATGTGGTCGTAGCCCGGCGCGATGTCGGTGGCCAGCGGCCCCAGGGTGTAGAAGGGCGCCTCGCCGCAGACGTCGAGCTGCTTGTCGACGTTTTCCTTGACCTTGTGCATCGGCACGTGGCCGGGGCCTTCGATCATCACCTGGCAGTCCCGGTCCCAGGCGATCTTCGTCAGTTCGCCCAGGGTCTCCAGCTCGGCGAACTGCGCCGCGTCGTTGGCATCGGCGATGGAGCCCGGGCGCAGGCCGTCCCCCAGGGAAAACGACACGTCATAGGCGCGGCAGATGTCGCAGATCTCCTCGAAGTGCTCGTAGAGAAAGCTCTCCTGGTGGTGGTGCAGGCACCACTTGGCCATGATGGAGCCGCCGCGCGAGACGATGCCGGTGGTGCGCTCCACCGTCAGCGGGATGTAATGCAGGCGCACGCCGGCGTGGATGGTGAAGTAATCCACACCCTGCTCGGCCTGTTCGATCAGGGTGTCGCGGAACACCTCCCAGGTCAGGTCTTCGGCAACGCCTTTCACCTTCTCCAGCGCCTGATAGATCGGCACCGTACCGATGGGCACCGGGCTGTTGCGGATGATCCATTCGCGGATGTTGTGGATGTTGCGGCCGGTGGAAAGGTCCATCACCGTGTCGGCGCCCCAGCGGATCGCCCAGACCATCTTGTCCACCTCCTCGGCCATGGAAGAGGTGACGGCGGAGTTGCCGATGTTGGCGTTGATCTTCACCAGGAAGTTCCGGCCGATGATCATCGGTTCGATTTCCGGATGGTTCACATTGGCGGGGATGATGGCGCGCCCGCGGGCCACCTCGTCGCGCACGAATTCCGGCGTGACATGGTCGGGGATGCTGGCGCCCCAGCTCTCGCCGTCGCGCGCCATCTTCTCCTTCAGTTCGGCGCGGCCCAGGTTCTCGCGGATGGCGATGAACTCCATCTCCGGCGTCACGATGCCGGCGCGGGCATAGGCGAGTTGCGTCACGGCGCCATTGCCCTGCGCCCGCAGGGGCTGGTGACGCACGGGAAAGGCCGGCGTCTCCTTGTCGGCGCCGACGAAGCCGTCGTCCTCCGGCTTCACATGGCGGCCGTCGTAGCGCTCGACGTCGCCGCGCGCCTCGATCCAGGGCTGGCGCAGACGGGGCAGGCCGCCGGCGATATCGGTCGCCACCGCGGGGTCGGTATAGGGCCCGGAGCTGTCGTAGACCACCACCGGCGGCTCCTCGGCCGTCGGATGCAGGTCGATGGCGCGCAGGGGCACCCGGAGGTCCGCGTGCAGCGCCCCGGGCTCGTAGACCTTGCGGGACGACGGCAGCGGCCCCGTGGTGATGCTGGGCGTGCGCGCGGCCTTGTTGTCGGACTTCTTCTGGGTATCAGGGGAAACGGCGTTCATTTGGCTCTCCCTCGTTTGTCGTCGAGAGACCCAATTCACGCATCGGCTGTGAGGATTTCTTGGGGCCGGACTCGCTTTCTGGAGTCTTCGGTCTTGAGACCTTCTGCGGGTCTGGAGACCTTTGGCGGGTGCCGGCTTCCAGCCATCCCTACGCCAGCGTTAACTGGATCAGGTTCGAAGGGTCGCCGCGCCGGTGCCTCTCAGCACCCTATCGGCCTCTCAGCTCCTTGCCGGAGCTCCCCTGGCTACTGCCTTAATCTTTGTTTGGCGGGCGCCGGCTGTCAACCCAACCGGATCGTTTAGTCTGTTAGGAAGAGGCCCCCGCTAGGAAGACGCCCCGGCCGAGAGTTCAGCGAGGAGGGTGTCTGTCACCGCCAGCCGGCAGTAGCCCTGCAGCGTCTGCAGCGCGGTCCGGTGGACGCCCTCGTCGAAAGAGGTGCAGGCGTCGCTCACGAGTGTCACGAGGTAGCCGAGGTCGCAGGCATCACGCACCGCGCTCTGGACACAGTGATCGGTCCGGATGCCGCAGATGACAAGCTGGCGGACGCCAAGGTTGCGCAGCAGGTAGTCGATGTTGGTCGAGATGAAGACCGACGAGGAGGTCTTCGGCAGCACGATCTCGTCGTCGCCGGGCGCCAGGTCGTCCACCACCCGCCCCTCCCAAGCGCCCTTGGGGATGTTGAAGCCGCTGATCTTGTAGTCGAGGCTGCGGTCGCGCCCGTCGAGAGTGAGGCTTTCGATGGTGGTGTAGAGCACCTCCGCGCCCGCAGCGCGGCAGGCCGCCTGCAGCCGCTGGATGTTGGGGACCGTGGTCTCCTCCAGGCGCCGGAAGTAGGCGCCGTAGTCGATCTCGTCCGTCTCAGGGGACAGCAGCGCCATCTCGCCGCCGTCGGGCCGCACGCAGAAGTTCTGCATGTCGACGACCAGCAAGGCCGTCTGCAGCGGGTCGAGAGGAAGGTCGCGGGTCAGCGGTTGGGTCTCGAACATGGGTGTGGGGGACATGGATCCGGTGTCAGCCCTGGTCGAACTTGTCGGCCCAGTCCTTGTCCCAGCGCGACAGCGGCGGGCGGTTTTCGATGATGTCGCCGGCGGCCCAGAGCATGCGCTTGTGGTCCATCTCCGCCGTCACCTCGTCATCCGGGCAGATGATGTAGAAGTCGCCGCGCTCCAGCGCCTCCAGCATCACCTCGATCACCTGGGCGGGCAGCCAGGCGCCGGGCTTGTGCTCGCGCTTACCCGTGGTGGTCCAGCCCGGCACCAGCAGGTGGGCAGAGACCCGGCAGCCCTCGGTGTTGCGCAGGCGATGCTGCAACTGCTCTGTGTAGGTCTTCAGCGCCGACTTGGTGACGTTGTAGATGGTGTTGCCCGGCGGGTTGGTGATGCCCTGCTTGGAGCCGGTGTTGACGATGGCCGCCGGCTCCCCCTGCGCCATCATGCGCGGCAGGAAGGCGCGCTCGGCCACCACCGCGGCCCAGAAGTTCACCGCCATGGTCTGCCGCCAGTCGCCCAGGTCCTCGCTCGCCCCGCCGGAGACTCGCAGCGCGGCATTGTTCATCAGGAGATCGCAGCGCCCGAAGCGCTGATAGGTCGCCTCCGCCAGGGCGGCGATGGCGTCTTCGGAGGCGACGTCGGTGGGAACCGCCAGAACATCCTCCGCGCCGCCCGCGGCCAGCGCCGCCACCGCGGCCGCCGCGCTCTCCAAGGCCGCCGCCTCGACGTCGGCCAGCACGGTCTTCAGGCCCATCTCGGCGAAGCCTTTGCAGGCCGCCAGGCCGATGCCGGAGGCCGCGCCGGTCACCACCGCGACACGGCCGGGTTGAAGAAATCCTGCAGTCATCGCACGCGCTCCCCTGCTGCTGCGGACGGAATGAACCAAGTCCGATCCCAAGTCTGGCAAAAAACCGCGCTGCCTCAAAGCCAAAGCACCCCTCGACCGGCCATCCCCCGAAAGAACCGCCGGCCATCGCGGCTCGCCCATTGACCCAGGTTTGCCACAGGCGCAAGCTGACAGCCGGACGTTTTGGCTAGGAGGGGCTGGCCAGGAAGGCATCACGGTTCGGCCAAGCGAGTATCAGGGCACGCACCGTAGAAGAGCCTGTCCGGAGGGGGAAAGACAGCATGGGCGAGCGGATTACCGCCGTCACCATCGTGGGTGGCGGCACGGCCGGCTGGTTGACGGCGCTGATTCTGACCACGGCCTTCAGGACCCAGGCAAAAGAGGGTGGAGCGCGGAAGGTCACGCTGATCGAGTCGCCCAACGTCTCCACCGTCGGCGTCGGCGAGGCGACGGTGCCGGCCATGCCGCGGCTGCTTCAGCAGATGGGCATCCCGGAACGGGACTTCTTCAAGCACTGCAACGCCTCCTTCAAGCTGGGTGTGCTGTTCGACAACTGGAACGTCGATAAAAACGGCAAGCGCATCGCCTACATCAACTCCTTCAACGAGGCGCCGGTGATCGGCGGCGTCGATGCCGCCCACTACTTCCTGAAGTACGGCGCCGGCGGTCACGACTTCTCCCGCGTCGTCTCCCCGGCGCTGGACCTGGGCCTGGCCCTCAAGGGGCCGCGCCCGCTGGACGCCAAGCCCTTCACCCAGGGCGCCGGCTTCGCCTATCACTTGGACGCCGGGCGCTTCGCCGAACTGCTGAGCGAGGTCTGCGTGGCGCGCGGTGTGGAGCACATCCGCGACGACGTGGAGGACATCGAGACCGACGAGCGCGGCTTCATCACCGCCCTCACCCTAAAGGAGCGCGGCGCCCACCCGGTGGAGCTGGTGATCGACTGCACCGGCTTTCGCGGCTTCCTCATCAACAAGGCACTGGGCGAGCCCTTCGTCGACTATTCCCGGTATCTCGCCAACGACCGCGCGGCGGCGGTGCAGATCCCCCATCCGGACCCGCAGAGGATCGAGCCGCTGACCCGCTCGACGGCGCTGGGCGCCGGCTGGGCCTGGCGCGTGCCGCTCTACAGCCGGGTCGGCACCGGCTACGTCTTCTCCAGCGCCCACCGCAGCGACGACGAAGCGGGCGCCGAACTGCTCAACCATCTGGCCCCGCAACTGGGCGCGGCGGCCAAGGACGCGGTGCCGCGCTTCATCCCCATGCGGGTCGGGCGCACGCGCCGGCCCTGGGTGAAGAACTGTGTCGCGATAGGCCTGTCCTCGGGCTTCATCGAGCCGCTGGAGTCGACCGCCATCTACATGATCGAGATGAGCGCGCGCTGGCTGCTCGCCTACTTCCCGGACAAGGACTTCGCCGCGCCTCCGCGCGAGCGCTACAACACCATCGCGACGCAGCTTTACGACGAGGTGCGGGACTTCATCTGCCTGCACTATGCGCTGGGCAACCGCACGGACAGTCCCTACTGGATCGACGCCCGCGAAGCGCTCGAGGTGCCGGACTCCCTGGCCGCCAACCTGGCGCTCTGGAAGCACGCCGTCCCGACGCGCTACGACCTCGCGTTCTCCTCGCTGTTCTCCTACCGCGTCTATCACGCGGTGATGCTGGGCAAGCAGGTCTACGAGACCGGCTACGCCGCCCCGCCGCGCGACGGCGGCGTGGTGCTGCGCCCCGCCCCCTGGCGCGACTACGTGAAGCAGACCCGCCGCGCCATCGACGCCGCGGTCAAGGCCCTGCCCGACCACCGCACCCTGCTCGCCAACATCCGCGGCGAGGGCGGAGCGGTGTCAGGCAAAGCCGCAACCGGCCCCAAGCTCCCGGCGAAACCGAAACTGCCCAGCGCCCAATTCCAGATGCCCACCGTCCCCCTCCCCGACCAGGCCGCGCCGCTGAACCCAGTGATCACCACGAAGGCGAAGAAGACGGCAGGACGCAAGTAGCCTGCGGAGCCCGTCAGAAATCAAGACGGCGGCGATGCGTTCCTTGCCGGTCTGGTCCTTGATCGGGCCGACTAAGAGGTGCAGGGGGATGCCCTGGCGCCCCATCTTTGCCGCTGCCATCAAACCGCGATCCGCTCGAAGAAACATCAGCCGCCCTCCCCAAACGCGTGCAGCAACCATGCCTGCACGGCTGAGGTCGCCTTGGTCGGTGGGCTGCTGTCGGGACGCACGAACCAATAGGCATGGCTGGCTGCGAGCGACGTCTCGAAGAGCGTGACCAGGCGGCCATTGGCAATATCGTCGGCCACGAGGAGGGAGCGGCCAAGCGCCACGCCCTGATGGTCCAGCACGGCCTGGAGGATAGCGCCGTCATCGCCCAGTCGCGGTCCCGGCTGTGGGGCCTGCGCACAGCCCGCCGCGGCAAACCAGGCGTCCCAGTTTTCCGGAATGTCGCCGTGGAGCAGGACCGCGCGGCCAAGGTCGTCCGGCTTCGACAGGCCGAGCTTGCGCGCGTAGTCAGGGGTGCAGACGGGCCGCACCGTCTCATCGGCGAGTTTGGTCGCCTCCAGATCGGGGGAGGGCGCCGGGCTGTAGCGGATCGCGGCATCAATGCCCTCCGCGGCAAAATCCACCAGATGGCGCGAGGCCGTGATCCGCAGGTCGATCTCCGGGTGCGCCGCCATAAAGCGCCCGAGGCGCGGCGCGAACCAGCGGGTCGCAACGGACGGCAGCATCGAAAGGATCACCACCTGATCCGAGCGCGTCGCCTCGGCAACCGCCGCCCATGTCCGGGCGAAGGCATCGGCAAGCTGGCCGGCCAACCGCTGTCCGGCTGATGTCACTGTCAACCGGGCGCCGTTCCGGGTGAAGAGCGCGACACCCAGGACCGCTTCGAGATCCGAAACCTGCCGGGACACCCCGCTTTGGGTGATCCCGAGTTCTGTCCCGGCGGCGGTGAAGCTGCCGCAACGGGCGGCGGCCTCGAAGACCTGGAGCGACCGGAGCGGGATCTTAGCATGAGCATGACGCATGATGATATCAGGTTTTCTCATTTTTACCGTCAGATATCGCAGCGTACCATGAGTCAAATTCATCTTACAGGCCCGTCACCGACATGGCAGATACCACGACGTCCACCGCTCATGCCGCCGTCCGTTCGCGCTGGCTTCCGGACCTTCCCCTGGTCATCTGGATGGTGCTGCTGACGCTTCTGCTCGGCCTTGCCAGTGGCCTCGGTGCGGCGGAGATGATCTCCACCTTCAACACCGGGTTTGGCTGGGCCTTGGGCGAGTTCGCCCTGATCCTGCTGCCATCCTTCACGATGGCGGCGGCCCTGTCCTGCCGGAACGTGGCGTCAGAGGCGGCGGGGCGCAGCGCCGCCCTGGCATCGCCGGTTGCGGGTGCCGCCATGATCTGCCCTGACACGGCCTATGCCGCGCTCGCCCCGGCGGCCGGGCGCTACAAGCTCGATCTGGCGTTCGGGGCCTATGCCGGGTTCAAACTGCTCTATCCCGCAGGGCCATTGATTGTGGCAGTGGGCCTGGGCGCGGCCAGCACGGCTAGTGCACAGCCTGCCATGTTGCTCTTGTTCGGCGTCTTGTTGACGCTGCCGGTCTGGGCTGCCGGGGTGATCTGGGGACGCTTCGCCGTCGGCAGGACCGCGGAGGGGAACGAAGAACAGACGGATCACCACGAAGGACGGCTGTGGATCGCCGCCGCGCCCTTTGCGGTCCTGACCGCCCTGCTCGTCTTGGGCGGCCTGTTCGGACAGAGCGGTATCGGCGCTCTTGATTTCCTGCTCACACCGAAAGGGGCATTGATCGCCGCGGCGGTCCTTGCTCTGTTGCAGACGCCCGCCGCCGAGCGCCGCGCCTGCCTCGACAGCGCCGTGCGGCGCACCGGCTCGCTCCTGCTGGTCATCGGCGCGGCCAGCGCCTTCGGGGCCGTGGTGACGGGGCTGGTGCCGCTGAACCAACTGGCGCCAACAGGAAGCGGGCTGCTGACGCTGATGGCGCTTTTCGGCCTGACAGTGATCTTCAAACTGGCGCAAGGGTCCTCGATGGCGACCTTCGCCGCCGTTGCCCCGGTGGCCGCCCCTGTCGTGGCGGCAAGCGGGGCCGATCCCATCGCCGCCGTCTTTGCGATCTGCCTCGGCTCCTTCGTCGCGATTCTGCCGAATGACAGTTACTACTGGCTGGTCCGCCGCGATGCCTTCGAACAGGAGGCAAGCGAGGCGCGGGTGATCCGTATTCTGGCCGGCGGTGCGGTTGTGCAGGCGCTGGCTGGCATGGCCCTGTTGCTCATGGTGGTCGGTCTCTGGCCGTAACTCCGTCTCGCACGCCAATCAACACGGACGCAAAGGCCATCACCGCAATCGACACGGCCGGCCTTGCAACCGGGCATGCAGCGGAGCCCTGGTGCATCGGCTAAAGGCGCAGAGCATCCCGCAACATGACGACATCCTCGTCCAGCTCACGCACCAGATCCCAGCAGCTTCGCTGGCTGCCTTCAAGAAAGCGTAGATCGATGCAGATACGCTCGCGCTGCGGCACGTCGAGGAAGATGTGAAGCTCTTCGACAGTGCATTCGGCCCGGCGGGGCGGATCACGATGTTCGTCATAGCGGAAGTCGGCCTCCAACTGGACATCCCGACCGTCAACCATGTGAAATACTCTGGCATCTTCAGGGAGCAGCGGCGGCGCTTTGCCAGGGCCGGCACAGAGCGCAAACCAGAAGGGTGGGCCCGTTCGTTTGACGATGTTCAACAAGGTAAACTGGTGGGACGCACGCGCATCCAGCACGACTGACCGGTCCCGATCAGACCCCTCCGCCGCCACTTCGTAAGGTTCGATGTAATCAAATTCCGTCCGGAAGCCGACGATATCCGCCAAGGCGTAGCCAATGCCGACCTGGGCGATGCTTACGGCAATCCCGAAAAGGATGAGTGC
The DNA here is from genome assembly GCA_001657395.1 of Rhodospirillales bacterium BBD 1991-14. Classification (GTDB taxonomy): domain Bacteria; phylum Pseudomonadota; class Alphaproteobacteria; order Kiloniellales; family Kiloniellaceae; genus Pelagibius. The sequence goes on along the minus strand of LYSY01000004.1, from coordinate 59,923 downwards.
CATCCCTTGCCCGAGCTTGGCTGCAAAGCCGCCTGAACGCCCCTTGGCGGCGGCATGCCTTGAAGACAGTGAGTAGTAGAGCGCAACGAGTGAGATAAGAAAAACGCCAAGAACCGCGGTCGCCGTAGAGAGATCGAAGATCATCGGTTCTTGAACAAGGGCGCGCGCCATCCAAGCTGCACCCAGGGCAGTGGCCACCGCGGCGGCCGTCCAGAGATACACCTTTCGCGAATACTGCGGAATGGCCAAAGGTCGTTGACTCCGAAGCACCTAAGCAAACAGCGGGGAAAACTCCCCGCTGTTTTCGTACCCTTACCGCCGCTGGGCGTTACGCCGTCACGCCCTCGACGTACCAGTCCATGGTGAGCAGGGCCTCGTCGGTCATGGTCACGCCGGCGGGGACGCGCTCCTTGCCGGTCTGGTCGTTGATCGGGCCGGTGAAGGCATGGTGGCTGCCGTCGAGTATGCCCTTGCGCACCTTCTCCGCCGCTTCCACCACCTCGGCCGGCAGGCGCTCGTTGTAGGGGGACATCTCCACCATGCCCTCCTTCATGCCCTGCCAGACGTTGGTGGTCTGCCAGGTGCCGTCCAGCACCGCGGCGGTGCGCGCGATGTAGTAGGGCGCCCAGACGTCCAGGATCGCGGTCGCATGATGCTCCGGCGCGAAGGACGACATGTCGGAAGCCTGGCCGAAGCACCAGACGCCGCGGGCGCCAGCGGTCTGGATCGGCGCGGCGCTGTCGGTGTGTTGGGTGATGACGTCGCAGCCCTGGTCGATCAGCACCTTGGCGGCATCGGCCTCCTTGCCCGGGTCGAACCAGGAGTTCACCCAGACCACGCTGATCTCCGCATCGGGCCTCACCTTGCGGGCGGCAAGGATGAAGGCGTTGATGCCCATCACCACCTCCGGAATGGGGAAGGAGGCGATGTAGCCGAACTTGCCGGTCTCGGTCAGGTGTCCGGCGATGGTGCCGATGACCGCGCGCCCTTCGTAGAAGCGGGCGTTGTAGGCCGAGACGTTCGGCGCGGTCTTGAAGCCCGTCGCATGCTCGAACTTCACGTCCGGGAACTGCTTGGCGACCTTGATGGTCGGGTTCATGTAGCCGAAGGACGTGGTGAAGATCAGCTTGTTGCCAGCGGCGGCGAGCTGGCGGATGACGCGCTCGCTGTCCGCCTCCGGCACGCTTTCGACATAGGTGGTCTCCACCTTGTCGCCGAACTCCTTCTCAACGGCCTTGCGGCCGACGTCGTGGCCGTGGGTCCAGCCGAAGTCGCCGATGGGCCCGACGTAGACGAAGCCGACCTTCAGCGGGTCGGCGGCGAAGGCGGCACGGCTTCCCAGGCCGAGCGCGCCCGCCGCAGCGGTACTGCCCGCCAGGAAATGGCGGCGTGACAGGGTTTTGAACATTCTTCTGAGCCTCCTAGTGAGTGGGTTCTTTCCCGGTGTCCCTTGTTATGTTGATGGCCTAAAAGGCTTGCCGAGGCAAGCCGGAGCATCGAGGCGGCCCTTCCAGGGGCCGGCGGCGATGATCGTCAGTACAAGAATGGTCGCCAGGTACGGCAGCATGGACATCACCTGGGCCGGGATGTCGAAGCCGCCCGCGCCCTGCATGTAGAGCTGCAGGATGGTGACGCCGCCGAAGAGATAGGCGCCGGCCAGGAGGCGCCAGGGCCGCCAGGAAGCGAAGACCACCAGGGCCAGCGCGATCCAGCCGCGCCCCGCGGTCATGCCCTCGTTCCACAGCGGCGTGTAGACCAGGGAGAGGAAGGCACCGCCGAGACCCGCCATGGCGCCGCCGAAAAGAACGGCGCGGTAGCGCACGGCGATGACATCGTATCCGATGGAGTGTGCCGAAATGTCGGACTCGCCCACCGCGCGCAGGATCATGCCGGCACGCGACTTCTTCAGGAACCAGGCAACGGCGGCGACGGCAAAGATCGAGAGATAGATCAGGGCGTCGTGGCCGAAGATGAGCGGGCCGATGAGCGGCAGGTCGCTGAGGCCGGGCAGCGCCAGCTTGGGCAGCGGCTCCACCGGAATGCCGATGAAGCCGACGCCGAGCAGCGCGGAAAGGCCGAGGCCGAAGATGGTGAGGGCGAGGCCCGTGGCCACCTGGTTGGCGGCCAGGGTGAGGGTCAGCACGCCGAAGATGAAGGCCATGGCCATGCCGGCCGCCGCACCGGCCAGCACGCCGAGGGTGCCTGAGCCGGTGGTGACAGCGACGCCGAAGGCCGCGACGGCACCCAGGATCATCATGCCCTCGACGCCCAGGTTGAGGACACCGGACTTCTCCACGACAAGTTCGCCCAGCGCCGCGAAGAGCAGCGGGGTCGCCGAGCCGATGACGGTGAGGAGCACGAGGGCGACGGCATCGATGGACATGGGCGTCTACTCCGCCGGTTGCGCCTGGGGCGCGTGGCGCAGGGCCGCCGGATTGCGGCGGACGCGGTAGCGCACCAGGAAGTCGGAGGCCAGGAGGAAGAACAGCAGCAGGCCTTGGAAGACGCCGGTCACCGCCTGGGGCAGGCCGACCTGCACCTGGGCGTTCTCGCCGCCGATGTAGGAGAGCGCCATCACCAGCCCGGAGAGGATGATCCCCAGGGGATGCAGGCGCCCGAGAAAGGCGACGATGATGGCGGTGAAGCCGTAGCCGGGGGAGATCACCGGCACGAGCTGGCCGATGGGGCCCGCCACCTCGAAGGTGCCGGCGAGCCCGGCGAGGCCGCCGCTCAGCAGCAGGCAGAACCACACGATGCGCTTGCCGCTGAAGCCGGCGTAGCGTGCCGCCGCCGGGGCCTGACCGAGCACGCGCACCTGAAAGCCGACGATGGTGAAGGTCATCAGCACCCAGACCGCCACCGCGATCATCAAGGCCACTACGCCGCCCAGGTGCAGGCGCGTGCCCTCCAGCAGGATCGGCAGCAGCGCGGCGTCGCCGAACATGCGCGACTGCGGGAAGTTGAAGCCCATAGGGTCCTTCAGCGGCCCGTAGACCAGGGTCGACAGAAACAACGTCGCCACGTAGGTCAGCATCAGGCTGGTGAGGATCTCGTTCACGTTGAAACGGGTGCGCAGGAAGGCGGGGATCGCCGCGTAGGCCATGCCGCCGCCGACCGCGCAGAGGCACATCAGCGGCAGGGTCCACCAGGTTTCCTGGTTCCAGAAGGCCAGCGCAATCACGCCGCCGGTTATGGCGCCCAGAGTGAGCTGCCCCTCGGCGCCGATGTTCCAGACGTTGGCGCGGAAGCCGACGGCGAGACCGACGCCGATCATGATCAGCGGCCCGGCTTTCACCAGCAGTTCGCTGAGACCGTAGAGCGTCAGCAGCGGCGAAACAAAGAAGTGATAGAGCGCCAGGAAGGGGTTGTAGCCCATGGAAAGGAAGATGAAGAAGCCGGTCACCACCGTCAGCACCACCGCCAGCAGCGGGGTGGCGTAGAGCAGGCTCTTGGGGATCTCCCGCCGCGGCTCGATCTTCCAGGACGCCGGGTTGAAGATGCTGTAGACGACCAGCCGGTTGCCGGCGGCTCCCGGGTTAAGCGACATGGGCAGCCTCCGGATGCACCACGGCGGCATCGGTGCTGACGCCGTGGACGCCGCCCATCAGCAGGCCGATTTCCTCCACCGAGGCCTCGCGCGTCAGCATGGCGCTGGACAGTACGCCGACATTGATGACGGCGAGACGGTCGGTGATGGCGAGGAGTTCGTCGAGATCCTGGGAGACCACGACCACCGCCACGCCCTCGGCGGCCAGGTCGGCCAGCGCCTGGTGGATGGCTGCGGCGGCACCGGCGTCGACGCCCCAGGTCGGCTGGGAAACCACCAGCACCTTGGGCTTCTGCAGGATCTCCCGCCCAACGATGAACTTCTGCAGGTTGCCGCCGGAGAGGCTGCCGGCGGAGGCCGAAACGCTTGGCGTGCGCACGTCGAAGGCGGCGACGATCTGCTGCGCGAAGCGGGCTGCGGCGGCGGCGCGGATGAAGAGCGATGACAGCAGGCCCATGCGGTGATGGCCGCTCAGGACTGCGTTCTCCACCAGGGTCATGCCCGGCACCGCGCCGTGGCCGTTGCGTTCCTCCGGCACCGCGCAGAGGCCCAGCTTGCGGCGCGCGCCGGCGTTGCTGCGGCCGGCCGGCGCACCGTCGATGCGCAGCACGGATTCATGATCCGCCAAACGCTCGCCGGAGAGGCCCAGCAGCAGCTCGTTCTGGCCGTTGCCGGCAACCCCGGCGATGCCGAAGATCTCGCCCGCGCGCACGGCAAAGGAGATGTTCTTCAGGTCGACGCCGTGGATCTCTTCGGAGGTCAGGGTCAGCCCCTCGACCACCAGCCGCGCCTCGCCCGCCGCCCCCTCGGCACGGCGCTCCACGGTCTTCAGCTCCGTGCCGATCATCATCTGGGCCATGGACTTGGCGGTCTCTTGGGCCGGATCGCATTCCGCCACCACGCGGCCACCGCGCAGGATCGTCGCGCGGTCGCAGAGCTGTTTGATCTCCTCCAGCTTGTGGGAGATGTAGAGGATCGACACGCCCTCGGCGGCCAGCTTGCGCAGCGTCTCGAACAGCCGCTCCACCTCCTGCGGCGTCAGCACCGAGGTCGGTTCGTCCATGATCAGCAGCTTGGGGTTCTGCAGCAGGCAGCGCACGATCTCGATGCGCTGGCGTTCGCCGACCGAAAGCGTGTAGACGTCGCGGTCCGGGTCCAGCGGCAGGCCGTAAGCCTCGGAGACGTCGCGCACCCGCTCCGACAAGGCTGCCATGTCGCCGGGCTTGTCCATACCCAGCGCGATGTTCTCCAGCACCGTCATCGCCTCGAAGAGGGAGAAGTGCTGGAACACCATGCCGATGCCCAGCGCCCGGGCGGCATGCGGATCGGCGATCTGCATCACTTCACCATTCCAGGCCAGCGTGCCCTCGTCGGGGTGGAGAACGCCGTAGATCATTTTCACCAGGGTCGACTTGCCGGCGCCGTTCTCGCCCAGCAGCGCATGCACCTCGCCCGGCGCGACGGCAAAGTCGACGTGGTCGTTGGCCAGAACGCCCGGGAAGCGCTTGGTGACGCCCTTCACTTCCAGGCGGGGCACCGCGCCGCTGTCGCTTGCGGACACAGTCATGACGCCGCCTCCGCGGAGGCCATGACCTCTTTGCGCAGGCGTTCGACGGTCATCAGCACCCGCTCGGGCGTTGCCGGGGCGTCGAGCCGCGGACAGAGGCGATGGTCGCCGACCGCGGCAATGGCGTCCGAGAGCGCATGGAGCACGGAGATCGCCAGCATCAGCGGCGGCTCCCCCACGGCCTTGGAGCGAAAGATGGTTTCCTCCCGATTCGGGCTGTCCTTCAGCAGGTCGACATTGAAGACCGGGGGCCGGTCGCTGCAGGCCGGAATCTTGTAGGTCGAGGGCGCATGGGTGCGCAAGCGGCCGGCGTCGTCCCACCACAGCTCCTCGGTGGTGAGCCAGCCCATGCCCTGCACGAAGCCGCCTTCGATCTGGCCCAGATCGATGGCCGGATTCAGGGACTCGCCGACGTCGTGCAGGATGTCGACGCGCTCGACCCTGTATTCGCCGGTCAGCGTATCGACGGCCACCTCGCTGACGGCAGCCCCGTAGGAGAAGTAATAGAACGGACGACCCCGGCCCGCGGCGCGGTCCCAGTGGATCTTCGGCGTCTTGTAGAAGCCGGTCGAGGACAGCGAGACCCGGGCCAGATAGGCCGCATTCACGACCTCGGCAAAGGCGATCTTCTGGTTGCCGACACGCAGGCAGCCGGGAAGGAACTCGATCTGGTCTTCCGGCACACCCCAGTTCTCCATCGCGAAGTCGACCAGCCGCGCCTTGATGGTGTTGCAGGCGTTGAGCGCGGCCATGCCGTTGATGTCCGAACCGGAGGAGGCCGCGGTGGCCGAGGTGTTGGGCACCTTGCCGGTGGAAGTGGCGGTGATGCGCACCCGGTCGATGTCGACCTGAAAGGCCTCCGCGACGACCTGGGCCACCTTGGTGTAGAGTCCCTGGCCCATCTCGGTGCCGCCGTGGTTCAGATGAATGGAGCCGTCGCGGTAGATATGCACCAGCGCGCCGGCCTGGTTGTAGGCCGTGAGCGTGAAGGAGATGCCGAACTTCACCGGTGTCAGCGCGATGCCGCGCTTGATCACCGGCGACGTTTCGTTGAACGCCCGGATGGCATCCCGCCTGGCGCGATAGCCGCTGTCGGCTTCCAGATTTTCGATGATCTCCGGCGCGATGTTGTCTTCGACCTGCTGGTGATAGGGCGTCACGTCCCGGCCGCCAGGGCCGTAGAGATTCAGCTTGCGGATCTCCAGCGGGTCCTTGCCGAGGGCGAAGGCGATCTCCTCGATCACCCGCTCGCCGCCGATCATGCCCTGGGGGCCGCCGAAACCGCGGAAGGCGGTGTGGGAGCAGGTGTTGGTCTTCAGCGGCTGGGAGGTGAGGCGGACATCGGGAAAGTAGTAGCAGTTGTCGGCGTGAAAGAGGGTGCGGTCGGTGACCGGGCCCGAGAGGTCCGCCGACCACCCGCAGCGCGCCGCATAGGTCATGTCCAGGGCCAGGATGCGCCCCTCCCCGTCGAATCCGACGTCGTAGTCGATCTCGAAATCGTGACGCTTGCCGGTGACGGCGAAGTCGTCGTCGCGGTCGGGCCGGATCTTGGCCGCGCGTCCGGTCTTTTTGGCGACCAGGGCCGCGACCACGGCGAAAAGATTGCCCTGGGTCTCCTTGCCGCCGAAGGCGCCGCCCATACGCCGCACCTCGACGGTGACGGCATTGGCAGGCACCCCCAGCGCCCCGGCCACCATGGTCTGGATTTCGGTGGGATGCTGCGTGGAGGACAGCACCCGGACCTCGTCGTCCTCGCCGGGCAGGGCCATGGCGATCTGACTTTCCAGATAGAAGTGCTCCTGCCCGCCAACGGCCATGCGGCCCTGCAGCCGGCGCGGTGCGGCCTTCAGGGCGGCGGCGGCATCGCCGCGGGCGAGAGTCATGGGCTCCGTCACCATCTCCCCGCCGGCGCGGGCCTCCGCAAAGCTCAGCACCGCCGGCAGCGTCTCGTAGTCGATTTCCGCCAGCCGCGCCGCGCGCCGCGCCTCGTCGCGCGTACGGGCCGCTACGGCGAAGATCGGCTGCCCGACGTACTCCACCGCTTCTTCGGCCAGGATCGGCTCGTCGTGGCGATGGGTCGGGCTGATGTCGTTGACGCCGGGAACATCGGCGGCGGTGAGCACCAGGGCAACCCCCTCCGCCGCGCGCACCGGTGCCAGGTCCAGCTTGCGGATGCGGCCGCGGGCCACCGTTGAAAGGCCGAGCGCGACATGCAGCAGGCCCTGCGGCTCCGGCAGGTCGTCGATGTAGGCGGCCGAGCCGGAGACGTGCTTGTGCCCGCTGTCGTGGCGCAGCGGCTCCTGCACGCCGCCTTTGATCGCCGCTTCAGGCATGGGCATAACCCGGGGCCCCGATGGCGCCGGGGCCCACCAGCCGTGTCGCGCTGTCCGGCGCCGTCGTTTCGATGAAGCAGCGCCGCAGCAGGTTCTTCGCGACGGTCATGCGATAGTCCGCCGAGGCGCGCCAGTCGCTGATCGGGGAGAAGTCGCGCTCCAGCGCGGTCATGGCGCGCTCCAGCGTCGGTTCGTCCCAGACCGCGCCGGTCAGCGCGGCTTCGGCCGCTGGCGCGCGCTTGGGCGTCGCCGCCAGGCCGCCGTAGGCAAGGCGCGCTTCGGCAATCCGCCCGTCCTCGATCGTGAGGTTGAAGGCCCCCAGCAGGGCGGAGATGTCCTGGTCGAAACGCTTTGAGATCTTGTAGGCGCGAAACATCTGGCCCGGCTGCGGCAGGGGCAGGGTCATGCCCGCGACGAACTCGCCCGCCGCACGGTCCTGCTTGCCGTAGTCGATGAAGAAGTCCTCCAGCGGCAGGGAGCGGCGTGCCGTCCCTTTGCGCAGGTGCAGGGTCGCCCCGGCGGCGATCAGCAGCGGCGGCGAATCGCCGATGGGTGAGCCGTTGGCGATGTTGCCGCCGATGGTCCCGGCGTTGCGAATCTGCATCGAGCCGAGGCGCCGCATCACCTCGCCCATGTCGGGATAGTGCGCGGCGAGCCGCGCCATGGCCTCGCTGTAGGTCACCCCCGCGCCAATCTCCAGCGTGTCGCCGGTTTCATCGATCTCTGCGAGGCCGGCAACGCGACCGAGGGCGATCACCGTCTGCGGGCGGAACAGGTCCTTGGTGACCCAGAGACCCACGTCGGTAGAGCCGGCGACCAGGGTCGCCTCCGGATGCTCCTCATAGAGTTCCGCCAGAACCTCAAGGCTGGCCGGTGCGAAGAACTGCCTGACGCCGCTCTCGTCCGCCACCGCGAGGGTCTTGTCATCCTGCAGGCCGGCAAGCGCCTCCAGGGTCGCCGTCTCCTGCGCCATGAATCGGTCGTCGCGCGGCGCGCCCTGGTAGGCCTGCCTGGCGGCCAGCGCAATGGGGGCGTAGCCGGTACAGCGGCAGAGGTTGCCGGCGAGCACGTCGTTCACGGTCGCATCGTCGGGCGCCGCGGCGTGGTGGCGTGTCATGGCGAAGAGCGACATGACGAAACCGGGCGTGCAGAAGCCGCACTGCGAGCCGTGGCAGTCCACCATGGCCTGCTGCACCGGATGCAGGGCGCCGTTCTCCGCCAGGTGTTCCACGGTGATGAGCTGGCAGCCGTCGAGGGTGCCGACGAACTGGATGCAGGCGTTCACCGCTTCGTAGGCAAGACCGCCGTCGCGCGGGCGCGCCAGCACCACGGTGCAGGCGCCGCAATCGCCCTCGTTGCAGCCCTCCTTGGTGCCCACCAGGCCCTCGACCTGCCGCAGGTAGTCGAGCACCGTCATGGTGGGATCGACCTGGGTCAGCCGCCGCGGGGCATCGTTCAGCAGGAAGCGGAGTTCGCGGCGCATGGGCTCAGCTACCCCGGTAGGTCGAGTAGCCGTAAGGCGAGATCAGCAGCGGGACGTGATAATGCTCCCCGGGCGCGGCGATCCCGAAGCGGATCGGCACGACGTCCAGGAAAGGCTGGTCCGGCAGGGCGGTCCCAAGTCCGCGAAAGTAGTCCGCGGCCTGGAAGACAAGCTCGTAGATGCCGGCGGCAAAGGCCGCGCCCTCCAGCAGCGGCCCGTCGCAGCGCCCGTCGGCGTTGGTCTCGGTGGTAACCAGGTGCTCGCGCGTTTCGCCCGACAGCCGGTAAAGCGCGATGCGGATGCCCGCTGCCGGGCGGCCGTTGGCCGTGTCCAGCACATGGGTGGTCAGCCTGCCCGACCCGTTACCAGACCCACTGGCGCTGCTGCCAGCCATACAATCCCCCTCCTGATCAGCCTGTCCCTGTTCCGGCCTTTGGCCGCTGCCCGCTCCCCTGATCGGTCATACCACGGGCGCGATCCACCGGCCTTGCAGCTTTTACCCTTTACGGGCGGACCCTGATTGTTTTAGAGGGGCCCTCGCCTTGTCGCTGGCCTTATGAGACGCTCTATCTTCCAGGGCAGCGACAGAAAACAGAAGATTACTCCCTCCATAAGCAGTTTCAAAAAAAACCTGCAAGTGAGGGCGCAATAATCTGGACTAGAATAGTTCGTGCGCGTGCGGAATGGGCCCTCAAGAGGACGCAGCGCGGGGATGCCGAAAGGGGACAGGGAATGGCGGGCGAATATCCGCGCGATCTGATCGGTTATGGCGCCACGCCGCCGGACCCGGCCTGGCCCGGCGGTGCTGTGATCGCCGTTCAGTTCGTCATCAACTACGAGGAAGGCGGCGAAAACTCCATCCTCCACGGCGATGCGGCCTCCGAGGCCTTCCTGTCGGAGATCGTCGGCGCCCAGCCCTGGCCCGGCCAGCGCCACATGAACATGGAGTCGATCTACGAATACGGCAGCCGCGCGGGCTTCTGGCGGCTGCACAGGCTGTTCACCCAGGCCGCAATCCCGGTCACCGTCTACGGCGTCGCCACCGCGCTGGAACGCAATCCCGCCGCCGTCCGAGGCATGCAGGAGGCAGGCTGGGAGATCGCCTCCCACGGCCTCAAGTGGATCGAGTACAAGGACTTCTCGCGGGACGCGGAGCACGCCCAGATGGCCGAGGCGATCCGCATCCACGAGCGGGTCACCGGCGAACGCCCGCTCGGCTGGTATACCGGGCGCACCTCCGTCAACAGCCTGGACCTGGTGATGGAGAACGGCGGTTTTCTCTATTCATCGGATTCCTACGCCGACGACCTGCCCTACTGGGTCGAAGGCCCCAAGGGCCCCCACCTCATCATCCCCTACACCCTGGATGCCAACGACATGCGCTTCGCCACGCCCCAGGGCTTCAATGCGGGCGATCAGTTCTTCACCTACCTGAAGGACTCCTTCGACCTGCTCTATGCGGAGGGCCAGGCCGGCGCGCCCAAAATGCTGTCGGTGGGCCTGCACTGCCGTCTCGCCGGGCGGCCTGGGCGGGCGGCTGCGCTGGCCCGTTTCCTGGACTACGTGAAGTCGCACGACGCCGTCTGGACGCCGCGGCGTATCGACATCGCCCGCCACTGGCACGAGAAGCACAGGCCGTGAGCAGGCTGGCCGAACTCGACCGGGACAGCTTCGTCGCCCGCTTCGGCGGCGTCTTCGAGCATTCACCCTGGATCGCCGAGGCGGCCTACGACGCCGGTATCCCTGCAGACGCCGAGACGGCCGAGGCGCTGCACGCACTCCTGGTGAGAGCCATGCAGGCGGGCAGCGAGGACCAGAAGCGCGCGCTCATCACCGCGCACCCCGACCTTGCGGGGCGCCTGGCCCAAGCCGGGCGGCTGACCGCCGACTCCGCCAGGGAGCAGGCCTCCGCCGGCCTCGACCTGCTGAGCGATACCGAGCGGGAGACCTTCACGGCCCTCAACGAGGCCTACAAGGAACGCTTCCGGATGCCCTTCATCATGGCTGTGAAGGGGTGCTCGAAGGACGAGATCCTGGCCGCCTTCCGCGCACGCCTGAACAACGATGCGGAGGCGGAGTTCGCCACCGCCCTGGAGCAGATCGAGCGCATCGCGCTGCTCAGACTGAAGGAGATGCTGCCATGACCCTGGCCGCGGCACAGCCGCTCACCCTCAGCGGCCACGAAATCAAGGCCCTGGTGGACACCTGGGCGCGCTTCAGCGAGGCACCGGACAAGCTCACCCGGGTCTTCCTCAGCGCCGAGCACAAGGCCTGCGCCACGGCGGTGATCGACGCCATGGAGGCCGCCGGGATGACCGCGCGCATCGACGCCATCGGCAACGTGGTGGGCCGCTACGAGGCCGCGCAGCCGGGGGCGAAGACGCTCATCACCGGCTCCCACATCGATACCGTGCGCGATGCCGGCGCCTACGACGGCAACCTGGGCGTTGCCCTGCCCATCGCCTGCATCGCCGACCTGAACGCCCGTCACAAGCGCCTGCCTTTTGCCGTCGAGGTCATCGCCTTCGGCGACGAGGAGGGGGTGCGCTTCCCGACCACCCTGTCCGGTTCGCGCACCGTGGCCGGCAGCGTCGACCCGGCGATCCTCGCATTGCAGGATTCCGAAGGCACCACCCTGGAAGAGGCCCTGCGCCATTTCGGCTGCGAGCCGGCGGAGATCGCCCGCGAGGCGCGCGACCCCAAGGACATCCTGGCCTTCGTCGAACTGCACATCGAACAGGGCCCGGTCCTGGAGTCCGAAGGTCTGCCGGTGGGTGTGGTCACCGCCATCAACGGGGCCAGCCGCTTCGCCATCACCCTTGGGGGCATGGCGGGTCACGCCGGCACCGTGCCCATGGGCCTGCGCAAGGATGCCCTGGCCGGGGCGGCGGAGATGATCCTGGCAATCGAGGCCCACGGGCAGGGCGAGGATGGCCTGGTCGCCACCGTCGGGCGCATCGAGGCGGCACCCGGTGCCATCAACGTGATCCCCGGCGCCGTCACCTTCACCCTCGACATCCGCGCCCCGGCGGACGACCAGCGCGACGCCGCCGTCGCCGCGCTGAAGGCCGGGATGACCGCCATCGCCGAACGCCGCGGTCTCGACTTCGCCATAGAATGTCTCTACTCCGAAGCCGCCGTCGCCTGCGACCCGGCGCTGATGGCCGAACTTGACCAGGCCATCGTGCGCCAGGGCATCAGCCCCCTGAGGCTGCCGAGCGGCGCCGGCCACGATGCCATGGCGCTGGCGAGCCTCTGCCCCATCGCCATGATCTTCCTGCGCTGCGGCGGCGGGATCAGCCACAACCCGCTGGAAAGCATCACCGGCGAGGACGCCGAGGTGGGCGCGCGGGTCTTCCTCGACTTCCTCGAACACCTCGACCCGGCCTCCCTCGCCCGCCCGGATTCCTGACCCTCTATAACCGACCCGCCCGTTCAAGCCCTCAAAAAAAGAAGAACCCGTATGAGCAACCCAGAAGAGATCATCCGCGCGACCCTGGAGGCCGAGCGCGCGGCGCAGGTCCGTTTCCTGGCGGAGCTGGTGAAGGTGCCCTCCGACAACCCTGCGGGCGACTGCGCCGCTCATGGGGAGCGCGCCGCGGCGCTGCTGGAAGACCTCGGCTTCACGGTCGAGCGCCACCCGGTGCCCGAGGAGACGGTGAAGGCGGCGGGCATGATCTCAGCGACCAACCTGATCGTCCGACGCAAGTTCGGCGAGGGGCCTGTGATCGCCCTCAACGCCCACGGCGACGTGGTGCCGCCAGGCGAAGGCTGGACCAAGGACCCCTACGGCGCCGAGATCGAGGACGGCTGGATGTACGGGCGCGGCGTCGCCGTATCCAAGTCGGATTTTGCGACCTACACCTACGCCCTGATCGCCCTGGAGCGGGCGGCGGCGGCCGGTGCCGCCCTGAACGGCACGGTCGAACTGCACTTCACCTACGACGAGGAGGCCGGCGGCGAGATCGGCCCGCGCTGGCTGATCGACCAGGGCCTCACCAAGCCGGACCTCTCCATCGGCGCCGGCTTCTCCTACAACGTCGTGACCGCCCACAACGGCTGCCTGCACCTGGAGGTGACGGTGGACGGCAAGTCGGCCCACGCCGCCATGCCCTACACCGGCCACGACGCCCTGGAGGCCGCCAACGCCATCCTCACCGCGCTCTACGCCTGGCGCGGGGGTCTCGGCGAAACCGTCTCGCAGATCGAGGGCATCGGCAGCCCGCAGATGACCGTGGGCCTGATCGAGGGCGGCATCAACACCAACGTGGTCCCGGACCGCGTCACCTTCCGCCTCGACCGCCGCATGATCCCGGAGGAGAACCCCGAACAGGCCGAAGCAGATCTGCGGGCGCTCATTGAGTCCGCAGCGGCGCCTTTCGAAGGAATCACCGTCACCATCCGGCGCATCCTGCTGGCCGCGCCGCTGATGCCGCTGAAGGGCGGCGAGCGCCTGACCGAGTACCTGGCCGCGCGGGCGACGGACGTGATGGGCGAGCCCGTGGCGCCCAAGGGCGTGCCGCTCTACACCGATGCCCGCCATTACACCGCCGCCGGCATTCCCACCGTGCTCTACGGCGCCGGCCCCCATACCATCGAGGAAGCCAACGCCCACCGCGCCGACGAACGGCTGCCGTTGGAAGACCTGCACAAGGCCACCGAGGTGGTGGCGCTGACGCTGTTGGATCTGTTGAAGGCCTGAGACGCGGCGGACGCCGTTCAGCCGTTGAGGAAGTCCAGCCGATCGTCGGTGCGCGACGGCGTGAGTTCAAGAATCTCCGCGCGCACCACATCCTGGGCGACGAAGGGGTCTTCGTTCACTCTGCTTTGAAGGTCCGGCAGCGAGGTGTTGTGTGCGACGATCCCGCCACCCAGATTGGGCTGAAGGCTTCCGCTCAGCAGAAACACGCCGTCGTCGAAGCCGCGTTTGATCCAGTCCTTGTGACCCTCCATGAACTGGCCGGCCTGGTCTTTGTTGCTCGAGAACCTGAGCTGCACGAAAAACATCGGATCGTTCTCCCATCTGTATCACTTGGTTTGAATCGCGGCCTCCGGGCAGACCCGGTACAGGGCGCTGCCGATGTCACCGGCCGGAAGCAGCCTTTTGGCCCGCCCTCTTCTTTCACCTCGTCTTCTTCCGTTTCGCCGCGCCGCTCCGTTTCACGGATCCGCCCGCGGGCTGCGCGTAGGACGCCACCCAGTCGCACATCTGCTTCACCTCCTGCGCAACGAAGGCCCTGTCGTGAAAGGCGTTTGCCATCATGGCGACGCCCTGGCTGCGCGCGAGAAGATGGAGCGCCAGTTCGTCGGCCTCCGCCTCGTGGCCGAGATCCGCGAACTGCCGGCACAGCCAGGTACGAAACAGCGTAAAGACACGCTTCGCCTCCTCCTGCGAGGCGTGGTTCAGTTTCGCAAGTTCCGTGCTCAAGGTGCCGACCGGGCAGCCGTAGAGCTTTATGTCGTCCCAGTTGGCAACCAGAATGTGGATGAAGTGCCGGATGCGCTCTTCCGGGTTCTTCCCTTCAGCCTCCCACCGTTCGAGCATCGCCTGCGTCTTGGCCAGGCGGAACGCGATCACGGCCTCCAGGATCTCGTCCTTGGTCTTGAAGTGATGATAGAAGTTGCCGCGCGAGATCTGCACCACCCCGGCAATGTCGGTGAAGGACGTATGCGCGTAGCCCTGCCGGTAGAACAGCCGGTCGGCGGCATCGACGATGCGCTCGCGTGTTGTCTTGTCACTCATGAGATCGCCTCCCGGCTCGCCCAAATCCGCTGCTACAAGGCACTCCTTCGCCGGCAAAAGAAATTAGGACGCTCGTCCGAACCCTTGGTTAGGACAAGCGTCCGAGTTTGTCAACGGCCTTGGAGCGCGCAGGCAAGACCCGCCGCAGCACCCTTCGGGGCCGCAGCACCTTCGCAGTGGCGCTCACGCTCCACGATCTGGTAAAGGGGCGTAAGCGCGCCGCCCCACCCGATCAGGGGACCAAAGCCCCATGCCGAAGAAACTCCGCGTTCTGGTCTGGAACGAGAACGTCGAAGAGACGCGCAAGCCGGAGGTGCTGGAGATCTATCCGCAGGGCATTCACGGCGCCCTGGCCGACGCCCTTGAAGAGGCAGACGACTTCCAGGTCTCCGTCGCCACCATGGAGCAGCCGGACTGCGGCCTGACGGAGGCGGTGCTGGACAAGACAGACGTGATTCTCTGGTGGAGCCACCACGCCTACGACGACGTGCCGCAGGCGATCGTCGACCGTGTCAAGGCGCGGGTGCTCGACGGCATGGGCCTGATCGTCCTGCACTCCGCCCACTTCGCGCGCGTGTTCAAGGACCTCATGGGCACAAGCTGCGACCTGAAGTGGCGCAACGCGGGCGAAAACGAGCGCCTCTGGGTGGTGGCACCGGGCCATCCCATAGCCGAAGGCCTCGGCGAGACCATCGACCTGCCGCAGGAGGAGATGTACGGCGAGCCCTTCGACGTGCCGCCGCCCGACGAACTGGTCTTCATCAGCTGGTTCAAGGGTGGCGAGGTGTTCCGTTCCGGCTGCTGCTACCGCCGCGGCAAGGGCCGCATCTTCTACTTCCGCCCGGGCCACGAGACCTACCCCACCTTCCTGCAGCCCGAGATCCGGCAGGTGCTGCGCAACGCCGCACGCTGGGCCGCGCCGGTCTCAGGCGGGACGCGGCGCTTCGGGCATCACGAGCCCTTGGAGGAGCTGTAGCGCCCTGCCTACGGCCTCAAGTGGCTGTCGGCGGTCCGGGGCTTCCGACCGGCTTCATGGGTAAGTTGCTCTTGACCATCAACTTTGGCAGCGGCATTGTCGTCGAAGGGGATCTAAGGTGGAAAATGTATAATCACTTACACTCAATCATGAGTGACATTTGTATGGGATGAAACCTTACCAAGGTGCGCTATGAAGCTCTTTGTGCTCGTCTCATTGCTGATGGTGGCATTTCTCAGGATCGCAGGCGCGCAAGTGCCGCCGCCCATAGACTTGGGCATTCAGAATACTCCGCAACATACGCCAGTTTGGTGCTGGGTTGCCGTGGTTGAGCAGATTGCTCATTGGAAAGCGCAAACTCCGGTGCATCAAAGCCCCCATCAATGCGAACTCGTGTCTAGGGCGAACAACTTCCCGCAGCCCTATTGCTGCAATCCCCAAGGCAACCAACAGCTGATCAATGCCTGTATTCGGACAGGGCATACGAACGAGATCATCGGCTTACTCAATCTCACTGGCGGCGGCTATGCCAGTCTCGCGCCGCCGGCTAACCCGATGGTTCTGTACAACACGCTTGCGTCTGGCCGCCCGATCATTATGCAGGTAAAGACCTCTCCTTATTCTGGGCACGTGGTCGTCCTGCGCGGCATGGCGTGGCAGACTACACCCTTTGGCGTGCAACCCGTTCTGTTCATCAATGATCCACTCGCGTATTTCACGCAACCGGTGCCGTTCCAGCAGCTCCTGCCATACTGGCAATCGGCTATCGTGGTAAACTAGGCTGACTGCTTCGGCTGCCGCGGTCGATTCGCCTAAGTGTCCTGGCGACCCTCAACGCGGGATGCACGCTTCTAGACGTATGCGCGCCTGGAATTCGAACTAAGCACGCGCTTACTCTTTGAAATGGCTGGCGGCGATCAGGCTCAGCATCTCGAACATCACGGCCATGGTGACCATCGCGGTGATCTTGTTGGGGCTGTCCTTGGTCGGCATCAGGCAGACGACGTCGCCGCCGATGACGTTGAAGCCGCGCACGGCGCGCAGCAGCGCCATGGCCTCGTCGATCATGAAGCCGTTGCAGCCGGCCTCTATATTGGCGCAGCCCGGCGCCACGGTGGGATCGAGGCAGTCGAGATCGAAGGTGATGTAGACCGGATGGTCGCCGATGCGCTCGCGGATGATCTCGATGGAACGTGCCGCTCCGATCTCCTTGTAGCGGTCCATGGTGATGACCTCGTAGCCCAGGTCGTAGCTGGGCTTCAGCCAGTCCAGGGTGCGGGCGTTGCCGCGGATGCCGACCTGAACACTGCGCTCCGCGTCGACATGACCGTCGTTCACCAGATAGGCGGCCCAGTGGGCCGCCGACTTCTCGGCCCCGAGGAAGTGCTTCATGTTGGAAAAAGCATCGGTATGGGCGTCGAAATGCAGGATCGCCGCCTTCTTACCGCCGGTCAGCCGTGACGTGGAACCGCCCAGCGCCTGCAGGATGCCGCCGGTGATGGAGTGGTCGCCGCCGACGGAGACCGGCCGCGTGCCGGCGGCATCGACGGCCCGGTAAAACTCTGTGATGCGCTCGATACAGCGTTCGTTGTTGTTGGCCTCCGGCAGCGGGACATCGCCCAGATCGTGAATCCGGCAGGCATTCCAGGGGTCCAGCTCGAAGTGCATGTGGACGCGCCGGCCATTGGCCGAGATGTCGCGCACCGCCCGCGGCCCCAGGTGCTGGTCGCGCTCCGTCGTGCCGTTGCCGGTCGAGTGGGGCACGCCGACCAGGGCGATGTCGCAAGCCGCCGGGTCCGGGTCGTGCGGCGCGCGAAACAGGGTCGGCACCCCCCACCAGTAAAGCGCGTCCATGAAGGCCTTTTGATCGCGCGCCGCTCGCGGCGTGTTGTCGTCTGGAGCCATAGCCCGTCCTCCCTCTGCGTTCGATTTCGCCGCTGGCCGTGCCATCTGCGAAGACGGAGTCTAGGCTTTTTTGCCGCTTAGGTCGCCACTTCAACATCGGCCGCCCGGCTGCTCTCGTAAACCAGGCGGGCGTTGGGCAGGTCGTTGTCATCCAGCTTGGCGGCGATACCGGCAGCGTCGAGGCCGTGGTCGACCCAGCGCCGGCGCAGACGATCGGCCAAGGCCGCTTCCTCGGCGCGGATCATGACGGTGAGATCGAAAGCGGGTGCCAGCGCATCCCAGGGCGCTTCGTCCAGCAGCAGATAGTTGCCTTCGACGAGCACCAGCCGCACTGTGCGGTCGATCAGCGCGGCACCGGCGCGGGCAATCTCCAGCCTGCGGTCGAAGCGCGGCACAGCGACGGCGGTCTCGTCGTTGCGCTTCAGGCGCGCCAGCATGGCGGCGAGGCCGCCGACGTCGAAGGTATGGGGCGCCCCCTTACGGGCCCGCCAGCCGCGCGGCACCAGCACCTGATCGTCGTAGTGGAAGCCGTCCATCGGCAGCACGGCGGCGGAACCCGGCGCCGCGGCGTTCAGATGCCGCTCCGCTTCGGCGGCCAGGGTCGTCTTGCCGGAGGCCGGGGCCCCGGCGATGGCAACCAGCCGCCGGCCGCCCTCCGGGATGTCCGACAGGAGGTCTTCCAGAGTCGCCAGGAAGCCCTCCGGATCCAGCGGCCCCTGGCCCGCCGTCCGCCCGGCAGGGGTCATCAGACCAGCCCGTACTGGCGGGCCATGTTGCGCAGGAAGGGCAGACCTTCCTGCATCACCTGGTCGGCGCTGTCGGCGACCGGCCGCCAGACCGAAAGGGCCGAAGCGATCTGCGGCGGCAGGTTGATGAAGCTTTCCAGCGCCAGTCCGCCGTCGAAGCCGATGGCCGCCAGGGTGCCGCAGATCTCGTTCCAGTCGCAGGTGCCGCTGCCGGGCACGCCGCGGTGGCTTTCGGACATGTGCATGTAGCGCAGGTGTTCGCGCGCCGCGAGGATGCCGTTGGCGACGCCATGCTCCTCGATGTTGGTGTGATAGGTGTCGAGATGGATGAAGATGTTGTCGGCGCCCACCTTGGCGATCATCTCGGCGGCCTGGCGTCCCGTGTTGATGATGTGGTTCTCGTAGCGGTTCACCGGCTCGATGCCCAGATCGATGCCCTTGGTCTTGGCGTAGCGGGCCGCCCCCTCCAGCGCGCGGGCGACGTTGTCGACCTCGGCTTGCGTCGGCGGCACGCCCGTGCGCTCCCCGATGCCGCCGTAGGTGACGCCGGAGAGCGCCAGACCGCCGATCTCCACCGTCTTGTCGATGGCCAGGGAGAGAAACTCCACCGCCTTCTCCGGGTCCCGCGAGGCATAGGCGCTCTCCGGCAGGCCGAGGGAGCAGACCGCGGTCATCTCCGCGTCTTCCAGCAGCGCGCGGGTGTGGGCGGTGTCCACCGCCGGGGGGTCGAGAAGCGCGATCTCGATGAAGTCGACGCCGTAGCGCTTGGCCTCGGCCACCGAGGTTTCCGCCCCCGCCCGGGTCCATTCCATGGCCCAGAGGCTCGTGTGTACGCCCAGACCCTTCATGTCTTGCCTCTCTTTCTTTCGAACCATCGCTTCCAGCCAAAGCGCAGGACCATGACCGCGATGAGAAACAGCCCCCAGACCGCGGTGCTGAGGTGCTGGTTGGCCCCCAGCAGGTTCAGGCCGGAGGACAGGATTTGCAGGATCACCAGGGCCAGCAGGACGGAGGCGACCCGCCCGAAGCCGCCGAAGGGATCGACGCCGCCCAGGAAGCAGGCCAGCACGGTGATCAGCAGATAGGCTTCCCCGTGGCCGACACGCACCGAGTTGAAGCGCGCCATCATGACGATACCGGCAATGGCGCACATGATCCCGGAAAGCGTGTAGATCAGCATCAGCGCGCGCTTGGTGTCGACGCCGGAGTAACGCGTCGCCTCGATGTTGGAGCCGACCATGTAGGTGAAGAAGCCGAGGCGCGTGCGCCCCAGCAGCACCTGCCAGATGGCCACGCAGGCGAGAAAGACGATCAGCGGCGCGGGAATGCCCAGCAGACTGCCGTGGCCGATGGCGGCGACGAAGTCGGGAAAGCCGGAGATGTCGCCGCCGCGCGTCAGGTATTCGCCGAGGCCGCGCAGGAAGATCATCATCGCCAGGCTGACCAGGATGGGATGGGCGCCGGAAATGGCGGTCACCGCGCCCATGAGGAAGCCGGCGGCACCGCCCACCGCCAGGGCCAGGGCGGCGCCCAGCAGGAAGGCGCCCATGCCCGCCTCCGGCCCGCCGTTCACCTGCAGCACCCAGGCCACCGTGAGCGCCGAGATGTTGGCGGTGGAGATGATCGCGAGATTGAGCCCGCCGGAGAGTATGGGCAGCAGCATGGCGAGGGTCAGGATGCCCAACTCCGGCAACTGCACGGCGACGGAGCCGAAGTTTGCGGCGGTCAGGAAGCGGTCGCTGAGGAAAGAGAAGACCAGCATGACCGCCAGCAGGAAGACCGTCAGGCCCAGCACCTCCGGCCCCAGCCGCGCCTTCAGTTCCTCCATCATGGCCGCCGCCCCGCCAGGCTTTCGAGGGAGAGATTGGAGAGCGTGATGGCCGCCAGGATGATGCCGCCCACCACCATCTTGAAGGCATAGGGCGAGACCCCCAGCAGGTTGAGGCCGTTTTCGGTGATGGCGATGAGCAGCACGCCCAGCACGCAGCCCAGCACCGTGCCGCGCCCGCCGCCCAGGCGTGCACCGCCCAGGACGACGGCGGCCAGCACGTCCAGCTCCCGCCCGAACAGCGCGTTGGGCACCACCTCCTGCGCGTAGTTCACCTGCATCAGACCGGCGATGCCCAGCATCAGGCCGAGCCAGGCGAAGGCGATGTACTGCACCGCGCCGGGCGAGATGCCGATGCGCCGCGCCGCCTCCGGGTTGTCGCCATAGGCATAGAGCTGACGCCCGGTG
This sequence comes from Rhodospirillales bacterium BBD 1991-14, assembly GCA_001657395.1. Taxonomy (GTDB): domain Bacteria; phylum Pseudomonadota; class Alphaproteobacteria; order Kiloniellales; family Kiloniellaceae; genus Pelagibius. The sequence goes on along the minus strand of LYSY01000004.1, from coordinate 39,387 downwards.
GAGCTGTGGCTGATCAGCAGCCAGGTGGCGATCACGGCGAAGACCATCACCAGCACCGGCAGGGTGATCTCCGCCCAGGCGCCGCTTGCGGTCTCGTACTCCCAGAGAATGATGCGGTCGCTCCACCAGCCCGGCAGGTTGTAGATGGAAACCCCGCGGGTGAAGAACATCAGGAGACCGAAGAAGACGTTGAAGGTCGCGATGGTGACGACGATGGAGATGATTCGGAAGTGATGGATCAGCGCCGCGTTCACCGCCCCCAGGAGAATGCCGCAGCTACCGGCGATGAGGAAACCGAGCACCCAGTTGCCGCCGCCCAGCGCCATCAGCGCCAGGGCGGCCACGTACTGCACAACCGAGGCCGCCACCGCAAAGGAGATGTCGATGGCCCCGGCGATCAGCACCACCACCAGCCCCATGGCGAAGATCAGGTTGACGGCGGAGGTGTTCAGCAGGTCGGTGAAGTTCACCAGGGTGAAGAACTGCTCGGTGGTCAGGGAAAGAAAGAGCCCGAGCGCGAAGATCACCAGGATCAGCCAGAACTCGGTGGCGTTGGCGTTGATCAGTCTACGCATAGACCGCCTGTTCCAGCTCGGCGAGGCTCGTCGCGCGGGGGTCGTAGTGGCCGACAATGCGCCCGCCGGCCATATGCAGCACGCGGTCGGCGTTGAAATAGACTTCAGGCGCTTCGTCGGAGATCAGCAGGATCGCCAGCCCCTGCTCCGCGAGACGGCGGATGATGGCGAAGATGCCGGCCCTTGCGCCGACGTCGACCCCCACCGTCGGGGCGTCGAGTACGAGCAGGCGGGGCTCGGTCGCCAGCCACTTGGCCAGGACGATGCGCTGCTGATTGCCGCCGGAGAGCGTGGCGACGGCGTCGGCGGGCGTGCCGATCTTCACCGCCAGCTCGCGGATCCAGTGGTCGACGAGGCGGGCCTTGCGCGCCGGCGAGATAAGGCCCGCCGTCAGCAGCCGGTCGAGCACCGTGAGGCTGAGGTTGTCTGCGATCGACTGCGGCTGGATGAGGCCGAGGGACAGGCGGTCCTCGGAGACATAGGAGATGCCGGCCCGGATCGCCTGGCCGTTGGAGCGAAAGCGCACCGGCTTTCCGTCCAAGCGGATCTCGCCGCGGTCCGGACGGGTCATGCCGAAGAGGGTGTGACCCAGCTCCGTGCGCCCGGCGCCGATGAGCCCGGTGATGCCCAGGATCTCGCCCCTGCGGATGGTGAGGTCGATGTCCGCGTACTCGCCCTCCCGGGTCAGGCCCTTCAGTTCGAGAACCGGCGGAGCCGCGCTGCGGTCGCGCGCGGCCACGGCGCTGTCGAAGGTCTGGCCGGTCATCAGTTCGGTCAGCCGCGATTGGGTCATGCCCTCGGTCGGAAAGACCCCGACCAGCCGCCCGTCGCGCAGCACCGTGACAGCGCTGGAGACCTCCAGCACCTCGGCCAAGCGGTGACTGACGAAGACCACCGCCACGCCCGAAGCCGCGAGCGTGCGCACGATGTCCAGCAGGTGATCGGTTTCGGCCTGGGTGAGCGAGGCCGTGGGCTCGTCCATGAAGATCAGCCGCGCCTCGCCCACCAGGGCGCGGGCGATGGCGACGATCTGGCGCTTGGCGATGGGCAGGCTGCGCAGTGGCGCGTCCGGGTCCAGCGCGACGCCCAGGCGGGCCAGCACCTGTGCCGCCGTCTCGCGCATGCGCCTGCGTGCCACAGGCTTCGGTCGCGCGCCGAGCAGCGCTTCGAAGCCGATGTTTTCGGCAACGGTCATTTCCGGGAAGAGCGCCAGGTCCTGCCAGATCACGGCGATGCCCAGGCGGCGCGCCAGACCGGGCGTGGGCGCCGCCACGCTCTGCCCCGCAATCTCGATGCCGGCGCCGGGATCGGCCGTGTAGACGCCGGTGGCGATCTTGATCACGGTGCTTTTGCCCGAGCCGTTCTCGCCGGCTAGGCAGTGGACCTCGCCCGGGCGCACCGTGAAGGACACATCGTCGAGGGCCTTGACGCCGCCGAAGGTCTTGGAGACCCCGCGCATCGCCAGCACCGCCCCCCGCGCGGCCTGCTCAGCCATAAGCGGTCAATCCTCTTTTAAGGACGCGCCTGTAAAGAAACGAGCCTCGCAAAAAGAATGGGGCGGCACCAGCAGGCACCGCCCCAAGGTCACAGCAGTCAGAGGCCCATGGCCGCAAGCTCGTCGACCGTATCCTTGTTGATGGTCACCAACTGGTCGACGATGATGTTGGTCGAACCCGGCTCCGGGTTGACCGTACCCAGTCCTTCGATCTCCATACCCGCGGTAATCTCTTCGCCCTTCACCAGAAGGTCGGCCATGGTGACGAAGACACGGCCCGCCTCCATGGGGTTCCACATGAAGCCGCCGGAGATGGCGTCGGACTTGATGAGTTTCTGTCCCTGGCCCGGCGAGAAGGGGCCGAGGACATGGATGTCGCCGACCTTGCGGCGCTCCTCGATGGCGCGCCCGGCCCCGATGGGACCCTGGCTGCCGAAGGCGAGGAAGCCCTTGAGGTCGGGATTGGCGGAGATCAGGTCAAGCGCCGTCTTGCGGCTGTCGTCGGCGCTCTCGGCCACGCCGTGGCGCTCACCGATCAGATTCATATCCGGATAGTTGGCCTTGATGTGGGCGATCGCTGCATCGGCCCAGGCGTTATGCAGCGGCACCGTCAGCGAGCCGACAAAGACCGCGTAGTCGCCCGTGCCGCCCATCTTTTCCGCCAGCAGGTCGGCATGGGCTTCGCCGAAGCCGTTGGCCGAGGCCAGCTCGAAATTCCAGTCGACGTTCTGCTGGTCCGGGCTTTCGTGGGTGATGACCTTGATGCCCTGGGCGCGGGCCTTGGCCAGCACGGGCTCCAGCACCTCCGCATCGTTGGGCACGACGCCGATGGCATCGACGCCCTGGGCGATCAGATCCTCGATGGCACGCACCTGCAGCGCGGGATCGGCGCTGGTCGGGCCGATCATGAAGGCGTCCATGCCAAGCTCTTCGGCACGCTGCTTGATGCCGACTTCCATGGCGTTGAACCAGGGGATTCCGCCGATCTTGACCACGACGCCCATTTTCGGCTTGTCCGCCGCCGCCACGCTGCCTGCTGCGGCCATCCCGGCCATGGCAAAAGCGACCGCAGCCGCCTTCAAAACTCTCGCGAACATCCCATCCTCCCTATGATTCTTGTTATGGACGATTGTCTGTTTTGGTGTTTCTCCTACCCACTTTGAGGCAAGTCTGCTTGCACAATCGATAGAGCAAAGGGTATTAGACTCCCGTTGGGAGTCAAGTATGTTCGGAGTCTGATGTGAAGGTCGCGGGCAAAAACCGGCCGGGAGCGGCGAAAAAGACCACGATCTACGACCTGGCGCAGTTGACCGGCGCCTCGCCGTCAACGGTCAGCGCGGCGCTCAACGGCACCTGGCGGCAGCGGCGCATCAAGGAAAGCACGGTGCGCCAGATCCAGCAGACCGCGCTGAAGGAGGGCTACCGCACCAATCTGCAGGCGCGCGGCCTCAGGCAGTCGCGCTCCGGCATCGCCGGGCTCATCATGCCGATGTACGACAACCGCTTTTTCGCCTCCCTCGCCCAGTCCTTCGAGGTCGAGGCGCGCCAGCGCGGCCTCTGCCCGATCACCGTCAGCACCCACCGCGACCCGGAGGAGGAGCAGCGCACCGTCGACACGCTGATCTCCTACGCGGTCGACTCCCTCTTCGTCGCCGGCGCCACCGACCCGGACGCGGTCAGCCGTCTCTGCGCCGATGCCGGCGTGCGCCATGTCAACGTCGACCTGCCGGGCAAGCTTGCCGCCTCGGTGATCTCCGACAACCGGGCCGGCGCCATGACCCTGACGGACGCCATGTTCGACGCGCGCCCGGACTCCGATGCCCACCTGAAGGGCCGCATCTTCTTTCTCGGCGGGCGCGAGAAGGACTTCGCCACCAGCGAGCGCATCGCCGGATTCCGCAGCGTGGTTGAGCGGCGCACCGGCAGCTGCGCCGCCGAGCAGGTGGTGGCCACCGGATACAACCCGGAAATCGTCGCCAAGGAAGCGCAGAAGCTGTTCCGCGATCCGGCCACGGCGCCCCGCGCCCTGCTGGTGAATTCGACCATCGCCTTCGAGGGCGGCCTCAGCTTCCTCGCCTCCCTGCCGCCGGAGACGGTCGAGCGGCTCGTGGTGGGCTGTTACGACTACGACCCCTTCGTGCGCTACCTGCGTTTCCCGGTGATCATGATGCGCCAGGACGTCGAGGGTCTGATCCGCGAGGCTTTCCGCCTGCTGGACTCCGACACCACGACGCCGGAGGTCGTGCGCGTCACCCCCACCCTCGTCACGCCCGGCTGAAGCGGCGTTACAGCGACTGATCTGAAGGCGATGCGCCCGGCCGGGCGCGAATCTCGTCGACGCGGCGGCGCACCTCCACCCAGTCTTTGCGCACCGTCCGCGCCAAGGGATTGAGCCGCCAGGGAATCCGCCAGCGCCGGCGCTGGCTTTGCAGCACCCGCTCCTGCACGAAGACCTCGTCCCAGCCCGCCCACGCGCCGGCAACCGACAACAGATTGATGCCGAAGGCAGGCCAGACCTCGGCGGACATGATCCGGTCGAGATCGGCTGCGCTGTAGGGCGAGGCCGCACAGACCCGCGCGATGCGCTGAAAATCCGGCGCACCGAGCTCGGTGTCCAGGCAGAGCGCGCTGCAAGCCACCCAAACGGGCAGCCGGCTGTCGATGTCGCTTTCAGGAGGCAGGAGTGTCATGGCTGTCGATGCCTGCAGTCTAAGGCAGATCCGGGCGTGACCGCGACCGCTTTCGCCGTTAGAGCGGATCATGTTTAGACGGAAACACTTTCGTGTTTGCGTCTAAACATGTGAATCCGCTCTGCACTTAAAAATTGGAGCAGATTCACCGGGTTTGATGGATCGCTTCCGTGATTCCATCAAACCCGGATCTGCTCTAGGCTTTGCGCCTCTATGCCGCGCCGACACCGGATTCTGAAAGACTGATCATGCAGAGCTGCGACTTTCTCGTCGTCGGGGCCGGCATCGCCGGCGCCTCTGCGGCCTATCAGCTCGCCGCCGACGGCAGCGTCACCGTGCTGGAGCGCGAGGACGCGCCGGGCTACCACACCACCGGACGTTCGGCGGCCCAGTTCCTGGAGAGCTACGGGAACGACGTCATTCGGGCGATCACGCGGGCCAGCCGGGCGTTCTACGACGCGCCGCCGGAGGGCTTTGCCGAACATGCCCTGCTCTCGCCGCGGCCCTCGGTCTATCTGGCGCGGGAGGATCAGCTCGATGACCTCGCCGCCTTCCAGAAGGACGCCGGTGCCGATACGGCCGCCCTGACCGCCGCCGAGGTGGCCGAACTGGTGCCTGTCGTCCGCCCGGGCTATGCGGCTGCCGGGCTGATCGAGGAAAACGCCAGCGACATCGACGTTCACGCCCTGCACCAGGGCTACCTGAAAGGCCTGCGGCGGCGCGGCGGCCAGGTGGTGACCCGCGCGGAGGTGATTGCCGCGCGGCGGACCGGCGGGCTCTGGCAGGTGGAAACCGCCAAGGGAACCTTTGCCGCCCCGGTGCTGGTGAACGCGGCCGGCGCCTGGGCGGACGCTCTGGGCCGCCTGGCCGGTGCGGAGCCCATCGGGCTGCAGCCCAAGCGGCGCACCGCCATCACATTCGACGGGCCGGAGGGGCCGGACTGTCGCGAGTGGCCGCTGGTGGCGGATATCGCCGAGAGCTTCTACTTCAAACCCGAGTCGGGACGCCTGCTCGCTTCACCCGGCGACGAGACCCCCATGGAGCCCTGCGACGTGCAGCCGGAAGAACTGGACATCGCCGTCACCGTCGACCGCATCGAGCGCGCGACGACGCTGAAGGTGCGGCGCATCGCCCACAAGTGGGCCGGGCTGCGCAGCTTCGTCGCCGACAAGTCCCTGGTGATCGGCTTCGACGAGACGGTGGAGGGCTTGTTCTGGCTGGCGGGCCAGGGCGGCTACGGCATCCAGACGGCACCGGCAGCGGCCCGCTGCGCCGCAGCACTCGCGACCGGTGCAGGCCTGCCGGAAGACGTCGCAAAACTGGGTCTCACGGCGGAGGCCGTCGGCCCGGCGCGCCTGAGACCGAGAGGTGTCGCCTAAAGCGGAAGCGGCTACTCGCCTGCCAGGCCGAAGGCCTCGCCGCGCTCGTCTTCCAGGAAGGCGAGCCAGGTGTCCATCCCCGCGCCGGTGCGCGCTGAGAGCGTGAACAGGCGGGCCTCCGGGTTCACGCTTCTGATGTTGGCGGTGCAGAGCGCCTCATCGAAATCCACGTGCGGCGCCAGGTCGATCTTGTTGATCACCACCACCTCGGCCGCGCGGAACATGTGCGGGTACTTCAGCGGCTTGTCCTCGCCCTCGGTGGTCGAAATCACGGCGATCTTCATGCGCTCGCCGAGATCGAACATGGCCGGGCAGACCAGATTGCCGACGTTTTCGATCATCAGCAGCGAGCCGGCCTGCGGATCCAGGCTCTTCACCGCCTCCGCCACCATGTCGGCCTCCAAGTGACAGCCGGCACCGGTGTTGATCTGCACAGCCCGCGCACCGGCAGAGCGAATGCGCTCCGCGTCGTTGACGGTCATCTGGTCGCCCTCGATGACGGCGATCTCGACGCGGTCCCGCAGCGCCTCGATGGTGCGCTCCAGCAGCGTCGTCTTGCCGGCGCCGGGCGAGCTGACGAGGTTGAGGGCCAGCACGCCGCGTCCCTCGAACCAGCCGCGGTTGCGGTCGGCGATGCGGTCGTTCTTGGCCAGCACCGCCTGCTCCAGCGCGATCACCTCGCCGTGCGGCCCATGGACGTGATCACCCTGTGCATGATCACCGTGGACGTGGTCATGATGATGCCCGTGGTCATGATTATGGTGGTCATGGTCATGATCGTGGGGGTGATCATGGTCGTGATGATGATGATGGTTTGGCGCTGCCGTGATCGCGCCCTGGCGCAGCAGCGCCTGCTCGCCCTTGTCCAGATCGGTCAGGGTCACGGCATTGGCCGGGTCTGAGCATCCGCAGGTTCCGCACATCAGGCCGCCTCCTCCACTTCGAAGTTCTTGATCATGAAGACGTCGCCCTCGGCATCGAGAAACTCCAGCGCGGCGCCCTCCAGCACCGTTCCCTCGGCGACGATGTCGAAACAGAAACTGAGGGCCTCACGCTCGACGCAGGCTAGCGGGCCGACCGCCAGACACACGCGCCGCACCCGCCGGGAGCCGGCGTGCTCGCCGACGATGGCGACAATGTTGCGCGTGAGGCCCAGTTCGTGCATCAGAGGCTTCCCCAGGCGGTCTCCGCCGTGCCGGCCATGACGTCGACGCCCAGCACAATCGCCAGGGCCGCCGCGCCCAGCGTCAGACCCGTGTGGATCCACCGCGCCCGTTGCTCCGCCGCCCCCAGCGGCCAGGCGGCCACAAAAGACAGCGCCGCCATGCCGAGGATGGAGCCGAGGCCGAAGACGAGCACGTAACCCAGCGCCGTCCAGGCGTCCTGGGTTGCCGCCACGGCCAGGGCCAGCAGGCCCGCGGAGCCCGCCGCGCCGTGGATCAGCCCGACCGCCAGCGCCCGCAGGGGAAAGCCCGCCGGATGGCGGTGATCGTGCGGGTCGTCGCGGTGCGCCGCGGTCGCGCCCGCGTGGCTGTGGGCATGGAGGTGCGGAGGCCCCGCATCATGGCTGTGAACGTGAAAGTGGATGCGCTTGGCGCGAAAGCGGCGCAGCACGTCCAGGCCCAGCAGGACCAACATGACGCCGACGCCGAATTCCAGCGCCGCCGAGGTCTGCTCCGTCAGGGTCAGCCCCATCAGAATGACCGCCGCACAGATCGCAAAGAGCGTGATGGTGTGGCCGAGCCCCCAGGCCGCGCCACGCAATGCGAGCCAGCGCTTTGATGACTTGCCACTCACCGCCATGGCGCCGACCGCCGCCAGGTGGTCCGCCTCCAGCGCGTGCTGCATACCGATCAGAAACCCCAGTACCAAAAAACCTTCCAAAACCTTATCCCCTCGAAAAAACCAGTTCTAACAGATCCGCGGCAACTGTTCGCCGACCAGCATGTCGACGATGCGCTGCCCGCCGAACAGCGTTTGCATGACGACGGTGCCGCCGTGACCCTCCACCGCGCGGCCGATGATCTTCGCATCCCGCCCGGCCGGATGGTCCTGCATGGCAGCCAGGGCCGCCTGCGACTCCGCCGCCGGTACGAAGAGCACGAGCGTGCCCTCGTTGGCAAGATAGAGCGGATCGAGACCCAGGATTTCGCAGACGCCTTTGACCTCGTCGCGCAGCGGCAGCGCCGTCTCCTCGATCTCGATGCCGACGCCCGCGGCCTCGGCCATCTCGTTCAGGGCCGACGCGAGCCCGCCGCGGGTTGCATCCCGGGCGGCGCGCAGATTGGGCGCGGCGGCGATCACCGCCTCCATCAGGCCGTTCAGCGAACGGCAGTCGGAGGGGATGTCCGTCGTGAGCGCCATGTCGCCCCGCGCCGCCAGGATCGCCGCGCCGTGGTCGCCCAGTACGCCGTTCACGATGGCGACGTCGCCGGCCTGGATGCGGCTGGCCGCCAGGCTGCGGCCCGGCGGAATGACGCCGACGCCTGCGGTGGTGACGAAGAGCTTGTCCGCCGAGCCCTTGCCGACGACCTTGGTATCGCCGGTGACGATCGCCGTGCCGGCCTCCTCCGCGGCGCGGCGCATGGAGGCGGCGATGCGCCGCAGCAGCGCCACCTCCACCCCCTCCTCGATGATGAAGGAGGCGGAGAGCCAGAGCGGCCGCGCGCCGCCGACCGCCAGATCGTTCACCGTGCCGCAGACGGCGATGGTGCCGATATCGCCGCCGGGAAACTCGAGGGGATCGACCACGAAGCTGTCGGTGGTGAAGGCAAGCTGGGCGCCGGGCTCGGCCAGGGCCGCCGAAGTCAGGCGCGCCTGATCCTCCATCTCACCCATCTCCGGATTGCGGAAGGCGGCGACGAAGACGTCGTCGATGAGATCGCGCATGGCCTTGCCGCCGCCGCCGTGCGCCAAGGTGACCCGCTCGGCGCGCAGCCGGCGGGTGGGCGGATTGGCAGGAGTCATTACGTTCATTCCGCCGCCTCCACCGGCACACCGGCGCGCAATCCGCCACCGTATTGGTAGTAGGCCGCGCAGGCCCCCTCGCTGGAGACCATCAGCGCACCCATCGGCGTTTCCGGCGTGCAGGCCTTGCCGAAGACCTTGCACTGCCAGGGTTTGATGACGCCCTTCAGAACCTCGCCGCACTGGCAGGACTTGGGATCGGCGATCTTCACCTGCGGCAGCGGGAAGCGGCGCTCCGCATCGAAGCGCGCGTAGGCCTCGCGGATGCGCATGCCCGAATGGTCGATGGAGCCGAGGCCGCGCCACTCGAAGAACTCGCGCAGTTCGAAAACGCTTGCGACGGCCTCCAGCGCCTGGCGGTTGCCGTCGCTGGGCACGATGCGGTCGTACTGGTTCTCCACTGCGCAGCGCCCCTCGGCGAACTGCTTCAGCAGCATCCAGAGGGCATGGAGGATGTCCAGCGGCTCGAAGCCGGCGATCACCACCGGGCGCCTGTAGTGGCGGGCGATGAAGTCGTAGGGCTGGTTGCCGATCACCATCGACACGTGACCCGGGCCCAGGAAACCGTCGATCCGCAGGTCCGGCGAATCGAGAATCGCCTTGATGGTGGGGATGATGGTGATGTGGTTGCAGAACAGGGAGAAGTTCTCGATGCCCTCTGCCTCGGCCTGCAGCACGGTCAGCGCCGTGCTGGGCATGGTGGTCTCGAACCCGAGGGCGAAGAACACCACCTCCCGCTCCGGGTTGTCGCGGGCCAGCGCCAGGGCGTCCAGCGGCGAATAGACCATGCGCACGTCGGCGCCCTCGGCCTTGGCCTGCAGAAGGCTTTTCTTGGAGCCCGGCACCCGCATGGCATCGCCGAAGGTGGTGAAGATCACCTCCGGCCGCTCGGCGAGCGCCACGCAGTCGTCGACCCGGCCCATGGGCAACACACAAACCGGGCAGCCGGGCCCGTGCACCAGCTCGATCTTTTCCGGCAGCATGGCCTCCAGGCCGTAGCGGAAGATCGAGTGCGTATGGCCGCCGCAGACCTCCATCACCTGCAGCGGCTTGCCGTCGCGGGTCTCGATCCGCGCGGCCAGGGTCTCGATCTCGCGGAACAGCGCCTTGGCCTTCTCCGGGTCGCGGAATTCGTCGACGTACTTCATGACGTCAGCCTTTCTTCTCGGACGCGCTGGCATCCGCAAGGCCGCCGCGGGTGTCGGCCAGCAGGGTGTGGGTCAGATCCCAGAGGATGTGATAGATGGCGACGTGGCATTCCTGGATGCGGTGGATGCTGTCGGTCTCCACCACCAGGCAGTGATCGAGCGCGCCGCTGCGCGCCATAGCGCCGCCTTCCATGCCGGCCAGCCCGATGGTGGTGATGCCCATGTCCCGGGCCTTCTCGAAGGCGGCCATGAGGTTGGCCGAGTTGCCGCTGGTGGAGACGCCGATCAGGCCGTCGCCGGCGCGCCCGTGGGCGACGATCTGGCGCAGGTAGATGTGCTCGAAACCGACGTCGTTGCCGACGGCGGTCATCATCGCAATGTCGGCGGTCAGGTTCTTCGCCGGCAGGGCGGGACGGCCGGCGGTCACCGGATGCTGGAACTCCACGGCGATGTGGGCGGCATCGCAGGCGGAGCCGCCGTTGCCCATGGTGAACAGCCGCCCGCCGTTGCGGTAGACCGCGGCGATGGCCTGGGCGACGGCGACGATCTTTTCGGCGTTCTGCGCGAAGAACTGCCGCTTGGTCTCCACCGAGTGGTCGGCCTTCTGGCGCAGCGACTCGACAAGCCCGGCTTCGACCGCCGCCGCGTCCTGCCCGGCGCCGTAGAGGAAAGGATAGAGGCCTTCCAACGCGGTCTTGCCGCTCATGTTCCTGCCCTCCGTCTCGTTATTCGGGACAAAGGCTTCATGCCTTGCCGGAGGCGCGCATCGCCGCCAGCTCTTCCTGCACCTCGCCCAACTCGGCAAGGATGGCCAGGGTCTCCGCCGCCTGGTCCTCGTCGATGCGGCTCATGGCAAAGCCCACGTGCACCAGCACCCAGTCACCGACGCAGGCCTCCAGCGGATGCTCGTCGTCGACGATGCAGGCGAGGTTGACCTGCCGCCCGACGCCGGCGACCTCCACGAGGCCGAGCTTACGATCGGCGTCGGTGATCTCGACGATCCTACCGGGGATCCCCAAACACATGTCTCTCTCCTGGTCTCTCTCCTGGTTCGTGGCGCGGATCGCCTTGCTTTTGGGCCAGCGCCACGACCGCCTGGCCGAGCGCCAGGCCGCCGTCGTTGGCCGGCACCTTTTCATGACTGAGCACGGTGAAGCCTCGCTGCTCCAGCCCCTCGTGGACCAGTTTGAAAAGCGTGGCATTCTGGAAACAGCCGCCGCTCAGCGCGACGGCGGAAAAACGGTTCGCGTCTCCCGCCAAACCACCAGACAGCCGCGCGGCCATGGCGACGATGGCCCTGGCGAGGCCGCGATGAAAGCGCGCCGCGATCACCCCGACCGGTGTGTTCAAATGCAGGTCGCCCAGCAGCGCCCGCCACACGGCGAGAGGCTCGATGTAGGGCCTGCCCTTGCCGCCGAGCAACGGGATCGCGAAGGGATAGGCGAGATCCTCCGCCTCCTCCAGCGCCGCCGGATCGATGGCCGCCTCGAAGCGCATCGCCGCCTCGCCCTCATAGGCCTGGGCCTCCCAGGCCAAGCCGCAGAGCGCCGCGGCGGCGTCGAAGAGCCGCCCGCAGGAGGACGACAGAGGTGCGTTCAGACCCTTGGCGATCATGGCATCGAGGGTCGCACGGGGGGCGGCCTCCAGCCGTTGATGGAGATCAAGCCGGGCGAAGTTCATGGCGAACTCGGCCCAGCCCATCTCCGCCATCAGGTGGGCGTAGGCATTGCGCCAGGGCTCGCGCACCGCGGCGCTGCCGCCCGGCAGGGCGACCGGCTTCAGGAAACCGAGGCGCTCGTAGCCGCGATAGTCGCAGGCCAGGAACTCGCCGCCCCAGACCGTCCCGTCGGCGCCGTAGCCAAGGCCGTCCATGGCGATGCCGAGAACCGGCCCGCCTTCCAGCGGCCAGCCGTTTTCGGCCAGGCAGGCGGCGATGTGGGCGTGATGGTGCTGCACCTCGACCAGCGGCAGCCCCCTCTCCTCCGCCAACGCCTGACCGCGTTTGGTCGAGAGATAGTCCGGGTGACAGTCGACGGCGATCGCCTCCGCCGCCGGTTCGAAGAGCTCTTCGTAAAGACGCAGGTTGTGGCTGACGTCCGCGGCGGTCGCGGCGTCCTCCAGGTCGCCCATGTGCTGGCTGAGGACCGCCTGGCCGTCCTTCACCAGACAGAAGGTGTTCTTCAGCTCCCCGCCCAGTGCCAGCACCTGCCGGTCGCGGTCGAAGCCTTCCGGCAGGGCGATGGGCGCCGGCGCATAGCCGCGGGCGCGGCGCAGCAGGCGCGGACGGCCGAGGTCGAGGCGGACGACCGAATCGTCGATGCGGTTGGCGATCCCCCGGTCGTGCATCAGGGCGAAGTCGGCCACCGCCGCCAGCTCTGCCCGCGCCGCATCGTTCTCCGTGCATTGCGGGCGGCCGGAGAGGTTGCCGCTGGTCATCACCACCGGGCGCGTCATGCGGCGCAACAGCAGGTGATGCAGCGGCGTGTAGGGCAGCATGAAGCCGACCCGGTCGAGGCCCGGGGCCACGGCCTCCGGCAGCGCTTCGCCCGTCGTTTTCAGCAGCACGATGGGCGCCGCAGGGCTGTTCAGCAGCGCCTCCTCGGCCTCCGTAACCGTGCAGTAGCGGCGGATGACCTCGACATCGCGGGCCATCAGCGCGAAGGCCTTGCCGCGGCGGCGCTTGCGCGCCCTGAGACGCGCGACCACCGCGTCCTTTGTGGCATCGCAGGCCAGGTGGAAGCCGCCGATGCCCTTCACCGCGACGATGTGGCCCATCATCAGCATGCCGCCGGCGGCATCGACGTCGTCGAGCATGGAAAAGGCTTCGTGGTTCACGGCACCGCCGCCGAGGTGCTCGATCCAGGCACGGGGACCGCAGCGGTGACAGGCCACGGGCTGGGCATGGAAGCGCCGGTCCGCCGGATCTTCGTACTCGCCGCGGCAGTCCGGGCAGAGCGCGAAGGCGGCCATGGTGGTCTTGTCGCGGTCGTAGGGCGCGCCCTCGACGATGGAAAAACGCGGCCCGCAGTTGGTGCAGTTGGCAAAAGGGTAGCGGTAGCGCCGGTCAAAGGGGTCGCGCATCTCCGCCAGACAGTCCGGGCAGGTTGCCGCATCGGGTGTGACGGCAGCGCGCATCACCCCGGCTGAGGAGGCGGCGATCCGGAACGCCTCGGGCGCCGGAACGTCGACCGGCACATCCAGCGGCCGGCGCTCCAGGCCGTCGATGCGCGCCAGGGCCGGCGCCTCCGCGCGCAGCCGCTCGGCGAAGCGGTCGAGCGCCGCACCCCAGAGGCGGATCTCCACGCCCTCGCCCGTGTTGCGGACATCGCCGGTCAGGCCCAGCTCGGTGGCGATGCGCCAGACCGTCGGGCGGAAGCCGACGCCCTGGACCTGGCCGCGCACCGTGATGGCTTCGCCCTTCATGACGCCAGGTCCCAGAGCAGCACGCGGTTGTTGCCGCTGTCGGCGACGGCGACCTGCCGCCCCAGCGCGGAGAGCCCGTAGGGCCAGCAGAGTGTGTCGCGAGCCGGCAGCCCCCAGGCGTTGTCGCCCTTGGAGGCAAAGTCCGGCTGCCCGGTCAGGCGTTCGGCAGGCGCCGTCATCTCCGGCCGGGTCCAGCCGAGCAGGCGCGAATTCGCGGTATCGGCGGCGATCAGCAGACCGCCGGCCACGGTCACCGCATAGGGCATGTTCACAGCCGCGGCATCGGGGTAATAGGCGCCCATGTTGTGGTCACAGGCGGCGAAGTCTGCCTGCCCCAGCAGCCGCCCGCAAGGCGCGGCGGAGCGCGGCGGCAGGCCGTCCCAGAGCATGATGCGGTTGTTGCCGGCATCGGAAACCGCAAGGTGGCCCTGCCAGAAGGCGATGCCGTGGGGCCAGCGCATGCCCATGGCACCGACCGGGCCGCCCGCGTTTTCGTCCCGCGTGATGAAGTCACGCTGCCCCAGAACCCGGTCGGCCGGCTGGCCGCTGCGCTCCGGGTTCTCCCAGATCAGGACCCGTCGGTTGCCTGAATCGGCGACCAACAGCCGCCCGTCGAGGTCCGCCACGCCGTAAGGCCAGTGGAGGGTGGCGGCGTCCGGCAGGTCGGCGCCGCGATTGGCCAGCATGCCGGCCGGGCCGTCCTGGCCGAGTACGATGTCGGCGGGCTGATGGGATGCCCGCGGCGTCTCCCGCCACAGGAGCACGCGATGGTTCCAGGCATCGGCGACCGCCAGGCCGGCTCCCCAGGCGCAGAGGCCGGTGGGCACGTTCAGGGTGTGGGCGCCGGCGGGGCCCTTGGCGTTGCGCCCTTCGCGACCGAAGTCCGGCTGGCCGATCACGAAGTCGGCCGGCGCGTTGTCCGCTCTGGGGACCCGCCGCCAGCCGAGCAGACGGTGATGGCCGGTATCGGCGACCCAGAGCGAGCCGTCCGGATGCAGGCAGACCCCGCGGGGACCGAAGAGCACGCTGGGCGAGGGTTCGATCGGCGCCGCCAGAGCCTCGGCGGTCCAGCCGAGGACCACCCGCGGCCCCGCAGGGTCCAGCAGCGGCGCCCCCGCGGTCACGCTCCCCGGTGCCTTCACCGGCTCGAAAGAGGGGGAGATCGCGACCCGCATCGCCTCACTCCGCCAGATGGACTTCGATGCGCTCGCCGACCACCCGCACGCCCTGCGGCTGAAGCTGCACTTCCGGCGCCGTCAGGCACTCGCCGCTTTCCAGCGAATACTGAAAGGCGTGATAGGGACAGGTGATGAGGCCATCGGCAATCTCGCCGCCGTCCAGCGGCATGCCCATATGCGCGCAGGCGTTCTCGAAGCAGGTCACCTTGTCGCCGAAGCGCGAGAGCAGCAGGGAATGACCGGCGATCTCGACCACCTTGGTCGCGCCGTCCGGCAGTTCGGCGAGGGCCGCCGCCGCCCGCCAGCCGTCGGTCTGCTGCGCGGCAAAGGGCGAGGTGAAGTGCACCGCCTCGGCGCCGCCACCGCCCAGGCCCTTGGCCTGCTTCACCTCGGCGATCTCCGGCACGTTGTCCTGGATGGCTTTCTTCACCCCGGCATAGAAGGTGAGCATGGAGGCCGGACAGCCGTCGCAGGCGCCGAGGAAACGCACTTCGGCCAGGGGCGGCTCGACCCGAACCAGTTCGACATCACCGCCATGGCCAGCAAGGGTCGGGCGGATGGTGTCGAGGGCGGCGTCGACCCGCTCGAACAGCGACGGCTTCAGAATCCCGTGACGCCGCAGCACGGCATAGACGACCTCGTCGGCCGCTGCATCGCGCAGCGCCGGCGCCATGCCGGGGGCCGCCTTCAAGGCGCGGATGAGCCGGCGGAAGGCTTCGGCGTTCAGGTCGTCGATGGCGCGCGACCGCGCCAGGGCGGCATTGCGGTGCGCTTCCGGCCAGTCCGCGGTCAGCGCCTCCAGCGCCGCGATGTCCTGCAGCATGGCTTCCAGGCTGCGCTCGGCGCCTTCCGAAGTGTTTTGTTTGGCGGTCCGGGCCATGGCCTCTTACGCGTACTTCAGGTCTTTGAAGAGGATCGGCTGCAGCACCCCGGAGACCGCGCCCCCGGCAACCGCCGCCACCCACATGGGCGCGAAGAGCCCGACCACCACCACCACCGCGGCACCGCTGCCGGCGCCGATGGCGATCTGGCGCATGACCTTCGCATTGTCCTTGAACAGCTTGCCGGCGAAGAGAAGCTTCGCGGAGTCGATTGCCGTGCTCAGCATGGTTTCCCCCTCACAGCAGCAGAAGAATGATGAGGCCCAGCAGCACGCCGACCGAGCCGGAGAGGAACCCGTAGAGCGAGCCCATGTAGGCGGCGAGTTCGTTGCCGATCGCCTCGCCGCCGATGCGCACGCCGGAAAGGGCGCCCGCCGCCATGGCCGCCGCGATGCCGGCGACCAGCGAAACGATGAGAAATGCAATGACCATGTCTTATCCTCTTGTCCGAATGGGCCTCTGGTTCGAGTGGGCTGAACGGAACCGCGCGGGCAGCGGCTAGGCGCCGTTGGCCCGCAGGCTTTCGTGTTCCATCTCGCCGGCAAGTTCGGCAATGGCGAGCTGCAGGGTCGTCGACTTTTCGCGCTCGCCGAGGTTCTGGAAAATGACCATGGCTTCGCGGTAGAGCGCGACGGCGGCCGCGCAGTTGTCCGCATTGCCGGCCGCGGGATCGGCCGGATCATCAGGCAGGTTGGCCAGGCAGTTGGCCTTGTTGGCGATGGTGTTGGCGTATTCGCCCGGCGCATTGCGGGCGGAACGGACCTTCAGAGCCTCGTCGTAGGCCTCCAGCGCGCGCAGGCCGTTCTCGACGCGGTGGCTCGAGGAGACGTACTGCAGGGCGTTGCCGAGGTTGTTCTGCAGCATCGCGTACTCGGACGGGTGGTCGATGAGGGTGACGACCGAAAGGCCCTCTTCAAAGGCCTGAACGGCCAGGGCCTCGCGCATCTTGCCGCGTTCGTCGGTGAAGGGAATGGAGAGAAAGGCCGTCGCCAGGTTGTTCTGCAGGATGGCGAACTCCTTGGGGAAGCGCTGACGGTCGAAGGTGCGCAGGGCGCGCTGATAGGCGCCGATCGCATCCTGGATGCGCGCCATCTGTGCGCCCGCCAGGTTCTGCAGCGCGAGGCCGAGGTTCATCTCCGCCTCGGCCACCTCTTCCGCCGCGCCCTCGGTCCTCAAGACCTCGAGCGCCGCTTCGAAAGTATCGCGCGCCTCGGCGATGGTCTCCGCACCCTCCGCCGGGAAAGCCAGCAGCGCCGTCCCCCTGCGCGCGCGGATCCGCGCGGTCAGCAGGGCCTGCCCGGGCGGACAGAGGTCCAGGGCCAGGGCATAGAGCTGAAGCGCCGCCTCCAGATCTTCGGCCGCCTGCGGCTTCTGCTGCAGACCCATGGCGACCTCCATGAGCATCTCGGCCTTCTCTTCGGGAGTCGCCTCCGCCTCCTCGACAACCCGCAGGGCGGCTTTCACCTGATCTTCCGTGCGGCTGCGTGCGGTCATGCCCCGTTTCCTCCCGGTTTTCTCGGATGGCGCAGCCGGGTCAAGGCCGCAAAACCATCTTTTCAGATAGTAAAGCTGCCTTGCAAAAAACTGTCTACTTCTTTTTTGGTTTGCAAACTTAGTTTGCAGTTGCCATCGACGGCAGGTCGACAACCAGGGCGCCGTGACGGGCCGACCAGCGGGCTGCCAGGCCCTCCGCGGCCCAGTCACCCAGGCCGTTGGCGTGGAAGACATCCGGCGCCGTGGCGACCCGGTCGCCGGCGGCATTGCGGACCTTCAGCAGGCAGCCGCCGGCGGCCATGCGGTGGACCGGCAGGACCTGCAGCCCGCCCTCGCGGATCAGGACGATCACCGCGTCGATGCCGGGGAAGTAACGCTCGACGACCCCAGCCGAGAGGTAGACGGTGCCAGCACGGACATCGACGGTTGCGGCCATGGTCGGCATCACTCCGCCTTTAGGGCACCGGCAAGCCGGGTGATCTGCCCGGCGACGCGGCGTGCCGCCGCCTCGACCGCGGGGCTGAGGTCCAGACCCAGGTCCAGGCGCTCCGCCTCCACCAGGAAGACCGTGACGTCGGACGGGAAGGCCTCGCCGTAGATCCTGCGCCCGGCGTAGAGCGCATGATCCCAGCGGAAGTCGTGCAGGTTCAGGCTTTGCGGCGGCGGCGCCATCAGCGCGTCGCCGGGCACCTCATAGACCGCACCAGGCGCGGCCTCCGGCGCCCGCGCGTCCACGATAATCAGCCGCTTGGCACCCCGGGCGCTGTACATCACGCCCATGCCGTCGGTGCCCGCATCCAGGACCGCGACCCCGCGCGGCAGCGCCGCCTCCCGCAACAGCGCGATCACCCTGGGGCCGACGCCGTCGTCACTGCGGTTGGTATTGCCGCAGCCGATCACCGCCAGCTCGAGCGCTGCCTTCTCGGGCAGGTCTTGCGGCGACTCGCTCATATGCGCCAGAGCCGGCAGGACCACTGCGGCTCCACCGGGATCATCAGTTCCGGCAGTTCGCAGAAGCGCCGGTGCACGAGATAGTACATGCAGGTCTCGCAGGGCTGCTCGATCTCGTCGGCCTCCACCGTGTGGTCGGTCACACCGGCGATGATGAGCTTGGCATCGAGGTCCTCCGGCGCGGCGTGCTGCAGGCGGGCAACGATCTCGTTCACCATCTCCGAGGTCTCGGCCCGCGGCCAGGCTTCGGTTTCGAGGCCCGCTTTCAGCCGCGCCGCGATCTCGGCCCGCAGGCGCTCGTCGGCGGCGGCATCGACCGGCGGCGCGGATGCGGTCTCGCTCATCCCGGCCTCCTCCGTTA
The DNA here is from genome assembly GCA_001657395.1 of Rhodospirillales bacterium BBD 1991-14. Taxonomy (GTDB): domain Bacteria; phylum Pseudomonadota; class Alphaproteobacteria; order Kiloniellales; family Kiloniellaceae; genus Pelagibius. The sequence continues at coordinate 20,845 of LYSY01000004.1, read as the reverse complement.
CGCCAGGATCAGATCCGCCACAGCCGGCACCACCAGTCGGGCTCGGCCGGCAGGCTGAGCTCGGGCAGATCGCACCAGCGCTTGTGGACGAGGTAGTACATGCATTCCTGGCAGCGCATTTCCTCTTCGCCGTAAGGCTTCAGCAGCCAGCCGCTGATCACCAGTTTCTCCCGCAACTGGTCGGCGCTCAGCGGCCGCAGCTCGTCGAGAAGGGCTGCGAACTCCTTGTCGGTCTCCGGGAAGGGCTCGACCATGGTCTTCAGCCCTTCGTTCATCTGGTCTTCGATCATCCGCAACAGGGTGGCGTGATCGGCTTCGCCCGGCGCGACGCCGTAGCGTGCGATATAGGCCTCCCGTTCGGCGGTCTCCTGATCCTTTGTGGCAGCCTGCGTCATCCGCCCCTTCCCCAGTTTGCCATTTTTATCGTTGTTTCTTGTTATCGTTATTGTTGACGGAAAGGGGGTGGCAGGCCACCCCCCAATCGCCGTCTTGGGCTTAGGCAGTGCGGAAGCGTGCCAGTTCGTCTCCTGTTTTGGCATCGTGGGCGTGCACCGTGCAGACTAGGCAGGAGTCGTAGGACCGGCAGACATGGCCGACTTCCACCGGATCCGCCGCGCTCTTGATCGGCGTGCCGATCAGCGCCTCCTCGATCGGCCCACGCTCGCCGTCCGAGGCACGGGGTCCGACGTTCCAGGTGGTCGGGGCGATGATCTGGTAGTTCCGGATCTTGCCGTCGCGCACGTCGATCCAGTGGCAGAGGGCGCCGCGGATCGCCTCGGTGGCGCCCCAGCCCTGGCCGTCCTTCTCGGTCGGCTTGATGTACCACTCGTCATTCAACTTGAACTCGCGCAGGATGCGTTCGGCCTCCCGGTAGAGCTTGCAGAGCTCGTGCATGCGCGCGAAGTGCCGCAGCTGGATCGAGGCACCGCCCATCTTGCGGTACATGTCGAGGATCAGCGGATCACTGTGCTGCCAATCCTCGCCGTGGGAGCCGCCGGCGATGAGCTGGCGGGCCAGGGGGCCGGCCTCCAGGCGGCCGTTCTCGGCATGGCGCACCGCCGTGCACCAGGAGTATTTCCCCTCCGGGTCAACCGGGTTCTTGCCGACCGGGTTGGTCACCCGGTCGAAGGGATGGGTCTCGCCCGTCTCGTCGTACCAGGCATGGGTCATGTCCTCGCGGGCATGGATCTGGTCCATCGTCTTGAAGCTGTCGCTGGCGCCGTCGTAGACGCCCGACTTCATGATGACCGCGCCGTTGCGCCCCTCGATGGTCGGGTTCTGGTACCTGTCCTCATGCGGCAGGTAGCCCCAGGAGATGAACTTGCCGTGCCCTTTGCCATAGTTCTGCAGGCCGATCTCCATCCCCATGCGCCAGTAGAGGCCGAGGTCGGAGTTGGCATGTTCGGGCCGCTCGTCCAGCCAGGCCATGAAGTCGTCGTAGGACCTGATTTCCTCGTAACGCTCCATGGAGCAGCCGAACCACAGCGGCTCGATCCAGTTGCGCCGGAAGTGCTCCAGGATCGACCAGGCACGGGTGACGTCGGTCAGCGTCGGCGAACACATCACGCCGCCCGGCACCATGTAGGAGGAATGCGGCCACTGCCCGCCCATCAGCGCGTAGATCTCCACCGGCCTGCCGGAAATCGTCACGCCCGCCTCGTAGGAGGTTCCGGTGAAGGGCGAGTAGCGTTTCACCGCCTCTTCGAAGAACTGGCTTGAGGCATAGTTCTTGTTGGTGAAGTCGATCATGAAGAGGCCGTAGTGATGGCGCGGCAGCGACTGGAGCGATTCGACCAACTGGCCGAGGTTGCGCGCCAGGATGGCGTTGCGCGGCACCGTCGTGCCCCAGGCGGTATCGAGCGCCCAGGCGGCACAGGTGAGGTGCGAGGCGCCGCAGATGCCACAGGCGCGCGGCGTGACGACGAGGCCCGCCTGCGGATCCTTGTCGCGCAGAATGACCTCGAAACCGCGGAACAGCTCGGCGTGGGTCCAGGCGTTGGTGACGACGCCGTTTTCGATGTCGACACGGACATCCAGGTCGCCTTCGACCCGCCCGACCGGCGAGATGTCCAGGGTTTGAACGGCTGCAGACATAGTGAGTCCTCCCAGATGTCGTTCTTCAGACGACGAAGATGTCTTCTTCGGCCCAGGCCGGGGCGGCGCCCTTCGCTGCGGCAGTGAGTTTCACGTAGCCCTTCTTGTCGACGCCGGCGGGCAGGTCCTTGGGCACGCCCATGACCGTCTGGGTCTTGAAGACCGTGCCGGGGGCAAGATCGAAGAAGGGGAACTCCGGTTCCGTGCAGCCGAGGCAGGGCATGCCCGCCCGGGTCTTGGACGACACCCGGTTCCAGAGAATGCGGTTGCAGGGGCTGTGGGTCATCGGGCCGCGGCAGCCGAGGTCATAGAACAGGCAGCCCTTGCGCTGGCCGAAGGCGGTGGCCGAGACCTTGTAGGCGAAGTGCATGTTCCGGGTGCAGCCGGTCTGGGTGAAGCTAGAGAAGAAAGTCTTGGGCCGCTGGAACTCGTCGAGCGAGAGGTCGCCGGCCCGCCCGGTGGCGACCGCCACCAGGATTTGCGTGACCCAGTCGGGATGGGCCGGGCAGCCGGGGATGTTGATGACCGGCAGGCCGGCCTTGGAGGTGAAGCCGGCCCCGAGGGCGCCGCCGTGTTCGCGTTTGAGGAACTGCAGGCCCTGGCTTTCGGAAGGGTTCGGGGCGGTGGCCGGAATACCGCCCCAGGTCGCGCAGTCGCCGATGGCGACGACGAACTGGGCGGCGGCGGAAAGCTCCTTCACCCATTCCTTCATTGCGCGGCCGCAGAAGCGGTTCCACTCGCCGGTGCCGTCCGGGGCGTTCACCACCGTGCCTTCGAAGACGAAGATGTCGAGCTGGATCTCGCCGGAGATGCACTTCTCCAGGATGGCCTTCACATCGTCGCCGAGTTCCAGACCCAGCGAGGGCTGCCAGAGAACGTTGATGCCGAAGTCGGTCACCAGGTCGCAGGCACTGGGTTCCTCGGCGTTGAGAAACGACATGGTATTGCCGGAACAGGCCCCGCCCTGGAGCCACAACAGATTGGCCATTCTTCTCCTCCCGTGCTTCGCCGTACCGCCGCACGCCGACCTTTGCGCGCGGCGTTTTTCACTGCGGGCCGTCGCAGACCCTTAAGGCCTCGTTAAGCAAGGGATATGCCAAGCTGTTCTTCGCGATGCTTTGCACGGAAAATCAAACCGCTACCGCGGCGCATCAACAAGCGGGCGCTGATGCATGGCGGCCCAGTGCAAAGAAACTTTGCTGGCAGCGCTGAAAAGCTGCTTTGCAGTCGGGATGGGTTTTCTTGGCTGCGCGGCGCTGCGGGGAGTCAGCCGTGGCGGTTGCCGCAGACCGGGCATTCGGACTCCAGGAAGTAGCTCCACCAGATGCCTTTGCAGCGGCTGCACCAGTGGCCCTTGGCGCTGCGGCCGCTGCCGTCGATCTGCCGCGACAGCGGCGTGAGGCCCAGATCCTTCGCCGGCTCGTTCCCGCCGGGGCGCAGGCGGGAGAAGGGAAAGCGCACGACACGTGGATCCTCCTCGCTCACCGGCTGCCCCCCTTTTCGCCCGGCCTTCAGGCGTTCTGCAGACCGTAGCGCTTGATCTTGTTGGCGAGGCCGACCCGCGACAGCCCCAGTTCGTCGGCCGCGCGGCTCTGGTTCCAGTGATGGCGCTGCAACGAAGCGGTGACCGCCCGCTTCTCGAGCGTCTCGACCATCTGCTTCAGGCTGCTGCCGTCGGCCGGCAGGTCGAAGGCATCGTCCCTGCGCACCGTCACCCGGTCGAACACCGGCGAGAGATGACGGGCGGCGATGTAGCCGCCCTGTTCGGCCACCGCCACCATGCGCCGGATCTCGGTCTCAAGTTCCCGCACGTTGCCGGGAAAGGCGTAGGCTTCGAGCTTGGCCAGCACGTCCTTGGTGACACCGACAACACGGCGCCCGACGACGCCGGCATACTTCTCGACAAAGAACTCGGTGAGCACCGGGATGTCCTCCGGCCGTTCGCGCAGCGCCGGAATGTGCAGTTCGAAGCCCTTCAGCCGGTAATAGAGGTCGCGCCGGAACTCCCCCTTCTCCACCAGCTTCTCCAGCGGCCGGTTGCTGGCGGCGATGACCCGGACATCGGCATGGTAGAGGCGGTCGGCGCCCAGCGGCTTCACCTCTCCCTCCTGAAGAAAGCGCAGCAGGCTGACCTGGAAGCTCGGCGAGATCTCGGAAATCTCGTCCAGGAAGATCGTACCGCCGTCGGCAGCCCGGAACAGACCGAGGCGATCCGAGACAGCGCCGGTAAAGGCGCCGCGAAGGTGACCGAAGAGTTCGGAGTGCAGGGTGTCGTCGGACATGCCGCCGCAGTTCTGCACATGCATCGGCGAGTTCATGCGCTTGGAATTGAAGTGAATGGCCCGGGCCAGCAGCTCCTTGCCGGTTCCGGTCTCCCCCTGGATCAGCACCGGCAGTTCGGTCTGGGCGGCCTGCTTGGCTTCGGCACAGAGCTCGGCCATCTTGGCGCTGACGTAAACCAGCTTCTCGAACTGCGACCAGCCGCCCTTCACGGAGAACTCCTCGCGCTGGGCAAAGATGTCATCGTCCATGGAAATCTTCAGTTCGCGCGACAGCACGCGGTGGCGGCGGGACAGCTCGCTGAGTTCCAGCGCCCGCTTGGCCAGGAGGCGAATGAGGTCGCGCGGCGCCGGCTTCATGACATAAAGATAGCTGGCCGCGCGCCGGGCAATCTCGGCGCAGCGCTCCGCCGCGTCGGTGGAGCCGAACAGCAGGCGCGCCACGTGAGGATGGGAAATCCGCGCACTGACCAGCACATTGGCGGACTCGTCGCCGATCAGTTCGGCATCGCAGATGATCAGATGCGCCTGCAGTTCGTTCAGCCGGGCCGCCGCCTCCTGTTCGCTGCGGCAGTGGATCAGCCGGTAGTCCGGGTCCGCGCCCAGAGCCTCTGTCGCCGTATCCAGAAAGTCGGCATCCGCGGAGACAAGGAGAACCGTGTGCTCTGTCTGCACTGCTAAGCTTCTTATCAATATGAAAAGGATCAATGCAGTCTACCCGGTCGACGTTCGAGGTCAAGCCGGTCGGGAGGCGGCCCGTGCGGGCGCGGTCGGCCGCCTGTGCCGCCCGATCCCGGGTCGCGTCAGGATGCCGCGGCCCCGGTCTTGATCCAGACGGTCTCCGGCGAGGGCGCGAGGCGCGCGTGCAGCGGCAGCGCCGCCGCGCCGAGGACCGTGGCATCCCCGGCCAGGCGCGACTTCACCAGCCGCGGCGGGTTGGGCTGGCCGTTGAACCAGCCCTCAAGGTGCCAGCGGGTTCTGGCCAGAAGCTCGTCGAGCAGGATGTCCGGCAGGCGCCCGCCGAGGACGATGGCGTCCGGGTCGAGCAGGAACTGCACCGAGGTCAGGGCAAAGCCCAGGGCTTCCGCCCCTTCGTCCAGCCAGTTGAGCAGCTCCGGTTCGCCCTGCCGGAACAGCGCCGTCAGGGACTCCGGGCCCTCGACGGAAAGGCCGGCGGCCTGCAGACGGCGGGTCAGGTTGTACATCGAGACCACGTGGGTCAGCCGCCCGCCGGCGGAAAACTCCTTGGTGCCCGTGGGCAGGGGCAGACGGCTCGCCTCGGCGACGTTGCGCGAGGCGCCGCGAAAGGGCTGGCCGTTGACGATCAGCCCGCCGCCGACCCCGGCGCCGATGTAGAGCAGGAAGAACGAGTTCCAGCCGCGCCCGGCGCCATAGAGCAGCTCGCCCAGGGCCGCGGCGTTGCCGTCGTTTTCGACCCAGGTTTCCAGCCCCGTCACCTCCGACAACAGGGCGCTGACATCCAGCCCGTGCCAGGCGGTGAAGTTAGCCGGCGCATGGATCCCTTCCTCGCCGCGGCGGAAACGGCCGGGAAAGGCGACGCCCATCCCCAGGATCCGCTCGCGCAGCGGCCCTAAGGGCGCCAGCAGCCGGTCGAGTTCGCCGCGGACAAGGTCGCAAGCCTGATCCGGGGTCGGATAGTCCAGCTTGCGCGTCAGGCGCTCGCGCACGGTGCCGGAGAGGTCGACCAGGGCCATGGTCATGCTGTCGCGGTCCAGATTCAGCCCCACCGCGCAGGCGCCGTCGGGGTCGACCTCGATCTCGACGGCCGGCTGGCCGCGGAACCCCTTGCGCCGCTCGCCGAGGCGGATGAGCCCCTGCTCGCGCAGGGCCGCCGTGATGGAGGAGATGGTCTGGGCCGTGAGGCCGGTCATGCGCGCCAGTTCCGCCCGTGTCGTGGGCCCGTGCTGGCGCACCGCGTTGAAGATGACCCGCCGGTTGTAGTCCTTCGCCTGTTCGAGATTGGTGCCGACGTTCACGAAACAGGCATCCCAGTGCAACAAGTCCTTGATAAAGCGATCAAGAATCCAAGGCAGGAATCTAGTGGAAGGCCTACGGGCGATCAAGTATATTAATTAATTCAAAATGAAATAATAAAAGGTTCATACGCAGGGATGCCTTCACCCGTAGAGTGACCTCATGGAGAGGTAAATGACCGTTGCTGCCCTCGGCTGCCGCATCAGGCGCCGTGCGGCGGAGGCCGGGCATCCCTCGAGCCATTGTGTGCCGCAGGAACGACCCACGAGAGGGGGGTGTGAAGGATGAAACTCATCAAGTCGACCAAGATCGCGTTGCTTGCCGCCGCCGTGGCGCTGCCGACGGGCTTTTCTGCCGTCGAGGCCATGGCCGAAGAGGTCACCATCAAGCTGTGGTCCCGCGCCGACCGCTCCGGGCCGATGCGCGCGGGCAACATCGTCGGGGCCGCCCAGACCCTGAACAACATGCTGGCCGCCGCCGGCAGCGACATCAAAGTGACCGTCGAAGTTCACGAGAACAACGCCAAGGGCTTCGACGCCGACGCCCTGGACGTGATGAAAGCCTTCGCCGCCGACAAAGGTCCTGACATCTACGTCGCCGCGCACGAGTGGATCGGCGCCTTCGTTGAGGCCGGCTATGCGATGAACATGGAACAGCACATCGCGGCCAACCCGGACTTCTACAGCGACATGATCCCGGTGCTCTGGGAATCGGTGACCTACAAGGGCCAGCGCTACGGCATCCCGCAGGACTCCGAGATCCGCATGTTCTTCTACAACAAGGAGATGCTGCGCAAGATCGGCAAGTCGGAGGACTTCATCGAAGGCCTGCCGGCCGCCGTCGAGGAGGGCCAGTTCACCCTCTACGACCTGGCCGACCTGGCCGCCGAGGTGGTCGACAAAGGCGCCGCCAAGTACGGCTTCGTGCACCGCCCCAACGTCGGTCCCGACTTTCAGATGCTGATGGCCTCCTTCGGCATCGAGCTTTCGGACCCGGCTTCCGGCAAGCTGAAGATGGACGAGGCCAAGCTCGCCAACTTCTTCACCTGGCTGAAGTACGCCGTCGACAAGGGCGCCCTGCCGGAGAACATGACCTCCTGGTCCTGGGATTCCGTGCACCAGGCCTTCCGCGGGCGCGAGAGCTTCATGAAATTCCACGGCATCTGGAACGTGCCGCATCAGTTGAAGATCATGAATCTGACCGAGGAGAACTATTTCAACGAACTGGGCTGGCTGCACAGCCCGGCGGAGAAGCAGGGCGGACGGCCGGCCAACCTGTCGCATCCGATCATCTACGTGGTCAGCGACGAGTCGGAGCACAAGGAACTGGCGGCCATGCTGGTGGCACTGGCCTCCCAGCACGTCCCCAACACCAAGCACGCGGTCTCCAGCGGTCACACACCGATCAAGTTCGGCCAGGCCGCCATGCCTGAGTTCGTCGAGGACGGCTGGGCGCTCCGCGCCGGCGCGCGGCTGCTGCCCTATGCGACCTTCATGCCCAACCACGCGAAGATCGGCCCCTACAACGCCATCGTCTACAAGGGCATCCAGGGGGTCGAGACCGGCCGGATCTCGCCCGAGGACGGCGCAGCCTTTGTGGTTGAGGAACTGCAGGCCGAACTCGGCGACGACGTCATCATCGTCGGCGGAAGCTGAACCGAGCTGAACGGCATCGCGCCGGCCGGGAAGATCCCGGCCGGCCGTTGCCGGCAGCTTTGTATCGAGCAATCGTTATGGCCAGCTTCGCGCCTGCTCCCGGTTTCGCCGCCTCCCAGCGTGCCCGCCAGACGGCGAATTTCGTCCTCTTCCTCGGGCCCGCGCTGATTCTTCTCGCGCTCTTCTTTGTCCTGCCGGTGATCGTCGACATCACCATCGCCTTCACCGACATGGGCCAGACCCTGCGGGTCAGCGAGTTCACGACCAAGAACTTCGAACGCATGCTGGGCGGCGACCGCCGCCTCTCCGCAGCGCTGGGGCTGACGCTCATCTACGTGTTCTGTACCCTGGCGGTCTTCAACGTCACTTTCGGCCTGGTGCTGGCGCTCACCACCACCGCCATCCCGGACAGGGTCGGCAGCTTCTTCCGGGCCGTCTGGCTGCTGCCGCGGATGAGCCCCTCGGTGGTCTATGCCCTGCTCTGGGCCTGGGTGGTCGACCCGACCGAGCGCGGCCTCCTCAACCAGTTCATCAACGGTGCCTTCGGCTTCGAAGTCTACGACATGATGAACGATCATCCGCTGATGTTGATCGTGCTGGCCAACGGCTTCATCGGCGCCTCCATGGGGATGATCATCTTCACCTCGGCGATCCGTTCGATCCCCGAGCACCTGTTCTATGCCGCGCGCGCCGACGGCGCCGGCGGCCTGCACATCGTCTGGCACGTCATCCTGCCTGCGATCCGCTGGCCGCTGTCGTTCATCACCGTCTACCAGACACTCTCGCTGCTGGTGAGCTTCGAGTACATCTGGCTGATCACCAACGGCGGCCCCTTCTTCGATACCACCGTCTACGCTCTCTACGTCTATCAGCGCGCTTTCGAGAACGGGCAGTACGCCTACGGCGCCGCCCTGGCCTTGGTCCTGGTGGTAATCGGCATTGCCGCCGCGCTCTTGATGTGGCGCTTCATGGACATGAAGCGCCTGCTGCAGCAGCCGCGCATCGAGGTCCAGTGACATGAGGATCCGGTGACATGGCCGTCGTAAGCGCGCTTTCGCAGACGGACTGGGACGAACTGGCACGCCGTGCCCGACGCCGGCGCCGCATCTCCCAGAGCGCGCTGATCGCCTTTCTCGTCGCCACCACCCTGCCGGTGCTGCTGCCCTACTTCTGGATGGTCGCGATCTCCTTTTCCGCCAAGAGCGGCGGCGTCGCCTCCACCATTCTCTGGCAGGCGGTCTCCATCCTGATTCCCGCCGTCATCGCCATCGCGCTGGTGCGCAGCTTTGCCGCCTCGCCGCGTACAAAGACCTGGGGCAGCCTCGGCATCGCCGCGCTGACCTGCGTCCTGATTGCCGTGCTGGTAGGTCCCCAGCTCCACCTCGACAACTACCGCTTCTTCTGGGTGCGCGACATCGTCGCCGAACTGCCCTCGCGCCAGGTCTCGACCGGTGTCGGGACGCAGTTCCCCAGCGTCTGGTCGGCCTTCGGCAACTCCCTCATCCTGGCGCTCAGCCAGACGGTCATCGTTTCCACCGTCTCCACCTTCGCCGGGTACTACCTCTCGCGCTTCTCCTTTCCCGGCCGCGCCGGCTTTCTGCAAAGTCTTCTGGTGCTGCACGCTTTCCCGGCGATGACCCTGATCATCCCGATCTTCCTCATCATGTATTGGGCTGGACTGATCGACACCATCTTCGGCGTGCTTCTGGTGATCGTCACCCTGGAGCTGCCGTTCTCCATCTTCATCATGAAGGGCTTCTTCGACGCCGTGCCCTGGGACATCGAAATGAGCGCCATGGCCGACGGCGCCTCCCGCCGTCAGGCCTTCTTCCAGGTGGTGCTGCCGCAGGTGCGGGTCGGGCTGATCGCAATCGCAGTCTTTTCCTTCATCAAAGGCTGGGAAGAGTACGTCTTCGTACGCACCCTGCTCATCGAAAAGTCCAACTGGATGATGAGCCTCTATCTGTTCTGGGTCGCCGACGACATCATGGGCGTGGACTACGGCATCGTCGCCGCGGTCGGGGTTTTCTACGTCCTGCCCAGCCTCTTCCTCTATCTTTTCTTCCAGAAGTACCTGACCCAGCTCAACATCGGCGGCGTGAAGGGGTAACCGCGCCATGGCACGGATCGAACTCAACAGCATCACCAAGGCCTGGGGCGACGTGGTCGCCGTGGAACCGACCGACCTGACCATCGACGACGGCGAGTTCGTCGCCATCCTCGGTCCCTCGGGCTGCGGCAAGTCGACGACGCTGTTCATGCTGGCGGGCATCTATGCACCGACAGGCGGCGAGATGACCTTCGACGGCCACCTCGTCAACGAGGTGGAAGCCAAGGACCGCAACGTCGGCATCGTCTTTCAGTCCTATGCGCTCTATCCTCACATGACGGTGCGCGACAACATCGGCTTTCCGCTGAAGTTCAAAGACGTGCCGAAGGACAGGGCGGTGGCGCTGGTCGAGGAAACCGCGCGGCTGGTGCAGGTGGAAGAACTGCTCGACCGCCGCCCCAGCCAGCTTTCCGGCGGCCAGCAGCAGCGCGTGGCGCTGGCCCGGGCGCTGGTCAAGACCCCGCAGTTGCTCTTGCTGGATGAACCGCTGTCCAACCTGGATGCGACGCTGCGGCTTTCCATGCGCACCGAGATCCGCGCCCTGCAGCAGCGCACCGGCATCACCACGATCCTGGTCACCCACGACCAGATCGAGGCGACCACCATGGCAGACCGCATCATCTGCATGTCGAAGGGCCGGGTCGAGCAGATCGGCACACCGGAAGATCTTTACCGCCGTCCCGACAGCCTCTTCGTCGCCGCGTTCATCGGCGCTCCGCCGATCAACCTGCTGCCCGGCCGCGCCTCGGGGGGCGGCCTGACCGTCGGCGAGACCCGGCTCGAACTCACCGGACAGGCCGACGGCGATGTCGTTCTGGGTTTGCGTCCCGAGCACCTGACCTTCGCCGAAAGCGGCGTCCCCGGACGCATCGAGGGCATCGAACCCATGGGGCGCGAAGTGCTTTACCGCATCGAGACTCCGCTCGGGGAGCTGCGGGTGCTGGAGGGCAGCGCGGTGCCCAGCCACGGCGTCGGCGCGGCCGTTCACCTGCGGTTCTCGGCGAACGACAGCCTTGTCTTCGATGCCGCAAGCGAGCGGCGGATTGCGGAGGTCCGTGCGCAAGCGCCAGCAGGCCACGACACTATGGAACAGCGCCAGCATGCCTGACGAGGACCGCGCCCTCTCCCTTGCCGGTCTGCAGGCCGCCGAGCGTCTGTCCTATGACTGTGTGGCGGAGCTGCAGGGGCCCGACCTGCCGGCGCGCAGGGGCTATCTGGCGCTGCCGCCCGACCCGCCCGAGCACGCGGCGCTCTTCGAGGCCTGGCCGCTGCTGCGCCAGCTCGAGGTGCGGGAACCCGCAGCCGAGAGCCTCCCGAAGCAAAGCCTGCGTGTCGTCTCCTGGAACGTTGAACGGGGCAAGTACATCGAAGACTCCGGCGAACTGCTGCGCCGCGTGAAACCCGATGTTTGTTTACTGACCGAACTCGATCTGGGCATGGCCCGCTCCGGCCAGCGCCACACATTGCGCGACCTGGCGGACTACCTGGATCAGGGCTATGTCTTCGCGGTGGAGTTCATCGAGCTGTCGCTGGGCGACGAACGCGAACGTGTCTGGCACGGCGGCGAGGACAATGCCCGTGGTCTGCATGGTGGCGGTCTGCTGTCCCCGTACCCTCTGCGGCGCCCGGCCCTGCTGCGGCTGGAAAACAGCGGCACATGGTGGCAGAAGCGCTTCAAGGGAGAGGTGCGGATCGGTGGCCGCATGGCCGTGCTGGCGACCTTGGACCTGGCGGGAACGCCGATCACCCTGGCTGCCGTTCACTTCGAAAGCCACTCCGGCCCGGCGCATCGCGCGCAGCAGATGGGCGTGCTGCTGGACGCCATCGAGGCCTACGCACCGGGCGCGCCGGTGATCATCGGCGGCGACTTCAACACCAATACCTTGGAGCGGAACGATCCCGCCTACCACAGTCTGCGCCGGCGCCTCGCGGAGGAAACACCGGGCCGCTTTCTCCGCCCCGAAGCTTTCGAGCCGCTCTTCGAGGTGGCGCATGCCCAGGGCTACGACTGGACGTCCTGCAACCTGGAGGCAGCGCCGACAACCCGAACCCGCCCGGACGGAACGCCGGCACCGCCGCATATCAAGATCGACTGGTTCTTCACCCGCGGCCTTGTCACCACAGACCCCGCCATCGTCGCGGCGGTCGACCGTCAGGGCGATGCGATCTCCGACCACGAAGCCCTTGCCGTTACCGTGAGCCTGCCATGAGAGTCGTCACCTACAACATTCAATACGGACTGGGCGAGGACGGGCGCTTCGACCTGGCGCGCATCGCCCGCGAGGTCGATGGCGCCGACGTCATCGCCCTGCAGGAGGTGGAACGCTTCTGGCAGCGCTCCGGCATGGTCGATCAGGCCGAAGAGCTGGCCCGGCTGCTCGGCGACTACCACTGGGTCTACGGCGCCAATCTGGATGTCGACGCCAGTTACCGCGCCAACGGCAGCGGCCTGGTGAACCGCCGCCGCCAGTTCGGAACGATGATCCTGTCGCGCGCGCCGGTCCTCTCGTCGCGGAACTTTCCGCTGCCGAAGCGCGCATTGCTGAATCAGCACAGCATCCAACAGGGCCTTCTGGAGGCCGTCATCGCGCCGGCGGGCGGAGCCCCGGTCCGCTTTTACTCCGTGCACCTGAGTCATCTCTGCAGCGCCACACGCCTGCCGCAGATCGACGCGATCCTGGCGATCCTCGAGCGCGCGCCGGCGGAGGGTGGCGCATGGTGCGGGTCCCACCCGAACCCCGAGGCCGGCTGGACCGAAGGCGGGCCGCTGCCCATGCCGCGGGAGATCGTGCTGGCCGGGGACCTGAACTTCGAGCCTGATTCCGTCGAGTACGACCGCTTCCTCGGCCCCGATGCCGGACGCTACGGCCGCCTCTACAGCCCCGAAGGCCTGGTCGATGCCTGGGACATCGCCGGCAACGGCCGCAGTGACGCCTCGAGCCACCCCAACCATCCGGCCCGCATCGACCACATCTTCGTGTCCGGAAGCCTGGCCGCGCGCGTGCGCCGCTGCTGGATCGACGAAGCGGCCAACGGCTCCGACCACCGGCCCGTCTGGATGGAGCTGGACTTCTAGGCAAAGCCCGACGGCAGACCGGTCACTGTTCGGGCGCAGCGTCTGTCAGAATGTGTTCCATCAGGTCCAGGGCCACCCGGATCTGCATCTCCCGGCGCGCCGCCGCGTCGCGCATCCGCAGGACCGTCGCGCGGGCGCCGACGAAATCTCTCCGGCGGAGCTGCACGGCGGCAACCGCCCCCAAGGCGAAGGCCTGATGGTCGTCATCCGAGATGGCTTCCGCGGTGGCGGCCGCCATGTCGGCGTAGCCGGCGCGGACCTGCATGGACGCAACGCCGCGCAGGGCATCGAAGCGGTCGTCGGCGTCCGGCAAGTCCGAGACGGCGCCCTGCGCCTCAGCCAGCAGGCGCCGGGCACCATCATGGTCGCCGGATGCGGAGAGGCGGCTGGCGACCGTCTCCAGCGCCAGCGCCCGGTGGCGGCCGGATTCGATTCCCCGTGCGGTTATCAAAGCGTCTGCCAGAAACGCCGTCGCCACCTGCGCCTCTGTGGCACGCAGCAGAGCGGCTGTACGCTGCGTTTCGTCTTGGTGCTGCCGAGCGGTGCCGACGGCCTCGTTCAGAAGCACGCGGGCGCGCTGGCTATCGCCCGCCCTGGCGACCGACCTTGCAATCAGAACAAGGACCTCGGCCCGCGTCGCCGCATTGCCGATCGCAGCCGCAGCCATCGCAGCGTCTTCAGGATCGCCGGCATTGGCCAGGGTCGCCGACACTTCGTAGAGACTGTTGTCGCGGATCGCCTGATTGGAGATGCCCGCCGCGGTGCTGCCGGCCCTTTCGGCATAGCCCGCCGCCGCCTCGGCGACGGCCAGACGAACCCGGAGCACATCGCGCTGCCGCTCCTCGGCAACGGTTCCCGCGCTTTCAAGAACGACGTCGAAAGTCTTGAGGGCGGCCTGGGTCTCGCCCAGCCGCGCATGCGCAGCGGCGATGTGAATGAAGCCGCGCGCGGACTGCTCCGGGTCGCTGATGAGAATGACATCTGCAAAGGCGCTGACGGGAAACCCGGCGGCTGTCTTACCCATGACGACCGTCAGCAGCGCGGCATCGCGCTGCTCCGTCCCGGCGATACCCTGAGCGAGCACGGATGCCTCCGCCAGGATCGCAAGGGTCCCGTCCCGATCCCCGTTCGCCAGCACAAGCTCGGCCACCCGCCCGAGCGCGGCGACCCTGGCTTCCTCGTCTTCAATGCGTCTGACCGCAGCCAGGGCCGCCTCCACATCGCCGGCCTTTACGCGTAGGGCTGCAAGGTCTGAGATGACCGCAGCGCGCAGGCCGGCCCGCTTGATGCCGCTGACGATCGTGAAGGCGCCTTGCAGATCGCCGTTCTTGGCCCGGGCGTGGGCGATGTCCGCCAAGGCGTAGTCCCGGGTGTAGTCGGCCCCGATCGTCTCTGCGGTCGCCAGGGCGGCACCCACATTGCCGAAGCGGGCCCGGGACCCGGCGATCGAGCGCAGTACGTCGTCCCGGAGAATCGGGTTTGCGATCAGGCGCACCGTCGCCGCGGCCCCTTCGATGTCGCGCCTGTCCAATTGCTGCCAGGCGATGAAGCGCAGCGCCTTGGCGCGCTCATCGTCATCGGGGATCGCCGCGGCGGCGTCGAGCGCAGCGGCGGAATCGCCGAATTCGGCCAACGCCATGGCCACCTGGCCCTGGACCCGCAGCCTCCGCCCCTCATCTCCGATCTCGCGCACCGAAGCCTCTACCAGATTGCGCAGCGTCTCGATGCAATGTTGGCCAGGCTGCTGAAAGCAGTCGGGCGGGGCGCTGCGGGCGGCTGAAGGGGTTGCGCCCAGGCAGACGGCAAGCGCGAGCAGGAGCGGAAGGCCCGGATGCCGAAGAGCCGTTGCGCCGGCCGGGTCCGTCATGGCTGCTCCGGCTCGGCAGCGAAGTGAAGAGCCTCGGCACTGTAGCTGAGCACTGCGACCTTGGCTGCCCGGTCCTCAAGCATATGGACTGTCGCCAGGGCCGCCTCCGCGTCGCCCGCCTTCGCGCCGGCAACCACGACCTCGCCGATGGTGTCGGCACGCAAGCGTTCATCGGCAATGGACGAGGCGACCGCCAGGGCGCCGCGCAGGTCGCCGCCGTCGGCCTGGAACCGGGCCAGCGTCGTCTGCGCAGAGGCGCGCATTGCAGCATTTTCGATATCTTCCACGTTCGTCCGCGCCACGGCAAAGAATCCGGCCCGCGCCTCGCTTCCGGAGAGGTTGAGCAGCAGATTATCGCGCGCGACCGCGTCCAGCGAGTCCGCCTGCACGCGGATCTCATCGAACAACATCTCTGCCGTCGCCGCGTCGCCGGCCTGGGCGCGCAGTTCCGCAATGTGGCGCAGCAGGCTCCAGCGAAGGTCGTCGTTCCTGAGTTGCCGGGCCGTTGCAATCGCTGCCTCTGACTCGCCCGACTGGGCCAGGGTGGTGGCGATGATGTTGAGCGCCGCGTCATTGACGATCGGATCGCCAATACCTTGCGCGGTCGTGCGAGCCGAAGCGATGTACCCTGCCTCCGCCTGTGCCGCGACAATGCGGTTCAGGGTCATGTCGGCGGTGCGGGTATCGCCGTTGCAGTCTGCCGCTGCGACCGCCTCGTCAAAGACCGCCCGGGCAGACTCCTCCGCACCTTCGGCCGCCAGCATCAGGGCTAGACCGCGCAAAGCCTCGGCGCGGCGGCAGCCGTCGCCGACAAGCCGGATGGTGGAGAGTGCGGCAGCGGTGTCCCCCGCCTGCCCCTGCACTGAGGCGATGCGGGTCAGCGCCCAGTTCTGATGTTCGCCGACCGCAATGTCCCGCGCGGTCGCAAGCGCCGCCGTGACGTCGCCGCCCCTGGCCTCGGCCGCGGCGACATGCCCCAGCGCGGAAGCCCGCGCGTTGGGTTCGTTCAGCAAGGCAGCCGTGCTGCGGGCATCTTCGATGGCGCCGCGATCGGCCTGGCTGCGCGCGACGTAGCGGTAAAGGAAGTCGCGCTGCCCCGGGTCGTCGGCCGCAGCCGCTATCGCCAGGGCGGCGCCGAAGTTTCCGCCGTCGGCCTGCGCCATGGCGATCAGGCGCGCGGCCTCGGTGCCGAGCGCGGCGCCCCCCAAACGCTCCGCGAGAGCCAGGGCCTGCTCCAGCTCGCCGGCGGAAACCTGGACAATGACGATCCCACGCAACGCCGTCGCCCGCAGGTCCGGATCCCCGATTGCCTCGGCCTCCGCCACCGCGCCCTCCAGATCGCCGGCGGCGGCCCGCGCCTCGACGATACCGCTCACGGCGGCTGCCCGTGCTTGCCCATCCGTCAGGTCCCGCGCCGCCTCACGGGCGCCGGCGAGATCACCGGCGGTTGCCTGGGCAACCGCGACCTTGGCGATTTCGAAGTCACGCTGCCAGACCTGAGAGAGCCCCTGGGCGGCTCTGCGGGCTCCCGCGTAATCTCCGGTCGAGAGCCGCGCACGAGCGATCGTCAAGAGCGCCGCTTCCCGGCTTTCCCGTTCGCCGATATCAGTGGCAAGTGCTTCGGCTTCCGCAAGCAACACCGCTGTGCAGCGCGGCACGAGCGCACCACTGCAGGACTCCAGGGTCAGTGCGCCGGTCATGGCTTCACCAGTGGCTGCAGTGGGCTGCAGCATTGCGGTCATCACGGCGAGACCCGAGAGCAGGACGATTCCGCCCAGGTAACGTCGCTGCGTGTAAGCCATGCTCTGGCTCCTCCTGTCTCCGTCGATAACGGGCCGCGCCGGACCGCAAGGCCACGATGATCTCTTACTGCTGTTGCGGGGCTTTGGGCGCCGGGATCAGCATCGATCCGGCGGCGGCCAGGGCCAGCGCCCGCAGCCCGGCACTTTCCGCGCCCTCCGACAGAGCAATCGCATCCTCCACCTTGCCGCGGTCTTCGACTGCGCTCAAAACCTGGTCCCAGGCGGAGGCCAAGGCCTGCGGATCGTCAATGGCGGCGATCATGGCAAGGGCTCCCTCAACATCGCCCTCGGCTGCAATGCGCGCAGCGACGAAGCTGGATGCCGTGGCGCGCACCTGGACGTCCGCTATGCTTTCCATGGCGTCTCTTGCAGCCGCGACGAACCCGGCCTCCGTCTTGCGGAGGACCAGCTCGCTGACTGCATAGTCGCGTTGCTGCGAATCCTCATGCTGCTCGGCCTGCGCGAGCGCCTCGGCAAAGAGTTCCTGAGCCGAAGAGTCGTTGCCGGCCTTCGCCTGGGCGACCGCAATGTAGCTCAGCATCCTGGCCCGGCTCTCCGGGTTCTCAACCTCGGAAGCGGTGGCCAGCGCGCGGTCCGGCTGCTCCGCGGCAACCTGCGCCGTGGCGATGTGGTAAAGCGAGGCGTCGCGAAGCTGCGGATCTTGGATCGCGCGGGCGACGGCCAAGGCCCCTTGCGGGTCGCCGAACTGGGCCTGAGCCGACGCAATCCGGTGCAGAACGCTGACTTTGACCTGGGGATCGTCAAGTCCCTCGGCGAGGCGCCGGGCCTCGGCGAAAGCCGCGCGGGCTGCCTCACCCTTGTCCTCCGACGCCAGCGCCGAGGCCACGTTGCTGAATGCAAAAGCCCGGTGCCTTGTGTCTGCGATCATCTCCAGGATGGCCCAGGCGGCGGCGCTCTCGGCACTCTCCGCCCTGCGCATGGCTATCACCCCCAGCGCCCAGGCACGGCGTTCGGCGTCCGGAATGCGTTGGGCGACCGAAGCGGCATCGTCAAAGGACCCGCGTTCCGCCGCGCCGGCCGCAACCATCGCCAGGGTCTGATTGCGCAGGGCCGCATCGCTGATCCGCGCGGCCGTTTCCAGCGCGTCCTCGGTGGTCGCCTGCTTTGCCTGGCGCGCGGCAATGTCGTGCAAAGCCGCGAAGCGTAGTCCCTCGATCGCAATGTCTTCCGTCAGGGTCAAGGCCCGGGCGAAGGCGCCGGCATCGGCCATGACGCTGGCGACGGAGCCCAGTGCCGCCATGCGTGTCGAACCGTCTTGGATCTCTGCCACCGTTGTCAGGGCGCCTTCGTAGTCACCGACCTGGGCCTGCCCCATGGCGATCACGCTGAGCATCCAGGCACGGCTCCCGGGGTCGTCGATCTCCGCCGCGCTGTCCTTGGCCGCCTGGGCAGTCGCCGGCAGACCGCCTTCGCTTGCGACCTGAACGAGAGAGTTAATGCGCCTCTGCGGGTCCGCGATCGACTGCGCGGTCTCGACGGCGCCCGCCCCGTCCCCGCTGCGCGATTGAATCTCGACGATAAAAGCCAGGCGAAAGTCACGCTCGCCAGGGTCTTCGATGCGCCCAAGCGCGGCACGCGCGGCAGCGAAGTCCCGGGCCCAGGCAAAGCCGTTGGCGACATCCTGCAAAAGCATGCTGCGCTGCGCCGGTTCCGCGATGGAGTCGAGCTCCGCCAGCGCCGCAGCCAAGAAAACCTTCGCGCAATCCGTCACCGGTGCTTCGCGGCACTCCGTGAGGCCGGGCTCCGGGCCCGCGGCGTCATCGGCCCGGGCTTCAGCGACCATGCCCGCGGTCAGGAGCGCAGCCGTGACGAGGCCCAGAAAGCAGGGCGTCCGGCGGCGCAGCGTCATGGTGGGCGGTATCATTCCGGACTCTCTCATCGTCGCTCCATCTGCAGCGAGGCACAAACGCACCACCCCGGCTGGGTCGCCTTCACTGCGCTGCGCGTTCAACAGCGATTGTGGCCAGCAGGCGGGCACGCAGCGCGCCGTCGCCGACTTCGCGAACCGCGGCGGACATGCCGGTGAAATCACCGCCTCTGGCGAGCGCGATGGCGATGGACCAGAGCGCCTCGAAGCGTGCGTTGGCGTCACCGACCGCGCGCGCCGTGGCGAGGGCCCCCTGAAGGTCACCGTCCTCGGCCTGCAGTCGAGCGATGTAGGCAGCCGCGCGGGCACGGAGAGCGTCATCGCCGATACGCCGAAGCTCGGCAAGTCCGGCCTCGGCGAAACCCGATTCCACCTGGCTTTCCGAGAGGTTGCTGCGCAGCCTGTCGGCCATCCAGGCGTCCGCCGGAGTTGCGCTCACGTCTTCGGCCAGCGCGCGCACTTCCGAGAAAACCGCCGCTGCCGCGTCCGTTTCGCCGGCCTCGGCATGCTTCTTCGCAATGTCGACCAGGGCCTGCGCGCGCGTTTCCGGATAGGCGATGCTGCGGGCCGTCACGAGAGCACCGCCCGGATCGCCGCCCTCGATCTGGGCGCCGGCCACGGCCCTCAAAGCCTCATCCCGTATGACCCCCTCGGCAATCATCGCCGCCGTCGCCAGTGCGAGATCGGCGTAACCGCTGGCAGACTGCGACACGATCACCTGACTGAGCAGAAAGTCCCGTGTGCGCTGGTCGTTAATGCTTCCGGTGACGGCAACGGTCTCCAGAAACAGCGCACGCACACGCTGCCCGCCGCGCCCGGCCTCTTCCATTGCGAGTTGGCGCAGCGCATCGGCGCGCTCGTCGACCATCTCGATGCTGCGCACGACCTCCAGGGCCCGGTCGAGCTGACCCGCTTCGGCAAGATCCGAGGCAATGCGCGACTGCGTGCGCGCCCTCGTCTGCAGAATCTCGATGCGACCGGCTGTTTCCAGCGCCGCCATGAAGTCGCCGGCCTTGCTCTGCGCCGCCGCGATAAACATCTGCGCCGAGCCGCGCCCAACGAGGTTGTCGATGCGCGCAGCCACGGCCGTGGCCTCCGCAATCGCGCCGGCACGGGTCTGGGCTATGACAATGAAGCCCATGGCATGGTCACGGCGCGGCGCCAGCGCGATGGCATCCGCAGTCGCCAGCGCCGCGTCGAACGCGCCGGCCTCCGCCTGCGTCCGGGCGATATAGTCGTGGACTTCGTCCAAGGCATCTTCCCGGTCCGCCGCGACGGCACTGGCGCGCGCCGCGGCATAGTCGCCGGCCTGCGCCTGGATCATCGCGATGTGCGACAGCACCATGGATCTGGCGCCGTCTCTCTCGATCGCCGCCGCGCTGGCGTGGGCCGCCTCGTAGAGGCCGGACATGGCCTGGTGGTTGGCAATCTCAAAGAGAGCCGAAGCCCGGTCTTCCGGTGTTTCGATCGCCCGGGCGGCAGCGGTGGCTTCGGTGAAGCGGCCGGCTTTGGCCTGCTCCACGGCGACGAGCTGCATGGCAAAGGCGCGGGCGCTGCCGGACCTGATCGCCTTGGCGGTGGCGAGAGCCGTATCGAAATCTCCGGCCTTGGCCTGGGCCAAAGCCACGTCGACCAGAGCCTGGCCGCGCAGCCACTCGTCCTCTACCGACTTCGCAGCCGCCAGAGCCTGTGTGAGCAGCACATCCACGCAGGAAGCAGCGGGCGTTTTGGTGCAGCCATCGGCGCCGGCTGCCGGGGTGGAAAAGAAAGGGTTGCAGGCCAGAAGCATCGCCGCCGACAGGACGATTGCCCGGCAGATCGAACGGTCTCTGACCCGATCTCGGAAGTGTGTCATGACCTGCACCCGTAACCCTTCAAAACGCTGATCGAAGGAGGTGGCGGCGAACCTCTGATGTCCGCCGCCGCCATCCCTGTCCTTCACCGGGCGTCAGTTCTGTACCGGCACCTGGGCGCTCTGCACCGTGGCATCGACGAAGGAGATGGTGGTGTGACCACCGCCGCCGCTCTTGGTCTCGACGCCGTTGCGGATGGAGCCGACCAGCTTCTTCATGCCCGGAT
>LYSY01000014.1 GCA_001657395.1 Rhodospirillales bacterium BBD 1991-14 | reverse complement strand
GTTCACGGTGACGGTGACGGCCCAGGGCGACGACTTCGTGAGCGAGATCCTGGTGGGGAACCTGCCGGGCGTTCCGGAGGGCTGGACGAGCACGGTTGTGGGCAACGACGGCGGGTCGTTCAACCCGGCGACGGGCCTCTACACGACCAATGGCAGCCCGGCCTCGGTGGTCCTGACGGTGAGCCTGACGCCGCCGGCGGACAGCGACCTGGACGTTCTGACGACCATGGGCGCCGATATCAGCTTCACGGCGACGGCGGAGGACCCCCAGAGCGGGGACACGGCGACGGCCGCCCCGGTCGAGGCGGACGTCGATGTCGACGCGGTGGTTGACGGTTCGGAGGTTACCCAGACGGCGGCCTCCGGGCAGGACAACACGCCGATCAATCTGAATCTGTCAATTGCACTGGGCGGGGACAGCACGACGGGTGTCGCTGATCTCGATCAGCCGGCGACCCAGGGCGGGACGGACAACGCGGACGGCTCGGAGTCCATCACCGAGGTCGTGGTGACGCTTTCCGACGGTGAGTTGGGCTGGACGCTTGCGGGCCCGATCGGGGCGCCGGTGGAGAACCCGACGGGGACCTGGACCTTTGATACTTCCGGTGCTTCGGAGGCGCAGGTTCAGTCTCTGGTTGGCAGCCTGACGGTTACGTCGCCGGCGGGCTTCGATGGCGATATCGCTGTCACGGTCGTCACGACGACGGCGGAAGCGGCGACGGTGGCCGGTCCGAACGCAGCGAACGACAAAGAGTGCGACGAGAGCGACAATGTTGACGTCGACACCTACCAGTTCACGGTGTCGGTGGATGACTCGACACCCGTGGTCGTCGCCGCGGAAGACAGCCTGCTCGACGAAGACGACCTGGTGCCGGACGGCAGCGACCAGACCCCGGAACCGGGCGGTGACCGTGTCGACACCGGCGAGATCGACGTCGACTTCAACAACGATCTGCCGGCGGACCTGACAGCGGCTTTCTCGTTCACCGGCGGCAGCCCGGCCAACGGTCCGAACGGCGAGACAATCACCTACACGCCCTCGGGCGATGGTCAGAGCCTGACGGCCAGCATCGACGGCACCGATATCTTCACGGTCGTCATCACCGGGGCGACCCCCGGCACCGGTGGCGAAGTGACCTACGGCTATGAAGTCACCCTGCTGGAAGAGATGGACCACCTGACCGGCCCCAACGGTGAGAACAGCTTTGATTTCACCGCCCAGTTCACGGTGACCGACGGCGACGGCGACCCGGCAGGCGGCGACTTCGAGATCACGGTCGTCGACGATGTGCCGGAGGCGAACGACGACTGCGTCGAGGCCATCGCCGAAACCTCGGCACGGCCGCAGAACATCGGTATCGTTATCGACCGCAGCGGCTCCATCGACAGCACGGAGTACGCACAGGAAATCGCTGCAGTCCGCAGCTTCATCCAAGCGCTGATCGACCAGGGGAACCTTGGCAATCTGGCCTTCTCGATCGCTGCCTTCAACGCTGACGGAGAAAGCTTCGGGACCTTCGTCTACGACGGCGATGGCGACACCCTGGCCGACTTTGTCGAAATCGGTGGCAGCAACAACCTGGATAGCGTG
Source organism: Rhodospirillales bacterium BBD 1991-14 (assembly GCA_001657395.1). GTDB lineage: Bacteria > Pseudomonadota > Alphaproteobacteria > Kiloniellales > Kiloniellaceae > Pelagibius. Next base: position 55,551 of record LYSY01000014.1, on the reverse strand, counting down.
CTGACGACGACGGGCATTCCCAACACCGGGGGCAGCACGGACTTCAACGCCGGTTTGACGGAGCTGTTCGGTAATCCGAATTACCTCTCAAATCCGGTGACGGCGCTGCCGGGGCACGCTGACCGGATCTTCTTCCTCAGCGACGGCAATGTGAACAACGGCGGCACCACCATTACGGGTGCGAATGAGACGAACATCACCGGTAACGATGTCGATGTCGTGCCGGTGGCGATTGGTGACGGCGTCACCGAGCAGAACTTCGTCGACTTCTTCGGCACCGCCATCGTGCCGGACACCGGCGCGGTGCTGACCGCGACGGACTTCAACGACCTGGCGGCGACGCTGATCGACAGCCTGGTTTCCGACGCCGTGGCCCTCGGCAACCTGCTCGACAACGACGTTGCCGGCGCCGACGGCTTCGGCGTGCCGGAGGCGATTACCCAGATCGAGCACGATGGCGTCGTCTATACCGACAGCACCGACGGCTCGGACGATGGTCTGATCACCATCACGACGGCGGGCGGCGGCACCCTGATCGTCAACCTCGAGACCGGCGACTTCGACTACAGCATCGATCCCGAAGGGGCGACGACTGCGGAGGAGACCTTCGACTACACCGTTGTCGATGCCGATGGCGACACAGCCTCGGCGACGCTGAAGGTCAAGCTCGACACGCTGCCCGACGCCGGTGCCGGCGAGACGCTTACCGTCGACGAGACGGCGGGCTTCGTGAACGAGGGCGCCGGCGACATCTCCGACGACGTCGATCCGGCCACGGTCACGCTGAACGCCCCGACCCAGGCGGCCTTGGGGACGCTGGGCGTGGCGAGCGATCTGACCGACGCGCTGAGCGTCGCGCAGCAGGGCGCGGTGGCCTTCAGCTATGGCCTGAACGCCAAGGGTGCGACCGGCGGCATTGCCTTCGACGATCCGGCGGGCGCCGACAGCGGCCTGGTGGATACGGCCACGGGCCAGTCGATCTTCCTCTTCCTCGAGGACGGTCTGGTTGTCGGCCGTGTGGGTTCCGGCGGTGGGGCCGATGCAGGCGGCGATGTCGCCTTCGTCATGGTCCTGGAGGAGAACGGTGCGCCCGACGAGGACACCACCGACTCCACGGCCGAAGTGCTGGCGGCGACCTATCGGGCTGTCGAGCATGACGACCCGAACGATGCCGACGAGGCGAACCCGGAGGCCGGCCAGGACGAGCGGGTCACGGTCAGCTTCACGGTCACCGACGGCGACGGCGACACCGACAGCGCCAATGTGACCGTCAGCTTCGAGGACGACGGTCCGACGGCGGCTCTGGCGGTCATCGGCAGCCCGATGATTGTCCTGGATGAGACCGACAACGATGCCGACGATGGCGATGTCGGCGGGCTGCTGGCCAGCAAGACGGCTCTCGGCAGCACGCTGTTCAGCGAGACCTCCGACTTCGGAGCCGACGGCGCGGCCGATTCCGGCAGCCTTGTCTACAGCCTGGACCTCAATCCCGGCGACAGCGGCCTGGTCGACACGTTGAGCGGCGAGGCCGTCGCTCTGAGCCTGGAAGGCGGGGAGATCGTGGGCCGCACGGAGAACGGCCTCGACGAGGTTTTCCGGATCAGCATCGATCCGTCGAGCGGCGACGTCACCGTGACGCAGAGCCGTGCGGTGGAGCATGACAATCCGGGCGATCCGGACGAGGCTGCATCGCCTGAAGTGTTGGCAGGCGGCCTGGTCCAGGCAACCGTGACGGCGACAGACGGCGATGGCGACAGCGATAGCGCCTCCGTCGAGCTCGGCGCGCTTATCAAGTTCGAGGACGACGGTCCGACGGCGCAAGACGATGCGGCGGAGGTCACCGAGAACAATCCGGTCAGCTTCGACCTGATGTTCATCCTGGATACCTCGGGCAGCATGGACGAGTCCTCGGGAATCAGCGGACAGTCCCGCCTGCAGGCAGCGGGCGAGTCCCTGAAGCAGCTCATCGACGCCTATTTCCTGATCAGCAACGATGTGTCGATCCAACTGGTAACCTTCGCGACGAATGCCGCGGCGGTTCCGGGGACCTTCACCGACGCTGCCGCGGCAAAGGCGGCTGTCGACGCTATCGTGGCCGCGGGCGGGGATGGTTTCACCAACTACGCGGACGCCCTGTCCACCGCGCAGGCCAACTATTCGCCGGGCCCGGCGGCCCCGGACGCCATCAACACGGTTTACTTCTTGTCCGATGGCGCCCCGACCACCCCGCCTGACGGCGACAGCGACAGCCTGACTTCCGGCGAGGTCGCCGCCTGGGAGAGCTTCCTGGCATCAGAGGGCGCGGAGGCCATCGCCGTCGGTGTCGGCACCGGCATCAGCGGTGCCGACGACGATCTCGAAGACGTGGCCTTCCCGCGCGATCCGGTCATCGTCAACGATTTTGCCGATTTGGCCGATGCGCTTCTGGCGACGGTGCCGGAGCCCAATGCGGTATCCGGAAACGTTCTGGAGGGCGCCGATTCCGTGCCCGACACCGACGATGCCGGCGAGGATGACGCGGGCAGCGACGGCTTCGGGACGCCGCCGGTCACCCAGTTCATCCACGATGGCAACGTCTACAACCCGAATACGGCGGTCGGCGGCCTGGTGCTGTCCAACAGCGGCGGGATGATCGTGATCATGACTGCCCTGGGCGGCCGCTTCGAGTTCGACTTCAACACCGGCGACTACACCTATACGGCGCCGGAAGTGGCCTCGGACGACTCCGAGAGCTTCCTTTACACCCTGCAGGACGGCGACGGTGACACCGCCACGGCGACGCTGACGGTTTCGGTCAATGACAACGCTGCGCCGGTGGCGTCGGGCGATACGGTGCTGACCAACATCGTCGATGGATCGGACATCATCATTCCCGCCGCGGCTCTGCTGGCCAACGACAGCGACGCGAACGGTGACCCGGTCTCGGTCTTCTCGGTGCAGGATCCGCTGCCGGCGGGCAGCAGCGTGGTGCTGTCGACCGGCAGCACGACCGCCATTGGTGATGCGCCCGACAGCGCGGTCTTCGCGCGCAACGCATCCGGCGATTTCTCTGGCTCCTTCGACTACGAAGCCAGCGACGGCCAGCAGCTCAGCGGCCTCGCCGAGGTGACCGTCGACGCCAACGCCGGCAGCACGATCACCGGCACGGGCGCTGACGAGATCCTGATCGCCGGCGGCGAGAACGACTCGCTGGATGGCGGTGGCGGCAACGACTTCCTGGTTGGCGGTGCGGGCTTCGACACCATGACCGGTGGTGCGGGCAGCGACACCTTCCACTGGAGTGTCGACGACCTGGCGACGCAGCTTTCGGGCGTTGTCGTGTTGTCGACGACGAGCAACGCAAACATCGGCGGACAGTTCTTCGAGAACGATGACCTTGTCGAGTACGACCTCAGCACGGACTCCGGATCGATCTTCCTCAACGACGCGTCCGTGTTCGATGAAGAGGACAACAACATCGATGCGGTTCATGTTCTCGCCGACGGACGCGTCGTTCTTTCGACCTCCAGTTCGGCCGAGTACGACGTTCCAGGGTCCAACCCGACCTTCAGCGACGGTGACCTTGTGCTCTACGATCCCGTCGCGGACACGGCGACCATCTTCCTCGACGAGGACCTGTTCTCGAACAACGCCGACATCGACGCGCTTCATCTCCTCGGCAATGGCAACTACATCCTGTCGACCACGGACAGCGAAACGCTCGGCGGATTGAGCTTCAGGGACGGCGACCTGGTCGAATACAACCCGCTCACCGATACCGCCACGCTGTTCTTCAACGAAGACCTGTTCACCGGCAACGAGGATATCGACGCCGTGCATGTCCTCGACAACGGGCACATTGTCCTGTCAACAACGAACAATGCGAGCCTTGGCGGTCTGAGTTTCGAAAATGGCGACCTGGTCGAGTACGATCCGATCACAGGCACGGCATCGCTTTTCCTCGACGAAGACCTGTTCTCCAGCGGCGAGAACATCAATGCCGCGCATGTCCTTGTCGAACCCGAGAGCAACGTCGAAACGATCACCGACTTTGAGACGACGTTGATCAGCGGCGGGACCAACGATGTGCTTGATCTCACCGATCTGCTGAGCGGCCTCGGTTTCGACGCCACGACCGATAACATCAATGACTGGCTGACACTGGTCGACGAGGGGGCGGACACCACGGTGAACGTCGACCTGGACGGCGCCGGCGGGAGCAGCGGCAGTGTCGATCTCGTGTTGCTCCAGGGGGTCGACTTGGTCGATGCCGGTATCACGGTCGATCAGTTGATCGCCAACGGCAACATCGATGTGCCGGAGTCCTGATCCGGCCCTGTATGCTGATCCGGTCAAGGGTTGCGGTGGTCGGGAAACGAGCGCTGGCCAAGCGGCAAGAACCTGGTCGCCTGAAGGCTGGGTGGAGTGGCCCTGAGGAGCCTTAGGGCGCTTACCAGGGCCCGATGGGAGAGGCGGCGGCGTTTGTTCCAGGACGGGACGGCCGCCGTCTTCCTTTGGCGCCCTGCCTGGCTTTGACGCCCTGCCTGGATGGCTCAAGGGCTCCCTCATCTCGCGCGTGCACCCAGGCTTATCATCCTAGGGTGGTAGAGCCGGGTCTCGTCTTGCCGGCCTTCTGGCGAGGCTGAGGAGCACACTATAAGGTAGAATATCGGGTCAGCAAATCAATTATAAGGACAAAAATTAACCATATTCGTTAACCTCGAAAGGCTGATTCCGGCTGGGGCCTTTTTGGGGCACAACCCACCCCGAACGGGTCATATTTAACCCTTTTGGGGCATTTCCTTAACCCTTTGTGGGGCATCAGCTGGTTTGTTTCAATAACCTCATACATACCGCTGTCGTTTTTAACAGAAGTTTTCTTGTTATTGCCACAGCGTTCAAAGAAACTGCGAGCAACTGGATTAATCAGCACCCGGGAGTCCGGCTGCGCTTTTTTTGCGCGTGCGAACTCCCTGCCTGGTCATAACGGAGGAAGAAAATGACGGACGATCTCACCCGCGGCTATGAGGGTCAGGACGACACCACGGCCGAGTCCGCCGAGAATACCCCCGAAACAACGATCTTTACCGGCAGCGAAGGCAGCGCGGCCGTGGTCGGCCAGGCGGCCGCCCCGGTGAACGTGGCGCGCCCGGCACCGGGACAGACCGTCGAGGTCCAGGCCGCGCCCGGCCAAGTCTACAACCTGACCTTCCCGCCGGGTGGGGCGCAGGTGGCGGTCCAGGGTGAGAACTTCATCCTTGCCTTCGATGACGATGGTGACGGCACGCCGGACAGCCAGATTGTCTTCCTCGGTCTGGTGACGGTCGTTGAGACGGGTGATGCTCCGACCTTCACGGTGGCCGGCACGGAAGTGGGTGCTGACGTTCTCCTCAACCAGGCTCTTGCGCTCGCAGGTCAGGACGACGCGACGCTGGAGACCGCGGCCGGCCAGGGCCCGGTGGGTACGGGTGCAACCGAGTACCTCGATTTTCTGGGTGACATTCTCGATCTGCTGGCGGCGCAGGGTGTCATCGACCCGACCTTGCTCGAGTTCGGCCTGATCGGCGTGGAGCCCGACGAGATTGAGCTGGTTTTGGAAGATCTCGATGAAATCGACGTGCCGTTCCTGATCAACGAGATCGGTGTGTCCGCACGCCTGAAGGTGCCGGATCTGCCGGGCAGCGAAGAGCCGAGCGATCCCGGCGATGGCGGCACGGATGACTCCTTCTCTGTGGCCGCTGAGGACAGCGAGGAAGAGCTCCAGGAGTACAACTTCATCGAGCTCATCAACACCGATGACAGCGCTTTTGTGACGGATGGCCTGACGATCGAGATCCTCAACCCCGCGGGTGAGGTGGTCGTTCTGTCGATCCCCGACGGACTGACGGTCCCCGCCGGCGGTTTCATCGTTTTCTACCAGCTCGCCGACGACACGGGCACCGAGGGCGTGGAAGACGTCTTCGTGCGCATCTTCGACGCTGAAGGTAACGTGGTGGGCGGCGTCGATATCGACGATGCCGCGTTCTGGGGCCTGGGCGACGACACCACCGAACCCATTGCGGTGAACGTGGTTTTCGAGAACGAAGAGGGTGTGCCTGAGTCCGCCGATACCTTCGCAGCCAACGTGACGCAGGATGATCTGGGCGGCCTGACCGATCCCGGCTTCGCCGGCGCTCCCGACGGTTTCGGCTCGCCGCTGCTCGATCTGAATTTCGAGACCTTCAACGGCCAGTTCACCGGCAACCATCACATTTTCTCGCGGGTGAACCTGGACGACACGGACAGCCAGAACGACTGGACCACCAACAACAAGCCGACCGACGGCGCGCTGAACACCACCCTGCCCGATACGCAGGTCGCCTATTCGGCCGGTGGCGATGAACTGGTGCGCATCGATCTTGAGACCGGGGATGTCACCTTCATCGGAAACTTCGTCTACCAAGGCGAGACCCTGGAGGATGTCGACGTCGAGGGCCTGACGTTCGGGCAGGGCAAGGACGGCCCCTGCCTTTTCGGCTACGACGATCACAATCAACAGATCCTGATGATCGATCCCGAGACCGCCGAGGTCCTGGAGATCTGGGTGGCCGAGGAAGGGTCCGTCGAGATCGACGATCCGGGCCTTACGGTCAATTCCGAAGGCCGCTGGTTTGTCATCGGTGACGATCAGGGCGTCTATGAGGTTACCTTCAACGACAACGGCACCTTCAGCCTGAGCCTGATCACCGACAGCACGACCGAGGCCAACAGCGGCCTCGACTTCTCGAGCCTTGTGGCAGACCCGAACGACCCGGACATCCTCTATGCTCTGGGCGATGACGACACCGAAGACGGCTCCGTCAGGCTGGTGCAGATCACCATCAGCACCGGCGATGTCGTGGTGCTCCCCGGCGATATCGGCGGCGGTTCCGACAGCGACAACGAGTACGGCCTGTCCTTCGACGCCTTCGGCCGCCTCTGGGCGATCGACGAGGCGAACAACCGGATGTTCCAGGTCGATCCGGCAACCGGGACGGAGATTCCCGATACCGAGATCGAGCTGTCCGATGACTTTGACTATGAGTCCCTGGCGTTCCAGCACGTCGGTGTCGACGAGAACCCCTGGGATCCGCTGAACGACGACCTCAACCCGGGCCAGGACAATCCCGATCCGCTGGCCGGCCAGAACTTCATCCAGGCCACCGACACCGAAGGCGAGCAGCTTGAGGGCCGGGGCGGCCCCGACTTCCTGCTGGGCGCCGAGGGCAATGACTCCCTCTATGGCGGTTCCGAAGAGGATTACATCGAGCAGGCCGAGAAGGTTCTGAAGCAGTTCGACGAGCTGCTCGACAACTTCTATGGCGGTGGCAGCTACGGCGAAGGCGCCGAGGGCGCGGCAGGGCTGACCCAGAAGCCGCTGTTCAACGATCACAACGACTTCCTGTTCGGCGAGGCCGGTGACGACGAGATGTACGGCGGCTCCGGCGGCGACTACATGATCGGCGGCCAGGGCAACGACTCCATGGACGGCGGTACCGGAGACGATCAGATCTTCGGCGACGGCTCCGACGAGATCGGCGGCCTTCCGGAGGACGACGAGAACCACGCCGGCGATGATGTCATCGCCGGTGACGCGCTGAACAACCTCAATGCCGTTATTGAAGGCTCCGAAGGTGACGGCGGCGAAGGCGGTCCGGTGATCACCAACTTCATCGGTACCGGTGAGTACGGTGCAGCGGTCGCCATCCTGGGCGGCAACGACACCATTGACGGCGGTGCCGGCGACGACATGATCTCCGGCGACGCGCTGGCCGAGGGCTCGGAAGGCGCCTTTGCCTTCTCCTATTCCGACGACAGCTACAAGCGCCCGGAAGACGGCTTCGGCAACGAGGACAGCGGTTTCGCCAACGACAAGATCTACGGCGGCGAAGGCAACGATTCCATCGGCGGCGATGCCACCGCGATCTCGCGCAGCGACGGCGGCGAAGGCGCTTCGCCCTTCGAGGGCGCCGAGGGCGTGGCCCTGAACTACGCCATCTACGGCGAGTCCGACGCCCCTGTCGGCGATGACGAGATCTATGGCGGCGACGGCAGCGACAAGATTGGCGGCGATGCGCTGGCGATTGCCCAGGGCGCGTTCATCGCGAACAACGCCTTTGCCTTCTCCGAGAACGCGGCCTTCGACGGTTACAGTGACGGCGGCGAGGGCGCACGCCCGGCCTCTGCGGGCAACGATACGATCTACGGCGACGGCGCCAACGGGCTCGACGGCGACGGCGAAGGGGCCGAAGGCTCCGGCGGGTCCAACGACATGATCGGCGGCGATGCCGCGGCCATCGCCGAGGGCGGCGAGGGCAGCAACTTCGCCTTCGCCGGTGCTCTCAACGAGGCCGCCGGTACTTACGAATACGGCTCCAGTGCGCAGGCCGGCAACGACGAGATCGTCGGCGGCTACGGCAGCGACCTGATCGGCGGCGATGCCATGGCCTATGCCGGCCAGGGCAACTACGGCAATGGCAGCTTCGCCTCGGCCTATGCGGGCAATTTCGCCGATGGCGGCGAGGGCGTGGCCGCGGCCGGCAACGACACCATCACCGGTGACAATCTGGACGGTGCCGAGGGCGGCAACGACACCATTGGCGGTGATGCGGCCGCGGTCGGTGAGGGCGCGGAGGGCTTCGCGGCCAACAGCGCCTATGGCGAGTACGGCTATGCCGGTAACGACGAGATCGATTCCGGTGACGGCAACGACTACGTGGCCGGCGACGCGCTGGCCTATGCCGGCGAATACGGCCTGTCGATCACTGAAAACGAGGCCTATGGCGGCGCCATGGCCGGCAATGACGAGATCGACACAGGCGACGGCAGCGACACCTTCTCCGGCGGTTCGCTGACCATCGAGACCGACGACGGTCCCGGCGAGAGCTCCGCCTACACGGACAACTATGCCGAGGATGAGGGCCTAGCCGGCAACGACGACATCGACGCGGGCCAGGGCGACAATCTGGGTGCCGGCGATGCGGCCGAGGTGGCGAACTACGCCCACGCCGAGACCAACAACTACGCCGAGGACGAGGGCTCCAAGGCGGGCGATGATTCCATCGACGCCGACGGCGGCGACGACTCCATCGCCGGCGACACCATGGCCTACGGCCAGAACGAAGCCGACGCCGATACCTTCAACGAGGCTTCCGACGGCGGCTCGGCCGGCAACGACGTGATCAACTCCGACGTCGAGCCGTCCTTTGAGGGCTCCGGTGATGGTGCCAGCCAGGAAGAGATCGAGAGCTTCTTCGGTCTTGAGGCCGGCGCACTGGATGCCGTGGCCGACGACGGCGACGACAGCAACGGCGTCGAGAATCCGACCGACGGCTCGGCCATCAAGACCGAGGTGGAGGTCGAAGCCGGCGACACCCTGACGGTCAAGTACAACTTCCTCGACGGCGAGGGCGGCAGCGGCGCGGTCTCGTTCCAGGACTTCGGTTTCATCGTAATCAACGGCGAGGCGATCCGTCTCTCCAACGTCGGCGAGGCCAACAACCCGACGTCGGCCAGCGCCGTGTTTGGCAACATCACCATCTCTTTCGATGAAGAGTCGGGTTATCTGACCTTCGAGGGCACCTTCACCTCCGGCGGGACGATGGAGATCGGCTTCGGCGTCATGAACGAAGGTGATACCGCCGTTGACGCGGGTCTGCTGATCGACGATCTGGCGATCACCCGCGACGAAGGCTCCACCACGGTCTTCGAGGACGACTTCTCCAACCTGGACAACTGGGAAACCATCTCCGGCGGCCTGGCCGAAACCGTGGGCGATATCGGCCAGAACGAGCCGATTCCCAGCGAGTACGGCCAGGGCCTGCTGATCTCCACCGGACCCTATGGCGAGACCTTCGGGAACGACGTGATTGCCGGCGACAGCGGCTCGATCGCCGATGACGAGGGCGGCTTCGCGGTGGCTGAGACCGAGAACACCGTCGGTGATGGCGGCGAAGGCGTCAGCGACTACGGCACGGCCGGCAGCGATCTGATCGACTCCGGCGGCGCGAACGACATGGTGGCCGGCGATTCGCTGGCGAAGGCCGATGGCGCCGAGGGCTTCACAACCAACCACGCCTACGGTTACGGCGCGGTGGCCGGCGATGACACGATCGATGCCGGCGACGGCAACGACACCGTGGCCGGCGGCTCGCTGGCCCGGGGGGTGGAGTCTGCCCTGGCGGTGACCACCAACGAGGCCGGCGACTACGGTTCGGCCGGCAACGACGAGATCGACACCGGTGACGGGAACGACAGGTTCTCCGGCGACTCCCTGGCGATCGAGCTGGGTGATGGCGGCGAAGGCGCGACGGCTTTCGCCTTCAACACGGCGACCTCCAACGGCACGGCCGGCAGCGACAACATCGATGCCGGCAGCGGCGACAACCTGGGCGCCGGTGACGCGCTCGATATCGCCAATAGCGCCGATGCCTTCACAGAGAACACCGCGACGGATTACGGGTCTTCCGCGGGCGACGACACCATCGTCTCCGGCAACGGCAACGACTCCATCGCCGGCGGCTCCTTTGCGTTCGGCGACAGCGACGCCTACGGCAGCACTGACAACGAGGCCTCCAACGGCGGCTCTGCGGGCAACGATGACATCACCTCCGACGCCGATGGCGGCGAAGGTGCGGGCAACGATCTGGTGGCCGGCGACACGGCTGCGGTCGCCAGCGACGACGGCGGCTTCGCCGAGGGTTACACCTACAACACCGTCGGCGACGGCGGTGAAGGCGGCAGCGACTACGGCGTTGCCGGCAGCGACGTGATCGATGCCGGCGACGGCAGCAATCTGGTGGCCGGTGACTCGCTGGCTCAGGCTGACGGCGCGGAGGCTTTCACCTACAACCAGGCTTACGGGGACGGCGCGGTGGCCGGTGACGACGACATCACCACCGGCGATGACAACGACACCGTCTCCGGCGGCTCGCTGGCCAAGAGCGTGAGCGACAATGCTCTTGCCTACACCGATAATACGGCGGGTGACGGCGGTTCGGCCGGCAACGACGACATCGATGTCGGCGAGGGCAACAACCGGGCGGCCGGCGATGCCCTGGCGATCAGCGCCAGCGGCAATGCCAACGCGGTGGCCGACAACACGGCCGATGGTGCGGGCTCCGGAGCGGGCAACGATGCCATCGATGCCGGCGACGACAGCGACACCATCTCCGGCGGCACGCGGGCCTTCTCCACGGACGGCTCGGCTACTGCGACCACCAACAACAACGCCCTGAACGGCGGTGTGGCGGGCAATGACGACATCACCGCGGACGCTTCGGCGAGCGGCGACGACGTGGTTGCGGGCGATGCACAGGCGGAGTCCGTCAACGGGCACGCCCAGTCCAACGCCAACAACACCGCCACCGTGGGTGGCGGCGAGGCCGGTAACGACGACATCTCCACCGGCGGCTTCGAGACCGACGGCGACCTCGTCGCCGGCGACTCCATGGCCAAGGGCAACACGGCCACGGCCTACGGCGACAACAAAGCCTACGGCAGCGGTTCGGCCGGTGACGACGACATCACCTCCGGCGAGGGCAACGACACCATTTCCGGCGGCGCCCTGGCGACGGCGGCCGGTGCGGCCATTGCCGACCAGCACAATATCGCCGAGTTCGGTGGTTCGGCCGGCAACGACTCGATCGAGGCCGATGCCGGTACCAACGGCGACTACGGCGATGAGGTGGCGGGCGACGCCATGGCGCGCTCGGTGAACGACTCTGCTCTGGCGATCAGCAACAACGATGCCGGGCTTGAGGGCCAGGGCGGCCGGGCCGGCAACGACACCATCGACGGGGCCGAGGGCGCCAATGCCATGGCCGGTGACGCCATGGCGGTGAGCGAGTACGGCACCGCCGATGCGGACGCCGACAACACCGCCTACAACGGCGGCGAGGCCGGCGACGACTCCATCGTCGGCGGCAACGACAGCGAGATCATCGGCGGCGACAGCCAGGCGCGGGCCGCGGGTCGTGCCGAGGCGACAGCCGACAATCTGGCCACCGGAAACTCCGCCGACGCGGGCAATGACGAAATCTATGCCTTCGGCGGCGCCGACATCATCGCCGGGGACGCCCATGCGCTGTCCTTCGGTGGCGATGCCATCGCCACCGGTACCAACACGGCCGGTGATGGCGGCGAGGGCAGCTTCGACAACTACAACGAGGCCGGCAACGACTACATCGAGACCACCGACGGTGGCGAAGGCGCCGGCGACATCATCTCCGGCGGTGCCCAGGCTGGCGGCGCGGTCTCCGCGACGGCGACCCAGACCAACCTGGCCGACGGCGGTGAGGGCGGCGGCGTCTTCAACCGGGCCGGCAACGACACCATCTACGCGGCCGGCGGCGACAACACCGTCGCCGGCGACGCCCAGGCCATCGGCCTCGCGGCGGGCGCGGTCTCGGATGCGACGTCCACCAACACCGCCGACGGCGGCGAAGGCAACGCGGCGGGCAACGACTGGGTCGAGGCCTGGGAAGGAGCCGACCGCATCGCCGGTGACGCCCAGGCGATCTCCGACGGCAATGCCACGGCTGATGCCGACAATTTCGCGTACCCTGGCTTCTCCGGGAACGGCTTCGGCAACCGGGCCGGCAACGACACCATCAATGCCGACGGCGGCGAGAACACCCTGGCCGGCGAGGCCCAGGCGATCAGCACGAGCGCCGATGCCGACGCTGATGGCTTCAACCAAGCCATTGGCGACAACTTTGCCGGCAACGACTCCATCACCTCCGGCGACGACAACGACACCGTCTCCGGCGGTTCCCAGGCCATCGCCGCGGTGAATGCCCTGGCCAATCAGTTCAACCAGGCGATCAATGATGGCGCGATGGCGGGCAATGACGTCATCAACGCAGGCGGCGGCAACAACCAGGTGGCCGGCGACGTCCAGGCGATCTCCGGGGACTACGGTTTTGCCAACGGCTTCAACCAGGCGATCAACGATGCTGCCGAGGCCGGCAACGACTCCATCACCACCGGCGGTGGGAATGATGTGGTGTCCGGCGGCGCCCAGGCCGATGGTGACAACCGCGCCATCGCCAATCAGCTCAACCAGGGAATCAACGAGTCCGCGACGGCCGGCGACGACATGATCAATGCCGGTGGCGGCAACAACAAGGTTGCCGGCGATGCTCAGGCGCTCTCCGGCGACTACGGTTCGGCTTTCGGGAGCAATACGGCAATCAACGACGCTGCGCGGGCGGGCAACGACTCCATCACCACAGGGACCGGCAACGACGAGATCTCCGGCGGTGCCCAGGCCATCGGCGGCAACCGGGCCGAAGCGTCCCAGTCCAACTCTGCCATCAATGACTCGACGACGGCCGGCAACGACACCATCACCTCGGCCGGCGGCCACAACCTGGTGGCTGGCGACGCCATGGCCATCGCAACAGCGGCGGCTGGCACCGCGACGGCGGAATCCAACAACTCGGCCAATGCTGCGGGTGCTTCGGCCGGCAGCGACGTGATCACCACGGGTGACGGCAACGACACCATCGCGGGTGACGCCCTGGCCAAGGCCGACAATGTCTCGGCCACGGCCAACAACAACGCCACCAATAGCGGGACCGTCGGCAACAACCTGGTCAACGCCGGCGGCGGCGCCAACGAGGGCGGCGGCAACGCCTGGACGGTGGAAACCATGGGCGGCTCCACGGCCACGGCCAACAACACGGCGGCCGGGGCCGGCTCCAAGGCGGGCGACGACACCATCACTGCGGGCAACGGCGGCAACCTCTTCGCCGGCGATGCGGGCGAGAGCTCCGGCGGCGTGGCCGATGCGGTGGTCAAGAATGATGCGGACGACGGTGGCGTTGCGGGCAACGACAAGATCACCACAGGCTCCGGCAGCGACACGCTTTCGGGCGGTGCCCTTGCCAGCGGTGTGACCGGCGCAAATGCCACCACCACCAACGACGCCCTCGGCGGCGGTTCGGTTGCCGGCGGCGACGAGATCCGCTCCGGCGGCGGCGCCGACAAGGTGGCCGGCGATGCGCTGGCCGCTGCGCCGACCGGCGCGGTGGCCACGGCCAACAATATGGCTCAGGCCGGCGGCACGGCGGGTGGTGACAACCTCATCACCCAGTCGGGTGCCGACGAGGTCGGCGGCGATGCAGCGGCCTTCGGCGACGGTGCCACGGCCACGGTCAACAACACCGCGATCATCGGCGGCGGGCAGTCCAAGGCCGGCAACGACCGGATCCGCAGCGGCAACAGCAACGACGTTGTCTCCGGCGGTGCGCTGGCGGCCGGCGTCGCGGCGGTGGCCGGGATCGTCAACGACGCCCTGGCGCGCTTCGGCAATGCCTTCAGCGGCAAGGCGCAGGCGGGCAACGACGACATCAACAGCGGCACTGGCGCGGATGTGGTTGCCGGCGACGCTCTGGCAACCGGCGCGAACAGCACGGCGAGCGTGGAGAACAAGGCGAAGGTCGAGAGCGACGGCGAAGCCCAGGCGGGCAACGACAAGATCGTGACCGACGCCGATGCCCTGGGCGATGTGGTTGCCGGCGATGCCGCAACCACGGACGTGGCCGGCGGCGACGCGACGGTGACCAACACCGCAGAAGTGGCCGATGGCAACACGGGTACGGCGACTGCCGGTAACGACAGCATTACCGCGGGCGACGGCAACGACACCATCTCCGGCGGTGCGCTGGCGGCCGGTGCTGCAGCCACGGCCCAGGCCGACAACACGGCGACGGTGGGTTCGACCGGTACGGCCGGCGCGGGCAACGACGATATCGACATCGGCGACGGCGCCGACACCGTTGCGGGTGACGCCCTGGCAACCGGTGCCGGCGGCAATGCCGTCGCCAACAACAAGGCGTTCTCCACAGGCGGCAATTCCGATGCCGGCGAGGACGACATCGACGCAACGGCGGGCACCACCGGTGATCTCATCGCTGGCGATGCCGGCAGCCTCGGCGGCAACGCCACGGTGCTGAACTACGGCGACGCCGTCGGCTCCGGTGCCGACGCCGATGCGGGCAACGACACCATCAACAGCTCGGACGGGCACGACACCATCTCGGGCGGTGCGATGACCACGGCGGCCGGCGCGACGGCGGCGACAACCAACACCGGTCTGGCCAGCGACTACGGCTCCGTCGATGTCGGCAACGACACAATTGCGGCTGCCGAGGGCGACAACCTGCTGGCCGGCGACGCGTTGGTGTCCAACGTTGGCGGCGGCAATGCCACGGTCATCAACACCGGGACTGGTGCGGACGCTGACGACATCGATGTAGGCAAGGACACGATCGAGGCCGGTGACGGCAAGGACACCATCGCGGGTGACGCGCTGACGGCAGGTAATGGTGCCACGGCGTCCACCACCAACACCGCAAACACCACCGCGACCAAGGCGGGGGTCAACAACAACGCCGACATCGGGGATGACAGCATCTATGCGGGTGGAGGCGACAATCTGGTCGCTGGCGACTCGGCTGCGCTTGGTTCCGGCGCCACGGCGACGGTGATAAACACCGCCAGTGACCTGGACGACTTCGGCAACTCGAGCGGAACCGATGCGGGCAAGGACTCGATCGAGGCCGGCGACGGCAACGACACGGTAGCCGGCGATGCTCTGGCCAGTGGTGGCGGCGGCAGCACGGCATCCGTTACCAACGACGCCACGGCGGCCGGCGGGTTTGACGACTTCGAAGCGGATGCCGATGCCGGTAACGATCGCATGACCGTCGGTGGCGGGGACAACGTGGTGGCCGGTGATGCCGGCAGCACGAATGTTGCCGGTGGCAACGCAACGGTCCTCAACAAGTCGAATGCTACCGACTACGGCGAGGCCGAAGCCGGCAGCGATCGCATCGAAGCGGGCGACGGAAACGACACCATCTCCGGCGGTGCGCTGGCGGCCGGTGTGGCGCTGGCGATGGCGGGGGCTGTGACGGCCTCCACCACCAACACGGCGACGGCGGCTGACGCTGGCTCCATCGCGGAGTCCGGTGCCGACACCATCGAGGCCGGCGACGGTGCCAACACGGTGGCGGGCGAAGCCCTGGCCACCGGTGACTACGGCATCGCAGACGCCGACAACACGGCATCGGCGACCGGTGGGGCCACGGCCACGGCGGGCAGCGACGACATCTCGGCCGAAGACGGTGACGATGATGTGTCGGGTGATGCTCTGGCGACCGGCGACTACGGTGTGGCCACGGCGACCAATATCTCCTCGGCCAGTTCCACCGCCGAAGCCGGCAGCGACGACATCGACGTCGGCAACGGCGCCAACGAAGTCGCGGGTGATGCTGCGGCGCTGGGTGCCGGCGGCACGGCCACGGCGACCAACCAAGCGGACACCGGCCTCGGCTTCGCTTCGTCGGGCGATGACGCCATCGAGACCGGCGGAGGCAGCGACGTCATTGCCGGTGAGACCCTGGCTGATGGCGATGCCAAGGCCGACAACGACGCCACGGCGGCCAACGCCGGTGGCACGGCCTCGGCCGGCAACGACTGGATCGATGCCGACGCCGGCGGTGGAGAGGCTGTCGATCTGGTGTCCGGTGAGGCTCTGTCCCGCAACGGCAACGCCACGGCGGAGAACACCGCCGCGGCGACCCAGGGTGGGGACGGTCTGGCCGCGGCCCTGGCGGGCAACGACCGCATCGATCTCGGCGGCGGCGACGACGTGGCCGCGGGCGAGGCCCTGTCCGAGGGCGCCGATGCGGAGGCCAAGGCGGACAACGACGCCACGGTGGTCTCTGACGGCGGCGAAGGTGCGGGCGTGGCCCTGGCGGGCAACGACATCATGCTGGGCGACGAAGGCTCCAACACCATGGCCGGTGAAGCCCTGGCGACCGGTGAGAACGGCTCCGCCGTCGCCCACAGCGATGCCACGGTCGGCACGGACGGCGGCGAAGGCGGCGTGGAAGGCGCGGTCGGTGCAGCCCTTGCCGGCAACGACCTGATGTACAACCGCGAGGACGGCGACGACACCCTCTCCGGTGACGCGCTGGCCACCGGTGTCGGCGGCACCGCCGAGGCCAAGAACACGGCCACGGTCAACGGCACCGGCGATGGCGACATCAACTTCCTGGATCTCGGTGACGGCGGAGAAGGCTTCGGCGGCTTCATCGAAGGTCTGGTCGACGAGCTCAACCCGGCAGTGGCGCTGGCCGGCAACGACGTCATCTACGGTGGCGGCTACGAGGCCGACGGCGACGGTGGCGACCTGGTGGCCGGTGATGCCCTCTCGTCCAACGGCGCGGGCGGCAACGCCGACGTCGACAACAGGGCGACCATCAACATGATCGATGGCGGTGTCGGTATCGCCCTGGCGGGCAACGACATCATCGTCACCGGCGATGCCAGCGACACAATCTCCGGCGGCTCGCTGGCGGCGGGTGCCGACGCGGATGCCACCACCAACAACACCGCCGAGGTGATCGGCTCCGACGGTGGCGAGGGCTCCTTCGGCAGCCTGGCCGCGGCCGGCAACGACGTCATCATCAGCGGAAACGCTGGTGCCGACGGCGGTGAGGGTGCGCAGGCATTCGCCGATGGCGGCGAAGGCCACGGTGATGGCGGCGAAGGCGCCGCTGGCGATCTGATCGCCGGTGACGCCATGGCGCTGGGCGAGGACGGCACGGCGGAGACCACCAACACGGCGGTCATCGACCCGACGGCGCCGGCCTATGCCACGGTGGCGGTTGCAGGCAGCGACCTGATCTTCGCCGGCGACGGCAACGACACCATCTCCGGCGGCACGCTCACCACGGGCGACGGCGAGACGGCGACCAACAACAACCACGCCTCCGTGATGGGCGGGGCCGAGTACGGCATCAACGTCGCGGTGGCCGGTGGCGATGTCATCGACTACGAGGGCGACGGCGGCGAAGGCTTCTTCGACGGCAACAACCTGGTGGCCGGCGATGCGCTGGCGACCGGCGATGCCGAGACGGTGGAGGGCGGCGACGACGTCGCGGCCAAGGCGACCGCCAACAACACGGCCGAAGTTTCCATCACCGGTGGCTTCGCGGCGGCTTCGGCCGGCGACGACGGCATCGGCGCACCGGCCGGCGGGCTCTTCGGGGTCGGCGGCTACGGCGAGTACGGCAACATCCTGGGCTACGTTCTCGACGAGATCGCCGGTATCGAAGGCGGTGAGGGCAACGACACCATTTCCGGTGACGCCCTGGCCTCCGGCGTGGCCGGCGTGGCCGAGGCCAACAACAAGGCCACGGCCGACGTTGCGGTCGAGGGCGGCGAAGGCAGCGCCATGGCGACGGCCGGCAACGACGTCATCGTCAGCGAGTCAACCGGACTTGTGCTGATCGCCGATGGTGGCGAAGGCGGTGGTGACGGTGGCGAAGGCGGGCCGGTGTTCGTCAACGGCAACCTCATCGCCGGTGACGCCATGACCTCTGACGAGGCCGGCGGCGACGCCACGGTGAACAACACCGCCGAGGCCAGCGGTACGGCCTCGGGTGTGCCCAGCGACGGCGGCGAGGGCATCGACTTCGGCTTTGCCTTCAGCGGCGCCGGGGCCGGCAACGACTTCATCGTCACCGGGTCTGGCGACGACACCATCTCCGGCGGCGCGCTTGCCGCCGGCGAGGGGGCCACGGCGGAGAACAACAACGTCGCCAAGGCGACCGCGACGCCCGGTGAGTTTGGGTTCGTGGATGTGGAGGCTACGGCGGGCAACGACACCATCCTCGCTGACGATGCCCAGTTCTTCTGGGGCGACGATGTGATCGCAGGCGATGCCCTGGCCACCAACCGCAACGGTGTGGCGACTGCCAACAACACGGCGATGGCCATGGCGCTGGGCCTGGGCTTCGGGGCGTCGGCCTACGGCGAGGCCGGCAACGACTACATCGACGGGGCCGAAGGTAACGACCTCATTGCGGGCGATGCCATGACCTCGGCGGTCGACGGCGGCGACGCCACGGCCAACAACGAGGCCACGGCCGATGGCGGCGAGGGCAACAGTGCCTACGGTGAAGCCGGTAACGATGACATCTATGCCTCCGACGGCGATGACAGCGTGGCCGGTGACGCCCTGGCGGCTGGCGACGGCTCGACGGCCCTGGCCAACAACACGGCCACGGCCAGCGAGGGCGGTTTCGCTGAAGCCGGCAGCGACTACATCGACACCGACTCCGACGGGGCCGACCTGGCCTCCGGCGGAACCCTGGCGACCGGCGAGGATGCCCTGGCCCATACGGTCAACATCGCGACGGCGACGGGCGACGGCAAGGCCGGTGCCGGTAACGACACCATCGACGCGGGTGACGGCAGCGACACCCTCTCCGGTGACGCTCTGGCTTCGGGCGACTACGGCGAGGCCCTGGCGGAAAACACCGCCGAGGCCACCGACACCGCCGCCGCGCGGGCCGGCAACGACCTCATCGTCGACGACGGTGATGCACCGGAGCCGGTGGTGATCGAAGAGGTGTTCCACAGCTTCACCGGCGGCTTCATGCTGGTGCCGGTGGATGAGAACCTCGACGATCCGGGTGAGTTCGTTACCGTGCCGGGCAACGGCGGCAACAACCTGGTCTGGGCCGGCCGCGGGGCCGATGGTGACGGCTTCATGCGGATCTACAATCCGCTGGGTGAGGAGGTCACCTGGTACGTCGGCTCGACCTCCGGTGCGCAGGACGGTGTCTACTATCCGGTGACCATCCCGGCGGGCGGCGCGGTCGTGCTGAACATCGGCCAGTTCGAGAACGGCAACGTTATCGATGTCCTCTCCGGACCTCCGGGCGATCCCGACACTGAAGTTGTCAAGGGCACGGCGACCATCGGTGACAAGTCCATCGACATCACTGAGGTCGATCCGGTGGACGATGTCATCGCCGGTGACGCCCTGGCGACCGGTGTCGGCGAAGACGTGGACGATGGGGCCAACACCTTCAACACGGCGACCGCCTCCAAGAGCGGCAAGGCAGTGGCGGGTGACGACACCATCGCAGGCGGTGACGGCAACGATCTGATCTCCGGCGGCACCATGACCACCAACGTGGCGGGCGAGGACGCGATCAACGAGAACCTCGCGACCGTGACCTCCGACTCCAATCCGGATGCGGTGGCCCGGGCCGGCAACGATCTGATCTTCGGCGGCAACCAGTTCGCGATCTGCGGACCCTGCATCGTGCTTCCGGTCGAAGCCCCGAGCAACGACACCATTGCCGGTGACGCCCTGACGGCGGCGGAGAACGACTTTGCGATCGCCCGCAACGATGCGGTCGTGGAGGCGCCGCTCAATCCGGAGCTTGGCCCGACGGCCACGGCGAAGGCGGGCGACGACACCATCTACGCCGGCGACGGCCAGCATGTGGTCTCCGGTGATGCCATGTCGATTGCCGATGTGACGGTGGATGTGCCGGTGGCCTTCGTGGCCCAGGCGCTGAACACCGCCCGCGGCGACGGCGCCAGCGCCGGCAACGACAGGATCACGGTCGGTGACGGCAACCCGAACGGCGATCCCTTCGTGATCGACATTCCGCAGCCTGTCGTGCCGCCGGTGGTCATCACCACCGATGGCGGCGAAGGCGGTCACGGTGGTGACGGTGGCGAAGGCGGAGATGGTGGCGAAGGCGGTCTGGGCGAGAGCCTGGAGTTCTTCGGCTCCCTGATCTCCGGTGACGCTCTGACCACAGGCGACAACGCCGATGCCCTGGCGGTGAACGATGCCGAAGAGCTGAGTGACGACTTCGGAACCCAGCGGGCCGGTAACGACACCATCACGGCGGGCGACTACGGCCATGTCATTGCCGGTGACGCCCTGGCGACCGGCAAGGACGCCAACGCGGTGGTGAACAACAACGCCGCAGCCGCGGCAGCCGTGGCCATCGTCGGCAGCGACCTCATCATCTCGGGTGACGGCAACGACCTGATCTCGGGCGATGCGTTGGCCACCGGCGGCGGCGATGCCACGGCCCAGCGGGATGTCGACACGGCGCTCTTCGCCGACAGCAAGGCCAGCGATGACACCATCATGGCCGGCGGCGGCGACGACATCATCGCCGGTGATGCTCTGTCGATCGGCGGCCTGGCTGCGGTCAAGTTCGGCGGTGACGATCTCATCTACGGCGGCGAGGGCGACGACACCATCTCCGGTGACGTGCTGGCGCTCGGCGAGGGATCGGACGAGGAGATCGATCTGATCGGCGGCGACGACACGATCTTCGGCGGAGACGGCAACGACGTCATCTTCGGTGACTCGAGCAAGGCCACCGGTAACGGCGGCGACGACGTCATCAACGGCGGTCTCGGCAACGACACCATGACCGGCGGCAGCGGTGCCGACACCTTCGTCTTCGACGGAGCGGCAGCCGATGTCGATGGCGATGTCGACACCATCACTGACTTCGACCTCGGCGAGGGCGACGTGATGGATCTCTCGGATCTCCTGACCGGCCTGCCCGCGGGTCCGGACGGTGCCGATCTGGACGACTACCTCAGCTTCAACTTCGCAGGCGGCGATACGACGATTACGATCGATATCGACGGCAGCGGTGCCGGAACCGAGTCGACCCAGATCGTCTTGGAGGGTATCGACCTGACGGCCGGCAACTCGCTGAGCAACGAGGACATCATCAACAATCTGCTCGGCAGCGGGAACCTCGTGGTCGAGTAAGAAACCAAGCTCCAAACAGCCTTTACAGGGCCCGGCGGGAAACCGCCGGGCCTTTTTCTTTGCTGGCTCCCGCCCTCCGAAAGGGTGCCGCATGTCGGATTCGGGCGCGGCCTTCTCAAACGATTGCCCGGAAGCCGGAAGCGTTCGCCTTCTGGTATCGCTCTGCTTCGGTGCCATCGCCTTTGAAGCGGAGGGCTGATGTTGTCATGCAAGCTCCGCGCGAATTGTCGGGCGAACACACACATATCCCCGTAATTGCCCCAGATAGGTCTCTCGATTTTTCGCTCAGCCAGCCCGAGATTTTCGCGTCAGCGGTGCGGCCAGCTTCGGTGCGAGGTGCTCTTGGGGAGGGCGCTGCGCGGCGCCATGGAACCTGTCCCGAGCCGCCGCGGACGAGGTCTTGGCGATGGGAGATGGGACCATGGATGTACAGGAGCCGCGATCCGAGGGCCTGGGCGACGGTGTGGCCGCCGGCCGGGGCAGCAACGGGGGCAGCAACGGGGGCAGCACGCCGGGGACCGACAGCGTCCCGCCGATTGTTCTGTCTACAGAGCCGATATCTCTGCCGGCGGAGGTAGCGCTTTCCGCAGAGCCGGGGGCTGCCGTGGAGAACCTTGGCGGACAGGGGTCGGTTATCGTCCTCGGCCAGGCGGGGGCTGCCGAGGTTCTGACCGAACCCGGCGCCGGCCAGGTGATCTCCATACCGGCCCGTCCCGGCGCCAGCTATGTTGTCGAATTCGACCCGACGGCCGCACGGGTCAGCACCCAGGGCCGCGACCTGATCCTCGATTTCGGCCAGGATGGTGGCGGGCGCATCGTCTTCAGCGACTTTGCCGATGCAATCGGCCAGGGGGGCGGGCCGAGCTTTCAAATCGGCGGTCAGACCCTGGCCGGCCAGTTGATCTACGGACAGGCGCTGGCCCTCAACGATCCGGACCTGGATCTGGTGGTGGCGGCCGGTCCGGGCGCACAGGGTTCCGGCGCCTCGGCCTATGATGACAACCTCGGAAGCATCATCAACCTCCTGCTGGGCCAGGGAGTGATCGGCGCGACGGCTACCGAGCCTGAAGTCCCGGTGATTCCCGAGATCGACATTGTCGACGAAGAGACGCTGCTGCTGGCTGGTGCCGAGGTCGACCCGGAAGTCGTTGGGGTACCGCCGACCCTCCTGATCAACGAGGTGGGTGTCTCTGCCGCACTGGACGTTCCGGCGCTGCCGGATGACGACAGCACCGGGGGCGGACCCGCGCCGGTGATCCTTGCCGACGTCGCGATGCTCTACGACTTCGTAGAGCTCTTCAACAATACGGATGCTGATACTCAAACCTTCGAGACCACGCTGGAGATCCTCAATCCTGCAGGCGCGGTCGTGACGTTGGATCTGCCCGATGGCGTGACCATTCCCGCCGGCGGTTTCCTGGGGCTCTATCAGGATGCTGCGGCGGGCGAGGGCGGTGACGCAACCGTGATCGGCCGCGTCTTCGATGCCTCCGGTGTCGTGGTGGATGGGTTCGAGATTGCCGATGCGGCGCCCTGGCTGCTCGGCGACGATACCGCTGCACCCATCGCGGTGAACCTGATCTCCGGCGATGGCGATGCACTGGACACCTTCGCGGCGAACCTCACAACCGCCGAACTCGGCGTGCTGACTGCCCCGGTCTGGACGCCGAACACGCTGGTTCCGGACAATCTGGACCTTTCCCTTGATACCTTTGGCGGCCGCTTCACCGGCGACCATCAGGTTTTCTCAAGGGCTTTCGACGAGCGGGACCCGGCTTCCGGAGCGCCCATCGACAGCGACAGCGAAGCCGACTGGACCACCAACACCATCCCGACTGACGGCGCGCTGAATACCCTGGACGGCAGTGAAGGGGCCAGCCGGGACCCCAATCCGGCCGACCCGCTGCGCGACGATCTCAACCCCGGCCAGGCCAATCCGAGCCCGCTGGCGGGGCAGACGGTTCTGGCCGCAGCGGCCGGCGGCGAACTGCTGGAAGGCGGCGCGGGCCCAGACTTTCTTTTCGGCGCGGCCGGTGACGACACCCTCTATGGCGGCACTGAAGACCTGACGGACCAGCAAAAGGCGGCGGCGGAGATCGGCAGCGCTTTGGATGCGCAGGACCACAATGATTTCCTCAGCGGCGACGCCGGCGCGGACGCGCTTTTCGGCGGCTCCGGCGGAGACTATCTGATCGGTGGCGCCGGGCAGGACTCGCTCGATGGCGGTACGGGCAACGACCGGCTGTTCGGTTACGTCGCGCCGATCGGCGGTGTCGACGATGACTTCGACCCGGGCATCGGGCGCAGCACGGAGGCCGACCTGATTGCGGGCGATACGTTGGGACGCTTCGAGGGCGACAGCCCTGGTATCGTGACGGCTGCGCAGCTGGGTGGTGCGGGCGACGACACCATCGACGGCGGCCTCGGCGATGATCTGATTGCGGGCGAAGCCCTGGCCTCCGCGCTTGGCGTTGCCACCGCGGAGGTGGCCAATAGCGACGATGACTTCGACCCGGAAGTGCCCACAGGCAACGATATTGCCGACGGCTTCGACGGCTTCGACAGCATGGCTGGTGAAGCTTTGGCTGTGGCCGAATTCGGTGTTGCCAATGCGAGCGTCGAGAACACCGCCGCCTATGGCGATGCCGTTGGCAGCGATACCCTGCGCGGTCTTGGCGCGCGTGATGTTATCGCTGGCGAGGCCCTGGCTGAGAATGCCGGTGATTCGACCAGTCTCACGGTTCGCAATCTCGCCACCGCGGGTCAGGCAGGCAACGACAGTCTCGAAGGCAACAGCGGCTACAACCGGATTGCCGGTGAGGGCATCCTCCTGGGCGGGCGCAGTAGTCAGGCCACAATCGAAAACGTGGCAGAAGGTCCGGCTGCATCTGCTGGAAATGACACGCTGACCGCAACCGAGGGCAACGACACCATGGCCGGAGAGCTCTACGCCGCCGGATCCGGCAGCGGCGTAGCGGTCAGCAATCAGGCAGAGAACGGTGGAACCGCAGGGAGCGACGTGATTCTTGGCGGCGCCGGCAACAACAAGCTTTCCGGCGACTTCCTGTCCATGGATGATCCGCGTTTTCCGGCGACCCAAGGCACTTCAAACATCGGCAACGACGGCACGGCGGGTGACGATACCATCACAAGCGGCTCGGGCAGGGATGTCATCGCGGGGGACATTCTCCACGTGGCGGACTCCGCCGACGCTGAGGTTGAGAACCGAGCGACAGGGGCAGAAGGACGCGCCGGCAACGATCGTATCTCCGATGGTGCCGGGGGAGACCGGACTGCAGGCGACAGCTTCGCCAATGGCATCGAGGCGGCGACAGCGAATGCTGTCAACACTGCCGAAGAAGGCGGGCTCGCCGGGGCCGACACCGTCAGCGGAGGGGGCGGCGCCGACAGCGTGGCCGGCGATGCCTTCGCACTTGCGACCCAAGGCCCGGCGTTGGCGGAGGCTGCAAACACGGCGCTCGGTGGCGTTGCGGGCGGCAATACAATCCTGGTTGGCCCAGGGGCCGACCTGGTGTCTGGCGGTGCCCTCGCGATCAGCGCTCTTGACGCCACAGCCTATGGCACCAACCGTGCCGAAGGCAGCGGCGCCGAGGCCGGGGACGACAGCATCCGCGGCATTGACGGCTTCGACAGCATAGCCGGAGACGCGCTCGCGCGCGGTGGCGAGACGGCCAGTGCCATGGCGAGGTCCGAGGCTTCCGACGGCGGTTCGGCGGGTGACGACACCGTCAGCGGCGACGGCGCGGCGGACGTCCTTTCGGGCGATGCCATGGCGCTTGCGCCCGCCGGCACGCCAACGGCCAACGCGATGAGTGTAGCGGATGGCGGTACGGCGGGCAGCGATGTGGTCTCCGGCCAGGGAGGCAACAACCTGATTGCCGGCGATGCCCTTGTCGAGGGTGGCCTGGGCGGCTCGGCAGAGGTTGAGAACACGGCCCAGGCCGACGGAGCGGCCGGCAGCGACAGGCTTGTCTCCGGTGACGGGCGCGACACCATCGCAGGGGATGCCCTGGCGCGGGGCGGCGCTGCGGCACGGGTCACGAACACCTCGGCTGCCGTGGCGGCCCTGGCCGGCAGCGACATCATTGTCAGCGCCCAGGGCCAGGACGTTATCTCCGGGGACGCCCTTGCGCTTGATGGCGGGAGCGCTGAAGTGGTGAACGACGGCCCGGCGGCGGGTGACGACAGCATCAGCAGCGGCGGCTCGCGTGACAGCATCGCCGGCGACGCGCTGAGCGACGGGGGGCTCGCGTCGGTGACCGAGGGTGGCGACGACACCATAGACGGCGGTGCCGGCGACGACCTCATCGCCGGCGATGCTCTGGCCTTGGACGGCGGCATCGCCGAAGTGTCGGACGGCGGCGACGATCTCATCCGGGGCGGTGGGGGCGCCGACACGGTTTTCGGCGATTCGTCCGGCGACGACACTCTGGGTGGAGACGACACCATCTACGGCGATGGGGGCGACGATGTCCTGATCGGCGATTCCGGCGACGACCTGCTGCTCGGGGGCGACGACGACGATACCCTTGCTGGCGGGTTCGGCGACGATACGCTGACCGGCGGCGCGGGCACTGACAGTTTCCTGTTCGGTGGCGTTGAAGACCCAACAGGCGAAGGGGACGACATTGTCACCGACTTCTCGAGTTCCGACGACCGCCTGATCTTCTCCGGCGTGACGGACCAGGACAGCGACACGGACGTCGATCTCGATGATCTGTTGAACTCCATCGCTTCGGTTGTCGATGCGGGCGCCGGCAATGACGTGACGGTCTCCCTGACCAACGGATCGTCGGTCACCTTCCTCGGTGCCGGGACCGGGTCGGTCGCTTCCATTGAGGATCTTGTGAACGACCCTGCGGCCCAGATCATCGTGATCACCTGAACGCGCCGCAACGGGGCCCATTCAGGCCATGATCGTTTGGCCGGGGCTTGGGACCGGCGGTCGGCCCCGAGGGGGTTTTCAGCCGGCGATCTCCACATTTGCCAAAGCGGCGCCTTCGTCGCCTTGCCGGTCACCGCTGCCGGCCTGCTCGGCAACCCTTCTGCTTAACGTTTAAGTCGCGCATAGATTGCAGTTCCCCGCAGTGTTGTGCCGGCGCAAGCTTCGCAGGGGATGCAAGTATTCTGTAAACTATTGAATATATTGAAGTATTTATCGCGCAATCGCGTCCAGGTGCAGCTGACCGGACACGGCCTGACTGGTTGCGGGGCCTGAAGCGCAGAGATTCTTCCTTTTTGGTTGAACCATGGCCGGCGGTGAGCCGACTGACCCATAGATCCAGGGGCAATTCAACGACGCGTTGGGAGACGCGGCGCGGGCGCCGAATTCGGGTGCTCGGCGGACCCTGGAGCGTACCCGGATGCAGGCAGCACGGCCGCCGTCGGTCAGGACGACCACCCAATACAGTTCCAGGCCTAATCCCACCGCGCTGGTGATCAGTGAAATCGGGCTTGGCGTTTCGATCCCGACCCTGCCCGGAGTGCTTGTCGGCCCAGACTACAATGGGCTGGCCGATCAGCCGCGCCTGAATGTCCTTCAGTTCCAGAATCGATCCGACGCCGCGATTGGAGCCGCGGGGCTCACTGTCGAGATTCTCAACCCGGGCGGAAAGGTCATTTCACTTGCAATCCCCGGCAACCATGAGATCCCGCCGCGCGGCGTTCTGATGCTCTATGAGCAATCGATTGCGGTCGGCAGTGCACTGGTCGCGATCGTGACCGGCGCATTTCTGGATGCAGGGGGTGCGCTTCAGAGCCAGTTCCGATTTCCGGGCGCGGTGCCCTGGGAACTTGGTTCGGACGTTTCGGCGAAACTTGCCGTCAATCTGGTGTTTCTTGCCGGAACTCCAAGCGAGACGGGGATCGACACCTTCGCCGCCAATTTTTCAGCCTCCCGCCTGCGCGTCCTGAAGAGTCCGCGCCAGGTGACGTGCAGGAGGCGTGCGGGCCTCGTCCTGCCGATAGGCTTTGATGTCCTGCATGACGATCGCAGTCCGGCGCCAAATGTCTTTTCCAGAGGCACTGCCGGCCAGCCGGGCGGTGGTACGTGACCTCCGGCACGACCATGCCGGATCGGCGCCGCCGCGGCGTGCTGCCGGCCAGAGCCCGATCCCTGTTCAAGCGGGATCTGGTGCGGCATCCCCGAGAATCTTGAGGCTGGTCTCCAGGACGCGATCCACGGGCCGGTAAGCGTCTCGCGCCTCGATGTCGGCGGCCAGCGCCCGCGCGCGCTCGGCCATCTGCCTGTCGGCGATCACCTCTTCGAGCACGGCCGGCAGGGCCTTTTCCAGGTCCTTGGCCTGCAGCAGGCGTCCGACGCCGAGGTCGACCAGCGCGTCGCTGCTCAACCGGGCTTCCATATGGGTCGGCAGCAGAACCTGGGGCCGGCCGGCGCTCAGGGCGGCACAGCAAGTGCCGTTGCCGCCGTGATGAATGACGACGCTGGCGCGCTTCATCACTTCGGCCATTGGCTGAGGTTCGCGATGCACCGTGAGGCCCGGCCGTTTGAGGGACGCTGCGACCTCGTCGGTCATGCCGCGGGCGAAGATCTCCCCCGGCAGCTTGCTGGCACGCAGTCCGCGCAGGAAGGGCTTGGTCTTCTTGTGCTCCAGACTGACGTAGGCAAAAAAGCGCGATCCGTCGGGCATCGGCTGTGGCTGCTGCAAACCCTCCACCGGGCCGATCACCGGGTCCTGGCGCTCTGCGGCGTAGGGGTCGAGTTCCGGGAGCGTGCAGACCATTCGCCCGGCGGTCCGGAACGGCGCGGTCACGCTCTGGGGTACCGGCCTGCGGTTGTGTTCCTGGACATAGCGCATGACGTTCAGCACGTGCTGCGGATCGACCAAGGGCTTGCGGTTCGGGCGAAAGGGCGGAAAGAGATCGTCTTGTGCAGGCGGCAGGGTGAAGCCGTCAGCGACCTGGACGACGGGCCGTTCCTGGAAGCAGGCCAGAACGCAGATCGGGCTGTGGTCGCAGATCACAAGGTCCGGCTGCACCTGCTCGAGCAGGCCGCGCCAGGCAAGCATGCCGGCGTGAAGGCTCTGGCGCCGAAAGAAGCCCGAGTGGCACATGATGTCGAGATAGCTTCCCAGGCGTGCGGGCTTGGGGGCGCCTGCGATCCGCTCAACCATGTCCGGCACCGGCAGGATCAGACGCTTCTCGCGGGCCAGCAGAACGGCGTTTTCCTTGATGTTGCGCAGGAAGAAGACGACTTCGTGACCGCGTGCCTCCAGGGCGCGCACCAGCGGCATCAGCCGCTGCACGTGACCGTGCCCGGCCCCCAGTTCATATCCGACGAGGATCTTCGCCATCCTGTCCTACTGCTCTTCGGAAGGGGAAAACCGCATCCGGCGCCTAGCTCTCGCCCAGGGCTTTCTGGCAGGTCTCAATGATGTGATCCATCGGGCGGAAAGGCCCCACGTCTTTGATCTCTTTGGCGATGGTTCTTGCCCGCTCGGCCTTTTTCGGATCGGCGATGGTTTCGTTCAGGATTTCCTGGCCCTTTTCATCCAGCTCTTTGCCGGTGGCCATGCGGCCCACCCCGATGCGACCCAGAGCCCTTGTATTCAGAAGTGTTTCCTCGTGGATGGGCAGCGCCAGTTGGATACGCCCGGCGCTGCAGGAAGCCAGGCACATACCGCTGCCGCCGTGATGAACCGTCATCGTTGCCTTGCGCAGCATCTTGTCGATCGGCTGAGGCGTCTTGTAGAAGGTGAGGCCCGGGCGGATGTACTTCTTGGCGGTCTCTTCTGTCATGCCGCGGATGTAGGCTTCGGCGGGCAGTTTCGAGGCCTTCAGCACTTCGAGGAACTTCGGCGTGACCCGGTGCTCTATGCCCAGATAGACAAACAGCGCGGGAGTCTTGGGCATCGGCATGGGGGACTGCAGGCCTTCGGTCGGGCCGATCACGGGGTCCTCGCGAAAATCCTTGTAAGGGTCCAGGCCAACCAGGGTACAGACCAGTCTGCCGGCGGTGCGCAGGGGGGCCGTCACGCTGGGCACCTTCGGCCCGCCGAGGCGTGACTGTACGTCGTTCATTACCGCGACAAGGTGGTCGGTATCGACAACCGCCTTCTTCTTTTCCCGGAAAGGCGGAAAGGTCTCGCCCTGCGCGGGTGGCACCGTGAAGCCGGAACCGACCTGGACCACGGGGATGCGGCCATAAGCGGCAAAGCAGGTGACCGGGCTGTGATCGCAGATCACCAGGTCGGGGCGCAGATGGTCGAAAAGCGTGCGCCAGGACAGCGTGGCCGCGAACAGCGTCTCCAGCTTGCCGAAGCCGCAGTACACCATGATGTCGCTGTAGGTTCCCATGCGTTTGGGCTCCCGCTCCGCCGGGTTCGGCGCGACCAGATCCGGCGTCGGGATATAGGGCAGCGGGTTTTTGGTAATCTGTGCCTTGCAATCGTAGGGATTGCGCAAGAAGAGGGTCACCTGATGGCCCTTGGCGGCAAGCGCTTCGGCAACCGGCACCAGCCTGCGGTAATGGCCGAGATTGTCGCCGCGCTCGTAACCGATGAGTACTCTTGCCACGCTGTGCTCTCTTGCGGTGGTGTGGGAGGATCATGGACCCGGCAGCCGAATCGGGCAGCCAATCATGGACTAGCGGGGCAAAAATAAGCTTTGGTTAACGACGTGACAATCGTTGCTCGCGGTCGCCCCGCTGAAGGTCCGCGCGGCGCGCCATGCAGCCAGGACGGCGGCGGCCTGGTCAAGGGCTAAAGAGAGGCGGCGCAGCGCCCGGCGCCCGTTTCAGGCCGCCTGGTCCCAGAGGTCTTCGAGCAGGCGGATGTGGCGTTTGATGTCGGATCGCTTCGCCAGTTCGAAGCCCCGCTCCCTGAGCTCCTGCGGATACGGCTGCGACACGATCTTCGCCGCTTCTTCGACGGTGTCGAAGACGAAGCCGCAGTCGCCTACATAGTCCTTGATGTCCGGGCGGATGTTCTGGACGCAGACCCCGACGCCGGCTGCCTGCGCTTCTGCCACCGCCAGTGGCCAGCCGACGGTCTTCAGCTTGGGCGAGGCGGTGTAGAGCAGCCACTCGTGCTTCTTGTACTCGGGCAGCATCGCTTCCGGCTGGACCGGATCGACGATGGTCACGGGGTTGCCCAGCTCCGCGTTGTGCTGGTGCATGTTGCCGACGTTGTACCCGAGGGCATAGAGATTGAACTGGCGGTCCGGTACCTTGGCGCCAATGGCGAGGTAGCCGCTCATGGCCTTCTTGGGAAGACAGGCGCCGACGTTCATGACCGCCTTGCCGTTCTCTCCCCGGTCTTCGAAACGTTCCACGTTGACGACCGGATAGCAGCCATGGACCTTGTAGGGGTTGTAGCCTGCCTTCTCGAACAGCGGCACCGTGAAGGGGAAGGTCAGGACGCCCAGGCACTGCTCGTTGTTGACGGTCTGCTTGAGGCCAGGAAGGCGTTCGATCATCGGCCCCAGGATGTCGAAGGAGTGGGCGCGGATGGTGTAGGGCGCATCGGCCAGCTTCGCCGCAAGCATGATGTTCTGCGCCATGGTCATGTAATGGCCATGGATGATGTCCGGCCGGAACTCGTCGATGACGACCTCCAGCTCGGCACGGCTGCGGATCACCTGATAGGGAAAGTGCTGCTCGCAGGGCAGGTCCGGAACCTTGGTGGAGATGATGCGGACCTCGTTCTGCGGCGAGAGGGCGCGCAGCTCGTTTTCGATATAGGTCTCGGAGATCTGGGAGTAGCGTTCGAGAAAGTAGAGTACTCTACGGGCCATAGTTCCTGTACCTCACGGCGAAAGGTCAGTTGGTCGAAGCCGTCAGCAGTTCCCCGTCGGATCGTGAAGGCGCGCCCAAAAGGCACCATGCAGCTTTGACAGCCTCACGGGCCCATGGTCTGCGTATCGCATTGCGATTTCGGATGCAAGATGGGGAAGAGGTAACGGGAGGGCCCCTTGTGATGGGCCTGTGTCGGCAACCTCCATTTTTGCGCGCCCTGCCAACCCCTGCACGCCCACCAAGTCACGCGGCGCCTTTCAGCGCGCGGACTTTGCCGTTCTCGACTTTGGCTTCGCGGTCTTGGCCCCGGGAGCCTTTTTTGCCTTTGCCTTGCGGGCTGTCGGGCGGGTGCCGCCGGACTTTGCCGCCGTCTTGGACTTGCCGTTCGCCTTGCCTGCCGCGGCCTTCTTGGCCGTTGGCTTCGTCCCGCCACTCTTTGGGGGCAGGCGAAAGCTGGGCTTTCCGGGCTTGCCGCCGGGCTGAGGGCGTTTGCCTGCCACCAGGTTTTCGATCAGCTTCAACTGGTCCTTCAGGCATTTCTCGAGATCGTAGTTCTGGACGACGGTGGCCCGCGCCTTCCTGCGGATCGCCGCCATGCGGTCCTTGTGATCCAGAACCTCATCCACGCGGTTGGCGATGGCCTCGTGATCGAAGAAATCGAACAGCAGGCCGTTGCTGCCGTCGGTGATGACCTCCTGAACCGGCGGTGTCGCGGAGGCCACCAGACAGCACTCGGCCGCCATGCTCTCGAGGACCGACCAGGAGAGCACGAAGGGGAAGGTCAGGTAGACATGGACCCCGGAGACCTGGATGACGTTCAGGTAGGTGGAATAGGGCACACGGCCCAGGAAGAACACGCGGCTGAGGTCGAGGTCGACCTCCTCCAGCGCCTTTTTCCGATAGGTTTCGCCGTTGGGCAGCGCCCGCCCATAGCTGACGTCGTCACCGCCGATGATGATGATGCGCGCTTTCGGCCGCCGTTTCAGAATCAGCTCGGCGGCGCGCATGAACTGGGGAAAGCCGCGATAGGGCTCAAGGTTGCGCACCACGTAGGTGACGATCTCTTCGCCCTGACGCAGGGTCGTGACCTCGCCGTCGGTGTTCTTGATCTCGATCGACGCATCCGGGTTGGGCTTGCACACGGCGGTGTCGATGCCGTCGTGGATGACCGAAATCTTGTGCTGAAACTCGGGAGGGTACTGCTGGAACTGCCACTGGGTCGGGGCCATGCCCGCATCGGCGGACTCGAGGCCCATGAACTGAATGATGTTCTTGGTGCGGATGCGGCAGTGCGTATCCAGGCTTGCCGGGCTCTCGGGGTCGAAGCCGACGTCGGCGCCAACGGCGTGATAGTAGAACTCGAAGAACCCCAGAAGCGGGGTATCGGGGAACACGTCCTTCAGATAGAGCGTCTCGCCCCAGCCCGGATGCCCGATGATGATGTCCGGTGTGAAACCCTTGCTCTTCAGTTCCAGCGCCTTGCGGGCGACCTCCTGTCCGTGGAGGATGCCGCGCTCGGCCTCCTGGATGTAGCGGTGGGTGGAGGCGGCGGGCTCGCGGTTCGGCTTGTAGAGCACCTTGTGGATGTTCGGAAGCTCCAGGCCTTCGCGCTTCGTGATGAACACCACGGTGTTGTCTTTGTCGGCGGCGAGCCGCTGGCAGATGTGCTTGTACTGCCCAGGCATGTTCTGATGGACGAAGAGGTATTTCATGGTCTTGGGCCTTCCCATTGCCCGGTCTTGGGTGGCGGCGTGGTCCCTCTATACGGATCCCCGCCAGATTCGGCCAATATGCTCAATTTTGAGTAAAGGCGCCGCGACGGCCCAAATCCGCCCCACCAGGATCTACCCAAGAAGATCGGGCAGGGCAGGGTTGTCGCCGGCTGCGCCGGATCGCAGACACCGGCTGGGCCCTTCTGGCGAGCCATTCGCCAGGACGTCGGGGCAAAACCCCGGCACCCGTAGCCTGTGACCGGGGGCCGCGGGCACACTCAGAGGTTTGAGAGGGCGTCGTCCAGATCGTCGCCCTTTGGCGGGTTCTCGAGCCGGTCCTTCTCCGCGACGCGGGCCTGGATCTGCTCCAGTGCCTTCGCAAGCTGCAGGGTCAACTGCTTAAGCGACCCGACCGGCATCAGCAGGTGACCGCTGGTGTGCGATTCAAGCTCCGCCTTGTCGTCTTTTCTGCGGAGCTGCACCAGCTCAATTCGAACCACGCCATTGGAAACGACGATGGAGCCCGTTCCATCAGCGAACAATTCGGTCATGAATATGCTTTCCTTCTTTCAATCGCACTAAGTCGCGCCGTGAAAATCGCGCGAAGAGAACGGCGGCCCGAACGCTGGCCCAATGGCACCGCTTTCCGCCAAACGATGTGGATAGCAGGCTTGCGGCCTCCGATCCAGCGCCCTCCTATCCATCATCCCAGGGGCTCTCGCCGCAGCCTGCCTAGCGGGCGGCCGCGAGCAAGAGCTTGCCCAGAACCTCCAGGGATGCGCGTCCGTCTCCGGGCAGGCCGCGGTCTTTCTGAAAGCGCTTCAGGGCCTGGACCCGCGCCTCCTGGCTCTGTTGCTCCGCTCTTCCCGGGAGGTAGCCCAGATTCACCAACAGGCTGTCGATGGTCCGCAGCGGGACGATTGCAGCCTCGCTGCCCTGGCCGGGCGGCTTGCCCATGGCCCAACGGGCGGAGGTGCTTGAAAGGGCGGAAGCGGCATCACGCCGCCCGCCGTCGGGATGAAAGAGGCTGAAGGACAGCACGCCGGCCAGCGGCTCTTCCTGGGCAGAGCGCAGGTCGATGACATGCAGGCCGATGGCGTAGAAGCCGCCGTCGGCGAAGAGAATGAGCGGCGAGCCCGAGTCGCCCTTGATGACATTGCAGTCATGCGTGATCAGGCGTCCGCCGCGGCCGAAGCCGCCGAAGGCGCAGCCCCAGCCGGCGGTCATGACATGGGCGCGGTCGCGGCGATACCCCGCTTGCACCAGCAAGGCATCGCCCGCCTTGACCCGCGACATCATCAGGCTGTCCAGCTTCTTCAATCCGAGCCAGCCGGCCTTGAAACCGATCGGCTTTTCCAGGGTGAGAATGGCCCAGTCGCGCAGCGCCGATTGAATGGTGGCGCCATCTGCGTAGTTGAAGGTTTCCGCGCGCCGGTAGCTGGCAACCTTGGAATGCAGGATAAAGCGGTCGCGCTGGTAACCGGCGATGAAATGCAGCTCGATGGGCGCGCGCCAGCGCCCCACCGTGGGATTGAAGAGGCAGTGGGCGGCCGTGATGACGTGCCGCTCGCTCACCAGGAACCCGGTGCAGTGTCCGCGCCCGCCCGTGTTGACGCGGCCGACGGCGCTCCAGGGGTATTCCATGGCGTTGATTTCGACCCGCCCGGCCGTGGCAATGCTGCCGTCCAGCGCAAGAGCCTGGCCCCCGGCCAGGCAGAGCAGGATGGCAAACCCGAGGGTTTTGAGGGCGGCCCGCAGGTCCGCGAAAGGTTTCGTCATGAAGGATCAGCCAGCCGCGATGCTGGCGATCAGCTTCTCACCGGAGATCGTCGATGTCACCTGTCTCAGCGCCTCAATCACTGTGGGGTCGTAGCGGCTGGAATTCTCCTGCAGAATATCCAGCACTGCGTCCGGCGCAAGGCCCGCACGGTAGGAGCGCGGCTCGACACGAGCGCAAAAGACGTCGCAAGTCCCCAGAATCCGGGCGGTTCGAACGATCGCCTCGCCGGCTAACCCTTTTGGGTAGCCCTTGCCGTCGAGGCGCTCGTGCATCTGGGCGATGGTTTCAACGACCGGCAGCTCGAAATCGATACCGCCGAGCAGTTGCACGGCATGCTGCACATGCGCCTCCATCTGGCGGATCTCCTCCTCCGTCAGGCGGGCCGGCTTGGTCAGCAGGGCTTCCGGAATGGCGAGCTTGCCGATCTGCGAGAGGTTGGCCGCCAGCTCCAGCGTTGTCAGCTCATCCTCGTCGCAGCCAAGGTGCTTGCCGACCGCCACCGAGAAGTCGGCGACGCGGCGCGAGTGTCCGGCGAGATAGGGGTCGCGCAGCTCGATGGCGCGCACCAGCGCGGCCACCATCTGCTGGATGGCGCGCTCCTTCTTCTGCTGCTGTTCGACCAGTTCGGTGACGTCGCGGGTCACCGAGACAAGACCCTGGGCCGCGCCCTCGGCATCGCGGAACGGGACTTTCGAGATCTGGAGGTAGCGCTTTGCGGAATCGAAGTAGATCTCTTCGTTCGTCGTGATGGCATCGCCCTCTTTGAGGGTGCGCTGATCCGTCAGGGCCAGCCGCTTCGCAGTGCCCCGTCCGAAGACCGCCGCATCGTCCAGTCCGATCATGCTTTGCTGGCTGCGGCCCACGGCCGCGGCAAAGGCCGGATTCACATAGCGATAGCTGCCGTCCGGCGCCTTCAGGGCGATGTGCTCGGAGATAGCCCCGTTGATGCTCTCCATGAGCTGTTTCTGCGCCTGGATCCGCCCGGCGAGCGCGCGGTACTGCTGGGCCAGGGCCTCGTTGTGGTGGCTGGACAGACGCCACCAGAAGGCACCGAAGGCAACCGCGGCCACCAGAACGACGAGGCCGGCGACAAGGACCGCGGCGATGGAGAAGGTTGCGAGCGGGCGCTCGGCGACCGTGACTTCCAGTTCTTCGACGATCCACCAGGTCGGGCCGGAGACCATGGCGCCCGCGGAATAGACCTGGATCGGCTTGGTGAGGGAAGGGCGCTGCGCAAAGGGCACCTCGCCGGCGGCCAGGTCGAAGCCGTCAAGCGAAACGGCTTTCACCGCTTCCGCTGCGCCGGGGGCAATCCGCGTCAAAGCACCGTCGTTCAATTGGATGAGCACCCGCCGGGTGCCCGGGCTGGCCAGGGGGTCGACCGCCAGGATCTCCGACAGCCCGTTGGTCAGCGGCACGACCAGAACCAGGGCCGCGACGGGCGTCGCTTCGCCCGGCTCCACCTGGGCCGCGAAGACCGGCATGACCATGTCGAGGACGAGGCCGGCCGGAAGGCTCCTGGCCGGCCCGAAGACCGTCTGGCCGCGCTCGAAGCTCTGCAGAGCCAGTGCGCGCTGGTCGGCTGCGAAGCTGGCGGCGCCGCTGGAGGCGACAAAGGCATCGCCGTTGCGGCCGACCAGGTAGGCGGCGAGGAAGTCGGCGTTTGCCGCAAAGTCGCTGACGACCCGCTCGATGAAGGGAAGCTGCTCGACCAGGGGCACGCCAAGCCCGCCATCGTCGCCGCTCTGCGGGGCAACCATGCGCGACATATCCCCGTCGGCCAGGTCCATCTCCGCCGCGAAGAGCCGGATGAGCTCGCTTTCGACCACCGGCTGGGCGAGGCGCCGGGTTCCCTGCAGCCAGGTGGAAACCACCTCGGCCTGGCCGCTGGCGGTCAGCTGCAGGCGCTCCGTCACCTGTTCGATGAGCTGCTCGCGCTTGGATTCGATGGTCAGCCGGGGCACCAGGACGGCCGCCAGCACAAAAACCGCCAGCACGATCCCGCCCCAGAGCAGCATGCGCCAGCGCCCCGGAGGTGCCGGTCTGGCATCGAGCGCCGGGAAGTCCAGCGGGTCAGCCGTTTCGAGCGCTGAATTCGTCATAAACGGCTTATCTCATAGAGGAATTAACGAATATTTACAAAGAGGCGGTGCGCTTCTTGTCGTAAAAGTGCGCCCAGCGTGTGGTCTCGTTCATGGAGTACTGGGGCAGGTAGTGCCGGTACTTCTTGTGGGAGAAGATCAGGTCGCTGAGGCTGTCCAGGACCAGGATGTCCCCGTTGGGCTCGTAGACCGCCAGGACCGCGTGGCCGATGCGCCGGATCCGGTCCATCAGGATGACCAACCGCATTTCCTCGTTGGCAAGGCCGAGGTCCCTCAGAATGAAGAACTTGGCGATGGAATAGTCCTCGCAATCGCCGGAGCGCTTCATGAACTCCTTCGGGCTGGCCCAGAACTCGCTGACGCCATAGAGCTCCTGGTCGATCTTGTAGGGCCAGCGGTTGAAGTACTGGTTGACCGTCTTGAGCATCTCCAGGCGCGGCTGGCCCTTGGCGGCCGTGGCGACCTCGCGCCAGGATTTCAGACCGGCCGTTTTGCAGGCGGCGGGGTCGTTCAGGCAGGCATGAAAGCTGCCGCGCTCCTGCTCCATTTTCGAGAGCACCCGGGCCCATTGCGGCAGGGCCTTCAGGCTGGCCGACGAGATCTCCGTGGAGCCGAAAAGGCCTTTGCCGACATTGCGGCTGGACTTGAGAAAGTCGCCCAGGGACTGAGCCGCCGCCGGCTTCGCCACAGCCTCGATCACGGCGCCGCCAAGGGCGGTGCCGAGCACGAGCGCGGACGAGCGAAGGAAGGCACGGCGATCCAACTGCAGGCTCCCTCAGGGTCTCTGAGCCGTGCAGATGCACGGGTCGCGCAGAGACACGGATCTCGTGGGCTTTGAAGCCGCTTCAAAGCCTTGCCCTGTGAGGATCGCTGCTTTGACTTAAGGGAAGTTTTCGAAAGATGGTTTACGCGGCTCACGGCCGGGTGAGGCACATTTCCCGCGTTTTTGCCTCAAATGCGCGCCATCTGGCCGGGCGGGATGGTAAAT
Organism: Rhodospirillales bacterium BBD 1991-14; assembly: GCA_001657395.1. Classification (GTDB taxonomy): domain Bacteria; phylum Pseudomonadota; class Alphaproteobacteria; order Kiloniellales; family Kiloniellaceae; genus Pelagibius. Next base: position 17,578 of record LYSY01000014.1, on the reverse strand, counting down.
GCAGCAAAAAGCGCCGCCACCGGGCTGGTGACGGCGCTGCGCCGGCATCCGCACTGCGGTGCCGCCTGTTAGCGCTCGCGCAGTGCCGAGCCCTGCGCCTTGAGGATGGGCTTCAGCAGGTAGTCCAGGACCGACTTCTCGCCGGTCAGGATCTCCGCCGTCACGGTCATGCCGGGAATGATCGGCAAGGACTCACCGTTGCGCTCCAGATGGCTCTCCTGGGTGCGCAGGTAGACGCGGTAGAAGCTCTCGCCCTGCTCGTCCTTGATGGTGTCGGCGGAGATGCGTTCCAGGTTGGCCGTCAGCCCCCCGTAGACGGAGAAGTCGTAGGCCGAGACCTTGATGATGGATTCCTGGCCGGGGCGCAGGAACGCGATGTCGGCCGGCCGCACCTGGGCTTCCACCAGCAGGGTATCGTCCAGGGGCACGATCTCCATGATGTCCTCGCCCGGCTGGATGACGCCGCCGACGGTCGTGCGCTTCAGGTTCTTCACTGTCCCGCGCACACGGGAGCGCACCGCGGTGCGCGTGACCCGGTCCTGGCCGGCGAAGAGCGACTGGGAGATCGACTTCAACTCGGCGCGGATCCGGTTCAACTCGTCGGAGGTCTCGGTCCGTGTCGTGAGGACCATCTCGTCGATGCGCTGTTCGGCCTCTTTCTGCGCCGACTGAAGGCGGGGGATGGCGGTGCGGATCGTGCGGATCTCGCCCTCCAGGTCCGCGACCTGGCGGTCGATACGGATCAGCTCGATGCGGGGCATGATGCCTTTCTGCACGAGCGGTGCCGTGATCGCCTGTTCTTCCCGCGCCAGGCGCAGGCTTTGCTCCAACTGGCGGCGGCGGCTGGCCATTTCGGCGACTTCCTGCTTGCGCTGGCTGGCCTGGGATTCAAGCACCGAAACCTGGGCGGCGAGCTGGCGCTTGCGGGCGTTGAAGAGGCGCTGCTGGTCGGCAACCACGATGGGGGCCTCTTCGTTCACCGACGGCGGAAAGTCGACGGCCTCTTTCTCTTCCAGTTCCGCGATCAGGCGGGCCTCGGTGGCCTGCAGACTGAGGTACTGGGAGCGGGCGTCTTCCAGGTTTGCCGTCGCGATGGTGTTCTCGATGCGCACCAGAACGTCGCCGGCCTCGACGATGTCGCCTTCGCGGACCAGGATCTCGGAGAGGATGCCGCCCTCCAGGTTCTGAATGACCTGGGTCTTGGAGGAGGGGATAATCGTGCCTTCGCCGCGGGTCACCTCGTCCAGGACCGCGTAGTGGGCCCAGATTCCCATGACGATGAAGAAGATGACCGAGATGATCGTCAGGATGTAGGCGAAGCGCCGCCCACGGTGCCGCGTGGCGGCATGGACCTCCGGCATGAAGTCGAGATCGTCACGATCGAAAACGCCTTGTGAGCTCATATCCACTCAGTCCTTCGTTTCCCGCTCCCGCGTGTCGCCGACTGCACGAACGGACGCGGCGGAATTGTACAGCTTGGCCCAGTTCCGCGGCCTTGTCATTGATTTAGGCCAGACCCCCTGAGCGAAGCGCTCAGAGGCCCGGCTCAGGCGCTGCTGGCCCGGATCTGGCCCTGGCGCAGCGCCTTCAGAACCTCGTCTTTCGGGCCGTCGGCCACGATCTTGCCGTTGTCGATGATCAGCAAGCGGTCGACCAGCGTCAGCAGCGAACTGCGGTGTGTCACCAGGAAAAGAGTCTTGCCCGGCAGCATGCTTTCGAGGCGTCGTTTGAAGGCGGCCTCGGAGGAGTTGTCCATATGGCTCGTCGGCTCGTCCAGCAGGATGATCGGCGGGTCCAGAAGCATGGAGCGGGCGATGGCGACGGACTGGCGCTGGCCGCCCGAAAGGGCCATGCCGCGCTCGCCAACCGGCAGGTCGAAACCCAGCGGATGGGTCCGCAGGAAGTCGCTGACCCCGGCCACCTCGGCGGCGCGCAGAATGGTCTCGTCGTCCACGTGGGGGGCGCCGAAGCAGATGTTGTCGCGCACCGAGCCGAAGAACAGATAGTTGTCCTGGGAAACGTAGCCGATGTTGCGGCGCAGGTCGGCCGGGTCGACCTGTCGGATGTCGGTCCCGTCCATCAGGACGGCGCCCTCCATCGGTTCGTAGAGGCCGACCATCATGCGCGACACCGTGCTCTTGCCCGAGCCGATGCGCCCCAGCATGCCCACTCTTTCGCCGGGCTTGATCTTGAAGGTGAGGTTGTCGAGCGCCTTGGTCTCCTGGCCCGGATAGCTGAAGGTGACCTGCTTGAACTCGACCTGGCCGCTGAGGCGCGGTCGGTGCAGGAAGCGCTTGTTCTGGGACCGCTCCACCGGCGCCTTCATGAGCTGGTCCAGCGATTGCAGAGCGACCCGCGATTGCTGCAGGCGGGTCAGCATGGCCGCCACCGCCCCCAGCGGCGCCAGTGCGCGGCCCGTCAGGATCGTGGCGGCAATCAGGGCGCCCATGGTGATGTTGCCCTCGGCGATCTGGTAGACGCCAAAGACGATGACGATCACCGTCGACATCTGAATGGCGATCTGGGCGAAGGTGGTTGCCAGCCCGGAGATGAAGCGGGCCCTGCCCGAGGATTCGGCGGAGAGCCCGACGAAACGCTCCCAGGAGCGCTGGACCCGGCCTTCGGCGGCGGTGGCCTTGATGGTCTCCAGACCGTCGATGGTCTCCACCAGGAGGGCGTGCTTCTGGCTCGCCTCGCGCTGCCCCTTTTCCATAATGCTGCGCAGCGGATACTGCAGGAACAGGCCGACGCAGATCACCAGCGGCACCATGGCCAGCGGCACGAAGGCGACCGGCCCGGCGACGATGTAGATCACGCCGATGAACAGGAAGATGAAGGGCAGGTCGACGAGGGCCACGAGGGTGCCCGAGGTGAAGAACTCGCGCAGCGACTCGAATTCCCGCAGGTTGTTGGCCATCGCGCCGGTGGAGGCGGGCTTGGCGTCGAGACGGGTGGACATCAGCTGTTCGAGCAGCCGGCTGGCGATGATCACGTCCGCGTTCTTGCCGGCAATGTCGACGAAGTAGGTGCGCAGGTTGCGCATCACGAACTCGAAGCCAAAGACCGTCAGCACGCCGATGGCCAGGACCCAGAGCGTCTCGATCGCCTGGTTGGGCACCACGCGGTCGTAGACATTCATAATGAACAGCGGGCTGGCGATGGCGAAGCAGTTGATCAGCAGCGAGGCCAGCACGACGTGGCTGTAGATCGGCCAGAACTGGGCCAGGGTGCCCCAGAACCAGGCCCGCGGCTCGGCCAGCTTGCGCTCCGGCGCACGGTCGTCAAAGCGCGCCTCCGTGCGGGCGAAGATGGCGTAGCCGGTGAATTGCTCCTGCAGCGCGCGCATGTCCACCGACTTGGAGGTGCCGCCGGCCTCCGGCAGCAGGACGTCAGCCTGGCCGTTGGCAAGCTCGTTCAGCACGCAGCAGTTGCCGCCCTTCAGCAGAAGAATGCAGGGCAGGGTGACCGGCAGGATCTTCGACAGCTGTGGGCGCCGCACCACCCTGGCGGACAGGCCCGCCCGTTCGGCTGCGCGGACCGCCAGCTCCGGCGTGAAGGCTTCCTGGGCATGGGGCAGGCCGGCCTTCAGCGCTTCGACGGAGATCGGCCGCTGAAGCAGCCCTGCCAGAAGAGAGAGCGAGCGGACCAGAGGGTCCTCAAAATCGACGGAGGAGGCCGCAATCGCCCAGTCCTTGTCGGACGCATCTTCGATCACATCCTTCGGGCGCAAGGTCACGCCGAGGCCGGCACCCTTGGAATCCTCGCTTGCCGCCGCTTCGGACTCGGCAAGACTCTCGCCCTCGGGCCCCTTGCGTTCGGTATCAAATGCCTCACTCACGTCGGCTGTATCCTTGCTCTTGGCAGACCCATCGTCGGATCGCACACCCTTGTCTGAACTCTTGCCGTCACCCTCGGACCGGGCCGGGGCGGCGGACTCCTTCGCCGATGTCTCCGGCTTATCCTCGAACCGCGTCGGCGGCAGCTTCAGGTCCGGCTCGCTGGCCGCGGTTTCGCCCTCGCCGGGCCCGACACCGGTTTTCAGATCCGGCTCCGCGGCCGGCCCGCCGCGCCCGAAGGTCAGGCCCGGATCCGGCCGGTGAGCGTCCGCTGCCTTGGTTTCTTTGCCCTTGCCGGACTTCAGTCCGGTGACGGGAGGCGTTCGCTTTGCCGTCGTGTCATCACGGGCGACCATGTTGTGCCTACTGTTCCCCCGTCAACTCATGTCCGGTCCGGCGCTTTGACATACTGACGTTGCGGCGGTGCGCAATTGGACAGAATGGCGCGCCAGCCCACTGTTCTCAGTGCAAGAACGATCAATGCCAAGGCTTCACTATAGTTGTTACGAATTCGCAAAGAGTTTGGGTTCAGGACGCCTGGAAACTGCCGAAAAACTATCTTCGCTTCATTCGCAAAGGGTTAATAGCATACTTTGCCCGGAGGGCCAGCGGTTTGACTCGAACGGACTTCTGACACCCTCCTCGAGCCCATGTGGAGCCCATGTGCGGGCCTGTGCTGTGCCCCCTTATTTGCGGGCCGGGAACGCCCGGAAACCCTATGGCCCCATCTGCGCGCCCGACTGTGCGAAATGCCACAGTATTCACCAGTATTGCGCGCGATGCAGCCCCCTTTGCCGGCAGTATTTCAGTCTTATTACGCAAGACTTGTCGGATTTATTAAACCTTCGGTTCAAAGATACGGCAGCGCACCCCAGAAAAGGGAGGCCTCGCAGTGGCCGGGGAAGGCTTTCACCGGCCGGCTACCTCTTCTGAGAAGCGGTTCGGGATGGTCATGGCGATTGACAGAATCCGTCGGAGGGCCTTATCCGCATGCCAGACGAATGGCTGCGGCGGTGTTTCCCATCCTCGCGGCCAGATTTGTGCCTGATGCCAGTTGCTTGGGTTTTGATCCTGAGAACTTACGGTAGTGACACGAGGGCTCGATTGTGGTTAATTTGTCACAGTGTGGCAGATCAGACGATCAATCGCCGATTAACCCTGTTTCGGCTTGAGAGCGCTCGTTGACAGTCAAACTGGAAACAGGTTACAAGTCGCGAATATTTCGAGAATTGTTTGCCTTTCGTCCATCTCCGGACGCTGAGGTCCGACACGGGGGAGAGGTATTAGATGCAAGGTTTTAAGTCGGGGGAAGCTAGCATGCGCTGGTCTCGCAGTGTGAGTTTGACGAGTTTTAAGGCGGCACTCTTGGGTGGCGCCATGGCCTTCCCGTTGGCGATGTCGGCACATGCCATGTCGCTTACGGAAGCCGTAGAGCAGGCGATCGCCACAAATCCTGATATCGGCGTTGTCGCCAGCAATCGCGAGGCAGTCGATCAGGAACTGCGTCAGGCGCGTGGCCTGTATTTGCCGCAGATCGATCTTGCCGCTGGCATTGGTATTGAGAATTTCGACGACTCTACCTCTCGCGCCAACAATAATGGCGGCACCGAGACAACGCGTCGTCAAGAGACTTCGCTCACGCTGCAGCAACGGCTGTTCGACGGCTTTGAGGCCGGCGCGACGGTCGAGCGCGAGCAGGCGCGCGTCGAGTCCGCAGCCAATCGGGTTTACGAGAACTCTGCGGTTCTGGCCCTTGACGCAATCGGCGCATACCTCGAAGTGCTGCGTCAGCGCGATCTTGTGAAGCTGGCCGAAGACAACGTTGCCTATCACCAGCAGGTGCTGGCCGCTCAGCAGGAGCGGTTGCGCGGCGGCGGCGGCAGCGAGGCCGACGTTGACCAAACCGAGGCGCGTACCGCCCGGGCGGACAACACCCTGATCGAAACCCTGAACGACCTGCGGGACTCCGAGGCGATTTTCACGCGCATCATCGGGTCTTTCCCGGGCAACGATCTCACCTATCCGGAATTCCCGGCCGGTTCCTTGCCCGCGGAGCTGGACGATGCGGTCCAGCTGGCAGTGCGCAACAACAACACCACCAAGATCTTCGAGGCGGATGTGCGCACGGCGGAAGCCGAGGTCGAGCTGTCGGAAGTGCCGTTCTATCCGGCCATCACGCTGGAGGCGCAGTCAGAGTACAACGACGGAACCTCGGCGCTGGACACCTACGAGTTCAACAACCAGGTCATGGTTCGTGTGCGCTGGAACCTCTTCCGCGGCGGCATCGACCGGGCGGCCCGCCAGGAAGCCCTGTTCCGCCTGACGGAGAGCAAGAACCGTCGTTTCCAGTCGGTGCTGGAATCGCAGCAGGAAATGCGTACCTCCTGGTTCGCTCTTGAGGCGGCCCGCGACAGCATCGAAGCGCTGGAAACGGCCCGTGACTTCAACCGCTCGACCCTGGACGCTTACGAACAGCAGTTCGAGGTCGCTCAGCGGACCCTGCTGGACGTGCTGGACGCCGAGAACGAACTGTTTGTCTCGGAAGGCCAGCTGGTCACGGCTCAGACCAACGAGCAGCTTGCGTCGTACCGCGTCCTGGGCGTCGGCGGCATTCTGCTGGAGACGCTGGGTGTCTCCGCGCCTGAGCAGGCGGTGGTCGAGCAGAAGTCCTGGGCCGAGGGCTTGGTTGACTGACGCTCCGGCGTCTGCCGCGCGGCGGCAGGCGGCCTTTGGATAGGGACGGCCCCTCCGCTGCGGAGGGGCCGTTTCTGTTTTGCCCCCCGCTCCGGGGATCCCCGGGGATCCCCGGGGATCCGCAGAGTTTGCTTGGTCCTTGGTCGGCGAGGCGTGCCGAGGGCCATCTGGACACCAAAAAAGGACTAAATTCCTCAATTCACCGCCCCTGCGGTGCGGAATGGTTGTTCTTTACCGGTGAAACATCTATTTTAGTGGTCTAGAGCTGTGGAAACTGGGCCCAAAAGGTGGCCTTTGCGGTATGGACGACAACAAATCAGCTGTGGATCTGCCACAGGCTCCGGTCAGCGCTGAGGAAGCGCCTGAGCAGAGCTTGGTGCTGGATGTCGACCAGGATCGCCTTCCACTGGTTATCGTGGAACCGGGCGCGCCATCGCCGGCCGACGATCTGAGTGCCGATTCCGTTCTGCTGGAGCTGGACGACCTGTTGCCGGATCCTGACGGTGAGGTGGTGCTGTTCACGGGCGAGGACGTCTCCGTGAACATCCTGACGACCGAGACCATCACCGAGTTCGGCGTCGCCGAGGAGCACGTCACCGCGACCGGCGTCGATGTCACCGGCCTCAACTTCTACAGTTTCGAGGGCGGTCTGACGGTCTACAGCGCCAGCGACGTGCTGATCATCAACGACCCCAATATCGCCTGACCGGTCCGCACGGTCTCTGCCAGGATTGCCGCGCTCGAAGGTGGGCGAGGTTGCACCGAATCCTGTGTCGCGTTCTCAGTCCTGAGGGGCGCGGGCCGGTGGCGTCGGCGCCGTCCCTGGAACGCCGGGCCGCCTGGCCTGGGGGGACAGCCACATCACCGCATAGAACTCCTGATAGGTCTGGGACCGCAGGGCCAGGATCGTCGCCTGCGCGGCGTTGACCCGCCCGGGGGCCACGTAGAGCAACTTGGCATCGCTCTTGGCCTCGCGGCCACTGATCATGTCCTGCCAGACCTCGGTCAGGGAACGGCGCGTGCGCACCTGCACCAGGCTGGTCAACTCGGCACCGATGACCGCCACATCCATCGGACCCAGCCATTCCCCGAAGGCGCTGTTGTATGCGATCACCGTCCTGTAGCGGGAGAGAATGACGCCCGGGTTGGGACAGTTGGTCACGACGTCCAGGAGGCCGTGGTGGGTCGGCCCCAGGGTTTCCCGGGCCAATGCCTGCTCGCCCTCGAGCATGCAGAAGACCCGCAGATAGGACGAAAAGTTGGGCCCTTCGTAGCTCTCCGCCAGTTCCGCCACGAACCGGCCCAGGCGCAGGCGGTTCCGTTCCGCCAGCACCTCGAGGGTTTGCCAGTAGATCGGCTCCAGCCGGACCGAGTACCGCTTGTTGCGGTACTGGACGATGCGCGGCTTGGGGGCCTGGTTTCCAAAGGCTTTGGGCGCTGGAGTCTGCAACGATGATGTTCTGGCTGGTCTCGGGATAAGGCTGAACACTCATACATAAATATGGGCAGATCCGCAAGCGCGCGGGGTGGCAATTCGGTGCCCGCAGGCATTCCCGCACGGGAAGCCCGCGGCGACCGGAAGACTGGAAGCAGGAAAGTCGGAAGGGCAGCGCCCGAGTACGGCGCCCGTCAGGGCAGCATGATGTCCTCGTGTTCGGCCACGATGCCGCCCAGATCGGAGAGCTTGCTGCGCAGATTGTAGCGGCGTGCCAGCTTGTCCTGGGCTGCGGCCGGCAGGTCGGTCAGCATGAACACCCTCTTGTCGATCAGGACGGCGATAATGTCCTCGATGACGCGGATGAACTCCAGGTCGGAGGCTTCCAGCTCTTCGCGGATCCTCGACTGGCCAAGGCCTTCGTTCAGAAAGGACACCAGTTCCGGGTCGTCCAGAGCGACCTGCTCGTAGGCAACCTCGGTCTCGCGTTCCTGGACTTCGGTGATCTGTCCGTGATCGTCTCGCGCCACGTAGGGCATGGGTGTGCTCCTTCGTCTGCGCGCTAGGCTATTCAGCCAGTGGTTAACATTGGGTAAGCAGTGGGCCGAAGGCCGTGCGAAAGGCCTAAGATTCCTTGCTTTTTGCTTGCCGAGGTCCGCACATTGGCGAAACTAGAACGATCCTGCCACAGGCCGATTCGCCCGAGCCATGCCGCTCATCATCAGCAAAGCCAATACCAGGGACCCTGAATTCGCGGAGAACCGGCGGATCAACCAGGAGCTCGTCGCCGATCTGCGCGCGCAGGTCGAGAAGGTGAAGGGCGGCGGCGGTGAGCGTGCCCGCGCCAAGCACCTGGAGCGCGGCAAGCTGCTGCCCCGTGAGCGGGTTCGTTGCCTGCTGGACAGCGGATCGCCCTTTCTTGAGCTGTCCCAACTGGCCGCTCACGGCCTCTATGACAGCGAAGTGCCGGCTGCCGGCCTGATTGCCGGTATCGGGCGTGTTTCCGGCCGTGAGTGCCTGATCGTGGCCAACGACGCCACGGTGAAGGGCGGCACGTACTATCCCCTGACCGTCAAAAAACACCTGCGTGCCCAAGAGATCGCCGAGCAGAACCACTTACCCTGCATCTACCTGGTCGACTCCGGCGGCGCCAACCTGCCCAACCAGGACCAGGTGTTTCCGGACCGCGACCACTTCGGCCGTATCTTCTTCAATCAGGCCAACATGTCGGCCAAGGGAATTCCCCAGATCGCGGCGGTCATGGGCTCCTGCACGGCGGGGGGCGCCTATGTTCCGGCGATGGCGGACGAAAGCATCATCGTGAAGGGCCAGGGCACCATCTTTCTGGGCGGGCCACCCCTGGTGAAGGCGGCGACCGGAGAGATCGTCTCTGCGGAGGAACTCGGCGGGGCGGAGGTGCATACCCGGACCTCCGGTGTGGCCGACCACTTTGCCGAGAACGACAGCCATGCTTTGGCCATCGTGCGCCGGGTCGTCGCCAATCTCAATCGGCCGAAGTCCCAGACCCTGGAGGTCTCAGAGGCGCGTGCGCCACACTATGACCCCGCTGAGCTCTACGGCCTCATCCCACGTGACCTGCGCCAGCCCTACGATGTGCGCGAGGTGATCGCCCGCCTCGTCGATGCCAGCGAGCTTGACGAGTTCAAGGCCCTCTATGGCCAAAGCCTGGTGTGCGGTTTCGCCCGCATCTGCGGCTATCCCGTCGGTATCCTCGCCAACAACGGCATCCTGTTTTCGGAGTCGGCCCTGAAGGGGGCGCACTTCGTCGAGCTCTGCGCCCAGCGTGGCATCCCGCTGGTCTTCCTGCAGAACATCACGGGCTTCATGGTCGGCAAAAAGTACGAGGCCGGCGGTATCGCCAAGGACGGGGCCAAGCTGGTGACGGCCGTTGCCTGCGCCAGGGTGCCGAAGTTCACGGTAATCCTGGGCGGCAGCTTCGGTGCCGGCAACTATGGCATGTGCGGGCGTGCTTACGGCCCCCGTTTCCTGTGGATGTGGCCAAATGCACGGATCTCCGTCATGGGCGGCGAGCAGGCGGCGACGGTGATGGCGACGCTGCGCCGCGATGCGGTGGAGGCAAAGGGGCAAACCTGGGGCGAGGCGGAGGAGGAGGCCTTCAAGGCCCCGATCCGCGAGCAGTATGAACTGCAGGGCCATCCGTACTATGCAACGGCCCGCCTTTGGGACGACGGCATCATCGACCCGCTGGACACGCGCATGACGCTCGGGCTCGGTATCTCGGCCGCTCTGAATGCGCCCCTCGAGCCGACGCGCTTCGGCGTTTTCAGGATGTAGGACAGTGACGGCACCTTTTTTCGTCGAAGAGATCGACAGCCGCGGCGTGGCACGGATCACGCTGACCCGTGCCGATCAGCACAACGTGTTCAACGATGTACTGATCGGCGAGCTGACGACGGCTTTGAGCGGGCTCGAAGAGGACGAGCGCGTGCGTCTGGTGATCCTGGCCGCCCAGGGCCGCAGCTTCTCTGCCGGGGCCGATCTCAACTGGATGAAGGCGATGGCCGGTTACTCCGAGGCGGAGAACCGTGAAGACGCCTTGCGCCTCGCAAAGCTGATGCAGACGCTGAACGGGCTTTCCAAGCCGACGCTGGCCCTGGTTCAGGGACCCGCCTACGGCGGCGGCGTTGGCCTGGCGGCCTGCTGTGATATCGTGGTCGCCGCCGAGGCCGCCACGTTCTGCCTCTCGGAGGTGAAGTTGGGCCTGATTCCGGCAGTCATCAGCCCCTACGTGATCGCGGCCATCGGCGAGGCGGCCGCGCGGCGATACTTTCTCACCGCAGAGGTGTTTTCTGCCTGGGAGGCCCAGCGGCTGGGGCTGGTCCACGAAGTGGTCGAGGCCGCTGCCCTGGACCAGATGGGGCGGCAGCTCGCCGCCAAGCTGCTCGATGGCGGCCCCCTGGCCCAGGCCGCGGCCAAGGATCTGATCTTTGCCGTGACCGAGACCGGGGCCGACAACCTGATCGGGGACACGGCGGGGCGGATCGCCGAGGTGCGCGCCTCCGAGGAAGGGCGCGAGGGTGTTGCTGCGTTCCTGGAGAAGCGGAAGCCGCACTGGCGAAGGGACTGAAGCCTGCGATGAAAAAGCCTGACCGCTATTGGTTGCCGGGCTTGGTTCTGACGCTGGGCCTCTACGTCCTGGTCTCGCTTTCGGTCTCGGAATCGATCGATTTCTTTTTCGTCGTCATGCTCGGAACTCTGGTGTTCTGCGTGACCTTGTTCTACCGCCTCTTTCCAGGGAGCTACTTCACGACCATCGCGCTGGCGAACTTCCTCTCGGTCTATGCCTGCCTCTTCATCTTCTTTGTCGAGTCGAATTTCGAGGTGGCAGCGGACTGGATCGTGCGGCTGTCCTTTGCTCTGCCGATCGTCTCCTACATGGCTGGTGTGTGGTTGCGGCGCGGCGCCATTCACCGTCTCGTGCACCACGAAAGCGATACCCGCATCCACTATGCCCCGCGTGTCTTCCTATGGCTCCTGCCGGTCATGGCGGTGGGGCTGGCGACCTTCCTGGTGCCGCACCAGGGCTTCAGTCCCGAGACCGTCGGTCTGCTGCTGCTCGCCAGCATGGGGCTGATCGCGGTGACGGTGCTGGCCGTCTGCCGCGACGTCACCGCCTTCCTGCTCGAAACCGGCCTGTTGTTCGAGGATTTCTTTGCCCGTGCGAGCGCGCTGATGGCGCCGACTCTCGCTTTCTTCACTTACTATTCCTTTGTCGTCATCGTTTTTGCGGGAGTCTATCGCCTCATCGGGCGTATCATCCCGGGTGATCACTTCGTGGTGGCCGGAGAGCCGAGGGCGATCAGCTTCATGGAAAGCCTCTACTTTTCGATCATCACGCTGAGCACCGTCGGTTACGGCGACCTCGTGCCCGCAAGCCTGCTTATCCGCGCCATTGCCTCCTTGCAGATCGTTATCGGCGTGTGGCTGATCATTTTCGGCTTCTCGGAAGTGCTGCGGTTCACGCGGGAGCACCCGGTGCACGGCCGCCGGGGCTAGAACAGGGTCCAGGAACAGGCCGGCGCGATGCATGCTTCCACTCACCTGAACGAGGTCCTGATCTTCCTGATTGCGGCGGTCTGCGTCGTGCCTCTGTTCCGCTGGGCGCGGTCGAGTTCCGTGCTCGGGTATCTCGCGGCCGGGGTGCTGGTCGGCCCCTCCGCGCTCGCCCTGGTCGAAGACCCGGACAGCGTCCAGCTCCTGGGCGAATTCGGGGTCATCTTCCTGCTTTTCGCGATTGGCCTGGAGCTCTCGGTCGAACGTCTCAAGGTGATGCGCCGCCTCGTCTTCGGCCTCGGTGCCAGCCAGGTTACCCTGACGGCGGTGCTGATCGGCGCCGTCGCGCTCTGGGCTGGACAATCGGTCGAGGCGGCGCTGGTCATCGGCTTCGGGCTGGCGCTTTCTTCTACCGCCTTCGTCATCCAGATGCTGATCGAGCGTGGCGAACTGGCGTCGCGCTTCGGGCGGACCTCCTTCGCCGTCCTGCTGTTCCAGGACTTGGCCATCATTCCCTTGCTGGCCCTGTTGCCGCTGCTCAGCGGGCCCGACGCCAACATCCTGGAGGCGGTGGGTCTTGCGGCGCTGAAAGCGGTCGGCGTGGTCATCGCGGCGATCGTCATCGGCCGGCGTATTCTGCGGCCGATCTACCGGGTCATTGCCGCCAGCAAGCTGCAGGAGCTTTTCGTTGCCGCCACGCTGCTGGTGGTGCTGGGCTCCGGCTGGCTGATGGCGCTGGGTGGAATCTCCATGGCGCTCGGTGCCTTTCTGGCCGGCCTTCTGCTGGCGGAAACCGAGTACCGCCATCAGGTCGATGCCGACATCCGGCCCTTCAAGGGTCTGCTGCTGGGGCTCTTCTTCATGGCTGTCGGCATGGCGATCGACATCCAGTTGCTGCTGCAGGACTGGCCGCTGGTTGTCCTCTGCCTCGTGGCTCTACTGCTGGTGAAGAGCGTCATCACGACCCTGCTCTGCCTGCTGTGGAAACTGCCTGCCGACGTGTCCGTGCGGTCCGGCACACTGCTTTCGCAGGCCGGTGAGTTCGGCTTCGTGCTGTTCGGCGGTGCCATGATCCAGGGGCTGCTGGACCGCGAGACCGGCCAGCTCCTGCTGGCGGTGATCGCGCTGTCGATGGCCGTGACTCCCGCCATGGGCTGGGCCGGGGGGCGGCTGTCGCGCTGGGTGGTGCCTGAGCCGAGCCGCGGCCAGGAAAGCCTGAAGCCGGAAACCGAAGGCATCAGCGATCACGTGATCATCGCCGGCTTTGGCCGGGTCGGTCAGACGGTGGCGCGCGTGCTCTCCGCCTGCGGTGTGCCCTACGTCGCCCTGGATCTGGATCATGGCCGGGTCACCCACTACCGCAACCGCGGACTGCCGCTCTACTACGGCGATGCAACGCGGGTCGACGTCCTGGAAGCGGCGGGGGTCGAGCATGCCCGCGCTGCGGTCATCACCGTGGATCGCTCGGCGGAGGCCAGCCGCGCTGTCGAGGCCCTGCACAGCCGCATGCCCCAGCTGCCGATTTTCGTGCGGTCCCACGATCTGCGGCACGCCCAGGCGCTGGAGCAGGTCGGGGCCGTCGCCGTGGTGCCGGAGACCGTTGAGGCCAGCCTGCAGCTCGGTGGAATTCTCTTGTCTTCGGTCGGCATCGGCGCCGACGATGTCACCCGCGTTATGAGCGACTTCCGGGCCGACAACTACGCCCGGCTGGAAGATCTCGACGCCAAGAATGCGGCGGGGGCCGCAAAGAAATAGGAGAGGCCTGGGACGTGTTCGAGTCTGTTCTGATCGCCAACCGCGGTGAGATTGCCTGCCGCGTCATCCGCACGGCCCGTCGGCTCGGCCTGCGCTGCATCGCGGTCTACTCGGAAGCGGATGCCGCCGCCGCCCACGTCGACCTGGCGGATGCGGCCTGCTGCATCGGACCGGCTCCGGCGGCGGAGAGTTACCTGCGGACCGAGGCCATCCTGGAGGCGGCCAGAGCGACCGGCGCCGCGGCCATTCACCCGGGCTACGGGTTCCTGTCGGAGAATGCGGCCTTTGCCGAGGCCTGCCAGGAGGCCGGGATCGCATTCATCGGGCCGCCGCCCTCGGCCATTCGCGCCATGGGCTCCAAGAGCGAGGCCAAGGCCCTCATGGGGGCTGCCGGCGTCCCTCTGGTGCCGGGCTATCACGGCGACGCGCAGGCCGACGACAGGCTGCAGCGCGAGGCTGAGGCTCTCGGCTTTCCCCTGATGATCAAGGCCTCGGCCGGCGGCGGTGGCAAGGGCATGCGCATCGTGGCGGCGGCGCAGGACTTTGCCGCCGGCCTCGACGCGGCCCGGCGTGAATCCAAGGCGGCCTTCGGCGACGACCGGGTTCTTCTGGAGCGCTATCTGGCCGCGCCGCGGCATATCGAGATCCAGGTCTTCTGCGACGGCCACGGCAACGCCGTGCACCTCTTCGAGCGCGATTGCTCGGCGCAGCGCCGCCACCAGAAGGTGATCGAGGAAGCGCCGGCCCCGGGCCTCTCGCCGGAGCAGCGTCAGGCTATGGGCGCTGCCGCCGTTGCGGCGGCCCGGGCCATCGATTACCGCGGCGCCGGAACCGTGGAGTTTCTCTTTGACGAGGGCGCCTTCTACTTCATGGAGATGAACACCCGCCTGCAGGTCGAGCATCCGGTCACCGAGGCAATCACCGGCCTCGACCTCGTTGAATGGCAGCTTCGGGTGGCGGCTGGCGAGCCCCTGCCGCTCGCCCAGGAGGATCTCTCGATCACCGGCCATGCCGTCGAGGCCCGGCTCTACGCGGAGGACCCGGAGAGCGGGTTTCTGCCGTCGACCGGCCGCCTGCTGCATCTCAGCCTGCCGGAGGGCCCTCAGGCGGGCGAGGGTGTCCGGGTCGACAGCGGGGTGCGCAGCGGCGACGAGATCTCGGTGTTCTACGATCCCATGATCGCCAAGGTGATTGCCCATGGCGAGGACCGCCCCGCCGCCCTGCGCCGGCTGAACCGTGCGCTGGCCGAAACCGAAGTTGTGGGGGTCGCCAGCAACGTCGCCTTTCTGCGCCGGACGCTGGCCCATCCGGCTTTCACCGAGGGAGGGATCGACACGGCCTTCCTGGATCAGCACCGCGACAGCCTGCTGGCACCCGGCGGGGCGGTCCCCGAGCCGGTACTTGCCGCCGTCGCCCTGGCCGAAATGCGCTGGCGCAGCCGTGAGGCGCGCCGGGCGGCGGCAGCCTCCGGCGATCCCTATTCCCCCTGGCGGCTGACCAACGGCTGGCGCCTGAACTCGGAGACCCATAGCGATCTGACCTTTCTCTCCGGCGCGCAGGAGATCCAGGTCTCCATCCACTTCGGCCCGGCCGGCTTGAGCCTTTCTCTGCCGGCTGGGGAGCGTCCGGTGCGTTTTGACGAGACCCCTGACGGGCGACTTGCGATCCGCCTGGGCGAAGAGACCTTCCGGGCCCGGGTGGTGCGCGACGGCAAGCAGCGCTGGGTGGTGATTGACGGCGCGGTCTGGGGGCTCGGCCTGCAGGATCTGCTGCTGGGTGTGCCGGATGATGCTGTCGGCAGCGGACGCATTGTCGCGCCCATGCCGGGCAAGGTGATGGCGGTGCTGGTTCAGCAGGGGGACCGGGTGGGGCAGGGCCAGCCTCTGCTGCGTCTGGAGGCGATGAAGATGGAGCACACCCTGACCGCGCCGCACGACGGCGAGGTCGAGAGCCTCGCCTGCGCCGTCGGCGAACTGGTGGAGGAAGGCAGCGAACTGGCGGTCCTCGCCGAGGCGTGGGGCGCCCCGGAACATCAGCGCAGGCAAACCATCCCGCAGGGCTGGCGTCAGGGGCATCTAGGTCTTAGCCTTGGCCGGGAGAGGCAATGATGGGACGGGACCTGAATGGCGTTTCCGAAGTCCGTGGAAGTGGTTGAGGTCGGGCCGCGCGACGGCCTGCAGAACGAGGCCGCAGAACTGCCGACGGCGGTGAAGGTGGCGTTGATCGAACGCCTGGCCGAGGCCGGCTGTCCGGTGGTGGAGGCGGGCGCCTTCGTCTCCCCGAAGTGGGTGCCTCAGATGGCCGATACGGCGGAGGTCCTGGCGGCCCTGAAGAAGAGGCCGGGCGTGCGCTACCCGGTCCTGGTGCCGAACGAAAAGGGCCTTGAGCGGGCGCTTGCCGCCGGCGTTGAGGAGATCGCTGTTTTCGCCGCGGCATCGGAAAGCTTCTCCCAGCGCAACATCAACTGCTCGATCGCCGAGAGCCTGGAACGCTTCCGCCCTGTTGCCGCGGTCGCGAAGGCGCAGGGCCTGCGGCTGCGCGGCTATGTCTCCTGCGTTCTCGGCTGCCCCTATGAAGGGGAGGTGCCCACGGCAAAGGTCGCCGAGGTCGCCGGGGGCCTGACGGATCTCGGCTGCGACGAGGTCTCCCTGGGCGACACCATCGGGGTGGGAACGCCGCAACGGGCGCAGGACATGCTGACGCAGGTCGCCGCGGCGGTGCCGATGGAGCGCCTCGCGGTGCACTTTCACGACACCTACGGCCAGGCCCTGGCCAATATCCTGGCCTGCCTGGAGCTGGGCGTCGCAACCGTCGATTCCGCCGTCGCCGGGCTCGGCGGCTGCCCCTATGCCAAGGGGGCCTCCGGCAACGTGGCCAGCGAGGACGTCGTCTACATGCTGAACGGGCTGGGGATCGAATCCGGCATCGATCTCGACAGGCTGGCGGCGGCGGGAACGTTCATCTGCGAGGCGCTGGGCCGGCCGTCGTCCTCCAAGGCGGCGCTTGCCTTGGCCGGCCGGGCGGCCTAGGTGAGAGGGGCCTGGCGGTCGGAGAAAGACGGACGGTTTATGGCGCTTCATCTGATGAAGCTCTGTGTCGGGGTGGATACGGTAGAGCAGCTCGAGCGCAGCCAGGCACGCCGCCTGCGCCGCGGGGCGCACCTGTTTCACGATACCCGGATGATGCCCAAGCGCGCCGAAGAGGTGGCTGACGGGGGGTCGCTCTACTGGGTCATCCGGGGGCGGTTTCAGGTCCGCCAGGCCATCACGGAGATTTCCCGGGAGACCGACTCGGAAGGCCGCGGCTTTGCGCGCCTGCACCTGGACGGGACCCTGGTGCGGGTGCTGCCGCGCGGCCAGCGCCCGTTTCAGGGCTGGCGCTATCTGGAGGCTGCCAAGGCACCGCAGGACCTCGTTTCCGCCGGTGCCGAAGACGAGGATTTGCCGCCGGATATGCAGGCGGAACTGAGGGCGCTGGGGATCCTGTAAAAAAGTTTCCGAAGGGCGCTTTTCGTTCTGGACAGGCCCGCGGCGAAACCCTATATACCTCTCCGCCGACGGGGGAACCCCAGGGTTCCACGGCGGCTCCCGAAGCGCAGGTTTTTCCACAGCCGATGGGCGTTGAAAGCCCTGCGTCTTATCAGTATAGTGTTCGCCCTGTTTTCTGCTTCTACGAAAGTCATGAAGCGGGCGATTGCTCGGCGGATCGCTTTTGCGCGTGTCCGGTTCGAGCCTGCTGTTTGACATTGTTGGATTGATGGAAGGGATACGCGGGCGGCGGGTCTTGGTTTTGGGTCTGCTGTTTGGGTTTTGGTGTTTAGGCA
>LYSY01000013.1 GCA_001657395.1 Rhodospirillales bacterium BBD 1991-14 | reverse complement strand
CGTCGCCCTGGGCCGTCACCGTCACCGTGAACTGGCCCGAGCCGTCCTCCTTGATGCACAGCGGCTCGCCCTGAAGGCTCACCGAAACCTCGGGCGGCAGCGCCGGATCCAGCGTCACCGCGTCTTCGGCTGTCGCCACCGCTTCATTGTTGTCGGTAGTGCACTCCACATCGCCGGCGTCATGATCGGTGTTTTCGTTCTGCTCGACGGCTTTCGCCTCGGCTTCCCAGACCACCTCCTCGTCGACGATCAGGCCTTCGTTGGCGGTGACACCCAGAACCGCCTCGAAGGTACCGCCGCTCACGGTCCAGCTGATCGTGTCGCCGTTCACATCGCCGCCGGCCGGGTCCGTCAACGTGAAGCCAAAAGGAACCTTCACCGTTACCGTGTGGACTTCCGAACCGTCGGTGAAGTCCCCGAAGGTCGCGTTCACCGTCACCGTGCCGGTCTCGCCCGGAGCGAAGGCCTCGTCGCCACTGTCGCTGACAGCATCGACGCTCACCGTCACCGGATCGGCGACCGCATCGAGCACAACATTGATGACCGCATCGGTCACGAAGGTCTCGACCAGCGCCCCGAAGCCGTCGTCGTCGTACTCGGTCGTCGTGGTCTGAATGCCAATGGCGAAATCGTCATCGCTGTCCTGCGGCACCTGCACGAAGAGGCCGGAAACGTCGACAGACTGGGGACCGGGGTCGGCAAAAGTGAGGACGAGCTGGTCATCTTCAAAGGAAACCGTGCCACCGGACACCGTGTCGCCGTTGGCCAGCGGTTCGCCGAGCCCGTCGACAAACATCGTCCCCTCGGCGGCGCCGTCCAGGCTGAAGGTGATCTTGGTGATCCCTTCGGAACCGTCACTGTCCTGGGCGGCTGCGGAGAAAAGAACCGGCACGCTGAGCGGCCCGGCGCCGTCCTGACCCTCCACCGAGCCGGCACCATCCTCAAAGAGCTTCAGAGTCAGGCTATTGCCGGCGTCCTGCGGCGACTCTTCATCGCTGCAGGCCAGCGGGCAGCCGGGGACCTTGCTGTAGTCGCCGAAGGTCACCGCCGCCGGACCGGCCACGCCCTGCACCTGGACGTCGAAGCTCGACTCGGTGGTTTTCGACTCCAGAGTCACATCGCCTTCGGGATTGACCTCGGTGGTGGTGACCGCGAGGTTCACGGTGAAGTCGTCGCTGTCGTCGATCGGCAGCTTCACCCCGATCAGGCCGGAGAGGTCGATGTCGAGGCCAACCGGGTCGACATCGAAGTCGAGAGTCAGAGTATGATTGGAAATGGCGATGTTCGCGATCAAGGCGTCACCGCCTTCGACCGGAATCTCGAGCGTCCCCCCGTCGATCAGAGCATTGCCATCCTTGTCTACGAACACCGCGCCGTCGTCGGCACCGGCAAGTGACACTTTGATCTCGGTGATGGCCTCGGAGCCGTCCCTGTCGATCAAGGCCGCGCCGAGACTGGACAGCGGAATCGTCAGAGCCGTTTCACCTGCATCATCGCCGTGCTTGGCCGGATCTGCCTCATCGTCTTCGGCATAGACGAGAGGTCCTTCCGAAACCGTCAGCTCGGCGCCGTCGGCGATCGCCTTAACCTCGACGTTCAGCACCGCCTGATGGGTGGCGACGTTGTTCTCGAGCGTCAGCTCGCCGTCGATGTCGAACTCGACGGCCGTCACCTCCAGGTTTAGCTGGAAGTCGTCGTCGCTGTGCTGCGGCAGGCGGACCTGGAACGGAGTCTCGGAACCGCTGGAAAGATCGACGGACTGCACCCGCAAGGCCGGATCGAAGGACAGCGTGAGGACGCCGTCGACGATCTCGATGGTCGCGGTGGCCGGGCCCTCGCTGCCGTCGGCAAAGATGGCAGAGACCTCCACGGTCTCGCCGTGGACCAGAACCTGCTCGCCGATCATGAAGTTGGTCGCCGCCGCGTCGTCGACTGCAGACAACCCAACCGCAAGGCCCTCCGGGTCGTCGCCCAGAGGCTCGTCTTCCGTGGTCGTCGCCACGGTCAGCGTCGTCAGGCTTTCAGAACCATCGACATCGGTCACGGCCGCGACGAAACCGGCACCGAAAATCGGCGCGCGGTCATCGTAGCAGTCGGGCTCGCCCTGCTCGCCGCCGCCCTGGGAATCGTTGGAAACCAGTACGTCATCCCCGACGGGGACACCATTGTCCTCGTTATAGGTCAGCGTGGCGGAGGGAACCTTACAGTCGTCGCCCTCATGACCGCCGCCCTCGCCGCCGCCGTAGTCCCACTGGTCAGAGAAATACTCAGGCCCGTAGTCCACGTCGCCGTCGAGCAAGAACTCCGGATTGTCCGCCACCGAGTCGATAATCGCGGTGGCCGTGCCGCTGATCTCGGCGGTCAGGCCGCTGTCGGGGTCGATGATGGTCGCGGTCACCGTCAGCGGAATGTCGTCACCGCTGTCCGGCGGGGGCAGAAGGAAGAGGCCGGAAGCCAGGTCAGCGGCGCTCAGCAGCGGCGAGGAGCCGCCGCTGGTGTCGACGATGTTGGTATCCGCGGTACCGCCAACGTAGAGCACGGCACCTTCCGGAATGCCGGAAAGGGTCAGCGAAACCAGTTCTTCGTTATCGGCGGGGGTGAAGCCGATGACGACCTCCATGGGGAAGGTCTCGCCTTCGCAGTCGTCCTGGTTGGGCTGCCAGTCCTCGAAACCACCCTCGAAGGTGTTGATGGAGCCTTCGCCACCGTCGGTCTCGGTCAGGAAGGTCAGCGAGAGCGTGCCCTCGGCCTCGTCCAGGATGGTCGGATCATCCTCCAGCGCGATCAGGCCGAACTCCAGGGCCGTCGGCGGGATGACACCCTGCGCGACGAGCAGGTCGATGATGGCGCCCAGGTTGTCGATGTACTCGGTCGCGCCACCGCCGATGGCCTGCGCCCCGGCTGCGGTCTCCAGGGTGCTGTCTGCCGTATCGGCCAGGGCCAGGGCCTGATTGACCAGGACCCCCGCGGCGATGTCGATGCCGGCAACCTGGAAGCTGGTGCCTTCAGCCGCCGCATCGGACGCCAGGTTCTCGAAAACGATGCGGCTGTCTGGGACACCGTCGCCGTTTTCGTCAAAACCCAGGACCAGGTCGTTACCGTCCAAGAGGACCTGAGCGGCAGCGGGATCGAAGTCCAAGACGAAAGCCTGGCCTGAAGGATCGGTGATGACGAGGGTATCGC
The DNA here is from genome assembly GCA_001657395.1 of Rhodospirillales bacterium BBD 1991-14. Taxonomy (GTDB): domain Bacteria; phylum Pseudomonadota; class Alphaproteobacteria; order Kiloniellales; family Kiloniellaceae; genus Pelagibius. The sequence goes on along the minus strand of LYSY01000013.1, from coordinate 59,765 downwards.
CCGGTGCGGGCCTGTTCAGGACTTGCGGCGCTTGCGCCTGGCCCACAGCCTCCGCGGCCCCGCTCTCGACAAGAGCCTCATCGGTGCCGGCATCCTCCGCGCCCTGATCCGTTCCACCAAGACGCTGCAGATCCTCGTTGCTCATCACCCATCTCCCACAATAAAGGCGTCAGAGCGAGGGACGCACCGAACGCTGCGTTCGGCACGGGCAGCTGCCCTTTCGCGCACAGCGCGAACACCCCTGTCTCTGAGCGTGAGGAGTGTGTGGGATTAATGTGGCATTTACAAGAAAACTTGGTGCTAATACTATATCGTTTTGTATGTGTTTCCCGTCACCCTTGGTTAACGCCGCATTAATGCTCGTGAGGCGTGAGATCTCCGATATTTGTCTTTAATTCAATCGATTATTAGACTCGTCGATTCCATCTAGAGAGAATCCTTGCAGCCCTGGATTCCCTTGACTGTCACAGAAGGCGACAGTCAGAAGGCTCCCGCCGGCTCTCGTTCGTGCCTCGGACGAAACCTGGGGTTGGCTGGGGGTTGGCCGGCCCGCGCTAACCAAGATCCCGCAAAAGTAGCGGAGACCGGAATTCTCCCCGACACGCTGCCGCTTGGTTGGCGGCGTTCCGGAAGGTGCAGGGCGATGCGGAGATTTTTCCGGCAGGCCCCGATCCGGCAGGCCCCGATCCGGCAGGCCCCGATCCGGCAGGCCCCGAAAGCGGTTCGAAAGAACCTCAGGCTCCGGGCCCTTCAAGCCCGGCAGACCAACCCCCGAAGCTCTCCCGCCCCCGTCGGGCCGGGCGCTGGTCCATCATGCCGGCTGGCATGCGCCTCGTGCCAGATACGAAAAAACCCCTGCGAGACAAGTCCCGCAGGGGCTCTTCCTTGATCGAAACCGGCCGGTGTGCGTTTACGCGCGCTCCGGCTGGAAATCGGCGTCAGTTCAATTGGATAACGACCGCTCGGTTGCCTTCCTCGCGGACGCCGTCGCCGGTCGGGATCAGCAGCTGGGTTTCGCCCACGCCACGGCCCGAGACCCGGATTGCGTCGACGCCGCCGGAGACCAGTTCGTCGATCACCCGGTTGGCACGCCGCTCGGAGAGGGTCTGGTTGTAGGCAACCGCACCCGAGCTGTCGGCATGACCGGTGATGTCGACGGAAGCATTCGGATTGGCAAGAGCCGCACGCAGAGCCTCCGAGACGATGGTGGCGTTGCCCGGTGCGTAGACGGTGCTGTCGAAATCGAAGAGGACAATGAACTGATCGGCCGTCGGGGTTGCGGCCACCACGGCCGCAGCCGGGGTCTCGTAATTGATGTCGGAGAGCGCGAAATTGGCCTGCGCTTCCACCGCGGCCATGGCCGACTCGAACTCGGCGCGGCAGCCTTCGGCATCGCCGGTCCGACCGTCTTCGGTCGCCTCGATCCAGCAGTCGTACTTCACTTGCGCGAAGGACGCATCGGCCGGCGCGAGGTAGCGGGCGCCACGGTCGAAGCCGCTGCGCAGACGCTCAAGCGCCGCCTGGAAGGTCGCCGCCTGCTCCTCGGTCAACTCCCGATCCATCGGCGCGTCCGGCAGAACAAGGGAATTCTTGGCCGCCGTGCGGGCCTTGTGATTGAAGAGCTCACCGTCAACGAAGTCCCAGTCCGCGCCAAGCCAAGCATCCGAACGTTCCTCGGAGAGCTCCGCATAGCCGGCCTGCAGGCCTTGGTTAAAGGCAATCCCATTGGATTCCAGATCGAGCCCGCTGCGTGTGTCGAACACACTGCCGAACGGGTGATCCCAAAAATCGGTGCCGGGAACATTGAACGGCGTAATCGCATAGGCCGGCGCAGCCATCGACACTGCCACCGCCAAGCTGGCGCCAACGAAAAGTCCCTTCGCCTTCATATCGGCTTTCCCCTTTGATAAATCCCCTGCATGAGGCCTTCGGCGAGAAATGCAGAATGCCTGACAGAATACATGATTAACACATCGGCTAGCGGTATAGCCAGATTCTCAGAAAGGTGCAAGCAAAGCTCTCGCAAGAGATTGAATTACCATGGATTTGCAAAACCGGGGTAACAGGTCGGGCAACCTCTCGCCTCGCGTTTAGTTTCTGCTTAAACAGCAACTTATGCGATAATTTCAGTTCTCCGGACTCACCAGACCGCGGCGTACCAGGTTGTCGAGCCTGCTCTTGGCCTGACGGTCCCCCTGTGCGATGGCCAGGCGATACCACTTTGCCGCCTCCTGCGGATCGGCCGTAACGCCCCGCCCGGTTTCGTAGAGCAGGCCGAGATTGAATTGGGCCTGCTGCAGCCCCTGCGCCGCCGCCTCCCGCCACCACCGGGCGGCCTGGGCCGGATCGCGCTGCACCCCTTCACCGTTCATGTAGTAGAAGCCGAGGTTCGACTGGGCCCGCGCCTCGCCCTGTTGTGCGGCCATCTCGGTCCAGCGCACCGCCTCCTCGAGGTCGCGGCGCACGCCCTGGCCCCGGTAGTAGCGCAGGCCAAGGCTTGCCTGGGCCAGCGGATCGCCACCCTCGGCAATGCGCCGCAAGCGGTCGAGTTCACTCTCCCCGGGAAGCGATGCCTGCTGCTCGGCGGCCGGCGCGGCAGGAGTCCGCTCCTGCGCGACCGCACGGGCCCGCGCCGCTGCGGCCTGGGCCGCCTGGCGCTCCGCTGCCAAGCGCTGCTCCTCAGCCGCGCGCGCCTCCGCCTCCGCAGCCGCCCGTTCGGCAGCCAGCCGCTCGGCCTCGGCACGCGGACCTGCGGCCTCATCGGCCAAGTCCTGGCGTTCCGCGTCGGTCAGGTAACCGGTGACGTCAAGGCCCGCGACCTGCTGATAGCGTTCGATCCCGGCACGGGTGCCCGGCCCGAAGCTGCCGTCGATGCCGCCCCGGTAGTGGCCCAGAGCCTGGAGATCGCGCTGGATCTCGCGCTTCTCGTCCCGACTCAGCTCCGCTTCGGCCGCCTGCAGGGCGAGTTGGCGCAGCTCCACGGCCGAGGGTTCCGGCTCCGTGGGCTCCGGCGCGGCCTCCGGGATATCGGCCTCCTGCGCATCGGGTTCGGGCAGTGCCGCCACCTGGTCAGCCGGCGAGTCTCCGGCGGTTGAAACCCCGTCCCCTCCATCGGCTGAGACGGTTGCATCAGACGCGGCTTCGGAAGCGGCTTCCACAGTTGAGGACGCTTCCGGTGAGGGCGCAGTCTCCACCGCCGCCTGGGCCGGTTCTTCCGGGGCATCTGCGCCATCGCGCGCCGTCTGGGCGTCAGCAGCAGGCTCCGCGGCAGGCGTACGCTCGGCAGGGTCCTGAGCGTCAGCGGCGGTCGGCTCAGGTGCTGCTGGCTCAGGTGCTGCCGTATCCGGCGCCTCAGCGGCGGCCTCGGCCGTTTCGGCTTCGGACACACCCGCAGCCTCTTCAGCAGGGTCCGCGGCACCCGCCGGCAGCGGTGTTTGCGCGGCGGGCCCAGAGGCCTCCTCCACCGGACTCTGCTCAGGCGGACTCTGCTCAGGCGGACTCTCGTCTGCCGGGCTCTCGTCAGCCGCGCTGTCGCCAGCCGGGGCCGCTGCGATCTCCGAAGGATCGTCTTCCGGGACAGCCGGCTCCGCCTCCACCGCCGGTTCGGCCTCCCTACCTTCCGCAGCAACTTCCTCAGGAACTTCCGCAGCGGGGGCCGGCGCAGGGACGGGTTCGCTCACAGCCACGGCGGGTGCGGCCGGCTCTTCGGTCTGGGCAGCCGGCGCCTCCTCCACAGCCTCGGGCGTAGTTTCAGCGGCGCTCTCCGGCGTGGGCGCAGTCTCCGGCGGCTGTCCGGTCTCCTGGGCCTGTGTAGTCTCCTGGGCCTGTGCGGCCTCAGGGGCCTGTGCGGTCTCAGGGGCCTGTGCGGTCTCAGGGGCCTGCGCAGCCTGCTCCGGCGCCTGTGGGCTTGGCGGAGCGTCGGCCACAGCTTCGGCACCATCTTCACCCGCCGCCGGCGCAACGCTGTCGATCTCGGCCGTAACCGGCCGCTGGTCCGGCTGTTGCGTCGACTGCCAGGCGAAGTAACCGCCGCCGGCCGCCAGAACGACGCCGGTCGCCAGCGCCGGCCAAAGCCAAGGGCGCCCGGAAGCTGTGGAGGCGGAGCGCACAGGCGGCTCGGCGGCCAGCGGTGCCGCCGAAGGTTGCGGCGGTGCGGCGGGAGTCGCGGCGGCATCTTCGGCAGCCTCCTGGGCTGCCAGGTGCTTCTCCAGGCCGATGACGTCGCGCATGCTCAGCGGCCGGTCGGCCGGATCCGGCTGCAGCATCGCGCCCAGTTCGTTGCGCAGGATTTCCGGAACCGACGTGAAGTCCGGTATCTGCTTGCGCGCCTCGATCACCGAGACCAGGGACTCGTTGATCTCGCCCATGTTCAGCGCCCGCCCGGTGCCCGCGGTCGCCAGCACCAGACCCAGGCTGTAGATGTCGGAGCGGGCGTCGACCTGGCCGCCGTAGAGACCGATCTGCTCCGGCGAGGCATAGGCATAGCGGCCGGCAAAATCGTCGCCGATGATCGTGGTTGCCGAGGAATCCGCCAGCTTGGCGATGCCGAAGTCGATGATCTTGGCCTGAGAGAGCTTGCCTTGGCCGAGGATGATGTTGTCCGGCGACATGTCGCGATGAATGACGCCCTTGTCGTGAGCCGCCGCCAGGCCGTGGGCCAACCTGTCGCGAAGCGCGCGCACTTCCTCCGGCGACAGGATCCGGTCATTCAGGTATTCGGTGAGCGAGGGGCCGTCGACGAATTCCATGACCAGGTAGACCCGGCCTTCTTCGTCGCGCAGCACGCCGTCGTAACCGACGATGGCATCATCGCGCACGGTGCGCAGAACCGACGCCTCGCGCCGGAAGAGCTCCATGATCTTCTCGTTGTTGGCCAGATCCGGCCGCACGATCTTGATCGCGTGCTGGGTGCCGATCTCCGTGTGCGTGGTGCGATACACCTCGCCCATGCCGCCGCGCGCCAGCAGAGCCTCAACCCGATAGGTGTAGCTGATCAGGGTGCCGACGTCGAAGATACCGGACATGCCGGAATCGCCGCGCCCCGCGGATCCTCCACCCAGGGATCCGCCGCCCTGCGATCCGCCGCCCTGCGATCCGCCACCCCGTGGATCGTCGCTCATCGGCACCGTCCTCTTGACCAGGCTGATCTACCGCCGGACATATCTTTCCACCCCAAGGCTCTCAACCCAAAACACCTCATGCCGCGGCCCCCGCGGGCACACCGATCAGCACCACCGTGACGTTGTCGTTCCCGCCATGATCCAAGGCCATGGCCACCAGGCGGTCCACAGCGCGCTGCCCGGCGGCTTCAGCGGACTTGCCGTCCGCCAGTTCACGCGACAGCACCCGGGCTATGTCGTGGTCATCCACTTCCGAGGTCAGTCCGTCGCTGCACAGCAGAATGCTCTCGCCCGGACGCAGCGAGCCGGTCACCTGGTCGGGCGCCGCGGCAGTGCCGTCCGGTCCGCCCAGCACCCTCGTGATCACGCTGCGGTGCGGATGACTGCGCGCTTCCTGCTCCGTGATGAGGCCGGCGTCGACCAGTTCCTGGACCCGCGAATGATCGTGCGACAGCCGCTGCAGACCTTCGCCCCAAAGATAGGCCCTGGCGTCGCCAACCCATACGACGCAGTACTCGCTGCCGGAAATCCGCGCCGCCACCACTGTCGAGCCCATACCCCGTTTGCCCTCACCCGCCTCGACCGCCTCCAGGATCGAGCGGTTGGCCTCGGCCATGGCGTCTTCCAAGGCAGAGCCGCGCTCGACGGAGCGCGCCACGACATCGACGACGATCGAACTGGCCTTGTCGCCCGCGGCGGCACCGCCCATGCCGTCGGCAACCACCCAGAGACCCAGGTCTTCCCGCAGGGCGTAACTGTCTTCATTGTGGCGGCGGACGCGGCCCACATCGCTCTGGTGCCCCAGAGTCGCCGCCACCGTCCCGCTGACCTCAGACTCCATCATTTCGCCAGTTCTACTGTCTTGAGACATCGTCCCATGGCCTGTCCAAGCGGTCCGTCGCGTTTCCCGGCACGCAAAGCCGGGGCCCGCGGCCCGGCGGCACAAAGGCACCAGACCGGCCGGTCTCGCTCAACGGCAGCGCCCGCAGTGACAAGTTCCACCCCCCTGTCTCTCCCAAAGCGATTATGGAACAGCCACTTGTCGCGGTAAAGCCGCCGCTCGGCGGCGGGCCGCCATCGTCTGCGGAAAAGGCTTCACGCCGGAGTCGAGACAGGCCGGATACGAAGGGATCAAGGCAGGTTGAAGCGGATCTCATCGTCGCCGGCGAGGTCCGGCTCCCGCCCCAGGAAGATGCCTCCGCGCCCAACGAGCTGCACCATCTCACGCTTCACATAGGCAATGTCGCCGTTCTCGCTGCGCACATAGGTGCCGTTGGTGCTGTGATCCTTCAGGAACACCTTGCCGCGCACGGCCTGGATCGTGGCGTGGCGGCGCGAGGCGTAGGAGCTGTCGACCGTCAGGTCGCAGGTATCCTGGCGCCCGACGACGAACTCCGCCATGGGCTCCTCCAGGCTGAAGGTCTCACCGCGGTAGGCGAGATCGAGCCGCAGTTTGTCGCCTTCCGCGGCCAGCAGCGGTCCGCGGATCACCGTGGCGTTTTCGTCTTCGGTCACCACTTCGTAGATCGCCACAGGCTCCTTCTTGCCCTTCATGGCGGCCTTGTCGATCCAACGGGTGGAACTGCGGAACGGCGGGGAGAGACGGACCACGGTATCTTCGGTCACCAGGATCTCTCCGGCCTTGGCGAGATCGGTCACGCGGGCGGCCACGTTGACCGTGTCGCCATAGAAGTCGCCGGAGTCCTCGATGACCGGACCGAAATGGAAGCCGGCATGAATCGAGACCTGTCCGTGCTTGTGGGCATCGCGCATCAGCGTGGCGGCGCGAAAGGCTTCGTCGGGGGTTGCGAAGACGCACATGACGCCATCACCGGAGGTCTTCACCACGCGCCCGCCCGCAATGCCGGCCTGGGCATCGAGTATGGTCAGACACTCCGCAGTCAGGCGATGTGCGGTTTCATCGCCGTAAACCTCGTACAGCTTGGTGCTGCCGTCGATATCGGCGAAGAGAACGGCAAGAGTCTGGCCGTCCTTGTCAGACCTGTCCGAAGACCCGTCATTCATGAAACACTGCAAACCCTTCTGTAAGGTGCGGCGGCAGGCGATTGTACGGCTAGAGGCCCAGCTAGAGGCGACTGTCTAGCAAAACTGGCGCGCGCTGTGGAGCCACTTTCGCAGTCGCACAACGGATCCGCGCCTTCCCCGAAGGCTCTCAATCTACCAGCCGCCCCGCTCAACCCAAAGCGCCACTTGGTCAAGACGGTCATGGCCCCAGAAGGTTTCCCCGTCAACAATAATAAGGGGTGAGCCAAAGACACCTTTGGCTATAGCCCCATCCACTTCTTCGCGTACCCGTTGCTTGAGCGCTGGGTCGGTGAGCGCCGCGGCCAGTTCCTCCGCGTCGACGCCGGCGCGGGCGCAGACCGCTGTCACCGCAGCCGCGGAATTGATGTCCCTGCCCCGGCCGAACGCTTCGCGGAACAGGGTCTTCGCCAGATCCACCGCCTTGGCCCGGTCGCGATCCAGCATCCAATAGTAGGCGCGCGCCGCCGCAATCGACATGAAGGGAAAGCTGCCCGGGATGACAAAAGGAACACCGATCAGCCGGGCGGAGCGCTCGAGATCGTGGCGCGCGTAGTCGCCCTTCATCGGGATGTTCAGCAGCGGCTCGCCGCGGGTCTCCTGAAAGACAGCCCCAAGCAGAAAGGGCCGCCAGTCGACGCGGCGGCCGGTGCGCTCGCCCAGGGAGTCGATGGTTTCGGCGGCCAGGTATCCGTAGGGGCTGGAAAAATCGAAATAGAACTCAATGGGTTCGGACATGGACTTTGTGTTCTCCCTTCTCGCCGGTGGCGGACAAAGGCCTCAGTCCGCCGCGATCTGGCGGGCGATGATCAGGCGCTGGATGTCGGAGGTGCCTTCGTAGATCTGGCAGACGCGCACGTCGCGATAGATGCGCTCCACCGGGAAGTCGGAAAGATAGCCGTAGCCGCCGTGGATCTGCAGCGCATCGGAGCAGACCTTTTCGGCCATCTCCGAGGCCTGCAGCTTGGCCATGGCCGCCTCCTTCAGGCAGGGACGCCCGGCATCGCGCAGGGCGGCGGCCTCCAGGACCATCAATTCAGCCGCGTGGATCTGGGTCGCCATGTCGGCCAGGCGAAAGGCGACCGCCTGATGCTCCATGATCGGTTTGCCGAATGACCGTCTTTCGCGGGCATAGTCCAGCGCCGCCTCATAGGCCGCGCGCGCCATGCCGACCGACTGGGCGGCGATGCCGATGCGCCCGCCTTCCAGGTTGGCCAGGGCGATCTTGTAGCCCTCCCCTTCCTCGCCCAGCAGCAGGTCAGGTGTCAGGCGGCAGTCCTCGAAGACGATCTGGCAGGTGTCGGAGGCCTTCTGCCCCAGCTTCTTCTCCACGGATGCCACCTTGTAACCGGGCGTGTCGGTGGGCACCAGAAAGGCGCTGATGCCACGCTTGCCCTGATCGGGATCGGTCACGGCGAAGACGACGGCCAGGTCGCCGTTCTTGCCGGAGGTGATGAACTGCTTCACGCCGTTCAGCACATAATGGTTGCCGTCACGCTCGGCGCGGGTCCTGATCGCCGCGGCGTCGGAGCCGGCCTGCGGCTCGGTCAGGCAAAAGGCGCCGAGCACGGCGCCCTGCGCCATGGGTTTCAGAAAGCGTTCCTTCTGATCCGCCGAACCGAACTTGAGGATCGGCATGCAGCCGACGGAGTTGTGGACCGACATGATGGTGGAACAGGAGCCGTCGCCGGCAGCCACCTCCATCAACGCCAGCGCATAGGAGACGTGGTCGGCGCCGGCACCCCCCCACTCCGGCGGCACCAGCATGCCCATGAAGCCGAGTTCGCCCATCGCGGCCACGGCGTCTTTCGGAAAACGCGACTCGCGGTCCCAGGCCGCCGCATGGGGCGCCAGCTGCTCACGGGCGAAATCGCGCGCCGTGTCGCGGATCAGGCTCTGCTCTTCGTTCAGAATCATCTTTTGTCCCGTCGGCTATCCGGTGCGGCAGGCCGAACAAAGCCGGCGCTGTTTGTTATGCGCAGCGACCTTGTTATGCGCAGTGAGCGGCATCGGGCGACCATCTGTGGATTGTCGTCGTCTCCTGCTGTGCCAGACGGCTGCGCGCTGCTTCCCACATCCGCCGCCAGGCATGCGGATCGCGCAGCACCGTTTCCGGCGCGCGGGCGCTGCGGGCGACGAAAGACGGAAACATCGGGCGGCCGGTCGGCTCGCCGGTCACGTTGTAGCGGATGTCGAAGCTCCAGCGCACGGACTGCGATCGGTTCGACAGCGAGCCGTGAATCGTCAGGGGATGGAAGAGCACCACGCCGCCGGCCCCGACCGGCAGCGGCCTCGCCTCGCGTCCGGCCATCATGCGGGCCGGAATGCCCACCTGCCCGGCCTCCGGACAGTGCGGGATCATCGCGCCCCTGTGGCTGCCGGGGATGACCTGAAGACAGCCGTTCTCCACCGTCGCATCGCTCACCGCCACCCAGGCTGTCACCATTCGCGTGTCGTCAGCTTCCTCCAGGGTCACCGCGCGGTCCTGGTGCCAGTCCGTGGCGGCGATATGGGCACGCAGTTCGTCGTCCCGCAAGTCGACCGCGGGCGGCTTGATGCGCACGTGCTGAATGGGGTTGGAGGTGATCTCCGGCCCGATGATCGCCTCGACGACATCCAACAGTCTGTCGTCGGTCATCATGGCAAAGACCGCCGGGCCGGCGTGAAAGGGCGTCTCCTCGGTGATGCTGCCCGGCGGGAGGGAGATGTCCATCGGCTGGAAGTACTCCAGCCCGGCCGTGTAAGCCTTGACGATGCGTTCCTCAAATCCGCCGCCGGCATCTCCGGGCTCCAGCGCACCGGCACGCACCCAGCCCTGCCAGAGCCGGTCCAGCACAGCTTCGTACTCGGCAATCAGGGGATCGAGCGTCCGCGTTCTGTCGAGCACGTTTTCGACGACGAGGAAGCCGTCTTCCCCGAACCGCCGCAGTTGTTCCGCCGTCAGAGACACGGCTCTAGAGACAGGGCTCTGGCGTGCGCAGCAGCGCAGAGCGCTCTACCGGGCGGCCGGCAGCGTCAAAAGGCACCTTGAAGCTGAAGGCCCCAGGCGTCGGCCCAAGGCGGTCGATCAGCGCAACGCGCTCCAGGCCGTCATCGACAGTCGGAATCTCACCGGCCGGCAGCCACCAGAGCGCCATGAAAGCGCCGCGCGGCTTCTCGAACCATTTGCGCCTTTGCGCCATCACCTTGGTGTGGTCGGTCTTGTAGACGTACGTGAAGAGCGACTCCAGATCACGCCAGAGAGACATGTTGACGATGAAGTTGGGGTCGGCGGAGACCTGGATGTCGGTCGCATTGCCGCTGTCGCTCTGCAGGCGCCAGACAAAGCCGGGATCACGATCCGCCAGGGCGTTGATCGCGTCCAGCCGGGCAACGAAGTCCGCCAGTCTGGGATCGTCGATCGGCGCGACGATCCGGCCGACATTGATCTGCGCCAGATGAAAACCCTGCATGCCCCTCTCCATCATCGCATCGGCACGGCACCCTACCAGGGAATCTCGCTGCCGTCGTAATTGAAGAACTTGCCGTTGTCCGCGGTCGAGAGACCCGCGATGACCTTCCGCATTCCCGCGATCGAGGCGTCGGCGGGAATGTCGGCGCTCTCCCCGCCCATGTCGGTCTGTACCCAGCCGGGATGAAAGGAGATCACCGTGAAGCCCTTGGCTTCCAGGTCGACGGAAAGGCCTTTGGTGACCATGTTCAAGGCGGCCTTGGAACTGCGGTAGATGTAGGCCCCGCCGCTCTCGTTGGAGACAATGGATCCCATGCGGCTGGAGATGTTGACGATGGTCTTGCGCTCGCCTTTTTCCAGCATGCCCATGAAGCGCTCCACCATGCGCAGGGGCGCAACGGTGTTGACCTGCAGCACCGGCCCCCATTCCTGAAAGTCGGTCTCGCCAAAGCCCGTCCGCGGCCCATAGACGCCGGCATTGTTGATAAGGACGTCCAGCGGCTCCTCCGCCAGCTCGCGCGCCAGGCTCGCCACTTTCAGGCCGTCGGTCACGTCCAGTTTGTGGCAGACGACATCGCCCTCCATCGAGCGCACGACCTTGGCCTTTTCCACATTGCGCGCGCAGGCATGTACGCGCCAGCCATCCGCCGCAAAGGAGCGGACGAACTCCAGGCCGAGGCCACGGTTGGCACCGGTAATCAAGACTGTGGGCAAATCGCTCTCTCCAAAAAACGTACCGAAATCTCACAGGACCGTCAGGCGCGGCAAAGGCCGTGAAGCCGCCCCTGCATCAAGCGGCGACGCGCTAGGCCAGCTTGGGCTCCGTCGCGCGCCGTGGCCGGATCACAAGTTCGCCGCCGCAGTTCGGGCAGCATCGCGCCAGTTCGCCGGCGCAGGCCGCACAGAAAGTGCACTCAAAGCTGCAGATGTAGGCTTCCCCGTCCATCGCAAGCCCGTTCCCACAGCGCTCGCAGGCCGGTTTCATCGCCAGGGTCATTGCCTGCTCCTTGGACACCCTGTTTCCCCGGCCTAGAGAACATCACTTGGCCGCGGGAGACAACACCCCAGGACACGACACGCAAAACACGCAGAAAGCCGACGTTTCAGGCTGTGTGACGGAGGGACAAGGGGTGGGCTAGAGGTCGATCTGTCCGCTCTGCAACGGCTGCGCCGCCGCACGGCGGCCCTGCGCTCTCCGTTCCAAGGAGCGCATCAAAGCGGCGGCCTAGCGGGTTTCCTCGAACAGCTCGCGGCCGATGAGCATGCGGCGGATCTCGCTGGTGCCGGCGCCGATTTCGTAGAGCTTGGCGTCGCGCAGCAGCCGCCCGGCGGGATAGTCGTTGATATAGCCGTTGCCGCCCAGGGTCTGGATCGTCTCCAGGGCCATCCAGGTGGCTTTCTCGGCGGCATAGAGAATGGCGCCGGCGGCATCCTTGCGGGTCGTCTCGCCGCGGTCGCAGGCCTTGGCGACCGCATAGACGTAGGACTTGGCCGCATTCATGGTGGTGTACATGTCGGCAATCTTGCCCTGCATCAGCTGGAATTCGCCGATCGCCTGGCCGAACTGCTTGCGCTCGTGAATGTAGGGAACGACCAGGTCCATGCAGGCCTGCATGATGCCGGTGGGCCCGGCCGCCAGCACCACGCGCTCGTAGTCGAGCCCGCTCATCAGCACGTTGACGCCTTTGCCCACCGCGCCGAGAACGTTTTCCTCCGGCACCTCGCAGTCCTCGAACAGCAGCTCGCCGGTGGGCGAGCCGCGCATGCCCAGCTTGTCCAGCTTCTGGGCGATGGAGAAGCCCTCGAAGCCCTTTTCCACCAGGAAGGCCGTGATCCCCCGCGGTCCCGCGTCCGGGTCGGTCTTGGCATAGATCACCAGGGTGTCGGCCTCGTCGCAGTTGGTGATCCACATCTTGCTGCCGTTGAGGACGTAGCGATCACCCTTCTTGTCGGCGCGGGTGCGCATGCCCACCACGTCAGAGCCGGCGCCGGGCTCGCTCATGGCCAGGGCCCCGACATGTTCGCCGGAGATCAGCTTGGGAAGGTAGCGGCGCTTCTGGTCCTCGTTGCCGTTGCGGCGGATCTGGTTGATGCAGAGGTTGGAGTGGGCACCGTAGCTGAGACCGACGGAGGCCGAGGCGCGGCTCACCTCCTCCATCGCCACGCAGTGTTCAAGATAGCCCATGCCGGCGCCGCCATAGTCCTCGTCCACCGTCAGGCCGTGCAGACCCAAGGCCCCCATCTTCGGCCAGAGCTGGCGCGGAAAGCTGTCGGTGCGGTCGACCTCCTCGGCCAGGGGCGCAATCTCCTCGGAGGCGAAGCTCATCACGGTGTCGCGCAGCATGTCGGCGGTCTCGCCGAGGTCGAAGTTCAGACTGGGGATCTGGTTGGGGATCATGGGCCCTGCCGCTCGCTCGAGTTCCGGTTTTCGCGCACTCTAAGCGCTTGGCCCCCGCCCCGCCAGAGGCAAGCGGCAGATTGCGGAGAGCGCCGCTGCGGGGCTAGCCCGCCGCCGGCATGTCGGGGCGGCCCTGCAGGCACATCAGGGTCTGTATCATGTGAGCGCAGGCGCACGCGCTGCCGTTCTTGACCACCGTGACCTCCGCCTCCGTGACCGTCAGGGTCCGGCCTGTCTTGATCACACGGCCGACGGCGCGCAGCAGGTCGCCATCGGCCGGCGCCAACAGATTGACCTTGAATTCCACCGTCAGCACGGAGGCATCGGCGGGAAACAGGCTGAAGCCCGCATAGCCGCCGGCGGAGTCCGCGATCGTGCTGGTGACACCGGCGTGAAAGAAACCGTGCTGCTGGCAGAGATCGGGCCGAAAGGGCAGTTCGATCTCGACCTCTCCCGGCTCGACCCGCGTCATGCGGGCCCCCAGCAGATCCATGATGCGTTGCCGGGCGAAACTCTCCCGGACCCGGTCTGCGAAGTCCGGGTCCTGGGGCTGATAGGCGGGCATGGGTCAGGACACCTCCCCTGATAAGAACAAGCAAATGCCTGCGGCGCGGCCCGTCACCATAGCCAGCTTTGGCGGCTTGCGAAGCCCCGGCGAAAACGCGATAGTCAGCGCGGCTGGCGGCTGCGCTGCCGCCGGAGCTCCTGACGCCCGAATTGGATTGCTTGGAATGCCAGTTCCTGCCCGCACCTTTTGCCTGCTGCTCGCCCTGGCGGGTATGGGCCTCACCGCCGCCTGCGAGACGGCGGCCGAGCGCCAGCAGAGGCTGGAGCGTGAGGCCTACATCGAGTCGCTGGACCTGGAGGAACTCAAGGGCAGCCTCGATACCGTCAATCCCGACCCCTACGACCCAAAGAAGTTCCAGCCGAACAAGGGTCGCGAGAAGAACTGAGCCCCGCCACCGGCCGCTCGGCACCCTCGGCCCGAGCCCTCAGAACAACAGCAGCGCGGCCAATCCCAGGAAGGCGAAAAAGCCGATCACATCGGTGACCGTCGTCAGCACCACGCTGGAGGCGACGGCCGGGTCGACGCCCAGTTTCTCCAGGCCCAGGGGCACCAGGGCCCCGGAGAGGGTCGCCACCACGAGATTGATCACCATGGCCGCGGCGATAATGGCGCCGATCATCGGCGCATCGAACCAGACCCAGGCCAACAGCCCCGCCAGCACGGCGAAGATCAGCCCGTTCGCCAGGCCGACCAGGACCTCCTTGCCGACGAAGCGCCAGGCGTTGCCTGCACTGAGATCGCGCATGGCGATCGCGCGCACCGCTACCGTCAGGGTCTGGGTGCCGGCATTGCCGCCCATGGAGGCGACGATGGGCATCAGCACCGCCAGGGCCACCACGCGCTCGATGGTCTCTTCGAAGATGGCGATCACCAGCGAGGCGGCGACCGCAGTGAAGAGATTGACCAGCAGCCAGGAGAACCGCGAGCGTGTGGTGTCGAGGACGGCGCTGTAGAGGTCGGCTTCCTGAACGCCGGCCAGCTTCAGCAGATCCTCCTCGGCCTCTTCGTCGATGATGTGGACCACATCGTCCACCGTGACCACGCCGATCAGCCGCCCGGCCCCGTCGACGACCGGCGCCGATACCAGCCCGTACTGGCGGAACAGGTAGGCGACCTCCTCCTGGTCCATCTCGATAGGAACGACCTTCATGTCATCAGTCATGATGTCGGTCAGCGCGACGGGGCGCTTGGTCCGCATGGCGCGGCTGAGCGGCACGAAGCCGATCGGCTGGTGCTTCGGGTCGACGATGTAGAGGTCGTAGAAGTCGTCCGGCAGATCCTTGGCGGCGCGCATGTAGTCGATGGTCTGGCCCACCGTCCAGGACGACGGCACGGCCAGGACCTCGCGTTGCATGATGCGGCCGGCAGAGTCCTCGGGAAAGCTGAGGCTTTCCTCCAGCGCAATGCGGTCGGCCCGCGGCAGCGCTTCCAGGACTTCGCGCTGCGCCTCTTGATCGAGATCTTCGAAGATGTCGACCGCATCGTCACTGTCCAGGTCGGACAGCGAGTCCGCCAGCTGGCGCGGCTCCAGCGCTTCGATAATGTCTTCGCGCAGCGAACTGTCCAGGTAGGTGAGAACCTCCAGATCGAAGGCGTCGCCAAGGATCCGGATCAGGCGCGGCCGGTCGTCGCGGTCGAGGTTCTCCAGCAGATCGGCAAGGTCGGCCTCGTGGAGGTCCGTGGCCAGCTGCCGCGCCTCGGCCTCGTCACCGCGCTCCAAGGCCTCCGATACCGTGCGGACGAGGTCGGCCGATATCCCGTAGCTGTCAGGCTGGACTTCCGGCAGCCAGGGATCGGTCTCCTCGCGCTCGGGCGGCGTCTTCGCCATGGGCGGCCCTACTCTTCGACGGTTCGGTCCTGTGCGTCAGCGACTGCGATTGCGCTCATGTTTACAATGCCGCGCGCGCTGACAGAAGGGGTCAGAACGTGCGCCGGCGCGGCCGTACCGATCAGGATCGGTCCGACCGAGAGCCCGCCACCGGAGGCCTTGACCATGTTGAACGCGATGTTGGCGGCATCCAGGGTCGGCATCACCAGCAGATTCGCCGCGCCCTTCAGCTTGGAATTCGGGAAGATGTGTTCGCGGATGGACTCGGAGAGCGCCGCATCGGCGTGCATCTCCCCTTCCACTTCCAGGTCGGGATGCTCGCGGTGGAGGATCTCCAGGGCGCGGCGCATCTTGCGCGCAGACGCCGTGTCGCCAGAGCCGAAGTTGGAATGAGACAGCAGCGCGACCTTCGGCTGCAGGCCGAAACGGCTGACGTGGTGGGATGCCAGCACCGTCATCTCCGCCAGCTCTTCCGCCGTCGGATCGGCGGTGACGTAGGTGTCGACAATGAAGTAGGAGCCGCTGGGCAGGATCACGAGGCTGATGGCCGAGCAGTCGCGCGTCTCCGACGCCTTGCCGATCACCCCGGTCACGTGGTCGAGGTGCCGCTTGTAACGCCCGGTGGTGCCGCAGATCATGGCATCGGCATCGCCCAGCTTGACCGCGAGGGCGGCGATGACGGTGCTGCGGGTCCGCACGATCTCGCGCGCCGCCTCCGGCGAGACGCCCTTGCGCTCCATCAGGCCGTGATAGGTCTGCCAGTAAGTGCGGAAGCGCGGATCGTCCTGCGGATTGATCAGGGGCACGTCCTCGCCGGGCCGGATCCTCAGGCCCAGGCGCTTGACGCGGGTGGCCACCACATCGGGCCGGCCCACCAGAATGGGCTCGGCCAGTCCTTCGTCGACCACCACCTGCACCGCGCGCAGAACGCGCTCGTCCTCGCCCTCGGCGTAGATCACCCGCTTGGGGTTCTCTTTCGCCCGCTGGAAGATCGGTTTCATGATCAGGCCGGAGCGGAAGACGAAGCGCTGCAGGTTCTGGCAATAGGCATCGAAATCCGTGATCGGCCGCGTTGCCACGCCGCTGTCCATGGCCGCGCGGGCCACCGCCGGCGCAATCTCCAGGATCAGGCGCGGGTCGAAGGGGCTGGGGATCACGTAGTCCGGCCCGAAGCTGCGGTCCTCGCCGCCCATCGCCTGGGCCACCACCTCGCTCTGCTCTTTCATCGCAAGATCGGCGATGGCGCGCACGCAGGCCAGCTTCATCTCCTCGTTGACGGCGGTCGCCCCGACATCCAGCGCGCCGCGGAAGATGTAGGGAAAGCAGAGAACGTTGTTCACCTGGTTCGGATAGTCAGACCGCCCCGTGGCGATGATGGCGTCGGGGCGTGCCTCCTTGGCCTCCTCCGGCATGATCTCCGGCACCGGGTTGGCCAGCGCCATGATGATGGGCTTGTCGGCCATCGTCTTGACCATCTCCGGCTTCAGGACCCCGGGCGCCGAGAGGCCCATGAAGACGTCGGCATCGGCGATGACCTCAGCCAGGCTGCGGGCATCGGTGGGCTGGGCGTAGCGCGCCTTCCAGCGGTCCATCTGCTCTTCGCGGCCCTCGTAGACAACGCCCAGAATATCTGTGACCCAGATGTTCTCGCGCTTGACCCCCAGCGAGACCAGCAGGTCGAGACAGGCCAGGGCCGCGGCACCGGCGCCGGAGGTGACCAGCTTGACCGAGGCGATGTCCTTGCCGACCAGCCGCAGGCCGTTGTAGATCGCCGCACCGACGATGATCGCGGTGCCGTGCTGGTCGTCGTGGAACACCGGGATGTTCATGCGCTCGCGCAGGGCCGCCTCGATCTCGAAGCACTCCGGCGCCTTGATGTCTTCCAGGTTGATGCCGCCGAAGGTCGGCTCCAGGGCCGCCACCACCTCGACGAAGCGCTCCGGGTCCAGCGCGTCCAGCTCGATGTCGAAGACATCGATGCCGGCGAACTTCTTGAAGAGAACCGCCTTGCCTTCCATCACCGGCTTGGAGGCCAGCGGCCCGATGGCGCCGAGCCCGAGCACCGCCGTCCCGTTGGTCACGACGCCCACGAGATTGCCCCGCGCGGTGAGCGCGGAGGCCTGGGCCGGATCTTCGGCAATGGCCTCACAGGCCGAGGCGACGCCAGGCGAGTAGGCCAGCGCGAGGTCGCGCTGGTTGCCCAAAGGCTTGGTCGCCGAGATCTCCAGCTTGCCGGGTTTCGGTTCGCGGTGATAGGCAAGGGCCGCCTCGCGTAGATCCTTTGCCATGCCATCTCCCCCAGTCTGGTAACCGTCTGATTTCTTTTTCTTTGCACACCGCAAGCCCGGCGCGAAGCGAGGGCCGGTCAGAAGATGACCGCGGCTGCGCTGGAGTGCAAGCCTCAGTCGCCCCGGGGCGGCCGTTGACGCCGGCTGCGACGGGCCCAGGGCAAAGACAGCGGGAAAGCGGTGGCATTTCGCCGGCCAGCGGCTATCTTCCTCAGTCATGACCCTGCCCGCCATGGATGCCACCGCCGCCGGGGCGGTAACAGACCCTACCGCAGCGCCGGAATGGCGCGTCGAGCCCGGGCTGACCGCCTATCCCGATGCCGTCGCCTTCATGGAACGCCGGGTGGCGGAGATCCGTGCCGGGAGCGCGCCGGAACTGATCTGGCTGGTCGAGCATCCGCCGCTCTACACCGCCGGCACCTCGGCCCGGCGCGAGGATCTGCTGCAGCCCGACCGCTTTCCGGTCTTCGAGACCGGGCGCGGCGGCGAGTTCACCTATCACGGGCCCGGGCAGCGGGTCGTCTACGTGATGCTGGATCTGAAGCGCCGCACGCCGGACCTCCGGCGCTACGTCCACGACCTCGAGGAGTGGATCATCCGCAGCCTGGCGCAATTCTCAGTCGCGGGAGAGCGCCGCGAGGGACGCGTCGGCATCTGGGTCGCCCGCAACGACGGGGCGCTCGGGCCGCGCGAGGACAAGATCGCCGCCATCGGCGTGCGCATCCGCCGCTGGGTCACCTACCACGGCCTTGCCATCAACGTGGAGCCCGAGCTGGACCACTTCAGCGGCATCGTTCCCTGCGGCGTTTCCGAACACGGCGTGACCTCCCTGGTCGATCTCGGCCTGCCGGTCGGCATGGCGGATTTGGATGCGGCCCTGCGCGGCACCTTCGACGCGGTCTTCAAGCCCGGCTGAGGTTTGAACCCGACCGTCAGCGGATGGCCACGCCGGCGAAGACGACGAGGCTCTGCACCACCGTTCCCACCAACAGCGACCCGGTCAGGGCCACCGCCAGATACCAGAAGAACACCGTGCGCCGGACCAGGGCGAAGACCGCCATGGCGGCGGGCAGCGAGGTGACGCCGCCGGCGATGAGGAAGGTCAGGGCCGCGCCCGGAGCCATGCCCATCGCCATGAGTTCGCCGATCAGCGGGATTGCGGCGAAGCCGTTCAGATAGGCCGGCACGCCGACGGCCACCGCCAGGGGAATGGCCTGCCAGCCCTGGCCGCCCAGGGTCTCCGCCACTAGGCTGGCCGGCACCCAGGCCACCATCAGGCTTTCCAGGGCGAAGGCCAGCAGCAGCCACTTGCTTAGGAAAAGGGTCGTGCTGCGCGCCTCCTTCGCGAAGGCTTGGCGGCGCGGCGCCTCCGACCAGAAGGCCCAGCGTAGCCCCTGGTCGGGCAGGCCCGGCGTGCCGCAGCCGCCGCAGCCGCGCGCCGCCTTCAGCGGCTCGGCGAAGAAGCCGGCACGCTGCAGGGCCAGGGTGGCGAAGCCGGCGGCAAGGCCGAGCCCCATGGCGGCAAGAGTCTTGGTAAGGGTGAACGGCAGGCCCAGCGTCGCCACCATCAGCACGAACTGTTCCGGGTCCATCAGCGGCGAGGCAACGCAGAAGGCCAGCACCGGCGCCAGGGGCACCCCGGCCAGCAACAGCGCCGCCATCAGCGGCACCACGCCGCAGGAACAGAAGGGCGAAAGCGCACCGGCCAGGGCCGCGATGACAATGGCCGCCGGCGCGGAGCGGCTGGTCACCCCGGCGATCAGCCCGTCCGCCCCCGCCGCCTTCAGCCAGGCGGCGAGCACCACCGAAAGGAGGAGAAAGGGCAGCAGCCAAAGGAAGGCATCCACCATAAAGCCGAAGCTCGCCACCGCCTGCTGCGGCACGACCAGCGCAAGACCGGCGAAGAGCAGCAGAAGCGCAAGCCAGACCCGGTCGAGACTGCGGGCCCGCGAGAAGACTCCTGAAGCGACGCCGGTCATGGTGGAAGCAAGGCTGGTCATCGGTGCGTCCTTTCGATTTACTTTCGACCCTTCCAGGATCATCGAAGAGTCAGGTCAAAAAAACTCGGCTCTACCCGGCTTTGCGCTCTTCCGTTGCCGGCGCCGCGCTGCGCTCCAGGCTGCAGCATTCGGATGTCAAAAACGCGATCAGCCCGTCCATGAGCTGGAAGTCCGGGCGGCAGATCAGTTGGCGCCCTTCGCGCTCCTGCGCCACAAGGCCAGCGTTGACCAGATGGGCGATGTGATGGGAGAGCGTCGAGGCCGGCACCCCCAGGTGCGCCTGGATCTCGCCCACCGGAAGCCCGTCCTGCCCGGCCCGGACAAGAAGGCGAAAGACCTCCAGGCGGAGCGGGTTGCCGAGCTTTTCGAGGCAGCGTGCAGCTTGATTCACGTCCATGATTCGAACGTTAGTCGAAGCTTCATGCTGAGTCAACGATATTTCTAGAATTATGGAAATAAAATATGCAGCCCCTTCCCCGCACGCATCGCCGGGGCCTCAGGCCGTCGGCTTCACCATGAAACCGGGGTCGATCGGGACATCGTGGTCATAGCGGTCCACCGCTGCGACCGCGGCATGCTGCGGGCCCTGCCAGCAGGCTTCCAGCATGGCATCCACGGCCGCGGCATCCCCGGAGAACACCGCCTCGACCGAGCCGTCGCGGCGATTGCGGACCCAGCCGTCCAGCCCCTTGGCCTTGGCGGTGGCCTCGGTCCAGGCCCGGAACCAGACACCCTGGACCCGCCCTGATATTTCCACCCGAACCGTCTTCGTCATTGATCCGCCTTTTGCCCTGCATCGCTGCCCTCCGGGGCAGGATAAAGGGCGGCAAAAGCGATGACCACGGCGCGGCGCGCGCGCTCCTCCCAGAGCGTACGGCGCATCCACTGGTCCTCCACGGTGAAGGCGGCCTTCCCGGGGTTCTCGTGGACCAGCCTGTTGCGCAGGGCGCGCAGCCATTTCCAGTCGCCCTCGCCTACACCCTGCGGACGGGTCGCACGCTTGCTGCTTTGCGCCTCGGCGATGGCATAGGCCAGAATCACGGTAGCGGCCCAGGCGCCGGCGCAGAACACGGCCTGCAGGTCGATCATCAGAGCGCAGGCCTGTTCGCTGGGCGCCGCTGCACCCGCTGCCGCATGCTGCGCCTCCTGCCTCTCGAACCAGGCACGCCGGTCATCCCAGATGATCTCCGGCGGGCGTTCGAGCTGATCCATGGCGGGGTGGCAAGCGGGGCGAAGACCGATCTGCCGCGGTCAGTCGAATTCCAGGATCGCCTGGTCGACCGCCAGGCTCTCGCCCGGGCCGGCGTGCAGCTTGGCGACACGGCCGTCCCGCTCGGCGCGGAGGATGTTCTCCATCTTCATCGCCTCGACCACGGCCAGTTCCTCGCCGGCCTTCACGCTCTGCCCCTCCTCCACCGCCAGGGACATCAGCAGGCCCGGCATGGGCGACAGCAGAAAACGCGACAGGTCCGGCGGCTCCTTCACCGGCATCATGGCCGCCAAGGCCGCGGCCTGCGGCGAGAGTACCAGCGCCTCGACGGTGATACCCGCCTGGCCCAGGCGCAGGGCCGGGCCGCGCCGCTCGACCTGGACGGTCACCGGGCGGCCGTCGACAAAGCAGGGCAGCAGGAGGTCCCCCAGACGTCCGTCGGTCTCGATCAGCAGGTTGGAGGCGCCGCCAGTGACGCGGTAGGCGCCTTCGACCGGCGTCACTGTCCGGGCGTGGGGCTCGTGGTCCAGCATCACCACCCAATCCGCCGGCTTCGAGGGGTCGAACTCCGCATGGCCGTCCATCTGACCGGAGATCGCGGTCTCCTGCTCCTTGCGGCGGTGCTGCAGGATGGCGGCGACAGCAATCAGAACGTCCGTGGTCGCCGGGTCGGCTTCGACCCCCTTGAAGCCCTCGGGGTACTCCTCGGCGATGAAATTGGTGGTGAGGCGCCCTTCGCGGAAGCGCGGGTTGGTCATCACCGAGGCAAGGAAGGCGACGTTGTGGTTGATGCCGCGAATGCAGTAGGCGTCCAGCGCCGCCTGCATCGCGGCGATGGCGCCGGCGCGATCGGGCCCGTGGGTGACCAGCTTGGCGATCATGGGGTCGTAGAACATGGAGATCTCCGAGCCCTCCTCCACGCCGGTGTCGACCCGCACGGTCAAGGCCTCGTCCTCCGGCGGCTGCGGCTCGCGGTAGCGCACCAGGCGGCCGATGGACGGCAGGAAGTCGCGCAGGGGGTCTTCGGCATAGACTCGGGTCTCCACCGCCCAGCCGTTCATCTGCACATCGCTCTGCCCGAAGTCCAGCGGTTCGCCCGCCGCGATGCGGATCATCCACTCCACCAGGTCGAGGCTGGTGATCAGCTCGGTCACCGGATGCTCGACCTGAATTCGAGTATTCATTTCAAGAAAATAGAAGTTCTTGTTCTTGTCGACTATGAATTCGACCGTGCCGGCGGAGCGATAGTCCACCGCCTCGGCCAGGGCCACCGCCTGGGCGCCCATGGCCGCCCGCGTTTCGGCATCGAGGAAGGGCGACGGCGCCTCCTCCACCACCTTCTGATGGCGGCGCTGGATCGAGCATTCGCGCTCGCCCAGGTGCAGGGTGTTGCCGTGGGCATCGGCCAGCACCTGGATCTCGATGTGGCGCGGCTCCTCGATGAACTTCTCAATGAAGACCCGATCATCGCCGAAGCTGGCGCGCGCCTCGTTGCGCGCCGAGCGCAGCCCGTCGCGCACCTCGGTCTCGGCGGCGGCAACGCGCATGCCCTTGCCGCCGCCGCCGGCGGAGGCCTTGATCATGACCGGATAGCCGATCTCGCCGGCGATGCGGACCGCCTCCGCCTCGTCGTCGATGGCGTCGGGATGGCCGGGCACCGTGCTCACCGCGGCCTCGGCCGCCAGTTTCTTGGAGGTGATCTTGTCGCCCATGGCGCCGATGGCCTTCACCGGCGGCCCGATGAAAACCAGTCCGGCCTTATCCAGGGCTTCGACGAAGGCGGCATTTTCGGAGAGGAAGCCGAAGCCGGGATGGACCGCTTCCGCACCGGTCTCCTTGGCCGCAGCGATGATCTTGTCGATGACCAGATAGCTCTCGGCCGCCGCCGCCGGACCGATGGCCACCGCCTCGTCGGCGGCGCGCACGTGCAGGGCGTCGGCATCGGCAGCGGAGTAGACCGCCACCGTCGACACCCCCATGCGCTTGCAGGTCCTGATGATGCGGCAGGCGATTTCGCCGCGGTTCGCAATGAGAATCTTTTTGAACATCCGCCCCTAACGCCTTGATTCAGATTCTTTTCCACTCAAGCCGAAGTGCCTTCGGCCATTAAGAATTCAACGGTACCCGCCGCCTCATGCCTTTCGGTCGTCTGTCGCCCTGAGGCGCCCCGAGAAGGGCACATAGCCCTCCAAGTCCGGAAAACGGTCAATCCAAGCACGCAGAGCCGGAAAGCGCGAGAGGTCCAGGCCCCCCTGATCCGCGACATGCGTGTAGGCATAAAGCGAGATATCGGCGATGGAGGGGGTGCCGCCCAGCAGCCAGTGCTGCTCCGTCAGCGTCCTTTCCATCACGCCGAGGGCGTCGTAACCGCGTTTCTCCCGCTCGGCCCACTGGGCTTCGTTCTCCCGCGTCTTGTCGGTGTGGCGGGCCCAGAAGCGCAGCACGGCGACATAGGGCTCATGGCTGTACTGCTCGAAGAACATCCATTGCAGAGCCCTCGCCCGGCCCAGGCTGTCCGCCGGCAGATAGGCTGTCTCCTCGGCGAGATAGAACAGGATGGCGTTGGACTCCGGCAGAAAGGTGCCGTCCTCCAGTTCCAGCACCGGAATGCGCCCGTTCGGGTTCTTCGTCAGGAAGGCCTCCCTGCGCGTCTCACCCTGGATCGCGTTCACCTCCACCAAGTCATAAGGCTGACCCAAAAGAGCCAGCAACAACCGGGCCTTATAGCCGTTTCCTGAGTCCGGATCGTCGTAGAGTTTCAGCATACCGCCCCCCTAGAGCGGCAGGTTGTCGTGCTTCTTCCAGGGGTTTTCCAACTGCTTGTCGCGCAGCATGGCCAGCGCCCGGCAGAGGCGCCGCCGGGTGCCGTGGGGCATGATGACATCGTCGATGAAGCCGCGGGAGGCGGCGACGAAGGGGTTGGCGAACTTCGTGCGGTACTCCTCGGTCCGCGCGGCGATCTTGTCGTCGTCGCCGATGTCGCCGCGAAAGATGATCTCCACCGCGCCCTTCGGCCCCATGACGGCGATCTCCGCCGTCGGCCAGGCAAAGTTCACGTCGCCGCGCAGATGCTTGGACGCCATGACGACGTAGGCGCCACCGTAGGATTTGCGGGTGATCACCGTCACCTTGGGCACGGTGGCTTCGGCATAGGCGAAGAGCAGCTTGGCGCCGTGCTTGATGATGCCGCCGAACTCCTGGGAGGTCCCGGGGAGGAAGCCGGGGACGTCGACGAAGGTGACGATGGGGATATTGAAGCAGTCGCAGAACCGCACGAAGCGCGCCGCCTTGATGGCGGAGGCGATGTCCAGACAGCCGGCCAGCACCATCGGCTGGTTGGCGACGAACCCGACTGTCTGCCCCTCCAGGCGGCCGAAGCCGGTGATGATGTTGCCGGCGTAGTTGGGCTGCAGTTCGAAGAACTCGCTCTCGTCGACGACCTTCTCGATCAGTTCCTTCATGTTGTAGGGCTTGGTTGGATCGGCTGGCACCAGGCTGTCGAGGGAAGGTTCTTCGCGGTCGGCCGGATCGTCCGTCGGCCGCCAGGGCGCCGCCTCGCGGTTGGAGGCGGGCAGAAAGTCGAAGAAGCGCCGGAGCTCCAGCAGCGCCTCGATATCGTTTTCGAAGGCGAGATCGGCCACGCCGGACTTGGTGGTGTGGGTGGTGGCACCGCCCAGGGCCTCCGCCGAGACCTCCTCGTGGGTCACCGTTTTCACCACGTCGGGGCCGGTTACAAACATGTAGGAGCTGTCCTTTACCATGAAGATGAAGTCGGTCATGGCCGGCGAGTAGACCGCGCCGCCGGCGCAAGGCCCCATGATCATGGAGATCTGCGGCACGACGCCGGAGGCCAGCACGTTGCGCTGGAACACCTCCGCATAGCCGGCCAGGGAGGCGACGCCCTCCTGAATCCGCGCACCGCCGGAATCGTTCAGACCGATCACAGGCGCACCGACCTGCAGGGCCATATCCATGATCTTGCAGATCTTCTCGGCATGGGCTTCGGAGAGGGAGCCGCCGAAAACGGTGAAGTCCTGGCAGAAGACGAAGACGAGCCGCCCGTTGATGGTTCCGTGGCCGGTAACCACGCCGTCGCCGGCCACCTTCTGGTCCTGCATCCCGAAGTCGCTGGACCGGTGCTCGACGAACATGTCCCATTCCTCGAAGGAGCCCTCGTCGAGCAGGACCTGCAGGCGCTCGCGCGCCGTCAGCTTGCCTTTGGCGTGCTGGGAGTCGATCCGGCGCTGGCCGCCGCCGATCGCCGCCTCGTCCCGCTTCTCCTGAAGCTGCCGAAGAATGTCCTGCATCGCCGCTCCCATCCCTGCCCGCAAGCCGGCCCTTGAAACCGGACAGCCCGCTTTTGCTTATCGATATGCGCGGATGCTGATAGCACGGGACCGGGGGGAGTGCCAGCGACAGCGCTCCGTGGCGCCCGCGCCGGCCCGGTCACGGAGCTGAACGAAACGACTACAATTAGGAGAACGTTAACGACGTCTGGATAGAACTGCTTAAGCCCTGTTTCGAGACAGAGATCCCAAGGAAAACCAATGTCCCAGTTCGCCAGCGCGCCCTCTCACAGCCCCTCCGGTGACCAGAATACCCAAGCATCGGAAGGGGGCATGGCCGAGCAGATCGAGGCGCTGCGCAGCGAAGTCGCCAACGTTTCAAACATGGCCGGACAGATCGAGGCGATTGCCAAGCAGACCAACCTGCTGGCGTTGAACGCCACGATCGAGGCGGCGCGCGCCGGCGAGGCCGGCAAGGGCTTTGCCGTCGTTGCCGGAGAGGTGAAGCAGCTGGCCGGACAGACCAGCAAGGCCACCAGCCAGATCGGCGAGATCGTCGAGAGCCTGACCACACGAATCAACGAACTCTCCAGCCTGAACGACGCGGCCGTTTCCCGGGCCGGGCGCGCGCAGCCCGCGGCGGCCCCTGTCGAGACCCCTCCCCCGGCCCCGGCGCCTGCCCCAACGGCCGTAGCCCCGGCGCCGGTGAAGACGGCGCCCCCTGCGCCCGCGGCCTCCAAGGCGCAAGCGGAAGAGCCGTCGGGTGCCGGCGGCCCCTTGAGCGCGGCGGAAATCAAGATGGTGCAGGAGTCCTTCGCCAAGGTGGAGCCGATCGCGGAGGACGCCGCAGCCCTGTTCTACAAGCGCCTCTTCGAGATCGACCCCAGCACAAAGCCGCTGTTCAAGGGCGACATGGCCGAGCAGGGCCGCAAGCTGATGGCCGTTCTGAAGACGGCGGTGGCGGGCCTGGAGAAGCTCGACAAGCTTGTGCCGGCGGTCAAGGTCATGGGTCAGCGCCACCACGCCTACGGCGTCGAGCTGAAGCATTATGAGAGCGTCGCCAACGCCTTGCTCTGGACCCTCAAGCAGGGCCTGCAGGACGCCTTCACGTCCGATGTCGAGAAAGCCTGGGCCAAGACCTACGGCGTCCTCGCGGAAGTGATGATGAAGGGCGCCCAGGAACCGCCCGCAACCCAAGAACTCTGATCCGCCGCTTCTCGGTAACGGCTCAAGCGCTCTCCGCAGAGACACCCTCGCGCAGCAGGGACAGGAAACGGCCGGCGGCATCAAGTTCCTGGTGCAGCGCCGCCTGACGCTTGCGCGCTTCGGCGTCCTCGCCCCAGCGCTCCTGCTGATAAGCCTCGTCCAGCAGCGAAACCATCCAGGCCTGCTCGGCCTCCAGCCGGCCGCGGGAGAGCGCAAGACCGATGACCAGCGACCCTGAGGCCTGAACGGCCGCGGCGAGGCCGGTCAGGGCCATGGCGTCGTGATGCTCGACGGCTGTGCGCAGCGCTGCGAGGCTCTCCGGCGGCTGGTCCTGCGAAACGATGCCGCAGGTTTTCACAAGCGGCGCATTCAGCTCCTGCGCCGCCCAGTCCAGCAGCGGCTGCCAGTGGTCCTGCTGGCGGCGCAGCAGGTCGTCGACAGCGTCGTTCCAATAGCAGATGAGGTCATGGCCGCCGTAGTCGACCAGATCGTCGACGATGCGCGTGCGCTGCGGCCCGACGATGTCGATCGCGGTGCAGGCCAGGTTGTTCAGCGCCATGGACGCCGTGTCGATCTCCTTGTCCTGGCCCTGCCACTCCGCCGCAATCGCCGCAGCGAGGGCGGCGGAAGGCAGCACCAAAGGCGCCTTCGCGGGCGTTCGCACGGGGCGGCCGTCCAGCGTGACGCCATAGCCACTCTCAGCGGGCGCAGAGCCCGCGGACTCGTAGAAACGTTTGATCTTCTGCATTGCCGTGGCGTCGCCTGTCAGTTGCCGAAAAGCCCCTCAAGGCCCTTTCTCAGGCTCCTCCCCAGGTCCTCCGTGGCCTCGCCAACGCCTTCGACGAGGCCTTTGGAGGGGGCAGGTTGCTGCGACTCTTCCGCCGTGTCTCCGGCCGCCGGAGCGCCCGCCGGCTCCACGCCCCCGCCTTCCGGCGTGGCGGAGGCAAGACCGATCGCCGCCAGGGCCTCGCCGCAGAGCGTCTGATCGCTGCCGATCCTGCCGATGATCGGCCCGGTGCCGACCAGGCCGCCGAGGGTATCCACAACGCCGGCTACGATATTGCCCCCGGTCTCCGCGACGGTCCCCACGGTTCCTACCACATTGCCGGCGGCCCCAATCGGATCCGGAACGATGCTCGGGTCTTCCAGAGGACCGATCACCTTGAAGGGAACGGCCAGGCTGGCAAGGCTCGGCTCACTGGTCTCCGTATCGAAGGCCAGGCTGACCCTTTCGCTCGCCAGGTCGACGCCACCGCGCCCGGCAATCGCAAAGGTCCCGGTATCCAGCACCAGCGCCCGGCTCTCGGCCTTGCCGCCGGCGATGTCGAAGCGCGTGATCATGCACTCCAGGCGGGCCCGCTCAGCCGTGCCGAAGAGCGGCCCGGTGATGTCGCTGAGCCCGACGCTGAAGAAGCTCAGCAGGGCATTGTCGATGGTTCCGTCCTGCGAGACCGCCTGAACGTGCCCGTCGAGACCGGCGGCCAGCGCGCGCAGACTGTCGCCCTGGCTGCGCAGGTCCACCTCGGCATCCAGGGCGCCGCCCACCTGTTCGCTGACCTCCGCCTTGCGCAGCAGGGCGCCGAAGTCCATGGCCGCGCTGTTGAGTGTCAGCGCAAGGCGCGCAGGGCTCTGACCGGCGTCGACAGAGGCGCGCCCGGTCAGATCGCCTTCCGCCAGGCGCGCCTGCAGGGGTTCCACCAACAGGCGGCCGTTCTCGAGCGCTGCGGTGAGTCTGAGGTCGTTGACAAAGAAGCGGGGCGACAGCCGCGCCTCAGCGGCGCTCAGCGTAACCTTTCCGTCGAGCGCCGAAAGGGCTTCGAGCCCAAGCGGACTGTCGGAGAAGATGCGGCCGTCTCCGGGCCCCCCTTCTGTTTCCGTCTGCGCCCCTGTTCCACCGCCGGGCTGCAGGTCGGCCAGGTCGAGGGTCTTGGACGCAAGGTCGGCGGTCAGCCACGGCCGGGCTCCGCCGAGGTCCAGCGTTCCCGCGCCCGCCACGTCACTCTGCCCGAGCTCCGCGGCAAGGCCGGAAAAGGCGATGCTGTCGCCGGCAACCGTCACGTCGCCGGACAGTTTGTAGGGGCCGATGGCCGGAAGCGCCGCGCCGACAAGCGGCGAGAGCGCTGAGAGATCCTCACCGGACGCGCTGACCGCAAGCTCCGCGGCGGCGGCGCCGACCAGGTCACCGGCGGCACCCGTGATGCGGCCATTAGCACCGCCTGCCTCGAAGGCAAGGTCCAGGTCGCTCTTCGCACCGGACAGAATGTCGCGCAGACTGTCGAAAGTGCCCGACACACGAAAAGGACTGTCGTTGTAGCCTCCGACAAGCGTGAGGCTGCGCTCTCCGCCGCCGTCCGGCACCCGGCCGCTCGCTTCGGTGAGGGTGATGGTCAAGGGCGCCTGGTCGGCAGGGCCGTCGGCAATCACGATCCGGCCGCCGCGGATCGCGAAGTCCTGAATATCAGGCAGACCGCCGGCACCGGAGGCGCCCTCGCCCTCCGCCGGCGCATCGCCCTGCGACGGTGCCGATGCGATGCCGAACTCCCAGTTGCCGTTCCCCTCGGCGTCGGTCTCGATCAGGATATCCGGCTCCACCAGCACCAGGCGGTTGACGACGATGTCGCCGCCGAGCAAGGCCAGAAGATCCACTTCAAGCTCCACCCGGCGCAGGGTCACCATCTCCGGCCGGCTGCCCCAAGGGGCATTGGCGAACCGCAGATCCTGCAGATCGATGGAGGGCGAAAGCGAGATCTGAAGATCCACCGGCCCCGCCACCACCAGGTCCCGGCCCGTCGCCGTCTTCACCTCCCTCTGCAGCAGGGCCGTGAGGTCGTCGAAGTTGAGCGTGGACAGAAAGGCGTAGGTCGCAACCCCGAGGCCGACGACCACGGCCGCGGCGATGTAGATCACACGGCGCAGTCTCATTGCGATGCTCCGTCCAATCGGGTCATGGCCCCTTCGAGTTCGTCAAAGCGGTCGATCACCACGCCGGCGCCGGCGGCATAAAGCTGGTCGCGGTGATGATAGCCCCAGTCGACCCCGATGGCATCGCAGCCCGCAGCGCGCGCCATCTCGATGTCGAAGGCCGTGTCCCCGATCATGACCGTATCCTGCGGCTCCGCACCAACCTCCGCCATGGCCATTTGAAGCACACGGGGGTGGGGTTTGCTGGGTCCGTCGTCTGCCGTCTTCAGCGTCGTGAAGTGATGCTGCAGTCCGTGGTGCTCCAGCACCCGCAGCAGGCCGCGCCGGTTCTTGCCGGTCACTATGCCCAGCAGCAGTTCCGGGTGGTCCAGGGCCGCCAGCACCTCGCGCGCGCCGTCAAACAGGGGGTCGTCGTGATCGGGGCCGCTCAGGCGCGCATGAAAGGCCTCGCGGTAGAGCCCGGTGATCCTCGGGGCCATGGCCCTGAGGTCCGGCGGCAGCAGTTCCGCGACAGCCACCTCCAGCTTCAAGCCGATGAGGCCGCGCACCGCCTCCGCGTCCGGCTGCTCCAGCCCTGCGGCGTCAAAGGCCTGGCTCATGCAGAAAACGATGGTGTGCTGACTGTCGACCAGGGTTCCGTCGAGGTCGAAGACAATGAAGCGGTGGCGAAATGGAATGGGTATCATGGCGCCCTGTCTCTACCATGTTGCTCGGTCCTGCTTAAGGCGATTCGAAGAGCAAAGCCTTAACCATTGTGGCCGACCCGCCTCATTTCCATGGCCGAACGAAGGAAGCATCAGAAGCCGCTGATAGGCCGCTCCGGGTGGCATGAATTGGGCAAGTTGAAGGGGAAATCAAAAGCGCCGATCATTTATCCACATCTATAAGTCACTGAATTATATATGATAATTATAGGTACGCCACATTTTAGACATGTTTGCCAAACAATTAACAAATAATTAAGAGAATAAAAATGCCCCATCCTTGACTAATGCTGTGACATATATTGGCTTTTACAGATGTCATTTTTGGATATTAATAATTTTGCAGGGGAAATAAGAAAAAATCACGCCTACACCTTGGGTCATCGGAAAACAATCCATAGGGGTCAGGCATGTTTTCGAAGTTCATCACGGGCAAGTACTCTGCTGTCACTCTTGCCGCGGCAGCAGTCATCGCCTTCTCTGCACCGGCTACGGCGCAGGACTGGTCGAACATGATGAACCTTCATTACTCTACTGCGGAGCAGACCAAGTATGAGCCTGAAGCGGGCTCTGAATGGGGCTTCTCTTTGAAGACCGTGATGAGCGACATGGAGTGGCGCAAGAAAACGGCAGCCACCCTGCGCAACCAGGCGCGTCCCACGGTCACCGAGAAGCGCCGCCACCATCAGCTTGTGCAGCGCTCTCAGCAGCCCCGCCGTTACTCGACCTTCTAATCTCCCCACCATCCCGGCGGCGCGGGGATCCTGACGGCAGCCAGCGAAAAAGCAGCGCTGTATCAGACCCCGCGGCCGCGCCGGGGCGAATGGCTGAGGCCCTCCGCATAGCTCAAGAGGCCGTCCAGCGCGGCATCTCCCTGCACCGGGTCGAAACCCAGCACTTCCCAACTCTCGGCCATATGCGGCGGCAGCGCTGCGACCACCCGCAGCGTCGTGCCATCCTCCGGATGGGGCAGCGCCAGTTCCCTTGCCAGCAGGTGTAGCGTCTTCGGCAGCTCAGGCTTGTCCGGGAAGGCCGCCCGCCCGCCGTACTTGCCGTCACCGACGATGGGCGCGCCCAAGGCTGCGCAGTGGACGCGGAGCTGGTGGGTGCGCCCGGTCAGGGGCATCAGCACAACCCAGGCAAGCCGGTCCTTGTAGGTCTGCACGACGCGGAACAGGGTTTGTGCCGGCTTGCCCTCTTCTTCTGCCGGGGCCATGGCCTCGCCGGCCCCGGTCTGGCGCTTCGCCAGGGGCAGATCGATCAGGCCGCGTCTCTGGCGGGGTACACCGCTGAGCAGCGCCCAGTAGACCTTCTGGGTCGTCTTCGCGCGAAAGGCCGCCGTCAGGGCGCGCGCCGCGGCGGCGCTGCGCGCCAGCAGCAGGACGCCGGCAGTGTCCTTGTCGAGGCGGTGGACGAGCCTGGGCCGTTCCGCCGCGCCCAGCCTCAAGGCCTCCAGCATCCCATCCAGGTGGCGGCTCTGGCCGCTGCCGCCCTGGACCGCCAGGCCTGCCGGCTTGTCTAAGGCGATCACCGTATCGTCGCTGTAAAGCACCCGTGCCTTGAGGTCGGCCGCCTCCGCTGCGGAGAGCCGCTGCGGCTTTGGTCCTGCAGGCGGGCGGACGTCGTCGGCTGCGGGCAGCGGCGGGACCCGGACGATCTGGCCAGCCTCGATCCGGCTGGCGGACTTGGCACGCTTGCCGTCCAGCCGGACTTCGCCCTTCCGCAGCCACTTTTCCAGACGCCCCTGGGTCACCTGCGGAAAGCGCTGCCGGAACCAGCGGTCCAGGCGTTGACCCGCCTCCTCCGCCTCGATCGCGACTTTCTGGACCCCGCTCATGCCGGCACGCTCAGGCGAAGATGGCGCGGATCAGCGCAAGGCCTGCGACGAACCCGGCAATGGAAAGCACGACGGAAGCGGCGATGTAGACCGCGGCCTGCACGAGGGCGCCGCGCTCGTACAGCAGCACGGCCTCCATCGAAAAGGTGGAAAAGGTGGTGAAGGCGCCGAGCAGGCCGACCGTCAGCAGGGCGCGCAGGGCCTCCGGCGGCGACCAGGCCAACGCGAAGACCTCGACCAGCAGACCCATCGCGAAAGACCCGAGGACGTTGACGCCAAGGGTACCCAGCGGAAAACCGCCGAGCCAGGGGCCGAGCGCATGACTGACCTGAGACACCATGGCATAGCGCCCGAGAGCACCCAGAGCGCCGCCCAGGGCAACCGCGATCAGGATCTGAAACTGCATAGGCCTTGCCTCTTTGCTCGCCGAGCGCCTTCGCGGCCGCGGAGACTGTCTCTAGCTAACAAAGTGGGGTCAGCGGTGCAAACGCCTGAGAAGCAGAAGCCGGCGGGCCGGTCAGAGCGGATCGGCCCTAGGCCGCGGCCGATCGGGGACCGCCGTTGCCCAGCCAGCTCATGCAGTTGGCACTGTCCATCAGGTAGACGCCCATGCGGCCGAGCTCGCGGACCGAATCCTCGGTCGCGTTGCAGAGCGCATCGGCGACCAGCACGATGCGGAAGTCCCGCGCCGAGGCCTCGTAGACCGAGGCCCGGCCGCCGGTCGAGAAGCTGAAGCCGCAGATCACCAGGGTGGTGACCTCCAGCTCGCGCAGCCTGGCCTCCAGGCCGGTATCGTGAAAGGCGCCCCAGCGCGGACGGTAGTGGACGAACTCGTTCTCGCCGATCGGCTGGAAACCGCCCGCCAGCAGCACCTCCGGGTCCAGACGCACGCCGGCACTGGGCTTGACCTCGTCGATCAACTCCGCGCCCAGGGTGCCGGGCATGAGGATGCGCATGCCTTCCTCGACAGCCTGGCGGCGGCAGGCATCCACGTTGGAGCCGTCGGCCTTGTAGAGCCTGACCGAATGGAAGACGGGCGCCCCTTCCTCGCGAAAGGCCTCCAGCAGCTTGCGCATTCTCGGCAGCGCGGAGCGCACGCCGCAGGCCCGCAAAGGAGAGCCGGGCGTTATGAAATCACGTTGAGCGGAGATACAGAGTAAAGCTGCTTTGCCTTTGTCAGGCACGCAGTAGTTGGCCATATAACGCCCCTATAAGCCTAGTGATTCCGAATAGGCTGCCCCTCTCGCCCTAAGCGGAGCGAGAAGCTTTGTCCCGGTGACAAAGTACGAGCATTGGCAGAAGGGACAATAAGCAAGGCGGAATAGCAGCCGCGCACCAAACGCAAGGCTGCCTCAGGAGTCGCCCTCCTCCTCCCCCTGCCGGCGCTGGCGCAGCCTCGCCCAGTAATCCAGGCGCTTGCGGATCTCCCGCTCGAACCCTCGTTCCACGGGCTGATAGAAGGTCTGGCGCTCCAGGCTATCGGGAAAATAATCCTGTCCCGAAAAAGCCTCCGGTGCGTCGTGGTCGTAGTTATACCCACGACCATATCCCAGGTTGCGCATCAGCGACGTCGGCGCATTAAGGATGTGGGCCGGCGGCGCCAGGGAGCCGCTGTCCTTGGCGCTGCGCGCAGCGCCGCTGTAGGCCTTGTAAGCGGCGTTGGACTTGGGCGCGGTCGCCAGGTAGATCACGGCCTGGGCCAGCGCCAGTTCGCCTTCGGGAGAGCCGATGCGCTCGAAGGCCTGCCAGGCCGCGATGCTCTGGGGCAGAGCGTCAGGGTCGGCCAGGCCGATGTCTTCGACGGCGAAGCGGACCAGGCGGCGGGCGATGAAATGCGGGTCTTCGCCACCGGCCAACATGCGGGCAAACCAATAAAGCGCCGCATCGCAGTCGGACCCGCGCAGCGACTTGTGCAGGGCCGAGATCAGGTTGTAGTGGCTCTCCTGCCCTTTGTCGTAGATCGGTACGCGTTTCTGAACCACGGCCGCCAGCCCAGCACTGTCGAGGGGCTGGTCCGGTGCCAGGGTCAGCACCTCTTCGGCCAAATTCAGCAGGTAGCGCCCATCGCCGTCGGCCATGGCGATCAGGGCCGCCCGGGCGTCCGTCGACAGCGGCAGGTCGCGCCCCTCCAGCGCCTCGACCCGCGCCAGCAGTTCACGCAGCGCAGTGTCCTCCAGTCGCTTCAGAACCAGCACCTGACAGCGCGACAGCAAAGCGGGGTTCAGTTCAAAGGAAGGGTTTTCGGTCGTGGCCCCGACCAGGATGACGGTGCCGTCCTCGACATAGGGCAGAAATCCGTCCTGCTGGGCGCGGTTGAAGCGATGGATCTCGTCGACGAACAGCAAGGTGCCGCGCCCGCCGAGGCGGCGTTGCTTGGCGCGGTCGAAGACCTTGCGCAGGTCGGCGACGCCGGAGAACACGGCAGAGAGAGGTTCGAACTCCAGCGTCGTTTCCTGCGCCAGCAGGCGGGCGATGGTGGTCTTGCCGCAGCCCGGCGGTCCCCAAAGAATCAGGGACGCCAGGCGTCCGCCCTTGACCATGCGCCCGAGCGGCGCATCGGCGGCGAGCACATGGTCCTGGCCGACGACCTCCGCCAGGCTCTGCGGACGCAGCCGGTCTGCCAGAGGCCTTGGGGCCTGACTTTCAAACAATCCCGTCATAACACTGAAGGTTCTGTCGTCCCGTGCCGTTTCGCTGTCGCCCCTGCGACCGAGCAAACCTGCTCCCCGGCGCCCAGCTTTTCATGTTCTGCCGGAGGCCGCCACTTTTCATGATCCATTAAGGGTTTAGCAGCGTATCAGCACAAGTGGATATGAGCACGTCGGGGTTTATATCCTGTGATGGGTGGCAGGTGGGAGTCAGCAGTTCAATCAGCACCCAGCATAGCAAGAAGCGGCTTGCCATCGCGGCGGCCGAACCGGGTTCCGTAAGGCGTCGAAGCCGGACAAGGTGGGGACACGCAGCGCAGTTCAGGTTCCGAGACGCTCGACGCGCCGGGGATCGGAAAGCGGCGCAAAGAAAAGCAAGGGATGAGTATGAAGATTGCGGTTGTTGGCAGTGGCATTACCGGATTGGGCGCAGCCTGGGCGCTGGACTCTTGTCACGATGTAACACTGTTTGAAGCGGACGATCGCCTTGGCGGGCACTCGCACACGGTGGATGTAGCCACCAAGGATGGCAATCTTCCCGTCGATACCGGATTCATTGTCTACAACGATCAGGCCTATCCGAACCTGACGCGTCTCTTCGACGCCCTGGCGGTGCCGACAGAGCGGAGCGACATGTCGTTCTCGGTCTCTCTCGACGACGGGCGCCTGGAGTACTGCGGCAGCTTCGCCGGGCTCTTCGTTCAAAAGCGCAACCTCCTGAGCCCGCGCTTCTGGTCGATGCTGCGCGACCTGCTGCGCTTCTACAGGGATGCACCGGGCGCTATGCTGGAGGCGGAAACCGCCGGCATGAGCCTGGGCGAACTGCTCGATCACGGCGGCTACGGCGATGCCTTCACCCGCGATCACCTCCTGCCCATGGGCTCGGCCATATGGTCGGCGCCGCTGGACGAAATGCTGGCCTTTCCGGCGCGCTCCTTCATTCAGTTCTGCGAGAACCACGGGCTGCTGCTTCTGACAGGGCGCCCGCAGTGGCGCACCGTTTCCGGCGGCAGCCGGGAATACGTTCAGCGCATCGCCAAGGGCCTGCGCGGCAAGGTGCGCCTCCGCAGCCCCATCGGGCGGCTGCGCCGCACGCCCCAGGGTGTCTACCTGCAGGTGCCCGGCACCGAAGAAGAGCGCTTCGATCAGGTCATTCTCGCCTGCCACGCCGATCAGGCCCTGCGCATTCTCGGCAGCGAGGCAACACCGGCAGAGCGAAGGATCCTGAGCGCCTTCCGTTACGAGAAGAACCGCGCCGTGCTGCACAACGACATCACCTTGATGCCGCGCCGCCGCGGCGCCTGGGCGAGTTGGAACTACACCAGCGGAGCCTCCGCCGAAGCGCACGCTGCCAGCCATCGTCATCACGGAAAGGTCTCCGTCACCTACTGGATGAACCGGCTGCAGAACATCGACCGCCGGCATCCGCTTTTCGTGACCCTGAACCCGGAGCGCGAGCCCGCCGCCGAGAGCGTCTTGCGCGACCTGATTTATGATCACCCGCTGTTCGATGCCGGCGCCCTCAAGGCGCAGAAAGATCTGCCGGATATCCAGGGCATGAACCGCCTTTGGTTCTGCGGCGCCTACTGCGGCTACGGCTTTCATGAGGACGGCCTGCAGGCGGGCCTCGGCGTTGCCGCGGCCTTGGGTTCCCCCGCCCCCTGGGCACGGCATGTGGTGCCGCGCAGCCCGGCGGCCGAGGCGGTGGTGCCGGCGTCGCTGCTGGAGGCGGCCGAGTGACATCGTCACCACAACCGTCGAACCAAAGGAATGGCGAGGACCGCTCTTCGTCGCGGTCCTGTCTCTACTTCGGGCAGGTCATGCATCGGCGCCTGCGGCCGTTCTCCCATCGCTTCAGCTACGGCGTGTTCTCGCTCTTTGTTGATCTGGACGAGTTGCCGGGCCTGGTGCGCCGGCTGCCGCTGCTCTCTCACAACCGCTTCAACATCTTCAGCTTCGATGACCGCGATCACGGTCCGCGCGACGGCACGGCCCTGCGCCCCTGGGCCGAGGCGCAGCTCGCGGCCGCAGGCATCGATCTGCAGGGCGGACCCATCCGGCTGCTCTGCTTTCCGCGAATCCTGGGTTACGTTTTCAACCCGCTGACACTCTGGTTCTGCCATCACCGCGACGGATCGCTGCGCGCGGTCATCTACGAGGTGAAGAACACCTTCGGCGAGCAGCACTGCTACCTGATACCGGTGACGGCCGGTAACCTAGGCGGCCGGCCGATCCTGCAAAGGTGCGAGAAGGGCTTCTTCGTTTCTCCCTTTATCGAGATGACGGCCGCTTACCGGTTCCGCCTCCGCGAGCCCGGGGAGAAGCTCTCCGTGCTGATCCGCCAGGCGGTGCCTGATGGGGAAATCCTGTTGGCGACGCTCACCGGCCGCCGCGTGGCAATCGACCGCGGTGGGTTGTGGCGCGCCTTCTTCCGCTACCCGCTGATGACGGTCAAGGTGATGGCCGCCATTCACTGGGAGGCGCTGTGGATCTGGCGCAAAGGCGCCCGCTACCACCGCCGCGGCGCACCGCCCGGCGAAGCGGTGACATCGGTTGCCCCCTAGCCTTCCCCCGCACAACCCGTATGGACAACGCGATGAACCTTAGGCAAAACAGTCTGGTGTCACTCGGTCCTTACAGCTTGCTGATAACCCTGGGCCGTTGTCTCCGCGCCGGTTCGGTCATTCTCGAACTGCCGGACGGGTCGCGACAGATCTTCGAGGGCGCAGAACCCGGGCCCTCGGCCACGCTCAGGGTGGTCCGCCCCCGCTTCGTCCGCCGGCTCCTGCTCGGCGGCCACAACGGCTTCGCCGAAGCCTACATGGACGGCGACTTCGAGACCGACGACCTGGCCGCCGTGATTGAGTTGGGCGCCCTCAACGAGGCGGCCTGGCAGAAGGTCGTCAACGGCCATCCGGTCATGCGCCTCCTGCACCGCATCCCGCATCTCCTGCGCCCGAACTCCAAGGGCGGCTCCCGGCGCAACATCGCCTACCACTACGATCTGGGGAACGCCTTTTACGAGCAGTGGCTGGACCCCAGCATGACCTACTCTTCGGCGGTCTTTGCCTCCGGCAATGAAAGCCTGGAAGCGGCCCAGCAGAACAAGTACCAGGCGATGACAGAGCTGGCCGAGCTCTCCCCCGACCATCACCTGCTGGAGGTCGGCTGCGGCTGGGGCGGCTTCGCGGCCTATGCGGCCAAGCAGACCGGCTGCCGGGTCACGGGGATCACGATCTCCGAGGAGCAGTACAACTACGCACGCAAGCGCGTTCACCAGGACGGCCTCGCCGAGCGGGTGGAGATCCGGCGTCAGGACTACCGCGACGTCACGGGCAGCTTCGACCGGGTCGCCTCCATCGAGATGTTCGAGGCGGTGGGCGAGCGCTACTGGCCGATCTACTTCGACAAGCTGCGCTCGGCCCTGGGCCCGGATGGGCGCGTTGCGCTGCAGATCATCACCATCGACGATGCGATCTGGGGGTCCTACAGGCGCGGGGCGGACTTTATCCAACGCTACATCTTTCCCGGCGGCATGCTGCCGTCGCAAACGGCCCTGAGAGCCTGCGTGCAACAGGCCGGCCTGGAGTGGGTAGGAGACAAGGGCTTCGGCCTCGACTACGCCCGCACCCTGAAGACCTGGTCGGAGCGCTTCGAGTCCGCCTGGCCGCGCATCGCCGGCCTCGGCTTCGACGAGCGCTTCCGGCGCATGTGGCACTACTACCTCGCCTACTGCGCAGTCGGCTTCAAAATCGGCCGTATCGACGTCCGTCAGATCGCCCTCTCCCGCGGCTAGACCGGTGACACAGCAGAGCGCCGGCGGCGCGGGCCTGTCGCGGTCCGCCCTTTTCGCATATGGCCTGCCCGGGCTGCCTCTGGCGGCGCTGGGGGTGCCGCTCTACGTCTACCTGCCACCCTTCTACGCTGAAGAGATGGGCCTGGGCCTGGCAGCGGTCGGGGCGGCCTTGCTTGTGGCGCGGGTCTGGGATCTGCTGACCGATCCGCTCATGGGCCGCCTCTCCGATGCCTTCCCGACGCGGTGGGGCCGCCGGCGCCCCTGGATGCTGCTGGGAGTGCCGCTGCTGCTGATCAGCGCCTGGTTCCTGTTCCAGCCGCCGCCCGGGGTTGGTGTCGTCTACCTCGCCGGATGGACCATGCTGCTTTACCTCGGCAGCACCATGATCCTGCTGCCCTATTCCGCCTGGGGCGCCGAGCTCTCCAAGAGCTACAACGAGCGCAGCCGCATTACCGCCTGGCGCGAGGCTTTCGTGGTCGTCGGGACGGTCGGTGCCGCGGCTCTGCCGAGCTTTACCGGCGAAGACCGCGCCTTGACCCTGCTGTGGCTCCTGATTGCAGTTGTAGTATTGCTACCACCTGGAGTTGCCATTACCTGCTTCGCCGTGCAGGAGCCCCGGCTGCAACCGCCGCCACCCCTTCCCTGGCGCCGCTCACTGGCCATTTTGTTGCGAAACGGCCCTTTCCTGAGGCTGGTTTCGGCCTATTTCCTCAATGGGATAGCCGTCGGGCTGCCAGCCACGCTGTTCCTGTTGTTCGTGAAGTTTGCTTTGGACGCGGAATCTTGGACCGGACCACTCCTCCTCACCTACTTTGCCTGCGGGATCGCCGCCCTGCCGCTCTGGCTGCGGCTGGCCGCGCGCATCGGCAAGCATCGCGCCTGGTGTACGGCGATGGCTCTGGCCTGCGCGGTCTTCGTCTGGGTGCCGTTCCTGGGACCGGGGGACACCTGGGCCTTCCTGGTGATCTGCGTGCTCTCCGGCTTCGCTCTGGGGGCCGACCTCGCGCTGCCGCCGGCAATCCAGGCCGACGTGGTGGATCTGGACAGCCTGCGCAGCGGCCAGGAGCGGGCGGGCGTCTACTTCGGGCTATGGGGCGTGGCGACCAAGCTGGCGCTCGCGCTGGCGGTCGGGCTTTCCTTCCCGCTGCTCGCGCTGGCCGGCTTCGATCCGGCAGCGGACCAGACGGACGGAGTCTGGGCCCTGTCGCTGCTCTACGGACTGGCGCCGGTGGTGTTCAAGGTCGCCGCGGTGGCGCTGGTCTGGCGCTTTCCGATCACGGCGCAGCGCCAGCTGAGAATCCGCACGCTGATCGACCGGCGCGCGGCAAGGCGATCAACAGTTCCAGAGACATGAGATGCTTTTTCAGCGTTGGTTCGGAGCCCTTCTCCTCCTCCTCACGGCAGGCTGCAGCAGTATGACACCGGAGCAATTCGACGGGCGCGAGCCGCGCCTTCTCATCGAGGACTACTTCGCGGGCAACACCCGCGCATGGGGCATCTTTGAGGACCGTTTCGGAACCCTGCGCCGCGAGTTCGTGGTCGACATCGAGGGCACCTGGGACGGCGAGATGCTCACCCTGGTGGAAGACTTCGTCTATGCAGACGGGGAAACCCAGCAGCGCATCTGGAAGATCCGCAAGCTGGACGCGCACCGCTACGAGGGCACCGCCGCTGATGTCATCGGCGCCGCAGAGGGGGTGTCCTACGGCAACGCCCTGAACTGGCGCTATACGCTTGCCCTGCCGATCGGCGAGTCGGTTTGGAACGTGCGCTTCGACGACTGGATGTTCCTGCAGGCCGACGACGTCCTGGTGAACCGCGCCAAGGTCAGCAAGTTCGGTCTGGAGATCGGCGAGGTCACGATCTTTTTCCGCAAGGAGCCCGCAAGCACCGCCCGGGCCTTTGAAAACCAAGAGGTCGCCGCCGAGT
Organism: Rhodospirillales bacterium BBD 1991-14; assembly: GCA_001657395.1. Taxonomy (GTDB): domain Bacteria; phylum Pseudomonadota; class Alphaproteobacteria; order Kiloniellales; family Kiloniellaceae; genus Pelagibius. Next base: position 19,531 of record LYSY01000013.1, on the reverse strand, counting down.
AGAACATGTCTGATACAGGCTGTGCTTCAGCCTGGAACAGATATGCTTTGGGCTCACAGGCGCTCGAGCCAGTCTTCTCTATAGCTCTCAGTTGTATTCGCAGCTGTACCTGAGCTTGAAGGTGCCTTGCTGGTCGTTGACGTTGATCGGTTCGAGATGCACCCCCAGCTTTAGACCTGGCTTTGGTGCCTTTGGGCACTTGATCACCGGCGTCAGGCAATCCAGCAGCTTCGGATGGCCGTCATACTGGTTGGCCGGATAACTCTCCTGGTTTGCGGCGTTGAAGCCGGTCCAGCACTTCAGCGCGACCGGTTTCGTCGTCAGCGTGGGCCCTTGCTGTTTCTGGATTGGTGCCTTCGCTAAGCCCAGCGTCTTGGCCTGCACCTGGGCCCCGGTCGGAAGATATCCGCAGCGGTAAAGGATCTTGAAGACGCCCTGGCTCAGGTCCCAGTCATGGAAATGCCGATCGGTCTTCAGTTTCAGGCCAGGGTCGGTCGGTTTGGCGCATTTCAACGTGGCCGAAAGGCAGGTCAGTTTCCTGGCGAAGCCGTTGTGTTGATTCGCAGGGTAATACTCCTGCACGGTCTTGGTGAAGCCCGTATGGCAGTTTAGCTGCGGCGGCGTGCTCCGCAAGGTGTTCAGCTGCTGCTTGTGGAACTGGGCCTCCGCGTCCGTCGGAAAGCTCATGCTGCCGAGGCTGGTCACGGCGGTGACGGCCAGAGCGGTTGCGATAAGGACTTTCATTGCTTTCTCCTGGTACCTGGGGGCGGGTTCCTTCGGCGGTGTCCCCGCAACAACCTGTTGGTCGTGCCTCGCAAGCAGATGGTTCGATGGTGAGCGCCGACACGGCTTTTCGGAGAACGGGCCGGAACGCCCCGGGTTTTCCTTCGGGCTGATCATCGTCGTCGCGTGACAGGTTGTGTCTGCTTGGAGACTGCGCGGCTGGGCTGGCGCGTGACGGGATGTAACGGATTTCCAGCGCGCCTCACGAGCGCACCCTTGCGAGCCCTTGACCGCCACGGCAGCGCCGCTGTGCCGTCGCGCGGCGGCTCGGCGCTATCGGTCAACTGCAAGCGCAACTCTTTCTCGCCGACCATGGTCGCGGTGAGTATGGCCGGGGTGTTCAGACGCTAGAACACCTTCCCCAGAGTTCGTTCAGCATGGGCTTCGCCACCTCCGTCAGACGGCTGCGATCCTGCGGCGGATGAACCTGAGCAGCGCGCCGACCAAAGGCAGGCTTTCGTAGAGTTGGCTTGCCGCATCGTAGTGGTCGACATGGGCCGTGACCTTTCCGTCTTCACGAAAGTCCACCGTGCACATGCCGAGAATTGTCAGCGCCTGCTTCTTGCCGCGCGGCGTAATCCGAAACTCCCAGTTCAGGTAGGCACGGTTCCCGTCGACGGCGTGATCCAGCACCCTAAAGTGGTGGTCGTCGACATCCGCGAACATCTTCTCGAACACCCGGCGCACCGCCTCGACGCCCCGCGCGTCGTTGAAGGGATCGCGGAAACGGGCGTCCGCTGCGAAGACCTGCTCAAACCGCGGCAGATCCTCGGGCGTGAGGTTCTCGAAGAAGTCGATGTAAGCGGCAACGGCGTCGCGGGATACCATCCGGGCAGGCCTCAAAGTGGTCAGATTGGGAAAGACGCTACCGCCCTGGCACTGTCCGCCGTGTCAGGGCGAAGAACAGCCGATAGGGCAGCATTCTCAGGAACTTCATGAGATACACGAAGCGCCTGGGAAAGACGATCTCGAAGCGCTGCGACCCTAAGCCGCGGAAGAAGGCCTCCGCGGCTGCATCGGCAGGCATCAGGAACGGCATGGGAAAGTCGTTCCTGTCGGTGAGCGGTGTCTGCACGAAGCCGGGGTTGACCACCTGAAGGGTCACGCCCAGGCGGTCGAGCTCCGGCTTCAGCGATTCGGCCATGTTGATCACCGCGGCCTTGCTGGCACCGTAGCCTGCCGCCGTCGGCAGGCCGGCATAGCCCGCCACCGAAGCAACCAGCGCCAGGCGGCCTTGACGGCGCGCAATCATGCGCGGCAGGAGCGCCTCTAGACAGTTCGCAATCCCCAGCACGTTCAGCTTCAGCAAGCCCTCGATGTCCTCGGCGCGAAAGGACTCCGCCGCCATGGGCCGGTGGGTCCCTGCATTCAGGACCGCGATGCCGATCGGGGCAATCTCGGCTTCAACATGCTGAACCGCGGCGGCCACGGCAGCGGCATCCGTCACGTCCAACGGATAGGGCGTGATCTCACCGCTGAGGTCCGCTGCCTCGGCCGCCAGGCTTTCCAGCTGCTCGCGGCCCCGCGCCGAAGCGACCACCCGCCAGCCCTCACGCGCGCAGCGCAGCGCCAGGGCCCTGCCGAGCCCCAGGGAGGCGCCGGTAATCCAGATGCAGTGATCCTTGGGCAACGGCATGGATGTCTCTCGTGCTCCGTTACGATGGCCCTGGCAGAACTACCGCAACGATCCCGCCTCTTGTGAGAGGCAGGACCGGGCGGTCGGTTCCAGAGAATAGCAGAGTGGCGCGGGGCGCGCGCCGGCGGCAGACCTTCCTGAGGGAAAGCCCTAGCGCTGGCTCGACTGGTTCGCGGCCCGCAGGCCCGGATGGGGGCCGACCGGAACATAGTCGATGGTCGAACCGCGGACATCGAAGGCAATCTTCATCCATTCGCCGTCCGGCGCATACCAGAGGTCCGCCTTCAGGTCGCCGTCAAGCTTGAAGCGGCGCGCATCGACCACCCGCTCCGGCGTTCGGATCGCCTCTGCCCCCTTGGCTTTGCTGGAGACTTCCAGCAGGCGCCCGCGCTGGGTATCCAGCAGCACGTCCTGCTCCACCGTTGCCGGGTTCCAGTAGCTCGTCGGCACAATCCCGGCGGGGGCGACGAAGCTGCCCGCGGATCCCTCGACCCGCAGACCTTCCTCCGACGAGCGGGCACTCACCCAGTACTCGGAGCCGTCATCATTGGTCCGCGTCTCCAGAGAGACGAGACGGCCGTCGCGCCAGACTTCCTTGTTCGTGTGCTCGTAGCGGAACAGCGTGATGAAGGCGAGATTGACCTCCAGTGCGATATCCACCTCGACATGGAGTTCGTCGCCGATCTCCTCCAGGCGGATCTTGTGGTGGCCGATCTGGGAGCCATCACGCATGACCTTGAAGGCCAGGGTCTCGCCGGCCAGAGACTCCGCTGCCGGAGGCTTGATCGCATCGGTCATCGGTGCCTCGTTCGCAATCGCCGGGGCGCTGCTCAGGGCGGCCACAAGGCCGGCAGCGGCCAGAGTACGAAGCCTGGAATGCGGGGTGTGCCTGTGCGTCACGCGCCTTGCTCCCTGCCATCGAAGGGGCTGTGTCCGGAGGGTGTCCACCCTGCACAGCTCGGTTTACTGATGAAACAAAAGCTTATACGCAGGCCGCAGCGCTTTGGATTGGCATAAATGCGCCCGTCTGGCGGCGCCCCGGAGAGGCAAAAAAGGGGCCTTCAAAGGCACGTTTGCGGGAGCCGTCTTTTCAGGAGCCGGCCTTTAGGAACCGATGGAGACCCGGCGGACCTTGCCGCCGCGCTTGAAGGTGATCTCCCACCGCTCGGCGCTGCGGTTCAGGGCCTCGGCCAGGTCGGAAGAGCGGGTATAGCTCTGCCGGTTGAGGGAAAGGATGATGTCGTTGCTGCGAAAGCCGACGCGCTGGGCCGGTGTACCGCGCTGCACCCGGGTGATGATCACCCCTTCCCAATGGCCGGCCAGGTCCAGTTCCTCTGCCAGCGCGGGGGACAGGCTGGCCACGAAGGCCCCTCCCAGGGGATGGTGGCCCAGCAGGCGGATCTCGTTGCGCGAGGGGGTTTCCGGCGGCGCTTCGAGCGGCAGGACGGCGGAGATGGCCTCGCCCTGGCGGAAAAGCCCGATCTTGACCGTGGATCCCAGGTTGCCGGTGGCGACCCGGTAGTTGAGCGCCTCGAGATCGTTCACCGGCTTGTCGTCCACCGTGACGACGACGTCGCCGGCCTGAATGCCCGCACGGTCCGCCGGGCCGCCCTGGTAGGTCTCCCTGATGACAACGCCGCCCGGCCGTTGGAGACGCAGGCCCTCGGCGAGGTCGGACGTCAGGGTCTGGCCGGACAGGCCGGTCCAGGCACGCACCAGGGCGCCGCCGGCCCGGGCGCTCGCCACCACCGTGCGCACCATGTTGGCTGGAATGGCGAAGCCGATGCCCACCGAACCGCCGGTGCGCGAGTAGATCGCCGTGTTGATGCCGATGAGACGCCCGTCCATGGTGATCAGCGCGCCGCCGGAGTTGCCCGGATTGATGGCCGCGTCGGTCTGGATGAAGAAGCTGAAGTCCGTAATCCCGACCTGGGTGCGCGCGAGGGCGGAGACGATACCGCTGGTGACCGTCTGGCCGACGCCGAAGGGGTTGCCCAAAGCCAGTACCAGGTCGCCGACCTCCACGGTGTCGGAGTCGCGGAAGGCAAGGCTCGGCAGCGCTTCCTCGCCGGGGTCGACCCGGAGCACGGCGAGATCGGTGCGCGGATCGGCCAGGACCAACTCGGCCTCGAACTCCCGACGGTCGCTCAGCACTACCTTGATGAGCTCGGCGCCCTTGATGACGTGCTCGTTGGTGACGATGAAGCCCAGGGGGTCGACGATAACGCCGGAACCCAGCGAGGACTGTTCGCGCTGGCGCTGCTCCTGCTCGCCCCGGCCACCACCGAAGAAACGGCGAAAGAAGGGATCGTCCAGCAGCGAGGTCACACGGCGCCGCTGGGTCACCTTGCGCCGGGTGAAGATATTGACGACCGCCGGGGCCGCCTTGCTCACCACCGGGGCGAAGGACAGCATCACTTCGTCGCGGTTCTCCGGCACCACGCGGTCCTGCGCGGCCGCCGGCGGCGCCAGAGCGAGGCCGAGCGCCCCGGCGAGGATCACCGCGACCACAGCAAGGCCCTGCGCAAGGGACCGCAGTCCTGCCCGATGCCCTGCCCAAAGTCCCGCCCTCTGGCAGCCGATCAAGGGCCTTCTCCCGACGTGTTGCATGCTTCGCATTCCATAATTGGGGCTCGATGCGGGGCGGTCAAACCAGAAAGGCAGCCCCCGGGGGCTGCCTTTCGCTATCGTGATGGGCCGTGAGGGCATGACTTGGCGGGTTCAGTCCTCCTCGCCGTCGTCTTCCGCTTCCTGGACAGGGCCCGAATCCTGGCCTTTGGCATCCTCGTCGCGGTCGACCAGCTCGATGATTGCCATGGGCGCCATGTCGCCGTAGCGGTGGCCGGCCTTGAGCACGCGGCTGTAACCGCCCTGCCGCTCCTTGTAGCGGCCCGCCAGCTCGTCGAAGAGCTTCTCGGTCAGCGCCGTGTCGCGCAGCACGGAGAGCGCCTGACGGCGGGCATGCAGGTCGCCGCGCTTGCCCAGGGTAATCAGGCGGTCGACAACGCGCCGCAGGTCCTTTGCCTTCGGCAAGGTGGTCTTGATCTGCTCATGCTTGATGAGCGAAGCCGCCATGTTGGCGAACATGGCTTTGCGGTGGCTGGCCGTACGATTGAAACGCCGGCCGTGAAGACCATGACGCATGTCTGTTCCTTCCTTCTACCCTGGCCTCGCGCACGAGACCGATTGCGTTGCCGCCCGCCAGACCTGCCCCCTTGGGGTGCTACAGCCAGTACGAACGGGGGGAGCGGAACGCTCCGAAACTCTCAAAAGGACCGGTCTTCTAAGGACCAGCCTTAGTAGGGCTCCTCCAGGCGCTTGGCCAATTCTTCGATGTTCTCGGGCGGCCAGCTCGGGATCTCCATACCGAGATGGAGCCCCATGGAGGAGAGCACTTCTTTGATCTCGTTCAGCGATTTGCGGCCGAAGTTCGGGGTGCGCAGCATCTCGCCCTCGGTCTTCTGAACCAGATCACCGATGTAGACGATGTTGTCGTTCTTCAGGCAGTTCGCCGAGCGGACGGAAAGCTCGAGCTCCTCCACCTTGCGCAGCAGGTTGCGGTTGAACGGCGGCTCGCTGGGCGCCTCTTCGTCGTGGCGCGCCTGCGGCTCTTCGAAGTTGATGAAGAGCTGAAGCTGGTCCTGAAGGATACGGGCCGCCAGCGCCACGGCGTCTTCCGGGGTCACGGCGCCGTTGGTCTCGATTTCCATGGTCAGCTTGTCGTAGTCAGTGACCTGACCGACACGGGTGTTGTCGACCTTGTAGGAAATCTTGCGCACCGGCGAGAAGATCGAGTCGACCGGCACCAGGCCGATGGGTGCGTCTTCCGGGCGGTTCTGCGTCGCCGGCACATAGCCCTTGCCGGTGTCGACCGTGAGCTCCATGTCGATGCGCGCACCGTCATCGAGCGTGCAGAGCACGAGGCCCGGGTTCATGATCTCGATGTCGTGCCCGGTCTCGATCTGGCCGGCGGTCACCTCGCCCGGCCCTTCGGCGCGCAGGCGCATACGCTTCGGCCCCTCGCCGCCCATACGCAGCGCGATGGCCTTGACGTTCAGCACGACGTCGGTCACGTCCTCGCGCACGCCCGGGATCGAGGAGAACTCATGCAGCACGCCGTCGATCTGGATCGAGGTCACCGCTGCCCCCTGCAGCGAGGACAGCAGGACACGGCGCAAGGCATTGCCGAGGGTCAGGCCAAAGCCCCGCTCCAGCGGCTCGGCGACCACCTTGGCAACCCGGTGGGCGTCCGGTCCCGGCTGGATGTCCAGCTTTGACGGCTTGATCATTTCAGTCCAGTTTTTCTGCAGCACGCTGGTGCCCTCACGACTTCAAGGCTGTTCGGATTCCTGATCGAGCGACGACGGCCTGGCCGTCTGCTCCGAATGGCGGGATGCCGGCAGCCTCCGGACATCGCCATGGTCTTGGCATCGCGCGGCGGGCGATGCCGGGGCCTTGTGGGCCCAGGATACGGCCCTAAACGCGGCGGCGCTTCGGGGGCCGGCAGCCGTTGTGCGGGATCGGCGTCACGTCGCGGATCGCGGTGATGGTGAAACCCACCGCCTGCAGGGCGCGCAGCGCCGACTCGCGGCCCGAGCCGGGCCCTTTCACGTTGACTTCCAGGGTGCGCATGCCGTGCTCCTGGGCCTTGCGGCCGGCATCCTCGGCGGCGATCTGCGCGGCATAGGGGGTCGACTTGCGCGACCCCTTGAAGCCCTGACCACCGGCGGAGGACCAGGAGATGGTGTTCCCCTGCACGTCGGTGATGGTGATCATGGTGTTGTTGAAGGTGGCGTTCACATGCGCAATGCCGGAGGTGATGTTCTTTTTCTCGCGGCGGCGCAGACGCGCTTGGGGTTTGGCCATGGCCTTGGTGCTCGTTTCCTGCTGCTAAAGGGCTGCGGTTCAGTCTCTGGGCGTTGTTTAGCGGGCGGCCTTCTTCTTGCCGGCGATCGGGCGGGCGGGGCCTTTGCGGGTGCGCGCATTGGTGCTGGTCCGCTGGCCGCGCACCGGCAGGCCCTTGCGGTGACGCAGGCCCCGATAGCAGCCCAGGTCCATCAGACGCTTGATGTTCATCGCCACGTCGCGGCGCAGATCGCCCTCGACGACATAGTCGCGGTCGATGGCCTCGCGGACCCGGACCACTTCGTCATCGGTCAGCTCATTGACCCGGCGCTCCCGCGGGATGCCCACCTTCTGGCAGATCTCGCTGGCCTTGGTCCGGCCGATCCCATGGATGTAGGTCAAGGCGATCTCGACCCGCTTTTGCGTCGGAATGTTAACGCCCGCAATACGTGCCACTTCGCAAACTCCTTAAACGCCGCGAACTCGGGCCCGCAAGCGCCCGGTTGTAATGTCTAGACAAGCAGAAGAGTCCGGTCGCCAAGAGCGCCGGAACCGCTGGATTATAGAAACCGGAAAGGCCAAGTCAACCACTAAGCGGCCCCCAGAGCGTCTTCGATCTGCTCGGTCACCCGGTCGATCTCGGTCATGCCGTCAATCGACTTCAATGCACCTTTTTCCCCGTAAAACGACAAGAGCGGGGCAGTCTGGGCATGATAGGCCGCCAGGCGGCTGCGCACCGTCTCCGCGTTGTCGTCGCTGCGCCGCTTGAACTCGGTGCCGCCGCAAACGTCGCAGACGCCTTCGACCTTCGGCACCTGGAAGCGCTCGTGATACCCGGCGCCGCACTTGGCGCAGGTGTAGCGCCCGGTGATCCGGTCGACCAGGATCTCGTCCTGGACCTTCATCTCGATGACGGAGTGCAGTTCCATCCCCTTTTCAGCCAAGAGCCGGTCCAGCGCTTCGGCCTGCGGTATGGTGCGGGGAAAGCCGTCGAGAATGAAGCCGTTGGCGCAGTCCGGCTGGCCAATGCGTTCGGAGATGATATCGATCATCAGATCGTCCGGCACCAGCTGGCCAGCGTCCATAATCGGCTTAGCCTTCTTGCCCAACTCACTGCCCGAGTCTTTGGCCGCACGCAGCATGTCGCCGGTGGAGAGCTGGATCAGCTTGTGCTTCTCTTCCAGACGCTTGGCCTGGGTCCCCTTGCCCGCCCCTGGCGGCCCCAAAAGAATCACGTTCATCCCCGCCGCCCCTTCAGCCTCGATTTCTTGATCAAGCCCTCATACTGCTGTGCCAGGAGGTGGGCATGGATCTGCCCGACCGTATCCATGGTCACCGTCACCACGATCAGCAGCGAGGTTCCGCCGAAATAGAAGGGAATTGCGTACTCGGAGCGCAGGATCTCCGGCATCAGGGCCACGAAGGCCAGGTAGAGGGCCCCGACCGTACCCAGGCGCGTCATGATGCGGCGCAGGTAGTCTGCCGTGTTCCTGCCGGGGCGGATGCCGGGAATGAAGCCGCCGTGCTTCTTCAGGTTGTCCGCCGTGTCGTCCGGATTGAACACGATGCCGGTGTAGAAGAAGGCAAAGAAGATGATCATGGCGGCATAGAGCGCCAGATAGAGCGGCTGCCCCGGTCCCAGGGTCGCCGTCAGCCAGGCCAGCCACTCCGGCCCGCCGGTGCCCGAGAAGCCGGCCACCGTCAGCGGCAGCAGCAGCAGGGAGGAGGCGAAGATAACCGGAATGACGCCCGAAGGATTGAGCTTCAGCGGCAGGTGCGAAGCCTCGCCACCGAACATCTTGTTGCCGACCTGGCGCTTCGGATACTGCACCACGATGCGCCGCTGGGCCCGCTCGACGAAGACGATGAAGGCGACCACGGCGATGGAGCCGACGAGCAGCAGCACGATCACCAGGGCCGACAGCGAGCCGACGCGCCCGAGCTCGAGGACTTCGAAAAGCGCCAGCGGCAGATTGGCCACGATGCCGGCGAAGATGATCAGCGAGATGCCGTTGCCGACGCCGCGCTGGGTGATCTGCTCACCGAGCCACATCAGGAAGATCGTCCCACCGGTCAGGGTGATGACCGTGGTGAGGCGGAAGAACATGCCGGGGTCGATCACCGCCGAGCCGCTCGGGCCCTGCGTCGATTCCAGGCCGACGGCGATGCCGTAGGACTGGAACACGGCCAGCAGCACCGTGCCGTAGCGGGTGTACTGGTTGATCTTCTTGCGCCCGGCCTCGCCCTCTTTCTTCAGCGCCTCCAGGGTCGGCGAAACCGCCGTCAGCAGCTGCATGATGATGGCTGCCGAGATGTAGGGCATGATGTTGAGGGCAAAGATCGTCATGCGGCTGAGCGCGCCGCCGGCGAAAACGTCGAAAATGCCGATGATGCCGCCGGCCTGCTGGGAGAAGATCTGCTCCAGGATCTGCGGATCGACGCCGGGGATCGGAATCCAGGTCCCGAGCCGGTAGATGATCAGGGCGCCGAGCGTGAACCAGATGCGCTTCTTAAGTTCGGGCGCCTTGGCGAAGGCGCCGAAGTTGATATTGGCAGCAAGTTGCTCGGCAGCAGAAGCCATGGGCTAGGTCTCTCGCGTTCGGGTTGGCCGCAGCCCCCCGATCATTCCGAAGCCGGGGCGGCCTCAGCCGCTTCAGCGGCAGCCACAGGCGCCTTCTGCACCACGGTCACGCTGCCGCCGGCCTTTTCCACGGCTTCCACCGCCGCCTTCGAGGCGCCGGCCACCGTGATATCTATCTTGGCCTTCAATTCACCCTTTGCAAGCAAGCGGATGCCGTCGCGCGCGGTCTTCACCACGCCGGCTTCGCGCAGCGCCGCAGCGTCGACCGGCTTCTTGGCGTCCAGACGGCCGGCATCGATGGCCGACTGCAGGCGGCCCAGGTTCACCACCTTGTAGGACTTGGCGAAGATGTTGTTGAAGCCGCGCTTGGGCAGGCGCCGATGCAGGGGCATCTGGCCGCCCTCGAAGCCCTTGATGGCGACGCCGGAACGCGCCTTCTGACCCTTGTGCCCGTGGCCGGAGGTCTTGCCGGTGCCGGAGCCGATACCGCGGCCGATCCGCTTGCGTGCCTTGGCGGCCCCGGGATTATCGCTCAACTGATTGATTTTCATGACTTTTCACCCTCAGCGGAGCGGCCTCACAGCGCCTTGTTCCGCCTGTTTCGCGCCTCAGCCTTCGCCTTCGACGCGCACCAAATGGCTGACCTTGTTGATCATGCCGCGCACTGCCGGTGTGTCTTCCAGCTCGCGCGAGCGGTTCATCTTGTTGAGACCCAGGCCCACCAGGGTCGCCCGCTGGTCCTTGGTCCGGCCGATGGGGCTGGCGATCTGGGTCACCTTTACGGTCTTCTTTGCCGCAGACATGGCAGGTCTACTCCCTGGCTTCGGCAGCCGCGGTGTCGCGGCGGCCGAGCACCTCGGCCACCTTCTTGCCGCGGCGCTGGGCGACCATGCGGGGGCTGGCACTGCGGCCCAGCGCCTCGAAGGTCGCGCGGATCATGTTGTGCGGGTTGGAACTGCCCACCGACTTGGCGACGACGTCCTGCACGCCCAGCGCCTCGAAGATGGCGCGCATCGGGCCGCCGGCGATGATGCCGGTGCCGGCCTCGGCCGCGCGCAGCAGCACCTTGCCGGCACCGAAGCGCCCGCGGATGTCGTGGTGCAGGGTGCGCCCTTCGCGCAGCGGTACGCGCACCATGTCCTTCTTCGCCTGCTCGGTGGCCTTGCGGATGGCCTCCGGCACCTCGCGCGCCTTGCCATGACCGTGGCCGACCCGGCCGCGGCCGTCGCCGACGACGACCAGCGCGGCGAAGCCGAAGCGCCGGCCGCCCTTGACCACCTTGGCAACGCGGTTGATGCCAACCAGCTTCTCGATCAGTTCCGGCTCGTCGTTGTCGCGCTGCCGGCGGTCGTCGCGTGAGCGTCCCTCGCGGGGTCCTCGTGCCATAGCCTTATCTTTCCTTAGAACGTCAAACCGCCTTCACGCGCGGCATCGGCCAAGGCCTTCACACGCCCGTGAAAGAGGTAACTGCCGCGGTCGAAGACGACCTCTTTGATGCCCGCTGCTACGGCGCGTTCGGCGACCAGCTTGCCGACCTCGGCCGCTGCCGCCTTGTCGGCACCGTTCTTGATCTTTTCCTTCAGCGACGCATCGACGGTCGAGGCGGCCGCAAGGGTCCTGCCCTGGCCGTCGTCGATCACCTGGGCGTAGATGTGCCGGCCGGAACGGAACACCGAAAGGCGCGGCCGCTCGCTGGACTTGCGGCGCAGGCCAGACCGAACCCGCTGCTTGCGCCGATTCTGTAGCTGCTGTGAAGTCTTCATCGTCTTACTTCTTCTTGCCTTCCTTGCGCAGGATGACTTCATCCGCGTACTTCACGCCCTTGCCCTTGTAAGGCTCGGGGGGACGATAGCTGCGGATCTCCGCCGCCACCTGGCCGACCTTCTGCTTGTCCGCACCGCTCACGGCGATCGAGGTCGGCTTCTCGCACTTGACGGTGATGCCCTCGGGGATCGGATAGGCGACATCGTGGCTGAAGCCGAGCTGCAGGTTCAGGGACTGGCCCTGGACCGCCGCACGATAGCCGACGCCGTTGATCTCCAGGTTCTTGGTGAAGCCTTCGGAAACGCCGATCACCATGTTCTGGATGCGCGAACGCACCGTGCCCCACATGGCGCGGGCGCGCTTGCCTTCATTGGCCGGCTTGACCCAGATCTTGCCGTCTTCCTGGCTGATGACGACGTCGTCGCTCGCCTCGAAATCCAGCGTTCCAAGCTTGCCCTTGGCCGAGACCAGACCGCCCTTGATTGCGACTTCGACGCCGCTGGGCACCTCGACCGGGTTCTTGCCTACTCGTGACATGACTGTCAGTCCCTCAACGCTTGCGTCTTTAGAAGACGCGGCAAAGCACTTCGCCGCCGACATTGGCCGCCCGGGCTTCCTGGTCGGACATGACCCCGCGCGGCGTCGACAGGATGGTGATACCGAGGCCGTTGTAAAACCGCGGCAGCTCCTTGATCTTCGAATACACGCGGCGCCCGGGGCGCGACACGCGGGAGATCTCCTGGATCACTGGCGCGCCGTCGTTGTACTTCAGCTCAATCTCGACCTCGCTGAAGCCGCTGTGCACGTCCTCGGTTTTGTAACCGCGGATGTAGCCTTCGCGCTGCAAAACCTCCAGGACATTGGCACGCAGCTTCGAAGCCGGCGCCCGGACCTTGCTCTTTCCGGTCCGCTGCCCATTCCGGATACGCGTCAGCATATCTCCGAGGGGATCGCTCATCGCCATCGCCCGACTACCTCCTACCAGCTCGACTTAACCATGCCAGGGATCTGACCGACCGAAGCCAGGTCGCGCAGAGAAATACGCGACAGCTTGAACTTGCGGTAGACGCCCCGCGGGCGCCCGGTCACCTGGCAGCGGTTGCGCAGACGGCCCTTGGCCGAGTTGCGCGGCAATTCAGCAAGTTTCAGATAGGCCTGAAAACGCTCTTCCGGCGGCAGCGTACGGTCACGCGCGATCGCCTTCAGCGCGGCGCGCTTGCCGGAATAGCGGTCCACCAACTTCCTGCGGGCCTTGTCTTTCTGAACGGCACTCTTTTTCGCCATAACTCTTCTTCCTTCCGACCCTAGGCCCGAAACGGCAACTGGAAGCCGCTCAAGAGGGCCTTGGCTTCCTTGTCGCTCTTGGCTGTCGTGCAAATCACGATGTCCATACCGCGGATCTCGTCGACCGAATCGTAGTCGATCTCCGGGAACACGATCTGTTCCTTCAGGCCCATGGCATAGTTGCCGCGCCCGTCGAAGCTCTTGCCCGAGAGGCCGCGGAAGTCGCGGACCCGCGGCAGGGCGATGGTCACCAGGCGATCGAGGAACTCGTACATCCGCTCGCGCCGCAGCGTGACCTTGCAGCCCACCGCCATGCCTTCGCGCAGCTTGAAGCTGGCGACCGACTTCTTGGCCTTGGTCACCACCGGGGCCTGGCCGGCAATCAGCGTCATCTCGTTGACGGCCGACTTGATCTTCTTCGAATCCGCCACGGCTTCGCCCACGCCCATGTTGATGACGATCTTCTCCAGGCGCGGAACCTCCATGTGGTTCTTGTAGCTGAACTCCTTCATCAGGGAGGGCTTCAGCTCGGTATCGTAGTGCTCTTTCAAGCGCGGTTTCATGTTCACTGACCTTCGCTCAGAAATCGATGGCTTCGCCGGACCGCTTGGCAATCCGTTGCTTGTTGCCGTCCTTGTCCAGCTTGAAGCCGACGCGGGTCGCCTGACCGGACTTGGGGTCGACATGGGCGACGTTGGAAATGTGGATCGAGGCTTCCTTCTCGACGATGCCGCCGGGGGAAGCCTGGGTCGGCGCGGTGTGGCGCTTGACCATGTTGATGCCCTGCACCAGCACGCGGTCGTCGGCGCGCAGCACACGCAGAACCTCGCCCTGCTTGCCCTTGTCGCGGCCGGTGGTCACCACCACCTTGTCGCCCTTCTTGATCTTGAACTTCTTGGCCATCACAGCACCTCTGGCGCCAGGGAGATGATCTTCATGAAATTCTTCTGGCGAAGTTCACGCGTCACCGGACCGAAGATACGGGTCCCGATCGGCTCCCCTTGCTTGTTGATCAGCACCGCCGCGTTGTTGTCGAAGCGGATGGTGCTGCCGTCGCCACGACGGATTTCCTTTGCCGTGCGCACGATCACCGCCTGGTGCACGTCGCCCTTTTTCACGCGGCCGCGCGGGATCGCCTCCTTCACGGAAACGACGATGACATCACCCACGCCGGCGGTCTTGCGCTTCGAGCCGCCCAGCACCTTGATGCACTGCACCCGCCGGGCGCCCGAGTTATCGGCGACGTCTAGCTGCGTCTGCATCTGGATCATCGGTCTCGCCCTTTCCTTGCCCTAAGCGGCCTGATCGCCGTCCGCCACGACTTCCCAAGTCTTGGACTTGGAAATCGGGCGGCATTCGCGGATACGCACGGTATCGCCGATATGGAACCGGTTGCCCTCGTCATGGGCGTGATAGCGCTTGGAGCGCTTGATGAACTTCTTGTAGACGGGGTGCATGACCCGGCGCTCGACCAAGACGGTGATCGTCTTGTCGCCCTTGTCACTCACCACCACTCCTTGCAAGACACGACGCGGCATAGCCTCGTAACTCCTAAGATGCCGCCTGCTGCATACCGCGCAGGATCGTTTTGATTCGCGAGATGTCGCGGCGAACCTGCCGCACCCGCGCCGTATTTTCGAGCTGACCGCTCGCCTGTTGGAAACGCAGGTTGAACTGCTCCTTGCGCAGGTTCACCAGCGTGTCCTTCAATTCGTCGACGGACTTGGTCCGCAGATCTCCGGCCTTCATGACCTAGCCCTCCTCACCGCCGAGGCGGGTGATGAACTTCGTATTCACCGGCAGCTTCGCAGAGGCCAGAATGAAAGCCTCGCGCGCCAGTTCCTGGGGCACGCCTTCCAGTTCGAAGAGCACCCGGCCCGGCTTGACCCGCGCGGCCCACCACTCCGGCGAGCCCTTGCCCTTGCCCTGCCGCACTTCGGCGGGCTTGGAGGACACCGGCACGTCCGGGAAGACGCGGATCCACAGCTTGCCGACACGCTTCATGTGGCGCGTGATGGTCCGCCGTGCAGCCTCGATCTGACGCGCCGAGACGCGGCCCGGGCTGGTCGCCTTCAGGCCATAGGCGCCGAAGTTCAGCGTCGTGCCGCCCTTGGCCTTGCCATGGATGCGGCCCTTGTGGGCCTTCCTGTATTTCGTTCGTTTCGGCTGCAGCATCGCTGTCGTTCCTCAAACTCTACTGATCAGGCCGTGCGCTCAGCGCCCCGCCTGGGCGTCCTGCGCCCGCTTGTCCTGGGCCATGGGGTCGTGGGCCAGAATCTCGCCCTTGAACACCCACACCTTGACGCCGCAGGCGCCGTAGGTGGTCTGCGCCGTCGCCTCGCCGTAGTCGACGTCGGCGCGCAGGGTGTGCAGGGGCACGCGGCCCTCGCGGTACCACTCCGTCCGCGCGATCTCGGCGCCGCCCAGGCGGCCGCCGCAGTTGATGCGGATGCCGCTGGCGCCGAGGCGCATGGCGGACTGCACCGCGCGCTTCATGGCGCGGCGGAAGGCGACCCGGCGCTCCAGCTGGCTGGCGATGTTCTCGGCCACCAGCCGGGCATCGATCTCCGGCTTGCGGATCTCGACGATGTTCAGGTGCACCTCGCTCTGCGTCATCTTCTGCAGGGCGCCGCGCAGCTTCTCGATGTCGGCGCCCTTCTTGCCGATGACCACGCCCGGGCGGGCGGTGTGGATGGTGATCCGTGCCTTCTTGGCCGGCCGCTCGATGACGATCCGCGACACGCCGGCCTGCTGCAGGCGCTTGCGCAGGTACTTGCGGATGCGCAGATCCTCGTGCAGCAGGTCCGCGTAGTTATCGTCCGCGAACCAGCGGGAATCCCAGGTCCGGTTGATTCCCAGCCGAAGGCCGATCGGATTGACTTTTTGACCCATTACGCCGTTTCCTCGCGCTCACGGACCACCACGGTCAGGCGGCTCCAGGGCTTCATGATCCGTCCGGCGCGACCGCGCGCACGGGCACGGAAGCGCTTCATGACAAAGCTGCGGCCGACCGAGGCCTCGGAGACATAGAGGCGGTCGACGTCCAGCTGGTGATTGTTCTCCGCATTGGCGATCGCCGACTGCAGCGCCTTCTTCACATCGTTGGCTATGCGGCGCTTGGAGAAGGTCAACTCAGCCAGCGCGGCCTCCGCCGAGAGGCCACGGATCGAGGCCGCCACCAGGTTCAGCTTCTGCGGGCTGCTGCGCAGGTTGCGCACAACAGTGCGCGCTTCGGTCTCGGACAGACGGCCGGGATGCTTCGGCTTACCCATCGAACTAACCTCTCTTGGCCTTCTTGTCGGCCGCGTGGCCGTAGAAGGTGCGCGTCGGCGCGAACTCGCCGAACTTGTGGCCCACCATGTTCTCGGTCACCAGCACCGGCAGGAACTTCTTGCCGTTGTAGACCCCGAACGTCAGCCCCACGAACTGCGGCATGATGGTCGAGCGGCGGGACCAGGTCTTGATGATCTCGTTGCGACCCGAGCCGCGCGACGCCTCTGCCTTTTTCAGCAGATAGCTGTCGACGAAGGGACCTTTCCAAACAGAGCGTGACACGGATGCGCTCTCCTATCGCTTCTTGTGACGGCGACGCACGATCAGTGAGTCGGTCTTCTTGTTACGCCGGGTCTTGGCGCCCTTGGTGGGCTTGCCCCAGGGGGTGACCGGGTCGCGGCCGCCCGAGGTGCGGCCCTCGCCGCCGCCGTGGGGGTGGTCGACCGGGTTCATGGCGACGCCGCGCACGGAGGGGCGCTTGCCGATCCAACGCTTGCGGCCGGCCTTGCCGAGCTTGGCATTGGCCTTGTCGGGATTGGAGACCGCGCCGATCGAAGCCATGCAGTCGGCCCGCACCATGCGCACCTCGCCGGAGCCCAGGCGCAGCAGCGCATAGCCCGCATCGCGGCCCACCAACTGCACGTAGGTACCCGCGGCCCGCGCGATCTGCCCGCCCTTGCCGGCCTTCATCTCCACATTGTGGATGATGGTGCCGACCGGAATCGACGACAGCGGCATGGCATTGCCGGGCTTGATGTCCGCGCGCTCGCCGGAAAGCACGGTATCGCCGACCGCAAGGCGCTGCGGCGCCAGGATATAGCTCTGCTCGCCGTCCTCGTACTGGATCAGGGCGATGAAAGCGCTGCGGTTGGGGTCGTACTCCAGGCGCTCGACCTTGGCCGGCACATCGAACTTGCGCCGCTTGAAGTCGACCACGCGGTACAGCCGCTTGTGGCCGCCGCCACGGCGGCGCGCGGTGATCCGGCCGGTGTTGTTGCGCCCGCCATTCTTGGTCAGGCCTTCGGTCAGCTTTTTGACCGGCTTGCCTTTCCACAGGTCGCCGCGGTCCACCAGAACCAGATTGCGGCGGCCCGGCGTCGTCGGATTGAAATTCTTCAGCGCCATGGCTCTAGACCCCCGTGGTCACGTCGATGCTGTGACCCTCATCCAGCGTGACGAAGGCCTTCTTGGCGTCGCTGCGCTTGCCGAGCTGGCCGCGGAAGCGTTTCACCTTGCCCTTTTGGCGCAGGGTGTTCACAGCCTTCACCTTCACCTTGAACAACTCCTCGACCGCCGCCTTGATCTCACGCTTGGTAGCGTCCAGCGGCACCACGAAGGTCACCTGGTTGTGCTCGGAACCGAGGGTGGATTTTTCCGTCACCACCGGGCGGCGGATCACCTCGTACATGCGTTCCTTGGAAACCGTCGCGGTCTCTTTCTTGATTGGGCGGGCCCTGCTCATTTCAGTCGCGCCTCCAGCGCTTCCACCGCACCCTTGGTCAGCACCAGGGTGTCGCGGCGCAGGATGTCGTACACATTGGCGCCCTGCTGGGGCAGCACATCCACCAGGGGGATGTTGCGCACCGCCCGTGCAAAGCCGCCGTCAACGGCAGCACCGTCGATGATCAGGGCCGAGGACCAGCCGAGCGCCGCGAACTTCTTCGCCAGTTCCGCCGTCTTCGGCTCCTTGACCGCCACGTCCTCGACCACGATCAGCTTGCCTTCCGCCGCCTTGGCCGAGAGCGCCGTCTTCAGACCCAGCTTACGCAGCTTCTTGGTCAGGCTGTGGCTGTGGTCGCGCACAACCGGCCCGAAGACCGTGGCGCCGCCACGGCGCTGCGTGGTACGGGCAGAGCCCATGCGGGCGTTGCCCGTGCCCTTCTGGCGGTAAAGCTTGCGGGTCGAACCGGAAATCTCGCCGCGCGTCTTGACCTTGTGCGTACCGGAGCGGCGCTTGGCCAGCTGCCAGTTCACCATCCGCGCCAGGATGTCCTTGCGCGGCTGCAGGCCGAAGACGGTATCGTCGAGATCGATCTCGCCAGCCTTCTTGTTCTCAAGGGTCGTAACCGGACATTTCATGGTTACTGGTCCTTCTTCTCTTCGTCGGCGCCAGCCTCGGGCTGCGCTTCGGCCTCGGCCGCCTCAGGCGCCGCCTCTTCTTCAGCCGGTGCGTCCTTGGCCGCAGCCTCGCGAAGCCCCGCCGGGAACGGCACATTCTCAGGCGGATTGCGCTTCACCGCGTCGCGGATCAGCACCCAGCCGCCCTCGGCGCCCGGCACCGCACCCTTGACCAGAATCAGGCCGCGGTCCTCGTCCACCGAGACGACTTCCAGGTTCTGGGTCGTCACCCGTCGGTCACCCATGTGGCCGGCCATCTTCTTGCCTTTGAAGACCTTGCCGGGGTCCTGGCTGTTACCGGTCGAGCCGTGGGCCCGGTGCGAAATCGAAACGCCGTGGCTGGCGCGCAGGCCGGCGAAGTTGTGCCGCTTCATGGCGCCCGCGAAGCCCTTGCCGATCGACGATCCGGTCACGTCCACGTGCTGGCCCGCGACGAAGTGGGCGGCGGAAAGCTCCTGTCCCACCTCGAGCAGCGCATCGTTGGACACCCGGAACTCGGCCAGCCGGCGCTTGGGCTCGACCTTCGCCTTGGCGAAGTGGCCGCGCAGGGGCTTGCTCACCCGGTTCGGCTTGGCCTTGTCCACACCCAGTTGAACGGCATCGTAGCCGTCCTTCTCCGAAGTGCGCACCGCCACCACCTGGCAATTGTTCATCTGCAGCACGGTCACCGGCACGTTCTCGCCCTCCGGCGTGAACACCCGGGTCATGCCCATCTTCTGTGCGATCAAACCGGTCCGCATGGCCTCAGCCCTTCAGCTTGATCTCGACGTCGACGCCGGCGGCGAGGTCGAGCTTCATCAGGGCGTCGACGGTCTGCGGCGTCGGATCGACGATATCCAGAAGGCGCTTGTGGGTCCGAATCTCGAACTGCTCACGGCTCTTCTTGTCGATGTGCGGCGAACGCAGCACCGTGTACTTCTCGATTCGGGTCGGCAGCGGAATGGGTCCGCGCACCTGGGCCCCGGTGCGTTTCGCCGTGCCGACGATCTCCGAGGTCGACTGGTCGAGCACTCGGTGATCAAAGGCCTTGAGGCGAATGCGAATGTCTTGGCTGTCCATAATTCAGCGCCATCCAAAAAATCGGCGCCTGCCCGGGATTGGGCAGGCGCGTCAAGAACATCTCTCTTACTTACTGATCCCGGCGACGACGCCGGCGCCGACGGTGCGGCCGCCTTCGCGGATGGCAAAGCGCAGGCCTTCGTCCATCGCGATCGGCGCGATCAGCTCCACCGACATCGACACGTTGT
>LYSY01000001.1 GCA_001657395.1 Rhodospirillales bacterium BBD 1991-14 | reverse complement strand
GCGAGGTCCTTTACCGCGAGAGCCGGAAGGTGCTCGACGCGCTCGGTCAACTGGGCGGCCTGCTCAGCGATGCGGACCAGGAGGTGACCGGTGCGATCCGCATCGCCATGGCAAGCTACGTCGTGTTTCCGCCGTTCGACCAGCTCCTGGGCCGTTTTCACAGGCGTTACCCGGCAGTGACCTTCACCCTTGACGTGATGCCCAGCGTGGAGGTGATCCGCACCGTGAGAGACGGCCTCTGTTCCTTCGGGATCTGCCTGCTCTCCCATCAGCGCCGCCGGCTCACGACTGAGATGCTGTTCCGCGAGCAGTTCGGGTTCTTCTGCGGGTCGGGCCACCCCTTGTTCGGGCGCGAGGACGTTACCGCGGAGGAGATGCGCGACAGCACCTATGTGTCCTTCAAGACCGATCAGCTCACCGACGCCTTGCATCCGGTGGCTGAACTCCGCCGCAGCTTGCAGCTCGGCGAGGAGCCGACCGGCACCTCCTCTCACCTGGAAGAGGTGCGCCGGATGATCATGGCGGGCATGGGTATTGGCTCGCTGCCGGTCCATGCCATGGCGCGCGACGTTCGCGATGGCCGGCTCTGGCAACTGCCGCCCTACGAGGACCTGCCGGCTGTCGACGTTCATATGGTGACCAACGAGCGCACGCGTCTGGACCGCGGCGAACAGATCCTTATCGCGATGATCCGGGAGTACATCCACAGCACCGACCCGGCGGAGCGCTCCTATCCCCTGGCGACCTGAAGCAGCGCGACGCTTCGCTGCTTCATTGCAACCGGTTGGAAGCAGCCCAGACGGCTCGGCCTAAGTCAAGGCATGCAGTCTGGATCTGTGTTAGCGGATGAACCGGTCTACATAGTCTTCACCCAGGCCCACCGCTGCATAGTGTTCCCGGCAGAGGTCGATCTTGGTGAACACATCCTCGTAGCCGAGTGGTTTTCCATAGGGGTCGACGTAGTACATCACCCCGTTCACCTGGAAGCCAGCATCTTTGTGTGCTCATCGATCGATAGCTGATGCTCTGACTGGAGCTTGTGTAGGTCTTCCGGATTTCGGTGTGTAGCGCTTCAGCACTAAAATCAGCCATTCACTATCCGCAGCATGAATGACCGTGTTGGGTCGATGCCGGTCAAGAGCTTGAAGACTTGATGCCAATGTTGATGCAGATCCAATGCCTCCGAGTCGACCCTTGCCGTCATAAGAACACCGGCGAGTTCGCGGTAAAACTCTACTTTTCGTTTGGCGTAGGTGATTGCACCGGAATGTCCACGAAGCACATTCAGCGTGTCCGCGGTCTCTTCGGCGGTAAGAACCGGAGGACTTGGAATGTCCGAATGGCTGAATCCGTAACGTTTCAGGTCTAGCCAAACGTACTTGTGCCAAAATCCCGTGGAGTGAACACGGGGATCCAGTTGGCACAGCTCGGCCTCGCGCTCAATCATCTCCAACGCGCGATCGCCGTAGAGGTCGATGTAAAGGATCAACAGCTTTTCCGGGTCTAGATAAACGCCGACCGGGATCTCCACAGCTGTATCGCCAGGCATGTAGGCCCAAGACCCGATCATCAGGAGCTCTTGGTGCCAGCGCGGCTCACTAAGCATTTTATGGTCCTCCGAGCCGTGGCAGACCATCATCAGCCGGACTGCTCTGATTCTCGGATCGCGGTACAAACTGAACGTAGGTGCACACGCGTCGCCAAAAGGCGGCTTCGGCCGCCCGGCCAGTCTCCTGGGCCTGGCGCGCACGGTGGGTGATGTCGCAGAGAGGATCTTTCAGCAGGTGTAGGCCGATAATCGCGGCCTCCAGTGGGTCTCCCCACTCCGATATGCAGAGGATGCGGTGGTCAGGATCGCCATTGATGAGACGCGCCATCAGCGGATCCGCGTCGTTGTCCAAGGCATTGCGGCCTGGCACTGCTCCCGAACCGGCCTCCGGCTCACTGCGGGCGCCAGCTTCGTCGTGTTCGCTCGCTGTCTCGGCAGCCCATAAGATGGTGTGTATGGACCACCAAAACTCGCAGTCCAGTTCACGACCATCCCGTAAAGCGGCCAGCGCACACTGCGCAGCCGCAAGAACCGCTTTTGCGCCAAGACAGTTCCACATCGCCGCGGCAGCGTCCTCCGGCTTGGCAATGTCCCAGTTACTCTGCCAATGCCCAGCCTTCTTCTCGAAACTGGCGACTTCAAAGGTGATGACCTGGCAGCGTTCCTCAGCGGTCATGATCGCTGGTCCACCGAAAGCCCGGGGTTCAATGGGCTTTGGCCGTGGCCGGGCAGGGCCAAGTATGCAACTGTCGCGTCTAAGGGCCTTTCTGAATCACGCTGTTGCCTAATGCTCATCCTGTCTCCATCCTCCCGGACAGCAAAAACTCAGGCCGATTGTGCTGATTCGGCGGTTTAACTGTCTCCAGCAGTGCGGCCTACGTGGGC
The DNA here is from genome assembly GCA_001657395.1 of Rhodospirillales bacterium BBD 1991-14. Lineage (GTDB taxonomy): Bacteria > Pseudomonadota > Alphaproteobacteria > Kiloniellales > Kiloniellaceae > Pelagibius. Next base: position 1,129,060 of record LYSY01000001.1, on the reverse strand, counting down.
AAAAATGGGCCAAATTGGACTTACTATCTTGCAATTTATAAAAGTATGATACAAGTATCATTCTATCTTCCGCTGAAGAAAGCCCTGAAGGATGCGCGCAAGAAGGCCGGCGCGAGGCAGTCGGATATTGCAGAAAAGGCTGGATTGTCGGTGCCGACCGTACGCCTCTTGGAACAGGGCCGCGGCACTCTCGACTCTCTCGATGCCTATCTGGCGTGTCTCAACCTGGAGATTTACGGGGACCGATTACCTCGCACCGGCGATCGCGGCCAACGGGTTGCAGCACTGCGCAGGGCACAGCGGACTAGCCAACGCGCACTGGCCAAGAAGATCGGCGTCTCGCCAGCCACGATTGTCACAATTGAGACCAAGTGGCGCGGCCGCGTCGAGACACTGGATGCCGTACTATCCGTACTCGACAGCGGCGCCTATCTCGCTCCGGTCGGATCCCAGCAAGATATCGGCACGACGAACGACCCGGTATTCCGTCCCGTCGCGAGCGTGATGAACCCGCTCTATTCTCTCTTGGGCCAATTCGACCTTTCACCCTGTCCACCTGACATCAGCGGGCGGGAACTCCCTGTACGGGTGCGTAAGCAGTTTGCGGCGAAGGATGATCCTCTTCACCTGCCCTGGCGTGGCAAGGTCATCCTCAACCCGCCGTTCACCGACGATCTCCCCAATTGGGTCCGGAAAGCCTACGAGGAATACGAAAGCGGCACCGCGAAGATCGTAGCCGCGTTTCTGCCTGTCTTCACCGACCGCCCCTGGTGGCACACCTATGTTGCTGACAAGGCGTCAATCGTCTTTCTCCGCGGCCTCGTTACGTTCGAGGATGGCCGCTCCCTCAAGATGCCGGCCTGCTTGGCAATCTGGGGCGCCGACGACGACCTCATAAAGCTCGTCAATGAAGCATATCCGGAGAGCTGGATTACGCGACCAGACGTTTCCTAGGCCCATCTGACGAACCTTGGACGCGGCGTTGACTGACCCCACGGCGTGTCCACACTGCGCTGCCGCCGGCGATGCCGGCGGCCGCGAACTGCGCCAGGCCATCTAGCCAGAGCCTCCGGTTCGGCCCCGCACGTCGTGCAGACAAGCCGCAATCCGCCTTTTCCCACACTTCAAGGCGACAGCCGGGGCAGGCGTGCTTGATGTGGCTGCCGCATTTTCCCTCGCCTTCGCCCACCTGATCGATCAATTGATTCGAAATCCGCCCCCCAGCAGTGGTCCACAACGCTCGCCCGCATCCAACGGCGTGAGTCCGAGACGCTCCATCGGGTCGGCCCACCCCTGACCGTGGCAGCCGGACCGCGACGGCTTGCCGTAATGGTCCTGCCCGGCGTGGACAGTGTTATGGACCAGTGCCGGGAGCGGATCGGCTCGAGACCGCGTGTTGAAGTGCTGCGGGTCGATGGCGACCGCGTCGCTCACCGTGTCGCCACGGCCTTTCCACCGGGAGCCGTCGGTAGACCGCTGTGCTTGGCAATGCGATGACCATTCAGACGGCCTTGGTGTCGTGGCGATTTCACGGCTTCCGATGCGCGTGCGTCCGATACGTTCAGCCTGTCCCGTTCGTATCGATCAAACCCGAATAAATGGAATCACTGGAACTATCTTCGATTATCACGCGGTTGCCACTTGCGCCTGTCTTTCAACCATACCTAGAGTACAAGCAATGGCGAACAGGTGCCGACCAACGGCCTTTTCAGCGCCAACAGTCGGGGCGCTCAAGGAGGATCGGGTGGGCGTAAGATCCAGGTGCCGCTCCAGACGACAACTGAGTTTGTCGACGCAGATGAAAACACTCATTGCCGATCACAAATCCATGCTCCGACACAGCCTGGGGACGGTTCTCAGGAGCTTCCGAAAAGAGGTTCTGTTACTCGAAGCCTCCGACTTGTATCAGGTCGATACTCCGATCGGACAGCACACCGACGTCGGCATTGCATTCTTGGAAGTGATGCCGGGCTGGCGCCATCACCGCTTGAACGGGTCTTTCGCCAGTCAGCCGGAGGCCGTCAACTGCGCCGTGCGGCTTAACGGGCAGGGGACCGCCGCGATGCGGGCAATCCCCCCAGGCGTGTCGGGCCCGATGACCAAAAACTTCCCCAAGGCTTGCATCGAAAAGGCCCGCCGGCTTCTTCCGGGCGGCGAGGCGTTTTTTTCGAAGGATCTGTTGTGGCTCTCTGCACCGAGAGTCCCATCCTTGTCGCCGCGGCAGCCTCAGCCGGATGAGTTCTCGAAGAGCGTTCCGGGACGTTGCTGCCGATCCAAGCGGCGGCGCGGGTCCCGGTCATCGCGCTTGGCATGAGCCCAGGGCTGTCTCTGGCAGTGGCGCTCGTCCTCCGTGTCGGCTTCGACTTTCTGTTCCCGGCTCAGGCGATGGGTCAGAGCTGGCTTCGCGTGCTGCTCGACTTCGCTTGGCCAAGCGTCTTTCCCGGGCCGGCTGAGTGCTTCGCCTATGGGGCTGACGTTGTGCGGGTCTTCGGCCCGCCGGACACCGCCGCCGCAGATAGCAGCTGGTCTGACCGGTTGCGATGAAGATTGCGGTTCCTGTGCCCTTGAGCTTACGCGGCTCGGCTCTCCGTCGCGTGGGTTGTTCTGCTTTTGCCGCGGGATGCCTGACTGGCTTGGTCGCTTGGACAGGGGCGACGGACGCCCGAGACGACGGTTCTCTGCCAGCACGTCGGTATGGCTGCCGGCCTGGTTGGAGCAGCCGGCTTTGCCTTTGGGTGCCTTTATGAATGGGCCCTACAGATCAAAGGCTCTGCTCTCCGCCGAAACGTCCGCTCTCCTGATTGTCGATTGTCAGTCAGGCCTCGGGGCCGATCTCAGGCATCCGTCAAGGGCTTCTCCGACAAAACCCATTGAGGCGGTGGTGGAAAACGCCAAGGCGCTCGCGGTTCCCATCATCTCGACAGTCTACGCCGCCAATGGAGACGACGCCGTCGACCCTTTGCCGCTGGCGGCAAACCTGGACACCATCGTCCGCGCCTGCGCGAACCCCTGGGAAGACGATGCCCTTCGCGCCCGGGTATCCGATACGGGGCGGGACAGAATCGTGATCCTAGGCAACTGTGCAAAAGGGGGCGTCTCGTTTTCCGTCCTCGGAGCGCTCGAAACCGGCTATCAGCCCTACGTGGTCGTCGATGCCATCCATTCGGCTTCGTCTTTGGATGCCTCCACGGCGCTGACGAGAATGACCCAGGCCGGCGCCATTTCCCTCACCAGTCGGCAGGTCATGCTGGAATGGGGACGCTAGCCAGGCTCCAGCCAGGGCGCCCGGCCGGCCTTTCGGCCGGCCACCGGGCTGTCGTGAACCGAGCCCCGCGTTCGTCGGGCAAAAGCGCCACCGGAGCTTTTGCTGATCCTCCTCACCGGGTCTCGGCCCTGCGGGCGTCCATCCCTGGCGCAGGCCCGAAGCTGACGCTTCGGAATAAGGACGCCGCCCTCCGGGCGGCGACGCGTTTGTTGGCCTTTCCCGGTGCGGGGGGCGGGCGGACACTCCCTTGTAGCCCCGCCGGGGCGGCCCGCAACCGCCTTGGCTTGGTGTCCGTCCAAACCGGCTCCCCCGTCCTACCAAGACAGTTGCGTCCCGCCTGATCCGACGCGGCTCGCGGTCGCTCTCGCCCCCCTTCCGGGGAAAGGCGCGCGAGAGCGACCAGAGGGAGCCGCAACGATGACGCATGACACCGCAAACGACGGGCCCGGTGGAGAGGCCGGGAGCCGCGACGAGGACAGCCCCCGCATCTATGCCGCCTGTCTCGCGGCCTACAACAACGGCCGCCTGCACGGACGCTGGATCGATGCCACCCAGGACCCCGGGGACATACAAAGCGAGATCGGCGCGATGCTCGCCGCCTCGCCCGTTCCGGGCGCGGAGGAATGGGCGATCCACGCCTACGAGGGCTACCAGGGCGCGCGGCTGGAGGAATACGCCGGCATCGAAAAGGCCCGCGCGCTGGCCTTCTTCATCGTCGAGCACGGCAGGCTCGGCGCGAAGCTGCTGGAGCACTTCGGTGGCGACCTGGACGAGGCCGAAGCCGCTTTCGAGGACTACGCAGGCGAGCACCGCAGCCTTGCCGATTTCGCGCGGGAGATCACCGAAGAGACCACGGAGATCCCCGAGCGGCTCGCGAACTACATCGATTACGACGCCATCGCGCGGGACATGGAACTGAACGGCGAGGTGTTCACGGTCGAACTCGGCTTTGAGGCGGTGCACGTCTTCTGGTCGCGGTGAGGGGCGTTATGAGCCGCGATCCCTACGACCGTACCGCCGGTCCCGCCGTGATCTCGGTCGCGGACGCGCGCATCTCCGGCTGCCCGCTTCGGCACATGACCGATCCCCAAGTCGCTGCGCTGGCAGGCCCGGAGCCCCGATTGGAGGGCCGGGACGGCTTCAGCACGGACTGATTTCCGCGCCCGATCCGGGCGCTCCATCGCTCCGGCAGGCCGGGGCGCAACCCAAGGAGAAGACCCATGGAACTCCAGCATATCGCGCTCAGCAGACTCGAGGACGCCGCCATCAACATGCGCCACGGCAAGGCCGCGCCGGATGTCTCCGACATCCTGCCGAGCGTGAAGACCCGTGGCGTCCTCGTGCCGCTCCTGGTGCGGCCCAAGGGCGACGGCGGCAGCTTTGAGATCGTCGCCGGGCGGCGGCGCTACTTCGCGGCCAAGCGCGTCGCAGATGACGGCGGCGAGATCGACCCGCTGCCCTGCGCCGTCATGGAGCCGGGCGACGACGCAGCGGCGCTCGAAGCCTCCATGCTCGAAAACCTCGCCCGGCTCGACCCCGACGAGATGACGCAGTATGAAACCTTCGTCCGTCTGACCAGGGAGGGCAAGGCGGTCGAGGACATCGCCGCGACCTTCGGCATCACCGAGATCATGGTCAGGCGCCGCCTCGCACTGGGCGCGCTTCTGCCCGGGATCAGGAAAGCCTACCGAACCGAAGACATCGACGCGCAGACCGTCCGGCATCTGACCATGGCGACCAAGCGCCAGCAGCGGGACTGGCTCAAGCTGTTCAACAGCCCGGACGCATACGCCCCGCGCGGCCATCGGTTGAAGCAATGGCTGTTCGGCGGTCAGCAGGTTTCGACAGAGGCCGCGCTGTTTCCGCTCGATACCTATGAGGGCCAGATCGTCACGGACCTCTTCGGGGAGAAGGGCTATTTCGCCGACGCGGACCGGTTCTGGGCCTTGCAGAACGCGGCCATTGCCGCGAAACGCGATGCGCTTCTGGAAGACGGCTGGACGGAGGTCGATGTCCTTGAAGTCGGCCAGCGTTTCCCGGAATGGGAGCACGAAAAGACGTCCAGGAAGGAGGGCGGTCGCGTCTACATCACCGTGTCGCACCACGGCGAGGTCGAGGTTCATGAGGGCTGGCTGACGGCAAAGGAGGCCAGGGCAAGAGACCGCGCCAAGACCGCGAAGGACGAAGCGGACAGGGGCGGCAGCACCCTCCGGCCCGAACTCACCAACCCGGCCCAGAACTATATCGCGCTTCACCGCCACGCCGCCGTGCGCCATGCGCTTCTAAGCCACCCCGGCGTCGCGCTGCGGCTCCTGGTGGCGCATGCCATCGGCGGCTCGGCGCTCTGGCAGACCAAGGCCGATCCGCAGACGACGCGCAAGGAGGCCACGGCGGAAAGCGTCGCCAAGTCCAAGGCCGAGACGGCGCTGGCCGAAGAACGGAAGAGCATCCTCGAACGTCTCGGACTGCCCGCGCAGAGGCCTTCCGTGGTCCGCGCGAACGGCGACGACACCCGCGTGGTCGATCTCTTCGCCGCCCTCCTGAAGCTCCCGGACGCAGACGTCATGCGGGTGCTGGCCGTCGTCATGGCCGAGACGCTCGAGGCCGGGACCGCCGTGGTCGAGGCGCTGGGAACCCATCTCAAGATCGATATGCGCGGCTACTGGCAGGCGGACGACGCCTTCTTCGATCTGCTCCGCGACAAGGCGGCGGTCAACGCGATGCTGCGCCACATCGGCGGCAAAGGCGTGGCCGACGCCAATGTCACCGCAACGGCCAAGGCCCAGAAGAAGATCATCCGCGACTTTCTTACGGGCGACGGCAGGAAGCAGGTCGAAGGCTGGCAGCCGCATTATATGGCCTTCCCCTTCAAGGCCTACACCAAGGGCGGCGGCGGACGGCTGAGCGAGAACGCGGCCCGCATCAAGTCGCTCATGCGCTGACACCGGCGGTGGGGCGGGGGAGCGGCCCTCTCACCCGGACGGGAGGGCCGCGAGCGCGCTCCGAGCGAATGCGCGGCGAGAGCCCCTGCGCCGGACGGCGCTGGGGGCTTCGCTGTTCCCGCACAATGCGGGCAGGGGAGCCTTCCCGTCCGGAGAGCGCGGTTGCCGGGCCCTCTGTCCGGTCTCCGGCGTGTCTTCCAGGACTGGACCAGGGACTGGCGGATCGCGAGAAGGCGCGGGGCCGCCGCTGGTCTTGCCGACCCGGTTCCAGCCGGTCCCCGTCGCACGGCCCCCGTCGCACAGCATCGCCAGGCAGACACCGACGCTGCGGCCGCGCGCCGGCTCCAGACCGCCGCTGGGCAGGCGGACGGGCATCTCAAGGCACAGCATCAAGTATGCTCCAGCGCAATCGAACCCTGCCTCGGCCCGTCACACGGGACCCTGTGAGCCCGAAGCCATCCCGTCTCCCGGCCGGTGGCCGGCGAAACGCCCATCGCCCCGCTTCTGCTTTTGCGGACCTATGACGGACGGCGGGCCTCCGAAACCGGCGGGACCCGCTTTTTTCCCCGGCCCAACCACCCCATCGCGCAGGCACGATAGGGACCCCGGTTCGGCCTCCTCGCGCCAGACACTGTCTGGCCAAAAAAGCGCGCCCCGCCGGTCCTCCACTCCCGTTTCGGCCCCTTGCTTTGGCTCCTTGGGGGTTCAGAGGCCCGCCGTCCGCCATGGCCGGTCCCGCGTCAGCAGGGCGATGGGCGCCCCGCGACAGCCAAGAGGAGACTGAAAGATGGCACAGGCACTTGGATACGTGACGAAGACCGAGACAGGCGGATACGAAGGCACGCTCGCGACGATGAGCCTCAGAAAGCGCATCCGCATCCTGCCCAACCAGGCGAAGGAGGGCGATGCGCAGCCCGACTTCCGGGTCTACACCGAGGACCGCGTGGAGATCGGCGGCGGCTGGAACCGGGTCAGCAAGACCAGCGGCAACCCCTACGTCTCGCTGACCTTCGCAGCGCCCGAGTTCGGGCCTTCGAAGATCTACGCCAATCTCGGCCGGGCCGCCGGACAGGACGATCCGGACGTCATGGCGATCCTCTGGAACCCGCTCGGGTAACGGCGATGCCTCGCCCCCGCGCCATCCGGCGCGGGGGCCTTTCGCCCTCTCGTGGGCCAGGCGCGCCGTCAACGGGCCGCGGTTCGGCCCGGCACTTAAGCAGTCCGTCATGCTTGTCGGGCGCTCGGCAATGACTACATGTAAAAGTTGATGTTCTGGTTTGATTTCTATTTTTGGTCGGCACAGTGGCGCGGATGGGGTCGGAGACCAAAGCGTTGAAGGAGCCTAAAAGGGGGGACCAGTCTGGTCTGGAATGCTGAAAGCGCCGGCCGCCGCCGCACCGAAAAAGGAGCAGGAGAATGGCGGCATCGACCGAGGGTCCCAAGTCCGCCGCGCCGCCGCTCGGCGACTATGACCACATCGGCTTCCTGACGCGATCCCGGCTCGCCTGGGAGTACCTGCGCCGCAATCCGGACTATCGCGCGGAGTGGCGATGCGCCCGGCCGGGACAGCCCCAACGGATTGCCTTGACCGACGGGAGTGTCATGCTCCGGGCCCGGCGGCGCTATCGGCGCGCCGAGGCCTGGGGCCTGTGCACCTTTCGTTGACCCCTCGAAAAGCGGCTTGGAGGCCGATCTTTTCTGGCACAGGCAGGCCTTCGCACGCGTTCTGAGGGCTTACGTCCGCAGGCGCCGCGATCCCGGTTTCGGGGCCATCGTTGCGCTGGGCGATCTGCACTGTTTGCGCACGGTCCTGAAGACCGTGGACGGGGAGCAGCACCTCCTGCTGCGTGACCGGCGCCGTGTCATCCAGCTGCTGTGCCGCGGGGCGGACCTGCGCACGGACCCCTTCGCCCTCGAACTGGTGGTCGATGGATTCCCGGAAATCGAAGGACGGCTGCGCCTTCTGAAGGCGATGGCCGACGTCTATCGGGAGCGCCGGGTCGGCGGCGGCAATGGCGCGTGGACCGTTGAGGCGACGCGCCACCGCGATGCCCTGGCGGCCCTGGACCGGCGCACCGCCGGGTGGTCCTATCGCGAGATCGCCGTCTCTCTCCACGGCGAGGAAGCCGTCCGCCGTGATTGGACGAACCCGGACCGGACCCTGAAGAACCGGGTCATCCGCAGCGTGAAACGCGGCCTCCGGCTGCGCGACGGCGGCTACCGGGCGCTGCTGGAGTAAGAGGGACGGGGGTATCGTTCTTCGCAGAGCGCGCCAACGATACTGCCGCGCGCGGTCCCGACCGACCATCCTTCGCCGGCATGGCGCATGGGCGCTCAAGCCGGAGGAAACAGGATGGAGCAAGGCCCGAAAGCTGTACAGGACGGACCCTTCCTGACGACCAGGGAAGCGGCGCGCTTTCTCAAGCTCAAGCCCAACACGCTGGAGAAGATGCGCGTCTACGGCGGTGGGCCGATTTACCGCAAGCACGGCCGCCGCGTGCGTTACCACATAGACGACCTGACCGCCTGGTCGGACCTGCGCAAGAAGGACGTGACCTCGGATGTCTGAGCCCTACACGCGGGTCGAGATCGCGTTCTACCCGGAGCATCTGAATTGGTGGCTGCGCTTCGGTGCGCCGCAGGCGCTGCACGATCTCGACCGCCGGCGCTCGCTGGCCCTGTTCAAGCCGGGACAAGTCTTCGGCTATGTCCGCTGGCAGGCCAACGACTACGGCACCCGGGATTGGCGCTTCACCATCGTCAGGAGTGCCGGGCCGTCCCTGCCGTTGAGCCGCATCCAGGGTGTCGATCCCGGCGGTGACGTGCTGCTGATTGCGGCCGGAAAGACCAAGGTGAAGCGCGCGCTACTGCGGATTGACGGGCTCGAATCCGCGGGCTTCGAGCCGGCCGCCGTGTCGCCGGCTTACTACCGCCATGTCCACAACCGGATCGCGACGGCGCGGCCGGTCCGCGCCTATGGCCACGACCAGCACCGGGCCCACTTGGCGGCGCGGAAGCTGGCGTCATGAGATGCGCCGTGCTCGTCGCAGCGGCGCTTGCGGTGCTCGCCCTGGCCGTCGCATCGGTGGTCGGCTTGCCGAAGAAGCTGGTTTACAACGCCTCTGAAAGCGCACCTCTCGGTCTCTATTGGATCGATCGGCAGCCGATTCTGCGCGGCGATCATGTCTATGTCCGGGTGCCTGAAAGGCTTCGGAAACTCTTCATCGAGCGCGGCTATCTGCCGCCCGATGTGCCAATGGTGAAGCGTGTTGCAGGCCTCGGTGGCGACCGGGTTTGCCGTGCCGGGACCGAGATTTCCGTCAACGGAACCGTGCTTGCAGCGGCGAAGAGGCATGACGGTTTGGGCCGCAAGATGCCGGATTGGCAAGGCTGTCACATCCTCACCGGGCGGACGGTCTTCCTGCTGCAAGACCATCTGCGGTCCTTCGATGGCCGCTACTTCGGGCCGGTAGCCCGGCGCCTCATCATCGGTCGGGCGACGCGGTTGCGTCTGCCTTGGCGGAAGCAGGAGCCAAACTGATCCAGCGACGGGAAGGGGTTGGAGCGGGAGAGGGGCACAGCGGCGGAGGGCAAGATAAAAGCAATGGCGCCATAGGGCGCCTATCTCCTTGTCTGCACATCTCTTTTTTGGCGCGACGGGGATTTTTATGACTCTCCATTTTGGCGCAACACCTTGATCGGATTTGTATATTCATGATGCTACCTTGTTTCCGGCGGTTCGGGCGCTGATCTCGACGCCATGGCCTCTGACAACGAAGACCGCTTCAAGCCGAAGCTCGGGAAGATCCGCTCGCGCGGCAACAAGAGGGTGCAAACCTATCTACAACGGGTGCTGCATTCGGCCAGTCTCGCCGGGCCGGGTTTCCACCGCAGCGGCGGTTTGGCGTTCAGCGGAGCGCGGATCGGACGCGGCGGCGGATGGGGCACGGGCGCGGCATTGCGGCGTGGGCGGATCACGGGCCGGAGGCGCGTCATCGTCAAGACGCGGCTGGTCAAGCTCCGGGGCCAGAGAATTGGGGCCGCGAAGGCGCACCTCAAATACATTCAGCGCGATGGCGCCACGCGCGACGGCGAGCCCGGCCAGCTCTATGACGCGGCAAGCGATGAGGCCGACGGCAAGAAGTTCCTGGAACGCAGCGACGGCGACCGCCACCAGTTCCGCTTCATCGTCTCGCCGGAAGACGGGGCCGAGCTTGACGATTTGAAGCCCTTCGTGCGTGGCCTGATGGCGGAGATGGAGCGCGACCTCGACACCCGCCTCGATTGGGTGGCCGTCGATCACTTCAACACCGGCAATCCCCACAGCCATATCGTGCTGCGCGGCAAGGACGAGTTGGGCAAGGACCTGGTGATCGCGCGCGACTACATCTCCCATGGTATCCGCGAGCGGGCGAGCGAGCTTTTGACCCTGGAGTTGGGTCCGGTCAGCGAGCAGCAAATCCAGCGCGGTTACGCCCGCGAGGTCGATCAGGAGCGGCTCACCCGCCTCGACCGCGAAATCCTCGGCCAGGCGGACAACGGCGTGGTCGATCTGCGCCGCGATCCCAAGGGTGACTTCGCCCGCTTCAAGCACACGCTGAAGATCGGGCGGCTGCAGAGGCTCGAACGCATGGGTCTCGCCGAAACGGCCGGGGCCAAACGCTGGCGGCTCGCGACAGGGCTTGAAACCACGCTGCGCGACATGGGCACGCGCGGCGACATCATCCGGACGATGCACCGCGAGATGCGCAGCGCCGGCGTGGAGCGCGCCGGCGCCGATTATGCGATATTCGATCCTGCGCAGCCGAACGTGCGCATTGTGGGCAAAGTCCTGGCGCGCGGGCTCTCCGACGAGCTCAACGACCGGCATTATCTGATCATCGACGGAACGGACGGGCGCACGCACTATGCGGAGGTAGGCGAGCTTGCCGATCCGGGAGACTACGGGCCGGGGGTGATCGTCGCCGTCGAAGGTAAGGCGGCCGAACCGCGTCGCGCCGACCGGACCATTGCCGAGATCGCCGAGCAGAGCGGCGGCCTCTACAACGAGCCGCTGCATCAGGCCGTCGATCCGCGCGCATCCGCTGACTATGTCCGCGCCCATGTCCGGCGGCTGGAAGCCATGCGCCGGGCCGGGTTCGCGGAACGCTTCGCCGACGGCTCCTGGGCGATCCCCGAGGATTTTCTCGGCAAGGCACGCGCCTTTGAGGAGCGCAACCGGATGCGCCAGCCGGCGCGCCTCGGCCTCATGTCGAGCGTCGGGCTTGACCGCATGACCCAGGCTGAGGGCGCGACCTGGCTTGACCGACAGCTCGTGTCTGAACGGCCAGAGCCGTTGCGGGAGAGCGGTTTCGGGCGGGAGGCGAAAGACGCGATTGAGCGCCGGCACCGCTGGCTGCTGCAGCAGGGTCTCGCCAGGGAGCGCGACGGCCGGACCGTCTATCAGCGCAACCTCTTGACCGAGCTCCGCCGCCGTGAGGTGAGCGCCGCTGCGGACCGGCTATCGAAGGAGCTGGGCAAACCGTTTGCGGCGCCGCTCGACGGCGAGCGCATCGAGGGCGTCTATCGCCGGCCGTTCCGGCTTGCGAGCGGCAAGTTCGCCATGATCGAGAAATCGAAAGAGTTCACGCTCGTGCCCTGGCGGCCTGCACTGGAACGCCGGCGCGGCCAGATGGTCGGCGGTGTTGTGCGCGGATCATCCGTGTCGTTCGATTTCTTGAAGAAGCGGGGGATAGGGATTGGGTGATGATGTGTTCTGGACATCCCTTAAACTCTACTTGTGCAACCGGCATCGCCCAATAAAGGACACTCAGTCTCAAGTTCTTGAATCCACAAGCGGACATCACAATCCGACAATCCTTTTGCCAATTTATCTGATTATGGTGAGCGTGAGCAAAAAACCCGGCCGCAGGTTGTCGCGAGGTGTCTATATCCGCTCAAGGCGTCAAAACATCGACCAGAAATTCAGTGATCGCTTTGGGTGACCCTGACGGCAATTGAAGGGATTTCTGACCTTGCCGCCGCACTTCTCCGAATAGGATGCAAGATGACACGATCCAGAATTTATCCGTGTCCGACAACGTCACACTTTCGGACAGGGCCGAGATGCGGTCTGCAAGCGGTGGATATTCGGCTGAGCCGAACGCGCCAGTGTGGTTGTTTGCGAGACGCAAGAATTCACACATGATCAACAGGGCCAGTGCGCGTTTGGAACAAACCTGCCCAAAATCGTGGCTGCGGTCCTTCGCATAAGCACCCAGTTTGGACATGAACCAGTCGCGTGCCCACACATCGCACATCATCTCTTCTTCAGCAGGGTCGGTGGGACGAAGGCTGCCATTCGCATGATCCCGGTGAAACTTCACATGCCGCAATTCATGAAGATATGCGACCGAGGTTGTCATCATGATCAGATCGAAGACGGCTTTGTCTTCAATCGATTGCAGGTCATCACGAGAAGCGACAGGTTTGGGAATATCTGGCGGCCAGAGCGTTTCATCAAGCGTGTCGGCTTCAATTATTTGGGCGATGATTTTCAGGCGCTCTCCATAGTCGCGTTCGATCGAGTCGAGGCGGGTATCCAGTTTCAAGAAGGACGTGGACGACACGCCCGTCAATGAGGGCATCATGACGGCGGGGGCGAAGAGTTCGATGGATTTCCAAAGCGAGAAGCTAAGAAGCCAGAGGATCTGAACATCTTTCCGCGCATATGCGACACGGTCCTTATTGGCATTCATTGCAATACCGGACCGGTTATCTACTTCTTCAAACCGGACGGCGTATTCGTCCCAGAACGCCACGAGTTGAGGCCTCCGTTCCGGCGCACCGGCGGCGATTAAGTCGAAGGCAGATGTCGTCTGATCGAAAGATGCGGCGCTCATGAGCCGCGAAAGATGTCGATGCCGAGCGCCCGCAAGATGAGGGCCGCTTCGGAGATAAGGTGATACTGCTGACCGATCCCAATAGGCCGGCTGTGCGACAGAGGCAAGCGGATGGGGTGCAGACGTTCCATGGATGTGGCGAAATGCTCTTTCTTCTTAAAGATCGGCTCGAAAACCGCCCGCCAGTGTTGTTTGCGGATGATGATGTCTTTCAGTTCCATAAAGTTGGAATACTGAATGAGGTCGAGCGGGCGTTCGCCATGGGCGACTGCTTCGTCCCGTCGGTTTTTCCAGTCTTGAACAAGTGCAGAATCAATACGAGTGTCCAGCCAAGTCTCACCATATTGCACGCGCATTTTGTCAGCGATGACGTTACGCAAATTCTGCTCCACCGTGGTAATGAGCATATTGTGCCCTGGATGAAATGAATGCCCCAGCTCGCTACCATCCGTCGTCGCTGGGATCGGCGCGAACTCCGCCTTCAATACAAAGCCAGTCTGGATCATCACATCACCGACGGCGGAAGGAGAAATTGCCAGCATTGAAGGGGTCATGCCCGCATCCACATGCGCCGCATCCCTTTCATCGGGTCCGGCATTATCTTCGACTTCAACGGGATCACCCAGATCTTCATCAATCTGCTCCCGGGCCGGATCGTCAAATGGGTCGGCGTGGCGGACGATTTGACCGAGACGCGAGACAACCGCGAATCCTTCGAAGGACAAGGATGCAAGGTGGGGCTGCAGCCAGGGCGTTGAGACAGCGGCCATTTGGTGTTCAAGCAGGCGCGACCATGCGGGCTCGGTCATCAAGGTAGTTTGGAAAGGGTCGATCTCGGTGGCCATCTTTTGGGCCATCTCAGCAAGACCGAGGCGATCCGGGAGGAGTGCGCGATCCATTAGGCTTTGCACGTCATTGGCGCGTCTGGTCGCGGCTTCAATCTGTTCGAGAACACCGGGACGCGCCATCATGGACCGTGTCGCTTCAATCAGCGCGGAGTGACGATTCAACGCATCGAATTGTTCCGCCAATCTTGTGATGTGATCCCGCTCCTGAATCTCTCGCATGACGCGCACGACCGACGAGTCGGGCTGGAGCATCCGATCCATCATTTCTTGTTGCTTTCGGTATTTCTCCAATGGACCTTCGCTGAGTTCGAGCAAACGTCTCATGCGGTCCAAGTCAGTTTCGTTTACCATCTCGCGTCCACATCTCAATTGTCAGATAAAAATGGCGCCATTCTGATCTGTCGAGCATTTCCGGTTCGTCCAGTTTTATCCACTATACTCTCGGCTTCAGCCTGCAAAAATAGCGCTTGATCATGTTGGATCGAATTTCTCTCTGCTGGAAGCGGTTTCCTTATTATTTCCTAGTTGGACTGTATTGGAAGTTACTTCATTGATTAAACGGTGATTTTGCCGCGATCTTTTGCCGACTTCACAGAGCTTCTGGCTCCAAGAACGGTAAGAGATCAATGACCCCAACCAAGCTCCTTATCGGCCAGATCATCACCGTCTTCGCGATCGTGATCGGCGCGGTCTGGTTCGCGACACAATGGGCGGCTGGGCAGCTCGGTCATCAGCCGCGTCTCGGCATACCCTGGTTCGAGCTTGGGACCTATCCGGTCTATCTGCCCTGGCGCTTGTTCGAGTGGTGGTACGCCTACGAGGCCTATGCCCCATCGATCTTCAACCGCGCGGGCGTCATGGCGGCGGCCGGCGGGGTGCTCGGCGTTATCGTTGCCATCGCCGGGTCGCTCCGGCGGGCGCGGCAGAACCGGCTGGTTACCACCTACGGCTCATCGCGCTGGGCCACGAAACACGAGGTCGACAAGGCCGGTCTGTTCGAACCGGAGGGCGTGTTCCTCGGCACGCTGAAAGGCCGCTATCTGCGCCATAACGGGCCGGAGCACATCATGTGCTTCGCGCCGACCCGTTCCGGGAAGGGCGTCGGCCTTGTCGTCCCGACCTTGCTGAGCTGGCCGCATTCCGCCGTCATCCACGACATCAAGGGTGAAAATTGGCAGCTTACCGCCGGCTGGCGAGAGCGCTTCTCGCACTGCCTCTTGTTCAATCCGACCGATCCGGCGAGCGCCAGATACAACCCGCTCCTGGAGGTGCGTAAAGGCCGCAACGAGGTCCGCGACGTCCAGAACATCGCCGACATCCTGGTCGATCCGGAAGGCAGTCTGGAACGCCGGAGCCACTGGGAGAAGACGGGCCATTCCCTGCTCGTCGGCGTGATTCTCCACATCCTTTACGCCGAGAAAGAGAAGACGCTCGCCCGTGTCGCGGCGTTCCTCTCCGACCCGTCGCGCTCCTTCGAGCGGACGCTGCGCGTGATGATGAGCACCAACCATCTTGGTACGGAGGACAATCCGCAGGTCCATCCCGTCGTGGCCCAGGCCGCCCGTGAACTCCTGAACAAGTCGGAGAACGAGCGTTCCGGCGTGCTCTCGACGGCTATGTCCTTCCTCGGGCTCTACCGCGACCCGACCGTGGCGGAGACGACGAGCGCCTGCGACTGGCGCATCGCCGACTTGATGGATGCGGAACGTCCGGTCTCGCTCTATCTGGTCATTCCGCCCTCGGACCTGTCACGCACCAAGCCGCTAGTGCGTCTCGTGCTCAACCAGATCGGCCGCCGACTCACAGAGCGCCTTCAGGGCGATCCCGACCAGCAACACCGCCACCAGCTTCTGATGATGCTGGACGAGTTTCCCGCGCTCGGGCGGCTCGACTTCTTCGAGAGCGCTCTCGCCTACAAGGCCGGCTACGGCATCCGCAGCTTTCTGATCGCGCAGTCGCTCAACCAGATCTCCAAGGCCTATGGCGAGAACAATGCGATCCTCGACAACTGCCATGTCCGGGTCGCGTTTGCCTCCAACGATGAGCGCACGGCCAAGCGTATTTCGGACTCGCTCGGCACCGCGACGGAGCTGCGTGCCCAGCGCAACTATGCCGGCCACCGGCTCGCACCCTGGCTGGCGCACGTCATGGTCTCGCGTCAGGAGACGGCGCGCCAACTGCTGACCCCCGGCGAGGTGATGCAGCTTCCGGCCGACGAGGAGATCGTCATGGTCTCCGGCCAGCCACCGATCCGCGCCAGGAAGCTGCGTTATTTCGAGGACGCCAACTTCACGGGCCGGGTGTGGCCCCCGCCAGACCTGTCAAGGTCCGGTTCTGGGGACGGTCCCTATGCGGACCGTCCGCCATCCCGCACCGACGACTGGTCGGGACAAGTGCGCACACCCCACGCCGATTTGATCAAGCCGTGGGCCGAGCTCGTCTCCAGCGGGCAGGACGACGAAGGGGGTCTCAAGCGCCACCCCGCGTTGCCGGAAGAAGCGCCCGCGAAGCACCGGCCCGAACGCGCGCCGGATGCGGGCCTGGTCGATGACGAGTTCGATCCGGCCGACGCGCGGCGCATGGACCAGCTCGCCCGCAACGCCGCGACCGTCCGGCGCGCCCACGCCCTTAATAACGGAATGGGGGATCAGGCCGACGACGACCTGATTCCGAGCTTTTAGAGGAGGCGTTGCCCATGAAACCCCGTCTCTGCGTCTATCTTTCCGATCAGGTGGATCACCGGCTTGGCGTCGCGGCCCGCCGGCCGGGCGTCTCGAAATCCGCCATCACCGATGCGGCACTCGCCGCTTTTCTGTCGCCGGAGCGTGACGATCAGCGCGACGCGGCCATCATCCGGCGGCTCGATCGCCTGTCCCGCCAGTTGGATCGCCTCGAACGCGACCAGACGATCATCTCCGAAAGTCTGGCGCTCTTCGTGCGCTACTACCTGACCATCACGCCGCCATTGCCCGAAGCGGAGCAGGACGCTGCCCGCCCGCTCGGCAAGGAGCGTTTCGAGCTCTTCGTGGCGCAACTCGGCCGCCGCCTCGCGGGCGGCAAGACCATGATCCGCGACGTCCTCGAAGAGGTCGCGCCGAGCGAGAGCGATTTCTTCACCGAAGCCGAGATCGACGCGCTTCGTGCTGCCAAGGCAGCCTCGTCTCCCAACGGTGGAGCCGGGAACGGCGGTGGCCCAGGGGAGGCGAGCGATGGCTGACCGTTTCAATCCCACAACCCTCGACCGGCAACGGACGATGCTGCGCACCGCCATGGGACCCGCGATCACAACCGCGCTTACCGATCCGGCTGTCATCGAGGTGATGGTCAATCCCGACGGCAGGCTCTGGATCGACCGCCATGGCGACGGGCGCATCGACACCGGCGAACGGCTTGAGGCGTCCGAGGCCGAGCGGATTATCCGGCTGGTCGCCAGTCATATCGGACAGGAGTGCCACCGCGACCGCCCGGTCGTATCGGCAGAGCTTCCGGAAACCGGAGAGAGGTTCGAAGGCCTGTTACCCCCGGTGTCGCCATGCCCGTGCTTCGCGATCCGCAAGCCCGCGAGAGTGCTCTACCGGCTCTCCGACTATGTCGACGCCCAGATCATGACGCCGCTGCAGGCGAAGGCGTTGCGGGAGGCTGTTGAAGCGCAAAAGAACATCGTCGTCGTGGGCGGCACCAGTTCCGGCAAGACCACGCTGGTCAATGCGCTCCTCGCCGAGGTCGCTGAGAGCGGCGACCGGGTGATCCTGATCGAGGACACGCGCGAGCTCCACTGCGCGGCCGAGGATTGCGTCAGCCTGCGGACCAAGCCCGGCGTGGCCGCACTTGCTGATCTGGTGCGCTCGACGCTGCGTCTCCGGCCCGACCGGATCATCGTCGGCGAGGTGCGGGGGCCGGAAGCGCTCGACATGCTGAAGGCCTGGAACACCGGCCATCCGGGCGGGATCACCACGCTGCACGCCAACTCCGCCCATGCCGGCCTCTATCGGCTCGAACAGCTCATCCAGGAAGTGGTCGTCACGGTCCCGCGCCGGCTGATCGCCGAGGCGATCGACATCGTCGTGTTCCTGAAGGGCCGCGGGTCGGCGCGCCGTGTCGAGACCGTCGCGGCGCTCGAAGGCCTCGCCTCGGACGGGGATTACCGGCTCAAGCCGCTGACCCCGATCCAGCTCGTTCCATCCGTTTAACAAGAAGGAGATCTAAATGAACCTGTTCGGGCCCGATCTTTACGCCCGTTTCCCATACCGGCCGGCGGTTTATCTCGGCCTTCTCATCGCATTGGCCTTTGTCTGGGCTGGTCCTGCCAACGCCGCCGGCTCCGGCATGCCCTGGGAGGCGCCGCTCACCGCGATCCTGGAATCGATCGAAGGCCCGGTCGCCCGGATCATCGCCGTCATCGTCATCGTCATCACCGGTTTGTCGCTCGCCTTCGGCGAGTCGAGCGGTGGGTTCCGGCGACTGATCCAGATCGTCTTCGGACTCTCCATCGCCTTCGCCGCGACGAGCTTCTTCCTGTCCTTCTTCTCCTTCGGCGGCGGAGCGGTCATAGCATGACGGGCCATCATCGCATGAGCGTCGCCGGTCACATTGAGGGCTTCGAGATCCCGCTGCACCGTGCGCTGACCGAAACGATCCTGATGGGCGGTGCGCCGCGGGGCGTGGCGATCTTTAACGGTACTCTCGCGGCGGCGTTGGGCTTGGGCCTTCAGCTCTGGCTGGCTGGCCTCATCGTCTGGATCGTCGGCCATGGCGCTGCTGTCTATGCCGCCAAGAAAGACCCGACCTTCATGGAGGTGCTCGTCCGGCACATTCGCCACAAGGGACATCTGTCGTGCTGAACCTTGCCGAATATCGCAAGCGCCCTGCGCTGCTGGCCGACTATCTGCCCTGGGCCTGCCTCGTGGCGCCGGGCGTTGTTCTCAACAAGGACGGCAGCTTTCAGCGGTCCGCGCGCTTCCGGGGCCCCGATCTCGAGAGTGCCACCGAAGCCGAGCTTATCGGCACCTGCGCGCGCATCAATAACGTGCTGCGCCGCTTCGGATCGAACTGGGCGCTGTTCTTCGAGGCCGAACGCCACGCCGCCCGCGATTATCCGGCGTCCGACTTTCCCGACCCGGTCTCGCGGCTTGTGGACGAGGAACGGCGTGCGGCGTTCGAGCAGACGGACGCGCCGTTCGAGAGCAGCTATTTCTTGACTTTTGTCTATTTGCCGCCCGCCGAAAATATCGGGCGCATGGAAGGCATGCTGGTTGAGGGCGGGGACACAAGTCCGGGTCGGGGCCGGCTCGGTTCCGATTACCGCGACCATCTCGACGCCTTCGTTCAGCAGATGGATCGCGCGCTCGATCTCCTGGGTCAGCTCATGCCCGAGGTCGCGCCGCTTTCCGATGAGGAAACGCTGACCTATCTGCACAACTGCATTTCGAACAAACGGCATCCGATCGCGGCGCCCGAGATTCCCGTCTATCTCGATGCGGTCCTGGTCGACACCTCGCTGACCGGCGGGTTGGCGCCGATGCTGGGCGACGCCCACCTGCGCGCCCTGACTGTGCTCGGCTTTCCGGGTTCGACCACGCCGGGGCTGCTCGACGCCCTCAATCATCTCGGCTTCGAGTACCGCTGGATGACACGGTTCCTGCCGCTCGACAAAGCGGCGGCTGAGAAGGTGATCAAGCGCTTTCGTCGCCAATGGTTTGCCAAGCGCAAGTCGATTGCCGCCATCATCAAGGAGGTGATGACCAACGAGCAGTCGGTGCTCGTCGACACCGACGCCGACAACAAGACTGAAGACGCCGACATGGCGCTCCAGGAGCTCGGCGCCGATCTGGTCGCCTACGGCTATGTCACGACCACCTTCATTGTCTGGGACGAAGACGCGGGCGCCGTCCGCGAGCAAGTGCGCGCCGTCCAGCGCGTCATTGACGGGCGCGGCTTCGCAACCATCGAAGAGACCGCCAACGCGGTCGAAGCCTGGCTGTCGTCGCTGCCTGGCCATGTCTACGCCAACGTCCGGCAGGCGCCGATCAACACGCTGAACCTCGCACACCTTATGCCGCTGTCGGCCATTTGGGCCGGGCCGGCGCGCAATGACCATCTGGAGGGCCCGCCGCTCCTCACGGTGCGGACGAACGGCACCACGCCGTTCCGGCTGGTCACCCATATCGGCGATGTCGGCCATACGCTCGTCGTCGGTCCGACCGGCGCCGGCAAATCGGTGCTGCTGTCGCTGATCGCACTCCAGTTCCGTCGCTATGGAAACGCCCAGATTACGATCTTTGACAAGGGTGGGTCGGCGCGTGCGGCGGTTCTCGGCATGGGCGGCGACTGGTTCGATCTAGGCGCCGCTACAGAAGGTGTGAAGGACGCGCTCGCCTTCCAGCCGCTCGCCAGGATCGATCTGACGGCGGAGCGGTCTTTCGCGCAGGACTGGGTGCTCGGACTGCTCGTCCATGAGGGCGTCGCCGTCACGCCGGAGGTGAAGGACGCGGTCTGGTCGGCGCTGTCGAATCTCGCCGCCGCGCCGCCGCCCGAACGCACGCTCACTGGTCTCGCGACGCTGCTTCAACGGAACGAACTGCGCCAAGCGCTGCAGCCTTACACGCTGGAAGGCCCATACGGTCGGCTCCTGGATGCCGATGACGACCGCCTCACGCTGAGTGCGGTCCAGTGCTTCGAGATGGAAGAGCTGATGCACGAGACCGGCGCGGTGCTGCCGGTACTGACCTATCTCTTCCATCGCCTCGAAGACCGTTTCGACGGACGGCCGTCGCTCCTGATCCTCGACGAGGCCTGGCTTTTCCTCGACAACCCTGCTTTCGCCGCGCGCATCCGTGAATGGCTGAAGACGCTCCGTAAGCAGAACGTCTCCGTGGTCTTTGCGACACAAGGCCTGTCGGACGTCGCCGGCAGTTCCATCGCGCCGGCGATCATCGAGAGCTGCCCAAGCCGGATCTTTCTGCCCAACGACCGGGCGATCGAGCCGCAGGCGAGGGCTGTCTACGAAGCCTTCGGGCTCAATGACCGCCAGATCGAGATCATCGCCAGCGCCGTTGAAAAGCGCGACTACTACTTCCAGTCGCGCCAGGGCAACCGGCTGTTCGATCTCGGTCTCGGCCCCGTTGCGCTCGCCTTCACCGGCAGCAGCACCAAGCCCGATCACGCCCTGATGGACGAGCTCCTTGCCGCTAATGGCGAAGAGGAGTTCGCCGATAGCTGGCTGCGCGCCAAGGGCCTCGATTGGGCGGCGGACCTGATCGGTTCGAACCATGCACAGCAAGAGGAGACAGACCATGAAGCGACCGCTTGAGGCGGCTGCGATAGTGACGCTCGTCGGCCTGATCGCCGCACCGGCAGCGTTTGCCGCCGAGGGCTGGCCGCGCTGCTGGCGCGACGACGATTGTCCGGGGTTTTTCCTCAACGTGACGACCAGCCAGGGCGACGCGACGGTCTCGGTCGCACGAATCTGCGTAGGCGAGTGGCGGCATGTCTGGGGTCGGTCCGACGCCCAAAACACGATCCGGCAATGGCTTGAGGGTAACGCGGCCGGTGCAAGCGGCTCACTCTGCATCCCGCTTCATCCGGATGTGGACGAAATCCGCGTCACCTCGAACGGCGGCCATTGCGGAGAGGATGGTTTTCCCGACATCGCATGGGCCAATGAGCCCGGCGCCGATGTGGCGCTGAGACGCGGCTATGGCGCGGCGGCTTCTGCAACGCTCGAAGGCTGTCATGCGCGGATCGGGTCCAGTCTCGACAGCGGCTCGGTCGCCTATGGCGGCATCGCGCTCCGTTTTTCCGACAGCTATGTCTTCGGCGACAGCTACGCCGAGACGTATTTCTACGGCGTTTATGACGGCTTCGGACCAAGCAGCGTTAAGCCTTTCGGAGCGTCCGTCGCCGCCATCAGCGAATTCAACACCTACCACTACCGCATCGAAGTCCTGGCCAACGACCGGGACGGCTGGCGGTGGATCGATCCAGAGGAGAACGACCGATGAAACATCTCAAGACACGGCTTCTGTCCGCCTGTGCCGCTTTGGCGCTTAGCTTGTCCGCGTTGACCGTCACCGCGCCACCGGTCCACGCGATCACGGTCTTCGATCCGGCCAACTACAGCCAGAACCTGCTGACCGCCGTTCGCTCGCTGCAACAGATCAACAACCAGATCCAGCAGCTCACCAACGAGGCGCAGATGCTGGTCAACCAGGCGCAGAACCTCGCGAGCCTCCCGACCTCCGTCGCCGACGACCTGCAAGCCTCACTGCGTCAGGTCGACAGGTTGATCCTCGATGCGCAAGGCATCGCCTATCAGGTCTCGGCGATCGACAGCACCTACCGTCGGCTGTTTCCCGAAGAGTATGACGCGGCCGTCTCCAACTCCCAGATCATTCAGGACGCGCAGGAGGCATGGCGGCTCGCGCGCGGCGGGTTCCAGCACAGCCTCGAAGTCCAGGCGGAGGTGGTGGGCCAGGTTCGCACCGACACTTTCGTCCTCGACCGGCTGGTTGCCGAGAGCCAGGGCGCGGTCGGCAATCTCCAGGCGGTTCAGGCCGGCAATCAACTGACCGCGCTGGCCGCCAAGCAATCGATGCAGCTCCAGACCTTGCTTGCCGCCTCCGCCCGTGCCGACGCGCTGGAGAGCGCCAGCGCCATTGCCGCCCGTGAACAGGCCCGCGCCCGCTTCGCGCGCTTCATGGGTGATGGCAGCAGCTACGACCGCTAGGGCTTAGGGGTACGCGCAATGGACGATGTCGGCGTCATCGATCAGTTCACGGAGACTTTCGTCAGCTACATTGACTCCGGCTTCGGATTCCTCGGGCCGGACGTTGCGTTCCTGACGACGATCCTGATCGGCATCGACATCACGCTCGCCGGCCTGTTCTGGGCACTCTCCGACGACAAGTCGGTTATTCCCGCCCTCATCAAGAAGGTGCTCTATGTCGGCGCCTTCGCCTTCATCCTGAACAATTTCTCCTTCCTCGCGAACGTCATCTTCGACAGCTTCGCCGGGCTCGGATTGCGGGCGAGCAACTCCGCGATCACCGCCGACGACCTGATGCGGCCAGGCTTTGTCGCCAATACCGGCTTCGTCGCCGCGGATCCGCTGTTAAGGGAAGTCGAGGACCTTCTCGGACCGATCGCCTTTTTCGAGAACTTCGTCCTGATCGCGGTGCTGATGGTCGCCTGGATCATCGTGCTGTTGGCCTTCTTCATCCTGGCGATTCAGCTCTTCATCACCATTCTCGAGTTCAAGCTGACCACCTTGGCCGGTTTCATCCTTGTGCCGTTCGCACTGTGGGGGAAGACCGCGTTCCTTGCCGAGCGCGTTCTCGGCAATGTGGTTGCCGCCGGCATCAAGCTGATGGTGCTCGCCGTCATCGTCGGCATCGGCTCGACCCTGTTCGGCTCCTTCACCGCGTCCTTTTCAGGCGACGAGATCACGATCGAGCAGGCGCTCTCGACCGTGCTGGGCGCGCTCGCGATCTTCATGCTTGGCATCTTCGGCCCCGGTATTGCGGCCGGCCTGGTTTCCGGCGCACCGCAACTCGGCGCGGGAGCAGCCGTGGGATCGGCGGCCGGTCTCGCCATCGGCGGGGCAGCGGCGGCCGGCGTTGCGGTGGGCGGCGCTCGGGCTCTTGGGGCCGGCGCGGGCGCGGCGACTCGCGCGGCGTCCTCCGTGGCGGGCGGGGCGAGCGGCGCTTACGGCCTGGCGCGTGCAACCACCGGCGCGTCCGGCGCGGCGGGTGTGGCAGCCGGGGCGGCCGGCGTCGCCCGCGCCGGCGCCGGTGCTGTCGGTCAGGGCGTTCGCAGCATTGCGGGACGCGCGACATCGGGCGTGCGGCAATCCTTTGCAGGCGGCCAGCGCGGAGCGTTCACCGCGACGGGCGGCACGCGTCCCAGCGGCGGTGAGGCGTCGGCCGGAACGACAGCCGCGGCAAGCGGTGCGCCCGACTGGGCTCAGAAGCTGAGGCGAGAACAACGGCTGCGCGAAGGCGCGACCGTGACGGCCCACACGATCCGCGACGGCGACCGCCCGGCCTCCGGCGAAAATCCCCGACTAAGAGATGATGACTGAGGGACGACGATTAATGTTCAAACGCACCACCACGACCTATGGCGAAACCCCCGAGCCGGTGACGCCCTATCAGAAGGCGGCCCAGGTCTGGGACGAGCGCATCGGCTCGGCCCGCGTCCAAGCGCGGAATTGGCGCTTTATGGCATTCGGCTGCCTGGCGCTCGCCATCGGCTTGTCGGGCGGCGTCGTCTGGCAAGCCGGACGCAGCACCATCACGCCTTATGTCGTCGAGATCGACACGCTTGGACGGACCCGCGCCATCGGCCCGGCCATTGCCGTCTATGAGCCGACCGACGCCCAGATCGCCTACCATTTGGCGCGCTTCATCGAGAATGTCCGCTCGCTCTCGATCGATCCAATCGTTGTGCGCCAGAATTGGCTGCGCGCCTACGACTACGCCACCGACCGCGCCGCCAACACGCTCAACGACTATGCGCGCGAGAACGATCCGTTTTCGAGAGTCGGTCAGCGCACCGTCACCGTCGAGGTGACCAGCATCGTGCGATCCTCTGGCGACAGCTTCGATGTGCGCTGGCGGGAGCAGTCCTTCGAGAACGGTACGCTCGCCAACACCATCCGCTACACCGCCGTCCTTTCCATCGTCCTGCAGCCGCCCCGCACCGAGGAGGTGCTTAGGAAGAACCCGCTCGGCATCTATGTCCACGCCCTCAACTGGAGTCGCGACCTCATCTCGAGAGAAAATCCATGAAAAAGATACTGGTCGTTGCTGTGTCCTTATTGCTGGCTGCCTGCGCCACAAAGCAATTGCCACCCGAGATCAGTTACGACGCGGAAGACTTAGATGCCGCAACGCTCGCTGCAGAGCCGCCGCGTCTCGTCGAGATCGTTACCGTGCCCGAACCGTTGCCCCTGCCGGGTCAGCTGATGCCGGTTCCAAGGGAATGGGAGCCGCCCGCGGAGGACTCGCGGCCGCCGGAGGAGCGCGTCACGGACGCCAACACTGCCGCCGCGGTAGAGCCGAGCACGGACGGCTATATCAACGCGATCCAGGTTTATCCCTATACGCAAGGCGCGCTTTACCAGCTCTATACCTCGCCCGAGAACGTCAGCAACATCGCGCTCCAGCCGGGCGAGGAGATCGTCGCCGTCTCGGCCGGTGACACCGTTCGCTGGGTGATCGGCGATACGGTGAGCGGTTCCGGCGCGGCGGCACAAGCGCACGTGCTGGTCAAACCCATTGCCGAGGGCCTGCGCACCAACCTCGTCATCATCACTGACCGGCGCGCCTATCACCTGGAGCTCACCAGCACGCCCGAGACCTATATGGCCTCGGTTTCCTGGCATTATCCGCGCGATGAGCTCCTGGCGCTCACGCGCCGCAATATCGCAGCCGAAGAAGCCGCCGACCGCGTGATCGACCGCGGGCTCGATATCGACAACTTGCGCTTCCGCTATGCGATCAGCGGCGACACGCCGCCCTGGCGCCCGGTGCGGGTCTTCGACGACACTCACAAGGTCTATATCCAGTTCCCGGCCCGCCTTGACCAGGGCGAGGCGCCGCCGCTCTTCGTGGTCGGCCCAGATGGCGAGAACCAGCTCGTCAATTACCGGGTGCGAGGCCGCTACTACGTCGTCGACCGGCTCTTCGCGGCTGCCGAGCTCCGGCTCGGCGAAGACCCGCAGCACGTCGTGCGCATCACACGGACCGATGGCCGTCCCGCCGCGTCGAGCCGGCCGCGGACCGGCGACATCGAGGTCAGCCAAAACCGCATCCTGGACCGCGAGGACCGCTGATGACGCCGTCGCGCCCAGACGATCCGTCGATCCCAGATCCACCTCAGGCGAGCGCGCCAAAGGTCGATCCGGAAGACCTGATGCTGCGCGCCGCGCCGCGTCCGGTCACGCGGATCAACCGGCGTGCGCTGATCGCGCTCTCCGGCACCGGTCTGCTGTTGATCCTCGGCGCGACTATCTTCGCGCTCGATCCGCCGCGCCTGTTTGACCGCGACGATACCAGGCGCGAGCTCTACCGGACCGACAACAATCCGACTCCCGATGGGCTCGAAGCCCTGCCGCGACGTTACAGCGACATCGCGCGACCGCCGGTAGAGCTGGGTCCGCCGCTGCCCGGCGATATTGGGCCCGCCGTCGTCGGCGCCGAGCGGGAGTTGGGGATCGGGCCAACGCCGGCGATGCCGTTCCGTCCCAGTCCTGAAGATGACGCGGCGCGCGCCGAGCGTATCCGGCAAGCGCGGCTCGCCCAACAGGGCCGCGAGTCCGGGGTGTTTTTCCAACTCACTTCGAGGACGGTTGGTGTCGCTCAGGCAGACGTTTCGAGCGCGGCAATACCTTCCGCGCCGGGAACGGCGCTGACCGACCGCAACCCCTTCGAGGTCGCCAGCAGGGGTGGCGCGGGCGGCCCGCTGGAGCTGGACCTCCAGAACGACCAGAACCTTCAAGGGCGCAAGCTCGATTTCCTCGACCAAGGCGTCGACGCGGACATCTACAATCCGCATGCGTTGCAGGACCCGGCCTCGCCCTATCAGGTGATGGCGGGGACCGTCATCGCCGCCAGCCTTGTCACCGGCATCAACTCCGATCTGCCGGGCCGTGTAGTTGCGCAGATCACCGAGAACATCTACGACACGGTCTCGGGAACCTATCTGCTGATCCCGCAAGGCTCCCGCCTGATAGGGACTTATGACAGCGTCATCGCCTTCGGGCAAGACCGCGCCCTCGTGATTTGGCAGCGGATCATCATGCCGGATGGCTCGTCCGTCGTGATCGAGAACCTGCCGGCGACCGACGTGGCTGGCTATGCGGGCCTTGAGGACGAGGTCGATTTCCACACCTGGCGGTTGCTGGAAGGCATTGTGCTGTCGACGCTGCTCGGCGTCGCGACGGAGCTGACCTTCGGCGACGAAGAAAGCGATCTCGTCGCAGCGATCCGTGAGTCCTCCCAGGACAGCGCCAATCAGGTCGGCCAGCGCATCACCGAGCGCAGCCTCAACATCCAATCCACCATCACCATCCGACCCGGCTGGCCATTGCGCATCATCGTAAACAAAGACCTGGTGCTGCGGCCCTACCGCGACCTGGGAGTGATCCGATGACTTTGAAGCTCGACAGGCTCCCCGACCGCGAGAGTGTGAAGATCACTTTCTCGGCCGATGCAGACCTGAAGGCGGCGCTCAACGACTATGCCGAGATCTACCGGCGCGCCTATGGCCAGAAGGAGAGCGTCGCCGATCTCATCCCCTTCATGCTGGAGGCCTTCATGAACGCCGATCCCGGTTTCAAACGGGCGCGCAAAGAACTCGAAGACGCACGCCCATCTTCCCCACCAACCAAAGCAACAGAGGTTTGAACGATGGCTACTATTGGAAGCTTTACGGTCGGCAAGGACGGCTATGTCGGCACGATCCGCACCCTGACGGTCAACGTCAAGGCCAAGATCATTGCGAATGACAGCAAGAAGAGCGAGGGAGCGCCGGATTTCCGGGTCTATGCTGGGCGGGCCGAACTCGGCGCCGCCTGGAAGGCCCAAACCAATGGCGAGGAGCCGCGGGACTATCTCAGCGTCCACCTCGACGATCCCAGCTTCCCGGAGCCGGTTCGGGCGGCCTTGTTCGAGGATGATGGTGCGGCTTATTTGGTCTGGAACCGTAAACAGCCCTGACATCCTCTAAAATTTTAGGGTTTCGTCGCTGCGCTGTAGTGCATCTTTGCAATTGCTTTTGGCTCAGACTAGTCATATACCTAGTCAGAATAAAGGGCGTCGGAGGATGCATGGGCAAGACATGGCAGGTTCAGGACGCGAAGGCGCGTTTCAGTGAGCTTCTCGAGGCGAGCCTCTCGGAAGGGCCGCAGATCGTGACCAAGCGCGGCGTGGAGGCGGCCGTGCTCGTCCCGATCGAGCAATGGCGGAGATTGGAAAAGATGACGAAGCCAAATCTAAAGGACCTGCTCCTAACGCCGAAGGCACGAACCGACATGCTTACGCCACCGCGTAAGAAGCACCGCCACCGCGCGACACCGATCTTCGAGTAGGCCGGTGTATCTTCTCGACACCAACGTCGTTTCGGAGTTGCGGCGCCCCAAGCCACATAAGGCCGTCCTTAACTGGATTGCGGATGTACCGGCGGACCAGCTTTTTCTGTCCGCAGTTACGGTTGGGGAGATACAGGCGGGTATTGAGATCACTCGAGAGCAAGATGTGACCAAGGCGGAAGAATTGGAACACTGGCTCGACCAGGTCGTGGCGGGCTACGGCATCTTACCGATGGATGCGACTGCCTTCAGGGAGTGGGCGCGTCTCAAGCATCGCAAGTCCGACACGATCATTGAGGACGCGATGATTGCCGCGACGGCCGTGGCAAGGAATTTGACTGTTGCCACGCGGAACGTAAGAGACTTCCAAGCATTAGGTGCTCCAGTCTTTAACCCATTCAAACAAAAGGATAGCGCGTAACCGTCGTTCGGCGAATCTGTTTGAGCTAATGATAACGAAAATAGGCTGATTTTGATCTAATGAACTCTGCGATTAAGCACAACTATCCGATAGAATTGAATGAGTTACCCCCGAGCTGGGCAGTGGCTCAGGTAGGGGATCTCGTTGTCGAGATTCGATCTGGAAAAGCAAGTGGACGTCATTCTTTAGAGCCACCTGGGTTTGTTCATTTGCGGCCAATGAATATCACGCGAGAGGGGCGGATAGACCTGTCGGACGTGAGGTATGCGCCGGAGGAGCTTATTGACGAGTTTCCGAAGGTCCAGAAGGGAGACGTGATTTTCAACAATACAAACAGTAGAGAATTGATCGGGAAAACTTCATCGATAGATATCAGCGCAGATTGGTCTTATTCGAATCACATGACAATTTTGAGATTTGCGCCTAGTTTGTCATATCGCTTCATGGCACATCAGCTGCACTATTTGTGGATGACAGGTTATTTCAGGAATCTGTCGAAGCAACATGTAAATCAAGCAAGCGTGTCGATACGCACGATCAGCGAAACCGTGCTTCTTGTCATTCCCCCATCTCAAGAACAGCATCGAATTGTTGACGAAATCGAAACGCAATTCAGTCGCTTGGCGGCGTCCAGAGCCTCGCTAGAGAGCTCCAAGAGAAAGGCCGCAGCTTATCGCCAGTCAGTCCTTAGAAGTGCGGTGAGCGGTAAACTCGTCGCTAACGAAGCTGAACTCGCCCGAAGAGAGCTTAGACCCTTTGAACCAGCTTCTGTGCTTCTGCAGAAAATAAAGCGAAACCTGCACATAAGAGCAACGGGGAGCAAGGCTGAACCCACATTTTGGGACGCTCAGGCACCCAAAGGTGCCACAAACAACGATGAACCCTTGCCGGAAGGATGGGCTTGGGCTTTGGTCGGAGACATCGGCGAGGTTCGGCTCGGTAGGCAACGATCACCGAAACACCATACCGGGCCCCATCTTCGACCGTATCTCCGTGTAGCGAATGTCTTTGAGGATCGAATTGACACCTCTGACGTCAAGTCAATGAACTTCACTCCAGAAGAGTACGAGGTGTATCACGTTAGGCACGGAGACATTCTACTAAATGAGGGACAAAGCTTGGAACTGGTGGGCCGACCCGCCTTGTTTCGAGGAGAAGTGCCGAACGTGTGTTTTCAGAACACTCTTATTCGTGTGCGCACCGGAGAGGGAATCGATCCCGAGTTCGCCCTCATAGTTTTCAGGCACTACTTCCATTCCAAGAAATTCCAACGTATTGCTCGCTGGTCTACGAATATTGCCCACTTGGGACTGAAGCGCTTCGCGGCCATGCGTTTTCCCTTGCCACCGGTCGCGGAGCAGAAACGCATCGTCGCCGAGGTCAAAAGGCTTCTGTCAATCATCTCCGTACAAGAGCAGACGATTAATTCCCTAATTCAGAGGGGGATTACATTACGACGATCGATTCTGGCTAAGGCCTTTGGTGGACGCTTGATCCCTCAAGACCCAAGTGAGGGAAGCGGAAAGGACCTGCTCGCGGAAATTGAGGTGCTTCTAAGGGACAAGCCGGGTGACAGCACCAAACGTAGGGCCAAAACGATAACCCCAAAAGTGAGTAGCGCTATGCCCCGAAGAACTCGACTACCAATATATGACGCACTTATGAGTGCTGGTGGAAGGCTCACGGCGGCCGAACTGTTTGAGCAATGTGGCTTCGACGATCAAACCGTCGATGAGTTCTACGAAGGTCTAAAGGCTGAACTTGAACTAGGGAGAATTCGCGAATCTCGCAACAAGGATGCCTCCGAGACGGAAGACGCTAATCTAAGTTACATCGAGATTGCCGCCTGATGCGCCTGACTTCGCTCCATATACCGAAGTGGAAGAATTTAGAAGACTTTCGCGTTAAGTTCAGCGAAGAGTCATTTACATCTGTGCTGGTCGGACGAAATGCAACTGCTAAATCAAACTTACTCGAAGCTCTAGTCGTCATATTCCGCGATCTTGATCTCGGCGAACCGCCGGCATTTGCGTACCAAATTGAGTACACATGTCGTGGCCAGCTAGTAAGCATTAAAGCAGATCCCGAGCGTGTAGGGTCGGATTCTTTACACATTCTAGTGGGCGGAAATAGGATCCCGATCCAACAATTTTCTCGTCGTGGAGGAGGCAAGAGCTTACCGAGCAATGTCTTTGTGTATTACTCAGGGCACAGTGATCGCATGCTGTCTCATTTTGAGAAGCACGAGGATCAATTCGATAGGGAGCTAAGGGCGGGGAGGGATCAGCCTCTCAGGCCGCTGCTATACATAAGCTTGCTACACAGCAAATTTGCTCTCTTAGCCTTTTTTTGGGAGGACGATCCGAACCAAAGAAAATTTCTACAAGATTACCTAAGGATTCAAGATCTTGATTCCGTGCTTTTTGTCCTTAAGCGTCCTCATTGGTATAGCTCCGCACGACTGAAGCGAGGTGATCCAAGGTTTTGGGGCGCTGTAGGTGTAGTCCGCGATTTACTAGATAAACTACATCAGCAGTCATTAGCGCCATTGCGCCGAAAAGCTAGCGGAACACGGGGCCGATCGTTGGACCGGTTGTATCTGTATCTTAAGGACAAGAGAGATCTTCAGGAGTTTGGACGTTCTTATGAATCGGGCCGGGAGTTCTTCAAAGCTTTGGACAGCATGCATCTTGCTGATCTTGTCGAAGATGTAAGAGCGAGAGTGGTCATTAAGGGCGTTGACAGCAGCCTAACATTCCGTGAGCTGAGTGAAGGCGAGCAACAGCTTTTGATGGTACTTGGATTACTCCGATTCACCAGAGAAGAAGAGTCGCTCATCCTCCTTGATGAACCTGATACTCACCTTAATCCTGCGTGGAGTTTGAACTACGTCCAATTGCTGAACGAAACAGTAACGAAGGATTATTCTAGTCATGTCCTGATGGCCACTCATGATCCATTGGTTGTTGCTGGCCTCCGCGCTGACCAAGTGCATGTCATGAGACGCGATCAAGCGGGGCGGGTTACCGGAGAACACCCAGAGAGAGATCCAGTTGGAATGGGCATTTCCGGTTTACTTATGAGTGACGTCTATGGATTGCGGTCGGAGTTGGACCCAGAAACACTAGAACAGCTCGACCTAAGACGGCGGCTTGCCATCAAGGAACATTTAACTCCCGAAGAGGAAGAAAACCTTCGTAAGTTGAACATTTGGGTGGAAGAGCAAGACTTCACTAGGACTGACCGAGATCCCCTTTACAAGCGTTTCGTGGATGCCATGACGGAGTGGGAGCATAGGCATGGCTTACAAAAACCTAGGCTCTCGAAAGAGGAACAGGAAGAACAGAAAAAAAAGGCACTCGAGGTTATTGAAAAAATCAAGACTGAGGAAGTGCCAAAGTGAGATGTATTAATACGGACGAATTGGAAGAAGAGCTCCCGGAAGGTTGGGTAGAGCGCGCGCAACAGGCGCTAGAAGAGATTCGGGCCGCAGAACCTGCAAACCGCGCTCAACTTCTTCAACAGAAAGCAGAGCTCTGGCGAGAGCTTAAAGAGATTCTTGCATCAGTATCACATGACAAATGCTGGTATTGTGAATCCCTAGAAGTTCGGTCGGACAATGCGGTTGATCATTTCCGGCCCAAGGGCCGGGTTGAAGAGGCAGATCACCATGAAGGTTATTGGTGGTTAGCCTTTGATTTCAGGAATTATCGCTATTCATGTACGTTTTGTAATAGCCGAAGAAAAGATAGGAAGACCTCCGAGGCAGGTGGTAAGCATGACCACTTTCCATTAATGGACGAGAGCAAGCGGTCCTATGCGGAAGGTGACGATTGTTCGTTTGAACAGCCGGCGCTTCTGGACCCGGTAAGTTCAACGGATCCTACTCTATTGTGGTTTGAGCCGGATGGCCGAGCTGTAGAGAGATATGGTGAGGATCAGAATCAGGTGTTCAACAAGCGCGCTCAAACTTCGATTGAGCTATATCACCTGAACGAAACTAAGGTAAAAACCAAGCGTCGAGACCTTCATTCAAAGCTCTTGAGGCTCATTAAGCAAACAGACATTCAATTTAGATCTGTGAATGTAGACAATAACGCGGCAGTACAAGCCTTGGAGGCGGCACTCCGGACTATTGGCGAGATAATTCATCCGAAAGCAGAGCATTCTGCGGCCGCTAGAGCGATGCTTATTGCTTACCGAGCCGAACATCCGTGGATCGAGCCGATTCTCGCAACACACCAGTAGGAACAACGAACGTGCCCACCACATCTCAACAAATCGTTCAAAAGCTTTGGCGCTACTGCAATATCCTCAGAGATGATGGGTTGTCGTATCCGGACTATGTCGAACAGCTAACGTACCTGCTTTTTTTGAAGATGGCTTACGAGCAAAAAGGAGAAGATGGACATCCCGATATTGTCCCAGAAGCGTTCAATTGGGGCAGCTTGGTTTCGAAACCTGACAATCGGCAGCTGCAGGATCACTACAGCAATGTGCTTAGAGAGCTGGGAAATGGGCCGGGGATGCTTGGTGTCATTTTCAAAGGAGCTGAGAGCAAAATTCGTGACCCTGCCAAACTGGCTCTCTTAGTGAATGACCTAATAGAAAAGGAAAACTGGAGTGCTCTAGATGCGGACGTGAAAGGAGACGCATACGAGGGGCTACTGGAAAAGAACGCGCAGGACACAAAAAGTGGCGCCGGACAATATTTTACGCCCAGGCCAGTCATACAAGCGATTATAGACGTAATTCAACCTAAGCCATCTGATACCATTTGCGATCCGGCCTGCGGTAGTTGTGGGTTCCTATTAGCGGCTGTTAGTTATATTCGGGAGACTAATCATCGATTGACGAAAAAGCAAAAAGAGCTGTTGCGTCTTCGCGCGATACGGGGGGATGAACTGGTCCCTGCGGTGGCACGGCTTGGTGCGATGAATCTCTTGCTTCACGGCATCGGTCCGTCGGCAGATGAAGCGCCTCCACCAATCACGATCACAGATAGCCTAGCTGTAGATCGTGGTGATCGATATGACGTCGTCGTCACGAATCCGCCATTTGGGAAAAAGTCCAGCGTAACTATTCTTCGCGATCTCGAAGAAAATCACATCCGAGATTTGACGATATTTCGTGAAGATTTCTGGACTTCTACCTCAAACAAACAATTGAATTTTCTACAACACGTCAACACCATATTAAAATCAAATGGACGCGCCGCAATCGTAGTGCCGGATAATGTACTATTCGAGGCAGGAGCGGGCGAAAAAATCCGCAGACGCCTGCTCTACGAGTGTGAAGTCCATACGTTGCTTCGATTGCCAACCGGTATCTTCTATGCGGGAGGTGTTAAGGCAAACGTGCTCTTTTTCAACAAGCCAAAGAGGAAAGGTGGTCCCCATACGAAGAAGTTGTGGATATATGACCTGAGAACAAACTTTCATGTCACACTGAAATCAAATCCGATACAACGGCCTGATCTGGACGAGTTCGTTAAATGCTTCAAACCAGGCGAATATGGACGCCGGCGAGCTACTTGGTCATCGAAGAACCAATCTGGACGGTGGCGTTCCTTTGACTATGAGGAACTTACGAGCCAAGGAGAGTGCAGGCTCGACATAGCCTGGCTCCAAGAAGAGATCGAGGGTGGCGAGAGTGTCTTGGATCCAGCGACATTGGCATCCGAGATCGTCGATGATTTGCAAGCCGCGCTGGTGCAATTCGAAGCTATTGCGGAAGACTTAGAGCGGTAGAGGAACAATCAAGTCGAGGTAATCATATCGACTCAGGGCGGTGCGTCACGAGGGACCCGACAAACTAGGTCGCAAAGTTCGGCCCGGCAGTTTTGAGAGAGCGGCGGCTGGTGCAAAACAGCAAATATAGGTGGTTGCGTGCCCCGCTCTCAATTAGGCAAACCCGCCTTACCTGATTTTGGATCATCATGCCGTCGCTTGGAAAAGACCCTGCTGATATCGTTGGTTGCAGGCCCCCGCAACCAATTGCAAGGCCCGCGAAGCTTACAAGGTAGCTGCTACTCTCAGCCTTGTTGATCGGTTCAACCACTGTCGACCTATTTGACACCCAAGATGAATGGATCAATGTCGACTAGTGAACTCTGTCCCTTTCCCTTGGGTTAGTTCTTAGAAGCTCGTTCAGGGCGTTCAGTATCCGAAGCCATGTTCGACGGCCTTCACGGTCTCCGCTCTCCAAAAGACTGTCGACCCGCTGGGCCGCCAAGAGCAGTGCCTTTTCCTCTCCATGCGCTTTAAGCAGGGTTTGGGCGCTGCGCCAGATGTCGAGGTCGGAGGTCACGGTCTACCGAACGTCGAAGTCCGCAGTCACCGGCCGATGATCCGCGTAGCCTTGTTGATCCAGATCGCAGTAGGACTGTTCAGTCATATGAACCCGGATACCCTTCGCTGAGATGCCAGCGTTTGGGGTCATGAAGAAGTGGTCCAGCATCGAGTTGAACTGCGGGCTGCACTGCGTTTTGATCGGGTTGGTGGGACGGAGCCAATCCATCTGTGTTTGCAACGTGGTGAACGCGCTGGAGTCCGGGTTGCCATTGGAAGAGCTTGGGCTCACCGGGATGTTGAAGTCTCCCGTCAGGATAACCGGCGCATCGGCCTCTGCCACCCACTCCTGTAGGATCGACGCTTGATGCGCCCGGATGTCCAGGCCGATTCCGCCGCAGCACTTCAGATGGACATTGCCGACATAGAACTCATTCCCGCTCTCTCGATCCTGGAAGCGCGCGAAGAGCGCTCCGCGAAGCCGCCAGTTCGGTTTGCCAAGCCGCCCTGTGCCAGGCTCCGAGCGAATGCCATGCAGTTCAACCGTCTCGACATGGCGCAGGCGTGACGAATTGTAGGCGATGGCCAGGAAATCGTTTTGTCTGTCTGGAGACGTGATCTCGCCGCTCTCACTGACGATGTAGCGGTAGTTGCTCCGACCAGCGACAGCGCTCGCGGCTTGGGTGAATTCGACAGCGGCGGCGCTGTCAGCGACCTCCTGAAAGGCCCAGACATCGACCCGGCCGACTTCGCGAATGGTCTCGGCAACCCGGAAGGGCTGTGTGTCGGAAGCGGACTCAGTGTTAAATGTGCCGACCCTCACATCTTGTGCCTGGGCGGCGCTGGCAAAGGTCAGAAGACCCGCCAAGACGAGCGTGCGCATGAAGTTCCCCCACGATAGACCGAACAGAGGTGATGGTAGCGGAGAGTTGTGTCACTTTCATGCTTCTCAACCAATGCAGCACCTCCCTGAAGCATCGAGGAACACCGTTCGAAGTGGCCGGCAGGCAACGCAGCGTGAACAAAACTGTGTCAGCTCTGTGCCACAGTTCCTGCGCCGTTCTGCACTTTCTTGCGCTTTCCTGCACTTTGGGCTTGCGCGACCCGGACGGAAAACGTTAGGAAACCTGCGCTTTTCCCGGCGAGGACAGGTGGCCGAGTGGCTGAAGGCGCTCCCCTGCTAAGGGAGTATGTGGTTAAGAGCTGCATCGAGGGTTCGAATCCCTCCCTGTCCGCCATATCTCTCCCAGTTTGCCAAATCCATGCGGAGATCGCGTGCCGACCCGTGTTCAGCGTGTCGGAGGGGAATAGCTCCCGTCCCCGATCGGGAACGCCCCGTAAACGGCTCTGAACCGGGCGCCCCGCCCAACAGACGGGGCCAAAGTGGCGCCGGCTCGCAGTTTCCTGCCTGCTGCTGAATACCGAAGCCTCCCGCATATGAATTCCATGTGACACGAGAAGCGCGTTAACGCTTGCTTAAGTTTGATCCGGCTTGATGAACAGGCGTTTTGGGGGACATCCCATGATCGGAAGGGGCGCTGCCCTTAACGCTTGGTGCCGTCGTAGCCGCCGGCACCGCCTGAGCCGATAACCGCCGCAGGTCGGTCGGGCTTAAGTTCCCGGCCATGAAGTTACATGCCGAATTCAATGTCTCTTTTCAGGATGGTGGATTAGTAATTTGATTTTGCTCAATTTTCAGGTGCTGGCGGATCTCTCGGTCAGGAGGGGCGGGGGCCGAGAGTTGGGTGAGAGTTCGGGAGGATTGCAGGGCATATGCTGCAGGGCCTGAGAAGCAGGGTAGAGGCAAAGCTCGGCGCGTTTTTCGTGCCGCGGGAGCTGATTCTCCGTGCCCACGACCGAGTCACAGTCCTGCGGCTCTCGGTTCGCACACAACAAGCCGGCATGTGTGCTGTCGTCCTGTTTCTTGTTTGGACGCTCGCTGCGAGCGGCGGTTTTGTTCTGCAGGAATACACCATCGCAGGCAAGGACGACGAAATCGAACAACAGAAGCTCGATTACTTTTCTCTCCTGAGCGAAGTCGCAGAGTACCACCAGCAGTTCGCGCGCATTGCCGGCTCTCTTGAAGACAACCAGGCTTACCTGCTCTCGGCGCTGCGCGACGGTGTGCAGGGCGAGGAAGCGCTTGCCCGCATCGAGGAGAACCTCAGAAAGACCGCGGCCGAAGAGACCAGGGTCGTGGCGGCCCGGGCCGGACTGGGATCGAAGGCTGAGCGTTTCGGTTCCGAGCTCGAGGCCATTCTGGAGCGCGACCAAGCTCTTCGTGCACGCGTTCAGTCCATGCGCTCCATTCTGGTGGACGACAGTCCGGAGGGCGGACAGGCGGCTGAAGCACACCGCATGCTGGGTCAGAGGCTGCAGGATCTTGAAAGCGAACTGACGCAGTCCGATACGGCGAGACGCCAGCTTGAAGCCACGGTCGCGGACCTCCGTTCGCAGGTGATGACAGCACAGCGAGAGCGGGAAGCAGCGGAAACGACTGGGGGACAGTTCCGAGACGAGATCCGGGTCCTGGAATCTCAACTGATGCTCGCAGCCAACCGCGAAGACGGACTGGATCGACAGATCTCAGCGCTGGAGCAGTCGCTGGAGACGGCTATTCATCGGGGCGACGGCCTGGCAGACGACAAATCCGGTCTGCAGGGTGAGCTTGTGGACGCGCGCCAAAGGATGTCGGATCTGCGCGCTGCACAACACAGCATTGTGGAACGTTTGCGCGACCGCACGGAGCTTGGGGTCGACAGTATCGAACGCACGGTTGCGATGACAGGCCTGAAAGTTGAGGACCTGCTGGCACGTGTTGAGGGCAGCGGCGCCTCTCAGGGCGGTCCTTTCATCGCCGGCGACTACTCAGGCGATTTCAATGGCGATGCGGAGCTCGAGATTGCCCTCTCGCTTCTAGATCTACGCCTAAATCGTTGGAATGCATTACAGAAGATAATGCGTACGCTGCCGCTGACGGTTCCGCTGGACAGCTATTCCATCAGCAGCGGCTACGGCAAGCGCAAAGATCCGCTGAATGGGCGCATGGCGTACCATCGCGGATTGGATTTCCGGGCGCGCACGAAGGCGCCCATCTACTCGACAGCACCAGGAACGGTCACCTATGCCGGCTGGAGTGGGCCCTTCGGTCGCATGATCGAGATTGATCACGGCCACGGCATTCGAACGCGTTACGCCCACCTTAAAAAGATTCTTGTCAAATCAGGACAGTCGGTAGCTAATCGCGAGAAGATCGGGCTTGTCGGCTCTTCCGGCCGCAGCACCGGTCCACACTTACATTACGAAGTGCGCTATAACGGCGCTCCGCTCAACCCCATGAAGTTCTTGACGGCAGGCAAGCATGTTTTCAAAGACTAAAGAGACCAGTGGTAGCCCCGAAGCTGTAACGCCCACCAGCACGGAGCCAAAGCGAAGCCCCGCCAACAGTGGTGTGCCTTCGATCATCAGCGCCGATCTGAAGATAACCGGCAACCTGAGAAGCGACGGCGACATCCAGGTGGATGGCTTTGTCGAAGGTGACATCGACAGCGCAACCCTCACCGTCGGAGAGGGGGCTCAGGTCAAGGGCCACATCAGCTGCGATGCCGTGCGGATCTGCGGAACCATCGATGGTGCCGTAAAGGCAAAATCTGTCGTTATGGCGAAGTCAGCTCGTGTGATCGGCGACATCATCCATGACAGCCTGGCCATTGAGGCGGGTGCCTTCATCGAGGGCAACATCAAGCGGCTTGAAGGTGCGAGCCGTTCCTCCGGTGGTACCAGCAACGTCACGCCGGCGCCGACAGCGTCGAGCGGCAGCGGCGGCTCCCAGACCAGCAAGCCTCTCGCGAGCTAAGGGCTGCAGTCGCCCTGTTCTTCGAGGACAGAGCGAAAGAGACCGGGATCAACGTTTCCGCCGGACAGGGTCAAAGCGACTGTCCGGCCGGCGCAGTCGATCTTGCCTGCAAGGACCGCCGCC
The DNA here is from genome assembly GCA_001657395.1 of Rhodospirillales bacterium BBD 1991-14. GTDB lineage: Bacteria > Pseudomonadota > Alphaproteobacteria > Kiloniellales > Kiloniellaceae > Pelagibius. The sequence goes on along the minus strand of LYSY01000001.1, from coordinate 1,090,345 downwards.
AAGCAGACGGCCCCGCCTGGCTCCACGACCAGCTTGAGGACGCGGAAGGCGAAAGCCATCGCGGCCTTCACTTCCTGGTCGGTTACGGCCAAGCCGCCCCTCACACGGGCTTGGTTGGCCGCAAAGGTGAGCGTTCCCGGTTGCGGCGCCAGGAGGGCATCGCAGATTGATCCCTCTGCGCCCTGATTGGGCAGGATCTTTCCTGCTTCGAGGGAGCGTCTGGTGTCGTCGTAGTGAGCCGGTTCGACGGTCATCACGCCGGCGTCGGGCAGCAGGCGTTCGAAAGCGACTGCGCAGCCGGCCGTCAGTCCCCCTCCGCCGCAGCAGACCAGCAGTGTGTCCGGTCTTGCGCCCAGGGTTTCTGCCTGGCGGGCGATTTCCAATCCGCAGGTTCCCTGGCCGGCGATGATTCCGCCGTCGTCGTAAGGCCGTACGAGTGTGGCGCCTCGTTCCTCACAGAGGCGGTCGCCGATCTCTTCGCGGGGCTCCGTCAGGCGGTCATAAAGGACGACTTCGGCCCCATAACCCTTTGTGTTCTCAATCTTGATCTTCGGGGCATCTCTCGGCATCACGATTACAGCCGGAAGCCCAAGTATGGCGGCAGCGGCGGCGACGCCCTGTGCGTGGTTTCCAGAGGAGAAGGCGACCACGCCATTCCTGTGGAGGGCTTTCGGAATCTGGGAGATCCGATTAAAGGCGCCACGAAACTTAAAGGATCCGGTTCGCTGAAGCGACTCTGCCTTAAGCAGGATCCTGCCGCCAGCCAACTCGTTCAGGGCGGTGGATTCCAACAACGGAGTCACGGCCGCCCAGCCGCGCAAGCGCTCGGCCGCACGCAGAACGTCGTCGAACGCGGGGACGTTATCAAATCGGGTCGCAGTCGTTGTATCAGGCAAAGGGCATCGTCTTTCTTGGTCGCGGTGATGTCGCCGAGGCACCTGGAGCGGTTAGCCAATACCCAGCAAGGGTGGGAGTTCGGCGAGCGTGCTGATTGTAGCGCCCAGTTCACCGGGCAGGCGATCCGGCTCTCTTTGGAAGCGGTTTACCCACGCGACGTGGAAGCCAAAGTGCGCTGCGCCGCGTGCGTCCCAGCCATTGCTTGAGAGAAAGCAGATGTTTTCCCGCTGCGTGTCAAGGCGATCGACGGCAAGCTGGTAGACACGCGAGTCCGGCTTGTAGATTCCGACCTCTTCGACAGAAAGCGCCAGATCGAGAACGGGCTGAAGTCCGGCCGATTGGACCGCTGCATCCAGCATCTTCGGGCTGCCGTTGGAGAGAATTGCAGTGGCCAAGCCTGCGTTCTTTAGTGCCTCCAAAGTCGTCTTGACCTCCGGATAGGCGTCGAGCGTCAGGTAAAGCTCCATCAGCCTCCGATGAAGGTCGGCATTCCCGGTCCCCGTTGCGGAGAGGGCGAACTCCAGGCTTTCCGCAGTCACTTGCCAGAAGTCGGCGTGGGCGCCCATAAGGCTGCGTAGCCAGGTGTACTCCAGTTGTTTCTGGCGCCAGAGTTCGGATACCTCAGCCGCCCTGTCTCCAAGCTCCTCTCCGCCGTGACGGATTGCCGAGTGCACATCGAAGAGCGTCCCGTAGGCGTCAAAGACGCAGGCCGTTATCCCTTTGAAGCGGGCCTTGTTATCTGATGCCACAGTGGTGCTCCTTCATGCGCGACATGGGCGTCGTCCGATCACAACCGCATGCGTTTCTGGACTTTCTAGGAACCGAGCGGGGAAACCTTCAGGGCCCATGGCCTGCTCGCTGAGCCTTCCATCTGTCTGTAGATAGTCAGCGTCTCCAGAATCCGTTGTACATAGTTCCGGGTTTCCGCGAAAGGAATCCGCTCGACCCACAGGATCGGGTCAACGGAAGGCAAGCGAGGGTCGCCGAACTGGGAGATCCAGCGCTCCGCACGTGAAGGACCGGCATTGTAAGCCGCCAAGGCCAGAATGTACGAGCCGTCGAACCGCTCCAGGAGTTCCGCCAGATAGGCGCGCCCCAACGCGATGTTGTAGTCGGGGTCATCCGTCAACCGGCCTCTGTCGTAGGAAAGCCCGATGCCGCGCGCCGTCTGTCTTGCCGTTGCCGGCATCAACTGCATCAGGCCGAGTGCACCCACAGGGCTTCTGGCCCTTGTATAGAACTCACTCTCCTGACGCATCAGCGCGAGAACGAGAGCGGGCTCAGGGGTGTCTGGCCCCGATAGCGCGCGCTTCGGGTAGAGCAGGGAGCCGAGGTCGATCCCCCGCCGCAGCGCCAGCTTCGCGGTCCGAAGCGCCACCTCCTGCCGGCCGAGCGAGGCCGCCAAATCCACGATAAGGTGAAAGTCGGCCTCCGTCTTGGCGTCCTGCCGCAGGCGGGCAATGAACTGCTGCTGCAATCTGGTTTCATCCAAGTGACCGAGGATTGCGATAGCCTTCACAAGCTCGCGGTCGCGGAATGCCGATTTCTCGGCAGGCGACAGCGGGGCGGGTGTCTTGAGATCTGCAAGACTGGCCGAGCCTATTCTCTGGGAAGCGATCTGGCCGTAGAAGGTGGTGGAGTGGTCTGACGCAACTCCGTACCATTTTCGAGCGTCTTCGACATTGCCAAGGCGACTTTGAGCCTCCGCCGCCCAGAATGCGCCGCGCGCTCTGCTGATCGGGGAACTGACCCCGGAGTGGAGGCGTTCGAAGTGGCGAAAGGCGACGGCAGGCTGGTCGAGGTAAGCCAAAGTGATCCAGCCCGACAGCCATTCCCCTTCGGCAAACCCGAGGCCCTCGCTTTGTCCGTGGCGGCTGGCAACCTGGTAGGCGAGTCTGTGCTGCGAACGATCAAGAGCGCGCCAGAACGCCCATTTCCGAAGGCGCCACCAGCTTGCCAGATGGTCACCTTGCGTCGGTGCCTGATTGAGGATCTCGACGACACCGTCAAAGCGATTGCGTCGCTGGCGCCAGGCGGCGCGCTCGTAGAGCAGGCCCTCGTCGCTCTGAAGCTGGGCCGGAACTCTTCTGATTGCGGCATCCACGCCAGGTTTGTTGCCGTAGAGGGCGATCCGGGCCTGCGCGAGGTATCGGTGCCCGCTATCCACGCGCCGCAACTGACGATTTGCTGCCGCGGTGCGGCGGTCCCACAGGAGGCGTTCCAGCCGCCGCCGTTCGTCTTCCGGCGTCAGGAAGGCCTTGAAGAGGCTGTGGAAACGGACCTCTTCGCTTTGTCTGAAGTCCAACGAAACCCAAAGCAGGGGCACCATCTCCTCGACAGTGGCTGTGCGCCCTAGCTGTTGATGCGCGAGGATGTATGCGGTTGCGCCTTCGCCGGTAATCGGAGGGCGTGTTCCGAACCAGGCAAGAACCCGCTCCGGCGCCCAGTCCACCGGCAGCGCGGGCTCGGCGTTCCGGTAGAGCTGGAAACGGCCCGGCCATCGAGGGTTTGCGCGGAGGAAGGCTTCAAGGTCGGAAAAGGAGCGATCGCTGTCCCGGCGGGTCAGGTCGATCCAATCGACGACCTTCGCAGCCAGAGGACTGGTACCCTGTCTGGCGAGGCGAAGACCGGCCCCGTTACGTCCGTTTCTGACCAGTTGTATCGCTTCGCGATAAAGAACCTGATCCTCTGTCGAGAGAGGAGCGGGGAGCGTTTCGGCAAGGGCGGCGTCGGAAAGGAAAAGGAGCGAGACCAGAATGCTCAGAAGGAGCCCGGGCACCCTGACCATCTCACCTGACCTCATGGCGTCCCCTCTTGAAGCGTTGCACCAATGCTAGAGAGATGGCGCTCGGGAATCCAGCATTCTGGCATGGCGCCCCCACCGGCCCTTCTTGCTCCGACCAACGCCAGCGGTTATGGTCTGCCCTCACCGCGGACACCCCGTCCCGCGGGCCGCTGAACCAAGAGAGTCTAAGGGTTTTCACTATGTCGGGCCCAATGTTTTCGGGATCCATCACTGCGCTCCTCACCCCATTTCGCGACGGCAGGGTGGACGAAGGCGCGTTCCAGAACTTCGTTGAGTGGCAGATCGGCGAGGGGACCGAGGCCCTGGTGCCTTGCGGAACAACCGGCGAGTCTCCGACCCTGAGCCATGACGAGGACATGCGGGTGACGGCGCTCTGCGTTGAAGTGGCAAAAGGGCGCGTGCCGGTCATTGCCGGTACTGGATCCAATTCCACGGATGAAGCCATCCAACTGACCGTACACGCGAAGGAGGCCGGGGCGGATGCCGCATTGGTGGTAACGCCCTACTACAACAAGCCGACCCAAGAGGGGCTCTACCAGCATTACCGCGCCATCCATGATGCCGCCGACTTTCCGATCCTGATATACAACATTCCGGGCCGGTGCATTGTCGATATGACGGTTGAAACCATGCAGCGCCTGGCTGAGTTGCCGAACATTGTGGGTGTCAAGGATGCTACGGCGGATCTGGTGCGTCCGGCGTTGACGAAGGCGGCGATCGGCGAGGACTTCGCGCAGCTCTCCGGCGAAGACGCGACGATCGTGCCGTTTCTGGCACAGGGCGGACATGGGTGTATCTCGGTGACCTCGAATGTGGCGCCCCGCCTGTGCGCTGAGCTCCATGCCGCCTGGAGGCGCCGGGACCTCGACAGGGTCGAGGAAGTGAACAGCCGGCTCATGCCGCTCCACAAAGCGCTGTTCGAAGAATCGAGCCCGGCGCCGGTGAAGTTCGCCGCGTCTCTGCTGGGGCAATGCGAAAACGAACTCCGTTTGCCCATGGTCTCGGTCCGTCCCGAAACCGAGGCCAAGGTCAAGACCGCTATGGTTCACGCCGGGTTGCTCAACTAGTTCCGAGGACCCACTGAGCAATGACGCAGGGCGCGAAGCAGATCGCCGCCCAGAACCGACGGGCACGGCGCGATTTCCAGATCGAGGAAACCTTCGAGGCCGGTTTGGTGCTGACCGGCAGCGAGGTGAAGTCCCTGCGTGCCGGGCGTGCATCGATTGGCGAAGCCTACGTGAGTGAGCGATCCGGGGAGCTGTTTCTCCAGGGCGCGCACATACCTGAGTACCTTGCCGCCACCTATAACAATCATCAGCCCCGACGTCTGCGAAAGCTGCTGGTCCACAAGCGGGAACTGGCCAAGCTGGTCGGTCAGGTACGCCGGGAGGGCTATACCCTGGTTCCGCTATCGATCTACTTCAACCCAAGAGGGCGCGCCAAACTCGAGGTGGGCCTCGCGAAAGGGCGCCGTAAGGCCGACAAGCGGGAGAGCATCAAGTCTCGCGAGTGGGAGCGGCGAAAATCAAAGCTGTTGCGGGAGCGCGGATAGGCGTTCGCAGATGCTTTCGAACACCTGTTCAAACATGTCCACTGTAAGCCGGCCGGTGTTGGTGTTGTATCTGGAGCAGTGGTAGCTGTCCGCGACCAGCAGGTTGTCGATTTCATGCAGGTGGCCATGGCCGAAGGGGAAAAGGGCCTTGCGCTGGCCAAGGGTGGTGAGCACCGCCGCATGCGACAGCCCCCCCAAGCACAAGACGACCCGAAGCCGGTCCATCTGCCGGATTTCGGCTTCCAGGAAGGGGCGGCAGTTTTTGCCTTCTGCGCCGGTCGGCTTGTTCTCCGGAGGAACGCAACGGACCGCATTCGTGATTCTGCAGTCTTGGAGACTGAGGCCGTCCTCGGCATTTCGGCCGTAGCGTCCCCTCGCAAAGCCGAACTTGCATAAGGTCTCGTAAAGGAGATCACCGGCATAGTCTCCGGTAAACGGCCTGCCGGTCTGGTTGGCCCCCTTCAGTCCGGGCGCCAGGCCGACGATCAAGAGACGGGCGCCCAGCGGGCCGAAAGCCGGCACCGGGGCATTGTGAAAGTCGGGAAAGCTCCGCTTATTGGCGTCTCTGTATTCGACCAGCCGAGGGCAGCGCGCGCAATCCGGCGGTGGCTCTGAGAACATGGTTGAACCCCGGATGCAGGCTAGACAGCCTCGTCTTCGAAATAGTCGCCGTCGTCGTCATCCGAGAAATGGTCGTCTTCGTATCCGTCCTGACGCAGACGCTCGCCGGCACGGGCCCGATCGCCCGGCAACTGTCTCGCGATCTGCGACTGCAGGTCGGCAAGGTCCACAAAGGTATCGGCCTGGCGGCGCAGCTCGTCCGCGATCATCGGGGGCTGCGATCTGATCGTCGAGACGACGGTAACCCTGCAACCGCGCCTTTGGACGGCCTCTACGAGGCGCCTGAAGTCGCCATCGCCCGAAAACAAGACGATATGGTCCAGACGGTCGACCATTTCCATCATGTCCACCGCGAGTTCGATGTCCATATTGCCTTTGACTTTGCGCCGGCCCGCAGCGTCAGTGAACTCCTTGGTCGGCTTCGTGACCATAGTATAGCCATTGTAGTCCAGCCAGTCTACCAGGGGGCGGATCGGTGAGTATTCTTGATCTTCTATAAGTGCAGTGTAATAGAGTGCGCGTACTAAATTACAACGCCCATTGAATACATCGAGCAGTCGCTTATAGTCGATATCAAAGCCCAGAGACCGTGCGGTGGCGTAGAGGTTTGCGCCGTCAATGAATAATGCGACCCGTTCCTGGTCATAGAGGTTCATAACAATCCTTCCGAACGGAATACTGTTTCACTAATGCTGCCTAGGCATCTTTTCCAAACCGGGATGTCAGCATCAATCTACACGCGAGATCCATCAAACTGAAGAAATCAATCGCATTTTCTTCGCCATAGATTTATGCCGTCCCCGAGATGTCGCAAGAGAATCATAGCAAGGCGGGCGGCGAGGTGATCCTCATCGCGCTTGGATCCAACCTCGAGAGCCCGGAACACGGGTCGCCGCAGAACGCTCTGGAGGCCGCGGTGGCGGCCCTGCCGGACCACGGCATCGCGGTGGTCCAGTGCAGTTCCTGGTACCGCTCTGCACCTGTCCCTGCATCGGATCAACCTTGGTATGTGAACGGAGCCGCCTGCGTGGCGGGCGACCTGCAGGCGGAGGACCTGCTGGGGCGCCTCCATGACGTTGAACGGCGGTTCGGCAGGATCCGGCGGCGAAGGAACGAAAGCCGGATCCTGGATCTCGATCTTCTGGCTTATGGAAGCAGGCGAACGGAGGAGGGCTCAGCACTGGTCCTGCCGCATCCTCGGATTGCAGAAAGGGCCTTTGTCCTAAAACCGTTGATGGAACTGGTGCCGAACTGGCGTCATCCGGTCACGGGCGAAACGCCGGCAGAGATGCTGGCGCGGCTACCCGACAGCCGAGCGGTAAAGCGCATTCTTTAATAACATTATTTTGGTGTGTTTATTTTCGGTGCAGAAGGGTTGTAAAGGCGCTGTTCGGGCCATATATTCCCGCGGCCTCGGCAAATGTCGGGCAGATTTGTCGGTTCCCTTCAGAGAGGTTGCCACAGATGGCACGGGTAACGGTCGAAGACTGCGTTCTACAGGTTCCCAACCGCTTTGAGTTGGTCATGAAGGCCGCCCAGCGCGCGCGGGACATCTCTTCCGGTGCGCCGCTGACCTTGGACAGGGACAATGACAAGAACCCGGTCGTGGCCCTGCGGGAGATCGCCGACCAGACGATCAGCCTTGATGCCCTGGGTGACTCCCTGATCACCGGCCTGCAGAAGCAGAGCGAGCAGGACGAACCGGAAGACGACATTGTCGAGTCGGATAACCTCGTTATCCCAACGGCTGCAGAGCAGGGGCTCGGTGCGGCGCCGGCAGTGGAGACGCCGGCGGAGGCAAGCGAGCCCGAGGCCCCCGAGGCTCCTGGAGAGCAGCAGTAGCTGCCGGTTCTCGGCTCTCCAAGCAAGCCGTCCGCAGGCGGCAGCAGCCGTATTCTTAGACTTGGCGCCCAGCGGACTAGCGCCTATGCTGGAATCGTTTTAATCGGTTATTCGTAAGGCACGGGTCAAAAACAGCATGATCCGGCAGTTTGAGCTGGTCGAACGGGTCAAATCCTATGACCCGGGCGCGGATGAGGACGCCCTCAACCGCGCCTACGTCTATGCGATGAAGGCGCATGGGACACAGACGCGCGCGTCTGGCGATCCCTACTTCTCCCATCCGATCGAGGTGGCGGGCATTCTGACCGATCTGAAGCTCGACGATTCCTCCATCATCACAGCCCTGCTTCACGATGTCGTTGAAGACACCGATGCCTCGCTTGAGGACCTCGAGGCCCATTTCGGCGGCGAGATTGCGCGCCTCGTGGACGGTGTCACGAAGCTTGGGCGGCTCGAGCTGCAGTCCGAAGAAACCAAGCATGCCGAGAACTTCCGCAAGCTTCTTGTTGCGATGTCTGAAGACATCCGCGTGCTTCTGGTGAAGCTCGCCGACCGGCTGCACAACATGCAGACCCTGCATTTCATCGGCTCAGACGAGAAACGCCGCCGCATCGCCCGCGAGACCATGGATATCTATGCGCCGCTGGCCGAGCGCATCGGGATGCATGGCTTCAAGGACCAACTTGAAGACCTCGCCTTTGCCGAGCTGAACAAGGACGGGCGCGAGTCAGTTCTGGCGCGCCTGGACTTCCTGCGGGGGCAGGGTCAGGATCTTTCCGGGCGCATCATTGAAGAACTGCGGTCAACGCTGACGAGCGAAGGCATCAAGGCGGCGGTTTCCGGGCGCATGAAGACCCCTTACTCGGTCTGGCGCAAGATGCAGCGCAAGAACATTACCTTCGAGCAGCTCTCCGACATCATGGCATTCCGGATCGTCGTCGATACGCCCGGGGAGTGCTATCATGCCCTGGGCCTGCTCCACAGCCGCTACCCAGTGGTGCCGGGCCGTTTCAAGGACTACATCTCCATCCCCAAGCCGAACGGCTACAGCTCTCTCCACACCACGATCATCGGGCCTGAGCGCCATCGGATTGAGGTCCAGATCCGAACCCATGATATGCACGAGATTGCCGAGTACGGCGTGGCGGCCCACTGGCAGTACAAGCAGTACAAGCAGACCCACCCGCAGGTGGAAGGCCGGCAGTACCGCTGGATGCGGGAGTTGCTGGACATTCTGGAACACGCCGACAATCCCGAGGAGTTTCTCGAGCACACGAAGCTCGAAATGTTTCAGGATCAGGTCTTCTGCTTTACGCCGAAGGGGGCTGTGATCGCCCTGCCCAGAGGCGCCACGCCGGTCGACTTTGCCTACGCCGTCCACTCCGAAGTCGGCGACACCTGTGTCGGCGCAAAGGTCAACGGTCGGATGGTGCAGCTTCGGGCGCCGCTCCAGAACGGGGACCAGGTGGAGATCATCACGTCGAGGGCGCAGACGCCGTCTCCCGACTGGGAGCAGTTCGTTGTCAGCGGCAAGGCGAAGGCGCGCATCCGCCGCTTTGTCAGGCTGAAGCAGCTCGAGCAGTACACCGAACTCGGCCGTCAGATCCTTCAAAAGGCGTTTCGGCAGGAGGGCTACGAGTTCAGCGAGAAGGGTCTGGAGACCGTGCTCAAGCGTTTCCGCTGTGATTCGGTGATGGATCTCTGTGCGGCGGTGGGCCAAGGGCATCTGACGGGGCGGGAGGTCGTGGTGGCCGTCTTCCCCGGTGCGAAGGCGGAAACCGCGCCGACGAAGGTGGTGCCGATTGCCCGGGCGCGGGCGCGCCAGGGCAAGAGCAAGGAAACGTCGGTCCCCATCAAGGGCCTGATCCCCGGCATGGCGGTTCATTATGCGCACTGCTGTCACCCTCTACCCGGCGATCGCATCGTTGGCATTGTAACGACCGGAAAGGGCGTCACCGTGCATACCATCGACTGCGATACGCTGGAGAGCTTCCAGGCTACTCCGGAGCGCTGGGTCGATCTGGCGTGGGACGTGGAGGACAGCCAGGAGCAAAGAACCGGAAGACTGCATGTGATTGTGGCGAACGAACCGGGCAGCCTGGGCGGCCTTTCTACGATTATTGGAAAGAACAGTGGAAATATCAGCAACTTAAAAATTACAAATCGATCTACTGATTTCTTTGAGATGATAATCGATGTAGAGGTGACCAGCGTTAAGCACCTGACAAATATAATCGCGGCGCTGAGGGCAATGCCTGTCATTACTTCCGTCGAACGGGCTCGCGGTTAAGCTCACGGCCACCTTTTGCGTCTAGGATTGCAGGATGTTCAAGCGCCGTAAGCCCCGTCCCACAGTGCAGCGATTCTTCGACGCGGTCTGGCCGAAGGGCGGGTGGCGCCGTTCCGGCACCTATGTCGCGCACCGCCTGCGGCGATTGCCGGGCACCCCCTACCGCATTGCGGCAGGGTTTGCATCGGGTGCCGCAATCTCGTTCACCCCCTTCATCGGCCTCCACTTCATTCTCGCTGTGGTTTTGGCACTGGTCCTGCGCGGGAATCTCATTGCCGCGGCTATTGGCACCGTTGTCGGAAACCCCTGGACATTTCCCTTCATCTGGCTGTGGATTTACAGCCTGGGCACTTGGCTCATCGGCAACGATGACTTGACGGCCCTGCCGCAAAGCCTTTCATTGGGATACATAACTGAGAATCCGCTGAAGGTTCTGCTCCCAATGGCGGTCGGGGGCGTGCCGACGGCTATTTTCGCGTGGTTCGCCTTCTTTTGGCCCATCAAGCAGACCGTGGACCAGTATCAGCGGGCCAGGCGCCGGCGCATCCGCCGGAAACTCAGGTACTCGCGAGAGGGCCGCGGGCCCAAGGGCCGCCCGGCCGACCGGGGAGAGACCTTCCGCGTTGCCAAAGACTTTGAGAGGCAGCCTTGAACCGACACCTTAGGCTCGGTGTGAACATCGACCACGTCGCGACGATCCGGAACGCCCGCGGCGGCCTGCATCCAGATCCTGTGCGCGCAGCGCGCCTGGCCGCGGCGGCCGGCGCTGATGGGATTACGGCCCACCTGCGCGAGGATCGACGCCACATCTCCGACAGCGATATCGAGAGGCTGACCGCGGAACTGGACATTCCTCTCAACCTCGAGATGGCGGCGACGGAGGAGATGCTGGAGATCGCTCTACGCCATCGCCCGCATGCCGCCTGCATCGTGCCGGAGCGGCGGGAAGAGCGGACAACCGAGGGCGGGCTCGATGCTGCCGGTGGCCATAATCACCTGCAGCACTTCGTCAGCAGTCTGCGTGAAGCAGGGTCCCGGGTGTCGCTCTTTATCGAAGCCGATCCGAAGCAGCTGCAGGCCGCGGTCTCTCTGGGGGCACCGGTGGTGGAACTCCATACCGGGGCCTACTGTGAGGCTTTTCTGGAAGATCCTGAAGGGGAGCGCACGGAGCGCTGTCTTCAGCAGCTGCAGGAGGCGGCCGAGCACGCTGCGGAGCTGGGGTTGGAATGCCATGCAGGACACGGCTTGACCTTCGATACAGTCGGGCCGGTCGCCGCCATTCCCACAATTGCCGAGCTGAACATTGGCCATTTCCTGGTTGGAGAGGCGATCTTCGGCGGGTTCGACAGCTCGATCCGCAGGATGCGGGCCCTGATGGACAAGGCACGCGCGGAGGCGGGGAGTGCGCGCAGCGCCTAGTCTCTTGAGCTTGAGGTCTGGGGAGCTTGGGTCGGTAGGATGATTCTGGGCCTTGGCAGCGACCTCATCGACATCCGGCGCATCGAGAAGACTCTTGATCGCTTCGGTGAGCGCTTCACGCAGCGATGCTTTACTGACATCGAGCGGCAGAAATCGGATCGCCGCGCCGCCCGTGCCGCGAGCTACGCCAAGAGGTTTGCTGCCAAAGAGGCTTGTGCCAAGGCCCTGGGAACCGGCGTTCCGCGGCGGGGCGTGCATTGGCGCGACCTGGGGGTGGTCAACCTGCCAAGCGGCAAGCCGACTATGGCACTGACCCGCGGTGCGGCGGCCCGGCTTGATGAGATGACCCCGCCGGGCATGCGGGCGCAGATTGACATTACCATCACCGATGACTATCCGCTTGCTCAGGTGATCGTGATCATCACCGCCTTGCCGGGCGAATAGCGGATGAACCGGCCTGACGCCAGGAACGAGCAGCGCAGCAGAAGACAATGGATAACTCAATGAGCAACAAGGGCCCGGACGCGGATCCGGAGAACAGCGCCGAAGGCAGTCAATCGTCGACCGGGGCGCTGCTGGAGACGCTGCGTACGGTCGTGATCGCCGTTCTGATCGCCCTTGGGGTCCGGACCTTCGCCTATGAGCCCTTCAACATCCCTTCGAGCTCTATGGAGCCGACGCTGCTGATTGGCGACTACCTCTTCGTGTCGAAGCTCTCCTACGGATACAGCAAGTATTCGTTGCCGTTCAGCCCGAACCTCTTTGACGGGCGCGTCTTCTTTTCCGAACCGGAGGTCGGTGACGTCGCCGTGTTCAGGACGCCGCAGGATGTCAAGACGGACTACATCAAGCGCATTGTCGGCCTGCCGGGTGACGAGATCGAAGTCCGCGGTGGCGTTCTCCATGTCAATGGGGAGCCGGCCAAGCGGGAGCGTCTTCTGCCTTCCGAACTGGAAAAGTACGATTATCCCTCCGCTCGGGGTGCGGTCTACATGGAGACCCTTCCCAACGGCCGCCGTCATCTGATCCATGAGCAGGTGGACACCGCGCCCTGGGACGACTGGGGGCCGGAGAAGGTGCGGCCGGGGCACTTCTTTGCCATGGGGGACAACCGGGACAACAGTCAGGACAGCCGATCGAGAAGCGTGGGGCAGATTCCTTTCGAGAATCTGGTGGGCCGTGCTGACGTCCTGTTCTTTTCTCACGACAGCAGCGCATCCTGGTGGGAAGTTTGGCGCTGGCCTGCGGCAATTCGCTTTGGCCGGATCGGCGATGCCATCCAATGACAAGCCGGCATCCGCGCAAGCCTCGGCGACCGGGAGCGGCCCTCTTGCTCCGCTGGAACACCGCCTAGGCTACAGCTTTAAGGCTCCTGACCACCTCGAGCGGGCTTTGACTCACTCCAGTGTGTCGGCGGACCCCGCTCACTTTGGTGGAGATTACGAGCGCCTTGAGTTTCTTGGCGACCGGGTGCTGGGTCTCGTTGTTGCGGAACTGCTGTTCCAGGAGTTCCCCCTGGAAGCCGAGGGTCAGCTGGCGCGCCGGCACGCCCAGTTGGTGCGCAAGGAAACCTTGGCTGCGGTTGCGCGCGCGCTTGACCTTGGCAGCTTCATACGTCTGGAAATGGGAGAAGCCGAGCGAAGCGGCCGCGACAATCCCGGTCTCTTGGCGGATACCTGCGAGGCCGTAATTGCGGCTCTCTACCTGGATGGCGGCCTTGCGACCGCTCAGCGTTTTATCGGGGCCAACTGGCGCGACCACATCGCGGCTGACATCGCCCCGCCTCAGGATTCGAAAACGAAGCTCCAGGAATGGGCGCAAGGCCGCGGCCTTCCCTTGCCGAGTTACACGGAAAGAGACCGAAGCGGTCCGGCGCATGCCCCGGTGTTTACGATCAGTGTCGCCGTCGAGGGATTTCCCGCAATCGAGGGCCAAGGCAGGTCGAAGCGGGCTGCCGAACAGGAAGCGGCAGGCAAGCTGCTCGCCGTGCTGGAGGAGGGACAGTCGTGACCGACGACGCGATCCGCCAGCGATGCGGCCTCGTGGCCGTTGTGGGCGCGCCGAATGCCGGCAAGTCGACGCTGGTAAACCAGCTCGTGGGAGCGAAGGTCTCGATCGTCACGCACAAGGTGCAGACGACCCGCACGCGTATTCGCGGCATTGCCGTTCAAGATGACAGCCAGATCGTCTTCATCGACACGCCGGGGATCTTCGAAGCAAGCCGCAGGCTCGAGAGGGCCATGGTACAGGCCGCCTGGGCCGGTGTCGAAGATGCGGATCTGGTGCTGCTGGTCTACGACGCCGGCCGCAAGGGGATATCGGACGACGCCCGCAAGGTGATTGAAGGCCTCGCGGCGCGCGCGAAGAGGTTGGTTCTGGTCCTGAACAAGATCGACCTGGTGAAGCGCGAGCGGCTTCTGGATCTCACCGCACAACTCTCCGCCCTGGCGTCGTTCGAGGAGGTCTTCATGGTTTCCGCGCTTACCGGGGACGGTCTTGCAGACATCATGGGCTACCTGGCCGACCGGATGCCGGCGGGGCCATGGCTTTTTCCTGAAGACCAGCTTTCGGATATCTCCTTGCGGATGATGGCGGCGGAACTGACGCGCGAGAAGCTGTTCCTCAATCTCCATCAGGAACTGCCCTACGCCCTGACGGTCGAAACCGAAGACTGGGAAGAGTTCCAGGACGGCTCCGTCAGGATCAACCAGACCGTCTATGTCGCGCGGGAGCAGCACAAGGCGATGTGTCTGGGAAAGGGCGGGCGCACCATCCGCGCTGTCCGCGAAGCGACGCAGGCGGAGCTTCAGGAGGCTTTGGGGCAGGTCGTTCACCTCTTCATCTTTGTGAAGGTCCGGGAGAACTGGATCAACGATCCGGAACGCTATCGACAGCTGGGGCTGGAGTACGATGCCTAGGTCCCGCTCCCGTACATTTCACCGGGTCGTCCGGGCCGCCTGATGCAGTGGGACGATGAAGCGGTAATCCTCTCGCTGCGCCCGCACGGCGAGACATCAGCCATTGTGCAGCTCTTGAGCCAAACTCATGGCCGGCACGCGGGGCTCGTCCGTGGCGCCCAGAGCGCGAGAGCGAGGGGCGTCTACCAGCCGGGAAACCAGGTGAGGGCGGTCTGGACCGGGCGCCTGGCAGAACACCTTGGGCGCTTCGAGTGCGAGCTGGTTCAGGCCTATGCGGCCCGGGCGCTGGATGACCCGGAACGGCTCGCCGGTTTGGTTGCAGCAACAGCGGTCTGCGAGGGCGCGATGCCCGAACGCGAACCGCATCCCGGGTGCTATCAGGGCCTCTTGGTCCTGTTGGACTCCCTGTCGGACGATCATTGGGCTGAAATCTATGTCCGATGGGAGCTTGGATTGCTTGCGTCCCTGGGCTTCGGGCTGGACCTGACCCGCTGCGCAGGGGGCGGGGACAACGATCAGCTCAGCTACGTCAGCCCGCGGTCAGGGCGCGCCGTTTCCCTGTCGGCTGGTGCGCCCTTCAAGGAGAAGCTTCTGCCGCTTCCCGGTTTTCTTCTGGGCCGCGGGGCCGGGGGTGAGGAGGAGGTTGGGGACGGCCTCGCGCTGACCGGGTACTTTCTCGAGCGCTATATATTTCACCCCCACGACAAGCCTCTGCCGGCAGCACGGCAGCGTCTGGCCCAGCTCTTCGCAAGGACGGCGCCCGCGACCGGCGGTGAGGGGGACGCATCGGCGTTGAAGGAAGGCCCATGAGTGCAGCGGACGGAAAGAGCGCGCCGGTCGTAGTAGTCGGCGCCGGCATCGTGGGGGTTTGTACGGCGCTCTACTTGCTCCGCGAGGGCCGCCGCGTGGTGCTGATGGATCGCGGCGAGCCCGGTGAGGGCACGTCGTTCGGAAATGGCTCGATTATCACCGAAGAGGCCGTGGTGCCGGTCCAGACCCCCGGGATTCTCTGGAAGGTCCCGAAGATGATGCTGGATCCCCTGGGGCCGCTTGCTCTCCGCTGGCAGTACCTGCCCCGGCTCGCGCCCTGGCTGATCCGGTTCATCGGCGCCAGCAGGCCGCAGCGCGTTGAAGAGATATCGATCGCACTGAGGGCTTTGCTGCGCGGGGCCACGGCCGCTTACGACCCTCTGGTCAAGGCGGCCGGGATCCAGGACATGATCAAGCGCAGCGGCTGGGTATCGGTCTATGAGACCGATGCGGGGTTTCGAGGCTACCAGCCGATGTTGGAGCTGCAGCGCCGCCGCGGAGTCAAGCTGGAGGTCCTGTCGGCGCCGGAGCTTCGGCAGCTCGAACCGGCCCTGGCCCCGATCTTCAAGCACGGCGTCTTCTATCCGGATGTATCCTACACGGTGGACAACTTCCGTTTCGTTCAGGAATTGGCAGCGGCATTCGTCGGTTTGGGCGGGATAATCCGCCGCGAGACCGTTTCCGGTTTCGAAAGGGCCGATGGCGGCGTGAGCGCCGTTCTCACTGACCAGGGACGAACCGCTTGCGAGGCCGTCGTGATTGCAGCCGGCGCGTGGTCGAAGACCCTGACCGCCATGCTCGACTGCCGGCCGCCCCTGGACACCGAGCGCGGTTATCATCTGACGCTTCCCAGTCCAGGCGTCAGCCCACGGCTGCCGGTGTATTCGACGGAGCGGGGCTTTGTCTGTACGCCCCTGGAAAACGGGCTCAGGGTCGCCGGGACAGTGGAACTGGGCGGGCTCGACAAGGCACCGGACTGGCGGCGGGCGGAGGTGCTCTTCGAAAACGCGTCACGCTGGTACCCGGGGCTGGACCGCAAGGACGAGACCAAGTGGATGGGCTACCGGCCGTCGATGCCCGACTCGCTGCCCGTCATCGACCGCGCGCCGCACCACCACAACGCCTACCTGGCCTTCGGCCACGGGCATTGCGGGCTCAGCCTGGCGGCGCGGACCGGGGAACTGATCGCCGGCATGATCGCGGGTCGGGAGAGCGGCATCGATATGGCCCCCTATCGGGCCGACCGCTTCTAGATCAGGTCAATCGTGGCAAGGTATTGATCTCGGCAGCGGGCTGACTACTGTATCTCGTGCCTTAACTGCCGATTCGCACCGAACCATGAACAGCACGCCGGCGGGGGAAATCCGCGATATCAAGCTCTCCGACGCCCTGTCGGAGCGTTATCTGTCCTATGCGCTTTCGACCATCATGGCGCGATCGCTGCCGGACGTCAGGGACGGGCTGAAGCCGGTCCACAGACGCCTTCTCTATGCGATGCGGCAGCTGCGGCTCGATCCCAACACCGGATTCAAGAAGTCGGCGCGTGTTGTGGGTGACGTGATCGGCAAGTTCCACCCGCACGGCGATCAGGCGATCTACGATGCCCTTGTCCGCCTGGCTCAGGACTTCTCGCTCCGTTTTCCCCTGATCGACGGTCAAGGGAACTTCGGAAACGTCGATGGCGACAACGCCGCAGCCATGCGCTACACGGAGGCGCGGCTGACCGAGGTGGCCGCCGCGCTTCTGGACGGCATCGATGCGGATGCCGTCGACTTTCGCCCGACCTATGACGGAGAGGCGGAGGAGCCGGTGGTGCTGCCGGCCGCCTTTCCCAACCTCCTGGCGAACGGTGCTCAGGGCATTGCCGTCGGCATGGCGACGTCGATCCCGCCGCACAACGTGGGCGAACTCTGCGACGCACTGCTGCATCTGATCAAGGCGCCGAACGCGACTTTCGACAAGCTGGTGGACCTGGTGCCGGGACCGGACTTTCCGACCGGCGGTATCCTGGTCGAAGCGCGCGAAAGCATCGTGGAATCCTACAAGACCGGCCGCGGCAGCTTCCGCCTGAGGGCGCGCTGGGAGGCCGAGAAGATCAAGGGCGGTGGCTACCAGATCGTCGTCACCGAGATCCCGTTCCAGGTGCAGAAGTCGCGTCTGATCGAGAAGATCGCAGAGCTTCTGCTGGCCAAAAAGCTCGCCATGCTGGCCGATATCCGCGACGAGTCGACGGAGGAGATCCGCCTGGTTCTGGAGCCGAAGAGCCGGAATGTCGATCCCGAGGTTCTGATGGAATCGTTGTTCCGCCAGACCGATCTGGAGACCCGTGTCGGCCTCAACATGAACGTCCTGGATGCCGACAACACACCGCGGGTCATGAACCTGCGCGAGGCGCTCCGGGCCTTCCTGGATCACCGCCACGAGGTCCTCAAACGGACGACGCGGTTCCGGCTCGCAAAGATCGAACACCGCCTGGAGGTGCTCGACGGCTACCTGATCGCCTACCTCAACATCGACGAGGTCATTCGCATCATCCGGGAGGAAGACGATCCGAAAGCGCGCATGATGAAGCGCTGGAAACTCTCCGATGTTCAGGCCGAGGCCATCCTGAACATGCGCCTGCGGGCCCTGCGCAAGCTCGAGGAAATTTCCATTCGAGAGGAGCATGCCGCTCTTTCCAAGGAGCAGAAGGACCTCAAGCAGCTGTTGCGGAACGAGAAGCGGCGCTGGACGGTCATCGGCGAACAGGTCAAGGAAATCCGCGACCAGTTCGGAGCCAAGACCGAGATAGGCGCCAGGCGGACCGAGATCGGCGCGCCGCCGTCCGAGGTTGTGATCCCGCTGGAAGCCGTTGTCGAGCGGGAGCCGGTGACGGTGCTCTGCTCCGCCAAGGGTTGGGTGCGGTCCCTGAAGGGCCACCAGGAGGATGTGAGCGACGCCAAGTACAAGGAAGGGGATCGCGAGCGCTTTGTCGTCCACGCCCAGACGACGGACAAGTTGCTGGTCTTCGCGACCAACGGCCGGTTCTACACCCTGGGCGTCGACAAGCTTCCTGGCGGGCGCGGCTTCGGCGAACCGCTGAGGCTGATGATGGGACTTCCCAACGACCAGGACATTGTCGGGCTTCAGGTCCACGAGCCGGGCCGCAGGCTGCTCGTCGCGTCGGCCGATGGGCGCGGCTTCATCGTTCCGGAGGACGAGGTGGTCGCCCAGACCAAGAACGGCAAGCAGGTGCTGAACCTGGCCCAGGGTGTCGAGGCGGCAGTCTGCAGACCCGTTGCGGGAGACCACGTGGCGGTGATCGGGGAGAACCGGAAGCTGATCATCTTCCCGCTGGACGAACTGCCGGAAATGACGCGGGGCCGCGGCGTCATCATGCAGAAGTACAAGGACGGCGGCCTGTCCGACGCCAAGACCTTTACCCTGGCTGATGGGCTGACCTGGTCCTCCGGGGCCGGGCGCACGCGGACCGAAAGCGATCTTGTGGCCTGGATGGGCAAGCGCGCGCAGGCCGGACGGCTGCCGCCGACCGGGTTTTCGCGTGCCAACAAATTCAGCTGACCGCGTCCATTTTCCCGTTGTTCTGACCTGCCCGGCAGCCTATAAGCCGGGTGGCACTGCGCCAACAGGGTAGGAAACCCCGGGTTTCCCGAGGGTTGTACTGGGAGGCGGATCATAGGCGCACACATAAGGGCCGTGATCCGCGAAACGATGGGAAAAGCGCCGGAGAGTCTGCGGAGCCGGTTCGCGAGAGATCAGGGCTGCGCTTCCGGCGGACAACGGGGGGCTGAAAGAGGGTCGTGAAGGGGCTTGCCACCTTCGTCAATCTCGTAGACTCACTGAATGAGCACATTGGGCGGGCCGTGTCCTGGATGACGCTGCTCATGGTGATCATCACCTTTGTCGTGGTGGTCCTGCGCTATGTCTATTCGATCGGCTGGGTCTGGCTGCAGGAATCCTACGTCTGGCTGCACGGGCTGGTCTTCATGCTTGGGGCCGGCTACACACTGCTCCACAACGGCCATGTCCGGGTCGACATCTTCTACCGCCCAAACACAGTGCGTTATAAGGCCTGGATCGATCTCTGCGGCGCATTGCTGCTTCTCCTTCCCCTTGTCGTCGTCGTCTTCCTGGTCAGTTTCGACTATGTCGCCGCCTCCTGGGCCAGGCTCGAAGAGTCGAGAGAGGCCGGGGGGCTGCCGGGCCTGTTCCTGCTGAAGAGCGTCATTCTCGCATTCTGCGCCCTTATCGGGCTGCAGGGGCTTTCCCTGGCCGGCAGAAGTCTTCTGGTTCTGACGGGGCATCCGGAGTTCAAACCGGAAGACGAAGAGACGGAGCCCATCTGAGCCATGGATCCCGTACTGCTCGGGGAGATTCTCTCCCTCGTGATGTTTGCGACGGCCTGTGGCGTTCTGCTGCTCGGGTTTCCGGTCGCTTTCACGCTGGCCGGTGTTGCCCTTGGCTTCGCCTTCCTTGGGTACGGCCTGGGCATTTTCGACATGCGGCTTCTGGGCGGGCTGGCATCGCGCTATTTCGGCGTGATGACCAACGAACTGCTGGTCGCGGTTCCGCTTTTCGTCTTCATGGGCGTCATGCTGGAGCGGTCGAGAATCGCTGAGCAGCTTCTGGAGACCATGGGCCTGATGTTCGGCCGCCTGCGCGGCGGGCTGGGGTTGTCGGTGATTTTCGTCGGCATGCTGCTGGCGGCCTCGACCGGTATCGTCGGCGCCACCGTCGTCACCATGGGGCTGCTCTCGCTGCCCTCGATGCTGAAGGCAGGCTACGACCCGAAGATCGCCTGCGGCACCATCTGCGCCTCCGGCACGCTCGGCCAGATCATTCCGCCCTCCATCGTATTGGTGCTGCTGGGCGACATCCTCCAGGGTGCCAACACCGAAGCGCAGCTTGCCCTCGGGAACTTTGCACCGGACCCGGTTTCTGTTGTCGACCTCTTCGCCGGTGCGTTCCTGCCAGGCATGATGCTGGTCGGGCTCTACATGCTCTGGATCCTGTTTTCGGCCTGGCGCCGTCCGGATGCCTGTCCGCCGCTGCAGCGGTCGGCGGATGACACCGAGCCCATGGGCCCCCGGGTCCTCCGGGTTCTGGTGCCGCCGGCATCGCTGATCGTCCTGGTCTTGGGGTCGATCCTGCTGGGCGTCGCCACGCCGACGGAGGCGGCCGCCATGGGCTGCATCGGCGCGCTTCTGCTGGCCGGCAGGGCGGCCTTCGAGGAGCGGTCCGGAGCGATCTATCTGGCGGCCTTCTGTCTTGTCGCGCTGGTTCCCCTGTCGACGATCTTTGATCTGCGGATGCAGCGCGAGACCGTGCCCTTCACGGACCTCGCTGCCGCCATCGTTGCGGGGGCCTGCATCCTCGCCCTTGCGTTCGGCCTCGCCGTTTCCCTTTCGCGGGTCTATCGCAACGGGATCCTGATCGATGTGATGCGCACCACGGTCAAGATCTCGGCCATGGTCTTCGTGATCCTGCTGGGGGCTTCGGTGTTCAGCCTGGTGTTCCGCGGCCTGGGTGGCGAAGAGATCGTCTCCGACGTTCTCAATGCGCTTCCGGGCGGTGTCTTCGGGGCCGTGGTGGTGGTCATGGCCCTTATGTTCGTGATGGGTTTCTTTCTCGACTTCATCGAGATCGTCTTCGTGGTCGTCCCCATCGTCGGACCCATACTGCTGACGATGGGGCTCGATCCGATCTGGCTTGGCGTGATGATCGCCGTGAACCTGCAGACGTCGTTTTTGACGCCGCCTTTCGGCTTCGCGCTCTTTTATCTGCGCGGGGTTGCGCCGGCCATCATCACGACGATGGACATCTACCGCGGCGTGATGCCGTTTGTGATGATCCAGATCCTCGGTCTTATCCTGATTGCCGCGTTTCCGACGATGGCGACCTGGCTTCCCGGCGTTCTGTTCGACTGATCGAAGACAACCGATGCCCCGTGGCGGGGCGCAAGAAAAAGGCCGGCGGGTTACCCCGCCGGCCTCTTTTTTTGTGCCTGAAATTCGGCTTACCGTTGCCGGTTACAGCGCCCCGTTCAGCCGGCCCACTGGAAGGGCAGGCCGCGTGCATTGTAGAAGGCCTGCTCCGACACCTTCGCGTAGGCGATGGCCTGCTTGCGGAAGGCGATGATGGAGTCCATGACCTCGCGGCTCAAAGGATCGGCGGAAGCGAGGTCGCCGATAACGGTCCCGGACAGCGTTCCCAGTGCATTCAGCACGTCATCGGGGAAGCGCCTCAGGTCAACGCCATGCTCGTTCACCAGCGTGTTGAGGGCGCCGTTGTTCTTGGCGACGAACTCGTTCAACACGTAGGTGTTCGCGTAGGCGTTGGCGGCCTCCACGACGGCCTTGAGGTCGTCGGAGAGCGCCTCCCAGGCCTCCAGGCCGATGAAGTTGTCCAGCAGGGTCGCCGGCTCGTGCCAGCCCGGGTAGTAGTAGAACTTGGCGCTCTTGTAGAGGCCGAAGGCGAGGTCGTTGTAGGGGCCGACCCATTCGGTCGCGTCGATGGCGCCGGACTGCAGGGCGGGCGGGATTTCGCCGCCGGGCAGGTTGACCACATTGCCGCCGGCCGCCTTGACGACTTCGCCACCCAGGCCGGGGATGCGCATCTTCAGACCCTTGTAGTCCTCCAGCGAGTTGATCTCCTTGTTGAACCAGCCGCCTGCCTGAACGCCGGTGTTGCCGGACGCGAAGAACTTGCAGCCCAGTTCCTTGTAGATCTTGTCGGCCAGCTCCTGTCCACCGCCGAACTGCAGCCAGGCGTTCTGCTCCTGGGCGTTCAGGCCAAAGGGGATCGAAGCGATGAACTGGCTCGCGGAGACCTTGCCCTTCCAGTAGTACGGCGCGCCATGGCCCATTTCGATGGTGCCGTTGGCGACCGCGTCCATGGTCTCGAAGGGAGGAACGATCTCGCCGCCGCCGTAGACCTCGACGGTCAGCTTGCCGCCGGAAGCCTGTCCAATGAACTCTGCCAGCTTGTTCGCCCCGGTGCCCAGGCCGGGAAAGTTCTTGGGCCAGGTTGTCTGCATGCGCCATTTCATCAGGCCCTGGGAAATCGCAGGGGCTGGAAAGCTGGAGGCGGCGATGGCGCCGGTCGCCGCCGCAGTGGTTACAGCACGCCTCATAAACTGACGACGTTTCATTTCGGTCCTCCCCGAGGTCGGTAGTGACTGCCAAGTATGGTCTGCGGGTAATTTGACCTACCCTGTGGTTTGTGCCGCGAGAATAGGCGCGGGGGCCCGGGGACGCAACCGGAGCGATGACGGTGGAGGGCGGCTGAGCAGCGGGCTTTGCCTAGGTGGCCGGCAGGGAGATCTCGTCGACCGCGCTGCGGCGTATGAGCGGCTGCCAAGTCCCGGCGAGGAGGCCCTCCAAGGGCTGGAACCTGGTTTTGTAAGCCATCTTACGACTGTGCTCGATCCAGTATCCGAGGTAGACATGCGCGGCGCCTGCTGCAGCGGCTGCGTCAATAAGCCACAGAACCATAAACGTCCCGAGGGAGCGACGGGCCTCCGCCGGGTCGAAGAAACTATAGACAGCGGAGGGGCCGTCGCTGAGCCAGTCGAGAAGGCAGACAGCGACCAGTCGGCCTTCCCGGTCCCGGAACTCGGCGAGCCGGGTGTCGACGTCACTCGACTCGACCATGGAGGCGTACTCCTCGGCGATCATGCCCGCCATCTCGCCGTCGCCGTGTCGCGACTGAATATAGCGGTTGAACAGGGCGAACTGTTCGCCGGTGGCGCGATTGGGCACCGTGGCCACGGAGAGGTCCGCATTGAAGCGCGCGATCCGTCGCAGCGACTTGCTCGGCTGGAATTGCCCGACGACAACGCGGACGGGGACGCAGGCATCGCAGGTTGCGCAGGCCGGCCGGTAGGCGAAGCGGTGACTGCGTCGAAAGCCGCCGTGGCTCAGTTGGGTGTAGACCGACTGCGCCTGCGGGCCGCTGATTTCCGTCAGGAGCTTGCGCTCCATACGATCAGGCAGATAGGGGCAGGGGGAAGGCTCCAGAACGAAGAAGTCCTGGAGCGGCCCAAAGACGCCCTCTTCGGTGGCCCGTGTGACGCTGTGTGGACGGTCCTGTCTCATGTGCTCAGGCAACCGGTTTCTCGGATCAACGCTCTCGTCTCGTTCGGCCGGATAGGACGCACGATACTACGGTAGAGTGCTGAGCGTGTCTCTGTCCCATCTATGCGGCCATCGGCAGGGCGTCAAGCCGCAGGGCTTTATCTCGCAGGGCCGCTTCTCATTGGGCCGCATCGCTCAGCTCCTCCGCTGCATAGCCGAAGAAGGCTGCGCCCAGTTCGGAGTGCGTTCGGATCAGCTTGATCTGGACCCAGTCCACAAACTCATGCAGCCCCTTGGTGATCACCTCGTCGATGGTCGTGTCGTCGAGCACCGCGCAGAGCTCGTCCAGCTCCTCCAGGGCGCGGCTGCCGCGGCGAAGCCTGTAGTTGGAGCGCAGTTCGGAGAGCCGCATGTCGACCTGTCGGATGCAGGAGCTGACGGAGCGCGGGAACTGGGCGTGGAACAGCAGGAAGCCGGCCACCGCCGACTGGCTGAGCC
Organism: Rhodospirillales bacterium BBD 1991-14; assembly: GCA_001657395.1. Taxonomy (GTDB): domain Bacteria; phylum Pseudomonadota; class Alphaproteobacteria; order Kiloniellales; family Kiloniellaceae; genus Pelagibius. The sequence goes on along the minus strand of LYSY01000001.1, from coordinate 1,066,617 downwards.
CGCTCGGATAGACCCGCCGGAAGGCGTGGTAGCCGGCCGCCGACCGCAGGACCGCGTTCCACTGGCTGACATCGAAGGGGGATCCCACGGCTTCATGGTTGGGCAGCAGGAGATGGTACTTCACGTCCAGCAGCCGGGTCGTCTGGTCGGCCCTCTCGAGGCACCTGCCGATCTGATAGAAGAACCATCCTTCATCCCGGTAAAAGGTGCCTTCGGTGATACCTGTATGGGTCTGGCAGGCTTCCTTGACCGTGTTGCAGAAGCGGGCGAGGCGTGGCTCCGGCAGATCGCCGGGTTTGTAGCTCTTCAGGGTGTTGTAGAAGATGTTGAGCTGAATCCACATCTCGGTGGAAATCAGCGGCCGCAGGGTCCGGGCGTTGGCGCGCGCGGCGTTCACCCCGGAAATGATCGATGTCGGGTTGCTCTGATCCAGCGTGTAGAAGAACAGCACGCTTTCGGCGTCGGCTCTGTCGTGGTTCTCGAAGAACCTCTCTTCATCGCTGTAGAGCTGAAGGATGGATTGCCAGTTCTGCCAGCCGCGGGAATCGCGGCTGAAGGTTTCGTTCACGTCGAGGATCCGGGCCAGGTTCTCGGCCCTCTCGATGTAACGCGCCATCCAGTAGATGGCCTCGGCATAGCGGCTGAGAAGTCTACTCAAGAACCCAGGTATCCTTTGACCCTCCGCCCTGGGAGGAGTTCACGATGATGGAGCCCTTCGTCAGGGCGACGCGGGAGAGCCCGCCGGGAAGAACCCAGGTCGAGCGTCCGGTCACCGCGAAAGGCCGAAGATCGACATGGCGGGCGCGGATGCCTTCGTCCGTGACCGTCGGGCAAACCGAGAGGTTCACCATCGGCTGGGCAATGTAGTTCGCGGGGTCGGCCAGGACGTCGGCTCGACATTTCTCGAGCTCTTCCTTGCTGGCGAGTGGGCCAACGGTAATGCCGTAGCCGCCGGCTTCCCCGACCGGCTTGACCACCAGCTTGGAAAGATTGTCGAGGGTGTAAGCCAAGCCTTCCGCCTCGCGACAGATGTGGGTTTCGACGTTGGAGAGGATTGCCTCCTCATCCAGGTAGTAGCGGATGATCCTAGGCATGTAGGCGTAGACAGCCTTGTCGTCCGCTACCCCGGTGCCGATCGCATTGGCCAGGGTCACGGTGCCTTTGCGGTAGGCCCGCATCAGCCCGGCCGCGCCGAGCATGCTGTCGGGGTTGAAGGCCTCCGGATCCAGGAAGTCGTCCCCGATGCGCCGGTAGATCACGTGGACGGGATGCAGGCCGTCAATGCTTTTCATGAACACACGGTCTTCATCGACGACCAGGTCGCTGCCTTCGACCAAGGGCACGCCCATCTCTCGCGCCAGGAAGATGTGCTCGAAATAGGCCGAGTTGTAGGTGCCCGGAGACAGCAAAACGACCTGCGGCGAAGCCACACCTTCCGGCGCGACCTCGACCAGCGCGTCATGCAGTTTCTGCCCGTAGTTGGAAACCGGCCTGATGCCGATATTGGCCATCAGATCCGGAAAGCTGCGCTGCATAAGGTGCCGGTTCTCGACAACGTAGGAAACGCCGGAGGGGCAGCGCGCATTGTCCTCAAGAACGACGAAGCGTCCGTCGTCGCCGCGCACAAGGTCGGTTCCGTTGATGTGCACGTAGGTCCCGAGCGGAACGTCGATCCCGCACATTTCCGCGCAGTAGTTGGGATTGCCAAGAACCAGCTCGCGCGGAATGGTCCCGTCCTTCAGGATCTTCTGATCGTGGTAGATGTCCCAGAGAAAGAGGTTGAGCGCCTTGACCCGCTGGATCACGCCGGCGTTGATGGTCTCCCAGTCGTCGGCGGAGATGATCCTGGGAATCACATCGAAAGGCAGGATGCGGTCGATCGCGTCTTTCTGGGTGTAGACGGTAAAGGTGATCCCGAAGCTGTAGAGTTCCAGTTCGGCGTCCCGGGCCCGGCCGCGCAGTTCGCCGAGGTCGAGGGCCTGCAAACGGTCGCGGATCCGTTGTGTATGTCCGGCCTCACGCTCCGTGCTGCCCAGCATCTCGCAAAAAAACCCGTTCGGGCTATAGGCGGTCAGTGGGCCCGACTGCGGCCTGTCTGTGCCTTCCAAAATGGTAACTCCCTGCTCCCGTCTGCCCCCATTCGTGCGGCAGATGATCCGGGTTGCCCCGGATCTGCTTGTTTTGGGGAATTATTGCAGGGAAACCGGAGCGGAAGCCAGCCCTCAATGGCCTCTCCCGCGAAGACTGGAAAACCGTGCAGTCAGGCTGACTCTGGAGGGGTGCCGGGCGGTGACGCCGGCCCAGGAGACGCCTCAGCCGTCCGATTCATAGACCGGAACGTCCCCGAGCGGCGTCTGGCGCAGCAGGATGATCGAGATCCTGCGGTTGCGGGGGGAGAAGGGGTCTTCCTTGATGAAGGGTTCCTGGTCGGCGCGGCCGACGACGGAGGCGATCCGGTTGGCGGGCAGGCCGGCCGCGATCAGGGCGCGCCGGCTGGAGTTGGCGCGGTCGGTTGAGAGCTCCCAGTTGGAGTAGCCGTTGTCTGCGGCAAAAGGCGTTGCGTCCGTGTGCCCCTTGATGGCGACCGGGTTTTCAAGCTCGTCAATGGCATTGGTGACCAGTGCCAGGAGCCTCTGGGTGTGCGGATACATCTCGGCCGAGCCGGAGGCGAACATGGATCTGCCTTCCTGGTCGATGATCTGGATGCGCAGTCCTTCAGGCGTCTGATCTACCACCAGGTTCTTGGCGAAGTCGGCAAGGTCGGGAACGGCCTCAATTGCCTGGCGCAGTTCCGTCTCGGCGGCCTCGAAGCGCTCGCCCTCCAGCTCCTGGGCCAGCTGGTCCGTCTCGGTGGCATCGCCCGACCGGCTCGCGTCGGCGGGGTCAGCGGCGCGCTGCTGGCCTTCTCCCGCCTTGCTGCCGTCGGTCGGGTTCTCAACCGGGTCCTCGCGCAGTTCGCCCTCGTCCTGGCTGGCGCCCGGCAGCGAGACCGTGACGCCGACCGGCGAAGTATCGTTTGCAAGCGCGCCCTCCGAAGTCAGGGTCCGCCCGCCCAGGACGCCGTCGGATCCGCTGGCGCTCTGCGAGACGCTTTCCGGTGCGAAAGCGGTGACCGGCGTGAAGTATTCGGCGATGCCGCGCTTCTGCTCCTCGGTGGTTGCGTTCAGCAGCCAGAGCAGCAGAAAGAAGGCCATCATCGCGGTCACGAAATCGGCATAGGCAACCTTCCAGGCGCCGCCGTGGTGACCACCGCCGCCCTTCTTGATCTTCTTGACGATAATGACCGCTTGTTCGTCGTTCGCCCCCGCTGCCATCGCGGCTTACCCCCTCGCCTTAGCTGACCGGGGGAAGGGCGCCCACCGCTTCCTCGACCTCGTAGAACGTCGGGCGCTCGTGGCCGACCAGGGCCTTGCGGGCAAATTCGACAGAGACCGCGGGGGCGGATCCATGCATGTGCGCCAGCAGCGCCGCCTTGATGCAATGGAGGAACTTGATTTCCGCGTCGTAGACGGACTGCGCCTTTGATGCGATCGGGCCGACGAAGCCATAGGAGACCCACACGCCCAGGAAGGTACCGACGAGGGCGCCGCCGATCAGCTTGCCGAGAATCTCCGGGGGTTCGGTGATGGACCCCATGGTCTTGATGACACCAAGGACCGCCGCCACGATGCCGAGGGCCGGCATGCCGTCGGCCATGGTCTGGAGCGCATGGGCGGTCTCGGAATGCTCGTGGTGGACGAGTTCGATTTCCTCGTCCATCAGCGCTTCCATCTCGTGCGGGCTGTCGGAGCCGAGCGTGAGCATGCGCAGGTAGTCGCAGATGAAGGTGATCGCGGTGTCGTTCGCCATGACGCCGGGAAACTGTTGGAACAGCGCCGAGTCCTGAGGGTTCTCGATGTGCTGCTCCAATCCCAGGTTGCCTTTTGTCTTGGCCACCTTAAGAAGCTGATAGAGAAGCTGAAGCAACTCCAAATAGTGTTCTTTCTTGAACTGTGCGCCCTTCAGGGTCTTGCCGATGGCGCCGCCGGTGGACTTCAGAACGCTCGCCGGGTTGGAAATGATGTAGGCGCCGATGGCGGACCCGACGATGATCACAACCTCGAAAGGCTGCCACAGCACACCCAGCTTGCCGCCCATGGCCATATAGCCGCCGAGCGTGCAGCCGATGACCATCAAGATGCCGACGATAAGCCCCATAGAGCCCCAATCCCTGAAACAAGATCTGCACAGAATCAGCCATCGAAGTTCGCGGATTTGAGTTAATAAGTGGTTTAGTTTGGCCCTTGAGCCGGCCGAAATAGCTGAATTGCGGTGGCTTTTTGGTTTTGGTTCGCTTTAATATCCCGCCGCCAACCTGGGTAGTGGTTTACCGGATGCTGAAATGACCTTTGATTCCCTTGCCTTTCGCAGGGCTATGGGCACCTTTGCCACGGGCGTAACGGTCGTGACGACCCGCGATGCCGGGGGGCAGAACTGCGGGGTGACCGTTAACTCCTTCGCCTCCGTTTCGCTGGAGCCGCCGCTCGTCCTGTTCTGCCTGGACCGGGAAGCGATGAGCTTTGGCGCCTTTACCGATGCCGAGCGCTTCGCCATCAATTTTCTGACCGCGGAGCAGCATCACCTCTCAGTTCGTTTTTCGGTATCCGCGACCGACAAGTGGGACGGCGTGGCTTATGACCCCTGGGCGGGCGGCCTGCCGATGCTCAAGGGGTGTCTGGCCAACCTCGGATGCCGCAGGGAGGCGGTCTACGACGGTGGCGATCACGTCATCATCGTCGGGTTTGTCGAGGATCTGCGGGTCAGCGAAACGCGGGAACCCTTGGTCTACTATCAGAGCGGATACCGCGCCATCGGTCCAAGTCTCTGATCAGTGCGGCCGGTGTGCCCGGCTCCCCCGTCTACGCCAAGGCGTTCTGAAGGTCCGCGAGGAGATCGTCTTCTCCCTCGATACCGACGGAGAGGCGCACAAGGCCGTCGCTGATTCCCAGCTCGGCGCGAATGCTCTCGGGGATCGAGGCGTGGGTCATGATCGCCGGATGCTCGATCAGACTCTCGACGCCGCCGAGACTTTCCGCCAGGGCGAAGAGCTCGACGCGCTCCAGAAACCGTCGTGCGGTGTCGAGGCCGCCCTTCAGGACCGCCGTCACCATGCCGCCGGGCGCATCCATCTGCTGCTGAGCCAAGTCGTATTGCGAATGAGAACGCAGGCCCGGAAAGTAAACCCGTTCCACCTTCGGGTGGGCTTCCAGGTACTCAGCGACAGCCTGGGCGTTGGTGCAGTGCCGTTCCATGCGCAAGGCTAGTGTCTTCAGTCCGCGCAGCGCCAGGAAGCTGTCAAAGGGCCCCTGGACCGCGCCGACGGCGTTCTGGAGGAACGCCAGCTTCTCCGCCAGCGCTGGGTTCTCACCGACGACAAGCACACCGCCGACCATATCGGAATGGCCGTTCAGGTACTTCGTTGCCGAGTGCATGACGAGGTCGAATCCCAGTTCCAGCGGCCGCTGGACCCAGGGCGATGCGAAGGTGTTGTCGCAGGCGCAGATCAGGCCGTGCTTCTTCGCGATGGCGGCGACGGCCTCCAGATCGACCAGCTTCAAGAGGGGATTGGTGGGTGTCTCGACCCAGACCATCTTCGTCTCCGGACGGATCGCAGCCTCCAGGTCTTCGGTCTTCGTCAGGTCGACGAAGGAGAAGGAAAGCCCCGCGGAGCTCTTGCGCACGTTCTCGAACAGCCTGTAGCTGCCGCCGTAGAGATCGTCCATGGCGACGATGTGACTTCCGCTCTCCAGGCTGTCGAGCGTGGTGGCAATCGCGGAAAGGCCGGAAGCGAAGGCGAAGCCCTGCTGCCCGCTTTCCAGATCTGCAATGCAACGCTCATAGGCCATGCGCGTCGGGTTCTGGGAGCGGCTGTACTCATAGCCTTTGTGAACGCCCGGGCTCTCCTGCACATAGGTGGAGGTAGCATAGATCGGCGGCATGATGGCGCCGGTCGTGGGATCCGGGGCCTGACCGGCGTGGATCACACGGGTCGCAAAGGCCGGGCGGTTACGGCTTCGTGAGGAGTCTGGCATGTCGGGTCACTTCATCCGGCGGCGCAGGTGGTTGAGCAGATCAATGCGCGTGATCAGGCCCAGGAACTCTCCGCCATCGAAGACGATGGCCACATGATCCTGAGAGAAGATCGGCAAGAGGGCGTCGATCGGCTGGTCGGCACTGACGGTGTCCAGCTTTGCCGTCATCGCACTGGAAACAGGGTCTTTGAAGCGCTCGTCATGACCGAAGACCCGAAGCAGGATGTCGCTTTCATCGATGATGCCGGCGACACCGCCATGTTCGTCCAGAACCGGCAATTGAGAAATGTCGTAGAGCTTCATGCGGCCATAGGCGACCAGCAGATTGTCGCCGGGAGCCACGGTGACGGTGCCGTGTTCGTCATGGCGCCGGCTGATAAGATCGCGGAGATCGCCCTTCTGCGGCCGTTCGATGAAACCCTGATCGACCATCCAGTAGTCGTTGAACATCTTTGAAAGGTACTTGTTGCCGCTGTCGCAGACGAAGGTCACGACCCGCTTCGGCTCGCTCTGTTCCCGGCAGTAGCGCAGCGCCGCGGAAATCAGCGTCCCGGAGGAGGAGCCGGCGAGGATCCCCTCGACCCGCAGCAGGTCGCGGGCTGTTGCCAGCGACTCGCTGTCCGGGATGACATAGGCCTTCTTCACGTCCGAAAGATCGCAGTTGTCGGGCAGGAAGTCCTCGCCGATGCCTTCGACGATCCAGCTTCCGACGTCCTCGCTCAGGACCCCGGTCTTCACGTAGTCGGCCAGAACGGAGCCCTCAGGGTCCGCCAGGACCATCTCCACCTTGTTGGACACGGAGGCGAAGAAGCGGGAGAGGCCTGTGATCGTCCCGCCGGAGCCGACGCCGCAGACCATGGCGTCCAGGTCGTGCCCCATCTGCTCCCAGATCTCGGGGCCCGTCGTGGTCTGGTGCGCGAGTGGGTTTGCGGGATTGGAGAACTGATTGACATAGAAAGCGCCGGTCTCCTTGGAGATGCGCTCGGCCATGTCCTGATAGTATTCCGGATGGCCCTTGCCCACGTCTGACCGGGTCAGCATGACATCGACGCCCAGGGCACGCAGGTGGAAGATCTTCTCCTGCGCCATCTTGTCCGGCACGATCAGTGTAAGATGATAGCCCTTCTGGGCAGCCACCAGGGCCAGGCCCAGCCCGGTGTTGCCTGCGGTGGCCTCGATCAGCCGTCCCCCGGGCTTCAGGGTACCGTCCCGTTCCGCTGCTTCGATCATCGACTTGCCGATGCGGTCCTTGATCGAGCCGCCGGGATTTTCGCTTTCAAGCTTAAGGAACAGGCGGCAGGGGCCCGTGTCCGTCTTGGTCACCTCGATCATGGGCGTGTTGCCGATACGCTCCATGACACCGTGAGAAACGGCGCCGCTTTCGGCCATTCTCGGATCCTCCCAGGTTGGACAGCGACGACGAGGGACGCAGCGTCCTTATCCCCTAAGGGATAAGTCGGTCCCCCGCAAGGCCCGCTGTCCGGGGCCGGCCGGATTTCGAGCCCTATGGGCGGTCAGAGCGTTCCCTCTTGCGACAGATCGGAGAGCGTGCGTGTGGGGAAGCCGTCCTCCTTGAGCTGCGTGACGACTTCGGCAATGTGCTCGGCGTTTCGGGTCTCCAGGACCACGTCGACCTCGGCCTGCTTGGCCGGCACGTCGTAGAACAGCCTTTGATGATAGACCTCGATGATGTTGCCGCCCGTCCTGCCGATGATGCTCGCGATCCGGGCCAGAACCCCCGGTTGGTCGACGATGCCGATGCGCAGGCGGGCCATGCGCCCGTCACGGATCAGGCCGCGGGTCAGGATGCTGGAGAGCAGTTTCAGGTCGATGTTGCCGCCGCAGATCACACAGGCTACCCGGCGTCCCGCAAAGCGTTCGGGCTCCGCCAGAATCGCGGCAACGCCCGCGGCCCCGGCGCCCTCAACCACCAGCTTCTGTTCTTCCGCCAACCTGTGAACGGCCGCCTCGATCGCAGATTCCGGCACGACGACGATGTCGGCGACGAGCCTCTCGATGATCGCCTTGGTGAGCTTGCCGGGCACCTTCACCGCAATCCCGTCGGCAAGGCTGGACCCGCCGGTCATGGTCTGGGTGCCCTTGAGCGCATCGCGCATGGAGGGAAAGAGCTCGCTCTCCACGCCGATCATCTCGATCGCCGGATTGGCATCTTTTGCGACGGTAGCGATACCCGACATCAGGCCGCCGCCGCCGATGGGGACCACGATCGTCTCGACGTCCGGGCAGTCCTCCAGGATTTCCAGGCCCGTGGTCCCTTGTCCGGCGATCACCTCCTCGTCGTCAAAGGGATGCACGAAAGTCAGGCCTTCTTCATCGGCGATCCGATAGGCCGCGTGGGCGGAGGCATCCAGGGTATCGCCCGTCAGTACCACCCTTGCCCCGAAGGCGCGGGTCCGCTCGACCTTGGAGAAGGGTGCGAACTCCGGCATCACGATGGTGGCCGGGATGCCCAGGCGTCCGGCGTGATAGGCGACCCCCTGGGCATGGTTGCCCGCCGACATCGCGATGACCCCGCGCTTGGCCTCCTCCGCGGAGAGCTTGCTGAGGCGGATGTAGGACCCACGGTCCTTGAAGGAACCCGTGTGCTGCAGGTTCTCCAGCTTGAGGAAGAGATCGCATCCCAGTTGCTCGGAAAGCCGGCCGGCACGCACCAGGGGGGTCCGGATCACCTGGCCGCGCAGCTGTTCGGCTGCGCTGCGTATCGCTTCCACGGTCGTCATGGTCGTGCCCTCCCCGGATTCCGGCCTTGCCCTTCTGCTGGGCCCTTTGCGGGCGCCGGGGCCTGTGCCGGCAATGACTGTCGCCGCCGATGTTCAGCAGCTCCTGATGTTCACGGGCTATTGTGGCGCCGGCTGAAGTATTAACTGTTCCGCCACCGCCCAGGTTTCGGGGGCCAGCGACACCGTAAGGCCGTCGCGCCAGCGCTCGGAAAGGCTGCCATAGAGGCCGGACAGCGGACTGCCCGACTGGCCGGTCGCGATCATGAAGCGGGAGCGGTCGAGATTCTCCAGATCATAGACCGCACGGAAGCCGGCCCCGTGAACGTTCTCGAAGAGGGTTTCGGGAGCGCCCCCCAGGCGGGGCGAGGCCCGGTTGACCGTGTCGCTGCCGCCGTCGGTCTCCAGGCGCTTGGTCAGCAAATCGCCGATCACCGGAATGCGGCTGAACACGGGGTGGCGGAAGCGGGCGACATGGGCCTCTCCCCAGCGCCAGCTTGTCATATCGTCCCCGAAACGGTCTGACAGCAGGTCGAGGGCACGGTCCAGGGCCACGGCGATCTGGTCGTCGCAGCTCTCGACGGCCTCCGTCGTCACGTCATCGCACCAGGGGCTGTCTTCGCTGATGAGACGCTCGACGGTGTAAAGGTCGCCCTCGACGAAGTCACGGTAATTGCTGCCAAGCTCATCAGCCAGGATCTCCCGGGTCAATGCCCAGATCCAGGCCTGCACGATCAGCGGCTCCGGCGCGTTGCGATGCATGCGCAGATCCCAGGACCGGATCATGGTGAGCGCCTCGCGGGCACGCTGCTTCCCGGGCTCCATGGCAAGCAGACGCGGCAGAATCCGTTTCATGCCGCTGGCCACGATGTCCTGCTGCAGAATGACGGAGTCTCCGACCGAATGACTCCCGCCGGCCACATTGAGCGCCGCCTCGATCCGCTCGGCGCGATAGGGCGCCGGCCAGTCCACGGCAATCAGATGAGGATAGCTGTCAGGAACGATCTTGTTGTTTGCGTTGATCAGGACACCACTGCGTGGATTGACGGAAACGGGCAGCTCCTCGAAGGGCACAAAGCCGATCCAGTCGAAGGCACCGTCCCAGCCTGGAACCGGGTGCTGCCCGTTGCCGGCCCGCCGGATGGGGACTCGCGCCGGGGCGATGAACGCAATGTTGCCGTCGACGTCGGCGTAGAGGAAATTCTGCTGCGGCGAATGAAACTGGCGCAGGGCGTCGCGAAAGGTCGCCCAGTCGTTCGCATGATTGATGCCGTAGAGAGCATCGGCGGTGCGGTCGTCCTTGCGCAGCGCCGGCCAGGAGAGGGCAAGCACGGCATCCGTGCCGGCCGAGCCGCTGGGAATGACGTCGCTCATGACAGGGCCATGACGGGTCTCGCGGACGACGAGGCGCTGGGCATCGCCGCCACGCACGCGGATCACCTCGTCCCGGGTTCGGAAGGGAAGGGGCCCCTCGGGGGCGTCGTAGTGGCTGGGGTCATCGGCCATCAGGCGCTGAATGAAGAAATCCTGCGTATCGCTGTGGGTGGTGGTCAGGCCCCAGGCAAGCCGCTCGTTATGACCGACGATCATGAAGGGGACGCCCGGTGACGTTGCGCCGGCCAGCGTAAGGCCCGGCGCCTCGAGACGGGCCAGCATCCAAACCCCCGGCGAGTCCAGGGAAAGGTGGGGATCGTTGGCCAGGATCGGCATGCCGCTGGTGGTCCGGCTGCCTGCGACCGCCCAGGCATTGGAGGCGCCGGTCGGCTCCAACCAGGGCGGCAACAGATGTGAGAGCTGTTCGGCGACGAACTGATCCACCAGGCTGGCCCTGCCTTGCAGGGTCAGGGGGCCGTCCTCCGGGTAGCTTGGCCAGAGCGCCGCGATCTTGTCCGGGCTGAAGCGGCCGGCGAGCCGCGCACGGCTGAGTTCGGACCGCCAGTTGCCTGAAAGGCGCAGCGCCATCACCCGGCCCCAGAGCAGGGAGTCGACCGCGCTCCACGGTTCGGGCTCGTAGCGCAGCACCTGGAATTCCACGGGCAGGGGGCCGGTCCTGTTTTCCAGGAAGGCATTTACGCCCTCGGCATAGGCGTCCAGAGCGGCCCGCGTCTCCGGATCGAGGTGTTCCAGGTTCGCTTCGGCAACACGCCGGAACCCCAGCGTCCGGAAAAACCGGTCGTGGCGTATCGTCGCTTCGCCGACCACCTCCGAAAGCCGGCCGCTGGCCGTGCGGCGCATGAAGTCCATCTGCCAGAGGCGTTCCTGGGCGTGAACGAAGCCGAGGGCGCGATAGAGATCCGGCTCGTTCTCTGCGCGGATGCGCACCAAGCCGTCGCGGTCGCGCTCCACGGAGACTTCCGCGGCGAGCCCCGAAACCAGGATCTCGCCCTCTGTTTGCGGCAGAGAGCGGAACATCCAAAGGGTGGCCAGAACTGCGGCGAGCAAGACAACACCAAGCAGACCGCTAACGAAAATACCAAAGTACTTCAAAGACTTCCGCATCTCACCGCCAATGATTGCAGATCCATGACGTTCCCTTGTTCGCTCCCAAAGCAAATATCCCTGCGCTAACGTCTTGCAAGTCGCTTGCGCTCGGGTCGCTGGGCTCAACGGGTAAGGTATTCGCGCAAGGGGGGCAAGGCCATGGCTGCGCGGGGTTCCAAAAAGGTCATCATCGCGGCGTTGATGGGGACCGCTGCGGTGCTGGCCGAGAACTGCCGACGTTTCCCCAGGGCCCGCGAGATATCCTGGTGACGGTCAGCCTCGATTTTCGCGACGGATTGCGCTCAGAAGATCTCGAAGACCTCATCGGCGACATGGACAGGCGCATGAAAGCGGCGGCCAGCGCGGTGCGCCGGGTCTCCATCGAAGCCCAATTCCGGGAGGCCCAGCGAAGAGATTGTCTGAGCGGTCGCAACGCCCGAACTTAGTGTTTGCGGCTTGACCTGGATCATTCAGCGATCTGCGTATAATTGCTAAATTCTAATGAGTTAGCGATTTCAGGAGCGTGGGAGGTCGAGCTGAAGAAGATTACGAAGTGGCTCCCGTTCCTTCTCGTCGGCCTGCTGCTGCTCGGGTACTTCATCAGCCTGCAGCAGCCCTCCCGGCAGCCGGAGCGCAGCACCGAGATCGCCTATAGCGAGTTCAAGACCCTGCTGAAGGAGCGTCGCGTCAGCGACATCGTGATGGAGGGACAGCAGCTCAAAGCCAGCCTGAGGGGGACCGCGGCTGACGGTGAGGCCGCAGGTGAGCCCTCCGCGGCGGAACGGGTGGTTACCGCCCTCCCGGCGCTTCAGGATCCGGAACTCTTTGAGCTGATCGACGAGAGCGGTGCTAGCCTGATGATCCGCCCGGAAGCGGAGCGGGAGAGCAACTGGATCATTGGCTTGCTGCCCTGGCTCGTCTTTCTGGGCCTGTACTTCTGGTTCTGGCAGCGCATGCAGAGCAACATCGTGGGCCGCTTCGGCGGGCGCGACCCCTCGGACTTCCTGACCGGTTCCGCCAAGCGGGAAACGAAGACCAGCCGGCGCATTACCTTCGAAGATGTCGCCGGACAGGACGCGGCCAAGCGCGAAGTCGGGGAGCTTGTCGACTTTCTGAGAGATCCGGAGCGTTACCGGCGCCTTGGCGCCGAGCCCCCGCGCGGGGTCCTGCTGATGGGGCCGCCGGGCACCGGGAAGACCCTGCTGGCGAGGGCCCTGGCCGGCGAAGCGGGGGTGGCCTTCTATCACACCTCGGCCTCCGAGTTCATCGAGATGTTCGTCGGCGTGGGCGCGTCGCGAGTGCGCAAGATGTTCGACGAGGCAAAGCAGCGGGCGCCGAGCATCATCTTTATCGACGAACTGGATGCCGTGGGCCGTGTGCGCGGCACGGGGCTGGGTGGCGGCAACGACGAACGCGAGCAGACCTTGAACCAGATCCTCGCGGAGATGGACGGCTTCTCGGGACATGAGGCAGTGATCGTCCTGGCCGCTACGAACCGGCCGGATGTCCTGGATCCGGCCCTGCTGAGGCCGGGCCGCTTTGACCGTCATGTCACTCTGGAACTGCCGGACCGCGACGCCCGCGAAGCGATCTTGCGCGTTCACACCCGCAACGTGCCCTTGGCACAGGATGTGGACCTCGGCACCGTCGCGGCGGCCACGCCGGGGTTCTCGGGCGCCGACCTGAAGAACCTCGTGAACGAGGCAGCGATGGCGGCAGCCCGGGCGAACGACAGTGCCATCCACATGCGCCACTTCGATGACATGCGGGACAAGGTGATGATGGGTACGGTGCGCAGCCTGGCGATCCGGCCGGACGAGCGGCACCGCCTGGCCGTCCACGAGGCCGGGCACACCGTGGTCGCGCATTTCCTGCCCCAGGCGGACCCGCTGTACAAGGTGACCATCATCCCGCGGGGGCGCTCCCTCGGCGGCACCCACATGCTGCCGGAGGAAGAGCGTCACACGTTGCCGGTCGACTACCTGAAAGACCGGCTCGCCGTTTTGCTGGCCGGGCGCACCGCGGAGCAGGAACTTCTGGGCAGCGTCAGCTCCGGCGCCGACGACGACATCCAGAAGGCCACCCAGATGGCGCGGGCGATGGTGGCCCGCTGGGGCATGTCGGAGGAAATCGGTCCGGTGGACCTGCGCCAGAGCGACGAACACCCTTTCCTGGGCCGCGAGATCGCGCAGCCGAGACGCTTCAGCGAGACCACCGCCCACGACGTGGACACCTCGGTCTCCAGGCTGCTGCAGGAGGCGGCCGGGCGTGCTGCCGAGGTTATCCGCGTCAACCGCCAGGGCATGGACAACCTGATCCGCCGCCTGGAGGAGCGGGAGAGCCTGGACGCCCAGGAGATCGAGGCCTGCCTCGGCGCCGCCGTCAACCAGGGGTCCGCAGCCTAGCGCGCGCTATCCGGCCGCCTCGCCGCAGTCGCACAGCGGCTGCGCAATGATCCTTGCGGCGGGTCCCCGTGCTTCCTATAGATGGCAGGGAGATGGACGAACCCCGGGAAGAATCGCTGCGCTGCCTGTCGAAATCGGGCTTCCATCGGCTTGCCTATCGCGTCTATGGACCGGAGCATCCGCGGCCCGTCATCTGCGTCCATGGTCTGGGCCGCAATGCGCGGGATTTCGACAGCCTGGCGGCGAAGCTGGCGGCGGCGGGGCGGCGGGTTGTCTGCCCGGACGTTGTCGGGCGTGGGCAGAGTGCCTGGCTGAGCGATCCTGCCGACTACGGCTATCCGCAATACGTTTCCGATATAGCTGCCCTGATCGCGCGTCTCGACTGCGAAGCGGTCGACTGGGTCGGAACCTCCATGGGCGGGCTGATCGGCATGATGGTTGCCACCCTGCCGGACAATCCGATCCAACGGCTGGTTATGAACGATGTCGGCGCCTTCATTCCCAAGGCGGCTTTGCTGCGGATCCTCGACTACTTCGGGAAGGACCCGGTGTTTTCAGACCTTGCCGCCGCCGAGGCCTATCATCGTGAGGTCTACAGCGGCTTCGGCGCCCTCAGCGACCCGCAGTGGCGCCACCTTACCGAAACCTCGCTGCGGCAGGACGGGGCCGCCTGGCGACTGCACTACGACCCGCGGATCGCCGAGCCCCTGCAGGCCGCCGAGATCGAGGACATCGATCTCTGGTCCGTCTGGAACGCGGTCACCGCGCCAGTCCTGCTGCTGCGGGGCGCGGACTCGGACCTGCTGCTGCGGGAGACGGCCGAGACCATGGTGAAGGACCGGGCCGCGACAACCTTGATCGAGTTCCCGGGCTGTGGTCATGCGCCCGCCTTGCTGGACGACAGCCAGACCGATCCGCTGTGCCGATGGTTGACGAACGGGTCCTGAACGACAGCGTCGGAGGTGCCGAGTCCTCTTTGCGGGAGGAGGGGGCGCGGGCCTTTGCGCCTTCCGGGTTTCGGCCACGCCTGCCGTGGCTTGGCGGCGATCTTCAAACGCTGCGCAGCTTTCTGCGCCGCCCGCAAGTCGATCTCACGCCCTGGGCCGGCAGGCGCCTGGAACTGCCGATGCGTGACGGCAGCGGCGACCGGCTGCTTGCCTGCCTGAACGCGGGCCCGGACAACGCCCGCGGCCTTGTCGTCCTGGTGCACGGGCTGACCGGTTGCGAGGACAGTTTCTACCTGCGCCTCTCCGCCCGCCACTGGCTGCGCAGCGGCTATGCGGTGCTGCGCCTCAACCTGCGCGGTGCCGGTCCTTCACGGCCGCTCTGCCGGGAGCAATACCACGCCGGGCGCAGCGCGGACCTGCGCGATGCCCTGCAGGCGCTCGCGGCATCGGACAGCAAGCTGTTTGATCGCGGTCTCTACCTAGTGGGATACTCGCTCGGGGGCAACCTGCTGCTGCGCTTCCTGGCGGAGGAGGCCGGCGTCTTTCCGGTCATCGCTGGCGCCAGCGTCTCCGCCCCGATCGATCTGAAGGCCGCTCAGCGACGGATAATGGAGCCGCGCAACTGGGTCTATCACCGCTATCTCCTGTCGCGTATGCGCGATGAAGCCCGGGCGGCGCCGGTAATCCGCAGCCAAGCGGAGGAAGCGGCGATTGCGGGTGCCACCAGCGTCTACGACTTCGATGATCGCGTCGTGGCGCCGGCCAACGGCTTTGCCGGCGCCGACGACTACTATGCCCGCTGCTCCGCCCTTCGCTTTCTGCCCGGGATCGCGGTGCCGACCCTGGTGATCCACGCGGAAGACGACCCCTGGATACCCAACGGGGCCTATCGCCGGTTCGACTGGTCTGCCAATCCGGCGCTGGCGCTGGCCATGCCGGCCAAGGGCGGACATGTCGGGTTTCACGGAGGCGAGCGCGACACCCCCTGGCATGACAGCGAGATCGCGCGCTTCTTTTCCTTCGTGACCGCTTAGGTCGAATGCAACGGCCGGCGCCAAAGGCGCCGGCCGTTTTTCGTGTTTTCGGGCTCTTGGTCCCGGGCCTTCTATGAGGCGTCCGGCTGCTTCACCACACGCAGGTAGGGCTTTACTTCCTGCCAGCCGTCCGGGAACAGCTCCTTGGCTTCTTCGTTCTTCACGGCGGGCACGATGATCACGTCTTCGCCCTGCTTCCAATTGACCGGGGTCGCCACCTTGTAGTCTGCCGTGAGCTGCAGGGAGTCGATGACCCGCAGCACCTCGTCGAAGTTGCGGCCGGTGCTCATCGGATAGGTGATCATCAGCTTCACCTTCTTGTCCGGGCCGATCACGTAGACGTTGCGGACCGTGGCGTTGTCGACGGCGGTGCGGCCGGCAGCGCTGTCGCCGACACCCGCCGGCAGCATGCCGTAGAGCTTCGAGACGGCAAGATCCGGGTCGCCGATCATCGGGTAGTTCGGGGCCGTGCCCTGCGTCTCCGCGATGTCCTCGGCCCAGCGTTTGTGGTCCTCAACGGTGTCGACGCTGAGGCCGATGATCTTCACGTTGCGCTTTTCGAACTCCGGCTTCAGCTTCGCGACATAGCCGAGCTCGGTCGTGCAGACCGGCGTGAAGTCCTTCGGATGAGAGAACAGAACAGCCCAGCTTTCGCCGATCCAGTCGTGAAAGCTGACCTGGCCCTCGGTGGTGTCAGCCGTGAAGTCCGGTGCGGTATCGCCCAATTGTAACGCCATGATCGTTTCCTCCATTTGAGGGATTGTCTATCGGTTAGGTAATCAGGAATTCCCGAAGCGCCAGCGAAACGCGGAGACTTCCTGAAGAAAAAAGAACAGCGGCGACAGTAAGGCGCGGACTGGGGGAGGGACTACCCCGCCTTCAGCAGGCGTGCGGCCTCTGGCGCCAAGTAGGTCAGAATGGCATCGGCGCCCGCGCGCTTGAAGGCAAGCAGGCTCTCCATTACGGCCTTGTCGTTGTCCAGCCAGCCGTTCGCGGCCGCGGCCTTGATCATCGCGTACTCCCCGCTCACCTGATAGGCGCTGGTCGGCACGCCGAAGCGGTCTTTCACCCGCCGGATGATGTCCAGATAGGGCAGGCCCGGCTTGACCATGACCATGTCGGCGCCTTCCTGCAGGTCCAAAGCCACTTCCCGCAGGGCCTCGTCACTGTTGGCCGGGTCCATCTGGTAGGTCTTCTTGTCGCCGGCGAGACTTGTCCCGGAGCCGACGGCATCCCGGAAAGGCCCGTAGAAGCAGCTGGCGTACTTTGCGGCATAGGCGATGATGGAGACATGGCTCAGTCCCGCGTCGTCGAGCGCGGTGCGCACGGCGCCGATCCGCCCGTCCATCATGTCCGAGGGCGCCACGACATCGCAGCCCGCCTGCGCCTGGACCAGAGCCTGCTGGCACAGAACCTCGATCGACTGGTCGTTCAGAACCTCGCCATCGCGCACCAGGCCATCGTGGCCATCAGCGTTATAGGGGTCCAGCGCCACGTCGCAGATCACCCCAACCTCCGGGAAAGCCTGCTTGATCCGGCGCACGGCCCGGCAGACGAGATTGTTGGGGTTGACGGCCTCTTCGCAGTCGGAGGTCTTCAACGACTGCTCGGTGTAGGGAAAGAGCGCGACCGCGCCCAACCCGAGGTCGGTGCCTTCGCCGATCGCATCGACAAGACAGTCCAGCCCCACGCGGTCCACGCCGGGCATCGATGCCACCGCTTTGCGCCCGTTCTCCTCATGGACAAAGACGGGCCAGATCAGATCGTCCACCGTCAGGCGGTTTTCGGCCACCATGCGCCGGATCCAGCCGGCGCGGCGGTTGCGCCGCATGCGGATCTGCGGATAGGCCCCAAGGCTCTCCGGAGCGCGTGCCGGCGCCGCCTGGTCCTGTTCCGGGACGGCGCGCAGGGAAGGTGTTTCTTTCTTGGAAAGGTCGGTCATTACGTTCTCTGAGCCCCGGATTTCATGGATCGGCACGCAAAGTCTGGCTCACTCCAGTCTAGGCCGGTGTGCCATCGGCAACAAGCGTCTGCAGCCCGGCCAGAAAGGCCTCGCTGCGGACGACGCGGGCGTACTCGCCATTCAACTGGGCCAGGCTGACCGCGTGGACGTCCTCCGCTGCCCAGAGGCGTCCTTGGAGGTCGGTGAGGTCGATGCTGGCTGTCGCGTCCTCGACCAGCCAGGTTTTAAAGCCCAGATTGCCGGCCATGCGGACCGTGGCATCGACGGAGTTGTGCAGCAGGACACCGGCAATGACCAGCTCCCCGATGCCGAAGCCCCGCAACGTGGCCTCCAGGCCCGTGTCGATGAAGGCATTGTTGGTGCGTTTCTGGATCACGATCTCCCCCGGACCCGGGGCCAGCAGGTCTTTGAAGTCACAGCCCGCCTGCGCGGGACGGTAGGGGGAATCCGGCTGGTTGGAGAGGTGTTGGACATGCACGATGGGCCGGCCGGCTTGCCGCCAGATCGCAAGCAGCCGGGCTGACTTGTCCTCGGCATCCGGGTTGTTGCGGCGGCCCCATTTGGGATCATCGATCGCCTTTTGGAAGTCGATGATCATGAGCGCGGCGTTCTCTGCGATCCTGTAGGACACGGTCGCGTCGCTTTCCTTCGTCTGGAATCTGATCACCGGACGGATTTCCGGACCAATGCGGTCCGGAAAACCCGCCTCGATGATGGTGCCCGAACGCTACCCCGGCACTACTCTGCCGCAGCGGCGGAACCGCGTACGGCCGTCAGCGCCTGGTCGAGGTCGGCGAGAATGTCGTCGATGTGTTCGATCCCGATGGAGAGGCGCACGTAGCCGTCCGTCACACCCGTCGCAAGCTGCTCTTCCGGGGCAAGCTGCGAATGGGTCGTCGTCGCCGGGTGGATCGCCAGGCTGCGCGCGTCGCCGATGTTGGCGACATGGTAGAAGAGGTTCAGGGAGTCGATGAAGCGGCGCCCGGCCTCCTTGCCGCCGGCCAGTTCGAAGCCGACGAGGCCGCCGTAGCCGCCGCTCAGATAGGCATCGGCCCGGCGTCGGTTCTCGCCGTCCTGCAGCGAGGGATGGATGACGTTCGTCACGTCCGCGTGGCTTTGCAGGAACTCCGCCACACGTGCGCCGTTGCGGCTGTGCTCGCGGATGCGCAGCGGCAGGGTCTCCAGGCCCTGAATGAACTGGAAGGCGTTGAAGGGGCTCATGGCATAGCCGAGATCGCGTTGCAGCGTGACCCTTGCCTTCAGGATGTAGGCGATGGGCCCCAGCGGCTTGGCGGCTTCGGTCCAGACGGCGCCGTGGTAGCTGGGGTCCGGCTGGGTCAGCAGCGGAAAGCGCTCCCCATGCTTTTCCCAATCGAAGGTGCCGCCGTCGACCAGGAGGCCGCCGATGGAGGTTCCGTGTCCACCGATGTACTTGGTCGTCGAGTAAACGACGATGTGGGCACCGTGCTTGAAGGGCTGGCAGATGACGGGGGCGGCCGTGTTATCGACGATCAACGGCACGCCCAGCTCGTTGCCGATGGCGGCCACCTCGCCGATCGGAAAGACGACCAGCTTCGGGTTGGGCAGGGTCTCGGCGTAGTAGGCGCGCGTCCGTTCGTCGGTGGCGCGGCGGAAATTCTCCGGATCGCTCGGGTCGACGAAGCGCACCTCGATGCCAAAGGTGTTCAGGGTGTTGGCGAAGAGGTTCCAGGTGCCGCCATAGAGGTCGGTCGAGCTGACGATATTGTCGCCGGAGCGGGCAATGTTCTGGATGGCGATGGCGGAGGCGGCCTGGCCCGAGGAGACCGCCAGCGCGGCGGCGCCACCCTCGATCGCCGTAACCCGCTGCTCCAGCACGTCGCAGGTCGGGTTCATGATCCGCGTGTAGATGTTGCCAAGCTCCTTCAGCGCGAAGAGGTTGGCCGCGTGATCCGTGTCCTGGAACTCGTAGGACGTGGTCTGATAGATGGGGACGGCGACGGAGCCGGTGTGCGGGTCGCTGCGGTAACCGGCGTGCAGCGCCAGGGTTTCCGGGTTCAGCGTCTTCTTCGGGGAATCGGTCATGTCTGGGCCCTCGTGGTCTTTCGGTCGTCTTAAGATGTTATCTCCCAGAGGGGCCCACCCAGGAGTGGATTTTTAGCCTTTGTTGACGCGGAGCAAGCTACCCCTCAAATCACCGCGAACCCCTTGGGAGGGTCAGGCCACGTACCGATCTCAGCAAAAAACCGCCGCGGCTGACCCGGGCGGTTTTCACCACTCGTTTAGCCGCATTTCTTGAGCGCCCGCAAGCTGAGACCAAATCGGCGCTGGACCAGCAAAGAACGACGAAGCCGGCCCAATGTCAAGCGCCTTGTCCTGCCAGGCCGGGAGCCTCTTCTGCAAGGACCGTAATCCGCCCTCACACCCTTCAACCCTTGAGGGAACCCGGTCCCGGCCGGGCAGCGATCCCCGGGGTGGATTTGCCCGAGCCGTGGCGCCCGTCCGGCCCAGCCCCGAGGCCGATTGACAGAACGCGGACCGGCCCTATCATCGCCGCCGTTCCGTCCTCTGCCTCTCTGCGTCCTCCTGCGGGGTTCCCATGTCCTTCAATCTCAACGATGAACAGCGCGCCTTTCAGGACATGGCCCGCCAGTTCGCGGCCGAGGAGATGGCGCCCCACGCGGCGCGCTGGGATGAGGACTGCGAGTTTCCGGTCGAGACCCTGCGCAAGGCGGCCGCCCTGGGGCTGGCCGGCATCTACGTGCGTGAGGGGTCGGGCGGCTCGGGGCTGACCCGTTTTGATGCGGCGTTGATCTTCGAGGAACTGGCCGCGGCCTGCGTGTCGACCGCTGCCTACATGTCGATCCACAACATGGTCGCCTGGATGATCGACAGCTTTGCCGGCGACGCCCTGCGGGAGCGCTTTCTGCCGAAGCTGCTGACCATGGAGCACTTCGGCAGCTACTGCCTCACCGAACCCGGCTCGGGTTCCGACGCGGCTTCGCTGAAGACCGCCGCGCGCAAAGACGGCGATCACTATGTCCTCAACGGCTCGAAGGCCTTTATCTCCGGCGGCGGCGCCAGCGATGTCTACGTCGTCATGTGCCGCACCGGCGGCGACGGGCCGGCAGGGATCTCGGCTCTTGTCGTTCCGAAGGAAACGGAAGGGCTCTCGTTCGGCAAGCAGGAAAAGAAGCTCGGCTGGAACAGCCAGCCGACCGCTGCCGTGGTCTTCGAAGATGCCCGGGTGCCCGCCGCCAACCTGCTGGGCAGCGAGGGCGAGGGCTTCAAGTTCGCGATGATGGGCCTCGACGGCGGGCGCGTGAACATCGGCGCCTGTTCGCTGGGCGGTGCCAGGGCCTGTCTGGAGGCCGCCCACGAGCACATGACGATGCGCCGTCAGTTCGGAAAGACCCTCGACCGGTTCCAGGCCCTCCAGTTCAAGTACGCCGACATGGCGACCCGGCTGGAGGCGGCCCGGCTGATGGTCTGGCGGGCGGCGGCCATGTTGGACGAAGGCGCCCCCGACAAGACCCTGCACTGCGCCATGGCCAAGCGCTATGCAACGGATGCGGCCTTCGATATCTGCAACGACGCCCTGCAGCTGCATGGCGGCTATGGCTACATCCGCGAGTACCCGGTCGAGCGCTTTCTGCGCGACGTGCGTGTCCACCAGATCCTGGAGGGCACCAACGAGATCATGCGGGTCATCATCGCGCGCAGGCTGCTTGGTGAGTGATGCAACGGGATCAGGATAGGTGACGGGACTGTATGACTGAGGGCAGCGAGATCGAGTTCGAGGAGAAGGGCGGGACCGGGTTCATAACGCTGAACCGGCCGAAGGCGCTGAACGCGCTCACCCTGGAAATGATTCACGCGATGATGCCGCGCCTGGAGGCCTGGCGGACCGCTTCGGACATCAAGGCCGTGGTGATCAGCGGTGCGGGCGAGCGGGCCTTCTGCGCCGGCGGGGATGTCCGGGCGGTCTATGAGGCCGGGCGGAACGGCGGCGACCTGACGCGCGCGTTCTTCCGGGAGGAGTATCGGCTCAACCGGATGATCCATGTTTTTCCAAAACCCTATGTGGCGCTGATCGACGGCATCACCATGGGGGGCGGGGTCGGCCTCTCGGTCCACGGCAGCCACCGCGTGGCGACGGAGCGGACCATGCTGGCGATGCCGGAAACCGGGATCGGGCTCTTCCCCGACGTCGGGGGCACCTACTTCCTGCCCCGGCTTCCCGGCAAGCTTGGCCTCTTTCTGGCGCTGACCGGCTGGCGGCTGGATGCCGCGGACGCGCTCTACTGCGGCCTTGCCACCGACTTCGTCGACGGCGACAGGATTCCGGCCCTGCGCGAGGCCTTCGCTGCGGCGGACTGGGAGGGCGCCGAGCCCGAGGCCGTCGTCGACGCCGTCATCGAGGGTTTCAAGGCAGAACCCGCCGCCGCCGCGCTGTCCGATCATCGCGCGCTGATCGATCGCTGCTTCGCAGCCCCCTCGGTCGAAGAGATCCTGGAGGCTCTGGATGCGGAAGCCGGCGACTGGCCGGCCAAGGTCGCGAAGATCATCCGCCGCCAGTCTCCGACCAGTCTGAAGGTGACCTTTGCGCAGGTGACGCGCGGGGAGGGCATGGACTTTGATAGCGCCATGGTCGACGAGTACCGACTGAGCCAGGCATTCATGGCCGGGGCCGACTTCTACGAAGGTATTCGCGCGGTGCTGGTCGATAAGGACAATCAGCCGAAGTGGAAACCGGCAACCCTGCCCGACGTGACCGCCGAAGCGGTGGAGGCCCATTTCCGGCCGCTGGGCGATCGCGACCTGACGTTCCCGTAGGGGGCGGCACACAAAGCCGGCATAAGACAAAGCAATCAAAGGGGAGGAAGAGATGGCGCGGATCGGATTTCTTGGCCTGGGCAACATGGGATTGCCGATGGCGAAGAACCTCTTGGCGGCCGGGCACGAGGTTGTCGGCTTCGACGTCGTTGCAGCCGCGCGGGACGCCGCGGCAGCGGCCGGGCTTTCGGTGGTGGCGGAGCAGAGCGGACTTCTGGAAGGGGCCGACACGATCGTCACCATGCTGCCCGCCGGTGAGCACGTGCGCTCCGTCTACACAGGGCCGGACGGCCTTCTGGCCCGCGCCGGTGCCGACAGCCTTTTCATCGATTGCTCCACCATCGATGTGGCGACAGCGCGGGAGGTGCATGGCGAAGCCTCTGCGAAGGGGCATGCGATGATCGATGCGCCCGTCTCCGGCGGCGTTGCCGGGGCGGAGGCCGGTACGCTGACATTCATGGTCGGCGGAGAGACGGCAGCCTTCGACAGAGCCAAGGGCTGTCTCGAAATCATGGGACGCAACATCGTCCATGCCGGCGGGGCCGGCAACGGTCAGGCCGCCAAGATCTGCAACAACATGATCCTCGGCATCTCCATGATCGCCATTTCCGAGGCCTTTGCTCTGGGGAGGAAGTTGGGGCTCGATCCGAAGGACCTCTTCGACATCAGTTCCGCGGCCTCAGGATCCTGTTGGGCGATGCTCAATCACAACCCGGTTCCCGGGCTCGTCGAGACCGCGGCGGCCAATCGGGATTACCAGCCCGGCTTTGCTGCTGCGATGATGCACAAGGACCTGAAGCTGGCGCAGAGCGCTGCCAATCACGCCGGGGCGGCAACGCCCCTGGGCGCCGAAGCGGCGGCCCTTTACACGCTTTTCGTCAATGCCGGTCACGGCGGACTCGACTATTCGGCGATCATCAAGCTGATCGAAGGTAAACCCGAGGTTTGATCCGGATGGCCGTTCCGGAATGGCAGGAAACCCCCGGCTCCTGAGCCTCTGAGGCCTGTGGCAATCAGCGGCGCGCGACTAAAAATCCATATTAATCAATAAGATAAATCCCTCATCTGTTAAGTAAAGTTTAACAGGCTTCCCGTTAGCCTTGTAGGAATGCCAAGAGGCTTCCAATCAAAGAGCTATGCGAGGGAATCGTGAAGTCGAAGTATCTTGACCTGATCAGCCTGGTGGAGAGGCTGCACCGTCAGTGTCTTGAAGTCATCAAGGCTGACCTCGACCGCCAGGGCGTCCGCGACCTGAACAACGTTCAGGCTCTCATTCTTTTCAACATCGGCGACGAAGAGCTGTCGATCGGCGAACTGACCCAGCGCGGCTACTACCTGGGCTCAAACGTCTCCTACAACGTGAAGAAGATGGTCGAGCACGGCTACCTGATTCAGGAGCGCTCGCCCCATGACCGCCGGTCCTTCCACGTAAGGGCCTCCGAAAAGGGTATTGCGGTCTATCGCAGCATCTCGACGCTGTTCGATCAGCACGCCACGCAGTTGACCGAAGGCCAGCTGTCGGAGGAAGGGCTGGACGCCGCCAATCACGCCCTGCGGCGCGTGCAGCAGTTCTGGTCGACCCCGGCCAGCATGGCGCGCAATCTGAGCGCCGCCTAGCTGCTTCGTACCCCCGGCCCGCTGGGCCGAACGGTATTGCCCTTCGCATAAAGCTAAGCCCCGGCCGCCATCGCGGCCGGGGCTGCTTTGCTTTTTGGCCCCCCGAAAGAGACCTTAGAAGAAGGCCTGAAGGCCGGTCTGCGCCCGCCCCAGGATCAGGGCGTGGACATCGTGGGTGCCTTCGTAGGTGTTCACCGCCTCCAGGTTCATCGCGTGGCGGATCACATGGTACTCGTCGGCGATGCCGTTGCCGCCGTGCATATCGCGGGCGTTCCGTGCGATGTCCAGCGCCTTGCCGCAGGCATTGCGCTTGCACAGGGAGATGGCTTCCGGCGCCCCTTTGCCTTCGTCCAGCAGGCGGCCGAGCCGCAGGCTTGCCTGCAGGCCGAGCGTGATCTCCGTCTGCATGTCCGCCAGCTTCTTCTGGACAAGCTGGGTGGCTGCCAGGGGCCGCCCGAACTGCTTGCGCTCGAGGGTGTAGTCGCGCGCCGCCTGCCAGCAGAACTCGGCGGCGCCCCAGGCACCCCAGGAGATGCCGTAGCGCGCCTTGTTGAGGCATCCGAAGGGGCCCTTCAACCCCGACACCCCGGGCAGCAGGTTGTCGGCCGGCACGAAGACGTCGTCCATGACGATCTCACCGGTGATGGAGGCGCGCAGCGAGAACTTGCCCTCGATCTTCGGTGCGCTCAGCCCCTCCATGCCCTTTTCGAGAATGAAGCCGCGGATCGTCTCGCTGTCGTCCTTGGCCCAGACGATGAAGACATCGGCGATCGGCGCATTGGTGATCCACATCTTGGATCCGGTCAGACGGTAGCCGCCGTCCACGGCGCGCGCGCGGGTGAGCATGCCACCGGGATCGGAGCCGTGATCGGGTTCCGTCAGGCCGAAGCAGCCGACCAGTTCGCCGCGCGCCAGCCCGGGCAGGAAGCGCTGGCGCTGCGCTTCGCTGCCGTAGGCGTAAATCGGATGCATGACGAGGCTCGACTGGACCGACATGGCCGAGCGATAGCCCGAGTCGACCCGCTCCACCTCCCGGGCGATCAGTCCGTAGCTGACGTGATTGGCGCCGGCGCAGCCGTAGGCTTCCGGCAGGGTCGAGCCGAGCAGACCCAGCGCGCCCATTTCCGACATGATCGCGCGGTCGAAGACCTCGTTGCGATTGGCCTCCAGGATGCGCGGCATCAGGGAGTCCTGGCAGTAGGCGCGGGCCGTGTCCCGGATCATCCGCTCGTCTTCGCTCAGTTGCTCGTCGAGCAGCAGGGGGTCCTGCCAGTCGAACTGGACTTTGGCGGAGGAGGGGCCGGGGGCGGGCCCCGCTGTGGCACCGGCCTGGGACATGGGATATCGGTCCTTTTCCATCGGGGGAAGACTTATGAGTTCAGATATAGCGCAGATCCCGGGGGCCAGAAAGCCGCCTGCGGAGGGTTCCTGGAAGATTGGCATGCGGTTATATGCAGGGATGGATGGACCCTGGTCCGCTGTCATCAGGAAGACATGAAGCGGTGTTAAGGGTTTGTTTGCCAAGAATGATTGAGAATAGAAAGATGCAGCAGACCCGCGAAATTATCTTCGAGTTCCAGAGGGTGGGAGGCTACGTGAAGGTCTCCGCCGTCGACACCATGACCTCGGCTGAGGTGTCCATTGTCGGGCCGCCTTCGGCCGGGCAGGTCCAACTGGAACGCCTGGCGGCGCGGAAGCTCGAATACGTTCTCAAGAAACGGGCCGACGGTCAGCGCGGCGGTTTGATCGCCTAGTCGGTCCCGTCGGCGCTTTGCGCCGGCGCCTTTGTCGTTCAGGCGACCCTTCGGCGCCTTTGGCGCCCAGGCGACACCGAATCCACAGATTACGCCGCCGCGAGACCTTGTGGCGGCTTTTCACGCGACGGCGACATATGGTAGGGTCCGCCGGTTTTCCGGACTGGATGGGCAATCGAGGACCATGGTGCCGAAATCGATCGCAATTGCGGCCGATCACGCCGGTTTTGACCTCAAGGCGAAGCTGGTGGACGAACTGCGGAGTACCGGCTACGACGTGTCGGACCTGGGCACCGACGACGCCTCTACGTCGGTCGACTATCCCGACTTCGGCAAGGCGGTCGCGGAGGCCGTGACCTCCGGCAAGGCCGATTGCGGCGTTGTGGTCTGCGGCACCGGGATCGGGATCTCGATCGCCGCCAACCGGCATCCCGGGGTCCGCGCGGCGCTCTGTCACGACGAAACCTCGGCCCGGCTCTGCCGGGAGCACAACGACGCCAACGTCCTTGCCCTGGGCGCGCGCCTGATCGGCGAGGTCGTGGCCAAGGATTGCCTGCACACCTTTCTCAACACCGAGTTCGCCGGCGACCGCCACGCCCGGCGGGTCACCAAACTGGGTTGAATTCCCCTTCCGCCAGGAGACGCGAGCGCCAATGACCGCTGCCAATGCCGCTGAAACCCTGCCGCAGCAGGACACCTTCTTCTCCGCCCGCTTGAGCGAAACGGACCCGGAGCTTGCCGAGGCCATTCGCGGAGAGCTGCGCCGGCAGCAGGAGCAGATCGAGCTGATCGCGTCAGAGAACATCGTTTCCCTGGCGGTGCTGGAGGCTCAGGGCTCCGTTCTCACCAACAAGTACGCCGAGGGCTATCCCGGACGGCGCTACTACGGCGGCTGCGAGTATGTCGATGTGGCCGAGGAACTCGCGATCAAGCGGGCCAAGCAGCTCTTCGGCTGCGCGTTTGCCAATGTCCAGCCCCACTCGGGGGCCCAGGCCAACCAGTGCGTGGCTCTGGCGCTGCTGCAGCCGGGCGATACCATTATGGGCATGGCGCTCTCCGCCGGCGGCCACCTGACCCATGGTGCCAAGCCCAACCTCTCCGGCAAATGGTTCGATGCCGTCCAATATGGCGTGCGCCGGCAGGACGGCCTGATCGATTTCGACGAGGTGGAGCGTCTGGCCCGGGAGCACAAGCCCAAGCTCATCATCGCGGGCGGCTCTGCCTATCCGCGTTTCATTGACTTCGCGCGCTTCCGCGAGATCGCCGACAAGGTCGGCGCCTACTTCATGGTCGACATGGCGCACTTCGCCGGCCTAGTGGCCGGCGGCGTCCATCCCAGCCCCTTGCTCCATGCCCATGTGGTCACGACAACGACCCACAAGACGCTGCGGGCGGGGCGCGGCGGCATGATCCTCTCCAACGATCCGGACCTCGGCAAGAAGATCAACTCGGCCGCTTTTCCCGGTCTCCAGGGCGGGCCGCTGATGCACGCGATTGCCTCCAAGGCCGCGGCCTTCGGTGAGGCGCTGCGGCCGGAGTTCAAGGCCTACTCCCAGCGGGTCGCCGACAATGCGAAAGTGCTCGCTGAAGCCATGATGTCGGAAGGCTTTGACATCGTGACCGGCGGAACGGACACGCACCTGATGCTGGTCGACCTGCGCCCGAAGGGACTGACCGGGAATGTCGCGGAGGAAAGCCTCGATCGCGCGGGCATAACCTGCAACAAGAACGGCATTCCCTTCGACCCTGAAAAGCCGACCGTCACCTCCGGCATCCGCCTGGGGACGCCGGCGGCGACCACCCGGGGGTTCGGGGCCGAGGAGTTCCGGACGGTGGGCGCACTCATCGGGCGCGTGCTCGACGGGCTCTCGGCCAACGGGGAGGACAACGGCCAGGTGGAGCAGGCGGTCCGTGACGATGTCCGGGCGCTCTGCGCGCGCTTTCCCATCTACCCCGACATGAGCATCTGAGTGTAGCGGCGGGAGACATGGTCGGCGGCGGAACGCCTGCCTGGCAGCAGCGCGCTGCCCGGGAAAGAAGACCACAGAGAAGGGCCAGAGAGAGGGGGAGGTATGCGCTGTCCGTTTTGCGGTAACGAGGACACGCAGGTCAAGGACTCAAGACCTACAGAAGACAACTCGGCGATCCGGCGGCGGCGTCAGTGTCCCAATTGCGGCGCCCGTTTCACCACTTTCGAGCGCGTGCAACTGCGCGAGCTGACCGTTGTCAAGTCGACGGGCAAGCGCGAGCCCTTCGACCGGGACAAGCTGATGCGCTCCATGGCGCTGGCGTTGCAGAAGCGCCCGGTCGACCCGGACCGTCTCGATCGGGTGGTCAACGGCATGGTGCGGCGTCTGGAATCCTCCGGCGAGTCGGAGATTCCGACCAAGCTGATCGGTGAGTTGGTGATGGATGCGCTGGCCAACCTCGATCAGGTGGCCTATGTGCGCTTTGCCTCGGTCTACAGGAACTTCCGCGAGGCACGCGACTTCGAGGAGTTCGTTGGCAAGCTCGGTGACGGAGACGACTGACCGCCAAGACCCGGGCCAAAACCAGGGCCAAAACCAGGGCCAGGACCAGGATCGGGCCTTCATGGAGGCCGCCTTGGGCTTGGCCGCCCGCGGTCTCGGATCGGTCGCTCCCAATCCTGCCGTCGGCTGTGTCCTGGTCAGGGAGGGCCGTATCGTCGGCCGCGGCTGGACCCAGCCCGGCGGCCGCCCCCATGCGGAAACCGAAGCCTTGCGCCGTGCGCAGGGTCAGGCCGTCGGCGCGACGGCCTATGTCACGCTTGAGCCCTGTTCCCATCATGGCCGCACACCGCCCTGCGCCGATGCCCTGGTCGAGGCCGGGATCGCCAGAGCGGTGGTTGCCGTTGAGGATCCGGATCCTCGGGTCAGCGGGCGCGGTCTGGACCGGCTGCGCCAGGCCGGTGTGGCGGTCGACCTCGGCCTTTGCGCGGATGCCGCACGGGACCTCAACGCGGGCTTCTTCTCCCGCCTGCTGCGGGGGCGGCCAGACGTCACGCTGAAGCTGGCGACCTCCCAGGACGGCCGCATCGCCACCCACAAGGGCCACAGCCAGTGGATCACCGGGCCGTTGTCGCGCCGCCGTGCCCATCTGCTGCGCGCCCAGGCCGATGCGGTTCTGGTCGGCAGCGGCACGGCTGTCCTGGACAACCCGCGCCTGGACGTGCGTTTGCCCGGGCTGGAGCACGCCTCGCCGCTGCGGGTGGTGGTCGACGGCCGGCTCCGGCTGCCGCTGACCCACGACCTGGTGGCCCGCGCGGCCCAGGCGCCGACCCTTCTCATCACCCACGACGGCAACCCTCCCGAACGTCTGCGGGCCTACGCCGATGCCAGCGTCGAGGTGCTGCAGGTCGGCAAGGATGCCTTCGGACACTGCGCGCTGGACGATGTCCTGAAAGGCCTGGCCGAAAAGGGCGTGAACAGCCTTCTTGTCGAAGGTGGCGGCCACCTGGGGGCCGCGCTGCTGCGCCAGGGTCTGGTCGACCGGCTGGCTTGGTTCCGCGCCCCCCTGGTCGTCGGCGGGGACGGGGTGCCGGCCCTGGCAAGCTTCGGTGTTGACAGGGTTGACGAAGCGCCCCAGTTCATCCAGTCATCACGGATCGCGCTGGACGGTGACGTTCTGGAGACGCTGCGCTCGGACGGCTGATCCGGGAGCGCACCCAAAGGCTGGCGGCGCGAAATCCTGGCGCAAGGCAAAGAAGATCGGCGTTATGTTTACCGGAATTGTTACCGACCTTGGCTCTCTCCGCGCGGTTGAGCGGCGGGCCGATGCCCGCTTCACCTTCGATACGGCTTATGACACCGCCGGCATCGATCTTGGCGCTTCCATTGCCTGCTCCGGTGCCTGCCTGACGGTGGTCGACAAGGGGCCGGGCTGGTTCGCGGCGGACGTCTCCGGCGAAACCCTGTCCAAGACGACGCTGGGCGAGTGGCAGCCGGGAACGCCGGTCAACTTCGAGCGTTCCCTACGCATGGGTGACGAGCTTGGCGGGCATCTGGTCTCCGGCCATGTCGACGGCGTCGCGGATGTTGTCTCAAGCCTGCCCGAAGAGGGGTCGCTGCGCCTGACCTTCGAGGTGCCGGCGGACCTCGCCAAGTTCATTGCGCCGAAGGGCTCGGTAGCCCTGGACGGCGTCTCCCTGACGGTCAACGAGGTGGACGGGCGCCGCTTCGGGGTCAACCTGATCCCTCACACGGCGGCCGCCACGACACTCGGCGGCAAGCAGGCCGGCGACCGCGTTAACCTGGAAATCGACCAGCTCGCGCGCTACGTTCACCGCCTGCTGGACGGAAGGCTTTAGATGGAACAGTCGCAGGAGCCCTGGCGGCTCACCTTCGGCGAGATGGTCTCGCCGGTTGAGGAAATCATCGAGGAGGCGCGCAACGGCCGGATGTTCATCCTGGTCGATGACGAGTCGCGGGAGAACGAGGGCGACCTAGTCATCCCTGCGCAGATGGCCACCCCGGACGCGATCAACTTCATGGCCCGCTATGGCCGGGGGCTGATCTGCCTTTCGATGACGCGCGAGCGGATCGAGGAACTGGGCCTGCCGCTGATGGCGCGCAAGAACGAGTCCCGCCACCAGACCGCCTTCACCGCCTCCATCGAAGCGGCGGAGGGCGTGACGACGGGGATCTCGGCACCGGATCGTGCCCACACGGTGGCGACGGCCATCGATCCCAGCAAGGGCGCCGACGATATCGCCACGCCCGGTCACATCTTCCCGCTGATGGCCCGCGATGGCGGCGTGCTGGTGCGGGCCGGGCATACGGAAGCGGCGGTCGACCTAGCGCGTCTGGCGGGGCTCAACCCCTCCGGCGTGATCTGCGAAATCATGAACGACGACGGCACCATGGCGCGGCGTGACGATTTGATCGCCTTCGCCCAGCGCCACGGCCTGAAGATCGCGACCATCGCCGATCTGATCTCTTACCGGCGCCAGCACGACTCCCTGATCGAACGGCGGCTGGAAAGCCGCTTCGAGAGCCGTTTCGGCGGCGAGTTCAAGCTGGCCGTCTACGTCAACACCGTGAACTACGCCGAGCATGTCGCCATCTGGAAAGGAGATCTCTCCGGTCCCGATCCCGTCCCGGTGCGTGTCCATGCCATCAATGTGCTGGACGACATCCTGGGCGACAGCGCCAGCGGCAAGGCAGGTGACCTGCAACAGGCCATGCGGATCATCGGCGAGGAAGGGCGCGGTGCCGTCGTGCTCATTCGCGAACCCTCGGCCGACGCGCTTTCGGCCTCCCTTCAGTCGCGGCTGGAGGGCAGGCGCAAGGCGGGCGGCGAGCTGCGCGACTACGGCGTCGGCGCCCAGATCCTCCTGGACCTCGGGGTGCGCGACATGGTCTTGCTGTCCAACACGAAGCGCACCATCGTCGGCCTGGAAGGCTACGGTCTCAGAGTGGTCGGCCAGCGGCGGATCGAGCCTGAGGGGGAAGGGGCGAAATGAGCGGTCCGATGGACGACAGGCCCCACATCCTGGTGGTCGAGGCACGCTTCTACAGCGACATTGCCGATGCCCTCTACGCAGGCGCCAGCGCGGCCTTGGATGCGGCCGGCGTCACCCACGAACGGGTCGAGGTGCCGGGCGCCTTTGAGATCCCCGCCGTCGTCCAGATGGCCGTGAAATCCATGGACTTCTTTGCTGGCCGCCGCCGTTTCGACGGGTACGTGACCTTGGGCTGCGTCATTCGCGGCGAAACCACGCACTACGACTACGTCTGTACCGAGAGCGCCCGCGCGCTTCAGGATCTGGCCTGCCGCCATACCCTGGCTCTTGGCTACGGAATCCTGACCTGCGAAACCATGGAGCAGGCCTGGGTGCGTGCGGACGTCGGCCAGAAGAACAAGGGCGGGGATGCGGCCGCTGCCTGCCTTGCAATGCTTGACGTGAAGCGGCACTTCCACCTTTATCCTCGCTGAACGTTTCGCCTCTACTCCAGGATCGTTTCCAGTTGGCCAAAAGCTCGCAAAACCCCTCCGCCGGCAAGGCGGGCCGGCGTCGTCCTTCCGGGCTCAGTGCTGCGCGGCTGCTCGCGGTCCAGGCGCTCTATCAGATCAGTCTCAACAGGAAGCCCCCCGCAGAGGTGATTGCGGAGTTTCTCGAGCATCGGGTCGAGGAGGATCTGGAGGGGCTGAAGCACGCCAGCGTCAACAGGCCGCTCCTGTCCGAGTTGGTGGAGGGCGTTTCGGCCCAGACCGACGATCTCGACGACATGCTGGCGGCGGTCCTCGATGAAGACTGGACCATCGAGCGTGTGGAGATCCTGCTGCTGTCGCTGCTGCGGACAGCGGCTTTCGAGCTTTCAGAGCGGTTGGAGGTGCCGGCGCGGGTGGTCATCTCGGAGTACGTTGACCTGGCGAACGCTTTCTTCGACGGTCAGGAGACGGCCTTCGTGAATGGCATGCTCGACCGTCTGGCGCATGTGCTGCGCGCGGAGGAGTTCGGCGAGGCAGCGGCTCTGCCGGACATAACCTGAAGCGCCGGGGACGGCGCCGGTGTCTCGGATCTCAGGGGAGTTTGCGGTCATCGAGCGCTATCTGGCGCCCTTGGCCGGGGACGCTGCCGGCGCCTTTTCGCTGAAGAACGATGCGGCCGTGCTGTCGCTGGAACCCGGTGCGCGGCTGGTCACCACCGTGGACTGCATGATCGCAGGCCGCCACTTCCTGCCCGATGATCCGGCGGACACGGTCGCCAGGAAGCTGCTCCGCGTAAGCCTTTCAGATCTGGCGGCGATGGGGGCAAGGCCCTCGGCCTACCTGCTCTCCGCATCCTGGCCGGCGGATACGGAGGAGACCTGGCTGGCGGCGTTCTGCGAGGGCCTGGCCGCCGACCAGGCGCGCTACGGCGTTACGCTGATGGGCGGCGACACGACGGCGACGCCGGGGCCCTTGACCCTCAGCCTGACCGCCTTCGGTTCGCTCGACGGCTCCGGCGTGCTCGACCGCAGCTCGCTGAAGCCGGGCGATGATCTCTATCTCTCGGGAGCCCTGGGCGATGCCCACCTCGGCCTGCGGGTGCTCCGGGGTGAGATCGATGGCTTGTCGACCGGCGCGCGCGATGAACTGGTCCGGCGCTATCGCTGCCCGGACCCGCGCGTCGATCTTGGCCGGGCACTGCTGGAACGCGGTCTGGCCACGGCGGCAATCGATGTTTCCGACGGTCTGGCCCAGGACCTTGGGCATCTGTTGAACGGCTCGGGTCTCGGCGCGGTCGTCCGCATGGCGGACCTCCCGGTCAGCGATGCCGCGGAAGAGGCACTGCGGAAGACGGGCGAGACACGGGCCGGATTGCTCTCCGGGGGCGGCGACTACGAGCTACTCTTCGGCGCCGCGGCAGACCGGCGCGATGCGCTGACGGCGCTGGCAGAGGAACTTTCTGTGCCTCTGACGCGCCTTGGCGAGGCCCGCAGGGAGCCAGGCCTTTCGGTCCAGGATGCGGCGGGTCGGGAGGTCCGGCTGGAGTCTGCCGGGTGGACCCATTTCTGAAGTCTTATCAGTATCTTAATGCTTAACACCATCTTTACCCGCCGGCCCTATGACAGTGAGCTGAGCTTGTCGACTGCGGGCTGGAACGGGTCTGGTGCGAATTGTCATTCTCATAGTGGTGGCGGTGGTGCTTCTGCTCGGCGCGGGCGGAGGGGCCTGGTGGTTTCTCATGGGTCCCGGTGCCGCCAAGACGGAGGAGCTGATCTCCCAGATCAGCAAGCCCGAACCTGCCTACGTTCCCCTGCGGCCGCTGGTCATCTCCCTGATCCAGGAAGGCGAGGTCACGCACCACGTGTCCATGCAGCTGACGCTTCAGCTCTACGACACTTGGGACCAGGAGATCACGGATCGCAACATGGCGCGGCTGCGCGATGCCTTCCTGCACGAGATGCATGCGCTTTTCGCCATGCGGATCGTGCGCCAGACCGGTTTCGAATCGCCCCTGGTCCGCAAGCGGCTGCTCGCCCTCTGCGACCGGCTTCTGGGGGAGGGTGTGGTGGCCGATATCCTGCTGCGGGAGCTTGAAAGGCGGCAGCCGAACCGGGCCTGAACGTCGGTCTGACCAGTGGGCTGCCTGACCGGCCGCCTGACCCGAGACAGCCGGATGCGGCGATAGCGCGCAGGACTCGCCGACTATGGGGGCTCGTCATTCTCCCGTCTGCGGCTAGACTGTCGCCATGGATGACGCCTCGATCACCCAGCGCGGACCCGTTATGCGCAACGTAGCCCTGCTGGCCGTCTGCCAGGCCCTGGGCATGAGCTGCCTTGCGCTGTCGATCACCATTACCGCGCTGGTGGGCAACGGCCTCGCGCCGGACCCCTCCCTGGCGACCTTTCCGCTCGCGCTGCAGTTCGTGGCGACGGCAGCCTCCACGATCCCCGCCTCCCTCTTGATGGGGCGTTTCGGGCGCCGCGTCGGTTTCACCTTGGGGGGACTGCTCGGCGTGGCCGGTGGGGTGGTCGCCTGCCAGGCCGTCATTCTCGGCAGTTTCCCGATGTTCTGTGTCGGTGCGGCACTGCTCGGGGCCTTCTCTGCCCACGTAGCGCTTTACCGTTTTGCCGCAGCGGAAGTGGCCGGCCCGGAACTGCGCAGCCGCGCCATATCCCTGGTCATGGTCGGCGGCGTCGCCTCGGCCATCCTCGGGCCCGAGCTGGCAAAGTGGAGCCAGGACCTCTTTGCGCCGATCCTCTTCGCCGGCGGCTATGCGGCTATCGCTGTTCTCGCATTTATCGGCTTGGCACTGGTCCAGTTTATCGACCTGCCGCCGGCGCCGGGCCGCCGGACAGGCGGCGGAGGGCGGCCGCTGCGTGAGATCCTCGCCCAGCCGTCGCTGATCGTCGCTGTCCTCTGTGCCATGGTGGCCTACGGCTCGATGAACCTGATCATGGTTTCGACGCCCTTGGCCATGGTGGCCTGTCTGCACCCCTTCGAAACGGCGGCTTTCGTCATTCAGTGGCACGTTGTCGGCATGTATGCGCCGTCCTTCGTCACCGGCCATATCATCGAGCGAATCGGGGTGTTGCAGGTGATTTCGATCGGTGCGCTGCTGATCCTGGCCTGCGTGGCCGTCAACCTGACCGGCGTGGAGGTGCTCCAGTTCTGGGGCGGGCTGGTGCTGTTGGGGGTCGGCTGGAACTTCATGTACGTGGGCGCAACGACCCTTCTGACGGAGACCTACCGGCCGGAGGAACAGTCCAGGGTGCAGGCCTTCAACGAGTTCATGGTTTTCGGCACCACGGCCTTCACAGCCCTGGCGTCAGGCGCGGTTTTCAACGCTTTGGGCTGGCAGATCCTCAACATCAGCATCATCCTGCCGATCATTGCGGCGGCGACCGCTGCGCTCTGGTTGGTCCGCCAGCGCGCCAGCGCGTGAATCCCCCCGCTTCACCCCGCTGAACCGGATTCGGCGACCTCCAGCGGGCGAAATTTGCCCCAAGAAAGCGGTTGAGTAGCGGTTGCCATACCCTGGGGATTCTGGCATTTTCCGCGCGATTTCGGGGTGCTGCTGCTTCGCAGCAGAGTCTTTGCGCCCGGTTCCCGTCGTCGAACCGGGCTTTCCATCTTGAGGGATTCCATATGTCAATCGAGTTGATCTTGGTGCTCGTCTGCGGTGGGCTGGCCATTGTTTATGGCGTTTGGGCCACCCGGTCGGTTCTCTCGGCCTCTGCCGGAAATGCACGGATGCAGGAGATTGCCGGTGCGGTGCAGGAGGGGGCGCAGGCCTACCTCAATCGCCAGTACCGGACGATTGCCCTGGTCGGTATCGTCATCTTCGTCCTGCTCGGCGTCTCTTTGGGCTGGGCGGACGGGATCGGGTTTCTGATCGGCGCCGTTCTCTCCGGTGTCGCGGGATACGTCGGCATGCTCGTCTCGGTCCGCGCCAACGTCCGCACGGCGGAAGCCGCGCGCAAGGGATTGGCAGAGGGTCTCTCCATCGCCTTCCGCGCCGGTGCGATCACCGGCATGCTGGTGGCCGGACTCGCGCTGCTGTCGGTCGCCGGCTACTACGTGGTTCTGCTTGAGATGGGCGTCGGCGAGCGCGATATCTCGGTCGCTCTGGTGGCCCTTGGCTTCGGCGCTTCCCTGATCTCGATCTTCGCGCGCCTGGGCGGCGGCATCTTCACCAAGGGCGCCGACGTCGGCGCCGACCTGGTCGGCAAGGTCGAAGCGGGCATCCCCGAAGACGACCCCCGCAACCCCGCCGTCATCGCTGACAATGTCGGCGATAACGTCGGCGACTGCGCGGGCATGGCGGCGGATCTGTTCGAGACCTACGTGGTGACCGTGGTTGCCACGATGGTGCTCGCGACCATCTTCGCTGTCGGCGACCCCAACATCTCCTCGCTTGTCGTCTACCCGCTGACCGTGGGTGCCGTCTGCATCGTCACCTCGATCATCGGCACCTTCTTCGTGAAGCTGGGCGCCTCGCAGAACATCATGGGCGCGCTCTACAAGGGCTTCATCGCATCGGCCGTCCTGTCGGCCATCGGTCTCTGGCCCGTGACCGACTACATCGTCGGCATGGACACGACCATGACCGCCGCCGGGGTCACCTTCGACGGCCTCGACCTCTACATCTGCGGCATCGTCGGCCTGGTCGTCACCGGCGCCATCATCTGGATCACCGAGTACTACACCGGCACCGAATACCGCCCGGTGCGGTCGGTGGCCGCGTCCTCGGTGACCGGCCACGGCACCAACGTGATCCAGGGGCTGGCGATTTCGATGGAGGCCACGGCGATCCCGGCGCTCATCATCTGCGCCGGCATCATCACCACATACCTGCTCGCGGGTCTGCTCGGCATCGCCATTGCGGTGACGACCATGCTTGCGCTGGCCGGCATGGTGGTTGCCCTCGACGCCTATGGTCCGGTGACCGATAACGCCGGCGGCATCGCCGAGATGGCGGAACTGGACGACGAAGTCCGCAAGACCACCGACGCTCTGGACGCCGTGGGCAACACCACCAAGGCGGTGACCAAGGGTTACGCCATTGCTTCCGCCGGCCTCGGCGCGCTGGTGCTGTTCGCCGCGTATACGTCCGACCTCGAGCTCTTCGTCGCCGAGGGGTCGATCCAGCTCGATGGCGCGGTCGACTTCTCGCTTTCCAATCCCTACGTGGTCGTGGGCCTCATCATCGGCGGTCTGCTGCCTTACCTCTTCGGGGCGTTGGGCATGACCGCGGTGGGTCGTGCCGCGGGGTCGGTGGTGATCGAGGTACGTCGACAGTTCAAGGAGATCCCCGGCATCATGGAAGGCACCGGCAAGCCCGAGTACGGCACCTGTGTCGACCTGCTGACCAAGGCGGCGATCAAGGAGATGATCATCCCCTCGATGCTGCCGGTGCTGTCACCTGTGGTGGTCTATTTCGTCGTCCTGGCGATCGGCGGCCAGGCCGCGGCGCTTGGTGCAGTGGGCGCCATGCTGCTGGGCGTTATCGTCACCGGCATCTTCGTGGCGATCTCCATGACCGCCGGCGGCGGCGCCTGGGACAATGCCAAGAAGTACATCGAGGACGGTAACCATGGCGGCAAGGGCTCTGAAGCCCACAAGGCCGCGGTTACCGGCGACACCGTTGGCGATCCCTACAAGGACACGGCCGGTCCGGCTGTGAACCCGATGATCAAGATCACCAACATCGTCGCTCTGCTGCTCTTGGCCTTCCTGGCCCACTAGCCGGCAGAGATCTTTTAAGCAAAAGGCCCCGGAACGTCGTTCCGGGGCCTTTTCTTTTGCTGGCCCCCAGAGCCCGTACCAGAGCCCGCAAAGGTGAGCCGCGCCGCGGAACGGCTAGTTTGAGCCGGTACCGCTGAAGCGCCCGAGGTTTCCGAAGAGTTGCTGCAGCAGCGTCAGGTCACGTCCCTCGGTGGGCGTCGTTCTGGCCACCGGTTCGACTTCATTTGAGTCGTCCAGGGTGTAGTGCGCTGTCTGGTCGACGTAGCCCGATTCGTCAAAGGTGACGACCAGCACGCTGCGGTCGACGACTTCCGGCTTCATGAAGGCGAATTCCGTCGTTTTCTGTCCGATGTAGTACCACTTGCGGTCCTGAAAGGTGGATACGGTCGACGGAGAGCCCAGCATGTCGACAATGTCCTGGCGGCTGTGTACGCCGGGCTCGATCTCCGAGACTTCCTCCATATCAGGCATGTTGCCGCGTACCTGTACGGCATTGCTGCAGGCGGTCAGGGCCAGGCAGGCGGCGCAGACTGTGGCGGCGGGCAGCGCAAAGCGCCAACGGCGCAGATTCTGCTCCTTGGTGACTGTCACGGTAAACCCCTCATTAGTCCCCGAATGACTTGATTAAACCCGGCGCTGGTGCCATTTCAAGACCTTAATGGCAAGGACCGGGCAAGAGCGCAACCGCTATCGGGGCGCAGCGGGACGGCAAAATCATGTTTTTTAAGCGACTTCTGAAGCCCGATCCCGCGGAGGATACGGCTTGGACGCTCTATCGTCAGGTGGTTGAGACGGCGCGACAGCCGGCCCTGTTCCGCGACTACGGTGTTCCGGACAGCGTCGACGGACGCTTTGAATCGATCGTTCTGCACCTTGTGCTGGTCCTCCGGCGCCTGAAGCGGGATTTCCCGGAAGGCGAGGGGCTCGCAGGGTCCCTGCAAGAGGTCTTCTATGCGGACATGGACCGTTCCCTGCGGGAAATGGGCGCCGGCGACCTGGGTGTCGGCAAGCGGGTGCAGCGCATGGCCGAAGGCTTCGTAGGGCGTCTGGCCAGCTACGAGGCGGCCTTGGCGGAGGGCTTTCCCGAGGGGGAAGAGGCTCTTAAGGCCGCACTGATCCGCAATGCCTACGGCACCCTGCCCGAGGCCGCCGTCGATCCGCAGGAACTGCTCGGCTACGTGCGGATCCAGGTCGAAGCGCTGGATAGCCAGCCCGGTGCCGAACTGCGCGGCGGTACGGTGGGATTCGTGCCCCTTGAGACCTGAAGAAGGGCGAAAAGCCTAGGGTTTCAGGGACTCTCTAAGGGATTGACCCGGCGCGGTCCAGCCCCTATGGTGCGCCGCTTTTCGAGGCTGGAGGCGGACAACTGCCATGGGCGGACCATCCGCAGAAGCGGGAAGCGAATTTTCAAGGATCGTAGGTCCGGAGCGCCTTGGCGCCCGGGCAATCGAGGAGCGGATCGAAGCGACCGCGCAGGAGAGGGTCCTGCTGCAGGATCGGCTCGGGCTCCTCGGCCTCGATTGCTTGTCCGCACGCTGCCGGATTCGCAGCGGGCTGGGTGGTTTGGTGCTGGTAAGCTGCGACTGGCGCGCGGAGATCACGCAGGCTTGCGTGGTGACGCTGGATCCGGTGTGCCAGGCCGTCGAAGGACGGCTTCAGGCCTCTTTCCTGACCTCAAACCATGAGGCGGGCCAGCGGTTGGAGGCGGTTCAGGAGATCGTGGTGGAGCCGGAGGGCGAGGACCCGCCGGAGCCGCTGCCGCCGGAGGGAATCGATCTTGGGGAATTGGTGGTCCAGGAATTGGCTGTATCGCTTGATCCCTATCCAAGATCCGAGGGCGCGGTCCTGCCCCCCGGTTTTGAGGCGGAGGACGAGGGGCCTGTGGACCATCCCTTCGCCGCTCTGAAGGTGCTGAAGGGTAAAGAATAGGTTAAGTTCTATCTGAGATGCTGTCTCAGCATTGCTTGCTGATGAGGCGCGGATTGGCTAAGTAGTCGCTGAATTCGGCGGCTTTGCGTTACGAAGAAAGAAGAGAGAAATGGCTGTTCCTAAGAGTAAGGTGACCCGATCGAGGCGGAACAACCGCCGGGCGCACGATGCCCTGGCTGCTGGCAGCTATCACGAGTGCCCCAACTGCGGCGAGCTGAAGCGGCCCCATCACGTCTGCGCCGCCTGCGGCTTTTACGATGGACGCGAAGTTGCGGACGCGGAGAGCCTCTGAGGCTCCTCAGACGCTGCGCCCGGGCCGTTGTGGCCTGACGGTCGCAGGCTGACCGATGGGCAAGGCTCTAACCATCGCGCTTGACGCCATGGGGGGGGATGCTGCCCCCGGCATGGTGGTGCGCGGCGCCGATATCGCGCGGGAGCGTTTTCCCGAGGTCCGCTTCGCCATGTTCGGGCGCAAGGCGGATATCGCGCCTCTGCTTGAGCGCAAGCGGCGTTTGAAGGAGGTCACGACGCTGCATCACACCGATGATGTGGTGAGCAGCGAGGAAAAGCCCTCGGTGGCGCTGCGGTCGGGGCGTCAGTCGAGCATGCGTCTGGCGATCAATGCGGTCCAGGAAGGCGAGGCGGATTGTGTCGTCTCTGCCGGCAACACGGGCGCCCTTATGGCGATGGCCAAGTTCGTCCTGAAGACCCTGCCAGGCATCAACCGTCCGGCGATCGCCTCTTTCTTTCCCACGATGCGCGGCGAATCCGTAATGCTGGATCTCGGCGCCAACGTCAGCTGCGATGCCGAAAACCTGGTGGACTTCGCTGTCATGGGGAATGCCTTTGCCCGCTCTGTGCTGGGGCTGTTGCAGCCCAGCTACGCGCTGTTGAATGTCGGCTCGGAGGACACCAAAGGGCACGAGTCGCTGCATGAAGCCAGCGGAATCCTGAAGACGAGCGGGCTGCCTGGGGAGTTTCTGGGCTTCGTTGAGGGGGACGACATCGCAAAGGGTTCGGCCGACGTGATCGTTACCGACGGGTTTACCGGGAACGTGGCCCTGAAGACGGCAGAGGGAACTGCAAAGCTGATCAACGAGTACATGCGCCACACCTTCCGTTCCTCGGTCCTGGCCAGTCTTGGCTACCTGCTTGCCCGGCCGGCGATGCGTAAGCTGCGCAAGCGCGTCGATCCCCGCGGCTACAACGGCGCGATGTTCCTGGGCCTCAACGGCATTGCGGTGAAAAGTCACGGCGGCACCGACGCACTCGGCTTCGCCAACGCCATCGGCGTTGCCGTGGACATGCACCGTCACGGCATCATCGAAAAAATTCGTTCAGATCTCGCACTCCTGGATCGCGGGCCGGACAAAGCGCAGGTGGCCGCGGTCTAGTGATGTACCGATCCCTTGTCACCGGCTGTGGGGCCTATCTGCCCGCGCAAATCGTCACCAACGCCCAGCTCGCCGAGCGCGTCGATACCAACGATGAATGGATCCGCCAGCGCACGGGCATCTGTCAGCGCCACATCGCTGCAGAGGGCGAGATGACCTCCGACCTCGGAGTCGCCGCGGCGCGTGACGCCCTGGATGCGGCCGGCGTGGCGGCCGGGGAGATCGACCTCATTGTCTGCGCCACCTCGACGCCGGACGAAACCTTCCCGGCCACGGCAACCCGCATACAGCACAGGCTCGGCGTTTTCCAGGGGGCGGCCTTCGATGTCCAGGCGGTCTGCAGCGGCTTTGTCTACGGCCTGTCCGTGGCTGACAGCTTCCTGCGTGTCGGGCAGGCGAAAAAGGCTCTGGTGATCGGGGCCGAGACCTTCTCGCGCATTCTCGACTGGACGGACCGCTCGACCTGCGTGCTCTTCGGCGACGGTGCCGGTGCTGTGGTGCTGGAGGCGGACCAGGTTGCCGCCAGCGCCAATGGCAGCGGCCGGGGCGTTCTCTCCACCCACATCTACTCCGACGGCAGCCACCACGACGCGCTCTATGTCGACGGCGGCCCTTCGTCCACCCAGTCTGTCGGCCATCTGCGGATGGAGGGTCGGGAAGTCTTCCGCCATGCCGTTGTCCGGATGGCCGAGGCCGTGGATGCAGCGCTGGAAGCCAACGGCCTGACGCCCGGCGATGTCGACTGGCTGGTGCCGCACCAGGCCAATATCCGCATCATCGAATCCATGGGGCGGCGGCTGAATCTGCCGAGCGACCGTGTGGTGGTGACCGTCGACCGCCACGCCAACACCTCTGCGGCATCGATTCCCCTGGCGCTCACAGAGGCAGTGGGCGACGGGCGCATCCAAAGCGGTGACCTGCTGCTGATGGAGGCCATGGGCGGCGGTTTTACCTGGGGTTCCGCCCTGCTGCGCTGGTGATTCGCGCCGGCTCTGCGCCGATCTGGAGCCTGCTTCTCAAGCTGCGTCAAAAATTAGTCGCATCCCACGGTATTCCCTGCATAATTGACCGCCTAATGACGTTGCGCTAAGGTTTTTCGAACCTAGCATTTCGACGGAGGGGGGAATGGCAGGAGGGACGATTACGAGGGCTGATCTCAGCGAGGCGGTCTATCAGGAGGTCGGCTTGTCCCGAAACGAGTCGGCGGATTTGGTTGAATCGGTGCTGAACGAGATCTCGGACGCCCTTGTCCGCGGAGAGATGGTGAAGCTCTCGTCCTTCGGCAGCTTCTCGGTTCGCGAGAAGGGGGAGCGGATCGGCCGTAATCCCAAAACCGGGGAAGAGGTGCCGATTCTGCCGCGACGGGTCCTGGTGTTCCGCGCCTCTCATGTCCTGAAGAATCGGATCAACGATACCCTCAGCCGTGCCGGCCACGAGGTTTCTCATTAACCCACGAGGTTTCCCATTAACGCAGTCACCAGCAGGATTTTCCCAGGTCAGAATGCAAGCCAGTCGCCCCGCCGGTAAGTCAGCGTCAGCCTTTCGGACCATAAGCGAGGTCAGTGAAGAGCTGGATGTGCCCCAGCACGTCCTGCGCTTTTGGGAGGGCAAGTTCAGTCAGGTCCGCCCTCTCAAGCGCGGTGGCGGGCGGCGCTACTACAGGCCCGAAGACATTGCGCTGCTCAAGCGGATCCGCGATCTGCTGTACAGCGAGGGCTACACCATCAAGGGTGTGCAGAAGCTCCTGCGCGAGGGACGGGCGAAAGACGACGGCGCTGCGGCCGAACCGGCAGCCGCTCCCGCGTCCGGCGGGCTCGATGGCCAAAAGGCGCAGGAAATCAACGAGATCATCGCCGAGTTGAGCGAGCTTCGGGATCTGTTGAAGAGCGCCAACAAGCGCGCTGGCTGAGGCCGGCAGGCAAGCATTGCCTTCGGCCCTGCCGCTCGCTATACAAAGCCCGCGCTTTCGGGCGCGAAGAAGACCTGTCGGAGCGTAGCGCAGCCTGGTAGCGCACCACACTGGGGGTGTGGGGGTCGTAGGTTCAAATCCTGCCGCTCCGACCATCACTTCGAAAAGGCCGCGCCGCCGGGCGCG
The DNA here is from genome assembly GCA_001657395.1 of Rhodospirillales bacterium BBD 1991-14. Taxonomy (GTDB): domain Bacteria; phylum Pseudomonadota; class Alphaproteobacteria; order Kiloniellales; family Kiloniellaceae; genus Pelagibius. Next base: position 1,023,676 of record LYSY01000001.1, on the reverse strand, counting down.
GCTTTTTTGTTGCCTCAGGGTGTGAGCTGGCACCCGAACGGGAGAAAAGAATCTTTTTAATCAGAGAGATATGAGCTTTTTCTTCCTTTCCAAGATAGCGTGGTTCGTGCTCAAGCCGCTGAATGCGCTGCTTATCCTGCTGTTTGCCTGGCTGGGCTTTCGCGCGATCGGATGGCGCCGCTTCAGCCTCGGTGCCGGTCTGCTGCTTGCGCTCTACGCCGTTCTGATCCTGGCAACGCCGCTGCCCGAACTCCTGCTCCGGACCCTCGAGAACCGCTTCGCGGAACCAGTGTCGGGGCCCGCGGTGGCAGGCATCATTGTTCTTGGCGGAGCCACCGACGATGGGGAAATCGCCGCTGCGCGCGGACAAGTGGCCCTCAATAGCAACGCCGAACGGCTGACCGCTGCCATGGCGCTGCACCGCGCCATGAGCGATCGCCCGCTCATAGTCTCCGGGTTCAGTGGACGCCTCAGACCGCGTGGGCTCAACGAAGCGCAGATCACCCGGCTGTTGTTCGAGCAGCAGGGGCTTCCCATGGCACAGGTCCGTTTCGAAGCCGAATCCCGCAATACGGCCGAGAACGCGCGCCTCAGCGCCAGGCTTGCCGGCGATGACGCAAGGCCCTGGCTGCTGATCACCTCGGCCTGGCACATGCCGCGGGCCGTTGCGAGCTTCCGCGCCGCCGGTCTTTCGGTGATCCCGCATCCGGTGGACTTCAGAACCCATCCGGACAGGCTGGTTTGGCCGCGCGGACCCGGCAGTTCACTGACTATGGCGTCGCTGGCTTTGCGTGAATGGGTGGGGCTGCTGGCCTACTACGTCACCGGTCGTACGGCAGAGCTCTTGCCGTCACCTTCGGGCGGCTGACCGGCGGTCGACTTCGGCGCCTTCATAACCTGGCAATACTGCTTCTTGGCCTTCAGTGCCGCGCAGAGGTCCTGCGCCGCTTTCTTTGACGTGAGTGGGCCTGCCAGTACCCGGTAGAAAGTGCCGCGCTTGGCGATCTCCGTCTTGGCGATGGCTGGACCGAAACGGCCGAGTTCCGCGGGGAAGGCCTTCTTCAGAGACTGCCATTCTTTGTTGGCGGCTTCCTTCGAGCGCAGGGAGGAGAGATGGGCAACGAGATCACCGGCTTTCTCGTCCCTGTGGTTTGGCTTGGTCGTTGCAGCCGCGGGCCCGTCTGCGGCGGCACGGTCCGGCTTTCGCAGGGGGACTGCCGGCGCAGTCTTCCGGGCCGGCCCCTTGGCGGAAGTTGGACCGGTCGGGCCCGTGGGATCGATTGCCGCCGCGGAGACCGGAGCCGGGTTCGCTGCGGGTTTGGTGTCGCCGGTGCCTGCTGGACCGGTGGGGTCGCCCATTGCGGCGCCCGCAGGCGCGGCCGGCGGTTCCTTCTGGTGTGCTCCCGGGTTGGCTGCGGCCGTGCCGTCGCCGGCCCCGGGCCCGGCCCCCGGTTCCGCCCCGGCGACCATGCCGGCGGCGGCCTGATCGATCACACCGCTGTCGACGGTGCCGCGGCGCTCGCTGTCCTCGGCCACCCACTCCAGACTGCTGTCCTGGGTGCTTGGCGGGGCCTCTCCCTTCGACAGGTCCTCCGCGGCCTTCAGAACCGAGGCTTCCAACCGGTTGGCCCAGCCCTTGGTATCGTCATAGATCGCCTGGCAGCCCGAGAGGCTGACGAGGCCCGTGAGGACGATGACGAAACCGCCAAGGCGGCTGCTTTTCTGGCGCATGACCGCGCACTCCACGCTTCTGGAACCCGCCCGGCCGCTCAGCATAGGCGGCGTTAACCAAGCAGGCCGGATCGGAGCCATGCTAGGGCTGCTGTGGTTTAAAATCCTTAAATGCCGATGGGTTAGGGGCTCTTCCTAAAAATCCGGTCTTCGCCATTGCTTAACGTCTGGCTGCAATGATTCTGCGCGATCTGGCCCTCGGCCAGGGCTTATGCGGGAAAGCAGGTGGCATGCAAACGGCTGAGAACATTGTGCCCGCCCCGGAGGGGGCACAGAGTGAGGCGGCGGACGGGCTGAAAGTCGGCCATATCGTCTCTGTGACGGGCTCCAAGATCATGGGCAGCCTGGTTTCCGTCGGGCCGGATCCGGATGCCTCGGCGCGCCTGAACGAGGCGGTCCAGATCGGCGCCCTGGTGAAAATGCCGACCGCCCGCTCGGTCGCGTTCGGCATCGTCTCGTCGCTCTCCACCGGCAACCCATCGCCGTCGCCGTCCTTCGGCGAGCAGTGGGTCGTGGAGATCGATCTCTTCGGCGAGTACGTCCGGCAGGACGGAGCCGGTGCAGACGGCTTCGACCTGCTGCGCGGCGTGTCCATCTACCCCGGACTGGGCGACCCGATCATGGCCGCGACCTCTGCCGAACTGAAGCAGATCTACAAGCGCCCCAAGGCGTCCAACGTGCGCGTTGGATCCCTGCATCAGGATCAGAGCATGCCGGCCTACCTGGTGACCGACGATCTCCTCGGCAAGCACTTTGCGATCCTCGGCACAACCGGCTCCGGCAAGTCTTGCGCTCTGGCGACCGTGCTGCATGCCATTCTCGCCGAGCATCCCTTCGGCCATGTGGTGCTGCTGGATCCGCACAACGAGTACTCCAGCGCCTTCCAGGGCCTGACCGAGGTGGTGACGCCGGAGAATCTGCAACTTCCGTACTGGCTGCTGAACTTCGAGGAAATGGTCGAAGTGATGTGCAGCCGGGACGAGATCAACCGCTCGGCCGAGTCCTTCATTCTCAAGGACGCGATCCTTATGGCGAAGCGGGCGACCGCGGGCAGCGAGGACGAGGGCCGTCATCTGACCGTCGACACACCGGCGCCCTATCCGCTGAGCGCGCTGCTGCAGAACATCGAGGCAGCCATGGGCCAGCTCCAAAAGGCGGAGCAGGCGAAGCCCTATCTTCGGCTGCGTTCGCGGATCGAGAATCTGCGGGCCGACCGCCGCTACGCTTTTATGTTCTCGGGGCTTTCGGTGAAGGATACCCTGCCGGAGGTTCTGGCGCGGATCATCCGGGTGCCGGTCGACGGCAAGCCGCTGACCACCTTCGATCTCTCCGGCGTGCCTTCGGAAATCGTCGACGTCGTCGTCTCGCTGCTCTGCCGCACGCTTTTCGATTTCGCGGTCTGGAGTGAGCGCGAGGCCGCGGTGCCGGTCCTTCTGGTCTGCGAAGAGGCACACCGCTACATTCCCGAGGACGAAAACAACGGCTTTGAGCCGACCCGCCGCATGATCTCCCGCATCGCCAAGGAGGGGCGGAAATACGGCCTTTCCCTCGGGCTTGTCTCGCAGCGGCCCTCCGAGCTGTCAGAGACCATCGTCTCCCAGTGCAGCACGCTTTTCGCGCTGCGTATGGGTAATCAGAAGGACCAGGACTTCGTGCGCCGTGCCCTGCCGGAAAGCGCGGAAGGCATGCTCGCCAGCCTGCCGGCCCTGCGCAACCAGCAGGCGGTGGTGGTGGGTGAGGGTGCGGTCCTGCCGATGCGCATCCGTTTCGACGACTTGCCCGAAGGCAAGCGTCCACAGAGCGATACCGCCAGCTTCTCAGACACCTGGCAGGCCGAGCGCGGCCTCGACGGTTTCGTTGCCAACACCATCGAACGCTGGCGCAAGCAGATCCGCTAGCGCTTCAGCGCCCGGGCGGGCTTCACTGCACCATTCACGGAAACCTCAGGAAAAGAGGTCTTCCACCAGATCCCGCGCTGCTGCATCACCGGCGGTGTCGCTGGACCCGGCCGCCTTGCGGCCTGCCTCTGTCAGCTTGCAGACGAGCCAGTCCGGCTTGGTGGGATTATCGAACCAGGGCTCGGCCCAGCCTTGCTCGATGCAGCTGCGGATGGTGCGGCTGTCGTATCGCTGCCCGTAGTGATCGAACAGAGGCAGTTTGCCGCCGGCCTGATCGAGGCCGCGCCGCAACCAAGCGCGCTGCGTTACCGTCGGACGGACGCGCCGCCGCCTGCGTTCGAGCGCCTGGGCCGTGGGGGACAAGTCGGCCATGCTCTCTCTCCTATGGTCGCGCTATGCTAGCGTAGGAGCAGAAAAATTGCGAATCGGGAGAGCCAGCAGTGGCAGCCTGCCTGGTGTATGTGACGACCGGCACCTTCGCTGAAGCCCAGGCGATCGGACGCGCCATGGTTAAGGAGCGCCTGGCCGCCTGCGCCAACATTGTCCCGAGGATCGTGCCGATCTTCTGGTGGGAAGGGGAGGTGCAGGAAGGCGAGGAAAGCCTCCTCCTGCTCAAGACGACGGACCGTCAGGTGCCTGCGCTGGTCGAGGCGGTGAAGGCACGGCACAGCTATGACTGCCCGTGCGTCACCGTCCTGCCGATCACCGGCGGCAATGCGGATTTCCTGGGCTGGATCGAGGCAGAGACCGCCGGCGGCGGCTAACCCCGAGGGGTGATTGCGGGCTTTCCGTCGTTGGCTAGGACTTTACTTTGCCGGCCTGAACAGGTGGCGCACCGCTATCCTGTACTCCGGATCCCAGACTACCCGGTCCAGGTCGATGGATTTGTCCGCATCTTTGGTTGTGTCGTGTTCCCGATCGGGAAGTGCAGTGCTGCAGCGGTGCCGTTCTGCACCGCTCATCTCTGGGCCCGTCATCCCTGTCCTCATATCTCTGTTACGGCCCGGCGGCTGCTCCGGGCCCTTCGCTGTGCGTGGAAATGTCTGTGCCATCGCTTGCCAGTCTGGCGCCTGATCTGGGCCGTAGAAGGTCCGGATCATGGCCCGGCCGTGGCGGATTGGGGCGCAATGGTGGCGGCTGTAATCGGACTGTTGAGGCTGTCGATGCATGGCAGGTTTGCAGGGCCACGACTTGTCGTCACCGGGATCGATGTATACACCGGTACCTTGGATGGATAAGGGGAGCCGCCGTGAGGGCCGGGCCGGCACAACTGACGCTGCTGTTTTCGTGCTTGGGCCACGCCTACATGCACCTCTTCACGGCGTTTTACTTTGTGATCGCCCTGACCCTGGAGGCTCAGTGGAGCATACCCAACCATGAGTTGATAAAACTCTGGGCTTTGGGGTCTCTGCTTGTAGGTCTCGCGGCGCTTCCGGCCGGTTGGCTGGGAGACCGCTGGTCCACCCCCGGCATGATGACGGTCTATTTCGTCGGTCTCGGCCTCTCCGGCATTCTCTGCGGCCTCGTCAGCACCACCAGCGCGCTGCTGCTCGGCTTGACGTCCATCGGCTTGTTCAGCGCCATTTACCACCCGGTCGGCATCGCTTGGCTGGTACGCAGCGTCAAAACGAAGCGCGGCATGGCGCTGGCGGTGAACGGGATCTTCGGGTCTCTGGGCGTCGCTTCCGCCGGCCTTGTGGCCGGCCTTCTGATTGATGCGATCAGCTGGCGCGCTGCCTTCATCGTCCCCGGGGTCATCTGCCTGGTCACCGGATTGGCTCTCTTTGCGGCTCTGCGCCTTGGCTGGATTGTCGATGGGGACGGGGAGCAGGACAGCGATCCGCCGCCCAGCCGCAACGACATGGTGCGGGTCTATGCGATCCTTTTGCTCACCATGGCAGTGATGGGCCTGATGTTCCACGCAACCCAGGCCTCCCTGCCGAAGGTCTTCGACCTGCGGCTGCGCGACCTGGCGGGGGAGGGCGCCTTAGGGATCGGTCTGCTGGTGGCGGTCGTCTATACCGCGGGCGGTCTGATGCAGCTCGCCGGCGGCTGGCTGGCCGACCGCTATTCCTTGAAGCTGATCTACCTGAGCGCCTTTGCCTTTCAGATCCCGGTAATGGCGCTGCTGGCCGGCGCCGGCTCGACTCCTCTCATTGCGCTGGCCATTCTCACGGTCCTTCTGAGCTCGGCCGCTCTTCCGGCGGAAAACATGCTGCTGGCGCGCTACACGCCGCAGCGCCACCGCAGCCTCGCCTACGGGGTCAAGTTTGTTCTGGCCTTTGCCATCGCCAATCCGGCAATCTTGCTGGCGTCGTGGGTTGAGGGACGCACCGGCGAGTTTGGCTGGCTCTATGCCCTCATGGCCGCCGCTGCTGCAGCGGCGGCTCTCGTGACACTGTTCCTGCCGAACAAGAGACCGCAGCCAAGCATGGCTGTGCCGGCGGAGTAGAGGAATCGCCAAGTAGACGTTTCAAGAGCGAGTTTGTACCCCTATGACTTCTGTGCCTGTGGAGCTTGACCGTTTCGACCACTTCGTCCTGACGGTTCGCAATGTTGAAGAAACCTGTGCCTTCTATGAGAAGGTGTTCGGCATGCGCCGTGTCGATTGTGGCGAGGGGCGGGTCGCGCTTCACTTCGGACGCCAGAAGATCAACTTGCACCCCAACCCCTCGCCGATCCTTCCGAAAGCCGCCGTGCCGGTTCCCGGTTCTGCGGATTTCTGTGTGGTGACCGAGGTTCCGCCGCGTGAGGTCCTCAAACGGCTGCATGCCTGCAGCGTGGGGATCGAGGAGGGGCCGGTCGCGACCACCGGCGCCCTGGGCGAGATGAGTTCGGTCTATTTCCGCGATCCCGACGGCAATCTGGTGGAAGTCGCCTGCTACGAGACGGGCTGACCCCCGCCGTCCCGGCCTCCCACTCCTCGCTGTGAGGGTGGTTTACGCTGCGTTGGCCGGGCTTAGTCTGCGGTAAGGGCCTGATCGAGATCGGCAAGCAGATCATCGACGGTCTCCAGGCCGATCGACAGCCGGACGACCTCGGGCCCGGCACCGGCCGCCTGGCGCTGCTCCTCGGTCAGCTGGCGGTGGGTGGTGGAGGCCGGATGCAGGATCAGCGAGCGGGTATCGCCGATGTTGGCGAGGTGGGAGAACAGCTCGCAGGCCTCCACGACCTTCACGCCGGCCTCGTAGCCGCCTTTGACACCGAAGGTGAAAACCGAGCCGGCACCGCGCGGAAGATACTTCTCTGCGAGCCCGTGATAGGGGCTGGACGGGAGCGCAGCGCAGGAGACCCAGTCGACGGCGTTATGGCTCTCCAGGAACGCGGCGACCTGCTTGGCGTTGGCGCAGTGCCGCTCCATGCGCAGGCTCAGCGTCTCGCAGCCGAGCAGGGTCTGGAAGGCATTCATCGGCGCCATGGTCGCGCCGAGGTCGCGCAGGCCGACGGCATGGGCCTGCATGGTGAAGGCCATGTCGCCGAAGGTCTCGTAGAAACTGAGGCCGTGATAGGCGGGCTCAGGCGCCGCCAGGCCAGGAAACCTGTCGCTCGCCGACCAGTCGAAGCGACCGGAATCGACCACCGCGCCGCCCATCGATGTTCCGTTGCCGGAGAGAAACTTGGTGGTCGAGTGCACCACCAGGTCGGCGCCCCAGTCGAAGGGCTGGCAGAGGTAGGGGGTGGCCATGGTGTTGTCCACCACCAGCGGAACGCCGGCCTCCCCGGCGACTTCCGCCAGGGCTTCCAGGTTGCTGACCACACCGCCCGGGTTGGCCAGGCTCTCGACGAAGATGGCCTTGGTCTTCGGGGTGAGTGCCTGGCGCACGTTCTCTGGGTCGTCGACGTCGACGAAGTCGACCTGCCAGTCGAACTTCTGAAAGGTCTTGCCGAACTGGGTGATGGAGCCGCCGTAGAGGCGGTTGGAGGCGATGAAGCGGTCGCCGGGTCCCATCAGTGCGAAGAACACCAGCATCTGGGCCGCATGGCCGGAGGCGCAGCAGGTGGTGCCGCGCCCGCCCTCCAGGCTGGCCAGACGCTCCTCCAGGGCGGCGACCGTCGGGTTGGTGAGGCGCGAATAGATGAAGCCGAAGGTCTGCAGATTGAACAGCGAGGCCGCGTGATCGGCATCGTGAAAGACGTAGGAGGTGTTCTGGAAGATCGGCGTCTGCCGCGCTCCCGTCACCGGCTCCGGCTGCGCGCCGGCATGAATCATGCGGGTCTCGAAGCCCGGGGTCTTGCTGGATTTCATGGGTCAGGTCTTCTTCATGACAGACGCACGCGCCGGCGCTTGGCGGAGATGATGCCGGAGTTGAAGCCGCCCCAGGACAGCTCCGAGTGCAGGCGCCCGAACTCGATCTTCGGGCAGCGGTCCATGACGACGGTCAGCCCGGCTGCCTCCGCCTTGGCCGCCGCCCCGGCGTTGACCACGCCGAGCTGCATCCAGACCACCCTGATGCCTTTCTCCCCGGCGACGGCGATGGCTTCCTCGGTGATCGGGCCGGCGGCGGCGGAGTTCCGGAAGATGTCGACCATCTCGAACTTCGCGGGGATCTCGGCCAGCGAGGCATAGACGGTCTCGCCGAGGATCTCCTTACCGGCGGCCCCCGGGTTGACCGGGATCACCCGGTATCCTTTCTCCTGCAGGTACTTCATCGCAAAGAAGCTGGGCCGGTTCCATTTGGGCGAGGCGCCGACCATGGCAATGGTACGGGTGTTCTGCAGGATCGCCAGAAGATCTTTGTTGCTGTAGCTGGGAAGTGTGGTCATGAGGCCTGGTCCGCCGCTCTAGTCCGCTGCCGGCGCAGCGCCGGCTGCTGCTGCCTTGCTGTCTTCCTGCGGCGGCACAAAGGGTTCCGGGCGGTCGTCCGGCAGGCTCTCGACATAGAGCGACTGGCTCGGGAAGGCAAAGCCGCTGCCGGCGCCTTCGACCACCTCTTTGATGTGATAGGCCAACTGCTCCTTGATCTCCAGCCATTCGCCCCAGTTCGTGGTCTTCGTGAAGCAGTAGAGCATGATATCGATCGAGGAGTCGTTGAAGCTGTCGATGCGCACGAAGGTCGAGACCTCGGGCGGCTGGGCGAAGGCCTCGTTGCCGATGACGTAGGACTCGATGCCGTCGCGGATCTGGCGCAACTGCTCCACCGTCGTGCGGTACTCGACGCCGATCTTCCAGTAGATCCGCCGGTGCGTCATGGCGCTGAAGTTCGTGACCGCGTTGTCCGACAGCTTGGCATTGGGAACGAAAACAGGCGCCTTGTCGAAACGGCGCACGCGTGTCGAACGGAAGCCGATGGTCTCCACCGTGCCCTCGACCACGCCGTCGACGCGGATCCAGTCGCCGGGGTGAAAGCGCTTTTCCGCCAGCACCAGGATCCCGGCAATGAGATTCTTGAAGAGGTCCTGGGCGCCCAGGGCCACCGCGACGCCGAAGAGACCGAGACCGGCGATGATCGGGCCGACCTCGATCCCCCAGATCTCCAGAACCGTCGCAACGCCGATGAAGACGATACCGATCTTGGTTGCCTTCACCAGCCATTCGATCATCGGCCGCGTGAAGATGCGCTCCAGCCGCTTGAAGAGGAAGGAGAGGGGGCCGACGGCGTTGAAGAAGCCCCAGAAGATGGTGAGGACGACCAGGGAGCGCAGGAAGTTATCGGCGATCAGCTCGAAGGTACCCTGGGGGTTCAGGTACTCGATCGCGAAGAAGGCACCCATCACGACAGGGATGAAGCGTACCGGCTGTTCCAATGCGGCGATCAGTTCGTCGTCAAAGCGCCCCTCGGTCTTTTCGACGAAGCGCTTGAAGCGGGCCAGGACGATCGTCGTGAACAGACGCCGGAAGACCAGGAACAGCAGGAAGATGCCGAGGGCGATCAGCAGCCGTCCGATCTCAATTCCAAGGAAGCCCTGGTTCCAGACATCCAGGACCAGGGCCCAAAACTCTTGCAGTTGTCGCATAAAGGAAAAGGCTTTCTGTCGGCGGGTGGCTGTCGGCGGGTGGCCTGCGCCGGTTAGCGGCCCTGCCAGTCGGGCTTGCGCTTCTCGATAAAGGCGTCGATGCCTTCCTCGGCATCGCGGGCCAGCATGTTGGTGGTCATGACCTGGCTGGTGTAGGCATAGGCCTCCACCAGGCCGTACTCGATCTGCCGGTAAAAGGCTTCCTTGCCGGTCTTCAGCGTCAGGGGCGATTTCGCGGCGACCTTCTGCGCCATGGCCGCGGCGGCCTCCGTCAGTTCGCTTTCCGCGACGGCGCGGTTGATGAGCCCATAGGTGGCGGCGGTCGCCGCGTCGATCATGTCGCCGGTCAGCAGCATCTCCATGGCCTGCTTGCGCGGTACGGCGCGGGAGAGGGCGACCATCGGTGTGGAGCAGAACAGGCCGATGTTGACACCGGGGGTGCCGAAGCGTGCGGTCTCGGCGGCGACCGCCAGGTCGCAGCTCGCGACCAACTGGCAGCCGGCCGCAGTGGCGATGCCGTGAACCTGGGCGATCACCGGCTGCGGCAGCGTCGTCAGGCGGACCATCAGCTTGCTGCATTGCTGGAACACGGCCTGGAAGAACGCCCGGTCGCCGCCCCGGGCGCGCAGTTCCTTCAGGTCGTGGCCGGCGCAGAAGCCCTTGCCTGCGCCCTCCAAAATCACCGCCCGGATTCCGGGGGCCTCGGCGATGTCGTCAAGGCTGGCCAGCAACTCCGTCATCAGGGCGACGGAGAGGGCGTTGTAGGCCTGCGGGCGGTTCAGGGTCAGGCGGGCTATCCCGTCGCTGTCGGAACGGAGGAGGAGGGCAGGATCGCTCGCACGCGCGGCTTCGGCTGACATCGCTGATCGTGGTCCCTTTTGATTTGCATGGACGCGCTCTTGTGAGCAGGCCGACTTTGGCGCTTTCGCCAAGCCGATATCAAGCGCTATTACAGTCTTCTAATCCCATGATATCCAAGAGGGAAGGTGCCATCCAGATGGACCACGACAGGCAGGCCCCCCAGATCACGCTCGACGCCTTCAACCGGCTGCTCGAGGAGACGGCGCCTTTTCAGCGGATTTATGGCTTCATCACCGAAGAAATCGGCTTCGGGCGGGCGCGGGCGCGCATGCCGGCCACGGACGATCACATCCGCCCGGGCGGAACGATCTCGGGGCCGGCCCAGATGGCGCTTGCCGACTTCACCGTCTATGCCGCGGTGCTGGGGGCCATCGGCAATGTGCCCCTGGCGGTCACCACCAACCTCTCGATCAACTTCCTCCACAAGCCCAGGCCGGGGGATATCCACGCCGAATGCCGCCTGATCAAGCTGGGCAAGCGTCTGGCGGTTGGGGAGGTTTTTGTGACTTCTCAAGGTGTTGAAGGGCCTATCTCGCATGCAACGGCAACCTATTCGATCCCGCCGCGCGATCCGGAGGCCTGAGCGTCAGATAGCGCCGAAGCTGCCTTGCAAAGCAATATCTTGAGATTTGGTATTATAATACCGCATTGCTAACATATTCTCTCTTCAACATTTTTTCTGATTGACAGTCGGCCCTGTGCTCCATAGAAACAGCGCGCCGAAGGGCGGAACCGTCCGCGCCTTCTCCATCATCATTGAAGAAGTGGTTGGCACGATGAAAACCTATTCCGCCACTGCGTCGGATATCGACAAGAAGTGGATCTTGGTCGATGCCGATGGCGTCGTGCTCGGGCGTCTGGCCTCGCAGGTCGCGAAGATTCTGCGTGGCAAGCACAAGCCGAGTTTCACGCCGCATATGGATTGCGGCGACAACGTGATCGTGATCAACGCCGGCAAGGTGAAGCTCACGGGCAAGAAGACCAGCGACAAGGTCTACTACTGGCACACCGGCTACCCGGGCGGGATCAAGCAGCGGACCGCCGGGCAGATCCTCGATGGAGACCACCCGGAGCGGGTCGTCATCAAGGCGGTGGAGCGTATGATCACCCGCAACCGCCTGGGCCGTCAGCAGATGAAGAACCTGCGGGTCTATGCCGGCAGCGAGCATCCCCACGAGGCCCAGCAGCCCGAGACCCTGGATCTCGCGGCGATGAATGCGAAGAACAAGAGGAGCCAGTGACCATGGCGGACGAAACCCAGACCCTGAGCGACCTGAGCGACCTTGCTGAGGCGACGGGCGTGGCCGCGGAGGCGGCGCCTGAGGTTGCCGAGCCCCAGCGCGACGCTCTCGGCCGTTCCTATGCCACGGGCAAGCGCAAGGATGCGGTGGCCCGGGTGTGGATCAAGCCGGGCAGCGGCAAGGTCACGGTCAACGGCAAGGATCAGGCGGTCTATTTCGCCCGTCCGGTGCTGCGTATGATCCTCGACCAGCCCTTTGTGGTGGTGGACCGGGCCGGCCAGTTCGATGTGGTCTGCACGGTCAAGGGCGGCGGCCTCTCCGGTCAGGCCGGGGCCGTGCGCCACGGCATCTCCAAGGCGCTGACGCTTTACGAGCCGGGTCTGCGCCCGGTGCTGAAGCGCGGTGGCTTCCTGACCCGCGACTCCCGCGTTGTGGAGCGCAAGAAGTACGGCCGCGCCAAGGCCCGCCGGAGCTTCCAGTTCTCCAAGCGGTAACCGCGCGTCACGCTATAGAAGTAACGACCTAAGCGGCGTCCCCAGGTTCTGGGGACGCCGTATTTCTTTGCCAAGCAGCGGTTGGTGCTTGGTCAGGTCAGGACTCTGTCTCCATCTCACTCGATGGTTTCCGAATTGGCCGACGGGGGCGCAAGCAGGTCCTCAAAGAACCATGCGGTGAGTTCGTTTCGGCTTGAAACACCTGCTTTACGGTAAACTGAGGAGGCCTGTTGCCGGACAGTCTTTTCACGAGTGTCCCGCAATCCGGCAATCTCTCTAAACGAGAGCCCCTTGAGCATCCCGATGACGACGTCTTGCTCGCTGGCAGAGAGCTTCCAGTGATCAAACTGCTTTTGCATGACGGCTCGGTACTGGTTTGTGATCTCGCTCGAACTGCTGTCGAGTCTCACCAGTTTTCCACGCGCATTTTCGAGTTCTGCGCGAAGCTGACGAATCTCCCGCAAACTCAGTCTGCGCTGATGCAGATAGAACAATACAAGGCCTGTGCTGAGGGCGAACCAGAGGACGTCATCCCACATTGAGATGAGTGTGCCACCAGCGAAGAACTCCGATCCTATTTCGATGGCACTTGTGGCGAAAACCATCAGGACAAAGACAGCCAGTGACTTTTGGCCGATCGAAAGCTGCCCAAACTCATCGAACACGTCACTTCTTCCCAATTCTTATCTCCCCACCGTCCCCCAACGCGTTGAGATCGGACATAAGCACTATGAAACCTCCCGCGCAATCGGGCATTTGCCCGATAGCGGGATGGCCGAACTTGTCTTACTGAACAGGGGAAACGAGCAGGGAGTCAGCCTGCTTCGAAACCATTGCGAAACGAGAGGTTGGTGCCTGTGACTCTATCGCGTCGAAGCTTTCTTGCAGGCAGTGCTGCCTTTACGGGTATTACATTCACCAGCAATGCATGGTCGAATTCCCACCGGCCCAAGTTGCCAATTCCCACCTTGATTGATGGTACCAACGAGGCACCTGTTGATCTGCAACTTGGCGAGGGGCTCTGGTCGTTCAAGCCCGGAATCATGACGCCTACCTTCGGAATCAACCAAGACTATCTTGGACCGACGATCCGGGCGCGAAAGAACAGAGAACTCAACCTGAGTTATCACAACACGCTGAATGAGGGGGTGGCTGTACATGGGCACGGGCTCCATGTACCGGGTGAAGTTGATGGAGGACCGCAGCTGGAAATTGCGCCGGGTGATCGCTGGTCCCCCAAGCTGTCAATTGCTCAGCCCTCTGCCACTTGCTGGTATCACTCCCATACTCACGGCAAATCAGGCGAGCAAACATATCGTGGCCTTGCAGGACTGATCCTGATCGACGATGACGAAACCGATGCAATGGATCTTCCTCGGCGCTATGGCGTGGATGATATACCAGTTGTTATTCAAGACCGGACTTTCGACGAACAAGGGCGTCTCGTCTATTCCTTGATGGAAGCAGATGAAGACGGTTGGTATGGCGACACCGTGGTGATAAATGGCGCCATTGCTCCAGTTGCCAAAGTCCCTGCTGGTATGGTGCGTCTACGTCTGCTCAATGGCGCAAATGCCAGGTTTTACGTCGTAGCCTTTGCAGATAATCGGGTGTTCCATAAAATCGCAACGGATGGCGGTTTGCTCGAAGCACCTGTTCCCATGACAACAATGGAAATGTCCCCTGGGGAACGTTGCGAGATCATTGTTGATCTGTCAGATGGCAAATCCGCGGATCTGTTCACACTGTTCGAAGATGAAGTTGACGAGGCTGAGGAGGGCATCATCAGCGGCATGCTGGGGGTGCTGGGCTCATCAGAGGTCGCGGCTGCTATGCCGTCGCTGACCTTGGAAGTCGATGCCTCAATTGTGCCAAACCGTGTCCCGTTGCCTGAAAAGCTTGTCAACATAATCCGTCCCAAGGCGAATGATATCGTGCGTGTCCGTGCGTTTGAGTTAACCATGGAGCACGATGGCGGGGTCTCAGGTCATCACGGCCACGCCGCAATGGACATGGCGATCAACGGTGCATCAATGGATATGAACGTGATCAATGAAAGGGTCAATCTGGGCGAGTGGGAGCGATGGCGTATCCGCTCGGATATGGGCGCTCATCCCTTTCATGCTCATGGTTGCTCTTTTCTCATTGATCAAATGGAAGGTGCAACTGCGCCGGAAGACCAGCGGGGATGGAAGGACACCGTTGTACTGGACGACGACGATTGGTCTGAGATTGTCGTGCGTTTTGACCACGTTGCCACAGACCAGTTCCCCTACATGTATCACTGCCATATCTTGGAACACGAAGACCGAGGCATGATGGGACAGTTTACGGTCACGTGATGGGGGAGCTTTCGCATATCCGGACGACTTAAGTCTCGATTGCTTTCAGTGTGGTATCGACGAGCGAAGACGGGCTGCAGTATCTGCAGCCCGCATTTTTTCTCGCCTTCTCCTGGGTCAGGCGAACTGAGTGATTGGAAGGCGCAGGTTTTCAGGCCTTGACCCACGGCTCCGGCGACACAACCGTTTGCCTGTTGAGGCAGAGAAACAGCCGGGTAAGCCCAGTTCCTGCGACCGGCGGTGAACGGTGGACGATCCCACTGTTCGGACCGGCACGGTTGCCCTTGAACAGTGCGACATCGTGATCCCCGAGGCGCTCCAGCGGACCGTCAAAACCCCTTTGTTCGGCTATGGCGCTCTCGGCATGCACCATTTGGACCCACTCCGTCGTTGGTCCGCGATAGGTTGTGACGAGGCGCGCCTCCACGGTGTCGCGATGAAACTTCCAGCAGGCATCGTGATCGACACGTTCCAGCCGGACATCAACCCTGTCGCTGCCGGTGATGTCGGCGAACGCGCTCACAAGGTTGCCGATGTCTTCGACGAGGAGATCACGCATGTCGCTCTGAACGAGCCCGCAGTCGTCCAGCAGGGGCACGAGAGCACACAGCAGATCGCCAGGTCGAACGAGGATCCGTATCTGCGGAAGAGTGACGGCATCTATGCGATCGATCCAGTCCCTGAAACACGAAGGAAGCGAACGCTGCCAGATCACGAGTTCGGTGGCGGGCTCATTGATGGCGGCAAGGCCGTCCAGTGTATCGACAGCCCTCACTCCGGCGGTCAGTGCGGCGGCCTGGCGGGGGACTCCTAGTTCCTGGGATGCTTGAGCCATGCTGAATTCCACTGGACCTTTCCGAACAGGTCTCACTCCGCTGCTTGCGCGCGCCGCCACGCCGGAAAAGGATCCGGCAAGTCGGGGAGCGCATCGGGTCCATCTGCGATGTCCTCGGGCAGGAGGCAGGCGTCTAGCCGGGCCGTCAGTGCCGGCCAGTCGATTCCGCTGCCGATGAACACGATTTCCTGCCGCCGGTCGCCCCAGGGCTCCTGCCACTGCGCCTGCATGTAGGCGCGCGCGCTTTCATGATCCGGCCAGCGTTCCTTCGGGACGGCAGCCCACCAGATGCCCAGCGGATTGACCGAGGACAGGGCGCCCGCGAGGGAGAACTCGGCCACCCAGTCGGGCCGCGTGGCGATCCAGAAATGCCCTTTGGCGCGAATAACGCCGGGCAGGTCTCCGTTTAGCACGGCGTGGATGCGTTCCGGGTCGAACGGACGACGGGCACGGTATACGAAGCTCGTGACACCGTACTCCTCGGTCTCTGGCACATGATCCTCGTAGCCGTAGAGTTCCTTCGCCCACATTGGATGCTCGTGCGCCTTCTCGTAGTCGAAGAGTCCGGTATCGAGGATCTTTTCCGCGGGAACGTCGGAATGGTTGGTCTCGATAATCTGCGCATCCGCGTTGAGGCTGCGGATGATCTTGCGCGCGGCGTCAACCTGATGAGGCTCTGCATCGGCGACCTTGTTGAGGATGATCACATCGGCGAACTCGATCTGGTCGGTCAGAAGATGCACAAGCGTGCGCTCGTCTTCCTCGCCTACGGTTTCGCCCCGGTCACGCAGGAAGTCGTGGCTGGAGTAGTCGCGCAGCAGGTTCACCGCGTCGACGACAGTCACCATGGTATCGAGACGGGCGACGTCCGACAGGCTTTCGCCCTCGGCGTCGCGGAAATCGAAGGTGGCTGCGACGGGTAAGGGCTCCGAGATGCCGGTTGACTCGATCAGCAGGTAATCGAAGCGTCCCTCGCTGGCGAGGCGTCGGACTTCGGCGAGCAGGTCATCGCGCAGCGTGCAGCAGATACAGCCGTTCGACATCTCCACTAGTGTTTCGTCGGTGCGGCTCAGCTCTGTGTCCGCGCGCACCAGGTCGGCGTCGATGTTCACTTCCGACATGTCATTGACGATGACGGCAACGCGCCGGCCGTCGCGGTTGTTCAGCACGCGGTTCAGGAGTGTCGTCTTACCGGCGCCGAGAAAACCGGAGAGTACAGTGACGGGAAGGCGGCTGGCTTCAGCATTCATGATTCATGCCTTGTTCGTTTTGGGCTCGATTGCATGAGCGCGTGTCGTCGCGCCGCGGCGCGCGGTGTCGAGGAGGGTGCAAATGAGATTTCGACCTTCAATCCATCGTGCGGCGTCTACATCGGCCCGTTCATCTGTCGTTGATACGTTATGTTATAACGTATTTCAATAGAGTATGGTACTTTGGGTTCGCGGCGCGCGCTCACGGTAGAGACCGAAGCGAATGGGGCAGAGCAGAAGTATCGGAACGGCTTTTCCGAGAAAAATTACTTATAGATACCAGCAGGATACCAGAACCTGGCTGAGCGGAACGCTGAGCCGCGCCGGGCTGATCTTTCGCACGGGACGCCGGCCGCTGTCACAGGGGGCCGTTTTCTCTTTGCGCCTGCCTTTTGGGTATCGGCAAACAGCAGGTGCCGCGTTCTGCGGCGGCTTACCAGCCGGTGCTCAGCGTTCGACGCAGTCGCCCCCGGCGCAATCGTAGCGGGCCTTCAGATAGTCGATCAGCTTGTCGCGGTCACCCAGGATGGCTTTCGCGTCGTTGGCAAGCCCGCCGCAGGCCGCTCCGCGGATCCCGTCATAGGACCCCCAGTCTCTCAATCCCTTCTGGCCATAGGGGGTCAGCACGGAGAGTTCGCGCATGCTGGCGTGGAGGCTGTACATCCGGCAGATGTTCATGGCGCCGGCGATGTTGCCGATGTAGTACTCGAACTTCTGCATCTCGTCCCACTGCGACGGCGGGCCGAGATCCGCGGCCTGCGCCGCCTTGGGGCCGCCGCAGGCAATTCCAATGGCAAGGCAGCCTAGAGCGGCCAAGGTCTTCACTCGAACTCTCCCCATGAGCCTCCCCCAAGAGTGAACGTCTCCAAAAAGCCGCCGTTGTCGCCGGCCGCCAGCATGCGGGCAAGGTACCACGTCTGGAAACTGCCCGCTGCTTTTTTCAACGCCCGGCTGTATCGCTTGCGCCGCCCCGACGCGTCAGGCTGCTTCTCGAACCGTGTGGCAATGTCCGGCGGCAGGTTTGACCTGCCGGGCCGCTCCGGCTATTTCCGGGGCGTCAGCGCTTTCCCTTTCACCGGGGCCGGATGGCGGGCCTCCACCTTCCACGCGGCACCGCAAGCTCGATGGACCACACAAATGGCCGGCAACATCATCGCCTACCGTGGCATCCTCCCGAAAATCCATCCCGACGCCTTTGTGGCCGAAACCGCGGCCGTGATCGGTGATGTCGAGATCGGGCCGGGGTCGTCGGTCTGGTACGGCTGCGTGCTGCGCGGCGACGTGAACATGATCCGCATCGGCGCCGGAACGAACCTGCAGGACGGCACGATCGTCCACGTCAATCATGACCGGGCCGGCGACTACCGCGAGACCGGCGGCGGGATGCCGACCGTGATCGGCGACAACGTGACCATTGGCCATCAGGCGCTGATCCACGCCTGCACAGTCGAAAGCGGTGCTTTCATCGGCATGGCCGCGGTGGTCATGGACGGCGCGGTGGTGGAGGGGCAGGCCATGGTGGCAGCCGGGGCCCTGGTCACGCCGGGCAAGCGCGTCGCCCGGGGGGAGCTTTGGGGCGGCCGCCCGGCCAAGCCGATGCGCGCCTTGAGCGAGGCCGAACTGGCGGATCTGCCCTATCTGGCCAGCCACTACCAGGAGAACGCAGCCGACTATCTGCGCGAACGCAAAGGCTGAGTCGGGTGAGCCTATGATCTGGTCTGGTTCGCGGCTGGAGCCGACGCTTTTGGGGCCGACGTTTTTGGGGCCGACGCTTTTGATCCGGTGACAGCCATCGCCGCGGTATGGTTAAAGCTTCCTTAGCGTCCGGTCCCTAGGCTGCCGGGCGGTGGATCCGTGGGGACCAAAGTGGGGGACTAGCAGTGTTTCGTTTACCGGCGGTTTTGCTCGGGGCCTTGGTTGCGCTTTCGGGGTTCATGAGCGACGCAGCCGCGGAGACCGCGGCAGAGTTTTACAAGGGCAAGGTGGTCAAGCTGGTTGTCGGCTATGGCGCGGGCGGTGGCTACGACACCTATGCGCGGCTCCTGGCGTCGCACCTGGAGGCGCAGCTGGGCGCGACTGTGATCGTCGAGAACCGTCCCGGCGGGGGCGGCAACCTGGCGCTCAACCGGCTGATGACGGCCAAACCGGACGGCCTTACCCTGATGCTGATCAACGGCCGTGCCTCGACGATGAGCCAACTCGTCGGAACCGAAGGGGTTCGTTTCGATCTGACCCGACTGACGGTGCTGGGCCGCGTCACATCGGAACCCAGGGTTATCGTTTTCAGTGCGGCTTCGCCCTACCGCAGCCTCGCCGATGCCCAGGCCACTGCCGAGGTCATCAAGTGGGGAGCTGCGGGCCGGACCGATTCCCTGGCCAGTGTCGCCGCCATGGCGTCGACGGCGCTGGATCTCAATTCCGAGATCATCATGGGCTACAAGGGCTCGAAGGAAGCGGGCCTGGCTGCGATCCGCGGCGAGGTCGACGCACTCGTCCTCTCGGAAAGTTCAGCCGCCAAGTACGCCAAGGGCGGGATGGTCATCCCCATTGCGGTGTTTGGCCGGGAGCGTTCGGAGATTCTACCCGATCTGCCGACCGTCTTTGAGGTTGCATCCTTCGGAGACAGTGCCGCTTGGTGGGTGGACTATACCGAGCAGCTGACCAAAATCGGCCGTATCTTCGTTTCGACCCCTGATGTTCCCGAGGATCGCACCCGGTTTCTGCGGCAGGCCGTACAGGCAGTGCTGGAAGATCCGCAAATCGTCAGCGACATGGCGGCACAAAGGCGCCCGATACGGGCGGAAACCGCAGAGGTGGTTGAACAGTACATCAGCGGTTCTCTTGCGGCTCTCGATGAGGCCACCCTGGCGCGGGTCCGCAGCGTGGTCCTGGAAGAGTATTTCCCGGACTAGGCCGCTGTCCGAGACTGCGTCTTTACCCGAACGGCACGGCTGAATGCTGGCGGACTATCTTCAGGGACTGCAGCTTTTCCTCGACCCGGCGGTTCTGCTGCTGATCGCAGCGGCCGTTCCGGTCGGACTGCTGCTCGGCGTGCTTCCCGGCATGAGCGGGCTGACGGCACTGGCATTGCTCCTCCCGTTTGTTTTCGGCATGGACCCGATGGCCGGCCTGGCTTTTCTTCTGGCCGCCCACGCCGTGGTCTATACCGGCGGGGCGCTCACGACCATCCTGCTGGGGATTCCGGGTTCGCCACCCAACGCGGCCACACTGGCGGATGGCTATCCCATGAGCCGGACCGGTCAGACCGGGCGTGCCCTCGGAGCCGCCTTCGCGTCCTCCGGACTGGGCGGCTGCGTCGGTGTGGTGGCGCTCGCCGGCCTCCTGCCCTTCCTCCAGCCCATCGTGCTGACGATCGGTTCGCCGGAGACCTTCTTTCTGGCCTTGATGGGCGTCGTCTACATCGCCGTCCTGGGCCAGGGCAATCTCACCAAGGGGCTCATCGCCGGAGGTTTGGGCATCTTCCTGGCGATGATCGGCGAGCAGCGGATCACCGCCGTGCCCCGCTTCTGGCTGGAGTTCGACTACCTGCTCGACGGCATCAAGATCGTTCCTCTGGTCCTGGGGCTGTTCGCGATCCCGGAGATACTCGACCTCGCGCGGGGCAGGACACTTGCGCATCAGGCCAGTGCGCAACGTCCGCGCTGGGCCGAAGTCCGTCAGGGTATGCTCGACGTGCTGCGCCATAAGCTGCTGTTTCTGCGCTCCTCCGTCATCGGCGTCGTCGTCGGGATAATCCCGGGGATCGGCGGCGACACCGCGCCTTTCCTGGCCTACGCCTCCGCGAAGCAGGCGTCGGCGCGTCCGGAGCGCTTCGGCAGCGGCATCGTCGAGGGCGTCATCGCACCGGAGAGCAGCAACAACGCCAAAGAGGGCGGCGCGCTCGTGACGACGCTCGGGCTCGGCATTCCAGGCAGTGCCGGCATGTCGGTGCTGATCGGCGGTTTCCTGATTCTGGGATTGGAGCCGGGCCCGGACTTTCTCGCCGAGCACTTGGATATTGCCGTCGGTCTGGCCATCGTGCTCGCCGTCGCCAACCTGCTGGCGGTGATCGTCATGCTGCTGCTGTCGCAGTTCCTGGTGCGCATTGTCGAGGTGCCGGGCACGATCCTTGCCCCGGTTCTGCTTTCGCTGGTGGTCCTGGGCGCCTACGGCTACCAGAACGATCCCCTGGACGTGGTCTTCGTCTTTGTGTTTGCCATTTTCGGCTGCGTCATGCGGGCGCTCGACTACAGCCGCCCGGCGCTGCTGCTCGGCTTCGTCCTGGCGCCGCTGTTGGAGACCTACCTGCACATCTCGCTCAGGGCCTACGGGCTGGACTTCCTGCTCAGGCCCGGCGCGCTCTTCATCGCTGCTTTGATTGTCGCGGGTCTTCTCTGGCCCCTGATCCGTCAAAGGCTAAGCGGGGGGGCGCAGAGATGAGGCGGCTGGAACTGGCGTGCCTGGCAGGGGCCGCTCTCGCCACGGTCGGACTCTGCCTTCTTGGCTGGCTGACCTACGATTACTCAGCGGTGGTCCTGCGGCTGCCCGTGATGGTGACGGCGGCCATGCTGGTTGTGATCGCCGCACGCGCAGTGGCGTTGCTGCGCGGCCCGGCGCCCGGTGTCGAAGCCATCGCGGCACCGCACAGCCAGCCTGAATTCAAGGATGGATGGGTGAAAGCCGTGCTGTGGCTGCTGGCGGTTTTGCCCGCGGTCGTGTTGCTGGGCTATCCCCTCGGTCTGGGGCTTTATGTCCTGGCGTTCGTGCGACTGCACGGACACGGCTGGCGCACGGCGGTTGCGGTCGGCGTGGCGATATCCGGCTTGAGCTATCTGGGCTTCGCGCTCCTGCTTTCCGTTCCCTTGCCCCTGATGCCGCTGTGGATGGAGGGGCCATGAGCGCCTTTCGCCCGCCAACGTCGTTTTATGAGGGCATTGCCTGGCCCGGTTTTCCGTCGACGGCCGCCGCCGTCAGGCTGGCGCTCCTGCGCCAGATGGAGGAAACGCAGTGGCTTTCGCGGCAGGCCATTCTGAGCCGCCAATTGCTGCAGCTCTCCCAGCTCCTGCGTCACGTCTGGGCGACGGTGCCCTACTACCGTGATCGCCTGGAGGAGGCCGGGATCGTCCCCGACCGTGCCCTCGACTACGACACCTGGCTGAAGCTGAAGCCGCTGCGGCGCGGAGAGGTGCAGCGCGCCGGCGAGGCGCTGGTCAGCACCGCGGTGCCTAAGGAGCACGGCGCAATCGGCGAGGCTTCCACCTCGGGATCCACGGGCGAGCCGGTGCGCGTGCTCTCGACCCAGGTCACATCGCTGATCTGGGATGTCGCGACCCTGCGCGAGCATCTTTGGCAGCAACGCGATCTCTCGGCGAAGATGGCGGTGATCCGGCGCATCTCGGGCGGCCGCGCAGCCTATCCGGGTGGTCTTCATCTGGAACGCTGGGGCCGTGCCGTGGGCAGCGTCTTCAGGACGGGCCCCTTGGTTGCGCTTGAGATCGAAACCAGCATCGCGAACCAGGTGGAGTGGCTGCAGCGTGAAGAGCCGGCCTATCTGCGCGTCTATCCGACGAACCTCCTGTCGCTGGCCAATCACTGCATCGCCAAGGGCATTGCTCTACCCCGGCTCAAGCAATGCCTGACGTTCAGCGAACTGCTCCGGCCCGAGGTCCGCGAGGCCTGTCGCGAGGCCTTCGGCGTGACGGTTGCCGATGCCTACAGCTCCCAGGAGGTCGGCTACATCTCGCTTCAGGCGCCGGGCCATGAGCACCATCTGGTGCAGGCCGACTGCGTCCTGGTCGAGGTCGTCGACGAGGACGGGCGGCTCTGCAAACCCGGTCAGGTGGGTCGGGTGATCGTCACCGCCCTGCACAACTTCGCCAAACCGTTTCTGCGCTACGACATCGGCGACTATGCCGAGGTCGGGGAGCCCTGTCCGACCGGGCGCCAGTTGCCGGTTCTGAAACGCATTCTTGGCCGAGAGCGCAACATGCTTATCGACGCTGCCGGCGGCGAGTACTGGCCCGCCTTCGGCGTCCGGGGTCTGCTGGCCATCGTGCCGGTGCGGCAGTTCCAGCTCGCGCAGACCGGGATCGGCGAGGTAGAGGCGCGCATGGTGGTCGACGAACCGCTGGCGCCGGAAAAGGAGGCGGAGGTCATGGCGCACTTCCGCTCCCGTCTTCCCGAAGGTTTCACAGTTGTCTTGAAGTATGTCCCGGACATCCCGCGCAGCGCCGGTGGAAAGTTCGAGGACTTCGTTTGCGAGATCGAGCGGCCGGGGGCGCCAAGGCAACCCGCCCCGTAAACCTATGGCCTCCGCGCGACGATCCAGGCGTACTCGCGCTTCTCCGGCGGGGTCGGTCCGGAGAAGTGGTGGCTGTCGTCGACGCCCAGCCGGCCGAAGCGCTGCTCCTCGATGACCATTCCGGCGTCTTCGAAGAGCGCGGTGATTTCGGCGCGGGAGCGGATCACGTTCGAGACCACGGTGCCGGAGTAGGTAAACGCCATCTCCCCCAGGGTCTCCGGCGCGATGTCCAGCGAGTCCCGGCAGCCCTGCGCGGCCTCCTCCACCCGCCGCCGGTGTTCGGCCCGCCGCTCGGCGGAGTAGCGCACCTGCGCCGGATGGTGGGCCGGGCTGATTGCATTGATGCAGAGCACCCGGCCGCCGGGACGCAGCAGGTCGTGCCATCGCCGGGTCAGCAGAGGGCGGTCTTCCGCGCGCACGAGCCCCAGCAGCGAATGCACGCAGACCATGTCGAAGCGGGTCTCGGACTCGTAAGTCAGCAGATCGGCCTGCCGGGTCTCGACCTTCAGGCCGCGCTTTTCGCCATACCATCGGGCCAGCTTCAGGGGGGTCTCGCAGCGGTCGACCAGGGTAACGGCCGGCTCTGCCCCAGTTTGCCGAAACGCAGCAGCCACAATGGCCAGCAGCCCGTAGTCAGCGGAACCGGACAGCAGCACCCGGCGCCGCAACGGATCGGCCGCGATCCTCTGCAGAGCCTCTGTGTAGAGGTGGGCATGATGGTCGAGGGTGGTCACCACCCCGATGATGCGCAGGTACTGCCAGATCGCATGATAGGCCTCGCAGCTTGCGCCGCTGTTGCCATCGCGCCAGCAGCCTTCGGCTGCCCAAGCGCGTGCCAGCGGCGCCGAGGCAATCAGCAGGTCCCGGTCGACCGGTTCCGTCATGACGGTTTCTGCAGGACCAAGCCTTGGCAGCCGCTAGTCGTGCGCCTTGACCTTCACGTAGCTGCCCGGCCCGTCTTCGAGGACCTTCAGCTTGCCGTCTCCGGGCTTGCGGGCCGGCACCTGGCCTTCGCTGAAGCGGCCGATCCACTTGTTCCATTCGGGCCACCACGACCCGGCATGCTCGGCGGCCCCGTTGATCCAGCTCTCCGGAGACTTCGGGTTCTTGGCGTTCGTCCAATAGCCGTACTTGTTGGCCTCCGGCGGGTTCACAACCCCGGCGATGTGGCCGGAACCGGCGAGGATGAACTTCATGGGCCCGCCCAGGAGCTGGGTAGCGGAGTAGGTCGCCTTCCAGGGGGCGATGTGATCTTCCCGCGTGGAGATCATGCAGCCCGGCACTTTGATCTTCGACAGGTCGACGTCGACCCCTTTGAGCGTGATGCCGCCGGGTTCGACCAGGCGGTTCTCCTGGTACATGTTGCGCAGGTAGAAGCTGTGCATGGCCGCCGGCATGCGCGTCGAATCGGAATTCCAGTACAGCAGGTCGAAGGGGAAGGGGTCCTTGCCCATCAGGTAGTTGTTGACGACGAAGGACCAGATCAGGTCGTTGGCGCGCAGCATGTTGAAGGTGGTGGCCATGTCGCCGCCTTCGAGATAGCCCTTCTCGCTCATCTTCTCTTCGAGCGCGGCCAGTTGCACCTCGTCGATGAAGACGCCCAGCTCTCCGGCGTCGTCAAAATCCATCATCGTGGTGAAGAAGGTCGCCGACTTGATGCGCTCATCCTTCTTCGCCTGCATGTAGGAGAGGGTGCAGGCCAGAAGCGTGCCGCCCAGGCAGTAGCCGATGACGTTGGCGTCTTTCTCGCCGGTCGCCTTTTCGACGGCGCTGAGGGCGTCGAGCGGGCCCTCGAGCATGTAGTCCTCGAAGGTCTTGGCGGCCAGCTTCTCGTCCGGGTTGACCCAGGAGATGACGAAGACCGTGTGGCCCTGGGCGACGGCCCAGCGAATGAAGGAGTTCTTGGGCCGCAGGTCCAGGATGTAGAACTTGTTGATCCACGGCGGAATGATCAGCAGCGGCCGCTTGTTTACCTGTTCGGTCGTCGGCTCGTACTGCAGCAGCTGCATCAGGTCGTTCTGGTAGACCACCTTGCCGGGCGTGACGGCAATGTTTTCGCCCAGCTCGAAGGCCTCCGTGTCGGTCATCCTGATCTTGAGCCGGCCCTTGCCGCGTTCGAGGTCGTCGAGCAGGTTCTCCAGGCCCTTGACCAGGTTCTCTCCGCCGGACTCCAGGGTCTCGCGCAGGACCTCCGGATTGGTCATCAGAAAGTTGGAGGGCGCCATCGCATCGACGAACTGCCGGGTATAGAAATCGACTTTCTGGGACGTCTTGTCGTCCAGGCCCTCGACGTCCTTGACGGTCGTCTGCATCCAGCGCGCCGTCAGCAGGTAGGACTGCTTGACGAAGTCGAAGAGCTCGTTCTCGTCCCATTCCGGATGCTTGAAGCGCCGGTCGCCGCGCTCCGGCTCGGCCACCGGCGAGGCCTCCTGGCCCATCATCCGCTGGGCGGTGGTCTGCCAGAGACGCATGTAGTCCTGCCAGAGGGACATCTGGGCCTGCACCAGCTTGGCCGGGTCTGCCATCATGCGGCTGGTCATCTCCATGAAGGCGGCGCCGATGTTCATGGGATCGAGGGCAGAGGAGCCTCCGTTGCCGTCCTTGTATTGCCGCTCAAGGAACTCGTTCACCAGCTTCTGGCTGCGCTCGGCGATTCCGGCCACCGATTTGGAGATTTCCACCGGGTCGGGCAGTTTGATGTCGGGGGGCTGTTGCTCCGCCATGACGGCTTCCTTATCCTACCGGGAACTGTGGGCCTGAGCCCGGGGTAGGAATCCGGATTCAGGCTGTCGGCGCCGCAGAAACGCCCCGCAAAGTAATAGGGGGGTAGCGCCGATTCAATAGCAGAGAATCCCGCCTCTGGGACGGCGGTCGGGCCCTGAACGTCACAGAATCCGGGCCCTTGGCGATGCGAGGAAGCGAAGCGATGGCAAGGTTGCAGAAAACCGGCGGCATGCCTGTGAGGCCCGGCCCGCTGCGTTGGGCGAGGGGTTTTGCCGGCTTTGCCGCGGCCCTGGCGCTGGCCGGTTGTGCCGCCCTGGACGATGTCACCAAGTCCCCGGAGGCGCTGGCGGCCGAACAGCCGCAGAGGGTCACCCCGTCCGACGGAGAGGAGGAATTTCCTAGTCTTTCCGAGGTTCCGCGGGAACCGCAGCCTTACAGCTCGCCTGAAGACCGCCAGCAGAGGGTGGCCGAGCTCTCCGCAGACCGCGACAGCGCGACCTTCACCGAGGTCCTGCCGCTGGAAACAGCAGCTTCGGCCGATCCTTTCGCCAACAGCCTGATCATCTCCTCCGGCTCGGTCACCCGTGGCAGCCAGGTTGCCGCTCTTGAGCCGCAGTCATCGGCAAGCGATGCCGGACAGCTCGCGGCGATCATCTTCTTCAGCCACGGGTCGGTCGATCTGGACGGCAACGACCGCGACGTTCTGCGCGATCTCGTGACCCTGCATCAGCAGCGCGGCGGGAGCTTGCGGGTGGTGGGCCACGCCAGCAGCCGGACCCGCAATACGACGCCGGACGAACATCAGGTGGCCAATTTCGAGATGTCGCTGAAGCGGGCCGACGCGGTCTCGGAAGAGTTGCAGCGCCTGGGTGTGTCTGCTGCGGCCCTGAAGACCGAAGCAAGGTCGGATGCCGAGCCCGTCTATCACGAGTTCATGCCGTCGGGCGAAGCCGGCAACAGAAGGGTCGAAATCTTCCTGGAAAAGTAGCGGCCCCACCGGTACAAGGGGGGCGGACGAGGCCCCACAGAGATCCCGGCTTCGCGGCCCGCCGGGGAGCCCCAGCAAGCGGTCCAGGCAACGATCCGGCACCACAGACCAAGATCCCATGTCCCAGGACTTCCACCGTATAAAGCGCTTGCCGCCTTATGTCTTTGCCGAGGTGAATGCCTTGAAGTCCAAGGCGCGCGCCGACGGAAAGGACATCATCGATTTCGGCATGGGCAATCCGGACCAGCCGCCGCCCAAGCACGTCATCGACAAGCTTGTCGAAACCCTGAACGATCCGCGGGTCCACCGCTATTCCACCTCGCGCGGCATCCCCGGGCTGCGCCGGGCCCTCTGCCGCTATTACAGCGAGCGCTTCGGCGTGGAACTCGACCCCGAACGCGAGGTGATCGTAACCCTGGGATCCAAGGAGGGGCTGGCCAACCTGGCCCAGGCGATCACCAGTCCGGGCGACATCATCCTGGCGCCGAACCCCAGCTATCCGATCCATGCCTTCGGCTTCATCATTGCCGGGGCTGCCATCCGCAGCATTCCCGTCGGACCCGAATTCGACTTCATGGAGCAGTTGGAGCGCGCGGTGCGCCACTCCGTGCCCAAGCCCTCGGCGCTGGTGTTGAACTATCCCGCCAATCCGACGGCGGAGGTCGTGGACCTGGATTTCTATGCTGCGGTGGTGGACTTCTGCCGCGAGCACGATATCTACGTGATTTCCGACCTGGCCTATGCCGAGGTCTATTTCGAGGGCACGCCGCCGCCGTCGATCCTCCAGGTGCCGGGAGCACGGGAGATCGCGGTCGAGTTTACCTCGCTCAGCAAGACCTACTCGATGCCCGGCTGGCGCATCGGCTTCTGCGCCGGCAACGCCGATCTGGTCGCGGCCCTCAGCCGTGTGAAGTCCTACCTCGACTATGGGGCCTTTACGCCGATCCAGGTGGCGGCCACGGCGGCCCTCAACGGACCCCAGGACTGCATCGACGAAATGCGCCAGCGCTACCGCTCGCGCCGTGACGTGCTGGTCTCCGGTCTTGCCGCCGCGGGCTGGCCGATCCCGAGCCCGCCGGCGACCATGTTCTGCTGGGCGCCGCTGCCGGACGCCCTGAAAGAGATGGGCTCCCTGGAGTTCTCCAAACTGCTGCTGGAGGAGGCGCAGGTGGCCGTGGCGCCGGGCATTGGCTTCGGCGAGTACGGCGAAGGCTTCGTGCGCCTGGGCCTCGTGGAGAACGAGCAACGCACCCGGCAGGCCGTGCGCAACATCAGGTCTTTCCTGCGGTCGTCCGGAATCGGGCCCGCTGATCCCAAGGTCCGGAACATCGCGTCTTGACAAAACCTCTGCGCATAGCGGTCGCCGGCCTTGGCACGGTCGGTGCGGGAACGCTTCGGCTGCTGGACCAGAACGCCGTCGCCATTGCCGCCCGGTCCGGGCGCGGCGTCAGCGTCTCGGCGGTCTGCGCGCGCGACAAGACCCGGGACAGAGGGGTCGATCTGTCGTCCTATCGGTGGTTCGACGATCCGGTCGCGATGGCCCGGGAGGCAGACGCGGACGTCGTGGTCGAGTTGATCGGCGGGGCCGAGGGAACCGCGCTGGAAACGGTGGAAGCGGCGCTTTCGGAGGGGCGGTCGGTGGTGACGGCCAACAAGGCCCTGCTGGCTCATCACGGAACGGCCCTTGCGCGGCTTGCCGAAGACCGGGGCTGCACCATCGCCTACGAAGCCGCCGTCGCCGGCGGCATCCCGATCATCAAGGGCCTGCGCGAGGGCCTGGCGGGCAACCGGATCAGCCGCGTCTACGGCATCTTGAACGGCACCTGCAACTACATCCTCACGCAAATGTCGGCTGCCGGCGGCGGGGCAAACGCGGGCCCGGCACAGGACTTCGCAGACGTCCTGGCCGATGCCCAGCGCCTGGGCTATGCGGAGGCCGACCCCAGCTTCGATGTCGATGGCGTCGACACCGCGCACAAGCTGGCGATCCTGACGGCGCTGGCTTTCGGCTGCGAAGTCGACTTCGATTCCGTCTACGTGGAAGGCATCCGCAACGTCTCGGCCCTCGACGTGGCCTACGCAGAGGAGCTCGGCTACTGTATCAAGCTGCTGGGCGTGGCCCAGCAGGTGAACGGTGCGGTGGAGCAGCGGGTCCACCCCTGCATGGTGCGCAAGGGGCGGCCCATCGCCTCGGTCGACGGCGTCTTCAATGCCGTCGTGGCCGACGGCGACTTCGTCGACACCACCATGTACGAAGGCCGTGGGGCAGGGGCCGGGCCGACCGCCTCTGCGGTCGTCGCCGATCTTATCGATCTGGCGCGCGGCATGGCCCCGCCGGTCTTCGGCATTGCGTCCACGCAACTCCGCCAGTTGCCCACGCTGCCGATGGAGCGGCACGCCTGCGCCTACTATCTGCGCTTGCTGGTGCTCGACAAACCTGGCGTGATCGCCGATGTCTCGGCGGTGTTGCGGGATGCCGACATCTCCATGGAGTCGATGCTCCAGCGCGGGCGCGCGGAAGGCGAAGGGGAGCCGGTTCCGGTCATCATCATGACACATGAGACCAGCGAGGCGTCGATGCAAGCTGCGCTGGCGCGAATCGCGGCGCTGGACGCCACCCTGGAACCGCCGCAACTGATTCGTATCGTGGATTTTTAGGCACTTCATGACCGGCGCTGACCAAGGCGTGGTGCGGGGCGCGGTCCGAAAGGAAGAGGCAGCGATGGCAACCAACAGTGCGATGGATCGAAACCTGGCCCTGGAGACCGTCCGCGTGACGGAGGCGGCCGCCCTGGCGGCGTCACGGCTGATGGGCCGGGGCGACGAAAAAGCCGCCGACCAGGCTGCTGTCAATGCCATGCGTCAGTCGTTGAACAGCCTGGGCATCGACGGCACCGTGGTGATTGGCGAGGGCGAGCGCGACGAGGCACCGATGCTCTACATCGGTGAGAAGGTCGGCAGCGGCGGGCCCTCCATCGACATTGCGCTCGATCCCCTTGAGGGCACCACCATCACGGCCAAGGGCGGGCAGAACGCCATGGCCGTGATCGCGATGGCCGAGTCCGGCAACTTCCTCAACGCGCCGGATACCTACATGTCGAAGATCGCCGTCGGCGGCGGGCTGCCGGGCGATCTGGTCGACCTCGACGAGGAGCCGTCCACCAACCTGGCAAACCTTGCCAAGGCCAAGCAGGTCGAGGTTTCGGACTTGGTGGCCTGCATCCTGGACCGGCCACGCCACAGCGAGTTGATCGTCAAGGTCCGCGAGGCGGGAGCGCGGATCATGCTGATCGGCGACGGCGATGTTTCCGGGGTCATGGCCACGAGCAGCCCGGAAAGCGGCGTCGACATCTATATCGGGGTCGGCGGTGCGCCGGAGGGGGTTCTGGCCGCCGCGGCGCTGCGTTGCATCGGCGGCCAGTTCCAGGGGCGACTCGTCTTTCGCAATGACGAGGAGCGCCGCCGTGCCGACCGCTGGGGCATCACCGACTATGACCGGAAGTACAGCCTGGACGATCTGGCCAGCGGGGACGTCATGTTTGCCGCCAGTGGCGTCACCGATGGCTCGATGCTGAAAGGCGTGCGCCGATACCACGGCGGCGCCATGACCCACTCGGTGGTTATGCGGTCGAAGTCCGGCACCGTGCGCTACGTCGAGGCTCATCACAACTTCCAGCGCAAGACCTGGTACGACGAGCTCGGCGTCTAGCGGCCATGGCGACCGGGCCATCGAATGCCGCAGCGGCACCGACGGGGGAGGCCCGGCGCGACTGCTTTCTCGGCGTGGAGCGGTCGCTTGCCGGCAAGCGCTGGGAAGAACGCCTGAGCGATGGTCGCCTCGCCCTGGCCCTGGCCCAGCAATTGGGCCTGCCGGAGGTGGTCGGCCGGGTGCTCGCGGCCCGCGGCATAGGCCCCGAAGAGGCCGAGCGCTTTCTTGCGCCGACGCTGCGCGACTATCTTCCCGATCCCTCGGACTTCCAGGATATGGACCGGGCGGCGGCGCGCCTGGCCGCGGCGGTGCGCAACGGCGAGAAGGTTGCGGTCTTCGGCGACTACGATGTCGACGGTGCGACGTCTTCGGCGCTGCTTTACCGCTTCTTTGCAGCCCTTGGGGTGGCGTTGGAGATCTACATCCCCGACCGCCTCGCCGAAGGCTATGGCCCCAACGGTCCGGCGCTGAAGCGCCTGGCGGACAGCGGGGTCACCCTGGTGGTCACGGTCGACTGCGGCATCACCGCCTTCGACGTGCTGGAGCCCGCTGCCGCCGAGGGGCTCGACATCCTGGTGGTCGATCACCACGCCGCCGAACCGCGTCTGCCCGCCGTGGCGGCCGTGGTGAACCCCAATCGCCTGGACGATACCAGCGGGCAGGGGCAACTGGCCGCCGTGGGCGTCGCCTTCATGTTGGTGGTTGCCGTAAACCGGACTCTCCGCGACGAGGGTTGGTATGCACAGGCCGGCCGGCGCGAACCGGATCTGCGCCAGTGGCTCGATCTCGTCGCCCTCGGCACCGTCTGCGATGTTGTGCCTTTGACCGGCGTCAACCGGGCGCTGGTGGCCCAGGGTCTGAAGGTCATGGCCCGGCGGGGCAATGCAGGGCTCGCCGCGCTCTGTGATGTCGCCCGCATCAGCGAGGCGCCGGGCACCTATCACGCGGGCTATCTGCTCGGCCCGCGGGTGAACGCCGGCGGACGGGTCGGTGCCGCACCGCTGGGCGCCAGGCTGCTGTGCTGTGACGAGCCTGCGGCTGCAGTGCCCATGGCCGCCGAGCTGGACGGCTACAACAGCGAGCGCCGGGAGATCGAGGCCCAGGTCCTCGATCAGGCCATTCTGCAGGTGGAGGAGACCGGACCGGGCAACGGGCTGGTCGTGGCCGCAGCGGAGGGTTGGCATGCCGGCGTGATCGGCATTGTCGCCAGCCGCCTGAAGGAGCGCTACAACCGCCCGGCCCTTGTGATCGCCCTGGACGGCGCGCTCGGCAAGGGCTCCGGCCGCTCGGTGCCGGGGGTCGATCTGGGTGCCGCGGTCATCGCAGCGCGCCAGGCCGGGCTTTTGGTCAACGGCGGCGGCCATCCCATGGCCGCAGGGCTGACGGTCGCGCGGGACAGCCTCTCGGAGCTGACCGCCTTTCTGGGCCAACGCCTGGCGCAGCGTCTGACGGAAATTGCCTACCGGCCCGCGCTCGGTATCGACGGCGCGCTGCAGCCCAAGGGCGCGACCCTTGAGCTTCTGGAGGCGCTGGAGCGCTGTGCCCCCTTCGGCGTCGGCAATGTACAGCCGCGCTTTGCCCTGCCGTCGGTGAAGGTCGCGCAAGCCTCCGTCGTCGGTGAGAATCATGTCCGCTGCTACCTCTCGGGGGCCGGGGGCGGCCGGCTGAAAGCCATTGCCTTCCGCGCCATGGACAGTGCTTTGGGCCCCGCGCTCCTGCAGACGGCGGGGCTGCCGCTCCATGTGGCCGGCCGCGTACAGGTAGACCGCTGGGGCGGCGTTGAGACCGTGCAGTTTGTCATCGAGGACGCAGCGCCCCTGACCTCTTGATTCTTAAGGTAAATTAGCGACACGCGGCGCAATGGGCCGGTGTTCAATTTCCGGTCAGACAAGCTATTCCGCGCGACAGCAGGCGCTTTGGGCGGTTAAGCTCTCCGTCATGGTAACGCGGCTCGACGGTTTCCCGAGATCAGGCAGGATCGCTGCGGCTATGCGCGCCGGACTGCTTGCCATCCTTCTGGCCGTGTTTCCGGCCACCGCAGAGGCGGTTGAACCCCAGGCAGGCGAATCCCGGGCAGGCGAATCCCGGGCAGGCGAATCCCGGGCAGGCGAATCCCGGGCAGGCGAACCCCAGGCAGGCGAACCCCAGGCAGGCGAGTCCCAGCCGGACGCCTACGCCTCGTCTGCGGCCGAGATGCTCGCCCAGGCCGAGGCGGGCGGCGGCCAGCCCGTCGATCTCGAACTGGTGCTGGCGGTTGACGCTTCTTCTTCGGTCTCTGCGGAGGAGTTCGATCTGCAGATGCGCGGCTTTGCCGATGCGTTCCGCCATCCCGCGGTCGCCTCGGCGATCCGTGCCACCGGCGAACTCGGCGTGGCGGTGGCCATGATTCAGTGGTCGGACAACCGGCGCCAGCATATGGCGATCGACTGGCAGCACCTGACCACGGCGGATTCGGCGCAGGCTTTCGCGGAGATCATCGATACGACACCGCGCTTTCTGGACGGCGGGGGCACCGCCATCGGCGGGGCCATCGAGTTCGCGGTCCGCGCGCTTGACCGCAACGGTTTCCAGGGCGTACGGCGGGTGATCGATATCTCCGGCGACGGCCGAGCCAACCAGGGCGCACAGCCGTCGAAGCTGCGAGATCTGGCGGTTCTTCGAGGCATCACCATCAACGGCCTGGCGATCCTCAATGAGGACTCCTCGGTGGACGCCTACTACAGGACTTCGGTGATCGGCGGGACCGGCGCCTTCGTGATGACGGCCAACAACTACGAGGACTTTGCGGCCGCCATGCTGGAAAAGCTGATCAAGGAGATCGGCGCCGTTCCCATTGCCGAGGGGCCTGCTGAGCAGCCGGGCGGGGCCTACGGCGCGGCCCAATTGGCGGAGCGGAAGGCAAGGGACGAGCCGGTGGCGCCCGGCGATGGAGCCTTGGATCAGCCCGGTTATTAGCATCCGCTTTTGCAGCTATGGCTTTCAGCGGCCGGACTGCCGAGATTGGCTTGCAATCCGGTGGGCGAGGGGCTAAATCCTCTGCCCGACGACCCCTTCGTCTAGTGGCCTAGGACATCGCCCTTTCACGGCGAAAACACGGGTTCGAGTCCCGTAGGGGTCGCCATTCTTCCCCCTAGACTGCAGTTCGCTGGCACCCGGCCTTGGCCGACCCGCGGCCAGACTGCAGCCCTGGCCTAGCGCCCGCCGGACCGGGCCGGCGCCTTGGCGGCCTGCTCCAGAGCGCTCTGCACGATCCCCTGGGTGTCGTTGAAAAGCTCCATCATCACCGTCAGCGGGGTCGGCTGGGCCGGCTGGATGCGGGCCTCCAGATCGCCGTCGACCATGGTGAGCCGTCCGGAGAACTTCTTTGCGATTCGCTGGATCGGCCGGTTTTCCGGCAGGCACAGCAGAAAGACCGTGCGGATCCCGCGGTTGCGGGCAACCAGCAGCGCCTCGGCGACCAGCCGGGTGCCCAGGCCCTCGTTCTGGTAGGGGCCTTCCACGGAGACCGAGAGTTCGGCTGCGCCGGTCCACCAGGCACCCGCGCGGCGCAGTTCGACAACCCCGTGCAGGTCCTGCCCCTCGACTGCGCCAATGGCCCAGGTTTCAGACCAGTCGATGGCCTCGACGAAGTCGGTCAGGCCCTGGTCGCTCACACCGTGGCCGAACCGCAGGCGCCGTTCTTCCAAAGAAAGACGGCAAAGGTGATGCGTCAGCTTGTCGGCCTCGATGGCCGACAGCTTGCGAACAAGTGTCATTGTGACTCCAGCGCCGCGGCCCCGGCCCTTCAACCGGCTCTTAAAGACGGAAGGGCCCAGGCGCGGCTCTTCTGTGATTCCCGACAGCGGGTGGGGCTACGCCTGAACCGCCTGCCCGGGTGCGCTTTGCGTCACGGCGCCGGCCTTCGCGGCCGGACGCTTTGCCGGCCAGAGGCGGGCAAAGAGGGCCTTCAGTGCGGCAGCCATGGCCTCGGCCTGCATTCTGCGGCCTTCGGCGATGTGCCGCTCGATGCGGGCGCGGTCAAAAGCGTGGTCGAATCCGGCGCTCATACGGTCAATGGCCCAGCCTTCCGGCGCCGGCGAATTCGGGTTCTCTGCGTGGCTTTGGTGCGTCATTTCGAAACTTCCTTTTAAAACGGCGTTTCTTTTTGAGCACCTCCCTAAACAGCACTGATTGTTGCAGTGCACAGTTAAAATAGTATTGCGATTCGAATGTCTTGCAAGAGAATTGCTGCGACGCATTAGAGCTATGCGCAGGACGCTTGGCTGGCTGGACGCGAGGCGATCCGCGGCCTTTGGGGTGCTCCGGGCCGGGGCCGCAGGGCGCCCGGTCCTCGCCACTCCTTTGCGTTTGACCGCTCTGGGATTTGTCGTAAGGTGCGCGGCTGAAACCGTTACAGGGGGGCGGAACAGGCCGGTGCGCGTCGCTGCCGCAGAGCAGGATGCCGGTGGGTTCAGCCAACGGAACAAGATCTGAGCAAACAAAAGCCGGGGCGGGCGGAAGCCGCGGCGGACAGGGGTTATGGAGTACTTCGTTCAGCAGTTGATCAACGGGGTCACCCTGGGGGCGATCTACGGTTTGATCGCGATCGGCTATACGATGGTCTACGGGATCATCGGCATGATCAACTTCGCCCACGGCGATATTTTCATGATCGGCGCCTTCGTCGGATTGATCGCCTTTCTCATTCTCGGACTGGTCGGCATCACCTGGGTGC
Organism: Rhodospirillales bacterium BBD 1991-14; assembly: GCA_001657395.1. Taxonomy (GTDB): domain Bacteria; phylum Pseudomonadota; class Alphaproteobacteria; order Kiloniellales; family Kiloniellaceae; genus Pelagibius. The sequence continues at coordinate 988,633 of LYSY01000001.1, read as the reverse complement.
CCCTGGCGCTCCTGATCGTGCTTGTGGTCGCGATGCTGTTGACGTCGGTCTACGGATGGACGGTCGAACGCATCGCCTATAGACCCCTGCGCGGATCGCACCGGCTGGCGCCGCTGATTTCGGCCATCGGCATGTCGATCTTCCTGCAGAACTATGTGCAGCTTCTCCAGGGCGCGCGGGTGCGGCCGATGCCGCCGGTGATCCAGGGGGGCATCACCCTGATGGAAACCGAGACCTTCGTGGTCCAGCTCAGCTACGTCCAGATCATGATTGTGCTCGTCACCGTGGCGCTGATGGCGATCTTCGCGACGATCATCGCGCGCACGGCCCTCGGCCGCGCGCAGCGCGCTTGCGAGCAGGACCGCACCATGGCTGCGCTCCTGGGCATCAACGTCGACCGGACGATCTCCCTGACCTTCGTGACCGGTGCCGGGCTCGCCTCGGTCGCCGGTATTCTTTTCCTGGTCTATTACGGCGTCATCGACTTTTATATCGGCTTCCTCGCCGGCATTAAGGCCTTTACCGCCGCCGTCCTGGGCGGCATCGGGTCGCTGCCGGGCGCCATGCTCGGCGGGCTCCTGATCGGCCTGATCGAGACCTTTTGGTCGGCCTACTTCACCATCGAATACAAGGACGTGGCTGCCTTCTCGATCCTGGTTCTGGTGCTTATCTTCCGGCCCACCGGTCTGCTCGGGCGGCCCGAAGTGGAGAAGGTCTGAGCCATGGCCGTCGAAGCGGGTAAGCGCGCCGCCCTTGAAGGCAACGTCGACTTCCAGGCCATCTTGAAGGAGGCGGGGCTTGCCGCGCTGGTCGCCTTCGGCCTCGCGATCTCCATTGTCGGTGTGCGCACGGTGACCATCCCGGGCGGTCTCGGCCTGGAGTATCGCTGGGAGTGGGTGGTCATAGCCGTCGTCGGGGTCTTCCTCGGACGCTTTGCTCTGGCCTATCGGCGCGAAACGCGCAGTCCGGGCAGACGGGCGGAGCGCGAAGAGGCGATGGACCGGATCGGCGCGCAGGTCCAAAGAGTGGCCAAGATCGCCGGCCCGCTGCTGGTGGTCTTTGCCATCGCCCTGCCGTGGATGCCCTTTTCGAACCGCTACATCGTCGACATCGCCACCCTGGTGGTGATGTACATCATGCTGGGCTGGGGCCTGAACATTGTCGTCGGCCTCGCCGGGCTGCTCGACCTCGGCTACGTCGCCTTCTATGCGGTCGGGGCCTATTCCTATGCCCTGATCGCGGTCTACTTCGATCTCTCGTTCTGGATCTGCCTGCCTCTGGCCGGGCTCTTCGCCGCCACCTTCGGCGTTCTGCTCGGATTTCCCGTGCTGCGATTACGGGGCGACTACCTTGCGATCGTGACCTTGGGATTCGGGGAGATCATCCGCGTCGTACTGTTGAACTGGTACGAGTTCACCCGCGGGCCTGACGGGATCTCCGGCATTCCGCGCCCCAGTTTTTTCGGGCTGCCGTTCTCGCGCCGGGTGCAGGAGGGCGAGCAGTCCTTCCACACCTTCTTCGGCCTCGATTTCTCTTCGATGCACAGGATCGTGTTTCTCTATTACCTCATCCTGGCTCTGGCACTGATCACCAACCTTTTCACCATGCGGATCCGCAAGCTTCCGGTGGGGCGGGCCTGGGAGGCTCTGCGCGAAGACGAAATCGCCTGCCGCTCGCTCGGCATCAACCCCACCAACACCAAGCTGACGGCCTTTGCCATCGGCGCCATGTTCGGCGGCTTTGCCGGATCCTTCTTCGCGACGCGCCAGGGCTTCATCTCGCCAGAGAGCTTCACCTTCGTTGAGTCGGCGGTCATCCTGGCTATCGTCGTCCTGGGTGGCATGGGCAGCCAGATCGGTGTTGTGATTGCAGCCGTGCTTCTGATCGGCGGGACCGAACTGTTCCGCGAACTGGAGCAGTTCCGCATGCTGGCTTTCGGCGGCCTGATGGTGCTGATCATGGTCTGGCGCCCGCGCGGCCTCCTCGCGCATCGCGATCCCACCATGCGTCTCGACACCGCTTCATCCAACGCTGCGACCGGGAAGAGCTCTCCATGAGCGTGGCAACCGCAGAGACGGCGAACCACGATCTCACCATCCCGAGCGGCGCCAGGGCGCTGCTGACCGTCGAGCATCTGACCATGCGCTTCGGCGGCCTGGTCGCCGTCGACGACGTGTCCTTCGCCGCCGGCGATGCCGAGATCACCGCGATCATCGGACCCAACGGCGCCGGCAAGACCACGCTCTTCAACTGCCTCACCGGCTTCTATAAGCCGACGGTCGGGCGCCTCACGCTGGACAACGGCGAACGGCAGTTCCTGCTCGAGCGGATGGACGACTTCCGCATCGCCCAGCAGGCGCACGTTGCGCGGACCTTTCAGAACATCCGGCTGTTTCCGGCCATGTCGGTGCTGGAGAATCTGATCGTCGCCCAGCACAACGCGCTGATGCGCGCCTCCGGCTACACTGTCTTCGGGCTGTTCGGGATCGGCGGCTACCAGAAGGCCGAGCGCGAGGCGATAGACTGGGCGCGCTACTGGCTTGAACAGGTGCGCCTCGTGGAGCGTGCCGACGACAACGCCGGCGACCTGCCATACGGCGCGCAGCGGCGGCTCGAGATTGCGCGTGCCATGTGCAGCCGTCCGGCGCTGCTCTGTCTCGACGAGCCGGCGGCCGGCCTGAACCCGCGCGAGTCCGCAGAGCTGAACGAACTGCTGCTCTACATCAAGCAGCAGCACAAGATCGGCCTGCTGCTGATCGAGCATGACATGAGCGTGGTGATGGAGATCTCCGACCACATCGTGGTGCTGGACTATGGTCGCAAGATTTCCGACGGAACGCCGGCCCATGTCCGCGCCGACCCGGCCGTCATCCGCGCCTACCTGGGTGAAGAGGAAGACGACGAGATCCCGCCGGAGGTGGCGGCTGATCTGGCAGAGGACTTGGCAGAGGACCTGGGCCCGCGGCCCGGGGGCGGCAGCGAGGGCGGGGGCGGCTGACATGGCTATGCTTTCGATCGCCGGTGTGCACACCTTCTACGGCAACATCGAGGCGCTGCGCGGCGTCGATCTGGATGTGCAGCAGGGTGAGATCGTCACCCTCATCGGTGCCAACGGCGCGGGCAAGTCGACCCTGCTGATGACCGTCTTCGGCAATCCGCGGGCGGCGCGCGGAACGGTCCACTTCGACGGGCAGAACATCACCAGGAAGCTGGCCCACGACATCGTGCGCATGGGGATCGCGCAATCGCCGGAGGGGCGGCGCATCTTCCCGCGCATGACCGTCATGGAGAACCTGCAGATGGGCGCGACGGTCGCTCCGCCGGAGCATTTCCAGGACGATTTGGAGCGGGTCTTCACGCTTTTCCCGATCCTGAAGAACCGTCAGCAGCAGCGCGGTGGAACGCTGTCGGGTGGCGAGCAGCAGATGCTGGCCATCGGCCGTGCCCTGATGAGCCGCCCGCGGCTGTTGCTGCTGGACGAGCCGTCGCTCGGCCTCGCACCACTCATCGTGAAGCAGATCTTCGCGGTCCTGAAAGACATCAACAAGAGCGAAGGCATGACCATCTTTCTGGTCGAACAGAACGCCTTTCATGCCCTGAAGCTGGCCGACCGCGGCTATGTTATGGTGAACGGCAACATCACTCTGAGCGGCACGGGCGACGAGCTTCTGGCGATGCCGGAGGTGCGGGCGGCTTACCTTGAGGGAGGTCACTGAGCGCATGTTGAGCGGCCATCGCGCTGGGAGGGCTTCGCCATGATCCCGATCCTCGGCACCAGCCTTCCGGTCTTCATCGGCGTGACCGTCGTTCTGATCGGCGGCGCGGCCTACCTGACGGGCCAGGCGCTCAGCGCCCATTGGCGCCCGGCCTGGCAGGTGGTGGGCTATTCGCTGCTTCTCGGCTTTGCGGACCGCTTTGTCATCTTCAGCCTGTTCGGCGGAGAGCTGCTGTTGCTGAGCGGCTATGTGATCGACACCGCGGTCATCATGGCCATTGCCTTGCTCTCCTACCGCCTGAGGCGGGCGCGGACCATGGTGGCGCAGTATCCCTGGCTCTACGAACGCGCCGGGCCTTTCGGCTGGCGCGCGCGTCAAGATGGTTAACGCGAAATCGTTGGAGTAAAAGAGATTGCGGGCCTCAGCAGGCCTGCCTAAGCTGTCTGCCGAAATGGCGTGACAATGCTGTGGAATGGCCTCACCCTTCCACAGAAGTAAAAGGCTCAAATGAGCCGGAGTATTGAGACAACAGGGATTTCAAGCTAGACGGGAGGGTACTTCCAAAATGCGTAAATTCACTTCGGTGCTTATGGCCGCGGCTGCGGTTACGGCTCTGACGGTCACGGCGGCGCGCGCCGAGATCGTGATCGCCACGGCCGGACCCATGACCGGCCAGTACGCCAGCTTTGGTCAGCAGATGAAGGCCGGCGCCGAGCAGGCGGTTGCCGACATCAATGCGGCCGGCGGCGTATTGGGCCAGCAGCTGGTCCTGGAAGTGGGCGATGACGCCTGCGATCCAAAGCAGGCGGTGGCCGTGGCCAACCAGATGGTCAACAAAGACGTCGTGTTCATGGCCGGGCACTTCTGCTCCGGCTCTTCGATCCCGGCTTCGCAGGTCTACGAGGAAGAGGGGATCCTGCAGATTTCTCCGGCCTCGACCAATCCGAAGCTGACGGAAGAGGGCGGCGATAACGTCTTCCGCGTCTGCGGCCGCGATGATCAGCAGGGACAGGTGGCCGGTGCGTTCCTGGCCGAGCAGTTCGGCGCCAAGAACATCGCCATCGTTCACGACAAGACGGCTTACGGTAAGGGCCTGGCGGACGAGACCCGCAAGAACCTGAACTCCGCCGGTGTGACCGAGGCGCTCTACGAAGCCTACACCGCCGGTGAGAAGGACTACACCGCGCTGGTGTCCAAGCTGAAGCAGAACAGCATCGACGTCCTCTATGTCGGCGGTTACCACACCGAGGCCGGCCTTATGGTCCGTCAGATGCGCGACCAGGGCATGAACACCGTGCTGGTTTCCGGTGATGCCCTGGTGACCGACGAGTACTGGTCCATCACCGGCGATGCCGGCGAGGGCACCCTGATGACCTTCAGCCCCGATCCGCGCAAGAACCCGGTGGCCGCCCCGGTGGTCGAAGTTTTCCGGGGCAAGGGCGTCGAGCCGGAAGGCTACGTGCTCTACACCTACGGTGCGATCCAGGCCTGGGCGCAGGCGGTTGAGAAGGCCGGCACGCTCGACCTCGATCCGGTCATCGCGTCGCTGCGCGGCAACCAGTTCGACACGGTGCTCGGCAACATCGGCTTCGACGACAAGGGCGATGTGACCGCACCGGGCTATGTGTTCTACGAGTGGAAGGCCGGCAGCTACGATTACCTTCAGTAGCCCGCACTTCCAGCATTCATGAGAGCGGCCCGCCGGTTCGGCGGGCCGTTTTCCTTTGGCCGGGCATTGCCGAGGTTTGACGGTCCGGTAAGGCTTTGCGCCTAGGCTTCGGCCATGCACCGCGTCCGGCCAATCCTCCTCTCCGTACTTACACTGTTTCTCTTCGGCGGCGCTTATCCGGCGTCGGCCGCCGAGGGCCACCTGCCGGTCGGCCCGGAGCGCGCGCCGCTGCGCGCTGCGCCCACAGTGCCACCCTTGCCACGCCCGCCGGTGAATCCGCGGCAGGGCTCCCACCTGCTGCTTGAGGATGATCGCCGGCTCGATCGCTTCGACCTGGACTACGGCCTGACCGAGCTCTGCCGCCTCCGCCGCTTTCGCCAGAAGCGGGACCGCTTCCTGATTGTACGTCTGGGCGGATACACGCATGGAGCCGTGGTCGGCGGCCACTGGGCGCTTTATGACCCGGAAGGCTTGGCGGTGCCGGACCTGGTGTATGCCGTGCGGGGTCAGGATACGGCCCGCTGCCGGGTCTACGTCATCCGGCATCTCGAGCCAGGATTATAGTCCGGAGACGGGCCGCCCTGCGCTTCTGTGGGCGTTCCCTTGGGCGGCGGCGGTGGGCCCCGGCAATCTCTCTGACCGGTCATTAACGGCTTCCTAAGCTGCTCAATTCATACTGTTTTCTTGTCGGCCCCCAACCAATGCGAGACTCCATGGCCAGCACCGAGATCGCTCTGCAGCGCTTGAAAGCCGGGTTTCCTGTCCGTTTTGATCACCCGCGGGTGCTGCTTGCCCTCGCGATCATCACCTTCGGCGTGACCGCCTACGCCCTGCAGGCGAGCAGCCGCAGTGGCCCGGCAAGCGAACCGGCCGGTCCGAGCTTTGCCCAGTGGTTGGAGATCCGCGGCTTTTCCGGTGCACCCGCGGCCACGCAGGACACCGGTATCGGCGAAGCGGGGTCTGCTGACGCGGCGCCCTGGCAGCAGCAGCAGATCTGCGGGCGGATGCAGGAGATCGTCGAAGCGGCCTGCAGCTTCGAGAGCGCAGACCGCGATTCGGAGATGTACTGGGGCTGTGTCTCCAGGGAACAGAAATACACGCTCTGGAGCGCGTACGGCTGCAGCTGAGCGTTTTCGCTGCGGGACGGCGTAACACAGCCGCTTCGGGACAGAAAAGCGAAGGGCCGCCTCTCGGCGGCCCCTTTTCTTTGAGAACTCCCCCGGATGGGGGAAAGGGAAGCTCTCGAATGGCGCGGCCGCCGCGCCGGCGGCAACGGCCATACGCCAAGCTAGTGCAATGTACCCGTGTGAATGACCGCGTCGCTGCGGTAAGCCAGCCCGTGGGAGGTGGCCATAAAGGCCCGCTCCTGATGCTGGCGGTGGAGCGCCGTCAACTCGCGCCCCAGGCTTTGAAACAGCGTGGCTTTCCAGGAATGAAGACGGCTTGACTTGCTGGCCTCAGGGGACCGTCGCCCAACGCCCTCGACGCCCTTTCCGGCGGGCATCGCTGCCCGTCCGCCACCCCGGTTCGTTTTTGTCGTTGTTTGGGTTGTCATGAACTACTCCCGTTCGCACCACCGGGACCAAATCCCGCGTCGCAGAACCGCCAGAGTAAGTAACGAACATTAATCGAAGGTAAAGGGGGTGCCCATTTCCTAAAGAATCCCGGCGCGAACACAGTCTTGTCACAGCTCAGATCAAGTTGTGATCAATATTCGTCTGAATTTTAGATAAAGCTGTGGAGAAGCGGCCGCCCCCGTGTGAACGGCTGACTTGAAGCGACTGCGCTCTCGCTGCGGCAGGGGCCAACCCCGCGAAAATCGTGCCTGACAACCCTTCGCTATGGCGCGGCAAGCCTTCGCTGCGCCAGGCGGCGGTCGTCAGGAGGCGATGATCGGCGCCTCGATCAGGCTGGAGAGGCCCCAGAGGGCGAAGTAGGTGAAGAGAATGAGACGTAAAAGCATCTTGCTTTGCTTCCTATCGACTACTTGTCAACAAGCCTAGGATTCCACAAAGCAATTAAGAATGAGTTTTGCCACAATTCATTTCTTTTGCTTTTTCGCGGCCGGAAGGCGGCCAAGGCGGTTCCTTCAAATGTTTTGAATGCCTTAGCCTTCCCTTAAGCACCTGAATCTAGACTTATCCCGGTTTCTTTTTTTGGTCGAACAGGAGAGGGACGACCGGCCCAGGGCCCGTGTTGGGATCCCCCACATTGAGATCCCCCGCGTTGAGATCCCTTGGTGCCGCCGCCCCACGATGCGGAGAACCGGGATGATACAAGGATCAACTGGCCAGCCCTTGCTGCGCATATTGGCGGTGCTCGGGCTTGCGGGCCTCGTTGTCGGCTGTGCAGGCGCCGGCAACGGCCCTGCCTATGCACCGGCGGGATTTGGCAAGGACGATGCAAGCCGGGCGGCGCGCATGGTGCGCTACTGTGATCGGCTGGCTGAGGAGGGCAAGTACCTGACGGCCCTCGGGCTCTGCGCACGCGCGCACGAGATTGACCCGCAAGACCCCGAAACAATGATGCGCATTGCCGGCCTGTTGCAGACCCTGGACCGCGACGATGCCGCCGCGCAGACCTACGCGGCTCTTCTGGCGGAGCACCCGGGGCATCAGGAGGCGCTCTACAGTCTCGGCAAGGTCTACATGGAGTCCGGCGAAACCGGTATGGCTGCTGTCCAGTTCAACAGGGCCATGGTCACCAATCCCGAGGACCCGCGCCCCTACAACGCCCTCGGCATCATCCGCGATCAGGCCGGCGAGCATCAGGCGGCGCAGGACCTCTACCGCCTCGCGCTTGAACGCAACCCTGGCTACTTGTCGGCGCGCAACAACCTTGGTCTCTCGCTGGCCTTGAACGGTCAGCGCGACGAAGCGATCGAGGTGCTTGCGGAGGCGGCGGTCGAACCGGGTGTGGACGAGACCGTGCTCAGAAACCTGGAAGCTGCCTACGCTTCGACGGCAGCGATACTGCCCGTGCCGGGTCCAGGTTCGGCCCCCGCAGCGCTTCCGTCGGCCCCAAGGTCGCCCGACGCAGCGCCGCAGGCGGTCATGCCGGCGCCGAAGCCGGTCGTGGTGGAATCGCTTGAAGGCGGTCCGGCTGACGGCGGCGACAGGCCGCCGGCTGTGCCTGAGCAGCCCATTCCCCTGCTGGTTCCCAGCACTGCGGGCGAGACGGAGCAGACCAGTTCCGGATCGCCGCAGAGCCAGGGCCGGCCAGGACGGGCCAAGGACGACGAGCCGTTCTCCGTGATCGCGGATGCTGTTGCGCGGCTGCTGGAACCCCCGGCCTGGGCTGACTTTGAGCCCGGTGCCTTGCTGGCCCAGTTGCCGCCGGCGCCGGCGAAGCCGGCTGCGCAGCCCCTGCCCGTGACGTCGCCCCTGCCGGTGACGCCGCCTCTGCAGGTGACGCCGCCCCTGTCGGTGGCACCGCCTGAGCCCGCGGTTGTCGAGGAACCGGAGGCGGAGCTGGCACCGGCTCCCGCTGCGCCGGCCGAGGAGGACTTCAGGTCTGTCGAGCGGTCACCGAAGTCCGATCCCTATTATCTGTCCCTGCTGGTGCTGCGCACCGGCCAGGCCAACGGCTAGCGGGACAGGCTCTCAAAGCGAAAGCCCCGGTCGCTCACGCGCCCGGGGCTTTTCTTTGCCCTTCTGCAGGCTCCGCTCTGGCAGCCTCAACGCTGGCAGGTGATCTCCTCGAAGCCGTCGCAGAGGAACTTGTCACAGATCGCGCCGCTGCCGATGAACACAGTGGGATAGAGCGCGCCGATGTTCTCCTCGCGGGCCCAGCGTGCCGCACTGCTGAAGCCCTTGTTCTGGCACCAGGCATTGGCGGCCGGATCGCCGCAGCCGCTATCGCCGTCGACGCAGAAGTTCAGGCGATAGACCTGGTGCACGGGGAAGCGGAAGGTCTCCTCTGCCGCCGTCGTCGGCCCCCGCGGCGCGGGCGGGGCGACCGGCGCCGGCTGGACCTGCGGCTGCGGGGCCGGCTGCAGGGCCTGCTGCTGAGGCGGCTGCGCGGGCGGCTGGCTTGGCGCCCCCGGAGGCGCGGGCTGCAGGCCGCTTCCCGGCGGCTGCGCGAGTGGCTGCTGTGTCTGCTGCGGCGCTGGCGGCGTCGGTGCCACCGGTGCCGCCGGGGTCTGTGCAGCCGCCTGGGGGGCGGTTGGTTGCAGGCCGCTCCCCGCAGGCGCCGGACTGACGGCTGTGGCCTGCGGCGCCGCGGCCGGGCTGGGCGAAGCCGGGCTGGGCGAGGCCGGAGGACTGCTCGGCGCCAGGCTGCCGCTCGCCGCCGGTGCCGTGGAGGCGACCTGAGCGGCCTCAAGGTAAGGATCGAGCGGACCGCGCTGGTAGCGGATCAGAACAGACTTGGCCCGGCGGTCGAAGTCGAAGTCCTTGAGCTTGTGGCGCGCAGGGCGGCCGTCCTTTTGGCTTGTCAGGGTGATGGAGGTGCCGCTGCAGCCAGGACCGTCAAAAATGGTCGCGGTAAAGCGGTGGTCGGCCCCTTGATAGCGGGTATCGAAGTTCTCGGGGAAAAGGGCGATCGCCTCGCTCAGGCGCACGAAGCGCGGGGCATCGGCACCCGCGCCGTGGCTGCTGGCCGGCTGCGAGAGGTCGGTGCAGGCTTCGCGCTGCGGCGGATTGGGGATCGGGACGAACAGGCGGTTGAAATAGCTTTGTTCGTCAGACCGCTCGCAAGCACGGTTGTAGAAGCTCCGGCGCTCCAGCAGCAGGAAGCCCGGGGGCGGCCCCAACTCCCGCCGATAGGCGATGAGTGACGAATAGTCGTCGTCCTGCATCTCTGCCGCTTCATAGGGCCCGCCGCCTACCGCGGCGCGCGGCGGTTCGAAGTCGGCGGTTCTGCCGAGCCACCAGGCGCGCGGGTTGTCGCGGGTCCCCAGGTTCGGGCCGCAGACGTCATCGCGGCTGGCAAAGTAGGGGCGCTGAAACAGAATGACACCGAGGCCGGGGTCGACCTTCATCGAGGCGATCTTCTCGTTAAGTTCGTCACCGACGAAGGGGATGGCCTGGTAGGGCGCGTCAGGCGCGAGGGTTAGGGTTTTTGACTGTCCGCTGAAACCCGACCCGGTGAAAAACGTCGCGCCGGCCGGTCCGGCTGCGGCTTCCTGGGCCGCGGCTTCCTGGACGGCGACAACACCCGGCGCCAGGCAGGACACTGCAACGGCCGCCAGGCAACACTCCTTCAGTGTTGCCCGTCTTCCGCGCGCTTTCGATCTTCCAGTACCAAGAACTCTCATGTAACGACCCCTAACTCCGGCGGTTTGCCAACTTCGATGGTTTGACAGTCCTTGTCCGCCATTCGTTCTCCGGCTGCTCTCAATTGACAGCGCTCTGCCCGACGTGTTCCTTGATGGGACTGCGAGAATCCTGAGGCCGCCGAGGGCCGCAGGATGCTGCATTTGGGCTGTCTCTCACCCCGGCATCCCACTAAGTTCGTGGCCAGCACTTTCGCGAATCCCAGCCACAGCATCAAGACTATGACCTCTCTTCCACTTCCGCCAGTGACACTGGTGCTTGGCGGCGCCCGGTCGGGCAAGTCGCGCTATGCCGAGGGCCTGGTCGAAACCCAGGCCGGACCCTGGATCTATCTGGCTACGGCCACGGCGGGCGACGAGGAAATGGCGGCCCGCATCGCCGAGCATCAGCGCCGCCGGGGCGGGCGCTGGCAGACAAGCGAGGCCCCGTTGGATCTGACCGGGGCCCTGGATGCGGCGGCAAAGCCCGATACAACGATCTTGGTCGACTGCCTTACTCTTTGGCTGACCAATATCTTGCTGGCCGATCTTGATGTTGAAAATGAATGTGAAAAACTGATTGCGGCGCTTCCGGGCCTCGACGGCCCGGTGGTTTTCGTCTCCAACGAGGTCGGGCTGGGCATCGTACCCGAGAATGCGCTCGCCCGGCGCTTTCGCGATGCGGCGGGCCGGCTCAACCAGGCGGCGGCCGCAGCGGCCCAGTCCGTGGTCTTCGTGGCCGCCGGCCTGCCCCTGGTGATGAAAGCGCCGGCCTGACGCCGGTGCCTTCCCGGGGGCTGCGCCGTCAGACCAGAAGCAGCGCCGCGATGACGCCGCCGAAGAGAAGGGCCCCGGCGGTGAGGTAGAGATCGAGCACCCGCCCCAGATCATCGGCCGTCATGTCCCGGCGGCCGTCGCCCATCCAGCTGTCCTCCACCGTATGCCCGCCGTAGATCCGAGGGCCCGCCAGGGCAAGCCCCAGCGCGCCTGCCAGCGCCGCTTCCTGCCAGCCGGCGTTGGGCGAGCGGTGTCGCGGGGCGTCGCGCAGCATGGTGTGCCAGGCAGCCCCGGCGCTTGCCTTGGGCAGGACCAGCGCGGCGGCGACCATCAGCAAACCGGCCAGACGCGCGGGGACCAGGTTTGCCGCGTCGTCCAGCTTGGCCGAAGCCTTGCCGAAGGCCTCGTAGCGGGCGCTGCGGTGGCCGATCATGCTGTCCAGGGTGTTGATGGCCTTGTAGGCCAGCAGCCCCGGCAGCCCCAGGACCAGGAACCAGAACACCGGCGCCACAAAGCCATCGGAGAAGTTTTCGGCCGCAGATTCGGCGGCTGCGCGAGCCACGGCCGCCTCATCGAGGGTTTCGGGATCGCGGCCGACGATGTGTCCCACGGCCTTGCGGCCGGCCGCAAGGCTTTCCGCCAGCCCCGCCGCGACCGCGCGAACCGCATCGTAGAGCCCGCGAAACGCCAGCAGGCTGCTGGCCAGGATCGCTTCAAGCACCCAGCCGAACGGCAGCGCCGCGAGCAGATGGTGGATCGCCGCGCCCAGAGCGCCGAACGATCCGACTACGGCGGCGGTGCAAAGAACCCCCTGCGCGATGCGGCGGCCGCGGGGCAGGGTTTGCCGGTTGAGCGACCGGTCCAGCATGCCGATCACATGGCCGATCAGCACCACCGGATGGGGAACCAGGCGATACAGCCAACGCGGGTCGCCGGCGACCAGGTCGATCACCATGGCAAGCAGAAGGATGGCGAGGACAGGCGCGGCGGCGACGCCCGGTCCGCTGGTCAGAAGGTCCCAAAGCACGGCGCTATCTTTGCACCGCCGCGCGGAGGAGCGCCATCGTGCAGTTCAAGGGATCAGCCAGCCTTGAAACCCGGGTGGACATCGGTTTGGAACGCCGTCTGGCCCTGGAGACGCAGGTGTGCCGCGAGCACCTTTCGCAGCAGGGTTCCGAACTGAACGAGGTTGGGACCGCCCTGTTTCTGCAAGCCCGATATCTCGTTTTCGGCGAGGTCACCAGCCGCGGTAGCTTCAACCAAAGCCAGGCAGAGAGTCTGCTGGGCTTTTGTTTCCTCCACATTGAGGAGTCCCGCAAGAAGCGGGGTGACGCGATCATCGCCAAGATCATTGCGGAACACGACCCGGCAGTAGGCATCGGCGGCCTCTCGATGCTGCGGATTGAGGCGGAGGTCGTTCAGTACATAGTTGAGGTCGCCTTTCGCGCCGCTCTCTGGGCCCGCAGAGGGCCCTTCGTCCCTCGCGGCGCAACTGCTGAGCAGGCCAGCAACCAGCAGGACGACGGCGCCATTGCGTATCTGTGCAAGAGGAAAAGCCCCTGCACCGGCAACAGGGTTCATCTCAGCGCTCCCTTGTAGGCAGCGGGTCGGCCAGACCAGTGTGAATGAAGTGGAGCGCGCGGAGAAGCTCTCCGGTGGCGTGAAGTTGCTTGTCTCCGTGACGGCCCCGCAAGGCTTCGTTCACAGTCTCAGGAGAAAGCCTGCCTTGACTGACGGCTTCCACAAGTGATTCACAAAGCACGACCAGAGCATTGGTGGCCGGTTGCTGGAAGAAGCCGGCGGCTATCTGGCGCAGCGATTCGCTTCCTGGCACGCGATAAACCAGCGAGATGCAGTGGTTTCTTGCCGCTTCAGGCTCCAACGTGTCGGATTGAAGAGTCTGCAAGTAGAGCAGCAAACGCTCGTTCTCCGGGGGCAGTTTGGCACTCTCGGCTGCAGACAAGGGTGCGAGGGCCAGGGCTCCGACCCAGAGGACAGTGAGCAAAAGCGCTCGTGGATTTCCGGTCATTCCTTGCGTTCCAGTCAGTCTTCCCCACTTGCGAAGGCTTCATGTTAGCAGGGTTCTGCAACCGGCAGAACGTGTCGACACTTTCTGGGCCCACAGCTTCTGCAGAGTCACGCCTCCAGCGCCTCACGGTAAGGGAAGAGGGCGGGCGTGCCGCCGGTGTGGAGGAAGACAACGGTGTCATCGGAACCGAAGTCGCCGGCTTCAATCATCCCGATCAGACCGGCCATCGCCTTGCCGCTGTAGACGGGGTCCAGCAGCAGGCCCTCCAGGCGTGCAGTGCGCAAGACCGCATCGCGCATCTCCTCGGTGGGCAGGCCGTAGGCCGCCCCGGCATAGCCGGGCTGGAGAAGCACCTTCTCATCCTGAAAGCTGCCGGGCAGGCCAAGCTGGGACCAGACCTCGCCGGCAAGGCGCCGCACCTCCGCCGCTACAGCCGGCGGATTGGCATCGACGTCGATGCCGACGACCCGCACATCCGGGTTGAGGGCGGCAAAGCCGGCGGTGAGCCCCGCCTGGGTTCCGCCGCTGGAGCAGGCATGAACCACGGCGGCAACCTTTTCGCCGGCCTTGCCGAGCTGGCCGGCCAGTTCCACGGCAGCGGCCACGTAGCCCAGCGCCCCGACGGCGTTGGAGCCGCCGGTGGGAATCAGATAGGGGCTCCGCCCGCTGCGGCGCAGGCTCTCGGCCAGGCTTTCCATGGCTGCAATGCGGTCCGTATCGCCGTCATGAAGATGCAGTTTGGCGCCGAACAGGCGATCCAGTTGGATGTTGCCGCTCAGCTCATAGTCGGGTCCGCCCCAGGGGACGACCCGTGTCAGCACGAGCTCGCAGGCCATGCCCAGCTTTGCGGCCGCCGCGGCGGTCTGACGAACGTGGTTCGACTGGATGCCGCCGGTGGTGATGACCGTGTCTGCACCCTGAGCCTCGGCCTCGGCCAGCAGGAACTCCAGCTTGCGGGTCTTGTTGCCGCCGAGACCAAGGCCGGTGCAGTCGTCGCGTTTGACCAGGATCCGCGGCCCGCCAAGCTCCGCCGAGAGACGCTCCAGCGGCTCCAAAGGCGTGGGCAAATGGGCGAGGCGGAGCCGCGGCTGCGCGCCGAGACGGTCCTGAACATCCTCGTCGAGCCCGGCAACGGGCCTCATGATGCCACGCGCTCGCCTTTCGCCCGGGCAATCGACTCCACGATGAGTTTGCTGGCCTCATCGGCCTCGCCCCAGCGCTGGATCTTCACCCACTTATCCTTCTCCAGGTCCTTGTAGTGACCGAAGAAGTGCGCGATCTGGTCAAGCAGGATCTGTGGCAGGCCCCGGTAGGACGAGACGTTGGCATAGAAGGGGTGCAGATCGTCCACGGGCACCGAGAGGAACTTTTCGTCCTCGCCGGCCTCATCCTCCATGATCAGCACGCCGATGGGGCGGACCCGGACGACGGCCCCGGGGATCACGGGCACGCTGTTGACCACCAGGATATCCACCGGGTCGCCGTCGTTGGCCAGCGTGTGGGGCACGAAGCCGTAGTTCAACGGGTAGTGCATGGCAGTGTGGAGAAAGCGGTCGACGAAAATCGCGCCGGAATCCTTGTCCATCTCGTACTTCACCGGATCGCTGCCCATCGGGACCTCGATGATCGCGTTAACGTCCCAGGGCGGGTTCTTGCCGACCGGGATCTTGCTGATATCCAAAGCTTTCTCCTTTCCCCGAAGGAAACTTGCCCCATTTTTGCCCTGCAGCAGGCAGGGTGACCTTTACCAATTGTTAACGCCGTCCCCCTATTAATAAACTGTTAGGATGAGACGCCACAGGTTCGCAAGAAACAACGATAACTATCAGATTTTATGTGATATTGAGTCCTTTGTCCGGTGCCATGCCAGGTCTGGTTTCCTATACCGGGGCCTGAAGGGGGAGGCGACGATGCGGATCGAGGATACTTCGAACAGCAATCGTGCGCACCTGCTGGCTGGAGGAGCGTTCTGGAAGGGCGTCCGGGCGGGCGCCGTCAGGACGGTGCCGCTGCAAGGCGGCGAAGACTTGGCCGAAAGGCCTGATGATCCACAAGGTGGTGATGCAAACTGAGATGAACTGGACAGAGACCACAAAGCGCCCTCTGCTGTCGCGCTGGCCTGCCGCCTTTATCGCGGCAGTGCTGATCGGCACGACGGCGCTTGTTCTCTACGTCGAAGCCAGCATTTCCCAGTTGAAGCAGGTGCTGCCCGTCGAGGTGCTGCGCCAGGAACGCGATGTCGTCTTCATCATTGACGATCTTGTCTATCTCCAGGACGCAATCCGTCAGGCCCGTGATCTGCCCGGCGTCGAGGGGCGCCAGATCATCGTCGACCGTATCGAGCTGGTCGAGCGCCGGATCGAGGACCTCAACGAGTCCTACGAGTTCAGCAGCCAGATCGGCATTGCGTCGATGTATGCCACACTCAAGCCTGTGGCCACTGACCTCAAGCTCTGGCTGACCGACGGCGTGCAGGGATTGCCGCCGGACTCCGAGGTGGTTCTGGAACTGGCCCTGGAGCGGGTCGGTGCCGCGAGGGTCGAGATCGCCAAGCTGTTCGGCGAAGCGAACAGCAATGCGCTCGCCATTCTCCAGGCCGAGGCCGCGAACCTGGAACGCTTCCGCGGTGCGCTGATCCTGGTGGTCATCGTCATCGCCTCGCTGACGGTCGTGCTGGTGGCCTTCATCTTCCGCGAGCGCCGCTCCGAACTGGCCGCCGCGGCGGCGCAGCAGCGGCTGCGGGAATCCATCGAGTCCCTGGCCGGCGGCTTTGCGCTGTTCGACGCCAGCGAGCGGCTGGTGCTCTGCAACCGGCGCTATGGCGATCTCTACGCCGGTGCCAGGGACCTCCTGGTGCCGGGCATGCGCTTTGAAGAGATCGTCACCGCCGCCGCAGGGGCGGGAAACTTCCCGCAGGCCGGCGACCGTGCGGACCTCTGGGTCGAGGAGCATCTGCAGCACTTCCGCAATCCCGGCCCGCCCTTCGAGATCGAGCTGCGCGACGGTGCGTGGTTCAGGGTGGCCGAGCGGCGCACCGCCGACGGCGGTTTCGTCGTTATCAGCACCAACATCACCGAGCTGCGCCGCCGCGAGTCCGAGCTGCGCAGCATCGGCGAGGAACTGCGCCACAAGAACGTTCTTCTGGATGCGGCCCTGGACAACATGGTGCAGGGCTTGGCCATGTACGACGTGAACCAGCGTCTGATCATCTGCAACCAGCGCTTCCTCGATCTCTACAGCCTGCCGGCCAGCATGGGCCAGCCGGGCACCGATCTGGTGGAGATCCTGGACTACACCGCCCAGCTCGAGGGGCTGACCAAGGATCAGGCCAGCATCATGCGGCAGCGCCGCATGGCAGCCGCGGCCAGCGCGCAGGAAACCAAGCTGCAGGACTTTCTGTCCAACGGGCGGGTGATCAACGTCCTGCACCGGCCGATGCCCGGTGGCGGAACCCTGGCGACCTACGACGATGTGACCGGCAGCTACAGCGCCGAACGCCAGCTGCGCAGCGCCAAGGAAGAGGCGGAACTGGCCAGCCGCGCCAAGTCCGATTTCCTGGCCAACGTCAGTCATGAACTGCGGACGCCCCTGAACGCGATCATCGGCTTCTCCGAGATCATCAAGGACCAGCTCTTCGGGCCCATGGGCAACCAGCGTTACCGCGAGTACGCGATCGACATTCACGACAGCGGCACGCACCTGCTGAGCCTGATCAACGATATCCTCGACCTGTCGAAGATCGAGGCCGGCAAGTTCGAGCTTCACGAAGAGCCGATCGACCTGGAAGCCGCCACCAAGGCGTCGTTCCGGATCATGCGGGACCGCGCAGAGGAAGCAGGCGTGGTTCTGACCCTGGACTTCCCGGCCCAGACGCCGCGCCTGCGGGCCGACCCGCGGGCCGTAAAGCAGATCCTGCTCAACCTGCTCTCCAACGCGGTGAAGTTCACCGATGCGGGCGGGCAGGTTTCGGTCGAGGCGCGCATGCTGGGCTCCGGCGGCCTGCGCGTTCAGGTGAAGGACACCGGCATCGGCATTGCCGAAGAGGATATCGCCAAGGCCATGGCCCCCTTCGGCCAGGTGGACTCCTCCCTCAGCCGCAAGTACGAGGGCACGGGCCTGGGCCTGCCGCTGACCCGCCGCTTGGTCGATCTTCACGGCGGCTGCCTGACCCTGGCGAGCAAGGCCGGGCAGGGCACCTCCGTCACCATCGATTTCCCCGACACCCGGGTCTGCACTGAAGACCTGGATTTCGACGACACGCCGCGGATCGTCGGCAAGTCCGCTTAAGAGATCAGGTACCGCAGGGACTGTCCGTCGGCAGGCTGCCCGATGGCAGGGCTGCACCTCTCTGTGTCGGCGGCACATAAAACACTCGCCTTTGCCACAAGATGTAGTGTACCCTCGTCCCAACGGGGGTATATGAGGGGTACGGTCGTGGGGGAGGCCTTTGATCCGGCATTCCTTCCAGACATGAAGCTGCGTCAGCTTTATGCCTATTGGGAACGGCTAGGCGGTGCGGGGCGGCTGCCGTCGCGGCGCGACATCGACCCCGTTGAGATTCCCACGCTTCTGCCGAACATCTTCCTGATCGACGTCATCGGGGATGCCGAAGACTTCGTGTTCCGCCTCGCCGGAACGCTGGTGGAGGACGCCTTCTCGATGCCCTTGAAGGGGAAGTCCATCGCGGAAATCCAGAAGCGCGCCGGAACGCCCATCCCGGTGGCCCATCATATCGAAGTTGCCCGCGGCGGCGGGCCGCGCTACCGCGAGGGCAAGATGCTGGTGCCTGGACGGGACCACTGGGAAATCCACCGCCTGCTCCTGCCTTTGGCCAGCGACGGTATGACCATTGACGTTTTGATGGGGGCTGCCGTCTTCCGGCTCGGCGGCAAAGAGAGCGACCACCCGCCGGAGCCGCTTGGCCACCTGGGCCAGCCGGACCGGGTTTCCTACGGCGGATAGACGGACGGGCCCGAACGCCGGCCCGTCTCCGCTGGCCCGTTTTCGGCGGCTCGCCACATGCCGGAACCGCGGTTTCATGCCGCCCGATTTTTTCCCCTGACGCATATCTTGTCAGCCCGCCCGGGCTGTGGTTGCCTAAGGCCATAACGATAACCGGTTCGCCCGACACTGCGGCGGCCAACACGGGAGAACGTGGCGGCAATGGCCAAGACATTTCAACCGCGCCGGCCGGTTGCGCCGGCAGACGCACCGCTGGGCGTCCGGCCCGCAGCCGGCGTCCTTGGGATCGCCAAGGCGGAGGCGGGGGCTCAGAAACCGGCGGCGGACCCGCAGGGCGACGGGACCCTGATGGTGGGGGCCGGGATCTTCGTAAAGGGCGAGATCGAAGCCTGCCAGACCCTGGTCGTCGAGGGCCGCGTCGAAGCATCTTTGGATGCCGCGGAACTGAAAGTGCGCAAAGGCGGGGTCTTCAAGGGTAAGGCCGCGGTCGACAGCGCCACCGTGACCGGCGAGGTCGAAGGCGACCTTACGGTGAGAGGGCTGCTGACCATCGAGGCACAGGGGCGCGTCTCCGGCACCATCCGCTATGCCGAGGTCTCGATCCGGACCGGCGGCCAGATCCGCGGCGACGTGGGTCTGATCCCGGCGCTCGTTGCGGACGAAGACGTCGCCTGACGGACTTCCCCAGCAACCATCAGGGCTATAGAGACGGCGTCTGCGCGCGCCTGCGTTTTCCCGGAAGCCGCGACACAATGCCCGTGTTGACGGCACCGTAACCAATGCTGCGCACGGCGATCTGCGGCGCCAGCAGGGCGTCGGCAGCCGGCAAGGCATGAAACGGCAGCGCCGGATAGGCGTGGTGCGCCGTGTGCCGGTTCATGTTCCAGCAGAGCCAGCGCAGCGGGCGGGTGGTCTCGGTGGTCCGCGAGTTTTCCATCATGTCGGCCGTCTGCGGGCAGCCACTGTGTTCGGCCAGCAGAAAGAGCCGCAGGAAGGGTTGGCCGAGGACTGCCGGCAGGATCCACAGTTCCAGCAAGAGGGGTGACTGTGCCCAGAGGCTGAGCGCCAGCAGGGCGCAATAGAGCCCGCAATGCCAGCGCGCCTCGCGGATGACGGCGCCACGCTGCCGGGACGGTACGAAGGCCTCGTTTACAGCCCCGGACGCATGGCGGAGCAGCGTGGCAAGGCGCTCCCGCCAATAGGGCAGGCCGGACACATGGAGCAGGTAGCCCGGCAAGCCTGTGATCGGCGGGCCCGCGAGTTCCGGGTCGCGGAGCGGGTCCTGGGTAAAACGGTGATGCTCGAAGTGGAAGGCGCGGAAGTAGCCGCCGGGCAGGAACAGCAGAAAGCCGCAGACCGCGGCCACGGCATCGTTCAGCCGCCGGCTGGCGAAGGCGGTGCGGTGGATCGCTTCGTGCAGCGGCGCGAAGAGAAACACCAGGACGATGCCGTGAAAAAGAGCCGCGGCCACGAAGGCGGCAGGGCCTGAAGCGAGAAGAACCAGACCGCCCGTGAGCGCGAGCAGCCCAAGGTGTCCGGCCGCCTGGGCCAGCCCCTTGGCGTCGCTGCGCTGTGCGAGGGCTTTCAGGGCCTGCTTGTCGACCGTGTCGTTGCGATAGACGTCCTCTTCCATCGCCGGGCGGCTGTCCTAGCAGAGGACCTTCGCGTGGTGGCGGAGATGATCCTCCACGAAGGTCTGGATGAAATAGTAGCTGTGATCGTAATCCGGCTGCATGCGGAATTCAAAGTGCTGACCGGCCTCCTCACAGGCCGCCACCAGCAGGTCCGGCTTGAGCTGCTCGGCGAGGAAGGGATCTTCCGCGCCCTGGTCGATGAAAATCTGGGCGTCCGAGGGCTGCTTGCGGATCAATGCGCAGCTGTCGTAGTCGGCCCAGGCCTCCCGGTCGGCGCCGAGGTAGCCGGTGAAGGCCTTCTGGCCCCAGGGGCATTCGCTGGGAGCGCAGACCGGCGCGAAAGCCGAGACGGAGCGGTAGACCCCCGGGTTTTTCAGGTGGATGGTGATGGCGCCGTGCCCGCCCATGGAGTGCCCGAAGATTCCCTGGTGGCCCATGTCAGCCGGAAAGTGTTCTGCGATCAGGGCCGGAAGCTCCTCGGTGATGTAGGAATACATCTTGTAGCGGCTCGACCAGGGCGCTTCGGTGGCGTCGACGTAGAAGCCCGCGCCGCTGCCGAAGTCATAGGCATCGTCCTCGCCGCGGAAACCGCAATTGCGTGGCGAGGTATCCGGCATCAGCAGCATCAGGCCCAGTTCCGCGGCCACCCGCTGGGCGCCCGCCTTGACGGTGAAGTTCTCCTCCGTACAGGTCAGGCCGGAGAGGTAGGTGATCAAAGGCACCTTGGCGCCGCCCTTGGCCTGAGGCGGCTGATAGACGGCGAAATTCATGGCTCCACCGCAGAGCGCGGAATCGTGGCTGTAGAACCCCTGGGTTCCTTCAAAACAACGCTGCTGGCTGACGACTGAAAGATCCATATCTGCCCCGAGTGTTATCGCGCGGGACGGCTTCGCTGTCCCGCTGTTCCCCGACTGCCCGACAAATCAGGCTGCAACCGCAGGCCTCTCAACCCGGCCTCGGCGACTCCACCTATGATATCGCCTTTGGCGGTTGCGCCATAGAGATGTAGCCCCGCAACCCTGCGGCGAGACCTGTCGGCGCGGCCGCTGTGTTGGTCCGGATGCGGCCTAGTAGACGACGACGCTGCGGATCGACTTGCCTTCGTGCATAAGGTCGAAGGCTTGGTTGATGTCGTCCAGCGGCATGGTATGGGTGATCAGGTCGTCGATGTTGATCTTACCGTCCATGTACCAGTCGACGATCTGCGGCACGTCGGTACGCCCGCGCGCACCGCCGAATGCGGTGCCCTTCCAGACCCGTCCGGTGACCAGCTGGAAGGGGCGGGTGGCGATCTCCTGGCCGGCCCCGGCAACCCCGATGATGACCGAGACGCCCCAGCCCTTGTGGCAGCACTCGAGGGCCTGGCGCATGGTGTTGACGTTGCCGATGCACTCGAAGCTGTAGTCGGCGCCGCCGCCGGTCAGCTCCACAAGGTGGGCGACCAGGTCGCCGCCGACCTCCTTGGGGTTCACGAAATCGGTCATGCCGAACTGCTCGCCCAGCGCCTTGCGCGCCGGATTCAGGTCGACGCCGACGATGCGGTTGGCGCCGACCAGGCGCGCGCCCTGAATGACGTTGAGGCCGATACCGCCGAGACCGAAGACCACGACGTTCGCGCCCGGTTCCATCTTGGCGGTGTTGATGACGGCGCCCACCCCGGTGGTCACGCCGCAGCCGATGTAGCAGATCTTGTCGAAGGGCGCGTCCTCGCGCACCTTGGCGAGCGCGATCTCCGGCAGCACCGTGAAGTTGGCGAAGGTCGAGCAGCCCATGTAGTGAAGCACCGGCTTGCCGTCGAGGGAGAAGCGGCTGGTCCCGTCCGGCATCAGGCCCTGGCCCTGGGTCGTGCGGATCGCCTGGCAGAGGTTCGTTTTTGGATTCAGGCAGTACTCGCACTGGCGGCATTCCGGCGTGTAGAGCGGAATGACGTGGTCGCCTTTTTTGAGAGACGTGACACCGGGTCCGGTATCCACGACGACGCCCGCGCCCTCGTGGCCCAGGATAGCGGGGAACAGGCCTTCCGGATCGTCGCCGGACAGCGTAAAGGCATCGGTGTGGCAGATCCCGGTGGCCTTGACTTCGACCAGGACCTCGCCCTCCTTCGGGCCTTCCAGTTGAACCGTTTCAATCGACAAAGGCTTGCCCGCTTCCAGGGCAACCGCAGCGCGCACGTCCATCTTTTGTCGTCTCCCCCCAAGAGTGCTATGAGGAATGTTATTGGAATCGAAGGCTTTCCCGGCAGTCTAGGACGACAGCCGCGTATTCGCTATACCTGAAGACCGACGATGGCGGTCCGCGACGAGGTCTGGCCCCACGAGTGGCGTGCTCAAGTGGAGAGCCCAAGGGGAGAGCCCAAGAGGAGAGAAGGAAGATGCTCATGGATGACTCTCTGCGCCAGGCGCGGATTGACCTTGCGGCCGCCCTGCGGCTCGCCGCGCGCTTTGCGCTCAACGAGGGCATCTGCAACCACTTCAGCTATGCCCCACCGGAGCGCCCCGGCTGCTTTCTGGTCAATCCTTTCGGCCTGCACTGGTCGCAGATGACCGCCAGCGACCTGCTGCTGGTTGACAACGACGGGAAGGTGCTGGAGGGCGAGCGCGAACTGGAAACCACCGCCTTCTGCATCCACTCGCGCATTCATATGCGCCATCCGCGCGCAGCCTGCGTGCTGCACACCCATATGCCCTACGCCACCACGCTGACCTCGCTCGAGGACACGCCGCTGGAGCCGATCAGCCAGAACGCGCTGCGCTACTACAACGACGTGGCTTACGACCAGAGCTACAACGGTCTTGCCGGCGACGTCGAGGAGGGCGACCGCATGGCCGCTGCCATGGGCGGGAAGCGGGTGCTCTTTCTCGCCAACCACGGCGTCGTGGTGGTTGGCGACAACATCCCCAAGGCCTTCGAGGACCTCTATTACCTGGAGCGCGCCTGCCAGCTTCAAGTGCTGGCGCACTCCACCGGGCGCCCCCTGAAGCGGGTCACAGACAACATCGCCGCCACCACTTTCACCAAGCCCGAGGCCGCTCAGCACTATGCCGAGGCGCACTTCGAGGCGTTGAAGCGTCTCCTGGATGCCGAGGACGCCAGCTACCTGAACTGAGGCCGGAGCGAACCCGATGCACAAGAGCCGCCTTGCCGCCGTCGTGTTGGACTGCCGGAGCGACGACTACGAGCGGGACGCCGCCTTCTGGTCGGCGGCCCTGGGCCTGGACCTGAAACCGCTTCCCGAGGGTCAGGACCCGCGCTACCGCGACCTCGACACGCCGGAAGGCGAGGCGAAGATCCTGCTGCAGCAGGTTGACCACCCGAGCCGTGCCCACCTGGATATCGAGACCGACGATGTCGAGGCGGAGGTCAGACGCCTGGAGGGCCTGGGCGCCAAGAGAGTGGCCCAGGTCCGGACCTGGTGGGTGATGGAGGCGCCGAGCGGGCACCGCTTCTGCGTGGTCAAGCCGCAGAGACCGGATTTCCCAGGAAATGCAAAGGCTTGGCCGTAGTCGCTGGGCCGGGAAGAGTTAGTATTTTTCAATGCTTTGCCGCTAACCTCCCGGCACGACGACGACCTTGCAAGGGATCGGAACAGGCATTGGAATCCACGGTAAAGGGCTTCTTCATGCAGCTGTTGTGGGGCGCACTGATCGCCTACTTCACCATTCTGGTGATCATGTTCCTGGCTCAGCGCAGCCTGCTGTACCCAGCCGGCAAGGAGACGCCGCGGCTGGCCGACCACGCGCTGCCCGGCATGCAGGCGATCGAGACGGAGCCGGAAGCGGGTCTCAGGCTCACCCACTGGTTTCATCCGCCGGCCTCCCCGGAGCAGCCGGTGATCCTGTACTTTCACGGCAATGCCGGCCATCGCGGCGACCGGGTTCCCAAGATGCGGCCGCTGATCGATGCCGGCTTCGGCCTGCTGATCACCGGCTACCGCGGCTACGGCGGCAACCCCGGCAGCCCGAGCGAGGCCGGCCTGCGCGCCGATGCCCGCTCGGTGCACGACTGGCTGCTGGAGGCGGGCTATGACAGCGATCAGATCGTCATCTTCGGGGAGTCGCTTGGGACAGCCGTTTCCGTTGCGCTTGCCAGCGAGCGGCCCCCAGCGGCGCTGATACTGGAAGCGCCGCCCAGTTCCATCGCCGACGTCGCCGCCGCCCATTACTGGTATCTTCCGGTGAGGCTGCTGATCCGCGACCCCTGGGACTCCCTGGCGCGCATCGGCTCCATTTCGGTCCCGCTGTTCCTGATGCATGGCGAGCGCGACCACGTCGTACCGGTCCGTTTCGGGCGCAAGCTCTATGAGGCGGCCAACGAGCCCAAGCAGGCGATCTTCCATGACAACGCCATGCACACCGACCTCTTGGACTACGGTGACGTGGTGGAGGCGGTAATCGCCTTCATCCGCGACAAAGCGGCGCTGAGGGCGCGGCCTTAGGCTCCGTTAGCCTCCGAGGGCTTGAAGCGCTTCCGGCGTATCGATGTCGACCAGCACCGCATCGTCATCCATCGGCACCTCGCAGACCACTTCCGAATGTTCGCCGATCAAGGCGCGGGCGCCGACGTCACCGGCGACCTCCTGCATCTCGGCGAAGAAGCGCCGGGCGAAGAGCACGGGGTTGCCGCGTTTGCCCTGCCAGGTCGGCACGCAGATGGCGCGCCCCTCCAGCGGGTTGAAGGCGGCGATCAGGCGGTCGACGATCTGCGGCGAGACGCGGGGCATGTCGCCGAGGCAGACAAGCACGCCGTCGATGTCTTCCGGGAGAGCGGCAAGGCCGCGGTGCAGGGAGGAGGCGAGGCCGCTGGCATAGTCCGGGTTGTGCGCCAGGGTGAAGCGCCCCTCCGGCAGCGCCGCCTCGACGGCGGCATAGTCGTGGCCGGTCACCACCGCAAGGGGCTTGGCCTGGGAGGCCAGCAGGCAGTCTGCCACATGGGCGACCATGGCCTTGCCGTCGACCGGCAGCAGCAGCTTGTTGTCCTTGCCCATGCGGCGCGACTGGCCGGCGGCGAGCATGAGCGCAGCAACCCGGGGCGCCCGTGGCGGCCCGGCCTCAGTCTCCACCGCCTCGGCCCGCGGCAGGGGACGGCTGGCGATCTCCTTCAAAAGGCCGCCGGCGCCCATGCGCATGATGTCCTGGGGTGTGGTTTCGATGCCGGCGACGAGGCGCTGCAGGACCCAGTCGAAGCCGTTCAGCTTGGGCGAGCGGGCGCAGCCCGGCAGCCCGATCACCGCGCAGCTGCGCAGCTTGCCGACCATCATCAGGTTTCCGGGATCAACCGGCATGCCGAAATGGTCGACCTCGCCCCCGGCGGCGGAGAGGCCGGCAGGCAGCACGTCGCGCCGGTCGACGATGGCCGAGGCCCCGGACATCAGGACGATGTCGCAGCCGTCCTGTTCCAGCCGGATCAACTGCTCGGCCACGGCTGCTTCGGTGTGCGGGCAGCGCCGCTCGACAGCCGGCTCGCAGTCCAGCATCGCCAGGCGCTGGTTTGCCACGTCCCGTGTCTTTTCTAGCAGCTTGTCCTTGGTGCCGGAAAGGCTCGTCTGGATGAGCCCCACCTTGCGTGGCTTAAGGGCCTCGACATGGATCATCGGCCCTTGCCGGCAGGCGACGGCCAGGCAGGCTTCCAGCACGTGCCGGGTAATGGCGAAGGGAATGATCTTGATGGTCGCCGCCATCTGCCGGGGGTCGACCAGATCGTAAGGGGGCAGGGTGGCGAGCGTGACCGACTCGTCGACCAGGTTCAGGGCGTCGATGCGCGCGCGCTCGGCCACCAAGACACCCCGGGACTGAACCATCAGGTTGCAGCGGCCCGTGAAGCTGGCGCTGGCGGTCAGGCCCTCGCCGCAGACGGCCTGCGCGAGGGCGGAGGCCGCTTCGTCTTCATGGATCTCGTTGTCTTCGAGCTGCGCGGCGACGATCCGGTGCACCTGGGCTTCGCGCAGACTTGTGACGTCGGCTTCCGAGAGGCGGCGCCCCTTCTTGAAGGCGATGCCCGGCGCCTTGATCGAGTGGGCCAGGATCGCGCCGACGGCGCCGTCGACGGGCAGCTCGCCGAAAATCATTGTGCCGCCACGGCGCCGGGGTCCGGCGGGACGGCGCGCACCAGGGGCGGCACTCGGTGCAGCGCCTGGGTCATCTGGGCGAGAATGGCGATGGAGATCTCCGCCGGGCTCTTGGCGCCGATCGCCAGGCCGATGGGGCCGTGGATGCGCGTCAGCGCGTTTTCCTCGATCCCGGCCTCGCGGAGGCGGTCCAGGCGCTTGCCATGGGTTTTCTTGCTGCCGAGCGCACCGATGTAGAAGGCGGGCGAGGCGAGCGCCACGCCGAGGGCCGGATCGTCCAGCTTGGGGTCATGGGTCAGGACCACCACGGCGCTGCGATGATCCGGGTCGAGGCTGCGCAGGGCCTCGTCCGGCCAGCCGTCCACCAGGGTCACGTCCGGAAAGCGCTCGGCATTGGCCCAGGCCTTGCGGGGGTCGACCACCAGAACCTCGTAGCCCGCAAGCTGCGCCATGGGGACAAGGGCCTGGCTGATGTGGACCGCGCCGACCACGATCAGGCGCAGCGGCGGGTTGTGCACATGGACAAAGAGATTTTCGTCGGCCGTCAACGGCCCGCTGCGGTCGGCTCGGATAGCTTCTTCCACCGCCGCCCGCAGGTCGTCCGAAAGCGCCAGGTCGCCCTGATGGGCGCCGGCAATCATCAACGCCTGCCGGCCGCCGCTGAGATCGGTGACCAGCGCCGTCGGCCGCTTCGCCGCGCGGGCGGTCTGCAGGGCTTCCAGGAGGGTGCGTTTCATTCGAGGGCCTCGACGAAGACGCGGATGGTCCCGCCGCAGGCCAGACCCACTTCCCAGGCCTGCTCATCGGAAACCCCGAACTCCAGCAGCTTCGGCGGGGCGCCGGCCATGATCTGCTGGGCTTCGTGGACGACGGCGCCTTCGATGCAGCCGCCGGAAACGGAGCCTTGCAGCCGCAGCTGGTCGTCAACGATCAGCTGGCTGCCGACGGGCCGCGGCGAGGAGCCCCAGGTCGAAACGACGGTGGCCAGCGCCACCGTGTGGCCCTCGTCGCGCCAGCGCAGGGCTTCGGCAAGAAGGTCTTCGCCGCGCGGTGTCAGGCTTGCTTGCTCTGCCATGAGGTCAATCCTTCTTCGCGGCGCTGGGGCGCATGGCTGAGCACCGCGGAGAGCTCGCTGAGGCTCTCGAGGTTGTGGATAGTGCGGAAATCGTCGACATGATCGATCATTGCCTTGGCTCCCATAGATCTTGGCTCGTAGGCCTCGTAGCGCAAGAGCGGATTGAGCCAAATGAGACGGCGGCAGGACTTGTGCAGGCGTTCGATCTCGCCGGAAAGCCCCTCGGCATTGTCGCGGTCCAGTCCGTCCGAGATCAGCAGCACCACCGCCCCCTGGCCCAGGACGCGCCGGGCCCAGGTGACGTTGAAGTCGTGCAGGCAGGCGCCGATGCGGGTGCCGCCCGACCAGTCGACCACGGATTCCGAGACCTTCTCGACGGCGACGTCCACGTCCTTGTGGCGCAGGTGGCGGGTGATGTTGGTCAGGCGCGTGCCGAAGACGAAGCTGTGGACGCGGTCGCGGTCGTTGGTGACGGCGTGCATGAAGTGCAGCAGCATGCGCGAATAGCGGCTCATGGAACCGGAGATATCGCAGAGCACCACCAGGGGGGGGTGGCGCCGGCGCTCCCGCTTCCAGCGCAGCGGGATGGTATCGCCGCCGCTGCGCAGGCCGGCGCGCATTGTGGCACGCAGGTCGGCCCGCTGTCCCTGGCGCGCCGGCTGATAGCGGCGGGTCGGCACCTCCATGATCGGCAGGCGCATGGCCTGGATGGCGCGCTTGGCTTCGGCCAGTTCCTCGGCGGACATCTTCTCGAAATCGATTTCCTGCAGTACCTCCTTGTTGGAGAAGGTCATCACCGCATCGATTTCCGTCTGCTCTTCTTCTTCGTGCGGCAGGCCGTCGTCCCGGTCCTTCGGGCGGAGCACGTCGGTCAGGCGTCTGCTGAGCTCGTCGGCGTTGTCCGGCTGCTGGCCGGCCATGGGGGTAATGTCCGGCAGCAACAGGCTCATGACCCGCTCCAGGATCTGCGGGTTGCGCCAGAACACATGAAAGGCCTGGTCGAAGAGCTCCTGCTGATCGCGGCGGTTCACGAAAACCGCGTGGAGCGTCCAGTAAAAGTCCTCGCGCCGGGCGAAGCCGACTGTGGTCGCCGCTTCGATGGCGTCCAGGACCTTGCCCGGGCCCACCGGCAAGCCGGCGGCCCGCAGCGTGCGGGCGAAGTAGAGGATGTTGTCGGCCAGACGGCCGCTCTCCCGGTCCGGCTGAGGCTCCAATGTCTCCATGGCCGCAGACTAGCCGATCGGGCGGAGGCCGCCTAGCAGCACGTTAGTCCCGGCGAATTAGCGGAGCTAATCCCAGAGATAAGAAGAAGTCGTTTGTCGGCAAGGCCTTAAGGCCGCACATCAGGGTCAAGAGATGAGTGAGGGGATTGGAAATGCAGGTCCCGCAGCGCCGCTACGGCTCCGGTTCCCGCAGCAGCTTGGAGACAACTTATGTCCAGTATTCAAGAGCAGTTCAAACCCCACCCCCTGGGCCACCGGGGAAGCTTCGAAGGCGCCGTCCCCGGGGCGGGCGACCTTCTGCGCAAGGTCCGCTGGATCGTCGGCAGCATCGCGGTTTTTGCCCTCGTCTTCCTGTTTGTCTTCAGCCTCGGCACGGCGGACCAGAGCAGCAACGACGAGGTCCTGGAAGCACCGGTGGCGTCCGGAACGGTCGGCTATGACGGCCGCGGAAAGTGGATCGGCTATGCGCCGTAACGCCACGGCCGGCCCGTGGCGCAAACGAACCGGCAGCCGGGAGGCTGCCGGTTCCTTGCTTTCAGGGCCCTCGGTTGGTCAGGTGCCGGTGCCGGCTTCGCCCGGAACGTACTTCCTGATCTCGCCGGACTTCAGCCGCGACCAGTAGGAGGAAAGCTCCTCTTTCACCACCGGGAAGAGGATGTAGAGCCCGATGATGTTGGCAATCGACATGGCGAAGATCGCCGAGTCCGAAAAGTCGATCACCGGCCCCAGGTTCATGGAGGCGCCGATGACAACGAAGATGCAGAAGATCACCTTGAAGAGCAGGTCCATGGAACGGCTTTCGCCGAACAGATAGGTCCAACACTTCACGCCGTAGTAGGACCACGACAGCATGGTCGAGAAGGCGAAGAGGATCACCGCCAGCGCCAGCACGTAGGGGAACCACGAAAAGGCGCTCTCGAAGGCCAGCGACGTGAGCTCGACGCCGCTCATGCCGCCGCCGGCCGTGTAGGTGCCGGTGATGACGATGACGAGTGCCGTCATGGTGCAGATCACGACGGTGTCGATGAAGGGTTCGTGCAGGGCGACCAGGCCCTCGGTCACCGGCTCCTTGGTGCGCACCGCCGAGTGGGCGATGGAGGCCGAACCGATGCCCGCCTCGTTGGAGAAGGCGGCGCGCCGGAAGCCCTGGATCAGTGCGCCGATGGCGCCGCCGGCGACGCCTTCCGGGTTGAAGGCGCCGGTGATGATGGCGCCGAAGGCGGCCGGCACTTTGTCGATGTTCATGACGATGATGATGACCGCGGCGGTGCAGTAGATGACGGCCATGAAGGGCACCACCTTCTCCGTCACCTTGGCGATGGACTGGATGCCGCCGATGATGACCACGCCGACGAGCGCCGCGATGATGAGGCCGAAGAGCCAGCCCTTGTCGGCCATAAAGCTCGCTTCGCCGCCGGTGACGTTGACGAACTGCTGGAACGACTGGTTGGCCTGGAACATGTTGCCGCCGCCCAGCGACCCGGCGATGCAGCAGATGGCGAAGAAGACCGCCAGCACCTTGCCGAGTCCGCCCATGCCCTTTTCGCCAAGGCCCTTGCTGAGGTAGTACATCGGGCCGCCGGAGACCGTGCCGTCCGCATACTCGTTGCGGTATTTGACGCCCAGCGTGCACTCCGCGAACTTCAGCGACATGCCGAGAAAACCGGCGAGGATCATCCAGAAGGTCGCCCCCGGACCGCCGATCGAAACGGCTATTGCGACGCCGGCGATGTTGCCGAGGCCGACCGTCCCCGAGAGCGCCGTCGCCAGGGCCTGGAAGTGCGAGACCTCGCCGGCGTCCTTCGGGTCGGCATAGTCGCCGCGCACAAGGGCGATGGCGTGATTGAACGCCCGCACCGAGATGAAGTTGAAATACACCGTTGCGAAGAGGGCGGCCACCACCAGCCAGACCACGATGATCGGCAGGCTGACATCGTCGGAAAGCGGGATCGAATAGAAGATCACCCCGGCGATGGCATTGGTGACCGGAGAGATGGTCTGGTTGATTCTCTCATCCAGACTCATGGGGGCGTCCTGGGCCAGGCTTGCAGTTGCCCAGAACAGCGTGGCGCAGAAGGCCAGGAACGACGTTTTCATAGAAGCCTCGCTTTATCTCGTTGTGCTGCGGTCCCCCTGCAGCGCGCCGTTGCCGTTTTGTGGTTTTGCGGAACGACTGTTTTCCCCGAAGGGCCGGACCCTTGGCATCAGGTCACTGGCCGATCACGGAATGACGGTGACCGGGACCGGCGAAATCTGCACCAGGCTTCCTGCGGTGCTGCCGAACAGGAGCGCCTGCAGCTTGGTCAGGCCGCGCCGTCCGATGAAAATCTGGCTGGCCTTTTCCTCGCCGGCCAGACTGCTCAGGACCTCCGCGGCGTGGCCGTGGCGGACGATGCCTTTGGCGTCGACACCATGGGTCTTGAGCGCTGCGAGGGCCGGCGCGATGACCTCTTTCTCCGCGCGCTCGATCTCCTCTTCGCGGCGCTTGTGGCGCACCTCGTTCTCTTGCGGTGTGTTGAAGGTGTAAGGCGACCATTCGATGACGTAGGCCACCACCAGCCGGGCCTGGCTGTCGTTGGCGCGCTGTGCGGCAAAGTTTGCGGCGCGCGCCCCCCCGTCGCTGCCGTCGATCCCGACGAGCAAGGTATCTGCCATGGTTCCCCCACCCCAGTTTCGGCGGGTCGCGCGGCCAGCGCGCCGCCTTCGTTTATAAGCAGATCTAGAGTGTTACGTTTACATGAAACGCTAATAAACGCCAGGGTTAGATTCCTGAACGCTCTGCAATCTCTGGGACAAAGATGGGACGCATGCGGGATGGGAAGGCCTGCGTTCTGCAGCCCGGCTGCTGGAATCAGGCGATGACGGCGCCCGTCAGTTCCGACTTCACCTCGGTCAGCAGGCGTGCAGCCTCGCTGCCCTGGATCTTCGCGATGTCGTCCTGATACTTCAGCAGGACGCCCAGGGTGTCGTCGATCGCCTGCGGATCGAGGGCGACTTTGTCGAGCTGGGTGAGGGCCTCGGCCCAATCCAGAGTCTCGGCAATGCCGGGCAGCTTGAAGAGGTCTTCATTGCGCAGCGCCTGCACGAAGGAGACGACCTCCGCGGAGAGCTTCGCCGGTGCCTGCGGCGCCTTGACGCGCAGGATTTCCAGTTCGCGCTCGGCGTTCGGGTAATCGACCCAGTGATAGAAGCAGCGCCGCTTCAGGGCATCGTGGATTTCGCGGGTCCTGTTGGAGGTCACGATCACGATGGGTGGCGTTGCCGCGGCGATGGTTCCCAGTTCCGGAATGGTGATCTGATAGTCGGAGAGAACCTCCAGAAGAAAAGCTTCGAAAGGCTCGTCCGTGCGGTCGAGCTCGTCGATCAGCAGGACCGGCGCGCCCCGGTCGTCGGGCCGCAACGCCTGCAGCAGGGGGCGCTCGATCAGGAAGCGCTCGTCGAAGATGTCGCTGGTCAGGCTCGCCCGGTCGCCGGCGCCTGCGGCCTCGGCAACGCGGATCTCGACCATCTGGCGCGGATAGTTCCATTCGTAAACCGCGGCGGAGACATCGAGCCCCTCGTAACACTGCAGGCGAACCAGCCGGCGCCCCAGGGTCTGGGCCAGGACCTTGGCGATCTCGGTCTTGCCGACGCCGGCCTCGCCTTCCAGGAAAAGCGGCCGGCCCAGTTTCAGCGAGAGAAAGAGAACCGTTGCCAGGCTGCGCTCGCCGACGTAGTTGCCGCGCGCCAGGAGGTCCAGCGTCTCGTCCACGGAGACGGGCACGGAGACGGGAAGGGGGCTCGGCTCGCCCATGGTTCAAGATCTCGCTTCGTGAATGGGGAAGGGGTTGCCGGAAGCACCCGAAGAGGATGCCGGCTACTGTTGTACCCACTCTCCCTGGTCTGTCAAAACCCAAGTACCCGCCGGCAGTTGCTCGACGATCTCCCGTGCATAGACGGCGCCGACATCCGCGACCGTCGCCCCGGTCTTCTGCGCCTGCTCGGCGTAGATTGCCCGGCGCTTGGCATTCACCTCTTCAACAAAGTCGGCCACATTGGGGTCGCGGGCCACCGCCAGTCCCGTGTAGCTCTCGCCGACCTTTCCCGATGCCCGCAGATCGTCCAGCGACTGCGCCGCCGCGGGTCCGCCCGGTGCGGCCAGCAGCAGGGCCGCTGCCGCCAAAGCTGCGAAAAGGGAGATCCGGAACCTTGTCATACCGTGGTCCTCAAAGAGTTTTGGAGCGCCGCCCGTGGGGCGTCTCGTCGGGGTGGGGCTTGCCGGTCAGTTGGTCTGGGGCCTTCCGGTCAGAAGATGTCCGGATTGCTCTGAATGTCCCTGTCCGCCTGTTCCTCGAGCTTTACCCGCACCTCCGCATCGAGCTTGACGTTCAGGTTAATAGTAATGGGCTCCTTGGGCGCCTCCACCTGTACTTTCGGTGTACAGGCGGCGAGAAGCAGGCAGGGCCAAACCACTGCATAGGCCAAGGTGCGGCCGGAAACTCTCGTCAAAGCCTGTTCTCCCCTTACGAATCGCGCCTAACATCTAAACCTTTGACAGCATAGCAGTCTGCTGGATCCTTATCCAACGACCCTATGGTGCAAGGGGTCATACGGCGGTGGGCTGCGCTTCATCCCCGCCGGCGCCTACTGCCGCAGGCGCCAGGCGCGGCGCAGCGCATCGTCGGACAGGGAGAAACCCTGGCGGACGGCCTCGAGGACGCTGGTCAGATTGCTCTCCAGGTTGATGTTGAACTGAAAGGGCTGGCCGTCCAGGACGGCGGGGTTCTGGCCCAGGATCGACAGCAGGACCTGGGCGTCGTTGGCCAGGGTCTTGTTCACCGTCACGGAGAGCCGCTCATAGCGAAAGTCCTCCAGCGCCCGGATCGCCAGTTCCACCGTCTCGCCGCCGCCGGAGAGGGCCGAAACAAGCGCCTGGGACCGAATGGAGAGCCGGCCCGGTGCCTGCGCCTCGAGCTTGCCGTTGTCGATCACCACGCCCGCTTCACCGACGCGGATCGGGATACGGCCGACCAGAATGCCGCTGCCGGAAAGGCCTTCGACCTCGATGAGGGAGAAGAAGGTCGCGAGGTCCAGGGTCTCGGTGGCCAGGGCGATGGCGTTTTCCGCTGCGGCCGGGTCCAGCCGTGTCGGCTCGATCCGCCAGGCCGCGCCGCCCAGGCGGAAGCTGCCCCCTGAAAGATCGACGCCTGGGTCGGGTTGTTGGTTCAGGCTAAAGCTGAGGTCGATCTCCGTGATCGGGGCGCCGGCGTCGATCTCCCCGATGCGCAGACGTTGGTCCGGCTTGCTCGCGATCGGCATGAGACTGTCGAGTTCAAGGTCCAGGACCAGTCCCTTGACGCCGACGCCCTGGGTTCGGAACGACAGACCCGCTGTTCTGACTGTCGCTGCGGAGGGAGCGCCGTCTATCGGCCAGTGCAGCGTCGCATCGCCGGTGAGACGGCCTTCCACCTCTTCCAGGTCTGCAAGGGCCGGAGAGATGTCTGACGGCTGCAGTCCGTCCGGCGAAAACTGCAAACCGTCAAAGACGACACGCGCGGTGCCCGTGCCCGCATCGTCGTAGCGTCCCGTCAGCTTGGCAAGCGGCGGTCCGTCGGCCAGGCCGATCGTTGCGGCGAGGTCAAAGCCGGTGCCGGCCCGCCGCAACTCGCCGTCCAGAGTGACCGCTTCCAGGGGAAGGGCTGTCAGATCCGCCGTCAGGCTGGAAACCGAAAACCGGCCCAGCGCCGGCAGCAGGTCCTGGTTCAGGTCGCTTTCGGCTGTCATGTCCGCAGCCGTCACGCCGTAGGCCGGTACGGCGATCCGGCCGAACCTTGCTGCGGCGGTGGCGCTATGGCCCCGATCCACCGCGAAACGCCCGTCGAGGGTAAAGGCGCCATCCTCCAGACCAACCTCCAGGCGCTCGTTGGCCGTGATAAGCTCCAGGACTGCCGAGGGATCGCGGGCCTGCAGGCGGTAGGTGTAGGCCGCGTCCTCTTCGCTCCAGCGGACACGGGCCTGGGTGATCGTCAAAGCGGTCGGCTCCTTGAAGCGCAGAGGCAGCGCGCCGGCGACCTGGCGCACAGCGATGCTGCCGCTGCCGTCCAGGCTGGCTTCGAGCATGCCGAGCCGATAGTCGACGCGCAGCGGCAGGACAACGTCCAGCCCGCGGGCCTCGCCTGCGGCAACGGCAAAGCGTTCGGCTGTGAGCGCCGTCGACAGGGTTCCGCTGAAGCGTCGCAGGAGACCGTTGCCCGTCAATGTGGCCCGGCCCAGCGCAACGGCCTCGGCGTTGACACCCTGCTCACTGCTGAAACGGAGCGGGAGCATGATCTGCGCATCTTCGGGCGGCCAGGCGGCCCTCATGGTCGCCGTGGCGGGCCTGGGCTGCGATGCCGAAACGGAGAGCGAGAACCCGGACTGCAGAACCGGCCGATGCTCCCGCAGGACCCCGAGGCTTGCCAGGGTCTCTTCGGCAAGGCTCTCGATGCGCAGTTCCATGTCGTCGCTCAGGCGCATGTTCAACGTGCCGCCCTGCAGATCGGCGATCAGCGGAATGTGGGCCGAGAGCCCGCCGCTGCCGTCCGAGAGCGCGACATCGGCCAGAATGACATCGCCATGCAGCAAGGCGTTGCCGCTTTCCAGCAGCGCGCCGAGGGCGTCGCCGGTCGCCTCCTGCCAGGAGGTGCTGCGGTCCCCTGGCTGCAGGGCTGATCCCGGCACATCCGCGCGCAGATCGGCGATGAACGTGAGCTGGCCCCGCTCAGGGGCAGGCTCCGGCAGCTCCAGCAGTGCGGCCAGGGCACCCTGCGTGCCGACCTCAGCAGCGAAGGAGACGGCGAGTTCCCGGGTCGCAGCGCCATCCGTCAGGTCGGCGGCCTCCAGGCCGCCATCCAGGTCCAGGACGATGGTTTCGCCTTCTCCGTCAAGCCGGGCGCTCAAGGTCAGGCCGCTCAGATCGCCGCGCGCTTCCAGACGCCCCTGCATGAAGGTCAGCGGTGGCCCGTCCTCTGGCCGGTAGAACAGATCTTCGAAGGCGAGGTTGCTGTTCAGCCTCGGCGTGCCGCCGGCGGGCCGGGCGACGGCCAGTGTGCCGGCGACCTGCCCGATGCCAAAGTCCTGCCAGCGGAGTTCGCCCTCGTCGATCTGCGCCCGCGCGGCAAAGTCTCCTGCGCTGCCGAGCCGCCCCTGTAGACTGGCGGCAAGCCTGCCCAGGGGGCTGTCCGCACTTGCTGCCAAGGCGGCTGCCAGTGCGCCGTCCGCCTGCGGTTCGATACCGCCGTCGAGCGAGACTTCCATGGTGCCCTGCGGGGTCAGTGCCAGGATACGGCCGCCGCTCATGGTGACGGGCGGGATGGCCGGCGCGGCAGGGTCGGCGCGCGTTCCTGTGTCCTGAGCCCGGAGCGCGTCGACGGCAGCCTGAAGACTGCCGAGGAGGGGACCCTGGCCGGTGAGATCGACCGAGAGACCGGGGTCCTCGACCGTTATCGCGGTGACCTCTGCGCTTGTCAGGCTGATATCCAGATCCAGGATGATCCGCTCAGCCGTCAGTTCCCCGGCGTTGCCCAGCGCCAGAGGCCCGAGCGTCGCCCGGCTGAGGGAAAGCTGCTCGACCTCGAGCGTGGCCACGGCGATGCCGCGGCCCTCCAGGACACTCTGCAGGATCCCGCCCGCGATCTCCTTGCGCAGCCCCAGCACCGCCAGGACGACGGCAGCGATAAGCACCGCAAGGCCGATGGCCAGCCGGCGGGCCCAGGGTCGCTTTGATTTGAGGGACGCTTCATTTTCCGGGTTGGCCATGGGCGCAAGCTACCGCGGGCCGGCGCCGCCGCAAACTCGGAAAAGCGAAGGCCGGGCCCAACGGGCCCGGCCTTGCACAGACGTCAGGCTGACGTTCAGCCTGCGGATTCGACCGCCCGCCGCAGCATCACGCTGACCAGATGGGCACGGTAGTCCGCCGAGGCGTGCATGTCGGCGTTCAAGCCGTCCGCGCCGACGGTCACCCCCGAGACCGCATCGGCGGAAAAGCCGCCGCCGAGCGCCGCTTCGGCATCGCCGATCCGGAACACCGACGGCCCGGCGCCGGTGACCGCGACGCGGGTGCCCGCCGGGCCGCTGGCGGCCATCACGCCGACAATGGCATAGCGGGAGGCCGGGTTGGCGAACTTGGCATAGCCGGCCTTTTCCGGGATGGGGAAGGAGACCGCGGTGATGATCTCGCCCTCGTCCAGCGCGGTTTCGAACATCCCCGTGAAGAAGTCGTCTGCCTCGATCTGGCGCTTGTCGGTGTGGACCGTGGCGCCGAGCCCGACCACGGCCGCCGGATAGTCGGCAGCCGGATCGTTGTTGGCGATGGACCCGCCGATGGTGCCGCAGTTACGGACCTGGGCGTCCCCGATCCCCTCGGCCAGCGCGGCCAGAGCCGGGATCTTGGCTTTCACGGTCGGGTCGTTTGCCACGGTGGCGTGGGTCGTCATCGCGCCGATGACCAGGGCTCCGCCGTCTTCCTTGATGCCCTTCAGTTCGGCAATGGCGCCGAGGTCAATCAGGTCGGAAGGGCTGGCGAGGCGCTGCTTCAGCGTCGCGATCAGCGTCATGCCGCCGGCCAGAAGCTTGCCGTCCGAGGCGCCGGCCAGGGCGCTGGCGGCTTCGGCGACCGAGCCGGGGCGGTGATGGTTGAAATCGTACATCGTTGTCGTCTCCCCTTACTCGGCGGCCATTTTCTGCTGGTTGGCCAGGCGCCAGACCTTCTCGGGGCTGGCAGGCATATCCATGGAAAGGATGCCGAGCGCATTGGTAATGGCGTTGATGGTGGCGGCCGGGGCGGCAATCGCACCGGCTTCGCCGCAGCCCTTCACACCCAAGGGATTGTGGGTGCAGGGCGTCTCCGTCATGCCGACGCGGAAAGACGGCAGGTCGTCGGCCCGCGGCATGCAGTAGTCCATGTAGGACCCGGTCAGGAGCTGCCCGCTGTCACCGTCGTAGACGCAGTTCTCGAGCAGCGCCTGGCCCACGCCCTGGGCAATGCCACCGTGAACCTGGCCTTCGACCACCATCGGATTGATCACCTTGCCGAAGTCGTCAACGGCGACCCAGTCGACGACTTCCGTCACCCCGGTCGAGGGGTCGATCTCCACCTCGCAGATGTGCACGCCCGAGGGATAGGTGAAGTTCAGAGGATCGTAGAAGGCGGTCTCGTCGAGGCCGGGCTCCACGCCCTCCGGATAGTTGTGCGGCACATAGGCGGTGAAGGCGACCTCGGCGATGGACTTCTCCTTGTCGGTCCCGGCGACCCGGAAGGTGCCGTTCTCGAACTCGACGTCGTCCACCGAGGCTTCCATCAGATGCGCCGCGATCTTGCGCGACTTCTCGATGATCTTGTCGCAGGCGCGCGAGATCGCCGAGCCGCCGACCGCCAGGGAGCGCGAACCGTAGGTGCCCATGCCCATGGGGATCGAGCCGGTATCGCCGTGCACGATCTCCACGTTCTCGATGGGCACGCCCAGGGTGTCGGACACCAACTGCGAGAAGGTGGTCTCATGGCCCTGGCCGTGGCTGTGGGCCCCGGTGAAGACCGAAACCGAGCCCGTCGCGTTGAAGCGGACCTGCGCCGATTCCCAGAGGCCGACGCCGGCGCCGAGGGAGCCGACCACCGCCGAAGGGGCAATGCCGCAGGCCTCGATATAGGCGGAGAAGCCGATGCCCCGGAGCATACCCTTGGCCTCGGAGGCCGAACGACGGGCCGCAAAGCCGTCGTAGTCGATCATCTCCAGCGCCTTGTCGAGGGAGGCGCCGTAGTCGCCGATGTCGTACTGCAGCGCCACCGGGGTCTGATAGGGGAACTGATCGGGCTGGATGAAGTTCCGCCGCCGGATCTCGGCGGGGTCGAGCCCCATTTCCCGGGCCGCGACCTCGACCAGCCGCTCGACGACGTAGGTGGCCTCCGGCCGCCCGGCGCCGCGGTAG
The DNA here is from genome assembly GCA_001657395.1 of Rhodospirillales bacterium BBD 1991-14. Lineage (GTDB taxonomy): Bacteria > Pseudomonadota > Alphaproteobacteria > Kiloniellales > Kiloniellaceae > Pelagibius. The sequence goes on along the minus strand of LYSY01000001.1, from coordinate 950,288 downwards.
GCGTCGACCGGCGCGGTGTTGGTGAAGACCGCCTTCACGTTGGCGAAGATGACCGGCGTGGTGTACTGGCCGGCCAGCAGCGTCGCGTAGAGGTAGGTCGGCACCGAGGTCGAGAAACTGGACAGGTAGGCGCCCATGTTCGCCGTGGTGTCCACCTTCATGCCAAGGAACTTGCCGTTCTCGTCCATCGCCAGTTGGGCATGGGTTATGTGGTCGCGCCCGTGGGCGTCGGAGGTGAAGCTCTCGGTGCGCTCGGCCGTCCACTTTACCGGCGCCTTCACCTTCTTGGCGGCCCAGGTGCAGACCGTCTCCTCGGCGTAGCAGAAGATCTTGGAGCCGAAGCCGCCGCCGACATCCGGCGCGATCACCCGCAGCTTGTTCTCGTTCAGCCCCAGCACAAAGGCGCAGAGGATGAGCTTCAGCAGGTGCGGGTTCTGGCTGGTGGAGTAGAGCGTGTAGCTGTCGGTCCCCATGTCGTATTCGCCGATCGCCGCCCGCGGCTCCATGGCGTTGGGGATCAGCCGGTTGTTCACGAGATCGATCTTGGTGACATGGTGCGCCTTGGCGAAGGCGGCATCGGCCTCGGCCTCGTCGCCCAGCACCCAGTCGTAGCAGAGATTGCCCGGCGCCTCCTCGTGCAACAGCGCCGCGGAACCGTCCCGGGCCTTGCCGGTTTCCGCCACCGCCGGCAGCTCGTCATAGTCGACCTCGACCAGCTCGGCGGCCTGGCGGGCGGCGGCATAGGTTTTGGCGATCACGACGGCCACATGGTCGCCGACGTAGCGCACCTTGTCCCGGACCAGCGGGAAGTGCGGCGGCGCCTTGTGCGGCTCGCCGTGACGGTCGTTGACCACCCAGCCGCAGGGCAGGGAACCGACGTTATCGGCGGCCATGTCAGCGCCCGTGAAGACGGCGACAACGCCCTCGGCGGCCTCGGCCTCGGCCTTGTTCACGCCCTTGACCGCGGCATGGGCGTGGGGCGAGCGCACGAAGTAGGCGTGAAGCTGGCCCGGCCGGTTGATATCGTCGGTGTAGCGGCCCTCGCCGGTCAGGAAACGGAAGTCTTCCTTGCGCTTGACGCTGGCGCCAATTCCGGTGTCTGTCATGGCCCTAACCCCTCATGCTTGCGGCGGCGGACTGGATCGCCTTGACGATGTTGTGGTAGCCGGTGCAGCGGCAGATATTGCCCTCCAGCCACTCGCGGATCTCGCCCTCGTCCGGGTTGGGGTTCTTTTTCAGCAGATCGACCGCCGACATCACCATTCCAGGTGTGCAGAAGCCGCACTGCAACCCATGGTGTTCGCGGAAGGCTTCCTGCATCGGGTGCAGGCTGCCGTTGCTCGCCAGCCCTTCGATGGTCGTCACCTCGGCGCCGTCGGCCTGCAGCGCCAGCATGCTGCAGCTTTTCACGGACTCGCCGTCGACGTTGACCACGCAGGCGCCGCACTGGCTGGTGTCGCAGCCGACGTGTGTCCCGGTAAGCGAAAGCTGTTCACGCAAGAATTGAACAAGCAGTGTGCGGCCTTCGACCTCGCCCGTCACCGCCTGCCCATTGACTGTCATCGAAACAGTGGGCATGGGGATCTCCCTTCATTGACCTCCGAACGGAATGTCCGGTTATTCTTGTCTGCAACCGCCCGATTGCCAGTCGGTACCCTGCGGCCGCCGTATGTTCTGCGGGGAATCAGTGTGTTGCGGTAGGATTTTCAGGTCAAGGGGCGCGGCTGTCCCGGGCCTGATACTTTGGTCTAGGTCGACCTGGAAACGCTGTTTTATGACGCAATGATTGCAGCGCAGACCCTGCTTAAAGCGCAAAGACCGCAAGCAGGATAAGGACAACGACAAGCAGTCCGGTCACCCAGACGCCGAGCGAGGCGCCGGCGCCGACATCGGCATCCGGGTCCGCTGCGGCAGCGGCTGCCGCCGGTGCGGGTGCCGTAGCTGTCGCCGCCGCCGCGGGAGCCGGAGCTGGGGCCGGGGCGGCTGCCGGCTCTGCCGGCGGACCCCCGACGGTCTCCGCGAAGCGGGAGAAGAAGTCATCGGCCATCTTCTTGGCCGTACCGTCGATCAGGCGGGAGCCGATCTGGGCCAGCTTGCCACCCACCTTGGCCTCGACGTCGTAGTTCAGCAGGGTTCCGGCGCCGTCTTCTTCCAGGCGCACCTTGGCGCCTCCCTTGGCAAAGCCGGCCGCGCCGCCCTTGCCCTCGCCGGAAATCGTGTAGCCGTTGGGCGGATCCAGGTCGCTGAGGGTGACCGCCCCTGCAAAGCGCGCGGAGACGGGCCCCACCTTGGCTTTGACCTTGGCCGTGAACTCGGTGTCCGAGGTCTTCTCGATCTCCTCCACGCCGGGAATGCAGGTGCGCAGCACCTCGACGTCGTTGAGCGCTTCCCAAACCGCCTGGCGCGGCGCCTCGATACGGTACTGGCCGGTCATCTGCATGATCTTCACGAACCCTTTTCATAAGGCCGGCGGCGGAGCGGCCCGCGGCACGACCCACACAGCACTGGATAAGCGTCAGAGCATTGCCGCTGGAACCCGGGGGTTCAAGCCCTACCTTCGGCCAAGCGGCCATGCGCGAGATGCAGGGGAGCGGGCCGGTGCCGTCAAACCCTGAGAACCCCTATCCGCCGAGGAACAGGCGGCCGACCTGGGGATCCTCCAACAGGCGGTCGCCGGCATCGGCCATGGCCAGCTCGCCGGAGACCAGAACATAGCCGATGTCGGCGAACTCCAGGCCCTTCTTGGCGTTCTGCTCCACCATGATGATGGTCTTGCCTTCGCCCTTCTGCAGATCGTTCAGGATTTCGAAAACCATATCGATGAAGCGGGGCTCCAGCCCGATGGAGGGCTCGTCCACCAGCAGGACCTCCGGTTCCATGACCAGGGCGCGGGAAATCTCCAGCAGCCGGCGCTCGCCGCCGGAAAGCACCTTTGCCTGGTGGCCGCGCCGCTCGGCCAGGCGCGGATACTTGTCGAAGATCTGCTCCGCCTTCTGCCTCGCCTGGGCGGGGCTGTCCATCAGGTAGCCGCCCATCCAGAGGTTCTCTTCCACTGTCATGGCCGGAAAGACCGACTTGTCCTGCAGGATGTAGGCGACGCCCGCCGTGCGCAGCTTGTCCTTGGGGGAGAGCTTCGTGACATCGCGGCCGCCCACCGTAATCGAGCCGGCGAAGATGTTGGTGAAGCCGAAGATGGAGTGCAGCACCGTGGACTTGCCGGCCCCGTTCGGCCCGATCAGGCAGAGCGACTGGCCACGGCCGACCTGCAGGTTGAAGTCGTGCAGGATTTCCATCTTGCCGTAGCCGGCCCGCAGGCCGTCGATGCTGACGTAGGGCTCACCCGCTGCGAGGGCGGCAACGCGGCCTTCGGGAATGCCGGACTCAGTCAGCGCTGCCGCCTGGCGGTTTACGTCCTCGACGGAGATGACCGTCTCGACGCCGCCATGGCCGTAGCCGCGGATCCGCTTGGCGTCTTCCTGGTTGCTCTCAGATTGGTTGTTTTCAGACGCCATCAGTGGGCCCCCAGGTAGGCGTCGATCACCCGCTGGTCGTTCTGGATCTCCCCCGGCGGGCCTTCCGCCAGGAGCTCGCCGTGGGCGAGGCAGTAGATGTTTTCCGCCAGGTTCATGATGACGCGCATGTTGTGTTCGATGACGAAGAGGGTGATCCCGAACTCCTCGTTGGCCCGTTTCAGCCGGTCGATCAGGCCGTTGATCAGGGTCGGGTTGATGCCGGCGGTCGGCTCGTCGAGCAGCAGCACCTTGGGCTCGTTCATCAGCGCCATGGCGAACTCCAGGAGCTTCTGCTGCCCGAAGGAAAGATCGCCTGAGATCAGGCGCCGCTTGGCGTAGAGGCCGACGAACTCCAACAGATGTTCGGCCTTTTCCACGAGTTCCGGCTGGAAGGGTGTGAACATCGTGCGCCAGCCGGCCTCCCGGTGGGGCACCGAGATCAGCATGTTCTGCACGCAGTCCATCTTGGAATAGATGCGCGTCTGCTGGAAGGTGCGCAGCAGGCCCAGCCGGGCGATCTGCGGCACGCGGAGCCTGGAAATCTCGCGCCCCTCGAAGCGGATCGAGCCCTCGTCGATGGGGTGATAGCCGACGATGGAATTGAACAGCGTGGTCTTGCCGGAGCCGTTGGGCCCGATCAGCCCGGTGATCTTGCCGGGAGGGACGCGCAGGGACACGTCGCGATTGGCCTGGACACCGCCGAAGGCCTTGGAGACGCCGGCGACCTCGATCATATCGGTCATTCAGCGGCACTCCGTTGTTCGCGGTTTGCGGCACTGCTGTCCTCGTCGACGCGGATGCCGAAGGCCTCCGGCCATTTCTCCTGCGCCCAGCCAAGCAGGCCCTGCTGGAAGTAGACCACGTTGACGATGATCAGCAGGCCGAGGGCCACCCACTGCCAGCCCAGCAGGTGGGTCCAGGTGACCTCCTTGATCACGTGGAACAGGGTCGCACCCAGCACCGGACCCCAGAGCGTGCCCTTGCCGCCCAGCAGCGCCATGAGGACCATGAAGATGCCGAAGGTGACGGTCGGGAAGGCGACCTCCAGCGGTTCGATGAAGCCGCTCATGTTGCCGTAGATCGCACCGGAAATGCCCAGGAAGAAGGCGGCGATGGACCAGGCGATGATCTTGTAGCGCAGGGTGTGAACCCCCATGGCCTCGGCCTTGGCCTCGTCGTCGCGGATGGCGTTGATCGCCAGCTTGAAACGGGTGGCGTAGAGGATCCTGAGGAACAGAAAGGTGGCGACCGCGCTGCCGAAACAGAGGAAGTAGAACAGATTGGCGCGGGCGTCGGGCTCACCCGGGTATGTGGGCATGGAGATGCCGCTGCCGCCGCCCAGCCAGTCCCAGGCGCCCACCAGTTCGCCCGCCGCAATGGCCACGCCCAGCGTGCCGATGGCGAAGTACGGCCCGCGCAGGCCGAAGACGATCCAGCCGAAGATCACCGCGAAGACCGCGGAGATCACCGCCGAGGCGAGGATGCCGAGCACCAGGCCGAAGTAGTACTGGCCCGGCGTGAAATCGACACGCACCGCGCCGTAGGCCGAGGTGTATTCCCCGACGTTGTAGTAGAGGCCGATCTGAATGACGGCGCAGGCGTACATGCCGGCACCGAAGAAAAAGATGTTGCCCAGCGAGTTGTAGCCCATCTGCCCGCCCATGATGTCCCAGGTCAGGGCGAAGAGAATCATCACCCAGAGGACGGCGATCTGGAAGGTGTAGTTGGGGAACACGAAGGGCGCGGCGATCCCGCCGAGCAGGATCAGCCCGTAGAGAAGAAACTGTCTCTGTTGCGCCGTCATTGCACCACCTGCCTGATCCGGCTCTGCTGGATCTGCCGCCAGACAAGAACGGCGACCAGCAGGCCGACCACCGTGGCCTGCTGGAACTCGGCGCCCATGACGAAACCACTGTATTGTTCGGCGACCCCGAGTCCGAGGCCGGCGATGATGACGCCCGGCAGGTTGCCGAAACCCGCCGCCGTCACGATGACGAAGGATCGGATGGAGTGGGTGATGCCGTAGAAGGGCTGGATCACCCAGATCATGGCGATCAGCACGCCGGCGGCCCCGCAGATCGCGGCGTTCAGCGAGAAGGTGAAGGCATAGACCCGGTCAGTGTCGATGCCCATGATCTTGGCGGCGCGCGGATCCTGTGCCGTGGCGCGGATCGCCTGGCCCATGCGGCTGCGCTTCATGAAGATGACCACCGCAATGGCCAGAGCCGCGGCCATCGCGAAGGACACCAGCTTGATGTCGGCGACGGTCAGTTGATTGTCGAGCGCCGAGCGGATCGCGAAGCCGGACTCGGCGATCTTCACCTCAGGACCGTAGATGAGGTTAAGGGTCTGCTGCACCACAATGGCGATGCCAAAGGTCGCCAGCAGTGATGTGAAGAGGTCGCGGTCGATGACCCGGCGGATGACCAGGACGTAGACGGCCCAGCCGAAGGCGAACATGACGACGACGGCCACCGGCAGCCCGAAGATCGGGTGAATGCCAAGCTCTGCCAGGCTGTAGGCGATGTAGCCGCCCATGATGACGAAGTCGCCCTGGGCAAGGTTCTTGACGTTCATCACGCCCCAGACCAGGGCCAGTCCATAGGCCGCAAGGGCGAAGATGGCGCCGATGAAAAGCCCGTCCAGCAACAGTTGGATGTTGAAGACAGGGGCCAGCCCCAGAAGGGACAGGTTATCGAACATTGCAGATCAACTCAGAGTGAAGGCTTGAAGCAGGATGCGGCGCAGCCGGCACCGCCGCCGGCCCTTTCGGCCGGCGGCGGCAGATCCGGGTGAGGGGACGCGCATGACGCGGTCCCCGCCAAAGCACCTCAGAATCCCGCGTCGCGCGGATAGTTCACCGGATGCGAAGCCCACTTCGAGGGGGCCACCACGTTGTACTGTCCTTCCTGGATCTGGCGCAGCACCATCGGCTTGGCGATGTTGTTGCCGGCCTCGGAGAACTTGATCGGACCGTAGAAGGTGTTCATCTCGGTGGCGGCGATGGCATCGCGGACCTTGCCGATTTCGAAGCTGTCGGCCCGTTCGAAGGCGTCCTTCCAGACCATCACGGCTGCGGCCGCCTGGGCGGACTGGTAAGGCACCGTGGTGTAGCCCTCGAAGGTCTGCTTGAACTCTTCGTGGAACTCCGCTGCGGTTCCGAACAGCGGGTCCTCGTAGGTCAGCGTCTCGGCCCACTGCGTCGAGCAGAGGATGTCGTTGGCGCCGGCGCCGAACTTGTCGGTGACCTTGGCGGCCTCGCAGTGGGTCATGGCGATCATCGGGATGTCGATCTTCATCTCGTTGATCTGGCGCACCGCCGTGGCGGCGCCCTTGGAGTGGCCGGAGACGATGAGCAGGTCCGGCTTCAGGGCCTTGGCCTTGGTCAGCGTCGCGGACATGTCCGAGAGATCGCGCGGCAGCTTGTCGTCGATGACGATCTTCATGTCGTACTTCTTGGCGTCGTCCATGACACCGGCACGCACGTCAAGCGAGAAGGGATCGTTCTCGAAGGCCATGGCGATCTTGATGTCGGAGGGCTTGCGGCCTTCCTTTTCCGCCATCTCGGCGGCCAGATCGATGGCGCTGGCCAGGTACTGCTCGGAGGTCGAGAGCACGGCGAAGAGATACTTGTAGCCCTGGGTAAAGAGCGAGCGCGAAGCACCCTCGGCTTCCACCATCGGGATCTTGTATTTCTCGGTCACCGGCGCGATTGCCTTGGTGAGGCCGGAGGAGTACGGGCCCAGCATGAACTGCACGCCGTCCTGCTTGATCAGGCGCTCGGCGAGCTGCGCGCCGCGGGCAGGGGTGGATTCATCGTCGTAGTAGACGACTTTCAACTTGTAGGACTTGCCGCCGACGGTGACGCCGCCATTGTCGTTGATCTTCTTGACGGCAATCTCATAGCCGTTCTGCGCGTGGACGCCGTTGGTGGCGTACTTGCCGGTCAGCGAGATTGCCGAGCCGAGCACAATGGTGTCGCCCTCAACCTTGGCGTTTGCCGTGCCGGCGGCGAGCAGCCCGACGGCCGTGCCAGCGGCAAGCAACGCCGAGAAAGCGCGCCTCGTCGTGATTTTCTTCGTCTTTTCAGACGGATAGCCCAGATTCATTTGGTTTTCCTCCCATGGTCCAAGCATATGCTTGCATCGTTCAGACCCGCAGCTCTGCGGCAGCGGTTGCCATGGGATAATAGAGAGGCCACGGTCAGGCGCAAGTCCCCCCTGGCCGTAGGGATATCCACCTTGTTGGCCGCCAGTGTCCTGACGGCGTCCGCTCTGCTTTGGAGGGCGTGCTACTTGCCGTGGCGCCGGGGGATGGTCAGGGAGCTTGGCTCGTCGTCGTCTGCGTTGGGCGGCTTGTCGAAGCTGGCCCAGCCGCACTCGCTCCCGGTCTCCGGCAGCTTCAGGTCGCTTTCGCCGCGGCGGTGAAGGAACGACTTGGCGATGAAGTTCGCCGTGATCGGTGCGGTGAGGAAGAGAAAGATCGTGATCAGCAGTTCGTGGACGGTGAGCGTGCTCTGATCCCAGAGCATGAAGATGATCGAGGCGATCAGCACCGAGCCCACGCCAAGGGTCGTGGCCTTGGTCGGCCCGTGCAGGCGGCTCATGAGATCGGGCAGCTTGGCCAGGCCGTAGGAGCCGACCAGGCCGAAGATGCCGCCGAAAACGATCACCGCCGAAAGCAGGAGTTCCACCAGCCAGTCCATGACAGCCCGCCGCTATTCGATGACGTCGCCGCGCAGGATGAACCTGCAAAAGGCGACTGTCGTGATGAAGCCGACCATGGCGAAGAGCAGGGCCGCCTCGAAGTAGACGGCGGTGCCCTGCGCGACGCCGTAGAGCACCAGCAGTGCGATGCCGTTGATGACCATGGTGTCCAGGGCCAGCACACGGTCGGCGACACTGGGGCCTTTGGCGAGACGGTAGAGGTTGAGCAGCAGTCCGAGGGCAAAGCAGGCGAAGCCGAAGAAGAGCGCATAGGTGATCATTCGAAAATCTCCTTCAGTCGTGCTTCGTAGCGCGCCTTGATCTGGGTCACCGTTCCCTCGGGGTCGCCGGTATCCAGGCAGTGCACCAGCAGCACGCGGCCGTCGGCGGAAAGATCGGCGGAGACGGTTCCCGGCGTCATGGTGATGGTGCCGGCCAGCACGGTGATGGCCTCCGGCGAGTAGACCTCGAGCGGAACGGCGATGAAGTGCTGACGCAGCTTGTTGTTCGGCTTGAAGACGACGATGTAGGCGACCTGGATGTTGGCCAGCACGATGTCCCAGAGCACGACCAGGCCGTACTCTGCGATCATCAGCGGGTTGCGGACGCGCGGGCGGCTCGGCCAGAAAGCCTGCGTGAGAAGAGGCACGGTCACGCCGAGGAACACGCCCAGAACCAGGCCGCCGATCGAAAAGGCGTTCAACAGCATCATCCAGACGATGGTCAGGGTGACCGTCAGCAGCGGGTGCGGGAGCAACTTGGCTAGCATCGGCTGGTCTCCTCGGTCATCGCGCTGCCGTCATATCGGGGCCGAGCACCGCCCGGATGTATCCGGCAGGCTCGTAGAGGCTCGCCGCCGTCGCTTCGAGATAGCCCGTAACCGGGCCGGCAAAGACCGCCACGGCAACCATGGCGGCGAGCATAGCCCCGGCGGCAGCCATCGGCAGGGCGGGAAGCGATGGCGCGGTCTTGTCTTCTTCCGGACCCGGGACCGAGGCGCTCTTCCAGAACACGACGCTGCCGGCCCGCGCAAAGCCGACGATGGCGACGAGGGAGGTGATGAGGACCACGGCCCAGATGGTTGCCATGGAATCCGATGCGCGGGCGCTGTCGAGGACCAGAAGCTTGCCGAGGAAGCCGGTCATCGGCGGCATTCCGGCCATGGCGATCGCGGCCAGGAAGAAGAGGCCCGCCAGCAGGCCGGTCTGGGCAAAGCGCGGTGCGGTGATCAGCCGGTCCCCGGCGCCGCCGCGGCGCATGCTGATCTGGTCGGCGAGCAGGAACAGGGCCGCCGTCGCAAAGGTCGAGTGGATCAGATAGAACAACGCCGCCACGGTCGCGGCCGGTGTGAAGATGGAGATCGCCGTCAGCAGCGTCCCCATGGAGGCGACCACGGAGAAGCAGACCAGCCGGGTGAGGGCCTTGGCGCCGAGCACGCCGACGGTTCCGATCACCAGCGTCACAAGGGCGGCGGGCAGCAGCCAGTCGGCGGCGATCCAGGCTGTTGCGCCCGCGGATTCACCGAAGACGAGCGTGAACACCCGCAGGATCGAGTAGGCGCCGACCTTGGTCATGATGGCGAAGAGTGCGGCCACTGGCGCCGGGGCATTGGCATAGGTCCCGGGCAGCCAGAAATGGATCGGCACCAGGGCGGCCTTGACGGCAAAGACCACCAGCAACAGCAGGCCGCCGGCGCGCAGCAGCGCCTCGTCGCCTGGAGCCACCTGCTGCACCTTGACGGCCAGATCGGCCATGTTGAGCGTTCCGGTGACGCCGTAGATGATGCCGACCGCGATGAGGAAGAGGGTCGATCCGGCGAGGTTCACAACCACGTACTGCACGCCGGCGCGCGTCCGCGCCGCGCCGCCGCCGTGCAGCATCAGGCCGTAGGAGGCGATCAGCAGCACTTCAAAGAAAACGAAGAGATTGAAAATGTCGCCGGTCAGGAAGGCGCCCGTAATGCCCATCAACTGGAACTGGAGCAGCGCGTGGAAATGGCGGCCCCGCGTGTCCCAGCCGGAGCTGATGGCATAGCCTGCCACCACCACGGCCAGGATGCCGGTGAGCAGCACCATCAGGGCCGAGAGGCGGTCAAGCACAAGAACGATGCCGAAGGGGGCCGGCCAGTTGCCGAGTTCGTAGACCTGCGGCGGCCCGCCGGCGGCCTCGCCCAGCAGCATCAACGCGATGCCCAGCAGCGCGACCGCGCCGGCCATGGAGAAGACCCGCTGCAGCAGCAGGTCGTGACGCATCGCCAAAACGATGAAGGGTGCCAGCAAAGCCGGCAGAATGACCGGAAGAATGATCAGGTGGTTCATGCGGAGCTCCCTCCGCTGCTGCCGGCCGGACGCCCGTCACCGGCGTCTTCGGGCTCCGCGTCGACGTTGGTGTCGACGGCATCGGAACCGGCCTCGAGGTAGGCCCGCAGCGCGAGCACCACGATGACGGCGGTCATGCCGAAGGAGATCACGATGGCGGTCAGCACCAGAGCCTGCGGCAGCGGGTCGGTGTAGCTGGTCACGCCGTCGGTGATCACCGGTGGCTGGTCGATCACCAGTCGCCCGGTCGCGAAGAGAAAGAGATTGACGGCGTAGGACAGCAGGGCGAGCCCGACGATGACCGGGAAGGTGCGTCCGCGCAGCACCAGGTAGACCCCCGCCGCGGTCACGGAGCCGACGCCGCTGGCAACCAGGAACTCCATCTAGACGCTCTCCTTCGCGGCCATGCCGGCCTTGCTGCCGTCGCCGCCGGTTCCGGCCTCTCCGGCGTCGTCGTCCGGCACCGGGCGGAAGTCCATCGGTTCGGCGCTGACCGGCTCCTCGGTGCGCCGCGCCAGCCGCGAGAGATTGGCCAGCGCCAGCATGACCGAGCCGACGACGGTCAGGAACACGCCGACGTCGAAGCTCATGGCGGTCGCCAGTTCGAACTCCTCCAGGATCGGCAGCTTCACATAGGTGAAATCGCTGGTGAGGAAGGGGCGGCTGGCCAGCCAGGCGCCGACGCCGGTAAGGCCGGCAATGAGGACGCCCCAGGCGATCATGGCGTGGTAGTCGATCCTCATGCGCCGTTCGGCCCAGCCGAAGCCGCTGGCCATGTATTGCATCAGGAAGGCGATGGCCACCACAAGGCCGGCGATGAACCCGCCGCCCGGATCGTTGTGGCCGCGCAGGAAGATGTAGATGCCGACGAGCAGCGACAGCGGCAGCATCACCCGGGTGGCGACGACCATCATGAGCGGGTGGCGGTCCTGGGCACGCTCCTGGTCCGGGATCCAGGAGTTCAGCCGCTTGGCGGCCGGGCCGTGGAGGGCGCCGTCGATCAGCGCGTAAATGGCCAGAGCCGCGATGCCGAGAACGATGATCTCCCCGAAGGTGTCGAAGCCGCGGAAGTCGACGAGGATGACGTTCACCACATTGGTGCCGCCGCCGCCCGGCTTCGACTCGGCCAGATGGAAGTCCGAGATCGAGGAGAAGTCGCGGGTCATCACCATGAAGATCAGCGACCCGATGCCAAGGCCGCTGAGGCCGGCCAGCAGGCCGTCGCGGGCGCGCCGTGAGACCGAGCTTTCGCGCGGCGTCTCCTTGGGCAGGAAGTTGAGCGCCAGCAGCAGCAGGATCACCGTGACCACCTCGACGGAGATCTGCGTCAGCGCAAGGTCGGGGGCCGAGAGATAGACGAAGGCAATCGAGACGATCAGGCCGATCACGCCGACGAGAACCAGGGTCAGCAGGCGGTTGCGGTGGAAGAAGACGATGGAGATGCAGGCACCGATCAGCAGCAGCCAGCCGAGCACCGGGACGAAGGGGGCTTCGGTCATGCCGCGCGTGCCGGCCAGATGCTCGCCGCCGGCAAAGGCGGCGGTACCGACCACCAGGGTGGTCGTGATGAAGAAGGCCATGTAGCGGCGCAGCGAGCCGTTGTGCAGCCCGTCGATCACCAGGTTGCTGAAGGCGGCCAGTCCGTTCACCGTGGCATCGAACATGGTCTTTGCCTCCGGCCGCGGCAGGGCCAGGCGCAGCCGGTTGAAGGCGGCATGGCGCAGCAGCAGGAAGATGCCGACAAGGACCGCAATGGCGCTCATGCCCAGGGCCAGGTTGAAGCCGTGCCAGAGCGCCAGATAGAAGTCCGGCAGGGGCGCGCCGGTGACGGCGCCCGAGACCACGGTCACCAGGGGCTGGGCCACAATCCCGGGCAGCAGACCGATCACGATGACCAGGACCACCAGCAGGGCCGGCGGCAGATACATCCCTGCCGGCGGGTCATGGGGATGATGCGGGTAGTCGTCGCGCTGCGGCCCGAAGAAGACGTGGAAGACGTAACGGAAGGAGTAAGCGACCGAGAAAACCGCGCCCAGGGTCGCGAGCGCCGGCAGGATCCAGGGATTGCCGGCCCAGGGCGTGAGGGCCGCCTCGTGCAGCATCATCTCCTTTGAGATGAAGCCGTTGAACGGCGGAATCCCGGCCATGGAGAAGGCCGCGAGGGTGGCAATCGTGGCGGTGATCGGCATCAGCGCTGCCAGACCGCCCAGGCGCTTCGCATCTCGGGTGCCGGTTTCGTGGTCGACGATCCCGGCGGTCATGAAGAGCGCACACTTGAAGGTGGCGTGGTTGAGAATGTGAAAGACGCCGGCGATGGCCGCCATCGGCGTGCCGAAGCCGAACAGCATGGTCACCAGCCCAAGGTGACTCACGGTCGAGTGGGCCAGCAGACCTTTGAGATCGTCTTTGAAGAGCGCGATCCAGGCGCCGACCACCATGGTGACGAGGCCCGTGGTGGCGACGATGTAGAACCAGGCATCGGTGCCTGCCAGCACCGGCCACATGCGCGCCATCAGGAAGATGCCCGCCTTCACCATGGTGGCGGAGTGCAGGTAGGCGCTGACCGGGGTCGGCGCCGCCATGGCGTGAGGCAGCCAGAAGTGGAAGGGGAACTGTGCCGACTTGGTGAAGCAGCCGCCGAGGATCAGCAGCAGGGCAGGGATGTACAGGGGCGAGGCCTTGATCTCCTCGCCGTGCTGCAGAATGACGGTGAGATCGTAGGAGCCGACGATGCTGCCGAGGATCAGCATACCGGCGATCATCGACAGGCCGCCCATCCCGGTGACGGCCAGGGCCATGCGCGCGCCCTGCCGACCCTCCGGCAGGTGCTTCCAATATCCGATCAGCAGGAAGGAGGAGAGGCTCGTCAGCTCCCAGAAAATCAGCAGCAGCAGCACGTTGTCGGACAGGACGATGCCCACCATCGCGCCCTGGAAGAGCAGCAGATAGGCATAGAACTGCCCCATCGGGTCTTCCTTGGCGAGGTAGTACCGCGCGTAGGTGATGATCAGCAGCCCGATGAAGAGGATCAGTCCGGCGAAGAAGAAGCCGAGGCCGTCGAGGAAGAACGTCACGTTCAGGCCGAGCGCCGGCAGCCATTCCCAGCGCACCTGCAGCACCTCGCCGGCGAAGACGGCCGGGGCCTGGACCAGCAGCAGGATCAGCGCCGTCAGAGTGACGGCACCGGTCGTCAGCGCACAGGCGTCGCGGCCGGCGCGGATCAGGAGTCCGGGTAGCAAGGCGCCCAGGAACGGCAGGAGGACGATCCAGGCCAGTGTCATGCCGCCTCTGCCTTTCTCAAGGCGATTCTTCCGGGAGCGGTCTTTCTGGGGAGTGTTCGTGGCACCTGAGGAGACGAGCCCTGCGTCAAAGCGTTTCTGCGGTCTTATGTTTCAGCCCGGGGCCTCGGGAAACCATCCCCAGCACGCCCGGACCATTATGAATTCGCGCCTAGCCACGGTTCTGCCCCGATCAAGGCAACCCGGTCAAGGCAAACAGCAAGCCAGACAGACAGGAAACCCGCCGCCCTCCGTTCCGCCTGGCCCTTGAGCCCGGCAGGGTGGGTGAGCGGGGTGACCGCGACAGAGATGATGGAGTTTGCCCCGGAGCGCCGCCTGTTCGACCTTGTTTTCTCGGAGATGTCCCTTGGTGTCTCGGTTTTCAAGTGAAAGCGGTGCGTTAGCCGTCTGATTTCCGTACAACTCCGATTCGCTGCGCCCCTGCAGGCCCTGGGGTGGCAGCGGAGCCTTTGCCGCAGGGCTTGCAGGGGCGGCGCCAATCGGGCATCGCTAGGAGCCTTATCGCAAACTGCCGCGTGCCTCTGCCGTGCGTAGCCCCCGGACCCTCAGGAATCCACAATATGGCCCCAAGACCCATCATCATCGATACGGATCCCGGACAGGACGATGCCATCGCCATCCTGCTTGCCCTTGCCTCCGAGGAGTTCGAGGTGCTCGGCATCACCACCGTCGCGGGCAACGTGCCGCTGCGGCTGACGGAGGCCAACGCCCGCCGGATCTGCGAACTGGCGGGGCGTCCGGAGATGAAGGTCTTTGCCGGCTGCGCGCGCCCCCTGGTGAGATCGCTGGTCACCGCCGAAGAGGTTCACGGCAAGACCGGTCTCGATGGGTCCAACCTGCCGGAGCCGACGATGCCGCTGCAGGACGGTCATGCCGTCGACTGGCTTGTCGAGACGCTGCGCGCGGCTCCGCCGCAGTCCATCACGCTGTGTACCCTGGGGCCGCTGACCAACATTGCCGCCGCTATGATCAAGGCACCTGACATCGTCGGCCACATCGAGCAACTCGTGATGATGGGCGGCGGGTTCTTCGAAGGCGGCAACGTAACCCCGACCGCCGAGTTCAACATCTACGTCGATCCGCATGCGGCACAGGTTGTTTTCAGTTCCGATCTAAAGCTCGTGATGCATCCACTTGATGTTACACATAAAGCTCTCATGAAGCGTGAGTGGATCGATTCCCTGCGCGATCTGGGGACCAGGACCGGTGTGGCGGCAGCGGGCATGCTGGACTTCTACGAGCGCTTCGATATGGAAAAGTACGGTGAGGATGGCGGGCCGCTGCACGATCCCTGCGTTCTGGCCTACCTCCTGCAGCCGGAGCTGTTCCGCGGCCGCGACTGCAACGTGCAGGTCGAAACCGGCTCCGAACTCACCATGGGCATGACGGTCGTCGACTGGTGGGGTGTCACCGGCCAGCAGCACAACTGCCATGTGATCAACGGAATCGATGCGGCCGGCTTCTACGATCTGATCCGCGAGCGTCTCGCGCGGCTGCCCTAGCGTCTTGCGCTTCCCCTTCGCAGCCGATGCCTAAGGGCCCGACCCAGGCCGTGACGCCACGCTTCATCGGCAGCGAGATCTATCGCCGCTCGACCTATGGCGGGCGCCACCCCCTGGCCATTCCGCGCGTATCCACCTGCATCGACCTTTGCCGCGCTCTCGGCTGGTTGCCCGATGCGGTCTACGTCGACAGTCCGCGGGCAACTCCGAAGCAGCTTGCGCGGTTTCACGACCCGGCCTACATCGCCGCGGTCCAGCGCGCCGAGCGCCAGCAGCGTCTGAGCGAAGACGAGCAACTGCGCTTCAACCTCGGGCGTAACGGCAACCCCATCTATGCGGAGGTGTTCCGGCGCCCGGCGACGGCCTGCGGCGCCTCGATCCTGGCAGGCGAGCTTCTGGCGGAGCCGGGTGTGATCCACAGCCCCGCCGGCGGCACCCATCACGGCCGCGCCGACCACGCGAGCGGCTTCTGCTACTTCAATGACCCGGTGCTGGGGATCCTGGCGATGCTGGATGCCGGCCTCACGCGGATCGTCTATCTCGACATCGACGCCCACCATGGCGACGGGGTGCAGGACGCCTTCCACGACGACCCGCGCGTCTTCAGCCTTTCGATCCACGAGGATGCGCGCTGGCCCATGAAGGCGGGCGGCCCCGACCCGATCCCCGCTGCCGGAAGTGTCGACGACCGCGCCGGCGGCCTGGCCCGCAATCTGCCGGTGCCGGCCGGCTTCAACGATACCGAGATGGCGTTCCTGATGGAGGAGGCGGTGCTGCCGCTGATCACTGCCTTCGTTCCCGAAGCCGTGGTTCTGCAATGCGGGGCCGACGGGCTGGAGGAGGACCCTCTCAGCAAGCTCTCGCTGTCCAACGGGGCGCTCTGGCGTGTCGTCGCTCAGGTCCGCGATGTTGCGCCGCGGCTGCTGGTTCTCGGGGGCGGGGGTTACAATCCCTGGTCCGTCGGGCGTGCCTGGGCGGGGGTCTGGGCGGCTCTCAACGGCTTTCCCGTTCCGGAGCGCCTGCCGACGGCGGCGGAAGCGGTCCTGCGGGGCCTGGACTGGCGCCACAGCAAGGGGCGCAATCCCCCGGAGCACTGGTTCACCACGCTGGCCGACCGGCCGCGGGAAGGCCCGCTGCGTCCGGAGATCCGCGATCTTGCGGCGCGGGTCCTGGCTGCCTGAGGGAGTGCCGCCTTGTATCCTGAGACGACTCCGAATCGACCTTGTCCTGTCCGACGCGGGCGGCTAATGCTTGCGCCATGACAACGCCGCTGCGGGTTTTCGCCTTCATCGCTGCCGTGCTGGTGCTGACCGCTGCACCGGGGGCCGGCCCTGCGCGAGCGCAGGCCAACCTCGTGACCTTCGACAGGGACGAGATTGCGATCGAAACCGCCGCGGGCGGGCGTCACGTGTTCGAAGTGGAGATGGCGGTATCGCCGGATCAGCGCTCTCAGGGGCTGATGTTCAGGCACAGTATGGCCGCGATGGCGGGCATGCTGTTTCTCTTTGAGCGGCCGGAACCCCGGGCCATGTGGATGAAGAATACGCTTATCCCTCTGGATATGCTCTTCATCGACGAGGGCGGTGTGATCGTACGCATTCAGGAGCGCACGGTGCCCTTCTCTTTGCAGGCCATTTCGTCCGGCCAGGACGTCATCGCGGTGTTGGAGTTGAACGCGGGGACGTCTTCGCGTCTTTCAATCGAACCCGGTGACCGGGTCATTCATTCAGCGTTCGAATCAGGTTCCTGAGAGCACCGACCTCAACTCAGCATGCCCAGTTTCCTGAAGTGCCAACTTAGGCCTCCGGGTCAGCGGCGACCTGGTCCATGGCGCGCCAGCCTTCACCGGCAGCCACCAGGCAGCTCATGCCCTGCGGAGTCGTCACGATGATGGACCAGGTCGTACCGTTACCGGTGCTGAGCACCTCGACCAGTCCGCCGTTGTGGGTGACGCCCAAAGCGACCGGCGCTTCCTTGTACTTCTGCTGAAGAATCTTCAGAACAGAATCGCGCTGATCACATTGAGGCTGCGCCGCCGCCGAAGTGCTGGTGCTAACGAGGGCGAGCCCGGCGCTAAGCGCTAAGATCTTCCACATGGTTGGCCTCATCTTTCATTGCACGTTTGGCGAATCCCCTTCGCCGATCACACAAGTTTTCCACGTGCGGATGAAGATGGCCTTAACGCTTGCTTAACGGAGCGTTAACGGCATTAGCTAACTTTTGTCTACGAACACTAAGCGCTTTGTTTGCGTGCAAGCATCAGTCCGTCGCCGATCGGAACAAGCGAACACTGCACGCGCGAATCCCCGGAAACCTTCGTGTTGATCGCGCGAATCGCCAGGGTGTCGGAGTCTGTTCGGTCGAGGTCTAGCACGTCGCCGCCCCACAGAACGTTGTCGATGGCGATCAGTCCGCCGGGCCTCAGGAGCTGCAGCGACAGTTCGTAGTAAGAATCGTAGTTCGACTTGTCGGCGTCGATGAAAGCGAAGTCGTAGGTCCCGGCTTCGCCGTCTGCCAGCAGTGATTCCAGCGTCTCGACAGCCGGTGCGAGCCGCAGGTCGATCTTTTCCGCTACTCCGGCTTCCTGCCAGTAGCGTTGCCCAACGGCGGTGGTCTCGGCATTCACGTCGCAGGCCACGATCCGGCCCTCCGGCGGCAGCGCCAGGGCCACGGCCAGTGCGGAGTAGCCGGTGAAGGTCCCCACCTCGATGCAGCGCTGTGCCCCCAACAGGCGCACCAGCAGGGCCATGAACTGCCCCTGTTCGGGGGCGATCTGCATGATCGACAGCGGCACTGTCGCTGTCTCCTCGCGCAGGCGGCGCATCACCTCCGGCTCGTTCAGGGAGTTTTCCAGAAGATAGTCGTAGAGCGCGTCGCTCAGATCGATGGTGCGGTTGGCCATGAGGTTTCGCTTCCGGGTTAGAGGACCTTGCCTTCGAAGGGGTGGCGGCCCTCGCGGTCTTCGATTTCGACGACCCAGACGTCCGGGTCGCGGGCGACGGCCCTTTCAATGTAGGCGTCGGCGTCGCTCTCTTCGACCAGTTCGCCGCCGAGGGCGGGCATCCAGGCCATGGCGCCGTCGAGATCGCGGGTCTGATTGAGTACCCGGCAGCCGGCCTCAAGCTGGTTGATCTTCAGGATCAGTGTGCCGCTGTTCTTCTCGCCGCGGTGAACGACGGTCGCCGGCATGCCTTCGGCGAAGCAGCGCCGCAGGTGGGCCTTGATCCAGACTTCGCTGGGCAGGCGTCCGTCGGCTTGCCAATCCATGCCCTAGACGTCCATGCCCTAGATCTGTTCCTTGGTCTTGAGGAAGCGGAGATCCGGGTTGTCTTCCGCCGCGCGGTCGAGATGCCAGGCGTTGCGCGCGAGGAAGACCGGCGCACCGGTATGGTCCTCGCCCATGGCGCCCTGGTTGGCGTCGACGAAACGCTTCAGCTTCAGCGGCTCGTCGGCCTCCACCCAGCGTGCGGTATGCAGGGTGGTGGGCTCGAAGTGGACCGGCACCTCGTACTCGGTGCGGATGCGGTCGGCCAGCACGTCGAACTGCAGCGGGCCGACGACGCCGACGATCCAGTCGGCGCCGATGTTGGGCTTGAAGACCCGGGCCGCGCCTTCCTCGGCCAGTTGCTGCAGCGCGCGGCCCAGATGCTTGGCGCGTAGCGGATCCTTCGGCCGGACGGTCTGCAGGTACTCCGGCGCGAAGGAGGGGATGCCGGTGAA
Organism: Rhodospirillales bacterium BBD 1991-14; assembly: GCA_001657395.1. Classification (GTDB taxonomy): domain Bacteria; phylum Pseudomonadota; class Alphaproteobacteria; order Kiloniellales; family Kiloniellaceae; genus Pelagibius. The sequence goes on along the minus strand of LYSY01000001.1, from coordinate 931,231 downwards.
CTTCAGTTCCTCGCCTTCGGTCAGCGCATCGCCGATGCCGAGGTTGCCGTGGTTGGGAATGCCGATGATGTCGCCGGGCCAGGCCTCTTCCGCCAGCTCCCGGTCGCGCGCCAGGAACAGCACCGGGTTGTGGATGTTGAGGGTCTTGCCGCTGCGCGAATGCTTCAGCTTGGCGCCGCGCTTGAAGTGGCCGGAGCAGAGCCGGAGAAAGGCGATGCGGTCGCGGTGGTTGGGATCCATGTTTGCCTGGATCTTGAAGACGAAGCCGCTGATCTTCTTCTCCGTCGGATCGACCTCGCGGCCCACCGCCGGCTGCGGGCGCGGGGCAGGGGCCATGTCGGCCACGCCCTGCAGAAGCTCGCGGACCCCGAAGTTGTTGAGCGCCGAGCCGAAGTAGACCGGCGTCATGGTGCCCTGGCGATAGGCCTCCAGGTCGAAGGCGGGGCAGAGCTCGCGCACCATCTCGACTTCTTCGCGGAGCTGCGCGACGGCGTCGGCCGGCAGCATCGCATCGAGCTTGGGGTCGTCCAGGCCGTCGCAGGCCTCGCCCTCCGCCCCCTTCTTGTCGCGGCTGCGCTCCACCAGCAGCAGGCGGTCGCGCAGCAGGTCATAGCAGCCGAGGAAGGAGCGCCCCATGCCGATGGGCCAGGTCGCCGGCGTTACGTCCAGGGCCAGGCGCTGCTCCACCTCGTCGATCAGCTCGAAGGGGTCGCGCGCCTCGCGGTCCAGCTTGTTGACGAAGGTGATGATCGGCATGTCCCTCAGACGGCAGACCTCGAAGAGCTTCAGGGTCTGGGCCTCGATGCCTTTCGCCGCGTCGATCACCATGACCGCGGAATCGACCGCCGTCAGGGTGCGGTAGGTGTCTTCGGAGAAGTCTTCGTGGCCCGGCGTGTCCAGCAGGTTGAAGGTCTTGCCGGCATAGTCGTAGGTCATGACGGAGGAGGCGACGGAGATGCCGCGCTCGCGCTCCACCTTCATCCAGTCCGAATGGGCGCGGCGCTGCTCGCCGCGCGCCTTCACGGCGCCGGCCATCTGGATCGCACCGCCGAACAGCAGCAGCTTCTCCGTCAGCGTGGTCTTGCCCGCGTCGGGGTGCGAGATGATCGCAAAGGTGCGCCGCCGCGCGACGGCTTCCGAAAGGTCAGTCATGCTCGAAATCTGGCTTCCTGCGGTGCCGGCCAAAGGCCCGGGCACCGCGACAACGGCGCGCCTTATAGCCGGGCAAGCCGGGATTGTCGATGCCCTGACCGCCGGGGCCTGTGGCCCGGGGCTGGTGCCTGGGACCACTTTATGCCCCAGGATTCCCCTGGTGGGGCGGTTGCCGGGCGCGGGTTGCGGTGCCAGTCTTCCGGCGCCGCGACTCCGCGCATGCCGTTCACACCCCGTTCCAGGCAGACCCCGTTCCAGGATAGATACACCGCCGTGCTGACCGTCGAGCTTGATCTAGAGCGCGTCAACGCGGCCCAGCGCGGTTATCTGGACCAGCGCACCCGCGCCGGCACCCAGCGCGCCAACCGTGTCAGGGTGATGCGCGACATCCTGCGGCATGCGGCGGGACGCTTCGGGGAGCGCCAGCTTGCAGCAGTGCCGCGCGGCGGGCCCTTGCTGGAGGACGGCCGCCAGGAGACCCTGGACGCCGCGCTGTTCGGTCCCCTGGCCCGGCAGGGCTGGCCCAGGCGGGCCGCTGCCGTGCTGCACGGCCTGCACCTGCCGGCTGCGCCCCTGCTGCCGGCGACGGCCTGCTGCAAGGGCGGCCCCGGTCTCTCCACTCTCGATCCTGCGAGCTACCGCACCCGGCTGGACGACGGTCCGGCCCAGGCCCGGGAACTGGGCGACACCACGGCGCTGGCAGTCTACCTGCACCCCCTGAGGCAGCTCCGGATCGTCTGGGTCGGGGCGGAAAGCGACCACCAACTCGCCGTGGCCCGGCTGCGGCGGGAAACCCGCCTCTGGACCGACTGGCGCCCGGTCAGCCCGGACTATGCGGATTGGCTGGAGAAGGCCTGCAAAGCCGCCTTGGCTTCCTAAACGCCAAACTCACCCCTGCTGTCAGGATCTTGACAAGAAGGCCGATTTGTTGTTGAATTCGACAACAATCGGAACCACCTGCGGGTTACCACCCGGGACATCCAACCTCGCCTGCGAGCAAGGAAAGGGCGTGCTCATGTCTGAGAACAAGGCTTCTGCGGAAGCGGCCGCCAAGGCGCGCAAGCGCCCCCAGGCTCAGGCCTCCAAAACCGGCGATCCTGATATCGAGGCGCTGCGTGCGACCGCCCGCGGTGTGGCGCGGCTGGAGGTGGCCGATGCGGTGGCCGAGGCCTTGGCCGCCTACGAGGGCAGCCTGCGCGACCTGCAGAAGGCGAGCGGCCTGGACCCCGCTTTCGTCTCCAAGCTGGCCAGCGGCAAGGTGAACAAGCAGGGCGCCACCGTGGCCTCCCTGGCGCAGATCGCGCTGGCCATGAACAAGTCCCTGAAGATTACGATCGAGTAGGGCCGGCGATTGGGACCGGTAAACAGGGCCGGGCGCTGCCGAGACTCCGGGACTGGTCCATGATCGCCGCCTGGCTCGCCTTTCTCTCCAACATCATGCTGGCGGTGGCGGCGCTCTACGTCACCGGCCAAGCCCTGCGCGGCTGGTACAAGGAAATCCAGGCCGAGAAGCTGCCCGAAGGGCCGGAGCGGGAGGCGATGATCAACGACGCCAAGACCTTCTACGCCCTGGCCAGCCTCTCCAAGGTCTGGGTCCTGCTGCTGATCTTCGTCGGAACCCTGCTGCGCCTCGCCGTCGGCCTCTCCCAGGGTCCCTGGACCTAGGCGGTCCGGTCGAGGCCGGCGGCCCATCCTTCGAGGCTCCGCTGCGCTCCGCACCTCAGGATGAGGGTGGGTGTTTGACCCTGAGCACAGCCTCATGCTGAGGAGGGCTGGCAGGCCCGTCTCGAAGCATGCGATCTCTGCTTCCATCGTTGCGGCAGACCATTGAGGACTTGGCCCCGGCGCCAGCGATCCTATCTCTCCAGGAAGGCGTGATCATGGCCCGGCAGGCGGGCTGGCGTCTTTCCATGCAGCCTGAAGACCCCAAGAGACCCCAAAGACCCCCAAAGACTGAACGAGGGAGCAGACGATGACGGAATCACTCACCGCCTGGGCGCCGCGCGTTCTTTCCGTGGCCCGCATCATGGCCGCGCTGATCTTCATGGCGCACGGCACGCAGAAACTCCTGAACTTCCCGATGCGAAGCAGCGAGGGGCCGGGGCCGGAGCTGCTTTCCATGCTCGGCATCGCCGGCATCATCGAACTGATCGGCGGTGCGTTGCTGGCGCTCGGCCTCTTCACCCGGCCGGTCGCCTTTCTCTGCTCCGGCCTGATGGCGGCGGCCTACTTCATCGCCCATGCGCCGCGCAGCTTCTTCCCCACGCTCAACGGCGGCGACGCGGCCATCATGTTCTGCTTCTTCTTCCTCTACCTCGTCTTCGCCGGCGGTGGCTCCTGGTCGCTGGATGCGATGCGGTCGAAGCCGTCAGCGGCGTAACGCCGCGCGGGTATCCGCCAGTGACCTTACCTGCCGCCCCTCGGCATCGAAATTGTCAGGCGCCAGCCAGGTCTCGAAGGCGGCCTTGGCGTCGGGCCACTCCTTGTCGAGCAGCGAGTACCAGGCGGTGTCTCGGTTGCGGCCCTTGACGACGGTGGCCTGGCGGAACACGCCTTCGAAGGTGAAGCCCAACCGTTCCGCCGCGCGGCGGGAGGCGGCGTTCAGCGCGTTGCACTTCCACTCGTAGCGGCGGTAGCCCAATTCTTCGAAGACCCGGGCCATCATCAGGAACATGGCCTCGGTGGCTGCCAGGGTTGACTGCAGGGCCGGGGCGTAGTGGATGTGCCCGACCTCGATGCTGCCGATGGCCGGGGCGATGCGCAGGTAGCTGGCGACCCCCATGGCCTTGCCGCCGGCCTTGTCGATGACCGCATGGAACAGCGGGTCCTCGCCCAGGCAGGTGGCGTCCATCCAGGCCCTGAAGTCGGCGAGGCTGGCGAAGGGTCCATAGGGCAGGTAGGCCCAGCTCCGCCCCGCCGGGTCGGCGGTGTAGGCGGCGAAGAGATCGCCGGCATGAACCTCCGGGTCCAGCGGCTCGACGCGGCAGAAGCGGCCTTCCAGGGCGCTTCGGGGCGGTGCCGGGCGGGTCGTCCAGCCGGGCAGGGGCTCGCCTAAGGGCAGATCGGTCGCGGGATCGGTTGAGACGGTGGTATCAGGCATTGCAGTGGGCTTCGCGTTGTAAGGCAGCCCCCGCTCATGCCCGGATGCGGTCTTTCGGGCAAGGGCCAGATGGGGATGCTGAAGGGGACCACTTAGAACCGAGACCGGAAGTCTGCAAAACCCTCCTGCAGCCAGTCCCGCAGTGCCGCCACCACCGGGCGGTTCTGGTCGCCGGCCCGGCAGACGAAGAAGAGCGACCGCTCCAGCGGCAGGGTCACGCCGCTCACCTGGATCAGCCGCCCGGCAGCCAGGTCGTCGGCGGCCAGCAGGCGGCGCACGAGGGCAACCGCCTGCCCGTCCAGGGCCGCGGCGATCAGGACCCCGCTGTCGATGTAGCGGTCGCCCGGTAAGGCGCCGGCCGGGGGCTCTGCGCCGGCCTTTTCGAGCCATCGGTCCCAGCCCGGGTTGTAGTCGTCGTGCACCAGCGGAAAGGTCATGAGATCGCGCGGTGAAAGCGGAAGACTGGCGCCGCCCATCAGGCCCGGTGCCGCGACCGCCACCAGTTCCTCTTCAGTCAACCGGGTTTCATGAAGGCCCGCCCAGCCACCTGTCCCGAAGCGCAGGGCGCAGTCGACCGGCTGTTCGTGAAGATCGGCCGGCGCATCGTTGGTGTCGAGCAGGACCGCAACCTCCGGGTGGCGGCTGCGGAAGGCGGGCAGCCGTGGCACAAGCCACTTCAAGGCCAGCGAGGTGGTCAGTGACAGCGTGACCGACCTGTCGGCGTTGCGCCGTGCCAGGTCGGCAACGCCGCCGCGCAGCGCGGCGAAGGCGGCGCGGGAGGCCTGAAACAGCACTTCGCCGTCGCCGGTCAGGGCCGCGCCCTTGGCCGTTCGATGAAAGAGCGGGGTGCAAAGCTGCTGTTCCAGCGCGCGGATCTGGCGGCTTACGGCGCCGTGGGTGACGGCCAGCTCGTCCGCCGCGCGGCTGAAGTTGCCGTGGCGGGCCACGGCGTCGAAGGCCTGGATCGCGCGCAGTGACGGGAGTCTCATGGCGGGCATCCCTGTTACATAAACTCACAAGGCATTGAGCTTATATCGTTTGCGCCAAGGCTCAAGCGGCCCTTTTTATTGGAGGGAGCCAGGGGGCAGGGGGGTGGTGACGATATCGATCCTGACCCCTCAGCTCACAGGAAAAGCGGCAGCCAGACGGCCGCGTCCAGGATCGACCCAGGACTGCAGAATCGCCATAGGAAGGAAGACCATGCTGAAGCGCCACAACCCGACGACGGTCCGCCCGGTAAATCCGCCCTTCGATACGATCTTCGCCCATGTGGTCGAACTGCAGTCGCCGCAGAAGCTGTACTACATCGCCGGGCAGATCGGGGTTGACCCGCAAGGACAGACACCCGCTGCCTTCGACGCGCAGTGTCATGAGACCATGAACAGCGTGGAGGCGATCCTTTCCTCCTTCGATCTCTCGGTGAACAACATCCTCCGGGTCGTCTACTACGTTACCGATCCGGTCCATCTGCCGGCGCTCACGAAGATGCGCCAGGATCGCTGGGGGGCCTTCGAGGCCCCGGCGGTGACAACCCTCGTGGTCGCAGCCCTGGCGCGTCCGGAACTGCTGGTCGAGATCGAAGTGACCGCCGGCTGCTAGCCGGTGCCTTAGACAGGGTCGGCGTGCGGCGCCGAGGCAAGTTTCAGGAAGATACGATCCTCCCGGCGGATGAAGCGTTCCGCCTGCGCGAAGCGGTAGTTTTCCCGGCCCAGGGGATCGGCGGCCAGGCGGGCGCGGTAGGCCTCGTAGTCTGCCAGGCTCCCAATCGTGTAGACGCCGTAGGCGGTGGTGGCCGAGCCTTCGTGCGGCGCGAAGTAGCCGATCAGGCTGGCGCCGCAGCGCGGGATCGCCTGACCCCAGTTGCGGGCATAGGTCTCAAAGGCCGCTTTCTTGAAGGGGTCGATCTCGTAGCGGATGAAACAGGTGATCATCGGCGTCCTTTCCGGGGTGCGATGGCGAGAGGATGAGGACGCCACTTCACCACGGGTCGCGCGCGTGATGATTCGCCTGATGTCGAAATATGAGTGCCTTTCGAAGCGGGTCATCACGCCGCCGCCCGCCTTCCCGGGAGGGCTTGTCATGGGCGCGGCGCGGCCCTAGTCTCTGCCCAGTCTCAACGGGGTGCCCTGCAACGGGCTGAGAGACCGGGCTGCGCTTTGCCGTCCGGACAACCCGATGAACCTGACCCGGGTAATGCCGGCGGAGGGATTTGAGCCACCGGCCCTTCGAAGCCCTACGATTTCAAGGCCCAGCGATCCTCAAAGCCATCCGCCCCATAGCTATATGGAGCGATGTCATGCGTCTTTTCTCCTTCGTTGCCGTTATGGCAGCCATGGTGCCTCTGCTTGCCGGCGGAGCCGCCGCCGAAGAGGAAAAGCGGCTCACCGTCTATACCTACGATGCCTTCACCTCCGACTGGGGGCCGGGCCCCCGCATCAAGGAGGCCTTCGAGGCCGAGTGCGGCTGCGTGCTGGATTTCGTCGCCATCGACACCTCGGGCGGCGTGCTGAGCCGCCTGCGCCTGGAGGGGGAGACCAGCAAGGCCGACGTCATCCTCGGCCTCGATCTCAACCTGATGGCCGAGGCCAAGGCCACCGGACTGCTGGCGCCGCACGGGATGACAGCGGAGGCTCTCACCCTGCCGGTCGACTGGAGCGACGAGACCTTTCTGCCCTTCGATTACGGTTACTTCGCTTTCGTCTACGACACCGAGGCGCTGGCCCAGCCGCCGCGCAGCCTGAAGGAGCTGGTGGAGGCGCCGGACGACCTGAAGATCATCCTCCAGGACCCGCGCACCTCGACGCCGGGGCTCGGCATCATGCTCTGGGTCCGGGCCGTCTATGGCGAGGATGCGCCGGAGGCCTGGGCCAAGCTCGCGCGCAAGACGGTTACGACGACCAAGGGCTGGAGCGAGGCCTACGGCCTGTTCCTGGAGGGCGAGGCGCCGCTGGTGCTGAGCTACACCACCTCGCCCGCCTATCACATGATCGCCGAGCAGACCGAGCGCTATCAGGCGGCGGCCTTTGAGGAAGGCCATTACATGCAGGTGGAGGTGGCGGCGATTCCCAAGGCCGCGCCGCAGCCCGAGCTCGCGCGCCAGTTCCTCGCCTTCATGGTCAGTCCCGGTTTTCAGGCGGCCATTCCCACCGGGAACTGGATGTATCCGGTGGTCGACCTTCCCGATGGCCTGCCGCCCGAGTTCGACAAGCTGGTCGACCCGGCGCGCCCTCTGCTGTTCAGCCCGGAAGAGGTGAGCGAAAACCGCCGGGCCTGGGTCGACGAGTGGCTGCAGGCGGTCAGCCGCTAAGAGCAACGGACGTCATGTGATGCCGTGGTGGCTTCCGGCAGGCCTGGCCCTCAGTCTGGTGGCTTTGCTGGCCGGCGGCGGACTGGTTGCCCTCGGCGTCGCCGCCGGCGGCTTCGATCTCGCGGAGACCCTCGGCCAGCCCTACCTCTGGCGTGTCGTCTGGTTCACCCTCTGGCAGGCCGCGTTGTCGACCCTGCTCTCGGTGGGCTTCGCCATACCGCTGGCTCGGGCGCTGGCCCGCCGCGACTTTCCGGGGCGCGGCCTTTTGCTGCGGCTGTTCAGCCTTTCCCTGGTGGTGCCGGTGATCGTCGCCATCTTCGGGATCGTCGCCGTGCACGGACGCCGCGGCTGGGTCAACGACGGCCTGGAACTGCTGGGCTTTCAGGGCCTGCATTATCTCTATGGGCTGGGCGGCATCCTGATCGGCCATTGCTTTTTCAATCTGCCCTTCGTCGCCCGGGTGCTGCTGCAGGCGCTGGACTCGGTTCCGCCCGAAAGCTGGCGTGTGGCCAGCCAGTACGGCCTGCGCTCGCGCGACATCTTCCGACTGATCGAATGGCCGGCCATGCGCAGTGTTCTGCCGGGCATTGCGGGTCTCGTGTTCATGCTCTGCTTCACTTCCTTTGCCGTGGTGCTCACCCTCGGTGGCGGGCCGCGGGCGACGACCCTGGAGGTGGCGGTCTACCAGGCCCTCCGGTTCGACTTCGATCTCGGCCGGGCGGTCACCCTGGCGCTTGTCCAGCTCGTCTTCTGTGGCGGCATCGTCTTCTGCCTGCTGCGGCTGTCGGTCCCCGGCAGCCTGACCCTCACCGAGGGGCGCGTCTACGAGCGGCCGGATCGGGCTGACCCTCTGGGGCGTTGGCTCGATGGCCTGCTCATTGCCCTGGGTACAGTCTTCGTCGTGCTGCCCCTGGCCGCAGTGGCGCTGGCCGGCTTCAACGCCAGGGCGCCCGCGGTGCTGAGCGACCCGCGGCTGTGGCGTGCCCTCGGCCAGTCGCTCACCATAGCCCTGACCTCCGGCGGCCTCGCCCTGCTGCTGGGGGGGGCGGTGCTGGTCAGCAGCCGCATCCTGCGCCACCGCCTGCTGCGAAGCCGGGCGGCGGCGCGCCTGGAGCTCTCCGCCTCGCTGATCCTCGTGGTGCCGCCCTTCGTGCTGGCCACGGGGCTCTTCGTCCTGCTGCGGCCCGTCACCGACGTCTTCGCGCTCGGTCTGCCGCTGGTGGTGCTGGTCAACGCCCTGATGGCGCTGCCCTTTGTGGTGCGCTTCCTCGGCGGCCCGATGATGGACGAGGCCCAGCGTCACGACCGCCTGTGCCAGAGCCTGGGGATCGCCGGCTGGGGCCGGCTGCGCCTGATCGAATGGCCGAACCTGCGGCGCCCGGCCGCCCTGGCCCTGGCCGTGGCGGCGACCCTCTCCATGGGCGATCTCGGCGTCATCGCCCTGTTCGGCAGCGAAGACTTCGCCACCCTGCCATTGCTGCTCTACCGCGCCATGGGCAGCTTCCGCATGGCCGACGCCGCGGTGATCGCGGCGTTCCTGTCGCTGGTCTGCCTGCTGGTCTTCTTTGCCATCGATACCCTGCTTGGCCGGGCCCGCATCGGGCTGCCGGGCCGGAGTGTCCGTCATGCATGAAGGGCCTTTGCGGGAAGGCGGACCGGGGGCAACGGCCGGGGATCCCATCCTGTCCGTAACCGGGCTCACGTTCCGCTACGAAGACATGACCATGACGTTCGACCTGGCGGTTGAGCGCGGCGACTGCCTGGCGCTGCTGGGCCCGAGCGGCGGAGGCAAGTCGACGCTCCTGAACCTGATCGCCGGCTTCGAGAGCCCGCTGTCCGGCCGTGTGGAGATCGACGGCCGGGACGTGACGGCGGTGGAGCCAGCCCGGCGGCCCGTCACCAGCCTGTTTCAGGAGCACAACCTCTTCGCCCATCTCACTGTCGACCAGAACGTCGGTCTCGGCCTCGATCCCGGCCTGCGGCTGGATGCGGCACAACGCGGGGCGGTCGAGGAGGCGCTGGACAGCGTCGGGCTGGCCGACCTCGGCGGGCGCCGCCCGGCCCAGCTTTCCGGCGGCCAACGCCAGCGCGTGGCCCTGGCCCGCAGCCTTGTGCGCCGCCGCCCCCTGCTGCTGCTCGACGAGCCCTTCTCGGCCCTCGACCCGGGCTTGCGCCTGGAAATGCTGGATCTGGTCGACCGTTTGCGGCGCGACCACGGGCTGACGGTGGTGATGGTCAGCCACAATCCCGAAGATGCCCATCGCATCGCACCCAGTACCGCTTTTTTGTGCGACGGCCGCATTGCGGCGCAGGGCAGAACGGCGGACTTGCTCGTCGACCCGCCGCTGCCGGCCCTGCGCACGTTTCTGGGGCAGGGGGGTGGCGCTCGCAGCCGGCCAGGGTCTGCCGACAGCCCGGCGGATTGATCCGGACCGGACGGCGTCCCCTGCTTCCAGAGGCGGCCCAAATGCTCTAGGTTACAAAGCCCGGAGGATCTGCTGGCCCGGAGTCTGGCGCTGGCCGGCGTGACGCCCCGAGAGCAAGCAACAAGAACGGCCGTCTGCGAGCGGTCGAGCCAGGTGGTATGGGGTCGGCGCAATCGAGCCGCAGAGCAGTGTCCGCTGAACGCAGACCGTCGAGAGCGTACCGCGCTCTGCGGGACGGGCTGTTTGTCTACTGTCTGCTGGCAGCGACCTTCGGCGCCCCGGCTCTGGCGCAATCGCCTTCAAGCCAATTGGGCGCAGGGCAGCTGGGCCCAGGTCAGCGGGGCGTAGAGCAGCTCACGGCAGAGCGGGCGAGCGGGGCACTCAAGGAGGCGGATCTTCGCACTGCGGTTGCCGAACTTGAAACGCTTGCGCGCTTCTATGGCGACATCGCAGCGCGGGACAGCAACAGCTTCGCCAGCACCCGCTGGGCGGAACTTCAGGGTAATTACCGCGCGCTTGCCGAGAGGCTGAGAGCCCTGCTCGATGCCGGGCGGTTGCGCATCGCCGACCTGCCTGAGGGCACTTTGCGGGTTTCGCCAGACGGCCTCGTCGAAATCGACGCGCGTCTGGATGGGCAGTGGCTACCGAGCCTCGTGCGTTTCTCACGGCTGCGCGAGCAGGGCGCAGCGAGCAACAGCGACCAGCTGCTGCCGGTCATGATCGAAGCGCTGGCCCAAGTCGAGCCCTCGGCAGACTGGCGCTGGTTCGACGACCACGTGCGCCGGTCCGGCACCCTTGCACCCGTTGCTCAACAGTCGGCCAGCCGAGGCGACCTGGCGCGCTACTTCTTTCTGAAGGACAGCTACCTGAGCCTGTCCATGCAGCGCATCGCCGAGGGGGATCCCGGCCTGCGCCACGCCTGGGCCCGCCGCCAGATGCGGGCGTTCACGGAGGTGCGCAGCCTGCGGCGCGGTTTCGCCGGGCGTTTCGGGTCCGGGCCCGCCGAGTTGCTGCGTCAGGACTGGTCCAACTATGTGGCGCTGGTGGACGGCTTTGCGGTGACCCGGGGCTGGCTGATGCTGGACCCGACGTTGCGCCTGACCCAGGCCGCCGAGCCGCTGCCGCCCGGAACCATCCGCCAGGCCGCCGACGAGATCGTCTCTGCCCGGCAGAGCTCCATCATGGCGCTGCGGGAAGGCCAGCGGCCGCCCGGCATCTCGTCCACGCCTCTCGCCGAGGCTGCCGGAGAGGGCGCGGTGATCGGCCCGAGCCTCGCGGCCCTGGTGGAGGGCGCCGACCGGCTCGCAGCCCAGCAGGCGCTGGGGGGCGAGGTTGCCGCATCGATCCCCTTGCAGGCCTTGATGCTTCGCCCGGAGATCCGCTCCTCGCAGTCCGATTCTGCCGAGTTCAGGGCTTTTGCGACGCGCCTGAAGGAGGTGTTGGAGCAGCCTGATCCTGCTGTGGAGCTTGCCCGGCGCGAGGAGGCGCTGGAGGCCGCCGAGGAACAGCTCCGCGCCCTGGAAGCCCGGGTCAACGAGTTGGAACCGGTCGAGGAGGAGGTGGTGGCCCTGCAGGATCAGGTGGAGGTCTTGCGCGAAGCCGAAGGGCAGGTCGCCGTCCTGGAAGAGGAGGTCGCGGCCCTGCGGGAGGCCGAACAGCAGGTTGCAGACCTGCAGGAGCAGGTCGGTGCGTTGGACGAGGCTCAGGACGAGGTGGCGGCCCTGCGTGCCCGGGTCGAGAACCTCGATACGGCCCTGGAGGTGCGTGACGAACAAACCGCCCTGCTTCAGGAACAGCTTGCCGAGGCGCAGCGCGATCCGGCATCCGCCATTGCGCCTGCGGTGACCCGCATCGAGCAGCGCCAGCTTTACATGATGGCGGCCATCGGGGTGATGTTCATCCTGACCGTCATCGTCTGGCTATGGCGGCGCGACCGGCAGGTGGTGATCTACGAAGAACGGCCGGCGCCGCGGCAGGTCGCACCGCCGCCCAAGCTGTTGACCGGACCGATGCCGGGGGCGCCCGTATCGGAGCGGAGTCCGCTGGCGGAGGCGCCGTCGCCGCCCGATGTCATCGATGTCGGCCCCGAGGAGGGGCCCGGCGCCGATGCCGAAGCGGCCGCCCAGCCGAATGGATCCGCTGCGCGGAGTGACACGGACTTCGGCGCCCCGGATTCCGAACTGGCCGGGGCCGGGGAAGAACACCTGCGCAAAGCGGCCGCAGCCGTCCAGGCGGCCGCTTTGGGCGACGAAGAGCGGATTGCCGGCCACCCCATTGTCAGGGCTCTGCGCAAAGGCAACCTGCCGCTCTTCGAGCTGCTCTTCGCCGAACTGACCGAACTGCGGAGCCCGCAACTGCAGCGGATCGTCTATGGCGGCGGGGGCGAGGACCTGGCGATTGCCTGCCGGGCGGTGGGCGTCGACAAGCTGCTGTTCGGTGCGATTTTCCTGCTGACCGATCACCTGCGCGGCGGCGATGCGGACACGGACCCCGAGCGGGTGGCGGCGATCCTCAGCGTCTATGACCGCACGGCACCGGAAACGGCAAAGCGCGCACTCTTGAAGTGGCAGCGCAACTGGGGGACGGAAACCGTGGACGAACCCTCTCTTGCGGACTGACGCGCAGCGGCCGCGCTTCAGCCGATGACCCGACGGTTCTCCTCCAAGGTGCGGCGCTGGGCGCTCTGGGCGTTGCTGATCGTTGTATTTGCACCCCTGGCGCTCACGGTGATTTACCGCTTCGTGCCGCCGCCGATCACGCCGCTGATGGTCATCCGTCTGATCGAAGGACAGGGGCTGGAAAGGGACTGGGTGTCCTGGGACGAGATCAGCCCGCATCTGAGGCGTGCCGCCGTGGCGGCGGAAGACAACCTGTTCTGCGAGCACGACGGTTTCGATTGGAGTTCGCTGGAGAGCGCCGTCAAAGCCTACGCTGAGGGCCGCCGCGCCGGAGGCGGCAGCACCATTTCGATGCAGACCGCAAAAAACCTCTTTCTCTGGCCGAGACGCTCCGTCTTCCGCAAGGCCCTGGAACTGCCCCTGACCACGTCCCTGGAAGTGATCTGGCCGAAGCAGCGCATTCTCGAGGTCTACCTGAACATTGCCGAGTGGGGCCCGGGTGTCTATGGGGCCGAGGCTGCGGCGCGGGCGAGTTTCGGTGTCGGTGCCAAGGACCTCAGCCTTCGCCAGGCCTCGCAGTTGGCGGCCGTTCTGCCAAGCCCTCTCAAGTGGCGTGCTCACCCGCCGGGGGACTACGTCGCCGGGCGGGCGGCGACGATCCGCAAAAGGGTGGGTCAGTTGGGTCCGTTGCTGGACTGCGTCGCCGGCTGATCCGCTCTGGACGCTTTGCTGGTTTGACGGCACCGGCCCGCTGGAACCGCATCGACGGCAGTCGAAAACGTCCTAGCAGCCCGCCGGCTGTTGCAGCAGGCCCCAGCCGAAGGTGCTGTCGCGCCCCGGCGAGCCCAGGTCGCGGGCGGTGTTGGTCAGGCGCTGGCGCATCGCTTCGGCCGAAACATCCGGCTCCAGGGCGAGGAGAACGGCGGCCGAGGCCGCGACGAAAGGCGCGGCAAAGGAGGTGCCGCTGCTGTAGCGGCCGCCGCGGCCGCTGCGCGCGCTCCAGACGTCGACGCCGGGTGCGGCAAGATCGATGTAGTCGCCCCGGTTGGCTTCGGTGTAGGGCTGCAGTGCCGCATCGACGGCCGTCACCGCCATCACCGGGGCATAGCCGGCAGGAAAGACCGGGGCTGCATTCGGTCCCTCGTTGCCGGCGGCGGCGATCAGGATCATGCCGCTGCCGTGGGCCCGCTCCATCGTCAGCCGCAGGACCTGGTTGTTCGGGCCGGACAGGCTCAGATTGACGATGCGCACGCCCTGCTGCCCGAGCCAGTCGATCGCGCGCGCGATGGCATCGGTGGTGCCCACGACCCGATCGTTGTCCCTTAAACCGAAAATCGCCGCCGCGTAGAGACGGGCGGAGGGAACAAGGCCGGCGGTGTTGGACTTGGGATCGCCGACAATCAGAGAGGCGATGGCCGTGCCGTGGTCGGGCGGTGCGGGTTTGAGGCCGGAGGTCAGAAAGTTCTTGGCGAGAACGCGGCTGTCCTGCAGGGCCGGATGTCCGCCGTCGACCGCGGTGTCAATAAGGCCGACGTCGACTTCCAGCCGGCATTCCTGCAGCGGCTCCGTCCAGCCGATCAGGTCCTTGGCATAGTGGCGCGGCTCGGCGGCGGCCTGTGGACCGTAGAGCGTGTTGGCATCAAAGAGCGTGGTCGGGAAGGTCTGGCGCAGGGAATCCAGGGCGGTCGGCACGTCCTGTCCGCCGGGAATGCCGAGCCGCATGAGGGCAAACCCCAGCACCGGCAGTTCCTGAAGGGAACGCACCGCGTACCCCAGGTTTGTCAACTGCTGCGCCAGGGCCGTGGCATCCTGCAGGGTCCCGGTAATGGCCAGAACCTCGTCATCTTCCTGGTTGGGACTGGCGGCCTGGGCCGGCGGCGGCGGGGCAGGCAGGCCCGGCAGAGTCGGCGCTCCGGGACGCTCGGTCGTGGTTCCCGGCGTCTGGGGAGACGGCCGGTCCGGTTGCCGCGGACGGTCGGCCTGCTGGGGCCGGTCGGTCGGTTGCCGGGTTCCGGGCCTGCGGTCGGGATCGATGGTGCCGCGTTGCGGGTCGATGGGGATATTGGCGGAATCCGACTGCGGCCGCGCAGGCGGGCAGATCTGAAGCGGGCGGCGCTGGGCGCTGGTCCAGTTTCCGCTGCGGTCCTCGATGCCCAGCTCATACCAGCTGCCTGGCACCAGCTGCGGGCTGCGTGGCACAGTCGCCCCTATACTGTTGTCGTTCCAATAGGTGATGGGCAGATCAACGCGGTGGGCCGAGTCCCGCATGATCAGAGACTTGCCGCCGGCGCGCCCGAAGTTGCTGCCGCGCACGACGATGCGGTCGCCGGGCTCGACACAACGGACCACACCGACCCCGGTGATCCGCGGGGCGGCGCCCTGATCGGTGGTCGAAACCTGTGCAGCCGCCGTATCGGCAAGACCGAGCATCAGGGCAACGACACCGGCCATCCACAGGACGCCCCGCACGGGTCAGTTCCTTTCGGCGAAGGTCACGACGTCGCCGCGGGCCCGCAGCGCTGCGAGCGCGGCGTCGATCTCGGCGGCGCCGCCGTCGGCGGCCTGGAGGCTCAGGTCATAGATTCCAAGGGCGCTGGGGCCCCCCGCAATCGATGTACCCGCCGCCTGCAGAACCTCCCGGATCTGCTGCTCCGTCGCGTCGGGGTCGAAAGTCACCTGAAGAACGGCAGGCCGGAAACCGGTTGCTGTATCGACCTCGCCATCCGGTCCGCCGGTGACGATGACGCCTGCCTGAATGACGACGGCCAGGCAGGCGGCAACGGCCAGCGGGCGCCACCAGGAAGCGATGGAGACGACCTTGCCGGTTTCGGCCGGCGCCGGCGCCTGCTGTTCGCTGAGGCTGATTTCCCGCCGCAGGCGCTTCAGGCCCAGTTCGCCGGGGCTGTTCTCGATGCTCTCTTCCTTCACCTGCTGGCGCATGGCGGCAAGCAGGGCGACCTCGTCGCGCGCATGCGCGTTGGTTTCCAGGTAGGCCTCGACCGCCTGCTGCTCCTCGGCGCTCAGGGTCCCGTTTACATACCACGGGAGGAGGAGGTCCAGGTCCTCGTCTCGTTTTCCGTTCTCAGCCATCACAACAGTCCCATCTCTTTGAGCCCCGCGAGGCACTTCATCAGCGCCTTCTTCGCGTGAAACATTCTTGTCTTCACCGTTCCCTCGGGGCAGCCCACGATAGAGGCTATCTCGCCGTAGGGGAGGTCTTCGAAGAACGCCAGATGAACCACGCTGCGGTGTGCCTCTGAGAGTTGATCGACACAGTGACGCACTTGCTCGGCATTCTGGGCTGCGGAGAGCGTTTCTGCGGGGTCCGGGGAGTCGTCTTCCGCGATTTCCGGGTCCAGCTCCACGCTCTCACCTGGCTTGCGTCGGCGTATCCGGTCGATTGCCTTGTGGTGAGCGATACCCAGTACCCATGTGCTCACCGCAGATCGTCCTTCAAAGCGCCCGGCGCTGCGCCAGACCTCGAACATGACCTCGTTCAGTACGTCGGCGGCATCGAAGGAATCGTTCAATTTTGACCGGATAAAGCGGTAAACGCGACCTTCATACTGCCGGTAAAAGTCGTCCAAGGCGGTTTGGTCGCCGTCGGCCATGCGACGAAGCAGCTCTCGATCGTCTTGTGTCAAGAGAAGTCCTCACGGCAAGCGGCGACCCGGGTCCGAGGACGCCTAAGGTTTGTAGATCTCCCTGACCGAACTGGACCCGATGACAGCGCCCTTAGCATCAATTGCGCTGACCTTCCAGAGATAGCGGCGATCGCCCGGCAACTGGGCGAGAGTGAAATCGGCCAGGCGGGCCTCATTTTCGCTGCCCTGCACAAAGACCCCGGCCAGCGGAACCTGGCCGTCCGTTTGCCCGGTCTCGGGTGACGGATCAAGGGGGATCTCACTGCGCACCGCCTGGGTATCGACAGGCTCGGCCGGGCCTGCGGGCGCTGCGAAGAGCTCCAGGTGGTAGGTCGCCGCGCCGGCGAGCGCAGTCCAGGCAAAGCGCGTGTCCTCGGTCAGCGCTTCGCCGGGGCGCGGCCCGGAGAGGAGGATCTCCCGCAGCGGATCGACGGCAACGGTCGCGCTGGGCGGCGTCACGTAATACTGAAGGACGGGCTGCCGGAAATCGGTTTCCGGGTTGGTGATGCGAAAGCGCACCAGGTTGGTGCCCTCCGTTGCGGTGGGCAGGCGCGGCGAGGTGACGACAGTCCGTCCGCTAGCGGCGATGCCCTGGCGCACCAGAGTCAGGGGCCGAAAGACCGGCGCTCCGGCCGTTGAGCTGCCGCTGGCAACTTCCCAGACCCCGGTCAGCAGGCTGACGCCGGTTGTGTTCACCTCGGCAACGGCCCGCAAATCGCTGTTCTTGGGCAGCACCTGGGTGCGCGAATCGTCGAAAAAGGAAAGCGAGATGCGCTGAATCGAGAGTTCGGCAGATCCGGGTCCGGCGGGCACCACCAGAACTTCGCCGTCTTCCGACCCCGTCTCGACGCTGTCTTCGAAGCTGCGCCGAATGACGATGGGGCTTTCCTGCTTTATGGCCCGGTAGACGAGGGACTGCGGAATGCTGACGGTTTCGCGGAAAAGAAACGTCTCAGGCGTTTGCTCGCCTTCCGTCGTCTGCTCCAGACGCCGGCCTATGGTGGCGACCACGGAACCGTTGATCAGCAGCTCTGCGCGCTGCGATCCGATGGTGCCGGGCGACGGCAGCATGCTGACGATGCTGCGCCCAACACGCCAGGTGACGGCGATGCTGCTCGCGCCCGTCGCGGCCACCTGCGCCTTGCTCGGCGACGGCTGGACGGTATCCACCGCGGCCGCGGCCGGCAGGGCTGAAAGCATCAGGGCCGCCGCTGCGGCGGTCCTTGCGAGGATAAGGCGGGTTGCTCGTGGGCGCATGATTTTATTCCTTGCCTAACGATCCGTTGCGCAGCAAAGCGTCGGGCCACCGGGCCTTGGCTGCGGTTCTCCCGTTGGTCGCGATGGCCGGAGCCCGGGTTCAACGGCGGGTAACGGTGTTCGACAGGGCGTTAAGGCTTGTAGATCTCCCGCATGGCGCTGGCCCCCAGAACCGCACCGTCCTCGCCGATCGCAGTCACGATCCAGCGGTAGCGGCGTTGGGCCGGCAGGTGGGCCAGGGTGAAGTCCTTCAGCCGTGTTTCGGTGACCGCTCCCGGCAACACGATCCCCGTCAAGGGGCCTGCAGCCGGATCGGTCTGAGGCGCTGGGCCCGGGTCCAGCGGGAGGTTGGCGACGACCTCGTCCTGGGACGGCGGTTCGGCCCGGACGGGAATGGCCGGAAAGAACTCCAGCTTGTAGGCCTTGGCGCCGGGCACGGCCTGCCAGGCGAAGCGGGTCGTCAGGGTCAACGGCGTGCCGGGGCTGGGGCTGGTCATCAGTAGCAGCCGCGGCTCCTGGCGCTCGGGCAGGGGGCTCTCCGGCGTCACGTAGTATTGGAGTTCCGGCTCATCGAAGAGGGTTGCCGGATCGGTGATGTTGAGCCGAACCAGGTTGGTGCCCTCAAAGCGCGTCGGCAGGGGCGGGCTGGTGATGAACACCCGCCGGCCGCCGGCGACGTTCTGGCGCACCAGCGCGAGCGGGCGGAAGACCGGCGCTCCGGAGGTGGTGGTTGCCGGTGCGATTTCCCACTGCCCCACGATCAGGCCCGACCCGGTCGTATTGATCTCCGCGATGGCCCGCAGCCGGCTGCCCTTGGCGAGCACCCGCACGCGCGAGCGGTCGTCGAAGGTGAGATCGAGCCGCCGTATGGAGAAGGGCTCCGAGCCGGGACCGGAGGGGAAGAGTGCGACGGTGCCGGTGTCATTGACCGCGCTGATAACATCCGTGAATGTGCGGGAAACCAGTATCGGGGCACCTGACCTTGTGGCACGAAATGCGAGGTCTCGGGGAATTACCAAGGTCTCCACAAAGGTCGCCGACTGGGTTCCCGCACCCGGGAACGCGCGTGTAAAAGTGCTGCCGAGGGTACCTGCGCTGAAGCCTCCGACCGAAAGCTGCGCGGGTGCTGAGTTGACTGTGCCTGCTGGAGTGGAGGTGCGTGACACCCGCCAGGCAATGGTGACGGTGGAGGGGCCGTCCAGCGAGATCGCGGCCCGGCTCGGCGTTGGATCGACGGTGACAACGGTCTGAGCTTGCACTGCCGAGGTAGCCAGGAGGATGCCAACGACGGCTGACAACAGCGCAAGAACGCTAACGAAGGATCTCATCATAACCCGTGCCCTCAATAACTCACCGGCAGCGACAGCCGGAGCGTGGTGAAGGCCTGGTACTGCACATCGTCTTCTGGGCTGACGAAATCGTCATTCCGCGTTTCCTGAATGAAGCCGTTGAAGGCCAGGGCAATGCCCAGGGTGTTGACGTCCGGCTCCCGCAGGGTCCAGACGACTTCGCCGCTCAGGCTGCTGGTATCCGGTGTGTCGCCGTCGCCGGTCCGTACGTTCATATTGTAGGAGAAGCTGGCTGCTAGCGTGTCGGGGATCACTGTGATATCCGTTGCTATCCCCAGGTTGATGGTCCTGCTGGCTTTGCCGCTATCCGTGTCTTCGAACACGTCGTACTGCACGCTGGGCGACAGGGTCAGCCAGTCGTCGATCAGGAAGTAGCCGCTCAGGCCGGTCGTGTTGTTGATGCTGTCGTTGCTGATGTTGATCTCGTCATCGAAGGTGTAGATCGTGTGCGACAGGTTCCAGCTCCAGGTCTCGTAGTTGGACCCGGTGTTGAGGGTGAGCGACTTGCTGATGTTGTTGGCGTCGTCTTCAGGAAAGTCCGCCGACCGCTCGACCCTGTTGATGTCGGTGACCGAGGCGTTGACGCCGAAGAAGGGTTGGCCGAACCACGGCAGGCTGCCGTCTTCGGAGGGCTCCACATAGGGTGTGTAGGTCCCGTTGAAGTAACCGCTGAGCATGCGGTCGGTCGGCAGGAAGTCCAGATCGTCGACGTTGTTCAGTTGATGGTCGACGCGCAGCTGCGCGGCGAACTGATCCCAGAAGAAGTCCGTGAAGACCGAGTTCGTCTCCCGGTCCGCCTGGATGGACGGATTGGCGAGGCTCTGGAAGAAGGTGTCGACCTGCTCGCGCTGGGCGCTGATCGTCCAGTTCACCACGCTTCCGTCCAAGGTTGTGCCGCGCAGCGGCTCGACGGAAGCGAGGACGGAGTAGGCGTTTGCCGTCTCCGCGTCGAAGCCGGCATCCTTGCCGTCGAAGTCAAAGCTGGCCTCGGCAAACTCACCGCGCAGGCGCAGGCTTTCGTCGAACCACAGGGTGTCGGCGGCGACCGACCAGCCGTCGCCTTCGTTGATGATCTCTTCGGTGCCGATGCCGAAGCCGCCGTCGCTGCCTTCGCCGCTGTAGTAGACGCCGGTCAGCAGGATGTTGTCCTGCAGCGCCTCGATCGGCCGCACAGAGATGGACGCTCCCTCGATGCGCTCCTCGTCGTGGCTGATCCCCAGGACATGCCGTGTGCCGACAATGGATTCGGTGCGGAGCACGAAACCGGTCGCACTGAGACGGTCGTCCGCGGTGCCGGCCCGGACCGAGACGCCGCGGCGGTTGAAGGCCGACATGATCAGGCTTTCGATGCCGGTGTCGTGGTTGCCGGCGGTGAGCCCGGCAAAGAAGTCCTCGTTCTGGAAGTCGCCGTCGATGCGGTACTCGCCCAGGTCCAGGTTGCGGTCGTTCAGGCCCAGCTCAAGCTGCGAGTTGTAGATGTAGTTGCTTTGCACCGAGACGCGCCAGTTCTCATCGCCGGCGGAGGCTTCCAGGTTGCCGCCGCTTTCACCGGTCACATGCTGCGGGGGCGTGTCGAGGCCGCCGTCCAGCACCCGGCCGTTGACTTCGCCGGCCAGGTCCGCATTGACGGAGAAGTCGCGCACCAGTTCGGAGAAGCGAACCTCCACAACCCAGACGCCGCGCTCCAGGATGCTGCCGTCCTCACCCCGCTCGATCAGGCGCACCGTGTGCTGGCCCGTGCTCAGGGATTCAGGCGGGTTGATCGTGATCTGGCCGGGCGCCGTGCTGGCGAAGGCGGTCATGTCGATATCGTCGATCTCGACGGCCAGACGGTCATAGACGCCCGCGTCCAGGTCGGGTGGCAGTGAGATGACGATGGGATCGCTGCGCCCGCGGGCCTCGCCCTCGGCGCCCTGCAGTTCAGGCACCCAATCCTGTGCCCAGGACGTGGACGCGCCAAACACCGCGCCCGCTGCCAGGACAGCACTACCCAGCACCGGACCCCACAAGATCCGCAGGTGGAAAACACTCTGACCGGCCCTGCACCGGCCGCACACACCAAACCCGGGCGTGGCTCCCTTGTTGCCACGTCTTCCCTTACGCATGGCCCCTGCCTTTCGCCCCACCCCCCGGCGGTCGAATAGAGGCGACTCTCCCACGCCCCCTAATATCCTGAAAGTTGCGAGAAAGAAAGGCGCCGTGTGAGCCGCCAACCCTTTTTTGCCCCTTTTTTTGTGGTTTTGTTGCGTGCGGCGCCCCAGAACCTGGGAGACTCTCCGGCCTAAAGCAGTGGCGGCGACTGCTTCTGCAACCAGCAGGGGAGGCGTGGATTTGAACGTTTCCGGCGCCGGCCGAACGGCAACGCCGGTGCTGCGCAGCCGCGAGACCAGGGCTTTCGTCAGACAATCCCGGAAGCCGCGGTA
Source organism: Rhodospirillales bacterium BBD 1991-14 (assembly GCA_001657395.1). GTDB lineage: Bacteria > Pseudomonadota > Alphaproteobacteria > Kiloniellales > Kiloniellaceae > Pelagibius. Next base: position 909,955 of record LYSY01000001.1, on the reverse strand, counting down.
TCCGGGACTTCCTCCCTGCCCTGTGCCGCTTCGTTCCGTTTTCGGGCATCGGTGGCCCTTGCCGGATCGGCCGAAACCCCTTAGTTTCCGCGGCTCGGGGCGTAGCTCAGCCTGGTAGAGTGCCTGCTTTGGGAGCAGGATGTCGGAGGTTCGAATCCTCTCGCCCCGACCATCAATCAACCGCCGCCAATCAACCGCCACCAACCGACAAGTGACGCCGCTTGTTTCGGTCAGGCCTTCTCGAGCAGGAAGGCGACCGAGTTGGGCCGCATCCGCAGGTACCGCAAGCGCTCCGCCGGCAGATCGGCGTCGGTTGGTGCGACCGGCTCGTCGAAGTCGACGACCCTGAGACCGCTCTTGGTGATGGCCCGCCAGTAGGCCGAGAGCGGCCTGTGATAGCTGGTGAAGACCGAGGTGAAGTGGTTCCACGGCGGGTCCTCGACAGCGGCTTCGTCGAAGTAACTCCAGGACCAGCGGTAGGTCACCTCATCCGAGTCACCGCCGACGTCGTCCAGCGGAAAGCAGGGGTGCAGAAAGACCAGGGCTGCGCGACCGCCCGGCCGCAGGACCCGGGCAATGGACCGCAGCGCGGCGCGGTGGTCCGCCACATCGTGCAGCACATAGTTGGAGACGACGCGGTCCTGGCTCGCATCGGCAATCCGGGAGAGGCCGGCGCAGTCATCCTCCATCAAGGTCATCCCAAGACCTTGCTCGGATGCCAGGCGGCCCGCCAGAGCGATCATTTCTCCGGAAAGATCCACCCCGGTAACCCTTGCGCCCTTGCGGGCCAATTGACGGGCGAGATAGCCGGTGCCGCAGCCGGCATCGAGCACGTCCAGCCCGCCGACGCTGCCGAGGAAGCGCCAGAGGACCGGGTCGCTGTTCAGGCGGCGGTTGAGGTCGCCGTCGTCACCGACCTGGCGATGCCAGTCTGCCGCCTTCTGGTCCCAAAGTTCGCGGTCGCTGAGGGCGGTCTTGCGCTTGTTGGGCATGGCGGTCATCGCTTTTCGGGTGATGCGGAGCATGCAGTTAATGGCGGGTGTTGCGAAACGATTCAAGGGCGATATCCTGGTGGGCAGAAGCCGCACTCAAGCAACAGGACAGGCACCGGGAAAGGATGCCAATGGGCGAACTGAACGAGGTGACGGCTTATCGCGAACGGGTGAGGGCCGATCTGGGAATACCGGCAGAGACGATCATTGAAGCCTTTCATTTCGGCGACTCGCCGGGCTTTGCGGATGAACTCGCCGAGCTCGTCGTTTCGGGCCCCAAGCGGGCGACCGTCGGTTGGGTTGCGGAGGCGGAACTTGACGGCGACACTCTGCCGGAAGTCGGTGCCTACTTCATTGTGCTGGACGGTTCGGGCCGTCCGCGCTGCACCATCCGAACCACCGAGACACGCCGCGGTCCCCTAATGTCGGTCGACGAGGCCTTTGCCTGGGACGAGGGCGAGGGGGATCGCACGCTTGCCTGGTGGCTTGATGGGCATCGGCGCTATTTCGCCCGGCGTTCGCAAGCCATCGGTCTGCCCTTCGACGAGAACGAGAGCGAGCTGTTGTTCGAGCGCTTCGAGGTCGTCCATCGCGCCGCCTAGGCGGCGGACTGAGGAGACAGGGGCGGCAGGCCTGTTGCGCGCAACAGCCCGCCGCTATCCCGGTCCGTCAGTTTTTCATCTTCGAAGCGTAGTCGTAGCCGCCTTCGCTCCAGCGATACACCACGTAGCCCGGAACCGAGACGTCGCCCTTTCGGTCGAAAACGATCTCGCCGAGGACGCTGGCGAAATCGTGGCCTCTCAGCGCCGCGGCGACCGCTTCCGGATCGACGCTGCCGGCCTTCGCCGCCGCCTGCGCCCAGACCTGTACCGCCGCATAGGCATAGAGGGTGTAGCCCGCCGGCTCGACGCCCTCGGCTTCGAAGCGCTCGACCACCGCACGGGCGGCGGCGTTCTTGCGGGGGTCGGCGGAGAAGGTCATCAGCGTGCCTTCCGCTTCGCCGCCTGAGACGCCCCAGAAGTCGGGACTCATCAGTCCGTCGCCGGCCATGAAGGTCGCCTCCAGGCCGGCTGTCTTGGCCTGGCGGACCATGAGGCCGATTTCGGTGTGGTAGCCGCCGACGAAAACGAGATCGATATCGGCCTGCTTCAGCTTGCTGACCACCGCCCGGTAGTCCTTCTCGCCGGCGGTGTAGGCTTCGTCGAGCGCGATGGTCTGGCCGAGCGCGGCGAGTTTGCGCCGGGTCTCCGTCGCCAGACCCTTGCCGTAGGCGGACTTGTCGTGCAGCACCGCGACCCGCGCCTCAGGCATGGTGCGGTGGATGTAGTCCGCCGCCACATCGGCCTGCTGATCGTCGCGGCCACAGACGCGGAACACCAGGTCGCCGCCGTCTTCGGTCAGTTCCGGGGCAGTGGAGGCGGGGGAGATCATCAGCAGGCCTTCCTCCTCATAGACCTTGGAGGCCGCGATCGAACTGCCGGAACAGGCATGCCCGGCGACGAAGACCACACCCTTGCCGACCAGACGGTTGGCCACCGCCACCGCCTGCTTGGGGTCGCAGACGTCGTCTTCGATTGTGAGAGCCAGCTTTTCCCCGAGAACACCGCCGCGGGCGTTGATGTCGCGCACGGCCAAGCTGGCACCGTGGCGGAACTGTTCGCCGAAACCGGCGAGCGACCCGGTCATGGGGCCGGCAGTGGCAATGGGGATGTCGGCCAGGGCCGGGCCGGCGGCTGCAATCAGCAGCCCGGCCGCGGCCAGAGTCTGGCAGAGAGCGCGGGGAAGGGGAGTTCGGAAGAGGGGAGATGACCACGTCATGGCACGTCGCTCCTATGGCAGGTTCACGAAGTTGCGGCGCGACACCTGTCACCGGCGCCGGCCGCAGTCTGGCCGGGCGACGGGAAAGCGTGGTCACGGTGGCGGTGATTCGTTTCAGCGGAATGTCTGAACGGTAACGCCCGGGTCTCCGGCCGGCATGGCACCCAGACCCGGACTGCATGGCTGCGGCTTGGCTGTGCGCGGCGCAAGCCGGTAAGGTGGCGGCTCAGTTGAACTCCTGCCGGCGCCCCGGAGGCCCAATGCCATGGCTCTCGCCAGACTCGATCACGTGAATATCAGGACCGCAAACCTGGCGAAGATGGTCGCCTTTTATGAAGAGGTTCTGGGCTTCGTCAGCGGCGACAGGCCGCCTTTCGGCTTTCCCGGGGCCTGGCTTTACTGCGGCGAGGCCGCGGTGGTCCACCTGATCGGGGTGCCCGAGCAACCGGCGCCCGAAGGCGAGCTGCGCCTGGAGCACTTCGCCTTCTCAGCCAGCGGGCTGGCCGACTTTCTCGCGGTCCTGCGGGAACGGGGCGAGGACTACCGGATCAGCGTGGTGCCCGGCTTTCAGATCATTCAGGTCAACATCCATGATCCGGACGGCAACCACATCCACGTAGACTTCCAACCGGCCGAGGCTGCGGCAGTGTCGGACGAGCCGGCCCTCGAAGCTGTTTGACCGAGGCTGTCTGAACGGGGTCTGGACCCCATCATCAAAGGCATTGCGCCGGTTCGGGCAGCGGCTATCATGCGCCCGGTTTGCGGGCGGTTCGGCCGGTGCTGCCGCCCCTTCACGATGGAAAGCGCTTCGCCTATGCAGGTACGGATCTATCAGCCACCGAAGACGGCCATGCAGTCCGGCCGAGCCCGGACGAATGTCTGGATGATGGAGTTCGAGCCGACCGCGGCACGCCAGGTCGAGCCGCTGATGGGCTGGACCTCCTCGGCGGATACCCGATCCCAGCTCCGTCTCAGCTTCGACAGCCTGGAGGAGGCGATTGCCTACGCCAAGGCCGAGGGCCTGATGTATAGTGTCGAAAGACCGAGAGAAAGATCATTTAAGCCAAAAGCTTATTCTGATAATTTCAAGTATGATCGTAAGGGTCGCTGGACCCACTAGCGCGGGACTCTGAGTCGTGCCTGCGCAGGCCCACCTTTGAGCGCCCGTAGCTCAGCTGGATAGAGCAACGGACTTCTAATCCGTAGGTCGCAGGTTCGAATCCTGCCGGGCGCGCCATTCCTTCCGGAATGGTCGACCTGTCATCCAAACTAGAGTTCGAACTTTGGTCGAGCGGGCGCGCCAACCCTGGCATGCAGGGCCGGGCTGCTGCCGGCGGCTACGGTCGGCTAGCGGTCGCGCTGATCGTTGCGTTCCCAGAACGGGCCGGCCCGCAGGGAATCGGGATGACCGAAGGAAGAGCCTGACGGCGTGCTGCAGGCCGCCAAGGCTGCACACATCCATGCCGCCACGGCTGCGGTTACCAGGCGTTTCCGGGGAATGGGGGCGGCAGGCAGGCGGATCATTGCGGCAGAATCTCCAGGCGGCTTTCCGGCGGCAGGGGCAGCGATGCGTCGCCTTCACCATCGCCGCCGATGTGTTCTCTTTCCTATATAGGACGGCTGGGCCGCCGACCCAAGGCACGCCTGCGTGAGCCCGGTGAAGCGGCCCGGTGACTCCGCTTCAGGGCTGGCCCGGCTGGTCGAAATCCCTGAGAGGGGCGAGGCCGCCGGTGATCTTCGTCATCACCTTGCGGGTCAGGCGATCTTTGAGGGAGAAGTGCAGAACCAGCTTTGCCGGCAAACGGAAGATGCCGAGAAACTGGCCCAGTTCCTCATCGATGGCGATCCCGCCGAGGGCGGCGATGCGCTCGCGGACCTGCAGCTCGATCCGCTCCAGCGCAACGCGCTGCGGCTGTGGCCGGTCCTGCTCGGAGATCGGCTCCTCCGCCGCAAGGTCGGCGGTCATGGGAATGACGGGCAGGGCGGCATGGAGCTCTCCCTTGGAGTCCGGCACTCTGCGAACCTCGCCGCTGCGGTCGCGCACATGCCAGGCGGCCTTCTGCTCCGCCGTCATGGCCTCGAACAGCCTGTTGGTCTGGGGCAGCGCCAGATAGCGCCGCAGAAAGGAGCGGCAGTTCTTGCGCCCCAGCAGGTAGTCGTGGCGGCGGAACGACTCCTGGAAGAAGCCGCCGAAGCCGCCCAGCGTCGAAGAGGCGATGGCGTGCCGGGTCTGACGCCCGCCGGCATTGCGGCGGGAGGGCGAGATGATGAAGCGGGAGTAGTTGTCCGAGCTTTCGGCGAGCGCGAGTTCTTCCGGCTTGAAGCGGGCCTGGTTGACGAGGGCATCGAACATCTTGAGAAGCACGGGCAGCAGAAGGTCGCTGTTCTCGTCGTCGGGGTCGAAGTCGATCCGATTGGGAAAGGGGTCGATCATCACCACCGCGCGCTGGGCGCTCTCTCCACCGCTGTCATCGGGCAGTTCGTTGTCGCCGAAGAGATGGCGCCGCGCCAGCTCCAGGGGCTCGTTGTTCATCAGGCCGCCATCCACGGAGACGAACTCGTAAGGGTCCGGCCCGGCGGAGCCAAAGTCGGGGTCGCGCCGGTCCGGGCGGTCGAAGTAGTCGGCGAGGGGGCGCGACAGCACCTGCGGACTGAGGCCGACGGGAAAGGCGCCGGTTGCAAGCGCGGCCCGCGCCAGGTCCGGCCAATGGCCGTTCGGACAGTCATCGGGCAGGAGGGACCGGAAACCGTCCGGCGCGGCGGCATTCCAGGTGACCGCAAAGCGCATGGCGTCCATGTGGTTGGTCATGCCGTAGGAGTCTGCGCTGCCGGTGCCGAAGAGCTTGAAGCCGTAGGGGACGCCGCGCAGGTTCGCCACCGTCAGAAAGATCGCCAGAGGGTCGGCGACCCAGGGCCTCTTGAAACGCTCGCCGGCCATGTCCAGAGAGCCGCTGGCGATCTCCCAGAGCGCGGTGGAATCGAGCGCCGAAACCAGCGCGCGGCGCCGCGCGAGGTCGCGCCGCCCAAGCAACTTGTCGATATCGATCTGGCGCACCCAGGAGTCGTAAAGCCGATTGCGCTCGGGGCTCGCCCCATCGCCCCCGGGTCGTTGATGATCCATCCCGTGCATGAAGTGCACGGCGGAGATCGCCGAGGTCATGCCGCCGGCCGAGGCGCCCGCCAGGACCGGCACCTTCACGTTGTGACGGGGGCCGTTCCAGTCCGCGCGTTCGCGCGCGGCGTAGTAAGCGTCCAGCGCTTCGATCAGGAAGTCCATCACGCCGGCCGTATAGGCGCCGGCGGAAATCGCCCCCGCCATGACAAGACCCAGCTGGAACTCGGCATTGCCTGCCGTTGCGTCGTCTGGCATCGCTGTCTCTCCTGCGGTGAACGATGATGAGCCCGAAAGAGCTGCGAGCGGCGCAGCAACGCGCGCCCTTGCGGCGCTCGATCTTCGGGCCGGCTTCGGCTAGATCACAGGTGCTGCAAACTTTGCGGCCTTTTTCAGCAGCTTATCGAGCAGCCCAAAGACCCTCGTCGCCTTCTCTGCGATCTTGACGGCATCCTCCAGATCCTTGGTCGCCCGGCGCAGGTCTGTGACGGACTCCAGGATCTTCGTCTGCGCCGCTGAAATGCCGGCGGCCGCGTTGTTGAAGCGGGCGGCCTCGAGTTCGACCCACTGCGCCCGCAGTTCCTGCGAGCGGTTCAGCAGCGCTTGGCGTTGCGGAATTGGAATGTCCGGCATCATGGCCTTCTGAACCATCTCCTCGAAGCACTTGTAGAGCCCATCCCGCAGGGCCTTGTTCGCTTTCACATCCGGCATCGTTCTCTCCCCTCTGCGATGGCGGGCGGCACTCGGTGCCGGGCGCTCTCTCCTTCGCCCGGTCCCGGAACCCGCTAGGTCGCGGCGCCCTCAGTCAACTTCTTGCTTCAGCCACCTTTCTGAAGGACTCGAAAACTTCGTCGGCGGAGTCCGCATAGCTGCGCACGATAGAGATTAGGTCGGACAACTCCTGCGGACTCTTGTCTGACGTCGCATAGCGCACCAGCGCATCATGCGCGGCATCGAACTGGTCGAGGGTCTGCACGAGCCCCTGAAGGGTCGAGAGGCTTTGCGTGCGTGCCTGCAGGGCCTGGTCGATCTTGGTCAGCGTGTTCAGCCGCGCTGCGTTGTTGTTCGTCTCCTGCGCCTGCGCATAGCGGATCGTGAGCTCGGCAATCTCCAACTGCTTTACGGAATCACGCTGGCGGACCACGAAGGCCAGATCCTCGCGCAGCGTGGCCGAGATAGCCTGTATCGCAGGCGCGGCCTTGCCGATGGCCGCGTCAAGCGCGGCCGCGCGCCGGGCGTTGATGATCTCCATCGCAATCGCATCCGAAATGGTCTTCAGCGGGCCCGTGACGTCGGCGATCGGTAGGTCGCCCAGGACGCCGCTGTTGGCGTTGAGGTCCGTCAGCAGCGTATCCGCCGAGGCCTTGGCCCGCTCGCTGGCCGCCTTCCAGCGCTCGCTGGCATCGCTGGCGGCAAGGGAAGCCAGCATCTGTGTGTATTGCTTGAGGACCCCGAAAACGCGGTCGCGCGCGGAGATCGCTTGCGGCGAGAGGATCGGTTCCGAGAGCTTCGAGATGATGAGCGGGCGCTCGGGGTCCTCGCGCAGCAGCTTCAGCTCGAAGCCGCGCTCGAAGGTGTTGATCCCCTTCACATAGTCCAGGGCGACCGAGGCCGTTCTGTCGGTCGCGGTCTGAAACTCGCCGATGGTTTCCTGATAGATGGTGAAATCGCGGGGCGCGCTGCAGGCGGCAAGAACGGCAACAAGGGCGGCGGCGCCGAGATACTGAAGGAAGCGTCTCATCGCCGCTCTCCCGCACCCCAACATCCGCTGACGCCAGAGACACCACCGGAGACACCGGAAGAAGAGCATTCGGCACAAGTCATCTGTCGCCCCCCGCGATGCTGACCCGACAAAAGTTCTTTCGTTAGGACTCCGTAATCAATTTTTGGCCGAACGCCAAGCCGCCGCAACCGCGAATTCCGGACTAAGCCGGGAGGGTTAGGCCCGGGTGGCCCTTGTTGACAGTTTGCGGCCAGCCCACTGCGCCAAACGGCCTCTGATCCAAGGCGCGGTCATAGGGGACGATGCTGGTCAGGTTTTCGTAGGGTGGTCGGGCGCAGTCTCGTGCTGCGCTGCAGCCGGCCGAAGGAGACGGGCAGGCCAGGCTGGGTGACGTCGGCGCGGCTTAGCGCAGGCCGCGGACTACTGCCGGCTTGGAACGCGGCTTGAGGACTTTTGCGGACTCGCTGGGCCCGGACTGCCAATTCAGATCGATGCCCTGCTCCTTCAGATAGGCTTCTGCCGCGGCGCGTGCTTCGGCATGGGAGTCTGCAAAACCCTGTGCGTAGAAGCGTCCGTCCTTCTCATAGGAAACGGTCCAGCGGAACTCAGTCGTGCCGCGGCGCGCCTTGGATTCGGTATCGCCGCGCCAGGGTTCGATCAGGATATCGTGCTTTTTCATCGCCCTTACGTGGATTGCTTGAGAAGAATCGTCAACCCTATTCTAGCGAATCGCTGGGGGAATTGTAGCCCCCGGTGGCAGGGCGGCAGCCGTAGCGATCTCCTGCTGCGGCTGGCAGCAGAAGCCGCTGGCCGGTGCCGGCGGGTCGTTGGGGACATCTGGGGGACCGTCTGGGGGGCCGTCTGGGGGAACGTCTGGCGGCCAGCCGGGCGGCGGCTCGCCGGGAATGGGGTCCGGGGGATATGGCCAGGGCGGTGGTGGCACCGGTGCAGGGGGGTCCGGCGGGGGCTTCGGAACTTGCAGGACACAGACGAACACGCGCTGACGGTGGGCCTTGGCCGCTCCCAGTTCGACCGCGGCGCCGGGATGCCTCCTGTTGTCTCCTAGTGCCTGAGGACCTGCAGGGCGCCCTCGATCAGCTTCACGACATTGGGGCAGCCATCGATGGCGGCGAGATCCCGCGCCAGCTCCAGCTTCGCGATTCCTTCGTCAGGCGTGTTGGCCGGGCGGGAGATGATCTCCTCGTCCAGTTCCGAAACACTGGCCTCCGCCTCCGTACGGCTAAGCTGGTCCAGTTCGCGAAGCACCCGCGCGCGATGGATCGTCAGTTCGTTCAATGTATGCATGGACATGATTAAAGCGTGCTCCCTGCCGTCGGAACTGTGACAAATGGCGGGCACCTGCAGATCGTGTTAACCATATTAGCAAAATCCGCGAGGGTTGTCGCGCAAATCATTGGTCTTCGGACAGGAAGCGCTCGGCCCTGTCGCGCCGCCCCAGGCTCTGGCGGTCGATCGCAACGCTCTTGATCAGGGCAAAGACCTTGAGGCCGGGACGCAGCCCCAGGGCGCGGCAGGAGCGGGCTGTGATGCGGGCCCAGATCGCGGCACCGCCGGCGTCGAGCTGCAGGTCGACCTGCGGACTCCGCTCTTCGCCTATCGCCTGCACAGTGCATTCTATCATATTGAGAATGCTTGTATTTTCTGGCTTAGATAGCGCGATGGAGACATCGCGGGCGCGGATCCGGACGCGCAGGCTCTGGCCGAGGGGCAGGTTCAGGTGCGGCACTCGCAGGCGGCCTCCCGCAAAGCGCAGTTCGGTCAGCCCGAAGGCCTTGTCCTGTCCCGCCACCGCCGTCGTCAGCACGGCACCCGCTTCGTAGCGCCCGGTCAGGGGCCGTAGGTCCAGACGACTCGTCAGGTCCTCGACGGTCCCGACGGCCTCGACCTTGCCCTTGGATATCAGAACCAGGGTATCGGCGAGGCGGACGATCTCCTGCATGGAGTGGCTGACATAGACGATCGGCATCGCCATCTCGTCGCGCAGCCGCTCGATAAAGGGCAGGATCTCATCCTTGCGCGGCTGGTCGAGTGCCGCCAGCGGTTCATCCATCAGCAGCAGTTTGGGGTTGGCGAGAAGCGCACGGCCCAGAGCGACGCGCTGCTTCTCACCGCCGGAGAGCGCACTGGGCCGGCGTTCGAGAAGGTCTTCGATGTCCATCAGCGCGACGACCTCGTCGACCTGGATGCGCCGCTCGCCTTTCGGCACGCGCTTGAAGCCATAGGCCAGATTGCTGCGCACGGAGAGGTGCGGGAAAAGGCGGCCTTCCTGGAAGACGTACCCCAGGCGCCGGCGTTCGATGGGAACATCGATACCGGCTTCAGAGTCGAACAGCGCTTCACCGTTGAGGGCGATGCGCCCACGTTCCGGCTTCAGCAGGCCGGCCAGCATGTTCACCAGCGAGGTCTTGCCCGCGCCCGAACGCCCGAACACCGCGGTGATCCCCGCGGCTGCACAGGAAAACCGGGCCTGGAGCTGCAGCTCGCCCAGGCGCCGCTCGACATCGACGTCAAGGCGCCTGGTTTCCGGGTGCTGGCTTTCCTTCTGTTGGGTCATCCTGCCGCGGCCTCTATCCGGCCAGCCGGCTGCGCAGGCGCCGCGCAATCAGCTCCGAGGCGCCGAGGGCCGCCAGTGACAGCAGCACCGAGAGAAGGGCCAGCCGCAGCGCTCCGGCTTCGCCCTCGGGAGTCTGGATCAGACTGTAGAGCGCAAGGGGCAGGGTCCGCGTCTCGCCGGGGATGTTGGAGACGAAGGTGATGGTCGCGCCGAATTCGCCGAGGCTGCGCGCGAAGGCGAGAACGCAGCCGGTGAGAATGCCCGGAGCGATCAGAGGAAGGGTGATCGTGAAGAAGACCGCGCTGCGCGAGGCGCCCAGGGTGCGGCCGGCGGTCTCCAGGTTCTGGTCGACGCTCTCGATGGACAGGCGGATGGCGCGGACCATCAGCGGAAAGGCCATGACCGCGGCGGCCAGGGCCGCCCCTTCCCAGGTAAAGGGTAGGGTGAAGCCGAAGGTCTCATAGAGCCAGGAGCCGAGCGGCCCACGCCGCCCGAGGAGGACAAGGAGCAGATAGCCGACCACCACCGGCGGCAGAACCAGCGGCAGGTGGACGAGGCCGTTGAGCAGGGTCTTGCCGTAGAACTCATACCGCTGCAGCAGCCAGGCCACGGCCAGCCCGAAAGGCAGGCTGACCAGCACGGCCCAGAAGGCCACGCGCAGGCTGAGGCGGATGGCCTCGCTTTCCAGCGGCGTCAGTTCCAGCATGACCTCGGCAAACCAGAAGGGGAACGATCCCCTGCCGTTTAGCTTCCCCGGGGCGCCACTGTAAAGCCGTGCCTGCGAAAGATCGCCGCCGCCGCCCCGCTTTGCAGGTAGTCGTAGACCCGGCGGACCGCGGGGCTGTCGCGCCCGGCGACGATGGCCAGGGGATAGCTGATCTCCGGCGTGACCGCTGCGGGAAAGACGTCGATCACCTTGACGCGCTTGGAGATGGCGGCATCGGTTTCATAGACGATGCCAGCCAGCGCCTCACCGCGTTCCACCAGGGCGAGGGCGGCGCGGACGTTGGCGGCCTGGGCCAGCTTGCTGGAAATGTCCTGCCACAGACCCAGGGCCTCCAAGGCTCTTTGGGCATAGATGCCGGCGGGGACGTGGGCCGGATCGCCGATGGCGAGGCGCCCGTCGCCGAGCTTCGCGGCCAGGTCAGCGTCCGGCGAGAGGGTGACCCGAAGGTCGGAGTCGCTCGGCGCTGCCAGGACGAGCCGGTTGGACAGCAGCGTGAGGCGGCTCCGCCGGTCTATCAGGGCTTCCTCTTCCAGGTAGTCCATCCAGCGGACGTTGGCGGACAGATAGATGTCGGCCGGGGCGCCCTGGGCGATCTGGCGCGCCAGCGTGGAGGAGGCGGCGACCACCGGGCGGACCGACACCCCGGTTGATGCGGCAAAAGCCTCCGCCACCTCCTCGACCGCGTCGGTCGTGCTGGCAGCGGCGAAGAGGGTGACGGTCTCCGCCGGGGCCGATGCCGGGAGCGCCAGGACCGCAGAGAGCCAGGCCAGCGCGCCAAACAGGGGGCGGAGGCGAAGCGGGGCCCGCGCGATCACGGGGCTTGGCCGATCACCGGGGCTTGGCCGATCATGGGCGCCTAGCCTCCGTAGAGAGCCTTGGGGTCCACCTCGACCGGCAGCAGCTCCTTCAGGCCGCCGCCTTCATCGACGGCGCGGTAGAAGCAGGAGCGGCGGCCGGTGTGGCAGGCCACACCCTTTTGATCGACGCGCAGGAGCAGCGAGTCGCCGTCGCAGTCGACGCGCAGTTCGATCAGCCGCTGTGTCTGGCCGGAGGACTCCCCTTTGCGCCAGAGGTTTTCCCGGGAGCGCGACCAGTAGCAGACCTGTCCGCTGTCCAGGGTCTCGGCCAGCGCTTCCCTGTTCATCCAGGCCACCATCAGGACCTCGCCGCTGTCGTGCTGCTGCGCAACGGCCAGGACCAGGCCCTGGTCGTTGAAGGTGACAGCTTCTTCGACCTCTGCTGCCAGTGGCTTCATCGCTTCTCTTCCATTCTATCGTGTTCCGGTCGGGGCCTGCCCGCTCAGGTCAGCCGGCCCGGGCGGCCAGGGTATCCTCCGCCGCATTCAACCGGTCAAAGCCGGCTTCGAGATCGGCGATCAGATCGTCGCTGTGTTCGAGGCCCGCATGAATGCGCACGACGGGCCCCGGGTCCGTCCAGGCCGTTGCCGTGCGGATCGGGCGCGGGTCGGTGAGCAGCATCAGGCTTTCGTAGCCACCCCAGCTCGCGCCGATGCCGAAATACTCCATCTCGTCGATCATTGCGACCGCGGAACTGCGGGCGCAGGGCTTCAGCACCATGGCGAAGAGGCCCGAGGCGCCCGTGTAGTCCCGCTTCCAGATCTCGTGGTCCGGGCTGTCGGGCAAGGCCGGATAGAGAATGCGGTCGACTTCCGGGCGCTGTTTGAGCCAGGCGGCGAGCCGCAGCGCATTCTGCTGATGGCGCTCGAGGCGCACCGCCAGGGTTCTGAGGCCGCGCAGTCCGAGATAGAGATCGTCGGGCGCCGCGGCGCAGCCCATGTGCTGGCTGGTGCGCCGCAGCTTTTCGTAATGCTCCTCCCGCGTGGCGATGACCCCGAGCATGGCGTCGGAGTGGCCGACCATGTACTTGGTCGCCGCGTGCAGTGCGATGTCGATGCCGTGATCGAGGGGCCGGAAGAAGAGGGGGGTCGCCCAGGTATTGTCGATCGCCGTGACGACGCCGGCAGCGCGGGCGGCCGCTGCGATTGCGGGGACGTCCTGCACTTCGAAGGTCAGCGAGCCCGGCGATTCCAGATAGATCATCGCCGTGTTGTCGCGGATCAGCGCGGCGATGCCGCCGCCGATGCGCGGATCGTAAAAGGTGGTTTCGACCCCGCTTTCCCGCAGCAGTTCCTCGCAGATCTTGCGCCCCGGATAGTAGATGGAGTCCGGGACCAGCACGTGGCTACCGGCCTTGGCGAAGGCCATCAGGGCGACCGCGATCGCCTGGAGACCGGAGGACAGGGCGATCGCGCCGTAGGCCCCTTCGAGCGCTGCAACCGTCTCCTCGAAGGCGAAGGTTGTGGGGGTGCCGCTGCGGCCATAGGAACTCTTTCCCTTGATCCAGCGGTTCCGGCCTGCCTCCTCATAGGCCTCCACGCTCTCCCGGATCAGCGTCGAGGCGTGGTAGACGGGGGTATTCACGGTTCCGAAGTGGGCGCTGGGGTTCCGGCCCAGGTGGGCCAGGAGGGTCTCGGGACGGCGTTTCTCGCCTTTGCTCATGGGGTGCGGCCTTCCAGTCTTCCTCCGCCGGGACGGCGGTCCGGTGAGCGGGATGTTCGCGTAAAGGTCGCCGATTGGACCGCCGAAGCCAAGCGCCAAGGTTGTCCCGGCCGGGCTGGTTTCATGGCGCACGCCCCGGTTTGTCGGCGGGCAAACAACGGTCGGCAGGCCGCCTGCTTTTGCTGTTTCCCGCGGCCCCGCAAAAGGGATTTGAAGAATTCGCGCGGGCGGTCACTTTTTTGCCTTTCGGCGTCCAGCAAGCTGTTGCCTTTCCTGAGCGAGTGAGACATGGTTCGCTCATGCGAGCGCTTGCGCGTCCTGCAGGGAGCCTGAAAAGTTAACAATAACAGGCAGTCAGAGCGGGATCGAAGCTCGCTATAAGACAATAAACGACGAACAGCAGGGAAGGTCTTTCCATGTCTACAATGAAGGTATTGCTCGCGGCTGGCGCACTCACTGCAGTCGGTGCCACTGGTGCTGCCGCTGGCACTTTGGACGATGTCCGCGCGAAGGGTTTTGTGCAGTGCGGTGTGTCGACCGGTGTCCCCGGCTTCTCCTTCACCGACGATGCCGGCAACTGGCGGGGATTCGATCCCTCGGTCTGCCAGGCTGTTGCCGCTGCCGTGTTTGGTGACTCCAGCAAAGTGAAGTACACGCCGACCACCGGCAAGACACGCTTCACGGCGCTGGCTTCGGGCGAGATCGACATGCTTGCCCGCAACACCACCTGGACGTTCAGCCGCGACGTCGATCTCGGCTTCACCTTTATCGGCGTGAACTACTACGACGGCCAGGGCTTCATGATTCCCAAAAACCTTGGCGTCGGCAGCGCCAAGGATCTTAACGGCGCCTCTGTCTGCATTCAGACCGGCACCACGACCGAGCTCAATCTGGCGGACTTCTTCCGCACCAACAACATGAACTACGAGCCGGTGCCCATCGAGACCAACGAAGAAGCGCGTACCAACTATCTGGCCGGCCGCTGCGACGTCTACACGACGGACGCCTCCGGTCTGGCTGCCAGCCGCGCCGCCTTCGACAATCCGGCCGACCACATCGTTCTGCCGGAGATCATCTCCAAGGAGCCGCTGGGGCCGCTCGTGCGCCAGGGTGACGAGCAGTGGGGCGATGTCGTCCGCTGGACCCTGAATGCCATGATCAACGCCGAAGAGTACGGCGTGACCTCCGCGAACGTCGACGAGATGGCCGGCGGCGCCAGCAACAATCCTGAAGTTGCGCGTCTGCTGGGCTCCGAGGGCGACCTCGGCGGCATGCTGGGCCTCGATGCGAAGTGGGCCTACAACGTCATCAGCCAGGTCGGCAACTACGGCGAGGTGTTCGAGCGTTACATCGGCTCGGAGACCCCGATTGGCCTGGAGCGCGGTATCAACGCGCTCTACACCGACGGTGGGTTGATCTACGCACCGCCGATGCGCTAATCGCAAACGCATGAAGTGGGCTTGGGATACGCTGGCAGCCGTGCTGGCGTATCCCCTGCCCATTTCTTTTTGGCGCGGGAGCCTCGGGACTCCCTGACGCGCGCGGGCATCGCAGCGGGGTGAAGCCATGGCCGCAATCGAACAAGATTCACAACAGATGACGCTGGGTCGGCTTTGGTCCGACAAGCGCTACCGGGCTGTCATCACGCAGATCCTGGTGGTCGCCGGCATGTTCATGCTGTTGGCTTTTCTGGCCACCAACGCGGTGCAGAACCTGGAGGCGCTGGGCAAGACCTTCGGCTTCGAATTCCTGCAGGCGCCGGCCGGTTACGATATCAATCAGACTCTGATTCCCTACGATTCGCGCGATACCCACTTCAGGGCCGGCGTCGTGGGGCTGCTGAACACCGGGCTGATTGCGGTCACCGGCTGCATCTTCGCCACGATCCTGGGATTCATCCTGGGCGTGCTGCGTCTGTCGAGCAACTGGCTGATCAACCGGATCGTCTACTGCTACATCGAGTTCACGCGCAACGTTCCGGTGCTGGTGCAGATCCTGCTCTGGCATGCGGTGATCGTGCACACCTTGCCGGCGGTCCGGCAGGCGATCTCGCCCGCTGATGGTGTTTTTCTGACAAACCGCGGGTTCTATGTCCCGCAGCCGATTTTCGAGGACGGTTTTTCACTGGTGGTCGTGGCTTTCCTGGCCGCGCTGGCCGGTGTCATCGTCTTCAGCCGCTGGGCCAAGAAGCACCAGGAAGCGACGGGGCAGATTTACCCCGTGTTCTCCATCGGGGTCGCCGCCATCGTCGGCCTGCCGCTGCTCGCCTTCTTCGCCGCGGGCATGCCGGTGAGCCTGGAAATGCCGGAGTTGACCGGCTTCAACTTCCAGGGCGGCATGGTCCTGCGGCCGGAATTCATCGCGCTGTGGTTCGCCCTGTCGATCTACACGGCGGCTTTCATTGCCGAGATCGTGCGCGCCGGCATCCAGGCCGTCAGTCACGGCCAGACGGAGGCGGCCTTCGCCCTGGGCATCAAGCCCAACTGGACGATGCGCCTCATCATCATCCCGCAGGCGCTGCGGGTCATCGTGCCGCCGCTCACCAGCCAGTATCTGAACCTCACCAAGAACTCCTCCCTCGCCATCGCCATCGGTTACATGGATATCGTCGCCACCTTCGGCGGCATCACCCTGAACCAGACGGGCAAGGAGATGGAGGTGATGATCATCGTGCTGTCGATCTATCTGGTGATCTCCCTGCTGATTTCGGCATTCATGAATTGGTACAACCGGCGCATCGCGCTGGTTGAACGTTGAGGGAGGCGGTGCGATGACGGACACCACCGAACGCTACGAGCCGGGCACCCACCCCGATCTGCCGCCGCCGATGGCGACCCACGGGCCGATCGTGTGGATGCGCAAGAACCTGTTCAGTTCGCCCCTGAATGTTGCGCTCACCCTGCTCTCGATCTACTTCCTCTACCTGATCGTACCCGGTGCGCTCCAATGGGCATTCTTCGACGCGGTCTGGGATGCCGGGTCCCGGGCCGAGTGCCGAGAGCAGGGACAGGGCGCCTGCTGGGCCCTCGTCGACGTCCGCTTCGGGCAGTTCATCTACGGCTTCTATCCCGAGCATCTGCGCTGGCGGGTGGACGTCCTGGCCGTCCTCTTCCTCATCGCGCTGGTGCCCATCCTCTGGGACAAGGCGCCTTTCCGGTCCCGCTGGCTGATCTACTCCGCGGTGTTCCCCTTCATCGGCTACTTTCTGCTGGTCGGCGGCCTGGGGCTGGAGCCGGTCGAGACCAGCAAGATCGGCGGCTTTACGCTGAATGTGGTGATCGGGGTGACAGGCATCGCCGCGTCGCTGCCGCTCGGCATCCTCCTGGCCCTGGGCCGGCGCTCCAACATGCCGATCGTGCGAACGCTCTGCGTGATGTTCATCGAGTTCATCCGCGGGGTGCCGCTGATCACGCTGCTTTTCGTCGCCTCGACGATGCTGAACTACTTCCTGCCGCCGGGCACCACCTTCGATCTGGTGCTGCGGGTGCTGATCATGGTGACCATCTTCTCGGCGGCCTACATTGCCGAGGTCGTGCGCGGCGGCCTGCAGGCGATCCCGAAGGGCCAGACGGAAGCGGCCGATGCCATGGGGCTGCGCTACTGGCAGTCCATGCGTCTGGTGGTCCTGCCCCAGGCCCTGAAGATCTCGATCCCGGGCATCGTCAACACCTTCGTCGGGCTGTTCAAGGACACCACGCTGGTCATCATCATCGGCCTGACCGACGCCCTGGGCGTCGGCCGCGCCGCACTGTCCGATGCCAAGTGGCAGGGCCTCGCCTGGGAGGTCTACGTCTTCGCGGCGATCCTGTTCTTCGTCTGCTGCTTCGGCATGTCGCGCTATTCGATCTATCTGGAAAAGAAACTGCACACCGGTCATAAGCGCTAGCAAGGGCGCCGGCTGAACCGGCGCCGCTGGATGGGCGCCCGGCTGCAGACCGAACGAGGAGGTTAACTGGGATGTCAGATGCTGCTGCCACGCAAATGTCGGTCTCCGATGAGGTGGCGATCCAAATTCTCGGCATGCACAAGTGGTATGGCGATTTCCACGTCCTCAAGGACATCAACCTGACGGTCAACAGGGGTGAGCGGATCGTCATCTGCGGGCCCTCGGGCTCCGGCAAGTCGACCATGATCCGCTGCATCAACCGTCTGGAGGAACACCAGAGGGGCAAGATCATCGTCGACGAGATCGAGCTGACCAACGACCTGAAGAACATCGCCGAGATCCGTCGCGAGGTCGGCATGGTGTTTCAGCACTTCAATCTCTTTCCGCATCTGACGGTTATGGAGAACTGCACCCTGGCGCCGATCTGGGTGCGCAAGATGCCGAAGAAAGAGGCCGAAGAGATCGCCATGCAGTACCTGGAGCGGGTGAAGATTCCGGAGCAGGCCGCCAAGTACCCGGGCCAGCTCTCCGGCGGCCAGCAGCAGCGCGTGGCCATCGCCCGTTCGCTCTGCATGAACCCGCGCATCATGCTCTTCGACGAGCCGACCTCGGCGCTGGACCCGGAGATGATCTCCGAGGTTCTGGACGTGATGGTGAGCCTCGCCGAGAGCGGCATGACCATGCTCTGCGTGACTCACGAGATGGGCTTCGCGCGCAAGGTCGCCAACCGGGTGATCTTCATGGACGGCGGCGAGATCATCGAAGAGAACGAGCCGGAAGAATTCTTCAACAATCCGCAGTCATCGCGGACCAAACTGTTCCTCAGCCAGATCTTGCATCACTGATTGGGACACCTTGGGGGGGGAGAAGGGGCCGGTGCGGCAGAAGCCGCCCGGCCCCTTCTGTCTGCAGGAACGGACCACGACGCTGCGGCAATCTGCTAGTCTGGCGTCCGTCATGAACTGATTCGGACAAGGCGATGGAAGAAACGGCTGAGCGCGAGGGGTCTGCCGCCGTGCGGGATGCACCGGGCAAGGTGGTCTTCGTGCAGGTGGAACCCACGACCCGCTGCAACTTCACCTGCGGCTTCTGCAGCGGCCGGCAGATGGATCAGAGCGACTTCGATACCGGTGACTTCGAGCGCCTGCTGGACAGCCTGCCGGACCTCGAACACATCGAACTGCAGGGCGAGGGCGAGCCGCTGCTGCACAAGGGCTTTTTCGCAATGGCGCGCCAGGCTCGGGCGAGGGGCATCCACCTGTCCATGATCACGAACGGCAGCCTGCTCTCCGAGGAGCGCGTGGCCTCGATCCTCGATGTCGGGATGGAGGCGATCTACGTTTCCATCGAATCGCCGGATGATGCCGCCTTTCAGGAGATCCGCGGCGGCATCCTGAAGAAGGTCAAAGACGGCATATCCAGGTTGCTCCAGGCGCGTAACGCCCGCGGCCTGCAGCGCCCCACCGTCGGCTTTGCCATTACCGTGCTGAAGGACACGATCGATACCCTGCCGGATGTTGCAGCGCTCTATCGCGGGCTCGGGATGGACGGCGGGGCGACCCTCCAGCCCTTGAACCGGATGGAGAGCTACACCGGCGTCTACGACAAGGCGATGGAGGCGCGGCTGCTGGAACCGGAGGACACCCTGCGCATGCGCCAGCTCGTCCGCGGCACGCCGGAGATCGCCGCCATGCTGGCGGAGACGCGCAGGACGCGCCACTTTTACATCGAGATGGGGCGGCGCTTTGCTGCCGAGCACGGCTGCCCCTGGGTCAAGGGCGCCCTCTATGTGGATCGCCACGGCGCCATCGCAAGCTGCTGCATGGTGAAGGATACGGCGCAGTACGGCCTCGGAAAGATCGGCCTGACGCCGCTGGAGGCAGTGCTTGAGCAGCGTCGCCGGATCGATGCCGCCCTGGAGGCCGGCCAGCCGCCGGAACAGTGCCGCGGCTGCGGCTACTACCGCAGTCCGGAGCAGCGCGAGGCGGCCCGCCTGAACCGTCTGGCCAGGCAACGTGCCAGAGAGGGTCGGGGCGGAGCCGATCCCGGCCAGCGCGGCTGATGGAAGACCGGCGGCGCGCTATTCCGGGATAACGCCGTTCAGCCGGGGGTCGGGCATGACCAGCCGTTCCTGGCGGTAAGGCTGAAAGCCGAACTTCTGATACAGCGGCAGGGCCTTGGGATGGTCCATGGTGTTGGTGTTCACCGTCAGCCGGTCGGGCTCGTAGCTCCAGGCCTGCTCGATCGCCTGATAGAGCAGATAGGGGCCCAGGCGCTGGCCGACAAACTGCGGCAGCATGCCGAAGTAGGCGAGGTCCACGTCAGGCGCGTCGCGCCGGTCCAGTTCGAAGTAGCCGGCCGGCACGCCCTCGACATAGAGCACAAAGACCTCGACGCGCTCGTCCTCCAGGATCGCCGCCAGTTCTTCATCCGCCATCTGGCGGCGGTACCACCAGTTCCAGTCGGCACCGACGCCGTGATAGAGGAAGCGGTAGAAGTCGACCGTCGGACGGTGTGCCCGCATCAAGGCGACCTGGATGCGGGGCGGCGGGGGAACCGGAGTCAGCCGCGGGCGCTCCGTCATCTCCAGAAAGGTGATGACGAAGTTGACCTTCAGATCGCGGCCTGCCGCCACCGCGAGATCGGGCGGCAGCGGGCCCTCCTCGGGCGGGTCGGACGGCAGATCCAGCCAGCGCGCCATCACGGCGCGGGGCGTGCTGGCGTAGCCGAGCGCCGCATAGAAATCGAGCACGCCGCGGTTCGTCTCGCGGACCATCAACTGGATTTTCCGGATGCCCTGGCCGCCCAGCCAGTCCTCGGCCTTGCGCACGAGTTGGCGCCCGAGGCCGCCGCCGCGGCGCTCAGGGTCGACGGCGACGTAGTAAAGCCAGCCGCGGTGTCCGTCATGGCCGCAGCAGACGGTGCCGACGATGCGCCCGTCCTCCGGCGCGACGAAGATCCTTGCGCAGGCGCTGCGCTGCCAGAGGGCGAGGTCCTCCGCCGGGTCGTTGTACCAGACCGTCAGGCCGCAGCGTTGCCAGAGATCGCTGCAGCCGGCGAGATCGGCATCCTCATAGGGGCGCAGCCCGTCCATTCCGGCGCCTCTATTTGGAAGCGGCGGCGGGCCCCGCCGGGCCGGTTTCGACGGGTGTATCGCCCGGGCGGCCCCAGTCCGACCAGGAGCCGTCATAGACCGCCGTCTCTCGATGTCCCAGGCGGTGCAGCCCCAGGGCCAGCACACCGGCGGTCACGCCGGATCCGCAGGATGTGACGACGGGGCGGGAAAGGTTCAGCCCTTCGGCCTCGAAACGCTGGCGCAACGCATCCGGCGCCAGCAGGGTCTGGCTGGTCTGATCGACGATCTCGGTAAAGGGCAGATTCAGGCTGCCGGGAATATGGCCGGAGCGCATACCCTCCCGGGGCTCCGGCTCGCTGCCCTCGAAGCGGCTGCGGCGGCGGGCGTCGATGACCTGTTCGCGGTCATCTCCCAGCCCGGCCAGGATCTGGTCGCGGTCGCGCACGAGAAAGCTGTTGGCCCGGGGCGTAAAGTGCCGCTCTTCGCTGACCACCGGCCCTTCTTCGACAGGGCGGCCTTCGTGCAGCCATTTCGGCAGGCCGCCGTCGAGGACCGCCACCTCGTGGTGGCCGAAGTAGCGAAAGGTCCACCAGACCCGCGGTGCGCTCCAGATGCCGCGCTGATCGTAGACCACGATGCGCAGCCCGTCCCCCAGCCCGAGGCGCCGCACCTTGGACGAGAAGATGTGCGGCGGCGGCAGCATATGGGGAAGGTCGCTGTCCGGATCGCTGATCTCATCGATATCGAAGAACACCGCCCCGGGAATGTGCTGGACCTCGAACTCGCGGCGCGGATCGAGCCCCTCGTTGGGCAGGTAGTAGCTGCCGTCGACAATCCTGAGGTCCGGCGCCTGCATGTTCGCGGCCAGCCATTCGGTGCTGACCAGAGCGTCCCTGTCGAAGTCCACCATCGTTTCCAGCCCTGTTTCGCTGCTTCGGAGTGTTCGTGTTCAACGTGTTGGGGGGCGCCGTGCCGGCGCCGTCACTGGTCGAAGAGAATGTTGACGCGGCGGTTCTGCCGCCCCTTGTTCTCGATCTTCCCGACCCGGACCTTGCCGATCTCCCCGGTGCGTGCGACATGGGTGCCGCCGCAGGGCTGCAGGTCGACGCCGGGGATGTCCAGCAGGCGAACCTGGCCGCTGCCGCTCGGCGGCTTGACCGACATGGTGCGCACGAGGTCCGGCTGTGCGGCCAGATCGGCATCGCTGATCCAGCGGGGGGTGACAGCGTGATCCTCCTCCACCAGGCGGTTCAGCGCCACGGTGATCGCTTCCTTGTCCAGCTGTGTGTCCGGAAGATTGAAGTCCAGCCTGCCCTTGCCGTCGCCGATCTGGCCGCCGGTGACGTCGCCGGTGATGACGGAGCACAGCAGGTGCAGGCAGGTGTGCATGCGCATCAGGCGGTGGCGCCGCTCCCAGTCGATTTCCGCCGTGACGGCGGTGCCGGGGGCGGGCAGGGCGGCGCCGTCTTCGAGGATGTGGACGACGTCTTCATGGGTCTCGCCCTTGCGGGTGTCGACGATCTTCAGCGTGCTGCCGTCGGCGAGTTCCAGCCGCCCGGTGTCGCCCGGCTGGCCGCCGCCCATGGGGTAGAAGACCGTGCGGTCCAGGCGCAGGCCGTCGGGCCCGGCGGACACGACGGTCGCCTCACAGGACTTCAGATAGGGGTCGTCGCGAAACAGCAGATCCATCGTCCTCGTCGTTCCTTGCCCGGCCTTCCTGGGCCTTCCCCGATCTTTCCTGACCGGGCCTCTTTACGGGCGGCTGCCAATCGCGGAGGGCTGACGCAGGGATCGCGGCGGCTCAGCCGCGCCAGGACAGCCATTCCGGGACCGGCAGACCTTTTTCGCGCAAGAAGGCCGGGTTGAAAAGCTTGCTCTGGTAGCGCAGCCCGCCGTCGCAGAGAATTGTAACGATTCGGTGGCCCGGGCCCAACTCCCTGGCGAGCCGAAGGGCGCCGGCCACGTTAATGCCACTGGAGGCGCCGAGGCAGAGCCCCTCTTGCTCCAGCAGGTCGAAGACCACGGGGATCGCCTCGCTGTCCGGAATCTGGAAAGGGTGGTCGATCTCGGCGTCTTCCAGGTTGGCGGTGATGCGGCCCTGGCCGATGCCTTCGCTGATCGAACTGCCCTCGGCCTTCAACTCGCCGTGGGCATAGTAGTGGTAAAGTGCCGCGCCCATCGGGTCGGCTAGGCCGATGGCGACGTTCTTGTTGCGCTCCTTCAGCGCCGCGGAGACCCCCGCCAGCGTCCCGCCGGTGCCGACGGCACAGACAAAGCCGTCCACCTTGCCGTCGGTCTGCTCCCAGATTTCCGGTCCCGTGGTCTCGTAATGGCCGCGCCGGTTGGCGGTGTTGTCGAACTGCTGGGCCCAGATCGCCCCGTTCGGGTCGCTTTCGGCCAGTTCCTTGGCCAGACGCTCCGAGACATGGACGTAGTTCTCCGGGTCGCGGTAGGGCACGGCCGGCACTTCGCGCAGTTCGGCCCCGGAGATACGCAGGATGTCTTTCTTTTCCTGGCTTTGGGTGTCGGGAATGACGATCACCGTGCGATAGCCCCGCGCCCGGGCTACCAGAGCCAGGCCGATCCCCGTGTTGCCGGCTGTGCCCTCGACGATGGTCCCGCCGGGACGCAAGGCCCCGCGCTCCTCGGCGTCCTTGATGATGGCCCAGGCGGCGCGGTCCTTTACCGAGCCGCCGGGGTTCAGGAACTCGGCCTTGCCCAGGATCTCGCAGCCGGTCTCTTCGGAGAGCTTGCGCAGCCGAATGAGGGGCGTATTGCCGATGGCACCGACAAATCCGTCGCAGACATCCATGTCTCTGTTTTCCTTGTTGGCTTCCCCGACCTTGGGAATCCCCACCCGGGAGAGGTTGACCGGCACGCAAAACCGCCCGCCGGCCCGGGAAAGCGCGGCGGCACGGCCCTATTCGCACTATAGCGCCGTAGATTACTTCCAAATACGCATAAGTTCAGTGTAGTTCAAGGCCAGCCACTGCAGGGCGAGCACGGCGGTCATGTTGAGGATCGCTCCCTCGGCCAGCTTCTGTTCAGCGGCCGCGCGGCTCATGGGCAGCACGCGGATATCCTCGCCTTCATGGTCGAGGCCGTGGATACCCCCGGCCTTGGAGGCGTCGACCCGCCCGCAGAAGATCACTAGGCTCTCCGAGGAGCCGCCGGGCGTGGCCAGGAACTGGCCGATGGGGTGCAGCGCCGTGATCTCGCAGCCGGCCTCCTCGACTGCTTCGCGCCGCACCACCGCTTCGGCGGTTTCGCCGGGATCGATGATCCCCGCCACCACCTCGATGAGCCAGGGCTCGAGGCCCGCCGTATGGGCGCCGAGGCGGAACTGCTCGATCAAAACCACGTGATCCATCTTGGGATCGTAGAGCAGCACGGCGGCGGCATGGCCGCGTTCGAAGATCTCCCGCGCCATCTCGTCGGTCCAGCCGCCGTCGAACTTGCGATGGCGCAGACGGTAGCGGTCGACCTGGAAATAGCCTTTGAAGGGCGTGGTCTTCTCGATGATCTCGATACGCGCGTCGGGCCGCAGGCGGGGGTTTGAGGTATTGCCGGCGTTGCTCATGCCTGTCTTCCTGAAACGTTGCGGACCGGGTCGTTTGCCTACCGCCATGTCGGGCAGTGAGAGACAGCGGGACCATAGTCGAGCGGCGGTGGCGGGCCAAACCGCTTTCCCGGCTTGCCCTCGGCAGCCTTGCCAAAGACACAGGCGCCATGGTCGGATCCGGAACACTGCGGGTGATCGGGAGCCCGCCAATCCGGCAAATCTGGGAGACGGGACGCATGGCGATGAAGAGCGAGAAACTGACCTTTCCGGGTGCGGGCGGAGAGATGCTGGCCGCGCGCCTGGAACTTCCGGCCGGGCCGCCCCGAGCCTACGCCTTGTTTGCCCATTGCTTCACCTGCACCAAGGACATCTTCGCGGCGGCGCGCATTGCCGGGGCCCTGGCGGAACAGGGCATCGCGGTGCTGCGCTTCGACTTCACCGGCCTCGGGGCCAGCGAAGGCGACTTCGCCAACACCAACTTCTCTTCGAACGTCGGCGATCTGGTCCGGGCCGCCGATCATCTGCGCGAGACGCGGCAGGCTCCGAAACTCATCATTGGCCACAGCCTGGGCGGGGCGGCGGTTCTGGCGGCGGCGGGCCAGGTGCCGGAGGCGGTGGCCGTGGCCACCATCGGCGCCCCCGCGGAGCCGGCCCATGTGGCGCACCACTTCACCGAAGCGCGCGAAGAGATCGAGGCCGCCGGAGAGGCGGAGGTTCTGTTGGTCGGCCGCCCGTTCCGCATCAAGAAGCAGTTCCTTGAGGATATCGAGGCACAGCGCCTGGAAGCCGCTATCGCAGGCATGAAAAAGGCCCTCATCGTGTTTCACGCACCCCGCGACGAGACGGTGGGAATTGAGAATGCCGGGAAGATCTTCACGGCCGCCAAACACCCGAAGAGCTTTGTCTCGCTGGACGACGCCGATCATCTGCTCAGCCGCAAGGAAGATGCGGTTTATGTCGCCGAGGTTCTGGGTGCCTGGGCTGCGCGCTACCTCGGCAACGATGGCAAGGCCACGGCGCCGCGCGCCAAGGATGGAACTGTTGTGGTCGAGGAAACCGGGGAGGGCCGTTTCACCCAGGCGATCGCTGCCGGGCCGCACCAGTTGCGCGCTGACGAACCGGAAAGCTATGGCGGCCTCGATTCCGGCCCGTCGCCCTATGACCTAGTGCTGGCGGGACTGGGCGCTTGTACGTCCATGACCATCAGGATGTATGCAGAGCACAAGAAGTTGCCGCTCGAGAAGGTGCGCGTGACACTGACGCACGAGAAGATCCATGCGGTCGACTGCGAGGAGTGCGAGACCAAGGAAGGCAAGATCGACCGTATCGAGCGCACGATCGAGATCACCGGCGATCTGGACGATAGCCAGCGTCAACGTATGCTGGCGATTGCGGATCGCTGCCCCGTGCACCGGACGCTTGAAAGCGAAGTCCAGGTGGTCACGACCGAGAGTCGGTAGCCGGCGCGTCCCGGGAGGGGGCTCCCACAGGGAGGCCCTGCGGGGCAGGGCGCGCGAGGGTCCGCCCAGCGTGCCCGGATGAGGGTCGCTTATGGCTCAGGGACTGTCGCAAACCTACAACTCGCGGGTTTCGGGCGACGATAAAGTTTGCTAGGCTTTTGGTTGAAAACGACAAAAACGAGCCAGCAAGCCGCCCAGGGAAGGTTTGTGGCGGCACAACTAAAGAGAAGCTTTTTTGAGGAACAGGGAAAACCCGGGGTTTGCGGACACCCGCTGACACAGTCAGTCCAGCGGTCAGAGCAAGGGCGTTAACGGTGGGCGCCGCAGGGCTGCGGCAAACGGCGCAAACGGCAACGAAAACACCGTCATGCGGCGCAGCTGAACCTCTCCAGCGCGGCGACAACCATGTCGTTTGTTCTGCCCGTCGGGTTGCAACAAGCCGATTGGGAGCACTTGAACACGTTATGACAGGATTCCACCGATCCGGATTGTAGAATTCACCCGCGGCTTCCGCACGAGTAGACTTCGCGGGGATCGGTGGAGGATTATCTGGACCAGACTGGGCCACGGGCTGAACGCGCGCGGCCGCCGGCAGGCTCCGAACAAGATCACCAGGGAGACATGCATATGACCAAAGGGTTAGAGACCATCAACGGTAAGCCGCTGCATCCGGGCGTCGAGACGCTCTGCGAGCAGTTCAAGAGCGGCAAGATGGACCGTCGCGAGTTTGTGCGCCTCAGCGCGTTCCTCGGCGTATCGGCCGCCTCCGCCTATGCCTTCGCCGGCGATCCGACCGGCGGGATGTTCAAGGAAGCGGCTGCGGAGACACCCAAGAAGGGCGGTGTGCTGAGGATCGCCATGCAGGTTCAGCAGATGGTCGATCCGGCCACCTACGACTGGACCGAAATGTCCAATCAGGCGCGCCACATCGTCGAGTATTTGACGATCACCGGGAACGACAACATCACGCGGCCTTATCTGGCCGAGAGCTGGGAAGCTTCGGACGATCTGAAGACCTGGACCTTCAACTTGCGCAGGGGCGTCAAGTGGAGCAACGGCGACGACTTCAACGCCGACGACGTTGTCTTCAACTTCACCCGCTGGCTCGATCCGGCGACGGGATCGTCGAACCTCGGCTTGTTCTCGGCCATGACCGAGGATTACGACACCGGCGAGAAGGACGACGACGGCAACGCCAAGATGGGCAAGCGCATGACCGAAGGCGCGGTGGAAAAGGTCGATGACCACACCGTGCGCGTGCGTCTGAATTCTCCGGTCCTTTCGATGCCGGAGAACCTCTACAACTATCCGACCGCGATCGTGCACCGGAACTTCACGAAGGACGGCGGCGATCTTTCCAAGAACCCGGTGGGCACCGGCGCTTTCGAGCTGGCTGACTTTGCGGTTGGCGAGAAATGCGTGCTGCGCAAGCGCAGCGAGCCCTACTGGGGCGGCGAGGTCTACCTGGACGAGATCCACTACATCGACACCGGCCAGGATGCTTCGGCGGGTATTGCCGCGCTCGCTTCGGGTCAGGTCGATGGGCTTTACAACCTCGACATCTCCACGATCGAGATTGCGGAGCGGGTGCCGGGCGTCTTCATTTCCCAGGTCGTTACCGCTCAGACCGGCGTGATCCGCATGAAGGTGACGGAAGCGCCCTTCGACAATCCGCTGGTGCGCAAGGCCATGGTTGCCGCCGCCGACAACGATCAGATCCTGAAGCTGGCCTACCGCAGCCTCGGGGCGATGGGCGAAAACCACCATGTTTCCCAGGTGCACCCGGAGTATGCGGAACTGCCGCCACTGAAGCGGGACGTGGCCAAGGCCAAGGCTTTGCTGGCGGAAGCGGGCTATGCGGACGGTATCCAGGTCACCTGCAACGTCGGCAACACCGAAGGCACCTGGGAGCAGGACTCCCTTCAGGTGCTGAAGGAACAGGTCGCCGAAGCCGGGATCGACATCAACATCAACGTGATGCCGGCGGCGCAGTACTGGGAAGTCTGGGACAAGGCGCCCTTCAGCATCACCTCCTGGACCCACCGTCCGCTCGGCACCATGGCGCTGGCGTTGGCCTACCGTTCGGGCGTGCCCTGGAACGAGTCGAGCTACAGCAACCCGGAGTTCGACGCGGCGCTTGAGGCCGCAGAGTCGATCCTGGATGTCGAGGAACGCCGCAAGGCCATGGTGAAGGTCGAGCAGATCCTTCAGGATGATGCCGTCATGGTGCAGCCTTTCTTCCGCTCCGTCTTCACCGCTGCGCGGGAGAACGTCAAAGGCTACAGCACCCATCCGACACGCTATCACCAGTTCAACACTGTCTGGCTGGCGTGAGGTTTGCGGGGCCGCAACGAGGGGATGTTGCGGCCCCTTTCTTTTGTGGCGGGGCAGCGCCGCGCCACCGCTTCGTATGACCGGGACGGCCTGAAGAGCGCAGACGAAAGCCGGGGGCCGCGTCGGGGGACGGGAAGGCTAGGAAGCGATGTTGATATTCATAGCGCGACGCATCGGGACCATGGTTTTGACCATGCTTGTCGTGTCGCTCCTTTTGTTCCTGCTGCTGGAGATCAACGTCGAGGGGGTCGCCGTCAAGGTGCTCGGCGCCTACAGCTCCGACCAGCAGCGAGAGATCTGGCTGGAGAACAACGGGTACTTCGACCCGCTGCCGGTGCGCTATGCGCGCTGGCTCGGCAACGCTGTGGTCGGCGATTTCGGCGATTCCGTGCGGTTCAAGGTCCCGGTGTCGGAAATCCTGCCCGAGCGCATCTGGAACACCGCCATTCTCGGTTTCTGGGCGCTCCTGATCGCCTCTCTGATCGGGCTGTTCCTGGGCGTTCTTGCCGGCATGCGCGAGGGCTCCGGCACCGACCGGACAGTCTCGGTCGGCTCCATTGTCACCACCTCGGTGCCGGAATTCGCCTCCGCGCCTTTGCTCTCGGCGCTGTTCGTCTTCTACCTTCCCCAGGCGATCGGCTGGGGGCTTCCCGGCACCAGTTCCATGTCCTCGGGGTTCGACTGGACCCAGCTGATCCTGCCCATCATGGTGCTGGTGCTCTATGACTTCGGCTACATCGCGCGCATGACCCGCGCCTCCATGGCCGAGGTCATGATGACGCACTACATCCGCACGGCCGTCTTGAAGGGGCTGCCTTATGGCACGGTGATCCGCAAGCACGCGCTGCGCAATGCGCTCATTGCCCCCTTCACGGTCATCATGCTGCAGATCAACTGGCTGCTCTCCGGTGTGATCGTGGTCGAGGTCTTCTTCGCCTACAAGGGGTTCGGGTCGCTCCTGCTGGAGGCCTCGCTTAACCAGGACATCTTCCTGATCGAGGCCTGTGCCATGGTGGCGGTCTTCGTTGCCGTGGGCACGCAGACCCTGGCCGATATCGGCTACACTTACCTCAATCCCCGTATCCGGTTCAGCTAGGAGGGCGCAATGACTGATCAAGCCATATCGTCGATGCGCCGGGAACCGGCGGTCCTGCGCCTGATCAAGGCCGCCGCGCTGATCCGCGAGAGCTGGGTCGGCATGGTGGGCCTCGGCATCATCGTGTTCTGGGCGGTCGTAGCCATTCTCGCGGACGTCATCGCGCCTTTCCCGCCCAACGCGACCGGGGCGCCGATGACCCTGCCGGGCGGGCCGGCGCTCGACGGCAGCGGGATTCACTGGCTGGGAACCGACCAGCTGGGCCGCGATATTCTCTCGCGGATCATCCACGGCTCCCGCCAGGTGCTGCTCTATGCGCCGCTCGCGACGCTCTGCGCCTATGCGGTGGGGATCCCGATGGGCCTGGCGGCCGGTTATCGCCGCGGGCTGACGGACGACGTCCTGTCGTTCATCGCCAACGTCATTCTCTCGTTCCCGGTGCTGGTGCTCTACATCATCATCATCGCCACCATCGGCGCCTCGGGGATCAACATCATCATCGCCGTCACCTTCGCCTCGGCGCCGGGCATCATGCGTATCGTCCGCGGGCTGGTGCTGGACCTGCGGAACCGGGAGTATGTCTTCGCGGCGGAAACCCGCGGTGAGTCGGCCTGGCGCATCATGCTGGTCGAAATCCTGCCGAACGCACGGGGACCGCTCATCGTCGACGGCTGTCTGCGCCTGGGCTATGTGATCATCACCATCGGGACCCTGGGCTTCCTCGGTCTCGGTCTGCCGCCGCCCGATCCGGACTGGGGCAAGATGATCACCGAAGCCAGGGCCTTCATCCAGTTCATGCCGCACATGGCGATCTTCCCCTGTATCGCCATCTCGTCGCTGGTCCTGGGGTTCAACCTGCTGGCCGATGGCCTGCGCGAAGTCTCGCTGCGGGACTAGGGAGAGGGCATCATGGAGAACGGCAGCAACACCTACGACGGCCCGGTGCTGGAGTGCAGGGATCTCTGCATTTCCTACTTCACCAGGGCCGGCGAGATTCCGGCGGTCATCGACTTCAACATGACCCTCCACCAGGGTGAGTCGATCGGCCTGGTGGGCGAGTCCGGCTGCGGCAAGTCGACGGTCGCCATGGCGATCATGCAGTACCTGGGCAAAAACGGCGCCATCGTCGGCGGCCAGGTGCTCTACAAGGGTCGCGACCTCTCGACTCTCAGCCCGGAGGAACTGCGTCAGCTGCGCGGGAACGAGATCTCCATGGTCTATCAGGAGCCCATGGCCTCGCTGAACCCCAGCATGACCCTGGGGCGCCAGTTGATGGAGGTGCCGCTCTGCCACGAGGACATCGGCGAGAAGGAAGCCTACGAGCGCGCGCGGCAGATACTGGCCGACGTCAAGCTGCCAGACCCCGAGCGCGTCATGGCCGCCTATCCGCACCAGATCTCCGGCGGCCAGCAGCAGCGCGTGGTCATTGCCATGGCGCTGCTGTCCAATCCCTCGCTGCTGCTGCTGGACGAGCCGACGACGGCGCTCGATGTGACGGTGGAGGCCGGCATCGTCGAACTCATCGGCGAGATCGCCGGACGCTTCAACACCTCCATGGTCTACATCTCGCACAACCTCGGCCTGATCCTGGCGACCTGCAACAGGGTCAACGTCATGTATTCCGGTGTTGTCGTCGAACACGGCTCGGTGCGTGAAGTCTTCGACCACATGCGCCACCCCTATACGAAGGGGCTGTTTGGATGCATTCCCTTGCCCGGCGCCGACAAGACCGCGCGGCCACTGGTGCCGATCCGCGGCCAGCTGCCGCTGCCCCATCAGCGGCCCCCGGGCTGCTACTTCGGGCCGCGCTGCGATTTCTTCCAGGCCGGCACCTGCGACCAGGAGGACCTCCACATGACGGAGGTTCCGAACGAGCCGGGTCATAGCGTCCGTTGCCGGCGCTGGCAGCAGATCGACTGGGACAGCTACAACCCCGAAGGCGTCGGGGCGAGCGACATGGAGGCCGGCGAAGTCGTGCTCTCCATCGACAATATGAAGAAGTATTACGAGGTGACGGACAACTCGATCGCCGCAATGATCAGGGGCAGCCGGGTGCGTCACGTGAAGGCCAACGAGAGCATCTCCTTCGATGCCCGCGCCTGTGAAACGGTCGCGATCGTTGGCGAGTCGGGCTGCGGCAAGTCCACCTTCGCCAAGGTCCTGATGGGCCTGGAGACCGCCACCGAAGGGAAGGTGGTGTTCAACGGCAAAGACATCTCGCAGGAAGAAGTCCAGAACCGCTCGCCGGAGCAGATCGGTTCCATGCAGATGGTCTTTCAGAACCCCTTCGATACCTTGAACCCCAGCCATACGGTGGGCTCCCAGCTCGCACGGGTGATCCGCAAGTTCGGCGTTCACACCGACAAGGACAAGGTCGAGGCGCGGGTTATGGAACTACTCGACCTCGTGAAGCTGCCCCGCGAGTTTGCCCGGCGGCGGCCGCGCCAGCTTTCCGGCGGCCAGAAGCAACGCGTCGGGATCGCGCGGGCCTTCGCCGGCAATCCCTCCACCGTGGTCGCCGACGAACCGGTCTCGGCGCTTGACGTCTCCGTGCAGGCGGCGGTGACGGGGCTGCTTATGGACATCCAGAAGACCTATCGGACGACCTTGCTGTTCATCAGCCACGATCTCAGCCTCGTGCGCTATCTGGCCGACCGCGTGGTGGTGATGTACCTGGGCAACATCGTGGAGCAGGGGACAACCGACGAGGTTTTCACGCCGCCCTATCACCCCTACACCGAGGCCCTGCTTTCGGCCGTGCCGATCGCGGATACCTCCATCGAGAAGAAGCGGATCATTCTTGAGGGCAACCTGCCGTCGGTCACCAATCCGCCGACGGGCTGCCCCTTCAACACCCGCTGTCCGCGGAAGATCGGAGACGTCTGCGAGACCCAGGCGCCGCCGGTCTACGAGCCGTCGCCCGGGCACCAGATCGCCTGCCATCTCTCGGTTGAGACCTTCCAGGAGATGCAGCCCGTGATCGTTCAGCCGGATGAGCCGGCCAGTCCCGCAGCGGAGTAGGGCGCCGGGTTCCGCGGCCCGGCAAGGTTAACGCTTTTGCCCCACTGAAGCGCTGTTGCAAGCCCTTGTCGGCGCCCTCGCAGGGTCGTACCTTCCCCCTTATGGAAAAGGGGGTTGCGAGGACATTTGGCGCGGATCCGGCTCGCCGGTCGAAGCGCCGTCGAAAGGCACCGATTCGCGGTCTGCTGACCACAGGCCTGGCGGGCGGCCTGTGCGTGGCCGTTCTGGGCGCCTGTACCATTGAGATGGGCCCGCCGCCGGATTCCGACCCTGAACTGGTTCCGGAGGCGCAGCGGCAGGCCCCGCCGCCGCAGCAGCCCAGCGAGCCTCAAGCCTGGTCAAGGGATCTGGATTTTGACGGCGGCGAGCGGCAGTTCGAGCGGGAGCAGCTTGCTGAGGGGTTGGTCGCCGAGGATCAACCGCGAACCTACAGCGCCGAACGCCTCACCTTCGAAAGCGCCCAGTCATCCGAGCGCCCGCCGACCGAGGCCGAACTGATCCGCGAGCGCGCCCGCCAGCGCCTCCTGGAGGCCCAGGGGCGCTCCGGGGGAGCGCCTGCGGCGCCCTCCATAGAGCCGCCCAGAGTCGCAGCGGCGCCGGTCGAGACGGTCAGTGCCGAAGCCTTGCCGCTCCAGGGCGCGGGGGCGGCCCAAGAGGTGCCTGCGGCTGCCGGTGCCGCGCAGGCGGCGGATGGCACGGCGGGCGGTGACAGTACAGCCGAGCCCGTCGAGGCTGCGGCCAAACCGGCGCGCCAGCGGCCCTCCCTGCCACCACCGCCGACGATGCCGGCGCAGGCAACGGCGACGCAGGTCGCCGCGGTTGAACCGGTACCCGAACCGACGCCGACCCCTGAGGAACAGGCTGCGGCGCCGGGGTCGGCACAGGCGCCAGTGCCCGAGCTTGCGCCCGAGCTTGCACCCGAGCCCGCTTCGCAGCCTGCGTCGGGGATTGAGCCGGTGCCAGGACCACAGGCCAAGCTGTCGCCCGATGCAGCGGGGCAGAACCCCGCGCCGGTTGCGCCGGCCGCAACCTCCGCGGGGCCCGTTTCCGACGCCCCGGCGGATCTCTGGGACGCGCCGCCGGGCACCATTCTGGTCCAGATCTCGGCAATCCAGGATCAGGCCAAAGTTGCCGGTGAGTGGGATCGGCTGAAACGCGGCTATCCCGAGGTCCTGGGGCCGCTGCGGCTTGTCGTGGAAGAGGCCAAGCTGGGCGACCGCGGGGTCTTCTTCCGGGTTCAGGCCGGCGGGTTCGCCTCTCAGGTGCAGGCTGAGGACGCCTGTACGACCCTTACCGCGCGCGGCCAGCCGTGCTTTGTCGTGGAGCGGCCGTAGGGATCACAACGCTGCCTGCTATGGTGTGACTCTGATCTCGCTGTCGGTCACCATCGCGAAGGGCACGCGAAGGGCGACGAACTTCCATTCCGGCCCGCGCGCCTCTGCCCAGTGGCGGAACTGCTGCTTTGCCCGGTGCACGACTTCTTCGTCGCTCTGCTCGTGGGCACTGACGACCTGCTGGTAAATCTCCAGGTGTATCTGATGCTCATCGTCGTCAAGCTGAAGCATCACGTCGTACTTCGGCATGGAAATACGTCCCGTCCTTGATATCATCGACCGCGTCAATCATCGCCCAGGACGCCTTGCGCTTTCGTTAAGCGGAAATCTGTGCCGCTTCAATATGGTTAACCGTTCCTTTATGGTTCTTGATGCTGGATGGATCATGCGGGAGCATTGTCGGCGGAAACAGCGCACGCCGGGGCAGGAGCGGGCGCCGCGGCAGTCTCTCATGAAGCAACATCCGCAGCGCAAAGACGCTGAAACGGGAAGGTCGCCGAGCTAGGCCATGCAAGTGGGTGGACAATCCCAAGTCCAGGATCAATGGACCCTGCCGGACTTCGCTGAGCGGGTCTTGGAGCGCTTGCCGCTGCCAATCGCCGTAGCGGCCTGGCGGGAGGGCGACAGCGACCCGCAGCTGATGTACGGCAACCAGGCCTTCATTGATCTGACAGGCTTGACGCCCTCTGTGGCGCAGCCGGCAGCCCTGTCTTCGATCCTGGAGGCCGAGGCCGGTGATGGCCCCGATGAGGACCAGGGGCAGGACTGCTTTGGCGGCTTCTCGCTCGGCTCTTCCTTCGTTCAGACGGCGCGGCTGGCGAGAGCCGACGGCGGAGGCGATCTCTTTCGCCTGGAGTGGGCACCCCTCGGCATGCCCCTGGGGGACGGTGCCGGCTGGTCCGTCACCTTTACGCCTCAGGACAGCGCGGAGGACCTCAAAGCAGCCCTGGCCCTCAGCGAGGCGCAGTTCGGCGCCGTACTTGAGCACTCGCCGATGGAGATGTGCTTCCGTGACATGCAGGGCCGCTATGTGGCGACCAGTCGACGCTTTGCGGAGATCTATGGGAAGAAACGCGAGGAACTGCCCGGCAAGCGGGTCACCGACCTGGGCGTGGCGGAAGAGTGGGTGGAGCGCAACCTGCGCATAGACCGCGAGGTCCTGGGAGACCGCAAGCCGATTGTTTTTGAGGAGTCGATCCCGCTTCAGGACGGTGCCATCGAGGCCATCACCATCAAGTTTCCGGTGATCGCGCACAGCGGCGCTCTTTTGGGAATCGGCACCATCTCCTCCGACGTGACCCAGCGGCGCAAGGTGGAGCAGGCCCTGCGGGACAGCGAGGAGTGCCTGCGCATGATTTTCGAGCATGCGCCGCTCTATATGAACATCAAGGATTCCGAAGGCCGCTACATGGCGGTGAGCCGTCAGCTCTGCGAAGTCCACGGCCTTACGCCGCAAGAGATCTACGGACGCCTTCCGGCTGAGATATCCAACAATACCGAGTGGGCCGAGAAGGTCAGACGGGCCGATCTCGAAGTCCTGAAAAGCGGTCGCCTGCTGATCCAGGAAGAGGTGGTGCAGACCAAAGGCGGCAAGCGGACGGTGTTGACCATCAAGTTTCCCAGGCGCGATGCCAAAGGAAGCGTCATCGGCCTGGCTTCACTCGGAAGCGACATGACGGAGCGCAAGCGTGCCGAACGGGCGCTCTTCCAGAGCGAGCTGGAAGCGGCACGGACCAAGGCTTTGCTGTCCGAGTCGATCGAGAGCATGACCGATGGCTTCGTCTGGTACGACACCGACGGAAAGCTGATCCTCTGCAACAGCAAGTATCGCGAGCTGTTTCCGCGGCTGGCTGAGGAGATCCGCCCTGGTGCGGACTACAGCGATCTGATGAAGCTTGCCTTCGATCGGGACCAGTTCTCGGTCATGGCGGCGGACGAGGTGCCGCTGGGCCAGAAGGAAATGCCGCGCTACGTCATGAGCCATCCGACGTTCCGCACCAAGACCAGCGAGGGCCGTTGGATCGAAGCGCGCAACCATCCTGTGGAGGCCGGCGGTTTCATCGGGATCCGGCTCGACATCACCGAGCGCGTGCAAGCCGAAGATGCCCTCAAGGACAGCGAGCAACGCTTCAAGGACTTTGCCGAGTCGGGGCCGGGCGGGTTCTGGGAAATGGACCAGGACCTGAGGATCTCCTCCTTTCTCGACGTTCAGACGGCGAGCGGCCCGTCGCGGCCGAGCGCTGAAGAGGCGGTTGGCTGTACGCTTTGGGAGCTCTTCGGCGCCGACATCGTCAAGGACCCCTACTGGCGCGGCTTCCATGAGGACTTCAGGGCGCGCCGCCCGATCCGCGACCTGCGCGCGGCCTTCACCGACGCCAAGGGAGATCGCTATCACTGGCGGATCAACGGGAAGCCGCACTATGACCGCAGCGGCCGCTTCAGCGGCTATCGGGGCGTGGCCGAGGACGAGACAGCGGAGATCGAGGCGCGGCGGCATGCGGAGGCGGCAGAGGCGCGCCTGATCGACGCAATCGAGAGTCTGTCAGAGGGCTTTGCCCTTTTCGACGCCGAGGACCGCCTCGTTCTCTGCAACCAGACCTACAGGCACCCCTCTGTCAATCGTGGCACGCATATCGTCCCGGGCGCCACCTTTGAGGATATCATCCGCACCAACGTCAGGCATGGCTACGTCCCTGGCCTGGATGACCCCGAGGCTGCAGAGGCCTGGATCCAGCAGCGCCTTGCCCATCATCGGGCGGCGGAGAGCTTTCTGCAGCAGGACTGGAACGATGGGCGCTCGCTTCTGATCACCGAACGGCGGACCCGCGAAGGCGGCACCGCCTGCATCATTTCGGACATCACCGAGCTGCAGAGGGCGCGCAAAGCAGCGGAGACGGCCAATGAGGCCAAGACCCGTTTCCTCGCGGCCGCCAGCCACGACCTGCGCCAGCCTCTCCATGCCATCGAATTGTTCGTGGCTGCCTTGGAAGCGACGGTCGAGGACGACGATGTCCATGACATCGTCGCGGACATTCGAGAAGCCTCCGAGGCGGCGGGCCGGTTGCTGAATGCCCTCCTGGACATTTCGGAACTCGAGACGGGCCAGCTTGAAGGGCACTTCCAGGCCTTTACGGTGCAGCGGATGCTCGATGGCCTTCAAAGGGTCTATGCCCATCAGGCGGAGGACCGTGGACTGAAACTGCGGGTGGTCCCCTGCAATCAGATGGTCTACAGCGATCCGGACCTTCTGGAACGGATCCTCGGCAACCTGATGTCGAACGCGCTGCGTTACACGGAGACCGGCAAGGTTTTGATCGGCTGTCGGCGGCGCGCCGGCAAGATCCGTATCGAGGTCTGGGATACCGGCCCGGGCGTGCCGCCATCCAAGCGCGAGGCCATTTTCGAGGAGTTCCATCAGCTCGACAATCCGGCCCGCGACCGGCGCAAGGGCGTGGGCCTGGGTCTTTCGATCGTGCGGCGTCTGGCCGATATCCTCGGACACGAGATCGTCGTCGATTCCGTGGTTGGCCGGGGCAGCATGTTCGCCGTCGAGCTGGCGGCGGCGGACTCCTCGGTCAGGCCGCCGCCGGCCTTGGAAAGAAAGGCGGAGGAGGCTTTCCTGGCGGAGGGGCTTCAGGTCCTCGTCGTCGAGGACGATGTTCAGAGCAAGAAGGGCATGGCCATGGTCCTGCAGTCCTGGGGCTGTGGCGTGCACGTGGCGACCGACTACGAGGAAGCCTGCGCCCAACTGCAGGCGGCGGAGGCACCGATCGACCTGATCGTTGCGGACTACAGACTGCCCAATCACGTCACGGGGGTTGAGGTCGCGGTCCGGCTGCGGCGCCTCTGCGGCCGGGAGGTCCCGGTTCTGATCATCACCGCTGATCAGGGCGTGGAACCGCGGCGCGAGATAGCGGCAAACGGCTTCAAGTCCTTGCGCAAGCCGGCTCGTACGGAGGATCTCCAGGCGGCTCTGCTGGAGGTTCGAAACAGCCGCGAGTCCGCCGCCCAGGGTCTCTGAGGCCGGGGAAGCGGCCAGACGTCACCGCTTTTTACTGCAGCCGGTGCCGCGGCGCGGTAAAAGCATGCGTCGATGTGAACAGGTCCGGTGACGTCCTTGTCCGTGTTTCAGAGTGAGAATGCCTGGGTCATCCTGGCCCTCCTGGCGGGCCTCATCCACTTCTCCGGCCTGTTCTCGGCCTTGCATGCGGTCGTGCGAACGCGCACCGCCCAGGGGGCAGTGGCCTGGACGATCTCGCTGATCACCTTTCCCTATCTTGCGCTGCCGTTGTACTGGATTTTCGGCCGCGGGAAGTTCCATGGCTACGTGGCGGCCCGGCGCAGCGGCGATCTGCAGATCCACCACATCGCCGCCGAGCTGCGTCAGCGCCTGTCGCGGTCGGTCGGACATCGTGGCGGCGTCGGCGGCGCACGCCTGGAGGTGCTGGAACAACTGGCCGGCATGCCGGTGACCACAGGCAATCGGATCGATCTGCTGCAGGATGGCTGCGCCGCCTACGGTGCCATGTTCGAGGCTATGGACCAGGCCGAGCGCTACGTCCTGCTGCAGTCTTATCTGGTGCGCGACGACGATCTTGGCCGTGACCTCAAGGCGCGCCTGATCCGCCTGTCCAGGCGTGGTGTGAGCGTCTGTTTCCTCTATGACGAGATCGGCAGCCACGGTCTTCCGGCGCACTACACCGCCGACCTGCGCAAAGAGGGCGTGAGCGTGCGGGCTTTCTCGACGACCCAGGGTCCGGTGAACCGGTTTCAATTGAACTTCCGCAATCACCGCAAGATCCTGGTGGTCGACGGCTCCCTGGCTTTTGTCGGCGGCTTCAACTTCGGCGACGAGTACCTTGGACGGGACAGCCGGTTCAGCCCCTGGCGTGACACCCACGTCCGCCTCTTCGGGCCTTGCGTCCAGGCTTTGCAACTGGCCTTCATCGAGGACTGGTACTGGGCGGCGCGTGAAGTCCCGGCGCTGTGCTGGGACCCGGCGGAAGCCGTGGGCGAGAGCGCGGCCCTCATCCTGCCGACCGGTCCTGCCGATTACTGGGACAGCTGCGCACTTTTCTTCCTGGAGGCCATATCCACTGCGCGGCACCGGATCTGGATCGCCAGTCCGTACTTCGTGCCGGATGAGCAGACGCTGGCCGCCTTGCAGCTCGCACGGCTGCGCGGCGTTGAGGTCCGTCTGCTGCTGCCGGAGAGGGCCGATCACGTCTGGGTCGACTGGGCCAGCTACGCCCACTATCCGATGGCGGAACGAGCGGGCATCGAAATCTACCGCTATGAAGCCGGGTTTCTGCACCAGAAGGTGCTGTTGATCGATGACGATCTGGCAAGCGTCGGGACGGCAAACCTCGATAATCGTTCCTTCCGACTGAATTTCGAGGTCTCACTGGTGGTTTTCGACCCGGACTTCGCAATTCAGGTCGAGACCATGCTTCTGGCCGACTTCGCCGTCAGCCGCCGGGTCATAGCCGGTGAACTGGACGACAGGTCGGTCTGGTTCCGCTTCGGTGTTAGCCTTTCCCGGCTTCTGGCGCCGGTGCTGTAGGCGACGCCCAGAAGAGTTGGGCCGCCGTGCGGGGCTGGGTCACATGTTCGACAGGGCGTCGACCGTCCGCAGTGCTGCAGGACCGATCAGAACGATGAAGAGCGGCGGCAGGATGAAGATGATCATCGGCACGGTCAGAAGCGCCGGCAGGCGTGCCGCTTTTTCCTCGGCCTTCATGGCCCGTTCCTCGCGGGATTCTGCAGAGAGGACGCGCAGCGAGTGTGCCAGCGGTGTACCGTAGCGCTCGGCCTGCAGCAGCGTCCCGACCATGCCGCGGATCACCGTCAGGTCGGTGCGGACGGCGAGGTTCTGAAGGGCCGTGCGGCGATCGGGAAGAAAGCCCAGTTCGAGGCCGGTGAGGCTGAATTCATCGGCAAGCTCCGGGGCTGTCTTGTCCATTTCCTTGGCAACCCGCATCAGGGTGGCATCCAGGCTGAGGCCGGCCTCGGAGCAGATGACCATGAGGTCGAGGGCGTCGGGCAGGGCCTTGCGGATTGCCGACTGACGCTTCTGTGCTTGGTTCTTCACCAGGATGTCCGGCAGGTATGCGCCGAAGATCACGGCCCCCAAGGCGGCGCCGGCCTTTCCGGCGGCGCTCATATCGTAGGCTTCGATGCCATAGAGCATGAAGGTCGCAACACCGCCGAAGACGAAGGGGAGCGCCAGCTTGCAGAAGAAGAACTTCACCATGGCGTCTTTGTTGCGCCAGCCCGCCTGCATCAGCTTGACACCGACCTTCTTGGCCTGAGCGCTGCGCAGCAGCTTCAGCCTGTCGACGGTTTTGTGCATCAGGGTGACGCTCGGCTGCTTGCCCGAGCCGCGGCGCTTGGGCATCATGATACCCGAGCGCAGGTCGCGGCGCTGGTCGGCGATCATCTTTGCCCGCTTGCTGGAAACGTCGCGATGCAGCAGCGTGAACCAGACGGCGACGACGCTGATGAGAACCGAGATGCCGGACATGGTGACCAGCAGATCCTCAAGCGTCATGCCCGGCGGTATGAGGTCCTCCAGCGTCATATCTCGAACTTCACCATCTTGTACATCACGCCGATGCCCATGCCGAAGCTGAGGAAGCCGAGGCAGACGAGGAAGATGCCGCGATCGTCTGTAAAGAGGTCGGAGATGTAGTCCGGGTTCACCAGGTAGATTAGCAAAGCCATGATGAAGGGCAGCGACCCGATGATGTAGGCACTGGCCTTGGCCTCCGAGGAGAGTGCCTTGATCTTGAGCTTCAACTGCCGCCGACGTCGCAACACGTCCGAGAGGTTGGACAGAGTCTCGGCCAGGTTGCCGCCGGTCTCGGATTGGATGGCCAGGGCGACGGTGAAAAAGTTGAACTCCTGGATGTCGAGGCGTTTCGACGCATCCCAGAGGGCGTCCTCAAGTGATTCGCCCAGGCGAACCGTATCGGTGATACGCGAAAGCTCCGTGCCCACGGGGTCAGGGATTTCGGAGCCGGCGGCCTTGATGGACTCGGTAATCGGCAGTCCGGACTTCAAACCCCGGACCATCAGGTCGATGGCTTCGGGAAAATGGGCGATGAACCGGTTTCTGCGCCGCCGGATCAGGAATGTCAGGCCCAGGTGGGGCAGCATGATTGCGGTGAAGAGGGCGACCAGGACGGAGACCAGGATCGGGACGAGCTTGAAGAACTGAAGCCCGGAAAACGTAACCAGGCCGAAGATCAGGCAGATAAAGAGATAGCGGCCAAGGGAACTGCCGTAGCCGGCGCTTGCGAGGCGCAGCCGGAGGACCTCCGGC
This sequence comes from Rhodospirillales bacterium BBD 1991-14, assembly GCA_001657395.1. Lineage (GTDB taxonomy): Bacteria > Pseudomonadota > Alphaproteobacteria > Kiloniellales > Kiloniellaceae > Pelagibius. The sequence continues at coordinate 869,396 of LYSY01000001.1, read as the reverse complement.
CGTGGCGTCAGCCGCTTGATCAGGCTGTCGAGAACCGCGATCTCACTGTCCGTGTCGGAACGGCGGATGGAGACGATTTCCTCCGGCGTGATCGTCTTCATGTTGGAAGTGCGAATCCGGTCGATGCGCCGCCGGGTCTGCTTGCCTGTGCTGTCGCCGCCAAAGACCAGAGCAAAGACGATCAAGGCCGCCAGCGCGGGCAAGATGATCAGCAGCAGTTCGGCCGACACGGAGCCGAGGCCCATCGGCAGCTCGATGATCATCCCATGACCTCCATCAACGGCTTGTCGAGGCCGAAGTAGGCGGCGCGGGGGGTGAAGTGGGGGCGCAGTCCGGAAGACTTGAAGCTGCCCAGAAGCAAGCCGTCCTTGCCTTCGCCCTCGAACTCGTAGGTGAAAAGCGTCTGGGTTGTGATGATCTCACCTTCCATGCCGACGATTTCCTCGACATGGGTGATGCGGCGCATGCCGTCGCGCATGCGCGAAACCTGAACAATCATATCGAGGGCCGAGGCGATCTGTGTCCGGACGGCGCGGGCCGGCAGATTGATGCCGGCCATGCCGATCATGTTCTCCAGACGCGTCAGGGCCTCGCGGGGGCGGTTGGCGTGGATCGTACCCAGAGAGCCGTCATGGCCCGTGTTCATGGCCTGCAGCATGTCGACGGCTTCGGAGCCGCGCACCTCGCCCAGGATGATGCGGTCGGGCCGCATACGCAGAGCGTTCTTGACGAGGTCGCGCATGGTGATCTCGCCGCTGCCCTCCAGGTTGGGCGGCCGTGTTTCCAGGCGCACCACATGGGGCTGCTGAAGCTGCAACTCGGCCGCGTCCTCGATGGTGACGATGCGCTCACCGGGGTCGATCATCTGGGACATCGCGTTGAGCAGCGTTGTCTTACCGGAACCCGTACCGCCGGAGATCAGGATGTTGAGCTGGCTGCGCGACGCGATCTTCAAGACCGTTCCCATGGCCGGTGAGATGTTCTTCTGGTTCTGCATCACGTCCAGAGTGATGCCCTTCTTGGAAAACTTACGGATCGAGATCGAGGGTCCATCGATGGCCAAGGGGGGAATGATGATGTTGACACGGCTGCCATCGAGAAGGCGGGCGTCGACCAGAGGCGTTGTTTCGTCGACGCGCCGGCCGATTTGCGACACGATCCTGCGCGCGATGTTCAGAACATGCTCGTCGTTCTGGAAGCGCACGCCCGAGAGCTCCAGCTTGCCGCGCCGCTCCACGTAAATCTGGTATGGGCCATTCACCATGATGTCGGTGACGCTCTCGTCGGCCAGCAAGGGCTCGAGCGGACCGAGACCCAGCATGTCGTCGAGCATCAGGTCGACGATCGACTGCTGTTCTGGGGCGTTGAGGTTCAGCTTCTCGTCAATTGTGATCTCACGCACGATCTCGCCAATCTGGCGCGTGAGATCGTCGCGCGGCAACTGGGAGGCGGCCGAAACGTCGAGCCGGTCCATGACCATCGGATGAACCTTGTTCCTGGCGGCTTCGATGGTCGGCGTGTGTGTCGTCGCCTTGTCCTTGGGGTGACCTTCGGGGGGCGTCACGGCTCCGGACTGGGCCTCGGGAATCGTGCCGATGATTTCCTGGCGTTCCTCCGGCTGCAAGGCCTCGCACTGCAGAAGCCAGTCGATCAGGCCGGTGACCAGCTTGCGTCTTTGCAGGAGCGTCAGCTTGGTGCCGCTGCGCTCGACTTCGTTGGTGAGGAGGTTGCCGATCCGCAGCGCCAGCTCAGGCCGCGGGATCATCGAGATGTCGTCATCTCCGAAGAGGCCGAGGACGGCAGGCTGCAACTGGCGGCGGACAGCATCGAGGTTGGCGTCCTCGATTTCCTCCGCGCCGGGCTTGCCTGTCTGATCGCTGTCTGCCACCCCCGTCACGGTCTGCTAGCTCCTGCGGAAAAATCCGCCAAATCCCTGTTTTTTCTTGGCGCCTTTCTGGGCCTTCGGCTGCTTTGGCTCGGGCAGCTTGATCTCACCGGCGAGCTTGCGGATGACCTTGCTGACTTTGGCCTTCGCATGCGACTGAGCCAGCGGTTTTCCGGTGTTTGCAGCCGCATTGAAGACCTTGGGCTCATCCGGCAGCAGCAGGTCCACCTTGTGGTCCAGTGCCCGCTGGAAGTCCTTCAGCTGCATTGCCTGCTTCGGACCCGCGGAGCGGTTGGCGATGACACGGACCTTGGTGTCCGGCGCAACCTCTTTGATGCCAGCGAGGATCCGAAGCGAGTCGCGCAGGCCGCAGAGGTTGAGCTCCGTGACCAGCATGACCTCGGTCGCCGTCTCGAAGATCCGACGGCGCACAGCATAGGCCGAGCGGGGCACGTCGATGACGATGGCGTCGTTGGTGCGGCCCAAGGCTTCGAAGAGGGCATCGACGGCATTGGGGTTGTACTTGATCTCCGCGGTCAGATTCTCTTCCGTAGCCATGACCGAGAGCTTCTCGGTGAGCTTGGCGGTGGCGCTCGAGATGAACAGACCGTCGACGCGCGCAGGATTCTCCAGGGCTTCGCGCAGGCCGCGCGTGGGCTCCAGGTCCAGGGACAATGCAATCGTTCCGAACTCGAGATCGAGGTCGATCAGGGCGGTCTTGTGTTTGCGCTCCTCGCTCAGGATCCACGCCAGGTTGACGGCGAGCGTGCTGGAACCGACGCCGCCGCGCGATCCGATGACGGCGATCCGCGCCTTTTCTTCCGGCGTCACCTCGGGCACGGTGGGCTCGTGCGACTCCTCGGTCCGGTTGAGCGCCGATGCCAGGGCCTTTTCCGTGACCGGCTTCACCAGGTAGTCGGTCGCGCCGGAATCGACAATCTCGCGATAGACCGAGATGTCGTTGACGGTTCCGATGCCGATGATTTTCGTTGTCTCTGGGATTGCCGCGCGCAGCGACATCATGGCCGTCTGAGGCGACGTTGCCTCGGAAACATCGACGATGATGACGCTCGGCGGAACCGTGGAGCTCAGGAACTCGATCGCCTGATTGGGGCCGCCATCCTTCAACAAAGGCTCGGCGAAGTACTCCCGCAGAACCGAGTCTACGACGGAGTGGGTCTGATTATCCCCCACGAAGGCGACGCATTCGGCGGCTGTCGCATCGGACGGCTTGTGCTCCAGGATTCGTTCAGCCACGCTCATTGAGATTTGGAGTCCTCTGCCTTGAGGGGCTCAATCTCACCGAGGCGATAACGCCGCACCGAACTGGCCGCGAACTCGCCGTCCGCGGGCTCCAGTGTGCGCCCGCGCTCTAGATCGCCAGGGTTGGCGACCATAACGCCCAGGTTGTGAGCATTGGAGCAGCCGAAAGCCGTGTCAAACGCCGGCCGGTCGGGTTCCAGCGGTTGGGGCTGGTCACAGTCCGGCAGGATGGGCATGAACTTGGTCAGGCTCATACGCACTTCGTTGCTCTGCGATCCTGGTGCAGGGACGGCAGGCGCATCTCCCAGCACGGCTTCGTACCCGCGGTCGGCCAGCGCAACGCGCACGGCTTCCAGGCGCTGCAGTGTCAGGCGGTCGTACCGTGGGGCATCACCGCTGCCCGCCGAGAGCGAGACGACGGTGCCGGGGTCGGGTTCGGATTCCCAGAGAAGGGCATCGATCGCCTGTTGAGCATCCTCGTCAAGCAGCGCGGAGTTGCCGGTGAAGAAGACCGACTGCTGGAACAGGATTGCATCGGCCTGGTTCGCCGGAGAGGCCGGGATCTGCTGCCACTTGGCATGGTGGAAGACCACGTTGATGGCATCGGCGACCGCCTGCGCGTCCGGCGAGCGTTCCGGATCGCCGGCGCAGCCTGTCGCCAGCAGGCACAGAGCAAGGGCCGTTGTCAGGCGGATCTGTTTGCGTCCCGTCATCGCCATGCTCCTAGTCCAGAATGAAACCGGTCTTGGGGGCGCCGCCAAGGCGTCGTGCCTGGTTTGCCTCCAAGGGCACCGTGCGTCCGCCCTGGTCGCCTGCGGTGGCGGGGGCGCTGCCGGCGGGCGGCGGCGGGGCGCGGTAAGGATCAAGAGGCGTCTTCAACTCGTCCGCGTCAACCGGCTGGACGATGTAGGGCGTGACGATGATCACCAGTTCCGTCTCATCGCGCTCGAAGCGGTCGCTCTGAAACAGCGGACCAAGGATGGGGAGATCGCCCAGGCCGGGGATCTTGCGGTTCTCCTGACGGCTGTTATCGAGGATCAACCCGGCGATCGCAAAGCTTTGCCCGGAGGCAAGCTCGACCGTGGTCTCCGCCCGCCGCGTCGTCAGCGAGGGGACCGAGAGGCCGCCGGCGAGGATCTGGACCGCATTGGAAAGCTGACTTACCTCGGGGCGGACGCGCATCGAGATGCGGCTGCGGCCCAGGATCGTTGGCGTGAAAGCAAGGCTGACGCCGAATTGCTTGAACAGAACGGTTACCGTGTCTTCGTCCTGTGAGACGGGGATGGGGAACTCGCCGCCGGCCAGAAAACTCGCGGTCTCACCGGAGAGCGCGGTCAAGTTGGGTTCAGCCAGGATCGCGACCAGATTGTCTTCTGCGAGGGCGTCGATCAGCGTGTCGATTGATACATCTCCGATGTCACCGCCGGCGAAGATGGTGTTGATGCCGGCTACCGGCGGCAGGGACTGCAGGCCGAACTGGAAGTCGCCTTCGACGAAGATATCCCAATTGAAGCCGAACTGGTTGATGACCTCGCGCGATACCTCGGCAATCCGCACGCGCAGATTCACCTGATTTGGTGCCGTGACGGCCAGGCGGTTGATGATCTCTTCGCCTTCGCCGATGAAGCGGGCGGCGACCCGGCGGGCGTCTTCCGATTCGGTGGCGGTTCCGACGCTGCCGGAGAGAATGATGGCGCCGCTGACCGAGTTGACGTTGATCCGGCCACTGGGTACCAGCTCCTTCAGCGCGGCGCGCAGTTGGGAGAGGTTGTGGTTCACCTCCACGGTGACGCTGGCAATGATGTTTTCGTTGGCGTCCAGGGCAAAGAGGGTCGTGGTGCCCACGGCTTTGCCGAAGAGGTAGAGCAGACGCTCGGACTTTGCGCTGATGTCTGCGATAGCGGGATTGGCGATGAAGACCGATGACATTGCTCGGTCGAGGCGCAGCAGTTGACCCTCGCTGAGCTCGACAACGATGGGGTCGCCATTGGTCGGCACGGCACGGCCCTGCAGCCCGGCACTTGCCGGGCCGGTCCAGACCATTGCCGCGACCAACAGGGCGACAGCCAGCCAAAGCCTTGAAAACACCCGCATAACGGACCTCACTTAGAAGCGCAGCTCCTGCACCTCATTACCACGTGTAACGTTAACAACCTTCTTATTGCCGTTGTCGCCGCGCAGGCCGACCAGCCGGCTGACCTCGGAATCCCAGGTGTGGGTATCGCCGCGCTCAGGATCAGACTCTTCCTTGGTCTCGTTCAGGACCGCCAGGCGCTCCAGCTCCTCCTCGTCCTTGGCCAGGCTGCGCAGGCTGATGGAGAGGGCGCCAAGCTCGCGCACGACGGAGAGCATCTCGGTCTGCTTCGGGGTAACCTCGAGGGTAAAGTTCTTGGCGTACTTCGGCTCGGACCCGCTATCGTCTACCAACTGGTCGATAGCCAACACCCTCACGTTGCGGAGTACGGTTTCACTCGCGCGTCGCTGGATCACCTCCTCGCCCGAGGAGTCCGCGACGGTATGTGTCAAAATGATGTCAATCCGGTCGCCGGGGAACACCAGCCCACTGACGCCGGAGGTGGCGTTGACGCGAATGGCCATGGCCCGGAAACCGGGGCGCAGGACGGCCGCGAGGAAACCACGCTCGCCCGGCCGGATGACGCGCTTGGGCGTGATCGGCTCACCGGTGGTGAAGCCGCGGCGCACCACGGCGCCGTAGAGCTCCGACGGGTCGATCTCCTCTTCGGTGAAGTAGTTCTCCGGAATGTCGTCATCCGGCCAAATCTGCCAGCGCAACTGCTCTTCCTGGATAAAGACGCCGGTCGGCAGGTCGGTCTTCGCGACCAGCACCTTGATTCCTTCAGGCTCTGGGGCAGGGGCGGTGACGACGGCGGGCTGGGCGCGCTGGTTGGCCAGCCAGCTGCGCGCCACGAAGGTCGTGCCGAGCGTGATCAGCAGAGCGGCGGCGATCAGCAATACGTTTCTGAGTGACATGGGTCAGACCTCCTGGGCGCCGGCTCGGCGGCATGCGCGATGGGGCAAGGCCACGGCTGTCAGGGCGCCAAAGATGGAGTTGGCGGGCATCTCTTCAGATCCTCGCTAGCAGCTGAAAGGCGACGTAGAAGCCGCCTGCCGCAATGGCGACGCCGTAGGGCATCGGCTGCTTGATGAAGTCCGGGTCGGCTTTGACGAAAAAGACGGCCGTCGGCGTTGCCGCGCGCAGAAGACGATGCCGGAACCACATCGCGAGGGCGAGCAGGCCGCCGGCGATAGTGGTGTAGATCAGCATCGGTACGATGAGCGTCGGCCCGGCCCAGAGGGTGACTGCGGCGAAGAGTTTGACGTCTGCGCCGCCGCAAAGCCGCAGCGCGAAGAGGGTGAAGCCGACAGCAAAGGCGGCTGACGCACAGATAAGGCCGCCCAGCCAGTCGACAGACCCGCCCGTGGCGATCACAAAAGAGGGGTAGAGCGCCACCAGCGCCAGGCTGAAGCGGTTCGGCACCGTCAGATTACGGCAGTCGCTTGCGGCGGCCATGATCAGAAGGCCGGCAAACGCCAGAACCGTAAACTGTGAAGTTGCGAGACTTAAATCCATGACTTGGTCAGTCGCTCATCGACAAACAGTGCATCCGGACTGGTGCCCATTGGCACGTAGGTCCGTGTGCGCAACACCGAAAAGACAGATAGGGCCACGAGGACGCAGCCCCGGGCCCTATCGTGTCGGCATGAGCCCGGCGCACCTAACGGTCCGCCGGTTCAAGCATTACGGCGACGGTGCCGGAGCGGCCGAGGCGTTGTTCGCCGCGTCACCCAGCTCGTCGGACACAACGCCGAAGATATCCCGCAGCGAGTTACCCAGAGAGCCAAGGGCCGCGATGGCGGCAACCGAAACCAGGGCGGCGATCAGGCCATACTCGATGGCCGTGGCGCCGGAATCGTCCTTCAGAAAGGACTTGATCGTGTTCAACATGATTGCGACCTCCTATGCACGCATATCCGAGCGAATAATCCGCTCATCGCATTAAGAAAGAGTAAAAAACAAAGGCTGTCTCAAGCCAAAAAATCAAAATAATCCAAACACTTAATGCCTATATTTGAATAAACATCTGGTGAATGATTCGGGCAATTAAATAATGTTTTAAGTAATCGCCAGAAAATCTGGGGTTTCCGGCTGAAGCGGCTGATCCTGCCGGACTGTGCTCCTAAGCACTGAACCGCTCCGTATCTTTACCGTCCGCTGCTGAGCCCGCCTTTTCGGCGCTCCACGGGAACGGCATGGTCGGTGGGGCGGGTAGGCGCAGATAGTGCAGGCGCTTCATCTCCCGCCGCCCCAGCGATACGGAATCCAGGATCAGGCCGCAGGCGGTGCTGAGCGAAGCCAGCAGCATCAGTGCGCAGACCAGGACTGCCGTGGGCAAACGGGGAACCAGCCCGGTCTCGAAGTAGGTGAAGAACAGAGGGATCGCCAGGCCTATGGCCGAGACGCTCAGCAGAGCCGCGGCCACCGAAAAGAAGGCCAGCGGCCGCTCGTCCTTCGCAAGGCGGACGATTGTCTTGAGAATGCGGAATCCGTCCCGGAAAGTGTTGAGCTTGCTCTCGGAGCCTTCCGGGCGCTCCTTGTAGGCCGTCGGCACCTCGGCCACCGGCATGCGCAGTTCCAGCGCGTGAACCGTCAATTCGGTCTCGATCTCGAAGCCCTTTGCGAGAGCCGGAAAGGACTTCACGAAGCGCCGCGAGAAGACGCGATAGCCGGAAAGAATGTCGCCGAAACGCTCGCCGAAGATGGAGCTGACCAGCTTGGTAAACAGAAGGTTACCGAACCGGTGTCCCGGGCGATACGCCTGTTCGCTGGTGTTCCGGCGCGCCGCATTGACCATATCCAGTTGCTCTCGGCAGAGACGCTCGATCAGCTTCGGCGCTGCGGTGGCATCGTAGGTATCGTCGCCATCGGCAAGCACGTAGATGTCCGCCTCAACATCGGAAAACATGCGGCGGACAACGTTGCCTTTGCCCCTCAGAGCCTCACTGATCACGGTCGCGCCGGCTTCCCGGGCTACCTCTGAAGTCTTGTCGCTGGAAGCGTTATCGTAGACGAAGATCCGGGCCGCCGGCAGGGCCTCATGAAAGTCCCTGACCACCTGGCCGATCGCGGCTTCCTCGTTGTAGCAGGGCAGGAGCACGGCCACCGTCGGCCCCTCAGTGGGCCAGGAAGCCGCCAGGGCTGCTTGCTGCCGGTGTACGGGGATGCCTTGCGTCATGGGCTCGCTGCCGGTTGGTCACGGATCTGCCTGATACCGAACCGGCAGTGTTGTCGAAGAGGCTCAAGATTTCCCTAACGGGCCGGGCTGGCCGACAGGGCCGGACGCGGACGGATCAGCGCTCGACGCTGAAGAGCCTGGCCTGCCGGGCCAATGGCCCGGGCAGCTCTATCTCGGTCAGCCAGGCCGGGGAGTGGCCCTCAGAGAGACGCTGATAGAGTCCGGCCTCAGCGCCTGTGCCCGTATTTTGTGCGGTAAAGAAAACGCGCTCGGCCGAGCTCTGGCAGAGAAGCACGAGGTCGATGTCCCGTTGTGTCATCATCCTGCGGGCCTCCGCCAGGTCGTTCGTTGCCAGCATGCGGTGGCTGTCGTAAATGCCGTCGCCGTTGCGGTGGTAGGGGGTGCCGATAACCGCGTGGCGGGTGCGATAGAGGAGCTCCGGCCCGATATCGAGGAACGTCAGGATTGTCTGCGGGGAGCCGGTCCAGCGTGGATCGGTCTCCAGGAAGGCCGCGACTTCCCGGACGCTGCAGGCCGCCAGCGACTGACCCGCCGCGTCCTTGTCCTCGATGGGCTTCGCCATCAAGGTGGTTCCGACCATCAGCGGACCCAGGAGCAGGACCGTGATTGTAGAGCCACGCAGCAGGCCCCGGGCGAGATCGTTGGCGACGCCGTGGCTCCATTGCAGAAAGCGGTCAAAGACGATTGCAAGGGCCATGACGAAGGCGATCTCCGCGTAACCGGAAAAGCGCATGTGTTTGATCGCCACCGGCCACAGCAGGAGGCAGGCCAGGGCAACCAGCGACATGACCCAAAAGACGCCGGAGCGGCGCTCTTGAAAAAGGATGACGGCGAAGAGCGGCACCACCAGAAGACCGGTCCCGAAATAGAAGATGAAGCGCCCCAGGTTGTTCATGTCGTTGGGTACCAGAGGGCGCATCTCCAGAACCCGGTCCAGCCAGATTGGCAGGATCCGTGGATCGACCTCCGCCATCGGTCCGGCAAAGAAAAGAGGGTAGGCGCTGTTCACCAGCAGGACTGCGGAGGCAGTGCCGAAGAGGCCCAAAAGCAGGCGGCCGAACGGGCCGCTGCCGGTTCCAGCGCGGTTCTCGTAGCTTTCCGCTATGCGCCAGAACAGCAGGATGCAGACGCAGACCAGGAACTGCACCACGGAGACCCGGTCGTAGCTGGCCTCCAGAAAGCGCTCCAGGGGCCGCTCGACGAAGAGCGCGACCAGCAGGACGCAGCTCACCGTGAGGGCAAACCACTTGCTCTGTGCGGCTCTTTCCCGCTCGCCGGCCAGCCACGGCAGGCCGAGAGCGGCCACGCAGACCAGCAGGACCAGCAGGAACTCGGTCGAGAGCCAGACACCGAAGCCGGCAAAGGCGCCGGCATAGGCTGCGGGGCGGGCGTCTAGTGGATTCTGCAGGGCTCGCAGGGCAAAGCCTGCAGTGACTACGAAAACCAGCATCAGCAAAGTGTGATGGTCGGCGCGGCCGGCCACCGAATAGGCAAGAGCACCAGGCTGGAGGAAGAACGCCACCGCTGGCAGGAACCATGCCTCGGGGCGAATAAGCGGCCGCATGGCCCAGACCAGCACAAAGGCGGTGGTGAGCTGCAGCAGCGGTGAGACGATGATCCCGGACAGATAGATCGCCGTTTCAAAGTCCATCCCGAAGGATGCTGGCAGGGCGAGCAGGAGAATCAGCAGATCGAAGGGGCGGGTCCAGTGCAGTGTATCGCCGTAGGGCGCGTTGGCGCGGTCAATGGTGATGTCGAACCAGTTCCATCCCTGGTAAAGCTCGGTGACGCGCAGCATGCGCATGTAGCTGTCGGGGCCGGCAAGGCCGGACTCGAAAACCGGCAGCTCACGGAAGACGATCAGGCTGGCGTGTACCAGGGCCCAGGTGATGAGAAGGGCGACATAGGGCAGCAGCTGACCTGCCCCAATACGTCTCGCAGAGTATGATTGCATCGACCTGCCGCTTGTTGTGCCGCCCGCGTGGGCGCAATCCTGGATACAAAGCGCTAAGGAACGATTAAGTCTGTGGGCTAGCGCACAGCGGTGAGACGAACTAGACGACGGCTGCCTGAGTCAGGCGGTTCGGGCGTTCCCGGCAGATGCGGTTGGTCAGCCAGATCACGATGAATGCGACGAGCAGCCCGAATGGTAGATCGATCAGATAATGCCAGCGCGAGGCGACCGATTCGACGATTACCCAGAAGCAGATGATCAGGAAAATCGGAGTGAGGGCCGAGCGTGCCGCAATGGCGAAGTACGTCATGACGGCGGCATGAGCGATGTGAAGCGAGGGCATCGCCGCCAGAGCACCGGTGAAGTAATAGGGGCCGGCGGCCTCGATCCATGCCATTCCGTGCTTGAGGACCTCCTCATGGGCGCGCAACATGCCCGCCTGAGCGCCAGTGGCGTCGGCGTTCAGGCCTTGCTCATAGATAAAGGGGCCAAGCGCCGGGGCGATCAAGTAGGAGAGGGCGCCGAGGCTCATCGTCAGCAGCACACCGATGCAGAAACGGGGATAGATCGGGTGCCTGGAGACCGCATAGCTGCAGAAGCTGGAACTGAACATCAGTATAAAGGCCGCTTGATACCAGCGGTCAGTACCGGGGACCAAGGTAAAGGACTCCTGGCGGATCCAGTAGAAGGCATCGATGACCGGTCGGAATGCGTTGTCGACGGCGAAGTAGGCCTCGTCATAGAGGTTCGGGTTGATCACCTGCACCCAGGTCTTCAGGCTGAAGTGGAAGTACGTTACCGCTACGAAGAGTATCATCAGCGTCAAGTCGATCGCGATGATTCTCAGCAGCGGCGGATCGCTGGGTTCGGCCTTGCGCAGCAGCGCCTTACAGATGCGCAGCGACAGGTAGAGAAAGACCGTCAGGGCGACCGGGAGCACCGCATTGACACCCAAGGCGGCGCTGGTGCGCTCGCGCGGTACGGAGAACGGGGCGCCGTAAATCAGGGCGATCAGCGTCACCGTGGCGGCAAAGGCGCCGACAATGATGATGGCCGCACCCAGGTGATTGGGCAGTGCAAGCAGGCGGCTGACCGCGCCCTGGATCGCTGCCGACAGGGTGCTGCCTGCTTTCGCGGACGCGGGCTTCAACCGCTGGACATCGGTATAGCTGTCCATTGATTCCGATCCATCTACCTGAGGGTCAAGACAACGGCAGCCGTATCATCCCGCCTAGGCGTTTAGCTGGGGTTAATGGGCAGAGGGCTGGTGAAGGGCTTCACCGAAACGTCATGCTAGGCGGCGTCGACAAGCCGTTGCAGCAGTTTGGGGTCCGGGGTCAGCAGGGCCGTCGGGTTCGGATAGGGCAGGCAGGCCGTGAGGCCGCCGGTGGCCAGCTTGGGTATCGAGCAGCTTTCCAGCGCCGCGCGGTAGCGGCGGCGGGCCGCATCGTTGAAGACGATGAGTCCGTCCGGCTTGACGCGCCTGAGGGCCGCTTTCAGGCAGTGCGCCCGGCAGCGGCCGTCGATGACGATCAGATCGAACTGCCCCTCGAAGCGGTCGATCGCATGGACATAGTCCAGGAAATCCCGCCCGCTCCAGCCGGGATGGGCGGACCAGTGGCTGCAGTCTGCCTCTGCGGCCCCGGGTTCGACCAGGGTGGCAAGCACGTTGGGGTGCGGGGCGACAAGGCGGCTGACCACCCCATGCCAGGAGGGGTCGTGCTCCGCGCTGATGACAATCTCGGCGCGCTTGGCGAGAAAGACCGTGGCGGCGCCGGCGCCGTACTCGAAAACTTTCGCGCCCGGGCGGTGCTGCAGGAAACGATCGGTCAGCGCGGCCGCGCGCAAAGTCCAGCGCGGCAGGTCCAGGCTTGTAAGAGCGTCGATGTCGTGGATGGCGAAGAGGCTGTGGAGCCAGCGCTGCCAGTCACTTGATGGCGGCACTTCCTCGCGCCGCAGCACGCCGCTGCTGTAGAGACCGCTGCCCAGGCCTTGCATGGCATGAGCGTAGGTGCGTTTGAACGTCTGCATGACGGGCCGTGACCGAGACTCTGTTCGCCTTCGACAAGAGAAGGCGATTCTCGCCGCTGCCCGTTAAACTGGGGTTAAGCCGGCGTCAGGCGCGCCCATGCGTATCTGTGGAAAAGCCCGGAAAGGGGCGGGCTCCCAGGCAGGCCCTAGACGTGAAAGGACTCGCCGCAGCCGCAGCGGCCCTTTTCGTTCGGGTTGGAGAACACAAAGCCGGTCTGGAACTTGTCCTCGACATAGTCCATTTCGCTGCCCAGCAGGAACATCACAGCGGTCGGATCGATGAAGATCTTGACCCCCTTGTCCTCGACCACGTCCTCCAGCTTGCGCTGCTCCTTGGCGTATTCGACGACGTAGCTCATGCCCGAGCAGCCCTTGGTGCTGACGCCGACCCTGAGGCCGAGCACCGGCTCCGCGCTCTTGGCGATCAGCAGCTTCACCCGCTCGGCGGCGGCGTCGGTCAAGGTGATGAGGTTCGCTATGGCCATGGGTCTCTGTTCCGTGTTCTCAGTCCCTAATATAGGGATTCGGGTCGCCAACCGGAAGGGGTCTTAACTATCTGTTTTCTCTAAAACATTCCTAACGCCAGCTTGGCGTCTTCCGACATCTTCTCCGGCGTCCAGGGCGGATCCCAGGTGAGGGTCACCTGGACTTCGCCGACGCCCTCGGCGCCGGCCACGGCCTCGGCCACCTGCTGCGGCATCTCGCCGGCCACCGGGCAGGCGGGGGCCGTCAGGGTCATCTGGATCGCCACAGAGCCGTCCTTGTGGATGTCGAGGTCGTAGATCAGACCGAGGTCATAGATGTTCACCGGGATCTCCGGGTCGTGAACCTCGCGGATCGCGTTCTCCACGGTCAGGCGTTCCGCGGCCGGCATGCCCGGCTGAAGGGGAGAACCGGCCCGCGCCGTCAGGCCTTCCGGCGCGGCGCCGAACCCGAAGCTCTCCATACCGAGAGGGTGATCGTTCATCGTTCCAACCCCTATTCTGTCGTCGCGTCTTCACCGCCGTTGAGGGCGGAAGCCATGGCGTGCCAGGCGAGGGTCGCGCACTTCACCCGGACCGGGAATTCGCGCACGCCGGCCAGAACCTGCAGGCGGTCCAGGGCGTCTTTGTCCGCTGTGGCGGCAGCCTCAAGGGAGAAGTCTTCCTCGGTGCACAGCCGGTGAAAGTCATCGAAGAGCTGGCGCGCCTCGGCCTCCGTCTTGCCCAGCAGGATTTCGGTCATCATGGACGCCGAGGCGATGGAAATCGCGCAGCCATGCCCCTCGAAGGCGGCATCGGTGATCTTGCCCGCTTCGTCGGTCGACAGATAGACCGTTACCTGGTCGCCGCAGAGCGGGTTGTAGCCGCGCGCTTCATGGTTCGCATCCGTCGGGTGGCGGTGGTTCCGCGGATGCTTGCCGTGATCCAGGATGACTTCCTGGTAGAGTTCGCGCAGGTCCTGCTCCATGGGGTTATCCGAAGAGCTCCTTCACCTTCTCCAGCGCGCGGGCCAGGGCGTCCACCTCGGCCCGGGTGTTGTACAGCCCGAAGGAGGCGCGTGCCGTCGCCGGCAGGCCGAAGCGTTCCATCAGCGGCTGGGCGCAGTGGTGGCCGACGCGGATCGCCACGCCCTCGCGGTCGATGATCGTGCCGATGTCGTGGGGATGGATACCGTCCAGGGCAAAGGAAACGATCGCCGCCTTTTCCTTGGCGGTGCCGTAGATGGTCAGCCCGTCGATCTGCTGCAGCCGCTCGGTGGCGTAGGCAAGCAGCCCGGCTTCGTGGGCGGCGATCGCTTCGTGGCCGATGGTCTGCACGTAGTCGATGGCCGCGCCCAGACCGATGGCTTCGACGATGGGCGGCGTGCCGGCCTCGAAGCGGTGCGGCGGATCGGCATAGACCGTTTCCTCGAAACTGACGGAGCGGATCATGTCTCCGCCGCCCATGAAGGGCGGCATTTCCTTCAGCAGCTCCGCCTTGCCGTAGAGCACGCCGATAGCGGTCGGCCCGTAGAGCTTGTGGCCGGTAAAGCCGTAGAAATCCGCATCCAGGTCCCGGACATCGACCTTGCCGTGCACGGCGGCCTGGGCGCCGTCCACCAGCACCAGGGCGCCGGCCGCATGGGCGAGGCGGATGATCTCCTTCATCGGCAAGACCGTGCCCAGCACGTTGGAGATGTGGGTCATCGCCACCAGCTTCGTCCGCGGGCCCAGCATGGCCTCATAGGCATCCATGCGGAAGCTGCCGTCGTCGGCGACTGGCACCACCTTCAGAGTAATGCCGATACGGTCGCGCAGAAGCTGCCAGGGCACGATGTTGGCGTGGTGCTCCATCTCGGTGATGATCACCTCGTCGCCCGCCGACAGTCTGTTGCCGACGCTGTGGGCCACCAGGTTGATGGCCTCGGTGACGTTGCGGGTAAAGACGATCTCGCGCTCGGACCCGGCGTTCAGAAAGCGGGCCACGGTCTCGCGCACGCCTTCATAGCGTTCCGTCAGGTGCTGGCTGAAGTAGTAGGCGCCGCGGTGGACGTTGGCGTAGCAGGTCTCCTGGATCTCGCGCATGGTGTCGATCACCACCTGCGGCTTCTGCGCCGAGGCACCGCTGTCCAGGTAAACCAGGGGCTTGCCGTAGACCTCTTGCTTCAGGATCGGAAAGTCCTCGCGTACCCGATCAACATCGAAGGCGAGGGTCGAGTTGCTGCCGGCGGCGATCTCCGCCAGGGTGCTCGCGGCGGTCATCTCAGGCATCTCCCCGCGTGTCCGCCAGCCAGTGACCGATGGAGGTCATCAGCGCCGGGCAGAGGCCCTCCGCGGCGATCTGGTCGATGCTTTCGCCCAGAAAGGCCTCGATCAGCATGGAGCGGGCGAGAGCCTCCGGAATGCCCCGGGCGCGCAGGTAAAACAGCGCGTCATGGTCCAGGTCGCCCGCGGTGGCACCATGACTGCAGACCACGTCGTCGGCGTAGATCTCCAGCTCCGGCTTGGCGTCGATCTCGGCCTTGTCCGACAGCAGAAGGGCCTTGCTCAACTGGTGACCGTTGGTCTGCTGGGCGTCGCGGTGGACCTTCAGCTTGCCCTGGAAGACGGCGCGGGCGCGGTCGTCGATCACGCCCTTGAAGACCTCGCGGCAGGTGGTGTGGGGCACCAGGTGGTCGACCACGGTCGTGTTGTCGCAGTGCTGTTCGCCGCGCACCAGATAGGCGCCGTTCAGATGGCAGTTGGCGCCTTCGCCGGCCAGCCGCACGCTGGCCTCGTTGCGCGACAGGCGCGCGCCGGTGGTCATGACGAAGGAATCGTAGCTGGCGTCACGTCCGAGCTCTGCCTTCACCGTTGCAAGGTGGAAGGCGTTCAGCGCATCGGCCTGCAGCTTGTAATGGCGCAGCATGGCGCCCTGGCCGATGCTCACCTCCGTGAACGCGTTGTTGAGATAGGCCTGCTCGCCGATGTGGCTGAAGTGCTCGATCAGCGTGGCCTGGCTGCCTTCTTCCAGGACCACCAGGTTGCGCGGGTGATAGGCGAGGGGCGCCATGCCGGCACCGCCGAGATGAATGACCTCGACCGGGTGCGGCAGGATGGTGCCGCGCTCCAGACGCAGCACGAAGCCGTTCATCATCATCGCCGTGTTGAGGGCGAGCATCGGCTGCGCCGCGGCATCGTCCAGATGATCCAGATGCCCTGCCAGCCAGTCAGGGTCGTTTGCCAACTGCTCGCTGAGCGGAAGCAGGCTGGCGCCCTTCGGCAGGGTGCCGAGGCTCGAGAGATCGCTGCGGAAGTGACCGTCCACGAAGACCAGGCGATGGCTCTCGGTGGTATCGGGCAGAAGGCTGGGTGCCCGGTCGATGGACACGCAGGCGCGCGGCACGCCTTCAGCCGCGAAATCGAGTTTCTCGATGGGCCTCAGGCTGGTGTACTTCCAGCTTTCCCAGCGCGGGGTGGGCAGCCCACTGTCGGTGAAGCGCTTGAGGCCGCGGGCGCGCAGGTCCGTCAGCCAGGGCAGGTCCTGGCCCGGAAGGTGGTCCTGCAGGGCGCCGAAATGCTCACTGAATGCTTGCGTCATGGGTGTTCTCTTCGTCCTGCCTGCCGCCTAGGCCGCCGCACCGGTGAACTCGGCGTAGCCCTTTTCTTCCAGCTCGTGCGCCAGTTCCTTACCGCCGCTGCGTTGAATGCGGCCCCCGGCCAGCACGTGCACGCGGTCCGGAACGATGTATTCGAGCAGCCGCTGATAGTGCGTGATGACGAGCATGGCGTTTTCGGGCCCGCGCAGCAGGTTGACGGAGTTCGCGACCGTCTTCAGGGCGTCGATGTCGAGGCCGGAGTCCGTCTCGTCGAGCACCGCAAGGCAAGGCTCCAGAACCGCCATCTGCAGCGCTTCGTTGCGCTTCTTCTCGCCGCCGGAAAAGCCGACGTTGACGGCGCGCTTCAGCATCTCGTCGTTGATGTCCAGCAGCTTGGTCTTCTCGCGCACCATCTTCACGAACTGCATGGCGTCCAGTTCGTCCTCCCCGCGATAGCGGCGCACGGCGTTCAGCGCCTCCTTCAGGAAGGTGGTGTTGGGGACGCCGGGGATTTCCACCGGGTACTGAAAGGCCAGGAAGACGCCTTCGCCGGCCCGCTCGTCCGGCTCCATATCAAGAAGGTTCTTGCCTTTGAAAAGGACCTCGCCCTCGCTCGCCTCATAGCCCTCGCGGCCGGTCAGCACGTAGGAAAGGGTCGACTTGCCCGAGCCGTTGGGCCCCATGATGGCATGCACCTCGCCGGGCGCAATCGTCAGGTCTATGCCCTTCAGGATTTCCTTGCCGTCGACGGTGGCGTGCAGGTTCTTGATCTCAAGCATTGGGTCTACGCATCCTCTGTCTCTTTGCCTTGCGCCGCTTCGCGGTCCGCGGGCGTGAACTCTTTGATCACTTCGATCTTGCCGACGATGCTGGCGTTGAAGTCGTCCAGCCGCTCTGCCGGGATCCAATACTCCTCATGCTCAGCGCCACCAACGATCTTGCGCTCGAAGCCGTCGAGGAAGGCCTTGCGCACTTCGAAGCGGGTCACAAAGCCCTTGCCGTCGCCGGTCTTGGTGTTCCAGTCCCGCGCGATCTGGCAGGCGTAAGACTCATTCGTCACCGGATAGAAGATCGGTTGCTCCGGCAGGCGCGGCGGGAAGCCCTCAAAGCCGGCTTCGCGGATCAGGGCCAACTCGTTCGAGCCCGTCGGTCGGTAGAGCGTGATGGTGTCCTCGATCATCGGGAGCTACCTAGCCGACGCTGCCTTCCAGGGAGATGCCGACCAGTTTCTGTGCTTCCACGGCAAACTCCATGGGGAGCTGCTGCAACACCTCGCGGCAGAAGCCGTTGACCACCAGGGCGACGGCGTCTTCCTCGGAGATGCCGCGCTGGCGGCAGTAGAAGAGCTGGTCCTCGCTGATGCGCGAGGTGGTGGCCTCGTGCTCCAGGATGGCGTTGCGGTTCTTGCTCTCGATGTAGGGCACCGTGTGCGCGCCGCAGCGGTCGCCGATCAGGAGAGAGTCGCACTGGGTGAAGTTGCGTGCGCCCTCGGCCTTGGCGGAAATCCGTACGAGCCCGCGGTAGGTCGAGTCCGACTTGCCGGCCGAAATGCCCTTGGCGATGATCCGCGAGCGGGTGTTCTTGCCCAGGTGGATCATCTTGGTGCCGGTGTCGGCCTGCTGATGGTTGTTGGTGATGGCGATGGAGTAGAACTCGCCCACCGAGTTGTCGCCCTGCAGGATGCAGCTCGGATACTTCCAGGTGATGGCCGAGCCGGTCTCGACCTGGGTCCAGGAGATCTTGGAGTTGCGGCCCCGGCAGGCCCCGCGCTTGGTGACGAAATTGTAGATTCCGCCCTTGCCGTCTTCGTCGCCGGGATACCAATTCTGCACGGTGGAGTACTTGATCTCGGCATCGTCGAGGGCGATCAGCTCCACCACTGCGGCATGGAGCTGGTGCTCGTCGCGCATCGGCGCGGTGCAGCCCTCCAGGTAGCTCACGTAGGAGCCTTCGTCGGCGATGATCAGGGTGCGCTCGAACTGGCCCGTGTTCTCCGCGTTGATGCGGAAGTAGGTCGAAAGCTCCATGGGGCAGCGCACGCCCTTGGGGATGTAGACGAAGGAGCCGTCCGTAAAGACCGCCGAATTCAAACAGGAGTGCTTGTTGTCGCCGTAGGGGACCACGGAGCCCATGTACTTGCGCACCAGCTCCGGGTGCTTCTGCACGGCTTCCGAAATCGAACAGAAGATGACGCCGACCTCTTCCAGATTCTTCTTGAAGGTGGTCGCCACGGAGACGCTGTCGAAGACCGCATCCACGGCCACGCCGGCCAGCTTCTCCTGCTCGCGCAGGGGAATGCCCAGCTTTTCATAGGTTTCAAGCAGCTTGGGATCGACCTCATCGAGGCTTTGGGGACGGTCCTCCGGCGCCTTTGGCGCGGAGTAATAATAGGCGTCCTGATAGTCGATGGGCGGGAACTGCACCTTGGCCCACTCCGGCTCCGGCATAGTGAGCCAGTGGCGGTAGGCCTTGAGGCGCCACTCCAGCAGCCACTCCGGCTCCTCTTTCTTGGCGGAGATGAAGCGGACGATGTCCTCGCTCAGGCCCTTGGGCGCGGTGTCGGTTTCGATCTCGGTGACAAAGCCGTACTTGTACTTCTCGATCCCGCGGACCTGTTCGACTGTCTCAACCGTTGCAGCCATCCAACTATTCTCCTGACATTCCCGTTCTTACCTGGGACTCTTGCGATCAGACTTTGCTTAGGGGTGCGGCCTCGCGCGGATTGTCCTTGCCGCCGGCCGGAATGCCGAAGGGTTCCGGGAGGGTGGACATATCCGCCAGGCTGACGCTGTTCAGCGCCTTGTGGATCGCGCTGTTCACCTTGTTCCAGTTGCCGTGCATCGGGCAAAGGGCCTCCACGCCGCAGGAATCCGCGGCGCCGTCCACGCAGGCGGTCAGGGCGATCGGCCCTTCGAGCGCCTGAATGATCTGGGCGACGGTGATCTGCTCGGCACTGCGGCTCAGCGTGTAGCCGCCCGCCGCGCCCCGTTGCGCGGTCACAAGGCCGGCCCGTCCCAAGAGGTTCAGCAGCTTGGATACGGTCGGCAGCGGAACGGCGGTGTCCTCGGAAATCTGCTGCGCCGAGCGCAGCTCTCCGCGCAGGCTCATCTGCGCCATCACCACCACCGCGTAGTCTGTCAGCCGGTTCAACCGGAACATGGTGAGCCTCAAATCATACTAATCTGGTATGATTTTAAATATAAGATATTGCGGGATAATCAAGTGATAACGGCTCGCAACTCGGACTATTTTGGTAAAGTTTCCAGGCCGCTTGCGGGCGGCCTCACCGGCGGCTGCGACGCTGCACAGGAAAAGAGGGGAGGCACCGGGTGCCTCCCCTTGAAAACTCCGATTGATCTGGATGGTTCAGGCGGGCGGCCCCGCACCTAAGTCCGCGATCAGGGCTCGCTGCTGTTCGCGCAGTTGCCCGGATACGACGACTGGGTGGTGTCGCTTTGACAGCCGCCGGTGGCCTCGTACTCCGGATACTGATGGCACGACCCTTCGTAGGACTGCTTGGCAGCGCCGTCATCACATCCCGAGGTGTTCAGCGTGCCGCGTTGGCCCTGCGTGTTCAGTTTGTGAGGGCCTGCAGTCGGACGCGGCGGCAGCGTCTCGCGCTGAGGTGTTTTGAGTTGCTGGACTGCAACCTGGACGTAGTCATTGCCTGCTGGGGTGTCGTTTGCTTTGACGGCAGCCGGGCCGGCCAAGAGGACTGCAAATGCGGCGGTAACTGCGAAGGTTGTGGTCTTTGCCAGAGACGGCGTCGACATCGTGAAAACCCTTTCCAGTCTCAGTTCAGGAACTTCCAGACCTCTGCCCGAGCCCGCGAGGCGGACATTGGCCACATGACTCTGAGTCGGGGCGCCGGCGCGAACGGTTCGCCTTCCGATCAGCGGGCCCTCACGCTTTGTTGAGATGTAACCCCGGGGCTTTGAATTGCGTCCCAGACGCGATCCTCGGAGGAATGGTGGGGCGGGATTGCGGGGACCCCGCGTCCAAAGCCTGCAGTCCGGAAGCAGGAGTCAAAAACTGGATGGGAGTGACAGATATGCTGCGGATCGTTTCAGCGGGCCTCATGGCGGCTGCGATTGCCTTTGGCCTCTCGGCGCCGTCGACGGCGGCGGGAAATCCCGCCAACGGCGAAAAGCTCTTCAAGAAGTGCGCGGCCTGCCACTCCCTGGAGGAAGGCAAGAAGAAAGTCGGTCCGAGCCTTTACAAGATCTTCGGGGCGACCCCGGGTCAGGTGCCTAAGTTCAGGTATTCCAAGGGCTTGGTGGAGTACGGCCAGACCGGTGCGGTCTGGGACGCGGAGACCCTGGACGCTTGGCTGACGAAGCCCAAAGACGTTGTAAAGCGGACAAAGATGGCCTTTCCCGGATTCAAGAAGGTTGAGGACCGCGCCGATATGATCGCTTACCTGAAGAGCCTCTCAGAGTAACAGGGATTCAGGCTTTTTCCGGGGCCGGCCTGCGACACTTCGGACCTTGTCTTAATCGCTCAGAACTCCATACTCACCCGCGTCGGCGGCTTGTAGCCGCGGCCTCAGGAGAGCCTTTCCCGCGAGGGAAACCAAAAAAGACCAAGACCGGAGTGAATTCATGGGAGTAAAGAGCTCGCTTGTCGCAGTGGTGTTCGCCGCCGCCGCGTTTCATACCATGCCCGCCCTGGCCGAGGGCGATGCCGCCAACGGTGAGAAAGTCTTCCGCAAGTGCAAAGCCTGCCACGCCGTTGAAGAGGGCAAGAACAAGGTCGGCCCGAGCCTGTACAACATTGTCGACCGGGCGGTCGGCACGGTTGAGGGCTACAAATACTCCAAGGCCATGATCGCCTATGGCGAAGGCGGCGCTGTGTGGGACGCAGAGACCCTGGGCGCTTATCTCGAGGCACCGCGCAAAGCCGTCAAAGGCACGAAAATGGCCTTCGCCGGGCTCAGGAAGCCTGAGGAAAGGGCTGACGTGATCGCCTACCTTCTGCAGTTCAAGCCTGCGGAGTAAGGCACCCACCACCCTGATGTGAAGCGCCGGCCCCGGCAAGGGCCGGCTGCTTTGACGTTTGCGGCGTCTCAAGCACTTGCGCCTCAACCTCTTGTGATCGGGAGTTGATGCGCCAAGAAAGCCCAACAGGCACAAAATGGACATAGAGCGGGCTCTCAAGCGGCGCCCGTGCCGGACTTCAGCGGGAGGCTGGCTTGGTCCCTATGTCGTTGCCAGGTGGCTGCCTTGGCTTCAGGCCAGGAATTCTGAGGCTTCTTGGCCGGTCCCTTGCAGTGGTGCTCTTCGCGATACCCGCCGCAGCCCACGGACAATCCTCTGAGTTCTCAAGGCCGGAACACCACTTTTCGGTCGACCGCCCGGCGAAGCTGTCGCCGGCCGATGCGATGGTGATTTACGACAAAGTCCGCGACCGCATGGTTGCGGGCTATCGACTGTCGCACGATCCGGTCGCGGAGCGCTTCGTGGAGTGGCGCCGCTACAACTCTGCGCCTTACCGCTCCGCCACCCACGGTCAGCGTTTCGTCAACAATTACGCCAACGCCACTGCGCGGGCCTACGGCGACTACGAGAACGCCGACGAATTGCCCGTCGGCTCCGTCCTTGCAAAAGACTCCTTTGCCGTGACGCAGCGCGGCGATGTCTTCACCGGCCCGCTGTTTCTGATGGAGAAGATGCCCAAGGGCTTCCGGCCCGAGGCGCACGACTGGCGTTACACCATGATCATGCCGGACGGCAGCCTGTTCGGAACCACCAATGGCGAGGGTAACGAAAGGGTGGAGTTCTGCATCACATGCCACGAAGCCGTGGGCGAAGATCAGCAGCAGCTGTTCTTTGTGCCGCAGGAGTTTCGGGTTCAGTTCCTCAATCTCCGGTAGGTCCGCGGCGCGAGCAGTTTTTGGACGAAGGCCGCTGCGGAGACAGTTGTGAAGCATCACGATATCGTGAGTTGCCGTGACTCTACAGAATTGCACGGGAGTCATAGGCTTAGGGGACCGAAGTTCGCCGCAAAGGCTGGCTTCGCAAGCAAACAGAAAACCAAAAAAATCGGTCTGGGAGTGATCTGATGAAGTCCAGGAAACGCCTACTCATGTCGACTGCCATGGTTCCCCTGGTGGTCTTGGCCGGCGTGGCGGCCGGCGAACTGATTGCCACAGGGCAGGTGGGCGTCCCCATGGCCCGGGCTGCCTGTAACCCCTGCAATCCCTGCGCGGCGAAGAAGCCGGTAAACCCGTGCAACCCCTGCGCGGCAGCGAACCCCTGCAACCCTTGCGCCGCCCCGAACCCGTGCAACCCCTGTGCTGCGGCGAGTCCGTGCAATCCCTGCGCGGCCAATCCCTGCGCGGCCAATCCCTGCGCGGCCAATCCCTGTAATCCCTGCGCAGCAGCGAACCCATGCAACCCATGTAACCCGTGCAATCCCTGCGCGGCCGGCGGCGGGGGCACTGTTGCGGCCTGCGCGATCCCGCGCATCCAGGCTGCGGCCCTGGCGAATCCCTGTGCTGCAGCGAATCCTTGCAACCCGTGCAATCCTTGCGCCGCTGCCAACCCTTGTAATCCTTGCGCGGCCAATCCGTGCAATCCCTGTGCGGCGGCGAACCCGTGCAACCCCTGCGCCGCGGCGAACCCGTGCAACCCTTGCGCTGCTGCCAACCCCTGCAACCCCTGCGCAGCCAATCCCTGCAATCCCTGTGCAGCGGCCAACCCCTGCAATCCGTGTAATCCCTGCAATCCCTGTAATCCTTGCGCAGCAGGGGCAGCCCCTGAACTGACCGATGCGGAAGCGCTGGCTGCCTACGATTGCATGTTCGAGACCATGAAGGCCGCCTACGCGAAGTCGGACAAGGGCGATGCCGCCGGCTTCACCAACTGGCGCCGCTACAGCACCCAGGCCTACGTGTCTGATACCCACGGCGGGCGCTACGTCCAGAACTGGGGAAACACGGCGGCGAAGGCCTACGGCAACTACGAGAGCGCCGGCACCTTTCCGCAGGGCGCCAAGCTGGCCAAGGACAGCTTTGCAGTGAACGCCAAGGGCGGCGTCTCGGTCGGGCCGCTGTTCCTGATGGAGAAGATGCAGGCCGGCTTCAACCCGGATAGCGACGACTGGCGTTACACGCTGATCATGCCGAACGGCTCCATCTTCGGCACGACGAACGGCGCCGGATCGGACAACGTTGCCTTCTGCATCGGTTGCCATCAGTCGGTGACCCCGGACCAGGACAATGTCCTTCTGTTGCCCGAGGAGTACCGGGTGAGATAGGCCGGATCGATGGCTGTCCGGCCCGGGCGGCGCCGCATCGCCGCCGTGGGCCGGGCCGTCTTCTCGATCCTTCTGGCGATGGCCGCCTCGACCCTCGGGTCGGGGCGGCCTGCTTTTGCGGACTTCGCAGAAGGTGTCGAGGCCTACGACGCCGGCGACCTGGGCACGGCCTATGCCGAGTGGCTTCCTCTTGGCGAGGCCGGCAACCTCCAGGCTCAAGTCGCCCTTGCCGGCATCCTGGAGACCGGCGGAAGCGGTCTTGCCCGCGATCTGTCCGCCGCGGCGCGCTGGTACCGACAGGCGGCGGAGCGGGGCGATGCGGTGGCCCAGATGAACCTCGGTCAGATGTACGCACAAGGCTGGGGCCTTGCACGCGACCGCGTCCAGGCGCTGGCCTGGTTCTCCCTGGCAGCCGAGCAGGGGCGCCAATGGGCTGCGGAGCGGCGCGACGCCCTGCAAAGCGACCTGACAGCGGCGCAACGCGAGGCGGCGGCAACCCTGAGCCGCCGGCTGCGCGCGGGCTACTAAACCGCTTTGGCGGATTAGCCGCTGAAACCTTTCAGCTCTGCCGCGCATCCCAAGACCCGCCAGGATCTTGAGGCCGACCCGGTTTGGGTTTGCGGCAAGCCGGGTATATAGTCAGCCTGTCTAGGCAGTCTGAATCAACAAGGTCTGGGACGGCTCGTGGGCTCTCATCTCAGGCGCCTCGTCGCGGCGCTCTTCATGTCCTGCCTGATCGCACCCAGCGCGCTCGCGCAAGAGCAGCCGCTGGTGGAAGGGGATACACCGGACCCTGCAATCGAGGCCCTGAAGGCAGCCGACCCCGGGCTTTCCGAGGCGACCATCCGCGACCTGGTGGCCCGCCTCGACGATGCCGAGGTGCGCCGTCTGCTGCTGGAGCGCCTGGATGCGGTGGCCGGGCAGCAGGCCGCGCCCGAGAGCGAAGACCTGGGCGGCCTCCTGATGCAGACGCGCGACCGCGCGGAGGCGCTGCGTGACGGCCTTGCGCGACTGGTTGCCGCCGTGCCGGTCTTGCCGACCGCGATGCCGGCTGCGCTGGACCGCCTGCGCGACGGCCGTCCGGCGGGGATCCTGCTCTGGATCGCCGCGGGCTTTGCACTGATGATGGCGGTGGGCTGGCTGGCGGAGTGGCTGGCGCGGCGGACTCTGCGGGAACTCTTCAGTCAGATCGCCGAAGCCCATCCGGATGCCGCCGCGGCACGTTTCGGGCGACTGGTTCTGCGGCTGTTCCTGGAGTTCGTCCTGCTTGGCGTTTTCGTCGCCGGTGCGCTCGCGGTCTTCTTCGCGCTCACCCAGGGCAACGAGGTCACGCGCACCGCCGTCATGACCTACGTTGCGGCGGTCGTGGTGGTGCGCAGCTACGCCATCTTCTCGCGTTTCCTGCTGGCGCCGCGCCTGCCGGGCCTGCGGCTTGCCCATATGAGCGATCACGATGCCCGCACCATTCACCGTCAGAACGTGATTATGGCCAGCATCGCCGGTTTCGGGTTCCTGACCTGCAGTCTGCTGCACAGCCTGGGTATGCCGGATGACGCCCATCAGGTGCTGACCTTCAGCGTCGGCCTGATTCTCATCGCCACGCTGATCTACACCCTGGCCAGGGCACGCCACGCCATTGCCGGCGACCTCAATTGGGAGCCGGAGCGGGCGGTGCCCTTCCGGGCCATGCTGGCGCAGTACTGGCCATTGGTAACGATCGTGTACTCGGCCGCGCTCTATGTGATCGTCGTGGTTATCGAACTGACGGGGGGAAGCGTTTCTTACCTCGCCTCCTTCGGCAGCCTGCTGGCGGTCATTTTCCTTCCGCATATGGACGCGATTCTGGAGCGGGCGGCACAGCGTCTGGATCGGCGCAGCGCCCAGGAAGAAACCCTCTTTGCACAGCTGCGCATCGTCGGGCTCCGGGCTTCGCGCTTCCTGCTCTGCATTGCCGTGGCCCTGTTTCTGGCACGCATCTGGGGGGTCGACCTGTTTTCCCTGGCGGAGAAAAGCTTCGGCGGTCGCCTCGCCGGCGCCATGGTGGACATCGGCCTCACCGGCCTGGTGGCCTATGTGCTCTGGGAGCTGGCGCGCATCACCATCGACCGCCGCCTGGCGGAGGATGCGGCCCAGGCGGCGGCGGAAGGCCAGGGCGAGCCCGAACCGGGCGAACAGGGCGGGCAGGGGGCCTCGCGGGTGCGCACCCTGCTGCCGCTGATGCGTCTCGCCATCCAGATCACCATCGTCGTGATGGCCGTGATGCTCGTGCTCAGCGCGCTCGGGGTCAACATCGGCCCGCTTCTGGCCGGCGCCGGGGTCGTCGGACTGGCCGTCGGCTTTGGTGCGCAGACGCTGGTGCGCGATATCGTCTCCGGCGTCTTCTTCCTGGTGGACGACGCCTTCCGCCTTGGCGAATACATCGACGTCGGGGTGGTCAAGGGAACGGTCGAGAAGATCTCGCTGCGCTCGCTGCGCCTGCGCCACCACCGCGGCGCCCTGCACACGGTTCCCTTCGGCGAGATCCAGCATCTCACCAACTACAGCCGCGACTGGGCGATCATGAAGCTGGAGTTCCGCGTCCCCTTCGACACCGACCTGGAGAAGGTGCGCAAGATCTTCAAGCGCATCGGTCAGGACCTGATGAAGCACGAGGAGATCGGCCCGGACTTCCTGCAGCCCTTCAAGTCCCAGGGCGTGCTGGCCACGGACGACAGCGCCTTTGTTGTGCGCGGCAAGTTCATGGCCAGGCCCGGCCGCCAGTTCCTGATACGCAGGGCCGTGTTCCAGGCGGTCCAGGAGGCCTTTGCGCGCGAGGGCATCAAGTTCGCCGACCGCCGGGTGACGGTGCATGTCCCGGGGTCCGAAGAAATGGATCCGGAGGAGCGGGCGGCGGCGGAAAAGGCGGCCGCCTCCGCAGTCACCGGCGCCGAGGCCGCAGCCAACAAGGCGTAACGGGGCCGCTCGCGGGCGGCCCGCCACCGCCTTGGCTCTCGACAGAATCGTCCCCGTCTTCTAACACTCTGCCCAAGCTTCGGCCCGGCAGGGAAGGGGCGGAACGCCAACGAAAGCGCCCCGGACCATCCAGGGGCCGACAAGCAGGGGAACCATGCAGAACTCGGTGACGACGGTCGACCACCCGCTGGTCCAGCACAAACTGACGCTGATGCGCGACAAGGATACGGCGCTGCCGGAGTTCCGCCGCCTGTTGCGGGAGATCAGCCTTCTCCTCGCCTATGAGGTAACCCGGCATCTGGAACTGAAGACCGTCACGGTGGAGACGCCTGTCTCTCAGGCGGAACTGCCGGTGTTGGCGGAGCCGGAACCCTGCTTCATCACCATTCTCCGGGCCGGCAACGGTCTCCTCGACGGCATGCTCGACCTGATCCCGGCAGCCTCGGTCGGCCATGTCGGGCTCTACCGCGATCCTTCGACCCTCGAGGCGGTGGAGTACTACTACAAGGTGCCGCAGGATATGAGCCGGCGGCTTGCCATTGTCGTCGACCCGATGCTGGCGACCGGACACACCGCCGTCGCGGCCCTGGAACTGCTCAAGCGCGACAACGCCGGGTCGCTCAGCTTCGTCTGTCTGGTCGCGGCCCCGGAAGGGATCAAGACCCTGCAGGACGCCCATCCGGACGTGCCGATCTTTACCGCCGCCGTCGACGAGCGCCTGAACGACAAGGGCTACATCGTGCCCGGTCTGGGCGACGCAGGGGATCGCATCTTCGGCACCAAGTAGCGGCAGCGGTCGTCGGCCGCAGCGCCAGTGCGGCGCCGCTGCGACTGTTGCTCCGCGGCGAGCATTGCGGCCCGCTACAACCTTTTCTTGTAGTCTGCGGCACCCCATATCTTCCCTATGCAGGATCGAAGGGAAGAGTTGGGGTCGCTGTAAGGAGGTATGCGCGTATGCTCATACGCCCCGCCGTCATGGTTGCCGTGATTGCTGCCGGGCTCGCCCAGAGTGCCACAGCAGGCGAGCCGGAGAACGCTTCGCCTGCCGGCAGCGTCTCTGAACCGCTGCAGACCGTCCAAGGTCTCGGCGGCAGCACCGAACAACCACGCCGGCATTTCCGGGTCCCCAATCCCGCTGTTCTCAGCGACCGGGAAGCCGCGGAGATCTATCTGGGCCTCGCCGACGAACTGGCCGCCGTCTATGCCCGCAGCGGCAGCCGCGTGGTCGCGGACTACCAGACCTGGCAGCGCTACAGCAGCGCACCCTACAAATCCATGACGCACGGGCGGCGCTACGTCAGCAACTATGCCAATGCCCAGGCCCGCGACTACGGCCGCTACGAGGAAGCCGGGCAGCTGCCTGTGGGGTCCGTGGTGGTCAAGGACAGCTTCGTGGTCACCGACGCGGGAGAGATCACCCTGGGCCCGCTGTTCGTGATGGAGAAGATGGCCCCGGGCTTCAACTACGTGACCGGCGACTGGCGCTACTCGATGATCTCCGAAACCGGTGCGTTCCTGGGTGAAACGGGGGGCGAGGGCGCCCAGCGGGTGGAGTTCTGCATTGCCTGCCACCTGGCACAGGAAGACCAGGACCACCTGTACTTCGTTCCGGTGGAGCGCCGCGTGACGGCGGATTAGAGCGCATCTGCGCCGTTGCTCGCCGTCGGCAGCCTGGCGCAGAATGACCGGATGCAGTTGACGCTGGTCAAGAACGCCGAGGACCTGGTCGGCTCCTACTACGCCGCTTTCTATCCGGGGGAGCAGGACGCGCCCCTGCGGCCGGGCGATACCGTTTACATGGATGGCGACGCCTTTGAAGCCCTCTGTTTCGTTGCAGGGAACTTCAGGGTCACCAGCACCACCACCCTTAATGGCTTTGCGATCGACCGGCTGGTCGAGGAACTGGAGGAGGCGTCTCGGCGCATCTCCCACAGCGACAGCCCCAAGCAGGTCTGGCCGCTCACCGCCAGCTACGGCTACACCCAGTTCCTCTCTATCGACGACTGGGAGGTCGGGCGGCAGCAGTTCTGCACGATGCTGCAGGATCTCGGCTCATGGCTGCAGGCTGCGCGGGAGCGTGACGAGCCGGTCACAATCCGCGGCGTCTGAAGCCTGGGATTTGCGCCGATCAGCCAGGCGGTCAGGAAAACGCCTTGAAAGCGATCAGGGTAAAGGTGTCCTTGATGCCGGGCAGGGTCTGAACCTCTTCGTTCACGAAGTGCCCGATGTCGTCGCTGTCCTGAAGGTAGCACTTGACCAGCAGGTCATATTCGCCTGAGGTCGAGTGCACCTCCGAGACCTGTTCCACGTTCTCCACCAACGCGTCGGCCACCGGATAGGCCTTTCCAAGGTCGCACTTGATCATGATGAAGATCGTCTGCATGCCGTCCCGTCTTTCCCTGCCTTTGAACCTGATCGCGGGCGGTGCCGGGATTTGCGGCTGGCCCCGAACACGCAGCCGCCATCATAGCCGTTCAGCGCCTGAGGCCAAGGGCGGTAGCGGGCGGGCGGCACGGTGACGGCACGGCTGCGCCGTGGCTGCCTGGCGGACTCCCAGTTTCTTGGAGCCGTGGAACGCGCCGCGGCCGCACGCTTTCGCGCGGTCGGCCTGGACGTCATCGCCGAAGGGCGCCCGACGGCTGCCGAGGAGTACCGTTCACTGGCGGAGGAGGGGCGCCTTTGGGTGGCGGAGACAGACGCCGGAATTCCTGTTGGCCTGGCCATTGCCGGCAGCGTCGACGGGGAAGGCTATCTGGCGGAGGTCTCGGTGCATCCGGACCACGGACGCCGCGGTCTCGGTCGCGCGTTGATCGCCCGGGTCGAGGCCTGGGCGCTGGGGCAGGGGTCTCAAAGCCTCTTCCTGACCACCTTCCGCGACGTGCCCTGGAACCGTCCCTACTACGAGGTCCTGGGGTTCGCGGTCGTCGGCGAAGACCGGGTTGGTCCCGACCTCCAGGCGGTGCGCGTCGGAGAGCGGGCGTGCGGTCTGGACGGGATCAGTCCGCGTGTTTGCATGGTCAAGCCATTGCGCCGCTGCGGAGCCGTCTAAACGGCAGCCCCGCAGCGGGCGCTTCAGACGTGCCCTCTTACACCAGGTCCAGAGATCCGCTCAGGTCGTTGAAGCTGGTCACCCCGCCCAGGGCGTCGCCCAGGCCGACCAGGGTGATGGTGCCGCCGGTATGGGTGATGGTCGCATCGCCGCCGGGGGTGGCGTTGAAGTCCCAATTGGCCGAGGTATCCAGATCGGTCAGTTGCAGGCCGTCGTCCAGCAGCTCCGGCTCCAGGGAGTCGATCACGTCCTGGACCGCGAGTTGGATGAGATCGCCCTCGCCGGGATTGAAATCGGCAATGATGTCGTCACCCTCGTTGCCATTGGAGGGGTCGAAGCGGAAGAGGTCTGCATCAGCGCCGCCGACCAGCAGGTCGTCGCCGCTGTCGCCGATCAGGAGATCCAGTCCGGCGCCGCCGTTCAAAAGATCGTCGCCGCGCCCGCCGGCCAGCGTCTCGTCACCACCAGTGCCGTTCTGCAGGTTGAGCGCCGCGGCATCGAAGGCACCGGCCAGATCGACGAAACTCTGCCCGGCAAATGCCAGCCCTTCGAACTCGATGGTGCCGCCCGGATGGCCGACCGTCAGATTGTTGCTGCCCGGTGCTCCGGATATGCTCCATTCCGGGCTGTTGTCCAGCGCGGTCAACAGCTCGGCGGCCCCGGCGATGGCCGAGGTATCGCCACTGGCCAGCGCCGAGAGGATCTCCGGCGTCGCCTTGGCGATGTCGGCCGCCGACAGCACCAGCAGGTCTTCGCCCAGGGTGAAGTCCTGGACGACATCGGCGCCTTCGTCCGGATTGCTGGGGTCGAAGACGAAGCGGTCGATGCCGGCATCGCCGCGCAGATGATCGTCGCCGCTGCCGCCGATCAGGGTATCGTCGCCGCTGTTTCCGATGACACGGTCATCGTCGAGGCCTCCGTTCAGGAGGTCGTTGTCGCGCCCGCCGCGCAGCGTGTCGTTGCCTTCCCCACCCAGGATGACGTCGTCGCCGGCCCGGCCCAAGAGCCGGTCGTCGCCGGCCAGGCCGTTCAGGAAGTCGTCGTCGCGCCCGCCGCGCAGACGGTCGTCGCCGGCATCGCCGGCCTGGGCATTGGCGATTTCGATGGCGGGCAGAAGGTCGTCAAAGCGCAGCGCATCCGAGAATGCGAGCCCCTCGATGGTGATGGTGCCGCCGGGATGCCCGACGACGACAAAGCCGTCGGGAGAGGCGCTGATGGTCCAGTCGGGGTCTTCATCCAGGTCCGCGCCTTCGACGGCGCCGGGGTCGCCGAAGGGCGAGGCGGAGGCGACGCCCGGGGCGGAGCGCAGCACGTCGGCGGCGTTCAGGACCAGGCGATCGCCGGCAGCGATATCCAGGTCCTTTATCACATCGTCGCCTTCATCCGGATTGGAGGGGTCGAAAACGAAGCGGTCGGCCCCGAAGCCGCTCCGCAGGTGGTCGTTGCCGCTGCCGCCGACCAGGGTGTCGTCGCCGCGGCCGGCCCGCAGATCGTCGTCGCCGTCTTCGCCGAAAAGGCGGTCGTGGCCGGTGCGGCCGCGGATCAGGTCGTTGCCATCGCCGCCGTAAACCACATCATTGAAGAAACCGCCGACAACCGTGTCGTCGCCGTCACGGGCGACGGTGCGGCCGCCCAGGAACCGCGTAATGACGTCGTCATCATTGCTACCGAAGCGGGTGAACCCGCCGAAGAAACTCAGGAATCCGGAGAGAAAGGACATGGGGGGAGCTCCTCAAAAACGTTGCAGGACTGCGGTTAAGACCCCATATGATTGTTTGTGGGAAAAAATCCCATTTATTGGCCCACCATATACGCCGGGTTTCCTGAACTCCAAGGTTTTTTGTGGTCTTTTTTCCCACCAAGCTCTATATCACGCCCATGACACAGTCTGGTGACCCGGACGCGTCGGGGCTGGGGCCTGCCGTCAGGCGGCTTCTGCGGCCTCTGGTGAAAGCCCTGATTGCCAAGGGCATCACCGCACCGGCGCTCTATCGGGTACTCAAGGAGCTCTATGTGGAGGTGGCCCGCGAGGACTTCCGGCTGAACGGCGAACAGCCGACCGACAGCCGTGTCAGTGTCATCACCGGGGTTCACCGCAAGGACGTGCGGGCGCTGCGCGAAAGCGCGGGCACCGAAGACACGGCCCTCGGCCAACGTGTCAGTGTATTGGCGACGGTTGTCGGACGCTGGCTGGCCGACCCGCAAACGACGACCAGTGAGGGAGCGCCGCGCCCCTTGCCCAGGCAGGCCAAGGACGCGATATCATTCGAGACGCTGGTGGAATCGGTCAGCAGGGACGTGCGTCCGCGTACGATCCTGGACGAGCTGCTGCGCCGCGGCCTGGTCGTCCACGATAGGGAGGCCGACACGGTCGTCCTGCGCGGCGATGCTCTGGTGGCGCGCGACGGCGGCGCCGAGCGTTTTCACTTCTTCTCCCGCAACATCGGCGACCACGTCTCCGCTGCCGTAGAGAACATACTGATCGAAGAGGGCCCTGCGCCCTTTCTTGAGAGAGCCGTCTTCTACAATAACCTGACCGCCGACTCGGTGGATGCGATCGAGGAGCGTGCGCGCGTTCTCGCCGGGGAGGTGCTGGCCGAGCTCAACCGCCTGGGCTTTGAGCGCCAGAGCGCGGACGAAGAGGATGTAGGGGCGGGCGGAGCCAACGAACGTTTCCGCTTCGGCGTGTACTTTTATCGGGAAGACGAGGCCTCAGAGGACGAGCGCTGAGTCAGGGGAGGATCATGGGACAGAAGATCGATGCCAAGCGACGGGCCGTCCTCATCGGATTTGGACTGACGGCACTCGCGGCCTGCAGCCCGCCGGGCTTGTCACAGCGCGGGCAACGCATCCCGCAGGCATCCGGCGGATCCTCCGACCGTCCATCCGAGGGCGGGGTCGGCGGCACCGGCATCTTCGGTCTGGTGCACGGCACCGCCAGCCTGCTGGTCAACGGTTTGACGGTGGAGACGCCGCCGGACCTCGCCGTGCGGCACGCGCTCGGCGCGCTGCCTGTGGAGGCGGTTGGTGCGGGTCATGCCGTCACCGTTGAGGCGGCGGCCGGACAGGATGGACGCCTGGTCGCCGCGGCGGTCACGGTCGAGCATCCGCTGATCGGCCGGATCGAAAGCCTGACCGAGGACGGGTTCCGCTGTCTGGGTGTCGACGTGCTGGTCGAGGCGGGGGCGCTTCTCAAGGCGCCAGAGGGTACCTTCCAGCCCGCCCCGGGTCAGCGGGTCGCCGTCTCCGGTCTGTGGCGCGGCAACAGCGTGGTGGCGGCGCGGGTCGATCTTTTGAGCGCGGTCAGCCTCGACGATGTCGTCGCAGGCGTTGCCCTCGCGGGCGGTGCGCGGGGCCGGCTGCGCCTTGGTGGTCTCGACCTGGTGCTTCCCCCCGGCACCGCTCAGCCGCAGGCCGGCGGCTTCGTAACGGCCGTGGGCCGCCGCCGCGGCGATCTGCTGGTTGCCGAGCGCGTAACGGCGGGACGCTTCCGGGGATTGGCCGGTCCGCTCGAGCGGTTGTCGGTGGAGGGCTATCTGGAACCGCAGCCGGCACCGCCGGGCTACGCCGTCTCCGGACTGGGGCATAGCTTCGATGAGGCGGCCAAACTCGGCGCACTGGCCGATGAGCGGGCCGTCTTCATCGGCGCCTACGACGGCGCCTTCCGGGTCACCAGGGGTCTGCCGCTACCCGAGGGCGTGGCCGAACGCGGCGTGGTCCTGGCTGCGGTCGACGATGGCTTTGCGCCCGAGGCGGCGGTGGTAACGCGGTAAGCCGGGAGGCCGTCAGGCGACCTTCGCCGGACGCAGCAGGAAGGCCGGAATGTGGTCGCCGAAGGCGGTTTCGCCGGGCGCGAGGGTATCGTTACCCTGCTTCTGTTTGCCGCGGCGGGGCTCGCGTTTCTCCCGCTTGGCTGTGCTCCCGCTGCTCGTGGCAGCGTCCTGCTCGGCCGCGCCTTCGAAGGACACAACCTCGAGGTCTTTCGCGGAACGGTCACTTTCGCCCCGGCTTCTCTCGCCGCCGTCGTTCTCACCCAGATCCTTTTCACGCCGGTCCTTTTCGCGCCGGTTCCGCTCACCGCGGTCCTTGCGGCCCCGGCCCTCGGAACTCTTGCCCGCGGCGGAGCGGGACCCCCGGCGCGTCGATCCGCGGCGGCGGCGGCCGGTCTGGTCCTCGGCCTCGCCGGCGTCCCAGCTTTCCGCGCCTTCGAGCGCGACCTTGGGGATCTCTTTGCCGATCATGCGAACCACGGAAGCCAGATACTTGCCTTCTTCCGGCAGCGCCAGGGTAAAGGCCTTGCCGCTGCGTCCGGCGCGCCCCGTCCGTCCGATCCGGTGGACGTAGTCTTCGGGGTTCGACGGCACATCGAAATTGAAAACGTGGGATACGGCAGGAATGTCCAGCCCGCGTGCGGCCACGTCGGAGCACACCAGGAACTGCACCTCGCCGTCCTTGAAGGTCTGCAGGGTTTCCATGCGCACCGGCTGAGCCATGTCGCCGTGCAGGGCGGCAACCGAGAAGCCGTGGCGCTGCATGGAGCGGAAGACGATGTCCACGTCGCGCTTGCGGTTGCAGAACACGAGGGCGGACTTGACCTCCTCGCTGCGGATCAGATCGCGCAGCGCGGCCCGCTTTTCCTTCGCCGCGCCGCGGACCTTGAGAAGGCCCTGGGTCACGGTCTCGGCCGCCGAGGCCGGCGGGTCGACGGAGATCTCCTTCGGGTTCATCAGGAAGCTGTCGGCCAGCCGCCGGATCTCCGGCGGCATGGTGGCCGAGAAGAACAGGGTCTGGCGGATCTTGGGCAGCAGACCGACGATGCGCTCGACGTCGGGCATGAAGCCCATGTCCAGCATGCGGTCGGCCTCGTCGATGACCAGGATCTTCACGTCGGCCAGCAGGATCTTGCCGCGCTCGAAGAGATCGATGAGACGGCCCGGCGTTGCGATCAGAACATCGACGCCGCGGTCCAGCTTCTGCTCCTGCTCGACAAAGGACGAGCCGCCGATGAGCAGGGCCATGGAGAGCTTGCCGTACTTGCCGTAGAGTTCGAAGTTCTCGGACACCTGGGCGGCCAGTTCGCGCGTCGGCGCGATGATCAGAGAACGGGGCATGCGGGCCCGGGCGCGGCCACTGGAGAGGATGTCGATCATCGGCAGTGTGAAACCCGCCGTCTTGCCGGTGCCGGTCTGCGCACAGCCCAAGACGTCGCGTCCCATCAGGACGACCGGGATCGCTTTTTCCTGAATCGGGGTCGGGGTGGAATAACCCACTTCCTCAACCGCCTTCAGGACCTCTGGACTCAGTCCAAGATCTTCAAAAATCATGTAAACCGTTTGTCACTCTGGGGTAGCTACGCCGATTGAATTCGATTCAATCACGGCTGCGCGGATCATAAGAATTGCCGTCAACATGTCAATCATTTGCGGCCCTATTCATGAATTAGCGAACAGTCGTCATTCCCAATAAAATAATGTTCCTATATCTTGGGCGTATTATGGTTAATGTTTCCGATACAACTGGGCTGCAGCCTCTGGTTGACTGTAACGATGCCGGGCTGCTTTTGGTCGATCTTCAGGAGCGCCTTGCGCCGGCAATCGCCGAAAGCCCGGCAGTTGTCGCGCGCTGTCAGCGGCTGCTGGAGGCTTTCAAGGCCGCCGGTCGGCCGGTTCTCGCAACCGAGCAGTACTCCAGGGGGCTGGGTCCGACGGTTGCACCGCTGCGCGGCCGCCTTGCGCCGGAAGAGATCATCGAGAAGACCGCCTTCGGCGCGCCGCGGGAGGCCGCCTTCGAGGCGGCGCTTGCTCGCCACTCCGGGGTCACGGCGTGGATTGTGGCCGGCATGGAAGCACACGTCTGCGTGCTCCAGACCGTGCTGTGCCTGCGCGCAAGGAGAACCGAGGTCGCCCTGATCAGCGATGCGGTTGCGTCGCGTGTGCCGCTGAACAAGGCGCTGGCACTGCGGCGCATCGCAGCGGGTGGGGTTGCGCTGACGAACAGCGAGTTCGTGCTGGCCGGGGGGCTTGGGTAGGCCGTCGGAACCGCCTAGAGTGGTCCGTCCGAGCCGCGACGTTACGACCTTCCCAAGCTAAGAATCCTCCCATGACCGAAAAGATCCCGCTTGCGCTTTTGCCGGGGCTGCTCTGCGACCGGGCCCTCTGGGACCACCAGATCGACGGCCTGTCCGATATTGCCGACTGCTGGGTGGCCGACTTCACCACCCAGGACAGCAGTGCCGCCATGGTGGACCACGTGCTGGCGGCGATGCCGCCGCGCTTCGCTCTGGCCGGGCTGTCCATGGGCGGCTATGTGGCGCTGGAGCTGATGGCCCGTGCGCCGGAGCGGGTGGAGCGCCTGGCCCTGATCGACACCCGCGCCCAGGGGGATTCGGAGGAAGCGACGGCGCGCCGGCGCGGCCTGATCCAGCTTGCCCGGAAGGGTCAGTTCAAGGGCGTGACGCCGCGGCTGCTGCCGCTGTTCATTCTGGAAAGCCGGATGGATGACGAGGCTCTGACTTCGGCGGTGATGGGCATGGCCGAGCGGGTCGGACGCGACGCCTTCCTCTCCCAGCAGCACGCCATCATGACCCGGCGCGACCACCGGGAAACGCTGCCCGGCATCGCAGTACCGACCCTTGTACTCTGCGGGCGGCAGGATGCCCTGACGCCGCTGGCCGACCACGAGGCCATGGCCGCGGCCATTCCGGATGCCGAGTTGGTGGTAGTGGAGGACTGCGGCCATCTGGCCCCGCTGGAGCGCCCGGAGCCCGTCACCGCCGCCATGCGGCGCTGGCTTCAGGGCTGACAGTCGATCAAGAGGCGGGACGAGGGGCCGGCTCAGGCGAGGCGGCGCTGGAGCAGCAGCACCACGATGAAGCTCGCGCCAATCGACGCGGTCACGATCCCGATGGGAAGCTCCTGAGGGGCAAGCAGAACGCGTGAAACGAGGTCGCTGGCCAGCAGGAGCAGCGCCCCGAAGAGAGCGCTGAGCACAAGGCTGGCACGGTGCAGCGGCCCGACCAAGGCCCGTGCGATGTGCGGCACCATCAGCCCGACGAAGCCGATGACACCGGTCACCGAGACGAAGATTGCCGTCGAGAAGGCAGCGGCCAGAAAGACCTGGAGGCGAAAGCGGTCCGCGCTCACGCCCAGGCTGTTCGCCGTCAACTCGCCGCCCAAGAGGGCATCCAGATGACGGTGGCGCGCGACAGCGAAGACCAGGAGCGCGGAGAATCCGAAGAGCACGAGGGGAAGGTTCTCCCAGCGCGCCAGGCCGAGGCCGCCGAGGCTCCAGAACAGGACGGAGTGGGCGGCGCGCTGGTCGCCGGCGAAAACCATGTAGTTGGTCACTGCGGTAAACAGGAAGGAGACAGCCAGCCCGGCGAGCACAAGCTTCTCCGGCCCTTGAAACCCCATCCGCCGGACCAGCGCGAGGACGATCAGGGCCGCCAGCATGCCGCCGCAGAAGGCCGCCAGGGGCAGGGTCCAGATGCCGAGCCGGTCGCCGGTTACGGTAATGACAAAGACCGCGCCAGCGGCGGCGCCGGACGAGAGGCCGAAGAGAAACGGGTCGGCCAGATCGTTGCGCGTCACGGTCTGCAGCAGGCAGCCCACCATCCCGAGCCCGCCACCGACCAGGATTGCAAGCAGGGCCCGCGGTGTCCGCAGGTCGATGACGATGCGGTCAATCGGCGTGGCCGCTGCTCCTTCCGTCAAGCCGAGGGCCCGCGCAAATGCAGCCAGGACGTCCGCGACGGGGATGGAAGTCGCGCCCCAGCCGACGGACAGCAGCGTCAGGGCCGCAAGGCCCGCCACCCCTGCCGCGGCCGTGAAGGACAGACGGAACACAAGACGATCAGAAGGCTTTGGGGTTCATCGCCTCTGCAATCTTGGCAATGGCGGCGATGTTGGCCGGGCCGGGCGTCAGCTCCTCATAGCGAAGCGCCACGAAGCGTCCGGCCTTGACCGCATCCGTTTCCTTCATGGCCGGATGGGACTGCAGCCAGTCGAGAAGGCCCTCGGCACCGGTGCCCTGCTGATAGTCGAGCAAGATCAGAAACTGCGGGTTGGCCGCGGCAACAGCTTCCCACGACGATCGTCCCCAGCTGGTTTCCATATCGCCCATGACGTTGACGCCGCCGGCTGCTTCGATCATGGCGTTGATGATGGCGTACTTGCCTGCGGTGAAGGGTTTGTCTTCGCCTGAGTCGAACAGGAACACCCGGGTGCCCTTTGCATCGCCGATCTTGGCCGTGATGTCGGCAAGCTGCGCTTTCCAGCCCTCCACCAGCGCTTCGGCTTCTGCAGACTTGCCGAAGACCGCGCCTAGACGCAGGACGTCCTTGTAGAGCAGGTCCATGGAGGCCGGGGGCTGGGATTTGTTCAGGTGAATGCAGCTTTCGGAGAGGATCAGGGTCTTGATGCCGTGGGGGGCAAGGGTGTCTGGGGTGACGTCCCCGCCGGGCTTCATGCCGTAGTACCAGCCGGCAAGGAAGGCATCCGGAGCGGCCGCGACCAGGGTTTCGACCGTCGGGTACTTGGGTGCCAGTTCGGGGATTGCGCCCCTTTTGATCTCGAACTCCGGGCTTGTCTTGTACCAGCCGGAAATCCCGGTCACGCCTACCATCCTGTCCTGAAGGCCGAGGGCAAAGGCCATCTCGGACATATTGATGTCGTGGACGACCAGGCGCTCCGGTGGCTTGTCGAAAGTCAGAGCCTCCCCGCAGTTGTCGACCGTCACCGGGAAGGCCTGAGCGGTGCCTGCAACTGCAAGGCTGAGCAGGGTCGGCAGGAGGTATTTCATCGAATGAGCTTCCTTCAGTTCGAG
This sequence comes from Rhodospirillales bacterium BBD 1991-14, assembly GCA_001657395.1. GTDB lineage: Bacteria > Pseudomonadota > Alphaproteobacteria > Kiloniellales > Kiloniellaceae > Pelagibius. Next base: position 830,868 of record LYSY01000001.1, on the reverse strand, counting down.
GCGGAATGACTGCTGCCGACCGGAATATCCAGGACGGAAACCACGCGGTCCTCTGTCGGATGGGCGAGATGGAGGAAATCGACACCAAAGACTTTGTGCACGGCCTGCGCGGTCAGCACGTCTGCAGTGCGCCCGGCGGCCACCACACGGCCGCGGTTCATGAGCAGCGTGTGGCTGGCAAGCTTCGGAATCAGCGCCAGCTCGTGGAGCACGCAGAGGCTGGTGATCCCGCGGGCGTAGAGAAGGGACAGGAGCGTCCCCTTGGCCTTGGGGTCCAGGTGATTGGTCGGTTCGTCCAGAAACAGGATGTCCGGTTGCTGGCAGAGCGCGCGCGCCACCGAGGCCCGTTGCAGTTCACCACCCGAGATCTGTCCAAGCGGGCTCAGTTCCTTGCCGGTAAGCCGGAGTTCCGCGATCGCTTCTTCGACGATCCGCCGGTCTTCCGCGCCTGAGACCCTTGCCCTGTGCGGGATGCGGCCAAGGGCGACGTAGTCATAGACAGTCAGCCGGCGGTCCGGTTCATCCAGTTGGCCGACATAGGCAATTCTGCGGGCGCGTTCCAGCGGCGCGTAGGCGTTGAAAGGCCGGCCGCAGAGGTGAAGCGTGCCCTCGGTCGGGGCCAGCAGGCCGGCCAGCATCCGCAGCAGAGTCGATTTGCCCGCGCCGTTCGGCCCTGCGATGGCGACCATATCACCAGCCCGGACCGTGACATTTGCGTCCGCGACAAGAGGGCGCCCGGCGCTGGTTTGGTAGGTGAGCCCTTCGGCCCGAAGCACAACCGGATTGGCGGGTGAGTCCGTCATGGCCAGTTCTGGTCTGTTGGTGAGGACGGGAACGGAGTGTGCGGCCCGGAGGAACGACCGGAGCAAGTCTTTTCAGAGTAAGTGTGGTAGGCCATTCAACCCTCGGAAACACCCCGTCCCGGTTTCAAACGTGGTGATGGCAGGTCTCCTGGCTCGCGGCTCATCGCTTCGCACCCGCCTTCCCGATCCTGCCGGATCAGTGGCTTCGTCGGGTGCTCGCTCGCCGCTTACAGTTGCGGGGGCAGCCACGGCATTGGCGCTGCAACAGCAGACCGCACCGTGTTCCCTTTTCATCCGCCGACCCTTGAGGAGGCGGCAGAACCATCGGCGCGCACTGTGCGGTAGATTGCGTCTCATTGCAAACGAATTGCAACGCGAGCAGCAGGCGTTCCCCGACGGCATCGACCGGGCCGCACCTGCGATGCATTGTGGCTTTAGGGTGCCCGAGGAGTGCGACCGGTTCAGACGTCCAGGTCGGCGACGAAGCGGGCGTTTTCCTGGATGAAGGCGAAGCGTGCCTCGGGCTTGCGGCCCATCAGGCGCTCGATCATATCGGCGGCCTTCTTGTCCTCGGCGGCGGGGCTCTTGTCTTTCTTGTCCGCGATGGTGACCCGCAGCAGGGTGCGCTTGGCCGGGTCCATGGTGGTTTCCTTCAGCTGGCGCGCCGGCATCTCGCCCAGACCCTTGAAGCGGCTGACGTCGATCTTGCCACGGCCCTTGAAGTGGGACTTCATGAGGCGGTCCTTGTCGGCATCGTCCATGGCATAGACGCTCTCGCTGCCCTGGGTGAGGCGGTAGAGCGGCGGCTGTGCCAGGTAGAGGCGGCCGCTTTCGATCAGGCCCGGCATCTCGCGGTAAAAGAAGGTGATGAGCAGCGAGGCAATGTGGGCGCCGTCGACATCGGCGTCGGTCATGATGACGATGCGCTCGTAGCGCAGCTTGTCGACATCGAAGTTGCCGCGCGTGCCACAGCCCAGCGCCTGGGAGATGTCGGAGATTTCCTGGTTGGCCTTCAGCTTGTCGGCCGAGGCGCTGGCGACATTCAGGATCTTGCCGCGCAGCGGCAGCACCGCCTGGGTCTCGCGCGAGCGGGCCTGCTTGGCGGAGCCGCCGGCGGAATCGCCCTCCACCAGGAAGATCTCCGTCCCCTCGGCGCGGCTGCGGCTGCAGTCGGAAAGCTTGCCGGGCAGCCGCAGCTTGCGGGTCGCGGTCTTGCGGCTCTGTTCCTTCTCCTGGCGGCGGCGCTGCCGCTCCTCGGCGCGCTCGATGAAGCGCTCCAGCAGCATCTTGGCCCGCTCCGGGTGGCCGGAGAGCCAGTGATCGAAGTGATCCTTGATGGAGGTTTCGACGAGGCGCGTCGCCGCCGTGGTCGCCAGCTTTTCCTTGGTCTGCCCCTGGAATTGCGGATCGCGGATGAACAGCGACAGCATGGCGCAGCCGCCGCCCAGGATGTCGTCGGCGTTCACCTGGCCGGTCTTCTTGCTGCCCGTCAGCTCGCCATAGGCCTTGAGGCTCTTCAGGAGGCCGGAGCGCAGGCCCGACTCGTGGCTGCCCCCCTCGGGCGTCGGCACGGTGTTGCAGTAGGAGTTGAGGAAGCCGTTCTCGTCGGCCGGCCAGGAGATCGCCCACTCCACCCGGCCCTGCTCGTCCGGAAAGGTCGCTTCGCCGACGAAGGGATCGGGGGTCAGGGTCTTGCGTTTCTGCAGCGTCGCTTCGAGAAAGTCGGAGAGGCCGTTGGGGAAATGCAGGCTGTCCTTCTCGGGCGTTGCGTCGCCCTTCTCGATCAGGCTCTTGTCGCAGCTCCAGCGGATCTCCACACCGCGATAAAGATAGGCCTTCGAGCGCGCCATGCGATAGAGCTGAGCCGGACGGAACTGCGCTTCCTTGCCGAAGATCTGCGGGTCCGGATGAAACTGGATCGTCGTGCCGCGGCGGTTCTTCACCGGCTTGCCTTTGGAGAGCTTGGTCTTCGGCTTCCCCTTGGCGTAGGTCTGGGTATAGAGCTTCTGGTCGCGGGCCACCTCGATGACCAGGTCGTCGGACAGCGCGTTGACGACGGAGACGCCGACCCCGTGCAGACCGCCCGAGGTCGCGTAGGCCTTCTGCGAGAACTTGGCGCCGGAGTGCAGGGTGGTGAGGATGACCTCCAGCGCCGACTTCGGCTTGAACTTCGGATGCGGGTCCACCGGGATGCCGCGCCCGTTGTCGGTGATCACCACCACGTTGTCCTTCGCCAGCTGCAGCTCGATGCGGCTGGCGTGGCCGGCGACGGCCTCGTCCATGGCGTTGTCCAGCACCTCGGCGACCAGGTGGTGCATTGCCTTTTCGTCGCTGCCGCCGATGTACATGCCCGGGCGGCGGCGCACCGGCTCCAGCCCCTCCAGGACCTCGATGTCCTTGGCCGAGTAGTTGCGCTGGGATTTCTTCGGTGCGGATTGGAAAAGGTCTGCCATCTTGGCCTATGGTTCGAAAGGCTTGGCCGTGACCGCCGGCAGACCGCTCCGGGCCCTCGGGCGGCAGGCGCGCTGGTCTGCAGAAGGAATCGGCTTATAAAGTATGGTACCTGAAGTTAACCCCCGATATCTAGTTGTCCAGATAGCCGAGTCGAAGGGAAGGGACAAGCCCATGTCTTGCGAACATGGCCGCTAGCGGCGGTAAGGGGCCGGAGGAGCCGCGCGGCGATCTGGCAACGCGGACCCTCGCCATGCCCGCCGACGCCAACCCCAGTGGGGACATTTTCGGCGGCTGGGTGCTCTCGCAGATGGACATTGCCGGTGGCATCACCGCCGGTGCCCGGGCTGCCGGACGCGTCGCCACCGTGGCGGTCGACGCCATGACATTTCACCGCCCGGTCTTCGTGGGCGATGTGCTCTGCGTCTATGCCGACATCATCTGGATCGGACGCACCTCCATCGCCATTCATACCGAGGCCTGGGCCTTGAGGGGCCGGCAGAGCGAGCGCGTGAAAGTGACCGAGGGCACGTTCACCTTTGTGGCGATCGACGATCAGGGCCAGCCGCGGCCGGTGCCGCCGGCGCCGGACGTGACGGAAGAGACACGCACCCGCAAGGAGCCGGCGGCATGAAGACTTCGAGTGTGGCAAAACTGGCGCTGGCGACTGCTTTGCTTCTTGGCGGGCTCGGGCAGGCGGCTGCGGGGGAGGCCGATGTGGTCGCAGCCGAAGCCGTGCAGGAGGGCGACGGGAGCTGGCGCTTCCGGGTCACCGTCGCCCATGCGGACGAGGGCTGGGACCACTACGCCGACCGCTGGGAAGTGGTGGCCCCGGACGGCCGGGTGCTGGGGACGCGGGTCTTGCTGCATCCGCACGAAAACGAGCAGCCCTTCACCCGCTCCCTCGGCGGCGTGGTTATCCCCGAGCATATCGATAGGGTGACCATCCGTGCGCATGACTCCGTCCACGGCAACGGCGGCGCGGAACTGAGCATACCCCTGCCGCGTTGACCGCTGAGCCTCTGCCGGGTTCCGGGCAGATCAGGCGCTCAGTTTGCGCCACAGGCCGAAGGGGGCTCCCGGTTCCTCGCGTGCGATCCAGTTGTAGGGCAGGCGATGCCAGGGCTCGACGCGGCGGCGGCGGTTGTCGAGCGCGTAGACGCCCTGGGTGGTGTGCACGAGAAGCACGGCGTGGCCCTGTCCGCTCTCGATATGACAGGCGGCCAGGGTGAGGGCCGAGCGCGGCCAGCCGTGGGCGCTGCAGAGCATGTGCAGCTTGCGGATGGCGTAGTCCTCGCAATCGCCCTCGGAATGCACAAGCTGCCAGCGGTCCGGACCGTCCGGGCGAAAGCGGATGAGACGGTTGACCTGCTGGTGCACCTGCCAGAGTTCGGCCTCGCGCTCCGGCGTCAGCGCCATCGTCGCAAAAGGATGGGCCGCCGGATCGAGGTCCGGATGCTGTTCGATCAGCTTTAGCCAGGCGACCGGCGCGGCCCGAAAGCCGCTTTCGCGCATCGCCGTCGACAGCGGCAGCGGCGGCGGCAGGGTGGTGAGATTGGCGCTGCTTTCTGAAGGCAGAATGCAGCTCGCGGCCAGCCCGCCAAGCACGCCGAGAAACTGCCGTCGGCGAAGCTGTATGGCATGGCTGGAGGACAAGGTCTGGGGTGTCACAGTGAACTCCGGGTCGGAAGTGCGATTGCCGGAGTTGTAAGAGAAATACTGTGCTACGGGCGTGCGATATTGGCGCTGTTTTTATGATATCAAAAAGAGAAAGAAATGATTTCTGGAATAAATTAATAATTCTTTAGGTTTTTACAATTACTTCATATTTTATATTCATATTTACTTAATAAAATACTCTGGTGCGCTGACGTCATGGTCGACCACGCCGTCGCGGGACCGGCGAAGCTGTATCGCTCCGTCTATGCCTGAAAGCTGCGCCAAGCGCTCCTGGGTCAAAACGCCGGCCGGTGGGTCTCAGTCCATGCGCGCTTTCCTGACGTCCGCGTCGGCGGTCTTCAGGGGCCGACAGCGTCTTGGGCGACACTCTCGACGGTGGCGCGGCCTTCGCTTACCGCAAGGCTCAGGCGCTCCGGCGCAATGGCGATGCGCGGAGGAATGGGGCGTGCCTCTGCCGTGGTGATCCAGGGCACCTGGGCCGAGCGCGGGAAGGCGAACAGACCGAGGGCCAGAAAGAAGACAACGACGCAGCCGCGCCAAACGGGTGTTGTTGAGGGCATCTCTGTATATACCGCACCGTATTACACTGCAGGTTTCTTACAGTCTTTCTTGTGCTTGCGGCGTGTTCTCTTGGCGGCAGAAATATGGTGAAAATAAAGCTGTTCTGTGATTTCGCGATCGGCTTTACGGTTCCTTAACACCTCGCTTCATCGCAGGCCAAAAAGAAGGCCCCGCCGGGTACCGGCGGGGCCTTTTGCGCTTCGATGCAGGCGCCCGGACGGGCGCTGCATCTCACTCGATCAGACCGAGTAGTACATCTTAAACTCGACCGGGTGAGGGGCGTGTTCGAACTGATACACCTCTTCCCATTTGAGCTCGGCGTAGCCGGCGATCTGGTCCGGGCTGAAGACGTCGCCGGCAAGCAGGAACTCGTGATCGGCTTCCAAGGCCTCGACCGCTTCCCGCAGAGAGCCGCAGACGGTCGGGACGTCGGCCAGCTCCTCGGGGGGCAGATCGTAGAGATCCTTGTCCATGGGATCGCCCGGATGGATCTTGTTCTTGATGCCGTCAAGGCCGGCCATCAGCATCGCCGAGAAGGCGAGATAGGGATTGGCCGTCGGATCCGGGAAGCGCACCTCGACACGCTTTGCCTTGGGGCTGTCGCCGTAGGGAATGCGGCAGGAGGCGGAGCGGTTGCGCGCCGAATAGGCGAGCAGCACCGGTGCCTCGAAGCCAGGAATAAGGCGCTTGTAGCTGTTGGTCGAGGGATTGGTGAAGGCGTTGATCGTCTTGGCATGCTTGATGATGCCGCCGATGTAGTGCAGGCAGGTCTCGGAAAGGCCTGCGTAGCCGTCACCGGCGAACAGCGGGTTGCCGTCCTTCCAGATCGACTGGTGGGTGTGCATGCCGGAGCCGTTGTCCTCCGCGACCGGCTTGGGCATGAAGGTCGCGGACTTGCCGTACTGATGGGCGACCTGATGAACGACGTACTTGTAGATCTGCAAAGCGTCGGCCGCCTGGACGATCGGCGCGAACTTGATGCCGAGCTCGTGCTGGGACGGGGCCACTTCGTGGTGGTGCTTCTCGACGTCCAGCCCCATCTCGCCCATGACCTTCAGCATCTCGGCACGCAGGTCCATGCCCGAGTCCACCGGCGGCACCGGGAAGTAACCGCCCTTGATGCCCGGGCGGTGGCCCAGGTTGCCGTTCTCGAAGATCGAGCCGGTGTTGTAGGGGCCTTCCTCTGAATCCAGGAAGTAGTAGGTCTGGTTCTGCGTAACGTCGAAGCGCACGTCGTCGAACACGAAGAACTCGGCTTCAGGCCCCCAGAAGCACTGATCGCCGATGCCGGAAGCCTTCAGGTAGTTCTCCGCGCGCACAGCGGTGGAGCGCGGGTCGCGGTTGTAGAGCTGGCCCGTCGAAGGTTCGACGATGTTACAGAACAGGATCAGCTGCGGCAGGTTGGAGAAAGGGTCCATGACCGCGGTGCTGAGGTCCGGCCGCAGGATCATGTCCGACTCGTTGATCGCCTTCCAGCCGGCAATCGAAGAGCCGTCGAACATGACGCCCTCGGAGAGCGCGTCCTCGTCGACGGCGTCGACATGCATCGCCAGATGCTGCCACTTCCCGCGCGGGTCGGTGAAGCGATAGTCGACATAGGCGACATTGTTTTCCTTGATCATCTCGAGGATGGATTTGACGTCTGACATGGATATTCTTCCGTTCCTGAAGTCTTGTGATGGACTGTTGATTCGGTCGCCCGGGCCCCTCTGACACCCCCGGGCCGACAGCGATGCCGCGGCTAGACGGCCGCGGCGCCGCGCTCGCCGGTGCGAATGCGGATCGACTCATCTATGCCGCTGACGAAAATCTTCCCGTCACCGATGCGGCCGGTGTGTGCGGCCTGCTGGATGGCCTCGACAGCGCGTTCGACCAAGTCGTCCTCCAAGACGACCTCGACCTTCACCTTGGGCAGAAAGTCGACGACGTACTCCGCCCCTCTGTAGAGTTCCGTATGGCCCTTTTGGCGACCGAAACCCTTCGCCTCCGTGACCGTGATGCCCTTGATTCCGACCTCGTGAAGAGCTTCCTTCACCTCGTCCAGTTTGAAGGGTTTGATGATCGCTTCGATCTTTTTCATTGCGTGATTGGGCCTCACTCTCTGTGCTGAACAAGTACCGGCAAACCTCTGCCCTTCCGCGGCTTAAGCAGGAGGCGTGCCAATTGGGGACGGTCAGCCCGTCCCCAGGGGTTTGTTGGCCTACGCGTCAATTCCGGTGCGGGATGTGACGTCATTCTGCCCAATTTATAGGCAGCATGAGAGTTTTCTGATCAGGCTGCGCCGGACTGACGGGCCTCGAGATGATGGCGGATGCGGTCCAGCGCCAGGCGGATGTTTTCCAGGGAGTTGGCATAGGACAGCCGCAGGTAGCCTTCGCCGAAGCGCCCGAAGGATGTTCCGGCGATGGTGGCCACGCCGGCGTCTTCGAGGAGTTCGATTTCCAGCGTCTTTGCCGGCACGCCGGTTCCGGCGATGTTGGGGAAGGCGTAGAACGCGCCGGCGGGCTCGACGCAGGAGACGCCGGGAATGCCGTTCAGGGCAGAGTGGATGGCGCGCCGGCGCACGTCGAAAGCCGCCATCATCTCGGCAACGGCGTCCTGCGATCCGCGCAGCGCCGCCAGGCCGGCGAACTGCGCGGCGGCGTTGACGCAGGAGTGACAGTTGATGGCCAGACGTGTGGCGACGTCGACGAGGCCGGCCGGCCAGACGGCAAATCCGAGCCGCCAGCCGGTCATCGCGTAGGTCTTGCTCCAGCCGTCGAGCATGATGACCCGGTCGCGGATCTCCGGGTACTGCAGCAGGCTGACGTGCTCGCGCCCGTCATAGAGCATCTGGCTGTAGATCTCGTCGGACAGGATCGCGACCTGCGGATGGGCGCTCAGCCCCTCCACCAGGCGTTCCACCTCCTCGCGCGGGGTCACGCCGCCGGTGGGGTTGGCCGGGCTGTTGATGATGATCAGGCGCGTTTGCGGCGTGATGGAGTCCAGCACGGCTTCGGCGGAGAAGGCGAAACCCTTGTCCTCCGACAGGGCGATCGGGACCGCCTTGGCCCCGGAGAAGTTGATCACCGATTCGTAGATGGGGAACCCCGGGTTCGGATAGAGGATCTCGGCGCCCGGTTCGCCGAACATGAGCACGGCAAAGAACATGGTGACCTTGCCGCCGGGAACCACCACAACCTGGCCCGGGTCGACGCTGACCCGGTGGCGCAGTTCAAGATCCTCTGCGACCGCTTCGCGCAGTTCCGGAATACCGTTGGCCGGGGTGTAGCCGTGGTGACCGTCGCGCAGCGCTTTCACGGCGGCCTCGACGATATGATCGGGCGTCTGGAAGTCGGGCTGACCGATGCCCAGGTTGATGATGGACTTTCCCTGCTGTTCCAGTTGCTTGGCCCGCGCGAGGACCTCGAATGCGCTTTCGGTGCCAAGACGATCGGTGGCTGTGGCCAGCTGATGCATTTCCGCTGTTTCCCTTTTTTGTCCGCCCTTTTCCGGACGGCAGCACACTAAGGCAGGGGCATGCGGGGCGGCAAGCTGTGCGCTCGCCGCGGCTCGCTGTTCAGTCTCTTGACCGCGTTTCGTGGGAACCTGTCAGCAATTTGCTCTTGCGGATTACAGCAGCATTGAACTCGACCGTTGCATAGGAAGAATGGCGGCGCTGGGGGTGTGTCAGATTGACAATTCGCGTATTGGCCCTAGGCTCCCGCCGCATCAGGGCAACGGCGCATTGTCGATTGGCAAATCCACCGAAGCTGGAGGACCTAGCTATAGAAACCGCGACTTTCAGTACAGAGGATCACAATCATACGGAGACCATCGGCGGTCGGATTGGCCGTGCTCGGGAAGCCGCCGGATTGACCGCCGCTCAGGCCGCCCGCCGCTTGGCTGTCAAGACTGCGACCTGGCAGTCTTGGGAGAACAACCGATCCGAGCCCCGCTCCAACAAGTTGATCATGATCGCGGGTACCCTGGCGGTCAGCCCCGCTTGGTTGTTGACTGGCGGGGGCGAGGGCCCGGTTGATGCCGTTGCGGATGACGTCCAACTGCTCTTTCAGGAGTTGCGACTGATCTCGCAGGAAGTCGATGCAGCGAAAGCCCGCCTGGATGGCATTCTCGCACGTCTGGAGACCTTGCACTCCTAGATGAACGCTTTGAGGCGACATATGGCAGAGTCGGCGAAGTCGTAAGCCCGAGCAGAAGGATTCCCGGCGGCAGCAGCTTTGAAAGGGGCGAGCGCGGTTCGGACCTGCTCGGGGGGCAAAGCGCGCTTTGCCAATCGTGGCGCCCGGTGCACGGCTGCTCTTGACGCTCCAGTGCTATGGGCTTAAACACGCGATCTCCGTACAGTCTGCCGGTCTCTCGGCGGTCGGGTCAGCGCAGACTGCACCCGCATACGGGGCTTCGCAGATGGTGGCTGTAGCTCAGTTGGTTAGAGCGCCTGGTTGTGGTCCAGGAGGTCGTGGGTTCAAGTCCCATCAGCCACCCCAATCCGCTCCCCATGACGAAACCTCCCGCGGCAAGACATCGCCCGGGGATCAAGACGCCGGCTTCGGATGAGCTGAGCGGCGAGAGGTCAGTTGGCGCCTTCGCCGAGCGAAAGCAGGCCAAAACTGTCGGAGACGACTTCGCGTCGGACGTTCTCGCGCAGGTTCGCCAGCAGGGCCGAAAGGCGCAGCTCCGGCGACGGGGCGCTGGGCGCAAGGTCCACGGTGAAGCTGAAGCCGAGCGCGAAGGCGCCGTCGCTTTTGGTGCTGAACTCCGTCGACAGCACAAAGGGGCCCTGGCGCTGATCCAGGCCGATGCGGGCTTCGGAAAGCTGATCCGTGGGATTGTGTATGAGATCGACGGCAGCCGCGAGCCCTTCCGTGATGGGCAACTGCGACGATAGAGCCAGTTCCGCGATTTCCCCATTGGGCACGACGCCGTAGTCGAGCCGGCCGGAGTGGCGCCCTCCCAGCCAGTCGAAGCCAAACGAGAGCGAGCCCTCCAGGTCCTGCGTCGGCTGGGCCTCGGCCCCGAAGCTGTTGCCCAGTTCCAGCTCCGCCCCGACCCGCAGGCCCGGGAGATTCAGTCCGCCGGACAGCTCGAAGTCCAGCGCCTGCTTACCGGATTCATGCTGATCGTAGGCGCCGCTGAAGCTGACGGGCAGGGCGAATCCGCCGGGCACCTGGAAGTGCCCGGCTGCATCCAGGCGGCTGCGCCGCTCGACAGGGTCGTCCGGTGCCGTTTCGTCCTCGCTGAGGTAGGCCAGGTATTCACGATGCTCGAGCGAGAACGTGACCGGGCCCAGGCTGACTCTTGCCGAGAGCTCGCCGGTGGCAAGCCCGCCGTCTTCCATGACCAGGTCCAGTCCCTCGGCCTCGGATGGGATCGGTGACAGACCAAGGAGCAAGAGCGCAAGGGCGCCGGCAGGAATGCAGGTTCTCAGCGGGATCGAAGGCAGGTGTGGCTCCATAATCCGGCTTGCTCACATCTGGTCGTCGGGAGAAGGGCCCGGTAACCTTTCGTTAAGAAATAATAAAGTAATTCTCTTAATATTTCGTAAACCATGTTTTTCGAACGCGTTTCACGTGAAACAAAAAGTTCTCAGAATCTTTAATACTGAGGTTACAGAAATATAAATCACGGAAATCAGAGTAATTGCCCCGTCATACAAGTCATCCGGCGTGGCCGGGCGGGGCCCTGTGGCAATTATAAGGTCTGTGGTATCGCTGTGACCAGGTAAAGAATTCAGACTTTTGGAATTAACTCTTTCGGAGAGGCCCGGTGATTTGGGCGCCTTGAGGGAAAGGACGCCTTTGCCCCGTGCAATCTGGGGTTCTTAGTAACTCGCGAATCGGAATACTTGGCGGCGCGACCGACTGCCCTGGCACGATGCCGGCCGGGAAGGGGATCCTTGGATGCCGTCGCCGTGTCACTATGATGGGGTCGTGATGGAACCGGTGCCGGAGTCCGGCTGGCCGGCAGGGCCTGATGGCGGGAGAATGGATGATGAGCGGCGATGCTTCGCTGAAGGCGCGGATGCGCTCGGGACAGGCAGTCTGCGGGTTCTGGGCGGAGTTGTTCAGCCCGGCAGCGGCGGAGATTATGGCGGCGGCGGGCTATGACTGCGCGATGATCGACTGCGAACACGGGCCTGGCGACCCTGCCTCGGCGATCGCCATCATGCGGGCCATGCAGGCAAGTGCCTGTACGCCTTTGGTGCGCGTGCCAGCCAACGACGCGGCCTGGGTGAAACGCCTGCTTGACGGAGGGGCTCACGGCATCATGGTGCCCGCGGTCAATTCGGTCGAGGAGGCGGCGGCGGCCGTGGCGGCCTGCCACTATCCGCCCAAGGGTGTACGTGGCATGGCGGCGCCGATCGTACGTGCCTCCCGCTACGGCCAGGACTGGCAGGCCTATGTCCGGGATGCCGCCGAATCGACCTTGGTTATCTGCCAGATCGAAACCCGGGAGGCGCTGGGCGCTCTCGACGGCATTGCCGCGGTCGAGGGGCTGGACATGCTGTTCATCGGTCCCTTCGACCTTTCCGCCAGCCTGGGCTTCATGGGCGAACCCGATCATCCCCAGGTTCGCAAGGCGATTGCCGATGTGGAGCGGGCGGCAAAGGCGCAGGGGCGGTTGCTCGGCGGGATTCCGACGCCGGAGCGCTCGCCGGCCGATCTCTATCGGGCCGGGTACGACCTGGTCCTGGCCGATATCGACGTTCTTCTGCTGCGCGACGGTGCCGTGGCCGGGGTCGCCGCGCTCAAAGATGCCGCAACGGCGGCGGCGGAGCGCGGTGGGGCCTGACATGGTGTTGCCGGATCACCATGCCGGCGCCGGCCCCTGGGAAGCCGATCTCTGGGGACCGGCGGAGGTTCTGACCGTCCAGGAGATGTATGAGGCCGACCGCCTGGCCATCGCCGAGATCGGCAGCGGCTACCCGCTGATGGAGCGGGCCGGCGCCGGTGTTGCGGCCCGCGTCCTGGCGCGGCGCAATGAGGTCGGCGACGGTCCTGCCGCCGTGCTCTGCGGCCCGGGCAACAACGGCGGCGACGGCTTCATCGCGGCGCGCCATCTGCAGGCTGCCGGCATCCCCGTACGTCTGGCGCTTCTGGGCTCCAAAGACCGTCTCTCCGGCGATGCGGCCACCGCCGCGGCGGCCTGGGAGGGCGCAGTCGAACCCCTGAATGAGAACAGCCTGGACGGCGCGGCCCTGGTGGTCGACGCGCTGTTCGGCGCCGGCCTCGACCGGCCCCTTTCCGGCGTCCCGGCGCACCTGGCCAGCGCCGCCCACGACGCGCGTCTGCCGGTCTTTGCCGTCGACGTGCCGAGCGGGATTGCCGGCGACACGGCGAGGCCCTTGGGCGACGTCGCTTTTCGGGCCCTCGAAACGATTACCTTTTTTCGGAAGAAGCCCGCGCACCTCCTTGTACCATCGCGTCTTTTCTGCGGAGACGTACACGTCATCGACATCGGTATCCCGGCGAGGGTCCTCGACGGTATCAATCCTCGCTGCCGGGCGAACGGGCCGGCGTTGTGGGCGCGCGCCTTTCCCTGGCGCAAAGCTGAGGCCCATAAGTACCAGGCGGGCCATGTGGTGATCTGCGGCGGCGCGCGCATGACCGGGGCAGCGCAGCTTGCCTCACGCGCTGCGCTCAGGGTCGGTGCCGGTCTGGTGACCGTTGTATGCACGCCGGGCAGCCTGCCGATCTATGCCCTGGCCAACCCCTCTGTCATCACGCAGCCGCTGACCGATCCTGCGGATTTTGCCGAGGTCCTGGCGGATCCGCGCAGGAATGCCGTGCTTCTAGGGCCCGGCAACGGTGTGTCGGAAGAAACCGGGGGTCGTGCGCTTCTGGCGTTGGAGAGTGCGCCCACGGGCCGCGCGGTGGTGCTGGACGCAGATGCCCTGTCATCGTTTGAGGGCAGGGCAGAGCGGCTGTTTGCGGCTGTCGGGGGCTCCGCCGGCGATGCGGTCCTGACCCCGCACGATGGGGAGTTTCACCGGCTGTTTCCCGACCTTTCCGGCAACAGGCTGGAGCGCGCCAGCGCGGCGGCGGCGCGCAGCGGCGCGGTCGTGGTGTTGAAGGGTCCCGACACTGTCGTCGCGGCGCCGGAGGGTCCGGCCGTCATCAACGGGGCGGCGGCGCCATGGCTGGCAACGGCCGGCACGGGCGATGTTCTCGCCGGCCTCATCGCCGGCCTTCTGGCCCAGGGCATGGTGCCGGTTATGGCAGCCAGTGCCGCCGTCTGGTTGCACGCGGCGGCGGCCTCAACCTTCGGCCCGGGCATGATCGCCGAAGACCTGCCCGATGCCCTGCCGGATGTCATGGCAGAGCTCCACAGCGCTTCCCGGGCTGTGGATCACCAGGATTTATTCAATAATTTGAGATAGTTCGGACTCATTCGTTAACGAAAACTTCATGGCTGCAGGCGCACTATAGGGTTTAATACGGTCAAGGATTGGCCTTATCGGGGGGTGGCCTTGATTGAAAAGGTATTGAGATCATGCTTGCAGCGCATTGGTTCAAACAACCGGCACGCACCGACGAGATCAAGGTCGGCAGCGTCTACAAGCGCGCCCATGAAGGCAACATCGTCGAAACCGCGCGGGTGATCGACGTGGGGCGTGATGCCCTTGGCATTCCCCACGTGACCTACGAGGTCTCGGTCGAGCGCGCGCGGCTCGCCAAGTATGAAGAGCGCCGCACCCTGGGGCTGGAAAGCTTCGCGGAACGCTTCCGCGAGTCGATCGGCGGTGAGGCCGGCAGCGCGGAACAGCCCAAGGCCGACAAAGGCGCCAAAACCAAGATCAAGCACGACGCCTAGCGGCAGCGCTCGAGACCGGCCTGATGAGATCGGTCTGATGAGATCGGCCCGGGCGGTTTCAGATGCCGCAAGGCTGCCTGCGAACGACATTAATCCTACGTCAAAGATTTAGCTCTAATCTGCCTTACATGCTTACGACGCGGCAGGATAAGACCTCGACGACGGCTCGTCCGAACAGCCTCTGGCAGCAGCTCTCCGGAGCGCTGGGCGGCGACCGGCGCGGCCTGTTTTCGCGTCGCGGCACCAATCCGGACAGCGTCAAGGCGGGGCGTATCTTCCGCCACAGCGACGGCAGCGGCCGGTCCGAGACCGCGACGGTCATCGGGCTCTGCGAGATCCTCGGCATGCCGCATGTGCGCTACGACCTGCGCATCGATCAGCCCGGACATCGGCCCTTCGAGGACGGGCCGCGGGTGCTGGGCATGAAGACCTTCGTCGAGCACTTCTGCGAGCCCATCAAGTCCTAGCTCGCCCTCAACCGGCTTTCGGTTTATCGGTGCCGGTTCCACCCTTCGAACCCCCAGCCTGCTCCACATCGCCCTTCGGGTGCCGTCACCACCGGCGAAGCGCCGGATATCTCACTCCTTTGTGTGGCCAGGGGGGTGCGCTTGCTATTGCGTGACCGGCTACGATGATATACATCGGCGATCCGCGGAAAGCGCGGGCGTGGCGGAACTGGTAGACGCGCTGGTTTTAGGTACCAGTGGAGCGATCCGTGGGGGTTCGAGTCCCTCCGCCCGCACCAGCAGCTGGAGGCGGCGAGTAAGACTGCCCCGCCTGGCACGTCGGGCGCCTCTCGGATTTATCCCCTCAAGACAAGGCTCGGAAAGGCCTAGCCGATTATGCAGGTCACGGAAGTAAGCAGCGAAGGCTTGAAGCGCGACTTCAAAGTCGTTATTGGCGCCAAAGAGATAGGCGAGAAAGTTGAAGCGCGGCTTCGGGAGTTGAGCGCGCGGGTGAAGATCCCCGGGTTCCGTCCGGGCAAGGCGCCGATCAAGCTTCTCAAACAGCGCTATGGACCCTCGGTTATGGGCGAGGTGCTGGAACGTGCCGTAACCGACTCTTCGGCCCAGGCGCTCAACGAGCGGGGACTGCGCCCCGCCGTTCAGCCGAAGATCGAAATCGTGTCCTTCGACGACGGTAAGGACCTCGAATACAGCATGGCGATCGAGCTGCTGCCCGAGATCGAGCCGATGGATTTCTCGACGATCGAACTCGAGCGGCTGCGCGTTGCGGTTCCGGAAGGGGATCTCGACGCGGCCATGGAGCGGCTGGCTTCGGCGCGCAAGGAGTCCAAGCCCCTGGAGACGCCGCGCAAGGCGGAGGCGGGCGACATCCTCGTGCTGGACTTCAAGGGAACGGTCCATGGCGAGGCGCTGCCCGGGATGGCTGCCGATGACCATCATCTGGAACTGGGATCCAGCAGCTTTATCGAGGGCTTTGAGGATCAGCTGATCGGGACCGAGGCCGGCGAGACCCGCGAGGTCAACGTGACCTTTCCGGAAGCCTACGGCAACGAGAAGCTGGCGGGCCAGCCGGCGGTCTTCCAGTGCACCATCAAGGAAATCCGCGAGGCCGTGCCGGCGGAGATGAACGACGAACTCGCCAAGTCCATGGGCGCGGAGAGCGTCGAAGACCTGCGTGACAAGGTGAAAGAGCGCCTCGGCGCCGACTACGAAGGTCTCTCGCGCATGCGCCTGAAGCGGCAGATCCTGGACCAGCTTGCCGACGCGCACGACTTCGGCGTGCCGGAGAGCATGGTCGATCTGGAATTCGAAGCGATCTGGCGCCAGGTCGAAGCCGACCGTGAAAAGGGCAACGTCGATCCGGACGACGAAGGCAAGGACGAGGACGCCATCAAGGGCGAGTACCGGACCATCGCCGAGCGCCGTGTCCGACTTGGTCTGCTGCTGTCCGAGGTTGGCCGCCTCAACCAGATCGATGTCGCCCAGGAGGAGGTGAACCGCGCCCTGTTCCAGGAGGCCCAGCGCCATCCCGGACAGGAGCAGCAGGTCCTGGAATTCTACAAGGCAAACCCGGAAGCGCTGGCCCAGCTTCGCGCGCCGCTGTTCGAAGACAAGGTGATCGACTTCATCATCGATCTGGCAAAGGTCACGGAGCGCGAGGTCTCGCCCGAACAGCTGCGCGAGGAGGAAGAGAAGGACGCCGCTGCGGCCGAGAAGCAGGCCGAAGGGGACAAGAAGCCCGCGAAAAAGGCGGCCGGGAAGGCCCAGAAGAAATCCCAAGGCAAGGCAAAGAAAACCGAAACGCAGGATGCGGCTGACGAGGCGAAGGAAGACGAGGAACCCTCTTAAGACGGGGTCTGCGGGCACCAGGGCCGGCAACGCCGCCCCGCCGTGAACTTGTCGTCACAGCCCGCCGACCCCAAGTGAGTTCATGCTGCGCCGAGGCGCACCCGCATCAGAGGAAGGTCCATGAGTTATCTGTCCGATCCGGTCATGAAGCATCAAGAAACGGTGATGAACACCCTGGTCCCCATGGTGGTCGAACAGACCAGCCGCGGGGAGCGCGCCTACGACATCTATTCGCGCCTGTTGAAGGAGCGTATCATCTTCCTGACCGGCCCGGTGCACGATGCGGTGGCCAGCCTGATCTGCGCCCAGCTGCTCTATCTGGAGTCCGAGAACCCGAACCAGGACATCTTCTTCTACATCAACTCCCCGGGCGGCGTCGTGACGTCGGGTTTGGCGATGTATGACACCATGCAGTACGTGCGCCCGGATGTGCACACCGTCTGCATCGGCCAGGCGGCCTCCGCGGGGTCGCTGCTGTTGATGGCCGGGGCGGCGGGCAAGCGCTTCGCGCTGCCCAACTCGAAGATCATGATCCACCAGCCCTCCGGCGGCTACCAGGGACAGGTGACGGACATCCAGATCCACGCCGAAGATATTCTGCGCACGCGCAGCCGGCTGAATGAGATCTACGTCAAGCACTGCGGCCAGGACCTGGCCACGGTCGAGGCCTCGATGGAGCGCGACAACTTCATGTCGCCGGAAGAGGCCAAGGAATTCGGGCTGATCGACGAGGTGGTCTCGCAGCGTCCGAGCGACGAACTGGAAGCGACCTCCCATCCCGACAAGATCGACTAGTAAGGTCGGCTGGGGGGCGCGGCCCCGCGCGCCGGCATCCCGGCAAAGGCCGGCCCCCCAGGCCGGCCAGGATCGGCAAGATTGTTGGTGCGCGAAGGGACGTTAACCTTTTCATTAAGGGATTGTTGAGCCCTGGCAATTAGGCTCAAATTGTCGTGTTGGCGCCAAGCCGGGCGGCACGTACGAGGAAGCCGGCAAGGCTGGTTTTTGTCGTTGTGCGGGCACGGGGCGTTTGACTAACATGGCACCGTGCGGAACTGGCCTCTAGAAAAGCGGTATGACCAAGTCTAGCAGCAGCGATTCCAAGAATACTCTGTATTGCTCCTTCTGCGGCAAGAGCCAGCACGAGGTGCGTAAGCTCATTGCCGGGCCGACCGTATTCATCTGCGATGAATGCGTCGAGCTGTGCATGGATATCATCCGCGAGGAACATAAGACGACGCTTGTGAAGTCGCGCGACGGCGTGCCGACTCCGCAGGACATCTGTACCGTCCTCGACGACTACGTGATCGGCCAGGCGCATGCCAAGCGGGTGCTTTCGGTTGCAGTCCACAACCACTACAAGCGTCTCGCGCATGGCGCGAAATCGGCCGACGTCGAGTTGGCAAAGTCGAACATTCTGCTGATCGGGCCGACCGGCTGTGGCAAGACCCTGCTGGCTCAGACCCTGGCCCGGATCCTCGATGTGCCCTTCACGATGGCCGATGCGACCACGCTGACCGAGGCGGGCTACGTCGGCGAGGACGTCGAGAACATCATCCTAAAGCTGCTGCAGTCGGCCGACTATAACGTCGAGCGTGCGCAGCGCGGCATCGTCTACATCGACGAAGTCGACAAGATCAGCCGCAAGTCGGACAATCCCTCGATCACCCGGGACGTGTCGGGAGAAGGCGTGCAGCAGGCGCTGCTGAAGATCATGGAGGGGACCGTGGCCTCGGTGCCGCCTCAGGGCGGGCGCAAGCATCCGCAGCAGGAGTTTCTGCAGGTCGATACGACCAACATCCTGTTCATCTGCGGCGGCGCCTTTGCCGGCCTGGACAAGCTGATCGCCGGCCGCGGCAAGGGCACGTCCATCGGTTTCGGCGCGGATGTCCGCGGCCCCGACGACCGTGCCACGGGCGAGGTGCTGAAGGACGTCGAGCCGGAGGATCTGCTGAAGTTCGGCCTGATTCCCGAGTTCGTTGGCCGCCTGCCGGTGGTGGCGACCCTTGAGGATCTGGACGAGGACGCCCTGATAGAGATCCTGACCCAGCCGAAGAACGCCCTCGTCAAGCAGTACGAGCGGCTGTTCGAGATGGAGGACGTGCGGGTCGACTTCACCGAGGACGCGCTGCGCGCGATTGCCGCCAAGGCCATTGCCCGCAAGACCGGTGCCCGGGGCCTGCGCTCGATCATGGAGAGCATTCTTCTCGATCCGATGTACGATCTGCCGAGCCTGGAAGGGGTCGAGGAGATCGTCATCAACCGCGAGGTGGTTGATGGCCGGGCGAAGCCGCTCTACATCTATACAGATCGTCGGGAAGACCTGGGTACAAGCGCCTAAGCGCCTGATTTACCATGGTTAATACCGGGCCTTGAAGTCCCGGTCAGAATCTACAATTTTTAAATCGAAATGCGGTAGACTCCGTCCATTCTGGGTGTTTGCCGGAACCCTCCCTGTCCGGCTCGTAATCTCATAAGAGGTATTATGTTGGAACTCGCCCGCGGCAATCTCTTCCCGGTCCTGCCCCTGCGGGACATCGTGGTCTTTCCACACATGATCGTGCCGCTCTTCGTCGGCCGCGACAAATCCGTGCGCGCCCTCGAAGATGTGATGAAGGACGACAAGCAGATCCTGCTGGTGACGCAGAAGAACGCGGCCCAGGACGACCCGACACCGCCGGACATCTACTCGGTCGGCACCATCGGCACCGTGCTGCAACTGCTCAAGCTGCCGGACGGGACGGTGAAGGTGCTGGTCGAAGGCGGCCAGCGCGCGCGCATCACCAAGTATGCGGACACCGAGGACTTCTTTCAGGCCCATGCGGAGATCGTCCAGGACGACGACGGCGACGACCGCGAGCTGGACGCACTGGCCCGTACGGTGGTCTCGCAGTTCGAGCAGTACATCAAGCTGAACAAGAAGATCCCGCCGGAAGTGCTGGTGTCGATCAATCAGATCGACGACTTCAGCAAGCTTGCGGACACGGTGGCTTCGCATCTGGCGCTCAAGATTCCCGAGAAGCAGGAGCTTCTGGAGAGCGAGACCGTCAGCGACCGTCTGGAAAAGGTCTATGCCTTCATGGAAGGCGAGATCGGCGTTCTTCAGGTCGAAAAGCGCATCCGCAACCGCGTCAAGCGGCAGATGGAGAAGACCCAGCGCGAGTACTATCTGAATGAGCAGCTGAAGGCCATCCAGAAGGAGCTGGGCGAGGGCGAGGACGGCCGCGACGAACTGGCCGAGATCGAGGAGCGCATCAAGTCCACGAAGCTCTCCAAGGAAGCCAACGAAAAGGCTATGGCGGAGCTGAAGAAGCTGCGGTCCATGAGCCCGATGTCGGCGGAAGCCACTGTCGTGCGCAACTACCTGGACTGGATCCTCTCGATCCCCTGGAAGAAGCGCACCAAGATCAAGCGCGACATCAACAACGCCCAGGAGATCCTGGACGCCGACCACTATGGCCTGGAGAAGGTCAAGGAACGCATCCTGGAGTACCTGGCCGTGCAGCAGCGCATGAAGAAGGTGAAGGGCCCGATCCTTTGCCTCGTCGGACCGCCGGGCGTGGGCAAGACCTCGCTGGGCAAGTCCATCGCCAAGGCAACGGGGCGCAACTTCGTGCGCATGAGCCTGGGCGGTGTGCGCGACGAGGCCGAGGTGCGTGGTCATCGCCGCACCTACATCGGCTCGATGCCGGGCAAGGTGATCCAGAGCATGAAGAAGGCGAAGTCGTCGAACCCGCTGTTCCTGCTCGACGAGGTCGACAAGTTGGGCGCCGACTGGCGCGGCGATCCCTCCTCGGCGTTGCTGGAGGTGCTCGATCCCGAACAGAACAGCAGCTTCAACGATCACTATCTGGAGGTCGACTACGATCTTTCGGACGTGATGTTCGTGACGACGGCGAACACCCTGCGGATGCCGGGCCCGCTGCTCGACCGCATGGAGGTGATCCGCATCCCCGGTTACACCGAGGACGAGAAGACGCAGATCGCGGTGCGGTATCTGATCCCAAAGCAGATGAAGGACCACGGCATCAAGCCGGAAGAATGGTCGATCTCCGAACAGGCGCTGCGCGATCTCATCCGCCTCTATACCCGTGAGGCCGGGGTCAGAAACCTGGAGCGCGAGATTGCCGGTCTGGTGCGCAAGGCGGTCAAGGAGATCGCCATGGGCAAGACCAAGGTTGTCGCGGTGAACCGCCGCAACCTGGCCAAGTTCGCCGGCGTGCCGCGGTATCGCCACGGTGAGGCCGAGCAGGAAGATATGGTGGGCGTGTCCACCGGTCTGGCCTGGACGGAGGTGGGCGGCGAACTGTTGTCGATCGAGGCCGTCACGCTGCCGGGCAAGGGCAAGGTGACGGCGACCGGCAAGCTGGGCGACGTGATGAAGGAGTCGATCCAGGCCGCCGAATCCTATGTGAAGAGCCGGGCCGTCGACTACGGCATCAAGCCCACTCTGTTCGAGCGCAAGGACATCCACGTGCACGTGCCCGAAGGGGCAACGCCGAAGGACGGTCCTTCCGCCGGCGTAGCCATGGTGACGGCGATCGTATCGGTGCTCACCGGCAACGCGGTGCGCCGCGACGTCGCCATGACCGGCGAGGTGACGCTGCGCGGGCGCGTGCTGCCGATCGGCGGCTTGAAGGAAAAGCTGCTGGCGGCTCTGCGTGCCAACATCAAAACCGTTCTCATTCCCAAGGAGAACGAGAAGGATCTCGCCGACATTCCCGACAACGTGAAGCGCGGTATGGAGATCATTCCGACCTCGACCGTCGACGAAGTGCTGGAGCGTGCGCTGGTCGAAAAACTCACGCCGATCGAATGGAACGAATCGGATGAGGACGTTGGCGCGACTCGGGCGCGGGAAGGTGAGGGCGGTCGCTCCGGTGTCCTGACACACTAGACGCGACTCGGAAATCGCCGATTCGTTTGCTGATTTGTGGGGGTTCTTTAGCTCAATACCGGCTAAAACCCCTGCATTTCTGCGCTTCTCACGTTGACTGTGTCTGATTTAGCGATCTACAATTTGGGCCTCCTCGGAGCGGTTTTCTTTATCTCTCTGCACTTCCTAATCCCTACTGTTTAGAAGGGGGTCCACGTGAACAAGAATGATCTGGTAGCAGTTGTCGCGGATAAGACGGGTCTGTCGAAGGCTGATGCGACGAAGTCGGTCGATGGCGTCTTCGATGCAATCACCGAGTCTTTGAAGTCCGGCAACGAGGTGCGCCTCGTCGGCTTTGGCACCTTTACCGTGACGAAGCGCGCTGCTTCTCAGGGGCGCAACCCGCGCACCGGTGAGCCGATTCAGATTGCTGCGTCCATGCAGCCGAAGTTCAAGGCCGGTAAGGGCCTGAAAGACGCGGTGAACTAAACCGCCTGCACAAGCTTGCAAGAAGCTGCCGGCCGCCCCGCTTGCATCGGAGGCGGCCGGTGCTATTTTGGGCTTCTGCCGCGATCCCGGGTCTCCGGCACGGCAGCGGAAGCCGACGCCTCCGGGGCCACGGCGTCCGGATCGGGCAGCGGCGCTGCCACAGTCTCTTCGGGCGGTTAGCTCAGCTGGCAGAGCATCGCGTTTACACCGCGAGTGTCGGCGGTTCGATCCCGTCACCGCCCACCACCCCTTCCCGAGCCTTTGCCTCCCCCTCTGCGGCCCCCTCTGCGGCCCCCTCTGCGGCCCCTGCGACCTTCTCTGCGACAGCGCGTGGACAAGCCCCGTCAGCCCGGTCCCGGCGCGGTGCCGCGAATCTTTCGAAAGCGTTAAGACCTTGGACGGCATAGTCGCCGGCAGGGGATGGACGGTGGGCTACCGGAGGTTTCCCGACCCTGTCTCAGGGTCACGTCCGGGTTCGGCATTCCCATAGGCAAATCAGGGGGAATATACGCATCGGCATGGCTTCGCGCTGCTTGACACCCGCCGGGCGGTGGAGTACATCACCGCGTCCCAGCTACGGGGGTGTAGCTCAGTTGGTTAGAGCGCCGGCCTGTCACGCCGGAGGCCGCGGGTTCAAGTCCCGTCACTCCCGCCATTCTCCCGACCATAGCAGCGCGGTGCCGGACCCCGGTGCGTCGACCGAGGAAAGGCCAAGGAAAGGCCCGGTAGAGGGCGGCCTGAAGCCCTTGCCGTATCCACGCGACAGAAGGACGCGCGGCCCCAAAATCAGGGGGATTGGCGCTTTCCCGGGAATCCCTTCCGCCCTATATTTCCAGTATATGACGGCGATGGGAGTTGCGCCGGACGAATGACCTTGCATTGCAGCATTGCTTGCGGCAGTAAACCTTCGCTGGTTTGCTGCACCAAAATCATCACAAAGCCGGCCGGAAAGACACGCCTTCAATGGCGGGCAGGAGAGTGAAGCATGAATGCTTTGTTGGCTGAGTACCTGCCGATCCTGATGTTTCTCGGGATCGCAGTGGCTCTTGCGGTGCTGATCGTGGCTGCCTCCTACATTCTGGCCCGGCAGCGCCCGGACTCCGAGAAGGTCTCGGCCTACGAGTGCGGCTTCGAGGCTTTTGATGACGCCCGCAGCCGGTTTGACGTCCGTTTCTATCTCGTCGCCATCCTCTTCATCATTTTCGATCTTGAAGTCGCCTTTCTCTTTCCCTGGGCCGTGGCCCTGGGCGACATCGGGCTCTTCGGGTTCTGGTCCATGGTGATCTTCCTGGGGATCCTGACGATCGGCTTCATCTACGAGTGGAAGAAGGGAGCCTTGGAATGGGAGTAGAGCGATTGGACCCCTCCGCCGCCGCCGCTGCCCGCAGCGACTCGCCCCTGGCCCCAGGGGCCGCACAGGATGCCGTGATCAGCCGGGTTGCCGAGGAGATTTCCGACAAGGGTTTCGTGGTCGCGCAGATGGACAAGCTGGCCGCCTGGGCCCAGTCCGGGTCTCTCTGGCCCATGACCTTCGGGCTGGCCTGCTGCGCTGTGGAGATGATGCACACCGCCTGCAGCCGCTACGACCTGGACCGTTTCGGCATGTTCTTCCGCCCCAGCCCGCGGCAGTCAGACGTGATGATCGTTGCCGGAACGCTCACCAACAAGATGGCCCCCGCGCTGCGCAAGGTCTACGACCAGATGCCCGAGCCGCGCTGGGTGCTTTCCATGGGCTCCTGTGCCAACGGCGGCGGCTACTACCACTACTCCTACTCGGTGGTGCGGGGCTGCGACCGGATCGTGCCGGTGGACATCTACGTTCCGGGCTGCCCGCCGACGGCCGAAGCGCTGCTCTACGGCATCATTCAGCTGCAGAAGAAGATCAAACGCTCTGCAGCCATCGTTCGCTGAGCGGCAGACGACACTGTCTTTAAGAGGAAGAGCCGAAGTCCGATGATCGAAGCGCTGCGGGATCTTGGCGAATACCTTTCGACGGCCCTGGCCGATGACCTGGAGGGTCAGGAGATCGGGCACGGTCAGTTGAATCTGCTGACCACCCGGGCATCGCTGATAAAGGTGCTGACGCTTCTGCGCGACGACCAGAACTGTCAGTTCAAGCAGCTTATGGACATCACGGCCGTCGACCGCCCGGAACAGCCGGACCGCTTGGAGTTGGTCTACAATCTGCTGTCCCTGAAGCTGAACCAGCGCATTCGCGTCAAGCTGACCACGGACGAGCGCAGCCCGGTCGACTCTGTGGCGGGCGTGTTCTCCTCGGCGATCTGGCTGGAGCGCGAGGCCTGGGACATGTTCGGAGTGTTCTTCGCCGGCCATCCCGACCTGCGCCGCATTCTGACCGACTACGGCTTCGAGGGACATCCGCTGCGCAAGGACTTCCCGCTTACCGGCTTCAAGGAAGTGCGCTACGACGAACAGCAAAAGCGGGTTGTCTATGAGCCCGTGAAACTGCCGCAGGAGTTCCGGCACTTCGACTTCCTCAGCCCCTGGGAGGGCATGCTGCGCCTGCCGGGCGATGAAAAGGCCGAGGCCGAGAAGACCCAGGAGGAGGGCGCCTGATGGGTGAAGTCCAGATCAAGCCGCTGACGCTCAACTTCGGCCCACAGCATCCTGCCGCCCACGGCGTGTTGCGCCTGGTCCTGGAGATGGACGGCGAGATAATCGAGCGCGCCGATCCGCACATCGGGCTGCTGCATCGGGGCACCGAGAAGCTGATTGAGTACAAGACCTATCTGCAGGCCGTGCCCTACTTCGACCGGCTCGACTACGTCGCGCCGATGAACCAGGAGCACGCTTTTGCTCTCGGCGTCGAGCGCCTGCTGGGGATCGAGGTGCCGTTGCGCGGCCAGTACATCCGCGTGCTCTACTGCGAGATCGGGCGCATCCTCAACCACCTCCTGAACATCACCACCTTCGCCATCGATGTGGGCGCCATGACCCCCATTCTCTGGGCCTTCGAAGAGCGCGAGAAGCTGATGGAGTTCTACGAGCGGGCCTGCGGCGCGCGCCTCCACGCGGCCTACTTCCGGCCGGGCGGCGTGCACCAGGACCTGCCGGCCGGGCTGCTGGAGGACATCGCAACGTTCTGCGAAACCTTCCCCAGCGTCATCGACGACATCGAGGGTCTGCTGACCGAGAACCGTATCTTCCGCCAGCGCACCGTCGACATCGGCATCGTCTCCCGCGAAGAGGCGGAGGACTGGGGCTTCTCCGGTGCCATGCTGCGGGGCTCCGGGGTGCCGTGGGACCTGCGCAAGTCGCAGCCTTACGACTGCTATGCGGATCTCGACTTCGACATTCCCGTCGGCAAGAACGGCGACTGCTTCGACCGCTATCTGGTCCGTATCGAGGAGATGCGCCAGAGCCTGAGGATCATGCGCCAGTGCATCGAGAAGATGCCGGTGGGGCCGGTGCAGGTCGCCGATCACAAGATCACGCCGCCCAAGCGCGGCGAGATGAAGCGCTCCATGGAAGCGCTGATCCATCACTTCAAACTCTATACCGAAGGCTATCACGTGCCGCCGGGCGACACCTATGCCGCCGTCGAGGCGCCGAAGGGCGAGTTCGCCGTCTATCTGGTGTCCGACGGCACCAACCGGCCCTACCGCTGCAAGATCCGGGCGCCGGGCTTCGCGCATCTGGCGGCCATGGACTACATGTGCAAGGGACACATGCTGGCCGACAGCGTTGCCATCCTGGGGTCCATGGACATCGTCTTCGGTGAGGTGGACCGATGAGGACGACAAGCTTTCCCGCAGGCGACAGCGCCGACTTCGCCTTTACGCCGGAGAACGACGAGCGCGCCAAGACCATCATGGCCCGCTACCCCGAGGGCCGTCAGTCCAGCGCAATGATCGCGCTGCTCGATCTGGCACAGCGCCAGAACGGCGGGTGGCTCTCGGTCCCGGCCATCGAGTATGTCGCCAACTATCTGGACGTGGCGCCGATCCGCGCACACGAAGTGGCCAGCTTCTACTCGATGTTCAACGAGAAGCCGGTCGGCAAGTACTTCATCCAGGTCTGCCGGACCACGCCGTGCTGGCTGCGCGGCTCCGACGGGATCACCGAGACCTGCAAGAAGAAACTGGGCGTCGGGCTGCGCGAGGTCTCCGAGGACGGCCTCTTCAGTGTGATCGAGGTCGAGTGTCTCGGCGCCTGCGCCAACGCGCCGATGGTTCAGATCAACGACCACTACTACGAGGACCTGACGCCGGAACGCATGGCCGAGATCATCGATCAACTGCGCGCCGGAGACGACGTGCCGGTCGGGTCTCAGACCGGGCGGCTGAGCTCGGCGCCCGAGGGCGGCCCGCAGACCCTTCTGGATGCCGCCAATCCGGGTGCCAATCCGGGGCCCAATCCGGGGGAGGCCGACTGATGCTGAGCGATAAGGACCGCATCTTCACCAACCTCTACGGCCAGGACGACTGGAGCCTTGCCGGTGCCCGCAAGCGCGGCGTCTGGGACAACACCAAGAAGCTGGTGGAACTGGGCCGCGAAAACATCATCGAGATGGTGAAGGAGTCGGGCCTGCGCGGGCGCGGCGGCGCCGGCTTCCCGGCCGGCCTCAAGTGGTCTTTCATGCCCAAGGAGAGCGGCGGCCGTCCCGCATATCTGGTGGTCAACGCGGACGAGTCCGAGCCGGGCTCCTGCAAGGACCGGGAGATCCTGCGCAACGATCCGCACCGCCTCCTCGAAGGCTGTCTGGTGGCCGGCTTCGCCATGGGGGCCAAGGCCTGCTACATCTACATCCGCGGCGAGTACTTCCACGAGGGCTCCCAGGTTCAGAAGGCCATCGACGAGGCCTATGAGGCCGGGCTGATCGGCAAGAACGCCGCCGGCAGCGGCTATGACTATGACATTTATCTCCATCGCGGCGCCGGTGCTTACATCTGCGGCGAGGAGACGGCGCTGCTGGAAAGCCTGGAAGGCAAGAAGGGCCAGCCGCGCCTGAAACCGCCATTCCCGGCGGCCGTCGGCCTCTACGGCTGCCCCACAACCGTCAACAACGTCGAAACCATCGCCGTGGTGCCGGAGATCCTGCGCCGCGGGGTGGAGTGGTGGACCGGGCTCGGCCGCCCGAACAATACCGGCACCAAGATCTTCAGCATCTCCGGCCACGTGAACAAGCCGTTGAATGTGGAGGAGGAGATGGGCATCCCGATGAAGGAGCTCATCGAGAAACATGCCGGCGGCGTGACCGGAGGCTGGGACAATCTGCTGGCGGTGATTCCCGGCGGCTCCTCCGTTCCCTGCCTGCCGGCCAGCACCTGCAGCACCATCCTGATGGATTTCGACTCGCTGCGCGAAGCGCAGTCGGGCCTCGGAACCGCCGCCGTCATCGTCATGGACAAGTCGACCGACATCGTGGCGGCCATTGCCCGCCTGTCGCACTTCTACATGCACGAAAGCTGCGGCCAGTGTACGCCCTGCCGCGAAGGGACGGGCTGGATGTACCGGGTGATGACCCGCATGATCCGCGGCGATGCGGAAGTCGAAGAGATCGACACGCTCCTGGACGTGACCTATCAGGTCGAGGGACATACGATCTGCGCACTGGGCGATGCGGCGGCCTGGCCGATCCAGGGCCTGCTGCGTCACTTCCGACCGGAAGTCGAGCGGCGCATCCTGGATTTCAAGAAAACCCAGCAGGCGGCGGAGTAGGGGAAGAGCAATGCCGAAGCTGACGATCGACGGCAAGGAAATCGAGGTCGCAGACGGTCTCACCGTGCTGCAGGCCTGCGAGCTTGCCGGCGTCGAGATTCCGCGATTCTGTTACCACGACCGTCTTTCGGTCGCGGGGAACTGCCGCATGTGCCTGGTTGAGATGGAACGCGCGCCCAAGCCGATTGCGTCCTGTGCCATGCCGGTGGGCGAAGGCATGGTCATCAAGACCAACACGGACACCGTCCGCAAGGCGCGCAACGGCGTGATGGAGTTCCTGCTGATCAATCACCCGCTCGACTGCCCGATCTGTGATCAGGGCGGGGAGTGCGACCTGCAGGACCAGGCCATGGCCTACGGCTTCGACCGCAGCCGCTATCAGGAGAACAAGCGCGCGGTCACCGAGAAGTACATGGGCCCGCTCATCAAGACCATCATGACGCGCTGCATCCAGTGCACGCGCTGTGTGCGCTTCGCCACCGAGGTGGCCGGCGTCGAGGAGATCGGGCTGGTGAACCGGGGCGAACATGCCGAGATCACGACGCTGGAGAAGGCCGTCAATTCCGAGCTTTCGGGCAACATGGTCGACGTCTGCCCGGTCGGCGCCCTGACGTCCCGGCCCTACGCCTTTTCGGCGCGGCCCTGGGAGCTGCGCAAGACCGATTCCATCGACGTCATGGATGCCGTCGGATCGAACGTGCGCATCGACACCCGCGGGCGCGAAGTGATGCGCGTCCTGCCGCGGCTGCACGAGGACATCAACGAGGAGTGGATCTCCGACAAGACGCGCCATGCCTGCGACGGGCTGGCCCGGCAGCGGCTTGACCGTCCTTATCTGCGCAACGGCGAGGGACGCCTGGAGGCGGTTTCCTGGGCGGAGGCCTTCAGGGCGATTTCCGAGCGCCTGAAGGGCCTGGACGGCGGCAAGATCGCCGCGGTCGCCGGCGACCTTTGCGATGCCGAGTCCATGTTCGCGCTGAAGCAGCTCATGACCGGCCTCGGCTCGCAGAACCTGGACTGCCGCCAGGACGGCGCGAAGCTCGATGCATCGAGCCGTGCCGGTTACCTCTTCAACACCACCATCGCCGGGATCGAGCAGGCCGACGCGGTGCTGCTGATCGGCACCAATCCGCGCTGGGAAGCGGCCATGGTCAATGCGCGGCTGCGCAAGCGCTTCCTGCAAGGCGGGGTCAAGGCGGGCCTCATCGGCCAGCGGGTCGACCTGACCTTCCCTTACGACTATCTTGGCGCCGGCCCCGACAGCCTGGCCGAGCTTGCCGAGGGACGCGGCGCGTTCGCCGAGGTCCTCGAAAAGGCCGAGCGGCCGATGCTGATCCTCGGGATGGGTGCTCTGGCGCGCGACGACGGCGCAGCGGTCCTTGCGACAGCCCGCAAGCTGGCCGAACGCTTCGGCATGGTCGGCGAGGGCTGGAACGGCTTCAACGTCTTGCACAATGCGGCCGGGCGCGTGGCCGGCCTCGACCTCGGCTTCCTGCCTGGCTCTGGCGGCCGCGACCTGGAGGGCATCCTTCAGGGGGCATCCGACGGCACCATTGCCGCCGTCTATCTGCTGGGGGCCGACGAGATCGACATGAACCGCCTCGGCCGTCCGGGCGGGGGTCCCTTCGTGATCTACCAGGGTCATCACGGCGATGCCGGGGCTCATCGTGCCGACGTGATTCTTCCGGGCGCAGCCTATCCCGAAAAGAACGCCACCTACGTGAACACCGAAGGGCGCGTCCAGCTCGCGCGCCTGGCCAGCTTCCCGCCCGGAGAGGCGCGGGAGGACTGGACGATCCTGCGCGCGCTTTCCGAAGCGCTCGGCCAGCGCCTGCCCTACGACAATCTGGGTGAACTGCGTCAGGCCCTGATCGAGGCCAACCCGCTCTTCGCGGCCATCGATCAGATCGAGCCCGCGGCCTGGGGCGACTTCGGGCAGGCCGGTGCGATGGGCAGCGAGCCCTTCGTCTCGCCGATCGGCAACTTCTACATGACCGACCCGATCAGCCGGGCGTCGGAGACCATGGCCGAATGCACCGAGGCCTTCGGTCTGGGCGCCAAGGGGGAGGCGACCGGGACCCATGGCTGAGCTGATGCAATTCCTCACCACCGATCCGCTCGGCCAGGGCATTTTCATGCTCGGCAAGATCGTGGCGATTCTGGTGCCGCTGTTGCTGGGCGTGGCCTACCTGACCTATGCGGAGCGCAAGGTCATCGCCGCCATGCAGCTGCGCAAGGGGCCCAATGTCGTCGGTCCCTTCGGTCTGCTGCAGCCCATCGCCGATGCGGTGAAGCTGCTGTTCAAGGAAACGATCCTGCCGTCCGGCGCCAACCGGATCGTCTTCCTGATGGCGCCCATGCTGACCTTCATCCTGGCGCTGATCGGCTGGGCGGTGATCCCCTTCGACTACGGCCTGGTATTGGCCGACATCAACGTCGGGATTCTCTACCTCTTCGCGATCTCGTCGCTCGGCGTCTACGGCGTCATCATGGCGGGCTGGGCCTCCAACTCGAAGTACCCCTTCCTCGGCGCCCTGCGCTCGGCGGCGCAGATGGTGTCCTACGAGGTCTCCATGGGCTTCGTCATCATCACCGTGCTGCTGCTGGTGGGCTCGCTCAATCTCACCGAGATCGTGCGCGCCCAGGACGGGGCCTACGGGATCTTCAGCTGGTTCTGGCTGCCGATGTTCCCGATGTTCGTCATCTTCTTCATCTCGGTCCTGGCCGAGACCAACCGCTCCCCCTTCGACCTGCCGGAAGGCGAGTCGGAGCTGGTGGCGGGCTTCATGGTGGAATACTCCTCCATGAGCTTCGCGCTCTTCTTCCTCGGCGAGTACGCCAACATGATCCTGATGAGCGCGATGACGGCGATCCTCTTCCTCGGCGGCTGGCTGCCGCCGTTCGATATCGCGCCCTTCAACTGGATTCCCGGGCCGATCTGGCTGGCCCTGAAGATCGCCTTCGTTCTGTTCTGTTTCCTCTGGGTGCGGGCGACTTTCCCGCGCTACCGCTACGACCAACTGATGCGCCTGGGCTGGAAGGTGTTTCTGCCTTTCTCGCTGTTCTGGGTGGTTCTGACCGCGGGTGTGCTCATCACCTTCGATCTGGTGCCCCAGTCGTGAGAGGCGGATGTGAAAGAGCCGGCCCGCGGCGCGCCGACAGTGATCACGCCATGATGGCAGGAGCAACGACATGGGCATGATGGAGCGTGGCCTGAAGAGCCTTTTGCTCAGCGAGCTGGTCTCAGGCATGTCATTGACGCTTCGGTACTTTTTCAAGCCGAAGGTGACCTTGAATTATCCGCACGAGAAGGGGCCGCTGAGCCCGCGGTTCCGCGGCGAGCATGCGCTGCGGCGCTATGCCAACGGCGAAGAGCGCTGCATCGCCTGCAAGCTCTGCGAGGCGATCTGTCCGGCGCAGGCCATCACCATCGAGGCCGAGCCGCGCGCCGACGGGAGCCGGCGCACGACGCGCTACGACATCGATATGACCAAGTGCATCTACTGCGGCTTCTGTCAGGAAGCCTGCCCGGTGGATGCTATTGTGGAGGGGCCGAACTTCGAGTTCGCGGCGGAAACCCGCGAGGAGCTCTTCTACAACAAGGAAAAGCTGCTGGATAACGGCGATCGTTGGGAAACCGAGATCGCCCAGAACCTTGAATTGGATGCGCCGTACCGCTAAGACGCGGCCTGGGGCGCATCGAATGGGCATGTGATTGGGGGAAGTAGCTTGCGCGCAGTAGCGAGTGCCCTGGGCGGGAGCCCCAGGGCGATGGCGGAAGGAGGCCGGCGATGATCCTGCAGGGCCTGGCCTTCTACCTCTTTGCGGCCGTCACCGTGGCTGCCGGCGTGATGGTGATCACCTCGCGCAACCCGGTGCACTCCGTTCTCTTCCTGATTCTGGCGTTCTTCAACTCGGCCGGCCTCTTCGTGCTGATGGGGGCCGAGTTCCTCGCCATGATCCTGGTGGTCGTCTACGTGGGCGCCGTCGCCGTTCTCTTCCTCTTTGTGGTGATGATGCTGGACATCAACTTCGTGCAGATGCGCGAAGGCTTCATGCAGTATCTCCCGCTGGGGGCGATGATCGGGCTGATCCTCCTGGCGGAACTCGTCCTGGTCGGCGCCGCCTGGGTGGTGGCGCCGGAGGCCGAGACCCTTGCCGCCGTTCCGGCCGCCCCGGCGGGCGAGCTGCACAACACCCGGGCCCTGGGCAACGTCATCTACACCGAGTACGTCTACCTGTTCCAGGCGGCCGGCCTCATCCTGCTGGTGGCGATGATCGGTGCCATCGTCCTCACGCTGCGTCAGCGCGAAGGCGTGCGCCGCCAGTCCATCGCCGCGCAGACCGGTCGTACCCGCGAGGAAGCGGTCGAGGTGAAGCAGA
This sequence comes from Rhodospirillales bacterium BBD 1991-14, assembly GCA_001657395.1. Taxonomy (GTDB): domain Bacteria; phylum Pseudomonadota; class Alphaproteobacteria; order Kiloniellales; family Kiloniellaceae; genus Pelagibius. The sequence goes on along the minus strand of LYSY01000001.1, from coordinate 798,817 downwards.
TTCCGACAGGCAGCGGGGTCTAGGCGGATGCTGGAAATCGGGCTTGGCCACTATCTGACCGTCGCCGCTATCCTCTTCACCCTGGGGATTTTCGGCATCTTTCTGAACCGCAAGAACGTCATCATCATCCTCATGTCCATCGAACTGATGCTGCTGGCGGTCAACATCAACCTCGTTGCCTTCTCGACCCACCTGCAGGATCTGGTGGGGCAGGTCTTCGCCATGTTCGTCCTGACTGTCGCTGCGGCGGAGGCCGCCATCGGCCTGGCCATCCTCGTGGTCTACTTCCGCAACCGCGGTTCCATCGAGGTCGAAGACATCAACATGATGAAGGGTTAGGGCAGGGGCCATGGATCAACTCATCGTCCTGCTGCCCCTCCTGGGCGCAATCATTGCCGGTTTCTTCGGTGCCTGGATCGGCGACCGGATCTCCATGCTGGTCACCTGCGGCCTGCTGGTGATCTCGGCGATCCTCTCCGGCATCGTCTTCTACGATGTCGCCATCGCCGGCAACGCGCGCACCACGGAACTCTTCACCTGGATCGACTCCGGCAGCTTCGAGGTGAGCTGGGCACTGCGGGTCGACACCCTGACGGCGGTCATGCTGGTGGTTGTCACCTGGGTTTCTTCCATGGTGCACATCTACTCCGTTGGCTACATGTCGCACGACAAGGCCAAGCCGCGGTTCTTCGCCTACCTGAGCCTCTTCACCTTCTTCATGCTCATGCTGGTGACGGCCGATAACTTCCTGCAGATGTTCTTCGGCTGGGAAGGTGTCGGTCTGGCGTCCTATCTGCTGATCGGTTTCTGGTACGAGCGGCCCAGCGCCTGCGCGGCGGCCATCAAGGCCTTCCTGGTGAACCGTGTCGGCGACGTCGGCTTCGCGCTCGGCATCTGCGGCGCCTTCGTGCTCTTCGGCGCCGCCGGCTTCGACGAGGTCTTCGCCGCCGTGCCAGGCATGGCGGATGCCCAGTTCGTCGCCTTCGGCATCGAGGGCCACGCGCTGACGATCATCTGCATTCTTCTGTTCATCGGTGCCATGGGCAAGTCGGCGCAGCTCGGGCTGCACACCTGGCTGCCGGATGCGATGGAGGGCCCGACCCCGGTCTCCGCCCTGATCCATGCCGCCACCATGGTCACCGCCGGTGTCTTCATGGTGGCGCGGCTGTCGCCCATGTTCGAGTATTCGCCCACCGCGCTCGAGCTGGTCACCTACATCGGCGCGCTGACCGCGTTCTTCGCCGCCAGCGTCGGCCTGACCCAGAACGACATCAAGCGGGTCATCGCCTATTCGACCTGCTCGCAGCTCGGCTACATGTTTTTCGCCATCGGCGTCTCGGCCTACTCGGCGGCGATTTTCCACCTGATGACCCATGCGTTCTTCAAGGCGCTGCTGTTCCTCGGCGCCGGTTCGGTCATCCACGCCATGTCCGACGAGCAGGACATGCGCAAGATGGGCGGCATCTACAAGATGATCCCCATGACCTACATCCTGATGTGGATCGGCACGCTGTCGCTGCTCGGGATCGGCATTCCGGGAACACCGATCGGCTTTGCCGGCTTCTTCTCAAAGGACATCGTGGTGGAGGCGGCCTATGCCGATCACTCCGGCCACGGCACCTTCGCCTTCATCGTCGGCGTGTCTGCCGCCGCCATGACGGCCTTCTATTCCTGCCGCCTGATGTTCATGACCTTCCACGGCAAGCCACGCGCCTCCCAGGAAGTGATGAGCCATATCCACGAATCGCCGCAGGTCATGCTGATGCCGCTCTACTTCCTGGCGCTGGGCGCGGTGATCGCCGGCGGCGGGATGTACTACTTCTTCGTCGGCGACGGGATGGAGGCCTTCTGGGGCGAGTCCCTGCTGGTGCTGCCGGGCAACAACACGGTGGAAGAGGCGCATCACGTGCCCTTCTGGGTGAAGGCCTCACCGCTGGTGGCCGGTCTCATCGGCATCGCCATTGCCTGGCTGATGTACATCCGTTCGCCGGAACTGCCCGGTCAACTGGCGCGTTCGCTGCGGCCGCTCTATCTCTTCTCCTTCAACAAGTGGTACTTCGACGAGCTCTTCGATCGGGTTTTCGTGCGCCCGGCACGGCTGATCGGTTTCGGCCTCTGGAAGGGCGGGGACGGGGCCATCATCGACGGATTTGGCCCCGACGGCATCGCGGCGACGACCCGCAACCTCGCGCGCCGCGCTTCGCTGCTGCAGAGCGGCTACGTCTACCACTATGCCTTCGCCATGCTGATCGGGGTCGTGATCCTGGTCACCTGGTACGTCTTGAGTCAGTTGGGGTGATCATACGATGACGGGCTGGCCGCTTCTTTCGACGATCACCTTTCTGCCGCTGGCGGGGGCGCTCATCATTCTTCTGATCGGGCGTCACGAGGACGAGGCCGTGGTGGCGAAGAACGCCCGCTACATGGCGCTCTGGACATCCTTCGTCACCTTCGTCGTCTCGCTCTTCCTGTGGACCGAGTTCGACCGCAACTCGGCCGACTTCCAGTTTGTCGAGCGGGTCGACTGGATCCCGGCCTTCAACATCAGCTACCACATGGGCGTCGACGGCATCTCGATGATGTTCGTCCTGCTCTCCACGCTGCTGACGCCGCTCTGCGTGCTGGCCAGCTGGAACGCCATCCAGACGCGGGTGAAGGAGTACATGGTCGCCTTCCTCGTGCTCGAGACGCTGATGGTGGGCATGTTCTGCGCGCTCGATCTCGTCGTCTTCTACATCTTCTTCGAAGGCGTGCTGATCCCGATGTTCCTGATCATCGGCATCTGGGGCGGCGGCCGGCGGGTCTATGCGGCCTTCAAGTTCTTTCTCTACACCCTGCTGGGGTCGGTGCTGATGCTCCTGGCGATTCTCGCCATGTACTTCGATGCCGGCACCACCGACATCCCGACGCTTCTGGCCCACGGCTTCCCGGCCTCCATGCAGGCCTGGTTGTGGCTGGCCTTCTTCGCCTCCTTTGCGGTGAAGATCCCGATGTGGCCGGTTCATACCTGGCTGCCGGATGCCCACGTGGAAGCCCCGACGGCCGGTTCGGTCATCCTGGCGGGCGTGCTCTTGAAAATGGGCGGCTACGGGTTCATTCGCTTCTCGCTGCCGATGATGCCGCTCGCATCCGACTTCTTTGCCCCCCTGGTCTTCGGCCTCTCGGTCGTCGCGGTGATCTACACCTCCCTCGTGGCGCTGGCCCAGGAGGACATGAAGAAGCTGATCGCCTATTCCTCGGTTGCCCACATGGGTTTCGTGACCATCGGCATCTTCGTTGCCAATCAGCAGGGCATCGAGGGCGCGATCTTCCAGATGCTCTCCCACGGCATCGTCTCCGCCGCGCTCTTCCTCATCGTCGGTGTTGTTTACGACCGTATGCATACACGCCTGATCGAGCGCTATGACGGCCTGGTCGAGCGCATGCCCGCCTATGCCCTGGTCTTCATGCTCTTCATGCTGGCCTCGGTTGGCCTTCCGGGGACCAGCGGCTTCGTCGGCGAGTTCCTGGTGCTGGTCGGGGCCTTCCAGGTCAACACCTGGGTGGCGCTGCTGGCCGCCACCGGCATGGTGCTGGGCGCCGCCTACATGCTCTACCTGTACCGGCGGATCATCTTCGGCAAGATCACCAAGGACGACCTGAAGTCGATCCTGGATATGGACTGGCGGGAAAAGGCGGTCTTTGCGCCGCTGATCATCCTCGTGCTGTGGATGGGGATCTATCCCGCCTCCTTCATCGATGTGATGGCGCCCTCGGTCGAGCGCCTGGTCGAGAACTATCAGCTTGCGCTTGCCAGCGCCGAGGGCCCGCTGCTGGCCGGCCTCTGGCCGTCGCGGTAGGAGAGGGCGATGAACGAACTGAACCTCACGGCGGTCCTGCCGGAACTCCTGCTCGCCATCGGCGGCATGGCCCTGCTGATGCTCGGCGTCTTCCGCGGCAACGGCAGCACCCGTCTGGTGCTCTGGCTGACCGTCGGGGTCTTTGCCGTGGCCTTCATCATGATCCTCGCGACCATGGGCCGCGACGAGGTTGCCCTGAACCGGCTCTTTGTGGCCGATGCCTTTGGGGACTTCATGAAGCTGCTGGCGCTGGTCGGCTCCGCCGTCACCTTGATCATGTCCATCCGCTTCATCGAGCGGGAGGGGATGGCGCGCTTCGAGTATCCGGTGCTGATCCTCTTTGCGACCCTTGGCATGTTGCTGATGATTTCGGCCAACGACATGCTCTCGCTCTATCTCGGCCTCGAACTGCAGAGCCTTTCCCTCTATGTCGTAGCGGCCTTCCGCCGCGATCACCTGCGCTCCAGCGAGGCCGGACTCAAGTACTTCGTCCTGGGCGCTCTGTCCTCCGGCATGCTGCTTTACGGCATGTCGATGGTCTACGGCTTTGCCGGGACGACCTCCTTCGAGGGCCTGGCCGGCCTCATGGCGCAGATGAACGCGGCTGACGAGGCGCCGCCCATCGGCCTCATCGTCGGCATTGTCTTCCTGGCCGCGGGCCTTGCCTTCAAGGTTTCGGCCGTGCCCTTCCACATGTGGACGCCGGATGTCTACGAGGGGGCGCCGACGCCGGTCACGGCCTTCTTCGCCACCGCCCCCAAGATGGCCGCCATGGCGCTGATCGTGCGGGTGATGATCGAGCCTTTCGGCGACCTGGTGGCGCAATGGCAGCAGATCATCTGGTTCGTCGCCCTGGCCTCCATGGTCCTGGGTGCCGTGGCGGCAATCAGCCAGACCAACATCAAGCGCCTGATGGCCTACAGCTCCATCGGTCACATCGGCTACGCCCTGATCGGGCTGGCCGCCGGCACGGAGCAGGGGGTCCAGGGGATCCTGATCTATCTGACGATTTACCTGGTCATGAACCTCGGCACCTTCGCCTGCATTCTCTGCATGCGCCAGAAGGATGTGATGGTGGAGGGGATCGAAGACCTGAAGGGTCTCAGCAAGACCAACCCCGGCATGGCCTTCGCGCTCGCCACCTTCATGTTCTCCATGGCGGGCATTCCGCCGCTGGTCGGCTTCTTCGGCAAGTTCTACATCTTCCTGGCTGCCATCGAGGCTCAGCTCTATGTTCTGGCCGTGGCCGGCGTGCTCAGTTCCGTGGTCGCCGCCTTCTACTACCTGCGGATCGTGAAGCTGATGTACTTCGATGACCCGGTTGAGGCGTTCGACCGGCCCATCGGCCGAGAAATGACGGCGATCGTCGCCTGCGCTAGCCTGCTGATCCTGCTGACCACCGTGTGGTTCGCACCCCTGGGCGACGGTACGGCCTTTGCGGCGGCCTCGCTGTTCGAGGGATGACACCCGCAGCATCGAAGGACCGTGTGCCGAAGCTGCCCCCGGCTTACCGCCTGGTTCAGTTGGAGGAGATCGACAGCACCAGCAGCGAGGCCAAGCGCCGTGCGGACGAGGGCGCCGAGGACGGCACTCTGATCTGGGCGCAGCGCCAGACCGCCGGCTACGGCCGTCAGGAGCGCGGCTGGGACAGCGACCAGGGCAATCTCTTTCTCTCCCTCATCGTCCGGCCCGACTGCCGGCTGGATCAGGCCGCGCAACTGAGTTTCCTGACGGCTCTGGCGCTGGGGGACGCCGTCGGCAGTGTCGCCCCGCCGCTGATCGAGGTGACCTACAAGTGGCCGAACGACGTGCTTTTCAACGGCCGCAAGGGGGCAGGCATTCTGCTGGAATCCAAAGGCCGGCCCGACGGCAGCCTTGACTGGCTGGTGATCGGCCTCGGCGCCAACGTGACGTCCTTTCCCACCCAGGCGCGCTATCCGGCCACCAGCCTGCACTTCGAGGGCTGTCCCGCCAGTGTGACGGCTGTCGACCTTCTTGAAGCCTTCAGTCGTCACTGCCTCTCCTGGATCAACCGCTGGCTCGACGACGGCTTCGCACCGATCCGCCAGGCCTGGCTCAACCACGCCGAAGGACTGTCGAAGGACATCGAGGTGCGCCTGCCGCGGGAGACGCTGACCGGCCGCTTCGAGGATCTTGACGCGGAGGGCGCCCTTCGCCTGACGTTGCCGGACGGCAGCGAGCGCAGCATCGCGGCGGGGGAGGTTTACTTCCCCGAGGCCCCGTAACGCGGGCCGGAGAAGGAGAGCCCATGCTGCTTGCCGTCGATGCCGGAAACACCAATGTGGTCTTCTCTATTTTCGATGGAGAGGCGCTGCGGGCGAAGTGGCGCGCGTCCAGCGACTCCAAGCGCACCGCCGACGAGTATGCGGTCTGGCTTACCCAGCTCATGACCCTGGAGGATCTGCGGCCCGCTGACGTCACGCAGGCGATCATTGCCAACGTGGTGCCCGCCGCCGCCTATCATCTGACGGCGCTCTGCGAGTCGTTCTTTCAGGCCAAACCCATGGTGATCGGCGATCCCCAGGTCGACCTTGGTATAGAGGTGCGCATGGACAGGCCGGAAAACGTCGGCGCCGACCGCCTCGTCAACGCCGTGGCCGCCCATCACAGCTACGGCGGCCCGCTGATCGCCATCGACTTCGGGACGGCAACCACCTTTGACATCATCGGCCCCGACGGCGCTTACGAGGGCGGCGTGATCGCGCCTTCGGCCCAGCACTCCAGCGAGGCACTCTACCGCGCCGCCGCACAGTTGCCGCGGGTCAAGATCGAACGGCCGGAACATGTGATCGGCAAGGACACCGTTCCGGGGATGAAGTCCGGGATCTACTGGGGCTATGTCGGGCTGATCGAAGGGCTGGTTGCACGCATCCGCGAAGAGTACGGTCAGCCCATGAAGGTGATCGCCACCGGCGGCCTCGCTCCGGTCTATGCCGAAGCGACCTCGGTCATCGAGGCCGTCGATCAGGACCTGACCCTCCGCGGTCTCTGCCTGATCCATGCCGCGAACACGGGGGACTGAGGCCATGGAGGGCGATTACGCCGCCGCCGATCTCGGCGCCGAGAGCCTTTACTTCCTGCCGCTCGGCGGTACCGGCGAAATCGGCATGAACCTCAACCTCTACGGCCACAAGGGCGCCTGGTTGATGGTGGACCTCGGCATCACCTTCGCGGACGGCCGCCTGCCGGGCATCGACGTGCTGATGCCGGACTCCCTCTTCATCGAGGAGCGGCGCGAGGACCTCGCCGGCCTGGTGCTGACCCATGCCCATGAGGATCACATCGGCGCCGTGCCCTACCTCTGGCCGATGCTGCGCTGCCCGGTCTACGCCACGCGCTTCACCGCCGCGCTGCTGCGGCGCAAGCTGGCTGAGTTCGGTCTGCTCGATGAGGTGCCGCTCACGGAGGTACCGCTGTCCGGCCAGTTTTCCGTCGGGCCCTTCGAGATCGAGCTGATCACGCTGACCCACTCCATTCCGGAGCCCAATGCCGTGGTGATCCGCACCGGCGCCGGAACCGTTCTTCACACCGGCGACTGGAAGCTGGATCCCGACCCTCTGGTCGGCGACAACTACGACGAACTGCGCCTGAAGGCCCTCGCCGAGGAAGACGTTCTGGCCATGGTCGGCGATTCCACCAACGCCATGGTTCCCGGCGAGGCCGGTTCCGAGTCCGATGTGCGCGAACACCTCCGTGCCGTGATCTCCGGCCTCAAGCAGCGGGTCGCCGTCGCCTGTTTCGCGAGCAACGTCGCCCGGCTGGAGACGGTGATCCGCGTGGCGGAAGAGACCGGGCGGCGGGTCTGCCTGCTTGGCCGCTCCATGCACCGCATCGTCGAATGCGCGGAGGAAAGCGGCTACCTGAAGGGACATGCGCCCTTCCTGTCCGACGACGAGATCGACTACCTGCCGCGCGATGAAGTGATGCTGCTCTGCACCGGCAGCCAGGGGGAGCCGCGGGCCGCCCTCTGGCGCCTGGCGCGCGGCGATCATCCCACCGTCGCCCTGGACCGCGGCGATGCGGTGGTCTTCTCGTCGCGGGTCATTCCCGGCAACGAGACCAAGATCCTCGAGCTGCAGAACGCCCTGGTCGAAGCGGGGATCGACATCATCGACGACCGGGATCACGACATTCACGTTTCCGGCCATCCAGGGCGCGAAGAACTGATCCAGATGTACCAGTGGGTGCGCCCGCGGGTCGCGGTGCCGGTGCATGGCGAGCCTCGCCATCTGGCCGCCCACGCCCAGATCGCCAAGGAGTGCCAGGTCCCGCAGCAGATCGTGGCGCGCAACGGGGCGATGATCCAGCTCGCGCCGGGGGAGGCGCGGATCGTCGATCAGGTGCCCGCAGGCCGTCTGGCTTATGAGGGGCGGCGCCTCCTGCCGCTCAACAGCCCGGTGGTGAAGAGCCGCCAGAAGATGGTCTTCAACGGGGCCGCCGCCGTGACGGTGGTGCTGGACGAGCGCGGGCAACTGGACGGCGACCCAGAAATCAGCACTGCCGGGCTTTTCGAGCCGCAGGAGGAGCGCGAGGAACTGGAAGAGCTCGACCGGGCCGTGCGGGATGCGGTCCAGCGCCTTGGCAAGCGCGAGCGCCGTGACGATATGGCTGTGGAGGAAGTGGTTGGACAGGCCGTCCGCCGCACGGTCAATCGCCTGCTGGGCAAGAAACCGGTGACGATGGTCCACGTGATCCGCTTCGAGTAGTCTGGGATGTCGATGACGAGAGGAGATGCAGAATGATCGGCCGCTTGAACCACATCGCCATTGCCGTGCCGGACCTGGAGGCAGGCGCCGCGGTCTACCGCAGCATGCTGGGTGCCGAGGTTTCCGAGCCCGTGCCGCAGCCGGACCACGGCGTGACAGTGATTTTCGTCACCCTGCCGAACACCAAGATCGAGCTTCTCCATCCCCTGGGCGACAATTCGCCCATCGCCGCCTTCCTGGAGCGCAATCCCTCCGGCGGCATGCATCACGTCTGTTACGAGGTCGACGACATTCTCGCCGCCCGTGATCATCTGAAGGCGGAGGGGGCCCGCGTTCTGGGCGACGGCGAGCCCAAGATCGGCGCCCACGACAAGCCGGTACTGTTCCTGCATCCCAAGGACTTCTGCGGAACCCTGGTCGAACTGGAGCAGGCCTGAGGGCAGGCGATGAACTGGTTCACCGGCATCCTGGTCTACTGCATGGTCTGGTGCGTGGTCTTTCTGACCACGCTGCCGTTCGGGGTAAAGCGGCTCGAGAACCCACCCCCCGGCCATGAGGTGGGGGCGCCGGAGCGCCCCATGCTGTGGCGCAAGGTCCTGGCCACGACCCTGATTTCCGCCGTCATCACCACCATCATCTACTTCATCATCGAGCAGGACTGGATCAGCTTTCGCCCGAATGCCTGAGGTCCTGCGGACTGCCGCCACTTTCGGATTTCACCGGATTCCTTGCCATGAGCAGTTATTGCGATTTTGCGCCAGGCAACCCCATTCACGCCCACTACCATGACCGGGAATACGGCTTTCCGGTCGACGATGAGGCGGTGCTCTTCGAGCGGCTGATCCTGGAGATCAACCAGGCCGGGCTGTCCTGGGAACTGATGCTGAAGAAGCGGGACAACTTTCGTGCCGCTTACAGCGGTTTCGATATCGACCGCGTGGCAGCCTATGGGGAGAAGGACCGGGCGCGTCTGCTGGCTGATGCCGGCATCATCCGCAACAGGTTGAAGGTCAATGCGGCCATCGAGAATGCCCAGCGCATCGTTGCCCTGCGGGCCGACTACGGGTCCTTTGGCGGCTGGATCGTCGCCCACCACCCCCTGTCCAAGGAGGACTGGGTGAAGCTCTTCCGCAAGACCTTCAAGTTCACCGGGGGCGAGATTGTCGGCGAGTTTCTGATGAGCATCGGGTATTTGCCCGGCGCCCACCGTGAAAACTGCCCGGTTTACAAGAAGATCGCCCGCCTGAGCCCGCCGTGGATGGGCCCGGGAACGGCCAAAAGGACAAAAAAATAGGCAAGCTCGAGGCTTGCCGTTGCCAGTTCCCTGTCAGGTTGCGGGGTTCCTTGCAGAACCCTCATTTTATTGGACGGCCCATTGTGCCGTCTATCAGGCGTTTCCACCCTAAACCTGGGCCGCGCTGCCTTTAATTAGGCAGTTCTTACGGGGGATCATTGTTAGCGTAAGCGGGATCATCCGTCATCTTTTTTCTATCAGGTTCCGCGCGTAAGTCCATGTTGCATTGCAACAAATGGGCACATGACACGGAATTGCTTCTGGTATCCGGGTCCGAAGCCCCGGACTTGCACCGGAAATCCTTATGGCTTTCTTAAGCCGCTCCCGCCTAGGGTCGGTCCATGGCTTCGCCCCCGATTTCCATGCCCCTGACCGCCAAGACGTCGGTCGCAGGCCTGCTGGCCGTCATCCTCGGGCTTTGGCTTGTCGCGGCGGCGAGCACCGGCACGGCTTGGGCCGAGCAGCCCTATGTCACGATCACCCAGGACGACTGCCAGCGGCTGGTCCGGCATCTGCCGGCGGCCGACGTCGCCTATCAGCCGGGCGTGGATGTGCGGGGCCGGCCTGTTGCGCCAGCCGACCTGGGCGCTGCCGAGCCGGGGGCAGCGCCGCCGCTTGCCTTACCGCAGGCCGTGATCATCCCCATCGAGGTCGATCTTTTCGACCGCTTCGGCATTCCCGCCGGCGGTGTGAACTTCGAAGCCGATGCCTTTATTGGCGAGGTGACAGTCGATCTTGCGACGGGAGAGGCCTTCTTCAACGGCCAGCCGCTGCAGTCCGAGGCCGAGGCCGAGCTGGCCGCCCGCTGCCAGCGCATCCTTCGGAGCGCGGAAGAGGCCAAATAAGGCGGTTCGGCAAGGACAGGGCCGGGCCGTCGCGGCATGGACAAGCCCCGGGGCTTCCCATATACAACCTTCACCCCCGCTTTGGCCCCGGCCGGTCCGGCCCCGGTCGCCGCGGGCCTTGTATTCACTGTCAGAGCTTACCGCCAGAGTATCGCATGCGCCTTTCGCAGTATTTCATGCCCACCCTGAAGGAGACCCCGAAGGAAGCGGAGATCGTCTCCCATCGTCTGATGCTGCGGGCCGGGATGGTCCGCCAGGCCTCGGCGGGGATCTACTCCTGGCTGCCGCTGGGCTATCGCGTCCTGCGCAAGATCGAGCAGATCGTGCGCGAAGAGCAGGACGCCTCCGGTTGCCAGGAGCTGCTGATGCCGACCATCCAGTCGGCCGATCTCTGGAAGCAGTCGGGGCGCTATGACGACTACGGCAAGGAGATGCTGCGCATCCAGGATCGGCACGAGCGCGAGATGCTCTACGGGCCGACGAACGAGGAACTCATCACCGAGATCTTCCGCAACGGCGCCAAGAGCTACCGCGACCTGCCGAAGGGGCTCTATCACATCCAGTGGAAGTTCCGCGACGAAGTGCGGCCGCGCTTCGGCGTTATGCGCGGGCGGGAGTTCCTGATGAAGGACGCCTATTCCTTCGACCTTGACTACGACGGAGCCCGGCGGGCCTATCAGCGGCAGTTCGTTGCCTACCTCCGGACCTTTGCGCGCCTCGGACTGAAGGCAATTCCCATGGAGGCCGACACCGGGCCCATCGGCGGCGACCTCAGCCACGAGTTCATCGTGCTGGCGGAGACCGGCGAGTCCGAGGTCTACTGCGACCGCGACTTCCTCGATCACGATGTCCTGGGCGAGGACTTCGATTACAAGGATGACGGCGGGGTTCAGAAGGTGGTGGACTACTTCACCAATCTCTATGCCCGCACCGACGAGAAGCACGACCAGGCCCTCTTCGAGGCCGAGGTGCCGGATGCACGGCGCTATGTCGGGCGCGGCATCGAAGTCGGTCACATCTTCTACTTCGGCACCAAGTATTCGGAACCCCTCGGCGCGCTGGTGACGACGCCGGACGATCAGACCGTGCCGATTCACATGGGGTCTTACGGCATCGGCGTGTCGCGGCTGGTCGGCGGCATCATCGAGGCCAGCCACGACGACAACGGTATCATCTGGCCGGAGTCCGTAGCGCCCTTCAAGCTCGGCCTGATCAACCTGCGGGCCACCGACACGGACTGCACGACGGCCTGCGACAGGCTTTACGGGCAGCTCGTCGAAGCGGGGGTCGAGGTGCTCTACGACGACCGCGACATGCCCGCCGGCGCCAAGTTCGCGTCCATGGATCTCATCGGTCTGCCCTGGCAGCTCGTGGTGGGGCCCCGCGGCCTGAAGAACGGCGTCGTCGAGATCAAGCGCCGCGGCGGCAACGAGGAGCGCGAGGAACTCTCGCCCGATGCCGCCGTTGCCCGCCTGGCCGGTACGGTCACCTGATGGTCTTCGACTCTTTCGAACGCATGGTGGCGCTGCGCTACCTGCGGGCCCGCAAGCAAGAAGGGACGGTCTCGCTGATCGCCGCCTTCTCCATCCTCGGGATTGCCATCGGCGTTGCGGCGCTTATCATCGTGATGGCGGTGATGAACGGCTTTCGCCAGGAACTGCTGTCGCGCATCCTGGGCGTCAACGGCCACCTGACCGTCTATGCGGACGGCGGCGCAATGCCGGGCTTCGACGACCTGACAACGCGCCTGCTGGCGATGGACGGCATCGCTACGGCGACCCCGCAGATCCAAGGGCAGGTGATGGTCACGGCGCAAGGCGCCGCAACCGGCGCGCTGGTCCGGGGCATGCGCCGCGCGGACGTCCAGGCTCGGCCGATCCTGGCCGAAAACATCATCGCCGGCAGCCTCGACGATTACAGCGCTGACGGCGGCGTCCTGATGGGGTACCGGCTGGCGCGGCAACTGGGGCTCAGGGTGGGCGACAGCGTGCGCCTCGTGGCACCGCAGGGAACGACGACAGTCGTCGGGACCGTGCCGCGCATGAAGACCTATCGGGTCGCCGCGCTCTTCGACGTTGAGATGTACGAGTACGATAACAGCTTCATCTACATGCCGCTGGAGGCAGCACAGCTTTTCTTTCGCCTGCCCGAAGCGGTGAACGCCCTGGAGGTCTTCGTCGGCCATCCGGATGAGGCGTCGGAAGCGCGCTACGACCTTCAGCGTACCCTCGGTCCCGGGTTTCGAACCGTGGACTGGCAGCAGACCAATGCCGGCTTTTTCAACGCCATTCAGATCGAGCGCAACGTGATGGCGCTGATTCTTTCACTGATCACCGTCGTCGCGGCGCTGAATGTCATTTCAGGCCAGACCATGGTGGTGAAGGACAAGGGGCGTGACATTGCCATCCTGCGCACCATGGGCGCGACCCGTGGCATGATCCTGCGCATCTTCCTGCTGAGCGGCGCCAGCACAGGAGTAATCGGCACGGTGACGGGCTTCTGCCTGGGGCTGGCTTTTGCCGCCAATATCGAAACCCTGCGCGAAGGCCTTCAGAACCTCACCGGGCGGACCATCTTCGACCCGGAAATCTATTTCCTCTCGCAGTTGCCGGCGGTGGTCGACCCGGCAGAGGTCGTCGTTGTGGTGATCTTCGCTCTGGCGCTCTCGTTCCTGGCGCCGCTCTATCCCGCCTGGCGGGCGGCGCGCCTCGATCCGGTCGAGGCCCTGCGCTATGAATGAGGCCTCAAAGAGCGCTGCCGCTGGAACGCGTGGCGGGAATGCGGCCCCGAACCTGGAACTGCGGCAGGTCAAGCGTGTCTTCCGGCAGGGCCGCAACGCGTTGGAGGTGTTGAACGACGCCTCCTTCGCGCTGCGAGCAGGGGAGATGGTGGCACTGGTCGGCCCGTCCGGTGCCGGCAAATCGACGCTGCTGCACATCGCCGGCCTGCTGGAGAAGCCGGACGATGGCGAAGTGCTGATCGATGGCGAACCCTGCCTGAAGCTTTCCGACAATGCGCGCACGGCGCTGCGCCGCCGGGCCATCGGCTTTGTCTATCAGTACCACCACCTGCTGCCGGAATTTTCGGCCCTGGAGAATGTGATCCTGCCGCAGATGATCGCCGGGGCGGGGCGGTCGGATGCGAAAGCCCGTGCTGCAGCGCTTTTGGACTCCGTCGGCCTCACGCCGCGCGCGGACCACCGGCCCGCCCGCCTTTCGGGCGGCGAGCAGCAGCGTGCCGCCATTGCGCGGGGCCTCGCCAACGATCCCTCTGTCCTGCTGGCCGACGAGCCCACCGGCAACCTGGATCCCGACACAGCCGACGGCGTTTTCGCGCAGCTTGTCGGGCTGGTCCGCAGCGGCCGCCTGGCGGCCCTTATCGCCACCCACAACATGGACCTCGCCCGGCGCATGGACCGCATCCTGCGCCTGGAGCACGGGCATATCGTCGAAGCCTGATGAAGCCCCCCGGGGCAAGGCGGCGCAGGGCGGGGCAGGGCGCGGAGTTACCCACAGGGGTTCGCGACCTGTTCGCGATGACGCGACTCCCGGCCCGGAGGCAGACTTGAGTGATGTCACGCGCCGACTTCGTTCATCTGCGGATCCACTCCGCCTATTCGCTCTCCGAAGGGGCCATCCGCCCGAAGGTCCTGGTAAAGCTCTGCGAGGAGCAGCGCATGCCTGCCGTCGCGGTGACCGACAGCGGCAACCTCTTCGGCGCGCTGGAGTTCGCTCAGGAAGCACAGAAAACCGGCATTCAGCCGATCATCGGCTGCCAGCTTGGGATCAGCCGCCCGGACTCCGAACAGCGTAACGGTACTCCGCCACCGCCCGACCAGCTCGTGCTGCTGGTTCAGAACGAGGCCGGCTACCGGAACCTCATGCATCTCGTCTCGGTGGCTTTCCTGGAGAGCGAGCCCAGCGAGGCGGCCCAGGTCAGCCTCGACATCCTGGCGGCGCATGCCGAGGGGCTTCTGGCGCTCACCGGCGGTGCCTCCGGTGCCTTGGGCCGGCTGCTGGCGGCCGGACAGAAGCCGGCGGCGGAGGCCTTCCTCAAGCGCCTCATGACAATCTTCCCGGGGCGCCTCTACGTCGAACTACAGCGCCATGGTCTGCCGGAAGAGGACGCCATTGAAGAGGGGCTGCTGGATCTGGCCTATGCCCATGACCTGCCCCTGGTTGCCACCAACGAGGCCTACTTTCCCGGCACCGGCGACTACGAGGCCCACGATGCGCTGCTCTGCATCGCTGAAGGGGCTTACATCGCCCAGAGCGACCGCCGGCGCCTGACGCCGGACCACGGCTTCAAGTCGGCAGCGGAGATGCGGGCGCTTTTCGCCGACCTGCCGGAGGCGGTCGACAACACGCTTGTGGTCGCCGAGCGCTGCGCCTACTTCCCCGAGTTCGTGAAGCCCATCCTGCCGGCCTTCCCCACGACAGCGGGCCGCAGCGAAGAAGAGGAAATGAACGCCCAGTCCGAGGCGGGTCTTGAGAGGCGCTTGGAGGATCAGGTCTTCCCGGGCGTCGAAGCGGCGGATCGCGAGGCGGTTGCGGCGCCCTACCGCGAACGTTTGGCGTTCGAGCTGAACGTGATCCAGGAGATGGGTTTTGCCGGCTACTTCCTGATCGTTGCCGACTTCATCAAATGGGCGAAGGCACGCAACATTCCGGTGGGGCCGGGGCGCGGCTCGGGCGCCGGTTCCGTGGTGGCCTGGGCGCTGACCATCACCGATCTGGACCCCCTGCGCTTCGGCCTGCTGTTCGAGCGCTTCCTCAACCCCGAGCGCGTGTCGATGCCGGACTTCGACATCGACTTCTGCCAGGACCGCCGCGACGAGGTGATCCGCTACGTTCAGGACAAATACGGCCGTGACCACGTGGCCCAGATCATCACCTTCGGAAAGCTCCAGGCCCGGGCTGCCCTGCGCGACGTTGGCCGGGTGCTGCAGATGCCCTATCCGCAGGTCGACCGCATCTGCAAGCTGGTGCCCAACAACCCGGCCAACCCGGTCACCCTGCAGCAGGCCATCGACGGCGAGCCGCAGCTTCAGGAGATGCGGCGAGACGACGAGGCGGTGGACCGGCTGATTACCATCGCGCTCCGGCTCGAAGGCCTGTACCGCCACGCCTCCACCCATGCCGCCGGTGTGGTGATCGGTGACCGCCCGCTCGATAAGCTCGTTCCGCTGTACCGCGATCCACGCTCCGACATGCCCGTCACCCAGTTCAACATGAAGTATGTCGAGCAGGCGGGGCTGGTGAAGTTCGACTTCCTGGGCCTAAAGACCCTGACGGTGCTGGTGCGCGCCTGCGAACTTCTGGAGCGGCGCGGAACGTCTGTCGATCTCGCTCATATTCCGCTGGATGATCCCAAGACGTTCGAAATGATGAGCCGCGGCGACACTGTCGGCGTGTTCCAGTTTGAAAGTTCCGGCATGCGCAGCCTGCTGCGCGAGGCGCGGGTCGACACCTTCGAGGACATCATCGCCCTGGTCGCGCTCTACCGGCCCGGGCCGATGGAGAACATTCCCAAGTACGTCGCCTGCAAGTACGAGCGCGAACAGCCGGAGTTCCTGCACGAGACCATCGAGCCGGTGGTGAAAGACACCTATGGCGTCATCATCTATCAGGAACAGGTGATGCAGATCGCCCAGGTCTTCGCCGGCTACTCCCTGGGCCAGGCGGACCTGCTGCGCCGGGCCATGGGCAAGAAGATCAAGGCGGAGATGGACGCCCAACGCGATGTCTTCGTCAAGGGCGCCATGGAGAAGGGAGTCAAGAAGGACCGCGCCTCCTACGTCTTCGACCTGGTCGACAAGTTTGCGGGCTACGGCTTCAACAAGGCCCATTCCGCCGGCTACGCCTTGGTTGCCTACCAGACCGCCTATCTGAAGGCCAATCACCCGGTCGAATTCATCGCCGCCTCGATGACCTACGACATGGGCAACACGGATAAGCTGAACGTGTTCCGCCAGGAGCTTCAGCGGATTGGCATTCCCCTGCTGCCGCCCGACATCAACCGCTCGGAGCGCGATTTCTCGGTCGAGGTGCAGGAAGACGGCACGGCGGCCATCCGCTATGCCCTGGCCGCGGTGAAGAACGTCGGCGCGGCGGCCATGCAGGCGGTGGTCGAGGAGCGGAACAGCGCCGGGTCCTTCCAGAGTCTGGGCGATCTCGCCCAGCGCGTCGACGTCAAGCTGATCAACAAGCGCCAGGTCGAGAACCTGGCCCGTGCCGGCGCCTTTGACGGGCTCTGTCCCAACAGGGCGCAGGTCTATCACGCAGCCGAAACCATCGTCCGCCATGCCAGCGCGGCGGCCAACGAGCGGGAGAGCGCGCAGGTCAATCTCTTCGGGGCTGTTGCCAGCGCCGGACCGCCGCCCTTGCCGCTGCCACCGGTCGAGGACTGGCCGGGCATGGAGCGGCTGAACCACGAGTTCGACGCAATCGGCTTCTACCTTTCAGCCCATCCGCTCGACACCTACGGCACCACCCTGGAGAAGATGGCGGTGACGACCAGCAGCGAAGTCCTGCAGGGCGGCGTCGCCGGTGTCGTAACCATGGCCGGGATCGTCATCGGCAAACGCGAGCTCAACAGCCGCAAGGGCAACCGCATGGCCTTCGTCCAGTTCACCGATGCCGCCGGGGTTTTCGAGGTCACCCTGTTCTCGGAAACCCTCGGTCAGTCGCGGGAGCTGCTGGACGGCGGCCAGCCGCTGCTGCTCAGGGTCTCCGTCGAGCAGCGCGGCGAGGACGAGCCGCGATTGACGGCGCAGTCCCTGGAGCCGCTCGACAACGCGGCGGCCAAGGCCTCCAAGGGTCTGGACCTTTACCTGCACGATCCCGCGCCGCTGAACAGCCTGAAATCGCTGCTGGAGCGCGAGGGCAGGGGGCGCAGCAAGGTCAAGCTGGTGCTGACCCTGGAGGACGGGCAGGAGGTCGAGCTGGCCCTCGGCGGCGGCTACCGGCTCTCGCCGGCCACGCGGCAGGCCATCAAGGCCATTCCCGGGCTGGTCATGCAGGACCGCTAGTGCCGTGATTCTGAAATTCGCGGGTGCGGATTCCGGAATCGCAAGGACACTGGATGTATGATTCTGGTGTGATTCAGCTTTCAAAGTCCGGCACAGTTCATGTGCCGGATTTCGAAACCATCGCACCAGGCACGCCGGGCTCCGATGGTCAGGGCTCCGATGGTCAGGGCTCCGATGGTCAGGGCTCCGATGGTCAGGGCTCCGATGGTCAGGACTCCGATGGTCAGGGCCTCAATGGAAAGGATCACGTCATGCTTGGCACAGTGAGGGCAGTGTTCGTGGTCGCAGTCGCGTTTACCGGCCTTGCCGCCGGCGCGCATGCGGCCCAGGCGCAGGACAAGACAGACAAGATCAGAGACCTGCTGGAGATCAGCCAGATGGAAAGCCTGCTGCAGGAGGTCTTGCCGCTGGCGATCAAGCAGAGCACCGGTACCTTGAAAAGGCTGCGTCCTGACGTTCCGGAGGAGATCTGGGCCTTGGTGATCAAGGAAGGTGAAGCGGCCTTCATGGAATCGCTCGATGCCTTTATCGAACAGACCGTTCCCGTCTACGACCGCATCTTCACCGAAGAGGAGATTGACGGCATGCTGGCTTTCTACCGCACGCCGGTTGGTCGCAGCGTGGTGAAGAAGCTGCCGCAGGTGACCACAGAGTCGATGATGATCGGCCAGCGGTGGGGCATGGCCGTCGGGCAGGAGATCAACAGACGCATGATCTCCAAGCTCCAGGACGAAGGGTACAAGATCTGAAGCTCTCGAGCGCTGCAGTTTCCGGCGCCTGCGGCATCTGTCCGCCCGGACAACGGGCGTCCAGCCGTGGGCACCGTTGTTGAGGGGCATTCGGCGCATCCTGGCGATTGCCCTGCTGGGCATTGCCTGGCCTTGCGCAGGCTATCCGGTGGAGGCGACATCTTTGGAGCAGATGCTGGAGGCCCAACGCGAGAAACATGGTCTCGTTGGCCTGGGTGGGCTGGTTTTGAAGGACGGGGAGGTTCGAGAGGTTGCTGCGGTCGGCCTGAGGCGCAAGGGCCACCCGATCGCTGTAACCACGGAAGACCTCTGGCATCTGGGGTCGGTGACGAAGGCCATGACGGCGACCATGATCGCCCGCCTGGTCGAGCGCGGGGTTCTGGACTGGACAACGCCCCTATCCGATCTGCTGCCGGCCCAAACCGAGAGCATTCACAGCGGCTACCATTCGGTCACGCTGGAGGACCTCCTGACCCACCGGGCCGGCCTGCCGGCGAACTTCTCCTTCTTCTCCAACTTCGAGCGTCCGCCCGTTGACGGCGAACTCCCGAGCAGGCGGCTGCAGGCGGTGATGAGGATCCTCACGGAAGCGCCGGTCCACCCGCCACGCAGCGCCCATCTCTACTCCAACGTGGGGTATACCCTGGCCGGCGTCGTCGCCGAGCAGGCAACCGGGGCCTCCTGGGAAGAGTTGATGCGGCGCGAGGTCTTCACGCCGCTGGGAATCACCTCCGCCGGTTTCGGGGCGCCGGGCCGGGCCGGCGGCATCGAGCAGCCCTGGGGCCACCAGACAGTCCTGGGCCTGATGAAACGGGCAACCGCCCCAGGCCCCAACGCGGACAACAACGCGATCCTGGGGCCGGCGGGCACGCTGCACATGTCGCTGCAGGACTGGGCGCGCTTCGTGCAGGCGCATCTGGCGGGGCCCCGCGGCGAAAGCGCCTTACTGCAGCCCGAGACTTTTCGGCGCCTGCACCGGCCCCTGCTGGAGGACTATGCCTATGGCTGGGTGGCGGGCGATCCTGGCGAACTGGGCGCGCGGGGGCCGCTGCTGTGGCACAACGGCTCCAACACGATGTGGTACGCCCTGATGCTGATCCTGCCGGAACATAGGATGGCGATCCTATTCGCCAGCAACGATGGCGACCTGAAGGCCGCGGAGGCGGCGATGCAGGAGTCCGCTCAGGCTCTCGTCGGCCGCTATCTGGCCCCAGGAGCAGGCAGCAGGCCGGGGCCATAGCGCCGGCGGCGGGGAAAGGGGCGCTGGCAGACGGGTGTGGGCAGAGGCCGAATCGGCCTGTTTGTGCTTGATTTTTGTGCTGCCGACGGCTACATCCCCCACGTTTTCAATCTCACACGCGGGCATTGCGGCTGGCGGGGAGACATCCCGACCGTCGCTCCGGTGTCAGGTCGCTGCCTTGGCCCAACCTTGGCAGCGCCCCGATGACAGGCCCGCGGTGGACCAACCGGAGAAGATCTCATGGCGCTTCCGAGCCCCTCGATGCGTCAGCTGTTGGAAGCTGGCGTCCACTTTGGACATACCACCCGCCGCTGGAATCCGCGCATGGCCCCGTTCATTTTCGGGGCCCGCAACGGCGTTCACATCATCGATCTGGAGCAGACCCTGCCGCTGCTGAACCAGGCCCTTGTCGCAGTGCGCGACATCGTGGCCGGCGGCGGCCGCGTGCTCTTCGTCGGCACCAAGCGTCAGGCGAGCGAAAAGGTGGCCGAGGCGGCCAAGCGCTGCGGTCAGTACTATGTGAACCACCGCTGGCTGGGCGGCATGCTGACCAACTGGAAGACCATCTCCAACTCCATCAAGCGGCTTCGCACGGTCGAGGACCAGCTCGCTGAAGAACACATCGGGCTGACCAAGAAGGAACTGCTTAACCTGACCCGCGAGCGCGACAAGCTGGAGCGCGCCCTTGGCGGGATCAAGGAGATGGGCGGGCTGCCGGACGTCATCTTCGTGATCGACACCAACAAGGAGCACATCGCCGTCGACGAGGCCACGAACCTGAATATCCCCGTCATCGGTGTCCTGGACTCCAACTCGGATCCCAAGGGCGTGACCTTCCCGGTCCCCGGAAACGACGATGCGCTGCGCGCCATCAGCCTCTACTGCGATCTGATCGCCGATGCGGTCCTGGACGGCATTCAGGCCGAGCTCACGGCGACCGGCGGTGACGCCGGGGCAGCGGAAGAGGCCCCCGTGGAGGTCCTGCCCGAAGCGCCGGCAGCCGGCGAGGCGCCGGCCGCGGCGCCTGCAGAAGCGGCACCGGAAGCAGCGCCGGAAGCCACTGCAGAGCCCGTCACCGGAGCGGCCGAGGCCGCCTCTGAGAGCGAGGCGCCCAAGGAAGCCACCACAGGCGGCTGAGGCTTTCGGTACTTGAGGATCGGTCCCGGCGGCGCCCGCCGCCGGGCTTTCAGGCGACACTGGACTCCAAGAAAAGGGAACGAGTCATGGCTCAGATTACCGCGGCACTCGTGAAGGAGCTGCGCGAATCCTCCGGCGCGGGGATGATGGACTGCAAGAAGGCGCTGACCGAGACGGACGGCGATCTGGAGGCTGCGGTCGACTGGCTGCGCAAGAAGGGGCTGGCCGCTGCGGCCAAGAAGGCAGGCCGCGTGGCAGCAGAGGGGCTTGTCGGAGTCGCGTCCGAAGGAACCGCCGGTGCAGTGGTGGAGGTGAACTCCGAGACCGATTTCGTTGCCCGCAACGAGACCTTTCAGGATTTCGTGCGCAGTTGCGCCCAGATCGCCCTCGGCGTCGGCGGCGATCTGGAACAGGTCAAGGCGGCGAGTTTTCCGTCCACCGGCAACGCCGTCGCCGACGAGTTGACCAACATGATCGCCAAGATCGGCGAGAACATGGCCCTGCGGCGCAGCGCAGGGATTTCCGTGGGCAAGGGCGTGGTCTGCTCTTACATCCACAATCAGACGGCACCGGGGCTCGGCAAGATCGGCGTCCTGGTCGGTCTGGAATCCGAGGGCGACACGGCCAAGCTGGAGGCCCTTGGGCGTCAGCTTGCCATGCATGTCGCCGCGGCCCAGCCGCTGGCCGTGGACCGCGACGGCGTCGACGCATCGTCCCTGGAGCGCGAGCGCAGCGTACTCAGCGAGCAGGCCCGTGCCAGCGGCAAACCCGAGGAAATCATCGAAAAGATGGTCGAGGGCCGCCTGCGGAAGTTCTACGAGGAGGTCTGCCTGCTGGAGCAGGTCTTCGTCATCGACGGCGAGAACAAGGTCTCCAAGGTGCTGGAAGCTGCAGCGAAGGACGCCGGTGCTCCGGTCAAGATTGCCGGATTCCACCGCTTCCAGCTTGGTGAGGGCGTCGAACGGGAAGAAGCCGATTTCGCCGCGGAAGTGGCAGCCACCCTCGGCGGCTAAACACGGCTCCTCGGCTTCCTGCGCTGCCCTTCCGGGCCCTCCGTCAGGGCGGGCCCGGGGCAGGCCCTGGCGTAGGCTCTGGTGTAGGCTCTGGTGTAGCCTCAGGTATGGGCTCTGGCGCGCGCCCTTTACAGCGCCGCTGTTTAGTCACAATTGTCGCGCATAGCTTTCTCGGCTATAGATTTCTCCCGCCTCCGGGGGCCTCGGGCCACTGGCGCGAAGGCCCTGGGCGCATTACCATACGGCCCGCTTCATTCCCGCCGACACCTACCCGTCGCAAGGCTCCACAGAGGCTCATGTCTGAGACGCAAACCCAGCTGCACCCCGCACCGCGCTACAAGCGCGTGCTGTTGAAGATCTCCGGCGAAGCCCTGATGGGTGATCGCGAGTATGGCATGGACAAGGACATGGTGGCCCAGATCGCCCGAGACGTGGGCGAGGTCAGGGCCCTGGGCGTCGACGTCTGCCTCGTGGTCGGCGGCGGAAACATTTTCCGCGGCGTCTCGGTCGCGGCTGCAGGCATGGAACGGGCCTCGGCCGACTATATGGGAATGCTGGCGACGGTAATAAACGCGCTGGCCCTGCAGAACGCCCTGGAGCAGATCGGCGTCGATACCCGCGTCCAGTCGGCCATTCCGATGGACACGATCGCCGAGCCTTACATCCGCCGGCGCGCGGAGCGGCACATGGAAAAGGGCCGCGTTGTCATCTTTGCGGCCGGCACCGGAAACCCCTATTTCACGACCGACACAGCGGCAGCCCTCAGGGCCTCGGAGATGGGGTGCGACGTCCTGCTGAAGGGGACCAAGGTCGACGGCGTCTACGATGCCGATCCGGAGAAGTCGCCGGATGCGACGCGCTACGAGCGCCTGGACTACATGACCGTGCTGACCGACGACCTGGGGGTGATGGATCATGCGGCCATCTCTCTGGCCCGCGAGAACAAGATCCCGATCCTGGTCTTTTCGATCTATCGGCCGGGAGCTTTCGCCGAGGTCCTGGCCGGCAACGGGCGCTATACATTGGTGAGAAACGAGGACTAAGACGTGGCAGACCCAGACCTAAGCGGCATCAAGCGCCGGATGGACGGCGCCATCGATGCCCTGCACAAGGAGTTCGCCGGGCTCAGGACCGGCCGTGCCTCAGCCGGCCTCCTGGAGCCGATCACCGTGGATGCCTATGGCGCCGCAACGCCGATGAACCAGGTTGGCAGCATCTCGGTGCCGGAGCCGCGCATGGTGACCGTTCAGGTCTGGGACCGCAGTCTTGTGGGTGCCGTGGAAAGGGCGATCCGCGACTCGGGTCTGGGCCTCAATCCCGCTACCGACGGACAGCTTGTCCGCGTGCCCATTCCACCGCTCTCAGAGGAGCGGCGCGTCGAGATGACGAAGATTGCGGGCAAGTATGCCGAGCAGGCGCGGGTTGCCGTCCGCAATGTGCGCCGCGACGGCATGGAGATGCTCAAGAAGATGGAAAAGGACTCCGAAATCTCCAAAGACGAGCATCACCAGTGGTCGGAAGAGATCCAGACCCTGACGGACAGCCACATCAAGAAGGTCGATGACACCCTCGCGCAGAAGGAAGAGGAGATACTCCAGGTCTGATTGCGATGGATGAGTCTCGCCTCTCAGCCGCCCCGGCGCTGCCACAGCACGTGGCGATCATTATGGACGGAAACGGGCGTTGGGCGAACGCGCGCGGCCTGCCGCGCACGCTGGGCCATCGCCAGGGCGCCGAGGCCGTACGCCGCTGCATAGCCGGCGCAGCGGAGATGGGTATTCCCTATCTCACCCTTTACGGCTTCTCGTCCGAGAACTGGCGGCGCCCGATGACCGAGGTCGAAGACCTCATGGGCTTGCTGCGCCGCTACCTGCAGAGCGAACTGGCGGAACTGCACGAGAGAGGCATCCGCTTGCTTGTCATCGGGGAGAGGGATCGCCTGCCCGGCGACATCGCCCGCCTGATCGACGATGCGGAGGCGCGCACCAGGGACAACACCGGGCTGAACCTGATAATTGCCCTCAGCTACGGCAGCCGCCAGGAGATCGCCGCCACTGCACGCCGCTTGGCCGAGGAGGCAGCCGCAGGTCGGCTTGACCCGGCGATGATCGATGAGGATCTCTTCGCCCGGGGACTGCTGACGGCCGGGATTCCCGATCCCGACCTTCTGATCCGGACCTCCGGCGAGCAGCGCCTCAGCAACTTTCTCCTGTGGCAGGCGGCCTACAGCGAATTGGTCTTTGTCGACAAGCTCTGGCCGGACTTCGAAGAGGCCGATCTGATGGCCGCCGTTGAGGAATACCTCCGCCGCGACCGCCGTTACGGCGCCGCCGCCGAATCCCAATAGGCAGCGGGCTTGTTGAAAGTCCGCATCCTCTCCGCGCTGGTGCTGGCGCCGCTGGTGCTGGTGGATATCTATGTCGGCGGCCTCTGGCTGGATGCTTTGATGTTCGTCGCCGCCGGCCTGATGGGGTGGGAATGGGCACGGCTCTGCGCCGGCGGCAGACTCCTTCCGGGCGGATATCTTGTCATCCTCGTGCTGATCGCATTGCCGTTGTCGTTCGCTTTCGACGTCTCCCAATACGTCCTTTTGGAGTTGCTGATCGGCACGCTCGCGGTGCTTTTGGTGAACCTCCTGCTGCACCGGCGCCAGGCGCTGTGGTTCGCCGCGGGCACGCTCTATATAGGGCTCGCGGTGGTATCCTTCCTCTGGTTGAGACATATGCCGGAGCAGGGGCGCACACTGATCTTCTGGATCCTGGCGGTGGTTTGGACGGTGGATATCGGCGCCTATTTCGCGGGCCGCGGGATCGGCGGGCCGAAGCTGGCGCCGAGGATCAGCCCGAACAAGACCTGGGCCGGCCTGATCGGCGGCGCCCTGGCCGCCGGCCTGGTCAGCGCGCTGGCGGCCCCCTGGCTCGATCAGCAAGCGCTCACGCTGTTTCTGGCCGGCCTCGCGATGGCGGTCGTGGCGCAGGGCGGCGACCTTTTGGAGTCGTTCTGCAAACGCCATTTCGGGGTAAAGGATTCCAGTCACCTGATTCCCGGTCATGGTGGTATCCTGGATCGTGTCGACGGCCTGCTGGCGGTGCTGCCCGTCGTCTTCGTGTTTGTACGGGTCCTAGAGGTTTGAGATCACAGATGTCCTTGGCAACGCCCTCCCTGAAAACCGCGACCCAGCCCAAGCGCCTGACAGTCCTGGGGTCGACCGGATCCATCGGTTGCAGCACCCTGGACCTTGTCGAGCGCAATCCCGAAGCCTTTCAGATCGAGGCCCTGACCGCGAACCGTTCGGTTTCCCGTCTGGCACTTCAGGCAAAGCGTTTCGGTGCCCGGCTGGCCGTCGTGGCTGACGAAACCTGCTACGCGGACCTGAAGGAGGCGCTCAGCGGCAGCGGCATTGAGGCCGCCGCGGGGCCGGCGGCGGTCGCCGAGGCCGCGGCCCGGCCCTGTGACTGGGTCATGGCCGCCATTGTCGGCGCGGCCGGGCTGGCGCCCACTCTGTCGGCGATCCGCCAGGGCCGCGTGGTCGGGCTCGCCAACAAGGAAACCCTGGTCTGCGCCGGGGGCCTTATGACCGGCGAGGTGACACGCTGCGATGCGCAGCTCCTGCCTGTGGACTCCGAGCACAACGCCATCTTTCAGGTCCTCGACCTGGAAAACCGCCAGACCGTGGACCGCCTTGTGCTGACCGCCTCGGGCGGGCCCTTTCGCTCCTGGTCGCTGGAAGAGATGGGGGCCGTGACCCCGGAACAGGCGGTGGCTCATCCGAACTGGGACATGGGGGCCAAGATCTCCGTTGATTCGGCGACCATGATGAACAAGGGCCTTGAGCTCATCGAAGCGCATCACCTCTTCGAGATGCCGGAGGATCGCATCGACATCCTGGTTCATCCGCAATCGGTAATCCATTCCATGGTGTCCTACGTTGACGGATCGGTCCTGGCGCAGCTGGGGCAGCCGGACATGCGAACCCCGATCGCCTATGCCCTGGCCTGGCCTGAGCGCATGGCGACCCCGGTGGACCGCCTGGACCTGGCCGCCATCGCAAGGCTGGATTTCGAAGCACCCGATCCCCAGCGGTTTCCCGCCCTGGCCCTGGCGCGCGCCGCGCTCCGGGCCGGGGGCACGGCCGCGACCACGCTCAACGCAGCCAACGAGGTCGCCGTGGCCGCGTTCCTCGCGGGACAGATCGGCTTCGTGGAGATCGCCGCGGTGGTCGAGGAGACCCTGGAGCGCCACCCCAGTACGCCCCTGACGTCCCTGGAGGGCGTTGAGGAGGCCGATGACCGCGCGCGGGAGACCGCAACCAGGCTGCTTGAAGAACGGGGCGGCCGGGCCTAAGTCCTTTTCTTGACAGCGGTTTTGGAGTATCACCAGGGGCGGTTGGCGCGGCTAGGAAACGACGGTTTCGGGCTGCGAGCCGACGGCGCTGAAGAGCCGCCCGAAGTTCAGACCAAAACTTAGGAACTATCTGTAAGTTATGGATTTTTCTGGCGGCCTCTACGGCTTTGGCATTCCTTTTCTGGTCATCCTGACCGCGCTGGTCTTCATCCACGAGTTGGGCCACTACCTGGTGGCCCGCTGGAACGGCGTCCGGGTCGAGATCTTCTCCATCGGCTTTGGGCCGGAGCTGTTCGGCTGGACGGACAAGGCCGGCACGCGCTGGAAGTTCAGCATCATCCCGCTCGGCGGCTATGTGAAGATGTTCGGCGATGCCAACGCTGCCAGCATGCCTGACGGCAGCGTTGCTGAACTGAGCCCCGCCGAGAAGGCGGTGGCCTTTCCGCACAAGCGCCTGGGACAGCGGGCCTGGATCGTGGCCGCCGGGCCGATCGCAAACTTCCTCTTCGCCATCGTTCTGCTGGCGGGGCTGTTCAGCATGATCGGCCAGCCCTTCACGCCGGCCGTCGTGGGCGAGGTGATGCCGGACTCCGCCGCGGAAGCGGCCGGTTTCGAGGCCGGAGACGAAGTGCTCTCCGTCAACGGCCAGTCAATCGCACGGTTCGAGGAATTGCAGCGGATTGTCGGCTTGCGCCCGGAAGAGCGCCTGGAGGTCGTCGTCCTGCGCGACGGCCAGGAGGTCGATCTGGTCGCGACGCCCTCGCGCGCAGAAGTCCAAAATGCGCTGGGAGAGGTCCAGGAAGTTGGGCGTCTCGGGATAACCCGCTCCAGCAGCGACTTCATTCGCCACGATCCGGCCACGGCGGTCTGGCAGGCGACGCGAGAGACCGTCTCGATCATCAACCAGACATTCACCGCCCTGGGACAGATCATCCGGGGCGACCGGGGCGCCGATGAACTGGGCGGGCCGATCCGCATTGCGCAGATGTCGGGCCAGGTTGCCGAGCACGGTATTCCTCAAGCGATTTTCTTCGCCGCCGTTCTTTCGATTAACTTGGGCCTGATTAATCTTTTTCCGGTGCCGATGCTCGACGGCGGCCATCTTTTGTTCTACGCCATTGAAGCCCTGCGGGGCCGTCCGCTGGGCGAAAGAGCCCAAGAATACGGTTTCAGGATCGGACTCGCTCTGGTATTGACGTTGATGGTCTTCGTCACCTGGAATGACCTGCTCCGCTTCGAGGGCTTAGTGAATTTTGTCAAAGGCCTGGTCACTTAAAACACAAGCACCAGCGCCACGGGGGAAGGATCGAGGGAACGTGTTTCGCGGACGCTTGTTCGTCGTCGCCTTGGCGTGCCTGCTGTCCGGTACAGTATGCGTCAGCCTGCCGGAGCCTATCCAGGCGCAGTCTCTGCTCTCAGGCGGCCGAATCGAGGCCATTCGGGTCGAAGGCACACAGCGCATCGAAGCGACAACCGTGCGCTCCTACATGCGGGTCACGCCCGGCGATCCCTTTGATCCGGTTCGCCTAGACCGCTCTCTGAAGAACCTCTTTTCCACCGGCCTCTTCGCCGACGTCACCCTGCGGCGCGAGGGCAACGTTCTGATCGTGGTGGTCGCCGAGAACCCGATCGTCAACCGCATCGCTTTCGAGGGCAACCGGCGCATTGACGACGAGACGCTGCAGCAGGAAATCGAGCTGCGCCCGCGCGTCGTCTTCACGCGCACCAAGGTTCAAAGCGATGCCGACCGCATTCTGGAGATCTATCGCCGCTCCGGACGCTTCGCCACCACGGTGGAACCCAAGGTAATTCAGCTGGAGCAGAACCGGGTCGATCTGGCCTTCGAGATTTCGGAAGGACCGCTCACGAGTATCCGTTCGATCAACTTCATCGGCAATCGTGAGTTTTCTGATTCGACCCTGCGTGACGAGGTGACCACGTCCGAGGCGTCATTCTGGAACTTCTTCACCACAACCGACACCTACGACCCGGACCGGCTGACCTTCGACCGGGAATTGCTGCGCCGCTTCTACCTGAACGAGGGCTATGCCGACTTCAGGGTGGTCTCAGTGGTTGCGGAGCTGACACCCGACAACCAGGACTTCATCGTCACCTTCACCGTTGAAGAGGGCCCTCGCTACCGCTTCGGCGCGATCGGCATCGAGACGACCCTGCGCAATCTGGACCCGGAGTCGCTGCGCGACGAGCTCACCACCTCCGAGGGCGACTGGTACGACGCCAGTGAAGTCGACAACACCATCGAAGCTTTGACGGAGGCGGTCGGCGATCTCGGCTTTGCCTTTGTCGACATCCGTCCCCGCGTTCAGCGCGACCGTGAAAACCTTACCATCGATCTCGTGTTCGACATTCAGGAAGGCCCCAAGGTCTTCGTCGAGCGTATCGACATCGAGGGCAACATTCGCACCCTGGACCGTGTTATTCGCAGGGAGTTCCGGCTGGTCGAGGGCGATGCCTTCAACAGCTCCAAGCTGCGCCGCTCCCGCCAGCGGGTCCAGAACCTCGGCTTCTTCAAAACGGTGACCGTGGAGAACGAACCGGGCAGCGCCCCGGACCGCACGGTCGTCAAGGTGGAGGTCGAGGAGCAGTCGACGGGCGATCTGACCTTCGGTGCAGGTTTCTCGTCAACCGACGGCCCCATCGGCAATATCGGTATCCGCGAGCGCAACCTGCTGGGCCGCGGCCAGGATCTGCGCCTCAGCTTCACCTTGGCCGGCGAGGCTTCCGAGATCGATTTCAGCTTTACCGAGCCTTACTTCCTCGACCGGAACCTGGCTGCGGGCTTCGATCTCTTCCGAACCACCGATGACCGGGACGACGAAAGCTCTTTCGAGGAAGAACGTCTCGGCGGATCGCTGCGGGCAGGCTTCAACCTCACCGAAGAGATTCGCAATGTCGTGCGCTACACCATCGAGAACCGCGACATCACCGACGTTGGCAGTGATGCCTCTCTGCTCGTGCAATCGGAAGAGGGCGAAACCCTGCGTTCCGGCGTCAGCAACGAGCTGACCTATGATACCAGAGACTCGCGCTTCGATCCTCGGGAGGGTGTGATCGGGCGCCTGCGGACGGAGGTCACCGGTCTCGGCGGCGATGTGAGCTTCTTTAAAGCATCCGTCAACAGCGGTTACTTCCATACGATCTTCGAGGATTACACCGCCAGCCTGCGGGGTTCGGCGGGTACCGTTGTCGGTATCGGCGAGGACACGCGGATCTCCGACCGCTTCTTCCGCGGCGGCGGCAATCCACGCGGGTTTGAGTTCGGCGGCATCGGGCCGCGCGACGAGCGGACGGGCGACGCCCTGGGTGCCAAGCACTTCTACACCGGCACCGTAGAGGTCGCCTTTCCCATTGAGCTGCCCTTCGATCTCGACGTTCGCGGGCGCGTCTTCACCGATGTTGGCGCTGCCTGGGACCTGGACGAGAACGACAGTCTGAACGTGGACGTGGAAGATTCTTCGGCGCCCAGAGTCACCGTGGGTACCGGTGTTTCGTGGAACTCGCCCTTCGGGCCAGTCGTCATAGACTTGGGCTTTGCAGTGATCAAGGAGGATTTCGACGAAACCGAAATCCTGAACTTCAGTTTCGGAACGCAGTTTTAGGCAAAATGACGCGTCAATGCAGCTGGCCATTGCGCTTCGCCGCTGCCCTTGTATTCCTGAGTTTGCTTCCGGTTGCGGCCGATGCGCAGGTTGAGCGGGCTCCGCTCATCGGGGTCATCGATGTTCAGGCCGTGCTTCGGGAATCGGTCGCGGTGAAGACCCTGGCTGAGCGGGTGGAAGCCGCGCGGATCGCCGCCCAGCAGACCATGCGGGACCGGGAAGAGGCCCTCCGCGAGGCCGATCTTGATCTCGCCCAGCGCCGGGCCAGCTTATCCACCGACGACTACCGTCAGGAACGCAGCAGCCTCGAAGCCGAAGGCGTGGCTCTGCAGCGGGAGATGCAGGCCGAGCGGCGGCGCCTCGATCAACTCTTCAGCCAGGGCATGGCGCAGGTCCAGCAGGTGCTTCAGTCAATCTCCCAGGAGATCGCCGTCGAGCGAGAGCTGGATCTGATCCTCGCGAAGACCACCGTCATTATCGTGAAGTCCGAGTTCGACCTTACGGAGGAGGCGCTCAGGCGGTTGAACAGCCGCCTCGTCGATGTCTCCTCGGGAACGGCAGGTAACTAGGGAGCGGCGGGCAAGGCCGTCCCCTTCAGCGACGGCGAACCCAAAGGGGTGGTGGTATGGCGGACAGCCGATTCTTCAGACGTTCAGGACCTTTCAGTCTCTCGCAGCTGGCCGAACTGGCCGAAGCGGAGCTTCAGTCCGGCAGCGATCCGGCGATGGAGTTCCAGGACGTGGCCCCCCTCGACAGTGCCGGTCCTGAGGACGTGAGCTTTCTCGACAACCGGCGCTACATCGAGCAGTTCGAGCAAAGCAAGGCCGGCGCCTGCATCGTCGATCCGGAGTTTGCCGAGCGTGCCCCTGAAGGAATGAAGCTGATCCTGACCAAGCGGCCCTATCGGGGCTACGCCAAGGTGGCCCAGGCCTTCTATCCGGCTCAGGCGCCGGTCCCCGGCGCTCATCCGTCCGCCGTCGTTGACGAGAGCGCCAGCGTCGGGGAGGGCAGCGAACTGGGCGCCGGCGTAGCCGTAGGCCCCGGGGCAAAGATAGGCCGCGGCTGCCGGTTGGGCGCCAACACGGTTGTCGGCCAGGGCGTCGAAATCGGCGACGGAACAGTCATCGGAGCGAACGTCTCCCTGGAGTTCTGCGTTATCGGGCGAGCCTGCCAGATCCATGCCGGCGCCCGGGTTGGAACCCGGGGCTTTGGCTTTTCCATGGACCCGGAGGGCTTTGTCGACGTCCCACAGCTCGGCCGGGTGATCGTCGAGGATGGCGTCGAAATCGGTGCTAACTCCACGATCGACCGCGGGGCGGGGCCTGACACCGTCATCGGGGCGGGGGCAAAGATTGATAATCTCGTACAGATCGGGCACAACGTGCGCATCGGTCGCGGCTGCGTGCTTGTGGCTCAGTCTGGCGTAGCCGGCAGCTCCGTCCTGCAGGATTTCGTGGCGGTGGCTGCACAAGCCGGGGTATCCGGCCACCTGAAGGTCGGTGCGGGAGCCAGAATCGGTGCGAAGTCGGGCGTCATGCGTGACATTCCTGAGGGTATGACTGTGTTGGGCAGCCCGGCCCGGCCGGCAAGGGAGTTCTTTCGGCTGTGTGCACTCTGGGACCGCCAGCTGAAGGCAAGAGGTAGGAAGAAGGATGAGTGAAGAAACCAGTGAACAGGAGGGTACCGTCAGCCTCGATGTCCAGGACATCATGGAGCTGCTGCCGCACCGCTATCCGTTCTTGATGATCGACAAGGTTGAAGACATCGTCCCCAACGAGTCGGCAACCGGGGTGAAGAACGTCACCATCAACGAACCGTTTTTCCTTGGTCACTTTCCCGAGCGGGCCGTCATGCCGGGCGTTCTTATCGTCGAGGCCATGGCCCAGACCGCGGCGGCTCTGGTGATGTACACGCTGGGCGAGGATGCCCACGGCAAGCCTGTCTACTTCATGACTGTCGACGACGCACGGTTCCGCAAGCCCGTAGTGCCCGGCGACGTTCTGAACATCCACGTCACACGCGTACGAAACCGCCGCAACGTCTGGAAGTTCTCCGGCGAAGCGAAAGTCAATGGCACCCTGGTCGCGAGCGCAAGTTACTCCGCGATGATCATGGATTATTGATGCCGGACATCCACCCTACAGCGATTATCGAGTCCGGCGCCCAGATCGGCGACGGATGCCAGATCGGACCCTATAGCATCATCGGGCGGCACGTGAAGCTGGGCGAGGCGGTCAAGCTTCACAGCCATGTGGTGATCGACGGGCGAACGACGATCGGGGCACGGACGCAGATACTGCCGTTCAGTTCCATCGGCCAGGGCCCCCAGGACCTGAAGTACCGCGGTGAACCCTCGGAACTGCAGATCGGGACCGACAATATCATCCGTGAACATGTCACGATGAACATCGGCACCGAAGGCGGCGGCATGGTCACGCGCGTCGGCAATGGCGGCCTCTTCATGCCGGGGTCCCATGTGGCGCACGACTGCCAGATCGGCAACAACGTCATCATGGCCAACAACTGCACCCTCGCCGGGCATGTCACGATCGAGGACAACGTGATACTCGGCGGCCTTACAGGCGTGCAGCAGTTCGTTCGGGTCGGCCGCAATGCCATTCTGGGCGCCATGGTCGGCACCAAGCATGACGTCATTCCCTATGGCATCGTCATGGCCCGCCCGACACGCCTCGACGGGCTGAACCTGATCGGGCTCAAGCGCGCCGGCATCGCAAGTGAAGAGATCCAGGCGCTCCTGAAAGTCTTCGACCGGCTGTTCGTGGAGGAGGGCGGCACCCTGTCCGAGCGCATGGATGCTATCGAAGCCGACTTTGGCGAACTGGACACGGTGCGCAATCTGCTGGGTTTCCTGCGTGTTGAAACGGGCCGCCCCATCCTGCGCCCGCAAGACTACTGATGGTGGTTCCGCAGTGATGGTGGGTCCGTACTGATGCCGGGGCCGCTTGGCATTGTTGCTGGCGGCGGACACCTTCCCCGCCGGCTGATCGAGCACTGCCAGTCACAGGGCCGTGGCGTCTTTGTGGTGGCCGTCGAGGGCAACACCGAACCCTCCACGGTGGATGGCGTCGACCATCTTTGGGTCAAGCTGGGCCAGACCAAGCGGGCCATGGATGCCTTCCGCGGAGCAGGCGTGGTCGAACTGGTCCTGATCGGTCCGGTCAAGCGCCCATCGCTGTCTGAACTGCGGCCGGACGGCTATACCCTGAAGGCCTTGACGAAGCTCAAGTTCAACAGCCTCGGCGACGACGGCTTGCTTGGGGCTCTGGTCAAGACCCTGGAACAGGAGGGCTTCACTGTCCGCGGCGTGGATGAGTTGATGGGAGACCTGCTGGCCGTCAAAGGGCCCTATGGCCGCCTTGTGCCGGATACGCAGGCCGAGGCCGACATCGCCCGCGGGGTGGCGGTGCTGCAGGCGATGGGGGCAGCCGACGTCGGGCAGGCGACCGTCATCCAGGACGGCATCGTTCTGGGCGTTGAAGCAGTCGAAGGGACCGATGCCCTGCTGGCACGGTGCGGTCCGTTGAAACGCAGCGGCCTGGGAGGAGTCCTGGTCAAGCTCAGCAAGCCGGGGCAGGAGCGGCGGGCGGACCTTCCGACGGTTGGCGTCAAGACAGTCGAGGGCGCCGCCGCGGCCGGCCTGCGCGGCATCGCCATCGAAGCCGGCCACACCCTCGTGATCGACACCGATGCCGTTGCGCGCACCGCTGACCGGGCGGGCCTCTTCCTGGTCGGGATCGACCGACCGGCATGACTGCGTCGGGCGAGGGACACGGTCCCGGCGGGAGCGCAGGGCCGTTGATTTTCCTGATCGCCGGGGAGCCATCGGGAGACGTTCTGGGGGCTCGCCTGATGAGGGCCGTCAAGGCCGAGCGCGGCGGCGCGGTGCGCTTTGCCGGCATCGGCGGCGAGGAAATGACGCGCGAAGGCCTGCAAAGCCTGTTTCCGATCCAGGAATTCGCGGTCATGGGCTTCCTCGAGGTGCTGCCCCATGTCCTCCATATCATCAAGCGCATCCGCCAGACCGTTGCTGCAGTCCGCGCGCAGCGACCCGACATCGTGGTGACCATCGACTCGCCGTCGTTTACGCTGGAAGTCGCTCAGCGCCTGAAGGGCGCGGGCATGCCACTGGTTCATTACGTGGCACCCCAGGTCTGGGCCTGGAAGGCCAGGCGGGCCAAACGCATGGCACGCTACCTCGACGCCGTTTTGGCCGTGCTTCCCTTCGAACCGCCGCTTTTCGAAGTCCACGGCCTGCGCGCGCCCTTTGTCGGCCACGCCGCCGTCGAGGGGGCGGCAGCGGAGAAAGAGCGTCTGGCTGACCGGCCTCAGGCACCGGGTGAGGGGCCGCTGCTCGCCGTTCTTCCCGGCAGCCGCAAAGGCGAGGTGGGCAAGCTGCTGCCGGTTTTTGAGCGGACCGTCGCTGCCTTGGCCCGAAAGCATCCGGGCTTGCGGGTCGTTGTGCCCACGGTCGAGACGGTGGACGCCACGGTGCGGGCCGCAACCGCATCCTGGCCGGTTCCCGTGGAGGTGACGCGGGGCATGGAGGCCAAGCGCCTAGCCTTCGCCCGTGCGCAGGCGGCCATCGCAGCATCGGGCACCGTCGCACTCGAACTGGCAGTGGCCGGCGTTCCGACGGTCATCGCCTACCGGCTGAGCGGGGTCACCGGCTTGCTGCCTTTCAGCTGGTTGGACGTGCCCTATGCGAGCCTGGTCAACATCATGGCAGATCGAATGGTCCAGCCGGAGCTGCTGCAGCGCGACTGCAGGACTGACAAGATCCTTGAGGCCATCGACCGCCTGTTGAGCGATCCCGCGGCCCGCCAGGCCCAGCGCGAAGCCTGCCTCGAGGTGGTGCGGGCCCTTCAGCCGGCATCGGGTGAGAGCCCCAGCCTCTGTGCGGCCCGCGAAGTGCTGGCTCTTCTGCCGCAAAAGGAAAAGGGCGCCTAGACACGAAGGTCCAGGCGCCCCTCTGTTGCTCGCCGGTCCGCCTAGAGCGGATCATGTTTGGACGGAAACACTTTCGTGTTTGCGTCCAAAGATGTGAATCCGCTCTACACTTAAGAATTAGAGCGGATTCACCGGGTTTGATGGATCGCTTCCGCGATTCCATCAAACCCGGATCTGCTCTAGCGCTGGTCGAGCGGGACGTACTCGCGCTCGGTATGCCCGTTGTAGACCTGACGCGGGCGGCTGATCCGCTGGCTCGGGTCCTCGATCATCTCCCGCCACTGCGCGACCCAGCCGACCGTGCGCGCCAGTGCGAAAAGCACCGTGAACATGGACGTCGGGAAGCCCATCGCTTTCAGGATGATGCCGGAATAGAAGTCGACGTTGGGGAAGAGCTTCTTCTCGGCGAAGTACTCGTCCTCCAGCGCGATGCGCTCCAACTCCATGGCGATGCCCAGCAGCGGGTCCTTGACCCCCAACTCGCCGAGAACCTCATGGCAGGACTTCTGCATCACCTTGGCGCGGGGATCGTAGTTCTTGTAGACTCGGTGTCCGAAGCCCATCAGGCGGAAGGGATCGTCGCGGTCCTTGGCGCGCTCGATGAACTCGGGAATGCGGTCCTTGCTGCCGATCTCCTGCAGCATCTGCAGCACCGCCTCGTTGGCTCCGCCATGGGCCGGCCCCCAAAGCGAGGCGATCCCGGCAGCGATGCAGGCGAAGGGGTTCGCGTTGCTGGAGCCGGAGATGCGCACCGTGGAAGTCGACGCGTTCTGCTCGTGGTCGGCATGGAGGATAAAAATCCGGTCCATGGCGCGCGCCAATACCGGGCTGATCTTGTACTCCTCGCAGGGAACCGAGAACACCATGTTGAGGAAGTTCTCGGCGTAGTTCAGATCGTTGCGCGGATAGACGAAGGGCTGGCCGATGGAGAACTTGTAGGCCATGGCCGCAATGGTCGGCATCTTGGCGATCAGCCGGTGAGAGGCGACCATGCGCTGGTGCGGATCGCTGATATCCGTGGAGTCGTGATAGAACGCCGACATGGCACCGACAACGCCCACCATGATCGCCATGGGATGGGAGTCCCGGCGGAAGCCACGGTAGAAGTAGTTCATCTGCTCGTGCAGCATGGTGTGGTAGGTGATCGAGTGCTCGAAGGCCTCTTTTTCCTCGACCTTCGGAAGCTCGCCGTGCAGCAGCAGGTAGCAGACATCCATAAAGTCGCTGTGCTCGGCCAGGTCTTCAATCATGTAACCGCGGTGCATCAGAATGCCGGCTTCGCCGTCAATGTAGGTGATGGCGGACTCACAACTTGCCGTTGAAGTAAAGCCCGGGTCATATGTGAAGCAGCCGGTCTCCGCATAGAGCCGACGCACGTCAATGGCACGAGGCCCAACGGTTCCGCCGAGGATCGGAAGTTCCACGCTTTTGCCGGTGGAATTGTCGGTCACGGTGACGGTTTGGTTGGTACTGCTGTCGCGCGCTACATCGTTCATCTTCCCATCCCCATGACGTTCAATAGGTGTGCTCGTTTGGCCGGGAGCATAGAGAAACTGCGCCCTTCAATCAATTGCCGCGGTGCAGCAAGGAGCCTAGGCCGTGCCGGCCTGATCGGCGATCCGGGCGAGGCACTCGTCGCGCCCCAGGATGTCCATAACCTCAAAGATCCCGGGTGAGGTGTTCGACCCGGAGAGGGCAGCACGAAGCGGCTGTGCCACGTCGCCCAGTTTGCACCCCTCCGACTCAACGAAAGCGCGTACCGCGGACTCCAGTGCGGATTCGCTCCATTCTTCGATCGCGCTCAGGGCCGCCTGTAGACGGTCCAACCGCTGTCGCGCTTCATCTTTGAGGATCTTCTCGGCCTTGGCATTCAGCGGAAGCGGCCGATCAATCACGTAGAACATAGCATTTTCCGCCAGTTCCACCAAATTCTTTGCCCGGGCGCGCAAACCTTCCATGCCGCGCTCCAGACGTTCGGCCGCAGCCGCGGAGAGCTCTCCCCCGATCTTGTCCTCAATGATCGGCCGCACGGCGTCGAGCAGCACCGCAGTGTCCGTCTCGCGCATGTAAACGCCGTTGAGGTTGTCCAGCTTCACGAAGTCGAAGCGGGCCGGCGACTTTCCGACACCGTCCAGATCGAACCAGCCGATTGCCTGATCGGTGGAGATGATCTCGTCGTCGCCATGCCCCCAGCCGAGGCGCAGCAGATAGTTGCGCAGAGCCGCCGGCAGATAGCCCATGTCGCGGTAGGCTTCGACACCGAGTGCGCCGTGGCGCTTGGAGAGCTTTGCGCCGTCCGCACCGTGGATAAGCGGGATGTGAGCGAAGGCCGGCGGTTCCCAGTCCAGGGCGCGATAGAGCTGCGTCTGCCGGAAGGCGTTGGTCAGGTGATCGTCACCGCGGATCACGTGCGTAACGCCCATGTCGTGATCGTCGACGACGACGGACAGCATGTAGGTCGGG
This sequence comes from Rhodospirillales bacterium BBD 1991-14, assembly GCA_001657395.1. Classification (GTDB taxonomy): domain Bacteria; phylum Pseudomonadota; class Alphaproteobacteria; order Kiloniellales; family Kiloniellaceae; genus Pelagibius. Next base: position 761,548 of record LYSY01000001.1, on the reverse strand, counting down.
GTGCCGTCGGCGCGCAGCAGCACCATGTCGTCGAGCTGGTCGTTGGCGACGGTGACGGGCCCTTGGACCAGATCCCCGATCTGCGTATCGCCCGTCTGGGGCATCTTCAGGCGGATCACCGGGTCGACGCCGGGTGGTGCCTCTGCCGGGTCGCGGTCGCGCCAGCGGCCGTCGTAGCGCATCGGGCGGCTCTCGGCACGCGCGCGGGCGCGCATCTCCTCCAGTTCCTCCGGCGAGGCATAACAGGGATAGGCCTTGCCGTCTGCAAGCAGCCGGCGCGCAAGTTCCGCATGGTGTTCGGCCCGGGAGAACTGGAAGACCACGTCGTCGTCCCAGTCCAGTCCCAGCCAGCGCATGCCGTCCAGGATGGCGTCGATGGCTTCCTGGGTGGACCGCTTGCGGTCGGTGTCCTCGATCCGCAGCCGGAACTTCCCGCCGTGATGCCGGGCGAACAGCCAGTTGAAGAGGGCGGTCCGGGCTCCGCCGATGTGGAGGAACCCGGTGGGCGAAGGCGCAAAGCGCGTCACGACGGACGAAGGGGCTGAGTTCATGTCTGCGGGATCAGGTCCGAAACGATGGAAACTGTGGGCCGGGGTTTAGCACAGCGGCCCGGGCAGTCCAAACGGCCAGTTCGGCCCCGAGTGAAGCCCCGCCGGCTCTCTTTTTGCGTGTTCCCGGCCAGGGTCTATAATCGCAATCCGTTTACACGGCGGCAGGGCAGGGAAGCAGGCAGAGGAACAGCCAGGGGAAGCCAGTGGAGCCTATCGGCCAAGCAGGCAAAGCGCCGTGGGACGCGTCGAGGAGGCCCTCTGCGTCCTGGCAACACCTTATCAGCATTCCTCACGCCGCCCTGCTGGCGGAGCGGGAGCGTTGGATTCTCTGGCTTTCCGTGTTCTTTGCCCTCGGCATCTCGCTCTACTTCGCGGCAGGACAGGAACCTGCGCTTTGGACCGGCCCGGGACTCAGCCTCGTAGCGCTGGGGCTCCTGTGGCGCTGGCGCAGTGCCGCAGGCCCGCGTCTTATGGCCCTGGTGTTCACGATGGTCTGCGTCGGCTTTGCGACGGCCCAACTGCGCAGCGCCTGGGTCGAGGCGCCGCGGCTGGAAAGGTCCTGGGGTCCTGGGCAGCTCACCGGCGAAGTGCTGGAACTCGAGACCAGGCCGAGCGGCCGCCGCCTCTTGCTGAGGCCTCTGGCCATGGCAGGCCTCGCGGCGGAGAACCTGCCGGCGCGGGTCCGCGTCACTGCCGCCGCGACCGATGACGGGCTGAGTCCGGGCGACACGGTGACCCTGCGCGCCAGGTTGCGGCCGCCTTCGGCACCCACGATGCCGGGAAGCTTCGATTTCGCCCGCCAGGCCTACTTCCAGCAGCTGGGCGGCATCGGCTTCACTCTCGGGCCGGTGCACCGTGTCGAGGTGGATCCCGCGCTCGAACACCGTCATGCAGCAAGCCTGAAGCAGCATTGGAGCCTGTTCTGGGCGGACGCCCGCCACCGCATCGCCGCGCGGATCCAGAGCCGTCTGCCGGGCCAGTCCGGCGCGGTCGCCGCCGCCCTGGTAACCGGGCAGCGCTCCGCCCTTGCCGAGGAGACCCGCGAGAACATGCGGGCCGCGGGACTTGCCCATCTGCTGGCGATCTCCGGGCTGCACATGGGGCTCGTGACCGGCCTGCTGTTCTTCGCGGTGCGGGCGGGACTTGCCCTGATGCCCGGGCTGGCGCTGCGCAGGCCGATCAAGAAGTGGGCGGCCGTTGCCGCCGGCCTCGGGGGGCTGCTTTATCTCTGCCTTGTCGGTTTCACCATCCCCGCCCAGCGCGCCTTCATCATGGTCTCCATCGTCCTGCTGGCCGTGCTGCTGGACCGGCGCGCGATCTCGCTGCGGCTGGTCGCCTGGGCGGCCCTTGCCGTCCTTCTGGCCGCTCCCGAAAGCCTGGTTTCCGCAAGCTTTCAGATGTCGTTTGCGGCGGTGGTCGCACTGGTCAGCGTCTACGAGGGCTGGGAGCGGTCCCCCGCATCTCTGGAGATGCGGCGGCGCCTGGCCGGCCGGCTGGCCCTCTATGTGCTGGGGATTGCGTTGACCTCCCTGGTGGCAATCCTCGCGACCAGTGCGTTTGCCGCCTTTCATTTCCAGCGGCTGGCCGCCTTCGGCCTGCTGGCCAATCTCGTTGCCGTCCCCTTGACGGCTTTTGTCATCATGCCCGCAGCGGTGATCGGCGTGATGCTGATGCCCTTTGGCCTCGAGGCGCTGGGGTTCGTCCCCATGGGCTGGGGCATCGACGCGCTGCTGTTCATCGCAGCCTGGGTTGCCGGCCTCCCGGGGGCCCTGATTGCGGTTCCCCCGATGCCGCTCTGGGGCCTTGTCTGCGTCACCCTGGGTGGGCTCTGGCTGTGCCTCTGGCGCGGGTCATGGCGGTATTGGGGCCTGCCTCTGGCCATTGCCGGCGCGTTGTCCCCGGCACTTTTCCAGCCGCCGGACCTGCTGGTCAGCGGCGATGGCCGGCTGGCCGCGCTACGCGATGCCGGGCACCGTCTTTGGGTGGCCGACCGGCGTGGCAACCGCTTCGTGATCGATTCCTGGCAGCGCGGCAGCTATGCCCGGGATGTTGTCCGCTGGCCCCGGTCGGGTCAGGCGGCGGAGGGCGCGCTCCGCTGTGATCCGCTCGGCTGCCTCTACCGCAAAGAGGGAATGCTTCTGGCCATCTCCTGGGACCCGCGCGGCGTCGCGGCGGACTGCGCGGTGGCCGATGTCGTGGTCAGCCTGGAGCCTCTCAGACGCCAAGCCTGCAGCGGCCCGCAGGTGGTTGTCGACCGCTTTGACCTGTGGCGCGAGGGTGCCCAGGCGCTCTGGCTGGACGGCGGCGGCCTGCGCCGGACCACCGTGCTGGATACGCAGGGCCTGCGGCCCTGGTCGGCCCTCAAAGACCGTCAGCGGCCAGAGGATTAGAGTATAGGGGAACCAGACTTCAGTAGCGGCGCAGCAGCCCGACGAGGCGTCCCTGGATGGTGACCCGCTCCGGCGGGAAGATGCGGGTCTCGTAGGCCTGGTTGGCCGGCTCGAGGGCGATGGCGCCGCCCTTGCGGCGCAGGCGCTTCAGGGTCGCTTCTTCCTTGTCGATCAAAGCCACCACGATGGCCCCGTTGTCGGCGGAATCGCAGCGCTCGATCAGCACCGTGTCGCCGTCCAGGATACCGGCATCCACCATGGAATCGCCGTCGACCTCCAGGGCGTAGTGTTCGCCGGTGCCGATCATCGCCGAGGGCACGTCGACATGGGTGGAGTAATCTCGCAGCGCCTCGATGGGCGTACCCGCAGCGATGCGGCCATAAAGCGGAAGCTGCAGGGCCTCACTGTCGTTGGCGGGCTGGGCGCCGGGCAGAGAGCCGGAGAAATCGCCCTGGATCACCCTTGGCGCAAAGCCGGGTTTCTGGTCTCCGATGATGGGACCCGCCTGGCCGAGCCCGGGCTGGCTGCTCGCCACCTGCGGCGCCGTGCCCAGATCCTCCGGCAGGCGCGTCACCTCGACCGCCCGGGCCCGGTGCGGCAGGCGCTTGATGAAGCCGCGCTCCTCCAGGCCGGTGATGAGACGGTGAATGCCCGACTTCGACTTCAGCGCCAGCGCATCCTTCATCTCGTCGAAGGAGGGCGAGACGCCATGGCGCTGGAGATGCCCGTGGATGAACAGAAGTAGCTCGTGCTGCTTTTTCGTTAGCATTTGCTGTAAGACCCTCAGGGTGTCGTCTGCGGCCTCGGTCACGACACAAGATATGGAACAAAACAAAAACCTCAGCACATGTTCTAGTTTGGTTCCTGTTTGTGGTCAAGAAATTTGTCGCGAGAACTACCTATGAGATAGCCGACGATATCTATGGTTGTAGACAACGGCATGCGCACTGCTCTGCCTTCAGCGCCTTGGATGCAGCGGCGAGGGCCCCTAAAGCCCCTCTGCCAAACTTCGGAGTTCGAGCACCGGGACGAGGCTGCCCTGCGCCGCCGCAGCCGCTTGCGGCGGCCGCAGGATCAGGCCGTCAGCAGCCGCCAGCATCGCCAGCATCGACGAATCCTGCGTGACGTAAGGGGTGGCGATCTTGCGGCCTTCCCCATCGGTGGAAATCGTGGCCCGCAGGTAGTCCTGCCTCCGGTCGTTGGCCCGGAGGTCCGCGCCCAGAACCATGGATTCCACGGGATGTGCAGGCTCACGTCGCCCCTGCAGCCGGTGCAGCGCCGGGCGCGCGAAGAGGGTGGCGCAGACCAGCGCCGAGACGGGATTGCCGGGCAGGCCCAGCATCGGGGTTTCGCCCAGGCGACCGAACATCAAGGGCTTGCCCGGGCGCATGGCAATGCGCCAGAAATCGAGTTCCAGCCCTTCCTTTTGGAGCGCAGTCTGCACCAGGTCATGCTCGCCGACCGAGGCGCCGCCGGCGGTAAGCAGCAGGTCTGCGCCCTTGGCACCCGCCGCCAAGGCGCCCAATTGGTCGCTGCGGTCCGGCGCGATCCCCAGCTGGATCGGCTCGCCGCCGCAGGCCCGGACAAAAGCCGAGAGTGCGATGCCGTTGGAACTGACGATCTGTCCCGGCTTCAGCGGCTCCCCGGGCATCACCACTTCATCGCCGGTCGACAGGATGGCCACGCGGGGCCGCCGGCGGACCGGCACCCAGGGATGGTTCATCGCCGCGATCAGCCCGACATCGCGGGCGGTGAGGGCCCGGCCGGCGCGCGGCCCCGGGTCGCCTTCTTTGAAGTCCAGGCCGGCAGGCCGCACATAGTTTCCCTCTGCGCAGCTTTCCTTCACTGTTACGGTGTCGCCGGACGCTTCGGTATCCTCCTGAATGACAATGGCATCGGCCCCGTCAGGCAGCAGCGCCCCGGTGAAGATGCGCACCGCCTCGCCGGGTTCGACCCGGCCGCCGAAAGGATTGCCCGCCGGGGCGGCCCCGATCACCGTGAGGTCGGCCGGCACCCGGGCCACGTCGGCGGCCCGCACGGCATAGCCGTCCATCGCCGAAACGGCCTTGGGCGGCTGGGTCAGGCGCGCGTGGATGTCTTCCGCCAGCACCCGGCCATAGGCTTCGTTGACGCTGACGGTTTCCGCGGGAAGCGGCTGGAAGTGGTCGAGGATGCGGTTCAGGGCTTCTTCGACTGAGATCATTAAGAAGCCTCGTAGATTCCTGATTTACCGCCTTCTTTGCGAACCAAGCGGATATCGGTGACGCGCATGCCGCGGTCGACCGCCTTGCACATGTCGTAGACGGTGAGCGCGGCGATGCTGACCGCCGTCAGCGCCTCCATCTCCACCCCCGTGCGGCCCTTGAGCTTGCAGCGCGCGGTGATGTCGACGGCCGATCGCGCCTCGTCGAGGGTAAGGTCGAGGGTGACGGAGGTGAGGGCCAGCGGGTGGCAGAGCGGGATCAGGTCCGGAGTCCGCTTGGCCCCCATGATGCCGGCCAGCCGCGCGACGGAGAGCACGTCGCCCTTTTCCACGGCGCCGTCGCGGATCCTGGCGAGAGTCTCCGGCTGCATCACGATCGAACCTTTGGCGACGGCAACGCGCTCGGTCACGTCCTTGTCGGAGACATCGACCATCACGGCCTTGCCCTCCGCGTCGAAGTGGGTAAAGCCGCCCATCGTCCGCGCCTAGGAACCGGGCTGGAGAGGGGCCTCCGCGAAGGCGGCGGTGGCGGCGGTAACATCGTCCTGGCGCATCAGAGACTCTCCGATCAGAAAGGCCTGCGCGCCGGCTTTGGCCATGCGCTGCAGGTCCGCGGGCGCATAGAGACCGCTCTCGGCGATCAGCAGGCGGTCTGGCGGCAGGTTTGGAGCCAGGGCCTCCGTCGTAGCAAGATCGACGGTCAGGGTCTTCAGGTTGCGGTTGTTGATGCCCAGCAGCGGCGAGCGCAGCCTGAGCGCGCGCTCCAGTTCCGCGCCGTCGTGAACCTCGATCAGCACGTCCATCCCCAGGTCCAGCGCGGCGTCCTCCAGTTCGGCGGCCTGATCGTCGCCGAGGGCGGCCATGATGAGTAGGATGCAGTCGGCGCCGAGAGCGCGGGACTCTACGATCTGGTAAGGGTCCAGCATGAAATCCTTGCGCAGACAGGGCAGGGCGACCGCCGCCCGCGCCGCCTCAAGGAAGGCGTCCGATCCCTGGAAATAGGGTGCATCGGTCAGGATGGAGAGGCAGGCGGCCCCGCCGGCACGATAGGCCTCGGCGAGGCGGGGCGGGTCGAAATCCGCGCGGATCAGGCCCTTGCTCGGCGATGCTTTCTTGATCTCGCAGATAAGGGCGAAGCGGCCCTCTGCGGCCTTGTGCTCGAGGGCCCGGCGAAAACCGCGCGGCGCTTCGGCGGCCCGCGCGCGGCTCTCCAGTTCCGAGAGGCTTACAGCCTGCTTTGCGGACGCGATGTGCTCCCGCTTGTCGGCGCAGATGCGTTGCAGAACGTCGCCGCCCGCTGCCGTCGCAGCCACGGTCATGGCGATACCTCCTCGTTGGTCACCCGCACCAGTTCCTCCAGCACCTTCATGGCAGCACCTTCGTCGATCGCTTCGGCGGCCATGGCAGCGCCTTCCTTCAGGTCGCCGGCGCGTCCGGCCACGATCAGCGCCGCCGCGCTGCCCAGCACCACGATATCGCGATAGGCGCCGGGCTCGCCTAAAAGGAGCCCGCGCAGCTTGGCGGCGTTGTGATCGCGGTCACCGCCGACGATCTGGTCCAGGGTCGCAGTGGGCAGTCCGGCGTCGGCCGGGCTGATTTCAAAGGTGGAGACCCTGCCGTCCTTGAGCTCGGCAACCTGGGTCGGTCCGAGGGTCGAGACCTCGTCCAGACCGCCGGCGCCGTGGACCACCCAGGCTCGCTCATGGCCCAGGTCGCGCAGCACCTCTGCCAGAGGGACGATCCACTCCGGTGCGAAGACGCCGATCAGCTGGCGGCGGACCTTGGCCGGATTGGACAGCGGCCCCAGAAGATTGAACAGCGTGCGCGTGCCGAGTTCGACACGGCTCGGGCCGACGTGGCGCATGGCGCTGTGGTGGCGCTGGGCCATGAGAAAGCAGGTCCCGACCTCCGCAAGGGCGCGCTCCACAAGACGGAAGTCGGCTTCGATGTTGACCCCGAGCGCTTCGAGCACGTCGCTGGCGCCGCTCTTCGACGAAGCCGCCCGGTTGCCGTGCTTGGCGACCGGCACGCCGCAGGCCGCGACGACGAACTGGCTGGCGGTCGAGATGTTGTAGGTGCCGCTGCCGTCGCCGCCGGTACCGCAGATGTCGATGGCGCCCTCGGGGCGCTTGATGGTGGTCATCTTCGACCGCATCACGGTTGCGGCCCCGGTGATCTCCTCCACCGTCTCGCCGCGTACCCTGAGCGCCATCAGGAAGCCGCCCATCTGCGCCGGCGTGGCGTCGCCGGACATCATGATGTCGAAGGCAGCCTCCGCCTCGCTGCGGCTCAGGCTCCGGCCGGCCGCCGCCTTGGCGATGAGATCCTTGAAGACCTGGGGACTGCCGCTCATGCCGGGATCCTGCAACGCATGGGAAAGGGGCCGCGGGGCGCCGTCAGGCGGCGACGGCCTGGTCGGCAAGGCTCAGGAAGTTGCGCAGCAGCGCGTGGCCCTGCTCCGAAGCGATGCTCTCGGGATGGAACTGCACGCCATGAAGCGGCAGCTCGCGGTGCTGCAACCCCATGATGACCCCGTCTTCCGTCTCTGCCGTAACCTCCAGCGTGTCGTGCGGGAAGCTCCCGGGGTCGAGGGTCAGCGAGTGGTAGCGGGTGCCGGTCAGCGGCGAGGCAAGGCCTGCGAAGACGCCCTGGCCCTTGTGCGTGATGGCGCTCAGCTTGCCGTGCATCGGGGCCGGTGCGCGCACCACGGCGGCGCCAAAGACCTGCCCGATGGCCTGGTGGCCCAGGCAGACGCCGAGGACCGGCAGCTTTCCGGCGGCTGCTTTGACCAGATCCAGGCAGATGCCCGCGCGGTCGGGGTCGCAGGGACCCGGGGACAGAATGATCCCCTGAGGCTGAAGGGCGAGGGCTTCGGCCACGCTGACCTTGTCATTGCGCCGCACCTCGATCGTCGCACCCAGCTCTCCCAGGAAGTGGTAGAGGTTGTAGGTGAAGCTGTCGTAGTTATCGATTAGCAAAAACATTTCAGATGCTTGCGCCGTTTTCCTGAGTGATCGCCTCGTTCTTTGGCTCTTCTTATAGCAGGTCGCCCGAGCCATCGGAAAGCAGTCAGATGCCGCCAACACAGCTTCCAGTCACTGGAAGCATTGCTTACGATGGGCGGTGATACTGCCAGACGGAAACCAGCCGCCAGGAGGCTGTCATGAACATTGGTGCTGCCGCCCGCCAGTCCGGTGTGCCGGCGAAGACCATCCGCTACTACGAGGCGGTCGGGCTCATTACCGCCGCAGAGCGGACGGCGGCCGGCTACCGCGTCTACAGCCAGAGCGATGTCGAAACGCTGCGTTTCGTCCAGCGGGCCCGCAGCCTGGGATTCTCGGTCGAGGACGTGGGCAGCCTCCTCGCCCTCTGGCAGGACCGCGCGCGGAGCAGCGCCGAGGTGAAGGCGCTGGCCCGGCGCCGGGTCGCCGACATCGACCGCAAGATCGCGGAACTGACCGAAATGAGGGCCACCCTCAAGGACCTCATGCGCCGCTGCCACGGCGACCAGCGGCCGGACTGTCCGATCCTGAACGGCCTGGCAGGGAACCGGGAGGGTTCGGACTAGCCCGGGCCGGCCCGCTTCGGCCAGAGCGTCGTTAACCCGGGGGCTTCGTTAACCATGCCGTGTTAGGGTCCGCCGGCCATGGTCCGAAACGATTCGAAACCGTCCCAAGCCCGCCGGAGCGACGCCGCCTGGAATGTCGCCGCCGTGGCGGGCCTGCTGTGCATTGGCATCCTGGTCGGCGGGGTCGCGGGCGTGGTCCTCGACCGCAGCGGCCTCCTCGGCAGCCATGGGCCCGGCAGCGATACACCGCCGCTCACCGAACAAGCGGCGGACGCCGCACCGGCGCCGGAGCGGGGCGGGGCCGCTGCGCAGGCCGACGGCAGGCCGCCGGCCGCCTGGGAAGATTCCGTTGATCGGGAGGCGCTGGAGGCGGCGTTCCAGCGTGCCGCCGAGGACGAGCCGGTCGAACGCGCGGAAGAACAAGCGGATGTCGATGAGAGCGCTGCACTGCCGCCGGCTTTCAGCAGCGACCAGGGCCTTGCCGAACCGGCGGCCTGGCAGCTTCACGCCGTGGCGACCGTTCCCGAGACGGGCCGCCCTATGGTGGCCATCGTTCTCGACGACATCGGGGTCAACCGGCGCAACGCGCGCCGGGCCATTGGGCTCCCGGGGCCGCTGACGCTTGCCTTCATGACCTATGCCGAGGGACTGCCTGACATGACCGCCGCGGCAAGGGCGGCGGGCCACGAACTGATGCTGCATGTGCCTATGCAGCCGCGCAATCCCGCCATCGATCCGGGCCCCAACGTGTTGGCCCAGGGCTTGCCGGCGGCGGAGCTGGCGCAGCGCCTGGCCTGGGGCCTCGATCGCTTCGAGGGCTACGTCGGGATCAACAATCACATGGGCAGCAGCTTTACCGCCTCGCCTGAAGGCATGGCCATGGTGATGGCTGAATTGAAGGCGCGGGGGCTTCTGTTTCTCGACTCTCTGACGGCCAAGGAGTCCGTGGCCGGCAGCCTAGCGCGGCGCGCCGGCGTGCCCTTCGCGGAGCGGGACGTCTTTCTGGACAACGAGCCGAAAAACCGCCTGGCGATCGAACGGCAGCTTGCGCTGCTTGAGCAGATCGCACGGGACCGCGGCTATGCCGTGGGCATCGGCCATCCCCATCCGGCGACGGTTGAGGCACTCATGGCCTGGATTCCGGAGATGCGGGCCCGGGGCTTCGACCTGGTGCCGATCTCAGCGGTGGTGCGTCATCGGTTGGCACTCGCCGGCAGCGGCGACGGCTGACGCCGCCGCCTCATTTGCCCCCGCTTAGTTATAGCGGGAGTGGATTTCCGCCTGGGTGCCGTCTTCGATCATGGCGGTGAGGGCCGCCTGCATGCGCTCAACGATGTCATCGGGGGTCTGCGGCGAGCAGGCGATGGAGAAGACCTGCTCGTAGAGCACGGCGACGTCCTCCACAGGAACGCCCGTACGCTTGAGCTGGTGGAAGTAGGATTCCGAGACCGCCATGAGATCCACCCGGCCGTTCAGGAGCTTGCGTAGGGTGAGATCCAGATCGCGCGCCAGATCGATATCGTTGAAACCGGCGTTGCGCAGCAGCTCCACGGTGTAGTCGCCGGTCTGCGTGCCGGTGCGATAGCCTGTCGCGCTCTCGACGTCCTGGGGGTCGATGCCCGACCCGGCGGCGCGGATCAGAAGCGTGCGCTCGAGCAGCAGGGGCTCCACCCATTTGAAGCGCTGATCGCGGTCCACGGTGTGGGCGGTCGTGAAGACGCAGGTCATCGGCTGGCTGCCGGCCAGGCCGATCGCCCGCGACCAGGGCAACAGCGTCATCTCGTAGGCGATACCGGTCCTGCGCATGATCTCCCGGACCTGATCGGCGCCAAGCCCGGCGATGTCGCCGTCCTGTTCGAAGTTGAAGGGGGCGTACTGCTCGGTCGTCAGTTGAAGAACTTCGGTGGCCTTGGCCTCGCTGCCGCCAGACAGGCTTGGGCTGAGAACACAGGCTGAGAGCAAAGCAACTGCGGCAAGGGCATTGGTCATCCGCGTCATGATGTCTCTCCAGGTAACCGTCTCTTGCTTTCGGCTGGCGCGCTCGCTCCAGACCCTTCTACAGGGTTGAGTAAAGGCAAGTACACACCGCTGGCGTGATTAGAAACTACGGGATACGCGTAAATGGTTACTTAAGAGAAGGCGGATACCGTTGCCCGAGGGGTGCAGTGGTAAAGAAAAGATGAAGACAAAACCGCAGTACCATAAGGGGAAAGTCTGAGGCCGTCGTCGAGAGCATGCAGCTCAAGCGTCTGAAACTTCCGGGCAATTCGATCCGGAACCGGATCGTGGTAACGGTGCTGGCGACAGTGGTCCTGGTGTCGATGCTGGGCACGGCATTGTCGGGCCGCGATCAGGCAACGCGACAGCTCAATGACCTGAAGGCGGAATCTCAGGTCCTTACCAGCGTCTTCGGCGACACCCTCTCGGATCCCCTGTGGGACTATGACTACGAAATGGTTCAGCAGCGTCTGGACCGTCTGGCGGCCACCGGCGCGATCACCGGCGCCCGCGTCTTCGACAATCAGGGTGAGAAACTGGCCGAAGTGCTGGTGGATACGTTCGATCCGCAGGTCGCGGGCGACTATCTGGTCTTCGACCGCACCATCACGGCTGAGGGCGGCGAACGGGTCGGAACGCTTTTTCTCTGGGTTTCGACCGCCGGCGTCTCTTCAACCGTCTGGAGTGTGGTTCGCCACGATGCGACCACCGCGGCCACCCTGGCGGTGATCACAGCCGTTGTGGTCTTTCTGGGGGTAAACCTGATTTCAGGTCCGCTGTCGCGGGTCACGGCAGCGATGATCCGGATCGGCGAGGGGGCCTTCGACACGCCGGTTCCCGAGCGCGGCCGCGACGATGAGGTCAGCCGGATGGCCGAGGCCCTGGAGCGGCTGCGGCAAAAGGGCTTGCGCGTCGAGCAGGTGGAGCGGGAACTGCGCCGTGCCAACGCCAATCTGGAACAGCGCGTCACCGAGCGGACGGCGGAGCTGGAGAGCGCACGCCAGCAGGCGGTCGAGGCGAACCGGGCCAAAACCGAGTTCCTGGCCAACATGAGCCACGACCTGCGCACCCCGCTGAATGCCATCCTGGGCTTCAGTGAAATGATGCGCGCCCATGCCTTCGGCCCGCTGGGCGACCCGCGCTATGACGAATACATCGAAGACATCCACCACAGCGGATCGCTGCTGATCAGCCTCATCAACGACCTGCTCGACATTTCAAAGGTCGAGGCGGGCAAGTACGAGCTGGTGGAAGAGCCGGTCGACATGCGCGCCCTCATCGAAAGCTGCATCCGCCAGGTCGCCGCCGGCGCCGAGGCCGCCGGCCACCGGCTGAAAGCGGAGGTCGACGGGAAGGTGCCCGTCCTCAGAGGCGACGAGAGGGTGCTGACGCAGATCCTGAACAACCTGCTGTCGAATGCGGTCAAGTTCACGCCCGAAGGCGGTCTGATCCAGGTGAAGTCCTGGTGCGATGACAGCGACTGCGTTTTTCTCAGTGTTGCGGACAACGGGATCGGCATGACCAGCGAGGGCGTCAAGAAAGCCCTCAAGCCCTTCGAACAGGCCCACAATCCACGCGCCCGCGAGCACAAGGGCACGGGCCTCGGCCTGCATCTCTGCGACAACTTCATGAAGCTGTTTGGCGGCGCCATGACGATCGAGAGCGCACTCGGCGAGGGCACGACGGTGACGGTGAGCTTCCCGCCGGAGCGCGCGATCCGCCAGAAGCGTCTGGCCTAGCCTGTTTGCAGAGCCTGGTAGAGGGCCGGTTCCACTCTCCTGCATGACCCGCCAGCCGGAGGCAAAAATGAAAGGGGCCGCATCGCTGCGGCCCCCCATGAGCTGGTGAGTCTTAGGGCCCCGAAACGGGGTCCCGCTCCGAAGGTGTCATGTGTCGGACGAAGGCTGCTCCGTCAAACCCCATGAACATCCAAGGCCTTCAGACTTCACCGAAATCTCATGAGACATTGGATCACCTCCTTTCAGCTGTTGAAACAGGACTTCGACTATCGCCCTGATTCGCGGCAGGCGGCAAGAAAAATCCACAGAACGTTACGATTATATGAACGCAATCAATAGGCTAGCCGGCCCGCCAGATCGTCGAAGGGGATGCAGACGGCCGTGACGTAGGCCGGCCGCGCCCGCAGCCGTTCGTACCAAGCGGCCAGATTCGGCAGCTTCGGGCGTTCGATCGGCATGTGGTACCAGCGGTAGAGGGTCATGCCGGCGCCGACGTCGGCCAGGCTGAAGTCCGCACCGGCAAGCCAGGGACGCCGGGCAAGTTCCCGATCCAAGAGCGCTAGCCGCTCGGCGGTGCGTGTGCGCCGGGCCTCTATACCCACGGCATCCTGGTCTTCTTCGGGCGTGCGCACGCACATCCAGAAGAGGTCGATCCAATCGCGGTAGAGCGTGGCGTTGGCCCAGGCCAGCCATTGATCGGCAGCAGCCCGCTGCGCCGGGTCCGCCGGCCAGAGGCCGCCGTCACCATAACGGGCGGCCAGGTAGCGGATGATCGCATCGCTCTCCCAGACCACCGTGTCGCCGTCGCGCAGGGTCGGCACCTTGCCGTGCGGGTTCATGGCGCGGTAGGCCGGATCGTCGAGCCCGCCGAACTGACCCCCGGCATCGATCCGCTGATAGGGAAGACCCAACTCCTCAAGCACCCAGACCGCCTTCTGCACGTTGCAGGAGGAGATCCTTCCCCAGAGCGTCAGATCGGCCATGACAGACCCTTTCACAAGCAGGCCGGTTATCGGTTGCGCTAGTTCCCGCGCCGCGCCGCGAAGCGCACCGCTTCCTCGGCGGAGCGCAGCAGGGCGCGGGCCTTGTTCCAGCTCTCCTGGTACTCCGCTTCCGGAACGCTGTCGGCGACGATGCCGCCGCCGGCCTGGATGTGCATCACCTCGTCCTTCACCACGGCGGTCCTCAGCGCGATGCAGGTGTCCATCGACCCGCCGGCGCCGAAGTAGCCGACACAGCCGCCGTAGACGCCGCGGCGCTCCGGCTCCAGTTCGTCGATGATCTCCATGGCGCGCACCTTGGGGGCGCCCGAGACGGTGCCCGCGGGAAAGCCTGCGATCAGGGAGTCCATGGCGTCCTTGCCCGCGGCGATCCGGCCTTCGACGTTGGAGACGATGTGCATGACGTGGCTGTAAAGCTCGATCACCATCTTCTCGGTGACCTTCACGCTGCCGACTTCGGCGACACGGCCGACGTCGTTGCGTCCGAGGTCCAGCAGCATCAGGTGCTCGGCTAGCTCCTTGGGATCGGCCAGCAGTTCCTCGGAGAGCGCGCGGTCCTCCTCGGCGTTGGCGCCGCGCGGCCGGGTGCCGGCGATGGGCCGGATGGTCACCGTGTCGTCGCGCAGACGGACCAGGATCTCCGGGCTCGAGGCGACGATGGCAAAGCCGCCGAAGTCGATGAAGACCAGAAAGGGCGAGGGATTGAGCCGGCGCAGCGCGCGATAGAGCGCGAAGGGCGGCAGCTTGAAGGGCAGGGAGAACCGCTGCGACAGCACCGCCTGGAAGATGTCGCCGGCCAGGATGTAGTCCTTGGCCTTGGCGACCATGGCGTGGAAAGCCTCGCGGGTCATGTTGGACGCGGGCTCCGGCAGGCTGTCCAACTCGGCGATGACGTCGCGGCGCTGGGGCAGGGCCCGCTCGAAATCCTGCGCCACATCGGCCAGGCGCTCGCAGGCCTGCGCATAGGCGGCCCGGGCCGAGACATCGCCGCGCGGCCAGACCGGCGTGAAGAGTGTCACCTGGTCCTCCACCCGGTCGAAGACGGCAATGACCGTGGGGCGGATGAACATGCCGTCGGGCAGATCCAGCGGCTGGGGATTGCCGTCCGGCAGCTCTTCCATCAGCCGCACGGTGTCGTAGCCCATGTAGCCGAAGAGGCCGGAGGCCATCGGCGGCAGCCCTTCCGGCAGGTCGATGCGGCTTTCGTCGATGAGAGCGCGCAGACTTTCCAGCACCGGCGCATCGAGCGGGACGAAGCCGTCGGGGTCGAAGCGCGCCTGGCGGTTGATCTCGGCCCGCTCGCCGTGGCAGCGCCAGATCAGGTCCGGACGCATGCCGAGAAAGGAGTAGCGCCCGATGATCGAGCCGCCCTCAACGGACTCGAAGAGGAAGGAGTTGGCCTTGCCTTCGGCAAGCTTCAGGAAGGCGGAGACGGGGGTTTCAAGATCGGCGATCAGGACGGTCTGTACGACCTGCGCCCGGCCAGCCGCGTAGCCCGCCTCGAAGGCGGTAAACTCGGGTGTCGTCTGCATGGCGCGGTCTAATAGGCAGCGCCGGTGAGCGTCTCGTCGATCAGGCGCTGGTTGACCGTGACGTCCAGCTCGCTCTCCAGCGATGCCAGGAACTGCTGAAAAATGTCGTCGCGGATCGACCCGGCAAGCTGGTTGGAGAGCTGTTCCAGACGCGCGTCCTGACCTTCTGCTTCCGCGCCCTGGACCTCAACGAGACGCGCAACGATCTGGCTTCCCGGCATCGGGACCAGGGTGACGTCGCCCTCCGCGACCTCGAAGAGCTGCTGGGAGAGCGCGGGCGCAGGCGTGCGCGCGGGGTCGGTTTCGAAGCGGGTGATGGCTTCGGTCCGCTGCACCGGCAGCCCCTCGGCCTCCGCCACGGCGGCGAAGTCCTCGCCGTTGCGCAGCCGATCGGCCACCGCCTCGGCCTTTTCCTGGCCCATGCGGCCGCGCTCGCGCGCTTTCCAGAGGCTGATGACGTCGTCGCGAACGTCTTCCAGCGGGCGCAGCTCCGCCGGGATTTCACCGTCGACACGCAGAATGAAGTAATCGCCGTCCAGGGTCTCTGTCAGCAGGCTGGTGTCGCCGATGGCCGTGGTGCGGAGGAGCTCGAGGAACTCGTCGAGGGCGGGCAGTCTCTCGACCAGGCTGCCAGCGGCGTCGCGGCCCTGGCTGTCGATGGCATCAATCCGGCGCGCCTCGATCCCAAGGGTCGCAGCTGCGTCTTCGATGGCGATGCCGCCGGCAATGGCCTCGTCATAGCGGTTGGCCTGCTCGATGACGAGGTCGATCGCCTGCGCCTGGGCGATCTGCTCGCTGAGCTGGCCACGCAGGTCTTCGAGCTCGGCCTCCTGGCCCTCTTCAACCTCGTTGACGACCACGACGTGCCAGCCGAGCGGGCTCTGGAGCGGCGCGCTCGGCATGCCGGGCTCCAGGTCGAAGACCGGCCCGCCGAGTTCGGCCGGCAGAGCCGATTGCGGAATGAAGCCCAGGGAAACCGGAGCCCGGCCGGTCGCGGCCTCAGCCGCCGCGGCAAAGTCAGCCCCCTCGGAAAGCCGATCGGCCAGAGCCTGGGCCGCGGCTTCGTCCGGCAGCACGGCCTGGACCACGTCCCGCCGCTCGGGCTGGGAAAGCTCGTCACGGCGCGATTCGAATTCTTCCAGCAACACCTCTTCGGAAACCGCAATCCCGTCCATGGCGTCGGCGACGCGCAGATGCACCAGGGTGATCTCCTTGTAATCCGGCGTCATGAAGCTGCCCGAAGCGCTTTCGTAGGTTTCCTGGACCGCCGCGCCGTCGGGCTCGCCCGGCTCTCCCAGGCTGTCATTCGGGATGACGAGGTAGTCGGCCGTTCGCCGCTCCTCACGGTAGGCGAAGAGGCGTTCGGTGATGCTCTGCGGCGCGACCGCCGCCTCCGTCACCGCCTGGGTCAGTTGCTGGCGCTTGGTGTCGCCGGACAGGATGGCCAGAAACTGCGCCTCGCTCATGCCGCTGAACTGGAGCGCCTGGGCAAAGCGGTTGCGGTCGAAGCCGCCGGTCGGGCCCTGGAAGGTGGGGTTGTCCAGGATCTGCGACCGCATCTGCTCTTCGGTGATCATCAGGCCCAGTTCGTTCGCCGCTTCGTCGAGCAGCGCCCGGCTGATCATGCGGTTGAGCACCTGCTGCGGAATGCCGAAGGCCCGCGCCTGTTCGGGGGTGAGCTGAGTCCCGAAGCGCTGACTCATGGTGGCGATCTCGCGTGACAACTCCTGGCTGAAGCTGCGCTGGTCGATCAGCGTGTCGCCCACCGCCGCGACGCTCTGGTTGTGGCCCTGGGGCCGGAAGATGTCGCCGATGCCCCAGACCGCAAAGCTGAGGATCAGCAGTGCGAACAGGGGGAACATCACGATCTTGACGATAAGCTTCTGGTTTTTCATCGCTTGCGCCTGGGTCTTCCGTTGGGGGCCTTATGCTCGGGTTTCGGCGGCTGTGAAAGCGGCGGCAGTTTAGAAACCCGCCCCCAGGCGGGCAACAGGCAAATCCGGTTCTTCTCAGACACTTGAGGTGGCGGGGGCGGCGGTGGCATGCAGCCGCCCGGCAGCCGCCGCCGGCTGCGGGGGATCGGCCACCGGAGATTGCCCCCGGGGATTGGCCGGGCGCAAGCGCCTGTGTTAGGACAACCTCCCGCAAAAAAGCACACAACCGTGGAATGGGGGCCTTGGGGAATGACGCCGCTGATCGCTGGAAACTGGAAGATGAACGGCACGCTGGCCGAGGCCCGGTCCCTGGCGCAGGAGGTGCTCAGCGGTGTGGACGGGCGCGCTCTGCCCTGCGAGCTGCTGGTCTGCCCGCCGTTCGTGCATCTTTCCGCTGTCGCTGATGCCCTCGGCCAGGGCGTCGTGCGGCTTGGCGGGCAGGACTGCCATACGGCCGCGGCGGGCGCCCACACCGGCGATGTTTCGGCAGGCATGCTCCGCGATCTCGGCTGCGGATACGTCGTTCTCGGCCATTCCGAGCGGCGGGCCGACCACGGCGAGGACAACGCCCTGGTGCGGGCGAAGGCCGAGGCGGCACTGGCCGCCGGTCTGGTTCCCATCGTCTGCGTCGGCGAGACTCTGGAGGAGCGCTCGGCCGGTCAGGCCCTCGGCGTCATTGCGCGTCAGTTGAAGGGCTCGGTCCCGGTCGGCATGGCCGCCGAGCGGCTGGTCGTGGCGTACGAGCCGGTCTGGGCCATCGGCACGGGGCGGACCGCCACCCCGGACGATGTGGCGGAGGTGCACGCCGAGGTGCGCAAGGTCCTGGGTGGCCTGGTGGGCGAGGGGGCCGAGCAGGTACGCATTCTCTATGGCGGCTCGGTCAAACCCGGCAATGCGGGCGAGCTCCTGGCCCAGGAAAACGTCAACGGCGCGCTGGTCGGTGGCGCCAGCCTCAAAGCCTCGGATTTCCTGGCCATTGCCGAGGCCTGTCCGTAGGGCCGCGGTTGCCCTGGCCAGCCTGGAGTCCTGCGGCACAGCCGGCTTTTTTGCTGGTTTTTCGGGCTGGAAGCCATTACATAGCCGGCAATCAGGGCTATGGCTCACAGGGTCAGGGCTGAACGCGTCAGCCGAAAGGGTCCTGACACCGGTGCCGGGCGGCAAAGCCGCCAGAAGCTTCTGGCTGCCAGGGGCCCTTGCCGGAACACTTGAATTCGAAGGCGCTGGGTTCAGCGAGCGAGCGACATGGAAAGCGTACTCCTGGTCATCCACATTCTGATCGCCCTGGCCCTGATCGGCGTGGTGCTGCTTCAGCGCAGCGAAGGCGGCGGTCTGGGGATCGGCGGCGGCGGTGGTGGCGGTGGCCCCGGTGGTATGGGTGGCTTTCTGACCGGCCGTGGAACCGCCAATCTGCTCACCAGGACGACGGCCATCCTGGCGGCCTGCTTCATGGCCAGCAGTATCGTCCTGACCATCCTGGCCGGCGGCGACAGCGGGCAGCGCTCGATCTTCGACGATCCTGCGGCCGGACACGGCGGCATGCCCGCGCCGGTCGCTCCGGCAGAGCCGGCGGTCCCGACCGAACCTTCGGTCCCGACCCAGTAACGAACCTCCCCAGGAAATGGACCTGCTGTTGCAGCAGGTCTGTGCGGAGCGCCGGCGCGTACCGAACTGGTCCCGACCCGCGCGCGCGGGAACGGCGCCGCGCTGATCCAGGCGTGCCGAGGCGCGACTCCATGGCGTTCTCGGCGAGCGCTGATCGACACGGCGCTCCAAACCCTCTTTCAGGTCCACTGCCTGGCGGCCGCCTTTTTGCAGTCGGCCGCGATTTTCCGACCTTCCGGGGCGGTCGGGGCAAAGTGAAAACTTCTCACCGGCGAGGCTTGCTTCCCGGTCTCTGATCGTTCAATAGTGTTGGCCCATGGCGCGGTTCATCTTCATCACCGGCGGCGTGGTTTCCTCCCTCGGAAAAGGTCTCTGTTCCGCAGCGCTTGGAGCGCTTCTCCAGGCTCGCGGGTTCAAGGTTCGGCTGCGAAAGCTCGATCCCTACCTGAACGTGGATCCGGGAACCATGTCGCCCTATCAGCACGGCGAGGTCTACGTCACCGATGACGGGGCCGAAACCGATCTCGACCTCGGTCACTACGAGCGCTTCACCGGCGTGCCGGCACGCAAGAGCGACAACGTGACGACCGGACAAATCTACTCCGACGTTCTGGCGCGGGAACGGCGCGGCGACTACCTGGGCGCGACCGTCCAGGTGATCCCCCACGTCACCGACGCCATCAAGGCCTTCGTCCTCGGCGACCTGGCCGACGAGGACTTCGTGATCTGCGAGATCGGCGGCACCGTGGGCGATATCGAGGGGCTGCCCTTCCTGGAGGCGATCCGCCAACTGGGCAACCAGCTGGGCCGGGAGCGCAGTCTCTTCCTCCACTGCACGCTGATCCCCTACATCGCCGCGGCCGGCGAGTTGAAGACCAAACCGACACAGCACTCCGTCAAGGAACTGCAGTCCGTCGGCATCAAGCCCGACATCCTGGTCTGCCGCAGCGAGCGCGAGATCCCCAAGGATGAGCGCCGCAAGATCGCGCTGTTCTGCAACGTGCGCGAGGAGGCGGTGATCCCCGCCCTGGACGTGCGCTCCATCTACGCGGTCCCGCGCGCCTATCATGAAGAGGGCCTGGACGACGAAGTCTGCCGCCACTTCGGCCTGGAGGTTGGCCAGCCGACACTGGAGACCTGGGATCAGGTCATGACCCGCGTCGACGAGCCCGACGGGGAAGTCACCATCGGCGTCGTCGGCAAGTACGTGAGTCTTTTGGACGCCTACAAATCGCTGGCGGAATCTCTCACGCACGGCGGTATCGCCAACAACGTCCGGGTCAAGGTCTCCTGGCTGGACTCCGAGATCTTCGAGCGGGAAGGGACGACACAGCAACTGGAAGGCGTGCACGGCATCCTGGTGCCGGGCGGCTTCGGCGAGCGCGGCGCCGAGGGCAAGATCGCCGCCGCACGCTTTGCCCGGGAACACCAGGTGCCTTACTTCGGCATCTGCTTTGGCATGCAGATGGCCGTGATCGAAGCGGCCCGCAATCTGGCCGGCCTGCCACAGGCGGGCTCGACCGAGTTCGGACAGCCGACCGATCCCGTGGTCGGCCTGATGACGGAATGGTCGCGCGGCAACGAGATCGAGCGGCGCAACAGCCGGAGCGACCTGGGCGGGACCATGCGCCTGGGCGCCTATCCCTGCCTGCTGGACGACAACAGCCGGGTTCGGTCCATCTACGGCGCGGACTCCATCAGCGAGCGCCATCGGCACCGCTACGAAGTGAACATCAACTACCGCGAAAAACTGGAGCAGGCGGGCCTGCTGTTCTCCGGCCTGTCACCGGACGGCGAGCTGCCGGAGATCGTCGAACTGCCGGACCATCCGTGGTTTGTCGGGGTACAGTTCCACCCGGAGCTGAAGTCGAAGCCTTTCGCTCCGCATCCCTTGTTCACCTCGTTTGTCGAGGCGGCGGTGGAGCAGTCGCGCCTGGTCTGAGGTGCCTTCCGAGACTTGGCCCCGGAAGCGGCGCCCGGGAAGCGGCGTCTTGTCGCCTTAGGCCGCGTTGCGCTGATGCAGCGTGCTGTGCAGCGCCTTGAGGCGGCCCAGGACCTCGCGGGCGCCGGCCAGCGGCAGGCAGCTCGGGCCATCGCAAAGGGCTTTGTCCGGGTCCGGGTGAAACTCCAGGAACACGCCGTCTGCACCGGCAGCGACCGCGGCGGCGGCGATGACCGGAACACCCTCGCGGCGCCCGCCGGTGGACACTCCGTCCGAGTCCGCCCGGGCCCCCGGCAGCTGAACCGCGTGGGTCGCGTCGATGGTGACCGGCACGCCCAGTTGCCGCATCGCCGGGATGCTCAGCATGTCGACCACCAGATTGTTGTAGCCGAAGGCGGTGCCGCGTTCGCAAAGGACGGTGAGGCCGGGGCCGGCGGCCTCTTCGATCTTCCTGAGAATACTATGGCAGTCCCAGGGAGCCAGAAACTGCGCCTTCTTGACGTGCAACAGCCCGCCTTTGGCCGCGGTCGCCTTGGCGGCGGCCACCACCAGATCCGTCTGCCTGCACAGAAAGGCCGGGATCTGGACCAGATCGGCCACGGCGGCCACGGCCTCCGCCTGGTCCGCTTCGTGGATGTCCGTTGCGATCGGCAGGTTCTCGCGCTCCTTCACCGCCGCAAGGATCTCCAGCCCGGTCTTCAAACCGGGGCCGCGGAAGCTCTTGAACGAAGAGCGGTTGGCCTTGTCGAAGCTGGCCTTGAAGACCAGCGGCAGACCCATTTCTGCGGTGATCTGCTTCAGTTCCTGGGCCGTTTCCAAGGCCAGAGCGAGGTCCTCGAGGACATTGAGGCCGAGAATGCAGAACAGCGGCTGGCCGTCGCCAAGTGAAAGTCCCCATCGCTCAAGGGTGAGCTGCATCGTCTTCGCCTCATCGCCGCCAATCCGGATTTGATCGGTCTCTGCAGTGCCGGCCGATCAGTGGAGGCAGCTTCATAGCCGCAGCCCTGCGTTATCGCAAGCCGAGGCGGAGGCAACGTGCCAACAAACGGCCCTGACCGCCCAGCCGCCTGAAGAAAGTGTTTTTTGCGCACCAGGCCTGCCTTGCCCGAGCGGGGACGCTCCTCCGCGAGGAGGAGAGGGTCAAACAAATGACCGGGCATCAATGACTTAGAAGTTTCTAATATAAAAAGTTCCTTGAAAGACAACCTCTACGCGATATCGCTATAATCGCTCCAGATTAATCAATGATCCATCAATGACGTTTAGATTAGAAAAAAATGAGAGAGGTCGGCGATCGAGTGGGTGGAGCAATCTTGATCGGAGCGGGCCATGACTAAGTTTAGTGTTCTTTCTTATCTCGGGAACTTGAAGCTGCGCGCTAAGATTCTCGGGCTCGTCGGCGTGCTTTTGGCGATTGTTGGTGTCAACGCCGCCATCACGCTGTGGAAACTGGATCTGATCGGCACGGAGATCGCCGACCTCGCGGAGGTCGACGTTCCGCTGACCAGCCATGTCTCGATGCTGACCGTGGCGCAGCTTGAAAAGGCGATCCTCTTCGAGCGGGCCCTGCGCCTGGCGCCGATGATTCGGTCGGACAGCCACGCCCAGGACCTCTATCTGAGCGCGCGCGAGAACTTCGACGCCCTCAACGAGGTGGCCGAGACTGAGCTGAAAAAAGCCAAGGACTTGGCGCAGTCGGGCATCGAGCGGGTGCATACGGCTGAACAGCGCGCCGAGATGGAAAGCGTCCTTAAACAGCTCACGGTCATTGCAGAACACCACCACGACTACGTCGTCCATGCGCGCGAGATCTTTACTCTGATCGACTCCGGCGCGCTGTTGGAGGTCGAGGAGAAGGCCGAGGCGGTTGAAGCCGAGCAGGATGTCCTGAGCAAGGAACTGGAGCACCTGGTCGCCGAACTCGAGGCCTTTACCGAGGCCGCCGCCCTGCAGGCCGAAGATGACGAGAAACGCGCTTTCGTTCTGCTCGCCACCGTTTCCGGGATCGGGATCGTTGTCGGCCTCGGCCTTGGCTGGTTCATGGCCAACGGGCTCTCCCGGCCGCTGGGCCGCGCCGTCGGCACCGTGAAGGCGCTGGCCGATGGCGACACCTCGGTCGAGCTGAAGGTCGACACCAAGGACGAGGTCGGCGAACTGGCCCAGACCATCGAGGTCTTCCGCCAGACGACGATCAAGGCCAACGAGCTGGCCGAGCGTCAGAAGGCCGAGGAAGAGCGCCAGAAGCAGCGTCTGGTGCGCCAGGCCGACCTGACCCGCGACTTCGACGAGAAGATCCAGATCGTGCTGGAGACGGTCTCCTCAGCGGCCACCGAGATGCAGTCGACCGCCGGCTCGCTGACCTCGACCGCGGAGCGGACGTCCCAGCAGTCAAGCTCGGTTGCCGCGGCTTCGCAGGAAGCCTCCGCCAATGTCCAGACGGTGGCGGCAGCGGCCGAGGAACTGTCCAACGCGATCGCCGAGATCAGCAACCAGGTCGCACAGTCGACGTCGGTTGCCCAGGGCGCCGTTGCCCAGGCGCAAAGCGCCAATACGGAGATGCAGAGCCTGGATGATGCGGCCCAGCGCATCGGCGAGATCATGGCACTGATCTCCGACATCGCCGAGCAGACCAACCTGCTGGCCCTCAACGCCACCATCGAGGCGGCGCGGGCGGGCGAGGCCGGCAAGGGCTTCGCCGTGGTGGCCAACGAAGTGAAATCGCTGGCCAACCAGACCGCCAAGGCGACCGAAGACATCTCCCGCCAGATCGGCGAGATGCAGGAGGCCACGGGCGGTGCCGTCAGCAAGATCCAGGAGATCGCCACCACGATCACCAGCATCAACGAGATCTCCACCAGCATCGCCTCCGCAGTGGAGGAGCAGACCGCCGCGACCCAGGAGATCGCGCGCAACGTCGAACAGGCGGCCGCCGGTACGGCGGAGGTCGACAAGAACGTTGCCGGTGTTTCCCAGGCGGCGGAAGAGACGGGAAGCTCGGCCAAGGACGTTCAGGAGGCTGCCGGCGAACTGTCGCGCCAGGCGGACTCGATGAAGACCAATGTCCAGAGCTTCCTCGACGGGATCCGCCAGCTGGATGAGGAAAAGGCGGCCTAAAGGCCAGACCGCGGCCCGGGCCGCGGAAGCCCGGTCAAGAGAGGCGGCGGATGCCATGGGCATCCGCCGCCTGATCTTTTCGGCCTTCCATTTTCTGCGGGAAATCTCCTCCAAAACCCTGTATCCATCCGCCCGGGGCAGCACCCAAACAGCGGTGCGCCCCGGGAGACGGGTGCAGGAAACGGAAGACGGAGAGGACCGCGGGACCCATGACGGCAATCATCGACATCAGAGGCAGGGAGATTCTGGATTCCCGCGGCAATCCGACCGTGGAGGTCGACGTGACCCTGGATAGCGGCGCCTTCGGCCGCGCCGCTGTGCCTTCCGGCGCTTCGACCGGCGCGCATGAAGCGGTCGAACTGCGTGACGGCGACAAGGGCCGCTACGGCGGCAAGGGCGTTCTTGCGGCGGTCGAAGCCGTCAACCACGAGATCTTCGACGTGCTCTCCGGCCTGGAGGCCGAGGACCAGGTGCACATCGACCAGACCATGATCGATCTCGACGAGACCACCAACAAGGGCCGCCTGGGCGCCAACGCCATCCTCGGCGTCTCGCTGGCCGTCGCCAAGGCCGCGGCGGAGGAGGCGGGGCTGCCGCTCTACCGCTATGTCGGCGGCAGCTATGCCCGGACCCTGCCGGTGCCGATGATGAACATCATCAACGGCGGTGCCCATGCCGACAATCCCATCGACATCCAGGAATTCATGATCATGCCGGTCGGGGCCGACACCCTGGCGGAGGGCGTGCGCATGGGCGCGGAGATCTTTCACGCCCTTCGCAAGGGCCTGAAGGACGCCGGCCACAACACCAATGTGGGCGACGAGGGCGGCTTCGCGCCGAACCTGGCATCCACCGACGAGGCCCTGGGATTTGTCGCCCGGGCCACGGAGGCGGCGGGCTACAGTCTCGGCGACGACGTGGTTCTCGCGCTCGACTGTGCCTCCACGGAGTACTTCAAGGCCGGCAAATACGAGCTGGAAGGCGAAGGCAAGAGCCTCGACCCCGGCGCCATGGCCGATTACCTGGTCGCGCTCTGCGGCCGCTATCCCATCGCCTCCATCGAGGACGGCATGAGCGAGGACGACTGGGAGGGTTGGAAGCTGCTGACCGATGCCCTGGGCGAGCGGGTGCAGCTCGTGGGCGACGACCTCTTCGTCACCAACCCCGTGCGCCTGCGCGACGGTATCGAGAAGGGCGTGGCCAACTCCATTCTCGTCAAGGTGAACCAGATCGGCACCCTCTCCGAGACCCTGGAAGCCGTGAACACGGCCCACAAGGCGGCCTACACGGCGGTAATGTCGCACCGCTCCGGCGAGACCGAGGACGCCACCATCGCGGATCTGGCGGTGGCCACCAACTGCGGCCAGATCAAGACCGGGTCGCTCTCCCGCTCCGACCGACTGGCCAAGTACAACCAGCTCATCCGCATCGAGGAAGAACTCGGCACCAGCGCGATCTACGCCGGACGGGTGGTGGGAACCGAGTAACGCGCCACGGCAGTCGCGCCGCCGAGGGCGGCAGGGAAGAGTCCAAAACGAGTCCAAAGACGGAACACCCGGGCCGCCGGACTCTTTCCTGAATCTATTTGGAATCCTTGAGTCTTTTTTGCTTGACCGGGCGAATCGCGGTGTGATTCGCTGCCGGTCATGCGCTTGCTCAGAGAGATCAAGACCCGCGCCAGATCCGCGGTGCCCCAGGTCCTCGCGGCCTGTATGGTCGCCTACTTCGCCTACCATGCGATGAACGGCGACAGGGGCTTCTATGCCTGGATCATGCTGAAGCAGGAGCAGGCCCAGGTGATGGCCACGGCAGACAGCCTGCAGGATGAGCGCCGTCAATTGGAGCGGCGGGTGGCGCTGCTGCGGGGCGCGACCCTGGACCCCGACCTCCTCGAAGAACGCGCTCAGGCAATCTTGAATTACGGCGCGGAGCGGGATCATGTTATCTTTCTGGAACCCGCCCTGCAGCGCCGACCGGCGCCCTGACGACTGACCGGAAGAGCCGCCTTCTTTGGTCTTAACGTATATTGTGTTAATTCATAATTATGCAATATAATTCAATAGATTAACCAAGATTGCATCCCTACATCCGTTGCGCTAAGCTGCGCCGGCAATCCGGCGGAGATGAACCGCCTTTGACCCCTTTGCGCAACGCAGGGAGCCCCCTATGGCAAGCACCAAAGCGACAGCGTCGCGCGGCGGCGGTAAACGCAAGGCCGCCGCGGCACCGATCAAGGTTTCGGTCGAAGATCTCCAGAGTTATTACCGCGACATGTTGCTGATCCGCCGCTTCGAGGAAAAGGCGGGACAGATGTACGGCATGGGCCTGATCGGGGGCTTCTGCCATCTCTATATCGGCCAGGAAGCGGTCGTGGTGGGCGTTCAGGCGGCCATGGGGCCGCTGGACACCGTGCTCACGTCCTACCGGGACCACGCCCATATGCTGGCCTGCGGGATGGACCCCAAGGGCGTGATGGCCGAGCTGACCGGCCGCAGCGGGGGCTACTCCAAGGGCAAGGGCGGCTCGATGCACATGTTCAGCCGCGAGGAGCGTTTCTTCGGCGGCCATGGGATCGTCGGCGCCCAGGTGCCGCTGGGCACCGGTTTCGCCTTCGCCCACCGCTACCTGGAAGAAGACGCCGTTTCGATCACCTATCTGGGCGACGGCGCCCTCAACCAGGGCCAGGTCTATGAGTCCTTCAACATGGCCGCCCTCTGGTCGCTGCCGGCGGTCTACGTGATCGAGAACAACAAGTACGGCATGGGCACCTCCATCGAGCGCTCCTCGGCCAAGAGCACCGAGCTCTACAACCGCGGCCAGGCCTACGGCATTCCGGGCCTGCAGGTGGACGGCATGGACGTGCTGGCGGTGCGCGAGGCGGCGGAGAAGGCCCTGGGGCATGCCCGCTCCGGCAAGGGCCCCTTCATCATGGAGATGCTGACCTACCGCTATCGCGGGCACTCCATGTCCGATCCCGCCAAGTACCGCTCGAAGGAAGAGGTGCAGAAGGTCCGCCAGGAGCGCGACCCCATCGAGCGGCTGCGC
Organism: Rhodospirillales bacterium BBD 1991-14; assembly: GCA_001657395.1. Lineage (GTDB taxonomy): Bacteria > Pseudomonadota > Alphaproteobacteria > Kiloniellales > Kiloniellaceae > Pelagibius. The sequence goes on along the minus strand of LYSY01000001.1, from coordinate 734,929 downwards.
GGCATCATGATCGAGCGCAAGGTGATGGACGAGGATCGTCTGAAGGCACTGGACAAGGAAGTGAAGGCCATCGTCTCCGAGGCGGCGGACTTTGCCCAGACCAGTCCCGAGCCCGATCCCAGCGAGCTCTACACCGACGTTTACGTCTAAGGCTTCAAGACAGTTCCGGCACCGCGCGGCGGCTCCGACGCCCCGGCCACCGGATGCACTCTCCCGGGAGGGACCATGCCAATCGAAGTACTCATGCCGGCACTCTCGCCGACCATGACCGAGGGGAAGCTGGCCAAGTGGCTGAAGCAGGAAGGGGACGAGGTCTCCTCCGGCGACATCCTGGCGGAAATCGAAACCGACAAGGCGACCATGGAGGTCGAGGCTGTGGACGAGGGCGTCCTCGGCAAGATCATGGTGGCCGAGGGCACCGAAGAGGTGCCGGTCAACCAGGTGATCGCCGTCCTCCTGGAAGATGGTGAAGACGCTTCGGCCATCACCGTATCCGCGGCGCCTGCAGCGGCCCCGCCTGCACCCGCAGCGCCGGCCGCCGAGGCCCCGCCGGCGGCAGCGCCTGTCGCCGCGGCGCCCCCAATGGCAACGCCGGCGGCTGCGGAGCCCGAATGGACCGGCGCAACGGTCACCCAGACCGTGCGCGAGGCCCTGCGGGATGCCATGGCCGAGGAGATGCGCACCGACAGCCGCGTCTTCCTGATGGGCGAGGAAGTCGCCGAATACCAGGGCGCCTACAAGGTCAGTCAGGGCCTGCTGGACGAATTCGGTGCACGGCGCGTGGTTGACACGCCGATCACCGAGCACGGCTTCGCGGGTCTCGGCGTCGGTGCCGCCATGTACGGCCTCAGGCCTATCGTCGAGTTCATGACCTTCAACTTCGCCATGCAGGCGATCGACCAGATCCTCAACTCCGCCGCCAAGACCCACTACATGTCCGGCGGCCAGATCTCCTCGCCCATGGTCTTCCGCGGACCCAACGGCGCGGCGGCACGGGTCGCGGCCCAGCACTCCCAGTGCTATGCCTCCTGGTATGCCCACGTGCCCGGCCTGAAGGTGGTCTCGCCCTACTCGGCGGCCGATGCCAAGGGGCTGCTGAAGTCCGCGATCCGCGACGACAATCCGGTGATCTTCCTGGAGAACGAGATCCTCTACGGACAGAGCTTCGACGTGCCGGACAGCCCCGACTGGACGGTGCCCATCGGCAAGGCCCGCATCGCCCGGCCCGGCAAGGACGTCACCATCACCGCCTTCTCCATCATGGTGGGCAAGGCCCTGGAAGCGGCGGAGACCCTCGCTGCCGAAGGCATCGATGCCGAGGTCATCGACCTGCGCAGCCTGCGGCCCCTCGACACCGAGACCATCATCGCCTCGGTGCAGAAGACCAACCGCCTGGTGAACTGCGAGGAGGGCTGGGGCTACGCCGGCATCGGTTCCGAGGTGGCCTCCGTGGTCATGGAACAGGCCTTCGACTGGCTCGATGCACCGGTGAAGCGGGTCTACGGCGCCGACGTGCCGATGCCCTATGCCGCCAATCTGGAGGCCCTGGCCCTGCCGCAGGCGCACGACATCGTCGCCGGCGCCAAAGAAGTCTGCTACCGCAGCTAGGCCGGCGGAAGAGGGAACGAAGACATGCCGATCAATATCCTCATGCCGGCGCTCTCGCCGACCATGACCGAAGGCACCCTGGCCAAATGGCTGGTGAAGGAAGGCGACGAGATCGCCTCCGGCGACGTCATCGCCGAAATCGAAACCGACAAGGCAACCATGGAAGTGGAGGCCGTCGACGAAGGCACCCTGGGCAAGATCCTGGTCGCCGAAGGCACCGAGGCGGTGCCGGTGAACCAGGTCATCGCGGTGGTGCTGGAAGACGGCGAGGACGCCTCGGCCATCAGCGAGGCACCTGCCGCGCCGCCGCCTGCGGCACCCGCGGAAGCGCCTGCACCGGTGCCTGCATCTGGGCCCGCGGCCGGCACCAACGGTGCTGCGCCGCCGCCTGCTGCCGCGGCTCCGGCACCGGCTGCTGCGCCCGCCGCGGACGGGGCGCGCATCTTCGCCAGCCCGCTGGCCAGGCGCATCGCCAAGGAGCGCGGTGTCGACCTCGCCACGGTCCGTGGCAGCGGCCCGCACGGGCGCATCGTCAAGGCCGATGTCGAGGCCGCACCGGTGGGTGCCGCGGCCCCTGCCGCCGCTGCGGCGGCTACGCCGGCCGCAAAGGCCCCGGCAGCGCCGGCACCCAGCGGTCCGGGCGCCAAGGAGATGGCGGACCTCCTGGGCATGACCTACACGCAGGAGCCGCTCAGCAGCATGCGCAAGGTCATCGCCAAGCGCCTGACCGAGTCCAAGCAGCAGGTGCCGCACTTCTACCTGACGGTGGACTGCCAGGTGGACGAACTGCTGAAGGTCCGCAAGGAGCTGAATGGCCGGTCCGACGAATACAAGATCTCGGTCAACGACTTCGTCATCCGCGCGGTCGCCCTGGCGCTCAAGAAGGTGCCGGCGGCCAATGCCTCCTACGACGACTCAGGCCTGCTGTTCTACGAGCACGCCGACGTCTCGGTGGCCGTGGCGACGCCGAGCGGCCTGATCACGCCGATCATCAAGGCGGCGGAAGGCAAGGGTCTGGCCACCATCGCCAACGAGATGAAGGATCTGGCCGTGCGCGCCCGCGAGGGCAAGCTGACGCCCGAGGAGTACCAGGGCGGGACCTTCTCGGTCTCCAACCTCGGGATGTTCGGCATCAAGGACTTCTCCGCCGTCATCAATCCGCCCCAGGGCTGCATCCTGGCGGTGGGCGCCGGCGAGCAGCGCCCGGTGGTGAAGGACGGCGCCCTTTCGGTGGCCACGGTCATGAGCTGCACGCTCTCGGTCGATCACCGGGTGGTGGACGGCGCCGTGGGCGCCGAGTTCCTGGCGGCCTTCAAGAAGCTGATCGAAGACCCGCTGTCGATGCTGTTGTAACGGCCATCGCTCTGCACTGGAAGGGATAGCCCCATGCGACGCCTGCCGGTCCTGCTGCTTGTCGTCTCACTTGTCGTGCCGTCCCTGGCCCACGCCGACGCGACAGCGGTCGATCAGAGTTTCCAGGCCTACAGGACGGCGATCTTGGCGTCGGACGGGGCAAAGGCCGCTGCCGTCGTGACGCAGGACTCGCACGATCTTTATCGGGAGTATGCCGATCAGGCTCTCACCCTGGATCGCAGCGGTTTGAATGCCCTCCATGTAATGGATCGGACCAATGTCCTGCTGCTGCGCCACAGCCTCGACCGGTCGCGCATGGAGAGCATGAGCGGAGAGGAGATCATCGCCTTTGCCGTGGACCAGGGTTGGATCGGCAAGGAGGGGGCCGAGCGCCTGCAACTCGGCGATTATGAGGTGACGGGCGACGCCGCGACGGGAACGGTCCTGGCCCCGGACGGCAGGAGGACATCCTTCAAGCTGCAATTCCTGAAGGAAGCGGAACGCTGGCGTTTGGACCTTGTCAGCATGCTGAACATCACGCGCACCGCCATCGAATACTCGGTCCGCCAGTCCGGCATGAGCGAGGACGAGTTTCTGTTCCTGGTGCTGGAAGTCAGCACCGGCCGCAAGGCCGGCCCGGAGATCTGGAGCCCGCCGTCATGAGACCGCGCCTCTGGCTCGCGACCTTGTTGATCGGGTTGCTGCCCGGTGTTGCGCTTGCCGAGCCGGCGGCGGTGGCCGAGAGCTTTGACGCCTACAAGCAGGCGCTGGTGGAAGGCGACGGAGCGGCGGCCTCCAGGCTCACGGCCTCCGACACCCATGCCTTTCTGGCGCAGACACTCGACCGGGCGCTGACCATGGAGGAAGCGGAACTGCGGGCCCTCCCACTGCTGGACCAGATCTCGGTGCTGATGCTTCGCCACAACATGACGGGCGCACAACTGCGCGCCATGACGGAGAGCGACCCGGTGGCCTACGCCGTGGACCAGCAGGCCTTCGACATGGACGAGGTTCAGAAGCTGACGGCGGAGCCCTTCAGCGTGAACGGCACCCAGGCCCAGGCGTCGCTGTCCAACCTCAAGGGCTCACCGATCCCGGTCACCGTGCATTTCAAGGAGGAGCAGGGGACTTGGCGCTTCGACCTCTTGTCCTCCATCGCGCCGTTCCGTGCGGTCTTCGACACCCAGGCCGGGCTGCTATCGAAGCTGCAGACCAAGGACGGCAAGGGCGGGGCGGTGCCGCTGATCATTCATCTCATCACCGGGCGCGCGCCCGATGCGAACATCTGGAACCCGCCGGGCTGATCCGGCGTTTGGAGGGTACTGTGGCTGATACGAACTTCGACCTGATTGTCGTCGGCGGCGGGCCGGGCGGCTATGTGGCGGCGATCCGCGCCGCGCAGTTGAAGATGAAGGTCTGCGTGGTGGAGCGGGAACATCTCGGCGGCATCTGCCTGAACTGGGGCTGCATTCCGACCAAGGCGCTGCTGCGCTCGGCGGAGATCTACCACTACATGCAGCACGCCGATGCCTACGGGCTCTCCGCCAACGGTGTCGGCTTCGACCTCGGCAAGGTGGTGCAGCGTTCGCGCGCCGTCTCCAAGCAGCTCAACGGCGGCGTCGGCCACCTTCTGAAGAAGAACAAGGTGACCGTCATCGACGGTGAGGCGAAACTGAACGGCCCGGGCAAGCTGAGCGTCTCCAAGGACGGCAAGAAGATCAGCGACCTGACCGCGCCGCACATCATTCTCGCGACCGGCGCGCGCCCGCGTGCCCTGCCGGGGATCGAGCCGGACAAGAAGCTGATCTGGACCTACTTCGAGGCCATGGTGCCGGAGACCATGCCGAAAAACCTGCTGGTCATCGGCTCAGGCGCCATCGGTATCGAGTTCGCCTCCTTCTTCCGCTCCATGGGGTCCGATGTGACCGTAGTGGAGGTGATGCCCCAGGTCATGCCGGTGGAGGACGAGGAGATCTCCAAGCATGCCCGCAAGCAGTTCGAGAAGCAGGGCATCAAGATCATGACCGAGACCAAGGTGACCGCGGTGAAGAAGAACGGCGACAGCGTCACCGCGACCATTGAGGACAAGGCCGGCAAGACTTCCCAACTCACTGTCGACCGGGTGATCTCCGCCGTCGGCGTGCAGGGCAACATCGAGAACATCGGCCTGGAGACCACCAAGGTCAAAACCGACCGCGGCTGCATCGTCATCGACGAGTACGGCCGCACGGCCGAGCCCGGCATCTATGCCATCGGCGACGTGGCGGGCCCGCCCATGCTGGCCCACAAGGCGGAACATGAGGGCGTCATCTGCGTCGAGAAGATCGCCGGCCTCAACGACGTCCATCCGATGAAGAAGGAGCAGATCCCCGGCTGCACCTACTGCAACCCGCAGGTCGCCAGCGTCGGCCTGACCGAGAAACGGGCCAAGGAGGCGGGGCACGACATCAAGGTCGGGCGCTTCCCCTTCATCGGCAACGGCAAGGCGATTGCGCTGGGCGAGCCGGAGGGCATGGTGAAGACCATTTTCGATGCCAAGACCGGCCAGCTTCTGGGTGCCCATATGGTGGGCGCCGAGGTGACCGAACTGATCCAGGGCTACGTGGTGGCCATGGGGCTGGAGACGACGGAGGCGGAGCTGATGCATACCGTCTTCCCGCATCCCACCCTCTCGGAAATGATGCACGAGTCGGTGCTTGATGCCTACGACCGTGTCATCCATATGTAATGGGGAAGCGGGTGGGGACCTTGAAGGCGTCTGTAGACAGCCTATTCCCCTGTCCGGCTTGTGGTTTTCTGGTCTTCGAGGAGACGCCCGGAAGCTATACGTGCTGCCCCTTGTGTGACTGGGAGGACTGCGCGGTCCAGTTGCGCTACCCGTTCGCCACGGCTGGACCAAATCGTCCCCTGGTGATCGAACAGGAAGCGGCCCTGCGCCGCTTTCCACTTGAGACCGCGGAGGCAAAGGGGTTCCGCCGCGATCCGAAATGGCGCCCTTTACGGCGAGACGAGGCAAGTGAGTTCCCTGCCGGCCCCGAGGATGGCAGGTCTTACTTTGACAGCATACCGGACTATGATGTTGGCCAGGAGCTGTACTACTGGCGCGGAAAGCAGGTAGACGATGAGTAGCGAGAGCACCGAGACCCCGCGGGTCCGCCATCCTGAGAAGGCCCACAAGCCAGACCAGGAGGTGAAGCGCAAGCCGGCCTGGATCCGGGTCAAGGCGCCGGTCTCCAAGGAGTACCACGCGACCCGCCAGATCGTGCGCGACCACAAGCTGAACACGGTCTGCGAGGAGGCGGCCTGCCCCAACATCGGGGAGTGCTGGGCCCAGCGCCACGCGACCATGATGATCATGGGGGAGATCTGCACCCGCGCCTGCACCTTCTGCAACGTCTCCACCGGCAAGCCCGGCGCGCTGGATCCCTTCGAGCCGACCAATGTCGCCCAGGCGGTGGCGAAGCTGGGTCTCAAGCACGTGGTCATCACCTCCGTCGACCGCGACGACCTGGACGACGGTGGTGCCGAGCATTTCGCCCAGGTGATCCGCGCGACCCGCGACGCCTCGCCGGAGACGACCATCGAGATCCTGACGCCGGACTTCCTGCGCAAGGAGGGGGCCGTCGAGGTGGTGGTGAACGCGAGACCCGACGTCTTCAACCACAACCTGGAGACTGTGCCGCGGCTGTATACCGAGGTCCGGCCCGGGGCGCGCTACTTCCATTCCCTGCGCCTGCTCGACGAGGTGAAGCGCCAGGACCCGGCCATGTTCACCAAGTCCGGCATCATGGTCGGCCTGGGCGAGACCAAGGAAGAGGTCCTGCAGGTGATGGATGACCTGCGCTCGGCCGACGTCGACTTCCTCACCATCGGCCAGTACCTGCAACCGACGCCCAAGCACCACGTGGTCGACCGCTTCGTGACTCCGGAGGAGTTCAAGCAGTACGAGACCATGGCCTACGGCAAGGGTTTCCTCATGGTCTCGGCGACGCCGCTAACCCGCTCCTCCTATCATGCGGGCGAGGATTTCGCCCGGCTGCGCGCGGCACGGGAAGCCAAGCTGGCCGCGGCGGGTTAGTGGTTTCTCAAGCTCGCCCAGGTTAGTCTGCCGCCATGCCTACCCACTCGGAAAAGCGCGTCCTGCCCTATACGCCGCGGCAGCTTTTCGACCTCGTGGTCGATATCGAGCGCTACCCCGAATTCCTGCCCTGGTGCCTGGGTGCGCGGATAAAGTCGCGCCAGGAGGAGGTGATCGTCGCCGACCTGATCATCGGCTTCAAAATGTTCCGCGAGCGCTTCACCAGCCGGGTCCATCCCAACGCGGAGGAGTACCGCATCGACGTCTCCTATGCCGAAGGGCCCTTCAAGTACCTTCAGAACCACTGGGTTTTCGAAGACCATCCGGACGGCTGCCAGATCGACTTCTATGTCGATTTCGAGTTCCGCAACAAGATTCTGCAAAAGGTCATCGAGACCCTGTTCCACGAGGCCGTGCGCCGGATGGTGGCCGCCTTCGAAACACGGGCCCGGGCGCTCCACGGTGAAAACGGCCTGCGCGAAGAACAGCCTTCCCTGGCCAAGACCGGCAGCCAACCCTGAGGCCTCAAGGGCTGCCAGCGCTGCGGCGGCAATACAGTCTATCGTCTTTCTATCGACGCGTGCATGGCGTCCGGCTATCGTGACCGGCGTCAAGGCCGGGTGACGCCGGCTTGGTTGATCCCAAGGTCAGCGGAGAAGATCAATCAGCAGCAAGGACCCGGATCTCGTCAGCGTTGGCTGGGCCTACAGCTCCACGGACGCCGGCCTCGCCATGGCGATGCTGAGGACCGCCGGCATTCCGGTCTTCGCCCAGTCCCTCCACTTCCTCTCTGTCGCCTGGCACCGCGCGCAGGCGCTCGACGGGATCGCCATCATGGTTCCGGCCTCGGAGGCCGCGACCGCCGCCGACATCCTGTCCGGCTTCCGGGGGACGTCCAGCCGATGGCACGGCCTCTATTACCTTCTGCTGGCGGTGGTGCTCGCCCTCTGGGTAGCGGTGCCGCCGCCATCCAACGGTTTCTGCCCGGCGACACGGCCCTCATCGCCCCGCGCCACCGCCCCGGTCACCGATCCAGCGTGACCGGCCCCAAGCGAAGGCCGAAAGTCTTACGTCCAACACTGTCATGCTCGGGCTTGACCCGAGCATCCATCGCGGATCCAGAGACCCGGTCTCTCGAAACATGGACCCTCGGGTCAAGCCCGAGGGTGACATGGGACAAAAGGCCGCCTTTCGGGTCGCTGGACCACGAGGCTTGCAAGAGCCGTCTGGTGCAACGGGCCTGAGCCTTCAAAGTATCCAGGCGGTAACAATCCTTGGCATTTCTCGCCGGATCGACTATGTCTCTGCCCATGAACCGCTTGGCCGTCATCACTGCGACCACCACCACTACCACGACCCGCACCGGCGGGCCGCGGAGGGTTTTGTTGCGCTGATTTCGACAGCTTGAACCAACACCCAGACGGGGCTCCGCCGGAAACGACGGGGCCTTTTTTGATTCCGGTTCCGTCGTCTCCAGCACGCTCCGCCAACGCGAGAGAGGATGAAGACAATGGAAGACCAGGACCACCGCGTCATCGCCCGGCGCATGGATCTCTTCCACCAGCAGGAAGAGGGGCCGGGAATGATCTTCTGGCATCCCCGCGGCTTCGTGATCTACCAGTTGATCGAGGAGGAGATCCGCAAGCGCATGCGTGCCGCCGGCTTTAAGGAGGTGCGGACGCCGCAGCTCCTCGACCGCGCCCTCTGGGAAGCCAGCGGCCACTGGCAGAAGTTCTCGGAAGAAATGTTCGTCTTCGAGGACGGCGCCCAGCAGCGTGCCCTCAAGCCGATGAACTGCCCGGGCCACGTCCAGATCTTCAAGAGCCGGCTGCGCTCCTTCCGCGACCTGCCGCTCAGGCTGTCGGAGTTCGGTGCCTGCCTGCGCAACGAACCCTCCGGCGCCCTGCTGGGGCTGATGCGCACCCGCGCCTTCGTGCAGGACGACGCCCACATCTTCTGCCTGGAAGAGCATGTGGAAGAGGAGGTGGCGCAGTTCTGCCGCCTGCTGAAGGCGGTCTATGCCCGCTTCGGCTTCGAGGACGTGACGGTCGGGCTCTCCACGCGGCCGGATCAGCGCGCCGGGGAGGACGCGGTCTGGGACCGGGCCGAGGACATGCTGGCCGTGGCCGCCACGGCGGCCGGCCTGGACTACAGGCTGCAGCCGGGTGAGGGCGCCTTTTACGGGCCGAAGCTGGAGTTCGTGCTGCGGGATATCAAAGGGCGCTCCTGGCAGTGCGGCACAATCCAGGTCGATCTCGTTTTACCGGAACGCCTGGACGCAGCCTTCACGGACAGCGATGGAAAGCGGCATCGCCCCATCATGCTGCACCAGGCCGTGCTGGGCAGCATCGAACGCTTCCTGGGCGTGTTGCTGGAGCACCACGGCGGAAACCTGCCGTTCTGGCTGGCCCCGGACCAGGTGGCGGTGGCCTCCGTCGGCCCGGAGCAGGCGGCCTATGCGGAGGCGGTCGCGGCGGATCTTTCGGCCGCCGGTCTGCGGGCTGTTGCCGACATCCGCGGCGAGCGCCTTGGCAAGAAAGTGATGGACGCCCGCAACCTGGGCATCCCCGGCTTCGCCGTGGTCGGGCCGGAGGAGGCCGCCGGCGGCAGCGTTGCCTTGCGCCTTGGCAAAGGGCCGTCCGCGGACATCCTCAGAGCGAACCTGGCTGAACATCTGCGGCAGGTGACAGAACCCTAGGGATGGGTCCGCTTCATCAGCCCGCCTGGCCCATGGCGAGCGCGGTGTAGAGGGTGATCAGGTTCACGCAGTTGAAGAGGCTGTGAATGATCAGCGGCGGCCAGAGGGAGCCGCTGTACTCGCGCGCCATCGCCAGGATGATGCCCATCAGGGTGAAGGCCGGCACCAGCGGCGGGATCCAGTGCAGCAGGGCAAAGCAGACCGCACTCAGGAGAGCTGCGACAACGACGGAAAGGCGCCGGCGCAGCAGCGGGTAGAGCAGGCCGCGAAACAGCAGTTCCTCGGTGAAGGGAACCAGCAGACCGACGAGGACCAATAGCGTGATCAGGTTGGCCCAGTCGAAGCCACCTGCGCCCAGCACCTCCAATTGCGGGTTTTGGAAGTCATCGCCGATGAGCGGCTCAAGAAGCAGTCGGGAGAGCGCGACCAGCGGCACGCAGAGCAGCCCGCCGGCGAGAGCAATGCGATACCACGCCCGGTCGGCGGGCCGGAAGCCGAGGTCGGTCCAGCTCACACCCCGCCGGACGACAATGAGCAGATAGACAAGCAGGATGAGGCTGCCGGACTGCAGCAGCAGGATCGGCACCAGGCCGTTCTGCGACAGCTCCTTGCCGAAAGCCTCGGCGAGGGGACCCTGGAGAGCACCCAGGACCAGGCCGACGGCCAGGAAGAGCACGATCAGCAGAACGACATCCCAAACCTTGACCGCCGGCAGCGGCCGTGGTGTGGCGGGCGGCCAAAACACCTAGGACACCGCTCCCTGGAGAAGCCGCAGCGCCTCGGTCACGGTGGCAAGACGCACGGCGCTCCGGTCGCCGGGGAAGACGAAACGTTCGGCCTCGGCCGCCGCGCCGCGCCGCGCCCAGCCCAGGTAGACCAGGCCGACCGGCTTGGTCTCGGTCGCCCCGCCGGGGCCGGCGATGCCGGTCGCCGAAACGGCAACGTCGGCCCGGGATACCTGGAGCGCACCCTCTGCCATGGCCGCGGCGACCTCGGCGCTGACCGCCCCCGGTCCGGGATGATCCAGCAGGTCCGGCGAGACGCCGAGCATCTGGGTCTTGGCCGCGTTGGAATAGGTGACGAAGCCGCGGTCCACCACGTCGGACGAGCCGGCGATCTCCGTCAGGCAGCCGGCGATCAGGCCGCCGGTGCAGGACTCCGCCGTCGCCAGCCGCTTGTCCGCCTGGCGGTAGCGCTCCAGCAGGTCCTCGGCCTGCTTCAGCAACGCCTGATCGAACACTAGGACTTCTCCCAAAGCCACAGAATGCCGATTGCAATCGGCGCGGCGTAGAGTGCCGCCACGATGTCGTCCGCCATGATGCCGAAGGCTCCCTTCAGGTGGCGGTCTGCCCAGCTGACGGGCCAGGGCTTGAGGGTGTCGAACACCCGGAACAGCACGAAAGCCAGCAGAACCTCCCGCCAGGAAAGATGATCGGGCTGCAGCGCGACGGCGAAGAGCACCAGCCACTGGCCGGCGACCTCATCGATCACGATGGCGCCGGGGTCCTTCACCGCCAGGATCTGGGCATAGAACCCTGCCGCCCAAAGTCCCAGCCCGAAAACGGCGGCGGTGGCGGCCAGCAGCGCCCAGGGTCCGGCCAGCCAGAGCACCAACAGGCCGCAGGGCAGGGCGGCCAGCGAGCCCCAGGTCCCAGGCGCCCAGGGCAGCAATCCGCTGCCGAACCAGGTGGCGAGCAGGGAGGCCGGGTGCCAGGGGGAAAGGGAGGCCATAGCGCGCCGGTGTTCGTTGTCCTCAGACCTCTGGCAGAGCGAGGGTGGCGGTCGCCTGTGCGGCCACGCCTTCGCCGCGCCCCAGGAAACCCAGCTTCTCGGTCGTCGTCGCCTTGACGCTGACCCGGTCTTCCGACACCTCGAGCAGTGTGGCCAGTTGCCGGCGCATGGCTTCGCGGTGCGGGCCGATCTTCGGGCGCTCGCAGATCAGCGTCAGGTCGACGTGGGTGATCCGCCCGCCGCGCTCAGCGATCATGTCGCAGACGTGGGAGACAAAGATCCGGGAGTTTGCGCCCTTCCATTGCGGGTCGCCGGGCGGGAAATGGCTGCCGATATCGCCGGCCCCCAGCGCGCCCAAAAGGGCGTCGGTGACGGCATGCAGCCCCACGTCGGCGTCTGAATGCCCGACCAGGGCGGCATCGTGGCCGATGCGCAGGCCGCAGAGCATGACATGGTCGCCGGGGCCGAAGGCGTGGACGTCGAACCCCTGGCCGACGCGCATCTCCGTTGCCTGGGCACTGCGGATCCATCGCTCCGCACTTTCCAGATCGTCCTGCGTCGTCACCTTGATGTTGGCCGGGCTGCCTTCGACCAGGGCAACCGCCAGCCCGGCCTTCTCTGCCACCGCGGCATCGTCCGTCAGGGTTTCGCCCAGGGCGGCGCGGTGCGCGGCCAGGATCGCGTCATAGTGAAAGCCTTGGGGCGTCTGCGCCCGCCACAGGCCGCTGCGGTCTTCGGTGCGGGAAACCCGGCCATCAGCCTCGCGCTTCAGGGTGTCGACCACCGGCAGGGCGGCAATGGCGCCCGGGCGTTCGCTGAGCGCGCCCAGCACCCGGTCGATCGTGCCCTGGTCGATGAAGGGGCGGGCGGCGTCGTGGATCAGGGTGAACGCGGGGGCGTTCCGCTCGAGGCTCTCCAGGCCGAGGCGCACGGACTCCTGGCGGCTGCCGCCGCCGGGAACGGGCTCGGCCAGATCGAGCCCCTGCACCGCTTCGTCATAGAGCGGCCGGTCGTCGGGATGGATAACGACCCGAACGCCGTCCACGCGGGGATGGGCAAGGAACGTCAGGAGACAATGCCGCAGCACCGGAATGCCCCCCAAAGGCGCGTACTGCTTGGGGCGTTCGGTCCCGAAGCGCTGGCCACGGCCGGCTGCGACAATCAGCGCTGTTGCGGTACTCACGTCGGGCGGTCTCCGATTGCCGGGGGCTGGTCTCCGGGTCTGGTGTCCGGGGGGCCGGGGCCTGGTGGCGGGACTCGATGTTCGTTCTGGGGCGAGCCTAGTGGGCGCTGGTGGCGCAGCCAAGAGGTGATATATAGAAGCAACCATGAGTACCCTAGCTTTATCGCTCTCGGCCCTGGTTTCGCTGCTGCCGGCCACGGTGCTGCCTTTCGTGCGGCGGGTTTCCGACGGCGACGGCCTGTTCTGGCTGCTTCTGGCCGCGGCCATCGTCGGCCCGGCGGGCTACAGCGTCGTGGCCCTGGCCGGAAGCTGGGAAACCAGCCTGCCCGCTGCGCTCTGGCTGGCGGTTGCCGTGTCTCTGGCGCTCTTCGCCCTTCTGGTGGCCCTTGTGCGCGAGGCCTCGCGGCTGGCGCCGCTGCTGTTGCCCTATGCCCTTGTTCTCGGCGTGCTGGGGACCGGGCTGGAGCCGCTGAGCGGGGAACCGGGACTGAGCACGGCATTCGACGCCTGGCTTGCCGTCCATATCGCCGTTTCGGTGGCGACCTACGGGCTCTGCACTCTGGCTGCGGTGGCGGCCACCGCAGCCTTCATCCAGGAAGGCGCCCTGAAGCGCCGTTCGCCCAGCAGCTTCACCCGCATGCTGCCTTCCGTCAGCGACGCGGAGCGGCTGGTTCTGCGCATCCTCCTGGCTGCGGAGATTGTGCTCGCGGCGGGCATAATCACCGGTATATCAAAGCTTTACGTGTCGTCCGGGACGCTCTTGGCCTTCGATCACAAGACCCTGCTGTCCCTGCTCGCCTTCGGCTTCATCGGGCTGCTTCTGGTTCTCCACCATCGCAGCGGCCTGCGCGGGCGGCGCGCGGCCCGGCTGGTGCTGGTTGCTTATCTCTTACTCACTCTGGCCTATCCCGGCGTCAAGTTCGTGACGGGATTTCTGGTTTCCTAGCCGTAACGCCCGGTTTCCTGGGGTTTTTTGCGGATTGCCCGCTAAACGGGCAGAATTCCCATCCGCTCGCCCCAGGGCCTTCAATCGGCGTGACATCGCCCAAATTTTGTGCATCAATCCGATCCGGGAGTGCGCGGCAGGCGCCATGAACGCCGTTGCGTGGGCAGGTTTTAGGCCACCAGCTTTCAACAAGGGCGTGCCGGCAGACACCGCTGCGCAGGGCCCTCGGATCCATGAGACGCACGGCCTTTGCCGTCACGTCGCCGGGAGTGATGCAGTTTGACACTTATGATCGGGAAGCAGGCGCTGGCCGATCCGGTGATTCTGGCGCCCATGTCCGGTGTCACCGATCAGGTGTTTCGCCGGATCGTCAAGCGGTTCGGCGCCGGCCTCGTGGTCTCGGAAATGATTGCCAGCCAGGCAATGATCCGGCAGATGCAGCAGTCGGTGAAGGAATCGCGCAAGATGTCGGGCTCCTGCGCCGACGAATTTCCGCTCTCCGTTCAGCTTGCCGGCAGCGACCCCGCAGTCATGGCGGAAGCCGCCCGGCTCAACGCCGACCGGGGCGCTGCCATCATCGACATCAACTTCGGCTGCCCGGCCAAAAAGGTGACCAACAAGGCCTGCGGGTCCGCGATCATGCAGGACGAATGCCTGGCCGGGCGCATCATGGATGCCGTTGTCCGGGCCGTCGACCTGCCTGTCACCGTAAAGATGCGCACCGGCTGGAGCCGCGAGCACCGCAATGCCCCCGCCATCGCCCGTATCGCCGAAGACTGCGGCGTGCGCATGGTGACGGTCCATGGACGCACCCGCTGCCAGAAATACAACGGTAGCGCCGACTGGGATTTCGTGCGTGCGGTCAAGGACGCCATTCGCCTGCCGGTGATCGTGAACGGGGACATCACGACTGTGGACGAGGCGGCGGATGCCCTGCGCCGCTCGGGCGCCGACGGCGTCATGGTCGGACGCGGTGCCTACGGCCGGCCCTGGCTGCTGCGCCAGGTGATCGATTTCCTGCGTTCCGGCATCCGCACGCCGGACCCCTCGCTGGAGCAGCGTGTTGCGGTCATGCTCGAACACTACGAGGGGCTGCTGGCTCTCTATGGCACGCGTAACGGCGTGCGCATCGCCCGCAAGCACCTGGGCTGGTACGCCAAGGGGCTCCCCGGCGCCGCCGAGTTCAGGGCGGCGGTCAATCGCGAGGAAGAGCCGGCAAGGGTCAAGGCCATGATCGCCGCCCTCTTCGAACCCGCGCTTGCGCCCAAGGCGGCATGATGTCCCGGGCCGCAGGTGCAATTGCCAGGGGATCGGACACCGGCGGCTCTCCGGAAGCGGGAGCGGTGCTTTCAGCGCTCGCCGTGCCGCTCTTCGTCGTGGACGCGGACGGCTGCCTCAGTTTCGTGAATCAGGCCGCCGAACAGTTCTTCGCGTCGTCCCGGACCACGCTCATCGGACGCCCGCTTCTGGATCTGCTGCCCGGGGACAGCCCCGTTGTGGCGCTGATACACCAGGCGCGGACCGGCGGCCACAGCATCTCGGAAAGCGGTGTCACGCTGACCAGCCCGAAGATCGGATCGCACTTCGTATCCATCGACGCCGCCATCATGGCGGACGTTCCGGGCAGCGTCGTCGTCTCCATCCACGAGCGATCCATCGCCCGCAAGATCGACCACCAGCTGATCCACCGCAACGCGGCACGCTCGGTAACGGCCATGGCGGCGATGCTGGCGCATGAGGTCAAGAACCCGCTGTCCGGCATCCGCGGCGCCGCCCAACTGCTGGAGCTGAATGCTGCGCCCGACGACCATCAGCTGACGCGCCTGATCTGCGAGGAAGCCGACCGCATTGTCGCCCTGGTTGACCGTATGGAGATGTTCTCGGATCAGCGCCCGCTGGCCCGCGAGGCCGTGAACATCCATGTGGTTCTGGAACATGTGCGCCGTTTGGCGGAAAGTGGCTTTGCGCGCAAGCTGCGATTCATCGAAAGCTACGATCCCTCGCTCCCGCCGGTCTATGGCAACCGCGACCTGTTGATCCAGGCGATCCTCAATCTGGTGAAGAACGCGGCCGAGGCGGCGCCCTCGGAAGGCGGCGAGATCCTGTTGTCGACACGCTACCAACAAGGCGTCCGCCTGGCAGTACCGGGCAGCGGCAGCCGGGTCGACCTGCCGTTGACACTGATGATCCAGGACAATGGCCCGGGCATTCCGGAGGATCTGCAGCCGCATCTCTTCGACCCTTTCGTGACGACCAAGGCCGGCGGCAGCGGGCTTGGCCTCGCCCTGGTCGCGAAGATCGTCGGCGATCATGGCGGCGTGATCGAGTTCGACAGCGCGCCGCGCCGCACTGTGTTTCGGGTCATGCTGCCCATGGCCCCGCTGGATCATCGCCCGGAGAACGGTAAAGCCGGAGTGCGCGAAGCATGAGCGCCGCAACGATACTGATCGCTGATGATGACAAGGCCATTCGCACCGTTCTGACCCAGGCTCTCGGACGACAGGGCCATGTCGTGCGCACCACCGGTAATGCCGCGACGCTTTGGCAGTGGGTGAGTGACGGTGAGGGCGACCTTGTGATCACCGATGTGGTGATGCCCGACGAGAACGGCCTCGACCTCATCCCGCGAATCAAGAAGCTGCGGCCGAGCCTCCGCATCCTGGTCATGTCGGCCCAGAATACCCTGCTGACGGCCGTCAAAGCCACCGAGCGCGGTGCCTTCGAGTATTTGCCCAAGCCATTCGACCTGCGCGAACTCGTCTCGGTCGTCAATCGCGCGCTCTCTGAGCCGGCAGGCGGGGAGGGCGCAACTGCAGGGGGCGAAGACGACGAGGACGAGGAGCAGCTGCCGCTGATCGGCCGCTCCCAGGCGATGCAGGAGATCTACCGGGTTCTGGCCCGCCTCATGCCGACGGATCTGACCGTGATGATCTATGGTGAGTCCGGTACAGGCAAGGAGCTGGCCGCGCGCGCCCTGCATGACTACGGCAAGCGGCGGCGCGGCACCTTTGTGGCCGTCAACATGGCGGCCATCCCCCGGGAGCTCATCGAAAGCGAGCTTTTCGGGCACGAGAAGGGCGCCTTCACCGGTGCCACGACACGGTCTTCCGGACGCTTCGAGCAGGCCGCCGGGGGTACGCTCTTCCTCGATGAAATAGGCGACATGCCCCTGGAGGCGCAAACCCGCCTGCTGCGTGTGCTGCAGGAAGGCGAGTACACGACGGTGGGCGGGCGTACGCCGATCCGCGCCGACGTCCGGATCATCGCGGCGACCCACAGGGACCTTCGGCAGATGGTGCGCCAGGGCCTGTTCCGCGAAGACCTGTTCTACCGTCTGAGCGTCGTGCCGATCCGTCTGCCGCCCCTGCGCGAGCGCAGCGAAGACATCCCGGAACTGATCCGTCATTTCTTCGGTCAGGCGCAGAACGAGGGGCTTGCTGCCAAAACCCTGGATAGCGAAGCCATGGAGGCTCTGCGCGCCTATCAATGGCCGGGCAACGTGCGCGAGCTGGAGAACCTCGTCCGACGCCTCACGGTTCTCTACAGTCAGGAGACCATTGGCGTCGAAGTAATCGCGGGTGAGTTGAGCGAGGGCGGAAGCACAGAGCGGGAGGTTTCGGCGCCGGCCGAGTCACTCGGCAGCGCGGTCGAACACCATCTGCGCTCCTACTTCGCCGCCCATGACGGCAACCTGCCGGCCCCCGGACTCTACGACCGCGTTCTGCGCGAGATGGAGCGCCCCTTGATCGAGCTTTCGCTTTCAGCCACAAGGGGCAACCAGATCCGCGCCGCCAAGCTGCTGGGTCTGAACAGAAATACTTTGCGTAAGAAGATTCGGGACCTGGACATCCAGGTGGTTCGCGGCCTTAAATAGCCTGTGGCAAATATACAACAGACGGACAGAGCCCCTGGCCCCATCGGCGAGGCGGTGAATACGACCGGGGCCGGCGGCGGCGAGACCTGGAGCGCAAGGCTGGTGCGCTGGGCACGCCAGATCAAGCTGGAACGAAGCCTGGCGATCGTGCTGCTTGTCGCTGGCCTGACCAGTGGCATCGCGACCTTCGTCGCGATGACCGGCAATCTCTCCGTGGCTGCCAACGCCGATCACGTCCTGCTTCTGCTGCTGGTCGATCTGGTCATCATCCTGGGCCTGGCCGCCCTGATCACCCGAAGGCTCGCGATCCTCTGGATCGAGCGGAAGAAGGGTCGGGCCGGCTCACGATTGCACGGACGCCTGGTCGCCTTGTTCTCGGTGGTCGCGGTCGCACCGACGATCCTGGTCGCGGCCTTCTCGGTCATCATGTTCAACCTGGGCCTCGAGTTCTGGTTCAGCGAGCGCGTCTCCACGGCCATCAAGAACTCGCGTGCCGTCTCGGCCGCCTACCTGGATGAGCATCAGCAGACGATTGCCGCTGACGCTCTGGCGATCGCTCAGGTGCTCAACAGGGGCGGCGTCGCCCTGACCTACAACCCCAGTCTCTTCAATAGCGTGATGACGCGTCAGGCGAGCCTGCGCTACCTGACCGAGGCCGCGGTCTATGACAGCTCCGGGCGCATGCTGGCCCGCTCCTCGAGCTTCCTGCTGGCCTTCAACCCCGAGATTCCCGAGTGGGCCTTCGAGCGGGCGCGCAGCGAGGGCATGGCGATCATGACCTCCGAGAGCGAAGACCGGGTCCGCGCCCTGGTCCGGCTCGATCTGACCGCGGACGCCTTCCTTTACATCGGACGTCTGGTGGACTCGCGCGTTCTCGGGCACATGGAGAGCACGCGCTGGGCGGTTCAGCGCTACGAGGACCTGGAAGGCAGCCGCTTCAGTCTGCAAATCACCTTTGCTCTGATCTTCCTGGTCGTCGCGCTGCTCCTGCTGTTGGTCGCCGTGTGGATCGGTCTCGCCTTTGCCAACCAGATGACAGGGCCGATCGGCAACCTCATCGCCACGGCAGAACGGGTCGGTAAGGGTGATCTCAAGGCAAGGGTGGCGGGTCCGGCGCGGCGCGACGAGATCGGCAATCTGAGCCGTGCCTTCAACAAGATGACCGGGCAGCTTGAGCGCCAGCAAGACGCTCTCCTGGAAGCCAATGCCCAGCTCGACTACCGCAGCCGTTTCATCGAAGCGGTGCTTGGCGGTGTATCCGCCGGTGTCATCGGCCTCGACGATACCGGGCGGATCAACCTGGCCAACCGCATGGCCTGCGATTTTCTGTCGTCATCGTCGGAAAGCCTGCGGGGGAAGTCCCTGACGGCCGTGCTGCCGGCAATGGGAACGTTACTTGAAAGGGCCCGGGCGCGGCCGCACAGGCTTGCACAGGAACAGCTGACCATATCCGACAGCAGTGGTGCCGAGCGTGTTCTTCTGGTGCGCATCTCCGCCGAAGTCGAAGGCGGTACGACTATGGGCTTCGTCGTGACCTTCGACGAGATCACCCAGCTCCTGGCAGCGCAACGCAAGGCCGCCTGGTCCGATATCGCCCGGCGTATTGCCCATGAAATCAAAAACCCGCTGACGCCGATCCAGCTCGCCGCAGAACGTCTGAAACGCAAATACGTCGGTCAGATCGTCAATGACCCAGAAACCTTCAAGGTCTGCACCGACACCATTGTGCGTCATGTCGGTGACATCGGCCGCATGGTCGACGAGTTCTCGGCCTTTGCCCGGATGCCTTCGCCGTCGATGCAGGCTGAGGACATCACCAAGCTGGTTGAGCAGGCCGCGTTCCTGCAGCGCACCGCCCATCACGAAATCGATTTCAGCCTCAAACTGCCGGCCGAGCCGGTACAGCTTGCCTGCGATAGCCGCCAGGTCGTTCAGGCCTTGACGAATCTGATCCTGAACGGCATCGAGTCGATTGAAGGACGCCATGCCCGTGACGGGTCGGATGCGCCACGCGGCACCATAGAGCTGCAGCTGCGGGTGGAAGATGGACACTGCGTTATCGAAGTGCTGGACAATGGCAAGGGCTTGCCGCATGAGGATCGAAGCCGCCTCACGGAACCCTATGTGACCACGCGCGAAAGAGGTACCGGCCTTGGCTTGGCCATTGTGAAAAAGATCATGGAAGACCATCATGGCAGCCTGCTGTTGAAGGACCGTAGCAGCGGCGGCGCGATCGTCAGTCTCATCTTCCCGCTCCCGGACGAGGCGCTGGAAAGCGGCACGCAATTGGCCGCCGACGAGCCGCCGGCGATTGCCGAGAAAGCCGCAGGCCATGGCTGACGAGATCCTCATCGTCGATGATGAGACGGATATACGCCTCCTGATCCGTGGGATTCTGGAGGACGAAGGCTATGAGATCCGCGACGCCGGCGACAGCGAGACGGCCTTTGACATGCTGCGCGACAGGCGGCCAAGTCTCGTCGTTCTCGACATCTGGCTGCAGAACTCGAAGCTCGACGGGATGGAGATGCTGCGCGTCATCAAGCGTGAGCATCCGCTTGTGCCGGTGGTGATGATCTCGGGCCACGGCAACATCGAAACGGCGGTCAATGCGATCAAGCTGGGCGCCTATGACTTCATCGAAAAGCCGTTCAAGTCCGACCGCCTGCTGCTGATCGTTCAGCGCGCCATCGAAGCGGCAAAACTGCGCAGCGAAAACGAGGAGCTGCGTTTGCGCGCCGGGCAGCCCTCCGACCTGATCGGCTCTTCACCGTGGTATCACACCGTCAGCCAGGCCGTCCGCAAGGTTGCGCCGACCGGCAGCCGCGTTCTGATCACCGGTCCTGCCGGGGCAGGGAAGGAGGTTGTCGCACGACAGCTTCACGCCCTGTCGCACCGCGCGGACGCTCCCTTCGTGGCGCTGAACTGCGCCACCATGCATCCCGATCGCCTGGAACCCGAGCTTTTCGGCACGGCGCCGGGCCTGGACGGCAGCGACTCTCCCGGAAAAGTTGGCACCTTTGAAAGAGCCCACGGCGGTACGCTGCTTCTGGACGAAGTGGCCGACATGCCAATCGAGACCCAGGGCAAGATCGTTCGCGCCCTTCAGGAACAGACCTTTCAACGGGTCGGTGACGACCGCCGGGTCGCCGTCGATGTGCGGGTGATCGCCTCGACCAACCGCGACCTGCCGAGCCTCATCGAGGAGGGGCGGTTCCGGGAAGATCTCTTTTACCGGCTGAACGTCGTGCCCATCGAGGTGCCGGCCTTGCGCGACCGCCGCGAGGATATCCCCGACCTCGTGGCCTATTTCATGGACCGCGCGGCCGAGCATGCGGGTCTGCCGCCGCGTCGCCTGAGCGATGATGCGCTCGCCGCGCTGCGGGCCTATGACTGGCCCGGCAACGTGCGCCAACTGCGCAACGTCATCGAGTGGGTTCTGATCATGGCGCCCGGCAGCGGCGGCGATGCCGTACGGCCCGATATGCTGCCGCCTGAGATCGGGGCTGCCGCGCCGGCCTCGCTGCCGGGGGAGACCGGGGAGGAGATCATGTCGCTGCCGCTGCGCGAGGCGCGGGAAGTCTTCGAGCGCAAGTACCTCGAAGCCCAGGTGATGCGCTTTGGCGGCAACATTTCCCGCACGGCGACTTTCGTCGGCATGGAGCGCTCGGCCCTGCACCGCAAGCTGCGCTCGCTCGGCGTCGGCACGGTCGACCGGGCCTGAACGGGAGAGCAGGGGCGGGTTATCCATGAAAGTCATTATCTGCGGCGCCGGTCAGGTCGGCTTCAACATCGCGCGCTATCTGGCCAGCGAGAACGCCGACATCACCGTCATCGACCAGTCCCGCGAGTTGGTCGAAAAGATCACCGATTCACTGGACGTGAAGGGTCTGGTGGGCTTTGCGTCGCACCCCAACGTGCTGGAAAGCGCCGGCGCTGCGGATGCCGAGATGGTGATCGCCGTCACCTACGCCGACGAAGTGAACATGGTCGCCTGCCAGATCTGCCATTCGATCTTCGAGGTGCCTACGAAGATCGCCAGGGTGCGCGAGCAGAGCTATCTCGACCCGATGTGGTCCGATCTCTTCAGCCGCGACCACATGCCCATCGACGTCATCATCTCGCCGGAGATCGAGGTCGCCAAGGCGATCGAGCGGCGCCTGCAGCTGCCGGGGGCCTTCGACGTCCAGCCCCTGGCGGACGGCAAGGTCTCCCTGGTCGGGCTGCACTGCACCGAGGATACACCGGTCATCAACACGCCGCTGCGCCAGCTGACGGCGCTTTTTCCCGACCTGCACATCGTTGTGATTGGCATTTCGCGCGACGGTCATGGCTTCGTGCCGACGCCGGACGACGACATGCAGGTCGGCGACGACGTCTACCTGGTCGCCGACACCAGCCACCTGGACCGCACCATGGCCGCCTTCGGCCATGAAGAGCAGGAGGCCAGGCGCGTCATCATCGTCGGCGGCGGCAACATCGGCCTCAACCTCGCTACGGCGGTGGAGAAGAACCATCCGCAGGTGAACCTGAAGGTGATTGAGGTCGAAAAACGCCGCGCGGAGACGGTGGCCCAGTCGCTGGAGCGCACCGTGGTCATTCACGGCGATGCGCTCGACACCGAGATCCTGGAGGAGGCCAATGCCGCCAACACCGAGACGGTGATCGCGGTTTCCAACGACGACGAGGTGAACATCCTGACCTCGCTGCTGGCCAAACGCTACGGCTGCGGGCGGGCTGTCACCCTGATCAACAAAACCTCCTATGGTCCGCTGATCGGCACGCTGGGAATCGACACCGTCGTCAGCCCGCGGGCGATCACCGTCTCCACCATCCTGCAGCATGTGCGGCGCGGCCGTATCCGCTCCGTGCACTCGCTGAGCGAGGGTTTTGGCGAGGTCATCGAAGCCGAGGCTTTGGAGACCTCCAGCCTCGTCGGTGTCCCGATCCGCGAGGCGCGGCTGCCGGAAGGTGTGATCGTCGGTGCCATCGTGCGCGGCAACGATGTCATCATCCCACGCGGCGACACCATTACCCGGGCCAACGACCTGGTTGTGATCTTCGCCCGCTCGGAGGCGGTGAAGAAGGTCGAGAAGCTCTTTGCCGTGAAACTGGAGTTCTTCTAATCTCAGCCGCGCGCCGCCACAGTCCGGTGCTTCCCGAACGCAAGCAGGAGAGATCCGGCTAATGCCCCGACAAGCCTATGTGAACGGTTCCTACAGACCGCACCGCGAAGCTGCGGTGCATATCGAAGACCGCGGCTATCTCTTTGCCGACGGGGTCTACGAGGTCGTTCCGGTCCACAACGGCATCCTCGTCGATGAGGATTTGCATCTCGACCGGCTGGACCGCTCCCTTTCCGAACTGCAGATCGAGGCGCCCATGAGCCGGCCGGCCCTGAAGCTGGTTTCTCGGGAACTGATGCGCCGCAACGGGCTGAGCAACGGCTTTCTCTACATGCAGGTGACGCGCGGCGTCGCTCCGCGGGATCACAAGTTCCCCAACAACGCCACGCCGGCGCTCGTGATGATGACCCGTCAGATGAAGCCGCACAGCGAAAAGGTCCTGTCGGAAGGGCTGAAGGTGATCACGCTGCCGGATCAGCGCTGGGCGCGCTGCGATATCAAGTCCGTCTCGCTCTTGCCCAACGTTCTGGGCAAGCAGGCCGCGGCAGAGGCCGGCGCCTACGAGGCCTGGCAGGTCGATCGCGAAGGCCAGGTGACCGAAGGCACCTCGACCAACGCCTGGATCGTCACAGAGGGAAACCGGGTCATCACCCGTGATGCCAGCAACGCCATTCTCAACGGCATCACCCGCATTACCCTCCTGAACCTGATCAGGGCCGAGGGTTACGAGCTCGAAGAGCGGCCGTTTTCCGTTGATGAGGCGAAGACAGCGCGCGAGGCTTTTCTGACCTCCAGTACCTCCTTCGTGCTGCCGGTCACCCAGATCGACGGCCAGCCGGTCGGCAACGGGCACCCCGGAATTCTCACGACGAAGCTGCGCCAGCACTACATGGACTACATGCAGTCGCTGCGGCAGAGCGCTTAGCGCGCAGTTCCGGTGGCTGCCCAAGCATCACCCTATCGACTGCTCTCCGTCATGAAACCCGGGGTCGGTCACCTGGCTCAGCGCCTCGTTTACAGCGATCAGGAACTCTTGATCTCGCTGTCCAACTCGCTGCGTCTGCGTGAACAGGAGATCGCGGAGCGGGCCACCCTGAAGGGACGCCTTATGCGACTCCTTGTCGGGAACGACGACGGCAATACGATCCGGATCGACGGTATGCGCCTGAAGCAATTGCTTGAGCTCGCTGGAGGGACAGCCCCCGATGACCTGGTGCTTGCGGGCCTCTATGAGGTCAATCTCGAGTACTTTCGGATCCTGATGAGCAGAGTTCTGCCGCCGGACGTTCCCACCCGCACCGTAAGCGTGGTGCGGCCATGACCCTGCCGGCGCCTGCGGCGATCCTTTTCGACTGGGACAACACCCTGGTCGACAGCTGGGGCGTGATTCACCATGCCCTGACGGTCACCTTCGAGACCATGGGCCAGCGGCCCTGGACCCTGGAGGAGGCGCGGCAGAAGGTGCGCAAGTCGGCGCGCGACAGTTTTCCCGAGCTTTTCGGTGCGCGGGCCGAGGAGGCGACCGAGATCTTCTACAGGACGTTCTCGGAGTCTCATCTGGAACGGCTCACCCCCTTTCCCGGGGCCGAGACCATGCTGGAAGGCCTGGTCGCAAGGGGAGGGCTGCCAATGGCCGTCGTCAGCAACAAAAAGGGGGTATTGCTGCGGCGGGAGGCGGAGGCCCTGGGCTGGGACCGCCACTTCATCGCCGTGGTGGGCGCGACCGATGCGCCGCGGGACAAACCGGCCCCGGACGTCGTCGATCTGGCTTTGGCGGGCAGCGGTGTTCCCGCCGGCCCTGCCGTGTGGTTTGTCGGCGATACGGACATCGACCTGCTTTGCGCCCGAAACAGCGGCTGCAGCGCAATCCTGCTGCGGGAAAATCCCCCGGCTCCGGGGGAATTCGCGGGGGCGGAGCCGCAGGCTCATGTGGCGGATTGCCCCGGTCTCGCAGCGCTGGTCGCCCGGACAGCCCAGCCAGACGGTTGATTTCGCATCAAACACGCACACCTATGCTGTGACGATGAATTTCCATTTGGCTGCTTGCGTGCTATGGAAGGCGTTGAGGTCTCACTTGGCGCGGCTTGCGTCAGGTGCATAAGCCGAAGATCGACAGCGTTTATTTGGGTGCGCAAAGGCCGATCAAGAAAAGCAAGTCGCGACTAAGAAAAACAATAAAGGTACGAAAAATGGCCGCTGAAAAAAACCAAAGTGTGCAGGACGTATTCCTCAATCATATTCGTAAAAACAAGGTGCCGGTGACTGTGTTCCTCGTGAACGGGGTCAAACTCCAGGGGATTGTTACCTGGTTTGACAACTTCTCTGTTCTCCTCCGCCGTGACGCGCATTCGCAGCTGGTCTACAAGCACGCGATTTCCACCGTCATGCCCGCGACTCCGGTTCAGCTCTTCGAGCCGGCGAAGGAAGAAGAAGCGGCTCAGGGCTAGGAACGATCCTCCTCGTTTCGATCAGGGTTCCCATCGGGGTACGCAGCCACGGTCACGGGACCGGTGGGCACCGATGAACCCTGAAGGCATCGCTGGCTCATACGGAAGGGGCGGCGCAGCGCGCCGTCGCATGCCATGACAGACAGAACGCTGGTCCTGCATCCGGATCTGCTGCAGCCGGGCGTCCAGCCCAGCCTGCGGGCGCCCGAGGCCCGCCTGCAGGAAGCGGTCGGTCTGGCCACGGCGATCAGCTTGGGCGTCGAGCATGCGGAGGTTGCGGCGGTCAAGCAAGTGCGCCCGGCCACCCTGATCGGCGGCGGCCTGGTGGAGCGGCTGGCCGAGACCATCGCCGAGAAAAAGATCGACGTGGTCATTGTCGACAGCGCCTTGACGCCCGTGCAGCAGCGCAACCTTGAGCGCGCCTGGCAGTGCAAGGTGATCGACCGGACGGGTCTTATTCTTGAGATCTTCGGAGCCCGGGCGCGGACCAAGGAGGGCAAGCTGCAGGTCGAACTGGCAGCCCTCAGCTACCAGAGGTCACGCCTCGTGCGGTCCTGGACACACCTGGAGCGTCAGCGCGGCGGTGTCGGCTTCATGGGCGGCCCCGGCGAGAGCCAGCTCGAGATTGACCGCCGTCTGATCACCGAACGCATCACCCGGCTGAAGAAGGAGCTGAAGCAGGTCCAGCGCACGCGCGGGCTGCATCGCGGCGCCCGTCAGCGCGTCCCCTATCCGGTGGTCGCCTTCGTCGGCTACACGAACGCCGGCAAGTCCACCCTGTTCAACCGCCTGACAGAGGCCAAGGTGCTGGCGCAGGACCAGCTCTTTGCCACGCTCGATCCGACCATGCGCCGGGTCGTTCTGCCCTCCGGTCAGACGGTGATCTTGTCGGATACGGTCGGCTTCATTTCCGACCTGCCGACCGACCTCATCGCCGCCTTCCGGGCCACCCTCGAGGAGGTGCTGGAGGCCGATCTGATCCTGCATGTGCGCGACATCGCCCATGCCGACAGCCGGGCCCAGGAAGCCGACGTCAAGGCGGTGCTGGGCGACCTCGGCGTGACCGAGAATGCCACCCACCTGCTGGAGGTCTTGAACAAGGCTGACCTTCTCGGCCCGCAGGACCGCTCCAGGCTCGCCCTCAGGGACGCGGGGAAGCCACCGGCAGTCCTTTGCTCCGCCCTGACGGGCGAGGGCTGCGGAGACGTGCTGGCGATGATCGACCAGGCGCTCTCCGCCAAGCGTGTACAGCGCACACTGCGCCTGCCTGTCAGCGAAGGGGCGGCCCTTTCCTGGCTCTACGATCATGCCGAGGTGCTGGAGCGGAAGGACGATGACCTCGTCGCCTGTGTGACCGTGAAGATCGCCCAGCCGGATTTTCAGCGATATCTGAAGCTCTTCCCAGAACTCGCTGAACAAGAAGCAGAATTTCCCGAAGACGCAGACCCCTTGGAAAGCGCGATCGAAAATCAACTGCACAGCGGTTGACTCTTTCCGGCGTGCCTTCTATATGCTGCCTAGCACTCACCTCTAGGGAGTGCTAATAACCGTATCCCGGGGTACCGCCTGGCGGGTCCGACCGGGGTCGTTTGCGATCCAATCCAACTCACACAGGGTGGAGTTCAATGAAATTTAGGCCTCTGCATGACCGTGTCGTGGTCGAGCCGCTGGAGGAAGAGGAAAAGACCGCCGGTGGCATCATCATCCCGGACACGGCCAAGGAAAAGCCGATGCAGGGCAAGATCCTTGCTGTCGGCTCCGGCGCGCGGAGCGACGACGGCAAGGTCACGGCTCTCGACGTCAAGAAGGGCGACAAGGTCCTTTATGGCAAGTGGTCGGGCACGGAAGTGAAGCTGGACGGTAAGACCATGCTGATCATGCGTGAATCCGACATCATGGGCGTTATGCAATAAGGAAGAATTCCAGACATGGCTGCGAAAGACGTTAAGTTTGGCGCCGATGCCCGCACGCGTATGCTGCGGGGCGTCGACATTCTGGCCGATTCCGTGAAGGTCACCCTCGGTCCCAAGGGCCGCAACGTGGTGATCGACAAGTCCTTCGGTGCCCCGCGCACCACCAAGGACGGTGTCACGGTGGCCAAGGAGATCGAGCTCTCCGACAAGTTCGAGAACATGGGCGCCCAGATGGTGCGCGAGGTTGCCTCGAAGACCAACGACATCGCCGGCGACGGCACCACCACCGCGACCGTGCTGGCTCAGGCCATCGTGCGCGAAGGCTCCAAGGCCGTGGCGGCGGGCATGAACCCGATGGACCTGAAGCGTGGCGTCGATCAGGCCGTTGAGGCCGTCGTTGCCGAGCTGCAGAAAAAGTCCAAGAAGATCTCCACCACGGCCGAGGTTGCCCAGGTCGGCACCATCTCCGCCAACGGTGAGGCCGAGATCGGCTCCATGATCGCCGAGGCGATGGAGCGGGTCGGCAAGGAAGGCGTGATCACGGTCGAAGAAGCCAAGTCGCTCGAGACCGAGCTCGACGTCGTCGAGGGCATGCAGTTCGACCGCGGCTACCTCTCGCCGTACTTCATCACCAACGCCGACAAGATGGTCTGCGAGATGGAGAGCCCCTTCATCCTGCTGCACGAGAAGAAACTCTCGGGCCTGCAGCCGATGCTGCCGCTGCTCGAGTCCGTCGTGCAGGCCGGCCGGCCGCTGCTGATCATTGCCGAGGACGTTGAGGGCGAGGCCCTGGCGACCCTGGTGGTGAACAAGCTGCGTGGCGGTCTGAAGGTTGCCGCCGTGAAGGCGCCTGGCTTCGGCGATCGCCGCAAGGCCATGCTGGAGGACATCGCCATCCTGACAGGCGGCCAGGTGATCTCCGAGGATCTCGGCATCAAGCTCGAGAGCACCACCCTCGACATGCTCGGCACCGCCAAGCGCGTGGTCATCACCAAGGAAGAGACCACCATCGTCGACGGCGCCGGCAAGAAGAAGGAAATCACGGGCCGCTGCGCGCAGATCCGCGCCCAGGCCGAGGAGACCACCTCGGACTACGACCGTGAGAAGCTTCAGGAGCGTCTGGCCAAGCTCGCGGGCGGCGTTGCCGTTCTGCGTGTCGGCGGCGCCACCGAGGTCGAGGTGAAGGAGCGCAAGGATCGTGTCGAAGACGCGATGAACGCTACCCGCGCCGCGGTCGAGGAAGGCATCGTGATCGGTGGCGGCACGGCTCTGCTGAACGCCGCCAAGGTGCTGAACAAGCTCGAAGGCGACAACGACGACCAGCGTGTCGGCATCGAGATCGTGGCCCGCGCCCTGCAGGCTCCGATCCGCCAGATCGCCGAGAACGCCGGCCACGAAGGCTCCATCGTCGTCGGCAAGGTGACCGAGGCGAAGGATGCCGCGCTCGGCTTCGACGCCCAGAACGGCAAGTACGTCAACATGTTCAAGTCCGGTATCATCGACCCGACCAAGGTCGTGCGTACCGCGCTGCAGGACGCTGCTTCGATCGCCGGTCTCCTGATCACGACCGAAGCCATGGTCGCCGACGCGCCCGAGAAGAAGGATGCGGCCGTTCCCGCCGCGCCTGACATGGGTGGCATGGGCGGCATGGGTGGCATGGGCTTCTAAGCAGCCCGGGCCCACCAAGCCTTACAGAGGGGGCCGCGGTCATCGCCGCGGCCCCTTTCTTCTTTGCACCGTCCACGCCTGCACACATGGCGGTCAGCCCGCTCCAGGGGGTTCCTTGCTCGATATTCAGAAAGTCGCAGACGCCATCAGCGAGGTTGCCGAGCAGGAAGCGCTGCCGCGATTCCGCAACCTGAAGGCCGGGGACATCCAGGAAAAGGCGGCCGGCGAGCTGGTGACCGCCGCGGACATTGCCGTCGAGAAGGCACTGAGCGCACGGCTTCTGGATCTGCTGCCCGGCTCCCTGGTGGTCGGCGAGGAAGGGGTTCACGCAGACCCCGCCTTGATGGGTCACCTCGACAGCGAAGAGACGCTGTGGATCATCGACCCGATCGACGGGACCCGGAACTTCGCCCGTGGCCGTGAGGCCTTTGCCATCATGGTGGCCCTGGTGTCCCGCCGGGAGAGCCGGGCTGCCTGGATTCTGGAACCCGCGAGCGGACGCTTCGGCGTGGCGGAGGCCGGGTCGGGGGCCTGGATGGCCGGACAACGCCTTCAGGCGGCGCGGCCGGACCGCCCGCAAGCCATGAGCGGAAGCCTTCATGCCTCCAGCTATGCTCCCAGGGAACTGGGCCGGCGCGTCGACCGGCGCCGAGGCCGCGTTCGTGCCGTGAAGTCGCTGGGCTGTGCCGGTGCCGAGTACCTGCGCCTTGCGGAGGGTGCGATGCACTTCAGTCTCTTCACCCGCCTGATGCCCTGGGACCATGTGCCCGGCACGCTGCTGCACCGGGAGGCCGGCGGCTTTTCCCGCTGTTTCGACAGGCAGCCCTACCGCGCCGACCGCTACCGCGAGCTGGGTCTTCTCATGGCGCCCGACACGCCGAGCTGGGATGCGCTCTTCGACGTGCTGCTGGCAGAGGACTGACGGCCCAGGCGCCTGAAACGAGGCCTGCGCGGCGTCAGACCCCGGTGACGCAGATCAAGGCATCCCGCAGCCGGAATCGGCTGAATTCAAGGGTCGAAGCAAGGGTTTACTGGCATCAGGGACTGGCTGAATCTGGCTCTGGCGCCCGGTCATGCTCCAGGCGTAGGTTTCGGCGAACAAGGGGCCGCGCAGGTGTTTGCTCGCGCTGATCCAGGCGCAGAAGTCTTCCCCTCCGCGCAGAGCGGGGAGACCGGCAAGGCCCCCTGATAAGACAGGCTCTGGCAGAGGGAATGCAGGCAATGCTGGTGGGTGTGCCCAAGGAAGTGAAGAACCACGAGTACCGGGTCGGGCTGGTCCCGGCCTCGGTGCGCGAGCTGGTCCACCACGGCCACAAGGTCGTGGTCGAAACCACCGCCGGGGAGGGTATCGGCTTCGGCGACGACGATTACCGCCAGGCCGGCGCCGAAGTTCTCGGCGACGCCGAGGCGGTCTTTGCGCAGGCGGAGATGATCGTCAAGGTGAAGGAGCCCCAGCCGGCCGAATACGCGCGGCTGCGCGAAGGCCAGCTCCTCTTCACCTACCTTCATCTCGCACCGGACCTTGAGCAGACCAGGGGCCTGATGGAGTCCGGCTGCATCGCCGTCGCCTACGAGACCGTGACGAATGCCCGCGGCGGCCTGCCGCTGCTGGCGCCGATGAGCGAGGTGGCGGGGCGCATGTCGGTCCAGGTCGGCGCCCACTGCCTGGAGAAGGAGCAGGGCGGCTCCGGCATGCTGCTGGGCGGCGTGCCGGGGGTGGCGGCCGCCAAGGTGGTGATCATCGGCGGCGGCGTCTCGGGCACCAATGCGGCGCGCATGGCCATGGGCATGGAGGCCCATGTCACCGTCATCGACCGCTCCCTGGAGCGCCTCTATCAACTGGACCTGCAGTTCGGCCCCATGCTGAACACGATCTACTCCACGGTCGATGCGATCGAGCGGCACGTCGTCGGCGCCGACCTGGTGATCGGCGCGGTCCTGGTGCCCGGTGCCGCCGCCCCCAAGCTGGTCACGCGGGAGATGATCCGCCAGATGCGGCCTGGCTCGGTGCTGGTGGACATCGCCATCGACCAGGGCGGCTGCTTCGAGACCTCCCGCGGGACGACCCATGCGGAGCCCACCTACGTGGAGGAGGGGGCCGTCCACTACTGCGTGACCAACATGCCCGGCGCTGTGGCCCGTACCTCGACCTTTGCGCTCAACAACGCCACCCTGCCGTTCACCCTGGCGCTTGCGAACAAGGGGCACCGCCGCGCCCTGGCCGAAGACCCGCACCTGAAGGAGGGGCTGAACGTCGCCGGCGGCAAGATCACCTACAAGGCCGTCGCCGAAGCCCACAACCTCGACTACATGCCGGCCGAGGAGGCACTCGGTCTCTAGAACGAAAGCATAAGCCTTTGACTCCTGGGTACTCGGGCTAGGTCAGGATGACCGGCTGTCCCTTGGTCACGACGAGGCTGTGCTCGAACTGGGCAGCGAGGGCGCCGTCTGACGTCTTCAGGGTCCAACCGTCCTGCGCTTGGTAGATGCAACCGCTTCCCTTGGTCAGAAACGGCTCGATGGTGATGACCAGGCCCTCGTGCAGCCTCTGCCGGTTTGCGGGATCATAAACGTTGGAGACCGTCGGAGCTTCGTGAACAGACCGTCCGACACCATGGCCGGCCAGTTCAGGGATCACGCGAAAGCCCGCGCGGCGCGCCTCCTTGCAAACGGCCTGCGCAATGACATTCAGCGGTCGCCCGGCGCGGACACTCCCGATGGCGCGTTGCAGGGCCGTTCGCGTCGTGCGGCAGAGCTTGCGGACTTCCGCACTCGCCGAACCGATCGCGAAGCTGGCGCCGCTATCGGCCCAGTAACCGTCGATCTCCGCTGAAACGTCGATGTTGACCAGATCGCCCGCTTTGAACGGGCGGTTGTCCGGCACCCCATGGGCGATGGCATCGTTGACGCTGATGCAGGTTGCACCGGGGAACCCATAAGCCAGCTCCGGCGCTGGCCGGGCGCCGAAGGCCCGCAGCTTCGCACGTCCGATCTCGTCCAGCTCCAGCGGCGTGATGCCGGGCTGGGCCAGGCCGCGCATGAGCGCCAGGGTTTCCCGCACCGCCCGCCCCACACGCTTGAGGCCCGCAAGCTGGTCATCGGAATCAACAGTCATCGAAGGGCCCTCTTTGTAAGCGGTGCGGCACTCCCGCTGAAGGTGCCCCAGTTCCACCGCCTTGTCACGATCCGGACGCTGTGCCAGCTTCCTCGAAGGCGAGAAAGGTCCGGGAGACTGCGTTCAATGGCCTGCTGTCATCACTACTTCGATCCCGTTGAGGGCGGCGACCGGGCCTTCTCAGTAGATGTCTCGGCGATCACCTTCGGGCGCGGCTGTCTGGCCGAGGCCGGAGAGGTGGCACGCGCCCTGGGAATCCGCCGCATCGCGCTGATGACCGACAAGGCGCTCAGGGCGCTGCCTTTCGTAGCGCAGGTAGAGCAGGCGCTTGCGGCGGCGGGCGTCGATACGGTCGTCTACGACGAGGTGCGCGTCGAGCCGACGGACGTTTCCTTTCAGGACGCAGCCCGCTTTGCCCGCGAAAGCGGCGTCGACGGCTTCATCTCGGTCGGCGGCGGCTCGGTCATCGACACGGCCAAGGCGGCCAATCTCTATGCCACCCATCCGGCCGACTTCCTCACCTACGTGAACGCACCGATCGGTGCCGGGCAGTCCGTTCCCGGCCCCCTGAAGCCGCATATTGCCTGCCCTACCACCTCCGGCACCGGCAGTGAGTGCACCGGCATCGCCGTGTTCGATCTGCTGGCCATGAAGGCGAAGACCGGTATCGTGTCGCGGCGCCTCAGGCCCGACCGGGCCCTGATCGATCCGGCGGTGACCGCCAGCCTGCCGGCGAACGTGGTGGCGGCCAGCGGCTTCGATGTGCTGAGCCATGCCCTGGAGTCCTATACGGCCCAGCCCTACAGCCATCGCTCAGCACCGGGGGACGCCAGCCAGCGTCCCATGAGCCAGGGCGCCAATCCCTGGAGCGATCTCGGCTGCCGGGAGGCGCTGCGGCTGTTGGGCACCTATTTCGCCCGCGCTGTCGCCGATGCCTCGGACACGGAGGCGCGGGAGCAGGTCTTGTGGGCCGCGACCCTGGCCGGCATCGCTTTCGGCAACGCGGGCTGCCACGCGCCGCACGGCATGGCCTATTCGGTTGCCGGGCTGGTGCGGGACTTCCAGCCCGAAGGCTATCCCGACGAGGCGCCGCTGATTCCCCACGGCATGTCGGTAATCGTCAACGCGCCCTCGGTGTTCCGCTTTACGGCTCCGGCCTGTCCGGACCGGCATCTCAATGCCTCCGGCTGGCTTGGGGCCGACATGCGCGGCGCCGGGGAGGGCGACGCCGGCGAGGTGCTGGCCGGCCAGATCGTCGCCCTGATGAAGCAGACCGGGATGCCCAACGGCCTGAGCGGCGTGGGCTACGGCGCGGACGATCTGGGCGCCCTCACGGACGGAGCCTTCCCGCAGCGCCGCCTGCTGCAGAACGCCCCTCTTGAGATCAGCCGCGATTGCCTGACCGGCCTCTACCGGGACGCCCTGGCATACTGGTGAGCCCCTGGCCGAAATCAAAAACCCCGGTTTTCCGGGCTTTTTTCAGCTCCGCGTTGGCCAACTGGCCTCATAAATCGCGGCCAATTGGGTCTGGCTCCGGGCCGGGACGCCCGACTAGACTGGCGCCAAGATCAGCAACTCTTGGGAAAGATGGGCCGATGAACGTCATTCCGCCGATTCCGAATTCTCTGGAACAGCACTGGATGCCCTTCACCTCGAACCGGCATTTCAAGGCCAATCCGCGCATCCTGACTGCCGCCAAGGGGATGTACTACACGACAGACCACGGTGACCAGGTGATCGACGGTTCCGCCGGCCTGTTCTGTGTGGCGGCCGGCCACGGCCGGCGGGAGATCGCCGAAGCGGTGAACGAGACGCTCACCAAGATGGACTATGCGCCGCCCTTCCAGTTCGGCCACCCGGCGTCCTTCGAAGTGGCCCGGCGGATCGCCTCCGTCACCCCGGGCGACCTGAACCACGTGTTCTTTTCCAACTCCGGTTCGGAGGCCGTGGAGACGGCGCTGAAGATCGCGCTGGCCTACCACAAGGCCAAGGGCGAGGGGCAGCGCCTGCGCCTGGTCGGCCGCGAGCGGGCCTATCACGGCGTGAACTTCGGCGGCCTCACCGTCGCCGGCATGCTGAACAACAAAAAGGCTTTCGGCCTGGGGCTGCCGGGCGCCTGCCACCTGCGCCACACCCATCTGCCGGAGCACGAGTACGTCCAGGGTCAGCCGGAGACCGGCGCAGAGCTGGCCGAGGACCTGCAGCGCTTCGTAGAGCTGCACGGTGCCGACCAGATCGCCTGCTGCATCGTCGAGCCCATTGCCGGCTCCACCGGCGCGCTGATCCCGCCGAAGGGCTATCTGCAGCGGCTGCGGGAGATCTGCGACACCCACGGCATCCTGCTGATCTTCGACGAAGTGATCTGCGGCTTCGGGCGGACCGGCAAGCAGTTCGGCGCCGATGCCTTCGGCGTGGTGCCGGACATGATCACCATGGCCAAGGCCCTGACCAACGGCGTGGTGCCCATGGGCGCCGTGGCCTGTGCCGATCACGTCTACGAGGCCATCACCGAGGCAACGCCGGGCAACGGCATCGAGTTGTTCCACGGCTATACCTATTCCGGCTGCCCCGTGGCCTCTGCCGCAGCCATTGCCACGCGCAACATCTTCGAGGAAGAGGATCTCGTCGGGAATTCCGAGAAGATGACGCCGAAGTTCCAGGAGGCGCTGTTCTCCCTGAGGGACCTGCCGGTGGTCGCGAACATCCGCGGCTACGGTCTGATGGGCGGCGTCGACCTGGCGCCGATGGATGCGCCTGGTGCCCGCGGCATGCGGGTGATGCAGGAACTCTACGATGCCGGTGCCATGGTGAAGATGACCGGCGACTGCGCCCTGGTCTCGCCGCCGCTGATCTGCGAAGACGCCCATATCGACGAGATCTTCACCAAGCTGCGCGGCGTACTCGCCACGCACTAAAGGCCGGAGTTTTTGACCAGAGCAAAAAAGACTTGGCCCCTGTTCATCAGTAGATGTCGGGCGTGAGAGTAAAGAGTGACCTAGAGGCACAACGCTTTAAAGCGCTGTGCCTCTTCGACTATGAAGATCGCGTCGGTGTAGCGGGAACCCAAAGGTGTGTTGACGCGAGCAAGCAACCCTACGGCCTGCCGCCAATCGCCGCTGTGGTCGGTGGTATCTGCGTCGACTGAACCGACCCACCGATTTCATCAAGAACACCGAGCAATCCGCCCCTGGTTATGAAGACCTCGGCAGCTTGCCCATGCATCAAGCGCTTACATAGATCGAAAGCCAAACATCTGGCCGAACCGACCTTTCCTGGCCCACGACCTACGAAACGACCAGAGGCATCGCCTCGTCGACCTAGTGACCAGGAGGAAGGTATGAAGCGTTTACTTTTGCTAGCTGCAACCGCCGTGACCGTGGCAGCCCTCGCCAACTCAGTTGAAACGGCCGATGCCCAGTCCCAGAAGCAAGGCTTCCAGCAGTTCGCG
The DNA here is from genome assembly GCA_001657395.1 of Rhodospirillales bacterium BBD 1991-14. Lineage (GTDB taxonomy): Bacteria > Pseudomonadota > Alphaproteobacteria > Kiloniellales > Kiloniellaceae > Pelagibius. Next base: position 699,741 of record LYSY01000001.1, on the reverse strand, counting down.
CCGAAGCAAAAGGAGAAGCCCAGCCCGGCGGGTAAACCGGTGAACAAACCCGCGGTCCCCGGCAAGCCCGCTGCGTCTCAACCACTGTGCCTGACCGGGTTTACCCGTACCGAGTTGAAGCATTACAACAGCGGGTCCTACAAAGGCCATCTGCAGCATATGACCTGCCTTTCCCCCGTGATCCAGTGTCCGGAGCCAACACTCACGGGGGTCACTATCGGCATCGACGTCAACAAAGTGCTGTTGAGTCCAGAAACCGGGATGCTCCGTATCGAGTATAAGTGCAAGTACACGGGAACAATTGGTTGACCTGACTGGAGGTCGCTTTGGCAGATAGCTGACAAGCCGATTGTTAAAGAAGAAGCGGTTTCGACGGGCGCCGCCTCCTTTGGTTCAAGCTTAACCGAAGAGCGCGCTGGGCAGCCAGAGCGCGATCTCCGGCCAGACCGTGATCATGGTCACGCCCAGGCCCATGAGCAGGAAGAAGGGCAGGGCGGCGACGGCGACCCGGTTGATGGGCTCGCCGGTCAGCCCCTGCAGCACGAAGAGGTTGAAGCCGACCGGCGGGGTCATCTGCCCCAGTTCCACCATCAGCACCAGAAAGACACCGAACCAAATGGGGTCGAAACCCATGGCGACGACCGGCGCCAGGGTGATGGGCAGGCTCATGACGGTGATGGAGATGCCGTCCAGGAACAGCCCGAGGATGATGTAGAAGACCGCCAGGATGGCGATCAGTTCGTAGGGGCCCAGCTCCATGGCCGCGATGGCGGCGGCGACGTCCTGCGGCACATGCATGTAGCCCATAGCGGTGGAGAGGAAGGCGGCGGCCACCAGGATCGAACAGACCATCGCCGAGGTCCGCACCGCCCCCATCAGGCTGTCGACGAAAAGGCGCCAGGTGAGCTGGCGCAGCAGCAGGCTCAGCAGCAGCGTGCCGGCGACCCCGACGGCGGCGGCCTCCGAAGGGGTCGCGAGACCGGAGTAGATCGCCCCCAGAACCACGACGATGAGCGAGACGATCGGCAGCAGGTCGAGCGTCGCCGCCAGCAGACCGCGGCCGTCGCCGTCCTCGCGCGGGGCGAGGTCCGGACGCCCGGCGCAGCGCAGGCCGATGTAGCTGGAGTAGAGCAGGGCGACCAGCAGACCCGGCAGAACGCCGGCGGCGAAGAGCCGGGAGATCGAGACCTCTGCCAGCACGCCATAGATGATCATGACGATGGAGGGCGGGATCAGCAGGCCCAGGCTGCCGGCCCCGGCGAGGGAGCCGATGGAGAGCGACTGGTCGTAACCGCGGCGCTTCAACTCCACCGTGGTGATCTTGCCGATGGTCGCGGTGGTCGCCGCGGAGGAGCCGGAGACCGCCGCGAAGAGCGTCGAGCCGGCCACGTTGGTGTGGATCAGTCCGCCGGGCACCCGCGCGACGAAAGGCGTGATGCCGCAAAACAGCCGTTCCGAGATGTTCGTTCGAAAGATCATCTCCCCCATCCAGATGAAGAGGGGGATCGCCGCCAGCTCCCAGGAGCTGGCGCTGCGGAAGAGGATCTTGCCGAGGATGACGCCAATGCGCTGGGGCGGGAAGTCCAGCACCAGGATCAGCCCGCAGGTGGACACCAGCAGGAGGCTGACGAAGACCCAGGTCCCCGATCCCAGGAACAGCAGGATCAGCACCAGGACGATGAGACCGGAGAGCAGCGCGTCCATCGAGCAGCCGGCCTAGTCCGCCTGGCCTGGGTCTGTAACGCCTGGCTTTGCCAGGCCCGGGTCCGCCACGTCCTGGCCGACCAGGGGGCCGCCCTTCGCGACCCGCAGGAAGTAGGCGAGCAACTGCAGCATGAAGAGCAGCAGGCCCAGCCACACCGCACCGACGGGGATCCATAGCGGGACCTCGGCGATGCTTTCGGACACCGACCCGCGGGTCCAGTGCCGGAGGGCGTCGCGCCCCACCCACCAGGCACAGAAGCCGGTCATGGCGAAGGACGCGAGGATGCAGAGCAGCTCCACCCAGCGGCGCGGGCGCCCGTGCATCCGCCCCACCGCAAGATCGACCCTGATCAGAGCGCCCTTGTCCAAGGCATAACCGAGGGACAGGAAGGTCATGGCGGCGACCGCGTAGCCGACGAACTCGTCGAGGACAAAGGTGGAGGAATCGAACGCGCTGCGCAGCACGATCTCATAGAGGATGTGCAGAAAGAGATAGACGAGCAGCAGGGCCGCCAGTGCGCCCGCACAGCGGCTGATCCAGCCCACGATGCGTTCGAACACCGGCTAACCCTGCGGCCGTCCGTGCCGTGCCCCGCGCGGCCTCAGTTGTTGAAGGCCTGAAGGATGGCTTCGCCCTTGGCACCGGTCTTGGCCAGCCATTCCTCGCGCGCCTTGCTGCCGGCGGCGTTCAGTTCGACCAGATAGTCGTCGCTGACGCCGGTGACGACGGTCATGCCGGCCGCCTTCATATCGGAGTAGTTCTGGGCAACGCGCGCCTCCACCTTTTCCCAGACGTAGTCTTCCGCTGCCTTGGCCGCTTCCAGCACGGCGGCCTGGTGCTCGGCGGAGAGATCGCTCCAGGTGTCGAGGTTGATGTGCACCATGTTGAGCGGCATGGCGTAGTTCACCTCGGTGAAGTGGGAGAGATGCTCCCAGAACTTGGCGTTTGTGCCGCCTTCCGCAGAGGTCAGCACCGCCTCGATACCACCGGTCGAAAGCTGCGGAACCACGTCGGCCCAGGACAGCTGGATCGGCGCCGCACCGGCCTGCTGCAGCGTGATGGTGCCGTTGGCGTCATAGGTGCGGATCTTCAGGTTGGTGATCGCCGCGTCGCTGTCGACCGGCTTCTTGGCCCAGATGCCCGAGGGCGGCCAGGGCGAAGCCCAAAGCAGCTTCTGATTGTTGGCTGCGAAGATCGCCTCGTAGTCCGCCCGTGCAACGTCCAGCAGCCGGCGTGCTTCGTCGGCGGTTTTGGCCAGGAAGGGCAGGGAAGGCAGCAGGAACATCGGGTCGATACCGCCCAGAGGCCCGACGTAGGTGTTGGCAATGGGGAGGGCCCCGTCGCCCACGGCATCCAGCTGGTCTTTCGACTTGAAGCCGATGGAGCCGCCGAAGTGATGGGTGATCTCAATGGCGCCGCCGGTCATCTCGGCGAGCTTGGTGGAGAACAGGCGATCGCCCTCGGCGTGTATCGAGGTATCGTTGTACTCGTTCGCCATGTCCCACTTGATCTCGGCGGCTGACGCGCCGAACGGCAGAGTCGCCAAAGCCAGACCCGCCAGGGCCTTGTGAAGTATGCTCATGTTTGCCTTCCCCTATTCTTGATGCCACCGGCCTTGCTGCGGTGGTCGCTTCTACGCCAATCATAGCGGAGAATTTTGCCGCCGCAATTGGCGCTGATGAGGAAGGTCGCGCCGACGAAGCCCTAGCAGCGCAGCGCTTTGCCGCCCGGGCGGAAGCTGTAGTCGACCACAGCCCCGCGCCGGTCCGTCTGGACCGTGCAGCAGCCCAGGAGGGCTGCTTTGAGCTTGCGCCGCCCGCGCTGCACCCGGGATTTCATGCCGGAGAGAGAGAAGCCGAGCCGCTCCGCCGCGGCCGCCTGGGTCAGCCCCTCGATCTCCGTCAGCAGCAAAGCCTCGCCGTAGGGTGCGGGCAGGTTCTTGATCAATGGGATAAGACAGCGGGCCAGGTCCGCAGCAGCCGAAGACTCCTCATCGGCAGTCTGGGGCGGGGCGGCGCCTTCTTCCTGGGTTTGGACCTCTTGGGCTTGGACCTGCGCCTGTAGGGTCAGCGCCTGGCGCTCGCTGGCGCGGCGGCGGTGATGGTCCGTGACCGCATTGGCGGCAACCCGGTAGGCCCAGGCCACCGGGTTGCGTGCCGCCATCAGGTCGCCCTGATGCTGGACAAGGCGCAGCAGGATGCCCCCGACCACGTCGTCCACCGCTGCGGCGGCGACGCGCCGGCGCACGTAGCGCCTGAGCCGGCTTTCGAAGTCCGCCCAGGCTTCCGCCGTCAGCGCGCGCGCCTCCGTCATTGCCGCTCCGCCAAGGGGTTGATCTTACCTGCAGCCGCGGTTGCCATCGCCCGCAGCCTCCGTGCAGCAGGTCTTGCCCAGGCTGTCCACCGCCTCGACCGGCGCGTCGTCGGTGATCCGGTACCACTCCCAGCGCAGGCCGTCGGGCTCGCGCGACCAGATCTTGTCCTGCGTGGCATGGCAGCAGGTTTCCTCCCGTTGCACTTCGTCGACCACGCCGGCCTCGGTGAGGCGGCGCAGGGTGGTCCTGACGCTGCTGTCATCCATGACCTCGACACCGACATGATGCAGACGCTCCTGGGCCTCAGGATTCCTGAAGAGCACCAGCTTGAGCGGCGGCTGCTGGATCGCGAAGTTCGCATAGCTGTCGTAGTGCTTGTGCGGCTTTACGCCGAACAGCTTGGAATAGTAGTCGACCGCAGCATCGATGTCGCGGACATTGAGGGCCAGTTGCAGGCGCATGGGATCGCTCCTTCCGAGTTGCTTTTCCGGTTAGACGCACGGCCCCGCAAAAGGACGCAGCTTTATCGGCAATCGGGCCCGTTTTTGGGTCAGATCCATTAGGCCGGACCTATTGGGCAGGTTGGCCCGCCATGGCCATATCGGTGGCGTTGTCCAGCCGCTTGGCCTCGGCCCGCGCGGCCTCTGCCTTTCGCCGCTCGCGCCGCTGCGCCACCTCGATGGCGATGGCGCCGACCAGGGTCACGGCGATGATCAGCACCGCCAGCGCCGCGAGGTCCGGCTGGGTCCCCATCCGCACCTTGCCTGCCAGCACGGTGGTCAGCGTGCTCTCCGCCTGGATGGTGAATACAGTCGTATTGTAGTTCTCAAAGGATGTTAGGAAGGCGAGCCCCATGGCCGAGAAGATGGCCGGCCGCAGGAAGGGAATGAGGATCTTCCAGAAGACCTGCACGTGGGTCGCGCCCAGGTCCAGGGCCGCTTCCTCCTGGGTGCGGTCGAAACGCTGCAGGCGGGCCAGGAAGATCAGCATGGTATAGGCCGAGATGAAGGTCGACTGACCGATGATGGTGAGGAACATGCCGCTGTAGTAGAAGCTCTCGTACTCGGCATCCATGAAGGTGCCGAGCTTGTCCCAGAACACCAGCGTGGAGATGCCGAGGATCACGCCGGGCATCAGCACCGGGGACACCACCACGGTGTAGTAGATGGCTTGAAGCCGCCTGTGCACCTGGGTCATGACGATGGCAGCCGCAAGCCCGATGGGTACGGAGAGGCAGACCACGCCGAGGCCGATCCAGATCGAATTGACAAAGCCCTCGATCATCAGGTCGTCGTCGAAGAGGGCCGGAAACCACTTCAGCGTGAAGCCCTGCCAGGGCACGACCTGCGGAAAGTTGACATCGTTGAAGGCCGCAGCCCCCATCATGAACAGAGGCGCGAAGAGAAAGAGAAAGAACAGCAGGATGTAGAAGGCGATCATCAGCCTTTGAATGCCGGTCGACGTCATCGTGCGATCTCTCCCAGGCTGACCTTGAAGAGCCGCATTACCGTCAGGACGAAGACCAGACACGCGAGCAGCAGGACGATGGCATAGGCCGAACCCTGCGCCCAGTTACCGCCGGTGTTGAACCACTGATAGATGATCTGGGTGAACCATAGGCTCGACGGGCCACCGAGGATCTGCGGTGCGGCGAGGGCGCCGGCGGAGAGCATGAACACCAGCGTGCAGCCGGAGGCAATGCCGGCCTTGGCGTGAGGCATCACCACCCGCCAGTGAATGCGCCACCACGGGGAGCCCAGGTCGCGCGCCGCCTCAACCTGATTGTGGTCCAGGCTCTCGATCGCATTATAGAGCGGGAAGACCATCAGCAGGATGTAGGCATAGGTGAGACCCGCGTAGAGCGCCACGTCGGCGCGCATGAAATCGATCGGCTGATCGATGATGCCCATGGTCTGGAGGAAGGCGTTGATGACGCCGGAGGTGCCGAAGAGGATGCGGAAGGCAAAGGCGCGCAGGATCTCGTTCACCCAGAAGGGCAGGATCAGCAGCAGGATCATGGAGCGCGCATAGCCGCCCTTGGCCACCTGGGCAATGTAGTAGGCGATGGGGTAGCAGAGGGCGAAGTTCAGCAGTGTCACGAAGATCGACGCGACGATGGTACGCAGGAAAACCTCCAGGTGGAGGTAGTTGAACAGTTCCTCGTCACCTGGCCGGCCGAACAACAGGTATTCGTAGTTGCTGAGGGTGTAGACGTCCTTGGGGCCGCCGATCTCGTTCGGCAGCAGGTCATGGCGGAACGAGAAGTTCAGCATGTAGGCCTGCGGCAGGACGATCATCATGACGACCCAGAAGAGGACCGCCAGAATGAGGTAGGCGGAAATGACGGCGCCGTTGCGCTGGAAAAAGGCGGACATCAGCAGTACCACCCAGGCCGGGTCGGAAAGCGGACTGTTGCCCTACTCATGCGCCACTTCTCCAGCGGGCAGCACCAGGGCCCGCTCCGCACGAAAAGCCACTCTGGCCGCCTGGCCGCCCTTGAATTCCGGCAGATCGCCGGTGTTGGCCATGGACATGACAATGTCCTTGCTTCCTTCGCCCCTCATGAAGACCGAGAAGAAGGACCCCTCGAACTCGCTGTGCAGGACCTGGCTCTCAATGACGTTCTCACCGCCGCCCTGGCCATTGGCCAGGGTCATGGACTCCGGCCGTACGAAGAGCATGGCCTCCTGACCGACCTGCATGTCGCGCAGATTGCGCCCGCGCAGGCACCCGAAGGCGGTATCCACCAGGGCATGGGAGCCTTCAAGGCCGACGACCTTCCCGGAAAACGGATTGTTCTCTCCAACGAAGGACGCAACGAAAGCCGTCTGGGAGTTCTCGTAGACCTCTGTGCCGCTTCCGACCTGCTGGATCACGCCGTCGCTCATGACGGCGATCCGGTCGGACATGGTGAGGGCTTCACCCTGATCGTGGGTGATGTAGATGAAGGTAATGCCGACCCGCTGTTGGATCGCGCGCAGCTCCGTGCGCATGTGCTGTCGCAGTTTGAGGTCAAGGGCGGAGAGCGGCTCGTCGAGCAGCAGCACATCGGGTTCCACGGCAAGCGCCCGGGCGATGGCGACGCGCTGCTTCTGGCCGCCTGAAAGCTCGCTGACCTTCTTGTCGCCCTGACCGTCAAGGGCAGTCAGCTCCAGCAGTTCATCGGCGCGCTTGCGCCGCTCCACTTTGTCGACGCCGCGCACCTCCAGCCCGAAGGCGATGTTGTCGGCGACCGACATCAGAGGAAAAAGCGCGAGGTTCTGAAAGATCAGCGCCGTCGGCCGCTTGTTCGGCCCGATGCCCTGCATGTCGCGCCCGCCGATGCGCACCGCGCCGCTCGTCGGCTCCAGGAAGCCCGAAATAGCGCGCAGGATCGTTGTCTTCCCGCAGCCGGATGGCCCGAGGAAACTGAAGAACTCACCGTCTTCGATCTTGAGATCGGCGTCCTGCACGGCGGTGAACTCGCCGAAGCGAATTGTCACGTGGTCGAGCTCGACATCGGCGCTCATGCCACCCTGTCCCCCTTTACATCCCTGTTCCGCGAAGACCGCGGGGTCGCCGCAAGGCCGCTGCACCTCTTTAGTCGGGCGCTCAGACGACGGCTCTTGGTCTCACGGCAAGAGGGTCCCGGCCGCAAGGCCGGGACCCGCTACGCAAAGCTTACCGCATCCGTCCTTAGGCAGCGACGAACTTGTCGCGGTACTCGGCGCGGATCTCGGTGTACCAGGGCTCCGACGGCGGCCACCACCACAGGCGGTCGAGCGCATCCCCCGGATAGGCTTCCGAGAAGTTCTTCTTGCTGGCCTCGGAGAGATGGTTCTCCGCACCGACCGCGACCGGGTTGTAGCCGGTCTCGTTGGCGATGAGGCCGTTCACTTCGGGGTCGTAGACGTAGTTGATGTACTCGTAGATCTCGTCGGTGTTCTTGGCGCCGATGGGCATCGCCAGACCGTCGAGCCAGGTGAGGGCGCCTTCCTGGGGCGCCATGTAGGTCACCGGATTGCCTTCCGACTTCAGGCGCAGCGGCGGGCCGTCCCAGGTCTGACCGAGCACCACATCGTTCTGCATGAAGCCGTTGATCTGGGCGTCGGCGTCGTTCCAGAACTGCTTTACCCAGGGCTTGTGCTCGACAGCGAACTTGGTGATCTCGTCCCAGATGCGGCGCATGCTCTCTTCGTCCTTGTAGGCGTCGAGCATGCGGTTGGACGGGACCTTCCCGGAGGCGTCAAGGTAAAGCCCGATGCCCAGCATCATGGAGTGCGGACGACCCATGACCCGGCCCTTGAGATCGTCGGACCAGAGGTCGCCGTAAGACAGGTTGGCGTAGTCCTGCTGCCATTTGTCGGTGCGCCAGGCCAGCGCTTCCGTGCCCCAGTGGTAGGGCAGGTGATGGTTGCCGCCGTCCCAGGTCCAGCCGTCCGTCGAGCCCTTGAGCAGGCCCGGAACGACCTTGGAGGTGTCGATGCGGCTCATGTCAAAGGGCTGAAGCAGCCCCAGGGGCTTCCACTCGCCGGCGCGGTCGACAGTGGGGCCGACAAGGTCGAAGCCGCGGCCCTTTGTGGCCCGCATCTTGTTCAGCAGCTCCTCGTTGGAGCCGTAAGGGGTATGCTTGATCTTGATGCCGGTCTTGTTCTCAAAGCCTTCGAGGAAGGTCTTCGGCAGGTAGTCAGACCAGTTCATCACCACCAGTTCGCCGGACGAAGCCAGCGCCGCAGGGCTAACAATCGCCGGTGCCACGGCAGCGATCGCACCGCCGGCAGCGGCCTGTTTCAGCAGGCGGCGGCGCGTAAAGCTTCGTGCCGCCTGGTGGGTCTTCATACTGGATGTCAGTTTCCGTCTCGTACTCACGCTCGTTCTCCCCTCAGACAATGCCGTGTGGATAGCCGCCCGGACCCGGACAGGCGATTTATTGATTGATTTGCGCTATAGCGATAGAGCCTAGGCCAACTCTGGCAGTGGGCTTCGAAAGGTGTCAAGGCCAACTCCTCGGCACCCATGGTGCCAGTCCGTCTTTGACCTCGAGGACCCGCCACATGTGGTTCACCTCCAGCCTTAAGTTGCCTGGATTTGCAGCCATTTCGACCGCCACCGCTCTGCTCGCCGCCGCACCGCCGGCGCTCGCTACGGAACGCGGTCTGACCCGAGTGGATTATGACTACGCTGTTACAAGCTATTGCGGGACTCTGGACCTGGAGGTCGAGCGGGGCTTCCGCCGCGAACTGGCGGCCATCACCGAACGCGCGGGCCTGGATGCCGAGGCGGCCCGGCGTCAGCGGATCAAAGGCTGGGTGCAAGCCGACGAGGAGTGGCGCAATCGCGGCCTGGGCGGCTTCAGGGCGTGGTGCCGGGACGAGGGCGAGAGCGCCAGCCGCCATTTCCGCGCCATAGCGCGGGGCGAGCGGGAACCTTAGGTAGAAGAAGCGGCCGGATTGCCATGCAGGGGCAGGCTTGAGCCGCCCTCTCAGGGCCCCTAATCTGGCCTGTACTGAGCGCTCTTAGCAGGCAAAAGGATCATGCGCGACTTCATCTTTCCCGTGCGGCACGACAGCGATCTGGGGCTGCAGGCCCAGCTGCGTCGTCAGCTGATCGATGCCATCATCGACGGACGCCTCTCGGGCAGCGATCCCCTGCCGTCCTGCCGCCGCCTCGCCCAGTCGCTGGGGGTCTCGCGCAACACCGTGGTGCTGGCCTATCAGGCGCTGGCCGACGAGGGCCTGCTGGTCTCGCGGGAGCGCGTTGGCTACTTCGTCAACACGGACATGGTGTTCCAGCAGACAGAGACCAAGGCCGGCTTTCCGGAACCGGAGGCTGGCCAGTCGGTCGACTGGTGGCACCGCCTGCGCCTGCGCCCCTCGGAGCTTGTCCATGTGGAGAAGCCGCGGAACTGGCGGCGCTATCCCTATCCCTTCATCTACGGCCAGCCGGACCCGAACCTCTTTCCGGTTTCGACCTGGCGCATGTGCTCGCGCCAGGCACTGGGCGTCGAGGCAATCCAGAAGTGGACCGAAGACAACTTCAACGAGGACGACTCCCGTCTGATCGAGGAGATCAGGACCCGCGTGCTGCCGCGCCGCGGCATCAAGGCCGCGCCCTCGGAGATCCTCATCACCCTGGGGGCGCAGAACGCGCTCTTCCTGATCGCCGAACTGCTGGCGGGGCCGGGGCGGACGCTGGCAGTGGAAAACCCGGGCTATGTCGATACGCGCAACATCTTCGCGCTCAACGGCACCCAGGTCCGCCCCATACCGGTCGACCAGGAAGGGATCGTGGTGGACCACCGCCTTGACGGCTGCGCCTGCGCTTACGTGACGCCGAGTCACCAGTCGCCCACCACCGTCACCCTGCCTCTGGAGCGGCGCATGGCGCTGTTGGAGCGCGCCCAGAAATCCGACTTCCTGGTGATCGAGGACGACTACGAGGCGGAGGCGAACTTCCTGCACGCACCCACCACGGCGCTGAAGGCCATGGACCGCTCCGGCCGCGTCATCTACATCGGCAGCTTCTCCAAGTATCTCGGTCCGGGTCTGCGCATGGGCTACATGGTGGGGGCCGAGGAGTTCATTCACGAGGCGCGCATGCTGCGCCGCCTGATGCTGCGCCACCCGGCCACCAACAACCAGCGCACCATGGCGCTGTTCATTGCCGGCGGTCACTACGACGCCCTGGTGCACCGCCTTCAGCGCGACTTCCGCACGCGCTGGGAAATCATGGGGGAGGGGCTGGCCAAGTATCTGCCGCAGTTCGCACCGCGCCCGTCCTGCGGCGGCACGAGCTTCTGGCTCGAAGGACCGCGCAGCCTGGATACGGACGTCCTGGCCCGCGAAGCCCTGGGCGAGGGGATCGTGATCGAGCCCGGGTCTTTGCACTTTCTTTCCAAGAAGCCGCCGCGCAATTTCATGCGTCTGGGCTTTTCATCGGTGAAGCCGGAAAGCATCCTGCCGGGCCTGCAGGCCTTGCGGAGACTGATCGACAGGCGACCCGGCGGCGATCAGCTGCATCGGGCCTGAGGCGGCTGCCAAAGACGAAGAGAGGAGGCGCCCCCCGGAACGGATCAACCGTTCATCACGCTGTCGATCTGGGTCTGATCCAGGGTGTCCATGTTGCCGTTGATGATCGAAGAGGCGACGTCGACGAAGCTCTGAAGCCTGCGGGTGACTCCCTCCACGGTCATTTGCAGAGGGCCTTCCTCACCGGCATCGACGGCAGCCTTGATCTTCGGCATGGAGTCGGCAATCAGGCGGTTCATTTGATCAACCGTGGCGTCAAAGGCCTGCCGGTAGTTCGTCGGAGCGTTCTCATAGGCCAGAATGGCCAGTTCCGCGTCCGAAAAGCAGCTGTCCCGGAAATGGTCGGCGTAGTCCTTCGGCTGCCATTCCTGGCAGTCCTCAAAGCACTCGGGCATCGAAGGAACCATCTCAAGAAGCATGATTATTTCATTGAAATGGTTCAGATAATCTGTCGCCAGCAGAGTGTCTTCGTTGATGTTCTTGCCTTTGACCAGCAAGCGGTAGGTACCGGTGAAGGCTGGGCGGGTATCGGCATTGGGGGCCTTGGCCACGGCCCCATCGGGCGAGACGGCGGCGTCATCGGCTGTCGATGCCAAGGCCTGCGGTCCTGATGAAGTCATTGAAAAGGTCCCAATCGCCCCCGTTTACGCCCAGCGGACGTGCGGGCCCTACATGCCCGCCGAAGCTGGAATTCAATCACAGAGTACGTTTAATTTTCCTTTCCAGACACGGAAAGTCTCGGCGGGACATATACTTACAGGTGATAGGGAGGCTTAGTAATCGCGCCGTTAGATAAACAGGTCCGCTGCGCGATACTCGGATATGTTGGTGTAGCGGAGCGTTACTTCTTCCGCTTCGGCAATGTGCCTCAAAGCATGGAGTTCGGCCCAGAGGCCGATGCTGTCCTCGGTCCAGGTGACGGCTGCATTGGGGTCGTCGGCGTGGTTGCAGCAGGTCAGACACCCGAAGGCCATAAGACAATCGTATGCCGCGCCGGCCGTGAAAGCGGCGGGCTCGGCAAAGTAGTATGGGAAAAGGCCCGTCTGGTCGATCAGCTGCCGCTGATGGCCCGGCAGCCTTAGACCCGGCGCCCGTTCCATCATGGTGCCGCAGGCGATCGCCCGGGTTGCCTCGACGCCCCGGCCCTTGCCGGCAAATGTCGCAACTCTGAGCATGGCTCCCCACCACTGCCTTCGGTCCAGCTTCCGCCGGCACCGCATCCTGGCACAGATGGGAAATTCGCGGCAACCTGTGGCACATGCCTTCGGGGCCGCCTCGCGCTCGCCTGTACGCTTCGCCGTGCAACCCTGGTCTGCGCTGTGGCGCCTTGCAGGCCGCAGCCGCTCTCTTTACGCTCCCGGCCAGTCGCCATCCATCCTACGACAGAGTTCACAGCAGAGCAGAAGCGAGACGTCGACGATGACCAAGGTTGCCTTCATCGGGCTTGGGGTCATGGGGTTTCCCATGGCCGGACACCTGGCCGCTGCCGGCCATGACGTAACGGTCTACAACCGCACGCCGGCAAAGGCACAGACCTGGACCGGCCAGCACAAGGGCAGCGCTGCGGCAACGCCGCGCGAAGCGGCCGCCGGCGCAGAGATCGTGTTTTCCTGCGTCGGCAACGACGACGACCTGCGCGGCGTCATCCTGGGCCCGGAGGGTGCTTTTGCCGGAATGGGCGAGGGCAGCATCCTGGTCGACAACACGACCGCATCGGCCGAGGTGGCGCGCGAACTGGCGGCCAAGGGCGCGGAAAGCGGCATCGCCTTCGTCGATGCACCGGTCTCCGGCGGTCAGGCGGGCGCGGAAAACGGCCAACTCACCGTGATGTGCGGCGGCGACCAGGGCGCCTTCGACAGGGCCCGTCCGGCGATCGAGGCCTTCGCCCGGGCGGTCACCCTGATGGGGCCCGTGGGTGCCGGCCAGCTCACCAAGATGGTGAACCAGATCTGCATCGCCGGTCTGCTTCAAGGGCTCTCCGAAGGCATGAACTTCGGCCAGAAGGCGGGCCTCGACATGGAAAAGGTGATCGAAGTCATCTCCAAGGGTGCAGCCCAGTCCTGGCAGATGGACAACCGCGCCACAACGATGTGCGCAGGAAAGTTCGACTTCGGCTTCGCCGTCGACTGGATGCGCAAGGATCTCGGGATCTGCCTGGCCGAGGCGCAGAACAACGGTGCGCGACTGCCGGTCACGGCGCTGGTGGACCAGTTCTATGCCCAGATCCAGGCCCGCGGCGGCAATCGCTGGGACACCTCCAGTCTGATGCACCTCATGGCCCAAGACTGATCCCAACCGCCTTTATCTGCTGACCCTGGTCGCCGCGGCGAGGGAAGGACGTTCTGTGATACCCGCCGGAAGCTTCATTCTGCAGGCCGTCGTTGCCGGCATTCTCGCAACCGTGGTGCTCGATCTCTGGCAGCGCCTGCTCCAGGCCGTGGCCGGTGTTCCGGCCGCAAACTGGGGCCTTATCGGGCGCTGGTTCGCCTACATCCCGCGCGGCCGGCTGATCCACCGGCCGATCGCCGAGACCGCGGCGGTCCCGGGGGAGGCGGCCATCGGCTGGATTATGCATTACCTGATCGGCGTCGCTTACGGCTTTGCCTATCTAGGACTGATGGTCTTCATCCTGGAGCGGCCGGCGACCTTACTGAATGGCCTTGTCTTCGGTGCCGCCTCGGTCGTCATCCCCTGGTTCATCATGCAGCCCGGCCTGGGCATCGGCGTCATGGGACGGCTGGCGCCCAAGCCCTGGATGCCGCCGCTGGTGGCCCTGGTCAACCACGTGGTCTACGGCGCGGCCCTGTTCGGCGGTGTCTGGATAGCGGCGCAGGTGTAGCGCGCACGACAGAAGGGGCGGCGTGCCTGTCCGGCACCACCGCCCCCTGTTTTACCGACTAGACCAGTGTGCCAAGATTCAGGTCGTTCTGGTCCAGATCGCCGGTCACGTTGATGACGGTGGCGACCACGCCGTTGAAGACACCATCACCATTGGTATCCAGAGCGATCACGGCGTCCTGGCCCGTCCCGGCCTGCTGGACCTCGACGCGCGTACTGCGGTCGACATCGGCGATTGCAAAGCTGTCGAGCAAGGCGTCCAGGTCGATGCTGTCGGCGCCGGTGGCGTCGAAGCCGTCGATCAGATCGCCGGACTGGAAGAGGCTGCCGCTCTCACCGCTGAAGACGAAGACGTCGTTGCCGGCGCCGCCGATCAGCGTGTCGGCGCCCGCGCCGCCGGAAAGGGTGTCGTCGCCGCCGTTGCCGACGAGCACATCGGCGCCGGCGAAGCCCAGAATGTAGTCGTCCTGGCCGTCACCCTGCAGGTTGTCGTGCAAGTCGGTGCCGAGCGACATCAAGCGGGTGTAGATCCCGTCGCCGGTGTCGTCCGGGCCGCTCCAGCTGAAGGCCAGACGGCCGTCCTCCAGAACCGCCACCTCGGGATTGGTCTGGGCGCCGCTGACGCCGGCGGAAACCAGGAACTCTTCGCCCACGGGGATGCCGTTGTTGGTGAAGGCGCGGGCATAGATCCCGCTGTCCGAGATTCCATCATCCGTAACCCAGGTCACCAGGAAGCTGCCGTTCCCCGGCAGTTCCGTCACGGAGGGCGTCAGCTGATCCCCGGCGGTTGCCTCATTGACCCCGAAGATACCGGTCGCCGGTGTCCCGTCCGGGTTGAAGGTCCGCATCTTCAGCCCGAAGCCGTCGCCGTCGCCATTGCTCTGCGACCATACGGCGAGGATCCGTCCGCCCTCCAGGAAAGCAAGGTCGACCGTTCCCGCCGGCTCTCCGACGGCCAGCGCCGCCAGGGTCAAGGGCCCCCCTGGCAGCGGCTGGCCGGTTGTCGCGTCAAAGCGCTGGCCGGCGATTTCCGTGCCCCCGTCGGCGACCCAGGCAACCAGGAATTCGCCGCCCGGCAGCGTCAGGATTGCAGGCGCCTTGTTGGTCGTCCCCACATCCAGCGACAGCGCGGTCGTGCGCGGCGTCCCGTCCGCATCGAAGCTCCGCACCAGGATGTCGTCGTTGCCCTGGTCGTCCGTGCGGTCCCAGGCCACCGCGTAGCCGCCGTCGTCCAGTGCCGTGATCTCCGGCATGCGCTCGCCGCGCGGCCCGCCGTCGATGTCCACTTCGCTGACGCTGAGTTGCGTGCCGTCGGCAGCGTAGCGCAGGGCCCGCAGCCCCGGATCGTTGGCATTGCCGAACTGCCAGAGCAGCACGAAGGTGCCATCGGCCAGTTCGGTGGCCGTCGGGTTGAAGGCCGAGACGTTCGGGGCCCCCGGCTTGGGAATGAAGATCTCTGCGCCCACCTCGTTGCCCTGGGCATCGAAGCGCTGGGCGAAGACGCCCTGGTTGCCGGCACTGCTGGAGACCACCCAGGTCACCAGATAGCCGCCGCCGGACAGCGCAGTCAGGTCGGCCGAGGACTCCGCCTCGCCGGTCAGGTTGTTCACAAGCTGCGCCGGACCGGTGCCGGCCAGACCCACCTCGATGCGCACCGTCCGCTCGACCCCGCCGCCTTCGTAGACGAAGCTGTCGAAGCCGCTGAAGCCCATGTTCGGCGTATAGCTGTAGGTGCCGTCGGCATTGAAGGTGAGGGACCCATTTGCCACGTCGCTCACCAGGCTCAAAGGCGGACCGGTGAGGCCCAGGTCGCCCGAAACCGAACCGTCCGCCAGCACACGCAGAAGATGGTCGCCCTGAACCGCCACCGTGGCCGTCAGGTCGACCAGCTGGTCGGCAAACTGCAGAGCCTCGACACCGACCAGCAGGTCGGTGCCGTCCGGACTGCCGGTGCGCAGGTCCATGACTTCGTAGCTGCCGCCGCCCAGGTCGGTGATCAGGTAGTCGGCGAAGTTGCCGCTGAACACCGCTGTGTCTTCACCGAGGCCGCCGGTCAGGCTGTCGTTGCCGGCGCCGCCGACCAGAACGTCATCGCCGTCGTTGCCGGTGAGCACGTCCGCCCCGCCGAAGCCCAGCAGGTAGTCGGCCTGGCCGTCGCCCTGCAGGTTGTCGTGCAGGTCAGTGCCCAGCGAGACGATGCGGGTGTAGATCCCGTCGCCGGTGTCGTCCGGGCCGCTCCAGCTGAAGGCCAGACGGCCGTCCTCCAGAACCGCCACCTCGGGATCGGTCTGGTCGCCGCCGAGCCCCACCGAGACCAGGAACTCGTCGCCCAGGGGCGTGCCGTGGTCGGTGAAGGCCTGCGCCCGGATCTCGCTGCCCAGCACACCGACGCTGGACACCCAGGTCACCAGGAAGTTTCCGCCGCTGCCGGGCAGTTCGGTCACCGAGGGGGTGAGCTGGTCGCCCGTCTGGTTCGTGTTCACCGCTGAGGCCGCGCCCAGCGGCGTGCCGTCCGGGTTGAAAGCCCGCATCAGCAGCCCGAAGCCGTCGCCGTCCGCATTGCTCTCCGACCAGGTCACCACGTAGTTGTCGCTGGCCAGGAAGGCGACATCCACCGTGCCGATCGCCTGGCCGACCGCCGCCGTCGCCAGCACACTGTCGCCGCCGGCAATCGCCGTGCCCGTCGCCGCATCGAAACGCTGCGCCACCACATCGGACCCGCTGTTGGCCACCCAGACCACCAGGAACTCGCCGCCCGGCAGGGTCTCGATCACCGGAACAGAATTGTTCCCCCCGGCATCCAGCGACAACGCCACCGTCCGCGGTGTCCCGTCCGCATCGAAGCTCCGCACCAGGATGTCGTCGAAGTCCTGATTGCGGTCCCAGACCACCGCGTAGCCGCCGTCGTCCAGCGCCGTGATCTCCGGCGAGCGCTCGCCGCGCGGCCCGCCGTCGATGTCCACCTCGCTGACGCTGAGCTGTGTACCGTCGGCCGCGTAGCGCAGGGCCCGCAGGCCCGGGTCGTTGGCATTGCCGAACTGCCAGAGCAGCACGAAGGTGCCATCGGCCAGTTCGGTGGCCGTCGGGTTGAAGGCTGAGACGTTGGGGTTCCCAGGCTTGGGAATGAAGATCTCAGCGCCGACCTCGTTGCCCTGGGCGTCGAAACGCTGGGCAAAGACGCCCTGGTTGGCGGCACTGCTCGAGACCACCCAGGTGACCAGATAGCCGCCGCCGGACAGCGCAATCAGGTCGGCCGAGGACTCCGCCTCGCCGGTCAGGTTGTTCACCAGCTGCGCCGGGCCCGTGCCGGCCAGTCCGACCTCGATGCGCACCGTCCGCTCGACCCCGTCGTCGAGATAGACGAAGCTGTCGACGCCGGTGAAGCCGATGGTCGGCGTGTAGCTGTAGGTGCCGTCGGCGTTGAGGGTGAGGGCGCCGTGGGCCACGTCGGTGACCAGGCTCACCGCGACCGTCACCGTGTCCAGATCCCCGGAAACCGAACCGTCCGCCAGAACCTTCAGAAGATGGGCGCCCTCGACCGCGTCCGGCGACAGGGCTTCCTCCGCGGTGACCGTGCCGTCGGCAAACTGCAGATTCTCCACATCGAAGAGAATGTCAGTGTCATCGGGACTGCCGACCCGCAGGTCGGTGACTTCTATCGCGCCCCCACCCAGGTCGGTGACCTGATAGTCGGCCCGGTCGCCGCTGAAAACGGCCGTATCGTTACCGGCCCCTCCATAAAGGGTGTCGTTGCCGGCATCCCCGGCAAGGCTGTCGTCATCCAGTTCGCCGTACAGCAGATCGTTGCCGCTACCACCCTGCAAGACATCTGCACCGGCGCCGCCGCTCAGCACATCGTTGTGCGCCCCGCCGCTGATCGTATCGGCGGCCGCCGTGCCTATGATCGTGTCGTCGCCCGCACGGCCCTCGATGCCGCCGATGTTGGTGATGGTGGTCGAACTGAAGTCAAGCAGATCGCCACTCGCGGCACTGTTTCTGCCCCAGATCGCGTTCACGCCGAGGCCGCCATCAATCGACTCGACACTGTTGGCTGCGCTGAAGCTGGACAGGCGGATGACGACATCGCCGCCGTCGCCGAGGAGAGCGTCGAAGCCGGCGCCGCCGTCGACGCTGTCGAACCCGTTGTTGATGCTTGAGGAGTAAGTGAAAACATCGTCGCCGGCGCCGCCGCTCAGCACATCATCGTCAGCGCCGCCGCTGATGGTGTCGGCGGCTGCCGTGCCGATGATCGTGTCGTCGCCGGCGCGGCCGTTGACCTCGCCGATGTTGGCCAGAGCGATGGCGCTGAAGTCGAACAGGTCGCCACTCGCGGCGCTGTTTCTGCCCCAGATCGCGTTCACACCGAGCCCGCCGTCCACCGACTCGATGCCGTTGGCTGCATTGAGCCCGGTAAGGCGGATCACGTCATCGCCGGCACCGCCACGGATCACGTCGACACCATCGCCGCCGATGACGCTGTCGACGCCGTTGCTGACGCTCGAGTAGCTGAAGACATCGTTGCCGGCGCCACCGTTCAACGTGTCGTCGCCGGGCCCGCCTACGAGCGTGTCGTCGCCCGCATCGCCGAAGAGTGTGTCAGGCCCGCTGTCACCAATGATCAGATCGTTCCCATCGCCGCCATAGATCAGGTTCGGGCCATTGTCTCCCAACAGAGTATCGTCACCGCTGGTGCCTTGCGTCATAACGAGAGTCCTCCCATGGCTTGCATTGTTGAGCGGGACTCAACTCTTGCACACTACTTTAAGGCGAATCAACCAAAAGCAGTTTACGAACGTATGAAACAACGCAAAGTTACTCACAGCCGAATGCCTCCCTGCAGACGCCCGGTTTTCAAGGGGTGTTGAGAATGAACCAGAAGAACTCTTGCCACCCGGACGTAAGCGGACAGCGCAATACGCATGCTGCCTAGGCCCAGCCTAGGCAAAACACTAAATCAAGAGTTGTTGTCCGGTGGAGAGTCTTCAGAGGAAAAGGCTTAGCGCCCGCCGCTGCGCTCCTCACGCTTCACGGCCTGCCAGAGCGCTTCGAGGGCATCCAGGCTCTGGTCCTCGGCGCAGTCGCCGCGCTCCTGCAGCTTGGCTTCCATCGCCCGGAAGCGGCGCTCGAATTTCGCGTTGCTGCGGCGCAGGGCGGTCTCGGCGTCGACCTTCAGATGCCGCGCCAGGTTCACCACGACGAAGAGCAGATCGCCGACCTCATCCTCCAGGCGGTCCGGGGCGCCGCCGTCGGCCATGGCTTCCCGAATCTCGCCGATCTCTTCCTCGATCTTCTCGAAGACCGGCGTGGCATCCGGCCAATCGAAGCGCGCCCGCGCCGCGCGCTTTTGCAGCTTCTCGGCCCGCAGCAGGGCAGGGAGGGCGGCCGTCACCCCATCCAGCGCGGAAAGCGCGCCGGCGCCCTTTCCGACGGCCTTGGCGGCACGCTCCCGTTCCTTCTGCTCCTCCCAGGTCACTTTCACGTCGTCAGGCGTTTCCGCCGTATGGTCGCCGAAGACATGGGGATGGCGGCTCACCATCTTGTCGGCGATGGCCGTTGCGACATCGTCGAAGGCGAAGTGATCGGCTTCCTCGGCCATGCGGGCATGAAAGACCACCTGCAGCAGCAGGTCCCCCAGTTCGTCCTTGAGCGCCGCCATGTCGTTCTGTTCGATGGCGTCGGCGACCTCGTAAGCCTCCTCGATGGTGTAGGGGGCAATGGTGGCGAAGCTCTGCGCCACGTCCCAGGGGCATCCGGTTTGCGGATCGCGCAGCCGGGCCATGACCTCCAGCAGGCGACCGATGGGGGTGGACGCCGGGTTGGATCTCGGTTCGGACGTGGGGGCGGTAGCGGTGGGGCGGTCATCAGGCATGGCCGCAATCTAGCCAAAGACGCGGAGCCCAGCCAGCACCAAGGGCCATGATTAACCGAGTGCAAAGCATTCTGCGGTACCACTTGCACCATGGCCGCACCCCAAATGCTTGCGGAGCAAGCCCCGGCGGGGACCTTTCACAGTCCCAGATCGCGGGAGTTCTACGACTACTGGCGCCGCCTGGCTCTGAAGCGTGGCGGGGTGCCGCTGCGCGATGACCTGGATCCGGCCGAGATCGCGAGCCTGCTGCCCTTCCTGTTCATCGTCGAGAAGGAGCCCGGCAGTGGACGTTTTCATTTCCGCCTGACGGGTACCGGCATCACCGAGATCATGGGCCTGGAACACACCAACCGCTATCTTGACGAGTTGCTGGATGGCGAAGACCTCGAGAATGTGACGGCGATGTTCGACCAAGTCCTGGACCGGCACGTCTGCATCCGTTCGGTCGAGGGGCTGACCTACAGTGATCGCAGTTACGTCCGGGTGGAGATCTTACGGATGCCGATGTGCGCCGGGGCAGGTGACTGCCGCCTCGTCATCGGCTGCCTCTCGCGGATCGAGAACGATTGCCGGCCCAATTCCATCACCGGGGCGGTGAAGGACAAGCAGGTAATTCACATAGAGAACGACATACTGCCGCGCACAGCTTTCTGAGGCCAATGCAGCACAGCGCCGGGAAGGGGGGCAGCCCTCAAGGCGCCCCCCTGCCAAGGTTCCACCGAACCGCCGGTCAGCCCGCGGGGCTCACGCAGTAGTTTTCGAAGGTGTTGGCCTCGCTCCATTCCTCCACCTCGTCGTGATCGTCGAGGGAGATGGAGAACTGGCAGATGCCTGAGAAGCCGGGCGTATAGCAGCCGTTGGGCAGGCCCTGGGTGATCAGCACCTGGCCGTTGGCCGGAACATTGGCAATCACCTGAGCGGGCGCGGCACCGGCCGTCGGGAAGCTCGGCGTCCACTGGAAGCTGCCGCTGTCGCTGCCGCCGGCATTGCGGATCCAGAACTTGATCTGCACCGGCGTGCCGCCGGTCGGCTTCTTCACACAGTAGCTGTGCTCGGGAAAACCCTGCGGCAGACCATGCGGATTGTTGTAGAAGGGAATCACGACTAGGTTCGCCAGCTGGCTCGGCGTGTCCGGTCCGCTCTGGCGTCCGGGCCGCGGCTTTTCGGGGCGCGCCGGTGTTTTGAGGGTGGCCGGCCGGGGCGGCTTGGACGGCTTCACGACCTTCATCTGAGCCGCCGGGCGCGCCTGGCTGGCGGAGCCCTGCGCCTGGCTGTCGCCAGGCAGGACGGCGGCCAGCGTCATTGCGGTGAAAGCCGCCACACTAAGGGAGGTGATCGCTCTGTTGAACATGGCTCTATCCTTTCGGCTGCCCTCCGGCCGGGGCCGGAGGCTGTGGCGTTAACCATCGGTCGCAGCCGCCGCGTCGCAGGTTCAATCGGAGGAGCGGGGGCAGGGCGCCGCAAAGGGAGTAGAGGGATGGGCGAGGGCAGGGCCGTCAAAGCGGTCATCTTCGATCTCGATGGAACGCTGGTGGATTCGGCACCGGACATTCACAGGGCCGCCGCAAAGCTGTTGAGCGAGCGCGGCCACGAAAGCCCGGACCTGGAGACGGTGAAGCGCTTCGTCGGTAACGGCGTCGCCGTTCTGGTCGAACGGCTGCTCGACTGGGCGGGTGAAACAGGCGGCGCCGAGGCTCAGACGGCCGCCACCTCGCGGTTTCACGCGATCTACGGGGCGGCCCCCGCGGTCCTTTCACAGCCCTTCGATGGGGTGTCAATGACACTGCAGTCGCTGACCGACGCCGGATACCGTCTTGGTCTTTGCACGAACAAACCGCTGGCCCCGGCCAGGCAGATGCTCGCCGCGCTCGGTCTCGCCGAACCGATCCAAGCCGTCGTCGGCGGAGACAGCCTGCCGGTCCGCAAGCCCGATCCCGAGCCGCTGCTGCATGTGGCCAGGGCGCTGGAGGCCGAACGGGAACAGGTCGTCTACGTCGGCGACAGCGAGGTCGATGCCGCAGCCGCCCAGGCCGCCGGCATCGCCTTTGCGTTGTTCACGCAGGGCTACCGCAAGACGGCGGCGGACGAAATCCCCCATCACCTGCGCTTTGACCATTTTGGTGAGTTGCAGGAGCTTCTGGAACGCTTCCGCGGGCAGCGCCCCTGATGGGGCTCCGCACCAAAAGATGCCGACGCCCTGAGGTCAGGACGCCGGCACCGAACGAAGCCGAAAGAGGGATCGCGGAGTCTAGCTGCGCGGCTTGACGCGCAGCTTGCGGGACTTGATCGGATCCCCGCCAGGGCCGGGCTTGCTCGGCTTCATCTGGATCCCGCCGATGCCGTTGATCTTGCCGTCGCCGTCGCAGTCGAGCTTCACGTTCAGCTTGGCGGTGAAGGTGTTGTTCTCGTTTGATTCGGAAACCTGTTTGTTGGCATCCATGACAACGTCGACCGTGTTCATGCCTTCGTGCAGGTCCATCTGCCAGGTCTTGAAGGGGCGCCAGCTGTTGGCCGCCAGGTAACCCGGCCCAAAGGGATGCACGCCGATCAGAGCTTTGTCGCGGTAGACCTTGGTGGTTGATGCGCCGGCGTCGCTTTCACCCTGGTTGCCGGGCTGGTAGTCCATCTGAACGAAGCGGCACATGTCCTGATTGGGCCCGGCTTGGGTCTGAATGACGGGACCCATGTCGTCCAGCACGACGACGCCGCCGCCGACCCAGTTCTTGTTGCCGATATAGCCGACAGAGATTGTGATGTCCGGCTTGCCGACCGTCAGACCGCCCGGCGCGTTGAGCTCTGCGCTGGCCGCCCCCGGCAGGGCAAGGGAAAGAGCGGTAACCGCCGCTGCAGCGACACCGGCAAACCTCGGATTCATAAGCATTGTGTTGACCTCACTGATATGGTCGCGCGCCTCTGGCGCTGGAAATCAGTGAGGTAGTCGACGGCGAAGCCCGGGAAGGTTCAAAAACCGGCCCGGGTCAGCGAGGTTTTGCAGTTGAGACGCGACTCTCAGACCGCAGGCTCATGCGATAGGGAGGGCGCGGGAGGCGGACAGCGCACACACACCAGGCCCCGCGATCTTCTCTGAATCGCGCATAATGTATATTATGGAAAATTATTGATATGCAAGGAAACTCAGAGGTCTTGGCGCCGGCCGATCTCCCGGACGCCGCCGCCTGGGCCTGAGCGCCCCTGAGCGGCTGCCCCCATAAGACTAAGGGCCGCTGAAGCGGCCCTGTCGTCTTTCTTCCGCTTCCGCGTGATGCACGGAAGCGTTCGAACGGTTCGGCGTTAGGCTGCCTCGACCGTCCGGTTGTCGTTGGCACCCTGGTCGACGCTCTTGTCGGCACCCTTATCAGCGAAGGACGCCGGCGTCACGCCGCGCTGCGCCAGAGCGGCCGCCAGGTAGGCCTCGCGGCGCGGCCGCGGGTCGTGGCCCCGGGCCACCATGTCGATGTCGCCGCGGCACAGCCCGATGTCGTCGAGCTCACGGTCGTTCATCTCGCTGAGGGTCTGATAGATCCGCCGGTAAGCCATGTACTTCGTGATCTTCGCCGTTGCGGCCTTGGCCAGGTCGCCAACCGCCTTGAAGAGATTCAGTATGCCTTCGGCCACCGCCATCGAGCGGATGACTTCGGCACGGACCACGGGGTCTTTGATCTGATCGATCGGAACAGTATTCATCGTTTTCTTCCTTCACTTCAGCCGCCAGCGACCCTGGCGGCACACCATGCACTCCGGGAACCCGTGGCCTTCTGCGATCCATCAGTCAGTCCGTAAGGCCGGCCGCTCCCGACAGGTCAGATATGGGGCAAGCGGGTGCTTTTGTGCAGCGCGATTGTTGCACCGCAGCATTGCACGAACAGCATGGCATCCTTAAAGGGCAATTAACGTGGATTTACAGGTCTGTAACCAAAGCTTCTCAAAGCTTGTCGAAGCCGGATTCGGGCCTCAGCCCCGGGCCGGATCACCGCCCGCGGAGGCCGCTTCGCCGGCTCTGCCGGCCTTGTAGATGTCCTTGATCTGCCGGGCCATCAGGCGTTCCGGTTCGACGGGTATCTCGAAGCCGAAGGGGCGATAGAGGTCGTGGGCATCAGCCGTTGCCAGCATCCAGCGGCGCAGGCCCTGCAGGGCCGGATGCCCCATGATGCAGCCTATCAGCCATTGCCCGAGGCCCTGCCCGCGGGCGGCTTCAAGAACGAAGACATCGCAGATCCAGGCAAAGGTGGCCTTGTCGGTGACCACCCGGGCATAGCCAAGCTGCCCCTCCGGCCCGTAGAGGCCGAAATTCAGGGAGCCGGCCACCGCCCGTTCCACGGTCTCGCGTGGGATCGCCTCGGACCAGTAGGCGGTCCTGAGAAATCCATGAATCACCGCCATATCCAGCCGGCCGGGGTCGGTGCTGACCTCGTAACGCTCTTTGATCCAGGACTCGCTGCCGCTCATGGGCCCCCCTCTCCTGCGCTCCCAGGCCCGGCCCCGCTCCATGAGGCGAGAAGGCCCTGCTGCACTCAACCTAAACCTTAGACATCGCAACTTAATTGGCGGATGTGATGCTGTCGCTCTATAATCCGCGGCAAGCGGGGAATGCTACCCCAATAACAATACGTTCAGGGACCGGCTTCATGTCACTGGGAGTTCGCTTCGGGGCCGCAGCGGTGGCCTCTTTTCTGCTTTTGAGCTTCGTTGCCGCGGCGGCGGACGCGGAGACGATGGTCTACCGCGCCCCGGAGGCGCCCAAGGTCGGCGCGCTGCAGGAAACACCGTCGCTGGCACCGATCGTCAATGCCGGCCAACTGCCGGCAATCGGCGAGCGCCTGCCGAAGGTGCCGCGGGTTTCCGTCAGCGGACCCAACCTTTCGGTCGGCAGACACGGCGGCGAGCTGCGCATGCTGGTCACCCGCGACAAGGACGTGCGGCTGCTCAACGTCTACGGTTATGCGCGCCTCATCGGCTACAACGAGGCGCTGGAGGTCGAGCCCGACATTCTCGAATCCCTGGAGATCGAAGACGGGCGCATCTTCACCTTCAAGCTGCGCGAGGGGCACCGCTGGTCCGACGGGCATCCCTTCACCTCCGAAGACTTCCGCTATTACTGGGAAGACGTGGCCAACAACGAGGCGCTGAAGCCGACAGGACCGCCGCAGGTTCTGCGGGTCGACGGCGAACTGCCTCAGGTGGAGTTCCTCGACGAGACGACGGTCCGCTACAGCTGGTCCAAGCCAAATCCATTCCTCATCCCTGCCCTGGCCGGCGCCCGACCGCTCGATCTCTTCGTTCCGGCGCATTACCTCAAGAAGTACCATCCGGCCCACGGCGATCAGGCGGAGATCGACGCCGCCGTGGCGGCCGCCGGGGCGCGCAACTGGGCGCAGCTGCACAATCGTCTCGGCAACATGTACAAGGCCACCAACCCGGCGCTGCCGACGCTGCAGCCCTGGTTCAACTCGGTCAAGCCGCCCTCGCAGCGCTTCATCGCCGAACGCAATCCCTACTATCACCGCATCGACGCCTCCGGCCAGCAGCTTCCCTATGCCGACCGCTTCGTGCTCTCCGTCGTCGGCGGGGCCCTGGTGCCGGCCAAGACCAGCGCCGGGGAGTCGGATCTGCAGTCCCGCGGCCTGCATTTCTCCGACTACACCTTCCTGAAAGCGGCCGAGGAGCGCAGCGGCTTCGATGTGCGTCTCTGGAAAACGGTGCGCGGATCGCAGCTCGCGCTCTATCCGAACCTCAACGTCAACGACCCGGAGTGGCGGGAACTGAACCGCGACGCACGCTTTCGCCGCGCCCTATCCCTCGGCATCAACCGCAGTGAGATTAACCAGGTCATCTATTACGGCCTGACGCTGGAGGGCAACAATTCGGTGCTGCCGGACAGCCCGCTCTTCAAGGAGGAGTATCGGGCGGCCTGGGCCGACTTCGACGCGGAGAAGGCCAACGCCCTGCTCGACGAGATCGGTCTGACCGAGCGGAACGGCGACGGCATCCGGCTGCTGCCGGATGGGCGGCCGATAGAGATCATCGTCGAGACCGCGGGCGAGAATACCGAAGAGGTCGACGTTCTGGAACTGATCGCCGATTCCTGGAAGGCGATCGGGGTCAAGCTCTTCACCAAGCCCTCGCAGCGCGAAGTGCTGCGCAACCGGATCTTCGCCGGCGAGACCATGATGACCATGTGGTACGGCTACGAGAACGGCATCCCCACGCCCTACACCAGCCCGGAAGAGTTCGTGCCGATCCACCAGCAGAGCTTCCACTGGCCGAAATGGGGCCAATACGACGAGACCAACGGCAAGTCGGGCGAGCCGGTCGACATGGAGCGGCCGCAGCGCCTGCTCGATCTCTACAAGGACTGGCTCTACGCCAAGTCGCGCGACGAGAAGTCAGCGATCTGGCAGGAGATCCTGGAGATCCATGCAGAGGACGTCTACACCATCGGTTTGGTCGCTCAGGTGCCGCAGCCGGTCACGGTCGCCAGCAGCCTGCGCAACGTGCCGCAGGAAGGCATCTACAACTGGGACCCCGGCGCCCAGTTCGGCATCTACCGCCCGGAGCGGTTCTGGTTCGACCGCTGACGCAGATAGGAAGAAGCACAAGCTGCGGCCACCAGGAGGTCTCTCAGGTGTGCATCGCCCAAGCCCCGAGAGCGGCCCCAAGCGCAATCGCACCGAGGAAGATGAGAACTGCGCGAAGAAGCCATCTGCGCAGAGCCAAGCTTCTTGGCGTCAGCAGATCTCCATAGAAGATCACGTTCAAGGGATTGAGGCGCAGCCAGCCCTTGATGGCGCCAGGGACCGTGTTGAAGGGCATTAGAACCGTTGTCACAGCTGCCACGCACCACGCGCAGGCAGCGATGATCCAGCAGAGCAGAAAGCCCGCAAGCAAGATCTGTCCAAGAACGTCGAGCTTGCTGAAAACCGCTGTCAGTTCGTCCACCACTGGTCGATCCTGGCGCTCCTAAGGCTGAAAGAAGACTAGACTACCTCGACGGTCAGCCCATCATAGCCCGGCTCGACACCTGGCGGGCAGCGGCTCAGGAGTTCGTCGTAGTCGAGGCGCTCGTTCATATGGGTCAGGATGGCGCGCTCCGGCTTCACCCGTTCGATCCACTCCAGCGTCTGGGCGACGTGGGAGTGGGTCGGATGGGGATCGTCGCGCAGGCAGTCCACCACCCAGAGCTTGACGCCCGCCAGGGCCGCGAAAGCCGCCTCGTCGAGGGCGCTGGCATCGGTCGAGTAGGCAATGTCGCCGCAGCGAATGCCCAGGGTCGTCTCCTCGCCATGCTGCTGTCGGAAGGGTGTTACGGGAATGGCGCCGATGCGGAATGGGCCATCGATCAGCCGGTCGTGGAGCAGCGGCGGATAGAGGCTCTCGGGATCGCGGCTGGAGGCGAAGGCGTAGCCGAAGCGGGTCGTCAGCGCCTCACGCGTCTCGGCATCCATGAAGGCATCGAGCGGTGCGCGGCGCGCATAGACCAGCCCCCGCAGCTCGTCCAGGCCATGGCAGTGGTCGGCATGGGCATGGGTGAAGAGCACGGCGTCCAGCGCGGTGATCGCGTTGTCCAGCATCTGCTGGCGGAGGTCCGGCGAGGTGTCGATGAGAATGCGGCTGCGGTGGCCGTCGGCATCCATCTCCCCTTCGATCAGCACCGAGACGCGCAGCCGCCGGTTCTTCGGATTGCCCGGGTCCGCCAGCCCCCAGCCCTCACCGGCCTCGCGGCCCGCGACCGGGACACCGCCGGAGCCACCACAGCCAAGAACCGTGAGCTTCATCGCCGCGGGGGTCCGGGCTTCAAGGACGTGCGGCGCGGGAGAACAGGCGGAAGAAGTTCTCCGTTGTGATGTCGGCGAAGTCGCCCGGGTCGATGCCGCGCAGCTCCGCCAGGGCAGCCGCGGTGTAGACCACATTGGCCGGCTCGTTGGTCTTGCCGCGCCGAGGCACCGGCGCCAGGTAGGGCGAGTCGGTCTCGACCAGCAAGCGGTCGAGCGGCACGTCGCGCACGGTGTCGCGGAGCGCCTGCGCCGACTTGAAGGTGACGATGCCGGCCAGGGAAATGGAGAACCCGATATCCAGCGCGGCGCGCGCCAGGGCCGGGCCGGCGGTGAAGCAGTGGATGACGCCGGGGAACGGCCCCTGGGCGTATTCCTCCTGCAGGATCGCCACGGTGTCGTCGTCGGCGTCGCGGGCGTGGACGATGAGCGGCAGCCCTGTGTCCCGCGCCGCGGCGATGTGGGCCCGGAAGCTGACCTGCTGCGCCTCGCGCGGCGAGTGCTCGTAGTAGTAGTCCAAACCCGTCTCGCCGATGCCCACCACCCGGTCGTGGGCCGCCAGCTCGATCAGGCGCTGCGGCGTCTTCTGGCCTTCCTTGCCGGCCTCGTGGGGATGCACCCCGACCGAGCAGAAGACACGGGGAAACCGCTCCGCGATCGCCTGGATGCGGTCGAACTCGCTGAGCTTGGTGCAGATCGTCACCAGCGTGCCGACGCCGGCTGCCAGGGCCCGCTCCACCACCGGGGCGATGTCCCCGTCGCGCTCCAGGTAGTCGAGGTGGCAGTGGGAGTCGACCAGCGGCCGTGCCGCCACCGCCGGGTCCGCCGCCCGGTCCACCGCAGTCGCCGTCACGCGCCGCTCCCCTGCGCAGCCGCCTCCTCCTCCACGAACCGCGGAAAGACCGGCTGTGGCTGCGGGAGCACGGTTCCCGGCGCAAGCGCCGTCTCCAAGGCATCGAAGGCGCGCGCCTCCGGATCGACGGCCAGTTGGTCGAGCATCTGCGCCATGGCATCCGGCATCACCGGCTGGGACAGCAGCGCCAATCGGCGAATGGCTTCCGCCAGCACGTAGAGCACGGTCGCCATGCGCGCCGGGTCGGTCTTCTTCAGGGTCCAGGGCGCCGCGTGATCGATGTAGCGATTGGCGGCGCCAACCACCTCCCAGATCTTGATCAGGGCGCTGTGGAACTGCTGCCGGTCCATCTCGGCCCGCAACTCCTGCAACAGCGCCGAGGCGGCGTCCAGCAAGGCCTGGTCGTCTGCTTCCAGGGATCCGGGCTGCGGCACCCTGCCCTCGCAGTTCTTGGCGATCATCGACAGCACGCGCTGCGCCAGATTGCCGAACTGGTTGGCGAGGTCGTAGTTCATGCGCCCGATCATGGCCTTGCGGGAGAAGTCGCCGTCATTTCCGAAGGGAACCTCGCGCAGCAGGAAGTAGCGGACCTGGTCGAGGCCGTAGGTCGCCACCAGCTCCGAGGGCACGATGACGTTGCCAAGCGACTTGGAGATCTTCTGCCCCTCGTTGGTCCACCAGCCGTGGGCATAGACCCGCTTCGGCGGTGCAATCCCGGCAGCCATCAGGAAGGCCGGCCAGTAGACGGCATGGAAGCGCAGAATGTCCTTGCCCACCATGTGCACATCGGCGGGCCAGAAGGTCTGGAAGTCGGCGGCGGCCTCGTCCGGATAGCCGACCGCGGTGATGTAGTTGGTGAGGGCGTCCAGCCAGACATACATGATGTGGCCCGGCGCATCCGGCACCGGGATGCCCCAGGAAAAGGTGGTGCGGCTGATCGAAAGGTCCTTCAGGCCGCCCTTGACGAAGCTGACCACCTCGTTGCGCCGGCTCCGGGGCAGGATGAAGTCCGGATTGTCGTCGTAGTACGTCAGCAGGCGCTCGCCCCAGGCCGAGAGGCGGAAGAAGTAGGACTCCTCCTCCACCCACTCGCACTCGGCGCCGGAGGGCGCGATCTTCTTGCCGTCGGGGCCGTCTTCAAGCTCGCTCTCGGCATAGAAGGCCTCGTCGCGCACCGCATACCAGCCGGCGTAGGTGCCGAGGTAGATGTCGCCCGCCTCGACAAGCTTCTTCCACAAGGCCTGGCAGGATGTTTTATGGCGCGGCTCGGTGGTGCGGATGAAATCGTCGTTGGTGAAGTGCAGCAGCTTTGAGAGTTCGCGGAAGTTCTGCGACACCGTGTCGGTGAAACTCTGGGGGTCGACGCCGGCCTTCTCCGCCGACTGCTCGACCTTCTGGCCGTGCTCATCGGTGCCGGTGAGAAAGCGCACGGTGTAACCGTCCAGCCGCTTGAAACGGGCCAGCACGTCGCAGGCAAGCGTGGTGTAGGCATGCCCGATGTGCGGCGCATCGTTCACGTAGTAGATCGGTGTCGTCACATAATATGCCGGCTTTCCTGCCGTCATCGCTGCTCTCCATCGGGCTCGGCAATCCGGCCCCGCGGACGGCATGGCATCCGGCGCCCAGGACCAGGCTCCCTGCCGGGGCTAGGCGTTCTCCAGGTCCAGAAAGGCGGTCAAGACCACCTGCTTCCGGTCCAGATTGGCTGCCTCGGTACGGGCGAAAAGGCGGCTGATCTTCTCCCACAGGCCAAGCCATTGCGCAAGGGGGCGCCCGGCCAGCAGGCGCCGAGCCAGGGCCGCCTCGCCGGGTACCACCTCGGCCAGTTCGCCGCCGGTCGAGCCGGTTCGGATCATGCGGCCGAGCCACCAGATAAGCAGTTCCATACCGGTCTGAAAGGCGGCCGGATTGCGGCTCTGCGACCACCTGTCCGCGAGCCCGTGAAGGGCCTTCACATCCAGCCGCGGCAATCCCTCCAGGACCGCGACGAGGTCGCGGTAGAGACCGAGGCCCCCGTGGCGGGCCAGCGCCAGTGCGCGGCCGGCGCTGCCGTCCGCCAGGCGCGCCAGGGCGGCGGCCTCTTCGGGGTCGAGATCGGGCTGGTGGCGCCGAAGCAGGGTCGCGACCGCGTCCTCAGCCAGCGGTTGCAGCGCCAGTTGACAGCAGCGCGAACGGATGGTCGGCAGCAGGGCGCCGGGCATATGACTGACCAGCAGGATGACGGACCGGGGCGGCGGTTCCTCCAGCACCTTCAGCAGAGCGTTGGCACCGTTGCGGTTCATCTCGTCGATGGAGTCCACGACAGCGACCCGCCAGCCCCCCTCGCCCGCGGTCATCCGGGCGAAGGCCAGGAGCTTGCGGACCTCCTCCACCGGGATGATGCTGCGCAGCTTGCCTTTCTCGTCCGGGCGGCGCTCCAGGGTCAGAAGATCGCTGTGCCCGTTTGCGGCCACCCGGCGAAAGACCGGATCCTCCGGACCCACCGCGAGCCCGGCCGGCTCGACCGCGCCAAACAGGCCCGGCTCGTCTCTCGGCCCCGCCAACAGATAGCGCGCGAAGCGGTAGGCCAGGGTCGCCTTGCCGACGCCGCGCGGGCCGGAGATCAACCAGGCGTGCGGCAGCCGCCCGGATTGAGCCGCCTGCAACAGCACCTCCTCCGCCGCGCCCTGACCCAGAAGGTCGGCGGTCAACCGCGGGTGCGGCCAGTCTTCCGCCTTGTCGCTCACGGCATGAACCTCCCGAGCTTCTCTTTCACCGCCTTTCGGATCGCGGCTGCTACGTCCTCGATGCCGCCGGACGCCTCGATCAGGATACACCGCTGGGGCTCGCCCGCGGCAATCGCGTGAAAGCCCTTCCGCAGGCGTTCGTGAAAAGCGGCATCCATGGATTCATAACGATGCTCGTCGCCGCCGTCTTGCTCAAAGCGGGCACCGGCGCGGGCCAATCCTTCCGGGACCGGCAGATCGAGAATCAGGGTCAGGTCCGGCTGAACACCGTCCAGAACCAGGCGGCCCAGGGTTTCGACGGGATCCGGCCCAAGCCCATGACCGAAGCCCTGGTAGGCCATGGTGGAGTCCGCAAAGCGGTCGCTCACCACCCAGTCGCCGCGCGCCAACGCCGGCCGGATCGTCTTGACCAGATGGTCCCGCCGCGCTGCGAAGTGGAGCAGCGTTTCGGTCAGAGCATCCCAGCGGCCGGCATCGCCGGTCACCAGCAGTTCGCGGATGCTTTCGGCACCGGGGCTGCCGCCAGGCTCGCGCGTCGTGACCACGGAAAGCCCGTGTTCGCGCAGCCATGCCGACAATCGCTTTGCCTGGGTGGACTTGCCTGTCCCCTCCCCGCCCTCCAGGGTGATGAAGCAGCCGCGCGGACTGCCGGGCCCTGTGGCCTGGGCGTTCAAGGGGTGCCGAGCAGGAGAAACTTGATGCTGGCGGCGATGCGCCCGAAGGGGCCGAGCTGCTCGACATCCTCCCCCGCCATCAGCGGGACTTCCACGGGAACGCCTTCCGGCCAGGTTACGCGCAGGCGCGCAATCTCCTGTCCCGCCGGGATCGGCGCGGGGATCGGACTGTCGTAGACCACGGCCACTTCCATGCCGTTGCGAGCGCTGCGCGGCAGAGTGACCGTGACGTCTTCGTCGACCACCAGGGGCACCGTCTTCTCGGCCCCGAGCCAGACCGGCGCTTCGTCGACGGTGTCCCCTGTCGCAAAGAGCTCGTAGTTGCCGAACTCCCGGAAGCCCCAGGACATCAGGCGTTCGGCCTCGGCCGAGCGGGCCTTGATGCTGGGCAGGCCGTTGACCACCAGAATGAGGCGGCGCCCGTTCTGAACCGCGGAGGCCGTCAGCCCGTAGCCGGCTTCCTCGGTGTGGCCGGTCTTCAAGCCGTCGGCCCCGATGTTCTTGTAGAGCAGCGGATTGCGGTTCCCCTGCCGGATGTCAGACCAGGTGAACTCCTTCTCCGAGTAGTAATGGTAGAAGTCCGCGTGGTCGGTGATGATGCGGTTGGCCAGGATTGCGAGGTCGCGCGCCGTCATCCGCTGGTTCGGATGCGGCCAGCCGGTTGCGTTGGCAAAGGTGCTGCCGGTCATCCCAAGCTCGCGGGCCTTGGCGGTCATCTGCTCGGCAAAGGCTTCCTCACTGCCGGCCAGGGCCTCGGCCAGGACGATGCAGGCATCGTTCCCGGACTGAACGATGACCCCGCGCAGAAGATCCTCGACCCGGATCTGATCGCCGACCTCGACGAACATCTTCGAGCCGCCCATGCGCCAGGCTTTTTCACTGACGGGAAGCTCGTCATCCAGGGAGAGGCTGCCGGCCTTGAGGCGCTCGAACACCATGTAGGCCGTCATGATCTTGCTCATCGATGCCGGCGGCATGGAGACGTCGGAATTCTTGTCGAGCAGGACGGCGCCCGTCTCGGCATCGATCAGCAGCGCCTCGCGCGCCTGAGTTTCCAGGGCCAGTGCGGGCCGGGCAAGCAACGCAAACAGCCCAAGGCCGGCGGCCAGGATCGCAAACCAAAGAGAAGTTCTGGTGCGTTTCATGATGGGGCTACCTCCGGGGCGCTTCGCAGCGGCCTTGTGTGATTCCGATTGAGAGCACTCGGCAAAGGCCTGCGTTTTTCGGTCATTCGACCACCACCTTGGAATTGGTAAAGCCGTTGTTCAGGAGCAGTTCCAGGGTCCGGTCGGCGGTTTCCACATCCCGCAGCGGGCCCAGGCGCACGCGGAAGAACCGCGTGTCGCCGACCACCGCACGGGAGATCTGGACATTACCGACGGAGGTGAGCCGTGCACGCAGCCGCTCCGCATTGGCGATCTGGGTGAAGGCGCCGGCCTGGACATAAAGGCGGGTCCGGCGCGCGGCCTGCTGGGTGACGACGGCTTCGGGCGCTACCGGCGCGAGCGCTGCTGTATCATCCGGACGCAGTGGCTGTACCGAAGCGGTGCGGACGCGCTTGGGGGCCGACACGGGCGGTGCCGCCGATCCGACCGGCGGCAGTTCCTGCACCGCAACGGTTTCCACCGGCGCGGCGGAGGGGGCATCTTCCGGGACCTCAAGACCTTGCGCCCGCGCCACCAGTTGCCGGCTCTCCGGTTCCAGGATCTGAACCCTCACCCGTGCGATTCCCTGGCGCACAAAGCCCAGCAGCTCGGCCCCCTTCTTCGAGAGATCGATAATGCGGCCATGGGCGAAGGGCCCGCGGTCGTTGATGCGCACCTGGATCGAGCGCCCGTTTTCCAGGTTCGTCACCTGAACCAGGGAAGGCATCGGCAGGGTGCGGTGGGCCGCCGTCATCGCGTTCTGATCGTAGACCTCCCCATTTGCGGTGCGTTTGCCGTGGAAGCCCGGACCGTACCACGAGGCGATGCCGGTCTCGTCGTAGCTGTAGTCGACCCGCGGGTAATACCAGACGTTCTTGATCTGGTAGGGCTTGCCGACCTTGTAGTCGCCCAGGGTCTCCGTCGTCGCGTCCGGCGGCGTTTGGAGCCGTTTTGCGTTGTGCACGGCCAGTTCGGTCTCGGCACAGCCGGCGAGGACTGCCAGCGCCAGGATGGAGGCTGCCAGCGGCCGCGCGCGCCGAAAGCCCTGTTCACTCTTCAGGAATGCTCCGCGATCCATAGATGTCGTCGTGACCTCTCCCTGCCTGGCAGGCGAAGGCGGCGCAGCCGCCCCTGCCCTGCCGCTACTGCACTGCCGCTACTGCACTGCCGCTACTCGCGCCTCAAGCGTTCAATGATCTCCGCGGTCGGATAGCCGTCCGCCGGAACGCCTATGGCGCGCTGGTAAGCACTCAGCGCTGCCCGTGTTTGCCGGCCGACGAGGCCGTCGGGCTCACCGGCGTCAAATCCCTTCGCATTCAAGAGTGCCTGCATTTCCTCGATCGCCTTCAGGCTGATCGGTTGTTCGTCAGGGAGCGCCGACAGCGGCGCCGCGCCGGCGATTCTGTCTGCGAGATGCCCGACCGCGAGAGCGTAGAGGATCGACCGGTTCCAGATCAGGATTGTCCGGTAGTTGCGGTAGACCAGAAAGGCCGGGCCGCGATGGCCCGACGGCAGGACAATCGAGGCATCCAGGTCCGCCGTGGGCAGCGGGGTCCCGTCGGCCCTGCGGACGCCGTGAACCCGGGACCAGTGCGCAAGCGGCTTGGCGATCTTCAGGCTGGCGAGTCCGAAGTCGAACTCGGGCGGCAGAGCGACCTCCCTGCCCCAGGTCTCGTCGCCGCGCCAGCCTTCCTGCGAGAGGTAGTTGGCAGCGGAGGCGAAGATATCCGGCAGGCTGTTCCAGATATCGCGGCGGCCGTCGCCGTCGAAGTCGATGGCGAAGTTCACGAAGGTCGAGGGAATGAACTGGACCTGGCCCATTGCCCCCGCCCAGGACCCCAGCATGCGATCCAGCGTGATGTGCCCTTCGTCCAGGATCTGAAGCGCATGAAGAAGCTCGGCGCGGAAAAACGCACTGCGGCGCGAATCGTGCGCCAGGGTCGCCAGGGCGCGGATGACGGAGAAACCGCCGGTATAGTCGCCGAAGTTGCTCTCAAGGCCCCAGAAGGACACCAGAAAGCGCGGCTGCACCCCAAAACGCGCCTCAACCCTTTGCAGAAGTTCGCGGTGCTCCTCCATCAGGCGCTGCGCACGCTCCACCCGGGTGTCCGTCACACTGGACCGCAGGTAGCGGGTGAAGGTCAGCGTGAACTCCCTCTGGCTGCGGTCTTTCTCGATCACCCGGGCGACCGGCGCAACGTCCTTCAAAGCCGCATCGAGCGTGGCTGCGCTGATCCCCTTGGCGAGCGCCTCCTCCCGCAGGTCCTGGAGCCAGGCCGCGAAGCCCGGATCGGCGTCTCCGGCAGCCTGGTTGGCGGACGCGGGCTGGCCGCCGGCAAACGCCAGCAGCAGGCAAACAAGCAGGGCGCAGACAAACAGGGTGGGGAAACGGGCGCAGCGGGTCAGGCCTGTCATGAACGGATGGTCCTCGCGGAATTGTGCAGTGCCCCAGGCAAAGCAGTCATGATGGCGGAAACCGGCATGATGGCAGACTTTGGTTAAGGGCTCTTGTGCCACAGGGCCACGAGTCTTGGCAATCCGCGCGGAACCGCACGGCATCGGCGCACGGTATCGGCGCACTGGCCCCGGCTTACTGCCCCTCCGTGACCTCGAACGTGATGGTGTCGCCGGCCAGAAGGAAAACCACCGCGCCGTCGGAGGCTTTGTAGGTCCACTTCTCGATCGGGCCCAGTTTCGAGACGTCGCTGGGTTCGCCCAGTGCCGATTCCAGCTCGGCCTTCGTCGATGCGCCTTCCGCCTTCTTGATCAGGTCGGCCTTGCTCGGCGCAAAACAGCCCGCAAGCGCGAGCATCGTCAGAACCGCTGAAAGAGAGAGAAAAAGCCGCATGCGCCCACTGCCCATTAACCATGAAGCCGCCCTATGTACCATGCCGGGCCCTGCAAGCAAGCGCACCCGGCCATCTTCGCCACAAGGGCGAAGAGCCAGTGGCTTTGATCGCCGAATCGACCATTTGCGTTGTTTCCTTAAGGAAAAGCCCCGCCGGGGAGGCGGGGCTTTTGAGAGGTCGATGCAATCAATTTCAGGAGACGGTCGATGAACCGTGAGCGCAGTGTGCAGCCGACTTGGTAAACAAATGGTTAACGACTTAAAGATTCGTGAATTTTAGTTCTATTTCGTCCGATGATAGACGCGGCAGTCTGTGGTTCCCTGCCCGCGAAACAGGTAAATCACTTGGTTTTCCGCCAGTTTTGCCCGATCGACCAAGCTGCCGTGCCCGCCGACGGCCGCACCGTAGGTCACGCCGTCCACCTGACCGATATAGAAATTTTCGCGCTTCTGGCGGAAGTTTCGCTGGCGGCAGGCTTTCGACAGGTCCGGATTCAGGACCCAGGCTTCCTGGAGTCGGCCGTCGTCACGCACCAGGAGTCGCGATCCGGCCCGGGCCTGCTTGGTTTTGCGTCCGAGCGCGCTGCCGCTGGCCGAACCGCCGCCGAGGTGCTGTTTGTAGTGCGTCGGGTGCGTGGAGAGCAGGTCAGCGGCGGGCACTGCCGCGCCAATGCCGCCACAGAGCGTCACAGCCGCCGAAACGGCGCAGATTTTCAAGAGCTTATGCATGGCTACCTACCATTCCGCTCGTCCGGGCGCTCTTCCTGAGCCGGGCTGAAGAATAGCACAGCAGGTCTTGGAGGCCGTTAACGTCTGTCCTTAACGGGGGCTTAAGCAGCCCGCCGACTCGGCAGGTAACGGGGCCCCGCGGCCCTACTGACCGCAAATGTCATTGAAACCAGGGCCGGCGGTGACACGTAGATTAACCAGAAGGGCAAAACCGCAGCGCCGCAAGCTGCCTGTCGCAGCGCCGCCAAGCCGACAGGAGATGACCATTACCGCCGTCGATCTTCACTATGCCAGACGGCCAGAGCCCCGGGCTCTGGCCCCGATCACGCCTGCCGTCACCCTGAAGGCCATGGCAACCGCCGTACCCGGCTACACCCTGCGTCAGGAGGACGTGGTCCGCCGGGTCAAGCACCTCTTCGCGGACCGCCGACTCGACATCGACCGGCTGCTGCCCGCTTTCGACAACGCCGGCATCCTGACGCGCCGCTCCTGTATGCCCATCGACTGGTATCTGACCCCCAGCGACTGGAAGACCCGCAACCAGCTCTTTATCGACAATGCGGTCGACCTCCTCGAAGAGGCGGCGCTGGATTGCCTCGCGCAGGCCGGCCTGGGGCCCGAGTCCATCGACGGACTCGTCACGGTTTCGACAACCGGCGTCGCGACGCCGAGCCTCGACGCCCATCTGATGAACCGCATGGCCTTCCGCAGCGACCTTCAGCGCCTGCCGATCTTCGGCCTGGGCTGCGCCGGCGGCGTCATCGGCCTGTCCCGGGCGGCCGCCATGGCACGGGCGACGCCGGGGGCGAAGATCCTCTGTCTCGTGGTGGAGCTCTGCGCCCTCACCTTCCGCGCCAACGACCGCTCCAAGAGCAATGTCATTGCAACGGCCCTGTTCGGCGACGGCGCAGCCGCGGTGCTGCTGGAAGCCGCGGACCCCGACGACCCGGCCCCGAAAGAGGCGGTTTCCGGAAGCGGGTTCCCGGATGGCCGGTCGCCAGCCCAGGGACCGCGCTTGACCGCCGGCGGCGAATTCACCTGGCCGGACTCCCTGGACGTTATGGGCTGGACGGTGGAGAACGATGGCCTGGGGGTTCTCTTCTCCCGGGACATTCCTGCCTTGGTGCGCGAGCGCCTGGGCTCTGCGCTCGACGGTTTTCTCTCGGAGCAGGGCTTTGGCCGCGACGACATCGACGGCTACATCTGCCATCCCGGCG
Organism: Rhodospirillales bacterium BBD 1991-14; assembly: GCA_001657395.1. Lineage (GTDB taxonomy): Bacteria > Pseudomonadota > Alphaproteobacteria > Kiloniellales > Kiloniellaceae > Pelagibius. Next base: position 662,047 of record LYSY01000001.1, on the reverse strand, counting down.
GCGCCAAGGTGATCGCCGCCCTTGAGGAGGTCTTCGGACTGGGGGACGGGGCCCTGACGGACGCGCGCGCGGTACTGCGGGACTTCGGAAACATGTCAGCCGTTACGGTGCTCTTCGTGTTGGAGCGCATGCGCGCGGCCGGCCTCCGGGGCCGTTACGTGATGACGGCCCTGGGGCCCGGCTTCACCGCCGGCTTCCAGATCCTGGAAGCGTGAGACCATGAGCGTGCTCTGGATCGTTCTGGCTCTGGTGGCGCTGCAGCGCCTGGCGGAACTGGTCTACGCGCAGCGCAACACCCGGCGCCTGCTGGCCGAAGGCGGGCGCGAAGCGGGCGCCGGCCACTATCCCCTGCTGGTCGGCCTCCACGCAGCTTGGCTGATCGCCCTCGCCGTCTTCGTGCCCGCGGAAACACCGCCGAACTGGGCGCTGCTGGCGGTCTTCGTCGTGCTGCAGGGGCTGCGGCTCTGGGTGCTGGCCAGCCTCGGACGCTACTGGACCACGCGCATCATCACCCTGCCCGACGCGCCGCTGGTCCGCAAAGGTCCCTACCGCCTGCTGCGTCACCCCAACTATGTCGTGGTGGCCGGCGAAATCCTGGTCCTGCCGCTGGCTTTCGGCGCCTGGGAACTGGCGCTGGCGTTCTCAGCCGCCAACGCGGTTATCCTGACCATCCGCATCCGCTGCGAAGACCAAGCTCTCGCCGCGCGGCGAACAGCCACCGTCGCCGCCGACCCGGTCAGATCTCCATAACGATCCGGCCGTTGATCTTGCCGGCCTCCATGCGGGAGAAGATGGCGTTGATGTCGTCCAGGCGCTCGGTCGCGTAGCGCGAGGCAACCTTGCCCTCCGCAGCGAACTGCAGCGCCTCGGCAAGGTCGTTGCGGGTGCCGACGATGGACCCGCGGATGGTCTTGCGCATCAGCACCACTTCGAAGATCGGCAGTTCGAAACCGCCCGGGGGCAGCCCGACCAGGGTCATGGTCCCGCCGCGGCCCAGCATGCCGACCGCCTGACCGAAGGACTCGCGGGAAACCGCGGTTACCACGGCGCCTTCCACGCCGCCGCCCTTTTGAACCTCCGCCGCGGCATCGGTGGTGGCGGCATTGATCACCTGATCGGCGCCGGACTCCTTCGCAAGGGCCAGCTTGTCCTCCGCGATGTCGACGGCGATGACATGAAAGCCCATGGCCTTAGCATACTGAACCGCCAGTTGCCCGAGCCCGCCGATCCCCACGATCGCCACCGTCTGGCCCGGCTTCGCGTCGGTTTCCTTCAGACCCTTGTAGACCGTGACCCCGGCGCAGAGGATCGGCGCCCCCGGCGCGAAGTCGAGGTTGTCGGGCAAGTGACCGACATAACCGGGATCGGCCAGGACATACTCGGCAAAGCCGCCGTTGACGCTGTAGCCTGTGTTTGCCTGGTCGGTGCAGAGGGTTTCCCAGCCGCCCACGCAGTGGTGACAGTGACCGCAGGCCGTGTGCAGCCAGGGCACGCCGACCCGGTCTCCTTCCTTCACAGCGGTGACCCCCTTGCCCACCTCGGCGACGATGCCGACGCCTTCGTGGCCGGGAATGAAGGGCGGTTTGGGCTTCACCGGCCAATCGCCCTGGGCGGCGTGAAGGTCGGTATGGCAGACGCCGCTGGCGGCGATTTTGACAACGATCTTGCCGTCCTGGGCGCTTGGCTTTTCCACCTCCCGGATATCGAGCGGCTTTCCGAACTCGGTTACGACTGCAGCTTTCATCTTGCTGGACATAGCGGCGTCCTTTCCAGCCAATCCGTTTCCTGACTTCGGCTCAAGAGCGCCGGCCTGCAGACCTTGGCCGGCGGACTCCTGTCCCAAACAGAAAGCTATGGCATGGCCGGAGGCAGCGCCATCGGCTTCGGAAAAGCCGATCAAAAGGCGGCGGGAAAGCAATCGCCGCCGCACTTCGCGTCACGACGGAAGGGTCACCCGGTCGACGATCTCTGCCCCGCGCGAGGCCATGAAATAGAGCCCCATGTGGTGGGCCGGGTCCTGCGGGTGCGCGGCCGTGCGCGGCAGTCCAAGGCTCTCCACGGTGGCCATGGGCAGATCGTAGGTGGCGCAGCCCTTCGTGTAGACAGAGATGTCTTTCAGGCTCGGCATGAGGTCGTGGTTGCGCGCTGAAAGGAGCGTGAGCACGAAATCCATCACGCAGATGTCCGTACAGATGCCCACCACCAGCACCCGCTGCAATCCCGCGGCGTTCACCCAGTCCACCACCGCGTTGCTGCCGTCCGGCCGGATCGCACCGACGAAACCGTTGATGCAGTCCTTCCGCACCAGGGTGGTATGGGGATCGGTCTCCAGCCAGGCCAGTTCCGGCACCAAGTCCTCTTCGCCTGTCCCCGCCTCGCAGTGCGGCGGATAGGGCGGCTCAGGCTTGCCGGGCTCATGGGTGTCGAGAAAGGCCAGGATCTTCCAGCCCTGCGCGCTGAAGCCGCGGGCCAGGCGGTCGGTCTCCGCCACCATGGTGCTCACCTGGGCGTTGGGGGCCGGTGGCGCCAGGTTGCCGGCGCCCACGGTTGCAAAGCCGTTGACCTCGTCGACGATAACCAATCCGGTCGCCTCGGCACCCAGATCCAGCTTTCCCGGCGCCACCGGCATCGCGGCGGCCAGGTGTTCGGTGAGACCCGGAAGGTCGGCGCTGTCCGGCATGGCAGCCTCCTGAATAAGCGTCTGTTGGCACCAGTTTAGTTGGCGCCGGCGCCGGGTGCGAGGGGTGAAAGGCGCAGGGCTGACCCGCGTGAGAATGGGATCTGCCGGAATGCCCCGCTGCTGGAAGGGGCTTTTCGGGGTTTCCAGGCTCCCCGGGCTTTGCTACCTCTCGCCCGCCGGCCCCATGAAGCGGGCCCGGGCGGCCGCTGGTCGGGCGCAGAGGATGGGTGGCCGAGTGGTTGAAGGCACCGGTCTTGAAAACCGGCAGGCGTGAGAGCGCCTCGTGGGTTCGAATCCCACCCCATCCGCCATTCGCCGCCGATTGAGGGACGCTCTGCTCTCTGGTCCAATGGCCGCTGTGCGGACTTTTCGGACCGTCGTCCACCTGATCGCATTCAAAGGTCGTGGAAGAAGTAAAAGAGATTTCCATAGGCATCGCGAACCGTAAACTGACGCAATCCCCAAGGCTTGTCGCAAGGCCGTTCGAGAACATCTGCACCCAGCCGTACCAGTTCTGAGTGTGATTCATCCACGTACTCAGTAAAGACCCAGAACACGCTAAGCGAGATTTTCTCGGCGGTTTCTCGGAAGAAGATCGCACAATCGCCGTGCGCTACAGCACCAATGCTTCCATCCTCATAACACCAAGCGATCTCAAAGCCGAGCTTGTCACGGTAATACTCCTGAGCTTCCCGCACATTCGGTACTGGAAGCTCGGGCGTGGGCTGCGAAATCTTCATCCGAGTACTCTCCATGGCGAAGCAACAGTTCGCATTTTTATCGCGCGTGGACCGCCATTTGCGGCGCTTGTGCCGATGAAGCATATGGCCGCTTTGTCATAACACTGCATGAAGGCGCACCGAAGAACCTTCTGCTTTTTCACCTGACAGCCTTCGCTCCTGTCACTACGGTGACAAGAGACCTGTGGTCCTGTGCCCTCCCATCAACGCAACAGGAGGGCTCAGCATGAAGAGAACAGCCGTAAATCCGTGGCTATGGTCGTTGAACCACGGCTACAACCAGGCCGAGATCCTTGAAGGTACGAAACGGCATCTCGTTTGCGCAGGACAGACCGCCGTGGATGCGGAGGGCGCGCCGCAGCACCCCGGCGACATGCGGGCACAGATCGTCCTGGCAGTCGACAACCTCGAAGCCGTGTTGAAAGCAGCGGACATGGGGCTTGCCAATGTCGTTCGCTTGGGCGTTTTCACGACCGACGTGGATGATGCCATGAAGCACTTCGACATCCTGGGAGCCCGCTTTGGACCCCTTGGTGTTTCCCCTCCTATGACGCTGCTCGGCGTGAGCCGTCTTGCCCTGCCGCCTCTCCTGTTCGAGATTGAAGCCACAGCCGCAGACTGATCGCAGTATCTGTCCGGGGTATCGGTCCGCATTGGAACCCAAAAGCCATCCGCGCTAGGATCTCCGCTGTAAGCCGTTGGAAAACAGAGGCAATGCGTCGTTCGGAAAGACTGTTCCGGATCGTGAACGAAATGCGCAGCCGCAGGGTCAGCCGCGCCGCGGACCTTGCGGAACACTTCGAGGTGAGCGTGACCACGATCTATCGCGACATCGCCCATCTTCAGGCCTCCGGCCTGCCGATCGATGGGGAGGCCGGGACTGGCTATCTGCTCCGTCCGGGTTTTGATCTGCCGAATGTGACGTTCACACACGATCAGGTCGATGCTCTGGCTGTCGGTTTGTCTTTTGTGGAGCGCACCGGCGATCCGGTGCTTGCCTCAGCGGCGCGCGAAGCACGGGCCAAAATACAGGCGAGTATGCCTGCACCGGAAGACCGCAAGCTTGCCGATGCGCCGTTTTACAGCCTTCAGCCCAAACGTGGCGCATCGCAAGACAACGGCCTCCTTCGAGAGGCGATCCGCAATCAACGTGTCGTCGAGATCGTCTACAAGGATGGCGAAGGGAACCTTTCGCGCCGACGCGTGCGTCCGCTCGTGATTTGGGACTTGCCTGACGGCTGGATGGTCTCCGGTTGGTGCGAACTCAGGGAAGGGTTCCGGACGTTCCGATGGGACCGGATCACGGAACTCACCAAGACGGAAGACAGGTTCGAAGAAGACGAGCAGACCGGCCTGATTGCCTTCATGGAACTGGAGCGCTGCCACGCCTGAAGCCAGCCGCGGTCATCCGCTGCTTCCCGAAGCGCGTCGTTTTCAATGGTGACCCGGTCATAACGAGTCTCGACAGCGCCGCGATCGGATGCTCACAGTCGTTTCTGGTCGAAGACACGTTTTTTGACGAAACCGATCGCGGCCGCCGATCATGGATTATCAAGGAAGCTTGTCTCGATCGGTCCGTCAAACAAAACATAGGCGGTGCACCGCTCTGCTACGCAGTTGGCGGCATGGAGCTGCTCGCCGGGCTGATGCACATAGGAGCCAGGACCAAGGATGGACGCGGTGTCCTCACTGCCGTCAGCACCCCAATGCTTCAGCGCGCCTTCGATGACCCATAGGCGGTAGTCGTGGGTATGGATATGTAGCCTCCCGCTTCCGGCGTAATCGGGCTTAAAGCGGAACAGTGTCAGCGACGGCCCGCTATCGGGATCGCCTTCCAGCACGACGATCTGCGGGCCCTCAGGTAACCAGGCACGAAGCGGGCGAAACTCCCGGGCGACTGCGTCGCTCATTGGTATCAGCGTCATTGTCGCACCGCTTTCCAGAGCGGCGGATCCCGCCCCGGATTGGACCGCATCCGTCGTTTGAGCGCCGGCCGGTGAAGGCGAACAGGCCAATAAGCAGGCGATGACGGAGCCCACAAAACCCGTCGCGCCGGTGACAAATACCTTCATGGATGATCCTCCGCATTGCCAGCGGAGGCAGCTTCATCCAAGGTCCTATCCTGTTAAAGCCGGGACTTTATACTGGTATAAGCACTATTAGGATCGAAGGGTCATGGACGAGGAAAACCGCCTCAGTACTTTTCTCAAAGACCGTCGAAAGCGGCTTGATCCAGAGACTTTCGGATTTTCAGGCAGACGGCGAACCCCTGGGCTCAGACGCGAAGAAGTGGCCCAAAGGGCGAATATCAGCACGACCTGGTATACGTGGCTCGAACAGGGCCGCGGCGGCGCGCCCTCGCCGCGGGTTCTCGAGAGTCTTGCCAATGCGCTGATGCTCACCGAGGCCGAGCGAGAGCACCTCTTCCTGGTCGGCCTTGGACGGCCACCCAAGGCCTCACCCACTTCGCAGGACGGAGTTACGCTGCGGCTCCAGAGGTTTCTCGACGCGCTGACACTCATTCCAGCGATTGTAGCGACACCGCAATGGGACATTATCGCTTGGAATGATGCGGCTCGTGTCGCGCTGACCGATTACACCACACTCTCGAAAAACGAGCGCAACATATTGCGGAGGATCTTCTTGGACCCTGAGACGCGTGCCGCGCAGGAGGATTGGGAGAGTGTCGCGCGCTTTTTGGTGGCAACGTTCCGGGCCGGGACCGCCCGCGCCGGGGAGAGCGACCGGGCTTCAGAATTGCTCGCTGAACTCTCCAGGAAGAGTGCCGAATTCGCTGCGATGTGGGCTGACAATGACGTACGATCGACGGGAGAAGGTATCAAAAGGATCAGGCACCCGTTGGCAGGGCCCATCGCATTCGAGTTCTCTTCCTTCGCTGTCGACGGCCGTCCGGACCTCAAGCTCGTAACCTACACCCCCGCCGAAGAGGACGACGCGGAGAAGATGCGGCGGCTTTGCCACCGTTCGGGAGCGCAGAATGACGACATCGGTGTTTGATCCGCTGATCGAGGTGGAGGCACTCGAACAGCTTGAGTTCCGCGAGCTCGCGCGTTTCAACGAGGGCGCGGTGGGCGTCTTCTGGGCTGACGCCGGCGCCACCGGCCCTTGGGAAATGCACCCGGACTGCGAGGAGTTCCTCATGGTTCTGGACGGCGAGGTCGAGGTCGAAATCCTGCCGGAAGACGGCGGGCCGGCAGAGGTACGGCGACTCCGCTCCGGCGCAGCCACTGTGGTGCCGCGCCGCTGCTGGCACCGGCATACCATCCTGAAGCGCACCAAAGAGCTCTATCTAACGCCTGGCGCCACGGAAAACTCTGACGCCGACGATCCGCGGTCGAGTGCAGACGAATGAACGCGGGGCGGCGCGGATAGAGCGGCACCCAGCCCAGGCCCCGCACCCACAGCCCGTCCAAACGGCGTAGGAACATGCCGCCCAGCCCCGCCCCCGTTGTCTTTGGCGGCCTCGGCACCATGATCATTGGGGGTGCCGCCGCCCGAATCGGCTTGCCAGCATAGGTCCTCGCACCTAGGTTCCGGCCGCCGCCAGCAGGAAGAATCAGGAGGTTTTTGTGGGTCTTGTGGCCGAAGTCGTTTTGCCGATCGCACTGGCGTTCATCATGTTTGCGCTCGGCCTGGGTCTGACATTCGATGACTTTGCGCGGGTCGCGCGGCGTCCGCGGGATTTCGTCGTCGGGGCCCTGTCGCAGATTCTGCTGCTGCCCGCGGTCGCCTTCCTGATCGTCAGCCTGTGGTCGCTGCCGCCGGAACTGGCGCTGGGGGTCATGATCATCGCAGCGGCCCCGGGCGGCGTGACCTCGAACATCCTGACGGCCTTTGCCCGCGGCGATGTCGCCCTGTCGATTTCGCTGACAGCGGTCATCAGCCTGCTCAGCGTTGTCACCATCCCTCTCGTTGTCGTCTTCTCCTACGGCCAGCTCATGGGCGGCGATGTCGGCGCCGATGTCTCGGTCGCCAAGACGGCGATAAGCGTCTTCGTCATCGTCACCATCCCGGCGCTTCTCGGCCTGCTGCTGCGCCATAGCGCCGAAGGCTTTGCGCTTCGTTTCGAACCTCTGGCGCGCCGGATCTCGACCTGGCTGTTCGCCCTGGTGCTGGCCGGCGCGATCTATCAGGAACGGAGCAGCATTGTCGAATACCTGACCCAGGCGGGCCTCGTGACCCTGGTCCTGAACGTCGTCATGATGACCCTGGCTTATCTCATCGCACGGGTCTTCGCCTCTGGCATCCGCCAGCGGGTCGCCATCTCCATAGAGTGCGGCCTGCAGAACGGCACCCTGGCGATCGCGGTCGCGACCCTGCTGTTCGGCGGCGGCCTCGTGACCGTGCCGGCGGCGACCTACAGCGTGCTTATGTTCGCCACCGCCCTGGTCTACATCGCGTTTCTTCGGCAACGGATGCCCGCGCCACGGCCGGTCGCGGACGAGGTGGCCTAGGGCCTCCACGAAACCCTGGCACAACGCGCCGGCGGCGATCACGCAGAGGTGATCTGCGCCGCAGATCCCAGTTCGGGTAGAGTCCGCCGGTCCAGCGTGACAGGCCGCGGCCTGAAGTGACCGGAAGCGCCAGTCGCCGGCCTGCGCTGGGCAAAGCCGCACCCCTGCAGGGATCCCGCGATGAAACGACAGAAGCGCAAGACGACGACCAAGCGGAAACAGAACAACACCGCCGGCGGGCAGCCAGCGGCCGCAACGGTCCCACGGAAGAAGCTGCGCAGCCGGCGCGACCTGCTGCAGAACATCGGCTACGGCGCTTTGGGCCTGGGTGTTGTCGGGGCTGGCGGATGGTACTTCGCGACCAGTGTCCACGCCAGCATCATCGAGCGCGACCTTTCGCGCCTCGGAAACGGAATCCCGACCGTCGTACAGGTCCACGATCCGCAATGCCCTCAGTGCCGCGATCTGCAGCGCGAGGTATGCAAGGCGCTCGCGGAACTGGACGACGCGGAGATCCAGTACCTGGTCGCCGACATCCGCCAACCCGAAGGGCGGGCATTTGCCGCGCAAAACCGCGTCGGCCATGTCACTGTGTTGCTCTTCGACGGCAAGGGCACGCGCCGAGGCGTTATGGTCGGCCAGAACAGCAGCGATGTCCTGCTGAACGAGTTCAGAAACCTGATCCGCAGATCCGCCTCAGGATAGGGCCACCCCCTTCCCTGCTCCGCAGCGCGCGTAACGTCAGCCGCCGCTTCGCAGCAGTCCGGTTGCAAGATGACGGAACGCCTCGACGGCGCGCAGGAAAACCGCGTGGGGATCGTCGGCGGCGGCGATCCAGAGCGAAGCGTTGAGGGCCGTCCCGTTGAGCAGCCGTGCGGCCGCTTCGGCATCGACCGGTTTGACGGTCCCGGCATCGATCAGCGCCTGAATCAGGGTCGTCGTTCTCTGCAGGCAGGCGCTCTGGTTCGGCCATTGTGACGGGTCGCCAAGCACGGACGGCCCGTCCAGAAGCATAATGCGCTGGATCTCCGGCTCCAGCGCCATCTCGATGTAGGCGGCATACTCATCGAGAAACCCCTGCCAGGGATCTTGTGCCTGGTCGTGAACGCTGTGCAGGTGCGCCAGCATCTCCGTGTCGATCTGGTCGATCACCGCCTGCAGCAGCCCCTTCTTGTCGCCGAAGTTATGATAGAGCGCACCCCGCGTGAGGCCGGCTGCGGCAGTCAGGTCGTCCATGGACGCCGCCGCATAGCCTTTGTCAGCGAAAGCCGTCCGCGCGGCCTTGATCAGCTTCGCCCGGGTCTCCTCCACCATCTGCGCACGCCGTTGTGCGGCCACCGATCCCTCCTGGTCAGAACATACGCTGCGTATATTTGTTGACATACGCTGCGTATGCTCTTAGATGCCGACATACGTCCCGTATGTCAATGGCCATTCGGCCCGATGCAACCCGATCGGAGAGACCCGGTCGAACAGGAGTAAACCCATGACCAAACGCGATGCAGTCTTCCCCGCCGGCCGGCAGGCGCTCTACGAGATGCACCACTACTCGGCGGCCGTCCGCTCCGGCGACCTCCTGTTCGTCTCCGGTCAGGTCGGCAGCCGCGAGGACGGATCGCCCGAACCCGACTTCGAAAAGCAGGTCCAGCTTGCCTTCGACAACCTCGCGGCAGTGCTGAAGGCTGCCGGTTGCAGCTTCGATGACGTTGTGGACGTGACCACTTTCCACACCGATCCGCCAGCACAGGTCGAGGCGGTCTCAGCCGTCCGGCTGAAGGCCGTCGGGGAACCGCCCTATCCGAACTGGACCGCGGTCGGCGTGACCTGGCTTTCGGGCTTCGACTTCGAGATCAAGGCCATCGCCCGCATTCCCCAGCCCACCTGACCGATTTGCATCTGCGTGACCGCTTCGCGGCGGGCGGTGCCGCAATTGCGCGCCGCTCATTCCGACCTTAGAACAGTTGCTCTACACGGAGGCAGAGATGACTCTTCCCCAAACAATGCAGGGCATGGTCCTGACGGGCCATGGCGGGCTTGAGAAGCTGGAATGGCGCGAGGACCTGACGGTCCCAAGCCCGGGCGCGGATGAAGTCCTGATCAGGGTCGCGGCCTCTTCGGTGAACAACACCGACATCAATACGCGCACCGGCTGGTACTCCAAGAGCGTGCGCGGCGATACGGCCTCCGGCGCGGCCCAGGGATACGGCACCGCGGCAGATGCGGACGGCGGCTGGTCCGGTGTGGCGTTTTCCTTTCCGCGCATCCAGGGCGCTGACTGCTGCGGCGAGATCGTGGCAGCCGGATCAGCGGTCCCAACAGCCAGGATCGGTGAACGCGTGCTCGTGCGCGCCCTGCAGTCCCCGGAATCGCCGGGGTCCGGGCCGGCCACGGCCACCTTTGGGTCGGAGTGCGACGGCGCCTTCGCGGAATATGCGCTCGCCCGGTCACAGGATGCGATCGCTGTCCGTTCGGACCTCTCGGATGTCGAACTCGCCTCCTTCCCTTGCGCCTTTTCCACGGCCGAGGGCATGGTTCAGCGCGGCGGTCTCGGCGCCGAACGCGTGCTGATCACCGGCGCCTCGGGCGGTGTCGGCTCGGCCGCGATCCAGCTTGCCAAGCGGCGCGGCGCCCGGGTGACGGCTCTGACCAGTCCCTCCAAGGCCGATCAACTGCGCGCACTCGGCGCCGGCGAAACGCTCGACCGGGACGCGCCGCTGCCGGAGCGCGGCTTCGACAGCGTGCTCGACCTGGTCGGCGGACCGCGCTGGCCGGATCTGATCGGCGCGCTCCGCGATGGCGGGCGCTACGTCACCGCCGGCGCGATCGCCGGCCCCATCGTCGAGTTGGACCTGCGCACGCTTTACCTGCGCGACCTCTCCTTCTTCGGCTGCACGCACCAACCGGCCAACGTGTTCACCGATCTGGTGGGCTACATCGAGGCTGGCGAGATTCGCCCGACCGTCGCAGAGACTTACAGGCTGGCCGACCTGCGCTCCGCCCAGGAGGCCTTCCTGACCAAATCCCACGTCGGCAAAATCGGCATCCGGATCCCCGACTGAGCCGGGTAATCGATCATGGCACGACGAGAACCAGCTTTCCGGCTTGTCCGTCGGCAGCCGCCGCATGTGCCTGGGCAGCCTCCGACAACCCATAGGTCGTGATCTCCGGCAGCGGCAAGTGACCTCCCGCAAAGAGCTGGCCGAGTTGCTCGAGCGCAGCCCGGTCAGGCGCGACCTGGAGCATGTGCCCTTCGACCTCCATGCCGGCGGGGACCTGCGGTGGCTGTACGGTGGAGACAACCCGCCCGCCTGGCCGCACCCTGGCAATTGCGCGCTCCAGGAGCGAACCACCAACCGTATCGATCAGCAGATCAACGCTTGGCGATGCGGCATCGAGCCCGCCTTCGTCCGTGGCAAGATGCTGAACATGGTCCGGCAGTTCGGCGTGCTCCAGGTCGCGCGCCGTGGCTGCTGCCCATACACGCACATCCCTCCGACCGGCGAGCGCTACGCACAAGCGCCCGACGTTGCCGGCAGCGCCGAGAACGAGCGCGGTCTGGCCAGGACGGAGGTCGCCGAGACCGTTCACGAGCTGATGGGCCGCGAGCCCGACGACCGGAACGGCAGCGGCTTCAACTGGCGTGAGCTCCTGTGGAAGCGCGGCGAGTGCGGGCTCCGGAACAACCGCGCGCTCGGCATAAGCGCCGGTGCGCCCGATCGGAATCATGCCGAACACCGCGTCGCCCGGCCGGAAGTCGGTCACCGCCGCGCCGACCGAAGCGACGACCCCGGCGACGTCCCAACCGAGGATCGCCGGCAACGGCAGCGGCATCAGCCCGGCGAGTGCACCGGAACGGATCTTCCAGTCGAGCGGGTTGACCCCGGCTGCATGGACGTCGACGGCGATTTCGTCCGCAGCGGGAGTCGGATCCGGGGCCTCCTCGAAGCGCAGCACCTCGGGTTCGCCATAAGCATGGAGTCGAACCGCTTTCATTGCGCCGCCTCCCCGCCGCCAGCGGCGGCAAAGGCCGCTTGCCTCGGTGGCCAGCCATCGCAAAGCCGGTCGGCAAGCTCAGCATCGCCGTGTCGTGTCATGGCGCAGCTCCGTTCTTGATCTGGGAGCAGCCTGGCGGCCCGAGGCCGCCGGACCCTGCTTCAGGCGGCTGCACTGCGCAGCGGAATCCCCTCGCCGCTGATGGCCCGGCGAAAGAGCGCTTGCATCTCTGCGACGGTCGCCGGTCTAGGGTTGGTGGCCGCGCAGGCATCGGCAAGCGCGTGATCCGCCAGGTGCGGCACGTCTTCCTCTTTGACACCCATCTCGCCAAGGTTGCCAGGGATGCGCATCGCCTGGTTGAAGGCCAAAACCTTGGCTATGAGATCCTGCACGACCTCATCCGTGGCGCGGCCTTGCTTCTCGATGCCCATGTGCTCGGCGATCTCGGCATAGCGCTCGCCGGCAACAGTGGCGTTCCAGGCGATGACATGCGGCATGAGGACCGAGTTGATGACCCCATGGGCAAGGGTGTGATACATGCCGCCGACCTGGTGCGACATGGCATGGATGAACCCGAGGCTTGCGTTGTTGAAGGCCATGCCGGCCAGAAATTCGGCATAGGTCATGTCGGATCGTGCGGCGCTGTTTTTGCCGTCGCGATAGGCCTCGATCAACGATTTCTCAATCAGCTCGACCGACCGAAGCGCGCCCGGATCGGTCAAGTGACTGGCGGCGGTCGACACATAGGCTTCGAGGGCGTGGCTGAGGGCGTCCATGCCCGTGGCCGCGGTCAGACCTGCCGGCATCCCCTCCATGAGCTTCGGATCATCGACGGAGACGCTTGGTGTGCAGCGCCAATCCACGACCGGTAGCTTCGACCTGGCTTCCTCGTCGGTGATGATGGCGAAGCGGGTGATTTCACTGGCCGTACCCGAGGTCGTGTTGACGGCGAACATCGGCGCCATCTTGACCCGCATCCGGTCGACACCGGCGTAGTCGCGGATCGAACCGCCGTTGGTGGCGACGATGCCGATCCCCTTGCAGCAATCGTGCGGCGAGCCGCCACCGAAGGAAATGAGGAAATCGCATTCCTCCCGGGCATAGATCGCTGCCCCCTCATCACACTCGGCGACCGTCGGGTTCGGCGTCACCTGATCGTAGACGATGTAATCAATCCCCTTCGCTTCAAGCCGCTCGATGAGCGGCTTCGTTGCATGAACTTTTCTATGGAGCGGCTCGTCGGTGACAATCAACGCTTTTTCGAATCCTTGGGACGCCATCTGGTCGACAGCCGCATCGAGTGCACCGTCGCCCGCGATGTTCATGGGGGGCAGGAAGAAGAAGTCGGGCATGACAGTTCTCCGGAATCTCGGTTTCTGACACCAATCCGAAAATGAGGCCGGGCGGACCGCTTCACGGCGTGAAGCGAGCGAGACGGACGCTTGGGGAACGGGCTTCACCGCCGATCCGCACAGACCCTGGGCACCCGGCCTCAATCAGAACGGATCGATCAGTTCAGCTTGACGTAGACGGCCTTGGTCTCGGTAAAGGCCTCAAAGGCCTGGCGGCCCCGGTTGCGCCCCCATCCGGACTGCTTGTAACCGCCAAAGGGCATCGCGGCGTCAAAGACGTTGTAGCAGTTCACAAAGACCGTCCCGGCCCGGATCGCCTTGGCGACATGATGGGTCTTGCGGACGTCTGTCGTCCAAATGCCGGCGCCGAGCCCGTAATCGGAGTCGTTGGCGCGCCGGACGACATCATCAATCTCGGAAAACCGCTCAATCGACGCGACGGGACCGAAGATTTCCTCGCGAACAATCGACATATCCGGGTCGACGTCGGTGAAAAGCGTCGGCTGGACGAAGTAGCCCTTGTCACTTGCTCTGGCACCACCGACCGCAACGGTCGCGCCGTCCGACTTGCCGGCATCGATATAGCCCATCACCGTGTTGAGCTGGTTCTGGGAGACGAGCGGCCCCATATCGGTGCTGGGTTCCTGGCCTGAGCCGAGACGGATCTTTTTAGCCTCCTCGACCATACCCGCCACGAATTTGTCATAGACCTCGTCTTCGACATAGATCCGCGTGCCTGCGCAGCAGCACTCGCCCTGGTTAAAGAATACACCCATCGCAACGCCGGCAATGGCATCATCGAGATCCGCATCGGCGAAGATGATGTCCGGCGACTTTCCGCCAAGCTCCAAGGTCACCTTCTTGAGGTTCGAGTCGGCGACCGACTTGAGCAGGCCCCGGCCGGTGCGGGTCGAGCCTGTGAAGCCGATCTTGTCCACCTGCGGATGCTCCACAAGGCGTGCGCCGGCGTCTGTGCCGTAGCCATGAACGATGTTGATGACGCCGGGTGGGACGCCGGCTTCGAGCGCCAGCTCGCCAAAGCGCGTGATCGAAAGCGGCGTTACCTCAGAGGGCTTCAGCACGACCGTGTTCCCGGCGGCGAGCGCGCCCGCCATCTGCCAACCGGCGGCGATCAGAAGCGGGTAGTTCCAGGGCGTGATAAGGCCGACGACGCCGACCGGCTCTTCAACCGTGTAGGCGTGGAATTCCGCGCCCGGTATCGCAAAGTCCGATGTCGGCACCACATGACCTTCGCGCGTGCGTGCGTGGGCGGCCATATAGTGGAAGAGGTCCGCGGTCAGAGGAATATCCGCTACGCGGGCAACCTTCACCGGCTTGCCGTTGTCGAGACTCTCGATCCAGGCCAACTCCTCACCGTTCTCCTCAATGAGGTCGCCCAGTTTCTGCAGAATGCGCTGACGCTCGGCCGGAAGCATGCTCGGCCAGGGCCCCTCGTCGAAGGCTTTGCGCGCGGCGGCGACCGCAGCGTCAACATCCGTGGCGCTGCCGAGCGCGACGGAGGCGAGCGCCTCCTCGGTTGCCGGATTGAGCGTGTCGAAGGTTTCTCCTGATTTCGCGTCGACCCACTTGCCGTCAATGAGAAGGCGATGGGTCCGGTTGAGGAAACTCTCGGCGGGACCGAGTGAAGACTTGAGTGGCGTTACGACGTTCACCGCGAAGCTCCTTTCCAGTTGCGAGTTGCATCGACCGGTTCGGCGCGGACTGCAATCGGCCTCCGAACCCCAGGAGCCATGGTGAAGATTTGAACGCGCCACGTATTCCGAGGACGCGGCACGGATTCTGAATTCCCTGATTCGAGCACGTGAAAGTCGGAGCTCAGATTGTGGACGCCACCTCCTCGGAGTCACGACAAGTCAATTAGGGCGATCTGCTCCGCCTTCGCGCCGATACGCAGGACGGGGAAGTCGGCAATCGTGTCCCCAACCGACCCGGGCGCGCTTCCGGCGGCCTAGGTCTTGCGACAGAGCTCAAGCAGAAGCTGGGTCTTCATTAGGTCGCGCGCCATCGCCGGCGTCACGCGCGACCCGCGAACGAGCATAGCGCCGGCGAGGCCATCCATCATTGCTGCGAGGCGCCATGCCGCCGCCTCCGTCTCTGTCCCCTGCGCCACACCTTCCTTGCCTGCCCGGACCAAGAGGTCCGCGATCACCTCATGCCACTCCGCCATGGCCGCATTCATGACTTCGGCCAGACGGTCGTCGCGATGCGCCTCGTCCTGCGCGTTCAGCCAGAGGCGCCAGTGGCGCATGTCACCGTCTTCGACCATCCAGTCGGCCAGACGGTCCAGCGCCTCCAGCCCGGGCAGCCCTGCCACCATCGCCTGCACCTCGTCGATCTCCCGCCTTGCCGCCAGGCGCACCGCCTCGGCCCGCAGTTCGGCCCACGACGGGAAGTAGTGGTGCAAAAGCCCTGAGCCGACCCCGAGGGCTTTGGTCACGTCGCGTGTCGCCGCCTGCGCCAGGCCCCTGCGAAGCACAGCCTCCGTTGCGGCTTCGACGATCTGGCGGCGGCGCTCGGCAGCGGACAGACGCGCCATTGTTATGTCTCCTTGAAGTCTGGATCTGTGTTGAACATATGCTCAATTGAACAATTGCTCAACTCAGGAATCCCCCAATGAAACCCGAAAGCCATGTCCACGTCATCGTCATCGGCGGCGGGGCCGCTGGACTGGCCGCCGCTGCGGCCGTGGAACAGGCCGGCCTTTCCTGCCAACTGCTGGAAGCACAGACGCGTCTGGGCGGCCGCATCCGGACCGTACCGCTGCGCAGCGGCGGCCTCTTCGACGAGGGCGCGCAAATGGTGAACGGCGACATGCACGCCGTGCTCGGCCTTGCATCACAGGCGGGCCTGCACCTCTCACCGGTCCCGCGGACCGGGATCGGCCTTTGCCTGGCTGGGCAGAACACCCGGCGCTTCGAAGACCTGATTTCGGTCGGCGAGCTTCATGAACTTCTGGAGGAACAGGTGGTGCGCTGGGACAGCCCCGGCGAAGTCCTTCGCGCGCTGCGCCTGAAGCTGGCGTGGTGGAACACCCCCTGGGAGAGTCCTGGCGAAGCGGGGCGCGGGTTGCGGTTGCTGGTCGAAAGGCGGACCGCCCCGAAGGAGAGCCTCGCCGCGGCTCTGCGCGCCCTGTTGCTGGAAGCCGAGGAGCACGCCATGGCCTATTCGCATTTCTCGGAGATCCTCGGCGCCGCACCGGAGGACGTTCATGCGCAGGCGGTGAGAGACATCTTCGCGCGCTACGCGTCGGAACGGGACGACCTGGAGTTCCAGGTCGCCGGCGGCATGATCGGGATCGTCGATCAGCTTGCGTCGGAACTGCGGCACAGGCCGCGCCTGGGCGCGCCCGTTGAGCGCATTCGCACCACCGGCGACCGGGTGGAGGTCATCGCTGCGGCAGGAGTCTGGACGGCCGATCACGCGATCGTAGCCGTGCCGCCGCCTGCAGCCCGGCGGATCACTTTTGAAATGGACAACAGCGACGAGCTGGCGGCGCTTCTGGCGTCCTTTGCGGCCGGCGCCATGATCAAGACGGTCCTGGTCTTCGACCGCGCGTTCTGGCGGCTCAAGGGGTTCAGCGGTACAGCCCTCTTCGCGGACACGCCGGGGCTGGCGGTGGTCGATGGCAGCGGCGACGGCCCCTTCCCGCCCCGCCTCACCGCCTTCCTCGGCGGCCCGCTTGCACGCCAATGGGCTGTGCTGTCGCAGGAGGCACGGCATGACCTGCTCCTGGGCCGGCTGAGCCGCGTCTTTGGCGAGGCCGTCGGCGCGCCTTTGGAGATCGGCGAAGCGGTCTGGATCGACCACCCCTGGTCCGGCGGAGGCTACAACGCGACCGTCCGGGTCGGCGGCGATCCCGACGCGGTCGCCCGGCTGTCAGCCTGGGGCGGCCGGGTCCGCTTCGCCGGAGCGGAAGTCGCCGGCCGGTTCTGGGGCTATGTGGAGGGCGCCATCCACAGCGGGCGCTCCGTCGCCCGGCAGATTGCCGGCACCGCCGGCGCCGGTGTCTTTTGTGAGACCGGATCGCCTCGGGCCACCTCCCGGTGAAGCGATCTGGATCCAGTTAGGCATTTGATGCCAGAAGGATAGCGGCGGTTCTTCAAAGCGCCCCTGCGCACTGCGGCGTGAGGACCGGAGTGATCAGCAAAAAATGTTCGGCGCGCCTCTTGTTAGAACGATTCTAAATCCTACATCATTAGAATAATTCTAATTCCTGTGCGCACAACTCACGGAGCGGAGACGAAAATGGACGGCGGCAGCAAATGCCCGGTAACCGGCCGGGTTCACATTTCCAATCGCGACTGGTGGCCGAACCAGCTCAATCTCAAGATGCTTCACCAGAACTCCTCCCTGTCCGATCCGATGGGCGAGGCCTTCGACTATGCGGAGGCGTTCAAGACCCTCGACCTGGACGCCCTGCGGAAGGACGTCTTCGAACTGATGAAGACCTCGCAGGACTGGTGGCCGGCGGACTACGGCCACTACGGCCCCCTCTTCATCCGTATGGCCTGGCACAGCGCCGGTACCTACCGCACCGCTGACGGCCGCGGCGGCGGCGGCTCCGGCACCCAGCGCTTCGCCCCCCTCAACAGCTGGCCCGACAACGCGAACCTCGACAAGGCGCGCATGCTGCTGTGGCCGATCAAGCAGAAGTACGGCAAGACGATCTCCTGGGCCGATCTGATGATCTTCGCGGGCAACTGCGCGCTTGAGTCCATGGGCCTCAAGACCTTTGGCTTTGCCGGCGGCCGCGAGGACATCTGGGAGCCGGAAGAGGACATCTACTGGGGTTCGGAGAGCACCTGGCTGGACGACAAGCGCTACTCCGGCGAACGCGACCTGGAGAACCCCCTGGCCGCCGTGCAGATGGGGCTGATCTACGTGAACCCGGAAGGCCCGAACGGCAACCCGGACCCGGTCGCCTCCGGGCGGGACATCCGCGAGACCTTCGGCCGTATGGCGATGAACGACGAGGAAACCGTTGCGCTCGTCGCCGGCGGTCACACCTTCGGCAAGTGCCACGGTGCCGGCGATGCCGCCCTGGTCGGGCCGGAGCCCGAGGGCGCAGGCATCGAGGAGCAGAGCCTGGGCTGGAAGAGCAGCTTCGGCAGCGGCAAGGCCGGCGATGCCATCACCAGCGGCATCGAAGGCGCCTGGACGCCCACGCCGATCACCTGGGACAACAGCTACTTCGACACCCTCTTCGGTTACGACTGGGAACTGGTGAAGAGCCCGGCCGGCGCCAACCAGTGGGCGCCCAAGGACGGGGCCGGGTCGGACACGGTCCCCGATGCCCACGACCCCGCCAAGCGCCATGCGCCGATGATGACCACGGCGGACATGGCCCTCAGGATGGATCCCATCTATGAGCCGATTTCGCGGCGTTTCCACGAGAACCCCGACGCATTCGCCGATGCTTTCGCGCGCGCCTGGTTCAAGCTGACGCACCGTGACATGGGCCCCCGGGCGCGGTACCTGGGCAAGGAGGTGCCGGAGGAAGTGCTGTTGTGGCAGGACCCGGTTCCCGAGCCGACGCATCACTTGATCGACGATCAGGACATCGCAACGCTCAAGGACAGGATTCTCTCTTCCGGGCTTTCCGTCTCCGAACTGGTGTCGACCGCCTGGGCCTCGGCCTCGACCTTCCGTGGGTCCGACAAACGCGGCGGGGCCAACGGCGCGCGCATCCGCCTAGCACCACAGAAGGACTGGGAGGTCAATCAGCCGGGCCAACTCGCCAAGGTGCTGGGCACCCTTGAAAGCATCCAGAAGGACTTCAACACTGCCCAGGCCAACGGCAAGATGGTCTCGCTCGCCGACGTTATCGTTCTCGGCGGCAGCGCCGCCATCGAGCAGGCGGCCAGGAATGCCGGTCAGGACGTTACGGTGCCCTTCACACCGGGCCGTACGGATGCCTCGCAGGAGCAGACCGATGTCGAGTCTTTCGCGGTAATGGAGCCGATCGCCGACGGCTTCCGCAACTACCAGAAGGGCAAGTACAGTGTCTCGGCCGAGGAGTTGCTCGTCGACCGCGCGCAGCTGCTCACGCTGACCGGGCCTGAAATGACGGTCCTCGTTGGCGGTCTGCGGGTGCTCGGTGCCAACGTCGGAAGCTCCAAGCATGGGGTCTTCACCGACCGGCCCGAGACCCTGAGCAACGACTTCTTCATCAACCTGCTCGACATGGGCACGACCTGGAAGGCCGCGTCCGCCGACGATGACGTCTTCGAGGGCCGTGACCGTTCGACGGGCGACCTGAAGTGGACCGGCACCCGGGCCGACCTCATCTTCGGCTCCAACTCCCAGCTTCGCGCCCTGGCGGAGGTCTACGGATGCGAGGACTCTCAGGAAGCCTTCGTGAAGGACTTCGCAGCGGCCTGGACCAAGGTGATGAACCTGGACCGCTACGACCTGGCGTAACCTCGGCGGGGAACATCTCTTCCCCTGATATGAAATCTGTTACCTAATGTGAGTTGCACTGGGCGGACCCTTCGGTCCGCCCTTTGCTTTGTGCGGATGCCTTCAGAAATCGTATTGCCCGCGCAAACTACCGGGCCAGCGGCTGGCTTTACGAGGCTCCCGGCTTCCGAAGAGCCGGCCTCAGAACAGATACCGGACGCCCAGCAACACCGTGTGGTTCTGATACTCGGCGTCGGTGCCGTCGAAGTCCGGGTCTTCAGTGATAAGGAAGCGGTAGTCCAGGGACACAACAACGTGCTCGGTGACCGAGTAGCCGAGCCCGGCCCCTACCTGACCACCGAACACTGTGTCGTCGCCGTCTTCAAGAGCGATACCCGCGATCTCCGGGTCGTCGATGTCGACGATCACAGCCCCCAGACCACCGCCAAGGTAGGGCGCGAAGCCGCTGTCGCCGATCTCCCAGTTCACCCAGGCGTTCGCCATGAGAGCCAGCGAGTAAACATCCCCGCTCGCATCAAAGTCCGCACCGGCGATGTCAAACTCGTCCAGCGCGTTGTCCCGATAGGTTACCTCGCCTTCCACATCAACGGAGAGACTGTCGTTGACCCCAAAGCGGTAACCGCCGACACCGCCGAGCGCAAAGCCGGTATCGAAGCGCGCCTCTGCATCGGCCACCAGGGGATCTTCCAGATCGCTGTCCTGTACGAAGTTCGCTCCGCCATGCACGCCCAAATAGAATTGAGCATGCGCGCTTCCGGCGAAACCCAGAAAGCCGACAGCCGCCAAGATCATTACCGATTTGTACATCAAACCCTCACTACTTCCATATTTAGTACGAAAATTTCTCTTTTACGCGTACAGAATGATATTTAATCGCGCATTAGTGTACTCTTCGAGAAAGAGAGGGCAATCAAAACTCTTTTCTATTTTCGATCTGAAGTTGAGTTTTCCGCAAGTACTTGGCCGGTAAACAAGGCCCAAGGGAGCTTCCGGACCCGGTCTGTGCCCTTGGCGGCACCTTACCGATTCGGCAGATTACAGGCGGCCCGCTGCAGCGGCCGCCCCCGCATCATCGTCGGAGCGGTCCGCGCAGGGATGGAGGGGGTTCTGCGATTGTCTTCAGGACGGAAACGAGCCAGGCGAGGCCGGGATCGCCATCGGACCGTCCGCGCCAGACGCAGGAAAACGCGAAATCATCGGTCTCGAACGGCGGATCGCTGAGCCTGAGACTGTAGCTGTCGACAAAGGGGTCAACCACGCTGAGCGGCTCCGTTGCGACGAGCGAAGACGTTGCCAGAACATGGGGCAGAACCAGAAAGTGCCCGAGCGTCAGCGCCACCTCCCTGCTGTGTCCGGCGCGCTTCAGAAAGCGGTCGGCATAGCCCGTCGGTTCGCCGGCAAGAGAGACGTGGACATGGCGTGCAGAAAGGTAACGCTCGAGCGTCAGGGCTTCCGAAGCCATGGGATTGCCGGCGCCGACGGCACAGACGAAGCGGTCGCGAAAAAGGCTGAGCTGGCGCATGCGCTTCGGCGCGGCGGGAAAACTCCCGACAAGGCATTCGACCTCTCCCCGGTCCAGCATCTCAAAGCCCGTGGCGCGGCTGGTGTGGCGCACCAGAAAGGTGATGCGATCCAGGTTGTCGGCGCAGCGGTCGACCAGCCCGGGCAGGAAGACCGATGCAGCGTAGTCCGACATGCCGATGACAAAGCGCCGCCGGTCCGTCTCCGGGTCGAACACCCGCTCCTGCCGCAACAGGATATCAAGCTCGCTGAGGGCGGCGGAAATGCCCGGCGCCAGCCCCAGCGCCTTCTGCGTCGGTTCCATCCGGCCGCCACTGCGAACGAAAAGAGGGTCGTTCCAGAGTCCGCGCAGTCTGTTGAGCGCGTGGCTGACGGCGGACTGGGTCATGCCCAGACGCTGGGCGGTCCTGCCAACGCTTCCCTCGTCGGCAAGGGTGTGGAACACGAGCAACGCGGAGATGTCGAGCGACCTGAGTTTCAATTCATTCATAATGGATATTAGTATTATGAATTTCATTCATTCTCAAGGCGACGCCATCTGGTTGGGCAGTCACACAAAGACCGGGAGCTGAAGATGACTGCGAACTCCAGCCGAAAATCGGGCCTGCTGGCCCTCGCCTTCACTTGTTTGCTGTGGCCGGCCGCTGCGGGCGCGCAGACAGAGACGAGCGAGCCTGCCCGCGCAGCCTGCCCGCCGGGCGACCGCTACGAACGAGGCCTTGAGCGCGTCGACGAGATCACCCGGGGACAAGGGCGTGCCGTTGTCGAAGCCCTGTCGCGGACCTCGCCCGACCTGGCGCGCTACGTTATCGAGTATCCCTACGGCGACCTCTTCTGCCGGCCCGGCCTGACCGATCGCCAGCGCCAGCTGGCAATCGTCGCCGCCCTCGCTGCCCTGGGATACACGCAGCCTGAGTTGAAGGTGCACATCCACGGGGCCTTGAATGTCGGAATCACCGAGCAGGAGATCGTCGAGACGATGATCCTGATGTCTGTCTATGCCGGCTTTCCCGCATCGCTGCACGGCCTGCGCGCCGCCCAGGAGGTCTTCGATAGCCGCGCCGGAGAGCAGTAGCGCCGTCGGCGTCCCATGGCGCCGACGGATACGTCGGTGTCGAGACTTTGCGGCATGGCCAAGCTCCATTATGCTGTCGGTTGTGGCCAAACCGTCTTCAGGGACGGCAGAAGGCACAGGCACTGATCGGAAAGGGCAGCCAGAGGTCGGCGATTATGGAAGCTCAGCGCAGCAGCGCGGAAAACAGCGAACGGACATCAGGAGACGGTGAGGACAGGATCGCACGATTTCGCGGCACTGCCCGTGTCATCCTTGAAGACGACGGGCTCGGCCGCAGCGGCCTTGACCGTGTCCTCCAGGCCTTGAAGGCGCTTGCCGCCGATGCGGCACTCTGGAGCAGCGACCGCTACCCCGACCCGGAGGCGGACCAGCAGCAGGCCCGCTATCTCATTGCCATGGACGACGATCAGACCTTCGCGCTCTATCTGAACGTGATGCGCCCGGGAAAGGTGGTACCGCCGCACAATCACACGACCTGGGCCTGCATCGCCGCCGTCGAGGGCGACGAGTACAACACCCTCTACGAGCGCACCGATGACGGTTCGGAGCCGGGCAGAGCCAGCCTCTCGGAAGCGGAGACCCTGGTGATCGGTCCGGGAAGCGGCATCGCCCTGATGCCGGACGACATCCACTCCGTCCAGATCAAGGGGGACCGGGTTATCCGCCACCTCCACATGTACGGGCACGCCCTGGAAACACTGACCGAACGTCTCACCTTCGATCTGGCTGAGGGCACCTGCCGCATCATGGACATCGGCGTCAAGACCCGCACCTAGGCCCGTAACGCTGCTCAAAAAGGGACGCCGGCCCGATACGCCGGCGGCACCGCCGCTGTGACTCCGGAAATCCTGAAAGAGGCCCTGCACGGCCCGGAAGAAATCGCCCTGCTGGACGTGCGCGAGCATGGACAATACGGCGAAGGACACCCCTTCTACGCCGTGAACTGCCCTTACAGCCGGCTGGAGCTGCGCATCGGCGACCTGGCGCCACGGCGCGCAACCCTTTGTGTGCTGCTGGATGACGGCGACGGTGTTGCGGAACGGGCGGCCAGGCGGCTCGACGCCCTCGGCTACAGCAACGTCACGGTGCTACAGGGCGGCGCACCGGCCTGGACCGCCGCCGGCTTCCCGCTCTTCAAGGGCGTGAACGTGCCGAGCAAGACCTTCGGGGAGCTGATGGAGGCGGCCGCCCATCCGCCGACCCTCTCTGCCGAAACCCTGCACGCCTGGCAGCGCGAAGGGCGGCCCGTGCATGTCTTCGACGGCCGGCCCTTCGGGGAGTTTCACAAGATGAGTCTCCCCGGCGCGCGCTGCGTGCCCAACGGCGAAACGCTGCATCGCTGGCACGATCTCGTGGGCGATCCCGAGACGCCTGTGGTCATCAACTGCGCGGGGCGCACGCGCGGCCTGATCGGCGTCGAGAGCCTGCGCCGCGCCGGCGTTCCCAACCCGGTCTATGCCCTCACCAACGGTACCCAGGGCTGGGCGCTTGCCGGCCTGGACCTCGTGCGCGGCTCCGAAAGTCGGGCGCTTCCCGAAAGCGACAGCGGTGCTTTCGACCCGCAGGCGGTCGTGAAGGGCTTCCCCTGCCCCACCGCGACGCCCGAACAGCTGGCGGCCTGGCAGCGCGATGAAGAGCGGAGCTGCTATCTGTTCGACGTGCGTACCAGCTCGGAGTACGACGCAGGCCATCTGGCCGGCGCAGTTCATGCCCCTGCAGGGCAGCTCGTGCAGGCGACCGACCAATGGATCGCCGTGCGGCGGGCGCGCAGCGTCATAACGGACACCACGGAAAGCGGCGTCCGCGCCCGCTTCGCCGCCTTCTGGCTGCGCCGCATGGGCCACGAGGCCTATGTGCTGCAGGGCGATGCTGCCGAGACGCTTGTCTCCTCCGATATGGGGAGAACGTTTGTCCCGCCCCTGCCCGCCGAAGTCGAAGAGGTCTCGCCGGAAACCGCGCAACGGCACCTTTCTGCCGGCCGTGCCGTCGCAGTTGACCTGCGCCCCAGCACCGCCTTTCGCGAGGAAGCGATCCCGCAATCCCGCTGGTCGATCCGCCCAAGGCTTCCGGGCCTGCTGCGCGCAATGCTGTCCGGTGGTCACCGGGAGGTGCTGCTGGTGGCCGACGACCCGGCCGTGGCCGCGCTCGCGGCGGTCGATGTCCTGGAGGCGGAAGGGATCACACCGTTGCTGTTGAAAGGCGGCTTCCGGACCTGGCGGGATGCCGGCCTGCCGGTCGAAGCGCGGCCGGATGAGCCCGGGCAGGAAGACGCGATCGACTTCCTCTACTTCGTGCACGACCGCCATGACGGCAACGCCGAGGCGTCGCGCCGCTACCTGGCCTGGGAGCTGCAGCTCGTTGACCAGATCGACGACCGCGAGCGCGGCGGCTTCAGCCTCCGCCCGGAGGAGCCTGGATAAGGCCCCAGGCGTGGCCGACGAAGTCCCCCTTACTCCGGCAGGTCACCCAGGGCAGCCGTGTAGCGGTCGCAGAGAGTCTTGATCACCTTGACCCTGGCGTAGCGCTTGTCGTTTCCTTCGACCAGGGTCCAGGGTGCCGCGGCCGTGCTGGTGTACTGCACCATGTCGTTGACGGCCTGTTCGTACTCCTCCCACTTGTCCCGGTTGCGCCAGTCTTCGTCGGTGAGTTTCCAGCGCTTGTAGGGCGTCTTCTCGCGCAGCTTGAAGCGCGCCAGCTGTTCGTCCTTGCTGATGTGGATCCAGTACTTCACCAGGATGATCCCGTGATCGATCAGCTGATCCTCGAAGTCGTCGATCTCCCCGTAGGAGCGCCGCCACTCGTCCTCGCTGGCCAGCTTCTCGATGCGCTCGACCAGGACCCGTCCATACCAGGAGCGATCGAAGATGGTGATCTGACCCGCAGCCGGGATACGGCGCCAGAACCGCCAGAGATAGTGCTGGGCCTTCTCCTCGTCCGTCGGTGCGGCGATGCCGTGAACCTGATAGTTTCGGGCGTCGAGCGCCTCGTTGATCCGCCGGATGGCACCGCCCTTGCCGGCCGCGTCCGGGCCCTCGAAGACCAGAATGGTCGAGACGCCGTTCGCCTTGGCCTGCAGATGCTGTCTGTAGAGCCGGGCCTGCAGGTCGACCAGTTGCGCACGGTAGTCATCGCGGACAAGCCGCTTCGACATGTCCAGGCTGCTGAGAACGGTAATCGACTTGGCGGCGAGATAGCCGGTGTCATCGGCAGGCTTGGGCTTGGCCTTGGCGAGCTTGGCTGTGGCCTTGGACTTGCCTTTTGCCTTGGGCTTGGCCTTGACCGCGCTTGGGGCGCAGGCCGCCGCCATCGCCTCTTCGTTCAGGTGGTCCTCTATCTCGCGCTCCAGGGAATCGCGCAGGATGGTCGCCACGGTCACTGCCCGGTAATTCGGATCTTGGCCTTCCACCACGGTCCAGGGGGCGATGCCCCGGTTGGTGCGGGAAATCACCTGCTCGGCCGTGCGGATGAAGGCATCGTAGTTGCGCCAGTTCTCCCAGTCGCGTTCGGTCACCCGGGCCTTGGTCAGGGGATCGTCTTCCAGGTTCCGCAGACGCTGTTCCTGGGCATCGCGGCTGAGATGCATCCAGAATTTCTGAACCACGGCACCGTCGCGGGCCAAGGCGCGCTCGAAGCGCACGATACGATTGAGCTGCTTCAGAAAGGCCGCTTCGTCGATCTTCTTGTAGACGAAGTCCAGGACCGGCCGCGAGTACCAGGCGCTGAGGAACATGCCGATGCGTCCGCGCGGCGGCAGGTCGCGCCAGTAGCGCCAGAATTCCGGGCGGTCGCTGTCGCTGTTGCCCGGGTCGTCATAGGCGCGCGTGATCAGCCAGCGCGCATCCATCCAGGCATTCAACAGGCCGACGGTCTCGCCCTTCCCGCCGCCGTCAACACCGGCGAAGACCAGAACCGTCTGAAAGTGCCGCTGCTTGCGCAGGTCGTCCTGAAGCTCCAGCAGTTCCTGGCGGAGAACCGGCGCGATTTTCTTGAAGTCTTTCTTGGAGATGGCGCGGCCAAGTTCGGCGGTCTCAAACATGGTGTGTTCCTGCAGTCGGGATTCAGCGCCACCCTTGCCCCCGGCAACGCCCCACAACAGTAGCACAATCGCGCGCTGTACTATTTTCCTATCACCGATACGGGCCCACCACTGCCTTTTTTCGTTAAATCATATGTTTAAATGGCTTTTTTCATAGTGTACCGCAGCTAAGCGCCAGGTCAGACCGGCCCACCTGCGATCACGCCCTTCAAGGACCGGGTGGCCGCGGCCCGGTCGCCGCGCAGCAGTCCGCTCAGCGCCGCCAATGCGCCTTGCCGCGCTTCGGCGTTCCACGCCAGCCAGAGCAAGGGGTAGAGGACGACCCCGCTGACGACCAGCAGAGCGAGTTCGAAAGCCGGCGCAAGGTGACCGCCGATACTCCAGCCCAAAGCGGCGACCATGAGAGCCATGACGATCGACGGCACGGCGGCGCGGGCGAGAACGGCGAACTGGCGGACGACCGAAACGCCGCTGTGTCGGGCGACAAAGGCGGATAGCACCGGCGCCAAGAGCCACTGCCGAAGTGCCAGGCCGGCCACCGCACCGGCGAGGCCGAACTGGGCCCCGATGCCGCAGGTCACCGCCCCCACGGCAATGGCGATCAGCCTGGCGCGGCTGATGTCGCCCAGGGCGCCGTAGGCCGTCAGCACGTTGGCGGCAAACCCGGACAGCGGGGTGCGTAACGACGCCAGCACGAGGATCTGCATGACGATGACCGCGTCCGCCCATTCACGCCCGAACACGAGCGGCAGCAGCAGAGGCGCTGTAACCAGGGTTCCCAAGAGTGCCGGCCAGAACGTCCAGGTGCCGACGCGGATAAGGGATGCGATCAGGCTTTCGATTTTCACCGGCTCGCTTCGCAGCCGTGCCGTCGCCGGAAGGGCAACTGCCGACATCGGGCCGCTGAGCACAGCGTTCAGCTGATCGATGAAGCGTCGCGCGACGACGAAGAAGCCGAGCGCCTCGGTGCCGAGAACGTAGCCGATGATGCCGCGCGGCAGGGCCTGTATGGAGATGTAGCTCAAGGCCTTGTTCTCGATGCGGCGCAGGCCGAAAGGCGCCATCGCCGAGAGGTCGCTGGTCGAGAAGCCGGTCTTCGGCACCCACCGCACGGCGACATGTTTCAGGATCAGCCCGATGACGCGCCGCGCCAGTTCAAGGCCGACAAGACTCCAGATTCCAAATCCGGCAAGGGCCAGGGCAATGCCCAGCGACACGGCGAGAATGCTGGCAACGGCGCCCACCTTGGCCAGGGTCGAGAACCGCAGCTCCCGGACCAGAAGCTGATTGGGAACGCTGGTGGCCGCGGTCAGGATCGGCAGCAGCGCCATGACAGGCAGGATCTCCGCCAGACCGCGCGTGTCGAAGAGACCCGCGGCCAGGCTTCCACCGGCAGCGAGCAGTAATGCGCAGACCAGCCCGACACCCATGAGGGCGGCGTAGACGGCGGACTTCTCAGCCTCGGTCAGTGTCTTCTTCTGGACCACGCCGTCGGCGGCATGACCGCCGACGAAGACGTCCGCGAGCATCGTGAACAGCAGTCCGAGGGCGAAGACCCCGTAGGTTTCGGCCCCCAGCAAACGGACCAGCACGATCAGGCTGACAAGGCCGGTGACGACCTGGATGATCTGACCGGCCGAGGCCCAGGCGGTCTGGGTGATCAGGGTTTGCGCGCGGGCCATGGGCGGGGTGCCGACCGGAATGCCGGGCTAGCCGCCCTGACTGCGGACAGGGGCCAGGCTCGCCTGCTTGCGGGCCAGCCTGGCGCTCCACAGGTCGAGAACAGCCGTCACCACGGCGACCCCGAACTTCTGAGCCCGGTAGCTGCGGCGCAGAATCGGTATCTGGCGAACGAAGGGTTTAGCGATGCCCTCTACATGGCGCCAGTGCAGCATGCCCTTACGCGTTTCGAAGTAAGGGTCGTCGTACATCGACCATTTCCGCTGGAAGTGCTCCAGGCTCTTGCGCTGCCAGACCGGCGACCAGCGCAGGGCGAAGTAGGGCCAGTCCTCCTTTGTCAGGGGCCGGGCGCGGCTGGGGAAGAGGTAGGTGACCACCGAGCTCGGTTCGAACATCACCCGCCCGCCGCTCCGCCAGACCGTCATGCAGAAGTCGATGTGCTCCTTTGTCGCCAAAAGGTTCTCGTCCAGATCTCCCAGACGCTCGAAGGTCGCCTTGCGGATCAGCGCGCAGTGAAACTCGCAGCACTGCGTCTCACCACGGCGAAGCTGGACATCTTCGACGTTCTGACCCTGCAGGAGATGAATGTCGGTCATCCGCCACTTGCCTGGTGCGGCATTGAGAAAGGTCGGCAGATCCTTTGCGAACTCGCCGCCCGCCTGGTGGATCTCGCTGTGCACCGGAAGCCGCTGACAGGTGAGCGGGGCGACCACCTCCGCCCCGGTCTCCTCCGCACAGTCGACCATGGCCCGTAGCCAGCCCTTTGAGACGATGACGTCGTTGTCGACAAAGACGACATAGGGTGTGGTGACCAGCCGTTGCCCGAGGTTGCGGGCCTGGTTGGGCGTAAGGAATTCGTCCTGCCGGTGATAGCGGAACCCATGCTGCTCGCAAACCGCCTTGATCCGCCCGGCAATCTGCGCCGGGCTTCCCGCGTCCAGATAGATCAACTCGTAGGGCGTCTCAGTCAGTTCGATGATGCTGCGGAGGGACTCTTCAGCCACCCCGAAGCGTTCACGCGGTGTCACGACGATCGTTGCAAGCGCTGGCGTTTCAGGAGCTGGCGTCTTCGTGGCCGGGTCTGACATCTCGATCACCTTTTGTCTTGCCTCATCGGCTATCGTGCCTCATTGGCTATCGTGCCTATCGGGGGTTCGTTCCTCTATCGCTGCACAGTCATCGCATCATGATCCGGTGCCGGACGACCTGGACGGCGCCATGCTCAGTCCTTCGGGGCGCGCGGCTTCGGGCAGGCCATGAGGGCCGGCCGACAGCGCCCGCCTGTATACCTCCAGCAGCTTGTCGGTAACGGCGTCGCTGCCATAGGTACGCACAACCCGGGCCCGGGCCCGTCGGGTGAGCGCGGGCCAGTCCGCCTCGCAGAGCAGAAGCCTGTCCAGCGCCGCGGCCAGATCGGCGGGGTCGCCCTCCTCCGCAAGGACACCGGTCTCCCCCTCTTCGACCAGTTCCGGAATGCCGCCGTGCCGGGTCGCACAGGTTGGGACGCCGACGGCCATGGCTTCCTTGATTGTATTCACCGGCGCATCGGCCCCCCCGGTCGGGCTCGTCATCGACGCCGCGACGAAGATATGGCTGGCCTCCAGAAGCGCCCCGATCTGCGCGTGGTCGCAGGCACCGAGAAAGCGGACGCGGCCGGCGAGCCTCGTCTCACCGGCCTGCTTTTCCAGCGCAGACCGCTGCTCCCCATCGCCGACGACGGTCAGCTTCAGGTTGCGCCCTTTTTCGATGAGGCGCCGGAGCGCTTCGATGAGGACATGGACGCCCTTGCGGGGCGTCAGTCGGCCGACGGTGATGCACTCGACCGGGCCATCACCGAGGGGCCGCGGGTCCCGGTACGGAAACCCCTCAAGATCTATACCCGAGCCTACGACTGCGATTTTGTCCGCCGGGCAGCCAAGGCCGATGGCTCTATCGCGGAAGTGCGCGCAGTTGGCCACAAATCCATCAGCAGCGTCCCACAGGTAGTCGTACACACCGGAACCCTGAGCACGGACCACCTCAGAAATGTCATAGCCGCGGAAGTGAACGATCAGGTGTCCCTTCAGAATGCCAGCGCGCCGGTGCTTCAGAACAAACTCACCCAGGGTCGCGAAGTGGCAATGCAGAATGTCGTAGCTGCCAGGAACGGCGAGCGCGTCGGCCTGGTAGGAGGAAGTCAGGTCCGTCCAGCCTCTGCGATAGATCTGCGGCTTCAGGACGGGCAGCCTACCGACGCCGTGCCTGCGCGCGAGCCGCCAGGAGACGGCGGGCAGGTGCAGAAGCCGGCGTCCGTAACCCGCGGGCCAGCTTGCATTTCGGAAACGGCCGCGAAGCTTGCGCTGTATCGACGGAGCGGAGGAGAACCCGGTCGTTTCGATGCTCGAAAGGCCGTAGATATCGACCGCGTGCCCACGGTCGATCAGGCTCGCCGCGGCCAGGGCGATGAAGGGCTCCGACATCATGGGAAAACCATTCGTGAAGAAAGCAATCTTCAACAGCGCTGTCACCCGGTATCAGCGGATGGGATCGGCATCGATAAGAGCGCGCCCAAAATATCACCCGCCTGCCCCAATTCCACCGAACATTGATGACGACACATAGAGGTCACAACTCTTGGCGGGCCTGTCGGAAGAACATTGGGAAAAACACGGTCTGATGCAATCTGATCGCTTCCTGGAAGTTATGTTTAGAACGCGCCGCGGGACTTCGATGAAGCCTTTACACCTGCATACCTCAGCGTGCTTTTTTGCGGCGCCGCCTGGTCCGGAAGAACTGCGGCACCGCTCAAGCGCATGACGCCATCCATCGACGATTTCTCGACAACAGCAATCGTTTCGACCTTCAACAGAGCCGCATTGGTTTCGGAGTGCGTAGAAGCGCTCCTTGGCCAAACGTTGCCCCCAGCCCAGATCATTGTCGTCAACGACGGCTCCGACGACGACACGGAAGACATCCTGCGCAGCTACGGCGACCGGATCGAAGTCGTTCAGCGCGCCAACAAGGGAAAGTCGGCGGGCATCAATCTGGCGCTGTCAATGGCACGCCATCCGCTGATCTGGATCGTCGACGACGACGACCTCGTGCTGCCGCAGGCCCTGGCAATCCTGACCGGGTTGCTGCAGGGCGCCCCCGAGGCCGGCTTTGCATACGGCCGCTACCTGCGCTTCGCAGTCGATCCGCGGACTGGACGCAAGGACCTTTTCGACACCGGCTATTGGGAGACCTGCGCCCCGAAGGACTTCCTGGCGGCCACCCTTGAGGACTTCTTCGTCCATCAGCCCGGAATGCTGGTTCGCCGCGCCGTTTACGATCAGGTCGGCCCCTTCGACGAGCGCCTGCCCCGGTCCCAGGACTACGACATGCTGATCCGCCTTGCCCGTGTCGCCCTGCCCGCCCCGACAGAGGCGATCCTCTTTCACCAGCGCCAGCACGATGGCGACCGTGGCACCGCCGCGGCGCGCTTTACCGTCGACGAGCGGGAGCTTCGCTGGATTGAAGCGGACAAGCAGATCCTTCGGCGATGCTACAGGACTCTGGAACTGCGCGAGTACCTCTCGTCGCGAACCATCGAGACCGCAGAGGCGCGCAGGCACGCGCTGCTCCAGCGCGCGACGATCATGGCCCGCAAGAAACTCTGGGATCTCGCGCTCGACGACCTCGAGTCCGCCGCGCCGGTCTCGGACGCCGGCCTGAGCGAGATCGAGAAAACCACCCTGCGGCGCGCCGTCTTCTCAAAGTACGGCTGCCGCGAGCTGTTGGCCGACAAAGCAGTTTCGCGGCGTGTGCAGCGGCTCGCACGGCGCTCCACCGGAGGGCGGCAGATGGCCCGGGCACTGGCGCGGGGACTGCTGTGGCGGGTAAAAGAACAACTGCGCGCCGGCAACCCCCTGGAGGCCGGCCGCCTCGCCTCCCTCATCCTGTCCTGGGGGCTGCAGCCGCCGTTTTCCCATGGTTCGCCCCGCCCCTCCAAGCAGCCGCGGGAAAGCTGACGGGCGCCGAAGGGGCAAAGCGTCCCCTCCATCGGCCGCTCCATTGGCCCCTCCATTGGCCCCTCCATTGGCCGCCGTCATCAGCGCTTGGCCAGCAATGCCTTTGCCGTTGCCTCGTCAGTGATGAGGGCAGACGCCAGTTTGCCGGCCAGCGCTGCCTTGAGGGCGGCGACTTTCTTCTTGCCGCCGCCAACCACAACGGTCAGACGCTGCGGCGGCGCTTCGAGCGGCAGGCTTGCAACCCGCCTGTTGACCGGGTTGTCCAGCGGTCGGCCCGCGGCATCGAAAGACCAGCCGGTGATCTCCCCGATCGCGCCGGCCTCGATCAGGGCTGAGATATCGCCATCGCTCAAAAAGCCGTCGCGGTGGATCGGCGCATGCCAGCCGATCTCGCCGATGCCGACGAAACTGGCATCGGCCTGATCGCGCAGTTCCCGCAAGGCGCGGAACGCACGCTGATCCTGCAGAACCTCACGGTCTGCAACCGTCTCCGTCACCACAGGCGCGGGCACCGGATAGCGTTGCGCGCCGACTTTGTCACCAAGCCGCATGACCACGTCATAGGGATTGGCCTGGCCGCCCGCCGCCATGGCACCGACCAGAGACACGACCTTGTGTTGCGGGCGCTCCATCGTATCGAGCTCTTCGACGGCCGCCCGCAGCGTCCGTCCGTTGCCGACGCAGACCGTGACCGCAGACTTGCGCGACAGCAGCCGTTGCAGCCGAACCGCAGCAGCCACCGCGATCCCCGCCGTCGAGCCGGGAGCGGCCGGGTCGCTCGGCGTTACGTCGCAGAACTCGAGGGCGAAGCGGTCGGTCAGATGTGCAGACAGCTCCGTACAGGCCGCGACCGGGTGGTCGAGCCGGAACTTGATCATCTTCTCGCTCACCGCCAAAGCCACCAGCCGCTGCACTGCCTGGCGGGAGAGATCGAGCTGCGCGGCGATCTCATCCTGCGTCCGCCCGGCGATGAAGTAGAGCCAGGCCGCGCGTGCGGCGTCGTCGCGCCGGCGATCGCTCTGCCTGTCGGCTGTCTTTTCGACGGTCTTGTCCATTCCCGCTCCCTCCCTGAGGTATCACCCCAACGGCCGGGCCTAACGTCTTGGCCGGGCACGCAGAAGCGCTTCTAGCGCGGATGCCGGCCGATGCAAAGCAGATCCCGGTTCGGATCCAAGCTGCCCCACGGTTGCAACATTCTTAAAGCAACAAGCTTGACTTATTCATCGGGCCGTGCGATCAATTGCTCAATAAACGAGCATATGCCCAATAACCTACATGCTCATAACTTTGGGAGGAAGGCTAAAATGAATCCCACGCGACTTGCCCCACGACTCGCTTTGGGCGCTTGCGCTCTTCTCGCATCCACCGCGCTTGCCTCTGCTGAGACCCTGACCATCGCCACGGTCAACAACGGCGATATGATCCGCATGCAGGGTTATACCGACGACTTCACAGCCAAGACCGGCCACGAGGTCGAATGGGTCACACTGGAAGAGAACGTCCTGCGTCAGCGCGTGACCACCGACATCTCCACCAAGGGCGGTGCTTTCGACATCATGACCATCGGCATGTACGAAACCCCGATTTGGGGCTCGAACGGCTGGCTGGTTCCGCTCGACAATTTGAGCGCGGAGTACGATGTCAACGACATCCTGCCCGCGATGCGGGACGGCCTGAGCCACGACGGCACGCTCTACGCTGCGCCGTTCTATGGTGAAAGCTCGATGGTGATGTACCGCACCGACCTCGTCGAAGCGACCGGTATGGCCATGCCCGAGGCCCCGACCTGGGATCAGATTGCGGAACTCGCCCGCGCGATGACCGACCGCGAGAACGAGATCAACGGTATCTGCCTGCGCGGCAAGGCCGGTTGGGGTGAAGGCGGCGCCTTCATCACGGTTACCGCAAACTCATTCGGCGCGCGCTGGTTCGACGAGAACTGGAGAGCCCAGTTCGATCAGCCCGAATGGGCCAATGCACTGAACTTCTTCGTGGACCTGATGGCCGATGCGGGCCCTCCGGGATACGCCACCAACGGCTTCAACGAAAACCTGTCTCTGTTCCAGCAGGGCAAGTGCGGCATGTGGATCGACGCGACCGTTGCGGCGTCCTTCGTGACCAACCCCAACGACTCGACCGTCGCGGACAAGGTGGGTTTCGCCCTTGCGCCGGACACCGGCCTGGGCAAGCGTTCCAACTGGCTCTGGGCCTGGGCGCTGGCTATTCCGGCCGGTACCCAAAAAGCTGATGCCGCCAAGCAGTTCATTGAGTGGGCCACCTCGAAAGAGTACATCGAGCTGGTTGCCGCGAACGAAGGCTGGGCCAACGTGCCGCCGGGTGCCCGGACCTCGCTCTACGAGAACCCCGAGTACCAGAAGGTGCCTTTCGCGCAGAAGACGCTCGATTCCATCAAGGCAGCCGACCCGACGAACCCGACGGTCAAGCCGGTGCCTTACGTCGGTATCCAGTTCGTCGCCATCCCGGAGTTTGCAGGCATTGCCACCGAG
The DNA here is from genome assembly GCA_001657395.1 of Rhodospirillales bacterium BBD 1991-14. Classification (GTDB taxonomy): domain Bacteria; phylum Pseudomonadota; class Alphaproteobacteria; order Kiloniellales; family Kiloniellaceae; genus Pelagibius. The sequence continues at coordinate 627,558 of LYSY01000001.1, read as the reverse complement.
GTGAGCCAGGAATTCTCGGCCGTCTACGCAGGTCAGCAGACTGTGGACGAGGCGCTTGCCAAGGCACAGGCGCTGACCACGGACGCCATGGAAGCCGCGGGCTACTGAATCTTCCTCCCAGCCGGAGGGCGGGTGCGCCCGCCCTCCGGTCCTTTCTCTCTTGAGATTACAACCCCGAATCTCAAACACTTCGGGCGTTGACAGAGGAGGTCTGTCCAATGGCCACCCAGCATTCGCGTTCCGCAGCCCGCTTTATGTTGGCGCCGGCCGTGATCCTGCTTCTGGGCTGGATGCTCGTGCCGCTTACGATGACGCTTTTCTTCTCCTTCAAGAAGTACCTGCCGATGCGCGGCGACTCGATGGCCAACGGCTTGGATTGGGTCGGTTTCGCCAACTACACCCGCTTCGTGACCTCCAGTTCTTTCTGGCCCAGTGTGCAGACAACCCTGGTCATCGTTGGCGGTGTTCTGGTCATCACCGTAGTCCTTGGCGTACTGCTGGCAATCCTGCTGGACCAGCCGATGTGGGGCCAGGGCATGGTTCGCATCTTCGTCATCGCGCCCTTCTTTGTGATGCCCACGGTGTCGGCGCTGGTCTGGAAGAACATGTTCATGGACCCGGTGAACGGCCTTCTGGCACATCTCTGGAAGTTCTTCGGCGCCGCGCCCGTGGAGTGGCTCAGCCAGGCGTCGATGCCCTCACTGATTATGATCGTCAGCTGGCAATGGCTGCCCTTCGCCACCCTGATCCTCCTAACGGCGATCCAGTCGCTCGACAGCGAACAACTGGAAGCCGCCGAAATGGACGGCGCTCCGGTCCTGAAGCGGTTTTGGTTCATCGTGCTGCCGCATCTGAGTCGCGCGATCACCATCGTGGTCCTGATCCAGACGATCTTTCTCCTGGCGATCTTCGCGGAAATCTTCGTCACCACCGGCGGCGCGTTCGGCACCAAGACACTCAGCTACCTGATCTTCCAGCGCGTGCTGGAAAGCCAGAACGTGGGCCTTGGCTCTGCCGGCGGCGTCTACGCCATCATCCTCGCCAACATCGTCGCGCTTTTCCTGATGCGCATTGTCGGCAAGAACCTGGACGCGTGAGGAGGAACGGATAATGGCCCGCGCTGTCACGACACAACGCAAGACGATCAACACGGTCGCTGCCTGGGTGATCGGCCTTCTGATCTTTTTCCCGATCCTCTGGACGATCCTCACCAGCTTCAAGACCGAGGCCCAGGCGATCAGTGACCCGCCGATCTTCCTGTTCTTCGACTGGACGCTGGAAAACTACTCGGTCGTACAGGAGCGCTCGGACTACATGCGCTTCCTCTGGAACTCGGTGATCCTGGCGGGCGGCTCGACTCTTCTGGGTATCGTCATCGCCGTGCCCGCTGCCTGGTCGATGGCCTTCGTGCCCTCGCGCCGCACCAAGGACATCCTGCTTTGGATGCTCTCCACCAAGATGCTGCCGGCGGTGGGCGTGCTCTATCCGATCTATCTGCTTTTCATCCAGTTTGGGCTTCTCGACACGCAACTGGGGCTGACCCTCGTCCTGATGCTGATCAACCTGCCGATCATCGTCTGGATGCTCTACACCTACTTCAAGGAAATCCCCGTCGAGATCCTCGAGGCTTCGCGGATGGACGGCGCCGGCCTGCGTGAGGAGATCCTCTATGTCCTGACGCCAATGGCCTTGCCCGGCATCGCCTCGACCGTTCTGCTGAACTTCATCCTTGCCTGGAACGAGGCGTTCTGGACCCTCAACCTGACCGCCGCCCAAGCCGCACCGCTGACCGCGTTCATCGCCAGCTATTCCAGCCCCGAGGGCCTGTTTTTCGCCAAGCTCAGCGCGGCTTCGACCATGGCGATCGCGCCGATCCTGATCCTCGGCTGGTTCAGCCAGAAACAACTCGTCCGCGGCCTGACCTTCGGCGCGGTGAAATAGGGAAGACGGAGATGGGACAGATTACGCTCAACCAGGTAACCAAGACCTTCGGCGACGTGAATGTCATTCCGCCGCTGGATCTGGAGATCAACGACGGTGAATTCGTGGTCTTCGTCGGGCCTTCGGGCTGCGGCAAATCCACCCTGCTCCGGCTGATCGCCGGGCTGGAGGATGTGACCAGCGGCATGATCCAGATCGACGGCAGCGATGCCACCACCGTGCCCCCGGCCAAGCGGGGGCTTGCAATGGTGTTCCAGTCCTATGCGCTCTACCCGCATATGTCGGTGCGCAAGAACATCGCCTTCCCGCTCAAGATGGCCAAGATGGATCAGGCTGAGATCGACAGGCGCGTGAACAACGCCGCCAGCGTGCTGAACCTGGCCGAATACATCGACCGCCGCCCCGGGCAGCTTTCCGGCGGTCAGCGCCAGCGGGTCGCCATCGGCCGTGCTATCGTGCGCGAACCGGCCGCTTTCCTTTTCGATGAGCCGCTCTCGAATCTTGACGCCGCTCTGCGGGTGGGTATGCGGCTCGAGATCTCAGAGCTGCACAAGCGGCTCGACACCACGATGATCTATGTGACCCACGACCAGGTCGAGGCGATGACCATGGCCGACAAGATCGTCGTGCTGCATGGCGGCGTGATCGAGCAGGTCGGCAGCCCCCTGGAGCTATACCAGTCGCCGCGCAACATCTTCGTCGCGGGCTTCATCGGCTCGCCCAAGATGAACTTCATCGACGGTTCCGAGGCCCAGAAATACGGTGCGCACACCATCGGCATCCGCCCCGAACATATCGAGGTTTCCGACAGTGTGGGCCCCTGGCAGGGCGTCGTCGGCGTGGCCGAGCATCTGGGTTCCGATACGTTTTTCCACATCCATGAATCCGGCCTGGCCGATCCGCTCACCGTGCGCGCGGACGGCGAAGTCAGCTTCAGCCATGGCGACAGAATCCATATGACGCCGCGCGAGGACCGGATCCACAAATTCGACGCGCAAGGGATGAGAATCGGGTGAGCCGTCTGGAAGGTAAGACCGCCGTCGTCACCGGCGGGGCGCGCGGCATTGGACGCGCCATTTGTCTGGCCTACGCCTCCGAAGGGGCAAAAGTCGCCGTTGCCGACCGCCTGATGGACGACACGCAGGAGACAGCGGCGCTCCTCGGCGGAGCCGGTATGGCGGTGCCGATGGATGTCACGGACCTGGGTGCGATCGCCGCCGGAGTCGCTTCGGTCGAGAAGAAATGGGGCGGTATCGACATCCTGGTCAACAACGCCGGGATCTTCAACATGGCCTCCATCGACGAGGTGACTGTGGATGACTATCGCCGCCAGTACGATGTGAATGTCGCGGGCACGATCTTTGCCATTCAGGCTGTGGTGCCAGGCATGCGGAAGCGCGGTGGCGGCGCGATCATCAATTTTTCGTCGCAGGCGGGCCGGCGTGGGGAGCCCAACATCACGCTCTACTGTTCGACCAAGGCGGCGGTGATCTCGATCACCCAGTCCCTGGCGCTGGAGCTGGCCAAGGACAGGATCCGCGTCAATGCCATTGCCCCGGGTGTCATCGACACGCCGATGTGGGCCCAGGTGGACGCGCTTTTTGCCAGGTATGAAAACAAACCCGTCGGACAGAAAAAGCGAGAAGTGGGCGAAGCCGTGCCGCTTGGCTACATGGGCGCACCTGAAGAGGTCGCCGAACCCGCGGTGTTCCTTGCCTCCGAGGAGGCTAGGTACATCACGGCACAGACGCTCAATGTGGACGGCGGCAACTGGATGAGCTGAGAGGTCTGGTGAGATGTATCTCGAGAAGCTGAAGTTGGACGGACGTGTTGCCGTGGTCACTGGCGGCGGCCAAGGCATCGGCGCCGCCTGCGCGCGAGCCCTGGGGGAAGCCGGCGCCACTGTCGTCATTGCCGAACTCCATCCCGAGCGGGCCGAGGCCTCCGCCGCGGAACTGGTCGAACTGGGTCTTCAGGCGGAGGCCGTGCCCCTCGATGTTACCCAGTCCGCAGCCGTCGACCGGGCGGCGGACGAGATCATCGCCCGCCACGGCCGCGTGGATGTCCTGGTGAACAATGCCGGAGTCGCCAAGAGCGATGTGAAGGCAGAGGACACCAGCGATGAACACTGGCGTTTCCATATGGACGTCAATCTGGACGGGCTGTTCTGGTGCTGCCGCGCATTCGGCCGGCAGATGCTGAAGCAGGGCAGCGGGTCCATCGTCAACATCGGCTCCATGTCCGGCTTCATCGTGAACAAGCCGCAGCCGCAGGCCTTTTACAATGCCTCCAAGGCCGCCGCTCACCACCTGACCAGATCCCTGGCCGCCGAGTGGGGCGCCAGTGGCGTGCGGGTCAACGCCGTGGCGCCGACCTACATCGAAACCCCGTTGACCGCCTTTGGCATGAACGAATGTCCGAAGATGTACGAGACCTGGCTGGAGATGACCCCCATGGGCCGCGTCGGACAGCCGGACGAGATCGCCTCGGTCGTGCATTTCCTGGCATCGGACGCTGCCAGCCTGGTCACCGGCGCCATCGTCAACGCCGACGGCGGATACACCTGCTGGTAAAGAGCAAGATCAGGCGGGCTCCAGCAATGCCTTGGCCGTATCGGTGTCGGTGACCAGATCGGTGAAGTAGCCGCGCTCCAGCAACGCCCGCAGCACCGGGACCTTGGCCGGACCGCCGGAGACCATCACCCGCCGCGGGATCTTGATGAAGTCACTGGGCGGGAACCCGAGCACCCGGCGATTGATCGGGTGGTCGAGGATCTGCGCTTCGCCATCGATGTAGTAGCCCAGAAAATTGCCGATGGCGCCCGCTTTGGAGGCCTCGCGGAACTCGGCATCGTCGACGAAGCCCATGCGCCGGATGGTGCTGGAATCGACCCCGCCGACGCTGGCCAGGGCGAGATCGGCCGACTGTGTCTTCAGATAGACCTCCCGCATCATCGGCTGCTGCAGGATTGTGTCGCGGCTCTCCTCGCTGTCGCAGACGATGGGACCCGGCAGGTAGTAGCATTCCGCGTGCAGCCGCGCCGCGAGGTCGGTGGTCGCCTCGAAGGCGTCTACCGAGGAGCGCCGCGTCAATGAGCCCAGCATCGAAACCACCGCAGCATCGCGCAGCGGCTTGTCCTCCGTCGCCTGGGCCATGGCCTTCAAGGTGACGCCCCAGGCGATGCCGATGGTCATGCCGTCGTCGTAGAGAGCGCTCAGCGGGCCGGCGGCGGCGCGGCCCAGCACCTCAGCCAGTTGCGCCTCGTCGGCTACGCCGCCGATCACCACCTCGACCAGATCCAGGCCATAGGTCTCGGCGAGTTGCTGCTCGAGGGCGACGTTCTCCGCCAGCTTGGAATGGATGGTCACCCGCACGATACCGCGGCGCCGCGCCTCGGCCAGCAGGCGGTTCACCCGCACCCGGTTGATGCCCAGGGTCTCGGCAATCTCCTGCTGGGTGCGCCCCAGCATGTAGTAGTGCCAGCAGATGCGCACCGCCAACTGCTCGGGCCAGGTCTCGCGCTGGGCCTCGTCGCCGAGGCGCTGAGCATCATGGTTCGCCCGAACCATAGGTCACTCTCTTCGTCCGTCAGGTCTGAGAGCATTAGCATGAACAAATGATATTGCACGGAAAAAAATGTTATGCGACCTTTACGGCCAAGAAACATAAGGAACGCTGCCGCGGGGCTGCCCGGCGGTCCGGCGATTGGGGAGGTTTGAGGTGCGTCCACGGCCGTCGTCACGGCGCGATCCGGAATCAGCAGGGCCGCCGCGCAGAGGGCGGCGGGCACCATGACGGGCATCATGACATGACGGGCAGCATGATCCGCGCGCCCCGCTTCATGATTGCCGACCACCCCTTGCCGTGGCTGCTGCCGCTGATCGTGATCCTGGTGGTCTTCGCCCTCTACCCCTTTTTCTACAACATCTTCCTGTCCTTTCATGAGTTCGCGCCGCGCAAGCGCGAGCTGGTGCCGGTCGGCTTCGACAACTGGGTCCAGCTCTTCGGCGACCCGCGCATGTGGAACGCTTTCTCCGTCACGCTCCTGTACACCGGAATCTGTCTGGTCATACAGGTCGTGCTTGGGATGGCGATCGCCCTGCTGATCGATTCCGACGACCCGGGCTTCGGCTTTCTGCGCGGGGTTCTCACCCTGACGCTGGTCATTCCGCCGGCCATCACCGGCATGATGTTTCTGCTGATGCAGGACGCCCAGTTCGGGATCATTACCTGGACGCTGCAGTCCCTGGGGCTGCTAAGCCAGGCGACGCCGATCCTGGCCACCCCCTCGCTGGCACTCTGGGGCGTGATCGTCGCCGACGTCTGGCAATGGACCCCCTTCATGGTGCTGATTTTCGTTGCCGGCCTGCGCTCCCTGCCCCGCGACCCCTTTGAATCCGCGATGATCGACGGCGCCAGTTCCTGGCAGGTCTTTCGCCGGCTCACCCTGCCCATGATGGGCAAGGTCATCGCCATCGCCGTGCTGATCCGCGGCATCGATCTCTTCCGCATGTTCGATTACGTCTTCGTCATGACCTCCGGCGGCCCGGGAACCTCGACCTACACCCTCAGCCTCTATGCCTGGGAGCAGACCTTCAGCTTCATAAAGTGGGGCTACGGCGCCACTCTCAGCCTCTTTGCGCTCTTCGTCATCCTGATTGCGGCCAACCTCTTCGTCGCCGTCTTCAAGGTCAGGTGGTAGGCCATGCTGCTGAGCCCCGGACAGAGGATTCTCCGCGCCCTCGCCGCCTGGGCGGTGGTCATGCTCTTCGCGTTCCCGATCTACTACTGGGTAACGGTCTCCATCAAGCTGGACCGGGAGATCTTCTCGATCCCGCCCAAGGTCTTCTCTTTCGAGACCAGCGCCAAGTCTTACGAGGAGGTCTTCGGCATCTCCCTGGGCTTCGAGCAGGGCCTGTCGGTGCTGCCGGGCGGCGGCGACTTCTACATGACGCCCCGCCTCTGGGATTCCATCGTCATCGCCGTCTGCTCGACGGCCCTGGCCATCGTCATCGCCACCCTGGCGGCCTATGCCCTCTCGCGCATGCGATTCCGCGGCCAGCACCACTTCGTGTTCTGGATCCTCTCGACCCGCATGATGCCGCCGGTGGCCGTCGCCATTCCGATGTTCTTCATCTATCGCGACTTCGGCCTGCTGGATACCTACCACGGCGTCATCCTGATCCACGCGCTGATGAACATGCCGTTGGCGGTGCTGCTGCTGAAGAGCTTCTTCGACGACATTCCCAAGGAGATCGACGAGGCCGCCCTGATCGACGGAGCATCGCGCTTCCTGGTGTTTCGCAAACTGGTCTTACCCATGGCCATGGGCGGGATCGCCGCGACCGCGGTGCTGTGCTTTATCTTCTCCTGGACGGAGTTTCTCTTTGTCCTGACGCTGACGCAGACGGGCCTGAAGACCGTGCCGGTGGTTTCCTCGACCTTCGTCACCTCGACCGGCACGGCCTGGGGCAACATGGCGGCGCTCGGCACCGCAGCCATCCTGCCGGCCTTCATCTTCATCCTGCTCGTGCAGAAGAACTTGGTGCGCGGGCTGACTTTGGGATCAGTGAAACAGTGAAGTGGAGCAAGAGACACCACGATTGTCTGCTGACCTGCGAACGGCCCGCCTGGGCCTAGATTGAGGGAGGAATTGCGATGAGAGAGTCTGATCGAAAGTTGTACCTTGCCTCTGTCACGGACCGTTATATCCGCGGCGACCTGTCACGGCGCAAGTTCCTGCGCGCCGCGAGCAAGCTGGGCCTGGGTGCCGGGGCGCTGGGCCTCACCGCCACCATGCCGTTCGGGTTCCGGGGCGGCGTCTTCAACACTGCAGCCGCCGCGGAGATCGTCCCCGATGCCGATATGATGGCCTGGCTGAAAGACGTGGCAAAGCCCTTCGCGGGACAGACGATCCGCCTCGCCACCGAGTCCACGCCGCCGTCGAACGCCATCAACGAGCACCTGAAGCCCTTCTTCGAAGAAGCCACGGGCATCAATGTGGAGATCGAGGTTCTGCCCCTGGAACAGGTGCTCCAGAAACTGACCCTGGATGTCGCCTCCGGCCTCGGTACCTACGACCTCTACTATCTGGACCAGAGCTGGATGGCGAGCTTCTCCGGCGACGTGCTCGATCCGCGCGAGAAGTATGCCGCCAAGCCGGCCCTGGCAATGCCGAACTACAACTTCGACGACTTCCTCGGCCCGCTGGTTGACGGCATCTCGATGTACGACGGCATCATGGTCGGCGTTCCCTACGACATTCCGATCTTTATCTACATGTACCGCAAGGACGTCTACGACGAGCTCGGCCTGAAGGTGGCGACCACCATGGACGAGTTCCTGGCCAACGCCCAGGCGATCCAGAAGGCCAAGGGCCCGGACATCTACGGCACGACAGGCCAGATGAAGTCCGGCCACTACAGCCTGGAGTGCGACTGGACGGCCTGGCTCTGGGGCCATGGCGGATCGATCTTCGGTCCAGACCAGAAGTTCAGCGGCAACGACGCCGAGGGCCTGGAGGCCATGGACTACTGGGTGCGGCTGAAAGAGAACATGCCTCCGGGCGTGACCTCCTGGACCTGGGACGGCCAGGGTCAGTCGGTGGCCCAGGGCATCGCCGGCCAGGTCCTGAGCTGGGGTGAGTTCTTCCCCTCCTGGGACAACCCCGATGCATCGCAGGTCTCCGGGCTGATGGAGGCGGCCATTCCGCCGGCTCCCAAGGCCCTGCGCACGGTGGAGCAGACCGGCTTCGGCGAGATCCCCGGCGTCGGCCACCAGGGCGGCTCGTCCCTGGCGGTCTCCAAGTACTCGAAGAGCCCGGATGCGGCCTGGCTGTTCGCCCAGTGGGCGACCTCCGCCGACACCCAGGTCTTCATCACCACGCTGGGCGGCGGCACCGGCCCGACCCGCACCAGCGTCTACGACGACGCCCGGGTGAAGGCCAATGCCAAACCCGGCATCCCGGGAACCACGCGCCACCTGAACGTGGTCCGCGAAACCATCGACAACTACATGGGCTCCGAACCGGACCTGCCGGAATGGGCGGAGCTTGCCAACGACACTATCCCTGTTGAACTTGGCCGTTTCTTTGCCGGTGAATACGACAGCGCGAAGGCGGCAATGGACTCCATTGCCGAGAAGACCAACAAGATCGTATCCGGTTAAAGTGGGATGCGGCGGTGGGCTGCAGACGATCGCAGCCCACCTCCTTTTTTCGGATTTTCCGTGGTCGGACAACAAAGCTGAAGGTCTATGGCCGCCTCTCGGGACCTCGTCATCGGGATCGACTCCTCGACGCAAAGCACCAAGGCAATAGCCTGGACCCGCGAGGGAGAGGCCCTGGCCGAGGGACGTGCGCCGCTGGCGTTGTCCAACCCGCAGCTCTATCACTTCGAGCAGGACAGCGAGGATTGGTGGCGGGCCTGCGTCACCGCCCTTAAGGACCTGCTGTCCAAGGTCGCAGCGGAACGGATCGCCGCCCTCGCGATCTCCAACCAACGCGAGACTTTCGTCCCGCTTGACGAAGCGGGCGCGGCGCTGCGCCCCGGCATTCTCTGGCTGGACGAGCGCGCGCGCCAGGAAGTCGAGGATCTGAGCACCGAGCTCGGCGCCGAGACGATCCACCGCATCACCGGGCGTTTCCCGGATATCACGCCCTGCGTCTACAGCTATCTCTGGCTCAAGCGACACGAGCCCGAGGTCTTCGCCCGCGCCGTCTGCTTCGCCGACGTGCAGGCCTTTCTTGTCCAACGCCTCTGCGGCGCCCTCAAGACCGGCTGGATCTCGGCCGACCCCATGGGGCTGTTCGATCTCGTGGAGAAGCGCTGGTCGCCGGAGATCCTGTCCGCTCTGGGCTTGCGCGAAGACCAGATGGTGCCGGCTTTTGCGCCGGGCACGGCCCTTGGAGAGGTGACCGGGGAGGCCGCGGCGGCAACCGGCCTCAGAAGCGGAACACCGGTCTATGCCGCGGGCGGCGATGGCCAGCTTGCCGGGCTCGGCACCAACTGCACGACGCCGAGCCGCGCCTACATCAATCTGGGCACGGCGGTGGTCTCGGGTGTCTGGTCCCCCACCTATGCCTACGACCGGGCCTGGCGGACGGAGATCGCCGCCCAGGGCGAAGGCTATATTCTGGAGAACTGCCTGCGCTCCGGCGCCTTCCTCATCAACTGGTTCGTCGACCGCTTCACCCCGCAGGGGCGCAGCGACCCGAATGTCTTCGAAGACCTGGAGGAAGCGGCGGCGGCAATCCCGCGCGGCTGCGAAGGCCTGATGGCCCTGCCCTACTGGTCCGGTGTCATGGACCCGCATTGGGACACGGCGGCGCGCGGCTGCCTCATCGGCTTCGGCGGCGGCCACGGGCCCGCCCACGTCTACCGTGCCCTTCTGGAGGGCATGACGCTGGATCAGGTCATGCGCACCCGCCTGATGGAGGCAAGTGCCGATCTCGACGTGACCGAGTACCTGGCCATCGGCGGCGGCGCGGCGAGTCCGCTGTGGCGTCGGATGCTGGCCGATGCCTCGGGAAAGACGGTGCGGATCTCCGAAACCGTGGAGGCCTCCGCGCTGGGCGCGGGCATGATCGCGGCCTACGGCGCGGGGTGGTACGGCTCCATCGTCGAGGCTGCCGAAGCCATGGCCGGGAGAACAACGGCCGTCGAACCGAACGAGGATCACCGGAGGGACTACGAGGAGCTGCTGGAAATCTACAGCGGGCTCTATGACGCAACCGCGGCGACCAGCCGGAAGCTGGTCGCCTTCGCTTCACGGGGAACTGCTGCATGACGGCAACCAGCATCCATCACGCCAAGTCCTACGGCGGCGTTATCGACCAGCTTGTGGCCGGGGAGTGGATCGATCCGACAACCGGCGCGCCGGTCGAGCTGCCGATCGACAGCATCGTGATCGAGTCCACCCTCGACGGCCACGAGGCCGACCTGATCGCCGGTCTGCACCCAAAACGCCCTTTGCTTGTCGTCTGCGACGAGAACACCCGCGACGTCCTGGGCAAGCGGGTCTACGACGCCCTGCAGCCCCTCGGCCAGGTCGACGAATACATCTGGGCCAACCCACGCTGCAGCGAAGAGGGCGTGGCCGAACTGATGGCCGAAACCCGCGGCTATGAAACCCTGATTGCCGTCGGCTCCGGCACCGTCAGCGACAGCGTGAAGTATGCCACCTTCCAGGATGGCCGCGACTACTCGGTCTTCCCCACTTCGCCGATGAACGCCTATTCGACGCCGACAGCCTCGGTCACCTCATCGGGCATGAAGAAGTCCATCACCTGCCATTCGGCCCGTGGGATCTTCATCGACATGGAGGTGCTGGCCCACTGCCCCAAGCGCCTGGTGCGCGCCGCTTTCGCCGATGTCATCTGCCGCACCACGGCCCAGGTCGACTGGCTGATGTCGAACCTGCTTTTCGAGACCACCTATTCGCCCTCCCCCTATATCCTCCTGGCCTATGACGAGGACGGCATGCTCGATCACGCCGGCGAGCTGACTTCCGGTAACCTCGACTATCTGGCCATGCTGACGCGCATTTCCACGATCATGGGCCTGGGCACGACCTTTACGGGGACCACCCACTCCGGCAGCATGGCGGAGCACATGATCTCCCACTGTATCGACATGTTCGCCGGCGAGGCACACCCCGGAACCTCCCACGGCGAGCAGGTCGGCGTCACCACCCTCACCCTTTCCGCTCTCCAGAACCAGATTCTGGGCGCCGACAGCCCGCCGGAAATTGCGCCCACGATCATTCCGGAAGAGACTCTGACTGGACGCTACGGGCCGGAGATGGCCGGCATCATGGTCGAACAGACCCGCAAGAAGGCGATCGACGCTGCTATGGCAGAGCGCATCAACGAGCGCTTTGCGGAGGACTGGAACGGCTTCGTCGAACCGCTGCGCCAGGTGATGCTGCCGCTGCAGCGCCTGCAGACCGCCATGGCGGCGGCGGGTTGTCAGCAGACGCCGGAAGACCTGGGCCTGGACCCGGCCTTCTACCGGCAGATCCTGGCGGACGGACGGTTCACGCGGGACCGCTTCACGGCACTGGATCTCGCAGGGGACAGCGGGCTCCTGGAGCCCTTCGTGGCGGCGCATCCGTGAAGGTGCGCCGGGGGATAGCGAAAGAAGATTATGGCATCGGTTGAGTACGAGAACGTCGGCAAGAGTTTCGGCCCGGTCCGGGTGATGGAGAACATCTCCTTCACCATCGCCGACCAGCGCTTCGTCGTCCTGCTCGGGCCCTCGGGCTGCGGCAAGACCACTCTTCTGCGCATGACTGCCGGCTTGGAAAGCACCGCCGAAGGGGAGATCCGCATCGGCGGGAAGCGCATGAACCAGGTGCATCCGCGCGACCGCGATATCGCCATGGTGTTCCAGAACTATGCGCTCTACCCGACGCTCAAGGTCTACGACAACATCGCCTTCAGCCTGCAGGTGCGCAAGCATTCGAAGGAGGAGATCCGCAAGCAGGTCGAATGGGCGGCGGAGCTGCTGAACCTCAGCCCCTACCTCGACCGCTATCCCAAGGAGCTCTCCGGCGGTCAGCGCCAGCGCGTCGCCATGGGGCGGGCCCTGGTGCGCCATCCGCAGGTCTTCCTCTTCGACGAACCGCTGTCGAACCTGGATGCCAAGCTGCGCGGCCAGATGCGCTACGAGATCCGCCGCCTGCATGACCGCCTGCAGACGACGACAATCTACGTCACCCACGACCAGATCGAGGCCATGACCATGGCCGACGACATCGTGGTCATGCGTGACGGCAACATCGAGCAGATCGGGACGCCGGAGGAGATCTACGACCGGCCGGCCAACTGCTTCGTCGCCGATTTCATCGGTTCGCCGTCGATCAACTTCCTGAGCGGCGAGGTGCGCGGCGATGGCGGGGCTCCTGCCTTCCAGTCCGGCAGCGTGGCCCTGCCGCTCCCCGCCGACAGCGGCGCGGCACCGGGCCAGGCAGTCATCTGCGGTATCCGGCCTGTGGACGTCTCCGTCGCCGCCGAGGGCGATGTAAAGGCGGAAGTGATCCTGGTGGAGAGCACCGGCGCGGAATCCCACCTTCTGCTTTCGGTCGATGGGCAGGAACTGCGCGCCGTGGTGCAGGGCCGCTACCGGGCCAAGCCCGGCGAGGTCTGCGCACTCAAGATCAACCCTGCGGCCCTCCATCTCTTCGATGCCACAAACGAGCAGCGGATCGGCTGATGGCGCGGGTTCTGGTCCTCGGCGCGGGTGTGATGGGAAGTGCCATCGCTGTGCCCGCGCTGGACAACGGCCACCAGGTGACCTTGGTCGGGACCCATCTGGACGGCAGGGTCATCGAGGCTTTGAGGAACGATCACAACGGCCACCCGAAGCTGAAGGCGCCGCTGCCGCCCTCCGTTCAACCGCTGGAAATCGATGCCCTCAGCGAAGATCATCTGCGCGAAGCCGACGCGATCATTCTCGGCGTCTCAAGCCCCGGCATCGACTGGGCGACGGAGAAGCTGCGCCAGCACATGACCGCACCGCGCCCCTTGGCGCTCGTCACCAAGGGTCTGCAGCCCTGGAACGGCGGCTTACGATCCTTTGCCGCCGGGCTTGCCGAAGCACTGGCCAACATCGGTATGACGCCGGGCATGGTGGTCGGCATTGGCGGCCCCTGTATCGCCAAGGAGCTGGCCGACCGGCAACCGACCGCCGTCGTCTACGCCGGACTGGACCGCCAGGTGCTGGAAGGGCTGCGCGGCATGATGCAGACCGACTACTACAGGGTGGCCCTCAGCGCCGACCTGGAGGGCGTTGAGGTCTGCGCCGCCTTGAAGAACTTCCTCGCCATAGCGGTCAGCGCCATGTGGACCCGCTATCCGGAGGTCAACCCCCAACCCGCGAAGCCCAAGGCGATGAACCCGGCCGCCGCTGCCTTTGCGCAGGCGGTGCAGGAAATGGCGGCCCTGACGCGGTGGTTCGGCGGACAGCCCCAGACTGCCTACGGGCTGGCCGGGCTCGGCGACCTGAACGTCACGGTCGGCGGCGGCCGCAACAGCCGCCTGGGATTTCACCTGGGCGAGGACATGACCTTGCAGGAGGTGCTCGACGGTCCGCTGGCCGGAGAAACGGTCGAAGGCGCCGATACGGCGCTGGTCCTCGCCGCCCCTCTGGAGAAAGCCTTTGCGGAGGGGCAACTCGATCCCTCGGACTATCCGCTGACCCGTACGCTGATTGCAACCATCCGCGACGGCGGGCCGCTGTCCCTGGACTTCACGGCCATCCGCTTCGCATGACGCCCTGCCCGGAAAGGAAGATCGATGACGACCGCTAAAAGCCTTGCAAAAAGCGTCGGCCTTGGCTGCGACCATCTGGGGCTGGACCTGAAGAACGCGCTGAAGGCTCATCTGGAATCCCAGGGTCTCAGCGTCACGGATGTCGGTGTCGACAGTGAGGACCCCGTCGACTACCCGGACATCGGCGCCGCACTGGCACGCCGCCTCGCCGACGGTGAGTTCGAGCGGGGCATTCTGGTCTGCGGCACCGGCGCTGGCATGGCCATTGCGGCCAACAAGGTACCTGGTGTCCGCGCGGTCTGCGTGATGGACCCCTACACGGCGGAGCGGGCCATCGCCTCGAACAACGCGCAGGTGATCACCTTCGGGGCTCAGATCATCGGAACCTCCGTCGCTCGGATGCTGACCGACATCTATCTCAGCAACGAGTTCCAGGGCGGGCGTTCGGCCCCCAAGGTGGCAAAGCTCGAAGCCCTCGATCGCTAGGCATTCACCGGTGTCAGACGGCGCGCGCTACCTCGGCATCGATCTGGGCACCAGCGGCGTCCGCGTGGTCCTGACCGACGATCGCGACCGGATCCTCACCCAGCTTCAGGCCCCGCTGCCCCAGCCGGACCAGAACGGCGGGAGCGTGCGGCAGGACCCTGACCTCTGGTGGCAGGCGGTCGACGGACTGATGACGCGCCTCGCCGCTGAAGCGGACCTGGCGCAGGTTGTGGCCCTCGCCGTCGACGGTACCTCCGGCACCATCCTGCTCTGCGATGCGGCCGGCGAGCCGCTGGCGCCGGCCCGGATGTACAACGACCGCAGTGCCGTTGCAGCGGGCCGGCGCATCGATGCGGTGGCGCCGGACGACAGCATGGCGCGGGGCACCGGCGGCGCCCTGGCGCGGCTGCTGGGGCTCCTGGAGGAGACAGGGACGGAGCGGCCCCGCTTTGCCCTCCACCAGGCAGATTGGATTGCGGGCAGGCTGACAGGACGTTACGGCCAGAGCGACTTCAACAACTGCCTGAAGCTCGGCTTCGATGCCGTTGCGCAGCGCTGGCCCACCTGGATGGCCAAACTCGGCTTCGATCTCTCGCTTCTGCCAGCGGTGGAGGCCGCCGGGCAACCGCTGGGGCCCTTGCGGCTGGACCTGGCGGAGCGTTTCGGCCTTCCTGCCGGCTGCCTGGTCGTCCGCGGGACCACCGATGGCAATGCCGCCTTCCTGGCCGCCGGAAGCTTCGAGCCGGGAATGGCCGTCACCTCGCTGGGCAGCACCCTGACCGTAAAGCTGGTGTCCGCCGATCCCGTTTTCGCACCGGAGTACGGCGTCTACAGCCATCGTCTGCTCGGTCATTGGCTGGCCGGCGGCGCCAGCAACACCGGCGGGGCCGCAATAGCCCAGCACTTCTCCGTGCAGGACCTTCAGCGCCTCACGCCGCGGCTGCGCCCGGACGTGCCGACGGGTCTTACCTACTATCCGCTTCCGGCCCCGGGGGAGCGCTTCCCTCTCGCAGACCCGGAGATGCAGCCGCTGGTCTCCCCCCGCCCCGAAGACGACGCGGTCTTCCTGCAGGGTCTTCTGGAGGGGGTGGCACGGATCGAGCAGGAAGCCTATGCGCGCCTGGCGGGCCTCGGCGCAACGCCGGTCACCCGTGTCCTGACCGTCGGCGGCGGTGCCGCCAACGATGCCTGGACTCGGATCCGCGGGCGTGTGATGGGCGTGCCGGTCGATACCGCCACCGAGACCGAGGCTGCTTATGGGACCGCGCGCCTCGCCCGGCTGGGATTCGGTGCGAAGCAGGCCGCCTCCGGCCTCAGTTGAGATCCATGCAGTTCGCGTAGTAGGTGACGGTCGCCGGCCAGTCCGAGAAGACCCCCACGATGCCGACGTCCTGCGCCAGCACGTGCAGCAGTTCGAACATGACACCGTCGGAGGTGGTCGCCTCTTTGATCGACTGGTAGTACCAGCCCCCGCCGCCGCCAAGCGGCCCGGAGCGTTCAAGCGTCCAGGTGATCAGGGTCAGGCCGGCCGCGCGGGCTTCCTTTGCGTAGGCGGAAGGAACGATTTCACCCTCCGCAAGCGTCACCAGCATCCACGTCGGCGGGGCAAGGTAGTTCACCCCCATATCCTTGAGCGCCTGCATGCTTGGCTCGAAGGTCTCCGGCTTCATGGGATCGAAGCCCTCGACGTTGTAGCGGCCGTCCAGGTAGACCGCCTGCCTGCCGAACTCCGGCTCGTTCTCGATCCAGTACAGCACGTCGTTCAGGTTGAACGACTGGGCCCAGACGTCCTCGGGCGGAACGCCGGCGGCTTTGTACTCGTCGATCAGCTTCTGGGCATAGTCTTCCTGGGAGAAACCCTCGAACGGCATCTCGACGGCGGGCGCTTTCAGCTCCGGCGTGAACTTGGCGCCCAGCGTGCGGAACAGGTCGATGGATTCCGCGTGGGTCATCAGGGTCCCGGTGCTCGCGGCGTAGAGATCGGTGCGCCAGTCGGCGGTGCCGCCCATGTAGGCTTCGACGGTCTGTGCCTTCTTGTCCGCCGCATCCATCTTCCCGACGAGCGTCCTGAATTCTGCCAGGGTAATGTCGCTGGCCCGGCACTCGGCACTGGCATCAGCACCGTTCCCCGCCGGCGTAAAGCCCGCCGTGCACTTGGGCGCCAGTGGCGAAGTCAGAATGTTGGTGGTCGTATGGAGATCGTCCTGGGCATGGCGGCAAACCAGTTCCTTGTCCTTGGTAAAGGTGACATCGCACTCCAGGATCCCCGCCCCCATGCGTGCCGCCGCCACGTTGGATTCGACCGTATGCTCCGGGAACATCAGCGGTGCGCCGCGGTGGCCGATCGAGAAGAGCTTGCGCTCAAAGTCCCGCTCGGCGCAGGACAGCAGCTTCGACTTCAGAACACTGTCGTCCATCTGGTCGATCAGGAAAAAGGGGCGCGGACCCAACTGGACCGTCTCAGCCTGCGCGGCGCTCACCGCCGCGGCGGTGCCCAGCACCAGGCATGTCACTTTCAACGCTTTCATATGCAGCCTCCATCTTCCCGTATTCAACAGGGCGCCAGTGGCGCAGGGAAGCGTGAATTGCCGATGACGCTCGGATGACAGGGGCGTGAATTCGGAGCGCGGGAAACGGGCGCGCGAACCTCCTCAGTGATTCGCAAACCAATAGCTGCGCGCTCTCACCAGTCATCCTTGTACCAATAGGCCTTATACCAATAGGCAGTGTTCCGCCCGTTGCCGTCAGGTTGCTTTATTTCCTATAATGTTCGCCGTTGACGTCATCGTTCCATCCGGCGGTGACGGCACGCTGGGAGGCGGGCAACTCTGCTTGGGGGGAGCGATGTGCGGTGGACAAGCGACGGGAATCGACGATCCGGAGTTGATCGAACTCCTGGGCTACTGGCAGAGCCTGAAAGTCGACGGCCGGCTCCCGGCGCGCAGGGCGCTCGACCCGGCGGCCCTCCCGGCTGAAATCGTGCCGCACCTATTCATGTATGACGTTGAGCGTGACCCGCTCGACTACCGCATGCGTCTGGCCGGATCGATGCTCTGCGCGACGGTCGGGTTCGAGATGCGCGGCAAGACCTTCGATGAGATCCATCCACCGGATCGGGCCGCCGAGATCCGGCAGGAGTTCGATACTGTGGTCCACAGCGGTCAGCCCCACTACGCAAAGCGCTCGGCGCAGTGGCTGCCCGACGGACTGCTGCACTATCGCCGCCTGCTGCTTCCGTTCGCCGAAGACGGCGTGACGGTGGACAGCCTTGGCGGTGCTTCGATGTTCGACCTGCCCGACCGACCGCTGTTTTAGGGCCTACTCCGCTGCCGCGATCGGTTCCTTGGCGCGCTTCTCGCGGGCTGCGGATTCCCGCTGCGCCTTGGCAACGGCCGCCTGGGCCGCTTCCGTGTGGGCGAACATCTCCAGGCTCTCGTCTTCGCCGTGGTCGGTTACCGGCGTTAACGCCAGGTCCGTGTAGTCCTTGCTGGCCGGGTCCCGCTTGATCTGCTGGCACTTGAGCCAGAGCCTGAGCGCGAAGCCGGCGAAGGGAACATAGGTGCGCAGAACCTCCCAGACCCGGCGCGGGTAGAACACCAGGGGCGATTCCAGGGGCAGTCCCGAACGGCGCTGGGTGCGCACCTTGCGCCGGAAGTATCCGCCCTGAAGCGGGTGCACCTTCTCGTAGCGGATGCAGCCGGCGAACTGCAGGGCGTGGGCCCAGATACGCTCCGGCTTGTTGCCGCTGACGATGATCCGCCGCATCAGCGTCTCCAGGTGCTCATCGGAATAGTAGAGTTCCCAGGCCTTGTGGTAGATGCCCTGCCACTCCTCCTTGGTCATCAGGGAATGCCCGGTGCAGACATGCTCCAGGTCGTAGATGTTCATGTCGGGGTCCATGGGGACCCCGTTCAGGTAGAGGTTCTTGTGATCCTCGGAGCCCGGCAGCGGCGTCAGGCAGAAGAACTCCAGGATGTCGATGGGCAGTTCGCGTTTGATGACCTCGATATCGTGGGCGATCTTCTCCGGCGTATCGGCGGGGAAGCCCAGAATGTAGCCCGCATAGGTCAGGATCTGGTGATTGCGCCACTCCTGCAGCATCAGCCGGTACTCGGTGATCCGGTTCTGGCGCTTCTTGGCTGCCATCAGGTTGTCCGGATTGATGTTCTCCAGGCCGATGAAAACCCGCGCAACGCCGGCCCGCTTGGCCTTCGCCACGAAGTTCTCGATCTTGTGGCAGAGCGTATCGACCTGAATGATGATGGAGAACGGCAGGCCGGTCTCCTCCTTCAGGTCGCCCAGCCGGTCGAAGATCGCCTCCCAGTTCTTGTTGCGGGCGAAGTTGTCGTCGGTGATGAAGAAACGGGTGATGCCCTGCTCGATGTTCGCCCGCACCAGGCGTTCGACATCGTCCGCCTCGCGGAAGCGCGACTTGCGGCCCTGGACGTTGATGATGGTGCAGAAACTGCATTGGAAGGGGCAGCCGCGCCCGGCATCGAAACAGGCCACTGAACCGCCGTAGCGGCGCACCAGGGACTCCGGCAGGTAGGGCGTGGGCTCGTTGTCGATCCCCGGCAGGTCGTTCATGTAGTTGTAGATCGGCTTCAGCTCTTCGTTCAGCGCATCGCGGTAGAAGTGA
Organism: Rhodospirillales bacterium BBD 1991-14; assembly: GCA_001657395.1. Taxonomy (GTDB): domain Bacteria; phylum Pseudomonadota; class Alphaproteobacteria; order Kiloniellales; family Kiloniellaceae; genus Pelagibius. Next base: position 608,221 of record LYSY01000001.1, on the reverse strand, counting down.
TGAAGCCGTCCCTCGCCCTCCCCGGCATAGAGCGTGATACCCAGGTCCAGGGCTTCCTGCAGGTCCGGCGGAAGCTCGGGCAGCATGGAAAGGCAGCCGCTCGGATGGAAGCCGCCGATCGCCACCTGAAGGCCCTCGGCGCGAAACCGGCGTGCGATGTCCATGGCGCGGGGGAATTGATTCGACTGTACGCCGACGAGGCAGACCACCCCGCGGACGCCGGGCGCCGTCATGCGTTCGACGATCTGCTCGATCGGTATGATGGTGTTGGTCTCGTCGTAGGCGTTCAACTCGACCTCGACGTCATGACCGAGAAGCCTGCGGTCCATGATGTCAAGCGACAGCCCGTAGAGACTGGAGAGGGTGTTGGACGGCACCCAGGCCTTGGCCCACTGGATCACATAGCCGTCGTCGTCGTAGTGCGAAGGCTTTATGAGCTCCACGATGAAACGCCGCATTGAACCGCTCTCAGTCATGCCGCCCCCCAAGTCCGACTTGCCCAGTCAGAATTACCCTATTGCGGGCGCGAAATACAGGATGAAGCGAAGCATTGGCGAGATCGGCACCATTTCCGGCGCACTAGGCCGGGAAAGAGCGGCCGCAACGGCAATTAAGGGTTAGAAGGCCGCCGGCTTGGGCCTAACCTGCTACGGATCGGGCGACTCCGCGCCGGCTGCCGGCCGGCGCGGATCAACCGAGATATGCGCCGGCCTACTTGACCGTGACGCTGATCCGCTCGGACATCACCGGCGGGTTGTGCGGGATGTGGCTCCAATCGCCCAACACAAGCTGAAGCATGTGGGTGCCGGGGGGCAGTTCGACCGTCGCCTCGGTCTGTCCGCCGCCGAAATGGATATGGCTGTCATCCGCCGGGATCGGCTCGTTCAGCTCTTCCCCCTCGATCACCTCGTTGATGATCAGATGGTGGTGGCCGGTGTGCTTCTTGTCATCCACACCCGCCGGCGCGACGCCCATGCCGGAAAGGCCGAAGCGGATGGTCACCGGGGAGGAGACCGTCTGACCGTCCTGCAAACCGATGAAGTAGACCTTGGCATCGGGCGGCGCCGGCGTCTCGCCGGCAAGAGCGGAACCGGCCGCCAGCGTCACGGCGGCAGCGATCACGGGAATGCGCATGGAATATCCTCCCTATTCGTCTTAGGCTCATGACCGGCGTGGCCATGATCTGAAGCGAGAACACCCAAAGACCGGAATTTATTCGCGTGGCAGTCGAAAGATCGGCGCAAGACCGCATGAAAGAGATGCTGCAGGGCTTCTATCCCCGGCTCTGGCGGTACTGCCTTGCCCTGACGCGGGATCTCCCGGCAGCGGAGGACCTGTGCCAGGCAGCCTGTCTGAAGGCACTTGAGAGTGCACATCAGTTCCAGGCTGGAACACACGCAGACCGGTGGGTTTTCAGCATTGCCAAGAACCTCTGGTACAACACCCTGAGGGCCGAGAACGTGCGCCGGGGCGGCGGGCTGGTGCCCAGCGACGAACTGGCGCTGCCGGCGCCTGGACCAGACGCCGAAGCGAATTTTTTCCATGCCGAGGTGTTAAAGGCAGTGATGGACCTGCCTGAGGCGCAGCGCGTGACGGTGTTCCTGGTCTATGTGGAGGGCTTCTCCTACAAGGAAGCTGCCGAGCATCTGCAAATCCCGATCGGGACCGTCATGAGCCGGCTTGCCGCGGCCCGCAACAAGCTTGCCGCCCTCAAGGCCACCTCGGGCGCAGTCAAACAACGGACCCTTTAACGGACCATGGATAGCAGGTCGATCAGCGACGAAGATCTGGTTGCCTACCTGGACAGGGAACTCCCGCCCGAGCAGGCCAAGGCCGTCGAGCAGGTGCTGCGCGACGATCCGGCGTTGCGCGCCCGGCTGGATGATCTGACTGTCGACACCGAGGCCGTAAAGGCCGCTTTCGACAGCCTGCTTCCTTTGGCGCCCGGCCAAGCGGAACCGGCCCTTGAAGACCAACAACCTTCCCAACCTTCAGCCCGCCCCACGGGCCCCCGCCTCAGCCGCAGGGCGGCCATCGCCGCGAGCCTCGCCGCTGTCGCCGCCATCGGCTTTGCGGGCGGCCGCATCACCGCACCGACACAGACCGAAGACTGGCGCATGGCCGTCGCCGAGTATCAGCTGCTCTACCGCAGCGAGACGCTGACCCACCTCGACCCGAGCCCGGCAGGACTCGAAAGCGAGCGGGCCAGGGTTGTCGCCCAACTGGGCCTGGACATTGCCGGCACGACGCTTCGCAACGTCAGCGGCCTGCGCTACCGCCGGGCCCAGATCCTGGGCTACGAGGCGGCGCCGCTCGCCCAGTTTGCCTATCTCGACAGCCGGGACCGTCCGGTGGCGTTCTGCGTGACCCCGACCGAGGCCGGCAACCGACCAATGGAGACCCAGAGTTTCAGGGGGCTCGCCGGTGTGTCCTGGGTCGCGGAGGGCTTTGCCTTCCTGGTGATCGGCGACGTCCCGCAGGCTCTGCTGGACCGGGCCGCCCGCGACCTCTCCGCGTCGCTCGCTCAAGCCTCTCGGACCACCGCCTCCTGAGCGGCAGGCCGGATCCCACCGCGGGGATCGGGTTGGATCAGATCGCTGTGAGCGGTTCGTAGGCTTCCGGCCGCCGGTCGCGGAAGAACTGCCAGAGGTTCCGCACTTCGCGGACCATATCCATGTCCATATCGGCGACCACAAGTTCGTCCTTGTCCTCACTGGCCTCCACAAGGAACTCGCCGCGCGGATTGACGACATAGCTGGAGCCGTAGAACTTACCGATGTTCCAGGGCGCCTCCGTGCCGACGCGGTTGACCGCGCCGATGTAGCAGCCGTTGGCGACCGCGGAAGCCGGCTGTTCCAGTTTCCAGAGGTACTGGCTGAGGCCGGCCACGGTGGCCGAGGGATTGACGATGTACTCGGCCCCGCTAAGGGCCAGGGCGCGCCAGCCCTCCGGAAAATGCCGGTCGTAGCAGATGTAGACGCCGAGCTTGCAGTAAGCCGTCTGGAACATCGGCCAGCCGGAATTGCCCGGCTTGAAGAAGAACTTCTCGTAGAACCCCGCCACCTGCGGGATGTGAGACTTGCGGTATTTGCCGAGGTAGCTGCCGTCGGCGTCGATGACGGCAGCGGTGTTGTAGTAGACGCCGGTGATGTCCTCCTCGTAGATCGGCACCACGATCACCATGGAGTGCTTCTTGGCATAGTCCTGCATCAGTTTGACCGTCGGCCCGTCCGGCACCTTTTCCGCAGCGCCGTACCACTTCACGTCCTGGCTGGGACAGAAGTAGGGCTGGTTGAAGACTTCCTGCAAACACAACACCTGGACGCCCTTGGCGCCGGCCTCGTCGATCAGCGGCAGATGCGCTTCGTTCATCCTGTCACGGATGGTTTCCGGGCTTTCCCCCGTATCCGCCTTCAGAGCCATCTGAATAAGGCCCGCCCGCACCGTCGCCATCGCTTGCTCTCCCTCTGCAATGCGCCGCGGTTCTCCCGCGGCGCCATCTGTCCTGCGGAAGATTTGACCATTTGGTCAGGAACCGATGCAAGGCCCTATTCGCCCGGCGGCAGGGTCCCCGCCGTCCGTGCCTTCGCCGAAAACCGGGCGAAAGCACGAAAAGCGGACTCGCATCGGGCTGCGACATGATGCAAAATTGACCAAACGGACAGGAAATCCAAAACAGGGACAGGCGCAAGGAGGGACAGCAGTCATGGCGATCTTGATCAAGGGCGGCACCGTGGTGACGGCCGACCATTCCTATCGGGCTGATATACTGACCGAGGCGGACAAGATCGTCGCAATCGGCGAGAACTTGGAGGCTCCCTCTGGCGCGGAGGTCATCGATGCGGGCGGCGGCTATGTCATGCCGGGCGGCATCGACCCGCACACCCACATGGAACTGCCCTTCATGGGCACGGTCGCTTCCGAGGACTTCTTTACCGGGACCACTGCCGGCATGGTTGGCGGCACGACGATGATCATCGACTTCGTCATCCCCAACCCGCAGCAGGACATCATGGAGGCCTATCACACCTGGCGCGGCTGGGCAGAGAAGGCGGCCGGTGACTACTCCTTCCATGTCGCCATCACCTGGTGGGACGAGACCGTCAAGGAGGCCATGGGGACCCTGACCCGCGACCACGGAGTCAACTCCTTCAAGCACTTCATGGCCTACAAAGGCGCCATCATGTGCGATGACGAGGTGCTGGTGAACTCCTTCACCCGGGCGCGCGAACTGGGCGCCATCTGCACCGTCCATGCCGAAAACGGCGAGCTGGTCTTCCACCTGCAGAACGAGATCCTGAAAAGCGGCATCACCGGGCCGGAGGGCCACCCCCTCTCCCGCCCGCCGGAGGTCGAGGGCGAGGCCGCAAACCGCGCAATCCGCGTCGCCCAGGTCCTCGACGTGCCGCTCTACATCGTCCACAACTCCTGCATCGAATCCCTGCAGGCCATCACCCGGGCGCGCAACGAAGGCCAGCGCGTCTTCGGCGAGGTCCTGGCCGGCCACCTGCTGGTCAACGACGAGGTCTACCGCAACCCGGACTGGGATTTTGCCGCGGCTCACGTGATGAGCCCGCCGTTCCGCTCCAAGGAGCATCAGGACGCGCTCTGGCGCGGCCTTCAGGCCGGCATGCTGCAGACCACGGCCACCGACCACTGCTGCTTCTGCGCCCCGCAGAAGCGCATGGGCCACAACAACTTCACCCAGATCCCCAACGGGACCGGCGGGGTCGAGGACCGCATGCACGTGCTCTGGCACCACGGGGTGAACTCGGGCCGTCTGACGATGAACGAGTTCGTGGCCATCACCTCCACCAACGCCGCCAAGATCTTCAACATCTATCCGCGCAAGGGCTCCATCTCCGTCGGCGCCGACGCCGACATTGCAATCTGGGACCCGACCAAGGAGCGCACGATTTCCAAGGACACGCACCATCAGAACGTGGACTTCAATATCTTCGAGGGAATGACCGTCAAGGGCATCAATACGGTCACCATCAGCCAGGGCAAGGTGGTCTACCAGGACGGCGACGTCCGCACCGAACGCGGTGCCGGACGCTACGTCGACCGGCCGACCTTCGCGCCCTACTACGACGCTGTGAACCGCCGGCGGGAGGCAAAGACGCCGGTGGCGGTGAACCGGATGTAGCCCGGATGTAGCAACGGGTCGGACGCCGCCCGGACAACGACAGACAGGCGGCGAAACACCGCAAACAAGGGAGCTAGGGGGATGACTTCTCGAATTTCGGGGAACGGTACGGTATTGGCAAAGCGCAGCCTGCGGCGCCGCACGGTCGTGCAGGCCGGCGCGGCGGCACTGGTGGCTGCAGCCGTTTTTGGGCTTTCCGGCGGCGCGGCGCAGGCGGAAAAGCTGAAGGTGGCCGGCATCTACACGGTGCCGATCCAGCAGAAGTGGGTGGGCACGCTACACCGTGCGCTGACCGCCGCCAAGGAACGCGGCGACATCGAGTACAGCTTCTCGGAGAAGGTGCCCAACACCGACTATGTCCGGGTGATGCGCGAGTACGCCGAGGGCGGCGTCGACCTGGTCGTCGGGGAGGCCTTCGGCATCAGCCGCGAGGCCCGCAAGGTAGCCGACGACTATCCCGAAATCGCCTTCCTCATGGGCGACCCGGGTGTGCCCCACGGCAAGAACTTCTCCGTCTTCGACAACTGGATCCACGAGCCCTGCTATCTCATGGGGATCGTCGCCGGCACCATGACCAAGACCAACAGGATCGGCATGGTGGGCGGCTTTCCCATCGGGGAGGTGAACCGGCTGTTCCATGCCTTCATGGAAGGCGCGCGCTCGGTCAACCCGGACGTCGAATTCAAGGTCTCCTTCATCGGCTCCTGGTACGACCCGCCGAAAGCCAAGGAATTCGCCTTTGCCCAGGTCGAGGCCGGGGTGGACGTGCTCTACGCTGAGCGGGCCGGCGTGGTCGACGCCGCCCGTGAGAAGGGAATCATCGCCTTCGGCAACGTGAACGACATGAACAAGGCTGAGAACGGCACAGACGTGGTGGTCGCCTCGGCCCTCTGGCACATGGAACCGGCCATCGACTACGCCATTTCCCAGGTGAAGGCCGGCACCTTCACGGCCGAGAACTACAAGGAGTGGACGATGATGAAGGCCGGCGGCGCCTCCCTCTCGCCGTTCTACGAGTTCGAGGACAAGATCCCGGCCGAAACAAAGGCGAAGATCGAGACTCTCGCCCAGGAGATCAAAGCCGGGGACTTCGTGGTACAGACCAACGACGACGAACCCAAGTCGACGTTCTGACCGGACGTATCGCCGGGTCGGGGCAGTCGTGTTAGCCCTGCCCTGACCCGGCAGCAATCGATCATCGGGGGATCTGACGATGGCGCAGGCGCAAGCGTCCGCTGCTGCCGCCTCAGGCGCTGAGCCTGTGTTGCGGCTGTCCGGCATCACCAAGCGATTTGGTGCGCTGGTCGCCAACGATGCCATCTCCCTCGGTCTGGGGCGTGGGGAGATCCTGGCGCTCCTGGGAGAGAACGGCGCCGGCAAGACCACCTTGATGAGCATTCTCTTCGGCCACTACCTGGCCGACGAGGGCGAGATCGCGGTTTTCGGGGACGCCCTGCCGCCGGGCTCCCCCAAGGCTGCCATCGCCGCCGGGGTCGGCATGGTGCATCAGCATTTCACCCTGGGCGAGAACCTCACCGTGCTCGACAACATCGTGCTGGGCACGGAACCGCTGTGGCGTCTGAAGCAGAACCGCGCGGCCGCCAGGCGCCGTGTCGAGGACCTCGCGGCGCGCTTCGGCCTGCAGGTGGAGAGCCGGCGCCTTGTGCGCGACCTCTCGGTCGGTGAGCGTCAGCGGGTGGAAATCCTTAAGGCGCTTTACCGCGGCGCCCGTGTCCTGATCCTCGACGAGCCGACCGCGGTGCTGACGCCACAGGAGGTGGAAAGCTTCTTCGCCACCTTGAAGACCATGGCGGCCGAGGGGCTCTCCATCATTTTCATTTCTCATAAGCTGAACGAGGTGATGGCTATTGCCGACCGCGTTGCGGTGCTGCGTCAAGGCAGGCTGGTGGCCGACTTCCCCATCGCCGAAGCCTCCCGCGAAGGGCTTGCGGAGGCCATGGTGGGCCGGGCGGTCGCCCTGCCCGAACGCAGCCGCCTGGAGCCGGGTGCGCCTCTGCTGCGGATGGAAGGCGTCGGACTGCGCGGTGCAGAGGGCAAGATATCGCTTGAGAATCTAGATCTAACCCTCTGTGGAAAAGAGGTTTTCGGAATTGCCGGAGTCTCCGGCAACGGTCAGGCCGCCCTCGCCGCCCTGATCTCCGGCCTCGAGGCACCAACGGCGGGACGCTTCGAGATCCTCGGCGACACGATCACGGCGGCCTCCCCGGCGGCCATGCTGAAGCGCGGCGTCGGGCGGGTGCCGGAGGACCGCCACGCCACCGGCGTCGTCGGCGACTTCACGGTGGAGGAGAACCTGGTTCTGGAAGCCTATGGCGGGGACCGCTTCTCGCGCCTCGGCTTCGTCAAGGGGGCGGCCCTGCGCCGAAATGCCGAAGAGAAGATCGCCGCCTTCGACATTCGCGGCGCCGACGCCACCACGGCCACACGCAGCCTTTCCGGCGGCAACATGCAGAAGGTGATCCTCGCCCGGGTCCTGGATGAGAAGCCGCGCATCATCCTCGCCAACCAGCCGACCCGCGGGCTCGACGTCGGCGCCGCGGCGGCTGTGCAGGCCCTGCTGTTCCAGGCGCGGGCCGAAGGCGCCGGCATCGTCCTGATCTCCGAGGACCTGGAAGAGCTGCTGCAGATGTCCGACCGCATCGCCGTGCTCTACCACGGGCGTCTCTCCGAGCCTGTCCCTGTGGAACAAGCAGATCTCAGAACCCTCGGCCTGATGATGGCCGGTCACGGTACGGCAGGGCATCGCGACGAGGGCCGCCATGCGTCTTGAGCCCCGCGCCCATGTGCCGCTCTGGCTGAACCTGGCCGCCCCGCTGACGGCCATCGCCCTGGCCTTCCTGCTCTGCGGGCTACTCATCGTCTGGGCGGGGGCGCCGGTGCTGGCCGCCTACGGCGCCCTGGTGAAGGGCGCGCTGGGCTCGGTCTTCGCCCTCAGCGAGACCCTGACCCGCGCGGCGCCGCTGATCTTCACCGGGCTGGCCGCTGCTGTTGCTTTCCGCGCCAAGCTCTGGAACATCGGCGGCGAGGGCCAGCTCTATGCCGGCGCTCTGGCAGCGACCTATGTCGGCACCGGGCTCGTCACCCTGCCGCCCCTGCTGATGGTGCCCTTCCTTTTCCTGGTCGGGGCCCTTGCCGGCGGGCTGCTGCTGCTGCTGCCCGTGATCCTGAAGCTGAAGCTCAGGGTCGACGAGGTGGTAACCACACTCCTCCTCAACTTCGTCGTCCTGCTCTTCGCCAACTACCTGCTCTTCGGGCCCTGGAAGGACCCCTTGGCCATGGGCTGGCCCCAGGCGGCACCTGTCATCGACGAGGGCGTGCTCTCACCGCTGATCCCCCGCACCCGCCTGCATTCGGGCCTGCTCTGGGCGGTCTTCTTCGCGGTCGCCGCCTGGGCCTTCATCCGCTACTCCAAGTGGGGTTTCGAGATCCGGGCCGTCGGCAACAACCCGGAGGCGGCGCGCTTCGCTGGCATCCCGATGGGCGCGACCGTGCTCCGGACGGCGCTGCTCTCCGGCGGCCTCGCCGGCATGGCCGGGGTCTGCGAGCTGGCGGGCCTGAAAGGCTACCTCACCCTCGATATCTCCCCCGGCTTTGGCTACACCGGCATCGCGGTGGCCATGCTGGCGGGCCTGCATCCCCTGGGCGTGATCGCGGCGGCGATCTTCGTTGCCGCCATCTACAACGGCGCCGATGCCATGAGCCGGGCCATGTCGATCTCCAACTACCTGGCCGACGTGCTGACCGCGACGGCCTTGCTGCTGGTCCTGGCGAGCGTGCTCTTCGTGCGCTACCGGCCCCGCCTGCGCTAGGGGCCGGACGGCATGGACATCCTGGAGATCTTCGTCTCGCTGGGCTTCTGGGCCGCGCTGGTGCGCATGGCAACGCCGCTCATCTTCGGCACCCTGGGCGAACTCATCTGCGAGCGCGCGGGCGTGCTCAATCTCGGCATCGAGGGCATCATGACCCTGGGGGCCATGGTCGCCTGGATGTGGGTCTACCAGGGCGGCGGGCTGTGGTCGGCGGTGCTGGTGGCCGCGGCCTTTGGCGCCCTCTTCGGCCTGCTGCACTCCGGCTTCAGCGTCTATCTCGGCGTCTCCCAGCACGTCACCGGGATCGGCATCACCCTGCTGGCCTCTGCGCTCAGCTACTTCGCCTTCCGCATGCTGCTGCCGGACGTCACCACGCCGCCTAAGATCGACCCCTTTCAGCCCTACCCCGTTCCGGGCCTGTCCGAGCTTCCCTTCCTCGGCGAGGTCCTCTTCACCCAGAGCCCGCTCACCTACCTCGCTTTCCTCCTGGTACCCCTGGTCGGCTACGGCCTATACCGCACGCCACTGGGACTGGCCGTGCGCATGGTGGGCGAGAACCCCATGGCGGTGGAGGCCCAGGGGATCGACGTCCACCGCCTGCGGACCGCAGCCGTGATGCTGGGCAGTGCCTTCATGGCCGTCGGCGGCGCCTTCCTCACCATTTCCGTCTTCGATGCCTTCTACATCGGCATGATCAACGGGCGCGGCTGGATCTGCGTTGCCCTGGTGATCTTCGCCTCCTGGCGGCCGGGCAAAGCCCTGCTCGGGGCGCTGCTCTTCGCCGCCTTCGAAGCACTGCAGATCCGCGTGCAGCAATCCGCATCGGCCTTTATCCCCTATCAGTTCTTCCTCATGATGCCCTATGTTCTGAGCATCCTGGCGATGATCGTCATGTCGCGGCGCGCGGCCTACCCCAAGGCCCTGCTGGTGCCCTTCCGCAAGGGCGAGCGCTAGAGACCACAGAGAGGCCCCATGCTCGATCTCATTGTCCGCAACGCCACGCTGCCCGATGGCGCAAGCGGCCTGGACATCGCCGTAGAGAACGGCGTCATCGCCGAGGTGGCGCCGGCCATCGCGGCGGAGGCGACGCAGGAGATCGACGCCCAGGGCCACCTCGTCACGCCGCCTTTCGTCGACAGCCACTTCCACATGGATGCGACCTTGAGCCTCGGCCTGCCGCGCCTGAACCAGAGCGGCACGCTGCTGGAGGGCATCGCTCTCTGGGGCGAGTTGAAGCCTGACCTCACGGTAGAGGCGCTGAAGGAGCGCGCGCTGGCGCTCTGCCGCTGGTCGGTCGCCAAGGGCACGCTCGCGATCCGCAGCCATGTCGACATCTGCGACGACCGCCTGCTTGCCGTCGAGGCGCTGCTGGAAGTCCGGGATACCGTGAAGGACGTCATCGATCTGCAGCTCGTCGCCTTCCCGCAGGACGGCTACCTGCGCTCACCTAGTGCCCGGGAGAACATGCGCCGCGCCCTCGACAAGGGCGTCGACATCGTCGGCGGCATCCCCCATTTCGAGCGCACCATGGCCGAGGGGGGCGAGTCCGTGCGCCTGCTCTGCGAACTGGCCGCCGAGCGGGGGCTGCGGGTCGACATGCATTGCGACGAGACCGATGACCCCAACTCCCGCCATATCGAGACCCTGTCCTACGAGACCCAGCGCCTGGGCCTGCAGGAGCGGGTGACCGGCTCCCACCTCACCTCCATGCACTCCATGGACAACTACTACGTCTCCAAGCTGATGCCGCTGATGGCCGAGGCCGGGGTGAACGCAGTGGCCAACCCGCTGATCAACATCACCATCCAGGGCCGCCACGACAGCTACCCCAAGCGCCGCGGCATGACCCGGGTGAAGGAACTGCTGGCCCAGGGCATCAACGTCTCCTTCGGCCACGACTGCGTCATGGACCCCTGGTATCCCCTGGGCAGCCACGACATGATCGAGGTCGCCCACATGGGCCTCCACGTCGGCCTCATGACCGGCGTCGAGGAACAGAAGGACTGCTTTGCCGCCGTCACAGAGAACGGCGCCAGGACCCTGGGGCTGGAAGGCTACGGCCTCGCCCCCGGCTGCAATGCCGACATGGTGATCCTCCAGGCCGGAGACGTGCTGGAGGCTCTGCGCCTCAAGCCCGCCCGCCTCACCGTCATCCGCCGCGGCCGCGTGGTTGCGGAGACCCCGCCGGTAGAGACGCGGTTGAAGGTGCTGGGGAATGAAGCTATCGACTTTATGAAACACTGATACCTGATTGAGGAAATCCCTTGTCCCAGCTCGACCTCGCCTTTGTCCGCTCCCAGTTTCCCGCCTTTGCCGAGCCCTCCCTGAAAGACTGGGCCTTTTTCGAGAACGCCGGCGGCTCCTACGCCTGCGCTCCCGTGATTGAGCGTCTCACCCGCTTCTACCGGGAAACCAAGGTGCAACCCTACGGCCCCTTCCCGGCCTCCGAGCGCGCCGGGGCGGAGATGGACGAGGCGCGACGGCGGCTGGCCGGCTATCTGAATGTCGCCGAGGACGAGCTGCACTTCGGCCCCTCGACCACCCAGAACACCTACGTCCTGGCCCAGGCCTTCCGCGAGATGCTGAACGAGGGCGACGAGATCGTCGTCACCAATCAGGACCACGAGGCCAACTCCGGGGCCTGGCGGCGCTTGGCGGACAGCGGCACCGTGGTGCGCGAGTGGCAGGTGGACCCGGAGAGCGGCGAGCTCGATCCGGCAGCGCTGGATGCTCTCCTTAGCGAGAAGACACGCCTCGTCGCCTTTCCCCACTGCTCCAACATCGTCGGCCACGTGAACCCGGTGGCGGAGATCGCCGCCAAGGCCCATGCCGCCGGCGCGGTGGTCGCGGTGGACGGCGTCTCCTACGCGCCGCATGGCTTTCCCGACGTGGCCGCCCTGGACGCCGACATCTATCTCTTCTCGCTCTACAAAACCTACGGGCCGCACCAGGGCCTGATGACGGTGAAGCGGGACCTCGCCGAGCGCCTGCCCAACCAGGGCCACTTCTTCAATGCCGACAAGATCCTGAAGAAGCTGACGCCCGCCGGCCCCGACCACGCGCAGATCGCCGCCTCCGCCGGCATCGCCGACTACTTCGACGCCCTCGACGCCCATCACTTCGACGGCAACGATACCGATGAAGCGGAGCGCGGACGGCGGGTACACGGCCTCATGGAGGCTCAGGAAAAGGCCTTGCTGGCCCCGCTGCTCGACCACCTGCGTCAGCGCAACGACATCCGGGTACTGGGCCCGACAGACGCAGCCGTGCGCGCGCCGACGGTGGCGATCCATCCCAAGAACAAGCCGGCGCCGGAGGTCATCGAGAGCCTGCGCCACCACAGGATCGCCGCCTGCGTCAGCAACTTCTACGCCTACCGCCTGGTGCAGGCCATGGGCATCGACCCCGAGCCCGGCGTGCTGCGCCTCTCCTTCGTCCACTACACCAGCCCGGAAGACATCGAGCGGCTGATCAAGGCCTTGGACGAAGCGCTCTGAGGGCGGCCTCGCTCCTGGCCATATGCGCGGACGCGTCTTCCGCAGATCTGAAGGCGCTTGAACTTTCGGTTTCGGACTCCCGACACATCGGCGGCGTCACCTGTCTTTGGCGTCTCTACTGAGGAGAATCCGAACCATGAACCTACGTAACCTGATCTGCGCGGCCCTGGGGTGCCTTTTTCTGGCGCTGTCCGTGACCGCGCAGGCGGAACCCGTTTCCGCAGATGTTTCCCTTCAGCAATTGGAACCGGCAGCAACCGCGGTTGATCTTGCCGGGTTTACGGTGCTGGCCGAGTTGGAGAACACGAAGAAGCGCGTTCTGAAGCGCCGTTCGCCGCCCGGCGGCGAGGCTCCGCAGTCCCTCAAGGCGCCCATGAGCGGCGAGCTGGAGTTCGACGCCTGCTGCGACGACTGCAGTCAACCGGGGGGCTGTACCGGCTGCAACTCGGGACCCGATGGCCTGAACTGCGGGATCGGCCTGATCGCCGCGGACTGCCAGGTGGTCAATGATGTGGTCACCTGCGTCAAGAAGGACTGACGACGACCCGGTTACCGTTCTTGCAGAAAAATGGGGGAGCGCCAAAGCGCTCCCCCAACCCAGCCCTCTATACTTCGGGATTTACATTCCGTTGGCCTTTTCCCAGACCGCATGGGTCCAGGCGCCTTCCGGCTTCTTGGTGATGACCGGCGTGGAGGCGTTGGCCAACAGGGTGTCCACCGTGCGGTCGTAGTCGCCGGGCTCCAGATAGCCAAGGCCCTTGGCCGAGCCTTCCAGCAGCTTGGCGATCTCGCCCATCATGCGCCGCTGGTGCTTTTCGGTCTGGGCGCCGGTCTCGTCGTTCTCCAGCACGATGTCGGCGGCTTCCTCGACATTGTTCTTGGCGTACTCCCAGCCCTTCAGGGAGGCGGCCACGAAACGCGCCATCTTGTCGACGAAGGCCGGGTCCTGAAGGTTCTCTTCCAGAACGTAGAGGCCGTCCTCCAGGGTTGCGACGCCCTGGTCCTCGTACTTGTAGACGATGAGGTCGTCGGCGCCGAGACCGGCGTCGATGATCTGCCAGTACTCGTTGTAGGTCATGGTGGAGACGCAATCGGCCTGCTTCTGCAGGATCGGGTCGACGTTGAAGCCCTGCTTCAGGACCGTCACGCCCTCAGGCCCGCCGTCGGTCGGCAGGCCGAGCTTCGCCATCCAGGAGAGGAAGGGGTACTCGTTGCCGAAGAACCAGACCCCCAGGGTGCGGCCCTTGAAGTCCGCCGGCGAGGTGATGCCGCTGTCCTTGCGGCAGGTCAGCATCATGCCCGACTTCTTGAAGACCTGGGCGATGTTCACCAGCGGCACGCCCTTCTCCCGCGACGCCAGGGCCGAGGGCATCCAGTCGATGATCACATCGGCGCCGCCGCCGGCAATCACCTGCGGCGGGGCGATGTCCGGCCCGCCCGGCTTGATGGTGACGTCGAGCCCGGCTTCTTCATAGAAGCCCTTGTCCTGGGCGACGAAGTAGCCGGCGAACTGCGCCTGGGTCACCCACTTCAACTGCAGCGTCACCTCGTCGGCCGCTGCGGCCGTACCGGCCGTCAGCAGCAGGCCCGCCCCTGCCGCCAGTGAAATCAGCTTTCTCATCTTGCCTCTCCTCTTCTCTGAGACTCGTTTCTTGCTCTTGAGGTTTCTCTCCCTAAACGCATCCCAAACCCTTGGTCTTCCTTCCTTATCGATAGGAGGGATGCCAGAACGTCGCGGCCCGCTCAGCCAGGGCCAGCAGCCCGTAGAACAGCGATCCGGCCACGGCGGCCACGGCGATGGTGGCCCAGACCATCTCCACGTTCATGCGGCCGATCTCGGTGGAAATCCGGAAGCCCATGCCGACGATCGGCGTGCCGAAGAATTCCGCCACGATGGCGCCGATCAGCGCCAGCGTGGAGTTGATCTTGAGGGCGTTGAAAATAAAGGGCAAGGCGTTGGGCAGCCTCACGCGAACCAGGGTCTGCAGGTAGCTCGCCCCATAGGAGCGCATGAGGTCGCGCTCCATCGCCTGGGTGGCGTGCAGACCGGTGATGGTGTTCACCAGCATCGGGAAGAAGGTCATGATGACGACGACCGCCGCCTTGGACTGCCAGTCGAAGCCGAACCACATCACCATGATCGGCGCCACGCCCACGATGGGCAGGGCCGAGACGAAGTTGCCGAGCGGCAGCAGGCCGCGCTGCAGGAAGGGCACCCGGTCGACCAGGATCGCCACCAGGAAGCCGCTGCCGCAGCCCATGAGGAAGCCGGTCAGTACCGACTTGATGAAGGTCTGGTAGAAGTCGGCGACCAGCGTATCCGTGGAGGCCATGAAGATGGCCGCGATGCGCTCCGGCGAGGGCAGCAGCACCGTCGGCACGCCGAAGCCGGTGACACCGACCTGCCAGAGATAGATCAGCCAGGCGCCGAAGAGGCCGGGCACCAGAAGCGCGGCGAAGCCTTTGCTGTCCCCCTTGCCCGCGGCTTCCGACAGCAACCCGAGCGTACGCCAGACCAGAAAGCCGAGCCCCAGGACGAAGACCCAGACCCCGAGGCCTTGAAGACCCACAGGCGCTTCGGCGCCCAGAACGGCGAACTGGCGGCTGATGGCCGCAAGCGGCACCCAGGCGCCGACGACACAGACAGCCAGCAAGATGAGGCCGACGGCGAGGCCGCGCAGCGCGAGCGCCGCCTGTCCCACTGCGGCCAAGGCGGTTATGCCGAGGCCAAGCAGAAGTCCAGGCTCCGCAAGCCAGGATACGTCATTGCCGATCACGTCCTGACCGACCGGCAGAAGAAGGGAGACGGCGAAACACAAAAGGGCCAGGAGACAGGCGCCCTCTTCTTTCCAGGCCCGGCGCATCATGGCCGAGCCCCCGTGCGCTGCAGCACCAGCCGCTCGATCATGCCGACGGCGGCGACAAGCAGCCCCGCCATGGCCGCGGCGGTGAGCAGCGCCGCCCAGATCTGCACGGTCTGGCCGTAGTACGATCCCACCAGCAGGCGCGCGCCGATGCCCGCCGAGGCGCCGGTCGGAAGCTCGCCGACGATGGCGCCGACCAGGGAGATGGCGATGGCCACCTTCAGGCTGGCGAAAAGGAAGGGGATCGAGGACGGCCAGCGCAGCTTGCGGAACACCTGGCCCGTGCTGGCGCTGTAAGTGCGCATCAGGTCCATCTGCAGCGGGTCCGGCGAGCGCAGGCCCTTCACCATGCCGATGGTCACCGGAAAGAAGCAGAGATACATCGAGATAAGCGCCTTCGGCACCAGCCCGGTGAAGCCGATGTTGCCAAGCACAACGATGATCATCGGCGCGATGGCGAGGATCGGGATGGTCTGGGAGGCGATCACCCAGGGCAGCAGGCTGCGGTCCAGGGTGTTCACATGGACGATGCCGACCGCAAGCGCGATGCCCAGCAGCGTGCCCATGGCAAAGCCCAGCAGGGTCGAGGAGAGGGTCACCCAGCCGTGGTAGACGAGGCTGCGCTTGGAGGTGACGTTGCGCTGGAAGATCGACTTGTTCAGCTCCACCGCGACCTGATGGGGCGCCGGCAGCACCGGGCGCTCCATGGCCATGGCGTCCTCAGCCAGGCGGGTGATGGACCAGTCCTCCCCCTGCCGCTCATAGCGGTCGATCAGAAGAGGTGCGTTCAGCCAGACGGTTCCCAGGTACCAGAGCGCGAAGATCGCCAGGCAGACCACGGCCAGCGGGCCGCTGCGTCCCGCGAAGATCCGGGACAGAAGCCCGGGCGACGGTCGTGGCGGAGCGCCGAGAGCCTCAGTCGTCATAGCTGTGCCCGGCCCGCAGCCCCTCGCGCACCCGGTGCGCGATCTCCGCGAAGTCCTGGCTCTCGCGGCTGTCGAGGGTGCGGTCCGGCGGCAGGTTGCAGTCGATCACGTCGATGATGCGCCCCGGGCGCGGCGACATGACGACGATCTTCGAGGACAGGAAGACCGCCTCGGGGATCGAGTGGGTGACGAAGATCACCGTCTTTCCGGTGCGCTCCCAGAGGCGCAGCAACTGCTCGTTCAGGTGATCGCGGGTGATCTCGTCGAGGGCACCGAAGGGCTCGTCCATCAGCAGCAGGTCGGGCTCGAAGGACAACGCCCGGGCGATGGAGACCCGCTGCTGCATGCCGCCGGAAAGCTGCCAGGGAAACTTCTTCTCAAAGCCCTTCAGATTCACCAGATCCAGGTAGCGCTCCGCCCGCTCGCGCCGTTCGGCGCCGCTCATGCCCATGATCTCCAGCGGCAGCATGACGTTGCGTTCCACCGTACGCCAGGGATAGAGCGCGGGCGCCTGGAAAACATAGCCGTAGGCGCGGGCCTGGCGCGCCTCATGGGGCGCAACACCGTTCACGCTGATGGTGCCCGCGGTCTGGCGCTCCAGATCGGCGATCACGCGCAGCAGGGTGGTCTTGCCGCAGCCGGAGGGCCCGATGAAGGAAACGAAATCGCCGGCATTGACGGTGAGGTCGACTTCGGAAAGCGCGTAGACCGGCCCGTCCGCGGTCTCGAAGGTCAGGGAGAGATTCTGGACGTCGATGACCGGCCGCACCCGGTCCTCTGCCCGCTGCTCCGCGCCCGCTTCCCTTGCCGCTGCCCCCGCTTCCTGCTGCATCGCCGCCTCTAGCGCCATCCTGTCATGCCCCTCTCACATCCCTCTTGCCTGTGGGGGCTTTGCGCTATTCCGGCCTGTTCGCCCGGAAAGGTCAAGCACTAGCCCGCTCCAGCATGGCATGCAGCAGAACGTTGCAACCCGCCGCCAGATCCTCCGGGGTGGCCGATTCACTCTCGTTGTGGCTGACCCCGTCCTCGCAGGGCACGAAGATCATGGCGGTGGGCGCCACCCGGCTGATGTAGCAAGCGTCGTGCCCGGCGCCGGAGATGATGTCCATGTTGCCGTAGCCGGCCGCCCCCGCCGCCTTCTTCACCGCCGCGACACAGTCCGCGTCGAAGGCGATCGGCGGCGAATACCAGATGTTCTCGATCTCCGCTTCGACGCCCACCGGATCGCAGATCCCGGCGCAGGCGGCGCGCAATTCGCTTTCCATTTGACTGAGCGTCTCGTCATCGGGATGGCGCAGGTCGACCGTCATGAAGACCGAGCCGGGGATGGTGTTCCGCGAATTGGGGCTCACCTGCATCATGCCGACCGTGGTGACGGCATGGGGCGGATGGGCCAGGGCGATCTCGTTTATCGCCGTCACCAGTTTGGAGGCGGCGACCAGCGCATCCTTGCGGCGGTTCATCGGCGTGGTCCCGGCGTGCGATTCGGACCCCGTCAGCGTCACCTCGAACCAGCGCTGGCCCTGGGCGCCGGTGACGACACCGATGGTCTTTTCCTCCGCCTCCAGGATCGGTCCCTGCTCGATGTGGGCCTCGAAAAAGGCCTTCATCGGGTGCTCGCCGGGCGTCTCCTCGCCCAAGTAGCCGATGCGCTCCAGCTCCGCGCCGATGGTCTTGCCGTCGACGTCGGCGCGGGAATGGCCGTAGTCCAGATCGAAGACCCCGGCGAAGACGCCGGAGGCGACCATGGCCGGAGCGAAGCGGGAGCCTTCCTCGTTGGTCCAGACCGAAACCTCCACAGGCGCCGCCGTCTCGATGCCGTTGTCGTTCAGGGTGCGGATCACCTCCAGGCCCGCCAGCACCCCGAAGACACCGTCGAACTTGCCGCCGGTCGGCTGGGTGTCCAGGTGGCTGCCGGTGGCGACCGGCGGCAGCGAAGGGTCGCTGCCCGGCCGCCGCGCAAAGATGTTGCCCATCTTGTCGACAGTGATGGTGCAGCCCGCGTCCTGGCACCAGCGCACGAAGAGGTCGCGTCCTTCGCGGTCGAAGTCGGTCAGGGCCAGGCGGCAGTTGCCGCCCGCCACGCCGGGGCCGATCCGGGCCATCTCCATCAAGGAGTCCCACAAGCGGTCCTGATTGACCGTGAGGTTCTTCAAGGTCATCGCAGTCTATCCCCCCTGCTCTCATCACCCTGTTCGGCCGCCGGCGGGCGGGCCGGCGGATGTGCTCTTCGCCCCCAGGCTTACTGTCCCAGCCCTATTCCGCCGCCTTCTGGTTCATCGGGTTGCGCGGATCCTGGGTCCAGTTCATGTAGTCCTTGCCGTTCTCCACCTCGACCATGGAGATGCAGCCCTCCACCGGGCAGACGTGCATGCAGAGATTGCAGCCGACACACTCGGCGTCGATCACCTCGTAGCGCCGCGACCCGTTGTCCTTCTGCGCCGCGATGGCCTGGTGCGAGGTGTCCTCGCAGGCGATGTGGCAGAGGCCGCACTGGATGCAGAGGTCCTGGTCGATCTTGGCGACCGTCTCGAAGTTGAGGTCCAGATACTGCCAGTCGGTGACGTTGGGCACCGCCGCGCCGCGGAAGTCCTCCAGCGTCCCATGGCCCTTGCCGTCCATCCAGTAGCCGAGGCCGTCGATCATGTCCTCGACGATCTTGAAGCCCTTGTGCATGGCCGCCGTGCAGACCTGCACCGAGCCGGCGCCGAGGCTCATGAACTCCGCCGCATCGCGCCAGTCGCTGATGCCGCCGATTCCAGAGATCGGCAGGCCGGCGCATTCAGGGTCGCGGGCGATCTCGGCCACCATGTGCATGGCGATGGGCTTCACCGCCGGGCCGCAGTAGCCGCCGTGGCTGCCCTTGCCGCCCACCGTCGGCGTCGGCGCCATGATGTCGAGGTCGACCGACATGATGGAGTTGATGGTGTTGATCAGGGAGACCGCATCGGCCCCGCCCGCCTTGGCCGCCCGCGCCGGCCCCAGCACGTTGGTGACGTTTGGGGTCAGCTTCACGAAGACCGGCATGCGGCTGTGCTTCTTGCACCAGCGGGTCACCATCTCGATGTACTCCGGCACCTGGCCGACGGCGGAGCCCATGCCGCGCTCCGACATGCCGTGGGGGCAGCCGAAGTTCAGTTCCACTGCGTCGGCCTCGGTCTCCTCCACCTGTTTCAGGATGTTGCGCCAGTTCTCCTCCTCGCAGGGCACCATCAGGGAGACCACCATGGCGCGGTCCGGCCAGTCGCGCTTCACCTGCTTGATCTCGCGCAGGTTCACGTCGAGGGGCCGGTCGGTGATCAGCTCGATGTTGTTGAAGCCGGCCATGCGGGTGCCGTTGTAGGTCATGGCGCCATAGCGCGAGGACACGTTCACAACCGGCGGGTCCTCGCCCAGGGTCTTCCAGACCACACCGCCCCAGCCGGCCTTGAAGGCACGGACGACGTTGTACTCCTTGTCCGTCGGCGGCGCCGAGGCCAGCCAGAAGGGATTGGGGGACTTTACACCGGCGATGTCGCAACGAATGTCAGCCATGTCCTTGCCTCCCGGGCCGCAGCCCTTCCTGCTTGCGGCCGTCTCAGGACCGCAGAAAACGATTGATGGACTCCGCCGCCAGCTTGCCGTCCTGCACGGCGGCGACCGTCAGGTCTTCACTGACGGCCACGCAGTCGCCGCCGGCCCAGACATCCGGCAGCGAGGTCTGGCGGTCGTCGTTGACCGCGATGCAGGCGCCGTCCATCTCCAGAAGCGCGCTGCTCCCATTCGCCTGGGGCAGCGGCAGCATCTCCTGGCCGATGGCCTTGAACACCATGTCGGCGGGCACGCTGAAGGCATCGCCGGTGCCGCTGAGGCGCCCGTTACCGTCAAGCTGCGTGTACTCGAAGACCACATCGGTCACATGCCCATGGGCGCCGCGAATCTCGCGCGGCTGGGCCCAGTGCTTGATCTTCACGCCGTTGACCTGGGCGAACTCCTGTTCGTGCCCGGTCGCCGACATGGCCTCCGGCCCGCGGCGGTAGACCAGGGTCACGTCCTCCGCCCCCAGGCGCTTGGTCTGGACGGCAATGTCGATGGCGGTGTTGCCGCCGCCGATCACCACCACCTTGCGGCCCACCGGCAGGCTGGCCAGGTTCTCGCTCTGGCGCAGATCGGCGATGAAATCGACAGCGTTGTAAACGCCATCCAGATCCTCACCCTCCAGCCCCAGCGCCCGCACGCCGCCAAGACCCATTCCGAGAAAGACCGCGTCGTAATCGCGCCTGAGGTCGGCCAGGGAGATATCGCGTCCGAGCGCCTGGTCGTTGCGGATCTCGATGCCGCCGATCTCCAGGATGAAGTCCACCTCGCGGTGAGCGAAGTCCTCCGGCACCTTGTAGGCGGCAATGCCGTATTCATTCAGGCCGCCGGCCTTGGCCTTGGCCTCGAAGACCACGACGTCGTGGCCGTGCATCGCCAGACGATGCGCGCAGGAAAGCCCCGCCGGCCCTGCGCCCACCACGGCGACCCGCTTGCCCGTCGTTTCGGCACGCTGGAAGGGGTGCGCGGCGGCGTCCATCACCGCATCGGTGGCGTAGCGCTGCAGCAGTCCGATCTGCACCGGCTTGTGCTCCTGCGTGTTGCGCACGCAGGCTTCCTGGCAGAGCACTTCCGTCGGGCAGACCCGTGCGCAGGCACCGCCCATGATGTTCTCGTCCAGAATGTCCTGCGCGGCGCCGCGCACGTTGTCGGTCGAGATCTTGCGGATGAAGCTCGGAATATCGATGCCGGTGGGGCAGGCCTCGATGCAGGGCGCGTCGTAACAGAAATAGCAGCGGCTCGACTCGATCAGCGCCGCCTTGCGGTCCAGCGGCGGATGCACGTCGCTGAAGTTCTCCGCGTAATCGGAATCGGTCAAGCGCCCGGCCGCGATGTCCGGTTGGTTACCCATCCTGATCTCCCCGATCATTTGCCTGCTTACGCACTTCCGGCGTATTGCTTCTTTGTTGAGGATGACTGTAGCCTTGCCTTGACCAAGCGGTCAATTAATTTTGACCAGTTGGTCAGGTTTTGCGCTATCCTGGTGCGTGCGAACGGTCGGTTCGAAAGACGCGATAGGAAAACAAAGAAAGCCGATGAGCGAAACGGCAGCAAAACAAGGCCCGGTGAATGAGGCCGAAAAAGAGGAAACCGCCCCCGGCCACATCCGGCTGCGCAACCGGGCGCTGATTCTTGAGGCCGCGGAGGAGATCTTCGCCGAGCAGGGCTACCGCGGTGCCACCACGGCAGCCATCGCCGAGCGCGCCAGCCTGCCCAAGGCCAACGTGCATTACTACTTCGGCACCAAGGAAGCGCTCTACCGCGCCGTGCTCGACGACATCCTGACGCTCTGGCTGGGCGAGCTCGACCGGCTGACGGAAGACAGCGATCCCGCCGATGCGCTGGCGGACTACATCCGCGCCAAGATCCGTCACTCGCGGGAGCGCCCCCTCGCCTCGCGGGTCTACGCTAACGAGATGATCCGCGGCGCCAAGCACACCGGCGACTTTCTGAAGAGCGACCTGAAGAGTCTGGTGGCCGAGAAGTCGAAGGTGCTGGAAAGCTGGGTGCGCCAGGGCAAGATCGAGCCGGTGGACCCCGTCCATCTGTTCTCGGTGATCTGGGCGGCAACCCAGCACTACGCCGATTTCGAGGTGCAGGTGAGCGCCCTGGTTGGCCGCCGCCAACTCGCCGCCAGGGACTACGACACAGCCGCAGAAACGGTTGTCCGCATGGTGCTGCGCGGCTGCGGCCTCAGCTATCGGGGTGCAGCGGAATGATCAAGGCGGTGGTGCTGCTGAAGCGCAAGGACGAACTCTCGGCGCAGGCCTTCGCCGACTGGCTGTTGAAGGAGCATCTGCCCATGGTGCTGAAGCTGCCGGGGCTGCGCCGCTATCAGGCCAACATCGCCGCCGACCCGGAAGACGACTTCGACGGCTTCAGCGAGCTGTGGTTCGACAGCGAAGACGCCATGTTGAGCGCGTACGGTACCGACCTGGGCAAGGCCGTGGCCGCCGACTCCCTGGCCCATGTGAAGCTGCGCAAGCGTTTCGTGGTGCGCGAGCACCCCTTCGAGCCACCCTTCCCTGCAGAGGGATGATCTGATGGCTCTGGTGGTGCGCGTCGGCAATGCCCGTGCCGAGTGGTGGCGGGAGAAACTGCAGGGCCTGCTGCCAGACATCGACTGCCGCGACTGGGAGACGCCCGGCGACAAGGCCGATGTGGAGTACGCCGTGGTCTGGAAGCCGCCGCCCGGCGGCCTCAGGACCTTCCCCAATCTGAAGTGTGTCGTCTCCATGGGCGCCGGCATCGACCACGTGCTGGTGGACCCGGAACTGCCCCAGCACCTGCCCATCATCCGCACGGTGGGCGACGACCTGCGCCAGCGCATGCGCGAATACGTCGCGCTCCACGTGCTGCGCCACCACCGCCGCCTGCCGGACATCCAGGCCGCGCAGCAGCGCAAGGCCTGGGACCAGATCATCACGCCGCCGGCGCCGGAGCGCCATGTCGCGGTGCTGGGCCTCGGCAACATGGGCGCCGAGGTGGCCCGCACCCTGGCGGGGATCGGGTTCGCCGTGCATGGATGGTCGCGGCGCCCGAAAGACCTGGACGGGATTGTCTGCCATCATGGCGAAGCCGGACTCGCCGAACTGCTGCCACTGGCCGAGATCCTCGTCTGCCTGCTGCCCCTGACCCCGGCGACCGAGGGCATCCTGAACAAGGACATCTTCGCGCAACTGCCCGAAAGCGCTGCGGTCATCAACGTCGGACGCGGCGGGCATCTCGCGGAAGAAGACCTGATCCCCGCCCTCGACAGCGGGCAGCTTTCGGGGGCCACGCTGGATGTCCTGCGCCAGGAACCGCCGCCGGAGAACCACCCCTTCTGGACCCATCCCAAGGTGCTGCTGACACCCCATATCGCCAGCCTTATCGACCCGGAGGCCGGTGCCAAGGTGATCGCCGAGAACATCCGCCGTTTCCGCGCAGGCGAAGCGGTCCCCGATCTGGTCGACCTGGAACAGGGTTATTAGCGAACTAAAGTATAATCCTAAATTACGATCTCATCCCATTGAGATAGAATAGAATTTTTGGTTCGCAACGCGACTCTCTACGCCGAACAGAGTAGACCTTTGGTGAACCTTCTCGTTGATCCGGCGACGTACTATCTTATCTGAGACAAGACACGGCCGGATCGGGGGAAGACATGTCGGGATGGAGGCGATGGGCGCTGCTGTTCGCTGCGTTTGTCTGCGTATTCCCGGGTCTTTCCCGCGCCGAGACGCCTAAGGGTGCCGTTCTGGTGATCGAGGCGGAGAGCGCCGCGGTCCTGCAGGCCGAGAACGCGACGCACCTCTGGTATCCCGCTTCCCTCACCAAGGTCATGACCGCCTACATGGTTTTCGAGGCGCTGGCGGACGGCCGCCTGGCGCTCGATCAAAGGATCCCGATTTCCAAGCACGCCGCCGGCCAGTCGCCGACCAAGCTCGGCCTCGGCGCCGGCAAGCAGGTGCGCGTGGACCTGCTGCTGGACGCCATGATCGTGCGCTCCGCCAACGACGCGGCGGTGGCTTTGGCCGAGGCGGTGAGCGGCAGCGAGGAGGCCTTCGCCACCGCCATGACCCGCAAGGCTCGCGCGCTCGGCATGCGGCGCACGGTGTTCAAGAATGCCTCCGGCCTGCCGGACCCGATGCAGGTCACCACCGCCAAGGACATGGCGATCCTGGCGCGTGCGCAGCTGCAGATCTTTCCGCAACATTTCGCCCGCTTCTCCAAAACCCAGTTCATGCTGAACCGCCGCGCACGGCCCACCACCAACGGCTGGATGGTCGGCTATCCCGGCGCCGACGGCTTCAAGACCGGCTTCACCTGCGGCTCCGGCTACAACCTGATCGGCACGGCGGAGCGGGACGGGCGGCGGGTGATCGCGGTCGTTCTGGGCGGCAAGACCAGCGGCGTGCGCAACGCCCGCATGACCAAGCTGATGAACGCGGCCTTCGCCGCGCCTTCGCCGGGCGCCGATGCCGGGACCCTCGGTTCCCTGCCCGGCACGCCGACCACGGCGGTTCCCTACGTCCTTCCCGGCGGGCAGTGCGCGGTGGCCCCGGCGGTCGGCACCGCCCCCAGCGACGGCAAGCTGCCGGGCTGGGGCCTGGTGCTCGGCTCGTTCGCCAGCAAGGCCCAGGCCAACGCGGTGATCAAGGGCCACCGTCAGTCCCTGAAGGAGGTCACGCGGCGCGGACGCCCGGCGGTGATCGCCAAGCTGCGCCACGACCCGCAGCTCTACACCGCCCTGCTGGTCGACCTGAACCAGCGCGACGCCGGCGAAGCCT
This sequence comes from Rhodospirillales bacterium BBD 1991-14, assembly GCA_001657395.1. Taxonomy (GTDB): domain Bacteria; phylum Pseudomonadota; class Alphaproteobacteria; order Kiloniellales; family Kiloniellaceae; genus Pelagibius. The sequence continues at coordinate 583,607 of LYSY01000001.1, read as the reverse complement.
GCAAGCACCTCTGGAGCCTCGGCCACTACTGCCTGGCGGTCCCGCCCAAGCTGCTGAACAATCCTGACACGCTCTGGCGCTGACGCGCGCGTGTTGATCGCACCTTTCTTCTGCCTCTCCTTGTGAACGTCGCGGCGTGAACGTCGCGGCAATTGCCAAAGCTCTGTGCCGCCACTAGCATTGGTCCTTGGTGTGCCAAGCACTTAGGACGGCGCCCCGAAGAATCGTCCGGCCGGCCACCCCCAGTTCCCTTTCAAGATCCAATCCAAAATGCGGGAGGAAACCATGCGGATGCTTCGAACCACCGGTGTGATCATGGCAACGGCCGCGGCGGCGCTGCTGTCGGCGGGCGCGGCCCTGGCGGCCTGCGACTGGAAGCCGGAGCGGCCGGTCACCTACGTCGTGCCCTGGGGTGCCGGCGGCGGTACCGATGCCAACTCGCGCATGCTGGCCAGCATGCTGGAGAACCACTTCGGCGTGCCCTTCAACGTGGTCAACCGCACCGGCGGCAACGGCGTCGTCGGCCACAGCGCCATCGCCACGGCGGAGCCGGACGGCTACACCATCGGCGCGGCCACGGTGGAGATCACCACCATGCACCACGCGGGCCTGACCGAGTTGAACCACACCGACATCACGCCCATCGCCCTGGTCGACATCGTGCCCTCCAGCGTGCTGGTGGCCAAGGATTCGGAGTTCAACAGCCTCAACGACCTCCTGACCTACGCCAAGGCCAATCCGGGCAAGCTCACCGGTTCCGGCACCGCCCAGGGCGGTATCTGGCACCTCGCCCTGGCCGGCATGCTGAACTCCGAAGGCATGGACCCCGCGGCGATCCGCTGGGTGCCCTCCAACGGTGCGGCCGCGGCCATGCAGGAGCTGATTGCCGGCGGCGTCGACGTCGCCACCCCCGCCCTTTCCGAGGGCAAGGCGCTGATCGAATCCGGCGAGTTGAAGGCGCTGGCCTACATGCACGACAGCCGCATGGGCGCCCTGCCGGAGGTTCCCACCACCAAGGAACTGCTGAAGTCCGGCTGGACTCTGGCCGCCTTCATCAGCATCAGCGGTCCCAAGGGCCTGCCGGAAGAAATCGCCTGCAGCTACGAGAAGGCGGCCCTGGAAGCCTTCGACACGCAGGACTGGGCAGACTTTAAGGCCTCCCGCGGGGCGGAAGTGGTGAAGATGGGCAGCGCCGATCTGACCACCATGATGGCGGCGACGTCCGACAACCTGGGTGCCACCATGAAGGCAATCGGGCTGACGCAGTAGCGGACCACCGCGAGAACGCGGCCGCCGCGGGCGAAAGCTCCGGCGGCCGCCTCTCCTTTCTGTCTCCAATCCGGGCGGGCCAGCGGGACTGAGGGCCCGGAACGCAAACCTGCAATGACCCCTGCAATGACAGAGGACGCCGGCGCATGAAACTGGGGGACCTGCCGCTTGGGCTGCTGGCCGGGGTTGTCGGCCTCGCCATCATCCTGGAAGCCGCAAGCTTCCCGGTCATGGCCGGCATGGCCTACGGGCCGGAGTTCTTTCCGATCATCATCGGCATCGGATTCTGTCTCTGCGGGCTCGTGCTGATCGCCGCCGATCTTCGCGCGCGGCTGGCGGGGACGGCTGCCCCGGCCATCACCGTCGAACCGGCCCTGCGGCGGCGCAAAGCCCTGCTGCGGGCCGGCGCCGTCCTCCTCGGCATTGTCGCTTTCATCGCCCTCGTGAAGCCGCTGGGCTTTCTGCTCACGCTGGCGCTGCTGCTGGTCTTCCTGCTGCGGGTGCTGGCGGCGGGCTGGGTGATCACGCTGGCGCTGGCGCTCGGCCTGCCCTTTGCCCTGCACTTCGGCTTCACCTGGCTGCTGCGGGTGCCGCTGCCGCGCGGCCTTGTCGAAACCCTGCTGTTCTAGGCGGCGATGATGCCCGAAGCCCTGGCTGCCGCCCTCACGTCGGTTTTCACGTTCGAGGTCTTGCTGACGATCTTCCTGTCGGCGCTCTACGGGCTCTTCGTCGGCTCCATTCCCGGACTCACCGCCACCATGTCGGTGGCCCTGCTGGTGCCCATCACCTTCTTCCTCGACCCCGTGCCCGCGGTCGCCGCCATCGTCACCACCACGGCGACGGCCATCTTCGCCGGTGACATCCCCGGCGCCCTGCTGCGCATTCCGGGCACCCCGGCCTCCGCCGCCTACGTGGACGAGGCCTTCACCCTGACCCAGCGCGGCGAAAGCGAGAAGGCGCTGGGGGCGAGCCTGGTGACAGCGGCCATCGGCGGGATCATCGGCGTGCTTCTGCTGACGCTTTTCGCCAATCAGCTCGCCGGGGTCGCGGTGCGGTTCTCTTCCATGGAGTACTTCTGGCTCGGCTGCCTGGGGCTCACCTCGGCGGTCATGGTCTCGGGCGGATCGGTGGTCCGCTCCGCCCTCTCTCTGCTCATCGGGCTGATGATCTCCACCGTGGGGATCGACATCGCCACCGGCCATCCGCGCTTCACCTTCGGCGCGATCGATCTGCTGGACGGCGTCTCCTTCATTCCCGCCATGATCGGCATGTTCGCCCTGAGCCAGGTCCTGCGCACCGTGACCACCGACCTGCAGACGCAAAGCCGTGTCGCCCCCATCGGCTCCCTCTTCGGCTACATGGTCGGCACGGTCCGGCGCTACTGGCTGAACATCATCCGCTCCAGCCTGCTGGGCAACGTCCTGGGCGCGCTGCCCGGGGCCGGTGCCGACATCGCCGCCTGGATCGCCTACAGTATCTCCAAGCGTTTCTCCAAGAAGCCCGAGAAGTTCGGCAAGGGTTACGAGGAAGGCATCGTCGATGCCGGCTCCGCCAACAACTCCGCCGTCGCCGGGGCCTGGACGCCGGCCCTGGTCTTCGGCATCCCCGGCGATTCCGTCACCGCCATCGCCATCGGCGTGCTCATGCTGAAAGGCATCACGCCGAGCCCGCGTGTCTTTCAGACCGACGGCGACCTGATCTACGCGATCTTTCTCGCCTTCATCATCGCGAACCTGCTGCTGCTGCCGCTCGGCAGCCTGGCAATCCGCCTGGCCCGCCACGTGCTGACCATTCCGAAGCGCGTGCTTATGCCGCTGATCCTGGTGTTTTCCATTCTCGGCGCCTTTGCCGTCGACAACACCACCTTCTCCATCGGCATCATGCTGGTGCTGGGCCTCCTGGCCTACTTCATGGAGAGCAACGACATCCCCATCGCCCCGGCGATCCTCGGCATCGTGCTGGGCAAGGTGATCGAGAAGAACTTCCTCATCACCATGATCAAGACCGAGGGCGACCTGCTGGGCTTCTTCAGCCGTCCCATCGCCGCCGGCCTGGGCGCCGTGACCGTGGCGCTCTGGCTCTACCTCTGCCTCGCCCCCCTGATCCGGGCGGCGCGGAACAAAAGCAAACCAAATCATAGCGAAAGCGAGACACCCTCATGAGCGCACTGAAGAAGCGCATGCTGTCCAAGACGCCCACCTACGGGGCCTGGCTGCAGTTCGCCTCGGCCAACGTGGCCGAAGCCCTGGTGAACGCGGGCTTCGCCGTTGCGCTGATCGACAACGAGCATGCGGGCGCGGACCTGGAGACGACACTCGCCATGATCCGGGCCATCGAGGCGGGCGGCGGCGAGGTGATCATCCGCGTGCCTTCGGGCGATCCGATCTACCTGAAGCGCATTATGGAACTGGGACCGAGCGGCCTCTTGATCCCGCAGATCAACACCGCCGAGGAAGCCGAAGCCGCCGTCGCTGCCTGCCGCTACCCGCCCCACGGGCGCCGCGGCTTCGCGCGCACGGTGCGCGCCTCGCGTTACGGCCAGCGCGCGGGCTACGCCGACTGGGCGCACGAGCGGCTCACCATCATGGTGCAGATCGAGACCCGGGCCGCGATGGCGAACCTGGAGGCCATCGCCGCCGTGGAGGGCATCGACATGCTCTTCATCGGTCCCTACGACCTCTCCGGCGCCGTCGGCCGCCTGGGCGAGACCGACGGGCCCGAGGTGCTGGCCGCCATCGCGAAGATCGAAGCCGCCGCCAAGGCCAGGGGCCTCGCCCTCGGCTCCGTGCCGCGGGCGGATGCCGGCGTGCAGGCCCTCTTCGACCAGGGATACAGCCTGGTCATGGGCGTTTCAGACGTCGGCGCTCTGCTCTCCGGCCTGCACGACGAGGCCGCGAAGATTCCGGAGGCGGTACGGCTGATCAGCAGTTGAGCAGGACGCCCCGATCGGCGAGCATGCCGCCATGACCATGAGCGAACGCGAAAAGGCGCTGGCCGGCCAGCCCTACAGCATCTTCGATGCGGAACTGCGCGATCTGCGCGCAACGGTCCGCAAGGCGCTCCACGCCCACAATCACGCGGTGCCCGACGAAGACGCGGGCCTGGCGCCGGCCCTGCGGGAGGCGCTGGGCGGCGTCGGCCGGAACGTCTTTGTCGAAACACCCTTTCACTGTGCCTACGGCGTCAACCTCTTCCTCGATGACGATGTTTACATTAACGCAGGCTGCGCAATCCTCGACTGCGGCCGCGTGGAGATCGGGGCCAAGACCATGCTGGGCCCGGCGGTGCAGATCTACACGGCGATCCACCCGATCGACCCGGTCGAGCGGGCGACCGGCGTCGAGACCACGGCGGCGGTCACTCTGGGGGCCAACGTCTGGATCGGCGGCGCCGCCGTCCTGCTGCCCGGTGTCACCGTCGGCGAGAACGCGGTCGTTGGCGCCGGATCGGTCGTGGTCAGGGACGTGCCGGCCAACACCGTCGTGGTCGGCAACCCGGCCCGGGTGGTGCGCCGCCTTGATGGTCAGGCGCGCCCTGCGGCGGGGGATTGAGGCTTCGGAGGCTGCCGAGTCGATGACTCCAGAAGAGCTGGCGGAGCGGCATCCGCGCCTTTTCCATGTGACGGAGCCCGGTGCCCACGAGGGCATCAGACGGCACGGTCTGCTGTCCACCCTCGCGTTGCTCGATCGCTTCGAAGTCCCGGGAGCAGAGCAGGAGCGGCTGCTGAAAGCGCGGCGGCCGGAGGCCGTCCCGCTGCATCACCCCGAACACGGCACCGCCGTTCTGAACGACAACCTGCCGCTCTCCGAAAAGGCGTTGCGGACCTGCCTCGACGACGGGCTGACGCCCGCCGACTGGCTGAGCATTCTGAATGCCAAGGTTTTCTTCTGGGCCGACGAGGCGGGACTCCAGCGGCTGCTGGGCGCCAGGATGAACCGGGGGCGACAGCGGGAAGTGCTGGTCTTCGACACGCGCCGCCTTGCCGAAGCCCACATCGACAGCCTCTGCCTCAGCCCCATCAACTCTGGTGCCACCCTGCGCCGGGCGGCCCGCCGCGGCCTTGCCACCTTTTCCCGCGCCAAGGACTACAGCTATCCGGAGTGGCGCAGGCTCAGGGGTCGCTCCGACCGCATTCTGGAAGTCACGGTCGACCACGCCGTGCCGCAGGCCGCCGACTTCCTGCTCGACGTCCGCCTTGCGCCCTGAGACGTCACCGCAGGAGAGCTAAAACGACACGCAGTTGGCGCTGTCGACACGCATGACGCTTTCCTGGTCGAAGCGGTCCTTGTAGGCAGCGCGGATGTCCTCGATCTTGGTCTCGCTTTCCTCCGACGGGAAGTAGAGGATCACCAGAACGATGGAACCCTCCTTGGCGATGACGCCCTGGCTGTTGCGCCACTGGCCGTAGCCGCGCAGCACCGTCAGGCCGTCGGGGAAGCGCGGCGTCACCTCCTCGTCCAGGAAGTTGCCCCAGGCCGCGTCGCTCACGGTCGAGCCGTCCTTCTTCGTGGTGCCGAAGTAGAGTTCCAGCCGCGCCATGGAGAGGTAGTCTGTCTGGCAGGCGGGCATGGCGACCTGGGCCACGCTGGGCGCGGGTGCAACGACAACGGCGACCGCCAGGAGCACGGCGGGCAAAAAGGCAAAAGTGAAGAGGCGCGGCAGGCTCATCGGTGCTGTCTCCTTTGCGGTGAGACGGCAACTATAGCCCGATCCGCGGGCGGCGCGGCAAGATCTTGGCGCGCGCCAGGGCTGTCAGGTCATGACGCGCGCGCTGCCGGACACCCGGATGGAACTGCCGCGCTCCGGCGGGATCTCCACGATCAGGTGCGAGGGCGCGCCCATATCCTCCCCCTGAAAGATCTCGATCCGTCCGCCGTGAGGCCAGCCGATGTCGCGCAGGGTGCCCGCCAGGGCCGCCGCGGCCGCGCCTGTCGCCGGGTCCTCCAGCACGCCGCCGGAGGCAAAGGCGTTGCGCGCATGGAAGCGCCGATCGCCCTCGGCATGGACCAGCGCGATGGTGACAAGGCCGGCATCGTTCATCAGCTCGCGCCCGGCGTCCAGATCGTAGGACATGGCGGCCAGCGTCGCCCGCTCCTTCAGCCCGAGCACGATATGGGTCGCACCGGCCTCGGCAAAGGTCGGCGGGATGCGCGGATCCAGGTCATCGTGGCTCAGGCCGAAAAGCGCCAGGGTGCGCCCCAGAAGATCCTCGTCGAGCGGCCGGCTGCGGGTCGGCGGCGACTGCAGGGCGCCGGAGACCGCACCGCCGTCCTGCCGGCCTTCGACCGTGATCTCCGCCTCGTTCAGGGTCAGCGGAAAGATGCCGTCGCCCTGCTGCATCGCAAGCGCCGCGCCGAGGGCGATGGTCGCATGGCCGCAGAACGGCACCTCGGATTCCGGCGAGAAGTAGCGCACGCGCCAGCCCTCGCCGTCGGGGGCCGCAAAGGCGGTCTCGGAGAAGCCGACCTCGGCGGCGATGCGCTGCATCTCGGCGGCCTCGGGCAAGGCGTCACCGATGGCGACGCCGGCCGGGTTTCCGCCCTCGGCCCCCTGGGAGAAAGCGGCGATGCGGAGCACGTCCATGGCTGCGGTCCTTACGAAATGGGTTCTGGGTGACGGGCCCGGAGGGGCCTCGCGGCCTCAGGAAGAGAGGCCAAACCCTAGTCCCGAATACAGCGCCTTTACAGAAGATTTCGAAGGTGATTTGGTACATTCATCATCGATCTGAAAGGCTATGGCGATGAAGACCTTGCAAATGAAAGCGGCCGCGCTGGATGCCGTGGACGTCGCGCTGATCGAGGCGCTGACGGAAAACGCGCGGCTTTCCATGCGCGATCTGGCGGGACGGGTCGGCATGTCGGCGCCCAGCGTGACCGAGCGCGTGCGCCGGCTGGAGGACGTCGGCGTGCTGCGCGGTTTCACCGTCGACCTGGACAGCAAGGCGCTGGGTTATGGCCTCCAGGCAATCGTCCGCATCAAGCCCCTGCCCGGCCAGCTTCACAAGGTCGAAGAACTGATCCGCAAGATTCCCCAGTGCGTGGAATGCGACAAGGTCACCGGCGAGGACTGCTTCATCGCCCGGCTCTGCGTCGCTGACATCGACAGCCTGGACGGCCTGCTGGATGCGGTCGCCGACCGGGCGGAGACCAACACCGCCATCGTCAAGGCCACGCCTGTCCCGCGCCGTCGGCCGCCGCTGCCTGTTGGACGATGACGCTTCGGCAGCTTTACGGCTCAGGGGCCGCCGGCAGGCTTTCTGAGCGCCAGGCGATAGACTTCGAAGCCGTACGCCGCAAAGAAGGCCTGCGCCCGCTCGTTGCTGGCCCAGGTATCGAGCGCGATCTCCTGGAAGTCGCCCGACTGCGCCGCGCTCTGCACCTCCGCCATCAGGACCACCGCCACGCCCTGCCGGCGGAACTCCGGGCGCACGAAGACATGGTGAACCAGCAACCGCGCCAGCCTGGGCTTCAGAGCGCTGGCGCGGCGGCGCTGAGCCTCGTACCAGAGATAGCCGGCGGCGGCACCGTCGAGTTCCGCAAGAACGATGCGGTTGTCCTTGTTGCGCATCAGGGCCGCGAAGAACTTCTCCACCTTGCCTTTGTCTGCCGGGTAGACGAAGTCTTCCGGATAAGCGGATGCATGCTGGCGCTGGATCTCGTCGTTGAGATCGGCGAGCAGCGGCAGGTCATCGGCGGTGGCGTCGCGGATTGTGACGGTCATGGATTCAGTTCTCCCCGGCGACGTTCGGCCAAGAAAGCGGCCACCGCCAGCAGAGTCAAGGCGAGGCCGCCGGCGATAAAGGCGGCGCCGACCGAGTAAAGCTCTGCAATGGCCGCGCCGATGAAGGGTGCCACCAGCATCACGCTCACCGTCACCGCCTCGCAGGTCGCGGAAACCCGGGCAATCCGCTCCGCCCCGGCCTCCCGCTGGATAATGGTCCGGAACGGCACGACGACCGCCGCTGTTGCTGCGCCGAGGACCGCGAAGACGCCGATGTAGGCGGCCCAGGGCAGGTCGAAGGCCGCGCCCGGCGCGAAGCCGAGAAGGATGGCCAGAGGACCGGAAATCAAGTAGCCGAGACCCATGAGCGCGAAGGGGTTGCGCCGCGCACCCCAGGCGCCGACGGCCAGAGAGGCGAGAACCCCACCGCCGCCCGCCGCCGCAACGGCGAGGCCGAAGACGCTCTCGTCGTAGCGCAGCGCCAGGGTCAGCAGGGGGATCAGCGCGTCATAAAGAAAGAGAAAGAAGTAGCCCATGGCCATCAGCACCAGGCCGGCGAGCAATGCGGGCTTGGCGCTGAACTCCGCCAGGCCTTCGCGGATGTCTGCGAACAGCGGGCGGCGCTCACGCGACGGCGCGGCGGAGCGTAGCCGCCGGCCCAGCCCCAGCAGCATGGCCGCGGCAAGCAGTGACACGGCAGCGTTTGCCAACAGGATCTCCTGGGGCATCAGGAACAGCAGCAACAGACCGCCCAGGGCCGGCCCCGCAACCTTGGAGGTCTGGTTGATGGCATGGCTGATGCCGTTGGCGGCCATCAGGTCCCGCGCCGGCACCAGCGCCTGGATCGCCGCCTGTTTGGCCGGCGTGTAAAAGGCGTCGGCGCAGCCGCGGGCAAAGATGATCAGCAAAAGCACCGTGGCATCGGGTGCGAAGGCTGCGGCGAAGGTGGCTGCCGCGCGGCCAAGATTGCTGAACACCAGAACCCGCTTCAGGTCAGCCCGGTCGGTGAGAGCGCCGGCGAGCGGGCCGATCAGCACGTAGGGCAGCCCCATGGCCGCCGCCAGCAGAGCAAAGGCCGTGGGCCCCTGCTGCCAGGTGAAGGCCAGCAGAGCGCCGACGGCGACGAAGTCGAGCCAGTCGGCAAAGTCCGCCGGCACCTGCGCGCCCAAAAGACGCGGCAGGCCCGGATGCGCGGCAGCCGCCGAAAGCCCCCCGGCTCTAGCCATGTTCTTTCCCGTGGGGCGTCACACCTCTATGCCCGCGGAGCCGTCGTCCCCGCGCCTTCCGACGCCAGACTGAAAGGGGCCGGGGTGGCGCCGCCGGCGGCAGGCGCCGAAGGATCGGCCGCACCCCAGCAGGTGCCGGTCGCGGGATCGCGCAGGACGCCGGAGGGGCAGGAGTAGAGTTTCGGAAAGACCATCAGTTGCGCCACCTCCAGGTCGAAGACCTTGGCCAGCTCCGCCAGCGCGGCCTTGCCCATAGCCGGGTTGGCGCGCACCGAGCCGCGGGCCGAAGCGTCGATGCGCGGGCTGTGGAAGGCCTCCTCCAGGCTTATCCCGTAGTCCAACAGCAGCGCGGTGATCTGGGCGGTGCAGGGCACGATGTGATTCGCGCCGGAAGCCCCGACGGCAAAGAGCGCCTCGCCGTCGCGGGTGGCGATGGTCGGGCACATGTTCGACGAGTTGATCCGCTTGCCACCGGCCATTGAGACCGGGTTGCCGGGGCGCGGGTCAAAATACGAGACCGAGTTGTTCATCAGGATACCGGTCTGCGGCAGCACCACGCCGCTGCCGAAACGGTTCAGCAGCGTATAGGTGAGCGCCACCATGTTGCCCTGCGCATCGACGGCGGACATGTGGGAGGTACAGCCCCCCTCCTCCGCCCCCGCGGCGGCGAGGCCGACCTTGCGCTTGTGGGTCGCGAAAGCCTCATCGAGTCCGCGGGCATAAGCGATCCAGGTTTCCGGTCCGACTAGCGCGCCCGGCGTGAACGCGGCTTCCAGGTAGCCCAACATGTCGAGCAGCCGCGCCCCGCCGGAGGTTTCCCCGGCGGTATGCACCGTGGCTCCACGGTGGCTGCCGCTGAGCGGTGCATGCTGTTCGACCGTGTAGCCGGCAAGGTCTTCCGCCGTGATGCGCGAGCCCCCGGCCTGGAGGTCGGCCGCAATCTTCTCGGCGAGCGAACCCCGGTAGAAGCTCTGCGGCCCCTCCTCTGCCAGGGTCTTGAGGGTGGCGGTCAAGGCCGGCAGGGGCCGGTAGGTTTCCGGCAGTGGCGGAACGCCGTCCGGCAGATAGATCTCGGAGGCAGCGGGATCCCGACGGATCAGGTCCATCGCCAGGGCTACCTGCAGGGTCGTATGCCAGTCCACCGGCAGCCCCCGCTCCGCCAGGGTGATGCTCGGCGCCAGCACCTCGGCCCAGGGCAGCCGGCCGTGGGCAGCCAGCGCCGTCGACAGGCCCGCAACGGCTCCCGGCAGCGTGATCGCCCCATAACCGCGCACGTTCGCCTGGTCCCGGACCCCCGGATAGCCCATGAGGGACGCCGGCTCATCCGGATCGAGCGGATAGTCCGCCGGGTCGATGGCCTCGGCCAGGGTCCCCTGGAAATTGAACACCCGGGCCGCCTTGTCCTCCGCCAGCCAGACAACCAGGAAGCCGCTGCCGCCGAGCCCGCACATCCAGGGCTCGACCACGTTGAGCGCCATGGCGCAGGCCACCGCGGCATCCACGGCGTTGCCGCCCTGCGCCAGCATGGCGGCACCGGCGCGCGCGGCCTGCCAGTGCTGGGCGGCGACGGTGCCCTCAGGCGAGGAGACCGCCGGCTTGCGGACCTGCCACTGTTCGACGTTTTCGTTCACGGGGGCTAAGCTCCCTATTCTGTCGTTGCGGGTCTTTTCGTTGCGGGTTCGGCGGTGCCGGGGGAGATGAGTTGATGAGCTATGATATCAGAGAGATGCCACCGCAGGTGAACGCGGGATTGCTGGCCAAGGCCGCGCAGGCGGAAACCGCCACCATCGGCCACCGCCGCCATATGGGCTTCGCCGACGGGGCCATCCAGGGCGTGCTCTCCGAAAGCGCCTTTGCCGCCCAGCGCATCGCCGGCACCGCGGTCACCCTGGCCTTGCCGGGTCAGGACTCAACATTGCTGCATCACGTGATCCAGTTTCTGCGGCTGGGCGACGTTCTGGTCATCGACCGCCTGGGCGACTACAAGCACGCCTGCCTGGGCGGCGGCGTGGCCGCGGCCATCAAGGCGACCGGCTGTGCGGGTGTCGTTATCGACGGTCCCTGTACCGACCTGCCGGAAATTGAAGACCTGGGCCTGCCGGTCTGGTCCCGGGGCGTGGCGCCGATCACGACCCGGCTCTACGATATCGGCGGCAGCTTCAATGTGCCCGTTTGCTGCGGCGGTGCCGTGGTCAACCCCGGCGACCTCGTCATCGCCGACTTCTCCGGCGTGCTGATCCTGCCGCCTGCAGAGGCCGAGGCTGACATCGACTGGGCGCTCGGCAAGCAGGCGGGGGAACTGGACGGGCACAAGCGCCTGCTGGCGGGAGAAAAGCTCGGCGAGCGGACCGGCGCCAGTGCCATGGTGCAGGCAAAGCACGGGCTTTAGGGCCGCGCTCTTCGCTGTTCGCCGCTGTGCGCTCCAAGCGCCTCGTCCTGTTTCGGCTTTGGCAGGACCAGGAGCCCGGCAGTGAAGATCACAGCCATGCCGGCCAGCGTTTCCACGTCCGGGAGTTCGGAGAAAAGCAGCGCACTCCAGAGGATGGCGAAGACCAGGTAGGAGTAGTCGAAGGTCGCAACGATGACCGGCGGCCCGGACTGATAGGCCTTGGCCGCCGCGGCGGCCGCCCCGACGATCAGGACAGCCAGGACGGCCATGAGCGCCCAGTCATGCCCGCTCAGATGCCCCCAGGGCCCGAGTACGAAAGGGTTCGCCGCGACGGCTCGGGGACCCAAGTCCAGTAGCGCAAGGCCGGCGCTCGCGGCCACTCCGGAGACCAGGAGCATGACGCTGAGACAAAGCGCCAGCACAAAGGGGTCTTCGTTCTGGCATCTGCCGCGGGTGATGATCATCGCCAGCGCGTAGCAGATCGCCGAGAGGAGCGGCAGCAGGGTGGCATAGGAGAACGCATCACTGCCGGGCTTTATGATGATCAGGACGCCGACGAAGCCCAGGGCAATGGCACAGCCGCGTCTGGGGCCCACAGGCTCCCCGATCAGCAAGGCCGAGAAGAAGGCAATGAACAACGGCGCCGTATACATCGCCGCTGCGGCGACCGGCAGACTGAGAAGCGGCAGGGAAACGTAGAACGTCACCCACATGGTCATCTGCAGCAGGCAACGCAGGAAGACCCAACCGCCGTTTCCCGGACCGATCGCAACAGGCTGGCCAAGCCCCCGCAGCACAAGCAGGCAGAGAGGGACCGCCAGAAGGGAACGGATGACGAAGATCTGCCAGAGCGACAGGTCGCCGCTGATCCATTTCACAACGGCATCGCCGAAAGAGAGCATCAGCACAGAGGCAACGATCATGGTCACGCCGACAAGGGTCGCATCGGGGCGGCTGGCAGGGCTGGGCGCCATCATTCTGCTCCGGAATACAGTGGAATTATCAGTTCTGGTAAAGAATGAGTTCTGCTATCCTGTTCTTTCAAATGAGTTCTGAGGTTTTTCACATTACTCACGATTATGAATAAGCTCGGAAAAGCCCTTCCTCCGCTCGCCAGCCTTCTGCCCTTCGAGGCGGCGGCCCGGCTGGAGAGCTTCACCCGTGCCGCCGAGGAACTGCATCTGACCCAGGCCGCCGTGAGCCGGCAGATCCGCGCCTTGGAGGAAGACCTCGGGGTGCGGCTTTTCGAGCGCCGGCATCGGGCCGTTTTCCTCACCCCGGCGGGCCAGGATCTCAGCCGCATCGTCTCGGAGAGCCTGGAGAGCTTGGCGGCCGGTGCCGGCGAACTGCGCGGCAAGCGGCGCGACGGCGAGGTCGTTCTCTTCGCCGAGCTCTGCTACGCCTTTTACTGGCTGATGCCGCACATCTCCGCCTTTCACCAACAGCATCCGCGGATCGACGTCCGCATCACCGCCTCGACGCGGCCGGTCGCGCTGGCGGAGGACGATTTCGACGTGGCCATTCAGACCGCCGAGCGGGCCTGCGGTCCGCACCGGCTGGTCTTTACGGCAGCCGACGAGGTCTTCCCGGTCTGCAGTCCTGATTATCTGGAAGGCAAGACGGCGCCGCTACCGCTGTCAGACCTGTCGGCACAGCGCCTGCTCCACCACTCTGTCGATCCGCAGGACTGGATCGAGTGGGACGACTGGCTGCAGGCGGTTGGCAGCAATCACCGCGTCGGTCATGACGGCAGCGTTTTCGACAGCTACCCGGTCATGATTCAGGCCGCGGTGGAAGGTCATGGAATCGGGCTTGGCTGGCGGCGCGCCGTGGGTAAGCTGTTGCAGTCCGGCCAGTTGGTGAGACCCTTCGATCAGAGCGTGATGCGGAGCGAGGAAATCGCGGTCTACCGCCACCACAAACGCCAGCTGCGGCCCGAAATGAAGGCGTTGCTGTCCTGGCTGGAAGCCGAACTCGCATAGATGACGGATTGGGGACATGGATTGGGACTTGAAGATACGCAGCAGGCGATGAAGGCCCTGGTCACCGGCAGCAGCGGCCATCTGGGCGAAGCTCTGGTCCGTACGCTCAGAGACGCAGGACATCCGGTCCTGGGTCTCGACATTCTGCCATCGCCCTTTACGGACCGTGTGGCCTCCATCACCGATCGCGCAGCCGTCAACCAAAGCATGGCCGGCGTGGAGGTCGTCTTTCACGCCGCCACGCTGCACAAACCTCATGTCGTCACACACAGCCGGCAGGACTTCGTCGACACCAACGTCACGGGCACTCTGACACTGTTGGAAGCAGCTGTGGCTGCCGGCGTGAAGGCCTTCATCTTCACCAGCACGACCAGTGTCTTCGGCGACGCGCTGGTGCCTGCGGCGGGAGAGCCGGCGGCCTGGATCACCGAAGACGTCGCTCCCCGGCCCAAGAACATCTACGGCGTCACCAAGACCGCGGCGGAGGATCTCTGCCAGCTCTTCCACCGCAACCAGGGCCTGGCCTGCCTGGTGCTGAGGACGTCGCGCTTCTTTCCGGAAGAAGACGACAACGCGGCGGTCCGGGCCGCCTTTGCGGACGAAAACGCCAAGACCAACGAGCTGCTCTATCGCCGCGCCGATCTGGCGGACATGGTCGGCGCGCACCTTGCAGCAGCCGCACGCGCATCTGAGATCGGCTTCGCCCGCTACATCATCTCGGCAACCGCGCCTTTCGCGCCCGGGGACCTTCCCCGGTTGCGCGGCGACGCCGCCGCTGTGGTTCGCCGTCTTTACCCTGAGGCCGAGGCAGTCTACCGGCAGCTTGGCTGGCGGCTGCCCGACACGGTCGACCGGGTCTACGTCAATGCGCGGGCGCGCCAGGACCTCGGGTGGCGCCCGCAGTACGACTTCGCCCGGGCTGTCACGGCGCTTCAATCCGGGCAGGACCCGCGCAGCCCCCTCGCCCGGTTGGTCGGGTCCAAGGGTTACCATGCCGAGATCTTCGAGCAAGGCCCCTACCCGGTGGAGGAAGACCGGCGACGGAAAGGTTGAGGGAGCGGGGTTGAACCGAAGCACATCCTGCGATATTTGTTTATGTCATAAACAATCTTGGCCGCCGCGGCGGACCGAAAACCAAGCGACCGAACCAGCGGTCGCCCAGACTGGGAGGACCCGATGAAGCGATTGACCATCCTTGCCTTCGCGGCCGCGGCCCTGACCGCCGTGATAACGGCGGCCGCGCCCGGCGCAGCCACAGCGCAGGAGGTGACCCTGAGGGTTCACCACTTCCTGCCGGCGCCGGCACCTGTACCGAAGAATTTCATTACCCCCTGGGCCGAAAAGGTCGAGGCGGAGTCCGGCGGCCGCATCAAGGTGGAGGTCTATCCCGCCATGCAGCTGGGCGGCAAGCCGCCGGCCCTTTTCGATCAGGCCAAGGACGGCGTGGTCGACATTGTCTGGACCCTGCCCGGCTACACCTCCGGCCGCTTCCCCGGTACCGAGGCCTTCGAACTGCCGTTCATGCCCGCCTCCGCCGAGAACACCAGCAAGGCGGCCTGGGACTTCTTCGAGAAGTACCTGAAGCCGGAGTTCTCCACCGTGCAGGTCCTGGCGGTCCACGTCCACAGCCCCGGCCTTCTGCACGTCAAGGGCGACGGCGTCTCCAGGCTGGAGGACATGGACGGCCTGAAGCTGCGCGGACCGACGCGCCAAGTAAACGCCCTGCTCTCCGCCCTCGGCGCCACACCGGTGGGCATGCCGGTGCCGGCGATGCCGGAGGCGCTTTCCAAGGGCGTCATCGACGGAACCGTCATTCCCTGGGAGGTCACCACGCCGCTGAAGGTGGCGGAACTGGTCAACAGCCACACCGACTTCGACTCCGCGCGCGGCTTCTACACCGCCTTCTTCGTCTTCGTGATGAACAAGGCGCGCTACGAGGGGTTGCCGGACGACCTGAGGGCGATTATCGACGCCAACTCGGGCCGCGACACCTCGGCCTGGGTCGGCCGTGTCATGGACGAAGGCGACGCGCCGGGTATCAGGGCGGCCGAGGCGGCAGGCAACGCCATCCGCAAACTGGCGCCGGAAGAGGTCGAGCGCTGGAAGGCCGCCGCGGCGCCTCTTGCCGAGGCCTGGATCGCGGAGATGAACGGCCAAGGATACGACGGCGCAGCCATGGTGGCCGATGCCAAGGCCTTGATTGCCAAGTACGCCGGGGAAGAGTGAGGCCGAGACGCATCGTCACAGCTCCATGGCGCATCCTTCGAGGCTTCGCTGCGCTCCGCACCTCAGGATGAGGTTGGTCTTGGATCTCAAGACACGACCTCATGCTGAGGAGGGCCGAAAGGCCCGTCTCGAAGCATGCTGCACCGGTCTCCGCCGCTGCGTTTTGGAATAGAGCCCTGAAGCTCGTGGTGCGGCAACAGGCTGCCAGCACTCACGTGAGGAGACTTTGTCATGACCGTTCTTGTTTCCGGGGCCGGCATCGGCGGCCTCACCCTGGCGCTCAGCCTCCATCAGGCAGGCATTCCCGTACGGGTCTTCGAAGCGGTCCGGGAATTGAAGCCGCTGGGCGTCGGCATCAACCTGCAGCCCCATGCGGTGCGCGAGCTGACCGAACTCGGCCTGCTGGAGGATCTCGACCGGATCGCGCTCCGGACCCGCGAGGTGGCCTACTTCTCCACCGGCGGCAAGCTGATCTGGAAGGAGCCGCGGGGCCAGCGCGCCGGCTACGCCTGGCCGCAGTTCTCGATCCACCGCGGCAAGCTGCAGATGATGCTGCTGGAGACGGCGCGGGCGCGGCTGGGGCCGGAGGCGATCCGCAGCGGCACGGCCGTCGAGGCCTGGCGTGAGACGGCCGAGGGCGTAGAGGTCGACCTTTCCGAGCGGGAGACCGGCAGGTCTCTTGGAACCGAACGCGGCAGCCTCGTCGTTGCCGCCGACGGCATCCATTCGACGGCCAGGGCAAGGCTCTACCCCGACGAGGGCCTTCCGGTCTGGGGCGGGATCATGATGTGGCGCGGCGTCACCCGCGGCCCCCGCTTCCTGGACGGGGCCACAATGGCCATGGCCGGCTGCAAGGCACGCAAGTTTGTCTGCTATCCCCTTTCCGAGGAGGGAGAGGGCCAAGATGGGGGTGGGGCTGTCATCAACTGGATCGCTGATCTGGCGATGCCACCGGATACCCTCTGGAAGCGGGAGGACTGGAACCGCAAGGGCGCGCTCGACGACTTCCTGCCGCGCTTTGCCGACTGGCACTTCGACTGGCTGGACGTCCCGGCGATCATCCGCCAAGCCGAAAGCGTCTACGAGTATCCCATGGTGGACCGCGACCCCCTGCCCCGTTGGACTCACGGCCGGATGACCCTGCTGGGCGATGCAGCCCATGCCATGTATCCCATCGGCTCCAACGGGGCGACCCAGGCCATCATCGATGCACGGGTGCTGACCCGCGAACTGCTTCAAAGGGGGCTTTCGGCGGAGGCGCTCTCCGCCTACGATGATGAGCGCCGACCGGCCACGGCGAAGATCGTCACGGCCAACCGCGGCGACGGGCCAGACAGGATCCTCGACATCGTCGAGGAGCGGGCACCGGGGGGATTCGAGAAGATTGAGGACGTGCTCAGCCATGAAGAGCTGGATCGCACCGCGAAATCCTATAAGCACATCGCCGGCTTCGATGTGGACACGCTGAACGCCCGCCCGTCGATCGTCGCCGTCTGATCCGTGACCAGCCCAGAGGCAACGGGGGTCGCCCCCCACCTGGAAGCCCGCGTCGGGCGCGCGCTCGGAGCGGTCTGCCGTATCCTCGCCCTGGCCGGCGGCGTGGTGCTGACCGCCATCGCGCTGATGACCGTGGTCTCGATCATCGGACGCGGCTTCTCCTTTGCCGGACTGGGACCCGTACCCGGCGACTTCGAGCTGGTGGAGGCGGGCTGCGCCATCGCGGTCTTTGCCTTTCTGCCCTGGTGTCAGTACCGCCGCGGCCACGTCACCGTGGATATCTTCATCTCCCGCCTGCCGGTGCGGGCCCAGGCTTCGCTGGCGATGATCGGCAACATCGCGCTCACCGCCGCCGCCGGGCTGATCGCCTGGCGTCTCTGGTTCGGCATGCTCGACAAGTTCTCCTACGGCGAAACCACCATGATTCTGGGGTTCAAGCTGGGCTATGCCTACGCGGCCGCCTTTCCCGGCGCGGTCTTCTTCGCGCTCGTCTGCCTCTACACCGTCTGGCGCAGCCTCAATGAGGCGATCCGCAGGCAGGAAACACGATGAGCGGCCTTGCCCTCTCCGCCCTCGCCTTTGCGGTGATGCTGGGGCTGATCTTCCTGCGCATGCCCATCGGCGCGGCCATGCTGCTGACCGGCCTCGCCGGCACCTGGATCGTGACCGGCACGCCGGTGCCGGTCCTGGCCCAGATGAAGTCGCTGACCTACGACACCTTCTCCAGCTATTCGCTCTCCATCGTGCCGCTGTTCCTGCTGATGGGCCAGTTCGCGGCCAAGTCCGGGATGTCGGAAAGCCTGTTCCGTGCCGCCGCCGATTGGCTGGGCCACCGCCGCGGCGGCGTCGCCATGGCCGCCGTCGGGGCCTGCGGCGGCTTCGGTGCGGTCTGCGGCTCCTCGCTGGCCACCGCCGCCACCATGGGCCAGGTCGCCCTGCCGGAGATGCGCCGCCTGCGCTTCTCCGATGCGCTCTCCACCGGCGTGCTGGCGGCCGGCGGCACGCTCGGGATCCTGATCCCTCCGTCCGTCATCCTGGTGATCTACGCCATCCTCACAGAGCAGAACATCATCAAGATGTTCGTCGCCGCCCTGGTCCCCGGCATCCTCGCGGCGCTGGGCTATATGGCCACAGTCGCGATCTACGCCCGCGTGCGACCGGAGGCGGCCCAGACCGCCCCCCGCGTGCCCTATCGCGAGCGCTTCCGGGCCCTGGCCGCCATCTGGCCGGTGGTCTTCATCTTCGCCCTTGTCATCGGCGGCATCTATCTCGGCTGGTTCACCCCGACCGAGGCGGCGGCCATCGGCGCCGTGGCGACCGGCGCCTATGCGCTGGCGGTCGGGCGCCTCAGCCGCCGGGATTTCGTCGACTGCGTGCTGGGGGCGGCCTCGGCCACCGCCATGATCTTCTTCATCGTGCTCGGCGCACAGGCGCTGAACACCTTTCTCGCCCTCACCCAGACGCCCCAGGCCGCCGCCGACTGGGTCACGGCTTCCGGGCTCTCGCCCTGGGTGGTGCTGACCCTGATCCTGGCCTGCTATCTGGTCTTCGGCTGCGTCATGGACTCGCTTTCCATGATCCTGCTCACCATCCCGATCTTCTTCCCCATCGTCATGGCCCTGGACTTCGGCCTGACGCCGGAGGAGACGGCCATCTGGTTCGGCATCCTGGCGCTGATGGTGGTGGAGATCGGCCTGATCACGCCCCCCGTAGGACTGAATCTCTTCATTATTCATTCCCTGGCACGCGACATTCCTTTGAGCGTCACCTACCGGGGCGTGGCACCCTTCGTGCTCAGCGACATCCTGCGCATCGTTGTTCTGGCCGCTTTTCCCGGGATCACGCTGTGGCTGATGCGGGCGATGTTCTGAGATGACGCGCCCACCGCAACACCTGGACTACGGCCTTCTGAACGGCCTGGGCGGGCACCTCTTCCGCCATGCCTTCCTGCGCGGACAGCAGGTGTTCTCGGAAGTCTTTGCCGATCAGGCCATCACCCCGCTGCAGTTCATGACACTGGAACTGGTGATGCTGAACCCGGGGGTCAGCCACAAGGACATCTGTGCCGCCATGGCCTCCGCCCCCTCGGTCATGACCACTTCGCTGAAGCCGCTGATCCGCGGCGGTGTCCTGCTGCGCGAGCGCAAGGCCGGCGACGGCCGGTCCATCGGTTACCGGCTTTCCGCCAAAGGAGAAACCTGGTTCAGGGGCATTCGTCCCCAGATCGACCTGGCGGAGGACAAGCTCTTCGCGGGTCTCAGTGCCGCGCAGCGCCGCGCGCTTCTGGAGGCCATCCGCCAGCTTACGGAGCGCGATGCTTTGAGCGGGCTCCCCGAGACCGAAGGGCGCCGCGCCCGGCGCTGAACCCGCGCGGGGCTGAGACTTCTGGGTTTGTAGGGATCAACGCTCGGCGAGAGCGAGGCGCAGGCCGAGCAGGCCAAAGGCCCCGGCAAAGCTGCGCCTCAGCCACAGCATCACTTTTGGCTTGGAGATCACGTAGCGCCGGGTCGCCGACGCGAACGCGCCATAGCCGACGAAGACGATGAAGGTCAGCGCCATGAAGGTGGCTGCCAGCACCAGCATGGAGGCCGTCGCATTGGGTGTTGCCGCAGGCACGAACTGAGGCAGGAACGCCAGGAAGAACAGCGACAGTTTCGGGTTCAGAATGTTCAGCAGGAAGCCGTTGACGATGACCTTGAGACCGGAGACCGACGCGCTGCGCTCCGAAACCTCCAGACTCCCGCCCTCCCGCAGAATGCTCCAGGCCATGTAGAGCAGATAGGCGACGCCGAGATACTTCACGACCTGGAACGCCAGGGCGGAGGTGTGCAGCAGAGCCGCCAGGCCGGCGATGCTGGCCGCGATATGCGGAAGAATACCCAGGGTGCAGCCGAAAGCCGCCAGAACACTGGCCTGCCAGCCCTTGCTGAGCCCATAGGCCAGGGTGTAGATGACCCCGGTTCCGGGCAGCAGAATGACCACGATGGAGGTCAGCAGGTATTCGGCGGACATCGGAGGCCCCTTCAGCGGCAGGCAGCGAGAAAGCACAAGAGACCAGAGATCCGGCGGCTTTTCAACCCGGCCTGAAGGGCGGAGTCACCCGGCGGGCAGTGTCAGTTGAAGATGACCGCCGTGTCCGGGCCGAGCACGAGGTTCGGCAGCCAGAGGGTCAGCGCCGGTACGTAGGTGATGAGGATCAGCACCACGATCAGCGGGACCAGGAAGGGGATGACCGCCATGGTCACCTTCTCGAAGGGTACCTTCCCCACCTCCACCATGATGTAGAGGCCGATCCCCATGGGCGGCGTGGCGATGCCGATGAGCAGCGCCAACTGAAGGACGATGCCGAAGTGAACGCGGTCGACGCCGAAGCTGTCGATCACGGGCAGCAGCATGGGCACAAGCATGAGCTTCGCCGGCACCCCCTCCACGACGCAGCCGATGAGCAGGACGAAGACGATCATCAGCGCCAGGAAGACGGCGCGGCTTTCGGTCAGCGCGAAGATGGCGTCCCCCAGCTTCTGCGGCACCTGCTCGATGGCCAGCAGCCAGCCCATGGCGATGGAAAAGCCGATGATGATCATGATCACCGAGGTCATCAGCATGGTATCGGTAAGAGCCTTCCACAGCCGCGCCCAGGTCAGGGAGCGGTAGACGACGCCGAGCACCAGGCAGTAGAGACAGGCCAGCACTCCGGCTTCGGTCGCGGTCACGATGCCGCCGAGGATCGAACCGAGAATGATTCCCGGTGCAACCAGGGCCAGGACGCCATCAATACCGGTGCTCACCACTTCCCGGTGGCCGGCTCTTTCCTGCGTGGGGAAGTTGTGGCGAATGGCCAGGATGCGGTTGAAGGTCATCAGCGAGAGGCCCACAATCAGGCCGGGCACGACGCCGGCCAGGAACATCCGCTCGATCGACTGCTGGGCCAGAAAAGCATAGACGACAAGGCCGATGGAGGGCGGGATGATCGGCCCGACCACGGCCGAGCAGACCGTAACGGCCGCAGCGAACTCCGCCTTGTAGCCGCGCTCCTTCATCGCTTTGATCTCGATGGTACCGAGTCCGGCGCAGTCCGCCACGGCGGCGCCCGAAACCCCGGCGAAGATCATCGACGAGAGAACGTTGACCTGCGCCAGCCCGGCCTTGAAGTGCCCCACCAGGGCATTGGCGAAATTGAAGATGCGGTCGGTCATCCCGACCACGTTCATCAGGTTGCCGGCCATGATGAAAAAGGGCACGGCCGCCAGGGAGGGTTTGTTCACCCCCTCCAGGATCTGCTGCGGGACGATGTAAAGGGCATCGGAAAACTCAGAGGTCGCGAAGGCCAGGAGAACCGCTGCGCCGATGGCCATGGACACCGGCACCCGCAGCAGGATCAGCGCGATGAAGGCGATGAAGAGGACGGCCGCCATGCTTTCGCTGCCTCCCTCCTAGCTGTCCACGGCGGGGAGCGTGTGCGGCTCCGGCCAGTCGAACCACGCCTTCATGAAGTCCAGCAGAGCATTCATGAAGATCAGAAGGCACGAGATTCCCAGCGGGATCGAAAGCGTGTAGCGCTCGAGTTCGCCCCAGGGCGTCACCACCGCATCGATTACCCCGACCTGGGATGCGATGATGGTCGGCATCTGCAGCAGGATCACGCCCGTCACGGTCATCACCACCAGGGCGACGAAGTAGCGGGTCCCGCGCATCGCCCCGTCCCCAAGGCGCAGCACCACGAAGTCGACGGCAATGTCCTTGCGGAAGCGGTAGACCGCATAGAAGCCGAAAAACGACATCCAGACGAAGAACTGCATCGTCCAGGGCCAGATCCAATAGAACGAGAGATTCAGCGGGCGCAGCAGTATGGTCGCCGCCGTGCCGATCAGCATCAGCAGAAGACAGAGATTGGCGATCACCAGAAAGACCCGGCCCAAGGCCTCCAGCAGACCGTCGAGGCGGAAGGCGAGCCGCGCCAGCGGCCCGCCTTCAAGGTGTTGTCCCCCCGACACCGCTTACTGCGGCGTCCGTGTCGCCTCGACCATCGCCAGGAAGCCCTCGGGCAGTTCCCCCTGGGACTCGAGGTCCTGATAGAACTGCGCCATGGACTCGACGAAGGGCTTACGATCGATGTTTACGAAGGTCACGCCCTGTTCCTTCATGCGGGCGATCGACTCCTCCGCTGCCGTACCCATGATGTCATGGCTGTAGGCGCCCGCATCGACGTAAGCGCGGTTGACGGCATCTTGCAGTTCCGGGGCGAGCTTGTCGTAAGCCGCCTGGTTCGTCATGAAGCCGATCGATTGGTAGTACTCGTCATGACGGACCACGTGGGGCGCCACCTCGTAGAATCGCATGGCCTCGACCAGAGCGATGGGGCTGTTCACCGCACCAACGATCTTCTTGTCGATGGCCTGGTAGACATCGGTCCAGGCCAGGGTCTTCACTTCCGCCCCCAGATGGGTCCAGGTGGCAATCGCCGTCTTGTTGGGATGCATGCGCAGCTTCAGGCCCTTCATATCGTCATAGCTGCGGACATCTTCGTTGCTGACCATCACCCGGTAGGGGCCGCGGATGATCGCCGTGGGGTCGCCCAGAACGCCGACACCGGCCTGTTTCGACGCTTCAGCGAACCAGCCCTTGGCCATGTCGCTGTTCATGAACCGCACCCAGTGGTCGCGGTCCTCGAACAGAAAGGCTGCGCTGATCCAGGTGATTTCGGGCACCCACTTCTTCATGTAGGTGGAGCCCTCGGCATAAAGATGCACCGTGCCCAGCTTGAGCTGCTCCATCACCGCGTTGGTTTTGCCGAGCTGCTCGTTCGGGTACATCTTGATCTTCAGCTTACCGCCGCTGTACTCCTCGGTCAGATCGGCAAAGCGCTGGAAGACTTTTCCTTCCGGGCTGTCGGGCGGCATCTTGTGCGCCATCCGCCACTCCTCGGCCGCCTGCGCGGCGGAGAGTCCGGCGCCGACGGCCAGCACAGCCCCCAGCAAAGCGGACATACAGGTTCTCAAAACTTTCATCGCTACCCCCTCTCGTTGCCGGCAGGGCCGGGTGCGGCTTGGCCGCAGAATGCGGCGCGTGATCCGGGATTGGCCGGCTGATCGCCGGCCGCAAGAGGTGGGTCGCGCCGTCTTTCGCGTTTTGCGATACTCCCGGCATTAGATCGCATGCCGCGTCAGACGGTCAATAGGGCCACCGTCAGCGCTTACCGGGAGTAGTGCAGCTTCCCGGCGCTTCGGCTGACGCTTGCGCAGACCCGGGACTTGACGGTTACATCCTGGGACAGAAGTTTGCCCACAAACAGCGCAAACCGGCAGGGTAAACACGCCGGGCAACGCCACAGAGCGGGCCCGGCAGACAGTGAGGAGAGGACGGCAGGATGGCGGGCAAGGCCTTCGCATCCCAGGGCGACCTGGAGGAAAAGACGATCACCTTCGAGGAACTGGCCGAGGGGCTCTATGCCTACACGGCGGAGGGCGACCCCAATTCGGGCATCATCATCGGCGATGACTCGGTCATGGTGGTCGACACCCAGGCGACGCCGGTCATGGCCCAGGGCGTAATCGACCGCATCCGCGAGGTGACCGACAAGCCCATCGACTATGTCGTACTCAGTCACTATCACGCCGTGCGCGTGCTCGGCGCTTCGGCCTACGGCGCCCGACAGATCATTGCCAGCCGCGATACCCACGACCTGATCGTCGAGCGTGGCCAGCAGGACTACGACTCCGAGGTCGGGCGCTTTCCGCGGCTCTTCCAGTCGGTGGAAACGGTGCCCGGCCTCACCTGGCCGAATGTGATCTTCGAGAAGTCCCTCACCCTTCATCTGGGCCGGCGCGAGGTGCAGATCCTGCAGCTCGGCCGCGGCCATACCAAGGGTGACACCGTGGTCTGGCTGCCGAAGGAGAAGGTGCTCTTCGCCGGCGATCTGGTGGAGTTCGGCGCGACGCCCTATACCGGCGATGCCTATCTGAAGGACTGGCCCGAGACGCTGGGCCGCCTGCGCGACCTCGGGGCCGAGAAGCTGGTGCCCGGGCGTGGCGCCGCCCTGAAGACTCCTGAAGCCGTGGAGGACGGCATCGCCGGCACCCAGGCTTTCCTGACCGAGATGTATCAGTCGGTGGCCAAAGGCGTGGCGGAGGGTAAGGCGCTGAAGGACATCTACGGCGAGACCTTCGAGCGGCTGGAACCCAAGTTCGGCGGCTGGGTGATCTTCGAGCACTGCATGCCGTTTGACGTCACCCGGGCCTATGACGAAGCCTCCGGCATCGCCGACCCCCGGATCTGGACTGCCGAGCGCGACGTGGAGATGTGGCGCGCCCTGGAACAGGACTAGTCGAAGACGAAACGCCGCGGGCATGCCGAAGACCTACAAGAACCCACACTATCCCTATCGCCGCAGTGCCGATCAGGACGCCGGTGCGGGCGCCGCCCGCCACCCCGTGGTCATTGTCGGCGCCGGCCTCGTGGGCCTCGCGGCGGCAGTGGATCTGGCACAGCAGGGGATCGCCACGGTGGTCCTGGACGACGACGACACCGTCAGTTTCGGCTCCCGCGCCATCTGCTTTGCCAAACGTAGCCTGGAAATCCTCGACCGTCTGGGCCTGGGCGCGCAACTCCAGGCCAAGGGCGTGACCTGGAACAAGGGGAAGGTCTTCTGGCGCGAAAGCATGATCTACGACTTCGATCTGCTGCCGGAAGGCGGCCACCGCTGGCCCGCCTTCATCAATTTGCAGCAGTACTACGCGGAAGAGTGGCTTGTGGAGCGGGCCATGGCGACGGGGCTTGTGGATCTGCGCTGGAAGAACCGCGTCGTCGCCGTGGACCGGAGCGAAACCGGAGCGGCGCTGGAGATTGAAACGCCCGATGGACCCTACAGGCTGACCTGCGACTACCTGCTGGCGGCCGACGGGGCCAGGAGCACGGTGCGCCGGGCCTTGGGCCTCGACTTCACCGGCCAGGTCTTCCGCGACCGCTTCCTGATCTGCGACGTGGTCATGAAAGCGGACTTTCCCAGCGAACGCTGGTTCTGGTTCGACCCGCCCTTTCACCCCGGCCAGTCGGCGCTGCTGCACCGCCAGCCGGACAACGTCTGGCGGATCGACCTGCAGCTCGGCTGGGACGCCGATCCGGAAGAGGAAAAGCGTCCGGAGCGCGTGATCCCGCGCCTGAAGGCCATGCTGGGCGAAGACGTCGACTTCGAGATCGACTGGGTCTCCGTCTACACCTTCCAGTGCCGCCGGCTGGAGCGCTTCCGTCACGGCCGCATCTTCTTCATCGGTGATTCCGCCCACCAGGTCTCACCCTTTGGCGCCCGCGGCGGCAACGGCGGCCTGCAGGACGGCGACAATCTCTGCTGGAAACTCGCCGCCGTGCTGAAGGGCGAAGCGCCGGAGCGGCTGCTGCACAGTTATGACGCCGAGCGCATACCGGCGGCCGACGAGAACATCCTGAACTCCACCCGCAGCACCGACTTCATCACGCCGAAGAACGCGATCAGCCAGACTTTTCGCGACGCCACCCTGGAGCTGGCGGCGGATTACCCCTTTGCCCGGAAACTGGTGAACTCCGGTCGCCTTTCGCGGCCGGCAACCCTGGCCGGATCGGCGTTCTTCACGATGCCCGGATCGGCGCAGCCGGGCCTTCCCGTTGGCGCGCCCTGTACCGATGCCCCCCTGACCCGCGGCAACGAGAGAACCTGGCTGCTGCAACTCCTGTCAGGGGGGTTCTTCGGGCTGCACTATCGCGGCGCGGACGCCACGCCCGAAGGTGAAGACCACGTCGCCCGGCTCGCGGAGGCCCAGCCGAGGCTTCCGGTGCTGACCATCCACCCCCCCGATGCCGCCGCAGGAGGGCCCGGGCCCGCCTGGGTGGACAGCGAGGGCCTTTTCGCCGAACGTTATGGCGCCAGGCCCGGAAGCTTCTACCTGGTCCGTCCCGACCAGCACCTGGCCGGGCGCTGGTCCGCGCTTCAGGCCGACAGCGTCAGCACAGCCATGGCCAAATCTCTTTCGCTTGTGTGAGTCTCCTATGCCGGAACACCTGAGAACGGATCCGGGCCTTGCCGCCCCCGACGACTTCTATGCGGCCTTGATGGAGCTGCACCGGGATCTCGCCCCGGAGGACAGCACCAAGGTCAACGCCAAGCTGGTCCTGCTGCTCGCCAACCACATCGGCGACATGCAGGTTCTGCGCGAGGCCATCGACGCCGCCCGGCCGAAACCGTGACGGCCCCCTTTCCGGCGGCGCCACCGCCGGCCCCGCGGGCGGTTCTGGGCGACCTGCTGGCCCTCTCGGGCCTGGACGAAGGGCTGGCCGACACGGCTGGCCTCACCGGCAGCGAGCCGGTTCTCCCCTCCTCCTTCGCGGTCGGAACAGTCGCCCAGACCACAGTTGCGGCCACCGCGCTGGCTGCAGCGGCCTACTGGCGCCTGCGCGGCGGGAGTGCCCAGGAGGTCGCCGTCGACATGCGGCACGCGGCCTGCGAGTTCCGCAGCGAACGGCTGTTCCGGGTCGACGGTGAGGCACCGAACCGCCTTTGGGACCCCATTGCCGGCGTCTACCGCACCGGCGATGGCGGCTGGGTGCGCCTGCACACCAACTTCCCGCACCACCGCGACGGCATTCTGGCCCTGCTGGGCTGCGCCTACGAGCGGGACGCGGTGCAGCAGGCCCTGGAGGGCTGGCAGGCCGCGGACTTCGAGGACGCGGTGGCCGGGCGCGGCCTGGTGGCGACGATGATGCGGAGCGCAGAGGACTGGCTGGACAGCCCCCAGGGGGCAGCGCTTGCCGCACAACCCGTCCTGTCGATAGAGCGCATCGGCGAGAGCGCGCCGGAGCCGCCAAATGCTGCACCCCGTCCCCTCGCCGGCCTTCGCGTTCTCGACCTCACCCGCATCATCGCCGGCCCCGTCGCCGGCCGCGCCCTGGCCGCCCATGGTGCCGAGGTCATGCGGATCGCCGGGCCGCACCTGCCGTTCATCGAACCTCTGGTGATTGACAGCGGCCGCGGCAAGCTTTCAGCACACCTGGACCTGCGCCAGGCGGACGGCCGCGCGGGCCTTGCCCGGCTCCTGCGCGCAGCCGACATTTTCGTCCAGGGTTACCGCCCGGGCGCAGTGGCCGGCCATGGCTTCGGTCCCGGCGAGGCCGCCGCCCTGCGGCCCGGCGTCGTCTACGTTTCCCTCAACGCCTATGGCTACGAGGGGCCCTGGGCCGGTCGGCGCGGCTTCGATTCCCTGGTCCAGACCGCCAGCGGGATCAATCATGCGGAAGCACAGGCCGCCGGGGTCGAGGGCCCGAAGGAGCTGCCCTGCCAGGCGCTCGACCACGCCTCCGGCTACCTCATGGCTCTCGGGGCCATTGCCGCCCTGATCCGCCGTGCCGAGGAAGGGGGGAGCTGGCATGTCCGGGTTTCCCTGGCGCGCAGCGGCCGCTGGCTGCAGAGCCTTGGCCGGATTGCCGGCGGACACGATTGCCCCGAGCCGCAGGAGCGCTATCTGGAAAGCCTGATGGAAACCCAGGACTCCGGTTTCGGGCGTCTCAGCACCATCAGGCATGCGGCGCAGATGTCAGAAACGCCGCCGGCCTTTGTGCGCCCGAGCGTTCCTCTGGGCAGTCACCCGCCAACGTGGCCCTGAGCGCCGGTCGCCTGCAGGCAACGCCCTAGAACTTGGTGCGCAGCCCAAGCGTCACGAGATTGCGGGAGAAGTCCCTGTCTTCGTCATCCGACCAGCGCTGCACATAGCGGTAGTCCGCACCGATCGAGACGTAGCGGTTGATCAGGTACTCGCCGCCGAAGGAAAAGATAGCCCGGTCGTCGACACGGTCCACTTCCCGAAAGTCGTCCTGAACGTAACGCGCCTCGGCCACCAGCAGAACGTTGCGCATCAGCTCGTGCTGGACCTCGCCGGAAACCGTCGACTGGGTCTTTGACGAGGACCCGGGCGTGTTGGTCGCATTGTCCCGCCGCGCCAGGCGTCCTTTCACGGTCGTCAGCCCTGTGACATACCAGGTGAAGTCCCCGTCGACGATGAAATCGACATCGTCGTCGAAGTCGGGATCCTCGAAGTCGTTGGCAATGAAACCGACATCCAGGGCGACATGCACGAGGCGGCTCAGCTCTGTCTCGACGCCGATGGTGGCGCCGCCCGCCCGCGCGTCCCGATCCGCGCCGGTCTCGTCCAGTTCGTCGAAATCCCGGATGCGAAAAAAGGGCTCCAAGGTCACGTCGGTGATTTCGGAGATCTCGTAGCCGATCGGCAGGCTGAAACGATACTCGATGCGGTCGCGATCGTCATCGCCGGTGGAAATGTAGTCGTCCCGGCGCACCTGCACCTGCCCGCCCACGAAAACCCTGTTGAAGCGGTGGGTATAGCCGCTATTCACCTGAAAACGGTCGAACTCCGTCGGGTCCTCTTCCCCGGTGTCCTCCGGGTCGTCGCGGCCGATGACCTGCCGGCTGTACTCGGCGCTGAGATCGGCTTGGTTCCGCTCCGCCAAATCCAGCCGAAGCTGCGGACGAAAGAGGTATTCGGTGCGGTCCTGGCTTGAATTGTCCAGGAAGGTCTGATCCCGGATCTGGCCGACCACGCGCAGGCTGTGGCGCGACCACTCGCTCCGCGCAACCAGGGATGCCGCGACCGAGGTGATGAAATCGTCCTCCTCCCCGCTCTCATCGGCGAAGACGTTGTCGTCATAGGTCTCGCTCACGCTGAGGCGCGGAAACAGGCGAAAGCCGCCCAGGTCGAGCCCTTTTGCATCAAAAGCTTCGCGCGGCCGTTCAAAGACGGCAACCGGCTCGCCGCTTTCCTGCGCCGCCGCCGGAGCGACCGCCAGGGGAACTGTCAGTCCTCCTGCCAGCCCCCCTGCCAGCACGGCACAGGCCATCTGCCGCACACCGCGCATCCCTTGGGCCGAAGAGTCAGGGCGTGGCGAAGCGGTCATCGGCGGCGGAACCGCGACACGATCAACGGAATCAGAAATGGGAACCGCCTAGAAGTAGCGTTCGTAAACGTTGATCACGTCGCCCGGCTGCACGAGAGCCAGCGGATCGGCCCGGAACTCCGCAAGCTCGCCGTCAACCTCGCGGGTGATCGAAACAGTGTCCTGATCCGCCCTGAAGGTGAACCCCCCGCTGATCGAGACCGCCGTGAGCACGGTCATCCGCGGCACAAAGGCGTATTGTCCCGGCGCTCTGGTCTCGCCAAGAATGTAGAAGGGCCGGTAGGTCGCAATTTCGACCGTGGTGTTCGGAGAGACCAGAATGCCCTGCGCGAGCTTCTCGGCAACGGCGTCCTCTAGCTCCTGAACGCTCATGCCTTCCGCATCGACCGCCCCGATCAAGGGCACCGTCACGAACCCGGAATCGCTGACAAGGTATTCTCCGGTCAGTTCCTCCTGACCGAACACCACCAGGCGGACCCGGTCGCCGGCGCCCAACTTGTATGGTCCTTCCGCCTTGGCCGGAAGCGGCGGCAGGGACCCTGCCCCGGTGCATCCGGCAATGAGAATCGAAAGCATGGCCGCCGCCAGAGACCTGACGGCAAAGCTTCCCCCGACGTGCATCTCCTCCTCCTTTACTCACCTCACAAACATCGCCTGCCGCTCCCCGGTCGGCAGTGCGTCGATCACGATCAGTCGCCGGCTTCGGACAAGCGGCTGCCCGCCCAGACCTCCGCCGGTTGGCGCAGCCGATTGGCGCGCTTCTGTCCGGGTTCCGACTCAATGCGCATAGCAACCACGTTCAGAGGCCAGGCCTCGGCTGTTGAAAGAATGGCGGCATGAAGGTCAGGAACAGCCTGACTCTCAAGCGCCTCGAAGACTTGCGGTTGCAGGATGTAGCGGCCCAAGGACGCCGCCGCGACCGCGGCGAAGCAGCCATCCCGCTCTCTCAGACCGTCATCCAGCACGGCAACCACATTCCCGCCTGCCTGCCGATAGCGTGCCGCCAGACGCAGCATCGCCATGGCACCGCCGGTCTGTGGCCGGGCCGGCACGAGCACGGCCACCGGCTCCTGCCCAACGACCTTGCCGGCCGCGAGCAGCGCGGTCGCAAGGCTGCGCCGGCCGCTCTGGCGGCCGATCCTGATCTGGCGCGGGCGGGGCGCGTCGCCGCTCTGCTGGTCCGCAGCGGAAGGCCAGCCCAAAACGTGGACGTGACGTCCGCCGCGGCGATCGTCCACGACCGTCACGCCATCTTCCGTCACCAGGACCAACTCGCTCAGTCCGCAGGCCCGCGCTTCCTCCACGACCGCACGCAGATCGCGGTCTTCTCCGGCAAAGGAAGGCGCCTGTCCCGGCGCTCCGGTGGTCGGCTGGAGCCCGAGAGGCCTCACACCCAGAGGGATGATGGCCTTGCGAAGAGGGGGGACCTTTATGGTGTCCGGCAAGATATCAGGCTCCCTTCTAGTAGGCTTCGCGATCGCCGAGGACGACGAAGGCGGTTCTGATGAGGATCTGCAGGTCGAACGCCAGCGACCAGTTCTCGATGTAGAAGAGATCGTGCTCGACCCGCCGCTCGATCTTCTCGACCGTGTCGGTCTCCCCGCGCCAGCCGTTCACCTGGGCCCAGCCGGTGATGCCCGGCTTGACGCGGTGACGCGCGGCATAGGCATCGACCGCATCTTCATAGAGATGACCGCCGGCCTTGGCGGAGGTGGCATGGGGCCGCGGCCCGACCAGGGACATGTCGCCCTTGAGGACGTTGATGAGCTGCGGCAGCTCGTCGAGGCTGGTCTTGCGCAGAAAGCGGCCAACACGCGTAACGCGCCCGTCGTTGCGGCGCGTCAGGACCTCGGCATTGGCGTCGGTCATGTGGTGGTGCATGGTCCGGAACTTCCAGCAATCGAAGAGATTGTGATTGAAGCCGTAGCGCTTCTGTCGAAAGAAGACCGGCCCGGGCGAATCGAACTTGATCGCAAGAGCAACAAGCAGAAACAGGGGCGAGAGCAGAAGCAGCAGCAGGGCAGCGATGCTGCGGTCCTCGATCGTCTTCAGGATGAAAGACCAGCCCGAGATCGGCCGGTCGAAGAGCTGCATCACGGGCAACCTGGCCAGCCGGGTGAAGGTGCGGTCGGGAAAGCTGAAAGCGGCAAGGTCCGGCGCCAGCCTGATCGGAACCGGTGTGCGCTCGAGCTGGCCAACGACCTCCCTCAGCCTCTGGTCGGCCGTCCAGGGCAGCGCGACAACGACCTGATCCACCTCGTCCCGGCGGATCATCCCGATCAGGTCTCCCACCGTGCCCAGGAGCGGCACGCCGTTGCTTTCCCGCAGAACGCGGGAACGCCGGTCATCCGCAAAGCCGATGATCTTGGTGCTCAGATCGCCGTGGGTTTGGAGGTAGGCAGCCAATCGGCGCCCCTGTTCCCCCGCCCCGACGATAACCGTGCGATTGGCGAAACGGCCCGCCGCAGCAAGCCCGCGCACCCAGCGCCGCAGCAGCAGGCGGCCGCCAACCAGGCCGGCACAGGTGCCGAAGAACCACGAAAGCGCCCAGATGCGCGAATAGGTGTCGGACACCTTCATGAGAAAGGCCAGGGCCAGCAAGACGCAGAAGGTCACCGTCCAGGCCGTGATGATGTTTCCGTAAGGGATGCGCCTGGCGAAGAGAAAGTCGTCCCGATACACGTCGAAGCGGTGGAGCATCATCGTGGCAACCACCATGGCAACGACGATCGCGCCGAGATACTTGGGGTAATACAGGCTTGGGTCTTCTGCCTGCCGGAGGAAAAACACCGCCAGGCCCAGGATGCCGATAATCATAAGATCGCAAATGCGAAAACCGACATCGACGGCGATGCGAGAGATCGGCCTGACGTCCCGACTAGCCCGTTTTCCGTCCACTGCCGCCAGCGCAGCATCCATTACACAATCCCCCTGTCATACTCAGCGGCACTGCGTTCCTAGGCATACCCGTCGCGTCTGTGATCGTTCTGTCGCGCGATCCTGTTTAACGACGCAGGTCTCGAACACCGAAGCCGAACGAGACACCCCTCTCTACTGCACCGCAAAACAATAGCCATTTCCGAACATGCGAAAGTGTGATTTCGCGTGGTCTAACTGTGGGCTTTGTTGTGACTTTCTTCTCTGTCATAGGAAAATCACTGGCATCTTTCAGGCCTTTGTGCGACCGCGAAAAGACGGCCACAGAATTGGCCGATCGCAGTAGCCGAGGGCCCCTTGGCGTCTTTGTGATCGCAGGGCTGAAACCTGAAGACGGAACCACGTTCACGACGACTGCAAGCGGGAAGCCATGATGGCGCCGGATTTCATCATCATTGGTGCCATGAAGTGCGGTACCACCAGCCTGTACCGCTACCTCGGAGCACATCCGGATATCGGGCTTTCGCGTGAAAAGGAAACCGACTTCTTCCTGGCCAGGCAGAATTACGCGCAGGGCTTGGACTGGTATCGAGCGCAGTTCGCCAGCGGCGCCCGGATCAACGGCGAGGCCTCGCCCAACTACACCAAGCACACGGAGTTTCCGGGCGTACCGGAGCGCATCTTCGATACGGCGCCGGGCGTGAAGCTGATTTACATCGTGCGTGACCCGGTCGACCGCTTTCTGTCCCAGTACCATCATCACGCCATAGCGGGCGAAGCGAACCCAGACCCGGGGCATGTCCTGAACACCAGAGCCGGGCGCAACTACCTGGAATGCAGCCGCTATTTCAAGCAACTCAGCCGATACCTGGACTTTTTCCCGCGCGACCAGATCTTCGTGGCCAGTTTCGACGAGCTGCGTGAGCACCCGCACAACCTCGTGCGCCAGGTCTTCGAATTCCTTGAGGTCGACAGCGCGGTTACGGTCGATGGCCTCGATCGGGCTCACAACCAACGCAGCAGTCTCCAAGGGCTGCCGCAGTGGTACTTCCGGGCCCGGCGGTCCCCATTCCTGAAGGCCATAAAAGGACGCCTTCCCCAACCCCTCTACGAAGCTATCCTGAACCGGCTGCGGCGCGCGCCACAGGGTGAGCTGCCACGGATCGACGAGGGTTTGCGCGCCGAACTGAAGGTCTTGCTAAAGGACGACGCCATGCGCTTCCGCGACTTCACCGGCATGCCGTTCGCGAACTGGTCGCTGTAGAAGCCCGATGTCCGCCGAACCGCAACCACAGACCAGCCCGCCAAGCGCACCTATGGCAGAGCGCCAGGCGGCGCCGGAAGCCATGGACAGCGAGCCCCTGACCCTGATGCGGGCGCTGGAGTGGGCGTTCATGCTGTTCGCAATGCTGGCGGCGTCCTACGCCTTTGCGCTGCAGCGCCCGGTCGAAACACTGAGCTGGTATCTCATCTACCTGACCGCGGTCGGCCTCTTCGTCCTGCGGTACGGGACCTTTCTCTCGGCGGTCTGGCTCGCCGGCCCGCTGTTGCTCTGGCCGGTTCTGGCAGCGACGTCCTACTTCTGGTCGGAGACGCCAAGCCAGACCCTGCGGGCAACCATTCAGCTCACGATGACGGTGCTGATCGCATCCTACATCGGCGGACGGTTCTCGATCTTTGACATCTGCCGCGGCCTGTTTTGGGTGATGCTGGCCTGCGGGCTGGTCTCGCTGCTGGCGATCCTCGCAAAGTTGGGAATTGCCTACGATCACAACGGAATCGCACGGGGCATCTTTCCGCACAAGAACGTGCTCGGCGGCCGCATGGTGCTCCTGCTGATCTGCTCGATTCTGCTGTTCGCGGTGGGCTGGAACCGGCCGCTGGTTCTGTTTGCCGCAGGGTTGTGCCTGGTCCTGACCGCCTTCAGCCGCTCGGCAACCTCCATCGTCATGATGTTCGGCCTCTGCGCCCTTGCACCGGTGCTGCTGTCCTGGCGGTCGCCCGGCCCAATGCGCCTGCTGGCCTACCTCGTTGCGGCAATGGTGGCTGCGTCCGGTGCGTGGTTTGTGCTCTCCTACGGCATCGACCCCACCGGCCTGGCGCTGGACGCCCTGGGCAAGGAGCGCACCCTGACGGGCCGCTCCGTGCTTTGGGACTTCGCCACCGGACTGATCGAGCAGCGTCCTGTCCTAGGCGTCGGCTACAACGCCTTCTGGGACGGCAACGCCGGCTCATTCAGCAGCTACATCCAGTATGTGATGCAGCAGAACCTGGTGAACTTCCACAACTCCTACCTGGACATCACCGTTCAGATGGGCTTCGTGGGCCTCTCCGTGACGCTTGCGACGGGCGTCTGGTTTGGAATCGTCGCCTTGAGGGTGCTGCGCCACGGCAGCGATGCGACCGCCGCCCTGCCCGCCTTCTTCCTCGCCTTCGTTGCGGTCTACTCGCTCAGCGAATACGCCCTGTTCCGCCAGCATTCACTGATCCAGATCCTGCTGGGGGCCATCCTGGTCGCCAGCATCCGGCAGGCAGCGGAGCTTTCCGACGCTAGGCTGGAGTCGACCCTAAACGCCCTTGGGAGAGGCGGCGCCAGACCTCCGCAATCAACTGGCTGGAGACATAGCTGAAGACGTGCCAGCCCTTGAGACTGGCCAGGACCGCCCGGTGCCAGCTGCGCTCGCGGGCCTCGTCGACAAAGACACGCCACTGCAGCCTTTGTTCGAGGCTCCGCCGGAGGTCCTGCATTGCCGCGCGAAACCCGGGAGAGGCCAGCGCCGGGTGCTCCAGGAAGCGAAGGTTGACTG
Organism: Rhodospirillales bacterium BBD 1991-14; assembly: GCA_001657395.1. Taxonomy (GTDB): domain Bacteria; phylum Pseudomonadota; class Alphaproteobacteria; order Kiloniellales; family Kiloniellaceae; genus Pelagibius. The sequence continues at coordinate 548,680 of LYSY01000001.1, read as the reverse complement.
CGAGGAACTGCCGCAGATCCTCGGTGCTGTGACGGGCGGTCAGAGAGTCCGAGCGCAAGCGATAGCGGTAGAGCGCCTCCTGACAGAGGAAGAAGCGCGCACCGGCGGCGAAGCAGGCCATGTAGAAGGCGAAGTCCTCGGCAAAGCGCAGGCTCTCTTCGTAGCGCAGACCCTGGCTTTGGAGAAACCGCCGGGAAATCAGCGGCTTCAGGAAGCCGTAGCTGCGCCGGGGGCGTTGCGCATCCGGTAAGTTGCCACGCAAGAAGTCCGCCGCGGTGATGGGTGCACAGCTTGCCACCTCCCCGGCCGGCAGCATGGGCTCAAGGCCACCCGTTTCATCCTCCAGGAGCAGATTGTCCGCCAGAAGATCGGCATTGCAGTCGCGCGCCAGTGCGGTCAGGCGCGCAAGACGTCCGGGCTCGAAGGCGTCATCCGCATCGAGGAGCGCGATCCACTCGCCTCTTGCATGATCAAGCCCGAGGTTACGGGCGGCGGCGGGGCCGGCGTTGCGCTCCGCCGCGATGACACGAACACGGTCGTCGGTCGCCGCCAGCGACCGGGCAACCGCAAGCGTAGAGTCCTGCGAGCAATCGTCGATGATGAGGATCTCGAAGTCCGAAAGGCTCTGCGCCTGGACCGAAGCAACCGTGCGCTCCAGGAACACCGCCGCGTTATAGGCGGGCACGATCACAGAGACGCGGGGCGGCCGCTTCCCGGTGTCGCCGCGCGGCGTCTCTGGCATTGACGTTTCTGACACGTGGTCTGCGGGCCTTTGTCGTAGGTGAGCGAACGACTGGGTCGTTGCGCGGCAGAGTAGCCTTCCTCGGAGCCCTCCTGGCTAGAACAACTTTGTGGCATGCTTGCCTTCGTCATCCTGCCCATACTATTGGGAAACAAGGGTAAAGTGGATCGCACCCCAACGTCCTTTCCTGGCCCGCCCACCAAGGTGCCGGCCAAGTCGCGGACGCGGCGGAAGTCCCGGCAAGAGGCACCGCAGCCGGCCCTGGAGGGAATGCGCCGACACTTGGCTTAAGACACTTGGCTTAAGATGACACTGGGAAGCGCTGCACCATGTCCGAGACGCCGAAGTCCCTGATCGTTCTGGAGTTCAACGAACTCTGCCCGCCGATCCTGAACCGCCTGATGGGCAAGGGCGTGCTGCCGAACTTCCGGCGCCTGCACGACCGTTCGGAGGTTTTCGTTTCCACCACCAAAGACGAAAGCCTGGAGCCCTGGGTTCAGTGGGTGAGCTATCACACCGGCCAGCCGCAGACGGTGCACGGAATCACCGAGCTCGACCAGGGGCATTGCATCACGCTGCACCAGCTCTGGGACCGCTTCGCCGAAGAGGGCAAGAGCGCTCTTGTCTTTGGCTCCATGAACGTGAGCCCGTCGAAAAGCGACCGGGTCACCGTGGTGCCCGACCCCTGGTCGCGGCACGTGCCGCCCTCCGATGACGCCTTCCGGGTGTTCCATCGTTTCGTGGCCCACAAGGTGACCGAGCATGCAAACCCGGATGCCGATGACGGGGCGCGTGACGCACTGGCTTTCGGGAAGTTCCTTCTCGGCCATGGGCTCAGCCTGAGAACCGCAAGGCGCACCGCCTCACAACTGTTGGCCGAGCGTTTCGGCAAGCGCGACCGGCGCTGGCATCGCGCGACGATCCTCGATCAACTCTCCTGGGATGTCTTCAAGCACAGCTACCGCAAGCGCCGCCCCGACGTCGCCTTTTTCTTCGCCAACTCGGTGGCCTTCTACCAGCACCGCTACTGGCGGCACATGGCCGCTGAGGAATACAGCGTGAAGCCCAGCGGCGCGGAGCTCGCGTCCTACGGCGATGCCATCGAGACCGGCTACCGCGGCCTCGACCTGCTGGTCGGAGACGCCTTGCGGCTGGTTGGGAATGATGGCGCCGTGATCCTCGTGACCGCGTTGAGCCAGGAGGCGAACCTGAAGTACGAGGACATCGGCGGCAAGTTCGTGCACCGCCCGCGCGACTTCCGCAAGCTGTTGGACTGGCTGGACGCCCCGGCGAGCGCCACGGTGGAGCCGGTGATGACGCATCAGGCCTGGGCCAGCTTCGAGGACGAGGCGGATGCCCGCCGCTTCGAAGCCGTTCTCGGGCAGGTGACGGCCGCCAGCGAGCCGGTCTTCGCCTGGCGCCGCGACGCCGCGCGGGTGATGTTCTGGTGCAATTATATCCAGCCGCTGGATGAAGCCGCTCAGATGCACCGCGGCAACGGCGCGAAGGTGCCCTTCTCCGCCTTCTTCGCACCGGTCGGCTACGTAAACAACAGCCAGCACCACCGGGACGGCGCGTTCTGGATCATGAGTCCGGGCAGGCCGCATCGTGTGGCGACCGGCAAGCTGCCGCTGGAAACGGCGACGGAAATGACGATGAACATCCTGTCCGGGCGTCAACCGCTCCGCAAAGTAGCCTGAACCAAACAGGGGGTTCTGCTTCAGCCGCTGGCCGCGGGCTTGGTCGTCTTGAGTGCGCGCGCCAGGCCGTTGCTCCAGCGCGACGGCAGGACAAACTGGCTGAGCAGGCGGAGCACATAGCGCCAGGAGATGTAGCCTTCGCGCCAGCAGCGCCAGAGGCCCATCAGCACGGCGCCCGGGTTCCGCCAGACATGCGCCGGCATCTTGGAGGCCAGCTGGGCCGCGAACTTGCGGCGGGTCTCCAGCGGCATCAGCTCGTGGGTCGTTGCCAGCCAATCCAGGGACAGTAGGAACTTCGGGCGGTAGCTCATGCGGTCCTTCCGATCTTCGGCATGCCAGCGGCTGAGCGGCTCCGAATGAAATCGAAACACAGCCCCCGCCTGCTGGAGCCGCAGGCAAAAGTCCACGTCCTGATGAATTCTCAGATCGTCGGTGAAGCGGACCCTGCGGGCCAGGTCCCGGCTCATGAACAACGATGAGGTATGGATGAGATTGCCCCGCCAGGGAAAGAGATAGTCGCCGACGCTCTCGTCCTCTGCGAGGCCCCGTTCCGGCAGGATGAGGCGCTCCACGCCGCGGTCGAGCACCACCTGGCTGAAATAAACAGAGTCTTGCGGCCGCCCGTCCTCGAGATAGGTTGCGACCTGGCGCGACAGCTTGTCGGAGGTCCAGACGTCGTCGGAATCCAGCAGCGCGACAATCTCTCCGCCGGCCGCATCGAGGCCCGCATTGCGGGCGGTCGCGCCGCCGCGGTTGCGCTCCAGCGTGATCCAGCGCAAGAGGCTTTCCGCCGCCTTCGGCAGCGCGAGCGAGACATCGATCGTCGAGGCATCGTCGACGACGATGATCTCGTAGGGCTCGTAGTCCTGCGCCAGCACAGAATCGATTGCGCGCTGCAGCTCGGCGCGGCGGTTGTAGGTCGGGATGACCACACTCACCAGCGGCCCAGTCATGGCGGCCTTCTCCGTCATGGCCTGCTTTCCTGGGCCGTCAATGCCAGACGGCCGCCCTTAAGCTGACGAAAGGCCCGGCGTGTCGGATAATACGCAGCGGGAAGCCGGTCGCGGAACGCCACCAGCGGCCACTGCACTGCCCGCCGCAGGACGCCGCCGAGGGACACGTCCCGGGGCCGGAAACCGTGGTAAGGCGTCTTCGCAAGATATTGATAGTAAATATCTTTGTGAGGATGCGTGTTCTGGAAGTGCCAGGGCTTCGACGGCGTCGTGTAGTGGATGATGCCGGGGTTCAGCAACAGGCTCCGAAACGCGCGGTAGCTCATGGAAAGACCCTCCGGCTCGCACCACAGCATCGAGGTCTGGAAGTTCCAATGCGCCGGCAACTCGGTGATGTCGCCCTCGAAGACCGCGTTCAAGGCGTCCTGATCGTGCGCGTAGAGATGAGCGTGGTGGGCTTCGATGAAGCGGATCAGATGCTCGGTGGCGTTCAGCCGGCGCCAGCGCCCGAGGTCCAGCAGAAGCACGCCCGCATTGAAGTAATCTGCGCCGGGCGCCATCTGGAGGTCGCCGTGGCGGACGAAAAACGGATTGTGAACCGCGCCGATGGTCCGGCCGCAGAGATCGCTTGCCCAGAGCGACGCCAGGTCGGTCTGGACCACCATATCGCAGTCCAGATAAAGCACCCGCTCCACATCTTCCAGGATCTCGGGAATGAAGATCCTGAGGTAAGACGCATGGGAGATGTGGTTGTCGGTGCGGAAATGGCTGTAGCGATCGATGTTGAAGGGCTGGAATCTGAGGCTGACCCGAGCGTTGCCTTCGACGATGCCGCGCAGCTTCGCCTGATCCTCGGCCCCCATGTTCAAGGTGATCGCCACAATGTCGAAGGCGTTGCCCGGGTTGTTCTCCAACAGAGAAACGAGCGTAACGGCCAGATGCTGGCTGTAGCTGCCGTCAACGCCGAAGACGAGCTTGATGGGCGCGGTCGTCATAGGGCACCGCTCCTGCCCGCACCGCTCTGTGCACCGGGTTGCACGTCGGGTTGCGCACCCGGCAGAAAGCGGTTCTCCTTCGCCGCCGACATCGCCTGACCTGCCATCTGGCGGGCGGTGACAAAGGCGTTCAACGTCATGATCAGGCTCTCAATCTGTTTCTGCGGATCGATTTCCGGCCGCTTCCCATAGCTCCAGGCCGCCTCCGAGGCTTCTCTATAGACCGGGGAATCGGCCCAGAATTCCCGGACCGCATCCGCCCAGACTTCGGCGGGCGCATCGTGCGGCAGGATCCGGCCGGCCGGGCCGATCGCTTCCGGCAGCCCGCCCCGATTGCTGCCAATGGTCGGGATGCCGCTGAACTGGGCCTCGGTCACCACGCGTCCCCAGGCCTCCTCCCATTGGCTCGGCACCAGAAGGCAACGGGTTGCGCCATAGACGCTGCGCATGTCGTGGGTCCGCGGCTGGAGGCGGATGTTTGGATGGGCCGCGACACGGGAATCCAGAGCGCTCTTCTCCTGCGCGTTCATCGGCCAGCCTTCCACGAAGCAGAAGGGGATCTCCGGGCAGCGTTTGGCGACTTCAAAGGCCAGGTCGGCCCCTTTGACAGGGTGCGGATTGATGAAGGTGACCTGCTTCGGCTCAACCTGGGTCCGGTAGCGGGCGGCGCGAAACAGCGGCCGGATCACCGTCGCCTTGGGCCCATAGGCCGTCTCGAAACGATCCGCCACAAACTGCGAATTCGCGATATAGCCGAGTGACGGCAGCGCGGCCGGGTCGCCGCCCAGTTCGTGGAACTCGACATCGCGCAGATAGACGACCGTGGGGACGCCGGCCCGGACAAAGCCCTCGGCCATCCGCAGGGATTCGCCGGACTGGACCAGCACCACATCAGGGCGCCAGCGGCCGAGCAGGCGGTCCACCTGGGCCGCCGGCATCCAGGCTCGGAACACCCGATAGCCCGGCATGGCGTCTGCCAGCAAGGGCCGCCGGGTCAGCTTCATCACCACCCGATTGCGGAAAGCGAGCCAGCCGTTGCCTTGAAGCTGCGCCAGCACTTCGCAGTGGTGGCCCGCCTCGCGCAACGCCAGGATCAGTTCATGGCTGCTGGACTCAGACCCGCCGACCCGCTGGGGCAGGTATCCATGGCCGGTCGCGAAGAGGATCTTCATGCGCCAGCCTCCCGGCTGCGGGCAGGAACCGGAGCATCCGATTTCTTGTGTCCTTGCCACAATCTGTCCAAAATTCCGACGCAGTGTGGATTGGCGGAAGGCTGCGCGGCGGCCTGCTGGTTTGGGCGCCCGGCATCCGGTCCACAGGGGACCGATTGATTGGGGAAAGCAAAGATCTGCGAGGGAAGAGCATGAGCCTTACGTCGAGCGTTACCTCGATGGTATGGGATGAAACAACGCAGGCGCGTGTCCGCCATGCGCTGCGCGGCGAGGAGGACGCGGGCCTGGTCTTTGCCCTGGGTGCGCGCACTCTGGCGCTGATCGTGGTCGGCGCCTGGCTCATCATCGAGGTCCCGATGCCGCGGGCCAGCTATTATCTGGGCATCATCGGACTGTTCCTGCTCCTGGGGGCTGCACACTATGTTACTCGCACGCGCACGGACCATCCGACCGCCTGGACCGCGCTCTTCATCGCCTTGGATTCCGCGCTCCTGGCCGTCGCCCTGATCTTTCCCAATCCGCTCTCCGACGCCCCCTGGCCGATCCAGGGCAACCTGAAAATCCACAATGACCTCTATCTTTATATCTGGCTGGCACTGGCGGCGATCAGCTATTCGCCGATCCTGGTGATCTGGACCGGCATCACGACGATGGTGGCCTGGAGCCTGGCGGTCTGGTGGGTGATTTCGCTGCCCAGCACGATCACCGAGACCAATCAGCACTTGGCGACCGCCGCCGACCCGCTTTGGGTCGACCAGAACTTCGGCCTGATCTTCGACCCCTACTTCGTCAGCATCACGGGATGGGCAAACCAGGTGGTGCTTTTCCTGATTGCCACCAGTCTGGTGGCGGCAGCCGTCTGGCGATCGCGCAAGCTGCTGATCCGCCAGGCCCGCGCCGAGCGGGCGCGCGGCAACCTGGCGCGCTTCTTCTCGCCCAATGTCGTCGAGCAGCTCGCCGACAGCGACGATGCGCTGGCCGAGGTGCGAACCCAGGAGGTTGCGGTCCTCTTCATCGATCTCGTCGGCTTTACGCGCTTTGCAGAGACCTTGGAACCCGTGGCGGTCATCGAGTTGCTGCGCACTTTCCACCAGAGAACCGCGAAGGTCATCTTCGAACACGGCGGCACCATCGACAAGTACCTGGGCGACGGCATCATGGCGACCTTCGGGACCCCGACCCCTGGTGCCAAGGACGCGCTCGCGGCCCTGCACTGCGCCTGCGCCCTGCGCGATACTCTCGATGCCTGGAACCGGGAGCGGGAAGCGGCCGGAGAACCGACCCTGCGGGCCGGCATGGGCCTGCACTTCGGGCCGGTGGTTGTCGGCGCTGTCGGCGACTCCCGCTGCCTGGAGTTCACGGTCATCGGTGACTCGGTGAATGTGGCCAGCCGGCTGGAGCGGCTGACACGGCAGAGGAACCGGTCCATCATTGTCAGCGGCGCGGCGATTGAGATGGCCGAGGCACAGGCGGAAAGCGACACCGAAAAAGCCCTCGTGAAGCGCTTCGACCGCATCGAGGATGCCGAGTTGCGCGGCCGCAGCGCCCGCATGCCCGTCTGGTCGCCGCACGCTGCGGGCGAAGCCGCCTTGCCAGAGACAGCGCCAACGACCACGACGGACTGAAGCCGCCGCCGGCCAGGGCCCGGCCCAGACACCTGCGCTCCCTTCAAACAATGCGATTGCCCCCCGGTAGGCGCTTGCGAAGGCTCTGCAGCCCGTAAAACGCAAGGTAAGGCGTCAGGTCCGGGTTACTGGCGAAGATGGCGCCTGCGTCCCCTACCCGCCTGCCCTTAACAGCCTCAATGAACTGCACGAACTTCACGTTCAGATCGACGGAGATCTGCCGCTTGCTCAGCGCGGCACGCAGATCGGCGCCGCCCTGGGGTGTGGCTCTGAGAAGATCGAGCCGGTTGGCTGTGCTCAACTGGCGCAGGTCTTCAAGGGTCAAACTGCGGGACAGCGATCCCGGCCGCTGGGTGTAGAGATAACCGGCCTCCGGAAGCACCAGGAAGCGCGCGCCGCAAAGCAGGGCGTCGAGGCAGAAGTGATAGTCTTCGGCGATTCGCAGCGCTTCGTTCTGCAGCAGACCGTGCCGCTCAAGAAAGCGCCTGCGAAACACCGGCTTCAGATAGCCCAGCTTGAACCCGCGGGTGAGGAAGAGGTTGCCGCGTACATATGCTGCGGCAGAAAGCGGCTTCTGAAACAGAGAATGCCCGGCCGGCAGCGCCGAGCGCTGCGCCGTCTCGCCAAGATGGCTGACAAAGCGCAGGTTGTCGGCAACGATGTCGGCCTCTCGGCTCTCAGCGAATTCGACCAGGGTTTCAAGGCGCTCCGTCGTGTAGGAGTCGTCCGCATCCAGCAAAGCGACCCACTTTCCCTTCGCGTGGGCGAAGCCCAAGTTACGGGCTGCAGCGGCGCCTGCATTCTCGGCGCGCCGAAGAAGCACGACACGGGGGTCGACCCGCGCATAGCTGCCAACCCGGTCGGCGGTGGCGTCGGTGGAGGCATCGTCCACCACCAGGACCTCGAAGGATCGCAGGCTCTGCACCAGCAAGGAATCGAGAGCGCGTGGAACGGTCTCTGCCGCGTTGTATGCGGGAAGAATGACCGAGACGGTCGGCGTCATGCGACTGTCGTCCCCCCGAAGGCTAGTAGTACTTGCGGAAGCTGCGGTCGGCATAGCCGACGGTATAAGGATTGAGCTTCGCGCTGCGCGAGAGCTGGGCCTGGGTCATGACGGTCCCCGCGACATGGGCCTTGCACTTGCGCAGCCGCTCCAGGGCCGCCTGGACGAACTGCTTTGGCGTCCGGCTCCAGCGCACCACCATGACCACCTGATCGGCAAGCTCCGCCAGGGTCGCGGCGTCCGAAACCGCCAGCGTCGGCGGCGCGTCGATGCAGACGAGGTCGTACTGCTCGCCAGCTGCCCGCACAAAGCGCGTCAGCTTCTGGGAGCGCAGCACCATCAGCGGGTCCACCGTCTGGGTACCGGGCGGTATGACGGACAGCGTGGAGCCTTCGTCGATCTCGATTGCCTGTTCAAGCGGACAGTCGGTAAGGACGAAATCCGAAAGGCCCAGCCGGGGTTCCTGCTCGGAAGCCCGGAGGTCGGCGTCGATCAGCAACACGTTCATTCCGGCCCGCGCAAGCGACGCAGTGAGGGTGCGCGAGAAGACGGATTTGCCTTCGTTCGGCACTGAAGATGTAACCAGCAGAACGTTGCCGAGATTGAGGACCCGGCGGTCGACCCGCAAGGCGGCATAAACGCTTTTATGGGCCTCTGCGAAGGCCGAGTTGGGCTCGGCGCTCAGGAACCGGTCCAAACCCTTGCCGGCTAGACTGCGCCCGCGAACCCTCGGTATGACCGCCAGAACCGGCAGGCCCAGCGCCGTCTGCACCTCCTCCGCATCGCGGTAACCGCGCACGGAAAGCTCAAGCAGCAGAATGATGAGGGCACCCAGCCCGCAGCCGAGCACCACGGCAAGGGCGTAGTTCAGGCGCGTCCGGGGAAAGGACGGGCTGGTCGGGATGCTGGCGAGTGCCAGAATCCGCGACTGCGCCTGATCATAGTCGATCTGCTCCGTTTCCTTGTAGCGGTTCAGGAAGGATTCGAAGACCTCGCGTGTCGCCTCGGCCTCCCGCTGCAGCGCCCGCAGTTCGATCTGCGCCGAGCTCAAGATATCCGAGTCACCCTGCAGCCGGCGCAGCGAGGCCTGAATGGAGCCCACGCGCTGTTGGGCGAGGTCCTTCTCGTTCTGCAGACTCGATACCAGGCTCCGCGCTTCCTCGACCATCTGCTGGCGCCGCTTGTCGAGCTGGGAGCGCACGGCGACCACCGAGGGATGCCTGTCACCCAGGGTGGTGAGCAGCTCCGACTCCTCCTGACGCAGCCGCATCTCCTCCAGCCGCAGGGAGTTGATGACCGTCGATTCCACCCCCTCGAAGGCGGCCATTTGGCCGCGGCTGGCCACCGCCAGGCGCACGCGGTCAAGGCGCTCGTTCACCGTGTCGAGCTCAAGCTGTGCATCCAGTTCCTGGCGGCTGAGGGAAAAGATCTGCTCGGCCATCAGCTCGCCGTCGCGTTCCGAGATGATCGGCGTGGTGGCGCGGAATTCCTCGACGGCGTTCTCGGCTTTCTGGACATCGGCGCGGAGCGCCGCGATGCGCCCGCTGAGAAAGGTGTTGGCACCCGCCAAGGCGTCGTTCTTCAGCCTCACCTGGTCGCGAATGTACTCCTCCGCGACGGCATTGGCGATCTGCTGCGAAAGGGCCGGATCGCCGGTGGTGTAGGAAATGGAGATCACGCGCGAAGAGCCCTGAATGGCGAGATTGAGCCTGCCCAGGAAGCGGTTGACGATGCGTGTCTGTCCCCAGTCCTGCTGAACCTGCTCGGTGTTGAGGTCCCAGGTACCCGGCGCCTCGGCAAGCTCCACCGCCCGGGGCTGCGCAGGTTCCTCCTTCAACCAGGCGATGACCGGCCGAAAGACCCCTTTGATCCCGGACTTCACCTCGTCGACGACACTGCGCTCCCTGGGCAGGAGAGCCGGATTGAACTCCGCCAGGGCGGCCAGCCCCAGGCCATCGATCACCTGGCGCGCCAAGGTCGGCGACTGGATGATCTGAACCTCGCTCTGCATCGTCTCCAGACTGACCGGAAGACTGGACATCACCGACTCGATCTCGATCACGTTCTGCTGACGCGGCTCGACGATCACCGATGCGGTGGCGGTGTAACGCGGCGTGATCACCCCGTTGGCGATCACGGCGACGCAGAGTGCAACAAAGAGCGTCGTGCCGATGATCCACTTGCGGCGCCAGAACACACCGATGAGCTGGGGGATCGTCAGACTCATGAAGTCCCCCTGGGTACGGCTCAGCTGCTGTCGAAGGGTGGTCATGGCTTCCCCTTGCCCCGGGTTCTGCATACTGCGTACCTACCTGGGCCCCATGGCCCGATAGCCCTCGGCGGCGCTGGACGAAGATCGAATTCGCTGGCGTTGCCCAGCATTTTTGCGACCGCGGCGAACAGCAATTCCGGGAAGCTTATCAGAGGGCTGGCGGAGTTTTCTCGGCCCCTGGTCAATGTCCGACAAAAGACACAGTGGGCCCTTCCGGCCGCCGTCGGGAGCGGAAAGATCGTCATGCCCCATGGACCTCCCGGTACTCCAGATAATCCCGGCCCAGAGTGCTGGCGAGAATGCCGCAACCCCGGCAAAGCGTGAACAGCGGCCGGACAATCCTCTCACGCCGGCCCAGTCCGAGGACCGCCAGGTTTGCAACGAACAGGGCGCTGCCGGCGGCGATCCGCAGGGCACCGCGGAACAGGTTGCCCAACGGGCGCCAGGACGCGGCACGCGGACCGCGCAGGAACAGCGCCGCGTCGATATTGCCGGTCCGGTACCAACGCCGCATCAGCCAGCCAAGGCGCGCCCGGCTCGCAGGCACCGTTTCAAAGACGATGGCATCGGCGGCATAGACAATGCGCTCGCCGGCCTCCAGCATCTGCCGGAAGAAGATGGTGTCTTCACCGCCGCTCAGCGCGTAGCGATGATCGAAGCTGAGGCCGAGACGACGAACCGTTGCCATGTCGATCAGCACGTTGCCGGTATGGGCATCGTCCAGATCGGCCCCGTCGGGGAAGCTGTGGGTGTCGAAGAAACCTCCGTCGATAATCCAATCGGGCGTGCCCGCCGGGAAAACCGGACGAACGGCGCCCAGCACCGCAGCCGCCACGCTGCTCCGCCGCCGCGCCAAGAGCCGGTTCAGCCAGCTCGAGGCGGGATACTCGTCATCGTCAATAAAGACGACAACATCCGTCCCGAGCGCTTCCGCTTTGCCGAGGGCAGCGTTTCGGGCATAGGTGATGCCGCGCCGTGGCTCGCTCTCGTAATGCAGCGGCCAGGGGTAGGCTTCGCGAAAGCCCTCCACAATCCTGCGCGCATTCGCCTCCGGACTGTTGTCGACGATTAGGACGCGGAGGGCCGTTCCCTCCCCTTCGACCGGGTCCAGCGCGGCGACCGCGTTTAGCAGGCGCTCCAGCCCCTGCGGGCGGTTGTAGGTGGCGGCACAGAGCGTTACACGCATGACACAGCGCCTCCCGGACCCGGCGGGTAAGCTGCCCTCCCGGCAACGGCAATCGGAGCTTCCGCATGATGGAAACCTCGACTCTGTTCGGCAAAGACGCATCCGAAGAAGGGAACCACTCCAGGCAGTTCCTCTTCACCGGAAGCGCAATCGGCATCGCCTTTTCGGCCACCGTTGTCGCCACCGGTCTGGGCTATGCCGCGGGGGTGGCGTTCATCGATCCGCTGGGCGCGCACAACAAGTCCCATTGGATCAAGTCGCACAACTGGAAGAACGGATACGAGAAGAACAACACCGGGTGGCGCCGGGAGAACGTCCGCTTCACCGGCGGCACAATGAACCTCGACCTCACCCGCCGGCCGACCGCCGGAACGCCCTACGCCGGCGGCGAGTACCAGTCCCGCGCCTTCTACCACTACGGCCGTTTCGAGGCACGGATCCGCGCCGTTTCCTATCCCGGCGTCGTGACCGCGTTCTTCACCTACACCGGGCCGACCTTCAACGGCGATCCCCATCACGAGATCGACTTCGAATTCCTCGGCGACAAGCCGCGGCAGGTCCAGCTGAATTACTTCACCGATGGTGTCGGCGGGCACGAGACCCTCATCGACCTCGGCTTCGACTCCTCCCAGGACTTCAACACCTACGCCTTCGAGTGGCGCCCGGACTCCATCCGATGGTTCGTAAATGGAGTACAAGTCCACGAGGAGACCGGCGCCCGTGGCCCGCTGCCCGCCGTGCCGGGCAAGATCTATTTCCACCTCTGGGCCGGAAAGGACCTGACCGAGTGGCTGGGGGACTTCGTCTATCCCGGAAGGCCGCTGACGGCGCAGGTGTCCTGCGTCGCCTTCCGGCCTCTGGACCGGGACGGCCCCACCTGCGAGGAGTGACCGGGTACCGAATTGCCGGGGGCGCTGCCGCGGCAAGCGATGCTGTCGTTCTCTCATCCTGTCTTCCGGCTGCTCTGGGGCAGCTCCCAGGTCTGGAAACGCTCGCCCTGCCGGGACTTCAGGAGACCAATCCCCGTGGCCGCCATCGCGCGAAGAATCTCGACAACCTGTGCAAGAGGTCCGCTCTCCGCGCGCCGGCCCAGCCAATAGAAGAGTCCAAGCGCCAAGGGCAGGCCCGCAGCGACAGGCCCAAAGCCCAATCCCCAAAGCGCAACCACCGCCGCGGCGATGCCGAGCAGCACGAAGTAGATCCCGAACCAGCGCAGCAGCTTGTGCGAGACATATTTGAAAACATCGAGACGCCGGAGCCGCCGCAACCGCGGCCACAGCAGGCGATGGCAGTTGAAGGCCTGGCAGGCGATCCGCACCTTGCGGCGGAACTCGTCGCCGCTGTCTGTGGCCGAGCGCTCGAAAGCAAGAAGCCCGGGGTCCCGGATGACCCGATGGCCGTCGCAAAGGATCGACAGGGAAACGAACATGTCGTCGATGATGTCGGGGGGCACCATGGGATAGAGCCTGCGCCTGACGGCGAAAAGAGCACCGTCGGCCCCCATGGTGGAGCCGGTCCTGCTCTCAAGCGCCTTGATCCACTCTTCCAGGCGCCAATAGAGCGCACCCGTCGATGCCGTCGCGCCCTCGTCCGGGTTGGTGTAGACGAGGCGCCCGCAGACGCAGCCGACCTCGGGGTCGCCGAAACTCTGACGCACCGCCTGCAGGGCGGCGGGTTCGACCAGCACGTTGGCGTCGGTGAACATGATCAGATCGCCGCGCGCTGCCTGAACGAGGGTGTTCATGCCATGGCTCTTACCCAACCGCTGGTCCGACGCGAAGACACGCATCCAGTCCCCCTCGGCCTCGAGTAACCGCGCCGTATCGTCAGAGCTGCCGTCGGAATACGCCAGGACCTCCAGGCCGGGTGCCGCCTCGCGCAGGCGCCGCAGGTTCTCGATCTTCTCCGGCAGCGTCGCAGCTTCGTTGTAGGCGCAGAACGCAATCGACAATGCGGCACTATCGCCGCTATCCGCAGGACCTGTCCGGCTGATACCGCGCCGCGGAAGAAGGCTCAGCAGCAAAGGGTAAATCAGGTAGGGATACACAACCGCCAGGACGCAGACCACCAGCACCGCCAGCGCCCAAAGGGACAGGCTGTCCAGCACGTTCAGTCCCCGCCGCTCTCTTTTGCTCCGGCTCCGAGCGGAGGACCGGCAGTCCGCTTTACGCGGCGCAGGCGGCCAAGGCCGCGCTTATGCTTGTCGATACCGGCCACTGTGTCGCAGAGGTCGTGCGTGTCGTGAAGGTCGCAGAACTCATGCAGGGGAAGCGAAAGGATGTGGGCACGGCGCGCCAGGTGCTCATCCCAGGAATACCACTTCAGGAAAGCTGCAAGGTTCTCCAGGAGCGGGCCATCGAAGGTGTAGCCGAGACCCAGCTCGCGAACCTTCTGCCCCGTCTGCGTGTTCTTGCTGGCCAAGGCAACGCTGCCGAAGTAGCCGCCTTCGTAAACGCGATTCGGCAGCAGCCACTCGGAGTTGGTGCCTTCGTCCAGGAAGTCAAAGGCCCAGGTCAGGTGAACCCTGCCGTAGATGTCGGCCATGTCCTCCGGGTTGCGGTACTCGCCTTCATAAATGATGTTGGGATGCTTGGCGATGGCCTGCTCGAAGTACTCCAGGCCGGTCTCCGTGGGGTAGCCGCGCATGTAGATTTCCACCCGGTCCGGCAGGCTTTCCGCCAGCCGGCAGAGGATATCGAGGCTTTTCGGGCAGCGCAGCGTTCCGAACCAGCCAATGACCCACCGGCCGCCGGCGCGCAAAGGGTCTTCGCCTGCCGGCGCGCACTTGGCCTCCAGCACCGGCCGCCGGACCTGGCTGGCCTGTGCGAAGCTGATCTTGTTCTCCAGCAGAAACACCCGACCGCGGTAGCCCTGAACCGGCTTGAAATACTCGCTCACAAAACCCGGCGAGGAGACCACCAGCAGGTCGCAACGATTGAGCAGACGGCGTTCGAGCCAGCGGAAGGCTATCCCGACCGGCCCGCGGTTTGTGAAGACGCGCTGAATGTCCAGCACCTCATAGACGAGCGGTGCGGATGACCCGGAAAGCAGGCGCCCCAGCCAGGCAAGGGCGTACATGTCTATATTGCGGGCGTAGAAGAAGCCTGCGCGGCGCAGACTCACGCGCTGACGAAACAACACCGGAATTGCCGCCAGCAGCTTCAGCAGCCGCTTTCCGTAGGAGCGGTCTTCCGTCGTCCCCAGGTGATGGTTCTCCCAGAACGGAACGAAGGCCTGATTGAATTTCTCGCGCCGAAAGCAGAAGCCGGTCACCTTGAGGCCAAGGGCCGTGAAGGCGCGGGCGCGTTTGATGACTGTGCTTTCCGCCCAGTCGTGCCCAAAGAACGCAACGCCGCCCGACAGTCCGAGGTCATGAGGCAACTCGGCCGCAAGGCTCTCGCTTTGGTGGTCAGGCATGGGGTGATGATCAGGCATGGGCGCGCACCCCGCCGGCGGTTGGGCCGCGACTTATGGAGAGCTCCCAGTCGATGGCGGAGCTGATGATCTTGTCGATGTCGTCATAGCGCGGCCGCCAGCTCAGGGTTTGCTGCAGCGCGCTGGTATCGGCGACGAGAATCGGTGGGTCGCCGGGGCGCCGCGGCGCCTTGCCCGGGTTGAGCGGCCGGCCGGCACAGCGCTCGACGGCCTGAAGGACCTCGCGCACGGAATAGCCGTGCCCATAACCACAGTTGAGAATCTGGCTTTCGCCACCCGCATCGAGATAATCCAGCGCCGCCATATGGGCCGAGGCCAGATCCGAAACATGGATGTAGTCCCGCACGCAGGTGCCGTCGGGCGTGTCGTAGTCGTCGCCGAAGATGGCGATGGAGTCCCGCGTGCCTGCCACCACCTGGCTGGCGATCTTCACGAGATGCGTCGCGACCGGTCCCAGTTGTCCGCTGCGCCCCTGCGGATCGGCCCCTGCGACATTGAAGTAGCGCAAGGCAACGAAACGAAGGCCGGCCGCGGCTGCCAGGTCGCGCAGCATCCACTCGGTCACCAGCTTGGAGGAACCGTAGGGATTGATCGGCCGGGTTTCCGTATGCTCGGGGATCGGCGAGACTTCAACGGCGCCGTAGACGGCAGCGGTCGATGAAAAAATGAAGCGATTGACCTTGTGGGCGACGCAGGCCTCAAGGAGGTTGCGGCTCACCGCGACGTTGTTCTCGTAGTAGGCAAGCGGCTCGCTCACCGAACGCTCGACCAGGATGCTGCCGGCGAAATGGATCACCGAATCGACGTCGAAGTCTTCCAGCACGCTGCCGACCAGTCCCTGGTCGCCGGCGTTTCCCTGGACGAAGGGAACGCCCTCCGGGACCACCGTGCGGTTGCCGGCGGAAAGATCGTCGAGCACCACCAGCCGCCGGCCGGCCTGCAGCAAGGCAAGAACGGTATGACTGCCGATGTAACCGGCCCCGCCGGTAATCAGTGTTGCCTTTTCGGATGCCATCGCCGGACCACTCCACCATGGTGCAACAGATCGGACAAAAGACGGCGGCCGCCGTCATGGACGCTTCACCCCTCCCCCCGATTTGCCGATTTGCGGTGTGACGACGGACGCCGCGCTTGCTTCGTGGCCGCCTGGGTCGCCAGGGCTCAGCCGCCAGAGCCGCACCACGCCACCGCACCAATCGCGGCCCAGTTTACCCAGGCGCTTGTAGTTCCAGTTCCAATGGCAGGTCATTCTTAGTCTGCCGCATCGGCCAGCGCATGTAGCAAATATCGGTCACAATTAGGGCTTCCCCGGTGGACAGAAATGTCGCCCAGGCCACCGACCGAAGCGCCACTCCCATGGCCGTGTCGCGAAAAACATGAGATAGTCATCAATCAGCAGGCAAGCGACGGGATGATTGTGTGCATCCAAGGTGCCCGCGGCGGACAAGACGTTCGCATCCGGGCCGGAGACGCAGGGACGTGAACATCGAAGAGCGCTTCCGCTCGGAGCCTTTACGGGAGCTCTACGACTACTGGCTTTCGCTCCGTGGCGAAAAGCCGGCCCCTGCACGCAGCCAGGTCGATCCGATGGCGATGACCCAGATCCTGCCGCACCTGGGTCTCTTCGACGTCGTCAACAATCCCAGACGCTACCGGGTTCGCATCATGGGAACGGAGGTGGTCGCATGGTACGGCTGCGACGTCACCGGGCGGTATCTGGATGAGATCGATCTGGGCCCCGATCCGGCGCCGGTTTTCGCGATCCTCGACCACGTGGTCGCGACCATGACGCCGGCCCACATGATGGGCGACTACGTAAAGCAGGACGGGCGCCAGATCCGTTACGAACGCCTTGTGCTTCCGCTGTCGAGCGACGGCCGGGAAACGGACATGTTGCTTGGTGCAAGTCTTCGAATCGAGCCGTCCGCCTGAAGCCGCACACCGAAAACGCCGCGCCTTTATGGGCATAGAAGCGCCCCCTTCCGGCTGGCGCCATATCCTAACGATTTGTTAACATTCGACCGTCACGCTTATATCAGCGGCGATTCTCCCCGTGACGCGGGCAGGATCGAAACAGAGAGAAGGCAGCGGACTTGGCTCAAACGGCAACAGCAGGCTCACGGAGTGTCGTTTCCGCGACCCGGGTGCATGAGCACCGCGAATGGCCGCGCTACAGTGCCGACCGCGTCCTTACGCTCTCGGCCAGCCTGGACGGCAAAGCCTACCTCTGCACCGTCGCGGACGTTTCTCTCGGCGGTGCCCGGCTGATCTTTGAAGAGGATCTGCCAACCGGCACCGGCAGCGACGGTCGCGTCGAACTTCAGCACCCCGAAGCGGAGCCGGTGATCTGCGAGACAATTTGGCGGGCCCCGCGCGAACTCGGGATTCAGTTCGATTTCTCTGAAGAGTCGCTCGGGCTGATCTCAATCTGCGTGCGTAACATCGTCGACCACGACGCGCAGGCCGATACCTGATCGCCGATCCGCACCGGACCACCGCGTTTCCGACGGACTCCGAAATATCAGTCTGTGCGTGAAATTACTTCCGCGCGAGGCTGAGAGTGGGCCTGGCCCGCCCAGCCGGGTGCTCCGCAGGCGCCCTGCACCACGCCTACTTCGGCAACGACGCCCGCTTGGACTTGCCCGACCACCCCGCCGGTTCGACCACAACGCGCTCGGTCAGGAAGTCGTTCGCAGGCGCGGTGTGCGCCGGCGCAAGCGCCTCCTGTTCACGGTCGCTCAGCACCGTTTTCAGGGGCCGGATAGGCCGCCGAAGATAGGGGCTGATGAAGGTAGCACGGTTCCCGGCGCCAGGTTTATCCACAGGGTTATTCCCGGATTTGTCCACAAGATCTGGTGGTTGCGAGCGATGCTCGCACCAGACCCGGACCCTGTCAATCGAGCGCCCTGTGGAACTTGGGGGTAACTCAAATTCCCCCTTATGGCTCAATAGCCAAGGAAGTCATTTCTACCGTCGGTTCCCCGCCACCATCGTATTCCGGGTCCTTGGCGCGGGACCGCAGGGGTCATCCCAGAGCCTTCAGACGGCCTTCCGTGATGGCAAGAAGCGCTTCGTGAAGAGCGGCATCGCCGTCTCTCAGCCCTTGACGGATCTCCGACTGGATCTGCCGCTCGATATCCTGGGGCTCCGATCCATCGGCCTTTGCCTCAAATGTCGAGAGTTCCGAAAGCCGTCTGCCGGTTTCCGCCTCTGCCCGATGATCATGCCGAAGCTCCGCCTCGGCGAGCGTCAAAGCGTTCAGGACCAGACGCGCACTGTAGCGGGCGTCGCCTGAGAGCAGCGGCAGAACCTGTTCTTCGATCTCACGGCGTGCGAGGCTCAGCAGGCGCGCGCCATCGGCTTCACCACCGTTCATCAAACCGCCCTCCACTGCGCCGGCGCAGTGCGGCCCAGAACCTCCTGCTCCAGCCGGGGCGGATGGATGCGCCCCGTCAGCGCCAGTTCCAGCGAGGCCTGATCTCCTGACAGCGTCCGCTCGCCCTGCTGCAAAGCGATGACCGCCCAGCGCAGGTGGGCCATAACCTCCCAGTAAGCCACCGCCTCGGGATCGATCGCCTGTCCCCAGACCTCTTCGTAGCCTTTGTAGAAGGCACGCCGCGAGCCGATCCCCCCGGCCTCCAGTTCCGGATGCGCATAGCGCCAGCACTTCGCGCAGAACCAGCCGATATCACTGAGGCGGTCGCCCCAGTCGCAGAACTCCCAATCCAGCACCGCGGTCAGGCCCTTTGCGTCGACCATATAGTTGCCGGTCCGGAAGTCCTGATGAACCAGCACCGCGGCCGTGCTGGAAGGCGCGTGCCGTTCGCACCATCGCAGCCCCCATTCCAACGGCAGCGAAAGCGCCCCCAGACTGTCCAGATAGTCCCGGTAGCGCACAACGGCCGCCAGGGCGGGCTGCGCGGCCGGCTCGCCAAGGAAAGCCAGGTCGCTGCGCGGCGGCGCGATGCTGTGAATCTTCGCAAGCTCGCGTCCGAGATCGGCCGCCAGCCGCTCCCGGTCCCCGCCCAGTCCGGGTTCCTTCATCAGCCGGTGCGGCGCCGCCGTCCCTTCGGCACAAGCCATGATGTAGAAGCTCTTGCCCAGGACAGCAGGGTCCTCGCAGAGCCAGAGCGGCTCCGGCACCTTGACGCCGGCATCCCGGGCCGCCTGCAGCAGAGCGAACTCCTCCGCCCGGCTGCGGCTGACGGCTACACCGGAGGAGGCATCGGTGCGCAGCACCAGTTGGCGCTGGCCCGGCTGCGGTCCACCATGCACGCGGATATCCAGCAGCCAGTTCTCCTGAATCGCACCGCCGGTCAGCGGCACCACGTCGTCCAGATCGACGGCATCCGCACCGACCGCGGTCGCAAGGAAGGCCTCCAAGGCCTCTTTGCGGACCGCCAGGGCACTTTCGGCGGGGCTGATCACCGCTCCCAACTCCAGAAGTCGGTGCCGTCCATCAGGAAGCTCCGCGCCAGCACCATCTTGTGCACTTCGGACGCACCGTCGACCAGGCGCGCCTGGCGCGCGTAGCGGTACATCCACTCCAGCGGCGTGTCCTTGGAGTATCCCCGGGCGCCCAGCAGCTGGATCGCCGTGTCGATGGCCTTGTGCAGCGTCTCCGACACCTGGATCTTGGCCATCGAGATCTCTTTGCGGGCAAAGTCGCCCCCGTCCAGTTTGACCGCCGCACGCATGGTCAGGAGACGCCCGACCTCGATCGCCATGGCCGCTTCGCCCAGCAGCCACTGAACCCCTTCATGCTCCGCCAGCGGCTGGCCGAAGCTCTGGCGCTCCGCGACATGCGGCGCCGCGATCTCCAGCGCGCGCCTGGCCATGCCGAGCCAACGCATGCAGTGGGTCAGCCGCGCGGTGCCCAGGCGGATCTGCGTCACCTTCAAGCCGTCGCCGACCTCCATCAGGCGGTCGTCATCCGGGACCTGAAGGTTTTCCAGGAGCACCTCGCAATGGCCGCCGTGCTCCTCCGGCCCCATGATTGGAATGCGGCGGTCGATTGTGAGCCCCGGTGCATCGCGATGGACAAGAAAGGCCGTCAGGCCCTTGCGCTGGTCCTCGGAGGTGCGGGCGACGATGATGAAGTGCTCGGCAACCCCCGCTCCGGTGATGAACCACTTGTGGCCGTTCAGGATCCAGGCATTGCCCTGCCGTTCGGCCCGGCTCAGCATCAGGCCCGGGTCCGACCCGGCGCCGGGCGCGGGCTCCGTCATGGCGAAGGCCGAGCGCACCTTGCCGTCGACAATCGGCTGCAGCCAGCGCGCCTTCTGGGCCTCCGTCGCCACCTTTTCCAGGACGATCATGTTGCCGTCGTCCGGCGCCGCCGAGTTGAAGACGACGGGCCCGAAAATCGAGCGGCCCATCTCCTCATAGCAGGCGGCCATGGCCGCCACCGGCAACCCCTGCCCGCCCCTTTCCTTCGGCATCTGCAACGCCCAGAGGCCGGCATCCCTGGCCTTCGCGCGCAGCGGCTCCAGGACCGGGAGCCTGATGTTCTCGTGGTCGTCGAAACTCGCCGGGTCGGCTTCCAATGGCATGATCTCGGCCTCGACGAAGGCGCGTATGCGCTGCCGGAGAGCCTCCACGTCAGGGGAAAGCGAGAAGTCCATACTTGGTCCTTTTATGACGGCCTAGAGCGTTACTGATTGGGCGCCATCGACGACAATCACCGTGCCGGAGATGTAGCGCGCGCTGTCCGATGCCAGAAGCAGGAGCGCACCGTCGAGGTCTTCGGGCCGCCCGAAGCGGCGCAGGGGGATGCGCCTGCGCAGACGCTCGCCCGCCTCACTGGCCAGGAAGCCGCGGTTGATATCGGTTTCGATGTATCCGGGCGCCAGGGCGTTTACACGGATGTCGTGGCGCGCCCACTCCGCCGCCAAGGCCTTGGTCAGGGCGATCAGACCGCCCTTTGAGGCGACGTAGGCCGGAACCTGTTGACCGGCGACCAGGCCGAGGACGGAGGCCATGTTCACAATGCTGCCGCCGTGGCCCAGGTTCGCCATGTGCTGCGCCACTTCCTGCGCGACCAGCCAGGCGCCCTTGAGGTTGGTGTCGACGACGCGGTCCCAGTCCTCCTCGCTCACCTCGAAAGCGGGCTTGGTGTCCGCAACACCGGCGTTGTTGATCAGGATCGAGATGGGGCCGAGTTCGGTCTCCGCCGTGCTGACGCAGTCGGCCACCGAAGCCGGGTCGGTGACGTCCAGGCGCAGCGGAATGGCGCGGCCGTCCTTGGCCTCGATCTGGCGTTCCAGTTCGACCAAGGGCTCCAGGCGCCGGGCGGCGAGGCCGACCTTGGCACCGGCCGCCGAGAGCAGCAGAGCGGCATGGCGGCCGAGGCCGCTGGACGCACCGGTGACCAGGGCTGCCTTGCCCTCGAGACTGAAGGGACCCGCCGCCGCGCTCACAGCGTCACGGCCCGTTCGCGCAGGACATACTTTTGGATCTTGCCGGTGGAGGTTTTGGGCAGCGGCCCGAAGACCACCGTCCGGGGCACCTTGAAGCCGGCCAGCATTTCCCGGCAGAAGGTGACGATCTCCTCGCTGTCCGCCTCCACCCCTTCTTTCAGGGTCACAAAGGCGCAAGGATGCTCACCCCACTTCTCGTCGGGCCGCGCGACGACGGCGGCCTCCATCACCTTCGGGTGGCGATAGAGCGCCTCCTCCACCTCCAGGCTGGAGATGTTTTCGCCGCCGGAGATGATGATGTCCTTGGAGCGGTCCTTGACCTCGATGTAGCCGTCGGGATGGGCGACGGCGAGGTCGCCGGTATGAAACCAGTCGCCCTCGAAGGCGGCGGCGGTGGCGCTCGGGTTCTTGAGATACCCTTTCATCACCGTGTTGCCGCGCAGCATGATCTCGCCCATGGTCTCGCCGTCCCGCGGGACCGGCGTCATGGTATCGGGGTTCATCACCACGGCCCCTTCCAGGGTCAGGTAGTTCACGCCCTGCCGGGCCATCTTCGCTGAGCGCGCCTGCAGATCCAGCGCGGCCCAGTCGTCCTGCCAGGCACAGACCGTGGCGGGGCCGTAGCTCTCGGTCAGGCCGTAAAGGTGGATGATGCGGAACCCCAGGGCCTCCATGGCCTCGATGACGGCGCTGGGGGGCGCCGCGCCGCCGGTCGCACAGTCCACGACATGATCGAAGCGCAGTTTCACGCTGTCCGGTGCATGGGCCAGCAGGGTGAGGACGATGGGGGCGCCGCACATATGGGTCACGCCCTCGTCACGGATCAGCGGAAAGATCACGGCTGGATCGACGCGGCGCAGGCAGACATGGGTTCCGCAGGCCGCGGTCACCGCCCAGGTGAAGGTCCAGCCGTCACAGTGGAACATCGGCAGGGTCCAGAGATAGACCGAGTCCCGGCCCAGCCCGAAGGTGATCATGTTCCCCAGGGCGTTCAGGTAGGCGCCGCGGTGATGGTAGACCACGCCCTTGGGATTGCCGGTCGTACCCGAAGTGTAGAGCAGCGACAGCGACTGCCATTCGTCTTCCGGCTCGCTGAAGACATCTTCGGGGCTGCCCTCGGCCAGCAGGGCCTCATAGTCCAGGCTGCCGAGCAGCTCGCCGCCTTCGGCCAGGGGATCGTCGATATCGATGACCACGGGACTGCGGCTGCTGAGCGCCAGGGCCTCCTTGATCACCGGCGAGAACTCCCGGTCGGTGATCAAGACTTTCGCCTCGCCGTGCTCCAGGATGAAGGCGATGGCCCGCGCATCCAGGCGCACATTGAGGGAGTTCAGCACGCCCCCCATCATCGGCACGGCGTAGTGGGCCTCCAGCATCGGCGGCGTGTTCGCGGCCATGACCGCAATGCAGTCGCCGCGCCCCAGCCCGCGCCCGCGCAAGGCCGAGGCCAAGCGGCAGGCGCGGCGGTAGAACTCCCTGTAAGTGAGGCGCTGGCCGCCATAGACGACCGCTGTCTTGTCCGGATAGACGGCGGCGGCCCGCCGCAGAAAGCTTACCGGCGTCAGCGGCGCCGTGTTCGCCGCATTGCGGTCCAACCCCAGCTCGAAGGCCCCTGGCTGCACGCCGGAGTCGGCCATCGGCACTCTCCCTGTTTTCGTTCCCCGGCCCCTAACACCGGTCCCCCCTTCTTTGGCTTCCGGGAGGACTTCCATTATGGTGGAAGCTCCGCAGCCCCTCGGTCAAGCCCAGAACCTCCGGCTTGGACCGATGGACGCAGGAAGAGCGCGCAAAGAGCAAAGGCAGAGAGCCACGGGAGTTGGGCCATGATCCAGATCGATATCTTCTCCGACACCATCTGCCCCTGGTGCCTGATCGGCAAGCGCCGGCTCGAAGCCGCCCTGAAGCTGCGCCCGGAGCTGCCGGTGCGGATTCGCTGGCGCGCCTTTCAGCTCAATCCCAACATGCCCGCGGAGGGCATGGAGCGGCAGGCCTACCTCAGCCTGAAGTTCGGCGGAGCCGACAACGCCACGATGATCTACGACCGCATCCGTGCCGCCGGGGCCGGTGACGGCATCGATTTCGCCTTCGAGGCCATCCAGCACACGCCCAACACCCTGGAGTCGCACCGCTTGATCCGCTGGGCGACCGATGCTGGCCGCCAGACCGAGGTCGTCGAGGCCCTGTTCCAGGCCTACTTCTTCCGCGGCGAGAACATCGGTGCGCGGGCCGTCCTGGTCGAAGCCGCCGTGGCCGCCGGCCTGGACCGCGGGGAGAGCGAGCAGTTCCTGTCCGGAGATGCGTACCGCGCCGAGGTCAGCGACGAGGACCGCCAGGCCCGCGCGCTGGGCATCGACGGCGTGCCCTGCTTCATCTTCAACGGCCGCCACGCCCTCGCCGGCGCCCAGCCGCCCAAGGCCCTGGCCGAGATGCTGGACCTCGCCCAACAGGACGCCGCTGCCGCGCCCGCGGAGTAGGCTTCGCCGGCTGCACTCCGAACTCAACTGCCGCTGCCGAAGTCCTCGAAGCGGTCGATGGCGGCGCGGTCGTAGCCGAGGCTCGCGGTCACAAGCTGGCGCGTGTAGGGGTGCTGGGGCTCGTGGCGCTTCAGCCGCTCGACATCCAGGCGCTCGACCACGGCGCCGTGGTTCATCACCGCCAGTTCGTTGCACATGTGGGCAACCACCGAGAGGTTGTGGCTGACCAGAACGTAGGTCAGGCCCCGCTCCTGCTTCAGCCGCTGCAGCAGGTTCAGAACCTCCGCCTGCACCGAGACGTCTAGGGCGGAGGTCGGCTCGTCCAGCAGCAGAATGCGGGGCTCCAGGATCAGGGCGCGGCCGATGGCGACCCGCTGGCGCTGGCCGCCGGAAAGCTGGTGCGGATAGCGGAAGCGGAACTGCGGCCCCAGCCCGACCTCCTCCAGCACCTGCTCGATCCGCCGTTCCGGGTCGCTCAGGCCATGAATGGCCAGCGGCTCCATGAGGATACGGTCGACCGTGTGGCGCGGGTGCAGGGAGCCGTAGGGGTCCTGAAAGACCATCTGGACCAGCTTATAGAAGGCCTTGCCGCGGCGCGGAGTCTGAGGCTGGCCGGCGATGGTGACCGCCCCGCTCCAGTCCGGGTTCAGGCCGCTGAGCGCCCGCAGCACCGTGGACTTGCCGGAACCGGACTCGCCGACCAGGCCGTAGGTCGCCCCCTCGGCCACCGCGAAGGAGACGTCGCGAACTGCATGCACCCGGTCGGCGCCCTTGCCGAAGATCACGTTCAGGTCCTGGATATCGATCATGGCCTCGGAAGCAGGCGCACTCACAAGCCGTGCTCCAGCCACTCGGGATCGCGGCGCAGCACCGGCAGGTCGCTGCCGTCGCCGTCGATCTTGGGCAGGCAGCTCAAGAGGCCCCGCGTATAGGGGTGCTGGGCGGCGGCCAGGTTCTTCGCATCGCAGATTTCCATGATCCGCCCGGCGTACATGATCACGACCCGGTCGCAGAAGGAGGCGACGAGACTGAGATCGTGGCTGATAAAGATCAGCCCCATCCCGCGCTGGGTCACCAGGTCGTCCAGGATCGCCAGCACCTGGAGCTGGACCGTCACGTCGAGCGCCGAGGTGGGTTCATCGGCGATCAGCAGATCGGGATCGGGGATCAGCATCATCGCGATCATGATGCGCTGGCCCATACCGCCGGAGACCTCGTGCGGATAGGCGCGGTAGACCCGCTCCGGATCGCGGATGCGCACCGCGGCCAGCATATCCAGCGCGCGGCGCCGGGCTTCGTCGCGCGGCACCTTCTGGTGGGTGCGGTAGGCCTCGGCGATTTGTTCGCCGACCCGCATCACAGGGTTCAGGGAGAACTTGGGGTCCTGCATGACCATGGAGATGCGCTGGCCGCGGATGTCGCGCATCTGGGCTTCGCTGGCCCGCTGCAGGTCGATGCCGTCGAACTCCAGGCGTTTGGCCGTGACCTGCCCGGGGGCGGAGACCAGGCGCAGAATGGAACGCCCGGTCATCGACTTGCCGGAGCCGGACTCGCCGACGATCCCCAGCTTCTCTCGGCCCAGCGAAAAGCTGATGCCGCGCACCGCCTGTACAAGGCCCTTGCGGGTCGGAAAGTCGACCCGCAGGTCCTCCACGGTCAGCAGGGGCGCGGCCATCAGCCCTGCCCTCCGGACTTCGGGTCCAGCACGTCGCGCAGGCCATCGCCGAGCAGATTGAAACCAAGGCTGACGATGAAGATGGCGATGCCGGGAACGGTCGCCACCCACCACTGATCGAGCAGCACCTTGCGGCCGCTGGAGATCATGGCGCCCCATTCCGGCAGCGGCGGCTGGGCGCCGAGGCCGAGGAAACCGAGTCCGGCGGCGATCAGGATGATCCCGGCCATGTCGAGGGTCACCCGCACGATCAGCGAGGAGGTGCAGAGCGGCACGATGTGGGACCAGATGATCCGCAGGCGCCCGGCCCCCTGCAGGCGCACGGCGGAGATGAAGTCCGAGTTGCGGATGGTGATGGTCTCCGCCCGGGCGATGCGCGCATAGGGCGGCCAGGAGGTGATGGCGATGGCGATGATGGCGTTCTCGATGCCCGGTCCCAGGGCGGAGACCAGGGCCAGGGCCAGCACCAGCTTGGGGAAGGCCAGAAAGATGTCGGTGATGCGCATGAGCACGGCGTCGACCCAGCCGCCGAGGTAGCCGGCCGTCGTCCCGACCAGCAGCCCGATGGGCGCGGCGATCACCGCCACCAGCACGACGATGTAGAGCGTCAGCCGGGCGCCGTGGATGATGCGCGAGAGAATGTCGCGGCCCAGTTCGTCGGTTCCGAACCAGTGCTGGGCAGAAAAGAACTGCAGGCGGTCGGCCAGGATCTGCGCATTCGGATCGTAGGGCGCAATCAGCGGCGCAAAGATGGCGACGACGACCAGCGTCACCACGATGCCCAGGCCGATCATCGCCAGGGCATTGGAGCGGAAAGCGAGCCAACCGATGTAGGCCCGCCCCAGCCGCGCCTGGCCGCGGGACTTCGGCGTGCTGCTCAGCAGCCAGGGCCGCAGCCCCCCGCTTTCCACCTCTTGGGCCTGACTGGTCATCGCGCCCTTGGGTCCAGAACCCTGTAAAGCACGTCAGAGAGAAGATTGATGCCGATAAAGACGGCACCCACCACCATGGTGGCGCCCAGCACCGCGTTCATGTCGGCGTTGAGCAGCGACTGGGTCAGATAGAAGCCGAGGCCGGGCCAGGCGAAGACGATCTCGGTCAGCACCGAGCCCTCCAGCAGGTTGGCGTAGCTGAGCGCGATCACCGTGACCAGCGGCACCCGGACGTTACCCAGGGCATGCACCCAGATCACCCGCCACTCCTTCACGCCCTTCACCCGCGCCGTGGTGATGTATTCCTGGCTGAGCTGTTCCAGCATGAAGGAACGGGTCATGCGGCTGATGTAGGCGAGGCTGAAGTAGCCGAGGATGGAGGCCGGCAGCACGAGGTGCCAAGCGGCATTCCAAAAAACGTCCCACGCGCCGGCCATGGCCGCGTCGATCAACATTACGCCGGTTACCGGGTCGACGAGACCATCATAGAAAACATCGATGCGCCCAGGACCCGGCACCAGCGTACCCCAAGGCCAACGGGCGTAGAACAAGAGCAGCCCCATAAGGCCCAGCCAGAAGACCGGGATCGAGTATCCGAGCAGGCCGACCACGCGAATCACCTGGTCGGGCCAGCGCCCCTTATAGACAGCGGCCAGGACGCCCATGGGCACGCCGAGAAAGACGCCCAGCAGCGTTGCCACGGTGGCCAGTTCCAGGGTCGCCGGAAAGACCCGCTTGATGTCCTCAAGCACCGGATTGGCGGTCAGAACCGAATTGCCCAGGTCGCCCTGAAGGACGTTCCACACATAGATGGCAAACTGCTCGTAGAGCGGAAGGTCGAGGCCCAGTTCCTGGCGCACCCGCTCGACGACGTGTTCCGGCGCCCGGTCACCGACGATGGCCAGCACCGGGTCGATGGGCACCACCCGTCCGATGATGAAGGTTACGAAGAGCAACCCCAGGAATGTCAGCCCCACCGTAACGACGACACTGAGGGCCACCCGTAAAGGACGCGGCAGGGACAGGCCGCTCAGGCCTGCCCCTGCCCCGCTTTCTCGATCGACTTTTATGGTCACCTATTCCGTACCCAAACCGGCCCGGGCCTAGTCCTTGGTGACGTCGTGGTACCTGTTGTCGTCAAAGGCCGGGCCGATGATGAAGCCCTTGGTATCGGCGCGCACGCCGGCGACCTCGGCCTGCTGGAACATGATGACGAAGGGCGAGGTCGCCTGGTGTGCCTTCTGGATATCCAGGTACATCTCGGCCCGCTTGGCAGGGTCCCGCTCCAGAATCGCCGCATTGGCCATCTGGGTCATGTCGGGAATGTTCCAGGAGTTCCGCCACGCCAGGGGCTTGGACTTGGCCTCGTCTGAATTGTCCGGGTTGCGCGCGAAGGTATCGGCGTTGGTGTGCGGGTCCTGATAATCCGGGCCCCAACGGCCGATGTAGATGTCGTGGTTGCGCGCCCGGTACTTGGTCAGGGTCTGCTTGCCGTCGCCCGGGATGATCTCCAGATCGACCCCGCCCTGGGCGAAGGTGGCCTGGATGGACTGGGCCATATCCATGATCGGCGAGGTGTTCCGCGTGTCCATGGTCACCTTGAAGCCGTCCGGATAGCCGGCCTCCGCCAGCAACTGCTTGGCCTTGGACACATCCAGCGTGAAGGGCGTGTCTTCGAGCGCGCCCAGGAACCCGCGGGGCAGAAAGGCCTGATGCACGGACATCAGGTCGCGGACGATTGTGCCCTCCATCCCCTTGTAGTCGACCAGATACTTCAAAGCCTGCCGCACCTTGGGGTTGGAGAGCGCCTCGTGCTTCTGGCTGAGGCCCAGATAGTAGATGGCGCCCTTGACGCCCACCTGCACATTGAGATCGCTGTTGTTGCGCACGCTCTCGAGCTGGTCCGGCCCCAGGTTGCGGGCGATGTCGATGTCGCCCTTCTCAAGCAGCAGTTGCTGGGCCGAAGGCTCGACGATGTGACGGATAAACACCCGCTTCATGGCCGGAGCGCCGCCCCAGTAGTCGTCGTTGCGGTCGAGAACCAGAGATTCGTTCGGCTTCCACTGACGCAGCTTGAAGGGCCCGACGCCGGCATAGTTGGTGCGCAGCCACTCGTGGCCCATATCGCCGTCCTTCGCGTTCGCCATCACCGTCTTCTTGTCGACGATGGAGCTGATGGTGGCGGTCAGGCAGTAAAGCAGGAAGGTCGGCGCGTAAGCCTGGTCCGTCTCGATGACCAGCGTCATCTCGTCGGTCGCGCGGATCTTGTCCGCCACATTGTCCGGCGTGAAGCCGAACTGGGTGAGAATGAAGGCCGGCGACTTGTCAAGGATGATGGCCCGCTGCAGCGAGAAGGCCGCGTCTTCGGCGGTCATGGGGTTGCCGGAGGCGAACTTTACGCCTTCGCGCATCTTGAAGGTATAGGTCTTGCCGTCGTCCGAAATCGTCCAGGACTCGGCGGCCACGCCGAAGACGTTCGACACGTCCTTGGGGTCGTAGCCGATCAGCCGGTCATAGGTGTTGCCGGCATATTCGGCGCCGGAGAACTCGAAGATCTCGGCCGGATCCAGCGTGATGATGTCGTCAATCTGGAACGCCATGACAAGGGTGTCACGGGGCGTCTCCGCAACGGTCGGTGCCGCCGTCACAGCCATCGTGGCCGCCACGACACAGGCGAATAGCTTCCTCACGATACGTCTCCCTAGATGATGCCCGCGCGGGCAACGGTGCTGCCTGGGGGCCCCTTGAGCTCTCTCCAGCAGCGCCCGACAATATTAACCACTGATTTACTGTGGTCCAGCGCTCATCTGGAAACGGAAAAGGTTTGCGATCTCAAGACGATGCGGGCCGCAAACAGCTTCAATCCTAAGCTGCAAGCTTGGCCAGTTCGTCGAGCATCAGGCGGACGCCTTTCACACGCGCCGCCTCGCTGTCCCAGGCCCGGCGATAGACCAGGGTGTGGTCGGGACGCAGCTTCACCTCGCCGGCCTGCTTCTGGATGAAGGCTATGAGGCCGGCGGGATTGCCGAAGCTGTCGTTGTGAAAGGCGACCGTCGCACCCTTCGGCCCGGCATCCAGCCGCGCCACCCCGGCCTCCCGGCACAGCCGCTTGATGGTCATGATCTGCAGCAGGTTCTCCACCTCCGCCGGCAGCGAACCGAAGCGGTCCACCAGTTCGGCGGCGAAGGCATCCACCTCGGCGCGGTCGACCAGCGTCGATAGCCGCCGGTAGAGCCCCAGCCTGAGATTGAGATCGGTGACATAGCTTTCCGGGATCAGCACCGGCATGCCGATGTTGATCTGCGGGGTGAAGCTCTCGGCGGCCTTGGCCTCCGCCGCCTTGCCGCCGGCCCGCGCTGTTGCCACTGCTTCCTCCAGCATCTGCTGGTAGAGCTCGACGCCAACCTCGCGGATATGGCCGGACTGTTCCTCGCCCAGCAGGTTGCCGGCACCGCGGATGTCCAGATCGTGGCTGGCCAGCTGAAAGCCTGCACCCAGGCTGTCCAGGGTCTGCATGACGTTCAGGCGTTTTTCCGCCGCAGCACTGAGAATGCGCCCCGGCGGCAGTGTCAGATAGGCATAGGCGCGCACCTTGGAGCGGCCAATGCGCCCGCGCAGCTGATAGAGCTGGGCGAGGCCGAACATATCGGCGCGGTGGATAACCATGGTGTTCGCGGTGGGGATGTCGAGGCCTGACTCGACAATGTTCGTAGACAACAGAATGTCGTACTTGCGGTCGTAGAAGTCGGTCATCACCGCTTCGAGCTGGGTCGGCGGCATCTGCCCGTGGGCGACCGCCACCTTCACCTCCGGAACCAGCTTCTCCAGCCGCTCGTAGAGTTCGGTCAGGTCCTTGACCCGCGGGCAGACATAGAAGCTCTGGCCGCCGCGGTAGTGTTCGCGCAGGATCGCCTCGCGGATGATGACCGGATCGTAGGGCAGCACGAAGGTGCGCACCGCCAGCCGGTCCACCGGCGGCGTGGCGATCAGGCTCATTTCCTTCACGCCGGACATGGCCATCTGCATGGTCCGCGGGATCGGCGTCGCCGTCAGCGTCAGGACGTGGACGTCTTCGCGCAGCGACTTCAGCCGCTCCTTCTGTTTCACGCCGAAATGCTGCTCCTCGTCGACGATCAGCAGGCCCAGGTCCTTGAAGGCAATGGACTTGGCCAGCACGGCGTGGGTCCCGACCACGATCTCCACACGCCCCTTGGCCAGATCCGCCTTGGTCTCGTTCGCGTCCTTGGTGCCGACGAGGCGGGAGAGCTGGCGGATCTGCACCGGCAGGCCGGCGAAGCGCTCCTTGAAGGTGCGGTAGTGCTGGCGGCACAGCAGGGTGGTCGGCACGACCACCGCCACCTGCTTGCCCGCCATGACGGCGAGGAAGGCGGCGCGCAGCGCCACCTCGGTCTTGCCGAAGCCGACGTCGCCGCAGACCAGGCGGTCCATGGGCCGGCCCGCCGCCATGTCGGCCAGCGTCTCCTCGATGGCGCGCAGCTGGTCTTCGGTCTCCGGGAAGGGAAAGCGCGCGCAGAACTCGTCATAGAGCCCTTCCGGCCGCTCCATGGCCTCGGCGCCCTTGAGGGAGCGGGCGGCGGCCAGCTTGATCAGCGCATCGGCCATGGCGGCGATGCGCTCTTTCACCCGCGCCTTGCGGGCCTGCCAGTTCACACCGCCCAGCCGGTCGAGCTCCACGGCATCGTTCTCGGAGCCGAAGCGCGACAGCACCTCGATGTTCTCCACCGGCACGAAGAGCTTGTCGCCGCCGTGGTAGATCACCTTCAGGCAGTCGTGCGGCGCCCCGCCGACGTCGAGGGTCTCCAGCCCTTCGTAGCGGCCGATGCCGTGGTCGACGTGGACCACGAGATCCTTCTCGTAGAGATCGGAAATCTCGGTGAGGAAGTTCTCCGCCCGCCGCTTGCGTCCGGCCGCCCGCGCGATGCGTTCGCCCAGGATGTCCTGCTCGGTCAGGAACAGGACGTCGTCGAGGCGGAAGCCCCGTTCGATCCCCAGGACGGCAAGGCCGACGCTGGTACCGGACAGCGCAGCGACGGCGGACCAGCCCTCAACGCTTTCGGTTGCGAGTTCGGCGTGTTCCTTGACCAAGGCCGCCAGGCGGTCGAGGGCACCGGCCGTGAAGGCGGTCAGAACGACTTTGCGCCCGGCCGCCTGCTGGCGCCGGATCTGCTGGCCGACCGCGTCGTAGAGATTGCCCTGGCCGGCGGCCCGTTCCTCGGCGAAATCAAGGCCGGGCCCGGCCCCGGCATCGCGCACGGTCTCGCCTTCAGGGGCCGCAAAAGGCGTGAACTGCCCGCCGGGCCGCGCTGCCAGCGCCGTATCCCATTCCGCGTCCTCGAGGAACAGCGCGGCCGGCTCGACGGGCTTGTAGACCCAGCCGCCGGTCTCGCCCCCGCCCTCCAGGCTCTTGCGGGCGTTGTAGAAATCCAGAATGGTCTCGCGCCGCACCGCCCGCGCTTCGTTTGCCTGGTGGTCCAGGGTGACCCCTGCCCCCTGCAGATAGTCGAGCAGGGTGACGAGGCGCTCGTGGAACAGCGGCAGCCAGTGCTCCATGCCCGGGTGGGCCCGGGCCGCGCTCACGGCTTCGTAGAGCGGGTCGTCGCGCACCGCACCGAAACTGGAGCGGTAGTCGGTGCGGAAGCGTTCGATCGCGGGCGGGTCGAGAATGACCTCGCTCACGGGCTTCAAGGTGACGCTCTCGATTTCCTCCGTGGTGCGCTGGGTCAGCGGGTCAAAGAGCCGCAGCGTCTCCAACTCGTCACCGAAGAAATCCAGGCGCAGCGGCTGTGCCTGCCCCGGCGCGAAAACGTCGATGATCCCGCCGCGCACGGCAAACTCGCCCGGCTCACCAACGGTTTCGACCCGGTAGTAGCCGTTCTCGGCGAAGAAGGCATTCAGCCGGTCCGCCGGAACGCTGGACCCCGACGCCAGAGTAAGAACGCGCCCTTCGAAGGCCTCCGGCGGCGGCACCCGCTGCATCAGGGCGTTGACCGTGGTGATCACGACCTGCCGCGCCCCCGCGGCGGGCTGCAGCAGCCGCGTCAGCACATCCAGGCGCCGGGCGATGATGTCGCGGTGGGGGCTTACCCGGTCATAGGGCAGACAGTCCCAGGCCGGGAAGACCATGGTTTCAATCTCGGGCGCGAAGAAACGCAGCGAGTCGGCCATCCGCGCGGCCTGGGCATCGTCCAGCGCCACGTGGAGCCAGCGCTCACCCTCCGACCCCGCCAGCAGGGCCGCCAGATGGAGCGCGTCCGCACCCGGCGGGGCGGAAGCGATGGTGGGCCGCCCCGAGGCAGCCGCGTTGGGCGTCTCGAGGGCGGAAGCGGAATCGCTCATCAGGAGTCTGTCGTTCCGGTCTTCTGGTCGGTTTTCTGCTCGGGCTTCTACTCGGTGTCTTGCCCGGGCCGTTGCGCTGTTATCTGCCGCGTGGCACCGGGCTACCGCGTCGGGGGCTTGTACTCGAAGTCCAGAAGCAGCCGCAAGACATCGTGATCGAATTCGGCGGGCGGCTGGCTACGGCCGAGAATCCAGTCATAGACGACCGGTTCGGGCACGTCCAGCAGGGCCTCGAACCGCCCCAGTTGGGCGGCATCGAAGCTGTCGAGATGGGCATCGGCGAAGCTGCCGATGAGCAGGTCCATCTCCTGGGTACCGCGGTGCCAGCTGCGGAACCGCAGCCGCTTGCGGCGGTTTTCAAGGGATTCGGTCATGGTGCTTTCTGTCATGGCGTGGCCCGGGAATTGGCATAGGATATAGAGCGATCCCGTCGCTTTGTCAGGCTTCCCCCTGTTCAAACCGCTCCCGTAACTCAGACCTCTCCCGTCACCCCGTGCGCCCCGAAATCCTCTTTCCCCTCTTCGCCCCTGCCACAAGCCTGTCGGGCGTCGGCCCGCGCTTCGCCGCGCTTTTCGAGGGTCTGGTGGGGGGACCTGCGGTGATCGACCTCTGCTGGCACCTGCCAAGCGGCATCATCGACCGGCGCTACGGCCCGCCCCTGGCGGAGGTCCAGCCCGGGCGCATCGCCACCCTGACGGTCCAGGTGGGCGAGCACCGCGCGCCGCCCAACCGCCGCCAACCCTACCGGGTGTTCTGCCATGACGATACCGGGGAATTGGAACTGGTCTTCTTCCACGCGCACCGCGACTACCTGGCTAAGGTCCTGCCACCCGGGCAGACCCGGCTGGTCAGCGGCAAGGTCGAGGTCTTCAACGACCGCCTGCAGATGACCCATCCCGACCACATTGCCGAACCGGCCGAGGCCGAGCGCGTGAAGGCCGTGGAGCCGGTCTATCCCCTGACCGCCGGCCTCAGCCTCAAGGTCGTCAGCAAGGCGGTCCATGCGGCCCTTGAGCGCCTGCCGGCACTGCCGGACTGGCTCGACCCGGCGCAGCGCCAGCGGGAAGCCTGGCCGGCCTGGGACGGCGCGCTGCGCCAGGCCCACGCCCCCCGGGACGAGGCCGACCTCTCCCCGCTCAGCCTCCCGCGGCGCCGTCTGGCCTACGACGAACTCCTGGCCAACCAACTGGCCATCGCCCTGGTGCGCGACCGCCAGCAGCGGCAGAAGGGCCGATCGCTAAAGGGCAGCGGCCACCTGCAGCAGCGCGTTCTGGAAAGCCTCCCTTTCGCGCTCACCGGCTCCCAGCGCCAGGCCGTGGCTGAGATCACGGCCGACATGGCCGCATCCCACCGCATGCTGCGGCTGCTGCAGGGCGACGTCGGCAGCGGCAAGACGGTGGTCGCCCTGCTGGCCATGCTGGCGGCGGTGGAAAGCGGCAGCCAGGCGGCGCTGATGGCGCCGACGGAGATCCTCGCCCGTCAGCACCATCAGACCATTGCGCCGCTGGCCGAGGCGGCCGGGGTGAAGCTGGCGCTCCTCACCGGCCGCGACAAGGGTAAGGCCCGTCAGGCCCTGCTCGCCGAACTCGCCGACGGCACGATCGACATCATCGTCG
Source organism: Rhodospirillales bacterium BBD 1991-14 (assembly GCA_001657395.1). Lineage (GTDB taxonomy): Bacteria > Pseudomonadota > Alphaproteobacteria > Kiloniellales > Kiloniellaceae > Pelagibius. The sequence goes on along the minus strand of LYSY01000001.1, from coordinate 514,124 downwards.
GTACCCACGCGCTTTTTCAGGAGGATGTGGCCTTCCGCGACCTGGCCATGGCGGTGATCGACGAGCAGCACCGCTTCGGCGTGCATCAACGGCTGACCCTGACCGGCAAAGGCCAGGCCGTGGACGTCCTGGTGATGACGGCAACGCCGATCCCGCGCACGCTGATGCTGACCGCCTACGGCGACATGGACTCCTCCCGCCTGACGGAGCGGCCGCCGGGCCGGCAGCCGATCGAGACCGTGGCGCTTTCGCTCGACCGCCTGCCGCAGGTGATCGCCGCCGTGGAGCGAGCGCTCGCCCAGGGCGCACAGGTCTATTGGATCTGCCCGCTGGTGGAGGATTCCGAGCACAGCGATCTGGCGGCGGCCGAGGCGCGCTACGGCGCCCTCACGGAACACTTCGGCACGCAGGTGGGCCTGGTCCACGGCCGCATGAAGGCGGCGGAGAAGGACGCGGTCATGGAGCGCTTCGCCGCCGGCGACCTCGGCGTCCTGGTCGCGACCACAGTGGTCGAGGTCGGCGTCGACGTGCCCAAGGCCACCGTCATGGTCATCGAGCATGCCGAGCGCTTCGGCCTCGCCCAACTGCACCAGTTGCGCGGGCGGGTCGGGCGAGGGTCCGGCAAGTCGACCTGCCTGCTGCTGTGGCAGGGCCCGCTGGGCGAGACGGCCCGGGCGCGCCTGACCATCCTGCGGGAAACCGACGACGGCTTTCGCATTGCCGAGGAAGACCTGCGGCTGCGCGGCGCGGGAGAGCTGTTGGGCACGCGCCAGAGCGGCCTGCCCGCGTTCCGCCTCGCCGATTTGGCGCTGCATGGCGATCTGCTGGCAACGGCGCGCGACGATGCCCGCCTGATTCTGGACAAAGACCCGGAGCTCTCCGGCGAGCGCGGTCAGGCCCTGCGCATCCTGCTCTATCTCTTCGAGCGGGACGCTGCGGTCCGGTATCTGCGATCAGGCTAGACGCTTCTGGTTCAGCCCCAAAGATCAGCCACTGTGGGCAATCGGCGGATGCTGGCTGTCCGCCTCGCCCTCGCCGACCACGGCGGGGCGGCGGTCCGGCGGTGTGACGATCCCGCCGGAGACCACCATCTTGATCCCTTCCTCCACCGTCATGCTGAGGGCCCTGACCTCCCCGCGCGGCAGAAACAGCAGGAAGCCCGAGGTGGGGTTGGGCGTGGTCGGCAGGAAGATGTTGACCGTATCGTCCGGCGTCAGTTCCTGGATGCCGACCTCGGCCGGCCCGGTGATGAACCCCAGGGCCCAGCAGTCGGGACGCGGATACTCCAGCAGCACCACTTCGCGGAACGCCTGGGACTGCTCCTTGAAGACCGTCTCCAGGATCTGCTTCACGCCGCTGTAGAGGCTGCGGATCACCGGCATGCGCGCCAGCAGCCGCTCGCTGCTTGCCACCAGGGACCGGCCGACGAAGCCGGCGGTCAGGAAACCGACCAGAATGAGCCCGACCACGACGACCAGCACGCCCAGGCCCGGCAGGCTGAAAGGCAGATAGGTTTCCGGGTTCCAGCGCGCCGGAATGTAGCGGACCACGTTGCTGTCGACGAAGGACACAAACTCCGACGCCAGCCAGACCGTGATGGCGAGTGGTGCGGTAACCAGAATGCCGGCAAAGAAGTAGTTCCGCAGCCGGGTGACAAAGCCGGCGCGGGTCTTCTGGGGCGCTTCCTTGCGCCGCCTCCGGATCGTTTTCTTGGCGTAGGCCTCGACCTGGGCCTTGGCGGCCTCGGCGCCGCTCGGCTGCCCTTCTTCGGTGGTTTCAAGATCGTGATCGGGCACAACGATGCCGCCGGAGATGACCAGTTTGATCCCCTCTTCCACCGTCAGGTCCAGGTGATAGACCTCCTCGCGCGGCAGGAACAGCAGAAAGCCGGTCGTCGGGTTCGGGGTCGCCGGGACGAAGACGTTGTAGACGGTGTCCGCCGTCAGGTTCTGCACCTCGCCCACGGTCTCGCCGGTGATGAAACCAACCGCCCAGCAGCCGCGGCGCGGATACTCGATCAGAACCACCTCGCGGAACGCCGAGGAAGACTGCGACAGGACGGTCTCGAAGACCTGTTTGGTCCAGCTGTAGACCGAACGGACGACCGGCACCTGGCCGACCAGCCGTTCGCCCATCCCCATGACCAGGCGTCCGACGTATCCGGCCGCCAGGAACCCGACAAGGACGAGGAAAAGAACGGCCACGATCAGGCCCAGGCCCGGAATACCGAACGGCAGATAGCTCTCCGGGTTCCAGCCCGGCGGGATCATCGGGGTGATGCGGTCGTCGATGAAGGTGATGACGCGCCAGGTCAGCCAGAAGGTGATCCCGGCCGGAGCCGTCACCAGGATCCCGGCCAGAAAGTAGTTGCGCAGGCGCGTACCCAGGCTGTGCTGCACCTTATCGGACATGGCAAAGGCCCCCGGACCGGCCTGGACCAAGGCGCTGTGCGGACACCGCAAAGCCGCACCGCAAGGCGGCGCCGGCAGATGGAGTCCCTGTCATCTGAATGCTTGCAAACAACCTCATGACCCACATCCCCACCTGGCTCATGATATGGGCATTGTCGGTGGAAGTACCAGAGAGACCGTTTCCGGTCGGATTCACGGACCTCTTGGGCCTCTTGAGGGCCAACTTGCCGGGAATGCCCTAAGGAAGGGCTAATGCCGGCGCAGGAACGACACCGACGGCAGGCGCCGGGACCGGGCCTGCACTCGCAGAATCATCCTGTTGGGGCTTGGTGCGGCTGAGAGGACTCGAACCTCCACTTCCGTACGGAAACTAGCACCTGAAGCTAGCGCGTCTACCAATTCCGCCACAGCCGCGACGCTGATGAAGGGCTCTCCCTTCGCATGAACCGAGCCTGGAAACGGGTTGGTGCGGCTGAGAGGACTTGAACCTCCACGGGGTTTCCCCCACAGCGCCCTCAACGCTGCGCGTCTACCGATTCCGCCACAGCCGCAGGTCTCCGCTGGCTCCTGGCCACCGGCTCGGAGCGGCTGTTATAGCGTTCTGCGCCAAAAGGGCAACGGAAATCTGTGCCGAAAAAAGGGCTGGACGGGGCTCCGGGACCGGGTCCACCATACCGGGCGCCGCGCGGTAAATCCGCTGATTCCCAAACCTGGACCGCGTCCCAGATTATGAAGACTGCCCTCTTGATCGCCGTGCTCGGCGGGCTCCTTGTCGTGTCCGTTGTCGGCGGACTTTTCGTCTGGTGGAGCCTGGGCGACGTCGACATCAGCCTGCACGGCATGATCGCCCTTACGCTCGGCTGCCTCGTCTCGCTTCTGCTCGGCGGCGGCCTCATGTTCCTGGTCTTCTATTCGAGCCGCAGAGGCCACGACGACGACCACCATCGCGGGCCGGAAATGTGAGTAGTCGTAACCCTTTAGGGTGGAAACCCTAAGGCTTGACACAAAAAGATCACCCCGCAGCTTTCGGCTGCCCCCTAGGCTTTCATAGGTAAGCCTGCAGGGATGGGGACCCTGCCTCCCTGTACGACTTCATGTCTACCAACCCCCGAAGACGGCCGGGGCCCCCAGACATCCCTGCAGGCTTCCTCTTCCCAAAGACCGGATTCCACGACCAGACGGCGGCGCGGCCGCCGCGCAAAGCCCCTTGCCGTGCGAAACAGCCGGGTTCATCATACGGGATGAAGGAACCGATCCAGGTGGACCTCGCCGCTCTTCGCGAACGCCTGATCCTACGCCGCCAGGAGCTGCTGGATCTGGCTGCCAGTTCTGCGGACAGCCGCAAGCCGGTCGAACTGGATCAGACCAGGGTTGGCAGGCTGTCGCGAATGGATGCGCTCCAAAGTCAAGCAATGTCCCTGGAGGCTGAGCGCCGCCGGAAGGCGGAACTGCAGCGCATCGAAGCAAGCCTGAAGCGGATCGAATCGGGAGACTACGGCTATTGCGTGACCTGCGGGGCGCGCATTCCGCTGCGCCGGCTGGAGTTGGACCCCACCCTGCCGACCTGTGTCGACTGTGCCGGCAAGGCGGGCGGGCATTGAGAGTCTGCAAGCCTCGGAACCGCCGACAGCAACGTGTCATTCCCCCAACGTGTCTTTCCCAAACCATGAGAAACGACCAGCCTTGTCTTCCGCGTTTTCCATAAGCTCCCTGTCTGCAAGCTCCCTGTCTGCGCCGGCTCTGGCGCTGGCCGGCGCGCTGCTGGCGGCCGGTGGCGCAGCCGCGCCGTCGGCGCTGGCGCAGAGCGCACCGGAAACCCTTTCCGCCGGCCAGGCGACCGAGTGCTGGCGCGGCTGGGGCTACATCCTGGACGGTCAGTCACGGGCCTATAAGAGCGAGGAGATGCTGCTGGTCACTCTGGGACCGACGCTGTGGGAGGCCGGACAAGCCGTCGAGCTTTTCGTGCTCGACCGCGCCAGCGGCCATATCTCCGAACTGCCGCCAATCCGGGTCGTTCCGCAGACCCCCCGGCTCTATTATCGCGGGCGGTTGAACTACGTCGACACGGTGGCCTCCATCGACGGCTCCGGCGACTTCATGACGCTTGGGCTCAGTCACATCGAGCCCGCCCCCGCAGGCGTTCCGGCCAAGGAAGACTTCAACCGCTGGGCCTGCGGCCTGGGCGAATAGCCCCAGCAGAACAGCGGCACCGAGCCCAACAGTCCGAAGCCGACATCGGGTGCCGGCTGCCCGCTGACGGCATCCTACAGCCCCCAAGCAGCCCCACCAGCGCAGCGATTACATAAAATTCGACCTGTATTTATCTGTGATTTATTTTAAATTTACTTGGATTTCAAAGAAACATGGTTAACGATATCTAAAAATTTAGTTGATTTTTTCTTAAGATCGTCAAATAATAGCCGCAGTCCAGGTATTGGAACGAACCGCGGAGGCGATGACGTCATGTTGGACGTCCTGCAATGGATCTACGGCCCCGGCGCGGAAGCCGACCCCTACTACGTCCTGCTCAAGGATTTCATTGTCCTGATGCCGTGGTGGTATCCCTACATGTGGCTGGGCATCATCGCGACGGTCGTGTGCTGGCGCGCCCTGCGGAGGTTCCGGCGGAACCGCCAGAACAGGGCCGGCCTGAAGCGGGTCCGCAGCCGCGTTCTGCGCCTGGCCGAGGGGCCCGACGGAAGCCTGGAGATCCCCGGGCCCGCCAATGACGACCATCCGGCCCTGAACGGCCGCTGGCTGGCCGCCGACTGACACGCTTCCCCGATTGATACGCCTCTCACGCTGATCCGTTTTCCCGGTTGATGCGCCCGCGTATCGGGCGCCCCCTTGCCCGCAGACGCGCTAGGGCCGCCCCTGTGCTGGCCTTGTGGCGCTGGCGTTGAGAGCGGCAGATTCCACCCGGCAAGACTTGCCGCATTCCGGGGAAACCCTGCCACCCTGCCCTGCGCCCGCCCGCCCGGTCCGTAGGCTGCCCCGCCCCGCCGTGGGCGATAAAACTGGCCCGTCAATTGCAAAGCTCTGTCTGTCCATCTGCGGGCAAGTCCCTGCCCGCCGGGCGCTTTGCAGATGCCAATGGCAGGAGCTGGGAAACTGGAATGACCTTTACCGATCTCTCCCGAGCCGATTCCCGGACGGACGATGCGCTGCAGTGGTTCCATCGCACCAGCGGAAAGCCCCGCGAAACCCTGCGCATGCTCGAAGAGACCCTGGCGGTGCCCGAGCCTGAACGGCCGAAGGTCTCCGCCGGCGAATTCGTTGAGCAGATCGACGACAGCATCCAGGAGCAGGGCCGCCGCGAAGTGATGTCGGTTCTGGTCAATCTGCGCCAGAGTGAGATCAGGGCCCTGGTGCGGCGGGCGGCCCACGCCAAGGGCCGCTACCTCGCAGCTCTGATGGAGCTGCCGCGCAGCCAGGCAAGTCGCAAGACGGCGGTCGAGGAAGTGGCTCTGCTGAGGCGGGAATACGAGGAACTGGAGATCGGTCTCAAGACGCTGAGGCAGCTGGTGCTCGACAACGACATCGACGTTATCGGCGTCGACTGACGGGGGGCCTCCCGTGAGCGCGTGCCGCCGGTGGGCGGGCCAAAGACGTCAGTTCAGATAGAGGACGTCGCTGTCGGGCTTGGGCATTTGCAGGATGACGGCTTCCGAGTTTCCGCTCAGGCGTCCGAGAAGCTCCTCGGTCTGGCGCGGACAGGCGTTGACCACGTCAAGGGCCAGGTCGCCGTTGGCGTTCACGCGTGCGAAGATGCCCGCCCGAAAGGCGTCGGCGATCCATTGAGCCGGATCGAAGCCTTGCTGAGCCTTCATCGCTCCAACCTCTCCCATGCCTAGCATCAACATAGCCTGCACCTCTTGTTTTAACGTTCGGTTACTAAATTGCCGCTGAGATTTGGCGAAAACTCCTGACTTAGTATTGCCGTGCGGATGGCCGATTACTGTGGGTTTTCTCACCTCCGCAGATGCGACAATGGGCCACGAAGAAGCTTCTTGAAGATCACCGCCGGGAGGCCGATTCTGAAGGCCGGAGGGAGAAGGCAGGCATCTTCCCGCCCCTTCTCCGACCCGGCTGCCGCTTGTGATTGCGGCCCTGGTGAGGACGCCGCCTTTGACGCCTCAGGAACGTTCCTTTCTCGGGTTTCTTGCCCGGCATCTGGCGACCGGCATTGCCGCGGGCGCGCTGTTCGGCGCCGCCATTCTGGCCAGCGACTTCGCCGGCCTTCGTCGTCTGACGTTCTCAAGCGATACCCCGGTTCTGGCGCTTTCACTGCTGTTCTTCGGGTTGTTCATCACCTTCGGCTCGGTCTCGATGGCGGCGAACCTGATGATGCTGCAGCGCAAAAAAGACGACTGATCAGCCGCGCTTTATCGGTACCGACAGTCGCAATTGGTGCATTGGGCGCAACCCAATATTTACCCCTGGCTGTGACAATACCCACAACGCTGTGAACCGCGCGTCGATAGCCTTCGACTACGGGTGGAGCGAAGGGTTCGGGCCGGTGATTTTGGCCCGGGCGCAAGAGACAAAAACCAGGGAAGACAGCAATGGCAAACCACATGATGTTTTGGCGCTCGACCGGCCTGGAAGAGACCATCCGTAAGAACCATGCGCCGATCCGCGGCCCGCGCGATCGCCGTCACCTGCCCTGCACGCAGCACTCCTCGTCGGAACTGGCCGCCTTCGAACGCAGCCTGCGCCGTCCGCTGCGCTCGCCTTGGAGCCGGCCGGGGATGACCAAGCACTAAGACACTGCGTGGGGTATCACGCGGGGAACAGGCCGCAGTCACCGACCGGGCTGCGGCTGCCCCGCCCAATCCCAGCCCGGAAAGCCTGAAACAGATCCTTGATGCCTGCCGAGGCTAGGACGCCGCTTTGGCGGACGCCGCTGCAGCAGCGTTGGCGCGGAAGCGCTCGGCCGGAAGAATAACCGAGACCGTGGTGCCGCGGCTGGGCGTGCTTTCCACCTGCACCTCGCCATTGTGCAAGTCTGCCAAGGCCTTGACCAAAGGCAGACCGAGACCGGTCCCACCGCGCTTGCGGGCAAAGACGCTGTCGACCTGACCAAAGGGCTTCAGCGCCAGCTCGACTTCCTCGGCGTTCATTCCAATACCCTCGTCGCTTACGGAAATCACGCAGCGCCCGGCCATATCCATCTGACTGCGAAGCCGGACCTGACCGCCGGGATGGCTGAAGCGTATGGCATTGGACAAGAGGTTGGTCAGCATCTGCGTGACCAGCCGCGGATCGCCGCAGAGCCCGGGCGCGCCCGGCACCGGCTCCACCTGAAGAGTGATGTCGTAATCCTGGGCGAGCGGCGTCACCAGCCGGACCGCGGACTCGGCGACCGGCTCCAGCAGAAACTCCTCCTCATGGAGATCCAGCTTGCCGGCCTCGATCTTCGTCAGGTCGAGGATGTCGTTGATGATCCCGAGCAGGTGGCGGCCCGATGCGCGGATATCGGCGATGTAGTCCTTGTAGGCGTCGACGCCGATGGGCCCGTGCACCTCCCGCTCCATCAGCTCCGCAAAGCCGATCGTGGCGTTCAGCGGTGTGCGCAGCTCGTGGCTCATGTTGGCGAGAAACTGGGTCTTGGCCAGGTCGGCCGCCTCGGCCCTCTTCTGGGCCTTAACCAGACCTTCCTCGATCTCCTTGCGCCGGCGCAGCTCCTCTGCGAGCTGGGCGTTCATCTCCTTCCTGCGGCGGGCCTCCGCCTTGAACTCGTACCAGCGCCGCCAGGCAAACCAGCCGAAAGATACCGTCAGCAGCATGACCGCGATGGGGATCTCGTCCACCTCCCAGGCCTCGTGCTCCTCGGCGAAGTCCTGCCACAGCTCCGCCAGATCGAAGGCACCTGCCACGAGGAAGGCAAGAAAGAAGCCGAGGGTGGCGAAGATGATGTCGATGGCTGCATTGGGCAGCGTATAACGCCCGATCCGCATCACGAAGTCCAAGAGAGCCCCCTCGCGACCGCCAAGTCATTGCAGTATTTGCTAAAAATACAGACCATGCTCCAAGCCTAGCGTCTTCATTCATAACGATTGGTAAACAAAAATAGACGAATTGACTAGTTTCATACCCCTGTAGTCACGAAGCTGGGCGCCGAAGCAGCTAGAAGCAGCAGGCGCCTCTATGGTCGATGACAAGATGCTCGCCGACTTGGCGAGAGGTCCGCGCTGGAACGCTGCAAGCTATGTGTTCGCGCCGGCTAAAGCAGTCGCCAAAGCTAACCCCTATCGCCCTGGTTCTGCAGCGCGCCATCCCAGTCGCGATGCAGGGCAACTATGGCGTTTTCAATAAGGCGTGCCATCAACGCATTCATCTGCGGGTTTTGCTCGACGCTCCCCGATCCACAGCGCTGCCAGATCTCCATCAGTGTGCGTAGGTCATCTATACCGTCTTCAACCGCATTGGCTTCCTTGCCGGTCAGTTTCACAAACCGCATCGCCCTCACCTACTCTTGTCTTCGCGGTAGCCTTTCGTAAAAGGCAAAGTGTTGGTTCTGAATTACAGCTTGAACATGGCTGCACACGTGTTGTTCCCAGCCTGCTACTGGCAGCCTGTTGTCCACGTTCCGGCCATAGGCTAACTATAAACGTGCATACCTGAGATATCAATATCTCAGATATGTTTTCTAATATGTGAGGTATTTAATGCGGTTGACAGGCGAGCAAATCAGGGCTGGCCGGGCCATGGCGCGCATGACCCAGGCGGAGCTTGCGGCGGCTGCCGGGGTCAAAGAACTGACGATCATCCGCCTGGAAAAAACGGCGGGGCCGATAGCCGCCAACACGGCGACCCAAGATGGCGTCCAGCGCGCGTTGGAGGCTGCCGGGGTCGTCTTCCTGCCGGGCAATGGACACGGACCAGGAGTGGCCGTGAGGAAGCCGGAGGTCGACACCTAGATGCTGCCCGACAGGTTCCGGTGCACCTGCTTCAGGAGCACGGGGGTTCGGGATGGCACTCGTCGAAATGGCGAGCGACTACAGCAATGGCATAGCTGTGACGCAAAGCATGACAGGCGACAAGAACGGGCTCGGCGGAGAAGCAGAAGGCACACCTGAATGGTGGGGCCTGCCGGGTGGCGGCTGGGCACTGGTCATGATTACCGATGCAGACCAATCGCGTTGCATTATCGACTTCGGGGACCGTTCTATCATCGCAGATCCGCCCCTGCCAGCCTACCAGTATCTCAAGCAAACGCGCGAGCGGAACACTGAGCCGGAGATCGTGAGGTAGGCGCAGCTTCGATCAGCGCTTCCCTTGATGGCCTATGCCTAGCGGGGCTTTTGCTTCTCGCGTCCTCGCTGATATGTCGCCTCATCCCTTCGGAGTCTTCGATCTGCCCGTTCTAGGGCCGGAGGGATAGCGTCCCTGATCTCGATCAGAGTTTGGATTTCTATCTGCCGATCCAGGTTTGGTGATCGGCCCAAAAGCAGACTGGTGACCTCAACTAGATTGTAAGCGGTGTTCTGACCCGGCTCCACTAAACCCGCATTGCAGCGACCAGCGAAGATCACGTCATCCCTCCCCATGTCAGTTAACCGGTAGAACATGGCACGTGGCCCAGCATGTACATTAAAGCTAGCCGCCTTGTACTCAGAGCTCATGCCAGATTTGCCCGCTTCCTCTTGAATGTCCTTAAACGTGGGCTTCTTGGTGTTCAGTCTTTCTGAGGCCCAGCCATAAGGGGAAGCGAACGTAGAGCCATACTGTTTAATGGCCTCCTCATATTCTTTCTCTATATCCCGGCGATTTCGTTTACTGATTGGCTTATAACCTAGCGGCACCAGCGAACCATCGTAATCGTCCGCCTGACGCTTGAGTGCCACTGCATTGTGCGCAATGTAGCGTTCGGCCAACAACTCGTCGCCGTCCTCGATAAGCGTTGCCACCACGGAGATCTCGTGCAGGGTTCTCCAGCGCCCAATCGCACCATCAGCTAGGCCATTCTCCATCAGAGTGATTACTTCTTCGGCTACCTGACACGCGCGAGCCTGCAAACGCGTGAGGACAAATCGTCGGAAAGCGTACTTCTTGGCTTTGGATCGGCGATATCGCTTGTGAGCCTCGTCGCCAAGTTCACGACAGCAGGTGAGCAACATACGCAAGAGGTCCAATCCACGGCCCCAGCGTTCCTCCAGTCTCTCACAGAACTCACCAACCTCAACCTCCTGGACTGCGCCCTCCAAATGCCAGCGCTCTTGCAAGTCCTTGAACATCAACTCGCCGGACTCCTTGACCACTCGCCTAATCAAATCCGGGAGAGCTGAAACGAAAGCGGAGTATGACGCTTTCACCTCTGCAGTGTCTTCCTCATCAAACGAGAGCTCAAAATGCTGAAAGTCGGATGAGTCCTCGCCCTCAGGATCCTCCCACGAGAACGTCTCGTCGCCTCCATTCAAGATGTGTTCAACCAGCGCGTCGAAAGCGGCTGCTGGAATGTCTAATGAACCCTCGGATAGCTTACGCTGGAGGATGCGGCGCAGAATGGTCTCTGGAAGCTTGTCAACTTCCTCGTATAGAGCTTTCTGAAGGGAAGACATAGGTCAAGCTCAACTCTATCAGCATCGACTCTACAGGTCGGATTCGCTTAGACAGCAAGCATAGCCCGTCACCTTGCGAAACTGCGTAGATCCCACTGGTGCCAACGACGGCGCCGAAATCGGGCCGGCGCGGAGGCAGCTTGCCGCAACATCCGACACCCCCCGGATAGTTCGCTCTGAGCGAGAATGAAGGATCGGTTGCGCAGACCATAGCGATCCCGCCGGCCGCGTGACAATCCAATGCCTAATCTGGGCGCGCGCCCCGTACGACGCGCAGGCAATCAGCATAAGCAGTCAGGTATTGCTTGCGGTCCAAGTCTGACCAGCTCTTGCCCTCGACGCTAACAAGCAGCGTCTGCATCAGCTTGAATGCTACCTCTTCCGGCGAGTTCTCTCCAATATGGACTACCGTGTTGTCGGCCATCTCTACCCTCCCATCTAGCGAATCGACATCCAAATTGTACCACAGCGTGTGGAGCCGGCTGCGAAACCGTTGACACACCAGCTACCCCCAATGCACGTTCATCCATGGTGCTGATAACACCATGTCTCTAGGCGGATGGCGCCCCCGACAGGGCGCTTTGTCATGCCCTTATGTCGGGGGTGCGGCGGATACAACAGCCGAAAGGTGAAGAAGCCCGCACGTCCTAGAGCGTGTTATCAGCCCCCGACACCCGGCGGCACCGGGGACCGGCCTGATAAGCCGAGCTCTAGGAGCATGACAATATGAAACCCATGTCTAGCGGGCCTGACCGCTCCACTCTCCTGATCCCGAAGCAGAAATGGCTGAACCCTGACCACGATCAGCCTTTTCCGCTGGACCATCCCTTGCTGTGGCTGAGTGATGAGCTCGGGCCGGCAGAGCGTCGGGCCATGCGGGAGATCGTGGAGTACGGCGATCTTTTCACCGTGGACGGCCGGCGCTTCATTGTGGCACCAGTCAGCGACGATGCCCTCGAAGCTCTAGCCGCCTTCGAAGCCGAGGGCAGCGATCGCGAGCCGGATGCTACCTGCGAGCCTGAGTTCGATAGGGAGCCGGAGGGTTACGGCTACTGACCAGACACATGCAGTTGTTAGTCCCGCCCCAGTCTCCCAGGGCGGGACTAACCGCTTCATTCACCGCTAACTCTGACAGCGCGGGGCAATCACTCAAACGAGAAGGCTCTCGATCTCCTGTAGAAGCTCTAAATGGGTGTCGGTTCGAATTGGCGCTTCACTAAAGAAGCGGTTCTGCACGTACGGCACGCCAACCCGGCGCTCCAGCATGAAGTTCGCAGGCCTAATTCCTGCTATCTCATCGGGATCAAAACCAAAGTCCATTCGTTTGAGGTGCACGGGATACTCCATTCCCGTCTCATTCTTCATGTAACGATGGACAGTATTCGCAAGCTGCTCATATTGCTTAAAGAAGGACTCACTACCCTTGTCGAACTCAACTGAAACTGCGCTTAGGTAGTGCCTCTTCGGCTCCCGAACAAAGCGTTTGAGACCCAAGGTCTCAACACCCCACATTAGGAAATCCTCGAGAAAGGCGTCAGCATATGCCGTGTCTGAAGCTGAAACGCTGATCCCATCAGGAAAAATGCTAAACTCAGCAATGCCCGTCTCTTTTTCATCGAGCGGAAGTGATCCTTCTTGGAACTTGTACCCCTCTTGATCAATTCGTGTGACATCATCCAACGCTGGGAGCTTCGCGAACTGATAGCGTTTAGCGACTAAATCGACAGCCTTTAATAGAGGCGTTCGACGATCAGGACGAAGATCCTCCTGCGGGAAGAAAAGGATAACCCGACCCAGTACCTTGCCTATCAGTTTCATGATGCGAAGACCCGCTCCGATATGTTTCGGCGGACGGGATCCTTCTCCTGCATCGCCTTTAGAAGGGCAGATCCGCTGGATGGCTGCCCGACGTTCGCCACCACATGCGGATGGTCGCGTTCATAGCCGGCGATGTAAGACACGCGGCCTTGCGCTGTGGGCTCTCGTGCCTCGTAACCAGACGATAGATTCTGGATCTGCTCAGCGGCCTCGTGCCGGAAAACCGTCTGTTCGAATGTCTCGGCAGACAAGTCCTGTGGCTTGACACTCCCGTGCTGTCTCAAGAACTCATCAAAAGAGACAATCCGCACGACGAGCGCCATATCCAAAGCTTCCGTGATCTCCAGCAGAGTGTTTACTGTCACCCTCCCATAGCTCAAGTTTTCCAATCGAGAGATCGTTGTTTGCTTCTTTCCCAGTTTTTCGGCAAATGCCCTCTGCGTGAAACCAAGCTTCTCACGCAACAACCGAATCTGCATCGCGATGGATGTATGAACACGACCGGCGATATACGCGTGCCGGAAATCGCGCTTCTTGTATTTTCTAAGGGTCTTGAGGTCTAGCACAGGGGCGAACCTCCTTTTTTCCAGCTTGTATTTCTTTCATCCGCTTCTTGGCTCTGTCTATGGCTTTAGGTGGATTATAGACACGGCCTTTGTGGTTCCCAATTAGCACAATTGTCACCGACTTCTGCTGTCCACTTGGCCAATAGAAGGCAAACAGTCTCCACTGAACTGATGATTTTACTTTGATTTCTATGAGGCCATCACCGAGGTGCCTGACCAATGGAGAGAGTCGCCATTCGTTCGGTTCCAACTGCTCCAATATGTCCATTACTTGCGTATGCTGGCCACGCGTCGCGTCGTCTTGGGCATGATACCAAGCTGACCAGAGGTCATTCACTTGACCATCATCGTAACAGTAGAATGACCACACCACTATAACAATTTTGTTATCAGATGATTGACAGATCGAGGCTACAAGCGCCTTCTTTCGCCGCGTGACGGGAATCGAAGAAGATGCCAACCCTAAGTTTACTACAAACAGCGGGCTAACGCCCGTCGAGGACAGGCAACCAAAAGTAGAAAAGACAGGCCTTTGGGCTGCTGGGACGATTTGTTCGCCCAAACGTTAGCCTAGCGTTAGCCAGTTGACACAAAAGGGTCGCGTCACCTGACCTATCTTCTCTCTAAAGATTTGATTTAATGGTGAGCCCGGTAGGGATCGAACCTACGACAACCTGATTAAAAGTCAGGTGCTCTACCAACTGAGCTACGGGCCCCCGAGAGACGGGATCGCCTGCATTTCGGCCGCAGCCAGAATCTGGCGAAGCGGGCCCGGGTGCACGGCGCGCGCACAATAAGGCCGCGCCCCTTCCCGGTCAACAGGCCCGGTCAACAGGCCCCGTCTTCCATCCTCGTTCAATCCTGCTTGAGGGTCTGCAGGCGCTTGGCCGCGGCCTTGCCGTCCTCCTGCTCGAGGTGGAAGCGGTCGCGCAGGCGGGCCGCCACCTGGGGGCCGACGAAGCTGGAGATGTCGCCGCCGAGGCGGCCGATCTCCTTGACGAAGCGCGAGGAGATGAACTGCTGGCGCTCGGAGGCCATGAGGAAAACGGTCTCGATATCGTCGTCGAGGCGCGCGTTCATGCTGGCCATCTGGAATTCGTACTCGAAGTCGGAGACGGCGCGCAGGCCGCGCACCAGCACCTGGGCGCCGACCTCGTGGCAGAAGTGGATCAGCAGGCTGTCGAAGCTGTGGACCACCACCTCGGCGCCGTAGTGGTTCATCTGCGCGATCTCGTCGCGCACCATCTCCACCCGCTCGTCGATGGTGAAAAGCGGTCCCTTACCGGCATTGCGCGCAACCGCAATGACCAAACGGTCCAGGATCTTGCAGGCACGGCCGATGATGTCCTGGTGGCCGTTGGTAATGGGATCGAAGGTGCCGGGATACACACCGACCAGCGGCTTTTTCATGGTCCTTCGATCTCCCTTCTCTATGAGGTCTCTGGGCTATGAGGTCTCTGGCGGCGCTTCCGCAGCACCCGTGGACGGCTCCGCGGTTTCGCCGTTCTCGTCCCCGCCGTTCTCGTCCTCGTCGTCTTCCTCGGGCAGGTGGGCGACGGAGACGATGCGCTCGCTCTCGTCGATGCGGAACAGCATGACGCCGCGGGTGGTGCGCCCGGCGATTCGGATATCCTCGACCGGGCTGCGGATCAGCTTGCCGCCGTCGGTGACCAGCATGATCTGGTCGCCCGGGGCCACCGGAAAAGCGGCGACGACGCCCGACTCCCGCCCGCCGGCGCGGCTGAGGTCCAGGTTGCCAATGCCGCGCCCGCCGCGGCCGGTCAGGCGGTACTCGTAGGCCGAGGTGCGCTTGCCGTAGCCGTCGTTGGCGACCGAGAGAATGAACTGCTCGCCCTCGGCCAGTTCGGCCAGCCGCTCGGGCGAAAGCTCGATACCGTTCTCATGGACAGTATCGCCATTGCCGTTCTCGCCGCGCCGGCGCGCGTTGGCATAGCGCAGATAGGCGTCGCGCTCCTCCGTGCTCTCCGCTTCGCCGGAGCGCAGGATGGACATGGAGATCACCTTGTCGCCCTTGGCCAGCTTGACACCGCGCACACCGGTCGAGGTGCGCCCGGCAAAGACCCGGACGTCGGAGACGCTGAAGCGGATGCAGCGCCCGCCGGCCGTCGCCAGCAGCACATCGTCGTCCGGCCCGCAGGGGCGCACGCTCACCAGCTCGCTGTCGCCGCCGTCCAGCTTCATGGCGATCTTGCCGTTGGCCATGACGCGCACGAAGTCGGAGAGCTTGTTGCGGCGGACGTTGCCGTCGGAGGTGGCGAAGACCACGTACATGCGGTCCCAGGTCGCTTCGTCCTCGGGCATCGGCATGAAGGTGGTGATCCACTCCCCTTCCTGCAGCGGCAGCAGGTTGATCAGGGCCTTGCCGCGGGCCTGGGGCGTGCCGATGGGCAGGCGGTAGACCTTCAGCTTGTAGACCATGCCGCGCGAGGAGAAGAACAGCACCGGCGTGTGGGTGTTGCAGACGAAGACCTGGCTGACGAAGTCTTCGTCGCGGGTGGCCATGCCGGCGCGCCCCTTGCCGCCGCGGCGCTGGGCGCGATAGGTGGAGAGCGGCACCCGCTTGATGTAGCCGCCGTGGGAGACGGTCACCACCATGTCCTCGCGCTGGATCAGGTCCTCGTCTTCCTGTTCGAAGCCCTGCTCCTGGATGACAGTGCGCCGCGGGTCGGCAAAGCGCTCCTTCATGTCCGTGAGTTCTTCGCGCAGCACGCCCAGCAGCCGTTCGCGGGAGGAGAGGATCTCCAGGAACTCGCGGATCTCGCCGGCAATCCCCTCCAGCTCGGCGGCGATCTTCTCGCGCTCCAGGCCGGTCAACCGCTGGAGGCGCAGGTCCAGAATCGCCCGCGCCTGCGTCTCGGAAAGGCTGTAGGTGCCGTCCTCTTCGACGGCGCGGCCCGGCTCGTCGATGAGGGCGATCAGCGGCGCCACGTCCTGGGCCGGCCAGCGCCGGGCCATCAACTGCTCGCGCGCGGTCACCGGGTCCGGCGCCGCGCGGATCAGGGCGATCACCGGGTCGATGTTGGCGACGGCAATGGCGAGGCCGACCAGCACATGGGCGCGGTCGCGGGCCTTGCCGAGGCGGAAGGCGGTGCGCCGCGTCACCACCTCCTCGCGGAAATCGAGGAAGGCGGAAAGGATGGCGCGGAGGTCCAGCACCTCCGGGCGGCCGCCGTTCAGCGCCAGCATGTTGCAGCCGAAGGAGCCCTGGAGTTGGGAATGCCGGAAGAGCTGGTTCAGCACCACCTCCGGCTCGGCATCGCGGCGCAGTTCGATGACGACGCGCAACCCCTGGCGGTCGCTTTCGTCGCGCAGGTCGGCGATACCCTCGATGGTCTTGGCGCGCACCAGCTCGGCAATGCGCTCCAGCATGCGCGCCTTGTTCACCTGGTAGGGCACCTCGGTGACGATGATCGCCTGGCGGTCCTTGCGGATCTCCTCGATCTCGGTCTTGGCGCGCACCCGCAGGCTGCCGCGGCCGGTGTGATAGGCATCGCGGATGCCGGCCCGGCCCAGGATCACGCCGCCGGTCGGGAAGTCGGGGCCCGGGATGATCTCCATCAGCTCGTCGATGCTGATGTCGGGTTTGTCGATGGCGGCCAGGCAGCCGTCGATCACCTCGCCCAGATTGTGCGGCGGGATGTTGGTGGCCATGCCGACGGCGATGCCGCCGGCGCCGTTGACCAGAAGGCTCGGGAAGCGCGCCGGCAGGACCACCGGCTCCTGGGTCGACTCGTCGTAGTTGTCCTGGAAGTCGACCGTGTCTTCGTCGATATCGGCCAGCAGCGCGTCGCTGGCAGCCCGGGTCAGCCGCGCCTCGGTGTAGCGCATGGCCGCCGGCGGATCGCCATCCATGGAGCCGAAATTGCCCTGCCCGTCGATCAACTGAAGGCGCATGGAGAATTCCTGCGCCATGCGCACCATGGTGTCGTAGATCGCGCTGTCGCCATGGGGGTGGTACTGACCCATGACATCGCCGACCACGCGGGCCGACTTGCGGTAGGGCCGGTTCCAGTCGTAGCCGGCCTCCTTCATGGCGTAGAGGATGCGGCGGTGCACCGGCTTCAAGCCGTCGCGCACGTCCGGCAGCGCGCGGGCCACGATCACGCTCATCGCGTAATCGAGGTACGAGCGCTTCATCTCGTCTTCGATGGTGACCGGCGTTATGTCGTGATCGGAAGTCGGCTGTGTCGGGTCGGACAAGTTATCAAGGCCTTGAGACGGTCCCGGACCCCAGTGTCCGGGTAGAGAACGGGCAGCCGGAGAAGGCCGCGAAGGGACTAAATTCGCACAACACGCCGGGCGATCCCCTTGTCTCCCGACGTCTCTGACCGAGGATGGTCCGAAGCCCGGGAGGGCCCCCGCGAGTCGCTTGTAAGACTATAGCAATGCAGCCCCGGCGCGACAACTCTCGCGCCTGCGAAAGGGTGACGAAAAATCCCTTTATTTCAGATACTTATCAGGGGGCTTCAGCGACCGACGTAAAACACAGGCCAGCGGGCGCGCGGCGGCGCCGAAAGCGCCGCAGAACCCGCGTTTTGGTTGTGTGGAAGCAGGGAATTCACGCCTTTAGAGACAGGCCCTGCAGCATCCGGACAGGAGCCTAGAACGGGATCTCGTCGTCCAGGTCGCCGGCCGGGCCCGGACCGCCAGAGCCGCCGCCGGAACCGCCGCCCGAGCCGCCGCCGAAGTCGCCCCCGCCGCCGCTGTAGCCGCCCTGATCGCCGCCGCCGAAGCCGCCGCCGTCCTGGCGGCCGTCCAGCATCGTCAGCTCGCCGCGGAAACGCTGCAAAACCACTTCGGTCGTGTAGCGGTCCTGCCCGGACTGGTCGGTCCACTTGCGGGTCTGAAGCTGGCCTTCGATGTAGATCTTGGAGCCCTTGCGCAGATACTTCTCCGCCACCTCGGAAAGCCGCTCGTTGAAGATCACCACCCGGTGCCATTCCGTGCGCTCGCGCCGTTCGCCGCTGTTGCGGTCGCGCCAGGTCTCGGAGGTGGCCAGCGAGAGGTTGGCGATGCGGGTCCCGTCCTGGGTGCTGCGGATTTCCGGATCGCGCCCCAGGTTGCCGACCAGAATGACCTTGTTGACGCTCCCCGCCATACCGACTGTCTCCAATTTCAGAGGTTTTTCCTAGAAGCGCGCGACTCTAGCGCGTCTGGCAGGTCTATGTCAGCAATGCCGTCTCCGCAAGGCCGGTGGCGCCATCAGGGGGTCGATTTTCGCGCGCCCATCCTCCATATTGCTTCCTGCCGGTCGCTCGACGACCATGGTATCCAAACCAGAACCCAAGCCCCCGAAAGGCCGTGCCGATTTGATGCCAAACGGTCCGCAAGGTCCTGTGATCGCGATTCGTGGCGCCCGCGAACACAATCTGAAGAACATCGACGTCACCCTCCCGCGGAACAAACTGGTGGTGATCACCGGGCTGTCCGGTTCGGGGAAATCCTCCCTGGCCTTCGACACCATCTATGCCGAGGGCCAGCGCCGCTATGTCGAGTCCCTCTCCGCCTATGCACGCCAGTTCCTGGAGCTGATGCAGAAGCCGGATGTGGACTCCATCGAGGGTCTCTCGCCGGCCATCTCCATCGAACAGAAGACCACCTCCAAGAACCCGCGCTCGACCGTCGGCACGGTGACGGAGATCTACGACTACCTGCGTCTGCTCTATGCGCGGGTGGGTGTGCCCTACTCGCCGGCCACCGGCCTGCCGATCGAGAGCCAGACCGTCAGCCAGATGGTCGACCGGGTGATGGAGATGCCGGAGGGCACGCGCCTCTACCTGCTGGCGCCCATCGTGCGCGGGCGCAAGGGCGAGTACCGCAAGGAACTGGCCGATCTTCAGAAGCGCGGCTTCCAGCGCGTGAAGATCGACGGCGAGCTGCACGAGATCGAGGCCGCCCCGGCGCTGGACAAGAAGCGCAAGCACGACATCGAGGTGGTGGTCGACCGCCTGATCGTCCGCGAAGGGATCGAGACGCGCCTCGCCGACAGCTTCGAGACGGCCCTGGGCCTGGCCGACGGCCTAGCCTTCACCGAGGAGGCCAACAAGGCCGGCACCCGCACCACCTTTTCGGCGCGCTTCGCCTGCCCGGTTTCCGGCTTCACCATCGACGAGATTGAGCCGCGGCTGTTCTCCTTCAACAACCCCTTCGGCGCCTGCCCTTCCTGCGACGGGCTGGGTGTGACCCTGTTCTTCGATCCCGACCTGGTGGTGCCGGACGACAAGCTGGCGCTGAGCGAGGGGGCCATTGCGCCCTGGTCGCGCTCGGCCACGCCCTCGCCCTATTATCAGCAGACGCTGGATTCCATCGCCCGCCACTACAAGGTTTCGACCCGCACCCCCTGGCGCGAGTTGAAGAAGACGGTGCGCGACGCCATCCTCTACGGCTCCGGCAAGAAGCCGATCACCATGACCTACGAGGACGGGCTGAGGAGCTACAAGACCACCAAGCCCTTCGAAGGCGTGGTCCCCAACATGGAACGGCGCTGGCGGGAGACCGACAGCGACTGGGTGCGCGACGACCTCGGCAAGTACCAGAGCAACCAGGCCTGCGAAGCCTGCGGCGGCTTCCGCCTGAAGCCGGAGGCCCTGGCCGTCAAGATCGACGGCCATCACATCGGCCAGGTGGCGGAGTTCTCCGTCGCCCAGGCGGCCGAGTGGTTCTCCAAGCTGTCGAAGAAGCTGCGGCCCAAGCAGCGCGAGATCGCCGCGCGCATCCTGAAGGAAATCAACGAGCGCCTGCGCTTCCTGGTGGACGTCGGCCTCGACTACCTCACCCTCAGCCGCGGCTCGGCCAGCCTCTCCGGCGGGGAGAGCCAGCGCATCCGCCTCGCCTCGCAGATCGGCTCCGGCCTCACCGGGGTGCTCTACGTGCTGGACGAGCCCTCCATCGGGCTGCACCAGCGCGACAACGCGCGCCTGCTGGAAACCCTGAAGCGCCTGCGCGACCTGGGCAACAGCGTCATCGTGGTGGAACACGACGAGGACGCCATCCGCAGCGCCGATTATCTGGTGGACATGGGGCCGCGCGCCGGCACCCGCGGTGGCCAGGTGGTCGCCAGCGGCAAGCCCAAGGAGGTGATGACGGCGCCGGAGAGCCTGACCGGACAGTACCTCACCGGCATGCGCCAGATCGCCATTCCGGGCCTCCGGCGGGAAGGCCATCCCGGCCAGGCCGTGAAGATCCTGGCGGCCGAGGAGAACAACCTGCAGTCCGTCGATGCCGAGATCCCGCTCGGCACCTTCACCTGCGTCACCGGCGTTTCCGGCAGCGGCAAGTCGACGCTGATCATCGAGACCCTCTACAAGGCCCTGGCCCGGCGCCTGCACAAGGCGCGCGCCAACCCCGGCAAGCATGACGGCATCGAGGGGCTGGAGTACCTCGACAAGATCATCGACATCGACCAGTCGCCCATCGGGCGCACGCCGCGCTCCAACCCAGCCACCTACATCGGCGCCTTCACGCCGATCCGCGAGTGGTTCGCCGGCCTGCCGGAGTCCAACGCCCGAGGCTACAAGCCGGGGCGCTTCTCCTTCAACGTCAAGGGCGGGCGCTGCGAGGCCTGCCAGGGCGACGGCGTCATCAAGATCGAGATGCACTTCCTGCCCGACGTCTATGTCCAGTGCGACGTCTGCAAAGGCAAGCGCTACAACCGGGAAACCCTGGAGATCACCTTCAAGGGCAAGTCTATCGCCGATATCCTGGATCTGACCGTGGACGAGGGCGTGGAGTTCTTCAAGGCGGTGCCCTCCATCCGCGTGAAGCTGGAAACGCTGCAGAAGGTGGGCCTGGGCTACATCCACATCGGCCAGCCGGCGACCACGCTCTCCGGCGGCGAGGCCCAGCGCGTGAAGCTTTCCAAGGAGCTGTCGCGGCGGGCGACCGGACGCACCCTCTACATCCTGGACGAGCCCACCACCGGCCTGCATTTCGAGGATGTGAGCAAGTTGCTGGAGGTGCTCCAGGCGCTCGTCGACCAGGGCAACACCGTGCTGGTGATCGAGCACAATCTGGAGGTCATCAAGACCGCCGACTGGATCCTCGACCTCGGGCCCGACGGCGGCGACCGCGGCGGGCGCATCGTCGCCGCCGGCACGCCGGAGGATGTCGCCCGGGTCGCCACAAGCCATACCGGCCAGTATCTGGCGCCCTATCTGGGCATTTCCAACAAACCGAAGCGCAAACGGGCATGAGCGGCGTAGACGGCTCGATCCTCTGCCGCTTTGCCGGCAAGGCAGACGCCGCGACGGTCGGCGAACTGTTCTATCGCTGCGACCTGCACTACTGGGGCGACAAGGCGCCCGCTGCCGATGCCATGGCCGCCCATGTGCGCGAGCGCGTGATGGCCGAGAACGCGGCGGTGGAGATCGTGCTGGCCGAGGAGGACGGCGACGCCCTGGGCTTTGCCACCTTCACCATCATGTATCCGGCCCCGGACCTGGGCGGTCAGCTCTACCTCAAGGATCTCTTCGTGCTCGACCGGGCCCGCGGCAAGGGCGTCGGCCTCATCCTCATGCGCTACCTTGCCGCGACGGCACTGGAACGCGGCTGCGTGCGCTTCGACTGGACGGCGGAGGAGAACAACCCCCGCGCCATGGAGTTCTACGCGCACATCGGCGCGCAGCAGGTGGCCAACAAGGTCTACTACCGCTTCGACGGTGAGGCCCTGCGGCGCTTCGCGGAAGGCGACTGACGGGCCAATCCATACCAGCCGGGCCATACCAGCCGGGCCATACCAGCCGGGCCATACCAGCCGGGCCTTGCCAGCGGACGCCCGGCCCTCCACACTCCCGCTATGACGCTTGCAGACCCCGGGCGCGACAGCCTGCAGGCAGCCGAGCTGCAACCCCAGGCCCGCTTGAAGGCCCAGCCGGTGATCGACTGGCTGACCGACATGGGCATGCGCCGCAGCCGCATAACCATGCTGCACGACGGCTTTGTTCGCCAGCTCACCGCCATCGGCATCCCCATCGACCGCTCCACCCTGCACCTGCCGCAGCTTCACCCGCAGATGCGGGCCATCACCGTGCTCTGGGAGGCAGAGGCCGGCGGCGCCATGGAGATCCCCCGCGCCCACGGCGTCGAGCGGACGGATTTCTTCATGGCCAGTCCCGTACGGCTGGTGAACGAGGGCGGCCCGGCAATCCGGCGGCGGCTCAGCGAGCCCGACTGTCCGATCGACTTCCCCATCGTCAGGGATCTGCACACGGCGGGCTTCAGCGATTACACGGCACGCCCCCTGCCCTTCAGCAACAAGCAGATCAACACCATCACTTTCGCCAGCAAAAGCGAAAGCGGTTTCGATGACCTGGACATCGCCACCATCGATGCCTGCCTGCCGGCCTTCGCCACGGTGCTCGAACTGCGCAACGTCTACCGCACGGCCCGCACGCTGTTGCAGACCTACATCGGCGCGCGAACCAGCGACCGCGTCTTGAGCGGTACCGTCAAGCGCGGCGATGTCGAGCAGATCTCGGCGGTCCTGCTCTGCTCCGACGTGCGCGGCTTTACCGCGCTGTCCGAAAGCCTGCCGATGCAGGAGATCGTCGAACTGCTGGACGAGTATTTCGAGATCATGGGCACGGCGATCGTCGATACGGGCGGGGAAATTCTGAAGTTCATCGGCGACGGCCTGCTTGCCATCTATCCTACTGACCATCAGGGCGAGACGGCGACGGACAGCGCCTGTGCAGCGGCGATGGACGCCGCGCAGCAAGCCCTGGAGAACATCGGCAAGCTGCAGGAGCGCCGCCGGGCCGCGGGCCTGCAGACCTACGGGATCGGGATGGCCCTCCACGTCGGCGAGGTGATGTACGGCAACATCGGCGCTGCCGACCGGCTGGATTTCACCGTGATCGGGCCGGCGGTGAACCTGGTGAGCCGGATCGAGGGTCTCAACAGCACGCTCGGACTCTCGCTGATCTACTCCGCTGCCTTTGCGGCGCATTGGGGCGGCGAGAGCCGCAGCCTCGGGGTCCACGCCCTCAAGGGGATCGCCGAGGCGCAGGAAGTGTTTACCCTGACTGATCCCCCGGCTTGATGATTCCGGCTGGCGGGGCTATCTGCTCCGGCAGGACCGGGCCCCGGAACCCACCCGAGGGGTCAGAGAGACGAAAGGTCGGATCATGACCGAGACAAACCAGAAACCCATCCATGTCGTCGGCGGCGGGCTCGCCGGCAGTGAGGCGGCCTGGCAGATCGCCCGCGCCGGGGTTCCGGTGGTGCTGCACGAGATGCGCCCGGAGCGCGGCACGGAGGCCCATCTGACCGACGGTCTGGCGGAGCTGGTCTGCTCCAACTCCTTCCGCAGCGACGATGCGGAGAACAACGCCGTCGGCCTGCTGCATGAGGAGATGCGGCGCCTCGGCTCCCTCATCATGGCCTGCGGCGATGCCACCAAGCTGCCCGCCGGCGGCGCGCTGGCAGTCGACCGGGTCGCCTTCTCCGACCGGGTCACGGCGCAGTTGGAGGCCGATCCCCTGGTCACCATCCAGCGCGGCGAGGTAGCGGGGCTGCCGCCCGAGGACTGGGATCAGGTCATCGTCGCCACAGGCCCCCTCACCTCGCCCGAACTGGCAGAGGCGGTGGGCCGGCTGAGCGGCGAGGAGTATCTCGCCTTTTTCGACGCCATCGCCCCCATCGTCCACAAGGACTCCATCGACTTCTCCAAGGCCTGGTTCCAGTCGCGCTACGACAAGCCGGGCCCGGGTGGCGGCACCGCAGACTACGTCAACTGCCCCCTCAACGAGGCCCAGTACGAGGCCTTCATCGCCGCGCTGCTGGAGGGCGAGAAGACCGACTTCAAGGACTGGGAGACCTCGACCCCCTACTTCGAGGGCTGCCTGCCCATCGAGGTGATGGCCAGCCGCGGGCCGGAGACGCTGCGCTTCGGGCCGATGAAGCCGGTCGGCCTGCACGACCCGCACCGCAACGAGCGCCCCTATGCCGTGGTGCAGCTGCGCCAGGACAACGCCCTGGGCACGCTCTACAACATCGTCGGCTTCCAGACCAAGCTGAAGTACGGCGAGCAGGTGCGCATCTTCCGCACCATCCCCGGCCTGGAGCAGGCGGAGTTCGCCCGCCTCGGCGGCCTGCACCGCAACACCTTCATCAACTCGCCGCAACTCCTCGACAAGGAGCTGCGCCTGAAGGCCATGCCGCGGATGCGCTTCGCCGGCCAGATCACCGGGGTCGAGGGCTACGTGGAGTCCGCCGCCGTCGGCCTGATGGCCGGGCGCTTCGCCGCGGCCGAGTACCAGGGTCAGGCTTTTGCCCCGCCGCCGCCGACCACCGCCCACGGCGCCCTGCTGGCCCACATCACAGGCGGCGCCGATGCGTCGACGTTTCAGCCGATGAACGTGAACTTCGGGCTCTTCCCGCCGCTCACTCCGCCGGAGGGCAAGCGCAAGGTGCGCAAGAAGGATCGCAAGCCCGCCATGTCGGCCCGCGCGCTCACCGATCTTGCCGCCTGGCTGACCACACCGGCTGCAGCCGCCGAGTAGCCGAACCCGGCTTCGCTAGTTGCGCCCGCGCCAGTAGGCCCAGGCCAGACGCCAGATCTGGCCGGGCGCCTCTGCCTGCAGGTCCGCATGAAAGGGGTCGTGACCGGCCGCTTCGAGACGGCGCAGGTGCGCGTCCCCCAGGGTCGCCAGCAGGAGCGGCGCCCGTGCCGCGCGCGGCACGGCACCGGCCGCCCTTGCCTGGTGCAGATGCTCCGCCGCAGCGGCTGCGATATCCCGCGCCACGGCGCTCAGCGCTTCCGACCCGCGCAGTTCGAAGAGATCGCCATAATCGACACCGGCCGCATGGCAGAGGTCGACCGGCAGATAGAGACGCTTCTGCCGGGCGTGAAAGGGCACGGCCCGCAGCAGGCCCAGGTAGGCCCAGGCGATCCCAAGGTGATGCGCCG
The DNA here is from genome assembly GCA_001657395.1 of Rhodospirillales bacterium BBD 1991-14. Classification (GTDB taxonomy): domain Bacteria; phylum Pseudomonadota; class Alphaproteobacteria; order Kiloniellales; family Kiloniellaceae; genus Pelagibius. The sequence goes on along the minus strand of LYSY01000001.1, from coordinate 488,836 downwards.
CGGTTTCCGCCGCCGCGCTCTCGACCCCGAGCACCTTCAGGGCAAGGCGCAGGAGCTGGGAGGACGTGCCGATTGCATAGCTTTCAAGCGCGTCCAGCGTCTGCGGCGGTTCACCCTCCAGATCGAACTCACGCGCGGCGATGAGGGCTTCCAGCCCATCGCGCGGCAGATCCGTCGCCGCAACCGCCCGGGCCAGCGGCTCGACCACTTCATGCGCGCGCGGTGTGCCGGCGTAAATCCCCTCCAGGCTTTCGCGCCACCACTGCAGGCGGATCTGACCCAGCATTGCCTCGCTCACCACCTCGGCGGTTTTGGCGACCTCGTAGTTGAAGGCATAGAGCGCAAAAAGATGATCGCGCGACGCCGCCGGCGCGAAGAGGCATGTCTGGTAACGGTCGCGGTCGTGCTGGCGGAGACTGGCAACATGGCCCGGCAGCGCCGCTACCATGGCCGGCGGGCCGGTCGGGCAAGCCTTCGGTCGGCGCTTTGGCGGGCACTTCGGGGCGCCTCTTGGCAAGGGTTCAAGCGGGCTCTAATATTTTTCACAGCGAATCCAAATGGCTGGGCAACAAGTTGCTTAGTCGTTTCAAGTAAAGAACCATGCTGATCTCTGCCTCGCGGCAGGTCTGCCCGGCGGAAATATGGAGGGGACCCTATGGCTGGCATACTGACGTCTTTACGCAACACGGTGATTTCGGGTTTTGTCTTGGCGGTCATCCTGGCGCTGATCTATGCCGGCATGCAGGGCTACGACGGATATAGCTTCGGTGCTTTTGTGTTCCGCTGGCTTCACGTGATCAGCGGTGTCATGTGGATCGGACTGCTGTGGTACTTCAACTTCGTTCAGATCCCCAATATGCCGAACATCCCGGACGAACAGAAGCCGGCAATCGGCAAGGTGATTGCCCCGGCCGCGCTCTGGTGGTTCCGCTGGGGCGCGATGGCGACCATCGTCACCGGCATCATCCTGGCCGGCTTCAACGGCTATCTCGTCGAGGCCTACCTGCTGGGCCTCACCGACGGCGTGCCCAAGCACACCATGATCGGCATCGGCATGTGGCTGGGCACCATCATGTTCATCAACGTCTGGTTCGTCATCTGGCCGAACCAGAAGCGCGCCCTCGGCATCGTCGAGGCGGATGCGGACACCAAGGCCAAGTCAGCCCGCACCGCCATGCTGTTCTCACGCACCAACACGCTGCTGTCGGTGCCCATGCTCTTTGCCATGGTGTCGGCGCAGAACCTGTTCTAGAGGCCTCTTTTCTGCAAAGCGTCTTGTTTCCGAGGCCGGGGCTGAACAGTCCCGGCCCCGGCACTCTGCGGCATCGCCCGATATCCCTGGCCAAGCGACCATTTGCGAATCATTCGCAATTGCAAAACTGGGCGGCGTCCCTATCTTGTCAAGCAACGGAGGCGGCCCGGCAGGCGTCCGAGCCCCAGGAACGGCAGGAAAGAGTGAGGACCCATGGCGGGTGCAAGCATTGCAGAGGACCAGGACAGCAAGAACGACAGCCTGACAGCGGGCCGCATCACTTTGGAGCGGGATCTGATCGACCTGCTGCTGACCCGGCGGTCGGTGGTCGCCAACCAGCTGGGAGAGCCGGGTCCCGGCCGGGACCAGATGGACCTGATCCTCACGGCAGGCATCCGCGTGCCGGATCACGGCAAGATCGGCCCCTGGCGCCTGCAAGTGCTCGACAAGCAGGCGCAGGCTGAGCTCGGCGAGGTCCTGGCGGGCGAGTTCCTGGCCAGGTTTCCAGAGGCGAACGAGAAGCAGGTGGCCTTCGAGCGCAACCGCCCGCAGCGGGCGCCGGGCTTTATCGTCGTCAGCAGCCGGCTCAACCGGCAGCACAAGGTCCCGGAGATCGAGCAGCTGCTGTCCTGCGGCGCCGTCTGCACCAACATTCTGAATGCCGCCGTTGCGCTGGGCTTCTCCGCACAGTGGCTGACCGAGTGGCCGGCTTACAACGACGCCGTCAAGGCAGCGCTCGGCGTCCCCGGCGACCAGCACATCATCGGCTTCATTTACATCGGCACGGCGGCCGAGCCGCCGGGCGAGCGCGTCCGCCCGGAACGCGATGCCGTGGCTACCTATCTGAGCAGCCTGCCCGCTTCGGCAGAACCGACCGACTGACCGGCGCCTTCTGACGCGTCGGCCTGCCGGGACCGTCACAGAGCCGTCACGAAAACGCACCGTTGATGCGGTGACTCCGACCGCGCGAAACCTTCAGACCGGCCTTTGGTCTGGTCACTGATCCGGTCGCGTTGATTGTCGGCTTTTGTGGCCGATTCCGCTGGAAATCCCGTCAGCGATTCCTAATTCACCGAGTATCAGGGCTCTCGTGATCAGGAGAGATCACGCCTGTACGAACGAACGCCAAACTTCAAAGTCACAAGCGACCGAAAGAAAGAGAGACGGCATGGCCTTCGAGCTTCCCCCCCTGCCCTACGCCCAGGACGCCCTGGAGCCGCACTACTCCGCAAACACCCTCAGCTTCCACCACGGCAAGCACCATGCGGCCTATGTGAACAAGCTGAACGAGCTGATTGCCGGCACCGCCGATGAGGAAAAGACCCTGGAGGAAATCATTGCCTCCAGCACGGGCGGGCTCTTCAACCAGGCCGCGCAGATCTGGAACCACACCTTCTTCTGGAATTCCATGAAGCCCGCCGGCGGCGGTGCGCCGGACGGCGCTCTGGCGCAAGCCATCGATGCAGCCTTCGGCAGCCTGGATGCCTTCAAGGAGCAGTTCAAGGCCGCTGGCGTCGGCCAGTTCGGCAGCGGTTGGGTCTGGCTTGTGAAAGACAACGGCGGCCTGAAGATCGTCACCTCGGGCAATGCGGAAACGCCGCTGACCAACGGCCAGACGCCGCTTCTGACCTGCGACGTCTGGGAGCACGCCTACTATCTGGACTACCAGAACCGGCGGCCGGATTTCATCCAGGCGTTCCTCGACAACCTGGTGAACTGGGACTTCGCAGCCGCGAACTTCGAGGACGTGGCGAGCGCCGCAGCCGAGTAGCCGCCCTCAGGCTTCCGTGCCGTAAAGACAAGGGGCCCTGCGGGGCCCCTTTTTGTGTGCTGGACGGCTAAGGACAGGCCCAATCAGTCGACGGCGATCAGCGCCGCGGCAACCGGGCGCCCTTCGGCGGCAAGGACGTTGTAGGTACGACAGGCGGCCCCGGTATCCATGGGCTCCAGCGCCGGCCCCCGGGCCCGAACCGCTTCGCGCAGGTCCGGGTCGATGAAGACCATCGCCGGCCCGCAGCCGACAAGCAAGACCTCGATGGCGGTGCCCTCCGCCACAACAGCAGAGAAGTCCGACAGAGACAGGGCGGCAATGTCCCCCGGCGTCCAGGCCAGCGTGCGGTCCGGCAGCACCAGCGTGTGGCCGCTGTAGTGCTTGCCGGAGACGCGGAACCCGCCGCCGCCATAGCTCTCGATGATCTGAAGGCCCTCCGGGACCAGAGGGGTGACGTCCATGGCTGTCCTCAGCTTTTCCTCTCGACTACCGAACCGCCCGCCTGGGCCCGGCGTCAGGACGTGGAGGTCTGCGCGGCCTCGCGCTTGGCTTCGGCCTCGTCCTCCTCGCCGCCGCGGCGCAGCTTCATGTAGGACAGCAGCGGTACCGCCAGAGCGACGGAGGAATAGGTGCCGATCACCACGCCCCAGATCAGTCCGGAGGTAAAGCCCTGGATGACAGCGCCGCCGAAGAAGAACAGCGCCCCCAGGGCCAGCAGCGTGGTCATCGAGGTCAGGATGGTGCGCGACAGCGTGAGATTGAGCGCGCGGTTCAGAACCTCGCCCAGCGGCAGCTTTTTGTAGCGCCGCAGGGTCTCGCGCACGCGGTCGAAAATCACGACGGTATCGTTGATCGAGTAGCCCGCAATGGTCAGAACGGCCGCGAGCGTCGCGAGGTTGAACTCCAGCTGGGTCAGCGCGAAGAAGCCGATTGTGGCGATCACGTCGTGCGCCAGGGCGACGAGCGCGGCCACGCTGAAATGCCACTCGAACCGAAACCAGATGTAGAGGCCGATCCCCGCCAGGGCCAGCAGGGTGGCCAAAATGCCGGCCTGCTTCAGTTCGTCGCCCACCTTCGGGCCGACGAACTCCTGACGCCGGATCTCGACCCCTTCGCCGAGGGCTCCGCGCACCAGTTCAATGGCCCGGATCTGCTCCTCCTGGGCGCCCTCCTGGCGTTCTATGTTGATCAGCACGTCGGTCGGTTCGCCGAACTCCTGCAGCGTGACTTCGCCCAGCCCCAAGCCGGAGACGCGGCTGCGCAGGTCGGCCAGATTGGCAGGACCGTCGGTGCGCACCTCCATCAGGATGCCGCCGCGGAAATCGACGCCGAAGTTGAGCCCCTGGGTGAAGAAGAGACCGATCGAGCCCAGCATCAGACAGGCCGACATCACCAGGAACATGCCCCGCTTGCCGACGAAGTTGAGGCCGAGATCGAGAGGAAGCTTGCGGATCAGTGCCATGCTGCGCCCTCCCCTATATCGCCAGGGCCTGCGGCCGGCGCCGGCGCAGCCAGAGGATGACCAGCGAGCGGGTGAGCATGATGGCCGAGAACATGGAGGTCAGAAGCCCGATGGCCAGGGTCACAGCGAACCCCTTGATGGGGCCGGAGCCGAAGTTGAACAGCAGCAGCGCGGCGATGAGCGTCGTCACGTTGGAGTCGATGATGGTGGTCAGCGCGCGCCGGTAGCCGGCGTCGACCGCCGTGACCGGTCCGCGGCCGTTGCGCATCTCCTCGCGGATACGCTCGAAGATCAGCACGTTGGCGTCGACCGCCATGCCGATGGTCAGCACGATGCCGGCAATCCCCGGCAGAGTGAGCGTCGCCTGCAGGACCGAGAGCGCCGCCAGCATGAGCACCAGGTTGATCAGCAGCGCAACGCTGGCCATGGCCCCGAAGAGGCCGTAGATCGTCGCCATGAAGACAACCACGAAGATCATGCCGAGCACGGCGGCGATTTCGCCGGCCAGGATCGAGTCGGCGCCCAGGCCCGGACCCACGGTCCGCTCCTCCAGATAGTTGATCGGCGCCGGCAGCGCGCCGGCCCGTAGCAGCAGAGCCAGATCCTGCGCTTCCTGGATCGTGAAGGTGCCGGAGATCACGCCGCTGCCGCCGATGATCGGCTCGCGGATCCGCGGCGCGGAGATCACCCGCTCGTCGAGAACGATGGCGAAAAGCCGCCCGACGTTATCGGTCGTGGCGTCGCCGAAGCGCTTGGCGCCCTGGGTATCGAAGCGGAAACTGACGACCGGCAGGCCGTCCTGGAAGGTCTGCTGGGCATCGACCAGACGGTCGCCACTGACCATGACGCGCTTGCTGACCGGATAGGCATCGGGCTCACCCGGCCCCGGTTCGTCGGCCGGCAGCACCTCGACCGAGGGCGGGACACGCCCGCCCGTCGTAAAGCTGTCGTGGACGAAGCGGAAGCTCAGCACCGCCGTCTCGCCGATCAGTGCCTTGATGCGCTCCGGGTCCTCGACGCCGGGAAGCTGAATCAGGATACGGTCGTCGCCGTGGCGCTGGATCGAGGGCTCCTTGGTGCCGGTCTCGTCGATACGCCGGCGGATCACCTCCATCGCCTGGTTGACGACGTTGGTGGCGCGCTCGCGGATCCCCTGTTCGGAGATCGTCACCCGGAAGGTGCCGCTGCTGTTGTCGATGTCCAGACTGCGCAGGATGGTCTCGGCGATGGCCTGGCGCGCGCGCCCGGAGTCGTCCGGATTGACCAGCGTGAAGCCTGCCGCCAGGCCGAAAAGCCCCCAGTCCGTCGCCTCGACGCCGCGTTGGGCCAGGGCGCCCTTCAGTTCTTCGACCAGGTTTTCGCGGTCCTCCTCGAAGACCGTCGGCAGATCGACCTCAAGCAGGAGGTAGGAGCCGCCGCGCAGATCGAGCCCCAGGTTCACCTGCTGGTGCGGCACCCAGCCCGGCAGGCTCTCCGCATCCCTGGCGCCCAGGAGATTGGGCGAGGCATAGGCGAAACCCGCCACAACGACCAGAATGACCAGGATGACTTGCCAGCGTGGGATGTTGACCATGACCGTCGTCGCTTTCTAGGGGTCGCGGCTTCTAAGGCACTGCGGCGGAAGCGTCTCTCAGGACTTGTCGTTGGGCCGCTTGGCCCCGCCGAAGAGGCCGCCGAGGATGCTTTTCGGCTTGTCGCCCCCCGCGTCGTTTGCCGCCTTCGGCGCGCCGCCCTTGTTGGGCGCCGCCTCGGTGCGGCTCATCACGTCCTGGATTGTATGGCGCATGGCCCGAACCCGCACCCCTTCCGCCAGTTCCAACTGAACCTCGGTATCGCTCAGAACCTTGGTCACGGTGCCGATCAACCCGCCGGCGGTGACCACCTTGTCGCCGCGGCGCAGCGCCTGCACCATTTCACGGTGCATCTTCACCTTCTTCTGCTGAGGCCGGATCAGCAGGAAGTAGAAGACCACGAAGATCAGGATGATGGGCAGGAAGGACGTGAAGAGATCGGCTCCACCGCCACCTGCGGCCTGGGCGTAGGCCGGTGAAATGAGCATGATTTAGACCTTTTCCGAGCAGTCAGACCGGCGGACTATACCCGCAAGCCCGCGAATTGCAACGCCACCCGGGATAGGCTCAGAACTGCCGGGACCCGATTGACCCCACGCGAAGCAGGTATTAGCTTTTGCGCAAAAATTCAATCTCTTGCCCGCATTTCTTTGGAAAATTCATGAACAAACCCGACAGTGAGCGCCTCGATCCCTTGCTCCAGCGCATCGCCGAGGCTTTGGAGCGAATCGCTCCGGCGCCTTCTTCGCGCGTAGATCTCGGCGCTGCCGACGGCTTCATCTGGCAGCCCGAGGCCGACCGGCTGGAGCCGGTGTTGCAGATAAATCGGGTCGACTTCGTCCTTCTGCAAGGGATAGAGCGGCAGGCCGAGACCTTGTACGAGAACACCCGCCGCTTCGCCCAGGGCCTCCCGGCCAACAATGCCCTGCTCTGGGGTGCCAGGGGCATGGGCAAGTCCTCGCTGGTCAAGGCCGTCCACGCCCGGGTCAACGCCGAGGCATCGTCAGGCCCTCGGCTGGCTCTGGTGGAAATCCACCGAGAAGACATTCCCAGCCTGCCGCGGCTCCTGCAGTTGCTCCGCGGCACCGAGCGACCCTGCGTGCTGTTCTGCGACGACCTCAGCTTCGATGGCGGGGATGCGAGCTACAAGTCGCTGAAGGCGGTGCTGGAGGGCGGCATCGAAGGCCGGCCGGCCAACGTGATCTTCTACGCCACCTCCAACCGCCGCCACCTGATGCCGCGGGACATGATCGAGAACGAGCGCTCCACGGCCATCCATACCTCCGAGGCGGTGGAGGAAAAGGTCAGCCTCTCCGACCGCTTCGGCCTCTGGCTCGGCTTTCACAACTGCGACCAGGATACCTACTTCGCGATGATCGCAGGCTACGCCGAGCACTACGGCCTGGAGATGCCGCCGGAGCAGTTGCGTGCGGAGGCGAAGGAATGGGCGGTCACCCGCGGCGGGCGCTCCGGCCGCGTCGCCTGGCAGTTCATCCAGGACCTCGCCGGCCGCCTCGGCAAACGCCTGGAGGGCTGACCGCACCCTTCGAGACGGCGCTGCCGCGCCTCCTCAGGGTGAGGCTTCAACTTGGCCTCATGCTGAGGAGGGCCGCAGGCCCGTCTCGAAGCATGGTGGAGGGTCAGGGCTGCGGCGCTTCCTTGCGGTCGTGCATGCCGTAGTCGCGGATGACCGAGGCGATCCGCAGGCGGTAGTCCTGAAAGATCTCGTTGCGTCCGCGGCCCTGGGCGGCCTGGTGTTCGGCGTGGTGGCGCCAGCGGACCAGGGACTCCTCATCGCGCCAGAACGACAGGGACAGGATCTTTCCCTCGTCGGTCAGGCTGGCGAAGCGCTCGATCGAGATGAAGCCGTCCATCTTCTCCAACTCGCTGCGCAGCGAGGCGGCGATGTCCAGATAGTCCTGCTTGCGGCCCTCCTTCGGCCGCACCTCGAAGATTACGACGTGCACCCTATTGCTCCTACCAGTGGTCAAGTTTGCGAACACAATCACAGCCAAATCGCTACAATGCCAGACGTCACTCTCAGGTCTGCGTCGAACTGTGGCCGTGAGCGGCGGCACTCTCCACGGGAGTCTTCGCCCTGCCAACAGGGGCTGACAGGCTGCCGAACTGACAGCGTATCTCCCGCACGGTTACAGCTACCCAAGAGCCATCCGATGAAAGGCAAGCCTCCACCTCCCATCATGGTTCTCGGCTGTGGCAGAAGCGGCACATCGATCTTGGGAGAATTCTTCGAACACCAGCCGGAGTATCGCTACCGTAGCGAACCGCCCTTCGCGGAGGTTTTCGGGGCCGACTTTTCAAGTCCGCTGGCCTTCAAGGTTCCCTGTGAGAGCGAAGGCTTCAAACCTGACAGCGGGCTTTCCTTTCCCCTCGCCGCCCTGCGCGATAGAGCGCCGAACATGCGCTTTCTCTGGATCGTTCGGCACCCGCTGGATGCCATCAGCTCCCTTCGCGTCGGAATTTCAAGGAACTGGAAGCATCACCCGCGTCCGCCGGACTGGCGGGGCTGGCTGGATCGCCCGTTGGTCGAGCGCTGCGCCCACCACTGGACCTTCATCAATTCCCGAGGGTTCTCACAGGTGGCAACGATCGCCGCGGTTCTGCGTTTCGAGGACATGATACATGACCCCTACGCCTTCGCGGAGGGGATCTGCGACAACCTGGGTCTGGCGCGCGAGGAGCGATCCCTCACCAGCTGGGCAAAGCGGGTGCAGAATACAAATAACGCCAGCTTCAAAGAGGCGAAGACCTCGCGATCCCTTTCCCGGGCCGATCATACCGTCAGGGTCGGGCGTTGGCGCGAGAACCTTTCCGAACAAGACATAGCCCTTGCCCTGCCCATTGTCGGTCCGACGGCAGATCGGTTTGGCTACGACCTTCCGGCGATTTGACTCCGCGCGATTGGCTGCCGCCGGAGCGGGTCAGTCGGATCTTTCAGCCGTCGTCGGGCGCGGCCCCAGCATGGTCTCCGGATTGACCGCACGCGTGCCGCGGCGCACCTCGAAATGAAGCTGCGGGCGGCCGACCGATCCGCTGGACCCGACCCGGGCAATGGTCTGCCCGCGGCTGACCACGTCGCCGGCCACGACCAAGAGCTTCTCATTGTGGGCATAGGCGGTGATCCAGCCGTCGGCATGCTTGACCAGCAGCAGCTTGCCGAAGCCCTTCAGTTCCTCGCCGGCGTAGGCCACGACGCCGTTTTCGGCGGCGCGGACCGGCGTGCCGCGCGGCGCTGCGATGTTGATGCCGTCGTTGTGGACACCGTCGGCCTTGCCGCCGAAGGAGGACAGCACCGGCCCCTGCACGGGCCAGAGGAAGGTCGACTGCGCCCGCGGCGGCGGCTTGTCGGTGGTGCCGCGCTTGGCGATGGCGGGCTGCGCCCTCTGCGGAGCCGGCGCCAGTGTCTTGCCCGGCGGAGGCTTCGGCAGGGCGGCGGTCTGGCGTCCCGGGGCTGCCGGGCTGGCAGCCGCCGCGCCGCCGCCGGCCCGCGGCTGCGCCGTCGTCGCGACGACCGAGGCCGCAGGGCTGCTGCCCGGCTGCGGCAGGATCAGTTTCTGACCGAGCGGGATGGTATAGGGCGCGTCGATGCCGTTCAGACGCACCAGTTCGCTGCGGTCCACCTGATAGCGCCGGGCGATGTTGAAGACGGTGTCGCCGGGCGCCACGACGTGCACCTTCGCCTGAGGGATCGTGAGGCTCTGCCCCAGGGCCAGACGGTAGGGCGGCTGCAGGCCGTTGGCGTCGATCACCGCGCGGATCGGCAGCCCGAAGCGGCGGGCGATGCCGTAGAGGCTGTCACCCTGCGCGACCACATAGCGGCCATCGGCCGGAATCGCCTGAGCCGCCGCCGGTTGGGCGACAGGCTGCCTCTGGGCCGCCGCAGGCTGCACCAGGGGCTGCTGTGCCGGAGGCTGCTGCGCCGAGGGTTGCGGGGCCAAGGGTTGCGGGGCCGCCTGGACCTGCGGCGCGGCACCCAGGGGCGCTAGGGTTTCCACGGTAACCGTTGTGCCGGCCCGCGGGGCTGCCGCGGTTTCCAAGGGCCTGGTCTCCAAGGGCGCGCTCAAGGCCGCGAAGCTGGCCGGCGGTGACGGCTTTCGCTGCGGCAGCTTCGGCGGATCCTTCGGCGTCTGGAAGCTGGCGTCCCGGTAAACCGGCGTCAGGTTGCAGGCCGAAAGCGCCAGCGCCACCGAAGTCAGAATGGCGATCTTGTGCAGCTTCATGCCAGGCTCCCGCCCCTCTGGGCAAAGTAGGCTTCCTCCTCGGGGACCCCCTCGACCAGGGGCACGAAACGCACATCGCCCAGGTGCTCCTCGACGATGTCGCCGCCCTCGCGCCGCAGGGACAGCAGGGCCTGGTCGCGCGACGTCCGGCCGACCGGCAGCACCATGCGCCCGCCCTCCGCCAACTGATCGACCAGGGCCGCCGGCACGTCGGCCGCCGCCGCGGTGATCATGATGCGGTCGAAGGGCGCCTGTTCGGGCCAACCCTTCCAGCCGTCGCCGTGGCGCGTGGTGATGTTGTGCAGGCGCAGATCGAGGAAGCGCCGCTCCGCCGTCTCCAGCAGGTCCTTGAAGCGCTCGATGGTATAGACCCGGCGGCAGAGCCGTGAGAGCACGGCGGCCTGGTAGCCGGAGCCGGTGCCGATTTCCAGCACCTTGGTGCGGCGGCTGGCACCAAGCGCCTGGGTCATCAGCGCGACCACCTGCGGCTGACTGAGCGTCTGGCCCTGACCGATGGGGATCGCGACGTTTTCATAAGCCTGATGGCGGAAGCTATCGGGCGTAAAGGACTCCCGCGGAATGCGCTCGATGGCCGAGAGCACGTCGGTGTCGGCGATGCCGCCGCGCCGCAGCTCCATGATCAGCCGTATCTTGCGCGACGCCACCATCAGCCGAAGAGCTCCCTCAGGGATTTCATGCTTGCCCGGTGCGTCAGGTCCAGATGAAGGGGCGTGACCGAGATCCCGCCCTTGGCCGTCACCGCCAGATCGCTGTCGCGCTCCTCGGAGGTGTCCAGCTGGTAGCCGCCGATCCACAGGAAGCGCCGTCCCGAAGGATCGAAGGTCTCGTTGACGGTCGTCCCCTCGTCGCGGCGCCCCTGGCGACAGACCTCGATGCCGGTGACGTCCTCCGGCGCGACCGCCGGAAAGTTCACGTTGACCAGCAGGTCCTTGGTCCAGCGCATCTTCACCAGCTTGCGCACGATATCAGGCAGAAAGACCTCCGGCACCTTCCAGCGGGCGATGCCGTCTTCGCCCCGCTGCTGGGAAAAGGCGATGGCAGGGATGCCCAGCAGGGCCGCCTCCATGGTCGCGGCGATGGTGCCCGAGTAGGTCACATCCTCGGCCAGATTCCCGCCGTCGTTGATGCCGGACAGCACGAGGTCCGGCAGCCGGTCGGCAAGGATCCGGTGATGGGCGACCAGCACGCAGTCGGTGGGCGTGCCGTCCACAGAAAAGCGCTTGCTGCCCAGACGCCGTTCCCGCAGTGGCCGGCGCAGAGTCAGCGAGTGGCTGGTCGCCGACTGCTCGCTTTCCGGAGCCACCACCCAGACGTCGTCGCTCAGGGTCTTGGCGAGCTTCACCAGCACCTTCAGGCCCGGCGCGTTGATGCCGTCGTCGTTGGTGACGAGGATGCGCGCACGCTTCAGATCGATGCCGGATTTGCCGGGTCCAGATTTGCCGGGCCCAGATTTGCCGGGCCCAGATTTGCCGGGCCCAGATTTGCCGGGCCCAGATTTGCCGGGGCCGGACTTGCCTTTGCTGCTCTTAGCCATGATCGCCAATCACCTCCAGCCCGCCCATGTAGGGCCGCAGGGCTTCCGGCACGGTGATGCTGCCGTTGCCCTGCTGGTAGTTCTCCATGACCGCGATCAGGGCGCGGCCCACCGCGACGCCGGAGCCGTTAAGGCTGTGTACGAAGCGGGTGCCCTTTTCATCCACGGGCCGGTAGCGCGCCTTCATGCGCCGCGCCTGAAAGTCCAGACAGTTGGAGCAGCTCGAGATTTCGCGATAGGCCTTCTGCCCCGGCAGCCAGACCTCCACGTCGTAGGTCTTGGCCGCCCCGAAGCCGATGTCCCCGGTGGAAAGCACCATCACGCGGTACGGCAGGCCGAGGCGTTTCATGACCTCTTCGGCGCAGCCCACCATGCGCTCGTGCTCGGCAGCGGAGTCCTCGGGCCGCGTGATGGAGACCAGCTCCACCTTTTCGAACTGGTGCTGGCGCAGCATGCCGCGGGTGTCGCGCCCGGCCGAGCCCGCTTCCGAACGAAAGCAGGGCGTGAGCGCCGTCACCCGGATCGGCAGCGCCTCGGACTGCAGGATCTCGCCCGCCACCAGATTGGTCAGCGGCACCTCCGCCGTCGGAATCAGCCAGTGATCGCTGGTGGTGCGGAACTGGTCCTCGGCGAACTTCGGCAACTGCCCGGTGCCGTAGAGGACGTGGTCGCGCACCAGCAGCGGCGGCGCGACCTCCTCATAGCCATGCTCGGTGGTGTGCAGGTCGATCATGAACTGGGCCAGCGCCCGGTGCAGCCGGGCGATCTGTCCGCGCATCACCACAAAGCGCGAGCCGGAGAGCTTGGCCGCGGTCTCGAAATCCAGGAAGCCGAGCGCCTCGCCCAGCTCGTAGTGCTCCTTGGGCGGAAAGGCGAAGTCGGTCGGCGCCAGGTGCTCGCGCAGGCAGACGTTGGCATCCTCGTCAGCCCCTTCGGGCACGTCCGGCAGTGTCGGGTTGGGGATGCCGCTCAGAAGATCGCCGAGCTCGGCGCTGAGGCGGCGCTCCGCGTCCTCCGCTTCGGCCATCCGGGTCTTGAGCCCGGAGACCTCTTCCATCAGGGCCGCCGCGTCCTCGCCCTTGCGCTTGGCCTCGCCGATAGCCTTGGAGGCTTCGTTGCGGCGCGTCTGCATGGCCTGCAACTCGGCCTGGGTTGCCCGGTGCCGGGAGTCGATGGACAGCACGGCCTCCGACAGCGGATCGAGGCCGCGGCGTTTCAGCGCGGCGTCGAGGGCTTCAGGCTCGTCGCGAATCCATTTGATGTCCAGCATGGGCGGTCAGTCGAATCGGGTCTGTTGCTAAGCGAATCGAAGGACTTATACGGTCCCCGCGCGGCGCCTGTCCACGCCCGACTGGCCCGATTCGCCCAACAAATGTCATCGCCGGACCGCCGGGCCCTTCACGGAAAACCGCAGCCTTCGGGGCGAAGCCCTTCGCCCGATTCGGCAATTTCGCCGAAGGTAAAGTGATCTGTGAAGAAGACCGCCGGGCTGCCGCCCGCGTGCCTGCCGGCCGTCAGGTCGCCGCCGGTGAGGTGCCGCCGCTCTGCCCGTCGCTCTCCGGGCCACTGTCTCCGCCGCCGTCGTCCCCGCCCAGTTCGTCGTCATCCAGATCGTCGTACTCGTCCTTCGGACGGCTGCGCTCGACCCACTTGGCCATGTAGATGGAGACCTCGTAGAGCAGCACGATGGGGATCGCCAGGGAGAGCTGGCTGATGGGGTCCGGCGGGGTGAAGATCGCCGCGAAGATGAAGACGCCGACGATGGCGTACTTGCGCTTGGCCGCCATGCCCTTGGAGGTGGCGAGGCCGACCCTTGCCATAAGGGTCATGATCACCGGCAGCTGGAAGCAGAGCCCGAAGGCGAAGATCAGCTTCATCATCAGCGAGAAGTACTCTGCCACCCGCTGTTCCAGTTCGATGGGCAGGTTGCCGTCGCCGCCTGACGTCTCGAAGGCGATGAAGAACTCCACGACGAAAGGGAAGATGATCCAGTAGACCAGGCCGCCGCCGAGGAAGAACAGGAAGGGCGTCGCCGCCAGGAAGGGCGCGAAGGCCGCCTTCTCGTGCTTGTAGAGGCCGGGCGCGACGAACAGCCAGAGCTGCATGAGAAAGACCGGCGCGCAGATGAAGGCGGCGGCGAAGAAGGCAACCTTGACGTAGGTGAAGAAGACCTCGGTCAGATTGGTGAAGATCAGGCGCGGCGGGCGGTTGTCCTCCCGCCCCTCGAGCAGGACGTCGGCCAACGGCCTGGCGAGGAAGTCGAAGATCTGTTCGGCAAAGAAGAAGCAGACCAGGAAGACCACCAGAAGCGACGCGACGCTCCACAGCATGCGCTGGCGCAGCTCGATCAGATGATCGAGCAACGGCATCTTCTTCTCGTCGGGGGCCTCGGTCACCGTGGTCATTCGTACCTACCGGAGCTGCCGCCGGAAAGCCTCACGGCCTTACTCACACGACTCAAGACAAACAAGGTTACCGGCAGCGCAAAGCAAAGTGCAGTGGCGGCAATAACCTTCATCAGCAGATACAGGTGCCCCTCGACCCAAAGGTCCGCCCATACGATCCGGTCAAACTCGGAAATCGGCCCTTGCAGCTCAGCAATGGGGCCTGCGACCAAGGGAAAAACAACGTGATAGGCCAGCGCTCCCCCAAGCAGAATGGGCAGCGCCAAGACCGCAATCGTGGTGCCCTCTCCCAGGTTCGACGGTTCGCCGTGCCGCCCGGCCCAGTACGCCTGGAGTTGGTACAAGAAAAAAGGAGTGCATAAGAAAACAGCCGCAAAGAGGGCTACCGCCACATACATCCCGAACAGCGCTTTGAGGGAGGTGAACTGGTAAGCGCTATGCGCTTCGATCATGTTGTTTTCGATCAGAACAGAGAGCACCGGCTGCAACAGAAATCCGAGTATCTGTTCAGCCAAAAAGAAGCAGATCAGAAAAACGCCCAAGAGCGCTGCCGAACAGTAGGCCACGCGACGAAGCGGCCCAGCCCGGAGCCTTCTTTTTGAGTCTTGCGCCTCGGTCACCGTGGTCATGCCGACTGCTTACTGTCCTGCTTTGGTGCCGGCGCCGGTTCTGTGGATGGGGCTTCGGTCTCGGCCGGTTTGCCCGTGTCCAGCGAATGGGGCGGTGCGACCGGCGCCGCCGGCTTGGACATCAGAACCGATGCCTTGGCCGCGTTGCTGTCGTCGGAGGGCTCGGCTTCGCCAGCGGTGCCGTCGGCGGGCTGTTCGCGCCGTGCCTCGCGTTCGATGTCACGGACTTCGTCGGCCACGTCACCGGTCGGGTCGATCGCGTTGCTGATCGTTTTCTCGAGATTGCCGCGCCGGGTTTCCTCCAGCATCTTCCGGGCATCGTCGAGTTCGGCCTCCCGGACCATGTCGTCGATCCCCGACTGAAACTCGCGCGTCAGCGAGCGCGCCTTGCGCACCCACTGCGAGACGGTCTTCAGCGTTCCGGGAAGATCTTTCGGTCCGATGACGATGAGGGCGATCAACGCGATCACCATCATCTCGGTCCAGCCGATATCAAACATGGCCGCCCGTCATTTCAGGGAAAAGACTCAAGGAACGGCGTGAGGGAAAACCCTCAGCCGTTTGCAGCCTTGTCCTTTTCCTCGGTGGACGCCATGGCCGGCGCCTCCTGGTCGATCACCTTGGTGTCGTCCCCGTCGGCGGCCTTGTCCTTGGCCTTCTGGTCTTCTTTCAGGCCCTTTTTGAAGGCGTTGATTCCCTGTCCCATGTCACGCATCAGCTTGGGGATCTTTCCACCCCCGCCGAAGAGGACAAGAACAACCACCAGCACAATGAGCCAGTGCCAAATACTAAAGGTTCCCATTCCGGGATCTCCTTACTTTTGTCGTGAGGCCTCTTGTCGCGGACTATGGCAAAAAGGCCCGTGCGCCGCAACGATCCTGGCCAAAAGGGTTAATCCGTCTCCCGCGGAAAAACAAAGGCTTGCGAGCGATCGAGCTCAACCCGCAGGCGCTCGTTCTCGGGCGGCAAGAAACGCCCGGGCACCCGAGCATGGAAGTGTGTCTCTTGATCGGTTACGTCAAGCGCGCGGATATGGATGAGGCTGGTCCGCCCCATCAGCCGCGCCGCCATCACCTCCACCGCCTGCTGGGGTGCCGCGCTGCCGTTGGCGGCGGCGAAGGGGCGCAGATGCAGCGCCTCCGGACGGATCAGAACCTCCACCGCGGTGCCCTCCGCCAACCCGCCGGCGTCCACCGGGCCGAAGGGTGTGGATACCTGTCCTGTGTTAACAACGCTCTCCAAGATATTGATTTCGCCAAAGAAAGAGGCCACAAAAGCGTCCACAGGCTGGTAGTAGAGTTCCGCCGGCGTCCCCTCCTGCACGACACGCCCCTCCCGCATCAGGGCGATGCGGTCGGCCATGAACATGGCCTCCTCGGGATCGTGGGTCACCATCAGGGTGGTGGTGCCGCTTTCCTTCAGAACGTGCAGCGTCTCGTCGCGCACCTTCTGGCGCAGCCGGGCATCGAGGTTGGAGAAGGGTTCGTCCAGCAGCATCACCCGCGGCCGCGGCGCCAGGGCCCGGGCCAACGCCACCCGCTGCTGCTGCCCGCCGGAAAGCGTGTGGGGATAGGCCTCTGCGGACTGGGCCATGCCGACCCGTTCCAGCGCCTCGAGCACCCTTGACCGGCGCTCTGCCGCCGGCAGGCCCTTGAGCCCGAAGGCCACGTTGGCGGCAATCGTCAGATGGGGAAAAAGCGCATAGTCCTGGAAAACCAGGCCGACGGAGCGGTCCTCCGGCGGCATCTCCCGGCCCGCGCCGGCCACCTCCTCGCCGCCGATCAGAACCCGGCCGCGCTGCAGCGCTTCCAGCCCCGCCGCCACCCTCAAGGCCGTCGTCTTCCCGCAACCGGAGGGACCCAGCAGGCACACCACCTCGCCCGGAGATAGGGAGAGGCTCAGGTCGTCGACAGCCTGGAGGTCGCCAAAGGCATGACTGACGTGTTCAAGAACGAGGGCTGATGGGACTGGCGCTTGCATCGACATTCCGGCGGATTGGACCGCCCCTGCCATACTGACTTGCCGCCGGTTCTGCAAGCCGTTCGCAACGGCTTGCCGCTGTGCCGAGCCGTCAGCCGTGGCCGCGTTTGGCCCCCTCTGCGTTCAGGTCGACGAGTTCGCCCACCTCTTCGTCCGCCGGCCCCTCTTCTTCGGGCTCATCCTCGTCCGGGTCATGCTCTTGCGGGTCACCGGCCTCCGCATCGTCCGCCGCGCCGACCTCCCCGTCCCGGTTATCCGGCTCTGCCGCGGTCTGCTCCTCCGTGGGTTCGTACTCTGCGGGCAGGTCCTCCGCGTCAGGCGCCTCGGCGCCGTCTTGATCCTCAGCGGAGAGCGCGGCGAGGTCGACCTCCTGGGGCAGCAGGTTCTCGCCGAACGCCGGATCGAGAACACCATCGTCGCCCTCGGCGAGGCTGCCCTCGCCGTTTTCGTTCTCGTCTTCTTCCTCGTCCTCGTCGACCGCCTCCGGCGCCACTTCGCCAACGCCGGGCAGCAGACCGCGGTCGCCCAGCGCGGTGATCGCCGGCCGGCTGTCCAGCAGCCCGGCCGCCTTGAGCTCCTCGGCGCCCGGCAGGGCATCGAGGGAGTCCAGGCCGAAGTGGTCGAGAAAGGCCTCGCTGGTCCCCCAGGTGACCGGCCGGCCCGGCGTCTTGCGCCGGCCCTTGGGGCGGATCCAGCCGATTTCCAACAGCGTGTCGAGGGTTCCTTTGGAGAGCGCGACGCCGCGGATCTCTTCGATCTCGCCGCGGGTCACCGGCTGGTGGTAGGCGATCACCGCCAGGGTCTCCAGGGCCACGCGCGAGAGCTTGCGGACGACCTTGGTCTCCAGTTCCATGCGCGGCGCAAGGTCCACCGCGGTGCGAAAGGCCCAGCGCCCGCCGCGCTTGACCAGGTTCACGCCGCGGTTCGCGTAGAGCGTTTCCAGATCACTCAGGATCGCATCCAGATCGGTGTCTTCCGGCAGGAAGCGGGCCAACTGGGCCGGCGCCAGCGGCTCGGAGGAGGCAAAGAGCAGGGCCTCGACCAGCCGCACGTTGTCAAAATCAGCGCTCATGGATGTTCCTGTTGCTCCTCATCGGTGCCGCGCAGATAGATTGTGCCGAAGGTGCCGTCCTGGCGAATGCGCAGCTTGCCCGCCTTGCAGAGTTCAAGGCTGGCCGCGAAGGTCGAGGCCAGGGCCGAGCGGGTGAGCAGCGGATCGCCGCGCAGTTCCGGCGGCAGGAACGACGACAGCGACCGCCAGCCCGGAACCGCCATCCCGAACAGCGAGGACAGGCGCGACATGGCTTCGTCGACCGAGTAGAGCTCGGTCGCCTTGATCTCCAGGTTGGTGACGGTGGCGCGGGACTTGTTCCGCCCATAGGCTTTCAGGAGGTCGTAGAGGCTGGCGTCGTAGGTGGTGGTGGTGCGGGTGCGCAGCCGCTCCGGCGTGCCGCGGGCGAAAATGTCGTGCGCCAGCTGCGGCAGCGCCATCAGTTTCTGGCCGGCGTCGCGCATGGCCTGCAGGCGCTGCATCTGGAATTTCAGCGCCGCCGCCATCTCGGCGCCGGTCGGTTCCTCCTCGCCGCCCACCTCCGGCAGCAGCAGGCGCGACTTGAGGTAGGCCAGCCAGGCAGCCATGACCAGATAGTCGGCCGCCAGTTCCAACCGGATGGCCCGCGCCTCCTTCACGAAGTCGAGGTACTGCTCGGCGAGATCCAGGATACGGATCTGGGTCAGGTCGACCTTCTGGTCGCGCGCCAGTTCCAGCAACACGTCGATGGGCCCGGCATAGCCGTCCAGTTCCAGCAACAGGCGGTCGCGGGTGGCGCTGCGCGCACCCTCGACACCTTCTTCAAAGGGAATCACATCGCTCACAGTCGCATTGCCTCCGGCAGACCGGCCAAGCCCGAAAAGAACGGCAGCATCCAGTTTACAGGGGCACGGATGAGCCAATCAAACACGCGGATGTCCAGGCCCAGTTCCCGGCCCAGGTAGGGCAGCAGGAAAAACGCACCCAGTAGGATGAAAATCCCGTAACGCTCCAGGCGGGCCAGCGGAACGGCGAGCGAGATCGGCAGGATGCCCACGGCGATGCGCCCGCCGTCCAGCGGCGGCAGCGGCAGCAGGTTGAGCACCGCCAACACCAGATTGACGACGATGGAGATCCGCAGGGTCTGTGCCAGCCAGAGCGCCGCCGCGTCCGGCAGCAGCGGGACGAGGTTGTAGAGCACCGCCGAGATGGTCGCCAGGATGAGGTTCGCCATGGGTCCGGCTGCGGCGACATAGACCATGTCGCGCCGCGGTTTGCGCAGGCGGTGGGTGGCCACGGGAACCGGTTTGGCGTAGCCGAACAGAAACGGCGCCTTGAGAACGATCAGCGCCAAAGGCAGCAGGATCGTTCCGATCGGGTGGATGTGCTTCAGCGGGTTCATCGTGACCCGTCCCAGCTTGTAGGCGGTGTCATCACCGTAGGACCAGGCGATGAAGCCATGCGCCGCCTCGTGCAGGGTGATCGCCAGCAAGACCGGCAGCGCCCAGACGGAGGCGATGTAGGCGAGTTCGGCAAGATCGAAATCCATCACCAGCGCCTAGCCGACACTCGTAAGAACGTCAAGCCGCCGCTGCAGAAGCTCCCGGTCGGCGGCTTCCGGTCGTCCCAGGCGCTGCCGCCCTGCCGCAAAGCGGTCCTGCGCCGCCGCCGTCATCGCCGGGGCGATGCGGGCAATCGCCTCCATCTCCTCAGGCTTGCCGTTGCAGTGCAGCGCGATGTCGCACCCGGCTTCCAAGGCCTTCGACGCCCGCGCATCCAGGCCGCCCTTCAGCGCCTCCATGGACAGGTCGTCGGACAACAGCAGGCCCTGGAACCCGATCTGCCCGCGAATGACCTCCGAGATCACCTTTGCCGAGGTCGTCGCCGGCCGCTCGCCGTCGAGCGCCGTGTAGACGACATGGGCGGTCATGCCCCAGGGGGCCTGCGCCAGGGCCTCGAAGGGTTGAAAGTCGGTGGCGGAAAGCTCGGGGAGACCGGTGCCGACCACCGGCAGTTCCTTGTGGCTGTCGACGCGCGCCCGCCCGTGGCCAGGGATATGCTTCACCACCGGCATCACGCCCTCGGCCAGCATGGTGTCGCAGACGATGCGCCCGAGGTCCCCGACCAGCGCCGGATCGCCGCCGAAGGAGCGGTCGCCGATGACGTCGCTGGCGCCGGGGAACTGCAGGTCCAGAACCGGCACGCAGTCGACGTCGATCCCGAGATCGCAGAGCTCCATCGCCAGGAGACGGGTGTTGAGGCCTAGCGCCTCGGCGGCACGGTCGCGGTCATGGGTCGCCAGCCGGCCGAAAAAGCTGGGCGGCGGGACCGCGCGCCACTGCGGTGGCTTGAGGCGTGCCACGCGGCCGCCTTCCTGGTCGATCAGGACCGGCGCATCAGCGCGCCCGACCGAGGCGCGCAGCGCAGCGACCAGGCCGCGGACTTGATCCGGGGACTCGCAGTTGCGCGCGAAGAGAATAAAGCCCAGCGGATCGGCATCCCTGAAGAAGGCCTCTTCCGCTGCCGAGAGCGTCGGACCGGCGCAACCGTAGATGACCGCCCGGGGCGCGGCGCGGTCGCTCATTGCGCGAAGACCTCGGCGACTATGCTGTTCTGCCTGGCACGCTCTGCCGCCCTGACGCTGTTTGACCCCCTAGCGCTGTTTGACAAGGCAGTCCTGGTTCCTGCTTTTCAGCTGGCCGCAGAGGTCGTTGGCGGCGCTGCGGCTGGGAAAGGGGCCGGTCTGGACCCGGTAGTAGGTGGTGCCCTGCACATCGGCGGTGTCGAGCGCCAAGGAAAGGCCCCCCAGCAATGCCGGATGCTCGCCTTGCAGCCGCGCCCATTCGCGCGCCGCCGCCGCTTCGGACTTTACCGAAGACAGCTGCAGAACGATGTCGCCCGCGCTCGGGCTTTGGCCAGCTGGCAAAGCGGCGGATTGAGGAGCAGGCTCGCCAGCGGCAGTCTCCAGCGGCACAGTTTCCAGCAGACGGGCGATCTGATCCTCGCCGCTGCTGGCGCCGGTCTCCGGCGCTTCGGGCTTGCGTTGCGGCAGGGCGATCCCCCCTTCGGCCACCGGCGGCGGCGCCTCAGCCGTGCCCGGCGCATCGCTGCCGGGCGCTTGCGGTATTTCCGGGATCTGGGGAATCTCCGGGATCGCCGCAACCTCGGGCGCCTCGGTCTGGCCCCCCGCAGCCGGAACACCGGCGGCCGCGACGTCGCTGCCGTCTGCAACACCCGCCGGCGGCGCCGGAAGGTCCGGCAGTTCGCTTTCCGGCGGCACAGTGGCCGTGGCTCCGGCGGAGGGCTGTGCCGGCAGCGGTTCGGGAGGTTGTGGCGTTTCCGGCGGCGGCAAGAGCTGCTCGACCCGCGCCGTTCCGCCCTCCGGTTCGCCGTCATTGAGGACGAGCTTGTCCTGGTGGGGAACCTCCAGGCCGCCGGGCTGCTCGGGCCGCGTCTTCTCCGGCCCGGGGTCTGCTTCAACCACCGGCAGGCGGTCCTCCGCCACCTCGCCCGTACCCCAGGAATAGGCGTACCAGACGATGCCGCCGAAGCAGACCAGCGCGGCGAGCGCCACCACCACGGGGATCAGACGCCGCCGTCCCTGCAGGTCGGCCTCCAGCTCCGCCGTATCCTCTCCGAAGGCAGAGCTGCGCGGCTCGCGGTCCTGGGCATAGATGATGCGCCGCATCCCCTCGTCACTGAACGCGGCCCGCTCCGGGCCATCGGAAGGATCAACCGATAGATCGGACTCCCGGCCGCCCGGACCAGCGTTGTTCCGACCGTCGCTCGGTGCCATTCAGCGCAACTCCTCCACCGGCTCAACGCCAAAGACCTCGAGCCCGGATGCGATCACAAAGGCCACGGCCTGCAGCAGCGCCAAGCGCGCCCGGGTGACCTGCGGTTCGTCAGGGAGCAGAAAACGCAACAGCGCCTGGTTTTGCCCGCGGTTCCATTGCGCATGAAGCGCCGCGGCCACATCGTAGAGATAGAATGCGACCCGATGTGGCTCATGCGCTTCCGCCGCCGCTTCCAAGAGCCGCGGCCACTCCGCCAACTGTTTAATCAGACCCAGCTCTCCCGAGTCGGTCAAGAGATTGAGGTCTGCACCCGCCAAAGACACAGGATCTAGATCCACATCCGGCAGTTCCTGCGCCGCCAGCCGCAGCACGGAGCGGCAGCGGGCATGGGCCATCTGCACGTAGAAGACGGGGTTTTCGAGGGATTTCTCGACCACTTTCTCAAGATCGAAATCCAGTGACGCATCGTTCTTGCGGGTCAGCATGATGAAGCGAACGACGTCCTTGCCGACCTCGTCGATCACCTCGCGCAGGGTCACGAAGGTCCCGGCCCGCTTTGACATCTTCACCGCCGCGCCGCCGCGCTTCAGGTTGACCAGCTGGCAGATCTTCACGTCCAGCTCGCCGTCGCCCTGGGTCAGGGCCTTCACGCCGGCCTGCATGCGCTTGACGTAGCCGCCGTGATCGGCGCCCCAGACATCGATCATCGTCGGAAAGCCGCGGCGGAACTTGTCGAGATGATAGGCCATGTCGTTGGCGAAATAAGTCCAGCTGCCGTCCGACTTCTTCAAGGCCCGGTCGACGTCGTCGCCGAACTCGGTCGCCTTGAAGAGAAGCTGGGGACGCGGTTCCCAATCATCGGGCGGCGGCTTGCCCTTCGGCGGCTCCAGGGTACCGGTGTAGACCAACCCCTGGTCTTCGAGCTGCGCAAGCACGGCATCGACACCGCCCGCCTGCACGAGATCGTTCTCCGACGAGAAGACGTCCTGGTGGACACCGAGCGCCGCCAGGTCGCGGCGGATAAGATCCATCATGGAATCGATGGCAAAGCGCCGCAGGACCGGCAGCCAGTCCGCCTCCTCCGCGGCCATCCACTTGTCGCCGTCGCGCTCGGCCAGGGCCTTGCCGGTCTCCTTCAGATAGTCGCCGGGGTAGAGACCCTCGGGGATCTCCCCGATGTCCTCGCCCAGGGCCTCGCGGTAGCGCAGATAGGCCGAGCGTGCCAGCACATTCACCTGCCCGCCGGCGTCGTTGATGTAGTACTCCCGCGTGACGGCGTAACCCACCTTGGCCAGCAGTGCAGCCAGGGCATCGCCGACCACCGCCCCGCGCGCATGGCCGACGGTGAGCGGGCCGGTCGGGTTGGTCGAAACGTACTCCACATTGACCGCCTGGCCCTGCCCCAGGGTGCTGGCGCCATAGGCGGTGCCGGTCCTGAGGATCTCGCGAAGCTGCTCCATCCACAACTCGCCTTCGAGCCGCAGGTTGATGAAGCCGGGCCCGGCCACCGTGGCCTCGCTGACGTGATCGACGGCGGAGAGCTTGTCCGCCAGGGCCTCGGCAAGGTCCCGCGGCTTGGAGGCGGCGGCCTTGGCCAGCACCATGGCCGCATTGGTGGCCATGTCGCCATGCTCCGGGTCGCGCGGCGGCTCCACCGCGACGCGCGCGAGGTCGAGCCCGGGCGGCAGCCGGCCCTCTGCCGTCAGCGCCTCAAGCTGCTCGATGACGATGCCCCGGAACTCCTTGAAAAGATTCATGCGTTTCCAACTCGAAGATCGAAGTTCTTAGCGTGCTCGACCAGCGCGTAGCGGTCGGTCATGCCGGCAATGTAGTCCGCGACCAGCCGGGCCCGGGCCGTCCCGCGGACGCCTTCGGCCGCGGCGCGCCACTCGTCCGGCAGGCAGTCCGGCCGCTCGAGATAGTGGTCGAAGAGCTCCCGCACCACCCGCTTGGCCTTGCTGGTCATGCGGTTGACCTTGTAGTGGCGGTACATGCGCTGGAACAGGAACGCCCGCAGCGCGCGGTCGTTCTGGCGCATCTCGTCGGAAAAGGCAACCAAGGGCCGGTCCATGAGACGGACCTCTTCCGCCGAGGCCGGCGTATGGGCGTCGATGCGGCTGCGGGTTTCCTCCAGCAGGTCGTTGACCATGAGATCGATCATACGCCGGATGGTCTCGTGGATCAGGCGGCTTTCTTCCAGATCCGGGTAGCGGCGCGAGACCTCGGCCAGGACGGGACCGACCAGCGGCAGATCGCGCAGCTCCTCCAGGGGAAAGAGGCCGGCCCTCAGACCGTCGTCGATGTCGTGGTTGTTGTAGGCGATGTCATCCGACAGCGCCGCCACCTGGGCCTCCGCCCCGGCAAAGGTGTCGACCTCCAGGTCGCGCACCGCGCGGCAGTAGCGGGCGATGGTTTCCGGGACCGCATCGTTGCGCGCGCCCGGCCCGGTCAGCGGCCCGTTGTGTTTGACGATTCCCTCCAGCGTCTCCCAGGTCAGGTTGAGGCCATCGAAATCGGCGTAGCGGCGCTCCAGCAGGGTGAGGATCCGGAAGGTCTGTTCGTTGTGATCGAAGCCGCCGTAAGGCTGCATCGCCTTGTTCAGGGCGTCCTCACCGGCATGGCCGAAACAGGTGTGGCCAAGGTCGTGGGCCAACGCCATGGCCTCGGCCAGATCCTCGTTCAGGCCGAGGCGGCGGCTGATGGAGCGTGCAATCTGGGCGACCTCGATGGAATGGGTCAGCCGGGTCCGATAGTAATCGCCTTCGTGGTAGACGAAGACCTGGGTTTTGTACTTCAGGCGGCGGAAGGCGGCGGCATGGACGATGCGGTCGCGGTCCCGCTGAAAGCACGACCGGGTCGGGCTCTCCGGCTCCGGATGGTCCCGGCCCCGGGTCTCGTCCGGACGGCAGGCGAAGGGGGCAGCGGGAATCGGCTCGGCCATGGCGCGACCCTAAGACCTCCCCCAGCCGCTGGCAATGGCGGTTTTCCGCCGTTTTCGGACCGCTGCCCGAACGAAGGACAAGCACGGTTTGACAAGGCCGCGGGAGTCCCTACATCTTGGGAGACAGTGGCGCGCCGGCGGCCAAAAAGCCCATGGCGCCTATGGTTAACCAATCATGAACGGGAACGATGCCTGCGATGGACGTAGAGACCGCCCCCGCACTGGCCCTGACGGAAAACGCCGCGAAGCGCGTCGCCTGGCTCATCGAGCAGGAAGACGACAGCAGCCTGATGCTGCGCGTCTCGGTGTCCGGCGGCGGCTGCTCCGGCTTCCAGTACGGCTTCTCCTTCGACAAGGCCGTCAACCCGGACGACCGCACCTTTGAGCGCGACGGCGTGGTCGCGGTCATCGACGAAACCTCGCTGGAGCTTCTGGCCGGCTCGGAAATCGACTTTGTCGAAGACCTCGGCGGGTCTTCCTTCCAGATCCGCAACCCCAATGCCAGCTCGTCCTGCGGCTGCGGCTCCTCCTTTGCGATCTGAGCGGACGGCGCAAGCAGCGACCGGGTGCGCCCGGCCAGGACCAGCCCTGCCATGACCAGTATCGCAAGCTGGAACGTCAATTCCATCAAGGCCCGCCTGCCGAACGTTCTCGCCTGGCTCGAGAGCGCCCGCCCCGACGTTGCTCTGCTGCAGGAATTGAAGACCGTCGACGAGAACTTCCCGCGGCTGGAGATCGAGGCCCTCGGCTACAGCGTCGCGGTTCACGGGCAGAAGAGCTATAACGGCGTTGCGATCCTCTCCAAAGCGCCGCTGGAGGACGTGATGACCGGTCTGCCGGGCGACCCGGAAGACGAACAGGCGCGCTACCTGGAGGCCACCACCTTCGGCCTGCGTGTCGCCTCCATCTATCTGCCCAACGGCAACCCCATCAAGACCGAGAAGTTCACCTACAAGCTGGCCTGGATGGACCGCCTGCTGGACCATGGCCGCGCGCTGCTGCAAAGCGAGGCGCCGGTGGTCCTGGGCGGCGACTACAACATCATCCCGCAGGATGAGGACGTCTACGACCCCAGGGCCTTCGCCGGCGACGCGCTGGCGCAGCCGGAAAGCCGCCAACGGTTCCGCGCCCTCTTGAACCAGGGCTATACGGAAGCGTTCCGCACCCTCCACGGCGAACCGCACCAATACAGCTTCTGGGACTACCAGGGCGGCGCCTGGCAGAACGATCACGGTCTCAGGATCGATCACTTCCTGCTGTCGCCGCAGGCCGCGGACCGGCTGGAGAGCTGCGAGATCGACCGTGGACCTCGGGGGGAAAAGAAGGCCTCCGACCACACGCCGGTGGTCTGCCGGCTGCGCGACGCGGCCTGACCGCGGACGCCGGGACGGGGCCGCCGCCATGCCGTTCATTCCCCTGCATGACACCACGCCTCGCTATCTGATCGCCAAGCCGCTCACCGCCTGGAGCCTGCTGGCCGTCAGCGCCTTTGTCTTTCTGATCCAGGTTCTGGCGGGCGAAGAGGGCTTCATCCGGATGGTCTACGGCCTCGGCACGATCCCCGCGACCCTGACGGGCGAAGCTCAACTGGCCGAAGCACTGGTCCTGGTCGACCCCTGGGTGACCCTCCTCACCTACCAGTTCCTGCACGGCGACTTCATGCATCTCTTCGGCAACATGCTCTATCTCTGGGTCTTCGGCGATAACGTCGAGGACGCCATGGGCCATGTCCGCTTTTTGCTGTTCTATCTGCTCTGCGGGGTGTTGGCCGCACTGGCGCAGCTGGGGATCGACCCTGCCTCCACCACCCCGCTGATCGGCGCCAGCGGTGCCATCTCCGGCGTTCTCGGCGCCTACCTGATCCTTCATCCGAAGGCGAAGGTGCTGGTGCCGGTGGTGGTGATCCCGCTCTACCTGCCGGCGTGGCTGCTGCTGGTCTTCTGGTTCGGATTTCAGTTCGTCGCCCTGGCGGACGGCGGCGGGAGCAACGTGGCCTGGTGGGCCCATATCGGGGGGTTCGTCGCGGGGGCGGCCCTGATTCCGATTTTCCGGTACCGGGCCGTGCCGCTGTTCGGGCTGGGCGACCCGCCCGGCGGTGTGACGCTGCGCCGTGGCGTCGGCTGGCAGCGCGAGCAGCAGGGCCGGGATGGCACGCGCCGGGGGCCTTGGGGATAGTCCTCTTAGGGTAACGCGCCTCAGGCCCTAGCGGGCCGCACCGACAAGCATGCTTTCCTTGATGGCGGGCAGAACCGCGCCCAGAGCATCGGCGACCTGGGCGGTGTCGGCCCTGAACTGCAGCCCCAGCACGCGCCCGCTTTTCCAGACGATGGTCGCCGCCAGGCCCTCGAAGCGGTCCCCCACCAGCGTGACCGTCCCGGTGAAGCTTCGCTCCTCGACCAGGGCGACCTTGGCGCCGCCGAGGGACATGTTGAGGATCGTGCAGTCGACGGTGGCGCCATCGCCCTTGAGGCTGCCCGGCCAGAGCACCGAGCGGCGCAGGTAGCGGCGGCGCCCCTCCGCATCGCCGAAGCGGTCGAGCATGTCCTGAAACATGGCGTCCAGGCTCTGCGCGTCGCCGGTGAAGACCAGGTCGGCGGCGTCGGCTTCCGTACGCTCAAGCCGGCATTCCAGCTGTCCAAAACCGCGAATGGCCAGGTAAAGGCGGCCAAGCTCCGGCAGCTCGCCCAGCGGGCGTACACGCGCGCCGCTGCGCGAGACGGAGAGCACCTCGCAATCGACGATGCCGTCCGGGCTGTGAATCTTGCCCGGTTGCATGACGGCAATCTGCTGTTCGACAAGCCGCAGCTCTGTCATGACCCTGCCCGCCTGGGTTGCTCAATCGGGCGCAGCCGAAGCACGGCAGGCACCCGGAATGAATTCAGGCCCCACTATGACGTGCCGTCCGTTAACAACTGACAAAGGCACGCATTCGACAAAAACCCCGGAAATCCGTGTATCCTTGCGGCGCATCGGGGCGGCTGAGGCTGGAACGGGTCGTTCAGGAGGCGGCGCGCCCGCCTTCCGTGCCGAAAGCCGGCCCCATCGGCATGATCCTGAGCCCCGGCCGCAGGCGCCGGAACGGCAGCTCCCGGTTGTCGAGGATGACAGGGCCCGGCGCCACCACCACCAGCACCGTCTCGGCAATGGGCTGGAAGTCGGCACGGAAGTGAACGGTCGACTTCAGGGCCAGGATCTTCTCGGCGGCCGGCTCGACGCCCAGGTGGCGCAGCATCGCCTGGTCGGCCAGTTGGACCTTGCTGGAGGCGACAGCGATCCTCACCCCGTTCAACTCCAGAAGGGCCGTGCGGCCGAGCTGCATCTGCGCGCCCTTGTAGAAGGGGCCGGTGCCCGTCAGACGGCCATCGCCGATGCGCAGGACCCGGAACGCTGCGTCGAGGGGCGCGTCGCCGGAGATGCCCGAGTGCCCGCCCAAAGACAGCGCCACCACGGCCCCCTCGCCCGCCGCATGGGCGGCCTCGGCGGCCTGGGGGTCGAAGACGTTGCCGATGACGGCACCCTCCGCCTGCTCCGACAGCAGCGCGCGCAGCAGGCCGGTGGTGTCGGCATTGCCGCCGCCGCCCGGATTGTCCTGGGCGTCGGCCAGGATCACCGGCTTGTCGGCATGCGCTGCGATGCGCTTGGCCTCGCGCACCGCCTCGACCGGCGAGAGCACCTCGAGCGCGAAAGCCGACTCCCGCTCGACCGCGGCCGCATAGAGACTGTCGGCCGCCCCTTCGGCGGCGCTCTGGGAGTCGCCGTAGGCCACCAGCGACGCCCCGGCATCGGGAAAATCCGCCGGGCAGAAACCGCAGGCAAAGGAAACACCGGTGACGCCCGGCTCCTGCGCCAGCAGCTTCACCTCGCGGTAAATCTCCTTCGCCGGCCCCTCGTAGGTGCAGCCGCTGGACAGCGGGATCATGAAGGGCAATTGGCGGTAGGCCTTGAAGCGCCCACCCCGGCCGGCGATCAGGGCATGCAGTTGCGCCGCCGCGCGCTTACCCGTCGCCGCCATGTCGACATGCGGATAGGTGCGGTAAATCTCCAGGCAGTCGGAGAGCGCGACCATCTGCGGCGTGACGTTGGCGTGGAGGTCGAGGCTGACGACGATGGGGAGGTCCGGCCCGACGACATCGCGGAAGCGCCGCAGCATCTCCCCTTCCCCGTCGTCGACATGGTCGGCGACCATGGCGCCGTGCAGGTCGAGGTAGAGGCCGTCGAGGTCCTCCATGGCCGCCAGGTCGTCCGCCATCTGACCAACGATGCGCTCGAAGGCGTCCTCGGTCACCTGGGCGGAGGGCGTGGCCTGGCTCCAGGACAGCGGCAGCAGGTCGTGGCCCGCCACCGTAGCCGCCTCGACAAAGCCGGCGATGCCGATGTTGATACCGGCCACCGCCTCGAACAGCCCCTCGCCGCGCGTCAGGCCGGGCCAGGCACTGGCGGCGGCGAAGTCGGCGTAGGTCGCCCTGGAGGGAGCAAAGGTGTTGGTTTCGTGCTGAAACCCGCCGACTGCGATGCGCGCCATGGCCTTGCCTGAAGGTCCGCCCTAGATATCCGCGAAGACGTGCGTCTCGGCCTTGCCGCCGGGATGGGTCACCGCGCCCAGAAAGGCCGGGCCCACCGTCGCCGCGTAGCGCCAGATCGCGCCGGACTGGTAGTCGTGTTCGCGGGGCTGCCACTTGGCCTTGCGGGCCGCCAGTTCCTCCTCCGACAGTTCGACGTCCAGCACCCCGGTCTCGGCGTCGATGACGATGACGTCGCCGTTCTCCAGCAGGCCGATGGGCCCGCCGACCGCCGCCTCCGGCCCGACGTGGCCGATGCAGAAGCCGCGGGTGGCGCCGGAGAAACGCCCGTCGGTGATCAGCGCCACCTTGTCGCCCATGCCCTGGCCGTAGAGCGCGGCGGTGGTCGAGAGCATCTCGCGCATGCCGGGGCCGCCTTTGGGCCCTTCGTAGCGGATGACCAGAACCTCGCCCTCTTCGTATTCGCGGTTTTCCACGGCCCTGAAGCAGTCCTCCTCACAGTCGAAGACCCGGGCCGGGCCGCGGAACTGCTGGTTCGTCAAGCCGGCGACCTTCACCACGGCCCCTTCCGGCGCCAGGGTGCCGCGCAGGCCGACGACGCCACCGGTGGGCGACAGCGGGTTGGAGCAGGACCGGACGATGTCCTGGTCCTCCGGCAGGGTGATGCCCTCCAGGTTCTCCTCGATGGTCTTGCCATTCACGGTCAGGCAGTCGCCGTGCAGGTAGCCGCCGTCCAGCAGGGCCCGCATGATGACCTGCACGCCGCCGATCTCGTAAAGGTCCTTCGCGACATAGCGTCCGCCCGGCTTCAGGTCGGCGATGTAGGGAGTGGAGCGGAAGATATCGGTCACCGCCTCCATGTCAAAGTCGATCCCCGCCTCGTGGGCGATGGCCGGCAGGTGCAGCCCGGCGTTGGTGGAGCCGCCGGAACAGGCGACAATACGGGCCGCATTTTCCAGCGACCGCCGCGTCACGACGTCGCGCGGACGAATGCCTTTGGCCAGGGCGTTCATCACCGCACGGCCCGAAGCCTCGGCGTACGCATCGCGGGACTCGTAGGGCGCCGGGGCGCCGGCGGAGCCCGGCAGCGCCAGGCCCATGGCTTCCGACACGCAGGCCATTGTGTTTGCGGTGAACTGGCCGCCGCAGGAACCGGCGGAGGGACAGGCAGCACACTCGACCGCGCGCAGTTCCTCGTCGGAGATCTTGCCCGAGGAATGTGCGCCCACCGCCTCGAAGACGTCCTGCACGGTGATGTCCTTGCCCTTGTGGCGGCCCGGCAGAATGGAGCCGCCGTACATGAAGACCGAAGGCACGTTCAAACGGACCATGGCCATCATCATGCCCGGCAGGGACTTGTCGCAGCCGGCCAGGCCGACCAGCGCGTCGTAGCAGTGGCCGCGCATGGTCAACTCGACGGAATCCGCGATCAGGTCGCGGCTCACCAGCGACGATTTCATGCCCTGGTGGCCCATGGCGATGCCGTCGGTGACGGTGATGGTGCAGAACTCCCGCGGCGTGCCGGCAGCGGCCTTGACGCCAAGCTTCACCGCCTGGGCCTGGCGCGAGAGCGCAATGTTGCAGGGCGCAGCCTCGTTCCAGCAGGTCGCCACGCCGACAAAGGGCTGGGCGATCTCTTCATCGGTCATGCCCATGGCGTAGTAGTAGGAGCGATGGGGCGCACTCTCCGGGCCGACCGAAACGTAGCGGCTGGGCAGCTTGGACTTGTCGAAGACCGGCTTGGACTTGGAATCGAGCGGCATGGACGCGGGCTCCCTCTCTGACATCTGTCTCGTTCTTGATGGTTGTCGGCGAGGATAGCCGCGCCACAGCGGCCCCACCACCGCGAATTCTGCATGCCGCCATGCGCAAATCAACGCGCAACCGGGCCCGCAACCGAAAAGGGGCCGGCGAAAGCCGGCCCCCGTAAGGTGTGAAGCTGAATTGCCGGCTAGCGGAGCCTGGAGAGCAGTTTCCAGGCCAGCGGCAGACTGAGGGCCACCAGGGCCAGCTTCAGCAGATCGCCGGTGATGAAGGGGATGAGACCCCATTCCAGGAGCGGCTTGTCCCAGCCGAACAGCACGCCCAGCCACAGCAGGCCCGGAACGTAGAGCACGACGTTGCCGACCAGCATCGCCAGCGCTGCGGTGACCACGTTGCGGTCCCAGCCGCGCTCGGCCAGCCAGCCGCAGGCTGCCGCCGCCAGCACGTAGCCGAGCAGATAGCCGCCGGTCGGGCCGGCCATGTAGGCGAGGCCGATGCCTTTTTCCGGGGTCCCGGCGAAAACCGGCAGGCCCATGGCGCCTTCCGCCAGGTAAAGCAGCACGGTCGCCGCGCCGAGGCGCCACCCGAAGGCCATGCCGATGGCCAATATGCCGAACGTGGTCATGGTGAGCGGTACCGGATAGAACGGAACCTGGATCTTGGCGCAGAGCCAGAGAAACAGCGAACCGGCCACCGCCAGCAGGGAGGCCCGCAGGAGGCCGTTCATTTCCGCCAGTCTGCCCTGGCTGGGCCACAAGGCCGCCGCCAAGGTCGCGTGCCGTGCTTGCAAAGCCGTCATGTCGTGCGCTTCCCCTTCATCAAAGATGTTTCGGCAAGATGTTCTCGTAGTCCGGATCAACCACGCCGGCCCATCTTACAGCGCCCGACGATAGGTGCTGTCAAGTCTCTGCTCCTTGCGCGGCCCGGTCACGGTCCAGACCACGCGCCAGCGGTCGGCGTCCAGCGCCGTGAACGCGCCCTCGTAGCGGTCGGGATCGCAGAGGTGCGTACAGGCCCAAAGGCCGTTCGAGAGATCCAGTTCGTGAAAGAATCGGCCATCACGGAAATGCACCTCGGCCTTCGGCGGCGCCGGAAAGACATAGCGATAGGACTGCAGCACGGGCCCGGCGTAAACGGGGGCGGCAGGATCGCCGATGACCAGTCGGCCGTCCTCGCGATAGATCAGATCCGCGCCCGCTGCGGTGAAGCTGGCCGTGCCGGTGAGTTCGCCGCCCTGACGGGCGCGGCGGTCGTCGATGCTTCGCGCCAAGCTCCACGAACCCTGAAGAAATCCCTTCAAGTTATTAATAGAAAACGCCTTTTCAGGATTGCTCACTGCCATTATTCACCGGCTTATGCGGAGGCCAGCCGGTCCAGGGCCGTCTGCAGCTTGTCCATGGTCTGCTGACTATCGGCCAGGCGCTCGCGCTGTTCTGCAACCACCTCTTCCGGCGCCTTGGCGAGGAACTGCTCGTTGGAGAGCTTCTTGTCGAGCTTGCCGATTTCGCCCTTCAGCTTCTCCATCTCCTTCTTCAGCCGCGCCTGTTCCTGTGCCAGGTCGATCACCT
Source organism: Rhodospirillales bacterium BBD 1991-14 (assembly GCA_001657395.1). GTDB lineage: Bacteria > Pseudomonadota > Alphaproteobacteria > Kiloniellales > Kiloniellaceae > Pelagibius. Next base: position 456,350 of record LYSY01000001.1, on the reverse strand, counting down.
CGGCCAGCGGCAGGACCAGGGTGCACTCGTCCACCACATCCTGCACGGAGCCCTTCGGAACCGGCTGGTCGAAGGCGATGGTCTCGACCCGTGCCAGGGTCTTGATGAGCGCCTCGTGATCGGCAAGCCGCCCCTTCGACGTCTCGGCCGCGTCGTTGACGATCAGCGCCACGCGCGCGCCCGGCGGCACGTTCATCTCCGAGCGCACGGCGCGGATCTGGCCGATCATGCGGACCACCCAGTTGAGCGCGCTGTCGGCGTCTTCGTCGACCAGGCTTGCCGGGAAGCTCGGCCAGGCCGAGGTGGTCATCAGGGCGTCGTCGCCGTTGCCGCTCTGCTGCCAGAGCTCTTCGGTCAGGAAGGGCATGATCGGGTGCAGCAGGAACAGCGCCTTGTGCAGCACCCAGAGGGCTGTCGCGCGGGTTTCCGCCTTGGCCGCCTCGTCATCGCCCTGGAACAGCGGCTTGGCGAACTCCAGGTACCAGTCGCAGTAGGTATGCCAGATGAACTGGTAGAGCGCCTGGGCCGCCTCGTTGAAGCGGTAGCTCTCGATGGCGCCGCGCACCCTGGGCTCGACCTGGGCCAGTTGGCTGACGATCCAGCGGTTGACCCGCTGGCTGTTGGCCGCCGGGTCGAAGTCCGCGCCATAGGCGCAGTCGTTCATCTCGCAGAAGCGCGCCGCATTCCAGATCTTGGTGCAGAAGTTGCGGTAACCCTCGATCCGGCTTTCCGCCAGCTTGATGTCCCGCCCCTGCGCCGCCAAGGCGGTCAGCGTGAAGCGCACCGCATCGGCACCGAAGCGGTCGATCAGGTCCAGGGGGTCGACCACGTTGCCCTTGGACTTCGACATCTTCTGGCCCTTTTCGTCGCGGACCAGGGCGTGGATGTAGACGGTGTGGAAGGGCACTTCGCCGTCCATGAACTCCAGCGCGTCCATCATCATGCGGGCGACCCAGAAGAAGATGATGTCGAAGCTGGTGACCAGCACGTCGCCGGGATAGTAGCGCTTCAGCGCCTCCGTCTCCTCCGGCCAGCCGAGGGTCGAGAAGGGCCAGAGCGCCGAGGAGAACCAGGTGTCCAGCACGTCGGGATCGCGGGTGATCTCCACCGCCTTGCCGTAGTGGGCCTCGGCGGCCTTGGCCGCCTCGCCCTCGTCGTGGGCGACGAAGACCTCCCCGTCCGGTCCGTACCAGGCCGGCACCTGATGACCCCACCAGAGCTGGCGCGAGATGCACCAGGGCTGGATGTTGCGCATCCATTCGTAATAGGTCTTTTCCCACTGCTTGGGCACGAAGACCGTGCGCCCCTGCTCCACCGCTTCGATGGCCGGCTTGGCCAGGGTCGCCGCGTCGACGTACCACTGGTCTGTCAGGTAGGGCTCGATCGCCACGTGGGAGCGGTCGCCGTGCGGCACCGTGTGGCGGTGCCGGTCGATCTTCTCCAGCAGGCCGGCGGCTTCCATATCGGCAACCACCCGCTTGCGCGCCTCAAAGCGGTCGAGGCCGCGGTAGGCCTCCGGCACGCTGTCATTCATGCGCGCATCGCGGTCGAAGACGTTGATCATCTCCAGCCCGTGGCGCTTGCCGACCTCGAAGTCGTTGAAGTCGTGCGCCGGGGTGATCTTCACCGCGCCGGAGCCCTGCTCCGGGTCGGCATAGTCGTCGGCAACGATGACGATGCGCCGCCCGACCAGCGGCAGGATCGCGTGCTTGCCCACCAGATCGCGGTAGCGCTCGTCGTCGGGGTGCACGGCAACGGCGGTGTCGCCCAGCATGGTTTCCGGCCGCGTGGTCGCGACGGTGATGAAGCGGCCCTCCTCACCCTCGATGGGGTACTTGAAGTGCCAGAGATGGCCGTCGATCTCCTTCTGCTCCACCTCCAGATCGGAGATCGCCGTGTGAAAGCGCGGATCCCAGTTCACCAGCCGCTTGTCGCGGTAGATGAGCCCCTTGCGGTAAAGCGTTACAAAGACTTTCAAAACGGCCTCTGAGAGGCCTTCGTCCATGGTGAAGCGCTCGCGCGACCAGTCGCAGGAGGCGCCGAGGCGGCGGAGCTGCTTCAGGATCGTGCCGCCGGACTCCTCGCGCCACTCCCAGACCCGCTCGATGAACTCCTCGCGGCCGATCTGCTTCGTGTTGCCGGGCGCCAGCGGCATGCCGCGGTCCAGTTCGATCCCTTGCTCGCCGAGCTGGCGCTCGACCACCATCTGGGTAGCGATGCCGGCATGGTCGGTGCCCGGCTGCCAGAGCACGTCGCGCCCCAGCATGCGGTGGTAGCGGATGAGGATGTCCTGGATGGTGTTGTTCAGCGCATGGCCGATGTGCAGGCTGCCCGTGACGTTGGGCGGCGGGATCATGATGGTGTAGGGCTGCTTGCTCTCGTCGAACTGCGCGGCAAAGGCATTGGCCGCCTCCCAGCGCGCATACTGCCGGTCTTCGACCTCCTGAGGCCGATAGGTCTTTTCCAGCATCGCTGGCGATCCTTCAAAAAAACGAGCCGTTCGGCGCAGCCAGGCGCGCCTTCGGCGGACAATTTCGGGATGTGGATATCAGATGGTGCGCCGTTGCGCCATACAGCAGGTCCCACCTTCATCGGCCGCCTGGGGGGCGGCCCGGCCTACTGATCTTCGGCGCGTCGTACCATCTTCTTGATCTCCTCGCGAACGATGCGTTCTACCAGATCGGGGAGATTTTCGTCCAGCCAGCCTTTCAGCTCCGGCACCAGGGACTCGCGGACCAGGTCTTCCAGGGTCTTTCCGCCGCCCAATGGGATGCCGTCCGGCTGACGGTTGGCCATGGCCGCCTTGGTCACAGCGGCAAGGGACGCCGTCGCCGCCGCTGCGGTTGCGGCTGAAACGACCTCGCTGTCCAGCCCCGCCGGGGCCAGTTCGGTTCCGGTCTCATCCGCTGCAGGCTCTGCCGCGGCAGCGTCCTCTTCCGCCGGATCGGCCGCAATAGCAGCGGCTTCGACCGGCTCGGGCTCGGGCTCGGGTTCGGGTTCAGGTTCCGGCTCGGGCTCCGGTTCGGCCGCCGCTTCAGGTTCCGGCTCCGGCGCGGGCTCCGGTTCTGGTTCTGGCTCAGGCTCGGGTTCCGGTTCAGCGGCCGCCTCAGGTTCCGGCTCGGGTTCCGCAGCCGCTTCCGGTTCTGGTTCTGGTTCTGGCTCGGGTTCCGGCTCTGGCGCGCTATCGGCTGCCGGCTCCCCCTCCTCGGCCTCCAGATCGACGATGCTGCCGTCTTCCGCCACCATCTTGGTCAGGTCCAGGATGTTGTCGGCGCCGCTGGGCGGCTGCGCCGGCGCGGGGGCGGGCTCGGGTTCGGGCTCAGGCGCCGGCGCAGCCTCCGCTTGAGGCTCTGGTTCGGGAGCCGGTTCCGGTGCGGCTTCCGGTTCGGGTTCGGGCTCTGGCTCCGGTTCGGGTGCCGGCTCCGGTTCTGCCGCGGACTCGGCCGCTTCTGCTGGAGTCTCTTTGGCCTTGGCTTTGCCGTCCTGCGCCTCGTCAGGCTCGTCTTCGGAAATGATCCGCCGGATGGAGGCGAGGATCTCCTCCATCGTCGGTTCGTTTTGCTCTTCCGGCATACCTATTTCACCAAGTCCCCAGACGCCCAGGACGTCACGTGTTCAGAACGGTCTTGTAACACTGCATAGGGACAAAGCGGAAATTTTCTATTAACCAAACCCCGATCAGGCCCAATCGCGCCGGCGCAGCGCCGGCAGCGGCTGAATCCGGGGCTTTCCGGCCGCTACTCCGGAATGCCGGGGGCGGTAAGCCCGAACCATTTGTCGCGCACCGCGCGATAGTCCGCCTCGACATCGTAGATCTCGGTCTCAAGGCCCAGATCCATGGCCGTCAGGCGCCCGATTGCGGTGAGCACCTGATAGCTGGCAACGATCTCGTCGCGCTGCGCGCCTACCAGGTTGACCTGGGCGTCCAGCAGTTCCTGCTCAGCATCAAGAACGTCCAGGACCGTACGTGCGCCCACGGCGTTTTCCTGACGTACACCCTCCAGGGCGATCTCGTTGGCGCGGACCGATTCCAGGAAGGCCTGGATCTGCGCCCTGGCCGTCTGCAGGCTTTCCCAGGCGGAAATGGCATCCTCACGGGCCTGGCGCAGCGCCTCGCGGACCTCCAGCCGGCGCTGGCTGGCGACCTGCTTGGCCTCGCGCACGCGGCTGGAGACGGACCCCTGCTGGTAGAGCGGGACGGTCACCAGGGCCAGCACCTCGGCCGTGCTGCTCTCGCTGCCGCGGGAGGCCGACTCGTTCTGATAACTCAACTGCCCGCGAAGGCTTACTTCCGGTAGAAGTTCGCCCTCGACCTCGCGAACCTCGCGGAGCGCGGCCAACTCGGTGAACTGGGTGGCCAGAACCGAAGGATTGGCGGCCTCGGCGCCATCGATCACCGACTGCTGGTCGGTCGGCAGTTCACGCGGCCGTTCGGGTTGCTCCAGAATCTCGGGGAACACGCCGATGACGTTCTCAAAGGCTGCCCGGCTTGAGGTCAGATTGCCTTCCGCCTGAATGCGGTCGGCCGTTGCCGTCGACAGGCGGCTTTCGGACTGGGCGACATCGGTCCGCGTCACCTCGCCGACCTCGAAGCGGTCCTGGGTCGCCTCGAGCTGGCGGGCCAGCACCTGTTCATTGTTCAGATTGAGCTGAAGCACGGACTGGTCGCGCCAGACGTCGGCGAAGACCGTCACGCCATCGAAGAGCACAGTCTGTTCGCTGTCCGCCAGCAGCGCCCTCTGGGCCAGCACCTCGTTCTCGGCCCGCTCGGTCCCGGCAACGGTCCGTCCGCCACGATAGACCGGCTGGGTCAGGGTCAGATCGGTGGCCAGCGGCGTGCGCCCGTCCGAACCCCTGTCCGTCGGCCTTTCGATGTCATCTACGGCCTGGCCGGCGGACGCATCCGCTTCCAGCAAGGGACGCCAGTCGGACAGGGCCTGGGGCACCCGCTCGTTCACCGACCGCAGTTCGGCGCGGGCGGCGCTCAGGGTCGGGTTGGACTGATAGGCCTGGATGAGGGCTTCCTCCAGCGTCTGCGACACCGCCGGCTGAACGCCGACGACAAGCGCCACAAGCGCAGCCCCGATTACGGCAAAGCCGCGAAGACGGCCAGGGGCCGATGCCAGAGTCCGCGCTACCAGGGTCCCCGCCCGGGCACCGTCGCGCTCACCGCCGGTCAAAGATGTCATGCCAGACTGTCTCCCTGCATTGCTGCCGCCGTGCAATATCCGGCCGCTTACCACGATCACATCGAACCTTCTGACGCCTCACTTAGGCTGGCCCACGACATTGGCCAGTGACATTGGCCAGTGATGCTGTCCTGTGAGGTTGTCCCGTGAGGTTGTTACGTGCCTCCAGGAAGCCGCATCCCCACTTTAACTGTATCGTTTCACACTTCCTGCCGCCCCCTCATACCGCGCTCTTGCGTCAGGAATGCGACAGCACCCGGCCCGTCCGGCCGTTAAAACACAAACCCCGGGGCGCGCTCGAACCCCGGCAGCACCGGCGTGGCGGCATCGAAGAGAACCCGCGCGGAATAGACCTCGCCCGACCGCTGTATCAAGGTCGCGCGGCCGATGCCCGCTTCATCCACAACCACGGTGACCAGGCGCCCGCCGTCGGCCATCTGCGCCTTGATTGCAGCCGGCACCTCGGTGACCGCGCCCTGGATCAGAACGACGTTGTAAGGAGCCTGCTTCGAATAACCGTCGGCAAGCGCGCCCTCGACGACCACCGCGTTGTCGATGTCCAGGCCGTTCAGGGTGCGGTTGGCACTCTCGACCAGGCCGCGGTCCTTGTCGACCCCGACGACCGTCTCGGCCAAGCCGGCTAAGACCGCCGTCGAGTAACCTGTCGCGCAGGCAACGTCGAGCACCATGTCCGTCGGCCCGGGGGCGGCAGCCTGCAGCAGGCGCGCCAGCACCATGGGCTCCATCAGATAACGGGCCTGCGCAACTTCAAGGTCTTCATCGACGTAGGCAATGCCCTGCAGATGCTCCCCGACGAAACGCTCCCGCGGAACTGTTTCAAAGGCCTCGATGACCCGAAGATCCGTCACCTTGTTGGTGCGGATCTGGCTGTCCACCATGTTCAGGCGGGCGGCAGCGAAATCAACCATGTCACCTACTACGCCGTGAATAGAAACCGATGCCGAACAGGTTGAGCCGACGCAACATGCGCAGCATCGCACAGCGGAGTCGCCCTGCGATTCCGAATTCCCGGATCGTCCGTATGGGTTACTCCACAAGATTGGTTTATAGGCGCGCAGACCTGAGAACACAACGGACCAGAATGGGTCCCCGGCCCCAGGTCAGCAGAGGGTCAGCAGAGTGTCAGTAGCGGCTCTCCACACTGATTGGTCGCGGCGACTGGCCTGCGGTTGGTCGGAGGGACGGGTCGTGGCAACCGCCCGCCCCTGCCAGCTTGACCCCTGCCAGCTTGACCCCTGCCAGCTTGACCCCTGCCAGCTTGACCCCTGCCAGCTTGACCCCTGCCAGCTTGACCAAGGTCAGGGCCGGCAGTATAGCTTCTGCCCGCTCGCCGCGGCCCGGTGGGAGAGTGGTTATCCAGAGGATTGCAAATCCTTGCACGCCGGTTCGATTCCGGCCCGGGCCTCCAGGCGACCCAGCGGCCAATTGCCGGACGGCCAGCCCGGACTGCGGCCCTGCGGCTTCTCAAGCGCCCTGGTCTCTCATACCCCCGGTTTCATACCCAGGGTTTCATACCCGATCTGTCAGAACGCCGGATGCAAGCGCGGCCTAATGGGCCATCGCCGCAATCAGGCTGTACCAGCCGTAGCCGACCGCACTGAAGAAGAAAGCAAAGGTACCGACGGCAGCGAGTCCGCTTGCCAGGCGTTCCCAGAGGGGCGGTTGATAAGCGTCGTTTCCGAAGTCACCCATAGGTCGGTCTCCTTCCCCGTCAGTCCTGAAAACCATGTCAATGCGATCTCCACCGACCGTAGCGCCTTCCCAGATCTATGGCAAGAACAAAACAAGAACACAGAAGAAACGTTTACCAATTTGTCAGCTTCTCTCTACACTGTTGTGGCTTGGAGACGGGTCCATTGACAGGCGGGAAATCCGCTGGCCGGAGGCCTGACAGCCCAAGAAGCGGAGACTGTAGCGATCAGGGAAGACGTCCTCGCATGCCTGCCGGAGCGCCTGCACCCGGTCAGCCAGATGTTTCTGGAGCGCTGGCTTTCCGGGGACATGACGACAGCAGAGTTTCTGCGCTGGTTCCACATGCCCAATTCCTCTTATCTCGATGTCGCCAAGTGTCTGCTCGCGGTGGTGGCTGGCGCCTAGGATTTGCAGGCGCATCTGGCGTAAGGACCGCTGCCACGAAGCAGCAGACACTGTTGCAAAGTCTTTGCAGCCGAGGGGACGGTTTGATATAACCCCGCTTCGCTGCGCCGGGGCGACCCGGATGCGGTGGAAATCCTGATCCGCGGTAGCTCAGTTGGTAGAGCAGGTGGCTGTTAACCACCGGGTCACTGGTTCGAGTCCAGTCCGCGGAGCCAATACGACGAAAGGGGTGTGGAGCGCTGGTTCCACGCCCCTTTTGCGTTGCGCGATCGGACGGCGCAAAACCGCGGCGCCCGAATGCGAATTGGCGTTTTCATGGTGTAGAGTCCGCGCGATCCGATAGACTCTGCGCGATCCGATTCGGGCGCCAAAGCATCCGCCCCGCATCATCCACGACCAAGTGTTCCTCTCTATGCTGATCTTTCCGAGCTGGCGAAAATCCGCCCAGAAGGCGAAGAACTATTTGGCCAGCGCCGAGGCGATCACGCTGCTGGACGCCTGGAGTGCGCTGGGCACGGCAGAGCGGCCACCGCGCCGGGAAGATCTGAAGCCGGAGCAGTTTCCAGCGCTGCTACCGGACCTCTGGCTCATGGAGTTCGAGGCCGAGACGGGCCAGCTCCGGTATCGTCTGGAAGGCGAGCACATCCGGGCACGCTACGACCGCTCGCTTGTCGGGCGCACCCTGGAGGACACCGTCGCCGAAGAGGCCCTGCCCCGTGTGCGGCACTACTTCCAGGCCTGCATCGAAACGCCGGCCATATCCATGGTGATCGGCCGCCTCTATCACGAATGGCAGCAACCGGGCTACGGCGAGCGCCTGTTGTTGCCGCTGATGGATGGCGAGGGCAATGCCGAAGGGCTGATCGGCATCACCGTGTACCGCGAGACCTTCCCCGACCGCGCCCTCGCAGAACAGCGCGCCAAACGCATCACCTGCATCGTTCCGCTGGACGGTTCGGAACCGATCGAGGAAGCGAGCTAGAAGCCGGCCAAGCGGTCCACCAGCCGCTCGACGTCCTCCGCATCCTGGTAAAGACCGAAGCCGAAGCGCAGCCGTGCGCCGCGGTAGTCTGTGATGACATCCAAATCCAGAAGGCGGCCTTGCAGGGCGCCGGCCGCTGCCTCACCCAGATCGAAGGTCAGAAAGTTGCCACAGGGCTCATGGCGCGGATCGAGCAGCAGCGCGCGCAGAGGCAGACAGGACGGGGCCTTCCACTCCAAGGCCTCGAGGAAAAGCTGCTGAAGACCACGGACGTGATCGTAAATGCCGGCGGCGGTCAGGCCCAGTTCCGCCAGCCATACCAGGACCGCGCGCTGGCGATAGAGGCCGACGGGATCGAAGGTCGCACCGAGAAAGCGACCCCCGTCGGCGGCATAGGCGACTTCGCCGCCACCCGGCTGCTCGAGGGCGCCAAAGGCGGCGTACCAGCCGGTGTCGCGCGGTCGCAGCCCAAGGCCCGGTGGCGCGTGCAGAAAGCAGACGCCCTCCCCCGCCATGGCGTACTTGTAGCCCCCCGACAGGTAAAAGGCTCGGCCCTCGATCGCCGAGAGATCGGTCGGCCGCGCGAGAAAGCCGTGGTAGCCGTCGATGACGAGAAGGGCATCCTCGGCCGGAAGGCGGTCCACAACGCTGTCCAAGGGGTCAATCGCGAAGCCGGAATTGAAGAACACCTGGCTCACATAGATCATGTCGAAGCCGCCTGCGGGCGTTCCCCGGGCGGCAGTCTCGACAAAGCGTTCGGCAAAGTCGGCGAAGGGCTCCACCGGCGCACGGGTTACCTCCACGAGGCCGTCCTCCTCCAGGCGGGCCACCTGCCGCGTGAAGCTGTGGAACTCGCCGTCGCTGCAAAGAATCCGCGCGCTGCGCGCGGGCGGCAGGCAGGACAGGAGCCGGCGCAGGAAGTCGTGGGTGTTGGGCGCGAAGGCCAGGCTCGCCGGGTCGGAGAGCCCAAGCACCTCGGCGATCCGCCGCTGCGTCTCCGGCAGGACCTCGCCGAAGACGGTGTCCCACTTCCGGTCGGCAAGCCGCGCCGCATCCTGCCAGCAGGCGACCTGGGCATCATAGGTGACGTCGGGCCAAAGATGGTGGCTGTGGGCCGCGAAGTGCAGGCGCCCGGGCGCCGCGGCAAAGAAGCGGCTGAAGTGTTCCTTGTAGCTCACGGTTGGGCGGCTCACGGTCGCGTGGCTCATGCTGCAGGCTCAGCCTTCATCGGCGCTGTAGCCGTAGCCCATCGCCCGGCGCACGTCTTCGGGCAGCGGCGGCAGGGCCGAGCGGGGGATCAGAAAGGTGGAGAGCGCGAAAAGGTCGCCGAAGACCCGGTAGCGGCGCGCCGCTTCGCTCAGGTAGTCATGGCCCGAAGACCCGCCGGTGCCGAGTTTCATGCCGATCATGCGCTGTGCCATCAGGGCATGGCGGTAGCGCCAGGCCGTCATGGTCTCGTCGATGTCCATCAGCAGGCTGAGCAGCCGGAAAGGCAGTTGCAGGGCCGGCTCGTCGCGATAGAGGGTGATAAAGAGGGCCGCCTGCAGCGCCCGCCAGGAGAAGCGCCACACCCCCTGGGCTGCCAGGTCGGCGTGGCGCGCCTCGTCGTAGATCGCCTCGAAACGCTCCTGCGCCGCCTCCAGGGCGGCGAGGCCGGCATCGCGTTCCTTCACGCCGATTGCCGTGTTGTCGCGCAGGGTCGCGCTGTCCTGCGCCAGCATCCGCGCCACCGCGCTGCGGTAGCTTTCCTGAAAACGATAGCCGCCCAGCTCGACAAAGGGGGTGCGGCCCAGCCAGGCCTCCACCCGGTCGCTGAGGCTCGGAACCGCCTCCGCTTCCTGCACCCGCAGGCGGTCGGTCTCGTTCAGACGGCTGTCGTAGGGCCGCTCGTCCGGGCTCACGCGTTGTCCGCGCCGCAAGCCCAGGCCGATCTCGATAAGGCGGAACTGCAGCGACTGAAACCCGGAGGACGGAAACAGAAGATCACGAAATTCGAGGAAATCCAGCGGAGTCATGGTCTCCAGCACATCGAGCTGCTCGGTCACCAGCTTCAGGATGCGCTGGATCCGCTGCAGGGCGGCAACCGCCGCGCCGATGTCGCGGTCGGCCACCCTGTCGCTGGCGAAGATCCGGTCCACCAGCGCCATTTCGTGGAGGATCTGCTTGAACCAGAGTTCGTAGGCCTGGTGGACGATGATGAACAGCATCTCGTCGTGGGCCGGCCGGCCGCGCCGCTCGCTCTCAGGCTGTTGCGCCGACAGCAGCCGGTCGAGTTGCAGATAATCCGCGTAGTAGAGCGGCTTGGAGTCTTGGCTCACGGCCCGCACCCCTGTCTGTGGACGGCTCGCGCCAGCCAAGCGCGATTCGCTGCGGCGATCAAGCTCGCTCGGCGAAGCAGACCTGGGCGATCGGCGGCAAATGGGCTGATAGCAGCGACCAGGTCTCGCCGGCATCGCCGCTGAACCACAGCGCCCCGGTGGTCGAGCCCATGACCAGACTGCGGCCATCGGCATTGGCGGCAAGGGCATGGCGGTAGACGAGGTCGTAGGCCGTGTTCTGTGGCAGGCCTTGGCGCAGGGTTTCGAAGGTCGCCCCGCCGTTGCGGGTCCGCGTCACCACGAAGCGTCCGTCGACCGGCACCCGGCACTCGTCCTTCACCGCCGGCACGAACCAGGCGGTTTTGGGGTCGCTGGGGTGGGCCGCTACCGCAAATCCGAAGGCCGAGGGGACCACGTCCTTGATCTGCACAAATGAGCGGCCGCCGTCTTCCGAACGGAAGATACCGCAGTGGTGCTGGCACCACACAACATCCGGCGCATCCTGGCAGATGGCCAGGCAGTGAGGGTCCTGGATGCGGGGGTCGTCCTTGCGGTCCGGGGGCATGTAGTCGGCGGCCAGCCCCTTCCCGCCCAGCAACCAGCTTGCGCCATCGTCCTCGCTGATCCAGACGCCGCCGCAGGAGATCCCGACGATCATCCTGTCTCGATCATCGACGATGACACTATGGATCCCCGGCTCGTCGTATCCACCGCCGAACCACTCGCTGCGCGAAGGCTGGTTCCAGAGGGACTCCACCAGCGCCCAGGACTCACCGCGATCGTCAGAGCGGAAGAGGCCGCCCGGCAGCGTGCCGGCCCAAAGACGCTTCGGCTGTTGCGGGCCGCCGCGGGCCAGGGTCCAGATGAACTTGAGGCTCGGCGCATCTTCCCCCTCTCCGGGCGGATAGGCGGGAACCGAAAGCTCCTGCCAGGTGGCGCCGAAGTCCTCCGAACGGTGCAGCTTGGCCCCGAAGTGGCCGAGGTTGAGGGCGGCGTAGATCGCGCCGTCATGCTCGTTCTGCAACACAGCAGAGACCGGATCGCCGAGAAAGCCGATACAGCGCGGCTGTGGGTCGCCGTCGACGTTGACGTCAAAAAGCCCCTTGCGGGTCGCCACCAGCGTGAATCCGCCCACCTTGCCTATCCCCCGGAAAGTGCCTGGAACACGAAGACCTCGTCGGTTTCTCCCACCGCGTCGCTCAGGCCTTCGCGATCCGCGATCATCGCCGCATTGATGAATACATTCACATGACGGCGCAGCCGTCCCTGGTCATCGACGATATAGGAGCGCAGGACGGGGCGCCGCGCGAAGACGGCCGCCAGCACCTGGTCCACATTCCCGGCCCCCACCTCGATTGTCGGGCAGTCGAGATGACGCTGCAGGTTGGCCGTGAAGGTGACGCGTGGCATCGCTGTCGCTCCTGGCTATAGAGCCTGCCCCGGCCCGGCAAAAAACTCAATTGCCTCGAAGGGACGGACGGCAAAAACGAGAACCGTTGGCCGGATGCAACCGACCCACAGGGGAGCAGAAATCGCTGCATGTCCGACGGTCCTGACACTGTTTGGGCGCCAAATGTGGCCGAGGATCAGCACTGGAAAGCCACGGGAACATCACCACCAGACAAGGGAAAACGAAAATGGCGGAAAAGGCACTCGGCGCCGGGCGCGTCTTCGCAAGCGACTACCAGATCGCCATCTGCGACGACCCCTCAAGATTGCTGATCGACGACGACAACTGGGACGACGACGCCATGGACCGAGGCTTTGCCGGCGGAGCGTCCTTTCGCATGGTGGGGACGGAGGCCGACCTCAACGACCATTGGGTGGAACTGGTGGCCGCGGACACCGGCCCCGAACCGGACGACTGGGAAAGGGTCCTTTGCCTGCCGTTTCACTCAGCAAGCGGCTGGATTCACATCCTGTCCGTGGTCGATACGGAACCGGTGATCTCCGCGGAGGTCGGCGCCGGCGATTATGCGGTCTTCGTTGCCGGCCAGAACATCGGCACGGACCTGCTGAGCCTGGGCGAAGAGCAGACGCTTTCAGACGCCGAGCTGGCAACCCGCAAAGACCTGGAATGGTACCGTATCGTCCTGGTGCCTGGGATTCCCGCAGAAACAGGGCGAATCAAGGACCTGGAGTAGCTTCGCCGGCTCTTTTGACGGTCAGGCCCTAGACGGGATCCTGGGCAATGCGCAGCAGGTAGTCGCCGTAGTCGTTCTTGCGCAGCGGTTCGGCAAGGCGGCAGAGATCTTCGGCCGTGATGAAACCCTTGCGGTAGGCAATTTCTTCGACACAGGCGATCTTGAGGCCCTGGCGTTTTTCGATGGTCTGCACGAACTGCGCCGCCTCGATCAGGCTGTCGTGGGTACCGGTGTCGAGCCAGGCATAGCCGCGGCCGAAGCGCTCGACGTTCAGATTGCCGGCTTCCAGATAGAGCCGGTTCAGGTCGGTGATCTCCAGTTCGCCCCGCGCCGAGGGTTCGAGGCTCTCCGCCAGGTCGCAGACCTGCTCGTCGTAGAAGTAGAGGCCCGTCACGGCGAAGCGCGACTTCGGCTGAGCGGGTTTCTCCTCCAGGCTGACCGCCCGGCCCGCGGCGTCGAACTCGACGACGCCGTAGCGCTCCGGATCGGAAACCTGATAGCCGAACACCGTGGCGCCTTCGCGCAGGCCTGCGGCGCGCATCAACACCTCCTGCAGGCCCTGACCGTAGAAGATGTTGTCACCGAGAATAAGGCTCGACTTCTGGCCGGCGATGAAGTCGCGGCCAAGGAGGAAGGCCTGGGCCAGCCCCTCCGGCTTGGGCTGAACGGTGTAGCTGATGGAGATGCCCCAGCGCGCGCCGTCACCCAGGAGCGCCTGGAAAAGAGGCGCATCCTGGGGCGTGGTGATGATCAGCACGTCTCTGATCCCCGCCATCATGAGCACCGACAGCGGATAAAAGATCATCGGCTTGTCGTAAACAGGCAGGAGCTGCTTGCTGACCGCCAGGGTGACGGGGTGAAGGCGCGTGCCGGCGCCGCCTGCGAGAATGAGCCCCTTCATCGTCCGTGCTTCCCCTCTCCCTTTCAGGCCCCACCGGCCGAGCTCAGCCGGTCGCCCGCCTGCAGCTCGCGCAGGACATCGCGCAGCCCCAGCCGCCAGTCCAGGGCCGCCTGACGGAAGCGCTCCTGAAAAGCCTTGCAGTTCAGGGTCGTATCAATCGGACGCCGCGCCGGGGTGGGATAGTCCTCAGTACCGATCGGCACCAGTGCGGGCGCAGTGGCGCCGGTCAGGGCAGTCTGCTCGGCAAAGACCGTCTTGGCGAAGTCGAACCAGGTCGTCCGCTCCCCACCGCTGCAGTGATAGGTTCCCCAGGGCTTTTCCGCGAGCCGGCCGGCCACCGCCAGCACCGCGGTGGCCAGACCCTGCGCGGGGGTGGGGCAGCCGAACTGATCGGCGACCACGCGGATCTCGTCGCGCTCCTGCCCCAGGCGCAGCATCGTCTTGACGAAGTTCTGCCCCTGGACGCCGAAGACCCAGGACGTCCGCAGAATAACGTGCTGCGCACAGGCCTGCCGGATGGCGGCTTCGCCCGCGGCTTTGCTGCGGCCGTAGACGTTGATAGGGGAAACAGGGTCGTCCTCGTCATAGGGACTGCCCTTCCGGCCGTCGAAAACATAGTCGGTGGATATATGGATCAGGGCCGCCCCGGCGTCCTGACAGGCCTCTGCGACGAACTGCGCCCCATCGCGGTTGACGGCCAGCGCACGCCCCTCCTCCGTCTCGGCCCGGTCGACAGCGGTATAGGCGGCCGTGTTGATGATCAGGTCGAAGCCGCGGCCGATCACGGAGCGCAAGGCAAGGCGGTGAGTGATATCGAGCTCCCGGCGACCCATCGCCGCCAAGTCCAGATTTCGCGAGCGGGCCAGGCGCTCAACCTCGAAGCCGAGCTGGCCGCCGGCGCCCAGCAGCAGGATCTTTCCAGGCCCTGGCGCGTCCGCCATCTACCCGGCCTTCTTCGGGCTCGAGAGTCCCAGCCGTTCGCCCTGATAGCGGCGCTCCAGAATGCCCCGCCACCAGGTTTCGTGCTCCAGATACCAGTTAACGGTCGAGCTCAGGCCGCTGTCGAAGGTCTCGCGCGGCTGCCAGCCCAGGGCGGCGCGGAGTTTTGAGGAATCGACCGCATAGCGCAGGTCATGGCCCGGCCGGTCGGCAACGAAAGTGATCAGGTCGCGGCGCGATGCACCGCCGCTGCGCGGGCGTGCGGCGTCCACCAGATCGCAGATCCTGCCCACCACGTCGATGTTGCGTTCCTCGCTGTCGCCGCCGACGTTGTAGGTCTCGCCGATGCGGCCCTCGGTCAGGATCGTCACCAGAGCGCGCGCGTGATCTTCCACATGCAGCCAGTCGCGCACGTTCGCCCCCTTGCCGTAGACCGGCAGCGGTTTCTCCTGCAGCGCGTTGATGATCATCAGAGGGATCAGCTTTTCGGGAAACTGGTAGGGCCCGTAGTTGTTCGAGCAATTGGAGGTAACGGCGGGCAGCCCGTAGGTCCGGTTCCAGGCGCGCACCAGATGATCGGAAGCCGCCTTGCTGGCCGAATAGGGCGAGTTGGGCTGGTACGGCGTCTCCTCGGTGAAATGCCCTTCCGCCCCCAGGGCGCCGTAAACCTCGTCGGTGGAGATGTGGTGGAAGCGGAAGCGCGCGGCCGCCTCTCCCTCCAGCTCGCGCCAATAGGCCGTCGCGATTTCCAGAAGGCGGTAGGTCCCGACCACGTTGGTCTGGATGAAGTCACCGGCGTCGTCGATGGAGCGGTCGACATGGGACTCCGCCGCCAGATGCATCACCGCATCGGGGCGGTGCCGGGCGAAGGCCGCCCGCAGGGCCGGGCCGTCGCAGATATCGATCTGTTCGAAGGCGTAGCCGGCATCCTCCGCCCAGTGCTCGATGGCCTCCGGCGTCGCCGCATAGGTCAGCTTGTCGAGATTGACCACCTGGGCGGTCTTGCCGGACAGCAGTTCGCGAATCACCGCCGAGCCGATGAAACCGGCTCCGCCGGTCACCAGAACCTTCATGAAGCGACCCCTAAAGCAGATCCGGCGCCGCGGGCGGCTGCCGGACCCTGTTCACGAAACGATCTAAGCCGCTCACCCATAATCGAAAAATCCTGACAATTCCCTTAGCGGCGGCCACTGGCTGTCGCGGGGCGAAAGCACCGCCTCCCCCGCCGCAACCGGCCAGTCGATCCCCAGTTCAGGATCGTTCCAGAGCACACCGCATTCGGTCTCCGGCGCGTAGTAGTCGCTCACCTTGTAGATCACTTCGGTGTCGGGTTCCACGGTGCAGAACCCATGGGCAAAGCCGACGGGAATGAAGATCTGGTTCCAGTCGGCGGCGGAGACCGTCGCCGCCACGTGGCGGCCGTAGCTTGGCGACCCCCGGCGCAGGTCGACCGCGACGTCGAAGACGGCGCCCCGCACGACCCTGAGAAGCTTGGCCTGGGCCCGCGGCGGGACCTGGAAATGGAGCCCGCGCACCGTCCCGACGGCCGCCGAAAGCGACTGGTTGTCCTGCACGAAGTCGGCCTCAATCCCCGCAGCGGCCAGGTCGCGCTTGCTGTAGGTCTCCGAGAAAAAACCCCGATGGTCGCCATGCTTTACCGCCTTGATCAGGCGCACCTCGGGAATGGCCAGGCTTGTCACGTCCATGAAAAGAGGCTCTCAGGGTTGCGGGCAGCAGGTTGGATGACCGGAGTCGCCCCGGCATCATACTGCAATCGCCGGGGCCAGGGCGAACCGCGGCGGTTCGCTACCTCATCTGCGTCCTAGCTGCGGAAGATCATGGTGATCTCCGGGAACAGCAGGACCAGCGCCAGCACAAAGAGCTGCAGGACGATGAAAGGCAGGAAGCCGCGGAAGATTTCCGGCAGGGTGATATGGGGCGGCGCCACCGACTTCAGATAGAAGGCCGCGGGGCCGAAGGGCGGGCTGAGGAAACTCACCTGCATGTTGACGCAGAACAGGATACCGAACCAGACGGCAACGAAGCTGGGCGCCGCCACCAGCGCCCCGGTCAGCCCGAGTTCCTCCACAGGGAGCTTCAAGACGATGGGCAGGAAGACCGGCATGACCAGGAGAACGATGCCGACCCAGTCCATCACCGCGCCCAGCAACAGGAAGATCAGCATCATCAGCAGCAGGATACCGAAGGTCGGAAACTCGGTCCCGATGATCAGGTTGGCGACGTAGGTGGGACCGCCGGCAATGGTGTAGGCGCCGGCCAGGGCCGTTGCCCCGAAGGTGATCCAGAGAATGGTGCCGGTCGACTTCCAGGTCCGCATCAGCGCTTCCTTGACCAGCGACCAAGACAGCTCGCCGCGCAGCGTGATGAGGATGAGCACCGCGACCACCCCCATGCCGGCAGCTTCTGTGATGGCGGTGATTCCACCGTAAATCGAGCCCAGCACCACAAAGACGATGAGCAGAGGCGCAATCAGGCCGGGCAAGGCACGCAGCTTGTCGGCCATGGTTACATCGCCGCCGCCTTCCGGCAGGGGCGCCTGCTCCGGGTACCTGCGGGTACGGTACATGATGTAGGCGATGTAACAGCCGCCGAGGATGAAGCCCGGCACGAAGGCCGCCTTGAAGAGCGCATGGATCGAGGTCTCGGTCACCAGGCCGTAGATGATCAGCACGATGGAGGGCGGGATCATGGTGCCGAGGCTGCCGGAGGCACAGATCGTGCCGATGGCGAGATCCTGGTTGTAGCCGAGGCGCAGCATGTTCGGCAGCGCGATGAGCCCCAGCAGCACGACCTCGCCGCCGATGATGCCGGACATGGCGGCCATGATGATGGCCATGATGGCGGTGACGATAGCGATGCCGCCGCGGGTGCGGCTCAGCCAGACGTTGAGACTGTCGAACATCGCCTTGGCGATGCCCGATCGTTCCATCAGACAGGCCATAAAGATGAACAGCGGCACGGATATCAGGACATAGTCCGTCATGAGGCCGTACATGCGCTGGGCCAGGATGTTCAACGGACCGGTCCCGAAGGAGCGGAACAAGATGTCCGGCCCGAACTTCATCACCAGGACGGCAACCGCCAGAAACCCCGACGCGAAGCCCAGCGGCATACCGATTGCCAGCAGAACGAACAATCCGATGAGCAGGATCAGCGAGATCGTTCCGATATCCATAAAACCTGGCCCCCCAAAGACCCTGAAACTGCCAAGCGCGGGCCCTGGCCCCGCTACCCCCTATTACCCGATTGGCGCCCGGGTCAGTCGATGTGCTCTTCTTTCACTTCTTCAGCGAGGTCGTGAACCTCTTTCTTCTTGTTCCAATCGGCGATCAGGTTGGTCACCGACTGCAGGGCAATCAGCACCACCGCCACGAGGATCAAGGGTTTCATCGTCGCCGGGATGGGCGGATCCCAGGCGGTGCCGAAGGTCTCCCAGCGCAGCATCTTGACCCAGGCCTCGTTGAAGCCGCCATAGACAACGGCCCCCGCGAAGATGCAGATCAGCAGCACGGAGATCACGTCGAAGAGACGCTGCCAGCCCCGCGGGACCATGTCGTAGAGAATGAAGATGCGGATATGGCCGCGCTGCTGCATGACATAAAGGCCGGCCAACAGGTAGACGCAGCCGGCCAGCCACATCGACATCTCGTTAACCCAGAGGGTGGGTGCCTCGAAGACGTAGCGCATCACCACTTCGAAGAACATGATGGCGACGATAAAGGCGACGAGAAACATCGCGACCCGGCTGATCGCAATGCTGATGCGGTCCATCCAGTTTTCGACCTCATGCTCAACCATCACCCGGCTCCCTTCTCCGCTTCATGCTCCGTTGCGGTGCATAGTCTACGAAGTGCACAGTCTACGGTAAGGCCCTGAGAGAGTTCGGGCCCCTGCCGCGTTCCGCAGCCAGGGGCCCGATTATGGACTAAGGCGCCGGCGCTTACTGCACCAGGCCGAGGGTCTTCAGGAAGGTGGTGTGGCTGTCGACCAGAGCGCGAGCCTCCGGGGTCTTGTCGGCCCAGCCCTGCCAGGCCTGCTGCGCAGCCTGACGGAATGTGGCGCGGTCCTCCGCCGACCAGTCGTGGAGAGTGACGCCCTTCTCGCGCAGCATTGCCGCAGCCTCGTTGTTCTTGACCTCGAAGGTCAGGGCCGTCTGGAAGGCCAGCTTCTGCATTGCGACCTCGACGATGCGCTGCAGGTCTTCCGGCAAGGCATCCCAGGCGTCCTTACGGATTGCCAGGTGGTCCGAGGGCATGGAGTGGAAGCCGGGATAGGTCGCGTGGCTGACAAGGTCATAAAGGCCGAGGCCGACGTTGTTGGCGAGACCGGAGGCATCCGCGCCGTCGATGATCTTGGTCTCCAGCGCGGTGAAGATCTCGGTGAAGTCCATCACCACCGGCTTGGCGCCCAGGTTGGCGAAGATCTCGGTCTCCAGACCCGGCGGTGAACGGAACTTCCAATCCTTCAGATCTTCCGGCCCGGCAATCGGCCTGGAGGAAGACATCGATTCCTGGCCGTAAATCCACCAGCCGATGAGCTGCATGTTGTATTCGTTGTAGAGTTCGTTGGCCGCATCTTCGCCGCCGCCGTAGTAGAACCAGGCATACTGCTGCCAGGGCGTGTCATAGCCGCCCATGATATCGCCGACGAACTGGAAGGCCGGGTTCTTGCCGGTCTGATAGGCCCCACCGGTCATGTCGCCATCGAGGATGCCGCTGGCCGCCGCGTCGAAGGTCTCCGTCGGCTTCACCACCGAGGCGGAAAAGAACATCTCGATATCCAGCCGGCCGCCGGACATGGTTTCGACATCGTCGACGAATTGCTGGGCGAGCTTGCCCGAAACCGTCTCAGGTGCGTAGTGGGTCTGAATGCGCAGAGTGTGCTCTGCGCTGAAAGCCGATGAGACGGCAAACACCGAGGTGGCCGCCGCCAGGGCGGCGATTTTCAATGAACGCATGGGTTCCTCCCGTTTTATCTCTCTTGCGCGAAGCATCGCCGCGCGGCTCTCGGCACGAGTTTCCGCGCCTTCGGGCGTTAGCCTAGGGCAAAGTGCAAAGGGCGACAACAGGTTACGGCAGCCTGCGGCGACTGCCGCCGGTCAACTCAACCGGCTGGCGGCAAGGCGCTTTGCTGAAAGAAGGAGGCAGCCAACAAGCGCCAGGACCAGCGGTGAGCGCTCCTTCGGGCCTCACTCAACGGATTTCTCGGCCCTGGCTTTCTCCGCGATTGCGCGCAGCGCCGGGCGATAGGCCGACATCACCTTGATGCCTTGCTGGGTGAGATAGGCTTCCGCCGCGGCACGGGCTGTGGAATGGGTGTCTTCGAAGCCTTCGGCGTAGAACTCGCCGTTCAACTCCCAGGTGACGCGCCAGCGGTATCCGGGTCTGCCCACCGGCCTGAGCGGCCCGGGATTTCCGGGCCAAGGCTCGACAACGAGGTTGTAGTTCTTGAGACCATGCATCTCAACCAGCCCCGCCCTGTTTCCGGCGCAGGCGCGCGCGCAGCAGCACCTTCCAGACCACTATAATCCAAGTCCAGCCGGCGGTTCATCCGAAAAAGGAGAGGGGCTAAAGCCTTTGGCGGCTCAAACGCAGGGCGTTGCCGATAACGGAGACCGAGGAGAGGGACATGGCGGCAGCGGCAAACATCGGGCTCAACAGCCAGCCGGTCAGCGGAAACAAGACACCTGCCGCGAGCGGAACACCCAACCCGTTGTAAAGAAACGCAAACAGAAGGTTCTGACGGATATTGCCGAGGGTCGCCCGGCTGAGCCGCCGCGCCGTGAAAAGGCGGCCCAGGTCGCCCTTCAGCAAGGTGATGCCGGCCGCCTCGATGGCGACATCGGTGCCACTGCCCATGGCAATGCCGATATCGGCCTGGGCCAGGGCCGGGCCGTCGTTGATGCCGTCGCCGGCCATGGCGACGACGCGCCCCTCCTCCTGGAGTTGTCGAACCAAAGCGGCCTTGTCAGCCGGCAAGGCGCCCGCGACAACACGCGTGACCCCGAGCTCTCCCGCGATCGCTTCAGCGACGGCTTGGGTGTCACCGCTGACCAGGACGATGTCCAGACCGTCGGCGCGCAGATCGGCAATCGCCTGCGGGGTTGTCGGCTTGAGGGCGTCGGCGATGGCCATTACACCCAACAGTCGGTTGTCTTCGGCAACGGCGATCACCGTCTGACCCTTGCGCTCCATCGCGTCGATGACGGAGGCCAGCGGGCACACTGAGACCCCCAGGTGGCCGAGCCACGCCACGGACCCGACCCGCAGCAGGACGTCATCCATGCGCGCCTGGACCCCCTTGCCGACGACGGCATCAAACCCGGCCACGGCCTTCAGCGTGATCCCGCGCTCCTGCGCTGCGGCAACCACCGCCTCTGCCAGAGGGTGCTCGCTGCGTTGCTCGAGGCTGGCGGCCGTTTGCAGCAGATGGGTTTCCGACACGCCTTCCGCCGGTGCGATGGTGACGACCGAGGGCCGCCCTTGCGTCAAGGTGCCGGTCTTGTCGATCAGCAAGGTGTCTGCCGCGGACAGGCGCTCCAGCGCCTCGGCCTCCTTCACCAGGATTCCGAGGCCCGCGCCGCGGCCGACGGCCACCATGATGGACATCGGCGTGGCCAGGCCCAGCGCGCAGGGACAGGCGATGATCAGCACGGAGACGGCAGCGATCAGCGCGTAGGCAATGGCCGGCGGCGGCCCCACAAATGCCCAGGCCACAAAGCTGGCAACTGCAATCAGAACGACGATCGGGACCAGTACCGCGGCCGCCCTGTCCGCCAGACGTTGCACCGGCGCGCGGCTGCGCTGCGCATTGCCGACGAGCTGGACGATCTGAGAGAGAACGGTGTCACGCCCCACCTTCTCGACGCGGAAGACCAAGCTTCCGCTGGCGTTCACCGTACCGCCGACAACGCTGTCACCAGGCCGTTTTGCCTGCGCCAGCGCTTCGCCGGTCAGCATGGATTCATCGATGCTGCTTTTTCCCTCGACGACCCGGCCGTCGGCCGGAACCTTCTCGCCGGGTCGCAACACGACACGGTCGCCGGGCTGCAGGGACTCCGCGGACACTTCGCGATAGCTTCCATCATCCGCGAGCAGGCGGGCCGTCTTAGGCGTGAGATCCAGCAGGGCGCGCAGCGCCCCGCCGGTGCGTTCGCGCGCCCGCAGCTCCAGCACCTGGCCCAGCAGCACCAAGGTGATGATGACGGCCGCAGCCTCGTAATAGACAGGCAGCTCTCCAGCCGCGCCGCGGAAAGACTCGGGAAACACGCCGGGCACCACCGTGGCCGCCAGGCTGAACAGAAAGGCGGCCCCCGTGCCCATGGCAATAAGCGTGAACATGTTCAAATGACGGGTGCGGATGGACGCCCAGCCGCGTTCGAAAAACGGCCAGCCGCCCCAAAGAACCACGGGCGCCGACAGCCCCAGTTGAAGCCAGGCCGACCACGCCGGCGTGAGCAGCCGCAGACCGGCAAGGTGCTCGCCCATCACCAGCACGACGAGCGGCAGCGTCAGAACCGCCGAGATCCGAAAGCGCTGCGCCATGTCCTCGAGTTCTGGGTTGGGCCCGTCGTCGAGCGTGATCTCCATGGGCTCCAGGGCCATGCCGCAGAGGGGGCAGGTCCCCGGCCCCTGCTGCTCGACCTCCGGGTGCATCGGACAGGTGTAGAGCGCGTCCGGATCAGCCGGCGCCTGTGGCAAGCCCCTCCCCTCCAGCACAGCCTCCGGATCGTGCCGGAACTTTTCCAGGCAATGGGCACTGCAGAAGTAATAGGGATCACCGCCGTGCTCGTGGCACAGCGCGTCCTCCGTCCTGGCGACGGCCATGCCGCAGACCGGATCGACAGCCGTCCCGGGCCCGTCCCCGGCACCTTCGTCCCCCACGCCGTGGGCAGCGGCGCAGCCGCCGGCGGGGGCCGGGGTGTCGGCCGAAGCATCGGGACTGCGTGTTTCGGCTGCAGCAGCCATCGCGCGCGCTCCAGAGTCTGGTTTCATACACCAAGATCTGGGGCTTCCAGTGACTGGAAGGTCAAGGCCGCAGCAACGATTTGGGCTCATGGCCCGAGAGGCTTCGCGCTGCCGGGACAGAAGGCTTCCCAAGCCGGGGCGGTCGGGCTACATGATAGGAAACCGATCGATCAATTGGCCTGCTGACCATTCCACCTGCCGGCACCTGGCAGCCGCTGTTGCGGCCGCCCTGCGGCGAGCGCATGGTTCTTGTCGGGCAACGTTCCCGGGAGGATCATGTACCTATGCGCAATCTGGAACTCGCCGGCCGCTCGGTCGCCCGCTCGCTGAACGGCATGGCGGCGACCTCCCACAGCCTGGCGACGCTGACCGCGATCAATGTGCTGCAGGAGGGCGGCAACGCCATGGATGCCGCCGTTGCCGCCTGCGCGGTACAGGGTGTGGTGGAGCCGGAATCGACCGGCATCGGCGGCGACTGTTTTGTCCTCTATGCGCCGCGCGGCAGCGCCGAGGTCGTCGCGTTCAACGGCTCCGGCCGCGCGCCGGCCGCAGCGACGGCAGCCTGGTATGCCGAGCAGGGCATAGACACGCTCGAGCGCTACAGTCCCCACTCGGTGACGGTTCCC
Source organism: Rhodospirillales bacterium BBD 1991-14 (assembly GCA_001657395.1). Classification (GTDB taxonomy): domain Bacteria; phylum Pseudomonadota; class Alphaproteobacteria; order Kiloniellales; family Kiloniellaceae; genus Pelagibius. The sequence continues at coordinate 433,145 of LYSY01000001.1, read as the reverse complement.
GGGTCCATCGATGCCTGGGACCGGTTGCTGCGCGACCACGGCACCCGCAGCCTGGGCGACATGCTGCAGCCGGCGATCCGCTTCGCGCGCGACGGCTATGCGATTACAGAGCGTGTCGCCACCGACTGGGACAGCGAGATCGAGACCCTTTCGCACGATCCGGCGACTGCAGGGATCTTCCTTCCCGGCGGCAAGCCCCCCGGTCTCGGCAAGGTCCACCGCCAGCCGGCGCTCGCCGCCAGCATGGAACTGATCGCCAGGGAAGGCCGCGACGCCTTCTACAAGGGCGTGATCGCCGAGGACCTCGTGGGCCATCTGAACGCGCTCGGCGGCCTGCACAGCCTGGCGGACTTCGCAGAGGCCGAAGGCGAGTACGTCGAGCCGATCAAATCAAACTATCGCGGCTTCGACATTGTCCAATGCCCGCCCAATGGCCAGGGCGTCATCGCACTTCTGATCCTCAACATTCTTGCGGGCTACGATCTCGCCAGCCTGGGTGAGTTCACGGCGGAACGCCTGCATCTGGAGATCGAGGCCATGCGCCTGGCCTACCAGGAACGCGATGCCCATCTTGCCGACCCGGCGCAGGCCGAGGTTCCTGTAGAGCACCTGCTCTCCGAAGACTATGCCGCGGAGCTGCGCGGGCGCATCGATCCCCGGCGGGCGAGCGCCGCCCCCGCCCCGGCGCCGGTCGCGGCCCACGCCGATACCGTCTACCTGAGCGTCGTCGACAAGGACCGCAACGCGGTCAGTTTCATCAACTCGACCTTCAACTCCTTCGGCAGCGGCATCACCGGCCCCAAGAGCGGGGTGGTGCTGCAGAACCGCGGCGGCGCCTTCTCCGTCGATCCCGCGCATCCCAACTGCATCGCACCGCGCAAGCGGCCCATGCACACCATCATCCCCGGCATGATGGTCAAGGACGGGCGCGCGGTCATGCCCTTCGGCGTCATGGGCGGCCACTATCAGGCGGCCGGCCACGCCCGCCTGCTCACCAATCTCCTGGACTTCGGCCTGGACGTGCAGCAGTCCATGGACATGCCGCGCATCTTCGCCCTGCCCGGCGAAGGCGCGACCGAGGTCGAGGCGGAAAGCGGCGTGCCGCAGGAGATCCTCTCGACGCTCGAAGACATGGGCCATCGTTTCTGCGAACCGCCGAAACCGATCGGCGGCAGCCAGGCGATCCAGATCGACTGGGAGGCCGGCACCCTGGCCGGCGGCTCCGACCCGCGCAAGGACGGCTGCGCCCTGGGGTACTGAGTCCGGGGCTGCTGAGCCCCTTAACGAAACCGGACCAAGGGGGGATTCCTTGACTGCGCTCGACCCGGCCCTGCACGACGTCTACACCCAGATCTCGTCAGCGACGATCACGACGATCCTCTTGAAGAAAGGGCTGCGCAACGTCTGGCTGCGCGGCGCAAAGCCCCTGGTCGACGCGCGCAGACGCCGCGTCGGGCCTGCCTTCACGTTGCGGTTCGTTCCGGCCCGCGAGGACCTGGCGACACCGGCCTCCTGGTCCTCCCCCACGTCCACGCGAGCCGCCATCGAAGAAATGCCGGAAGGCGTGATCACCGTGGTCAATGCCATGGGTGTCCAGGACGCCGGGATCTTCGGCGACATTCTCTGCGCGCGGATGCACAAGCGCGGGGTCGAAGCGTTGGTCACCGACGGCGTTCTGCGGGATCTGGAGGGCGTTGAGGCCAGCGGTCTGCCGATCTGGTGCGACGGTATCGCAGCGCCGTCGTCGGTCACCGGGCTGACCTTCGTCGGCTGGCAGGATCCCATTGCCTGTGGCGGCGTCGCCGTCTTCCCGAACGACCTGATCGTGGCGGATCGCGACGGTGCCGTGGTCGTTCCCCAAGCCTTGATCCGGGAGGTCGCCGATCTGGGCCTTGAACAGGAACGCCTGGAGGCCTGGATCATGCGCGAAGTCGGCCATGGCGCGAAACTGCCCGGCCTCTATCCGCCTAATGAGGAAACCCTGGCGCGCTACCGCGCGGAAACCGGGGAAGGCTGAGCAGCCAAATCCTCCTTGTCAGGCTTGTAAGGCTTTCCTAGCCTCCAGGGCATGAAGCGATTCTTTCCCGGCTACCGGCTGCGCCCCGGCACTCCGAATGACGGAGAGGCTTTGTTGCGGGTGCATCAGCGCGCCATCCTGACCCTGGGGCGCCGCGTCTACAGCGATGCGCAGTTGGAGAGCTGGGCCAGCGGCAACACCTCCGAGCGCTATGGCGCGGCGATGATCGAGGACGAGGAGATCTTCGAAGTCGCGGTCAACCGCAAGGCGGGTATCGTCGCCTTCTGCTCGCGCAAGGACCACGAGGTTCGGGGCCTTTATGTCGATCCCGATTGGGCGCGTCTGGGCATCGGCCGCCTGCTGCTCCAGCGTGCTGAGACGGCGATCCGGGCGATGGGCCACCACCGCGTCTCCATAGGCGCCAGCCTCGTCGGTCTGCCCTTCTACGAGTCCCAGGGCTACCGGGTGCTGCGGCACCGCCACTGGAAAACCGGCGGCGGCCTTTTCATTCCCGCAGCAGAGATGGAAAAGCAGCTGCACCATTCTGAACAGCATTCTGCGCGGCGTTCCGCGACGGGCTGACAGACAGAGGTCTTCACCACGAGCGCCCGGGCGCCGACGTCGCTTTGCAGGAGGCGTCCACATCCTTCAAGCCCCGCAAGCCGTCACCCGCGCCCGCCAGTCCATCACCGCGGTGTTCTTCATCAACGGCACCCTGATCGGCTGCTGGGCTTCGGCGATTCCGCAGATCAAGCAACGGCTTGCTCTCGATGACGGCGACCTGGGACTGGCGCTGTTGTGTTTTGCTTTCGGCTCGATCCTGGCCATGCTGTTCGGCGGCCCGAAGATCGACCGCTTCGGCAGCCGCCTGGTCCTCGGCTTCAGCGCCCTGGGGTTCTGCCTCTCCCTGCCTCTGGTGCTGCTTGCCGGATCGCTCTCCGAGCTTCTCCTTGTCGCTGTCGTCATCGGCTTCGCCAACGGCCTGATGGACGTCAGCATGAATGCGCAGGGGGTTACGGTCGAGCGCGGGCTCGAGCGGCCGATCCTGTCTTCGCTGCACGCCTTCTTCAGCATCGGCGGCATGACCGGCGCCGGTGCGGCCGCCATCGTCTATGCCCTCGGCGGCGGCCTGCAGCACCTCCTTCCCGGCGCGGCAGTCGTGCTCCTGCCTGCGGCGCTGATTGCCCTGCGGCCGCTGCTCGCCGATGCCCGGGGCGCGGAAAGCGAAGCGCGCCTCATCGCGCTGCCGCCGCGCCCGCTCTGGCTGGTGGCCGCCTTCGCCTTTATCGCCTTTGTCTGCGAGGGGGCGATGTTCGACTGGTCGGCTGTCTATCTGCGTGAGGTCATGAACACCGGCGCCAGTACCGCCGCGCTCGGCTTCGGCGTCTTTTCCGCGGCCATGGCGGCGGGCCGTCTTCTGGGCGACCGGGTCGTGGCCCGGCATGGACGGGTGCGGGTGCTGCGGGTCAGCGCGGTTGCCGCGGTCCTGGGCTACGCCCTTGCGCTTGCAGCAGGCGCGGTTCCGCTCGCTCTCGCGGGCTATGCGTTGATCGGCCTCGGCGTTGCCAACATCGTGCCCATCCTCTTTTCCCTCGGCGGCAGCCGCCGGGACATCGGCCACGGCAGCGGCATCGCCGCCGTGGCCACTGCGGGCTACAGCGGCTCGCTGCTGGGCCCGGCCTGGGTGGGCTTCCTGGCGGAGGCGGCGGGGCTGCGTTTCTCCCTCGCCCTGACGGCGCTGTTTCTGCTGCTGCTGGTGGTCTTCGGGGCGCGGGCCCGCAATACCTAGAGATCGCGTTCGGGATAGCAGAGGCAGTCTTCCAACGCGGTCAGGAAGCCCTGCGCAATGGTCGTCTCAGGATCCATCTCCTTCAGGATACGGCGCAGGACGGTGCTGCCCTCCGGGAAGCGGCGCATCTGCGCGATAGTGCCCTTGGCCAGCCGCTCGCCCAGGGGCCAGTCATCCTGATAGACCCCGGTGTCGGCCGGCACGTCCCAGTAGTGCCAGGCGCCCTCCCCATCAAGGCTGACCGTTGGGAACTTGAGCCACTCCTGCTCCCACCAGTCGGCCGCCTTGGCGGCTTCAGCGGCGGCAGACTCGCTCTCCTGGCGAAAGTCGCTGAGGTCCAGAACCTTCTTGGATGCTGCCATCATCTGTTTTCCTCCCATTCTCGGGCGGTCTTGCCCATACAGCCCTTCCGGGCCGGACTGCGCCGGGCCTAGACCGAGAAGTACTTCGCCTGCGGATGGTGCAGGACGATGGCCGAGGTCGACTGCTCGGGGTGAAGCTGGTGTTCGTCGGACATCACGATGCCGATCGCCTCGGCATTCAGAAGAGCCAGGAGCTGCTCCTGGTCCTCCAGGTTGGGACAGGCCGGATAGCCGAAGGAGTAGCGCGAGCCGCGATAGCCCTGACTCAGCATCGCCTCCATGTCGCGGGCGTCCTCGTGGCCGAAACCCAGTTCCGCACGGATACGCTTGTGCAGGTACTCGGCCAGGGCCTCGGCCATTTCGACACCCAGGCCATGCAGGTAGAGATAGTCCTGATAGCGGTCATCGCTGAACCAGTCCCGCGCCACGTCGGAGGCGTTCTGCCCGACCGTGACGACCTGCAGGCCCAGGACGTCCCGCTCGCCGCTTTCGACGTCCCGCAGGAAGTCGGCAATGCAGAGCCCGCCCGCGCGGGCCTGGCGCGGCAGGGTAAAGCGCGCCACCTCCCGGTCCCGCTCCTCGGGATCGAAAACGATCACGTCGTTGCCCTCGGCGTTGGCCGGCCAGTAGCCGTAAACCGCCTGGGGCACCAGTATGTCCTGCTGCTTGGAGACGTCGAGCATGCGTTTCAGGGTCGGGCGCAGCTCCCGCCGCGCCCACTTCATGTAGTCACCCAGTGAGCGGCCGTTCTTCCGAAAACCCCACTGGAACTGATAGAGCATGCGGTCGTTCAGGAAGGGTACCAGGGCATCCAGCGGCACCCGCGCCAGCACCCGCGGCCCCCAGAACGGCGGCTCCGGCACCTCCACGCCTGCGGCCAGTTCCCCCCGGCGCAGGCGGGTCTCTTCCAGGTCCACCGGGCGCTGATCGGCCCGCGTCGCCTGTCCAAGAACCCGCTTGGTCTTGTCGGAGCGCGGCTGGCGCTTCTCCGTGCGCTCGTTGACATGGGCGGAGAAGTTGCCGTTCACCACCTTGTCCATCAGCGACAGGCCGTCGAAGGCGTCGCGGGCGTAGGCCACTTGACCGGTGCCGTAGGCCGCCGCACAGTCCTGTTCGACATAGTTGCGGGTGAGCGCGGCGCCGCCCAGCATCACCGGGACCGAGACCTTCTCGCGGGTCATGCGCTCCAGGTTCTCGCGCATGACGACCGTCGACTTCACCAGCAGACCGGACATGCCCACCGCATCGGCCTCGTGCTCGACCACGGCCGCCAGGATGCTGTCGATGGGCTGCTTGATGCCCAGGTTCACCACCTTGTAGCCGTTGTTGGTGAGGATGATATCCACCAGGTTCTTGCCGATGTCGTGGACGTCGCCCTTGACCGTGGCCAGCACGATGGTGCCCTTTTCCTGGCCCTCGACCTTCTCCATGTGCGGCTCCAGGAAGCGCACGGCGGCTTTCATGGTCTCGGCGGACTGCAGCACGAAGGGAAGCTGCATCTTGCCGGCGCCGAAAAGCTCGCCCACCACCTTCATGCCGTCCAGAAGATGGACGTTGATGATGTCCAGCGGTGGATGCTTGGCCATAGCCTCGTTCAGATCGTCTTCCAGCCCCTTGCGGTCGCCGTCGATGATGCGGTCCTTCAGACGCGTTTCCACATCCTCGGCGCGCGCCTTTTTCTCGGTGGCGACGGCCGAACGTCCCTCGAAGAGCCCGATGAAGGCCTGGAGGGGGTCGTAATCCTCCCCGCGGCGGTCGAAGATCAGGTCTTCCGCCGCCTTCACCTCGGCCTCGGGAATCTTGTGCAGAGGCATGATCTTGCTGACATGCACGATGGCAGCGGTCAGGCCGCGCTTGATGGCGTGGTCCAGGAAGACCGAGTTCAGCACGTGGCGCGCGGCGGCATTCAGGCCGAAGGAGATGTTGGAGAGGCCCAGCAGGATCTGGCAGTCCGGCAGTTCGCGGGCGATGCCCTCGATGGCGTCCAGGGTCCAGACCCCCAGCTTGCGGTCGTCTTCGTTGCCGGTGCAGATGGTGAAGGTCAGCGGATCGATGATCAGATCGCTGGCCGGCAGGCCATGCTTTATGCAGGCAAAGTCGTGCAGGCGTTTGGCGACCGCGACCTTGTGGTCCGCCTCCTTGGCCATGCCCTCTTCGTCGATGGTGAGCGCGATCACCGCGGAGCCGAAGCGCCGCGCCAGTTCCAGCCGCTTGGCCGCCGGCTCCTCGCCGTCCTCGAAGTTGATGGAGTTGAGCACCGGCTTGCCGCCGTAGAGCTTCATCGCCGCTTCAAGCACCGGCAGTTCGGTGGAATCGATGACCAGCGGCGCGGTCACCGAGCCGCGCATGCGGCCCACGACCTCGTTCATCTCGGCGGTCTCATCGCGGCCGACAAAAGCGGTGCAGACATCGATGGCGTGGGAGCCTTCCTTGGCCTGCTCCACCCCCATGGCCACGCAGCCATCCCAATCGGCCGCCTCCTGCAGCTCCCGGAACTTCTTGCTGCCGTTGGCATTGCAGCGTTCGCCGATGGAGAGATAGGCGTTCTCCTGGCGCAGAGAGATCTGGCCGTAGAGCGAAGCGAGCGACGGAACCCAGAAGGACTGCCGCGGCTTCGGAACCGGGCGGATCGCCAGCTTTGACTCTTCGCCGGCGCGGCGGCGCAGCATCGCGTCCAGGGCGGCGATGTGATCGGTGGTGGTGCCGCAGCAGCCGCCGATCAGGTTCACGCCGTCCTCCTGCAGGAAGCGTTCCAGCCAGCCGGCCAGCTCCTGGGGTTGCAGGGGATAAGACGTCTTGCCGTCCACCAGTTCCGGCAGGCCCGCATTGGGCTGGACCGAGATCGGGCCGGTCCAGTTTTCAGCCAGCCATTCCAGGTGGGGGGCCATCTCCTGCGGCCCGGTGGCGCAGTTGAGGCCCGCCACCGAAACGTCGAGGGCCTTAAGCACCGTCGCGGCGGCGGCAATGTCCGCGCCGACAAGGAGGGTCCCGGTTGTTTCCACCGTCACCTGCACCATGACCGGCAGATCCGGCCTACCGGCCCGCAGCCGCGCGGCCTTCGCGCCATTGACGGCGGCTTTCACCTGCAGCGTGTCCTGACAGGTCTCGATCAGGACCGCGTCAACGCCACCGGCGATCAGGCCGTCGCACTGGGTCGCGAAGGCCTGCTCCAGGCTGTCGTAGTCAATGTGGCCCAGCGACGGCAGGCGCGTGCCCGGCCCGACGGAGCCGACCACGAAGCGGTCGCGCCCGTCGGCGGCAAAGAGTTCCGATGCCTCACGGGCAAGCTCGGCCGCGCGCTGGTTGATCTCCAGGGCACGATCCTGCAGACCGAACTCGCCGAGGGTGATGGGGGAGCCGCCGAAGCTGTTGGTTTCCACCATGTCGGCGCCGGCCTCGAAGTAGCCGCGGTGGATTTCCCGCACGATGTCGGGGCGCGACAGGTTCAGGACCTCGGTACAGTTCTCCTGCCCCCAGTAGTCCTCTTCGATGGAAAGGTCCATGGCCTGCACGCGGCTGCCCATGCCGCCGTCGCAGAGCAGGACGCGCTGCGTAAGTTGATCGTAGAAGGCGCTCATCGCAGCGCTCCCACAGCCATGGGCCTTGCGGCTTCGACCTGGTCCCGGCCGGCGGCGTCGGAGAGCAGCAGGCGGCAGACCGCAGCCGTCAGGTCGGCACGATTCAAGGTATAGATGTGAAACTCCTCAACGCCGTGCAGCACGAGATAGCGGCAGAGTTCCGCCGCCACGGAAACGGCGACCGGATTGCGGACGTCGGCGTTTTCTTCCAGGCCTTCAAAGAGCCGCACCAGCCAAGCGGGAACCGCCGCCTTGCAATCCTTGGCGATCTGCAGAGTCCTCTGGAAGTTAACGATCGGCAGGATGCCCGGGATGATCGGCGCCGTGATCCCGGCGGCGCGGGCGCGGTCCAGGAAGCGCAGATAGTCGTCAGGGTCGAAGAAGAACTGGGTTATGGCTCTTTGTGCGCCGGCATCCAGCTTGCGCTTCAGGTTGTCCAGATCGGCCTGGGCAGACAGCGCCTCGGGATGAACTTCCGGATAGGCGGCAACGGAGATGTCGAAGTCGGCGACCCGGCGCAGCCCGGCGACGAGATCGGCGGCAAAGGCATAGCCTTGCGGATGCGGCTTGAAGTCTCTGCTGTCCTTCGGCGGATCGCCCCGCAAGGCGACGATGCGCCGTACCCCGGCAGCCCAGTAGCGCTCGGCCAGGGCATCGATCTCGGCACGGCTGGCGCCGACACAGGTCAGATGCGCGGCGGGCACAAGATCGGACTCGTTCAGCACGCGCTCGACAGCCCGGATCGTCCGCTCCTGCGTGGTGCCGCCGGCACCGTAGGTGATGGACACGTAGCCTGGGTCAAAGGCTTCGAGATCCTTCAACGCGCGCCAGAAACGCTCCTCGGCCAGGGGGGATGCCGCCGGAAAGAACTCGAAGGAGAAGCGGGGTCCGGGAGCTTGTCCCGCACCTCCGCCCCCTGCCTCACGCCCAGCGGTCGGTCCCAAGATGTTTCTCGCGTCAGCCATGATCTTCCTTCATTCTGAAGTGCCTAGGCAGCAGTCGCCTGCACGTCGCTTTGCACGCGCCGCGCGGTCCAGATCGAAATCGTGAGCGGATCGCCTTTCAGCTCCTTGTACTCGGCCAGCTCCAGCCCGGCTTCCTGCAGCCAGCTTTCGATGCGCTCGTCGTCGAAGCCAAGCCAGCGATGCTCATGCTGGTCGCGCAGGTAATCCAAGGCATGCGCCTTGAAGTCGACGATGAAGAGGCGGCCTTGCGGACGCAGCACGCGGGCGGCTTCTTCGATGGCCTGTGCGGGGCGCTCTGCGTAGTGCAGCACCTGATGGATCGTCACGGCATCGAAACTGGCGGGCGCAACCGGCAGGTGATACATGTCGCCCTTGCGGACCACACAGTTGCGCAGGCGCGCACGCTCCAGCTTGGACCGCGCAATCATCAGCATATCGGCGGAAAGATCGATCCCGACGGCGCGTTCGACCTGAGGCGCCATGATCTCGAGGATGCGTCCCGTCCCGGTTCCGATATCCAGGAGGTCGGAGACCTTTTCCTGGATCACCAAGCGCCGCAGCAGCGCTTCGACCTCGTCGTCGCGCACATAGAGCGCGCGGATCTCGTCCCAACGCGCCGCCACCCGCTGGAAGTAATCCTCCGCCCGCTGCGCGCGCTCCTTCATCAGGTCTTCGAGACGGCCGAGATCGCGCCGAACCGTCGCATCGTCATCCGGTACTGAGTCGACCAGGGTCTGTGCCAAGGCGGCGCCCGACCCCTGCTGCGCCAGACGGTAGTAGACCCAGGAGCCTTCCCGGTTGCGATCCACCAGGCCTGCTTCGGTCAGAAGCCTGAGGTGCCTTGAAACCCGCGGCTGGCTCTGGCCGAGGATCTGCACCAGGTCCGAAACCGTCAGATCGCCGTGGGCGCAAAGCACAAGCAGCCGCAGCCGCGTCGCCTCCGCGGCAGCCTTCATCGCTGTAAGCAGTCTTTCCATCGCCCTCGCCCCACCCCGTGGTTGCCCGCCCCTTGAGATAGTGGTCGGCGGCCTCTTCGAGATGCCACCATAAAGATATAAAGATATCGTTATGTCAAGGGCGCAGGCGGAATCGTCGGGCTCCCGCCGCCCTTTGGCGGTACCGCCTCAATCCCCGCTTTGACCTCTTCTGCTCACGGCGGCCTCGCCGTGGGGTGATTATGATTCGCTTAAGCGAAGGCCTTATATGATTAACCATGGCCCAGGTGAACGAACCGCAGTGGCGACCGAAGATCGGCCTGGCTCTCGGCAGCGGGGTCGCGCGCGGCTGGGCGCATCTCGGCGTGCTGCGCGCGCTGTCCCGCTACGGCATCGAACCGGATGTCGTTGCCGGCACATCGATCGGCGCCGTCGTCGGAGGGATCCATCTCGCCGGCAAGGCCGATGCCCTGGAAGCCTGGGCCCGCTCCCTCAACAAGGTCCGCATGATCTCCTACATCGACTTCCGCATGCGCAACGGCGGCATGTTGGGCGGCCGCCATCTCGTCGATGCCATGCGCCACGAACTCGGCGGGATGAAGATCGAGGAGCTCACAACGCCCTTCGTCGCCGTCGCGACCGACCTGGTCACCGGTCACGAAGTCTGGCTGCGCAGAGGAGACATCGTTGACGCCATGCGCACCTCCTTTTCGCTGCCCGGCATCTTCGAGCCGATGCAGCATGACCACCGATGGCTGGTCGACGGCGCGCTCGTCAATCCGGTGCCGGTTTCGGTCTGCCGTGCCCTCGGGGCGCAGATGGTGATCGCGGTCAACCTGAATGCCGACATCATCGGCAAGGAGCGGCGCGCAGGTGCGGACGTGCCGACGGTCGCCGGCTTCGATCTCTTGAGCGAAATGCAGGCCGTCGATGCCGCGAGATCGAAGTCGCGAATCGGCGCTCTGGCGAGTCGCATCTTTCGCCGCGAGCCGAGTCACCCCAGCATGTTCGGCGCCATGATCTCCGCTTTGGGGATCGTCCAGGACAGAATTTCGCGCTCCCGTTTGGCAGGCGAACCCCCTGACGTGCACATCACGCCGCGACTCGGGAACGTCGGACTCTTCGAATTCGACCGCGCGGACGAGATCATCGCCGAGGGAGAAGACTCGGTAGAGCGTGTGCTGCCCGACCTGCACGATGCCATTTCGATCTTCGGTCGCGAGCCCTACGACAACGGCACGTAAGCCCTCACTGCTTCGAGACAGACAACGCGTGAAAGTGCATCCGCCGTCTCGCCCAGCGGCACCGAGCAGCGATACCGAAGGGCGTCAGCAAGAGGGTTGACGGCGCAGTGAAGCGCGGGTCGATCGGGGCTTCAGCAAGCCTCGCGAAGGCCCAACGAAAACGGCGACCGCTCGTTGGAGCGATCGCCGTCATCACCATAACTCTTACCGGCTTGGTTAGCGAAGGCGGCGGACCGCCGTTTCGGCGCGAGGTCGTAAGGTTATGATCTAGCTTACTTTTTCGCCGTTCTCTTGCGAGCGGCGGGCTTCCGTTTCGCTGCGGTTTTCTTCTTCGCAGTCTTCTTCTTGGCGACCTTCTTTTTGGCGACCTTTTTCTTAGCGACCTTCTTCTTGGCGACTTTCCGCTTCGCCGCTGGCCGCTTGGCTACCTTCTTCTTGGCAACCTTCTTCTTTGCGACCTTCCGCTTCGCTGCTGGCCGCTTGGCTACCTTCTTCTTAGCCACCTTCCTCTTGGCTGTGGTCTTGCGCGTCGTCTTACGCGCAGTCTTCTTCTTCGCGGTCGATTTTTTCGCCGCGCGTTTGGCCGGCGCCTTCTTCTTCGCCGGCCTCTTTGCAGTCTTGGTAGTTGCCAATTGTCTAATCCCCTAACGTCAGAACGAATCCGGTGATGCCACCCCGCGCGGCGAATTGTGCCTCTTTGGTCAAGCAGTGACAAGAAAAGAGAAGCAGTCGTCAAGCAACAGAATGCAAAAACCTCTCACTGTTGCGATGAAGAGACGGTCGCTCTCACGGCCATGAACTTGTCAAGCCACTCGACTGTGTTGCCGTTGTACGCAGCATGAAGGCAATTACAAACGCGCGTCGAGAGCCATAGCGTCGATGACTGCGAAGTCGTTCGACAGGCGTTAACGAATCTTACCGCAAGCACTGAATGGATCCCGAAGCACTGCACGGTTGTCGTCTTGTCCACTTGGAAACACCCACGCGGCGCTGTCGATGCCTCCGAAAAAGGCCTTTGCCTTCGCCGCGGGGCATGGACAACGATCGAGCCCAACACAGATCAAACACAGCAAGCCCGGCTGCCGCGCACCTATAGTCGCTGGCCATGTTGAAAAGACAGCTGCCCCTGAACCTCGCGCTGATCTTCTTCGCCTTGGTCAGCGCTTTCGCACAAGCCGCCCGCGCGACCGAGAAACCAATCCCGAGCGAGCTGCTCCGATCGGTGGTCGAGTCTGCAAAGGGAGAAGACATCGCAGCGTTTCAACGCACACTTCGCATGACCATTGCCGCGGCCCCGGAGCACAACCGTGCGATCCTGCGCCACGCCATCGGGCTGCGGCCGGACTGGGCGGCCGAACTGCTGCTGGCCGCACTCTTCGATCCCCCTCTGACCGCCGCCTCAGCAAGCAACCCGGGAGCCGACGCGACTCCGGTAAGCACAGCCGCAGCAAGGCCCCACCCCGGCGGCCGGAGCCTCGCCCAGCAAGCACCGCGCGCGCCCACGGAGACACCCACCGAAGAGCAAACCCCCTGGTCCGGCGAGGCCGAACTCGGCGGGGTCGCACGGAGCGGAAATACAGAGAATCTGGGCGTTTCGGCGAGTGCCGAAGTCATCTATGAGGCAGCGCCCTGGCGCCACATCCTGAGCGGGTCCTTCGACTACCTGGAAACCCGCCTGGCGACCGAAGAGCAGGCCATAGAGGCTGAGTACCAGTTCAACTACGACCTGACAGAGCGCACCTTTGTCTACGGCCTCACCCACTATGAGGATGATCGCTTCAGCGGCTTCGAATACGAGATCACCGCCTCGGCAGGCCTCGGCACCAGGGTGATCGACGAGGAGCAATTGACCTGGACCCTCGCCGCCGGTCCGAGCATTCGAGTCTTCCGCGAGGACGACGAGGGGACGACCGAGGCGGTACCGGGCGCGCGCCTCAACAGCGATCTTGTGTGGCAGATCTCGGACACGGCCAAGCTGGCGAACGAAACGGAGCTGCGTTTGGACAGCGACCGCAGCGAGCTCGAGAACGAAACCAGCCTGACGCTCCAGATTGTCGAAAGCCTGGCCGGGCGGTTCTCTTTCTCGGCGCAGTACCGCAGTCCGGTGCCGGAGAACACCGACGAACTGGATACCACGACCAAGGCCTCGGTGGTCTATGGGTTCTAGTAAGGCCTGCTGCTGCTTCCGACCCATAGCACCCCCCAATCGTCCACGGAATAATTCCGCCCTCGTCGCGTCGGAAGAATAGAGGCCAACGGCCCCGAAACCACTGACCCTGGAGGCCCAATGATTCGAGTTCCTTCAGGCCGCGGTGCGTCCGGCGGAGAATCCTCCGGACGTGGTCCGGGCATGATCGCGGTCGCTGCCGCAGTGATGCTGCTCGGGGCATCCTTGCAGCCAGGTGCAGCGGGCGCCCAATCTGCAACGCCTGCTCAGTCTTCACCGGCCGCCGAGTCTGCACCGGCAACATCGCTGGCCAGCCCGTCCAACAGTGCGGATGTGTCCACCGCGCGGGACATCCAGGGCATGAGTATCTGGGATCGCGACAACGAACTGTTGGGCGAGGTCGATGACGTGATTCTCGACAGGCGCACTTCGAAGCTGCGACTGGTCGTCGTTTCTCACGGGGGATTTCTGGGTATCGGCGGCAAGCCGGTCGCCATTGAATGGCGCGAGCTCGAGTACGACGCCGGCGCGCGGCTCCTGCGCACCCGAAAGCTGACGGCCGACGAGCTGGCGGAGCGCCAGCCCTATGAGACCGATCAGTCCGGGGTCTCTATCGGCGATCTCAACTGACAAAGGGTCCGATAACAGGTTGTCTGGTAACAGGTTGTCTGGCGCGTACGGCAGCGGGCGAAATGCCACTTCCTTGACTCTTCCGTGACGACATTACCGCCGTCTATACCCGGTTAATCGATGCAGTCCGGCCAGTAAGGCCGATATTTCAAAACCATAGCAAAGTAACTTTAGGTGGCACCTTTCAACCTGTGGAATATCGCCAGGGGTCGACGGGTCTCTAATGTGTAGGTCTCTGCGTAGCCAGGACGCGGGGCAGGAAGCCTGTGATCAGACCCAGCCCATTTAGGGACATCCCGGCCGTTTGGAGGGCAGATCGCAAGGTCTAGGGCCACTCGGTGTGAGAGGAAGGCGTGTCATTTCATACGGTTGACCGGCGACGTTTCCTTACAGGAATCGGACTAGGCAGTTTTGGGCTCGCCCAGTGGCTGGGCTCTCAGGGATCGAGCGCTGCGGGCCAATGGGACCGCGCCATGCCCGACAGTCCTTTCGATTTCGAGAAGCTGCGCGGCGCGGCCGCCCGCTTGGCGTCGGAGCCTATGGCGAGCGGCGACTCAGACACCCTCCCACAGAACCTTGCCGAGCTGACGCCCGCGCAGTTTCACGCAGTCCGCTTCCGCCCGGAGGCAACGATCTGGCGCGACGAAGCGCTCCCCTTTCAGATGCAGCTCTTCCATCGCGGCTCGTACTTTCGCCAGACCGTGAAGATCAACGTCATCGATGGGGAGCAGATATCGACGATTCCCTATTCGCCGGCGCTCTTTGACTATTCCGACAGCCCGCTCGAAGGAACCCCCGAAGACCTGGGCTTTGCAGGATTTCGCCTGCTGCATCCTCTCAACAGAAGCGACCATTTCGACGAGCTTGCGGTCTTTCTGGGCGCCAGCTACTTCCGCGTGCTCGCAGCAGGCCAACACTTCGGCCTCTCGGCGCGCGGCCTTGCGATCGACACCGGCCTCCCGAAGAAGGAGGAGTTCCCCTACTTCCGGGAGTTCTGGATTCAAAAGCCGCGGCCAGACGACCAGGCCATCCAGATCTACGCCTTGCTGGACAGTGCAAGCCTTACAGGCGCTTACCACTTCGTCCTCACGCCGGGCATCGAGTCGGTGATGCAGGTGCGGGCCAGCGTGTTCACGCGGCAAGCCGTGCAGAAGCTCGGGATCGCACCGCTGACGTCCATGTTCCTCTACGGCGAGAACTCGACGCCGCCGAGAGACGACCTTCGGCCTGAGGTCCATGACTCCGACGGCCTTCTGATGGCCGGCAACAACGGCGAGTGGATCTGGCGACCGCTGACCAACCGCAGCGAGCTGCAGATCAGTTCGTTCCAGAACGAAAGCCCGCGCGGCTTCGGGCTTATGCAGCGCGACCGCGATGCGCGCAGCTATCAGGACCTGGACCTGAACTACGAGCACCGCCCAAGTGCCTGGATCGAACCGCAGGGCGACTGGGGCAATGGTGCCGTTCAGCTGATCGAGATTCCGAGCGATGCCGAGCGCTACGACAACATCGCCCTGCTCTGGGTTCCGGAGCGCAGCGTCGAACCCGGACAGGAGTGGCCTTTCCGCTATCGCCTGCGCTTTGCCAGCGCATTCAACGATTTCCCGAATACCGGGCGCAACCTTCAGACCCGGGAGGGTGCCGGCAGCGAACCCGGGCGACGGCGTTTTGCCCTGGAGTTCGGCGGCGGAAAGCTGGCCGAGATTCCTGACGACGGCAAAGTCGAACTGGTGGTCACCGCATCCTCGGGAAGCATTCTGCAGCCACGCGGACGCAAAAGCGATGCCACCGGAACTTGGTTCGCCCTTTTTGAGCTGGACCCCGGCGAAGAGGAGGCCATCGAACTCCGTGCCTTCCTGAAAGACCAAGAACACGCCTTGAGTGAAACATGGAGTTACTTGTGGAAGCTCAGTTGAATACGGCCGGCACCGCGCCGCACCCCGACGAGCGTCATGACATCATCCGCGCCCAGCTGCTTTGCAGGCTGGATCGCTACTTCTTTGCTTCGGGCATCAGCGACGAGCGGGAGCGCGCCGCCCTGATCGCTCAGGCCTGCGACACCCTCTCGGCGCCCTCCCGCCTGCAGAGCGAACCGTCCTGGCTGCGGGTGATCGCCGCAGTCGATCGCGTCCTGGCCGCGCGGCATGCAATCGACACCCCCGGCGACGAAGCCCGCTTGACCTGCCGCGGCCGCATCGCCGAGGCCCTCAGCGCCGATGAGCGCAGCGGCAGCACAGCCGCCGAGTCCCTCAGCCCGACCGCCGATTGGGGCACGCCGCCGCGGAGTTATCGGGCCATGCCGGACCAGGAACTCTCCGTCAGGAGCCCCAGACTTTCCTGGCTTGTCGACCCCTCCGCCTGGCCCTCCACCTGGCGGCCGGCGCAGAACTTCGTCGTCAGCCTGTCCTGCCTGGCGGTCGTGCTGATCCCCTAGCGGCCCGGGCCCTCGGGCAAGGAGCCTTGCGCATGCCAAAGATGCGTCGGATTGTCCTGCTGGTGCTGGTCGTCTCTTCGACCGCTGCGGCCGTTCTGGTGCTCGGAACCATCCTGGCCGGCCAGGGTTTTTCGGTTCTCGAGCTGGGCATCCTTGCCCTCTTCGGCCTGCTTTTTGCCTGGATTACCACGGCGTTCTGGCTCTCGCTGGCCGGCTTCGTGCTCCATGTGCTGGGCCGGCCCGGCCATCGCCTGGCGGAGCATGCCACGATCCCGGAAGACGGTGCGAAAGACGAACGCTCCCGCGTCGCGTTGGTGATGCCGATCTACAACGAGGATCCGCAGAGGGTCCTCGCCGGGTTGCAGGCGACCCTCACCTCACTGCTGCGTGCGCGGCACGAGAACCGCTTCGAGCTGTTCATTCTTTCCGACAGCACCGACCCCGAGGTCTGGCTTGCCGAGGAGCTTGCCTGGAGTCGGCTGAACCGTGAGTTCGCCGGAAAACTGCCCGTCTTCTACCGGCACCGGCCCAAGAACCTGGCGCGTAAAAGCGGCAACATCGCCGACTTCTGCCAATCCTGGGGCTACCGCTACGACTACATGGTGGTGCTTGACGCCGACAGCATCATGTCGGGCCATTGTCTCGTGAGCCTCGTCAACCGCATGGACGCGAACCCGAAGGTGGGGCTGATACAGGTCCCGCCCACCCCGGTGCTCCGGGAATCCTTCTTCGCGCGGAGCCAGCAGTTCGCAGCCAGCGTCTTCGGCCCGGTCTACGCTACAGGACTGAGCTTCTGGTTTCAGGACAGTGCCAATTACTGGGGCCACAACGCAATCATCCGCGTGGCCCCCTTCATGGCGCACTGCGGGCTGCCGACGCTGCCGGGCAAAGAACCCTTCGGCGGCGAGATCCTCAGTCACGACTTTGTCGAGGCGGCCCTGCTGAGACGCGCCGGTTGGGAGGTCTGGCTGGCGGACGATCTCTCCGGCAGCTTCGAGGAACCGCCGCCGACACTGATCGACCATGCCAAGCGGGACCGCCGCTGGTGCCAGGGCAACCTTCAGCATCTGCGCGTTGTCTTCGCCGAAGGCCTGCGCCCGCTCAGCCGGCTGCATCTGGCCATGGGGATCATGGCTTACATGTCCTCCGTCTTCTGGTTCGCCCTTCTGGCCCTTTCGGGCCTGGAGGCCCTGCGCCAGGCACAGACCGAGCACAGCTACTTCATGGAGGGGGATCTCTTCCCCAACTGGCCGGTCTCCTATGCTTTCGAGGCGGCCACTCTTCTGGCGATCACGCTTTCGCTTCTCTACCTGCCGAAGGTCTTCGGATATCTGACCCTGTTCCTCGACCGGCGGCGCCTCATGGACCACGGTGGCGGCGTCAGGGCCGGGTTCAGCCTGCTGCTGGAGAGCCTGACGTCGATCCTTCTGGCCCCCATCCTGATGCTCTTTCAGCTGGGCTTCGTGGTGTCGATCCTGGCCGGCCGCTCGGTCCGCTGGGCCGCCCAAAAGCGCGACGACGGCGAGACGTCTTGGACCGAAGCCGGGGCGGTGCATCTCGGCCATACCGCCGTCGCCGCGATCGCCGGCTGGGTGAGCTGGCACTCCCTGCCCGACTTCTTTCCCTGGCTGACGCCGGTTCTGTTGGGTCCGCTGCTGGCGATCCCGCTGTCGCGGCTCACCAGCCGGGTCGATCTGGGCCGCGCCCTGCAGCATTGGGGGCTGTTTCTCACGCCCTGCGAGAGCGACCGGCCGGCGGTGCTGGAGGATCTCTGCCGCCGCCTGACGGCGCTGGAACAAGACGCCAAGGCCACACCGCGCCAGGGCACACTCTTCGAGAAGGCAATCGCCGATCCCTTTATGAACGCCCTGCACCTGACCCTTCTTGCCCGGGAAAGCCGCAGCAAGAGCGAGCGGCTGCGCCTCGACGCCCTCGTCGCCAAGCTGCAGGAACAGGGGGCCGGGAGCCTGACACGGGCGCAGTGCAGCGATCTGCTCTCAGACCCGGCCAGCATGGCCACGCTCCATGCCCTGGCCTGGCAGTCCAGCGAGGAAGGCCCGTTGTCCCTCGGCCAGAGCGCGGCCGCCGGCAAGAGAGCCTGATCCCGCCGTCCTGTGCAACCTGGCACCGAGGCCCGCCCCGCGGCCTGACCCCGCGGCTTGGCCCCGTGGCTTGGCCTATGCCTTGCGGAAGATGAAGGCCGCCAAGGCGCCGGCGGCGGCGGCGAGCACGATGGCCAGCAAGCCGTAAAAGGCCGAATAGCCGTGGGCGAAGTAGAAGACATCGGCGCCCAGGCCGGCCTTGCTGACGATCAAGGGAGTCGTCTGCGCGTGCTCCACCCTGCCGTCCCTCAGCATGAAGACCTCGACGTCGTAAAACCCGGTCGGCACATTCGCGGGGAAGAACAGGCGGGTGCGAAAGAGCTGACCGCCGAGAAAGTTGATCCGCTCGTCGCTCGAAGCGAAGAGACCTTCGCGCTGCTTGTTGCGGATCAGGCCGGCCCTGAACTCGGCGAGCTCGGCGTCAGAGACCGTTTTCTCCACCGGGCGCAGCCTGAGGAAGTTGGCCCCCATGCCGTGCCGGGCCCGTATGGTGTCGCTGGCGATCTCGTCCAACGGGGCGGAGCTGCGCACGGCGAAGAAACTCGGCACCCTGCGGAAGACGATCCTCTGGTCGTTCACCCAGATTCCGGCAAAACGCGCCTTGCGCCATACGACGGTGTCTTCTTCGGGCCCGCGGACCACGACCACGACGTCGCTGTCGGGCTCCACGGTGCCGAAAAGCAGCACCTGGGTTCCCGTGAAGCCGGTGGTGATCTGGATCTGATGCTCCGACAGATCTGCGATCAGCGGGTTCTGCGCCGCACTCGGCATCGCCAGGGCGAAGAAGGCAAGAGCGAGAAGGATGCGCTTCAGCTTCATCTCACAGCCCCCCCGTCAAAGCTCGCCCGGTGCGCCGAGAATGAAGATATCGCTCGGCGTCACCACCAGATCGTAGGCGAGCTTGCCGCAGACGGCCAGCACCAGGACCGCCAGCAGGATGCGCAGCTGTTCGCCCCGCAGACGGGTGCCGACACGGGTGCCGATCTGTGCGCCGATAACACCGCCGGTCAGCAGGATCAGAGCCAGGATGGCATCCACGGTCTGGTTCTCGGTCGCCTGGAGGAAGGTGACGGTGCCCGTCACGAAGATGATCTGGAAGAGCGACGTCCCCACCACGACGGAGGTCGGCATCCCCAGCAGGTAGATCATGGCCGGCACCATGATGAAGCCGCCGCCCACGCCCATGATGGCGGCCAGGATGCCGACCACGAAGCCGATCAGGATCGGCAGCAAAGCCGAGATGTAGAGCTTCGACTTGCGGAAGCGCATCTTCAGCGGCAGGCCGTGCATCCAGTGGTGCTGGTGCAGCTTGCGGCGCACGTCGATCTGCCGGCGCCGGCGAAAGAGGGCGCGGCTGCTCTCCACGAACATCAGGGTTCCCACCACGCCCAGCAGGACCACGTAGCAGAGCGAGATCACCAGGTCCAACTGGCCGAGACCGCGCAGCAGGGTGAACAGCCAGACGCCGGAGATCGACCCCAGGGTACCGCCGAACAGCAGCACGCCCCCCATGCGGAAGTCCACGTTGCCCCGCCGCCAGTGCGCCAGGACACCGGAGACCGAGGCGGCCATGATCTGGTTGGCTTCGGTGGCCACGGCCACGGCCGGCGGCACACCGATGAAGATCAGCAGCGGCGTCATCAGAAAGCCGCCGCCGACACCGAAGAGACCGGAAAGAAAGCCGACTGCCCCGCCCATGCCCAACAGCAAAAAGACATTCACAGAAATCTCTGCGATGGGCAGATAAATATTCATCAAATCGGCTTTCTAGAGGCCCCTTTCCTGGGACCGGCCCAAGATGGATCAGCTTATATTCCGTCGATGGTGCATCGCAACGAAATCGTTTCGAAATGGCGGCGGAGGGCGCCGCCCCACGTACCTCGTCCCCCGATCCCAGGCCCCTCCCCTGCCTAGGCGCGGCTTTCGCCGTAATAAAGTGTGACCACGTGCTTGGCCTCGGCAAAGAAGAGCCAGCGCTCCACCGCCAGACCGATCCCCAGCAGCAGGGCCGCCAGGATCGCCGCCACCACGGCTACCGCGCCAGGCACCGCGAGACCGACCAGCACCAGAACAAAGGGGGCCGCGAGCCCGCCAAAGAGTACGAAGCGCCGCAGGCGCTCGGCGTGCCGGCGGGCGACCTGGAAGCCCATCTCCTGCATCAGATAGTTGCTCTCGCTGTGCGGCGCCTCGAGCAGGCTCACCTTGCCGAAGCCTCCAAGCCCCGTTGCCGACTCCGCCGTGCTGGCGCCATCCGTGTCCGCCAGGGAACGCCAGTACAGCAGCTTCACCGCCAGGGTTGCTGCGAAAAGCGCCAGGACGGTCGCCGCGAAGGGCCCGGCCAAAGGCTGTCCCCAAAGGCCGAGCAGAACCAGCAGCAGAAGGCCGCCCGAGAGCGCGGCCATGACCAGGTAGGCCGGCAGGGTCCAGGGCGAGTGCCAGGCCCGGATGGTCTTAAGCGAAGCATAGATCATGGCGGTGCAGGCGACGGTGGCCACGCAGCTCAGGCTGGCGATCAGGCCGAGGACGGCAAAGGCGCCGTCGTTGCGGCCCAGGATAACCCAGCCAAGAGCAAAGAGGCCCGCCGGCAGAAAGGTGAAGACCGCCGCCACCCCTTCGCGCGACAGCCAGGACGACCGCCATTGGCTGAGCGCCCGCCACGCCCGCTCGGGATGGCCGAGATGGAAGGTCGACGACACCAGGCCGAGGATCACCAGGCCGAAGCCAAGCCCGAAAGCGATCAGGCCGAGACCGCGGTCTGCCGGCACCAGGCCGAGGATCGCAAGCACGCCGAGCCAGGCGATCAGGCCGTAGCCGGCGCCCGATGCCGTGGTGAAAAGAATGACAGACTTTGCCGGATGCACGCCGGATCTCTCCTCAACCCACCGTCTTCCGGGCCTTGATCTTCTGGGCCTTGATCTTCTGGGCTGGGCTCATCGGCTCAGCATCCGGTCCACCCAGCGCGCCAGCATTCCGGCCGAACCTGCCTCGGCGGCAACCGGCGTCAAGGCGGTCAGGTCGGACGACTCGTCGGCGAGCGCCTTCGGGCGCGGCGGCAGGTAGCGGTTCACCGGCGCACAGCCCTGCTCCGGCATCAGGGCATAGCCATCCCTGGCCGCGACCAGCAGCGAGACCTCCGAACCCGGATCGCCCAGGTCGCCGAAGTGCCGCGCCCCGGCGGGACAGGTGGAGACACAGGCCGGCACCCGGCTGCGCTCCGGCAGGTTCTCGTTGTAGATTTTATCGACGCAGAGGGTGCATTTCTTCATGACGCCCGCGTCTTCGTCGTACTCCCGCGCGCCGTAGGGACAGGCCCAGGAACAGAGCTTGCAGCCGATACAAGCCTCCGCATTGACCAGAACAATCCCGTCCTCCTCGCGCTTGTAGGAGGCACCGGTCGGACAGACGGTCACGCAGGGGGCGTCGTCGCAATGCAGGCAGGATTTCGGGAAGTGGACCGTGCGGCTGTCGCCGTCGTAATCGACCACCTCGAAGCTGTGGATGCGGTTGAACCACACGCCGCTGGGGTCGGCACCATAAGGGTCGTGATCGGTCAGCGGTGCGGAATGCCCGCCGGTGTTCCACTCCTTGCAGTTCACCGCACAGGCATGACAGCCGACGCAGATGTCCAGGTCGATGACGAGGCCAAGCTTCTTCGGGCCGGGGTTGCGGGGTAAGGAGGTCATTCGGCGACCTTCACATGGCTGGCGGGATCCGCGTCCGGCTCAGCCGGTTCCTGCCCGCGTTTCTGATTGCCGTGGCCGTCCGCCACACCGGCGACGGTGCGGGCGATCTCGTGGCGGTTGCCGAGCCACTCCACGTGCTCGAGGCGCGGTGACGCGGGGCCGGGTGTTCCCGACGGCACTTCATTGAATTCGGCGCCGTAGCGCAGCACCGCCGGCCGCGCGCCCGTGGGTGCCGGGGCCTGGACCGGCGCCAGATAGGGATCGGTCACCTCGGCCTCATCGGGGGCGCAGCGCTCCAGCCGGACACGCAGGTCGTACCAGGCCGCCTGGCCGGTGACGGGGTCCGAATTGGAATAGCGGTGGCCGCCCTCGCGCGCCGGCAGCAGCTCGGAAATGATGTGGTTCAGAAGAAAGCCTCGCCGGCTCTCCGGCGCGTCAGCATCCAGGGCCCAGGCGCCGCGGCGCTTGCCGATGGCGTTCCAGGTCCACACGGTCTCGGGATTGACCCCGTGCATCAACTGCACCTGGCCTTTGACCCGCCCGTGGTGGCTGATCACCCAGACCCAGTCGTCATTGGCGATGCCATGACGCTCGGCGGTCTTGGGATGCACAAACAACCGGTTGCGCGCCGTGATCTGCCGGAGCCAGGCGTTCTGGGAACCCCAGGAGTGGTACATGTGCATGGGGCGCTGGGTGATGGCGTGAAGCTCATAGCCCTCGCCCTCAACAGCCGCTTCCTCGAAGGGCGCGTACCAAAAGGGCAGCGGATCGAAGAACGCCTCCACCCGCGCCCGTTCGCTCTCCGGCGGCTGCACCTTGCCGTGGCCGCGCGCCGCCAGCCGGAACTTCTGCAGGATCTCACTGTAGAGCTGCATGGTGATGGGCTCTTCCGTCGGCAGCCAGCCCATCTGCTTGGCGTAGGTGATGTAGTTGAGGTTGGAGTGCTTGAAATAGAGCTGCGTCGGGGCAAGCCGGTGGGTCCAGAAGCAACCGTTCTCGATATAGCGCTGCAGTTGGTCCGGATTGGGCGCGCCGACGCCGTCCTGCTCCCCGCCCGCACCGCGCCAGCCCGCCAGCGGACCGATGCCGGGCGAGCGCTCGTGGTTGACGATATAGTCGGGATAGCCGCCCGGATACTTGGGGCTGCCGTCCTCCTCGGTCAGGCCGGGCAGCCCGAGCCGCCCGCCGAGATCGATCAGCACATCCTGAAAGGGGCGGACATCCCGGTCCGGCTTGCAGACCGGCTGGCGGATGGCATCGCCGGGACCGTGGGCCGAGCTGATCGGCCGGTCGAGCAGCGAAATGCAGTCCCAACGCTCGAGATAGGTGGTGTCCGGCAGGATGAGGTCCGCGTAGGGCACCATCTCCGAGTAGTAGGCGTCGGAGTAGATGATGCGCGGAATCTTGTAGTCGCCGGTCTCCGGATCCTTGTCGGTCAGATAGTCGAGCGTACCGGTGACGTTCATGGAGGAGTTCCACCCCATGTTCGCCATGTACATCATCAACACATCGACCGGATAGGGATCGCCCGCCCAGGCGTTGTGGATCACCATATGCATCAGGCCGTGGGCGGCGAGCGGGAATTGCCAGCTGTAGGCCTTGTCGATGCGCAGCGGCTCGCCAGCGTCATCCACCAGCAGGTCGTCGGGGCCGAGCGGAAAGCCCAGCGGCATGCCGGAGATCGGCCGCTCCGGCGCCACAGACTTGCCCGCCGGCAGCGGGCTCGGCGGGATCAGCTTGGGAAACGGGGCCTTGTAGCCGAAGCCGCCGGGGCAGTCGATGGAGCCGAGAAGAACCTGCAGCAGATGGATGGCGCGGCAGGTGTGAAAGCCGTTGGAGTGGGCCGAGATCCCGCGCATAGCATGCATGGAGACAGGCCGCCCCACCATGCGGTCGTGGCGGCGCCCGGCCCAGTCGGTCCAGGGGATGTCCAGCACCACCTCTTTCTCGAAGGCCGCCTCGGCCAGTTCGGCGGCAATCCGCTTGATGGTCTCCGCCGGAATGCCGACCCGCTCGGCCACCGCCTCCGGCGCATAGGACGCGTCGAGGTAGCGCTTCGCCAGCAGCTCGAAGGACGGTACGGCCGTCCGCCCGTCGGGCAGCGTATAGCGGCCGACGACAGCAGCCTTGGCCGAGGTGTCGCTGGCCGGAACCGCCGCGCCGCGTGCTGTGTCCCAGCACAGCGCCGCGCCCTCGGCATTGCGGGCGAACAGCCCGTCATCCGCACCGCCGGGGTTGTCGACCACCAGCCAGGTCGCATTGGTGTAGCGGCCGAGAAAGTCCCAGTCGATCTTCTCCGCCTTCAGCAACTCGTGGATCAGCGCCATGACGAAGAGACCGTCGGTGCCGGGCCTGAGGCCGATCCACTCGTCGGCGATCGCCGAGTAGCCGGTCTTCACCGGATTGATCGAGACGAACTTCGCCTGGCCGAGGGTCTTCAGCCGGCCGAGCCCCGCCTTGATCGGGTTGGAGTCATGATCCTCGGCAACACCGAACAGCATGAAGTAGCGGGTGTGTTCCCAGTCCGGCTCGCCGAACTCCCAGAAGGACCCGCCGATGGTGTAGAGCCCCGCGGCAGCCATGTTGACCGAACAGAAGCCACCATGGGCCGCGAAGTTGGGTGTGCCGAATTGGGCCGCCCACCAGCCGGTGAGCGACTGGCTCTGGTCGCGCCCGGTAAAAAATGCGAGCTTCTTCGGGTCCCGCCGGCGCACCGTGCCCAGCCAGTCGACCGCCAGCGCCAGCGCCTCTTCCCACTCGATCTCTTTGAATTCGCCGCTGCCGCGCTCGCCCACGCGCAGCAGCGGTTTGCTGAGCCGCGCCGGCGAGTTGTGCTGCATGATGCCGGCGGAGCCCTTTGCACAGAGCACACCCTTGTTCACCGGGTGGTCGGCGTTGCCTTCCAGGTAGCGAACCTTCCCGTCTTTCAAATAGACGTTGATGCCGCAGCGGCAGGCGCACATGTAGCAGGTGGTCTGCTTGACGTCATCGGCGACGGAGGGCGAGGTCTCGACGTGCTCCTTCGGGGTATCGAACGGGCTGCTGACCATCAATCCTTCTCGTCTTTGCGAGCAATCGCCTTTGCGAACTGCCGCGCCGCTGTGGGGGCCGCCGTGGAAACCGGCGGGGTTTCGCTCATCGGGATCGGACAAAAGTTCGGCGTCGGCCACGGTGTAGCGGACCGCGGCATCTTTATGTCGATCTTCGCTTCTAGCCCAGAAGCCACCGCAAGATAACAGAATTCCGGGGTTTTTTGGCTCTTGGCCCCATCGATTCTTCGCGCCTGGACTATGCCTGGCTGGGGTGCCCGCCAAGGGCCCCGGGGTGCCACCCCCACACGATCGACAGAGAGGTTGAAACCCTTTCCGGGCCCGGCCCGTAGGTAGGGACAAAGCACAGCCGCCGGATCAAGCGACGGCGCCATCCACAGAAGAAGGGACCTGACGATGAACGCAAGCGCCCGGCGCAACCAAAGCCCCACCCGCACAGTGGTCTTTCGCCTCTTCGCTGCCGCAGCGGTGGTGACGGCTCTGGCCGCGCCCGCCGCTCCAGCGCTTGCCGCGGGCTGGAGCAGCAACGAAACCACCACCACCGCCGCCGATAAGGACTACGTCCAGGCGGAAAAGCACATCGAGGCGGGGGCTTACCAAAAGGCCATCGACCTCCTGACGAAGGTCGCCGAGCGGCAGCCTGAGAACGCCGATGTCTTCAACTACCTGGGCTACACCAACCGCAAGCTCGGCAACTACGACGTGGCGCTGACCCACTACCAGCGCGCCCTTTCCCTCGATCCCAAGCACCGCGGCGCCCACGAATACCTGGGCGAGCTCTATCTGACCACCGGTGAGATCGAGAAGGCCGAGGCGCAGCTCAGCAAGCTGGACTCGCTCTGCTTCTTCGGCTGCGAGGAGTACCGCGTGTTGAAAGCGAAGATCGCCGAGTACAAGGAGCGTCAGGCAGCGCTTCCGGGTTCGGACAGCAGCGCGAACTGACGCGCTGGAGAGCTGAGGCGGGGGCCCGCCCCCTCGCCTTCAGGCGGGGTGGTTGCCGTGCGTAGCAGAGCGGCGCCTGCGCCGGCAACCACCCGCACGCCTCTGCACCGTACCATCAAAAATGCCGATCAAACCCAGCCGCCGTCCGCGACATAGCTCTGGTTGGTAAAGGCGCCGGCATCGTCCGACGCGAAGAACAGGATCGCTTTGGCGATGTCCTCCGGGTAGAGCTTTCGCTTCAGGCACTGGCTCTTCATCAGATCCTCCTCCGCCTCCGGCGTCAGCCAGAGATCGATCTGGCGCTGCGTCATGATCCAGCCGGGCACCACGCAGTTGACACGGATGTTCTTCGGCCCGAGGTCCCGGGCCAGCGCCCGCGTGAGGCCCGCCACCGCCGACTTCGCGGTGGTATAGCAGGGCATCCCGCCCTGCCCGATCATCCAGGACACCGAGCCGACATTGACGATGGCCCCGCCGCCGGCGGCCTCCATGTCCGGGTAGACCGCCTGCGCGGCAAAGAACTGATGCTTCAGATTGACGGCGATCCGGTCGTCCCAGAACTCCGGCGTGACCTCGTCGATGTCGTGGCGCTGATCGTTGGCCGCGTTGTTGATCAACACCGTGATGGGGCCGAGCCCAGCGCGGATCTCGCCGATCGCCGCACGCAGCGCCTCGATATCCCTCAGATCGCAGGCCACGAAGAGCGGCTTGTGGTGGCCTGCCGCCTCCATCCGGGTCACCAGTTCCCCCGCGCAGTCCGCGTCGATATCGACGAAACCGACCCGCGCGCCCTGCCGGCAGAAGTGTTCGACAATCGCCGCACCGATACCGCTGCCGCCACCGGTGACGAAAACGACACGGTCTTTCAGACTGGGATAGATCGCAGTTCCTGTCATCTCGAAGGGTACCTCTGGAATTGGGCAGGCGTCCTCTGTCGCCGGCTGACGTACGGCGAAGCGGAGCGGTCAGTGACGGGCGGCCATGTCCTCCGGCGTCTCCTCACCCGGCAGCTTGCCCAGGATGATCATGCCGAGGACCTCGTCCTTGGTGACGCTGGAGGTCTTGCGCGTGCCCACCAGGCGGCCGTTCTTCATCACCGAAACACGGTCGGAGAGATCGAAGACGTCGTGCAGGTCGTGGCTGATGAGAAAGATGCCGATACCGTCCTTCTTCAGCTGCTGGATCAGGTCGGCGACCATGGCGGTCTCCTGCGGCCCCAGCGCCGCGGTCGGCTCGTCCATGATCAGGATCTTGGCGTTGAAGAGGATGGCCCGGGCAATGGCGACCGACTGGCGCTGGCCGCCCGACATGTTCTTCACCGGATCCTTGATGTTGGTGAAGTTGGGATTGAGGCGGTGCAGCACTGCACGCGCCTGGTGCTCCATGGCGTCGTCGTCCAGGGTGCCGAAGGCGGTCATCAGCTCGCGGCCGAGGAAGAGGTTGGCGGGCGCGTCCAGGTTGTCGGCCAGCGCCAGCGTCTGATAGATGGTCTCGATGCCGTGGGTTCTGGCATCGCGCGGCGTTTCGATGACCACGCGCTCGCCGTTCACAAGGATCTCCCCGCTGTCGCAGGGATAGGCACCGGCCAGCGTCTTGATCAGGGTCGACTTGCCGGCACCGTTGTGGCCGAGCAGACCGACCACCTCGCCGGGATAGAGATCGACCGAAACCTCGTCGACCGCCTGAACGCCGCCGAAGCGCTTCGAGATGTTGCGCATCTCCACCAGGGGTGTGGTCATGGCTCTCCCCTCCTACCGCCGGCCGCGGTTGTAGACGACGTCGAACCAGACGGCCGCCACCAGAACCAGGCCGATCACGATCTGGCGGACGGCGCTGGAAACGCCGAGCAGGACCATACCGTTGTCCAGGCTCTGCATGATCACGGCACCCAGGATCGCGCCCGGGATGGTGCCGATGCCGCCGGCCAGCGAAGTGCCGCCGATAACGGCGGCGGCGATCACGTTCAGCTCCGCCAGGGTGCCCATGGAATTGGTCCCGGCGTTGAGGCGCGCCGTGGTGATGACGGCGGCGACCGCGCAGAGGACACCCATGACCACGAAGATCATCACGGTCGTACGCTTCACGTTGATGCCGGACAGCGCCGCCGCCTCCGGATTGCCGCCCATGGCAAAAACGTAGCGCCCGAACTTGGTGAAGCGCGACAGGAAAGCCATCACGATGACAACCGTCAGCATGATCAGCACGGGAACCGGAATGCCGCGGGGAATATCGCTGCGCGGCTTCGTATAGGCGTTCATCACCAGCACGAAGCCGATGATCAGGAACGACCAGACCGCAATCATCGCAAGCTCCGCCCAGAGCGGCTTCATCGGAAAGCCGTAGCGCGCCCGCTTCGCCCGCGCCTTCAGGCTGAAGAAAGCCACCGCAGCCACCGCGATCAGGCCGAGGGTCCAGCTCGCCGTGGCACCGATCGAGCCGTCGATACCGCCGCCGAGCAGCTGATAGGTCGGGTCCAGGGGGGCCACCGTGCGGCCGTCGGTGATCATGAAAGCGCCGCCGCGGAACATCAGCAGCCCGCCGAGGGTGACGACGAAGGCCGGAACGCCGCCGAAGGCGACCCAGGACCCCTGCCAGACGCCGACCAGAACGCCCAGGAAAATGCCGAGCAGGATAGTCAGTGGCCAGTTCCATGCTGCGCCCAAGGGAAAAACCTCGACCTGCAGGAAGGCGATGCACATGCCGAGGAAGCCGAGCACCGAACCGACGGAGAGATCGATGTGGCGGGCGACGATGACCAGAACCATGCCGGTTGCCATGACGCCGACCACGGAGCTTTGGACCGCAAGGTTGTAGAGGTTGCGTGGCGTCAGGAAGATCCCCCCCGTCATCAGGTTGAGAATGATCCAGATCGCAATGAGCGCCCCCAGCATTGCCAGAAGGCGGGTGTCGAGCCCGGTGAGCCGTGAGAACTGCTCCATGGCCGACAGCCGGGGAGCCGTCCCCAAGGGCGCATTGACGTCAGCGTCGCTAGCCATTCGCTTTTCCAGTCAGCCAGCACCGCGGCCCGCCTGTCGCTGAACGGCGCGCGGCCTGACTCTTCCTTTGCTGGGCGGGCGCCCGACTTCCGCCTGGAGAGGCCGCCCGCCCCTGCTTTGCTGTAAGGCCGCGCTACTTGCAGGCGGCCGGCGCAGAGGACGCGTCCACACCCTGGCAGACAACGTTCTTGCCGACCCAGCCGGCGTCGATCACCACGTTGAGGTTCTCAGACGTGATGGGGATCGGATTCAGGAAGATGGCATCCATGGTGACGCCCCTGGGACCGTCGCTCCACTTGGTCGCGCCGGGCACCTGGTCGGCCGCCGTCCCCTTGGCCAGTTCGACCGCGATGGCGGCTGCGGCCTTGCCAAGCTCGCGCGCATCCTTCCAGACGCTCACGGTCTGCAGGCCCTTGGCGACGCGGTTGAGCGCTGCATGGTCGCCGTCCTGTCCGGAAACCGGCAGTCCCTCCATGCCCTGCGCCGTCAGGGCGGCAACCACGCCGCCGGCGGTCCCGTCGTTGGAGGCGACCACCGCATCCACCTTGTTGTCGTTGGCGGTCAGGATCTGCTCCATGTTTTTCTGGGCGTTCTCCGGCAGCCAGGCATCGGTGTACTGCTCGCCGACGACCTTGATGTCGCCGGACTGGATGGCGGCATCCAGCACCTCAAGCTGGCCGGAATGGAGGAAGTCCGCATTGGGATCGGCGGACGAGCCCTTGATGAAGACGTAGTTGCCCTTGGGCTGAACCTTGAAGACTTCGCGCGCCTGAATGCGGCCGACCTCCTTGTTGTCGAAGGTCAGATAGAAGACGCCGGGCACCTCGATCAGGCGGTCGTAACCGACCACCGGAATTCCCTCGGCGCTGGCCTTGCTGATCCCCGGGACAACCGCCGAGGCATCCTGCGCCAGAACGATGAGCGCCGTGGCGCCACGGGCGATCAGGCCCTCGATGTCGGCGATCTGCTTCTCGTTAGAGGATTGGGCGTCGGCGCTGATGTAGGTCGCGCCAAGACGCTCCAGCTCGGCCTTCATGGCCGCTTCATCGGTTTTCCAGCGCTCTTCCTGGAAGTTCGACCAGCTGACGCCGACCACGGTCTGCGCCGTTGCCGCACCGGCGACCGCAGCAACCATTCCCACCGCCATCACGCCGGCGGCCAGTCCACGAACCACGCGTTTCATGAGTTCCTCCCTGTTGGTCCACCGCAGGGTCATCCCGCAGCGCCTGTTCGTTCCAACGAATCTTGTTCTCTCAGCCCATATTTGACGTACGCACCCGCTCTGTCAATAAGCTGTTTTCCTCAGGAAGCGGGAAAGCCGTCATGCAAATTTGATGGAATCACCTCATTGCGGTTGATTGCTCTGCGATCCAGCGCTGCGCCTGTTGCACTTCCGTGACGCGATCGCCCGCCGCGTCGTTGCGCACCACCTCGACGAAGCGGTCCGGGGAGACCGGCAGCCAGGGGCCCCATGCGCCGTGCGGCCAGCGGACCCGCACCTCGGCGGCTTCGGCGTCGCCCAGTCCGAAATGATGCCAGCCGAGACCGCCGCTGGCGTGACCGCCGCCGACGAAGACCTCCTTGCGCTGCACACGTCCGGTGGAGCGCAGCTCGATCCAGGCGCCGACCGCATCGCGGTTGCCGCCGTCCTGGCGCAGGCGCAGGCCCAGCCAGTGGCCTTCGACACCGGTCTTCAGGCCGAGATTGCGCCAGACCTGAGCCGGCTGCTTGCGGTTCACCACCGCCACGTCCAGCAGGCCATCGGCGTTGAGGTCCACGACCGCGGCGCCGCGCCCGCGCGAACCACTGTCCAGGCCCGCCAGACCACCGGCTTCGACGAAGCGCCCGTCGGGCAGGCCCAGCAGCAGATTGTTGGGGTCGTCCAGGGCAAAGTTCTCCATCGCCTCGATGTTACCCTTGGCGACGAAGAGGTCGGCCAGGGTGTCGTTGTTCACGTCCTGGAACTCGGCATGCCAGGCGGTCGAAGGCTTGCTTTGGTCGCCCTGGTAGGGCCGGTGCGCGGTCACGCCCCTGGCAAAGGCGATATCGCGGTAGGCCGGTCTCTGCGCCGCACCCGCGCCCGCCGGTTCAAGCGTGCGCAGCTTGTTGTCGGCCATGGAGGTCAGGAAGTAGTCGGGCAGACCGTCGCCGGTGACGTCGTGGCTGGCAATCCCCATGCCCCAGACCTCCAGCCTCGCCCAGCCTTCGTCGCGGGTGAAGAGCCGCGGGGCTGCGCCCGGCGGAACGTGCCAGAGCTGTTCTTCGCCGCCGCGGTAGTATTCCCGGTCGTTGCTGACCCTGAGATCGGCGGCTCCGTCGCCGTCCCAGTCCGTGAACAGGACGGAGAGCGCACAGTGGCCGGGTGCAAGGGCGAGCGGCGCGGCAAAGCCGCGGCCGTCACCGGCGGGGCGGTGCAACTCGTTGTCGAAGCAGGTGCCCCAGGGGGCGCCGGGCTGCTCCAGATCGATGTAGTTGCCGATGGCGAGGCTCGGCCAGTCCGCCCCCTCCTCCCACGTTGCGGAAAATGCGGTGGACCAGGCATTGCCGCCGTCAAATCCCCAGGTCTCGTTGGCGCGCTCGAAGCGGCAGTCCCCGAGGCCGCGGAACAGAACGTTCTCGCCGAACCGCAGCACGGCGAGGTCCTGGCGGCCGTCGCCGTCGATATCCAGGGCATAGGCGCCAGTGACGGCGTCCAGTACCAGCGGTGACTCCGCCACCGCCTCGAATTCCAAGGGGCCGCCTGGGGTGCCGCGGTTCCGCAGCAGTTTGGCCGGCGCGGCCCCTCCGGCGAGGTAAAGGTCAGTCATGCCGTTGTTGTCGCAGTCGAGATGGGCCAGCCCACCGCCGACGACGTACCTGCGCTCCCCCAGATAGCTGTGGGTCAGGCCGCTTTGCCGGGTTTCCTCGGCAAAGCTCGGCACTGGGACCGCAAAGCCAGCCGCGGCATCACCGGCGCGCGCCGTTGCCGTTTCCTGAGAAGCGCCTTGTTCCCGAGAAGCCTCGGGTGGCTGAGCGCAGCCGAAGAGCAGAAGGCAAAGCGCCAGCGTCTGCCCGCAACGCCATGCCCGCTCCCGCCGCGTCGTTTCCATCCGCCCCTCAGTCCTCCGCGCAGGGCCAGCTTGACGGCCGCTCGAGGCCGGCTGGCAGGACCGTCGCGTCATCGCCGCAGGCAACGTCCAGCTGATGCTGCTCCAGGCCCGTAGCCTCCGAAAGGTCTGCCCCCTCAAAGCGGGTGAGATAAGTATAGGCTCCGCTGAAGTCGCTGCCGGCAAGACGCGCGCCCTTGAAAACCGCCCGCGCGATCTCCGAACGGCTGAGATCGGCCCCCTCCATGTTCGCATCCACGAGGATGGAGCGTCCGAATTCGACCTTGATCATGACCGCACCGGAGAAGTCCGCCCCTGTGAAATCGGCGCGCGCCATCTCGGCCTTCGTCATGTCGACGCCCACCAGCCTGGCCTTGCGGAAATTGGCGCGGTCGGCGTTGGTCTTGATCATGCGCGCCTCGCTCAGATCGGCGCCCTCCAAACGTGCCTTGGAGAACTCCGCCTCGCTGAGATCGGCTTTCACGAAGCGCACGCTCTTGAGGTCGCTGCGGCTGAAATCAGTGTAGCCGAACCTGCCGGTACTGAGATCCTGTCCGGTGAGGTTCAGCCGTCGTTTCTCGCACTTCGTCCAGTCTACACCGGCCCGGGGCGGGTCGGCGCAGGCCGCCTCAGCCAGGGGCACGCCCCAGACAACGCAGAGCGCAAACGCGACAAAGAAGATCGGTCGTCCGAAAAGCGCAGCCATTTGGGTCTTCCTGACAAGTGAATCCGTGGAGCTTGTACAACCCAATCGTAGCGAAGCCGCAAAGCCTTGAAAAGCAAAGGAACATCCTTCGCTACAGGCGGTAGGCCCGCACGGCGTTGCCGCCGAAGACCGCGGCCTTGTCGGTCTCGCTGAGATCGGCCAGTAGCCCGTGCGCCACCGTCCACCAGTCATCGTAGCTGGCGGTCAGCGTCAAGACGGGCCAGTCGCTGCCCCAGATCAGGCGCTTGGGGCCGAAGACCTCCAACAAGTGCTCGACATAGGGGCGCAGCCCCGCGGGCGTCCAACCCGGCCCCGCCTCGGTGATCAGGCCAGACAGCTTGCAAAAGGCAGCCGTATCCCGCGCCAGAGCGGTCATTTGCGCAGCCCATTCGGTAAAGCGCCCGGCCTCGATCTCCGGCTTGGCGCCGTGGCACACCACCGCGCGCAGGTCCGGGTGGCGATCCAGCAGTGTCAAAAGACTGGGCAGGTGCGTCGGGCGCACCAGGCAATCGAAGGTCAGGTCCTTGCGCACCAGAGCCTGGAAAGCCGGGGTCAAGGCGTCACCCAGCATCCAGTCCGGATCCGCGATGTCATGGATCATCGGCCGCACGCCCTTGAAGGCCGCGTCGGCGGCAAGCTCTTCGAGGCTGTCCTCCACCGCGGCATCGTCCATCGCCACCCAACCGACGACGCCGGCCGCCTCCGGCATTGCTGCCGCCTGCTGCAGCAGGAAGCGGCTCTCGGCGACCGTTGCCGCGGCCTGGACCAGCACGACGCGCTCCACCCCGGCGCCGTCAAGCAGGGGGCGCAGGTCCCCCGCTGCGAAGTCACGCCGGATCGGCGCCAGGGCTTCGGTCCCCGGACCGGTCATCCAGTCGTAGTCTCCGCGGGCGATCTGCCAAAGATGGACGTGGCTATCGATGATCATGTTTGCGTCTCAGCGCCGTGCGGTCAGGCCGGCAGCGGCGCATCGCGGCGGAGCAACCCCTCGCCGACCAGGTCGCTCCACAAGGCGGCCGGAATCGCCTGATTGAAGGTGGCCAGGTTGCGCGCCACCTCCTCCGGCCTTCGCGCGCCCGGAATGATGGCCGCCACCGAGGGATGGCCCAGCGGGAAGCGCAGGGCGGCACTGGCCAGCGGTACGCCGTGACCGCGGCAGACCGCTTCGATGCGGTTCACCCGCTCGATGATCTCCGGCGCGGCCGGCTCGTAGTTGTACATGGCGCCCGGCACCGCACCGGTGGCCAGGATGCCGCTGTTGTAGGGCCCGCCGAGGAAGACCCCGATGTCCTTCTCCGCGCAGAGCGGCAGGAAGCTGTTCAGTGCCTCCTGCTCCAGCAGCGTGTAACGCCCGGCGAGCAGGAAGCAGTCGAAGTCGCCCTCGCCGATCAGGCTCTCGGCGACCTCCCAGTAGTTGAGCCCGGCACCGATGCCGCCGATATCGCCGTTGCGCCGCAACTCGTCGAGGGCGCCGTATCCGCCGCCCTTGGCGCCACTCAGAAGGGCGCTGCTGTGAGCCTCCGCCTCGGCCTCGGAGCCGATGGAAACCGGCTCGAGATCATGGATCAGCAGCACGTCGATACGGTGCAGACCGAGACGCTGCAGAGAATCCTCGAAGGAGCGCATGACCCCATCGTAGCTGTAGTCGAAGACCGGCTTGAAGGGCAGCGCGCCCTTGAAGACCCCCGGCCATTCGTCGTCGGGATCGTGTGGCCGGATGAGACGGCCGATCTTGGTCGACAGCACAAAAGCATCGCGCGACTGGTTGCGCAGGAACTCCCCGACCCGGTGTTCGGCCAGGCCATAACCATAGAACGGCGCGGTGTCGATGAAACGCAGGCCCGCATCCCAGGCCGCGGCCACGGTTTCCGCGGCGATCCGGTCATCGATTTTCTCATAGAGATTGCCCAGCGGCGCGGTGCCGAAGCCGATCTCGGTCACCTGAAGGCCGGTCTTGCCCAGTCTGCGCTTCGTCGGACTCGTCGTGGCCATGCGGTCTCCCCCTTATGCGGCACTGAACCGTTCGAAGTGTAACGCCGTTCATTCCGGTCTTCGCGCCAAAACAAAGCCTTATGAGACTCAGCTCGAAGGGGAGATTACGCAATTACAATCAGTTAACCAATTTGTTTGTATGCTGCCGGATTGGCAAGAAGACGGGCTTGGCAGCGCTGATGGACACATTCTGGGAAGCGATCGCGCGTGGCTACGTGCCCTTCATCGCGAACATCGGGCTGCTCGCGCTTCTGGCTTGGTCCGTCTCCGCTTTGGCGCGCAGCCCATTTGCCCTTCAGGCCAAGCAGACCAAAACGGCGAAGGCCGGCCTCGGCTTGCTCTTCGGCGTAACCTCCGCAGGTCTCATGTTTGTGCCGATCGAGCTGGAGCCGGGTATATTCGGTGACGGCAGAGGCGCCCCGCTGCTGCTGGCAGGAGTTGTTGGCGGCCCGATTGCGGCGGTGATCACGACCACCATTGTCGCCTTGACCCGCCTTTCGATCGGCGGTGCCGGAGTGGCCAGCGGCCTGGTCTATGTCGTCACCTTGGGTGCCATCGGCCTCACCTACCACTACTTCATCCGCAGCCGGGCCGCTGCAGCAACCGATGTGAAGCGGCTGACCCTGCTGGCCGCGGGGGCGTCTGTGGCGACCCTCCCGGTCGTGCTGCTGCTGCCGCCGGAAAAGCAGGTGGCGGCGCTGATGACCATCTGGCCGAAGCTCACCATTGCGAACATCGTCGGCGTGGGTGTCCTGGGCTCGCTCCTGGGCCGGGAGATCCAGCGCCTGAAATGGGAGGCGGCGCTGGTTCGCAGCGAGCAGCGCTTCCGCGACTTCGCGAAATCGGCCTCCGACTGGTACTGGGAGACCAACGCGGAGCTGAAGTTCATCTACGTCTCCGAACGCTACAGACAGATCACCGGCTTCGAAGGGGCAACGATACTGGGCCGGACACGCCATCAGGTCACCATGGAGGAGACCAACACCGAGAAATGGACCCAGCACCTGGCGGACCTGCACAGCCACCGCCCCTTCAGAGAGTTCTCCTACAAGCTGAGGACCGCCGACGGCGACGTCATCACCATCGCCATCAACGGCGTGCCCATCTTTGGCGCGGGCGGTGAGTTCATGGGCTACCGCGGCATCGGCACCGATATCACACAGCGGGTCGAGGCCGAGCAGGCCATCCTGCAGGCCAGAGACAAGGCCGAGGAAGCCAACAGAGCGAAGTCCGCCTTCCTGGCAAACATGAGCCACGAACTTCGCACGCCCTTGAACGCGATCATCGGTTTCTCAGAGGTTATCAGAGACCAGTCCGCCAAGGCGGACATCGCCAAGTACCGCGAGTACGCCGCGGACATCCACGATTCGGCCCAGCACCTGACCAGCCTGATCAACGACATTCTCGACCTCTCCAAGGTAGAGTCAGGCGCCGCTGATGAGCTGGATGAAGAAGAGGTGGACATCTTCGACATCGCAGCTTCGGCCGAGCGTCTGGTCCAACCGCGCGCCGCCGAAGGCGGTGTGCTCCTGGAGTTCGAAATCTCCCAGGACTCGCCCCCGCTTTCCGCCGACGCCCGCAAACTGAAGCAGATCCTGGTCAATCTGCTCACAAACGCCGTCAAATTCAGTCCAAGGGGAAGCAAGGTCATTACGCGGGCCTGCCCGGTGCCTGACGGCGGCTACATGATCCAGGTATGCGACGAGGGTATCGGCATCGCAGCAGAAGACATTCCAAAGGCCATGTCGCTGTTCGGGCAGATCGACGGCGGCCTCGATCGCAAGTACGAGGGCACGGGCCTGGGCCTTCCCCTCATCAAGGCGCTGACGGAGCAGCATGGCGGCAGCTTCACCCTGGAAAGCCGGCCCGATGTCGGAACGACGGTCACCGTGCTGCTGCCGACGGAGCGGCTGCTGCCGAAAAGACCGCCGCAGGCGGCCAAGGCCTACGGCTGAAGGCCGGCCACGGGCATCAGGCCCGGACTTCGCTCTAGATGCAGTTGCCGGTTTCCGGGTCGAAGATGTGCATCTTGCTCATATCGAGGGAAATCGGGACCGTCTCGTCCGGCGCGGCCGGAAAGTGGGAGTCGACCTGGGCGGTGTAGCCGCGGCCGGCGGCTTCGCCGATGATGAGGGTGTGGGGACCCAGGGGTTCGATCGTTCTGGCGGTCATGCGGATCACCGCAGCACCTGTGTCGCCGCCCGCATTGTGTTCGGGACGGATGCCGAAGGTGACCGCCCGGTCCCTGTAGCGGCCGTAACGCTCCCACCGCTCCCGCGGGATCGCCAGTTCGCTGCCATCCTCCAGGCGGAGCGCCAGGCCATCGCCCTTCGCCGCGACCTGGGCGGGGACGAAGTTCATCGAGGGTGCGCCGATGAAGGCCGCGACAAAGGTGTTCGCCGGTCGCTCGTAGAGCGTGATGGGGTCGGCGGCCTGTTCGATCCGCCCTTCGTTCATCACCACCACGCGGTCGGCCATGGTCATGGCCTCGACCTGATCGTGAGTCACGTAGACCATGGTGCTGTTGAGGCGCCGGTGCAGGCTCTTGATCTCCGTGCGCATCTCGATGCGCAGCTTTGCATCCAGGTTCGACAAGGGCTCGTCGAAGAGGAAGACATCGGGCTGGCGCACGATTGCCCGGCCGATGGCGACACGCTGGCGCTGGCCGCCGGAGAGCTGCTTGGGCCGCCGCTGGAGATAGGGCTCCAGCCCCAGGATGCGCGCCGCCTCGGCGATTCGCGCCTCGATTTCGGCTTTCGCCATCCGCCTGACCTTCATCCCGTAGCCGATGTTGTCGGCGACGGTCATATGGGGATAGAGGGCATAGTTCTGGAACACCATGGCGCAGTTGCGCAGACCCGGGCGCAGCTCCGTCACATCCCGCGCACCGATCGTGATGGTGCCGCCGGAGGCCGCCTCGAGCCCCGCGATCATGCGCAGGGTTGTGGTCTTGCCGCAGCCCGAGGGTCCGACAAGGACCACGAACTCCGTGTCCGCGATCTCCAGATCCAGTGCCGGGATGACGGTCACCTCGTCAAAGGCCTTGCTGACACCCTGTAAACGCACATCGGCCATAGAAACGGGGCCCCTCAACACCAAAGCACAACAATCAAAGGAAGGCGCCGGGCCCCGCGGCGGAATCCCCGGGGCCCGGCATCAGAGCATCAGCGCCTCAGAGCGGCGGCAGCCCCATGGAGGCCCGATAGGCCGCCAGTTGATCCTCGCGGCCGAACTCGTCGGTCAGCTCATTCCACTTCTCCGCGATGGCGTCCAAGGCCGCTTTCGGAGAAACCTGACCGGACAGAGCCTTCGAAAGCTCGATCTCCAGTTCCTCGGTGTAGCTGAAGTAACCCGGCAGGCGCATATCGAGCGCGATGTTCGGCGCCTCCAGGCTGCCGCGCTGGGCGGCGAGGTACATCTTGGCCTCCTCCTCCGAGAAGGTCTTCAGCCAGCGGTCCAGGTTGGTGAAGTGCGAGAAGCGGTAGGGGTTGACCCCGGAGCCGCCGGTCACCGCCGCCTGGCCCGAGTTGTCGGGGTTGGACGCCCATTCGACGTAGTGCCAGGAGGCATCGAGGTTCTTCGCCGATTGCGGCACCGCCGCCTGCCAGCCGCCGTAGGCCATGAAGGGGGAGTGGACCGGCTCGTCGAAGGTGTCCCAGGCATTGGTCTTGTGGTTCCAGATCTGCGTCGAGCCCGGCGTCAGTGCGGAGCCCACGGACCCCGCCACCTGGCTCTGGGCCTGGTCGGACGAGATCGTGCCGGTGTCGCCCCAGTCGAAGTTCATGGCCACCTGACCACCGGCAAAGGCGGTGCGGATGTCGCCCGAGGTGTAGTTGAGAGCGCCCGGCGGGGCGTAGCCGACCGAGCGGATGTAGTCCTCAAGCGCCTTCACCCAGCCCTCGTTGTTGACCTGGGCATCCATGGTTTCCGGATCGAAGAACATGCTGCCCGGATTGTTCGGGTTGTTGGTGTAGCTCGCCGCGTGGGTGAAAAAGAACCAGAACTGCTGGCCGCCGCGGCGGAAGGCCTCGGCCGTGCCCCAGAGGTTCTCTTCCGGCCGGGTGAAGAACTCGGCGATGTCGTAGTACTGGTCCCAGGTCTCGGGCGCCGCGAGATCGTAGCCGTACTTGGCCTTGAAGGCCGCCTGCTCTTCGGGATCGTTGAAGAGGTCGAGACGGTAGGACAGCGTGTGCAGGTCGCCGTCGATGGTCTGCGACAGATGCTTGCCATTCCATACCATCAGGCGGTCGCGATAAACCGGGGCGATATCCTCCCACTCCGCCGTCGTGCGGATCTTCTCCGGCATTTCCGAGAGGTAGGGCGCAAAGTCGGGTGTCCAGGCCGGCGCGAAGGTGATCACGTCGAAGGCGGCTTCGCCCGCCACCATCGCCGTCAGGTACTTGGGATAAAGTTCGCCGAAGGGGAACTCCACCACTTCAACCGTGCCGCAGGTCTGCTTTTCCCAGCTCTCGCCGGCCGCCTGCATTGCCGAGGCAATGAAGGGCCCGGTCTGCGAGCCGACCTTCAGGGTAACCCCGGAGAAGTCCGGCGAGCAGGCGAGCGCCGCCCCCGAGATTCCAAAGGCCACAACCAGTCCGCTGGCAGTGGCGAAGAGATGCTTTTTCATTGGCGTTTCTCCCTTTCTCTCTTGTCTTTGGTTTTGGTGACCGGCCACCTTTTCGCAAGCCGCTTTGCAAGGCATCTTGCAGTGCCGGTCCGTCTCGCTTGGTGTCCTGCTCTCATCGAATGCCGCCCAGGGTGAGGCCGGAGCGCATCAGCTTAGCAAGCAGCATGGCCACCACCATCATCGGCGCGATGCCGAAAAGCGCAGCCACGGAAATCGCCCACCACTCGTCGCCGCGGTAGGAGTTCTGGCCGGACAGCAGAATTGGCAGGGTCTGCCATTCCGAGGTGGTCAGCAGCAGGGCGAAGAGGAACTCGTTCCAGATGAAGGCCAGAGTGATGAGCGAGGTGGCGATCAGGCCCGGCCGCGCCATCGGCAGCACGATCTCGAAGAAAATCCGGATCCGCGGCACATCGTCCACCAGCGCGGCTTCCTCGATTTCGACCGGCAGGGCGGCCAGGAAGTCGCGCATCAGCCAGACCACGATGGGAATTGAGAAGGCCGTGTAGCAGAGCACCATGCCGAGGAAGCTGTCCAGCAGCTTGAATCCCTCTCGCCCGATCTCCGAATAGAGAAGAAACAAGGCAAAGGCGGTGACGATCGGCGGGAACATGCGCTGGGAAACGAACCAGAACAGCACATCGTTGTTGCCCAGAACCGGCCCCGGAAGCGGCAGCCGGTTGGCCAGCAGGCAGGCCGGCAGCGAGACCACGAAAGCCAGCCCCATGGCCTCGGCCCTGGAGTATCCCAGGGTTTCGTTGAAGAGCAGGAACCCGCCAATGGCCACGGCGGCGAAAATCAAACCGGACAGCAGCCGGACCCGGAATTCGAAACGCACCAGGGCGTAGGCCGCCATGGTCCCGAACAGCACCGCCAGCGCGGTTGCCGTGATCGAGATCAGGGAGGAGTTGACGAACGGCGCGATGAAATCGCCACGAATGCCGGAAAAGGCGTCCCGATAGGCCTGCAGCGTCGGGATGAAATCGATATAGGGCAGATAGGTCGGCCCGCCGTTGACCGCGGTCGGCGGCTTCAGGGAGGTGACCAGCGTCCAGTAGAGCGGGAACAGCGTGACCAGCGCCCAGAACAGGCAGAGGCCGAAGACGAGCGGACGGCGCATCATGACCGCTTCTCCAGATGGGGCCGCAGGACCGCCAGGTAGACCACGCCGATCACAATCACCACGATCAGGAAGAGGAAGGACAACGCCGAGGTGTAGCCCAGATTGAACTTCTTGAAGCCCTCCTGGTAGGCATAGAGGGTCAGGGTTTCCGTTGAGATGCCCGGGCCGCCGCCGGTCAGCACGAAGACCGTGTCGATGATCTTGAAGCTTTCGATGATGCGGATGAAAACCACCGCTGCCGAGATCGGCAGCAACATCGGAAAGGTAATGCCCCAGAACTGCTGCCAGGGCGTGGCATTCTCCAGCGATGCCGCCTCATAGACATCGCGCGGCAGGCTCTGCAGGCCGGCCAGCATGAGAAGAATCACAAAGGGCGTCCACTGCCAGACCTCCACGGTCACGATGGTCGCCAGGGCCCAGTTGGCGTCGGTCAGAAACGGCAGGTTCGGAAAGCCCAGGAGGGTGAAGAAGTGGTTCACCGGGCCGACGGTGGAGTGAAACAGCATCCGCCCCACCAGGGCCACGGCGATCGGCGCCATGAGCATGGGAAAGAGGAAGACCACCCGGAACAGCCGCTCGCCCGGCACCCGGCTGAACAGCGCCAAAGCCACGGCAAAGCCGATGACGTACTGAACCAAGACGGAGGAGAACACGATCCCCGACGTCGTTGTGACGACCTGCCAGAAGCGCTCTTCGCCGAGCAGGGAGATGTAATTGTCGAAGCCGATGAAACGCGGCGGACGCGGCGGCACCAGCCGCACGGACTGAAAGCTCACCGTCAGCGAGTAGATGAGCGGGAACAGCCCGATCAGGAGCACGACGAGAAAGGCAGGCCATATGAAAAGGTACTTGACCGGCTCGCGCAACCTCGGGCTCCCCTCCCGCTGGGAAGCTGCGGCAAAGGCGCGCTCCCGTCGTTGTTCTCAATCCTTGTTTCGGATCAGCCTATTGCAGGCTGCTCCGTATCTCAACCTCCGTGCCATGCTGCAGTTGCACACACCTCTGAAGGCGCATTGCATAAGTGAGACTTTTGCTAGGGCAAGCCAAGCGATAGCCCTCCGCTGATCACCGGACTGATGAATTGACTGCATCATGAACCTGGGCCACGCTAGCGCGCCCTAGATGGAAGACGAGCCTCGTCATCAGCACGCGAATGGGCGTCTCGGCGTCTCCCGCCACGACGCCCGGCTCGGACTGACAAGACATCGAGCAAGACAATGCGCGGGAAGCAACCCGCCCAACACCCGGGAGGAATGTTCATGGTCAAGAAAGCGATAGCCTCTGCCGTCTTGGCGGGTCTGATGGCAGCCGGGGCAGCGTCCCTGTCCCTCGCCGCCGGCCCCGAAGAAGTCAGCGGCCCCGGCTATAACCCCAGCTGCTTCGCGCCATTCAGTGCCGAAACCAAGCATTTCCAGTTCAAGGCCAAGGAACCGCCCTACCGCATCGCGCTGGCCAATGGCTTTGTCGGCAACACCTGGCGGATTCAGATGATCAAGACGCTGAAGGCCTATGCCGAGCAGCCTGACGTGAAGCCGCTGATCGAGGAGTTGAAGATCGTCTCCACGGGAACGGACGTGGCTGCCCAGGTCGCCGCCATCGACAACTTCATCAACGCCGGCTACGACGCGATCCTGACCATCGCCGTCAATCCAACGGCCTTCGGGCCGGTCATCCGTCGCGCCAACCGCGCCGGCGTCGTCCTGGTGCCCTTCGACAACGTCCTGGACAGCGACAGGATTATCCAGGTGAACGAGGACCAGTCCGAGATCGGCCGCATCATGGCCCGCTGGTTGCTGAAAAACGTGGGCAGCAACGGCAAGATCCTGGAAGTCCGCGGCCTGCCGGGCAACTCGGTCGACCGCGACCGCCATCTCGGCTTCCGTGAGCTGATGGAGGCCGGCGGCAACAGCTTCGAGATCGTCGAAGTGGTCGGCAACTGGGACGACGGCACCGCGCAGAAGGTGACCGCCGATGCGATCGCCGTGCACGGCACCTTCGACGGCGTCTTCGTGCAGGGCGGCTCCACCGGGGCGGTGCGCGCGATGATCGACGCCGACCATCCCTTCGTGCCGGTGGCCGGGGAGGCCGAAAACGGTTTCCGCAAGCTCTGTGCCGAGCACGCCGGTGACGGGCTGCTGTGCTCGTCGGCCGGGCAGTCCCCGGGCCTCGTGGCCATCGCCGCGAAGACGGCCCTGGAGGCACTGCAGGGCAAGGTTCTGCCGCAATACGTTTCGGTGCCGATCCCGCTGGTCGAGCACCCGGACTTCAAAGCCAACGTGAATTACTACCCCGACCTGACGGACAACTTCTTCACGCCGAACGAGTTCCCGCCCTGCGGGGTCAACATCACCGCTACGGAGATCATGGCCAAGACGGAAGAAGACCAGTAGGGGGCGGGTTTCGACGCCCAGGAGCTGAAGCGCCGCGTCCGCATTCCGGACGCGGCGCCCTTTCATGGAAACACAGCTTGCCCGGAGTCCGCTTGGCCCGATGAACGCACCAGCAGTAGAACCCGTCTCAAGCCCCCCCGACCCCGCCGCCTTCTGGCAGATGCGGGGAATCAGCAAGCACTACGGCGGCGTCGTCGCCTTGGATGGTGTCGATTTCGCCTGTCATCCCGGCGCCATCCACGCAATCCTGGGCGAGAACGGCGCCGGCAAGTCGACCCTGATCAAGATCGCCGCCGGTGTCGTCCAGCCCTCCGCCGGCACGCTGCTCCTCGACGGCGAGGCGGTTACCTTCGCGGGCCCTCAGGATGCCAACGCGAAGGGGATCGTCTGCATCTTTCAGGAACTCTCCCTGATGCCGGACCTCTCGGTGGCGGACAACATCTCCATGGCCGATCCGCCGCTGCGCTGGGGCCTGATCGACCACCGCGCCCAGCGGCGGCGCGCCGAGGAACTGTTGTCGAAGGTCGGCTGCGAAGATGTGAATCCTCTGGAACTGGTGAAGAACCTGCCGCTGTCGCGCCGCCAGATGGTGGAGATCGCCAAGGCCCTGGGGCGGAACCCCAGGATGCTGATCCTCGACGAAGCGACCTCCGCCCTCACCGCTGCCGACGTCGAGAAGGTCTACGCAATCCTGGGCGAGCTGCGCGCGCAGGGCCTCGCCATTCTCTACATCTCGCATCGCATGCATGAAATCGAGGAGCTGGCCGACACCTGCTCGGTGTTCCGCAACGGCCGCCATATCGAGACCTTCGCCAAGGGAACCCGCAGCGACAGCGAGATCGTGCAGTTGATGATCGGGCGGGAGTACACCCAGGTCTATCCGCCCAAACCCCAGCACGACACCCCGCCGGAGCCGGAGCTGGAGATCGGCGGCCTCACCTGGGGCAGCCGGCTTACCGACATCTCGCTGTCCGTCGGTAAGGGGGAGATCGTCGGCCTCGGCG
Organism: Rhodospirillales bacterium BBD 1991-14; assembly: GCA_001657395.1. GTDB lineage: Bacteria > Pseudomonadota > Alphaproteobacteria > Kiloniellales > Kiloniellaceae > Pelagibius. Next base: position 389,326 of record LYSY01000001.1, on the reverse strand, counting down.
GGCTGGACGGCCAGGGCCAGCGCGAGCTGCTGCTGGCGCTCTTCGGCGTGCTGCGGGGAGTCTCCGGAGAAGTGAAGATCGCCGGGCGGCGGCTGCGTCTGACCAGCCCCCAGCTCGCCAAATCCAGCGCCGTCGGCATCGCCCTCATTCCCGAGGACCGCAAGTCCGAGGGGCTGCTGCTGCCCATGTCGGTGCGCGACAACATCTCCATGGCTTCCATCAGCCACTTCACCCGCGGCGTCTTCATCGACCGGGAGCGCCAGAATGCGGAGATCGACGAGATGGTGCGCCGACTCTCCATCAAGGTCGGCGACGTCGACGACCCGGTCGCCACGCTTTCCGGCGGCAACCAGCAGAAGGTGGTGATCGCCAAGTGGCTGATGACCAACGCGCGCATCGTGCTGCTGAACGATCCGACACGGGGCATCGACGTCGGTACCAAGCAGGAGATCTATCAGTTGTTGCGCGACCTGGCCGCCGCCGGAACCGCCATCCTGTTCTACACGACGGACTACGACGAACTGATCGGCTGCTGCGACCGGGTCAGCATCATGTACGACGGCCGCATCGTGCGGGAGCTTGAGGGCGCGGCCATCAACGAGGAGAACATCGTCGCCAGCGCGCTGAACCTCAGCCTGGACGACACAGCGGAGGCTTCTTCCCAGCCGGGGGCGCCGGCATGAACGACCTGAAACTGCGGCTCGGCCAGAGCCAGGGCCTGATCCTGGCCGCCGTCGTCTTTGTCCTCATGTTCACGCTCTACATCGCCAACCACCCGGCGGGCCTCACCGTGCCGGTGGTCACGACAGCCGCCAACAAGGCCGTGCTGCTGGCGCTGGTCGCCATGGCCCAGACCCTGCCGGTGCTGACCGGCGGCCTCGATCTCTCGGTGGGCATGGTCTTCATCATGACCAACTGCCTGGCCTCCTCCATGGTCAGCGGCGACCCGCTGCAGATCGCCATCGGCACGGCCGTGGTGCTGCTGGCCGGCGCGCTGGCCGGCCTGGTGAACGGGGTGATCGTCGTCTACGGACGCCTGCAGCCGATCATCACCACACTGGCCACCGGGGCGGTCTACTACGGCATCGCCCTGCTGCTGCGCCCGGTGCCCGGCGGCGATGTCGACGAGGACCTCGCAGACTTCATGACCTACACGGTCTTCGAGGTGGTGCCGACCTCCCTGGTGGTACTGCTGGCGGCGGTCCTGATTATCTGGCTGCCCTTCCGCAACTCCGTCATCGGCCGCGGCTGCTATGCAGTCGGCTCCGCCGAGGGTGCGGCCTATATGACCGGCGTCGCCATCGGGCGCTCCAAGCTGGCGGCCTACACTCTCGCCGGGCTGCTGGCCGGGCTCGCCGGGCTGATGCTCACCTTCGTCACCTTCTCCGGCGAGGCCAGCGCCCCCATCGGCGGCACCTATACGCTCAATTCCATCGCCGCGGTGGTGATCGGCGGCACCTCGCTCTACGGCGGCGCCGGCGGGGCCATCGGCTCCATCTTCGGTGCCTTCATCCTGCGCACCATCGACGACCTGCTCTTCGTCTTCGACCTTCCGCCGCTCTGGCAGCCGCTGTTCCAGGGCGTCGTGCTGCTGGTCGCCGTCAGCCTGGGCGCCGCCCGCGTCTTCCAGATCCGCAACCGCCTGGAGCTCTTCAAGTAACCATGTCGATCCAGGAGAACATGCAGGGCGCGCTGCAGGGGGCCTTGAAGTCCGTCGACAAGCCGGTGGTGATCGCCTTCGGCTTCATCGTCGTCATGCTGCTGGCCGGCAGCCTCTATTCCGCCAGCTTCCTGTCGGCCAACTACCTGCTGCAGCAGCTCCAGGTCGCGGCCTTCCTGGGCATCATCGCCTCCGGCGTCATGCTGGTGATCCTGCTGGGGCATATCGACCTCTCAATCCCCTGGCTGGTCACCGTCGGCGGCATGATGTCGACCGCTGCCGCCGGCTGGTGGGGGCCGGAGTACGCCATTCCCTTCGGCCTGTTCTGCGGCCTCGTCTTCGGGCTCATCAACGGCCTGGGCGTGGCCATCCTGCGCGTCCCCTCGATGATCTTCACCCTCGGCATCAACGCCGTCGCCCAGGGGGTTATGGTGCTCCATACCGGCGGCTTCGCGCCCCAGGACCACGCCAGCGAGACGATGCGCTGGCTGGCGGTGGAGCGCAGCCTCTTCAACATCCCCAACGCCGTCTTCATCTGGGCGGTCATCGGCATCGCCGTGGTCATCCTGCTGAAGCGCACGCCGCTGGGCCGCTACATCTATGCGATCGGCAACCAGGAGGGCGCCACCTTCCTCTCCGGCGTCAACACCAAGGGCGTGCTGATCGCCTGCTTCGCCATCTCCGGCATGTGCAGCGCCATGGCCGGCGTCCTGCTGGCGGGCTATTCCAACAAGGGCTATCAGGCCATGGGCGATCCCTACCTGCTGCCGGCAATCGCCGCCGTGGTGCTGGGAGGCACCCACATCCTGGGCGGGCGCGGCACCTATCTGGGCACCGTGGCGGGGGTCATCCTGATCTCTCTGCTGCAGTCCATCCTCTCCGTCATGCAGATGCCGGAGGCCGGACGCCAGATCATCTACGGCTGCGTCATCATCGGCATGCTGCTGGTCTACGGCCGCGGCCAGAAGGTGCAGGGATAGCAGGCCGCACCCCCTCCTTCGGAGCCGCCTCCCTGGGACCGGCGTCAGCCTCTCATGCGCGCATGGACGATGTGAAAGTCCGTCGTTACGCCCAGTCCGTCACCACGCCCGGCGCAATAGCGGCCGGCAAGCTCGAAGGCATCGAGATCCTCGACGACCGCGAAACCACAGTTGTCCAGGATGTGGGTCACCGTCTGCGGATGAAGCCGGGAATAGGAAGTTCCCTCGGCGTTCTCCAGCGGCGCCAGATAGGTGAACACAAACCCGCTGCCCGGTGCTGCGCAGCGGGCAATCGACCGGAGAGCCTGCGTGTTCGCCTGTTCGGTAAGATAGGGGCTGACGCCAAGCCAGGAGAAAAACGCCGGCCTGTCCGGCTCGAAGTCTGAAGCCGACAAGGCTTCGGCCACCGATGTGCGTTCAAGATCGGCAGGCAGGAGCGCCACATTGCCGGGCAGTGTAAGGCCGGCCGCGGCAAAACGGCGGCGCTTCATCTCCTGGGTTGCGGGGTGATCGACCTCAAAGATACGCAACTCGGATGGTAAAGCTGGCTGGCGGAGGGAGAAGGTGTCCAGCCCCGCCCCCAGGATCACATATTGTGAAGTGCCACCCTCGATCGCCTGGCCAAGCCGATCCTCGGCAAAGCGCGTGCGAACCACGACATTCCCATAGCCGGACCGGGCTCTCATGACCGACGCCAAGACTGCTTCGTCGGGATCCGCTGCGGCGCGCGTTGGAGGCGGGTCCTGCCGACGCGCCATCACGAAGTCGCGCAAAGCTGCCCGGTCCTCCGGTGTCAGCATCACGAGGCCATAGGGATCGTCGATCAGCGGCTCGACATCGAAGCGGCTGTGAAGCGCGCGCATCAGAGAGACAATGAACGCGGACCTGATCTCCCGCTCCGAAAATGCCGGTCTCCCAGACTGCCCTTCGATGTCCGATTTGTCGTCCGACAAGGCGCTTTACTCTAAGCGATCTTGGCCGGGCCTCCAGGCCCGCAGGATGCGGCCCGGACTCACGGCCATTGGACGCCGCGGCGGTTCAGGTAGACGGCATAGAGCGAGGTGGTGGCGGTGATGAAGAGGCGGTTCTTCTTTGCGCCGCCGAAGGTGACATTGGAGACCTTCTCCGGGATCCGGATCTTGCCCAGGAGTTCGCCGGCAGGGGAGAAGCAGTGCACGCCGTCGCCGGCGCTGGACCAGATGTTACCGTCTTCGTCCAGGCGAAAACCATCGAAGACACCGGTATCGCAGACGGCGAAGACCTCCCCGCCCGACAGGCTGTTGTCGTCGCCGACCTGAAAGGCGCGGATATGGCGCGGCCCCTCCGGATCGTGGGAAAGGCCGGTGTCGGCGATGTAGAGGGTTTTCTCATCCGGTGAGAAGGCAAGACCGTTGGGCTTGTCGAAGTCGTCGGCCATCACCGTCAGGTCGCAGGCCTTGGGGTCGAGGCGGTAGACATAGTTGGCGCCGATCTCGCTGTCGGCCTTGTAGCCCTCGTAGTCGGAGAGGATGCCGTAGGGCGGGTCGGTGAACCAGACCGTACCGTCGGACTTCACCACCACGTCGTTGGGGGAATTCAGGCGCTTGCCCTGGTAGCTCTCGGCCAGCACGGTGACCGTGCCGTCCCATTCGGTGCGCGTGACCCGCCGGGCGCCGTGCTCGCAGCTCACCAGCCGTCCCTCCCGGTCGCGGGTATGGCCGTTGGAGTAGTCGGAGGGGCGGCGGTACTCGGTGACCCCGCCGCCCGCCGTCCATTTCAGGATACGGTTGTTGGGGATATCGCTCCACAGCAGGAAGTCGCCGTCACAGAAATAGACCGGCCCCTCGGCCCAGAGCGTGCCTGTATAGAGCTTCTCCACTGCGCAGTTGCCCAGCAGGTAGTCCCTGAAGCGCGGGTCGCGTACGTCGTAGTCCGGGTTCATCGGCCCCCTCCCCTCGTTGCCCGGGCTTCACCGCCCGCGTGGCCGGGAGTGTAGCGCCGGGCGCCCGCTGCGCCAATTGTCAAACCCGAGACATCTATTAGCGGTTGTACGGCTATGATAAACCTTGCAGGATCGAGATGTGTCGCGGGGGAGAGCGTGACGAAGAAGCTGCTTTGTTTTCTGGTGGCGGTGATGGGCTTGGCCGCGGCGCCAAGCCAGGGCGCCGATCAGTTGATCTGCACGCTGGTCGAAGAAACGAGGCCAGATGTGAATTGGAAGACCCGCCAGGAATTCAGGATCGCGGCGGAGTTCAAGAAGCACTTCGGAGCCGCGATCGATACCGACTTCGTTCCCTGGACACCCGATGAGATCGCCGGGAAGGCGGAGAACTTTGTTTCGCAGAAGACTGCTGGTCTGAAACGGGTGAACACCTTTGCGGTCTGGGCGAATGAACCGCCCTATTTCGATTTCGGGCCGACGGACGAGGGCTTTGCCGTGTTCATCGCGAGATCAGACGGGCGCCTGGTCCTTTTCGAATCCGACAGGCGCATGCAGACAGGCGAGTTGGTGTTCGCCTTCAGCTTCTTCCTTTCAAGATCATTGGCGGACTGTGGCCGCGCTCTGCGCGATCCCGAATTCGCATCGTTGCAGTACAGATTTGCCGTTACTGAGTTGGTGGCGTGGTGTGCGGGAGACGGCAAGTGGTTCAAATCGACGATCTGCAATCAGGAGCCCCTACGCCTGGAGATCGAGCGCGTTGACAATGCCTATCGCAGGGTGCGGGCACAAGCTGCGCACCTGGCTCCCGGGATGGAAGCGAGAGAAGCCTACTTCGTCGTGACCTATCTCAAGGACTGGGCGGAAGCGATCTCGAGGCTGAAGGATGAATGGTGCCAGAGCTACCAGAACGGCGAAGTCTCCTGCCTAGACTGACCGCAGCGCAGTCGGCAGCCCGGGGAACGCGGACTGGGCTTCGGCTGACCTTCAGTCCAGCCGCTGAAGGTTGTCGCGGAACATCCGGGCGCAGTTGGCCCAGGAGAATTTGAGGGCGTGCTCGCGGCAGTGGTCGCGGTCGATCTTGATGGCCTCGCGCGTCGCGCTGCCGAGGTCTTCGCTGAGGATGCCGACCCCCGCCCCGTCTACCACGTCCAGCGGTCCCGGCACCGGGAAGGCGGCCACCGGCATGCCGCTGGCCAGCGCCTCCAGCATCACCAGACCGAAGGTGTCGGTGCGGCTGGGGAAGACGAAGACGTCGCCCGAGGCATAGTGGGCGGCCAAGTCCTCGCCCTGCTTGGCGCCGACGAAGTGGACGTCCGGAAAGGCCGCCTCAAGTTCGGCACGCTGCGGACCGTCGCCCACCACCACCTTGCTGCCGTCGAGCTCGAGGTCCAGAAAGGCCTTGATGTTCTTTTCCACCGCAACGCGGCCGACGTACATGTAGACCGGCCTTGGCAGGTCCAGCGCGTGTGGCGCCTCCGGCCGGAACAGCGCCGTGTCGACGCCCCGGGTCCAGTCCACCAGCCGTTCGAAGCCGCGGGACTCCAGTTCCTCGCGCATCGACTGGGTGGCCACCATGATGCCGCTGGAGGGCCTGTGGAACCAGCGCATGAAGCGGTAGCCGACATCGGCCGACACCGGGATTCTCGCGGAGAGGTATTCGGGGAAGCGGGTGTGATAGGAGGTGGTGAAGGGTAGTTTGCGTTTCACGCAGTAGCCGCGCAGGGCCACGCCGATCGGCCCCTCGGTGGCGATGTGAATGGCGTCCGGCCGGAACGCCTCGATGCGTTTTTTCAGACCGAGCTGCGGCAGGACCGCCAGCCGGATCTCCGGATATGTCGGACAGGGAAAGGTCCGGAACATGTGGGGGGCGAGGACCTCGAAGACATCGCCCTGCGGCTCCAGTTCCTCGCGCACCCGGTTGAGGGTGCGCACCACGCCGTTGATCTGCGGATACCAGGCGTCCGTCGCCAGAAGAATGCGCATGACCGTCAGGCGGCGGCGGTTGCCGGCTCCAGCATGGGAAAGGCCCGCAGCTCAGCCCAGGGCAGGATCTCCAGCCTGCCGTCGAAGTGCTCCACAAGGGCGGTGCAGCTTTCCACCCAGTCCCCGTCGTTCACGTAGAGGATACCGTCGATCATCCGCATCTCCGCCATATGGATGTGGCCGCAGATCACGCCGTCGGCGCCGTGACGCTTCGCTTCGGCGACCACCGCCTCTTCGAAGTTGCAGACGAACTGAACGGCATTCTTCACCCGGTGCTTGAGATAGGCCGAGAGCGACCAGTAGCCGAAGCCCAGCTTGCGGCGCAGGTAATTGAACCAGGTGTTCACCTGCAGCATGGTCACGTAGGCCCAGTCGCCGAGCAGGGCGAGCCAGCGCGCGTACTTGACGATGCCGTCGAACTCGTCGCCGTGGATCACCAGCATGCGCTTGCCGTCGGCGGTTTCGTGCATCACCTCTTTCATCACTTCGACGCCGCCGAAGTGCATGCCCAGGTAATCGCGCAGAACCTCGTCGTGGTTGCCGGGCACGTAGACCAGCCGCATGCCCTTGCGCACCTTGCGCAGAAGCTTCTGAACGACGTCATTGTGGGCTTGCGGCCAGTACCAGTTCTTCTTGAGCCGCCAGCCGTCGAAGATGTCGCCGACCAGGTAGAGCGTCTCGCACTCGGTCTCTTTCAGGAAATCCAGCAGATAGTCCGCCTTGCAGCCGCGGGTGCCCAGATGGACATCCGAGATAAAGATGCTGCGGTAGCGGGTCGGTCGCGAAGGAGCCAGGCCGTCCATGGGTCCACTCTCTAGATCCCATTGCAATCACCAAAAACGGTGATCTTTCGCCGGCTTATATCAAGATGCTGAAGCGGGAAAAAGGAATACGATCAAATAAGCCACAGATATCATCCCAGCTTCACTGCACTGTCACAGAAAGTACATCCAGCAATTACTTTTGGTTAACGAAGGCATCGAAATCCCGATTCGTTTCGCTTTGCGCGATTACTTTGTCGATGCGAATCGCAGACTGGAAGCGGTTCATCCACAGAGACTCGGGCCCAGAGACCCGGGCCCAGAGACCCGGGCCCAGAGACCCGGGCCCAGAGACTCCGGCGTTCCTGAAAGCGAAAGGGGCCTGCGCAGCGTGCAGGCCCCCGAAAACCGCACGTCGTCGGCTCTATGGCAGTTCTCGTGCCGAACGCATCAGCGCCACATGGGATTGAGCCCGATGGCGTTGGCGCGCTGGTCGATGCGCTCGCTGTGCGACATGGGGATCATGCCCAGGTCGACCAGATAGCCGTCCGGGCCCCAGGCGCGGTCGCTGGTGTACTCCGTCACGAACTCCAGGATCCCGGGCACCTGCTCGTAATGCTGGACCTTCACGTAGATGAAGAGCGTGCAGATTACGGGATACTCGCCCAGCGCAATGGACTGCTCGTCGGGCAGGACGCCGTCGATGGGGTGCAGGGCCAGGCTCTCCGCATGGATCTCGTAGAACGAGAACGGCATGACTGCCAGCTGATGCTCGCGCGCATGCACCAGACGGACGGCTTCGTCATAGCTCTTGGAAACCGACTCGAAAGCCTCGTCATTGCGCAGGCTGACGCAGGCCGGATCCCGCACCTCCTCCGGCAGGCGCGCCATGGCTTCGATCTTGCGGCAGCCGGTATCCATCACTTCCAGCAGGAAGGCATTGCCGGGGTCCGTATTGACCAGCGGGCCGATCACGCGGATCGGCATGTCAGGCAGGGAATCGTGGATCTGGTTCCACCGCGTGTGGGGGTTGTCGACAAGCTCGCCGTCGACCACCAGGCGCTTGGCCAGGGCCTGGAAGATCTGCGCCTTGGTCGGCCGGATAACCGGGCCGCCATCTGCCCCGACGAGCACGATGCCGTCGTAGCCGACCTTGATCTCGGTGATCCGGCTGACGCCGTTTTCCTGGCATTCCTTGAATTCGGCGTTCCACATGCGCCGCGGGATACCGATGATGTCCGGAAACTCGTGGCCGACCCCGGCGCAGAAGCTGCGGGTGCTGCTGCGCGCCGTGGTCCGCTCGATAATGGGTGTCGGCTGGCGGTAATTGCTGGCGAAGCTCTCGCCCACCATGGCGGTAAAGGGAAAGTTGGATTCGGAAGACATAATGCGGATGGTATCGCGCCCCTCGGCCTGCGCGCCGAAAAGCATCGTGGCCGCCGCCGCGGCAAACACCAGATGTTTCATCTCAAATCCCCAAGAATACGAATGGCCGAATAACCCGGACTCCGAAAGCCGACAAATCCTGACTTCCGGAGGCGTCGATGCCGCGCGCAATCCTTGCCCGCCCGAGTGGCCCCTCTTCTATTACCTTCCTGTAACGCCTGGATTGCTTCGACTCCGACACGCGGTTTCTTTTGTTTCGGTCGGCACTCGTTACTGAAACGGTTCAGCGTCATCTGTGCGATCCATCACAAATGCTTCACAAATCACAAAACAGTCATGAAACTGTAAGATTTGACGCCCTGTACGGCGATGCCGTCGATGACCTAAAAGTCATGGAGACAGCCGGGCATGAAGCCCGGTGCATCGGCTCAGCCACTTCAAGGCTTCGCTCAAACGCCGAGCGAGAGCCAGTGTTCTTTCGAAGCCACCGTTCTTTTGGACTCTGTCCGCTTCAGTACCGGTTCGATCAGGTTACCCATGATGTTTCGCCCTGCCATGGTTCGCAAAGAGGTCAGTCCGTGAGTTCGAGCACCCATCCCCGCTACGCCATCTACTACGCACCGCCGCCGGACGGCGGCCTTTGGGAACTGGCGCAGCGCTGGTTGGGCCGCGACTGCGAGAGCGGGGCCACCTTGGTGCGCCCGGAGATCGACGGGCTGGAGGCCGTAGACCTGGATGCCGCCACGGCAAGTCCGCGCCGCTACGGCTTTCATGCAACGCTGAAGGCGCCGTTCCGCCTGGCCCCCGGCACTTCACTAAGGGATCTGCACGATGCGCTTGCCGTCTTTGCCGCCCGGCAGAGCTCTTTTGAAGCGCCACCGCTGGCGGTGCGCGCGCTTGGGCCCTTTCTGGCCCTGACACTCTCAAAGCCTTCCGAAGAAATGGACAGGCTTGCGGCCGCCGCGGTGCGCGACTTCGAACCTGTGCGCGCGCCACTGAGCGAAGAAGACCTGCAGCGGCGACTGAACTCGGGGCTGGCCCCGCGCCAGGAAGCCCTGCTGCGTCAGTGGGGCTATCCCTACGTCATGGAAGAGTTTCGTTTTCACATGACTCTGACGGGCCCTCTGGAGACCCCCCAGAGGGAACTGCTGCAAAGTCACCTGACCGACCTCTTCAGCCCGCACACGGCGGTGTCCTTTCTCGTGGACACTGTCTGTCTCTATGGCCAGCACGATCAGGAGGCCCCCTTTCAGTTGATGGACCGCGTCCGTCTTTCGGGCCCGAGGGCGCCCGATGCGGCAGACGCGGAAGAAGGAGAACTTGCGCGATGAGTACGGTTGGTGAAGGAAGCGACGGCCGAACGGTAGCCGCCATGCCGGATGGGAACGAGAGCCCCTCTGCGATCGCGGAGACCCTGCTCTCTCAACTCGAGGCCTTGGGCGGCAGCCGCTACGGCGGCGAGGCGGTGAGCCAGTTGGATCACGCCCTGCAGTGCGCCACCCTGGCCCGCAGCGCCGGGGCGGAGGATGCATTGATCACCGCCGCTCTGCTGCACGACATCGGCCACCTTGTGAACCCCAAGGACAAAGGCGCGGCCGCCGCCGGAATCGACGCAGCCCACGAAACCATCGGCGCGACCTATCTGTCCCGCTGGTTCGGCCCCGCGGTGACGGCGCCGGTCGCGCAGCACGTCGCCGCCAAACGCTATCTCTGCCAGGCCGAACCCGGCTACTTTCAGACGCTCTCCGAAGAGTCCGCCCGCAGCCTCGCACTTCAGGGCGGCCCCTTCACAGCCGAGGAGGCGGAGGCATTTCTGGCGGGCCCCCACGCCAAAGCGGCCCTCGCCCTGCGGCGCTGGGACGAAGCCGCGAAAGACCCGACCACGGAGACGCCGCCGCTGCGGGATTTCGAAGCCGTGATCGAGCGGGCCCTGAGGGCCACGCCCTGAGATGCCAGGATCTTCCCCAGCGCGTTCCAAAGCGGCATCCGGCCATCTGGTGCTCGTCGTCGGACCGAGCGGCGCCGGCAAGGACAGCCTGATCAACGGCGCGAGGCTGCGCCTGTCCGCTGATGAGGGCTATGTCTTTCCAAGCCGGATCATCACCCGCACCAGCGATCCGGCGAGCGAAGTCCATGAGACGGTCGACGAGGACGAGTACGCGTCCCTGAAGGAAAGCGGGGCCTTCTTTCTTCACTGGGGCGCTCATGCCCTGCGCTACGCCCTGCCCGCCTCCGTTGCCGGGCAACTGGACGCCGGGGCCACGGTGATCGCGAACGTGTCCCGCGCCGTCATCACCGAAGCCATGCGGAAACATCCGAGAACCACCGTCGTGCTGGTCACCGCACCGCAGGCCGTGCTCGAAGAGCGTCTGCTGGCGCGCGGACGGGAGGATCTGGCGGCGGTGCGCCGGCGGCTCGCCCGCAGCGCCGCCCTGCCGCCCTGGGTCCGAGCCGTCACCATCGTCAACGGCGGCAGTCTGGAGGCGGCTGTCGAGCAGTTCGTCGACGCGGTCTCCCGGGCGCCCGCTGACGGCCTCGCGCCCTGAGGACCTGACTGATTTCCTACCCACGGTGAAACCCTCTCGGCCCTGGCCGCGTAGGTCTGAACAGGAAGCAATTTGGCCCTGACCAGGACCTCTTCAGCCAAGGACTCTAAGAGATGGTTGCCGTTCACTTTTCTTTTATTTCAAGGCTTTGCGGCGTATTTCTGTCGCCGAACGACCACGCCGCCGGGGCCCCGGATGCCCGGCGCAGAGCGCTGCCCGGCAGCTCGGGAGACCCCCGCGCCCTGCTGACAGGGGCGCTGGCCGATATGCTTCCCTCGACCCTGGAGGAGGTTGCGCTTGCCGCCGGCCTGGAATCTGCGACCGCTGCAGCCTATCTGGCCGACATGTCCGCACGCTGCGCGGTCATGTTCAACCCCTTGACCAAGCGCTACAGCCTGCCGAAGACCGCATTTGGGTCGCCTCTGGCGGCCTAGCCTGCACCCGGCCTCAGCCGGAACCTTCTCCTCCGGGCGGGGAGAACAACTGAAACACTCTGTCCGCCCCAAGACATCACCCAGAAACGACCGGCCGTTAATCTGTTTGACAGTCAATAGCACCTTACAGATCCAAAGAACTCGTGGTCGTTTTGGTTTCCGAAAGCGCAAATTGATCGGATGACTTTTCGCCTTCTGCGGTCAATGCACACCTAGAGAAGCTTCACCGCAGTGATCCCACTGACCGTCGAAAAAGCCTGGATGCCTGCCAAAGGACACCGGCCAGGTGTCGGCCGAAGGCATCCAATGGATCCCGTCGACGAACACTGGGCCGAGAGAAAACCCCCGCAAAACCGCGGGTAAAAAAGCCGCACAACCAAGAACACACGAAGCCTCTGGTGCCTCGTTAACCAGTTTTTTGTGTGTTGCATGTTGAGATTTCGACTGAGGAGCAAAAGGAATGCTGTTCAGAACGCTGATTGTTGTCCTAATTCTTGGGATCGCGGCGCCTCTGCAGAAGGCGGAGGCGCAGGGTGCCAGCGCGCCGCTTTCCACCGACTTCAATCTGGTCACCGCGATCGACGTTTCGGACTCGATCAGCCGCCATGAGGAGTGGCTTCAACTCACCGGCCTCTCCCGCGGCGTGGTGAACCCCAGCTTTCTCTCTTTGGTGCGCGAAGGGCTGATGCAGCGCATCGGTTTCATGGCCTTCACCTGGTCCAGCGACGGTCAGGTGCGCATCGTCGTGCCCTGGACCGTTATCGCCGGGCCGGAGGATGCGGCCCGTGTCGCCGCCCAGCTGCGCGACGCCCCGCGCATCGACCGCTCCCACTACGACGGCAACCATCAGGCCCCGCAAGCCGGCAATGGGGCCGGCACCGCCGCGTCAGCCGGCGGCATGACCGATATCGCCCAGGCCGTCGGCGCGGCCACGCGCATTGCCGCCGCTGCGCCCTACCGGGGCCGCCGGGCCGTCATCAACATCCTGAGCGACGGCGTCGACAACGCAGGCTTCGAGCCGGCCATGCTGCGCGACGAGGCGATCCGACAGGGCGCGACGGTCAACGGCGTTGTCTTCGGCGGACGGCGGGACCTGCCGGCCTACTTCCGGGAGAATGTCATCGGCGGGCCCGGAGCCTTTCTGATGACCGTCCAGGACCCCGAGGACCTTCCCAAGGCCTTGGAGAAGAAGTTCTGGCGCGATCTGATCGCCGGTTACGCGCCAGCCGCCGCCGCGGCGGGCTGATCCCCGCCCGGTCTGCCTCTCTCTTCGCGATAGCCCACCCGGGCAGCGGGCCGAGCGGCCCGCCCGCGCCGTTTCATCGTCGCCAGTTCATCGTTGCCAGAAAGGCTTGACGCAGGTCACACGACCGCGGCGCCGGATATCTCCGCCAGGCGCCGGGATGCTTCCTCGCGGTAGCGCTGGTTCAGCGGGCTGCTCGGCTTCAGTTCGACCCTCTCGTTGGCAAGGGCGCGGACAAGGGAGAGCTGGCCGTCGCGGCGCGCCGCCTCGATCAATGTCAGATCGAAGACGTCCCGCTGCGCATGGCTGCCGCCAAAGCGGCTGAGACGGCCGCGTACCTGGCGCAGCAGATCGACCGCCGTCACGTAGTCGCCCCGGCCAAAGGCGCGCAGCGCGTTGCACAGGGGATAGCCGACGTGGTGAGTCATCATGGCGTTGCTGCGGGTACCGGACATGGCCCGCTGCTGCGCCAGCAGCAGGCGTTCGGCAGCCGCCGTGCGCCCATCGGAGACGAAAGCCATCATGGCGTGAGCGTCATTGAAGGCGTAGAAGCCGTCCTCACCCAGCGGCTCCCAGCAGTCCGCCAGCTCGATCCAGCGCTCGCCGACGTCCACACCGCGCAGGTGCAGGCGCCACAGCAGCGCTGAAGCGTCGAGAAGATCGAGCATGACGCGGGACCGGTCCTTGCGGATGCTGTCGTCATAAACCGCCAGGACGCTGTCGAACTGGTCGAGATCGAGATGGTAGAGCGCCAGGTGCCACCAGTTGTGAACGGCGAAGAAGCTGTCGTTTGCCCAGTCGCCTTCGCGCCCGCGCATCCAGGCGATCCCGTCTTCCTGGCGGCCCTGCATCTCCATGACATGGGCCACGGCATGCTGGGCCCAGGCGTCGCGCGGATTGAGATCGATCGCGCGCCGGCCCATCTCTTCGGCCCGCTCGTAGTCGCCGCATTCCTCCAGACCGAAGGCGTACATCCCGAGGAGCGCATGATAGCCCGGGTCATCGGCCGACCATTCCGGCAGAACCCGTGCGACATGGTCGCGCAGGTGGCGGGCGTCACCCACATAGAAGTCACTGAGATGCAGGACCTGCAGCGCCAGCGCATCGCGGGGACAGTTGACCAGGGTGTCCTCCAGCACCGCAATGGCCCCCTCCCAGCTGCCCTTCAGGTACTGATCGATCGCTGCCAGGTGACGGCGCTCGCGCGCCGTGGTCGGGTGGCCGCGCGCCGCCTCGAAGCTCTTCTGCGCTTCCGCCATGGCGTCCACCTCGGTGGCCAGAGCGAAAACGTAGGCGCGCAGGCAGTGCGCCATCACGAACTCTGGGCTTTCCGCGACAGCGGCCTCTATGGTCTCGACCGGATCGCCCTGATAGCACTGCAATTGCGCCAGGGCCTTCTCATACAGCGTTATGGCATTTTCGGAGGCTCCGCTCACCGGCTCGCCTCGCGCATCGACATGGCTCATCATGTCCTTCTGCACTCCCACACTTCTTTCTTGGGCGGCGATGCGCCGGCCGGGGGTCGTTCCCCGGACCCGGCTGTCTTGTCCCTACGCCTGGCAGGGCAAGCCACCAGTGGGGATTCTCACATTAGCAACATTTGAAACACGCAGGCAGCGCGCAGGAGGGCTATATCCCCATCCGCGACTGGGGCACCCCAGGACGCAACTGTCCGCAGGTAAGCCCTCAAGCGCAGTTGATCACTGCGTGACTCCTTGTGAGTTGCCGCCGGACCTCCCCGCCTCCAGGTTATCGAGAGACCCAGCAGACCTCGTCCCCCGATGACCCTACGGAGCCGCCGACGTGAGCAGAGAGCCGGGCCGAAAGCAAACCCTCGCCAGGGCCGCCCTTGCCGGCCTCATGGCCGTTCTTGCCGCAGGACCCGGCCTTGCCCAGGCCGCGATCCTGGCGGGCGACAAAGCGCTGCAGCCCTTCGACGAATGGCAGGTGCTGACCCTGCCGGAAAAGCCGCCGGCCGACTTCATCGTCGCCGCTCCGGACACCCTGATTGTCGAGGCCGATGGCGCAGTCGCCTTCCTCTATGCCGAGGTCACCGTCAAGCCCGGCGCGCAGCTCACCTGGCGCTGGCGCGTCGACCGGGGCATCGCCCCGAGTGCGCAGGACCGGGTCGGCCAGGACGACCGGCCTCTGGCGATTCATCTCTGGTTTCCGCCACCCGAAGCCGAGCGCTCCCTCTTCGACCGGCTCGGCGGGCTGTTCGGCTATCCGTCTATCGGGCGGGTGATGACCTATGTCTGGGGCGGCGAGCGCGAACGCGGGACCGTGTTCGACCACCCGCACTTCGACGAAGGGCGCCTGACGGTTCTGCGCGGCGCCGAGGCCGGGCTCGGCACCTGGTACGAGGAACGCATCGACTTCATCGCCGACTACCGGGACGCCTTCGGAGAAGATCCGCCACAGCGCCTCTACATCGCCATTTCCGCCGACACCGACGACATGGGCGGCATGTCGCTGGCCAAGATCAAGCATCTGCGCTGGAGCCTCGAGGATCGTGCCTCCCTGCAACCCTCGCTGCAGCAAGGACAGCCTTTGGAGCTCTGGGCGGGCCGTCCATGACGGACCCCCGCACGCAGGTCCTTACCCTGCTGCTGGATAAAGGACAGGAAACCCTCGCCTTTCCGTTGGAGAGTCTCTGGCAGGACATTGCCGACCGCGGTCCCGCGGGGGAGGATCGGCTGGCCCGGACTCTCGCCGGTCAGTTCCTGGCCGGGGAAGAGACCACGGCAGTGGTCTGCGAAGCCTTGGCCACCCGGCTTCCCCATGCTCTCGCACGCGATTGCCTTGCGCTTCAGGCCGAGGAAGAGCATCGCCATGCGGAGCTTTACCGGCGCTACTTGGCCAAGAGCGGGAGCAAGAGCACCGTTGGAGGCGTGGGCTATGACCCGGCCAGCGAAGTCGGACCCGGTCTTCTGAGCCCGGCCCGCGACGCCATCCTGGCCTGGCGGGGCCCGCCGGAAGCCGTGCTGCTCGCCGTCCAGGTCATCATCGAGGGAGAAGCCCTCGCCTTTCAGGAAACCGCCCGCCGCTTTACACACTGCCATCGCTTTGATGCCCTTTCGCATACCATCGCACGCGACGAAGCGCGCCACGTGGCCTTCGGGCGGGTCTATCTGCCGAACGCCTTGCAGCATCTGACGCGAAGAGAGCGGGCCGAGATCCATAGCTGGTTACGCGGGCTGTGGTTCGCTTGCATGGAAAGGCTGCCGCAGGTCGGCGCCCTGCCCTGGGCCAGCGGCCCCCTGGCACGTCATTGGGCGCGGGCTTGGGCGGCGCGGCGCTGGTCGCACTGGGAAGCGCAGCTCGCACTCCTCGGCATCAGCCCCTCCGCGACGCATCCCACGCACGCGGCAAACGATCCTGCACCATGAAACTCTCCATCATCATCCCCACATTGAACGAGGCCGGGCGCATACCGGCATTGATCGACCGGCTGCGGCGGGAGGATGCGGGCAGCGACATTCTGGTAATCGACGGCGGCAGCACCGACGGCACTGTGACCGTCGCCCTGAAAGCCGGGGCACGGGCGATCCGCGGCGCGCGTGGACGCGGCCAGCAACTGGCCCTCGGCGCGGAGGTTGCCGAGGGCGACATCTTCCTGTTCCTGCATGCCGACAGCAGGCTGGGCAGCGGGAGCCTCGACGCCATCCGTGCGGCGCTGGCCGACCCGCATGTGGTCGGCGGCAACTTCCGCATTCTCTTCGACGGCAACAGTCCTTTCGACCGCTGGCTGACCCGGTTTTACGCCTGGTTCCGGCGCTTCGGACTCTATTACGGCGACTCCGCGATCTTCGTAAGGCGCGAAGCGCTGCAGCATATGGGCGGTCTCAGGCCCATCGCCCTGATGGAAGACTACGACCTCTGCCGCCGGCTCGAACGCAGCGGCAAGACCGTCTGCATTGCCGAACCGCCTGTGACGACGTCCTCGCGCCGATTCGAAGGCCGCTGGCCGCCGCGAATCGTCGCCGGCTGGCTGCTGATCCACCTGCTGTACTACCTGGGTGTGCCGCCCGACGTCCTGGCACGCCTCTACAGGTCCGAACGGCCAACAGGACAGACGGGTAAACTCCCGCAACGGAAAGCGCTGTCACGCACTCCATCAGCGAGCGAGAATGTGCACGGCGACACATAGCGTCCCCTCGTCTTGCTCGGCTGATTTCTGAAATGCCGCCTCTTTTCTGACACAGGCGAGCGCGCCCGCGGCGCAGCCAACCTGCAGCTTGGTTTCAAAAAAATTTCGACTGTGTGTCACGCGACCTTCATGGCTTCGCGAGACTTTCGCTGCGCCCGCTTAACCAAAAAGAAGGCTGTCTGCAGCCCGTGAAAATCTTCAGAGGCACTGTCTGCATTAGTTCTTGCACATCGCGACCACAGCGCTGACCGGCCGCCGTTGAGGCGCAAGGGAACCGGGTCGGCTGCTCTCAAGGTCTGAACCTGCGAACGACATACGAAGGGGAGCCAATATGTCGGCGGTCATCAACGAGTTTGTCTTCAATCACAGCGGCAGCGACGCCGGCGAGTTCGTCGAGATCCTCGGCGATCCCAATACGGACTATTCGAATCTCTGGCTGATTCAGATCGAAGGGGACGCCAACTCCAACGAGGGCACCATCGACTCCGCAATCCAGGTCGGCAGCACCGATGCCGACGGCTTCTGGACCACCGGCTTCCTCAACAACACCTTCGAGAACGGCACGGTCACACTGCTGCTGGTCGAGGACTTCACAGGCAGCGTCGGCGACGACCTGGATCTGGACGACGACGGTACGCCGGAGAGCGCGCCCTGGACCTCCGTTGTCGACTCCGTGGCGGTGCGGGACAACGGCGTCGACGACCTCACCTATGCAGCCACCGAATTGGCGCAAGGCTTTGACGGCAATGGCTTCACCGTCGGCGGCGCTTCGCGCATTCCTGACGGTACGGATACCGACACCCCGGCCGACTGGGTGCGCAATGACTTCTCGACCCCCGTCCCCGGCACCGGCTCCCCGCGGGACGAGGAAGCCCTGAACACACCCGGCAGCAGCAATGTGCAGGTCGAAGTCGGCGCACCGGTTGCCCGCACCATCATGGAAATCCAGGGCGCCGGCCACACTTCGCCCTTCTTCCTCCAAGCGGTGACCACCACCGGCATCGTGACCGCTTTCGGCAACGGCGGGTTCTACATTCAGGATCCCACCGGCGACGGCGACATCGCGACCTCGGATGCGATCTTCATCGCCTCCGGCGACTCCGTGGCCGTCGGCGACGCCGTTGAAGTGACCGGCATCGTCGGCGAGGTGGTGCCGGGCGGCCGCCTGAACGATCTCACTTTCACCCAGATCGGCGGCGACCCGGCTGTCACCGTGCAGAGCAGCGGCAACGCGCTGCCCGCAGCTACGGTCCTGGGCGCCGGCGGGCGCGTTCCCCCGCAGCAGGTGGTGGAAGACGATGCCTTCGGCTCCTTCGATCCCACAACCGACGGCCTCGATTACTTCGAGAGCCTGGAAGGCATGCGGGTCACCGTGCCCGATGCCGTGGCCACCTCGGCCACCAGCCGCTTCGGCGAAACCTGGGTTGTGGCCGACGGCGGCGCCAATGTCGGGCCGGAGGGCCTCAATCCACGCGGCGGCATCGACCTGGAAGCCGACGACATCAATCCCGAGCGCATCCAGATCCAGGGCAGCTCCGGGGACGGCGTCGACGTGGGCGACGGCCTGGGCGACGTCACCGGCATTCTGGGCTACAGCTTCGGCAATTTCGAGGTCCTGCCCGACACTCCGGTCGCGGTCGTCAACGATGCAGGCCTGGAAGCGGAAACCACGGACCTGACCGGCACGGCCAACCAGTTGACCGTGGCCAGCTACAACGTTCTGAACCTCTCGGCCGCCTCCAGCGACGATGCCCAGCGGGACATCCTCGGCCAGCAGATCGTCAACAACCTGCAGAGCCCTGATATCATCGCCCTGCAGGAGATCCAGGACAACAACGGCACCACCAACGACGGCACCACCGACGCCTCGCAGACGCTGCAGGAACTTGTGGATGCCATCGCGGCCGCCGGCGGGCCGACCTATGAGTTCTTCGATGTTGCGCCGGAGGACGGCAGCCAGGGCGGACAGCCGGGCGGCAACATCCGCGTTGCCTATCTCTACAACCCGGACCGCGTCGACCTGCTGGAGGGCTCGGTCCAGGCGCTCGATTTCGAGGCCTTCGAAGGCAGCCGCATTCCCCTCAAGGCGCAGTTCGAGTTCGAGGGCAACGAGGTCACCGTCATCAACAACCACTTCTCCTCGAAGTTCGGCTCGACGCCGGTCTACGGCTCTCAGCAGCCCTTTGTCGATGCTGGCCTTGATGAGCGGGAGGCCCAGGCCCAGGCCATCAACGACTACGTCGACGGCCTGAAGGCGGCCGACCCGGACGCCAATGTCATCGTGCTGGGCGACCTGAACGACTTCCAGTTCGCCACGCCGGAACCCATCCTGACCGGTGAGTCCGATGGCGATCAGGTTCTCTTCAACCAGATCGACGAGCTGACCGACGACGAGGTCTACACCTTCAATTTCGAGGGCAACTCCCAGGTTCTCGACCACTTCCTGGTGACCGAGAACCTTGCCGACGACACCGAGTTCGACATCGTCCACGTGAACGTCGACTTCGATGACGGCGCGCGCAGCGGTTCGGAGACAGGCAGCGACCACGAGCCGATCGTCGGCCGCATCGCCCTGGAATCGCAGCCGGAGACCTTCAAGCTGCAGATCCTCCACGCCTCCGACCTGGAGGGCGGCGTCGAAGCGGTGGAGCGCGCAGGCAACTTCGCCGCCATTGTCGACTTCCTGGAAGACACCCACGCGAATTCCATCACCCTCTCGGCGGGCGACAACTTCCTCAGCGGCCCCTTCTTCAGCGCCGCCGACGACCGCGACGTGTTCCGCGACCAGGGCGTCTTCAACGACTTCTACAACGACTTCTTCGGCCTGGAAGCGCCGGACGAGCTCTACGAGAGCCTGCGCGAGGGCGGCGGCCGGGTCGACATCTCGATCATGAACGCCATCGGCTTCGATGCCTCGGCCCTGGGCAACCACGAATTCGACCTGGGCACCGCGACGCTGGCGGACATCATCGCCCCGCAGTTCCGCAACGACGACGGCGTGGCCGACGACCGCTGGGTCGGCGCCCAGTTCCCCTACCTGGCGGCCAACCTGGACTTCTCCAACGACGATAACCTGGCCGACCTCTTCACCGATCAGATCCTGCCCAACACCGACTTCCAGACCGGGCCGGAGCAGTCGGCGACCAGCACACCTTCGCCCAAGATCGCCCAGGCTACGATCCTGGAGGAAGGCGGCGAGAAGATCGGTGTGATCGGCGCCACCACGCCGAATCTTGCCAATATCTCCTCGCCGGGCGACACCACCGTGATCGACGGCGATAACCCGGACGACATGGACGCCCTGGCAGCCGTCCTGCAGCCGATCATCGACGACGTGATCGCCCAGGGCGTCAACAAGATCGTGCTGGTCACTCACCTGCAGCAGATCAGCCTGGAAAAAGAGTTGATCGGCAAGCTGAGCGGCGTCGACGTGATCATCGCCGGCGGCTCCGACACTCTGCAGGCTGACCAGGAAGACATCGACCGCGGTCTGAACGAAGGCGATACGGCGGACGAGGACTATCCCTTCAATACGTTCAACAAGGACGGCGATCCCGCGGTCATCGTCAGCACCGACGGCGAGTACTCCTACGTCGGGCGCCTGGTGATCGAGTTCGACGAAAACGGCGTTCTCATCACCGAGAACGGCGAGGCGACCGACGAAGACGTCAGCGGCGCCTTTGCCACGACGGACGAGCAGGTCGAGGCCTTCTGGGGCAACAACGACGCTTTCGCCGAGGGCACCAAAGGCGGTCAGGTGAAGACCCTGACCGACGCGGTGGAAGATATCGTGATCGCCAAAGACGGTGTCATCCTGGGTCGGACCGACGTTTATCTGGAGGGCCGCCGCGACGACGTGCGGACCGAGGAAACCAACTTCGGCAACCTCACCGCCGACGCCAACCTGGCCTTGGCCCAGGAGTTTGACGACAGCGTCATGGTCTCGATCAAGAACGGCGGCGGCATCCGTGCCCCCATCGGCGTGATCGAGGAACAGCCCCCGGGCTCCGGCAACTTCGTCGAGCTGCCGCCCCAGGACAACCCGGCCTCGGGCAAGCAGGCCGGCGAGGTCTCCCAGCTCGACGTCGAGAACACTCTCAAGTTCAACAACGGCCTGACGCTGCAGACCCTGACCGCCGCACAGCTTCTGGAAGTTCTGGAGCACGGCGTCGCCGCCACCGGGCCGGGCGAGACCCCCGGGCAGTTCCCCCAGGTCGGCGGTGTTTCCTTCAGCTTCGATCCGGACGCCGCGCCGGGCGCGCGCATCCAGTCGGCCGCCATCATCGACGAGGACGGCAATCCGGTCATGGCGCTGGTCGAGAACGGCGAACTGGCGGTCAACCCGGATACGCCGATCCGCATCGTGACCCTCGACTTCCTGGCCAACCTGGGCGGCGACAGCTACCCCTTCCCGGACTTCGCCGCAGCCGATCCGGGCTTCGCCGACGTGGTGCAGCTCAAGGACGTTCTGAGCGATGCCGGGGCCTCCGACTTTGCCGAGCCGGGCAGCGAGCAGGACGCGCTGGCGGAGTTCCTGCTGGCCAACTTCTCGACCACGCCCTTCGGCGAGGCAGACACGGACGCGGCCGACGACACCCGCATCCAAAACCTGAACGAGCGCAGCGACACTGTGCTCGACGGCCTGCCGGACCCGATCAGCGACAACGGCACCCGTGGCGATGACCTCCAGGACGGCACCGCCGGCAACGATACGCTGGGCGGCGGCCGCGGCGACGACACCCTGAACGGCGGTGGCGGCAACGACGAACTGGACGGCGGCCGTGACGATGATCTGATCGATGGCGGACCGGGCGACGACACCATCGACGGTGACCGTGGCGAGGACACCATCGAAGCCGGCTCCGGCGACGACCTGGTCGACGGCGGCCGCGACGACGACGAGATCGACGGTGGCGCGGGCAACGACACCATTGAGGGCGACCGCGGTGACGACACCATAGACGGCGGCGACGACGACGACGTCATCGACGGCGGCCGCGATGAGGACCTGATTCTGGGCGGCGCCGGCGACGACACCATCGACGGCGGCCGCGGCGAAGATACCATCGACGGCGGCGAGGATGACGATGTCATCGACGGCGGCCGCGGCGACGATGAGATCGCCGGCGGTGCAGGCGACGACGTCATCGAGGGCGGCCGCGGCGACGACACGCTGGAAGGCGGCGAAGGCGACGATACGCTGGAAGGGGACCGCGGCGACGATGTCTTTATCTACAATCCCGGCAGCGGCAGCGACGTCATCAAGGACTTCGAACCGGGCGACGACCTGATCAAGCTCGACGGCTTCTCGATCGCCGATTTCGACGACCTGCTGGATGCGGCGGTGAACGACGGCGACGACGTGATCATCACCCTCGACGAGGCGGCCGGCGACGAGATCCGCCTGGTGGGCGTGAACGAGGAAGACCTATCTTCCGACGACTTCATGATCACCGGTGTCTGATCAACCCGAAAACCAGCAGACCCCAGCGGGGCGGCGGTGCCGGATGGCGCCGCCGCCTTGCAGCTTTTCAAGAACCGGCAGAGTCTCAGGCTAAGGAATGACCAAAGCGGTACGAAAACAGGGCCAGAACCCCCTCTCAGAGGCGCTCCAGCGCGTGCGCAGCACGTTCTTTTCGGTGGGCTTCTTCAGCTTCTTCATCAATCTGCTGATGCTGACCGGCCCGCTTTACATGCTGCAGGTCTACGACCGCGTGCTGAGCTCCGGCAGCCGCTACACCCTGATTATGCTGACGGTGGTCGCCATCGGCATGATTCTGACCAGTGCTCTGCTGGAATTCGTGCGGGCCCGCATTCTGGTGCGCATCGGGTCGCGGCTGGACAGCTCGCTCAGCGACACGCTGTTCAGCGGCCTGCTGCGCCGGCGCCTGCGGCAGAACGAGGGTGGCGAAGCCCAGCCCCTGCGCGACCTGGAAAGCCTGCGCGGCTTCCTGACCGGAAACGGCCTGATCTCCTTCTTCGATGCACCCTGGACTCCCCTCTTCCTGGCCATCATCTTCCTGCTGCATCCCCTGCTGGGGCTGGTCGCCCTGGGCGGAGCGGTGATCCTCTTCACGCTGGCCGTGATCAGCGAGCTGACGACCCGGGGTCCGCTGCGCGATGCCTCTGCGGACAGCGCTGCCGCCCATAGCTTCACGGAGAACACGCTGCGCAATGCTGAGGTGATCGAGGCCATGGGCATGATGCCGGCCCTGCGGCAGCGCTGGCGGCAGCGCCACCAGGCCGCCCTGGCGGCACAAGCGCAAGCCAGCGACCGCGGCGGACTGCTCACCGCCGCGGCCAAGTTCGTCCGCCCGGCTCTCCAGGTCGCCATTCTCGGGACCGGTGCCTATCTGGCGCTGCAGCAGATCATCACGCCCGGTGTGATGATCGCCGCCTCGATCATCATGGGCCGCGCGCTGGCGCCGGTCGAGGGTGCCATCGGCCATTGGCGCAGCTTCATTCTGGCGCGCAGCGCCCACGGCCGCCTCAAAGGCTTTCTCGCCCAGGAAAAGCAACCTGAAGAGTGCCTGCCCTTGCCGCGGCCCAAAGGCGCCCTGGCGGTGGAACGCCTCGTCGCCGCGCCGCCGGGCCTCGACAAGCCGGTTATCAAGGGCATTTCCTTTGCGCTCAGCCCCGGCGAGAGCCTCGGCGTGATCGGGCCGAGCGCCGCTGGCAAGTCGACCCTCGCCCGGCTGCTCATCGGCGTCTGGGCGCCTGCGGCGGGAAACGTAAGGCTGGACGGCGCCGACATCAGCGACTGGGATCACGTGCTGCTGGGGCCCGCCCTCGGCTACCTGCCCCAGGACGTTGAGCTCTTCGACGGGACGGTCGCTGAAAACATCGCCCGTTTCGGGGCGGGCGACCCGGAGAAGATCGTGCGCGCCGCCCAACGGGCCAACGTCCACGAGATGATCCTGCGCCTGCCGCAGGGCTACGACACGGTCATCGGACAGGGCGGCGCGGCGCTTTCCGGCGGCCAGCGCCAGCGTATCGGCCTGGCCCGCGCACTCTACGGCGAGCCCGCCTTCATCGTGCTCGACGAACCCAATTCCAACCTCGACGGCGACGGCGAAGAGGCTTTGCGCAAGGCCGTCGCCGAACTCAAGGCAGGCGGCACGACCCTGGTGGTGATCGCGCACCGCCCCTCGGTCCTGGCCGGCATGGACAAGCTCCTGGTCCTGCGCGACGGCCTGATCGAACAGTTCGGACCGCGCGAGGAGGTCATGCCCAAGGTCACCAAGGCTGTACCCAAGGCGGCACCGAGAGATGCGGCTGCGGACGCCAGAAGCAAGGCTGCCGCCGCAGCCGAGGCAGTATCGTCATGACACAGCCTGCCACCCCACCAAAGGCGGCGCCGACCCGCGTGCTGCCGATCGTCATCGCCGGGATTACCGTCGTCACCCTGACCTTCGCCGGCTTCTTCGGCTGGGCCGCGACCGCCGAACTCTCTTCCGCCGTCATCGCCTCCGGCAAGGTGACGGTAGACAGCAACCGCAAGGCCATCCAGCACATGGAGGGCGGGATCGTGAAGCAGATCCTGGTGCGCAATGGCGACGCCGTCGAGCGGGATGCGCTGCTGGTGCGGCTCGACGAGACCCGCGCCCAGGCCTCGCTCGTCATCCTCAAGGCCAAGCTGGACGAGGCGCAGGCGAACGAAGCGCGCCTGATGGCGGAGCGCGACGAGGCAGAGACCATCGTTTTCCCGGCGGAGCTCCTGGCGCGGCAGGACGAGCCCCAGCTGGGCGACAGCCTGCGGGGTCAGCAAAGCCTCTTCGCGGCGCGGCGCGACACCTTGCAGGGGGAGATCAGGATCTATGAGGAGCGGATCGGCCAGGTCGGGGAACAGATCCGCGGCCTGCGCGCCCAGCAGGAGGCCAAGGAACGCCAGATTGCGCTGATCGGCGAGGAACTGGACGGGCTGCGCAAGCTCCTCGAGAAGGGCTTTGCGGAGAAGAACAAGGTCCTGGCCCTGGAGCGGGAGGCGGCCCGCCTCGGCGGCGAGCGGGGCGAGCACATCGCGGAAATCGCGGCGGCCAAGACCTCGATCAGCCAGGCCGAACTGGAAATCCTCCAGCTCCGCAAGGACAGCCGCGAAAAGGTCGAACTGGAACTGCGCGATCTGCGTACGGAAGTCTTCGATCTGAGAGAGCGGGTCGCCGCCTCCCAGTTCGTTCTGGACAACCTGGAGATACGCGCCCCAGAAGACGGCGTGGTGGTCGGTCTGCAGGTCTATGCGCCGGGTCAGGTGGTGCAGCCCGGCGCGACGATCCTGGAGCTGGTGCCGGTCGACGACGACCTGATCGTCGAGGCGCGGGTCCTGCCCTTCGACGTCGACAGCCTGGCGCTCGGTCTCGAAGCCGATGTGATGTTCACCGCCTTTTCGCAGCGGACCACGCCGAAGCTGATCGGCAGCGTTGCCTATTTCTCCGCCGACCGCTTCGAGGACGAGCGCAGCGGCGAAGCCTATTACCTAGCCCGCATCTCGATCCCCGAAGAGGAGGTCGCGCGCCTCGGCGAAGAGCGGGTTCTACGCCCGGGCATGCCCGCCGACGTGATGATCAAGACCGGCGAACGGACCGCCCTGGACTACCTGGTCCAGCCCCTGCAAGACAGCATCACCAAGGCTTGGCGGGAAAACTGAGGATCGGACGGCCCAAGCCCTCGCCCTTCAACCGCCTGCCGCGGTGCCGGTGTTGTTGAGGCTCCAGTCGTAGGCGGTGCCGTTGATGGTTCCAATGTCCTCGAGCTGGGCTGCAAGCGGCGGCTCCGCATAGCGCTTCAGGTGCTGCAGCAGCAGAGACACCGACTCGCCGAAGTCCTCGAAGAACCAGTCATAGATCTTTGAGACCGTGACCTCCCCATTGGCCACGGTGACGCCGCGCGGGTCGTTGATGTAGCTGCGTGCAGCGGCCTCGAGCTGTTCTTCCAGGCCGGCGCCCGTAAAGGCGTCGACCGCCAGATTGGGGCAGCCAATGGAGGCGCAGTTGACCGCGTAGTGTATTCGCGGATCATTCCAGATCGGCCGCAGAATGCGGTGCTCGATATCGTTCAGCGTCAGCGCTTCGCCTTCCACCGTCACCAGGTCCTTGTCCCAGGGCCCACTGGCGAAGAGGCCGGGTGAAATGTCGATGTCACGGATCGACTCGACCGGATGGTGGTCCGCAATCAGCTTGACCGTGACCACGTTGTAGAGATTGACCCAATAGGCAAACTGCTCGCGCCGCCCGTAGGTGCTGATCGGCACCGCGGCAAGGTCAGCGACGATCTGCGCGAGGGTGTCCCGTTGGCCCGCGGCGAGGTTTCCGTAGTCCAGCCGGTGCACACCATCATCACCCACCTGCACATGGACCTTCAGAAAGGCGTCCCAGGCCGTGAAATCGATCACCGCCGCGCTTGCAGGGTCGTGCTGCTCCCAGCGTGGCCAAAGGTCTGAAGAAGGAGCAAACAAGCGCTCCGCCGAGGTGAAGGCGGCAAGAGGCAGAACCACAACGGCAGCCAGGACAACGCGGCCGAGCCTTCTTCCGATTGGCAAAGCCCAGGGCTCTCTCATCAACAACTCCCACGCAGGTTCAAAAAGGCCTGTCCGGTAGAAATCGACCGCGAGAGGGAAAAGTGAATTCAAAGACGCGCGAGCAGGATGTGAACGGCGCCCGACGGCTCCGGAGACCGGGGCGCCGAGAGAAGATTTGGGGCTAGCAAGCGGGGCTCGGACTACACCTTTTCCACGAACTAAGTGCTTGATTTCCCGCATTGACCCGCGGGGATTATGCCTTTGGTTTATGCAATCCGGCCATTCGGCCCGAAGCGATCAGATCATAGCGCTTATGCACCCTGGCCCCCCCGATGCGAGCCCCGCTAGACTCGTTTTCGGAGATTAAGGGGGCTGTGTACCACAGTATGCCCTTGAGGATCCGGAAGGCGCCCGCGAGAAGGTTGCCCGGGCACAGGCTGAGACCATGAGCTAGGTCCCGGTGAAAGCGTCAAGGGGGTCAAGGAAATGCCGCCGTTGCTTTCGGAGAGGTCAAGATGACCGACCGAGAACTCACCCGCGATGAGGTGTTGAGCCGAGATCACCAGGCCCTTGCGGAGCTGGTCGTGAAGCTCGGCCGCAGTGACGCGGGGCTTGCTCAGTTGATTCGCGCCCTGTTACCGGCTGCGAAACCGGCTTCCGGCGACGCCCCACAGCCACGATGCGCAAAGGCGCGGTCTCTCCCCGCTGCCGCCACCGTGGCGGAACCCGTCGAACCGCATATGGTGGGCGAAAGCCCGGCCATGCAGACCGTCTTCAACACAATCCGCAGATTTGCCCTGCCCCGCGCGCCGGTCCTAATTCAGGGAGAAAGCGGAACCGGAAAAGAGCTCGCTGCTCTGGCAATCCACGAGCGATCGGCCTATGCCGATGGGCCCTTCGTTGCCATCAACTGCGGCGGCCTCCCGGCCTCTCTCGTGGCCTCGGAACTCTTCGGTCACGAGAAAGGCGCCTTTACCGGTGCGCACCAGCGCAAGATCGGCAAACTGGAAGCGGCAAACGGCGGCACGCTGTTCCTGGACGAGATCGGCGACATGCCCCTGGAATTGCAGCCCCACCTGCTGCGGTTCCTGCAGGAGCAAACGATCGAGAGAGTGGGCAGCAACACGCCGATCCTCCTGAACTGCCGCGTGATAGCGGCGACGAACCGGAACCTGGATCGCATGATCCGCAAGGAACAGTTCCGCGAAGACCTTTTCCATCGGCTGAACTGCCTCACCCTCAACCTGCCGCCGCTGCGCGAACGCGGCGAGGACATCACCCTCGTGGGTGCGTTCTTCGCCAAACGCTTTGCGGCGGAGATGCAGGTCGAGAACCGCTTCCTTTCCGAAGACGCTCTCTCGGCGATGCAGCGCTATCACTGGCCGGGGAACGTCCGCGAACTGATCAGCAAGGTGCGCCGCGCCGTGGTGATGACGGACAGCGACCGGCTGACGGCGGAGGATCTGGGTCTCGCGACCGGGCCCGGGGCCGCGGCGGAGACCCCAAGCCGCGCGGCGGCTGGTGTCGATTCGTTGCCGCAGATCGATCTTGGCGGAATTGCTGCGGCAACCCGGGTCTCGCGCGCTCCGGAGCCTTGCGCCGAGCTTGCGGCTGCATCGGAATCCGCAACGACGCTGGAACAGGCAAAGGCCAAGATCGAAGAGAAGCTGGTGCGTGATGCGCTGGGCAAGCACGCGCACAACATCACTGTCGCCGCACGTGACCTTGGGGTTTCAAGGGTCACGCTCTATCGCTTGATCGAAAAGTACAGCATCCGCGGACAGGGTGCCCCCTCTGCACACTAACCGGCCGCCCTTGGAGCGCCCGCTTGCGCAAACGCACCGCGGCCGCATTTCGAACCTGAAGACCCTCACCTGAGCCTTGATTTGTGCCGATTTCGCGGTGATAGTGGCGCATGAGTGAGGGGGGAGCCGAGTCAGCTTATGGGATTCGTGCCATCGTCATCTGAGACATCGGCGCTCAAGCGCGTCGTTTTGGGGAGCGGCGTCGGGCTCTGTGTTGCTCTGATGAGCAGCGCTTCCTACGCACAGGAAACCGGACAGTCCACAGCGACACAGCCCACGGCGCCGGTGACCGTTGAGCAGCTCTTCGATCTTATCCAGGTTCAGCGCGCACAGATCGAGGCGCAGCAGCGCCGGATCGACCAGCTGGAGAATGCAATCCGCGGCATCGCCGGCGTGGGACAGCCGGGTTACCAGCCCGGATCCCCCAACTACAGCTATGCCGACTACCAGGGACAACCCGGCCAGGTCGCCCAGCAGGGCCAGAACCAGGGACAGTCCCAAGGACAGCAGGGTCAGCCGCAGGGCCAGGGCGCACCACAGAATCAGGGCGCGCCGGACCGGCCGGTGGGCGAGGAAGACCCCGACGCGCAGCGGCGGCGGATCGATGTCTCCGGGGTCCAGGACGTCGGCGGCGTGCTGACCCGAAAGGGCAACCTTGTGTTCGAGCCCTCGATCGAGTTCGAGAGCACGGACAGCACCCGCTTCTTTTTCGACGGCGTCGAAATCATCGAAACGGTCCTGGTCGGCGATATCGAGGTTTCGGATGCCGAGCGCCAGACGATTACGGCTGCCGGCACTCTGCGCTACGGCATCACCAACCGGGCCGAGGTCGAGCTGAAGGTTCCCTTCGTCTACCGCAGTGATGAGATCACGCAAGAAGTTATCGGCGCCGGCGGCGCGGTGAGCAGCAGCCCCGATGCGGCCAATCTGGGCGATATCGAGTTCAGCGGCCGCTACCAGATCAACGACGGACTGGATGACTGGCCGATTTTCGTCGCCAACGCCCGGGTGAAATCGGACAGCGGCCAGGGTCCCTTTGACGTGGACCGAGACGACGATGGACTCGAAACCGAGCTGTCGACCGGCTCCGGCTTCTGGGCTGTGCAACCCGGACTGACGGTGATCTATCCCTCCGACCCCGTCGTCTTCTTCGGAAGCGTCAGCTACACGCACAGCTTCGGAAAGGACGTGGACGAAACCATCGGCGGATCGGAGATCGGCGACGTGCAGCCGGGCGATGTCGTCGGTTTCGGCTTCGGCATGGGCTTTGCCCTGAACGAACGCGCCTCTTTCAGCGTCGGCTATGCGCACGACTTTGTCTTCGAGACCGAACAGGAAATCGACGGAGTGACGGTGGAGTCGGAAGACTTCGACGTCGGCCGCCTCAGCCTCGGCTTTTCCTACGCCCTCACGGACCAGATCAACCTCAATCTGAACACCCAGGTTGGCGTCACCGACGACGCCCCGGATGTGGTGCTGACCCTACGGACGCCGGTCACCTTCGATCTGGGCAACGCCTTCGACTGAGCAAGCGCGCCTGCGGCGCCGTCGCGAAGACAGCGTCGACCGAACAAAAGAAAGGGGCCCCGAGGGGCCCCTTTTTCATCGAACAATAGAACCTAACGAATGAGCGCATCCTGCGCGTTCTAGCCTCCACTCACCTCGATAGACCGCGAATCAGGGCCTGTTGCATCTCCATGGGCATACGCCGGCCATTGCCGAGCGCGCGCCCGCCCTTGTGTACGTTGCGCAGTCCAATGATGTCGATTGCGAGCGTTGAAATGTTCTCGATATCGATTCCGTTTTGTGAGTTGAGAATGGTGGCGCTGATGCCGTCCGGCCCGGCCGCATGGATGATCTCCGTAATACCGCCATCCGCACCGGAGATTGAGATGTTGTTCAAGCTGGGAACAACGCCGTTGCCACTCACGATATCGTTCAAAGTCAGCACCGAAGTGAGTTGAGGCGTTCCGTTCACCAAGGTGGTGAACTCAAAGCCAAAGTTGACCTGAAGTCCGCCAACGGTCAGAAAGCCGCCGCGCTGTTCCTCGAGAATCTCTTCTTCGACAACCTCCTGCGGGTCGATGGCCTTTCCTGTCGCCATGGCCATCAATACGTTCCCGCTTCCCTCCCCAAACGGCTGGCCGGCTTGGGTGATCGCACCCGTACCGGAGCAGGCTGCGGTGGCCATGGCCAGACCGACGACCGCCGCAACGCTCCGCAGAACAGCGGCGGCATCCATACTGAACCGTCTGATCGCTGATACAGCAATGAGTGTCGTCATCGGATGTCTCCCTTATCGGGCGCCCGTACCCGGCAGGTAGATGGTGATGTTGGCCAGGTTGCTGGAGCTCACCGCCGGCCCCAGAGGCGCCTGAGGATGAGCACTCCATTCGTCCTCCAGATTGAAGTTCGCTTTCGCGAGTTCCACCTGGGTACGGACGACAAAGACGATGTCGTTGGCCAGCAGCTTCTCGAAATCGCGGCGCTTGTATCGCTGAATGCCGCGCGACGGATCGCCCACCAGAACGTGATGCGGCGTCACGCCCTTGACGACCACGAAGTGCTTGTAGCCGCGAATGTCGAGCAACACGATGGCCGGCACGCCGACCTCCGCCAACTTGTCCATGGAAACGCGGAAACCATCGGCCGTGAAACCGCGGGCATCGAGAAAGCGCTTCATGTCCAGGAGGGAAAAGCCCTGCGCCATGATCTTCTGCCGGTCACCGACAGCGAACATGGCTTCGAAGACCTCGACCTCCTCGGTCGGGCGGTCGTAGTGATAGGTCAAAAGGGTCGCAACCGCCGCCGATCCGCAGGAGAAGTCGCGCTCCTGCCGGACAACGGACTCCCACTTACGTTCCTTTACGCTCTTGACCTTCAGATTGAAGGCCATCCCGCCCGCCGAAACGAAGCGGGTTTCACCGGCTTCGGCGGAGGCATTGACCAGGCAAAGCGCCCCCACGATGGGAAGCGCACAAGCAAGAGCCAAGAAGCCCCGCCGGAAGCGGCTTTGCAGCGGATGTGAAACGACGGTCATGGCAAGCTCACACTGCTTTCGATGACGGTCACCGCAACAACGTTCTGATTCTGCAGAGCGACATTGTTTCCGGTATTCATGACGTTGAGCGACATGACCTGGTCGGCAAAGGTGTTGCTGCCCAGATGGATCTCGCCGCCGGAACCGACCGCCGCCATGCCGTCGAAGGTCACGTGCTGATACTGCGCGCCGATCGCCGTGGCCAGGGAATCTTCGTCGATCTCGAAAGCCTTGCCTCGTTCTTCGGACAGGGCCTCCGGGGTCACGGCACCCAAACCGTCAAAGAGATCTTCGGCCAGGGCCGGCACCGCCCCCAGCAAAGAACTGATGCCGACGACTGCGGCCGAAAGGCTGAGAACTCGGTTTCTGTACTTCATAGCAACGCCTCCCAAGGCTTGCTTACTGTTTTGGGGCCAGGGCGGTGGACGTTCCTATCGGAACGCCCACCATCCGAGCACTTAGACACTAAGCGCAGGATTCTCCCCTCACGGCCCTGGGAAGGTGCCGCCGCTGACGGCCATCGCAACCGTGTTGGAGCCTTGCTGAGCCGAGTTGATGCCAGAGTTGATATTGTTCTGGTTCATCACCTGGTTCTGGAAGGTATAGTTGCCGAAGTTGTTGTTCAGCGCACCCACAGCACCGCCGCCGACACCACCATTGTTGGTGCCCATGGCAGAGGCCGAGTTGGTCACCGTCTGCGACAACGACGCCAGGCTGACTGCGCCATTCAGGTCGACGCCGCCCGGGCCTCCAAGGTCCAGCGACAGGGCAGTCGTGTTGGCGCCCTGCTGAGCCGAGTTGATGCCAGAATTGATGTTGTTCTGGTTCATCACCTGGTTCTGGAAGGTGTAGTCGCCGAAGTGATTGCTGAGCGGACCGTTGCCACCCTCACTGACAGCGTTGCCACCAACGCCACCGCTGTCGTCAGCATTAACAGAGGCCGTGTTGGTCACGTCCTGCTCCAGATCGGTCGACGCGACGCTCAGGTTAAGATCCACAAAGCTGACGTTGTCGGCCACCGCAAGAGCAGAGGTGTTTCCGCCCTGTTGAGCGTTATTGATGCCAGCGTTGATGTTGTTCTGATTGATCGCCTGATCCTGGAAGGTGTACTCCCCGAAAACATTATTCAGGTTGTTATCGGAGGGATTGCCACCAATGCCTAGGCCGGTGTCATCAAAGACAGCGGTTTCGGACTCATCGGTCGCGGTGTTGTCACCAACCTGATAACCCGTGGTGCTCGCCCAGGCTGCATTAATGTCGGCAATGCTGCCCGAGTCGTCAATCGCCATCGATGTCGTGTTCATGCCCTGCTGAGCAGAGTTGATACCGGCATTGATGTTGTTCTGATTGATAACTTGATCCTTGAAGGTGTTGTCACCAAACAGATTGAACAGCGAGTCGGTCGGAACCGGATTGCCGTCGGTATCGAAACCGCCAACACCGTCATTCTCTTTGTCGTTTGCTTCTGCGTTGTTCGTGAAGTCCTGCGACTGATTCGAGTCCGTGACGGCGATGTTCACGTCAAGAATGTTGAAGGAACCATCGGTGTCGACTGCGAGGGCCGTTGTGTTGGCACCCTGCTGGGCCGAGTTGATACCAGAATTGATGTTGTTCTGGTTGATCGCCTGAGCCCGGAAGGTGTCGTCGCCGAAGTTGTTGTGCAACGAACGCTCCGGATCACCGCCGATGCCGCTGTCCTCTTCGCCGCCGTCGCCTTCACCGCTGTTGAAGGCATTGTTGTCGACGATCTGCTCACCCTGCGAGCGTGCAGCCGCGACATTGCCTTCGAAGGCCTCGACATCAGACCCGACATTGCCGATTCCGCCACCACCGACGTCGAAAGCCAGGGCGTCCTCAATCGCATCAATGGCATCGGAAATCGCGTCATCGGTCTCAGGATCCGGGTCGCCCGGACCGAGATCGATGTTGGGATCGCCGATACTGGCTGCGATGGAGGTCGTGTTCGCACCCTGCTGAGCAGAGTTGATACCGGCATTGATGTTGTTCTGATTGATAACTTGGTTCTCGAAAGTCTGAGTCCCGAAGGTGTTCCTCAGGGAGTCATCGACCTCACCAGCGATCGCGTCGTTGTCTTCGTTGACGCCGTTGTTGCCGGCATCACTGACAATGGCATCGTTCTCTGCGTCCTGGGTCAGATAGTTGCCCGAGAAGGCAGCGTTGACACTCAGCTCATCTTCCGAGCCGTCCAGATCAACCGACAACGCGGCAG
This sequence comes from Rhodospirillales bacterium BBD 1991-14, assembly GCA_001657395.1. GTDB lineage: Bacteria > Pseudomonadota > Alphaproteobacteria > Kiloniellales > Kiloniellaceae > Pelagibius. Next base: position 355,673 of record LYSY01000001.1, on the reverse strand, counting down.
CATTGCCACCCTGCTGGGCGGAATTGATGCCGGAGTTGATGTTGTTCTGGTTGATGACCTGCTTGTCGAAGGTGTCACTACCAAAATTGTTGTTCAGCGAGTTGTTCGCATCACCGGCAATGCCGTTGAACTCTTCACCGTCATCATCCGGATTGTCGTCGTCCGCATTCACGGTCGCCGAGTTGGTGACGTCCTGGTCAGCGATGTTGCCGGCAATCGACAGATTCGCGTCGAATTCAGGCGGATCGATGTCAAAACCGACACCATCCTGGTCAACCGCGATCGCCGCAGCATTGCCGCCCTGCTGAGCGGAGTTGATGCCGGAGTCGATGTTGTTCTGGTTGAGAACCTGGTCCTCGTAGGTGTTGTCACCGAAGTTGTTGTTCAAAGACTCCTGGCCACCGCCACCGATGCCCTGGTTTTCACCCCCGTCTTCCTCAACGGTCGCCGTGTTGGTAACCGTGGAATTCAGGGTATTCAGCCCAACCGCGACATTAATGTCGTCGGCATAGGCCGAAGAACCAAAGCCCGCCACCAGTGCGAAGACGGAGGCCCCCGCAATGAGAGACTTCTTCATGGTTTTCTCCTCTTGATGCTTCATCCGGTTCCTTTGCCCCCGTCCCTGGGGGTTTGGTACCCCGGAAGCCGACCCCGACGGACCTTTGCTCCCTGGGTTGCCCCCGGGATCGACCTCTACGGGACCTTCCGGTCAGGAGTCCGTCCATCGCACGCACCCCTGCCACCCTTACAGCAACCGCCATGCCACATCGGGGCCACAGCCCGAAATCCATGAATCCCAGGGTGTTGGGGTGTTTTTCTGGAGGTTGGGTCGAAGCGAGGTGCCGTCACGCTGCGGTGACGGCTGTACAGGCCGTACATCTGCTTTACGCTTTGTATGCCCGACGAAACAGATGGCACCGGCAGCCGACACCACGCGCGCGCTGGCCGGCCTCGGGTCAGCCGCTCTACCCCTTAATTGCCGGGAACCGGACCGCGGTCGAGGCGACCCACGGCGTCCTTGCCGCGAGTGTTACAGGGACGTTACACCCGTTCAGGATTGTAACGCCGTCGCTTCGCGGTCACCCATGCGGCCAGGGCCACCGGCTGACATCACCGCGTGCTTGTCGAAATGGAACTCTGTCCCTGGCCCGGCTGAGGCGCAGGCGGCGCACCGGGCTTTGGCGGCCTTGCCTCGTCCCACAGAATGACCCCCCAGTCACCGCCGGAGCCGGGCGCTTCAAATCCCTGATCCGAAAGGCCCTTTGCCTGCTGGCGGTCCAACTCGTTTTCACTGACTGCTGCCGTCTCACCGTCCAGAAACGCAACGGCCACGCTCGGCAAATCCTCCGATCCCGCCCTCACCGCAAAGAAAAGCAAAGCTGCGCTGACGGCCAGGAGCGATCCAACAACCTTTATGTTCATCACATCCCCCGCCCAGGTCCGAGCGACCGGTCTCGAGCACCGCACCGTTACCACGGCCACTCGCCCCAAAGTTAAGCAAGCGACATGCCATCGCAGGAAGGTCGGCGGAGGTTTCTCGGCTGCGGGGGGACTGCCGCGCCGTCGATTTGATCGCGCTGTCAGGAGCACAACGCCCCGGCGCTCCCCGCACCGCGCCGATGCAATGTGCCGTCAGCCTCAGCGGATGGACGGGTATCCTGGGCCCGGTGTCCTCAGCGAACTTCGTGGGCTCAGCGGGCTCAGGCCTGGTTCGGGAAGGGATAGACGTTTTCTTCGACCGTGCCGCCGCCGGACGCGTGCGGTTTGTCGGCCTCCGCCGACACAGCCGACGCATTCAGGACTTCTGCGGCCACCAGCGCGGCCTGCACCCGGTTGGCAACGCCCAGCTTGCGGAACACGGTGCGAAGCTGTGCCTTGACCGTACCCTCCGCGATCCCCAGTTCCCGGGCGATGATCTTGTTGGATTTACCGTCGGCCAGGCGCTCGAAGATCATAAGCTGGCGGTTGCTCAAAGCCGGCAGAGCCGGCAAGGGCCGCCGCTGCCCGCAGGGTGCCGGGGTGTCCGAAATGAGCGCCTGGACCGGAGCGTAGGTTCCACCGGCCAGGATCAGTTCCAGGGCGTGCTGCAAAACCGCCAGGCTATCGCTCTTCAGGATATAGCCTTTGGCACCCTGCTTGATGGCCCTGCAGGCATCGGCAGGATCGTCGGAGGCAGAAACCATGGCGAAGGGAACCGCCGGGTTCAGACGGACCAGCTGCGCTATGCAGTCGGCGGCCTCCATGCCCGGCATCCGCAGATCGCAGATGACCAGATCCAGGTCGCGTTCCGCTTCAATGATCTTAGCCAAGCTCGCACGATCACAGGCTTCCAGGACCTCTGCTCCTGGACCGAAGGCGTCCTTCAGTGCCGAACCGAGACCAGCCCGGAAAAGCTCATGATCGTCTGCCAGGGCAATTCTCATCGGTCTTCCCTCTCCCACGACCGTGATGAACTCAACCTAGCGGAGCTAAATTGCAGGCGCGTGAACCCCACTGAACCCGATGCAGCACCAAGCGAACAGGAAGGAGTAAACCTTTCGGTTTTCAGTCTCCGCCCAGTCTCCGCGCCCCTGCTTGGGACGCCCCTGGCGCGCACTTTCAGACCTCTTGTCCTTTGCAGTATCAAACTGCCTTTTGGGGCCCCAAATGCGGCTACACCCGAGAGTGCTGAGAGAACCCCCCAGAGAACAAACAAAAGGATTTACTTTGGCAAAATTACCACTCTGAATAGTACGACTTGCAATCAACCCCGAACTCTGATGATAGCGGCATAGATGAGTGGCGTATAGGCCCTTTCGCTGCATTGATCACAGCACGCGTAATTGTGATCTAAAGGATCAACCCAAGAACGTCGCTGTGATCGCCAAAAAAGCAAATCCACACCGTGACTTGGCGTCAACACAATGCTTTGAGCTTCCCCAGCAGCTCCCGAAGCGCTGCCGGATCCAATGCCGCCGGACCTCCGTCCTGTTTCAACCTATGCTCGAAACTGCGCGCCAGATCGGTGGCTTCCGGCACGCCGAAAGGCCGGCCGGTTCCCTTGATATCATGGAGATGTGCGGCCAGGGCGTCGGCAATCTCCGCCCCGCCGCAGGGTCGGGCCTCAAGCTGATCGAGCAACCTCTCCATCATCGCAATGCGACGCGCCAGGTCGGCCTGAAAGGCGGCGCGCATCTCTGCCGGCGTCATGGGGTTTTCCGCCGCACCCTAGCCGCCCCTTCGTCGCGCCCTTTCGTCACGCCACTGCGTTCCGCCAGCTTGCGTATCCGGGAGGCCGCACGACATCGGAAGGGCCGTCAGTCTCTGTGCATCTTGATCGTTTCGCCGTGCCCCGCACCCTTCCAGAAGTCATACACGGCCATGGCGCTGACGACGGCAACCACGATGATCAGGTCCGGCTCGCGCACCCACCAGACCAGGATACCCAGAAAGGCGACGAAAAGCGCCATGGAGAGCACTGCCAGAACCTTGTCGATCAGGGGCATTGGGCATCCTTCCTTTGCGCCGCCCTGCGCGGCTGCATGAAGACAGTATACATCATTCCCGGAAACATCATTCCCCGGGCTCCACAAGCTGCTCCGTGAGCCAGCGGGCGGTCCGCAGCAGGCGCGCGTCATCGCCGCACGGCCCGACAAGCTGGACGCCAATCGGCAGCCCCGCCGAGCCCTGCAGCAAGGGCAGCGAAAGCGCCGGCGTCCCGCAAAACGTCCAGAGCGTGCAGAAGGTCGGATCGCCCGTTGCAGAAAGACCCTCCGGCGCTTCGCCGATGGCCGACGGCGTGATCACGGCATCGTAGCGCTCGAAGATCTCCGCCAGCCCGGCATTCAAAACGGCGCGCCATTCCTCTGCGAGAGCGTGGTCGACAGCCAGAACCCGGCGCCCTTCTTCGATCGCATCGCGCATCACAGCGCTCAGTTGCGGCGCCCCACGCTCGTAGTAGGACGAAAAGTTCTTGGCGAAGCCGGCCATCATCAGCAGACGGTGCAGCTCGTGCGCCCGCTCAAAGGCCGACGGCAGGGCCACCTCGTCGCAGGCGTCGCCCAGAAACCCCTGCAGCTCCTCAAGCCCCTCACGCGTATCGCAGGCGGCAGCATCCCAGGTCGGCCCCTTCACCAGGGCGAAAGCGGGTTTGACGGGGGGCGCGGCCGCCGCGGTCCTTTGCAGCTGCGGATGCGCCAGGTGCAAGGTCTCGCCGTCGGCAGGATCGTGACCGGCCATGGCATCGGCCAGAAGTCCGGCATCTTCCACCGAGTTCGCGAAGATCCCGACCGCGTCGAGCAGCGGCGCCTGCGTCAGCATGCCGGTCCGCGGGATCAGGCCGTGGCTCGGCTTGAAGCCGACCACGCCGCAGAAAGAAGCCGGACGAATGGTGGAGCCATTGGTCTGCGAGCCGACCGCGACAGGCACGTGCCCGGCAGCCACCGCCGCAGCCGAACCGCTGGACGAGCCGCCCGGTGTGCGGCTGGCATCGTGCGGATTCCGGGTCTTCCCGGGGCCATAGAAGGCCAGCTCGGTCGACACCGTCTTGCCCAATACGACGGCCCCGGCGGCCCGCAGGCGGGCGACCATGGTCGCGTCCTCGCGCGGCCGCCGGCCTGCGTCCAGCACCGTTCCGTTTTCCGTCGGCATGTCCGCGGTGTCGATGATGTCCTTCAGGCCGACAGGCACGCCGTGCAGCGGGCCCACGGGCCGGCCGGAGCCGCGAAAGGCGTCACGCTCGCGGGCCTGCTTCAGCGCGTAGTCCGGATCCAGGAAGGTCCAGGCCTGAACCGCCTCCTCGCTTGCCTCGATCCGCTCGAGACAGGCGCGCACCAGTTCCTCGGAGCGCAGGCTGCCCTCCGCGATGGCTGCTGCGGCTTCGGCTGCTCCCGGCAGGCGTTCGGTCACCATCTGATCCACCACCCGGCCTTTCCCGTCAGTTCCCGTAGAAGTACTCGGGCAGGAACAGGGCGACGCCCGGGAAGTTGTACATGATGATCATGGCGATCAGGATCATCACCAGGAAGGGCATCACCCCCTTGAAGATCTGCATCAACTGCACATGGGGGGGAGACACGCCTTTCAGGTAATAGGCCGCCATCGCCATCGGCGGCGTCAGGAACGAGGTCTGCAGGTTGAGCGCCACCAGGATACCGAAGAACAGCGGGTCGATGCCGAAGAAAGGCAGCAGAGGGAGAAAGATCGGCACGAAGATGATGATGATCTCCGACCACTCAAGCGGCCATCCAAGCAGGAAGATGATGAGCTGCGCCATCAGCAGGAAGGCCAGGGGCGAGAGATTGAGTCCCAGCACGAACTCACTGATGAGCTGCTCGCCGCCGAGATAGGAGAAAACAGAAGAAAAGGTCCAGGAGCCGACAAAAAGCCAGCAGACCATGGCCGAAGTGCGCACCGTGAGGTAGACGGACTCGCGCAGCCGCTGCCAGGTCAGGGCGCGGTATGCGGCCGCCAGCACCAGCCCGCCCAAGGCACCGATGGACGCGGCCTCCGACGGTGTCGCGAGGCCGAGAAGGATCGCGCCGAGGACCGACAGAATGAGGAACGCCAGCGGAAAGAACGAGGTGAGCAGCATCACGGCCACCTGGCCGACGGAGACATCCTCCACCTCGTCCTCGCGCGGCTTGGGCGCCAGCGAAGGATTCACGACGGCACGCCCGACCACGTACAGCATGTAGAGGCCCGCAAGCATGAAGCCCGGAATGATGGCGCCGGCGTAGAGCTTGACGATGGAAACGTTGGAGGTCGCCGCATAGACGATCAGCATGATGCTCGGCGGGATCAGGATACCGAGGCAGCCGCCGGCGCAGATAACGCCGGAAGCGAAGCTGGTGTCGTAACGCGCCTTCAGCATGGCCGGGAAGGCCAGCATGCCCATCAAGGTCACCACCGCGCCGATGATCCCGGTCGCCGTAGCGAACATGGCGCAGGTCGCGAGGGCCGCCACGGCCATGGAGCCGGGAATGCGCCGTGAGGCGATGTAGAGGGTATGGAACAATCGGTCGACGATGTTCGCGCGTTCGACGATGTACCCCATAAAGAGAAACAGGGGTACTGCCGTCAGCACGTCGTTCGCCATGACCGAATAGGTCTGATTGACGAAGAGGTCGAAGACCCGGTTGTCGAAGATGCTGCGCATCCGCTCCGGGTCGTAATAGGCGTAGTAGCCGAAACCGACGGCCATGGCCATCAGGGTAAAGGCGATCGGGAAACCCAGCAGGATGACGAGGATGAAGATGCCGAGCATCATCACCGCGATTTGAGGGTCAGTCATCGCGCCGCTCCCCCGCTTTGCCGCCCCGGTCCACAGGTGTCACGATGTCGATGGCTTCGGAGGAATGCTTCAGAACTTCCTTTTCGTGTTCCCGCAAGAGGACATCCTCCATCTCTTCGACATCTTCCTCCATATGCTTGGGCCATACGCCGGTTCGCATGCAGATGACGCAGCGGAAAACCTGGGCGATGCCCTGTATCAGGAGCAGAATTCCGGCAATGATGATAACGGTCTTGAACTGGAAGATCGGCACATTGGCCGGGCTCATGACGCTGACCTCGGTGAAGCGCCAGGAGCGCGCGGCGTACTTCCACCCGGCCAGGATGAGCGCGATGATTCCGGGAAAGAAGAAAATGAAATACAGCACCAGCTCGATGGTCGCCTGGGTCTTCGGCTTCAGCAGGCGATAGACGAAATCGCCACGCACATGCCCATCGCGCGACAGAGTGTAAGCGCCGGCCATCATGAACAGAGTGCCGTACATCATGTAGCTGACATCGAAGGCCCAGGAGGTCGGATCGCGCAGCACGTAGCGCACAAAAACCTCGTAGCCGACACCGAAGGTCATCACCAGGATCAACCAGGCAAAGGCCTTGCCGAACCAAGCGGAAACCTTATCGGCGAAACGTATGTAGCTCTCCATGCCGTGCCTCAGATGTGATGTCAGCAACCATGTCGGCGCCCTGCGGCAAGGGCGGCACGCTGGCGTGCCGCCCCTTCCACAGTCTGGCCTCGATCACTTCCCTTAGAAGTTGATCTTGCCCGGGAAATAGTGCTGGTAGGCCAGCTTGTAGTCGGCCGAGTTCATCAGGTCGTAGAAAGCGACCCGCTCCGCCCAGGCCTTCTGGCTGTCGACGACCTTCTTGAAGAAGGGATCTTCCACCAGTCCCTCGAGCACCTTGTCCCAGGACTCGAGCTGCGCCTTCATGATCGTGCTGTCGGTCCGGTAGACGTTCACACCGTCCTCGTTGATCAGCTTCTGCAGATCGCGGGAGTAGTTGTCCATGGCGAAGCCATAGTTGGCGGTGTTGGTCGCCTCGGCGGCGTACTCCAGGATCGCCTTCTGTTCGTCCGCCAGGGAATCGAAGCGGCGCTTGTTGAAGATGATCTCGAAGAACTCGGCCGCCTGGTGGTAGGAGCCCATGTGATAGTGCTTCGAGACGTCCTGCGCACCGAACTGGCTGTCCGCGGTCGGGTTGTTGAACTCGAAGGCTTCGATCACGCCACGCTCCAGGGCCGGAACGATTTCACCGCCCGGAAGCTGGGTCACCTTCAGGCCCATGCCCTGCATGATGTCGGTTGCCAGGCCGACCGTGCGGTACTTCAGCCCCTGCATGTCTTCGGCTGACTTGACGTGCTCCTTGAACCAGCCAAGCGGCTGGGTCGGCATGGGCATGGCGAAAAAGCCGACCAGATCCAGACCCAGGATGTCCTGGACAAGTTCCTGATAGAGCTCCTTACCGCCGCCGTAGTGGATCCAGGCGAGGATCTGCGAGGCATTGGCGCCGAACACCGGCCCGGTTCCGAAGAGCGAGGCCGACTTGTTCTTGCCGTACCAATAGGCGGTCACCGTGTGGGCGGCGTCCAGAATGCCGTCATGGCAGGCATCCTGTACCTGAAAGGCCTTCACAACCGCGCCGGCCGGCAGGTAGTCGATCTTCAGGCGCCCGCCGGACATCTTCTCGACGCGCTCAGTGTACTGCTTGGCCATGTCGCTGAAGATCGACGCGGCACCCCAGGAACCCTGCATCTTCAGGGTAACGGTCTCCGCCCGCGATACCTGCGGCATGGCGATGGCGCCGGCTGCCGCACCGGCGGCAAGGGTGCCACCCTTCAGCAGCTTGCGGCGTGTAACCTTCTTGCTCTGAGTATCCTTCTTCACGAGTTTCCTCCCTCGTTGGCCTTGTTGGTCCATTGCTCCGGAAGCCTTACGGGCTTCCGATCTACGCACGATGTCCTTCCCCCAATTCTCTTGCGCGCTGCCCGGGGACAGGCTCGCCCTCACAAACCCAAGGTTGCCGACCTTAAGGCCGGCATTGCCGCGGATCGCTGCTCGGTGGCGCCGAAGCCGGGCAGCAAGCCGCGCTCATATGCGAACACGGGCCGCAGCCTCCAGACCGGCTGAAGGATTCGGCGCGGCGCCGTCGCCTGTATCATGAAGTGTGAGGAGCCCGGGTGGCAACACGCGAGCCGGCCTGCTGCCGGCCGACGACGGCCCCCGCTCCGCGAACCTCCCTGTTGTTCAATCCCTTGAGCTGCTTTCCGCAGCCTTCTTTAAAACTCCCGGCCGGACTCCCGAAAGAGCCCGCAGCTACCACATCCCGGAAACGATTTCCATTATGCACATCGAGTGCCGCCGATCACCAAAAAAATTCGGCAACTCAATGGTTTGCCCAGCATACCACTTGCCAGCGAAGCTTGCCGCCAGCGGCGCGTCACAACCTTCCCGCCGCCATCGATCAGCCCGGATACTAGGCCACAGCCGGCCTGCAAGTCCAAATCACGCTTGCGCGAATGCGTGGCCGCTGGCCGTGGTGGGCCCTCCCCTCACTGGCTCCCTCCCCAAAAGGCGAAGCGGCGGACGCGGTAGCGGTACCCCCGGGGAGCAGCTATGCGCCTGTAAGCGAAACTGCTAGGGTCGTTGGTCAGTGTCGGAGACGGCCGGCACAGGACCCACAGCAGCGGATCCGCTTCGCGGGATTTTCCATTGGCCGACCGTTCCCTGTACCGCCATTCGGACAGCGGCGAAGAGGTGGCGCTCCTGTCATGAACCAGAATCTTGTTCTGAAGTCCGGCCAGCTGGAGCCAGCAGAAGTTCAGGCCATGGCGCGGGAACTGGCCGGCAGTATCAACCGCCACACGGCGGCGCAGGCGAGCCTGCCGAGCGGCGCGACGCGCGCCGGCGAGCGCGGCGATCCGATCACGCTCGGAGCCATTGTGCTCAGCGTGATCACCAGCGGCACCGCGGTTGCCCTGTTTCAGGTCATCAAAGCCTACTTCGAACGGGACGAGAGCCTGGAGATGGCCTTTGAGGGCCCGGAGGGGCGCAAACTGACCATCAAGGCCGAGAACATGAGCGCCGAGCGCATCGACGAGACGATTGCGATGGCCCAGGCGTTCTTCGGTGAGCAAAGCGGCTGAGCGCAGCCGGAAGGCGGCCCGATGAGCGCGGACGCAAACCAGCCCAAACGCTATGGCGTGCTGATCGCCAGCAGCAGGTTCCCCGACGAGCCCAAGCTGAGTGACCTCGCCTGTCCCGAGAACGACGTCGACGGCCTGCAGCAGGTGCTGAGCGACGAGGCCATCGGCGGCTTCTCCGAACTGCTGGTGGTCAAGAACGAGCCCAGCCACGCCGCGCTGCGCAAGGTCCATCAGGTGCTGCGCAAGGCGGGGCGGGACGACTTCGTCCTGATCTACTACGCCGGCCACGGCAAGACGGACCTTGCCGGGAAACTCCATCTCGCCACCACCGAGACCGTCAGCGACGAGCTGGAGACCACGTCGATCCCCGCTCAGCGCATTCGCTCCCTGATCGACAATGCGCGCACCACAAAGGTGGCTCTGATCCTGGACTGCTGTTACAGCGGCGCCATCGAGAAGACCTTCCTGCGCGGCGATGTCGAAGATCAGTTGAACCTCATGGCCGGCGGCCGCGGCACCTTCATCATGACCGCCGCCACCGACGTGCAGACGGCGCGCGAGGAGATCCGTGACGGCTTCGGCATCTTCACCAAGCACCTGATCGACGGCATCCGCGGGGCTGCCGATGTCGATGGCGACGGCATCGTCACCATGAACGAGCTTTACGACTACGTGCACCGGGAAGTGATTGCAGAAAGCCACCAGGTCCCCATGAAATGGAACCTGAACGTCCAGGGCGAGATGGTGATCGCGCAAAGCAGCCACAAGCCGCGCGAGGCCCGACGGGCGGCGGTCCGCGCCCGCCTCTTCGCCATGGCGGATCAGGGCGTGCTGCCGGACATGGTGTTCACCAAGGCCCTGGAGACTTCAAACCTGTCCTTCCAGGAAACCCGCCAAGGTGCGGCGGCGCGCTACGACGCGCTGCTCGACCGGGTCCTGGACCCGAACCTTCGTATCGGCGATTTCCTGACGGCCTGGCTGCAGGTGCAGCCCGACGATGCCCCCGGGCCCGCGGCCAAACCGGAGCCGAAGTCCGAACCCGACACCGCGCCAAAGCCCGAGCCCGAGCCCGAGCCCGAGCCTAACAAACAAACCAGCTCGTGGACTGGTCTGGGGTCCGGCTTCAAGGATGGACTGGAGTCCGGACTGGGAATGGCTTCGGGGTTTGCGGCCAGGGTGAAACCGCGATCGGAAGCGACGAAGAAAGACGGTCAGAAGCCGGAATCTCTTTGGCCCGCCGCAGCCCGTGCCGAAGGCAAACCGGCTGACGATCCGTCCGCAAGCGATCAGGCCGGGCAACCGTCGAGAGGCACGCGGACAGCCACGGCCGCCGCCAAACCCGTCACGGGCTCCTCCGTCAAATGGTCAGACGTCGGAGCCTGCGTCGCCTGGGTCTTCGCCGGCATGATTCTGATCCCGGCCTCTTTCGAAACCCTCTCGATCCTTGCCGTCATAATCGTCATGCTCGGCTGGCCCGCCGCCGGCTGGGTGCTGATGAAGCGGGCCGGCGCACGGCTGAACCCCGTGATCAAGGGCGTCTACTGGGTCTGCATCGGTGGCTCGGTGGCCCTGCTGCTCGCCCTGCTCAGCGAGTTCTAGCCCTCGACCCTGTCCCGGCGTCCCTACCCCAGCATGCGTTCGCGGCCGGGATCGAACAGCGGCTCCGGCTGAAGCTGCGCGGCCCGCCGGTCACCGATGATCTCCACCTCGAAGCTGCCATTCTCTGCGGCCAGCTCACTTGGCACGTAAGCAAGCGCAACGGAGCGGTCGACGGTATGGGCGTAGCCGCCCGAGGTCACCCAGCCGACCACCGCACCATCGTGCCAGACGGCCTCGTCGCCGCTGACGTCGGCAGCCTCGGCATCGACGGTCAGGGTCACCAGGCGGACCTTCGGCCCCTGCTCCCGGTCCTGGAGGACCGCATCGCGGCCGACGAAGGCGTTCTTGCGCAGATCGACGAAGCGGTCGAGCCCCGCTTCATCGGGCGTGTAGATCGGCCGGAACTCCCGCGCCCAGGTGCCGAAGCCTTTTTCCAGGCGCAGGGAGTCGAGCGCCCGCAGGCCGAAGTGCCTGAGACCCAGGTCAGCACCCGCCGCCATCAGGTCGTCGTAGAGCCGGAGCTGATAGTCCGGCGACACCCAGATCTCGTAGCCGAGGTCGCCTGTGAAGGAAATGCGCCCCACCCAGGCAGGCACCAGGCCCAGCGCCATGCGGCGGAAGGCCATGAAGGGGAAAGCTTCGTTGGAGACGTCTTCGGCCGTCAGCCGCGCCAGCAGATCGCGCGCCTTCGGCCCGGCGATGGAGAAGCCGACCATCTCATTGCGCAGGGAGCGGAGGGCTACCCCCTCTTCCGCCATCTGCCGTTCGAACCAGCGCAGGTGGTAGTCCTCGGCAATGCCGGAGCCGAAGATGAAGAACTGCTCCGGGCCGGCCTTGGCTACCGTGAAGTCGCCGATCAGCTTGCCCTCGTGGTTCAGCATGGGCGACAGCACGATGCGGCCCTGGCGCGGCATGCGGTTGGCCAGGATTTCGCCCAACCAGCCCTCGGCCCCTGCGCCGCTGACCTCGTACTTGGCGAAGCCCGAGGTTTCGATGAGGCCGACGGCCTCCCGCACCGCATGGCATTCGGCCTTCACCGGCTCAAAGGCGTTGGAGCGGCGGTAGCTCGGCGTTTCGAGGGGCTCGGCCCCCTCGGGCGCGAACCACAGCGGCGTTTCCAGCCCATAGCCGGCCCCGAAGACCGCGTTCTGCGCCTTGAAGCGCTCGTAGACCGGCGTGGTCCGCAGGGGCCGCGCCGCCGGCAGTTCCTCGTTGGGAAAGGTGATCTTGAAGCGGCGCCCGTAGTTCTCGCGCACCTTTGCGTTGGTATAGGCCATGGTGGCGAAATCGCCGAAGCGGGCGACGTCCATGGCGAAGATGTCGAGGCCGGGATCGCCGTCGATCATCCAGCTCGACAGCGCCAGGCCGACCCCGCCCCCCTGGCTGAAGCCGGCCATCACGCCGCAGGCGACCCAGAAGTTCCTGAGGCCACGCACCGGGCCGACCAGCGGATTGCCGTCGGGGGCGAAGGTAAAGGGGCCGTTGATCACCTGCTTGATGCCGGCCTCGCCCAGCACCGGGAAGTGATCGAAGGCGACCTCCAGATTGTCGGAGATGCGGTCCAGGTCCGGCTGCAGCAGTTCGTGGCCGAAGTCCCAGGGCGTCTGGCGCTCGGACCAGGGCACGCCCCCCTTCTCGTAGGTGCCCATGACAAGGCCGCTGCGCTCCTGGCGCATGTAGATCTCGCCGCCGAAATCGATGCAGTGCGGCAGCTCGGTCTCGCGCGCGGCAACCTCGGGGATCTCGTCGGTGACCAGATACTGGTGCTCCATCGCCAGGATCGGCAGTTCCAGGCCCACCATGCGACCGACCTCCCGCGCCCAGAGACCACCGGCGTTGACCACGTGCTCGGCCTGGATGGTGCCCTTGTCGGTGATCACCTCCCAGCCGCCGTCGGGGCGCGGCTGCAGGTCGGTGACCCGGGTGAAGCGTTCGATCTCCGCCCCGCCGACCCTGGCGGCCTTGGCGTAGGCATGGGTGACGCCGGAGGGGTCGATATGCCCTTCGAGCGGATCGTAGAGGGCGCCGACGAAGCGCTCCTCGTTCAGCAGGGGGTGCATCGCCTTGGCCTCGGCCATGGAAACGAACTCGTTGTCCAGGCCCAGCACCCGCGAGCGCCCCTGCGCGACCTTCAGGTAGTCGAGCCAGCTCTCGGTGTTGGCCAGCATCAGACCGCCGGTCATATGGACGCCGCAGGACTGGCCGGAAATCTCCTCGATCTCCTTGTAGAGATCGATGGTGTAGCGCTGCAGCTTGGCCACGTTGGGGTCCCCGTTGAGGGTGTGCATGCCGCCGGCCGCATGCCAGGTCGAGCCGGAGGTCAGCTCGTCGCGTTCCAGAAGAACGACGTCTTTCCAGCCGGCCTTGGTCAGGTGATAGAGCACGCTGCAGCCGACGACACCGCCGCCGATGACGACAACCTGGGTATGAGACTTCATCTGCCGATCCCTGTGCGCAAGAGGATTTCCCGGGCGTCGGAGCTTCTTGCCCCCTGGCTACTTGCCCCCTGCCGCCGGGGCCCGTCCATGCTGACCTCCCGGCATCGAAGATTTCAATAGCGGGGATCACGGTGGATGATGCCAAAGCCGGCGGCGGTTCGCCCGGTTCGCTTGCAAATGAGATTAGGCGGCGGTTCTGCGCGCTTTCAGGCCAGCATGCGACAGGCTGTGGTTTCCCAGAACCGGTCAGAGGCCCCCTCGGCTGTCGGTATAGCCGAAGGCGCCGGCCACAGTCCCGGCCAGACGCTCGATGGTGGCCAGTTCCGCCTGGGAGAAATCGGGGCGATAATAGGCCGGCATCCGCATGAGCTCCGCCGCCTCGGCCACCAGACGGGCGCTGCCGGGCAGGCGGCAGTGATCGCAGACCCGGCTCAGGATCTCCGACGGCTTTGTACAGAGTTCCTCGAAGCGGACGACCAGCACCGCCTCGGCCAGCTTCGGGTTCTGCGCCAGGCGTCCGGCGAGGTAGCCGTAGAGGCTGGCCCAGTAGCGGGCCCAGCCTTCCACCTCTGCGCCCTTCTCCCAGGCTGTCAGGATGGCGGGCATGGCGCCGTCGCCGACGTTGACCGGACGCCGGTCGAGCCCGAACTCGAAATGGCCGATGCGGCGCATGTGGTCCAGGGCCCGGGGGTGGCGGCGCTCGCCCTCGCAGAAAAGGCGGTGCTGTTTCACCAAAGAGGCGATCTGCCCCACCGGCGCGCGCAGCGGCAGGACAAAGCGGGCATCGGGGAAAACCTTCAGCAGGTACTCCAGGCGGGTCACGTTGTAGTTTGCCTTGGCCAGATAGCGGCTGCGCCCGCGCACCTGCAGCAGCTTGCGCAGATGATCGGCGTAAAACCGCTCGAAGGCGGGGTGGCTTGTCCCCCCGTCCAGAACGTTGCTGACCTGGGGGTCGTGCAGGCTGTCGAAGAAGGCCATCCAGAGCACCTCCTCGAATGCCTCCGGGCTGTCGGGCGAGACGGCGATGCCGTCGCCATGGCTGCGCTCCTGCGCGGCCTGGCGGCCCTGGGGCACGAAGCTCAGGAAGCGGTTCCAGAGAAACGGGGTAAAGAGAAACGGATAGTCCTTGTAGCGGTGGCTTGCGACCCGGGGATGGCGGGCCAGCACCTCCAGCAGGATGGTGGTGCCTGAGCGGGCGAGCCCGGAGACGAAGACCGGCGCCTCGATCCTGGTCTCGGCAATCTCCTCGGCGCGCAGCCGTGTCTCGCCATCGCCGATGCGGATCCAGAAGTCGCGGTTGCGTGCCACGAGGCCGCCGCAGTGATGCACCCAGGGCGTCACCCGAAAGCCGGCGTAGCGGCTGTCCGTTCCGCTCTTGGTCTCCGCCATCGCGCGCCTAGACCAGCCGGAAGACCAGCTTGATCGCCAGGGAGGCGGCGACCAGTGCGGTAAAGAAGAGAACCTCCCAGCCGCGCAGCCAGTCCGGCCCCAGGCCGATGATCTCCTGGCGCGGCAGGGCGATCTCGACACGCTCCAGCGCCCCCTCCGCCGGCAGATAGCCTAAGGGGTTGGCGATCAGGAGGTTCCACCAATGGCGCTTGTGCACACTCGTGACCGGTTCCGAGAAGGCAATGGAATCCACCACGCGTTCCTGGGCATCGATCACTTCGATCAGGGCGCGCGGCGCTTCGGGCGCGGCCCGGACGGCCGCATCGCCGGCCGGGGTGCCACCGCTCTGCTGGGGCTCGATCCAGCGGGCCGCCAGCCCCTGCGGCTCCACGGAGAGCGGAACAGCAGTAAGCGAGGATGGAATGAAGTGGCCGAAGGCACCGCTCATCCAGACGATCACGAAAAGCACCGGCAGGGAGGCGAGCACGGCGGGCCCCAGCACCAGGCCCAGCTGCGCCAGCGCGCGGCGCAGCATGGCGGCGATCAGCGGCATGGCCTCGCCAAGGCTGCCCTCGTGGCTGTCCAGCGCGCGGCGGGCGTCTTCCGCCCCGGCCTTGACGTGCCGCAGGCGCCCCTGCGGCGAAAGCAGCGCATAGAGGGCCATGGAGATGCAGGCCGCCACCAAACCCCAGACCGCCACCCGCCAGGCCGGGGCCAGCAAGGGTGAAAGGCCCTGATCCAGCGTCGACAGCAGAGGCGATGTAAGATCGAACAGTCCGGTCATAGAGGCGGCGTCTCAGCGATCCGATGCTTGCGCGGCGAGGCGGCCCAAGGCCCGGAGGACCACCCTCGACCCTCTGCCTGCTGCGTCAGTCGTAGTAGGTCTTCTCCCCGCCCTTGGCCTCTGGGTTGCGCTGGGCCGCCGAGGCAGCCGTGCTCGAAGCTGCTGGGGCCGTGCGGCGGCGCTTCATCAGGCGTCGCAGGGGCCAGATCAGAAGGAACAGCAGAGCCGCCGCGACAGCCGCCACGACACCCCAGAGCGCCCCAAGCAGTGACAGTCCCGCACCGGGGCCGATGTAGGCGAGCGCCGGTGCTGTCCAGGCCAGCGACAGGGCGAGAGCCAGGCCGGCCGCCGCGAGTGGATTCCGGTTCATTGCGCGCTCCTCTCCTCTTCCTTTCTCTGAAGGGCCTCTCGAAAGGCCGGTTGCAGACCCTCTGCAGCGATCCGCTGCCCCCAGGACACCACCGGCAGAATGACCTGGTCCGGGTCGTCAGGGTGTCGGGCGCGGATGGGGTTGATGAACTCCCAGACGATGCGGCCGTCCCGGGTGACTTCGAAAAGCCGGCCGCCGGTCGATTCGGTGATCAGCGTGGTGCCGTTGGGCAGGCGCTGCTGGGCGGCACGGACACGGCTTTCGAAGGGCTGCTCGACGCTGCCGGCGTAGACCCAGACCTCCTCCCCGGTCAGGGGATCGATCTCGATCACCCGCGACTCGCCGCCCGGACCGAAATGGCCGATGTTGTCGAACAGCAGGATGTTGCCGTTCGGCAGCACATCGGGATCGTGCTGGCCCAACCAAGTGCCGCGCAGCGCCCAGACGATCTTCTCCTGCTCCAGGTCGAGGACCGCAATGCTGTCAATGTCGCGGAACGACAGCAGCACCTGCCCCTCTTCCGCAAAGGGCAGCACCGCGGCCATCTCCGCGTCGATGTAGTCGATGTTGTTGGTATGGATGAAGTCGTGCTTGTTGAACCAGGTCACCCGGTGCAGCAGGCGCGCATAGTCGGAATTGACCAGGGCATCGAGGATGGAGACCCGCTTTTCCTCCTCCCCATCCGGCGAAAGCACCACCACAAAGTCGTCCAGCCGCGGCACGGTCAACTGGGGAAAGTCCTCGTAGGTCGTGCGGCGCATCTTGTGAATCAGCGTGTAGACCCGCCCGTCGTCGGCGATGTCCAGGTCGTGATGCGTCTGACCGAGATAGGACCAGAGCACATTGGACTCGCTGTCGAGCTTCACGAGGCCATAGCCCCAGGGCGTGTCCCCCGTCGCGACGAAAAGCGCCAGCAGATCGCCGTTCGGCTGCATCATCGCTTTGCGCCAGTAGAGGAAAGGATCCGGCTGCGGCTCGGCAATCGGCGAGTCCTCAGCGGACCAGATGGCGCTGAAGGGCAGTTGCCAGGAATGGATCAGCCTGCCTTCCATGGAGAACAGAAAGGCCTCGCTGCCATGGCCGGAGGTGTAGAGCGTGTAGCCCGGAAAGGCGCTCGCGGGATCGTGGATCGTCACCCCCTGGTCGGGGCGGCGTTCGGGCATCCAGAAGTCCGATGTCAGGGGATCGCGCGAGGCGCGCGTCTTGTCGATCAGCGCCTTGCCGCCGCGATAGGCGTCGCTCAGGGGCCCGGCCGGGAACACGTTGGTGAGCATCACCATCGCGCCTCCCAGAAAACTGAGAAACAGCAGGGCGATGACGAAGGCCGGCAGGGCGATGCGATCGATCAGCGGCGGCGGCAGCGGACGCAGGTCCGGCCCCTGCCGGTGGTCGCTTCTCTCCCGCCGCACGGGAGAGGACTCCGCCATCGAACCGCTAGCCAAGGTCCGCTCTTTCTCTTGATTGCGTGACGCAAGAGTCGTGGCGGCCTTTCGGCCAAAGGGCGAGGATCAAAGATCGGGCAAGCTGCACGGGTTGGACCTCCTGGGAAGATGGACCTCCTGGGAAGATGGACCTCCCGGCGTCCGCCTTTATTCCCGTGGATATGGCCGGATCAGTCCGCTTCGCCCCGGTCCAGAAGCCAGCACTCAACCGTCTTCCCGGTCACCCAGGGGCCGACCTTGCCGTCGAAGTCCGCGAAGTGATCGCTGGCGAGGTGGAGGTCGAAAGCCGCCCGGTCTTCGTAGATCTCGTAGAGGAAAAAGCGCGTACCGGCACTTTCGTCTCTGCAGACGTCGAAGCGATGACAGGCGTCCTCGCGGCTGAGGGAGACCTCGGCCTGGCGGAGGACCGCGGCGCGGAAGTCTTCCGCGAAGTCCGGCTTCACCTCGAAGACGACCGTCACAACAAACATGTCCCCTGCCCCTATCCGAACCGCTTTCTGAGTTCCTCCACCTGCTCCTGCGTCAAGACACGCACGGCTGCCCCCCTCAGCAGCAGGAACAGCTTGGCGGTCTCTTCCAACTCCTCGGTGGCATAGAGCGCCGCCTCCAGGCTGGTGCCGGCGACCACCGGCCCATGGTTGGCCAGCAGAACCGCGTGGTGCTTGCCCGCCAGCTTGCCGACGGCCTTGGCCAGATCCTGATCGCCGGGCGGGAAATAGGGCACGAGCGGCAGGCGCCCGACCCTCATCACGTAGTAGCCGGTGATGGGCGGCAGCACGTCCTCCGGGTCGATGCCGTCGAGGCAGCTCACTGCCACCGAATGGGTCGAATGAAGATGGACCACGGCGGCGGCATCTGCGCGCTCCCGGTACATGGCGATATGCAGAAAGGTCTCCTTCGTCGGCTTGTCGCCGGAGATCCATTGCCCCTCCGCGTCCAGGCGCGACAGGCTGGCTGGATCGAGCGCCCCCAGGGAGGCGTTGGTCGGGGTCATCAGCCAGCCGCCGTCCGGCAGACGTTGGCTGATGTTGCCGGTGCTGCCGAAGGTCAGGCCGCGGTCGTAGAGGGACCGGCCGGTCGCGCAGATCGCCTCGCGCAGGCGGGCATCCTCACTCATGCCAGAAGGTCCCACGCCTTCACAAAAAAGTCCGGCGCGCCGAAGTTTCCGGACTTCAGGGCCAGCGCCACGGACGGCGCGCCCGCGGCGACGGTCCAGGGAACACCCGGATCGATCTCCGGCCCGATCTCCAGCACCCGGACACCGAGCGCCTGGACAACGGCGCCGGAGGTTTCGCCGCCGGCAACGATCAGGCGCCGCACGCCCTGCTCGACAAGGCCGCAGGCGACCTCCGCCAAGGTCTTTTCGACGAGGGCACCGGCTGCATCCCGGCCCAAGCGGTCCTGGACACTGCGCACGGTTTCCGGCGTGGCCGTCGAGTAAACAAGCAGCGGTCCCTCGCCGCCCTGCTCCGCCGCCCAGGCCAGGACCTCGGCCACGCCGGTCTGCCCGGACGCGAGGTCTTGCGGATCGACCCGAAACGCGGGAATGCCCGCCGCCCGCGCCTCAGCCACCTGTTCTTGTGTCGCCGCCGAGCAAGAGCCGGCCAGGATGGCCGCGCGGCCCCCGGGCGGGGCAAACCCGGCCACCGGATCGCCGGAAGCGATCTGGCCGCGGCGGCGGAAGCTCTCCGGCAGGCCGATGGCCACCCCGGAGCCGCCGGTGATGAGCGGCAGGTCGGCAGCCGCCTCGCCGATGGTGTGAAGGTGACGGTCACTGACCGCGTCGACGATGGCGATGGCCGTCCCCGCCTCTTCCGCCTCGCGAAAGGCCGCGCTCAGCGCGTCCGCGCCGCGGTCGACGACGTCAAAGGGCACCAGCCCCACCGCGCGCCCTGTCTGGCGGCTCAGCACGGAAACCAGGTTGGGGTCCCGCATCGGTGTCAGCGGGTGATCCTTCAAAGGACTGTCGGAGAGCAGAAGGTTGCCGACGAAGAGGTGCCCCAGATAGACCGTGCGTCCCGTCGCGGGAAAGGCCGGGCAGGCCAGCGTGAAAGGACAGTCCAGGCGCTCCATCAGCGCCTCGGTCACCGGCCCGATGTTGCCGCGGTCCGTGGAATCGAAGGTCGAGCAGTATTTGAAGAAGAACTGGCGCGCGCCGGCGGCCAGCAGCGCCTCCGCGCTGGCAAGCGACTGGGCGACCGCCTCCTCGGCTGGAATGGTGCGGGACTTCAGCGCCACGACGATGGCATCGGCCTGCGGCAGACTGCCCGGATCATCGGGCACGCCGATAACCTGAACCGTCCGCATGCCGCCACGCACCAGCATCAGAGCCAGATCGGTGGCGCCCGTCAGATCATCGGCAATGCAACCCAGCAGCATATGGCGCCTCAGCCTCTACGCGAACCGTGGCGCAGCACGGGCAACCGTCCCCGCCCTTGCCCAAGTCCATCGAAAATGAGAGGAAACGATTGGCGCTGGCACATATGCATGCTTTAATGTATGCATTATCTTCTGTGAGATTGCAAGGTTGTGGCTGGGTCTACGCGCCGCGCTGAGCGACGCCTGTGGGAGCAGATGGAATAGACATGAACGGGAAGAAGAGCCTCGAAATCGCGGTCTTTGAGGGTGACGGCATCGGCACCGAAATCACGCAGCCATGCCTCGACCTCCTGTCGGCCGTCACCGAGACTGTGGGCGGTTTCGACCTCACGTTCAAGTCCCTGCCCGCCGGTGCCGGCACCTACAGCCGGGAGGGAACCGCGTTGCCGCCGGACTCGCTGCGGGCCGCCCGCGAGGCTGATGCCATCCTGCTGGCCGCCATGGGCTTGCCCGACATCCGCTATCCCGATGGGACCGAGGTGGCGCCACAGTTGGATCTGCGCTTTGAGTTCGGTCTCTACGCCGGTGTCAGGCCCGTGCGCAGCGTCGCCGGCACGCCGTCGGTCCTGGCGGACCCGCGCGCGGCCGGTCTCGACTTCGTGCTGATCCGGGAGTCGACCGAGGGCCTCTTCGCCGCCCGCGGCAAGGGAAGTGTCGAGAACGACAGCGAAGCCCGCGACACCCAGGTCATCACGCGCGCCGTCTGCGAGCGGCTGTTCGACTTCGCCTTCAGGCTGGCCGGCGAGCGCAAGGCGGCGGGACGGCCCGGGCGCGTGACCTGCGTCGACAAGGCGAACGTGTTCACCTCCTTCGCCTTCTTCCGCAAGGTTTTCGACGAGCGCGCGGCGCTGCATCCGGACATCGGTGCCGACCATGCCTACATCGACGCAACCGCGCTGAACATGGTCCGCCACCCCTGGGACTTCGACGTTCTGGTGACCGAAAACATGTTCGGCGACATCCTCTCCGACCTCGGCGCCGGGCTGATCGGCGGCATGGGCATGGCGCCCTCCGCCGACATCGGCGACGACCATGCGGTCTTCCAGCCCTGCCACGGCAGCGCGCCCGACATCGCCGGACAGGGCAAGGCAAACCCGACAGCCATGTTCCTCTCCGCCGCCATGATGCTGGACTGGCTGGCGGTGCGCGAAAGCCTGCCTGCCTGCGCGCAGGCCGCCGCAATGATCCGCACGGCGGTGGACCGCGTCTTCGCTTCCGGCAGAGTGGTACCCTTCGATCTCGGCGGTTCCTCCGGCACCCATGCCGTCAGCGAGGCGGTGATGGCAGCCCTCCACGACCCCGAGGCCGCGGCCGCGGGCTGACACGGCCGCGGCCGGAGGAAGCAGAACGTGTTGAAACTGGGGACCGTCGGCACCGGCTACTTCAGCCAGTTTCACTACGACGGCTGGGCCCGCATCGCCGAGACCAAGCTGGCCGGCGTCTGCGACCGCGATGCCGCCGGCGCCCACAAGATGGCCGAGATGCATGGTGCCACCCCATTCGTCAGCCTGGCGGAAATGCTGGCGCAGGAGAATCTGGATCTGCTGGACATCATCGCCCCGCCGCCGGCCCACCTGGACCTGATCCGGCAGGCGGCGGCCCGCAAGGTGGCCATTGTCTGCCAGAAACCCTTTTGCCGAACCCTCGCGGAAGCCGAGCAAGCCGTTGCCCTCTGCGAGGAAGCCGGCGTCCTGCTGGTGGTCCACGAGAACTTCCGCTTCCAGCCCTGGCACCAGAAGGCCCGCGCGCTGATCGAGGACGGCCGCCTGGGCCGGATCTACCAGGCCGGTTTTCGCCTGCGCCCCGGCGACGGCCAGGGGCCCGAGGCTTACCTGGACCGCCAGCCCTACTTCCAGAAGATGGAGCGCTTTCTCGTGCACGAGACGGCAATCCACCTGATCGACGTCTTTCGCTTTCTGCTGGGCGAGGCTACAGGGGTCTACGCCGCGCTGCGCCGGCTCAACCCGGCGATTGCCGGCGAAGATGCCGGTTTCATCCTGCTGGACTTCGAAGACGGCGCCCGCGGGCTGTTCGACGGCAACCGGCTGGCTGATCACGCGGCGGAAAACCGCCGCCTGACCATGGGCGAGATGGTGATCGAAGGCTCCGAAGGCAGCCTGAGGTTGGATGGGGACGGACGGCTCTACCTCCGCCCCTTTGGCGGCAATACAGAGGAGGTGATCACCTATCCCTGGGAGAACAAAGGCTTCGGCGGGGACTGTGTGTTCCGCCTGCAGCGCCACGTGGTCGACCACCTGCTCACCGGCAGTGCGGTGATGAATTCCGGCCGGGACTACCTGGCCAACCTGCGCATCGAGGAAGCGGTCTATGAGTCCGACCGCCTGGGTTGCCGGGTTCCGCTTTAGGTGGCCCGGATGGGCGGCCCCGGTGGGCGGCCCTGTGGCGCTCGACCCGCCCGGTGGGCTAGACTCACGGGTGTTGCAGCAATCCAAAGGGATCAACGCGCGCGAAAGAAATGACCAGTCTGGACAAATCCCGCCCGCCCGCCGCCAAGGCGGGCACCAAGACCGCTGCGGCTGACGGCAGCCAACGCCTGTCGCAGTCGGAACGGGCCTATCAGGAGTTGAAGCGGCGCATCCTGGACAACGAGATGCCCGCCGGGTTCCAGGCGCTGGAGCAGGAACTGGCTGAGCTGCTCGGCATGAGCCGGACCCCGGTGCGCGAGGCCCTGATCCGCCTGGCCAAGGAAGGGATCGTCGAGGTCCGCCCGCGCCACGGCATGCGCATCCTGCCGATTTCGGTGGCCGACATGCGGGAGATCTATGAAATCCTGACCGGTCTTGAATCGACGGCGGCTGAGATCGTCGCGGAGCGCGGGCTCGATCCCGACCGCCTTGCCGTCCTGCGGCAGGCAGTGGACGACATGGACAGCGCCCTGGCCGCGGACGATCTGAAAGCCTGGGCCGAGGCCGACGAACGCTTTCACAACCTGCTGGTGGAGTACAGCGGCAACGAACGGCTGCGCGTCTGGGTGAACACCTGCCGCGATCAGGCGCACCGGGCCCGCATGGCAACGTTGCGCCTCCGGCCCAAGCCGGTGGACTCAAACAAGGACCACGCGGCCGTGGTGGATGCCATAGAGCGGCAGGACGGCGAGGCCGCGCGCCGGCTGCATCATCAGCACCGCCGCCGGGCCGGCGCCATGCTGGTCGAGCTGCTGGAACTCCACGGCATCACCCAGCTCTGACGCCGGGCCGCTCTGCCGCACCTTAGGCGGCCCAGTCCAGCACCACCTTGCCGCTCTGGCCGGAGCGCATGACCGTAAAGGCCTCCTGGAAGTCGCTCACCGGGAAGCTGTGGGTGACGATGCGGTCGACCGCGAGGCCGGATTCCAACATCGCGATCATCTTGTACCAGGTCTCGAACATCTCCCGACCATAGATCGCCTTGATGGTCAGGGCCTTGAAGATCACGGGGTTCCAGTCGAAGGGCCGGGCCTCCGCCGGGATGCCTAGCAACGCGATCCGTCCGCCCATCATCATCAGGTCGATCATCTGGTCGAAGGCCGTGGGAACGCCCGACATCTCGAAGCCGACATCGAAGCCCTCTTTCATCTTCAACTCGGCCATGACGTCGCGCAGATCCTCCTTGGCGACGTTGACGGGCCGCAGATCGGTGATCTGCTGCGCCAGGGAGAGCCGGTACTCGTTGACATCGGTCAGGACGATGTTGCGGGCGCCGACGTGCCGCGCGATGGCGGCGGCCATGATTCCGATCGGCCCGGCGCCGGTGATCAGGACGTCTTCGCCCACTAGATCGAAGGTCAGGGCCGTGTGGACCGCGTTGCCCAGCGGGTCGAGGATGGCGCCGATGTCATCGGAGAGATGGTCCGGCAGCGGCACCACGTTGAACGCCGGCAGCACGAGGTATTCGGCAAAGGCGCCCGGCAGGTTCACCCCGACGCCGCGGGTGTCGGGGTCGAGGTGGAAGCGTCCGGCCCGGGCGTTGCGGCTGCGTCCGCCGATGATGTGGCCTTCGCCGGAGACCCGCTGTCCGACCGTGAGATCGCGCACGTTGGCGCCGAGTTCGGCAATCTCGCCGCAATACTCGTGGCCGATGGTCAGCGGCACCGGCACGGTCTTCGCCGCCCAGGCATCCCAGTTGTAGATGTGGACGTCGGTGCCGCAGATCGCGGTCTTGCGGATTTTGATCAGCACCTCGTCGGGACCGACCTTGGGCTCAGGCTGCTCACCCAGCCAGATACCCGGCTCGGGCCTTTCCTTGATCAGGGCTTTCATGGACGCCTCCTTGGGCCGTCTGCTTGAATGGTGCGGCGTCTAGATCACGCCCAGCTCGCGGCCGGTCTGGGTAAAGGCATCGATTGCCCGGTCGAGCTGATCGTCCGTCAGGCCCGCGGACATCTGGGTGCGGATGCGCGCCTGGCCCTTGGGCACCACGGGATAGAAAAACCCGGTGACGTAGATCCCGCGCTCGTAGAGCTTCGCCGCCATGTCCTGCGCCAAACCGGCCTCCCCCAGCATCACCGGGATGATCGGGTGTTCGCCGTCCAACAGGCGAAAGCCGGCAGCGGTCAGCCCGGCGCGGAAGCGCCCGGCATTGGCGGTCAGCCGCGCGCGCAGGTCGTCGCCCTGGCGCACCAGTTCGACCGCCTTGCGCGCCGCCCCGACAATGGGCGGCGGCAGCGAATTGGAAAAGAGATAGGGCCGGGAGCGCTGGCGCAGCAGATCGACAATCGGCTGCGCAGCGGTGATGTAACCACCCGCCGAACCGCCCAGCGCCTTGCCGAGCGTCCCGGTCAGAATGTCCACCTCGACCCCGTAGTGGGCGCCGGTGCCCCTCCCCCCCGGGCCCAGCACGCCGGTGGAATGGCAGTCGTCCACCAGCACCAGAGCCTCGAACCGGTCGGCAAGACGGCGGATGCTCGGCAGGTCGGCCAGATAGCCGTCCATGGAGAAGACGCCGTCGGTGGCGATCAGGATGCGCCGGGCTCCGGCTTCCCGCGCCTCACGCAGGCGGCTTTCCAGCTCGGTCATGTCGCCGTTGGCGTAGCGGTAGCGCTTGGCCTTGCAGAGGCGAATGCCGTCGATGATGGAGGCATGGTTCAGCGCGTCGGAGATCACGGCATCCTCCGGCCCCAGCAACGGTTCGAAGACCCCGCCGTTGGCATCGAAACAGGCGGCATAGAGGATCGCGTCGTCATGCCCGAGGAAAGTCGCAATCTCCTGTTCCAGCAGCCGGTGCTGGTCCTGGGTACCGCAGATGAAGCGGACCGAGGCCATGCCGAGGCCGTAGTGGTCAAGCGCCTCCTTCGCCGCGGCGATCAGCGCCGGGTGGTTGGCCAGCCCCAGGTAGTTGTTGGCACAGAGGTTGATCTCACTGCGCGCCGCGCCGTTTTCCGCAACTTCGATTTCCGCGCCCTGCGGCGATGCAATGGGCCGCTCCACCTTGTAGAGATTGTCGGCCCGAATGGTGTCGAGTTCGGCACGGATATCGTCGAGGATCATGGCTCTGGTCCCTGTCTCGCTCCGGTTTCTGATACCCAGAGCGGCTACGTGATAGTGGACAGTATTCCGTTATGACGGATTTTTCAACCCGATCCTGAAAATCAGCGGACCTAGCCGCTCAACACCACCAGCAGCGCGCTGGCGGGCTTGCCATCCAGAGCGGCGATTCTGTGCGCCACGTCGGCGCGGTAGCGCAGCGTATCGCCGGCCGTCCCCTCTTCCTCGCGCAGGCCGGACTGCACGGCGATGCGGCCGTCCAGCACCGTCAGGTGCTCGCGGCAGCCGGGGGCATGGGCATCGCTGATCAGGGCGCCGCCGGCGTCCAAGCGCAGTTCGTACCACTCGACGCTGCCGGCGAGGTTCGGCGGGCTCAGAATCCTGAGGCGGCAGCGCTCGCCGCGGCTGTCAATAGTGGGGGTACGCTCCGCCGGCAGACGCTCCACCTCGCCGCTGGCCGCCGCCGCCACGGGCTGCTTGCCGAGCAGGCCCGCGAAGTCGACCCCCAGAGCCTGGGTCAGGTTCCACAGGGTCGCCAGGGTCGGGTTGCTTTCGCCGCGTTCGATCTGGGACAGCATGGAGCGGGACACGCCGGAGCGCTGGGCCAGGTCGTCCAGGGTAAGCTGCTGTTCCTTGCGCACCGCGCGCAGCGTCTCGGCGACGCGCGAAACGATGCTTTCCGCGTCCAAAGGGCCTGCATCCAGGGGAAGCTGATCCGTCATCGCTCCACTATAACGGAGAGATTTCCTCTAATCCAGAGCGACCCAGCGCGCCTCCTCGGCAGAGCGCAGCACAGCGTGCATAGCCCGCTCGGTGGCCAGCGCGTCCTCAAAGGTCGGATAGAGCGTCTCCTCGCCCGCAAGCCCGCGCAACAGGTGCGCCACCTCGACGGCCTTCATGTCGTTGAAGCCGAGGCTGTGGCCCGGTGCCGGCACGAAAAGCCCGAAGGGCGGATGGGCCGGGCCGCTGAGAATGGTCTTGAACCCCTGCTCGGCTTTCGGGCCCCGGGCCTGATAGAGCTGAAGTTCGTTCATGCGCTCCTGATCGAAGGCGATCATGCCGGCGCTGCCGTGCAGCTCCCAGGCGAAGCGCGATTTGCGGCCCCAGGCAATGCGGCTGGAGGCCAGGCTGCCGGAGAATCCGTCGCGAAAGCGCAGCAGCGCCGAGACAGTATCGTCGTTCTCCACCCGCCCGGTGGCGCCCGCCGCGCCGTCCGGCAAGGGCCGTTCGGCATGCATGGTGGTGAGCTCCGCCATGACGGCCTCGATGGGGCCGCAGAGAAACTGCGCCATGTTGATGAGATGGCTGGCCAGATCTCCCAGGGTTCCGGAGCCGGCCTTGGCTCTTTCCATGCGCCAACTGTGCGGCAGCTCCGGGTCGGCCAGATAGTCCTCGTCGAAAACGCCACGGAAGTGGACGAGACGGCCGATGGCGCCCTCCTCCACCAGGCGCCGGGCATGGGCGACGGCGGGGTTCTTTGTGTAGTTGTAGCCGACCAGCGACCGGACCCCGGCCTCGCGCACCGCCGCGGCCATGGCCTCGGCTTCCTCCAAGGTCAGCGCCAGAGGCTTTTCGCAGTAGACGTGTTTGCCGTTGCGCGCCGCCTCGATGGCCATGGCGGGGTGCAGGGCGTTCGGCGTGGTGATGGAGACCACGTCAACCGCGGGATCGCTGACCAGGGCACGCCAGTCGGCGGTCGAGCGGGCGAAGCCGAAGGCGGCGGCCTTTTCGGCCGCCAGCGCCTCGTCCACCTCGCAGAGCAGCTCCAGGCGCGGGCGCGGCAGCCCGAAGACCGTAGCGACGGCGGTATAGGCAATGGCGTGGCACTTGCCCATGTAGCCCGTGCCGATGAGGCCGACCCCGACTGATTCCAAGCGCGTCATCCCCTGCTGCCGCCCGGACCCGCCCGGATCTGCCCGGATCTGGTGGGGGCGACCTGAAAACCGAGGTCGCCTTCTACCCTAAACCGTGCCGCCCAAGGAAGCGGAAAGCTGCTGCAGCTCCTTGCCGCCGGCCATCAGGTTCTGCAGTTCGTCCATGGTGATCTCGTCCTTGGCGAAATTGCCCAGGGTCTTGCCGCGGTTGAGCACGGTGAAGCGGTCGCCCACCGCCATGGCGTGACGCACGTTGTGGGTGATGAAGATGACGCCGAGGCCCTTGGAGCGCACCTGGTCGACGTACTTCAGCACCATGGAGGTCTGCGCGACGCCAAGCGCCGAGGTCGGCTCGTCCAGGATCAGCACCTTGGCACCGAAGTAGACGGCCCGGGCGATGGCGACGCACTGCCGCTCACCGCCGGAAAGCGTCCCCACCGCCTGCTGCGGGTCGCGCACGTCGATGCCGATGCGGTGCATCTCCTCCCGGGTCACCCGGTCGGCTTCGTCGAAGTTGATGAAGCGGATGGGCCCGAGCTTCTTCACCGGCTCCCGGCCCATGAAGAAGTTGCGGGTCACCGACATCAGCGGGATCATCGCCAGGTCCTGGTAGACCGTGGCGATGCCCGCATCCAGGGCGTCGCGCGGCGAATCGAAGTCGACGTGCTCACCCGCCACCAGGAACTCGCCGTCGGTGGGCTTGTGTACGCCGGCCAGGGTCTTGATCAGGGTCGACTTGCCGGCCCCGTTGTCGCCCAGCAGGCAGAGCACCTGCCCGCGCCTGACGGTCATGGAAACGCCGGCAAGGGCGATCACCGACCCGAAATGCTTCACCACGTTGCGGACGTCGATGAGAACGTCGGCGCCATTGCCTGTGCCGTTGGTGCTTGTGCCGTTGGAGCTTGCGTCTGTCATCTTACCGCTCCCCCGTCGCGCGCTTGCGGATGTAGTTGTTGAACAACACCGCGGTCAGCAGCATGCCGCCCAGGAAAACCAGGTACCAGTCCTGGTCGATGGTGGTGTAGGTCAGGCCGATCAGCACCATGCCGAAAATGACAGCACCGATCGCCGCGCCGATGGCCGAGCCGTAGCCGCCGGTCAGCAGGCAGCCGCCGATCACCGCTGCGATGATCGCCTCGAATTCTTTCTGGAAGCCGCGGCGCGCGTCGGTGGAGCCGGCGTCGAGCACGGTGAGAATGGCGACAAGCGCGGCGCAGCAGGCCGTCAGCATGAAGAGGATCGTCTTGACCCGGTTGACCGCGACACCCGAGTTGCGGGCCGCATTGGCATCGCCGCCGGAGGCGAAGATCCAGTTGCCGAAGCGGGTGCGCACCAGAACCCAGGTGGCGATGGCAGCGAAGAGGACGAACCAGATCACCTCGACAGGAACGCCCTGAACCTTGGGCAGGCCGTTCTTGAAGGTGTCGATCCAGCCCATGGAGGCGAACCAGGCGAACAGCCCCTCAAAGGCATCGCCGGAAAAGAGCCCCGCAACCCAGGATCCTTCGACCGCGTCCTTGACGCCGCGCAGCTGCGTCGAGCCGCCGGTCGCGAGCTTCAGGCCCACCAATGTCATGCCGCGTAGAATGAACAGGAAGGCCAGAGTAACGATGAAGGACGGCAGCCCGGTGCGCAGGACGATCTGCCCGTTCAACGCCCCCATGGCGGCCGCGAGGATAAAAGTGACCAGAATGGCAAGCGGCAGCGGCAGGCCCAGGACCACCAGACAGGCCCCGAAGATCAGGCCCGCAAAGGCGACCATGGAGCCGACCGAAAGGTCGAACTCGCCGCCGACCATCAGCAGCGCGGCGCCGATCGCCAGGATGCCAAGCTGCGCGGCGGGCGCCATGAAGTTCATGATCCCCGCAAGGGTGAACATGTTGGCGTTGGCCGTAAAGAGGAAGAAGACGGTGACCAGGATCAGACCGGCGACAGCGCCGAGTTCGGGCCGCCGCATCAGCTTGGTCATGGTTGAGACTTCGCGCAGGCGCTCGTCGGCCTTCGCGGCTGCCGTCTCTGGAGGTTCGGCGGCCGCCTCGCTGCCACCGTCTAGCGTCTTTTCAACCATCTTCATCCTCCCTGACGGTACCGCTTTCAGGCTTGACCGGTCTTGCGCCGGTTCGCGCTTGCCGCTCGCGCGGTCCGCCGAGTGCTAGATCCCCTCGTTTCCTACCTGACGAGCGATTGGAGCGGCGGGTCCGGGCGCCGGAAGACGCCCGAACCCGCCGGATATCAACGAATGCCCTGGGCCGAAAGCTCGACCACCTGGGATGCCTTGTCCTGGGTGATCAGGTTGGGACCAGACGGCACGTTGCCGCCGGGAATCAGCCCGAACTTGGCATGGTTCGCCAGGAACACGACCGGCAGATAACCCTGCAGGTACTGCTGCTGATCGATGGCGAAGGCCGCTTTGCCGTCGGCAATCGCCTTCAGGAAGTCGGAGGAGAGATCGAAGGTGCCGATCATGACCGACTCACCCTTGCCGGCTTCATCGGCGGCGGCCAGGGCGGGCTCGCCCGCTGTGCTGGCACCCAGCGCCATGACGGTATCAACGGAATCGTCGGACTCCAGAGCGGCCTTGACCTTCGCCTTCACTTCGGACGGGTCCTGCGAGACCGGCAGCACCTTGGAGGCGCCGCCGAAGCCGTCGGCAAAGCCCTGACACCGCAGATCCAGGGCAACGTTGCCGACTTCCTGGTTGATGCAGATGGCGCTGCTGCCGCCGAGGGCGGCCATCTTCTCGCCAGCCGCCTTGCCGGCGTCATATTCCTCCTGACCGACGTGCAGCAAGGCGCCCAGCGTCTTCGAAACGTCGGAGCCGGAGTTCATGGAGACCACGGGAATGCCGGCTGCAACAGCCTTCTCGATGGAAGGCCCAAGAGCGTCCGCATCGGGAATGGAGACGACGAGGCCGTCCGGCTCCTGATTCACCGCCGCGTCAATAAGCTGGGACATGACCACCATGTCGAAGGTTTCCGGGGCGCGGTAATCGACGTTGACGCCCATATCCTTGGCCGCGGCATCGACGCCGTTCTTCACCACCGACCAAAAGGGATCGTTGGCCTGACCGTGGCTGACGACGATGATGTTGACGTCCTGTGCCTGCGCGGCACCGGCCGCACCGAGAAACGCGGCGGCTGCCGCAAGACGATGCAAAGCTTTCATTCAATCCTCCCCTTGCAAAGGTTCTGCGCTTTGATCCAGCGACCCATGGCAATCAGCTGTCGGAAGCGGGCTCCGGCCGACCGAAGTCTGGCCGGCAGAGACGCACACCCGCCGGGCGGACCACAGCACAAGGGAAAGGGCATCCGGGGCCGGGGCCTGCCTGGCCCGGCGGCGGCTATGACTGCTGTGATGTCTTGGGCCCGCGGTCCGAATCGGGAATCCGCCGGCCTTCGTCCATCGGGGCATATCGCCTTCCCTAGGCAAGAATCCGGGCCTTGGACCCGGGCTCACTCTGATTGGCTCAGATTGTCGCTGGACGCAGAATAAACCGACCGATCCGATTTTTCTAGAATTTTTATTCTCCTTTTGCTTCACTATGGGAATTAGACAGAGCTCCGTGCAGCCAAAAGCATCGGGCCTTTCGGTGCCCGGACGGCGTTACCGTTGCGGAGCAAGGCGGGGACATGGCCAAAGTCGACAGCATGGCGAATGGGACGCCTGGCGCGCGTGCAGAGCCGGAGGGCCACCTCCCGGTACCGCCGCGTGACTTCACCGGCCTGCGCACGCTACTGATGGAGCGCCACGCAAACCTACCCAAGCGGCTTGCCCAGGTGGCGCGCTTTGCAGTTGCGCATCCGGATGAGATGGCCTTTGGCACCGCGGCCAGCATTGCCCAGCAGGCCGCCGTACAACCATCGACCCTGGTGCGCTTCGCGCAGACCATCGGCTATCAGGGCTTCTCGGACCTGCAGGAGATCTTTCGGGCGCGCCTGCGTGAGCGCTGGCCGGACTATGAGGAGCGCCTCGAAAAGCTCAGTCACCAGGAACGCGGACAGGACGGCGTGCCGGACCTGCTCGACGGCTTTGCCCAGGCCGGCATGACATCCCTTATGCGCCTGCGCGACAGCATCGATGCGGATCACCTGAGCAAGGCTTCAAAGCTTCTGGCTGCGGCCGATACGATCTATCTGCTGGGTCAGCGCCGGGCCTTTCCGATCACGGCCTACATGGCGTACGCCTTGGGCAAACTCGGGGTAAAGAGTCTGCTGATCGACAACGTTGGAACGCTGAGCCAGGAACAAGCGGCCTTTGCCGGCACGGGCGACGCACTCATCTCGATCTCTTTCACCCCCTACGCGCCCGCAACCATCGAACTGACGGGGTCCACCGCCGCGCGCGGCGTGCCCTTGGTCGCGATCACGGACAGCCCCTTCAGCCCTCTGACCGAGCAGGCCGATGTCTGGTTCGAAGTCGTCGAAGCCGACTTCGCCGCCTTTCGCTCCCTTTCCGCTTCCTTCTGCCTGGCAATGGCCCTCTCAGTCTCGATCGCCGAACAGCGCCGCGGTCGGTAGAGCGGACCGGGGGTCTCTTCCGTTGTGAACCCTATTCGGCCTGAAGCCGGACAGGCCTGCCCGTCCTCCAGGACTCGCTGGCTGCGTCCGCCAGCACCTGCGCGCGCAACCCGTCTTCGCCGGACGGCGTCAAGGGTCGTCCCTTCGTAACCCCCTCCACGAAGGCGTCGAGTTCGGCCTGATAGGCTTCGCGGTATCTTTCGAGAAAGAAATCCAGGGCGGGGTCGC
The DNA here is from genome assembly GCA_001657395.1 of Rhodospirillales bacterium BBD 1991-14. Classification (GTDB taxonomy): domain Bacteria; phylum Pseudomonadota; class Alphaproteobacteria; order Kiloniellales; family Kiloniellaceae; genus Pelagibius. The sequence goes on along the minus strand of LYSY01000001.1, from coordinate 323,758 downwards.
GCCGGTAGCCGTCCGCCGTGGCCGCCTCGACGGTCGTCGCATGCCTGTTTCCGGCCCGCAGCAGGCCCTTCTGGCCATGCACTTCGATACGCTGGTCGTAGCCGTAAGGGGCCCGGCGCGAGTTTGAGATCTGCACGATCCGCCCGCCCGCCGTCTTCAAGGTAACCGCCGCCGTATCCACATCGCCGGCCGCACCGATCGCCGGATCGACGAGGCAGGAGGCCGTGGCGAAGATCTCCATTGGCTCCTCGTCCAGGAGAAAGCGCGCCATGTCGAAGTCATGGATCATCATGTCGCGGAACAGGCCACCGGAGCGTTCAATGTATGAAACCGGCGGCGGCGCGGGATCGCGGGAGAGAATGGTGATCATCTCCACAGCGCCGATCTCGCCCGACACCAGCCGAGCCTTCAGGGCGGCAAAGCTGGGATCGAAACGGCGGTTGAATCCGACCATCAGGGGCCGGCCGGTTGCGGCGGCCACCTCCAGGCAGCTGCGAATGCGCCCGGCGTCGAGATCCACAGGCTTCTCGCAGAACACGGCCTTGCCGGCGCGCACCGCCGCTTCGATCAGGTCGGCATGCAGATCGGTCGGTGCCGCGATCACCACGGCATCGATACCGCGGTCGTCGAGCAAGGCGTCCATCGCCTGCACCGGGGCTCCGGTCTCCGACGCCAGTGTTTCGGCCACCGCTGGCAAGGCATCGGCAATACCCGCCAGCTCGGCAGCCGGATGAGCGGCGATGTTGCGGCCGTGAATCTGGCCGATGCGGCCCGCACCGAGCAGTCCGATCCGAAGCATTGCCTTCCCTTCCCTTACGGCAAAATAGAATTTGAATTCCACATTGACCCATTAATAGATGTTATGTTTCATTCTTCCAAGCGCGGAACGAAGCGCGGCTCTCAATAAATCCTGACCTCGTGTCAGCACCAGGGGAGACGGCCGCATGATGGGCGAGGACTCATTGGACCCGGGCACCGTGAACAGGGACGCATTGGACAGGGACGCAGAAGATAAAGGCGCTGCGCTCGACCTCATCACCATCGGGCGCTGTTCTGTCGACCTCTACGGACAACAGGTCGGCGGACGGTTGGAGGACATGGGCAGCTTTGCCAAGTACATCGGCGGCTGCCCCGCCAACATTGCGGTCGGCTCCGCGCGCCTGGGTCTGAAGGCGGGCTTCCTCAGCCGCGTCGGCGACGAGCACATGGGGCGCTTCATCCGCGAAACGCTCATAGCCGAAGGAGTGGATACCAGCCACCTGAAGACAGACCCGGAGCGGCTGACGGCCCTGGTCATTCTCGGTATCCGGGATGAAGACAGCTTTCCGCTGATCTTCTACCGCGAGAACTGCGCCGACATGGCGATCAGCGAAGACGACATCGATGCCGGCTACATCGCTTCGGCCAAGGCCGTGGTGGTCACCGGCACCCACTTCTCGGCCCCCGGCGTCGAAGCGGCCTCGCGCAAGGCCGCAAGGCTGGCGCGGGAGGCCGGGCGCAAGGTGGTGCTCGACATCGACTATCGCCCGGTGCTCTGGGGCCTCACCGGCCATGGCCTGGGCGAGGAGCGCTTTGTCGAGAACGCTGCCGTCTCCGAGCACCTGCAGACCATCCTGCCGCTCTGCGACCTGATCGTCGGCACCGAAGAAGAGCTGCACATCGCCGGCGGCACCACCGACACGCTGGAGGCGATCCGCACCGTGCGCCGCCTGAGCGATGCCACCATCGTCTGCAAGCGCGGGCCCATGGGCTGTGTCGTCTTTCCCGGCGCCATTCCGGACTCCCTGGAAGACGGCGTCTCCGGCCCGGGCTTCCCGGTGGAGGTCTACAACGTGCTGGGCGCGGGCGATGCTTTCATGAGTGGCTTCCTGCGCGGCTGGCTGCGCGACGAGCCGCTGGAGACCTGCTGCAAGTTCGCCAACGCCTGTGGCGCCTTCGCCGTCTCCCGCCATGGCTGCGCGCCGGCGGTGCCCTCCTGGACCGAGCTCAGCTACTACTTCGCACACGGCAGCGACCATCGCGCCCTGCGGCTGGATCCGGATCTGAACCGGGTCCACTGGGCAACCACCCGGCCGCAGCACTACGACAACCTCTGCATCCTCGCCGTCGATCACCGCAGCCAGCTCGAAGACCTGGCGCGCGAATGCGGCCGGGATCAGGCTGCCATCGGGCAATTCAAGACCCTGGCCCTGCGGGCCGCCCGACAGGTCGCCGACGGCCGCGAGGGCTTCGGCGTCCTCATTGACGACCGCCTCGGCCGCGAAGCGCTGCACGCGGCCGCGGAAGGCGACCTCTGGGTCGGCCGGCCCATCGAGCTGCCGGGGTCCCGTCCGCTGACTTTCGAAGAGGGGCCGGACCTGGGCGGCGCGCTCGCCGAATGGCCGCTGACCAACTGTGTGAAATGCCTGGTCTTCTATCACCCGGACGATCCCGAAGACCTGCGTCTCGCCCAGGAGGACCAGGTGGTGCGGCTGTTCGATGCCTGCCGGCGCAGCGGTCACGAACTGCTGCTGGAAGTGATTGCCAGCCGTCACGGCGCTGTCGACGAGACGACCCTGGCGCGGGCCATTGCCCGATTCTATGACCTGGGCGTGGCGCCGGACTGGTGGAAGCTGGAGCCGCTGGCCGACGATGCCGCCTGGCGCGCGGTCTGCGAAACCATAGAGGCCCGCGATCCCCATTGCCGCGGCATTCTTCTGCTTGGCCTGGAGCGGCCGCTGGAGGAACTGACCAGTTCTTTCCTGCTCGCTGCACGCCACCCCCTGGTGAAAGGTTTTGCCGTTGGCCGCAGCATCTTCGCCGAACCTGCACGGGCCTGGCTGAAGGGTGAGATGGGCGACGACGACGCGGTCAATGTCATGGCGCAGCGCTTCGCCACCCTGGTCGCCGGCTGGCAGCGGGCCGCCGAGGAGCAGGCCGCCTAAAAGCAGCGGCGCGGCGGCTCGGGCATCACTACATAGAGAACGATCTTCGACCGAGTTACCTAAGGGAGCGAGAGCAAGTCCCATGTCCACCCTCCGCTTGACCATGGCCCAGGCGCTGGTCCGCTACCTGGCGGCCCAGAAGATCGAGACGAACGGTGAAGAGGTGCCGTTCTTCGGCGGGGTCTGGGCGATCTTCGGCCACGGCAACGTCGCCGGTCTGGGCGAAGCGCTCTACAGCGTCCAGGACCATCTGCCCACCTACCGCGCCCAAAACGAACAGGCCATGGCCCATAGCGCCATCGCCTATGCCAAGGCCAGCAACCGCCGGCGGGCCATGGCCTGCACCACCTCCATTGGCCCCGGCGCCACCAACATGGTGACCGCCGCCGCCGTGGCCCATGTCAATCGCCTGCCCCTGCTGCTGCTGCCGGGCGACGTCTTCGCCAACCGGCGCCCCGACCCGGTGCTGCAGCAGATCGAAAGCTTCCAGGACGCAACCGTCAGCGCCAACGACTGCTTCCGCCCGGTGTCGCGCTTCTGGGACCGCATCACCCGGCCGGAACAGATCCTAACGTCCCTGCCCCGCGCCATGGCGGTGCTGACCGACCCGGCAGACTGCGGGCCTGTCACCCTGGCGCTCTGCCAGGACGTTCAGGCGGAGGCCTACGACTATCCGGAAAGCTTCTTTGCCGAGACGCTCTGGCACATCCGCCGGCCGCGGCCGGATCAACAGGAACTGACGCGGGCCGCTGCGCTGCTGGGCCAAGCGAGCAAGCCGATGATCGTTGCCGGCGGCGGCGTGCACTACAGCCTCGCCGGCGACAGCCTGCGCGGCTTTGCGGAGCGCCACGGGATTCCGGTCGCCGAGACCCAGGCAGGAAAGAGCGCGCTTGCCTGGGACCATCCGCTGAACCTCGGCTCCCTTGGCGTCACCGGCACCTCCGCGGCCAACGAGAGCGCCGAGGAGGCCGACGTGATCCTCGCCGTCGGCACCCGCCTGCAGGACTTCACGACGGGCTCGCGCGCGCTCTTCAAGAACCCGGCGCGCCGGTTGATCCAGCTTAACACCGCGCCCTTCGACGCCGCCAAGCATCAGGCCGAGCCGCTGGTGGCCGACGCCCGCGAGGGGCTGGAAACCCTGAGCGCCCAGCTCTCCCAGTACCGCAGCCCGTCCGACTGGCTGGACGCAGTCAGCGTACGCATCGGCGCCTGGAACCAGGCCGCCGAGGCGGCCCGCGCCAACGAAGGGTTCGGAAACGGGCGCCTTCCCAGCGACGCCCTCCCCAGCGACGCCCAGGTGATCGGCGCGGTGAACCGCAGCGCCGATACGGACGCCATCGTTGTCTGCGCCGCCGGCGGCCTGCCGGGCGAACTGCACAAGCTCTGGCGCAGCAGCGCGCCCGGCGGCTATCACCTGGAGTACGGCTATTCCTGCATGGGTTACGAGATCGCCGGCGGGATTGGCGTCAAACTGGCCCAGCCGGACCGCGAGGTCATCGTCATGGTCGGCGACGGCAGCTACCTGATGATGAATTCGGAGATCGCCACCGCCGCCATGCTGGGTCTGCGCCTCACCATCGTAGTGCTGGACAACCGCGGCTTCGGCTGCATCAACCGGCTGCAGCGCGGCACCGGTGGCGAGTCCTTCAACAACCTGCTGCAGCATGCCCGCCACGAGAAGCTGCCGGAGATCGACTTCCGCGCCCATGCCGCCAGCCTCGGCGCCCAGGCGGTGAAGGTCGACTCGATCGACGCCCTGGAAGCGGCGCTGCAGATGCATCGGGACATCGAGGGGCCGCGGGCCATCGTCATCGACACCGACCCCATGATCACCACCGAGGCCGGCGGCACCTGGTGGGACGTTGCGGTGCCGGAGGTTTCCGAGCGCGGCCCGGTGCGCGAAGCCCATGCGGCCTACACCGCCGCCCGGGCCCGGCAGCGCCTGGCGGACTGAGGATCGAGCCATGACGGTCAGACTCGGTACCAATCCCATCGCCTGGTCGAACGACGACCTGGAGAGCCTGGGCGGCGAAACGCCGCTGGAGACCTGCCTGCGCGAGGCCCGTGCCGCCGGCTTCGAGGGCATCGAGATGGGCAACAAGTTTCCCCGCGACGCGGCGACGCTGGGGCCGCTGCTGCAAAGCCACGGCCTCTCCCTGGTGTCCGGCTGGTACTCCGGCCACCTGCTGGAGCGGGACGCGGCAGCGGAATTCGATGCCATGGGCCCGCACCTCGCCCTGCTGACGGCCATGGGCTGCGAGCAGGTCATCTTCGCCGAGACCAGCAACGCCATCCATGGCCGCCAGGACATCCCGCTGTCGCAGAGCCCGAGCCTCACCCCCGCTGAGATGACGGCCTTTGCCGGCCGCGTCAGCGCGGTGGCGGAACGGGTGCGCGACGCCGGCCTGCAGCTCGCCTATCACCACCACGCCGGCACGGTGGTCGAGACCGAAGCGGAGACCGATGCCTTCATGGAGGCCGCCGGCGCGGCGGTCGGCCTGCTGCTCGACACCGGGCACGCCGTTCTGGCCGGCGCCGACCCCGTGGCCCTCGCCCGCCGCTATGCACCGCGCATCACCCACGTCCACTGCAAGGACCTGCGCCCGGAGGTTGTGAGCCAGGTGCACGCCCAGGATCTGAGTTTCCTCGATGCCGTGATCGCGGGGATCTTCACCGTCCCGGGCGACGGCTGCGTCGACTTTGCCGGCGTGCTCGGCGCCCTGCGCGCGCCGCGCTACCAGGGCTGGCTGGTGGTGGAGGCCGAGCAGGACCCGGCAAAGGCGAACCCGGGCGACTACGCCGCCCTCGGCCACAAAAACCTCGCCCGCTTCGCGGCGGAGGCGGGCCTTGCCCAGAGCTCTGCCTGATGCTCGACAACACGCACCCCTGGTTCAGGCCGCTCTATCGCCGGGTACTGATCGTCGCGGTCTGTTTCCTCTGGCTGGTGCTGGAGACCATCGGCGAACAGCCGCTGTGGCAGATCATCTCCTTTGCCGTGCTGGCCTATGCCATCTGGGCGCTGCTGTGGAAGTACGAACCACCGAAAGACAGCCCCGGCAACGGCGAGCGATGACCCCTCAAAACACGAGAGACCGACTATGCCCAATCTTCTGGTGAAACCGCGAACCCCCGATGCCGACGGCGAGGTGCTCTCCGTCTCGCCGGAGTCTGCCGGCTGGCGCCATGTCGGCTTCAAGGTCTTCAAGCTGAAACCCGGCCAGAGCCTGGCCCGCGAAACCGGCGATCAGGAGGTCTGCCTGGTGCTGGTGACCGGCAAGGCCGACATCGAGGCCGGCGGCCAGAGCTTTACCGGTCTGGGTGAGCGCATGTCGGTCTTCGAGGGCAAGGCCCCCTCCTCCGTCTATGTGCCCAACGGCGAGCGCTACAGCGTCACCGCCAGGACAGAGGTCGAACTCGCCGTCTGCTCGGCCCCGGGCGTCGGCACTCACCCGGTGCGCCTTATCGCGCCGGAGGACGTGGGCTTCGAGGAGCGCGGCAGCGGCACCAACCGGCGCCTGATCTACAACATCCTGCCGGAGACCGAGCCCGCCGACAGCCTGCTGGTCGTCGAGGTCATCACCCCCAACGGCAACTGGTCGAGCTATCCGCCGCACAAGCACGACACCGACGACATCCCGACGGAGTCGAGCCTGGAAGAGACCTACTACCACCATCTGAACCCGCCCCAGGGCTTCGCCTTCCAGCGGGTCTACACCGACGACCGCTCCATCGACGAAACCATGGCCGTGGAAGACGGCAATTGCGTGATGGTGCCGCGCGGCTACCACCCGGTCGGCGCCCCCCACGGCTACGATCTCTACTATCTGAACGTCATGGCCGGTCCGGTCCGCCAATGGCACTTCAAAAACGACCCGGCCCACGACTGGATCATGAAGAAGTAGGGCTGGACCGGCTCAATCGTAGTATCCGTCGCGAAAGACGATTGCCGTCTCGATCGGCGCGTCCGGGTCGTCCTTGGCGAGCGACGCCCAGACAGCAACGCCCAGCCGATAGGCCGTCAGGGCATCGACCTCGACAGCCAAGCCGGCATCCAGACCGGTCAGGAATGCCTTGGCTTCCGCAAAGGTCATCTTGAGCAGGTCCCGGCCTTGCAGAACTGCCTGTGCCGGCGCCGCTAGCTCTATCGCTTCAACGACTTCCGCATCGTCATAGTAGGCAAAGGCCCCCACACCAACGAAGAAATCTGTTTCATTGGGGTCCTGTCCGCGGTGGAACGTCTCCGGCTTCTCATCGAAGCACGTCCGGGCCTCCCCGCGCGTCATCCCAAGACGCAAACCCCCGGCCCCGATTCTGGGATTGATGTCGAACTTCATAGCATTGGGAGGCTAGACCGCAGTCGGTCCGGTGTACAGAATGCTGCCCGCAAGATCGCCCAGCATATGTCCATCACCCCAGCCGATCCGTCCCATCGGAAATCGCGATGGGGCGGGCGCTTTCTGGACGGCGGCGGTCGCGCCGGTGCAAATGGGCCCGGGAGAACAGCCCTAGTCTGGAGCCATGGCGCGCTATTCGATCTTTTCCCTGCTCGGCAATGCCCTGACGGGCAACCGCAAATGGCAGCGGGTCTGGCGCTCGCCCGAGCCGAAGCCGGCCTACGACGTGGTCATCGTCGGCGGCGGCGGCCACGGGCTGGCCACGGCCTACTACCTGGCCAAGGAGCACGGCATCACCAACGTGGCGGTGCTGGAAAAGGGCTGGCTGGGCAGCGGCAACATCGGCCGCAACACCACCATCGTGCGCTCCAACTACCTGCTGGAACCCAACGCCCGCTTCTACGAGCACTCCATGAAGCTCTGGGAGGGCCTTTCCCAGGACCTGAACTACAACGTCATGTTCTCCCAGCGCGGCGTTCTGAACCTGGCCCACACGCCGGGCCAGATGGACAGCTATGCCCAGCGCGGCAACGCGATGCGCCTGCACGGCATCGACGCCGAACTGCTTGACCGTGAGCAGGTCGCCCGCTTTGCCCCCGGCCTCGACATGTCCCGCAGCGCGCGTTTTCCCATCGCGGGCGGCCTGCTGCAGCCGCGCGGCGGCACGGCGCGCCACGACGCGGTGGCCTGGGGCTATGCCTACGGCGCCGACAGCCGCGGCGTCGACATCATCGAGAACTGCGAGGTCACCGGCTTCCTGCGCGAGGGCGGCGCCATCGTCGGGGTCGAGACCAGCCGCGGCACCATCCGCGCCGGCAAGGTGGGGGTGGCCGTCGCCGGCAATTCCTCGGTGGTGCTTGAAAAGGCGGGCCTGAACGGCCTGCCCATCGAAAGCCACGTGCTGCAGGCCTTCGTCTCGGAGCCGCTGAAACCCCTCATCGACAGCGTCGTCACCTACGGCGCCGGACACCTTTACATCTCCCAGTCCGACAAGGGCGGGCTGGTCTTCGGCGGCGACATCGACGGTTACAACTCCTACGCCCAGCGCGGCAACCTGCCGATCATCAAGCACGTGGCCGCCGCCGCGGTCACCATGTTCCCCAACCTGGCGCGCCTGCGCCTCGTGCGTCACTGGGGCGGCATCATGGACATGTCCATGGACGGCAGCCCCATCATCTGCAAGGGGCCAGTCGAGGGGCTCTATATCAACGCCGGCTGGTGCTACGGCGGCTTCAAGGCAACCCCGGCCTCGGGCTGGTGCTTCGCCTCGACCATCGCCAACGGCGAGGCCCACGCACTGAACGCGGCCTTCACCCTGGAGCGCTTCTGCCAGGGCCGCGTGATCGACGAGCGTGGCGCCGGCCCGCAGCCGCGGCTGCATTAGAAACAGGACCTGAAGCGATGCTCATCCCCTGTCCCCACTGCGGCCCGCGCGACGTCGGCGAGTTCACCTACGGCGGCGACGCCACCAAAGAGCGGCCCGATCCGGGAAGCACTTCGGCGGCGGAGTGGTGCGACTACGTCTTCGCGCGGGAGAACCCGCGCGGCCCCCATCTGGAGTACTGGCACCATACCCAGGGCTGCCGGCTCTGGCTGAAGGTGCGCCGGGACACCGCGACCCACAGGATTGAAAGCGCCGAGGTCGTCGGCCCCTGGGCCGGCGCGGCAGAGCGCCGGCGGGACAAGGGCCAGGACGTGGCATGAGCGGCTACCGCCTCGCCACTGGCGGCCTGGTCGACCGCAGCCGCCCGCTCAGCTTCACCTTCGACGGCAGGCGCTACCAGGGCTTCGCCGGCGACAGCCTGGCTTCGGCCCTGCTGGCCAACGGGGTCGAGCTCTACGGGCGCAGCTTCAAGTATCACCGCCCGCGCGGCCTCTTCTCCGCCGGGGTGGAGGAACCCAACGCGCTGGTCACCCTGCGCAGCGGCGCACGGAGCGAGCCCAACTGCAAGGCACCGGTCGTGGAGCTCTTCGAGGGGCTGGAGGCGACCAGCCAGAACCGCTGGCCCTCCCTCGGCCTCGACGTCATGGCGGTCAACGGCCTGGCCGGGCCGCTGCTCTCCGCCGGCTTCTACTACAAAACCTTCATGGGCCCGACCCGCAAGGCCTGGATGCTCTACGAGCACTTCATCCGCAAGGCCGCGGGTATGGGCGCCGGGACGCTGTTGGCGGACCCGGACCGCTACGAGGACATGAACGCCTTTGCAGACGTGCTGATCGCCGGGGCGGGGCCGGCGGGCCTGATGGCGGCCATGGCCGCCGCCGGCAGCGGCGCAAGGGTCATCCTGGCCGACGAACAGGCGGAGATGGGCGGCAGCCTGCTGGGCAGCGGCCTTCCGGTCGGCGAGGTCGGGGGTGAGGTGGGGGGCGATGCCTGGTGCCGCTCCGCCCTGGCGGTGCTGGCGGCCCTGCCCAACGTCACCCTGCTGCCCCGCACCACGGTCTACGGCACCTACGACGACAACACCTTCGGGGCGGTGGAGCGGGTCGCCGATCATCTGGCCGCGCCGCCGGAGGGTGCGCCGCGCCAGCGCCACTGGACCATCCGCGCAAAGCGTCTGGTGATCGCCGCCGGCGCCATCGAACGTCCCCTGGTCTTCGCCGACAACGACCGCCCGGGGATCATGCTGGCCGATGCGGCACGGGTCTACATCGAGCGCTACGGGGTCGCGCCGGGCCGCCGGGTCGCCCTCTTCGCCAATCACGACGGCGCCTATCGCACCCTGGACGCCCTTGCCGCTGCGGATGTTCCTGTCACAGCCGTCGTCGATCCGCGGCGGTCGATCGGCACGGCGGCCCGCGCCGCCGCGGAAGCGGCCGGCGCCGAGGTCCTGACCGGCCATGTTGTCACACGGGCCCTCGGCGGGCGGCGGCTGACCGGCATCGAACTGGCCGCCTACGACCCCGATGCGGGCGTCAAAGGCCCGGCCGCCCGAACCCTCGCGGTCGACTGCCTGGCGGTCAGCGGCGGCTGGACCCCGACCATCCACCTGGCCAGCCAGGCCAGCGGCCCGGCACGTTGGGACGACACCCTGGCCGCCTTCCTGCCCGGCGAACCGGCCCAGCCCTGGATCGCCGCCGGTGCCTGCAACGGCGAAATGGCGACATCGGCCTGCCTGGCCGCCGGCGCCCGGGCCGGCGCCGAGGCGGCGCGCGCCTGCGGCTTCTCGCCTTCGCCGGTCTCGATCCCGGCGGTGACGGAGCAACTCGTCTGCGACGGCATCCTGCCACTCTGGGACGCCCGCCTGCCGAACGGCGGGGGCAAGGCCTTCGTCGATCTGCAGCACGACGTCACGGCCTCGGATGTCAGCCTCGCCCACCGGGAGGGCTTCCGCTCCGTCGAGCACCTGAAGCGCTACACCACTCTCGGCATGGCCACCGACCAGGGCAAGACCTCCAACATGGCGGGCCTGGCGCTGATGGCCCACGAGCGCGGCCTGACCATTCCGGAGGTCGGCACCACCCGCTTCCGCCCACCCTACACGCCGGTCAGCCTCGGCGCCCTGGCGGGCCAGGCCCGCGGCGCCCACTTCCGCCCTTTGAGGCGCACGCCGCTGCACGACTGGCACGTGGCCGAAGGGGCAGACATGATGGAGGTCGGCCTCTGGCAGCGCCCACGGGTCTACCGCAAGCCCGGCGAAACCGTCGAGCAGGCCTACATCCGCGAGGCCCGGCAGGTGCGTGAAAGCGTGGGCATCGTCGACGTTTCCACCCTCGGCAAGATCGACGTGCAGGGGCCGGACGCGGCGGAGTTCCTCAACCGCGTCTACTCCAACGGCTTCCTGAAGCTGCCGGAGGGCAAGGCGCGCTACGGCCTGATGCTGCGGGAGGACGGCTTCCTCTGGGACGACGGCACCACCTGGCGGCTCGGCGAGCACCGCTTCCTGATGACCACCACCACCGCCAACGCCGCCCCGGTGCTCGCCCAGCTCGAGTTTCTGCTGGCGGCGGTCTGGCCGGAGCTGAGGGTGGCGGTCACTTCCGTCACCGAGCAGTGGACCGCCATGGCGGTCTCCGGCCCCAAAGCCCGCGACGTCCTGGCGGCAGTCGTCGACGACATCGACATGACCAACGATGCCTTTCCCTTCATGGGCGTGCGCGCGGGGCACCTGGACGGCATCCCGGTGATCGTGGCGCGGCTCAGCTTTTCCGGCGAACTGGCCTACGAGGTCTACTGCGGCGCGCACTCCGGCGAGGCGGTCTGGCGCAAGATCCTGGCGGCCGGCCAGGACCACGGCATCGTCGCCTATGGGTTGGAAGCGCTGGGAACGCTGCGCATCGAGAAGGGTCACGTGGCCGGACCGGAACTGGACGGCCGCACCACGGCGGAGGATCTGGGTCTGGCCGCCATGACCTCGCGCAAGAAGGACTATGTCGGCAGCGCCATGCTGGGCCGCGAAGGACTGACCGAGCCCAAGCGCCTGAAGCTCGTCGGCTTCGTCTCCCGCGACGGCCAGCCGGTGCGCTCAGGCTCTCATCTTGTCTCCGCGGACGACAGCGAGAGCCCGCCGCGCAGCCTGGGTCATGTCACGTCCTCGACCTACAGCCCGGCGCTTGAGAAGTACATCGCCCTCGGCCTTCTGGAGGACGGGCGCGAGCGCATCGGCCAGGAACTGATCGCCAGCTATCCCCTGAAGGGCCACAGAGTCGAAGTGGAGGTCGTGTCCTCCCACTTCTTCGATCCCGAAGGGAGCCGGATGCATGTCTGATCTGCTCTCCCCCCTGCAGGGACACAGCGAGCCCCGGATCGTGGGCGCCGGCCAGGGCGAGGCGGGCGTGGTACTGACCGAGCGGCGCATCGTCAGCCTGGTGCAGGTTGCGGCCTGGCCCGACACTCTGGCGCAGGTGGAGGACACCCTGGCTTCCCTCACCCACTGCGCCCCGCCGCAGCGCAGCTCCGGCTCCAGCGCCCGGGAGGGCACGGTGCTTATGGCCATCGGCCCCGGGCGCTTCCTGATCGAAAGCACGGACCCGGCACTTGCCGCCAAGATCGCAGAAGTGATGCCCGCATCACTGGGTGCGGTCACCGACCTCAGCCATGCGCGCAGTGTGATACGCGTTGCCGGGCCGAAGGCAGCCTGGGTGCTGGCCAAGGGCCTCGCCATCGATCTGGATCCGCTGCGCTTCCCGCCCCTGGAGGTCGCGCAGTCGGCGATCCACGAAGTGGGCGTGCTGGTGCGGCGGGTTTCGGCAGACAGCTTTGGTGACAGCTTCGACCTTTATGTCTTCCGCGGCTTCGCGCTATCGTCCTGGGACTGGCTGACCGAGGCGGCGGCCGAGACAGGCTATCGCGTCGATCCGCCCGCCAAGGTCTAGGAGCCAGCGTGTAACCGCATGGCCGCGAGGCGGCCCGAAGGCCCGGGAATCGCTTCGACTTTTTTCTTATGGATCTTCCACAAGGCTTTGATCTAAAGGCAATCCGCGTCTTCGTGATGGTGGCGGAAACCGGCGGCATGACGCCGGCGGCCAAGCAGCTCGGCCTGACCCAGTCCACCGTCTCCCAGATCGTCGGCAATCTGGAAGACGCGCTCGGAACGCCGCTCTTCGACCGCGCCGTCCGGCCGCTGGCGCTGACCGCCGCCGGCACGACCTTTTACGAACGCGGGCGGGTGATGCTGGCCGAGGCCGGCGACCTGCTGCGCAGCCTGCGCGAGGGCCAGTCGGAACCGCTCAGCAGCCTCACTCTCGCCATGGCCGACAGCCTCGCCAACGCGGTGGGCCCGGCGCTGGTGGCCGAACAGCGCGCGCTTGCCAGGCGCTGGCGCATCTGGGCCGGCATCTCCCCGGACAATCACGCGGCGCTCATGAACCGCACGGTGGACGCCGTGGTCACCACCACCGACGAACTGGACGGGATTGAGGGCCTGGAATCCCTCCCGATTCTGACCGAACCCTTCGTGCTGGTGCTGCCGGCCAGCTACCAGGGACCGGTGGAGCCGCTGGAAGCGATGACGGATTTGCCCTTCGTGCGCTACTCCCTGCGCTCGGCCATCGGCCGCCAGATTGAAGGGCAACTGAACCGCCTGCGTCTGTCCGTGCCCATCGGCGCCGAGTTTGATACGGCGGCCAGCCAGCTCACTGCCGTCGGCGACGGCATGGGCTGGTCGCTCTCGACGCCGCTCTGCCTGTTGCAGGAGCGTGGCCGGCTGGAACGCCTGAGGGTGGAGCCCATGACCCGCGGCCGCTTCTCCCGCCCCATCGCGCTGGTCGCCCGCCACGGCGATCTCGGCAGCACCACCGAGGTCCTGGCCGCAGCCATCCGCCGCATTCTGAAAGAGCGCTGCCTGCCGGAGCTTTTCATCGCGCTTCCCTGGCTGGCCGCGGACATCGTCTGGCCGGAGGAGCCGCTCCATGATCCAGAGCGGTCAGAAACGGCGCTATGACGGACGAGACAAGCGAGCAGCACTGGAAAAGCAAACTTGCGCGGTCGGCCATGGTCGCTGCGCTGGGCGGAAAACCATCTAACGACCCTCTGGCCTCCTGGTTCGGGCGTGTATCGGTGGGCTCCGAGGGTGAACTCTGGCCCCGGTTCCGGGGACGCCCTCTTGCCCCCATCTGTCAGATCAACCTTTCGCAGCTGCGCGAAAGGCCCGCCGCTTTGGACGGTATCGCCTTCATGACAGTCTTCGTAACCCCTGACTTTGCGTACATTGACACCTTCCATGCAGACGAACCCATGCCCACCGACGACATCGGTTGGTGCCTTCGCAGCTATGCGTCGCTGGATCGCTTGGTGCCCTTGAAGGCTCCGGCGCTTGACCGCTGCCCGCGCGCTTTCCCCATGTCCTTCGGCAAGGTGGTGGACGATTATCCGACGCACGATCTTTTGCCGCGCGACATGCCCGATGACCTCCAGGAGCGCTACTACGATCTCGGCTGGGAACAGAACTGGGCGAACACGAAGCTCGGCGGCTGGCCAAGCTGCTGCCAGTCGGAGCCCAACTGGGACTACTCTCCGGAAATGGAGGGCTTCGAGTTTGCCTTGCAGATCGCGAGCGAACCGAAGGCGGAATGGTCCTGGGGTGATGGCGGCGTGATCTGTATCGCTCGACACAGGACACAGCGCAGCCGCTGGGCACTCGATTGGCAATGCTATTGAGCGTGGCAGCCATATGTGACGTATAGCTGCATGACTATGTTTAACGAGAAGAGCGAGACCCATGGCCAGTCTGAACGGTAAGCGCGCGATCATCACCGGCGGCGGCAACGGCATCGGCGCGGCCGCGGCGATCCTCTTTGCACAGGAGGGCGCCGCGGTGACGATCCTGGAGATCGACCGCGCGGCGGGAGAACGCAGCGCCGCGGCGGCAGAGGCCGCAGGCGGCAAGTGTCTTTTCATCGAAACAGACATCACTGAGCCGGAGGCGGTCGAGGCAGCAGTCGGGCAGGCGGTGGAGCGCTTCGGCGGGCTCGAGGTGCTCTACAACAACGCTGGCGGCGCCACGGTGCGCGACGGCAGCCTTGTCGATATGCCGCTGGAGGAGTTCTGGCGCACGATCTCCGTCGATCTCTACGGCAGTTTCCTCGCCTGCCGCTTCGCCCTGCCGCACATCAAGGCGGCCGGGGGCGGATCGATCATCAACACGACGTCGATCCGCGCCATGAAAGGCACGGAGGGGGCCGACGCCTATTCAGCTGCCAAGGGCGGGATCGTGGCCCTCACCAAGGCCATGGCCCTGCAGTGGGGTCCGCAGGGCATCCGCGTCAACGCCATCGCGCCGGGCCCGGTGCTGACCGAACGCACCCGCGGACTCGGCATGACCGAGGAACCGGGCGCGCAGTGGGGCGGCGTGCGCCCGGGCCGGCCCGAGGAAGTGGCGGCCATGGCGCTCTTCCTCGCGTCGGATGCCGCCGCCTACGTGAACGGTGCCATCATCCCCGTGGACGGCGGCGCCGCGGCCTTCTGAGAAACAACACAGGAGCAGTCGCCGTGTCCGGACTTTCCCACCCCACCCCGGTCCTGCGCATCTTCGACGAAGCCAAGGCGCTGGAGTTCTACGTCGACTGGCTGGGTTTCGCCGTCGATTGGGAGCATCGCTTCGGCGACGACTTCCCGGTCTACCTGCAGGTTTCGCAGGGCGACTGCGTGCTGCATCTTTCCGAGCATCATGGCGATGCCACGCCGGGCAGCCACCTGCGCATCGTCTGCGACGACATCGACGGCTTCGCCGCCGCGCTGCGTGCCAAAGACTACAAGTACGGCAAACCGGGCGCGCCGGAGGAAAAGCCCTGGGGCACGCGGGAGATCCTGCTCACCGACCCCTTCGGCAACCGCCTCGCCTTTTCAAGCCCGCCCAAATAGGCACGCAGCCTGCGCCTCAGCCGCCGCGCAGCCTAACGATCTCGTTCAGCAGACCCAGGGTCGAAGCATCGCGGCCTGCGATGGCGGCCTCGCCCTTCACCATGGGCAGCAGTTCGCCGGCCAATTGCTTGCCCAGTTCCACGCCCCACTGGTCGAAGGAATTGATGTCCCAGATGCGGCCCTGGACGAAGACCTTGTGCTCGTAGAGGGCGATCAGGCGGCCCAGGGTGCGGGGATCGAGGGTCTTGTAGAGCAGCGTGTTGCTGGGGCGGTTGCCGGGAAAGACCTTGTGGGGCGTGAGCGCGGCAACCGCGTCGCCGGAGAGGCCCGCCGCCGTCAGTTCGGCGCCGGCTTCCTCCGCCGTGCGGCCGCGCATCATGGCTTCGCTCTGGGCCAGACAGTTGGCGAGCAGGATCGGGTGATGAACGCCGAAGGTGCCCTCCGCCGCCTCCTGCGCCGCGGTGGCGGCCAGGAAGTCGCAGGGGATGATGTCGCTGCCCTGGTGCAGCAGCTGATAGAAGGCATGCTGTCCGTTGGTGCCGGGCTCGCCCCAGACCACCGGACCGGTCGCCTGTGCGACAGCCTCGCCGCCCCGGGTCACGCGCTTGCCGTTGGACTCCATGTCGAGCTGCTGCAGATAGGCGGCAAAGCGCTCGAGGCGCTGGTCATAGGCCAGCACCGCATGGGCGCCGAAACCCCAGAGGTTGCGGTACCAGACCCCCAGCAGGGCCATGACGACAGGCAGATTCTCGGCCAGCGGCGCCCCGCGGAAATGCTCGTCCATCTCGAAAGCGCCCTGCAGGAACTCGGCAAAGCGGGTCGGCCCGATGGCGATCATCACCGGCAGGCCGATGGCCGACCAGACCGAGTAACGCCCGCCGACCCAGTCCCAGAAGCCGAAGGCCCGGGCCGGATCGATACCGAAGGCGGCCACGGCTTCGAGATTCGTGGAGAGCGCGGCGAAGTGCTGCGCCACGGCCGCTTCGCCGAGATCGGCCACCAGCCAGGCGCGCGCCGAACGGGCGTTCGTCATGGTCTCCTGGGTGGTGAAGGTCTTGGAGGCGACCAGGATCAGGGTACGCCGGGGATCGAGGCCCCGCAGCGTGTCCGCCAGGTGCGCCCCGTCGACGTTGGAGACGAAGTGACAGGTAATATCCTCGTGGCCATAGGGCTTGAGCGCCCGGTAGACCATGGCCGGTCCGAGGTCCGAACCGCCGATGCCGATATTCACCACGTCGGTGAACCGCCCGCCGCCGGCCGGGGCGATGCCGCCATCGCGAACGCCGTTCGCGAACTCCGCCATGGCGCCCAGCACGGCGCGGACGTCGCCCATGACGTCGCGCCCGTCCACCATCACCGCGCGGTCGCTGCGGTTGCGCAGGGCCGTGTGCAGAACCGCCCGCCCTTCCGTCAGATTGATCTTCTCACCGCCGAACATGGCGTCGCGGGCGGCCTCGATCCCCGCCCCCTCCGCCAAGGCCACCAGTTTCTCCATCGTCTCCGGAACGATGCGGTTCTTGGAGTAGTCGAGCAGCAGGTCGTCGAGGCGCAGGGAAAAGCGGGCAAAGCGCTCCGGATCCTCGGCGAAGAGATCGCGCATATGGCGGTCCTTCAACTGCGCCTGATGGGGGCGCAGATCGTCCCAGGCCGTGGCGAGGGCTGCTGTGGTCATCGGGGGGATCCTTCCGGTTCTTGGGTTCAGGCTGTGAGCCCGGCAGCGTCGCGCGCCAGGGCCTCGATGGCCGCCCAGTCGCCCGCCGCCACCTTGTCGCCCGGCGCCACCCAGGATCCGCCGACACAGACCACGTTGGGCAGCGCAAGATAGCTGCCGGCACTGTCCCGCGCGATGCCGCCGGTCGGGCAGAAGCGGATGGCCGAGAGGGGCGACGCCAGGGACTTCAGGTAGGCAACGCCGCCCGCCGGCTCGGCGGGGAAGAACTTCTGAAAGCGATAGCCGTGTTCCAGCAGGGCCATAGCTTCGCTGGCCGAGGCCGCGCCCGGCAGCAGAGGGACCTCGCAGTCCGCCGCTGCGGCCAGCAGCCGCGGCGCGGCGCCGGGGCAAACCATGAAGCGGGCACCGGCATCCACCGCCTGGGCAAGCTGATCGGCGTTGAGGACGGTCCCGGCACCGACCACCGCGCCCTCGACCTCTTCGGCAACGGCTTTCACGGCATCGACAGCGGCAGGGGTGCGGAAGGTGATCTCGATGGCTTTCAGTCCGCCGGCCACCAGCGCCCGCGCCAGGGGCACGGCGGAGGCCGCATCGTCGACCACCAGCACCGGCACCACCGGCGCCAGCTTCAGGACCGCCTCGATCCCCCCCTGTTTCCCGGTCATAGACCCGCTCCGAAAACGTGGGCACCCAGGTCGGCCGGGCCCGCCGCCGCGCGGAAGGGCGCAAAGAGCTCCCGGCCCAGGCCGACATGGCTGTCGGAGAGATCCTCTCTGGCCAGCTCGCGGCGGGCCCATTCCTCCGCCGGCACGTCGACCGTCAGGGTTCCGGCCACAGCGTCGAGTTTCACGACATCGCCGTCGCGCAGTCTGGCTATCGGGCCGCCGGAAGCAGCCTCCGGCGTAACATGGATCGCCGCCGGTACCTTGCCGGAAGCGCCGGACATGCGCCCGTCGGTAACGAGCGCGACCTTGAACCCGCGGTCCTGCAATACGCCCAGCGGCGGGGTCAGCTTGTGCAGCTCCGGCATGCCGATGGCCTGCGGTCCCTGGAAGCGCACCACGGCGATGAAGTCCTTCTCCAGTTCCCCGGCCTTGAACGCAGCCATCAGGTCGTCCTGGGAGTGGAAGATGACCGCCGGCGCCTCGATCACATGGCGCTCCGGCTTCACCGCGGAAACCTTGATGACCGCCCGGCCCAGATCGCCGTCCAGAACCTTCAGGCCGCCGTTGGGCGAGAAGGCCTTGGCGGCCGGCGCCAGAACCGCCTCGTCATGGCTGGCCGTGGCGGCAGGCTGCCAGGTGACGCTCCCGTCGTCGCCGAGCCTGGGCTCCTGGCGGTAGAGGTCGAGGCCCTGCCCCCAGACGGTGGTGACGTCGCCGTGCAGCAGCCCGGCGTCCAGCAGTTCGGAGATCAGGAAGCCCATGCCGCCCGCGGCGTGGAAGTGGTTCACGTCGGCCAGACCGTTGGGGTAGATCCGCGCCATCAGCGGGACGACGTCGGAGAGCTCCGAGAGGTCGTCCCAGGTGAGGTCGATGCCCGCCGCCGCAGCCATGGCCACCAGATGCATGGCGTGGTTGGTGGACCCGCCGGTGGCATGCAGACCGACCACGCCGTTCACCACCGCGCGCTCGTCGATCACCTCGCCGGCAGGCGTGTAGGCATTGCCAAGCGCCGTGATGGCGAGCGCCCGCTTGGTCGCCTCGGCCGTCAGGGCATCGCGCAGCGGCGTGTTGGGATTGACGAAGGAAGCGCCGGGCAGATGGAGGCCCATGATCTCCATCAGCATCTGGTTGGAGTTCGCCGTGCCGTAGAAGGTGCAGGTGCCGGGACCGTGGTAGGACTTGGATTCCGCCTCCAGCAGTTCGTCGCGGCCGACCTTGCCCTCGGCATAGAGCTGGCGGATACGCGCCTTCTCGTCGTTGGGCAGCCCGGAGGGCATGGGCCCGGCCGGCACGAAGATCGCCGGCAGATGCCCGAAGGACAGCGCGGCGATCACCAGCCCCGGGACGATCTTGTCGCAGACCCCCAGGAAGACCGCGGCGTCGAACATGTTGTGCGACAGGCCGACGGCAGCCGAGAGCGCGATCACGTCGCGGGAGAAGAGCGACAGCTCCATGCCCGGCTGGCCCTGGGTGACGCCGTCGCACATCGCCGGCACGCCGGCGGCCACCTGGGCGACGCCGCCGGCCTCCCGCGCCGCCTCTTTGATCAACTCGGGAAAGCGCTCGAAAGGCTGGTGGGCGGAGAGCATGTCGTTGTAGGCGGTGACGATCCCCAGGTTCGGGACGACATCGCCCTTCAGTGCCGCCTTGTCGGACAGGCCGCAGGCGGCAAAGCCGTGGGCCAGGTTGCCGCAGGACAGCGTGGTGCGCCGTGGACCGCCTTCGCCGGCACGGCGGATGCGGTCCAGGTAGGCCGTCCGTTTGGGCCTGCTGCGCTTCTGAATGCGCTCGGTCACGGCGGCAACGCGATCGTGCAGGGTCATCGACGCTCTCCTTGTTGTCTCACGAGCCGCTCACCACCGCTTTGGGTGGCGGCTTCATCAGCCGCTTCATCAGCGGCGTCAGGGGCACCAAAACACCTCCGGCGCGGCGGCGGGATGGCGCAGCACGGCGCGGACCGGCAGGTCTTCCGCAGGCCCACTTCCCAGCGCCGTCTCCAGCACCACGGCCTTTTCCGCCCCCTCGATATGAAGATAGACCGCCCGGGCGGCAGCCACCACGGGCAAAGTCAGGGTGATGCGCGGCTCGCCGGCGCCTTCAGCTCGCATCGGCAAGACCAGCGCCCCGGTTTCGGGGTCGAGCGCTTCGGCCAGCCGGTCGCCGCCCGGAAAGAAGGAGGCCGTATGCCCGTCGCCGCCCATGCCCAACACCACGGCGTCGAAGGGCAGCGGCAGCGCGGCGATGCGGGCGGCAATGGCGGAGGCCCCCTCCTCCGGCGTCGGGGCTTCGTTCACCAGGCCGACGAAGGATGCGGCCGCCGCCTTGTTCTGCAGCAAGCCGCGGCGCAGAAAACCCTCATTGGAGCGCTCGTGATCCGCCGGCACCCAGCGTTCGTCCACCAGCGTGACCGAGACCCGGGCCCAGTCCAGCTCCGCCTGAGAAAGGGCGGCGAAAAAGCGCGCCGGCGTGCGCCCGCCCGAAAGCGCCAGGGCGGCAGCCCCGCGGTCCTCGATCGCAGACCTGAGGCCTGCGGCCACGGCATCGGCCAGAGCGGCGGCAAGGGCCTCCGCATCGGGATAGTCATGGCGTGGGGGAGACGGATGCACCGCTAGGCTTCCTCGTGCCAGGTGCGCCCGTCGCGCTCGATCAGCGCGACGGAGGCGCTGGGCCCCCAGGTGCCGGCGGTGTAGGCCTTGGGCTTGTCCCCGGCGGAGCGCCAGGCGGCAAGGATGGGATCGACCCAGTGCCAGGCGGCATCGACCTCGTCGCGGCGCATGAAGAGGGTCGGGTTGCCGCGGATCACATCCATCAACAGGCGCTCGTAGGCATCCGGATTGCGCCCGCCAAAGGCCTGGGCGAAGGACATGTCGAGCGGCACGTGGCGCAGGCGCATGCCGCCGGGTCCCGGGTCCTTGATCATCAGCCAGAGCTTCACGCCCTCGTCGGGCTGCAGGCGGATGACCAGGCGGTTGGCCACGATCCCGCCGGCGCCGCCCTCGAAGATCGAATGGGGGATCGGGCGAAAGGCGACGACGATCTCCGACACCCGCTCCGCCAGCCGCTTGCCGGTGCGCAGGTAAAAGGGCACGCCGGACCAGCGCCAGTTGGCGATCTCGGCCTTCACGGCGACGAAGGTTTCGGTCGCCGAACCCTCGCTGCCGATCTCCTCGGCGTAGGACGGTACGGCCCCGCCGGCAGAGGCGCCGGCGCCGTACTGGCCGCGCACGGTCATGCGGTCGACATTGCTGCCGTCGATCGGCTCCAAGGCCTTCAGCACCTTCAGCTTCTCGTCGCGCACCGCATCGGCGTCCATGGACATCGGCGGTTCCATGGCCACCAGACAGAGCAATTGCAGGATGTGGTTCTGCACCATGTCGCGCAGCGCGCCGGCGGTGTCGTAGTAGGCGCCGCGGCCCTCGACCCCGATGCTCTCGGCCACGGTGATCTGCACATGGTCGATGTGGGCGGCGTTCCAAAGCGGCTCAAAGAGCGCGTTGGCGAAGCGCAGCGCCATCAGGTTCTGCACCGTCTCCTTGCCCAGGTAGTGGTCGATGCGGAAGATCTGATGCTCGTCGAAAACCGCGCCCACTGCGCCGTTCACCACCTGTGCGGTGTCGAAATCCTTGCCGATGGGCTTCTCGATCACTGCACGCGTGTTGCCGTGGATCAACCCAGCCTCGCCGATATTCCGGCAGATCGGCCCGAAGAGATCGGGGTTCACCGCCAGATAGAAGGCCCGCACCAGATCGGAGTCCCCGTTCAGGCGCGCCTTGAGGTCGGCCCATCCCGCCTCCCCGGTCCCGTCGACCGGGGCATAGGCGACCCGCCCCAGGAAGCGCGCAACCTCCTCTTCCGTGCGGTCCTCCGGGGCGACGAAGCGCTCAATGGCCTCGCGGGTTGCCGCCTTGAAGGCCTCGTCGGTCATCTCGCGCCGCGACACGGCGAGGATGCGGCTGGGCCCGACGATCTGCCCGGCGCGGTCGCGCTGAAAGAGGGCCGGCAGCAGCTTGCGGTAAGCCAGGTCGCCGGTGCCGCCGAAGACGATCAGCTCAAAGGGGTCGACGGGGATGGTCTGTGCGGTCAAGGCGCGCTCCCGAGAGGCAGAGAGGCTGGAAATTCGGACCCTCACCGAGGCATCTGGCGCCGTTGCAGGCGAAACACTGTCGCATAACGCCCGGGCGACTAACTCAACCTAGTTGAGGAATGAGCCGTTCATACCCGATTGGGACCCCGCTTGCCAATGGAGGATTTCCGCGCTGCATAAGAAAACCTTGCCGCCGGGCCGTTGATGCCGCACGGGTCTGGCCCCATGTCATGCAGCAACAGGCTTTCGCGCGAGCACGGAAAACAACAGGAGGCAGGCATGCGGCGGGTCAAGGCAGCGGCACTTCGGTGGGACGAATTGGCTCTGGTCTCAGCCGGGGTCCTGGCCCTTGCGGCAGTGGCGGCGGCCCCGGCCCTATCCGCCGAGTTGACCGAACAGTCGGAGCAGGCGGACTTCAAGGTCGTCACCCTGACCGAGGGTCTGGACCATCCCTGGGGCCTCGCCTTCCTGCCCGACGGCGGCATGCTGATCACCGAGCGCAGTGGCGACCTGCGCCTCTTCAGGGACGGCAGGCTGGAATCCGGCCCCGTTGCCGGCGTGCCCGAAGTAGCCGCACGCGGCCAGGGCGGCCTGCTGGATGTAGCGGTCCATCCGGATTTCGCGGAAAACGGCCTCATCTACCTCTCCTACGCCGGCCCCGGCGAAGGCGGCGCCAGCACCGAAGTCGCGCGCGGGCGGCTCGACGGCATGGCCCTGCAGGATGTCGAGGTGATCTTCCGCGCCACGCCGAAATCGGGCGGCACCGGCCACTTCGGCTCCCGCCTGGTCTTTGACCGCGACGGCAAGCTCTTCATCAGCCTGGGCGACCGCCGCCAGATCCGGGAGTCGCAGAACCTGGGCAACCACATCGGCACGGTCATCCGCCTCAACGACGACGGCAGCGTGCCGGAGGACAACCCCTTCCTCGGACAGGCGGGCGCGCTTCCGGAGATCTACTCCTACGGCCACCGTAACGTTCAGGGCATGACCCTGCATCCGGTGAGCGGGGAGATCTGGTCCCACGAGCACGGGCCGCGCGGCGGCGACGAACTGAACCTCGTGAAGGCCGGGGCCAACTACGGCTGGCCGGTCATCACCTACGGCATCGACTACAGCGGCGCCATCATCACCGACAAGACCGAGGCGCCGGGCATGGAGCAGCCGATCGTCTACTGGGATCCCTCCATCGCGCCCAGCGGCATGGCGTTTTACGACGGCGACCAGTTTCCTGAGTGGCAGGGCGACCTCTTCATCGGCGCCCTGGCCCATCTGCACCTGCGCCGGCTCGAGATGGAAGGCGGCCAGGTGGTCGGCCAGGAAAGCCTGCTGACCGGGCTGAACGAGCGCATCCGCGACGTCCGCAACGGGCCGGACGGCTACCTCTACGTCCTGACCGACAGCTCCAACGGCCAGCTGCTGCGCCTGGAGCCGGCAAGCTGAAGAGCGGCCGACCGTAATCCGGCGACAAGGAGGACGCTGCGCGAGTGCCGCAGCGTCCCTCGCCCTTTGCGGCCGTGCACCAACGCCGCGCTACGCGAAGGCGCCCAGGACGGCGGCCAGGTTGCGGCCGAGCACCGGCGACAGGTAGCCGCCCTCCTGCACCAGAACGGTGGGCAGGCCAAGGCCGTCGATGGCGGCGCCGATGCGGGCGAAACCGTCGGTGGTGATCGCCAGCCCGCCAAAGGGGTCGTCCTCCGACGCATCGAGCCCGAGCGCGACGACAAGGTAGGACGGGGCAAAGCCGTGCAGCGCCTCCGCCGCGACCTCCAGCGCGGTCAGGAAACCCTCGTCGCCGGTGCCGAGCGCCAGAGGCAGGTTCAGGTTGGCGCCCTCGCCCTCCCCCGATCCGCGCTCCCCGGCGTAGCCCCAGAAAAAGGGATAGAACTGCGCCGGGTCCGCATGAACGGAAATGGTCATCACGTCGCCGCGCTGCCAGAAGATGCCCTGCGTGCCGTTGCCGTGATGCAGGTCGACGTCGAGCACCGCGACGCGCTTGCTGTAGCGCCTGAGGTACTGCGCGGCGATGGCCGAGTTGTTGAGGAAGCAGAAGCCGCCGGCCATATCGGCATAGGCGTGATGGCCCGGCGGGCGGCAGAGGGCATAGGCGGCCCGCTCGCCGGACAGCACGGTATCGGCCGCGGTCAGCGCCACATCGGCGGCGGCCAGGGCGGCGGCGTAGGTCTCCGGCCCCAGGGGGCAGGCGGTGTCGGCCATGTGCCAGCCGGCCCGTCCGATGATGGAGTCCGGGTAGCCGCCGGCCTCATGCCGGTTGGGATGCACGTTGGAGATGATCTCCGCCGATGCATCCCCTAAGGCCGCCCAGGCGGCCGGTGCCTCCTCCAGAAAGCGCAGGTACTCGGCCGTGTGCACCGCGCGCACCGGGTCGGGGCCGAAGCGCCGCGGCGGACGCAGCTTGTGGCCCGCCTGCTCCAGGCCCTCCCGGAGCTGGTCGGCCCGCGCCGGCACCTCGGTGCTCTTGCGCAGCTGACCGCGCACCAGGAAGAATTGCGGATGATGGTCCGCGTGACGCGGATCGTAAAATGCCTTCATCGACGGCCCCCCAAAGTCCCTGCCTGGCCGATTCCCCTGTTATGATTGCGTCCAGACCGCAGAGACAGTGGTGGGAGAGCTTGCAAAGCGTCAAGCCGAAACCGCCGGGGCCAGCGCAGGGAAGCCGCCATGACATCCTCTTTTGAGATCCGGCCGATCAGCCGGCAGGAATTCGACACCGCGGTTTCCTGGGCCCGGGCGGAAGGCTGGAACCCGGGGCTCGCCGACGGCGACTGCTTCTACGCCTGCGATCCGGGGGGCTATCTGATGGCCTTCGAGGACGGCCTGCCCCTCGCCTCCATCTCGGTCGTCGCCTACGGCGAGGCCTTCGGCTTCCTCGGCTTCTATATCTGCCGCCCGGAGCGTCGCGGGGAAGGTATCGGCTACCGGCTCTGGCAGGCCGGCCTCGCACGCCTGGAAGGCCGGACCATCGGGCTCGACGGCGTCGTCGATCAGCAGGCCAACTACCGCAAGGAAGGCTTCGTTCTGGAGCATCGCAACGTCCGCTACGGCGGCCGGGTCGACTGCGCCGCCCCGCAAGACCCGCGCCTGCGGGCGATCGGGCCCGAAGAGGTCGAGGCCATTGTGACCTACGACCAGCCCTTTTTCGCGGCACCGCGCGCTACCTTCCTGAGGGACTGGCTTCAGCGCAGTGATGTGCGCTTCGGTTCGGTGCTGGTTGAAGACGGCGCGGTGCGTGGTTATGGCGTGCTGCGCCGCTGCCATGAAGGGTTCAAGGTCGGGCCGCTCTTTGCCGAGAGCCGGGCGCAGGCGGACCTGCTGTTTCGCAGCCTCGCGGCGGAGACCAAGGGAGAACCCGTCTATCTGGACCCGCCCCAGCCCAACGAGTCAGCCGTCCGTCTTGCCGAGAGCTACGGCATGACGCCGGTCTTCGAGACCGCCCGGATGTACCGCGGCCCCGCCCCCAGGCTCCCGCTCGAGCGCACCTTCGGGATCACGACCTTCGAGCTCGGCTGAGGGGAAAGCGGACGACGCGGCCTTCCAGGCGCTCCTCCAGTGCGCGGTCCTCAAGCGACGCATTGGCCGCCAGAGCGCCGGCATAGACCTCTGCCGCCTCTTCCGCCCGCCCGAGATCCAGCAGAAGGCGAGCCCGCAGCAGGCCGGCTTCCGGCGTCTCGGTTCCGAAAACCCAGTCGAGCGCGGCCTCGGAAGACCCTTCCTCCGAGAGGAATTCAGCCACAAAGACCCGGTCCTCCAGCCTTTCAACCTGCCCGGGGGACAGCGGCTCCAGGCTCGCCAGGGCCAACTCGACCTCGCCGAGGTCCACGGCCGCCCGCACTACGGCCAGGCGCAGGGCCGGGTCCTCGGGGGCATCCCGGAGCGCCGTCTGCAAGGCCTTCAGCGTAGCGTGATCCCTGGACATCCTGCCGCCGGCCCCTTCCGGGCCACCTCGCTAGTGGGATACGGCGTTGACGAGCTGCCCTGGCGTGATGCCGTAGACCCGCTTGAAGTGGCGGGTCAGGGCCGACTGGTCGTAGAACCCGGTCATCGCCGCGGTGTCGGCAATGCCGGCGCCTTCCGACAACAGACGCCGTGCTTCCTGCAGGCGCAACTGGGTCAGATAGACATGGGGCGGCAGCCCCATCTCCTTCTTGAAGCTGCGCACCAGATGAAAGGCGCTCATCTCAGCCACCCTCGCAAGCTGCTCCAGCTTCACCGAGTCTCCGTAGTGAGCCCGGAGGAACTCAACCACGCGCCCGATCCGGCTGCGCTCGTCGGCGAGACGCTGCTCCTGCGCAGAGGGACTGCCGTGGCGCCGGTAGAGCGTGGCCATGGCATCGAGCAGGCCGGACTCGCGCTCGAGCACAGAGGCCTCTCCCTCCGAGGCGGCGTGGGCACGGCGGAAAGCGGCGAAGAGGTTGCGGTCCCGCAGTTTGTTGGTGAGGAAGGCCGGAAACCTGCCCGGCGCGAGTTCCAGATCCGCGCCGACACGGTCCAGGGCCTGTCGGTTCAGATAGAAGGCCCGGTAGCGCCAGCGGTCACTGCGGCCCATACGCCCTGCGTGCGGCTCACCCGGATTGAACACCAGCAGTGTTCCCTCCTCCGCCTGATCCGACACGCCGCGGCTGTCGAAGACGGCGCCGCCCCGCTCGGTCGCCGCAATGACGAGTTCATCGTGCACATGGGGGGTGAACTCGTGGCTGGTGAAGTCGGCCTGCATCAGCAGCATGCCGGGAACCGCCGCGTCGCCCCAGAGGCGGCAGCGGTTGGCGTCGGCCTTGCGTGTCCTTGCCTGTGTCATGGCTGTTCTACTGTGCCTCCTTGCTAGGCGGAAAGAAAGCCGCCATCAACGCAGAGATTGTGGCCGCAGACGAAGGCGGCCTGCCCGGACGCCAGCCAGAGCACCGCCTCGGCCACCTCCTCCGGCCGGCCCAGACGCCGGGCCGGCAGCCCCGCCGCCACCGTCGCCCGGTCGCCGACGCCGGCAGCCAGCATCATGGGCGTCTCGACCCGCCCGGGCGAGACCGCGTTGATACGGATCCCCTCGCCGGCATACTCCATGGCCGCCGAACGCGTAAGTGACAGCACCGCCGCCTTGGAGGCGCTGTAGAGCGCCAGCCCCGGGTTCGGATTGCGCAGGCCGCTGACCGAGGCGTTGTTGACGATGACACCGCCGCCCGCAGCCAGCATGGTGCGGACTTCCGCCTGCATGGCCAGAAAGACGGCGCGCAGATTGGTGTCGAACACGGTGTCGTAGGTCTCCGCCGGCTGATCCGCCAGCAGGGCGCGGCGCTCCTGAAACCCGGCGTTGTTGAAGGCGATGTCGAGCCCGCCCAGATGGTCAGCCGCCGAGTCCACCAGAGCCGTCACCGCCGCCGCATCGGTCAGCTCGGCGGTGAGGAAGGTCAGCGCTCCCTCGGCAGCGGCCACGACCTCCGCCGCCCGTGCGGCATCGCGGCCGGAGATCACCACCGCCGCACCGGCCCGCGCAAAGGCCAGCGCCGTCGCCCGGCCGATGCCGGAGGTGGCGCCGGTGACCAGCACCCGCTTTCCCGAGAATGACCCAGCCGTCATAGATCGGCGAGGCCGAGCTTGATACGGCGGTTGTGTCGCCCCTTGTTCTCGACCTTCAAGATGCGCAGTGGCCGGGATTCACCGGTCGAGGACAGATGGGTCCCACCGCAGGCCTGGCGGTCGAGCCCGGCGATCTCGACGATGCGCACCGTCCCATCCGGCTGGGCGGGGGGCGTGACCGCCTTGGAGCGTAGGGTCCCCGGCTCCTGCGCCGCCTCGGCCAGCGGCAGAGAAAAGGTGTTCACCGGCAGGTCCTGGGCGATGATGTCGTTGATGGTCGCCTCCAAAGCGCGGAGGCGCTGATTGTCGGCACCGGGCAGGTCGAGGTCGATGCGCGCCGTGCCGCCCCCGCTGCCGGGATCGCCCGACATGTTGGCGCCGGTGACCAGGGCGCCGTCGAATTCCTGAAACGCCAGGGCGTTGACGATGTGAAGCCCGGTGTGGAGCTGCTGCATCAGAAACCGGAAGTCGGGATCGACCCGCAGCTCCACCGCGCCGGCGATCTCCACCGGTTCGGCCAGCAGATGCCAGAGCCGACTGCCCTGCTGTTCGACCCCCGTGATGGCCGTCTCTCCACCCTGCCAGGCAAGCGTTCCGCGGTCGGTCGGCTGCCCGCCGCCGCCGGGGTAGAGGGCGGATCGGCTGAGCACGACCGCTCCGGGGCGGCTGTCCACCACCTCGGCCTCGTGGGTCAGGAGATCGGGCGCCTCGTGGCAGAGGTAAGCCGCCATATGTCCTTCCTAGGGTGTTGCTGAGCACGACTGTGCAACATCACACCATGGAGGTCCGCGGCGATCTTGGCGAATCTTGCCGTCCCGAT
The DNA here is from genome assembly GCA_001657395.1 of Rhodospirillales bacterium BBD 1991-14. Lineage (GTDB taxonomy): Bacteria > Pseudomonadota > Alphaproteobacteria > Kiloniellales > Kiloniellaceae > Pelagibius. The sequence continues at coordinate 295,311 of LYSY01000001.1, read as the reverse complement.
AAATGAGGCCGGCCTGCACAAGGGCTCCATGGTGGAGACCGATGTCCCACCCATGCTTCGAGACGGGCCTGTCGGCCCTCCTCAGCATGAGGCCTGACCCAATATCGGACGCTGACCTCATCCTGAGGTGCGGAGTGCAGCGAAGCCTCGAAGGATGCGCCGTGGGTCTCCGGCTGGCCGCCCGCCGCTACTCCGCGGCGACGAAGGCCTCGATCTTCTCGACCCTGGCGGCGCAGAACTTGAACTCCGGGATTTTACCGAAGGGGTCGAGCTGCGGGTTGGTCAGCATGTTGGCCGCCGCCTCGTTGAAGCAGAAGGGGATGAAGACCATACCCTCCGGCACGTCGCGGTCGGCGCGGACGGTGAGCGCGATCTCGCCGCGCCGCGTGCTGACCTTCACCGTATCGCCGGCGTTCAGGGCCATGGCCGAAAGCTGGCGCGGGTGCAGGCTGGCCACCGCCTCCGGCTCCAGGCTGTCGAGCACGCTGGCCCGGCGGGTCATGGCGCCGGTGTGCCAGTGCTCCAGCATCCGCCCGGTGGTCAGGACCAGGGGATAGTCGGCGTCCGGCAGTTCGTCCGGCGGTACCAGCCCCGCCGGCACGATCTTCGCGCGGCCATCGCTGGTTGGGAAGCCTTCGGCGAAGAGGATCTCGTTGCCGGGCTTGTCCGGCGCATCCACCGGATAGGTGACCGCGTCCTCGCGCACCAGGCGGTCCCAGGTGATGTTGGCCAGCGACGGCATAACCTCGGTCATCTCGGCGAAAACATCGCTCGGGTGCGTGTAGGTCCAGTCCAGCCCCAGACGTGTTGCCAGTTCCTGGATCAACTCCCAGTCCTGGCGCGCTTCGCCCGGCGGCGCTGCGACCGGGCGGGCGACCTGGACCTCGCGGTTGGTGTTGGTGAAGCTGCCCCACTTCTCGGCATGGGCCGAGGCCGGCAGGATGACGTCTGCATGCCAGGCGGTCTCGGTCAGGAAGATGTCCTGCACCACCAGGTGTTCCAGCTTTGCGAGCGCCTGGCGGGCGTGGGCTTGGTCGGGGTCCGACATGGCCGGGTTCTCGCCCATGATGTACATGCCCGTGATCTGGTCGGCGATGATGGCATCGACGATCTCCACCACCGTCAGCCCGCGCTTGGGATCGAGCTTCGTGTCCCAGAACGCCTCGTACTCCTTGCGCACCTCCTCCAGTTCCACCGAACGGTAGTCGGGGTAGACCATGGGAATCAGCCCGGCGTCGGAGGCGCCCTGGACGTTGTTCTGGCCACGCAGGGGGTGCAGGCCGGTGCCCGGGCGGCCGACATGGCCGGTGATCATGGTGAGCGCGATCAGGCAGCGGGAGTTGTCGGTGCCGTGGACGTGCTGGGAGATGCCCATGCCCCAGAAAATGATGGAGCGCTCGCTGCGGGCGTAAACCCGCGCTACCTCGCGGATCGTCGCCGCGTCGATGCCGCAGACCTCCGCCATGGCTTCCGGCGAGAAGTCCTGCACCATGGTCTTCAGGTCTTCAAAGCCGCTGGTATGGGCCTGGATGTACTGCTGGTCGGTCAGCCCCTCCTCGATGATGGTGTGGATCATCGCGTTGAGGAGCGCCACGTCCTGGCCGGGCTTGAACTGCAGATGGGTATGGGCGTAGCGGTCGATCTGCTGTTTGCGCGGGTCCATGACGATGATCTTGGCGCCGCGCCTGGCCGCGTTCTTCAGGAAAGTGGCGGCCACCGGGTGGTTCTGCTCCGGCCGCGCACCGATGATGATCATGCAGTCACTGTCCTTGGCCGCCGTGAAAGGCGCGGTGACCGCGCCCGAGCCTATGCCCTCCATCAGCGCCGCCACCGATGAGGCGTGGCAGAGCCGCGTGCAGTGATCGACGTTGTTGGTGTGAAAGGCGGTGCGGATCAGCTTCTGGAAGAGATAGGCCTCCTCGTTGGAGCCCTTGGCCGAACCGAAGCCGGCAAGGCCGGACGGGCCCTTCTCCTCATAAACCTTTTTCAAGCCGCCGGCGGCGCGGTCCAGCGCCTCCTCCCAGCTCGCCTCGCGGAAGTGGGTCCAGGGGTTCGCCGGATCGACCTGATCGTCCCACTTCTTCGGCGCATCGTCGCGGCGGATCAGCGGCGTCGTCAGGCGGTGCGGGCTGTAGATGTAGTCCCAGCCGAAGCGGCCCTTCACGCAGAGCCGGTTCTGGTTGGCCGGCCCGTCGCGCCCGTCGATGTAGAGGATCTTGTCGTCCTTCACGTGGACCTTGGTCTGGCAGCCCACCCCGCAGTAGGGGCAAAGCGTGTCCACCGAGCGGTCCTCGAAGTGGATCCGGGTCCCCTTCTCGTCCAGCAGGCTGGATTCCATCAGCGCGCCGGTGGGGCAGGCCTGTACGCACTCGCCGCAGGCCACACAGGTGGACTCGCCCATGGCGTCGTCGAAGTCGAAGATCACCTTGGAGCCGTGGCCGCGGTAGGCCATGCCGATGACGTCGTTGACCTGGACCTCGCGGCAGGCGCGCACACAGAGATTGCAGTTGATGCAGGCGTCCAGATGCACCGCCATGGCCGGATGGCTGACATCGGGTGCCCAGGTCTCGCGGGCCGGAAAGCGGCTTTCGGTGACGCCCAGGTCGGCGGCCCAGTGCCAGAACTTGCTCTCCGGGTCATGCGAGGTCGCGCGTTCCGGCTGGTCGGCGACCAGCAGTTCGAAGACCATGGCCCGGGCCTTCTCCGCCCGTTCGCTGGCCGAGGTCACCACCATGCCGTCGCGCGGCTCGCGGATGCAAGAGGCTGCGAGGACCCGTTCCCCCTCGATCTCCACCATGCAGGCGCGGCAGTTGCCGTCGGAGCGGTAGCCCGGCTCCGGACTGTAGCAGAGATGCGGCAGGCGCGTACCGGCGCGCTCCGCAGCCTGCCAGATGGTCTCCCCGGGAAAGGCCTCGACCTCGCGCCCGTCGAGGGTGAAATGGATGGTCTGGCTCGCTTCCTGCAGGCTCATTTCAGTTCCTCCGGGAAATACTTGAGGACACAGGACAGAGGATTGGGCGCCGCCTGGCCGAGGCCGCAGATGGAGGCGTCGCGCATCACCACTGCGAGTTCCTCAAGCAAGGGCACGTCCCAACGCTCCTCGCGCATCAGCTTCACCGCCTTCTCGGTGCCGTTGCGGCAGGGCGTGCACTGGCCGCAGGACTCGTCCTCGAAGAAACGCATGAGGTTCAGCGCTGCCGCCTTCACATCGTCCTTGTCGGACAGCACGACCACGGCATGGGAACCGACGAAGCAGCCGAACTTGTCGAGGGCCCCGAACTCCAGGGGCGCGTCGCCCATAGAGGCCGGCAGGATGCCGCCCGAAGCGCCGCCCGGCAGGTAGGCATGGAATGCATGCCCTTCTTCCATGCCGTCGCAGAACTCATCGATCAATTCCCGGACCGAAATGCCGGCGGGGGCCAGCTTCACGCCCGGCGACTTCACCCGGCCGGATACGGAGTAGGAGCGCAGCCCCTTGCCGCCGTTGCGGCCATGGCCGGCGAACCACTCGGCGCCCTTCTCCACGATGTCGCGCACCCAGTACACGGTCTCGACGTTCTGGTTCAGGGTCGGCTTGCCGAACAGCCCGACCTCGGCGATGTAGGGCGGGCGGTGGCGCGGCAGCCCGCGCTTGCCCTCGATGGACTCGATCATCGCCGACTCTTCGCCGCAGATGTAGGCCCCGGCCCCGCGCCGCAGTTCCAGCGGACAATGCTCGGTGAGACCCGCCGCCTCCAGCTTGGCCATCTCCCGGCGCAGGATCTCCAGCACCGCCGGGTATTCGTCGCGCATGTAGATGTAGCAGCGCTCGCAGCCCACCGCCCAGGCGGCGATAAGGGCGCCTTCCAGGAAGCGGTGCGGATCGGTTTCCAGGTAGTGGCGGTCCTTGAAGGTGCCCGGTTCGCCCTCGTCGCCGTTGATGGTCATCAGCCGCGGGCCGGGATAGCTGCGCACGATCTCCCACTTCTTGCCGGTGGGGAAGCCGGCGCCGCCGAGGCCGCGCAGGCCGGCGTGGGAAAGCGCCTCGACCAGCTCTTCCGGTGTCCGCTCGCCGCCCAGACAGGCACGCAAGAGGGCGTAACCGCCCTCCGCAGTGTAGCCGTCGTAGTCCTTGTAGTCCGGGATGACGGGATGATGGTCGTCCTGCACCGCCGCCGAGAGGCTCTCCAAAGTCGCGTGATCGATGTGACGGTGGCCGACCTCGGCCACCGGGGCGCAGTGGCACCGTCCCATGCAGGGGGCCGGAACCACGCGCACCTGCTCACCCACTTCCTGCGGCAGCGCCTGCAGCAGGTCCTGTGCGCCCATCATCTCGCAGGTGATGGACTCGCAGACCCGGATCGTCAGCGGTGGCGGCGGGGCCTCGCCGTCCAGCACGATATCGAAGTGAGCATAGAAGGAAGCCACTTCGTAGACGGCGGCCATCGGCAGATTCATCTCCTCCGCCAAAGCGCGCAGATGACGCGCCGAGAGATGGCCATGGGCATCCTGGATCAGGTGCAGATGTTCGATCAGCAGGTCGGCCCGGCGCGGGCGCTCGCCCAGCAGCGCCTGAACCTCGGCCAGCGCTTCACTGTCGAGCTGGCGGCCTTTGGGCGTCAGGGGGGCTTTGCGCCGGCCCGAGCCCGGGTGTATCTGCCGCTCAAACGGGCGCGGCGTTCCCTCTGGCATCGATCTGCCTCCGAACCAATAAATAAGCCGCCGGTGCCCTGGGCCCGGCGACCCTTGTTTTGCGTGGCTTCGTGCTCCCCGACGACCGGGAGGACAGCCAGGGACCAGAATAGATCGGATTCCAGCGTTTTCTAAACGGAATCAACCTGCCTGGAGCGGCTAAAAATTGACCAGAACCGACCTTTTCCACAGTGGAACTGCGAAGGAGCGACACGCGCCTGGGCGGCTGTTCGGACCAGAGCCGGTGGCGCTCCCCTGGCCGCGCCATCAGGCCGCCTTCAGGGCCTGGCGGACGGTCTGCCCGATCTCCGCGACAGACTCGGCCACGGTCACCCCGGCGCCGCGCAGGGACTCGATCTTCTCCGCCGCGCCGCCCTGGCCGAAGACGTTGACCGTCCCGGCATGCCCCATGCGCCGCTCGGTGGGTGCGGCAAGACCGGCCACGTAGGCCACAACCGGCTTGGGCGCCCGTTGGGAGCGGAGAAAGGCTGCCGCCTCCTCTTCCTCGCTGCCGCCGATCTCTCCCAGCAGGACGACGCAGTCGGTGTCAGGATCGCTGAAGAACAGCTCCAGGCAGTCGACGAACCCCAGGCCGTGAACGGGATCGCCGCCGATGCCGACGGAGGTCGACTGGCCGAGGCGCTGGGCCGAGACCTGCTCCACCACTTCCGAGGTGAGCGAGGCCGAACGCGAGACGATGCCGACCCGCCCGGGCCGTTCCAGATGCGCCGGCATGACGCCGATCTTGCAGCGCCCCGGATTGAGAATCCCCTGCGAATTGGGCCCGATGAGCCGGCTGGCGGAACCTTCGAGGCGGCGCTTCACCTTCACCATGTCGAGCACCGGAATACGCTCGGTCACGCAGACGATCAGCGGCAGTTCGGCATCGATGGCCTCGATGATCGCCTCGGCGGCCGAGGCCGGCGGCACGAAGACCGCAGAGGCTGTGGCGCCGGTGGCCGCGACTGCATCGGCCACGCGGTCGAAGACCGGCAGGCCGAGGTGGCGGCTGCCCCCCTTGCCGGGCACGACACCGCCGACCACCTGGGTCCCGTAAGCGATCGCCCGCTCCATGTGGTAGCTGGCCTGACGGCCGGTGAAGCCCTGGCAAATGACCTTGGTCGCGCTGTCGACGAGAATGGCCATCACGCCGCCTCCCGGCCCGCGGCCTCGACGGCCGAAGCGACCGCCGCGCCGATGGAACTCGCCGGCGTGAAGGCCACGCCCTGGGCCATCAGAGTCTTGCGGGCCAGCTCGCCGTTGGTCCCGGCCGCCCTGACGATCAGCGGCACACGCAGCCCTTCCGACTTGCAGGCCGCGGCGATTCCCTCCGCCACCGTGTCGCAGCGCAGAATGCCGCCGCCGTAGACGTTCACCAGGATGGCATCGATGTCCTGGTTGCGCAGCAGCAGACGGAAGCCTTCGGCCACCTGGTCGCGGCTGGCCTCCGGCCGGATGTCCATGAAGTCGGCCGGCGCGCCGCCCCGCTGCTTCAGCAGGTCCAGGGTCGCCAGCGCCAAGCCGGCGCCGTTGACCATGACGCCGATGTTGCCGTCGAGGTGGACATAGTTCAGTGCGAAACGCTGGGCCTCCAGTTCGGTCGGGTCCAGCTCCTCCACGTCGCGCAGCGCCGCCAGATCCTTGTGGCGGAAGAGAGCATTGTCATCGAGGACCATCTTGACATCGAGTGCGGTCAGCCCGCCTTCGTGCGTCAGCGCCAGCGGGTTGATCTCGATAAGGCTGGCATCCAGTTCCAGAAACGCCTTGTAGAGGGCCGCCATGATCTCCACCGCCTGGGATGCGGCCCGGCCTTCAAGGCCCAGATCCGCAGCCAGGCCGACCGCTGCCTGCGGGTCGAAACCGCGATCGCCGTCGACCGTCAGATGGCGCAGCGACCCGGGCTCCGCCTGGGCGCGCTGTTCGATATCGCTGCCGCCTGTGCGCGACGCCAGAAAGGCCACCCGCCCCTGGCTGCGGTCGATGAGGATCGCGAGGTAGAGCTCGCGCGCGGCGCCCACCGCCTGCTCGATGTAGACCGAGCGCACCAGCTTGCCCCTCGGGCCGGTCTGCGGCGTCACCAGACGCTTGCCGAGAAGCTCGCCGGCAGCGGTCGCTGCGGCCTCCGTACCGGAAACCAGGCGAACGCCCCCGGCATCGTGCCGCAGCCCGGCATGGATCTGGGCCTTGACCGCCCAGCTCGACCCGCCGAGCGACTTGGCCGCCGCCGCCGCGGCGTCGGCCCGGGAGACCAGACTGCCGGCCGGGCTCGGGACGCCGTAGCGCCCAAGGATCTCTTTTGCCTGATGTTCGTGAAGGTTCATGGTCCGCCCGCCCTATCCGATTTATCATTGGATAATAACGCCATAAGCAGGTTCTCTTAGCTTATGCGCCAAGCATCTCATTCTCTGGCATATGGTATACCAGAAGGCCGGCGGCGGCAATCCCTTTCTCCCCGGCCCGCCTTTGCCTGGCGGGCCCTCGGGAACCGTTCAGCCGAGCCGGCCGCCCTCAGGTTCCGGTCGCCGGCTGTCGTTTTGACAGGAAGCGGCGGATGATCGGCACCATCACCAGCGCGAAAGCGCAGAAGAAGATGGTCGCCGACAAGGGACGTTCCAGGAAGGTCATCGGATCGCCCTGCGAAGACAGCAGCGACTGACGCAGCGACCGCTCGGCAAGGCCGCCCAGAACGATGGCCAGCACGGCCGGCGCCACCGGGTAGTCCAGCTTGCGCAGGATGTAACCGCAGACCCCGAAGAGCACCATCAGCCAGACGTCGTGGAGCGACGAGTTCGGCGAGTAGCCGCCGACCAGGCAGAGCACGAAGATGATCGGCGCCAGGATGGTGAAAGGCATGACCAGAACCCGCACAAAGAGCGGGATGAACGCAATGTTGATGATCACCGTGAAGAGGTTGGCCATGTACATCGAACCGATCAGCCCCCAGACGAAGTCCGGATGCTCGACGAACAGCAGCGGGCCGGGGCGCAGCCCCCAGATGATCATGCCGCCCAGAAGGATCGCGGTGGTGGGCGAACCGGGGATGCCGAGGGTGAGCATCGGCAGCATGGACCCGGTGGAAGCGGCGTTGTTGGCCGACTCGGGCGCTGCCACGCCGACCACATTGCCCTTGCCGAACGACTCGGGGTCTTTCGAGAAGGTCTTGGACAAACCGTAGGCCATCAGCGAAGCCGGCGTAGCGCCGGCTGCGGGCAGGATGCCGACGAAGTAGCCGAGCACGCCGCTGAACACCGTCTGCGTGAGGTAGTTTTTGACCTTCTTCATGTTCTCGACGACGGAACGAAAGGACGACTTCACATAGTGCACCTGCATCTTTCCGCCGGACTGTTCCATGGTCCAGAGGATCTCGCCGATGCCGTAGATGCCGATGGCCAGCACCAGGAAGCTGACACCGCGCAGGAACCCGTCGATGTCGAAGAATACCAGACGCGGATTGCCCGAAATGATGTCGTAGCCGACCGCCGCCAGCACCAGGCCGATGAAGATCGAGAACATGGTCTTCGGAATGTCGTCGCCGCCCAGGCCGATGAAGGTGGCGAAGGCCAGCACCATGAGGGCGAACTCTTCCTGTGGCCCGAAGGACAGGGCAAAGTTGGCCAGCGGCGGTGCCGCGATGGTGAACAGCACGGCGGCGATCGTGCCGCCGATGAAGGACGCGAGGGCGGCCGCCATCAGCGCCTGATCGCCGCGGCCCGTCATGGCCAGTGGCCGGCCGTCGAAGACGGTGGCGACAGCGGTCGAGGCCCCCGGTATCCCCAGCGTGATCGACGAGACGGCACCGCCGTACATGGCCCCGTAGTAGATCGCCGCCAGGAAGATGATCGCCGCGTTCGGCGGCACGAGGAACGTGATCGGCAGCAGGATCGCAACGCCGTTGACCGACCCGAGGCCGGGCATCGCCCCGACGAAGAGCCCGATGATGCAGCCGATCACCATCATCATGAGGTTGACCGGTTGAATGGCTTCGAGCAGCCCGCCAAGGAGAGGATCGATGATGGTTTCCATGTCCGTCTACCGCCTGCTTTGCCTGTTGCCTGGTGTCACGCCGCGGCCCCGGACGGGCCACGTCCCGGCGTGCCGTGTGGTTTTCGGGATCAGTAGATGAGATCGTAGATCGGATAGAACGCCGGCTCGGTGATGCCCTTGGGCAGCGGTGTCGTCAGCGCCCATTCGAACAGCAGGAACATCGCCACCGGTGCCGCCACCGCCAGGGCGAGCGTGATGAACCAGGAATGCCGGCCCAGGAAGCGCACGAAGGCGATCATGAACAGGAAGACCGCGGCGTACATGCCGATGAGATGCGTGCCGGCCAACAGCAGCAGCAGCCCGACCACCACCGGACCGACGATGGCCAGGGTGTCGGCGCTCATGAAGATCTCTTTGGAGCGTGACTGCGGCGTCACGCGGCGGAACCAGCGCAGGATGGTCCACAGCGAAGTGACCAGCATGCCGACGGAGAGCCAGAAGGGCCAGGCGCCACCGCCCGGTCCCGCCCCCGCGACCCAGCCGATGTTGAGTTCCGTGCTCTTCCACATCAGACCGAGGGACAAGAGCGCGAGGATCACCGCAACCAACAACTCGGCAGTACGGACCGTCATACCGGCGCCTCCCTGAAAACGCGCAGCTTCAGCGGATGAATCGATGCTTTTTATGATTCCGGAGTCGGCCAGACGGCCGTGACCAAGGCGGCGGGGTTAGGGGGGCGCTCCGGACGTCACCCCCCTGCCCCATAACGGTTACTCGCCGGTGATCGCTTCAGCACCGACCTTTTCGATCAGGGCCTGGTGACGCGCCAGTTGCTGATCGTGGAAGGCGGCCAGATCGGCGCCGGCAACCCAGCTCTCGCACATCAGGCCCTCTTCCTTGCAGTAGCTCTGCCACTGCTCGGAGTTGAAGACTTTCTCGAACAGGCTGATGTACCACTCCTGGGCTTCGCTCGACATGCCCGGAGGCGCGTTGAAGGAGCGCTGCATGAAGTAGACGATGTCATGCCCCAGCTCCTTGCTGGTCGGCACGTCCGGGAAAGCCCCCAGCCGTTCGTCGGTAAACTGGACCAACGGACGGCTCTGGCCGGCGCGGTAGAACTGCATCTGCTCCGATGGATTGTTCACCGTCGAGGCAATGTGCTTTCCGATCAGGTTCTTGGCAACGGTGCCCCCGCCCGGGAAGGGAATGTAGGTGATGTTGTCGATGCCGAACTCAGCCTGGAGCATGGCGAAGAGGATCGAGTCCTCCTGCCCCTTGCCGGTGCCGCCGACGTTCCAGTTGTCCGCTGCCTTGACCGTCTCGACCCAGTTGTCCAGCGACTCGATACCGCTGTCCGAGGTGACCCAAAGCTGGAACGTATCCAGCGCCATGAGACCGATCGGCGTGAACTTGGTCACGTCGACGCCCAGGCCCTGGTTGATGATCGGTGTGGTGTAGTAGCTGTTGAGCGTCACCAAGACGGTGTGATCGTCACCGGCCTTGTCCTGCAGGTAGCGCAGCGCCTCGGCGCCCGAGCCACCCGGCTTGTTGATCGGGATGAAAGGTCTCGGCGACAGGTCGTTCTGGTCGATGATGCCCTGGATCAGCCGCGCCAACTGGTCGGCACCGCCACCGGTGCCTGCCATGATGATCATCTCGACGGGCTTCCTGGGCTCCCACGCCTGGGCTTCGGAGATCGTTGCACCTGACACTGCGACGCCCATTGTCAAAGCCAGCACGCCGCCAGCTAGAATTCCTCTGGTAACTCTCATGTTTGATTACCTCCCGGTATTCTTGTCGGACAGGCCGCCAGGGTATTCCCCATTAGGTTGAAAACCCAGCAATAAATGTCGTTGAGCCTTATCCTTTTTTTAATCTTCACAAAACACCGCTCTTGCAGCGCGAACACATGGTGTGTGGTATACAAAATACCGCGAGTTAGGCGTCAGGTCCACTGTTCTCATCGCTGCAATAAAGTTTCAGTCGAATTGCTGCAGCGCAATATTGACAAATGCGTCAGCAATCGCTGTGCAAAGTCTCTTCTTTTCAAAACATTACCAATAGATGTCTTGTTCATTGCATCACCTCCCGATTTCGACTACCCGGCCTTCCTCGAATGACTTTCTCAAGCACAGAGGGATGATCGGCCCATCGGGAGACCGGCATCAGGCATGACGCTGCCGGCCAGCGGAATGCCGCCGGAACCCTGCCAAAATTATACTATTGGTTGATAAGAGCGCCCCGGCCCTTGCAGCTTTAGGGTGAAAAGCGAAAGAGCCCTGCGGCGGAGCGGTGTGGGCGAGCGGGTGCTGCGACAGCCCGGTCAATGCATAAACAGAATGGGCAGATCGGCGTGGTCGACAACGTATTGGGTCACCCCGCCAAGGATCAACTCGCGCTGCCGGCTCTGTCCGTAAGCTCCCATAAGCAGGCAGTCGCAGCCAAGCCGGCGCGCCGAATCGAGCAGCGCCTGGGCCACCGCCGCGGACTTGGCGGTGAACTGCTCGCAGGCGGACGTCACGCCGTGCGTGTCGAGATAGATCTTTGCCTCCTCGACCGCGACCGGAAGCTTCGTGTCGCCGGGCGCCAACAAGGTGACCGCCTCGGCCTCTCTCAGAATCGGCAGGGCAGTGGTCATCGCACGCGCCGCCTCCCCGCTGCCGTTCCAGGCGATGGCCACCCGCGCGCCCAGGGATTCGACGGGACGCGGGGGGCACATGAGGACCAGCTTGCCGGACTCGAGCAGCGCCGCCTGCAGGGTGTTGAGTCCGAGATTCCGGTCCCGGTCCGGCTGCGCGACCGCGATGAGGTCCGCCAGCCGGCCGCGCCGGCCGATGACATTCGCCTGCTTTCCGGTTGCCTCGCGCCAGGTGGCCGAGACGCGGTCCGCCGGCCAGGGAAAGCCATCGACTTCCACAATGTCCCGCCTGGAACAGTAGTCGTCGAACAGCTTGCGGATCTGGCCTTCTTCCTCATCCGCCAGGGCCGTGGCCGACGTCGTGATGGTCTTCATCAGGCTGGCTGGAATCGGCACGCCGTAGGGGATCATGTCCTGAGGCTTCGGGCGACAATGCAGCACTTCCAGATGAGCAACATGACGCTTGGCCAGCGCCCAGGCATGGTCCAGCACGCTCTCGCCCAAGCCATCGCCACGCACCGGCACCAGGATCGTTCGGACAGTCATTTCGCAGATCTCCCTGCCAGCAGGTCCCGCGGGCTCGCACATCCGCAGAGACGTTTAGTACCGACACTTAGCGGTCGTGACGACTCCTACCCGCCGACGGCGCGAACCGCAAAGCTCCCTGGCTTTCTAACAAGCCCTAGAACAGGCCTTGAATCAATCCCGCCTTGTCGAGCGCAATGCTGTTGGCGGCAGGCACCCGCGGCAGGCCCGGCATGGTCATGATTTCGCCGCAGATGACAACGATGAAGCCGGCACCGGCAGACAGACGCACCTCGCGAATCGGCACTGCGTGGCCGCTGGGCGCGCCGCGCAGGTTCGGGTCGGTCGAGAAGCTGTACTGGGTCTTGGCCATGCAGACCGGCAGGTCGCCGTAGCCCGCATCCTCCCACTGCTTCAGCTGATCGCGGATCTTCTTGTCGGCGATGGCTTCCTCGGCGCCATAGATCTCCTTGGCGATGGTATTGATCTTCTGGAACAGGGGCATGCCGTCTTCGTAGAGCGGCTTGAAATCGGCCTTGCCGCCGTCGAGCAGGCCGACCACCTTGTTCGCCAGTTCCTCGGTGCCTTCCGAGCCCTTGCCCCAGTGCTCGCAGACCACCGCGTCGACGCCGAGCGTCCGGGTGAATTCCTGGATTGCCGCCAGCTCGGCCTCGCTGTCCTTCACGAAGCGGTTGATGGCCACCACGGCGGGCACGCCGAACTTGGCCACGTTGGCGACATGGCGGCCGAGGTTCTCCAGACCCTTCTTCACCGCTTCGACATTCTCGTCGCCGAGGGCGTCCTTGGCGACGCCGCCGTGCATCTTCAGCGCGCGCACGGTGGCGACGATGACAACCGCTTCCGGATTGAGCCCGGCCTTGCGGCACTTGATGTCGAAGAACTTCTCGGCGCCGAGGTCGGCGCCGAAGCCGGCTTCGGTCACCACATAGTCGGCCAGCTTGAGGGCCGATTTGGTGGCCGAGACCGAGTTGCAGCCGTGGGCGATGTTGGCGAAGGGGCCGCCGTGGATGAAAGCCGGGTTGTTCTCCAGAGTCTGCACCAAGTTGGGCATCAGCGCATCCTTCAGCAGAACCGTCATCGGACCTTCGGCTTTCAGGTCGCGCGCGTAGATCGGCTTACGGTCACGGGTGTAGGCGACGACGATATTGCCCAGGCGCGTCTGCAGGTCATCCAGCCCGTCGGCCAGGCAGAAGATCGCCATGACCTCCGAGGCCACGGTGATGTCGAAGCCGGTCTGGCGCGGAAAGCCGTTGGCGACGCCGCCGAGCGAGGTCACGGTGTCGCGCAGCGCCCGGTCGTTCATGTCCAGCACCCGGCGCCAGGAGACCCGGCGCTCGTCGATGCCCAGTTCGTTGCCCCAGTAGATGTGGTTGTCGATCAGGGCCGAGAGCAGGTTGTGCGCCGAGGTGATGGCGTGGAAGTCGCCCGTGAAGTGCAGGTTGATGTCCTCCATGGGCACCACCTGGGCATAGCCGCCGCCGGCCGCCCCGCCCTTCATGCCGAAGCAGGGACCCAGCGAGGGCTCGCGCAGGCAGATCATGGCCTTCTTGCCGATCCGGTTGAGGCCGTCGCCCAGACCCACGGTGGTGGTGGTCTTGCCCTCGCCTGCCGGGGTCGGCGAGATCGCAGTCACCAGGATCAGCCGCCCGTCACTTTTCGACTTGAGGGATTCCAAGTAGTCGAAGCTGACCTTCGCCTTGCTGGGACCGTATTGCATCAGGGCATCGGCGGGCATGTCGAGCTTGGCACCGATCTCGGTGATCGGCTTCATGCTGGCTTCGCGGGCAATTTCGATATCGGACTTGGCCATCGTTTTTTCTGCCTGATTTCAATTGATCGCTGTCTGTAGGGGGTCCTCGCACCGCGCCAAGACGGGCGGAGCAAGACGCTGGATGGTGTTGGCTAGGTCCCGAGCTTGGCGCCGACGCTGAGGCCGGCCTTGGCCGCGAAGTCCCCGGCGGAGATTTTCTTGTCGTCGTGCGGGCGCACCCGGTCCACGCGGATGGCGCCGCCTGCAGCGGCCACGGTGAAACTGTCGTCCTCGGCGGCGATGACGCTGCCGGGGTCTCCCTCACCTTCGACCTTGCCGGAGTCGAAGATCTTCACCTCGTTGCCGTTGAACGTGGTCCAGGCGCCCGGTTGGGGGTTGGTCCCGCGTATCAGGTTATAGACCTCGTCCACCGGCTTCGACCAATCGATCTCCGCATCGGCCTTGCGGCACCAGCTCTCATAGGTCTTCTGGCTGTGATCCTGAGGGATCGACGGTGCCTTGCCGTCGCGCACAAGGTCCACCGCCTCGACCATGGCTTCCACACCCATGGGGAAGAGCTGGTTGAAGTAGAGCGTACCCAGCGTGTCGTCGGGACCGATCTCCACCGTCTTCTGCAGCAGCACCGGCCCCTCGTCGAGCCCCTCGTCGGGCCAGAAGATCGTCAGGCCGGTTTCCTTGCGGCCCATGATGATCGGCCAGTTGATCGAGCTGGGGCCACGGTGCAAAGGCAGCAATGAGGGGTGGTACTGGATCGTCCCCTTCTCCGGAACGTCGAGCACCGGCTGGGGCACGAAAAGCGTTACATAGGCCATGACGCAGAGGTCCGGCGCGAAGGAGCGCATCAGCTCTTCGGCCTCCGGCGTCTTCCAGGACGCGGGCTGGTGCAGCGGCAGGCCCTTCTCCAGGGCGAACTCCTTCAGTGGGTCCGTCGGCCGCCCCTCCTTGTCCGGGGCGCAGAACACCCCAACCACATTCTCCCCACGCTCCAGAAGCTTCTCGAGCACGGCCTTGCCAAAGGCCTGCTGGCCATGGACGACAATCCGCATGCCTGCCTGTTTCCCCCGTGTAATGGCCGTGCCTCAGAGAGGACGGTGTGATCAACAACGATTCCCGCCGGATCGGCTGACCCGGCGGCGACACTCTTCGGTCATTCAGCGGCGGCCTGCTCCGGCAGGTCGCCCAGGGCCCCGCTGGCCCAGGTCTCCTGGATCTCGTCCTCGGAAAGCCCGAGGACCTGGCTCAGGATCTCGTTGGTGTGCTCGCCCAGCAGCGGCGAGCGGGTCACCTCGGCGGGCGAGTCCGACAGTTTGACGGGATTGCCCACGGTCAGGTACTTGCCGCGCTCCGGGTGGTCGACCTCGACGATGGTGCCGGTTTCCCGCAGGCTCGGCTCCTCCGACAGCTCCTGCATCGAGAGGATCGGCCCGCAGGGGATGTTCAGCGGGTTGCAGGCCTCCATGACCTCGAACTTGGTCTTGGTCTTGGTCCAGCCCTCGATGGTGTCAAAGATCTGCGGGATCTTGTCGAGCCGCGCCTCCGGCTTCGCGTAGCCGGGATCTTCCTTCCACTCGGGCTTGCCGATCAGATCGCAGATATTGCCCCAGACGGCGGCCTGGGTGATGAAGTAGACGTAGGCGTTGGGATCGGTCTCCCAGCCCTTGCACTTGACGATCCAGCCGGGCTGGCCGCCGCCGGAGTCGTTCCCGGCCCGCGGTGTCGCCTCACCGAAGGGAATGCCCTGGCCGAACTGGCTGTATTCCTTCAGAGGTCCGTGCTGAAGGCGCTGCTGATCGCGCAGCTTCACCCGGCAGAGGTTCAAGACCCCGTCCTGCATGGCCGCCAGCACCCGCTGGCCCTTGCCCGACTTCTCGCGGTGGAACAGTGCCGTGACGATGCCCAGGGCCAAATGCAGGCCGGTGCCGGAATCGCCGATCTGCGCGCCCGTCACGGTCGGCGGCCCGTCCAGGAAGCCGGTGGTCGAGGCGGCGCCGCCGGTGCACTGGGCGACGTTCTCGTAGACCTTGCAGTCCTCGTAGGGCCCGGGGCCGAAGCCCTTGACGGAGGCGTAGATCATCCGCGGATTGATCTTCTGAACCTGCTCCCAGCCGAAGCCCATGCGGTCCAGCGCACCGGGGGCGAAGTTCTCCACCAGCACGTCGCAGGACTGCACCAGCTTGGTCAGAACCTCCTTGCCCTTCTCGCTCTTGGTGTTGAGCGTGATGGAGCGCTTGTTGTGGTTCAGCATGGTGAAATAGAGGCTGTCGACATCCGGGATGTCGCGCAGCTGGCCGCGGGTGGCGTCGCCGACGCCGGGCCGTTCCACCTTGATCACGTCGGCGCCGAACCACGCCAGAAGCTGGGTGCAGGTCGGCCCGGACTGAACGTGGGTGAAGTCCAGAATGCGTACGCCTTCGAGAGCTTTCATACCGTGCTCCTCTATTCTGAAGGTTTGACTCGTTGGAGCTGGGCTACTTCTTGGCAACCACGCTCTGCGGATTGAGATTGCCGATGCGGCCGCTTTCCGTGCCCGCCGCCTCGTCGATGACCGCGTTCACCAGGGCCGGCCGGCCGGAGTCCATGGCCTCATTGACCGCGCGGCGAAGCTCGTCGGGCGAGGTCGCGTAGTAGCCGGCGCCCCCGAAGGCCTCCATCATCTTGTCGTAGCGGGCATCCTTGACGAAGACGGTGGTCGCCGCGTCCGTGCCGCCGGTCGGGTTGACATCGGTGCCGCGATAGATGCCGCCGTTGTTGAAGACCACCACACAGATCGGCAGGTTGTAGCGGCAGATCGTCTCGATCTCCATGCCCGAGAAGCCGAAGGCACTGTCGCCCTCGACGGCCAGCACCGGCAGCCCGGTCTCAACCGCCGCCGCGATGGCCTGGCCCATACCGATGCCCATGACGCCCCAGGTTCCGACGTCCAGGCGCTTGCGGGGCTTGTACATATCGATGATGCTGCGCGCGAAATCGAGGGTGTTCGCCCCTTCGTTCACAAGGATGGCATCCGGCCGCTCGGCGATGATCGTGCGCAGCACGCCCAGGGCGCCGTGAAAGTCCATCGGCACGTTGTTGTTCTGCAGCCGCGGGGCCATGCGCTCGATGTTGGCATCCTTCTTCGCCGTGACGGCCTCGGTCCAGTCGGCGGGCGGCAGCGCCCAGCCGTCGCCCATCGCCTCCAGCAGTGCGGAGACGCAGGAACCGATGTCGCCCACCAGGGGGGCGGCGATCTCGACGTTGCTGTCCATCTCCTTCGGCTCGATATCGATCTGGACGAACTTCTTCGGCGCGTTCCCCCAGGTCTTGCCCTTGCCGTGGGAGAGCAGCCAGTTGAGCCGCGCACCGATCATCAGGACGACATCGGCTTCCTTCAGCACTAGCGAGCGGGCCGGGCCGGCCGACTGCGGATGGGTATCGGGCAGCAGGCCCTTGGCCATGCTCATCGGCAGATAGGGAAAGCCGCTTTTCTCGACCAGGGCACGGATCTCCTCGTCGGCCTGGGCGTAGGCAGCCCCCTTGCCAAGGATGATCAGGGGCCGCTTTGCGCCTTTCAGCACCTCCAGCGCCCGCGCGACGGCCTCGGGCGCCGGCAGCTGGCGCGGCGCCGCGTCGACGACTTTCACGAGGGACTGCTGACCGGCTTCCGCGTTCATGACCTGACCCAGCAGATTGGCCGGCAGGTCGAGATAGACACCGCCGGGCCGCCCGGACACCGCCGAGCGGATGGCCCGGGCGATGCCAATGCCGATGTCCTCTGCATGCAGGACCCGGTAGGCCGCCTTGCAGAGCGGCTTGGCGATGGCGAGCTGGTCCATTTCCTCGTAGTCGCCCTGCTGGAGGTCGACGATCTCCCGCTCGGAAGACCCGCTGATGAGGATCATGGGGAAGCAGTTGGTCGTCGCATGGGCCAGGGCCGTCAGGCCGTTGAGAAAGCCGGGCGCGGAGACCGTCAGGCAGACCCCGGGCTTCTTGGTCAGAAAGCCGGCGATGGCGGCGGCGTAGCCGGCGTGCTGCTCATGGCGGAACGACAGGACCCGCATGCCCTCGGCCTGCATGTAGCGGCCCAGGTCCGTGATCGGGATGCCCGGCACGTTGTAGATGGTGTTGATGCCGTTGAGCTTCAGCGCGTCGATGACGAGGTGAAAGCCGTCGGTCAGAGCCTCTGACTCGGCGGCTTGTTCCACGGTGGCATCAAGGCTCTGTACGGATGCTGACATCTTTGATTGCTCCCAAAAAAGAACGCTTCGCCTTGGCGACTTGGTTTTCTGTGCGGGCCTTGTTCGGCTTCGCCTCTGCGCCCGACGATTGCCTCACTCAGTCGAGATAATCGACGTGCGCCTCGATGTGCGCCGCCAGATTCAAAGTGTGTTCGCGCACCAGCCGCTCCGCGAGTTCGGTGTCGCGGGCTTCCAGCGCCTCGATGATGTGCAGGTGGTCGATGATCGATCGTTTGGCCCGGTCCTGTTCCGAAATCGTCCGGGCCCGGATACCCTTCATGTGAATGAACAGGCGATCGGCGGTCTCCTTCAACAGAGCGCAGCCGCTGAGCTCCAGGATCGACTGATGAAACTCGATGTTGCGGTCAGAGTACTCATCAATGTGCGCCTGGACCTGCCCGTTCTCGAAGGAGGTGAACAGCTTGCGCAGCGAGGCGATACCCTCGTCGGAGGCGTTCTGGGTGATCAGCCGGGCGGCCATGCTTTCCAGCGCCGCCCAGACCGTGATCATCTCCAGGATTTCCTTGCGCGACTTGCGGACGATGAATACGCCGCGGCGCGGAATGACGGTGACCAGCCCCTCCTGCTCCAGGCGTGCCAGAGCTTCGCGGATCGGCGTGCGGCTGATACCGAGCTGTTCGGAAAGCTGCCGCTCGTCCAGCTTCAGCTGGGCGTCGTCGGCATAGATGTTCATGGAGGTTATGCCGTCGCGCAGCGTCTCGTAGATGTGCTCCTTCAAGCTGAAGGTCGTCTCGATCGGCTTGACTTCGAGCTTGTTCGGCAACATCGGCGGGATCGGTCCGTTCCGTCGTGGCAGGGGCCCCGACGCCGCAGCCAGCTTCGGCGCTGGCGTCTGGTTCTTGGTATACAATAGCCCACAAACCAAGCGCCGACAATATCAATCCCGCCCCGTCCTGGGGACAAAAGCGTTATGAATTCCTAATACGAAATCTCCGAAAATTCCTGTAATTTATTGATTCTGCTTCTATACGCCCCACCGCAGTGCTGGGGTGTGCACCGGTGCGTCCCAGAGCCTGCGCAGCTCGTCATCCAGCAGGGCGACGGTCAGCGAACAGCCGGCCATTTCCAGTGAGGTGACGTAATTCCCCACCAGACTGCGGGAAATGGTGACGCCGCGACGGGCCAGCAATTGCTCCGCGGCATTGAACATCAGATAGAGTTCCATCAGCGGCGTGCCGCCGAAGCCGTTCAGCAGGACAAAGGCATCACCACCGTGGGCCTGATCGCCGAAGTCGGACAGGATGGCAGTCACCATTTCCTCGGCGATTTCATTGGCCGAAGCCAGCGCCACACGGCGGCGGCCGGGTTCCCCGTGAATGCCGACGCCCAGTTCCATCTCGCTCTCGCCGAGGTCGAAGGTCGGCGTGCCCGCCGCCGGCACGGTACAGCTCGTCAAGGCAACACCCATGGAGCGGGTGGCGGCGTTGGCGCGGTCGCCGAGTGCTTTCAGGGCGGCAAGGTCGCGGCCCTCCTCCGCCGCCGCGCCCACGACCTTCTCCACGAACAGGGTCCCCGCAACGCCCCGCCGGCCCGTCGAGAAGGTGGAGGTCTCCACTGCCACGTCATCGTTGGTCAGCACCGTCATGATCTCGCCCGTGGCCATCTCCGCCGCCATCTCGAAGTTCATGACATCGCCTTCGTAGTTCTTGACGATGAAGAGCGTTCCGGCCCCGCCGTCGACCGCCTCCGCCGCCGCCAGCATCTGATCGGGCGTCGGCGAGGTGAAGACCTGGCCGGGACAAGCCGCGTCGAGCATCCCGTGACCGACAAAGCCGCCGTGCAGCGGCTCGTGGCCCGAGCCGCCGCCGGAGATCAGGGCCACCTTGCCGGCCTTGGGCTGGACGCGGCGCACGAACTTGTGCTCCTCCCCCAGGGTTAGAAGGTCGCTGTGGGCCGAGACGAAACCGTCCAGGCTTTCGGTGAGCACCGTCTCGGTGGCGTTGATCAGCTTCTTCATGACGTTCTCTCTCCTCTGCCTTGCGCCTCTGCCTTGCGCCCTCAGGGCTGCCGGCCCTGTTCAAACAGGCGCGCGACTTTTTGAACGAACTCCTCGATGACGCGTTCCAACTCGCGATTGCGCGCCTCGTCCCCCAGATCCGGCAGGTGAATGCGGTGCTCGCGCAGCTTTGGCGCGTCTTTCACCAGCTTCAGGCGGGCCGGATGCGCCAGGCCGTAGCTCTTCAGAAAACTGCGGCGCTCCTCGACCGAGAAGTGGCAGATCTCGAAAATCGTCTCCAGATGGCGCGCAGGGATCGGCACCGAATAGGCCGGGTTGGAGATCTGCGAGATGAAACTGCGGTTCTTGCCGAGCGCCGTGGCGAGGCGCTGGCGGGTGCCGGAGGGGCGCTTGTCGAGTACGCCCTGCAGTACGGCCTTGTAGGCGGCGACGGCATCGGCCGAGGCGACGGCGGGGGACCTAGCCATGCGCTTCCCCCAGCGCGATGTCGGCGATGGCCGCCTTGGTGCGCCCGAGGGCCAGCGGCGCGACAGAGAGGCTGCGCAGGCCGCAGCCCAGCAGCGCCGGAATCCGGGACGGCTCGCCGCCGGCATCGCCGCAGAGGCTGACCTCGATGCCGAGGGCCCGCGCGCTGCCAACCAGCCACGTGATCAGCTTCAGCACCGCTGGATGGGAGACGTCGTTGAGCGATGCCACGGCGGCGATGTCGCGCCCCGCAGCGGTCACGTACTGCGTCAGGTCGTTGGAGCCGATGGAGAAGAAGTCCGCTGCGGCAAAGAGCTCCGGCGCGATGGCCGCGGCCGGAACCTCCACCATCATGCCCAGCGGCGGCGCCGCGCAGGCCTTGCCCTCGTCCTGCAGCTCACTCAGCGCCTGATCGAAGAGACGCCGTGCCTCGTGCAGTTCTTCCGGGTGGGTCACCATGGGCAGCATGATCTTGAGGTTGCCGTGCGGCGCGGCGCGGGCCAGCGCGCGGAGCTGAACCCGGAAAGCCTCCGGGTGCGCCAGCGAAAGACGCAGTCCCCGCACGCCCAGGAAGGGATTGGACTCCTCGGCCATCGTCAGGCCCGCAATCGGCTTGTCCCCGCCGGCGTCCAGGGTGCGGATGACCACCGGCCTGCCATCGGCCCATTCCAGCATCCGCCGATAGGCGCGGTACTGCTTCTCCTCATCCGGCAGCCCCTCACCGCCGTGGAAAAGGAACTCGCTGCGTACCAGCCCGATCCCGTCACAGTCGTTGGGATCGAGCGCGTCCAGTTCCGCCGGATCGGCGACATTGATCATGACGGCAACCGGCGTTCCGTCGCGTGTCACCGCCGGCTTGCCGCGAAATGCCGCCTCCTCGGCCTGCACCCGCCTTGCCGCCGCCTGCCGGTCGGCAAAGGCGGCACGCTCGGCGCTGCTGGGGTCGACGATCAGGAGGCCGCTTTCGCCGTCCAACAAGGCCTCTCCTCCATCGGGGATTTCGGCATCGCCAAGCCCGACCACCATGGGCACGCCACGGGCCCGCGCCAGCATGGCCACGTGACTGGAGGGGCTGCCCTGACGCAGCGCAAGCCCGCCGCCCCGGGTCCAGTCCGTTTCCAGAAAGCGGCTGGGCGTCAGGTCGCGGCCCGTAAGCACCTTGCCGGCCAGGTCCTGAGCCGGCAGGGCACGGCCGCTGAGATGCCGCAGCACACGGTCCTTCAGGTCCGAGAGGTCGCTTGCGCGGGCGCGGAAGTATTCGTCGTCGGCCGCTTCATAGTCGGCTATCTGGGTGTCCAAAGCGGAGCGCCAGGCGCCCGCCGCGTCGTTGCCGTCCGCCAGGGTCTCGAGGGCCGGGTCGATCAGCGCATCGTCTTCCAGCATGGCGATCTGGAATTCGATGATGCCGGCGGTCTCCGCGTCGAGTTCGGCAAGCAGCACCGCAAGCTCCGCCACCGCCTCGCTCATGGCCGCCCGCAGCCGCCCCGCCTCCGCCTCCGGATTGAGGCCGGCGGGCGGCGCGGACGCGCGGTTCGCGACTGCCTCGTCCTCCAGAACCAGGAGCGGACCGATGGCCAGACCCGGTGCCGCAGGCGTGCCTTTGAAATGAGATCGCGAGCGGTCAGGCGTTGGCGGCATCCGCCTGACCTTCGTCAAAGTCGCGCTCGACAAGCGCCGCCAGCGCCGAGACCGCATCGCCTGCGTCGTCACCTTCGGCGCGAAAGAACAGCACGGTGTCCTTGGGCGCCTTGGCCGCCATGACCCGGACGATACTCTTCGCATCGATCCAGGGACCGTCCTCCGAGACCGCCAGTTCGATGCGCGCGGTGAAGGTCTTGGCCAGCTTGGTAAGCTTCACCGAGGGTCTTGCGTGGAGGCCGACCGCATGGGTCATGAGGACTGAAGCTTCTTCCATTTCTTCCGCCGTAGTCGATAATGTCGTCATAAGGTCGTCGTTCTCGATACCGGCAGTCAGGCCGGCGACAGTTCCTCGGCCGTGCGGCGCACCACCTCCAGCGGCGCACCGCCGGAGGCTTCCGTGGCGGCGATCACCGCGCCTTCTACAATCGGCGCGTTGCAGATTGCAATGCGCCCGCGCCGCTCGTCGGGCTGCATCTCCACCGCCATTTCACTGTTGGTTTCCGCGCCGCCCAGGTCGACCAGTATGGCGACGCCCGCGTTGGTCCAGGCCTGGTCGATCGCCCCCAGGATGGTCTCGACCGAGGTGCCGAGGCCGCCGTCCGGATCGCCCCCGCACCAGGCCAGCGGCACCTCGTCACCGACCATCTGGCGCACCATGTCCGCCGTGCCGCGGGCGACCTCCGGCGAATGGGAGACGATGACAATTCCAACATTCTCTTCACTCATTTCGCCGCGGCCTCCAGGGTCTTGCTGACGGTATCGATCATGAGTGCCGAGGACCGTGCGCCCGGGTCCATGTGGCCGATCGAGCGCTCCCCCAGAAAGGAGGCACGGCCGCGTTCGGCGCGCATCGGAATGGTCGCCTCCGCCGCTTCGGCCACGGCAGCGCAGAGCCCCGGCGACGCCTTGGGTTCGGCTTTCAGCGTCTCCAGGGCCGGGGCCAGGACATCCAGCATGGTCTTCTGGCCGGGGTGCGACTTGCCCCGGGCCATCACCGCTTCCAGCGCCGCCTCGAAGGCCGCCAGGGTGTCGGCGGCGGCCGGTGCTTCCGGCAGGCTCTTGCCCAGGGTCATGAAGAAAGTGCCGTAGAGCGGCCCCGAGGCGCCGCCCACCTTCATCACCAGCGCCATGCCGATGCCCTTCAGGGCCTCCGGCAGGGACTTTTCCGCCAGGCTGTCGAGATCGGCCAGCACCGCCTCGGCACCGCGTTTCATGTTCACGCCGTGGTCGCCGTCCCCGATCGCCTGATCGAGCGCGGTCAGTTCCTCCGCGTGGTCTATCACCGCCTGCGCCACGGTCTCGATCAAGCGACGCCGGCTTTCGCCATCCTCTAGCATGCTGTCCTCACTCTCACGCCCTCACCCGCGCGCCGGCGCTGTCAAAGTACAGCGGGTTGACCAGTTCGAGGGTCACCTGGTCATCCACCTCCAGCGGCGAGTCCGGTTCCACCAGGGTGGTGATCTTGCGTTCGCCCACCGTGACATGCAGGTGGTTCTGGTCCCCAAGGTGCTCGATCCACTGCACCCTGCCCTGGGCGGTGCCGTTGCCGGCCTTGCGGATGCGAATGTGCTCCGTGCGCGCGCCGATCGTCGCCGCTGCCGCCGGCAGGCTGCCAGCCGGAAGCAGATCGCGCGGAATCAGATTGATTGCCGGCTGGCCAAGGCGCGTCGCTACATAGACGTTGTCCGGTTCCTCGTAGATCGTCCTCGGCGCGCCGACCTGGATAAGCCGCCCGTGGTCGATGACACCGATGCGGTTGGCCATGGTCATGGCCTCGATCTGGTCGTGGGTCACGTAGAGCAGGGTTGCCCCCAATTCCTTCTGTATGCGCTTGAGCTCCACCCGCATCTCGGCGCGCAGCTTGGCGTCCAGGGAGGACAGGGGCTCGTCCATCAGATAGATCTGCGGTTCGCGCACCAGCGCCCGGCCGATGGCGACACGCTGCATCTCGCCGCCCGAAAGCTGGGTCGCCTTGTTGGCCAGCTTGCCGGGTATGCGCAGCATCTCGGCGATCTCGGTGACCCGCTGGCGAATCTGCTCCTCCGGCACCCGGCGGACCGGCGAGCGCAGCGGAAAAGCGAGATTGTCGTAGACGGTCAGATGCGGATAGAGCGAATACTGCTGAAAGACGAAGCTGACGTCGCGCACGGTCGGCGGCGCCCCGGTGACGTCCTGTCCGCCGATATGGATGCTGCCCTCGTCCACCTTCTCGAGGCCGGCCACAAGACGGAGGGTCGTGGTCTTGCCGGCGCCGGTCGGCCCCAACAGCACAACGAACTCGCCATCGGCAACGGTCAGGTCCATCCCCGCAATAGCAGTCAGATCTCCAAAGCGCTTGGTGACGCCCTGCAGTTGGACCTCAGCCATGGGCCCCTCCTCCAGGCGCTGCATCGTGGAGCGCCGTCTGCAGGGCCCGCCCGCTTTCGGTCTCGAAGAGCGACAGCCGCTCCGAGAGAAAGGTCAGCCCCACCGTCTCGCCGGCGCTGACACGGGTGTCGGCCCGCAGGCGCGCCTTCACCCTGCCCTGAGCCGTTTCCACGGTGACGATCTGGTTGGTGCCAAGGTATTCGGTTTCGAAGACCTTGCCCCGCAGGGCAGCCGCATCGTCGAAGCGGATGTGCTCCGGCCGCACGCCCAGAGCGAACTCCGCTTCCCCGTGATCCTGACGCAGCGCCGGCACGGCCACCTGCGCGCCGTTCACCGCCACGCTCGTCGCGCCTTTTTGGAGGGCGCCCCCAAAGGCCAGGAAGTTCATCGGCGGCGAGCCGATGAAATCGGCAACGAACATGCTGGCGGGCCGGTCATAGATCTCCTGCGGCGCCCCGAGCTGCTCGATGTAGCCCTGGTTCATCACCGCGATCTTGTCGGCCATGGACATCGCCTCGAGCTGATCGTGGGTGACATAGACCGTGGTCGCGTCAATGCGGTCGTGCAGGGAGCGCAGCTCCTCGCACATCAGGTCGCGGAATTCGGCATCCAGCGTGCCCAGCGGCTCATCCATGAGGAAGGCTTTCGGCCGCCGCACAATGGCCCGGCCCAGCGCCACCCGCTGCCGGTCGCCGCCGGCCAGGCCGGAGACCGACTTGTTCAGCAGATGGTCGATGCGCAGGAGCCGCGCGGTCTCCTCCACGCGCTCGCGGATTTCGCTGCGCGGGCGGCCAATGCACTTCAGCGGAAAGGCGATGTTCTGGCGCACGTTCATGTGCGGATAGAGTGCGAAGAGCTGGAACACGAAGGCGATATCGCGCTCCGAAGCCCGGTTGAAGGTCACATCCTCACTGTCCAGCCGGATGACGCCGGAGGTCGGCAGCTCGAGCCCGGCGATCATGCGCAGGGTCGTGGTCTTGCCGCAGCCGGAGGGGCCCAGCATGACGAAGAAGTCTCCGTCCTCGATGGTAAAGGAGGAGTCGGCGACGGCGACGAAGTCGTCGAAGGTCTTGCGCAGGCTTTCCACCCGGATTTCGGCCATGGCGCCCTCGCTACTCCTTGAAGTGGCTGACGATGATGAACATCACCGTGCCGGTCAGAATGGTGACGAAGGAGTAAGTGAAGAGCTCGAGGTAGAAGGGCTGCATGAGCATGAAGGTGCCCACGGCAATGATGACGGTCGCCAGGTTCTCCCAGGGCCCGCGCCGCAGGCGCAGGAAGCGGGTGAGCAGGCTCTGGCTCTCGCTGTCTTTGCGGTGATCGATGTCCTGGCGGCTCATTTCCTGACCGCTCCGAAGGTGATGCCGCGCAGCAGGTGCTTCCTGAGCACGATGGTGAAAACCACGATGGGAATGAGGAAGAGGGTCGCGCCCGCCGCCACCGCCGGCCAATCGAGCCCGCCCTCCCCGATGATCGTCGGGATGAAGGGCGGCGCTGTCTGGGCGGTGCCGGAGGTCAGCAGCAGCGCAAAGGCATACTCGTTCCAGGCAAAGATGAGGCAGAAGATCGCGGTGGCGGCAATGCCGGTCGCTGCCTGCGGCAGCACCACCTTCACGAAGGCCTGCAGGCGCGTGTAACCGTCGATCAGGGCCGCCTCCTCATACTCGCGGGGGATCTCGTCGATGAAGCCCTTCAGCAGCCAGACCGCCAGCGAGACGTTCACCGCCGTGTAGAGCAGGATCATGCCCAGATGCGTGTCGGAGAGCCCGAGCGTGCGGTACATCAGGAAGATCGGGATCGCCACAGCAATGGGCGGCATCATCCGCGTACTGAGAATGAAGAACATGAGGTCGTCCTTCAGCGGCACCTTGAAGCGCGAGAAGGCATAGGCCGCCAGAGTGCCGAGGAAGACCGAGAGGAAGGTGGAGCCGAAGCCGATGATCACCGAGTTCAGGAAGCGCTCGCCGAACTTCGACGGGCCGGCAATCACCATGTTGCGGTCGCGCACGAGACGTTCCACCCAGTTCTCCGGCGGCGGCAGCGAGGCCATGTACTCCGGCGTCTGGCGGGTGCGCGTGGTGAAGAGGTTCACATAGCCTTCCAGCGATGGCTCGAAGACCACCTTCGGCGGATAGGAGATCGAGTCCGGCGGCGTCTTGAAACTGGTCATCAGGATCCAGACCAGCGGCAGGATGGTGATCAGTGCGTAGAGGATCACCAGGCCACCGGCCAGATGCCGCGTCCAGGGCTTCGACTCCACGACGGAATGTGCGCTGGCGGCACTCATCGCTGCTTTACCTTGTTGAGGGCCTTGACGTAGATGTTGGCGACGCCAAAGACCGTGACGAAAAGGATGATCGCGAAGGCCGAAGAGTAGCCCGTGCGCCACTTCTCGAAGGCCTCGCGTTTCAGATTGATGGAGGCGAGCTCCGTCACCGAGCCGGGACCGCCGGAGGTGAGTTCCACCACCAGGTCGAACATCTTGAAGTTCTCGATCACCCGGAACAGCACCGCCAGCATCAGGAAGGGCAGCACCATGGGCACGGTGATAGACCAGAACTGGCGCCACTTCGAGGCACGGTCCACCTCGGCCGCCTCGTATATGTAGTCGGGGATCGACCGCAAGCCGGCCAGACAGATAAGCATCACGTAAGGGGTCCACATCCAGGTATCAACGATGACGATGGCCCAGGGCGCGAGATTCACGTCGCCGATCATCTGGAACGAGGAGGGCTCGATCCCGGCGAAAAAGGCGACGATGTAGTTGAACAGGCCGATCTGCGGCTGATAGAGGAAGGTCCAGAAGTTCCCGACCACCGCCGGCGACAGCATCATCGGCAGCAGGATCAGCGTGGTCCAGAAGGAATGGCCGCGGAACTGCTTATTGATGAGCCAGGCCAGCCCGAAGCCGATGATCACCTGGAAGAACATGGTCCAGCCGACGAAGTGGGCGGTGACCTGCAGGGTGTGCCAGATGTCCGTGTCGGTCAGAACCCGCTCATAGTTCCTGAGCCCGATCCACTCGACCTCGCGATTGAGGCGGTTGGCCCTGTAGTTGGTGAAAGAGAGATAGACCGTCCAGATCAGCGGAAAGATATTGATCGCCAGCAGCAGGATGATGGTCGGGGTGACGAACAGCCAGGCAATCGCGCGGTCCGAGAGGCCACGGATCTGCCGGGCCATCACCGGAGGCGTCGCCGCCGCGGCGGACTTGGCGATGCGCTGAGCCGTCGAGCTGTCGTCCATGGGAGCGTCGTTCCAGATGCTGGCCCAGATACCGGCCGGATAAGAAAGGACCAGGGTCCCGTCTCCGGCGCCCTTGAAACGCCGGAGACGGAAGTTCCCCGATTGCTGCGCCTAGAGCTTGCCTTCGTCTTCGAAGGTCTCGGTCCAGTCCTCGATCAGCTTGTCGAGGGCTTCCTGGGCCGTGCCCTGATCGGCAACCACGTAGTCATGCAGGCGCTTCTGCATCGCGAGCAGCAGTTCGGCATAGGTCGGCTCCTGCCAGAAATCCTGAACGCCGTCCATCGCCAGCAGGAAGTCTGCCGCAAAGGGCTGGCTCTGCTTGAAGGACGGATCGTTCAGCACGGCCACGTGGCAGGAATAGCCGCCCAGCGACCACCACTTCTTCTGCACGTCCGGCTGGGCGAACCACTTGATGTACTCCAGCGCCTGCTCCTTCTTGTCGGAATAGGAGACGACGGAGATCCCCTGGCCGCCGAGGGTCGAGGCCTCGATCTTCTGGCCCGGATTGACGAAGAAGCCGATGTTGTCGCCGCCGACCTTCTCATCCTTGTGAAGACCGGGGAAGAACGCGAACCAGTTCATCGCCATCGCCACCTGGCCGGACTTGAAGGCGTCGAGGCTCTCCTGCATGTAGCTGTCGGTGTAACCCGGCGGTGTGCAGCACTCGTAGAGGTCCTTGTAGAACTCCAGCGCCGCAACCGCGTCGGCGGAATTGACGGCACCCTCCATGTCGTAGCTGCCGGGCGTGTTCTCGTACTTGAAGCCCCAGGCGTAGAGCGCGCCGGTGGCGCCCATGGTGATGCCCTCCGAGCCGCGCTCGGTGAAGATCGCCGCGCCGTAGCGCTTCTGGCCGTCGATCTCGCGGCCCTGGAAGAACGCGGCAAGGTCCTTCAGTTCCATCTGGGTGGTGGGCGGTGCCAGATCGCGGCCGTACTTCTCCTTGAAAGCCGCCTGCAGGTCGGGCCGGGAGAACCAGTCCTTCCGATAGAACCAGGCGTTGGCGTCGCCCATGGCCGGCAGGGCGTAGTAGTTGGGCGTACCCTTAGGCCAGGTGGAATAGGCATAGACGGTCGCCGGCGCGAAGTCGTCCATCGAGATGCCGGCTTCTTCGAAGAAATCGTTCAGCTTCACATAGTGGCCGTTTTCCGCACCGCCGCCGATCCACTGGCTGTCGCCGATCAACAGGTCGCAGAGTTTGCCGCCCGAGTTCAGCTCGTTGAGCATGCGGTCGGCGAAGTTTGGCCAGGGCACGAACTCGAACTTCATGCCGATGCCCGATTGCGCGGTGAAGTCCTTGGACAGTTCCACAAGCGCGTTCGCCGGATCCCAGGCCGCCCAGCACAGCGTCAAATCGCCAGACTGCGCCTTTGCCTCCTCCGCCGGCCCGGCAAAAGCAAGCGCGGCGGCTGAGACCGCGGTCGCCAAAGCAAGAACCTTCTTCATCGTTATTCCTCCCTAGGGTTTGGGGGCGCGCTGTCCGGCAAACCCGCCGCCGCGCCATTCAGGCACCACGCGGGCGCGCTGAATTCCGTTGTTCTTGTTATCGTCTGAGAAGGCTGGCGTGGCGCTTCTCCTCCCTGCCGGAGGCCTTGTGGTCTCCGGTCGTTGTTTATTAATTTGGTTTAGTAAATCCCACTTCACTAAACATCGCAAGGTCTTTCTTCAAGCGTCCGGCGACGTAACCCAATCTCAGGGCTTCACCCAGACCGCGCCCTTCGCACTGGACTTCACCGCCGCCTCCACAAAGGCAACCCCCTCAAGACCGTCGGCCACAGTCGGAAAGATGACCGCCGGGTCGGGCTTGCCGCCGCTGCGCGCGGCATAGAGCGCCGCGGCGACTTCCGTGTAGACGTTGGCGAAGCCCTCCAGGTAACCCTCGGGAT
This sequence comes from Rhodospirillales bacterium BBD 1991-14, assembly GCA_001657395.1. Lineage (GTDB taxonomy): Bacteria > Pseudomonadota > Alphaproteobacteria > Kiloniellales > Kiloniellaceae > Pelagibius. Next base: position 265,907 of record LYSY01000001.1, on the reverse strand, counting down.
GGCCGGGCGGCACCCGCGTCACGCGCCCGGCCGCCGCATCGGCGCCGTTGCCGGCGCGGGTCAATAGGCGGCGCGGCGCACCATAGGGTGCATGCCAGAGCTCGTTGGGGCTTTCCTGACTCCACTCCAGCCCGCCCTTGTCGCCATAGACGCGCAGCCTCAGAGCATTCTCGTTCCCCGGCGCCACCTGGCTGGCCCAGAGCATGCCCCGGGCGCCGCTCTTGTAGCGCAACAGGATGGCGGCGTTGTCGTCGACCTTGCGGCCCTTCACGAAGGTGGAGAGATCGGCACAGAGCGAGTCGACCTTAAGTCCGGAGACAAAGCCGGCCAGGTGATAGGCATGGGTGCCGATGTCGCCGATGCAGCCGCCGGCGCCGGACTGCTTGGGGTCGGTGCGCCACTTGGCCTGCTTGTGGCCCTCGGCTTCCAGGCGCTCGGTCAGCCAGTCCTGCGGGTACTCGGCCTGCACCACTCGGAGGGTTCCCAGCTCCCCAGCCGCCACCATGGCGCGGGCCTGGCGGATCATGGGATAGCCCGAGTAATTGTAGGTGACGGCGAAGATGCGTTTGCTCTTCTTCGCCAACGCCACGAGATCCTTGGCCTGCTTCACCGTGGTGGTGAGCGGCTTGTCGCAGATCACGTGAATGCCCGCCTTCAGGAAGGCCTTGGCGACTGGCGCGTGCATGTGGTTGGGCGTGACGATGGCCACCGCCTCGATACCGTCCGGCCGCTTGGCCTCCTTGACCGCCATTTCCTCGTAGGAGCCATAGGCGCGGTCCCTGGCGATCCCCAGGTCCAGCGCCGAAGCGACGGCACGCTTCTTCTGCGAGGAGAGCGACCCGGCCAGCAGATCGTAGTGATCGTCCATCCGCGCGCAGAGGCGGTGCACGGCGCCGATGAAGGCCCCCTGCCCGCCGCCGACCATGCCCAGGCGGATGCGACCGCCGCTGCGCGCATCGCCGCGTCCTTCGATTGCCATATCCTCTCCCCCTTACGCGATGCCGAGCATGCGCCGGTTGGCACCCTCGTCGCTACCGGCGTCCGCGAAGTCGTCGAAGGCCTTCTCGGTGACGCGGATGATGTGATCGCGGATGAAAGTGGCGCCCTCGCGCGCGCCGTCCTCCGGATGCTTCAGGCAGCACTCCCACTCCAGCACCGCCCAGCCGTCGTAGCCGTAGCCGGTCAGCTCGGAGAAGATGCCGACGAAATCGACCTGGCCATCGCCAAGGGAGCGGAAGCGCCCGGCGCGATTTACCCAGGACTGGTAGCCGCCATATACGCCCTGGCGTCCGGTCGGGTTCAGCTCGGCGTCCTTCACGTGAAAGATCTTGATGCGGTCGTGGTAGATGTCGATGTGCTCCAGATAGTCGAGTGCCTGCAGGACATAGTGGCTGGGGTCGTAGAGCATGTTGCAGCGCGGATGGTTGCCGAGCCGCTCCAGGAACATCTCGAAGGTGACTCCATCGTGCAGGTCCTCGCCCGGGTGGATCTCGTAGCAGAGGTCGCAGCCGGCGGCATCGAAGGCATCCATGATCGGCCGCCAGCGCTTGGCCAGCTCGTCGAAGGCAGTCTCGACAAGCCCGGGCGGGCGTTGCGGCCAGGGATAGATGTAGGGCCAGGCCAGCGCTCCGGAAAAGGTGACATGCGCGGTCAGCCCCAGATTCTCCGAAGCCTTGGCCGCGCGCATGAGCTGGTCGACGGCCCACTCCTGGCGCGCCTTGGGGTTGCCGCGCACCTCAGGCGCCGCGAAACCGTCGAAGGCATCGTCATAGGCGGGATGCACCGCCACAAGCTGGCCCTGCAGATGGGTTGAGAGCTCCGTCAGTTCCAGACCGTGGCTGGCGAGAACGCCCTTCACCTCGTCGCAGTAGTCCTTGCTTTCAGACGCCTTCTTGAGATCGAAGAGGCGCCCGTCCCAGCTCGGCATCTGCACGCCCTTGTAGCCGAGCGCCGAGGCCCAGCCGGCAATGGACTCCAGCGAGTTGAAGGGGGCTTCGTCACCGGCGAACTGGGCCAGAAAGATCGCCGGGCCCTTGATCGTCTTCATCAGGCATCTCCTCTTCTTTGCGCCGGTGTTCCGCGGAGCCGTCCGGATAGCGGTGGCCTTCGCGGTCCCTCCTCAGGGCCGGCTTATGGAATGTTGTCGCGCAGGAACACATCGATGCGGATGCGCTCCTGATCGGCCACGATGGGCGTCCCCTCGCAGGCCGACAGCAGAACCCGGGCGGCGCTGCGCGCCTCATGCCCGGGGTCCTGGTTGACCACGGCATCGATGGCGCCGCGCACGAGTTGCTTGCGGGTAAAGGGCGTCAGGTCGTGGGCGATGAAGACCACCTCTCCCAGGCGCCCGGTCGCTTCCAGAGCCGCGACGATCCCGCGATTGCCGGCACCGACGTTGTAGATGCCCACCAGATCGGGCGTTTCTTCCAGCAGCGCCGTGGTGACGGCTTCCACCTTCTCAAAGTCGTCGCGGCCTTCGCGCACCGGAAGCACCTCAAGATCGGGAAACTCCCGCGCCATGATCTGTTCAAAGCCGAACTGACGCTCCACATGGTCGCGCAGGGCAAGGGACCCGGCGATCAGACCCACCTTGCCGCGCCGCGGTCCGACGAAGCGCCCCAGCAGCATGGCCGCAGTGCGGCCGGCTGCTGTGTTGTCGATGCCGACGTAGTGCACCCGCTTGGCGCCCGGTGCGTCGGAGACCAGGGTGACAACCTTGACCCCTGTATCAGACAGGCCGTTGATGGCCTCGCGCACCGCCGGATGATCCAAAGCCACGACGGCGACGCCGTCAAAATCGTCACCGAGCGCTTCCAGCTCCTCCGCCAGAGCGAGGCCGTCGAAGACGTCGACCATGCGCACGGCGATCCGCACCCGTTCGGCTGTCAGACGCTCGGCGGTCCGCTCCACCTCGCCCTGGAGGGTCTGCATGAAGGTGTTGGTGCCGGTCGGCAGGATGAAGCAGAAGCGGTAGTCGCGTGCCCGCGCCAACCGCGCCGCCAGCCGGTCCGGCTGATAGGCGAGCTTGTCGGCAGCCGCCTCGACCCGCTTTACGGTTTCGGATCGCACGCCGCTTCTGCGGTTGAGAACACGGTCGACGGTCGCGACGCTGACGCCCGCCTCCCGGGCCACGTCTTGGATTGTTATCCGCGCCACGGGATCACTTCCTCCCTGAGGCGCGAACCATGGCACGGCGCCTTGATGGGCGCAACTCAAATCATGAGGCTTTGCCTTCTAAGCCCATGGAAAGCCCGTGGAAAGCCCACCCATTCTAGGCGCGCTCGAAGCCGCGGCGGCGTTCCCAGTCCGTTACCCGGCGGTCGTACTCGAGCTGCTCCCACTCCGCCGTGTGGACGTAGTGATCGATTACCGCATCGCCGAAGGCTGCGCGCAGCATCTTGGATTTGGTGAGGGCCCGCGTCGCGGCGCGCAGGGTCTTGGGAACCTCGCGCAGACGCTTGCCGTAGTAGGCGTCGCCGACGAAGGCGTCCTCCAGATCGAGCTTCTCCTCGATTCCCGCCAGGCCGGCCGCCAGCAGGGCGGCAAAGGCCAGATAGGGGTTGAGGTCCGCCCCGCCGACGCGGCATTCGATGCGCACGGCCTTGGTGTCTTCGCCGCAAAGCCGGAAGCCGGCGGTGCGGTTGTCGCGGCTCCAGACCGCCTTGGTCGGAGCGAAGGTCCCGACCTGAAAGCGCTTGTAGGAGTTGATGTAAGGCGCCAGGAAATAGGTGATGTCGTCAGCGTACTTCAATTGCCCGGCCAGGAACTGGCGCATCAGCTTGGACATGCCGAGCGCGCCCTTCGGATCGCGGAACAACGGCTTCTTGCCGGCTTTGTCCCAGAGCGAGGCGTGGATGTGGCAGGAATTTCCGGCCAGTTCGTAGTCCCACTTGGCCATGAAGGTGACGGCCTTGCCCTTCGCGTAGGCGATTTCCTTGATGCCGTTCTTCAGGATCGCGTGGCGGTCGGCCATCTCCAGCGCGCTCGTGTAGCGCACGTTGATCTCCGCCTGGCCCGGCCCCCACTCGCCCTTGGAGTTCTCCACCGGAATGCCCGCACCCTGCAGACCGTTGCGGATGGCCCGCATCACCTCCTCCTCCTTGGAGGTCTGGAAGATGTGGTAGTCCTCGATGTAGTAGCCGGCGGTCTTCAGGTCGTTGTAGTGCTTCTGGTGCGCGCTCTCGTAGGTCTCGTCGAAGAGGTAGAACTCCAACTCGGACGCCAGGAAAGCCGTGTAGCCCTTGGAAGCAAGGCGCGCCTCCATCGCTTTCAGGAGAGCGCGCGGCGAATGGGGGATGTCGTCGTGGTGGTGATGATCCTGGACATCGCAGAGCACCAGCGCGGTGCCTTCCAGCCAGGGCGTCACGCGCAGGGTCGAGAGATCGGGCTTCAGCACGAAGTCGCCGTAGCCCTGGGCCCAGTTGGCCGCCTCGTACCCGGGCACCGGTTCCATGTCCAGGTCGTTGGCCAGCAGGTAGTTGCAGGCATGGGTTTCGTCCTGCGCGGACTCCAGGAAGAACTGCGCATGGAAGCGCTTGCCGACCAGACGCCCCTGCATGTCGACCATGCAGACAAGCACCGTGTCGATCGCGCCCTGGACGACCGCTTCCTTAAGTTGCGCGAGGGTAAGATTGCCTGGCATGGCCGGACCTCCGGAGATGACTGGAAACGCCGGAGAGGACCCTCCGGCAGGGGGAATCGCTTGGGACGTCGAGCATAGAGCTTGACGCGGTCCCAGGTCGAGGCCCAGGTGGAAACTTGAGGCTCAAGGATACAGCCGCTGGCGCGGCAGCGGCCCGAGTCCGATTGTGCATGGCGGCCCTGGCCGCATAATGGACCCGACGATGGACAGCATGACCGCAGACATCCTGCTCGCCATCGGCGGCGTCGGGCTCTTTCTCCTCGGGATGGTGGTCCTGACCGAGGGGCTCCGGCATCTGGCCGGCGATGCCCTGCGCAGCCTGCTGGCGCGCTTCACCCGAACGCCCCTGCGCGGTGTCGCCGCCGGGGCGCTGACCACCGCCGTCATTCAGTCCTCCAGCGCCACCACGGTCACCGCCGTCGGTTTCGTCGGCGCCGGCCTGCTCACCTTTCCGCAGGGGCTGGGCATCGTTCTCGGCGCCAACGTCGGCACCACCGTCACCGGCTGGATCGTCGCCATCCTCGGCTTCAAGCTGAACCTCGGCACGGTGGTCCTGCCGCTGGTGCTGCTGGGGGTGCTGCTCCGGCTCTTTGCGGCAACGCCCTGGCGTCACGTCGGCTGGGCGCTGGCGGGCTTCTCCCTGTTGTTCGTCGGCATCGAGGCCATGCAGCAGGGCATGGCGCCATTCCAGGGCGTCGTGACGCCACAGGATTTTCCGGACGACACGCTCCTCGGCCGCCTGCAACTGGTGCTGATCGGCATCGCCATCACCCTGGTCACCCAGTCCTCCAGCGCCGGCGTGGCGGCTGCCCTGGTCGCGCTGGGGACCGGCACGATCTCCTTCCCCCAGGCGGCAGCCCTGGTGATCGGCATGGATGTCGGAACGACCTTCACCGCCGTTCTGGCGACCGTCGGCGGCTCGACGGCGATGCGCCAGACCGGCTACGCCCATGTCCTCTACAACGTTTTGACCGCCACCATCGCCTTCTGCCTGCTGGGACCCTTCGCAGCCGCCGTTGCGCCCTGGCTGGCGACGGACAGCAGCGGCGATGCCCAGCTTGCCCTCGTCGCCTTCCACACCACCTTCAACTGCCTGGGCGTTGCGCTGGTGACACCCTTTGCCGGCCCCTTCTCGCGGTTGATCGTCCGCCTGGTCCCCGAGCGCGGACCGCCTCTGCTGCGCCGCCTCGACAACCGCCTGCTGCGCGATCCGGCCGCGGCCGTCGACGCGGCGGTGGCCACCATCGGCGATATCGCCGCGGAGCTCACCACCATCCTCACCCGGCAGCTCGACCCCGGCGCCGCTCAGCAGCTTCAGGAAGACCAACTCGCGGCCGTCGACCAGGCCCTGGCCGCGACCCGAGATTTCGTCGAAAAAATCCGCACCGAGCCCAGCAACGAGGCGGCACACCGGCGCCACCTCGCCACCATGCACGCGCTCGACCATCTGATCCGCCTCGCCCAGCGCTGCGACCAGCAGGCCCGCATCGAGGTCCTGCAGACCGAGCCGCGGCTGCGGCGCCTGGCGGCCGTGTTGCGCGGCGCCACAGTCGCCATCGGCCGGGACGACGACCCCGGCGTCACGGAGGAACGTTTCAACCGGCTGCGCAGACTGCTGCGCGAGCAGCGCTCGCGCTACCGCGAGCGCATGGTCGAGGCCGCTGCCGCCCAACAGATCGGCGCCAAGACCACGCTGCGCCGCCTCGACAGTGTCAGATGGCTGCACCGCGTGGCCTATCACCTCTGGCGCACCCTGCATCATCAGGGCCTCGCCCATCAGGCCGCCCCGCCACGGCCCGCCGCGCCGGAATCCGCCATCGAGCTGGAGAACGAGTGAAACGCGGCAGGCATGTCGGAGGGCCCGCCTAGGCCCCGTCGTGCAGGCGGTGACTGACCGGCGTCAGCCCCTGCCGCGCCTCGTCATAGAGCGTGAAGAGCCGGCTGTAGACCGCGTGCCGCCCGGGGTCGGGGACGTTCTCCTCCGCGATCCGCACGCAGGTCGTCACCGCTTCTGCGGGCGTAGCGAAAATGCCGGCGCCGATGGCGGCCACCAGCGCCGCGCCGAAAGAGGCATCGCCGTTGCCCGGCACCTTCACCGTCAGGCCGGTCACGTCGGCGATGATCTGACGCCAGGTGGCGCTGCGCGCGCCGCCGCCCAGCAGCCGCATGTCCCCGAAGGCCGCCCCCGAGAGCGTCTTGGCCGCCAGCAGCACGTCGTTCAGCGCAAAGGCGATCCCCTCGTAGCAGGCCCGGGCGAAGTGGGCCCGGCCGTGCCCCAGGGTCAGGCCGATGAAGTCGCCGCGCAGCTTCGGGTCCCAATGGGGCGCGCGTTCCCCCATCAGATAGGGATGGAAGATCAGGCCGTCGCTGCCCGGCGCGACCCCGGCGGCCAGGCGGTCCATCTCCGCAAAGGCGTCCTCCTTTGGCAGCTCGGAAAAGAAGGTGTCGCGCAGCCAGCGGTGCGCCGTGGCGCAGGCGTTGATGCCGGAGGCCATGTACCAGCGCTCCGGCATGATGTGCGGATAGCAGGAGACCGGCGGATGGACCTCGGGGTTTGCCGTCGTCAGGAACACGACCCCCGCCGTCGCCAGCTTGATCGCCCCCTGCCCCGGCGCGATGGCGCCGGCGCCGTAGAGCTCCACCGTGGTATCGTTGGAGCCCACCACAACGGGCGTTCCGGGCTTCAGGCCCGTCGCCTCAGCGGCCTCAGCGGTGACAGTCCCGGAGACATCCCAGGGCTGGCGCAGCGGCGGCAGGCTTTCCATCGGCCAGCCGATGAGGCCGCAGATCTCCTCCGACCAGCCGCGGCTGCCGACGTCGGACATCAGGGCGCCCAGGGCATCGGAGTAGTCGGAGGTCCAGTCCCCGGTCAGCCGGCTGCGCAGCCAGTCCTTTGAGATGTAGAGGCGCGCGGTGCGGGCGATGACCTCCGGCTCGTGCTTCTGCAGCCAGGCAAGCTGGCAGAGGGTCCAGGTTGGATTGGCGCGGTTGAGCCCCTTTTCGATGATCAGGTCGCCGGCGCGGGCGTGCAGTTCGGCGGCCTCTTCGGCGCTGCGCTGATCGTTCCAGAGAATGGCCGGCCGCAGCACCTGGCCCGCGGCGTCTTCCAGCACGGCGATGTGCGCCCCGCCGGAAAGACCGACGGCGGCGATCTGCCCGGCATCGGTGGCCGCCTGCTCCAGCGCCCGTGGCACGGCGCTGCAGAGCGCCGCCCACCAGCCCGCCGGGTCCTGCTCGGACCAGCCGGGCTGCGGGCTGCTGGTGACGATCGGGTCGGCGGCCTCGGCCAGGGTGGCGCCGGTTTCGTCGATCAGCGTCGCCTTCAGGCTGCCGGCGCCGAGATCGATGCCCAGCGTGACCCGCTTGGCCGTTGCGGTCATGCCCCATCCTCGGGCGTGACGTAGGCGGCGGAAATGCCCCCGTCGACCAGCCAGCCGGCTCCGGTCACATAGCTCGCCGCCTCTGAGCAGAGGAAGCAGGCCACCGAGGCCACCTCGCCCGCCTCACCGAAGCGGCCGAGCGGCATGTGCACCCGCCGCCGCTCCAGCTTCTCCGGCGTATCGAAGAGCTCGGCCGTCAGCGGCGTGCCGATCGGCCCCGGCAGCAGCGCGTTGGCACGAATGCCCTGGCGGCCGTACTGCACGGCGATCTCCCGCGTCATCGCCATCACCCCGCCCTTGGAGGCGGTGTAGGCAAGCTGGGGAACCGCCGAGCCCATGACCGCGACCAGCGAGGCCATGTTGAGAATGGCGCCGCCGCCGGCCCGCCGCAGGGCCGGAATGCCGAAGCGGCAGCCGTGGAAGACGCCGGTCAGGTTGATGGCGATGGTGCGGTCCCAGACGGCGAGATCGGTATCCTCCGGCCCGCGGTCCTCCGACAGCATGATCCCAGCGTTGTTGAAGAGCGTGTCGACGCGCCCGAGCCCGGCCTCAGCCGCCGCGATCATTTCTGCAACGGACTCGCCCTTGGCGACGTCCACCGCCAGCGCCAGGGCCTTGCCGCCGGCTGCCGTGATCGCCTCCGCAGTCGCCTCGGCAGCCGCGAGATTCAGATCGGCGGCCGCCACCACAGCCCCTTCCCGAGCGAAGAGCAGCGCCGCCTCGCGCCCGATGCCGGCGCCGGCGCCGGTGATGACCGCGTGGCGCCCAGCCATCTGTAGACCCGGCATCTGCTGCTGCGTCATGCTTTCCCCCTGCGGGCTGATCCTCGTAAGGTCCCGGATCAGAAGGTAGCTTGCGTCACTTGGCAACTGCAACATAATGTTGGTAAGTACCAACTCAACACGGCAGCACAGGGGCTGCCGCCAACAAAGCCGAACGGGGACACGAGGAGGCAGGACATGGCGGGGGATTCAGTAAAGGACATGATGGCGGCCTTGAAGAAGATGGGCGCGCGCTACGTCCGCTTCGAACTGCCGGACCTGCACGGCGTCAGCCGCACCAAGGTGATCCCGGTCTCAAAGGTCGAGGGCTACGCCCGAAAGGGTCTGAACTTCTACGGCGGCACCATCGGCCTCGACTCCGCCTCGGCGGTGATCGGCGGCTGCGGCGTCCACGAGGAAGTCAGCTACCGCGACCAGCAGCTTATCCCCGATCCCGCGACCCTGCGCCCCGTGCCCTGGCTGGAGGGCACCGCCAAGGTGATCTGCGATGCGCGCTGGGGACCGGGCGAGCCTATCGCCGCCACCCCGCGCACGGTGCTCGCCAGCCTGCTGAACCAGGCCCACAAGATGGGCTACGACGTCATGTTCGGCCTGGAGTTCGAATTCTATCTGCTGGACGCAGAGACCAAGCAGCCGCTCTTCGGCGGCGTGCACATCTTCAACGCGACGCGGAACCAGTACGTGCCGTTTCTGGATACGCTGCTCGACACGCTGCAGGCCGCCGGCATCGACGTGATCACCCACAACTGCGAGTACTCGCCCTCGCAGTACGAGACCAACTTCGGCCCCGGCATCGGCCTGGACGGCGCGGACACCGGTTTCACCTTCAAGAACGCCATCAAGGAACTGGCCCACCGCAACGGCTATCTGGCCACCTTCATGTCGAAGCCGGCAAGCGACATGGCCGGCTGCGGCTGCCATGTGCACGTCAGCCTGGTGAACCGCAAGAACGGCAAGAACGCCTTCTACACGAAGGGCGCGAAGGAGGGGCTCAATCCCCTGATCCGCCAGTTCGCCGCCGGCATTCTGACCCACGCCAAGGCCCTGCAGCCGCTGATCGGGCCGACGCCCAACTGCTACCACCGCCTGAAGCCGCATACCTTCGCGCCCTCCAACATCTCCTGGGGCGTGGAGGACCGCACGGCCATGGTACGCATCAAACACGCGGGCGGGGAGGACTGCCACGTCGAGATGCGCGCCGCCTCGGGCCTTTCCAACCCTTACCTCGCCGCAGCAGGCGTGCTGGCCGCCGGCCTTCTGGGCATCAAGGCCAAAGGCGACCTGCCCACGCCCTCCAAAGGGCCTTCGGAGGACGACCCCAAGCACGAGAAGCTGGCCGGCAGCCTGGAAGACGCCCTTGCCGCGCTGAAGAAGGACAAGGCCATGCAGGACATGCTGGGCAAAGACTTCATGAAGCTCTTCGTCACGGTCAAGGAGGCCGAACTGGCCCGCTTCCGCAGCCACGTCACCGACTGGGAGCGTAACGAGTACCTGGAGCTTTACTAGGCAACGGCCCTTTAAGGCGGACGCGAAAGCAGCGCGATCGGCCTTAGGAAAAGCGCTCCCAGGCCGCCTGGCGGGAGATGCCGAGCGCGCCGCCGATGGCCGCCCAGCTGACGGCGCGGCGGCGCAGCTCGTCGATCTGCATCTGCAGCACCGCGCGGGTGGCCTCCACCGTCGCCTCGGCGGTCTTGAGGGCGGCCAGCAGGTCCTCGTCGCTCATGCGCTCCCAACCCTGGAAGCCGTCCGGCGTGGCCTCCAGGATGCGGTTGCAGACGCCCACGCAGTCATCGCAGATGTGGACGTCGGGACCGCCGATCAGCCGCCGCACCTCCCGCTCCGACTTGCCGCAGAACGAGCAGGCCAGGCTCTTCTTGCGCTTGAGCACCGCTGCTGCCTTTCGGTAATTGTCAGGATATTCTTGACGCCTCCGGCGTCAATGTCAAGGAAGCCCTGACACTCTTCGCAGGCATCTTTCCCGGCGAGCCCCACCGCGACGACGGCGCAGATCCTTGACCGAAGTTCCAGGCGATGAGGATTTCTTAACCACTGATCGCTGTAATCGACCCCAGGTAGAGATTCGGATTGCAACGGGGCTTGAGATGTCAACCCAGAGCGGCTGCCCGCTTCATGTTCTGATCATCGACGACCAGAAGACCATGCGGTCGATCATCAAGGGTATGCTGCGGACCATCGGCATCACCTCCGTTACCGCCAAGACCAGCGGCGAAGATGCTTTGGAGTACCTGATCGACAGAAACAGCCGCTTTCCCGATGTCATCATCAGCGACCTTCATATGGAGAATATGGACGGGATCGAGTTCTGTAACACTGTGCGCCGTAACAAAGATCTCAAGAACAAGGGCGTGCCGATCCTCATCCTCACCGGCGATACCGAGCCGCTTCTCCACGAGGTCTCCAGGCAGGTCGGCGCCCTGACGGTCCTCACCAAGCCGATCACGGCCGAGGCCCTGAAAGTCCAGATCGAGGAAGCCGTGGGCTACTCCTTCGCCTGAACGCGGCAAAGGCGCGTTTCCGGATTCCGTCTTGGTGAACGCCAAACTTCTGGTTGCATCAGACGAGAACGACACCTCTCGATTTAAGACAAACGAAACGTCTTCCGCCCAGACTCGCAGCAGTTCGAGATCAACATCGAACAGCGACAGCAATCGCCATGAAGATCGACCAGAAGACGGCCAGTCCGGCGCAGCGCACACGCGCCCGCGAGGACCTCTCCAGCCTGCTGCGCAGCCGTGTGGATGCGCCGCCGCCCTGTGCGGCCAATTGTCCGGAAGCCTTCGGACCCCGTTGCTCGCGGAGCTGCCCGGAGGTTCCGCGCAAGCTGTCCTCCGACCCTGAGGGTCATCCGCTGGACCCGCTCATCGCACCGCTGGTCTACGAGGTCCAGCGCCTGAAGGTGTTTCAGCCCTGCTGGTCCTGCGAGGGCCACAACGGCCCGGACGATGCGCTCTGGAAGGTTCCCCGCGTCTGGTTCTACAGCGACAGCATGATCCATGTCCGCGCGCTGGCAGGCGCCATCCGGCAGATGGAGCTGGAGCGGCGCCTGCATGCAAACTGGCAGGTGGTTCTTGTCTCGCTGGATCAAAAAGATCCGGACTGCTGCTTTTCCCTGGAGCCGGCAGGCCTGGCACCGACCGTCTGCCTGCAAGAGCTGCAGGCCGACGTAACGGTTATCGCCGCCAGCCTGCACGATCTCGTCGTGCAGATTGCCGACGATCTGGCGCGGAGGATCGGGTAGATGTCTCTCGGGATGGACCCGGCGCTGCTGCGGCGCCTGCTGGAGGATCCGGCCGAGCCTTCGGCCGACCGGCTGCGCGGGGTCGGCTTCCGGGCCAGCGTGTTGATCCCGGACTACCGCCGCAGTCTGCTCAGCCACTACGGCCGGAACAGCGACAGCGGCCTGCCGCCCCTGCCCTTTCGCCACTTCGGGCTGCTCCTGGACTTCGAGAGCCCTGTCGAGCTGGCGCTCCACGACCACGCCCGCACCCTGGATGCGGACCTGCGGTCCCTGGTGCAGGCCTTCGGGCCGGTGCTGCTGCGCAACGTCGTTCTGCAGGGGGAAGACAGGCGGGCCGAACAGCGCAATGTGTTCTCCAGCCTTCAGTTCCACATCGACCGCGGCCCCACGCAGCCGGACCATTACACGCTGTTCTGGCGCGACCCTGCAGATGCCCAGCAGCGAAGCCCCCGCAGTTCCTCTACCCTGGTCATGGCCAACACGGCGGCCTTTCTGCAGGCCGAGCGGGAAGGACAGGACGGTGACTTCAGACCGTCCTACCGTCTGCTCGAAAACGAACCTGTCGACAACCTGAAAAACAAAACCCTGATCGAGATCCCCTGGCGCGCGCCGGAGGGAACCGGGGAAGTGGCGGTCCTGGACAACACCACGGTCCTCCATGCCAGCTACTACGTTCACCCGGAGCTGCGCGGCTACCCGATTTCGGTGCGCTACCTCGCCTGACGCCAGTCCTGCTTGCCGGCTTCAATCCGCCAGGGTCGGGTCCAAACGGTCGCGCAGCCAGTCGCCGATGAGACTGACCGAGAGCGTGGCGATGAAGGTGACGGCCCCCGGCAGCACCGCCATCCACCAGGCTGTCAGGAGGTAGTTCCGGCCGTCGCCGAGCATCTGCCCGAGGCTGGTGAGCGGCGGCTGCACCCCGAGCCCCAGAAAGCTCAGCGAGGTTTCCAGCAGGATGGTCTGCGGGAAGTTCAGGGTGAACTGGACAATCAGCACCGCGGCGATGTTGGGCAGCACATGGCGCAGGTAGAGCCGCCATTCGGAGGCGCCGAAAGCGTAGATCGCCTGGGCGTATCCCCGCTCCCGCACCGACAGGGCCGCACCGCGGGCGAGCCGCGCATAGACCTCCCAGCCGTTGATGCCGATCACCAGAACGAAGAGCGTCAGGTTGTTGCCGAAGAACGCCAAAACGGCCAGGGCCAGGATCATGAACGGCAGGGAGGCCTGAACATCGACCATCATCATGATGGTCTCCCCCGTCCAGCCGCGCAGGCTCGCCGCCAGAAGGCCCAGGAAGGTCCCCAGGATGGCACCGATGATGGTGCCCAGAAAGGCGATCGAAAGGCTGAAACGGATGGCGTAGAGCAGCCGGCTGAGCAGGTCGCGCCCAAGCTGATCGGTCCCGAGCACATGGTCCCAGCTGCCGCCCAGGAACACAGGGGCTGCCAGCCGATTCAGCAAAGCCTGATCGCGATAGCCGTAGGGGGCCAGCAGGTCGGCAAACACCGCAATCAGAACCAGCACAGCGATCGCGGCAAAGGACACGAGCACCAGAACCGGCGGGCGTTTCCAGCGCCGTTGCGCGATCACGGCAGGGGCTGCGTTGGCTTGCGTCATCGGCCTGCACGCCGCCTAGCATCGCTGGCCTCGGCCACCCGCGGATCGAGGAAGCCGTAGAGAAAATCGACGAGCAGGTTGGCCAACACCATGGTGAAGGCCGTCAGCACCAGGATGGCCTGAACCACGGCCAGATCGCGCGACGTGACCGCCCCCACGAGCATCCGGCCCATCCCGGGCCAGGCGAAGACGGTTTCGACAATGATGGAGCCGGCAACGATATCGCCCAAGCGAAACCCCAGAATCGTGACCACGGGAATCGCGGCATTGGGCAAGATGTGGCGTGCGAGACGCTGCAGCTCAGGCACGCCCTTGGCCTTGGCCGCCCGGACATAGGGCTGGTTCAGAACCTCCAGGACCGAAGAGCGCATGAATCGGGCGATGGTTGCCGCCAGGTGGGTGCCCAGGGTCACCGTGGGCAGAACCAAGTGCGCCCAGGTGCCGCTGCCGGAGCTGGGCAGCAGGCGATAGACCATGGCGAAGACAAGAATGAGGACAATGCCGAAGAAGAAGTTCGGGATCGAATAGCCGAAGACAGCGACGCTCATGATGGCCCGGTCGAGCCAACTGTTGCGGTGGAGAGCCGCCAGGGTGCCGAGGATGCCGCCCACCACGAGGGCGAAGACCAGCGCCGCAAAGCCAAGCTGCAGGGTGGCGGGAATGGCTTCCAGCACCAGGTCGAGAGCCGGTGTCTCGTCCGAGAGGGAAATGCCGAAGTCGCCCCGGGCGAGCGAACCCAGGTAGTTGAGGTACTGCTCCCAGACCGGCTTGTCGAAGCCGTACTTCTGCTCGTAGTAGCGCTGGACCTCCAGCGGCGCGTCGTCGCCGGCCAGAATTTCCACCGGGTCGCCTGTGAGCGAGAGGATCAAAAAGGCGAAGCTGGCGACGATCCAGATGGTGATGAAGGCCCGGACGAGCTTGATCAGGACGACGTTGAGGGTCATGAGGCGCGCCTGGCCGCCCCGCCCTCGATGCGCTGGGCCTCTGCCTCCTGGACATAGACATGCTGTCCGACGCGGCGGCGGTGCAGGACATCCCGGCCAAAGGCGTGGGCCGCTTCGAAGACTTCGTCCTCCGGCTCTGCAAGCGCGGCGGTGTCGTAAACGGTCAAGCCCTCGCTCAGGACCCTGCCGGACATGAACAACGGCGGCGCGATACCCAGCAGCGACAGCACCGTGGGCGCGATGTCGACCACCCCGCAGGGCAGAGCGCTGACCACGCCGTTCCGGAAGGCGCTGCCGCCGGCCCCCAGCACGCTGCGCATCTCGTAGCTGCTGAGGCCGCCATGGGTGCTGCCGCCCTCCTTCAACTCGGAGCCGACGAAGCGGCCGCTGCCGGGAACGCCGCGTGGTCCGGCCTCGTCACCGACGGCCAGGGTATAGAAGAGGTCGGGGGAGCGCGCATGATCGTTGAGCAGCAGCGCGCTGTTCAAGGTCCCGGCGACAAGACCGTTTGGAGCTTGCGGGCCGTCCGGGCCATCCGGGCCCTGCGTGAAGACCGCACCGCACCAGGGCTGTTCGCGCAGGAACTGGACAAGGTCCAGGAGTTGCGTGTTGTCGGCGGCCTGCAGCGCGCGCACGGCGCCGACCTGCAGCGGCGCCCCGAGCAAGCCCCCTTGCGGGCCGGTGGCCGGATCCAGGTCAAAACCGGCCTCACGCAGTTCCCGGCCCGCTTCAACGCGGCCGACCGCGTTGATGTGTCCGTGGTCGGAAGCGACCAGGATCTGGATGTCGCGCCCCCGCGCAGGGTCCCGGGCCCAATCGAGAAGCCGCGCAAACTGCTGGTCCACCGCGCGCATCGCCGCCAGGGCCTCTTCCGATCCCAGGCCGCGGTAGTGAAAGGTGTAGTCCGGATCGCCGTACCACACGATCGCGACATCGGGGTCGACCTCGGGCATGACATGGTTGAGGACGATGTCGGTCAGGCAGCGCGAGATGGCGATGGCCGGCATCTGCAAGTCCGGCAGCCCGCCGAGATCGTCCATCACCCGGTCCGCAAAGGCCTTTGGGTAGGACGAGCCCCAATCTCTTAGACAGAGGCTCACTTGGCCGTTCTCGGCGACCCGCGGGTTGAGGACGCGCGTCGTGCCGCCCGAAGCCGAAGTGACGACTGCAAGGCTCTTGCCGCAGGCGATCAGGCTCTCGGCAAGCCCGTCGACCGTGACGAAGCGCCCGTCGTAGGCCTGCATCGCCGCTTCAATGTGACTGACTTTCCCGGTATGGAAAACCGCATCGGCGAAGACCTTGGGATCGTAGAACTGGTTGGCGATCACGCCGGTCATTCCCGGCACGCATCCGGAGCCGATGGCGGCGGCGTTGACCCGCGTCATGGAGGGAAAGACCGCGCGTGATTCCCTGTAGTCGACGTTCTCGCGCAGGAACGCGCAGAGGTTCGGCGTGTAGGCCGCCGTAACGAAGTCACGTCTCAGGCCGTCCAGGACGACGAGAAGGACTTGGGGGTCAGATGGCACCGGCTTGATCCTCTTCTTCTGCTCTGTCTGCTTGTTCTTCGTTTGCTTGCTTTTCGGCCATGTGTTGGTCGGCCATGTGTTGGTCGGCCATGTGTTGGTCGGCCATGGGCTGGGAGGCCACAAGGTGGCAGGCCGTGCGGTGGAGCGGCTGGGTGTGCATGAGGGCCGGTGCAGCCGTCCGGCAGACCTCCTGCGCATAGGCACAGCGCGGATGGAAAGCACAGCCCGGCGGCGCGTTCACCGGGCTTGGCGGCTCTCCCTCGAGCAGCGGCGCACGCGGCGCATCCGGGGCATCGGGGCGCGGGATGGCCGTCAGCAGCGCCTGGGTGTAGGGGTGCCGCGGCCTCAGGAAGATCTCCTCCTTTGGCCCCTCCTCGACGATGCGTCCGAGGTACATGATGGCCACGCGCTGGCAAAGCTCCCAGACCGCACCCAGATCGTGCGAGATGAAGAGATAGGAAAGACCCAGGTTCCGGCGCAAACGGTCGAGCAGGCGCAGGATCTGGCGCTGGATGGGGGCATCGAGGGAGGCCACCGGCTCGTCGCAGACGATGACCCGCGGCTCCAGCGCAAGGGCGCGCGCGATCACGACGCGTTGGGCTTGCCCCCCGGAAAGCTCGTGCGGGTAGCGCAGAGCAAGGTCTTCCGGCAGTTCGACATCCCGCAGAAGCTGCATCACCAGTTCCACCCTGGCCTCGCGGGTTCCCAGTTGGTGGATCTCAAGGGGCTCGGCCACGGCCTCCGCGACCCTCAGGCGCGGATCCAGGACGTCCAGCGGATTCTGATAGATGGTCTGCACCCGCCGGGCATGGGTCCTGCGGTCGGCGGTCGGCGGCGCGCCGTCCACCAGAACGGTACCGCCGTCCGGCCGTTCCAGCCCCTGTACCAGCCGCCCGAGCGTGGACTTGCCACAGCCGCTTTCTCCGACAAGACCGAGCGCCTCGCCCGGCTCGATCGCGAGCGACACACCGGCCACGGCCTGCACCCTTGGCCTCTCCCGTCCCAGGAACCCTTGGGCCGGCCCGGCGAAGCTGCGCCGCGCGTCGGTCAGCGTGACCAGCGGCCGCGTCATGGCGAACCCTGACCGCGATGCCGGGGAGCTGTTGTGGCGAGATCCGGCGCCGTGAGTGCCTCGGGGATCGGCAGGCGCATGGCGTCGGCAACGATCTCCTGGGTTACGGGGTGCCGGGGGTTGCGCAGGACGCCGGCCATGACGCCCTCTTCCACGATCCGACCCTGCGACATGACCGCCACTGTGTGGGCCAGCTCGGCGACGACGCTCATATCGTGCGACACCAGCAGGATCGCGGTGCCGAAGCGGTCCTGAAGGTCGCGCAGCAGCGCCAGGATCTGCGCCTGGGTGGTGAGATCCAGGGCGGTGGTGGGTTCGTCGGCGATCAGCAGGTCGGGACGCGCCGCCGTCGCCATGGCGATCATCACCCGCTGGCACATCCCGCCGGAGAGCTGATGGGGGTAGGCCCTGGACCGCAAAGCCGGATCCGGAATGCCGACAAGCCGCAGCAGTGCCTTTATCTCCCCTGTAAGAGCAGCACCTGAGAGCCCGCGGTGCAGCCGCAGGGTTTCGCCCAACTGGGCGCCGATGGTCATGACCGGATTGAGGGAGCGCACCGGGTCCTGAAAGATCATCGCGATCCGCCGGCCGCGGCAGGCCGCCATCGCGCCTTCGTCGAGCGCGAAGAGGTTCTGACCATCGAAGACCGCGCTGCCGGAAAGGCGCTCGGCGGTCGGCGGCAAGAGATCGAGAATGGCGTGACAGGTCACCGACTTGCCGCTGCCGCTGGACCCGACGAGGCCCAACGTGCGCCCCTTCTCGATGGTGAAGGAAACCCCGTCCACAGCCCTGCCGGCGCGCAAAGCGCCGTCGAAACTGACCGCGAGATCGTTCACCGACAACAACATCGAGACGCTACCGGAAACCCTGACGAAACTGCGGCGGAGGCGATGCGGCGCCTTGGCGCCGCATCACCGTCCCCGCCAGCCTGGCCTATTGGCCGAGGCTCAGCTTGAAGTTATCCGGGCCGAAGTCCATAAAGTAGAGGCTGTAAGGCGTCCACTCCACGTCGTTGGCCATGATGAAAGTGACCAGCGGATTATAGAGCATGGTCATGGGCATCTCGTCCTCGAAGATGTCGAGCATGCGCTGAAACTTCGCCTTGCGCTCGCCCTGATCCTCGATGCTGACGAGGGACGAGGCAATGTCGTTGAACTCGGATGGCGGCGTGAAGAAGCCGTACTTCTTCTGAATGCCGGCGTTCGGCCCCCAGTTCACGTTGATCGCTCCGGTCGGATCCGGCAGGCGGTAGGTGTTGGACCAGGCATAGACCTGCGCACCTTCGGACCGCACCTGCTTGAAGCTCTCGACGAAGTTGAGCTCCGCGTTGATGCCCACTTGGCGCCACATCTCCTGAATGATCTGGGCTGCATCGCGGCCGTTCAGATAGTAACCGTCGATGAGGCGGAAGGAGATGGTGGAGCCGTCGTAGCCGCTGGCCTTGACCAGTTCGCGCGCCTTGTCCGGATCGTAGGTGTAGCCGGCACGCTCAGCATTGTACATGGCACCGAAGGAGGCGAGCTGATGACCGTTGGGCGTGTAGTTATCATCGTTCCACAGCGCCTTGCGCAGGGCGTCGCGGTCGATCGCGTAGCTCATCGCCTGACGCAGGTTCTTGTCCGCAAGAACGGGGTCCGTCTGGTTGAAGACCAGCACATGGGTGTTGTCCAGCGAGACGCTCGTTGACTTCACGTTGTCGTAGCCGGCGACGACCTCCATCTGATCGGGCGGAATGTCGACGGCCATCTTGTATTCGCCGCTGACGACGCCGGCGATGCGCGCCGAGACCTCGGGAACCTCCTTGAACTCGATGGCGCTGACCGCCGGCCTGCCGCCCCAGTAGCCCTCGTGTGCTTCTAGGCGGATGAAGTCGTTCTTGCGGTAGCCGGTGGCCTTGAAGGGACCGGTGCCGACGGGCGCCCACTTCATTTCGTCAAAGGCGGCTTCCATCCACTCCGCGAAGGGAACGCCGTCCTTCTGAAAAGCCATCCAGGGCTCGTCGCAGACGATGAAGGAGGTGTAGCTGGTCAGGCGCTCCTCCAGGATGAGGTCGGGTGCCTTGGTGACGAAGCGCACCGTCCTGTCATCGACCTTCTCGACGCTTTCCAGATGACTGAAGTAGTTGCGGCCGCGCGGATAGAACGACTGCCCGCCCCAAAGGCGTTCTTCACTGAAGGTGAAGACCACGTCGTCGGCATTGAAGGGCGAGCCGTCATGGCAGACGACCCCCTCGCGCAGCGTCACCTCCAGGGTGCGCGCGTCCGGGCGCGCCCAGCTTGTGGCCAATCCGGGCTCAAGCTTCACTCCGACCTCCGGGGCGTTGCGGAAGTCGCGCTTGATGAGCGTATCGTAGATCGAAAAGTAGACCCGCACGTCAACGTTGCCGGTCTGACGGCCGGGATCGAGATTGCGCGCCAGCTTGTTCACGGCCACGGCGATTTCCGGGGCCGTGGACTGGGCCTGCGCGGGGACCACGGCGGTGGTGGACGCCAAGGCCGCCAAAAGACCAAAGGTGAGACTCTTCGAGATGGGGGACATGTCTGAAGCTCCTGTTCCTCTCTCCGGGTGAAGCGACGCCGCCGGCGTTATCGTGCGAACCGTTTCTTCAGGTCGTCGTAGCGCGCCAGGGCGGCCAGCGAGCGGCCGTCATCGGTGGCCGCCAATTCCAGGATGATCGCGTTGGTGATGGTCATGGGCACAACCAGCGACTGGGACTCGCCGGCAGCGCCGCGCGGTGCGGAAATATGAAGATCGGGTTTGGGGTCGAGCCGCCCGCCGCCCACATCGGTGATGGCCAGCACCCGGGCACCGACGCCCCGCGCGGTGGTCAGCAGTTCCTGCAGCCGCGCCGTGGGTTCGCGAAAGGCGAAGAGAAGCAGCAGGTCCTCGGGGCCCAGGTTGATCAGAAGTTCGGCCGGACCGGTGATGTGCGACCCGATGTCGGTGACGGGGTAGCCGGAGCGCCGGAGCCGGCGGCTGACCAGGGACGACAGCGATGCGGCATGGCCGCGGCCGTAGACGTAGAGTTGTCGCGCCTTTGCAATTTCCCTTGCCGCGGCGGCGATCTCGCCATCGGCAACGGCCTCGCGCAGCCCGGCCAGGGCCGCCATCTCGCTTTCGATGACGGCAGAAAGGCTGGAGCTCTCCTCGCTGCGGGCCAAACGGGCCATGACCCGCGCGGCCGGACTGCGGAAATCGTCCTCACCGGCCGTCAGGTTCTCGCGCAGAAAGGCGCGGAACTCCGGGTAACCCGGAAACCCCAACCGCTTCGCCAGGCGGACCGCCGCGGCCGGATGCACATTGGCCCGGTCCGAGATGTCCTTGCCGGTGTCCATGGCCGCGCGCAGCGGATCCTGCAGCAGGACATCCAGCAACCGGCTGTCGGCGGTGGTCAGCCGGCTGGCATGGGCAGCGATGAGCTTCTGAAGTTCTGCGGACACCCGATCCCTCTCCTGCGATCTCGGTTAGACCAGCACTATTTCTGCAATTTAAATTGCAGACCACAGTTTTATGAAATTTTAATGACAGTTACAGATGTATGCACCCCTGGCGTTGCACCAGAGGTCTCGGCTCTACCCTGCGTGGCCGTGCGCGCCCGACGAAAGAGAGGGAGGCCCTGCATGAGCAGGGGCGGCGGCGGCCTCGGCCATTCGGCCGCTACGGCGCAGCCGGGCTCTCAGCGTGGGACAAGATGGTCGAATGGTTCGAGGCGGAAGGACCGGGGCTCCCAGGGGAGCCCCGCTTGGGCCGGCCCGCGAAGGCGCTGGCGGAGAAAGGCCGTCAGCAAACGGCGCTGCAGGAGAGACTGGACGGCGCCCCTTCAGTCAAGACCTCGACCTTGCCTTCGCAGAGCGTGCCGTTGTTATTGATGACGCAGTCCATCCCGTCGCAGCCGACGTTGATCGAACTGCAGCTCTCGGTAATCGCCAGTTCTTCGGACACACCCGGAGCCTTGATGTCCCCTGCCCGGCTCGCAGGGGGCTGAAGGGGTGTATCCCGCAGTTCCTCAAGTTGCAGGGTTTCTGTGGAACTGCGACGAGGCTCGTCAGCCATCGATTGGCTGACGGCAGATGTCACCGCGGAAGCGAACGCGATCATTGCAACCGCAGAAAGAACGTTCTTCATCGTCTCTTTCTCCTCGATATCGAGATTCAACGAGGCTGTGCGGTGATCGCGTTTTTATCGCATCAACCACTACATCTATTCAATCTTTGGTTTCTTTTCTGAAACGAGGCATGGCGGGAGCGCCCGTCATTCCTGACACGCGGCCACACCTCCCGGCGCGGAGCGGAATGCGGAGAGGGTCAACCGTAAGGGCTGTTCAAGCTCTGTTGGTGTCAGGCCACCACCGTGATGATGCCGGCGTTCCTGGCGGCTTCGGCCAGCTTTTCCGGCAGCGGCCGGTCCACCACGAGATCGGTCAGGTCGGTCAACGGCATGACGATCTCCAGCAGGCGCACGTTGAATTTGGCGTTGTCCATCATGAAGATGCGCCGTTCGGCCCGCTTGAACATCGCCCGCTTCACCCAGCAGGCGTTGGAGTCCACGTCGGTAACGCCGTTCTCGGTGATCCCGCCGGCAGAGGTGAAGGCGACGTTGGCGTGAAAGCGACCGAGAAAGTCGCAGGTATCCTGACCGTAGACCCCCTTCTCGTGGGCAGAGTAAGCGCCGGGACAGAGGATCACGCGGGCGTTGGGCGAGACGCCCAGTTCCTCGGCGATCTCCAGGCCGTTGGTAATGACGGTCACCTCGATACCCTCCGCCGCGATGCGCTGGGCCAAGTGATGGGTGGTCGCGCCGGAATCGATCATGACCACGTCGCCCGGCGCGATCGCCTGGATTGCGACCGCAGCGATGCGCTGGCGCTCCGCGACCATGGCGGTGTTGCGCTCGCGCACGCTGGGCTCCCGCCCCATCGGCGCCGCCGCGCCGCCGTAGGTACGCTCCACCAGCCCGCGCGAGGACAGCGAGTCGATGTCGCGCCGAACGGTCTCGGTGGAAACCCCGAAAGCCTCGGCCAGATGGGAGATGCGCACCGTGGGGTTCGACTGCAGTTCGCCGATGATGCGCCGGTGGCGCTCATCGCGGTCCAGGCGGTCGCTGTTCCGAACGCTTGCCTTGGCGCCCGGCTTTGCACTCTGCCGCGAGGCCAGCTTGGCCGGCACCGTCTTTTGGGGCGCGGCCTTCTGGGGCGCGGTCTTTTGGGGCACCGGTTTGGCGGGAGCGGTCTTGGCGGAGCCGCTCATACAGCCGCTTCCAGGATGTCGCCAAGCTGCGAGGCCAGGGCACCCTTGCGCGGCGAGAAAGAGCCGTCAAAGGCCGCGGAGCCGATGGTGAAGGCATTGGCGCCCGCCTCCGCCAGCCTGCGGACACGGTCGGGCGAGTCGACGCTGCCGGCCACCACAAGCTTGCCCTGCGTGCCACGGCGCGCCGCCTGCACCAATTCCAGCGGGTCGGCTTCCGTCGCCCGGTACGCCAGCAGATCAACCCCGGCACAGCCGAGCGATTCAAAGCGGCGGCAGTCCGCCTCCACGTCCGTCGCCGTCCCGCCGAGTTCGGTCGGGTGGCCCACCGGGCGGCCGGGGAACGGCAGATAGCCGATCCCGCTGCCGTCGAGGATCTCCAGAATGCCTGCAGCGTCGGTGCCGCCCATGACCCAGTCGACGCCGATCTGGCGTGCCGCGCGGGCCGAGTCCAGACAGGCCTCCGGGGTCGTCGATACAACCTCCAGATAGCTGGTGGCCCCGGCTGCCTTGATGCGCCGGTTCAACTCCACCAGCGTTTCGAAGTTCACGCCGACGTCCTTGAAGCCCATGTGTTTCACGCCGGCCCCCGCAACGATGTCGAAGACGTCGAGGCAGTCCTCAACCGTCTGATCGGCGCGGGTGAACATAAAGATGAAGTCAATCGCCGGTCGCGTACTGGCTTGCGTCATTCAGGGCTTTCCCTCTTCGCAGTCCTTAAGCTGCTGGAAGCTGCAGGGGCGCTGTTCGGGCTTTGCGCCTTTCCGCCAAACGCCGTGCATCGGTTATGCCCCAAGTTCGTGGCGAGTACAACAAATCATGTTGGAATTACCAAATTCTGCGTGGTACTTTCATCACCGGAGGCTTGTTGGGAGGCTGCCGAAGACCGTCTCCGGCAGCACAGTCCCTTATGGGCCGGTCCGTTTCGGACGGGCTCTCCTGGGGGACAACACGGGCACAAACAAGAAAAGCGGGGAGCGTGATCATGCAGTTCGACCGTCGCAGTCTGTTGAGGTATTCCGCCGCTGCCGGGGCCCTCGGCCTCGCCGGCCCTCTCGCTGGTCCCGCCTTGGCGGCGCGCGAGAAGGAACTGAACATCCTTTGCTGGGAAGGCTATAACTCCGACGAAGTGCTGGACCCCTTCCGCCGCAGCACCTCGGCCGATGTCTCCGCCGAGAGCGGCACTTCGGACCCGGACATGATCAACAAGCTGCGCGCCGGCGAAGTGAACGTCTGGGACGTCATCAACGTGAACCAGCCTTGGGCGCGCGACGAGATGTGGCCGGAAGGGCTGATCAAGCCGCTGCCGAAGGATCGCTTCGAGCCTTACTTCGACAGCATGATGGCCCCCTTCAACGAGAACTATAAATGGTGCTACTCCGAGGACGGCGCCAACCTGCTGGGTATCATCCAGCGCTTCGGGCCCTTCAATTTCGTGGTCAACACCGACAAGGTGAGCCGCGCGACGGCAGAGGACGAAGGCTTCAACCTGTTCAACGAAGCCTCCAACGCCGGGCGTTTCGGTATCCTCACCTACGACAATTGGAACATTTTCCACATGTGCATCGGCGCCGGGCTCGACCCCTTCGTCCCGCACAGCGAGGCTGAGATCGCCGCCTTCGAAAAGACGGCGCGGGCCTGGTTCAAGGGGGCCAAGCTCAAGACCGACGACCTGGTGGCCATGAACCTGGCGCTGATCAACGGCGAGATCGACTTCTATCTGACCGGCGGCACCTACACCGCCAGCCCGGCGCGCCTGGACGGCGCCACCAACATCCGCGGCATCACTCCCAAGAAAGGTCCGCTGGCCGGCGGCAAAGGCGGCATCACCTGGGTGGAGGTGACCTCCGTAGTGAACAACCCGCAGGTCTCGCCGCTCGCCTATGACTTCCTGGAGTACGTGCAGGACGCCGAAGTCTGCCACGCAGTGGCTTTTGCCGAGGGCACTTACAATCCAGTGACTCAAATGGGCAACAAAGAGGTCTTCGACCTTTTCTCCAGCGAGGAACTGGACGCCATCCAGTGGGACAGCCTGGAGGAGGAACTCTCCAACACCGTCGACTATCAGATCAATCCGGACTACGAGGTGATGGATAAGATCTATAATGCCGCCAAGCGCGAGGCCTAGGGGCGCAAAAGGCACTCCTGGGCGGTTCTCCCCCGGTGGCCCAAAGGCCACCGGGGGGCGGACCTTCCGGACCGTGGCCCGGGGCCCGTCCCGCCGATACCTCCCTGGGCCGATAAGAGGGCGTTAGTTTGGCCGATCCCATCCTCAGACTGTCGCAGCTGTCCAAGCGCTTCGGCCAGTTCGTGGCGGTCAAGGACATCGATCTCGCCATCGACGAGGGCGAGTTTTTCACCATCGTCGGGCCATCCGGCTCCGGCAAGACAACGCTTATCCGCATGCTGGCCGGACTGGAAGAGCCCAGCGGCGGAGAGATCCTGCTGCGCGGGCAGCGCATCAACGAGACGCCGGCCAACCGGCGGCCGACCTGCATGGTCTTCCAGTCCCTCGCCCTCTTCCCGCACCGCTCCGTCGGCCAGAACATCGAGTTTCCCCTGAAGATGCGTGGCGTGCCGCCGATGCAACGGCGGGAGCGCGCCGACGAACTGCTGCGTCTGCTGCGCCTGCCGGAGGACTACTACGGCAAGCAGGTCAGCCAGTGCTCCGGTGGCGAGCGCCAGCGCATCGCCCTGGCCCGTGCCCTGGCCTTCGATCCGGAGATCCTGTTCTTCGACGAGCCGCTCTCGGCCATCGACTTCCGCCTGCGCAAGACCCTGGAAAAGGAACTGAAAGACCTCCACCGGGAGACCGGCAAGACCTTCATCTACATCACCCACAGCCTGGAAGAGGCCATGGTGATGTCGGACCGCATCGGCATCATGCGGGCCGGCGAACTGGTGCAGGTGGGCGCGCCGGACGAGATCTATTCCCGCCCCGCCAACCGCTTCGTCTCGGAGTTCATGGGCGAGGTCAACGTTCTGGAGGTGAAGCCCAACGGCGCCGGGCTGCACTGTCCCGCCCTGGGCGCGACGTTGCAGGGTCCGAGCGACCCGGGCGGCCAGAGCGACTTCGCCGGCGGCTATCTCGTGATCCGGCCCGAATACCTGCGCTTTCTCGGTCCCGGCGAGACGGCCGAGAACCAGGTGGAGGGCGTGCTCTACAACGAGTACGCGCTGGGCAGCCGCATCCAGTACCAGGTGCGGGTCGGCGAGGCTGTCTTCCTGGTGGAGAAGCTGCGCGAGCAGCGCTACGAGGGCCAGCTCGACGACCGGGTCGTGATCGGCTGGGAGGCACGCGACAGCGTGCTGGCGCCGGAATGACCGCCGCGACCGAAAGCACCCTCGGCGACACCGCAAGACCCACGCCGCGCCCGCGGAGGCGCCTGCGCAACCCCGGGCTGCTGGCGGCGCTGCCGGTGCTGATCTTCCTGGCGCTGGCCTTCGCCGCGCCCCTGCTGGCCGTACTCGGCTACTCCTTCATGCCGGAAGGCACCTTCGACTTCACCTTTCCGCCGACCATCGAGAACTACCACACCGTCTTTTCCGGCAGCTACTACATCTCCTTCGTCAAATCCCTGGGGCTGGCGCTGGTCACGGTCGCCCTGCTGATGGTGATCTGCTGGCCCATTGCCTACGGCATGGCCAAGATCTTCGGCCGCTGGGCCAACCTGATGACCCTGGCCATCGTGATTCCGCTCTTCGTTTCCGAGAACATCCGTCTGTTCGGCTGGGTGCTGTTTCTCATCAAGGGTGGCGTGCTGCTGGGCAGCCTGCAGACCTGGCTGGGGATCGAAGCCGAGAGCATTCTCTACGACGTGCCGGCCATCGTTCTGGGGCTGGTCTACGTCTACCTGCCCTTCACGCTCTTTCCCATGGTGCTGGGCATCTCCATGGTCTCCCGCGAGGTGACCGAGGCGGCTTTCGACATGGGCGCCTCACGCTGGCAGGTGTTCCGCGAGGTGGAACTGCCGCTGGCCATGCCGGGCATCCTGATCGGCGGTCTCCTGACCTTCATCCTCTCGCTCGGTTCGCTGGCGGAGTCCAAGATCCTCGGCGGCCAGGCCGTCATCATGATCGCCGACGAGATCGAGACCGCCTTCACCTTCGGGCAGAACTGGCCTCTGGGCTCGGCGCTCTCGGTGCTGCTCATCCTCTTCTCCGGCACCCTGGTCATCACCCTGCTGAACTGGGTTGACCTCGACCGCATCCTGGGGCGCGGCCGCGATGACTGAGGCCCGCAAGAAACGCATCACCCATGGCCTGATGGCCGCCTGGTCGGGATCGATCATCGTCTTTCTCTACCTGCCGATCCTCTGCGTGGTGCTCGCCTCCTTCTCCAGGCAGCGCTACTTCCGCTTCCCGGTTCCGGCCTTCGACACCAAGTGGTACGACCGCGCCTTCTCCTCCCTGACCGTGCGCGACCTGGTTTCCACCTCGCTCAGCATCGCGCTGCTGGTCGCCCTCATCTCGGTGGTCCTGGCCTTCTTCGGCGCCCTGGCCTTCGCCCGCTTCGACTGGCGCGGCCGGCGGTTCTATCAGCGGCTCGTTCTGCTGCCGATCTTCTTTCCCCAGGCCGTGCTCGGCCTGGCCCTGCTCATCTGGTTCTCGTCGGTCGGGATCATTCCCGACTGGCGGACGGCGGTGATCGCGCACCTCGTTTGGATCGTGCCGATCGTGACTCTCGTCATCTCCATCCAGGCTTATTCGTTCGACCCCGCCTTGGAGGAGGCCGCCTTCGATCTCGGCGCGACGCGCTGGCAGACCCTCAAGGAGGTCACCCTACCGGTGCTCTGGCCGGGCGTTGTCTCCGGCGGGCTCTTCGCTTTCCTGCTGTCCTGGGGCAACTTCCCGCTGTCGCTCTTCACCACCGGCGCCGACCAGACCGTGCCGGAATGGCTCTATGCCAAGATGGTCTCCGGCTACACGCCGCTGGTGCCGACCCTCGGTGCGCTCACCACCTCGGGCGCCGCATTGGTGCTGATCCTCGGCTACGGCAGCTGGATGCTGCTGCGGCGCCGAAAGTCTCAAGGGGCATAGCCATGACCATTGACCTCGACGAAAGCCTGCGCGGCGAGCGGGTGCCGCTGGAAAAGATCCCGGTGATCGACTTCGGCCCCTTCCTCACCGGCGACCTCGCGGCGCGCCAGGCCGTCGCGCGGGAAATCGGCGCCGCCTGCCGCAACATCGGCTTCTTCTATCTGGCCAATCACGGCATCGCGCCGGACCTGGTGGCGCGCAGTTTCGCCGAGGCGAAGCGCTTCTTCGACCAGCCGCTGGAGGCCAAGCTCGCCATCGACATCGAGCGGTCGCCCTGTCATCGCGGCTACTTCAAGCTGGGCGGCGAGAACCTGGACCCGGGCAAGCAGACCGAGGCCGGCGACCTGAAGGAAGGCGTCAAGATCGGCCGCGATCTTGCCCCCGACCACCCGCTGGTCCAGGCCGGCCTGCCGCTGCACGGCCCCAACCTCTGGCCCGACAATCTGCCGGGCTGGCAGGGGGCCATGCAGTCCTACTTCGATGCGCTGACCGGCCTGGGGCGGCAGATCATGCACGCCTTCGCCCTCTCCCTCGGCCTCGACGAGTGCCACTTCGACCGGGATCTCACCGACCCCATGGCGACCCTGGGGCCCCTGCACTACCCGCCACAGCAGGGCGCCATCACGGAAAAGCAGATCGGCGCCGGCGCCCATACCGACTTCGGCTGCCTGACCATCCTGGCGCAGGACAGGAACGGCGGCCTGCAGGTGAAGAATGCCGCCGGCACCTGGATCGACGCGCCGCCGATTCCGGGTGCCTTCGTCATCAACATCGGCGACATGATGGCGCGCTGGACCAACGATCTCTTCGCCTCCACCCAGCACCGGGTGGTGAATCTCTCGGGAACGGAGCGCTATTCCCTGCCTTTCTTCTACGACCCGAACTTCCGCGCGAAGGTGGAAGCGCTGCCGAGCTGCGTGAGTCCGGAGCGGCCGGTAAAGTTCCCGCCCACCACCTCCGGCCAGCACCTGCTGGACATGATCAACGCAACCTTCGACTACCACCGCGAGAAGGCGGAAACGGCCTGACGATGGCGGATTTGGGAACCGGTTACGACTTCGCTTTGGAGCGCGACGCCTCTGCCCTGCTGGTGGTAGATCTGCAGCGCGGCTTCTGCGACAGAGCCCTGGCCGAAGAGCTGGGCTTTCCCGCGAGCGAGCATTACTGGCAGCGCCTGGACAGCACTGTGCTGCCCAACGCAGCGAAGCTGGTCGAAGGCGCACGGTCTGCCGGCATCGAGGTGATCTACACGGTGATCGAGGCGCTCACCAGGGACGGGCGAGACCGCAGCCTGGACCACAAGCGCAGCGACTTCCTGATCCCGCGCGGCTCGCCCGGCGGCCATGTCATGCCGGCCCTCGCGCCCCAGGGCGACGAGATCGTCCTCCCCAAAACGGCTTCCGGTATCTTCAACGCCACCAACATCCACTACCTGCTGCGCAACCTGGAGATCGAGCGCCTCGCGGTCTTCGGCGTCTTCACCAGCCAGTGCGTGGAATCGGCCGTGCGCGACGCCGCCGACCGCGGCTACCTGGTCACCATGGTGGCCGATGCCTGCGCCACCAAAAGCGCAGAGCAGGAGGCGGCCAGCCTCGCGGTGATGAAGGGCTACGCCCGCATTGCGGAGACGCCGGAGCTGCTGGACGAGATGCAGGCGCGAGGGGCTTCGGCCGCATGAGACGCCCGCTCGTCGGCGTCACCGCCGACTACCGCACCTACGACAACTCGCCCTACCACGTGGTCGGCGACAAGTACCTGCGCGCGGTCTGGGAGGCGGCTGATTGTACCCCTCTGGTGATCCCGGCCATGGCCGAGAGCCAGGAGGCGGCGGCGATGCTGGAGGCCCTCGACGGCCTTCTGTTCACCGGCAGCCCCTCCAACGTCCATCCGACGCTCTACGGCCATAGCCCCAGCGAACGCTACGAGCCTTACGACCAGGCCCGCGACGCCATGACCTTTCGGATGATCGAGGCGGCGCTGGAGAAGGGTCTGCCGACGCTCTTCATCTGCCGCGGGTTCCAGGAGCTGAACGCGGCCCTGGGCGGCACGCTCCATCCCCGGGTGCACGAGGTCGACGGCCGCATGGACCATCGCATGCCCAAACACGACGATCCGGACGTACGCTACGGCCCCCGCCACGCCATGACCTTCACCGCCGGCGGCCGCTTTGCCGAGATCGCCGGGGCCACGGAGATCGAGGTGAATTCCCTGCACGGCCAGGGCATCGACCGGCCCGCAGCCGGCCTCACGATCGAGGGCCATGCCCCCGACGGCACGCCGGAAGCGGTCACCGTCGACGGCGCCAAGGCCTTCGCCCTCGGCGTCCAGTGGCACCCGGAATACAAGCCTCTGGAGAACGCATTCTCCACCCGCCTCTTCCGCGCCTTCTCGCAGGCGGTTTACGGGTAGGTCGGGCCTCCTCTCTCTACAGGTTTCCCGCCCGCCGGGTCCGGAATTCACTTGAAACCATAAGGAGAATTTGCAACCTCTGGCGTAGACTAAAAAGCAAGTTCCTGCGGGAGAGCAAGGTGGTCGCGTTTCTCAGGTTGCTGGCTCTTGGAGCCCTGGCATTGACCGTGCAGGGCTGTGCGCAGCCCAGGCCCACGACCGTCGAAGGCGTGCAGACCGCACTTGACAACCTGGGGGCCACGGAAGCGACGCGTGCTCTGCGCAACGCTTACCAGTACATCAATGACACCTACCTCGAAGAGCCGAGGCTCGACGATCTCGGAAAGGCCGGTCTGCGTAATCTTGCTACGCTTGACCCGGAGCTTGAACTCCGCGATGACGGCGAAACTGTGACCCTCCTGCTCGACGGGAGACCGGTCCACAGCTTTGAGCCACCGCCGCGCGATCGGCCCGACGCCTGGGCAAACACGGTCAGAAGAGCAGTAGAAGCCGCCAGCACCGAGTCCGAGGCACTGGCCGCAGAAAGCTGGGGACAACGGGTTGACACCCTGCTCCATGGCGCTGCCGACGCTCTCGATCCCTATTCGTTCTACCGGTCCTTCAATGACCTTGTTCGGATGGTGGACATGTTTAAAGAGAAGCCGGCTACCGTCGGCATCTCATTCATCCGCACACATGATCCGCAAAAACAGATTGCACAGGTTCGGTTCGGTTCCAACGCCGATGAAGCCGGCCTTGAGGCCGGCCAGGTCGTTGAAGAGGTAAATGGCAGACCGGTCCGGCAATTGTCGCTGGTTCAACTTCAAGCGGACCTCGCGGGCGCCTTGGGAACATCTCTAACCCTGACAGTTCGCGATACTGAGAGCGGCGAACGCGAGACTGTAACGGTGGAGCGCGAAGATATCGATTTCGAACTGCCAGTCAGCCGGCGCATGGGCTCTCTGCTGTACCTTCAACTGGGCAGCATCACCGACAAAACGACTGAAAGAGCCAAGGAAATCATAGAAGCGGACCTTGCCCAGGGTCCCGGGCGCGCGACAGGACTCATTCTCGACTTGCGCGGCGCATCAGGGTCGCAGCCGTGGTTGGCGAGAGGAATCATGGAATTCTTCGTTTCCGAGGTGTCCGTCTTCACTTCAGAAGGGCGCACGCCCACCAGTGGCGACTGGTACCCAAGCTGGGAGGAACCCGTTCTAGCGGATGTACCGCTCGTTGTTCTCCAGAACGGCGCAACCAGGCAGTCTGCCGAAGCCGTTGCCGCAGCCATTCAGGACCTCGGACGCGGCGTCGTCATCGGTACGGTCACTCGAGGTCAAGGCAGGGTGCCGAAGAGCACCTATCTTCCAAACAGCGCACTGCTGTCGGTGTCGTGGGCCGACACTTACAGCTGGGCCAAGTACCGAATCTCCGAACGCGGTGTCGTTCCAATGGTCTGTACGGCAAAGCAGGATCCGGTCGATCAGCGGCTCAGCAGGCTCAAGCGGGGCGAGGGCATTACCACTTGGCCGCAAAGGACCAGGCAGATTGCCCATCACAACAGGCGTGCGCTGCAGGCTCATCGCGCACTCTGCCCGCCCAGCTTCGCGAGCAGCAGCCAGGACATTGAGTTCGCAAAGGCAATACTGGCTGATCCGGCGCTCTACCAGAGGGTCATCAGGATCGGGCAGAGCAGCAAACCTGCACCGGCCGAGTAAGGGCAGCCCCCGCGCGCGCCCTGTCGTGGATGACACGAAAGGCGCAGCAAACTGCGGGGCGTGGCCTCAGTCCGCTTCCGCTGGGTAAATGACGCGCCAGTCGGACTCCATGCCGACGACGGTCCAGTCCCTCTCCTCCGCGGCGTCCAGCGCCGTGTCGAGACGGCCGATGCCGCTCTCGCGGTCGTAGGCCCACTCGCGCTCGGCATCGTTGTGGCGGACGATCAGCCCGAAGCGCAGACCTTCGCCGGAGGTCGTGTACTGCAGCATCTGGAGGTCGCCGTCTGAGTTGCCGAAAGCGGCGATGGGCCGGCGCCCGATGTGCAGGTTGATGGCCACCGGCTTGCCGGCCTTGTCGTCGACAAAGTTGAGTTCGGGCAGCTTGCGGATCACCGCCCCTTCAGCCGTCTCCACAAACTCGGCGACGAGGCTGGAGCCGATGACCTGCTCCGGCGGAATGCCATAGACTTCCTCGGAGAACACGCGGATGAAGTCGATGCCGCCGCCGGATACGATGAAGGTCTTGAAGCCCTCCCCGCGCAGATAGGCCAGCAGTTCCAGCATGGGCTGATAGACCATGGCCGTGTAGGGCCGCCCGGTCGTCGGGTGGCGGGCTTCGGCCAGCCAGTCGCGCACCGATGCCTGAAGCTGATCGACCGTCATGCCGGCATGGCTGGCCATGACCACCTGCATCACACCCTGCTGGCCGTTACGCAGAACCTCCGCGACATCGCCGACCATGGCGGCCCGCAGGACCCGGCTTTCGGCCCAGCCGGGGTTGCGCGGCGCAAGGGCCTTCACATAGTCGAACGCGTAGATCAGTTGGAAGTACATCGGCTGTTCCGCCCACAGCGTACCGTCGTTGTCGAACACGGCGATGCGCTCAGGCGGCGGTACGTAATGCGCGCCGCCGGCTTCAGTCACCTGTTCGACGAAGGAGAGAATGGCCGCCTTCGCCGAGCCGTCGTTCCAGGACGGCAGAGGATCTGCGACCGCCGGTACGGGCAGCAGAACTACGGCAAAGATCAGCGCAAATCGACAAAGAGGGGTCATGGGCACCTCCAAGCCTCGGGACCGGCCGCTGCGCCATGCAGGGCGGCCAACCCAAGCATTCTGGGGAAGATCAGCAGAGTGATAAGGGACCGGGTCACCGGGCTCTTCCGGGGTTGAGCGGTGGCAGTTCTTCGGCGGCATAGGCGGTTGCCGAGTGCTGGAGACGCCGGCGGCGCGCCGCCCGCAGGGCCTCCAATGCCCCGCTCCAGAGCCCGTCAGCCGGCTTGGCTTGAAGGCATCCATAGCGCGCCGCACCAAGCCTTTCGAAAGCCTCAGAAAGACGTGTCTCCTCTTCTCCCGCCACCGGCCGCAGGCGCGATGACCAGAGCGCGAGCGCGTTTGTCGCCTCGCCCAGGTTTTGCTTCCGGAGCGCGGTGCGCGCCAGCGCGAAGGCGTAGGCCTCGGAGGCGCGATGGGCCTCCCGCCTCCGCTGGCGCCAGACCGCGATCCGGGGCCGGAGGCGAACAGCAGCAATCGCGAAAGCGAGAAGCGCGAGCACGCCGCCCAGAACCCAGGGCGCAAGACCGCTCCAGCCGGAGCCCCGTGACTGTCTTGCCTGCGGTGGCGGCCCGCGCGAGGCAAGATCGAGGCCTTCAGCCTCCGCCGTCTCCACCCGCTTGGTCTTGAGGTTGTACCAGCGCAGGCGGATCGGCGGAGCCGCCGCATTCCCACCCGCCACCGCCACGTAGGTGACGCTTTCGGTTCTCTCGCCCGAGAGCGCCATCCACTCTTCCTGTTCGCTCACCAGCGGCTCCTTCGGATAGGCCGAGAACACCTGGGAGTCGAGCGCCGGGATCAGTGACGGCAGAAAGAGCGGCGACATGCCCTCCACCCTGGCGGTGACGCTGCGGGTGACCGCGCCGCCGGGCGCAAGCTCCGTTGGCGTGCCTTCGATCCTCTGTTCGATCACCAGTGCCTCCGCGGCGATGAAGGGATCGAGGC
Organism: Rhodospirillales bacterium BBD 1991-14; assembly: GCA_001657395.1. Classification (GTDB taxonomy): domain Bacteria; phylum Pseudomonadota; class Alphaproteobacteria; order Kiloniellales; family Kiloniellaceae; genus Pelagibius. The sequence goes on along the minus strand of LYSY01000001.1, from coordinate 232,304 downwards.
CTTCCGTTCCCCTTGGAATAGTCCCCTCGAAAGAGATTGCGTCGCTGCGCAGGTTTGCGGTAATGGGCGCGCGTGTCTCCGGGTGGGCATAGGTCACACGCAGCCTGCGCGGCGGGATGGTGAAGCGTCCCGCGGCCATCGGATAGAGGCGGTAGGCGCGGGTGACGCCGGACCAGGTGTCGCCGCCAATGCGCTCGCTCGTCGGGCCCGCGGCGCGGCTTGGCAGACGGACCATGACATCGGGAACCTCGAAGCTGGGAAAGACGGGGCTTTCCGGAAGCCATGTCGGAACCAGCACCGTGACCCTGAAGACGATGGGCTGGCCGACAATGGCTGATCGCTTCTCAAGCTCCATGCGCAAGAGCGGCTCCGGCGGCTCTGCTGCCATCGCCGGCCAGACCGGCGCAGCAAGAAGCAGCAGAAGTGGTGAGCACCGGAGCCAATTCATGGCACGGTTTGACCTCTGTCCCGGGCCGCTTCCAGCGCAAAACGGCTGCGCAAAAAATCGGCGGTGCGGGTATCGACGCTGCGCATCCACTCCTCTGCTGTCTGCATCCGCATTTCCGTTTCGGTGGTGATCTCTATCTCGATGCCGCCCTCGGCCTCCTTGTCGAAGACCACGTCGTCAGCCCCTTCCGATCCCTCCCTGGTATCCGACTGCAGGCGGACACGCTCAATATAGGCGAGGATCGCGCGGGCGATCTCCAGGTTGCGCGCCGCAGCGGTATGGCCCGGCTCGCGCGCCAGCGCCGCTTCGAAGGCGGTGATCCCCCGGCGGTACTCCCGGATCTTCAGATGCGCCATCCCCTGACCGAAGGCGGCCTCGGCGCTTTCCAGGCGCGCATAGACCTGGACCGCTTCAGCGTAGCGGCCCGCCTTGTAGAGCGCCTGGCCGCGCCAAAGCGAATCCTGAAAGAGGTCCGCGGCGGTTGAGAAGTCCTTGCTTTCGTAGGCCAGCCGCCCCTGCTGGTCCGGCGTGAGGAACCAGTCGGCGATGCCGTCGGCCCGCGCCGGGCCGCTGGGCGCCGTCACTGTCGCCGTTGCTGTCAGGGCCAGAACTGCAAGGCTCCAACGCATGGTCCAGCCGCGTCGGAACCACAGCAGCACCAGCAGCGCCGCCGGCCATGCCAGCATCCAGCCGCGGTCGTCCCATCGCTGGTTCTCATCCCGCGCCAGGGCATCACGGTAGGCAGAGGCCACCTGCCGCCCGATCTCCGCCACATCCGCCGCGTTGGCGGTGACCTCGATCACCGAGGCACCCTCGATGGAGCGCAGGTGGCTGAGCGCCTCCCCTGACCCGTCAAGGCTGAGAAACACAAGGCCCGCGCCGTCGGCAGCCGTATGCTGCGCAAAGCCGGCCAGGTCGGCTCGATCGAGACCGTCGAGTACGAAAAGAATGGCGCCTGGAACCGCCTCGCCGGCGAGGGCCTCCACCGCCAGGGCCAGGGCGGCGGTGGCATTCTGGCCCTCTTGCGGCATAACGTCCGGCCCGAGGCCTTCGACAAAGGGCTTCAGGACCGCGGGGTCCTCGGTAAGCGGCACCACCCGATGGGCCGTGCCCGCGTAGGCGATGAGGGCCGTGCGCCCGCCGGCGCGCGCCGCGATCACATCGAGGATCTTCTGCTGGGCCCGTTCCAGCCGGCTGGGGACGACGTCGCCCGCAAGCATTGATTCCGAAACCTTGAGCACGATGGCCAGAGGCGCCGTCTGGGCCACCAGCGGATTGGGCACCCGGGTCCAGCTCGGGCCGGCCGCGGCGAGCGCAGCCAGGGCGATGGCGGCGACGGCCCCGTCGATGGCCAGCAGCTTGCGGGCGCGCGGACCGCCCACCGTCAAGGCGGCGGCGAGATGGGGGGCAAGGCCGCCGGGCAGAGGCGTGGGTGACATCGCGCGCCTGCGAATGCGCCACCAGAGCGTCAGGGCCAGGGGGACCAGCAACAGCCACCAGGGCCTTAGAAAGTAGAAGTACTGCAAGTCGCCCAAGTGTTCGATCATGCGCGCAGTCCTCCGCCTGAGCGCCATTGCAGCAAAGCAATGGTCAGCAACACCAACAAGCCGGCAACACCCATCGGCCACTGGGCGAGCGGCTCACGGTTGCGGAAGGAGAGCGTCTCGACGCTGCGCGGCGTCAGCTCTTCGATCCGGTCATAGACAGCGGTCAGTCCGGCTTCATCATCCGCCGAGAAGAAGCGCCCAGCGGTGCCGGCGGCGATTTCCCGCAGCATCCCCAGGTCGACCCGGTCCTCGCCGGACCCGCCCGGGTCGCCCACCCCAATGGTGAAGATTTCGACGCCGTTCTGCGCCGCAATCGCAGCGGCGTTGAGCGGGCTCATGCGGCTGCCGGTGTCGGCCCCGTCGCTCAGCAGGATCAGCAAGCGCTGCTCGATCGCGCTGGCCTCGAAGGTGCGGATCGCAAGGCCGATGGCATCGCCCACCACGGTGTGAGGCCCCGCGATCCCCACCTCTGTCTGATCCAGAAGCGCACGCAGACTGCGCAGATCCTCGGTGAAGGGCGCCTGCACGAAGGCCTTCGACCCGAAGACGATGAGCGCCACGCGATCCCCCTCCCGCGCCGCGATGAACCGCCCGACGACCCGCTTCACCGCCTCCAGACGCTGCACGCGCGAGCCGTCAGCCGCCAGAAAGTCGCGTTCGTCCATGGAACCGGAGAGATCGATGGCCAGGACGATATCGCGCGCCGCCTTGGTGATCTCAATCGGCTCGCCGACCCGCTCGGGCCGGGCCATCGCCAGGACCATAAGAACCCAGACAAGGATTGCCACGGCCATCTGGAGGCGCCGGCGCGCGAGAACCGTCGACCCGGCTCGGGGAGAGGCGCCCACCGCTTCGGCAATACGCCGAAAAAACGGCAGGCGGACAGCCGGCATCTCCTGGCGGTGCGGCGGCGCGAAGCGCCAGATCAGCCAGGGTGCCGGCAACAGCAGAAGCGCCCAAGGAAAGGCCAGCTCGATCATTGCCCAGCCCTGCCCGGACCGCGATGACGCCTGACCCAGTCTGCAGCCAACACCGCGAGCTCTGTCGCGTCGCCTCCCTTGTCGTAGGGCGCTCGCGCGAGCACGCGTCCCCGACCTTTGGAGAACTCCGTGCCGCCATAGGCATGATCGAGGAAGGCCAGCCAGGCCTCCCCGTAGAGCCCGGCGACCTGGGCCCGCGGAAAGGCCGCAAGCGCAGTGCGGCGCAGGATCGCCGCCAGGATCGAGGGGTCCTCCCCCGCCGCCGCGATCTCCCGGAGCGCGGCGCGGCGGTAGGCGTCGGCGCGTCGCCGCAGGAGCCAGCGTCGCACCAGCCAGATCGCAAGGGCCAGCAGGATAAGGCCCAGCCAGAACCAGCCGGCGGTCTGCGGCCAGAGCGGGACGGGTTGCGGTTCGGGCAGCGGCTCCAGGAGGTCGAGGAGTCCGATCAGATCGAGCCTGGCGAGGTCCTCGCTCATGGCCGCATCCGCGCGAAACCGAGCAGGCTGCGGACCTGCTCGACAGTGTCTTCGCCGGCACTGATCGGCAGGATGGGCAGGCCGAGCCTGCGCCCCAAGGCCAGCACGCCGGCAATGCGCCCGGTTGCGAGATCGCTCAGCGCGCGCCGCGTTTGGCCCGCAGCGGTGTCGAGCTCGGCCTGCAGGCGCCCGTCTGAGAAGACAAGCTTCATGCGCTCCGGGATTTCATAGGCAGTGGGATCCGTCACCAGACAGAGAACAACGCTGTTGTGCCGCGCCAGCCCGCCGAGGATCGTTTCGGTCCTTCGGTCGATACCGTCAAAGTCGCTGATCACCAGCACCAGATGATCGCGCCGGGCGATGCGCGCCGCCGCCTCCAGCGGCCGGTTGAGGTCCATGGTCGAAACCGCCAGTGCATCGGCCCTCAACATGCCGTTGGCCGCGGCAAGAGCGGTGATGAAGGCATCGACGCGGGCACGGCTGCGCAAAGGGCGGATTTCCGCCTGTGTCACATCACCAAAGACGATCCCGCCAACTCGGTCCCCCTGATCAAGGATGCGAAAGGCGGCGAGCGCCGCCGCCTCGGCCGCCGTCACCGATTTCATGTTCAGGTGCGAGCCGAAGAACATGGACATGCGCTGATCGACGAGCATCAGGGCCGGGCGGTCGCGTTCTTCGGTATACACACGGACGTAGGGAACGCCGGTGCGCGCGGTCACCTTCCAGTCGATCGAGCGCACATCGTCGCCGGGCAGATAGTCGCGCAGCTCCTCGAAGTTCAGCCCGCGTCCGCGCAGCCGGGAGGCATGCCGCCCGTTCAGCACGCTGCCGGCCCTGCGGCGCGGCAGGAAACTGAGCGCCTTGGCCCGGCCCTCAAGGCTACGCAGGTGGGCACGGTCGACGCGAATGCGGGGATCGTCTGAGACTGCGGCTGGGCGATGTCCTGTGAGCCCGGTTCGTGTGCGTGCCGCAAGATCGCGCATTCGAGTGTCCTCAGGTCAGCGCCACCTGAGTGACGATCTCGTCGATCACCCGGTCCGGCGTGATGCCCTCGCCCTGCGCCTCGAAGCTGAGGGTCAGGCGATGGCGTAGCACCTCGTGAACGATGGCGTGGACATCCTGCGGATCGACATAGTCGCGTCCTGCAAGCCAGGCCTCGGCCCGCCCGCATTTGTCCAGAGCCAGCGAAGCGCGGGGACTGGCGCCGATCTCGATCCAGCGGGCGAGATCCTCAGAGTAGGCGTCCGGCCGGCGGGTCGCCGCGACGAGATCCGCCATATAGCGTTCCATCGCCTCTGCCACGTGGATCGCCGCAATCTCGCGCCGCGCTGCGAAGACCGCGTCCTGGGCGATTGCCGCCCTTGCTTCGCCCTGCGGACCCGCCGACGCCGCGATTTCCTCTCCGCGCACCAGGCGGATGACCTCCACCTCTTCGTCGACAGAGGGATAGCTGATCAGGACGTGCATCAGGAATCGGTCCATCTGGGCCTCGGGCAGCGGATAGGTGCCCTCCTGCTCCACTGGGTTCTGGGTCGCCATCACCATGAACAGCGGCTCCATCCTGTGCGTGGTGCCGGCGACCGTCACCTGGCGTTCCTCCATGGCCTCCAGCAGGGCTGCCTGCACCTTGGCCGGGGCGCGGTTGATTTCGTCGGCAAGAACGATGTTGGCGAAGATCGGCCCCGGCTCGAAGCGGAATTGGCCGCTGCCGTCGACCTGGTGGTAGACCTCGGTACCCGTCACGTCCGAGGGGAGCAGGTCAGGGGTGAACTGGATGCGGCTGAAAGCGGCCTCGAGATTGCGCGCCAGCGCCTTGATGGCACGGGTCTTGGCAAGGCCCGGCAACCCTTCGACCAGCAGGTTGCCGTTGGCGAGCAGGCCGACCAGCAGCCGATCGATGACCCGCTCCTGGCCGATGATCGATTCGCCCATGCGGGTCTTGAGCTTCTGGATCTGATCACGCGCGTTCACAGATGCCCCCTGCACCGTGTCCATAGCCAATCACGTTCCCGCCTGGTCATCAAGCGACCATGCGGACATACGGCAGGGGGACTGCCACCGCCCCGCGAACCGTCCAGTGTGTGGGACGCGGTGACAGAGGGGCAACGCTGCGCCTGGGCGGCAAGCTGCCGTTGGCCGCCCCCAGCGCCGGACGCGCAGACCTGAGGTCAAGGCGCCGGCGCCATGCTCAGGCGCTCATTTCTACCGGCCGCTGGTCTGCAACTTCTCCAAGACCTGGTCGATCGAGAAGCTGGCCGCCTTCTGGCGCGGCGGGAACTCCTGAAAGGTCGCCAGGAACTGACCCACGTACTCCTGGGCCGGGACCAGAAAGTAAATCCGGTCGATCAGCCAGTCATAGTAGGTGTTCGAGGTAAAGTAAGCGCGCTCGTAGGGGTCGCGGCGGAGATTGAAGATAAGCGGAACGCGCAGGGGCTTCCAGGGCTCGATCCAGGCCCTCAGCGTTTCCTTTCGCTCCTGCTCCATGAAAATCGCCTTCCAATCGCCATAGCGCAGCGCCGTCAGGTCACCGGTATCCGAGAAGTAGAAGATCTCCCTGCGCGGGCTTTCCTCCGTCTCACCGGTGAGCATGGGCAGGATGTTGTAGCCGTCGAGGTGAACCTTGTACTCGCGGCCGATGGCCTGAACGCCGCCTTCAAGAAGCCGTTCCTTGATGTCCGGAGCTCCTGCGGCGGCCAGGAAGGTCGGCAACCAGTCCATGTGATGGACCACCTCATTGCTGACCGAGCCGGGTGCGATCCTGCCGGGCCAGCGCACCATGGCCGGCACCCGCCAGCCACCCTCCCAGTTGGTATTCTTCTCACCCTGGAACGGCGTCTGCGCCGCATCGGGCCAGGTGTTCATATGCGGACCGTTGTCGGTGGAGTAAAGCACGATGGTGTTGTCGGCGATGTCGAGTTCGTCCAGCTTGTCCAGCAGCTGGCCGACATGCATGTCATGCTCGACCATGCCGTCGGCATACTCGTCCTGGCCGGAGATCCCGCGCAGTTCATCCTTCACATAGGTGCGGAAGTGCATGCGCGTGCCGTTCCACCAGACAAAGAAGGGCGTTTCCTGTTCGTGGGCGCGCTCGATGAAATCGAGTGCCCCGGCCAGGGTCTCTTCGTCCACCGTCTCCATGCGCTTGCGGGTCAGCGGGCCGGTGTCCTGAATCTCGCCATCGGCCGAGGACTGGATGACCCCACGCGGGCCATAGCGCTCACGGAATGCTGGGTCCCTGGGATAGTCCTCGTTCTCCGGTTCCTCCTCGGCGTTCAGGTGATAGAGGTTGCCGAAGAACTCGTCGAAGCCGTGGTTTGTCGGCAGGTGCTCGTCCTTGTCGCCCAGATGGTTCTTGCCGAACTGGCCGGTCACATAACCCTGTGCTTTCAGGAGGCCCGCGATCGTCGGGTCCTCCACCCGCATTCCCAGATCGGCGCCCGGCAGGCCGACTTTGGAAAGGCCGGTGCGGAACACGCTCTGCCCCATGATGAAGGAGGAACGACCGGCAGTGCAGGACTGCTCGCCGTAGTAATCGGTAAAGATCATGCCCTCGTTGGCAACGCGGTCGATGTTCGGTGTCCGGTAGCCGACCAGGCCCATGGTGTAAGCACTGATGTTGGATTGCCCGATGTCATCGCCCCAGATGACGAGGATGTTCGGCCTCTCGCTTTGCGCCTGAACAGGAGATGGCGCCGCTGCAAGACTGAGTGCGGTCGCAACGGCGGCGGTGATGACGGCGGTTCGGCTGCGCGGGAACGGCATCCACATCTCAGAACTCCCCCTTTTTCCGATTGCACCGTATGCAAGCCTAGGACAAACGACCGGATACCGCTACTCTTGGCTGAAAAGATTCTCTACCTCAAGACGTGATCCTTTTGTGACGCGACTATTAGAGAGCACTGGAACACGACGACACGGCAGGCTCATCTGCGCAGGCCTTGTGTTCTCTTTTTTGGTGTGGTTATTCGGGACACAACCGCTGCACGCTTCCGAGGAAACGCACCGCGATCCGACGGGTTCAGGCTACCTCGGCACCGCCGTCTGTGCGGACTGTCATGACGACGAACACGCGGCCTGGCTGGGATCCCACCACGACTGGGCGCTGAAGGAAGCGGCCGATGAGACGGTTCTCGCCGACTTCGACGGCAGCCGTTTCCAACAGCAAGGCGAAGATTGGCGGTTTCTGCGTCGCGGCGACGCCTTCATTGCCCAGTCCCGCGACGACAGTGGCACCTGGCAGGACCACAAGGTGCTCTATGCCGTCGGCGTCGCGCCGCTGCAGCAATACCTGGTGATGCTCGACGGGGGGCGGCTTCAGGCCCTCACCGTGGCCTGGGACGTGGAGGCAAAGCGGTGGTTCCATCTCTATCCCGGCCCGGAGATTGGCGAAGAGGACGGTCTGCACTGGAGCCGCACCTTCAACAACTGGAACAGCCGCTGTGCCGACTGCCACTCCACGGGCTTTGCGAAGGGGCTCGAGCCGCGCAGCGGCGCTTTCGACAGCCGCTGGCATGAAGCCAATGTCGGCTGCGAGTCCTGCCATGGCCCCGGCGAGGCCCATGTCGCCTGGGCGCGCAACCCGGGCAGCGATCAAGATGAAGGCTCCAAAGGCCTTACCGTCAGCCTGAGCGCGTCTCAGCGGGAACGCAGTCCGGGCACTGAAGTCGAGGTTTGCGCCGCCTGTCACGCACGCCGGCAATCCCTGGGCGCCGAGAGCCGGCCCGCCGGTGCGCCCATTCTCGACCACTTCGTCCCCGCCCTGCTGCGCGAGGGTCTCTACCATGCCGACGGCCAGATCCTGGACGAGGTCTATGTCTACGGCTCTTTCCTGCAAAGCCGCATGCATGCGGAGGGCGTCACCTGCAGCGATTGCCACGACGCCCATAGCGCGCAGTTGAAGGCCGAAGGCAACGCGCTCTGCACCCAGTGCCACAGTCCGGCCGGCAACAGCCTCTTTCCAAGCCTCATAAAGAAGCCCTATGACTCGCCGGAGCATCACTTCCACGAAGCGGGGACCACCGGCGCCGCCTGCGTGAGCTGTCACATGCCGGCACGCACCTACATGATCGTCGACCCGCGCCGCGACCACAGCTTTCGTGTCCCCCGGCCGGACCTCTCCGTCGAGATCGGCACGCCCAACGCCTGCACGCTTTGCCACGCCGACCGTGACCCTGCCTGGGCGGCACGGCAGGTCGCGGACTGGTACTCGGAGGGCCGCGGCGGCCAGCCGCACTTTGGGGAGATCATCGCAGCGGGACGCCGCGGGGAGGCGAAAGCGGAGTCAGCGCTTGTGGCGCTTGCGCAAAACGAAGGCCAGCCCGGCATCCTGCGGGCCACCGCCCTCGACCTGCTGCGGCGCTACGGTCCGGCTGCGGCGGACGCCGCCGCGCCTTTGCTGAACGATCCGGACCCGCTGGTGCGGCGCAGTGCCGTGCTGCTTCAGGAAGCTGCCGAAGGTCCCCGTCGGGTCGCACGCGTGGCCCCGCTACTGGAGGACCCGCTCAAGGCCGTGCGCATTGCCGCAGCGCGCCTGATGGTCGACGTCCCGCCCCTCGCCTTTCCCGCCGAAGCCGTCCTGCCCTTCGACCGGGCCGCGGCGGAATACCGTGCGAGCCTGCTGGCCTCGGCCGACCTGCCGGAGACCCAGATGAACATCGCCACCCTGGCACTGCGCACCGGCAACCCGCGGGCGGCGGAGGCCGCACTGAAACGGGCGCTCGACCTGAACGGCCACTTCGAGGACGCCTGGCTGCGGCTTGGCAGCCTGCAGCAGGGGCGCGGCCGCAGCGCCGAAGCCGCCGCCAGCTTCCGCGCCGGGTTGGCCAGACTCCCCGAAGCCGCGAGCCTGCGGCGCGCGCTCGGTCTGCTGGAGATCGAGCGTGGAGCGTTGCGCAGCGGCATTGAGGAACTGGAAGTCGCAGCCGGGTTGCTGCCCGGCGACGCGCGGCTGCGCTACAACCTCGCCCTGGCCCTGGCCCGCGCGGAGCAAACCGAGGCCGCCGAGGCGCGCATGCGCGACGCTCTGGCTCTGGCGCCGTCGGATCCCGAGATCCTCTACGGCCTGGGCTTCCTGCTGATGGATCAGGAACGCTTCGACGAGGCAAGAGACCTGGCCCGCCAACTCCTGCGTCAGCATCCCCAGCGGTCCGAAGGGGCGGACCTGATGGCTGAAATCGAGCGCCGCAGACAGCGCTGAACGCTGACGGCCTGGTGCTAGCCCGTTTTCTCCACACGCTGGTCGATGACGCCGAAGATCGATTGCCCATCGGCATCCGGCATCTCGATCCGAACGCTGTCGCCGTCCTGCAAGAAGGGCGTCTTGGCGTCACCGTCCAGGATGGTTTCCACCATGCGCAGCTCGGCGATGCAAGAATAGCCACGCCCGCCGGCCCCGACCGGCTTGCCGGGCCCGCCCGAGGCATCGCGGTTGGAGACGGTGCCGGAGCCGATGATGCTGCCGGCGGCCAAGGGGCGGGAGCGCGCCGCGTGGGCGATGAGCTGGCCGAAGTCGAAGGTCATGTCCTCTCCCGCTTCGGCCTTGCCGAAGGGCTCGCCGTTGAGGTGCACCAGCAGCGGCAGGCTGAGCTTCGCACCATCCCAGGCAGGGCCCAGTTCATCCGGGGTTACGGCAACCGGCGAGAAGGCCGAGGAGGGCTTGGCCTGAAAGAAGCCGAAGCCCTTGGCCAGTTCGCCGGGGATCAGGCCGCGCAGGCTGACGTCGTTCACCAGCATGACCAGACGGATCGCTTCCGCGGCCTGGGCCGGCGCCGTGCCGGGGGCGACGTCGTCGACGATTACCGCCACTTCACCCTCCAGGTCCAGGCCCCAGGCCGGATCGACGAAGGGGATCGGGTCGCAAGGGCCGAGGAAGGAGTCGGAGCCGCCCTGGTACATCAAGGGGTCGGTCCAGAAGCTTTCCGGCATCTCCGCGCCGCGCGCCTTGCGCACCAGTTCCACGTGGTTCACGTAGGCCGAGCCGTCGGCCCACTGATAGGCCCGCGGCAGCGGCGAATGGCATTTCGCCGGCTCAAAGGGGAAGCTGTCGCCGCCGTCGCCGCCAGCTTCGACGATCTTCTCCAAAGCCACCGCTTCGGCCTCCAGGCCCGGGGCCATCGCGGCCCAGTCGTCGAGGGCCGCCTGCAGCGTCGTCACGGTCTGCGCCTTCACCGCCCGGGAAAGATCGCGTGAGACGATCAGCAGGCGGCCGTCGCGGCTGCCGTCCTTCAGGGTTGCGAGTTTCATGGGTCCCCCTTCTTTGTGTCGAACAGGTCGCTACGGCGTGCCGTCGAACTGCTTTTCAAGGCCGTCCCAGCAGCTCACGTAATCCTGATCCAAAGTCTCCAGATTAGCCGCAAAATCAGTAACTTGCTGTGGAAACCTGGTTTCGAACATGAATGCCAGGGTGCCGCTTTGCTTGGCCGGACCCAGGTCTTCCGTGCTCGCCTTGGCAAAGGCGTTGCGGTCGGGTCCGTGGGGCAGCATGGCGTTGTGCAGACTCATGCCGCCGGGCTGGAAACCGTCCGGCTTGGCATCGTAGACGCCGTAGATCAGGCCCATGAACTCCGACATCACGTTCATGTGGTACCAGGGCGGGCGGAAGGTCCCTTCCGCCACCATCCAGCGGTCGGGAAAGATGACAAAGTCCACGTTGGCGGTGCCGGGCGTCGCCGAGGCCGAGGTCAGCACCGTGAAGATCGATGGGTCGGGATGATCCACCAGGACAGAGCCGACCGGAGAAAAGGTCCGGAGATCATACTTGTAGGGTGCGTAGTTGCCATGCCAGGCGACCACGTCGAGGGGCGACTGGGCGATTGTGCAGCCCTGGAAGGCACCGCCCCACTTCACCGTCAGGCGCGCCTCTTCCGCCGTGTCCTCGTAGGCAGCGACCGGCGCCTGGAAATCGCGCGGGCTGGCGAGGCCGTTGGCGCCGATGGGCCCGAGGCCGGGGAGCGCCAGGCGCGCGCCGTAGTTCTCGCAAACATAACCTCGTGCCGGTCCGTCAAGCAGTTCGGCGCGGAACTTCACGCCGCGCGGCAGCACGCAGATCTCGCCCGGCGTCACCTCCAGGATGCCGAGTTCGGTGGCAAAGCGCAGGCCGCCCTGCTGCGGCACCACCAGCATTTCGCCGTCGGCGTTGTAGAAGTACTCCCGCTCCATCGAGCGGGTGGCGAAGTAGAGGTGGGCGGCCATGCCGTCCTGCACGCGGGCATCGCCGGCGGCGGTCATGGTCCGCATGCCGGTCACGAAGGTCAGCGCCTCCTCCGGGATCGGCGGCGGCCCCCAGCGCAGCGGACCCAGCGCCAGCCCCGCCGCCGCCGGCCGCGGTGCAGTTTCCCAGAGCGGCAGATCCACGGTCTTGAAGGGACCCTGGTGACTGACCGAGGGCCGGATACGGTAGAGCCAGGAGCGCGCGTTGCTGGCCCGCGGCGCGGTGAAGGCGGTGCCGCTCAGTTGCTCGGCATAGAGGCCGTAGGGACAGCGCTGGGGCGAATTCTGCCCCAGCGGCAGGGCACCCGGCAGGGCCTCGCTCTGAAACTCGTTGCCGAAGCCTGAGAGATAGCTCAGCGCCATGGGCTCACTCCTTCATCCTCTTTCTCAAGCGGCAGCCGAAGGCCGCCAGACCTGCGCGCCCGTACCGGACCGCTTGCACAGACCCGGGTCTTTGTGATAGTTGCAGATGTAACTATCAAGCGCCGCTGAAACAACACAGAAGGTGCGGCGACAAGAGAACGGGGACCAGAACAGGGATTTGCATGCAATGACCCTGAAGACCGATCCATCACAGGCCCAGGCGCCGGACGCCCTGGAGCTGGAGTCCTTCCTGCCCTACCGGCTGAACCGCGCCGCGGCCATCGCCAGCCGCCAGTTCTCGGCCATCTACCGCAACGAGTTCGGCCTGACGGTGCCGGAATGGCGGACCCTGGCCACCCTCGGCCAGTTCGGCGTCGCCACGGCCACCGAGATCGGCGCGCACTCGGCCATGCACAAGACCAAGGTCAGCCGCGCCGTGGCCGCCCTGCAACGCCGCCGCTGGCTGCAGCGCCACACCGACGAACAGGACCGTCGCATCGAGCATCTCGCCCTCTCCTCTGCCGGCATGGCCGCCTACCGCAGGCTGGCGCCGAAGGTCCTGCGCTTCGAGGCGGAGCTGATGGAGGGACTGTCGGCGGAGGACCGCGAGGCGCTGGTCAAAGGCATGGCCGTGCTGGAACGGGCGCTCGGCATCCACAAGAAATCCTCCCTGCTGTCCCGGCGCGGGACGGCGGAGGGCAAGGGACCAACCGCCCTGCAGTCACGACGCACCCGGGCGGCTTGAGCCTTCACAGTCCGAGATAGCGGTCCTGAAGGTCGGCATCGGCTGCAAGGTCGTCCGGGTTGCCACACCAGACGCTGCGGCCTTTTTCGAGGATCACGCAGGCGTCCGAGAGCGGCAGCAGGTCTTTCAGGTTCTTGTCGACGATGAGGATCGCCTGGCCGCGGGCCTTCACTGCGGCGATGGCGGCCCAGATCTCATGCCGGATGACCGGCGCCAGCCCCTCCGTCGCCTCGTCGAGGATCAGCAGGCGCGGGTTGGTCATCAGCGCGCGCCCGATGGCCAGCATCTGCTGCTCGCCGCCGGACAGAGTCCGTGCCATCTGCTCGGCGCGTTCCTCAAGCCGCGGGAACAGCCTGGCGACGGCGGCGCGGTCCCAGCCCTCACCGCGCGCGGTGGCCAGCAGGTTTTCGCGCACCGTCAGGTTCGGAAAGCAGCGCCGCCCCTCCGGCACCAGGCCGACACCGCGCCGGGCGATGCGGTAGGCCGGCAGGCCGCCGATGTCCTCGCCGAGAAAGCGCAGCCTGCCGGCGCGCGCCGGCATCAGGCCGCAGAGGGTGCGGATGGTCGTAGTCTTGCCCATGCCGTTGCGCCCGAGCAGCGCCACCATCTGCCCTTCGCCGACGGCCAGATCGACGCCGAAAAGCGCCTGGGAGGAGCCGTAGGCGGCTTCGATGCCTCTGACCTCCAGCATCAGGAATCCCCCAGATAGGCTTCGCGCACCGCGGCGGAGCGGCGGATTTCCTCCACCGGGCCGGAGGCGATGACCTTGCCGTAGACCAGGACCGAAATGCGGTCGGCCAGAGCGAAGACCGCGTCCATGTCATGCTCCACCAGCAGGATTGCCGCCTCGTTCTTCAGCGGCTGCAGAAATTCGGTGAGCTGGCGCGTGCCTTCCGGGCCGAGGCCGGCCATGGGTTCGTCCAGCAGCAGCACCTTTGGCCGCAGGGCGAGCGCCAGGGCAATCTCCAGGAGGCGGCGTTCGCCATGGGAGAGAGTCGAGACCTGCACCGTGGCGCGTTCCGCCAGGCCGACGCGCTCCAGAATTGCCATGGCCTCTGCGCGCAGGCGCGTGTCCTTGCGCAGCGGCGACCAGAACCGAAAGGCGCCGTGGTCGCGCCCCTGCAGCGCCAGGAGGACGTTGCCCAGAGCGCTGAATTCCCCAGCCAGCGACGAAACCTGGAAGCTGCGCCCCAGGCCGCGGTTCGCCCGGGCTGCGACGGAGAGGTGGGAAACGTCCTCCCCCAACAGGTGCACCGCACCGGCGTCCGGTTTCAGCCAGCCGGCGACCTGGGCGATCAGGGTCGACTTGCCGGCGCCGTTAGGGCCGATGAGGGCGTGGATCTCCCCAGGCAACAGCGTGAGGTCGACGCCATCGCAGGCCCTCACGGCGCCAAAGGCCTTGCTCAGGCCCCGCAGCTCCAGCAGCGGCTCAGTCATGGCGCGCCCTCCCCGCCAGCAGCCCCATCACCCCGCCGCGCGCGAAGAGCACCACGCCGAGCAGCACCGCACCGAGCAGGAGCTGCCAGCGGTCTGTGAAGCCGCCGATGAAGCTTTCCAGCAGAATGAAGAGCGCAGCCCCGGCCAGCGGGCCGAACAGGCGGCCGACCCCGCCCAGGATGACGAAGATCATGATCTCGCCCGAGCGGTGCCAGGAAAGCATGGAGGGGCCGACGAAGCCATTCAGGTCCGCGAAGAGCGCCCCGGCGATGCCGGTGATCACGGCGGAGATCACGAAGGCGGTGAGCTTTACCGGGTAAGGCGCGATGCCCGACGTGGCGAGGCGCACCTCGTTCATGCGCGCGCACTGCAGCGCCATGCCGAAGGGCGCGGCCACGATGCGCGCGGAGACAAACAACGCCAGCAGCAGCAGACCGTAGCAGAGGAAGAAGAACACCAATGGGTCGTTGCTGTCGGCCAGCGGCAGCTGGTTGCGCAGGTAGATCGCAAGCCCGTCCTCGCCACCATAGGCGGGTATGGAGATCGCCAGGTAATAGATCATCTGGGCGAAGGCCAGGGTGATCATGATGAAGTAGACGCCGGAGGTGCGCAGCGAGATGGCGCCGATGGCGAGCGCCGCCAGCGCAGCCACCAGGGCGGCCACCAGCCAAACGACCAGAAGCTGGTCGCTGCCCCCGATGGTGACCGGCCAGATGATGAAGGCCGAGCCCTCGAAGGCATGGAAGGCGGCGATGCCGGCCACATAGCCGCCGAGGCCGAAGAAGGCTGCGTGGCCGAAACTCACCATGCCGCCATAGCCGAGCGCGAGGTTGAGGCCGACGCCGGCCAGGGCGAGGATCGCCACCCGGCTGGCCAGGGAGACGTAGAAGGGCTCGTCCAGCGCCGTCGCGACAAGGGGCGCTGCCAGCAGCAGCCCCGCCAGCACGGCGTTCACCAGGGTTTCGCGGGAGCGTTCGATCATCGCCGGCGGCTCACGCATTCACCGGGAAGAGGCCCTTGGGCCGCCAGGCGAGAATCGCCGCCATGAGAAGATAGATGGCAACCGACGCCAGGGCGGAACCGACGGCTGTGGCCTCGGCGACCGGGAGCACCAACGCAAAGGCCTGGGGCAGGAAGACCCGGCCCAGGGTGTCGGTCAGGCCCACCAGGATAGAGGCGACCAGCGCCCCCTTCACCGAGCCGATGCCGCCGATGACGATGACCACGAAGGCAAGGATCAGCACCGGCTCGCCCATGCCGACCTGTACCGACTGCAGCGCCCCCACCATGCCGCCGGCAAGTCCGGCCAGCGCGGCGCCGAGGGCGAAGACGGCGGTGTAGAGCTTGCGGATGTCAACGCCAAGGGCGCCGATCATCTCCCGGTCCGACTCTCCGGCGCGGATGCGCATGCCGAGGCGTGTCCGCGTGATCAGCAGGTAGAGCCCGTAAGCGGTCAGCAACCCGACGACGATGATCGCCAGTCGGTAGACCGGATAGCCCCCGCCGCCGGGCAGCGGCAGAAAGCCGGACAGCAGCGTCGGAATGTCGAGATAGAGCGGCTGGTCCCCGAATACCCAGCGCGTCACTTCGGAGAAGATCAGGATCAGGGCAAAGGTCGCCAGGACTTGGTCCAGGTGGTCGCGGTCATAGAGCCGCCGGATGACGACGAATTCGATCAGCGCGCCGGCCGCGGCCGCGGCCAGGAAACCGCCGCCAAGCCCGATCCAGAACGAGCCGCTGGCCTCGGCGATCCAGGAACAGAAGAAGGCACCCAGCATGAAGAGGGAGCCGTGGGCAAGGTTGATCAGGCCCATGACGCCGAAGACCAGGGTCAGGCCGGCGGCCATCAGAAACAGCATGACGCCGAACTGAAGACCGTTCAGAAGCTGCTCGATCAGGAAGGCAAAGGACACGCTGCGCCCGGCGGCTGGTAGAGGACCCTGAAAACAAACGGGGGCCGCCGGACGGCAGCCCCCGTGACCTGCATCGCCGCGGCGCTACATCTTGCAGTCCGCGACATAGGCGTTGGCATGCCCGGTAAGGCCGACGCCGACGATCTTGTTGGTCAGCACGTCGCCTTCCTTCACCACCTCGCGCACGTAGATATCCTGCACCGGGTGATTGTTGTCGGCGAACGCGAAGGCGCCGCGCACGGAGTTGAAGTCCGCTTCCTTCAGGGCCGCGCGGAATGCTGCCTTGTCTTCCAGGCCGCCGGCCTTGTCCTGGGCCGCCAGGATCAGCTTGGCGGCATCGTAGCCCTGGCTGGCGTAGAGCGACGGGAGGCGCCCGTACTCCGCCTGGAAGGCTTCGACGAAGGCCTTGTTGGCGGGGTTGTCGATATCCTTGGACCACTGGGAGGTGTTCTTGACGCCGAGCGCCGCATCGCCCACGGCCTTCAGGATACCCTGGTCAAAGGAAAAGGCGGGGCCGAAGACCGGTGTGTCGAGGCCGGACTGGGCAAGCTGCTTCATGAAGGCGATACCCATGCCGCCGGGCAGGAAGAAGAAGATCGAGTCCGGATCGGCGGCGCGGATCTGGGCGATCTCTGCCGCGTAATCGGTCTGGCCGAGCTTGGTGTAGATCTCACCCGCCAGTTCGCCGGTGTAATAGCGCTTGAAGCCGGTGAGTGCGTCCTGACCCGCCGGATAGTTGGGCGCCAGGATGAAGGGCTTCTCGAAGCCGTTGGCCTGGACGTAGCCGCCCATGGCCTCGTGCAGGTTGTCGTTCTGCCAGGCGACGTTGAAGTAGTTCTCGTGGCAGCCCTTGCCCGCCAGCGCCGAAGGCCCGGCATTGGGGCTGATGTAGAAGATGCCCTGGCGCACGCTGGCCGGTACCACCGCCATGGCCAGGTTCGACCAGATGATGCCGGTCAGGATGTCCACCTTGTCGCGCTGAATGAACTTGTCGGCGATCTGCTTGGCGAGGTCCGGCTTGCGGGCATCGTCCTCGACGATGACCTCGACATCGTTGGCGCCGGATTGCTTCACCGCCAGCAGGAAGCCGTCGCGCACGTCGATCCCCAGGCTGGAGCCGCCGCCCGACAGCGTGGTGATCATGCCGATCTTCATGGGCTCGGCCTGGGCCGTTCCAACGCCTGCCAGCAGCCCCGCGGCCCCCAGGACCATTCCCCGGGCCATTCCCAGCAATGCCTTGTTCATGCTCTTCCCTCCTGTTCTCCCTTTGCGGCCTTCGCGCGAAGGCCCTGCTTTCCTAGCTGCCGAAGGCACCGCCGGTGCCCGGCCGGCCCCCGAAAGGGCACAACGCAGGCCGGAACGGTTCTGGAGGATCCCCCTCCCCCTCAGCTTGCGGAGCCTTGCGGCCGCCTTGCTTGCGAAGGGTATAGCGCTTTCGGCGGGCTTCCGCCATAGAGCCCTGATTGCCGGTCAGGCCACCCGGTCCGCCGGTTCTCGCCCCGCAAAGAAGGCATCCAGGTTGTCCAGGGCCCGAAAGCCCATGGCATCGCGGGTGTCGCGGGTGGCCGAGCCGATATGCGGCAGCATGAAGAGGGTGTCGAGCGCCGCGAAGGCCGGATTGCCGCCGGGCTCCTGGCGGAAGACATCCAGGCCCGCCGCCGCCAGGTGGCCGGACTGCAGGGCCTCGATCAGGGCCGCCTCGTCCACCAGGGCACCGCGGGCGGTGTTCACCAGGATCGCCCCTGCCGGCAGCTTCGCCAGACGCTCCCGGTTCATCAGGTCGGTGGTCTCCGGCGTCGCCGGGCAGTGCAGCGAGAGAAACTCGGAGACCGCCAGCAGATCGTCCAGGTTGTCATGGAAGGTCGCGCCCTCCTCCAGTTCCGGGGTCAGGCGTTTGCGGTTGTAGTAGTGGACCTCCATATCGAAGCCGCGGGCGCGCCGCGCCATGACCCGCCCGACCCGGCCCATGCCGACGATGCCCAGCCGCTTTCCCGTCACCTGCTGGCCCACCATGAAGGCGGGGCTCCAGGAGGTCCAGGCGCTGGCCCGGACCATGCGGTCGCCCTCCGAAGCGCGCCGCGCAGCCCCCAGCAGCAGCAGGAAGGCGATCTCCGCCGTGGCGTCGGAGAGCACATCCGGCGTGTTGGTGACGACAATGCCCTGCGCCTTCAGGGCGGTCAGATCGCAGTGGTCGACACCGACCGAGTGGTTGGCGATGATTTTGAGCCGGTCCGAAAGCCTTGCAGCCACGTCAGCCGAAAAGACTTCCGAGTGGCAGGGCAGGATTGCGTCGACCTCTGCGCTCCCGGCCACGAGTTCTTCAGCCGTGAAGACCCGGTCTTCGGGGTTGAGGATGACGTCGTAGTCGTGCTGGGCTCTCGCTTCGGTCGCGGCGGACAGCTTCCGGGTGATCCACAGACGGGGTTTGTCGCTCATGTCACTGCTCTGCTCGTAAAAGAATGGGTTGCGGAAGACTGCAGCGCCTAGCGCTCGCCCACCGCATGGGTCAGGGAGGCACCGAACTCATAGTAGGCCTGTTTGATGCCGGCAAGCCTCTCGCTGTGAGCGTCCACCGGGTCACAGGGAAGCGAGCCCTCGTCACCGTCGACCAGATAGGCCGCCATGGCCTTGCCGAAGGTGGTGCCCGGCGAAATCCCGCGGCCGCTGTAACCGAAGACGGAAAGGCCGCGCTCCCCGAGTCGGAGGATCTTGGGCAGATGGTCGCCCGTCATGGCGATGCGCCCGCACCAGGCATGCTCCAGGTCGATACCCGAGAGATCGGGGAACAGAGCCGCCAGCTTGCGCTCGGCCCAGGCCCGGTGCCAGCGCGCGCCCGGTCCCTCCAGCGACCCGACGGCACCGACCAGGAGCCGCCCGGCGGCATCCAGCCGGAACGACGACATGACCGGCGCCGTGTCCCAGCAGCCCTGGCGCTCCGGCAGAACGCTGCGCCGCAGGTTGTCGGTCAGGGGCCGGGTTGCAATCTGGAAGTAGTGGACCGGCACGTAGGCCTGCGGCGTCAGGCCCGCCATGGGCCGGCCGTAGGCATTCACCGCGATCAGCAAAGCCCCGGCCGAGACGCTGCCGCGGGGCGTTGCAACCCGCCAGCCGTCCCCTTCGCGGGCGGCGCTCACGACCGGCGTCTGTTCATGCAGCACGGCCCCGGCATCGCGGGCGGCGCGCGCAAGCCCCCGGCAGTAGGCGAGCGGCTGAATGGTGCCTGCTCTGCGGTCCAGAAGGGCGCCGCGGTAGGCTTGCGTCCCGGTCCGCGCGGCCGTCTCTTCCGCATCCAGCAGTTCGACCGGCGCGCCCCGGTCCAGTTGTTGACGCAGGCGGTCCTTCAGATCATCGAGACCGCCCTGGCTGTGGGCGCAATGCAGGGTGCCGCTGCGCGTCGCCTCGCAGTCGATGCCGAGGCGGTCGATCAAGGAGAAGACCAGCTCCGGCCCGGCGGCCAGCGCGGCATTCAGGCGCCCCCCGACCGCCTGCCCCAAGGTCTGCTCCACCTGTTCGGGCGGCAGCCAGAGGCCGGCATTCACCAGGCCGACGTTGCGCCCGGATCCGCCGAAGCCGATGCTTTGCGCTTCCAGGAGACGCACCCCTAAGCCGGCTTCCGCCAGATGCAGCGCGGCAGAGCAACCGGTGAACCCGCCGCCGACGATCACGGCGTCGGCACGGGCATCCTCTTTCAGCGGCTCCGCCGCAAGCATCTCCCCGGCTGTGGTCGACCAGAGGTTCGTGCCGGGAGCGGCCTCACCCATGGATTGGCTGGAAACGCGCAAGCGGTGTCATGCGCGCGATTTCAGCCGAAGTGGGGAGGCAAAACAAGGCTGCGCAGGCGGTGCGCCGCTAGGCGATCCAGATCGGCAGAACGGAGGCAGCCAGCAGCAGGCCAAGGGTGATGTTGACCATGCGCCACTGCCAGTCCTCGCGGAGCGCGCGGGCCAGCAACGAACCGCCGGCGCACCAGAGGCACAGCGACCCCACGGCTGCGGCGCCGAAAGTGCCCGCCATCACCACGGCCAGTTCCAGGGGTTGGGCCGAGAGCGAGGCGAAGGAGGCCGCAGCGCCGAAGACCATGGCCCAGGCCTTGGGGTTGACCAGCAGGAGCGCGGCCCCGGAGGCAAACCCCAGCGGCCGGGCCGCATCCGCCGCCTGATCGTCCGGCGTGCCGGCAGAGCAGATGCGCCAGGCCAGCCAGAACAGGTAGGCCGTGCCGGCCAGCTTCAGCCCCAGTCCCAGCCCCGGAAGGCCCTGCAGCAATGCGGCAAGGCCGGAGGCGGCGGAGGCCGCCAGAATGGCAAGCCCGGCGGCGATCCCGAACACCAGCGGCAGACTGCGCTGAAAGCCGAAGCGCACGCCGGAGGCCGTGGCCAAGGTGGTCGCACCGCCGGGCGTGATGGTGGCGACCACCGCAAAGAGCAGCAGGGATGGAAAGACCTCCGGCATGGCAGCCCCCTCGTCCACGGTTCGAAGAGGCTTCACATTAGGGTTCGCCCAATATATTATGAAAGGCAATTTTACTAATACATAAAATTAGCAGTCATGATGATAGAGCCATGAACAGAAATCTCGACATCGGCCTGCTCCGCGCCTTCGCCGCCGTCGCATGCACCCGAAGCATGACCACAGCCGCGGACCGCCTGGGCCTCACCCAGGGGGCCGTGAGCCAGCAGGTGAAGCGTCTTGAAGAGACGCTGGACTGCGTGCTCTTCGACCGCGCGCGGCGCGGCCTTAAGCTCACGGCCCGTGGCGACCAGATGCTCGGCCACGCCAAGCGTCTGCTGGCCATGAACGACGAAATCCTGCAGGAGATGACCGGCCCGGCCATCGACGGCAAGGTGCGCCTGGGCATTCCTTTCGACCTCGTGTCGACCTATCTGCCCCTGGTCTTCGAGGGCTTTGCCGAGGCCAATCCCCGGATCGAGGTGTCGCTCAACTGCGCCACTTCCAAGGTGCTGATCGCGGGCCTGAGCGACGGCAGCGTCGATGTGGCGCTGGTCGAGGAGCCGCTCGGCGAGTCCAAGGGCGAGTGCCTCTCCGTCGAACGTCTGCTGTGGATCGGCAGCAGGAACGGCACGGCCCACCGCAAGCGCCCCCTGCCCCTCTCCATCGTCAGCGAGACCTGCGCCTTCCGCGACCCCATCGTCGAGGCCTTGGACGCGCGGGACATTCCCTGGCGCTCGGTCTTCGAGTACGGCACCCTCGAAGCGACCATGACCACCGTGCGCTCGGACCTGGCGGTGACGGCCTTTCTCGCGTCCTTCATTCCGGAGGATATGGAGGTTCTGGGGCGCGACAGCGGCCTGCCGGAGTTGCCGAACTTCACGATCAATCTCTACGAAAGCAACATCGAACCCAACCCGGCGGCCCGCCAGGTCGCCGACTACCTGCGGGAGAGCATGATCGGGCAGAACCGCCGCAGCGCCTGACGATGGGTTGAGCCGACACCTGCGGCGACCACGCGGCGATTTTGGGTGGACAGCGTCCCGTCCCGGCGGCACCTTCTGGCGCCAGCCGCAGGGATTGCCAAAAGCCAAAAGCACAAGAAGGAACCCGGAATGGACCGCTCGCAGGGGCTCGAAGCCCTGCAGTCCGCCTTGGCTGCGCGCTTCAGCGACGCAGAGTCACTGCGGACCGATGAACAATTGACGGCACTCGACAGCCTGGCAACGATCGCCGGCCGCGGCTCCGTCCGCCACTTCAAGCCGGAGCCCGTGGACCCCGCCCTGCTGCGCCTGCTCGCCGCCGTCGCCCTCTCGGCGCCAACCAAGAGCGACCTGCAGCAGCGCGATATCGTCGTGGTGACGGAGAAGGACCTGCGAGCTAAACTCGGCCGCCTGATCGCCGATCAGGCCTGGACCGCCGGTGTGCCCAGCCTGTTGGTTTTTTGCGGCAACAACCGCCGTCAGCGCCAGATCCACGACTGGCGCGGCCATGCCTTCGCCAACGACCACCTGGATGCCTTCTTCAACGCTGCGGTGGATGCCGGCATCGCGCTCGCCACCTTTGTCGTGGCCGCCGAGGCGCTGGGCCTCGGAACCTGCCCGATCTCCGCACTGCGCAACGATGCCGGACAGGTCAGCGACCTTCTCGGCCTGCCGGATCACGTCTTTCCGGTGGCGGGGCTGGCCGTCGGCTGGCCCGCCGAAGCGGCCCCCATCAGCGCGCGCCTGCCGCTTTCCGTCACGCTGCACGAGAACCGCTTCTCCGAGGATGGGGTTCGCGAAGCCGTCACGGCCTACGACCCCTCCCGCCGCTACGCCGTCCAGCGCTCCGTTGAGGATTTCGGCGAGGACCCTGCCTATGGTTGGTCGGAAGACAAGACGCGCCAGTACGCGAAGCCTGAGCGCGCCGGCTTCGGCGCCTTCGTCCGCGGCAAAGGATTCCGCCTGGATTAGCGGCTTCAAGCTGGATTAGCCGGCTACATCACCTCGTCTTCGCGGTCGTCGGTTTCGCCGTAGCGGTGCAGCGCCGGCGGCTTCAGGCCCTGGTAAAGCTTGCCGATCCCCTTGTTGACGATGTCGCCCTGCTGGGCGAAGAGCGAGTTGCCGGCAAGGTCGCTGTCGACGATGAAGGGGCCGAAGTCTTCCACCTCGAAGAGCCAGAGCGCCTGGGCGATGCCCAGCTCCTCCAGCCAGTGCACCGAGCGCACGCCCTTCACCCCCCGGCCCAGCAAGGCGCCGGTTCCGTAGCCCACGGTGGTCAGATAGACCGCGCCGCGCGGTGCCAGGACTTGTTTGTAGTCGTCGCGCGGCATGCCGCCCTTGCCGATCACGATCTTGGTGCCGGTCAGGTCGAGCCAGTCGCCGAGGTACTTGGAGAAGCGGAAGCTGGCCGTCGCCGTCACGCCCCCGATGATGTAGCTGCCGTCCGGCTGCGGCGCCGCGGCGGGCGAGCAGTGGAAGTTCACATTGCTGGCCTCGGTCAGGCCGTCGGGCAGCGCGCCGCCCTCGACAAGGATACGGTTGTAGACCCCTTCGCGGGCCGTATAGACGAGGCCGCTGAGATAGACGACGGAGCCCAGTTCCAGCGCCGCGATGTCCTCCGGCTTCGCCGGCAGGCTCAGGCGGACCTGTTTAAGCTTCGATCCTGGCTTGGCCATTCCACGGTCTCCCGGCGCATGTAAGGGGTGAACCACTGGGGGTCGCTGCGGTAGGTGACGGACCCGTCCGCGGCGAGGCGCGCCGTGGCACGGCGCGACGACAGGCAGAAGGTGTGCACGGAAACCGGCATGCCGCCGGTGTGGGTATAGCCGACCTCGATGTGGCAATCGACCACCATGGAAGAGCCGACGAAACCCATGGCGCCCATGCCGATGGAGTTGCCCAGCTCCTTCAGGTCCAGTTCCAGGGCGGCGATCTTCGGGTCGGGGTTGCGGTCGCCGACGACGCGCAGGCAGGCCGCCTGCTTGCCGAGCACCATGCAGGTGTCCTTGGAGCCGCCGATGCCGACGCCGACGATAGCCGGCTGGCAGGCCAGCCCCCGCTTGCCGAAGGCGATCAGGGTATCCAGCAGAAAGCGCTTGATGCCGTCGATGCCGTCGCCGGGAAAAAGCATGCGGTAGTCGGAGCCGAAGAGCCCGCCCTTGTGCACGGTGGTGATTTCGATCCAGTCCGCCTCCGGCTCGAAGCTCCACTCGATCTCCGGCGCGTTGATGCCGACGTTGTTGTTGTGCTCGCTGCGCCAGAGCGGGTGTACGCGGTTGGGCCTCAGCGGCACGTCCTGCGTGGCCCGGGCCGTCGCGCTGCGCAGCGCCCGCTCGATCCCGGTGAAGCCACCGGCAAAGGCCGCACGGTCGCCGACCTTGACGTAGTAGCGCGGCAGGCCGGTGTCGGCGCACATGGGCCGCCGGTCCTCGCTGGCCGCCTCCCAGTTCTCCACCATGGACTGCAGGACGAAGGCCGAGAGATCGCCGCTTTCCACGTCGATCATGCCCTTGATCCCGGCCAGATAGTCCTCCGGAATGTCGATGGCCGCCTTGCGCATGATCTCGTAGCCGGCCGCCTCGATGGCCGCGTTTTCAATCATTCTATCCTCCCTAAACCGCCGCTGCCGGCGGTGCCCCGGCCTCGTCGGCGATCAGTGACTGGCCCGGCTGCACCCGGTCGAAGACCACCGGCACCATCGCGGTCTCAAGGGCCTGCCCTTCCAAGCGCACACGGGTGAACGCGCTCTCCGATAGATCGCCGGTCTCCGGAAAGTCCTCGCGGAAGTGGGCTCCGCGGGAGTCTTCGCGGGCCAGAGCCGCCTCGGCGATAACGCCAGAGATGGTAAGCAGGTTCTGCAGATTGAGCCAGTCGTGCCAAGTGAGATTAAATGCCCGGTCGGCATCGGCCAGGCCGGTTCCTTCCAGGGCCGCGGCAAGGTCAGCGACCACTGCGCGGCCCTGTTCCAAGCCGGCAGCCGTGCGCAGGATGCCGACGTGATCCCACATGTCCTGCCAGAGCCTTTCGCGCAGCCCATTCAGATCGCCACCGGCCTGCGCAAAGGGCCGCTCCGCCCGCGCGACGGCGGCATCGATGACGCCTTCGTCGGGTTCCCGCCAGCTCCGCTGGCCGGCGACAAAGGCGGCCATGGACTCGCCCGCGATCCCGCCGAAGACCGTGGAGTTGGCGACACCATTGCCGCCCAGGCGGTTGGCACCGTGGACGCCGCCGCAGTCCTCCCCCGCCGCAAAGAGGCCGGGCGACGCGGTGGAACAGTCGGCCTCGAACTCGACACCGCCCATCATGTAGTGGGCCGTCGGCACCACCTCGACCCGTCCGCCGGCCAAGTCGAAGCCGCAGTCGGCGCAGCGCTTCACCATGCCCGGGAAGAGGTCCTCCACCCGTTCCGGCCCCAGGTGCGCCATCTCGATGAAGACCCCGCCCATGGGCGTCGTCCGCCCGGCGCGCATCTCCGAATAGATGGCGCGGGAGACGATGTCGCGAGTCGCCCGCTCGGCGGCCGGGTGATGGTTTTCCATGAAGCGCTCACCGGCGCCGTTCAGCAGGTAGCCGCCGGCGCCGCGCAACCCCTCCTCCAGAACCGTCCCCGTCATCCGGGTATCGGGCCCGCCCAGAAGACCGGTCGGGTGGAACTGCACCATTTCCATATCGCGCAGCGCGAGGCCGTAGCGCAGGGCCATGGCCAGCCCGTCGCAGCTCTTGTCGCCGGAGGGCGTGTGATAGAGGTACATGGTCGGGCCGGCGCCGGTGCCCAGCAGCACGGCCTTGGCCTGAACGAGGCGGTAGCTGCCGTCGCGGAGGTCGATCAGCAGCACGCCGGCAATGCCGGAGCCGTCGCGCGCAGGGATCAGCTCGATGGCGCGGTGTTCCTCCAGCCGCCGCGCATCCAGCGCCCAGACCTGCTCCATCAGGCGGTTGATGATCTCGATGCCGGTCAGATCGCCCTTGTGCACCGTGCGGTCGAAGCTCTGACCGGCGAAGGCCTTCTGATGCAGCGTGCCGTCAGGATTGCGGTCGAAAAAGCAGCCGACCTCGTTCTCCAGCTCCCGTATCCGCTCGACCGCCTTGACGCAGAGGGTCCAGGCCAGGTCCTGCCGCGGCAACCACTTGCCGCCGACGATGGTGTCCATGAAGTGGCGCTCGATCGAATCGCCGGCCCCCAGGGCGACGTTGTAGCCGCCCTGCACCATGCGGGTGCAGCCGGACTTTCCCAGCAGGCCCTTGGCGGCGATGGTCACGTCGAGGTCCGGATTGGCCTGCTTGGCGTGGAGCGCGGCGAAGAGGCCGGCGCCGCCGCTGCCGAGGATAAGAATGTCGGTCTTCAGGCGCTCGATCCGCATGGCTCACCAGACCTGCGCATAGAAGGCCACGCCGACGGCAATGGCGGCGGCTGTTCCCGGAAAGATCCAGCGCAGGCGCGGATCGTTGCGGTAAGGCCAGACCAGCAGTTCCAACGCCAGCAGGCGCAGCCCGAAGCAGAGATGAAGGGTCAGCAAAGTGACCAGCCCCCACTCCGCGACCTTCACCAGCGGCAGCTCGGCGAAGACCAGGAAGGCGTCCAGCCGTTCAGCCCCTTCGAGCGCGAGACCGAGCGCGAGGAAATGGAAAGGCAGGAAGACGGCCAGGGCCAGCCCCGACAGACGGTGGCCGAGGAAGGCGAGGTAGCTCTCGTGATTCCGAAGGGGCTGCATGGGCCTAAGCAACCACTGCGACCACGGCCCGCAGACCAAGTCCGGCCAGCAGCACGCCGAAGACAAGAGAGACAAGCATCGCCACGCGCGCGCTGGCACCGGTCCACTCGCGCAGGATGGTGCGCAGGCCCAGCGGCGCATGGATGGCCGCAGCCAGCACGAAGGTTCCGTAAAAGAATGCCCAGCCCAGGCTGCCCTGGGTGCGGCCGAGGATCTCCTGCGCCGTCAGGCCGTCGCGCACCGCATAGAGGATGAGCCCCAGATGCACCAGCACCAGCGGCGCCAGGATCAGCGCCGTCAATCGCTGCAGCACGAAGAGCCGGCGCTCCGTCACTCCGGGGCCTCCCCCTTCGGCAGGCCGAAGAAGGCGCTGCGCTTCAGCGCGGCGATGCTTTCCGATGGGCTGAGGCCGACCGGACAGTGGCGGGTGCAGTTGCCCTGGCTGTGGCAGGAGGTGCAGCCGCCTTCAGCGAAGGCACGGTCCAGGGTGTCCGCGCGCGGCCCGTGGCGCGCATCGTTCACCAGCGTCCAGGCGCGGTTCAGGGCGGCCGGGCCCAGGTAGTCGGAATTCCAGGCAACCACGTCACAGGCCGCATGGCAGACCGCGCAGTTGATGCACTCGATGGCAGCCGAAGCAGCCAGGCGCGATGGCGACTGCGGGTCGACCCGCTGCGGCGGATCCTGCCGGCTTGCGGTTCCGGAAAACCGGCCACCGGCGCGCTGCCACCTGTCGAAGAAGGGCGCCATGTCGCAGGCCAGGTCCTTGATCCGCGGCAGGTTGCGCAGCGGCTCCACCGTCAGCGTCCCTTCCAGCGCGACCCGGCGCACGTGGGTGCGGCAGGTCCAGCGCGGGCGGCCGTTGACGGTCATGGCGCAGGAGCCGCAGACCCCGACCCGGCAGGCAAAGCGGTATGCCAGGTCCGGCGCCTGGTGGCGCTGCACCTCCGTGACCACATCCAGGACGGTCTGGTTGTCGCGGGCCGGAACGCGATAGGTCTCGAAACGACCCTCCGCCTTGCCGCGCCAGATGCGCACGGTCAGCGCGGCTTCCGGCCCCTGGGTCATGCCGGCGCTTTCACGGGTTCCGGGGACCTGCGCGACACGCTGGGCGCCGCCTGCGGTGCGATCGCGACATCGATGCAGGCCGGCGCACCGCCGGACAGCGCATCGGCGAGTGCGCCCTGCAGCTGCCCGGCCTCGGTTACATGAAAGCCCCGGCAGCCGAGCGCCTCGGCCGCCTTGTCGTAGCGTGCGCCGGGCAGCAGATCGCAGCCGATCTTGCGCTGCGCGCCATAGTCGCGGACCTGGATCACCTGCTCGGCGTTCCAGCGGGCGTCGTTGCCGACGATGACCGCAAAGGCGGTCCGTTCACGCGCCGCCGTTTCGAACTCGCTGAGATGAAAGCCCGCAGTCCCGTCGCCCATCAGGGCGACCAGCGGCGCATCGGGCTGCGCAAGTCTGGCGCCGATGGCATAAGGCAGCGCCGCACCGATAGCGCCGGAGGGCCCGTTGATGATCCGACGGGGAATGCGGGTCGTCGCCTGTATCCACTGACCGAACTCCCCGCCGTCGCAGATGAGGATCGCATCGGCGCTGCCTTGCAAGGCGGACTGCACCGCGGCACCGACCTCGGCGGCGTGAATGGCCTTGGTGTGCTCCGGCTCCGCGCGGCAGGCCAGCGCATCGGCCACCTCCCGGCGCCAGGCGGCGCGCGCCTCGCCGCCACCGCCGGCCGCCGTCAGGGCTGCCGCTACGGGACCGGGATCGGCGATCGCCGTAAGCTCGAGGCGCCCGCCCAGCGTCTCCCTGGCCCGCGTGATCGCGGTGGCGTCAGGGTCAACCAGGATCACAGGTGCGGCAGAAGACTGCGCCATCCCGCCAAAGCCGGACATGAAGTCGGTCGCTTTGCCGACGAAGAAGAGACAGTCCGCGGTGGCCAGCACCTCGGCAAAGGCGCCCAGAGCCGGATCCCGCAGGCCCCGCGGGCTTTCCAGCGCAATGGCCGGAAGGTCGAGCACTTCGCCAAGCTTCGCCAGGCGGTCGCCGCCACGCAGGACGTTCAGGCTGGGACCGGCGAGCAACAAGGGGCGCTCGAAAGCCGCTAGCCGTGCCTGGATGGCTGCGAGCATCTCGGGGTCGGCGCTGCGCACCGGCGCAGCAAAGTCCGCGGAGGTCATCGGCACCGCCGGGCCCACCTCCGCCTTCAAGACATCGAAGGGCAGCGCGAGATGCACCGGACCGGGACGGCCGGCCCTGGCCAGCCGGACGGCTCTGGCAAAGGCCGGGGCGAGGTCGCCGGCATTCTGTACGCGCTCACTGGCCTTCACAAAGGGGCGCGCCGCCGCGCCCTGCGGAAACTCCTGGAAGGCCCCCTTCCCGTCCAGTCCGACCGGTGAATCACCGGACAGGAAGATCACCGGGCTTTCCGACATGGCGGCGGTATAGAGCGCGCCCAGCGCATTGCCGAAGCCCGGGGCGGCCGTCACCAGGGCAACGCCGATACGGCCCGACACCTGTGCATAGGCATCGGCCATGAAGACGGCCGCCGCCTCGTGACGGCTGTGAACGATACGGATGCCCGGGTCGATCAGCGCATCGTAGAGCGGCATGATCTGGTTGCCTGAAAGCGAGAAGACCACGTCGACGCCGGCCTGCGCCATGGCGCCCGCCAAATGATCCGCACCGCGCATCGGCATTTGCTCCCTGCACAAAGACTGTTTCGTTCTGCTTGCAGCCAGTCTATGCTTTTGCAAATCTCAATCAAGAGCTAACTAAGTTTAGAAAAACAGGAAAACAAGCAGCCTCGGCCCAGCATGGACGTTAAGTCGCTCTACACCCTGATCGCCGCGGCGGACTGCGGCAGCTTCGCGGAAGCCAGCGCCCAGCTTGGCCTCTCCCTCTCGGCCGTCAGCCTCCAGTTGCGCGCCCTGGAAGACGAGATCGGCATCACGCTGTTCGACCGCCGCAGCCGGCCGCCGCAGCTGACCGAGGAAGGCCGGGACTTCGTGAGCCGCGCCCGCGAGGTGATCGCCCATTGGGAGGCGCTGAGCGAAAGCCTCTCGCGGGATCCGGCGCGGGGCGTGTTGCGTGTCGGCGCCGTCCATACGGCCGTGGCCTCGTCAGTGCCCGCCGCGCTGCGCCGGCTGCAGACGGAGCGGCCCGAGGTCTCGGTGCGCCTCACCACCGGACTGTCGCACGATCTTGAGGAGCGGCTGCGCCGTCGAACCCTTGACTGCGCAATCGTGACGGAGGCTGCACCGGGAGACTCGGACCTCGTCAGCCACCGGATCTGCAGCGAGCCGCTGGTTCTGATCGCCCATCGCGACATCAAGGGACGCGACGTCACCAAGGTCCTGGCCTCGGAGCCCTATGTGCGCTTCAGCCGCCAGGCCCGAGTGGCACGGCTGATCGACGGAGAGTTGCAGCGGCGCAAGATCGCGGTGAACTCCCGTATGGAGATCGACACCCTGGAAGCGGTGGTCTCGCTGGTGCGCCAGCGGCTCGGGGTCTCCATCGTCCCCGCCGCCGCCGCGGGCAGCGGGTTTCCTGAGGACATCCGCGTCCGCGCCTTCGGTTCACCCCCCGTGCTGCGGCACCTGGCCGTCAGCCTGCGCAGCGACTGCCCGAAGCGGCATCTCGTCGCCCCCCTTGTCGAGGCTCTGCGCGGGGTTTATGGCAGCGCCGCAGCCGCCTGACGGCCATCCCGCTCCAGCAAAATCAGCAGCACGCCCAGGCCGCACCCCTGTGCGACTCAACCCTCTATAGATAATCATTTTGATAATTTTCAACCTAAGAGAATTAACGTTTTGTCTAGAATTACTGTCGATAGTTCCTCATCAGAAGCGCAGGTGAAGGGAGGGATTTTCTCCTCGCGCCTGCAGACTGGGTGCTCATCACTGCTGTTTCCGGAGGCCCAGGGCCAAGGGTTGGGCGTGGCGGGGCAACCCGGCACCCGCTGGAGCTGACGGGAGAAACGCTACCATGAAGGGCATACTCTTCACCGAGTTTCTGGAGATGGTGGACCAGAAGTTTTCGCCTGATCTGACCGAGCGCATCATCGATCAGGTCGATGTCTCTTCGGGCTGCGCCTACACGACGATCGGGACCTACGACCACACCGAGCTCGTTCAACTGGTGGTCCAGTTGAGCAAGGAGACCGATACACCGGTCACCGACCTCGTCCGCGCCTACGGGTTCTACCTCTTCGAGCGCTTCGTGCGCACCTACCCCCGCTTCTTCTCCGGGGTCAAGGATGCCTTCACCTTCCTTGAAGGCGTGGAGAGCATCGTTCACGCAGAGGTCCGCAAGCTCTACAGCGATTCCAAGCCGCCTCTGATCACCGCCACACGCCAGGGCGACGACACGCTTGAAGTCATCTACGAGTCACAGCGCTGCCTGGCCGATGCGGCGCACGGCCTGATCCTGGGCTGTATCGATTACTTCGGCGAGAAGATGAGCGTCGAACGCCAGGACATCGACGACAGCGGCAGCAGCGTTCGGTTCCTTCTGACGAAGGCGGCTTAGGATATGGACACGGACGTTCTCAAGAAGCGTCTGGCGCGCGAGAAGATCGCGCGGCGGCAGGCCGAGTCCCTGCTTGAAACAAAGAGCCGCGACCTCTACCTGGCCAGCGAACAGGTCTCCAAGTCCGCCCAGCTCATCAAGGCTCAGTCGCAGCAGCTTCAGGCAGTCCTCGACCACGCCATGGCTTCGATCTTCCTGGTCGACGAGAAGGATCAGATCATCCGCGCCAACCGGGTGGCCGAGTTGACCTTCGAAATGTCGAAGGAAGAAATGCTGGGAACCGACTTCTTCGAGCTGTTCAGCCCGGAGACCCGCGATGCCGCGCATGGATACGATGCCGTTTCGGAGCTCCACCAGGAACTGAACACCTCCGACAAATCCATTGAGTCTGTCGGCCAGCGCAAAAGCGGCGCGACCTTTCCGATGGAACTGTCCATCACCCAGCTCGACATGGACGGCAGCACCTTCACGGTCTGGATCCTCAAGGATGTCTCCGCCCGCAAGGAAGCCGAGGAGAGGCGGGCCAAGCTCGAACAGGAGCTGAGTCAGGCGCAGAAGCTGGAGTCCCTCGGCACCCTGGCAAGCGGCATCGCCCATGAAATCAATACGCCGGTTCAGTACGTCAGCGACAACGGTCACTTCCTGAAAGACGCCTTCACCGATCTGATGAAGGTGCTGGAAGCGCAAGAGACCCTGCTGAAGGCAGCCGAAGCCGCCGGCGTGCTGGGCGACGAGATCGCCACCGTGAAGGCCTGCCAGGAAGACGCCGACATCGACTTCCTGAAAGAGGAGGTTCCGACCTCCATCGCGCAGGGCCTGGATGGCGTTGCGCGGATCAGCAAGATCGTCACCGCGATCAAGGAATTCTCGCACCCGGGCACCGCGGAAAAGAGCCTGGTCGATCTGAACAAGGCCATCGACACCACCCTGACGGTCGCCCGCAACGAGTGGAAGTACATCGCCGAGGTGGAGACGAAGTTCGCTGACAGCCTGCCCATGGTTCCCTGCCTGCCGGGCGAATTGAACCAGGTCATTCTGAACATGGTGATCAACGCCGCACACGCGATCGAAAGCCTGAACAAGGAAGATCTGGGCAAGATCACCATCGAGACGCTGCAGCGCGGCGACATGGCCGAGATCCGCATCAGCGATACCGGCTGCGGCATTTCCGAGGAACACAGGAAGCAGATCTTCGATCCCTTCTTCACGACCAAGGGCGTCGGCAAGGGGACCGGCCAGGGGCTGTCGATCGCCTACAGCAGCATCACGCAGAAGCACGATGGAACCATCTCGGTAGAGTCCGAGGTCGGCGTCGGCACCACGTTCATCATTCATTTGCCGGTTGGGGAGGCCGAGACCCTGAAGGAGGCTGTCTAGATGAAGCCGCGCATTCTCTTCGTCGACGATGAAAGCAACATCCTTCAGGGGCTTCGCCGCATGCTGCGCAGCATGCGCAATGAATGGACCATGGACTTCGCCGAGGGCGGCGAGGAGGCACTGAAGACGCTTGAGGGGGAAAGCTACGATGTGCTTGTTACGGACATGAAAATGCCGGGCGTCGGGGGCGCGGAGCTGCTTGACCAGGTGGCGGAGCGCTATCCACAGATGTTGCGCTTCATCCTTTCCGGCGAAGCCGACACCGAGGCGACGTTCCGTACGGTGGTGACGAGCCACCAGTTCTTTCCGAAGCCGTCGAACAGCGAGCGGCTTGTCGCGGTCATCAGCCATTGCCTGCGGCGGCGCAGCGAGTTCGAGAATATCGACATGGGGGCGCTGGTGACCGGCGTGCGGTGTCTCGCGACCTCGCGCAGCACCTTCGATGCCCTCGCCGACCTGTTGGACTCGGAATCTGCGACCATCGACCAGGCGGTGGAACTTTTCGCCGACGAGCCGGCGCTCGCCGCAAAGGTGATGCAGCTGGCGAATTCCGCCTACTTTGGCATCGGTGACCCGGTGTTCAGTCCCAGGGCAGCCGCGAACCTGCTGGGCTGGGACGTTCTGCGCGCCCTGCTGATCAACGAATCCTTCGTCAGCGCCTTTCCTTCGGGGCCCTGCCGCGCCGCCTACGAGCGGGCGATCGCACAGGCCCGCAGCGTCAGCGAACTCTCCGCCTGGATCGCCGAGCAGCGGGGCGCCTCTGCCCAGGTAATCGAACAGGCCCGTCTCGCCGGCCTGCTCCACAATCTCGGCCGCCTGCTGCTCTGCGATCAGGCCGGTGACCACTACGCCCGTGTCACCGCCCTGGTCGACGAGGGCAAGGGGCCGGACGATGCCGAGCGGGAGGTCTTCGCCGCCTCCCACGTCGTGTTTGGGGCATACCTTGCAGCAGCCTGGGGCATGCCCTCAGCGGTTGTCGAGGCGATCCGCCATCATCGCGAGCCCGGGGTCCCAGAGCAAGACGAAGACGCGCGGCTGCCGCTTCTGGCGGTCCACGCCGCCCTGGGTATCGTCAGCGCCAGCGATGCCGGAGAGCCGTCAGACGCCGTCCTCGCGCGCCTGGATACGGACTTTCTGGGCCAGCAGGGCTGCACCGAGAACATTGCCGATTGGGCCGAGGGCTGGCGCCGTATCGGGAGTGCAGCGTGAGCGACAAGGTCCTCTTCGTCGACGACGATCCGCAGATCCTGAGCGCCTTCAAGCGCGGCCTGCGCAAGCGCTTCGATCTGAAGACCGCCGAAGGGGGCGCCGCCGGCCTGGACGCGATCGACCAGCACGGTCCCTTTGCCGTCGTGGTCAGCGACCAGCAGATGCCGGAGATGGACGGCATCAGCTTTCTGCGCCAGGTCAAGCAGAAGGCGCCGCTGACGGTCCGCATGATGCTGACCGGCAATGCCGACCAGAAAACGGCCATGGACGCCGTCAACGAAGGGCACATCTTCCGCTTTCTGACCAAGCCCTGCGGCCCGGAAGACCTCGCCGTTGCCGTGGAGGCGGCCCAGCAGCAGTACCGGCTGATCGCCGCCGAACGGGAACTGCTGGAAAAAACCCTGGCTGGCAGCATCAAGGTGCTGGTCGACGTGCTCTCGCTGAACGACCCCGAGGCGTTCAAGGAGACGGCCCGCCTGCAGCTCTGGGCGCGCATGCTGGCGCGCTTCATGAAGCTGCGCGACGGCTGGGCTCTGAACATGTCCATCATGCTGCATGGAATCGGCCGCATCACCCTGCCCAGGGAAGTGAGCCAGAAGCTGCGCGACGGGGAGAAGCTCAGCGACGTGGAAGCCGAGATGCTGACCCGGACGCCGGAGACCGCTCGCGACCTGATCAAGAACATCCCGCGGCTCGAAGCCGTCGCGGATGCCGTCTACTACCAGTCCGCGGGCTTCGACGGCAGCGGTTTTCCCGGTGACGGCAAGAAGGGCGAGGCGCTGCCGATGGAGGCACGGGTCCTGCGCGTGCTCTCCGACCTTGCGCGGGCGACGACGGGCGAGTGGCCCAGCAGCGCAGCCTTCGAGACCCTGGCCAGGGATGGTGCGCACTACGACCCCGAGATCCTGAAGGCGGCCCAGGCCTGCCTGGTCCCTGCGGAAGACAGCAGCGGCGACGCCTCGGCGGAGCCAGAGGTCCAACAGGTCGAGCTCTTTCAGCTCAAGGAAACCCACAAGCTGGCCGCCGATGTCGTCACCGAGGCTGATGTTCTGGTCCTCGCCAGCGGGCACCGCCTTTCGCCCGCCATGATCGAGAAGCTGAAGCAGTACAACAAACTGAAGAAGCTGAAGCAGCCGATCTCCGTCATCGAGGTGGACGACGATGCCGAGGGGGACACGGAAGGGGCAGAATAGCCCCCTTTGCGTCCGCATGGCGGGGCCGAGCGCGGCGCCGTCGCGCCGATCCCTGTTACCCACAGCAAAAAGGGTTGAGGCCCGGCCGGGGCGCAGGCATGAACGTCGGGTCATGCTGATCCGGCCCTCTCGATTCGCAAGCCGACACGGGACCCCTGCGCTGGTGGACTGTCACCCTGCCACCTTCGACGTTGCGGGGTACGCGTGAGCGACCAGAAAGCGCTGATACTCAAGGACGTCTTTGGATTCGACAGCTTCCGCCCGGGACAGGCGGAGATCATCGACACCCTGCTGGCCGGGCGTTCGGCCCTCGCCGTCATGCCGACCGGGGCCGGGAAGTCGCTCTGCTTTCAGGTGCCGGCCCTGGCGCGGGGCGGCCTCACGGTCGTGGTCTCGCCATTGGTTGCCCTGATGCAGGACCAGGTCGCCGCCCTGCGCCTGGCCGGGGTCGAGGCGGAAACCATCAACTCGGCGCGCCCGCGCGCCGACAACGTGGCTTCCTGGCGGCGCGTCGCGGCGGGCGAGACCCGCCTGCTCTACCTGGCGCCGGAGCGCCTGATGACAGAGCGCATGCTGGCTGCCCTCAAGCGGCTGGACGTGCGGCTCATCGCCGTCGACGAGGCGCACTGCATCTCCCAATGGGGCCCGGCCTTCCGCCCGGAGTACGAGGACCTGGCGCAGCTTAGGGACATCTTTCCCGGGGCTCCCATTGCTGCCCTGACGGCGACCGCGGATGCCACCACGCGAAATGACATCGTCGACAAGCTGTTCGGCGGAGACGCTGAAAGCTTCGTACTGGGCTTCGACCGCCCGAACCTGCAGCTCGGCGTCGAGGTGAAGCAGCAGTGGAAGAGCCAGTTGCTGACGTTCCTCCGGCGCCACGACAGCGTCAGCGGCATCGTCTACTGCCTGTCCCGGCGCAAGACCGAGGAAGCCGCGGCCTTTCTGGTGGAAAACGGCATCAAGGCGCTGGCCTATCACGCCGGGATGGACAAGGAAGCCCGGGATGCAAACCAGAACGCCTTCATGACCGAAGATGGCGTGGTGATGGTCGCGACCATTGCCTTTGGGATGGGCATCGACAAGCCGGATGTGCGCTTCGTCTTCCACTGCGACCTCCCGGCATCGGTAGAGGCCTACTACCAGGAGATCGGCCGCGCGGGCCGGGACGGCCTGCCTGCCGAGGCGCAGATGCTCTACGGCCTGGACGACATCCGCATGCGCCGGGTCTTCATCGAGCAGGAAGAAAGCAGCGACGACCGGCGCCGGCGCGAGCACCAGCGCCTCGACGCCCTGATCGGCTACTGCGAGTCCCCCACCTGCCGGCGGCGCCTGCTGCTGAACTACTTCGGTGAAGACCTGGAACCCTGCGGCAACTGCGATCTCTGCCGCAACCCGGTGGATCTTAGCGACGGGACTGCGGAGGGCCGGCAGATCCTGGCCGTCATCGAGCAAACCGGCCAGCGCTTCGGCGTCGCCCATATCGTCGACATCCTGCGGGGCACGGCAACCGAAAAGGTCGTGAAGTCTGGCCACGACAACCTTGCAGGCTTCGGCGCCGGGGCGGACGGCAAGAAGGAGGCCTGGCGCTCCCTGATCCGCCAGCTTGTGGCCGCCGGCTTCCTTCAGCTCGACATTGCCGGATACGGCGGCCTGAAGATCACCGCCAAGGGCCGCGCCCTCCTGGCCGGCGCGGAAGCCTTCCATTACCGCCCGGACCGGGTCGCCACCCACGGCCGCAAGCCGCGAACCCGAAAGCAGGCACCGGAAACGGCCCTGACACCGGAGGAGAACTCCCTGCTCGGCCGGCTCAAGGAACTGCGCCTGCGCCTCGCCAAGGAGCGCGGCGTTCCCGCCTACGTCATCTTCCCCGACAAGGCCCTGGCCGACATGGCCCGGCGGCGCCCGCGCAGCCACAGCGAATTCGCCGCCGTCAACGGCGTCGGCACCGCCAAACTGCGGGACTTCGCCGATGTCTTTCTCGGCGAAATCGCCGACGCGGGCTAGCTGTTTTAGGCGACGGAGCTTTCGGCGTCCTTTGCCAGACCGCCGAGGCGCTCAATGAAGGCGGCGACCTCTGCCACCCCCTGCCCCGCCTTCACCTGGGCGAAGACGAAGGGCCGCTCGCCGCGCATCTTCTTGGCATCGCGGTCCATGACGCCGAGATCCGCGCCCACCAGCGGCGCCAGGTCCGTCTTGTTGATCACAAGCAGGTCGGAACGGGTGATCCCCGGCCCGCCCTTGCGCGGGATCTTGTCACCGGCGGAGACGTCGATCACGTAGATGGTGATATCGGCCAGCTCCGGGCTGAAGGTGGCTGCCAGGTTGTCGCCGCCGGATTCGATCAGCACCAGATCGAGCTCGGGAAACTGCGTGCGCAGGTCGGCGACGGCGGCCAGATTGATGGAGGCGTCCTCGCGGATGGCCGTATGCGGGCAGCCGCCGGTCTCCACCCCAACGATGCGCTCCGGCGGCAGGGCGCCTGAGCGGGTCAGGAACTCCGCATCTTCGCGGGTATAGATGTCGTTGGTGATGGCGGCGATGTCGTAGCGCTGCGATAGCGTCTTGCAGAGCGCGTCCATCAGCGCCGTCTTGCCGGAGCCCACCGGCCCGCCGATACCGACCCGCAAAGGGCCTGTCTGTGCTGTGGTCATGATCGGAACAACCTCGTGTACTGGGTTTCGTGTTTCATCGCCGCCAGATCGGCCAGGGCGGAGGCACCGCCGAGATCCTCCAGCGGCATGGTCTGCGCCAGCGCCGCGGTCTCGGCAATGGCCGGCTCCAGCGCCGCCGTCACACGCTGCCCGTCGCTCTGGCCCAGCGGAATGAGACGCACCCCGGCAGAGACGATGTTGGCGGCAAAGCCGTGCAGGTAGGCGTGGAGGCCGGCAGCCAGCGGCAAACCGTGGCCGGCAGCCGCAACGGCCACCACCACAGGGTAGGCCGGCGGCCCTGCCGAGACCGACAGCAGACGGTCGAGCGCGGCACAAGGCCAGGCATCGCGGGTGGCCTCGGCAAAGGCGCGGCCTTGCGCGGTCGTCTCCAGATGACGCTCAGACGATGCGACAAAAGCCGCCGCCAATACATTGACTTCCAGCAACTTCTCCAGGTCATCCGCGGCCTCGAAGGCATGGTGAAAGAGGCAGGCATCGTTGCGTCCGGAGCCGAAAAGCAACAGGTCCCGCAGCCAGTTCTCCAGCGCCGCCGCATCGGTCACCGTGCCGTTCTCGACGGCGTACTCCAGGCCGTGCGAGTAGCTGAAGGCGCCCACAGGGTAGGACGGCGAAAGCCAGGTCATCAGGCGGTAGAGCCCCGCGTGATCGAGCGGTTCAGTCATGCCCGTGTCCGCCATGCCCGTGTCCGCCATGCCCGTGTCCGCCATGCCCGGGCCCGCCATGGCCGTGCCCCTGCGTTCTTCCGTGACCGTAGGCGCCGCCTTCGGGACTGAAGGGCGCTTCGATCAACGCTGTGCGCGCACCCAGCTTCTGCAGCATCTCCAGGATCACGTGGTCCTCACGGATGCGCAGACGGTCGCCCAGCAACTGGGTCGGCAGATGACGGTTGCCAAGGTGCCAGGCGATGCGCAGCAGGTCGGCGCCAGGCCCGGCCCGCACCTCGATCAGGCGTTCGGGCGCCGCCACCACGGCGACCGTGCCGCCCGCCTCCAGCACCAGGCCGTCGCCGTCCGACAGCGCTATGGCTTCGGGCAGGTCCAGCAGAAACTCCACCCCAGCCTCGCCCTTCATGACGATGCGGCGGCGATGGCGCGCATCGAAATCCAGGCGCACCGCATCGCAGGCCTCCGCCGGGGACCAGGTCCCGGCCGCACGAACCGTGGTCGCTCTCTGCATCGCGCCGGCCCCTAGAACAGGAAGTAGCGCTGCGCCATGGGCAGCACCTCCGCCGGCTCGCAGGTCAAGAGCGTGCCATCGGCCCGCACCTCGTAGGTCTCGGGATCGACCTCCACTTCCGGCGTGTAGTCGTTCAGCACCATGTCCTTCTTGGTCACCGTGCGGATGCCGGAGACCGGCACGACCTGGCGGGAGAGCCCGAGCAGCCGCCCCGCGTCGCCCTCCGCCGCGGCCTGGGAGACAAAGGTGACGGCGCTTTCGGTCATGGCCTTGCCGAAGCCGGCGAACATGGGGCGGTAGTGGACCGGCTGCGGCGTCGGGATGGAGGCGTTGGGATCGCCCATGGCCGCCGCCGCGATGCTGCCGCACTTCAGCACCAGATCCGGTTTCACGCCGAAGAACATGGGCTTCCAGAGCACCAGATCGGCCAGCTTGCCGACCTCGACGGAGCCCACCGAGTCGGCGATGCCGTGGGTCAGCGCCGGATTGATGGTGTACTTCGCGATGTAGCGCTTGACCCGGAAGTTGTCGTTGCGCCCGCTGTCCTCCGGCAGGGCGCCGCGCTGCTTCTTCATCTTGTCGGCGGTCTGCCAGGTGCGGATGATCACCTCCCCCACGCGCCCCATGGCCTGGCTGTCGGAGGCAATCATGGAAAAGGCGCCGAGGTCGTGGAGGATGTCTTCGGCGGCAATGGTCTCCCGCCGGATGCGGCTCTCGGCGAAGGCCAGGTCCTCCGGGATCTTGGGGTCCAGGTGGTGGCAGACCATCAGCATGTCGAGATGCTCGTCCACCGTGTTCACCGTGAAGGGCCGCGTCGGGTTGGTGGAGGACGGCAGGACATTGGTCTCGCCGCAGACCTTGATGATGTCCGGGGCATGGCCGCCGCCGGCGCCTTCGGTATGAAAGGCGTGAATGGTGCGGCCCTTGAAGGCGGCCACGGTGTTCTCGACAAAACCCGACTCGTTGAGCGTATCGGTGTGGATGGCCACGCCGATGTCCATCTCTTCGGCCACCGAAAGACAGGTGTCGATGGCCGCCGGCGTCGTCCCCCAGTCCTCGTGCAGCTTCAGCGCACAGGCGCCGGCGGCGATCTGTTCGCGCAGGGCATCCGGCTTGGTCGCGTTGCCCTTGCCGAAGAAACCGAGGTTCATGGGGAAGCCCTCGGCAGCCTGCAGCATGCGCGCGATGTGCCAGGGCCCGGGCGTCGCCGTCGTGGCGTTGGTGCCCTCGGCGGGGCCGGTGCCGCCGCCCAGCATGGTGGTGACGCCGGAGTAGAGTGCATCCTCCATCTGCTGCGGGCAGATCCAGTGGATGTGCGCATCGATGCCGCCCGCCGTGAGGATACGCCCCTCGCCCGCGATGGCCTCGGTCCCCGGACCGACCACAATATCGACGCCGGGCTGCACGTCCGGGTTCCCGGCCTTGCCGATGGCGGCGATGCGCCCGTCCTTCAGGCCGACGTCGGCCTTCACGATGCCCCAGTGGTCGACGATCAGCGCGTTGGTGATGACCGTGTCGACGGCGCCCTGGGCGCGGCTCGCCTGGGCCTGCCCCATGCCGTCGCGGATCACCTTTCCGCCGCCGAACTTGATTTCTTCTCCGTAGGTTGTCTTGTCTTCCTCGACTTCGATGACAAGCTCGGTGTCGGCCAGGCGGACACGGTCCCCGACCGTGGGGCCGAACATGGCGGCATAGGCGGCGCGGTCGATCTTCTGCGGCATGGCCCTAGCCCCCCATGTCTTCGGTGAGGGGGCCGTTGACCCGGGCGTTGAAGCCGTAAACCTGGCGTGCGCCCGCATAGGGAATCAGGCTGACCTCGCGGCTCTGGCCGGGCTCGAAGCGCACGGCAGTGCCGGCGGCGATGTCCAGCCGGCGGCCCAGCGCCTTGTCGCGGTCGAAGACCAGCGCCTCGTTGGTCTCGTAGAAATGATAGTGGGAGCCGACCTGGATCGGCCGGTCGCCGCTGTTGGCGACCATCAGGGCGATCGCCTCCCGCCCTTCGTTCAGGGTGATGTCGCCCTCGGCGACCATGATTTCTCCGGGGATCATCGCGCGGCCTCCCTAGCGGATCGGCTGGTGCACGGTCACCAGCTTGGTGCCGTCGGGAAAGGTGGCCTCCACCTGTATCTCGTGGATCATCTCGGCCACACCCTCCATCACCTGGTCGCGGCCGAGGACCGTGCCGCCGTCGCGCATGAGGTCGGCCACCGGGCGCCCGTCGCGCGCGCCTTCCACCACGAAGTCGGAGATCAGCGCGATGGCCTCCGGATAGTTCAGCTTGCACCCCCGGCCCAGGCGGTTGCGCGCCACCATGGCGGCCATGGCGACCAGCAGCTTGTCCTTTTCACGCGGCGTCAGGTTCACATCCTACTCCCCTAATATTTCTCATTTTTCTTCAAAGATGCCAGAGACGCGGAAGCTGCGGGGGCAGATCGGCCAGAGCCGCCCGCGCCGCCGCCCAGAAGCTGCCGAAACTTCGGCGCACCGCCAGGGCTTGGCCGACGAAGCGCCCGACAATGAGCCCGTTCACCGCCGTCAGTGCGTGCTGCGCCTCGGCGCTTTCCGCCGGCAAGAGGTCGCGCAGTGCCGGAAGATGGCTCGCCGCATCGTCGGCTGCATAGATCATCGAGGCGAAAGCCGTTGCCCCACCGAGACAGGCCGGCGATGCCAACGGCGCGGCAAGGTCACCGTCCATGTGCAGGGCGTCGGCCCAGACCAGCGTGCCGTCGCGACTCACGCGCCAGGCATCGTGGATCAATCCCCGGGCAAGCTGCTCGCCGGAGGCACGGCGGCCGAAGACCAGAAACTCGCCGGCCAGTGCCCGGCTGCCCGCCGCCAGGTCCAGGGTGGTGCGCCGCCTGAGGCGCGCGCCATCGAAGAGGATGGTTTCCTGCGGCAGCCACTCCAGCCAGGAGTCCGCATCGGCTGTCAGGGTCACGTCGATGCGGCTGTCGGCACCGGTTGAGCGGTAGACCTTCTCCGCCGCCTGGGGATAGACCCGGGCCCGCGCGCCCTGCCCCGCAGTAACGGCGATGTCCAGCCGGTCACCGCCGACGATGCCGCCGGAGGTGGTGATCAGGCAGGCCTCCAGAATGTCGCCCCGCGCCGGCCGCGGCAGACGCAGCGACAGCGGGTCGCGCTGATAGAGGTCCGCCGGGCGGGTCTCGCCATCCAGGAAGCGCAGCGACAGCGCCGCCTCGCCGTGCACCGCCGGACGCCGCAGAGGTACCACGGCCCCCGCCCCCCGGTCCAAAGCCACGGCCGCAGCCTCACACGGCGATGTAGCGACGGACATCGGCCTCCACCATCTCCTCACCCCGGCCCGTCAGAACGATTTCCCCGCGATCCATCACCGCATAGCTGTCGGCCAGGTCCCTTGCGAATTCAAGATACTGTTCGACGAGCAGAATGGCCATATCGCCGCGGCCGGCGAGCAAGCGAATGACCCGCTCGATGTCCTTGATGATCGACGGCTGGATACCCTCGGTGGGCTCGTCCAGGATCAGCAGGCGCGGGCGCATAACCAGGGCCCGCGCGATGGCAAGCTGCTGCTGCTGGCCGCCAGAAAGATCGCCGCCGCGCCGCCGCAGCATGTCCTTCAGGACGGGAAAAAGGTCGAAGATCTCGTCCTCGATGAAACGCTCCGTTCGCCGCAGGGCCGCATAGCCACTGCGCAGGTTCTCTTCCACCGACAGCAGCGGAAAGATCTCGCGCCCCTGCGGCACGAAGGCAATCCCCCGCCGCGCCCGCTGGTGCGGCGGCAGCCCGTCCAGGGCTTCGTCCTCCCAGGTGATCGACCCGCCCTTCACCGCCTGCTGGCCGGCAATGGCCCGCAGGAGAGACGTCTTGCCGACACCGTTACGGCCGAGAACGCAGGTGACCGCCCCCTTGGCGGCCGTCAGGCTGACCTTCCGCAGCGCCTGGCTGGCGCCGTAGAAGAGATCGATGTCCTGGACCTTCAGCACCACGCTTGTCTCCTCACCGGCCGAGGTAGACTTCGATGACGTCGCGGTTGTCCTGCAGGCTCTCCAGCGAGCCCTCGGCCAGGACCGCGCCCTCGTGCAGCACCGTGACATGGCAGTCGAGGGCGCGGATGAATTCCATGTCGTGTTCCACCACCACGACGGAATGGGAGCGCGCAATCTCCTGCAGCATCTCCGCCGTCTTGGCGGTTTCCGCGTCGGTCATGCCCGCTGCCGGCTCGTCCACCAGCAGCAGTTCCGGGTCCTGCATCAGCAGCATGCCGATCTCCAGCCACTGCTTCTGTCCGTGGGAGAGGCTGCCGGCGCGCTGCGCGCGCTGATCCTGCAAGGCGATGCGCTCCAGAACCGCATCGATCCGCGCCTCCTGATCTCGAGTAAGGCGGGACAGCAGGCTGGCAAAGACACCCCGGTTGCCCTTCAAGGCCAGTTCCAGGTTGTCCAGGACGCTGTGGCTTTCGAAGACCGTCGGCTTCTGGAATTTGCGGCCGATCCCCAGGTTGGCGATTGCCGCCTCGTCCAGCTTCGTCAGATCGGTCTCGCCCTGGAAGAAGACCTGCCCGCTATCCGGCCGGGTCTTGCCGGTGATCACGTCCATCATCGTGGTCTTGCCGGCGCCGTTGGGGCCGATGATGGCGCGCAGTTCACCCGCCAGCACGTAGAGGCTGAGACCGTTCAGTGCCTTGAAGCCGTCAAAGCTAACGGTCACACCGTCCATGTAGAGGATCGTGTCCGCCGCCGCGCGCGCCGCCGCCGGCACTTCGGCCAGCTGCGGAGGCTCGGCTTCTGCCGGCGCCATCTCCGGGGCCGCTTCGCTCATTGCCGGCCTCCGGCTGCCCGCGCCAGCAGGGGAACGCGTGCCGACACCTGCTCCAGCGAGCCAATGATGCCCTTGGGCATGAAGACGGTGACCGCGATGAAGAGGCCGCCCAGGAAGAACAGC
The DNA here is from genome assembly GCA_001657395.1 of Rhodospirillales bacterium BBD 1991-14. Classification (GTDB taxonomy): domain Bacteria; phylum Pseudomonadota; class Alphaproteobacteria; order Kiloniellales; family Kiloniellaceae; genus Pelagibius. Next base: position 188,969 of record LYSY01000001.1, on the reverse strand, counting down.
CAGATCTCAGGCGCCGCCCCGGTCAGGTAGGTCTTGGCGTAGTTCACCAGTACCGCCCCCAGGATGGCGCCGTGCAGGTAGCCGCGCCCGCCGACGGCCACCCAGATGACGATCTCGATGGAGTTGGCCGGGGAGAACTCGCTGGGATTGATGATGCCGACCTGGGGCACGTAGAGCGCCCCGGCGATGCCGGCCAGCATGGCCGAAAGCACGAAGACGAAGAGCTTGTAGAATTCCACCCTGTAGCCGAGGAAACGGGTGCGGCTCTCGGCATCGCGGATGGCGATCAGCACGCGGCCGAGTTTCGAGCCGACGATCCAGCGGCAGAGCAGATAGGCGAGCGCAAGAGCCAGCGCCGAGGCGGCGAAGAGCGCGGCCCGGGTGCCGTCGGACTGCAGGTCGAAGCCGAGCAGGTCCTTGAAGTCGGTGAGACCGTTGTTGCCGCCAAAGCCCATGTCGTTTCGGAAGAAGGCCAGCAGGAGGGCGAAGGTCATGGCCTGGGTGATGATGGAGAGGTAGACCCCGGTGACGCGGGAGCGGAAGGCGAGCCAGCCGAAGACCAGCGCCAGCAGGCCCGGCACCAGCACCACCATCAGCATGGCGAAGGGAAAGGAGTCGAAGCCGTACCAGTACCAGGGCAGTTCCTTCCAGTTCAGGAAGACCATGAAGTCCGGCAGGACGGGATGGCCGTAGACTCCGCGGTCGCCGATCTGGCGCATCAGGTGCATGCCCATGGCATAGCCGCCCAGGGCAAAGAAGGCGCCATGACCGAGGCTGAGGATCCCGCAGTAGCCCCAGATCAGGTCGACGGAAAGGGCCAGCAGGGCAAAGCAGAGATACTTGCCCAGCAGGCTCACGAGATAGGTGGGAACGTGAAAGACCGAGTCCGGCGGCACTGCCAGATTCAGCAGCGGCACCAGCACCCCGGCGGCCAGCAGCAGACCGAGGGTTATCTTTGCGCCCAGGGGCGACAGCAGGCGGCCATGGTCGTTGGAGAGCAGCACGGCGTCAGTTCTCCACCGCGCGGCCGCGCAGGGCGAAGAGGCCGCGCGGGCGCTTCTGGATGAAGAGGATCACCACCACCAGCACCAGGATCTTGCCGAGCACGGCGCCGGCATAAGGCTCCAGGAACTTGTTCACCAGACCGAGGGAGAAGGCCCCCACCAGGGTGCCCCAGAGGTTGCCGACGCCGCCGAAGACCACGACCATGAAACTGTCGATGATGTAGCCCTGCCCCAGGTTCGGGCTGACGTTGTCGATCTGGCTCAAGGCCACGCCGGCCATGCCGGCAATGCCCGAGCCGAGCCCGAAGGTCATGGCGTCGACCCAGCCGGTGCGGATGCCCATGGACGAGGCCATCGGGCGGTTCTGGGTTACCGCGCGCATCTGCAGGCCGTAGCTGGAAAAGCGGATGAGCGCCATCAGCAGGGCGAAGACCACCAGAGCGAAGACGATGATCCAGAGCCGGTTGTAGGTGAGGGTCAGGCCGCCGGCCACCTCCCAGGCGCCGCTCATCCAGGAGGGGTTGCCCACTTCGCGGTTGGTCGGCCCGAAGATGCTGCGCACAAGCTGCTGCAGGATCAGGCTGAGCCCCCAGGTGGCGAGCAGAGTCTCCAGAGGGCGCCCGTAGAGGAAACGGATGATGCCGCGCTCGATGCCGATGCCCACCAGGCCGGTCACCAGGAAGGCGGCTGGAATGGCGACCGCCAGGGAATAGTCGAAGTAGCCGGGGAAGGAGGTGCGGAAGACTTCCTGCACCACGAAGGTCGTGTAGGCGCCCAGCATCACCATCTCGCCGTGGGCCATGTTGATGACGCCCATGACCCCGAAGGTGATCGCCAGGCCGATGGCGGCCAGCAGCAGCACGGAGCCCAGGCTGATGCCCTGAAAGATGCTGGCGAGAAACCTGTTGAACTCCAGTGCCCGCTCGATGGTCGCGAGGGTCTCCTCGGCGGCAGCGCGCACCGCCGCGTCGGCCTCCAGGGGCGCACCCGCATCGTCGTCGCGCAGAACGCCGGCAACGACAGCGCGGACATCGGGATCGGTGAAGTCTGCAAGAGTCTGAAGAGCGGTCACGCGCAGTGCGCCGTCTTCGGCATTGACAAGACGGGTCGCGGCCAGCGCGCGCCTGATCCGCTCGGCGACCCTGGCATCCTGTTCGTTCGCCAGCGCCGCTTCCAGCGGGCCGATCATTTCCGCCGGCGCAGAGCGGAAGACGGCATCGGCGGCGCGCATCCGCGCAGCCGGATCAGCGCTGCCCAGGGTAAGCCCGCCGAGTGCGGCCTTCACCACCTGGCGCAGGCGATTGTTGATTCTGACCTTGCGCAGCTTGCGCTTGCCAAGCTCGCCCGCGGCTTCGCCGGTGACGGCATCGAAGATGCGGTAGCCCTTGCCCGCCTCTTCCCCGATCACCAGCCGGTCATCGGCCTTCACCTGGAACAGGTGCCCATCGAGATAGGCCTCGAGGATGGGCAGCGCCCGTTCATGACCGCCGGCGGCCAGGCCTTCCACGGCCGCGGCCTTGGTTTCGTTGGATTTCTCGGTGAGCGCCTGAAGATCCGTGAGAAGATCCGCCCGCGCCGCCGCCGGCAGCAACACGGCCAGCGCGACGGCGACAAGCGATATCCTCAACACGTTTCGAAACACAGGCATCACCCGAACAAGGGTCACAGATCGGAGGGGGGAGACGGCGGTCGCCCCCTCACCCTTCGCACGCACGCTAATTGGTCGCGTAGGTCGGCGCCTCGCAATTGCCGCAGACCCAGGGATAGGTCCAGTCGGCCGTCAGCTTGGAGCTCTCCGGAATAAAGTCGCTCCAGGCATCGCCCACCACTTCCTTGTCGGTCGACCAGACGGTCTCGATCATGCCGTCGTCCTGGATCTCGCCGATCAGCACGGGCTTTGAGAGGTGATGGTTGGCGTTCATCACCGCCGTGCCGCCGGTCAGGTTGGGCACGGTCTGGCCGTACATGGCCTGACGCACGGCATTCACTTCCGTGGTGCCGGCCTGCTTCACCGCCTGGGTCCACATCTTGAAGCCGATGTAGGTGGCCTCCATGGGATCGTTGGTGACCCGGTCCTCATCGCCGATGAAGGCGTGCCACTGCTCGATGAAGCCGTCGTTCACGTCGGCCTCGACGCTCATGAAGTAGTTCCAGGCGGCCAAGTGGCCGACCAAGGGTCCGGTATCGAGACCGGCAAGCTCCTCCTCCCCGACGGAAAAGGCCACCACCGGGATCTCCTCGGCGGCAATGCCCTGGTTGCCCAGTTCCTTGTAGAAGGGCACGTTGGCATCGCCGTTGATGGTGGAGACCACCGCCGTCTTCTTGCCCTGGGAAGCGAACTCCTTCACATCGGCAACGATGGTCTGCCAGTCGGAATGGCCGAAGGGCGTGTAGTTCTCCATGATGTCGGCGTCGGAGATGCCCTTCTCGTTCAGGAAGGCGCGCAGGATCTTGTTGGTGGTGCGGGGATAGACGTAGTCGGTGCCCAACAGCACGAAGCGCTCGGCCCCGCCGCCGTCCTCGCTCATCAGGTATTCGACCGCCGGAATGGCCTGCTGGTTCGGCGCCGCACCGGTGTAGAAGACGTTGCGGGAGCTTTCCTCGCCCTCGTACTGCACGGGGTAGAAGAGCAGGCCGTTGAGTTCCTCGAACACCGGCAGCACGGACTTGCGCGAAACCGAGGTCCAGCAGCCGAAGACCACGTCGACCTGTTCCTTCTCCAACAGTTCGCGCGCCTTCTCGGCAAAAAGCGGCCAGTCGGAGGCCGGGTCCACCACCACCGCCTCGACCTGCTTGCCGAGCAGGCCGCCGTTCTTGTTGAGATCATCGACCATCATCAGGACGGTGTCCTTCAGTGTGGTCTCCGAGATCGCCATGGTTCCCGAAAGCGAGTGGAGCACGCCGACCTTGATGACGTCGTCGGCCGCCTGGGCCGCTGCGCCGCCGGCGAGAACGGCTGCCATGGCCGCAGCGCTCATCGCCCCCCTAATCACGGATTTCATTGAGTTCACTCCGCTAGAGTTGATGTTGCACCGCAAAATATTGCTGAATTGCGACAAGCAATGTCAAGATTGAATAGTTATTTTTATTGATCTCTTTTCAAATTCTTTCTTCATTTTATTTCACGAATACAATAGATCATCGCGCGAAAGCCTAAAATTGCTTCCGCGTGATTTTCGTCACTTCTCTGACGAGCGCCTCCGATCCTGCGCCGCCTGCAGCCAATCCCTTGACCCCCTGTGCGACAGCGCCTATGGGCTCTGGTGCGGATCGCAAGCTCCGCTGGAGGCTGATGTTGCACACCTGAGGCCTCTCGGCCTCCAGGTGCCCGCAGGTGCCTGGGGGCCACCAGCCCACGCCGTGGCGTGCCCTCTCCCCTATGCCTTCCCCTTTGTGCCGCTTACTCCTTGTCTTCAAGCAGTCGGATCATCTCCTTCAGGTCGACGTCGCGCCGCTCCTGCAGCGAGACGTAGACGAAAACCATGGTGGCGCGCTCGCGGATCATGTTTGCCGGGAACGGCAGGTAGACCAGATGGTCGGCGTTGAACGCCGGCGACGCGGTCGCCACCTGATAGGCGTAGCGCAGTTCCACATCGACGAGGCGCAGGACCGACCCATCGGCGCCGTGCAGGTGTTGTGGGATGCGCGCCATGCGCAGAAAGCTTGCCTTGTCCTCGGCGGCGTCGAATCCCTCCATCAGTGCATCGGCCAGCAAGCTCTCATCGTCGCGCTGCTGACCCGGCACCGCCGCATGCGGCCCGTCGTGCAGGTGAGAGTGCAGGTGCTCATGATCAGGCGGATGGTTGTGACCGGCCGCGTGGCTGTGCCGGGCGGTCATGCGTGCCCCTCCCCCGTCGCGAAGTCGACCGGCTTGTCGATGATGGTGCGGTGGGCACCCAGCTTGCCGTGAGCCACCAGGGTGCCCAGCACGTCGACCATCACCCGGGTCGCGAAGAGCGAGGTGATGTCGGAGGTATCGTAGGGCGGCGAGACCTCCACCACCTCCATGCCACAGATCCCCTCGGCGGCCACTTTGCTGACCAGGCTGAGCGCCTCGCGCGGCAGGAAACCTCCGGGCTCCGGCCAGCCGGTGCCGGGCACGAAGCCGCAGTCGACGGAGTCGATATCGAAGCTCAGGTATACGGCATCGGCCCCGGCCCAGGCGGTCTCCAGGGCGATCTCGGTTACCTTGTCGAGGCCCAGCTTCTCCACATCGGCCATGGAAATGATCGTGGTGTCGCGCTTGCGCGCCTCCACCACCGCTTCGCGGGGCACCTGCCAGCCGCCGATGCCGATCTGCACCAGGTTGGTCGCCGGCACGTTCTCCAGATTGGTGGCATGGAACCAGGGCGTCGTATGCATGCGCTCGTCCAGGTCCTTCTCCTGGATGTCGGCATGGCGGTCGAAGTGGATGATGCCGATGCGCTTCGACGTGCACTGGGCGATGCCGCGTACGGTGGCGAAACCGATGGAGTGGTCGCCGCCCATGATCAGCGGCAGGGCGCCGGAGGAGAACACGTGAGAGACGGCGCGGGAAATCTGGTCGAAGGTCTTTTCGATGTTGGCCGGAATCGTGAAGACGTCGCCGACGTCGCAGAGCGTCATCTGCTCGCGCAGATCGACGCCCATCTCGTAGTTGTAGGGCGTGTAGAGCGCGGAGATGCGGCGGATACCCTGCGGCCCGAAGCGGGTGCCGGGCCTGTAAGTCGTGCCGCCGTCGAAGGGCACGCCCATCACCGCCGCGTCGTAGCCGCCGACCTTGGCCACGTCCTCGATGTAGGGCGCCTTCAGAAAGGTGTTGATGCCGGCATAGTGCGGCAGTTCGCCCCGGGCGAAGGTGGAGATACCCCGGTCCTCGATGCTATCCGCCGCCGCCAGGCCGACCTTCACCGCCCACTGCCGCTCCTTCTGCCAGCCGTCCTCCGGCAGGTCGGCCTCCTTCAGGGCCGAGCGCCAGCCCTGGAGCTGCATCTTGTCGAAGTCCGGGTGGTGATGGCGCCGGCTTGCCGGCACGGGCGCCGAGGCCCCGGCCGCTTTGGTGGCGCGCCGGCGGTTATCAGTGCAAAACATCAAGAGATCCTTTGTTCCCAGGCAGGCGTTGGTTGTCGTCGTTTTCGCTGCCGCTCAGGGCCGCCGCGACGCCGTCCGGCAGCGTTCGGCGATCCTTCAGCGGCAGGTCGTAGGTAATGGTGGCGCCGTAAGCCTCCGGCGCATGGGGGTCCCAGCGCAGCTTGTCGAAGACGAGCAGGCGCGTGCCGAGCTTGAAGCCCTCCTTCAGGTCGTGCGTGACCATGAAGATGGTCATCTTCTCTTCCTGCCAGAGCGACAGGATGATCTCGTGCATGCGCGCCCGCGTGCCGGGGTCGAGCGCACCGAAGGGCTCGTCCAGCAGCAGGACCTTGGGCCGGGGTATTAGGGCCTGGGCAATGGCAAGGCGCTGCTGCATGCCGCCGGAAAGGGTCTTCGGATAGGCGTCGCGCGCATGGGCGAGGCCGACGCGCTCCAGCAGGTGTTCGGCCTGCGCCATGGCCTCGCGCCGGTGTGCGCCGAAGAGCCGGCCCCAAAGCTTCGAAGCGCGCAGTTCCAGCGGCAGGATCAGGTTTTCCATCACCGTCAGGTGGGGAAAGACCGAGTAGCGCTGGAAGACAACGCCACGGTCGGCATCCGGCTCGCTGCCGAGCGGCGCCCCGTCCAGTTCGATGACGCCGCGGGTCGGGCGCTCCTCGCTCAAGAGCAGCCTGAGGAAGGTCGACTTGCCGCAACCACTGGCCCCGACGATGGTGCAGAACTCCTGGGCCTCGATGTCCAGGTTGATGCGTTCCAGCACCGTCTGGGCGCCGTAGGTCTGCGAGACGTCTCTGACCGAGATCAGGCTCATGGCTGCTGCTCCCCCGGCAGCCAGCCGAAGGCGCGGCGCGCGAACAGCCGCAGAAGATAGTCGAGCAGGAAGGCGAGCAGCGTGATCCAGATGACGTAAGGCAGGATGACGTCCATGGCGAGATAGCGGCGTACCAGGAAGATCCGGTAGCCGAGGCCCTCGGTCGAAGCGATGGCCTCGCTGGAGATGAGGAAGAGCCAGGCCGGCCCCAGCGAAAGCCGCAGGGCGCTGACGAGGCGCGGCAGAGTCTGGGGCAGCACGACACGGGTGACGATCTGCCAGGTGGAGGCTCCCAAGGTCTGCGCCTTCACCAGTTGTTCGCGCGGCAGACTGCCGACGGCCATGGAGAGATCGCGCACCAGAAACGGCGCGATCCCGATGACGATGAGGACGACCTTGGACAGCTCGCCGAGCCCCAAGACGATGAACAGGATCGGCAGAATGGCCAGCGGCGGCACCATCGACAGTGCCGCCACCAGGGGTGCAAAGGCGGCGCGCACCAGGGGCAGCAGGCCGATGGCGATTCCCGCGGCAAGCCCGATGCCTGTGGCGACCGCAAGCCCCAGAAAGAGGCGCAGAAGACTGGCCAGGGTATCCGACCATAAGATGTAGGTTCCCCTGCGTGGATCGGGCTGGAAAGCGAGACGATCGATGGCGGCGGCCAAGCTCTCCGGCGACGGCAACAGCTTGTCCGCCGGATTGACCGCCAGGCGGGCATCGGAGGCGACCAGATAGACGGCGACCAGAACGACGAAGGGCAAGGCCCCCAGCAGGATCAGCCCCGCCCGCCCCGGCCGCCGGTTCAGTGCCCGTGCCATGCCGCGCCGCTGGCAAGTTCGCCGTGCCTTACAGCATGCCGTCCGCGGCCATGCTCATGAAGCTGGCGTCAAAGCGGAGCTTGGTGTTGCCCTGATCGCCCAGAGTCGCGCCGGAGGGGAATGTCATGCCGACATAGTCCGGGCTTGGCGCGCCCTCGCCCAGGATGCCGTGGGTGAAGAGGAACTGCCGCACCACGTCCATGGTCTCAACCAGTTCCGGGCTCTTGGCAAAGGCAATCGCCTCGCCGGGCTCGTAGAACATCTTGGTGGTGGTGAGCTGTGCCTCGTAGCCTGCCAGGTCGGTGCCCGACTTCTCGCCCATGAAGGTGCGCGCCGCCTTACCGGCTTCATCGTCAGCGGACATGATCGCCATGGTCTCGTACCAGGCGCCCACCAACGCCTTGCCGAAGTCCGGATTGGCATTCAGCACCTCGGTATTCACCACCATCATGTCGATGATCTCACCGGGAATGTCGGCAGAGGTGTAAAGCACCTTGGCGCCCGGCTCGGCCGCGATCTCGCTGAGCAGCGGGTTCCAGGTCACAACCGCCTCGACGTCCGCGGTCTTGAAGGCGGCGACCATGTCGGCGTCGGAAGTGTTGACGACGGTCAGATCGCGCTCCGCCAGCTTCACGCTGTCCAATGCCCGTGCCAGCAGGTAGTGGGACACCGAAAGCTCGACCAGGTTGACGTTCTTGCCCTTCAGTGCGGCGATGTCGCCTTCGCCCTTCACCACCAAGCCGTCGTTGCCGTTGGAAAAGTCGCCGAGGATCAGCGCTGTTGAATCGACACCGCCGCCGGCCGGAATGCTGAGCGCATCCATATTGGTCATGACGGTGCCGTCGAAGGCGCCGGCGGTGAACTGGTTGATGGACTCGATGTAGTCGTTGATCTGCACGACTTCGATTTTGATGCCGTACTTGTCCGCCCACTTCTTCACGATGCCCATCTCGTCGGCGTAGGCCCAGGGCATCCAGCCCACATAGATGGACCACGCAACGCGGAAGCTTTCCTTTTTGGCGGCTTCCGCCGGCTGGCTCGAAGCGGTGGAGACCGCAAGACAGAGCGCGGCGACAATCGCAGCGAAGCTGCGCCGCCCGATGCCTCCTAGCGATAGAAACTGCAGCATCCCAAACCTCCTGTTCGATCTTGTTTCTTTGCGTCGGAGGTCGACATCAGGATTGGGAATCACCTGTAAGACGGCCTCAGACCTCTTGCAGTGATCTCCCGGGATTTTGGCCCGCCGTGGCTCCGGGTGCGTTGCCCGGAGTGCGCCTCTCGGACCAGACACCGTCACCCAAACGGCCGGAACCCTAGACGCCCTGCAGTCATTAATTCAGCAAGCTGCGTGCCAGTCTGCGGACAGAGGAGGATTGCGGCGGAAGTCCGCGCAATTCCTTGCTCAAAGGGAAACACCGTATACAAACATTTGTAAAACAACGATAATTCTCATTTGCCTAGAAATTAATCATACCAGGGGAGGCGCCTAGAATTTGTGCACTCCAGCAGACCGCCGAAAAGACCCGCAGCACGGCGTTCGGGTCGCTGCCTCAAGCGCCCCTCAGGAAAGGCCGCCTTGCCTGGCTGCCTTTGCCTTTGCAATCGCGCATGTCCTATCATCCGCCCGAGAGGTTCTTCCACTGGCGTTTCTTTCACCCGAGGACACCCGCTTGGTCATCGTTGTATCCGCCCGCCATCGCGGCTTTCGGCCGTGAGAGCCCGGCCATGAGAGCCCAGCCATGACAGAGGGAGAGGCCTCCCCCGCCTTCCTGACCACCAAGGAAGTGGCCGAGTTGCTCAGGGTCAAGGAGCGCAAGGTCTATGACCTCGCCGCCGAGGGCGAGATCCCCTGCCGGCGCGTCACCGGCAAGCTGCTGTTCCCGCGCCTGGAACTGGAAGCCTGGCTGACCGGAAGCGCAGGTACAGCCAAGCCGGCCGCGGCGCGGCCCAACGTGGTCGCCGGCAGCCATGATCCCCTGCTCGACTGGGCGATCCGCGAGTCCGGGTCCGGACTGGCCACCTTCTTCGACGGCTCCCTGGACGGGCTTGAGCGGATTGCCGCCGGCGAAGCTGCCGCCGCCGGCATGCATGTCTTCGAGGCGGCGCGGGACGACTGGAACGTAAACCACGTCGCCGCGAAGCTGGCCGGCCAGCCGGTGGTCGTCGTGGAGTTCGCCCGGCGGCAGCAGGGGCTGATCCTGGCGAAGGGCCTTGAGAAAGAGGTGCAGGCGCCCGCCGACCTGCGCGGACGCAAGGTGGTTCAGCGTCAGCCGGCCGCCGGTGCGGCGCTCCTGCTGCAGCACCTGTTGAAGCGCGACGGCCTCTCAGCGGAGGACATCGACTGGCTGCCCGGACTGGCCCGCACGGAAACCGAAGCGGCGGCCTCCGTCGCCGCCAGCGACGCGCAAGCCGCGCTCGGCCTGCAGGCCATGGCGCAGCAGTTCGGTCTTCCCTTTCTCGCTCTCGCCGAGGAGCGCTTCGATCTTGTGGCCGACCGCCGCGGCTGGTTCGAGCCGCCGATGCAGAGGCTCCTGGCCTTCTGCCGCCGCCCGGCCTTCGCGGAGAAGGCGAAAGCGCTGGGCGGCTACGATGTCAGCGGCTTCGGCCGGGTCCAGTGGAACGGACCCTAGCGAAGGTCTGCACCAAGCCTTATCGGCAGCGCCGAACAACACTGGCTCTTCGCGGTCACTCGCCCGCCGGCAAGGCGCCGCTCTCAAAACCATAGCCGGCCAGCAGGCTTTGGCCTTGGGACGAGAGGATGTACATCGCCAGGCGCCAAGCCGTCTCCGGCGCGCCGTCGAGCACGACAAGGCCATAGTCCGCTCCGACCGCGAGCGGCGCAGGCAGAGCGACAATCTGCAAACTTGGCACCTGCTTCTGCGCCAGGACGGCGTTCGTACAGTAGGTCAGGAAAAGGTCGGCCCGCCCGGACTCCATGACCCAGCCATAGAGGTTGCGGTCGCCCGGGGCCTTGGCACTGTCCGGACCGCCGGTCAGTTGCAGCGCCTTGCCTTCCAGCGAGGCCTGCGCCCCCTCCTTCAGGCGCTCCGCCTTGGCAAAGAGCGCCCAGGCGTAGTCGCCGGAAGGATCGGCCATGGGCGTGGAGGTGCCGAGGCGCACAGACGGATCGAGCATGACCTCCAGCACCGTTGCGCTTTCCACTGCAAGGCCGCCCCGCGCCAGTGCACAGAGTCGGTTGCGGGCGAAGAGTGCAACCGGCCCACCGTGGCCCGCCCCTTCCAGCGTTTGCGGATGATGGAGGTTGGCCGAGGCAAAGACATGCGCTTGCTCGCCCGCTTCGATACGCTGGCGCAACAGGCCGGAGGGCGCGAAGGTCGTTTCTACCTGCTGGCCGTAGACCTGGGCATAGCCTTCCGCAACATCGCTCAGCGCCGCTTTCAGGCTTCCGGCAGCGTAGAGCTGCAAGGGCTGGTCGGCGGCGGCGGCCCCGGTCATGCTGGTCGACAGAAGTGTTGCGAGAACGGCAGCGGCGAAAAGTCTGCCCATGAAAGGATTCCTCCATGGAAGAAAAGGACGGGACGTCCAATGGCAGTACGACAGCGCAGCGCTGGGACGCACGCTACGAAGCGGCGGAAGAACCGCTGTTCGGCACCGCGCCAAACGAGTACCTGCGGATGGTCGCGGCACGCTCGGACTTCAGGGTCCGCAGCGCTCTTTGCCTGGCCGACGGCGACGGGCGCAACGGGGCCTGGCTGGCGGGCCGGGGATTGACAGTCGCGGCGCTGGACATTTCCGCGGTGGCCACCGAAAAGGCGCTGGCCTTCGACCGGTTTAACCGGGTGACGGTCGAGCGCCGGACCGCCGATCTGGACAGCTGGAGTGCGGGCCCCGGGCAGAGCTGGGACCTCGCCACCCTGTTCTACCTGCAGGCGCCTGCGGGCACGCGGCTGCGCGCCCTTGAACAGGCCGCCGCAGCGCTCGCCCCCGGCGGCTGGCTCGTCGTCGAGGCCTTTTCCAAGGAGCAGGCGGTGCACGCCAACATGGGGCCTGAAGATCCCGGCCTCCTTTACAGTCTTGCGGAACTCCATGGTGCTACGCCCGGTTTGGCGGTGGTCGAAGCGCTGGCGGGAGAGGTCCGCCTCGATGAGGGACGGCGGCATCGTGGCATCGCGCATGTCGTGCGCTTTGCTGCCCGCCGCCCCGAATGATGAACTCTGATGACGCCGCCGACGACAGCCGCGGCGGCCTGCGCCCCTGCCCTCAGCTCATCCGGGCATTGGGAAAGAACAGCTGCTGGCCATCGCGGGTGTAGTCGGCGATGGCGGACTGGCCTTCGTCTGACAGGATCCAGTCGATGAACGTCTGGCCCATCTCGGCCTTCACGTTCTCGCAGCGCTCCGGGTTCACCAGGATGACGCCGTACTGATTGAACAGGCGGGTATCGCCCTCGACGACGATCCTGTGGTCCTGCTTGTTGCCGAAGGCGATCCAGGTGGCCCGATCGGTCATGGTGTAGGCGCCCATGCCGACCGCGGTGTTGAGGGTCGCCCCCATGCCGGAGCCGGTTTCGCGGTACCAGGTCCCGCTGGCGCCGCTGGGATCGAGGCCGGCAGCCTGCCAGAGCGCCAGTTCCTTTTTGTGGGTGCCGGAATCATCGCCGCGCGATGCAAAGACAGACCCGGAGCCCTCTATCCGGGCCAGCGCCGCGGCCACGTCGGCACCACCGCCGATCCCCGCCGGATCGTCGGCCGGGCCGACGATGACGAAGTCGTTGTACATGACATCGGCGCGGCTGACCCCATAGCCCTCAGCCACGAACTTCTCCTCCGCCGGCTTGGCATGAACCAGCAGCACATCGCCGTCGCAGTTGCGGGCGTTCTTGATCGCCTGGCCGGTCCCGACCGCGACCACCCGCACCTCGATCCCGCTGGCTTCCCGGAACTGCGGCAGCAGGTGATCGTAAAGGCCGGAGTTCTGGGTCGAAGTGGTCGACTGGACGATGATGAAGTCTTCGGCCCAGGCCGCAGCAGTCGGTATGGCTGTGGCTGCGACCAGGGCGACTGCGAACTTAAGGGCTTTCACCTGCATGGACCTCTCTCCTCAAGGTACGGATTGGCGTTCTAGAGAAGCAACTCGCCGGCCAGATAGGCGCGCGCTTCCGGGCTGCGGGGACTGCGAAAGAAAGCGGCAGCCGGCGCCGCCTCGCGCAGCCTGCCTTGATGCAGAAAACACACGCCGTCGGCCAGGCGCTGGGCCTGCCCGGCCTGATGGGTCACCAGAACGACACTGACGCCGTCGTCCACCGCACGGCGGATCAGAGCCTCGATGGCTGCCGTCGCCTGCGGATCGAGACTGGCAGTCGGCTCGTCCAGCAACAGCACCTTCGGCGCGGCGGCCAGGGCGCGGACCATGGCGACACGCTGTTGCTCGCCGCCGGACAGCACGCGCGCCGGCCGTTCGGCCAGATCCGTGAGTTGCCCGAGGGTCAGGAGCTCGGCCAGGCGGTCCGCGCGCTCCCGGCGCGGCGTCCCGTAGGTCCGCAGCGCATGATCCAGGTTGGCACGCACCGAGCGGCGCAACAGCACGGGTTTCTGAAAGACGAAAGCGATCTGCCGCCGAGTATCGTCGCCTGCCAGGAACTCCAGGCGCCCACCGCTCGGTGCGATGAGCCCGGCGATCAGGCGGAGCGCCAGGCTCTTGCCGGCACCGTTGGGGCCCATGACGACCGTCACACCCTGCGCAGGGACCGCCATGCTGAGACCGTCGATCAGCCGCTTGCCGCCGCGTTCCAGCACCAGGTCGTCAAGGACAATCGCCGGCGGCCCGTTCGGCTGCGGACGGCAGGGGTCGCAGATCGGCATCACGGCGGCATCAGGCATAGGCCAGGCGCTCCGCCGTGCGCCGCAGGCCCAGGAGACCGGCGTTGATGAGAATCGATAGGCACACCAGGATGATGCCGAGGCCGAGCGCCAGCGCCAACTCACCCTTCGAGGTTTCCAGCGCGATGGCCGTTGTCATCACCCGGGTCACATGGGCGATGTTGCCGCCGACGATCATCACCGCACCCACCTCCGCGAGCGCGCGCCCGAGCCCGGCCAGCGCCGCCGTCAGCAGGGAATAGCGGGCATCCCAGAGCAGCGTCGCCACCGTGCCGAGACGGCTGCTGCCCATGGAACGCAGCAGTTCGTCGTATTCACCGTGCAGATCCTCGACCACCTGCCGCGTCAGGGCGGCAACGATCGGCGTCACCAGAATCGCCTGGGCGATGATCATCGCTGTCGGCGTGTAGAGCAGTTGCAGTACACCCAGCGGCCCGGCGCTGGAGAGCATGAGATAGACCGCCAGACCGACCACCACCGGCGGCAGCCCCATCAGGGCGCTGATCACGACGATCAACAGGCCGCGGCCGGGAAAGCGGCCGACGGCGAGCAGCGCGCCCAGAGGCAGACCGAGCAGGCAGGCAATGATCACCGCGGAAAAGGTGACCCGCAGCGACAAGCCGATGATCGCCACCAGCTCCGCATCCAATCCGACGATCAGCGCAAAGGCTTCCGCAAAGGCGGCCCCGAAATCCTGCATCCCCTCAGACCCATCAGGCTTCGCAATTCATGCGTTCTTATGCATTTTATGTCTTTTCTTCCGGAAAGGACAAGCGCATTCGCAGAATCGGGGCCGCGGCTGCGCGGAGAGAGGGCCGCCGCTCCACGCCCCGGGGCCCGGAAACGCGGGGTTCGGCCGATTTCAGGAGACGGGCCGATTGGGCAAGGTCTGCAGTGCGCAAGGGCTAGGGCCCGGAGGCCGGGTAGCCGGGATCAGGCGCGCTTGCGCTCCAGCCAGCGGGGTTCCTCGGTGATCAGAACCTCGTAGGCAATCGCCGTGATGTGCGAGTTGATCCGTTTGAGGTCGCGGACCACGTCGATGTGCAGGCCGGAGGTCTCGATGCTCTCGACCCGGCCCCGCCGCAGGCGGTTCAGATGGGCCTCGCTGGCTTCCTGTTCCAGCTCGCGAAACTCCCGCTTCTCTTTCACAAGCTGCTGAGCGCTGGCGGGGTCTCGGGTGACGAAGGATCCCAGGGCCAGCTGCAGGTGATCGGCGACCCGGGCGTGAAGATCCAGCAGTTCGCTCCAGCCCTCGTCCGAGAAGGACAGCTTCTTCCGGCTCTTCTTCTGGGCGCTCTTGCGCAGGTTCTTGCTGATGATGTCGCCGATGTGTTCGAGGTTGGTCGTGAAGGACAGCAGCTCGTTGCAGCTTCGGCTTGACGCCTCATCCAGCGGCTCGCTGGAGAGTTCGGTCAGATAGAGCTTGATCGCTTCGTGCAGTTCGTCGAGCTGATCGTCCATGTCGCCCAGTTCGTCGGCCACCGTCTGTCCCTGCGGCTCGAAAGCGTCGGTCACCTTGCTCAGCATCCGTTCGGTGATGTCAGCCATGCGCAAGGCCTCGCGCTTGGCGCAGGCCAAGGCCAGCTGCGGGGTCTGGGCGGCCTCCTTGTTCAGGTAGCGCGGCCCGATATCCCCCTCCTCCTCCGTCGCCGGCAGAAGGCGCTCGGTCACCTTCGCCATGACATGAACCAGCGGCAGACCGACAAAAAGCACGGCGGCACAGAACAGCGAATGGAAGTTCGCGACCTGGCGCGCCGGATCGGCCCCCAACTCGGCAATCAGCGGCGTGACCAGGCCCAGGAACGGCAGCACCGCGACAACGCCGAGCACCCGGAACAGGAGGTTGCCCAGGGGAATGCGCCGGCCCTCGTTGCTGCTGCGCAGCGTCAGAACCATGGGGATGATGCCGGAGCCGATGTTGGCGCCGAGCACCAGGGGGAAAGCCACCGCCGGTTCCAGCAGCCCGCCGGCGGCCAGCCCCACGATCAGCAGAACCAGCGCGACACTGGAGTGGAACAGCCAGGCCAGCAGGGCCCCCAGCAGCACCGCCAGGACGGCCTCGTCCGCCAGCGACGACAGCAGGCCTTCCAGGGTCGCGCTCGCGCGAAGCTGATCGGTCGCGCCGACCGTGAGATCAAGGGCGAGCACCATCAGCCCGAGCCCGACCAGCACGCGGCCGATCTGGCGGCGCAGAGGGGCTCCGCCGGTCATGAAGCAGAGAACACCCAGCAAAAGCAGGGCCGGAGACAGCCAGTAGAGATCGAAGGAGAGGAACTGGACCACCATGGTCGAGCCCAGGTCTGCGCCCAGCATCAATGCCAGCGCCGGCGCCAGAGCGATCATCCCGCGTCCGGCAAAGGACACCGCCAGCATGGTGGTGGCGGTCGAACTCTGCAGGGCGGTGGTGACGCCGAAGCCGACCAGTGCGGCCGAGGGCGTCGAGCGTGTGGAACGGCCGATCAGCTGGCGGAGTTCCGTCCCGAAGGCGCGCAGCAGCCCGGTCCGCACCATGCGGGTCGACCACAACAACAACGCCACGCCACCGGCTATGTGAAGCAGAATTTCGTGCCCTGCCAACCTCGATCTCCGGTCCAGCGGCGCTGCCCGCCGCGACGGAGTGAGCAGACGCCGATGTCCATGACATCAAGACAAGGTTAACAAATTCCTACGAACTGCTATCTGAGCGTGCATTGCAGAGCCATGGAGTGCGGTGCCGCTTCCGGCCCGGGGTTCGTCCCCGGGCCGGATCTGTTGGCCCCAGCCGCGCAGGTGACGCTTGCGCGATGCTACTTCTGGTCGGCGCGGCGGAAGGCGCCCTGGACAATGCGGTCGATCACCATGGCGCAGAACAGGATGGCGAAACCGCCCAGCAGTCCCGGCCCCTTGGCGGCATACTGCAGCGCTTCCAGAATCACCTTGCCAAGGCCGCCACCGCCGATCAGCGAGATGATCACCACCATCGACAGGCACATCAGAATGGTCTGGTTCACGCCGGCCATGATCGACGGTAGCGCCAGCGGAAACTCGACGTCCTTCAGCAACTGCCAGCGGGTGGCGCCGAAGGCGACCGCCGCCTCCTTGATGCTCTCCGGCACGCCGCGCATGCCGAGTGCCGTCAGGCGGATGACCGGCGGCATGCCGAAGATGATGGTGGCCAGGATCCCCGGCGGGTTGCCGGTGCCGAAGAAGGCGATGATGGGAATCAGATAGACGAAGGCCGGCAGGGTCTGCATCAGGTCGAGTACCGGCTCCGCCCCCCGGTAGGCGCGCGCCGACTTTCCGAACCAGATCCCCAGGGGGATGCCGATGGTCACGCAGATCAGCACCGCAGCACCCACCAGTGCCACGGTCTCCATGGAAATCTCCCA
Organism: Rhodospirillales bacterium BBD 1991-14; assembly: GCA_001657395.1. Taxonomy (GTDB): domain Bacteria; phylum Pseudomonadota; class Alphaproteobacteria; order Kiloniellales; family Kiloniellaceae; genus Pelagibius. The sequence continues at coordinate 172,061 of LYSY01000001.1, read as the reverse complement.
GTAGCCCAGCAAAGCGACATAGGCGAGCGCGGCAGCCGTAAAGATCGCCACCCGCGGCCCGGCCGCGCGCCAGGCGACCACGCAGATCACCACCATGACCACCGGCCAGGGCGTACCGATCAGAGCCAGGGTCAGGGTGTCGAGCACCGCACGCACGCCTGCCGTGATGCTGTCAAAGGCACCGGAGCCCGCGGTCGCAGCGGCATCGATCTGGCGATCCATCCAGTTGGCAACACCGGTGTAGATTGTCTGATTGTCTGTCGAGAGGAAGATCTGGCTCACTTCCCGCTCGGGAAATCCGCTCAGCACCTCGATCGGACTGGCCGCCGTGAACTTGTAAACGGTCAGCGGAGCGATCGCGAGCACGAGCACAATACCAAGCAGCAGACGCTGCGTGCTGACGCCCGCCTCGACGCGCTCGGGATCGATGCGCCAGCGGGAGTACTGCTTCTCGTAGATCACGTTGCTGTAAAAGCCTTCGACCAGCTTGATCACCAGCAGGAGAGCCAGGCCGACCGTAAGGATGGTGATGGCCTCGGCGTTGGCCGCTTCGGCGGCCTGCATGTTGCGCTCGACGGCGCGCGTCATGTTGCCCGCCAGCGTCTCGAAGCGGCTGGGATCCTCGCCTGCGGCGCGGGCGGCTTCGGCGCGCTGGGTGAAATCGGCGGCGCGCTCAGTCTGGCGCGCGGCGCGTTCAAGATACTCGGCGCCCGGGTTGCCCCAGGCACCGCGGCCGATCTGCACCCAGGCGATCACCTCCAGGATCAGGAAGCCCCAGAAGAATCCCCAGACCCCGCGCATCGCCGCCCATATGGGCCCCAGCAGCATGGCCGCGAGATTGAAGCCTGTCGGCACCACGCCCGTGGCTTCGTGGATCTTGTGAAAGGCCTCCGCATAGTACTCGCCGTTGCTGCCGGCGAAGCGGGAGATGGAGGCATCGAGTTCGGCGCGGTCGACCTCGATCTGCGAGGCCGCCGTGACGGTCATATCGGTCATTCCTTACCTCCCTGGATACCCCGCAGCAGCCGCGGCTTGGTCACGACGCCGACGTCGCGGCCGTCCTCGGTGATGACGACCGGCAGATCGGTGCCGACGGAGAGATCGATGAGCTCGTCCAGATCGCATTCGGAAGAGGCGCGCGGCGCAGCGTCAAGCGCACCGTTGACCTTGTCCAGCGGCTCCATGATGGAATGGGCCTTGACGAGCTTGAGCTTGGAGATGCCCTGGACGAACTCCCGGACATAGTCGTCCGCCGGGTTGGTCACGATGTCTTCCGGCGTGCCGATCTGGACGATCCGCCCGTCTTTCATGATGGCGATACGGTGGCCGATGCGGATCGCCTCGTCCAGGTCATGGGTGATGAAGAGCGTGGTCTTCTGAAGCTCCGCGACCAGCGCCTTGAACTGGTCCTGAAGCTGAAGCCGGATCAGGGGATCGAGCGCCGAGAAGGGCTCGTCCATCAAGAGGATTTCCGGGTCGGAGGCCAGAGCGCGAGCGATGCCGACGCGCTGCTGCATGCCGCCCGACAGTTCCTTGGGCAGGCGGTCCTCGTAGCCGACCAGATCGACCAGAGACAGGGTGTGGTCCGAGACCGCCCAACGCTTGGACTTGGAAACGCCGCGGATCTCGAGCGGATAGGCCACGTTGTCGCGAACCGAGCGGTGCGGCATCAGCGCCATGTGCTGGAACACCATGCCGATCTGCTTGGCGCGCACCGCGCGCAGTTCCTTCTCGCCCATATGGGCGATGTCACGGCCGAGGATCTCGATGCGCCCGGCGGTCGGTTCGATCAGGCGGTTGACGTGGCGCACCAGGGTCGACTTGCCCGACCCCGAGAGCCCCATGATGCAGAAGATTTCACCGCGGGGAACCGCGAAGTTCGCGTCGGCGACACCGACGACGCAGCCATAGCGTTCCAAGACCTCGGGTTTTCCGATGCCCTCGCCCTTGACCGCGGCCATCGCCTCGGCGACGGCGCCCGGCGGGCCGAAGATCTTCCATACGTCTTCAACTTTGACAGCAGCTTCGGTCACGGTATGCCCCCCATCCGTGTCGAAGGGTGCCGGCCGCCGCAAAGCGGCGGCCGGCAGGGATCAGAGGGCTACTGGAGCCAGGACAGAACGGTGTCCTCGTTGGCAGCCACCCACTTCTTGGCGAACTCGGCCGGATCTTCCTTGTTGATCACCAGCGCGTAGCTCATCTCGGTGAGGGCTTCGCCTTCCAGCTTCATGTTGGCAAAGAGCTTGGCCACCTCGGGGTGCTTCTCTTCCATCTCCTTGGAGTAGTGGAGGTGGAGCTTGGCACCGTTCCAGGCGGACCCGGCTTCCGACTTCGCCAGCCAGTCCGGATCGTCGGTCGGCTGCACGACCTTCCAGGTCGAGGCGTCGTGCGGCGGCTCTTCGAGAGCCGTCAGCTCGTGGACCAGGAAGATGTAATGCGGCGTGTAGCAGAAGCCGATCCAGGGCTTCTTCTCTTTCACCGCGGCATCCAGGTTGGCGAACGCCAGGGTCTCGTCGATCTCCAGCAGCTCAAGGGTCTCGGCATAACCGTAGGACTTCGCACGAATGCGCTCGACGATCGTCGAGGCCCAGCCCGGCGCACCGATCCAGATCTCGCCGCGGCCGTCACCGTCGCTGTCGAAGAGCCCCGCCTTTTCAGGGTCGGTCAGATCTTCGATCGTCGTAACGCCCAGTTCCTCGGCGACGAAGTCCGGAACGCACATGCCCTGCTCGGCCGCGATGCCGTTGGGGTTCATGGCCACGGTGCCGGAGTCCTTGACGAACTTGTCGTGCAGGTTCTGCTGGTTGGGCAGCCAGACCTCCGGATGGGCATGCATCGAGCCCTTGTCCATGGCTTCGAAGACCACGGGATTGGTGCCGTTCTGCAGTTCGACCTCGAGTCCCAGATTTTCTTCGATCACGACTTTCAGAACGTTGGCGGTCGCATTGACCGACGGCCAGTTCGGCACGCCGATCACAACATCCGCGGCCTGGGCGGCCCCGGCAAAGGTCAGGACGGCGGCGACGCCGACACTTGAGAGCGCTTTGTTCACTTTCATTGCCTCTTACTCCTGCTCATAAAGTTTGTTTGTCTTGTACTTGACGTCGGTTGCCCCGATCGTCTGCGTTAACTCAACCCGATCTTATCTCAATTGAGGTGTCCTGCACCTCCCCATCTGATCAACCTAACAAACGGACCGCACCGCGGACCGGCAGGGCCGGCCTAGGCGCAAGCCTTGACCTTGGTACCCCTCGCCACCGCCATCGCCTCGGCCACGACCGCAGCGATGATCCGGCAATCCTCATCACTCAACCAGAGCGGCAGGCGCAGGTCGCAGAGCCGGTGCAGAACACGGTCTGCCGCCGGCACACTGCCCTCGGTTGCCCCGCCGACGTAGCGCCAGTGATCGTGCCGGCTGGTGAAACCAACCGGGTCCTCGGCGCCGAACCACTTCACATGAACGCCGTGCAGATCAGCCTCCTGGACGAAGCGGCGGGCCTGATCGTCCGTCAGCACACCGTCGGCGAAGGAGAACTGCAGCGAGCTGGGCGTAAATTCCTCTTCCAGTGGGCGCGTCGGCAGGACGAGGCCGTCGACACTGGCAAGCTCAGCAGCCAGGACCCGATAGATGTGACGCCAGCGCGCGTTGCGCCCCTGCAACAGAGGAAGCTGGGACCGGAGGATGGCAGCCACCAGCCCCGACATCCGCATGGAGCAATTGGGCATGGCGTAGCGATGCCGCTCGAAGACCTCGAGCGACGGCCGTGCACGGTGCTGGGCATAGAGCATGTAGCTGCCCGACAGCAGAATGGCCCGCGCCGCGATGTCCTCGTCGTCGGTGACCAGCAGGCCGCCTTCGCCGGAATTGATATGCTTGAAGGTCTGGGTGCTGAAACAGCCGACCTGTCCGAACCCGCCGGTCAGCTTGCCGTTCCAGCCGGCACCCATGGTGTGGGCGCAGTCCTCGATCAGGGTCAGCCCGCGGCGTTTGCAGAGCGCGACGACCGCGTCCATGTCGGGGATGTGGCCGCGCATATAGGACAACAGGAAAAAGCGCGCTCCGCTCTCCGCGGCCTTGCGGTCGAGGTCGTCGAGGTCGACGACATAACGCTCGTCGATGTCCACCAGCACTGCCTCGGCACCCGCATGCGCGATGGCCCCCGGCACGGGCGCCAGGGTAAAGGCGTTCACCAGAACCTTGTCGCCCGGCTCGACACCGCAGGCCCGCAAGGCCAAGAACATGGCGCAGCCGCCGGAATTGACACCCAGGCAGTACTGACGGCCCGTGTAGTCCGCAAACTCCTGCTCCAGCAGCGCCGCTTCCGGAATGCTGTTGCGGTCTTCGCCGTAGCGGAACAGCCGGCCGTCCCGCAGCAGCGTGACGGCGGCTTCGACGCCGGCCTCCGGTATGGGGTCGGGTGCGCTCAAATCGCCGCGAAAGACAGTGCGGCCGGAGGTATCCAGGAGCGCGCCCGTCCCGCTCATTGTGCCGCTGTCTCCGTTTCTGCAGGGGCTTCCGGGGTCAGCTTGAATTCTTCGCCCGGAAAGTACTTGGCAAGGCGCACATCGCCGGTCATGGCGTGCCCCTCCATGCCCTCCAGCCGCGAGATCCGGCTGGACACCTGCGCCACGCCGCGCGACGCACCGCGGGTCATGCGCTGGTAGGTCAGCACCTTGATGAATTTCTGCGCGTTGAGCCCGCCGGAGTAGCGGCCGGCGCCGCGCGTCGGCAGGATGTGGTTGGGGCCGGAACACTTGTCGCCGAAGGCCACGGTCGTCTCTTCGCCCAGGAACAGCGAACCGTAGTTCTTCAGCGACCGCAGCCACCAGTCCAGGTCTTCCGCCTGCACCTGAAGATGTTCGGGCGCGTAACGGTCGCAGACGGCGCAGGCCTCTTCGCGGGTATCGGTGACGATCACCTCACCAAAGTCCCGCCATGCCGCCGTTGCGGACTCCCGCGAGAGCCCGGGCAAGGCATGGATGACCCGCGGCATCAGTTCGATCACCTGCTCGCCAAGGCGGCGGCTCGTAGTAACCAGCCAGACCGGGGAATCCGGACCGTGCTCGGCCTGGCCGGCCAGGTCGGCGGCCACGATCTCGGCATCCGCCGTATCGTCGGCGGCGACCATCGATTCGGTGGGGCCGGCAATCACGTCGATCCCGACGCGCCCGAAGAGCATCCGCTTCGCCTCGGCGACGAAGCTGTTGCCGGGCCCGACGATGATATCGGCCGGATGCCCGGTAAAATGCCCGTAAGCCAGGGCCGCCACGCCCTGTACGCCGCCCAGCGCCAGCACCGTGTCGGCACCGGACAGCTTCATGGCATAGAGGATCGCGGGATGGACGCGCTGTTCGCCCTTGGCCGGCGAGGTCGCGATCACGTTTTCGACGCCGGCGGTCTTGGCCGTGCAGACGCTCATGATCGCCGAGGCGGCATGGGCATAGCGGCCACCCGGAACGTAGCAGCCGGCGGTGGTCACCGGTATCAGGCGCTGACCGGCAACCAGGCCGTCGAGCAGTTCGGTTTCGAATTCCTGCTGGGAGTCGCGCTGCCGCTCCGCAAAGTCGCGGACCCTTGCGTGAGCATAGCGCAGGTCTTCCTTGGTCGTCTCGGGAAGCCGCGCCTCGGCGTCGCGGAACCAGTCCTCCGGCACCACGATGTCGCCGCGCCAGGCGTCCAGTTTCTCGGCGAAGGCACGGCTGGCAGCCTCGCCGCCGCTTTCAAGCTCCGCAAGCATGCCGGCGACGATCTCGCCCGTCTGCGCGCCCGCCGCCTTGGCCTGGCCCGAAGCCTTCTTGAGGTAAACCTCTCCCATCGCGGTAGAACCTTGCTGCCCGGGTCCGGCCATCAGCCCTGGACCCTAATCCCTATCGATTTTTGAAAGCGCTTTCATATCTACGCTCTTTCCAATAGCAGACCACAGACCTTGGTTCAGAGTCAACATGCCGCCACGGCGGTGTCGGTTTCTCTTGAAAAGACAGCAAAATCTCCGATAACGCCGGTTCCCAGATCCCGAGGAATGCGCTAGCCTGATCCTGCGGTTACAGTTGAATCGCCTGTTCTGCGGATTTTTTGGAAGGGCTTTCAAACAAATGCGCCGTGCGTCGACGACCCTGGAAGATGTGGCAAGGCTTGCCGGCGTCTCTCCCGCAACGGTCTCGCGCTGCATAAATCAGCCGCAGAGCGTCCGGGCGGAGAAGCGGGCGCGCATCCAAAGCGCCATTGATGAGCTTGGATATGTCCCCAACGGGGCGGCCCGGGCCCTCGCCTCCCGGCGCTCCCACATGATCGGGGCGATCCTGCCATCGCTGGACAACATGCTCTTCGGCGGCCCCCTGGAAGCCTTTCAGAAAGAAATCGGCAGCGCCGGCTACACGGTGGCCGTCGCCTGCTCCGAGTATGATCCGCAGCACGAACGCGTTCATATCCGCAACTTCCTTGAAAGCCGGGTCGATGCCCTGCTGCTGGTCGGCGCGCACCGCGATCCCAACATCTATCGCCAGATTGAACGCCACGGCATTCCCTATGTGCTGACCTGGGTGTCCAGCGGAGACCGGCAGGAGCATTGCGTCGGTTTCGACAATGCCGCGGCGGCAGGGCATCTCGTCGACTATCTGGTCTCCCTCGGGCATCGCCGCTTCGGCATGATTTCCGGCCATGTGGATCAGAACGACCGCGCCGGTGCGCGGCTTTCGGGCGTTCAGAAGGCACTGACGCGCCATGGTCTCGCGCTGGACCCGGCCCATCTTCTCTACCGCCCCTTTGAGCCGGATGCAGGCCGCGATGCCTTTCACATTCTCATGTCCGCCCCTGAACCGCCGACCGTGATCGTCTGCGGGTCCGAGCCCCACGCCTACGGCGCCCTGTTCGAAGCCAAGGACATGGGCATCGCCGTGCCGGCCGAGGTTTCGGTCACCGGCTTTGACGACATGTGGCTGGCCGGCCAGACGAGCCCGCCGCTGACCACCATCCGCACCCCGCGCGAGGAAATGGGCCGGCAAGCGGCTCAGCACCTGCTGGCCTGCCTGCGTGGCGAACGCATCGTCGCGCCACGCCCCCTGGAGACGACGCTGGTTGTGCGGCGCTCAACGGCCGCGCCACGGGCCAGCCGCCATCTCGCCTGATCTCGGCCGTTCCACATCAACCCCGCACGCGCGTGAAGTCCGGATCGTAGAGGCAGGACGCCGAAACAACCGCGGCGACCGGCTCCCCGATGACTTCGACGGTCAAGCCGCTGCCCGCGGCGGCGCAGGCCGGGTCGACAAAGCCCATGGCAATGTTGCATCCAACGCGGTACCCCCAGGCTGCGGAGGTCACTGTGCCCACCACCACGCCGCCGCTCAGGATCGAGTCGCCCGGCTGGGCGGGCGCGCGGGAGGTTTCAAGCGTCAGGGTGACGAAGCGCCGGCGCGGGCCGGCGGCGCGCATGGCCTCCAGGCCCGCCTTGCCGACGAAGTCCTTGTCCCAGCGGACGAAGCGGTCCAACCCGCATTCAAGCGGGTTGAACTCGGTGATCAGGTCCGCCTTCCAATGCCGAAACCCCTTTTCGAGACGCATCGATTCGGTGGCATAGAGGCCGAAGGGACGCAGGCCGAAGCGCTCTCCCTCCGCCCACAAAGCCTCGAAGGCCGGCAGAAGCTGGGCATTGGGAATGTGCAGTTCCCAGGCCAACTCGCCGGAGAACGAGACCGCCATGGCGATCGCCTCGGCATGACCGACACGTACGGGGCGCACCGACAGCCAGGGAAAAGCTTCCTTGGACCAGTCCATCCGCGGTGCTACCGCGGTCAGCAGGCCGCGGGCCCGCGGGCCCGCGATCACCAGGATGGTATGGCTGTTGGTCAGGCTCTCGATCCGCACCGAGCCGTCAGACGGCAGGTGTTCGCGGAGCCAGTCCATATCGTGGTACTCCGCCGCCGCCGCCGAGCCGAACCAGAACCGGTCCTCCGCCAGAGCGGCGACGGTCGCCTCGCCCGCGACGTTCCCCCGTTCCGTCAGGAAGTACGTCAGGGCGACACGTCCGGGCCGGGCCGGCAAGCGCGAGCAGACAAGACCGTCGAGCCAGTCCCGCACGCCTTGGCCGCTCAGTTCGTAGCGGTTGAAGCCGGAGACCTCCATGAGCCCAACACCGTTCTGGACCGCATCGACTTCCGCCCCAACCACATCGAAGGTGTTGTTGAAGCGAAAGGAGTGCTCCTCTTCGAAACTCGGCGCGGGCTTGAAGTAGAGCGCGCGTTCCCAGCCGTTGACGACCCCGAAGGCGGCCCCCATTTCCGCCAGGCGCGGATAGAGCGGCGTCGTCTTGATCGGCCGGGCCGCCGGGCGGTGCTCATGGGGCATGTGGAAGCGGAACTCGTTCTGGTAGTCCTCGATCGCCTTGAGTGCCGTGTACTCCACGTTTGCGTAGCGCGTGAACCGCCGGGGATCGAGGGGCCAGGTGTCGTAGCAGGCCTCGCCATGGACCATCATCTGCGCCAGCAGCCAGCCGTGGCCCCCGCCCTCGCCCAGACCGGCGCGCAGGCCCGTGATGCACCAGGCATTGCGCTTGCCCGGCAGCTTGCCCACCAGCGGCACGCCGTCCGGCGTGTAGGTGATGGGGCCGTTGATGACGCTGTGAATGCCGGCCTCCATGAGGCAGGGCACACGGGCGAAGGTGCCTTCCATGACGTCCATGCAGCGGTCGAGGTCGTCCGGACAGAGCGCGTTGGTGAAGTTCGGATCGATCCCCTCCAGACCCCAGGTCCGGCAGTCCTGCTCGTAGAATCCGACCAGCAGGCCTTGCTTTTCCTGGCGGGCGTAGAAGTCGTCGGTCGGACAGCGGATCAGGGGAACCCGGACGTCCAGCGCCTCGATCGCCGGGATCGGCTCGGTCAGCAGGTACTGGTGCTCCATCGAGGCCACCGGCAATTCGTCGCCGGTCATGGCGGCGATCTCGTTGCAGCGGTAGCCGCCGGCGTTGACGAACATCTCGCAGTGAATGTCGCCCTTTTCGGTATGGACGATCCACTCGCCGCCCGGCTTCTGCGACAGCCCTGTCACGGCCGTGTGGCGGTAGACCTCGGCGCCGGCCAGGCGGGCACGCCGCGCCAGAGCCTGGCAAAGCTGGGCCGGATCGATGTCGCCATCCAAGGGGTCCCAGAGGGCGCCCAGCAACCCATCGGTGGTGATCAGCGGGTGGCGGCGCCCGCTCTCCTCCGGGTCCAGGAGTTCGAAGTCCACGCCCATGCCCTTGGCCAGGGACAGGAAATGGCGGTAACCGTCGAGATGATCCTGGGTGGCGGCCAGGCGCAGACCGCCTGTCGCGTGGTGGTAGTTGATGGGGTAGTCCGGGTCGTCGGCTAGGTCCTTGTAGAGCCGGATGGAGTGGGTTTTCAGGCCGACCATGACCTGGATGGCACCGAAGTTCGTGACCTGTGCGGCAGAGTGCCAGGTGGTGCCGGAGGTCAGCTCGTCACGCTCCACAAGCACGACGTCGTGCCAGCCTTCTTCGGTCAGGTGATAAAGCGCGCTGCAGCCGCCGATGCCTCCGCCGATCACCACCACCCGCGCATGCGTCTTCATTGTCCGACCGGCCCCTCACCGCCTCCATCAGGAAAGCGGCAGCATGCGCAACGGCGCCGCCGGGGGTAACCGGGATCGCGCGTGTTAAGGAAGAATGCCGGATAGCCTTCGAATTCGCTTAACATCGTGCCGATTGCTCTGCGCTCAGTGCCGCCATGGGGCAGACTGGGGCGAGGATCGAAGAGGCGCTGCGAGGGGATCGTCATGACGTCGGAGGAGTCCAGGCTGGGGCGCCGGGGTCGCGGGCGCGCAGCCCGCATCGCCGCCCGCCAGGCCCCGGAGGCCGAGGTCGACCCCTGCCCGCCCGGACAGAGCGGGGGCACCTACCGGCCGCTGACGGAAACCGACCTGCGGACCATCTGTGACGAGGCCTTCCGGGTCCTGGAAGAGATCGGCATGGCGGAGGTCCCCGCCATCGTCGAGGAGAGGGCGCTGGCCCGCGGTGCGCATCTCAACGCCGAAAGGCGGCTCTGCTATCCCCGCGCACTGGTGGAGGAGATCATCGGCGGGGCCGCCAAGCGCTTTACCTATCACGGCCGCGACCCGCGCCACGACTTCGAGGTGGGCGGCGACAGGGTGTACTTCGGGACAGGCGGCGCCGCGGTGCAGACGCTGGACCGCACCACCGGTCTCTACCGCCCCTCCACCCTGGCCGACCTCTATGACTTCACCCGCCTGATCGATACCCTGGCGAACGTCAGCTGGTTCACCCGCTGCTGTGTTGCCACCGATGTCGAGGACACCCTCGACCTCGACATCAACACCGCCTATGCGCTCCTGGCCGGCACCACCAAGCCGGTCGGGACCTCCTTTACCTTGCCGGAGCACGTGGCGCCGGTGATCGAGATGTTCGACCTCGCCCTCGGCGGCACGGGCCGCTTTCGCGAGCGACCGTTCTGCAAGGCGCACATCAGCCCGGTGATCTCACCGCTGCGCTACGGCGAAGACGCGGTCGGGGTGACGCTGGAGTGCATCCGCCTGGGGGTTCCGATCAACGCCATCGTGGCGGCCATGTCCGGGGCGACGGCGCCGGCGACGCCGGCGGGCTTCCTCGTTCAGTCCACGGCCGAGACCCTGGCCGCCCTCGTCCTCGTGAACCTCTTCGCGCCCGGCTTTCCGATGATCTTCTCGAACTGGCCGCTGGTCATCGATCTGAGGACCGGGGCCTTCTGCGGCGGCGGCGGGGAGATCAGCATGATGAACGCGGCGGCGGCCCAGATCGGCCGCCACCTGGGCCTGCCGTCGGGGGTCGCCGCCTCCATGTCCGATGCCAAAGCCGTGGACGCGCAGATGGGCATGGAAAAGGGCCTCGCGGCGCTGGCAGCCGGCCTCGCCGGGGCGAACATGGTCTACGAGTCCTCCGGCATGATGGCGAGCCTGCTGGGTGCCTCCTTCGAAGCCTTCGTGGCCGACGACGAAATGCTCAGCCACATCCACCGCATGCTGCGCGGGATCGAGGTCGACCGCGACAGCCTGGGGTTCGAGACCATCCGCGAAGCCGTGAGCGGCGACGGCCACTTCCTGGGTGCGGCCCAGACCATGGCGGCCATGCAGCGCGACTACTTCTATCCCGGCCTGGCCGACCGCGACGAGCCCCGGACCTGGGCCGATGCGGGCGCGCGCGACCTGCAGATGCGCGCCAAGGACCGTGCCGACCAGATCCTCGCCAGCCACTTCCCCGGCTACATCGATCCGGCGACCGACCGCGCGATTCGGGAGCGCTTCAGGATTCTCTTGCCGGAAGGACGGATGCGGGCGCCGGATCCTCAAGGACCTTGAGGAGATCTTCGCCACCGGGAGTCAGCCGCCCGGCCTCGGGCACCACAAGGTCGCGCAGAATGCCGCGCAGCATCTCGGCCAGACGCGCCGGCAGCGATCCCAGTTCGCCGCGCCGGGCTGCCAAAGACACGCTGCGCGTGAGGCGGGTGAAGGGCGACGGGAGAACCACCACATCAGGCGCAAAGCGAGTCGCGTCCAGAATGTTCAGCGGGGTGCCCAGTGTCCAGCCGCCCACCTGGCCGACCATGGCCAGGATGGAGCGCGACGCCTCGAAGGAAAAGCGCCGCTCGGGCGCGAAACGGTGGCGCCGCAGGTGCTGCTCGACCAGGCGGCCGATGGGCATCTTCTCGTTGTGATGGACGAAAGGCAGAAGGCGGAGTTGATCCAGCGCCGGCTCATCAGCGTCCAGGCATCCCCGCGCCGCCACGACGGCGAAGGTCTCGGTCAGCAGCGGAAAGACGTCGTAGGCCGAGGGGTCATCAGGCGGCAGGCCAGTGACGACGACATCGGCCTCCCGGGCGACAAACGCCGCCGTGATAGCGTCCGAACGGCCTGACACGGCGCTGAGGGCCGTCTTCGGAAACTCGCTGTGAAGCGCCGCGACAAAGCGCGGAGTCACCGAGGCATCGAAATCGTCGATCACCGCGAAGCGTAGCTGCGGCAGCGCGGCCAGGTTCAGCTCCATCATCTGCGCCTGCGCATCGGCCACCGCCACCAGCACCTTGCGGGCATGGCTCAGCATCAGGGCCCCGGCCGGTGTCGGGCGCAGCGGCCGCTCGGAACGGTCGAGCAGCATCGTTCCGGCAAAGGCCTCCAGGTTGGTGATCTGTTGAGAGATCGCCGCCGGGCTGGCGCCCAGGCGCTCGGCGGCCTTGGCCATGGAACCGGCTTCGTCCACGGCGACCAGAACCCGCAGAGCGCGGATGCTCAGCTCTTGTGGATGGTCCTGGGTCACTTGCGCATCGCCTCCCCGCCCGAGTTCGACTCATCTTACGATCAACGTCAAATTCCCTTAAGCTTAAGGCACTGCCGACGCTTTGCGCCAGTCCTGGGTCGCGATTTCGTCAGCAGCGCGGCGGCTCTCAAGCTAGCCATGAGTCTCGGGAGTGAATGGACAAGGAGACAGCGCAATGAGCCGGCGGCCCAACTTTCTGATCCTGATGGTCGACCAGATGGCAGGAACGCTCTGCCCGGACGGCCCTGCCGCGTTCCTGCAGACGCCGCATCTGAAGGCCCTGGCGGCGCGCGCTTTACGCTTTTCGAGCTGCTACACGCCGAGTCCCCTCTGCCTGCCGGCGCGCGCCTCCTTCATGACCGGACTGCTGCCGTCGAAGACCGGGGTCTATGACAACGCCGCCGAGTTCACGGCGAGCCTGCCCACCTTTGCCCACCACCTGCGGCGCGCGGGTTATCGCACGGCGCTCAGCGGCAAGATGCACTTCGTCGGTCCCGACCAGTTGCATGGCTTCGAGCGGCGCCTCACCACCGACATCTATCCCGCCGACTTCGGCTGGACGCCGGACTACCGCAAGCCTGGAGAGCGGATCGACTGGTGGTATCACAACCTCGGCTCCGTGACCGGCGCCGGCGTCGCCGCCATCACCAACCAGCTGGAGTTCGACGACGAAGCAGCCTTCCACGGCGAAAGCGAGATTTACCGTCTCGCCCGGGGCGCGGCGGAAAACCCCTGGTGCCTCTGCGTGAGCTTCACCCATCCCCACGACCCCTACGTGGCCCGGCAGCAGTACTGGGATCTCTACGAAGACTGCCCGGCCTTGTCGCCGGAGACACCGGCCTTGGACTTCAGTGACCACGACCCGCACAGCCGGCGGCTGCTGGAAGCGCTGGATCACCGGAACTACGCGGTGACGCCGGAGCATGTCCGCACAGCGCGGCGGGCCTACTTCGCCAACATCTCCTACCTCGACGACAAGATCGGGCAATTGCTGGCGGCGCTGGAAGCCTGCGGTCAGAGCGAGAACACGGTGGTACTGTTCTGTTCCGACCACGGCGACATGCTGGGCGAGCGCGGCCTGTGGTTCAAAATGAGCTTCTTCGAAGGATCGGCCCGCATTCCGCTGATGATTGCCGGACCCGACCTGGCGCCCGGGACGATCGATACGCCGGTCTCCGCGCTCGATATCGCGCCGACCCTGGCGGCGCTGGCGGGCATCGACCTACAGGCCGAAGGCCAGGTGCTTGACGGCCATTCCTTGCTGCCGATCATCTCCGGCGAACGGGCGCTACGCGCACCGGTGCTGATGGAGTACGCCGCCGAGGGGTCCGAGGCGCCCCTGGTCTCGATCCGCGAGGGCCGTTTCAAGTTCAATCACTGCCTGCTCGATCCGCCGCAGCTCTTCGATCTGGAGGCCGACCCCCTGGAACGGCGTAACCTGGCGGACGATCCGGCTGAAGCGGTGCGGGTCCACGGCTTCCTGGACAAGGTGGACGCGTACTGGGACCTGGAGGCCTTCGATACGGCGGTGCGGCGCAGCCAGGCCAACCGCTGGATTGTCTATGAGGCCCTGCGCCAGGGCCGCTACCACCCCTGGGACCACACGCCTGATACGCAGGCCGCGGAGCGCTATATGCGCAACCATATGGACCTCAACGTCGTTGAGGATGAGGCGCGCTTTCCCTAAGCAGACGTCCTCTTCACCTCGGCCCGTAGGAAGTCGATCATCACCCGCACCTTGCGCGGCAGGTAGGCGCGGCTCGGATAGACAAACCAGGCTGCGGTGTCGAAGGTCGTGGCCGTGACCTCGTAGCCGGGAAAGAGATCGACCAGATGGCCGGCGGCAAGGTCGTCGTCGATGAGCCAGTCGGCCAGAAGGCCCGGTCCCGCCCCGGCGACCACCGCGGAGCGTAGGCTGAGCGCGGATGACACCGCCAGATCACCGGCCACCGGCACCTTCGTGATCTGCCCCCGCTGGTCGCGGAAGCGCCAGGCGGAGCGAAAGCCCGGCAGCGTGAAGAGCACGCAGCGATGATTCTCCAGTCCCTCCGGGTGTTGCAGCTTCGCTGCGCGCGCCAGGTATTGCGGCGCCGCACAGACCCGGTAGCGGGTGTCGAGGAATTTGGCGGAGACCACATCGCCGGAAACCCCCGGGCCCAGGCGCACCGCCAGGTCGATGCCCTCGGCCACCAGATCGACATTGGCGTCTGAGAGGACCAGTTCCAGGCGGACGCCCGGATAGGCGGCACGGAAGGCCGGGACGAGCGGCATGACGACTCTTTCGCCGAAGGCAACGGAGGCGGTCATGCGCAGGGTCCCCGACGGCGCCGCGCTGACGGCGCGCGCCTCCTCCCGCGCTTCGTCGAACTGGTCGAGGATTGCCGAGAGCCGCCGGAGAAAGACCGCGCCGCCCTCCGTCAGGCTCATGCGACGGGTCGTGCGCTGGAACAGGCGGACACCGAGTTCTTCCTCCATCAGCCCGATGGCGCGGGACACGGAAGACGGATCGATGCCGCGGTCCTTCGCCACAGCCGCGAAACTGAGGCGGTGACCGACGTCGACCAGCAAGCGTAGGCTTTCCATATTCATTCGTGCTGATATCGCATGGGTATTATGTCAATCAGGCTATTTAATGTTCAACGACTTCGCAATAGCCTGCTGCTCGACGCTGATGGCCCCGGCACGGCAAAATGCGGGCTGATGGCGGCAAGGCCTTGGACAGCACAGGTGTAATGGGAGAGTTCTGCGATGACCGACCTGACCGGAAAGGTGGCATTGGTGACCGGCGCCAGCCGCGGGATCGGCGCCGCCAGCGCGCGCAAACTTGCGGACCGCGGCGCCGCCGTACTGCTGACCGCGCGGTCAGGTGACGCGATCGACCGCCTGGCCGGAGAGATCCGCGCCGCAGGGGGCGCGGCGGACGCCAAGACCTGCGACGTCAGCCGCTACGAGGGTGTCAGCGCCGCGGTGGAACACTGCGTCGAGCGCTTCGGGCGGCTCGACATCCTGGTCAACAACGCCGGGCTGATCGACCCGATCAGCCGCCTTGCCGAGTCCGATCCCGACGACTGGGCAAAGGTCGCGGACGTGAACTACAAGGGTGTCTACCACGGCCTGCGGGCAGCGCTTCCGATCATGCTGGCCCAGGGATCCGGCATCGTCGTCAACATCAGCTCCGGCGCGGCGACCTCTGCGCTGGAGGGCTGGAGCCACTACTGCTCCTCCAAGGCCGCTGCTCTCGCCCTCACCCGCTGCGCCGACAAGGAGTACGGCGACAAGGGCATTCGCGTGGTCGGCCTGAGCCCGGGCACAGTGGCGACCGACATGCAGGTGGCCATCAAGAGCTCAGGTATCAATCCGGTCAGCCAGCTCGATCCCTCCGTGCATATCCCGGCGGACTGGGCGGCCGAGGCCGTCGTCTGGCTCTGCGGCGATGCCGGCGCCGCCTATGCCGGGACCGACTTCTCCCTCAAGACCGAGGAAGGCCGCCGTCTCGTCGGTCTCGCCTGACGCAAAACCTCTACCCCTCCTTCCTCCACGTAACCCGTGCAGGCCCTCCGGCATCGGTGATGCGTGGTTCGGCGCGGCGGGAGTCTGCTAGAGTCTCCCAGTCGGGCCGGAACTCCGGACCTGCGCGGCGTTCCCGGCCCCGCGATCGGACGGAAAAAGGGGAATGTCGTGGATACCTTGGGCTTTGTGGTGATCGCCGCCGGGGTCATCACCTTCAGTTTGATCTCCAACCGCGTCCAGGCGGGGATCGTTACCGCCCCCATGGTCTTCGCGGGCTTTGGCCTGCTGATCGGTGAAGGCGGGTTGGGTCTAGCGGATCTCGCCATCGACCACAGCATCGTGCACGGCCTCGCCGAACTCACCCTCATACTCGTCCTGTTTTCAGATGCTGCGCGGATCGACCTGCGCCGGGTACGACGCGACCACAACCTGCCTCTGCGCATGCTGATCGTCGGCATGCCGCTGACGGTGGTGCTGGGCGCCGCCCTTGCGCTGCTGCTGCCCTTCGGGTTTTCGCTCTGGGAAGCGGCGCTGCTGGCGGCGATCCTGGCGCCGACGGATGCCGCCCTCGGGCAGGCTGTGGTCTCGAACACCCGCGTGCCGGTGCGCATTCGCCAGGCCCTCAATGTGGAGAGCGGGCTCAACGACGGGATCGCCCTGCCGCTGGTCCTGCTGTTCGCGAGCCTCGCCAGCATTGCGCCCGGCGCGGCGGGCGAGCAAAACTGGATCGCCTTCGGCCTGAAGCAGATCACTCTGGGGCCGCTCGCCGGCATTGCGATCGGCGCCCTGGGCGCCCGGCTGATCGACCGCGCGGTCGCCACCGACCGGATGTCCGAAAGCTTCGAGGGGGCCGCCATTCTGGGCCTCGCCCTGCTGGCCTTCGCAGGCGCCGAAGTCATTGGGGGCAACGGCTTCATCGCCGCCTTCACCGCCGGAATCGTCTTCGGCAATCACGTGCGCGGACGCTGCACCTTCATCTTCGAGTTCGCGGAAGCGGAAGGCCAGTTGCTGGTCCTGCTGACCTTCATGATCTTCGGCGCGGCTTTTCTCCCCGAGGCGCTCCACCATGTCACCTGGACGCATGCGCTCTACGCCATCCTCAGCCTCACGGTGATCCGCATGGTGCCGGTTGCACTGTCCCTGATCGGGGCCCGCGTGAGTCTCGCGACCGTCGGGTTCCTCGCCTGGTTCGGCCCGAGGGGGCTGGCCTCCTTTCTCTTCGCTCTCCTGGTGCTGGAGGAAAGCGCCATTCCGGCGCAGGAGCCCATCCTGTTGGTTGTCATCTGCACGGTCGCGTTCAGTATTGTTCTTCACGGGGTCTCGGCAGCGCCCGCCGCGCGGGCCTACGGCGCCTTGGCGGAGCGCATGGGCGAGTGCCCGGAGAACGAGCCGGTCGGCGAGATGCCGACGCGCCACGACGCCTCGACCGGTACGACGGTGGCGTCATGATTGCCGCCCTCACACTCTTCGTGGTGCTGACCCTCTCCGTCCTGGTCATCCGTACCGGCGCGGTCGCGCTGCGTCTCACCGGCCTGCCGGAGGCCACCGCCCGCTTTCAGGCGCGTTCCGCCTTTACCGGCACCGGCTTCACGACATCGGAGTCAGAGGCCCTGGTGAACCATCCGGTACGCCGGCGCATCGTCAGCCTGCTTATGGTCGTCGGCAGCCTCGGCTTCGTCTCCGTGATGGCGACCGTAATCGTCTCCCTCGTTGGCTCCAGCAGCTCCCAGAGCTCCATGCTGACCCAGCTTCTCTGGCTGGCCCTGGTGCTGGTCGTCCTGTGGTTCGCGGCGCTCAACCCCGTCGCGGACCGCATCCTGTGCGGGATCATCGCCGCCCTGCTGACCAGGACCGAAGGCTTCGGCGGGCGGCGCCCCCTTACGCTGCTGCAGCTTCCCGCCGACCACTGTATCCTGCAGGTTCTGGCCCATCCGGACAGCGGGCTTGTGGGCCGCAACCTGCAAGACATTCCCTTTGGAGACCGGTTGATCCTGGGGCTCGAAAAGCCCGATGGCCGCTTCCTGGACCGACCGCAGGCGGAGCAGGAACTGGAAGCCGGCGACCAAGTCTTTCTCTACGGCCCCGCAGAGGGCCTGGACGCCACGCTCAATGCCGCCGCCGGGGCGAAGGCTACGCCAGCATGAGGGGCAGCATCGCCCAGCGTCACCGGCTGCTAGTCGATCTTCGCCTGATGCTCCAGCGTCTCGATGGCGAGGCGCGATTCCGCCAGCAGCGCAACCAGGGCCGTAAAGATCCAGACCACGGCAAAGCAGGTCAGGACCTGGGTCAGAGGCACAGCCAGAGAGGACACCAGCGACAGGACGCCCCCGAGCAGGGTCGTCCCGGCCAGAAGAGCCGCACTCGCATAAAGAGACATCAGGGCAAAGCGGAACTTGCGAGCGCGCGACAGCAGATGACGCATCAGTTCCCCGCCGCGGTCATCGCCCGCGCCGGCCAGACGGTTGAGCTGGGCCTCCAGTTGCCCGAAGCGCGCCGTCGTCGAGAGAATCAGCAGGCCGACGCCGGAGATCAGGACCACCGGCTGCAGCAGTGCGGAAAACACATCCATTCAACTATGCTCCCTTCGCTCCCGCCAACCCTCGGGAGTCGGCGGTTTTGTCACAAAGTCGCGCTCGTGATGACACGGCGGCTTCACTAGCATGGTACCGCAGCGTGATTGGGCACGGACGCACCGCAGGGTCTGATGCCCAGAAGGTGACGCCGGTTGCAGGTTTCAAGGAAGAACAGGAGAACAGGTCATGGCAGAGAACAAAGCGGGCAGCAGCGGCAATCCCGGGGTCACGATCGACGTCGAAGAGGACGGTCCGCTGAAGGTCACAGGGCTCTCCGCGTTTTTCAACTCGCGCGGCGAAGCGATCTCTGCGAAGAAAACCGTCTTCCTCTGCCGCTGCGGCGCCTCCAAAAACAAGCCCTTCTGCGACGGCACGCACAGCCAGATTGGCTTCACAGGCGCCAAGGACGATGATCGTATGGCCGATACACTCGACCGCTACGAGGGCCAGGAGATCACCGTCCTCGACAACCGCGGCGTCTGTTCCCATGCCGGTTACTGCACCTCCGGCCTGCCTTCGGTCTGGCGTTCCGCGGTCGAGCCCTGGATCGACCCCAACGGCGCGGCGAAGGACCGGATCATCGAGACCATCCGCAAATGCCCCTCCGGCGCGCTCAGCTATCTGGAGGACGGCGCGGCCCAGACCGACTTCCATGAGGATGCGGAAGTTCAGATCTCCCGTGACGGCCCCTACTACGTGCGCGGCGGCGTGGAACTGAAAGACACAGCCTTCGGAGAGGGTGCCAGCCGCGAGCACTATGTGCTCTGCCGCTGCGGTCATTCACGCAACAAGCCTTTCTGCGACGGCAGCCACTGGTACGCGGGCTTCCACGATGACGAGGCGCTGACCATCTCCAAGGCCGCCCGGGCGGGCGAAGCCGGCGAGGAGGCCTGGGTCGCTGTGGGCGGGTCCGAAGACTTTACCGAGGGCAAGGTGCAGGCGCTGACGGTGGGCGAGAAGCAGGTCGCCCTCACCCGGCTGGACGGGGAACTGCGCGCACTCGACGGGCGCTGCCCGCACCAGGGCGGCCCGCTGGGCGAAGGCAACCTCTGTGACGGCGCGCTGCGCTGCCCCTGGCACGGCTACGACTTCGACCTCAAGACCGGTAAGGGCCGCGGCAACGAGCACAGCGTCGAAACCCTGAAGGTGCGCGAAGAAAACGGCAATGTGGAGATCGCCCTGCCGAAGCCCAAGCGCTCCGACTGGACGGTCAGCCACGTGATCGCCGAGACCCTGGCGGAGTGGGGCGTCGACACGGTCTTCGGCATGGTCGGGCATTCGAACCTCGGCATGGCGGAGGCCCTGCGCGTCCAGGAGGGCCGCGGCAGGATGCGCTTCTTCGGCATCCGCCACGAGGGCGCGGCGGCCTTCGCCTGCTCCGGCTATGCCAAGGCGACCGGCCGGCCGGCGGCCTGTCTCTCCATCGCCGGGCCCGGCGCCACGAACCTGTTGACCGGGCTCTGGGACGCAAAGGTCGACAGGGCGCCGGTGATCGCGCTGACCGGTCAGGTGCAGACCCAGGTCATGGGCCCCGGTGCCTTCCAGGACATCGATCTCTCCTCCGCCTTCGAAGCGGTGACCCGCTTCAGCCAGTCGGTCCTGCCGGACAGCGACCATGCGGAGCTGGCCTCGCTGGCGGTCAAGAATGCGGTGATCGAGCGCGACGTGGCGCACCTCATTCTGCCGGACGAGGTGCAGGTCATCGATGCCGGCAAGGCGGGCCCCGGCCGCCCGGAGGGCCGGCTGTCACCCACGGCCATCACGCCGCCCAAACAGTCGATTGACCATGCGCTCGCCCGGATCGCCCGCGCCAGGCGCCCGCTGATCATCGTCGGTTATGGCGCGCGCGATGGAATCGCCGAGGTGACCGCTCTGGCCGAGGCCCTGAATGCGCCTGTCATCACCACCTTCAAGGCCAAGGGCCTGATCGGCGATCACCACCCCCTGGGTGGCGGCGTCCTCGGGCGCAGCGGCACGCCGGTGGCGAGCTGGTTCATGAACGAGTCGGATCTCCTGATCGTGTTCGGCGCCTCCTTCTCCCACCACACCGGCATCGATGCCCGCAAACCGACCATCCAGGTGGACTTCGACCGCATGGCCCTGGGCAAGTTCCACGGCGTCGACGAGCCGATCTGGGGCGACATCGGCATGACCGCAGCGCTGCTGCGCGACGGCCTGCCCGCCGGCCGCGCCTGCAGCGACCAGCGCGGCGAGCTGGCGGAACGCTGGAAAGCCTGGCGCAGGGAAAAGGCCGAGCGGGCCGCCAAGGACAACGGCCAGGGCGTCAACTCGGCCATCCTCTTCGACCGTCTGGCCGAAGCGGTGCCCGAAGATGCCATCCTCAGCGTCGATGTCGGCAACAACACCTACTCTTTCGGGCGCTACTTCGAATGCCGGTCCCAGTCGGTGCTGATGTCGGGCTATCTCGGGTCCATCGGCTTCGGCTTTCCGGCCGCCATGGGCGCCTGGGCGGCCGACACCGGCCGCAAGGTGGTCGCCATCAGCGGCGACGGCGGCTTCGGGCAGTACATGGGGGAGTTCACCACCGCAGTGAAGTACGGCATGGACATCACCCATGTGCTGCTGAACAACGGCGAACTGGGCAAGATCTCCAAGGAACAGCGCGACGGCGAGTGGAAGGTCTGGCAGACCTCCCTGCAGAACCCCGGTTTTGCCGATTACGCCCGCCTCTGCGGCGGCGAAGGCTACCGCGTGGACCGCACAGAAGACCTCGACGCGGCCCTGCGTGCGGCTGTGGCGGCCAAGGGGCCGGCGCTGGTCGAGGTGATGACCGATCCCCTGCTGACCTGAGGGGCCCGCTGAGGGCGCAAAGTCACAGGGAGGCGCCTCGCCAGCCGGGAGAATCGCGTGTATGAAGCCCAGACCAGCAACCTTGGCTGCAGCCCCGGAACCGAGCGGGCCGGCGCAGCCGGCCGCGGGGGGATGCGAAGGTCATGGTCCACACAATCTCGGGCGCGAGCGTCGTCGTTATCGCGGTCGTCGTCTGGTTCCTGGGCAGCTTCATCACGTTGAGGGTCGCTTTCCTCCGACGCTACAGCATTCCTGTCGCAGTCACAGGCGGGCTGCTGTGCAGCCTGGTCATCATGGCCATCTACTACGTCTTCGACATAACGGTCGAATTCGATACGGAGTTGCGCGACCTCCTGCTGCTGCTCTTCTTTTCCACCATCGGCCTCTCGGCAAAGCTCGCCCTTCTAAAGGAGGGCGGCAAGGCGTTGGCCATCCTCGTCGCTGCCGCCGCTGTCCTTCTGATCCTACAGAACTCCACCGGGGTGCTGCTCGCCATGGCCTTCGGCGTCCACCCCGGCTACGGGCTCTTCGGCGGCAGCGTATCCCTGGCCGGCGGGCACGGCACGGCGATTGCGTGGGGTCAGGTCGCGGAAGAGGCGGGCCTCGTCGCCGCCGCGGAAATCGGGATCGCTTTCGCCACCTTCGGCCTCATTGCCGGCGGAATGATCGGCGGGCCGCTGGCCGAGCGCCTGATCGACCGGAACCAGATTCAGAATGGTCACGCGGGCGAAGACCCGGCCGCCGGTTCCAAGCCCGCGGCTCCCCAGCCGAAGAACCACCTGCCGCCGCTCTCGGCCTCCCTGGGCACGCTTCTGGCTCTCGCGCTCTGCGTCGAGGCCGGCGATCTCGTCAATCAGTTCCTGTTTTCCCAGGGCGTTACCCTGCCCGGGTTTCTGACGGCGATGATGGTCGGCATCGTCATCGCCAATCTCTCCGAGCCGCTGGGTTTTCGCCTTGACCCGGTGGCCCGTGAACAGGCGGCGGAGATCAGCCTGCAGCTCTTTCTGGCGATCAGCCTGATGAGCATGCAGCTCTGGGTGCTGACCGAGGCCGTCGGCCAGATCCTTCTGGTGCTTTTCGCGCAGATGACGCTGATTTCTCTCTTCGCTGCCTGGATCGTGTTTCGGCTTATGGGCCGGGACTACGATGCTGCGGTCATCGTCTCCGGCTTCGCGGGTCTCGGCATGGGGGCGACGCCGGTCGGCATCGCGAACATGAACGCGGTCACCGCGAAGTACGGGCCGTCACCCAAGGCGTTCCTGGTCATTCCGCTGGTCGGCGCCTTCTTCCTGGACATCGTCAACGCCCTGGTGATCAAGACCTTCCTCGGCATGCCCTTCATGCAGGTGCCTTAGGGGCCATTGCCAGTCAATCGGCAGCAATCTCGCCGATCTCGATGGCCCGGCTTTCCTGCCAGCCTTTGACCGTCTCGGCATCGACATCGTGCCTTGTCTCGCCGCCGGCTTCGGCGACGATCCAGCACTCCAACTCGGTCTCACCGGTGGGCACGCCCGTCGCCCAGACGGCGGTGATGCGATGCCTGCCGGGGGCGATGGAACGGCTACTCCCGTCCACATCGGTGTATTCCACGGTCTCCTTCACCAGCAGGACCCTGCTTTCGCTGGTATCCACGGCGTTCCCTCCCCTCTTCACATTCCGATCGAGCGCACGGCCTCAGAGCGTATAAGGGTTCTTCCAGCTCTCCAGGATGCGCAGATAGTTGGCGCGCGCGTAGGCGGTGGGATCGGCCACCTTTTTCTGGCTCAAGACCCCCTGCATCTGGGCGACGCTGTCAAAGCCGCGCCGGTCCATCCATTCACCGAGACCATCTACCAGGGACTGGCAGTAGGCCGGGCCGTTGCGCAGCAGCGCAGAGGTGGTCATCACCGCATCGGCCCCCGCGAGCAGGTACTTGATCACTTCCCGCGGCCCCTCCACGCCCGTCGTCGCCGCGAGAGAGACGCCAATTCGCCCATAAAGCATGGCAATCCAGCGCAGCGGCAGCCGGATCTCGCCTGCGCTGCTGAGCTGCAGGTCCGGGGCAACGGCAAGCTCCTCCAGATCGAAATCCGGCTGGTAGAAGCGATTGAAAAGGACAAGGGCATCGGCACCGGCAGACTCGAACCGCCTGGCCACATGCGCCATGGCGCTGAAGTAGGGGCTGAGCTTGAGCGCCACCGGCAGGGAACAGGCCGCCTTGGCCGCGCTCAGCGCCTCCAGATACTGCTCCTCGACGGCCGCACCGCTCATCTCCGGGTCGCCCGGCAGGAAGTAGACGTTCAGTTCCAGCGCGCTGGCGCCGGTCTCTGCCAGGAGGGCGGCGTAGTCCCCCCAGCCTTCGGCGGTCACACAGTTGAGGCTGGCGATCACCGGGATGTCCACCGCCTCGGCCCCGCGACGCACGAGATCGAGGTAGCGGTCCGGCCCGACGTGGAATTCGTCGACGCTGGGGAAGTAATTGAGCGACTCCCCGAAGCTCTCCGCCCCGACGGCGGTGAGGTGATCGACGGAGGCCATCTCCTGCTGCAACTGCTCTTCAAAGAGCGAGAACATGACGACGGCCGCCGCGCCACCGTCCTCCAGCCGCTTGATCCCGTCCAGGCTGGCGGACAGCGGCGAAGCCGAGGCAACGACAGGGTGCCGGAGGCCGAGGCCCATGTAGCGGGTGGTCAGATCCATGGCTGCGCCTCCTCCCTCGCTTCCCGGTCAGCCGCGCGCATCGGTGCCACCCAGCGCCATTTCCTCATAGACACTCCACTTGCGTTCAACGGCTTCCTGCGCCTTGGTCATCAGGGCTTCGGCCACCTCGGGGTTGGCGTGGCTCAGCATGCGATAGCGCAGCTCGTTGTAGGCGTAATCCTTCACGCGGATCTTCGGCCTCTGGGAGTCCAGAACGAAGGGATTCTCGCCGGACTGACGAACCGCCGGGTTGTAGCGCAGCAGCGGCCAATAGCCGCTCTGGACGGCCAGATGCTGCTGCTCCAGCCCCTTCTGCATGTTGATGCCATGGGCGATGCAGTGGCTGTAGGCGAGAATCAGCGACGGCCCCTCGTAGACCTCCGCCTCACGCAGGGCCAGGAGGGTCTGCTGCGGATTGGCGCCCATGGCTATCCGCGCCACGTAGACATTGCCGTAGGAGATGGCCTGCAGCGCCAGGTCCTTCTTGCCCACCGCCTTGCCGCCGGCGGCGAACTTCGCCGTCGCCCCGATGGGGGTCGCCTTGGACATCTGGCCGCCGGTGTTGGAATAGACTTCGGTGTCCATCACAAGGACGTTGACGTTGCGTCCGCTGGCCAGCACATGGTCGAGGCCGGCGGAGCCGATGTCGTAAGCCCAGCCATCGCCGCCGACGATCCAGATGCTGCGGCGGACCAGGTGGTTGGCGACGGAGAGCAAGTCACGGGCCGCCTCGCTGTTCAGATCATGCAGCCGTTCCTTGAGGATGGTGACGCGAGCGCGCTGGGCGCGGATCTCCGACTCCGTATGCTGCGGCGCCTTGAGGATCGCATCGGCCAGATCCGGTTCCACCCTGTCACGCAGGTTCCCGAGCAGCGCCCTTGCGAGATCCAGGTGCTTGTCGGCGGCCAGGCGGAACCCGAAGCCGAACTCGGCATTGTCCTCGAACAGCGAGTTGGACCACGCCGGCCCGCAGCCCTCGGCATTCTTGGACCACGGCGTCGTGGGCAGGTTGCCGCCGTAGATGGAGGAACAGCCGGTGGCGTTGGCAACGACAAGACGGTCGCCGAAGAGCTGCGACAGAAGCTTCAGGTAGGGCGTCTCCCCGCACCCGGCGCAGGCGCCGGAGAATTCGAAGAGCGGTTCCAGGAACTGGGCACCGCGCACCGTGGAGAACTCGACCCGGGCGCGGTCGTTGACCGGCAGCGTTTCGAAGAACGCCAGGTTCTCCCGCTCCCGCGCCAGAATCGGGTCTTTCGCCTTCATGTTGATCGCCTTCACGCCGGTCTCGGTGGCGCTCTTGGCGGGGCAGACCTCAACGCAAAGCGCGCAGCCGGTGCAGGCGTCGGGATAGATCTGCAGGCTGTAGCGCGTCTCCGGAAAGCCGCGCGCGTCGATCATCGCCGATTTGAAGCCTTCGGGCGCGGCCTCCAGCAGAGGTTCCTGGTAGAACTTGGCGCGGATCACGCTGTGCGGACAGACGAAACTGCAGTTGCCGCACTGGATGCAGATCTCCGGTTCCCACTCCGGTATGAACTGGGAAAGGTTGCGCCGCTCCCAGGCCGCGGTGCCGGTGGGATAGGAGCCGTCGACCGGCATGGCGCTGACCGGCAGATCGTCGCCCCTGCCCGCCATCATGGCCGCCGTCACCTGCTGGACGAAGTCCGGCGCCTCCGGCGGCACGATGGGCGGGGTCTCCCGGCCGGAAGCCGCCGCCGCAGGCAGCGTGACGGGATAAAGGTGCGACAGGGCCTCGTCTACGGCGGCATAGTTCTGCCGGATGACCTCACGCCCCTTCTTGGCATAGGACTTCTGGATGGCTTCCTTGATCCTGGCAATCGCCCGCTCTGAGGGGATGACATCGGCCAGCGCGAAGTAGCAGGTCTGCATGATGGTGTTGATGCGCCGGCCGAGGCCCGCTTCGCGGGCGACCTTGTATGCGTCGATCACATGCAGGTTGATGGACTTCTCGAGGATCTGCTCCTGAAGGCGGCGTGGCAGGTGGTTCCAGACCTCTTCCGGTCCATAGGGACTGTTGAGCAGGAAAACCGCACCCGGGGCGGCGCGCGCCAGAAGATCCACTGTCTCGACGAAGTGAAACTGGTGGCAGGCGACAAACCTGGCGGATTGCACGAGGTAGGGTGCATGGATCGGCTCCGGACCGAAGCGCAGATGAGAGACCGTCTGCGACCCGGACTTCTTTGAGTCGTAGACAAAATAGCCCTGGGCATGGACGCCCGGTTCGTCGCCGATGATCTTGATGGTGTTCTTGTTCGCGCCCACGGTGCCGTCGGCGCCGAGGCCGAAGAACATGGCCTGATGGTTCGCCTCCGGCTCGATGGTAAATGCGGGGTCGTAGTCCAGGCTGCTGTGGGTGACGTCGTCGTTGATGCCGACGGTGAAGTGGTTCTTGGGTTCCGCAGACGCAAGTTCGTCGAAGACCGCCTTCACCATCGCTGGCGTGAACTCTTTCGAGGAGAGCCCGTAGCGTCCGCCGATGACCCGCGGCATGGCCGCCATCGGGAGCTCCCCACCACCAGCCGCTTCGGCCAGGCTGGTGAGCACGTCCTGATAGAGCGGCTCGCCCGGCGCCCCCGGTTCCTTGGTGCGGTCCAGCGTTGCGACGGCCTTGACGGTCGCCGGCAGGGCGGCCAGCAGATGTGCCGCGGAGAACGGCCGGTAGAGGCGCACCTGGACGACCCCGACCTTTTCGCCCTCTGCGGCAAGCCGGGCGGCGGTCTCAGCGGCGGTCTCGGCGCCCGAACCCATGATGACGATGACCCGCTCGGCGTCCTCGGCACCGTGATACTCGAAGAGGCCGTAGCGCCGGCCCGTGAGCTCCGCAAAGCGATAGAGGGCTTCTTCGACCACAGCCGGCACGCCGGCGTAGAACGGGTTCACCGTCTCCCGCGCCTGGAAGTAGACGTCCGGGTTCTGGGCCGTGCCGCGGATCAACGGCGCATCAGGGTCCAGGGAGCGGGCGCGATGGGCGCGCACCAGGCTATCGTCGATCATCGCCCGGATCTCGTCGTCGGTGAGCAGCGTCACCTGGTTCACCTCGTGCGAGGTGCGAAAACCGTCGAAGAAATGCAGGAAGGGCACGCGCGCCTTCAGGCTCACCGCCTGGGTCACCAGCGCCATGTCGTGGGCTTCCTGCACTGAGGCGGATGCAAGCAGCGCAAAGCCGGTGGTGCGCGCCGCCATGACGTCGGAGTGGTCGCCGAAGATCGAGAGCGCCTGCGCAGCCAGTGAGCGCGCCGCAACATGAAAGACCGCGGCGGTAAGTTCGCCGGCGATTTTGTACATGTTGGGAATCATCAGGAGCAGGCCCTGGGAGGCCGTAAACGTGGTGGTCAGGGCACCGGTCTGAAGTGCGCCGTGCAGGGCCCCGGCCGCGCCGCCCTCGCTCTGCATCTCCGCAATGTCGGGCACGTTGCCCCAGATGTTCGGCCGGCCTTCGTTGGACCACTGGTCGGCCAGTTCCGCCATCGGCGAGGACGGCGTGATCGGATAGATGGCGCAGACCTCGTTCACCCGGTAGGCGACGGAAGCAACCGCCTCGTTCCCGTCGATGGTCGCGACCTCATGCGCCGGCGGCACCGCAGCGCGCGTCAGGCCTTCCTGTGCTGGCATATCGTTCGGCATTGCTCTTCCGATGTTGTCGCGCTGTGGTCAGCGGACCAGGACGGTCACCTTGTCCTGGGCCGTTTCCGCCTCGGGAATCATCTCGATGGCATGGCAGGGGCACTGCTCGTAGCAGACGGCGCATCCGGTGCAGAGCGCGTCCTTGACCTCATAGCCCTTGCCCCGCCCCAGTTTGACGATGGCGCTCTCCGGGCAGGCGCCATAGCAGCCGTCACACTCGTAGCAGTTGCCACAGGAAAGGCACCGCCGCGATTCGTAGCGCGCCTCCATCTCGCTGAGGCCCTTGACGACTTCTTCGAAGGACTCGGCGCGGGTTTCCGCCTCCAGATGGGCCTGGGCCTGCTGCGGTGCGTCGGTGGAGTACCAGACATGCAGCTTCTCGTAACCCGCCAGGGGGTTCTTCGCCGGCCTTTCGTAGACACCGCCGCGCAGCCAGGCATCGATGTTGCGCGCCGCCTTCTTGCCATGGCCCACCGCTGCTGTGACGGTGCGCTCCGCCGGCACCATGTCCCCGCCGGCAAAGAGACCGGGATAGCCGGTCATCATACTCTCGGAGACCAGCACGGTTCCGTCGTCCTGGAACTCGACCCCGGGAATCCCCCGCATGAAAGCGGTGTCGCTCTCCTGCCCCAGCGCGAGGATCAGGCTGTCGGCCTCCAGGGTCTCGAACTCCCCCGTCGCGCGCGGCCGGCCGTCGGAACCGATCTCCATGCGCTCGACGGTGAAGCGTGTGCGGTCGATGGCCTTGATCGTCCGCAGCCAGTGGATCTTGACCCCCTCCTCCAGGGCGTCCTGGGCTTCAAAGTCATGCGCCGGCATGTGCTCGCGGTCGCGCCGGTAAATGATCAGGGCCTCCGTCGCGCCCAGACGCTTGGCGGTGCGGGCGGCATCCATCGCCGTGTTGCCACCGCCGTAGACGGCGACCCGACGGCCGATCTGAGGCGGCGCGCCGGAATCGACACCACGCAGGAAACTGACGGCATCCAGGATGCCCCCGGCATCGCGGGCGGGAATCTCCGTGCGGCGGCTGAGATGGGCGCCGACGGCGACGAACATGGCATCGAAGCCGCCGGCCTCCTGCTCGGCCAGCAGGTCTTCCACCTTGTGGTCGAAGACCATGTTCACGCCCATGGCGGCAATCCGCGCCACCTCGCCCTCCAGGATGTCACGCGGCAACCGGTAGGCGGGAATTCCGAAATGCATCATGCCACCCGCCACCGGCCCGGCCTCGTGGATCTCCACCTCATGGCCCAGGCGCGCCAGATGATAGGCGGCGGAGAGCCCGCTGGGCCCGGCGCCGATCACCAGGACCCGCTTGCCGCTCGGCGGAGCGGGCTCGAAAGCCCAGCCGGATTCCAGGGCCAGATCGCCGAGAAAGCGCTCGACGGCATGGATGCTGACCGGCTGATCGAGGTAACGCCGGTTGCAGGCGTCCTCGCAGGGGTGATAGCAGACACGCCCATGCACGGCGGGCATGGGATTGTCGCGCGTCAGAATGCGCCAGGCTTCCTCGAAACGGCCCGCCTGGGCGGCATCCAGCCAGGCTTGGATGTTCTCGCCGGCCGGACAGGCGTCGTTGCAGGGCGGCAGAAGATCGCGGTAGATCGGCCGCTGGGTCCGGAAGGGCCCGGTGCGCCGCTCATGGGTGAGATCCGGCGGTCGTGTCAGGTCGCTTTGCTTGGCCATTGCACTCCCCACCTGCTGCTAAGGGGTTTCGCGTCACCCCGTTGGTATCGGATACTCCCTGCCGCCGAGCCCTGGTGCGGGCGAAGTTGCCGCCGGACGCGGCGCTATGGCTGCGGCGTTGCACCGACCGCAATCAGATCCCGCTGCGAAACCACACCGAGCACGCGTCCCTCGCCGTCGACCACTGGCATATGCCGGAACTTTCCGGCGTTCATGCGTTGAGCCGCGTCTTGTGGCGTCGCATCTGGTGAGAGGGTCTGTGGCGCCTCTGTCATGACTTCGGACAGGTGCGTCAGGTCCGGGTTGCGGCGGGTCGCGACGAAGATGGTCAAGGCGTCCCGCTCGGTAAAGATTCCACGCAGGTCCCCCTCGTCCATCACAAGGACGGAACCGACGCCATTGTCGACCATGTAACGCGCGGCTTCGCGGATCGTGCTCTTGCTCGTAAGCTGGGCCAAGTTCTGGCCATGGACAATTTCACGAACGGTGGTCATGGATCGGTTCCCGGCTGTCAGGACATGAACAGGAGTTTAGGGAAACCGCCGCGGTTGGCCTTGATCCATCTCAAACCCGCAGATCGTCGGGCTTCCGAAAAGCTGGAACTCAAGCCACAGAGCGTGCATCACGATCCCGGGTCGCGGACTTGGGCTGCCCCGCCCATCAGTCGGGATCAGCTTGCCGGGTCGTCAATCAGCGGACTGGGCTTTGCCAGGGCCGCGAGGTCTGCAGTCTTAGTGAGACGGATTTCCCGCCCCTTCACCGCGACTCCATAGGGCTTGAGCGTGCCGAAGGCGCGCGAAAGGTTCTCAGGTGTCATCCCGAGAAGCGCTGCCAGGGTGCGTTTGTCGATTTCCAGGGTGACCGTACCCCCACCGCCCTGTTCGCTCTCCTTACGCAACAGGTAGTTTGCCAAACGCTCGACGGCATTGCGCAGCTTCTGGTTCTTCAGGGCCTTGACCACCGTGCGGAAGCGCCCCGACAGCTCACGAACGACAGCACGAGCAAAGGCGGCGTCACTGGCAAAGACGGCCCGTACAGTCTCTGACGGGATCATCAGGATGCGGGCATTTTCAATGGTCCTCGCCGACATCAGATAAGCCTGGTCGCGCAGAGCCGCTGCGAGAATGAATGTCGCAACGGGGTTGATGATCTCAATGGTGGTCTCGCGGCCGTTTCCGGTGGCGAAGAGTTCGACGCTGCCTTCAACCATGACATAGAGGAAGTCGGCGGGCTCGCCCTCGGTGATCAACTGCACCTGTGGCGGGAAACGCTGGAGGAAGGCCGCCTGCATAAGGGCATCGAAGCTGGCCTCGGCCATTTCCGCAAACAGATCGAGCTCCCGCACCAGCGGAATGTCCTTCGATCTCACGGTGGACCTCTCCGAACACAACGACCAACACAGCGCGGCAGTCAACCACGCGACTTGATATTTATCAAGTGACAGAATGAATTCATAGTTTCAGTGAAATAATAAAGCACAATTCTGCCACATACTTTCGTGTTTCTTGTATTTATTTTCGTCGCATTGTTGTGTCATTTGACCTGAATCAAATGAACTCCGCCGCACTGCAATGATGATCCCCGCCTGCGGGGGACGAAGACTTCCCCGGCCCAAGTTAACAGCATCTCGGTCGACAGCGCTTGGGCAGCAGCAAAGGAGGGGAACATGCAAGGTTTGGACGGCGTCACCCGGGGCCAGCAGAACCGCGCCCTGGGCATCAGCACACTGGCATTCACGGTCTGCTTCGCTGTTTGGACGATTTTTTCCATCATCGGCGTCAAGATCAAACAGGATCTCGGCCTCTCGGACACCGAGTTCGGCATACTGGTCGCGACCCCGATCCTGACCGGCTCGCTGAGCCGCATCTTTCTGGGCATCTGGACCGACCAGTACGGTGGCCGCGTCGTCTACACCTCCGTCATGGCGCTGACCGCCATCGCCGTATGGATGCTGTCGACGGTCACCACCTACGAAATGTTCCTGGTGGCTGCGCTCGGCGTCGGCCTCGCCGGCGGCTCTTTCGCGGTCGGTATCGCCTACGTCTCGCGCTGGTACGACAAGGACCACCAGGGAACCGCGCTGGGCATCTTCGGCATGGGCAACGTCGGGGCGGCGGTCACCAACTTCGGCGCCCCCTTCCTGCTGGTCGCGCTCGGCTGGGAGCAGACGGCCCAGGTCTATGCCGTGATCCTGCTGATCACCGCCGTGCTGTTCTTCCTCACCACCAAGGAGGACCCGGCGACCAAGCAGCGCAAGGCGCGCGGTGAGAAGCCGAAGTCGGCCTTCATGCAGCTCTCGCCGCTGAAGAAACTGCAGGTCTGGCGCTTCTCGCTCTACTATTTCTTCGTCTTCGGCGCCTTTGTCGCTCTGGCGCTCTGGCTGCCGCGTTACTACGTCGGCGTCTACGACCTCGACATCAAGACCGCCGGCATGCTAGCGGCGGCCTATGCCCTGCCGGGCAGCATCTTCCGCGCCCTCGGCGGCTATCTCTCCGACCGCTTCGGCGCACGCCGGGTCATGTACTGGACCTTCGTCGCCTCGGTCGCCATCTGCTTCTTCCTCAGCTACCCCGCGACCGACTACGTGGTCCAGGGCATCGAGGGGCCGCTTTCCTTCAACATCACCATCGGTCTTCCGGTCTTCGTCGCTCTGACGGTGGCACTGGGCTTCTTCATGTCACTCGGCAAGGCAGCCGTCTACAAGCACATCCCCGTCTATTACCCCGACAACGTCGGCTCGGTGGGCGGCCTGGTCGGCATGATCGGCGGCCTCGGCGGTTTCATCCTGCCGATCTGCTTCGGGGTGATGAACGACCTGATCGGCGTCTGGACGAGCTGCTTCATGCTGCTCTTCGCACTGGTCGGCATTGCGCTCCTGTGGATGCACTTCGCCATCCTGCGCATGGAGAAGGCAGCCGTCGGAGAGCAACTCGCGGCCCTGCCCGAGCTGCCGGAACTGGTGCAGCTCCATGGGCCCGAGCATGCCGGAGCCCTGGGGCCGGAGAGCGCGCGCAAGCGTGGCCCGCGCCCAGAGGCTGACAACGTCAGCCCCATGCATCCGGCGCAGTAATAGTGGCGACCGCTGCGGCGGGCTCTCCCATGCAGGCCCGCCGCAGCCCCAACCAAGACCGCACCCTCAAAGGCGGCCAACGAGGATAGGATCATGACGACACCCCACCAGGTCACCACCAGCGGCCACGTCCTGACGGACTGGCACCCGGACGAGCCGGCCTTCTGGGAAGGCGGCGGCCGGCGCTACGCCAACAAGAACCTTTGGATTTCGATCCCCTGCCTCTTGCTGGCCTTCTCGGTCTGGCTGGTGTGGTCGGTTGTGGTCGCCAAGCTACCGGCCATCGGCTTTACCTACACCACCGACCAGCTTTTCTGGCTGGCCGCCCTGCCCGGGCTTTCCGGCGCGACCCTGCGGATCTTCTATTCCTTCATGGTCCCGATCTTCGGAGGCCGCCTCTGGACCGCCCTGTCGACAGCCTCGCTGCTGCTGCCGGCGCTGGGGATCGGCTTTGCGGTTCAGAACCCCGACACCCCCTATGTGGCCTTCCTCGCCCTGGCGCTGCTCTGCGGCTTCGGCGGCGGCAACTTCGCCTCCTCCATGGCCAACATCTCCTTCTTCTTCCCGAAGAAGGAAAAAGGCAACGCCCTCGCCCTGAATGCCGGGCTCGGCAATGCCGGCGTCAGCGTCATGCAGTTCGTCGTGCCACTGGTGATCACCGCCGGCGTCTTCGGGGCAATCGGCGGCGATCCCCAGGTTACCAGCGACGGCGGCCGCCTATGGCTGCAGAACGCCGGCTTCGTGTGGGTGCCGTTTCTGATCGTCACCGCGCTGGCAGCCTGGTTCGGGATGAACGACATCGCCTCTGCCAAGGCCTCCTTCAAAGAGCAATCGATCATCTTCAAGCGCAGCCACAACTGGATCATGTGCATTCTCTATACCGGGACCTTCGGCTCCTTCATCGGCTATTCCGCCGGCTTCCCGCTGCTCGCCAAGACCCAGTTTCCGGAGGTGGACTCGCTGCAGTTCGTCTTCCTGGGCCCGCTCATCGGCGCGCTCAGCCGGGCCGCAACGGGCTGGGTCTCCGACAAATACGGCGGCGGCCGGGTGACCTTCTGGGTCTTCCTGGTGATGATCGCTGCCGTCGCCGGCGTGCTGTTCTTCCTGGGGATCAAGGATCAGCCGGGGGCGTTCTGGGGCTTCTTTGCCATGTTCATGCTGCTGTTCTTTGCAACAGGCGTTGGCAATGCCTCCACCTTCCAGATGATCCCGACGATTATGCGCCAGCAGGTCGGCCTGCTGATGCCGCAGCTTTCCGAAGAGCAGCACCTGCGCCAGTCCGAGCGCGAGTCGGCCGCGATCATCGCCTTCACCTCGGCCATTGCCGCCTACGGCGCCTTCTTCATCCCCAAGGCCTACGGCAGCTCCATCAGCCTGACCGGCGGGCCGGAGATGGCGCTCTATGCCTTCATGGCCTTCTACGCGCTCTGCGTCGTGATCACCTGGTTCTACTACACCCGGCGCAACGCGCCGGTGCCCTGCTGATTTCCGCGAAGAAGGGAGAGACACAATGAGTCACCTGCTCGACCGCCTGAACTTCTTCAGCGGCACGCCCCGCGAGACCTTCTCGGAAGGACACGGCGTCACGACCAACGAAGACCGTGGCTGGGAGGAGAGTTATCGCAAGCGCTGGCAACACGACAAGATCGTGCGCTCGACGCACGGCGCCAACTGCACGGGCTCCTGCTCCTGGAAGATCTACGTCAAGGGCGGCATTGTCACCTGGGAAACCCAGCAGACCGACTACCCCCGCACCCGCCCCGATCTGCCCAACCACGAGCCGCGCGGCTGCAGCCGCGGGGCGAGCTACAGTTGGTACATGTATTCGGGCAACCGGGTGAAGTACCCGCTGATCCGTGGGCGCCTGCTGAAGCTTTGGCGGGAAGCGCGGGCTGTGCGTACGCCCGTCGCTGCCTGGGCGTCGATCGTCGAAGACCCGGCCAAGCGGGCCGCCTATACCAAGAAGCGCGGCCTCGGCGGCTTCGTGCGGGCCGGATGGGACGAGATCAACGAGATCATCGCCGCGGCCAATGCCTATACGGCGAGGACCTACGGTCCCGACCGCGTTATCGGCTTCTCGCCGATCCCCGCCATGTCGATGGTCTCCTACGCCGCCGGCTCTCGTTACCTCTCGCTCCTCGGCGGGGTCTGCATGTCGTTCTACGACTGGTACTGCGACCTGCCGCCGGCCTCGCCGCAGACCTGGGGGGAGCAGACCGACGTCCCGGAAAGCGCCGACTGGTACAACGCGGGTTTCCTGATGATCTGGGGCTCCAACGTTCCGCAGACCCGCACGCCCGATGCGCATTTCTATACCGAGGTCCGCTACAAGGGCACCAAGTCTGTGGTGGTCAGCCCGGACTACTCGGAAGCCTCCAAGTTCGCCGATCTCTGGCTGCACCCCAAGCAGGGCACCGACGCGGCGCTCGCCATGGCCATGGGCCACGTCATCCTGCGTGAGTTCCATCTGGACCGCCAGGCCGACTACTTCGAGACCTATGCCCGGCGCTACACCGACATGCCCATGCTGGTGCGCCTGGAGAAGCGCGACGGCCACTACGTGCCGGAACGGATGCTGCGGGCCGCCGACCTGGACGGCAACTGCGGCCAGGACAACAACCCGGAATGGAAGACCCTGGCTTTCGATGATAAGAGCGGCCAGATCGTCGTGCCGCGCGGTTCGGTCGGCTTCCGCTGGGGCGAAGAAGGCAAATGGAACCTGGAAGAAAAGGAGGCCGGGGGCAGCGAGACCGAGCTGCGCCTCAGCCTGATCCTGGACAGCGACCATGACGATATCGTCGATGTCGGCTTTCCCTATTTCGGCAACCGCGAGCACGACCACTTCGAGGGGACCGATCACCCCGACGTGCTGAAGCGCCGGGTGCCGGTGAAGGCTGTCCGGACCACCGAGGGCGAAGCCCTGGTGACCACGGTCTTCGATCTCTTCGTCGCCAACTACGGCCTGGACCGCGGCCTCGGCGGCAGCCACGCGGCCAAGGGCTACGACGAAGACATCCCCTATACCCCGGCCTGGGCGGAACAGATCACCGGCGTTCCGGCCGACCACATCGTCACCGTGGCGCGGGAATTCGCGGCCAACGCCGAGAAGACCCAGGGGCGCTCCATGGTCATCCTCGGCGCCGGGCTGAACCACTGGTACCACATGGACATGAACTACCGGGGGATCATCAATCTCCTGGTGATGTGCGGCTGCGTCGGCCAATCGGGCGGCGGCTGGTCGCACTATGTCGGACAGGAGAAGCTGCGTCCGCAGACCGGCTGGCTGCCCCTTGCCTTCGCGCTCGACTGGGGCCGCCCGCCGCGGCACATGAACTCCACCTCTTTCTGGTACGCCCATACCGACCAGTGGCGCTACGAGACCCTCGGGGTCGACGAGATCCTCTCGCCGACGGCGCCCGCCAGGCCCTGGGATGGAGCCCTCATCGACTACAACATCCGTGCGGAACGCATGGGATGGCTGCCCTCCGCGCCACAGTTGCAGACCAATCCCCTGGAGGTCGCCAAGGTGGCCTACGAGGCCGGCAAAGACCCACGGGACTACGTGGTCGAGCAGCTCACCGGCGGCGGCCTGAAGATGTCCTGCGAAGACCCGGACAATCCTGCCAACTGGCCACGCAACCTCTTTGTCTGGCGCTCCAACCTGTTGGGGTCTTCCGGCAAGGGGCACGAATACTTCCTGAAGCACCTGCTGGGCACCTCCCATGGCGTGCTGGGCAAGGACCTGGGCGACGATGCCGGTGCGACTGGCGGCCAGAAGCCGCAGGAGGCGGTGTGGCACGACGAGGCGCCGGAAGGAAAGCTCGACCTGCTGGTCACCCTCGACTTCCGCATGTCCACGACCTGCGTCTACTCCGACATCGTGCTGCCGACGGCGACCTGGTACGAGAAGAACGACCTCAACACCTCGGACATGCATCCCTTCATCCATCCGCTGACGGCGGCCGCCGATCCGGTCTGGGAGTGCCGCAGCGACTGGGAAATCTACAAGGGCATCGCCAAGGCCTTCTCGGAGGTCGCGCCCGAGGTACTGGGCGTCGAGAAGGACGTGGTGCTGGTGCCGATCCTCCACGACACGCCGGCAGAGATCGCCCAGGCGATGGATGTGAAGGACTGGAAGAAGGGTGAGGTCGCGGCCGTGCCCGGCAAGACGATGCCGCAGATCGCCGTCGTCGAGCGCGATTATCCGAACCTCTACAAGCGCTTTACCGCCCTGGGGCCGCTGATGACCAAGCTCGGCAACGGTGGCAAGGGGATCACCTGGAACACCGAACACGAGGTGGAAGGGCTCGGCAGGCTGAACGGGATCGTCACGGAAGACGGACCGACCAAGGGCATGCCGCGCATCGAAAGCGACGTCGATGCCAGCGAGGTCATCCTGATGCTGGCGCCGGAGACCAACGGCGAAGTGGCGGTGAAAGCCTGGCAGGCGCTGAGCAAGAACACCGGCCGCGATCACAGTCATCTGGCGGTGCCCAAGGAGGATGAGAAGATCCGCTTCCGCGACGTGGTCGCCCAGCCGCGCAAGATCATCTCCTCGCCGACCTGGTCGGGTCTGGAATCGGAGAAGGTCTGCTACAACGCCGGCTACACCAACGTCCACGAGATGATCCCCTGGCGCACCCTCACCGGCCGCCAGCAGCTCTACCAGGACCACCTCTGGATGCGTGCCTTCGGCGAGGGCTTCTGCGTCTATCGCCCGCCCATCGACACCAAGACCGTGAACCCGGTCATCGAGTCCAAGGACAACGGCAACCCGCAGGTGGTTCTGAACTTCATCACGCCGCACCAGAAGTGGGGCATCCACTCGACCTATACCGACAATCTGCTGATGCTCACCCTGAACCGCGGCGGCCCCGTGGTCTGGATCAGCGAGGTCGATGCGGCCAAGGCCGGCATCAGGGACAACGACTGGGTCGAAGCCTACAACGTGAACGGGGCCCTGACGGCGCGCGCCGTTGTCTCCCAGCGCATGCGGGAGGGCACGATCTTCATGTACCACGCGCAGGAGAAGATCGTGAACACGCCGGGCTCGGAGATGACCGGCCAGCGCGGCGGGATCCACAACTCGGTGACCCGCGCCGTGGTCAAGCCGACCCACATGATCGGCGGCTATGCCCAACAGTCCTACGGCTTCAACTACTACGGCACGGTCGGTGCCAACCGCGACGAGTTCGTCATCGTCCGCAAGATGGACAAGGTCGACTGGCTCGACCGGCCGGCCCGCGACAAGATGGAGGCGGCAGAATGAAGATCCGCGCACAAATCGGCATGGTGCTGAACCTCGACAAGTGCATCGGCTGCCACACCTGCTCGGTCACCTGCAAGAACGTCTGGACCAACCGCGAAGGCATGGAATACGCCTGGTTCAACAACGTCGAGACCAAGCCGGGCATCGGCTACCCCAAGGAGTGGGAGAACCAGAAGCGCTGGAACGGTGGCTGGGAACGCACGAGAAGCGGCGGCCTGCGCCCCAAGATGGGGGCCAAGTGGCGGGTTCTGGCAAAGATCTTCGCCAATCCCGACCTGCCGGAGATCGACGACTACTACGAGCCCTTCACCTTCGACTACGAACATCTGCAAAAGGCGCCGGAACTGG
This sequence comes from Rhodospirillales bacterium BBD 1991-14, assembly GCA_001657395.1. GTDB lineage: Bacteria > Pseudomonadota > Alphaproteobacteria > Kiloniellales > Kiloniellaceae > Pelagibius. The sequence goes on along the minus strand of LYSY01000001.1, from coordinate 134,177 downwards.
AGGCCTCCCCGACGGCGCGGCCGCGTTCCCTGATTACCGGCGAGCGCATGGAGAAGATCCACTGGGGGCCGAACTGGGAAGAGATCCTGGGCGGCGAGTTCGAAAAGCGCTCCAGGGACGTGAACTTCGAGGGCGTGGAGAAGGAGATCTACGGCGTTTTCGAGAACACCTTCATGATGTACCTGCCGCGGCTCTGCGAACACTGCCTGAACCCCACCTGCGTGGCGGCCTGCCCATCCGGCGCGATCTACAAGCGCGCCGAAGACGGCATCGTGCTGATCGATCAGGAGAAGTGCCGCGGCTGGCGGATGTGCGTCTCCGGCTGTCCCTACAAGAAGATCTACTACAACTGGTCCTCCGGAAAATCCGAGAAGTGCATCTTCTGCTACCCGCGCATCGAGGCGGGCCAGCCGACCGTCTGCTCGGAGACCTGCGTCGGACGCATCCGCTACCTGGGCGTGCTGCTCTATGACGCCGACAAGATCGGCGAGGCAGCGGCAACGCCGGAGCCCGGCGACCTCTACCAGGCGCAGCTCGACATCTTTCTCGACCCCAACGACCCGGCGGTAATCGCCCAGGCGCGCCACGACGGCGTGCCGGAGGCCTGGCTGGAGGCGGCGCAACGTTCGCCGGTGTGGAAAATGGCGATGGACTGGAAGGTCGCCTTCCCGCTCCATCCGGAATACCGCACCCTGCCCATGGTCTGGTACGTGCCGCCCCTCTCGCCGATCCAGTCGGCAGCCGAGGCCGGCAAGATCGCCTGGGACGACGGGCTTCCCGATGTCTCGGCCCTGCGCATTCCGCTGCGCTATCTGGCGAACCTCCTGACCGGCGGCAACGAACAGCCGGTGGCCGAGGCCCTGCAGCGCATGCTGGGGATGCGCGCCTACATGCGCTCCAAGACCGTCGACGGTGTCGTCGACGAAGTCCTTGCCGAGCGGGTCGGCCTGACCCCGCGGCGCATCGAGGAGATGTACCACGTGATGGCGATCGCCAACTACGAGGACCGTTTCGTCATTCCGACGGCGCACCGGGAGGTCGGCGAGGACGCCTACGACCTGCGCGGCTCCTGCGGTTTCAGCTTCGGCAACGGCTGTTCCGAGGGCACCAGCGGCGGAAATCTCTTCGGCGGCGGCCGCAGGAAGACCGTCAAGACCCCGACGGAGGTGATGTGATGATCAAGACCTTCAAGGTTCTCTCCCTCCTGCTGGCCTATCCGGAGGACGAACTGCAGACTGCTGCCGGCTCCATGAAGGCGGTGCTGGAGCAGGAGAAGCTGATCCCAGCGCCCTGTCTCACCGGCCTCTCGAAGCTGCTGGACGAGATTGCCGCCGGCGACCTCTACGACCTGCAGGCCCGCTACGTTCTGCTGTTCGACCGCACGCGCTCGCTCTCTCTCCACCTCTTCGAGCATATCCACGGCGAGAGCCGCGACCGCGGCCAGGCGATGGTGGACCTGGCGGAGCACTATGCGCACCACGGCCTCAATCTCTCGGCCCGGGAACTGCCGGACTTTCTGCCGTTGTTCCTGGAATTTCTCAGCACGCGGCCCCTGCCGGAGGCGCGCGAGCTGCTCGGCCAGCCGCTGCACGTCGTCTGTGCACTGGGCGAGCGGCTGCGCAAGCGCAAGAGCCCCTACGCCTGGGTCTTCCTGGCCCTGGAAGCCATTGCCCGGGGAAAGCCGTCGAAGGAGGCGATTGAGAACCTCCTGGCCGAAACCGACGAGAACCCGGAAGACCTGGCCGCCCTGGACCGCGCCTGGGAGGACCAGCCGGTGACCTTCGGCCCCGGCACGGCACCCGGGGGCGGCTGCCCCGCAGCACGGGACACCCTCGCCCGCATGGACAGTGCCGCCAAACAGCGCGGCCCGGCCCCGAACCGCCCGTAAGGAGCATGCGTCATGGCCTCTTTTCTGAACACTTTCTTCTTCGGCATCTATCCTTACATCTGCCTCGCCATCATGATTCTGGGTTCGATCTTTCGCTATGAGCGAGAGCCCTACACCTGGCGCTCCGGCTCAAGCCAATTGCTGCGGCGGCGGCAGTTTCTGATCGGCTCCAACCTCTTCCACGCCGGCATCCTGTTTCTCTTCCTCGGTCATTTCGTCGGGCTGCTGACGCCGCACTGGGCCTACGAACCCTTCATCAGCGCGCCGGCCAAACAGATGCTGGCCATCGTCGCCGGCAGCATCGCCGGTGTGGTCTGTCTGGTGGGCCTGACGATCCTCCTGCACCGGCGCCTGTACGACCCGCGCATAAGGGTTACGAGCACCTTCAGCGACGTTGCGATCCTGATCATTCTCTGGGTTCAGCTTGTCTTGGGACTGCTGACCGTGCCCTTCTCGCTGGCGCATTCGGACGGCAGCGTGATGTTGCGACTGTCGGAATGGGCACAGCGCATCGTCACCCTGCGTGGCGACGCGGCCGAGCTGGTGGCCGGACTTGCCTGGCCCTATCAGATCCATCTCGTCCTTGGACTGACGATTTTCCTGCTGTTCCCCTTCAGCCGCCTCGTTCACATCTGGAGCGCCCCGGTCCGCTATCTCTGGCGTCCCGGCTACCAGATCGTTCGCTCCCGCCGCGCGGGCTCCGGCGGCCACGCACAGACGCCGGCGGAGTGAGACCATGCAGGCGATCCGCATCAACGACGTAACGATTCCCGAAGCGGCGGTGCTGGCGGAAGCCCAGCATCACCCTGCTGCCGACCCGGAAGCGGCACGCGCCGCTGCGGCCGAAGCGCTGGCAGTGCGCGAGCTTCTTCTGCAGGAAGCCCGCCGCCAGGGGCTCGAACCTGACCTGCAGGCAGACGGCGAAGGACGCCGCGAGACCGAGGAGGGCGCCCTGATCCGCTGCCTGCTGGATGCCAACGTGACAATTCCGGAAGCCGATGCAGAGTCCTGCCGGCGCTACTACGACAACAACCGGCAGCGCTTCCGCAGCCCCGATCTCTACGAGGCCGCGCATATCCTCTTCGCAGCATCGGCGGACAACGCAGAAGCCCATGAAAAGGCCGCATCCAAGGCAGCGGCGGCAATCGCCGCTTTGCAGGAGGATCCCTCTGGCTTCGAGCGGCTGGCAAGGGAACTTTCCGACTGCAGTTCGGCGAAGGATGGAGGCCGTCTCGGTCAGATCGCCCGCGGCGACACGGTACCGGAATTCGAAACCTTCCTCTGCAACCTCGAGGAAGGCCAGCTCTGTCCGCTGCCGATCCGCACGCGCTACGGCGTTCACGTCCTGCGGCTCGATCGCCGCATCACGGGCCGGCAACTGCCTTTCGAGGCCGTGCAGGACCGCATCGCCGACTATTTGCAAACGGCAAGCTGGCAGCGGGCGGTGGCCCAGTACATCCGCATTCTGGCGGGGCGTGCCGAGATTTCCGGTATCACCTTGGAGGCTGCCGCCACGCCGCTTGTCCAGTGAGTTTCCGAACAGGCCCGTGAAGGGTCCGGCCCAGGTTGGGAATACGGGAGGGCGAGCCCATGAAACCTGCCATTGCCAGACGCCCGCGGCTGGAAGCGATGCCGGCAAGCCTGCTGGCGAAACCCCTGGATTACATTTTCGCGGACCACTTCCGCCAGCGCGCGCTCTGCAACCTGCTGGAAGAGCTGGCCGACGCAGCCGCGCTCGACGAGGCTCTGGCCCGCGAGGTCGTTGTCTTTCTGACCGGCGATATGGCGGTTCATGTCCTGGACGAAGAGAACGACCTCTTTCCGCTTTTGCGCAGACGCTGTCCGCCGGAAGACGAGATCGAGGCCGTTCTGGGCGCCCTGGCCCGGGAGCACGAAGCCGACGAGCGTATGGCAGGGAACATCGTCGAAGGCCTGGAAGCCTGCGTGGCAACGGGCAGCGCACCGCGCGCCGATGCCGACCTGCGTGCCAGGCTCATCGAATTTGCCCGCCGCCAACGCCGCCACCTGGCCGTGGAAAACAGCATCGTCCTGCCCATCGCCCGGCAACGCCTGACCGAATTGGATCTGGCGAACCTCACGAAGCGCATGACCGAGCGCCGCAGCTAGTTGCGGCAGGCCGGGGGCGGACCGACCTCGGCCTGCCGTCAGTCCAGCCGCCGGGCAGCCTCCCGGACGGCCTCGACCGTCTCTTCGATGTCCTCCGCAGTGAGCGCCAGGCAGGGATAGACCTTGCCCGGCAACTTGAAGAGGCCGCAGTCGCGCAACAGCGTGTTGAAGCGGGCATGGCGGCCCTGGTCCGACTTCAGCACGTCACGGTAGTCCTTCACCGGATCCGGTGTGAACACGATGTCGAAAAGCGTCGGGTCGCCCACGACCTGATGATCGAAGCCGGCCTCCGTCAAGGGCTCGCTGAAGGCAGCCATCAGCGTCTCGCCCGTCGCCCGCAGACGCTCGTATGTGCCGGGCCGGCGCAGGACCTCCATGGTCTTGAGCCCGGCGACGGCGGCCACCGGGTTGCCGCTCAGGGTGCCAAGCTGCATCAGAAAGCCATCCTCACCGACCTTGGCCTTGTCGAAGTGGGCCATGATGTCCGCCCGCCCGGCAATCGCCGCCAGCGGGAAGCCGCCGCCGATGATCTTCCCCAGGGTGCAGACATCCGGGACGACGCCGTAGAGTTCCTGCGCACCGCCGTAGGCAAAGCGGAATCCGGTGACGATCTCGTCGAAAACCAGGACGATGCCGTACTTGTCGCATTCCTCGCGCAGCGCCTCCAGAAAGCCGGGTGCCGGCGGGATGATGCGCTGCAGCGGCTCGACGATGATCCCCGCGATCTCCCCGGCATGCTCGGCGATCAATTGCCGGGCGAAATCGATGTCGTTGAAGGGCGCGACCAGCATTTCGTCCCGCACCGACTGGGGAATCCCGGCCGAATCCGGCACGGCCAACGGGAAGTTGACCAGGCGGGTGGGCGCCAGGCTCATCTGCGCCTCCGCCGACATGCCGTGGTAGCCGCCTTCGAACTTCAGGATCTTGTCACGGCCCGTAAAGGCCCGCGCCAGGCGCATGGCGTACATGTCGGCTTCGCCGCCGGAGCTGACATAGCGCAGCTGCTCGGCACAGGCGACGGCCCGGCAGATCTCTTCGGCCAGTTCGATGCCACGGGCATTGTTGGCGAAGAAGGTCATGCCCTTTGAGAGCTGCTCGCGCGTCGCCTCCAGCACCTCCGGGTGACCATGGCCGAGCAGCATCGGACCGGATCCGATCAGATAGTCGATGTACTCCCGCCCGTCCTCGTCCCGGACGCGGGCGCCCCTGCCCTCGCGAATGACGATGCCGGGATCGAAGTTGCCGAAGCCGCCGGCGGGCAGCACATGCTCGGCGCGGTCAATCCAGTCCTGCTGTGTGATCGGGGCGTCCATCGCCTGCATCCTCCTGTTTCCACGCCGAGACGGGCCCCGGGCCCAGGGACCGGTAGAGGGTCCTCAGGACCCGGCCCGATGGGCGGTGCCGGGCAGCCATTCTCGCGCGTTGGGCCCGGCGGGTCCACCAAGGCCATCACCACCCGAATCGTCGCCATTTGTGGGGTGACAAGCGCCGGCGCCCGGCCTTAAATACCGCACCACGGCACACGAATGAGAGCGACTGCGCCCCTTCCGCGCCAAGGCATCGCGCCCGCCCCGTTTGGCAGAGCGCGGAGAGTCAACGTAGTTTTACGGGCGAGAGGCGGCCGCAGCCTTGTGCAAGCTTCATCGGCGCCGCTTGGCGCAAGGACTTCAGGTGGGCGCTCTCGGCCTGCTGACGATGCTTTGCTGGGCTGGCCTGACGGCTGGCGCCTCGGCGCAGCAGGCCCCTGAGTTCTTTGGCAACGAGCAGGCCCCGGCCCCTCAAAGCGAAGCCCCTGTTGTCGCTTACGAGGCCGCGTTGCTTGGGGTCGAGGATGAGGGCCTGCGCGCCGTCCTGGAAGCCTCGTCCCAGCTCTTCGCCCTTGCGCAGAGGCCGCCGGCCACCCTTGTCGGCCTGCGCCGCAGGGCCGAGGGGGACCTGGAGCGCCTGCGCACCGCTCTGCGGTCCGAAGGCTACTATGCCTCCCAGCTCGATCTGGAGATCGACGACGAAGCCCAGCCCGTACGCGTCGGGCTGAAGGTCGACCCCGGCCCCCGCTATACCCTCGTCAGCTATGAGATAAGTTACGTCGAAAGTCCCGCCCCGCCTGAAGCCGAACGGCCGGGCCTGCAGGAGATCGCAGTCTCGATCGGCATGCCGGCCCGCGCGCCGGAGATCGTCGCGGCGGAGCAAAGCCTCGTCAGCCGCTTGCAGGAGCGTGGATACCCATTTGCGAGCGTTGCCGAGCGCAAGACCCTCGTTAACCACGACGAGCGCGCCATGACGGTGCAACTCAGCGTCGATGCCGGACCGGCAGCAACCTTGGGACCTCTGATGTTCTCGGGCCAGCAGCGGGTCGCGGAGCCCTACCTGCGGCGGGTCGCCGGATGGCGCCCGGGCGTCCCCTATGACCGCCGGATCCTCCGAGAAACCCAGCGCCGGTTGTCCGCGACCGGGCTGTTCTCTTCGGTGACGGTGGAAACGGCCCCGGCACCCGACGCGGACGGCGCCCTGCCCGTCACGGTGACGGTTGTAGAACGGGCACATCGTTCTATCGGAGCGGCGGCATCGATCTCGACGGACATCGGGCCGGGCGGTGAGATCTTCTGGGAGCATCGAAACCTTCTCGGCGAGAACGAGACCTTGCGGGCCAGTGCCACGGGGTCGCTGATCGAGCAAAGCGGTGCGTTGAACTTCCGCAAGCCCGCCTTTCTGGAACGCGAGCAGGATTTCCTGGCCGAGCTGACGGGTGGCTTCGAGGACAACGATGCCTTCGAGCGCCAGGCGGTCGAGGGTCTGGTTGCGCTGGAACGTCCTTTTCTGGAGAACTGGCGCATCTCCGGCGGGGTATCCGCCGGCTACGAAATCGTCGACGAGAATGCGGACAGCAATACCGGCGAGCGGCAGTTCACCCTCTTCGGGCTGCCGCTGACAGCGACCCGTGACACAACGGACGATCCGCTCGACCCCGCCAGCGGAACCCGTTTGCAGACCTCGTTGACGCCGGCGACCGGTGTCGGCGACGACTCGCTGTTGTTCGTGACCGGGGTCGTTGGCGGCTCGGCCTACTATGCGGTGGACGAGGATCAGCGCTTCGTCCTGGCGGCCCGCGCGCGTGCCGGAACGATCCTGGGCGAGGACACGGAGATTCTGCCGGCGGACCGGCGCTTCTACGCCGGTGGCGGCGGGTCGATCCGAGGTTACGAGTTTCAACTTGTGGGACCCCTGGACGATGACGAAGACCCGCTGGGCGGTACCTCTCTGGTAGAACTCGGCTTTGAGACGCGCGTGCGTGTCAGCGAGGACATCGGTATTGTCCCCTTTCTCGACGGCGGAACGGTCTTCGACGATCCCTGGTTCAACAGCGGCGAAACCCTGCGCTGGGCTGCCGGTTTGGGTGTAAGGTACTTCACGGGCTTCGGGCCCTTGCGTCTGGACGTCGCCTTCCCGCTCAACGGCCGCGACGACGTCGACGAGACGCTGCAGCTTTACATCAGCTTCGGACAGGCTTTCTGAGATGCCAAAACCGGGACCGATGCTGAAATGGACCGCCCTGGGGCTCGGTGGAATCCTCGCCGCCGCCGTGCTGGCCGGCGCTGTTGGATATGGCTGGCTCGACAGCGAGTCCGGCCGGACCTGGCTGAAGCGCCAGATCGAGGCGGCGGTCAGCACTCCGGGCGAGACCGAGCTTTCGATCGGAGCGCTTGAAGGCAGCCCCTGGCGGACACTGGAGGCACGCGCCGTGACGCTGCGGGATCCGACCGGTGCATGGCTGCAGCTTGACTCGGCGGAGCTCACCTGGCGACCGGCGGCGCTGTTGCGAGGCCGCCTGGACATCGAGGCACTGGCAGTCGGCACCGTCGCAATCGACCGCCCACCGGTGACGCCGGATGCGGGTTCGGAGACCGACGGGCCCTCGGACGGCCTCGCGGCGCTCCTCGACCTGCCGGTAACCCTGCGCATCGAGAAACTGGCGGCGGACGAGATCGTCCTTGGTGCGGGCCTGCTCGGGCAAGCGGCGCGCTTTACCCTCAGCGGCCAGACCGCCAGCGATGAGGCACAGAGGCTCACCGCCGACCTGACGGCAGTCAGGCTGGACGGCCCGGAGGCGGAGCTGCGGCTGGCTGTCGCCTTTGACCCCGCACGCGATCACCTTGCGGTCGACGCTGCGGTCAGGGAGGCCGCCGGAGGCCTGATCGCCGCCCTTGTCGAGATGCCGGACCTTCCCATGCTGGATATGCAACTGAACGGCGATGCTCCTCTGAGCGACTGGGACGGCAGCTTCGCGTTCTCACTCGGCAGCCTGGCCAGCGCCGAAGCGGCGATCGGCATCGGAAGGACTGCAGAGCGCGGGCTTGCTCTCTCCCTGGACGGCCGCAGCGACATCGCAGCCAGCGGGCCCTCTTCGCCCTGGACGCTGCTTGCGGGCACGACGCAGGTCTCGATGCGGGCCGCATGGACGGCCGAAGACCGCATCGACGTCGAAACCCTTTCTCTGACCGGCGATTCGCTGAACGCCTCCCTCAGCGGAACGGCAGAGATGGCGAGCGGGGTCATTGACCTCACGATCAATGCAGATGCCGACGACAATCAGACGCTTGCACGGCTGCTCGACCTCGATCGTCTCCGGCAGGTCTCGGCCGACCTGAGAATCCAGGGCCCGATTGCACAGCCCGAGACTGTCTTCGAGGTGACGGGACAGGATGTGGCTGCGCCGGACTTCCGTGTGGGCGCCTTGAGTATGGAAGGCCGCGCAAACGCCGAAAGCGATCTCTTCGGGCCCGCGCCTGCACTGAACCTGGACGTTCAGGGCCTGATCGCCGGCGCACATCTCAGTGGTGAGGACGCGATCAACGCGGTGATCGGTGAAACCGCGCGCTGGGCGCTTGCCGGGCGGCTGGATGCAGACACCGGCCGGATGAGCATCGCGAAGCTCGAAGCCTCTACCGGCAGCGCCACGCTGGGCGCAAAGGGAACTGCCGATGCGCGCAGCGGATCGGCCAAGCTCGACGTCTCCGTCGGTATCGCCGAGCTCGAAACTCTGCAGCCGCTGACCAACGTCACCCTTGGAGGACGGGCTACTTTGCAAGGCCCGCTGCGGCTGGAGGGGTTTGGCGAGCGGGTCGAGACCACCCTGGCCGGGCGCTGGGAGCAGCCCTCCAGCGACATCGCAATCCTGACCACTGCCGCCAACGGAGGGGTCGATCTCGAGGCCCGCCTCACCTACACGGACGACGGGCTGCGCGTGGAAGCCTTGACGGCGAGCGCCGCAGCCGCCCGCCTTGAAGGCGGCCTAACGGTCACGCCGGCGGGAGGCCTGGCGGACGGCCGCTATCGCCTGACTCTGCCGGATGCTGCGGTTCTGGCCGACGACCTGGGAGCCGCCTTGGCCGGCACTGCCACCCTGGAAGGCACCTTTGCCGGGCCCGTCGATGCGCTGGAGACGGCCGGCACTGCCGCGGTGTCGGAGGTTAGCCTCGCGCCGGAAACGCTCAGCGACCTGCGCGCCACCTATGCGCTAACGCTGCGCGGCCCGGATATCGAAGGCCCTGTCACCCTTGCCTTTGCCAGTCCCTTCGGCGCGCTCGATGGCAACGCCGATCTTGTTCTGCAGGACGACCGCCTTCGCCTGGACAAGCTGCAGGCCCGGCTGCCAGAGACCAGGGTGGAGGGGACGGCCGTCATTCCCCTGGACGGGGCCGATCCGGCTGCGGACCTGACGGCCGAGCTGACCGACCTCGCGCCCTGGCTGCGCCTTGCCGGACTGGCCGGAAGCGGTCGCGGAACGCTGGCGCTGCAGCTTAATGGGGCGGATGCCGAGGCACCGCTCATGGCCACCGCCGATCTGTCGTCTCTGGCGCTGACTGCCGCGTCGGACGCGCCGCCGTTGCGCGCGGACTCCGTGCTGCTGCGCCTTCAGGGCCAGGACCTTTCAATGGAGGCGGAGGGCGCTTTGAAGATCGAGGCCGAAGGCCTGACCTGGGACCGCCTGCAGTTGGCACGCCTCGACGCCGAAGGCGCCGGCACAGCCGAGGGCCTCGGCATCAGCATCTCCACGACCGGCACCTGGATCGAGCCGCTGGACCTGCGCCTTGCCGGTCGCCTTGCCCGCCCCGGAGGCTCCCTCGCCCTGGAGCTTGCCGAAGCCGAGGGCACCCTCCTCGGCCAGCCGCTTGCCCTTGCAAGACCGGCAAGACTGTCGATCGAAGGCAGCGAGATCGCATTGCAGGATCTCGACCTGGCCGCCGGCGGGGCCCGCCTATCCGGTCAGGCGCTGCTCTCGGACACGCAGGTACAGGCCTCGGCAGCGCTGGACAGTCTGCCGCTCGAGATGATCGATCCCTTCTGGGCCTCCGGCCTGGAAGGCCGGATTTCGGCCCGGCTGGCCCTGTCCGGACCGCGCACGGCGCCGGAGGGAAGCGGCGATGTAACCCTGGACGGCCTGCGCCCGCGAGGCGGCAAGGATCTGCCCGCCCTGAACCTAACGGCCACGTCGGTCCTTCGTAGCGGGCGCCTGCAGGTCGACGGGCGGCTCGGCGGCGCCGATGTCGCCACAGCCCGCTTCCGGGCCGATGCGCCGCTGCGCGTGACGGAGACCGGCGGGCTGGAGGTTCCACTCGACGAGCCCTTGACGGGAGAGTTCGGCTGGAGCGGCGACATTGCCACTCTGCTGCTCTTCGCGCCGCTGCCGGAACACCGTCTCGATGGGGATGCCGAGGTGGAGCTGACCGCCTCCGGCTCCGCGCGCGCGCCGCGGCTCGGCGGCCAGTTCGCTCTGAGCCAGGGGCGCTACGAGAATCTGGAAACCGGGACCTTGCTGCGCGACGTCGAGGTGATGGCCACGGTTCAGGGCGATCAGGTGACGCTGACACGGCTGACGGCCAACGACGGCTCCGGCGGCAGGATCACCGGGGATGGCCGGATGTCCATCGAGCCGGCAGCAGGCTTTCCCTTCTCCGTTTCCGTTGCCTTGGACAAGGTTCACGCGCTACGGCGGGACGACGTCACGGCGGTGGCCGGCGGAACGGTCGAGGCCAGCGGCACCCTCGAGGCGCCACGGATCGTAGGGCGCATCACGACCGAGACCGTGGAGATCAGCCTGCTGGCCGCTCTGCCGCCCGATGTGGTCAGTCTCGACGTCACCGAGCTGAAGGGCGATGCGCCCACAAACGTACCGCAGGAGCGGGAAGCAGCGCCGCCGGTCGATCCGGCGCTCGATATCGTCATCGACATGCCGCGGCGCGTGTTCGTGCGCGGCCGCGGTCTCGATTCCGAGTGGGGCGGACGCATTGCGGTTGCCGGCAACGCCAGCGCACCGGAGGTCACCGGAGAGATCAATGTGGTCCGCGGCCAACTCTCTGTGGTCGGCAAGCCCTTCGATCTGCGCAACGGCAAGGTCATCCTGCCGCAGTCCGCAAACAGCGAGGCCGAACTTGACGTCACCGCCGGCTACCAGGGCAACGACCTGGAAGTCACCGCCCGTATGGCCGGCCCGCTGTCCCGTCCCTCGCTGGAATTGGCTTCGACGCCGACGCTGCCCCGCGACGAAATCCTCTCCAGGGTTCTGTTCAACAAAGCCTCGTCCGGCTTGAGCGGCGCCGAAGCGGCCCAACTCGCCCTGGCCGTCCAGGAACTGCGCGGCGAGGGCGCCAGCGGCATCCTGGACTTCGCGCGCCGCACTTTGGGCGTCGATGTGCTGCGGGTTGACACCAGCGACAGCGGCGCCCCGGCGGTGGAAGCCGGCCGGTACCTGACCGATGACGTCTATGTCGGGGTCAAACAGGGCACATCGGCACAGCAGAGTGCCGCCGGCGTGGAGGTCGAACTGACCCCCAACATCACTGTTGAAAGTGAAGTCACCGGCTCCGGCGCCAACAAGTCCGGCGTGCGGTTCCGGTGGGACTACTGATCGGCCGCCGCTAAATGCGGGCGGCGACACTCTTGGTCCTGCAATAGCTCAGCAGCCCCTCCAGGCCCTTCTCGCGGCCGAAGCCGGACTTCTTGTTCCCGCCGAAAGGCACCTCGATGCCCCCGGCAAAGTACTCGTTGATGTAGACCTGTCCGGCATCAAGACGCTGCGCCAAACGGTGCGCGAGGGTGAAGTTACCGGTATAGACGCCGGCCACCAGCGCGTACTGGCTGTTGTTGGCAAGGGCGAGAGCGTGATCCGCGTCCTCGGCAACCTGCACCGTCAGGACGGGGCCGAAGACCTCCTCCTGCACCAGTTCATCATCTCTGTCGGGGACGCCGACAATGGTCGGCTGAAAGAACCATCCCTTGCCGGTCTGCGGGTCCACCGTCGCGGCACCGCCGGTCGCAACCTCGATCTCCCGCTTCCGCGCGCGCGCCATGAAGCCCGAAATGCGGGCAAGCTGTTCGGCCGAATTCACCGGGCCGAGCTGAGGATTTCTGAGGCCGTGCCCGAGCGTCAGCTTCTCGGCGCGCCGGCAAAGCTCCTCCACGAAATCGTCGTGCAGGCTGCGTTCCACAATCAACCGCGAGCCGGCAGAGCAGATCTGCCCCGCGTTTTCGAAGATCGCCCCCATCACGCCGTCGAGCGCGGCTTCGCGGTCACAGTCACCCAGAACCACCACCGGGGATTTGCCGCCGAGTTCCAGCACGACACGGGTCACGTTGTCCGCCGCTGCCTTCATGACGGCCGTGCCGCTTGCGACGGAGCCTGTGAAGGTGATGTGGTCGACTCCTTCGTGGGCCGCCAGCGGCGCCCCTGCCTCGGCGCCGGTTCCCGTCACCACGTTGCAGACACCGGCGGGCAGGCCGGCCTCCATCAGGATCTCCGCCAGCCGCAGCGCCGTGAAGGGAGTCTGCTCGGCCGGCTTGGCAACCACCGCGCAGCCTGCGGCCAGCGCCGGTGCGATGCCCCTGGCCGCTGTGGAGATCGGGAAGTTCCAGGGAATGATCTGGGCCGCCACGCCCACCGGCTCGTGGAGGCTGTAGCCGAGATAGGCGGGGCCGAGGGGAAAGGTATCGCCCTGCAGCTTGTCGCAGGCGCCGGCGTAATACTCAAACGCGCGGGCGGCGCCCTGCACGTCGCCCTGCGCCTCGCCGATGGGCTTGCCGCTGTCGAGGCACTCGACCACCGCCAGACTCGCCGCATTCTCGCGGATCAGTTCGGCGGCACGGTAGAGAATGCGCCCCCGTTCGGCGGCGGACGTGTCCCGCCACACGGCTTCGAAGGCCCGCCGGGCAGAGGCCACGGCGGCATCCACATCGGCGGCATCCCCGCGGGCAAACTCGGCAAAGGCTTCGCCACGGCCGGGGTCCAGGCTGTTCATGACGCGCCCGGATGCCGCCGCAGAGTACGCTCCGTCGATGAAGTGGCCTTGCGGCAGGCCCGGAAAGCTGCCGCTCGACAGCGCGTCGTCGATCAGTTGTTTCTGGGTCGCCATCGGATCACCTTTCCAGTGCACTGATGCAGTAGACAGACCTGGCGAGCCAGTCCGGATTCACCGTGACGCCCCAACCCGGCCGGTCGCTTACCGTGACCTTGCCGTCCTGGATATCGTAAGGGGTCTCGACGAGAAGGTTCTGCTGCCAGGGATAGTAGTCGGCGCCCTCGATCGACAGTTCCAGGTATTTGCCGGCATTGGGAATGGCGCGCAGCAGATGCATGGTGAAGAGCGTCACCATCGACAGGTTGGCACTGTGGGGCGTGACCGGGAGGCCTGCCTTCTCGGCCATCTTCGCGACCCGCAGCGTCCGCGTCAGGCCGCCCAGATAGCAGACATCAGGCTGAACGATGTCGACCACGTGCCCATTGATCATGCGCCGCCAGTCCACCAGGGAGCAGTCCTGCTCGCCCCCCGTTACATCGATCTCCAACGCCTCGGTCACCTGTTTGGTCTGCTCGTACTCCCAGTAGGGACAGGGTTCTTCATAGTGCGAAATGCCGTTGTCCTGCAGCAGATGGCCAACCTCAATCGCCCGCGCCGGCGAAAACCCCGAATTGGCATCGACCAGCAGGGCTACGTCATCGCCCATTTCGCGGCGCATGGTCGGCACGATCTCCTCCGTCCGGCCGGGCCACTCGTCAACATCCCGGCCGCACTCCGCACCGATGCGGAACTTGAAGGCATCGAGCCCGAAACGGTCGCGCAGGTCCTTCAGGCGCTCTGCCTCCCGCTGCGGGGTGATGTCGCGTTTCATCGAGGAGCCATAGGCGCGCAGCGGCCCGGGCGTTCCGCCGATCAACTCGCAGACGGCCTTGCCTTCGCGCTTGCCGCGCAGGTCCCAGAGCGCGGTGTCCAGTCCGCCGATGGCGCGCCGCAGGTAGGCCCCCGGAAACTTGTGCTCGCGCTCCGGAATGATGTCGACGAGGTAGTCGATGTTGAGAGCACTCTGACCAAGGGCATAGGGCGCCACCTGGCGATGAACGACCTGTGCCGTGATGTCGGCGTTATAAGGTGCGACCTGGCCCCAGCCCTCCTCGCCGTCCACGGTCCGGACCCGCAGGAAGCAGACGAACTCGTCCGTGAAGGTTTCGACGCTCGCGATTTCCATAGCTGTCCGGTCGGCTCCCAAAAGGCATCAACGGTCCGCCACGATAAACGGAATTGGCCTTGATTTAAGGTCCATTTTCGTTCGTTCTATAGGCCAATCTTTAAGGGAGCGGTCATGAAAACAAACGCCGGAGCGCTGTTGTCATCGATCCGGATCGACCGGAACGCGCGGCGAAAGATCAGCGTTCAGCTCTACATGGGACTGAAGGAGATCCTGCTGAGCGGCGGCGTCAATCCGGGTGAACGGCTGCCGGCGACGCGCACCCTGGCAAAGGAGATCGGCGTCTCGCGGACCACGGTCATCGACGCCGTCGACAGGCTCACGGCCGAAGGCCTTCTGGAAGCAAGAGTGGGGGCGGGCACCTTCGTCAGCGAGGCGCTCGCGGGCCAGCGCGCGGCCGTCGCGCCGGCACGGCCGGCGGCCAGCAAGCCGGCCGACCATCATCTCTCGCGCGCGGCGCGCCATGCCCAGCGGTTCCTAGCTCCCCGGTCCTGGCTGCCCCACAAGTCCCAGGCCTTCATCACCGCCCTGCCGGCCCTCGATCTTTTCCCGATGGCGCACTGGGCGCGCCTCTCGGCGCGGCACTGGCGGGCCGGCCGGGAGGACGTGATGGGATACGGTCATCCCTCCGGCTATCAGCCCCTGAGGGAAGCGATCTCGACCCATCTGAACGCCGCACGCGGCATCAAGTGCGATCCGCAGCAGATTTTCATTGTGTCCGGCGCCCAGCAGGCGTTCTTCCTGATTGCCACCCTTCTGCTCAACCCCGGCGACCATGTCTGGTTCGAAAACCCCGGCGCCATCGGCGCGCGCAACGCCTTCGTCGCCGGCGGGGCTGACATCGTTCCAGTGGAGGTCGACGACGAAGGGCTGAGCCTTGCCGACGGTCTCCGCAAGGCCCCGCACTTCCGCCTCGCCTTCGTGACCCCGTCACACCAGCAACCCTTGGGCCAGGTCATGAGCCTTTCCCGACGGCTCGCGCTTCTGGGCGCCGCAGAGGACGCCGATGCCCTGATCGTCGAGGATGACTACGACGGGGAGTTCTACTACGGCGATCAGCCGCAGCCGCCGCTGAAGAGCATCGACACCCAGGAGCGGGTGATCTATGTCGGCACCTTCTCCAAGTCGCTCTTCCCGTCCCTGCGGCTCGGTTTCGTTCTGGCACCGCGTGGTCTGGAGAGCGCCTTTGCCGAGATCAGCGCGGCCTGGCTCAGCGGCGTGCCGACGGCAACCCAGGCCATCGTGGCGGACTTCATGAACGAGGGCCTCTTCTCGACCCACATCCGGGTCATGCGGCAGGCCTACAAGGCCCGGCACGACGCGCTGATCGAGGCGACGGCGGACCTCTCCGAGAGGATCGACGTCCACCCCACCTCCAGCGGGTTCCATACCGTCGGCCTGCTGCCCGATGACGCAGATGAGGACGGCATCGTCGCCGGCGCCCGGCAGCAGGGGATCGTGGTCGCAGCCCTGTCGCGCTACAGCGCTGCACCCATCGGCCGCAAGGGCCTTGTCCTCGGTTTCGGGGGTGTCACACCGGAAGAAATCCGCCGCGGCGTCCACAAGCTGCGCTCCCTGCCGGAGCTGGCGCCGTAATTGGTCTGATCTCAAATCGGTAATGGATATATTTTGCAGTCCATTATCGCACTAGGCTTTGGCATTTGATTTGCCGGTTCGTCTGCTTGGGCGATCGGCCAATAAGGGAGGCTTGAATGACAAGCAGAAAACTGTCCGCCGCCTTGATGGCTGCCACCATTCTCACCGGGGCCCTCACGACGGCGACGACGGCTCAGGCGGAGACGCTTCGGCTCCTGACCTGGGGGTCCTATGCGCCGGAGGAAGTGGTCAGGCTGTTCGAGGAAAAGTACCCGGACATCGATGTCGAGGTGACCTTTTCCAACAACGAGGAGATGATCGCCAAGCTGCGGGCGACCGGCGGCGCTGGCTTTGACCTGGCCCAGCCGAGCCACGACCGCATCTACGCAGCGCAGCTCGAATACAACATCTACAAGCCCATGGACCTGTCGAAGATCGACACCTCGGTCATGCAGCCCAAGCTGCTGGACGGCTTGAAGGCCAACACCACGATCGAGGGCGAGGTCTACTCCGTACCCCATCAGTGGGGCACCTCCGGCCTGATGGCGGACAAGACGAAAGCGCCCGATATCAAGAGCTGGGCCGACCTCTGCGACCCACAGTACAAGGGCAAGACCTCGATGCGCCTGAAGCGCACCATCCTGCTGGGCACCGCCTTTGCGATGGGTGAGGATCCGTTCGCCGCCTACGCCGATCTGGACAAGTACCAGGCCATACTCGACAAGGCCGTCGACAAGCTGATCGCCTGCAAGGACAACATCAAGGCCTACTGGAAAGGCGGAGACGACCTCTCAGCCCTGATGCTCTCCGGCGAAGTGATTGCGTCCGAGACCTGGGACTCGACGGCGTACCGGATCTACAACCAGAACCCCAACATCGTCTTCGTGCCGCCCGAGACCGGCGCTCTGGCCTGGATCGACACCTTCACCCTGCCCCGCAAGGGCAAGGCCGACGATGCGGCCTACAAGTGGATCAACTTCGTCCTGCAGCCTGAGATCGTGAAGCTGATGTCGGCCAGCACCGGCAGTGCCGCCGCGATCAAGGGCGGCAGCGATCTGCTGCCCGACGACAAGAAGGCAGCTTTTGCCGCCGCCTTCTCCGACGAGGACATCGCGAACCTGCAGTTCTTCGCCAACATCCCGCCGGGTGTGGAGGACATGGAAGGCAAGGCTCTCGAGAAGATCAAGGCCGCCACCGGCGGCTGATCCGGCAGTCTGGTTTGCAGAGACGCTGCCCCCTGGTCTATGCCATCGGGCAGCGTCTTTTCTTCCCGGGGCCTTCTATACCCCGCAGGGCGATCGCATGAATTCCTCCTTCGACTACGATCTTGAATGCACCGGCGTCTCCAAGTCCTTCGGGGGCCTGCGCGCCGTCGATGAGGTTTCCTTCAAGATCCCCAGCGGTTCCTTCTTCTCGATCCTGGGTCCCTCAGGCTGCGGCAAGACAACCTTGATGCGAATGATTGCCGGCTTCGAAGACCCCACCGCCGGCGACGTAAAGATCAAGGGGACCTCTGTCGTCAACACGCCGCCGAACAAGCGCAACGTGAAGATGGTCTTCCAGCACCTGGCGCTGTTCCCGATGATGAACGTTTACGAGAACATCGCCTATGGCCTGCGCTGCAGCGGTGCTGGAAAGAGCGAGATCGAGCAGAAGGTCAAGCGGGTGCTCGAGCGCATCGCCCTGCCGGATGTGGGAGAGCGCGAAATCCACCAGCTCTCCGGCGGCCAGAAGCAGCGGATCGCCATCGCTCGCTGCATGGTACTGGATCCCGACGTGCTGCTTCTCGACGAGCCGCTCGGCGCGCTGGACCTGAAGCTGCGCGAAGCCATGAAGATCGAACTGAAACTGCTCCAGCACCAGTTCAACACCACCTTCGTCTACATCACCCACGATCAGTCGGAGGCGCTGGTGATGTCCGACAACGTGGCCGTGATGAACCAAGGCAGGTTCGAGCAGATCGGTTCACCCCAGCAGCTCTATCACAGCCCGGCCAGCGCCTTCGTCGCCGGCTTCGTCGGTGACGCCAACCGCTGGAACGGCCGGGTGCTGGAAGCCGCAAACGGCGGCATCAGGGTCGAGACCGCCGCCGGCCTCGGCCTGGGGTGCACCGCGGGCAGCGGGCAAAAGCTTCAAAACGGCGACTCTGTGGAGGTCTTCGTGCGTCCGGAGTTCATCCGCACCGTCCGGCGTGAGGCAGCTACCGCTGCGGATCAAAACGGCCTTGAAGGCGTTGTCGACAGCCTGCTCTTCAACGGCGCCAACAGCCGGGTCCTGGTCCGGACCGGCACGGGCGAGCTGGTCGAAGCCGACGTCACCCTGACCGGCGGCAACGACGATGTGAAACCCGGCGAGACGGTGGTGCTGAGCTGGTCGGCGGATCAAACCCTCTGCTTTGCCTCCCAAGCGAACCCGTCATGAAGCAGAGCGACATCAAGCGGCTCTCGCTCATTCTGCTGTTCATGCCCTTTGTGCTCTGGATCACACTGCTGATCGTCCTGCCGCATATCGGCATGGGCGTTCTGGCCCTGCGGGAGAAGGTGGCGCCAAGGGTCTACGAATTCGGCCTGGGCAACTTCATCGACTTCCTGCAGGAGCCGATCTACTGGAACACTCTCCTGCGCACCGGCTCCATGTCGCTGCTGGTGACCGCCCTGGCCCTGCTGGCCGGATTCCCCATCGCCTATTACATCGCCAAAATCGCCGGCTGGCGCACGCGCGGCGCCCTCTTCCTGCTGTGTCTCGTCCCGCTCTGGGTGAGCGACCTGATCCGCGCTTTCGGCTGGATCCTGCTGCTTCGCGAAACCGGTGTGGTTTCGTCTTTCCTGCAGACCGTTGGGATCCTCGACGGGCCGATTGAGCTGCTCTACAACGATGTGACCGTTATCATCGGGCTCGTCTACACGGTCATCCTCTTCATGATCGTGCCGCTGGTTTCGACCCTCGACGGTATGGACGACGCGATGATCGAGGCGGGCTATAACCTCGGCGGCAACGGCTGGACCGTGCTGCGCCGGATCATCATTCCCTATGCGATGCCCGGCATCGTATCCGGCTGCATCATCGTCTTCATGCTGACCGCCGGCAGCTATCTGACCCCCATCCTGCTCGGCGGCAAGAACTCAAGCTGGTTCACCGAGACCATCTACGAGCAATTCATCACGCGCTACAACTGGGAGTCCGGCGCCGCCTTCGGCTTCCTCTTGTTGGCCTTCACGTCGTTCGTCGTCTGGCTCGGGCTGCGGCTTTCCCGCCAGACCCTTGCCGGCACGATTGCACGGAGCTGAGGGAGCGGCGCTATGGCGAGAAACGGCAACAACTGGGCCTTCCTGCTCGGCTACCGGGCCTACGTCCTGGCCTTCTTCCTCTTTCTCGCCGCCCCCCTGGTTTCCGCCGGCACTTTCGCCTTCAACGACTCCCTCTTCCCGGCACTGCCCTGGCAGGGCTTCACCCTGGACTGGTTCTTCAACGACACCGAACCCAAGCTGGGGATGTTCCACGACCGGCGCCTGCTGCGGGGCCTCTACTATTCCTTCGTCATCGCCATGGCAGTCGCCGCTCTCTCGGTCTTTGCCGGCACCTGCAACGCCTTTCTTTTCGTGCGCCGCGAGTTTCCGGCCAAGAACTTCCTCTACATCGTCATGATTGTCCCTTTGGTCATTCCGGGCGTCATCCTCGGCATTTCGATCCTGGTACTTGCAAGCTCGATCGCCAACGGGCTGGAGGACCGCTACGGCCTGGAGCTGGAGTTTCTGCGCCCGGGCATTCTGCTGGTGGTTCTGGGTCAGTTCTCCTTCATCACCACCATTGCCTCTCTTGTCATCATCGCCAGGTTGAAGAAGTTCGATGCGGCCATGGAGGAAGCTGCGCTCAACCTGGGCGCCAGCCGGGCACGCGTCCTGATGACGATCACCCTGCCGTTCCTGCGCCCGGCCATGATTGCCGGCGGTATCGTGGCCTTTCTCGTTTCCTTCGAGAACTTCAACACGACCCTGTTCCTGGTCGGCTCTGAGGCGCCCCTGACGATCACCATGTTCGACCGCATGGCGAAGGTTGGCTCGACACCGGTGCTGAATGCGGTCTCGTTCTTTCTGATGGTCGGCTCGGGGCTGCTCGCCCTACTCTCGATCCTGGTTCAGCGGGACAGGTCGGGCGGTTAACGTGCGCAGATGACAAGCCGGGAAGCGGAGAGCTACGACTACATCATTGTCGGCGCCGGGTCGGCGGGCTGCGCACTTGCGGCCCGTCTGAGCGAAAGCGGCCGGAACAGGGTTCTGCTGCTGGAAGCAGGACCCGACGACCGCCGCTTCTGGGTGCAGGTGCCGATCGGATACGGCAGGTCGTTTTACAATCCGCAGGTCAATTGGATGTATACGACCGAGCCGGTTCCCGGCCTTGAAGGCCGGTCGAGCTACTGGCCCCGGGGCAAGGTGCTGGGTGGGTCCAGTTCGATCAACGCCATGGTCTTCATTCGCGGCCAGGCCGAGGACTATGAGGACTGGCGCGCCGCCGGCAACCCCGGTTGGGGATGGCAGGACGTCCAGCCGCTGTACAAACGCATGGAGTGCCACGCCTGGGGCGAGAGCGACCATCACGGCGGCGCCGGCCCCCTGCACGTCATGTCGCCATCGCGCGATCTGCACCCGACCTGCGCCGACTTCCTGAATGCCTGCGAGGAGGCCGGGGTGCCGCGCAATGCGGACTTCAACGGCGCCCGGCAGGAAGGCGTCGGCACCTACCACATCACCGTCAAGGACGGGATGCGCATGTCCGCGGCGCGGGCCTATCTCTGGCCAGCGCGCCGGCGCGCCAACCTGCGCATCGAAACAGGGGCGGAGGCCCGCCGCGTCCTCTTCGAGGGGCGCCGCGCCGTCGGCATCGAGTACCTGCGCGAGGGCCGCCGCCAGACCGCCCGCGCAGCGGCGGAGGTCATCCTTTCTGCCGGCGCCGTAAACACACCAAAACTGTTGCTTCTCTCCGGCGTCGGACCGGCGGAAGAGCTGAAAGCCCTCGGGATCGCCCCGGTGCTGGACAGCCCCGCCGTCGGACAGAATCTCCAGGATCACCTGGACGTCGGGCTCATCTATCGCTGCCGGGTGCCGACCCTGAACAATCAGCTCCATCCCTGGTGGGGCAAGCTTTGGGCGGGCATGAAGTACGTGATCGGGCGGCGCGGCCCCTTGGCTCTCAGCCTGAACCACGCCGGCGGCTTCATTCGCAGCCGGGCCGACCTCGACAGGCCCAACCTGCAGCTCTACTTCTCGCCCTTGAGCTATCTGAAAGCGCCAGCAGGCACGCGCCCGCTGATGAACCCGGACCCCTATGCCGCCTTTCACATCAGCGTTTCGCCCTGCCGGCCGACCAGCCGCGGCTTCCTGCGCCTCAGGTCGTCCGACCCGGCCGAGGCGCCGGAGATCCAACCGAACTACCTGGCGACCAAGCACGACCGGCAGGAAGTCATAGAGGGGCTCCGCTTCCTGCGGGGGCTGGCCCGAACAGCGGCCATGCAGCGTTTGATCGCGGCGGAAGTGCCGCCGAACCCTCAGGACGACAGTGACTCCAGCCTGCTCGCCTACGCCCGCGCGGAGGGCGTCACCGTTTTCCATCCGGCCGGCACCTGCCGCATGGGTCCGGACAGCACGACCTCGGTTGTCGATCCTGCGCTCCGGGTTTATGGAGCCGAGGGTCTGCGCATCGCCGACGCCTCGATCTTCCCGACTTTGACATCGGGCAACATCAATGCACCGGCCATCATGACGGGCGAAAAGGCCAGTGACCTGATCCTGCAGGATGGCGCCTAGCGGCGGCCGACCCGGATCAAAGACCGAGCGCGTCGCAGCAGCGGTAGAAGGCAACCGGCGCCGCCAGGAACCAGGGCCTGCCGCTGTACAGCGGGCGGGTTTGGAAAGCCACATCGTCCAGCGCCGTGCGCCCCTCCGCCAGGCCAAGCACCTTCTGCCCAACACGGGTCCCGAGATAGGCGGCCATGGAGACACCGGAGCCGCAGTACCCCATGGCGTAGTGCACACCCTGATGACAGCCGAGATGCGCGAGGGTGTCGAAGGTGTAGGCGACGAAACCCATCCAGGAATGACTGACCCGGGTTCCTGAGAGTTCCGGAAACAGCCGCACCAGGTCTCGCTGTAGCAAGGCACCGCTGCGCAGAGCGTCCGTCTCGCCGCTGGTGACCCGGCCGCCGAAGAGAATCCGGGTCCGGTCCGGAGACGGCCGGTAGTAGTAGACCACCCGCCGGGTGTCGCTCACGATGCGGTCCGTCGGCATCACGCGGTCCATGACTTCCGTTGTCAGGGGCTCGGTCGCGATCATGTAGCTGCCGATCGACACGACGCGGCGGCGTTGCCAGGGCGACAGCCTGCCCGTGTAGCCGTTAGTCGCAACGATCACCTCCCGGGCGTGCACGCTGCCGCGCGCAGTGACAAGGGTATGGCTGGTCCCGTTGTTTTCGATGCCCGTGACCGGACAATGCGGCATGACCGACGCTCCGGCGCCGAGGACCTGTTCGAGCAGGCCCTGGTGAAAGCGGCCCGGGTCCAGGCAGGCATGCTTCTCGAAGACGACGCCGCCGAAATAGGCATCGCTGCCGATTTCCCGCCGCTGGTCGCCGCGGGGCACGGCATGTGCCGGCACTGCCAGCCCCTCTGGCTGGCTGGCGATAACCCGCGCGAGCCGCTCATAGTGCCGCGGAGAATGCGCCGCATGAAAGCGGCCGGGGACCTGGAAGTCGCAGTCGATCCCCTCCTCCGCAATGAAGTCGCCGATCCAGGCCAAGGCGTTCTGCCCTTCCCTGATGATCGCGAAGGCGGCCTCCCCACCATGGCGGCGGGCCAGAGTCCCGTAGTCGGGCTTTATGGAGGTGCTGATCTGGCCGCCGTTGCGCGTGCTGCAGCCCCAGCCGGCATCCTCAGCGTCGAACACGAGGGTCGACCGCCCGGCGCGGGCAACAGCCAGCGCTGCGCTGAGGCCTGTGTAGCCCGAACCCACAACGACAACGTCCACGCTTGCGGGAAGCGCCACCTCGGCCAGTTCGGGCCTTGGACTCCGGTCCCACCAGTAGGGGGTCAGCTTGCAGTCAGGGGTAAAGACGTCAGACACCACGGCTTAAAGCGTTCTTCTCGGCCCGTTCAGCACCACCACAGCCTCGAGTGTCCCGGGGTTGAGCGCCATGATTAAGGGCCATTTCCAATTAACCGGCATACCACTGTCAGTCTACCGAAGTGTTTCCTCCTCGGCACTGGATAGAGGGTTTTCGCGGCAGGAAGGCAGATGTCGGTCCCTGCGGGCAGTCTGCACCAGCACGTTGCTCCAAAGCCGCCCTTGGCGCCGGTTCCCTTGCATCTGGTTGCCAACATCCGAAACGTCGAACAGGGCGCGGAGCCATGAGGAAGCCCCATGACAGCGCGCTGAAGCGGGGCCTGAGACAGACCTCGTCCGGACTCACTCCGCAGCAGAAGCCCGGCCCGATCAGAGGGCCGGGCAACCGCTGCGCCCTCTTTGCGAAGGCTTTGAGCCCCAAATGCTGTCCTAGACGATATCCTCCTCCTCATCGGTGTCTTCGTCCAGGCTGTCCAGGAGATCTCCGAGCAGGTCGTCCTCAGACCCTCCCTGAGATCCATAGGTCGCGGTCAGCTGGCTGCGACCGGCCGAGGCATCGACACCCGAAGCCGCAGCGCTCTCCTGGGCCGCCTCCTGGGCCGCGAGGAGGCTCATGAAGGACTCCGGCGAGATGTTCCCGTTGAGAGCGGAGGAGGCTTCGCCTGAGGTCAGCTCCCCATTGCCATCGGCATCGAGCAGGGCAAACAATTCCTGAGCAGCGGTATGATCGGCAGGATCTGCCGCGCCGGATGCGCAATCAGCGCATGTTTGCTCGAACTCCTCCAGCGACAGGCCCCCGCTCTTGTCGGCATCGGCCTGCTGAAACTTGGCGCGCATGGCAGAGAAATCAACGCCATACGCGGAAATGGCATCGAGGGACATAACTTGTGCTCCTTTCATCGTTCTGTGAAAGGGCTCCCCAAGAGCGGACCACCGAAACGCCGATCCGCCGCATTGATTTCCGAGCAATTCGCGTGCCAGCAACGCCAGGGGCGCGGTCCTCACCCACCTCGACGGTGCCGGGTCTCACCTCCACGCGGTTTAGGGGGAAGAGCCGGCCGGACCCCCTAGGCAGGGGAGAGAAAGGCGATCCGGCCGGCAAACGGCCTCTTTGCCCCGGACCTGTGGGAGAGGGGGGCTTGAACGTAAGAAGGCCGTCATTTCTGCGCCCGAAACGCCCGAGCATCGACACCGTCAGGCTTGTCGGAAAGCCCGGAACGAACCGTCCGCCGCATTCCGGGTCCCCTCGCCGCTGCGTTTCGCACACTTGAAGTGAAACGGAGCGCGCACCCGGTTCCGGCGCTCAATTGCGAGATTGCTGTAGAGAGGCTTACTGCGCGATCGACCTTAGCGCGGTCGACCTTGGCGCAGTCAAGCTCAGCGCAGGCTGAGGTGATGCCGCCGGCCAGCCCGCCCGGATACCTCTCTGCCGATGCTTGGCCGCAGCTGCTATTCCGGAATGTGCTGTGCCAAGCGCCTGCGGTCCTCTACCGAGAGCTGCGGCAGTGCATCGCTCATGAACATGTCAACGCTGCCCATCAGGGCGAGGAAGCTCTGCTGCATCTCGTTGCGGGCCACCCGCAGCGCCGCCATGTCCAGGTCATCGGCTGAGGCCAGGGCGCGGACTCGGCGCTGAGCCTCTATCATCACCTTCCGGTGGGCCATGATCTCCGGTTTGTGTTGAGCGAAGACCCCGAGAAAACGCTCGGCGCCTTCATCGGAGAGGCTTCCGGCCATTCGTTCGCCGATCATCGCCACGGGCGGCGGAAACGCCCTTGGACCCTCGAAGTAAATCGATGCGCCCACCGCGATGAAGAAGAAGTTGGCGGCCAGAGACAACAGGAAAGCGAGGCGCAAGCGACGCCCCGTCAGAATGCTTTGCCAGACCATGGTCTACCCAAAGAAGTAAGGCGCTGAGGCCAAGTTGAAAAAGTCGAGGCTGCGGTCGTAGGTCGGCCAGGCATCCACCAAAAGCGTTCCCACCACGACGCCAAAGACCGTTCCGCAGCAGACGGCGACCAACTCCCGTGGAACCGGCCAGGGCACGCGCGGCAGCCACCGCCACTTGACGCCGCGGGTGGAGGATTCGGCGCGAACATTCTGGACGCGCACTTCCTGCTCGGCAACCCGCTGCATGATCCGGTCCGCCAGATCTGGGGGTGCCGTCGCGGCCGGGTCGGCCGCCAGGGCGGCGTCAAGGGTTTCCGCCTGGCGCAGCAGAGCCTTCGCTTCCTCGCTTTTTTCAACGAGCGCTTCGGCGGAACGCCTCAGGTCCGCCGGCCAGCGGCCAAGGTCGCCGCCATAGGTATCGAGAGCGTCTTCAAAGCTCTCAAGGCTCATTGAAGGCTTGTTGGGCATCTACCTTCAATCTCTTTAGTTGTTGTCTCAAATTCTTTCGGCCACGCTTAAGTAGAGACTCGATGGCGTTTGTTGTCGTATCCAAGAATTCCGCAACTTCGCGCGCACTATACCCTTCGTGATAGTACATCATCAATGCCATATATTGGGGTTCCGGCAATTCCGACATTGCCGATCGTAGTCTTTCCGCAATCTGCCCTTCATGGATCGTGGTCACCGCGTCGGCAGAATCGTCTTGCGGATCCTCACCGTCCTTCAGTTCCTCCTCACGCCGCCGGCGTTTTACGTCGAGACAGCGGTTAAAGACGACACGATAGAGCCAGGTGGAGAAGCGGGCCCCTTTCCGGTGCCAGTCCGCACGCTTGATCCAGACCTGCAGAAAGGCGTCCTGAACGGCGTCCTCCGCCCTGGCATGGTCCTGAAGAATGCGCAGGGCAAGTCGGTGCATGCGTTGTACATGGCGTTCGACGAGCAATCGGTATGCAGCCTCATCGTCGCTCCGAACGCGCTCCATGAGCGTCTCATCGGAAAGGCTCGCAAGATCAGGCTGCTGCATATCTACTGCATTGCTTTCGCCCATAGGGCGCCGTTTGACCGTGTGCTGACGATGGAGAGGTTCAAGCAAGGTTGACGCGATTTGTACCATGACTGGCCTTGGCCGTGGGGGTTCTTGGTTTCGGTAACGTAGCGCTGACCTGCACCCACGCCTCCCGCATGATGCGGATCTGGCGGAACAGGGACTCAATTCGCGCGACCGGGTCATCCTGCCTGGGGACAGCAAGGATCTGAAAAGACAAAGCGGTGTAGTAGCGCCGCAGCGTCTCACTGACCTCCCTGCCCTTTTCGTGATCCAGTGACGCGCAAAGGACACCGACGGTGAGCGCCGCCTGCTGAATGGCGTGGAAGGCGCCGTCAAAGACCGACGCCTCCCACATGGCTTTTGCCTCGGCCAGTTGGGCAACCACCTGATCGTAGAGCGCTATCGTTCGCGCCACCCCGGTCTGCGATGTGCTGCCAGCGTGGTAGAGTCTCAAGGGTGCTCCCGGTTCGGTCATTCTCAACATCTCCCCGCCTTCAGATCCGGTCTAGTCGTCATCGTTGCCAAACAGGGCCTGGAGCTGATCCTTCAGGCGGTTCGCCTCGGCAATCTGACTTTCCAGGTAGGCATAGTATTCGATCAGTCTCTGGCGGTAGTCTTCGGCCCGCCGCTCAATATCCAGGACCTGGTCGCTCATCGCGTCGATGCTGTCTTCCGCCGATTCGATGACCTCCTGGATCTGCCCTTCCTGCGTATCCCCGTAAGCGGCAAAGCTGCCGTAAAGCTGCTCGGCAATGCCGCGGGAGATCTCGACGTCGATCGAGGTTGACTGATCTCCCGTAAAGACCAGAACCAAGCCATCATAGGGGCTGCCTTCAGCGCCGATCAGGCGGCTGCCGTCCACAGTGAAGAGACTGGTGTCGCCGCCGACAGCGGCTGATGTGACGTTCCCCTGGGCATCCACCGTAATGTCCAGGGTAAAGCTCTGCTCTGCCGGCCCGCTGCCGTTCCGCAGGACCTCAAGGTCGCCGGAACTGGCCGTCATCTGAAACTGGAACAGGCTCTCAACGCCCTCCAGATCGGACAAGAGAGCCTCCTCCAGGGCCGCATCGTCAACGACCAGGTAGTTGTTTTCATCGAAGGTGAGACCGATGTCCGCAAGCGAGGACAGCGCGGCCGTGTCGTCGTAGCTCGTGAGCGCCGATGAGACCTGTGCATTCAGGTTGCGCAGCAGCGTGTCGCCGAACAGAGCGGCTTCAGCCGAGACCTCGCCCTCCTCTCCGACTTCCTGTTGGCGCAGCACGAACTCCCGGTAGGCGTTGTAGTCCTCGACGAGGGCGTTGATGTCCTCGATGATGGCCGAGAGGTTCGTCTCGACATCCACCTGCAGCGTCGTCCCTACCTCGGCCTCGTAGAGATAAAGGGTAACGCCGTCGAGAATGTCGTCGATTTCATTGTCGTCGCGTGTGATCTCGACACCGTCGAGGCGGATGATCGCCGGCTGCGCCGCCTGGAGTTCGTCCGCAAAGCTGCCGTCAGCCAAGGTCAAGCCAAGGTCCTGCAGCACCGTACCCGTTGTGTCGGAAACCGAGATGGACTTGGCAGTGTCCTCTGCACTGAGGACCAGTCTGTAGGCGGTATCGCTGACCTTGATCACCGATGCTGACACGCCGGTCGCCTCCGCCTCGGCATTGATCGCTTCGGCGATCTCGTCCAGGGACATCGTGGCGGTGACGTCGATGGTGGCGCCGGCCGCCCCCTCCGCAGCGATCGAAAAGCTGCCGCTGAGCCCGAGATCGGCGTCCCGGCTCGCCATGTCGCCACCGGAGACCTTCTGCGCTTCGGCCGTCTGAACAATCTCCAGGTCGTAGGACCCCGCCTGCGCCTCTTCATTGACCGTCACTCCGACCAGACTGTTCGGATCGGTGCCGTTGCTGGAGGAGACGTAGGCCAGCTTGGACTCGAAGACATCTGCCCCGCCATCGTCCGGATTGCGAAGCGTTCCGGCCGAACTCGCTGCCGCTGAGGTGAGGCTCTGCAACTCCTCATAAGCCGCGACCTTTGCCTCCTCCTCCGCAATTTCCACTTCCAGGCGGTCTGCCGGGGCGAGCCGCTGCTGCACCGCCGCCTCGATCAGCGCTTCGCTGTCGAGATTGGATGTCGAGACATAGGTCGTCGAGCCGGAAGAGGTGCCGCTTACGACGCTGACATCAGACATATCTTATGGTTCCAGGCGTTCATGATGGAGAACGACGGAAGAAAAGCCGGGAGACAGAGGTGCCCCAATTTGCCTTGGGGAGCCCTGCAATCGCATGCAGTTATGGGTCATCTCCAGCCTCCCGGCAGTTTTCCGCTAGCGCATGAGATCCAACAGCCGCTGCGACATGTCGTTCGCATGGGCCAAGGCGGAAATACTTGATTGTGTCAGGACTTCTGCGGCGGCGAGCCGACTCTGCTCCTCGGCGACGTCAACGTCCATGATCGCCGACTGGGCGGCATCCAGGTTCTCGATCGAGGTTTCGATCATCTGGCCGCGGTAGTCGAACCGCGACATCTGAGCACCCAGCTCGGCGCGCTCCGTCGACACCAGGTCAATAGCCACGTCGATGGCAGTGGCGGCGTTCTGGGCAGCCGTCGCGCTGCCGACGGAGGTCCCCGCAACGGTCAGCGTCGTCGTATCCAGACTGTCGATGTTGACCGTCAGCATGTCGACCGCGGCATCGGTGCCGACCAGGAAGTCGACGCCGGCGGTCGCAGCGAAGTCGGAACTGCCGTCAAGCAGAGACTGACCGTTGAAGCGCGTACCGGTCGCAATATCGTCAATCTCGTCGATCAGCTGCTGGTACTCGGCATCGATATAGGTGCGCTCGGTGTCGGTGACGGCGCCCGAGAGGGACTGGGCCGTCAGCGACTTCAGGCGCTGCAGGATGTCCGAGATGCGCGCCGCGCCGCCGTCCGCAGCCTGGAGAATCGAAGACCCGTGCGAGGCATTGGTCGACGCCTGCTGCAGGACCGTCACGTCTGACTGGACCCGGGTACCGATGGCAAGACCCGCGGCGTCGTCCGAGGCCTGGGTGATCCGCGATCCACTCGCCAGCTTGGAGATCGAACTGGCTTCCTGGGCGGAGTTGACGTTGAGGTAGCGCAGCGCCGAGTTGGCGGCTGTGTTGGTGGTGATGACTGGCATGCGAGGTGCTCCTACATCTGAGCCAGCGGGCCTACATGAGCGGCCGGCAGGCAGGGTTCGCATGGGCGGAATTGCCCCTTCGCAGGCTTCAACGCAGGGGCCATCAGAATCCTGGCGCGGCTTTTTTCGCTGCCGCTCGTCACTCCATGGCCGGATGCCGCCACCGCCGCCCTGAAAATCCAGGGAATCCAACGGCTTCAGCCATACCGACCGCTCCACCAAAAAAAACTGCGCCAGGGATTGGGCGCCCGCCCGTGTAACAGGGCAGAGACGATGATCTTGGGAGCACGGCAGTCATGGAAATCGGCGCAACGAGCGGCCAGAGCACAGCGAGCGGCTCCTCGGAGTCCACACAGCAGCTGTTCGAGGACTACGAGGCCTTTCTGCAGCTTCTGACCACCCAGCTGGAGCATCAGGACCCGCTGGACCCGATGGATACGGCGGAATACACGAACCAGCTCATCCAGTACGCAATCGTCGAACAGGAGATCGCGGCCAACGAAAACCTGGAAGAGCTGATCGCACTGACGGCCTCAAACGCCAACACAGCCGCCTTGCAATATGTCGGAAGCACCGCGGAGATCGACAGCGCCTACGCTATGAAGTCGGATGGGTCGGCGCGCTGGAGCTATAGCCTGGCGGAACCGGCCGACGCGGTCTCGCTGCAGGTTCGCGATGGCGACGGCCGACTGGTTTACGAGCAGAGCGGCAAAAGCGGCAGCGGCAAGCACGACTTCGTCTGGGACGGGATCAGCAACGACGGCAGCTTTTCTGCTGACGGAACCTACAGCCTTGAAGTGGTGGCCACCGATAGCGACGGCGAGGCGATCGCAGCCTCCGTGACCTCCTACGGCGAGGTCACCGGCGT
This sequence comes from Rhodospirillales bacterium BBD 1991-14, assembly GCA_001657395.1. Taxonomy (GTDB): domain Bacteria; phylum Pseudomonadota; class Alphaproteobacteria; order Kiloniellales; family Kiloniellaceae; genus Pelagibius. The sequence continues at coordinate 103,984 of LYSY01000001.1, read as the reverse complement.
CGACACCACCGAGGGCGACGTCGTTTTCATCGTCGGTGAGTTGCTGGTCTACGACTCTGCAATTCTCGGCTTCGAAAGCTCTTAAGCGTAAGTGAGCGGCGCGCCGTCTGTGGCCGCCTGCAGTCATAGAAAGAAAGGCGAACACTCATGAGTCTCTACGGCGCAATGCAGACGGCAGTCTCTGGTCTGAATGCCCAGAGCCAGACCCTGGCGATCATTTCCGACAACATCGCCAACTCCAGCACCACGGGCTACAAAACCACCACGGCGAGCTTCAGCACGCTGGTGACCCAGCAAACGGGCACGACGTCCTACGCATCCGGTGGCGTCTCGGTGACCGGCGTACAGTCCGTGTCCGAGCAGGGCCTGATCGAAGCGACCAGCTCCAACACCGACCTGGCCATCGACGGCGACGGCTTTTTTGTCGTCACCAATGCCGATGGTGAATACTTCTACACCCGCGACGGTCAGTTTCAGGTCGATGAGGAAGGCTATCTGAAAACCGTCGACGGCTACTATCTGATGGGCTACGAGCTGGATGCCAACGGTGACCCGGTCGGTGGCAACACCAACGACCTCTCCAGCCTGAGCCGCATCAACGTCGAAGACGTAACCGGCACGGCAAGAGCGACGGAAACCGTTGAACTCGAAGCCAACCTGCCGGCGGACGCCATCGTCGGCGACACCTACGACACCACCGTTCAGGTCTTTGACAGCCTCGGCGTCGCCCAAAACCTGGAGCTGACCTGGCAGAAGACCAACACCAACGAGTGGTCCCTGAACGTCGCGGACCCGACATCACCGCAGGACAGCACCGTGACCACCGGCACCACGACCGGCGGACCCTACACGGTCACCTTCAATGACGACGGCAGCCTGGACACTGTCACGCCGGCGCTGGACATCACCGTGACGGGATGGACGTCCGGCGCAGCCGACAGCACCATCTCCTTCGACATCGGCACGCCGGGCGCGGCCGATGGGCTCACGCAGTTCTCCTCCGATGATGGCGCGCCGGACATCCAGCTCTACGGCATCGAGCAGGACGGCGCGCGCTACGGGCAGATGAGCAGTGTCGAGATCGACGACGATGGCCGGGTGACCGCCAACTTCGACAACGGCGAGACCACCGAGATCTACGAGATCCCGCTGGCAACCTTTCCCAACGCCAACGGCCTGCAGAAGCATAGCGGCAACGTCTACTCCGCTACCACGGAATCGGGCGCATACCTCCTGTCAGAAGCAGGCGAAGCCGGCGCCGGCACGATTGCTGCCAGCGCCCTCGAAGCCTCCACCGTCGACATCGCCGACGAGTTCACCCGCATGATCGTGGCGCAGGAAGCCTACTCAGCTGCCTCTCGGGTCATCACAACCAGCGATGAGATGATGGATGAGCTGATCAACATGGTTCGCTAGGCGATGGAAACCGACGCAATGAACAAACGCGAAAGGAGTGATGGCGCGCCTCTTGACCGCCAGCGCCTGCGGGCCGAGACCGGGGACGGCGTCATCCGCCTGATCCATGAGGCCGAGCGGGCAACCCGCCGGGCGAAGGAAGTTCTGGATTTGGCGAGGAAGGCCAAGGTTGACGGCGACCGGCAGGCCGGCGAGCGCGCACAACGCCAGGCAGTGGCGATGATCGATGACCTCAGTTTCCTCTGCAACCGGCTGAAGGACTCGCAGCGGGCCATGGCAGACGCCCTGATGCTGACCTTCCAGTTCCAGACGGCCCTGAGTGCCTACAAACGATCCGACCAAAAGGAGAACCGGTAACAATGGTGAAGCTTCAAGAGATAGAGCAACCCCTTGGCAATGACGCCAGGCGGGAGGTTGACGAGAATCAGTTCAATGCCTGCCTTGCGGAGTTCCTGGCTGCAACGCAATCGCTCGAGACCCTCATCGAGGTCGAAAACGATCTGCTGCGCAACGGGAAGCGCGCGGGCTTAGGCGCCCATCAGGACCGCAAGGAAATCCTGACTGCAGAGCTTCGCACTCTCTTTCCCAAACTCCTTGAGATGCCGCAGATGCTGCAGGGGCCGAACAACGCAAAATACGACCTGCTGATCGATCGCATCAAAGGCGTTCAGCGGCTGCTGGGCGACAACAGATTGCTGTTGAACGCTGCCAAGGTCGCGACATTCAAGCGCATCGAGGCCGCAGTCGAGGTGCGCCGGCAGCAAATCGAATCCGGACGCCGATACGGGGATGCCGGAGAAATCGAAGAAGGCCCGGCCCGGGTCGATGCGATCCTGATGCGCAGCCGCAAAGTCTAGGCAGCGATTGGAACGCACGCCATGTCGCTGAACACATCCCTGTCCATCGCCACCAGCGGCCTGAAGGCGACCCAAAGTCAGCTTTCAACGGTTTCAAACAATATCGCCAATGCCGATTCTGCCGGCTATACGAAGAAGACGGCTGGCACGCAGAGCGTCGTCGTCAGTGGCCAGGGCGCTGGCGTTCAAGTCGCTGAGACGACAAGCGCCGTCGACCAGAATCTGCTGCGTCAGCGCGACGGGGCGGCGAGCACTCTCGGCGAGGCGGAGGTCACCGCGTCCTACAGCGACTCGCTGCAAAGCTCCCTGGGATCGACCGACGGCGAAGACTCTCTATCGGACGCGGTCAATGGCCTGGCAAACGCCATCGATGCGCTGGCCGTCACGCCGGAAAGCAGCAGCGAGAGCGCCACTGTCGTTCACGAGGCCGAGCGCCTGGCCAGCGAGGTCAACGCGATCTCCGATGAGATCCAGAACCTGCGTGGTCAGGCCGACAAGGATATCGCCGACTCCGTCGACGATGTGAATGCAGCTTTGCACCGCATCGACGATCTGAACCGCCAGATCGCCGACAACGAAGCGCGCGGCCTCTCCACGGCAGACCTGGAAGACCAGCGCGCCATGGAGCTGGAGGCGCTTTCGCGGGAGATGGATGTCACCTACTTTACCAACACCAAGAACCAGGTACAGATCTACACCTCCAGCGGGACGCCCCTATTGGACAGCATGGTTCATGAGCTTCAGTTCAGCGCCGCTTCCAGTGTCGACAGTGCGATTGTCTATGACCCCGGAGGCGGCAGCGGTCTCTCGGGGGTGACGGTCGAGGGGAAGGACATCACCGGCGAAATCACGTCGGGAGAAATCGGCGGCCTCCTGGAACTGCGTGACGAAAGCCTGGTGGAGCGACAGGCAGAGGTTGACGAACTGACCCGGACTCTCGCCGACAGCGTAAATGCCGCGCACAACCAGGGAACCAGCCTTCCCGCGCCGAACAGTCTGACCGGAACGACGGCCGTGACCGGCAGTGACCCACTGACCGCTTCCGGCACCTTCCGCGTGGCGATCTTGGACGCCGACGGCGCAGTGCAGCAGAGTACGGACCTCGACCTTTCGCTTTACGCGACCTATGACGATCTCGTCGCCGCCATCGATGCGATCCCCGGCGCCTCGGCCTCTATCGACCCGCAGGGCCATGTCAGCGTGACCTCTGACGACCCCTCTCTGGGCATCGGTTTCAACGAAATGGACAGTGCTGCAGGCCCTGATGCAGAAGGCCTCTCCAACCATCTCGGGCTCAACGACCTCTACGTGGTCGATGCCGGGGGCCGGATCTCCGTTCGCGATGATATCGCCGAAAGCCCGGATCTCCTGGCGACCGGGACTCTGAGCGATGCGCCTGTGCTTGCCGCAGGCGACGCCGGTTTGACCACCGGCGACGCGAGCAGCGCCGAGCGCCTCGCCGCCGCGCTGAGCGACACCCACAGCTTCGATGCGGCGGGCGGACTGGGGGCCTCCTCCACGTCAATCGCCGGTTATGCCGCTGAGATGACCGCAGCAATCGCGAACATGGCAGAGAACGCGGACACCGGGGCACAGTCGGCAAAGCTGATCTACGACGATCTCGTCGCCGGCATCGCCGCGCAGGCGGGGGTCAATATTGACGAGGAGACGGCGGAGCTCTCCGTCCTCGAAAACAGCTACTCGGCGATGGCGAACGTTATCCAGGTCATCCAGGAGATGTACGACACGCTGATGCAGATGGTGTGAGGCAGAAAAGGTGAACTGACATGGAACGGGTTGCAAGTTTCAGCCACCAGCGGCAGATGATCTCCCAGGCTTTGGCGGTTCAGTCCAAGGTCGCGACAGCACAGATTGAGACCGCGACGGGGCTGAAGTCGACGGACTACAAGGGCATCGCCGATGACACCCGCAAGCTGGTCACCCTTGAAGGCGAGCTCGAGCGGGCGCAGCAGTACATCGACAACGGCGAGGTGGTCGCCGGACGGATCGATACCATGTACGGCGCCGTCTCCCAGATCGTCGATATCGCAAGCGACGCGAGGGCCTGGCTGAGCGAGGGCCTGTCCGACAGCGGGTCGGTCACGAGCTTCAACCAGCAGGGGCAGGCGGCGCTGGAAGAGATCGCCGCGCTTCTGAACACACAGCAGGATGGGCGCTATTTGTTCGGTGGCTCTCAGACCGCGCAGCCGCCCGTGGACCTCAGCAGCTATCCGCCGGCGACCAGCCCTTCTGCGGCGGACTATTCCTACTATCAGGGCGACAACCAGACCGCAGCCTATCAGGCAACCCCGGACATGACGGTCGACTACGGCGTGGGCGGCAACAGCCCTGGATTCGAAAAGCTTATGCGGGCCATGAACCTGGCCGCCAATGCTGCGACGAACCCGGTGGACAACGCCGCTCTCCAGGAAGCTTATGATCTCACGACCGAGGCGCTGGATGATCTGCTGGTCGTGCAGACAGAGCTGTCCCTGGCCGCGGACAGAACCGAGGGTGCCATCGATGCGAACCTGGATTTCCAGCTCTACAGCCAGGCCGTTATTGAAGATCTCAAGAATGTCGATGTCGCCGCTGCCTCCGCCGAGTTGAGTTCCTACGAAGCTCAACTGGAAGCGGCCTACAGTGTCATCAATACGCTAAACCGCTTGTCGCTGGTCAAGTATCTCTAGCGCTGCGCGGGCCAGTTTCGGGCGCGGGGACCAGCTTCGTCGGTCGCGGCCGAGCGATGGATCCGGCGGGGCACCTGCTGTCAGCGAATGCGGCTGGGTTCCCGACGCAAAGAAGGAGTCACGGATGACCGGATTCAGAACGGGCTTGCCAGCCCTCGCCGCTATCTGCGCCCTGGGCGCCGTTCAGATCGCTCACGCTACCGACCCTGGCGGCGTGGCGGTGACCCGTTGGTTCAACGGGATCGACAGCGACAGCAACCTCAGGATCACGGCAGATGAACTGGAACACTACGGCCTCCTGGTCTTCCGGCGGACCGACACCGATGGCAATGGCACCTTGAGCCGGGACGAGCTCACGGCAGTAATGCTGGAGTCCTTCCGAAAGCGCAGCAAAAGCCGCTTTGCGGAACTCGACGTCGATACCAATGGCGCGATCAGCGAAGGCGAACTCACCGCGGCGGTTATACGGCAGTTCTCCTGCATGGACGCGGACTGGGACGGCGCGGTCACGCTTGAGGAGGCCCGGGCCGCTCTGCCGTCGCAGAAACCCAAGTAGATCAACCCGACACCGGGAAAAGAAGTGGCTTCGGGAAAGGAAGAAAGCGCTGACCCGCAACGAAAGCCCTAGGCCGGACGGCAATGCCGACTATGGGCAGCCGAAAGACTGACGCCGCGCTGATGAAGCTTGTGGCGGGTGGCGATACCGCCGCCTTCCACCAGTTGGTCAATGAGCATGCGCCGCGCGCCTACAGGCTGTCGTATCGAATGCTCGGCGACGCCAGTTTGGCGGAGGACATGGTTCAGGAGGCCTGCCTCAGGCTATGGCGTCAGTCTGAATGCTGGCGACCCGACGCCCGCGTGACGACCTGGCTTTACAGAGTTGTCCACAACCTTTGCATTGATGAACTGCGCGGCCGCCAGCGGCTCTCTGATGCTGCGGTTCCCGAGCAACCGGACTCAGCAGAAAATGCAATGACCGTAAAGCATCGTGGGCAGGTGATCGAACGTGTCAACAAAGCGATCGAAACCCTCCCGGTTAGACAGCGCGTCGCCGTTACGCTGGTTCATAACCAGGAGATGGGAAACATCGAAGCAGCCGAAGTCATGGGTGTAACTGTCAACGCCCTGGAGTCCTTGCTCGTCCGCGGGCGTCGGTCACTGCGGCACCAGTTGGCAGCGGCAAAGGAAGACCTCATTGGCGAACCGTGACTGTCGATAAATCAGGCGCCGGGATCGCCTGTACCCAGCGTTCAACGAAGGGGAGCGGCCGAAGCCTTGTGCCGGCACCCGCTCCTAGCCGCCCCGCTCTACCACGGTCGCGGAGGGCTCGGTTCCACCGGTTGGAGGTCGCAGTATGAGAAAGCTGAGTTGCTGGAGCTTGGTTGCCAGCGTTGTCACCGTTCTTGCTTTCGCCGAGGGGGTCCACGCGGCTGCTCCGCCGGGACCCGCCCGCCCGGCTGCGCCCTTGAAGGTAAAGGCACCGCATCACCCCGGGCCCGGCCCGCAAAGCGGTCCCATTCGTTACGGTCAGCCGGTGGTCGTGCCACGGCACCGGACGCGGCATTACCGGGATGTCGTGGTATTGCGTCCCAGCGGCCACCTCTATCCCGGCTACGGTTATTTCTCCTCGGACGATGACGCATACAGATGGCTTGCCTTTACCGCCATTACGCTGAAGCTGCTCGACGTCTTGAACGAGCGCCAGCAACGCACTCACGAGGCCGCGCAGGTTCGGGCGACCACCGCTGCGGTCGGCGAGACGGTTCACTGGAACGAGGGCTCCGCGGCCGGTTCGGTTACCGTGCTGCGGGACGGCACGAGTTCACGCGGCCGCTACTGCCGCGAGTTCCAGCAGGAAGTGACCGTCGGCGGCAAGGTCGAAAGAGCCTATGGCACCGCCTGCCGGCAGCCCGACGGAGCCTGGGAGATCATTTCCACGCGGAGCTGATGGGCCCGGCCGCCCGCGGAGACGAGCCGGATCCCGCCGCTACTCGAGGCGCAGGGCCGCGATCGGATCCAGGCCGGCAGCGCGTCTCGCCGGCAGGTAGCCAAAGGCAACTCCGACACCGGCGGAGAACAGGAAGGCGAGCCCTACGACACGGACGTCCGGAATGAAAGGCAGGCTGAGGGAACCGGCCAGGAGCGCCGATCCCAGCAATCCGACCGCAATTCCAAGCAGGCCGCCCAGCGAGGAGATAACCACGGCCTCCACGAGGAACTGCACCAGGATATCGCGTTGCAGGGCACCGATGGACAGGCGAATACCGATCTCTCTGGTCCTCTGCGCCACGGATACCAGCATGATGTTCATGATCCCCACGCCGCCGACCAGAAGGCTGACCGCCGCGACCGCGCCGAGCAGCGCGGTCATGATCTGCGCCGCGCCGGCCACTGTTCGCGCAACCTCCTCCATGTCCATGACAAAGAAGTCATTGTCCTCACCGGCGCCGATCCGGCGTCTTTCGTGCATCAGCGCTGTGATCGCCTGCAATACGGGTTCCGTTGAGACCTCCGGACCGACCGCGACATAGATGGATGCAACATCCTGGCTTCCGGCAATGCGGCGCTGGAACATGCGCAAAGGCACAAGGACCAGGTCGTCCTGATCCAGGCCGATCATTGACTGTCCCTTGGCCGCCAGAGCCCCGACCACCTGGCAGGAAAGCCTGCCGACACGGATCCGGGCATTCACTGCGGACCGCCCGCCAAAGAGCTGCTCCCGGACGGTGTTGCCGATGATGCAGACGGCCTTCCCGGAGCGCAGCTCGCCTTGCGTAAACACCCTCCCTTCGCGCAACGACCAGTTCCGCGCCTGGAGGTACTCGTTGACGGTACCGGTGATCGTGGAGTTCCAGTTCTCGCCGCCATGAATCACCACGGCAGAGCGGGACGCCGCCGGGGCTACGACCGCGGCAGATGGAATCTCTCCGGCAATCGCCTGCGCATCTGCCCATTCAAATGCAGCCGCAGCGACCGCAGCCCGCCCCGGGCCGGGTCTCTGCCCCGGCGCGACGATCAGCAGGTTACCGCCTAGTTTCTCGATTTCGTCCGTAACCATTACCGTCGCGCCGCTGCCGATGGTCACCATAACGATGACCGCGGCGACGCCAATGACGATCCCGAGCATCGTCAACAGCGACCGCAGCGCGCTGCGGCGGATCTCGCGGACGGCAACGAGGATCGCATTCCCCAGCATCACTCGGCGGCCACGGCGGCGTTGTCACTGTGCACCAGGCCGTCGCGGAAGCGAATAACGCGCTTGGCATAGGCGGCGATCTCGGGCTCATGAGTCACCATGACGATGGTGACTGCGCGCGAGCGATTGAGCTCAGACAACAGCTTCGCGACTTCTCTGCTGCGGGCCGAGTCCAGGTTTCCCGTCGGTTCGTCTGCAAAGAGCACGCTGGGCTTGGAGACCATCGCCCGCGCGATTGCAACCCTTTGCTGCTGTCCGCCGGACAGCTCGTTCGGGCTGTGTGTACTGCGGCCTTCCAGTCCGACCTGAGCGAGCGCGTCCAGGGCGGCGGCGCGCCGCTCCACCGCACTGACGCCTCGGTACAGAAGGGGCAGTTCGACGTTCTCGACAGCCGACATGCGGTTCAGCAGATTGTATCCTTGAAAGACGAAGCCCAGGAAATGACGGCGCAGAAGCGCCCGCTGATTCGCGGAAAGCGACCCGACATCAAGGCCCTTGAAACGGTAAGTTCCGGAGGACGGCGTGTCGAGGCAGCCCAGGATGTTCATGCAGGTCGACTTCCCCGATCCACTTGGACCCATGACGGCGACAAACTCCTTGTCGAAGATGTCGAGGTCGATACCGCGCAGCGCGCAGACCTGCGCGGCGCCGTCGCCATAGAGGCGCGTCACCCGGCGCAGGCGAATCAGCGGAAGGCCAGCTGCCGCACCCGCGGCGACCGGCGGCTTCGCACTCACCGGCCGCTGCTCCCGCCGCCTATGATGAGCGCCGCACCGGTTTCCAGTCCGCCCGCCACGATAGCGGTCAGGACACCATCGCTCGGCCCTGTGGTGACAGCCAGGGCGGTCGGCCGGCCACCGTGCAAAACCCAAAGGACCCGCTGATCGGGTTCCGCCGGCAAATCGGGCAGCGCCCGCGGACTGTCGTCAGGTCCCCTTCCCCAGGCAACCAGCCTCTCCCAAACTGCGCTACTGTCCTCCTTCAGGTCGCTCGCCGAGGGCAGGAAACGGAAAGCAGAGTTTGGGACAAGCAAGGCGTCCGTAACCGTCTTTACGGTGATCTCAGCGGTCGCAGTCATGCCGGGCCTTAGCGACAGATCGGCATTGTCGACCGCAAGCAAGGCCTCGTAGGTCACGACGGCATCCACCGTTTGCGCCGCAAAGCGAACGTCGGTAATCGTTGCAGTGAAGGGACGCAGCGGATAGGCGTCGACCGTGAAAACCGCGGTCTGCCCGACCGCGACCTGGCCGATATCGGCCTCATCGACGTCGACCTGAAGCTCCATACGCGTCAGGTCTTCCGCCAGCGTAAAAAGGTGCGGACTCTCCAGCGTGGCGGCAACGGTCTGACCCGGCTCGACCTTCCGTTCAAGCACAATGCCGTCCATGGGTGCGCGGATTGCCGCTTTGGACAGCCTGGTGGCATCGCTCTGGAGCTGCGCCTCGGCTTCGGACACTTCCGCTTTGGCCAGCGCGAGAGAGGCCACGGCGCGGTCATAGGCAGCCTGCGCGCTGTCGAGATCGGTCTCCGACCTCCAGGTCTCGGCAACCAGTGCGCGGGTGCGCGCAAGGGCTCTTTGCGTTTCCGTCACGGTGGCTTCAGACTGCAGCACTCCGGCCCGAGCCGCCTCAAGGGCCGCGCGGGACCGCATGACCTCGGCCTCCAGTGTGTCGCTGTCCAGGGTGGCCAGGACTTGGCCTGCCACGACCCTGTCATTGAAGTCCGCATCGACCGCCGCGACGATGCCGGAAAGCTCGCTGCCGACCTCCACCTGGTTGACCGCTTCCAGGTTGCCGGTCGCCGTGACAGTGACCCTGAGGTCGCCGCGCCTGGCCTCGACCGTGGTGTAACGAACCTCGGGCTGCGCCAAGACGAGTTGCCAGGCCGCGGCACCCGCCACAGCAGCGGCGAGGATGCAGACAGCGAGCAGTGCCCACCTGGGGCGCCGCCTGGCCGCCCGGGATGCCTCGATCCCAAGAATCCGTTGCATCTCAGGCTCTTCCGAGCCGTCGTTCCTATCGTCCGCCAGCCGATGCCGGTCTTTCAGCTCCATGCTCCGCCCTCCGTCGCCACCCCGGCTGACGGTGTCTCCCGCTCATGCAGGCCGAGGGTTGGCGTAACTGAGGGTTAAACGGACGAGGCCGGGGATTCCGGCGCTTCAGCAGCCCCTGGCAAGCCCCGACTGCTTGCGGGCGCCGCTCCCTTGTGTTCGGTGGCGCGGAGCAAATGCAATCTGGCAAGACGGCCGGGAGCAGGCACTATCTCACGTCACCAACCGCGCCGAGTGCTGCCGTCTTGAGCAGACCAATATCGGATCCGAGGCCGACAAAGGAATACCCCATCTCAATGTATCGCTTCGCATCGGATGAGTTCACAGCCAGGGTCCCGGCCGCCTTGCCGTGTTTGGCACAGATCCCCGGCACCTCGGCCATCATGGCCTGAACCTCGTCGCATCCGGCATTCATCAGATGACCCATGCTTGCCGCGAGGTCGTTGGGTCCTATGAACGCGCAGTCGACGCCGTCCACTTCGCAGATTTCGTCCAGTTTCCCGACGGCCTCGGCTGTCTCGACCTGGACGATGACCGAGATCAGGTCATTGATGTTGTGCCAGTAGTCCTTTTCGAAGCCGTAGTGGCTTCCCCGCGCACCTGCTGCGACACCGCGGATGCCCTGAGGGGGGTAGCGGACGGACGCGACGGCCCTTCTCGCCTCCTCCGCGTCCTGCACAAAAGGAATGATGAAATTGTGCGCGCCGGCATCCAGGATCTGCTTGAGGATGACAGGTTCGTTCCACGGCGGCCGGACGACGGGGGTCGAAGCACTGCCGTTCATGGCCTGAAGCTGGGTGACGAGCACAGGGAGATCGCCCGGCGCGTGTTCCATATCGAACAGAACCCAGTCGGCGCCGACATAGGATAGAATCTCAGCAACCATATTGCTGCACAGGGAGCTCCAAAGACCAATCTGTAACGATCTTTCCCTGAGGCCCGACTTCAACGGATTCGAACGAACGATTTGACGACTGAGTTCAGACATATCGATCTCTTTCTGTAGTGCTTCTGTGACCAGCCTGGCTGCTGTGCATACCCGGCGAAGGAGTGGCCGCCTGATCGGGGCCTTCTTTTGAACGGTCCCTGTCCTTCAAGAGCAGGGGCAAGATCTTGGTGGCCGCACCCGGGCTAAACGAGAAGAGGCAACCCAGGGATTCCTGCTGTCATTGCCACAGGAGTGCGGCTCTATGGCGATCAACTCCATCCTGTTGCGGTTGAAGACTGCCTTCTCATGGTTCAGGACATGACTGGGGCGCCTTTAGCCATGGCCGGTGGAAAGAAGAGTTCTATCCAGCAGCTCGGATTCCGAGAGGCCCAAAGCATCCGCGGTTGCCACAACCTGGCGCCAGACCCCGTCTGGTACAGGAACGCCCGCTTGCGATCTGCTCCTCTTTTCCCGCGCTTCGGGTTCTCCCGGTACAAGGACGGGCGCGGTCGGATCACGAGCCGTACAGTCTTTGATCCAAGACAGATATGACGACGCGATTTCATTTGCATCGTCCTGCAGGCTGCAGGCCTTGGTGTCCATAAAGATGGAGAGCATGTTATTGCGGTTGACCGTCTCATGGGGGCTTACCGTCTTTCCTCCTGTGAATGCGCCGGCCAGGAGGTCGACCACCAGGCTGAGGCCGTATCCCTTGTGAGCGCCCATGGTGAGCAACGCACCGCCGTTGTAGTAGTCATTTGGGTCGGTTGTCGGATTGCCCTCCCTGTCCAGTATCCAGCCTTCGGGTATCGAATTCCCGGCAGCGCTCGCCACCCGCAGCTTTCCTTCCGCAACGGATGAGGTCGTCATGTCGACAATCAAGGGGGCGCTCCCGTCGACCGGATAGCCGGCGCAAATCGGGTTCGTCGCCATTCTTCTTTCGATACCGCCAAAAGGCGAGACGCCAGGTTTCGCCGGGGAATTGACGAAATGGAATGAAATGACCCCTTCATCGGCTGCCAGCTCGGCCCAGTCTCCCACACGACCGACATGGGACACATTGCGCAGACCAATGACAGAAACGCCGAATTCCCGGGCTCTGCTGATGCCCTCCTCGGTCGTCGTCTCCGCGGCAAGCTGACCGAACCCCAGGTTCGCGTCGTAAACGGCAACGGCTCCGAACTGCGCGACGAGCTTAAGCTCTGCCCCGGACCGGATGGTCCCGTCGCGCAGCTGGTCGGCGTACTGGCAGACCCGGATCAGGCCATGAGAGTCATGACCCACCAGGTTTGCGTTTGCCAGGCGGAAGCCAACGCGCTCCGACTCGGTTTCTGTTGCCCCGGCCGCGCGCAGAATCCGCTGGATGGCCCTTCCGATTTGCTCCGCAGTCAGTCTCACGTCAGTCCCCAGTTTTGCTTGTATTCTTGTTTCTCATAGTCCCAATGCGTTGATGGCATCCGGATTCACGCAGAGCTCGCGCTTCAGCTTGCCGTCGAAGAAATCGAAGACGTTCTGCACCGAGATCATGGCCATACGACTCAGACAGGCATCGGTGTGGGCCGCGCAGTGGGGCGTCACGATCATGTTTGGCAAGGACATGAGCCGATGATCCGGTCCCGGCGGAAGTCTGTGCCAAACGTCCGTCCCGCCGCCCAGCAGGTGCCCCTGCTCAAGCGCGTCGGCCAAAGCGTTCTCGTCGACCAGGCTGCCACGCGCGACATTGACGAAGAGCGCGCCCCTCTTCATTCGCGCAAACTGGCTGACACCAAACAACGGTGGATCATCCGCCTTTGCCGGAAGGCATAGGACGATACAGTCGACGGCCTCTATGGCCTCCTCGAAGCTGCCCACGTGCCGAAACCCGAGCGACTCCGGCAGGCGCGGCTCCACGAAGGGATCAGCGACAACGACATCCATGTCGAATGCGCTGGCGAGCTTCGCCAGCCTCTGCCCGACACGCCCAAAACCAACGACCAGTATGGATCTGTTCGCCAGTTCCACCGTGCCGACGTCATCGCGCGCCGCCAGGAACCCTTCCCGGCCGGCGCCGTCCTCGGCCGTTCGCACCAATTCCATACATGCCGGCAGGCGCCGCGCAGCGGCCAGAATCATCATCATGGCGTGTTCGGCGACCGAAGCCGCATTGGCGCCGCCGACCGTCAGCAGTGGAATGCCACAGCGCGTCAGGTGGTCGACGTCGATGTTGTCATAGCCGACACCATGACGAGACACCATCCTGAGCCGCTCCGCCTTGGCGAGAGTTTCGGTTCCAAGATGCAGCTTCCGGAGCACGATAGCCTCAACCTCCGGGATCACCGCGAGAAGATCCGAAGGCTTGGGGTCTGTGAACAGAACCCGCTCGAACTCTGAACGGCTGTCAAAAAGGCGATGGCCGTCCGGGTGGATATCTCCAGCAAACAGAACTTTACGCATCAACTTTCCATAGAGCTAAACGCCGAGCGGGTGGAACCCGGCAGGGTTGAGGAGTTCGCTCTCTCCGGTCCTGAAATCCGTACATCGGGCAACCTCTGCGCAGTCATCCCGGTCCGGCCCCTTCTGAGGCCGGCGCGGTCATACGCTGCAGCAGAACAACGAGAAGCACGGCAGCAAGCGCTGGAACCGACGCCCGCCAGTCGGGATAGATCAGCCCGATCGTTGCAAGGAGCAGAACGCCCTTGTGCCACTGTTTCAGAGGCGCGAGGAGGTAGCCGTGGAGCGCCGCTGCCAGAATGACGACGCCAAAAGCGGCCTGCGCCACGACGAGGGCAACGTAGTGTGGCTCTCCTTGGAGCAGGATGGCCGGTTCATATACGAAGAGGAACGGGATGATGAAGCCCGTGACACCAAGCTTCACCGCCTTGATGCTCGACTCCCAGACCTTTCCGCCGGCAAGAGCGTTGGCTGCGTAGACGGCCATGGCCACCGGTGGCGTGATGGCAGAGAGGATAGCGAAGTAAAATACGAAGAGGTGTGCGGCTTCAACCTGGACCCCGAGGCTGACCAGCGCGGGCACCATCAGGGCGACCTGCACGATGTAGGCCGGCGTGGTGGGCATACCCATCCCCAGGATGATCCCCGCCACCATGCTGAGCAGCAGTGCAATGAGCAAGGTGTCGTTCGCGGCGGAAATGACGAAGTTCGAGAAGGTAAGCCCGATGCCCGACACATTGATCACGCCAACCACAATCCCCGCGCAGGCCGTGGCGGCCGCAATCGGCAGTGCATTGCGGGCTCCCCCCTCCAATGCCGCCAGCGTGTTCTCCAGAGTCACGTAGTGCCGCGTCGTCTTGCGCAGAAAGGCTGTCGGGAGCACCGATGCGATGCCGCACAAAGCCGCGAACGGTGCCGAATACCCCATGAGCAGGACACCGACGATGAGGGCCAGGGGCACAAACATGTGGCCGCTGTCGATCAGGACTTTGCCAATCGGGATTTGCTGCTCTTTCGGAACGGATCCGATATCCAGTCGCTTGGCTTCGAAATGAATCGCCGCGAAGACCGCTACGTAGTAGAGCACGGCCGGCATCAGAGCGAGGGCCGCGACGGTCAGATAGCTGACACCAAGGTACTCGGCCATCACAAAGGCCGCGGCCCCCATGACCGGGGGCATAATCTGGCCGCCGGTGGAACTGACGGCTTCCACCGAAGCGGCGAAGGACGGCCGAAAACCAATGCGCTTCATCAGGGGAATTGAGAAAGCGCCGGTCGTCATCACATTGGCGACGGCTGAACCGGAGACCGAACCAAACAATCCACTGGTGATGCATGACACCTTGGCCGGGCCGCCGGCCTGGCGCCCCGTCAGGGCGATGGCAAAGTCCATGAACAGCTTGCCGATGCCCATGCGTTCGACCATGGCGCCGAAGATGATGAAGAGCACCATGAAAGTCGCGGAGACCGCGACGGGAATCCCGAAGATACCGTCTGTCGTCAGAAACAACTGCTCGATGAGCAGCGGATAGGTGGTCTTCGTCGCTACCAGCGCAAAGACGATAAAGCCGACGGCCGTTAAGGGCAGTGCCAGCCCCAGGGTCCGTCTCGTCCCTTCGAGAACCAGCACGACCAGTGCCGTACCGACCACAAGATCCCAGGGAGTCAGGTCATCGACATACATAAAGCGCTGCTGGACGTAGTCGATGTTGATGGCCGGATAGAGGGCGGCGAAACACACCGCCAACGCCAAGCAGATGTTCAGGATTGAAGGCCGTTCAACGGGCCGGCCATGCCAGTTCACAGTGAGATAGATGAGGCCGAGCCCGATGCCGACATGATAGCCCCGGAGGTAGTACGGGCCGGGGTACCCAGCCAAGGCGAAGTAGAGATGACTGACTGCAAGGGTCAGCAGCAGCGCCTTGGTTGCCAGTCGAGCGGCTTTGGCCCAATTGAGGTTCATCTTCGCTCACAGGGGCTGGCCATGCCGAGGTGGGCGGCCCGCAGCCCTTAACATGCGTGGACTGTAATCGCGCAGAACTCGGGTGCCGGCCGCGTTTACGAGCCTCGGCTCAACCGCGGCCAGCACTCAAGCCGGCTGCTAGTTGACGCCGCGTTCTTTGTAAAATGCGGTCGCTGCAGGGTGCAACGGTACGCCGATATCGGCCGACATATCTTCCAGTGTCAGCGTCGCCATGCTCTTGTTGACCGCAGACAGAGATTCCAGATTGTCGGCAACGGCCGTCAGGATCGTCTTCACCACGTCACCACTGTAGTCGCAGGCGGCAATCATATGGGTGCCGTAGGTGATGGCGTCAGCCTCCTGGCTGAGATTCGGGTAGCTATCGGCCGGTATCTTGCGACGAATGAAGGCCGCGTTCTGCGCCTTGAAGTGCTGGAAGATCTCGTCCGTGATCGGCACCATCTCGATGTCGCGGCTGGTTGCCACATCCATCACCGCACCGGCCGGCAAGGCGGTTCCAAGGGTGAAAATGTCCGCGTGCCCGTCCTTCATCTGATTGACCGAATCCGAGTAGGACACATGAGAGACGTCGGCCATGTCATCATAGCTGAGGCCGACCGCATCCAAGAGACTGCGGGTCAGAAACTCGCCCGTGTTGCCGTTCTGCTGAGTTGTCAGGCGCTTGCCCTTGAAGTCGGCAATCGATTTCACATCGGCATCGTCGCGGGCGACAATCTGGAACCACTGCGGATAGAGCGTTCCGAGATTGCAAACATTCTCGGCTTTCTCTCGAAAGGGTGGCCGGCCAGCGAGCGCATCCACCGTAGAGATCGTATTGGCGAAGGCGATAGGGAACTTGCCCACCGAAACGCCCACGACATTTGCAACACCTGCCCCAGGCGTGACGGTGATCGACAGATCAGGGTCCATCTGTTCCGCGATGGCCTTGATGGCACCCGCAAGCGGATACCATGAGCCGCCCTGAGAACCCGAAGAGAGAACGAACTCCTCGGCCTGCGCCGCGAATGAGCCGGCCGCCACCATGGCGGCGGCCACGATCGTTGTTCTGAGATTGCCTGATACTGTGGACATGTTTTCCTCCCTGTTGTCTGCGCTTGTTTGTTTTCGTTTGGCAGACCGGCTTCTCGCCACGACTGGCGATCAATGGATTGGCCCGGAACGCGTCGGCTTTCGCCATCGCGACCTGGGCGGCCTGAGGTCTCCAATCCTCGGTGACGCTCTTGTTGTCGGGGCTTGTTGGCGCGCCGCATCTCGGGCCGCCTCATCAAAGCAAACGCCTGATCGCGGGAACCCTCATCACAACGGACTGACGCCGCCCTAACCCAATGCCGGACGCTAGGCAGGAAGGGTAAAGCTGTCAATCAAAAACGGGCTTGGTAAAATCTTTCTGAGTTACAGATTAGAAGAGCGACTCTGCCATGATCAATGATCATATAATTTTTTCAAGCTATTATACGATAATTATCATTAAGCACTTTGACATATACCGGATAATCTGTCATACAGATTTATCTTCCATGGTGCCATTTCGAAAAACCGGCGTAACCTGGAGGGATTGCTGCCCGCCCCGGAAACAGTCACACGGACCCGACGAATGCCGAAAACCAGCACTTTGACCGAAACCGTGTATGAGGCGATCCTTGCAGGGGTCGAGGATGGCGGATTTCCGGTCGGCGCCCGACTTCCGTCGGAATGGGAGCTTTGCGAGAACTACGGCGCCTCCAGACCGATTGTTCGCGAAGTCTTGGCCCGCCTGCGCGCGCAAGGGATTATCGAATCACGCAAGGGATCGGGCAGCTACGTGTTGCGCCGCACCGCTGCGACTACACAAATGACCGAAGATGTCGCGAGCATGGCGGAGATTGAAGCCTGCTATGACTTCCGGATCTCCCTTGAGGGTGAGTGCGCATACTTCGCCGCACTCAATCGCAATGATGACGATGTCTCCGCGATGCGCTCGGCCTTCGAGGCCTTCTGCTCAGCACTCAGCGGCAACAGGCTGGGCGGTATCAGCGACGATTTCCAGTTCCATCTGGCAATTGCCGAGGCCACCCACAACGCCTTCTTCGTCAATGCATTTCAGTCGATAAAGAGCCGGGTGCACATGGCCATAGACATTTCGCGGCAACTGACCGCGACACCGCTGGAGCGTCGGCGCAAGACTTTGATCAACGAGCACCAATCTGTGTTGAGTGCAGTCATCGAAGGGAATCCCACTAAGGCCCGCCGCGAAATGAGGCGCCACGTGACAAACTCGAAGAACCGCGTCTTCAAGGGCGAAAGCCACTGATTTGAGTCCCCCATGCGCCTCTCCCGCCTCAGTTTCCCCCAACCGGCGCCAAGAGAGGTCAAGGAGGACGGCTCCGGGATTGATTTGATGCGCAGGATCGCCCGAGTGATCCAGGCGACCTTTTGCCAATGCCCCAGAGCAGCCTGCCGAAAGGCCGCTTCATATGCGCGCCCCACAGCCGTCATATGAACTCGAAATCGGATCCGCTGAGATTGGAAAGGCTCAAGTCCGATCCCACGAGCGAGAGGCTGGCACCTTCATCAAACAGAAATCCGACGCCGTCGGCTGTGTTGAAGGCATCCCCGGAGGCAGCCATCTCCGAAAGCCAGTCTTCCTCGTCGATGAGGCCCCAGCCTTCGAACACGATCGTATCCTCCCCGGGGGTGAAATCGCCGATGATGTCGGCTTCCGAAAGAACGAGGCTTTCACCTTTGACGAATACAAACTGGTCCGCGCCCCGGCTTCCATACATCTCATCGTCGCCAAGGCCGCCAATGATCGTGTCGCCGCCGAAGCCACCTTGAAGAGTGTCGTTGCCGTCGCCGCCGGCAAGCAGGTCGCCGGCATTGCGGCCAAAGAGATCGAAGAAGTTCAGGAACTTGAAGCTGTGGCCGGCAACGAGCAGATCGTCGCCTCCACCGCCCATCAGCGTGTCGTTTCCGCTCCCGCCAATCAGGGTGTCCGCACCACCGCCGCCGTCCAGATGGTCGCGCCCGCGCCCACCCTTGAGCTCGTCATCTCCTTCGCCTCCGTTCAGCGAATCGTTACCGTACCGCCCACTGAGATTGTCGTTCCCGTCTCCGCCGTCGAGCGTATCTCTGCCACCACCGCCCAAAAGCGTATCTTCGCCGTGACCGCCATCCAGTCTGTCGTTTCCTCGACCGCCGGACAGTCTGTCGTCATCGTTGCCGCCAACCAGAAAGTCGTCGCCGCGCCCCCCGCTGATGGTGTCCTCACCGGTTCCGCCGTGAATGCTGTCGTCACCGCCAAACCCCATGAGCGTGTCGCTTCCCTGGCCGCCCTCGAGAATGTCGTCGCTCCATCGGCCAAAGACCTTGTCATCTCCCAAGCTGGCATAAACCTTGCCGCCGCCGCTCAGCGTGTCATTCCAGATCGTTCCATAGGTGACGTCGTGGCCAAGCCGATCAATCAGCATGTCGGCCTTTACCTCAACGAGGTTGCTGTTGAACTGAATGATGGTGATCTGGCTGTCCGTCTCGAAGGACTGCTCATAGAATCCTGCCGACACGCCGGAGACGTAGTCGACCTGGTTGTCCTGATCGATATCGATCTCCGCATCCTGGATAAACTCAATGCGGCCCAATTCGCCTGCCACATGGTGGTCCACCTCAAGGTCTCCGACCATCTCAGAGGACACCAGTGTTCCAAGGCTGCCGAAATATCCCAGGAGCTCGGGCTGGGACGGGTCGGATGTCTCAAGAATGATGAAGCCGGTGGCGATAGTCGCTTCGCTGTACTCGCGGTCGGGGTTTTCGATTTCCTTCGAAGCCATGTCGGAAAAGACATCGAAGTCGAAGGCGAAGGTCTCTCCCTGGGCGACGCTGAAGGAGGCAACGACCTCGGCATAGCCCTCGGCCTTCACCTCGCTTGCGCCGTCGATGATTATGCCTGAGGTATCGGTTGTGGTCAGAAGGTCCGTGAA
Source organism: Rhodospirillales bacterium BBD 1991-14 (assembly GCA_001657395.1). Taxonomy (GTDB): domain Bacteria; phylum Pseudomonadota; class Alphaproteobacteria; order Kiloniellales; family Kiloniellaceae; genus Pelagibius. The sequence continues at coordinate 84,480 of LYSY01000001.1, read as the reverse complement.
CAGGCTGCCATCGCTAAACCCCGAGGCCGTCGCCTCTGCCGTTACAAGTGTTACGCCCTGATTAGCGAGGGTCACAGCGTCGGTCGCCACCAAAAGCTCCGATGGCGTGTGACTGAAGCTAAAGAGATCGCTAAAGCCAAAGACGTTCGCGTATGCAGGAGTGTTTGGATCGCTGGCAACAGGCGGTAGGAAGTAAGTTGCGGACGACATGTCGTTCCCCCCTGTTGGGGCCCCCCTGTTGAAGGGCCCGTTGCCATTGAATCAAGATGCTCAGCCGCTCCCGCACCGAAGGTGTCGGGAGCTGTAGCCGTGGCGGGACCTCCCGCGATCACAAAACGATTCCGATATCCTCTCGATATCGGCGGCGGTCAGTTTCAAGACGACAGCGCTACCTGCGCCGACGCGCTGCGATGTGTGATCCGGCAGGCGGGTGCGCCCTGGGGTCTGTGAGAATGCGGCCACCCGCCTGCCTTGCCCTACCTATACGGTCAGGCAATGGTGAAGTCGTCGCCCGGATCAAACGCGGCAAGCGACTCGGAGAATGCGAAGGCGCCGCTCTCGTCCACCTGGGCAAATGTGTCGGTCTCGGCGAGCGTGCCGCCGCCAGGGACGAAGTCCTTGATCTCGACGATATCCAGGAAACTGTCCGCCTCAGTCGCTTCCTCGATGATCAGCTCGAACTGAGCAATCTGTGTGAAGTCGAGACCCGCAGTGGTGCCGCCTACAGCGGCCGCCTGAAAGTCCGACAACGGCACGTTTATCTCAACGGGAGCCCCGGAAGTGCCTGGCGGAATTGGGACCTGGATCAGGGCCTCGGTGCCGTCGGCGTCGGTGAAGATGAGATCAAGCAGCTCACCGAGGTCGGACCCGGCCATCGAAATATGGAGGAATGCAGTCGCCTCGTTGGCCCCGTTGAGAACATCCGTGGTGCTGGCCAGGTCGTAGACCAGGTCGAACTCGGCCTGGGTTCCGGACGGATTGCTGAAGTTGGCGACCCCTCCTCCGGCGCCGGATTCAAACGCCGAGGTTCCGTCCCCGGCGCCGATGGCGACAGTGACATCGCGCTCCGTGCCGTCAGGAAAGTCGGATTCCGCGGGCAGCAGATCCACAGAGTCGTTTGCCGGGTTAGGCAGGACAGGAGGCGGCACTGCATCTGCTTGAACCAGCTGTTCGCTCAGAAAGTCGTCGATCAGGAAAAACGTGATTGGGTCGCCGGTGCCGGTGCCGGCCGCACCGATCGCGTCGGCTGAAGCTTCCGCCGTTGCCAGACGACCGTCGATGTCGACATCTGCGTCCACGAATTTGTCGACGTCGAGGAATACGGTTTTGGTGATATCGACATCTTTATCAATGTTGGTGTCAAAGTTTACCTGTCCCATGTCTGTCTCCTCACGGAAAGGCGGACGGGTTCAGAACCAACGCGTCCGAGGTCCACCAAGGGCTCCTAAACTGTTGTGGCAGAAAAGCTTCCGTGATCGTCTCACAGCATTAGCAAGTGCTTCAATTTGCCCGATGGGCGTATCTCCCTTTGGTCGCCAGAAGTGCAACGGGTCGCGCGTCCTCGCGAGGCGTGCGCCGCGCCCCGCCGAATGCCGAAGCGGACACCTCAGCCGTTCCTCCGGTCAGACAGGCGCTCTCTCTTGCGGTAAGCCACAACGCTAAAGGTATGAAGCACCAGCCCACTGCGGCTGAATTCAGACTGTCCTGGATATGGCCAGCGAGCCGAAAGGGCGGCGTCTTTGGCTGATGGTGATCGGGCCCGGCCGGGCAGCGGGCTTCCCAGCAAGCTTCTAGGACTCGGGCTCCTCAAACGATGAGCCGGTCAGGCTTCTCCTCAGTGTGCGGTTCTTCAGCATCAGTTCTGCGGCCAGCTGCTTCAGCTGCTCGTTCTCACGCCGCAGTTCGGCAACTTCCCGAGAGGCGGCCTCGCGCGGCGGGCCACCCTTGAGACGCAGCTTGCCGGCTTCCAGGAACTCCTTGCTCCAGCGGTAGTAGAGATTGGTGGGAATGCCTTCCCTTTGACAGAGCTTCGACACGTTGACCTCGCGGCGCAGGCCCTCCAGCACGACACGAACCTTCTCCTCTGCCGAGTATTTCTTTCGGGTCCGGCGGCCGACCTCCTCGGCTGTGGCCTCCTCTGACACGTCCTTGCCCATATCAAGCTCCTTGCCGGACGAGAATACCGGAATGTGCGTGCTGGCCGATAAACCTCTTTGGTTCACCTCGCTTCCTACAACTTCGGGGACCTGTCGCGTCTACGCCTTTTGGCGGAGCCCAGACTACTACGCTCTTTGGTGGGCTATGCGCGTCCTGCTTGCGCCCATTAGCATAGCTTCATACACGTTCTGCGATTACCGCCAAGCTACGCACAGCGACAAAGGTAAGGAGAAGCGATGATGCAGAACTTCCTCCTATCATGCGGAAGATGCATGCTTGGTTTGGCGCTTGCCGTAGCGACACTCCACTTGATCACTGCCGATGCCGGCGCAGCTGAGCGCGGCTTCGTGAAGTCGCTTCTGGAGACACGCGAGGAGAGCGTGGTCGTCCAAAGCTGGGATCTTAGCTGTGGAGCCGCAGCTCTGACGACGCTGCTTAACTATCAACACAGAGACATGGTTGGGGAGAAAGAGGTCGCAATCGGCCTCATTTCGCAGACGCGCTACGTGGAAAACCCGAGCCTGCTGCGGTTGCGCCACGGTTTCTCGCTGTTTGACCTGAAACGCTACGTCGATGCCCGCGGCTACCTGGGCATAGGCTTCGGCCAGATGGCGTTGGAGGACCTTGTCGAAAAAGCCCCAATCATGGTTCCGATCACGAGCAACGGATACAAGCACTTCGTCGTCTTTCGCGGACAGATGGGAAATCGGGTGCTGCTCGCCGATCCGGCATATGGCAACCGCACGATGCTTGCCGGGAAGTTTGAACGCTCGTGGATCGACTATGGCGGATCGATCGGCAAGGTGGGCTTTGTCGTTGCCCGCAAGAATGGTCTTGCAGAGCCGAATGGCCTCGCACCAAGACCCGAAGAGTTCCTGACGCTGCGGTAGGGGCCGCTGCGCAGGCCTTCGTCGGCCACGCGAGGTGGAGAGGGGAGAAGGCCGATGCCAAGCACGCAGGAAAACGCACGCTTCGTGTCTGGCGCCGCCGGCTCGGCCAGTCTGCTTCCATTGCGCCGCGGCCCCCTTACAAGCAGTCTCCTGTCCGCTATCGCAATCGTTCTCGCGCCGGCGGCCTGCACCTCCGCGGACCCGGTGGTCCGAACCGCGTATACGCCGACCCTTGCGGTGCCGGACGGCCTGCTGGAGGCCCCCGATCTTTGGCTCCCGCCGCCAACGCAGATTGCGGTCCTGGAGCCAGTTGCGGTCGATCCGACCGACGAGGCTCCACCGCCGCCGGACGTGATGGTCGAGGAGCTGCTGCGCCGGCTCGAGGAGCGGCATGCCCTGGTTGAACACCTCGAGCAGCGGCTGGAGGAAAGGGATGCCTCTGTCCGTGCGCTTGAAGGCCGCGTTGAACAGCTTGAGAAGCTCGTCAGGGCAATGCCCCATGTGTCCGGAGGCGACAGCCCATCGGCCAGCCCTGCTCCGGCAGCCCAAGCCGGACAGCGGGACGTAGCTGCCTCGCAGAAGGCCGCGACCGAGTTGCCGGAAACCACGCCGGATAGAACGCCGGACGGAAGAGACGCTTCGCAGACGGCACCTGGCGAGGTCGCTGTCGATCCGGAAGCGGCGGAGCGTGCGCTAGAGCGCACTCTTGTGCTGACAGGCGACTTATTGCTGCCGGTCGGCAAAGCCGACATCGAGCCCTTTATCAGCTATGAGTTTGACGATACCAGTGACCTTCCCGCGAATGTGTTGATCGACTCTGGCGGAAATCTGATCGCAACGAACCGCCGTGTCGAACGCGACGTCATTTTGACAGGCGTCAATCTGCGCGCCGGCTTGCCGTTCGGCTCACAGGTCGAACTCAGCTTGCCGTACAGGTTTGTCCGCAGACAGGAAAACCAGGATCTCTCATCAGCAACGAGTTCGGACGAAAGCGGCAGCGGCATCGGCGACCTTCGCGTGGGCGTGGCGACAACGCTTTTGCGGGAGGACGGCTGGTTTCCGGACATCGTGGGTCGCGTGACCTGGGATAGCGATACCGGAAAGGACTCCGACAACGGAGTTTCCTTGAATTCCGATTTTCACGAGATTATCGGGTCCGTCAGCGCCATCAAACGTCAAGATCCCTTCGCCTTCGTCGGGCGGATAAGCTACGAACACGCTTTCGAAAGCGACGATATCCAGCCGGGTGACCGTTTCGGCTTTGGCGCAGCCGCAGTCCTTGCCGCGAGCCCCGAGACGTCGCTTCGGATAAGCTTCAACGCCTCCTACCGGGATGACCTGGAGTTCAACGGCAGCACAATCGATGGGACCGATGAGAACCAGGCGACACTGAGTTTTGGAATCTCAAGCATCCTGGCACGGGGAACGCTGCTGAACTTTACCGCTGGGGCGGGACTTACGGACGACTCGCCTGACTACACCGTCTTCCTGTCTTTGCCGGTACGGCTGACTCTCTGGTAGCCAGCAGAGCAAGGCGCTTCCGCATTTGCGCGGAAACGCCGAGCGCCGGACCGGATGGTCGCCGTCTTCGTGCTGGCAAACGAAAGGCGGCCGTGCAGCCCCGTCGCGGAATCGAAGATTGAGGATGTGCTGTCTGTGATTTTGCTGTGGCAATTCGCAAGAAAGTCATTCAGCGAACACAACCATGCAATCCTAGTGATAGTGTCGTAATATTAGGAAATTCTACTGTCGGAACATAAGCAGAGCCGCAAGGCATGAATTTGTCGGAATCCGAGTAGGAGGCCAGACCTCAGGGGGGCAACCAAAATGATCTCCAGAGCGATGGGTGAAGAGCGGTCCAACGGCGGAAAGGTTGCGCCAATTCGGACATTCGCGGAGGTCAAAAAACCTGAGCCGAATCATCGGCCGGTCCTGGCACTCCTGGATCCTCGCCCCCTCACCCGAGAATCATTCTCACAACTGTTTCGTGCAGCGACGCGAGACTACATCGTACTGCCCCTGTCCGGACCCGAGGACCTGCTCGATCTCCGCAGCGACGCGGCAGCCGATGTCAAACTGGTCGTCCTGAACATCGCTTCGCGATCGATCAGCGACAAACCGGTCCGCGAGGACATTCGCGTGCTGAGACACAATTTCCGCGACTGTCCGATCATAATCCTGGGCGACCGAACCAACGGAAGTCAGGTCACCCAGGCTGCGCAACAAGGCGTCAACGGCTATATTCCTACGACGCTCACGGCTACCGTTGTGAAAGAAGCCCTGCGCCTTGTGCGCGCCGGCGGCATTTTCCTGCCCGCCGGGGCACTCGTCGACGCCCTCGCCCAGCTCTCCACAATCCCAAGCGAGTTCCATATCGACGAAACCCCGTGCAATCCCATTGAGCAATCGGAGAGCAGCACGCCTACCTTCACGCCCCGCCAGCAGCAGGTCCTGGCGCACCTGTGCCGAGGGGACCCGAACAAGGTCATTGCCTATGAGTTGAACATGCAGGAGAGCACCGTAAAGGTGCACATTCGGCAGATCATGAAGAAGCTGAAGGCGACGAACCGAACCCAAGCCGCCCTCTACGCGATGAAGCTGGTCGGGTCCTCCAAGCCCTAGGGAGTGGGCGGGCATCCGCCGGCTCTTCGCAGGAACCCACCTTGCGATCCAACAGCATAGATGGTCTCAGAAAGCCTTCCTGATTTCGATTCCCCTGAAGCGGAACCGAAGGCGCTGGCTGGCCGGACGTGGGTCGGCGCACCGGCCCTTTCCATCCGAAAGGCGGGGTTCGCGGATCGGCCGGGATCTGCCAGACTTTGGATCAGACGGGGTAAAGCTGACCGCTGGGGCAAGGCTCGTCGCTGAAGCGCTTCGTCCCAACGCAAGAGCAACCTCCTCACCAGGAAAGGCCGAGCGCTGTGTTTGCACCCAAGAACCTGCCCGTGGTCTGCGCCGTGCTCGGCACGCTGATTGCCATCGTCCCTGCAGGGGACTCCCCCAGGTCAGAAGACGCGGCACAGAGTTGCGCTGAGATCCTTCAAGGTCCCTCTTCAGAATCGCAGATCTCTGCAGCGCCCGAGATCACGCTGCGAAGACAGCAGGCCGACGGCGATGTGGAGCAGCACGCCATGGTTTGCCACCGGGACCTGACGGCTTCTGCAATGGCCAAAGCCAAGGGCGGCAAGGCTTCTGTTGACGTAACGGTCTCGGCCGGCGGCGGGTCCGGCGGCGCAAGCGCCTCCTCGCGTGCGACAAGCCACGCAACAAGCCGTTGACGGGCCTGGACCGTACGCTCCACCGACTCCGGGCCCTGCTTTCCTTACCCCCGCAGCGCAGAGGTCAGGCATAGAGCACGGCCTTTGTATCATAAAGGCCGCATGCCATGCCGCCTATGGGCGTACACCCATCGAACAGCTTCTCAGTCTCCTGCGTTACATGCGATGCATAGACCTGCTTAAGAGACACATCAAGAGACAGCCTAAGCCAGATCCAGCGAGCCATGTTTCGCACCTGATAGCGAACGGAGCGCAGCCTCTGCAGACGGGAAGGCGGAATTGCGATGCGGGGCGAAGCAGCAAGTCGTGCAGGTTCCATAACAGCGGCGATTCTGTTGCTGGCGCGAAGCACGGGCTTCGGAGGCGCCGGCTGCCGCAATGACAGCCCGCTAAATACCAAAGTCCCAGCTGCTGAGTGTCGTGGCGCAGTTCGGGTATCGATTTCGAACATCAATGATTGGCGGCTCGCCGGCGCGCCAGGCCTGCCGCCGGCTGCGATGGTCCGCTCTTCTGCAACGGCCGTCACAGTGACCGCGCCCTGAGACCGCGCCCTGACGGGCGCTGTAGAGACATGCCGGCAACCGGCGGCGGAACAAGTCCGGGGAGGAACAGGATATGGCCAGGTTCAGCAGTTCACGATCATCGAGCAGCGCGTCGGAGCCCTATACAAGTCGCGGCGACTTCCTGCGGGGAAGCGGCGCTGACGACGTCATAGGCTTCCGACAGGAAGGATTCACACAGGTCGAGGTGAGCCTGATCCCGCTGGTCAACGGGTTGGGAATTCCTCCCGTCTTCGGGCTTCCCAACTCGCCTGCGGCCGCGGAGTTCATTCTGAATGCGCTGGGCATTCCCCTGGCCGTCGACCAGGCTGACCTGGTACCGACGCTCGTTGCCATGGAGAGAGGCTTTGAGACCACCGCCATCAACGGCATCTCTATCAATCCCGGCCTCTGGGATACGCCGCTCGACGCTCTCGGCTTTGTCGCCACTTTTGCGGGGTTCTTTGGCATCGATACGGAATTCGGTGGCAACGACCGTATCTTCGGGCGCGGCGGCAACGATACGATCATTGACCTCGAAGGTGACAACAGAGTCACCACCGGGGATGGCGATGACACCATCTATCTGGGCCCCGGCAACGACCGGATCACCGATACCGGCGGCAACAACACGATTACCGACCTTGGCGGCAACAACACCATCACGCTGCTGGCAACGACCAGCTTTGCGGCCCCCTTTGTCGGTACCGACATCGTCAACACCGGGGACGGCAACGACCACATCAACGCCTTTGACGGCAGAAACATCATCAATGCCGGAAACGGCAACAACATCGTCCGCGGCGGCGACAACTACGACGAGTTCATTGTCGGTATCGGCGATGACTTCGTCGAGGTGCGCGGCGGCTTCAAGGATGAGGACGCCAACGGCAACGGCGTTCTGGATATCGGCGAGGACTCCAACTTCAACGGGGTGCTCGACGGTGCAGATTCAGAGATCTTCTTCGTGGGGGGCATCGGGACATTCTTCGAAGCGCACAACTACGTCGTCGACCACGGCGGAAACGACAATATCCGCTCGACGGCCTCAGCAAGCGACCAGGGGGACGATCTGGTCCTCTCCGATATCGTCATTACGCTTGACGATGGAGACAGTTTCCCTGACTTCAGGATTATTGACTTCACCGCCGGAGATCTCGGCGATGACCTCATCGATCTCGGCGCCGGCGAGAACCTTGTCATCGACGCTGGGGGCAACGACACCGTAAGGACCCTGCAGGACGACGACATCGTCTTCACGTCCTTTTTCTCCGCCGGCAATGACGACATCAATACGGGTGCCGGCGCCGACTTCATCAATCCGGGCGGAGGCAGCGACACGGTCACAGCCGGGGCCGGTGCAGACACCGTCGATCTGGAGAGCGATGGCGACCCCGATACCTTGGTCTACACCGATCTTCTGGTCGACATCAGCTTCTCCGTTCCGACAACCGATGTCGTGTTCGGCTTCGAAACAGGCGGCATCGACAAGCTGGATGTCAGCGCTCTGGGGGTCGACGCCAGCATGGACAGAATTCTCTCTCTGGGCTCCGACTTCGCCGGCGATCCGGCGCTCCTGGACGTTCTCGTTTCCTGGGACATTGACGCCGATCCGCAGGTCGAATTCTTCACCACTATCCTGGTGGATGTCGACCCGGCGGGCCTGAACGACAGCATCTTCGACTTCGACGGCGGCGCGCCTCTCGTGTGAGGGCGCCGGATCTCGCGAAGGGTATCTAAAGGCGTAGCAGGCGGACTGACCGAGGGTGCCAAAAGTGGATCACACTTATTTCGAATTGAGCGGGACAGCGCCTCTGGCGGACCATGGTGCGGTACTTCGGGGGTGCGTTCCGATCAGGCTTGTCCTGCACGCCGAACCGACCTGCCACCTGATAGAGGAGAAACGACAATGACCAAAACACTCTCACTGCTCGCGGGCGCTTCCCTGCTTGCGCTGTCGGGGGTCGCGAATGCGGATGAGCCTGTCACTCTTGGCGAGGCCGCGCTGGACTCGGTGACCGCGGCCGGCACCGTCAACTTCGTCACAGACATCGACAAGACGGTCGAAATCTTCAAGACCGTGAACCTGGACGTCGATAAGGACGTCGAGGCCTTTGTGTTCATCGACGGCCGCCTGGCGACCGCCGAGGCCTCGGCCGATGCCTTGGGGTTCGATGCTCTGGCCGAAACCGACACCTTTGCCCAGGTGGACTCAACCGGTGCCTTCGCCTTCTCCGAGTCCCTGGCGGCAACGGACGACAATGGGGGCTGACGGGTCCCCTGCGTGCTGGACTCTCACTGGTATCTCTATGGAGGAAGGAAAGATGAAAAGGACTCTATCGTTGTTCGCAGGCGTTTCGATGCTCGCCTTCGCCGGTGTTGCCGGCGCCGATGAGCCTCTCGTTCTCAGCGAAACCGCCCTCGACAAGGTGACGGCGGGCGGGATGGTGGATTTTGACACCAACGTCTTCAAGGAAGTGAACATCACGAAAACCGTTGTCCTGAATGTCGACAAGAACGTCAACGCCTTTGTCGATATCGACGGCCGCCTCGCCACGGCGGAAGCATCGGCCGATGCCTTGGGTTTCGACGCCCTGGCCGAAACCGACACCTTCGCGCAGGTCGACGAGACTGGCGCCTTTGCCTTCTCGGAATCCCTGGCGGCGACGGACGACGGTGGCACCTGATCACGGCAGCATCGGTCCCGAGCTGATGCGCGACGCAGTGGAGTTTTGCGTGCACTGCATTGCTAGGAGGATGAGATGAAGAGGACCCTTGCGTTGTTGACGGGCACTTTCCTGCTCGCGCTGTCGGGTGCCGCGAACGCCGGCGAGCCTGTGGTTTTGAGCGAAACCACGCTCGATAAGGTAACGGCGGGCGGCACCGTGGACTTCGATACGAATGTCTTCAAGGAAGTGACCATCAACAAGGTCGTGACACTGGACGTCTTTAAGGACGTCGATGCCGATGTCGACATTGAGGGCCGCTTGGCGACTGCAGAGGCCTCTGCAGATGCGCTGCGCGACAATGCCCTGGCCGAAACCGACACCTTCGCCCAGGTCGACGAGAGCGGCGCGTTCGCCTTCTCGGAGTCCTTGGCGGCGACCAGTGCCGGCGGCGGCTGACGGTGACCGGCGGCTACGACAGTCCGATGCGGCGGTGACCCCCTTGCGGCTCCGACTTCTAGCCGAACGGGATAGCCACCAAACAGCCGACTGGAGGGGCGCACCATGGAGGGCGCCCCTCTTTTCTGGGGAAGCCGGGTCTCTTGCGCTGGACGAAACGACGGTGAGGCGCAAATGGGCAAGATAGCTGAGCTGCCCTTGCGATCTGCCCTCCGGCAGTGCCGGTCAGCCCTGCCGATGCTCTGCATGTTCAGCTTCTTCATCAACCTGCTGATCCTCACATCACCCATCTACATGATGCAGACCTTCGATCGCGTCCTCGCGAACGGGCGCGTTGAAACGCTGGTTTTCCTCACGCTCATTGCCGGCGTCGCGGTCCTCACAATGGGGCTTCTTGAGGCGGTTCGCGCCCGCATTCTGGCGCGCATCGGGCGATGGTTCGAAAGGAAGCTTGCACCGGACTTCATCAAGGCAAGTATGCGCGGAGCGGCTTGCGGACTCGGCGCTGGCGCGCAGCCTTTGCGCGACCTGTCCACTATTCGCTCTGTGCTGGGAGGCAACGGAATCAATTCCATCTTTGACGCGCCCTGGGTTCCGGTCTTCATCGCCGTGATCTGGTTGCTGCACCCCTGGCTTGGCGTCATTGCATTGGTCGCGGCGGTCATTCTGTTTTGCACCGCCTTGATCAACGAGTACGCCTCCCGCCTGCTTCTGAAGGAATCAAACCAGCTTGCCATCTCAACCACGAGTCGCGCGGGCGCGGCGATCCGGAACGCCGATGTCTTTCATGCAATGGGGATGTTGCCGGGCTTTCTGGCAACATGGGCAGACCGTCATGACCGGGCTCTCGACCTTCAGCTCAAGGCCAATGACCGGAACGCCGCATTGCTCGGCTTCTCCAAGTTCTTCCGGCTGTTCGTCCAGGTTTCGATTCTGGGTGCCGGTGCTTATCTGGTGCTCCTGGCCGAACTGACGCCGGGCGGCATGATCGCCGCCTCCATTCTTCTGGGCCGCGCGCTGGCGCCGGTAGAGCAGGCAATTGGGGCCTGGAGGGGCCTGGTGGCGGCGCGCGATGCCTACGGCCGCCTGCAGCAGCTTCTTGAGACGCTGCCCCCGAGGCCACCCCGTATGCAGTTGCCGGCACCTCAAGGCCAACTCGCCTTCGAGAACGTCTTCTTCGTGCCGAAAGGCCGCGATCAGATGGTTCTGCAAGGGCTTTCCTTTGCGGTGGAGCCCGGCGAGGCGCTGGGCGTTCTCGGCCCCTCCGCCGCAGGAAAGTCGACGCTCTGCAGAATCGCCGTCGGGACCTGGCAGCCGACACGCGGCCGAGCCCGGCTGGACGGTGCCGATCTTTTCGATTGGCCGGCCGATGAGTTGGGGCGGTACCTCGGCTACCTGCCCCAGAACGTCGAACTCTTCGTCGGCACGGTGCGAGACAACATTGCCAGACTAAGTCCTTCCGTCGATTCCGAAGCCGTAATCGAAGCAGCGACAGCCGCCGGCATACACGAGGAAATTCTGAAACTGCCGGAGGGCTATGATACGGAAATCGGCGAAGGGGGCGCCTTTCTTTCCGGCGGGCAGCGTCAGCGCATCGCCCTGGCACGGGCCTTCTACGGCAAGCCGCGCCTGATCGTCCTGGACGAACCGAACGCAAGCCTGGACAGCGAAGGAGAGCTGGCCCTGGTTGCGGCCATCGAGCGCGCCAAGAGCTGGGGCGCCGCAGTCGTCCTCGTTACCCATCAGCCGCGCGTTCTTTCCCCGGTCAACAAAGTGCTCCTGCTTCACGAGGGCCGCGCTGCCGCCTTTGGCACGCGTGACGAGGTTTTCTCCAAGCTCCGTCCCCTGCGGGTCGCTCAGGGCGGCAAGGGAGATGGCGGGGGCTCGGCGCCGGTGGTACGGGCCGCGCCCTCCGACAGCCGGGACGCGACAACGCCCGGCCGGCCCGATGTCGGCAGCAGCGGAGCGGTGCCGTGAGCGGCCGGGCTATCATCGATGCCATCCCGGCCCCGCCTCAGCCGCGCCGGGTAGCGCCGCTGACAGGGGATCTGAGAGTGACGTTCTGGATCGGCTTCGCAGCGATCCTCCTGTTCTTTGGATTTGGGGGTGGATGGTCCGCCACGGCCCCGCTGTCCGGCGCAGCAATTGCGCCGGGAGTCGTCAGCCCCGAGGGCAGCCGCCAGACCGTGCAACACCTGGAAGGCGGCATCATCCGAGAAATCCGGGTCCGGGAAGGCGACGACGTCGATGCCGGCGATACGCTTGTCGTTCTGGAGGATGTCGCCGCCAGGGCGGAAGCAGGCGCCTTGATGAGCCGCCTGCGGACACTTGCGGCCCGGGAACAACGCCTGGAGGCCGAGCGCTCCGGCGCCGAGGAGATTTCATTCACCCACTTTTCCCTTCAAGGAGTGGAGGACAAGGAGGTCCAGGCCGTGCTCGCGCAGCAGCGCGATCAGTTCGAGACGCGTGCGGCCAACGATGAAAGCCGCAAATCGATCCTCAAGCAGCGAAGCGCACAGCTTGAACAGCAGATTGCCGGGGCCCGGCGCCAGCTTGCCGGTACAAGACGGCAGGCCGAGCTGATCCGCGAGGAGATCAAGGTTGCCAAGTATCTGGTCCAGCGCGGCTATGAGCGCAAACCGCGTCTCCTGGCTCTGCAGCGCGCCGAAGCCGAGCTGGTGGGAACCGAAGGCGAGCTTGTCGCCAGTATCGCCCGTTCGAAAGAGGCAATTGCCGAGACCGAACTGGAGATATTGAGCATCAGAACCGAGCGCGCCGAGGAGACTGCCTCTGAGCTTTCGGACGTCCGGGCGCGGCGCATCGAAGTCGAGAAGCAGATCCGGGAAAGCCTCGATCGACTGCGGCGCACCGAGATACCGGCTCCGGTGGGCGGCACGGTGATCGAGCTGAGATACAAGACGACAGGCGGCGTCATCGGCCCGGGTGAAGCCGTGCTCGACATCGTGCCGGCGGAAGACAAGCTCATAATCGACGCCCGCGTTTCGCCCGATGACATTGACGATGTGCGGATCGGTCTGGAGTCCTATGTCGTTTTTCCGTCCTACCCGCAACGCCACATTCTCCGAATCGACGGCGAGGTCACGCATGTCTCTGCCGATGCGCTGGAGGACGAGCGCTCCGGAGACCCCTATTATCTCGCAAAGATCGAAGTCTTCCGCGAGAAGCTGGAGGCTGTTGCCCCGCAAATCCGATTGACGCCGGGCCTGCCTGCGGAGGTCTTCATCACGACCGAGGATCGCACGGTCCTGGAGTACCTTCTTCAGCCGCTCCGGCAGACTCTCGAGCGCAGCCTGCGCGAGCCTTAGGGCGCCGGGCTGATTGCTCACCAGGTGCAAGTCATCGAAACCAAAGGCGGAAATCGAAGCCGGGGACAGGAGGTACCCAGAGTCCCTGACGGCGAAGTGGGACCGCATCGATCGACTGCGCCAGCTTCGCTTTTCTGCTGCGGTCATCGGAGAGTCGAGTTGCTTTAGGTCAATGTGTCCCTCGCTCTGAAGCGCTTGAATCGTAGACAATGCAACAAACCGTCCGTCATACGGCCATCGTCGTTATGGCGGCGTTGTGAGGGAGTCGTCTATGATTACCAGGACAAGTATCTCCGCACTCACGATCGGCGCGCTCATCCTCCTTGGGACCGCAGGCTGCGCGAGTAACGACCAGATTGAGGCGTTAAGGGCTGACATCGCCGCGGCGCAGGACATGGCAGCGAACGCGATCAATCGCGCCAACGAAGCCTACGACCTGGCGAGCGAGGTCAGCGCCAAAGCCGATGCCGCAAATGCTGCGGCAGACGCGGCGATGGCCGAGGCGCGTGCCGCGAGAACAGCCGCGGAAGCCGCCGACGCGAAGGCGGAGCGAATCTATACCCAATCCCTGCGCAAGTAAGCGTTCGGCGTCAGTAGCGCCGGGGAGGTCACCATAGAACGGAGATCGCCTCACCTGGAGATGCGGAGAGGTACGCCACTGCGCTGATCGGCAGCGTTCTTCACCGCATCCCAATCGATACCCAGGCCTCGATCTTGGAGGCTGTGCTCGATGGCCTTGTGCAACCCGGCCAGGGGTTCGGGTTCGAAGGTGCCGCCAACCTCGATCTGATCGGCCTGCCGTTGGCTTGGATGGATCTCGAGATAGAGATCATCGCCGATCCAATCGAGCTTCACCTCCTGATCCACGATGGCCACCTTCGCGCCAACCCTGACCAGCCCGAAAAGGCGCTCGATGTCTTCGGGATAAAGGCGCAGACAGCCATGGCTGACCCGCCGCCCGATGCCTTCGGGCCGATTGGTGCCGTGAATGACATAGCCGTCCCAGCCGAGGGTAAGAGCGTAGGCGCCGAGAGGATTGTTCGGCCCGGGCGGTATTGCGGCCGGCAGCTCCGGCCGGACCGAGCGGATTGAGGCCGGCGGCACCCAGGTTGGGTTGCGGCGCTTCCTAACGACACGGGTCGTTCCAGTGGGCGTCTCGCAGCCGGCCCGCCCGATTCCGACGGGGAAACTGCGCACCGGTGAGCCCGCACCGTCGAAGAGGTAGAGACGTTGGTCCGCTAGGTTGATCACGATGCCGTCGGCGTCAGTGGAGGGCGCAAGATGAAGAGTCGGGACAACAATCTCGCTTCCGGCGCCGGGCAGCCACGGATCGATCTGCGCATTTGCTGCGCGCAACTCGACGAATCCCAGCCCATGGGCCCTGGCAATGCTCATCAGCGTCTCATCGCCTGAGACGCGGTGGATGACGAAGGTGGCGGGCTCGTCCAATGCGCGCGATGCCGGCGCGCTCCAGGAGGCCAGGGCGGCGCAGAAAAGCAGGAAGGCTCTCAACCTTGATATGGCGATCGGCATCGGGTCGATCCAGCAAACGATTCGCAGGACAATCAGGCGTCTATCGGCGGCTTCGCAATGGACGGCTCGCTGCCAGTCTCCCGCCGCACGCCGTCGAGGCTGTCTCAGAGCCAAGGATCCGCCAGAGCCCCTGAGCACAGGTTCGGGCTTGCCTGCGCCATCATACACCTCAACGCACCCTACGGGGGGGCATTGACGAACCTGGGCCCATGGGGCGCCGGGTTTCAGTCTCTCTGGCCTTGAGACAGGGCTTTCGGCCATTCCGGCGTTCAAGCGGCGGACATCGCGCCGCCGCCGATTGCTCCGTAAGCAATCGGCTCAATTGAAGAGTTGGCGCCCCGCGACATGTAAAGCGGAGAAAGCGTCCCGAAGGCTGCCGCTGACAAGGTAGTGCAAGCCGAAGGCCGCCCCCAGAACGATACCCGCGAGCGCCAGAGGTGCACTCATCGACAGCGTGGCCATGCCGGAGATTCCCTGGCCGACGGTGCAGCCCAGCGCCGTGACGCCGCCGAAGCCCATCAGGAAGGCACCAAGCAGGTGACGGCGCATCTCCCGCGCATCGTCGAAGGCCTCCAGCCGCAGCTCGCCCTTTGCCGCCGCCGTCAGAAAGGCACCAACAACGGTTCCAACCACGAGCCCGACACTGAAAGTGACGGTGGCACCGGAGAAAGTCAGCAGGTACACGATCGTCTCTCCGGGCGGCAGCACGTAGCTGAGCGACTGGACGCGCTGCGGGTCGAAGGGATCCGCACCCAGGATACCTGTTGCGGCAAAGCCTGCGGCCACGGTGGCGCCGATCAACACGCCCGCAACAATGTCCCGATAGGCGCGCCGGAACTCTGCATGGCGGAAACACCACCAGAAGATCACCGCCGGCAGCACGAGGCCGAGGATCAAGCTGGCGGTAGCCCGTTCAATGCCCAGAGCCGCCGCCAGGAGATGGGAAAGCCCCTGCCCCTGCAGATTCTCCAGGTTCCAACTCAGGGGCTCAATGAAGCTCTCGCGCAAGACACCGGTCAGCCCCCTTGCGGTCATGTAGGCCGTCAGACCCAAGACCAGAAAGACGACAAAGGACCGAAGATCGCCACCGCCAAGGCGAACCAGCGTCCCATAGCCGCAGGTTCCCACCATCGCCATGCCAAAGCCGAACAAGAGCCCGCCCAGCACGGCGCCGAGCCATCCGAAATCGGCGGCGAGATAAAAGCTCTCACCAACGCGTGCGAGGCCGGCCGCATCGAGAAGCTGGACCATGAGCATGGCGACCGCGATCGCCAGCCCCCAGCTACGCAGCCTCCTGCTGTCTTCCGCCAGGACCCAGTCCTCGATCGCGCCGAAAGTGCAGAAACGCGCACCACGGGCGACCGCACCAACCACGCAGCCGGCCACCAGGCCGCAGCCGGCCAGCATCAGCGACGTAGGGATCTCATCCATGGGTCAGCTTACCATAAGGACCGCCTCACCATACATCGGTGGCCTTCCCCTCGGCCTCCCAGCGCGTGACCTTATCCTGGAGGTAGCGCTGAAACGACTGGGACCGGTGGTGGCCGCCGCGCACATACTCGAACATGGTGGCGAAGGGAAAGGGTTTGAAATAGCCGGGCATGCGGGCGACTTCGCCGGCCCGACCCGCCTTGCCCTCCATGGCTGCCGGATCCATGGGAAAGAACACAACGGTCGGCGTGAAGTTGATCTGCCACTTGCGCGCCAGGGCGCGTTCCTCCAGCTCTTCGCCGTCGAAGTCGATGACGCTGCGGCTGCCCCAGAGATCGAGTTGCAGGATGTCGAAATTCTCCTGCAGATAGGACACGATCTTCGGCCGGCTCAGATTGACGGCGTGCAATTCGCGGCAGTAGGGACAGCCGCGCTGTTCCCACAGGACAGCGAAGTGCCTGCCTGCGGCCGCGGCGTCGCCGAGGTCTTCCTGAAGGTCGAGAAACGTCTCGACGAACCAATCTTGCAGATGAAGCCCGTTGTCGCCCAGCTCCGGTTCGGAGGCAGTGAGGCGCAACGGGGAGAGCAGGCTGGCGGTAGCCACCGTCCCACCCACGAGCAGAGTCCTGCGGGTGCATTTCATGGCGCATCTCCCAATCCGGACCCGCCGCCTCGACGCTGACTCGATGATCGATCTCGCGCAGCGGTCCTGAGCCAACAGTCCGGGAGCCGGCCCAGAATCCTCGTGGGAGAGGCAGCAGGTAACTCATTTCATTTTTATATTCAAATTTTTATATATATACTTCCCTGATGACAACCAAAAACACGGGAAGCCTGCCGCCCCCGGCAGCCCCGCTTCCCGGCAATCGGGAGGGCCCTCAATGAACACATACCGTAGTCTCGTCGCTGCCGCCGTCGCGGCCACCGGCCTCACCGCAACACCGGTACTGGCGCAGGACGCCATCGTGACCTTCAAGTCGCTTGCCCCCGATGTCGCCGTCGAGGCCGCACAGGCGGCGCTGGAGAGCTGCCGCGCGGAGGGCTACCAGGTGGCCGTTTCGGTCGTGGATCGCGGCGGCAATCTTCAAGCCACGATCCGCGACCGCTTTGCCGGCCCCCACACACCCGATACCGCCTACCGCAAGGCCTGGACCTCCGTCAGCTTCCGCACCGATACCCTGGAGCTCTCGACCTTGACCGAGAAGGGAGAAGCCTGGGCGATCCGCAACGTGTCCATGGCGCTGCCGCTGGGCGGCGGAGTGCAGATTCTGGCCGGCGACGGCAGCATGCTGGGCGCCATCGGCGTCTCCGGGGCGCCCAGCGGGTCCGCCGATGCCGACTGCGCAAGGGCCGGCCTCGCCGCCATCGACGAAAAGATCGCCTTCTAGGCCAGCCCCTGAGGTCTCTCCTTCATCGAAAGGAACGGAGATGCGTCTGCATGTCGCGGCCCTGACCTTACTCTTGGTCATGGCATCGCCCGGTTTCGCCAGCGAGCAGATCCCTGACCAGTATCCCCAATCGGTTCTCTATTCAAAGCCGGTGGAGGTGATTCCGCATATCTGGTCGGCCATCGGCGCGACGGCACCGCCGACCTACGAGAACGCAGGGCACAACAACAATCTCTCCTTCATCATCACCGGCGAAGGGGTCGTCGTGGTGAACGGCGGCGCCAGCTACCTCCTCGCCAAATCGCTGCACGACGAAATCCGGCTGATCACCAAAGAACCGGTGACGCTGGTCATCAACGAAAACGGCCAGGGCCACGCCATGCTCGGCAACGCCTACTGGGCCGAGCAGGGGGTGCCGATCCTGGCCCATGTGGATGCCGCCGAGGAATTCGACGACCGCGGCCCGCAGATTCTGGCCCGCATGGAGACCTACAACAGGGACAAGGCCGCCGGCACCGTACTGAAGGGCCCAAGCGAGACTTTCGATGAGGAGCGGGTCGTCCAGATGGGACGCTTCCGCATCGAGGTGAAGAACCTGGGTCCGGCTCACTCCCCGGGCGACATCGTCGTCTGGCTGCCGGAACAGAGCCTCGTCATCTCGGGCGACATGGCTTTTCACGAGCGCCTGCTGCCAATCTTCGACGACACCGACACGGCAGGTTGGCTCGAAAGCTGGGAAGTCTTCGAGGCCTTGAAAGCAACCTATGTGATTCCCGGTCACGGGCACCCGACCAACATGGACCAGGTGCGCCGCTACACCAAGGACTACCTCGTCTATCTGCGCGGCCTCATCGGCAAGCTGCTGGAAGAAGGCGGCACACTGGAGGAGGCCTACTACGTGGATCAGTCACCCTATGCCCATCTCGACACCTTCGAGCAGCTTGCCACCCGCAATGCGGGCCGGGTCTTCGAGCAGATGGAGTTCGAATAGAGTCTCACAAGGCCCCGCTTCGAGAACACTCCCGAAACAGGGCCCTGGTGGCAGATCATCCGAACATGTCAGCCGTTATGCCCGCATACCAGCCGATGGACTCCTCGTAGGTCTGCTTGCGCAGGTCCGCATCCTCCCCGGTCTGTGAGATGAAGCCGTCGACCTTGGCGATCTTCTCCTTGGTCGCCTGGTAGGTTGCGCCTACCTTCACGCCGTCGTCGGTCTCGATCAGCGACCAGCAGGTGTTCGAGAACTTGGCCGGGAAGACCTTCGCCCCTGTCAGGGCGCCACGCACCGCCATGGCGCAGACCTTGGCCTGGCTGTTGGCCGAGAAGGCGGACTTAGGCATGTCGCCCTGTTGGGCGGCGTCGCCCAGGACATGGATGTTCTCGTCCATGCGGCTCTGCATGGTCGCGGGGACCACGGGAGCCCAGCCGGCCTCATTCGTCACGCCGGCCAGCTCCGCGACCCGCCCAGCCTTCATCGCCGGGATGACATTGCAGACATCGACCTTCTCGACCGAGCCGTCGATGATGACCTCCATGGCCTCCGGGCGCACCTCGACGATATCGCCGCCGAAATCGGGACCGATACGATCCACCATGCCGCCATAGTGGTTCTGCCAACCTTCCTCGAAGAGCGCCTGCTTGGAGAACTTCGGCTTGGGATCGACGATCAGAATCTTGGCGCCCGGGTTCTGCGCCTTCAGCTTGTGCGCCACCATGGAGACCCGCTCATAGGGCCCCGGCGGACAGCGGTAGGGGTTCGGTGGCGCCACCATACAGAAGACGCCGCCCTCGGGCATCGCCTCAATCTGCGCTTTCAGGAGCTCGGTCTGCGAGCCGGCCTTGTAGGCATGGGGCATGGCGTTCTGCGCAGCGAGATCCCAGCCCGGAACCGAGCCCTCCTTGAAGTCGATTCCCGGCGCCAGGATCAGACGGTCGTAACCCATCGACCCACCGCCCGCCAATGTCACGGTTCTGGCATCCCGGTCGACGCCGATCACGTAATCGTGCACGACATTGACACCGAAGCCACTGGCCAGCTTGCCGTAGCCGTGACCGATGGACTCCATATCGACGAAGTCGCCGATATAGAGGTTGGAGAAGAAACAGGTGTAGTAGCGGCGGGTCGGCTCGATCAGCGTGACGTCGATCGCTCCCTTGCCGTCCTTCGCGATGTAGCGCGCCGCGGTCGCGCCGCCGGCGCCACCGCCCACCACCACGACCCGGGGCCGCGCTTGACCCAGAACAGCGGGCGCTGCGAGGGCGGTAGCCGTTGCCGCAGTGGTACCGATAAAGGTTCGTCTGTTGATTCTCATTTGTTCCTCCCCTGAGCTGCCGTTTTTATTCAAGGCTTGCGAAGTAAGCCGCCAACGCTGCGATCTCCTCGTCCGACAGGCGGCCGGCCATCATCTGCATCACCGGATGCGGCCGGAGCTGCTGCTTGTAGGCATGCATGGCTACAACGAAGTTTTCCGGCGGCCAGTTGGTGATGGAGGGAATACCCTGGTTCGAGCCATCCACCTGATGGCAGGTGGTGCACTCGCTGGAGAGATACTCCCCATAGTCCGGATCGCCCTTCAGTGCCAGGACGGACGGGTCGAGATCGGGCCCGGCCGCGCGCAGGGTCGGTTCGCTTTCAGGAATGTCCCTTGGGTTGTCCGAAAACTGGCGCAGGTAGGCAAGAAGGTCGGCCCTCTCCTGCTCCTTTCTCAGCCCCGCGAAGCTCATCCGCGTTGCCGAAACCATGGACTTGGGGTTTTCAAGAAAAGCGTCCAGAGTGTCGTAGGTCCAGACCAGCCCGTCCGCGCTGGCGCGCTGCATATGGTCGGAGTAGCGGAAGGCTTCGAGGGCACCCGCCTTGCGCCCGAAGACACCGTTAAGGTGCGGCCCGACACGGTTCTTCGCGCCCTCGCCCACCTGGTGGCAGGCAGCGCATTTGCGAAAGACCTTGGCCCCGCGCTCGGCATCGCCGACGACCTGGGCGGAGGCCGGTGTCGCCCCGACCCACAAAAGAACCACGAGTATCGGGCCGACCCGCATGGCTCACTCCGCGGCGCTCGTGAGATAGGCGATCACGGCATCGATCTCTTCCTGCTTCCTCAGACCGGCAAAGGACATCCTGGTCTTGGGCATGTAGCCCTTGGGGTTGGCCAGAAAGGCCCCCAGGCTCTCGTGATCCCAGATCAGTCCGTCTTCCCCGGCCTGCATCATCGGCTTGGAGTAGCGGAAACCCTCCACACTGGCCGCCGGTTTACCGACGATCCCGGTGAGAATCGGGCCGACGCGGTTCTTTGCCCCCTCGCCGACCTGATGGCAGGCCTTGCACTTGCGGAACACCTTCTCGCCGCTGGCGACAAGTATAGGGTCCAGTGCCGGCGATGGAGCCGGGACAACGGCTGCAGCCTCTGCAGGGGCAGCGGCCAGTTCCGCAGCCGCGCCCTCCCCGCTTTCCTCGACGCCGGCCTCGTCCTCCTCCGGCGTCACGTCCAGGATACGGGCACGCATGGTGATCTCGACCGCCTCCTTGCAGTCGGACATGCAGACCGCCGATCTTGCGAAAACCGGACTCTCTTCACGGTCGTCCATGAAGAAGCCGCCCTCGTTGGGCAGTCGCATCTGCGCAAAGTTCTCCTGCGAAAGCACGAAGTCCTCGTCTTCGACGACATCGTTCACATAGAGCAGGTAGGCGGTTATCGCATAGACCTCCTCATCGCTGAGGGACTGCGCCTCGCCGAACGGCATGGCGCGATGGACGTAGTCCCAGACCGTCGAGAGATACGGCCAGTACGAGCCGATGGTCTTCACCGGGTCATCGCTGTCCAGCGTCTCCTGACCACCAGCCAGGACCGGCCAGCGGCCCACGCCCTCACCGAAATCGCCGTGGCAGACGGCGCATTTCTCGAAGAAGACCTCTTCCCCTTCCGCGACGGAGCCGGCGCCGGCAGGGAGGCCGAGACCATCGGGGCGGATGTCGATGTCCCAGGCCGCAACCTCTTCCGGCGTCGCCTCCCGGCCAAGATCGAGAGGCGCGGCAACAGCGCCCTGAGCGAGCACGAGGGCCAGAGCGGGCGCCAGCAGGAGCCTAGGAAACCTCGACATTTTCGGCCGCCCCTTTCTCGTTCACATACCAGGTCTGAATTCCGTTGTTGTGGTAGATCGAGTTCTCGCCACGTACCTGGCGCAGCTCATTCTTGGTTGGCTGGACATAGCCGGTCGAATCGTGCGCGCGGCTCTGCAGCAGCAGCGGACGGCCGTCCCAGTCGAACTCGAAGTAGAAGCGATGCAGCGACATCGGCAGGCTCGGCCCGTCCATGCGTGCCTGGCGCCAGTTCTTGCCGCCATCCAGTGTGACGTCGACCCGCGGGACCGTACCCCGTCCGGACCAGGCGAGACCGGTGATCACCGTGTGACCGCGGCCGTGGGTGATCGGCGCCTGCGGGCTGGGGTTTGTGATCACGGACTTGGCGTCCATCACCCAGGTAAAGCGCCGGGCGCGGCCGTCGGCAAGCAGGTCGGTGTACTTGGATGTCTCCTCGCGGTGATGCCAGGGCTCGTCGCCCACCTCGATGCGGCGCAGCCACTTGACCCACATGTTGCCCTCCCAGCCGGGCACGACGAGGCGCACGGGATAGCCCTGTTCAGGACGCAGCGCCTCGCCGTTCATCTTGAACGCGACCAGACAGTCGTCGAGGGCCTTCTCCAAGGGGATGGAGCGGGTCATGGCCGAGGCGTCGGCGCCTTCGGCAAGGATCCACTTGCCGTTGGTCCTGACGCCGGCCCGCTCCAGCAGGTGACGCAGCCGCACGCCGGTGTACATGACGTTGTGGACCATGCCGTGGGTGAACTGGCAGCCATTGAGCTGGGCGCCCCGCCACTCCATGCCCGAGTTGGCGGCGCACTCGAGGAAGTAGAGGTGGTTCTCCCGCGGGAAGCGTTTCAGATCCTCCAGCGTGAAGACGATCGGCTTTTCCACGAGCCCGTTGATCATGAGCCGGTACTGCGTTGGTTCGATCTCGGCAATCCCCGCATGGTGGCGCTCGAAACAGAGGCCGTTGGGCGTGATGATGCCGTCCAGCTCATGCAGCGGCGTGAAGTTGACCGAGCTGATGGGGTCGGCGGTCAGCCAGGGGACGTTGCGCCGCACAACGTGGTTCTCGAACTGCGAGGGCGTGCCGTAGGGCCGCGCGTCAACGCCCTCACCGAGGATCTGCGCCCAGGGTTTGACTTCGAGAATGGCCGGATCACCCGCTGCCTCGGCCCGGCCTCCTGCCACCATCGCGCCACCGGCCACCAGCGAACCTGTCAGGAAACGACGCCGGGTCGTTGCCGGCGGCCCATTGGACTCGGTCATCTCGATTACCCTCCTGCCGGGTACTGGCTTCGTTGCGCCTTCTTCCACGCCTCTGAAACCTGCCTTCCTCATAACCCGGCCACCTTGACGGAGGCATTCGGGACCAGGTTCACGGTGCCCTGGCGCTGCAGATAGTCCGCGACGACATCCCAGATCGGCGGCCCTTCCGTTCCCTCGTTCACGCTGGCCCAGCCGGCCACCATGTAGGTCCTGCCCGCCTCGATCGGCTTGCCCGTCGCAAGGAAGGTCATATCGGAGATCCTCTCGCCGGCTGCCGCGGCGGGATCGATGGTGTAGCCAAGCCCTCCCACCCGGACCATGTCGCCGCCCTGCTGGTAGTAGGGGTCCGGATTGAAGAGATTGTCGGCCACATCCTCCAGAACCGTCTTCAGGAAGGCGCCCGTCATCTCCGTGCGGTAGGCCGCCGGGTAGGTGATCGAGGTGACGTTGTGGACGTCCTCTACCGTGATGTCCTGACCCGGCAGCAGGGTTGCGCCCCAGCGGAACCCCGGTGAGAGCGCGATCTCCGCCTCTCGCTCCTGCAGCAGCGCCTGGCAGATCAGATCGTCGAAAGTGCCGTTGAAGTTGCCACGGCGGTAGAGCAACGAGTCCGTCTTGCCCAGCACGCGCTCCAGTTCGGGCTTGTGGGGCGCGCGGATCTCTTCCACGAGAGCGGCCATCTCAGCATCGGGCGTCACAACGTCCGAGAACACCGGCATCAGCTTGTAGCGATAGCCCCTGACGGCACCGTCGCGGACATCGAGATCGAGGCGCGAGAGGAACTTGCCATGGGAACCGCTGGCCACCAGCAGCGTCTTGCCGACCGTCACGACCTCCGGCAGAGCATCGTGGGTGTGGCCGGTCAGGATGACGTCGATGCCCTGCACGCGGCCGGCCAGCTTGCGGTCGACGTCGAAGCCGTTGTGGGACAGCAAGACCACCAGCTCGGCGCCCGCGGCGCGGGCCTCCTCAACCTGAGCCTGCACCGCCTCTTCCCGGATGCCGAAGGACCAGCTCGGAATCATATAGCGGGGATTGGCGACCGGCGTGTAGGGGAAGGCTTGCCCGATGACACCCACCTTCACGCCACCGCGTTCAAAGTAAGCGATGCCGTCGAAGACGGGCTCCTCCCAATCGGTGTCACGCACGTTGTTGGCAAGGAACGGAAAGGCAAGCGTCTCCAGCAATTCCGTCACCCGCTCTGCCCCGTAGGTGAACTCCCAGTGGGCGGTCATGGCGTCGGTGCCCAGGGCGTTCATGACCCGCACCATGTCCGCCCCCTGGCTTTGGAAGGAAGTGTAAGACCCCTGCCAGGTGTCGCCGCCGTCCAGGAACAGAGTGTTGTCCGGCCGCTCGGCGCGGACCGCTTTGATCATGGTGGCCAGGCGGTCGACCCCGCCGACACGGCCATACTCCCGTGCCAGTTCTTCAAAGCCCACATCACTCAGGGCATAGGCATCGGCCCCACCCGCTTCCAGGCCATAGCGCTCGAGAAAAGCCTTGCCGGTGACATGGGGCGGCAACCCGCTCACCTCGCCGACACCGATGTTGATGGAAGGCTCGCGGAAATAGAGCGGCACCAACTGGGCATGGATGTCGGTGATGTGCAAAAGCGTAACGTTGCCCAGGGGCTCGAACGCCAGGAGATCCGATTGGGTAAGCGCCGTTCCCGCAGCCCATCCTGCTCCGGCCCTGCCGGCTGCGGAAAAGGCGCCGGTGGCAAGCGCGATCTGCAAGAAATCCCTTCGGGAAAGCACGTTTGAGCTCCTACCAAGTCAAGGCAACTGGTTCCGGCGGCGGATACCTCCGCGCGGCCAGCCGGGTTTTCACTCCTCCAAGGGTGGCTGCCGAGGCCGGGCCGCGGCAGACCAAAGGCTTTTGTTATTGCCGAACTGCCGGCGTCTCCACGGGGAGCCCCTGCCCGCGCCAGTTGACGTAAAGCTCAAGCGCCACGAACTCATCGGACCCGTACTTGTAGGGTTCGGCGCGAACCTGGCTCATGCATCCTCGGAACCGCCGGTGCAGGGAGCCGATCTTCTGCCACTTCAGCCGATAGGTCGGAAATCCGTTGGACTGTCCCTGGCTCAGACGGTCGGCGCGGATGTTCTGTCCGTAGTAGTTCTGGTGGCAGTTCACGCAGGCAAGGTCCAACTGGCCGACCCGCGTGTGATAGAGCTCCTGCCCCTTCTCGAACCAGGACTTCATGGGCCCGTCGATCTGAACCTCCACAGGCATGCCCCGCGACTGGTTGCGGACAAAGGTGCTCATCGACAAGAGCTCCGTGGACTCCCACTTCCAGGACTCGGCGCCCATGCGCTCGCTGCGGCACTGATTGATCTGCTGTTCCAGGTTCACCGGCTTCGCCAGGGCTTCGTTCCACTTCGGCATGGACGCCCCCACGCCTGCCATCGACTCAGTGGCGTCTCCGTGACAGGACGCGCAGGACTTGCCTGCACTGCCGTCAACGGTCTCCCAAAGCTCCTCGCCCTGCTCGACCCAAAGGAATCCGGGGTTTTCGAAGTCGTCCGCCTGCAAGGCCTGGGTTTCAGGCGTTCGGAAGTGCCAGCCCGAGTAGATCTCATCCAGCGGATGATCCTTGGCGACGGCGGTCACCTTGACCTTGTCGACACCCTCCGGGAGGGCGAGGGCATATCCGCTCACCGTCAGACAGGCCGCCGCGGCGCTCATCAGCGCGACCTTCATCTTCGTCGTCGTCATCATCGGTTTCCCTCCCAGATACCTTGCCGGATTTCTTCGACGCGGTGGGGCATGGCCATGCCCTGCCGCGTTGCCGGACTCATTGATCAAGAAACGTCGAGCTTCTGCGTCTTCGTGTAGACCGAACCGTCGTCATCCTCCCAGACAAACTCGAACTCGCCGGACTCATCCGCCCGCATATTGAACTGCAGATACGGGTTCGCCGAGATCGCCGGTTCGATATCCACTTCGAAGACCGGCTCACCGTTGAACTTGGCCGTGAAGTGATTGATGATCTGGCGCGGAATCAGATTGCCTTGCTTGTCCTTGCGCTGACCGGACTCCATTTTGTGAGAGATCAGCGTCTTGATCGTGATGATCTCCCCCTTGTCGGCCTGCTTCGGCGCCTTCACCCGCGGCTTTGCCTTTGCCATCGACGGATTCTCCTCTCTTGGTGATCAGCCGCCGCAGCCGCCGATCGTCACTTTGACTGTCGCCTTTGCCATGTGGAACGAGCCGTCCGACATCTCCGCGACGGCAATCACGTTCTGCGTCCTGGCAAGGCGCATGCGGGTCGAAGCCTCGGCAACGCCGCTCTTCGGCGAGAAGTGGAAGGTCGCCACGCCCGGACGAGGGTTGGCATCGGCGACGATCAGGACCCGCTTCACGTAGTCGTCGGCGGTCATCGGACTGTCGATGGCAACCGACAGCGGAACGGTGTTGCCGTTCTCCGCGATTTCCGGCATCGACAGGGTGATCCGGCCGCTTTCCGCAGCCTCATTCCCGCCAGTGAAGCTCTTCACATCGTCCATCGCCGTATCAGCCGCCAGCACCGGCAGGGGCGTGATCGCGATCGCCGCGAGTCCGGCTCCGAACGCCAAGGCGTTGCGGCGCGTCATCTCCATCGTGGTCTCTCCTTTCAATCTCGGGGCACCCCGGGGCTTCGCAGCCGCATCGGAGCGCGCTACTCCTTCAGCGTCTTCAGGTAGGCGATCACGTCTTCGACCTGCTGGGCCGACATCACCGGCTTGCCCTGGAAATCCTTGTGGACACGCTGTCCTTCCACCAGATGGTAGAACCCGGGCATGATGGTCTCAGGCCCGAACACCTCTTTGGCATTGACGAGAATGGCCCGCAGTTCCGCTTCCGAGTAGCGATCAGCAACCCCATCAAGCGGCGGCCCGATGTCACCGTGGAAGGGTTCGCTGGCGAGATCCCTGTTGCCGTGACAGGCCAGGCAGTTCCCCAGCTTGCGGTTCTTAAACCACTTCGCGCCTTCGGCCGGATTGCCGGGCGAACCGCTGAGCGACGCCTCTACAGCGGCTTCGACGAAGACCACGTCCTGTGGCTCGACAGTCGCGGCAACTGCGCCCGCAGTCAGGCCGCCGACAGTCAGGCCGCCGAGTGCAAACGCCAGACAGAGTCCGGCTGCAGATTTACGGACCACCATTTCCTCCCGCTTTCGCGTGGCTTAACCGGCGCCTTTGCTTTGATTGCTTTCTTGGTGGCGCCGCTTCCCTCGCATCGATAATGGAGGGTCGTTGCGATCAAATCAAGACATATTGCAATATGTGAATACGAAATCTCCAACCCCTCGCTATCCAATGGTTCCAAGACCCGGGAAGGCTTCAAGAAGCCAATAGGAGAGCGTGCTCATCGACCCGGTGATGAAGAGCAGCCCCGTTGCCACCAGCAGTCCGCCCATAGCCTTCTCGACCTTGCCGATGTGACGCCGGAAGCGGGCCGCAAAGTGCATGAAGGGCCCGGCGAAGAGCGCAGCGAGCAAAAAGGGAACCCCAATGCCAAGACCATAGGAAGCCAGCAGGCCAGCCCCCCGGGCTGCCGTATCTTCGCTGCCGGCGATGAACAGTATGGCCGCCAGCACCGGCCCGACACAGGGGGTCCAGCCGAAGGCGAAAGCAAGCCCGATGACATAGGCGCCCAGCAGCCCCGCCGGACGGGCCGCCGGATGGAACCTGGCTTCGCGATAGAGAAAGGGAATGCGGATTACACCCAGAAAATGCAGTCCCATGACGATGATCAGGGCGCCGGCCAGGTAGCTGAGCACTGTCAGATGATCGGCAACCACCTGTCCCAGTGTGCTGGCGCTGGCCCCCAGCGCGACAAAGACGGTCATGAAACCCAGCACAAAGGCAAGCGCCGCCACGAAGACGCGCCTTCCTGCAGAAGCATCCCCGCGCTCCGCCATCTCCTCCATGGTCATGCCGCCGACGAAGCAAAGGTAGGGCGGCACCAGCGGCAACACGCAGGGCGACAAGAAGGACAGCAGCCCCGCGACAAAAGCACCGCCCAGGCTGACATCAAACCCCATCCAGCCCTCTCCCCTGGTCTCCTGGCTTTCATATTCGAATTATGATATATGTAAAATCATGGGTAGGGCTACAAAATGATGCGCGGCCTCCTTTTGGGAATGGTGGTCTGGCTGGCGGCACAGACCTTTCCGGCTTCAGTTGCGGCTGCCGAATTGGTCATGTTCGAAGAAGCCGGTTGTCCCTGGTGCGCGGCCTGGAACCGCGACATTGCGGCCATCTATCCCAAGACGGCAGAGGGAAGGCGGGCGCCGCTGAGGCGTGTCGACCTGCATGCGCCCTGGCCCGCCGACCTCCCGGAACTGGAGCCGGTTTACTACACGCCGACCTTCGTCCTGATCGACGACGGCCGGGAGATCGGCCGCATTCTGGGCTATCCGGGCGAGGATTTCTTTTGGGGCCTGCTGGGTGAGCTGATCGAGAGACTGGAACTAATTGCCGCACCACAGGCGGCAGGCGGGAGTGGACAGTAAAGGTCAGCAGCGCTATTTCAAAGGCTGGTTGTCGTGATGCCACAGACAAGGGTACAGCGATGGCGGTTGCCAAGAATCTCCCAGATGCCGGGCCCATGGAGGACATGATGGCCAATGCCCGGCATGCGAGCGATTTTCTGAAGGCCATTGCCCACGAAAACCGCCTTTTGATCCTCTGCATGCTGGTGGACGGCGAAAAGTCGGTCCGCGACCTGGAGATCCTGCTTGAGCTGCGGCAACCCAGCGTCTCCCAGCAGCTCGCACGTCTGAGAGCCGACAGACTGGTTTCCACCCGGCGTGACGGAAAGACCATCTACTACTCGCTGGCAAGCGAAGAGGCGCGCGAGCTTGTAACGCTGCTCTACAACATGTTCTGCAAGCCGCAGGGCGACTAGGGCTGGCAAGCAGCCGAGGCCGGTCGACCTCTGGAAGCCCGGATGTTGAACAGACTTGGCGTAAACTGGGATTGCTTGCCGGTTCTGGATTGGACCCTGCGCAGAGCAGGCTGCGCGCGGCCTGTCTGCCGTGCTCAATCCTATCTCCGGAAACCAACTAAGCCCCCTGGGATTTCCAGGGGGCTTAGTTGGTTGCAGGAGCCTGCAACCACCGAAACCAACAATCGCTTTCTGTGACAGCCTGACCTATAGCCTCCGGGTGCTGGTAGCCCCTTCCGCTACAAGGTAGCGTGCGCCATGGAATTGGGTTTTTCATCGCCCGCGATGCGCCTCAATCCATATCAGCGCCTGAAACTCGGTGGCTTTCGCGCTTTGCTCCGCTAATCCCAATTGAGTTGGCGGAGAGGGCAAACTCCAGTCTCATGGAGTTCGAAAAAGTGAGGATGGAGGCGGCTTTATGGCGCTTGGCTCGGCTCCACTGGCTCAATGTGCGCTGCTCGGTCCTCCAACAGCTTCCACAGCGCCTCGACCATTGCTTCGCGAGGAGCCTTTAGACGATAGGCCGTGATCGCGATCTCCGGGGCAAGATGGTCGCCCGGAAGACGTACCAAAGCTCCTGCCGAAAGATCGCTGGCAATCAGCTCTGCCGGCAACCAAGCGACCCCGGCACCTTGCAGCGCAACCCGCCGCAGACTCTCACTCAGGGGGCTCTCGAAGACGGTGCGCAGGCGGTTCGCGTGCCGCGCCAAGACCGGAGCGACGATCTTTTCGGAGAAGGAGAAACTGGTGTAGGCGAGAACCGGTACCGGTGCTTCCGCCTGATCAAGCCAGTCATCCTTCAGAGCCGCAGCGAGGGATGGCGAAGCAACGGGTATCATCCGGTCCCGCCCGATCGGCAGGATAGCCAGTTGGTTGATGGCCGCCGTATCCAAGCTGACCAAGTCACTCTCATAGGTGAGAACGACGTCCGAAAGGCCTGTCTGGAGGGAATCGAAATAGGCGGCAATGTCCTGGATGGAAGGAATGACGGAGATCGATGCCTCGGGATTGAGGCGCGCGAAGCGTGCCGCAAGCCTCGGCAGCAGACTGAGCGCTAGGGTGTGAAGCGTCACGATGCGAACGGCTGTCTGGCTGCGCGCGTGCATGAGGCGCAGGTCTTGCCTCGAAAGGTTGATGTCGGCAATCATCGCCTGCGCGCGCGGCAGAAACTCCTCGCCGGCCCGGGTCATCAAGACCGGAAACGAAGAGCGGTCGAACAGTGTTACGCCCAACCAATGTTCCAAGGCCCGGATACGCCGGGAGTAAGCCGGCTGCGTCACGTTCCGCTCGTCGGCGGCCCGGCTGAAGCTGCCAGTCCGTGCGAGGGCAACAAAGTCCTCAAGCCACTTCAACTCCATGACTGGACGGCAACTGGGGAAGCGGCCGGCCAACCAAGGACCGCAATCCGGATCAAATTCAAAAAAAGCTGTGGTGCCGCACGCCCCATCGCCGCGTTACCCCATCACCTCGATCATCGCCGCTGCCCTCCCGAGTATCGGAAAGCGCCAGCACGACCAGTATATCCGATTGATAAACAACGTAAACCGGGCCATGCCGTATCGGCATAACTCTGCACCGCAAAGGTATTGGACTCGGGCGCCTGCAAGAAAGCCACTTAAGCGATGGTCAACAAATCAATACAGGGACAGGCAAACAGGGAGACGCTGGTCACATGTTTTTGAGACAGACGCTTCTGGCCGCGGCGGTTTTGGCTGCAACGGTCACACCGGCACAGGCCCAGAAAGCAAAGGACACACTGGTCGCGGCCTTTCCGCGCGAAGTGAAGACGACCGACGGGCTTTACTCGACGATCCGGGAGAATGACATTCTGGGCCTCCTCGTCGACGACGCTCTCTACTATGTCGATCCGGAAACTCAGCAGGCGGTCCCGCTGGTCGCACAGAGCCACGAGTTTACGGACGAAACGACACTGGTGGTAAACCTGCGCCAGGACGTGACCTTCCACGACGGTTCGCAACTGACCGCCGCCGACGTCGTCTATTCGTTCAACCACATTGTCAGCGAGGCCGGGGAAACACGCTACGCCACCCGAATCGGGCGCTGGCTTGAAAGCATTGAGGCCGTCGACGACCACACCGTCCGCTTCACGATGAAGCAGCCCTACGCTATGGTGCTCTACGATCTGAGCTACTATTCGAAACTGCGCAAGGCGGGCTCCTATGAAGTTGAGGGCGTCACGACGCCCAATGCGCAGCAGAACCAGGTGAACGGCACTGGTCCCTATCGCGTCGTCGGTTTTCAGCCTGGCCAGCGGGTCGAGTTGGAGCTCTATGACGGCTATCGCAGCGACAGCCCCAAGGCAATGGCCTCCATCGGCAAGATCGTCATCCGCATGATTCCGGACTTCTCCACCCAGGCGGCCGAGGTGATGTCCGGCGGCGTACAGTGGACCTTCAATGTGCCGACCGACATCGCGGAGAACGTCGGACGCACAGGCCGCGCCCAGTTCGTCGCCGGGCCCTCGATGCGGGTTGGCTACGTCGCCCTCGATGCCTCGGGCCGCTCCGATCCCGATACGCCGACCAGGGATCTGCGGGTTCGCCAGGCGATGAACTACGCCATCAATCGCGAGGAGATCGTCACCAACATCACCGGCGGCACCGCAGCGCCGCTCTGGACGGCCTGTCAGCCTGTTCAGTTCGGCTGCACAGAGGACGTGAAGACCTACGAGTACAACCCGGAAAAGGCCAAGGCTCTTCTGGCCGAGGCCGGCTATCCCGACGGCTTCGATCTGGAGTACTGGGCAGCCCGCGACCGGCCGATCCAGGAGGCCATCATCAACTACTGGCAGGCGGTTGGCATCAACGCGAGCCTGCGTTACGTGAAGTCCGTCTCCAAGCCGCGCAACGCAGGTGAGCTGACGGCATTCTACGGCTCCTCCGGGTCTTTCTCCATCCCCGATGCCGGCGCCATCATGCCGGACCGTTTCATCCTGGACGTGGCACGTGTTTACACCGGCGACCAGAAGCTGAGCGACCTCGTGGCCAGCGCGAATGCGACCTACGATGCGGCAGAGCGCGAGAAACGCTTTCACCAGGCAGTCAGGCACATCGCCGAGCAGGCCTACTGGGTACCGGTGCAGAAGTACACGCAGAACTTCATGATGTCGAACGACCTGGTCTATGTGCAGCCCGAAGACGGCATGCCCCGTCTCTTCATGGCGAAGTGGAAAGAGTGACCGCTTGCAGAGTCGCACGGGCGACCCTCGGCCGGATGGCAGGGGGTCGCCGGGGACGCGGCGGTAAGACATGCTGATCTATGCTCTCAAACGCGGCGGGCTGGCGTTGCTCGTCGCTTTTGCCGTAAGCCTCGTTACCTTTCTGCTTCTGAACTACGCCACTGACCCGGCCAGCGCCATCGCCGGCGACGAAGCCGACATCGCCCAGGTGGAACTGATCCGCAAGCAGTTGGGTTTCGACCGGCCGATCCACATCCAGTACTTCGATTGGCTGGGCGGCGTCGCCCGCGGCGACTTCGGCGAGAGCCTGTACTGGCGCACCCCGGTGCTCGACCTCGTCGTTCGTCACTTTCCCGTCACTCTTGCGCTCGCGGGCTCGGCCATCCTGGTAACCATCTTCGTCGCCATTCCGCTCGGCATCGCGGCCGCCCTCAATCCCAACACCTTGGTCGACCGGGTGGCCCTGAGCTTGGCCGTAGCGGCACAGGCCATTCCGAACTTCTGGCTCGGCCTCATGGCAATCATGCTTCTGGCGGTCACCTTTCCGATTTTTCCGGTTTCCGGCGCCGATACGTGGTGGCACTTCGTCCTGCCCGCCTTCGTGCTGGGCCTGTCCTCCGTGCCTTCGGTGATGCGCCTCACCCGCACCGGCCTGTTGGAGGTCATGGAGTCCGACTACATCCGCACCGCGCGCGCCAAGGGCTACCGGGGCTTGAGGCTGCTCTGGCGCCACGCCCTGCGCAACGCTCTGCTGCCGGTGGTCGGCGTGCTTGCGGTCCAGCTTGGGGCCAAGCTCGGCGGATCGCTCGTGACCGAAAGTGTTTTTGCCATCAATGGCCTGGGCCGCCTCGCGATCGAGAGCATCATCGGCGGCGACATCCCGACCGTGCAGATGTTGGTTTTCATCTTTGCGCTCACCTTCGTGATGCTCACCTTCCTGGCGGATCTTCTGAACGCCTGGCTCGACCCGCGGATAAGGCTGGCCTGATGGCGGTCGTCGATACAGACCTGGAGCTTGCCGGCGAGCACCCGGCGCGTGCCGCCCTTCGCCGCGCCGTTCATCACCGCGGCTTCATCTTCGGTGCCGCGATCATCGCCGTGGTCGGCGCCATGGCACTGCTGGCGCCCTTCCTGGCCCCCTTCGACTATACGGAGCAGAACCTGGGCAACCGCCTCGCCTATCCGGTCTGGGCCGGGGGCAGCTGGGAGCATCCCCTGGGCACCGACCATCTTGGCCGCGATTACCTCAGCCGGCTCCTCTACGGCGCTCAGATCTCGGTGATCGTGGGTTTCTCCGCTGCCGCGATCGGCTGCGTGATCGGCGTGGCCCTGGGCGTCGCTGCAGGATTCCTGGGCGGGCGGGTGGATCAGGTGGTCAGCTTCGTGCTTTCCTGCCAGCTTGCCCTGCCCTCGCTGCTCCTCGCCATGGCTCTGGTGTTCCTTATCGGCCCCTCGGTCACCGTGGTCATCTGCGTGATCGGCTTTCTCCACTGGAACCTCTATCTTGTGGTGACCCGGGCGGCGACGCAGCGCATCCGCCAGCTTGAGTTCGTCACCGCTTCCAAGGCGCTTGGCGCCGACACGCTTTCCATCGTCTGGCGGGACGTACTGCCCAACCTTTCCAGCCATATCCTTGTGATCTTCACCTACGAGGTCGGCAGCGCCATCCTGGCGGAAGCGGCCCTCAGCTTTCTCGGCGTTGGTATTCCGGCACCCACTCCGTCCTGGGGGTTGATGATCGCCGAGGGCAAGGACGCGATGTTCTTCCAGCCCTGGCTGGTGACGATCCCCGGCATCGCCCTGTTCCTGCTGGTTATCGCCATCAACCTCATGGGCGACGGCCTGAGGGACGTGGCGGCGCCGGAGGCCCGCCATTGATGGAGCACCGCAAGGCACTGCCGACCACCGTGGAGGTCGAGGGCCTCACCGTTACCCTGCCGATTCCCGGCGGCGCACTCACAGCCGTCAAGGGCGTCTCCTTCGCCCTCAAGAAGGGAGAGACCCTGGGCATTGTCGGCGAGAGCGGTTCGGGCAAGTCGATGACGGCCCATGCCCTGATGGGCTTGCTCCCTTCGGCGGCCGAGCGCAGCGCCGAGCGCCTGGAGCTCTGCGGTCACAATCTCCTGACCGTCTCCGAGAAGATGCTGGCGACCGACATCCGCGGGCAAAGGGCGGGCATGATCTTTCAGGAGCCGATGACCTCGCTCAATCCGGTCTATCCCGTCGGCCGGCAGCTCTGCGAGATGATGACACTGCATGGCGGCGCATCGCGCACGGCAAAGGCGCGGGCGCTGGAACTCATGAACGCGGTCGGTCTGCCTGATGCCGAGGAGCGGTTCAACCAGTATCCCCATCAGTTCTCCGGCGGCCAGCGCCAGCGCATCATGATCGCCATGGCCTTGATGAACGAGCCGGACATACTGATCGCCGACGAACCCACGACGGCCCTGGACGTGACGATCCAAAAGCAAATCCTCGATCTGCTGAAGGACCTGCAGCAGCGCTTGGGAATCGCCATCATCCTGATCAGCCACGATTTCGGCGTGGTCGCCAACTTCACCAACCGCGTTCTCGTCATGCTGAAGGGCGAAGTGGTCGAGCAGGGCCCGACCCGTCAGGTCGTCAGTGCCCCCCAGCACCCCTATACCAGGAAGCTGATCGACAGCATCCCGCGCGGGAGCGGGCGCAGCGTCGCCACGCAGGAGCGTGAGCCGGTGATCTCGGTCGAAGATGTCTCGCGGACCTACCACGTCAAGCGCGGCCTCTTCGGGTCCAAGCGCCGGATCGAGGCCGTGCAGGACGTCTCCCTGACGGTCGGCAAGGGCGAGACGCTCGCGGTGGTCGGCGAAAGCGGCTCAGGCAAATCGACCCTCTCGCGCCTTATCCTGGGCCTGGAAGCACCGGACCGCGGACGCATCACGCTCGATGGCGTGGACGTGGCCGCAGTGCTCCAGGTCAAGCGCGCCCAGATCGTCCAGCCGATCTTTCAGGATCCCTACGGATCGCTCAACCCGCGTATGTCGGTCAGCCAGATCATCCGGCGGCCGCTGGACATCCACGGCATCGGATCGCGGCGGGAACGGCAGGAGATGGTCCGCCGTGTCATGGAGCAGACCGGCCTGACGGCCCGCTTCACCCACGCCTATCCGAACCAGATGTCGGGTGGTCAGCGCCAGCGCGTCGCGATCGCCCGCGCCCTCATTCTACGCCCGGAGATCGTCATCTGCGACGAACCGACGAGCGCCCTCGACGTCTCTATTCAAGCCCAGATTCTCAGTCTCCTTGCCGAGCTGCGGGTGGAGCTGAACCTGACCCTCGTCCTCATCACGCATGACCTTGCGATCGTCGAGCAGATGGCTGACCGCGTCGTTGTCATGCACAAGGGCAGAATCGTCGAAGAAGCCCGCACCGACCGGCTTTTTGCCGATCCGCAGCAGGCCTATACCAGACGCTTGCTGGCTTCGGTTCCGAGTCTGGAGATGCTGCGCTGAGGGATCCGCCCTTACCAACCGTCGACGCGCGGCCAAACCGCGCCGCAGGTGGTATGGTAGGCGCCGTATCCGCCGGCGGCAGTCAGGCAGGCATGGCCGGGCAGAACCCGCACGGTGGAGCCGATGGGCAGGCGCTCGTACCAGACCGGGTCATCTACCGCGACGGTGCCATGTTCCTGATGAACCGCGGTGACCGCCAGGCCGGTGGGTTTCATCGTCTCCGTCTTACAGATCCAGCCGTAAGCGGCATTGGGCAAAAACGTGTTGGCGCCGATGTCCTTGGACATTGCC
Source organism: Rhodospirillales bacterium BBD 1991-14 (assembly GCA_001657395.1). Lineage (GTDB taxonomy): Bacteria > Pseudomonadota > Alphaproteobacteria > Kiloniellales > Kiloniellaceae > Pelagibius. Next base: position 48,551 of record LYSY01000001.1, on the reverse strand, counting down.
AGGGCACCGGCATCGATTGTCATAACACCGGCGGCCCGGTTGTGTCCGATCACCGTACTCAGCACCGACAGGGCAATGTCCTCCAGGCTGCAGATGTTTCTGCCGAACTGCGAGAGGTCGTAGAACAGATAGATGCCCGCCCGCACCTCGGTAATGCCCTCCAGGCTGCCAGCATGAAGAACCGTTGGCGTCGATCCGATGCTGACGACCTCGACAGCCATGCCGGCCTCGCGGAGGCGCCCGGCCGCCATCGTTGCCGCATCGACCTCGGCCGCTGCAACGCGCTTTACCTCGGCCACTCTGTCCGTCGCATAGGAATGGCCGGCATGGCTCAGGACACCCAGCAACTGCGAACCCAGGATCCGTCCGATCTCGATCAGGGCGTCCGAGTCGGCTGACAGGCCCCCGCGGTGTTCTCCGCAATCGACTTCGATCAGGACCGGGGCCGTCAGATCGCTTGCCGCCAGAGCCCGCGCCATCTCGGGCGAGTCCAGGCAAAGCGTCACCGCCTTCCCGGTTGCAGCCATGATTCCGTCGACATGGTCGAACTTGTTTGGCGTGATGCCCACGGCATAAAGCAGGTCATCAAAGCCGGCGCGGGCAAAATGCGCGGCTTCGACCAGAGTCGACACGGTCACGCTGGACATGCGTCCACCGGTTGCGATCTTCGCGACATCAACGGACTTCGAGGTTTTGAGATGCGGGCGCAGAAGCACCCCCTGGGCATCGCAATGCTGCAGCATTCGTGCCGCATTGCGGCGCAGGCGCACCGTGTCCAGGATCAGACAGGGCGTCTCAAAGCCGTCGAACACCTAGACTGCCTTCATGCAAGACCCGGCGACCGCCAGCACCCGCTCGACATCGGCCTCGTTGTTGTAAAAATGAAAACCGAACCGCAGCATCCCGCGGCGGATTGAGAAACGCACGCCCTCCGCCTCCAGGGCGCGGGCCACGCGGTTCAGGACCTCATTGCCCGTGGTATAGGTGTCGCCGAGCCCCATGTCGCCGACCGTGACCAGGTGCGAGCGGCGCGCAGGGTCGTCGGCCAGAGCGACCTTGAAACCCAACGCAAGAAACCCTTCGCGCAGGCGGTCGGCCAGAGCGAGGCTGTGGGCTTCGATGGCCGGGGTGCCCGCTTCCAGCAGCTCGCCGAGGGCGGCATCGGCAACAGCGATACCGGTCCAATTGTAGTTGCCGATCTCAAAGCGCTTCGCATCGGCAGCATAGGCGAAGTCCATACCCTCGAATTCACTCTCGTGGCCGCTATGGGCAACCGAGTGACGGGCAACAAAGGCGGGGCGCAGACGGTCGAGCCAACCCGAACGCACATAGAGGAACCCCAGTCCCATAAGCCCCAAAAGGCCCTTTGACGTCGAGGTCGCAAGGCCGTCGGCGCGGACGTCTTCGACATCGATATCCAGAACGCCGCAGCTTTGTACGCCGTCGATCAGAAAAAAGGCCCGCTTCGACCGTGCCGCCTCCCCGATGGTGCGCAGGTCGGTGCGGTGACCTGGGGTGAAGCTGACCGACGAGGCGGTAACCAGCCGGGTTCTGCCGTCGATCGCCTCGGCCATCCGAGCCGCATCGATGTGGCCGTCGCGATGGGGGATCGCGCGCAACTCGACGCCCCGCTGGTGCAGGGCGCGCCAGAGATAGATGTTGTTGCTGTGCTCCAGTTCCGGTGTCAACACAACGTTGTCACCCGGCTCCCAGGTCAACGCCGTGGCGATGGAGTTCAAACCCTCGCTCACGTTCTTCAACACCGCTACCTCCGCCTCACCGGCCGCCTTCACCAATCTGGCGAACTTTGTCCGGCAGCCCTCCAACATCGGCTTGCGCTCGGACTTCGGCATGTCGGACAACCAGTGCCCTTCGATCATGCGGTCTGCGGCCTGCTTCGCCGCATCGGAGATGATGCCGCGAGAGCCGACGTTCAAATAGACTTGGCGCTCAGCGGCAGGAAAGCGGGTGCGCCACAGCCGGGAAAGATCTTGGGATGCGATTTCCGTATCCATGCGCCCGAGCATAGCCGCATCTCAGGCCAGGGGAAGAGAGGGACTATGCTTTTTGGGCATAACCCGAGGCGATATCTCTCCTCGCCCTCGCCTGAGCATCTGACTACCGTGACGCTTCAAAGGAAAGGAAAGTACCTTTGGAACAGCTCGAGGAACTCGCGCAGGTCTGGCGCGGCGATGTCATCGAAAGCCGGCATCTGGGTGTCGCCGTGGTGGCCAATGCGGCGGGTGAGGTGATTGCCGGGTGGGGGGATCCGAACCTGATCACCTACCCGCGGTCTTCCATGAAACCCTTCCAGGCCCTGCCTCTTGTCGAGAGTGGCGCTGCCGACGCCCATGCGCTGTCCTCAAAGCACCTGGCCCTTGCCTGCGCATCCCACCGCGGCGAGTCGCATCACACAGAGCTCGCGGCCAGCTGGCTGAACGCAATCGGCTGCGAAGTCAGCGATCTGGCCTGCGGTCCGGAGTACCCCAAGCATCTCGAAACCCAACGGCGCATGCTTCGTGCCGGCGAAGAGGCCACGTCTCTGCACCACAACTGCTCGGGCAAACATACCGGCTTTCTGACTCTCTGCCACCACTGCGGCTACGGCATCGAGAACTATGCGTTGGCGGATCACCCGGCGCAGCAACACTTCTTCGAAGTCCTCGCCGATCTCGGCGCTCCTGCCGGCATGCCCCTGGGCAGCGACGGCTGCACCCTGCCCTCGCCCGCCCTCAGCCTTGGCGACGCTGCCCGCTTGGGGGCCAGGTTCGCGGCCGGACGGGCCCCTGCGAAACGAGCGGCCGCCATGGCGCGCCTGATGGACGCCATGGGCCGGCACCCGGAGTATACCTCCGGGTCCGAACATGCCATGGTGGCAGTGGCCGAGGCGACCGACCGCCGCGTTGTTTTCAAGGGCGGAGCCGAAGCCTTTCTTCTCACCTTCCTGCCGCAGGACGGGCTGGCCATCGCCCTTAAGGTCGCCGACGGCAACGCGCGCGCCCGCGTCCCCGCCCTGATTGCCATTCTGCGTCAGCTCAACCTGATCGGCGATGCCGAGGTCGCGGCTCTTGGCGACTTCGCGCGTCCCGCCGTCACCAACAGCCGCCACGAACAAGTGGGACATATCGAACCGGCGACTTTCGAGACAGAACCGCCCCGCGGAATGGCCCTTCGCAGGGCCTAGTCCCTTCCGGCATCAGGAAGCTTCCGGCAGACTGCGCTCCGGCAGTTCGCCGCAGCTCGCCCTTCGAGCTAGAGGCGCTCGCCCGGAGCGCGTTCTTCACGCTCTCAGCCTTCATGGTATGAGCGAGGTCTCGCAACCCGTCGGAAGTCGCGGGCTCAGAGCCTGACCCTGGAGCCCAAAACGCAAGAAAGCCGCCCTTTGGGTGGCTTCTTTGCGTTTGGTTGCGGAGACCCGCGACCACCGAGACCGGCATTCGATTGCTGTAGCAGTTTAGTTGGGGTGCCGATTCTGGGAGAGAGTCCCTTAAGCTGCTGGATAATGACCAACAGCCTGCGGAAGGCGCGGTGTCGAACCTCTCACGGTAGCCCGAAGGTTCCAGAGAGCCTAGCGAGACGGGCTTCCCGTTCGCGCCGAACCCCCTGCTGCACCAATCCGGTCAGGCTCCCGAAGGAGGCAATAAACGGGATCCCTTCGATCAGCATCCACAGCGCCGACCTCAACCGGATCGGGACCAGACTTAACGGCCTGGAAATGGACGATATGAAAACCGCGCCAAAGAACATGATCGCCGGCAAGAAGCCCAGCTCCCATGATCGAACTGGACCAAACTGTGGGCCAAAGCCAGCGTGCCGAAGATGCAGGTTCGGCGCGCCTGCGGCAACCCCTCCGTACCGGTATCGTCAAAGACACGCCGCCGCTACGATCGCGTTCTCACAGGGCACAGGCCGCAAGCGCAGCTTCATCCGGCAGAAGGCACAACCCCGCCCCGCTCGGCGGAGCAAGACAGCCGTCGGCGATCGGCAGCGACGACGCGGAGCCCCTTATCAGCCTCGTGATGCGGTCTTGCGCACGATGCAACTCCACCGGTCCCTGATCAACGGCGCCGCACATCCAATGGATGTTCACGATATCCCAGCCACCGGCCGGGCTCACCGTCCTGCCGTTTCCCCGGGCTTGCTGAGCGACCGTGATCGCGGCCCCGATCCCCCCCGCAAACACCGCGTTCGGCTGCAAGACCGAGACTCCGGCGGCTTCTAGCTGACGAAACCGTTCCCGCGACTGCTCCATCTGCCCCGCCCCGATCGGATGGATCCGGTCCGCCGCCAGCGCTGCCAGGTCGCCCGGGTCATTGCCATGCACCGGTTCTTCGAACCAGGCCAGGACCAGATCCGCCGTCTGCCGCTGAAAGCTCCGCGCAGCGTCAAGATCGTAGCCGCAATTGGCATCGACAATCAGGTCGGCCCGCTCGCCAATTGCCGCCCGCACCGCGCGCACCCTCTCCGCATCTTCTGCGACACTGCGCCCCCTGGCGGCCACGAGCACCTTCACGCCGGCGGCACCCCCCTCTATCTCTTTCGAACAGGCGGCAGCCAGCGCACCGGTACCGAGCGCTGGAAACCCGCAGGTCACGTGTACCGGTGCAGCCGGCCGACGCCCCCCGAGCAGTGCTGCAAGGGAGACGCCCGCCGACTTGGCGCGCAGATCGTGCAACGCAACATCGAGCGCGGAGAAAGCCGATACAACGACCCCGGTCATCTGCCGTGGATTAAAGCGCCGTACAAGGACTGACAAGAGATCCGGTTCGGCCAGGGGATCACATCCGACCAGCGCCTCTGCCACCGATCCGTTTAGGAAGTGTGCGACTTCGGCCGCCAGAAACCTGCCGGTGTAGCCCTCGCCTTCGCGCCCGTCCGAGAGCCGCAATCGCAACCGCACGAAGACAAAGCTATCAGCGCCCGCGTAAGGCGCGGGGTCGTCGGCTGCGGCGGATGGCTTGTGGACTCTGGCCTCGACAGCCGCAATGCCCGGCATCAGCCTTCCCGCGCCGCCCGCCGCCGACGGGCACGCATCTCACTGATCAACGGCAAAGACATGGAAAGCAAGGTCAAGGACAGGAAGACCAATACAATCGGCCGCTCGAGAAAACCAAACCACGAATGGTCGAAGATGATCAACGACTGCTTGAGCGTGCCTTCGACAAGCTTGCCGAGAATCAGCCCCATGATGATCGGCGCCGCCGAAAACCCGAAACGCTGCATGACGAAACCGAGAACTCCGGCAGTGATCATGACCCAGATGTCCAGCATAGCCTGTTCAAGCGCATATGAGCCGACGCAGGCCAGGATGAACACCGCGGGCCAAAGGTACTCGGTCGGAATCAACGTGATGCGCGCAAAGATCTTGGCGCCGATGAAGCCGAAGGTGGCAAAGGCAAAATTGGCGATCAGCATCGCCAGGAAGATCGAGTAAAGCAGCGTTGGCTGTTCGGTGAAGAGATGCGGGCCCGGGCGCAGTCCATGCACCAGGAGCGCGCCAAGAATGATCGCCGTCGTGGCGCTGCCAGGGATACCCAACGCCAGCGTAGGCACCATCGCCGCACCGGTTGCGGCGTTGTTGGCCGCCTCGGGACCCGCGATTCCCCGCGGATCGCCCTTGCCGAATTGCGACTTGTCCTTGGCGAAGCGCTTGGCCTCGTTGTAACCCATCATTGCCGCCACCGTGCCGCCTTCGGCGGGCAGTAGCCCAATGAACGAGCCGATGCCGCAAGACCGCGCGATAGTGCCCAGACAGGCTTTGATGTCCTGGCGCGTGGGCAGCTTTACGGCGTTCAAGGGCACACGGAAGCGCTTTTGATCCAGCTTTCCGGCTTGCTTGATGAACTCCGCTCCGGCAAAGAGACCAATCATCACCGGGATGAAGTGGATACCCTCCGACAACTCCCAGTTACCGAAGGTGAAACGCTCAATCCCGGTGGTAAAATCCATCCCGACCGTTGCAATCAGAACGCCGATGGCGCCGCCGATAAGGTTTTTGAGCGCACTTTCGCCACTGATCGTGGCCAGCATCGACAAGCCGAACACCGCCAGCGCGAAGTACTCCGGCGGACCGAAGTTGTAGGCGACCCGCGACAGAAGCGGCGCAGCAACAATCAGCACGATGACCGAGAAGATGCCGCCAATCACACTTGAGACCGCAGCCAGGCCCAGAGCCTTTCCGGCAAAGCCTTTCTGCGCGAGCGGGTAACCGTCGAAGGCCGTGGCAGCCGCCGGCGGCGCACCCGGTGCATTCACCAGGATCGCGGTGATCGACCCCCCGAAGGTCCCCGCACAGTAAAGCGCCGACAGCAGGGCAATCGCCGGGATCGGCTCCATGGTGAGCGTGAAGGGCAGCAGTAGGGCGGTCGCCATGGTCGAGCTCAGGCCCGGCATCGCCCCCACCAGGACACCGCCAAGAGTTCCAAGGACGACGATGCCCAGGAGATAGGGATCGGAAAATGCCGATAGAGCTATAAAAAAAGCCTCCATCCGTGTTCTCGTCCTTGCTCTGTCAGCGCCTTTTGATCGGCACTACGCTTCAGATTACTGAGTCGATGAGGTTTTCGATGACACCTGGCGGGAAGTAGACGCCAAGCCCGACATCGAAGATCAGATACACCGCCAATGGAAAGGCCAGCGCATAAGCGATGAGCTTCGGCGACAGCTTTTCTCCCCAGACGATTGGCATCACCAGGCAAAACACAATCATGGCCGCCAAGGACCCGAGCGCGCCGAATGCAATGACGAAAGCGATCATGAGAGCACCCGTCATCAGCACGACGAGCTTCGGTGTGCGCCGGGCCGGCTCGGTTTGCCCGAATCCCAAAGCCATCATCAATACCGTCAGCACTGCGATGATCGCCAGAATCAACCTCGGAAAGGTTGCGGGCTGCACGTTCTGCGCAAGGGCCGCGGGCGCTTCCGCGATCCCGAGTGACACCCAGTAGGTGACCGCGCAGAATGCCAACAGCACGACGCCGACAAGAAAGTCGCGCGGCAGGCGGCCCGCTTCCGCCGGCCGCCCGCTCCTGGTTTCCGCGCTCATCAGATGAGGCCGAGTTCCTTAAGAGCCGTCTCGCTCTCAACAAAAATACGCTCGATGTGTGCGTTCCACCCGTCCATGCCGACAACCGAAGCCGAGGTCATGCCACCACTTTCAAGGTAGCTTTGATAGGCCGAGTGGCTCATGGCGGTGACGAGGCCGTCCTGGAGGGTCTTCATCCGATCTTCAGGCACGCCCGACAGCGCAGCGAACCCGCGCACGGTGGAAGCATAGGCTTCGATCCCCTGCTCGACCGCCGTTGGAACGTCTGGGATGCCGGAAATACGCTCTGCGGACAATGCAACAACCGGTTTGAGATCACCCGCAGCAAACTGGCTTTCCCCTTCGGCATAGTTGAGGATCGCAATATCGACATTACCACCCACCAGGCTGGTGACGATGTCGCCACCGCCCTGGAACGGCACAATGGTGTAAGGAATGTCTTCGGCTTTCTTGCAGAAGTTATGGATACCGACATGGTCAGCTCCACCTGCAAAGGTGGTGCCCCACTTCAACCCGCCGTCTGCCTCGGCGGAGGCACGGATCACATCCTGCAGCGAATTGACGGGGCTGTTCGTGGGAACGGCAATCACCGTCGGGTCGTCGGTCGCACGCGCGATACCGACGAGTTGGTCGATGGTCAGGGGCACCTTCTTCTGAATGATCTGGAAGATGTGACTCTGGGTAATGGTCAGAAAGGTATAGCCGTCGCGCGGCTGCCCGTTTGCGTACATCAGCGCCGCTGCGCCGCTGCCACCACGCTTGCTGACGACAACCATGTCTTGGCCGAAGACGCGGCGCCCGCGCAACATCATCATCCTTGTCGTGATATCAGTTCCACCGCCGGGTCCGGCATGGGTGACCACGTTCAGTGTCTTGCTGGGAAACGCCTCCTGAGCGAATACCGCGTGCGGCAAGGATGCACCCACAGCAGCGCCGCCGGCTGCCGCCGCAAGGCCAAGGAAACCACGGCGCGTGGGGTTGGATAAGTCTTTCATGTCTTCCTCCCTTGGTGAACGACAGGCCCTTGTATGTGAGCCTTTTCTTCATCCGCACGGCATGGCCGTGCCTTCGTTGTTGTTCTAGCTCGACCTCGCATGATCGCCTTCGGGGTGCCCTTCCGCCGCGGCACCATCAGAAAGCGTCTTCAAGAAGCGCGCGAGACCTGACTCGACGTGATGTGTCGCGGCATCGCGCGCCTCACCTGGGTCACCTGCCGCAATGGCATTCACGATGGCGGCATGTTCGTTTATCGACTGAGCAATGTTCGGCGCCACGGACAGCCCGCGGCGGCGAAAAAGGTGCATCTCCTTGACCAGCCCGTCGTAGGCGCTCTTCGCCTTCGGATTCTGCGCGCCCGCAAGGATCATGTCGTGAAAGGCGATGTTCAGATCGTAGTACGCCGGGCGATCGTCCTGGCGATAGGCTTCACGCATGTCCTCGAGGTTCTTCTGCAGCGCCGCGATCAGCACTTCGTCCCGCTCGCTCGCCATCCGCCGCGCCACCGCTGCGCAACCCATGGCAAAGATCGCACCCCGCAGGTCGTAGAGATTTCGGATGTCGTCCACCGTGAGCTGATGCACAAAGGCGCCTCGGTTGGCCACAAGGACAATAAGCCCTGAGTCCGCGAGCGAGCGAATTGCCTCCCGCACCGTGCCGCGGCTCACTCCCATCACATTCGCCAATGCGACTTCATTGAGCTTCTGGCCGGGCTCGATCTCGCCGGAAAGAATCCAGCGCTCGATCTCGGAGCGCACTTCGCCGGCAAGCGTCTCACGGCGTGCGCCAATGGTTCTAAGAGCCGATGTCATGACGTCCCAGTGAACGCGGCTTGCTCAATTTTGTCAACATTTAACATTTGTATTGTCAACATTAATGCCACTGCCTATTAAATAGGGAAGTTCAATCCACGGCCGGAGAACGCCGATGACCAACCCAACGGCCCCGAACCAGGCGGAAAACGGCACAGGGAGGGAGGCTGAGAAGGAAACAGCGCAGAAGCCATCCCGGACCTCATCGCGGCCTCCGCCCGCCAGCGCGGCACTCCAGAACACTCGGGTTCTCGATCTCACGCGCGTGCGTTCAGGGCCGACCTGTGTGCGTCAGCTCGCCGATTGGGGTGCCGACGTCATCAAAATCGAGACACCGGCGGATGGCGCGCAGCTGGGTGGCCCACGCAGCGGCCCCGACTTCCAAAACCTCCACCGGAACAAGCGTAGCCTGACATTGAATCTGAAGTCGCCCGCCGGCCTCGCAGCATTCCGGCGCCTTGCCGATACCGCCGATGTGGTGGTCGAGAATTTCCGGCCCGGTGTCAAAAAACGCCTGGGCATCGACTACGAAACGCTTGCCGCAAGCAACCCCGGCTTGATCTACGCTTCGATTTCCGGATTTGGTCAGGACGGCCCCTATGCCGAACGCCCCGGCTTCGACCAGATAGCCCAGGGCATGGGAGGGCTGATGTCGATTACCGGAAAACCCGGGGAAGGGCCGATGCGGGTCGGCATCCCGATCGCCGATCTCTGTGCCGGGCTTCTGGCTGCGCAGGGAATTTTGCTTGCCCTCCTCGAACGCGCGGTGTCTCAGCGCGGGCAGTGGGTCCAGACCTCCCTGCTGCAAGCGCAGGTCTTCATGCTGGATTTTCAGGGCGCGCGTTATCTTGTCGACAAAGATGTGCCGAAACAGGCCGGCAACAATCACCCGACTTCGATCCCCACGGGTGTGTTCCGCACCAGTAACGGCCATATGAACCTCGCGGTCGCTGGCGAGGAGATCTGGAAACGCTTCGCGAAAGCGCTGGGCCGTGAGGATTGGACCGCCGATGCACGCTTTAAGACCGCAGCCGCGCGGTCTGAAAACCGCGACGCGCTGGGCGCCGAGATCGAAGCGATCACAGAGTCAAAGTCCACGGCCGCCTGGGTGGAGATCATGAACGCCGCAGGCGTTCCGGCGGGTGAGATCAACGACATCAGCCAGGTGTTCGCGGACCCTCAGGTCCACCATCTGGGCCTCGCCCAGCCGGTCACCAGTCACGAGCGCGGCGACACGCAGCTGATCGGCCAACCGATCATTATGAGCCGGACGCCGAGCAGAATCGTGGCGCCGCCGCCAACGGCCGGCCAGCACAGCAACGAAATTCTTGCCGAACTCGGCTATACCAAGGATGACATCGAGGACATGAAACGCGATGGCGCAACTTAGGCGGGGCATACGGTCATGACCGACAGGATACTCACGGAACGCAGCGGCGAGATCGCACGGATCGTCTTCAATCAACCCGAGAAACGCAACGCGGTTTCACTGGAGATGTGGGAAGCCTTCGAAAAGGCGTTGAAAGACTATGCCAGGGACCCCGCGGTACGCATTCTGATTCTCTCTGGGGCGGGCGGCAAAGCCTTCGTCTCAGGCGCCGACATCTCAAAGTTCGAAAACGAGCGCGCCGGTGAAGAGGCCGTGGCCCACTACAACACGACGACAAAGCGGGTCTACGATGCGGTCGAGGCATTCCCGAAACCGACAATCGCCCAGATTGACGGGTTCTGCGTCGGCGGCGGTGTGGCCCTGGCCTTGTGCTGCGATCTTCGGATCTGCGGCGAAGGCTCGCAGTTCGCCATTCCGGCAGCGAAGCTTGGCCTCGGCTACGGCTTTGCCGGGATCAACCGTCTGGTCAATGTCGTGGGGCCTGCCTTCGCCAAGGAGATCTTCTTCACCGCCCGTCGCTTCGACGCCCAGGAAGCCCGCGTCATGGGCCTCGTCAACCGGATCGTGCCGGACGGCGCAGTGAAACAGGCCGCCGAGGACACCGCAACGATGATCGCCGCAAATGCGCCGATGACCGTAGCCTCGGTGAAGTTCATCGTCGGCGAGACGCTGAAGGACGAGAGCGCCCGCGACCTTGCCGCCTGCGAGCAACGGGTGAAGGAGTGCTTCAAAAGTGCCGACTACATTGAGGGGCGCCGCGCTTTCATGGAAAAGCGCAAGCCTGAGTTCGTGGGTTCCTGATGGATGCCAGATCCCGGCGCATCGACGCCGACGCAGCGCGCGCCCATTTCGAAACCGCGCTGGCCGAACACAGCCAGGATTTCGAAACCTTTTTTCTGGCGCGCTATCTGGGCCTGTCATTCGAATACCTGCCGGAGGAAGCAGCAGATGCGGAAAAGGAGGTCTGCCGCGTGACCTTCCCGGTCAGTGAATTGGTAATGAACCCGCAGGGCAGTCTGCACGGCGGTGCGATGGCCAGCGCGATGGATATCTCGATGGGCCATCTCGTCAAGAAAGTGGCCGGCGCCGGGGCTACGATCGAGCTGAAGATTCAATTCATGCGCCCGGTGCCTGTCGGTCAGGCGACCTGCGAAGGCCGCTTCACCCGCCGTGGGCGCAGCATCTCCTTCATGGAAAGCCGTCTTTGGAGCGAGGACGGTAAACTGGCCGCGCTGGCAACTGCCACTTGGAAAATGCCGTGACCGCGGCACAGGAAGATGGAAAGACCGTGGAAATCGAACCAGGCCTGATCGAAGAGATTCGCAACCGCTTTGCCCATGTGGACCGCTGCCCGTTTGACGGCCCACGCGTGTTCTTCGAAAACGCCGGTGGCGCGCTTACCCTGAATGCCGTGGTCACGAAGTCCGCCGAGATGGCCGCCATTCCCGACAATCAGGGGCGGGACAACCCGGCATCCCACGCGCTTCAGTCCGTGATTGAAGACGCCAAGCGCGACACCCGGATCTTCTTTAACGCACCCAAAGGTCAGATCTTCGTGGGCGAAAGCGGAACAGAACTGCTGTTCCGGCTGATCAGCGCCGCCTGCCTCGGCAGCCGGGGGGGCGGCCGGGTTGTCGGCAGCTCGCTGGAACATCCGGCCACACGCAGTGCCTGCGACCGCTGGAGCCACCAAACCGGGAAGAACTACTTCGTCGCCGCCCACGACCCGGACAGCGGCTCCGTTGATCCGGAGGCTTATCTGCCGCATCTGACCGAGGACACGCGCGTTGCAACGATTCTTCAAACCTCTCCGGTCACGGGGATGTCGGTGGACGTTGCCGCGATAGCCGGCGCAATCCGGGCCGTGGCACCGGATTGCTTCATCATCGTCGACGGTATCCAGCACGCCGCCCACGGGCGGCTCGACATCGACAGCTACGGCATCGACGGCTATGTAATCTCTCCTTACAAAGTGTTCTCGCGCCACGGCTACGGTTTGGCCTGGACATCGGACAGGCTCGCCGCCCTGCCCCACGATCACTTGCTGGACGCCCCCAACGCGCCCTGGGAGCTTGGCACGAGAGACACAGGCGCTTATGCGACGTTTGCGGAGGTCGTGCGCTATTTCGAATGGCTGGGTGGACATTTTACCGCTTCCGCCGACCCGCGGGCGCGTATCCGGGCTGCCGGGGAAGCGATTCATCGCCATGAGAAGCGGCTGACCGACGCGATGCTCTTCGGCACCGGCAATCTTAAAGGACTGGCCGACATGCCGCGCGTTCAGATCATCGGCGGCGTCGACAATCCACGCCGCGAAGGCCTTGTCTCGATGGTTGTCGACGGAGAGACCTCAGAGGATGTTGTGACGCGCCTGCGCGAGAGCGGCATCCGCGTGCACACGCGCAAGGCCGACCACTATTCCGGCAACATCCTGCGCCCCCTGGGCCTTGCCTCCTGCATCAGAGTGTCGATGTGCCACTACAACACCGAACACGAGGTAGCGCAGTTCCTGGCCGCAATGCGTGATATCGCCGCTGCGCCGATAGCGAAGGGACACGATTGAGTCTCACCGGCAGGCGAGATCAGCGGTGACTTGGCGGCCCATTTGGCCTTTTCCTCGGCGCACGGAGGCCCCGCGTTGGGCCGGGGCTGTGCTGGATTGGTTTCGTTGTCAGGATCCCCCTACGCCAGGGCTTCGGAAGGTAGGATTGGACCCTTGCGCAGTCTGCGCGCGGGCTGTTCGGCCGTGCTCGCCCTTCGACCTAGAAAGGCTCCACTGAAGCTTTTTCTATACGGTCTCAGCCTTCAAGTTATTCGCGCTCGCTTTGCTCGCGGCTCTAGCCGTCATGGGCGTAGGCTCAGATACTGACCCTTCAGCCCGAAACGCAAGAAAGCCGCCCTTGGGGCGGCTTCTTTGCGTTTGGTTGCGGGGGCCCGCAACCACGGAGACCGACACTCGATTGCTGTAGCTGTTTAGTTGGAGCACCGGTTCAGAAAACACTTCTCAAGCTGCCGGGTGATGGCCAACAGCCTGCTCCGAATGCGCATCAAAGTGCGGGCTGCGATTTCGCAGCAGCGACGCATTCGTGCTGGTCTTGGCATTCGACAGTTTCTCGGGCAGTGAAACCCACAAAAAACAAAATCTACAACATATTGCAACATCACTGTCATGCCTGTCCGCAACGATCTGCGAGGTAACACGCATCTCGGGACCGAGCCATGGCCACAACACCCGCCGCCACGCGACACCGCCAGATCTCGTCATGGATCAATGCCGGCCGCGATCTAAGTGTCGCAGAACTTGCCGAACGTTTCGGTGTCACGACCGAGACAGTTCGCCGCGACCTGAAGGTTTTGGAGAAGGATGGCAGCGTCAAGCGCGTCTTCGGCGGCGCGATACCGGTCGGCCAGGACATTCCTCCACTGGAGGAGCGCGAGGCTCAAGGCGCCGCCGGCAAGCGGGCAATCGCGCGCCTCGTGACCCGCTTTGTATCAAAAGACCAGTGCATCTACCTGTCCAGCGGAAGCACCTGCCTTGCCGTGGCACGCGAACTGGCGGTTGGTCCGTGTGTCAGCGTTATGACCCATATGCCGAAAATCGCAGAGGTTCTGGGTGCGCCCGGCCGCCATGACGTTACGGTTGCCGGCGGGCGCTACAGCTATGACGACGGCATCATCACTGGACCGTCGGTTCTGGCGGCCATCGATTGCAGGGATTTTGATCTCTCCATCATCGGAGCCTTCGGTCTTACCGATGACTTCGGTACGGTCGATTCAACGGAGCACAATTTCCATCTCAAGCGCAAGCTGAGAGAGCGCAGCAGACGTTGCATATTCCTTGCCACGGCTGAAAAGTTCGGACGCCCGGCAACCTTCCGAACGCTGCCCCTCAGTGACCTGGGGACTGTGATTACCGATCAAGCGCCGGACACTCACTACCTGCGCCGGTTCCAGGAAGAACAGGTCGAAACTCTCTGGCCTGAAAAGCACCCGGGACGGAAACGAACGCCCTTCGCGCAAGACCGTCAAGCCAGGTGAGACAACATGGAACAGCTACGCGGACCGTGCCGGAGAAGTGACGCAACCCTGCCCCACTACTCTTTCGGTTCTTTGAAGCAGCAATCATCGCGAGGAAAACAGCTCATGATTCGTCACACACTTTCAGTCGCTACAGTCCTGCTTGTAAGTGTTTCGTCCGTCAGCGCCCAGGAAAGACCGGATATTGCGGTTGCACTTCAAAGCATGGGATCTCAGACGCACTCTCTGGACTCCATCGAGAACAACGGAACGGCCGGCCGCAAGTTCCTCAATTCCATCTGGGAGCAGCTCATCGCACTCGATCTGACCGACCCCGACCTGCCGCTGATGCCGGGACTGGCAACCGAGTGGCGTTATGCGACGCCGACCGTCATCGAGTTCAAGCTTCGCGAAGGCGTGGTCTTCCACAACGGCGACGTGATGACAGCAGACGACGTGGTCTTCACCTTCTCGGACGAGCGCTTTGGCCTTCTTCCGGAACAGACCGCAGCGCGCGAGGCCGGGCAATCCACCTACACCCGCGCCGACGGCACGACTGGCATCGTGCCGCCGGCTGTCGTTGCCGCACGGCGCAGCGATGCACTGCCATCACTCGAACGAGTGGAAAAGGTGGACGACATGACCGTCCGTTTCATCCTGAAAAACGAGAACCTGGCGACGGAGCGGCGGCTGGCCCGCCTGAACTACGCCAACATCTCGTCCAAACGTGCCTTCTACGAAGCCGCAGACTGGAACGACTATGTCGGCAATCCGGTAGGTGCCGGCCCCTACAAGGTGGAGCGCTTTGATCCGGGTAACGAGATCGTCCTCGTCGCCCATGACGAGTACTACCGCGGCCACCCGCCGATCGAGAGCCTGACCTTCAGGGTTGTACCGGAAAGCGCCAGCCGCGTGAACGGTCTGCTTTCGGGAGAATACGACATTGTCTCCGACGTCAATCCGGATCAGGTGAGGCTGGTGCGGGAGGCGGAAGGCTTCGCGGCCGTGGGCGGCCCCGTCGTCAACGTCCGGATGATCGCTTTCGATGTCGCCAACGAGAGCCCGCTGCAGAACCTGAAAGTCCGCCAGGCCCTCGCCCACTCGATCGACTACGAGACCATCGTGAAGGTGCTCTGGTCCGGACAGACCAAGGAAGCGCCGGGCTTTCAGATGCCGACTTTCGGTGAGATGTTCGTCGAAGGCTATGAGTCTCCGAAGTTCGATCCGGAGCGCGCGAAAACCCTGCTCGCCGAAGCCGGATACGGTGGCGAGCCAATCAACTTCTACTCCTTCAACGATTACTATCCGAACGAACTGACCGTCGGACAGTATGTGCTGCAGACCATGCAGGATATCGGGTTCAACATCAACTACGAGATCAAGGACGGCGCGCACCGCAAAACACCGCAGCGGCACATGAACATGCTGTCGAATACGGCGCACTACGCCCACCCCATCGCCATCATGGCATCCAATTGCCCGGGCGGCGCCTACAATCTCAACAACAACCCCGATGGCGGTCGCTGGCAGAATGACGAGTTCGATAAGCTGTGCGGCACCCTGAACGAGTCCACCGAAGCTTCCGAGATCAGAACTGCGATGAAGCGCATGATGGACATCATTCTGGTGGAAGATCCGGCGATGCTGGTGCTTCACCAGAACGCCATCATCTTCGGCAAAAGCGACAAGATCGAGTGGCAGCCTTCCAGCATCTTCGCGATGCCCTTTGGTCCCGGTCAATTCGCCAAGCTGGCCGACTGAGAAGGCAAGGCAGGGCGCCGGAAACGGCGCCCTGTGCCGCCCATGTCCGAAGCAATCCTGGAGATTTCCAACCTCACCGTCGACTTCGATGACGGGCGCAGCTTGACGCGCGCACTGCATGGCCTCGACATCGCGCTTTCGGCCAATGAAGCCCTTGGGATCGTCGGCGAGAGCGGCTGCGGAAAGTCCATAACCTGGCTGGCGGCCCTTGGCCTTCTCGGCCGGCGCGCAAGAGTTGCTGGTTCTGTCCGCTTCGGTCGCGACGAACTGCTGGGCAGCGCCGAAGGCATCCTCTCGCGCATTCGTGGCGGGCGCATTGCGATGATTTTCCAGGATCCTTCTAGCGCGCTCAACCCGGTCCATTCCATCGGCCGGCAAATCGGTGAGGCGCTGAAGCGTCACCGCGGCTTGGAGGGATCTTCCGCGCAAGCCGAAATGCGGCGTCTGCTGGACCGTGTCGGAATTGGAAACGCCGGCCGGCGCCTCAATGAATATCCTCACGAACTCTCCGGCGGCATGAACCAGCGTGTCATGATCGCCATGGCCCTCGCGGGCGAACCCGACGTGCTCATTGCCGACGAACCCACCACCGCGCTCGACGTCACGATCCAGGCGCAGATCCTGGATCTGATAGCCGAGATCAGGGCCGAGGAAGGGATGGCGCTCGTCCTGATTTCTCATGACTTGGGTGTCGTCTCAGAGATCGCTGAGCGGGTTATGGTCATGTACTGCGGCCGCGCAGTGGAGAGCGCATCAGTCACCGACATCTTCGAACGCCCGGCGCATCCCTATACACGCGGACTGATCGACGCCTTGCCGTCGCTGCACGGACCCCGCAAGCCGCTCAAAGCCATACCCGGCAGCGTGCCGCAGCCGGGTCAGCTGCCGCAGGGATGCACATTTGCACCGCGTTGCACGCTGGCCACCGCCGCGTGTGAGCAAGCCGTCCCACCGCTGGCATCGCTCGGCCCCGGACAGTCGGTCGCCTGCATAAGGGCGGCTCAAGCACGTTGGGAGGTAGCCGAGTGAGCGGCGACCTTGTGGTAGAGGGCTTGACCCGCGAGTTCCGCCTCCCCAGGCGCGGACTCTGGGGACGCAGCGCCACACTGCGGGCCGTCGACGATGTCAGCTTCACTGTCCCCGCCGGGCAGATCCTGGGCCTTGTGGGTGAATCGGGCTGCGGAAAGTCGACAACAGCGAGGCTGGTTCTCGGCCTCATTCCCCCCTCGGCCGGGAAAGTCCGTTTTGGCGGACACCCAGTCTCGGCGCGGATTGACGCAGATTGGCGCCGGATGCGCCGCCGTATCCAGATGATTTACCAGGATCCGCTCAGCGCCCTGGACCGGCGCCTTACCGCCAGGCACCAGATCGAGGAGCCGCTCGTCGTTCATGCGGACAACCTCAGCCCTGCACAACGCGCAGCCCGGGTTGACGAAGCGTTGGAGCATGTGGGCCTGTCCCGCACGATGGCGGAGCGCTATCCGCACGAGCTTTCCGGCGGCCAACGCCAGCGCGTGGTTATCGCCCGGGCCCTGGTTCTCGAACCCGCGCTTTTGGTCTGTGACGAGCCCGTCTCGGCGCTCGATGTCAGCGTGCAGGCGCAGGTTCTGAACCTCTTCCAGAATCTTCGGCGGAAGACCGGCTTCACATCACTCTTCATCAGCCATGACCTGAAGGTGGTGCGACAGGTCGCCGACCGCGTAGCGGTCATGTACCTGGGGCGCATCGTTGAGACCGGCGCGCCGGAAGATGTCTTCCATAGGCCCGCCCATCCCTACACCCAGGCGCTGGTTTCGGCCATACCGGACCCCCGGCACCGCGGTCGCAAGCGCATCCTGCTCGAAGGGGATCCGCCAAATCCTGCCGATGTTCCTGCCGGCTGCGCGTTCCACAAGCGCTGTCCCGCAGCCCGGGCCGAATGCAAGACCCTGCGCCCGACGCTCCTGCCCAAAGGAGCGCGCAGCGTTGCCTGCCACCTCGTTCACCCGCCTTGGGGGCAGTAAGCGCAATGATCTTCTGGATCCTCGCCCGCCTCGGCCGCGCATTGATCACCGTGACCCTGATCGTCACCTTCGCTTTTGTCGTTCTGCGGCTTTCCGGCGACCCGGCGGAACGTTTCTTCGACCCCAACGACACGCCGCCGGAGGTCGTCGAGGCCTTCCGCAAGGCCTGGGGCCTCGACCAGCCGATCTGGATTCAGTATGCCCGCTATGTTCAGAACGTCGCCCGCGGAGATCTCGGCAATTCGATCCGCGAGAGCCGACCAGCCACCGAGGCCGTGCTGGACCGCATCCCCATGACCCTGGCGATCATGGTGCCGGCGCTTTTCGTCAAACTGCTGCTGGGCCTGGCCGCCGGCGTTCTCGCCGCACTATACCGCAACACCCTCGTCGACCGGCTGATCATGGGCGTCTCAGTCTTTGGCTTCACGGTCCCCAATTTCGTCCTCGGCCTTGTCCTGGCGCTGCTCTTTGCCGTGCAGTTCCGCCTTTTGCCTTCCGGCGGATCCTCGACCCTGGCTCACTATATACTTCCGGTCCTCACCCTCGGCTTGAGCGGTGCGGCGGTGATCGCCCGCTACACCCGCTCCGCCATGATCGAGGTCATGGGCCAACCCTATGTCCGGACAGCTTCTGCCAAGGGCGTGCTCTGGCACCGCGTCGTCTCCGAGCATGTCTTCCCCAACGCAGCAATTCCCATCGTCACGGTGATCGGTTTCATGATCGGCTCCCTGGTCGCGGGCGCCGTGGTGGTGGAAACCGTCTTCTCCTGGCCCGGCGTGGGCTCGCTCCTCGTCAACGCGGTCAACGGACGCGACCTGGCGGTCGTACAGGTGATCTTGCTGCTGATCGGGTTCTCCATGGTGGCCGCGAACCTGGCCGTCGACGTGCTCTACGGCTTCATCGATCCGCGCTTGAAGCGGGGGCGCGAGGAAGGAGGTTGAGCATGGCGAGTTCCGAGACAAGCGGCAGCCGGATCGAACTCAAGGACAGCCGGGCTGCGTTCTTCGAGGCCTTTCCGCCCTCGATGCTCGCCGCGCTGGCGTGGATCGGCGCCATGCTCTTTCTGGCGCTGAGCGCGCCATTGCTCGCGCCCTACGACTACATGCGCGCCGACGTTCTGGCCCGCCTGCAGCCGCCGGTGTTCTTCGGCGGCACCTGGGATCATCCACTGGGCACCGACGAGCTCGGGCGCGACCTGCTCTCCCGCCTCCTCATCTCGATCCGCATTTCCATTGTCATCGCAGTCATCGCCACGCTGATCTCGACATCGATCGGGGTGCTCCTGGGCTTTGCCGCAGCCTACTTCCGGGGATTGACCGAGGAGATCATTCTCATCCTTGTGGATGCGCAGCTCGCAATGCCGTTTATGATCATCGCGATCGCAGTGCTGGCGTTCTTCGGTAACTCGCTGGCGCTTTTTGTTGTGCTGCTTGGGTTCAATGGCTGGGAGACCGTTACCCGGATCGCCCGGGGCCTGGCGATCTCGGCAACGGAACAAGGCTACGCCAAGGCGGTCCGCGATATCGGCGCCTCCCCGTGGCGGATCTACTTCCGGCACATACTGCCCAACATCGCGGCAACGATTATCGTGGCCATGACCCTGAATGTCCCTGGCGTCATCCTGCTGGAAAGCGCGCTCTCCTTTCTCGGCATCGGCATCCAGCCACCGGAGACCAGCCTGGGCAACATGGTGGGCTACGGGCGCAGCTATCTGCAGTCCGCGCCGTGGATCCTGCTCTTGCCATCGATCGTCATTGTGCTGACGACGCTGTCGATCTCGCTGGTCGGCGACTGGCTGCGGGACCATCTCGACCCCACGCTTTCATGAAGATCATATCTTTGGCGACTCCACCACTGCCTGCTCACTAGACGAAGGAAAACCGACCATGTCGACTGAACCGGAATCCCGGGTTGTCCTTTTGATCCTCGACGGGCTGAGACCCGACAGCATCGATCCGCAGCGCACGCCCGGCCTCCAAGCCCTCAGAGAGCGCGGCTGCCTCTTTTCCAACGCGCGGACGGTTTTTCCCTCGATGACACGGACGGCCACCGCTTCGCTCTCAACCGGCGCAACACCCGCGCGCCACGGGGTGGTCGGCAATGCCTTCTATGTGCCGGAAGCCAACCGGGAACGGGTCATCGACTTCGACAGCATGGCCACGATCCGAGCTTTCGAGGAAAGATCCAAAACGCCCCTCGTCTGTGTCGAAACCTTCGCGGACCGCCTGGCCGATGCGGGGTTGAGCATGGCCATGGTGCACGCCGGCGGAGCTGCCTCGGCACATCTGCTCGTCCCCCGCGCGGCCGAGCAGGACCATTGGGTCTGCGCCCTTTCCGCTGCGGGCGAAGCGCAACAGCCACCGGAACTGGTAGAGGTCGTGGAACGTTTCGGCCCACTGCCCGAGCGGACGATCCCCGACGTCGCGTCGACGCACTACGCCGCCAGGGTTTTCGTTGACCACGTGCTGGACCAGATCCGCCCGCGCTTGGCGGTGCTCTGGCTCAATGAACCGGACAAAACCTGGCATTTCCGCGGCTTCGCCTCCGAAGACAGCGATGCGGCTCTCACCGCGGCCGACGCCGCGGTCGGGCGCGTGCTCGATTGGCTCGACGCACAGCCGGACCGGGACGCCTATACCCTGGTTCTCACGTCCGATCATGGCCATGCCACGGTTTCTGAGGAGATCGAGCTTTACGATCTTCTGTCCGGACACGGGCATGCCTGCCGCCACATGATCCATGGCGATCTCGGCAAGGATCCCCTGGCCGTCACCGGCTGGACCTACGGTGCCATCTCGGTCCGCGATGATGACCCGGGCCGCCTGAAAGCGGTGGCAGCCTGGCTCCAGGAACAGGACTACATCGGCGGCCTTTTCTCCAACGGCGAGAATGGCTCCGCCGAGGGAATGATCCCCGGCACGCTCTCCCTGGAAATCGCGGGCACAGCCCATCCGCGCCAGGCCGAGTTGCTGTTCACAACAATGGTCCGCGACGATCTGACGGCGGTCGGCCTGACCGGAGTAGGGCCTTCCATCGGCGGGCGTACACCACCGCGCAGGACCATGCACGGCGGCCTCAGCCGTGCCGAACTCTGCCATACACTCATTGTACAGGGGCCGGGCTTTACTGCCGGCGTGGAGGATGGCCGGGCGGCCGGGATCATCGACATCGCCCCAACGGTTTTGGCGATCCTTGGAGTCGAAGCCGGCACCGAGATGATCGGCCAGGCCCTTTCTGAACCCGCGGCAGAGTCTCATCGGCAAGTCTACGAGGTTTCCAATGGAAACTACCACCAGTCTCTGCAGGTCGTCACGAGCGGGCGAGCCAGATATCTCCAGGCAGGAGGCCGCATCTGAGCGGGGAAAAACGTCGGAGATCGGCAAAGAAGGTATGCAAGGCGCAGTCTGGGGGTTCGCCTGATACGCCACCCGCCGCTGCCGGCCTATCCTACGACTGACCGCCAACGCCCCGGTGTCCCCAACTTCTGCGACACGCCATCGGGTATTGTCACGAGGATAGCCGTCTGGCCAACCTGCAACCATGACGGCGGCGGCGGCGGCTGATAGTGTCGCGTCTTCACACGTCGGGAGACCAGGCATGACCGCCAAGGCCGTGCAGCACAGTGTTATCGATGCCATCTACCGCGCTGTGGACGAGGCGCCCACAGCCCTGTCGCGGGTCGCGCTCTACATCGCACAAAACCCCGATAAGGTCGTTCACCAGTCGATCGGTGAGTTAGGACGCAACGCCAATAGCGGCCAAGCAACGATCATGCGGCTGTGTAAATTGCTTGGCTTCGAGGGCTTCCGCGACTTCAAGCTGGCCCTGGCGCGGGAGATCGAGCGCGAAAAAGCCATGCGCCTGACGCAGGCGCCAGGCATAGGCGAAAAGCATCTCGATCCCGATCTGGAGACACTTGGCCAAGCCTTTCAAGCCGCACTAAGCGATACGGTCAACCTAATCGACCCGGCCCGTGTTGCGTCATTGGCCAAGAGACTGGCAGCCGCCCGCCGCACGGAAGTCTTCGGCATCGGCGTCTCTGCGGTTTGTGCCGACTTGTTAGCCAACCGGCTCATCTGGCTCGGGATCACGGCGCATGTACCGCGTTCCGGCCTGGTCGCTAAAGGACTGGCTAGCACCCTCGACAAGGGCGGCCTTGCCATTGGCATCTCCTATAGCGGCGTGACCGAGGAAACGGTGGCCTTCATTGATCAGGCGCGGGCCAGCGGCGCACGGACGGTCGCGATCACCACGCGCGGCGATAGCACGCTGGCCACCGCGGCGCACGACTGCATCCTCCTCAGCAAGATCGGCCCCTGGCCGGCAGATGGCTCAGCGCGCCTGGTGCCCTCTATGGCGCTTCTATCGGAGTATCTCGCCGACCGCCTTCGCCCCGTGTGAGCGGACGACCCAACGGCGCTGCAGTTTCGGTTTATATGGTTTTTTTCACCACTTTTCACAAATATGAAATTAAGCTCCAATATGGTGACAGTGGACAGAACGACGGAAGATCGCATGACCACCTTCCCTGCACTCAGCCTGCAGGCTGTTTCCAAATCGTTTGGCGACACCGCCGTCCTGCGCGCTGTCGATCTCGATGTGCGCCGAGGGGCCTTTGTCAGCCTCCTTGGGCCATCGGGCTGCGGCAAGTCTACTTTGTTGCGCATCGTGGCAGGGCTCGAGGCGCAGACCGAGGGAACTGTCGCGATTGACGGCGAGGGCATCGACCATTTGCCGCCCAAGGCGCGCGACATCGCCATGGTTTTCCAGTCCTACGCGCTCTATCCGCATATGACGGTGGCCGAGAACATCGCCATGCCTTTGGTCATGGGCCTGATGGGAACAGGCCAGAGGCTGCCGCTGGTCGGCCGTTACTGGCCAGGTCATCGCGGCATCCAGGCAACGATTACAGAGCGCGTTCACAGTGTTGCGCGGCTCACCGAAATCGCCGCTTTGCTGGCGCGCCGCCCGAGCCAGCTATCCGGCGGGCAACGGCAAAGAGTGGCGCTTGCCCGAGCCATCGTGCGCGAGCCCAGACTGATGCTGATGGACGAGCCGTTGTCCAACCTCGACGCCAAGCTGCGCCTTACCATGCGCTCCGAATTGGTGGCGCTAAACAAGCGTCTCGGCGCCACGGTGTTATACGTGACGCACGATCAGGTTGAAGCGATGACCATGTCGGATCGCATCGCACTTATGATGGGTGGTCATATTCTGCAACACGCTACGCCAGCCGATATCTACCGGTCCCCCGCTCATCGAGACGTGGCGACATTTATCGGGCAACCTTCTATCAACCTGTTGGATGCCCGCAGCAACGCTGTCGGTGGCCTTCTTGTTCCGGCTGCTGAAAACAGCGTGCTGATCACGCTACCCAACCAAAGTGGATTAAGCCTCGGTGTTCGCCCGGAGGCTCTTTTCTTAGCCAAGCCGGACAGCGAGCCGGCGCTGCGATTCCGGGCCCGGCTTGATCGTACCGAGCTTCTGGGCCCGGAAGTGCTGGCGTGGTGCTGTATCGGCGACAGGAACCATCGGGTCGCCGTCCAAATGCGGGCCGCGGAGTTCGAATCCGCGCGGGCGGCGGGCCGCCTGAATGACCGGTTCTTTTTGGACGCCGGCATCCACGGCGTTCATGTGTTTGCCGCTGAGGGCCAGGTGTTGCCGCTACGCACGGTTCCAGCCGCGCAACGCCCAAACCTGACGGTTACCTCATGAGTGAGGTTCCAGCGGTAGGCCCTGCTCCGCTGACGATGTCGGCCGGCCGCACACACGGCGCACACTGGCAGGCCAGGCGGTCGGAACGGCTGGCTCATATCTGCATCGCGCCGGCCGTCATCCTGATGGTGATCACCACGCTGGCTCCCGTCGGTGCGGTTCTTGCACTCAGCTTGACCGACTATCAACTCGGCGCGTTGAGCTTCAACTGGGTGGGACTAGACAATTTCGCCAGCGCCCTGCAAGACCGGGGCGCTCAACGTGCTGTTTCCAACACTCTGCTTTTTGCCGCCATGGTCGTGCCGGTGTCAGTGGGAATGGGGCTTTTCTTTGCCCTTCTCGTCGTGTCCAGAACCCGCACGCGCCGATTCTATGAGCTGATGATCTTCCTGCCGCTGACGACGACCATGGCGGCGATGGCGATTGTGTGGAGCTTCGTGCTGCACGGCCGGATCGGACCGGTCAACGGCCTGATGGCGGCGATCGGTCTGCCCACCATCGACTTCTTCTCCGACCCCGGCGCTGTGTTGCCCTCGCTGGCGCTGATCGGCGTCTGGCAGCATATGTGCTTCTGCTTTATCGTTTTTCTGGCCGGTCTGATGGCCATCCCTAAGGACCTCTACGAAGCTGCGGCGCTAGATGGAGCCGACTGTGGCTGGGAGAAGTTTCGCCGCATTACCTGGCCGTTGCTCGGGCCCACGACGCTCGTCGTCGTTCTCTTGACCACGATTCGCGCCTTTCAGGTCTTCGACCTTGTGGTGGTTCTCACCCAGGGTGGCCCGGCCGGACGCAGCGAGGTCATCCTCTATGAGATGTACCTCGAAGCGTTCGCCTACTTTCGTGTTGGTTACGGCAGCACACTGGCGCTCATCTTCATAGCCATGGTGGGAACCATCTCCTTGCTTCAGCTCTGGTACGCCCGGCGCCGGAGGGCGGCATGAAGGGACTGCCGCGCCTTTCATCTATGGCCGCCCATGGGTTTTTGTGGGTCGCGGTCGTGTTTTCCGTTTTCCCATTTGTCTGGATGGTGCTGACTTCGGCACGCGCCTCTGGCGAGGCCTTCGATCTGACGTCCACGTTCTGGGTGGGCGACTGGCGGGCAGCGGAAAACTATGCCCGCGCGCTGACAGAGACCCCCATACTGAGATTTCTTGCCAATGGGGTCATCGTCTGCGGGACGATCCTGTTCTTCCAGATCGCCACGGCCTTGCCCTGCGCCTATGCCCTGGCCAAACTGCGCTTTCGTGGTAAGGGCTTTTTGACGGTGCTGATCGTCGTCAGCCTGACAGTACCCTTTCAGGCGGTGGCGCTGCCGCTCTTTGTCGGGTTGGCGGAGCTGCGCCTTCTGGACAGCTACTTCGCGCTCGTCATTCCCTTTGTCGTTTCGTTTTTTGCGATCCTGCTCCTCAGTCAGTTCCTGCGCGGCTATCCGGACGAAGTGATCGAGGCGGCGCGGCTTGACGGCTTTTCGGAGGCCTCAATCCTATGGCGGCTCATCCTGCCAGCCTCGCTGCCGGCGGTGGCTGCCTTTTCGATCTTCTCCGTGTCCTACCACTGGAACGATCTCTACTGGCCGCTGATTGTCGTTTCGTCACTCGACCTTGCACCGCCGACGCTTGGCATCCTGTTCTTTCGCGATGCAGAAGGAGGTGACAGTCTCGGTCCTCTGATGGCCGCTGCAGCAATGATCACTGCACCCCTGCTGCTGCTCTTTCTGTTTGCGCAACGTCGTTTTGTTCAGGGCGTATCGATGAGCGGCCTGAAATGAGCAGCCGCGCAGCCAATCGAGAGGCGGATCCGTATCTGGCGCGGCATCGCCGCATACTTCAACCACAGGAGACGAAACCGATGCAGCTCCGATCACGCGCATCCTTGGCGGTTGTTGCCTTGGTGGCGTTCTGCTTCTCCACCGAGGCCCGCGCGCAGACAACGCTGGAAGTCATGCATGCCTGGCCAGGCCATGCAAGGTTCCACGAGCCACTCGCCGAGGCCTTCATGGCGGCGAATCCCGATGTCACGGTGGAGTTTCGGGTGCCGCCGCCGAACTATCAGGAAGCGCATCTGGCGGTTATCCGCGCTGGCATTGTCGGCGATCTGCCGGACGTTTACTTCGCCGGCTTCAGCGTGCTGCGCCCGATGGTCGAAACGCTGGAACCACGCGGCCAGGCCGTTCCACTGGAGCCCTTCATGGCCGCCGGAGGCGAGGATTGGGTGGACGCCAACTACGGTGAAGCCCTCCTGGCGCTCGGGCAGGTCGAAGGCACGCAATACGCGATCCCGTTCAACGCCTCCACGCCTGTGATCTATTTCAATGCCGATCTGGTCGAAGAGGCGGGTTTTGACGCGGACGCCTTTCCGACCGACTGGGACGGCGTGATTGAACTGGCCCAGGCCATCGGCGCGCTCGCCGACGATATTGACGGGATGGACTTTTCGGTCAGTTCTATCCCAGGCGACTGGTTCTGGCAGGCGACCATCCTCAGCCTCGGCGGCGATATCCTGAACTCCGATGAGACCGGTGCCGGCTTCGACAACGAGACGGGCCTCGAAGCTTTGCGTCTTCTGCGCCGGCTGGCCGAGGAAACCGATATGAACGTCTCCACGACGCCGGACCCGTACCGACAACAATTCTTCGCCGGCAAACTTGGCCTGTTTATCGCTTCTCCGTCCGGTGTTGCCAATTTCACCGAGGCTGTCGGCAGCCGGTTCGACATTCGGACCGCACCGTTTCCGGTGTCGGCCGATGATGGCGGCTTGCCAACAGGCGGCAACGCGGTTGCCATTTTGGCGCAAGACGACGATACGCAGCAACTGGCCTGGGAGTATGTGAAGTTTGTAACCGGCCCGCAGGCACAGGCCGACATCGTTCAGGTGACCGGATACATGCCGACCAACCGTCAGGCCGGCGAAGCGCTGACGGACTTCTTCGCGGACAACCCCAATTACGCGACGGTCTTGACCCAGATGGATCAGGCGCGTCCTTGGTACGGCTACCCCGGGCCGAACGGTGTGGAGGTCTGGCGCGCACAACGCGAGATTATTGACCAGGTTCAGCGCGGGTTACTGTCACCGGAGGAGGGGCTGGAACAGCTTGTCGCGGCAACCAACGCTCTGCTTGTGAACTAGACCAATCTGTCAAACGACGGCGTGATCAACAAGACCGGACCGTCCCTCATGCATTGCGAAATCGTGACGAAGATCCTTCATTTCACCGACCCGCATCTTGTGGCGCCAGGCGAGACGCTGTTCGGCCTCGATCCGGCTGCGCGGCTCGCGGGTGCGCTTGCCCACGCCCAGGCGACACATCCCGACGCGGCCGCGATCTGTTTGACGGGGGACTTGACGGATTCCGGTACTGTGGCTGCCTATGAGGCCCTGAAAGAGCTGTTGGCAGATGTGACAATCCCGGTTCATCTGACACTGGGCAACCACGACAACAGAGCAGCTTTCGTCCGCGTGTTTGGCTGCGACCATCTGGACGAGTACGGTTTTGTCCAAACCACGTTCGATGCCGGCGGCTACCGCATCGTCGTGGTCGACAGCCATGATGCGACCAGTGTCCATGGCAGCCTGGATGGTGGGCGCCTCGATTGGCTGGCTGCGCAACTGACGGGCGCGGACGGAAGGCCCGTCATCGTGGCCATGCATCACCCGCCCACCCATCTGCACGTGCCCAACTTCGCCGCCTTCGGCTTGCTGGAGCCGGAACGGCTGTTGGCCGTCTTGTCGCGTCAAGGCAATGTGCGCCACATGCTGTTCGGCCATATGCATTTGCCGGTCTCGGGCAGTCTGTGGGGTATCCCCTTCTCCGTCTCGCAAAGCACCTGCCAGCATATCGCGCTAGACCTGCACCAGTCAGGTAAGCCGGACTTCGTCGCCGCCCATCCGTCCTATGATGTGGTGTTGCTGACCGACAAAACCGTGACGGTTCACCCCTATGCGGGCTATGACACCTTGTCGCCGGTCCGGCCTGGCGATCCAAAATGACGCTCGACCCTGTAGAGATCGGCCCTCTGGGTTTCCAGGGAGATTTATGGGTTGCGGGGGCCCGCAACCACCGAGACCGACATTCGATTGCTGTAGCAGTTTAACTGGAGTACCGGTTCGGAGTGAGAGCCTCTCAAGCTGCCGGATGATGACCAACAGCCTGCTCTGAACGCGCATCAAAGTGCAGGCGTTTACTGTCCCGCAGCGGTGCCTCCGCGCAGGTCTTGGCGTTCAGCGTTTTCCGGAGCAGTCCACAGAAAATTGCGCCTCGAACCTTGGACTCTTTGGCTTGGTCGTGGCAATCCTGCGGCCATTCAGCGGCTTCCCAATCAGTCCGCGAGCGACCGGATCAGGTTGGTGGTCTGGGTGACCCGGGTCGCCAGCAGACGTACGAGATGCTCGTGGAAGGCGGAGGCGATGTCCGGGTCGTCGGCCTTCATGCGGGCCAGGGCGTCCCGGCTGAGGCGCCAGACGACCGCGTCGGTGTCGGCGACCACCGAGGCGGAGCGGCACTGATCCAGGTAAAAGGCGATTTCACCGACGATGGTACCCTCGCCCATGGTTCTGAGGCGCAGCCGAATGCCCTCCGGCGTTTCGATCTGGACACTCACCCGCCCACACTCAACAAGAAACAGGTCGCTCGAGACCTCGCCCTGGTGAATGAGTGTGGCGTTGGGGCCGACCCCCATCTTTTCCAGGTAGGGCAGCATGGCCGCGGCAGCCTGCGGCCCGCCGAGGGCCCGGCCGAGCAGTCCCTCGATAGAGTCGTCCTGCGCCTGAGGCCGCGCGCCGACCGCATCCTCCAGAAGACGTTCCTCGCACCATTCCAGGGCCCGATCGAATTCCTCGAAGCTGCGCAGCGGCAGTCCACTCTTGGGCCCGAAGCCGCCATTCGCAAGTAGATGACCGATGCGCGCGGGCAGATTGGTGGCGACCACCGTCGCGCCCGACCGTTCGGCAAGCTGGCCGATTTTGATGAAACTCAGCACCGCCGAGGAATCGAGCCCCGTCAGACTGCGGCAATCCAGCAGAAGAAAGCGCAGCTTCGGCTGACCGGCGCCCTGCAGGCGGGCGCGGACCAGTTTCTGCAGGCGATGGGCGGTCCCGAAGAAGACGAAACCCTGAAGCCGCAGGATCAGGATCTGGCGGCCCTGCGCGACCAGGATCCGGCGGTCCTCTTCGCCACGCTCGACGCTGCTGTGGAAGGCGTCGCCGGTGGCTGCGTACTTCACGATGTCCACACGGCTGTAATCCAGGGTGAAGAGCACGACCGCCGAAATCACCCCGACTAGGACCCCCTCGAGAAAGCCCACGGTGGCGATTACCAACAGAATCAGCAGAATGATCAGATACTCGCGGCGCGGCATCTTGAAGAAGGCCTCGACCAGCCAGTCGTAGAGCAGGGAGAGGCCGATCCAGAGCAGAAGGCCGCCGAACAGCGGGATCGGCATGTAGGCCAAAAGGGACGACCCAAAAAACAGGGTTGCCGCACAGATTGCCGTCACGACAAGACCGACGAGCCGATAATCCCCCCCCAGCTTATGGCCGAGCAGGGAGAGCCCGAGACCTTGAAAGCCTGCCGCGCCGCCGCCGGTGCCGGCGAAGAAGTTCGCCAGGCCGGCAGCCCGCAGTTCGCGGTCCAGATCGATATCGCGGCGCAAGGACAGCTCGATCCCGCTGGAGGCCAGCAGCACAGAGGCCGCGGTCACCAAGACCATCGCCATGACCTTCGGCACCTCCGCCCAGATCACGGCCCAGTCGATGCTGCCCAGCGGGTTGCCGGTGAAGGGCGGCCAGACCGTCCCCTGCATCGGCAGGTCGAACAACCATCCCTGGGCCTGTAGTTGCGACAAAGGCAGATCCAGCGTCCAGGCCAGGCCGTGAAACAAGGCCAGAGCAGCGGCAATCACAATGGGCAGGTCGAACGCACTGCCGTCACGCCGGGCAATGGCCGCCAGAACGCAGGCAAAGAGGGTGGCCGGCGCCCACTTCGCGACGCTGGCCGGCTCCACCAGGATGGCAAGGTTCTGCAGGCTCGGCGTCTCGCCCAGGATAACGCCGAAGGCGCCCTGGACGATCAGCCAGCCCATGCCGGCGAGAAAACCGCCGATCACCGGGTAGGGAATGAAGCGGATCAGGCGACCCAGGCGAAACACCCCGAGAGCCAGCAGGCAGAGCCCGGTGAAGGAGGTCGCGAGGCCGATCGCCACCACAATAGTCACCAGCATCTCGCGCTCGCTGTGGAGGCCCTCCATGGCCGTATGCATGGAGGCGGCGATGACCGCCAGGGTGACCACGGTCACTTCCTGGGACAGCCCGATCATGCCGGGATGGGAGGAACTGCAGGCGATGACGGCGGCCAGCACAGCGCTGCTGAAGAGGCAAAGCCCGATGCCGACAGCGACATAGCCGCCGAGTTCGCCATTGAACAGCAGCGCCGCATCGGAGATCGAGAAGATCACCACCAGCAGGCCGCAGATGACCCCGGCGGTCAGGCTGGTCAGCAGCCGACGCAGAGTTGCAACACCGGCCAGCGGAACCGCCGGCCGCGCTACGGGCGCCTCGCCCGACACCTGCTGCTGCCCCAAACCGGCCATTCCCCACCCCCAGGAAACCCGAACAGTTTCACCGAATACAGCCTAGCTGACGTTGACAGTGATATCGTCGTCGACCCGAACCGTTTCATTGCCGAGCGTGTAAGTCGTGAAACCACCGGACGTGCTGCCCTGGTTCCAATCCCCGACCAAAGTGAGCGCGTCCGATGTCCCGCTGCTGCCATCGCCATCGCCGAGGATGTCCAACCGGCTGCCGGCGAATATGCTCCCCATACGATCGACATCGCTCTCATCAAGCGTGATTTCGTCGTTTCCTTCACCATCGGTCAGATCCAGCACCTCGAGACTGGTCCAGTTATTGTCCAGCGCCGTAAAGTCCACGGTCCCATCAATCAACAGAACATCCCGATCGCTGGTACCGCCACCTAGGACAAGGGAGTCTTCGCTGTCGAAGACGATGCGGTCGTTCCCGTCACCGCCGCGAATGATATCGCTCCCGACACCACCGTCGATGAAGTCGTTGCCCGGCCCGCCATAGAGGGTGTCATTACCAACTCCGCCGTAAAGGACGTCGTCGTCTGAAAAGCCGAGACGACTGCCATACATGAGGTCGTTTCCGGCACCGCCGAAGAGGGTGTCCGAGCCGCGACCGCCATCCAGCGTGTCGTCGCCGCCGGCGCCATCGAGGGTGTCGTTTCCTTGATCGCCAAGGAGGGAATTCCGGGAACTGTTCCCGTCCAGCCGGTTGTCGCCCGCGTCGCCGCGAAGGTCGGCGCCACCGGCTGCCTCGGTCAAGTCGGCGTTCTCGATGTTGTCGAAGGCCGTATCGTTGAGATCGATCCCTACATCGGAGAAGATCGTGTCATTGCCGTCATCGACCAGTTCGAAGAGGCGGTCGGATCCGTCGTAGTTATAGCGATCGTCACCCGCGCCGCCATAGAGTGCGTCGTTGCCGCCGCCACCGGCGAGGGCGTCGTTCCCGGCGCCGCCATCCAGGGTGTCGCTGTTGTCACCGCCGACCAAAGTATCGTTCCCGGCGCCGCCGTAGAGACTATCGTTGCCGCCGTTGCCAGACAGAGTGTTGTCAAAGGTATTGCCGACCAGTCTATTGTTGCCGTCATCACCTGTCAGGCTACCGGCACCCGCCGACTGTAGCAGTTCCGCGTTCTCGATGTTGTTGAAGTCCGGGTTGTTCAAATCGACACTGAAGCTGGCGACCACCGTGTCGTTGCCCTCCCCGGAGAACTCCGTTACGCTGTCGAATTCGTCGATGATCAGGCGATCATCGCCCTGGCCGCCGTAGAGCGCATCGGCGCCGCCATCGCCGAACAGGCTGTCGTCTCCACCGCCGCCGTAGAGGGTGTCGTTTCCACCGCGCCCGCCAAGCCGGTTGCCGAAGCTGTTGCCGGTCAGGATGTTGGCATTCTCGTCACCCTCCAGGGTCAGCGCCGAGGGTGTGTTCTGCAATTCCGCGTTTTCGATGTGGTCGAAGCTTGAATCATTCAGATTGACAACGAAGTCCACGACAATCGTGTCGTTTCCGCCATTGGCGAGTTCCACGAAGGTATCGGCGTCGGAAATGATCAAGCGGTCGTTTCCGCTGCCGCCAATCAGCGTGTCAGCGCCGGTACCGCCGTCGAGGATATCGTTGCCTTCGCCGCCATAGAGAGTGTCGGAACCGCCACCACCAATCAGGGTATCGTCGCCGCCCTCGCCAAATAGTAGATCACTGTCACCGATAATGGACAGGGGTCCATCATCAGCACGATCGCCGTAGAGCAGGTCACCTTCCGCGCCGCCAAAGAGCGTATCCGGGCCGCCAAGGGACGTACCCGGGTCGCCCCTGCCGCCGATCAGGGTGTCGGCCCCGGCACCGCCGGCGAGGAAATCCCCCCCATAGCCGCCGTCAAGCAGGTCGTTCCCCTCGCCGCCGCTGAGGATATCGTCATCGGCATCGCCGTAGAGCTGGTCTTCCCCATTCTCACCGAACAGCAGATCCACGCCGGCGCCGCCATAAAGGGTGTCGCCGCCTTCGCCGCCGCGGACACTGTCTTCCCCTTCGTCCCCATAGAGAAGATCTTCCCCTTCAAAGCCGTAGAGCAGATCGTCGTCATCGCCGCCATACATCTGATCGCCGACGTCACTGCCGACCAGCGTGTCGTCGCCGCTCCCACCCACAAATAGTCGAGAACTTTCGCCAACTCCGGCGACGATGTAGTCGTCGCCTTCACCGGCGGTTATGATCGCGAAGTTCGGGGCGGCGATCATGATGTCATCTGATTCCGGACCAGGAACGATAAGACCCCCTAAGATTCTAACGTCGACCGCGAAGCGGCTCTCCTCGCCCTGGCCGTCGCTGACGGTGTAGATGAAGCTGCCGGTCGTCAGGCCGTTGGTGTCGGCGGTGAAGCTCACCGCATCGAAGGCACTATCTCCGTCGGTGTCGACCAGTTCGACCGTACCGCCGGCCGCGTTCGAAACGGCGATGATCGAGAGGGCGGCCGCGCCGCCGGACAGCAGGGCCGCGAAGGGCACCACGATCGGCGAGCCATCCGCGATGTTGCTCAGTACCGGCTTACCGGGGATCGCCGGGGGCAGGAGAACATCGCTGACGTCCTCCAGAACTTCGAAATCCTTGACGATGGTATCGACAGTGCCGTCGCCGTCCAGATCGAAGCCTTCCTCGACGCCATTGTCACCCCCGGCATCGGCATTGGCCTGAATAAAGGCCTGCAGCCGGAAGAACTCATCGATTGCCGCTTGGTTCGGCTGACCGTCGAAACTCACCGCCAGGACGTCGGTTCCGCTGCCGCCATCCAGTCTGTTCAGCCCGTTGGTGCCGGGCACCCCCACCGCATGGACAACCCGGTCGTCGCCCGCACCCGCATCCACGGAGTCGCTGCCGGCGCCGCCGTCCAGCGTGTCATCGCCATCACCGCCGGTCAGCGTATCGTCACCACCCAGGCCGAGCAGCAGATTGGCGCCGCTGTTACCGGTCAGGACATTGTCCAGGGCGTTGCCGGTACCGTCGACATCGTCGGCGCCGGTCAGCACCAGGTTCTCCATGCCATTGCCGAGCACGGCGGTGGTTTCGCTATAGAGCGTGTCGGTGCCGTCGCCGCCCTCCGTCGTGTCGTCACCGTCGACGCCGTAGAACGCGTCGTCGCCGATTCCGCCGTACAGCAGGTTCGCACCCGAGCCGCCAGTGAGGGTGTCGTCGTCGGCCCCACCGTAGAGCGTGTCATCGCCCCCGTCGGCGGCCAGACTGTCGTCGCCGCCGTCGCCGTACAACAGGTCGCCGTCGTCGCCGCCGATCAGCGTATCCGCACCCTCACCGCCATAGAGCGTGTCGGCACCGGCCTCGCCGCTGAGAGTATTGTTCCTGTCATTGCCGGTGATGCTGTTGGCCAGGGCATTGCCGATGCCGTTATCGGCCTGCCCCACCAACTCGAGATTCTCAATGTTGAAGCGATTTGGATCGCTGTTGAGGCTAAAACTGACCGAGCTGACCACCGTATCGGTGCCTTCGTTCGCAGACTCCAGCAGTTGCTCTCCGGCGTTATCGACGAAGTAAACATCATCGCCGTCGCCGCCAACCAGATTGTCGAATTCGTTGCCGCCCCCCCCATAGAGGGTGTCGTTGCCTTGGCCGCCGTCTATCCCGTCGCTACCGTCGCCGCCGTAAAGCAAATCGTCGCCGTCACCGCCGGTCAGGGAGTCGTCGCCATCTCCGCCGTAAAGCGTATCGTTACCCGCCTGCCCCTGAAGTACGTCGTTATCATCGCCGCCATAGAGCAGATCGTCATCCGCACCGCCATCCAGAGAGTCATCGCCTTCACCGCCATAAAGCGTGTCGTTACCACCCCCACCAAGCAGCGTATCGGCGCCATCGCCGCCCTGCAGCAGGTCGTCACCCTCACCGCCGTCCAGGCTGTCATCGCTCTCGCCGCCGGAGAGAAGGTCGTTGCCGTCTCCGCCCGCCAACGTGTCCGCACCCGCACCACCGTAAAGCGTATCGCTGGAGGTGCCGCCGTCCAGACTGTCATCCCCCTCTTCGCCGTAGAGGAGGTCGGCGCCGATACCGCCCATAAGCGTGTCGTTTTCGAGACCGCCATAAAGAAGATCGTTGCCGCTGCTGCCGTCGAGGCTATCTTCGCCCTCGCCGCCATAGAGCGTGTCATTGTTTGTACCGCCGATCAGCGTATCATCGCCGAGGCCGCCGTAGAGCGTGTCGTTGCCGCCGCTGCCGTCGAGGATATTATCCTTGTCGTTGCCGGTGATCCTGTTGGCTCGATTACCGCCACGGCCCTCGATCGCCTCCCCGACCAACTCCAGATTCTCGATGTGGCGACGGTTGGCTTCGTCGATATTCAGGAAGTCAATGCTCACTGAACTGACCACCGTGTCGTTACCGTCGCCCGCTACTTCGAGCAGTCGTTCTCGAGCATTGTCGACGAAGTAGAGATCGTCACCAGCGCCGCCGGACATACTATCGTTCTCGCCGCCGGTTCCGCCGTACAGCGTGTCGTTGCCGTCACCGCCACGCAGCGTGTCCACACCGTCGCCACCGTAGAGCAAATCGTTGTCGTCACCGCCATTCAGGGAGTCGTCGCCGGAATCGCCATAGAGCGTGTCGTTGCCCGAGCGCGCGAGCAACCTGTCATCGTCTTCGCCGCCGTAAAGCAGATCCTCATTTTCGTCGCCATCCAGGAAATCTTCCCCCAGGCCGCCATAGAGTGTGTCGTTGCCGTCGCCAGCGAACAGGCTGTCATTCCCTCCGCCGCCATCAAGCAGGTCATCACCCGTGCTTGCGCTCAGGTCGTCGTCGCCGGCTTCACCGAACAGGCTGTCGTTGCCATCCCGCCCCAGCAGTTCGTCGTTATCACCGCCGCCATAGAGCAGATCGTCATCGTCATCGCCGTCCAGGAAGTCCATGCCGACACCGCCGTACAGCGTATCTGCGCCGTCGTCACCGAACAGTCTGTCATCCCCCTCACCGCCGTCCAGTAGATCCGCGTCCTCACCGCCATCGAGCGTGTCGTCGCCCATCCCGCCATAGACACTATCGTCCCCCTCGCGACCAAGCAGGTAATTCGCGATATTGAGCGCACCGACGATGTAGTCGTCGCCGCCAAGTCCGTCATGGAACTCTCCGGAATCGGCCGCGGCAATGATAATCTCATCTGACGATGAACCGTCGATCTCTGATCCAGTACGAATGCTGATGTCCGCGGTGGCACTGCGTTCGTTGAATCCGTCGGAGGTGATGTATTCGACGCTGGCGAAACCTCGGCCGCTCTCGTCGGCGATGAAGCGTATCGCGTCGGGCAGGCTGTCGCCGTCGGTATCGACCAGTTCCGCCGTGCCGCCGGTGACGGCCCCGATGCCGATGATGGTTAGGGTCTCGCTGTCGTTCAGCAGCAGGGCCGCGAAGGGGATATCGATGGGCGAGCGGTCGGCAATGTTGGTCAGCACCCGGTTGTCGCCGGCCTGCGGATCTTCGATCCCGCCGACGACCACGGTCAGGTTCTCGATATCCTGCACCGTGAGATCGGCAAGGCCATCGCCGTTCAGGTCGAAGCTTTCGGAGACGCCGTTATCGCCGCCGCCGGCGGCATTGGCTTCGACGAAGGCCGTCAGGCGTTGCAACTCGGCAAGGGCCAGACCTTCAGGCCTGCCCTCGAAAGTCAGCGCCAGGGTGTCGAAGCCCTCGCCGCCGGAGAGCGTGTCATGGCTGTCGCCGGCCGCGACATCGTGGCGCAGCAGGTCGTCATCGGCGCCGCCGTCCAGGGAATCGTTCCCCGTGCCACCCTCCAGAGTGTCATCGCCACCCTCGCCCGTCAGCGTGTCGTCGCCTTCCAGGCCGCTGAGCGCGTTGTCGGCGTCGTTGCCGATCAGGCTGTTGTCCTGATCGTTGCCGGTGCCGTCGATGGCGGCCTCGCCGGTCAGTTCCAGGTTTTCGAGGGTCTCGCCCAGAGTATAGGTGACGGAGGCCTTCACCGTGTCGGTGCCTTCGCCCGGGTCTTCGGTCACCACGTCGTCGAGGCTGTCGACGACATAGCAGTCATCCCCCGCGCCGCCGACGAGGGTATCCGCGCCGCCGCCGCCGATCAGGGTGTCGTTGCCGTCCTGGCCGCTCAGCAGGTTGTCGCCGCCGTTGCCGGTCAGGCTGTTGTCCAGGTCGTTGCCGGTACCGTTCACGTCGTCATTGCCGGTCAGCACCAGGTTTTCGATGCCCGGGCCCAGCACCGTGGCAAAGGCGCTGAAGATGGTGTCGTTGCCGCCGCTGTCGGCAACGTCGTCATCGCCGTCCACGCCGTAGAAGGCGTCATCCCCGAAGCCGCCAAAGAGGGAATCGGCCCCTTCGCCGCCATAAAGGCTATCGTTGCCGCCGCCGCCGTAGAGGGTGTCGTCGCCATCAGCGCCATAGAGCAGATCGTCGTCGCCGGTCGTGGGGTCGGGATCGTCGGGGGCATCGCCATAGATCAGGTCACCGTCGGCGCCGCCATAGAGCGTGTCCTGGCTGCCCTCATCGCCGATCAGGGTGTCCGCACCGCCACCCCCATAGAGCGCGTCGTTGCCGCTGCCGCCGTCGAGGAAATCATCCCCAGCGCCGCCATAAAGGGTGTCATCGCCAGCCCCGCCATAGAGATGATCGTTGTCATCGCCGCCGTCGATGAAGTCGTCACCGCCGATGCTGTCGTCGGAATCGCTGCTGTCGCCGTAGATCGTATCGTTTCCGGTCCCACCATAGAGCGTGTCGTCGCCGCCGGCGATGTTCAGTTCCGCCGTGGTGCCGCCCAGCGCCAGCACGTCGCCGGCAATCAGGTCGTCGCCCGCCCCGCCGCGGATCGAATCGTCGCCGCCGCCGTTCACCACCGCGGAACCGACGGGACCGTCCGTCAGCGCGTCGCCGGAAATGGTGTCGTTCCCCGCACCCCCATCGATGGTATCGCTGCCGGCGACACCGCCGTTACTGGCGGTGTTTGTCACCGTGGCCGATACGGTGGCGTCATCTACGGCGGCCGCCAGGGCGTCGCCGGCCAAGGCATCGCCGGCGATGAGATCGTCGCCTGCACCGGTAACGATGCTGTCGTTGCCGGCCCGGCTGCCGGCTCCATCGGCTGTGTTCTCGGTCAGGGCAGTATTAAGCGCACTGAAGAATGCAGTGCTAGGCACCCAAACCATAGCGTCGCCAGCGAAGACCTTGGCGCCGTCGCCGCCGACCAGGGTGTCGTTGCCGGCTTCGGCCTGCGTCGAAGCGGCGCCCTCACCCTCAACGGTCGCTGTATTGATGGCTCCGGCTTCACCTCTGCCGGCGCCGAAGGACAGCGCATCACCCGCAACGAAGCCTTCTCCGTTGCCAATGCCAATATCATCGTTGCCCGATCGTGCAACAGAGGAACCTGCTTCACCTCCGCTTGCCTCGGCAGTGTTCTCCGCGGTGGCCCGAACCTCTGCTAGACCATCAACTGACACAGCCAAGGCGTCGCCCGCAATGAGCGACTCGTCGGGACCTGTCTCGGCGTTCAACGGCAGGGCGAGGCGGTCGTTGCCGGCCGACGCTCGGCCGTCGCCGAACACGCCGGCTGTCGCCTCTGTCGAGTTGGTCACCAAGGCCCCGATGGACGAGAAGCTCGAAGCAGCCAGGGCATCTCCGGCGATCCAGCCGCCGTCCCCAAGACCGGTAATGGTGTCGTCGCCGGCTTTGGCCTCGCCGCCGAATCCGCTCACATCCGCAGTATTGGCGAGTGTTGTGGCACGGCCGAGAGCAAAGCTGCCACCGGAAACGAAATAACTGTCACTACCGGAGACACCGAAAAGAATGAGATCGTTGCCGGTACCGGCTGCTGCATAACCATCGCTGGTCTCGGCCGTATTCGTCGTCACGACACCGATGTCGAACCCAAGATCCTCACCGGCGATCAACAGGAACTCTGCACCGTCGCCGTAGATGATGTCATTGCCGGCCCCGCCGACGTGGAGGTCAGATCCAGGGATCCCGCCGCCGGCGCCGCCATAGAGCGTGTCGTCACCGCCGCCGCCAAAGAGGCTGTCGTCCCCATCGCCGCCGTAGAGCAGGTCGTCGTCGCCGCTCTGCGGGTCGGCATCGTCGGGGGTGTCGCCGTAGATCAGGTCGTCGTCTTCGCCACCATAGAGCGTGTCCTGGCTGCCCTCGCCGCCGATCAGGGTATCCTCGCCGGCCTCTCCATAGAGCAGGTCGTTGCCGACCCCGCCGTCGAGGAAGTCGTTCCCCGCGCCGCCGTAGAGATCGTCATGGCAGAAACCACCGTAGAGGCTGTCGTTGCCGCCGAAGCCAAAGACGGTGTCGTTGCCGGCGCCGCCATCAAGGTTCTCAGCGGTGTCGTCGCCTTCGATCCGCTCTGCGCCGAGTTCGCAGAGATCCACAATCACTTCGCCGTCGACGATAATCTCGACCTCTTCCCAGTCGGCCACGGTGATGTCGTCGACGCCGTCGCCATCCAGGTCGAAGCTGTTGTCGGCAAAGCCGTTGGTGGCATTGCCCCAGGAGGCGCCGCCGAAATCGAGCGGATCGCGGTCCGCCGCCGGGTCGCTGAAGGAAGCCAGCAGGGCGACCATCTCCTGCAACTCGTTGAGCGCGGTGTCGTTGGGCAGCACGGCGTAGGTGACCACCAGTTTGTCCAGGCCCAGGCCGCCGTCATAGAGGTTGCCCGTACCCTGCAAAACCGCATCGGCGACATAGGTGGCGGTGTCGTTGCCGGCGCCGCCATAGAGCGTATCGCTGCCGTCGCCGCCGTCGAGCACATCGTTGCCGCCGATGGCGGCGGCGGTGTCGCTGCTGTCGCCAAAGATCGTATCGTCACCGGCGCCGCCGATGATGGTGTCGTCGCCGCCGGCGATATTCAGTGCCGCCGTGGCGCCGCCCAGGGCCAGCACGTCGCCGGCGATCAGGTCGTTACCGGTGCCGCCCTGGATTAAATCGTGACCGCCGCCGTTCACCACCGCAGCACCGTTGGCGCCGATCGCCAGCGCATCGCCGGCAATGGTGTCGTCGTCGCCGCCAGCGATGATGATATCGCGGCCGGCCAGGCCACCCTCGCCGGGGGTGTTGGTGGCGGTGGCGAAGGCGTCACCATTGGCGCTAATCGCCAGCGCGTCGCCGGCGATGATGTCGCCGCCCTCACCAGCCAGGATGGAATCGTTACCGGCGCCGCTGCCCAGCCCGTTCGCGGTGTTGGTCGCCGTGGCAGTGACCACCCCATCGCCCTGCGCCAGGGCGTCGCCGCCCATGATGTTGCCGCCACCACCCGCGGTTATGTTGTCGTTGCCGGCGGAACCGCCAGGACCTGCCGGGCCGGCAGTGGCGGCGTTGACCGCCAGGGCCCCGGCATCGTCGCCGAGGGTGAGAGACTCACCGGCGATGACCGAGCCGAAGAAGGTCACGCCCTGGCCGCCATCCAGGCCATCGATGGTGATGCCCGGGCCGCCGTCATCGCCGTCGCCCACCGTGATCCGATCATTGCCGGCGAAGGCGCGGTCGCCCTCCGCCTCATTGCGGGCCACGGCCA
Source organism: Rhodospirillales bacterium BBD 1991-14 (assembly GCA_001657395.1). Taxonomy (GTDB): domain Bacteria; phylum Pseudomonadota; class Alphaproteobacteria; order Kiloniellales; family Kiloniellaceae; genus Pelagibius. The sequence goes on along the minus strand of LYSY01000001.1, from coordinate 8,719 downwards.
GGAAGTCTTCCGCTTCGCCCGGATCGCCGTCGCCCAGGGCCACGGACTCACCGCCGATGTAGTGCTGGCCGCGGTCGGCGACGATCCGGTCGTCGCCGGCGTGCGCCTCGGCACCCTCACCGGCATTCTCCTCGACCACGCCGGTGTTCTGCGCCTCGGCCACCGAACCGTCGGCCTTCGTGAGGGCTTCACCGGCGATGGTGTCGTTACCGTTGAGGCCGTTCAAGGGCGTCCCGTCGGAGTTACCGCCGCCGATTGTATCACTACCGGCAGAAGCGAGCCCATCGGCCCCTTCGACCACCGTAGCCGTATTCTCAGCCGTGGCATCGCCGCCTTCGTCAAGGGTCATGGCTTCGCCGGCAATCAGCTCGCTGCCGCTGCCACCAAAGATGACGTCGTCGCCGGCCGTGGCAGAACCACTGCCGTTGACCGTCGCAGCGTTCACCGCCTTGGCCACACCGTCCACACCGCTCGCCAGGGCGCCACCGGAGATGGTGTCGTCGCCGGTGCCGCCGGAGATGAAGTCACTGCCGGCTGAAGCAAAGCCATAGTCGTTCGAGGTGGCCGTGTTGTTGGCCAGAGCCTCAGCACCTTCACCCGCCGCCAGGGCATCGCCGGAGAGAAGGTCGAAGCCGAACTCACTGCGCAGATTGTCAGCCCCCGCTAGGACGACATGATTGTCACCCGTGTCTGGCCCGCCCGCGTCCACCGCCGTGTTGTTGGCCGTCGCGTCGCCGCCTTCCTCGTGGGAGGTCATGGTATCGCCGGCGATGGTATCGTTGTCATCCCCACCGCGGAGATCGTCACTGCCTGCTTCCACGACCGTATTTGCACCGGCAACCGAGAAACCGGCCAGTGTCATGGCCATGTTGTTGGCCGTGGCCGTCCCGTTCCGGTTGCTGGCCAGGGCGTCACCGGCAATGAGGTCGTTGCCATCACCACCACGGACACGGTCACTGCCGGCACTGACAGCATGGCCAAAAATTTGCCCGAGGAAACCCAGGCCGTTGGCCGTGGCCGAATTGCTGATGATCGCCGTGGCATCCTCGCCGGCCGCCAGAGCGCCACCGGAGAGGGTGTCGTCCCCTTCGCCGCCATATATGGAGTCGTTGCCGGCGCTGGCAAACGTAAATCCGTCATCGCCGTTGTCAAAGTTCAGGCTGGCGGCGTTTTCCACATCGGCCGTGGCATTGTCGCCATAGGCAAGCGACTCACCGGCGACAAGATCGTTGCCGCCCTGAGCCTCGATGTCGTCGTTACCGGCACGCGCAGCACCGTCTGCAGAGGCATCGGCAGCGGCACTGTTCCGCGTCTGGGCAAGGGTTCCCGCCGCCACTGTCAAGGCATCGCCGGCGATGGCATCGTCGCCGGTGCCGGTCCGCACTTCGTCATTACCGGCATGGGCTTCGCCACCAGCAGCGGACACCTCGGCATCGTTGGTGATCGTAGCGTTGCCGTTCAGGCTGCCCACACCGCCGGAGACCACGTTGTTACCATCGCCGGCAAAGATGGTGTCGTTGCCAGCATAGGCCGCGCCTTCAGCACCGGTTGTGCTGGCCATATTGCTGGCCGTCGCATCGCCCTGGGCGCCGCCTTCACCGGCCACGATGTCATTGCCGGCACCGGTGCTGATGAAGTCGTCGCCGGAATGGGCGTCACCCTCACCCGCGGTAGCGGAGTTGGTGATGGAGACCGTACCGCCGGCACCGGTCGCCGCCGCATCGCCGGCCACCACGTTGTCACCGCCGCCGGCCTCGATAGCATCGCTGCCCGCCAAGGCGGTGCCGCCGGCCGAGGCGGTGTTCGCCGCGATGGCCACGCCATCGTCGCCGGTCGCCAGGGCGTCACCGGAGATGGTGTCGTCGCCGTCTTCCGCCCCGATGGTGTCGTCGCCCGCCGTGGCCGTGGCGCCGCCGGTGGCCGTAGCAGTGTTTTCGGCGTCGGCGATACCGTAGGCGCCGGTGGCAAGCGCCTCGCCCGCCACCAGATTGCCGCCGTCGCCGGCCTCGATAGAGTCGTCGCCGGCAGAGGCCGCCGCGTTTGCGTTGGTCGCAATCGCCGTGTTGACGATCCCCGCCGTCGCCGCATCCACTGCCGCCAGGGCGGTACCCGCCGCCAGCGCACCGCCGGAGATGGTGTCGTTGCCGTCGCCGGAGAAGATGGTGTCGCTGCCGGCCGCGGCGTTGCCGTAGTCGCTGGCATCCGCATCGTTGGTCACCGCGGCATCACCACCAGCGTCGCTGGTGCTGGCGCCGTCGCCGGCAATCAGGTCGCCGTAGTCGCCGGGGCCGGCGCCGTAATCACCGTTGATGCTATCGTTACCGGCATTGCTGGTGCCGTAGCCGCTGGCCACAGCGCCATTGTCAATCTCGGCCAGGCCGCCGGCACCCGTCGCCAGAGCATCGCCGGCGATGGTGTCGCTGTCGTCCCCAGACCAGACCCTGTCGTTGCCGGCGTCGGCATCGTCGTCGCCATAATCCGCGGTCTTGCTGGCAAAGTTCACCACCTTGGCCAGACCGTCGTCGCCCAGGGCTGCCGAGTCGCCGGCGATGATGTTCTCACCATCGCCGCCATAAATGTCGTCGTCACCAACATCGGCGTCGCCCCTGCCCACGCCGTTGTCGACCACCACGGTTGCCGTGTTCTCGGTCAAGGCGGTGGACCCGTCACCCTTGGTCAGGGCATCGCCGGCCACCGTGTCGTCGCCGCCGCCAAGGGTTACGTCGTCCGAACCAGAATCGGTGGAGTCCTGGTTGGTGGCGGTGGCGGTGTTCAACGCCGTGGCGTTACCGCCGGCGATGTTGCTCACCAGGGCGTCACCGGCCACCAGGTTGTCGCCACCGGCCCCTTCAATGTCGTCGCCGCCGGCATCGACATCGCCGTCTTCGGTCGCCAGAGCCGTGTTGGTGGTCATGGCATTGCCGCCGGTCGCCGTCGTCGCGGCGCCACCGGAAATGGTGTCGTCACCGTCCGAGGCAACGATCTCGTCGTTGCCCGCATCGGCGTTGGAGCCGTAGCCGGAGGCCTCACCATAGTTCAGCACCGTGGCGTCACCACCCAGGCTGAGGGCCTCACCGGCGATCAGGTCGCCGGTGGAGCCGGCCGTGGCGAGGATGAGGTCATCGCCGGCATCGGCCATGCCATAGTCAGTAGCGAAGCTCTTGTTGTTGACCACCGCATTGCCCAGGGCGCCGGTCGCCAGGGCATCGCCGGCGATCGTGTCGGCCCCGTCACCAGCTGTGATGGTGTCGTTATCCGCACGGGCTTCATTGCCCTCGCCGTTGGCCGTGGCCGTATTGTCGGCCTGAGCCTTAGCACCGTCACCTTCCGCCAACGCGCCGCCGGAGATCGTGTCGTTGCCGTCGCCGGCGTCGATGTCGTCGCTGCCGGCCTCGGCGAAACCGTAGGCGCCGTCGCCTATCGTCGCCGTATTGGTTGCCGTCGCGTTGCCGCTGTCGCTGCCCAGGCCGGCGGCGTCGCCCGCCAGCACATCGCCGGTGCTGCCAAAATCGGCATCGATGGTGTCGTTGCCGGCCTCGGCTCTGACCGTTTCGCCGTCGACACCGCCAGCGGTGGCCTCGTTGGTCGCCGAGGAGACCGCACCCGCGCCGGAGGCCAGGGCGTCGCCCGCGGCCCTGTCGGCACCATCGCCGACTACGATGTCGTCATTGCCGGCCCGGGCAATGCCCAGGGTGGCCGCCGCCTTGTTGATGATGGCGGCCAGCGCCATTGCACCCGCTGCCAGGGCGCCGCCGGAGACCGTATCGTTGCCGTTGCCGGTGACGATGTTGTCATTGCCCGCGGAGGCCGTGTTGTCGTCAGCCGCCGTTGCCGTGTTCTCGACATTGGCCTCGGCACCCGGGCCATCGACCGTGGCCTCACCGGAAACCCGGTTGTCGCCGCTCCCGGCATCGATGAAGTCATCGCCCGCCGAACCGCCGCCACCGGCCGTATTGGTGGCCGTCGCGGTGGCGTTGCTGCCCCGGACCAAGGCTTCGCCGGCAATGGTATCCGCGCCGTCACCGCCGTCGATCACATCGTTGCCGGCCCCGGCCTCCGCACGGTCGCTGCGGTTCTCGCTCAAGGCCATCGCCGAAGCGGAATCGCCCCCGGTACCCGCGTCGGCCAGCGCCTCGCCGGCGATCAGGTCATCGCCGTCCCCACCGTCGATGGTATCGCTGCCGGTCGCTGCCGCGCTTTCGCCGCCCTGCAAACCAAGATTGTGAGCCGTCGCCTCCGCTGTAGCCGGCGATCCGCCACCGGTAACGATCGCCGCCGCGTCGCCTGCGATCCGATCGTTGCCCGCGCCGCCGTCGAGAACATCGTTGGCAAAACCCCGGTCAGCCGCGCCCGTACCATCCAGCGGACGGACGACGCTGTTGTCGGAATAGCTCACCGCCCGGGCGCTTTCGGCATCTGCCGCCAGGGCATCGCCGGAAACTGCGTCATCGCCGTTGTCGGCGGCGATGGTGTCGTTACCACCCAGAACCGCGATGGCCGCAGCGCCGTCTTGAGGAGGCGACCCTGGAATGGACTCCGCGTTGTTCAGCGCGTCGCCGGCAATGACGTCCGCGCCGGCATGATCGGGGTCGTCGTCCGGCAAGCCACCGACCTCTTCGGAGCCGTCGCCGTAGAGCGCGTCGTCGCCCGTGCCGCCCTCCAGGGTATCGCTGCCCTGACCGCCGATCAGATAATCGCCACCGGCACCGCCGTAGAGCGCATCGTCGCCGGCATCGCCGAAGAGTAAGTCGTTGTGGTCGCTAAACAAGGGCGTGTGGGTGAGGCCGGCGCTACCCCCGCCGCCCAACACACCGGAATCGAGTACTTGCTGGAGCTGGTTCTCCGCCTTGTCGCCCTGCTCGTCACGCAGCGCCTGCGAGCCGCCGTAGAGCGAATCGCCACCCCCGGCCCCCAACAGGAAGTCCGGGCTACCGCCGCCCTCGAGCACTTCGCCCGCGGCATCCACCGCCTGCAGAAAGTTCTGCCCGGCCAGAGGATCCGGGTTGTCCTGGCCCGGATTCAGTTCGTCGTTCAACGGGTCCGCGGCATTGGCATCAAGCGCCGCCGACTCGTCATCCGCGTTGAGGTCGTTGAGAAGCCCGTCGGTGGGAACCGTGCCAGTGGTCCAGTCGCCCTGAGTGTTGCTGTCGTCGCTGTCAACCCGCGCGAAGATGCGATGGCCGCCGGTCAGGCGGCCGTTGAAGGTCTCGAAGTCCAGCTTCAGCAGGGGTGAACCAAAGCCGTCAGGCGCACCGGCAAAACCAGGATCGGTTAATCCCGCCAGATCCGCCTGGGTCAGATTGGCGGCGAAGGTATCGAGGGAGCTGGTGACCCCTTCCCCGTTCGTGAACACCAGGTTGACCGCAAGGGCTTCCGTGGTGTCTACACCCAGGTCCCAGAAAGCCTGCGCCGGGATCTCCAGCCCCCCAACGACGTTGCCGTCGGCATCGAAGATCCGCACCACCACGGCCTCAATGCCGTCGCCGAGACCGTCACCGGCCGGCTGATAGAAAACCGCAAAACCGCCGGCGGGTATGGTGATCCCGTCTGGTACAGCAAAGGAAACGACGTCGCCGGCGGGGTTGAGAAGCTCAACCACCAGACCCTCGGTCGAAGACGTGGCGCTGCCGTTGTTCATCACCTCGATGAAGTTGTAGGCCTGGGGCGCCGCCACGGCAGCGGCCGGGTCGGCAGGATCGGCGCCCAGTAAACCGGGAATCGCTATCTCGACCGACAGACCGATCTCGTTGATCAGCAGCGGCGGCGGTGGCGGCAGGCCATCCACCTCCGGGCCGACAGGCAACTCGATAGCATCGGGGACAACCGCAAGCAGCCCAAACTCCAGTTCGGTACCACCCAACACCTCCACCTGCGCCGTGGGAAGGTCGATGGCCGCGCCCAGATCGTCGTTGTAGGCCGTGGCGCCACCACCCTGCGCCCCCTGCCCCGCCGCCGTCTCAAGGGTGGTGTCGCCACTCTCGGCAAGCGCCATGGCCTGATTGATCAAGACCTCCGCGCCCACTTCGATGCCGGCGACCGTGAAGCTCGGCGCTTCGCCGCTCTCGGCCAGCGTGACCACATCGAGGAAGACAATCCGGCTGTCGGGCGTGCCGTCGCCGTCGTCATCGAAGGAGAGGATGAAGTCGGTGCCGTCGACCTGAACCTGGGCCTCTTCCGGCGGGAAGGTCAGGTTGTAGGTCCGGCCGGCGAGAGCTTGGATCTCTACGGTCTCTCCGAATGGGCTACGCGAAACATCCAAGACTTCCGCAGCCTGCCCCACCAGGGCCGCATTGCCCTGCGCCGCGGCGACGTCCGGTGCCCCAGCGAACTCAGCCGGAGTGTCTTCCTGACCCTCATAGCCACGGCTAAGATCGTCCCTCATGGCCTGTCTCCCACCCCTTGCGCACCCAGTTTTCAGATGCGAAAGCCGGCCATGAAGGAGAGACTCCCGCATCTGCCCGGTACCTGATGTCCGGTACCCGATTTCTTAAGCATCTGAGTTCATAGATGCCCCGGGACACCTGTGTTTCTGGAAACCAGCGCGTTGGTTTTCCGGACACCTGTGTTCCCAGACACCCCAAGCAGCGCCAAAGCCTATCCTGTGCCGTGCAGCCGCCGAGGCGAGTAGAGACAGATTTGTGCTTGATTTGAATGGGGAATTGGTGGTTTGACCGATCTGCGGACACCTTTGTCCGAAATGAGTCTTCGCCTATTACGGGAATGTGAGGTTACGCGCCGTGGCCCTTGAACTAGACTCCGGATTCAATGGTTAACTCTCCCGCGTCTCTGAGCGCATTCTTTCTCCTGGCGCTCCTCTTTACAGTCGCAGGAGGCGCAGCAGCGCAGGCGGACGATGCCGGCGTTGTATGCCCTTCAGCGACCGCCGGGAAGGCCGGCAGCGCGATCGCGGCGGCCAACAGCCTGTCGCAGCGCCCGGAAGACCAGATGCGGTCGCTGATGGCCGACTCTTTCCTCGACCCGACAGGCCTGCTCGAGCCGGCGGCCGTTGCCACGCAGCCATTCGAACCCGGGCACTGCGCCCGGATCTTCCGTGCTCCGCTGCCCGGCCAGGCGCTCTGGCTCCGGTTTACGGTGGTCAACGATCATGACGGCGAGAGACGGTGGTTCGTCACCTTTATGGAATACATCTTCGACGAGGTGACCCTGTTTGAGCAGCAGGCGGACAGCATCGTTGCCGTAGCGCAGAACGGCCGAACAATCCCTTTGCCGGAGCGGGCCGACACAGCGGTCAAAACCGGCTTTCCGCTGGATATCGGACCCAAGGCAGAGAAGACCTTCCTGCTGCGGATTACAGGAACCTTCGCGCCCAGCATTACCCCGGCAATCATGGCGCCGGACCTGTATTCCGACTGGACGACGCTGAGCCTGGTCATGACGGCGGTCATGTTGGGCTATCTCGCGACAATTGCCCTCATCAGCGTCGTTCTGTTCCGCCATGTCGAGGCGCGTTTCTATCAGTACTACGCGCTCTATATGACCTGCTTTTTCGTCTTCTCCTTTATCTATGACGGATGGCTCAGCAACTTTATGGGCGTGACCCTGCCCGTCACGGTGTTATCGCCCTTCCGGGAGTTCATGGCCGGGCTCGGTGTCTTCGCGAACATCCAGTACTGCCGTGTGCTGCTGAGGATCGACGCGGAACGGCCCTCAATAAGGCGTTTGTTCACCGTTCTTTCCGGCATCGCCATGCTGACCACGGCTCTGGCAGTCGTGGACCCCTGGCGCCTGTCCATGCCGCTTCATCTCACTTTCTTCGCCTCGCCGCTGGTTCTCCTCGCCATATCCCTGAAGAAGGTGCGCGACGGCCTGCCGCAAGCCAAGTACGTCTCCGGCTCCCTGCTCTTCCTGACCGCCGGGCTCTCAATTGCGGTCTATTTCTTCATCTTTCCAATCGAGATCACCCGGGCAACAGTCGCCTACGACCTGATCGTCTTGCGACCCCTGACCTGGGGGTATTCGCTCGCCATCATGGGCGAAACCACCTTCATGATGATTGCCATTTCAACCATGATGAAGTCGTTGCAAACGCAAAGGCAGGAAGCGCTGGCAGAAGCGCGGTCGCTTTGGCGCAATGCGCTCGCGGCGCAAACCCGGCACGCAGAGGCGTTGAAGGTCAGCACCGCAAGGATCAAAGAACTGGAAACCAGTCTGATCGGAAACCCTCGAAGAAAGCTGGCTGCCCCCGCCGAGCAGCGCTTCGTGGAGGCCGCCACTGAGTGTATTCTCGAGCGCCTGGGCGAATCCGGTTTCGGTGCCAGGGAATTGGCCGCCGCACTGGGGACCAGCGAAAAAACCCTGGGACGGCGGCTCAAGGAGGGTTGCGGCCTGCCGCCTGCCGCGTTCATTCGCTCCATTCGATTAGGTGTTGCCCGCGACCTCATTCTGCTTCGCCAACACGGTACAATCGCCGAGATAGCCCGTGCCGTTGGCTTCACGAGCGTCGGCCACTTCGCCAAGCTCTACCGCCAACAGTTCGGAGAGCTTCCGAGCGAGTCCCTAAAAGCAGTGAAGGTCGCTGAGTAGAGGCACCCGCCCGTGGGGAGATCCCCGGCTCGAAACCCCATCCTCAGGAACCACTAAAGCCTCCTGGCGGACCAGGAGGCTTTATTGGTTGCGGGGGCAGGATTTGAACCTGCGACCTTCAGGTTATGAGCCTGACGAGCTACCGGGCTGCTCCACCCCGCGTTATGGGTGGGTG